>NZ_KK037246.1:0-4000 GCF_000568915.1 Micromonospora sp. M42 | reverse complement strand
GGTCGGCGTCCGGGTCGTACAGGTTGTCCAGGTCCCAGCCCCGGTCCGTCGGGAAGCCGCCGATCGCGTCGCCGCCGGAGGCCACCAGGTCCCAGAGCTGCTCGGGGCTGGCGACGCCACCCGGATAGCGGCAGGACATCGCGACGATGGCGATCGGCTCCCTGGCGGCGGCGGTCAGCTGCTGGTTGAGCTGACGGAGGCGGCCCGTCTCCTTGAGCGACGCGCGAAGCGCCTCGACGACCTTGTCTGCGGACGTAGACATCATGAGCTCCGTACTGGGGACAACGGTCAGGAATCGGTTCCGTCAAGCGCCAGCCTGACGAGGGCGTCGGTGTCGAGGTCGTCGAGGTCCAGGTCCTCGTCGGTGGACTCGTCACCGTCGTCGCCGTCGGTGTCGGCGAGGTTGAGCAGCAGGTCCAGCAGCCCGGCCTCACGGAGGCGGGCCAGCGGGATCGCCGCGAGCGTCTGCCGGACGGCCGCCTCCGCCGGGTCGCCGTCGTCCGCCTGCGCCGCCTCGGGCAGCAGACCGTCGAGCAGGTTCTCGGCGAGCACGGCCGGGTTCGGGTAGTCGAAGACGAGGGTCGCGGGCAGCGACAGGCCGGTGACGCCGGTCAGTCGGTTGCGCAGCTCGACCGCCGTCAGCGAGTCGAATCCGAGCTCCTTGAACGCCCGCTGCGGCTTGACCCGGTCCGTTCCCGCGTGGCCGAGCACGGCCGAGGCGTGGGTGCGGACCAGGTCGACCAGGTGCCGGACCCGCTCGGGGCGGGGCAGGGTGAGCAGGTGCTCCCGCAGGGCGTCGGCGGCGCCGCCGGGCTGCTGCTCCACGGCGTGGGCGTGCAGCGCCTCCCGGGCCTCGGCGATGTCGTCGAGCAGCGGCCGGGGGCGGGCCGAGGCGTACGCCGGGGCGAAGACCGCCCAGTCGACGTCCACCACGGTCAGCGCCGCCCTGGGCAGGCCGGCGGCGTACCGCATGGCGTGCACGGCGTCGGCCGGCGCCATGGCGGTCAGGCCGCGCCGGGCCAGCATCTGCTGGGCTTCGCCGGTGGCCATGCCGCCGTCGGCCCACGGTCCCCAGGCCACGGACGTCGCCGCCAGGCCCCGGCCGCGCCGCTGCTCGGCGAGCGCGTCCAGGAAGGCGTTGCCGGCGGCGTACGCGGACTGCCCGCCGCTGCCCCACACCCCGGCGATGGAGGAGAAGAGCACGAACGCGTCCAGCGGCCGGTCGCCGAGCAGGGCGTCCAGGTGCAGCGCGCCGGCCACCTTGCCGTCGAGCACGCCCGCGAACGCGGCCAGGTCGGTGTCGGCGATCAGCCCGGACTCGCCGGCGCCCGCCGCGTGCACCACGGCCGTCAGCGGCGCCGGATCCTCGTCGAGGCGGGCCAGCAGCGCCGCCACCTGGTCGCGCTCGGCGACGTCGCAGGCGACGACCGACGCTCGTACGCTCTGGGCGATCAGCTCCTCGCGCAGCTCCACGGCCCCCGGGGCGTCCCCGCCGCGGCGGCTGGTCAGCACGACGTGCTCCGCCCCGTTGGCCGCCGCCCAGCGGGCCACGTGCGCGCCCAGCGCGCCCGTGCCGCCGGTGACGAGCACGGTGCCGGACGGCCGCCACCGCTGCGCCGTGTCGGGGGCGGCGGGCGCCGAGCGGACCAGGCGACGGACGAACACCCCGGAGGGGCGTACGGCAAGCTGGTCCTCGTCGCCGGCGCCGGTCACCACCCGCGCCAGCCGGTCCCAGGCCGTCGCGTCGGCCTGCTCGGGCAGATCCACCAGCCCGCCCCACAGGTGGGGGTGTTCCAGGCCCGCCACGAGCCCCAGGCCCCAGAGCCCGCTCTGGATGACAGCGTGCACGGTGTCCCCGTCGCCGGTGCTGACCGCGCCCTGCGTCAGGCACCACAGCCGGGTCGTCGCCCCGGTGTCGTGCAGCGCCTGGAGCAGCAGCAGCGTGGCGGCCGTCCCGACCGGCACGGCCGGGTGGGCGGGGTGCGGCTGGTCGCGGAGGCCGAGCAGGGAGAGCACGCCGGTGACGGGACCGTCGGCCAGCGCGTCGCCCAGCCGCCGGGCGAGGCCCGCCCGGTCGGTGCCGGCCGGGTCGACGGTGAGCCGGACCACGTCGGCGCCGACCTCGGCGAGGGCCTTGGTGACCGCCTCCGCCCGGGTGCCGTCCGCCAGGTCGTCCTGCGCCGTCACGAGCAGCCAAGCGCCGGGCCGCGCCGGGCCGGCGGTGATGTCGGCGCGCTTCCATCCGACGCGGTACGCCCGGTGCGTCCAGGACGGCCCGCTGCGTGCGCGCCCGTTAGGAGAACCTGGTGAGGATCGGCCAGCGCGTCGACCAGCCCGCCGGGCGAGGCCCCGCGCCGGTCGGTGCCGGCCCGGGTCGACGGTGAGGCCGGACCAACGTCGGGGGCCGACCTCGGGCGAGGGCCTTGGTGACCAGCTACCGCCCCGGGTGCCCGTCCGCCAGGGTCGTCCTGCGCCGTCACGAGCAGCCAAGCCCGGGCCGCCCGGGCCGGCGGTGATGTCGGCGCGCTTCCATCCGACGCGGTACGACCATGCGTCCAGGACGGCCCGCTGCGTGCGCGCCCGGTGCCAGGTCGACAGGACCGGCAGCGCCGGGGTGAGGGCGTCCAGGGCGGCGCCGTCGTCGCCGAACTGGGCGGCGAGGGCGCTCAGGTCGCCGCGTTCGACGGCCTTCCAGAAGTCGGCGTCGCCGCCGTCGGTCGCCGTCTGCCGCGGCCGGTTCGCCGGCTCGGGCCAGTACCGCTCCCGCTGGAAGGCGTACGTGGGCAGGTCCACCCGCCGCGCGCCGGTCTCGGCGAACCACTGCGCCCAGGTCACCGGCACGCCGTGCACGTGCAACTCGGCCAGGGCGTGCAGCAACGCCTGCGCCTCCGGACGGTCCCGGCGCTGCACAGCCACCGCCAGCACGGCCTCGTCATCAGGCAGCACGTCGCCGGTCATCGCGGTCAGGACGCTCTGCGGCCCGACCTCCAGGAACGTGTCCACACCGGCAGCCCGCACAGCGGCGATCCCATCGGCGAACCGCACCGCCTCCCGCACATGCCGCACCCAATACTCCGGCATGCAGACCTCGCCTGCGTCGGCCAGGGCCCCGGTCACGTTGGACACGACCGGCAACAACGGCGCGGCGAACTCCAACCCGTCGAGAACGGCCCGGAAATCGGCGAGCATCGGCTCCATCAACGGACTGTGGAACGCATGGCTCACCGCGAGCCGACGGGTACGCACCCCCCGATCCCGCCAAACCCGCTCCACCTCATCCAACGCGTCAACGGCACCCGACACCACCACAGCGGCAGGCCCGTTAACCGCCGCGATACCAACCCTGCCGGTCAGCCCCGCGAGAGACTCCGCCACCGCAGCCTCGTCGGCGGCCACGGCGAGCATCCCGCCACCGGCCGGCAGCGCCTGCATCAACCGACCCCGCGCCGCCACCAACTGACACGCGTCCGCCAGGGACAACACCCCGGCCACATGCGCCGCCGTCACCTCACCGATCGAATGACCAGCCACCACATCGGGCACGATCCCGAACGACTCCACCAGGCGGAACAGCGCCACCTCGACCGCGAACAACCCGGCCTGCGTGAACACCGTCTGATCCAGCAACTCCGCCTCAGCACTACCCGCCTCAGCGAACAGCACCTCCCGCAGCGGACGCGGCAACAACGGATCCAGGTGCCCACACACGTCGTCCAACGCGGCGGCGAACACCGGGAACAGGGCCGACAACTCCCGACCCATCCCCGCACGCTGCGCACCCTGACCCGAGAACAACAGCGCCAACTGGCCGCGCCCGGCGGCAGAACCGGTCACGACGGCCCCCGACGGCTCGCCGGCCGCCACTGCCGCGAGACCCGCCAGCAGCTCGTCCCGGCTCGCCCCGGACACCACCGCCCGGTGCTCCAACGCCGACCGCGACGCCACCGACGACCACGCCACATCCACGCCGCGTGGGGCCTCGTCGACGGCGAGCCACCGC
>NZ_KK037245.1:0-4534 GCF_000568915.1 Micromonospora sp. M42 | reverse complement strand
ACGGCAGGTGTGAGCGGGCGCGGGGGCCGTCTTTGGCGGGCCAACACGCCGCGCCGGTAGGCGAGTTATCGCTAGTGCATCGTGTGCTGTTTCGGTAACGTGCTGACTCCGGAGTGCTGTGGGGGCGGGTGGGGTGACGGAGTGGCGCACGAGGGCGAGGGCTTCTCGGGGATCGACCCGGAGAAGCTGCACAGGGTGGTCACCGCCGCCGAGCGGGATCAACGATGGCTCGCGGAGCGGGCGAGCTACTACAAGAACCAGTTGGCCTCCTACGGCATAGGCGGCGGCGAGTTCGGCGGCATCCAGCACACCGCGTCGTGGGCGGAGCACGAACTCCCGCTTCTGAAACGGCGCTACTACCTCTCCCTGAACGAGGGCAACGGGCCCGATTCGCGGCATCCGGGCATGGTGCGGATCAAGGAGGAGCTGGTCAGCCGCGAGGCCAACGCGAAGGCCGCGAAGGCGGCGAAGCGGGCGACCGCGCTGGCGGAGAGGGACCCCGAGGACCTGAGCCCGGAGGAATTCGACGAGCTCAAAAAGCTGTTCGCGCAGAACTACGACGAGTACCCCTTCGCTGAGAAAGTCGTCGGGGAGCTGGGCGCGAAGGGCACGCTGGAGTTCTGGGAGAAGCTCAGCAACGCGGACAGGCGGCCCGGGAGGGACGGAGGGCCGCGGTTCTTCGAGCGGGCCGACGACTTGGACGCGATGCAGAAGAACCTGAGCCTGACGGTGGCCGCGGCCACGAACTCGGACTCGGGGGCCATGCGGAAGTGGAAGAAGGACCTTCTCGGGATCGTGGACAAGCCCGTGGGGCAGACCGGCCCCGACCCGGCGGGCGGTTTCGGCGGCCCCAGGGGCTTCGTCGTCATGAGCAGCCTCATGCGGTACGGGGACTTCGACGACGCGTTCCTCGTGCGGTACGGCAAGAAGCTGGTCGACGCGGACGAGCGGGTGATGGCCGGAGCGGGCTCGCCCGGGTTCGAGGGGTGGAACACGTCGAGCCGCGTGAACCACCTCGGCGAGGACAGGGGGAACGATCCCTTCACGGGCTACCTGAAGGCGCTGTCCCACAGCCCGGACGCGGCGACGGAGTTCTTCCTGGTCGAGCACAAGAAGGAGGACGGGACGAAGGGAACCAACTTCACCTACCTCTTCGAGGAGCGCGAGTGGCCCGAGGACGGAAGGGGCGGCAAGGGCGAGGTGACGGGCCACAACGCGCTGGGCCTGGCGCTGGAGGCGGCGACGACGGGACATCGGCCGGGGGAAAGGGCCACGTTCGACGACCTAAAGCACAATGCGGCGCAGGCGGAGCTTTTCGGAAAGCTGGTGAGTTCCGTTTCCGAGGACGAGCGACCCCTCACAGAGCACGCCTTCCTCTCGGACAGCCTGGGTAATATCTCGGCCGAGTACATGCCGGAGCTTCACCTGGGCCTCTCGGAGGGCGACGAACAAAGTGAGCTCCTCTACCCCGTGAAGGGTAAGAGCGTGAGCATAGGACATGCCGAAGCGTCGCGGTGGATACACGCGGTCGGCAGAAATCCGGAAGGTTACGACCGGCTCAATGTGGCTGAGCAGGTCTACAGTGCCGAGTTGATGAAGCTTCATGCTGCCGGGAAGGGCGATTTCGCAGGGGGCCCGGATGCGGCGGTCCTGGAAATCGCGACGGACAGCGGCAGCTTTCAAGGGATCATTTCCGCAGCGAGATATTTCCAGCAGACAAAGGACAAGATCGCGGACAACGCGCGGGATGACGCGTGGAAGGGACACGTGAGCACCTGGGGCGGGTCCTTGGTCGGAAGCGCCACCGGAATCGCGATGTCCGGTTTCACCAGCCCAGGTGGAGTGATCGCGGGAGGAGCGGCGGGAACGGCCACGTCGACGCTCTTCACGGCGATTCTCGGAGGTCTTGGCGAGGACGAGGACGGCGACGTGAAAGCCGAGAACGATCGGGTCCAGGCGGCGGACGGTCGGCGCTCCCGTGTGCTGAGCACCGTCGAGGAATCGATGCGGCAAGCGGTGGGTGACGACGCCGCTCTCGTCCATCGGGGCACTGACGCGGCGGGAAAGGGTTTCATGGACGCCTACGACGTGATCGAACAGGCGGATGCCGATAAACGAGACATCGTCTGACGGGGGATGCTGCGGTGGCAAGCGGTCAAGGCCAGGGAAGTTCTCGCCGGGGGCGAGTGGCCGCGTTGGCGGCGGGCGTTGTTCTCGTGATGGTCGCGGGCCTCGTCGCCGGGTGGTATTTCGGGTGGCGGGACGAGCCGCGAGGACGAATCGTGGCGCATGACGTGTGCGCGAACATGCCGGACAGGGGCGGGGTCGCGCGGACCTTGAACCGAGTGCTGCCCAATTCTCGGACGTACGGGTTTTCTCAGAGTGGATACGAAGTCGACGAGATCTCGCGCTATGTGGACCGTTGCGTCGTCAGGGATGGCGGGGGCCGGAGTCTTCTTGTCGCCGAGACAACGCGTCTGGGGAGTCTGTCCCCGGAGCGGGTCGAGCCGCGGGTGGTGCTGAATCTGGGGCATTCGGACAAGGACGCACACCCGGATCTCGGGATAGCGGCGACGGTGAACTCGGAGACAGCGATCATTCTTGTTCCGTGCACTCCGGAGAAGAAGGACAAGACCGGTGCGTCGAGTCTGCACGTGAGCGTCACCCTCAATCAGCATCTGCGGGTGTCCGTGGAGGAGACGCGGAAGACGTTGTTGTCCCTGGTCACGAAGCTGGCACGGAAGCAGTACGCCGACGCGAAGTGCGTGCTGCCCTCGCGGTTGCCCGTGGGGTGAACCGGTGGGGGATACGCGTGGGGAGCAACGCGTGGACGGGCTGGGGCCCTTGACACGTGAGGTCGTCGCCGCGCTTCGGAGGGGCGCCGAAATCGGCGAGGCGCGCGGCGACTTGCTCCGCGTCGGCTATCCCCGCTGATCGCGCCTTCGCAGTCGTACCTCCGCCCATACCGTTTTCCTCGGTGCGGGGCCCCATTCCACGCCCCAGTCGTCCGCGAAGGCCGCTACCAGGAGCAGACCGCGGCCCCTCTCCGCGTACCAGGGTGGGGCTGTCGGCTCCAGGTCCTTGTCACCCCGCGTGTCCACCAGCTCGATCCGCAGCGTCTCCGGTGACAGGTGGAGGAGCAGCGCGAAGTCCCGGCCGTCCACATGGCCGTGCAGCACCGCGTTCGAGGCCAGCTCCGCGATGATCTGGCGGGGCGCCGTCAACCGCACTCCCCAGTCCCGCAGTTGCTCGACCGCCAACAGGCGCGCCAGGCGCGCGCCCCGGCGCGTGCTCGACAGCTGCACGCGGAAGAAATGGTGCATTGCTTCTGGCTGCTGGGTGATTTCGTGATTCACGTCACTCAGCGTGGCCCGGTCGGCTTAGGCTTTCCAGTGATCACGCCCGTACGGGCTGTGACTGTGCGGGAGAGGCCCGGGGCTTGTACGGCCCTGTGCGGGAGAGAGGAGCGCCGTGGCACGTGGAGAGTCCGACGGCTCGGGGAACCAGAACTGGGATTCCGACGAGGAGGTCGAGGACGAGGAGGACTCGGCCGCCGTTCTTGAGGCCGTGGGCCGCCAGATCAAGCTCTGGCGCCAGAGCGCCGGGTTCTCGCAGCCCGCTTTCGGTGCCGCCATCGGATACAGCGAGGCGCAGGTCTACAAGGTCGAGGCCGGCAAGCGCATCCCGAAGCCCGATTTCCTCGACAAGGCCGACGAGATCCTGAACGCGGGCGGCAAACTCGCCGAGTTCAAGCGGGACGTCGCCGAGGCCAGGTATCCGAAGAAGCTGAGGCATCTGACGAAGCTGGAGCGGGAGTCGCTGGAGATACTGATCTACGGAGCGGTCAACATCCCCGGTCTCCTCCAGTCGAAGGAGTACGCCACGGCGATGTTCGCCCAGGCCCGACCGGCACTGCTGCGCGAGCGGTTCGAGCGGCTGGTAGAGGCGCGGCTGGCTCGGCAGGCGGTCTTCGACCGGCGTCCGATGGTCACTCTGTCCTTCGTGCTGGAGGAGGTCACCCTGCGGCGGCCGATCGGTGGACGGGAAGTTCTGCGCGGCCAGTTGGAGCACCTGCTCACCGTGAGCGAGCGGCCCAACGTGGAGCTCCAGGTCATGCCGACCGAAACGGAGGAACATGCCGGTCTGGGCGGTGAGTTGCAGGTGCTGCGACTGGAGGACGGCAAGACGATCGGCTACTCCGAAGCGCAGTTGACGAGCCGCATCATCTCGGACCCGCAAGAGGTCCACGTCCTGGGCGTCCGGTATGGCATCCTGCGCTCGCAGGCCCTCGGGCCCGCCAGGACGAGGGAATTCATCGAAAAGCTGCTAGGAGACACATGACCGCGAAGCCTTCGCCCGGGGACCGCGCCGGACTGGTGTGGTTCAAGAGCAGCTACAGCGGCGCCAACAACAATGACTGCGTCGAGGTCGCCGCTGAGCCCCTCGTGCTGCACGTGCGCGACTCGAAGAACGCCGACGGTTCCGCGCTCGGATTCGCGCCGGCCGCCTGGACGCGTTTCCTCGCGGCGACGCG
>NZ_KK037244.1:0-4667 GCF_000568915.1 Micromonospora sp. M42 | reverse complement strand
CCCCGCGACGCCGAGGCCGGCGCCCGACACGTCGCCGACCCGCCACGGCAGCACCTCGGGCCAGAACCGCTCCCGCTGGAAGGCGTACGTGGGCAGGTCGACCCGGGCGGCGCCGGTGTCGGCGAACCACTCCCGCCAGGACACCGGCAACCCGTGCACGTGCAGCTCGGCGAGGGCGTGCAGCAGCGCCTGCGCCTCGGGCCGGTCCCGGCGCTGGGCTGCGACGGCGAGCACGTCGTCGTCGGGCAGCACGTCGGGCGTCATCGCGGTCAGTACGCTCTGCGGGCCGACCTCCAGGAAGGTGTCGACCCCGGCGGCGCGCAGCGCGGCGAGCCCGTCGGCGTAGCGGACCGCCTCGCGGACGTGCCGTACCCAGTAGTCGGCGGTGCGGATCTCGTCGGCGTCGGCGAGCGCACCGGTCAGGTTCGACACGATCGGCAGCGTGGGGGCGGCGAGGTCCAGCCGCTCGACGATGCCGCGGAAGCGCTCCAGCACCGGCTCCATCAGCGGGCTGTGGAACGCGTGACTGACGGCCAACCGGCGGGTTCGCACACCCCGGTCGCGCCAGACGCGGTCCACCTCGTCGAGGGCGTCGACGGCGCCGGAGACCACGACGGAGGTCGGGCCGTTGACGGCCGCGACGCCGACCCGGTCGGTCAGCCCGGCGATCGACTCCGTCACGGCCGCCTCGTCGGCGGCCACGGCGAGCATGCCGCCGCCGTCGGGCAGCGACTGCATGAGCCGGCCCCGCGCCGCCACCAGCAGGCAGGCGTCCTGGAGGGACAGCACCCCGGCCACGTGCGCGGCGGCGATCTCACCGATCGAGTGCCCGCCCACGAAGTCCGGCACCACGCCGAACGACTCCACGAGGCGGAACAGCGCCACCTCGACGGCGAAAGAAGCCCGCCCTGGGGGAACGCGGTCTGGTTCAGCAAGGTCCGCCTCGGCGGAGCCCTCCGGCGCGAACCAGCCCCCCCCCTGAAGCGGGCGCGGCAGCACCCGGTCGAGATGCCCGCACGCCTCGTCGAGGGCGGCGGCGAAGACGGGGAACTCGGCGTACAGCTCGCGGCCCATGCCGGTGCGCTGCGCGCCCTGGCCGGAGAAGAGCACCGCCAGCGGACCGCGGTCCCCGGCCTGGCCCGTGACCACGGTGCCCGACGGCGCGCCCGCCGCCAGGGACTCCAGGCCCGTCAGCAGGCCCGCACGGTCCCCGGCGAGCACCACCGCACGCCGGTCGAGCGTCGAGCGGGACACCACCGACGACCAGGCGACATCGAGCGGGCGCGGCTTCTCGTCGTCGCTGAGCCAACGGGCCAGCCGGTCCGCCTGCGCGGCGAGCGCGGCCGGCTGCGCGGCGGAGAGCAGCATGGGCACGACGGCGGGACGGCGGGACGGGGTGGCGCGGTCGCCGGCCGGGTCGGGGGTCGGCGACTGCTCCAGGATTAGGTGGGCGTTTCGTGTTTTTTTTGCCGAAGGACACACGCCCGCCCTGCGGACGTGCTCGCCGCCGGCCCACGGGCGTCGCTCGTCGAGCAGGCCACGGCCCTTTTTTACAGTCGACGTGCGGTGAGGGCCGGTCCACGTGCAGGGGTGGGCGGCAGCACGCCGTGCCGCATCGCCATCACATCTTGATGACCCCGTCCGGCGCCGGCCGCGGGCCTGCGGGTGGTCCGATGTTGGTTCTCGGTTTAGGTAAGCGACGGCGTCCACGTCGGACGGACTGAGCCGGGCGTTCTCCAGCGCCTGCCGGATCACCCGCTGCTGCGCGGGGCCGTTGGGGGCGGTCAGCCCGCTGCTGGCGCCGTCCTGGTTGACGGCGCTGCCCCGGATCACCGCCAGGACGGGGTGCCCGTTGCGCCGGGCGTCGGAGAGCTTCTCGACGAGCAACATGGCGACGCCCTCGGACCAGCCGGTCCCGTCGGCGTCGGCGGAGAACGCCTTGCACCGCCCGTCGGAGGCGAGCCCCCGCTGGCGGGAGAACTCGACGAAGGCGCCCGGCGTGGCCAGCACTGTGACGCCGCCGGCCACGGCGAGGGAGCACTCACCGTCGCGCAGGGCCTGACCGGCGAGGTGCAGGGCGACCAGCGACGAGGAGCAGGCGGTGTCGATGGTGACGGCCGGCCCCTCCAGCCCGAAGGAGTACGCCAGCCGGCCGGACATGACGCTCGCGGCGGTGCCGGTGAGGACGTAGCCCTCCGTGCCCTCGGGCAGTTGCCGCAGCACGGACGTGTAGTCCTGCCCCGCGGTGCCGACGAACACCCCCGGTACGGCCTGCCCCGCACCGACGCGGCGTCGATGCCGGCCCGCTCGAAAGACCTCCCAGGTCACCTCGAGCAGGAGGCGCTGCTGCGGGTCCATGGCCAGCGCCTCGCGCGGCGAGATCCCGAACAGGGTCGGGTCGAACAGACCCGCGTCGCGCAGGAAGCCACCCCGGTTGCTGTACGTGGTGCCGGGGTGGTCGGGGTCGGGGTCGTAGAGCCGGTCGAGGTCCCAGCCCCGGTCGTCGGGGAACGCGCCGGTGGCGTCCACCCCGCCGGCGACGACGTCCCAGAGGTCTTCAGGTGAGGCGACGCCACCGGGGAAACGGCAGGCCATGCCGACGATCGCGATCGGCTCGGCGTCCTCGTCCTCCAGCTCGGTCAGGCGCCGACGCGCCAGGCGGAGCTCGGAGGTCACCCACTTCAGGTGTTCGAGGAGCTTGTCTTCGTCCGCCATGACCCACCCGCCCAGAGCTTGCTATCGATCGGAATCTGCCGATTCGTTGACCACACCACCGCCGGCGGGCCGGCTTCGTGCACAGGTGGGTGCAGACGCGGCCGTTCGGCTCACGAAACCCACACCTGTTCCTGATTCCGGTCGTCGTGCCTGCTCAGGCGCCCGCCACGCCGGACAGTCCCGCCGACACACGCCCGCCACCGTGACTGGACGGTACTGAGCGCCCAACACCCGCCCAACCCCTAGAGAACCCCTGATCGACCGGCCCGCGGGCGGCGTCCCGGCAGGCTCCGGGAGCGGCGGTGACCAGCGCCACGAGGGCCATTCAGGCGGCCGACGGCAGGATGCGGCGCAGCCGGCCGGGGGGCGTCGACCGGCGGCGCCACTCCCGCGGGTAGCCGACCGAGACCTCTTCGAACCGGACCCCGTCGTACCAGGTGGTGCGCGGGATGTGCAGGTGACCGTAGACGGCGACGCGGGCGTCGAAGCGGACGTGCCAGTCGGCAGTGGTCTCGGTGCCGCACCACTGGGCGAACTCCGGGTACCGCAGGATCCGGGTGGGCTCGCGTACGAGCGGGAAGTGGTTGACCAGGACGGTGGGCAGCCCGCCGCGCTCGGCGGTGAGCCGGCGCTCCGTCAGGGCCAGCCGCGCCCGGCACCAGGCGTCCCGCGTCGGGTACGGGTCCGGGTGCAGCAGGATCTCGTCGGTGCAGACCACGCCGACCTCGTGGGCCCGTGCCAGGGCCTGCTCCTTCGTGTACGTCCCCGGGGGCCGGAAGGTGTAGTCGTAGAGCAGGAACAGCGGCGCGATCAGGACCGGGTCGTCGCCCTGCGGGTCCCAGACGGGGTACGGGTCCTCCGGAGTCACCACCCCGAGCCCCCGGCACAGCTCCACCAGGTGCTGGTAGCGCGCGTCCCCCCGCAGCTGGATCGGGTCCTCGCGGGGAGTCCACAGCTCGTGGTTGCCGGGGGCCCAGATGACCTTGGCGAAGCGGCGGCTGAGGAGTCCCAGCGCCCACTCGATGTCGCCGACGAACTCCCCGACGTCGCCGGCGACGACGAGCCAGTCGCCGTCGCGCTCCGGCCGCAGCCGCTCGACGATGGCCTTGTTCTCCGCGTGCACCACGTGCAGGTCGCTGATGGCGAGCAGTTGAGGCAAGCCGGATCCGGCCATGCGGACCTCCCGTCCATCCGGGGTACCGCACGCACCCACATCCGTACCGCTCGGCTGCCGGTGGGCAGGGCGAGACGGCCTGGCGTGCTCCGACCCTACGGAGCCGGATCCACACCGGCACACCCCTAGACAGGCTTCGTGGACCCCTAAGGGCGCGCCTGCCCGACGGTGCCGGTCAGGCGTCCGGCGCCGTCGGGTGCCCCTTTTCCCGGCCCGTCCCGCCGGGTCGGGCAGTGTCCGCTCAGGACTTGCCGAACTCCCGCTGGATGATGTCGAAGAGCTCGTCCCGGCTGGCCGACTCCAACTCCTCGGCGGCGGCCGGCGCCGGTGCGGTGGCGGCGGGTCGGCCCCGCCACCGGGTCAGCAGGTCCTCCAGCCGACCGACGACCGCGTCGTCGACCTGGTCGCCCGGCAGCCCGCCGAGGAGCTTGTCGAGGCGTTCGATCTCGGCCACGATCGGCAGCGCCGGCTGCTCGGGCGCCAACTCGGCCCGCAGGTGATCGGCGAGCGCGTTCGGGGTGGGATGGTCGAAGACGAGGGTGGCGGGCAGTCCGATGCCCGTTGCGGCGGTCAGCCGGTTGCGCAGCTCGACTGCGGTGAGCGAGTCGAAGCCCAGTTCGAGGAAGCCGCGGGCGGGCCTGATCCTGCTCGGCGTGGCGTGTCCCAGCACCGCCGCGGCGGTGCCGCGGACCAGGTCGAGCAGGATGCGGTCGCGCTCCGGCCCGGAGGCGGCGGCGAGCCGCTCGCGCAGCGCCGACGCCGCGCCGCGGTCCTCGCC
>NZ_KK037243.1:0-4767 GCF_000568915.1 Micromonospora sp. M42 | reverse complement strand
GTGAAGAACAGCGGGCCGCGGGTCCGGCGGCCGATGAGGCGGGGCAGGAGCTGGGCGGCCCCGTACGCCGACCAGCTGACCGCCGACTTCAACGCAGCTACTCCTCCTCTCCTCGAGGATGCCGAGAAGTAGGGAGCTTCCGCCTCACCAGCGTTCATCGCCTGCGGTTCAGCGACACCACCGTGGTGACGATCAGCCCGGCCAGCGTGGCGATGCTCAGGGCCACCGTCAACGGCTCCTTTAGTACCGGGTACGCGTGGACGAGGAACGCGCCGAACGCGCAGGCCATCAGCGCGACCACCACCCCGATCACGGTCACCGGCACCACCCACCCCGCCCGATCGGGAATGGACGGAGGCTCGGGCACCGGTGCAGGAACATCATCGGGCTGGGTCGTGTTCGAAGTGATGGCCATGTTTTCCCCCTGGGGCGGATGACGGGCGGAGCAGGTGGTACTCCACACCTTGGGTTCGGGCTGGGTGCGCAGACAGCATGGACCGACGAAATCGGCGGCCACGGTGTGGAGCGGGCCGGAGCAGACCACACTCCGACCGTTTGTGTCCCGGGGTGAAGTCCGGGGTTCGGGCAGCACAGTGCGACGCGGCGGGGTTAGCCGCGCAAGCGGCCGTCACACTGCGCTGGAAGAGCTGGACTCATCACTCAACAAAGGAGTCGGTTACCGGCCGGGCTCACCCCGTCTCAGCGGCAGGACGCGGACGGTACCGCTGGAGCTCTGTGTCAAGAGGTGGCGGATGCGGCGGATTTCTTCACCGGCGCCTTGCGCGGCTTCGCGATGGGGGCACGCTGGTACTTGTGGGCGATGGTGAAGCCGGCGGGCGCGAGCGGCGCCTTCTTCTTGAAGGGCTTCTTCTGGACGAGCCCGAGTTCGACGAGCTGCTTCAGGCCGCGCTCATGGGTGTCGGCGGACCAGCCGTACCACTCGTCGGCCTTGTCCCCGGGGAAGGACGCCCAGTCCTTCTCGTTCTCGCGGGCGACGACCAGGAACAGGGCCAGGCCGGGCAGACTCAGCTTCTCGTCACGGCCCTGCGTCCAGAACGTCGTCGGGATCTGCAGGAAGCGGTCCTCTTCAGTGTCGCCCTTGGGCCGGTCGTAGGGCTTTCCTGTGCCGTCCTCGCGCAGCAGCGTCACCTTGATCTTGGTGCCGCTGCGGCTGCACTCGATGAGGGTGCGGTCCGCCAGCCGGCGCAGGGCACGCCAGGCGCCCGTACGCGCCGACTGACTGGTCGCGGTCTCGTGGATGTCCATCAGCCGCGCCCACACCGCGCTGTCGTGCTCGGTCGTCCAGCCCTTGTCTCCGTTGCTGCACGCGGCCACGATCATCAGGTAGGCCCGAAGACCCCGCAGGTCCCTACCGGTGACGAAGTCCCTCAGGGGGCCGTGCCGGCTATCGCCCCCTTTGTTCGCCTGCACGAAGGTCTTGCGCAGCGGCACGTTGGCCCGGATCGAGCGCTTCAGAATGGCCGCCCGGGTGTCCCGTCCGGTCGCCTCATTTTTCTGCACGTCCTGCATGGCTACGGCTGTCGTCTTCATGCCTCAGACGGTAGCTGTGCCAGCATTCAACGCCCAAACGATTCACCCTCGTTGAAGCAAACGGGCTGGGGCATGATCATGGATGTGCCAGCGGGCGTATGTAAGTGCCAAATGTGAGATCCACTGGAAGGGCCGAGTGAGAGGTCAAGCTGAGAGGACATCTGAGATGACTAAACCTCTCGGGAGTCGGGACACCTCAGCTTTGGACTCTGCACGCCCGGACGCCGTCCTCCAGCGCGACAGCTAACCCTGCCGACCAACTCACCCTCCTGGACTGCGCGTCCGTCCTAAAGCCTGGCCTGCACGACCACTCGCCGCCCTGTACGGCGATCTCAAAGCCGAACTCGGCCGCCGCCAACCCGGGAGCCCTGGGGCGGCTGACGCGCACCCAGAAGGGCACACAGGGGCGCTAGATCAGGTCTGGGACATGTCGGCGAACTGGCTGTAGTGCCCGAGGAACGCGACGGTGATCGTGGCGGTGGGCCCGTTACGGTGCTTGGCAACGATCAGGTCCGCTTCCCTGGAACGCGGTGATTCCGATGTCAAAGGCCAGGGTCGATTTTCGACGAAGGCGTCGTCCACCAGGGCCCGCATGGCCTTGGTGAGCATCTCGCACCCTTCGCTGTGGGTCTTGCACAGGGCCTCGACCGTGACGTCGTCCCCGTATTGGCTCGGATCAGGGTGGCCAGCAGCCACTTGGCGGTCATCGACCGCAGGGTGTCCACCGCCCTGTTGTCGATCGCGACGAACCGCGGCGGCCTGCTTACCCGCTTCCTTATCGGGCCACCTCCGCCAGGTAGCCGGCCGCCGACAACTCAGCCAGAGCGGCCGGGACAGCAGGTCGTGGGCAATGATGCGGCAATGGACACAGAGATCACGGTCGCGCTGATAGGCACCGCTGGCGTGTGCGGCACCATCGCAGGCACCCTCGTCGGAGCACGCGTCCAGGCTCACGGCGGGCACGCCCAAGCACAAGCTGCACGCGACGCAGCCGCCACAGCAGCACAAGCCGCACGGCGCCAGGCATTGCACGACCTGCGCTGGTCCTCGCTTACCGCGCTCCTGCGGGCAGCCACCGAGTGCATGGAGACCACCGGACGGCTCTACACGTCCTCACAAGCCCGGATCGACACAGAGCGAGCGGAGGTGGAACGGACATATCACACGTTCAGGCTCGTACAGGCCGAGGCCGAACTCGCCGCACCGCCGGAGATGAAAGACACGCTTGCCCAAATGAACCGGGCCGTGATGGCCGCCTATGACAACGCGCGGATGCAGGCCCCGACGGAGCGGGCCATGCGGGCACTCGACGAGTTGGCCCGGGAAGCGGATCCAGCCGCGCTACGAGCCAAGGACGCCCTCACTCGTCTGCGAGCTGCGGGAGCCCCCCTGTGGAACCCCAGGAGTGGCAATCCGCCAGCCGAGTACGAGGAAGCGATTGAGGCTCTCAATGCGGTCCCCCGGTTGGACCGCCAGCAGGTCCGGCTGCTCCTCGGCAACGCGGCGGTCCCTCTCGAGTACGAATCCGACCGGATCCAGAACGTGCGCAGCGCGAGGCGGGCATGGGCCGAGCGTCGCCACCGATACCAGGAAGCGCGGCACGAACTCATCGTCGTCGCCCGGCAAGCCCTGAACACCAACGAACCGTGAGACGGCGGAGCACCACCCCCTCGATGCCGAGAAAAGGAAACGGTCTAGCGGCGCTCGCTGCGTATGAAGTCGTACTCGTACGGGTGGGCTTCGGACCCTTCGCCGCAGGTGTTGCAGACCCCGGGGTGCAGCCAAGTGTCAAAGAAGTTGTGCGCGAAGCCGCCAGGGCCGTCATAGTCACGCTGGGCAACCTTCAGACACTCTCGGCCCGGTTGGCATCGGCCGCAGCAACCGTGACCGAGGATGGTCGGGTTTGCTTTCTTGGTGCACCCCATGTGAGTGCAGTGCCAGTAGCCGCTGGCGTTGGTGCTCCAACGCTGCTCCCCCTGGCCGGTGCGGTCGCCAATCCTCTCGTCGGTGGAGTCTCGGCTGCCATCGCTCCCGGAGCCTGACACGAAGGCTCCGATGCGGGCGAGGACGATCACACCACCGACCACCGCGCCGCCGATCAAGACCGCTTTCCCGGCGAGCCCCAGACTGTTCCACCTGTCACCGATACGCCGCAGCAGCAGCTTCTCCTCACCCGTGTCCTCCGCCGGCAGTTCGGGGGAGTCGTCGCCACTCGAAGGGCGGTGCGTCATACCGTCCGACACAGCCATCTGGGAGAGGTGTCCTCTCAGCTTTGGGAGCCGAAAGTCTAGAGGCAGCACCGCCGCCAGCCACCCAGAAGAGACGACCGGCAGAGGAAATCCCGGCTGCCCGTCGGGGCTACAAGATCAATTCATTGCCTCCTTGACATGTATCTGGGTCACACCCGCTGGTGGCCCACACTGCCGGGCGTTACGCAGCGGTCCAGAAGCTGCTGGCCGGAGGGAGACGCTGGGGGCGATCAGCCGGACGTTGCGGCTCGACCACTCCACCGTCCGCCGGTTCGCCCGCGCCAGCAGCCTCGACGAACTCTTGGTCAAGGCGAACCGCCCGCGTGGACGTGGGAGGCACCTGGCAGCCAGGTCGAACAGAGAGCGTTCTGGTCTCAGTTGTGGTCTCGTTCACCTCCGTCCAGGGGCACCCGGAAGCCCTTCCGCCTCCCGCTCCGTCGCAGGCCAGAACGTACACGCCCTCCCCCGAACCCCCAGACGAACATTTGGAAAGCGTGTTGGGGGCAACCCCTCACGAGTTCGAATCTCGTATCCTCCGCCATTGCTCTCACCGGGCAATACGTTGAAGGGCCCCACCGGTTTCGGTGGGGCCCTTCTTCGCGTTCTCAGGCGCCGTTGTCCTGGTTTTTGTCCACAGGCCCCGCGCCGGACGCTCCCCAGATCGCTTCCGCGAGCTTCCGCGCCACGTCCTTCAACATCGCGTCCGGCACGTGGAGATACCGCGCCCGCATCCGCGCGGCGGTCCCCGGTTCCCATCCCATGATCAGGTCAATGACCCGGTCCGGAACGCTCAGGAGCATGAGCACGGTAGCGGCGGTATGCCGGGCGTCGTGGAGCCGTCCGTCGTGCACACCCGCGTCGTCGAGCAGCCGCTTCCAGTCGTGGTAGTCCGTGTTGGGGCTCAGCGGCCCGCCGAGTGGCTTGGTGAACACGTACGCGGACTCGGTCCACAGGCTCCCCGCTGCCG
>NZ_KK037242.1:4657-4999 GCF_000568915.1 Micromonospora sp. M42 | reverse complement strand
CCGGCGATCACGCCTTCCGCGCCCGGGGAGGGCGTGCCCCGCCGCTGTACGCCCCGCGAAACGCGAAAGGGCCCGTACGACCGAAGTCGTACGGGCCCTCTCAGGTCCGAGTCGCCCGCCCCCGAAGGGGACACGCCTCAGATCACCGCCCGGGACACGTCCCGGGCATCAACTCACTTGTTGATCTTGGTGACCTGGCCGGCGCCGACGGTCCGGCCACCCTCACGGATGGCGAACTTGAGGCCCTCTTCCATGGCCACGGGCTGGATGAGCTCGACGCTCATCTCGGTGTTGTCGCCCGGCATGACCATCTCGGTGCCCTCGGGGAGGGTCACGACGCCG
>NZ_KK037242.1:1600-4553 GCF_000568915.1 Micromonospora sp. M42 | reverse complement strand
GGAGGTGTGCGGCGTGACCGAGCCCGGCTTGATGATGACCTGGCCGCGCTCGACGTCCTCGCGCTTGATGCCACGGAGGAGCAGACCGACGTTCTCGCCCGCCTGGCCCTCGTCGAGCAGCTTGCGGAACATCTCGATGCCGGTGACCGTGGTGGTCGCCTTCTCCTGCTTGATGCCGATGATGTCGACGGTCTCGTTGACCTTCAGGACACCACGCTCGATACGGCCGGTGACGACCGTACCGCGACCGGTGATCGTGAAGACGTCCTCGATCGGCATGAGGAACGGCTTGTCGACGTCACGCTCGGGCTCGGGGATGGACTCGTCCACGGCCTTCATGAGGTCGAGAACGGACTTGCCCCACTCGGCGTCGCCCTCAAGCGCCTTGAGCGCCGAGACCTTGACGACCGGGAGGTCGTCGCCCGGGAACTCGTACTCGGAGAGCAGCTCGCGGACCTCGAGCTCGACGAGCTCCAGGATCTCCTCGTCGTCCACCATGTCGGCCTTGTTGAGGGCGACAACGATGTAGGGGACGCCGACCTGGCGGGCCAGGAGGACGTGCTCCTTCGTCTGCGGCATCGGACCGTCGGTCGCGGCGACCACGAGGATCGCGCCGTCCATCTGGGCGGCACCGGTGATCATGTTCTTGATGTAGTCCGCGTGACCAGGGCAGTCGACGTGCGCGTAGTGGCGCGTCTCGGTCTGGTACTCGACGTGCGCGATGGAGATGGTGATACCGCGCTGGCGCTCCTCAGGAGCCTTGTCGATCTGGTCGAAGGCCGAGGCCTCGTTCAGGTCCGGGTACGCGTCGTGCAGCACCTTGGTAATGGCGGCCGTGAGGGTCGTCTTACCGTGGTCGATGTGACCGATGGTGCCGATGTTGACGTGCGGCTTAGTCCGCTCGAACTTCGCCTTCGCCACTGGGTTCCTCCTGTGGAGTGGTTCTGTACGCCTTGCTTCATCGGCGCCAGGGATGATCTTTGCTGGGGTGCCGGGTCCCCCGGGGGCGTCCCCACTGGTGAGCGGGGGCACCCCGTGCGGGGGTCCGGTGTCAAGCCTACGGCGTGAACTCGGGTGAGTTACTCGCCCTTGGCCTTCGCGATGATCTCCTCGGCGACGTTCCGCGGAACCTCGGCGTAGGAGTCGAACTGCATCGAGTAGCTTGCGCGACCCGAGGTCTTGCTGCGGAGGTCGCCGACGTAGCCGAACATCTCCGACAGCGGCACCAGGCCCGTGACGAGCTTGGCGGCCGAGCGGTCCTCCATGGACTGGATCTGACCGCGCCGGGAGTTGATGTCGCCGATGACGTCGCCCATGTAGTCCTCGGGCGTCGTCACCTCGACCTTCATCATCGGCTCCAGCAGGGCCGGGCTGGCCTTGCGGGCGGCCTCCTTGAAGGCCATCGAACCGGCGATCTTGAACGCCATCTCCGAGGAGTCGACGTCGTGGTAGGCACCGTCGAGCAGGATGACCCGGACACCCGTGAGCGGGTAGCCGGCGAGCACGCCGAACTCCATGGCCTCCTGCGCGCCCGCGTCCACCGAGGGGATGTACTCCCTGGGGATACGGCCACCGGTGACCTTGTTGACGAACTCGTAGCCGTCGCCCTCCAGCGGCTCCAGCGCGATCTGCACCTTCGCGAACTGGCCGGAACCACCGGTCTGCTTCTTGTGCGTGTAGTCGAGGCGCTCGACGGGCTTGCGCAGGGTCTCGCGGTACGCGACCTGCGGCTTGCCGACGTTGGCCTCCACGCGGAACTCGCGCCGCATGCGGTCGACGAGCACGTCCAGGTGGAGCTCGCCCATACCGGCGATGATCGTCTGGCCGGTCTCCTCGTCGGTCTTGACGCGGAAGGACGGGTCCTCCTCGGCCAGGCGCTGGATCGCGATGCCCAGCTTCTCCTGGTCGCCCTTGGACTTCGGCTCGATGGCGACCTCGATGACCGGGGCCGGGAAGTCCATCGACTCCAGGATCACCGGGTTCGCCGGGTCGCAGAGGGTCTCACCGGTGGTGGTCTGCTTGAGACCCATGACGGCGACGATGTCACCGGCACCCACCGACTCGATCTCCTCACGCTTGTTGGCGTGCATCCGGTAGATCTTGCCGATGCGCTCCTTCTTCCCCTTCACCGAGTTCTGAACCGAAGAACCCGACTCCAGACGACCGGAGTACACGCGGACGAAGGTCAGCTTCCCGAGGTGCGGGTCGCTGGCGATCTTGAACGCGAGCGCGGCGAGCGGCTCGTCCTCGGAGGGACGACGCTTCACGACCTCCTCGGGGTTGTTGACCGCCTGGCCCTCGATCGCCTCGATGTCGAGCGGCGAGGGGAGGTAGCGGACAACAGCGTCGAGCAGGGGCTGCACGCCCTTGTTCTTGAACGCGGTGCCACAGAAGACGGGGGTGACGGTGGTGCCGTCGCCCTTGCCCGAGGCGATGGTGATACGGCGGATCGCCGCGTACAGCTGCTCCTCGGTGGGCTCGGTGCCCTCCAGGTACAGCTCCATCATCTCTTCGTCGTTCTCGGCGACGCCCTCGACGAGCTTCGCGCGCCACTCGGCGGCGGTCTCGGTGTGGCTCGCCGGGATGTCGACGACGTCGTACGCCTCGCCGAGCTTGGTGTCGGCGGACCAGACGAGCGCCTTCATGCGGACGAGGTCGACGACACCCTGGAAGTCGGCCTCGGCCCCGATGGGCAGCTGCATGACGAGCGGGGTCGCACCGAGGCGGTCGATGATCATGTCGACACAACGGTGGAACTCGGCGCCGGTGCGGTCGAGCTTGTTGACGAAGCAGATACGCGGCACGCCGTAGCGGTCCGCCTGACGCCACACGGTCTCGGACTGCGGCTCGACGCCGGCGACACCGTCGAACACCGTGACGGCACCGTCGAGGACGCGCAGCGAGCGCTCCACCTCGACGGTGAAGTCGACGTGGCCCGGGGTGTCGATGATGT
>NZ_KK037242.1:0-1473 GCF_000568915.1 Micromonospora sp. M42 | reverse complement strand
CTTGTACGAAACACCGGTGTAGTACAGGATCCGCTCGGTCGTCGTCGTCTTGCCCGCGTCGATGTGGGCCATGATCCCGATGTTGCGGACCCGGCCCAGGTCAAGCGAAGTGGTAGCCATAAGGCTTCAGTCTTCTCTCGGTCTCGATGGGGTCTGCGACTACCAGCGGTAGTGCGCGAAGGCCTTGTTGGACTCGGCCATCTTGTGCGTGTCCTCGCGCTTCTTCACAGCGGCACCCAGGCCGTTGGACGCGTCGAGAAGCTCGTTCGTGAGGCGCTCGGTCATGGTCTTCTCGCGACGGGCGCGGGAGTACCCGACGAGCCAGCGCAGGGCGAGCGTGTTCGCGCGGCCCGGCTTGACCTCGATCGGCACCTGGTAGGTCGCACCGCCGACGCGGCGGGACTTGACCTCCAGGGTCGGCTTGATGTTCTCCAGCGCGCGCTTCAGCGTGACGACCGGGTCGGCGTTGGTCTTCTCGCGAAGACCCTCCATGGCGCCGTACACGATCCGCTCGGCGGTGGAGCGCTTGCCGTTGAGCAGCACCTTGTTGATGAGGGAGGTCACCAGGGGGGAGCCGTAAACCGGGTCGATGATGACCGGGCGCTTCGGGGCGGGGCCCTTACGAGGCATTCTTACTTCTCCTTCTTGGCGCCGTAGCGGCTGCGGGCCTGCTTGCGGTTCTTGACACCCTGGGTGTCGAGCGAGCCTCGGATGATCTTGTAGCGAACACCCGGCAGGTCCTTCACACGGCCACCACGCACGAGCACGATGGAGTGCTCCTGCAGGTTGTGTCCCTCACCCGGGATGTAGGCCGTGACCTCGATGCCGGAGGTCAGACGCACACGCGCGACCTTCCGCAGGGCCGAGTTCGGCTTCTTCGGGGTGGTCGTGAACACACGCGTGCAGACGCCGCGGCGCTGGGGCGAGCCGTCCAGTGCGGGCGTCTTGTTCTTCTCGACCTTGTCCTGCCTGCCCTTGCGGACAAGCTGCTGGATCGTAGGCACTACTACTCCGGTTTCTGTGTGCCGAATGGTAAAGCTAACCTGGAACACCCCCGACCCACGCGGTCGGGTGTGTCGGAACCGGGACTCCGTCGCGAGGCGTGACGCATCGCGCGGAAGGAGCGGATCAGGCGGCCTTTATCGGGTTCCTTGTGTGCGGTGTGTAAGCACGCACACGGACCCGGGCACACCCCAGGCACGAGGTCAGAGCGTACCTACCGTATGGACCTGGGTCAAAACAAATGCGTGGGAGGGGGTCTCAGCGGTTGACCGACTGGATCTCCCGCACCTGGACATCCTGCGGCTGCCCGTACGTGCCGTCCGGCAGATCACCTCCGGCACCGCCCGTCCCCGTCCAGGCCGTGTCCCAGGTCACAGCGGTCTGGAGGCGGTACGCGGCGTCCCCGGACGACTTCAGGTACGTGACCCCGCACGGAGGCGTACGGTCCGCCTTGCCCGGCGCGAACGGCTC
>NZ_KK037241.1:0-4966 GCF_000568915.1 Micromonospora sp. M42 | reverse complement strand
ACGTCTGTGCGAGTGATCACTACCGTCACTGAAATTCGGCGTTCTCTGATCCAGCCTCGTGACCTTGATAAATAGGGACATGAAAGCCATCCGTCCCACCCGAGTCTGTGGTGCCCCCGTTCCGCACCGCGCAGGTCAGGGCCAAACCAGAGGGAAGGTCGGCGCCAGGCGTGAACGCCCCTCCTCTCCCCTCTCGCCGGGGAACGACGGTGTTCGTGGCGTGCTGACGCGGTTGCAAGCGCCTCTGGTGCCATCGGCATGATTTGCTTCAGCAGGCACAGAGTCGGCGCAAAATTCCCGGGTTCGTGGCAATCCCCCACCACCTCCAGCAAGTCCTGATCCTCCTCGATCCTGCCTCCGTGCTGACATGTCAGCACGGAGGCAGGATCGAGGAGGATCAGGCTAGACTCAGGAGGACGGAGAAGGGCCTAGTTACCGGGCTCCTGGGCATCGTCACAGGTCAGGAAGGTAACAATTTCGGGTTCGAATCCCGTTGGGGGCACGCTTTGCCGTACGGAAACGTACGTCGAGGTCCTGTGGAGCAGTTTGGAGTGCTCGCCACCCTGTCAAGGTGGAGGCCGCGGGTTCAAATCCCGTCAGGACCGCTTGCAGCTCACCCTGGTGAACTGCGTGGCTGGGTAGCTCAGTTGGTACGAGCGATCGCCTGAAAAGCGATAGGTCGCCGGTTCGATCCCGGCCCCAGCCACCCTCGTGAGAACGTCCCGGACGACATGCCGTCCGGGACGTTTTGTTTTGTGCCGTAGCAAAGGCACACCCCCCGGCAGCAGTCGGTCCCAGGGTTCTACGTGCTGACACGGCGCTGACGTGTCAGCACCGCACCGCGTGGTTCCTGGCTGCCAAGCCCAACCGGCGCCCGCACGGAACCCGTGCTGCTCCCTGAGCGTGGTCACGTGAGTCTCCCGGCCGTTAAGCGCACACCAGAGTGGCCGTGCGCCCGGAGGGGGGTGGGCCGAGCACGTGGCCAGGATCTCGCCGTTCCTCCCGCCAGAACTCAGCGAAGGAGGTCGTCCGACGACTGGAAGCTGCTCGGCGCCGCGGTGATGTCCGATTCCGTCCCTGGACCCAGGACTCCGACGATGACCTCTTTGCAGGTTGACCACGCACACCGCCGAGTGGCTGACATGCGGGTCTAAACGCGCGGTCGACACAGGCGGAGGGTCGTGTGGATCTCGACGCGGCATCCAGCGTCGAGGCCGGTGACGCCTGGGTCACGCGATCGTGCACGGCACGTAGCGGTACGGATTGGAATCGCTCCTGCACAGTCCCGAGGGTGTGGCCGGGGTATGCGACTGCCCGTCTGGCCTGGAAGCGATCGGTCCGCATCGTCATCCCGGACGGTGGCGCTCACTGCGTGATCGCCGCTGCCAACACGCCTATCAGGCGATGTCACCGCTTCCCGATACGATGCCCCCGAAAGAAACGCGCCTCGCTCTCGGCGGTGCGGTCGGACGAATCGAATAGACGGAGGGCAGCAGATGGGCGCGGTCGAGCAGGTGTTTCTGGAATGTGAACGCGCTCGGGCGGACGGCGACCTGATCCAGCGAGTGTCGGCGAGCGACAAGGAGTACCACTTCCAGAACTGGGTTGGGGAGCGCATCGAGGCGTGCCGCCTCGCCTACGACGAACCGGGCAGGAACACGTATCCGGACTTCCGGCTCGTCAACCACCCGGAGGGCTACGAGGTCAAGGGTTTGGAGTTCCCCGGCCGAGAGGCTGACTACGACTCCAACTCCCAGGTACCCACGGGGAACCACAACGGCCGCGAGGTATTCTACGTTTTCGGGCGTTATCCCAAGGCCGAGCGCGGCGTTGACGAGTATCCCGTCGTCGATCTCGTGGTCTGCCACGGCAGCTTCCTGAACGCCGACACCGACTATGTCCACAAGAACAAATCGTTCCGCGGCTTCGGTTCCTACGGCGACATACTGGTCCGCGACCGGAAGATGTACGTCGTGCCGACGCCGTTCGCACTGGCTGCGGGAACGGCTGGCCTGGCCACACTCATCGCACCCGCCGACTATCAGGTGCAGTCGAGCGAGCTCGTCCAGGTGGGCGAGCTGGACCGGGTCGAGGTCGACGATGTGCTCGTGTCCTACGAGTTCAACATGCAGACCAACGAGATGGTCACGCGCAAGGAGCCGAACCCGAACGCCGGTACCGTGCACCAATTCCGTGCCTATCGATCGCGTGGAGCGGGTGACACCAAGACGGTAACGCTGAAGGAGCCTCACTCGTGACGCCCGTGGTGCCTGCACGGACGGGCCTGGAGTCAACCTTCCCCTCCGCGATGCTCAGTGCCGTCGGCACGAAGGAGTCCTGGCGCAAGGAAGTCCACCGCCCTGCGACCAGTACACACAAGTGGTGGGCTAAGCGCCTCGGCACTGTCTTCCGTGGGATTCTCGCCTCGGCTACAACACCCGAGGACGCCGATAGCGCCGCGGCATACGCATCTCCGCTGGATCTGAAGGGTGCCGTTGTACTCGATCCCTTCTCTGGCTCTGGTGTCACTGGTGTCGAAGCGCTCAAGCTCGGAGCCCGAGCTGTCTGCTTCGATATCAACCCCGTGGCAACCCTGGTCCAGCGCCAAGCAATGCAGCCCTGGAACGTGGAGCGTCTGGCGGCTGCCTACGAGGCCGTCGAGTCTGCCTGCCGCGAGGAAATTGACCGCTTCCACCTGGCCGAAGATGGCCGGTGTGTCCTGTACTACTTCTGGGTCGCGAACGTCCAATGCCCCAGTTGCTCCGACAAGGTCCGGCTGTTCGACTCGCCGGTTTTCTCCAAGAACGCTTATCCCAAGCGGGTGCCAAAGGCACAGGTCGTCTGCCCTAAGTGCCTGGCTGTCAAGCAGAGCCGATACGACTTCGACTCCGAAACGTGCCCCAACGGCCACGAGATCAGCCAGCCCGGAGCAGTCCGTGGTCAGATGGCAACTTGTCAGCAAGGCCACACCTTCAAAATCTTGACTGCTCTCGGCGGCAATAGGGCCGAGTTCGAGATGTACGCCAAGATGGTCGCGGACCCGGACGGCTCAAAGGTCTACGAGAGCATCACTGACTGGGATCGCGACCTCTACGCACAGTGCGTGGAGCGGCTCGCCGGTCTGCCCGACTCCGCAGTCCTGCCGCAGGGTGAGCTCGCCAGAGGCAACAACACCGACCAGGCGCTGAAGTGGAACTTTCGCAATTGGCGCGACTTCTTCAACGCGCGCCAACTGGTCTCGCTCTCGCTGATCGCGACCGCAATCCGAGACTTGCCCGGGCCCTCTGCAGAACGTGAAGCGCTCGCGGCACTCTTCTCGGGCACCCTTGAGTTCAACAACCTCTTCACGTCTTTCAAGGGCGAGGGGACAGGCGCCGTCCGACATATGTTCAGCCACCACGTCCTCAAGCCAGAGCGTACGCCCCTCGAAGCTCATCCGTGGGGGACTCCCCAGTCATCGGGGTCCTTTTCGACTCTCTACAAGAGTCGGCTGCAGCGTGCGCACGAATACAAGATAAAGCCCGCCGATCTCGTCAACGAAGGCGACGGGGTCGAACGTGTCACCGGGCTCGCTAAGCCGCTGGTCGCGAACGTTGTCGACTCATGGGCGTCGTTCGAGACCGCCCAGGGCCAAATCGCCTACGTCGCCACGCGGAACTCAGCGGAAACCGATCTTCCCAATGAGTCCATCGATCTAATTGTCACGGACCCGCCTTATATGGACAACGTTCACTATGCGGAGCTCGCTGACTTCTTCCACGCCTGGCTTCGCGGAATGCGGCCGTACGAGGCATATGCGGCGACGGCGACAACGCGGCGAACCGGAGAAGTGCAACATGCGGACCCGATGGAGTTCGGCAAAGCCATCGAAGCCGTCTGGAGCGAGTGCGCACGGGTTCTGAAGCCGGGTGGCCTCCTCGCCTTCACTTTCCATCAGGCCCGCATCAGCGGGTGGGTACAGGTGGTCGAGTCACTTCGCCGCGCCGGCTTCGTGATCACTGCTGTCCAGCCGGTCAAAGGGGAGATGTCGACGAGCATCGTCAAGGCCGGCGCCCGAGAGCCGTCGAACCTGGACAGCGTGGTTGTCTGTCGTCGGGCAGCAGACGGCGCGATCAACCCGAACGGCTCACTCGAAGAAGCTCTGGCAACCGCGCAGAAAGAGCTGAACGCTCTGCTGGAGGCCGGTGTGGACGTAGGGGCGGGGGACGTACGGTCCGTCGTTCGCGGCTCCCTGTTGGCTTACCTCTCATCAGCGGGCATCGACTTGAACGATGCGGTCATCGCTCAAGTGGACGCGCTAGCTTCAGAGGCAGTCGACGCACCGATCGCACCGAAGCGATCTGCCGCGGTCCCCGCCTGATACGAGCACCAATGTCGAGAAGCTGGGCCATGTTGCGAAGGTGCGTCGTGCCGCCCGTTAGGGCGGTGCTGGGCGGTGGCAGATGCGCGCGACTGCAAGGCGAAGGGCGAAGACGCTACACCACGCATCAGACGTCTGTGCGAGTGATCACTACCGTCACTGAAATTCGGCGTTCTCTGATCCAGCCTCGTGACCTTGATAAATAGGGACATGAAAGCCATCCGTCCCACCCGAGTCTGTGGTGCCCCCGTTCCGCACCGCGCAGGTCAGGGCCAAACCAGAGGGAAGGTCGGCGCCAGGCGTGAACGCCCCTCCTCTCCCCTCTCGCCGGGGAACGACGGTGTTCGTGGCGTGCTGACGCGGTTGCAAGCGCCTCTGGTGCCATCGGCATGATTTGCTTCAGCAGGCACAGAGTCGGCGCAAAATTCCCGGGTTCGTGGCAATCCCCCACCACCTCCAGCAAGTCCTGATCCTCCTCGATCCTGCCTCCGTGCTGACATGTCAGCACGGAGGCAGGATCGAGGAGGATCAGGCTAGACTCAGGAGGACGGAGAAGGGCCTAGTTACCGGGCTCCTGGGCATCGTCACAGGTCAGGAAGGTAACAA
>NZ_KK037240.1:0-5264 GCF_000568915.1 Micromonospora sp. M42 | reverse complement strand
CGCCACCCTCCCGGGTGACGATGGGCATGACGACCCACTCGATCAGGGCGTGGGGGCAGGTCGCGCGGGGCACGACACCGAAGCAACAGGGCTTTCGTGCTGTTGAGTTGCAACTTCGAACACTTTCCTCAAGGGCACGGAAGCCCTGCCCACCCCGGGCCGAGCGCGCTTATGCGGACGCCGGACCCTGGCTCACCAACAGGCGCATACGGACACGGGGCAGCGAACTCACCCTCACCCAGCGCACGCTCGACCGGGCTCTCGCGGGGGCCAGAGCCCCGTCGAACGCTGCACGGCGCGCCGCTAAACCTGGCTGTTTCCCGTAGATCGCGCATCAGCCCGAACTGAACGACTTTCGTCGCCAAGGACGTGATCACTCTGCAGAGGAGAGGCCGGCAACGCTCATTGAGACAAGTGTGGAAAATTGACATGTCGATCTGTGCGCTTCCTTACGCTGCGCTGGATCCGTGATTTGCATCGTGGGATATGACTTGATCGGTGTCTAAGATGTCATGATTTAAGCGTATGGGTAATGCTTGGAAAGCAGGGCATTTGCATGGATGTGCCTCTGTGCGTGCATAGTGAATTTGTGTCCGTCTTGCGGCAGTTGGTCATCAGGTAGGTCGCGGCCTGTGCTCCTTGACGATGGCTCTCTTGTGATCGTTTACTCGCTCCACTTGTGTTTTTTCTGTGTGTCAGGGGTGGGGTTGTGGGGCGCGGGCGTAGAGATCGTGGGCGAGGTGTGCCTGTGGGGGGTCGTCGTCAGCGGCGTGGTGGGCGTTGGGGCGGCGTTTTGCTGGGGGCGGCGCTGACGGTGGGGTTGCTGCCGCTCGCTGCGGGTCCTGTTTCTGCCGCTGATGGCCCGGAGGCCGGTGGGACGTCGCAGCAGGCCGTCGGTGGCCCTGGCGCTGGGACGCAGGGGGAGCAGGCGGCGTCGGAGACGGATCGGGCGATTGCTGAGGCGAAGGCTTCGGGGAAGCCGGTCGAGGTGGTCTCCCGACGTGGGGAGTCGCGGGATGTGTTCGCGACGCCGGAGGGGCATTTGGAGGCGCGGGAGTACTTGCGTCCGGTGCGTACCCGCAAGGATGGTAAGTGGGTCGATGTGGACACCGACCTGGCGGTGTCCACGGACGGTGTGCGGCCGAAGGCGGCTGTGACGGATGTGACGTTCTCGGCTGGCGGTGATCAGCCGCTGGTGCGCATGGAGCGGGCGGGACGTGAACTCGCTCTGTCGTGGCCGTCCGCGTTGCCGAAGCCGCAGGTGTCGGGGGACACCGCGACGTATGCGGAGGTGCTGCCGGGTGTTGACCTGCAGATGGGTGCGCAGGTGGACGGGTTCACGCAGTTGCTTGTGGTGAAGAGTGCTCAGGCGGCGGCTAATCCGGAGCTGAAGTCGCTGAGGCTGAAGCTGGCGGCGGAGGGAATGGCGGTCAAGGAGACTGCGCAGGGCGGTCTTGAAGCCGTTGATGACGGTGCGGGCAGCGCCGTGTTCGAGGCGCCGACGCCGCAGATGTGGGATTCCTCGCCTGGGCCGGGCACGGGTGTGGGCGCGGAGGGGGCTGCGAAGGCGGCACGTTCCGCGACAGTATCTGCCGGTGCGGGGGACGGAGAGCCGGGTGCGGCGGAGTCGGGCAAGCTGGCCCCGGTCGCTGTGGAGGTGCCTGCGGGTGGCAGGGAGTTGATACTGACGCCGGACGAGGACGTACTCGCTGGCGAGGACACGCAGTATCCGGTGTTCATCGATCCGCAGTGGTACACGCCGAAGGCGTCGTCGTGGACGATGGCGTCGGAGTACTGGGCGTCGTCGCCGCAGTGGAAGTTCAACGGTGATCACGATGCGGGGATGGGTTTTTGCGGGTGGGGCTACTGCGCTCCGCAGGACACGAAGCGGCTCTTCTACCAGATCCCCGTCTCGACGTTCGCGGGGAAGTCAATCCTGTCGGCCGAGTTCGTGGTGAAGAACACGTGGTCGGCGTCGTGCGACAAGCGGAAAGTCGAGCTGTGGGAGACAAAAGGGATCTCTTCCTCGACGACGTGGAACTCGCAGAAAGCTTCGGGGTTCTGGATCAAGGAACTCGCCTCTGACTCGTTCGCGTACGGGTATGAGGGGTGTTCGGCCAAGGATGCCGAGTTCAGCGTGAAGTCGGCGGTGCAGTCGGCGGCGAACAGCAAGGCGAAGACGATGACGTTCGGCCTCCGGGCGAGCGACGAGTCTGACAAGTACGCCTGGAAGCGGTTCTCGGACAAGGCGTATTTGCGGGTGCAGTACAACCGTCCGCCGGCGCAGGTGCGGACGTCGCAGATGCTGATGGAGTACGGCGGCTCGTGCAAGCCGTCCTCGTCGCCTGTGCGGGTGCGCACCCTGGGCAAGCTGTACGTGACCAAAGTGACGGACCCGGATGGTGACAAGGTCGCTGTCGAGTTCCAGGCGAACTGGGTGGACAAGGCTGGCAAGAAGCAGTACTGGAAGCCTGCCCGGAGTGCGCTGAAGGCGTCGGGGGAGCAGTTCACCCAGGCGTTGCCGTCGACGCTTCCGGCGAACACGACGATCAACTGGTACGTGCGGGTGTGGGACGGGGCGCAGTACTCGCCGTGGTCGTACGCGGGTGATCCGCAGGCCTGCTACTTCGTTTATGACACGTCCACGCCGAAGGAGCCGACGATTGCGTCCTCCGAGTATCCGGCGTCGGACCCGGCCGACCCGGACGATCCCTGGTATGACGGCGTGGGTAAGTACGGAACGTTCGAGGTGAAGTCGAGCAGTACGGACGTGACGTCCTACTGGTACGGGATCAACGCGAATCCGTCGTCGGCGAGGAAACTGACGACGAGTGCGGGTGCTGCCAAGACGTTCAAGACCTTGCCTTCTGCCCCCGGCCTGAATTATGTGACGGCGCAGGCTTTTGACGCGGCGGGCAACGCGAGTGCTCCGCGTACATACCTCTTCAAGGTGCGGGCCGGTCAGCCCGACCGTGCCACCTGGCAGTTCGACGAGTCGACCGGGGCGAGCAAGGCGCAGGGCTCGACACCGGCACGAACGATGGACACGCATGGTGGCGTGACGCTCGGCGAGCAGGGCGCGATCGGCACAGCGGCGCACTTCAACGGGACGGACGGATACGCGTACAGCGATCTGCCGGTGGTGAATACGAGCGATGGGTTCGCGGTCTCGGCCTGGGTCAAGCTCGATAAGGTGCCGGGGCAGGCTGCGGTCGTGGCGAGCCAGACGGGTAACGACAAGCCTGGTTTCGAACTGTATTACTCCAGTAGTTACGATCGGTGGATCTTCAACCAGTACTCGGAGGACAAGCCGGGGACGGTGCCGGTCGTGCGGGCCATGTCCGCTCAGCCCGGGGATGCGAAAGCAGGGGTGTGGACGCATCTGGCGGGTTCGTACAGCTCCACGGACGACAAGCTCGCGCTGTACGTGGACGGAAAACTTGCGGGGGAGACGGCGTACAGCACTCCGTGGGAGGCGCGGCGGGGGTTCCAGATCGGAGCCGGTTCGTACGACGGTGGTGGGCGGAGCGCGTTCTTCCCGGGCCTCATCGATGAGGTGCAGGTCTTCGACAAGCCGCTGACGGTCAACGAGGTCGCGGTCCTGAAGGACAAGAAAGACGTGGGCGATCCGGGCCGTCCTGCGGTCGCTCAGTTCCCGCTCGATGAGGCCGCGGGTGCGACGAAGGTCGAGGGCCACGGTCAGGTGTTCCCGGCGAAGTACTCGGGCGGGGTGACCACCGGGGTTGAGGGTGTGACGGGCAAAGCCGCGCACTTCGACGGCACGACAGGCTACGGGCGTATAGCGCAGGACCGCGGCCCGCACCTCAACACGCAGCGCAGCTTCACCGTGTCCGCATGGGCGAAGCTGGACAAGAAGCCGGACGCCGCGGCGGACATCGCTTTGCAGGCCGGCAACTTCGCTCCTGGTCTGGAGTTGTACTACTCGTCGGCGTACGACCGGTGGGCGTTCAATCAGTACTCCGAGGATGCCGTCGGCGCGAAAGTCATCCGTGCGATGCAGCCGGACGGTACCCATGCGCAGATCGGTGAGTGGGTTCACCTGGTCGGTGTGCACGACACGGTCGCCAACACCCTGACCCTGTACGTGAACGGGGCGAAGGCCGGGACGGCAGACCTGCCGAAGGCGTGGTACGCGGACCAGTCCATGTACGTGGGCGCGGGCGTCTACAACGGCAGTACGACACCCAGCAGTTACTTCCCCGGCACGATCGACGACCTGCGTCTGTACGACCGTGTCGTCTCGCCGGAGGAGGTGTCGCAGATGGTGCGTCAGCACCCTGTGCTGAAGGGGCGCTGGAATTTCGAGTCGCTGTCGTCGACGACGCCGGTGACCTCTCCCGATCTGTCCGCGCAGGCACGTCCCATGACGCTGCACGGGGGCGCGAGCAAGGGAGAGGGATATGTCGATGATCAGGGTGTGGACCTCAACGGCACGGATGCCTATCTCTCGACCGCGACGATGCCTGTCGATACGGGGTCGAGTTTCACCGTGACGGCGTGGGCGAAGGCTGCTGCTGTGCCGGACAAGGAGAAGACCATCTTTTCCGCGGAGGCTGGCACGAGCAGCCCGTTGAGTGTGGTTTGGGTTCCGGGCTCGGCCACGACGAGTGAGCAGGGTCGTTTCGAACTCAGCATTTCCGATGCGGACTCCAAGGATGCCTCGGTCAAGCGGTTGTCCAACAACTTGTTCTACGAGGTCACCGACTGGAATCATCTGGCTGTCGTCTACGACGGTTTGCTGAAGGAAGCGCGTCTCTACGTCAACGGCGTCGTGCAGGAAGACGTCTGCGGCGATGACGACGGTGATGGCAACGCGGATGATTCCGGGTGCCAGGACCTGATCGCCTGGGGCGAGAACGTCCTTTCGCACAAGGCGACCAAGACCTTCGACGTCGGCGCCATCGTGACGGGAGGGAAGGTCGACACCGGCAGCCTCTTCCCCGGGTCCGTCGATGACGTGTGGGCTTTCCAGGGCGCGCTCGACGACAGCCAGGTGAGCTTCCTCAACATTCCCTGGGATCTCCCCACCGAGGTTCCGCCCCGTAGCTGACCGCACGGCTCAGCCCTCTCTCGTTCTTGGACCGTGCCCGGCACCCGGGCGCCCGTACGGAAAGACGTCTTGATGAGATCCCGAACGTCCCGGCGCATACGTGTCGTCAGACGGCGGTTGTCGGTGCTGCTGAGCGGCGCGCTCGCGGCCGGCCTGATACAGGCCGCCGCCTCCCCTGCCCAAGCCGCACCGG
>NZ_KK037239.1:0-5346 GCF_000568915.1 Micromonospora sp. M42 | reverse complement strand
TTGCCGGTCCCGCACGGTGCGGGGCGGCGGGTGGCGGGGCGTCAGCGCACGTCGACGTAATCGGCGGTGCTCGTGGCGGAGCCGGTCGTGGAGTTGCCGTAGTAGACCCAGCGGTAGTAACCGTCGACGCCGGCGGTCACCGTGGTCTTCAGGTTCCCGGTGCCGTTGCTCGTGGCCTTCTTGAGCGTCTTGTACGTCTTGGCGCCCTTGGCGCGGAACTGGAGGCTGACGGTACGGCCGCTGTAGGCGTCGTACTTCTTCGTGCTCCAGTTCGCCCGGGTCGCCTTGCCCGTGACGGTGACCTTCTTGCCCTTGCTGACGGGCTCCGGGGTGGCGTTGGTGGTGGTCCTGGCCGCGCGCTTGAGCTGGACGGTGTAGGGGCGGGTCTCCGTCTCATGCGTCTTGAGCTGGTCGTCACGGGTGAAGAGCGTCAGCCCGATGGCGGTCTTCCACGTCGTGGCGTCGCTGTTGGAGTCGACCGAGTACTTGGTCGGGTGCGGGTCGATGAACAACTCGCCCTCACAGCGCGCGTGCTTGGCATCGCGTTCGTAGCATGTGGTGCCGCTCGGGGGGATGATGTTCTCGCCGTCCTTCACGGCCTTCCCCTTGAGGTCACCGTGGTAGAGGTAAACGAACACGTCGTAGCGGAACGGGTCGGCGGTGCTGTAGCCGGCCGGGAGCGTGAGGTTGAAGGTGAAGGTCGGATACACCCTCTTCGTCGTCCCCACGACGATGGACTTACCGTTGTCGTTGATGACGAGGTCCGACACGATGATCCCCGTGTCCGCCGCCTGAGCCGTCGGCGCGTTGAGCACGGAGAGCCCGAGCGCCGCCACGAACGCGGCCGCGGCCACGGTCCGTCTGCCTGTCTTCATTCACACCTCTTCGGGAGAGTGCCGAAAAGAAGCGGCAGCCTACCCGATGATCACCACAGGTCCTCCACAGGTGACACACAGGGCCACGCCTCCCCCGGAAACGACGAAGAGGCCCGGTGGCCAACCTTTCGGTTGGCCACCGGGCCTCTCGCTCCGCGTGGCGGCGCCAGGATTCGAACCTGGGAAGGCTGAGCCGGCAGATTTACAGCGGGCTCCTTCGGGTGGCTGTGACCTGCGAATCTCCCTGGGACTGTCGCTGCTGGGGGACACCTGGGGAAGAGGGGGTCGTTCCGACCTGAGTCCGGTAGCTGTAGGAGATCACGGTGAGGTCATCCTCTTCGACGCTCCAGGGCGAGGTGCAGTGGAGTGTCCCACCCGAGGCGACCGGCTTCTTCCCGGTACGTTCCAGGGTGATGGAGTGGACCACGACGAGGGCGTTGTCGGGGTAGTACTGGCGCTGCTTCTGGACCTCGGCGCGGGTCAAGATCACGTCCAGTCCTGCTGAGGCGGTCCCCTTGACCTCGGCCCTCATCTTCCGCCCAACCCGAGTCAGCAAGAGGTCGTACGACTCACGGGCACCGACATCCTTGACGGTCCATCCCTGCGCCTGGAAGAACTCCGTCGCCATGTCTACGCTGTGGCGCTCGATCGCGTCTCGCTCCTCCGCGCTGAGCCGGTAGCCCTGCCCCGGCTTGAGCCGACGTGACCCCTTGCGCGTCCGGCGGCCGGCCGCCTTCGCGGCGCTCTGTTCCGCCTCCAAGATTTCGGGGGCGGGGTCACCAGGGATGTGTGGCGCCAGTCGCTCGGCTTCGTAGAGCCTCCGCAAAAGGCCAAGCATGTAGCGCAGATCCGCGAGGAGCACCTCCTGCCCCGGCAGCGTCTCCCGCGAGTACTCAAAGGCGACGACGGTCCCGGGCCCGTAGCCCCGCCCGAGAGTCGTGGTGGCTTCCAGCCGAAGGTCGCGCTTCAGGTCGGAGCGCGTTGTCACCTGTTCGGCGATGACGGGACGCGCCCAACTGGCCCGCGCTCGGAGATCCTCCACCTTGCGTTGCTTGAAGTCGCCCCCGGTCCATACCGTGGTCCCCTGCATGAGCGACAGGTAGACGCGCTCTCCCGTAGCGCCGAACAAGTAGACGACGTACCAACCGCTCGTGGCACTTGGCGACTGGTCCACCCCGTACACGCGAACCCAGGGGATCTCGGTCTTCAGCCCCGTCCCATCCCTGCCCTCCACGCCGAGTTCGTCCACTGCCACGCCGAGCGCATCGGCCAGCTCGGCCTTGTACCCACGCAGGAAAGCTGGGAGCTCCTGACGGACGAAGACTCCCCGCTTCTTCATCTCGTCCGTGTTGACGGCAGTCCACACGCCCTGCAGATCCAGCACCTTGCTCAAGAGATCATCCACGAGGCGCAGCTTAGGTAACCGCACCGACAACGAGCCGGAACGGTTTTCAAGACCGATGGGTCGCCGAAACCGTCACCACCGCTGAGCTGCTAAGACTCACGCTCTGCGCGGTTCTGGGCAACGTTTCTGGCCGGAGGTTGGCCACAGGGGCCCTTCACCGGCCGTCGATCATCGGCGACCGCAGTGGCGCTTGCAACTCAACTTCAAGTACACCTGTGACTAGACGGAAGCCGTCGACCGCACCGATCGATGGCGGAGCAGGAGGGATCTCGGGTGTCCACCCCGCGCGGAACATTCCAGCGGATCGCAGATGAGCTGCGGGCCGAATTCGGGGCTCAGCAGGACGACGGCCGGCTCCCTTCGGAGGCGGAACTGACACGGCGCTTCGGAGTCGCACGGGGCACGGTGCGCAAGGCACTCCTCGTCCTCCGGGATCAAGGGCTCATCGAGGCGGAGCAGGGGGCCGGGTGGCGCCGTGTGCGCTCGGCCGACGACCGGCGACCGCTCGCGCTGAGGATGGAGGAACTGGTTCGCGCCGGAGCTGTGGGGGGCGTCTTCCCGTCCGAAGCTGAGCTGTCTGCCCAGTTCGGTGCTTCCCGTGTCTCCGTGCGCAGTGCGTTGGCACAGCTCGAAGGGCGCGGCCTACTGGAGTCCCGGCCGGGCCGGCGGCGACGCATTCGCGCCCTGCCGAACCTCGACGGCAGTTCGTAGGCTGGTGTCCATGTCTCTCACCACGTGGGCGTACGCACTCGCCGAAGACGTCCTGGCTGAACCCCTCCCCCGGCGTTGGGCGCACGTGCAGGGCGTCGCAGAGCGGGCAAAGGGGCTGCGAAAGCTGTTCACACACGAGGATGCTGAGACGCTGGAGGCTGCCGCCGTACTGCACGACATTGGCTACGCTCCGGCTCTCGCCCAGACAGGGTTCCATCCTCTTGACGGCGGCCGTTTCCTGCGTGGTCAGCAGGCGGACCCGCGCGTCACCAATCTCGTCGCCAACCATTCGTTCGCACTCCTGGAAGCCGAGGAGCGCGGACTTCGCGCCGACCTGGCCGACGAGTTCCCCCTGGAACGAGCCGACTTGGTTGACGCCTTGGTCTACTGCGACATGACCACCACACCTGACGGCGGTCTCACGGACACGCGGGCCCGGGTAGCTGAGATTGCCGAGCGGTACGAGTCGGGGAGCGTCGTCGCCCGCTTCATCCGCCGTGCGGCTCCTGAAATTCACGCGGCCTCGGATCGTGTGGAGGAGCGCCTGGCTGCGGCGAACACGGCTACCGGTCACCCGATGTAGGGCTCCGTTCTGCCCGTGTCCAGGCCGTGTTCGATCCTCAGCCGAATCGACGGATGGATATTCAGTTTCGAGAGGTCCGTTGGTGGTACCCAGCGGACCTCCTTCGATTCTGCGCTCGTACGCAATTCACCGCCAACCGGACTCGCCCGAAAGCAGATGGAGAACTGCTGCCGAACCTCTCCGTCGTCGTACTGCATGACGTGGTGGGGGTTGGTATAGGTGCCCACGATAGATTGAACGGCGACGCGAATACCGGTCTCTTCTTCCACCTCTCGCACAACCGTCTCCTCGATTGACTCCCCAGCGTCGTGGCCGCCGCCCGGGATGGCCCAGAGGTCATTATCTGTTCGGTGGATCATTAGCAGATCCCCAGCCTCATTTCGGATTACCGCAGTGACGGACGGGACCACGGAGTTCGGGCTTGGCGCGGCCGGGTCGTTGTAGAAATCGATACGTGCCATCATGACCTTTCCTCAAGAGCGTCTGGCGAGATGATTCGGCGCGAAGCATCCCACACCCGTTCTACGCTCTCCGCGTAGGCGTCGAACAGCTCACCGCCCGGGATTCGCTGGATGTGCAGCACGGGCGCCATGTAGGCACCCACACCGTACAAGTGACCGTTCACGAGCATTTCGTTATCTGCCCGATAGATTGAGTTGTACAGCGTGGTTGAGTGAAGGCGGAATTCGACTCCCGGAAGACCAAACAGGGCCGCATAGTTCAACAGAGCGTTCTTGATTTTTGCGGCCATAGCGGAGCCGATTCCTTCATCACTCCCCCGCTGCGCGACGGCTTCGCAAGCGGGGTCGCCCAACATGAACCGGACGGGCACACCTTCCGCCGATTTCTCTTTCACTACGCGATGGAAAGCGGCGTCTTCCGTGAGCCAGAACCCGGAGTAGGCAACCACGTCAAAATGAGCCTTGGCCGTCGAGTACAGGCGCGGCCAGAGCGAGTTCGGCGTCACTGATCGGTGGGGGTACAGGGTCACGAGTTCGGCGTTACCCGCGCTGACGATGTCGACTGCCGTCGCCTCGTCGGACCAGAGGTAGGAAACCTCGGCGCCAAGCAACGACGCGAGTGCGTATTGAAAGCGCCGGTACGGCTTGCGACCTTCGGCGTTCACCCACCGCTCCACCGTCTTCGGACTCACGCCGATCCGCTCCGCCACTTCCTCAATCGTCAGGCCCGCCTGTACCAGTGCGCCACGTAAGCGTTCGTTGGCCACTCTCGACTCCTCCCCCGAGGGGACGACTAGGGACGACTTGAACGTACCCCCGGCCGTCCCAACTCGTACAGCAGTTGCGCCACTTGTGGGTGGATCGTTGCTCCCACCAGCGCGAATCTGTTCTCACGCCGAGGACGCGGGCATTCGCTTCAACCGAACTTCCCGCAAGGGGTTGACGAGGCCCCCACGACTCTGCACAGTAGTGGACATGTAATACATGTACAGCATCACAGATGTTGCACATGCCGCAGGTTCAGGAGTGCGCCCGGGAAGGCGGCTTTGCCGCACGCCTTGACGCCCTGACCTGCTCGTTCCTTGACAACTGAACAGTGGACGAGGATCCGCCACCTGTCCTCAGGACAAGAAGGTGGCCCGCGCGGCTCAAGGCCCGCGCACAGCTCAACCCCGCCGCCGCTGATCTGCGGCGGCCGGCTGCCTCTCCTCCTCGTCCCGTCCCTGTGGCGGTACGAGGAGGAGCGCGGGGAGCCGGTCCATGCCCCTCTTTTGACCTGCGAGGTTTTGATGGCTGCTGTACAGCTCATCT
>NZ_KK037238.1:0-5724 GCF_000568915.1 Micromonospora sp. M42 | reverse complement strand
GTGCGCTGCTCGACCTGCTCGGGCGAGGCGGGAGCGAGCACGACGGAGATGCGGGCCGCTACCTCGCGGATGAGTGCGGCGCGCGCCCAGGCGGCGAAGGACTTGAGCGGAGCGGTTTCCATCAGAGCGTGATTCGCTTTCCGGCGTTGAGTGTGGACAGCAGGGCGCTACGGAGTGCGTCAAGGTACCGATCGACGTCCTCGGCAGTCTCCAGCACACCGTGAGCACCTGTCACGGTGATGGTCTTGACCGAGACCGTCTGCTTGGGTGGCGCGGGTGCGGGATCGTCGGTGTCGCCCGCCGGGCGGGCCGAAGAGACGAGCTGATCGAGCAACGCAGGGTAGGTCTCCTCCTCGAAGCTGTTCCCCTGCTCACGGATGAGCCCGATCTGCCGCTCGTTACAGACTCGATCGACGACCTGGTCGACCGTGTGAATGACTCTCTGCTGTGCGTCCTCGGTGGCGTTCTCGTAGTAAGCGCTGCCGAGCACCTCGGTCTTTCGTGCCTCAATGGCCTTAATCACCGTGGCACGGTTGGTCGCGAGCGCTTCGTCGACCTGCTTGCCGAGTGCATCCGCGGCTTGCTTGAGCTGGGTCATGCGGTTACCACGGAACGCGTTGGGGTCCTCGAGCAACCGCTTCACCTCAGTGTCGCTGCCGACGGGCAGGTAGCCGAGGTTGTTCGTGCCCACCGCGAGCAAGGTGGCGGCTTCGTCGTAGATGGCGCGCTGGCCTCCGTTGAGGAACGACTGGATGGGGTCGATCACGGATTCCTTGGCGTCGAGCAGCTCGTCGCCGAGGCCGAACTCGGTCAGGTACCACTCGTCGGGCTTGTCGACGACCTGTTCGAGCAGCGCGATCGGGGCGGCCAGCTGCTCCACGAACGGGTACTTCGACCCGTTCACCCGCGCCTTCAGCTCATCGAGCTTGCCGCGCAGCTTGTCGCTAGCGTGCCGGGCCAGCTCCAGGGGGTCCTTCGGCGCGGCCGTTGCCTCGTCGAAGAAGTCGGTGCAGAACGTACGGAGCGCGGCGACCTGGCGCCCGTCGAAGACCTTCTGTGGAGCGACCACCGCGTGCGAGTGCTTCTGCGTGTTGCGCAGCACCGCCGCGACCTCAGTGCGCTTCAGGGCGTTTCCGTCGACGATGGCCGTGAGCTTCGAGGCGCCAACAAGCCACGCGATGACGACCTCGATCGAGGCGAGGTCCCAGCCGTAGGGCTTCGCCTGGAAAGCACCCGCGATCGTCTTGACAGTCACCTGCTCACCAAGCCGGTCACGCCGCAGAACGAAAGAGAGCACCTCTTCGCCCGGGATGGCGAGCTGGGACAGCGACGAGTCGTCGAAGATGCCCGACGGATCGGGGTTGGCGAACGAGGCGACCTGCTGCTCGCTGTAGGTGATCCCGCCGAGCAGTTTGAGCTGGGTGTAGGTACGGCTGACAAGGTCCTGGAAGCCGTCGGTCACACGGACGACGGCGTCCTGCGAGGTGGAAGCCACATCGGCGGCGTTGATGACGAGCTCTGCCTTGCCGACGGCCCGGCGGATGCGTGTGACAAGCTCCTTCTCGCGCTCGGCGTTCTGTGTCGCCTTGGAGCGCAGAATCTGGTCCTCGATCGGCGAGAGCGAGGTCGTCTGCTTGCGCTTGGTGTATTTCTCGGTCTTGATGAGCAGCCGCAGGTCGGACAAGGCACGCTCGTCTGGTTCCAGGATGACTCGCAGCTCGTCCTTGCCGGCGCTGTGCATCCGGATCTCTTCGGGACCGTACGGGTACTCGGGGGTGATGAAGTGAACCGTCAGCTCGCGCTGCTGTCCGTACACCTGGTCGTCGAGCTTGTAGCCGAACGCGAAGTCCTGGCCGTTCTTGGCATACCGCAGCTTGCTGGTGCGGATGACTTCACCGGAGAGGATCTTGGACAGGCGGCCGCTGACCTCTGAGGCGTCGATGTCGACATTCTTGATCTCTTCCTCGATGACCTGTTCTTCGTTGGTCAAGTACTCGTAGACGTTGCCGTTGCGCTGCACGTACGTCTGAGTCTCCAGCAGCGTCAGGGCCTCCTGTACCTGCTTGGACAGTGCGGGCAGGTCAAGCCCGAACCGGTCGTAGACGAGCACGGTCAGGTTGCGCGGGGTCGCGTGGAAGCCCTCGACGTACTTGACCAGGAACAGCGCCTTGAGTAGACGCACAGCAAGCTCGTTGTCGAGGTTGCGCTCGGCGACATCGATCGAGCGCTGCGCGGCAGACTTCAGCGAGGCACGGATGCCAGCGAACATGTGGTCGAAGGTCGCGAGTCTGCCCACCTCGACGTCGCCGACGTCCTTGGCGACCTGCTGCACGACGCCGAGCATGGAGCGCTCACCGACCGAGCTGTTGCGGCCCTCGAACACATTGTGGTCCGAGATGCCCTCTATCGCCGCTTGGAAGAGGGGGAACTGATAACTGACGAACGGGTAGGTGCCGACGAAGTGCACCTCGTCCGTGTAGTTGCGGTAGATCTTCGCGCCGTCAACGAAGTCGAACAGTGTTTTGAAGTTCGCGTGCTGCTCGGCGTACACCGTCGCCAGCGCAGACTCACCCACCTCGTTCTTCTCCAGCAGCCGCTTGCGGATGACTTCCTCAACGTCGGCGCTGGTGAGCTTGACTCGTGTCCTGAATCGCGCCTGGATCTTGGAGAAGTCGTTGCCCTGCTGCTTGGTGCGGTCGCCGACGACCTTATCCATGTCCTCCTGGGAAGTGACGAATACCCACGCTCGCCCCTGGCACTTGGTATTCAGAGACTCGGCGATCGTCTGGAGGTTCAGCATCAGGTGCGTGTTGGACCCGATGAACTGGCCGACCTCGTCCACGAAGAAGTTCAGACGGAAGCCCACGGCCTGCCTGTCGATCCACGCCTTGACCTCGTTGGCGAAGTCCTCGATCGACACCGAGTACTCGTTGCGGTACTTCGTGAGGATGTTGGTCGGCGTCCCCTCGGTCTGGCCGCTGACTTCGGCGTATGCCTTGGCCACGTTGGCCTCTTCGAGTACGCCCTCCTCACGGCCATGCGCCCAGTCGCGTCCCGCGATCTGTGCGTACGCAGCCTTGAACGCCCCGTACTGGCCGCGATTGTCCAAGTCCCGCTCGAATCGAGCCACGTGACCCTGGTTACCGTAGTAGCCACAGCTCTCATCGAAGACCTTGACGAACACCTTCAACAGTGCATCGCCCTGGTCCTTCGTGATGAGCGTCGCCTTCTGATCGATGTTGAACAGCAAGCTCTTGGCGGGAATGCGGTCGGCCTTAGTCAACAAGGCTGGGAGGAACGCTCCCTGCGCCTTGGACCGGAAGCTCTCGGACACACGCTCGCGCGCGAACTCCTGCCCGTCTACGTCGCCGAGCAGGTGGGCGAGCATCTTGAGCAAGTGGGACTTACCGGAGCCGAAGAAACCCGAGATCCACACACCGTTCGCGTTGGTGTAGTTCGTGTACGCCTCAAGCAGGGGTTCGAGGCCCTTGGCTGCCTCGTTGGTCAGGACGTACTCGTCGACCTCAGTGCCCAGGTGCGCGGTGTCGTCAGCCTTGATGACGCCCTCGATCGGACGCTGCACGTCCTTGGCGAAGATCGCGTTCAACTGCATCGAGTCACGCCTCCTGCTCCAAGATGTTCTTGGCTCGGTAGTACTGGTCGTCTTTGAGTCGCCCGAACAGCACGAGCGACGACCCCAACGTGTCGGACTGCTCGTAACGGCCAGGGAAGAACAAGAGCATCGGCTTACCTGTCACGACGCTTTGCAAGTTGTTCAGCACGTTGTGTGAGCGGATGTACGGGAAGACTTCGCCGATGCCGGTGAGGAAGAAGATGTCGAAGTCGCCCTCGGCGAGCTTGGCGCGGATCGCAGGCGAAATGTGGTCCTGCGGGTCGAGCATCCCCTGAAGCAGCTCGCGGAAGTCGGCTTTGTCCTGATCCGGTTCGAGGGCGAGCAGGCGATCCCAGACTCCGCGCTCTTTGAGCATCTCCACCGATAGGTCGTAGAGATTGATCTCACGGACCTCGATTCCCTTGTTGGCCAGTCGGTTCTTGATGCGCTTCTTGGCCCCCGCAACCACGAGGGCGTCCTCGGGTTCGTAGGGGTAGATGAAGAACGGCACCTCGTTGCTCAGGCCCTCCATCTGGAGGAACCGCTTGCCACTGAGCACCTGAAACAGATGCTCTTCCTGATTGGACAGCTCGATCGGCGTCACCGCTCGGCCCTCCCTGTATCGTGATCACTGGCGGGGAAGAACCGCAGATCGCTCGGGGTCCGCGTGGACAAGACACTGGCGACCCGCTCCGATAGCACAGCTTGGACCAGGTGTCCGCGGTCGGAGAGCAGGCCGGCCTCGCTAAGCATCAGAAACACGTTCGAGCGCAGCTTGCGCAGCGTCGAGTCCTTGACTTCAATCAGCTCGGTATGCCACAGAGCCTTTCCACGAACGAAGCTGTCAAAGTCCTCGTACGTGAGCGTCGATGTCAACAGAAGGAACCGCTCACGCACCACTTCCTCGGCGAACTCGCCGATCAGGTCATAGCGACGGCACGCAGCCGCCCACAACAAATGTCCGCGCTCAGTGGCCGTCGCGTCGACGAGCAGTTCAATCTCGCCGTCAGTGAGCGCAGCGAGCCGCTGGGTGACCTCACGGGCGAGGCGTCGCCCCGACGCGACCGTGCGAGCCTGGAGCAGGTTGTCCTGCTCGATGACTGCGCACACCTTCGACCAGTCACGCTCGCGCAGGTACAGCGGCGCAGCGATGGAAGCCTCGCACATGAGGAGGGCACCACTGGTGAACGAGAGCGCATAGCGCGACGCAGGGGCGGTCCGTTCCACCACGGGGCGGCACCTCCTTTCGGGAACCAGGAAAGTTGATCAGAATACAGCACTCAGCCGATACCGACGCCATCCCAGTGGGCGGAGACTCTCAGGTCAGCCTGACTCTGCGTGGTCACTCGATGACGCGGCACCGCCACTGCGCACCCACTCATCGATTTCACTGGTCTGGAACTTCCAGAGACGGCCGAGCTTGTGGGCCGGCATGCCCTTCTCGGCGATCCACCCATAGACGGTGTCCTTCGTGATGCCGAGGTGGGCGGCGATGTCGTCGGCGGAAAGCCACGGTTCAGCCACGGTGGAACCTCCAGTCGGCAGTCAACGTAAGCACATCAACCACGCTTACACTACCGGCATCTGGGCGGGTCATACCCGGTTTAGCTGGGTCTAGCAGGTCTATGACGTACTACTTGGCGTCTTGCCCGGTCTGGCGTTGAGCACGGAGGAGGGGCCTTGACCCCTGATCCTGGACACACGAGACACTGGATCCTGAGGATCTGAGAACGGACATCTCGTGGTCATGAAGAACTACCCGCCGGAGTTCAAGGCGGACGCGGTCGCGCTGTACGAGTCGCGGCCGGAAGCGACGATCAGGTCGGTCGCGGCCGATCTGGGGATCAACCCGGAGACCCTGCGGAACTGGGTGAGGGCAGCCGGGGTGAGCCGTCCCCGAGGACGACGGACGCAAGAACCGGCCCAGCCGCCGGTACCGCTGGAGGCGGAGAACGCCGCCTTGCGAAAGAAGGTCCGCGAGTTGGAGGAGGAACGGGAGATCCTGCGGAAGGCGGCGAAGTATTTCGCCGGGGAGACGCGCTGGTGAACCGCTTCCAGTGTGTCGCCGACCTCCAGCGCCGTCACGGCGTGAAGCGGCTCTGCAGGATCCT
>NZ_KK037237.1:0-7922 GCF_000568915.1 Micromonospora sp. M42 | reverse complement strand
GCTCGCGCCCGAGACCAAGGGCCCCCGCACAACGAAAGCGCCCTCCCGAGGGAGGGCGCGGCATGCCAGTACCCGTGGCGCCCCCGGCAGGACTCGAACCTGCGGCCAAGCGCTTAGAAGGCGCCTGCTCTATCCACTGAGCTACGGGGTACCTGGGTCGTGCTCTCCAGGTGACGGGGCAGGACGTTAACCAGGGACTTTCCCTCACACAAGCCTGAGACGGCCTCAGGGCCGGATCGTTGTCAAGGTGTTGCAAGCACCTTGCCTAGAACCAGCTAGTGAAGGTGCCTAGCTCTGCCACCTGGTAGCAGCCCCTCAGGCTGCGCACCTGCTCTGACCTGGGAAGTTCTCTCAGAGGCTCTGTGTGCCCCCCTGAGGGGCTGGTGGCTCTCCTTAGGTCTTGGGTCTGTCGTCACTCTCTGTTGAGGATGGACGGCCCTTGACGGCCCGTTGGGTGGCCTCGGAGGGGAAGGGCCACCAGGGCTCTCGGGGGGTTGGTAAGGGGGGCTGTCGGGGGTGAGGGGGGCGGGCGTTGAAGAGGGCGTGAGAGGGGGCTCACGGGGCCTCTTGCGGTGCCGCTGCTGTTCTCCTCCGACATGCATGAGACGGCCTCTCACGGGCCGTCGTGCTGCGCCCTAATAGGTAGAGAGAGACCGACCCTCCCTATTGAGTAGGAGTTCTTAGTCTGGACTTCCTCTCCTCTCCGTGCACTGACTTATGAATTCATGGTGCCTGGAGAAGCAAGCAAACAAAGGGAAGCAATTCCCTGTGCGTGTGCATGGGGGTATTCCGACCCGGGGTTTTTTAATGGCGAATCAATGGTAGTAGTAGAGTCCCCTAAAATTTCTAGCATAGAAGTAGGGTCACACCTTACTCGGGTGCGTCCTCATTGGGGTACGTCTCTGCATAGGTGGGGGTCCATTACGGGGGCAGTGATTGGGGAGGATGAGGGATGGGGGGTAAGGGTTGGTTCGGTACAGTCCCCTGTTTCCTCCGACATAATCACTCTCCGGAGAGGAATAATCACAGATAGGAAGGATTTACAGGGTTCCCGGTAATCCTTTCCAGGCAAAGAGAAAGGGCCCACCCCCTCAAGGGTGGACCCGTCTCCAGTGCGGCAGGGTTCAGGAACTCTGACGACGCTTGCCTGCGGTCCTTTTGGGCTCTACGTAGACCGGTGCCCAATTCCTGGGAGCCGGAACGCTCCCAGACCCCCACGCCAGACGGCATCGGAAGATCCAGGCTTGCGCTCCCGCACGCCTATTCCATTCCAGGGGAAGAAGGTTGGGGGCTTCTTCCTCCTTGCTCCCATCCCACGGCTTATCAGGGAGAGTGCAGAAGGACTGGTATTCACCATCCCACACCCCCCACTTCTTCGTTCCCGGAATGAGCCGGGCCTCATAGCGGGACTTCCTGATTAAGTCCATGTCGTAGTTCCACTTCATGACAGGGGAGGATACCTCTAGGAGTTCTTCTCCGTAAGGGTGATGGAGACTCCAAGTGTTCGGATGCTCCATTCGCCATGCTCCGCCAGGGAGGGGGCTGCCATGTTGCCGAAGGCATTCTTCATCTGCCTTAGTGCCAGCTCGTGATGTTCTCCCCAAGACTTTCCGTACGATCCTCGCATCTCGGATTCAATCACTGGCCATGATTCTTCAAGGTTGGCCACGTCCTTCTCTCCGACTGCCGGACCCTTGGGCGTCAACATCATCCATTCGACTGTGAGCATGTGGTGAGGTTACCTGTGCGTTAGGTGATTGGGAAGACCTCCATTGCGTAGAGGATGTCGGGGGCCTCACGCCCCCGGATAACCCCCTTCACTGCTTACGCTGCCTTATCTAGTTCCTCACGGATCTTCTTGTACTGCTGGGATACGTAGGAGCGGCTTACGCCAATCTTCTCGGCTGCTTCGGTCGCGGAGAGCTTGTCAAGGAATGCCTTCTGGATGGCTTCCTTGTTCTTCTCCGACTGGGCATTTCCCTTCCGGGGCTGCTTGTACTTCCCTTCAACTGTGCCACCCCCCGCAGGGGTGGCCTTAGTCCTGGCGTTACTTACGGGAGTGTTAGTTACGGCGTCACTCTCTTTGGTTACGGCGTTAGTTACGTTCGGCTTGGCGTTACTGGTGTTCGACTTACGCGTAACCAATGCTTGCGTAACCGTTACCTCTTCGGACTTACGCGTAAGCGCTACCTCTAGCTCCTTGAACTTACGTCGGTAGCTGGGGGCTACCTCCGCAGCGCATATAAGGATGGCAGGGGCTATGGAGTGAATGGCCACACCGACCCAATCACCTTCGGAGAAGGAAGACCAAGCGTTGAGGAACAGGGAGGAGAATCCTGTTACCCACCTAAAGCCGGTCCCCCATGGACCGGCCTTCATTCCATGCTTGGACAGAACTGCGTCAGCAGTGATGGACAGGATGAATGCGGCATCCGTAAGAACCCCTAGAGCCCAACCAGACCATTCCCATTGTGAGTGAGAAGCCACTAGGGGAGTGGAGGTCATGAGAGAGTAGAAGACCGCTACGGAGACGATGAGCCAAAGCATGGTGTTAACGACCTTGGCAGTTCTACGGATAGAGCGAAGTTCGTAAGTAACGTCAGTCATGGTTTTCCTTACGTTGATGGTGGTTCGGGTAACGCGCAACCCCTGGCGAGTTACGCGGGTGATGGAGTTAGTTACGCGTAACACAGTGAGTGCTAACGCGTAAGTAACGCCTGAGGGATGTTAGTAACGGCACCCGTGAGGGGTGCCTAGCTCCGGAGAGAGATACGGGAGTAAGTCGAAGGAAAGAACAGGACAACCCACACAATGACCGGGAGGCCGGAAGCCTCCCGCTGTCCGGGCATCGGAGAAGGGAAGGAGGGAACATCTAAAAACCCGGAAGGAAATCGGGGGGATAGACCGGGAGGCCGGAAGCCTCCCGCTGTGCCTAGCTCCGGAGAGAAGCAGACGCGGCCTCTGAGGGATATGCCTACACATGACCGGGGGGCTTGAGGCCCCCCGCTGTGACTCACTCTAAGAAAGTGCGAGTGGGTAGGTTCCCCTCTATTCCTCTCCGGTATAGCGAAGCGGCCCTGGGGCCGCGCAGCGTTCCTGCTTAGCCGCACGGCGCTTGAGTTGCAGGGTGTCGACACAGTGTGGGTCCGCCTTGACGGCGGGCCCCTCGGTCAGAGAGAAGACCGAAGCACTTCCCTGTCTCTGCCTTCTCTCGACTCCTCATCTGTCTTCACGTCGGGGGTGGGTATAGAGGTAAGATATCTTTCTTTCTTACCTATATACGCTAGGGGGGAAAGAAAGAAAGATAGGAAACATGGGAACGGATCAGGCTGTGAGCCGGTAGAGGTTGGACCTTCCTTGGGTCCTGGCCTCAAGTTCTCCGTTCCTCACCATGGCGTCGATGGCAGCCTTCAAGGCTGCCGGATTTCCTGGCACCTTCTGAGTTATGGTTCCCTGCTTGACCCATTCCCCACCCTTAAGACTCTCCTTGATGAGTGAGGCGTGATCGGTTCCCCGCTTCTGTTCCGGCCTCTTGGCCTTCTGCGCGGGGCTGCGCCCCTGCTTCTTCTTCCGGTCCTTCCTGTTCTCCCATCGTGCTTTCGCGCTAGCCACGAGTTCTGCGTGTTCGGTCGTCATTGCCGTTGTCTCCTCTTCTCCAATCAGGGTGATGAACGCTCCGTCGTCTCCTTCACCCGTGAAGTCGAGAGCTACGCCCAACTCCCTTTCAGGGGTGTTGTTCCCGTAGACCCTCAAGATGCGAAGCGTGTCATCATCCGTTACCTGTATGAACTGTCGGCCCCAAGCCTCAATGGCAGTGGAACCCATGGGGCTTTTCTGGGAACCCTGCTCCTCGTTGAACTTGCCTGCATGGTGGACGAGCACAACGGCAACCCCTAGGTCTAGGAACGCTTGCAGGCGTTCAAGGGCGGGGCGTACGTCCGCATCGTTGTTGTAGCTACCGCGTCCGAGAAGGGCTGAGAGGTTGTCCACGATGATTACCTCAACCCCTGTATTGACTAGGGTCTCAGTGAAGGACTCCCACCATTCGTCAGAGTCGTCGGGCCGGATATCAGTAATGAACAGGTCGGAGGTTTCCGAACCTCCGGCCGTCTTAAATCGCTGCCACGTCTCGTCTTCCTGGCCGGGGTCTAGAGCCCAAAGCAGGGTCTTGCGCTTCTCCACTTCACGACCAAGCCAGGGAGCCCCATCACCCAAAGCCATTCCGGCAGACAGGGCAAAGAACGACTTACCAGCCTTGGGCCTGCCGTAGATCATTGTCGCCGTGCGGTGAATCAGTCCTTCAACGAGAAAGGGGGTGGTGTTGCTAGGGGTTACGTCTGCGAGTCGCTTGATACCAAAGTCGTTCATGTTTCTTCTTTCCTCCGGTGGTGGTTCTTGGGCACGAGAAAGGGACGGGGCGTCGGGCCCCGTCCCCTATGTGTGGAACTTGCTTACTTGCTCATGAGTTCTCGGGTGAGTCGTTCAAACCTTTCCTGCGAGATAAGGACCGCCTTCACGGTTCCGTACTTTGTTACTCCGACAGTTTCTCCAGACTCCGCCTTGCGGATGAGTTCCGCTACCTGATCACGGAAATCTGTTGCTGTCACGTTGTACATGTGGTGTTCCTTTCAGAAGTCCCATTCATCTTGATCGTCAAGAATGGGCTTAGGTGCCGTCCTCTTCTTGCTTCGCCTGTTCCACCACTGTTCGTAGTCAATAACTACCGTTGCGTATTCATCGGGTATCCCCGTCTCATTGGCGAACTGGAGTAGTTCCGGCTCAGCCCGGAACTGTTCTCCTAGCTCATCACTGACACGGAGGTGACGGAACTTGTGCTGTGTTACTGCCTCCCTGCTCTCGCCCCCTGGAATCAGGGCAAGGATGGTGAGCGGGTCTTCATATCCCTTGTTGACGTACTCGCGACTAATGCTCTCAAGTCTGTGAGCGGGACGCTTGTCCTTAGTCATGCCTATCTTGATTCGGCCATTGGGCAGCTTGACCACGTAGGTAGTCCCGGGAGAGTGGTGGTTTAGGGCTCCACTCTCTTCAAGGTTTGCGATCGGCTTATTCCTGTAGGTGTTCATGTTCCATGTGTAAGTCTCTGCCGCGTGAGGACCGCACAGGGGAACCTTTGCCAAATCGGCTCCGTACAGTTCTCCCTTGTTCGTCTCTGCGCCGCAGAACTTTCCATCGACTACAGCTACACAGGTCATCCCTTCCGGGGTGGGGTTCTTCTTCATAGTTGGTGGCTTCTTTCGGGGTTGGAGAGGGGGCGGTATCAGTCCGCCCCCGTCTCTCTCTGCTATGACATTCCTGTCTCACTCCATGCAGGCATGAGAAAAGCCCCCAGCGGGATTGCTGAGGGCTTGCAGGTTCGGTGGTGCTATGTCCTGTTGACTACAGGGGATATGACCGCTCCACCGGGGAGCGGGTCTCTCTGGGGTGGCTCAGGGGTTCCCGGGTTAGTGGGATGGGTGGGCCATTCGGTTGGCGCTTTGAACCGGAACCTATCTGGCTTGGGCATAAAGCAAACCCTGTTACGCGTCCATGGGCTTGTGTGCTCCACCTCTTGTGCCCTATTCCGTATCCACTTCATACAGCGTTGGCACTTCCAGGGATTGAAAGGCTTGGGCCTTCTCTCTCCCCGCTGCCTTACGTACGTGTTCCCGAAGCTCATCTCTGGACCTCCCGCCAGTGCCAGTTGTTCACGTCAGGCGCCGTGACACAGCCAATAGCAGTAGGATGCTTGCACTTCCCCTTCGTGTCGTAGTGTCGGGCAATCAGGTCGAAGGAGTTGAACTCATTGCGGCAGGCAGCGCAACGCCAGCCGGTATCAGTGAGAGTGAAATGACGCTTCATAGTGGTGTTCCTTTCGGGTTGAGGTTTTGGGTACCTCGTTTGATGGGTGTGGTGTTGCTAGTCCCGTTGGGGGTGGGGGTTTTGGGTAGCCTTGGGTAAAAGAAAAGGGCCCGACTCATGAGAGCCGGACCCTAATCCGAGAGAGACCCGAGGAACCACCAACGGGGAGAGGAAGCCCTTAGAACCCGAACTCTCCCCGATTTGCATTCGGGCAGGGTTCCTCAGGTCGTTAATATACAGAACGCCTGAATACCAGGCAAATCGCGGGGGTGCTTTTCCGTGCGCCAAGGGGAATGACGAAGGGGCCCCCACATCTGTGAGAGCCCCTGTGTGCCTGTCTGACGGCGCCTCCCCGCCAGGGAGCGCCGGTTTCCTAGTGCCTATCCCCGAGAGCCCTCACGGACTTCACAGCCCGCTCGGTAGCCATGTCGCTGGCGTACAACCGCAGCATCGTGGAGTCCTTCCAGCCCATCACGGTCATGATGTCGCCTTCTTGCATGTTGCTCTCAAGGAGTTCGTGAGTGGTGAGGTTTCTCCAGGGGTGAGCCCCGGTTCCCTCGTATCCCGCTTGCTCTGCCCGACGCTTGAGCATCCGATAGAGACCGGAGTAGGTGAGCTTGGCCCTACCCCTGGTTCCCAGCCACAACCCTGGCTCCTTGCTCAGCTTGTGGGTTTCACGCACTCGCAGGTATCGCGTAAGGGCAACCACGGTCTTGGGCTGCAAGGGAATGATCCTTCCCTCTCCGGCTGCTCTTGCGTCTTTGAGGGGGACTACCCGCGAGAGTCCTTGCTCAAGGAACAGGAAGTCTTTCTCCAGGGTGAGGAGTTCTTCTGCCCTCAGTCCCTCAAGAAGTACCCGAATGATTGCGTGATCCCTCACCCTCTCAAAGTCCTTCACGCGAGGGTGACCGCCGCCGGTCACCCGAAGCATGTCATCCACAAAGTCACCGGAGAGGGTTCGTGGCTTGGCCCCCTTTACGGGTGCGTACTTCTGGAACTTCCTGTCCTTGTACGGGTGCGGGTGCTCGTACTCCTCCTCAAGCCAATTGAAGAAGGGGCGCAGGTTCCTTTGCAGGGTGTTGGTCCCTCCCTGTCCATGCTCATTGAAGTACGCCCGGAAGAAGGTGTTGAGGGTGGGGACGTTGAGGGAGAGGAAGTCCCCATGCCATTCCGCACCTTCCATCCAACGCATGAGAGCCCTTACGGCCTTGGAGTAGGCAGTAATGGTCTTCTCCTGGTATGGCCTGTCGTGCTTGTTGGTGCTCGCCCTCAAGTGCGTCTGAAAGTCGGAGAGGAAGGCGGCACAGACCTCCATGGGCTTGTCTGCGGCCATGGGAGGCAGCGCCCGCAGGTTGGTGATGACGGGTGCCTGTATGGCTCTGCTGGGGGCCTGTGAGGCCGCCATCGGGGAGCGGAGAGCGGGGCGGGTCGGCATGGGGTGACTCCTGCCTGAGTCGGCAAGGCACCTACGCAAGGTCTGAGCGGCTAGGCACCTTGCCCAACTCGTTCGGTCGGGTAGGTGTCACCTGGTGATGCGCAACCCCTTCCGCCTGTCTACGCAGGTCGAGAAGGGCTGGCGCCCCCGGCAGGACTCGAACCTGCGGCCAAGCGCTTAGAAGGCGCCTGCTCTATCCACTGAGCTACGGGGGCCGGTCGTGTGCGGCCGGTGGCCGGGAGCCCTGGTACGGGCAGGGCGGTGACCTTGCCGGGGACAAGGATAGGGCTCCGGGGTCCGTGTCCCTGCTGCTTCGCCTGCGCGCCACGTTGTGTAGGTTCAGTGAAGCGGTCCCGATAATCGCAGGCAGGTGCGAATCACGCATCGTTTTGAGGCCTACCGGTGCCAGGGTGTTGTGCACTCGTTATCCCTCGGCCTTCCCGCTCCCTTCCACCGCCCGGGTTCCCTTGCCACGCGGAAGCGGCCAAACGCTTCAATATGTCGCCAAAACCGGGCATTCTGCGCATGTGGTGACCTTGGATGCACGGCCTCAGCTTCTCGACGCCCTTACCGACCTGCGCGACCGCGTCGCCGCCGTGCGCTGCCCCCTGCCACTGCCAGGCGCTCC
>NZ_KK037236.1:0-8065 GCF_000568915.1 Micromonospora sp. M42 | reverse complement strand
CGAAGGCCGACACGACGTCAACCCCTGCCGAGGGCACGATCGAGACTGAGGTCATCAGCCAGGCCCGTACCGAGAGGGCCGGGGTCAAGGGCCTCCTGTTCACCCTCGCCCCTCGGGCCGGTGAGGGCGCGGGATCGGACAAGGCCAGTGCGGTCTCCGTCGGCGTGGACTACTCCTCCTTCGTCGGCGCCTACGGCGGCTCCTACGCCTCCCGTCTCCACCTCGTCTCCTACCCGGCGTGTGTGCTGACCAGCCCCGAGAAGGACACTTGCCGTACTGCGACGCCCGTCGCATCGCGCAACGACACCGCGGCGAAGTCCGTTTCGGCCGCTGCGGTGCCCCTGTCGGCTTCCGGCCCGATCGTCCTCGCTGCTGAGGCGGACGCAGGTGGGGAGAAAGGCGACTACAAGGCCACCTCGCTCTCAGACGCGGCCTCGTGGAACACCAACCTCAACTCCGGCGATTTCAGTTGGACTTACGACTTCACTACGCCCGCTGTTCCGGGGGGCCTGGCGCCGAGCCTGAACTTGGGTTATTCCTCCGGCTCGATCGACGGGCGGACCTCCAATACCAACAACCAGAGCTCCTTCATCGGTGACGGCTTCGACCTCAGTACTGGTTCGATCGAGCGCCGTTACAAGCCGTGTGCGGACGACGGTGAGAAGAAGAACGCCGACGGTGCGCGGCCGGGTGATCAGTGCTGGGCCTACGACAATGCGTTCCTGTCGTTCAACGGCAAGGGCGGCGAACTCGTCCCGACCGGAGCGGACTCCTTCAAGCTCCAGCAGGACGACGGCACCCGCATCGACCGGCTGCACGACACCGGGCTCGCCAACGGCGACGCGGACGGCGAGTACTGGCGGCTGACTACCCCGGACGGCACGCGCTACTACTACGGCTATAACCGCCTACCCGGCTACAGGTCGGGTAATGAAGTCACGAACTCGGTGTGGACGGTGCCGGTCTTCGGCAACAACGCCGGCGAGCCCTGCCACAAGGACGACTTCGCCTCCTCCTATTGCGCACAGGGCTGGCGCTGGAACCTGGACTACGTCGTCGATCCGCACGGTAACGCGATGACGTACCACTACACGAAGGAAGCCAATAGCTACGGCCGTAACCTCAAGGCCGACGACAACACTACGTACACGCGCGGCGGTTTCCTGGACCGCATCGACTACGGGCTGAAGTCGGACAAGATCTACGGTGCGAAGCCTCTCGCGCAGGTCGTCTTCTCCACTGCTGAGCGATGCCTCCCGCAGTCCGGTGTGACCTGCGAGGCGTCCACGATCAAGGACAAGTCGACCTACTGGTACGACACGCCGTGGGACCTCAACTGCGACTCGGGCGCCAAATGTGACCAGGGACGGCTGTCCCCCTCGTTCTGGACTCGCAAGCGGCTGACCGGTGTCAGCACGCAGGTTCTCAAATCGGACGGCGCGTACGGCAAGGTCGACAGTTGGGCGTTGACCCACAAGTGGGGCATGGCTGACACCGACTACCAGCTGCTGCTCGACAGCATCCAGCACACGGGTCAGGCCGCGAGCCCGGCGATCACGCTGCCGAAGACCACCTTCGCGTACGACCAGCTCGCCAACCGGCTCGACAAGACGGGCGACGGCTACGCCCCCTTCATCAAGTCCCGACTCTCCACGATCGACGGCGAGACCGGCAGCCATGTGGAGGTCCTTTACTCCGAGCCCTCCTGTGACGCTTCGGCTTTGCCGAAGCCGGAGACGAACACGACGCGCTGCTACCCGGTCTACCTGGACCAGGACCCGGACTCGACAACTACCGCGGTGCAGTGGTTCAACAAGTACGTCACCACCCAGGTGACGGCTTCCGACCGCACTGGCGGTGCGGTGGATATGGTCACGCGCTACGAGTACCTGGGCCCGGCCGCATGGCACTACAACGACTCCGACGGGCTGACCAGGAAGAAGTACCGCACCTGGGACCAGTGGCGCGGGTACGGGCAGACCCGCGTGCTGGCCGGTGGCAGCGACGGCATGAAGTCGCAGGCCGACACGTACTTCCTGCGGGGCATGGACGGAGACCGCAAGGACACCACTGGCGGCACCAAGGCCATCAGCGTCACGCTCGGCAGCGGTGAGGGCGACGCGATCACGGACCTCGACGCGTACGCGGGTTTCACCTACAAGACGGTGACGTACGACAAGTCCGGCGGGAAAATCCTAGCCAAGACGATCACTCGTCCGTGGCACCACGAAATGGCCAAGAAGGTACGCGACTGGGGCACCGTCACCGCGAACCTCATGGCCACTGCAGAGGCCGTGGAGTGGACCTCCCTGGACGACGGGGCAGGTGCCAAGTGGCGCACGAAGAAGCTCGAGACCACGTACGACACCGTCGCCGGGCGGCCAGTCAAGGTCAACGACCTTGGCGACACGAGTACACCCGATGACGACATCTGTGCCCTGACCACGTACACGGCCAACGGCGATAACAACGTGCTCGCCTATCCCGCGCGTGTTGAGACGCTGTCGAAGGCGTGCACAGCGACGATCGACCGAACAAAAGACGTCGTCTCCGATGTACGCACCGCCTACGACGGCGGCGCTTACGGGGCCGCGCCCACCAAGGGCGACGCGACCCGGGTGGCGACGCTGAAGTCATACGCGGGAACTAAAGCCACCTACCTGGAAGGGGAGGCCACCTACGACGCCTACGGTCGCGCACTCACCGCGACGGACCTGTCCGCAAATGTCACTGTGGACGGGACGGGAACGCCGGCGCGTTCCGCGCGGACGGACGGGCAGACCACGACGACGGCGTACACCCCCGCGGCCGGCTTCCCGACCCAGATCAAGACGACGTCTCCGCCCGCCAAGGCGGGAGACGCCTCCACGAGCCTGACCACCACCCAGGCCCTCGACCCGTTGCGTGGGCTGCCAGTCACGTCCACCAATGCCAACGGTGTCGACTCGTACACGGAGTACGACGCGCTTGGCCGTACCACGAAGATGTGGGTGCCTGGACGGCACCGTACGGACCGGCCGGACTACGCGTACACGTATGAGATCGCCGAAGGGAAGCCGACTGCGGTCAGTCAGGTGACCCTGAACAACCAGGGTGGTCCGACCAGGCCCAGCTACACGCTCTACGACGGCCTTCTGCGTCCGCGGCAGACGCAGTCTCCAGGTCCCGAGGGTGGCATGATCGTCGCGGACACTTTTTACGACGAGCGAGGACTGGTCGAGAAAAGCTTCGACTCCTACTACACCACCGGTGGCCCCTCCTCCAGCCTGTTCAGCCCAGGAGACGCGCTCTCCGTGGAGTCGCAGACCCATACCGTCTACGACGGGCTTGGACGTGCCACCCAGTCCCAGCTGATCGCCGGTGACGCGGACCACAGCACCGTCGTGAGCACGACGAAGACCATCTACGGCGGCGACCGCACAACCGTCATCCCGCCCGCCGGAGCTACCGCGACCACGACCATCAACGACGCCCGCGGTCGCACCACGGAACTGCGGCAGCTCAAGACACGCGACATCAACGCCGCCTTCGACACCACCCGTTACAGCTACGACGCACGCGGACAACTCTCCAAGGTCACCGACCCCGCCGGAAACAGCTGGACGTACACGTACGACCAATTGGGCAGGCAGACCAGCAGCACCGACCCCGACAAGGGGACGAACACCACGGTCTACAACGACCGTAACCAGATCGACCACACGACGGACGCCAGGAAAACCAGCCTGTACTACGCCTACGACGGGCTCGGCAGGCAGACCGAGCTCCGCGAGGGCACAGCGACCGGGACGTTGCATGCCCAGTGGGCGTACGACTCGCTCCAGTACGGCAAGGGGCAGCTCACGCAGTCCACCCGCGTGGACAACGGCAACAAATACACCTCGCAAGTCCTCAAGTACGACGCACAGGGCCGGGCGACTCAGAACGCCGTGACCATCCCGTCGGTCAAGGGGGAGGAAGGGCTCGCCGGCACCTACCGTTCGCTCACCACCTACCTGCCTTCCGGTCTGGTCAGCCAGACGAGCTACCCGGTTGCGGGCTCGCTGCCCACAGCATCTGTAGTCAATTCCTACGACGACGACCTGCTGTGGCCCAAGACAGTCGGCACCGCCGGCGTCCAGGCCGCCCTGACCCACAACTACATCGGGCAGCTGGACACACTGACCGTCGGCCCGACCGGCAGCTCGACGACGAACACACAGATCAAGAACACCTACGAACACGGCACACGCCGCCTCGCCAACCAGACCGTCCAGCGCAACCAGCAGCCCGGCGTCGACCGCTCCGCCACCTACCACTACGACGAGGCCGGCAACATCACCTCGGTCACCGACGTCTCCCGCACCGGTACTGACAACCAGTGCTACATCTACGACTACCTCGGCAGACTCACCGAGGCGTGGGCACAGGGCACGACGACCTGCGCGGGAAGCCCCGCTGTCGCGATGCTCGGGGGACCGGCCCCGTACTGGCAGACCTTCAAGTACGACGAGACCGGCAACCGGAAGACCCAGATCCAGCACACCGCCAGCGAACAGGGCCTGGCGGACACCACAACGGATTACACCTACCCAGCCCCGGGCGATACCCGTCCCCACACGCTCACGAGCGCGAAAACCACCGGCCCCGCCGGGCAGCGCCTCGACGAGTACCACTACGACGACGCCGGTAACACCGACAAACGCCCCGGCCAGACCCTCAAATGGGACGCCGAGGATCACCTCGCCTCCGTCACCGATGACGACGGCAAGACCACGTCGTACCTCTACGACGCTGGCGGCAACCGCCTCATCGCCCGTACCCCCACCGAGACCACGCTCTACCTCGGCAGCACTGAACTGACGCTGGCCAAGGACGCCACGAAGGCGAAGGCCACCCGCTACACCGACCTGGGCGGCGTCACCGCCATCCAGGCCGACGACGGAACCATCAGCTACACCATCCCCGACCACCAAGGCACCGGCCAACTCGCCGTCCAGGCCAACAGCCTCGCCGTCCAGCAACGCCGCACCACCCCCTTCGGGCAACCACGCGGCACGACCCCCGACAACTGGCCCGGCACCAAGGGCTTCGTGGGCGGCACCGACGACACCGAGGAAACAGGACTCCAGCACCTCGGGGCCCGCGAGTACGACCCCCAGACGGGCCGCTTTATCAGCGTCGATCCGATCATGGACCTCACCGACCCACAACAGATCAACGGCTACACCTACAGCAACAACAACCCCGTCACCCACTCGGACCCGAGCGGCGAATGGCTGGACGACGGCACAGGGCACAGCGAACCCCACCCGAAACAGACCGGCAAACCGCGTACCGGTGTAGGCGTCCCTCGGGGAGGACTCACCAAGGGCGGGGGCGGCTGCTATTACTGTTCCCACATATACGGACAGGCGCCCCAGAAGGGTCTCCCCCGGGCCGATCAGCCAGTCGGCAAGGGAGAGCTCCACCCCATGCCCGAGCTCCCCGAGTTGGATTCCGCAGAAGACCGCCAGACAATGCTCATGTCCTGGGAAGAATACGGCTCCCACATTCGAGGGACAGGTTTCTGGGATACCCCCACCGGGGCCGGCGACAAGACCATCGATAACCGCTCATCTTATGCGTGCTACGGGGCCGAAGCCTGCAAGCAAGCCTGGACGATCTGGCTCGATACCCATGACTTCGAGAAGGCGTACCAAGTAGCTAAGAGCTACTGCATGGAGCACGCCAAGAAGTGTGATGTCGCCGAGGGCGCCCAAGACTCGATGCGCGACGCTGTTGAATCAATTCCGATTCTGCTGGCTGACGGCCTTGGCCGGATGGGCAAGGGTATTGGGAAGCCTGGCCCCTGTCACAGCTTCACCGAGGGAACGCAAGTCGAACTGGCTAACGCTGAAAAGCGGCAAATTCAAGACGTCAAGGTAGGGGATGAAGTACTGGCGACTGATCCTGAAACCGGTAAAACGCACAAGCGTCGAGTCATTGCTACCATCATCACCAATGACGACAAAGAATTCACAAGACTGACCATACGTGCTGCCGGTGAAGAAGACGAGATCACGTCAACCGACAATCACCCGTTCTGGTCTCCTAATCGTCACGCCTGGGTCGATGCCGCCAACCTGGTTGCCGGAGATACACTGATCACGCCGACGGGCTCGTCGGTCCAGGTCGTTGAGACGCGCCATTACCTGCGTACTCAGCGCACCTACGATCTCACGGTCGACCGCACGCACACGTACTATGTGCTGGCGGGGGCTACGCCGGTATTGGTTCACAACAGCGGTGGCTGCGCCGAGGATGTCTACTCCATCGAAGATCACGTCCGTCCTCGCCATACGCGAGGTGGTGCCGAGGCGGATGCAACGAAGTCTCTGTTTGAGGATGGCGTAGATCTCGGGGAGTTGGCTGCCGGGAGTGCCGGTCAGATCGGCCGCTATCAGGCCGATACGGGGAACATTCGGTACTTCGTTACAGGAAAAAATATAGTGGGGTCCGATAGGCGCGGTCTCCCCACGAAGACCTACACGATCGTTCGTGATGGTAGGGACGGAGAATTGATCACCATGCATCCAGGACTCCCGCGCGACTTGGACCCCTGATGATTAGGGTCGACGTGCGATCAGGTAAAGGGGATCTTGTGGCATCAGCTGTAGCGGATTCAGGGTTTGACCCAGTTCTCAGCGGTGTGGATCGTAAAAGGTATCCGATCCTCGGCCACTTGGATCCGTATGGGGATACAGTGCTGAACCGGCTCCAAGTGAATTCCTTGCTGGAAGAGATTTCCGAAACGAGATCCAATCCGGAAATCATGTCAGCAGAATTCGCAGACAAGCTGGTGATGCTGTGTCATGAGTGTCTGCTGCGACCCCATCGATTTCTCCGCTTTGTAGGGGAGTAGGAAATAGAGATAGACGTGCATTAGTCCCACCGAAATTGCCTCTGGTGGGGCTAATGTCATGCTCGACGGCAACGTCAGTGGACGATGGCTGCGGTGATTGGTTTGTCGTTGCCGTCGTCAGTCCGCCTAAGACGTCGTTGCATTTGGCGGTGATCGTTAGGCTGCGGACGTGACGAGCGCAGAGGACGAGACGGAGACTGTCTGCCGGGTCTGTGGTTTTGAGGGTGAGGTGTTCTGGGAGGGTGGCTGGCCGAATGAGGCTGCCATCTGTCCCTGCTGCGACAACGAGCCCGATGTCGGGGACGCCAGCGTCATGGGCCTGCGCAACTACCGCGGATACTGGGTGGGACATGGCGCCCCGTGGGGCAGCCCGTCGGAGGAGCGCAAGCACAAGCGCGAGGGTTGGGACCTGCTGAAACAGATGCAGAACATCCCGCCACAGTGGCGCTGATCTGGGCGATCGGTACGTGCGTCACGGCGTGAGCCGGCGGTAACAGATGAGCGTGGCTGCGATCCCGGCGAAGGCGAGGAAGTGCTCGGGCTTACGTTCATAGCGGCGATGGAGGCGGCGGCAGCCACCAAGCCAACTCGCCGTGCGCTCAACGGTCCAGCGGTGTCGCCCCAGTCGGGCGGGGGACTCGATGCCCCTGCGGGCGATACGCGGCACGATGTTACGGCTGCGGAGCCATCGGCGCAGGTGGTCGTAGTCGTAGCCCTTATCCGCATGGAGTTTGGCGGGCCTACGTCGCCTGGGTCCGCGACGGGAGCGGATTGGCGGGATCCCGCGCACGAGGGGTTCAAGTCCGAGGCTGTCGTGGGTGTTCGCGGCGGAGATGCCGATCGACAGGGGCAAACCGGTCCGATCGGTGATCAAGTGGATCTTTGAGCCCTTCTTACCGCGATCTACGGGATTCGGGCCTGTCAGGTCCCCCCTTTCGTCGCCCGCATGTTCACCGAGTCGATCGCACACCGGGACCAGTCCAGCTCGCCCCTCGCGCCGAGTTCGTCCAGCACTAGGCGGTGGAGCTTGGCCCAGAGGCGGGCTCTACTCCACTCGGTGAACCGCCGATACACCGTCGACCATGACGGCCCGAACACCTCCGGCGTCTGCCGCCAAGTGCAGCCGGAAGTGGCCACGAACATGATCGCGGCGAGCACCTCCCGGTCCCCATGCCGCCGCCG
>NZ_KK037235.1:0-8212 GCF_000568915.1 Micromonospora sp. M42 | reverse complement strand
GGGGAGGGCTCGTCCACGTGCAGGGGTCGGCGGGGACGAGGCCGTGCCGCATCGCCATGACCATTCTTGATCACACCAGCGACACCGGCGGCGGCCTGGTGTGCCCGATGTTCGACTTCACCGACCCCAACAGCAGCGGCCGGTCGACGGGACGCTCCTGCCCGTACGTGGCCAGCAGAGCCTGCGCCTCGATCGGATCACCCAGCGTCGTGCCGGTGCCGTGCGCCTCGACGGCGTCCACGTCGGCCGGGGTCAGGCGGGCGTTCGCGAGGGCTTGGTGGATCACGCGCTGCTGCGACGGGCCGTTCGGGGCGGTCAGCCCGTTCGACGCGCCGTCCTGGTTGACGGCCGTGCCGCGCAGGACGGCGTGGATACGCCGGCCCTCCCGCTGCGCGTCGGAGAGTCGTTGCACGAGCAGCACGCCGACGCCCTCGGACCAGCCCGTGCCGTCGGCCGACGCCGCGAACGACCTGCAGCGGCCGTCGGCCGACAGACCCCGCTGCCGGGAGAACTCGACGAACGTGCCGGGCGTGGCCATCACCGTCACACCACCGGCCAACGCCAGATCACACTCACCCGACCGCAGCGCCTGCGCCGCGAGGTGCAACGCCACCAGCGACGACGAGCACGCGGTGTCGACGGTGACCGCCGGGCCTTCGAGGCCGAACGTGTAGGCGACCCGGCCGGACAGGACGCTGCCGGAGTTGCCGGTGCCGACGTAGCCCTCGACCTCGTCGGCAAGCTCCATCAGCTGGGAGGCGTAGTCGTGGTACATGACGCCGGCGAAGACACCGGTCCGGCTGCCCCGCAGCCGCTGCGGGTCCAGCCCGGCCGACTCGAACGTCTCCCACGACGCCTCCAGCAGCAGCCGCTGCTGGGGGTCCATGGCGAGGGCCTCGCGGGGCGAGATGCCGAAGAAGGCGGGGTCGAACGCGCCGGCGTCGTACAGGAAACCGCCGTGGCGGGTGTACGACGTGCCGGGGTGGTCGGGGTCGGGGTCGAACAGGCTCTCCAGGTCCCACCCGCGGTCGGTGGGGAACTCCCCGATCCCCTCCCCGCCGGCGGCCAGCAGCGCCCACAGCTGGTCGGGCGTCTCGACGCCGCCCGGGTAGCGGCAGGCCATGCCCACGATCGCGAGCGGCTCGTCGGCGCGGGTGGGAGGTGGTCATATTGGTGTCGAGGTGAGCTGAATTACGTAATGATTTCTGGAATCAACTCGGAAGAAACTCTTGCCTAGTCGGATTAGGAACATTCGAGGTGCCTAGTGTACTGTAATGAAACGATGAATACTAGTGGTAACCGCACTGAGGGCAGCCGCAGGCCGGTGGCCGCGTTCACGCGGTTACGCAGGTCGACGGCGGTCAGCGAGTCGAAGCCCAGCTCGCGGAACGCCCGGTCGGCGGGCACGGCTTCCGCCCCGCCGTGCCCGAGCACCTGCGCGACGAGGCCGCGTACCAGCACGTCGAGCTGGGCGCGCGCCTCGTCGGCGGTCAGGCCGCCGATGCGGGTCGCCCAGGTGGTGCCCTGTCCCGCCTGGCGGCGGGTCGTGGTCGTACCGACCAGGTTGCGGAGCATCGGCGGCACCAGGCCGGCGCTGGCGGCGGCCCGGAGTGCGGCCAGGTCGATCACGGCGGGCACCAGGGCCGGCCGGCCGGCGGTCAGGGCGGCGTCGAACAGCCGCAGCCCGGTCTCGGCGCTCATCGCGGTGATGCCGCCCCGGGTCGATCGCGCCCGGTCCGCCTCGTCGAGGGACGCGCCCATGCCGGGGGTGTCCCACATGCCCCAGGCGAGGCTGACCGCAGGCAACCCGAGCTGCCGCCGGTGGACCGCAAGCCCGTCGAGGAACGCGTTACCCGCCGCGTACGCCGACTGACCCGGCGAACCCAACACACCAGCAACCGACGAGAACACCACGAACAAGTCGAGATCCAGCGACGCCGTCGCCTCATGCAACAACCAACCCGCCGACACCTTCGGCGCCAACACCCTTGCCAGACGCTCCTCGGTGACCCGCTCGATCACCCCGTCATCCAGGACACCGGCGGTGTGCACCACACCCGCCAGCCGGCCACCGGCGGAAACCTCACCGACCAGCCCGAACACCTGGTCCCGGTCCGTCACGTCACAGGCGACCACCCGCACCGACGCACCCAACGCGGACAACCGCTCCGACAACTCACCCGCACCCGCAGCTGCCGGGCCACGCCGAGACACCAGCACCAGCGACCGCACCCCGTGCGCCGACACCAGATGCTCCGCCACCAGCGCGCCCAACGCGCCCGTACCGCCGGTCACCAGCACGGCGCCGTCACCCACCACGGCACCGTCCGCCGACGAGGACGCTACCGCGCGCACCAGACGCGGCACGAACACCTCACCCGAGCGCACCGCGACCTGACCACCGAACGTCACCGGCTCGTCGGCCACGGAACCCAGCACAGCCAGCAGCCCGGCGTCCGCGTCACCGTCGACGTCCGCCAGCACGATGCGGCCCGGATGCTCCGACTGCGCCGAGCGCAGCAGACCCCAGACCGCCGCTGCGGCCAGGTCGGTGACCCGGTCTCCGTCCCCGATCGACACCGCACCCCGGGTCACCACCACCAGCCGCGACTCCGCCAGCGCGTCCGCCGCCAGCCAGGACCGCACCGTCGCCAGCACCTGCGACGTCGCCGCCCGCACCGACTCGGGGCCATTGTCGACGGCGGCGGGCATCTCACCGGGGACCGAAGCAGGTTCCGTCTCGGCGTGCAGGGCCCGGCGCAGGCCACCGGCCGGCACCAGCAACAGACGCGGCGCCACACCCGACGCCACGGCGACCGCCTCGACGTCGGCGTACACCGGCAGCTCAGCGACGGCCGGCAGGCCGGCGGCGGGCGAGCCGAGCAGCGCCCACCCGGAGGCGTCCCCGGCCGGGGCGACCTCCTGGGCCTGCCAGGCGACCTCGAACAGCGACCGGGCCGACGCGTCCGGGGACGCCGACACCCCGGTCAGCTCGCGCAGCGCGAGGGTGTCCACCGACACCACGGCCGCGCCCGACTCGTCGCACGCGACCAGGCGCACCGCCGAACCGTTGCGGGTCAACCGCACCCGCAGCACCCGCGCACCCGAGGCCCACACCTGCACACCCTCGAACGCGAACGGCACCCGCGCCCCGCCCGAGCCCTCCGAGCCGGACAGCAGCCCGATCGGGTGCAGGGCGGCGTCCAGCAGCGCCGGGTGCACGCCGAACCCCGCGGCGTCACCGGCCACCTCGTCCGGCAACACCACCTCGGCGAACACCTCGTCGCCGCCCGTCCACACCCGGCGCAGCCCCCGGAACACCGGCCCGTACGACAGGCCGCGCTCGGCCAGGGCCGGATACCAGCCCGCCACGTCCACCTCGACGCCGTCGACCGGCGGCCACTCCCCCACGCCCGGCTCGTCGGCCGACGCCGGCTCCAGCACACCCTCCGCGTGCGAAACCCACTCCGCCTCGGGATCACCCTCGGGCTGCGAGTGCACGGCCACCACACGCACGCCCGCCTCGTCGGCCGCGCCGACGCGTACCTGCACCCGCACCGCACCCGCCTGCGGCAGCACCAACGGCGCGGCCACGGTCAGCTCCCGCACCCGCGACGCGCCCACCTCGTCACCCGCCCGCACCGCCAACTCCACCAGGGCAGCGCCCGGCACGATCACCGCGCCGGAGACGACGTGGTCGGCGAGCCACGCGTGCGTCGACGTCGAGAGACGGCCGGTCAGCACCACCATGTCCTCGCCGGCCACAGAGACCGCCGCGCCGAGCAGCGGGTGCCCGGCCGCGCCGAGGCCGGCACCGGAGACGTCCGTCCAGCGGCCCGCCGGCTCCAGCCAGTAGCGCTGGTGCTCGAAGGCGTACGTCGGCAGGTCGACGTGCCGGCCGCCGGCCCGGTCGAGCAGGCCCGCCCAGCCGACGGCGCGGCCGTGCACGTGCAGCGACGCGAGGGCCTCCAGGAGGGCCTGCGGCTCAGGCCGGTCGTGGCGCGACACCGGCACCAGCAGGGGCGCCGGCTCGTCCTCCGCGCGCTCGGCGAGGCAGTTCTGCGTCATGGCGGTGAGGACGCCGTTCGGTCCCACCTCCAGGTAGGTGTCGACCTCCTCGGCGCGCAGGCAGTCGACGGCGTCGGCGAAGCGAACGGTGCCGCGTACGTGGCGCACCCAGTAGCCCGGGTCGCAGAGCTGGTCGGCGTCGGCGACGCGGCCGGTCAGGTTCGACACCACGGGGATCGTCGGCGGCCGGAACGTCAGTCCCTCGGCGACGGCCGCGAACTCGGCCAGCATCGGGTCCATCCGGGCGCTGTGGAAGGCGTGGCTCACCCGCAGGCGGCGGGTCTGCACACCCCGCTCGGACCACACCCGCTGCACCTCGTCGAGCGCCTCGACGTCGCCCGCGACCACCACGGCGGCGGGGCCGTTCACGGCGGCCACGTCCAGCCGGCCGGTCAGCCCCGCCAGGGAGGCGGCCACCGCGGCCTCGTCGGCGGCCACGGCGAGCATGCCGCCGCCCGCCGGCAGGGCCTGCATGAGCCTGCCCCGCGCGGCGACCAGCGCGCACGCGTCAGCCAGGGAGAGCACGCCCGCCACGTGCGCCTCCTCTACTCGCCGATGGAGTGCCCGGCCACCAGGTCCGGCGCCTCCCAACGACTCCACCAGGCGGAACAACGCCACCCGCTGAAGGTGATGTGTTCGCCTCGTCGGCGGCCACGGCGAGCATGCCGCCGCCCGCCGGCAGGGCCTGCATGAGCCTGCCCCGCGCGGCGACCAGCGCGCACGCGTCAGCCAGGGAGAGCACGCCCGCCACGTGCGCCGCCGCGATCTCGCCGATGGAGTGCCCGGCCACCAGGTCCGGCACCACACCGAACGACTCCACCAGGCGGAACAACGCCACCTCGACCGCGAACAGGCCCGCCTGGGTGAACACCGTCTGATCCAGCAACTCCGCCCCGGGCGTGCCCTCCGACGCGAACAGCACCTCCCTGAGCGGACGCGGCAACAACGGATCCAGGTGACCACACACCTCGTCCAACGCGGCAGCGAACACCGGGAACGCCCCGTACAACCCGCGACCCATACCGGCGCGCTGCGCGCCCTGGCCGGAGAAGAGGAAGGCCACCCGGCCACGCGGGGCCGACGCGCCGGTGGTGACGGCGCCGGTCGGCTCGCCCGCGGCGAGGGCCCGCAGCCCGGCGAGCAGGTCGTCCGCGTCGCCGGCCAGGACGACCGCGCGGTGTTCGAGCCCCGCGCGGCTGACCGAGGAGACCGCGACGTCCACCGGACGTGGGGCGTCGACGCGGGCGAGGTGGTCGCCCAGCGGCCGGCCTGGCCCGCGAGCGCCTCGGGCGTACGGGCGGAGAGGAACACCGGGGCGAGCGGGAGCGCGACCGGCGCGTCGACGGCGGAGGGTGCCTCGTCGGTGGACGGGGCGTCGTCGCCGGGCGCCTCCTCCAGGATGACGTGCGCGTTCGTACCGCTGATGCCGAAGGACGACACGGCGGCCCGGCGCGGCCGGTCGGTGGCCGACCACGCGCGCGCCTCGGTCAGCAGCGAGACCTGCCCCGCGGACCAGTCGATGTGCGGGGACGGCTCGTCGACGTGCAGGGTGGCGGGCATGGTGCGGTGGCGGATCGCCTCGATCATCTTGATCAGGCCGGCGGCGCCCGCGGCGGCCTGGGTGTGACCCAGGTTCGACTTGACCGAGCCCAGCCAGAGCGGCCCGCCGTCGCCCCGGTCCTGCCCGTACGTGGCCAGCAGCGCCTGCGCCTCGATGGGGTCGCCGAGGGTGGTGCCGGTACCGTGCGCCTCGACCACGTCGACGTCGGCCGGCGAGAGCCGGGCGTTGGCGAGGGCCTGCCGGATCACCCGCTCCTGCGACGGGCCGTTGGGGGCGGTGAGTCCGCTGCTGGCGCCGTCCTGGTTGACCGCGCTGCCCCGGACGACGGCGAGGATGCGCCGGCCGTCGCGGCGGGCGTCGGAGAGCCGTTGCAGGAGCAGCACGCCGACGCCCTCGGACCAGCCGGTGCCGTCGGCGGCGGCGGCGAACGACTTGCACCGGCCGTCGGAGGCCAGGCCCCGCTGGCGGGAGAAGTCGGCGAAGGTGCCCGGGGTGGACATGACCGTCACACCGCCGGCGAGCGCGAAGTCGCAGTCCCGCTGGCGCAGCGCCTGCGTCGCGAGGTGCACGGCGACCAGCGACGACGAGCATGCCGTGTCCACAGTGACGGCCGGGCCCTCCAGCCCGAAGGTGTACGCCACCCGGCCGGACACCACGCTGCCGGAGTTGCCGGTGCCGATGTAGCCCTCGACGCCGTCGGGCAGGTCCAGCACCCGCGACGCGTAGTCGTGGTACATGACCCCGGCGAAGACGCCGGTCCGGCTGCCACGCAGCGCCTGCGGGTCGATGCCGGCGTGCTCGAACGCCTCCCAGGAGGTCTCCAGCAGCAGCCGCTGGTGCGGGTCCATCGCCAGGGCCTCGCGGGGGCTGATGCCGAAGAAGCCCGGGTCGAACTGTGGCGCGTCGTAGAGGAAGCCGCCCTGGTTGCTGGTCGACGTGCCCGGGTTGTCCGGGTCGACGTTGAAGAGCCGCTCCAGGTCCCAGCCCCGGTCGGTCGGGAAGTCGCCCACCCCGTCGCCGCCCCGGTCGACGAGGTCCCACAGCTCGGCCGGGCTGGACACCCCGCCCGGGAACCGGCACGCCATGCCGATGACGGCCATCGGCTCGCGGTCCTTGGCCTCCACCTCGCGTACCCGCCGGCGCGCGTCGCGCAGGTCGGCAGTGGCACGCCGGAGGTAGTCGAGGAACTCTGCCTCAGTGGGCATCGGGCCACTCCGTATCGGGGTTCGAGGTGTGCGACATGCCGGATCAGGCCGAGCCGAACTCTTCGTCCAGCAGGCTGAAGATCTCCTCGGCGGAGGCCGACTCGAGGCTGGTGCCCTCGTCGGCGGCGGAGTCCGCACCGGCCTCGGTGTAGGTCCACAGGGAGAGCAGTTCGCGCAACCGGACGCCGACGGCGGCCCGGTCGGTGTCGCCGGTGGACACCGCGCGCATGGCGTGCTCCAGCTTGTTCAGCTCGCCGAGCACCGTCAGCGCGGACGTGCTGCGCTCCGCCAGCAGCGCGCCGCGCAGGTACTCGACGAGCGCGGCCGTGGTCGGCCGGTCGTAGATCAGCGTGGAGGGCAGCCGCAGGCCGGTGGCCGCGTTGAGCCGGTTGCGGAACTCGACAGCGGTCAGCGAGTCGAAGCCCAGCTCGACGAAGCCGCGCTCGGCGTCGATCGAGCGGATCGACGCGTAGCCGAGGACGGCGGCGGCGTGGGTCCGCACCAGGTCGGAGAGCACCTGGTCGCGGTCGGCCTCCGCCGTGGCGGCGAGGGTCTCCCGCAGCGCCTCGGCCGGGTTCCGCTCGGCGGCCCGGGCCGCGCCGGTCGCCGCCGGCCGCACCAGCGACCGCAGCACCGGCGGCACCGCCGCCGGCCCGTGCCGGCCGATCAACGCGAGGTCCAGGTCGACCGGTACGACCACCGGCTCGGCGAAGCGCAGGGCCTCGCTGAACAGGTCCATGCCCTCCTCGGCGCCGAGCGGCACGAAGCCGCCCCGGTTCATCCGGGCCTCGTCGACGTGCCCGGTCTGCCCGTCGCCGGTGTCGTTGACCCACGGGCCCCAGGCCAGTGAGAGCGCCGGGAGTCCCCGGTCGTGCCGGTGCTGGGCGAGGGCGTCGAGGAAGCAGTTCGCCGCCGCGTGGTTGGCCTGCCCGGGGCCGCCGAAGAGGCCGGCCGCCGAGGAGAAGAGCACGAACGCGGCCAGGTCCAGCTTCTCGGTCAGCTCGTGCAGGTGCCAGGCCGCGTCGACCTTGGGTCGCAGCACGGTGTCGAAGCGCTCCGGGGTGAGCGCCGGCAGGACACCGTCGTCGAGCACCCCGGCGGCGTGCACCACGCCGGTCAGTGGCAGGTCGGCGGGGAGCTGGTCGACCAGCAGGGCGAGCGCGTCGCGGTCGGTGACGTCGCAGGCGGCCACCCGGACGGTGGCGCCCAGTCCGGCCAGCTCGTCGACCAGCGCGGCGACGCCCGGGGCGTCCGCTCCGCTGCGGCTGACCAGCAGCAGGTGCCGTACGTCGTGCCGGGTGACGAGCCGGCGTGCCACGAGCCGCCCGAGCAGGCCGGTCGCCCCGGTCACCAGGACGGTGCCGGCGGCCAGGTCGGG
>NZ_KK037234.1:0-8988 GCF_000568915.1 Micromonospora sp. M42 | reverse complement strand
GCGAAGCGCGTCCCGCTCACCCTGCGCGCCCCGTCCTTCCGCCCGGACCTGGACGAACTGCGATCCAAGATCACCCCGCAGACCCGCCTCCTGCTCCTCAACACGCCTCACAACCCGACCGGGATGGTCCTGACCACCGAAGAGCAGAGCGCCATCGCCGCGCTCGCCGTCGAACACGACCTGCTCGTCGTCACCGACGAGGTGTACGAGCACCTGACGTTCGACGGCGCCGCCCACGTCCCAATCGCGAGCCTCCCCGGCATGCGCGAGCGCACCGTCTCCATCTCTTCCGCCGGCAAGACCTTCTCCTGCACCGGATGGAAGGTTGGCTGGGTCATGGCCGACGGCCCGATCGTCTCCGCGGTCCGGACCGCCAAGCAGTACCTGACGTACGTCAGCGCGGGCCCGTTCCAGTACGCAATCGCCGAGGCACTCCGCCTGCCGGACGCGTACTTCGACGGCTTCCGCGCGAACCTGCGACGCAAGCGCGACCTCCTCGGCGAGGGCCTGCGGGCGGCCGGATTCGAGGTGTACCAGCCCCAGGGCACGTACTTCATCACCACCGACATCACCCCCTTCGGCGAGAAGGACGCCTACGCCTTCTGCCGCGCCCTCCCCGAGCGCTGCGGCGTCGTCGCCATCCCCAACTCCGTCTTCTACGACGACCCCGGCGCCGGCCGCACCCAGGTCCGCTTCACCTTCTGCAAGAAGGACGAGGTCCTCGCCGAGGCCACCAGCCGCCTGCGGCGCTTGGCATCCTGAACTCTGTCGGCCCTTGCGCTTGGGCACTCAGCTTGCGTCTCCGTCGAGGCCCCAAAGGGGGCAACTCAGCCGACGCCGAGCAGCGCCGTCGGCGTCCCTTTCCACTGATCAGAGGCTTGCAACCTTGATCAGCATGATGCTTACTCCAGCGCGTCCCCCGTCCGCTCACCCACCGGAGCCCTGGCCGAGGAGTTACCCTCAATCACTTTCCCTCGCGAATGTAGGTCACCCCGAACGCCTTGACCTGACGGTATTCCTGGAGCCTGGTGGCGAGGTCGAATGCATCACCGGTGACGTACTGGAAGATGTCGAGGCCGCGGCCGAGCACGATCTTCCAGCCAGTGTCGGTGACGATCGAGCGGTCATGGATCGTGTTGGTGAACGAGACGTCGAGGTTGACGCCGCCGGCTGCTGCGCCCTGCTTAACCTTGAGCAGGAGCTCAAGTTGCTTGCGGACCTTGTCCTCGCCGCCGTTGCTCTCTGTGGTGATGAGCTTGACGTTAACCTCGTCGGCGGCGTCCTTGACGGCGGCGATCCCCTCGATGAGTTCCATGAGGTTGCGGGCCTGGTGGAACTGGCGAATGTAGGGGTCTGTAATCGTAATTTGCCCGGCTCTGCGCAGGTACGGGGTGAGCAGCGTGTCGAACGAGACGCCGCGCTGGTTCTCCTGGAACTCACGGTGCCCCTCGAACAGCGGCGCCACCACCTGCGCGTGCTCACCCGGAGTCCCATCCTGAACGGTGGGCACCGCCGCGCCCGCCGACGGCTCGATCGCGCTATCAGCAGCCCCGGGACGCTCGCGGTGGTAGTAAGCCGGGTATTCGTCCTCCTCCAGGGTCGAGACCGCGTGCCAGGCTCCGCTCCTGTCCAGGTAACCGAACTTGACGTCGGCCATCGTCGAGTCGATCCGCAGGATCTGGTCCTTGACGCGCTTGCGCCCCTCGATCGCGAACCGCAGGATCTCCTCGATCTCCTCGGGCGCTGCCTCCCCGTGCGGGTAGAGGATCTTCATCAGCCCGGAGAACGTCTTGTGGATCCCGTCTCGGTCACGCGTCGAGATGTCCGACGAGAGCGAGAAGTGTTGCTGGTAGCGGTCCGAGTAGTCCTGGGAGCGCATCGACTTGAGCACTTCGGCGATGTAGTCGACGACGAACCCGTAGCCGTCCGAGAACATCTCCCCGCGGATGGTGTCAACCTCCCACCCAGGGATGTAGTGGTGCAGCCGGTCGAGATAGGCGGAGTCGTGGTAGCTCTCGGGCAGCTCGTCGAACAGGTCGGCGTGCTTGAGCATGTACGGCACGGTATGCGAGGTGTTACCGACGAATACCATCGACGCCTCAGCACCGAGCGTCTCAACACCGCGTGAGAACGACTTGTTCGCCATGTAGTTCTTCATGATGTCGACGAGCGCCCTGTCGGTGCGCTTCTTCTTGCCGGCGAACTCATCGAACGCGACAACATCCCAGTAGCCGACCAGGCCGATGCGCCCGTTGGCGTTGTTGACGAACAACTTCGGCACGGTGACCTCTCCACCGGAGATGAGCATGCCGTGGGGCGAGAACTCTGAGAAGATATGGGACTTGCCGGTGCCCTTGGGGCCAAGCTCGACGAGGTTGTAGTTACGTTCGACGAACGGGATGAGCCGCACGAGCTGGATGAGCTTGGCCCTCCTCCCGAACAACTCGGGATTGAACCCGATGGACTGCACGAGCAGGTCGATCCACTCGTCGGTGGTGAACTCGCGCCGAGCCACCAGGTAGCCCTCTACGTCGAAGTTCGACAACTGGATGGGCTTAATCGACCCGAGAATCCACGGCACGACCCGCGGGTCAGCACTGTGGAAGTACTCGATGTCGCAGATGCACCAGACTCCTCCGACGAGCAGTTTCGGGTGCGCCTTGATCGTGGCGGGCTCGACGAGCACGCCCTTGATGCCGAGGTTTGCGAACTCGGCCTCGTAGACGTCGTTCTTCTCATTGAGCGTGGCCGTGACCTTGTCGATGATCCGGTGCCGCCCGCGCTCGCGGATCGTGGATTTCACCAGCTCGGACTGGTTCCGGTGCACGTAGTGGTCGGCCAAGATCCTGCGCACCGTGTCGATGCCTGCCTGGATGGTGGCCGCGTCATCAGAGGCCGCGTACTGCCCGAGCAGGTACTCCAGCACGTAGGACGGCACGATGGCGTTGCCCTTGACGGCCTTGACCAAGTCCTTGCGCACGACGGCGCCCGGGAAGAGTCGGTTGATCTTGCGGTCCAGCTCGCTCGGCCTGGGATCTGCATCGGCCGGCGCGTCTGGGCCGACCGGTTCCACCGGGCTGACCTCACTCACTTCGCTCATAGCCACACCTCTCCTAGAAGTCGAAGTCCGAGGCGAATGAGCGCTTCAGCGTGTACATCGCCTTGCCGTAGACGCGCCACTGGGTCGTGTTGGGAATCAGTTCCTCTAGGCGGAACTCGACCGCACGGTTGTTGTAGTCGTTCGCATCTTGGCTGAGTAGCATGACGGCGCTCTGATACCGGTCGCGCCGGTCGGCCGATTCCTGATCGAACACCAGCGGGGCGTGGTTGGAGATGAGGGTCTCGCCGAAGTACAGGCCGGCTCGCAGGGCGCGTGGCTGGATCTTTTCGCTGACCGGCTCGGTCTGGAAGAGTTTCACGACCAGCTGACCAGTGGTGATCTTGTCTGACTCGGGCAGGATTTCGACGTTGACCAGCCGAGTGTCGCTCTTGCGCTTCTTGTTGATGGCGAGCACCGGCACGACGATCTCCTGGAGGGCCGCGCCGCCGTGCACGAACCTCGCACCCGAGCCCTTGAGCCGAAGCCGGTGGATCGACTTGGGAATCTGCACCTCGTAGTCGCTGTCGAGCCCGAGCTGCGCGGAGGTGTACGTCTTGAACGCCGGATCAGGTTTCAGCCCTGTTCCCAGCACGTAGCGGCGCGCCTGCACAGCGATGCTGTCGCCCTGCGGTGCAACGGACAGGTAGCCCGCCTCGTCGAGCGCGGATTCCTGGAAGAGGAAGCCGTGGTCGGCGGTCACGAAGATGTTGGTGGCGTCGGCGCTCGCAAGGCGCTTGACAAGGTCGACGAGCTCCTCCAGCGTCTTCTCGGCAGCCTCGAAAACCTGCCGCTCGGTGCCCTGCTTGTCGCCGGTCGCGTCAATGCGGTTGTGGTAGACGTACAGCACCTGGTGCTGCCGGTACAGCTCGCGAATCTCATCGCGGGTCATGCCGAGCAGGTTTTCGGCAGGAACCGCCGTGCCCCGCACACCGGCGAGGATCTTGCTGCGGTTGTCGGTCCCTGCGGACTGCTGGCCGTCCACGGCGACTCGATCGCCCTTGCCAGAATGTCCGATCGTGGTGTGCGGCAAGAGCGCGGCCATCCCGAGCTGGGTATAGCTCGGCAGGACGCCCAGAACGGCATCAAGAGTCGCGTCGAAACGGTCTTCCTGGCGGATACGTGAACCGAGCTCGTCGGCAACCTCGTAGCGCAGGGCGTCGGAAATAATGACGACGGCCTTACGCCGGCCATCCCGCGTGATGGGCTTGACGTGGTCGGCGAAGAACGAGGTCTGCGGCCGGAGCACAGCGGAACGCCACCGGTCGACGCCATCGACATGCTGCTGCCATGCGGCGCCCAGGGTGTACAGGAATTTGTTCGCGTAGAAGGACTCGACCTGCTCCCGCAGTCGCTCCAGCGGTCCGGCGTGCTCGGCGGTGCGGGCCGCATAGGCGAACTGCCGGTAGAGCTGATCGATACGGAACCAGTCATTCCGGTAACGGTCCAGGCCCTCGTCGAACGACTGCATCGACAGGTCGAGCGCGCTGAGCGCGGTCAGCAGGTCGGAGGCGCTGCCGATCGCGGAGTACAGCTTGCGGTACCCGTCGATCCAGAAGCTGTTCTGCCGACTGCGGATGACCTCGGTGACCTCACGGGCTGCGACGGTGCGGTCGGCGACAGCACTCGCAAGATCGCTGATGATCTTCTGGTCGACTTCCTCGAACAGGTCGTTGCCCAGCAGGTCCCGGAAGCCCGTGTCCTCGATCGTGCTCGCGTAGTCCAGGTCGCGAGCTACACGAGTTGCGAGCGTGGTCATCGCCTGCTGGCTGCGGACGTCGTAGCGCAGGCTGGCGAAGTCGAGCTGGATGTTCCGCAGTCCGCCTGGCCGTTCGGACATGAACCCTGCGGCGGCCTGCCGAAACATCCACAGCACGAAATCGTCGATGCTCGGGCTCTGCGACGTGTAGCCGTAGATCGAGGCGACGCCCTGCCAGTGGAAGTCGTCAAGACCGTACTCGACGAGGACGCCGTACTTGTCATCCGCGCCGTCGGCGTTCTCGGCCAGCAGGGCGCGGGTGATCTCCAGGAGACTGTGCTCACGCTGCCCGAGCAGCACAGCCACCATCTTGGCCTGCAACACCAGCGTGTCATCATCCGCGTGAAGCAGCCCCTTAAGGACCCGCACCCGCTTCGCCGCCTGGAAGAACTTCTCGTGGGCTTGCACAACCTCGCCGACATCGTCGGCGGCAAGCCCGAGCTCCTGCTGTACCAGCGAGGCCCGGTCCGCGGTGAACACCCCGTAGGCCAGCTCAAGGTCGAGCAGCCAGTTGCCGATCCCCGCCGGCACGGCGCCCGAACGGTAGACAAGGAACTTCGAGTCGGGATCCTCGTGCAGGAGCCTGTACTTGACCGCGTACTCGTCGTTGGCGACACGTACGATCTCGACGCCCTCCAAACCGAGCGAGTCGAGGCCAGCGGCGTACCCGCCCTCGGGGTCATGCCAGAACACCACCCGGTGCGTCTCGAAGCGTCGCTCCAGATGGGACCGGACGGCGGATGTCTCAGCCATTGCTTGCCTCAAGGCCGGGGATCTTCTTCAGCGCGGCACCGAGCTTCGGGTAGTTCGCCTTCACGCCGTCATCAAGGTCGATCTGCACCTGCTGGGTCGCCAGCGGATAAAGCACGTCGTGCTCATACTCGTCGAGTTCGAGCAACACCCTGCGCAGGCGGTCGACCTCCTTCTGCGCGGCAGCCTTCTCCCTCGGCGTGCCCGTCCCTGCGGAGAGACGCTCGTGGTGCTGGCGGCTGGCCTCCAACTTCGCCTTGTACTCGCGCAGGTACTCGTTCAGTACGGTCGAGACGGTCGACGGCGTGTAGCGGTGCATGTAGATGAGGGCGTTGAACGATCCCTTGGGACTGGAGAACATCCAGTAGATGGGTCGCTTCTTGTACCGCTGGACGTGGTCCTTATAGAACGACTTCACGAAGTAGTCGCGCAGGTCCTTGACGCCGAGCGACTCGGTGACGAACCGCAGGTTCTCCTCGAAGTGTTCCTCACCGAACGCAGCCCGGAGGAACTGACGGAATCGGGCCACGATGTCGTCCTCGAACCAGTCGCCATCGACGATCGGGATCACGTTGTCCTCGTCGGGCTGGAACGACGGGTTCGGCACCTTTGCGAGATAGTCCTGAAGTGTGTCGCCCTGGTTGGCGAGGATCAGCCCCGGTTCGTCGAGGCTGTAGCGCCCGAGCATGCAGCCAACCGCGTAGGAGACGAGATCGTTGGCTCTCTGCTGGGCATACAGCTTTTCCTGTTGGGCCGAGGACTTGCCCTCCCCGAAGCGGGCGACCGGGTTGCAGTGCAGCGTGACGCGGTCAAGCGATACGTCGACGTCGACCTCGGACGCCAGGCCGTACGCGTCGGCGACCTCCGCGTTGACTTGGCTCTCCAGTGCCCGCGCACGCGCGGAGACAGCGGTGCCGCTCTCTAGCGCGTTGGCGACCGCCTTCCGCAGCAAACTCTCGCCGCCGGCCACGATGTCCAGGGCGCCGAACTCCCATGCCGTCTCACGGCTGTTCCAGTCGGCTCGGTGAATGTCGACGAGTTCTTGGACGGAGGAGACGGCGGTGTCGGACACATCGACGACCGGCAGCTGAGCGAGCGTTCCCACCTCGACGTTGAGGGTCGGTGACGTCGCAGCCAGCATCTCCCGGGCGACTGTCGCATTGCAGATCGCCGCTAGGTGCAGCAGATCCCGTTCGCTCCCGAATATCGACGAACCGGCGTCGGCGAAGATGAAACCGGTCGGAAAGAAACGGAACGCGGGCAGCCCTGTCCCGACCTTCGACCAGGACACCGACGGGCGGAAGTAGAGCTGCGGGCTGCGGATCACCGCCTTGGGGCGTTCGGCCATCAGCTCCCGGCCGTCATGCTCCCAGTTGACGACCCAGTCGTGATTCCCGTACCACTTTCGGTAATCGCCACCCTTATTGTAGGGGAACCACTTGAACGCGCTTCCTGCGGCTTCCTCTCTGGTGAGGCCATGGCCGAAGCGATCGACGCTCACCTCGGTCCACAGGCGGAGGAAACGCTCGTTGTCCGCGGTCGCCATTCCCTGTCGCGGCACGCCGACCTGCGCGAGCGGCCTCCCCAGAGAGAACGCCTTGAGCATCTGGGCGGATAGCCAGTAGGCGATCCGCGTGTCCGGAACGACCGTGAACTCACTCGGCGCAAACAACGCGTATCGCTCATTGGTGACAGGGAATGTCAAGGGAACGCCGGTTGAGTCCGTCTCGTAATAGCGGACACACTGGAACGTGGCCTTCGCTCTCGGATCGGGCACGTTCTGAATCACAGTGGCCGCAGTCCCGAAATTGATTCCCATGCTAGTGCTGCCTTTGCCAACGTAGGGCATGTGCACCATGTTCCGAATGCTCTTGCGCGTGACGATCGTTTCGCGGAGCTCCTTGTATGTGAGGAGGAACATCCACGCCTCCATCGTTACCATCGCGGAATATCCACCGACCGCCACCATGCCGAACGATCGCTCGATGAACATGGAGAAGAGATCGGACTTGGTGCTCGGATACTCCTCCTTGACGTACTGGGCGAGGCGGGATGCCATGTTCTTGCCGCCCATGTAAGGGGGGTTGGCAATCAGCACGTCGTAAGGCTGGGACAGATAAGCGGCCTGCTTGATGACGATCTCGGCACGCTCACGCAGATCTTGCGCGAACAGTCCGTGGTCGGCCGAGTCACTCACCGGAAAGTGCTCCCCGACCGACTCAACCATGGCTCTCTTCGGCCGGATGAGGGCGCCGAAGGTGTCCGCGTGCGCGAATTGGTTCCAGAACGCCTCCTCGTCGGCACGGTCTCCGCTGCCGGTGACGAGGGCATCCAGCTCACCGGAGGTGAACGAGACAGGTTCGAGCACGCAGATGTTCGGCTCGACATCCCGGTTGAAGAACGTTCGCTGACGGGCGCGGCCCTTCATCGTGAGTGCGAACGCGGCCAGCGCACCGGCACGAGGGTCGATCTCAGTACCGTACAGGTTGTTGGAGAGGATCAGCGCGGGGATGTCGGACGGCGCGTAGCCCTCCTCTTCGTAGATGGCGTACAGCAAGTCGAACGCGTAGGTGAGCATGTGACCGGAGCCGCATGCGGGGTCGATAATCTTCAGCTTTTCGGGGCTGGAGACCTTGAGGTAGTCGGTCTCCTCATCGACCGGAGCGATGTAGTACTCCATCTGGTCGGCGAGCCGGGAAGCGGGCCGGTTGAGCAGCCAGAGCCGCCCAAGGGAGTTCTCTACGAGGTAGCGGACGATCCAGCGTGGGGTGAAGAGCTGAGTGGCGGCGGGGATCTCGGCGGCGCCGGCCTTCTTGTTCTTCTTGAACCCGGCGAAGACCTCGTCTTTGCGCTCGGAGATGTAGAACTGGTACAGCCAGCCGATGACTTCAACGTCCTGGCAGACGTCCTCAGTGAGCACGGTGACGGCACGGGCCAGCACTGAGTCGTCGGCGAGCAGGTTCGCGGGCATCAACAGCTCGGTGTAGTCGCCCTCGCGCTCGAACATGAACGGCATCGAGCGGTTCCAGTGGCGGCAGTACTCCGCGAGCAGCAGCGAATACGCCTCGCCCTGTGGGTCGTCGCTGCGGCGCGTGCTGTTGAGTAGGTTCGTCACTGTCTCAGCGGTGCGCATGTTGGTGACGACCGTGCTGTCGATGTTCCCGCGCTTGGCTTCGGCAAGGATCTCCGGCTGGCCGCCCTCGCGGCCTCGCTCGGGCGAAACGACTCCGATCCCGGTGTAGCCGTTGGCGTCCATGAACCGCAGCGCGATGATGCGGTTGAACCAGGTATAGGCAACCTTGTCCGCTACAGCGGCGCGGCCCGTGCCGCCTCCGCCAGCCGCATTGACGGCCTTCTCCAGTGCCGCGACGGCGGTGCGCTG
>NZ_KK037233.1:6678144-6703188 GCF_000568915.1 Micromonospora sp. M42 | reverse complement strand
GACGGCGGTCAACTCCGGCAGGTCCGCCACGAGGGCGTCGACGGCGGCCCGGTCGGTGACGTCGCACGCCACGACCCGCACCGCACCCAACTCGGCCACCAACTCCGCCGCACCCGGCGCCCCCGGACCCCGCCGCGAGGCGAGGACCACCTCACCGGCCCCGTTCGCCAGCAACCAGCGGGCCACGTGCCGACCCAACGCTCCTGTACCACCGGTCACCAGCACCGTCCCGGCGGGCCGCCAACCTGACCCGGCGGGCGGCGCGGCCGGCACCAGCCGCCGGCCGAAGATGCCGCTGCGCCGGACGGCCACCTGGTCCAGGGTGCCGTCGGCGAGGACCGCGACGAGCCCGGCGCGGGCACCGCGGTCGGCGCGGGCGGGCAGGTCGACCAGGCCGCCCCAGCGGTCCGGCTGTTCGAGGGCGACGACCCGGCCCAGGCCCCAGGCCAGGGCCGCCCAGACGTCGTCGACCCGTTCGCCGGCAGTGACGGGCATCGCGGTCCGACTGAGCGCCCACACCCGTCCGGCCAGGCCCGTGTCGGTGAGCGCCCGGACGAGGGTGAGCAGGGCGGCCGTGCCAGCGGGCAACGCCGGCGTGTGCGCCGGGGGCCGGTCCTGGCGGGGCAGGACGCAGAGCACCCCGGCCCAGCCGTCCCCGCTGATCCGGCGCAGCCGCTCGCCCAGGTCGGCGCGGTCGAGGGTGGACGACACGGTGAGCGTGTCCACCCGGGCGCCGGCCTGGGTGAGGGTCTTCGCCACGCCCGCGTCGGCGCCGCTGTCGACGGTGACGATCAGCCACCGCCCGGACAGCCTGGTCTTCGGGTTCGGCCGGACCGGCTCCCACCCGATCCGGTACGACCACCCGTCCAACGCGGTGTCCCGGGACCGGTGACGACGCCAGCGCGAGAGGACCGGCAGGGCCGGGCCGAGCGTGTCCAGGGCGTCGGGGTCGTCGCCGAGTTCGGCGGCGAGGGCGGCCAGGTCGCCACGCTCGACGGCGGTCCAGAACTCGACGTCGCCGCCGTCCGGGGCGGCCCGCTTCTCGGCCGTGCCCTCGGGCCAGTAGCGCTGGTGCTGGAAGGCGTACGTGGGCAGGTCCACCCGCCGCGCGCCGGTCTCGGCGAACCACTGCGTCCAGGTCACCGGCACGCCGTGCACGTGCAACTCGGCCAGGGCGTGCAGCAGCGCGTGCGCCTCCGGACGGTCCCGGCGCTGCACCGCGACGGCCAGCACACCGTCGTCGTCGAGCAGCACGTCGGCGGTCATCGCGGTCAGGACGCTCTTCGGCCCGACCTCCAGGAACGTGTCCACACCGGCAGCCCGCAGAGCGGCGATCCCGTCGGCGTACCGCACGGCCTCGCGCACGTGCCGCACCCAGTACTCCGGCGTGCAGATCTCGTCGCCGGCCAGGGCACCGGTCACGTTCGACACCACCGGCAGCAGCGGCGTGGCAAACGTGAGGCCGTGCAGGACCGCGCGGAACTCGGCCAGCATCGGCTCCATCAACGGACTGTGGAACGCATGGCTCACCGTCAGCCGGCGAGTGCGCACGCCCCGGTCGCGCCAGTGCCGCTCCACCTCGTCGAGGGCCTCGACGCCACCGGACACCACCACTGCGGTGGGTCCGTTGACCGCAGCGACGCCCACCCGGTCGGCGAGCCCGGCGATCGACTCGACCACCGCAGCCTCGTCGGCGGCCACGGCCAGCATGCCGCCACCGGCCGGCAGCGCCTGCATCAACCGACCCCGCGCGGCGACGAGCTGACACGCGTCGGCCAGGGACAACACGCCCGCGACATGCGCCGCGGTCACCTCGCCGATCGAGTGACCGGCCAGCATGTCCGGCACGATCCCGAACGACTCCACCAGGCGGAACAGCGCCACCTCGACCGCGAACAACCCGGCCTGCGTGAACACCGTCTGGTCCAGCAACTCCGCCTCGGCGGACCCCGGCGACGCGAACAGCACCTCCCGCAACGGACGCGGCAGCAACGGATCGAGCTGCGCACACACCTCGTCCAACGCGGTCGCGAACACGGGGAACAGAGCGGACAGCTCCCGGCCCATCCCCGCACGCTGCGCGCCTTGGCCGGAGAAGAGCAGCGCGAGCTGGCCGCGTACGGCGGTGGAGCCGGTCACGACGGTCCCGGAGGGCTCGCCCGCGTCGAGGGCCCGAAGCGCGGTGAGCAGGTCGTTGCCGTCGGCCACCACGGCGACGGCGCGCTGTTCCAGCGCGGGTCGGGTGGTGACGGAGGACCAGGCCACGTCCAGCGGACGCGGGGCCTCGTCGGCGGCGAGCCAGCGCGCCCACCGGCCCGCTTGGCCGGCCAGGGCCGCGTCGGAGCGCGCGGAGAGCAGCACCGGTACGACCGGCGGCACGTCGCGGGCGACGACCTCGCCCTCGATCGTCTCGGCGGGCGGCTGCTCGATGATCACATGCGCGTTCGTGCCGGAGATCCCGAACGACGACACCGCCGCCCGACGCGGCCGGTCCACCCGAGGCCACGGGGTGGGCTCGGTCGCGAGGGCCACCGCCCCGGCCGTCCAGTCGATGTGTGGGGACGGCTCATCCACGTGCAGGGTCGGCGGGACGACGCCGTGGCGCATCGCCATGACCATCTTGATCACACCGGCGACACCGGCGGCGGCCTGCGTGTGCCCGATGTTCGACTTGACCGAGCCGAGCCACAACGGCTCCCGCCCCTGCCGGTCCTGCCCGTACGTGGCCAGGACGGCCTGCGCCTCGATCGGGTCACCCAGCGTCGTACCCGTACCGTGCGCCTCCACGGCGTCCACGTCGGCCGCAGTGAGCCGCGCGTTCGCCAACGCCTGCCGGATCACCCGCTGCTGCGACGGACCGTTCGGCGCGGTCAGCCCGTTCGACGCACCGTCCTGGTTCACGGCCGTGCCCCGCACCACGGCGTAGATCTTCCGGCCCTCGCGCTGGGCGTCGGAGAGCCGCTGCACCAGCAGCACGCCGACGCCCTCGGACCAGCCGGTGCCGTCGGCCGACGCCGCGAACGACTTGCAGCGGCCGTCGGCCGACAGGCCGCGCTGCCGGGAGAACTCGATGAACGTGCCCGGCGTCGCCATCACCGTCACACCACCGGCCAACGCCAGATCACACTCGCCGGAACGCAACGCCTGCGCGGCGAGGTGCAGCGCGACGAGGCTGGAAGAACAAGCGGTGTCGACGGTGACGGCCGGGCCCTCGAGCCCGAAGGTGTAGGCGACCCGACCGGACAGCACGCTGCCCGACGTGCCCGTGCCGACGAAGCCCTCGGCGTCCGGCGGCAGGTCCATCAGGCGGGAGGCGTAGTCGTGGTACATGACACCGGCGAACACACCCGTCCGGCTGCCCCGCAACCGCTGCGGATCAAGCCCCGCCGACTCGAACGACTCCCACGACGCCTCCAACAGCAACCGCTGCTGCGGATCCATCGCCAGGGCCTCACGCGGCGAAATACCGAAGAAACCGGGGTCGAACTCTGCCGCGCCGTACAGGAAACCGCCGTGGCGCGTGTACGACGTACCGCTGCGGTTCGGGTCCGGGTCGAAGAGCGACTCCAGGTCCCAGCCGCGATCCGCCGGGAACTCCCCGATCCCCTCACCGCCGCCGGCCAGCAACTCCCACAGTTCGTCGGGAGATTCCACCCCGCCCGGGTAACGGCAGGCCATGCCCACGATCGCGATCGGCTCGTCGGCGCCGACGACCGTGCCGGCGACCTGTGCGCTGGCCGACGCGCTGACGCCGGCCAGCTCCGACCACAGGTGCTCGGCGAGCACGGCCGGGGTCGGATAGTCGAACACCAGCGTCGAGGCCAGCCGCAGCCCGGTGGCCGCGTTCAACCGGTTACGCAGGTCCACCGCCGTCAGCGAGTCGAAGCCCAGCTCCCGGAACGCCCGGTCCGCCGGCACCGACTCCGCACCACCGTGCCCCAACACCTGCGCGACCAGACCCCGTACCAGCACGTCGATATGGGCGCGGCCCTCGTCCTCGGTGAGCCCGGCGAGCCGGTCGGCCCAGCCGCCACCGCCCTGCCCCGCCTGGCGGCGGGTGCCGGTCACGCCGATCAGGGTGCGCAGCACGGCCGGCACGGGGCCGCCTGAGGTCGCCGCCCGCAGCGCGGGCACGTCGATCACGGCCGGTACGAGGGCCGGACGGTCGGCACGCAGGGCGGCGTCGAAGAGTTCCAGCCCGACCTCGGCGCTCATCGGCGTCAGACCCGCCCGCGCGGACCGCGCCCGGTCCGCCTCCTCGATCGAGGCGGCCATGCCGGCGGTGTCCCACATGCCCCACGCGAGACTGACGGCCGGCAGACCCAACTGCCGCCGGTGGACCGCAAGCCCGTCGAGGAAGGCGTTGCCCGCCGCGTACGCCGACTGACCCGGCGAGCCGAGCACACCCGCCACCGACGAGAACACCACGAACAGATCCAGATCCAGACCCGCCGTCGCCTCGTGCAGGAACCAACCCGCCGACACCTTCGGCGCCAACACCCCGGCCAGCCGCGCCGCCGTCAGCCCCTCCACGACACCGTCGTCCAGGACGCCGGCGGTGTGCACGACACCCGCCAGCCGACCCTCGGCGGTGACCTCGGCAACCAAAGCGCCGACCTGGTCCCGATCGGTCACGTCACAGGCGGCGATCCGCACGGACGCGCCCAGCGCCGACAACCGCTCCGACAACTCACCCGCACCGGCGGCCTCCGGACCGCGCCGCGAGACGAGCACCAGCGACCGCACGCCGTGCACCGACACCAGGTGCTCCGCGACCAGCGCCCCGAGCGCACCCGTACCGCCGGTCACCAGCACCGCGCCGTCACCCAAGCTGGGCGTCTGCGCGGCCGTGACGCCGGCCCGGACCAGGCGCGGCGAGTACACCGCGCCCTCGCGGACGGCGAGCTGGCCGCCGGTCGTGGCCGGTTCCCGCAGGACGCCGTCCAGCAGGGCAACCAGCGCGGCGTCCAGGTCGCCGTCGACGTCCGCGAGGACCATGCGGCCCGGGTGCTCCGACTGCGCCGAACGCAGTAGACCCCATACCGCAGCGCTCGCCAGGTCGGTCACCCGGTCGCCGTCGCCGATCGACACCGCACCCCGGGTCACGACCACGAGCCGCGAGTCCGCCAGGGCATCCGCCGCGAGCCAGGACTGCACCGTCGCCAGCACGTCCGAGGTCACTGCCCGGACCGACTCCGGCGTCGCCGCGCCGGGCGCGGGGAACACCGGCAGCAGCAGCGTCCGGGGGACGGACTCCTCCCCCCGTGACCGTCGCCACGTCGGCGTACGTGGGCATTCCTACCGGTGCCGGCAGCTCCAGGCCGCCGGTCACCAGCGCCCATCCGGAAAGCTCCCCGGCGGGTGCGGCCTGCACGGCCGGCCACCGCAGCTCGAACAGCGACCGCGAGGCCACGCCCGGCGCGGCCGCGCCGGTCAGCTCTCGCAGGACGAGGGAGTCCATCGACACGACCGGCGCGCCCACCTCGTCGTACGCGGCCAGCCGCAGCCCGGAGCCGTCGCGGGTCAGGCGCACCCGCAGCGTCCCCGCGCCTGCGGCGTGGACCTGCACGCCCTCGAAGGCGAACGGCACCCGTGGTCCGCTCGATTCCTCGCCACCGAGCAGCAGCCCGATCGGGTGCAGGGCGGCGTCCAGCAGCGCCGGGTGCACGCCGAATCCGGCGCTCTCCGTGGCGGCGGCCTCCGGCAGGGCCACCTCGGCGAACAGTTCGTCGCGGCCGACCCAGGCGCGCTGGAGTCCCTGGAAGACCGGCCCGTACGCCAGGCCGTGCTCCGCCAGCGTCGCGTACCACCCCGCGAGGTCCACCTCCGACGTCGGGGCGGGGGGCCAGGTGATCGTGTCGGGCTCGTCGGCGGTGGACGCCTCCAGCACACCCTCCGCGTGCCGGGTCCAGCCCGCCTCGGGATCGTCGTCGGGGCGCGAGTAGACGGCGACGGGACGTTGCGGCGACTCCGACGTGGACACCCGCACCTGAATGCGGACGCCGCCGGATTCGGGGAGCACCAGCGGGGCGGCCATGGTCAGCTCCCGCAGCCGGGAGAGGCCCACCTCGTCGCCGGCCCGTACGGCCAGCTCGACCAGGGCCGTGCCGGGTACGAGCGTCAGCCCGGAGACCGTGTGGTCGGCCAGCCACGGGTGCGTGGTCAGGGAGAGCCGGCCGGTCAGCACCATCTCGTCGTCGCCGGCCAGGTCCACTGTCGCGCCGAGCAGCGGGTGCCCGGTGCGGCCGAGTCCGGCCCCGGACACGTCGCCCGTACGCGCCCGGCCGGCGGTGGGCCAGTAGCGCTGGTGCTGGAAGGCGTACGTGGGCAGGTCGACGCGGCGCGCGCCGGTGTCGGCGAACCACTGCGTCCAGGTCACCGGCATCCCGTGCACGTGCAACTCGGCCAGGGCGTGCAGCAACGCCTGCGCCTCCGGACGGTCCCGGCGCTGCACAGCCACCGCCAGCACACCGTCGTCGTCGGGCAGCACGTCGGCGTTCATGGCGGTCAGGACGCTCTGCGGACCGACCTCCAGGAACGTGTCGATACCGGCGGCCCGCAGGGCGGCGATCCCGTCGGCGTACCGGACGGCCTCGCGCACGTGCCGCACCCAATAGTCGGCCGTGCGGATCTCGTCGCCGGCCAGGGCCCCGGTCACGTTCGACACCACCGGCAGCAGCGGCGTGGCAAACGTGAGGCCCTGCAGGACCGCGCGGAACTCGGCCAGCATCGGCTCCATCAACGGACTGTGGAACGCATGGCTGACAGTGAGCCGGCGGGTCCGCACGCCCCGCTCGCGCCAGACCCGCTCCACCTCGTCCAGGGCCTCGACAGCACCGGAGACGACGACGGCGGCAGGCCCGTTGACGGCCGCGATACCGACCCGGCCGGTCAGCCCGACGAGAGACTCCACCACCGCAGCCTCATCGGCGGCCACGGCCAGCATGCCGCCGCCCGTGGGCAACGCCTGCATCAACCGACCCCGCGCGGCCACGAGAACGCACGCGTCGGCCAGGGACAACACCCCGGCCACATACGCCGCGGTCACCTCACCGATCGAGTGACCGGCCAGCATGTCCGGCACGATCCCGAACGACTCCACGAGGCGGAACAGCGCCACCTCGACCGCGAACAACCCGGCCTGCGTGAACACCGTCTGATCCAGCAACTCCGCCTCGGCGGACCCCGACGACGCGAACAGCACCTCCCGCAACGGACACGGCAGCAACGGATCCAGGTGCGCACACACCTCGTCCAACGCGGCGGCGAACACCGGGAACCCGGCGTACAACTCCCGGCCCATCCCGGCGCGCTGCGCGCCCTGGCCGGAGAAGAGCAGGGCGAGCTGGCCGCGCTGGCCGGTGGCGCCGGAGACGACCGTACCGGTGGGGTCGCCGTCGGCGAGGGCGGTCAACGCCGCGACCAGGTCGTCCCGGTCGGCGGCGGTGACGACCGCCCGGTGTTCCAGCGCGGGCCGGGTGGTGACGGAGGACCAGGCCACGTCCAGCGGACGCGGGGCCTCGTCGGCGGTCAGCCAGCGCGCCCACCGGCCCGCCTGCGCCGACAGCGCGGCGGCGTCGCGGGCCGACAGCAGCACCGGCACCACCGGCACCTCGCGGACGACGACCTCCCCCTCAACCACCTCGGCGGGCGGCTGCTCAATGATCACGTGCGCGTTCGTGCCGGAGATCCCGAACGACGACACCGCCGCCCGACGCGGCCGGTCCACCGCCGGCCACGGGGTGGGCTCGGTGGCCAGGGCCACCGCCCCCGCCGACCAGTCGACATGCGGCGACGCCTCGTCCACATGCAACGTCGCCGGCACCAGACCGTGCCGCATCGCCAACACCATCTTGATCACACCGGCCACTCCGGCCGCGGCCTGCGTGTGCCCGATGTTCGACTTCACCGACCCCAGCAGCAACGGCCGATCCTGCGGACGCTCCTGCCCGTACGTCGCCAGCAGAGCCTGCGCCTCGATCGGGTCACCCAGCGTCGTACCCGTACCGTGCGCCTCCACCACATCCACCTCGGCGGTGGTGAGCCGCGCGTTCGCGAGGGCCTGCCGGATCACCCGCTGCTGCGACGGACCGTTCGGCGCCGTCAGCCCGTTCGACGCACCGTCCTGGTTCACGGCCGTGCCCCGCACCACGGCGTAGATCTTCCGGCCCTCGCGCTGGGCGTCGGAGAGCCGCTGCACCAGCAGCACGCCGACGCCCTCGGACCAGCCGGTGCCGTCGGCCGACGCCGCGAACGACTTGCAGCGGCCGTCGGCCGACAGGCCGCGCTGCCGGGAGAACTCGATGAACGTGCCCGGCGTCGCCATCACCGTCACACCACCGGCCAACGCCAGATCACACTCGCCGGAACGCAACGCCTGCGCGGCGAGGTGCAGCGCGACGAGGCTGGAAGAACAAGCGGTGTCGACGGTGACGGCCGGGCCCTCGAGCCCGAAGGTGTAGGCGACCCGACCGGACAGCACGCTGCCCGACGTGCCCGTGCCGACGAAGCCCTCGGCGTCCGGCGGCAGGTCCATCAGGCGGGAGGCGTAGTCGTGGTACATGACACCGGCGAACACACCCGTCCGGCTGCCCCGCAACCGCTGCGGATCAAGCCCCGCCGACTCGAACGACTCCCACGACGCCTCCAGCAGCAACCGCTGCTGCGGATCCATCGCCAGGGCCTCACGCGGCGAAATACCGAAGAAGCCCGGGTCGAACTCCGCCGCCCCGTACAGGAAACCACCATGGCGCGTGTACGACGTACCGCTGTGCTCCGGGTCCGGGTCGAACAGGCTCTCCAGGTCCCAGCCGCGATCGGTGGGGAACTCCGAGATCCCGTCGCCGCCGCCGGCCAGCAACGCCCACATCTGGTCGGGACTATCGACGCCACCGGGGTAGCGGCAGGCCATGCCCACGATCGCGATCGGCTCGTCGGTGCCGGCGGTGAGCACCGCCGTCTGGCGGGCGGTGATCTGCCCGGAGACCTGCTCGTGCAGGTGGTCGGCGAGCACGGCCGGGGTCGGATAGTCGAACACCAGCGTCGAGGCCAGCCGCAGCCCGGTGGCCGCGTTCAACCGGTTACGCAGGTCCACCGCCGTCAGCGAGTCGAAGCCCAACTCCCGGAACGCCCGGTCCGCCGGCACCGACTCCGCACCACCGTGCCCCAACACCTGCGCGACCAGACCGCGCACCAGCACGTCGATCTGGGCGCGTGCCTCGTCGGGCGCCAGGCCCGCGAGCTGGTTGGCCCAGTCGCCGCTCCGCACGGCCCGTCGCCGGGCCGCCGTCGACCCGATCAGGGTACGCAGCACGGCCGGCGCCGGGCCGGCGCCGAGCGCTGCGCGCATCGCCGGTACGTCGATCACGGCCGGCACCAACGTCGGCCGCTCCGCCACCAGGGCGGCGTCGAACAGCTCCAACCCGATCTCGGCGCTCATCGGCGTCAGACCCGCCCGCGCGGACCGAGCCCGGTCCGCCTCGTCGATCGAGGCGGCCATGCCTGCCGTGTCCCACATCCCCCACGCCAGACTCACCGCAGGCAACCCGAGCTGCCGCCGGTGGACCGCAAGCCCGTCGAGGAAGGCGTTGCCCGCCGCATACGCCGACTGACCCGGCGAACCCAACACACCAGCAACCGACGAGAACACCACGAACAAGTCGAGACCCAGCGACGCCGTCGCCTCATGCAGGAACCAACCCGCCGACACCTTCGGCGCCAACACCCCCGCCAGCCGCTCCGCCGTCAGCCCCTCCACGACACCGTCATCCAACACACCAGCGGTGTGCACCACACCCGCCAGCCGACCCCCGGCAACGACCTCCGCCACCAGACCGAACACCTGGTCCCGGTCCGTCACGTCACAGGCAACGACCCGCACCGACGCACCCAGCGCCGACAGCCGCTCCGACAACTCGCCCGCACCGGCGGCTTCCGGACCACGCCGCGACACCAGCACCAGCGACCGCACACCATGCGCCGACACCAGATGCTCCGCCACCAACGCCCCGAGCGCACCCGTACCACCGGTCACCAGCACCGCACCGCCACCCACGACCGGCGTCTCCACCGACACCGGGGCGACCGCACGCACCAGACGCGGCACGAACACCTCACCCGCACGCACCGCGACCTGACCACCGAACGCCACCGGCTCGTCGGCCACCGTGGTCAGCACACCCAGCAGCCCGGCGTCCACGTCGCCGTCCACGTCCGCCAGCACGATGCGGCCCGGGTGCTCCGACTGCGCCGAACGCAGCAGACCCCACACCGCCGCACCTGCCAGGTCGGACACCCGATCGTCCGCCGCCACCGACACCGCGCCCCGGGTCACCACCACCAGCCGCGACTCCGCCAGCGCGTCCGCCGCCAGCCAGGACCGCACGGTCGCCAGCACGGCCGTGGTCGCCGCGCGTACCGCGTCGGGGACGGCGCTCTCCGGCGCGTCGAGCGGCAGCAGCAGCGCCTTCGGTGCGATCGTCCGGCCGGCGTCGACGGCCGCGACGAGCGCCTCGACGTCGCCGTACGCCGGCAGGTCGGCGGTTGCCGGCGAGCCGACCAGCGCCCACCCGGAGAGGTCCCCGGTGGCGGCGATCTCCTCGGCCTGCCAGGTGAGTTCGAACATCGCGCGGGCTGCCGCGCCCGCCGTGGTCACGCCGGTCAGTTCGCGCAGGGCGAGGGAGTCGACCGAGACCACGGCCGCGCCCGACTCGTCGCACGCGACCAGGCGCACCGCCGAGCCCGTACGCGACAGCCGGACCCGCAGCACCCGCGCGCCCGAGGCATACACCTGCACACCCTCGAACGCGAACGGCACCCGCGGCCCACCCGGACCCTCCGCACCCACCAGCAGTCCGATCGGATGCAGCGCCGCATCCAGCAGCGCCGGGTGCACACCGAACCCCGCGGCGTCACCGGCCACCTCGTCCGGCAACACCACCTCGGCGAACACCTCGTCGCCGCCCGTCCACACCCGGCGCAGCCCCCGGAACACCGGCCCGTACGACAGGCCACGCTCCGCCAGGGCCGGATACCAGCCCGCCACGTCCACCTCGGACGCACCGACCGGCGGCCACTCCCCCACGCCCGGCTCGTCGGCCGACGCCGGCTCCAGCACGCCCTCCGCATGCCGCACCCAGTCAGCCTCCGGATCACCCTCGGACTGCGAGTGCACCGCCACGACCCGGGTGCCGGTCTCGTCGGCCGCACCGACGCGCACCTGCACCCGCACCGCGCCGGACTCCGGCAGCACCAGCGGCGCGCCCACGGTCAGCTCCCGCACCCGCGACGCACCCACCTCGTCACCCGCCCGCACCGCCAACTCCACCAGGGCAGCGCCCGGCACGATCACCGCGCCGGAGACGACGTGGTCGGCGAGCCACGCGTGCGTCGACGTCGACAGGCGGCCGGTCAGCACCACCATGTCCTCGCCGGCCACGGAGACCGCCGCGCCGAGCAGCGGGTGCCCGGCGACGCCGAGGCCCGCCCCGGACACGTCGGCGGTACGCGTCTGGCCCGCGCCGAGCCAGTACCGCTGGTGCTGGAAGGCGTACGTGGGCAGGTCGACCCGGGCGGCGCCGGCGTCGGTGAACCACTGCGTCCAGGTCACCGGGACACCGTGGACGTGCAGGTCGGCGAGGGCGTGCAGCAGTGCCTGCGGGGCGGGCCGGTCCCGACGCTGGACGGCCACCGCCAGCGCGTCATCGGCGAGCAGGTCGGCGTTCATGGCGGTCAGGACGCTCTGCGGGCCGATCTCCAGGAAGGTGTCGACCCCGGTGGCCCGCAGGGCGGCGATGCCGTCGGCGTAGCGGACGGCCTCCCGCACGTGCCGCACCCAGTACTCGGCGCGGGTGATCTCCTGCGGGTCGGCGAGCGCGCCGGTCAGGTTCGACACCACCGGCAGCAGCGGCGCCCGGAACGCCAGCCCCGCCAGGACGGCGCGGAACTCGTCGAGCATCGGCTCCATCAGCGGACTGTGGAACGCGTGGCTCACCACCAGCCGGCGGGTCCGCACGCCCCGGTCGCGCCAGACCCGCTCCACCTCGTCCAGGGCCTCGACGGCACCGGAGACGACGACGGCGGCAGGCCCGTTGACGGCCGCGATACCGAGGCGGCCTGTCATCCCGGCGAGAGACTCCGCCACCGCAGCCTCGTCGGCGGCCACGGCCAGCATGCCGCCACCGGCCGGCAGCGCCTGCATCAACCGACCCCGCGCGGCCACGAGAACGCACGCGTCGGCCAGGGACAACACCCCGGCCACATACGCCGCGGTCACCTCACCGATCGAATGACCGGCCAGCACGTCGGGCACGATCCCGAACGACTCCACCAGGCGGAACAACGCCACCTCGACCGCGAACAACCCGGCCTGCGTGAACACCGTCTGGTCCAGCAACTCCGCCTCGGCGGACCCCGACGACGCGAACAGCACCTCCCGCAACGGACGCGGCAACAACGGATCCAGGTGCGCACACACCTCGTCCAGCGCGGCGGCGAACACCGGGAACCCGGCGTACAACTCCCGGCCCATCCCCGCACGCTGCGCACCCTGGCCGGAGAAGAGCACGGCCAGCTGCGTACGCGTCGTGCCGGTCCCCGTTGCCACGGCGGCGGCCGGCTCACCGGCAGCGAGCGCCCGCAGCCCGGCCAGCAGTTCGTCCCGGCCCGTCGCGGTGACCACCGCACGGTGCTCCAGCACGGCCCGGCTGACTGTCGACGACCAGCCGACGTCGGCGGGGCGCAGTTTCTCGTCGTCGGCGATCCAGCGGGCCCAGCGGTCGGCCTGCGCCGCGACGGCGGCCTCGGAGCGGGCCGAGAGCAGCACGGGCGTCGGCAGCGACCCGGCGGCGGGCGTCGGCGCGTGCTCGCCCCCGGTGGGCTCCGCTTCGGCGGGGGGCTGCTCGATGATCACGTGCGCGTTGGTGCCGCTGACGCCGAACGACGAGATCGCGGCGCGACGGGGCTGGCCCGCCGCGGGCCAGTCGCGGGCCTCGGTGAGCAGGGAGACCGCCCCGGCGCTCCACTCGATGTGCGGGGACGGCTCGTCGACGTGCAGTGTCGACGGCAGCACCCCGTGCCGCATCGCCATGATCATCTTGATGATGCCGGCCGCCCCGGCGGCGGCCTGGGTGTGGCCGATGTTCGACTTGATCGAGCCCAGCCACAGCGGCCGGTCGGCGGGCCGGTCCTGCCCGTACGTCGCCAGCAGGGCCTGCGCCTCGATCGGGTCACCCAGGGTCGTGCCGGTGCCGTGCGCCTCGACGGCGTCCACGTCGGCCGTGGTGAGCCGGGCGTTCGCCAGGGCCTGCCGGATCACCCGCTGCTGCGACGGGCCGTTGGGGGCCGTCAGCCCGTTCGACGCACCGTCCTGGTTCACGGCGCTGCCCCGTACCACCGCCAGGATCCGCCGGCCCTCCCGCTGCGCGTCGGAGAGTCGTTGCACAAGCAGCACGCCCACACCCTCGGACCAGCCCGTACCGTCCGCCGACGCCGCAAAGGACTTGCAGCGACCGTCCTGCGACAGGCCCCGCTGGCGGGAGAACTCGATGAACGTGCCCGGCGTCGCCATCACCGTCACGCCACCGGCCAGGGCGAGATCGCACTCGCCGCCGCGCAGTGCCTGCACCGCGAGGTGCAGCGCCACCAGCGACGACGAGCACGCCGTGTCGACAGTGACGGCCGGGCCTTCGAGGCCGAAGGTGTACGCGACCCGGCCGGACAGCACGCTGCCGGAGGTGCCGGTGCCGAGGTAGCCGCCCACGCCCTCGGGCAGGTCCTGCACGCCGGAGGCGTAGTCGTGGTACATGAGCCCGGCGAAGACGCCGGTCCGGCTGCCACGTAGCCGCGACGGGTCGAGGCCGGCCGACTCGAACGTCTCCCAGGACGCCTCCAGCAGCAGTCGCTGCTGCGGGTCCATGGCGATCGCCTCGCGCGGCGAGATGCCGAAGAAGTCCGGGTCGAACTCGGCGGCCCCGTACAGGAAGCCACCGTGGCGGGTGTACGACGTCCCGGGGTTGTCCGGGTCGGGGTGGAAGAGCCGGTCGAGTTCCCAGCCCCGGTCGGTGGGGAACTCGCCGATACCGTCGGCGCCGGCGGCGACCAGGTCCCACAGCTGCTGCGGGTTCGTCACGCCGCCCGGGTAGCGGCAGGCCATGCCCACGATGGCGATCGGCTCGTCGACGTTTGTCGCCCGCACGGCCCGCTGCTGCTCGGCGACCTGGCCGGACAGCTGCTCGTACAGGTGCTCCGACAGGGCAGCGGGGGTCGGGTAGTCGAAGACGAGCGTCGACGTGAGCCGCAGTCCGCTCGCGCTGTTGATCCGGTTACGCAGCTCGACGGCGGTCAGCGAGTCGAAGCCCAGTTCCCGGAACGCCCGGTCCGCCGGCACCGCATCGGCGCCGCCGTGGCCGAGCACCTGCGCGATCATCCCACGCACCAGCAGAGCCACCTGCGTACGCGCCTCCTGCGGGTCGAGGCCGGCCAGCCGGTCGGCCCACGCGCCGGTGCCGGAGCGGCGACGCTTCGCGGCCGGTCCCACCAGGCCCCGCAGCATCACCGGCACCCGGCCGGCGGCGGTCCGTGCCCGCATGGCGGGCAGGTCGACAACGGCCGGCACCAGCGCCGCGCCGCCGTGGGTCAGGGCGGCGTCCCACATCCCGAGCCCGACCGGGGCGGTCATCGGGACCAGACCGGCCCGGGTCACCCGCGCCCGGTCGGTGTCGTTGATCGACGCGGCCATGCCGTCGGTGTCCCACATGCCCCACGCGAGGCTGACGGCGGGCAGCCCGCGCTGCGCCCGCAGCACGGCGAGGGCGTCCAGGAAGGCGTTGCCGGCCGCGTACGCGGCCTGGCCGGGAGAGCCGAGCACCCCGGCGACGGAGGAGAAGAGCACGAACAGGTCGAGGTCCAGCTCGGCGGTCGCCTCGTGCAGCCACCAGCCCGCCGTGACCTTCGGGGCCAGCACGTCCGCCAGCCGGTCGGCGGTGATCCCGCTGACGATGCCGTCGTCGAGGACGCCGGCGGTGTGGACCACCCCGGCCAGGCGGTCGTCGGCGGTGATGGACCGGACCAGCTCGCCGACGCGCTCGCGGTCGGTCACGTCCGTGGCGACCACGCGGGCGGTCGCGCCCAGCGCGGCCAGCCGCCGCACCAGCTCGTCGGCTCCGGGGGCCGCCGGGCCCTGCCGGGACGCCAGCACCAGCGAACGCACGCCGTAGGCGGTGACGAGGTGTTCGGACACCAGGGCGCCCAGCGATCCGGTGCCGCCGGTGACGAGGACGGTTCCCCCGCCGAGGGTCGCCGGGGTCCGCGCGGCGCCCGTGGCGCGGACCAGCCGCGGCAGGTACGCCGTACCCGAACGCACCGCGACCTGCCCGCCGAGGTCGGGGTCGTCGGCGGCTGCGGCGAGCAGGGCCAGCAGGTCGGCGTCCAGGTCGGCGCCGGGTTCCAGGTCGGCCAGCACGAGCCGGCCGGGGAGCTCCGACTGGGCCGAGCGCAGCAGGCCCCAGACCGCCGCCCCCGCCAGGTCGCTCACGCGGTCGTCGGCGCCGGTGGTCACGGCGCCGCGGGTCACGACGACCAGCCGCGAGTCCGCCAGCGGCTCGGCCGCCAGCCACGCCTGCACCGCGCCGAGGACGTCCGTCGTGGCGGAGCGCACCGCGTCGGGCACGTCCGTCCCGGAGGTCGCCGGGGTGACGGGTAGCAGCAGCGCCGCCGGGGCGGTGCCGTCCGTCGCCGCCGTGATCAGAGCGGCGACGTCGGCGTACGCCGGGAGCTGCGGCGCGCCGTCGAGCGGGCGGTCACCGAGCACGGCCCAGCCGTACGCGCCGTCGGGCGCGGCGATCTGCTCGGGCTGCCAGGAGACCTCGAACAGGGATCGGTACGCCTCGTCCGGCGCGGCCGCCAGGCCGGTCATCTCGCGCAGTGCCAGCGAGTCCACCGACACCACGGGCACGCCCGTCTCGTCGGCGGCGACCAGCCGCACCGAGTTGCCGGAGGCGGTGAGGCGGACCCGGAGCGTCCGGGCGCCGACGGCGTGGACCTGCACACCCTCGAACGCGAACGGCACCCGGGGACCGCCGCCCGACTGGTCGGCGGGCAGCAGCCCGACGGGGTGCAGGGCGGCGTCCAGCAACGCCGGGTGCACCCCGAAGCCCGCCGGGTCACCGGTGACCTCGTCGGGGAGGGCGACCTCGGCGAACACCTCGCCGTCGGCGGTCCACGCCCGGCGCAGGCCCCGGAAGACCGGCCCGTACGCGAGCCCGTGCTCGGCGACCGTCGCGTACCAGCCGGTGACGTCCACCTCGGACGCGCCGGGTGGCGGCCAGGCGCCCAGGGTGGGCTCGTCGGCAGTGGGGACGCCGACGAGGCCGTCGGCGTGCCGGGTCCAGCCCGACTCGGAGTCGTCCTCGGGCTGGGAGTGCACGGTCACCGAGCGACTGCCGGTCCCGTCGACGGGACCGACCCGGACCTGGACCCGTACCCCGCCGCCGATGGCGGGCAGCACGAGCGGGGCGAGCACTGTCAGCTCGCGGACGCGGGAAGCGCCGACCTCGTCGCCCGCCCGGACGACGAGGTCCACCAGCGCGGTGCCCGGCACCACCACGGCGCCGGAGACGATGTGGTCGGCGAGCCACGGGTGCGTCGACACCGACAGCCGGCCGGTCAGCACCACCATGTCCTCGCCGGCGACAGACACCGCCGCGCCGAGCAGCGGGTGCCGCGCCACGCCGAGGCCGGCCCCGGAGACGTCGGCGGACTGGCCGGTGGGCGGCAGCCAGTACCGCTCCCGCTGGAAGGCGTACGTGGGCAGGTCGACTCGCCGCGCGCCGGTCTCGGCGAACCACTGCGTCCAGGTCACCGGCATCCCGTGCACGTGCAGTTCGGCCAGGGCGTGCAGCAACGCGTGCGCCTCCGGACGGTCCCGGCGCTGCACAGCCACCGCCAGCACACCGTCGTCGTCAGGCAGCACGTCGCCGGTCATCGCGGTCAGGACGCTCTGCGGCCCGACCTCCAGGAACGTGTCCACACCGGCAGCCCGCACAGCGGCGATCCCATCGGCGAACCGCACCGCCTCACGCACATGCCGCACCCAATACTCCGGCATGCAGATCTCATCGCCGGCCAGGGCACCCGTCACGTTCGACACGACCGGCAACAACGGCGCGGCGAACTCCAACCCGTCGAGAACGGCCCGGAAATCGGCGAGCATCGGCTCCATCAACGGACTGTGGAACGCATGGCTCACCGCGAGCCGACGGGTACGCACCCCCCGATCCCGCCAAACCCGCTCCACCTCATCCAACGCGTCAACGGCACCCGACACCACCACAGCGGCAGGCCCGTTAACCGCCGCGATACCAACCCTGCCGGTCAGCCCCGCGAGAGACTCCGCCACCGCAGCCTCGTCGGCGGCCACGGCGAGCATCCCGCCACCGGCCGGCAGCGCCTGCATCAACCGACCCCGCGCCGCCACCAACTGACACGCGTCCGCCAGGGACAACACCCCGGCCACATGCGCCGCCGTCACCTCACCGATCGAATGACCAGCCACCACATCGGGCACGATCCCGAACGACTCCACCAGGCGGAACAGCGCCACCTCGACCGCGAACAACCCGGCCTGCGTGAACACCGTCTGATCCAGCAACTCCGCCTCAGCACTACCCGCCTCAGCGAACAGCACCTCCCGCAGCGGACGCGGCAACAACGGATCCAGGTGCCCACACACGTCGTCCAACGCGGCGGCGAACACCGGGAACAGGGCCGACAACTCCCGACCCATCCCCGCACGCTGCGCACCCTGACCCGAGAACAACAGCGCCAACTGGCCGCGCCCGGCGGCAGAACCGGTCACGACGGCCCCCGACGGCTCGCCGGCCGCCACTGCCGCGAGACCCGCCAGCAGCTCGTCCCGGCTCGCCCCGGACACCACCGCCCGGTGCTCCAACGCCGACCGCGACGCCACCGACGACCACGCCACATCCACGCCGCGTGGGGCCTCGTCGACGGCGAGCCACCGCGCCCACCGGCCCGCCTGCCCGGCGAGTGCCGCGGCGTCGCGGGCCGACAGCAGCACCGGCACCACCGGCACCTCGCGGACGACGACCTCCCCCTCAACCACCTCGGCGGGCGGCTGCTCGATGATCACGTGCGCGTTCGTGCCGGAAATCCCGAACGACGACACCCCCGCCCGACGCGGCCGACCCACCCGCGGCCACGGCACCGCCTCGGTCGCCAGAGCGACCGCCCCGGCCGTCCAATCGACGTGCGGGGACGCCTCGTCCACGTGCAGCGTCGCCGGGACGACGCCGTGCCGCATCGCCAACACCATCTTGATCACACCAGCCACACCCGCAGCCGCCTGCGCATGCCCGATGTTCGACTTCACCGACCCGAGCAGCAGCGGCCGATCCTGCGGACGCTCCTGCCCGTACGTCGCCAGCAGAGCCTGCGCCTCGATCGGGTCACCCAGAGTCGTACCCGTACCGTGCGCCTCCACCACATCCACCTCGGCGGTGGTGAGCCGGGCGTTCGCCAGCGCCTGCCGGATCACCCGCTGCTGCGACGGACCGTTCGGCGCCGTCAAGCCGTTCGACGCACCGTCCTGGTTCACGGCGCTGCCCCGTACCACCGCCAGGATCCGCCGGCCCTCCCGCTGCGCGTCGGAGAGCCGTTGCACGAGCAGCACACCCACACCCTCGGACCAGCCCGTACCGTCCGCCGACGCCGCGAACGACCTGCACCGGCCGTCGGCCGACAGACCCCGCTGCCGCGAGAACTCCACGAACGTGCCAGGCGTCGCCATCACCGTCACACCGCCGGCCAACGCCAGATCACACTCACCCGACCGCAACGCCTGCACCGCGAGGTGCAACGCCACCAGCGACGACGAGCACGCCGTGTCGACAGTGACCGCCGGGCCTTCGAGGCCGAAGGTGTACGCGACCCGGCCGGACAGCACGCTGCCCGAGTTGCCGGTGCCGATGTAGCCCTCGACCTCGGGCGTCTCCATCAGGCGCGTCGAGTAGTCGTGGTAGATGACGCCCGCGAAGACACCGGTCCGGCTGCCCCGCAGGCCGGACGGGTCCAGGCCCGCCGACTCGAACGTCTCCCAGGACGCCTCCAGCAGCAGCCGGTGCTGCGGGTCCATGGCGAGGGCCTCGCGCGGCGAGACACCGAAGAAGCCGGGGTCGAACTCCGCCGCGCCGTACAGGAAACCGCCGTGGCGGGTGTACGAGGTGCCGGCGTGGTCGGGGTCCGGGTCGTACAGCGTCTCCAGGTCCCAGCCCCGGTCGGCCGGGAACTCCCCGATGCCCTCCCCACCGGTGCTGACCAGCTTCCACAGCTCGTCGGGAGACTCCACCCCGCCGGGGTAGCGGCAGGCCATGCCGACGATCGCGATCGCCTCGTCGGCGTCGCCGGTCGCCGCCTCGTCGGTCGTGACGGCGCCGGGCCGGGTGCCGGCGAGTTCCGCGTACACGTGGGCCGCCAGGACCTGCGGGGACGGGTGGTCGAACACCAGGGTCGAGGTGAGGCGCAGGCCGGTCGCGCCGTTCACCCGGTTACGCAGCTCGACGGCGGTCAGCGAGTCGAAGCCCAGGTCCTTGAACGCCCGGTCGGCCGGCACCGCCTCGGCGCCGCCGTGCCCGAGGACCTGCGCGACCAGGCCCCGGATCAGCTGGTCGACCTGCGCGAGGCCGTCCTCTGCGCTGAGGCCGGTGAGGCGGTCGGCCCAGCCGCCGGGGGCGCCCTGGCCGGCGCGGCGGCGGGTCGTCGCCACGTCGACCAGGTTGCGCAGCATCGGCGGTACGACCGCGCCGGCTGCTGCCGCCCGCAGCGCGGGTACGTCGATCGCGGCCGGCACCAGCGCCGCCCGCTGTGCCCCCACGGCGGCGTCGAAGAGTTCCAGGCCGGTGTGGGCGTTCATCGGTCGGAGTCCGGCGCGTGCCGTACGGGCCCGGTCGTTGCCGCCGATCGACGCGGCCATGCCGGCGGTGTCCCACATGCCCCAGGCGAGGCTGACCGCCGGCAACCCGAGCTGCCGCCGCCACACCGCCAACCCGTCCAGGAACGCGTTGCCCGCCGCGTACGCCGACTGACCCGGCGAACCCAGCACACCCGCCACCGACGAGAACACCACGAACAAGTCGAGACCCAGCGACGCCGTCGCCTCATGCAACAACCAACCCGCCGACACCTTCGGCGCCAACACCCTTGCCAGACGCTCCTCGGTGACCCGCTCGATCACCCCGTCATCCAGGACACCGGCGGCGTGCACCACACCCGCCAGCCGACCCTCGGCGGAAACCTCACCGACCAGCCCGCACACCTGGTCCCGGTCCGTCACGTCACAGGCAACGACCCGCACCGACGCACCCAGCGCCGACAGCCGCTCCGACAACTCACCCGCACCAGCGGCTTCCGGACCACGACGCGACACCAGCACCAGCGACCGCACACCATGCGCCGACACCAGATGCTCCGCCACCAACGCCCCGAGCGCACCCGTACCACCGGTCACCAGCACCGCACCGCCACCCACGACCGGCGTCTCCACCGACACCGGGGCGACCGCGCGCACCAGACGCGGCACGAACACCGCGCCCGCACGCACCGCGACCTGACCGCCGGCCGGGTCCGCGGCGAAGCGGGCCAGGACGCCCAGCGTGCCGGGGTTGATCGCGTCGTCGACGTCGGCCAGGACGATGCGACCGGGGTGCTCGGACTGCGCGGAGCGCAGCAGGCCCCACACGGCCGCGGCGGCCAGGTCGCTCACCCGGTCCCCGTCGCGGACGGCCAGCGCGCCCCGGGTCACCACCACGAGCTTCGAGTCGACCAGCGCGTCGACGGCCAGCCACTCCTGCACCAGGCCCAGCACGTCGGCGGTGACAGTGCGTACGGCCTCCGCCGGGTCGCCGTCGTCGGCGGGCGACGCGGCCGGCGTGAAGAGCAGCAGGCGCGGCGGGGCGATGCCGGCGTCGATGGCGGCGCGCAGCTGCCGGATCGTCTCGGCGGAGGGGCCACCGGGGACGCCCGGCAGGGCCGGCCCGCCCAGCACCGCCCAGCCCGACGCGTCGTCGACCGGGTCGGCCTCCTCGGCCTGCCAGGCCACCTCGAACAGGGAGCGCGACGCCGCGTTCGGGGCGGCCACCCCGGTCAGCTCCCGCAGGACGAGGGAGTCCACCGACACCACCGGCGCGCCCGCCTCGTCGCGGGCGGTCAGCCGCACCGCGGAGCCGTTGCGGGTCAACCGCACCCGCAGCAGCCTCGCGCCGGAGGCGTGCACCTGTACGCCCTCGAAGGCGAAGGGCACGCGCGGCCCGCCCGTCTCCTCGGCGCCGGGCAGCAGCCCGATCGGGTGCAGGGCGGCGTCCAGCAGCGCCGGGTGCACGCCGAAGCGAGCCGCCTCCGCCGCCGCGTCGTCCGGCAGGACCACCTCGGCGAAGACGTCGTCCTCGCCGGTCCACACCCGGCGCAGCCCCTGGAACGCCGGCCCGTACGACAGGCCGTGTTCGAGGAGCGCCGGGTACCAGCCGGTCAGGTCCACCTCGGTGGCGCCGGCGGGCGGCCAGGCGGTCGGCTGCGGTTCGTCGGCCGTGGCCGGTTCCAGCACGCCCTCCGCGTGCCGGGTCCAGCCCGCCTCGGGGTCGTCGTCGGGGCGGGAGTAGACGGCGACGGGGCGCTGCGGCGAATCCGACGCGGACACCCGCACCTGGATCCGTACGGCGCCGGACTCGGGGAGCACCAGCGGCACGAGCACCGTCAGGTCACGCAGCCGCGGCAGGTCCGCCTCGTCGCCGGCGCGGACGGCAAGCTCCACGAGGGCCGTGCCCGGGACCAGCGGCACGCCGGAGACGACGTGGTCGGCCAGCCAGGGGTGGGTGGTCGGGGAGATCCGGCCGGTCAGCACGATCTCGTCGTCGCCGGCCAGGTCCACGGCCGCGCCGAGCAGACCGTGCTCGGCCACGCCGAGGCCGGCGCCGCTGACGTCGCCGGCGCGCAGCCGGCCCACGGCCGGCCAGAAGCGCTGCCGCTGGAACGGGTACGTCGGAAGGTCGACCGGGCGGGTTCCGGCCGGCAGGAGGGCGGTCCAGGTGATCGGCGTGCCGTGCGCGTACAGCTCCGCAAGCGCGTGGACCAGCGACGCCGGCTCCGGTCGGCCGGGGCGCAGGGTCGCCACGACCGCCGCCGCGTCGTCGTCCGGCAGGCAGGCGCCCACCATGCCGGCGAGCACCGCGTCGGGGCCCAGTTCGAGGAAGGTACGGACGTTGCGCTCGCGCAGGCTCGCGACCCCGTCGGCGAAGCGGACGGTCTCGCGTACGTGGCGGACCCAGTAGTCGGGGGTGCCGATCTCGTCGGGGTCGGCGACCTGCCCGGTCAGGTTCGACACGATCGGCAGGACGGGCCAGTGGAACGTCAGTCCGTCGAGCGTCTGCCGGAACTCGGTCAGCATCGGCTCCATGAGCGGGCTGTGGAACGCGTGGCTGACGGTGAGCCGGCGCGTACGCACACCCCGGTCCTTCCAGGCCCGCTCCACCTCGTCGAGGGCCTCGGCGGCGCCGGAGACCACCACGGCGGTGGGGCCGTTCACGGCGGCGACGCCGACCCGGTCGGCGAACGGGACGATCGACTCGGCCACCGCGGCCTCGTCGGCGGCCACGGCGAGCATGCCGCCGCCCGCCGGCAGGGCCTGCATGAGCCGACCCCGCGCCGCGACCAGCGCGCACGCGTCAGCCAGGGAGAGCACGCCCGCCACGTGCGCCGCCGCGATCTCGCCGATGGAGTGCCCGGCCACCAGGTCCGGCACCACACCGAACGACTCGATCAGCCGGAACAGGGCCACCTCGACGGCGAACAGGCCCGCCTGGGTGAACACCGTCTGATCCAGCAGCTCCGCCCCGGGCGTGCCCTCCGACGCGAACAGCACCTCCCGCAACGGACGCGGCAACAACGGATCCAGGTGACCGCACACCTCGTCCAACGCGGCAGCGAACACCGGGAACGCCCCGTACAACCCGCGACCCATGCCGGGGCGCTGCGCGCCCTGGCCGGAGAAGAGGACCAAGAAGGACCATCTAGCTGTTCATTCCTTAGATTCTCATCTATGCATCTAGACGCAGAAGATGTCATTAGCCGGGACGGGGTGCACTTTAAACCTCTACTTTGGATCGTGACTACACGGGTGATCGTAAGACGTAGTTCGGTTGGGCTTTCTCCTACCTTTAATTAAAAGGAACATGCCTGTAATCAGCGGTATTGACGTCATAGGCTTGGCTGTCACTCCGACTCAATCTAGCTGGGACGAGCCCCGTCATGGCGCGAGGGCTGAGCTTGAGAAGCTCTGCGTCGGGTCCTTAAAAGGGCCATTAACCTCGATCGGAAACAGGAGGCAAGCGTGCGATGTCACCACCGACGTTAGCCGGCGTAACCTGCAGGCGACGAGGTCGCCCGGGACGCCCGTGGCGGGGGCGGCCTGCGCCGGGGCGGGCTCGGGGGCCTGCTCGACGATGGTGTGCGAGTTGGTGCCGCTGATGCCGAACGACGACACCGCCGCGCGGCGGGGCCGGTCGACGGCGGGCCACGGCCGGGCCTCGGTGAGCAGCGCGATCTATATGACGTCCAGTCGATGTGCGGGGACGGCTTCTCGGCGTGCAGGGTCGGCGGCAGCACGCCGTGCCGCATCGCCAGCACCATCTTGATCACACCGGCGACGCCGGCCGCCGCCTGGGCGTGGCCGATGTTCGACTTGACCGACCCCAGCCACAGCGGACGGTCCTGCGGTCGGCCCTGCCCGTACGTGGCCAGCAGCGCCTGCGCCTCGATCGGGTCGCCGAGGGCGGTGCCGGTGCCGTGCGCCTCGACGGCGTCCACATCGGTGGTGGCGAGCCGGGCGTTGGCGAGCGCCTGCCGGATCACCCGCTGCTGGGCGGGGCCGTTCGGCGCGGTCAGACCGCTGCTGGCGCCGTCCTGGTTGACGGCGCTGCCACGCACGACGGCGAGCACGCGGTGACCGTTGCGCTGCGCGTCGGAGAGGCGCTCCAGCAGGAGCATGCCGACGCCCTCGGCGAAACCGGTGCCGTCGGCGCCGGCGCCGAACGCCTTGCACCGCCCGTCGGGCGACAGGCCGCGCTGCCGGGAGAACTCGGTGAGCATGCCGGGGGTGGACATGACGCTCACCCCGCCGGCGAGGGCGAGGCGGCACTCGTCCTGCCGCAGCGCCTGGGTGGCCAGGTGCAGCGCCACCAGCGACGACGAGCAGGCGGTGTCGACGGTGACGGCAGGGCCCTCCAGGCCGAACAGGTACGAGATGCGGCCGGAGGCGACGCTGCCGGCGCTGCCGTTGCCGACGTGGCCGTCCAGTTCGTCGGTGCCGCCGGCGGCCTGGGAGGCGTAGTCGTGGTAGATCAGGCCGACGTAGACGCCGGTGCTGCTGCCCCGCGCCGAGTGGGGGTCGATCCCGGCCCGCTCGAAGGCCTCCCAGGAGGTCTCCAGCAGCAGCCGCTGCTGTGGGTCCATCGCCAGGGCCTCGCGGGGCGAGATCCCGAAGAAGGCGGCGTCGAACTGGGCGGCGTCGTGGAGGAAGCCACCCTGCCGTGGTACGGCGTCCGGGTCCTGGCCGCCGGCGCGCAGGTCGTCGAGGTTCCAGCCCCTGTCGGTGGGGAAGGGCGAGATGACGTCGGCGCCGGCGGTGACCACGTCCCAGAGCTGCTCGGGGGTCTGCACGTCGCCGGGGAACCGGCAGGCCATGCCGATGATGGCGATCGGTTCGTCGAGGGCGGCGGCGGTGCCGACCGCGGCGGGCCGGTCCACGACTGCCGCGCCGCCGAGCTCCCGGTCCAGGAACTCGGCGAGCACCACCGGGGTCGGGTAGTCGAACGCCACGGTGGCGGGCAGCCGCAGGCCGGTGGCGGCGGAGAGCCGGTTGCGCAGCTCCACCGAGGTGAGCGAGTCGAAGCCCAGCTCCTTGAAGGCGCGCTGGGCGTCGACGGTCTCCGCCGAGCGGTGCCCGAGCACTGCCGCCACGCCGGCGGCCACCAGGTCGAG
>NZ_KK037233.1:6676304-6677024 GCF_000568915.1 Micromonospora sp. M42 | reverse complement strand
CGAACAGGTCGAGCAGCTCGGGTGAGCATCTCCCCGATGCGCCGGTGCCCGGCCTCGTTGAGGTCGAACGCGCGGTAGGTGACGCCCGGGTGGCCGGCGGCGACGGTTTCGGCGTCGCGTACGTCGGCCTTGCCCATCTCCACGAACCGGCCACCGCGCGGCAGCAGCCGCAGCGACGCGTCCACGAACTCACCGGCGAGGGCGTCGAGCACCACGTCGACGCCGGCACCGCCGGTGGCCGCGCCGAAGGTCTGCTCGAACTCGGTGGTCCGCGACGACGCGATCCGCTCCTCGGCCACCCCGAGTTCCCGCAGCACGCCCCACTTGCCGGGGCTGGCGGTGGCGTGGACCGTCGCGCCCCAGTGCCGGGCGAGCTGGATGGCGGCCATGCCGACGCCACCGGCGCCGTTGTGGATCAGCACCGACTCACCGGACCGCAGCCCGGCGAGGTCCCGCAGCGCGTAGTACGCGGTCAGGAACACCACCGGCACGGAGGCGGCCTGCGCGAACGACCAGCCGGCGGGGATCTTCGCCACGAGGTCGCGGGTGGCGATCACCTCGGGGGCGAAGGCCGGCTCGAACATGCCGAGCACCCGGTCGCCGGGGGCCAGGTCGGTCACGCCGGGGCCGACCTCGACCACGACGCCCGCGCCCTCGCTGCCCATCACGGCCGCCGGATCCGGGTACATGCCCAGGCCGATCAGCACGTCGCGGAAGTTC
>NZ_KK037233.1:6673942-6676204 GCF_000568915.1 Micromonospora sp. M42 | reverse complement strand
GCCGTCGAGGGTGCCGGGGCTGACCGCCCCGACAGTAAGACCGTCCGGCGGGACGAGTTCGTCGGCGGCCTGGAGGAGGGCCGGCCCAGGCGGGGCGTGCGCACCTCGTTGCCGCGTACGGCCACCTGGCCGCCGGTCGGCGAGGGGTTCTCGGCGACGGCGGCGAGCACGGCGAGGGTGGCCGGGGTGAGGTCCCCGTCGACGTCGGCGAGGACGATCCGCCCCGGGTGCTCGGACTGCGCCGAGCGCAGCAGACCCCAGACCGCCGCGCCGGGCAGGTCCCGCACCGCGTCCGCCGGGGTGGCGGCCACCGCCGCCCGGGTCAGCACGACGAGCGTGGTGTCGGCCAGCGCCTCACTGTCCAGCCAGGAGTGCAGCACGGCCAGGACGCGGGCGGTGGCCGTACGGACTTCGTCGGGCAGGTCGCCGTCCGGGGTGCCGGCGGGCACGGGGACCACGAGCGCGCGGGGCCCCTCGACCGTACCGGCCGAGACCGCCGCGGTCAGCTCGCCGACGGTCGGGAACACCGGCGTGACGAGGTCCGCCGGGGCGGGTCCGTCGCCGAGCAGCACCCAGCCGGAGACGTCCCGCGCCGGGGTGACCGTCTCGGCCTGCCACGTCACCTCGAACATCGACCGCTCCGCGGCCTCCGCGCCGGTGGCGTCGGTCATCTCCCGCAGGGCGAGCGACTCGACCGACACCACGGGCACGCCGGACTCGTCCCCGGCCACCAGCCGCACGCGCGAGCCCGCCCGGGTCAGCCGCACCCGCAGCGTCCGGGCGCCGGAGGCGTGCACCTGCACGCCCTCGAACGCGAACGGCACGCGCGGTCCGCCGGAGCGCTCGGCCAGCAGCAGCCCGACGGGGTGCAGGGCGGCGTCCAGCAACGCCGGGTGCACGGCGAAGCCGTCGGCGTCGCCGGCCGCCTCGTCCGGCAGGGTCACCTCGGCGTACGCCTCGTCGCCGGCGGTCCACAGCCGCCGCAGGCCCCGGAACGCCGGTCCGTAGGCCAGGCCGCGCTCCGCGAGCGCCGGGTACCAGCCGGCGAGGTCCACCTCGGTGCCTCCGGCCGGTGGCCAGGAGCCCAACGCCGGCTCGTCGGTGGCCTGTTCCAGCAGACCGTCGGCGTGCCGCGTCCAGGGGTCCTCGGGGTCGCCGTCGGGCTGCGAGTGCACCCCACGCTCCGGGGTTCCGGAAGCCGTCGGCAGGCGCCGACGCGCACCTGCACGCGGATCGCGCCCGGGTTCGGCAGCACCAACGGCGCGGCGACGGTCAGTTCCCGCACCCGGGAGGCGCCGACCTCGTCGCCGGCGCGCACCGCGAGCTCGACGAGGGCCGTGCCCGGCAACACCACGGCGCCGCCGACCACGTGGTCGGCGAGCCACGGGTGCGTGGACGCCGACAGCCGGCCGGTCAGCACGACCTCGTCGTCGCCGGCGAGGCGCACCGCCGCGCCGAGCAGCCCGTGCCCGGCCGCGCCCAGCCCCGCGCCCGACACGTCGCCGGTGGCGGAGCGGTCGAGCACCGGCCAGAACCGGTCCCGCTGGAAGGCGTACGTGGGCAGGTCGACAGGGGTGGCGCCGGAGCCGGCGAAGACGCGCGACCAGTCGACGGGCACGCCGGCGACGTGCAGCTCGCCGAGGTTGGCCAGTAGCTGACGCGGCCCGTGCCCGTCGCGGCGCAGCGAGCCCACCACCACGCCGCCGTCGGCCTTCCGGTCGAGCGCGTCCTGCACGGCGATCTTGAGTACGGGGTGCGGGCTGACCTCGACGAACGTCCGGAAGCCCCGCTCGATCAGCTGGTCCACGACCGGCGCGAGCCGGACCGGCTCCCGCAGGTTGCGGTACCAGTAGTCGGCGTCGAGCCCGGCGGTGTCGATCGGCTCGCCGGTGACTGTGGAGTGGAAGGGCACGGTGCTGGAGCGGGGGTCCACGGTGCCGAACCGGGCGATCACCTCGTCGCGGATCGGGTCGACGTGGCCGCTGTGCGCCGCGAAGTCGACGGCGATCTGCCGGGCGCGGACGTCGCGCTCGGCACAGTGCGCGAGCAGTTCGGCGACCGACGCCGAGTCGCCGGCGACCACTGTCACGGCGGCGCCGTTGAGGGCGGCGACGGAGAGGCTGCCCCGCCACGGCGCGATGAGCCGCTCGGTGTCGGCGGCCGGGAGCGGCACGGAGACCATGCCGCCGCGACCCGCGATCGACAGCAGGCCGTGGCTGCGCGCCACGACGAGCCGCGCGGCTTCGGCGAGGGTCAACGCGC
>NZ_KK037233.1:6669901-6672883 GCF_000568915.1 Micromonospora sp. M42 | reverse complement strand
CCGCGCGTTCTCCAGGGCCTGGCGGATGACCCGGGACGGGACGGGCCGTTCGGCGCGGTCAGCCCGTTGGACGCGCCGTCCTGGTTCACGGCGGAGCCGCGCAGCACGGCGAGCACCCGGTGCCCGTTGCGCCGGGCGTCGGAGAGGCGCTCCACGAGCAGCATGCCGACGCCCTCGGACCAGCCGGTGCCGTCCGCGCCGGCGGCGAACGCCTTGCACCGCCCGTCCGGGGCGAGGCCGCCCTGCCGGGAGAACTCGGAGAACATGCCGGGCTGAGCCATCAGCGCCACCCCGCTTTTTTATGGCCATGTCGCACTCGCCGCCGCGCAGCGCCTGGGCGGCGAGGTGCAGCGCCACCAGCGACGAGGAGCTTTTTTGTGTCTACGGTGACCGCCGGGCCTTCGAGGTCTTAACATGTAGGCGACCCGCCCGGAGGCGACGCTGCCCGCCGTGCCGGTCAGCAGGTGCCCCTCGAGGCCGTCCAGGTCGTCGCGTCCGCTGGTGGCGTAGCCGGATGAGGCGGCGCCGACGAAGACGCCGGTGGCGGTGCCGCTGAGGGTGGCGGGGTCGATGCGGGCGTACTCGAAGCTCTCCCACGCGGTCTCCAGCAGCAGCCGCTGCTGCGGGTCCATGGCGAGGGCCTCACGGGGGCTGATGTTGAAGAAGCCGGCGTCGAAGTCGGCCGCGTCGTAGAGGAAGCCGCCCTGGTGGGTGACGGTGCCGCCGGCCTGGTCGCCGTCCGTGCCGTACAGCCGGTCGAGGTCCCAGCCGCGGTCCGCCGGGAACTCGCCGATGGCGTCGGCACCGGAGGTGACTAGCTGCCACAGCTGCTCGGGGGTGGCGACGCCGCCGGGGTAGCGGCAGGCCATGCCGATTGATGGCGATCGGCTCGTCGGCGTCGGCGGTGACGACCGTACGGACGGTGGCGCCGGCTCCCGTGGCCGGGCCGAGCTGCGCGAACAGGTGCTTCGGCCAGCCGGGCCGGGGTGGGATGGTCGAAGGCCAGCGTGGCGGTCAGCCGCAGCCCGGTGGCCGCACCGAGGCGGTTGCGCAGTTCCACCGAGGTCAGCGAGTCGAAGCCCAGGTCCTTGAAGGCGCGGGCGGCGGGGACCGCCTGTGCCGAGGCGTGCCCCAGCACCGTGGCGGCCTGGCCGCAGACCAGGTCGACGAGCGCCTGCCGGGCGTCCGCCTCGGACAGGCCGTCGAGCCGCTCCCGCCACGACGCCCCGGCACTCGGCCGATCGGTGGCGGTGCGGCGCCGGCCGCCGCCGCGCAGCAGGTGCCGCATCAGCGGCGGTACGCCGCTCGCCTCGCCGGTGACGTGGAGGCGGGCCGCGACGAGCACCGGCCGGGCCGCCGGCAGGGCGGCGTCGAAGAGTTCGACGCCCTCGGCCGGGGAGAGCCGGCTCATCCCGACGCGCCGCAGCCGCTGCTGGTCGTCGCCGTCGAGGTGGGCGGTCATCGTGCTGTCGGTGGCCCACATGCCCCAGGCGAGGCTGGTGGCGGGCAGCCCCTGCTGCCGGCGGTGCTGCGCGAGGGCGTCGAGGAACGCGTTCGCCGCCGCGTAGTTGCCCTGCCCCGGCGAACCGAGAGTGGCCGCCACCGACGAGAACAGCACGAACGCCGACAGGTCCAGGTGCGCGGTCGCCTCGTGCAACGCCCACCCGGCGTCCACCTTCGGCGCCAGCACCGTACGCAAGGCGGACTCGTCCAGCGAACCGATGGTCGCGTCGGCGATCACCCCGGCGGTGTGCACCACGGCCGTCAGCGGGTACGCCGGGTCGATCCCGGCGACCAGCTCGGTGACCTGCGCGGGGTCGCTGACGTCGACGGCCGCGGCGGTGACGTCGGCGCCCGCGTCGGTCAGTTCCCGGACCAGGGTGGCGTACGCGTCGTCCCGGCCGGGTGCGCGGCGGGAGGCCAGCAGCAGGCGGCGGGCCTGCCCGGTGGCGACGAGGTGCCGCGCGAGTACGCCGGCCAGGGTTCCGGCCGCGCCGGTGAGCAGCACGGTGCCGTCGGGGTCGGCGGGCGCGGGGATGCGCAGCACCACCTTGCCGACGTGGCGGGCCTGGCTGACGTGCCGCAGCGCCTGCCGGGCCTGACGCACGTCCCACACCCGTACGGGCAGCGGACGCAGCGCGCCCCACGCGAAGAGGTCGAGGATCTCGGTGAGCATCTCGCCGATGCGGGTGCTGCCCGCCTCGTTCAGGTCGAACGCGCGGTACGCCACGCCCGGGTGGTCGGCGGCGACCGCCTCCGGGTCGCGTACGTCGGCCTTGCCCATCTCCACGAACCGGCCACCGCGCGGCAGCAGCCGCAGCGACGCGTCCACGAACTCACCGGCCAACGCGTCGAGCACCACGTCCACCCCGGCACCGCCGGTGGCCGCGCCGAAGGTCTGCTCGAACTCGGTGGTCCGCGACGACGCGATCCGCTCCCCGGCAACCCCGAGGCCCCGCAGCACACCCCACTTGCCGGGGCTCGCCGTCGCGTGGACGGTGGCGCCGAGGTGGTGGGCGAGCTGGATGGCGGCCATGCCGACGCCACCGGCGCCGTTGTGGATCAGCACCGACTCGCCGGACCGCAGCCCGGCGAGGTCCCGCAGCGCGTAGTAGGCCGTCAGGAAGACCAGGGGGACGGACGCCGCCTGGGTGAAGGACCAGCCGGCGGGCATCTTGGCGATGCGCCGGCGATGGGCGACGGCCTGCGGGCTGAACCCGAGTTCGAACATGCCCATCACCCGGTCGCCGGGGGCCAGGTCGGTCACGCCGGGGCCGACCTCGACCACGACGCCCGCGCCCTCGCTGCCCATCACGGCCGCCGGATCCGGGTACATGCCCAAACCGATCAGCACGTCGCGGAAGTTCACGCCGGCCGCGCGCACCGCGATGCGCACCTGATCCTCGCCCAGCTCCGCGGGCGTGGCCGGCACCGGCGCGATCCCGTCCAGGGTGCCGCCGGTGACGGGGGCGAGGTGCCACG
>NZ_KK037233.1:6666208-6667539 GCF_000568915.1 Micromonospora sp. M42 | reverse complement strand
GGGCGCGGCAGCACCCGGTCGAGATGCCCGCACGCCTCGTCGAGGGCGGCGGCGAAGACGGGGAACTCGGCGTACAGCTCGCGGCCCATGCCGGTGCGCTGCGCGCCCTGGCCGGAGAAGAGCACCGCCAGCGGACCGCGGTCCCCGGCCTGGCCCGTGACCACGGTGCCCGACGGCGCGCCCGCCGCCAGGGACTCCAGGCCCGTCAGCAGGCCCGCACGGTCCCCGGCGAGCACCACCGCACGCCGGTCGAGCGTCGAGCGGGACACCACCGACGACCAGGCGACATCGAGCGGGCGCGGCTTCTCGTCGTCGCTGAGCCAACGGGCCAGCCGGTCCGCCTGCGCGGCGAGCGCGGCCGGCTGCGCGGCGGAGAGCAGCATGGGCACGACGGCGGGACGGCGGGACGGGGTGGCGCGGTCGCCGGCCGGGTCGGGGGTCGGCGACTGCTCCAGGATCAGGTGGGCGTTCGTGCCGCTCATGCCGAAGGACGACACGCCCGCCCTGCGGACGTGCTCGCCGCCGGCCCACGGGCGCGCCTCGTCGAGCAGGGCCACGGCGCCGGTCGACCAGTCGACGTGCGGTGAGGGCCGGTCCACGTGCAGGGTGGGCGGCAGCACGCCGTGCCGCATCGCCATCACCATCTTGATGACGCCGCCGGCGCCGGCCGCGGCCTGCGGGTGGCCGATGTTCGACTTCAGCGAGCCCAGCCACAGCGGGCGGTCGGCGGGGCGGCCCTGCCCGTACGTGGCCAGCAGCGCCTGCGCCTCGATCGGGTCGCCGAGCCGGGTGCCCGTGCCGTGCGCCTCGACGGCGTCCACGTCGGACGGACTGAGCCGGGCGTTCTCCAGCGCCTGCCGGATCACCCGCTGCTGCGCGGGGCCGTTGGGGGCGGTCAGCCCGCTGCTGGCGCCGTCCTGGTTGACGGCGCTGCCCCGGATCACCGCCAGGACGGGGTGCCCGTTGCGCCGGGCGTCGGAGAGCTTCTCGACGAGCAACATGGCGACGCCCTCGGACCAGCCGGTCCCGTCGGCGTCGGCGGAGAACGCCTTGCACCGCCCGTCGGAGGCGAGCCCCCGCTGGCGGGAGAACTCGACGAAGGCGCCCGGCGTGGCCAGCACTGTGACGCCGCCGGCCACGGCGAGGGAGCACTCACCGTCGCGCAGGGCCTGACCGGCGAGGTGCAGGGCGACCAGCGACGAGGAGCAGGCGGTGTCGATGGTGACGGCCGGCCCCTCCAGCCCGAAGGAGTACGCCAGCCGGCCGGACATGACGCTCGCGGCGGTGCACGGTGAGGACGTAGCCCTCCGTGCCCTCGGGCAGTTGCCGCA
>NZ_KK037233.1:6647973-6657395 GCF_000568915.1 Micromonospora sp. M42 | reverse complement strand
GGCGAAGGACGTGTCGGACAGGCCGCTGCTGAGGAAGCTGTCCCAGCCCCGGTCGAGGGGGAACTCGGAGATGCCGTCGCGTCCGGTGGCGAGCAGTTGCCACAGTTCTTCCGGGGACGCGACGCCACCCGGGAGGCGGCAGCCCATGCCGACGATCACGATCGGGTCGTCGTCGACGGTGGCGACCCTGCGGTCGGCCGGCGCGTCGCCCGATGCTCCGAGCACGGTCTCCCGGATGAAGGCGACCAGGGCGGCCGGCGTCGGGTGGTCGAAGACGAGGGTGGAGGGCAATGCGAGGCCGGTTTCGGCGGTCAGCCGGTTGCGCAGCTCGACTGCGGTGAGCGAGTCGAAGCCGAGACGCTGGAACGCCCGGTCCGGCCGCACCGCCTCCACGGTGGCGTGGCCGAGCACCGTGGGACCTGGGAGCGTACGAGGTCCAGCAGGGACGCCTCGACCTCCGGCGACGTCAGGGCCGCGAGCCGCTCGCGCAGTGCGGAGGCCCGGTCGGTGGGGCCGGTCTCGGCTCGGGACGCCGCCTCGATCGCCGCCTGTGCTTCGGGGATGTCGGTGAACAACCGGGACGGACGCAACGCCGTGAACGACGGCACAAACCGATCCCACCGCACATCCGCCACCACCACCTGCCCCTCACCACCATCCAACCCCCCTGCAAAAAAGCCACCGCCAACTCCGGAGCCATCCCCGGCAAACCACGCCGACTCATCTGTTCCCGGGGGGGACCCCACCGCCATACCCGCCTCAGCCCACGGCCCCCACGCCACCGACGTCCCCACCAACCCACGCCCACGCCGTGACACCACCAACCCATCCACAAACGCATTCGCCGCCGCATACCCCACCTGACCCGCAGAACCCCACACCCCCGCAATCGACGAAAACACCACAAACGCATCCAAATCCAAACCAGCAGTCAACTCATCCAACACCACCGCACCACCAACCTTCGCCCGCAACACCTCCTCCACCTCACCCACACCCACCTCACCCAACGGCGTCAACTGCGCCACACCAGCCGCATGCACCACCGCCCGCAACCGCTCACCCCGACCCACCAAATCCCCCAACAACCCCGCCACCGCACCACGATCCGCCACATCACAACCCACCACCGACACCCGCACACCCAAACCCTCCAACCGCCCCACCAACTCACCCACACCCGCCGCACCACCACCACGCCGACTCACCAACACCACATGCTCCGCACCCACACCCACCGCCCACAACGCCACCCGCGCACCCAACGCCCCCGTACCACCCGTCACCAACACCGTCCCCGACAACCGAAAACCACCACCACCAGCACCAGCACCCGCACCCGCACCCGCCGGACAACCCGCACGCACCAACCGCCGCACAAACACACCCGACGACCGCAACGCCACCTGATCCTCAACCCCCGACAACAACACCCCACACAACCAACCCCACACACCCCCACCCAACACACCCGGCAAATCCACCAAACCACCCCACCGCAACGGCACCTCCAAACCCACCACCCGACCCAAACCCCACACCGCAGAACCGTCCAGGTCGGTCAGAGGCTCGGAGTCGTCCACGGAGACGGCACCGCTGGTCAACCACCACAACCGGCCCTCGACCTCAGTGACTGCAAGCGCCTGCGCGACCGCCAGTGCCTCGACGACACCGGCGCCGGCCAGCGACATCAGCGAGATCATCCCGGCGACCGGTCCTGCGGCCGCCGAGGCGGCGGACAGCCGACGCGCGATCCCGTCCCGGTCCAGCTCGTCCAGCACCACGGGGATCATCTCGGCGCCCCGCTCCGCCAGCCCGGCCAGCAACGGGTGGTCCTCCTGGCCGGGCACCATCAGCACCAGCCAGGAGCCGGTCAGGTTCTCGTTTCCGGTCACGTCCTGGCGCCGCCACACCACGCGGTAGCGCCAGGCGTCCACCGTCGACCGCTGCTGTGCGGCCCGCCGCCACTGCGCGAGCTTCGGCAGGACCGCGCTGAACGGTTCGTCCGCGCCGACACCCAGCTCGCCGCCGACCAGGTCGGGGTCGCCGGACTCCACGGCCGCCCAGAACCGCCCGTCGAGAGCTTCGCCGTGCACGTCCCGGCGGGCCGCGGGCGCCGCCTCGGGCCAGTACCAGGTGTGGTCGAAGGCGTACGTGGGCAGGTCGACCACACCCGGCCGGGCGCCGGTCTGACCGTGGTACGCCGCCCAGTCGACCGGCACACCCGCCACCCACAACTGCCCCAGCGCCGACGTCAACACGCCGACCTCCGGCTGATCCCGCCGCGACACCGGAACCCGCCGCACCCCGGCATCCGCGACGATCTCCGCCACCATCGCCGTCAACGTCGCATCCGGGCCGATCTCCAGGAACGTGTCCACCCCCTGTGCCCGCAACGCCGCCACCCCATCGGCGAACCGCACGGGCTGCCGCACATGCCGCACCCAGTACTCCGGATCCACCAGCTCCAGCGGCTCCGCGACCGCGCCGGTCACGTTCGACACGATCGGCACCCGCGGCGGCTGCCAGTCCAGCCCCGCCACCACCGACCGGAACTCCTCCAGCATCGGATCCATCAACCGCGAATGGAACGCGTGACTGACCGCCAGTTCCTTGACCCGCCAACCCCGCTCACGGCAGGCCCCCACCACCGAAGCGACCTCATCGGCCGCGCCCGAGACGACCACCGACGCGGGGCCGTTGACCGCCGCGATGTCCACGGCCGCGCCCGACGCGCCGATCAGCTCGGCGACAGCCTCCTCCGACGCGCCCACCGCCGCCATCACCCCACCCGACGGCAGAGCCTGCATCAACCGACCCCGCACCGCCACCAGGGAACAGGCGTCCGCCAACGACAACATCCCCGCCACGTACGCGGCCGTCACCTCACCGATCGAATGACCCGCCAGGTAGTCGGCCCGCACACCCCACGACGCGAGCAACTCCCACAACGCCACCTCGACCGCGAACAACCCCGCCTGGGCAAAGACGGTCTGATCCACCAGGGCAGCCTCATCCGACCCCGCCTGCGCGAACACCACATCCCGCAACGCACGCGGCAACAAACCCTCAAACCCCGCACACACCCCGTCGAAGGCCTGCGCGAACACCGGTTCTGAGTCGTTTCCCCCATCGCCCACCGCCGCCATCACCCCACCCGACGGCAGAGCCTGCATCAACCGACCCCGCACCGCCACCAGGGAACAGGCGTCCGCCAACGACAACATCCCCGCCACGTACGCGGCCGTCACCTCACCGATCGAATGACCCGCCAGGTAGTCGGCCCGCACACCCCACGACGCGAGCAACTCCCACAACGCCACCTCGACCGCGAACAACCCCGCCTGGGCAAAGACGGTCTGATCCACCAGGGCAGCCTCATCCGACCCCGCCTGCGCGAACACCACATCCCGCAACGCACGCGGCAACAAACCCTCAAACCCCGCACACACCCCGTCGAAGGCCTGCGCGAACACCGGAAACGCCTCGTACAACTCCCGGCCCATACCCACACGCTGCGAACCCTGACCCGTGAACAACACCGCCCGACGACCCGCCGACACCACACCCGCAGACCGGCCCTCGGCAACAGCCGACAGCCCGGCCACCAGCTCGTCCACGTCCGAGCCCCACACCACCGCCCGATACTCCAACGCAGCCCGAGTCGTCGCCAACGACCACGACACATCCACCGGCGACAGACCACGACCACGCACGAACGACGCCAACCGCCCCGCCTGACCCGACAGACCCCGCTCCGAACGCCCCGACAGCACCCACGGCACCGGCAAAGCCACGGAAGCGCCCCCGGCAGACTCCGGCTCCGCCGCGACCTCGGGGACGGCCTCGGGCTCCGGCTGCTCCAGGACCACGTGCGCATTGGTCCCCGAGATGCCGAACGACGACACACCCGCCCGCCGGGGACGCTCCACGCCCGGCCACTCACGCGAGGCCGTCACCAACTCGACCGCGCCAGACGACCAGTCCACATGCGACGAGGGCTCGTCCACGTGCAGCGTCGCCGGCACGGTCCCGTGCCGCATCGCCAAGACCATCTTGATGATCCCAGCCACCCCCGCAGCCGCCTGCGTGTGACCGATGTTCGACTTCACCGACCCCAACAACAACGGCACATCCCGACCCTGCCCATACGTCGCCAACAACGCCTGCGCCTCGATCGGATCACCCAACGACGTACCCGTACCGTGCGCCTCCACCACATCCACATCAGCCGCCGACAAACCCGCACTCGCCAGCGCCTGCCGGATCACCCGCTGCTGCGACGGACCATTCGGCGCCGTCAAACCATTCGACGCACCATCCTGATTCACCGCCGAACCCCGCACCACCGCCAGCACCCGACGCCCGTCACGCCGCGCATCCGACAACCGCTGCACCACCAGCACACCGACACCCTCGCCCCACGCGGTGCCGTCCGCAGACTCGGCGAAGGCCTTGCAGCGGCCGTCCGCCGACAGCCCACCCTGGCGGGAGAACTCGATGAAGGCGCCCGGGGTGGACATCACCGTGACGCCGCCGGCCAGGGCGAGGTCACACTCGCCGGACCGCAGCGCCTGCACCGCCAGATGCAACGCCACAAGCGACGACGAACACGCCGTGTCCACAGTCACCGCCGGCCCCTCGAACCCGAACGAGTACGCCACCCGACCCGACAACACGCTCGCGGAGGCCCCCGTCGCGCCGTACCCGGCGAGCGACTCACCGGCCTCGCGCACGACGGTCTCGTAGTCCTGGCCGTTGGTGCCGGCGAACACCCCGACGCGGCTGCCGCGCAGCGCGAGCGGTTCGATCCGGGCGTCTTCGAACGCCTCCCAGGAGACCTCCAGCAGCAGCCGCTGCTGCGGGTCCATGGCGAGCGCCTCCCGCGGCGAGATGCCGAAGAACTCCGCGTCGAAGCCACCCGCGTCGGCCAGGAAGGCACCGCGCGAGACGTAGGAGTCGGTGCCGGTCAGCGACTCCAGGTCCCAGTGCCGGTTGGCCGGGAAGTCCGACATCGCGTCGGCACCGGCCGTCAGCAGGTCCCAGAGCCCCTCCGGGGACTCGGCTCCGGCCGGGAAACGGCAGCCCATGCCGACGATGACGATCGGGTCGTCGCCCACGACGGGGCCGGTGGCGGCGGGGACGGGCAGCGCCTGCCCGCCGAGCAGCTCGGCGTGGATGTGGCCGGCCAGAGCCGCCGAGTTCGGGTAGTCGAAGGCGAGCGTGGTCGGCAGCGCGAGGCCGGTCGCCGCGTCGAGCCGGTTGCGCAGCTCGACAGCTGCCAGCGAGGTGAAACCGAGATCCTGGAACGCCCCGGTCCCGGCGCCCCCCGCTCGACGGGCTCGTGGCCGAGCACGGCGGCGACCTCGGCGCGTACCAGCTCACCGAGGGACGCGCAACTGCTCCGCGCCGGGCATTCCCGACAGGCGCAGGGCGCAGGTCGGCCGCCGGGCACCGGGGCGTCGGCGGGCACCGCCGCGCCGGCCTCGGCCAGCAGGTCGCGGACCAGCGGGTGGGCGCGCCGCGGACCGGTGGCGGCCACCCGGGCCCAGTCGATGTCGGCCACGACGAGGTACGTCTCGTCGCGGTCCAGCGCCCGGCTGAAGGCGCGCACGGCTGTCTCCGGCGCCATCGCGCCGAAACCGGTACGGCTGAGCCGCTGTTCGAAGTCGCCCGCGCTCACCCCGCCGTCGGCCCACAGGCCCCAGGCGAGCGAGGTCGCCGGCAGTCCCTCGGCGCGGCGGCGCTGCGCCAGGGCGTCGAGGAAACGCGTTGCCGGGCGCGTACGTGGCCTGGCCGGCGGCGCCCATGAGGCCGGCGAGGGAGGAGAAGAGGACGAAGGCGGAGAGGTCGCTGCCCCGGGTCAGCTCGTCCAGGTTGCGCGCGGCGTCGACCTTCGCCCGCAGGGCGGTGGCCAGCTGGTCGACACTCACGGCGTCGACGACGTTGTCGTCGAGGGCGGCGGCGGTGTGCACGACCGCGTTCAGCGGAAGCTCGGCGGGGATCGAGTCGAGCAGCGTCGCGAGCGCGGCCCGGTCGGCCACGTCGCAGGACGCGAGGGTTACCCGGGTGCCGAGCCCGGCGAGTTCCTCGGCGAGGGCGGTCGCGCCGGGCGCCTCGCCACCCCGCCGGCTGACCAGGAGGAGGTGTTCGGCTCCGTCGGCGGCCAGCGCGCGGGCGACGTGTCCCCCTAGTGCCCCGGTGCCGCCGGTGATCAGCACCGTGCCGCGCGGCGTCCAGGAACCGCGCGCACCGGTGTCGCCGTACGTCGCACGAACGAGCCGACGGGCGTGGCCGCCGGTGCCGCGCAGGGCGATCTCGTCCTCCCGGCCGGTGCCGGCGATCAGCGTCCGGAGCATCCGCACGACGCTCTGGTCGGGCTGCTCGGGGAGGTCGACGAGCCCGCCCCACCGGTGCGGGTGCTCGGCGCGCAGCACGCTGCCGAAGCCCCACGCCATGGCCTGCACGGGGTCGACGTGCCGGTCGCGGGATCCGACGGAGACCGCGCCGCGGGTGGCGATCCAGAGCCGGGCGGTGATCCCGGCGTCGCCGAGGGCCTGCGCGAGCGCGACCGTGGCGGCGAGGCCCGTCGGCACGGAGGCGGCCCCGGCGTACGGCCGGGTGTCGAGGGCCAGCAGGGAGAGTACGGGCAGCACGTCCCCGTCGCGGCCGGTCGACGCCTCGGCGAGGTCGTGGGCGAGGCGCTTGCGGTCGCACGTGGCGTCGACCTCGACGATCCGCCCGCCGGCGGCGCCGAGGGCGGCGGCCCAGTCCGTCACGGCCGCGTCGGCGCCGGCCGGTACGACGAGCAGGAAGTCGGTCGCCTCGGCGCGGGCGGCGTCGTCCGTGAGCGGCTGCCAGGCCACCCGGTAGCGCCAGGAGTCGAGGGCCGCCTCGGCGTCCCGGCGGCGTCGCCAGGTGGACAGCGCCGGCAGCACGTCCGCGAGGGGGGCGTCGGCGTCGACGGCCAGGCTCTCGGCGAGGGTCGTCAGGTCCTCCGCCTCGATCGCCCGCCAGAAGTCCTCGTCGGCGGCGGTACGCCGGGCGGCGGGGGGACGGTAGGACCGCGTCGTCGCATTGATCCAGTAACGTCGATGGTCGAAGGCGTACGTGGGCAGGTCGACCACACCCGGCCGGACGCCGGTCTGACCGTGGTACGCCGCCCAGTCGACCGGCACACCCGCCACCCACAACTGCCCCAGCGCCGACGTCAACACGCCGACCTCCGGCTGATCCCGCCGCGACGCCGGAACCCGCCGCACCCCGGCATCCGCGACGATCTCCGCCACCATCGCCGTCAACGTCGCATCCGGGCCGACCTCCAGGAACGTGTCCACCCCCTGTGCCCGCAACGCCGCCACCCCGTCGGCGAAGCGCACCGGCTGCCGCACGTGCCGCACCCAGTAGCCGGGCTCGGTGATCTCTGCGCCGTCCGCGACCGCGCCGGTCACGTTCGACACGATCGGGATCCGCGGCGGTTGCCAGTCCAGCCCCGCCACCACCGACGCGAACTCTTCCAACATCGGATCCATCAACCGCGAATGGAACGCGTGACTGACCGCCAGTTCCTTGACCCGCCAACCCCGCTCACAGCAGGCCCCCACCACCGAAGCCACCTCGCCGACGGCACCCGACACCACCACCGACGCCGGACCGTTCACCGCCGCCACGTCCACCGCCACGCCGGTCACACCGAGCAACTCGGCGACAGCCTCCTCCGACGCACCCACCGCCGCCATCACCCCACCCGACGGCAGAGCCTGCATCAACCGACCCCGCGCCGCCACCAACGTGCACGCGTCCCTCAGGGACAACATCCCCGACACGTACGCCGCCGTCACCTCACCAATCGAATGACCCGCCAGGAAATCAGCCCGCACACCCCACGACGCGAGCAACTCCCACAACGCCACCTCCACCGCGAACAACCCCGCCTGCGCGAACACGGTCTGATCCACCAGAGCCGCAGCCTCCGAACCCGGCTCCGCGAACACCACCTCGCGCAACGCACGCGGCAGACGCGGATCAATCTCCGCGCACACTTCGTCGAACGACGCCGCGAACACCGGAAACGCCTCGTACAACTCCCGGCCCATACCCACACGCTGCGAACCCTGACCCGTGAACAACACCGCCCGACGACCCGCCGACACCACACCCGCAGACCGACCCTCAGCCACCGCCGACAGACCAGCAACCAACTCGTCCACCGACGAACCCCACACCACCGCCCGATGCTCCAACGCAGCCCGAGTCGTCGCCAACGACCACGACACGTCCGCCACCGCAAGGCCGGACCGTTCCCGCACGAACGACGCCAACCGCCCGGCCTGACCCGACAGACCCCGCTCCGAACGCCCCGACAGCACCCACGGCACCGGCAACCCGACCGGCGCGGCAGACCCCGCGGCGTGCTCCGGCTCCGCCTGCTCGATGATCACGTGCGCGTTCGTCCCCGAGATGCCGAACGACGACACACCCGCCCGCCGGGGACGCTCCACGCCCGGCCACTCACGGGTCTCGGTCACCAACTCCACCGCACCCGACGACCAGTCCACATGCGACGACGGCACATCCACGTGCAACGACGCCGGCACGGTCCCGTACCGCATCGCCAAGATCATCTTGATGACACCCGCCACCCCCGCAGCCGCCTGCGTGTGACCGATGTTCGACTTCACCGACCCCAGCAGCAGCGCGTCCCGGTCGTCGCGGTCCTGCCCGTACGTGGCGAGCAGCGCCTGGGCCTCGATGGGGTCGCCCAGCGTCGTGCCCGTGCCGTGCGCCTCCACGACGTCGACGTCGGCGACGCCCAGCCGGGCGTTCGCGAGGGCCTGGCGGATCACCCGCTGCTGCGAGGGGCCGTTCGGCGCCGTCAAACCGTTCGACGCGCCGTCCTGGTTGACGGCCGTGCCCCGCACGACCGCGAGGACCCGGCGCCCGTCACGCCGCGCGTCCGACAGCCGCTGCACCAGCAGCACCCCGACGCCCTCGGACCAGCCCGTGCCGTCCGCCGCGTCGGAGAACGACTTGCAGCGGCCGTCGGGGGCCATGCCCCGCTGCCGGGAGAAGTCGATGAACGTCTCGGGCGTCGCCATCACCGTGACGCCGCCGGCCAGCGCCAGGTCGCACTCCCCCGACCGCAGCGCCTGCACCGCCAGGTGCAACGCCACAAGCGACGACGAACACGCCGTGTCCACAGTCACCGCCGGGCCCTCGAACCCGAACGAGTACGCCACTCGACCCGACAACACGCTGCTGGCGGTGCCGACGCCGAGGTAGCCGTCGAGGGTCTCGGGAACGTCGGCCAGCCCTGCGGCGTGGTTGTGGTACATCATGCCGGCGAACACGCCGACGGGGCGGCCACGTAGCGCAAGGGGGTCGATCCGGGCGTCCTCGATGGCCTCCCACGAGGTCTCCAG
>NZ_KK037233.1:6630597-6646080 GCF_000568915.1 Micromonospora sp. M42 | reverse complement strand
CCACCGGGTACAGCACGGCGTCGGGTACCCCGGCGTCGCGGAGCGCGTCGAGGTCGGTGTACCGGGCGGCGGGCGGGCCGGACGGCAGCGGGGCGGGACGTTCGCCGAGCACCGCCCAGGTCGTGCCGTCGGCAGCGCCCCCGGCGACGGGGTGCCGGAGCAGTCGAGGCGGAACAGCGAGCGCCGCCACGCGGACCCGCCGGCGGTGAGCTCCCCCGCCGGCAGGGGCCGCAGCACCAGGGAGCCGACCCGGGCGACCGGCGCACCGGTGGCGTCGGCGACCAGCATGGACACCGTGTCCGGACCGGTGGGGGTCAACCGCACCCGCAGCGGTCGGCGCCGTGGGCGGACAGCGTCACGTCGGACAGGCGAACGGCATCCGGGCCTCGCCGGGGTCGACGATGCCCAGCCCGACCGCCTGCACGGCGGCATCGAGCAACGCCGGGTGCAGCCCGTACCCACCGGCGTCGCCGGCCGCCGGCTCGGGCAGCGCCACCTCGGCGTACACGTCCGCGCCGACGCGCCAGGCGGCACGCAGCCCGGAGAAGGCCGGGCCGTACGCGAACCCGGCCCGTGCCGCCCGCCCGGCCAGCTCCGACACGTCCAGGGAGGTGGCGTCGCTCGGCGGCCACTGCGCCAGCGTGCCGGTGTCCTCATCCGGCTCCTCGGTGAGCAGGCCGGTGGCGTGCCGTACCCAGATGTCGTCGGTGCCGGCGCGGCGGGCGTGGACGGTGAGCTGCCACGCTCCGCCGCCGGTGCGTTCGGCGGCGACCTGCACGTCGACGCCGCCGGTCTCGGGCAGCACCAGCGGCGCCTGGAGGGTCAGCTCGGCGAGCCGTTCCGCGCCGACCTCCGCGCCGGCCCGCATCGCCAGTTCCACGAACCCGGTGCCGGGCAGGAGCACGACGTCGCGCAGGGCGTGCTCGGCCAGCCAGGGCTGGGTCTCCACGGACAACCTGCCGGTGAGCGTCACCTCGTCGCCGTCGGCCGAGCGGAACACCGCGCCGAGCAGCGGGTGGCCGGTCGGGGTCAGCCCGGCGGCGGTCACGTCGGCGGGCTGCGGCAGGGGCAGCAACCAGTAGCGTTCGCGCTGGAACGCGTACGTGGGCAGGTCGACCGGCAGGGGCGGGCCGGCGAACAGGGCCGCCCAGTTCACCGGCACGCCCCTGGCCCACACGGTGGCCGCGGCGGCCAGGGCGGTGGTCGCCTCGTCGTGCTCGGCGCGCAGCACGGGGGCGCAGACCGCCTGGTCCGCGCCGACGATCTCCTGGGTGAGCGCGCAGAGCACTCCGCCCGGGCCCACCTCGACGTACGCGCCGACACCCAGCTCACGCAGCGTGGCCACGGCGGCGTCGAAGCGGACCGTGTCGCGGACGTTGCGCAGCCAGTACGCCGGGGAGCACACCTCGTCGGGGTCGAGCACCGATCCGGTCACGGTGGAGACCACGGGGATGCGGGGCGCGGCGAAGGTCAGTTGCCCGAGCACGTCGCCGAACGCGTCGAGCATCGGGTCCATGCGGGCGGAGTGGAACGCGTGGCTGACCCGCAGCCGCCTGGTGCTGCGGCCGAGGGCTGCGAAGTGTGCGGCGACCGCCAGCACGGCGTCCTCGTCGCCGGAGACGACGACGGACTCCGGGCCGTTGACGGCGGCCAGCCCGGCGCCGGGCGTCCCGCCGGCGGTGGCCAGGTGCGCGCGGACCTCCGCCTCGGTGGCGCGGATCGACACCATGGCGCCACCGGTGGGCAGCGCCTGCATCAGCGTGCCCCGGGCGGCCACCAGGCGGGCGGCGTCGGGCAGCGACAGCACGCCGGCGATGTGCGCGGCGGCCACCTCGCCGACCGAGTGCCCGGCCACGAAGTCCGGCACGACACCCCAGGACTCGACGAGCCGGTAGGCGGCGACCTCGATGGCGAAGAGCGCCGCCTGGGCGTACCCGGTGCGGTCGAGCACGTCGGCGGGGCCGTCGAGCACGCCGCGCAGCGGCCGGTCGAGGTGCCTGTCCAGCTCCGCGCAGGCGGCGTCGAAGGCGTCGGCGAAGGCCGGGAAGGCGGCGTACAACCGCTGGCCCATGCCGACGCGCTGGGCGCCCTGGCCGGTGCAGAGCACGGCGACGCGGGTGGGACTGGCGACCCCGCGCCGCACGGACGGGGCCGGGACCCCGTCGGCCAGCGCGCCGAGCCCGGCGAGCAGTTCGTCCCGGTCGGCGCCGAGCAGCACCGCCCGGTGTTCCAGGACGGACCGGCCGGTGGCCAGGGCCCGGCCCACGGCGGCCGGTGCGGCGTCGGGGTGCTCGGCGAGCCAGGAGCGCAGCCGGTCGGCCTGGGCGCCGAGCGCTGCGGCGCTGCGCGCGGAGACGACCCACGGCAGCGGGTCGGGGCCGGTGACGGCGTCGGTGGCCGGCTGCGGCGCGGGCGGGGCGGCCTCGACGATGACGTGGGCGTTGGTGCCGCTGACACCGAACGAGGAGACGCCCGCGCGCATGGGCCTCGTCGCGCGCGGCCACGGGCGCGGCTCGCGGAGCAGGCTCACCGCGCCGGCCGACCAGTCGACGTGCGGGGACGGCTCGTCGACGTGCAGGGTGCGCGGCAGGACGCCGTGACGCATCGCCATGACCATCTTGATGACGCCGGCGACGCCGGCCGCGGCCTGGGTGTGCCCGAGGTTCGACTTGATCGACCCGAGCCACAGGGGCTGGTCGTCGGCCCGGTCCCGGCCGTACGTGGCGAGCAGGGCCTGCGCCTCGATGGGGTCGCCGAGGCGGGTGCCGGTGCCGTGGGCCTCGACGGCGTCCACGTCGGCCGGGGCGAGCCGGGCGTTGGCGAGGGCCTGGCGGATCACGCGTTGCTGCGACGGGCCGTGCGGAGCGGTGAGGCCGTTGGAGGCGCCGTCGGAGTTGACCGCGCTGCCGCGCACGACGGCGAGCACCCGGTGGCCGTTGCGCTGCGCGTCGGAGAGCCGCTCCAGCAGCAGCAGCCCGGCGCCCTCGCTCCAGCCGGTGCCGTCGGCGGTGGCCGCGAAGGACTTGCACCGCCCGTCCGGGGACAGGCCACGCTGGCGGCTGAAGCCGACGAACGTGTCGGGGCTGGACATGACGGTGACGCCGCCGGCCAGCGCGAGGGTGCACTCCCGGAACGCAGGGCCTGGACGGCGAGGTGCAGCGCCACCAGTTGAGGACGAGCAGGCGGTGTCGACGGTGACGGCCGGGCCCTTCGAAGCCGAACGTGTTTCAGTTTCACCCCCCCGTATTCGCCGGTGCTACAGGGGTGTTATGCAGTGACAAGCTCTCTGGGCTGAGTCTAGTTCCCCGATGAACCCCTAAGTCCTGGGTAAACCTGCGTTGATTACAAAAGAAGGAGCCGGGAGACGCTTTGTCGTATCTATCTTATTTGGTGGTGCTCATGTAATCAGCCATATTCACTTTTTCAAATTAGCAGTATGCCAATTGGCACATCGTAAATACATGTTAGCCACCCCCCAAATCAAGGCTTGAGAACCCGCTAGATTAAAATAGGCTGGGGAGAAGGTTGCGCGACGCTGCCGTGGTTGCCCGTGCCGACGAACGCCTCGACCTCCTGCGGCACGCCGTTGAGCCGGGAGACGTAGTCGTGGTACATGACGCCGGTGAAGACGCCGGTGCGGCTGCCCTTGAGCGAGTCCGCGGCGATGCCGGCCCGCTCGACCGTCTCCCAGGCGACCTCCAGCAGGAGGCGCTGCTGCGGGTCCATGGCCAGCGCCTCGCGGGGCGAGATGCCGAAGAAGCCGCCGTCGAACTCGCCGGCGTCGTGCAGGAAGCCGCCCTCGCGGGTGTACGACTTGCCGTGCGCGTCCGGGTCGGGGTCGTAGAGGCTCTCCACGTCCCAGCCCCGGTCCGCCGGGAAGGGTGTGACGGCGTCGACGCCGGACTCGACCAGCCGCCACAGCGCCTCCGGAGTCCGCACCCCGCCCGGGTAGCGGCAGCCCATCGCCACGATCGCGATCGGCTCGTGATTCTGCTCGTCGACGGCCCGCAGGCGCTCGCTGGTCTCGTGCAGGTCAGCGGTGACGCGCTTGAGGTACTCGCGGAGCTTGGCTTCGTTCGCCATCGGGTTGATCACCTGTCGCTAAGGGGCAAGCGGCGGACTCGTGGTCAGGATCGGCCGAACTTCTGGTCGATGAAGTCGAACAGCTCGTCGTCCGAGGCGTCGTCGAGGGCCTGGCCGACGTCGTCGGGCCGGTCGGTGGTGTCGCTCCACCGGGTGACCAGCGCCCGGAGGCGGACCGCCACGGCGGTACGCGTCTCGTCGTCGGCGGCCAGCCGCTCCAGTTCCTCCGGCGCGGTCGCGGCGAACGCGGCCTCCAGCCGGTCCAGCTCGGCGAGCAGGCCCGGTTCGGGCTTCGGCGGGGCGGCGTCGACCAGCAGGAAGTCGGCGAGGGCGGCGGGCGTGGGGCAGTCGAAGATGAGGCTCGCCGGCAGCCGGATGCCGGTGAGGGCGGTCAGCCGGTTGCGCAGCTCCACGGCTGTCAGCGAGTCGAAGCCGAGGCCGGTGAACGTCTGCCCGGACGGCACGACGGTGCCGGCGGGTAGCCGAGCACCTCGATGACCTGCGCCTTGACCAGGTCCTCCACTAGCCGGCCGCGTTTCGGCCTCTGGCGTGCCGGCGAGGCGCTGCGCGAAGGACGGGCCGCTGTCGCAGCCGCCGTCGACGACGCGTCGCCGGGCCCGGAGCAGGCCGCGCAGCGGCGCCGGGAGCTGGCCGGCGTCGGCCTGGCGGCGCAGCGCGGCGAGGTCGAGCAGCGCCGGCACCAGGTGGGGGCGTCCACCGTGCAGGCCGGCGTCGAAGAGGCGCAACGCCTGGCCGGTGCCGAGCGGGCTGAGGCCGTTGCGGCTCATCCGCTGCCGCTGTGCGGCGTCGAGTGCGCCCGTCATCCCGCTGTCCGCGGCCCAGAGGCCCCAGGACAGGGACGTGGCGGCGAGGCCGCAGGCGTGCCGGTGCCCGGCGAGGCCGTCGAGGAACGCGTTCGCGGCGGCGTAATTGCCCTGCCCCGGGCCGCCGAGGACACCGGCGACCGACGAGAAGAGGACGAACATCGCCAGCGGCCGCGATCGGGTCAGCTCGTGCAGGTGCCAGGCGGCGTCGGCCTTGGCGGAGAGAACGGCTGACAGCCGGCCGGGGGTCAGCGCCGAGATCACCGTGTCGTCGAGGACGCCCGGCGGCGTGCACCACGCCGGTGAGCGGGTGCTCGGCGGGAACGTCGGCCAGCACCGCGTTTTTTTTTGTTCCCGGTCCGCCATCCTCCGCGGCGACCAGGCGGGGCCTGCGCACCCAGCGCGGTCAGCTCGGTGAGCAGCTCCGCTGTGTTTTTTTTTTTTCGGTTCCGGGCGGCTGACAGCAGCAGGTGGCGCACCTTGTGCGTACTGACCAGGTGCCGGGCCAGCAGACCGCCGAGGGCGCCGGTGGCCCCGGTGACCAGGACCGTCCCGTCGGGGTCGAGGGCGGCGGCCGGCGCCGGGTCGAGGACGGCTGGCGCGAGCCGGGGCGCCAGCACCTGCTCGTCCCGGACCGCCAGTTGGGGTTCGCCGGTGGCGACCGCACGGGCCACCAGGTCCACGGTGCAGGACTCCGGCTGCCGCGCCTCGTCGAGGTCCACGAGCACGAAGCGGTCGGGGTGCTCCGCCTGGGCCGAGCGCAGCAGGCCCCAGACCGCCGCGCCGGGCAGGTCGCCCGTACGACAGGTGTCGCCGGCGGCGACGGCCCCGCGGGTCAGCACGACCAGCCGCCGCTGTGCCAGCCGGTCGTCGGCGAGCCAGCCCTGGACGGCGGCCAGCACCGCCGTGAGCCGGCTCCGCGTCGCGGCGGGAACCGGGGCGTCCTCGTCGTCGGTGTACGCGGCGAGCAGCACCAGTTCCGGGTCGATCCGGCCGGAGTCGACCGCCTCCGCCAGCTCGGCGAGCCTGTACCTGGCGATCTCGGACAGGTCGGACGGCGCGTCGCCGAGGAGCACCACCCGGACGGTCGCCGGGGTACCCGGCCGCACGCTCTGCCAGTTGACGGCGTACAGCGGGTCGGCTGCGGAGTCACCGCCGCGCACCTGGTCGGCGGTGACGGGGCGGGAGACCAGGGAGTCGATCCGGGCGACGGGGGCGCCGGCCGGGTCGGTCAGGGTCAGGGCCACGCCGCCGCCGCTGCGCCGGGCGCGTACCCGCAGCGCGGTCGCGCCGACCGCCGAGAGGGTGACGCCGGTCCAGGCGAAGGGCAGGCGTACGCCGGAGGCATCATCCGCGTCGGAGTCGAGCAGGCCGACGACGTGCAGCGCAGCGTCCAGCAGGGCGGGATGCAGGCCGAAGCCGGCGACCTCGGCGCCGTCGGGCACCGCCACCTCGGCGCACACCTCGTCGCCGGTGCGCCAGACGGCGCGCAGGCCACGGAAGAGGGTGCCGTATTCGACGCCCAGACGGGACAGCTCGGTGTAGATCCCGTCGACCGCGACGGCGGTGGCGGCGCTGGGCGGCCACGGCGCCGGATCGGACCGGTCGGGCTGCGGTACGGCGGGGGCGAGGACGCCCGCCGCGTGGCGGTCCCACTCGCCGTCCGGGTCGGCGGCGGCGCGGGAGTGGATGGCGACCGTCCGGCGACCGTCCTCGTCCGCCGCGCCCAGTTTCACCTGCACCGCCCGGGTGCCGTCCTCGGCGAGCGCCAGCGGGGCCTGGAGGGTCAGCTCGTCGAGGGTGTCGCAGCCGACCTGCGCGCCCGCGTGCAGGACCATCTCGACCAGGGCGGCGCCGGGCACCACCACCGAGTCCCAGACGACGTGTTCGGCGAGCCACGGGTGTGTCAGTACGGAGAGTTCGGTGCCGAACACCCGTACGTCGTCGTCGGCGACGCGTACGGCGGCGCCGAGCAGCGCGTGGTCGACGGGGCGGACACCGAGCCCGGGCGCCGTCTCGACCCCCGCGCTGGCGTTGAGCCAGTAGCGCTGCTGGTCGAAGGCGTACGTGGGCAGGGCGATGGCGCGGGGGCGTGCCTCGGCTGCCCGCTCGGGGCCGGCCCCGTCGAGGGCGGCGAGGTATCCGGTCCAGTCGACGTGGCCGCCGGTGACGTACCACTCGGCGAGGGCGGTGCGCAGCGTGTCGGCCTCGGAGTGCCCGGCGCGCATCGTGGCGGTGAACCGGACCTCGCCGGCCGCCTCGACGCAGTCCTGCGCCATGGCGGTGAGTACGGCGTCGGGGCCGACCTCCAGGAACTGGGTGACGTCCTGCTGGTGGAGGGTGCGCACCGCGTCGGCGAACCGTACCGGCTGGCGTACGTGCCGCACCCAGTAGCCCGGGTCGGTCAGCTCCGCCGCGTCCGCGACCGCGCCGGTCACGTTCGACACGATCGGCACCCGCGGCGGCTGCCAGTCCAGCCCCGCCACCACCGAACGCGAACTCTTCCAGCATCGGATCCATCAACCGCGAATGGAACGCGTGACTGACCGCCAGTTCCTTGACCCGCCAACCCCGCTCACGGCAGGCCGCCACCACCGAAGCGACCTCGCCGGCGGCACCCGACACCACCACCGACGCCGGACCGTTCACCGCCGCCACGTCCACACCCGACGACGCGATCAGCTCGGCGACAGCCTCCTCCGCCGCGCCCACCGCCGCCATCACCCCACCCGACGGCAGAGCCTGCATCAACCGGCCCCGCGCCGCCACCAACGTGCACGCGTCCCTCAGGGACAACATCCCCGACACGTACGCGGCCGTCACCTCACCGATCGAATGACCCGCCAGGAAATCAGCCCGCACACCCCACGACGCGAGCAACTCCCACAACGCCACCTCAACAGCGAACAACCCCGCCTGGGCAAAGACGGTCTGATCCACCAGGGCAGCCTCATCCGACCCCGCCTGCGCGAACACCACATCCCGCAACGCACGCGGCAACAAACCCTCAAACCCCGCACACACCCCGTCGAAGGCCTGCGCGAACACCGGGAACGTCTCGTACAGCTCCCGGCCCATACCCACACGCTGCGAACCCTGACCGGTGAACAACACCGCCCGACGACCCGCCGACACCACACCCGACACCACCGACCGGCCCTCGGCAACAGCCGACAGCCCGGCCACCAGCTCGTCCACGTCCGAGCCCCACACCACCGCGCGGTGCTCCAACGCCGCCCGCGACCTCACCAACGACCACGACACATCCCACGACGACACGCCAGACCCAGGCACGAACGACGCCAACCTCGACGCCTGCCCCACCAGAGCACGCTCCGAACGCCCCGACACCACCCACGGCACCGGCACACCCACCGGCACCGCGACGGGCTCGGGATCGGCTTCGGCCTCCGGCTGTTCCAGGACCACGTGCGCATTGGTCCCCGAGATGCCGAACGACGACACACCCGCCCGCCGAGGGCGCTCGACGCCCGGCCACTCGCGCGCCTGGGTCACCAGCTCCACCGCACCCGACGACCAATCCACATGCGACGACGGCACATCCACATGCAGCGTCGCCGGCACGGTCCCGTACCGCATCGCCAAGATCATCTTGATGATGCCCGCCACCCCCGCAGCCGCCTGCGTATGACCGATGTTCGACTTCACCGAGCCGAGCAACAGCGGCACATCCCGGCCCTGCCCGTACGTCGCCAGCAACGCCTGCGCCTCGATCGGATCACCCAACGACGTACCCGTACCGTGCGCCTCCACCACGTCCACGTCGGCGACGCCCAGCCGGGCGTTGGCGAGCGCCTGCCGGATGACCCGCTGCTGGGAGGGGCCGTTCGGCGCCGTCAAACCGTTCGACGCACCGTCCTGGTTCACCGCCGAACCCCGCACCACCGCCAGCACCCGACGCCCGTCGCGTCGCGCGTCCGACAAGCGCTGCACCAGCAGCACACCGACGCCCTCGGCGAGCGCCGTGCCGTCCGCCGCGTCGGCGAACGCCCGGCACCGGGCCACCGGGGACAGGTTGCCCTGCCGGGTGAAGTCGACGAACACCGCGGGAGTGGGCATCACCGTCACGCCACCGGCCAGCGCGAGATCGCACTCCCCCGACCGCAGCGCCTGCACCGCCAGGTGCAACGCCACAAGCGACGACGAACACGCCGTGTCCACAGTCACCGCCGGCCCCTCGAACCCGAACGAGTACGCCACCCGGCCCGAGGCGATGCTGCCCGCGTTGCCGAGGCCGAGGTAGTCCTCCACGCCCGCCGGCGGGGTCTCCGGCGGGTGGGCGTACCCGCTGTGGGTCATGCCGGCGAAGACCCCGACCCGGGCGCCCTTCAGGCTTGTGGGGTCGATCCCCGCCGTCTCGACGGCCTCCCACGAGGTCTGCAGCAGCAGCCGCTGCTGCGGGTCCATGGCGAGGGCCTCGCGCGGCGAGACCCCGAACAGCCGAGGGTCGAACTCGGCGGCGTCGGCCACGAATCCGCCCTCCCGGACCGAGGAGGTGCCCGGCCGGGACCGCTCCGGGTCGTAGAGCGCGTCGAGATCCCAGCCGCGGTCGGTGGGGAAGGAGGCGATCGCGTCACCGCCGGACGCGACGAGATCCCACAGTTCCTCGGCGGTGCGCACCCCGCCGGGGAACCGGCAGCCGATGCCGACGATCGCGATGGGCTGCTGCGCGTCGGCCTCGACGTCCCGGAGCCGTTGCCGGGTCCGCCGCAGGTCGGCGGTGACTCTCTTCAGGTACTCCCGGAGCTTCTCTTCGGTGTCCATCAACCCAGCCCATCGCGATTCACGGCGGAGACTCGACGTAAGCGACGGTACGAATGCGCAGAAGTCTCAGGCGACACCTGTATCTGTCGTTCGGCTCGCTCGGCCGAGAGCCACGCAGATCCCCATCTGCCGGGAGAAGTTATTGGTTGCGCGCGAGCGCGGACAACCCCTAACCAGGCAACCGACCAGCTAGGGGTGTCCGGTCCCGACCCGTCGCACTAGCGTCGCCTCGACCGGGTCCGCGCCGATCCGGTCGGCAACCGCAGCCGCCGGAAGGACCACCAGAGGATGACGACGCCAGATACCGACAACGGCTTGTGGGTGCGACGCTTCCACCCCGCTCCGGGCGGCGCGAGGCGGTTGGTGTGCCTGCCCCACGCCGGCGGGTCGGCAAGCTTCTACTTCCCGGTGTCCCGCGCTCTCTCCCCCGCCGTGGAGGTGCTGTCGATCCAGTACCCGGGACGGCAGGACCGGCGCCACGAGAAGTGCATCGGCGACATCCACGACCTCGCGCGCGAGGTGTTCACCGTGCTGCGGCCCTGGCGGGACGAGCCGCTGGCCATCTTCGGGCACAGCATGGGGGCCAGCCTCGGCTTCGAACTCGCCCGGCTCATCGAGCAGGACGGCGGCAGCGTCGCGCACCTGTTCGCCTCCGGGCGCCGGGCGCCGTCGAAGTCACGGCACGAGACGGTGCACCTGCTCGACGACGAGGGGCTGCTGGCCGACGTCCGGAAGCTGAGCGGCACCAACTCCGCCGTCCTCGGGGATCCGGAGATGCTGCGCGCCGCGTTGCCGGCGATCCGCAACGACTACCGGGCCGCCGAGCGGTACACCTACCGGCCGGGGCCGCCGCTGAGCTGCCCGATCACCGTCCTCACCGGTGACGACGACCCGAAGACGACTGTCGAGGAGGCCCGGGCGTGGTCGGACCACACCACCGCGGCGTTCGACCTGAAGGTCTACCCGGGCGGGCACTTCTTCCTCGCCGAGCACCAGCCGGCGATCCTGCGGGCCATCTCGACGGCACTGAGCGCGGCGCCGGCGGTCTGATCCCACCGGACGAGGGGCCCGTCCGCCGGTCGTCACGACCGGTCGGCGGGCCCCTCGTCCGTGCGCGGTGTCACCGCTTGTGGCCGACCGCGATCACGTAGTCCATCTGCGCCAGCTCACGCTTCATGAGGTCCTGGTTCTTCCAGTGGGCCGCCATGCTCTTGCGGACGGCCGGCTTGACGACGGCCCGGAACGCGGGGTCGTTGGTCCGCTCGGCCATGTACGCCCGCCAGCCCTCCCAGGTCTGCTCCTTGATCGAGCGGACCTCCGGGTTGGCGAAGCCGGCCTCGACCAACTGCTGCCGGTACGTGTCCCGGTCGTGCCAGTTCTCCTTCGGGATGCTGAACTTGACGAAACTCAGCGGGCCGGACTGGATGGCGGCGCGGACGACGTCGCCGCTGACCGGGATGATGTCGGCCGTGGCGAGCACGCCGCCCGGGCGCAGCACCCGCAGCGCCTCGGCGAAGAACGCGCTGCGCGGGTAGAAGTGGAAGGCGGACTCCAGGGCGACGACCCGGTCGAAGGTGTTGTCCTCGAAGGGCAGTTCGGTGGCGCTGCCGAGCCGGAAGTCGGTCCGGTCCGCGAGCCCCTCCTCCTGCGCCCGGCGCTGTGCCGCCTCGACGTGGTGCGGGGTGATGTTCAGGCCGTACACCTTGGCGACCTGGCGCTCCCGCAGCCACTTGAAGTCCTGGTCCCCGTAGCCGAAGCCGACGTCGAGCACGGTGTCGTCCGGCTTGAGCCCGGCGGCGTCGGCCAGCTTGTCGGCCAGCGCGTCGGCGGCCGTGTCGATGTCGGTGACCCCGTCGGACCAGTAGCCCACGTTCATGTAGTGGGTACGGCGGGCCGCGAACTCCACGTCGGGTGACTGGATCTCGTAGAAGCGCCGGACCCGGGTGATGGGGTCGGCGGTGAAGACCGTGCGGATCGCCCGGCCGGCGATCTTCAGGTTCTCGAACATGTCGGTTCCTTCCGGTGGGTGGATGCCGATCAGCCGCGCCGGATCTGCCGGCGCAGATCCTCGACGAGCGCGGGCACGACGGCCGGGTCGGCGGCGGTGCCGAAGACGTAGAAGTCGGGCCGGACGAGCACCGCCACCGCGTCGTACCGCTTGAGGTGGGGCAGGTACACGTCGTCGAGGTCGAACGCGGTCGGCGCGGCGCCGGATCCGGGTACGGGCGCGCCGGCGGGAACGATCCGGACGACCCGCGTGCCGAGCGTGTCCAGGAAGGCCCGGGCGTCGGCGTCGAGCAGGTCGTCGGGGTCCTCGGCGCAGAGCAGGACGAAGCCGGTGCCGACGACCTCGTCGAAGAGCCCGGCGCGGCCGTCGACCTCGACGCGGCCCTGCGGCATCGGGGCGCCGGCGGCCTCGCAGCCGCTGTGCAGGATCCCGCCGGACAGGGGCTCCAGCAGGGACCGGGTGCGCGGGCGGGCGGTACGCCGGCGCAGCTCGGCGAGCATCGCGACGTCGCGGCCGGCCGCGGCGGCGCGGTCGGTCTCGCAGATCACCGTGCCCGAGTCCATGGACATCCGGATGGCGTGCTGCACGTGCGCGCAGCGCTCCTCCTGGTAGGTGTCCAGCAGGGCCTCGTCGGCGAGGCCGCGGTGCACCAGGTCGAGCTTCCAGGCGAGGTTGAGTGCGTCGCGGAAGCCCGAACTCATCCCCTGCCCCATGAACGGCGGCATCACGTGCGCCGCGTCGCCGGCGAGCAGGATCCGCCCGGAACGCCAGCGCCCGGCCGAGCATGCCTGGGTGGTGTAGACGCCGTACCGCTCCAGGGTGGCGTTGTCGGGGGTGATGTCGAAGAGGCCGAGCAGCCGCCACACGTTGGCGGCGCTCTCGAACTCCTCGCGGCTCTCCCCCGGCACCCGCATGAACTCCCACCGCCGGTGCCCCGGGCCGGCCGACACGGCCGTGCGGGGCCGCGCCGGGTCGCAGACCTGCAGGTTGTTCGGCTTGAACTCGCGGGCCTCGTGCGGGACCACGTCGCAGACCAGCCAGTCGTACGTGAAGCCGAGGTCGGTGACGCCGCTGCCCAGGTGCTCCCGCACGAAGCTGTTGGCCCCGTCGCAGCCGATGACCCAGCGGGCCGCGCGGACCTCCTCGCCGTCCGGGCCGGCGATGGTCACCTCGACCCGGTCGTCGTGCTCGACCAGGCCCGTCACCTGGTACGGGCGCAGCACCGTGACACCCGGCAGCTCCGCGCCCCGCTCGGCGAGCAGCGCCTCCAGTCCCGGCTGGTAGAACGAGACCGAGTCGGGCCAGCCCATCGGGCCGTTGCCGGTGACCTTGACGTGCAGCAGGGTCCGGCCGAAGCCGTTCTTGAAGGTGTACTCGCCGGACGACTCCACCACCGGCCCGAGGCGGTCGGCGACGCCGGCGGCGGCCAGGACACGGCTCGCCTCCCCGTCGTACGACACCGCGCGGGGGAAGTTGTAGGGAGTGGCCCACCGCTCGACCGCCGTGACGGTGAGCCCTCGCTGCGCCAGCAGGATCGTGAGCATCTCACCGACGGGGCCGTAGCCCACGATCAGGACGTCGGTCGTCAGCATCGGTATCGGTTCCTCAGGGGTCGGTCGGACACGGGGTCGGCTTGCGGCGGGCGGGGCGGCCGGAGGGCCATCAGATGCCGAGTTCGGAGTCGATGAGGTCGAACAGGTCGTCGTCGCTGGCCAGTTCGAGATCGAGGTCGGGATCGCCGCCCGTGCCGGCGCGCATCGTCCGCCACTTGGCGATCAGCACCTCCAGGCGCGACCCGATCTGGTCGTGCAGCTCCGGTTCCACAGTGGCCTCGGTCAGCGAGCGCTCCAGGTTCTCCAGGTCCGCGAGGACCGGCGGGGCCGCCGGTCCGGTGTCCGGCGCCAGCTCGGACACCAGGTACGTGGCCAGCTCGTTCGGATCCGGGTAGTCGAAGATCAGCGTGGCCGGCAGGCGCAGGCCGGTGGCCGTGGTCAGCCGGTTGCGCAGCTCGACGGCGGTCAGCGAGTCGAAGCCGATCTGGCTGAACGCCCGGCCCGGGGCCACCGCCACCCGGCTGCCGTGCCCGAGCACGCTCGCCGCCTGCTCGCGTACCAGGTCGACCACGAGGGTGTGGCGCTCGGGCCCGTCCAGCGCCGCCAGCTCGTCGGCGAGCGTGCGCCCGCCGCCGGCCGGGGTGGCCGCCCGCGCCGTCGGCCGCTCCCGGCGCAGCAGCCCGCGCAGCAGCGCCGGGGGCCGCTCGGCCCGCTCGCCGAGCGCGGCGACGTCGATCCTCGTCGGCACCAGCACCGGCTCGGCCAGCCGCAGGCCCGCGTCGAACAGGGCCATCCCCAGCTCGGACGGGATGGCGAGCTGCCCGTCACGGGCGGTGATCCGGGGATCGGTCCGGTCCAGCTTGGCGGTCATCTCGCTGGCCTGCTCCCACAGCCCCCAGGCGAACGACCGGCCCGGCAGCCCCTGCGCACGGCGGGCCAGGGCGAGCGCGTCGAGGAACGCGTTGGCCGCCGCGTAGTTGGCCTGACCGGGGACGCCGAAGACTCCGGCGCCGGAGGAGAAGAGCACGAACCCGGCGAGGTCGAGGTGGCGGGTGAGCTCGTGCAGGTGCCACGCGGCGTCGAGCTTCGGCGCGAAGACCGTGTCGACGCGCTGCGGGGTGAGGGCGGTGACCACCCCGTCGTCGAGCACCCCGGCGAGGTGCACGACGGCGGTCAACGGGTGCCGCTCCGGTACCGCCGCCAGCACCCCGGCGAGGTTGTCGCGGTCGGACACGTCGGCCGCCACCACCGTGGCCTCGGCCCCCAGGGCCCGCAGTTCGTCGAGCGCCTCGGTCGCGCCGGGGGCCCGCTCGCCGCGGCGGCTGACCAGCAGCAGCCGCCGTACGCCGTGCGTCTCGACCAGCCGCCGGGCGACCAGCCGGCCCAGGGTCCCGGTGCCGCCGGTCAGCAGCACCGTGCCGTCGGGGTTCCACGCCCGGGGCATGGTGAGCACCACCTTGCCGACGTGCCGGGCCTGGCTGACGTGCCGGAACGCCTCCGGCGCCTGGCGGACGTCCCACACCTGGGTGGGCAGCGGGGTGAGCGTCCCCCGTTCGAAGAGCCCCAGCAGAACGACCAGCATGCGCTGCACCTCGTCGGGCTCCTGCAGGGTCAGGTCGAAGGCGGTGTAGGCCACCCCCGGATGGTCGACGGCGACGCGGGCGGCGTCGCGGATGTCGGTCTTGCCCATCTCGACGAACCGCCCGCCGCGCGGCAGCAGCCGCAGCGAGGCGTCGACGAACTCGCGGGCCAGCGAGTCCAGCACGACGTCCACGCCCCGGCCGCCGGTGGCGTCGGTGAAGCGGGTCTCGAAGTCGAGGGTCCGGGACGAGGCCAGGTGCTCCTCGTCGAGACCGAGCGCGCGCAGGGCGTCCCACTTGGCGGGGCTGGCGGTGGCGTACACCTCGGCCCCGAGGTGGCGGGCGAGCTGCACGGCGGCCATGCCGACGCCGCCGGCCGCCGCGTGCACCAGCACCGACTCGCCCCGGGTGAGCCCGGCCAGGTTGACCAGCCCGTGGTACGCGGTCAGGAAGACCACCGGCACGGACGCGGCCTCGACGTACGACCAGCCGGCCGGCATCGGGGCCAGCAGGCGGCGGTCGGTGACCGCGACGGGTCCGAAGCAGCCCACGAAGACACCGAAGACGCGGTCGCCGGGGCGCAGGTCGGTCACCTCGGCGCCGACCTCGACGACCTCGCCGGCGCCCTCGCCGCCGAGCGGGCCCGCGTC
>NZ_KK037233.1:6629660-6630460 GCF_000568915.1 Micromonospora sp. M42 | reverse complement strand
GACCCGGCCCGCGCCAGCCGCGGCACGTACAAAAAAACCGACCCGGATCACGGCAAAAAAAAAAGTCCGCCGCCAGGAGGGCGGCCACCTCGTCCGGGCCGATCCCGTCGCCGTCGACGTCGACGACGACGATCTGGCCCGGGTTCTCCGACTGGGCGGAGCGCACCAGGCCCCACGCCGCCGCGGCGGCCGGGTCGGTCACCTCGCCGGCGTGGTGCACGGCCACCGCGCCCCGGGTCACCAGCAGCAGCCGCGACGCCGCCCAGCGGGGCTCGGTGAGCCAGCGCCGGACCAGGTCGAGGGCCTGCACGGCGGCGTGGCGCGCCGCGCGGGGGGTGGGCTGCGCGGGGTGCGCGCCGAGCGGCACGAGCACCGCCCCGGGCAGGGCCAGTCCGGCGTCCACCGCGTCGGCGAGCCCGTCCAGCCCTTGGTGCAGCGGGAACCCGTCCAGGCCGGGGGCGACGGCCACGGCGTCGACCGGGGTGGCCGTCTCGACGGGCGGCAGCGGCGTCCAGTCGACGCGGAACAGGGCGTCGCGGGTGGCCCGGTCGTCGGTGACGGCCAGCTCGGTGGTGGAGATCGGGCGCATCGTCAGGGCGGCCACCTCGGCCACCGGGGCACCGGTCGGATCGGCGACGGTCAGCGCGATGGCGTGCGGCCCGACCCGGGTCAGCCGTACCCGCAGGGCGGTGGCCCCGGTGGCGTGCAGGCTGACGCCGTTCCAGGCGAACGGCAGCAGGAGCTGGCCGGCCCCGGCCCCGCGCGCGGGGCGCCGAAGTGCGCGGCGTGCAGGGCGGCGT
>NZ_KK037233.1:6626704-6629236 GCF_000568915.1 Micromonospora sp. M42 | reverse complement strand
GCCCGCGCCGACCGCCACCTGCACTGGGTCGCGCCGTCGGCGGGCAGGGTCAGCGGGGCCTCGATGACCAGCTCGTCGAGAAACGGGTGGCCGACCTCGTCGCCGGCGCGCAGGCAGAACTCCACCAGGCCGGTGCCGGGCACCAGCACGCTGCCGGTGACCCGATGGTCGGCCAGCCACGGCTGCGCGTCGGCCGACAGCCGCCCGGTGAACAGGTGGCCCCTCGTCTCGGCCAGCACGACCGACGCGCCGAGCAGCGGATGACCGGCGGCGTCCAGACCGGCGGCGCCGACGTCGCCGGGGCCGGAGACCGGCCGGGGCCAGTAGCGGCGGTGGGCGAACGCGTACGTGGGCAGGTCGACGCGCCGGCCGCCGGCCAGCGCGGGCCGCCAGTCCACCGCGACCCCGGACACGTGGAGCTGGGCCAGGGAGAGCAGGAACCGCTCCCGGCCGCCCTGGTCGCGTTGCACCGAGCCGACCACCACGGCATCGCCGTCGTGGTCGGCGAGGGTCTCCTCCACGCCGACGGTGAGCACCGGGTGGGGGCTGCACTCGACGTACGTGTCGTGGCCCTCGGCGGCCAGCGCGCGGATCGCCCGTTCCAGCTCGACGGGCCGGCGCAGGTTGCGGTACCAGTAGTCGGGCCCCATCTCCTCGCCGTCGAGCCAGCGCAGGTCGGTGGTGGAGAACAGCGGCACGGCGGCCGGGCCGGGGGCGATGCCGGCCAGCACCTCGGCCAGCTCGTCGCGGATGCGTTCCACCTGGGCGGAGTGGGAGGCGTAGTCGACGGCGATGCGCCGCACCCGGGCCTGCTCGCCGGCCAGCTCGGCGAGCAGTTCCTCGACCGCCTCCGGCTCGCCGGAGACCACGACGGCGGCCGGCCCGTTCACGGCGGCGACCGAGATCCGCTCACCGAAGCGGGCGATCCGATCACGGACCGTGTCGGCCGGCAGCGCGACGGAGGCCATCGCCCCGTGCCCGGCCAGAGCCCGTAGCGCGCGGCTGCGCAGCGCCACCACCCGGGCCGCGTCGGGCAGGGAGAGCACCCCGGCGACGCAGGCGGCGGCGATCTCGCCCTGGGAGTGGCCGACCACGGCGGCCGGCTGCACGCCGTACGAGCGCCACAGCTCGGCCAGCGACACCATCATCGCGAACAGGGCGGGCTGCACGACGTCGACCTCGTCGAGGCCGGGCGCGCCCGGCGCCTGGCGCAGCACGTCCAGCAGCGACCAGTCCAGGTACGGCCGCAGCGCCGCGTCGCAGGCCGCCATGCGTTCGGCGAACACGGGGGCCTGGTCGAGCAGGTCCAACCCCATGCCGAGCCACTGGGAGCCCTGCCCGGGGAAGACGAAGACGCACCGGCCGGTGGGCCGCGCCTCGCCGCGCGTGACCGCCGGGTCGGGCCGGCCCTCGGCCAGCGCGTCGAGGGCGTCGGCGACCCGCTGCGCGGACGCGGCTACCAGCACCGCTCGGGAGTCGAAGGCGCCCCGGCTGGTGGCCAGCGACCACGCCACGTCGAGGGGCCGCTGGTCGGGCCGGGCGGCGAGGTGCTCCCGCAGCCGCCGCGCCTGGCCGGCGAGCGCCTGCGGGGTACGCGCCGACAGCAGCCACGGCAACGCGCGCTCCTGCGGCGACTCGGATTCGGCGGCCTCCGGCGGCGCCTCGGCGACCGACTCGGATCCGTGGGCGTTGGTGCCGCTGATGCCGAACGACGAGACGCCGGCCGCACCGGCCGGTCCGCCGCCGGCCACGGGCGAGCCTCGGTGAGCAACTGCACCGCTCCCGAGTCCCAGTCGATCCGCGAGCTGCGGCGCTCGGCGTGCAGGGTGCGGGGCAGCCGCCCGTGCCGCATGGCGAGGACCATCTTGAGCACGCCGGCGACGCCGGCCGCGGCCTGGGTGTGCCCGAGGTTGGACTTGACCGAGCCGAGCAGCACCGGCGCGGCGCCGGCCGGGCGCTGCCCGTACGTGGCGAGAATCGCCTCCGCCTCGATGGGGTCGCCGAGTGACGTGCCGGTGCCGTGCGCCTCCACCACGTCCACGTCGGCGGCACTCAGCCCGGCGGCGGCGAGCGCGGCCTTGATGACCCGTTCCTGCGACGGTCCGTTCGGGGCGGTCAGCCCGTTCGACGCGCCGTCGGAGTTGACCGCCGAGCCGCGCACGACGGCCAGCACGGGGTGGCCCCGGCGGCGGGCCTCGGAGAGCCGCTCCACCACCAGCATCCCGACGCCCTCGGACATGCCGAAGCCGTCGGCGTCCTCGGCGAACGCCTTGCACCGCCCGTCGGCGGCGAGACCGCGCTGGCGGCTGAAGCCGGTCAGCCCGGCCGGGGTGGACATCACCGACACCCCATCGGCCAGCGCCAGTTCGCAGTCGCCCTGGCGCATTTTTCTGTGGCGGCCAGGTGAATCGCTCCCAGCGACGCCGAGCAGGCGGTGTCGACGGTGACAGCCGGCTCCTCCAGCCCGAGCGCGTACGCGACCCGGCCGGAGAGGACGCTGCCGGCGGTGCCGGTCAGCAGGTGCCCCTCGTC
>NZ_KK037233.1:6624708-6625446 GCF_000568915.1 Micromonospora sp. M42 | reverse complement strand
CGGGGCTGCCGAAGGTGGCGGCGGCCGAGGAGAAGAGCACGAACGCGGCCAGGTCGAGGCCGGCGGTGAGCTCGTGCAGGTGCCAGGCGCCGTGCACCTTGGCGCGCAGGGTTCGGGCCCAGCGGGTCGGGTCGAGGTCGGTGAGCAGGGCGTCGTCGGTGGCCCCGGCGGCGTGCACGACGGCGACGAGCCGGTCGGCCAGCGGGGCGATGACCTCGGCGAGCGCCGCCCGGTCGGCGACGTCGGCCGCGACCACCCGCACTGTGACGCCGGCGTCGGTCAGCGCGGTCGTCCAGTCGCCGGCCCGGCCGCTGCGGCTGACCAGCACCAGTTCGGTGACGCCGTGCGCGGTGGCGAGGTGGGTGGCGACGTGCCGGCCGATCCCGCCGGTGCCGCCGGTGAGGAGCACGGTGCCGCCGGCCAGGGCCGCGAGCGGCGCGCCGGCCGGGGGCCGCTCGACGGGGCGGAGGCGGGGCAGCAGCGCGCGGCCGTCGCGGACGGCCACCTCGGGTTCGTCGTCGGCGGCGGCCAGCGCCGAACGGATGGCGGCGTCGTCGGTGGTGTCGAGGCTGAGCAGGAGGAAACGGTCGGGCTGCTCGGCCTGGGCGACGCGGAGCAGCCCGGCCACGGGGGCGTGCACCGGGTCGCCGTCGCGCACGGCGAGGGCCAGGCGGGTGGTCTCCGCGCGGGGGTCGGCCAGCCAGGTCTGGAGCACGTCGAGCACGGCGAGGCCGACGG
>NZ_KK037233.1:6613023-6622757 GCF_000568915.1 Micromonospora sp. M42 | reverse complement strand
GGCGAGCAGGCTGAGCGCCTCGTGGTGGCTGCCGTTGACCGCCCGCAGCCGGGCCGGCCCGTCGAGCAGGAGCCGGCGGGTGACCTTGCCGGACGCGGTGCGGGGCACCTGCCCGATCTCGTACAGCGCCTCGGGGACCTTGTGGTAGCTGAGCCTCTCCCGGCAGGCCGCGTACCCGGCACGGGGGTCGAAGCCCTCCGGCCCCGGGACCACGAACGCCACCGGCACCTCGCCGAGCACCTCGTGCGGCCGGCCGGTCACCGCCACGTCGGCGACGCCGGGCACCGCGCGCAGCGCCTCCTCCACCTCGCCCGGGTGGATCTTCTCCCCGCCCCGGATGATCAACTCCTGGTGGCGGCCGGTGACGAAGATGTTGCCGTCGGCGTCGCGGCGGGCCAGGTCGCCGGTGCGGTACCAGCCGTCGCGCAGGGCGGCGGCGGTGACCTCCGGCAGGCCGTGGTAGCCGAGCATGACGCTCGGACCGCTGACCCAGACCTCCCCCTCGGCGCCGGTCGGCACGTCCAGACCCGTCTGCGGGCTGACCAGGCGCACCTCGACGCCGGGCACCGGGCGCCCGCAGGAGCCCTCGACCCGGGGCTGCTCCGGCCGGGTGACGGCGATCGAGCCGCAGGTCTCCGTGCTGCCGTACGCGTCGAGCAGCGGCGCGTCGAAGACCTCGTCGAACGCCCGCCGCAGCGCGCCGGTGGTGATCGCCCCGCCGACCAGGCAGACCCGCAGGGCCGGGGCGCGGAAGCCGGTCTCCCGGGCGGCGGTGACCAGGTGGTGGTACATGGCCGGCACACCGGCGAGCACTGTGGCCTCGTCCTCGTCGACCGCGCGCAGCACGTCGTCGGCGGAGAAGCCGTCGATGAGCCGGGCCGTGGCCCCGACCGCCGTCACGCTGAGCACGCACCCGATGTGCGAGAGGCTGTGGAACAGCGGCAGTGGCCAGACCACCCGGTCGGCGGCGGTGAGCCCGGGGATCGGCACGTAACAGGCGGCGACCGACCAGAGGCAGGTGCGCTGGGTGGAAAGGACACCCTTGGGCCGGCCGGTGGTGCCGGAGGTGTAGAGCATCCAGGCCACCTCGTCGAGGCCCAGGTCGTCGCGGGCCCCCACGGACGGCTCGGTGTCGACCAGGTCGCGCCAGGCGACGACCCCGTCCGGAACCGGGTCGTCCCCGGTGACCACGATCCGCAGGGCCGGCCGGCCGGTACGCAGCCGCAGCATCTGGTCGAGGTGACGCGGGTCGGTGACCACCAGCACCGCGCCGGAGTCGTCCAGCAGATGGGCCAGTTCCGCGTCGGTGCTGTGCGGATTCACCGGCACGCCGACCGCGGCGGCCCGCGTGACGGCCAGCCAGGTCTCCACCGTCTCCACCCGGTTGCCGAGGCAGAAGGCCACCCGGTCGCCCCGGGCGACCCCGGCCGCCGCCAGGTGACCGGCCAGCCGACGGGTCCGCGCCGCCAGATCGGCGTATCCGACCGCCCTGCGGTCGTCGCGGAATGCGACCTTGTTCCCCGACCTGGCGGCGTGCGCCTCGATCAGATCGGACAACGGCTGGATCAGGTCGCTCCGAAGCATGTCACCACATCCATCCGTCGGCGAGACTCCTCATCCGCGGCGTAGACCTCGCTCGCCGTAGCGGCCCAAGTCTTCCGAGCACCCTGCCGGTGTCCTACCCCTGTCACCCCCTAAGTCGTCCCCAGTTCGGAGCGCCGATCGGGTGGTGGAACGGGCCCGCGGGCCGATGATGGGGCGACCCCCGCGGACCGTCGAATCCCGTGCTCCACCCGCCCGTCAGCCGAGGTGCCGTCGTTGGAACGCTGCTGGTTGTTCGCCCGTTCGGCCGTACCGGCCGGCGGCTGCCCGGGCACGCGGCTGACCGAGCTGGTCGGCACCGTCCTGACCGGGCTGGTCGCCGCCGCCCGCCGGGCCGATCCCGGCATGGACTGGTTCTTCGACCCGGAGGACTCCCCCGCCGGGCGGCTGAGCCTCGGCTTCCATGCCGCCCCCGCCGCGCTCGACGCGGTACGGGCGGGACTGCTCGCGTACGACCCGGGAGCGTCCCTCGCCGAGGACCGGTACGTCGTGCGAGACCCCGCGCGGGGCGGCCCGCTCGCGTTCGCGGGCAGCGAACTGGCCCTCACCCTGCTCGGCGGCGACGTGCCCTGGCTGGCCGGCGGCGAGTTGCCGCTGGCCGTGGCGCACCTGCGGCACCTGACCGGGCTGATGCCGGCGGCGGACCGCCTGGCGTTCCTGTTCCTGCACTGGCAGGAACGCAGCCAGCGGCTCACCGGCGCGCAGCGGCGGGACCTGGCCGCGCAGGCCGACGCCGGGGCGGAGAAGATCGTCCTGTCGGCCGGTGACCTACCGCTGGGCGGGGACGTGGCAGTGGCGTGGCAGCGCTACCTGGACCGGGTGACCGACGTGGTGGGCCACGGCCACCCGACGGCGCCTCCCGGGTTCCTGCTGGCGCACCACGCGCAGCTCACCCACGATCGGTGGGGCATCCGGCCGGAGGTCGACTCGCTGGCCGCGCTGGCGCTGCGCCTGTCGATGGTGCGGGGCAGCCCGGCCGCGACCGCGCCGGCCCGCGTTCCGCAGAGGAGGCAGCAACCACATGCACACGCCGGTACCTGACCGTCCCGCCAGCGAGCCGGCCCGCGTCGAGGTGGCACTCGGGGAACGGTCGTACCCGGTGCTGATCGGTCCCGGCGTACGCCACCGGCTCCCGGCGGAGGTGGCGCGGATCGGCGCCCAGCGGGTCGTGGTGGTCTCGGCCCGGCCACCGGAGTGGACGCCCGACCCGGGCGTGCCGCACCGGGTGGTGCCGGCCCGCGACGGCGAGCACGACAAGAACCTGACCACTGTGGAACAGCTCTGCCGGGCGTTCGCCGAGTTCGGGCTGACCCGGACGGACGCGGTGGTCTCGTGCGGCGGCGGCACCACCACGGACGTGGTCGGGCTGGCCGCCGGCCTCTACCACCGGGGCGTACCGGTGATCCACCTACCGACCTCGCTGCTGGCCCAGGTGGACGCCAGCGTCGGTGGGAAGACCGCCGTCAACCTGCCGGAGGGCAAGAACCTCGTGGGCGTGTACTGGCAGCCCCGGGCGGTGCTCTGCGACACCGAGCACCTGGGGACGCTGCCGCAGCGGGAGTGGCGCAACGGGTACGGGGAGATCGCCCGGGCGCACTTCATCGGCGCCGGTGATCTGCGTGACCGGCCGGTGGCGGAGCAGATCGCCGCGTCGGTGGCGTTGAAGGCCCGGGTGGTGGCCGCGGACGAGCGGGACTCCGGCCTGCGGCACATCCTCAACTACGGCCACACGCTCGGGCACGCGTTGGAGCGGGCCACCGACTTCGGCCTGCGCCACGGTGAGGCGGTCGGCGTCGGCACGGTCTTCGCGGGCCGGCTGGCCGGCGTCCTCGGCCGGATACCGGCCGACCGGGTGGCCGAGCACCACGACGTGGTGGCGGGCTACGGGCTCGACACCACGCTGCCCGGCGGCGTCGACCACGACGAGCTGATCACGCTGATGCGCCGGGACAAGAAGGCCACCTCGGGCCTGTCCTTCGTCCTGGACGGACCGGGCGGAGTCGAACTGGTCGCCCGCGTCCCCGAGGCCGCTGTGCGTACCGCACTTTCCGGCATGTGAGGCCGACACCGCCGGGTGCCCGTTCGCCGGCCGGCGCCGCGGGGGCGGCCGGGCCGGCAACCATGGCATCGCTGGAATCCGCACGCCGCAAGCTGGCGCACCGGGTGGTACTGCTGCTCGCCGCGCTACCAGCACGCCGCAGGCGTACCGGTCCGCGGCCCCGACCATGCCGACGATGGTCGCCGGCAGCGGGCCGTTGTCCGTCTCCGCCGGGTCGTGGTGCATGAACACGACGAACTGCCCCCGGTCGATGAACGGCGCGAGGATCGGTTCGGCGTCGACGCCGGGGGCCAGTGAGAAGAACGTGGTCATGGCGCACGGATGCCGGCCCAGCAGCGAGCTGCGGTGCAGCAGCGAGGTGGTGGCCCCGCTGACCCGGAAGTTCGGGTCGATGACCCGCAGGGCGCCGTCGCGGCCGATCCCGGCGTCGAAGGAGCAGTAGCCCCGGTACCCGAGCTCACTGGCCTTTCGGACCCCTACGGTCAGCGCTTCGACCAGTTCCTCCGGGGGCTGGTCGTCGTCCATCACACAACCGACCCACGTCGAGGTGGGCTGCGGCAGGTGTACCGACGATCCGAAGTAGTGCACCGATCCGCTCTCGGTCACGCCGAACTGGATACCCCAGATCGTCTGGAAGGGCACCTCCTCCTCGACGATCCACTGCTCGCTCACCTGTTCCAACTGGTTGAACAGGGAACGGTTCCGCCGGTCCGCCAACCGACGGGTGAAGATCGCAATTCCGCTGGACACCTCGACCCCGGCCGGTTTGATGACCGCCGGCCGGCGGTCCCGCGCCACGATCCGGCGCACTTCGGCGGGGGTGGCGACCTGCCGGCGGGGCAGGTACTCCGGCGCGACCAGAGTCTCCAGCACGGTCTTGTTGTTGAGGCGGGCGACCAGATCCGCGGGCACCCGGGCGCGAGCGGCCCGCAGCAGCGGGTCATGCGGAGGAAACTGGAACTCCAGCGTCTCGCCCCGCTCGACGGCTTCCCGCGCGTACCGCACCGCCTGCGCGCCGGAACGGAACTTCCGCAGGTCGCTGGGCGTCTTCAGACCACTCCGGCTGAGCAGACGCAGCGACTTGTCCGCGCTGGAGCCGGTGCTGCAGATCGCCGCCGACTGGTGCGGAAGGGTCAGGTGCAGACCCGTGATCATGTCCAGGCCGTTGTGGAGAGCGGCGCCCGCGCCGGCGAGATAGGGGCTGTCGGCGGTGGCCGACGGGTCGGGCGGTCGGGCCAGGACCACCCCGTCGTGTGCGAACACCTGTACCTGGATGGGCGCCTGCATCTAGTCTCCTGACATGCCGGCCCGGTGCGGGCCTCGGGGTGGCGGTGAAACCGGTGCGCCACGGCCACGAACAGCGGAGAACGTGGCCGAAGGGGTGGGCTCCCGGTCCTGATGCGGCCGCTCGGCCGCGAGAGCCGGGCGTGCCGCGTGCACCGACCGGACGGTCGTGAGCTGGACCGGCCGGGAAGCCGGCTGGCTCATGGCCAGCGTTGCGGCGGCGAGGTGCACACCGCCGGTCAGCGGTCGAGTTTCCAGCCACCGACCGGCGTCATGATCGAAAGATCATAGTCACTATGCACTGCCCCGGGATGGGCCAGACAGGCGAACGCGGACGGCTCTTTCGCCGCCGAGGCCGCCGATACTCCTAGCGGGACCATCGACTCGGGCTGACCGAAAAGCTGTTCTTCAGAAGGGCTGGAGTCGCCGGACGGCGCTGTCGCAGCCCGCGCTGTCGAGTGCCCGGATTCCGACGGCCACGCCCCCTGCCAGCTCACATCGCCGGCCCGGCCTCGACGCGGCCGGCGGGCACCGCCGAAACGTCCCGGGCCTGCCCGGGGAGGAGATCTCCGGCTGATGCGCTAGGGGTCGACGTGCCGATCTCTAGGGGTGTACGTCACTGCACAGCGCTTCGTATGGTCGGGCCCCGTCGGCTCGTCGTTGCCACTCTCAGCGCACCGGATCGGGTGGCCCGCGAGCGGTGCCGCCCGTCGACGCGCCTCGCGCCAACCCCCGCCGTCCGGCGTACGGCATCCCGGCTGACCGATCGTCGCGGCCCTGAGCCTTTCGGTCGTCCCCTTTCGATCGGAGGTCGAGCTGTTGTCTGTCGGGTTCGATGGCGCCCAGGCCGCGGACGGCGCGGTTGCTCTGGAACTCGTGGGGGACCTGCGGAGGCCGGCGGTGTGGCCCGCGCGGGCGGCCTCGGTGCACCGGGTGCTTCCCGCCTGGCCGTCGCGCGTGACACCGGCCGGGCACGTCGTGGTGGCGGGGCTCGTGGCGGTCCTGGCCCGCTGGACCGGCCAGGACGAGGTGGTGCTCGGGCTGGCCCCGGCCGGCGGGTCGGTGGCGCGGGTGGACGTCTCGGGCGACCCGGGATTCGGGGAGTTGGCGGCGCGGGTGGGACTGGCGTGGACGGCGCCGGTGGCGGGCCCGGACCGGCCGGACCCGGTGGCGGTGGAGTTCACCGACGGTCCGGTGGCGGAGACGGGACCGGCCGTGGTGGACGTCGACATGGTGGTGCGCGTGGCGGCGGACGGGTCCGTGCTGCGGGTGGACTACGCGGTGGAGGGATTCTCCGCGCAGTTCGTGCGGGGACTCGTGGATCAGGTGGTGGTGCTCGTCTCCGCCGGGACGGCGGCGCCGCAGGTCGCCCTGTCGCGACTGCCGTTGCTGGACGCCGCGGAACGGGAGCGGTTGCTGACGTGGGGGCGCGGCCCGGTGCGGGAGATCCCGGGTGAGCCGATCCACGAGCTCGTGCTGAGCTGGGCGCGGCGGTCGCCGGAGGCGGTGGCGGGTGTCGCGGGCGACGAGGTGCTGACGTACGGGGAGCTGGATCGCCGGTCCGGGCTGCTGGCGGCGTACCTGCGGTCGGTGGGTGTCCGTGCCGGTGACGTGGTGTCCGTGGCGTTGGAGCGCGGGTTGTGGTCGCTGGTGGCGGCGATGGGCGTGCTGCGGGCGGGTGCCGCGTACACGCCGATGGACGTGTCGTGGCCCGCGGAGCGGATGCGGGTGCTGCTGGCCGACCACGGCGCGCGGGTGGTGTTGACGGTCGGTGCGGTAGCGCCCCGGATTCCCGCCGAGGACGGGGTCACGGTGGTGGCGCTGGACGACGGCTGGCCCGCGGTACCGGCCGGTGCGGTGGCGGATCTGCCTGCGGTGCCGGTGGACGCGCCGGCGTTCGTCATCTACACGTCGGGTTCGACAGGCACGCCGAAGGGCGTGGTGCTGTCACACGAGAGGCTGGCGAACTTCCTGGCGTGGATGACCGGCGAGTGCGCCATCGGCCCCGGCAGCCGGATGCTGCACTCGGCGGCACCGGTCTTCGACGCCGCGTTCGGGGAGATCTTCGCCGCGCTCACCGGCGGGGGCCGCGTCGTCGTGTGCCCGCGCGACGATCTGCTCGACGCGCGCCGGCTCACCGACCTCGTCAACACCCAGGGCGTCACGCACACGTTCGGACCGGCCACCAACATCGCCCCGCTCGACCCGGCCGCCTGTCCCGGCCTCCGCTGCGTCATCTTCGGCGGCGAGGCCGTTCCGCCGCGGCTGGCCCAGCGGTGGCTGACGGCGGGCACGCGGGTGGTCAACGCGTACGGGCCGGCCGAGATCGCCGTGGCGTGCACCTGGTTCGACGCGTCGGCCGGGTGGGGTGGCGCGTACGTGCCGATCGGCTGGCCGATGCCGAACCGGCAGGTCCGCGTCGTCGACGCGAACCTCGACCTCTTGCCGGCCGGGGTTCCCGGGGAGATCCTGATCGCCGGCTTCGGCGTCGCCGACGGTTACCTCAACCGCCCCGAACTGACCGCCCAGCGGTTCGTCACCGACCCGTACGGCGGCGGGCTCGCCTACCGCAGCGGCGACCTGGGGAGGTGGAACAGCGCCGGAGCGCTGGAGATCCTCGGCCGGATGGACCACCAGGTGAAGGTCAACGGCATCCGCATCGAGCTGGGCGAGATCGAGAGCATCCTCGCCCAGCACCCGGAGGTGGAGACCGCAGTCGTCGTCCGCCGCGAGGACCGGGGCGTGGCCCGGCTCATCGCGTACGTCACCGGGCGCGACGGCGGCACCCCGGCCACCGGCGATCTGCGCGACCACGCCACGGCCCACTTGCCGAGCTACATGGTCCCCGCCGCCTTCGTCGTCCTCGACCGCTTCCCCCTCGGCGGCACCGGCAAGATCGACCGGAGTGCCCTTCCCGCACCCGGCGCCCAGCGCCCCGACCTCGGCGTGCCGTACGTCGAGCCGGCCACCGAGGGCGAGCGCCTCGTCGCGGAGGTGTTCGCGAGCGTGCTCGGCATCGAGCGGGTCGGCGCCCGCGACAGCTTCTTCCACCTCGGCGGCACGTCGTTGCAGTCCGCCGCCGTCGCCGCAGGCATCGACGAGGCCGCCGACGTGGTGGTGCCCGTCTCGCAGATCCACCGCACCCCCACCCCGCACGAGCTGGCCCGGTGGCTCGCCACCGCCCCCCGCCGTACGGACACCGGCTCGACCGCCGGACAGGCCCGGCAGCGCCCGGGACCGGTCCCGCTCGCGCAGCAGGTGGCGAAGTGCCTGATGTCGCCGCTGGAGGTCGTCGTCCCGGTCACCTGGTGGATCGAGGGTGAGCTGGACCTACGAGCCCTCATGGCCGCCCTCGGCGACCTCCACCACCGCCACCAGGCCCTGCACGCCCGCTACCGGCGCACCGACCCACCAACCGCAATCATCCCACCCAACCCCGGCATGCCCCAGCTACGGCTCCTCGCCGACGCCGCCACCGAACACGACGCCCTCGACCAACTCGCCGAAGCAGTACAACAACCCCTCGACTACACCCAAGGCCGCAACTGGCGCGCCGCCCTGATCCGAAACAAAACCACCAACCGAATCCTCTTCGGCATCGGCATCCACCACATCGCCTTCGACGGCTGGTCATACGGACTACTCGTCCGAGACCTCACCCACGCCTACACCGCACGACACACCGGCCACAAACCCACCTGGACCCACCCCGCACCCACACTGCACCAGTCCCACGACGAATACACCCGCCTCCGCAACGCCGCCGACCTGCAAACCCAACGAACCTACTGGCGCGAACAACTACGCGACCTACCCCGCCAAGGCAAGGGCCCGGCCACCGCGCCCCTGGAGCAGGCCCTCGCCTGGGGACCGAAGGCGGGCCACACCGTCACCGTCACCCCCGAGGTACTCGACCGCTGGGACCGGGCCGCCCGCGACCACCGTTTCAGCCGCTCCAGCTACTTCGTGGCGGCCTTCGCCTCGGCGCTGCGCGCCATCCATCAGCAGGACGACATCGCCCTGCTGATGGTGGTCGCCAAACGCGGCAGCCGCGTCCTCGACTCCGCGTTCACCACCCGGCTCAACCTCAACTGCGTGCGGGTGCGCTTCGACGGGCCGCACGACGACAAGCTGGTCCTGCGGGTCGACGAGACGATCCGCGATCTCATGCGGGCCCAGGACGTTCCCTTCGCGGAGACCGCCGACGATCCCGCCGCCGGGCTCTCCGGCGAGGTGGTCGCGAGCCTGCCGACGTTCGTGTTCCAGGACAACGTGGTGGTGCCGCTGGAGCTGCCCGGCTGCCGGGCCGAGGAGGTCGTCGACCCGTACGCCCGGGAGGTGCCCAACGGGCTCACGGTCGAGGTGCTGCCCCGCGTCGACCATGCTCTCCTGCGCGTCACCATCCGCACCGACTACCTGCCGTACAGCTTCGCCGAGGAGCTGAACCACCACATGCTGCGCTTCCTCGAAGACGGGCCGGCGGGTACGCCCACCGCCGGCTGACCGTCCGCCCCCTGCGTACCGGACCGCTCGTCGCCGCGTGGCACGCGGCCCGTTGTCCCGAGAGTTCGTGGTTGTCCCTTCCGGCGCACCCCTCTGGGTGGCGCCGGCCCTGATCGGAGGCTGGCTCAATGTCTGTCGGAATCGTCGGTGCGCAGACCACGGATGTCGCTGGGCCCGGCTTCGAGATCCTCGACCTGATGGGGGACCTGCGCCGGCCGGCCGCGTGGCCGGCCCGGGCGGCCTCCGCGTACCGGCGGGTCGACCTGCCCGTCCCGGCGGGGGCGCC
>NZ_KK037233.1:6551893-6612673 GCF_000568915.1 Micromonospora sp. M42 | reverse complement strand
ACTGGGTCGGGGCCTGGTGGACCAGACCGTGTCGTTGCTGTCGGCCGGGATCCGGGAACCCGGGGTGCCGCTGGGCGCGCTGCCGCTGCTGGGCGCGCCCGAGCGCGAGCGGCTGCTCGCGTGGGGCCGGGGCCCGGCCCGCCCGGTGCCGGGTGCGCCGCTGCACGAGCTGGTGCTCGAATGGGCACGACGCACGCCGGACGCGGTGGCCGGCGTCGCCGCCGGGGAGGTGCTGACGTACGCGGAGCTGGCCCGCCGCTCGGGGGAGTTGGCCGCGCGGCTACGGTCGATGGGCGTACGGCCCGGGGACGTGGTGTCGCTGGCGCTGGACCGCAGCATGTGGACGCTCGTCGCCACCCTGGCGGTGCTGCGGGCGGGGGCGGCGTACACGCCGATGGACGTGTCCTGGCCGGCGGAGCGGATGCGGATGCTGCTGGCCGACCACGGCGCCCGGGTCGTCCTCACCGTCGGCGAGGTCGCCCCGCGTGTCCCCAGACCTGACGGCGTACGGGTCGTCGCCCTCGATGCCGACTGGCCCACCGTGACGGCGGCCGAGGCGGCCGACCTGCCGGTGGTGGCACCCTCCCGGCCGGCGTTCGTGATCTACACGTCCGGCTCGACCGGGACACCGAAGGGTGTCGTGCTGACCCACGAGCACCTGACGAACTTCGTCACCTGGATGCGGGAGGAGTGCGCGGTCGGGCCGGACAGCCGGATGCTCCATTCCTGTTCACCGGTCTTCGACGTGGCCCTCGGCGAGATCTACACCGCGCTGACCTCCGGTGCCCGCGTCGTCGTCAGCTCCCGCGACGATCTTCTCGACGCCCGCCGGTTGACGGAGCTGATCGCCAAGGAGCAGGCCACCCACGCGTTCTGCCCACCCACGAACCTCGCCGCCGTCGATCCCGCCGACTGCCCCAGCCTGACGTGCGTGACCCTCGCCGGGGAGCCCATTCCGCCCCGCATGGCGCACCGCTGGACGGCCGCCGGTGCCCGCCTGATCAACGCGTACGGGCCCGCGGAGGCATCCGTCGCCTGTACCTGGTACGACGCGTCGAAGGGCTGGCCCGGCGCGTACGTGCCCATCGGCCGACCCATGCCCAACCGGCAGATCCGCGTCGTCGACGCCAATCTCGACCTCGTCCCCATGGGCGTCCCCGGCGAGATCCTCATCGCCGGCGCCGGCGTCGCCGACGGTTACCTCAACCGCCCCGAACTGACCGCCCAGCGGTTCGTCACCGACCCGTACGGCGGCGGGACCGCCTACCGCACCGGCGACCTCGGCCGGTGGAACGCCGCCGGAGCGCTGGAGATCCTCGGCCGGATGGACCACCAGGTCAAGGTCAACGGCATCCGGATCGAACTCGGTGAGATCGAGGCGACTCTCGAACAACACCCGGACGTCGGCACCGCCGTCGTCACCCGTCGCGAGGACCAGGGCACCGCCCGGCTCGTCGGCTACGTCACCGGACGCGACGGCCGCGTCCCCGTCACCGCCGACCTGCGGGCACACGCCGCCGCGGTGCTCCCGCCCTACATGGTCCCCGCCGTGATCATGGTCCTGGACCGGTTCCCCACCGGCGGCACCGGCAAGATCGACCGGCGGGCGCTACCAGAGCCGGGCTCGCGCCGTCCCGACCTCGACGTGCCGTACACCGAACCGGCCACCGACTCCGAACGCCTCGTCGCGGGGATCTTCGCGACGGTGCTCGGGCTGGACCGGGTCGGGACACTCGACGGGTTCTTCCACCTCGGCGGCACCTCCCTGCAGTCCGCCGCCGTCGCTGTCGCCCTCGACGAGGCCGCCGACGTCGCCGTGCCCGTCTCGCAGATCCACCGCACCCCCACCCCGCAAGGGCTGGCCCGCTGGCTCGCCACCGCCCCCCGCCGCCCCGGGGCCGAGCCGGCGCCGTCCGTCACCGGCCGTCCCGGCCCGTCGAAGCCCGTCCCGCTGACCCCGTCCGTCGCGAAGTGCGTCGTGCTCCCCTTCGAACTGGTCTGCCCCACCACCTGGTGGATCGAGGGTGAGCTGGACCTACGAGCCCTCATGGCCGCCCTCGGCGACCTCCACCACCGCCACCAGGCCCTGCACGCCCGCTACCGGCGCACCGACCCACCAACCGCAATCATCCCACCCAACCCCGGCATGCCCCAGCTACGACTCCTCGCCGACGCCGCCACCGAACACGACGCCCTCGACCAACTCGCCGAAGCAGTACAACAACCCCTCGACTACACCCAAGGCCGCAACTGGCGCGCCGCCCTGATCCGAAACAAAACCACCAACCGAATCCTCTTCGGCATCGGCATCCACCACATCGCCTTCGACGGCTGGTCATACGGACTACTCGTCCGAGACCTCACCCACGCCTACACCGCACGACACACCGGCCACACACCCACCTGGACCCACCCCGCACCCACACTGCACCAGTCCCACGACGAATACACCCGCCTCCGCAACGCCGCCGACCTGCAAACCCAACGAACCTACTGGCGCGAACAACTACGCGACCTACCCCGCCAAGGCGAAGGCCGGCCGCAGGAGATCCTGGAACAGACCCCGACCTGGGGCCCCAAGACCGGGCACATCGTCGCCGTCCCGCCCGAGCTGGTACGGCGCTGGGACCGGGCCGCCGTCGAACACCGCTTCAGCCGTTCCACCTACTTCGCCGCCGCCTACGCCTCGGCGCTGCGCGCCATCCATCAGCAGGACGACATCGCCCTGCTGATGATCGTCGCCCAGCGCGGCAGCCGCGTCCTCGACTCCGCCTTCACGAGCAGGATCAGCAGCAACTGTCTCCGGGTCCGGTTCGGCGGCCCGGAGAAGGACCTGATGCGCGCCCTCCAGCAGACCGCGGACGAGCTGATGGCCGCCCAGGACGTCTCCTTCCTGGAGATGGTCACCGACGACCCGGTCCTCGACCTGCCCCGCGAGGTGATCAACAGCCTGCCCTCGTTCGCCTACCAGGACAACCTCGTCCTCCCGCTGGACCTGCCCGGCTGCCGGACCGAGGAGGTCGTCGAACCGTACGCCCGGGAGTGGTCCGGTGCCTGCGTCGCCGAGGTGCTGCCCGGCGACGAGAGTGTCCTCCTGCGGGTCACCATCCGTACCGACCTGGTCCCGGCCCCCGCCGCCGAGATCCTGGCCACCGGCATGCTGCGCTTCCTGGAAGCCGGCCCCGAGGCGGTCAGCGACACACGCTGACCACAGCCTGGCGGCAGCGCGCCGGGCTGCTCACGCGAGCAGCCCGGCGCGCTCCGGTCCGGGTCAGTGGACGAGGGCCGCCGGGCAGTGCGCCAGCAACTCCGCCGGGGCGTGCACGACCAGGTCGGGGCCGGCCGCGAGCAGCGCCGCGATGTCCCCGCCGTGCCACGTCGTGGCGACGGCCGTCGCCCCGGCGTTCCGGCCGCTGAGCAGGTCGATCACCGCGTCGCCCACCATCATGGCCTCGTGCGGCGGCACGTCGAGGTTGCCCAGTGCCTGGAGCACGATGTCCGGGGCAGGCTTGGGACGGGCCACCTCGTCGGAACCGATCACCTGGCCGAAGAGGCCCAGCACGCCGAGTTGGTCGAGCAGGGAGCGGGCCCTCGGGCCGGCCTTGCCGGTGGCGATCCCCATCCGGATGCCACGCGAGTGCAGGGTCTCCAGGGTCTCCCGGACGCCGGGGAAGAGCGGCACGAGGTGGGCCATCCGGTAGCTCTCGCGGACGAACGGCCCCTCCATCTCCAGGGGCAGCCCCATCAGGCGCATGATGTCCGGGAAGTACCGGCCCATGTGCCGGTTGTACTCCTCGAACGGTGCCGGCCCGTCGCCCACCACCTCGGCGTACGCGATGCTGAACGCCTCACGCATGACGGCCGAACTGTCGACGATGACGCCGTCGAGGTCGAACACGACCGCGCGGATCGGGCCGCGCGCCGGCGACGGCGGGGTCACCTCGACTGTGGACGATGGACGGCTCATGGCTGCTCCCGGAAGGGGTTGGGGCCGACGGTGGTTCTCACCCGGCGCGATGGCCCACCAGTGCGTGCTGGCGCTCCGGCCGGGTGGGCCGGGCGCACTGGTAGATCCGTTCGATGATGTCGATGGTCCGGCGGGCCTCGGCGACGGCCGCGCCCCGGGCGGCCGGGTCGGCGAGCAGCCCGGGCAGGGCGTCGAGCTGGTGGTCGTACTCCGCGCCGATCGGCTCCCCGGGCAGCGGCAGCCGCGCGGTCCGGCCGTCGCGGGTACGCGTCAGCACCGGCGTGGGCTCCCGGTTGGGACTGAAGCCGAACGTGCAGCGCAGCGTCGCCGACCCCGCGGCGCCGTGCACGGTGACGGTGGTGCGGTCCAGCGACTCGTGCGAGGCCCAGCAGGCGTGCAGGGCGACGGAGGCGCCGGTGTCGGTGAGCAGGAACCCCCGGGCGGTGTCCTCGACGTCGCCGGGAACGTGGCCTGCGGTGTCGGCCCCGCCGCGCCAGGCGGCGTGGGCGGCGCTGTCGTTGACGAAGTCGTCCGAGACGCTGCCGATCGCGTGAGTGACCCGGGCCGGGCCGAGCAGCGGCAGCACCGTGTCGAGCAGGTGCCAGCCGAGGTCAACCAGCGCGCCCCCGCCGGACTGGTCGCGGCGGGTGAACCAGCCGCCCGCGTCGGGCACCCCTCGGGCGCGAACCCAGGCCACATCGACGTGCCGGATCGGGCCCAGCCCACCGGTCACGTCGGCCAGCGCCCGGACGTCGGCCCGGTAACGGGCGGCGCTGCCGGCCAGCAGCACCGCGCCGCCGTCGCGCTCCGCGTCGGCCAGGATGCCCGCCTCGGCGGAGGTCAGGCAGACCGGCTTCTCCAGGAACACCGGTACGCCCCGGCGCAGCAGCCGGACGGCGACGACCGCGTGCAGGTGGTTCGGTACGGCGACCACCGCCAGGTCGACCGTTCCGGCGGGCAGGTCCTCGACGTCGGCGTACGCGGACGCGACGGCGTGCGTGTCGCGGGCCTGATCGCGCACCACGGGCTGCGGGTCGACCACGGCGACCACCTCGAAGCCGGGGTGTACGGCGAGCCGGGGCAGCCAGATCTCCCGCCCGGCCCAGCCGAGGCCGACCACCGCGACCCGCACCGGCCGGCCGGCCGCGGCCGGGGGCCGGGCCGTCATCCGGCGAGGATGTCGGCGAGCACGGCGGCGATCTCGTGCATCTGCTGCTCCGTGCCGAGCAGCGTGCGGTGGTGCAGCCAGAGGCAGTCGGAGTGGATCTGCTCGGTGTTGGGGCAGCGGGCCGCGATCTCCTCTACCGACTCGTCGGGCGCGCCGGCCTTCCAGAAGCCCTCGCACCGGTAGATCGCCCGGAACGCCACGAACGCCGGGACGCCCCGGGCGATGAGCGCGTCCACCACGGCACGGCGACGCTCGATGCCGATCCCGGGGACACGGAACATCGCCATGTAGTGCGGGTTGCGGTCGGTGCGGGGGTCGGTCGCCTGCGGCACGACGCCCGGGATCTCGGCGAGCAGGCTCGACAGCAGCGGCCAGCGCTGCTCGCGCAGCGCGATCTGCTCGTCGAGGCGGGTCAGCTGGGCGCGTAGCACAGCGGCGGTGAACTCGCTCATCCGGTAGTTCGAGCCGGTGGTGCTGTGCAGGTATTCGCGGTCGGTGCGGGGCCGGCCGCAGCTGTGCACGAGGAATGCCCGCTCGCGCAGTTCCTCGTCGGGGAAGACGACCGCTCCGCCCTCGCCGGCGGTCATGAGCTTGCCGTTCTGGAAGCTGAAGGCGGCCACCGAGCCGAGCGCGCCGGCCCGCCGGCCGCGCCACTGCGCGCCCTGGGCGTGTGCCGCGTCCTGCAGCAGAGCCACCCCGGCGTCGGCGGCGAGCTTGTCGAGCGCGTCCATGTCGGCGAACTGCCCGGCCATGTGCACCGGCATGATCACCTTGGTACGGGGGGTGATCGCGGCCTCGACGGCGGCGGGGTCGACGCAGTAGGTGTCCAGGTCGACGTCAACCGGCACGGCGACCGCGCCGAGACGCTGCGCGGCCAGCGAGGACGAGATGAACGTGAACGCCGGGACGATCACCTCCGTACCGGGGCCGACGCCGAGCACCTCCAGCGCGACTTCCAGCGCGTGGGTGCCGTTGGTGACGGCAAGCGCGTGGGGGCTGCCGTGGTAGTCACCGAACTCCCGCTCGAAGGAGTCGACCTCACTGCCGCCCATCCGCCACCACTGACCCTGTTCGAGGGCGCGGATCAGTCCGGTTCGCTCCTCGTCGCCGTACTGCGGCCACTCGGGGAACTCGGACACCGTCGAGGGCTGACCACTCATGACTTCCCACTTCCCAACTCGGGCAGACCAGGGGCTTGGGCGGACCATCGGGCGGGACGACCCGAGACCGCCGGTGCGCGGGCCGGGCGCAGCGGAGCACCGGATGGCCGCGCGGTACGTGACGCCTCCGTCTGGAGCCGGCGGCGTCGCTTCAGCAGGGAGGACGGTAACCGACGCGGATACGCGGTCACCGCCCCTAACAGCCCCTAGCCACCCCTTAGTCCGCCGTGCGTCGGGCGCCGCCGGTTCGCCGGGAGCCGTCGGCGTAGTAAGACTGCGGTGACCAGTCATCAGGCTCTGCGGGACCAGGGCCGTGCCCCACGAGGTGAAGCGTGTCGGACGTGCTGCTGCTGAACGGCCCGAACCTGGGCATTCTCGGCCGGCGGGAACCGGAGATCTACGGCACCGACACCCTGGACGACATCGAACGCGCCGTCGGCGAGGAGGTCGCCGCCCGGGGCTGGGGTGTGGTCGCCGAGCAGCACGACTGCGAGGGTGCGCTGATCCGTACGATCCAGAACAGCTACGACACGGTGGGCGCGATCGTCAACCCGGGCGCCCTGATGATCGCGGGCTGGAGCCTGCGCGACGCGCTGGCCAACTACCCCCGGCCCTTCGTCGAGGTGCATCTGTCCAACGTGTGGGCGCGGGAGAGCTTCCGGCACGACTCGGTGATCGCCCCGCTGGCCAGCGGGGTGATCGTCGGGCTCGGAGCGCTGGGCTACCGGCTGGCCGCGCGCGCCCTCACCGCGACCGTCCGATGACGACCGGGCACCCCGCCGTCCGCTGCCGTGGGCGCCGGCGTGCCGGCGGTACGGTCGTCCGCACGTCCCGACTCTTCCCGAAGGACCTCACGTGGAGATTCCCGTCCTCGTCCTGACCCTCGTCCTCGCGGCCGTGTTCGCGGGCACCGCCGTGCCGAAGCTCACCGGGCAGGCACAGATGCGCGAGCGGATGGACCACCTAGGCGTCTCGCCGGGGCTGACCCGCGTGCTGGGGGTGCTGGAACTCGCCGCGGTCGCCGGGCTGCTGCTCGGCCTGCTCTGGCCGCCCCTGGGCATCGCGGCGGCGATCGGTCTCGCCCTGCAGATGACGGGCGCGGTCGTCTACCACGCCCGGGCGAAGGACCCGGCCGCGACGATCCTGACGCCGGTGATCTTTGCCGTCGCCGCCCTGGCGCTCGTCTACCTGCACGTGCGGCTGGGCTGAGGCCGGCCGTGTCCGGTCCGCAGCGCCACGGCGGCGTCCTCGGCATCGACGTCGGCGGCACCAAGGTCGCGTTGCACGCGGAGGCACCCGGGCGGCCGGCGTACGACCGGACCTTCCGCTGGCCCCGGGGGGCCGCCGACCCGGCCGACGACCTGACGGTGCTGGCCGTCGAGGTGGACCGGCTGCTCGACCGGTGGGGGCCGGTGGACGCGGTCGGGGTTGCCATGCCGGCGACCACTGACACCGGGGGCACCGTCACCACCTGGCCTGGGCGCCCCGGCTGGGCGGGCCTCGACCTCACCGGCGCGCTGCGCCGCCTCTTTCCCGACGCGGCGACCGCCGTCGCCGACGACGGTGATCTCGCCGCCCTGGCCGAGGCGCGCTGCGCCGGCGCGGACGACGTGGTCTACCTGGGCGTCGGCACCGGGATCGGCGGCGGCGTCGTGCTGGCCGGCCGGCCAGTGCCGGGCCGGTCCTCCGCCGAGATCGGCCACATGGTCGTCGCCCTCGACGGTGAGCGCTGCGACTGCGACCGGCACGGCTGCCTCCAGTCCGTCGCGTCCGGCCCCGCCACCCTGCGCCGCGCCGCCGCCCGCCGAGGCGGCGAGGTGGGCTTCGACGACCTACGGGCCGGACTCGACGGGCGCGAGCCCTGGGCGGTGGCTGCGGTCGAGGAGAGCTGCCGGGCGCTGGCGGCGGCGGTGGTGAGCCTCGGCGAGATCCTCGATCCGGCGCTGGCGATCGTGGGCGGCGGGTTCGCCGCCGGCCTGCCCGGCTTCGTGCCGCTCGTCGCGCAACGGGCACGTCGCGCCGGCCGGCCCGGGCGCCCGGCGCCACCGGTGCGTCCCGCCGCCCTCGGCGGGCTGTCGTCCCTGCACGGCGCGGTGGAGCTGGCTCGTGACCTGACCGGCACGTCGGCTCCCGCGCGCCCCGTCCCCATCGCCTAGAGGAGAGCAGCATGGTCAGGATCGGTGTCATCGTCGGCAGCACGCGACCCGGCCGCAAGGCCGACGCCGTGGCCCGCTGGGTGCGCGACGTCGCCGCCAAGCGGGGCGACGCCACTGTCGAACTGGTCGACATCGCCGACTACGCCCTGCCACACTTCGACGAGGTGCTGCCGCCGTCGATGGCGCCGTCGCGACGCCCGGCCGTACGCCGCTGGGCGGCGACCGTGGCCGGGTTCGACGGCTTCGTCTTCGTCACGCCGGAGTACAACCACTCCATCCCGGGCGCGCTGAAGGATTCCCTCGACTTCCTCTACCAGGAGTGGCAGCACGCCGCCGCCGGCCTCGTCAGCTACGGCGTGCACGGCGGCACCCGGGCGGCGGAGCACCTGCGGCTGGTTCTCGGGCAGCTCGGCGTCGCCGACGTCCGCTCCCAGGTCGCGCTCTCTCTGACGACCGACTTCGTCAACTTCCGCGACTTCCGGCCGGCCGCGCACCACGAGCAGGCCCTCGGCACCATGCTCGACGAGGTGGTCGCCTGGGCCGGCACACTGCGGACGCTGCGCCGGGCCTGACGCCGCTGCGGCTGCGCGTCGGCGACCGGGGTCGGGCACCGGCATCGACCCGCCCGGCACGGCACGGCACGGCACGGCACGGCGGGAAACGAGTTCGCGCCGGCCACGGCGGAGGACGAAGGGACACCCTGGAGGGACGCCCGCCGTCGTAGGCCGGGCCGGCCCGCGCAGTGCGGCGACCGCCACCGCGAGACCACCGGCGGCGGTGGCCTCCACCCATGATCGGCTGTCCTCTGTCGTCGCTGCGGCATGACACGATGGCCGTGCCCTGCGCCGCCGGTGGCCGGGCACGACACTGATGGAGTCGGGATGTCAGAACTGGCCGGCACGCCGGTGCCAGGATTGGCGAAGCTGTGGACGCACGACCCGGTCACCGCCGGCCGGTATCGGCTGCTCGGCCGGCTGGGCGCGGGTGGGCAGGGGGTCGTCTACCTCGGTGAGGACGACGCTGGTGACCGCGTCGCGGTCAAGATGGTCAACGTCGATCTGACTGATCCACGGGCGCGGTCGCAGTTCGTGAAGGAGATCGCCGCCGCGCGCCGGGTCGCTCCGTTCTGCACCGCGCAGGTGCTCTTCGCCGAGGTCGACGGCGAGCGTCCCTACGTGGTCAGTGAGTTCATCGAAGGCCCGACCCTGCACCGGCACGTCCGCGAACGCGGCCCGGTGACCGGTAACGCCCTGCACCGGCTCGCGGTCGGCACTGTCACCGCGCTCGCCGCGATCCACAGTGCCGGCGTGGTGCACTGCGATCTGAAGCCGGACAACGTGGTGCTGGGCAGGGACGGCCCTAGGGTGATCGACTTCGGCATCGCTCGCGCGCTGGGCGTGACCGAGACGGCGTCCAGCCGGGTCATGGGGACCACCGCGTACATGGCACCCGAGCGGTTCCGCAACGACGCGGTCGGTCCGCCCTGCGACGTCTTCGCCTGGGCGGCCACGATCGCGTTCGCTGCCGGTGGCCGGCCACCCTTCGGCGATGATTCGCTCTTCGCCGTGATGCACCGGGTGCTGCACGATCCGCCCGACCTGCCGGCGTTGCCTCCGGTGCTGGACGAGCTGATCCGGGAGTGCCTGGCGAAGGATCCGGCGGATCGGCCGGGTGCCGAGCAGGTGCTGGTGCGGCTGCTGCGGCAGGACGCCACGGCCACCGTGCCGCTACGTCGGGAGAGCCTGCTCGAGGTCGGCAACGAGACCGCGGGCACGCCGACGCCGAACCATCCCCTTCCCCAGATCACGCCGACGGCACCGCAGCCGCGCCCGACGCAGCCACAGCCACAGCCGACCCAGGCCCGGCCGACGCAGCCGGCACACCCACGGATGACGACCCAGCCGGCGTACCTGCCGGCGACGGAGCCCGGCGTCGGCGCCGGGTCCGGCGGCGCGTTGCGGCGACTGCGTCGTGAGGCCCTCGACGCCTGGGGCATCTCGACAGCGCTCTTCCTCGGCTCGGCCGGCGCCGCCGCCGGCTACGTCGCGTCGAGCGCGATCGGCCCGGCCGCCGCAGTCGGGGCGGTCGCCTTCGTCGTGGTCTACCTGGTCCGGCTGCTGGTCGCTACGGCGGTCGGGGGGCGGTCCGACCGCCCGTGACGCCGCGGCAGGGGTCCGGGTCGCCGGCTGGCGCCGGATCGATAGGTTGACGGCCACCAGCCGCCCGCCGAGGAGGACGCCCCGATGACCCCATCCGTTACCCGCACGCGGCAGTGGTTGCCCTACACCGCCGCCGTCACCGCCGGGCTGGTGGTCATCGCCGGGGCGTTCGTGTTCGTCCAGCAGCGCGATGCGGGCAGCGAGGTGCCCCGCACCGACTGCGCCACCACCCTCCAGGTCAACTCGTCGACGGAGAAGGCGGCGCTGCTGGTCGACCTGGCCGAGCGCTACAACCGCAGCAGCCGGTCGATCGACGGCGGTGGCTGCGCCCAGGTGCACGTCAGCGCGCTCAACTCGGGCCAGGCCGCCGAGGCGCTGGCCACCGGCTGGACCCACACCGGCCTGCCGCGACCACAGGTCTGGCTGCCGACGTCGAGCCTGTGGACCGGCCAGCTCCGGCTGCTCGACCAAGCCGCCGGGCGAGCACCGCAGACCCCGGACCGCTACCCGTCGATCGCCAACAGCCCACTGGTGATCGCGATGCCGCAGCCCAAGGCCGAACTGATACGCCGGCGCGGGCCGCTGGGCTGGGGGGAGATCCTGGGCCTGTCCGGGCGGGACGGGTGGGCGGGCTTCGGCAAGCCGGAGTGGGGCCGCTTCACCTTCGGCAAGGACAACCCCAACCTGTCCACCTCCGGGCTGGCGGCGACCATCGCCACCTACTACGCGGCGGTGCAACGGTCCAGCGACCTGACCCGGTCCGACCTTGCCGACCCCGCGGTCACCCAGTTCGTCCGCCGGATCGAGGCCAATGTGTCGCACTACAGCGACGATTCGGTGGACCTGCTGCGCAGCCTCGCCGAGGCGGACCTGGCGGGCGGCGCGGGCAGTACGGACGACATGAGCGCCATCGTCCTCCAGGAGGAACTCGTGGACCTCTACAACACGGGTGCGCTGAGCCCTCGGCAGGACGGGCAGGAGCGGGGCCGCAGGCCGAACGTCCCGCTGGTCGCCGTCCACCCCAAGGAGGGCACGTTCAACCTGGACCACCCGTTCGTGGTGCTGCCCTCCGCCGACGAGCGGCAGCGGGCGGCGGCGACCGACTTCCTGGCCTTCCTGACCGAGGACGCCCAGCAGGAGACCTTCGCCCGCCTCGGCTTCCGGGACCACGAGCGCCGAGCCTCGGCGGAGCTGCTCGCCAACGTCGGCGCCGAGCCCACCGGTGGGCTGAGCTACTTCGAGCCCCCGGACCCGCAGGTGGTCGGCGCGATGCTGGACGGCTGGCGGACGCTCCGCAAGAAGGCCAACATCCTGATAGCCCTGGACACGTCCGGGTCCATGCAGGCGATGGTCGGCACCCGCACCCGCTTCCAGGTCGCCTCAGCAGCGGCGGGCAAGGGCCTCGCGCTGCTCAACACCGAGGACCGGGTGGGTCTCTGGTCGTTCTCCTCGGAGACCCGGAAGCGGCCGAAGAGCCCCTACCGGGAGGAGATCCCTCTCGGCGAGTTCGACCAGAAGCGGATCAACAGCAAGATCGCCGGCCTGCACGTCGACGGCGGCACCGCGCTCTACGCGACGGTCCGGGCCGCACACCGAGAGCTGCTCGACCGGTACGACCCGCAGCGGATCAACGCGATCGTCGTGCTGACCGACGGCAAGAACGAGTACCGGCAGGACAACGACCTGGCCCGCCTGCTCGCCGAGGTCGCCCTCGACCCGCGGCGTCCGGTGAAGGTGTTCTGCATCGCCTTCGACCGGGAGTCGGACTTCGCCACCCTGGACCGGATCGCCAAGGCATCATCGGGCAAGGCCTTCGACGCGACCGATCCCGCCAAGATCGACGAAGCGTTCGTGAAGCTGGTCAGCAGCTTCTGACGCCGACGCGCCCCGCTCGCCACGAGCCCGCGGCGCGACCGACGGTCTCCGCAGCCCCGCCGGTGAACAGCGCCGGCCGGAGTAGGGAGCACCCCGACACCGGTCCGGTCCGCCGACGCCCTAACCTCGGCGTACAACGAGTGCCGGGCCTCCGGGATGACCAGCAGGTCGCCCTCCCCACCGGTCCACGGCTGATCCGGCGCGACCAGCCGGACCCGCCCCCGCAGTACCTGGAGCGTCGCCTCACCGATCAGGCTCCCGGTGCGACGACCAACCGCTCCGCGGCGACCTGCGCCGCGTCGGTGCGTACGACGCCGGCGAACTCGCGGGCGCGGGCGGCCACCTCCGGCCGCAGCGCGGCGCCCAGAGCCTCGGTCAGTGACTCGACGGTCGGCACGGAGCCGGGGTGTGCGGTGCCGATGCCGAGCGCGGGCACCCGGCGCGCGAAGTAGTGCTGGTCGTACACCTGCGGTACGACGACCTGCGGCGTCCCGGCCCGCGCGGCCGTGGTCGTGGTGCCCGCGCCGCCATGGTGGACCACCACGGCCACCTCCCGGAACAGGTCCTGCTGGTTCACTTCGCCGACCACCAGGCAGTCGGGGGACCGGTCGACCGGCGAGAGCGGCGCCCAGCCCCGGGAGGCGACCAGCCGGCAACCGACCGCGCGCACGGCCCGCACGGCCGTCTCCAGCAGACCCGGGGGTGCGGCGACGCTGCCGAATCCGACGTAGACGCACGGCCCGCCGGCGTCCAGGAAGGCCGTCAGCTCGGCGGGCAGGGCCCGCTTGTCGGGCAGGAGCCAGGCGCCCGGTTGGTAGACGGCCGGATCGGCGACGTCCGGCCAGGGTGCCAAGGCCGGGTCGGCGGCCAGCCACGGCCGGTCGGTGTGGATGTGGTCGCTGACGTCGTCGACCGTGCCCAACCCCACCGCCGACCGCAGCGCGTTGAGGGGCGCGGCGAAGGTGTCGTTGACGTGCCGCAGGTTGGCGGCCCACAGGTCGCTGTTGTCTGCCGACGCGGGCGCCGGGACCTCCCCGAGCACCGGCAGCGGCAGCGGGGGGTGGTGGGGTGAGGGAAGGGCCGCCGGGCAGAGCGCCGCGAAGACGTACGGGATGCCGCGCTTCTCCGCCACGGTGCGGGCGGCGATCTGGAGGCCCGTCGACGCGACGAGGACGTCACAGTCCCGGGCTGCGGCCGACAGCACCTCGAACTGGATGCCGATGGAGGACTCGGCGAACTTGCGTACCTGCGCGGGCGAGGGTTTTGGCACGGCGGCCCGCGACCTGGGCGCCGCCGACCTGCGCCAGGGCGGGCCGACGGGCACGAAGGGAATCCTGAAGCTGGCCACCCAGCGGGCGAAGTCGGGCGGGGCGCAGAGGCGGGCCTGATGGCCGAGGGCCGTCAACCGCGACGCGAGCGCCACCAGGGGTTGGACATCGCCACGCGACCCGAGAGTCGACAGCAGTACGCGCACAATACTCGCCTTTCCGTCTTTTACGCCGGATCCGGGCGCGGCTGGGCCAGACCCGACAGCGTTGTCGGGCCTGGCCGCACCGTCGATCTGCTATCCCCGCGTCGTGGAGCGCCCCGGCACCAGGGCAGCGGGTCGCGCCCCGGCGGCGGTCTGAGCGGGTACCCGGCGCGCGGCACCGGGCGCGGGTCGGAGGGGCCGCAGGATCAGTACGTGGCCGAGCCCCTCGACCGCGCGCAGCTCGGCCGTGCAGGCCGCGGCCTGCGCCTGGCGCAGGTAGTCCAGCGTCTGCGGGTCGGCGGCGCACATCCCCGGCGTCGAGTCGGCGGTGGCGACCAGGTGGACCTCCCCGGCCAGCAGCAGCGAGGCCGAGATGAACTGGCAGAGCTCCGGCCACAGCAGGTACCGCCAGAAGTCCACGCTGATCACCGCGTCCAGGCTGCCCGACGGCATGGGCGGGGCGACGCCGAGCAGGTGGAAGTTGGTCCGCCCGATGGGTGCGGCGTAGTCGAAGGTCAACGCCGAGGCGGGCAACCCGGAATCGGCTCGACCGGTGCCGATCCAGAGCGTGCGGTGCCCCCGCACCTGGCCGGCGAGGCGCGCGGCGGCGGGGCCGATGGCGCAGGCCGACCGCTCGACGCACTCGTCGATGAGCGCGCGATAGTGCAGGATCCGCCGGATCGCCTCGTACCCCATGACGGCGGTGAGGAACTCCCACTCCAGGCACGGATAGAGCCGGGCCGCCTGCTGGAAGTTGGCCTTCATCTCCATCCAGTTGCGGGTGATGTTCTTGTGGTGCGGCAGGTGGACGACCCGGGCGTCGTCGTCGTAGCCGAAGTTGACGCCGTCGGGGAGGCTGCGGTCGACGCGGTAGAACAACTCGACGTCCTCCACGCCGTAGCTCAGACCGAACGCCTCGCGGTAGCCACCGACCTGCGCGAAGTGCGCGCTGGACAGCGAGATGTTGTGCGTGTAGGCGATGACCCAGCCGGCCCGGAGCCACTCGCCCCCGTCGTCGGGAAGCCCCGTGGCGAACCGAAGGTCGCCGCCGTGCGGAAAGGCGCGTGCGACCGCGTGCGACTCCCCGGCCAGCACTGCCGGCAGGTCAGCGAGGCCGATCTCGTCCCGCCGGCCGATCAGCACCGCCGCGTTGCCGGGCACGCTGTGCCAGGCCAGGTGCCGCTCCAGCAGGTCGGGCACCGCCCACGAGTCGGCGTCGAGGAAGACCAGCAGCGGCGCGCAGGCACGGCGCGCCCCCTCGTTGCGGGCGGCGGAGCGGCCCTTGCGCTCGGCGAGTTCCAGCACGCGCAGGCGGAGACCGGCACCCTCGGCGAGCGCCTCGGCGTACCCGTCGGACGAGCCACCGTCCCGGACCACGATCACCTCGAAGCGTTCCGGCGGCAGCGTCTGCCGGGTCAGCGCCCTGAGGGTCAGCGCGAGGCACTGCGGATCCTGGTAGGTCGGCATCACCACGCTCAGCGCCGGAGGGTTGGTGGGCAGCGACATGGCGATCCTCTCCGTCAGACGATCTTGCCGTCAGAGGGCGGCGACACCGTCAGACGATAACGCTCCGCGACGACATCACTACGCATCAATAGGGGTCTATAGGGGTGCACTGTCCCGACACGACAGTCGCCGCCCGACCGGAACCCACCCACGCGCAGGAGCAGCAGCCGCGACAGGAAGCAGCGGGTTGGATCAGCCCGATTCGGCTGGCGAACTCACGTACGCCTGGAAGGTTGCGGCTGTCGCGGCCGACTGGACGTGTTCGATGAGGTTGGTTCGGGATTCGCGTACCAGTTCGCTGGCATGCTGACGGCCGGCGCTGGGCCGGGTTCCTCCGTGCTGCTGGTCGGGGCGTGGGGTTGCTGGGTCAGCCGGCGGGTCGCGGCAGTGCGGCGAGGCGGTCGAATGCGCTGGCCCCGCCGACCTGGCCCCGGATCATTCGCGCCACCGCCGGCCGCGACCTCGCCCAGGCACGGGTGTGACGCTCGAGGCAGGCCCGGCTGCGGGGTCGGTGACAGCGGCTCCGGCAGCAGCGACCGCGAGCAGCAGCACGATCCAGAGCGGAACGGCGCCGACGTCGCGCGGTTCGGGTCAGGTGGTGCCGCGGACGACGAGCGTCGTCGGCAACACGGTCGGCTTGGGCGGGTCGTCGCCGCCGTGCAGCATGGCGACCAGCGCCTCGGCGGCGGCCGTGCCGAAGCCGGGCTTGTTCTGGGCGACGGTGCTGAGCCCGGGCGGGATCAGCGCGGCCACCTCGATGTCGTCGAACCCGACAATCGCAATGTCGTCGGGGATCCGTAGGCCGGCTGCCTGGGCCGCCCGCATCGCGCCGACAGCCATCTCGTCACCGGCGACGAACACCGCGGTAGGGCGGTCGTCGAGGGCGAGCAGCCGGTCCATCGCGGCGTGACCGCCGTCGAGATAGAAGTCTCCCTCGACGACGTGGCCGTCGGCGAGCGGCAGGCCGGCCCCGGCCAGCGCGGCCCGGAAGCCGACGAGCCGTTCGGCTCCCGGCCAGGTTCGCAGCGGGCCGGTGATGGTGGCGATGCGCCGGTGGCCGCGTTCGACGAGGTGGCGCACGGCGAGCGCCGCGCCGCCGGCATTGTCCGAGGTGATGTAGGTCGACGTCGGGCCGTCGACCCGCAGGTCGAGAGCGACGCACGGCACCTGGGCTTCGACGAGGGCGAGCACGGCCGGGTCCCGGGTGCCGTTGTCGATGATGACCGCGCCGTCGAGGTTGTGCTGGCGGACGGCGCGCACGTATCGCTGCCCGTCGTCGGGCCCCGCCGCGTCGTGGCCGGCGAGCATGAGCAGGTTCAGCCCGTGCGCGCTGAGCGCCGTCTTGAGCGCGACGAGGATCTCCTGCAGGAATGGGTGGCGCCACCCAGGGCGGCGATGGTCGGTGTCCCATACCAGGCCCACCATGTTGGATTTCTTCGTGGCGAGCGTCCGGGCCGACCCGTTCGGCAGGTAGCCGATCTCGGCGGCCAGGTCGAGGATGCGCTGGCGGGTGTGCTGGCTGACGACCTCGGGGGTGTTGAAGACGCGGGACACGGTGGCGACGGACACGCCGGAGCGGCGCGCCAACTCCCTGATAGTGGCCAATGTGGTGCCTTCTCTGTAACCGGTTTCACGACCGTAGCGCCAGCGATGTCCGCCGGTCAACCCGCATCGAACGTTATCGTTTCGTAACTTGACACCCCCTAGCCGAACCCGTTCACACTTCCCAGGAAAGGTGCTCGCCGGCGGTCACCCGCAACTCGGCCGGCATCCGATCTTCATCCAACTCCACCCACCCCCACCACCATCGCTTCGCCGACAATGTAACCGGTTTCAGGTAACCGGTTACATCGCACGAAAGGGTTCCCTGGCATGCACCCAAAACGACTGTTGCGACTGGCGGCGGCCACCCTGGCCGCCGGAGTACTGCTGACCGCGTGTGGCACCGGCACCGAGGGAGGCTCCGGCGGCGGCAACGAAAAGATCACCCTGAACGTCAACCTGTTCGGCAACTTCGGGTACCAGGACCTGTACGCCGAGTACCAGAAGTCGCACCCGAACATCACGATCCAGGAGCGCACGGCCGCCTACAACGACCATCACCGCGACCTGATCACCCACCTGGCCACCGGCTCCGGCGCGGGCGACATCGAGGGCGTCGACACGGGCTTCATCGCGCAGATGCGCGAGCGGGGCAACCTCTTCGTCGACCTGGGCAAGGACCGCCAGTCCGAGTACCTCGACTGGAAGTGGGCGGCGTCGCTGGCCAAGGACGGCAAGCAGATCGGGTACGGCACCGACGTCGGCGGCCTGGCCATCTGCTATCGGCGTGACCTGTTCGAGAAGGCCGGCATGCCCTTCGACCGCGACCAGGTGTCGGCCGCCTGGGGCAGCGGCTGGGACCAGTACATCGAGTTCGGCAAGCGGTACGCGGCGAAGGCCCCGGCCGGCAGCGCCTTCTTCGATGGCGGAGGCCAACTGTTCAACGCCATCATCGGCCAGGCCCCGGTCGGGTACTACAACGAGGACAACGCCATCGTCGTGGGCACCAGCCCCGATGTCCGAAAGGCCTGGGACCTGACGGTGAAGGCGATCCAGAGCAACCTGTCGGCCAAGCTGATCGGCAGCTCGCAGGAGTGGAACAACGGCTTCGCGAAGGACCAGTTCGCCACCATCGCGTGTCCGGCCTGGATGATGACCAAGATCAAGGACCAGGCGAAGCACGCCGCCGGCAAGTGGGACGTGGCGAGCGTCCCGGGCGGCGGCGGCAACTGGGGCGGCTCGTACCTCACCGTTCCCAAGCAGGGCAAGCACATCGAGGAGGCCAAGAAGCTCGCGGCGTGGCTGACCGCCCCGGAACAGCAGGCCAAGGTGTTCACCGCGCGGGGCAACCTGCCGTCCATCCCGGCTCTGTACGACAAGCCCGACATTGCCCAGTACAAGGACGCCTTCTTCAACAACGCACCGGTGGGCCAGCTCTTCACCACCGCGGCGAAGCAGCTCAAGCCCCAGTACCAGGGCCCGCGAGCCGGAGACGTGCAGACCACCATCCGCGACGCCCTCGTCCGCATCGAACAGGGCAAGCAAAGCTCCGACGAGTCCTGGAAGCAGATGGTCAGCGACGTCGAGCGCCTCGCCAAGTAACTCGACCCGCGCCGCCGGCGGTCGCCCCTGACCGCCGGCGGCGCCCGGCGACGAAGGATCGACGATGGCCACCTACCTCCACCAGGCCCGGCGGGCCGGCCTGAGCCGGCTCGACACCAAGGGCTCGCCCTACCTCTACATCCTGCCGTTCTTCCTGCTGTTCGGCGCGTTCGGGCTGTTCCCGCTGCTGTACACGGCGTACGTCTCGTTCAACGACTGGGACCTGCTCGACTCCGGGTCGCACCGCTGGGTCGGCCTCGCGAACTACCGCGAGATGCTGCAGGACGCGTACTTCTGGAACGCCCTGGGCAACACGCTCAGCATCTGGGTGCTGTCCACCGTGCCGCAACTGCTCGCCGCGCTCTGGATCGCCCACCTGCTCAACCACCGGCTGCGGGCCCGCACCGCGCTACGGATGGGCGTGCTGCTGCCCAACGTCACCTCGATCGTGGCGGTGACGATCGTCTTCACCCAGCTTTTCGGCCGCGACTTCGGCATGGTCAACTGGGCGCTCGGCCTCGTCGGCATCGGCCCGATCGACTGGCAGGCCAACACCTGGAGCTCCCACCTGGCCATCTCGTTCATCGTCGCCTGGCGGTGGACCGGCTACAACGCCCTCATCTACCTCGCCTCGATGCAGGCGATTCCGCACCACCTGTACGAGGCCGCCGACCTCGACGGCGCGTCGCAGGCTCAGCAGTTCAGGCGGATCACCGTCCCGATGCTGCGGCCGACGATCATCTTCACCACGGTGATCTCGACGATCGGCGGCCTGCAGATCATGGCCGAACCCCTGCTGTTCGCCAGCTCCCAGACGCCCACCGGCGGGTCCGACCGGCAGTTCCAGACCGTCGCCCTGTTCATGTACGAGCAGGGGTTCCGGGAGTTCCGCTTCGGCTACGCCTCGGCGGTCGCCTGGACGCTCTGTCTGGTCATCGCCATCTTCGCGATCATCAACTTCCTGCTCACCCGGCGCATCGCCAAGGACGAGGACTGAGGAGAACGCCGTGACCACCCTCGCGGACCCCGTACAGACCGGCACCACGCCCTCGCCGCCGCCACGCCGGTCCCACCGGCGCCGGAGCTTCGGGTACCCACGCAAGGCCTCGGTCTGGAGCTACGGCGCCCTGCTGGCGGTCGTGGCCGGGTCGGTCTTCCCGCTCTACTGGTCCATCGTCGTGTCCTCGCAGACCAGCGACGCCGTCACGAAGGTGCCGCCGGCCCTGGTGCCCGGCGGGCACCTCTTCGACAACATCGCGCGCGTGTTCGACACGACGGACTTCGGCCGGGCCCTGGTGAACTCCTTCATCGTCAGCGGCTCGATCACCGTCTCCGTGGTGTTCTTCTCGACCCTGGCCGGGTTCGCCTTCGCCAAACTGCGGTTCCGAGGCCGAAAGGCGCTTCTCGTCGTGGCCATCGCGACCTCGATGGTGCCGCACCAGCTCGGCATCATCCCGCTGTACATCCTGATGGCCGACCTCGGCTGGACCGGGCGCCTCACCGCCGTGATCGTGCCCGGGCTGGTAACCGCGTTCGGCGTCTTCTTCATGACCCAGTACCTCGGCCGCGCCGTGCCCGACGAACTGCTGGAGGCCGGCCGCGTCGACGGGTCCAGCACGTTCGGCCTGTACTGGCACATCGTCCTGCCGGCGGCCCGCCCCGCCGCGGCGGTGCTCGGGCTGTTCACCTTCATGCAGGCGTGGAACGACTTCTTCTGGCCGCTGGTCGTGCTGCAGGACAACGCGACCGTGCAGGTGGCGCTCTCCGCACTGGCCAGCGGCTACACCACCGACTACACCCTGACGCTGACCGGCACGTTGCTCGCCACGCTGCCGATCCTGGTCGTCTTCATGCTCCTCGGCCGGCATCTCGTCGACGGCATCATGCAGGGGGCGGTGAAGGGATGACCACCACATCCCAAGGCGCCGCCGCGGCCGCAACCCGGCCGCACCTGCCCGAGCTGCCGGACCTGCCGGCCGGCTTCATCTGGGGCGCGGCCACCGCGGCGTACCAGATCGAGGGGGCGGTCGACGAGGACGGCCGCGGGCCGTCGATCTGGGACACCTTCTGCCGCCGCCCCGGTGCCGTCGACGACGGCACCTCCGGCTCGGTCGCCTGTGACAGCTACCACCGCTGGCGGGAGGACGTGGACCTGCTGGCCGGCCTCGGCGTGGACGCCTACCGTTTCTCGGTCGCCTGGCCACGGGTCATGCCGGCCGGGCGGGGCGCGGTGAACCGGCGGGGCCTCGACTACTACGACCGGCTCGTCGACGCCCTGTGCGGGCACGGCATCCGGCCGTTCGTCACGCTGTACCACTGGGATCTGCCCCAGGCGCTCGAGGACGAGGGTGGCTGGCGGGTACGGGACACCGCCGAGTGGTTCGCCGAGTACGCCGCCGCGGTGGCGGGCGTCCTCGGCGACCGGGTCCAGGACTGGATCACGCTGAACGAGCCGTACTGCTCGTCGATGGTCGGCTACGCGGAGGGCCGGCACGCTCCCGGCACCGCCGAAGGACATGGCGCCCTGGCCGCCGCCCACCACCTGCTGCTCGGGCACGGCAGGGCGGTCGCCGCAGTCCGGTCCGCCGCCGGCCCGCGGTCGCGCGTCGGCATCACGCTCAACCTCTCCCCCGCCGTGCCGGCCAGCGATACCGAGGCCGACCGGGCGGCGGCGGATCGGCAGGACCTCATGCTCAACCGGCAGTTCACGGATCCGGTGCTGGGCGGCGCGTACCCGCCCGGGTTCGAGCGGCTCTACGCCGGGGTGAGCGATCTGTCGTTCCGCCGGGACGGTGACCTGGCGGTGATCTCCACGCCGCTGGACTTCCTCGGTGTCAACTACTACTACCGGGTGCACGTCGCCGACGCCCCGTACGAGCAGCCCGAACCGGCGCTGCGCAGCGCGTTCGACATCGGGGTCCGGCAGCTACGGCCGGACGGGTTGCCCACCACCGACCTGGGCTGGCCGGTGGAGCCGCAAGGGCTGTTCGACACCCTGACCGGGCTCGCGGACCGTTACCCGGGCCTGCCTGCCGTGTACGTGACGGAGAACGGCTGCGCCGACCTGCGGGACGGACCCGAGCCGGACCCGGAACGGATCTCGTTCGTGGCCGGGCACCTGGCGGCGGCGGCCCGTGCGGCCGCCGTCGACGACCGGCTCGATCTGCGGGGGTACTTCTACTGGTCGCTCATCGACAACTTCGAGTGGGCCCGCGGGTACGGGCCCCGCTTCGGTCTGGCCCACGTCGACTACGCCACCGGATCCCGTACGCCCAAGGCCAGCTACCACTGGCTGCGTGACCGCTTGCGGGCGTGGCGGGAACGCACCTCCGCCTGAAGCGCCGCCCGCGGCTCGTGGCGGCAACGGTATGCGCGGTCACCCGGCACCGAACCGCCCCGGTTTCGGTGGAGTCGGGCTCTTCGATCATGAAGGCGGGGCGTGGGCGCCGGGCTCGCCTGGCGGGGCGTCGAGGGCCAGCCTCAGCGCCGCCTCGACCGGATAGACCGGGCAGTACAGCGGAGTGTCTGTGGTCGGCGGGGCCGCGTCCTTCGCCTCGAACGCCTTTCGGGCCCGGCCGAGGTCCGCGAGCAGGTCGGCCACTGACGGTTCCTTCTTCGGCTCCGGGGGCGCCGCCTCGACGGGTGCCTCCGTCTTCGGCGCCGTGATCGAGACGCCGAGCGCCGCCGCGGCGGCGTTGAGCCCGTCCTTCGGCATCGCGGCGGCCAGCGCCGAGAGGCGGCCGACGGCCTGGTCGGCGTACGCGGCGTCGACCGGCACCGCCGGCAGCTCGAACCGGGTTCCGGTCTGCGCGCCGAACGGGGCGTCGCGGAACACCCGGTCGCGGTTCTCGGCGTCGACGAGCACGTGGCGGCCGTCGTGGAGGTCGGCGTACAGGTTGGCGGCGAGCACGTTCCCGTCGAGCAGCAGGTTCTGGTCGGGCACGGTCGCGCGGACGGCGATGCTGTCGGCGAAGGCGAGCACGTTGGCCTCGACCCGCATGACACCCCGGCCGGAGAGGTCCAGCAGGCAGCCGGTCGTGGACTGCCCGGTCGAGGCCCGGCCGGTGGGGTCGGCGGCGAACAGGACCGTGTTGCCGCGGATGGTCCAGGGGCCCGCGCCGGGTGCCTGGACACGGACGGCGGTGCCGCTCGTGTTGACGACCACGTTGTTCTCGAACGTCCCGTACGCCGCACTGAGCTGCACGGCGCAGTACGCCGCGTTGGCGAAGACGCAGTTGCGCACGGTGATGCCGCCGCTGCCGCCGCGCAGGTCGAGCAGCGCCGCCGACTGGGAGTGGCCCGCGTCGAGGGCGCCGCTGTCGGCGTACGCGTTGTAGGTCGCCCCGTCGAACATGAACCCGTCAAGGATGAGGCCCTCCCCCGAGTCCTCGCCGGTGAGCACCGGATCGCCGAAGATGCCCTTCGCCTTGGTCTCCGGGGTGAGCACGAAGCGCACGGGGTGCCGCCAGGGGTCGCGCGCGGCGAACTCGGCGTCCCACCCGCCCAGCAGCGTCAGGTTGCGTACGGGGATGCGCCATGTGCCCGACCGCAGGCGGCCCGTGTACTCACCTGCGGCGACGAGGATGCCGTCGCCCTCGGCGGCCTTTTCGAGGGCCTGGAACGGGTCGCGGAACGGCGCCTCGCGGCTGCCGTCCCCGCCGGAGGATCCGGCCCGCACGAACCAGTCGCGGCCGGCCGGCCGGGGCGGCTCGGGGGCCGTGACGTCGAGCACGGGCGCGAGGGAGTCGAGGACGATGGTGGCGCTCTGACGCCCGCCGGGCGGCGTGAGACGGTACGTGCCGCGGAGCAGGTACGTGGACTCGACGTCGAGGCCGCGCGAATACCGTACGGCCTCCTCGGTCTGGTGATGGACGAGGCCGTAGCGCGGGGCGAGCGCCCACCACGGGCTGTTGTCGGTGCCGGGCTCGTAGACGGCGACGCCGATGTGCGTCTCCGCGAGCTCGGGGAGGATCTGCGTGTTCTGGTCGAAGCCGACCCCGGCCCGCACCTGCACCGGGGCTCCGGCGAGCGCCGGGTCGGCCTCGTAGAGCCGCGCCCAGTCGACGGCCTGGTACGACGGGCCGGCCGGGGGCTCGGTGAACGGCTCCGGCGCCGCCAGGTCGGCGGGGTGCGCGCCCGGCGCCGCGCCAATCGCGAGGGCGAGCACCTCGGCCGGGGCGAGCCGGCGCATGACGGGCCGCTGAACATCACGGTCTGATGCGGACGACAGCTCACCGAGGCCGGCCGATTTCCGCAGCGCGTTGAGGGCGGCGATCGGCGGGCGCTCGTACGTGACGGCGACGTCCACCGTGTACGTGTCGAGCCACGCCGCCGGGAGCCCGGTCAGCTGTGGGTCGCAGACGGTGTTGCCGGCCGCCGAGCGCAGGCCGACGTCTTCGAGCTCCGCGGCGTACTCCTCGGTGAGCTCGGCCTCCGCGCCCGGCACCCGGCTGCGCACGATGTCGCGCGGTGTGGCGAAGAACAGGTTGCGGTCGATGGCGATCTGCCCGACGTCGCGCAGGCAGGCGACGGCCGCGTTGCCGCAGCCGACGAACACGTTGTCGGCGATCGCGGCAGCGCCGTTGACCCGTACGCCCACGGCCCGGTCGGCACCGGAGCCGCGCGGCGGGTCGGAGTCGTCGTGGGCGAAGGCGAAGGTGTTGCGGCTGACCGCGGCCGGGGTCTCGGGGGCGCCGTCGCGGACGGTGAGCAGGCTGAGGCCGACGCAGTTGACGACGATGTTGTTCTCGAAGACCACGGAGTCGCCGCCGAGCTCGACGGCGCCGGAGCTGCCGTTGGCGAAGCAGCAGTCGCGGACGGTGATGCGCTCGCCGCGCAGGCTCACCAGCGGGCCGTCCCCGTAGGAGACGCGCTGCAGGCCGCCCTGCTCGTCGTAGTCGTCGCGCCCGGCCCCGTCGAAGAACAGCCCGTCCAGGACGAGGCCGTCGTGGCCGCCGATGCCCTGGAGCATGTTCGGCTCGTTCGGGACGCGCAGGCCGGTCTTTGCCGCGAAGACCGTCGGTGTCTGCCAGGGGGTACGGCGGGCGAAGTCGGGGCTGTATCCGCCGAGCAGGGTCAGCTCGGGGGTGTCGACGACCCACGAGAAGCGCTCGCCGCGCCCGGTATAGGTGCCCGCCGCGATGTGGATGCGGTCGCCGGGCGCAGCCTGCCGCAGCGCGAGCCACGGGTCGTGGAACGGCCGGGCCCGGGTGCCGTCGCCGACCGGGCCGCCCGCCGCGACGAAGAAATCGGTCATGACTTCTTGACCTCGTCGTCGGCTTCCTCCGTCTTGTCCGCGAGCAGCTTGAAGCCCACCTTGACCGCGTCTCTGACCTGTGCGAACGCGGCGAGGCCCGTCTGCTTGTAGGGTCCCTCGGCCAGGTCCTTGACGTATTCCTCCTCGGTCGCCAGCAGCGACTCCAGGGATTCCGAGGCCTTCTCCAGCTCCTCGTTGAACTTCGCCAGCGTGCCCGGATCATCGGTCAGCTGGGCGAAGGCGTTGGTGCTCTCCTCCACGAGCGTGGGGAAGAGTTCGTCGTAGAGCTTGCGGGACTGCTCCTTGGCCGCCTCGGCCCGCGCGTCGAGCCCTCGGTCGAGGACGTTCTCCTTCATCCAGTCCCAGTCGGTGGCCCGGTAGTCGCCGGACGCGCCGATGCCGCGCCAGTTCCCCGCCGCCTCGGCGCCGCGGGCGAAGAGCTTGTCGATCCAGTCCTCGTCGAGCTGTTCGCGGGCCGCGGTCAGCAGCTTGATGTTGTCGACCACCGTCTGCTTCGCGGCACGCTTCTGCTTGGCCGCCATGAGGTTCTCCGCGGTGAGCTTCTCGAAGTTCTTGATCGCCTCGTTGGCGGCTTCCTTGGACGACGGGTCCTTCATGAAGAGGACGATCAGGCGGGCGCCCGAAGTCGGGAGGTACTTGACGAGCAGGCTCTTGACCGTGTCCTGGATGGAGCCGAAGTTCTTGAGGAGCAGCTGCTCGACGATCGCGTCGTTGCTGCGCGCGTTCTTGAGGTCCTCCTCGCACTTCTTGATGAGCGCGAGGTCGGCCTCCAGGACCTTGCTCATCAACGTGGCGACCTCGGGGACGTCGAGCCGGGCGACCTGCGCCCAGATCTTGCGCTCACCGGCGAGGAAGTCACGCGGGCCGACCGCGGTCCACCGTTCGTCGACGGACATCGCGTTGGCCTGGCTGTCCTCCAGCACCGACCGGATGTCCGATTCGAGGCGCTCCATCAGCGCCTCGGCCTGCTCGCAGTTGGTCTCCCACCGGTCGGTCAGGCCGTCATAGCCCGGTTGCTCCAGCTTGGAGAGCATCTCCTCGAACAGCTTTTCCCGATCGGTGTCGAAGCGTTCCAGCAGATCCAAGACCCTGTCGAGGATGTCCTCCTCGAACCCCGTGGCGCGCATCCGCTGCTCAACGAGCTCGCGGGCGTCATCGACATCTTCCACAAATTTCAGCGTAGGAGCCCTCGGGCACCCGAGGCAGTCGTGAACCCGATCCCTGCCAGATCAAGGATCCGACCTATGCCGCCGCTCGGTGAAGACTGACTCCGGAAGTCGTCGACTCTTCGGGAGTGCACCATGTCATCCCTGTTCAGCGGACCGATACTTGGTGTTCGTATGCGTCTTTCGTCTGGCACCGGGGCGCAGCCGGCTCATAACGGCATGGGGTGCCCGCTCCGTGGCGGCCACCCCATGCCTTACCGTCCCGTGCGGTCAGTTCAGCCAATCGTCGTCGAGCAGCCCGGCCACGGTGGCGTTGATCGGAGCTGGCGGCATATCACGGAAGCCCAACCAAGTCGTCCCGAACTCGATCACCACCGACGGCTCCAGCTCCTGCAGAATCGCCTACCGGGTGCGCACCGCCGCGGCGTACGCGTCGGCTGCGGGCGTCTGCGGCCCCTGCCGCTCGGCGACCCGCCGCCAGTCGCGGAACAGATCTCCCAGCACCTTCGGCACCGACCAGAAGCGGGCCATGGACGTGCCCCGGGGGTTCTGCGTGCGGAATGCCTCCGGCGCGGTCACCTACGGCATCACGCCAGCTACGACGCTGTGCATCTCCTCCGACGCCGGCGTCAGGCCGGGAAGCCAGAGCGTGAACAGCGGCCTGGTCGTGATCGAGGCGAGCACGATGCCTCACTGCGGCGGCCACCGCCCCTCCCGCCAAAGCCCGCTGAGCCGCCTACTGGAGATCAGGGTCCGCCTCGTGTCGCACCCCCAGCGCATACTGCTGTATCGGAGTGACCATGGGGAGGCATGTATGGGGTCTGCCAAGACAAATGCGAAGGCACGTTGCTGGCGGCCTGGATCCTTGCCACTGTGATTCGGCTCAGGCAGTCCACAGCCCCCAGCGGCGCCGACAGAACCGCCCAGACCTCCGCCTTGGTCAAGCCCGGTTGTCCCACTGGAAGCCTCGAGGCGATGACGCGCCGCTACCAAGGTCTGCTGGGGCGGCCGGCAAAATGAATTCATCAGGCCAGGAAGTTGTACAGGTGACGATTCCCGATGCATGGCTGATCGAGCACTGCTCAGATCGCTTCCCGCTGAAATTTGGATTCTGCGAGGCAGAGAGCGAACGCGTGCAGCTGACGATTTCACGTTCGGTCCTCATCCGCTCCAACGTGAGCGAAGACGAGCTTCAGGCGGATCTGAAAGCTGGGATGACAGTAGAGAGTCGCAGCGATGGCAACTCCTTCATCATCTGCGGCTCACAATTTCGCCTGATCGTTCGACCGTCAAATGGACCAGTCAGCAATGTTCCGACGGCAGTTGTTGTGTCGATCAATCCAGTGATGGTGCCGAGGCGCCGCTACCTGGTCCAACCATTGTCTGTCAGCATCGAACCGTTCGATCGCGAAGCGAAGTGCGACCTGCCCCGACTGGCTGAGATTTTCATCAACGCCAAGAGCGTCCGTCGCAAGCGAGAAAATCTGGTTAAGCAGGCCAGACGTCAACTACCGCCAGCGGACCGTCGGGCTCCGCAGGGCAACCGGAAGCTGGCTGCGATCGTGAACCGGAACGCTGGGCACCTGTTGGCCCTACTGGAGGCGCTCAAACTCCGGGTCACCACAGCGCCAGAGCAGCATGTCACCGGAACGGTCGTCAGCTGCATCGAAGGAACTCTGACACTGACAACAGCGTCCAGCTCCTCAGCTATCGATACCCGCTCCAAACAGACCATCGCCACTCATGACGGGCGGCTGATCCATTGCCGTGTGGACGAAGTCGGCAGTGACAGCGCCAATGGGCGAATCAGCCTTATTGTGCCAGCAGAACTTTCCATCCCACCCGGCACTCAGCTGCAGTTGAGCCAGATTCAGCGGTTCGCGTTGCAGCCGAATTTGACGGCCGTTCGCAGCTTTTTGTCTGGCAACGTTGACGGCAACTGGAATCATCTAGCAGGCTTGCTATGCCAACCAGGCGGGCTGCCCCCCTTCGACCCGCCGAGCCTTCCGTACTTCCACCTCGAGGATTCAGATCTTCAACCGGGCTTTCAGTTCAGCGAAGAGCAGAAGAGGGCGATAGCTGGGGCGGTTCATACTCCGCATACCTTGCTCATTCAAGGCCCCCCGGGCACTGGCAAGACCTCGGTGATCGCGGAAACCGTACTGCAGCTGATCGATCGAGGTGAGCGGATTTTACTACTCGCACCTATGCACGTAGCACTTGACGAGGTCCTGCTCCGACTCAGCCAAGAGCCAAGCGTGTTTCCGATTCGCGTGTCGTGGACGGAAACCAAGGTGCGTAATGACCTACAGCGCTACCTGCCCGACCAGGTTGCCGCCACCTACCTGAGACAGGCACGAACTCCCGACAAGTCCAACGCCAAGATTTGGCGCCAGGAACTGGCAGTTATTGAGCCAGTTCGTCAGGCAGTCGCCAGTTATCTGGATCTCAAGAAGCAGTATCTAGACTACGACCAAACGATTAGAACCGGCAGCGCCGAACTGCAGGAGTCTCAACGCCGATACGACGAAGCAATCAAGGTAATGAGCGACTCAGAGGCCATCGACGTCAAACAGGCCGTACAGCTCCATGAGCAGATCAGGGCGTCGAAGCAGCGGCTCGAGCACCTTAAGCTTGAGCAGCCTAAAATATCGGGTCCAGGCCGGATAGCCTGGGCACAGGCGACAGGGGAATTGAAGCAGCGGATCCGGACCTCCGAAAGGAGGCTAGCACAACTACGACAGAGGGTCGCCGCGATATCACAGCGCACTACGGCCCGCGAACAAGAGATGTTCGACCGTGCCCTAGACCAAGCCTCACTGCGGGAGCGTTTCGCAAGGGAATTAATTGACGCTGAGCAGAACATCGGAACCGCTCGGGACCGTCTAGCAGAGGCTCGAGATCACCTATCGCAGCTTACCGGCCTCGATGCCGAAACCGTCGAAGACGAGCACTGGGTATCACGCGAGCAGGAACTTACTGCGCAGATCGACACGGTCACGAAATTTATCAAACTTGAACTCCGCTGGTTTGAGCTCACCGGACAGGCCGACGGCAGACCCGAACACGAGATATCCGAACTATTCGGGGCGCAGTTGCGGCAGTCGGCCAACGTCGTTTGCGCCACCACCGGCGGCGCGGCATCTCTCGATGACGTCGACTTCGACACGCTCATATTGGACGAAGCAAGTCGAGTGACGGACAGCGAGTTTCTGATTGGAGCGGTGCGGGCCCGTCGATGGATTCTGGTCGGTGATGAACAACAATTACCGCCTTTCGTCGAGCCCACCGACGAGCATCACCTGCATGCCCTCGCCGCTAGTCGCCTAGTCGACCGCAAGCGCGCGAAAGACCTGGCGGCCGCGACGGATTTGCTTGCAGTGCAGTGGCACGAGGAGCTGGAACTGAGAGCCTTCCGTCGAGACGCAGTGGTCGCTGCGGCGGAGGCGCTCCGGGCAACCGATCAGTGGCCCACACACCGCCGCTCGTTCGAGAAACTCGCCAGCCGGCTAGGGCGCCGAACGCAAGAGCGAGCGGTCCTAAAACTCATGCGTAAGCACGTTGTTCAGAGCCTCTTTGAACGCTGCCTACCTACCACCTCTAGAGGGCTTGTCGTACGATTGACCGCCCAGCGTCGGATGATCGAGCCAATCGCGAGTCTAGTTAACCAACCTATCTATAACGGCGCGTTCACCACACCACCACCGCAGGAGACGCAGCCATCCGTCAGGTCGTTTGCGCTGCCCGCCTTCCGCACACCAGTGGTGTTCATGGACACCGCTGCCCGAGGCCGGGATGCATGCGATCAGCATGACGGTAGTGGGTTTATTAACGAACTTGAGGCCGACTGGGTGTGCCGGGTGTGCCGAAACTTGGAGGACGTGCTTCAGGAACAAGACCAGTCGATGTCTGTCAGCGTCCTGACATTCTACAAGAAACAAGCGCAGCTAATCAGACAGCGGCTTGGCCACCCGCACCTTGGCGACTTCAGTCGCGTTCAGTTTAAGGTAATCGGAGTCATCGATAGCATCCAGGGCCAGCAAAGTGACATCGTCATCCTGAGCTTCTGTCGTGCCTCCATTCGGCCTCGACTGTCCCCCGATTATGGGAGATGGCTACAGGACGTTCGACGCGTCAACGTGGCTCTAACACGTGCCCGCAGGGGTATGGTCATGGTCGGTCATCGCCCAACGCTCGAACGGCTTACCGCCGTACCGAAGGCCGGCAGGCTATATCAACACATCTTCGAAATGCTCGAGACTAGGAAGGATGTCATGAGCATCATCAAGGACGCCGGGTGAGCCAGAATTTCAGATTTGCCCGCACGAACCGGAGCCCCCGTCCTGTCGATGGCAACACTGCGTCGATCAAGCGCGCGCCCATTAGACTGGAATACTGGCCGGATGTCAGCGTACGGAAACGGTCTCACTCTCCCCTGACCAACCTGGAGATATTTGTCCTGGAATGCGCGATCACGCTCGGAACGCTTACCACGTTACATTTCGAGTCCATCACAGGGCTACCTCGGGAGTTGCTGCATCCAATCGCCCGCCGACTGACCAACGAGGACGCGCTCGCCAGAGACAGCTCCAGCTACAGGATCCTCCCAGAGCGGGCTGCTGCTGTCTTCGAAAGACAGGCTGTGACGAAACTTGGGGACACCAAGAGGAGCTTTCTCTTCCTACCAGGGACTGATGACATCGTCGCGCTGACGCCCCAAACCTCGCGCGCCGTAGGCGACCTTGAAAGGCTGGAGGAATATCGTCTTGCATCGGCACCTGCACCCCCTGACCACTGCGGCGTCGCAAGATCGGAACTTCTAGGAGACCGCATCCGGCAGCGACTGGTATGCGGCCTTGAAGACGACATCGTTGATGTCAGTGACCACACTGGCAGCGAGGATCTACTTTTCCCGGATGGCGTGTGTCCGGCGTATCTGTGCAGCGCCCACGTCAGGCGTGACGGCGACCGAAGCCAGGTCACCTTGGCCTTCCAGCCGGCCCGCGAGGTGCGGCGTACCGCCACCGGACGCCGGGAACTCATCCAGATCGAACTACCTGGGCCAACCAACCTCGGCGAAGCCTGGCTCGCCCTGGCCGACGCCCCTTCTGGAGGGTCGCAGTGGCGTGCGCTCTGGCGGGCGCTGACCTCGGGTGGCAACGTGACGACCGAAGCTCCGTCGCGGCTGGCTACCGGACGTTGGCAGTTCCGCCTCGACGGACTCACCGCCGAGGCGCTGGCCGCCGCGAAGCAGAATCTCGCCGTCGAGGCGGCCGTCGAGGTCACGAACGCCGAGGATGCCATCCTCGAACTGGCCGTCCGATTCGCAGCCGGGGACCAACATGCCGAGCGGCTCTTCGCTCTGGATCGAGCCATTGCTGAAGCCCGAGAAGCCGGCGACAGCCCCGACCCGCTACGCGGGCTGCTTGCGCAGAGCGTGCCACCCGACCCTCGCATGCCACAGTTGACAACCCAGGATGACATTCTGGCGCGCGTCTGGTCGCTCGGCCATTTCCAACTCGCCTACGCCCTTACCGAGCCTCAGGACCTGCAGTATGACTGACCAGATCGACCTCCTAAACTCACGAACCGACCAAGGCGCCTTCGTGCGGAACCATGCCCTCGCTGCTGCGTTCAATCCGAAGCTGAGCTCCGGTGGCGAATCTTTCCAGCCGGTCTTTTCCTACCGAGGATCCGAGCGTCAGATCCTGCAGGCAGTGACGGACCTGATCGACTCGGCTCGCCAAAAGATCTTCATCGCCAGCTTTCGGATCGGTGAAGATGAGGTTCTTCGCGCTCTCCTCAAGGCCGTGGATCGTCTGCACGGCCGTGTTTACGTTGTCACAGCATGGGACGACCGTTCCCTACGCCGCGGCCTGCATCAGCTTGGCGAACTTGACGCCCTTGAGGACATCGAGGAGAACGACAACCTCGCGGTGCGAGCGCAAAATAAGCGATTTCAGAACCTCACGAGAGCGGGAATCTACATCCGTGGGCACAGACATTGCCACGCCAAGTTTGTTGTGGTAGACGACGAGCATGCCTTAGTTGGAACCGCAAACTTAGAGACAAGTGCGCTCCGCGGCAGCGCAACCCGACCGATTACAGGTGAGCTTGGATTGGTGCTTCGCGGTCGTGATCGCGTGCTGCCCCTCAGTCGCCTATTCGCACGGCTATGGCACGAAAGCACGGAGGAGGCGCGCCCCGGCGCGGCCTACGCCCTTCGCCAACGTGAACCGACTAAAGATCTTCCGGTTCTCCCCACTCCGAACCTCAATGATCCGCGGTCAATCATCTGGACGCATCACACAGACCACCACATAGCCAAGGCTATTCGCCGAACAATTCACGGCGCAAAGCGTGACTTAACGCTAGCCAGTTTCAGCCTTGACGGGCTGACAGCGAAGCCAGAGTGGGTCATCGAACCGCTCGAAGGCGCGGCCCGACGCGGAATCAACATCAACCTACTCGTACGTAGTCGAATGTTCTACGAACATGTTCGACAAGTCGAGATCCTTGCCGACATGGGCGTCACTATTTACGGAGACTCTCTCAATCACGCCAAGGCGATCATCGCCGACGAAACGCGTGGCGCGATCTTCTCAGCCAATTTCGACCTGCAGCGCGGATTACTTGACGGAGTAGAAGCAGGACTCCTACTGGCGGAAGGAGACCTGGCGGCAAAGGAAGTTGCCCGATATCTGCAGCATGCCATAAAACACTCAGACATGAGGTTCCTGCGCCACCCTAGCCAGTTCCAACTCGACGCCGATTTCCCTGCCAGGTGGAAGACCAGGTGGCCGCTACGCAACGCGATGGCGATTCGTAGCGACGACACATCTTGGCAGGAGTTGGCCAAGAACGTTGGCAAGACTCCCGCTCTTTACTCGCAAGCCGGGAATGGGCACCACATTCTCGTTGGAGGAGGAATCTGGCACCTCACTGACGATCCCCTACCCCGCCTCACTCTCCTTGATCCGCCGAACATGCCCGAGCGAACGTTGCGAATTATGGATGAGTGGACGAAAGCGCGTACCAACCTGGAAACTACTCGCGGCTTCGTCGCGACGATTATGACCCGAGTGCGACGCTGAATGACAGAAAACATCATCCACCTCAGGTGCCCTGGCGCACAAATGCCAAGTTTAACCGCAGTTCGTCGAGATTGTCTGACGGGCGTTCCAACTCCCAAAGCTTCTTGAGAAAGAACGCAGCCCGTTCACCCAACTTCTGCGAATCACTAGGGGCAATCTGCTTGAATCCATGGGCAAGGATCGAATGGTTTCGGGTCGCCGCAAGACTGGCCAAGCTGACGATCCCGCTGCCTTTCGCTAGCTGCGTTGCCACGGCAAAGCCATCCTTCAATGCGACGAGCAGCTTGGCCGCCTCGACAAGACTCACCTTCGCCGGAAGGCCCGATTCCTTGCCTGGCATGCCAGCGGAGACCCTCGCATATTCTTCCCCCACCTCTCCGAGGAGACTGTAGTCAGGCTCGTCACACCGGAAACCCGCATATTTGTTCTCGAGTCGCCACGCAAGACACCCCTCGATCGTCCTGTAGTACAGGAGCGCGGCAAAGTCATGTCGACCAACTGCCGTGTAGTGGTCTCCGAGCAGGTGGAATGCGAGCATGAGATCCAGGCGGCTGGCATTCGTGCTGTCTAGACAGCGGAGGAATTTTAGCTGCTCGCTGATCTGACGTTGAACGTCCGCCGGAAGGGGTCCTCGGTAGTCGGCGAGCGCTCGCTCCATGTTCTCAATCAGTGGGGAAAGGGCCTCGAAGTCCAGGTCACACCAAGCACGATAGAGCTCACTCGCCGATTTCCAAAACCGAGCGGCGGCCGGCGCTGCGAGGCGTTCGCTCAAATCTAAATATCGACGGCTGGCGCTATCGAAGGCGCCAGCGTTAAACAACTCCGCCGCTCTGCCCATCTCCTGTTCGCCGAAGATGCTGATCGGATTGTCCAGAAGCAGCAGCCGCTGATAGCCAGGAATCACTGACCCAATCGCGTCCTCTACTTCGCCATCGAGATAGCACAATTCAAGATCCAACTGCCAGGCAGCTAACGCGGCGGCGGCACTCATCACCTTCTTGCCACCCGTAACATTCAGGATCACTCGACCATCAGCAGGATTGAAGCGCGCCAGGTATTCGTTAATTACCTGGTAGACAATCCTTGGGTCAGTGGGATCCACCGGTACATGAGAAAATTGACTGGCCTTAAGCTGTCCAGGGCCAACTACGTGATCGCCAATTACATCCACAGCACCGGCGGCCTTTTCAGAGTATATGACCAGTAGATGCTTCGGTCGGAGCACATCGTACGCAAGGATCGTAGGCAGCGGGGTAAGCCCGCTCATGCTAATGAGCAACGGTATGCCCTGCGCGTCGATCGCAGACCGTTCTCTTACCGCGTCAGCAACCTGCGTCCGCATCTCGGCAAGGAGGAAGGAGGTAGCGGCCTCCACGCGGGTTCCCTGCTCTCCGTACGCCTCTTCACCGTTCAAGATCCTTCGATATCGATCCATACCTGGTCCGAGCGCTTCCATGCAGAGACAATACGAGCAGAGCGCCAGCAGACGTTCGGAGGGGCTACAATCCCTCGACGAGACAAAGAACCAACATACCCGAAGCGGTGTGGTTCGGCACTCGCTTACGGGGCGGCGGTTCAAAGGTCCGAGGACGGCTGACCTCGCCGTCAGCAGCGGCTGGCTCGCCAAACCCAAGAACAGCCCGCCGATCGGCAACATGCTGCAGATCGCCGCCTGCAACGGAGAGGGTCTGATCGGCGAAACGCCTGGCACCGCCGAGTCTCGGCCGATGATCAGAACATGTGGGCGATGATCGACGTACCATCCGTTGGGGGTGCGTTGGACGGGCGTTCCCTCCTGGTTCCGGTCGACGAGGACGGCGCACCCCCTCGGAGGATCGACCAGAGGTGGTTGTGGATCGAGTACGGCGGCGAGTTGCTCGACGCGGACGTGAACGGCGTGTACGGGTTGGAGTCGATCGCTGGCGGCGGCCCGCCGTGGGTGTATGTCTGGACCAGCGTTGTCCGAGATCGGCAGTCAACCAGCAAGGAGCTATAGCACTAGGGGTGGGCCGAACCCTGCCTGTTGAGCTCATGCCGGACGCAGCCTTTGCATGCCGATCTTGCGGCGTTCGTCCATGCGTTACAGACTGCTTGCCATGAGTGATGACCAACCGCGCGTGGTTGCGGTGATTCGGGTCCAGCCGCCCGCAAACAGTTCGACCACGTGCCGGGGCGGCGGACCGAGGTCGGATCCGGAGTCGCTGGTATGGCCGGTTGCGCGCCCTCTGCGGCATGGGTGTGCTGCTGCACGGTAGGCCCGGCGTCGCGGCGATCTACCTGGGAGGGCAAAACGGGGTGTCGACGCCGAGCCTGCCCGCAATGGCGGTAGCGGACCAATGCTGACTCGCGTCGCGCCGGCTGAACCCGCGGCCTTTCGCACCGGACGACATCTCATTTGTCCTCGCCTGGTCGATTGCCTCATCCTGCCAATCGACAGCAGACAGCGGCGCCTGTCGTCGGCGCGCACAGGAGCAGCTCATCGGACAGTGCGGAGGCCTAGTGGACGTACAAGAGGCTGTCGACAACTTCGTCAAGGCGCTGGAGCACTGCGACAACCTGAGCCTCATCCACCGCGCCGTCGGCCACGGCGGGCCTGGTCGCCGCACAACCGAGACTTCCCTCAACCGCGGCACAATCGTTCTCGCCGTCGCCACTTGGCAAGCCTTTGTGCAAGACATCGCCAAGGCGCTCCGCGATGCGACGCTGACGGAGCTCCAGTCCGTCGCCGGTGGGCCGCTGCTGGCCGGCGCGATGAAGCAGTGGCAGGTCGACCTGGATGCCGCGGTGGAAAAGTTTGCTACCCCGGGCCCTGATCAGACCTGCTCGCTCCTCGGCCGCGCCGGTTTCAACCCACGGCCCAACTGGACCTGGAGTCAGCGCGGCGGTCGCGGCTCTGGCGGCACGACTGTGCTCGTCGAGCCAAAGCACGTCGCTCAGGTCATTGATCAGTGGCTGCGGGTCCGGCATGACATCGCGCACGGGCACGCCACCCTAAGGCCCGTGAAGGTCCTGGCTGCGGTTCGAGACCCGAGAGCATCGCAAAAGACTCAGGCGGCGCCTGGCCTCCGGCTCGCGGACGCGGAAGCCTGCGTTAGGTTCTTCCGCTCGGTCGTCCGCTTGACCGCCGACGCAGCGGCGCAGCACCTGCGTCAGCCGGCCCCGAGCTGGCAGAAAACGCCGCCCTCTGCTCTCGGGCTCCCACCGTCGGCGCTCTGAGCCCTACGCGCACTGGCCGATGGTTGTCGACCAGCGCCGCCACCGGACCCCTCCCGCCGATCGTCGCTGCGTGTAGGCGGACCCGGACCGTTAGGTCAGGGCCCGCCCCAACACCCGTTAGGTCAGCGGATGTGGCTCACCGGTGAGTGCCGCCAGCGCGGCGGCAACCTCGTGGATGGTTGCGCGGACGTAGGTGGCGGTGGTGCCGACACCCGATCGCCGGCCGTCAGCCCGCACCACTGGCGGACCACCGCGGGCAACCGCACATGGCCCTCTTTCGTCACCCGGAACACCCCACGCGGGTCAGGGTCGACGATGATCAGGCCGCCGCTTTCCCTAATGCCCAGCCTGAGGCCAGGAGCCCAGCCGAGAGCGATCATCACCGGCCGATCAGCGACGCGGCCGTGCACATCAAGAGTCGCCAGCCCATACACCGTGCTGCTGTCACGAGTAGGAGCTAGTCGCGCCAGCGGCAGAGGCGGTCGCTTCATCGCGGCACGCGAGTCACCGCGGATCTTGAGTCCGCCTGACGGAACCACCGACGGGATCACCGAATCGATCGGCCGGTCTGTCATGACCCACCTCGCCCAACGACGAGGCTGCCACCAACGGCGGTAACAGAGAGTGAAATCAGGTGGTCAAGCATGCTTGACCACCTGAACGTCCAACGTCGCACGGTTGCTACGCGGGAGTGTCCGAGGGGGGACTTGAACCCCCACGCCCTATACGGGCACTAGCACCTCAAGCTAGCGCGTCTGCCATTCCGCCACCCGGACCTGCACGTACCAGCCTACCCGGTCGGCCAAGGTGATCATCTCACCGCATCGGCCGGCCTGGCGGGCCGCACGGGGCATTACTGTACACGGCCCGGAACGATCATGCACATCAGCACCAACGCCGCACGTTTGCGCAGGTCAGAGGCCACAACAATCGGGTGGGTAGCGCGCAACTGACGATTCCGGGCAGCATTGCTCACGTGTCCCACCCCTCCCCGTTGATCGCCACCCAGCACCAGGCCCTCGCGATGCGGGCCGCCGGCGACCTGACCAGCGCCCGCCGCCTGCTCGCCGACGCGATCGTCGCGGCCCGCCCGGCGTACGGCGAGGACCACCAGGACGTCCTGGCCACCGGTCACCTGCTGGCCCGGCTGCACCGCGAGGCCGACGACCCGGCCGCCGCCCGGCGCGTACTCGAAGAGGCCTACGCCGCCGGCGAGCGCCGCCGGGGCGACGGCGACCCGCTGATGCTCGCGCTCAGCTTCGACCTCGCGGGGGTGGCCGAGGAGCTGGGCAACCGGCACGAGGCCCGCCGCAACTACAGCCGCGTGGCCACCGCCGGGTCCGCCGTGCTCGGTCCGGACCACCCCGCGGTACGCGCAGCCCGCCAGTACCTCGGCGGCTCCGCCGCCGCTCCCGCCGGCTACGGCCCACCTCCCGGCGGCTTCGCCGCCGCTGCCGGCACGCACCCCGGTCCGTCCCTGCCCGGGCACCCCGGTCCGACCCTGCCGGGACACCACAGCCCGGCCCCGCCGGCACACTCCGGTCCGCCCCTGCCAGGACCCCCCAACCCGGCTCTGCCGGGGCACTCCGGTCCGGTCGTGCCCGCACAGCCTGGACAGGTCCTGCCCGGTCCCGCTTCCCCCGGGCACTCCGGTCCCGCTCTGTCCGAGCCCACCGTGTCGCTGCCGGCGATCCCGCAGCCGTACCCGCCCGCGCCGACCCGCCCCGCTGCCCAGGGAACGCCTGCCGCGGCTGCGCCGGTATCCGGCGCACAGTGGGCGCCCCGCCCCGGCCCGGCGTCCCCGGCGCCCGGCGCCGCGCAGTCGCCGTATCCCGTGCCGAGCCCTCAAGGCACTCCCCTGCAGCCCGCCCCTCCGGTCCCGCCGCGCCAGCAGCCCGCCTCGACGAGCCCGTGGGCGCCGCCCTCGCCGCCCTCTGCGCCATCCGAGGAGGCGACGGCCCGCTTCGCGCCGATCTCGGAGGAAGCGACCTCCCGGTTCCCGGTAGTGCCCGCCGAACCCACCACCCCGCTGACGCCGCAGTCGGCCGCCGGAGCGGCCCCGCAGATTCCCGGTGTCCGGCCGGTCCCCCCGGCCCAGGGTGTCACCCCCGTCGCACCCGGAACGTACGGTCGGCAGCCCGCAGCCCCCGGAGTGACGCCGGTACCGCCCCGTCCTCCGGTCGCCCCACCACCGCCGCCAGCGGTCCCTGGCGCCGTGGTGCCCCCAGCAGCGCCCGGAACGCCGACGGCAACAGCTGGAACGCCGACGGCCGCGCCGGCCGCCGGGACGCCGGTGCACGGGCGGCCGGTGGCGCCGCCCGTATCCGGCCCGGCGTCCCCGCTACCGCCCCCACCGGTCATCCCGCCGCCATCAGCGAGGCCGAGCGCCGAGGTGCCTCCAGCCTCCGTTACCCCACCTCCGTCGCGGATGCCGTCGGCTGGAGTCGTGCCACCGCCGCCTCCGCCGACCGTGCTGCCGCCGGCACCGCGCATCCCCGCACCGGCGAGCGGTGTCCTACCACCACCGCCGGTAGTGACGGTCGCCCCGCCGACCCCCACCTCGGCCCCGCCGGCTCCGCCTTCGGTCAGCACGCCCGGCTCGACGGCGTCCCCGGCCGGTGCCTCTCGGCCCGAAGCGGATTCCACGCCGCCCTCTGCTCCCACTCCGGCGCCGACGTCGACCCCCGTGCCGCCACGGCCAGCAGCCGTCCAACCGGTGGCCGGGGCCGCAGCCGCTCCTCCGTACACCGCCACGGACCGCACGGCCGGGACCGGAACGGCAGCAACCTCGGAAGTCCACCCCGCAGCGACCGAGGCGAGCGCGAGCGGCCCTGGCGCGGGTACGCCGCCGACCGTCCCCGGTGGACCGGGCTGGGACAAGCCGACGATCCAGGTACAGCAGATCGGCCCGCTGCTGGAGGAGGAGTCGGAGCGCCAAGCCGCGACAGCGGCCGCCGGCACCGCGTCCAAGCCCTCGGTATCCGGTCCCGTCAGCGCACCGCCGGTGGACGGCACCCAGAGCAGCGGACCTTCGGCCGACACACCCGTGGTCAGCGGACCCCCGGCCGGCACACCCCCGGTGAGCGGACCGCCAGCCATCGCGCCGCCGGTGAGCGCGCCGCCGGTGAGCGCGCCGCCGGTGAGCGCAGGCGCACCCGCTGCCAGCACGCCCCCGGGTGAAGCACGACCTCAAGCCGGCCCACCACCGATTGGTTCACCGTCCACGCCACCGGTGAACAGGCCAGCCCTCGGCACGCCCACGCCGCCTCCCGTCAGCGCGCCGCCCACGCACCCGGTCAGCGGCCCACCGGGGCAACCGGTGAGCGGTGCGGCCGCGTACCCGATCAGCGGAATTCCGGTCAGCGGCTACCCACCACCGGTCAGCGGACCACCCGGCCAGGGCGGCTACACGCCGGTGAGCGCCCCGCCCGGCGAGGGCACCTACGCCCCGCCCGGCCACAGCGCCTACCCGCCGATCAGCGCACCACCTGGCCATACCGGCTACCCTCCGGTCAGCGGACCACCCGGTCACGGCGACTACCCGTCACTGGCCGGCCAGGCACATGCGGCGCCCGTCAGCGCCGCGCCGGTCAGCGGCGGCTCCGTACCGCCGTGGGGCATGGTCGCGCCGCCGTGGAGCAGTGTCGCCCCGTCCCAGCCGGTCGACCGGCCCGCCGACCCCGAGCAGGACACGGACGAGCCTGACCCGGACGAGCCGACAAACGGCGACGCGGCCGGACAGGCGGAAGGGGACGCGCCGGAACGGAACCGGCCGATGCCGATCTACGAGGACCTGCTGGACTTCCCCGAGTCCACGCGACCCGAGCCGCCGGCCCAGCCGGAGCCGGGCGCCTGGCCGGTGAACCCGCCGATGTTCCACCAGCCGGCGCCGGTCCAGCCGCCGGGCGCGTACCCGATGGAGCCGGAGCGGCCGGGCCGCAACCGCACGGTGCTGGCCCTGGTGGCCGGGGGCGCGGTGCTCGCGGTGGTGGCCGTCGTCGGCGTCGGCGCGGTGTTGCTCAACCGGGAGGCGGCGCCGCCGCCCGCTCCCGCGCCCGCGTCCGGTTCCGCGTCGCCGAAGGTGGCCGGTCCGCCGCCGGGCGACTTGCAGCTACGGGACGACACCACGACTGTCACGGTGACCTGGACCGACCCGACCAACGGCGGGGTGCCGTTCGTGGTGGCGGGTGGCCGGGCCGGGCAGAAGCTCGGGGTGATGGCCACTGTGGACGCGGGGCAGACCCGCTACACGGTGAACGGGCTGAGCGCGAAGCTGGACTACTGCTTCACCGTGCTGGCTGTCTACGCGACCGATTCGTACTCGACCTCGGGTCAGGTCTGCACGGACCGGGAGGGCGGCGCGACGCCGAACTGACGGTCCGGGGACGCCACGCTCGGTGTCCACAGGGGGACGGTGCGGGTTTCACCGGCACCGGGCGGCACCTATGATGGCTCCCGGCTCTGGGGAGGGTCGACCTCGCGCGGGTGCGCCTCCCCCACCGACACGGGGAGGCAGCCGGCAGTGACCACCATCGAGGACGTCACGGGCACCGGGCCGGAGCAGGCTCGTCCACGATCGCGTATGCGGGGCGGGCTGGTGACCATCGGCACGGTGGCCGCGCTGCTGGCCGCGATGGGCCTGACGGTGCTCGGGCTGGGCGCCGCGGACAACGCGGTGGCGAGCTACGACGCCTCCTCCTGGTTGTGGAGCACCACCCGCGGCGAGCTGGCCCGGGTCAACGGCGTCACCGCGCGGGTGGACACCCGGATGGAGGTGCCGGGTGGGCGGCGGCACCAGATGCAGGTGGCCCAGACCGACCGGCTGCTGATCCTGCGCGACCTCAAGACCGGCCAGGTCAGCTCGCTGGACCTGGCGACGTTGCAGATCACCGCGACCACGCCTACCGCGCCGGGGCTCGGGGTGAGCGTGGCGCTGCACGAGGACGCGGCGTTCGTGGTGGACGCGGTGCAGGGCATCGTCCGGCAGCTCGACCCGCGGGCGCTGACGCCGGTGGGCGAGCCGGTCCGCTACCCGCCGGGCATCGCCGGCGGCACGTTCGACGGCGCCGGCAAGCTGTGGATCGCGGTGCCGAGCGAGGGCACCGTCTCGGCGGTCACCGCCGCCGAGCTGCCGGAGACGCCCGGTGACGCGCCGCCCGCCGGGCTCAGCCCGAAGCGCGTCGAGACGTACGACGTGGCCGAGCCGGCGCACGAGCTTGTGGTGTCCACGCTGGACGAGGGCGTGGCGGTGCTGGACCGCACCTCGGCGTCGCTGGTGACGGTGGTGGGCGGCCGGACCACGCGGGCCGAGCTGACCATGACCGCGCCGGGCTACCTGCCGACCCGTACCAGCGGGCAGCAGGTGCCGGTGACGGTTCCCGGTGAGCGGTCGGTGCACGTGGTGCGGGACAGCCGCGAGGTGAAGCGGTTCACGGTGCCGGGCGACGGTGTGCGGCTCAGCCCGGCGGTGGCGTGGGCGGGCCGGTTCTACTGCGCCGACGAGACGACCGGCACGGTCTACGCGTTCGACGCCGAGGGGCAGCTCGTGCAGACCGTGAAGGGCGCCAGCCGCCCCGGTCCGGTCGAGCTGGAGGTGCGCGAGAACCACCTGTTCATCAACCCGCCGGACTCGTCCACCGCGCAGGTGGTCGACGACCGCAACCAGGTGCGTGAGGTCGACAAGTACGCGAACGACGTGCTGGGCGGGGATCCGCCGCCGGTGGCTCCGCCGCCGCCCGCGCCGAAGAAGCCGAAGGTGTCCAAGCCGGGCGCGCCGAAGTCGGTCACCGCCGCCGCCGGTGACGCCTCGGCGCGGGTGAGCTGGCAGGCCGCGGCGTCGAACGGCGCCGAGATCACCAGGTACGTGGTGGAGGGCGCCGGTCAGACCCGCCAGGTCGGCGCGAACCAGCGGTCGCTGGAGGTGACCGGCCTGACGAACGGCGAGACGTACACGTTCTCGGTGCACGCGGTGAACGCCAAGGGTGAGGGGCCGGCGCGGCGCAGCAACCCGGTGGTGCCGACGGCTGAGGTGCCGGACCCGCCGGCGTCGGTGACCGCCGAGGCGCGGCCGGACGGCACGGTGCGGGTGAGCTGGCCCGAGGCCGACGGCCAGGGCAACAAGATCGCGAAGTACGCGGTGACGGCGACCTCGGCGGGCGCGAGCGCCCCGGCGGGCGAGTCGGCGAAGACGGAGCTGGTGGTGGCGGCCGGGCAACTGGAGTACGGCACCCAGTACGCGTTCACCGTGACGGCGGTGAGCGAGAAGGGCGCCGGGTCGAAGGCGTCGCCGGTGAGCAACACGGTGGTGCCGTTCACGGCGCCGAAGGCGCCCGGCGAGCTGCGCGCGTCCACTGTCGCCGACCAGCCGGGCACGGTCGCGGTGCAGTGGTCCCCGGCGGTGGACAACGGCCGCCCGGTGACGAAGTACGTGGTGGAGGCGGCCGGGAAGTCCGTCGAGGTCACCGATGTGCGGGCCACTGTGGGCGGCCTGGGCAACGGCCAGAACGTGACGGTGAAGGTCAAGGCCGTGAACGAGGCCGGGGCCGGGCCGGAGGCGAGCACCACCGCGCGGACGGTGGCCGAGCCGCGGATCACGGTGACCGGCTCGTCGGCGGACGCCACGTCGGTGACTGTGACGTTCACCGTGGACGCGGGTGGTGGGCGGGCCTCCTGCACGGCGGCGACCGGTGGGAAGACGGCGAGCGGCAGTTGTTCCAGCCTGCGGGTGACCGGGCTGACGCCGGGTACCGCGTACACGGTGACGCTGACCGCATCGAACGCCGCCGGTAAGGGCACGGCCAGCCGCGCTCAGACCACCGACCCGGTGTACGGCATCGCCACCTGCAAGAACGGTCCGGACGGCGACCAGCGGACGTACTGCGACAAGGACGTGCCGGGCCGCAACGGCAATGAGATCTTCGAGGTCACCCGGCAGGACAACGACCGTCAGGCCGGCTGGGTGCCGGACGGCCGGCGGCTGCGCACGTACTGCAAGGCCAAGGGCGAGGAAGTGGACGCCTGGATCTACAACAACAACAAGAAGAGCACCTGGTGGATCCAGGTGGAGTACAAGGGCAAGACCTACATCCCGTGGGCCTGGCTGAACCTGGAGGGCGGCGACGACCTCGACGTGCTGCCCACCTGCTGACCGCACCACCCCGAGAGGCGCATCCGTGAACACGCACGAACCGCTCAGCCAGCCGGAGGTGCAGGGCTTCGCCGCCCTGGCCGCCCGGCTGGCCGACAACGTCAACGCGGTCGTGCTGGGCAAGCCGCAGGTGGTGCGGCTGGCGCTGACCGCGCTGTTCGCGCAGGGGCACGTGCTGCTGGAGGACGTGCCGGGCGTCGGCAAGACCACGCTGGCGCGGGCGATCGCGGCCACCGTGAAGGGGCAGTGGCGGCGGATCCAGTTCACGCCGGACCTGCTCCCTTCCGACGTGTCAGGGGTGACGATCTTCAACCAGGCCAGCCGGGGTTTCGAGTTCCACCCGGGGCCGGTGTTCGCCAACATCGTGATCGCCGACGAGATCAACCGGGCGTCGCCGAAGACGCAGTCGGCGCTGCTGGAGGTGATGGAGGAGCGCACGGTCACGGTGGACGGCGTACGGCATCCGGTGCCGCAGCCGTTCCTGGTGGTGGCGACGCAGAACCCGGTGGAGATGGACGGCACGTACCGGCTGCCCGAGGCGCAGCTCGACCGGTTCCTGGTGAAGCTGTCGGTCGGCTACCCGGACGAGGCGGTCGAGGTGGAGGTGCTGCGCGGCGCCACGGTCCGCTCCCCCGACTCGCTGACCGCCGTCACCGACACCGCCACTGTCGGCGAGATGGTGAACATGGCCCGGCGGGTGCACATCGCCGAGCCGCTCTACGCGTACGCGGTGCGGCTGGCCGCGGCGACCCGTACCCATCCACAGGTGCGGGTCGGGGTGAGCCCGCGTGGGGTGATCGCGCTGACCCGGGCGGCGTGCGCGTACGCGCTCATCGACGGCCGGGGCTGGATCATGCCGGAGGATCTGAAGGCGCTCGTCGAGCCGGTGTTCGCGCACCGGCTGCTGCTCACCCCCGACGCGCAGGTGCGTGGTGTGACGTCCGCCGAGGTGCTGCGCCAAGCGGTCGCGTCGGTGCCGGTGCCGTTGCCGACGGGCCAGGCCACGCCGGTGCACGGCTGAGCGTGGGGATCACCGCCCGTGGCATCGGGCTGCTCGTCGCCGCCCTGGTGCTGCTCGGCGTGGGGTTCCGGTACGCGTACCCGGAGCTGACGGTGCTCGGCGCGGCGGCCGGGGTGGCGGTCGGCTACGCCGTGGTGAACGCGGCCTGGCGGCCCCGGCTGAACGTGGCGCGGCGGGCCGACCCGGACCGGGTGGCCCGGGGTGAGCCGGCGGCGATGGAGCTGACGGTGCGCAACACCGGGCGGCTGCGGGCGGCGAACCTGGTGGCCGAGGACCGCTGCGCGGGGGCGCTGGTGCCGGTTCCGCTGCTGCGGTTGCGTCCGGGCCGGGACACCGTGGTGCGCTACGACGTGCCGACGCACCGGCGCGGCGTGGTGCCGGTGGGGCCGCTGCGGGTGGTGCGCCGGGATCCGCTGGGGCTGGTGGCGCTGGCGCGCGGCTACGGCGGCACGGTGCCGGTGTGGGTGCACCCGCGCATCCACCCGCTGTCCGCGGTGCCGACCGGTGCCGGGCGCAGCCTGGACGGGCGTACCGACAGCGTGCCGCACGGGTCGATCACGTTCGACTCGCTGCGGGAGTACGTGGTGGGCGACGAGTTGCGCCGCGTGCACTGGCGCACCAGCGCCCGGGTGGGTGAGCTGATGGTGCGGGAGAACGTGGACACCAGCCTGCCGCGCCTGGTGGTGGTGCTGGACAACCGCGCGTCGGCGCATCCGGGCCGGGTGGGCGGGGTCGCGGAGTCGTTCGAGTCGGCGTGCGAGGCGGCCGCGTCGGTGGTGGCCGCCGCGGTGCGGGAGGACCTGCCGGTGCAGCTGCTGTTCGTCGTACCGGGAGAGGTGGAGCCGGAGGGCGCGGCCGGGCCGCTGGACCGGCTGGCCGCGGTGGAGCTGGCGGACGCCGGGCCGGACGTGCTGCCGGCCGCGACCGGGCGGCTGCGCCGGGACCGGCTCGGTGACACGCTGGTCTTCCTGACCGGGCCGGGTGGCCGCGACGAGCTGGGGCACGTCGGCGCGCTGCGCGGCGCGTACCCGTCGGTGGTGGTCGGGGTGTTCGGCGCGGACGGGCCGACGGCGGCCGGCGCGACGGGCCTCACGGTGCTGGACGCGGCGGACGGCGCGGCGTTCGCCGCCGAGTGGGACGGGGTCCGCCGGTGGTGACGCTGCCACGGACCCAACCGGCGGCGGAACGCGCGGTCCGGGTGCTGCGGGCCGTGCCGGTACCGGCCGCGCTGATCGTGCTGGTCGCGCTCTCCGGCGTGGTGCTTGGCCGGGTGTACGCGGATCCGCTGCTGACCCGGCTCATGGCCGGCGCGGCCGTCGGGTCGGTGCTGGTCGGCGTGGCCGCGCGGCGGCTGCCGTCCTGGCTGGTGGCGCCGCTGTCGGTGGCCGCGATGGCCGGGTGGACGCTGTTGTCGCTGCGGCTGGCCGCCGTGCACGCGGCGCTGCCGGGCGGGCTCGGCGAGGTGACCGCCGACGCCGCCCGTAACGCTATTCCCCGGCTGCTCACCGCGATGATTCCGGTCGAGGCCGGCGCCGGACACGGTGCTGGTTCCGGTGGTGGCCGCGTGGCTGACCGGGCTGACCGCCGCCGAGGTGGCGCTGCGCGCCGGGCGGGTGCTGCTGGGCTACCTGCCGCCGGCTCTGCTCTACGCCGGGGCGCTCTACGTGGTCGGGCCGAATGCGGATCCGGCGATTGGCCCGACGGTGGTGTTCGCGGCGGTCGCGGCGGCCGGCCTGGCGACGCCGGGGCGTCGCGACGGCCCGGCGCCCGATCCGGTCGCCGGTCTGACCCCGGCGGTACGCGCGGCGGTGCGGCTGCGGCTGGTGGCGGCGAGCGCGGCCGGGCTCACGGTGGTGGTGGCGTTGGCGGCGCTGCTCGCCCCGGTGGTGGCCGCCCAGGTGGACGAGCGGCCGGTCGATCCGCGCCGCTACGTGGAGCCGCCGCGGGTGGAGTCGTTGGACGAGAACCCGCTGATCCGGATCTCCGGGTGGGCGTTGAACCCGGATCAGCGGCTGCTGGACGTGCGCACCGTCGCGGGCGCGGGCGACGGCGGGGCGCCGCGGATCCGGCTGGCGGTGCTCAGCGACTATGACGGGGTGACCTGGCGGGTCGGCGCCACGTACCGCAACGCGGGGCGGATCCTGCCCGCCACCGAGCCGGCCCCGAAGGCGGCCACCGACGAGGTGCGCCAGGAGATCACGGTCGGCGACCTGACCGGACGGCTGCTGCCGGCGGTGCCCACGCCGCGCGAGGTGACCGGCGCGCGGGTGGCGTACGACCCGGCGACCGGGACGCTGATCCGTCCGGAAGGGCTCGGGCCGGGGCTGCGGTACGAGGTGTCCTCGGTGCGGGAGCGCCCGGACGTGAACCTGCTGCCCACGGCGAACGTGCCCGCCGGTGACGAGGTGGCCCGGGTGCTGCGGGTGCCCGACGGCGCCCCGGAACCGCTGCGCCGGCTGGCCACCCAGCTCGCCGAGTCGAACGGTGCTCCGTACGCGCGCGCCGACGCGATCGCCACGTTCCTCGCCGAGCACTACCGGGTGACAGCCGACGCGCCGAGCGGGCACGCGTACCCGAATCTGGCGTTCTTCCTGTTCGGGCCGCGCAACGGCGGCGGGCAGCGGGGCACGTCGGAGCAGTTCGCCGCCGCGTTCGCGGTGCTCGGCCGCCTCGCCGGCCTGCCGACCCGGGTGGTGGTCGGGTTCGGGCCCGACGGCGACGGGCCGGTGCGGGCGGCCGACGCGTACGCCTGGCCGGAGGTGCTGTTCGACGGCGTCGGCTGGGTGCCGTTCGATCCGATGCCGCGCCCGGACGAGGAGCCCCGTCCGGTGGAGGAGGACTTCCGGCCGCAGCCGGAGGACCCGCCGCCGTCGGAGGTGCCGGCGCCCACCGAGGAGCCGAGCGCCACGCCTCCGGCTGCCGCGCCCGCACCCGGCCGGAACGAGGGCGGGCTCGGCACACCGGCGCTGGTCGGCGGCGGTGTCGGCGGACTGGTGTTGCTGGTCGGCGCGGTGCTGGCGGCGCTGGTCGCGATGCGCCGGCGGCTGACCCGCTCCCGTCTGGCGGTGGGCGATCCGGGCGAGCGGGTCGCGGGAGCGTGGCGGGAGCTGACCGACGCGCTGCGTCTGGCCGGGCATCCGGTCGGGCCGGACCTGGCGGCGGCGGAGGTCGCCGAGCGGGCCCGCCGGACGCTCGCCGAGGCCCGCGCGGCGCGGCCCGGAGAGGGCGCGGCGATCGACGGCCCGGACGGCGCAGCGGTGGACGAGCTGGCCGCTCTGCTCAACCAGGCGGGTTTCGCACCGGGCAGTGTCACGCCGGAACAGGCGGACCGGGCCGCACGGCTGAGCGCCGGCTTCGCCGACGCGCTGCGTGCGGCCCGGTCGCGGTGGCGACAGGTGCTGTGGACGATCCATCCGGGGCCGCTACGGTGGCGACGCTGACCGGACCGCCCGCGCCGTGAGGGCTCAGCGGTCGGCGGCGCGCAGCTTCCGGACGAGCTTGCGCAGCCCGGCCTGCCAGCCGTCCGGGTCCTCGGCACGGCGGCGGGCATAATCGGCCACCTCGGGGTGCGGCAGGATCAGGAACCGTTCCTCGGCCAGCCCGGCAATCACCGCGTCGGCGACCTGATCCGGGCTGAGGATCGTCCCGGACGCGGCGATCACCCGGGCGCCCAGGTGCCCCTCGGTGAGGCCGTCGGCGAGCATCGGGGTGTCCACGCCCTGCGGGCACAGCGCGCTGACCCGGATGCCGGCGTCCCGGTAGGTGATCGCCAGCCACTCGGCGAGACCCACGGCGGCGTGCTTGGTGGCGGTGTACGGGGCGTCGCCGACGGCGGTCAGCAGTCCGGCCGCCGAGCAGGTGAGCAGCAGGTGGCCCTGGCCCCGGCTGAGCATGCCGGGCAGCACCGCGCGGGCGCTGTGCAGGTGCCCCAACACGTTGACCCGCCAGGCGCGGTCCCAGTCGGCGTCCGGCGCGTCGATGCCGCCGCCGGTGGCCACTCCGGCGTTGGCGCAGAACAGGTCGATCCGTCCGTGGCGGCGCTCGGTCTCCTCGACGAGCGCGCGTACCGCCGCCTCGTCGGTGACGTCGAGGCCGACGCCGGTGGCGACCGGGCCGATCGCCTCGGCCGTGGCGCGGGCCGCGTCGGCGGCCAGGTCGGCCAGCACGACGGCGGCGGCGCCCTCGGCGGCGAACCGTCGGCCCAGTGCCGCGCCGATCCCGCCGGCCCCGCCGGTGATCACGACCACCCGGTCGGTCAGGTTCATCTCAGGCCACCTTCCCGGGGCCGAGCCGGGGCAGCAGATCCATCCAGGCCGCCGCGCCGCCCTCGGTGATCTCGGGCGTGGGGAGCACCGCCAGCACCGGCACGTCGACGCCGTTGTCGGCGTAGCGGCGGACGGCGGCCGCGCACTGCTCGGGTGAGCCGTGCAGCACCAGCGCGTCGACCACCTCGTCCGGTACGGCGGCGGAGGCGCCCCGCCGGTCCCCCGCGGCCCATGCCGCCCACATCGGACCGAGCGTGTCCTCGCGGCCCAGCCATCTGTGGAAGGCCGCGTACGCGGGGACGGTGAGGTAGCCGGTGATCATGCGGCGGCCCAGCGCGCGGGCGTACGCGGCGTCCTCGGTGGGGCAGACGAAGATGCGGGCGGCCACCTCGAACCCGGGGCGGCGCTCGCCCACCTCGGCCAGGGCGGTCGGCACGTCCTCGGCGGCCAGCCAGTTGAGGATCACCCCGTCGGCCTCGGCGGCGGCCAGGCGCAGCATGCCGGGGCGCAGCGCGGCCAGCACGACCGGCGGCGGCACGCTCGGGGGACGCTCCAGCGTGAAGCGCCGTACGGCGAACGTGTCGAACGCGCCGTCGACGGTCTCGCCGCGCAGCGCGGCCCGCAGAAACCGCAGCACGTCCCGGGTCCGTTTGAACGGCTCGTCGAATTCGATCGCGTTCCAGTCCCGCACCAGCACCGGCGAGGAGGCGCCGACGCCGAGCGCGAAGCGGCCCGGCGCCGCCTCGGCCAGCGCGGCGGCGCTCATCGCCAGCAGTCCCGGACCGCGGGTGAACACCGGTGTGATCGCGGTGCCGAGGCGCAGTCGCGGCGACCAGGCGGCGGCCAGGGCCAGCGGGGTGAACCCGTCGGCGCCGGCCACCTCCGAGGACCACACGTCGGTGAAGCCGGCGTCGTCCAGGGCCGCGTAGACGGCGGCGTGGTCGGCGAGCGGGATACCGCCCAGCGGCACTGTCATGCCCCATCGGTTCGTCACCCGTCGATGGTGCCCGTCCGGCACCGCCGCGAGCAAGATCCAGACCGATATGGGCGATCGGTGCAGAGACGCCGGGAAAGAGTGTTACGACTGCCGGATGAGGTGGACCGGGGACGGGGCAGCGCGGTGAGGACCGCCGAGCCGGCCGCGCTGCGCAGCTCCGGCGGCGGGCCCGACCGGGCCACGTTCCTGGAGCTCTTCTTCGACCTGGTGTACGTGTTCGCGCTGACCCGGATCTCGGCGCGCGCCTTCGAGGACCTGGTGCTGGAGGGCGGGCAGACGGGCTGGTCGGCGGTGACCGGCGGCGGCAAGACGCTGCTGCTGCTGGTCGCGCTCTGGGCCGTGTGGCAGGGCACGGCGTGGACGACCAGCCGCTACGACCCGCACCACCTGTGGTTGCAGATCATCGTGATCACCGCGCTGATCTCGGCGATGGTGATGGGGGTGGCGATCCCCCGCGCATTCGGCCACAGCGGCCTGATGTTCGCCACCGCGTACGTGGTGGCCCAGGTGAGCCGGCCGGCGATCCTCGTGCTGGTGCTGCAGAACCAGCAGTACCGCCGGCTCAAGCGGCGCATGCTGATCACGTTCTGCGCCACCGGCGTGCTCTGGCTGGCCGGCGCGCTGCTGCCGGTGAACGCCCGGGTGGCGCTCTGGACCGCGGCGCTGGTGCTGGAGTACCTCGCCGCCCGGTTCGGCTGGCCGGTGCCGGGCCTGGGCCGGTCCACGGTCTCCCGCTGGGACATCCACGGCGAGCACCTGGCCGAGCGCTACCAGCAGATCTTCCTGGTCGCGCTCGGCGAGACGATCCTGCTCGCCGGCCTGTCGTTCACCCGCTCCCCCACCAGCCCCGGCATGGTCACCGCGTTCGCCGTCGCGCTGGCCACCTCGGTGCTGCTGTGGCGGATCTACGTGCAGCGGGCCGGGCAGATCCTGGGCGAGGCGGTGACCCGGGCGGCGCACCCGGCCACCGTCGGCCGGTCCGCCGCCGACACCCACCTGGTCATGGTGATCGGCGTGGTCGCCACCGCGATCGGCTACGAGCTGGTGATCGAGCACCCGATCGGGCACAACGAGCTGCCCTGGCTGGCCGTGATCCTCGGCGGGCCGGCCGTGTTCCTGGCCGGCCGGGCCCGCTTCGAGTACGAGGTGTTCGGCCGGGTCTCCCCGTCCCGGCTGGTGGGGATCGCCGCGCTGCTGCTGCCCGTACCGCTGCTGGTGCGCCTCGCGCCGCTCGTCGCGTCGGGCTTCGCCGCGGCGGTCCTGACGGCGGTGGCGGTCGCCGACGCCCGGCGGGCCTGGGGCCGGCCGCCGGAGGACGCCGCGCCGCCGTTCTGAGCGGTGCAGCCGGAGCGGGGCCCCGTGCCCGCCCTGCGGGCTACGATCCGCGCGTGACCTTCTCGCTCGTCGCCCGCTCCGCCGACGGGCGCCTGTTCGGAGTGGCAGTGGCCAGCCGGTTCCTCGCCGCCGGGGCGCTGGTGCCGGCCGCCGAGGCGCTGGTCGGGGCGGTCGCGACCCAGGCGCACGCCAACCTCGCCTACCGGGCGCAGGCGCTCGCGCTGCTACGGACCGGCGTCAGCGCCACCGACGCGGTGGCCGGGCTGGTGGCCGCCGATCCGGGACGCGACGACCGGCAGCTCGCCGTGGTCGGCGCGACCGGCGACGGGGCCACCTGGACCGGGCCGCGCTGCCACCCGTGGGCCGGTGGGCAGGCCGGCGACGGCTGGGCCGCGCAGGGCAACATCCTGACCGGCCCGCAGGTGATCGACGCGCTGCGCGACGCCTGGCTGGCCCGTGCGGAGCTGCCGTTCCCGCAGCGGCTGCTGGCCGCGCTCACCGCCGGCGACGCGGCCGGCGGCGACCGGCGCGGGCGGCAGAGCGCGGCGATGCTCGTGGTGCAGCGCCACGGCGGCTACGCCGGAACCGGCGACGAGCTGGTGGACCTGCGGGTGGACGATCATGTGGACCCGGTCTCCGAGCTGCGCCGCCTGCTCGGCATCCACCACATGCTGTTCGGCCGCCCCGATCCGGCCACGCTGCGCGACCTCACCGGTCCGCTCGCCGCCGAAGTGGCCGAACTGCTCGCCGCCACCGGGCACCCGGTCGGCCCGGCCGGACTGGACGAGGCGCTGGCCGCCTGGACGGGTCTGGAGAACCTGGAGGAACGCTTCGTGCCCGGCCGGATCGACCCGATCGTGCTGGAGCACCTGCGGCGCTGCGCCGGGCGCTGAGGTCAGCCGCCGAAGGCCAGCCGGCCGATGCCGGCGCGGGTCAGCTCCGCGCGCTCGTCGCCGGTGACCGGCAGCCGCCCGGTGGCCTTGCGCAGCACGGTGAGCGCATCCCAGCCCAGTCCGGGCGGCACCGGCGCGCCGCCGGTGAGCACGCCGATCACCACGTCCGCGGCGGCCGGGGTCAGCCACGGCGTCCGGTCCAGCGCGTCGGCCAGGTCCAGGCCGTGCACCGCGACCTCCACCACCCGGGTACGCAGGAACTCCGGCAACGCCATCGCGTCACCGTGGCGGGTACGCACCACCCGTGCGGGCGGTTCAGCGGCGACCGCCTCGTCGGTGGCGCGCCAGGCCCGGCCGAACTCCGCCGCCACCTCGGCGGCGCCCGGATGCTCCCGGGCCGCACGCTGCGCGCCCTCGACACGGTCCCGGTCCACCGGCGGGCTGAACTTGGCCGCGCCGAAGTAGGCGGCCGCGTCCACCTCGGCCCGGGGCGGCGCGGGCTCGGCGAGCATGCCCGCCAGGCGTCCGGCCCCGGTGCTCACGTGCGCGATCAGGTCGCGCACCCGCCACGGCGGGCACGGCGTGGGCCGGTCCAGCGCCGCGTCGTCCAGGTCGCGCAGCACCCGCTCCAGGCGGTCGCACTCGGCCCGGAACGCCGCCCGTACCGTCTCCATCCGCCGGATCAGCCCTTCCACCGGGGCACCAGCCGGTGCACCACGACCAGCACCAGCGCGGCCACCACGGCGATCGTGCCGGCGATGCCGGCCGCGCTGCCCGCGTACCCGACGAAGAGCTGACGGCGGCTGAGCGCCTCGACGGGGATCGTGGAGCGGTCCACCAGCCAGGACAACGCGAGCGCGGAGGCCAGCAGCGCCACCGCGCCGGCGCCGCCGAGCACGGCGGCGGTCACCCGGTGCGCGTCGCCGGGCTCGACCACCGCCTGCTCCCGCTGGAAGACCAGCAGCACCAGCCCGGCGACCGCGGCCCACGCGCCGACCACCAGGTACGCGGCGACCGCGTCGCTGGGCCGGTGCCAGCCGGCGGAGAGCGTGGCGACGCCCGCGGCGGCGGCGTACCCGGCGCCGAGGAACGCCCCGGCCGCCCGCAGCTTGCGCGGCAGCACCAGGATCAGCGCGACCGCCACCGAGGCGGCCACCGAGGTGTGGCCGCTGGGCAGGCTGTTGCCGGCGGCGGCCCGCTCCGGGTCGATGCCGAAGTCGGGCCGGACCAGGAAGTGCTTGAGCAGTTGCGTGGTCACGTTCGCGCCGGCGATCAGCAGCGTCGCGGTGACGGCCAGCGCCTTGCGGCCCCGGATCAGCGCGATGAAGCCGATCACCGCGGTCGCGGCCAGCAGCGACACCACGGACATGGCGTTGAGGAGCGTGTCGACCGGACCGTCGATGCGGTCCTGGCCGATCTGGTTGCCGGTCAGCGCCACCGTGTCCAGCCACTGGCCCAGTTCGGTGTGCACGGCGAAGCGCCACACCAGCACGAACGCAGCCGTCTGCAGCAGGGCCAGTACGACCAACCAGACCGCCGTCCAACCCCTTGCCGTCTCCCGCACCCGGACAACTTAACGGTAGGGCCGCCGACGCGCGCGGCGGAGCGCCATCGGCTTCGGCGTACGGTGAGGCGGGCGATCCGAGGAGGTGGGGCGTGACCGGCACGCCGCAGCGGGAACCGCAGGCCGGGCCACGGCCGGAGTCGCTGGCCGACCTGCTGGGCGGCCGGCGCGGGGCGGTCGACGCCACGCTGCCGCCGCTCGCGTTCGGGCTCGGCTGGGTGCTCGGCGGGCTGCGCGGCGGTGTGCTCGCCGCGCTGCTGACCGGCACGGCGGTGGCCGGCTGGCGGTGGCGGCGCGGGGACCGCCCCCGCTCGGTGCTGATCGGGCTGCTCGCGGTCTGCGTGGCCGCGCTCGTCGCGTTGCGGACCGGCCGGGCCGAGGACTTCTTCCTGCTGCAGATCGCCGCCAACGCGGCGAGCGCGCTGGCCTGGGCGCTGAGCATCGTGGTGCGCTGGCCGCTGCTCGGCGTGGTGGTCGGCACGGCGCTGGGCCAGCGGACCCGGTGGCGGCGTGATCCGGCGCTGCTGCGGGCGTACGGCCGGGGCAGCTGGGTGTGGGCGGGCACCTACGTGCTGCGGTTGGCGGTGTTCATCCCGCTGTGGCTGGACGGGCAGGTGGTCGCGCTCACCGTGGCGCGGGCGGCGCTCACCTGGCCGCTGATCGCGGCGGCGCTGGCGTCGAGCTGGGTGGTGATCCGGCGGTCGCTGCCGGCCGGGCATCCGGGACTGCGGCACCCGGTGACGGCGCCGGTGCCCGGCGGTGAGCCGGTCCGGGAAGAGTAATGGAGAGGCCGCCACGGGGGGAGCGGCCTCTCCGTCAAATACGTTACTCCGTCCACGGCCCGGATGTGATCCCGTGGACCGCTGAATTTTGCGTGCCTTTTCGCGCCATGGGTCGTCACCGGGCGGAGTGGTGGGCCGGCCGGTCCGCTGCGTCGGCCGGACGGCCGGCCCACCCGGCCTGACCGTGGGCGTCAGGCCGTCCGCCGACCCGGCCGCTCCGTTCCCCCATCGGCCGGGTCGGCCTCCTTCGTGGGCGGGCGCGAGCCCGCCCACGAAGGAGGGGTCACCTCACCCCTGCGGGAAGTAGGTGCCGTAGTCGGCGTACGCCATGGCGATGTCCGCCTGCGCCCAGAACCGGTGGTAGTTGAAGACCGGCTCGGGACCGCCGTCCAGGTACGCCTGCACCTTCGGCCAGTCCGGGTCGTTCTTGTAGAACGAGCGGATGTCCAGGAAGCTCTTGCCCGGGGCGATCACGTCACCGTTGGGCATCTTCCCGGTCCAGCCGTTGGGGATGTAGAGGCCCTGGCCGTCGGCGGCGTTGTAGACGTCGTCGAAGCGCTTGTAGTCGCCGCGCTTCTCCGGCGTCGAGACGCCCTTGCTGTCGGCGGCCGCCGAGAGCGCGTCCAGCAGGCCCTTGGCGGTGTCCTTCGCCGCGGTGTTGCCGGATTTCGCCGCGTACGCGATGAGCGTGCGGGCGTAGGCGCCGGCGACGCCGACGTCCTGGCCCTTGACCGTCACCTCGACGTGCAGGTTGGTGTTCGGCTGCGGGCTGCTGGGGTTCCAGTTGGCCGGCTGGCCGGTCCACTTCATGTCCGACGGGATCGACCAGTCGGTGCCCAGCGTGGTGTTGGCGATCGCCCACGGCACCCACTTGTCCAGCAGCGCCTTGGCCTTCGCGTTGCCGGTCTCCAGGTACAGCTCGGCGATGCGCTGCATCGACCAGGCCTGCATGCCGAACCACTGGTTCGACGGCGGGTCGTTGTAGACCGGGTCGACGTCGTAGAACATGCCGTAGAAGGTGGCGGTGCCGGCCGGCGGCTGGGCGTAGCTGCCGTCCCAGCTGTTGGTGGCGCCACCGGCGATGCCGCCCTCGGCCGACTGGAGCCAGGTGTAGAACTCCAGCTGCCGGTCGAGGCTCTTCTGCCAGTCGGAGGCCGCGGTCGGCGACTTCGGCTTCAGCTCCGCGACGTTGGTCATCACCCAGGCCGCGAACGGGTTCTGGTAGCCGAAGTGGCTGTGGCTGGACCCGATCCGCCACGACCAGTTCTGCGAGGCGTCGTACGCGCCGCCCCAGGCGTAGTACCAGGAGAGCAGGTAGTGCGCCGAGTCACGGCCACTGGCGGCCGGGCAGGTGCTCGCGCCGACGCAGTTGCCGATCTTCTTGAAGTACTTGTCGAACAGCGCGTAGCGCAGGTAGTCGCCCATCTTGGCGGCCTTGGCCACGGTGGCCGCCACGTCGCCCGCCTTGCCCTGCGCCTTGGCCCAGGTCAGCGCCCAGTAGGCGGCCTGGACGGCACGCGCGTCGGCGTCCGGGGCGTTCGTGTACTTCCACTGCTTGGCCGGGGCGTTGGACTCCTTGACGAACAGGTCCAGGTAGCCGTTCGGGCCGCCGTGCTTGAACGTGTCGCAGGACGGCTGCGGCACGGTCTCCCACACCGACTCCTGGGTGCCCCGCTGGAAGGTGTTGATGTACGCGGGCCGGGTGGTGCCGTCGCCGCAGCGGCCGTAGCCGTACGTGTTGTCCACGTCGAGCAGCCAGTGCATGCCGTAGATGTCACCGGTGCCGTAGGTGGACTGCAGCTCCGAGCGCAGCGGGTCCTGGCCGACCGGGACGTTGGCGTCCAGCGTCGACGGGTACTGGCTGGGCAGGTTGTGCTCGGCGGCGTACTGCGGGGTGCCGGGCGAGCCGGCCGTGGCCTGGTCGGCGTGCGACGGGATGATGTACTTCTCCATCACCGTCCAGGCGTTGTTGAACGGGGCCCAGTTCTGGGTGACCCGGCCGTACTGCGCCTCCAGCCAGAGCCAGAAGCTGAACGCCTCCGAGGTGGTCTCGTGGCCGTGGTCGGGCGCCTCGACGATCAGCGTCTCGATCGAGTGGTACGGCACGCCCTCGGGGCTGAAGTACCCCGAGTTCTTGATCTTGCCGTACTGGTCGAGGAACTTCTTGATGTAGGCGTTGTCGCCGCCGGGGCTGTCGTTGTCCGCCTCGGTGGCCACGACGGAGACCGGCGCGTAGCCGGTGGCCGACGCGGTGATCGTGGCGGTGCCGCCGACCGTGTCGGCGTCCTCCGCGGCGGAGACCGTGGCGGTGACGCCGGTGCTCCAGTTGCTCGGGGTGAGCGTCAGCGTGGTCGGCGACACGGTGATGTCGCTGTCACCGGTGACGGCGAGGGTCACCGGCACGTTGGCGCTGGGCGCCGCGCTGAGCGTGTACCGGACCGTGGCGCTGCCGCCCTCGCTGACGGTGACCGCGGACGGAGTGGCGACCAGCTTCGGCCCGGTGGCCGCGGTCACTGTGAACGACTTCTCCGAGACCGCCGAGGCGCCGGCGTTGTCGTACGCCTTGGCCTGCACCGTGTAGCTGCCGGCCGGCAGGTCGAGCAGGTCGTAGCCGTACGGCGCGGTGGTGTCGGTGTTGACCAGCAGGCCGTTGCGGTAGAACTCGACCTTGCTGATGGTGCCGTCGGGGTCGCTGGCGGTCGCGGTCAGCGGGACGTCCGCCGGCGCCTCGAACGGGCCGGACGGCACGCTCAGCGAGACCGTCGGCGGCTGGTTGGTCTGCGCGCCGTTGCACGCCACCCCGTTGAGGGTGAACGCGGTGGGCTTCGGGTTGCTGCCGCTGAAGCTGCCGTTGAAGCCGATGCTGGTGGACGCGCCGGTGGGCAGGCTGCCGTTCCACGACTCGTTCGTGGCGGTCACCTCGCTGCCGGACTGGCTCCACCGGGCCGACCAGCCCTGGACCACGCGCTGGCTGCTGTTCGGGAAGGTGAACTTCAGCGACCAGTTGTTGAGCGCGTCGCCCAGGTTCTTGATGGTCACGTTGGCGGTGAAGCCGTTGTTCCAGTCGCTCGACGCATACGTCACGTCGCAGGCGGGCGCGGCCTGGGCGGCGCCCGCGGGCAGGGCCACCCCGCCTATGACGAGGGCGGCGGCGGCGAGCATCGCCGTACGGCGACGTCTGGCCAGAAGTCTCATGTGGGCGGTGTCTCCTCGGACCGGGCCGGGACCTCGGGGTCCCGGCGGGGCGCCTCCACGCGTCGACGGGGCGTACGCGGGGGGACGGAGGCGTCCGGAAAGGTGGTCGTCCCGGCCGTGCCGGGGATCGGGGCGCCGCACCGGTTGTCACCGGGTGCCCTCGGCGGCCCGCGCTCGCGTCACTGGCTCCGCGTGGCGTGACGAGAGTGTGACATGGAAGCGCTCCCACCACAACGGCCAGCGCAGATACGCGCTTCCATGTTTCGATCTCGTTTAGGGGCTTTTCCAAACCCGTGACGGGCGTTACAGTCGCAGCATCGCCGATGGGAGCGCTTCCATCGACGGTGATACAAGTACTGGATCGCCGGGTACGCCCGTGCCCGGCGCGTCGGCCCAGAGGCCGGCGGCGGACCAGCCCGGACGCCGCCACCGGCCGCCACCCGCCAAACGGAGGGAGGTGGAACCAGAGCCACTCGCGTGGCCCGGCTCCCGCGCGACGCGCACGACGGACGCCAATTCCACTTCGTGCGTGTGTGCACCATCGGTGGGGACGGGGGTTGCCCTCCCCCGTCCCCACACTAAACCCCCGTTGTCGACGGCAAAAGAGGCCGACGGGACAGGCGTGACACGCCACCCGGACGGCCTTTCTCGCTATCCACCCCACCCCTCGCCGCTCACGCCGCCCCGAGCGGCGTTCCCGAGCGACGCCCCCGCCCACCCACTTTCCGGCCGCCCGCCGGCCGCGCCGCACCTCGCCGCGACCGCCGGATCAGGGCCGGCCGCTCCCTGGCTATGATGGGAGCGCTCCCGGCCCAGGGCGGCCCGTCACTCCGAGGAGAAACCTCATGTCGTTACTCACCCGACGGCGCCTGCTCCGCCGCGCCGCCCTGTCCGCGACCGCGGCCGGCGCGGCCCGGACCGGGCTCGCCGGCGCCACCGCGACGGCGACCGCCGCGTCGACAGTCGCGCTCGGCGGCTGCGACAGCCCGCCCGAGCGCGCCACCGACCCGGAGCAGGACCGCGGACTGCGCTTCCCGGACGGCTTCGGCTGGGGCGCGGCGACCTCGGCGTACCAGATCGAGGGGGCCGCCAAGGAGGACGGGCGGGGTGAGTCCGTCTGGGACACCTTCAGCCACACGCCGGGGCGCATCCGCAACGGCGACACCGGCGACGTCGCCGCCGACCACTACCACAGGTACGCGCAGGACCTCGACCTGATGCGCGACCTGGGACTGCGCAGCTACCGGTTCTCCATCTCCTGGCCCCGCATCCAGGCCGACGGCTCCGGCCGCCCCAACCAGCGCGGCCTCGACTTCTACCGCCGCCTGGTGGACGGGCTGCACGAGCGTGACATCGCGCCGATGGCCACGCTGTTCCACTGGGATCTCCCCCAGGCCCTCCAGGACGCCGGCGGCTGGGAGAACCGGGACACCGCCGAGCGCTTCGCCGAGTACGCCGACGCGGTGTTCCACGCCCTCGGCGACCAGGTGCCGGTCTGGCTGACCGTCAACGAGCCGAAGACCGTGGTGCAGAACGGCTACATCTTCGGCCACCACGCCCCGGGCTTCCGGGACGAGGACGCGGCGTACCTGGTCGCCCACCACCTCCAGCTCGCCCACGGCCTCGCCGTGCGGGCGCTGCGCGCCTCCGGCCTCACCGGCCGGATCGGCCCCGCCCTCAACCTGCACCCCTGCTACCCCGCCGACGACAGCGCCGAGGCGGCCGCCGCGACCAAGCTCCACGACGGCTACGAGAACCGCCTCTACCTCGACTCGATCTTCAAGGGCGCGTACCCGCAGGACGTGCTGGACGACCGCGGCCCGGACAGCCGGATGGTCCGCGGCGTCCGCGACGGCGACCTGAAGATCATCTCCAGCCCGGTCGACCTGCTCGCCGTGCAGTACTACACGCCGATCTACGTCACCGGCGACGGCAGCACGGTCCGCAAGTGGCCCACCTCCGAGGCGGAGTGGCAGCAGATCTACCCCGAGGGCATGTACGACATCCTCACCCGGGTCACCCGGGACTACGGCCGGGTGCCGATCACCATCACCGAGAACGGCCTGCCCTGCCCCGACGTGCCCGGCGCGGACGGCAACGTCGACGACGCCGGGCGGGTCAGCTTCCTGCGCGACCACTTCGCCGCCGCCCACCGGGCCATCGGCGACGGGGTACCGCTGGAGAGCTACCACGTCTGGTCGCTGCTGGACAACTTCGAGTGGGCCGAGGGGTACGAGCAGCGCTGGGGCCTGGTCTACGTGGACTACGCGAGCCAGCGGCGGGTGCTCAAGCGCAGCGCCCACTGGTACCGCGACGTGATCCGCCGCAACGGGCTGTAGGCGGTGGCGGCCCGGCCGGCTGCGCGCCGGCCGGGCCCCCGCATCGGCGGATCAGCGCGGCAGCGCCTGCTGCAGCTCGGCGCGCAGCGCCGGGGTGAGCATCTCGCCGGCCTGTTTGGCCAGCCGCGCCATCTCGTAGCCGACCACGCCGATGTCGGGTCCGCCCCGGCCAGCGTGGCCAGGATCGAGCCGTCCCGGATCTGCATCACCAGGAAATAGCCGCGCCCCATCTCGACCACTGTCTGCTTGACGACGTCGCCGTCGAACATCTGGGCCGCGCCCGCGGTGATGCTCATCAGGCCGGAGGTCACCGCGGCGAGCTTGTCCGCGTGGTCCCGGGGCAGATGCGCCGAGATCGCCACCAGGAGCCCGTCGGAGGACACCACCACCGCGTGCGCCACCCCGGGAACGCGCTCCGCGAACGCGTTCACCAGCCAGCTCAGGTCGCGTGCCTCCTGGCTCAACGTCGTCACTGTCGTCGTCCTCCTTCGTCGCGCGGCAGGTACATCTCGGTGGTCTCCTCGGCCTCGGCGCGCCGCACCCCGCTGTAGAGGCGCGACAGCATGCCGCCGACCGCCTCCGGGTCCGGCTCGTGCCGCATCACCGGGCGGTCGGCCACGGAGGCCGGGGCGAGCTGGGCCATCGGCACCCGTACCGGAAGTCCCCGCTCGTTGGTCCCTCCGGTCACCGGCGTCGGCGCCGGGGCGGGCGTCACACCCAGCGGCGACGCCGTCGGCCCCTGCCGGCTGAACCACCCACCGCCGGCGGGTCCGGCGACAGCCGGGGGTCAGGACGTCCTCGGCCCGGGCCGGCCGGGGGCGCGGCACGGCGCCGGCCGGCGCGGCGGGCGCCGGCGATCCGGACGTCGGCGCCTCCGGCCCGT
>NZ_KK037233.1:6533209-6551665 GCF_000568915.1 Micromonospora sp. M42 | reverse complement strand
AATTCGCAGGATCTTGGCGTACTTGTTGGCGGTGTCGGCCTCGTCGCTGAACCGCAGGCCGGCGACGCCCTGCTGGCTGACGATGTTCGGGGTGCCCTCCAGGGTCATCCCGATGAAGCCGATCGGCACACCCTTGACGATCTTGATGCCGAACGGCTGCATCAGCGGCAGGCCGGTGGAGGTCTTGAACGCGTTCGCCTCGGCCAGCGCCGCCGGGCTCATGCCCAGCCCTTCGTCGACGACCCGCACCAGCGCGCCCCGGCCGTCCGGCTCGACGACGACCCGCACCGTGGTCTCCGGGCGGGAGAAGGAGGTGGCGTTCTCCAGCAGCTCCGCGAACAGGTGCACCAGGTCGCCCACCGCGTGCCCGACGACGTGCAGGTCCGTCCGGTTCTCGTGGCGTACCCGCTGGTACTGCTCGATCTCCGCGCTCGCGGCCAGCAGCACCGCGCCCAGACCCACCGGGCGGTTCCACCGCCGGGTCGACTCGCTGCCGGCGAGCACCAGCAGGCTCTCGTCGTTGCGGCGCATGCGGGCGGCGAGGTGGTCGAGCTTGAACAGATTCTCCAGCTGGTCCGGATCGCTCTCCTCGCGTTCGAGGTCGTCGAGCAGCTCCAGCTGACGCTCGACGAGCACCTGGCTGCGCCGGGCCAGGTTGACGAACATGGCGTTGACGTTGCGCCGCATCATCGCCTGCTCGACCGCCACGTCGACGGCGCTGCGGTGCACCGCGACGAACGCCTCGGCCAGCTCGCCGATCTCGTCCTGCGAGTCGATCACCGCGGGCGGCACGTCGATCGCGCCGACCGGACGGTCCACAGTGCGCAGCCGTTCCAGCGTCAGCGGCAGATCCACCTGCGCGATCCGCAGCGCCTGGCCGCGCAGCTGCCGCATGCCGCGGGCCACCGACCGGCCGACCAGCAGCGAGATCGCCACCGCCACCAGCAGCACTGTGGCGATGCCACCGGCCACCAGCAGCGTGTCGCGCAGCTGCCGGGCGCTGGCGTCGTCGGCCCGGCGTACCGCGTCGTCGACGACCCCGCTCTCCATCTGGCGCAGCAACTCCTGCCGCTGCTCACTGGCCGACCACCACTGCTCCGCGTCGAGCAGCGCCGGCTTCGCGTCGCCGCCGCCGGGCAGGGTCCGCTCCTCCATCCGGGTGGCCGCGACGAAGGCAGGGGCGACCGAGGTCTGGTCGTAGCGGCGGATCTGGTCGGCGGTCGCCGCGACCCGGAACGCGCCGAGCGCGGTGAGCTGCTGGGCCCGCAGGTCGCTGAGCGTCACCTGGTCGTCGGCCTCGTACCGGCCGGAGCGGGCGGCGGCGTAGAGCTCCGCGCGGATCCGCGAGGACAACTCCTTGACCCGGGACAGCTGCACGTAGCGCAGCACCGCCTCGGTCAGCTCCTGCCGCCCGCCGCCGGGCGACGGCTCGGCCAGCAGGTTCAGCAGCGCCGCGACGGACCGGTGGTAGTTGCTGAGGACGGTGTCGCTGGACAGCACCGCCGGCGCCACCGCGGCGCGGATGTTGACGACCTGGTCGTACGCCTCCAGCGCCTCCGAGTAGGACACCCGCCAGGCCGCGTCGGCGTCGGCCAGCGGCGCGGCCGCGGTACGCAGGTCCGCCACCGCGCGGTCGGTGGCCGCCTGCAGCGGCTTCAGGGCGGCGACCGCGGCGTCCCGGTCGGCGCCGGTGCCGGCGCGGCGCAGCCCCGCCAGCTCCCCGGCGGTACGGTCCCGCTCGTGCTGGAGCCGGTCGACGGCCACGGCGATCTGCCGGCCGATGCCCACCTGCTCGGCGAAGGCGCTCAGCGTGGTGGTCTGCCCGACCAGCCCGCGCGTCTGGATGACGGCCAGGACGAGGAACGCCAGCGACGGAATCACCAGCACGGTGGCGAGCTTGGTGCCCATCCGCCAGTCCCGCAGCCGGAACCCGGAGCGCCGCCGGTGCGGCTGCGGGACCGCGCCACGAGCCGGGTCGGGACCTGCGCCCACACCTGCCTCCTCGTTCCACTCCACCACGTCGGGGAGCGGAGTCCATCCAACCAGGCCGGCGGTCCGTGTCAACGGCCGCCCGGACGGCACGAGCAGGCCGGTCAGCGCTTCGGGCGGACCGTCACGCGTGCGAGGCGGTTTCGTCCGTCCGGCCGATGCCGCCGATGTGCGCCGCCTCGGGCAGACGTCCCAGCGCCACGAGCGCCGCGCCGGCCGCCCCGATCTCCGGGTTGCGCTGCCACCGCACCTCGCGCGGGGCGAGCGCGTCGGCGAACGCCGCGCGCCACCACGGCGAGGCGGTCAGCGCCCCGCCGCCGAGGACCACCTCCATCGGCTCGCCGACGCCACCCTCCAGCAGGACCAGGTCGTCGACGACGAGCCGGCACAGGCCACCCATCAGCCCGGCGAGGACGTCCACGGCGGTGGTGCCGAAGCTGAGCCCACGCAGCTCGCCCGAGCCCGCCGGGGCCGTGCCCGGCGGCCGGTCACCGCCCAGCCGCGGGTTGGCCCGCACCGAGCCGGTGGTCCGGCGCAGCGCCGCCTCGAGCGCCGCGCCCTCGGGCAGCCGCAGCTCCCGGTTGGCCCAGGCGAACAGGTTGCCGCCACTGGAGTACGCCGCGCCGGTCACCACGTGGTTGTGGTCCACCCGGTACCGCCAGAGCTGCTCCGGCAGCGGCGGCGGCTCCGCGCCCGTCAGTGGGGGTGCCCTAAAGCTTCAAGGCACAGCTATAGTACCCCAGCGAGAGGGGGCAAGTACGTCTTCGTTAGTCCGGCTCATCCGGATACCTGTAATCCAATAAGTGACTTGCGCGCGCCGCGCTGTGACATAACCGGAGGCAGAGAAAAGACTGACCGACTGGCGATATCTAGCTCACTGGCACAGATGGGCTCGCCCAGTGAAACCCTCGAACAATGAAGCTCTACGCCCGCGGTGTGGAATTCGTTTTAACGAAGTCGAGACAGATGGTAGATGGAGTCGTATATTGGGGCCCATCTCTGATGTTGGTTCGGATCACAAAAAGTACCCCGACGCCGCCCACCGCGCCCCGGCCAGCTTCGGCCAGCGCCGCGCGTGCTCCGCGTTCAACCGGCCGTGCCAGCCGTCCGGGGCCAGCCGCAGCAACTGCTCCGGTCTATCGCCGGCCAGCTCGCACGCCTCCGGGTCCCAGTCCAGGCGGCGCAGTTCGAGCAGCCCGGTGCCGGAAGCCATCGACATGGACATCGGCACGTCGCCGAGCAGCGCGCCGAGCACGTACTCGGCCAGCCCGGTGAAGCGTGCGTTCCGCGCGCCGTGCTCCCGCAGCCAGGCAGCCGCACCGACCAGAAGCAGCGGTGCCACCACGTGCCGGTACGCCTGTGGAAGTCCGCCGGGTCGGCCGGGCCGACCGCGCCGGCGAGCGCCTCCGGCCGGGTGTCCAGCCAGGTCAGCACCGGTCCCGACGGGGTGCCGTCGGCGGCCAGCGGCAGCACCGAGTGCCACTGCGCGGAGGTGGCCACCAGGTCCACGTCCCGCAGGTGCCCGCCGGCGGCCAGCTCGTCCAGGCACTCCGTCAGGCACGCCAGGTAGGCCGGGCCGTCCAGCGTCCCGGTGCCGTCGTCCCCGGTGACCAGATGCACCCGGCGACGGGCCAGCGCGCCCGGACGCGGCACCGCGTCCGCGTCGAGCACCAGCCCACGCACCGAGGAGGTGCCCAGATCGAGAGCGAGGATGTCCATCGCCGATCAACCTACCCGGCGCGACCGGCTTACCGGAGGCGGGCTGATCGCGTACAGTGACGGTCATGCCCGCGCACCTGTCCTGCTGGTGGCCCGCCGACCCGGCGGCCCACCCCCGCGCGTAGCTTCCCCACGCGGCCGCCCGACGAGGCGGCCGCCGGTCTTCCCCGGCATCCCGGGTCGCCCACGTCGGCGGTCACCGGCCCACCGAGGAGACCCGATGACCCGCCCGTCCGACCCGCTCGCCGCCGTCGCGGCCGGCCACGACCCCGGCCCGTTCGCGCTCGTCCGCCGCGAGGGCGCCGACCACGTCGACCTGTTCACCGGTCCGGTACGCACCGCCGACCGGCTCGCCGACCTGCCGCTGCCCGACGACGGCGCCGGCCCGCGCACGCTGGCAGTGGTGCCGTTCCGGCAGGTCACCGAGCGTGGCTTCGAGTGCGTGGACGACGGCATGCCGCTGGAGTTCCTGACCGTCGAGGCGCACCGGCGGATACCACTGGCCGAGCTGCTCGGCGCGCTGCCCGACGCCGCCGTACGCACCACCGACGCCGGCTTCGACATCGCCGACGACGAGTACGCGGCGGTGGTGGACCGGGTGCTGGCCGACGAGATCGGCCGGGGTGAGGGCGCGAACTTCGTCATCCACCGCACCATGCGCGCCACGGTGCAGGGCGACCCACTTGCCGCGGCCCTGGCCGCGCTGCGCCGGCTGCTGCTGCGCGAGCGGGGCGCGTACTGGACGTTCCTGGTGCACACCGGCGCCCGGATCCTGGTCGGCGCCAGCCCGGAGCGGCACGTCAGCGTCGCCGACGGTCTGGTCGAGATGAACCCGATCAGCGGCACGTTCCGGCACCGGGGCGAGACCGTCGACCGGGCTGAGCTGCTGCGCTTCCTGCACGATCCGAAGGAGGTGGAGGAGCTGTACATGGTGCTGGACGAGGAGCTGAAGATGATGGCCGTGGTCGCCGAGCACGGCGGCCAGGTGGTCGGGCCGTACCTGAAGGAGATGGCGCACCTGGCGCACACCGAGTACCTGCTGGCCGGGCGCTGCTCCCGGGACGTGCGGGAGGTGCTGCGGGAGACCATGTTCGCCCCGACCGTGACCGGCAGCCCGATGGAGAACGCCTGCCGGGTCATCGCCCGGCACGAGCGCGCCGGCCGGCGCTACTACGCCGGCGTGCTCGCGCTGCTCGGACGCGACGAGCAGGGCCGGCAGACGCTGGACGCGCCGATCCTGATCCGGACCGCCGAGATCTCGCCCGAGGGCGCGCTGCGGGTGCCGGTCGGCGCCACGCTGGTGCGGCACTCGACGACCGCCGGGGAGGTCGCCGAGACGCACGCGAAGGCGGCGGGCGTGCTGGCCGCGCTCGGTCTCGGCCCGGACGCGCCGGGCACCGGCGCCGAGCCGGCCGTCAGGTACGCCGACGACCCGGAGGTACGCGCCGCGCTGGCCGCCCGCAACGCGCCGCTGGCCCGGTTCTGGCTGGAGCAGCGCCGGCCGGGCGCGCTGGCGCTGCGCGGGCTCGCCGGCCGACGGGCGCTGATCGTCGACGGCGAGGACACATTCACCGGCATGCTCGCCCACCAGCTCGGCGCGCTGGGGCTGGCGGTGACCCGGCGGGACTGGCCGGACCCGGGCCCGCTCGACGGGTACGACCTGGTGGTGGTCGGCCCCGGGCCGGGCGACCCGCGGGACCCGGACGCGCCGAAGATGGTGGCGCTGCGGGCGCTGCTGGCTGAGCTGCTCGCCTCCGGTCGGCCGACGCTCGCGGTGTGCCTGGGCCACCAGCTGCTCGCCGGGCTGCTGGGTCTGCCGCTGCACCGGCGGGACGCGCCGTACCAGGGGTTGCCGCGCGACGTGCCGGTGTTCGGGGTGACCCGCCGGGTCGGCTTCTACGCCAGCTTCACCGCCCGCGCCGACGCCGACCGGATGACCGGCCCGTACGGCCCGGTGGAGCTGTCCCGCGACCCGGCCGACGGCGCGGTGCACGCACTGCGCGGGGCGGGTTTCGCCGGGGTGCAGTTCCACCCGGAGTCGGTGCTGAGCCAGGACGGCACCTCGGTCCTGGCGGATCTGCTCGGACATCTGCTCGACCGGCCCGCGCTGAGCGCGCATGGAGCGGCCGATCGCGGGTAGGGCGAGGGGCGACCGGTGGTCCGGACGGGTTCGAGAGCCCCCGTCCGGCCACCGGTCGCCATCCGCCGGTCAGCCGGCCATGCCCCGCTTCAGCGCGGCGCCCATGAGCGTGGCCCGCTTGGCGGTCAGCGCGGTGGCGGTCAGGGCCACGTGGTCCGGGGCCACCTCGCCGTTGTTGCTGGTGTGCGAGGCGCCGTACGGGTTGCCGGCGACGAACTGGCTCGGGTCGGTGTAGCCGGGGGTCACCACGATCCCGCCCCAGTGGTAGAAGATCGTGTACAGCGACAGCAGCGTCGCCTCCTGGCCGCCGTGCGAGGTGGCGGTCGAGGTGAAGCCGCTGTACACCTTGTCGGCGAGCGCGCCGGCCGCCCAGAGCGGGCCGGTGGTGTCGATGAACTGCTTGAGCTGGGCGGCGACCATGCCGTACCGGGTGGGCGAACCCATGATCACCACGTCGGCCCAGGAGAGGTCGTCCGGCTGGGCCTCCATCACGTCCTGGGTCTCCAGCCGGTGCGCCTGCCAGCCCGAGTTGGAGCGGATCGCCTCGTCGGGCGCCAGCTCACGCACCTTGCGCAGGCGCACCTCGGCACCGGCTTCCTCCGCCGCCTCGACTGCCGACTGCGCCATCTGGTAGGTGATGCCGGTCGCGCTGTAGTAGATCACCGCGACCTTGACCTGGCCATCCATCAGACGATCCCTCCTCGTTTGGGGTCAACTCCCGCGACTACCCGTTACTTGTCGCGTCAAACGGCGGGCGTGGCATGCTCGCCAGGTGGAGATCCGCACCGCCACCGCCGCCGACTGGCCACTGATCTGGCCGTTCCTGCGCGAGATCGTCGCGGCCGGCGAGACGTACACCTGGCCCCCGGACGTCACGCAGGAGCAGGCCCGGCGGCTCTGGATGCCGGGCCCACCGGCGCGGACGGTGGTCGCGGTGGCGCCGGACGGCGCGGTGCTCGGCTCGGCGAAGCTCGCGCCCAACCAGGGCGGCCCCGGCGACCACGTGGCGAACGCCTCGTTCATGGTCGCCCCGGCCGCCGCCGGGCACGGCGTCGGGCGGGCACTGGCCGGGCACGTGCTCGCCGCGGCCCGGGCCGACGGCTACCGGGCCATGCAGTTCAACGCGGTGGTGGCCACCAACACCCGGGCGGTCGCGCTGTGGCGGTCGCTGGGCTTCGCGGTGATCGGCCGGGTGCCGGAGGGCTTCCGGCACCCCACCCGGGGGTACGTCGACCTGCTCGTCATGCACCGGCGGCTCGACTGACCGAGGCTCAAGATTTGCGCAAGTTCCGCGCGAAAACGCTTTCCCGGCCCAGCTCAGCGAGGATCCTGGTCGGACCGGCGCCAGCCAAGTCGGCTGCCCCCGCGCCGGGAACCTGAACGGGGGATCGCGCTTCGTCGGCAGCGCGGCCGGCGCAGCGCGATCAGGGGCTGTCGGACCCCGGGCCTACGCTGACGCCCGTGACCGTTCGCCTCAGCCGCGCCGAGGCGCTCGCGCTACGGATGACCGGCCTGCTGCTGCGCCCGCACCCGACGGCCCGTCCCGAGGGCGTCGCCGACGTGGTCGAGTGGTTCGGCGCCATGCAGGCCCAGGACGCCGCGAGCGGGTTGTGGTCGCTCGGCGTACGCCTTCCCGGCGCCACCCAGAACGACGTCCGCGCGGCGCTGGAGCGGCGCGAGGCCCTGCGCACCTGGCCGATGCGCGGCACCGTGCACCTGGTGCCGGCGCGCGACGCGCGGTGGCTGCTGGACCTGACCGGGGTGCGGACGCTGGCCGGCATCGCCTCGCGGTGGCGGCAGCTCGGGCTGACGGTCGCCGACGGTGAACGGGCCGGTGAGGTGCTGGGTGCGGCGCTGGCCGGCGGCGGCCGGCTCACCCGCGCCGAGTGCCTGGCCGCGCTGCGCGCCGCCGGGCTGGACACGGACGGTCAACGCGGCTATCACCTGCTCTGGTACGCCAGCCAGCGCGGCGTCACCTGCATCGCCCCGCACGTCGGCAACGAACAGACGTTCGTGCTGCTCGACGAGTGGGCGCCCGATCCGCGCCGCCCGGAGCGCGACGAGGCGCTGTCGTTGCTGGCGCACCGCTACGTGCGCGGCCACGGCCCGGTGACCCGGCACGAGCTGGCCCGGTGGACCGGCCTCACCGTCACCGACGCGACCCGGGCGATCACGCTGGCCGGTGACCTGCTCGCCCCGGTCGAGGTCGACGGCGAGCCGGCGGTGGTCGACGCCGCGCTGCTCGACACGCCCCGCGCGCCCGTCGACGACGTGCACACGCTGCCCGGCTTCGACGAATACCTGCTCGGCTTCAAGGACCGGTCGCTGATGCTCGACCCGGCGCACGCCGCAGCGGTGGTCCCCGGCAACAACGGGATGTTCCGGTCGACCGTGGTGCGCGGCGGGCGCGTGGTCGGCACCTGGACGCGGACGATCGGCGCGCGGGCGGTGACAGTGACAGTGCACCAGCTCGTGCCGTTCGACGCCGCGCTGCGCACCCGGGTGGACGCCGCGCTGACGGGTTACGCCCGCTTCCTCGGCCTGGAGCTGCGTCACTCCTGGTGAGCGACGGCTCCCGCCGTTGCCCTACCTCATTCTCCTCTGCTGCCGAGCATCCCCTCTGCTCTGCGGCCATCGGCGCATCGGGTCGCCGCGCTCGTGCTCGGTGGAACGCCATGGGTGTCAAAACCGCGCCGAGACACCCGTGGCGTTCCACTCACGCCGATGGCCGACTACGGAGGGAGGGTGAGCTGGCCGGACAAGGCCGAAGGGCCGGCGGCACCGCGTGCCACCGGCCCTTCGCGCGTCCGGGGTCAGTCGGCCAGAGCGCCGGCCGAACGGCCCTCGTGCAGCGTCAGGTTACGGCCGCTGCCCGGGTCGAACAGGTGGATCTTCTCCAGGTTGAACCACACCCGGCGCGACTCGCCCTCGCGTACCGGGGACTCCGCCGACAGGCGGGTGACCAGGTTCGAGCCGCCGCCCGCGAAGTCCGCCGCGCCCGCGTCGGCGGCCAGCTCCTCCAGTTCGGCGGCGGTCGCCCGCTCCCCCTCGACGGTGAAGTAGACGTACTTGTCCGAACCCATCGACTCGACGATGTCCACCGGCGCCTCGAACTCCATGCCCCGGCGGCGGGTCTCGTCGTCGATCAACGCGGCGTCCTCGAAGTGCTCCGGCCGGATGCCGAGGATCAGCTCGCGGGGCGCGTCACCGGCCTCCAGCTCGCGGCGGACCCGCTCGCCGACCGGCACGTCTCCGAGCGCGGTCCGCAGCTTCCCGTCCTCCACCGCGGCGTGCACGAAGTTCATCGAGGGCGAGCCGATGAACCCGGCGACGAAGAGGTTGCGCGGGTGGTCGTACAGCTCCTGCGGCGGGCCGACCTGCTGCACCGCGCCGCCGCGCATGATGACCACCCGGTCGCCGAGCGTCATCGCCTCGGTCTGGTCGTGGGTGACGTAGACGGTGGTGGTGCCGAGTTGCTTCTGCAGCCGCGACACCACGGTGCGCATCTGCACCCGCAGCTTGGCGTCCAGGTTCGACAGCGGCTCGTCCATCAGGAACGCCTTGGGCTGGCGGACGATCGCCCGGCCCATCGCCACCCGCTGCCGCTGGCCGCCGGAGAGGTTGGCCGGCTTGCGGTCCAGCAGCGCGGTCAGCTCCAGCACCTTCGCCGCCTCGTCGACCTTCTGGTTGATGGTCTCCTTGTCCAGCTTCGCCAGCCGCAGCGGGAACGCCATGTTCTCCCGAACGGTCATGTTCGGGTAGAGCGCATACGACTGGAAGACCATGGCGATGTCGCGGTCGCGGGGCGCCTTGTCGTTGACCCGCTCGCCGCCGATGCGCAGCTCACCGGAGCTGATGTCCTCCAGCCCGGCGATCATGTTGAGCGTGGTGGACTTCCCGCAGCCGGACGGACCGACCAGGATGACGAACTCGCCGTCGGCGATCTCCAGGTCGACGTCCTGTACGGCGGTGGTCCCGTCCGGGAACCGCTTGCTCACCTTGTCCAGCACGATGTCGGCCATTGCTACCACCTATCCCTTGACTGCGCCGGAGGTCAGACCGGAGACGATGCGGCGCTGGAAGAAGAGCACGAACAGGATGATCGGCACGGTGATCACCACAGCGGCGGCGCAGATCGCCCCGGTGGGGTCCTCGAACTGCGACTCGCCGGTGAAGAACTGCAGCGCCACCGGGACCGTGCGGGACCGCTCGGTCGAGGTGAGCGTGATCGCGAACAGGAAGTCGTTCCAGCAGAAGATGAAGACCAGGATGGCGGTGGTGAACACGCCCGGCGCGGCCAGCGGCGCGATCACCCGCCGGAACGCCTGGGCCTGGGTGGCGCCGTCCATCTTCGCCGCCTTCTCCAGGTCCCACGGGATCTGCTTGAAGAAGGCCGACAGGGTGTAAATGGCGAGGGGAAGCGCGAACGTGATGTAGGGCAGGATCAGGCCCGGCCAGGTGTCGAACAGGCCGAGCTGCCGCTCGATCTCGAACAGCGGCGACACCAGCGACACCTGCGGGAACATCGCGATCAGCAGCGAGACGCCGACCAGCAGCTTCTTGCCGGGGAAGTCCAGGCGGGAGATCGCGTACGCGGCCATCGCCCCGAGCACCACCGCGATGGTGGTGGCGATCAGCGCGATGCCGATGGAGTTGATCAGGGCCCGGACGAACTGGTCGGTGTCGAAGATGGTCCGGTAGTTGTCCAGCGTCCACTCGCGCGGCCAGAACTTGCCGTCGGTGAGCGTGGCCGGGGTCTTGAACGACAGCGAGGCGATCCAGAGCACGGGGACCAGCGCGAAGACGACGACCACGACGTCCAGCAGGCCCCAGCGCACCTTCGCCCGCGTGGTGGATTCCACTGCCATGTCAGCGCCTCTCCCCATCGTCGCTGCCCGGGGCAGCGGTGCCGAACAGCTTCACGAACACGAAGGCGATGATCGCCACGGTGATGAAGATCAGCACCGACATCGTGGAGCCGATGCCGAGGTTCAGGCCCCGGATCAGGTTGTTGTAGGCGAGCATCGACACCGACGACGTCTCGTTGCCGCCGTTGGTGAGCACGAAGATGTTGTCGAAGACCCGGAACGCGTCGAGCGTGCGGAACAGCAGCGCGACCAGGATGGCCGGCTTCATCACCGGCAGCATCACCTTGGTGAACCGCTGCCACGCCGTCGCGCCGTCGGTGGAGGCCGCCTTGAGCAGGTCCTCCGGCACCAGCGCCAGCCCGGCCATCAGCAGCAGCGCCATGAACGGGGTGGTCTTCCAGATCTCCGCCAGCATGATGATCGCCAGCGAGCTGGCCCGCTCGGTGAGCGGGGCGCTGCCGTCGAACAGGTTCGCCAGGTAGCCGGTGCCGGGCGTCCAGGCGTACCGCCAGGAGAACGCCGCGACCACAGTGACGATGCCGTACGGGATCAGCGCGGCGGTGCGGACGATCCCCCGGCCGACGAGCGTCCGGTGCATGATCAGCGCCAGGCCCATGCCGAGCACCAGCTCGACCGCGACGGTGACCACGGTGATCAGGGCGGTCACCCCGAACGCGGTCCACCAGAAGTCGTTGGTGAGCACGGTGACGTAGTTCTCCAGCCCGACGAACTGCCGCTCGTCGGGGAAGCGCAGGTCGAAGCGTTGCAGCGACAACCAGACGGAGTACAGGATCGGGTACGCGGTGACCAGCACCATGACCAGCGCGGCCGGTGCGCACAGCAGCCAGCCGAGCCGCCGTTCGGCCCGCTTGTTCTCGCTCAGCGGGGCGCGGGAGCCGCGCCGCGACCGCTGCTGCGGCACTGCGGCGTGCCGGCCGCCGGGCTGCTCGGACTCGGCCTCGGCGGCGGCCTGCGCGCCGGCCGGGGTGGCGTTCACGCTCATGGCAGAACCCCCTTGGACTCCAGCGCGTCGGAGATCGCCTTGCGCAGCTCGTCGGCGGTCTGCTCGGGCCGGATCGCCGACGGCGGCGACAGGATCGCCGACATCACCGTGGAGATGCTCTGGTACGCCGGGGTCAGCGGTCGCACCGCCGGCTCCTTCAGCTCCTCCAGGATGGTCTCCTTCATCGGGTACGCCTCGGTCATCTCCGGGTCGTCGTAGACGGCCTCGATGGTGGGCGGCACGCCGTCGTTGACGGCGGAGAACTTCTGGTTCTCGGCGTTGCGCAGGCAGCGGGCCACCTCGAACGCCTCCTCCGGGTGCTTCGAGTAGCTGCTGACCGCCAGGTTGACCCCGCCGATGGTGACCTTGCTGGGGGTGCCCGGTTCGATGCCCGGCACCCGGGCCCACTTCACGTTCTTCGCCAGCTCCGGGTTGGCCTCCTGGAGCGCCGGATAGACGAACGGCCAGTTCACCTGGAACGCGCCCTTGCCGGACTGGAACTCCAGCCGCACCGGGTCCTCCAGCGCGTTGCTGAACGACGGCGACGTCACGCCGGACGTGGCGAACTTCTTGAGCTGGTCGAGCGCGCGTACCGCGCCGGCGTCCATCTCCGCCTTCTTGCCGTCGTCACTGAGGATCTTGCCGCCGGCGCTCTCGGCGAGCGTGTTGTAGAGGACCACCAGGCCCTCGTACTGGGCGCCCATGGTGAGCACCTGGTACGGCTTGCCCTGCTCCTTGAGCTGCTGGGCGGCGGAGATCATCTCGTCCCAGGTCTTCGGCGGCTGCGACACCAGGTCCGACCGGTACCACAGCAGCTGCACGTTCGTGTTCTTGGGCGCGGCGTACAGCTTGTCCTCGTACCGGGCGGTGTCCAGCGGGCCGGCCAGCGTGCCCCGCTCCGCCTCGGCCTTGTCCTCGCCGGTCCACTCCCGGATCCACTTCGCGCTGGCGAACTCCTGGGTCCACGTGACGTCCAGGCCGAGCACGTCCATCCCGCTGTCCTGCGCGGCGAGCCGCCGCACCATCTGCACCCGCTGCTCGTCGGCCTCGCGCGGCAGCACCCGGTAGTCGATGCGGTACCGGCCCTGCGCCGCCGTGTTGCAGGTGTCGACGACCTTCTGCAGGTTCTGCTCCGGCGGGTAGTACAGGTTGATCGTGGGGACGCCGCCGTCGCCGCCGGATCCGCAGGCTGCCAGCGGGGCCACCAACGCGAGCGCGGCGGCTGCCGCCACCGCGCGTCCGGCCGGCCGTCGTGCGGCCGTGTCGGGGACTGTCGTCATCACCCTCCCCCTCTCTTCGGCGAAGAACCGGGGAGTGACCCGTGCCCCGGCGCACGGCGAGACGGCGGGGTTCTCGGTCCGATCACCGAACGCCCCGGGCGTGTCGTGCGGCTGAACGTGCCCGACCTGCGACGGAGCGAAACATCACGGACATGTGACGGTGACGGCGCCGCACACCGTCGGCAGCGCGACGACGGGGCGCGGCCGACACGCCGTCCCACGTCGTGAAACGGCGAGGCTACCGAGCGTCAGCGGTCGTGCATTAGCGTGGGGCTGGCTCCGTAGCCGGCGCGTCGCCGTCGACGTCGATACGCCTCCGGCCGTCCCCCACTGCCCGCCCGATCGGTTGGTTCTGTCGGGAAAGTGCCGTCCGCTCGTTCCCCGGTTGGGCAGGATTCGCCCCGAGGAGGTGCCGTCGTGCAGGACACCCGCGCTCTCGCCCTGACGTTCGAGGTGAGCGGCCTGCCCCCGGTCAAGACCGAGGCCCTGTCCATCTTCGCCGCCGGGCACCGGCAGGCGACGAGAGTCCGTACCCTGCTCCAGGCCGCCTGCACGGCGGCCCAGCGCACCGGGTGGACGCCGCTCACCGGCCCGGTGGAGGTGGACCTCACCCTGCGGTGCCCGCCCGGGCACCGCACCTCCGACGCCAGCACCCTGCTCGGCGGCGTGTGCGCGGTGCTCCAGGACAAGAAGCGGGTCGCCAACATCGGTCTCGCCCACCTCGGGGTGCTGGTCGACGTCGCGCTCTGGTCCGACGACCGGCAGATCCGCCGGCTGTCGTACGTCGAGGAGCCGGCGGAGGAGTTCTCGTACCTGGTCCGGGTGTCGGCCGTACCGACGATGGTTTGACCGACGTTCGCGGTGGGGTACCGCGGACGCCGACGAAGGGAGCGCCGATGTCGGAGCCACATGTCACGCTCGACCCGAGCGGGCTTGACCCTGTGCAGCAGAAGCTGCGTGGCCCGCTGGAGGATCAGCTGACCTCGGCCCTGCAGGCCGCCGCGGACCGGGTCCGCTCCGGCTACGCGGGCGAGCCGGTGGAGGACGTGTGCCGCCGCCTGCTCGACGAGACCCGCTCCGGCCTGCACCCGGACATCGCGGCCGGCTTCCAGCCCGACATGGACGAGTTCTGCCGGGTCGCGGTGGCGATCGTGCGGGGCGAGCTGACCTGAGCCCGGGCCGCACCCTGGAATTGAGTACGCGTACCGATGGCGGGTCCGCCCGGGGCGACGACAATTCTCCCCGTGCGAACTCGAATCATGATCGTTCTTGCCGTGCTCGGACTGGCCGGGCTGATGGCGACCACCGGCTGTTCCCTGCGGCAGAGCATCTGCGGCAGCGACGAGTACCCGGTGATCGCGGTCGGCCCGCAGGGCGGTAGTTCCTGCGTGCCGGACGGGGAAGAGCCGTCCCCGCCGTATGTGCGCTACCCGGAGGGCAAGGTGCCGCAGCACGTCGACGACGAGTGGGACGTCTACTGGCGCACCCACGGCATCGACGAGAACAACAACATCATCGACCGCTGACGCCGGCGTCAGCTGCGCCGCACGTCCACGGCCACGACGTGCGTGCCGTCCGGGGCGGGTGGACTCCCCAAGCCGCACCGGCAGGCGGCCGTCGTCCGGCGGCAGCAGGCCGAGCCCGAAACTGAGGTGCCCCTCGAAGTCGCCGGCCACCGCCCATCCGCGCAACGTCGGGAAGCGGATCGCCGCCGGCGGCAGGTCCGCCGTTCCGCCGCCGCGCGCGTCGTGCGCCTGGGCCGGCTCGAACCGCACCGACAGGTACGCGGTACCGGGCAGCGCGACCGGCGCGCCCCGGCCCTCGGTCACCACCCGCGGCACGTAGGCGACCTGGTAGGACGGGGTGGGCCCGCGGAACGCGAAGGTGATCCGGCTGAAGCCCTCCGCCGGGTGGTCGCCGACGTCCACCGCCACCAGGACCGGCAGCGGCTCCCCCGGCGGCGGCGTGACCGGCACCCGGACCCGGTGGGCGACCCGGGCCGGCTGGCCGGGCACGGCCCAGTCCCAGGTGACACGCCACGAGCCGCCCGTCGAGGCCGCTTCGGTCGGCACGGGCGGGGTGGGCGTGGCCTCCGTCGCGGTCGCCGCCGGGGGGCTCTTCGCGCCCTTCGACGGGCGGTTCATCGAGGGCGTGGACGCCGTGGACGTGCAGGCCGCCGCGAGCAGCACGACCAGGCCGGCGAGCAGCGGTACGCGCTGAGGAGTCATGACTCAGTGTCGCTCCGTGACCGGCCCGCGCACCAGAGGCGTCCCACCCGATTCCGGCGCCTGTTTCCGGGGCCGGACGGGTCAGGACCGGGTCCGCAACTCCCCGGCCCTGACCCCGGCCGTCCGGTTGGGTAGCGGTCTGCGCCGCGGGAACCCGGCAGGCGTGGCACGACGCCGTTCGCCGGGCTCCGCGCGGCGAGCCGGTATGCCCGCACTCAGCTCCACGGTGCTCTTACCACCGGACTCCGGTGCGCCCCCGTCTCACCCCGACGAGGCGTGGACGCCGGCTCAGGTTAGGCGCGTACGCGCAGGCCGGACAAGCGATGACCGGTGGCCGCGCCTGTGATTGATGTCTATGCGGAATTGCGGCATGTCGGCGTAACGGGGTCAGCCGGTTTCGCGCTGTTCGACTTCGAGACGCGGACTGCGCCCGGCCTGCCCCGGCGGGACGCTCCGGGCCGCGGCGGCCCCGGCGACGAGCGCCAGCGCGGCCACGTGCAGCGCCCGTACGCCGGCCGGGGCGGCGACGTCCGCCGCCGGCAGCGCGGGCAGCAGCAGCGCGCCGAGCCCGGTGACCGCCAGCGCCACCCGCCAGAACACGGCCGGGTTCGCCGCCGGCAGCGGCGGCGCGACGCCCCGGGCCTGCTGTCCCCGGCGGGCCTCCCCCACGGCCAGGACGACCACCAGCAGCCCGCCGCCGAGCCCGGCCGTCACGTCCACGAACTGGTACCAGTACACGCCGGTCAGGGCGTGGAAGTCGGTGACGCCGAACAGCCGGGGCAGGCGCTCGCTGTGGCTGACCCGGTCCCACGCGACGTGACTGAACGCGCCGATGAGCGCCGAGCAGACCGACACCTGCCAGGGATGCCGCACCCCGGCCAGCGTCGCGTACCAGGCCCAGCCGAAGAACCGCCGTCCCGGCAGGTGCGCGACGACGCCGGCGACCACGCGGCGCGCCACCCAGGCGTACGCGAGCGCGACCGGCAGCCCCCACCAGAGCAGCCCGCCGAGCGTGTGTGTACGCATGCCGAGCGCCAGCGGCGTGCCGGTGAACAGGTACGCGGCGTCCGGCGCCACCGCACCGGCGCACAGCGCCACCCCGTCGAACCAGCGGGGCCGCCACAGCTTCAGCGGCAGCACCGGCGCCAGGTGCGACGGGAAGGTGAGTGGCACCTCCCGGACGTTACCGGCCGCCTAGAAGTGCTGGACCAGGTCGGGAAACGCCGCCAGCCGGATCACCTGGGAGTCGGACGGGTCCAGCTCGTCGTGCTCCAGGATCCAGGTGTTCTCGTTCGGGATGAAGACCGCGTTCATCCCGGCGGCCCGGGCGGGCAGGATGTCCGAGCGCGGGGAGTTGCCGATCATCCAGGCGGCGGCCGGGTCGAAGGTGTGCTCGCGGGCCAGCCAGCGGTACGTGTCGGCGTCCTTCTCCGGCACGATGTGCGCGGCGCGGAAGTGGTGCAGCAGCCCGCAGGCGTCCAGCTTGCGCTGCTGCTCCTCGCGCTCGCCCTTGGTGAGCAGCAGCAGCTCGTGCCGGCCGGCCAGGTCGTCGAGCGTCTCGGCCACCCCCGGCATCAGCTCGACCTGGTGCCCGATCAGAGCCGCCGCGAGCTGATCGATCTCGGCGCGTTCCCGGTCGGTGGCCGGACGCTCGCGCAGCTTCTCCAGGCACTCGCCGAGGCTGCGCAGGAAGACCTTGCTGCCGTAGCCGTGCGCGACGGCGTTGGCCCGCTCGATGTCGTCGAGCACCGCGCGGATGCGGGCCCGGTCCAGCGTGGGATGGTCGAGCCAGGTGAGGAAGTCGTCGATCACCCGCTCGAACAGGACGTTGTTCTCCCAGAGCGTGTCGTCGGCGTCGAAGACCAGCACGGCGGCATCCCGGCGCGGCGGCATGGGGCTCCCTCCCTCACGGACCTCGCACACCGTACTGCCCGGTCGCCGGACGGACCACGCGGATTATCCGGTCGGCGGGCGGTTACCGGCGGCTACCCGACTGCGCGATCCCTGGTCGGGCGACATGCTTCGGCCATGACGATCTCACCCGATCATCCACCCGGGCGCAGACGGGGCGCGGCCGTCGCCGTGGCCGCGGCGCTCGCCGTCGCGGGCGCGGCGCTGCCGGGATCCCCGGCGCTCGCCGTCAACGCCGCACACACCACAGTCGTCGGCACGAACCCGGTCGACTGGACGCCGCACGCGCTGGACGGCACCGTGCACCGCATCCTCCAGATCGGCAACCGCGTGTACGTCGCCGGCACGTTCACCAAGGTGCGCAACGCCGGGCAGTCGGCCCAGCTGGCGATGCCCCGCCTGGTGGCGCTCGACGCGACCACCGGCCGGATCGACACCGCGTTCCGGCCGCAGGTGAACGGCGCGGTGAAGGCTCTCGCCGCCGCGCCGGACGGCCGCTCGCTCTACATCGGCGGCGCGTTCACCACTGTCAACGGCACCGCGGCGTCCCGGCTGGCCCGGATCGACGCGGCCACCGGCGCGCGGGTCGCCGGTTTCACCACGCCGGCGCTGAACAACCAGGTCAACGACATGCGCCTGGTCGGCAACCGGCTGATCGTCGGCGGCGCGTTCCAGACCGTCGGCGGGGTGACCCGGCGCGCCCTGGCGGCGGTGAACGCCACCACCGGAGCCGCCGATCCGTCGGTCAACCTGAACCTGGCCGGTCCGCGCACGACCACCTCCGGCGCCACTGCGCCGGTGAAGATCGAGGCGCTGGACGTCTCCGCCGACGGCCGGCGGCTGGTGTTCGTCGGCGGCTTCAGCAGCGTCGCGGGCGTGGCGCGGCACCAGATCGCCGTCGCCGACCTGAGCGCGTCGGGCACCACGCTCTCCGGCTGGGCCACCGACCGCTACCAGCCGCAGTGCGCGCGGACGATGCCGGTCTACATGCGCGGCGTCGACATCTCGCCGGACGGCACCTGGTTCGCGGTGGTCACCACCGGCGGCCCGTTCCCGGCCACGCTCTGCGACACCGCGGCGCGTTTCGAGTTCGGTGCGGCCACCGGCGGCAAGCAGCCCACCTGGGCCAACTACACCGGCGGCGACACGCTGCTGTCGGTGGCGGTGACCGGCGCGGCCGTCTACGTCGGGGGCCACCAGCGCTGGCTGGACAACCCGCAGGGCCGCAACTCGGCCGGTCCGGGCGCGGTGTCCCGGCCGGGCATCGGGGCGATCCACCCGGTCGCCGGCAAGGCGCTGCCGTGGAACCCGACGAAGG
>NZ_KK037233.1:6529270-6533109 GCF_000568915.1 Micromonospora sp. M42 | reverse complement strand
CCGGCTGGCGTTCCTGCCGCTGGCGTGACCGTGCGGGGCGCGGCAGGCTCTCCCGTCGCGCCCCGCACACACGGTCAGCGGCGCAGCGTGAGGATCAGGTCGGCGACCAGCGCGGTCCACCCGGTCTGGTGCCAGGCGCCCAGCCCGGCGCCGTTGTCGCCGTGGAAGTACTCCGGGAAGCAGATCAGGTCGCGCCAGTCCGGGTGGGTCTGGAACAGCTGCGCGGCGCCGTAGATCGGCCGCCGTCCCCACCCGTCGCGGGTGAACAGCGAGATCAGCCGCGCGGACAGGTCGTCGGCGATCTCGTCGAGCGTCCGCTTGACCCCGGAGCGGGTCGGGTACTCGACCTGCAGGTCGTCGCCGAAGAACGCGGCGTAGTCGCGCAGCGCGCTGATCAGCAGGAAGTTCGTCGGCATCCAGATCGGGCCGCGCCAGTTGGAGTTGCCGCCGAACAGGCCGCTGGTCGACTCGGCCGGCTCGTAGCCGACGCTGAACTCCTGCCCGCCGAGCGTGACGGTGAACGGCTTGTCCAGGTGGGCTCGGGACAGCGTACGCAGCCCGTACTCGGAGAGGAACTCGTCGGTGTCGAGCATCCGGGCCAGCAGCCGCACCACCTGGTCCGGGGCGACCATCGACAGCAGCCGCTGCTGCCGGCCGTCGGGGCCGATCCGGCGGCCGCCGATCACCTCGGCGTACTCCGGGCGGTTGGTGAGGAACCAGCGCAGCCGCGCGCCCAGCTCGGGCAGGCGGCGCATGGTGCGGGCGGTGAGCCGGGTGACGGCTGCGAGCGGCAGCAGCCCGACCACCGAGCGGACCTTCAGCGGCACCTTCGTGCCGTCGGCCAGGCGCAGCACGTCGTAGAAGAACGCGTCCTCGGCGTCCCAGAGCCCCTGGTGGTACGCCGCCGCGGCGATGTACGCGAAGTGCTCGAAGAACTTGGTGGCGGTGTCGGTGTACGCGCGGTCGTGCTCGGCCAGCACGATCGCCATGTCGAGCAGGTTGAGCGCGTACATGGCCATCCAGCCGGTGCCGTCGGACTGCTCCAGCACCCCGGCGACCGGCAGCGCGGCCGAGCGGTCGAACGGGCCGACGTTGTCCAGCCCGAGGAAGCCGCCCTCGAAGACGTTGTTGCCGCCGGTGTCCTTGCGGTTGACCCACCAGGTGAAGTTGAGCAGCAGCTTGTGCATGACCCGGGCGAGGAACTCGTGGTCGCGGGAGCCGTCGATCTCGAAGACCTTCAGCGCCGCCCAGGCGTGCACCGGCGGGTTCACGTCCCCGAACGCCCACTCGTACGCCGGGATCTGCCCGTTGGGGTGCAGGTACCACTCGCGCAGCAGCAGGAGGACCTGTTCCTTGGCGAAGCCCGGGTCGACCCGGGCGATGGTGACGCAGTGGAAGGCCAGGTCCCATGCGGCGTACCAGGGATATTCCCACGGGTCCGGCATGGAGATCACGTCGAAGCTGTTCATGTGCCACCAGGCGCTGTTGCGCCCGTGCCGGCGGCCGGCGGGCGGCGTGGAGCCGGGGTCGCCGGTGAGCCAGCGCTCGACGTCGAAGTGGTAGAACTGCTTGCCCCACATCAGCCCGGCGATGGCCTGGCGGGCGACCAGCGCCTCGTCGGCGGTGGCGGCGGCCGGGATCACGCTGTCGAAGAACCGGTTCGCCTCGGCCCGGCGTGCCCAGAGCACGGCGTCGAACCCGTCACCGAGGTCGGCCGGGGCGGGCGGCGCGGCCGCCGGGGGCGGCGCGGTGCGGGTCAGCCGCAGCCGGATCTGCCGCTGCTCGCCGGCCGGCACGTCGAGCACGTAGTGCAGCGCGCCCTTGGTGCCGGTGCGCTCCGGGTTGACGGTGGCGGCGCCGTTGACCACGTGGTCGTTGATGCCGTCCTTGGGGTACGCGGACCGCCCCGGCAGCCCCCACAGCCGCTCGGCGTTCGTGTCGTTGTCGCACAGCAGCGGCACCGGGTCGCCGTCGCCTTCCAGCAGCAGCTGCCCGAGCACCCAGTGCTCACCGACGAGCCGGGAACCCGTGCCGACCAGCTTCGGCACCCGGTCGGCGCCGGGCAGCCCCCACGCCCAGGTGTTGCGGAACCAGAGCGTGGGCAGCACGTGCAGCGTCTCGTCGGTGTCGGCCCGGTTCGCCACGGTGATCACCACGCACATGTCGGTCGGGGACGCCTTGGCGTAGTCGACGGTGACCGCCCAGTACCTGTCGTCGTCGAAGATGCCGGTGTCGACCAGCTCGTACTCGGTGTCGTCCCGGCCGCGCAGCGCGTTCACCGCGACCAGCTCGTCGTACGGGAAGGCGGCCTGCGGGTAGTGGTAGCGCCAGCGCATGAAGGAGTGCGTGGGGGTGCTGTCGAGGTACCACCAGTAGTCCTTGGCGTCCTCGCCGTGGTTGCCGCCGTCGCCGCCGAGGCCGAACATCCGCTCCTTGAGGATCGGGTCGCGCCCGTTCCACAGCGCCAGGGCGAAGCAGAACGTCTGCCGGTCGTCGCAGACGCCCGCCATGCCGTCCTCGTTCCACCGGTAGGCTCGGGACCGCGCGTGATCGTGGGGGAAGTAGTCCCAGGCCGTGCCGTGCTCGCTGTAGTCCTCACGTACCGTGCCCCACGCCCGCTCGGACAGATAGGGGCCCCATGCGCGCCAGTCCTGCTCCCCGGCGTCGGCCTGGGCGAGCCGGTGCCGCTCGGGGTCGGGGGACGCGGAGGTCGACCGGTCGGTGATCACTGGCACATCTTCGACGCCGCCGGGGTACTTCTCCACAGCGGCCATTGTCGCCGTGGCATGTCACACCTCGCTGCCGGTGGAGGAAAGTTGATCGACATCCGTTTCGGGCCGCGCGTCTGCGGTGAGCTGTCCGCCGCCGCCACGCGGGAATGGCTGGTCACCGACGGCCTCGGCGGATACGCCATGGGCACCGTCGCCGGGCTGCGTACCCGCCGGTATCACGGGCTGCTCGTGGTGGCCGGCGACACGCCCGCGTCCCGAAAGGTGGGACTGGTGAGCCTCGACCCGGCGGTGACGCTGCCGTCGGGGCGGCAGGTCCGCCTCGGCGCGCACGAGTGGTCCTCCGGCGTGGTCGACCCGCGCGGCTTCGAGCTGCTGGAGCGCTTCGACCTCACCGACGGGGTGCCGCGCTGGCGGTGGCGCGTCGGCGACGTGGTGATCGAACGGGAGATCGCCATGACGTACGGCCGCTCCTGCGTCGCCGTCGTACACCGGTTGATCTCCGGCGGCCCGGTGCGGCTCGACCTCGCGGCGGCCTGCACGTGGCGCGACGCGCACGGCGAGCGGCGCGCCGACGGTCCGGCGCCCCGGCTGGAGGCGGCGGCCGGCGGCGCGGTGATCGACGGCGCGTACCGGCTCGCCGGGCCGGACTGGACCCCGGAGGGCCAGTGGTGGCACGGGGTACGCCACCGGACCGAGGCCGAGCGCGGCCTGCACCCGGACGAGGACCTCTGGTACGCGGGCCGGTTCACCGGCGCGCTGGACGAGCCCGGCGCGACGGTGTCGGTGCTGGCCTGGGCGGGCGACCTGGCCGAGGAGCCGCCCCCGGCGACAGCGGTGGTCGAGTCGACCCGGCGGCGCAACCGGGCCGTGACGGCGGCGGCGAAGCCCGGCGACGCGGTCGAGGCGACGCTCGCGCTCGCCGCCGACGCGTTCGTGGTACGCACCGCCACCGGCCCGGACGTGGTCGCCGGCTACCCGTGGTTCGGGGCCTGGTCGCGCGACACGATGATCTCCTACGAGGGCCTGTTCCTGTGCACGAACCGGGCCGACGAGGGCCGGGACCTGCTGCGGGCGTACGCGGCGACGCTGTCCGAGGGGATGCTGGCG
>NZ_KK037233.1:6517157-6527866 GCF_000568915.1 Micromonospora sp. M42 | reverse complement strand
CCGCCGTCACGCTTGCCGAGCACCTGGACGTGCCGCTGGTGACCACCATCCACGCCACCGAGGCGGGCCGGCACCAGGGCTGGCTGCCGGAGGAGATGAACCGCACCATCCACGGCGTCGAGCACTGGCTGAGCAACGCCTCCGGGCGGGTGATCGCCTGCTCCGGGTACATGCGCGAGCAGGTGGCCCGGCTGTTCGGCGTACCGTCCGGGCGCATCGACGTGGTCGCCAACGGCGTCGACGACCGGGCCTGGCGGGCCCGGCCGCAGGCGGTCGCCTCCGCCCGGGCCCGCTTCGCCGCGGACGGGCCGCTGGTCGGGTACGCCGGCCGCCTGGTCTACGAGAAGGGTGTGCAGCACCTGGTGCACGCGGTGCCGCGCCTGGCCGACCGGCACCCCGGCCTGCGCGTGGTGATCGCCGGGGACGGGCCGTACAAGGACGAGCTCGTCGACCAGGCGCGGCGGCTGCGGCTGGGCGACACGTCCGGTTCGCCGGCTTCATGGATTCCACCCAGCTGCCCGCGGTGCTCGCCGCCACCGACGCCACCGTGATCCCCAGCCTCTACGAGCCGTTCGGCATGATCGCGCTGGAGGCGGCGGCCGCCGGCGCGCCGCTGGCGGTGGCGCGTACCGGCGGGCTGGCCGAGATCGTCGAGCCGGGGGTGACCGGGGTGACGTTCCCGCACGGCGACCCGGACGCGCTGGCCGGCGCCGTGGACCGGCTGCTCGCCGACGAGGTGTTCGCCCGCCGGGTGGCGCGCCGGGCCCGGACCATGGTCACGCAGCGGTACGCCTGGTCCGCGATCGCCGCCCGCACCGCGGGCAGCTACGCCGCCGCGCGCCGCGACCACGACGGGTTCCAGGCCCGCCGGGCCACCGCCCTGCTGGCCCGGGACCGGTCCGCGATCACCATTCCGGAAGGGAATCTGCTCGCCGGTACGGCCAGTTAGGGCATGACGTCTCGCCGTGCGATAGGTACCGTCCGATCCGTTGGCTATTGTGGACCACTGACCAGCGGTGAGGAGTGCGGTGCGGGACGTAGTGATCGCCGGACGGTACCGCCTGCTCGACCTGGTCGGTCGCGGCGGGATGGGCCAGGTCTGGCGGGCGCGCGACGAGGAGCTGCATCGCGAGGTCGCGGTGAAGCAGGTCGTGCCGCCGAACTGGCTCGCCGAGAACGAGCGGGACGAACTGCGCGCCCGTACGCTGCGCGAAGCGCGGACGTCCGCGCGGCTCAACCATCCCAACGTGGTCCGCGTCTACGACGTGGTCCGGGTCGAGGGCGACCCCTGGCTGGTCATGGAGTACGTCCCGTCCCGCTCCCTCCAGGAGCTCATCGAGACCGACGGGCCGCTGCCGCCCGGGCGGGCCGCCGAGATCGGGCTGGCGGTGCTCGCCGGGCTGCGCGCCGCGCACGACGCCGGGGTGCTGCACCGGGACGTGAAACCCGCGAACGTGCTGCTCGCCCGGGACGGCCGGGTGCTGCTCACCGACTTCGGGCTGGCCGTGTTCCAGGGCGGCGACGGCGCCATGACCCGCCCCGGCCTGGTCCTCGGCTCCCCCCAGTACGTGGCGCCGGAGCGGGCCGCCGAGGGCGTGTCCAGCGTCGAGGCGGACATGTGGTCGCTCGGCGCCACGCTGCACGCCGCCGTGGAGGGCCGCTCGCCGTACGCCCGCAGCACCGCCATGGCCACGCTCGCCGGCTCGCCACCCGGCCGCCCGACCCGGCGCCGCACGCCGGCCCGCTGACGCCGGTGCTGGCCGGGCTGCTGCGGCGAGACCCGCGCGCCCGGCTCGGCCACCACGAGACCGCCCGCCTGCTCGGCGTGGCCGCGGTGTCGGACGCCGACGCGACGGCGGCCGGCGGGTCCGCGGGCCGGTCCGCCGTACCGTCCGATCGGCCGGCCGCCGGGCGCGAGGGCGACGCTCGGGGACGTCCCCCGGGCGCCGGTGACGAGCCGGCGGCTGCGGCGGCGGGCGTCGTGTACCCGGACCTGATGCCGCCGGCCGCCGCCGCCCGCGCCTGGAGCCGGGCGGCGAAGCGCAGCGAGTGGGCGCCGCCCGCCGAGGGTGACCGGGCGCCACCGCCGGGCGGTCCGTCCGACTCCGCCGACCTGCCGGAGCGCTCCGGCGAGTCCGGCCGGTCCGGCCCTTCCGGCACGGCCGCCCGCTCCGGCCGGCCCGCGCCGCGCGACGGCGCCGAGCGGTCCGGCCCCGTGGGCTCGGCGGACCGACCCGAGCCACCGCCGCGCCCCCGCCCGGAGCCGCCGCAGCGGGACCGGTCCGACGAATTGAAGCGGGCGGAGTCCCCCGCGACCACGCCGGCGGAGCCGCCCCGGGCTGCCCCGGACCGCTCGGGTCCGGTCAGCCTCGGCCCGACGGTCCTCACCAGCTTCGTCGACCCGGGGAGCCCGACCGGCCCCGAGTCCGCGCCCCGCGCCGACGCGCTGAGCCCGGTGCGCATCCCCGGCCCGGACGCGGCGCCGGTCGCCCGCCCGGCCCCGGTCGCCCACAGCGGCCCCGCCGACAGCGGTGCGCTGCGGGCCGGCCCGCCTCCGCCCACCGGCGTTCCGCGCCCCCCGGACCGGCCGCTCGACGCCGAGGATCAGAAGCGGCTGCGACGCTGGGGGCTCGCCGTGGGCGCGGTGCTGCTCGCCGTGGCGACCGGCGTCGGCACCGCGCTGGCGGTCACCGACGGCGCCGACGAGCATCCGGAGGCGCGCCGGTCCGGCGAGGCCGTCGCCCGGCCCTGGGATCATCAGCCCGGCGGCCCGGGCGTGCCCCCTCCCCCGTTCCCCTGCGTCCGGCCGGACGTGACGGGCACGCCGGTCCGCAAGGGCCCACCTCCCGAGGACCCGGCGGTGAACGTGCCGGCCGGCTGGGTCTGGCCCGCCGACACCGGCGGCTTCCACATCGCCCTGCCCGCCGGGTGGCTGCAGCTGCGCTCCGGCGACACGACCTGCTTCCAGGACCCGGCCACCCGGCGCATCCTCGGCGTCGAGCCGTATCCGGGTGGGGATCCGGTGGGCCGGCTGCGCTCGTCCGAGCGGGATCTGACCTCCGCCGGTCGGCTGCCGCAGTACGAGAAGATCCGGCTGGCCGCCGACGGTCCGGGCGCGGAGTGGGAGTGCCGGTGGACCGCGCCGTACGGCGAGCGGATGCGCGCGTTGCGCGTACTGCCCGGTCAGCGGGCCGGGTGGACGCTCGGGCTGACCACGTCCGACGCCGACTGGGCGGACGCGTCGAAGCAGTTCGCGGTCATCCGGGCGAGCCTCGGCACGGTCCGGCCCACCCGTACCGCCGGCTGAGCCGCACCCCGTCCCATCACCGACAGTCGGCGTGGCGCCGGCTGCCCGGCCCGCCATAATTCCGGGTGGCAGCGGTACGCCGTCGCGCGTCCGCGGCACCCCTTCCCCAGTGGACCGTCCGGCTGATGCCCCGCTGTCGCACGGGCTGACTACAGTGGCGTAGTTTCGTGGATCAAGATCTTCGGGAAGGGCGAGCCGAGATGATGGGACCGTCCCACGCGCTCTCGGGCGCGGCGGTGTGGCTGACCGGCTCCTGGGCCATGGCCCAGTTCGCGGACTACCACCAGACACCGCTGGCGCTGGCGGTGGGCACTGCGGTCTGCGCGGGCGGAGCGCTCTTCCCCGACCTCGACCTGTCCGGGAAGGTCACCCGCAACCAGGGCGGCGCCACCGTGGCCCGCACGTTCGGCGTGGTCAGCCTCTTCGTCGCCGAGGTGGTGGAGAAGATCTCACTCGGCGTCTACTACGCCACCAAGCTCAGCAAGGATCCGCGCCGCAACAACGGGCACCGCACGCTCACCCACACCATCCCGTTCACCGTGCTGGTCGGCTGGGGCACCACCGCGCTCTGCGCCCACTACGGCAAGTGGGCCGTCGTCGGAATCCTCTTCTTCATGATCGGCCTGGCGCTGCGCGGGCTGTTCGACAAGTGGGCCGAGCGCGCGGGCTGGGTGGTGGTCACGCTGGTGTCCGCCGCCGCGGCCTGGTTCACGTTCGCCAACCTGCCCGGCGACCGGGGCTATCCGATGATCGGCCTCGCGGTCGGGGTGGGCTGTTTCGTGCACATCCTCGGCGACATGATCACCCGGGCCGGGGTGCCGATCCTGTGGCCCATCCCGATCAAACGCCGGATGTGGACGATGATCGGCCTGCCCAACAAGATCGCTCTGCGTACCGGCAGCAAGGCCGAGACGGTGGTGCTGCGCACCGCGATGACGATCCTGTCCGTCCTGGCCGCGGTGGGGCTGGTCGCACCCTCGGTGCTGCAGCGCTTCGACATCCAGGTGTAGGTCAGCCCGCCTCGGCGCGTACCGGGCGGGCGGTGGCCGCCCGGGCCCGGATCAGCCGGGCCGTCCAGCCCACGCCGCGACGGCGCCACGACCGTCCGATGAGAACGGTAACGCCCGGGTGGCGGCGGGCAGAGGCCGCACCCGAAATCACTCTGGGTAGGGAAGCAAGCGTCGTCGATCATCCGTGCGGACGATCGACGACACGCTAATGCGCATTAGCGCAGAGGCCCGCCTACTGTCGCGCGCCCGGTCGGGCCTTGTCAAGATTCCCGCCCGAACAACCGCAGGGCAGCGGCGGGCGCGGTTGCTAATCCGCATTACATCAGGGAGTTCATCGAACGGAAATCTTCCGGCCACCCCTTGACAGGACGCCGGGAGAGCAGAGAGGCTCCATCCCGACCCGATCGCTAATACGCATTAGCGGAAGTGGAAGGACCGACGTGACCCCTCCCCCCAGGCGTGTCACCCAGCGTGACATCGCACGCATGGCCGGCGTCAGCCAGGCGACCGTGTCGCTGGTGCTCAACAACCGCACCGACGCCGACGTCCGGATCGCGCCGGAGACACGGGACCGGGTCTTGCAGGTCATCGCCGAGACGGGATACGCCGCCGACCCGGCCGCCCGCCGCCTCGCCTCCGGGTTCAACCGAATCATCGGCGTCTTCACCTACGAGCCGGCCTTCCCCAGCGGCAGCCGGGACTTCTTCCACCCGTTCCTGCTCGGCATCGAGGAGTACGCCGAACGGGTCGGCTGCGACCTGCTGCTGTTCACCAGCGCCCCGGTGGTGGACGGCCGGCGGCGCATCTTCCACCAGGACAACCGGCTGCGGCTGGCCGACGGCTGCATCCTGCTCGGCCGGGAGATCGACGGCGCGGAGCTGCTCCGGCTCAACCGCGACGGGTTCCCCTACGTCGCCGTCGGGCGCCGCGACGACGCCGGCGGCCCGGTGCCCTACGTCGGCGCCGACTACGCCAGCGCGGTCCACCGGCTGGCCGAGCGGGCGGTGGAGCTGGGGCACCGGCGCCTGACGTACGTGGGCATGGGCACCTCGGCCGAGTCCTCGCACGACCGGCGCAGCGGTTTCCACGCCGGCGCGGCCGGCGCGGACAGCGCCCGCCAGATCACCGCGACGGCGGAGACCGCCGACGCCACAGTGGACGACCTGCGGGCCGACGGCAGCACCGTCGCCTTCGTGGAGGACTTCGCCACCGCCGTGGCGCTGGAGGCGTCCGCCCGCCGCAAGGGGCTGACGGTGCCCGGTGACCTGTCCGTCGTGACCCTCGGCGACCCGACCGTCCCGGTGCCCACGGACATCACGTTCACCGGGTTCCGCATCCCGCGCGAGGAGATGGGCCGCCAGGCCGTCGAGGTGTTGACCGGCGTCATCGACGGCAGCGCCGGCGGCCTCCAGCAACGGCTCCTGCCCTGCGAACTCGTCGAGGGCGACACCCTCGGCGTCCCTGGATCGGCGGCCGACCGGCGCTGACACGCCCGGCCGCGCAACTGGAAGGAAGCAAGTGGTACTAATGCGTGCGGACGTCCTCGTCGTCGGGGGCGGACTGGGTGGTGTCGCCGCGGCGCTGGCCGCGGCCCGTGCCGGCCGGTCCGTCATCCTGACCGAGGAGTTCGACTGGCTCGGCGGGCAGCTCACCAGCCAGGCGGTCCCGCCGGACGAGCACTCCTGGATCGAGCAGTTCGGCGCCACCGCGAGCTACCGGGAGTTGCGCGACGGCATCCGCGACTACTACCGCCGCCACTACCCGCTGACCGAGCGGTCCCGGGCGTGGACCGACCTGAACCCGGGCGCGGGCTGGGTGAGCCGGCTCTGCCACGAGCCCCGGGTGGCGGTCGCGGTCCTGGAGCAGATGCTCGCGCCGTACCGGGGGTCCGGGCGGCTGACGGTGCTGCAGCCGTACCGGCCGGTCGCGGCCGAGACCGACGGCGACCGGGTCACCGGCGTCACGCTCGCCCACCGGGACCGCGACGAGCGGATCGAGGTGGAGGCGCCGTACGTCCTGGACGCCACCGAGACCGGTGAGCTGCTGCCGCTGACCGGCACCGAGTACGTGACCGGGTTCGAGTCGCAGGCGCAGACCGGTGAGCCGAGCGCGCCGGCGCAGGCGCAGCCGCTGAACATGCAGGCGGTGTCCGTCTGCTTCGCGCTGGACCACGTCGACGGCGACCACACCATCGACCGGCCCGCCGGGTACGACTTCTGGCGCGACTACAAGCCGGACTTCTGGGGTGACCGGCTGCTGTCCTGGCGGTCACCCCACCCGCGCACGCTGGAGATCGTCGAGCGCAGCTTCACGCCGAACCCGGACGACGACCCGCTGGGCGTCAACGCCGACCAGCGGCTCAACCCGGGCGACGGCAACCTGTGGACGTTCCGGCGCATCGCCGCGCGGCGCAACTTCGTCGACGGCGCGTACGGCAGCGACATCACGCTCGTCAACTGGCCGATGATCGACTACTTCGAGGGCCCGGTCATCGACGTGCCGAACGCGTCCTGGCACCTGTCCCAGGCACGCGAGCTGTCGTACTCCGTCCTGTACTGGCTGCAGACCGAGGCGCCCCGTCCCGACGGCGGCACCGGCTACCCGGGGCTGCGGCTGCGCGGCGACGTGACCGGCAGCCCCGACGGGCTGGCGCAGGCGCCCTACATCCGGGAGTCGCGCCGCATCCGCGCCGAGTACACGGTGGTCGAGCAGGACCTCTCCCTGGCGGTACGCGGCGAGCACGGCGCGGTGAGCTACCCCGACTCGATCGGCGTCGGCATGTACCGCATCGACCTGCACCCGTCGACCGGCGGCGACAACTACATCGACGTCGGCTCCTGCCCGTTCGAGATCCCGCTCGGCGCGCTCATCCCGCAGCGGATGGAGAACCTGCTGCCGGCCGGCAAGAACATCGGTACCACGCACATCACCAACGGCAGCTACCGACTGCACCCGGTCGAGTGGAACGTCGGTGAGGTCGCCGGCCTGCTGGCCGACTTCTGCCTTGCGCGGGGCGAGTCCCCGCGCGCGGTCCGCGGCACCCCCCGCCTGCTGGCCGAATTCACGGACCGCATCTCGGCCGCCGGCGTGGAATGCCGCTGGCCGCAGATCGCGGGCTACTGAACCCCCGGTGAGGAGAAGGAAAGTGAGATACGGAAGACTGTCCGGCCTGGTCGCGGCGACCATGACCGGTGTGCTCGCCCTGACCGCCTGCGGCGGTGGCGGCGACGCCAAGGACGACGGTCCGGCGAGCCTGCGGATGACCGTCTGGTCGGCGAACGAGGCGCACCTCAAGCTGTTCAACGAGATCGCCGACGAGTACCGCAAGAACAACCCGGACGTCGCGGAGATCAAGTTCGATCCGCTGCCGTTCGAGAACTACACCACGACGCTCACCACGCAGATCGCCGGCGGCAACGCGCCGGACCTCGCGTGGATCTTCGAGAACTCGGCTCCGGACTTCGTCGCCTCCGGCGCGCTGAGCCCGCTCGACGACACGCTGAAGAAGGCCGACGGCTACCAGTACGACGACCTGTCCCCCGCCACGCTGAAGCTGTGGCGCAACGACGGGAAGCTCTTCGCGTACCCGTTCTCGACCTCGCCGTTCGGCGTGTTCGTCAACAACGACATGCTCAAGAAGGCCGGGCAGAAGACCCCGGCCGAGCTGATCGCGGCCGGGCAGTGGAACTGGGACACCGCGCTCGCCGCGGCCGGCGCCACCGCCGCGAAGTCCGGCAAGGCCGGGCTCGTGGTCCGCGACTTCGACTACAAGGGCTGGGACAACCTGGCCACGTTCTGGACCGGCTGGGGCGCCCAGGCGTGGAGCGAGGACGGCCGCAGCTGCGGGTTCAACAGCCCGGAGATGGTCGAGGCGATGACCACGCTGCACAAGGCGATCTTCACCGGCAAGGCGCTGCCCGGTCCGGGCACGACCGCCGACTTCTTCGCCGGTGACGCGGCCATGACCGTCACCCAGATCTCCCGCGCCTCGCTGCTGAAGGAGAACGGCTTCGACTGGGACCTGGTCCCGCTGCCGGCCGGTCCGAAGGGCCCGTACGCGGTGGTCGGCCAGGCCGGCATCGGCGTGATGAAGAAGAGCCCGCACGCCGAGCAGGCCGCCGACTTCCTGGCCTTCTTCACCAACCCCACCAACTCGGCGAAGCTGGCCCAGTTCTTCCCGCCGCCGCGGCAGTCCCAGCTGACCGCCGAGACGCTGGCGAAGACGAACCCGAAGCTCAAGCCGGAGCAGCTGCAGAAGGTCGTCATCGACGGCATCACCAACGGCACTGTCAAGCCCAGCCACTCCGGGCAGGCCGAGCTGAGCCAGCAGGTGCGCGCCGCGCTCGACCCGCTGTGGAAGGCGGACGCGGACGTCAAGGGCGTACTCGACGGCGTCTGCTCCAAGATCCAGCCGCTGCTGGCGAAGTAGGGCCGAGGATCATGACCCAGACGGACACCAGGGTGGGCCCGGCTGCTGCCGGGCCCGCCCCGGGCCGGGCCCGGCCGTTCTGGACCACCCGCCGCCGGGACCAGCTCACCGGATACCTGTTCATCACCCCGCAGTTGCTCGGCAGCGTGGTCTTCGTGATCCTGCCGCTGGTCCTCGTGGTCTGGTACAGCCTGCACGAGTGGAACGTGCTGGCCGGCAGCTTCGACTACATCGGCACCGACAACTACGCCGCGCTGGCCGACGACCCCAACCTGGGCCCGGTGCTGCGGTCGACCGGCCTGTTCTCGGTCGGCCTGGTCGTGTTCAACCTCGGCCTGGCGTTGCTGCTGGCCGTCCTGCTCAACCAGAAGCTGCGCGGGACCATCGTGTTCCGCACCCTGTTCTTCTCCCCCGTGGTCGTCTCGCTCGTCGCGTGGACCATCGTCTGGGGCTTCCTGCTGCAGGACAACGGCGGCATCAACGGCCTGCTCGACACGATCGGCGTCGACGGCCCCAACTGGCTGCGCGGCGAGGGCACGGCGATGCTGTCGGTGATCGTCGTGCAGGTGTTCAAGAACGTCGGCCTGAACATGGTGCTGTTCCTGGCCGCCCTCCAGGGCGTGCCGGCCGAGCTGTACGAGGCCGCCGAGGTCGACGGCGCGAGCCGGCTGCGCCAGTTCTGGCGGATCACCGTGCCGCTGATCAGCCCGACGATCATGCTCACGTCGATCATCACGGTGGTCGGCTCGCTGCAGGTGTTCGCGCAGATCGCGGTGCTGACCCAGGGTGGACCCGGCACCTCGACCACGGTGCTCGTCTACTACCTCTACCAGCAGGCCTTCCAGTTCCATCACTTCGGCTACGGCGCCACGCTGTCGATCCTGCTTTTCGTCATCGTGCTCGCGCTGACGGTGCTGCAGTGGCAGATGCGCAAGAGGTGGGTCTTCCATGAATCGTGACCTGTCCCGGCGGACCAAGCTGGTGCTCTACGGGGTGCTGATGGTCCTGGCCGTCCCGTTCGTGTTCCCCACCTGGTGGATGGTCACCTCGTCGCTGAAGCCGGTGGCGGACATCTTCTCCTTCCCGCCGCAGCTGCTGCCGACCGATCCGCGGCTGGACGCGTACCGGCGGGTGTTCGAGCTGCAGCCGTTCGGGCAGCAGTACCTGAACAGCCTCTACATCGCGCTGCTGGTCACCGTCGGCACGCTCGCCGTGGCGTCGCTGGCCGGGTACGCGTTCGCGCGGATCCGGTTCCGGGGACAGAACGTGCTGTTCCTGGTCGTCCTCGCGGGCCTGCTCATCCCGAGCGAGGTGACGATCGTGCCGCTGTTCCAGATGTTCTTCAAGCTCGACCTGATCGACACCCACTGGCCGTTGATCCTGGTGCCGATCTTCGGGGCGCCGAGCGTGCTGGCCACGTTCATCATGCGGCAGTTCTTCATCAGCCTCCCCGGTGAGCTGGAGGAGGCGGCGCGGGTCGACGGGCTGGGACGCTTCGCCACGTTCTGGAAGATCGCGCTGCCGCTGTCCCGGCCCGCGCTCGGCGCGGTGGCCATCTTCACGTTCCTGCACAGCTGGAACCTGTACCTGGAACCGATCGTGTTCCTCTCCTCGCCGGACAAGTTCACCCTGCCGCAGGCGCTCACCCAGTTCGTCGACGCGTACGGCGGTCCGATGTGGGACGTCCAGCTCGCGGCGGCGTCGATGACCGCGCTGCCGGTGCTGGCGGTGTTCGTCATCGCGCAGAAGCAGTTCGTCGAGGGCCTCGCGCACACCGGTCTGAAGGGATGACCGAGCCGGTCGTCGGGATCGACATCGGCGGCACCAAGACCGCCGCCGCCCTCGTCGGTCCCGGTGCGCGGGTGCTCGACCGCCGCGAGGCGCCCACCCCCGCGCGCGGGGGGCCGGCCGCGGTGCTGGACACCGCCGCCGGCCTGGCCGCGGACCTGCTCGCCGCCGCCGG
>NZ_KK037233.1:6504162-6516538 GCF_000568915.1 Micromonospora sp. M42 | reverse complement strand
CTACCCGGCGGCTGGGCGCACGTGCCGCTGCTTCCGGCGGCGCTGGGCGCCGACGCGGTGGTGGTCGGCGCCGCCCGGCTCGCCACCGCACCGCCCCATCACGACGGAGGAACAAGCACGTGAGTGTCCTGGACGAACTCGCCGGCGGGCTGGTCGTGTCCTGCCAGCCCCTGCCCGACGACCCGGACGACCCGATGCGCGACCCGTACGTCCAGGCCCGTGTGGCGGCCGCAGTGGTCCGTGGCGGCGCGGTGGCGGTCCGGGTCAACGGCCCCGACGACGTGCGGGCCGTACGCGCCGCCGTCGACGTGCCGGTGATCGGGTTGTACAAGCACGGCACGCAGGGCGTGTTCATCACCCCGACCGCCGGGCACGCCCTCGAAGCGGCGCGGGCCGGGTCGCACGTCGTCGCGGTGGACGCCACCGACCGTCCCCGGCCCGACGGCCGGACCTTCGCCGACACCGTCCGCGCGGTCCACGAACAGAGCGACGCGTTGGTCCTGGCCGACGTCGCCACGGTGGCCGAGGGCGTCGCCGCCGTCGAGGCCGGCGCGGACGCGGTCGCCACCACGCTGTCCGGCTACACGCCGGCCGGCCCACCGATCGACGGGCCCGACCTCGGGCTCGTGGCGCGACTCGCCGCGCTGCTGCCCGTGCCGGTGATCGCCGAAGGGCGCTACCGGACCACGGAGCAGATCAGCCGGGCCTTCGAGGCGGGCGCCCACGCGGTGGTGATGGGCAACGCCGTCACCTCACCGCTGTGGATCACCCGCCGGCTGGTACCGGCCACCCCCCGGGCGGCAAGCGCGCCGGAGAAAAGGGAGCATCGATGAAGAGAAGAACCCTTCTTGCGGCCACCGGCGCGGCCGGCCTGGCCACCGTCGCCCTCGGCGGCCCCGCGTTCGCCCGGCCCGCCGGCCGGCGACCCAGCGTGGCGCTGGTGCCGCTGGACGACCGGCCGGTCAACACGTACTGCGCGGAGATGACCGGTGCGAGCGCCGACGCCGAGGTGCTGCTGCCGCCGCGGAACCTGCTGGGCCGTTTCTTCACCCCCGGTGACGGCGCCGGCATCGCCCGCTGGCTCGACGGCACCGACCGCGTCGACGGGTACGTGATCTCGGTGAGCATGCTGGCGTACGGGGGCCTGATCGCCTCGCGTACCGCCGCTCCGGCCCTGGCCGACGCGTTGCGCAACCTGGAGGCGATCCGGCGGCTGCGCGCACGCCGGTCCGACGCGGTGATCGAGGTGCACGACACGATCCAGCGGCTCGCGATCACCAGCACCGGCACCGACCTGGACAACTACCGTGACCTGCTGGTCCAGTGGGCAAAGCTGTACGACCAGGTGGTCAACCTGGGCCAGGAGGCGCTGCGGGGCCAGCTCGACGCCGTGCGGGCGCGCATCCCGGACGCCGTGGTCGAGGACTACCTGGCCGCGCGGGCACGCAACCACCAGGTCAACCGGCTGATGGTGGAGTGGGTCGCGGACGGGACGATCAGCCACCTGGTGCTCTCCGAGGACGACACCGCGCCGGTCGGCCTGGCCCGCGCCGAGCGGGTCGAGCTGGAGGCGCTGGTGGCGCGGCTCGGCGTCGGCGACCGGGTGGAGATCTTCCCCGGCGCCGACGAGGTCAACGCGCTGCTCGTCGCGCGCGTCGTCGCGTCCGGCGCCGCGCCCACCTACCGGGTGGAGTACGCCGGGGTGTCCGGCGAGGGCTGGACCGCCGCGCTGGAGGGCATCCCGTTCGCGGAGAACATCCGCCGGCACGTCACCTCGGTGGGCGGCCGGGTGGTGACCGGCGACGCGGACATCGTCCTCGCGGTGAACACCCCGTCGGCGGCGGCCGGGCAGCGGGCCGCCGACCTGGACGCGTTCGTCGGCCGCATCGGTGAGCTGCTGGCCGCCGGCACCCAGGTGATCGTGGTGGACCCGCTGATCGTCAACAAGGGCGACCACGACCTGGTGTCCCGGATGGAGGCCCATCTGGACCTGCCGGCGCTGCTGTCGTACTCGGGGTGGAACACCGGCGGCAACGCGCTCGGGCTGGCGCTCGCGCACGGCACCGCGCGGTGGGCGTACCTGCGTTCGTCCGGCAGCGGCTTCGGCGTGCCGGAGCTGCGCGGGCCGGCCCAGGCGCACGCCGAGTACCTGCTCTACCGGTTCGTCAAGGACGACCCGTGGAAGAACGTGGTGCAGGTCGAGGCGTACGCGCACGCCCGCGCGCAGGGCTGGGATCCGCTGGCGCTGACCGCCGAGCAGAAGCGCTACTTCGACGGCTGGGTACGCGACCGGCTGGTGCCGCTGACCGAGCGGTACTTCGCCGACCACTTCGCCGGGCACGAGCTGGTGCTCGGGGTACGCGGACGTAAGACCTTCACCGCGACGCTGGACCGGGTCACGGCGGTGCGGGTCGAGCTGCCGTGGGACCGGCTGTTCGAGGTCACGCTGGAGCCGAGCCTGCGGCTGCGCTGACCGGTGCGGGTGCGGTCCCCCGGGCCGCACCCGCCTCAGCGGGGCGTCAGCAGGCAGAACTCGGTGCCGTCCGGGTCGGCCAGCACCACGTCGCCGACGGTGTGCCGGCCCGTACCGGCCCGGGTCGCGCCGAGCGCCAGCAGCCGGTCGATCTCCGCGTCCCGGTCGCCGGCCGCGACCAGATCCAGGTGTACGCGGTCCCGCCCGCCGGCGTCCATCAGCGGCGGGCCGCTCCAGGTGACCTTCGCGCCCCCGCGCGGCGACTGGATCGCGGTCTCCTCGCCGTGGTCCCAGACCAGCGGCCAGCCCAGCGCCTCGCTCCAGAAGAGGCCGGCCGCCCGGGTGCCGTCGCAGTTGACCGCGCCGACCGGGCCGCAGCCGGCGAGGAACCTGTTCCCCGCCCCGATGACGCAGAACTCGTTGCCCTCGGGGTCGGCGAGCACCACCTGGTCGTCGTCCGGGCCCTGGCCGATGTCGATGTGCCGCCCGCCCAGCGTCAGCGCCCGGTCGACGGTGTCCCGCTGGGCCTGCGGTGACGCGCTGGTCAGGTCGAAGTGGATGCGGTTCTGCACCATCTTGGGCGCCTCGCTGGGCAGGAACCGGATGCGGAAGTCGCTGTGGGCGTCGCCGTCCAGCGCCACGCCCTCGCCCGGGTCGTCGAGGATCTCCCGGCCGAGCACCCCAGACCAGAACCGCGCGAGCCGCCGCGGGTCGCCCGCGTCCATGCTGACCGCGTAGAGGTGAACCGCCATCCGTCGTCTCCGATCCCCCGCTGCCGACTGGCCGCAGCGTAGGACGGGCCGGGCCGGGCGCGCACCCGGATATCCGGCGGGCTACTTCGCCGGCAGCGTACGCGCGAAGCGGACCCCCCGGTCGACCCAGCGGGCCAGGTCGGCGTCGCGCTCGCAGGCGGCGGGCGACACGGTGACCCAGCCGCGCATCACCCAGCCCCGCATGACTGTCGCCTCGGCGCCGGGCTCGGCGAGCGCGCGCTCGGCCTCGGCCGGGTCGACCCGGACCATCAGGCCGCCCGCGCCGCGCACCACCACCGCCATGTTGCCGCGCAGCATCATCGCCAGGCCGCCGAACATGCGCCGCTCGGTGATCCCGGGCTCACCCCCGAGACGTTCGCGTACGCGGTTCGCCAGGTCCTCGTCGTAGGCCACGGTCCGATCCTGGCACCCGGGTCCGACAGGCGGGCGCGCCTCAGGCGCCGACGCGCTGTTCGGGGATGGACAGGCCGTACAGCGCCATCAGTTCCGGACTGTCGATCCGGCTGCCGTCGGCCACCGAGTCGCAGGCGATGTCGACGATCTGGTCCTTGTGCGCCAGCAGGTACGGCCGCGCACCGACGTCGGCGCTGGCGAGCGTGGCGATGCCGGACCAGTGGCGGCGGCCGAACAGCATCGGGTAACCGCGCAGCCCGTCATAGGTGGCGCAGACCAGCACGTCCGGGTACGGCAGCGCGGTCACCCGGCGGACCGCCGCCGCGGTGAGCCCGGGCATGTCCACCGGCACCACGACGACGGCCTCGATGTCGTCGTCGGTGAGCGCGGCGAGCCCGGCCCGGATCGAGGAGCCCACGCCGGTGCCCCACGCGCGGTTGACCACGACCGTGGCGCCGGTCAGGTCGGTGGTCTGACGCACCTGCTCGGCCGCCGCGCCCAGGACGACCACGACCTGTGCGCAGCCCGCCTCGGCCATCGTGTCGATCATCTGGCTGACCAGCGGCTTCTCGCCCTGGTGCAGCAGCGCTTCGGGTCCGCCGATGCGGCGGCCGCCTCCGGCGGCGATGATCATTGCAGCGATCCGGTTCAGCGGTGCCCCCTCGATCAGGGGACGGACCGGGCACAGCCGCCCGGTCCGTCCCGTCGTACGCACACCGGGCCCAACGAGCACGACCGGATGCGGGTAGCGGGGCAAAACGGAAATTTGCGTGACTATGCCGCGTCTGCGTAGCAGTCGACAGTGGACGTGTCGAGCGGGAACCGGACCGGAGTGTCGCCGAACAGCAACCGCGTGGCCCGCGCGCCGGCCGCGGTGACCGCCTCCGCGACCGCCGCCGCCCGCCCGGCCGGGCAGTGCACCACCACCTCGTCGTGCTGGAAGAACACCAGCTCCGCCTCCGTGCCCGCCAGCTCGGTGCGCAGCGTCGCCAGCAGCGTGGAGGCCCACTCGGCGGCAGTCGCCTGGATGACGAAATTACGGGTGAAACGACCACGCGACCGGGCCGCCCGCGCCGACGGACTGTGCGGGTCGGCCTCGCCGTCGGGCAGCGCCTCCTCACCCTCGGCGAACCCCGCCGACCCCGGCGGGCAGGTACGCCCCAGCCAGGACCGGACCAGCCCACCCGCCTCACCGGTGCGCGCCGCCGCCTCCACGTAGCCGAACGCGGTCGGATAGTTCTTCCGCAGCACCGCCAGCGCCGGCACCGCCGCGCCGCCGGTCTGCCCGTACATCGCCCCGAGCAGGGCCACCTTGGCCTTCGCCCGGTCACCGGCGAACGCGTCCCGGGCCAGCGCGGCATACAGGTCACCGGCCCCACCCGCCGCGGCGAGCCGCTCGTCACCGGAGACCGCCGCGAGCACGCGCGGTTCGAGCTGGCCCGCGTCGGCGACCACGAACGTCCAGCCCGGGTCCGCCACCACTGCCTGCCGGATCACCTTCGGGATCTGCAACGCCCCACCGCCCCGGGTCGCCCACCGGCCGGAGACCACGCCGCCCGGCACGTACTCCGGGTGGAACCGGCCGCCGGCGACCCAGGCGTCGCGCCAGGCCCAGCCGTGCGCCGTCCAGATCCGGTACAGCTCCTTGTACTCCAGGACCAGCGGCGCCGCCGGATGCTCCACCCCGCGCAGCACCCAGGCCCGCGTGTTCGGCAGGTCCACGCCCGCGCGGGCGAACGCCCGCAACAGCTCCGCCGGCGAGTCGGCGTGCACCTGGCGTACGCCGAACGCGTCGGCGATCCGGGCCTGCAACTCGGCCAGCCGACGCGGCGGCCCGCCCACCGGTGACGCCTCACCGAGCAGGTCGGCCAGGATCGCGTCGTGCACGTCGACGCGCCACGGCAGACCGGCCGCGCCCATCTCGGCGGCGACCAGCGCGCCCGCCGACTCGGCGGCCACCAGCAGCCGGAACCGGCCGGGATGGGTGGTCGCGGCGATCCGGGCGAGCTGGTCGGCGTACACCCGGGTCAACGCCGTGATGCCCGGACCGGGCGGGCCCGACGGCGGCGGCTCGAAGAGCGCGGCCTGGGCGTGGCCCGGCGGCTCGGGCGGGCGGGGCGCCGGGTCCGGCGGTACCGGCGCGCCGGTCAGCCGGGCCCAGGCGGCCGGCAGCGCGCGGGGCTCGCCCCAACGGCCGGCGTGCCCGAGCAGCAGCGCCTCGGTCAGCTCGACGTCGTGGCAGCGGTCGAGCCGGGACCCCGGCACGCAGCAGCGCCGGGTAGACGCCCGCCCAGGCGGCCCAGAGCCAGCGGGGGTGCCCGGCGGCCTCGCGGGCGGCCACCGCGGCGGCCAGGTCGGTGACCTCCTCGGTCGGGCCGGCCGGGGTGCCGTCGGCGTGCAGCGGTTGCAGCACGCCGCCGCCCCGCTCGTCCGCCACCACCGCCATCAGCACGGACGCATTCTGCCCCCTCCCCCCGACACGCTCCGCGTGTAAGGAAGGGCCCCCTCTTAGTGAGTGTTTGAGATTTGGGGTGCGGCGGCGTGTCGGGTTGAGGTGAGGGAAGGCCCTCGGTAGGTCCGGTGGTGTCGAGCCAACCGTTTCCATGCCGAGGGCCTTCTGATGACGTTGTACCCGATCACTGTCACGCCGTCCGCGTCGCCCCGCCGTTATCCGTCGCAGCGGGTGCGGCGGGAAGGGGAACGGGCGGTGCGGCGGCGGTATCCCAGTGATCTGACCGATGCGCAGTGGGCGTTGATCGCGCCGCTGGTCACGCCGGTGTCGGTCGGTCGGCGGGGGCGGCCGCCGTCGCATCCGATGCGGGCAATCGTCACGGCGATCCTGTATGTGGCCTGCACCGGTTGTCCGTGGCGGGCCCTGCCGCGGGAGTTCCCGCCCCCGGGGACGGTGTACTGGTGGTTCGCTCGATGGCGCGATGACCACACGTTGATGCGTCTGCACGACCGGTTGCGGGAGCAGTGCCGTACCGCCGCCGGACGGCACGCGCATCCCAGCGCCGGAGCGATCGATTCTCAGTCGGTGCGCGCCGCGGACACCGTGCCCCGACACAGCCGCGGTTTCGACGTCGCGAAGAAGGTCAACGGCCGTAAACGCCACATCGTCGTGGACACCATGGGCCTACTCCTGGCCGTCATGATCACCGGCGCGCACGTCAACGACCGCACCATCGCCCGTGACCTGCTCTGGCGCACCCGGCTGTTCCACCCCCGCCTACGCCTGCTCTGGGCAGACGGCGGCTACATCGGCACCCTGAGCACCTGGGCCCGCCACGCCCTCGACCTCACCGTGCACCTGGTCCACAAACTCCCCGGACAACACACCTTCGTCGTGCTGCCCCGCCGCTGGGTCGTCGAACGCACCTTCGCCTGGATCAGCAAGAAACGCCGCTGCGTCCGCGACTACGAACACCTACCCACAAGCCACGCCGCCTTCGTCACCTGGGCCATGATCCACGTCATGGTCACCCGCCTGGCCCGACACACGAAACCGGCCCAGGCAACCCACACCTGAGCCGGAATCTCAAACACTCACTTAACGCCTGCGGTAGAGGAAGGGCCCCTTATTAACGCTGAGCGTTAATAAGGGGCCCTTCCTTACGTCCGGCGGGTTACTTGCCGACGCCGGCGGTGAGGCCGGACTGCACCTGGCGCTGGAAGACGATGTACACGATCAGCACCGGCAGCATCGCCATGGTGACACCGGCGAAGAGTCCGCTCCAGTCCGACTTGTAGCCCTGGTTGACCGACAGCTCGATCAGCCCCTGGGCGATCACCTGGTTCTTCGGCTCGCCGGAGACCGACTGCATGAGCAGCGTCGGCAGGTACCACTGGTTCCACTGGCCGAGCACGTTGAAGATGCCGATGCTGATCAGGCCCGGCTTGGCCATCGGCAGCATCACGCTGAAGAACGTACGGGTGTGCGACGCCCCGTCGACCTGGGCCGCCTCGGCGATCGAGTCGGGCAGCGTCCGGAAGAACGAGTGCATGAAGAAGATCGTGAACGACAGCGACCAGGCCACGTAGACCAGGATCAGCATGAGGTGCTTGTTCGGGCCGAGCAGCGGGAGGCTCACCCCGGTGTTGTAGACGCCCTTGAACAGCGGCACCGCGGCCAGGTAGATCGGCAGCGTCAGCCCGGACAGGAACATCCAGTAGATCAGCCGGTTGCCGCGGAACTCGTAGCGCGCCAGCGCGTACGCGGCCATCGAGCCGAGCAGCATCGTCAGCGTCACGCTGAACACGAGCACGAGCAGCGTGTTCAGGAAGAAGCTGTCGATCCCGGCGGTCCAGGCCCGGGCGAAGTTGTCCCACTGCAGCGCGTCGGGGATCAGCGACAGCGGTTCGCGGATCACCTCGGAGTCGGTCTTGAGCGCCGACATCACCACCCACAGCAGCGGGTAGACCACCATGATCGCCCAGACCGCGAGGAACAGGTGCGAGAAGCCGTTGAAGATCCGGCCGCCGAAGCCGTTGCCGACGTCCCGCCGGGCCGCGGGTGGGCGGGCCGGCGGCGCCGTGTCGGACCGGGCCGGACCGGAGGGGTGCGTCACCGTACTCATCGTCCAGACCTCCTCAGAACTCGATCCGCTCACGGCGGGTGATCCTCAGCTGGAGCGCGGCCAGCAGGATGGTGAAGATGGCCAGCGCGACGGCGATCGCGCAGGCGTAACCGAACTGGCCCTTCTGGAAGGCGTTGAACTGGATCACCGAGGCGAAGATCTCGCTGGCGTGGTTCGGTCCGCCCTGGCTCGGCGTCATGACGAAGACCAGCGCGTACATGTCCAGCGCGATGAAACCCAGATAGACCCAGGCGACCGAGATGCTGTCCCGCAGCAGCGGCAGCGTCACCTTGAAGAACGTGTGGAACCGGCCGGCGCCGTCGAGGATGGCGGCCTCGTAGATGTCCTTCGGGATCGACTGCATCGCGGCGGAGAACAGCACCATGTAGAAGCCGGCGCCGCTCCACACCGCGATGAACAGCAGCCACCAGAGCACCGCCGGCACGCCGAGGAACGGCTCCGGGTCGGCGGTGAAGGCGATCGGGTTGTCCGCGTCGACCAGCCCGATCTTGATGAGCAGGCCGTTGATCAGACCCTGCCCGTCGGTGCGGTAGATCTGCTGCCACATGACGGCGATGACCACCAGCGACAGCACCTGCGGGAAGAAGAAGATGACCTTGTAGATCCCGGAGCCGAAGACTCCGCGGATGCCGGCCCTGTCCTCGCGTCCGCCCACGTTGAGCAGGAACGCGAGGAACAGGGCCAGCGCGATCGTGAACAGCGGCACGGTGACCAGGAAGAACACGTTGTGCCAGAACGCCTTCCGGATCAGCTCGTCGGAGAACAGCCGGACGTAGTTGTCCAGCCCGACGAAGCGCTGGGAATCGGAGTACCCGCCCCAGTCGGTCAGCGAGTATCCCGCCGCCTGGGCGAACGGCCACACCACGTAGAACAGGTACAGCGCGACGGGCAGGGCCAGGAAGCCCGTGACGAAACGCGCGACTCCGTGCCGCATTGGACTCACTTCCTCGCGGTGATCAGGCGGTGCGGGTCTGCTTCTTGATCGACGAGTCCTTGGCGACCTTGTCGGCGGCCGCCTGCATCTTGTCGACGAACTGCTGCGCGGTCAGGCGGCCGGCCATGAGCTCCTCGGAGAGGTTCTGGCTCTCCTTGTCCAGGTCGGCGTAGAAGTCCGGGAACTTCACCGAGATCAGGTCCGAGCTGCCGTTCTTCATCAGCGAGTTCGCCGACGCCAGCGCGGTGTCCTGGACGTTGTCGCCGGAGCCCTTGGTGGAGGCCAGCGACTTGGTCAGCTCGGCGAACTTCGCCGAGCCGGCCTTGGAGAGGATGGCCCGCAGGAACTCCTTCGCGGCCTCCTTGTTCGGCGCCTTGCTCGGCACCACGAACCCCTCGCCGGAGGAGGCGAAGACGTCCTTGGCGGCCTTGTCCCCGCTCTTGCTCCAGTAGTCGGAGATGGTCATCTCGAAGCCCGGCGGGATGGTCGCGGCCATCTCGTTCTTCAGCCAGGTGCCGACCTGGATGAAGGCCGCCTTGCCGTCCAGGAACGCCTGCTGCGACTGGGTGTGGTCGAGCTTGCCCGGCAGCAGCAGCTTGTCCTTGACCAGCTTCTCCCACGGCTCCAGCGCCGCGACGATGCCGTCGGCCTTCCAGGCGCCGTCCTTCAGGTTGTCGATGTCGACGACTGCCTGCTTGCCGACCGCCTTCCAGATGCTGGCGAACAGCGCCCAGCGCGGGTAGTAGCCGTGCACCGCGTCGTGCACGTACGGCGCCATGCCCTTGGCCTTGATCTTCGGCGCGAGCGCGAAGAACTCGTCCCAGGTGGTCGGCGCCGTCCAGCCCTCCTTCTTGAACAGGGCGGCGTTGTACCAGTTGCCCCAGACCGTGTACGCCACGTTGACGACGTAGAACTTGCCGTTCTGCGTACCGTCGGCGACCGTGCCGGGCAGCAGGCTGTCGGCGACGGTCCCCTCGCTGTCCCAGGCCGGCGCGGTGAGCAGGTCGTCCAGCGGCTCGATCGCGCCCTCGTTGATCAGCGTGCTGCGGTCCATCATGTCGGCGCCCGAGTTCATCACCAGGTCGCTCGGCTGCGTCGCCATCTTGGGCTGCTCTTCGGTCTTGATCTTCTGGGTGGAAGACATGTTGACCGTGATGTTCGGGTGCTTGGCGTTGAAGATGACCTTGTCTTCCTTGGCCCACTGGTCGCCCAGGCCGCCGTTGAAGACCACCACCTTGACCGCGCTGCCGTCCTTGACGCCGAACGGGTTGTCCTTGCTCTTGGCCGCGCCGCCGCCGTCGGACTTGCTCGGCTCGCTGCCGGCGCACGCGCTCAGCAGACCCGCCGCCGGTACGGCCAGCAGACCGGCCGCCGCGGCACGCTGCAGCAGGGTCCGACGGCTGACGTCGCCGAACTTCTCGGGAGTAACCGACATCTTGTCTCTCCTTGTGGTGTTGGGTCAGGCGGTCCGCCGGAGGCGCCCGGCGTACCGCGACTCGAGGGCGAGGTTGTGCTCGTCCCCACCGGGGACGTTGGCGGAGAGGTAGACAGGGGGTACCTCTCCGGCCTGGTGGAACCGTCGTACGACCTCGGCGGTCAGCAGCTGCGCCAGCAGCGCCGCGGTGACCGAGGAGACCGCACAGACCGCGCCGCCGCCCTCGAGCGGCAGCAGTGCGTCGCCGTACGGCGCGCCGTTGTCCAGCACGACGTCGGCGAGGTCGGCGAGCCGGTGCCCGGACGGGTGCCGAGGAGCTACCCGGGCGGTGTGCTCGACCGAGGTGACAGCGATCAGCTGGTGGCCGCCGCGCTTGACGAGCGTCGCCAGCTCGACCACCGAGCCGTTGATGCCGGACTGCGAGGCGACCACGAACACGTCCTCCGGCTGCGGCGCCGCCAGCGCGTAGAGCTGGTGCGCCACGGCCGGGTCGCGTTCCAGTTTCGGATCGGCGAGCACGTCGCGGGGCGCGTCGCCGTGCAGCACGAGGTCGTGCAGGGAGAGCCGGTTGGCGGGGACCAGGCCGCCGGCCCGGGCGACCAGTTCGGCGGCGAACGCCTCGGAGTGACCGGCGCCGAACGCCTGGAGGACGCCGCCGGCGCGCAGGCCGGAGGCGATCAGGTCGGCCGCCCGGTCGACCGCGACCGCCTGGGTGTCGACCAGCCGGTCGAGCACCGGGCGGACCGCGTCGGCGTACCGTTGGGCACTGATCATGAGAGGGACCCCTTCGCGGCCTTGTGCCCGTCGACGGCCTGGGCGGTACGCCGGAAGGCCGCGTGGGCGCGGTCGTGGGTACGCTGCGCCACCGCGATGTAGAGCAGGTCGAGCACGACGAGCTGGGGATGCCGGGCGGAGAGCGCGTCCGGCCGGAACGTGGTCGCCTGACTGGCGGTGACCAGCACGATGTCGGCCAGCTCGGCCAGCGGCGAGCGGGGGAAGCCGGTCAGCGCGACTGTGGTCGCGCCGCGGCTGCCCGCCTCGGCGAGCAGCTCGATCGTCTCCCGGGTCTGCCCGGTGTGCGAGATGCCGAGCGCGACGTCCCCGGCGCCCAGCAGCGCGGCACTGGCCAGCCCCTCGTGCACGTCGTTCCAGGCCCACGCCGCGACCCCGATGCGGTGCAGGCTGAACTGCATCTCCTCGCCGACCAGCGCGCTGCCGCTGGCCCCGAAGATGTTCACCCGGCTGGCCCCGGCGATGGCGACCGCGGCGCGTTCCACCTCGGCCAGGTCCAGCAGCGCGGCGGTGTCGTGCATGGCCCGCGTGTCGGCGGCCATGATCTGGTCGAGCACCCGGGACAGCGGGTCGCCAGGCTGGATCTCGCGTCCGATGTCGACGGTCCAGCCGGCGGAACGGGCCCGTCCGGTCTCGGCGGCGATGCCGAGCCGCAGGTCGGCGTACCCCTCGAAGCCCATCGCCCGGCAGAACCGGGTGATGGTCGCCGGTGACGTGCCGCTGCGCTCGGCCAGTTCGACGATGGTGGCCCGGGCCGCCGCCTCTGGGTCGCTGAGCACGTGCTCGGCGACCCGGCGCAGCGCGCCGGTCAACTCCCCCGCGCCGGCCCGGACCCGGGCCAGCACACCGTCGGCGCCCAGCCGGTCGGCCGGACCGGCATCGACCACCGCGGTCGCCGCGGAAGTCTCCACCTCGTGCTCGACCATCGGCGGGCGCCTTTCGGAAAAGAGTGTTAACTGTTAGTGGTAAAAGTTCTTA
>NZ_KK037233.1:6503303-6503765 GCF_000568915.1 Micromonospora sp. M42 | reverse complement strand
TCGACAGCGCCTGGGCCGAGGCGGGACTGCGCTGCCCGTACGCGGTGCACGGCGACGCGCTGGTCGCCTACGCCTCCGGCACCGCCGCCCCGGACGGCACGGTGCTCATCGCCGGCACCGGCGCGATCGCCGCCCAGGTACGCGACCTGCGGCTGGACCGTGTCGCCGACGACCACGGCTGGCTGCTCGGCGACGCCGGCTCGGGGTTCTGGCTCGGCCGCGAGGCGGTCCGCCGGCTGCTGACCGGCCTGGACCGCGCACAAGCCCCCGGCGACCTGGGCCGACGGGTGCTGTCGGAACTGACCGGCGCGACCGCTGTGGACGACCGACCGCGCGCGACGGTCGACGCCGTGGTGCAGGCGGTGACCCGCCGACCGCCGGTGGAGCTGGCCCGGCTCGCGCCGCTCGTGGTGTCGTCGGCCCGCGACGGGGAGCCCACGGCGGTCGCGCTGATCGCCGAGG
>NZ_KK037233.1:6493489-6503090 GCF_000568915.1 Micromonospora sp. M42 | reverse complement strand
CGACCCGGCGGCGCTGCACGCCCGCCTCGTGCCCCCACCCGCCTGACCCGCGCTGCGGCGGGTCAGGGCAGCGCGGCCAGCGCGGCGGCGAGGCGCGCCCAGACGTGGGTACGCCAGCCGCCGTCGAGCAGCGTGAAGGTACGCCGCTGAAGCGGATCGTCCGGATCGAACCCGGCGTGCTCCAGGAACAGCCGGGTGCCCCGCCCCTCGGGCACAAGCGTCCAGGTGACCACCGTGTCGAGCGTGCCGCCGCGCCAGGCCCACCGCATCCGGCGCGGCTCGTCCAGTTCCAGCACCTCGCAGTGGACCGTCCCGTCGAACCGCTGGCCGGGTCGCGCGTCGGTCCGGAACGTGAACCGGTGCCCGCGTACGGGCCGGAAGTCGTTCGGCATGAGCCAGCGTCCGATCAGATCGGAATCGGTCAGCGCGCGCCACACCTTGGCGGGCGGGTGCGGCAGGAACTGGTCCACCGCGATGCGGGTCGGCTCACTCATCCGGCATCGCGTCCAGCACGTCGCCCAGGCCGGCCAGCCGCTGCCGCCAGAACCGCTCGTACGGGGTGAGCCAGTCGGCCACCTCCCGCAGCGGCTCGGGGCGCAGCGCGTAGACCCGCTGCCGGCCGACGGGCCGCTCGGTCACCAGCCCGGCGTCCTTGAGCACCCGCAGGTGCTCCGACAGGCTGGGACGCCGCATCTCGAAGCGGTCGGCGAGCCGCTGCACCGGCTGCTCCCCCTCGTCGCGGAGCAGCCGCAGCACCTCCCGCCGGGTCGGGTTGGCCAGCGCCGCGAACACGTCCGGCTCAGACACGGGTCTCCTGCAGGACGAGCCCGTTGCCGTCCGGGTCGGCGAAGGTGACATAGCGCCCCCAGGGCACGACCTGGACGCTGTCCTCGGCGAACGCCACCCCCCGCTCGCGCAGCCGGGCCACGTCCGCGTCGAGGTCGTCGCTCTCCAGCACCAGCCCGCGCAGCGAGCCGGCCGGCATGCTGTCGAACCAGGTGACGAGCGTCAGCGTGGTCACCGCGCCCCGGGGCGCCACCTGGACCCAGCGGCCGTCCGGCATCGGGTTGTCCCGGACCAGGTCGAAGCCGAGGACGTCGACGTAGAAGTCGCGGGCCCGGTCCTGGTCGCCGACGGGGACGGAGACGATCTGCGCGTGAGTGACGGACATGCCCGCCAGCATAGGTAGGAAATTTCCTACCGGTCAAGCGGAACGAAGGCCGGCCGGGATCTGCCGACCGGCCTCCGTCACCCGCTCAGGCGTTCGGACCGCCCGGCTGCCCCGGCTGCCAGCCCTGCGGCGGCGCGCCGTACTGCGCCGGCTGACCCTGCGGCGCGCCGTACGGCGCGGGCTGACCCTGCGGCGCGGCGCCGTACGGCGCGGGCTGGCCCGGGGCGGGCGGGAACCCGGGACCGGGCTGACCGTGCCCCGCCGCCGGGTACATCCCCGGCTGCTGCGGCGCGCCCGCGAACTGCTGCGCCGCCGCCTGCTCGCGTGCCTCCTTGCGCGCCTTCACCGCGCGCACGATCAGCAGGATCGGCAGGACGAAGACGTAGAAGAAGATCCGGTAGCTGTCGCCGTCGAAGAGGAACAGCAGGTAGAAGCCGTACCCGAAGAAGGCCAGGCCGACGACTACGTTGAGGATGCGGGAGCCGGTCCCCTGTTCCTTGACGGCCACGCCTACCGCGACCATCGCGATGCCGCCGAGCAGCAGCAACAGCGTGTAGATGAGGAAGAACATGAGATTCCTGTCGATAGATGAGCGTGCCGGCCCACCCTAGGTCAGTTCGATCTTCCCCACTGCCCCGTTGCCTGTGGCAACCACCTCACTTGAGCTGCCCCGCGGTCAGTCCGGACTGGACCTGACGTTGGAACGCCACGTACACCACGAGCACCGGCAGCACCGCGATGGTCAGGCCGGCGAACAACTGGGCGTAGTCACCGGCGTAGCCCTGGCTGACCGCGAGCGAACTCAGGCCCTGGGCGAGCATCCGGTCCTGCCCGTCGCCGGGGATGAGCACCTGGGGCAGCAGGAACTGGTTCCAGTGGCTCAGGAAGTTGAAGATCCCGACACTGATCAGTCCCGGTCGCGCCATCGGCAGCATCACCCGGAAGAACAGCCGGAAGTGCCCGCACCCGTCGATCAGCGCGGCCTCCGCCACCGAGGTCGGCAGCGTCCGGAAGAACGCGGTCAGGAAGAACACCGTGAACGGCAGCGAGTACGCGGTGTAGACCAGGATCAGGCCGGGCCAGGTGCCGAGCAGGCCGACGCTGCGGACCACGAAGAACAGCGGCACCAGGGCCAGGAACACCGGGAACATCATGCCGCCGACGAACAGGTAGTAGACCACCTGCCGGCCGCGGAACTCGTAGCGCGCGAAGACGTACGCGGCGGTGGCGCCGAGCAGCATGGTCAGACTCAGCGAGCCGGACACCACCACCAGGCTGTTGAAGAAGAACCGGCCGATGTGCGCGGTGCTCCAGGCCCGCGCCCAGTTGTCGAAGCGCAGCGCCTCGGGCAGCCCCCACGGCTCGGCGATGATCTCGCCGTTGCTCTTCAGCGAGCTGAGCACCATCCAGGCCAGCGGCAGCACCGTCATGGCCGCCCAGAGCATGAGGAAGCCGTGCGAGAAGACGTTCGCCACGCCCAGCTCACGCCGGGGCGGACGGTCGGCCGGGGTCGCCGCGCGGGTCGCCTCGGCGCCCGGGGCGCCGGTGTCCACGGTGGTCACGAGTACTCGATCCGATCGCGCCGGGCGGTGCGCAGCGCCAGCATCGCCACCGAGAGGGTCAGGAAGAACATCGCCACACCGATCGCCGAGGCGTACCCGAACTTGTTCTCGCTGCCGAACGACGTGTCGTACATCCGCAGCCCGATCACGTCGGAGGAGAAGTTCGGCCCGCCGTTGGTCATGAGCTGGACCAGGATGAAGCCGTCCAGCGCCGCGATGGCCAGGTAGATCCACGCGACCTGGATGGTGTCCCAGAGCAGCGGAATGGTGATCTTCCGCAGCATCGTGGTGCGGGACGCGCCGTCGAGCAGCACCGCCTCGTAGATGTCACGCGGGATGGCCTGCATGGCGGCGCCGAAGAGCACCACGTAGAAGCCGACGTTGCTCCACACCATCACCGCCAGCACGCACCAGAACGCGAAGCGCGGGTCGCCGAGCCAGGCCGGGGTGGCCAGCCCGACGGCGCGCAGGGCGCCGTTGAGCAGGCCACTCGTCGGACTGTAGATCTCCTTCCAGAGCAGCGCGATGATCACCACGGAGAGCACCTGCGGGAAGAAGTAGACGAGCCGGTAGACCGAGGTGCCCCGCACCCCGGTCACCCCGGCCCGGCCCCGGCGGCCGCCCATGGTGAGCATGCTGGCGAAGAACAGGCCCAGCCCGATCGTCACCACCGGCACCACGGCGAGCAGGATCGCGTTGTTCTTCAGGGCGTTCCACACGTACCCGTCGTTCAGCAGCGTGCGGAAGTTCGCCATGCCGACCGGGTCGGCCTGCGCGGAGTAGCCCATCCAGTCGGTGGTGGAGATCTGAAAAGCCTGGAGGTACGGCGAGAGCACGAAGATGCCGTACAGCGCCAGCGGGGGCAGCAGGAACGTGAGGATCAGGGGGAGGCGGCCCTGTCGCATCACGCCGACCGCTTGTACTTCTTGACCGAGCTGTCGCCGGCGATCGAGTCGGCGCCCTTCTGGCACTGGTCGAGGAACTCGGCCGGGCCGATCCGGCCGCTGAAGAACTCGCCGCAGGCCGCGTCGACGAGGTTGCGCTCCAGCTTGCGGTAGTAGTTGTTGTAGACCCAGTTGAAGCCGTTGGACCCGGACGCGTCGAGCGCCTTGACCACGGTGCTGAGCCCGTACGGCAGGTCGACGCCCTCGGTGGCGCCGGCGACCACGGGCAGGCTGGCGACCTTCTTGGTGAAGTCCTGCGCGCCCTTGCGGGACAGCATGGTCCGGAAGTACTCCAGGCCACCGGCTACGTTCTTCGCCTTCGCCGGCACCATGAACGGCTCGCCCGCGGTGCCGCGGATCGCCTCGTACGGCAGCTTGTCGCCGCTGCCCAGGCTCGGCGTGGGCGCGACCGTCATGTTGAAGCCGGGCGGCGTGACGTCCTTCTGCTCGCTCTCCAGCCAGGAGCCGCAGGAGATGAACGCGGCCTTGCCCTGGCACCAGGCGGTCTGCGACTGCTTGTGGTCCAGGCCCGGGGAGCCGGCGAGGATGAACTTGTCCTTGACGATCTGGTGCCAGGCGTCGGCGGCGGTCTTCATCGCGTCCGACTTCCAGGCGTTCGGCTCCAGGTTGTCGATCGCCAGCGCCACGGACGGGCCGCCGAGCTTGATCGCGGTGGAGATCAGCGGCCAGCTCATGTAGCGGGGGTGCACACCGGCGTACGTCCAGGGGGCGATGCCGGCGGCCTTGATCCGGCGGCAGAGCGCGATGTGGTCGTCCCAGGTCTTGGCGTCCTCCCAGCCACGGTCGGCGAACAGCTTGGTGGAGTGCCAGATGCCGTACACCGTGTAGGTGTAGTTGAGGACCAGGAACCGGCCGTCGTAGGAGCCGACCTCCACGGTGCCGGGCAGCAGCGTGTCCTTGACCGTCTTGCCGGGCGTGTCGAGGCTGGGGGCGGCGAGCAGCTCGCCCAGGTCGGCGAGCGCGTTCTGGGAGACCAGGCCGTTGAAGTCGATCTGGCCGGCGCCGGAGTTGTTCACCACGTCGGGCGGGCTGCCGTCGACGAAGCGGGGCTGGAGCGTCTTGCTGATCTCCGCGGTGGCCGAGTGCTTGATCTCCGCCTTCGGGTACCGCTCCTTGTACATGGCCTCGTGGGCCTTGGCGTAGTCCTCCCCGAAGCCGCCGTTGAAGATCACCACCTCCAGCGGGGCGTCCTCGGCCACGCCGAGCGGGTTCTGCTCGCTCTTCGTGCCCTTGTACGCGCCGCCGTCGCCCTCGTCGCCGCCACCAGAGGTGGCGCAGCCGGCGAGCAGGCCGGCGGCAGGGGTGGCCAGCAGGCCGGCGGCGGCGCTGCGCCGAAGGATCTCACGCCTGTTCATCGCATCTCCTCGGTTCGGGTACGCCCGGTGAACGATCTGTCGCTTGTCTTCACATAAGGCATTTCCACTGAAGAATTTCTACGACAGTGCGACGGGGACCACAACCCCTCTCGACCGATCCGTTATCCGTACCGGTCGCGGCGCGCTGGCCTAGCCTGACTTCATGCGCCGCCTGCGGCAGCTCGCGCAACGCACGCCGCCGGGGCGGGAGCGCTACATCGACCTGCTCCGGGCGCTGGCCATCACCATGGTCGTGCTCGGCCACTGGGGCGTCACGGTGATCGGGTACGACAACGGCCGCCCCGCCGGCCACTCCGCGCTGGCGGACCTGCGCTGGGCCTGGCCGCTGACCTGGGTGGCCCAGGTGATGCCGGTGTTCTTCCTGGTCGGCGGCTACGCCAACGCCGCCTCGCTCACCTCACGCCGCCGCCGGGGCGGCTCGGCGACGGGCTGGCTGGTCGACCGCAGCGCCCGGCTGATCCGCCCCACCACCGTGTTGCTGCTGGTCCTGGCGGCGGGAGCGGGGATCGCCACGCTGCGCGGCGCCGACGCGGCGCAGGTGCGCGAGGTGATCTGGTTCGCCACCATCCCGCTGTGGTTCCTGGTCGCCTACGTCGCGGTGGTGGCGCTGACCCCGCCGATGTACGCGCTGCACCGCCGGTTCGGGCTCGCCGTGCCGGTGGTGCTCGTGGCCTTGGTCGCGCTCGGCGACCTCGGCCGGCTCCTCGGCCCGGCCGTGCTCGCCGACGGCAACTACCTGCTGGGCTGGCTGGCCGTGCACCAGGTCGGGTTCGCCTGGTACGACGCCGCCCGGCCGGACACCCGCGCCGGACACGCCGCGCCGCGTGGCCTGTTCCGCCGCCGGCTGCCGCTGTCCGGCCGGGCCGGCGCGGTCCTGCTCGGCGGCGGCCTGGTCGCGCTGGTTCTGCTCACGGTGGCCGGACCGTACCCGGTGGCGATGCTCCACGTCCCCGGCGAGCGGCTGGACAACGCGGCGCCGCCGAGCCTGGCGCTGATGGCCGCCGCGGCCGCCCAGCTCGGCCTGATCCTGCTGCTGCGACGCCCGGCCGGGCGCTGGCTGCGCCGGTCCGGCCCCTGGCAGGCGGTGCTCGCGGTCAACGCCGTGGTGCTCACCCTGTTCCTCTGGCACCTGACCGCCGCGGTGCTGCTGGTCGGCCTGCTGGACGCGCTCGGCGTGCTGCCCACTCCCCCGGTCGGCTCGGCGGCCTGGTGGGCGTGGCGCGTACCGTGGCTGCTCGCGCTGGCCGCGGTTGCTGGCCGTGCTGGTCGCCGTCTTCGGCCCGGTCGAGGCCCGGACCCGCCGCCCGGCCGCGACCGGCCCGGCCGGCGTCGGGAGGCGGCGGCTGCGCGCCGGGCTGGCCCTCGCCGGGTACGCGGGCGTGCTCGTCGGCCTGCTGCTGAACAGCCTCACGCCCAAAGAGGGACCGGAGCCGCTGGGCCTGCCCGCCCCGGCGCTGGTGGCGTACCTGGCCGGGGCGGGTCTGCTGCGGCTGCTCAGGTCCGGACGGGACCGGCCGGGCTGATGGTCACGCCTCGATCGAGGCGCGGATCGCGTCGACCAGGATCGCCAGGCCCTCCCGGGCCTCGTCCTCGGTGAGCGTCAGCGGCGGGCCCATCCGGATCACGTTGCCGTACAGGCCGCCCTTGCCGACCAGCAGGCCGCCGGCCCGGCACGCCTCGAACACGCGGGTGGTCAGCGCCGCGTCCGGCTCGACGGTGCCCGGGTGGACGAACTCGACGGCGAGCATCAGGCCCTTGCCGCGTACCTCGGCGACCCGGTCCAGCCCGGCGGTGGCCGCGCGCAGGCCGTCGCCGAGGATCGCGCCGACCCGGGCGGCGTTGCCCTGGAGGTCGTGGTCGAGCAGGTAGTCGAGCACCGCGTTGCCGGCCGCGGTGGAGACCGGGTTGCCGCCGAACGTGGAGAAGCTGATCGCCGGCACCGACTCCAGCACCTCGGCCCGGCCGACCACCCCGGCGAGCGCGAAGCCGTTGCCGATGCCCTTGGCGAAGGTGAGCAGGTCCGGGGTCACGCCGTGCGCCTGGTAGCCCCAGAAGTGCTCGCCGGTACGGCCCCACCCGGTCTGCACCTCGTCGCTGATCAGCAGGATGCCGTGCTCGTCGAGCACCTTCTTCCAGGCGGCGAAGAGCCCGTCCGGGCCGTGCACGAAGCCGCCGACGCCCTGGACCGGCTCGGCGATCAGGCAGGCCACGTCGCCGGCGGTCTGGGTGGCGAGCACCTCGCGCAGGTCCTCGACCGCCGCGTCGACCCGGTCGGCGGCGTCGAGCCGGGCCAGCAGCCCGCGCAGCCGCTCCCCGGAGTGCAGCCAGGCCACCTGCAAGGGGTTCAGCGCGCTGGCCGACCAGCCGCGGTTGCCGGTGACGCCCATCGTCGCGTACGACCGGCCGTGGTAGCTGTTGCGCACCGCGAGGATCTGGTGCGAGCGCCGGTGGTTCGTGGCGACCAGCAGCGCGGCCTCGTTCGCCTCGGTGCCGGAGTTGGTGAAGAACACGCGGGCGTCCGGGATGCCGGAGAGCCGGGCGATCTTCTCGGCCAGCTCGACCTGCCGGCGGATCAGGTAGAGCGTGGAGGTGTGCACGAGCCCGGTCCGCAGCTGCCGCTCGACCGCCTCCCGGATCTCCGGGATGTCGTGGCCGACCATCGTGGTCAGCACGCCGCCGAAGAAGTCCAGATAGGTCCGGCCGGCCGCGTCGGTGACCCGGCGGCCGGACCCGGCGACGAGTTCCAGGGGTTCGGCGTAGTAGAGCGGCATCCAGGACGGGAGCACGGCGCGGTGCCGGGCCAGCAGGTCGTCGGAGGTCATCGGCGCACCCTTCAGCGGAGGTGGATCCCCGCACGTTCCCACCACGAGCGGGGGCGGGACAACTGGCACTTCGCGGGCCGGCCCGGCGGTAGCATCCGGCGGGTGCGGACGGATCAGGTGACGTTGCCGGGCGGCGTGGCGGGGACGACGCGGGCGGACCTCCTGGCCGGGATCCGGTCCTGGGTGGAGTCCGCCCCGGTGCGGAATCTGGTGGCGCACTTCGGCGCCGACTGGCCCGACGGCGACCTGACGGCGGTGCTGGCCGGCCTGGACGTGTTCTCCGCCCGCCGCTGGGACTTCCGGCAGGACGGGAACGCCCGGACGCCCGGGAGCCGGCGTTCGACCCGGCCACCGCCGGGGCTGGTGCTGCGCGCGGCCGCCACGCTGGGCCTGGTCCGCGCGGTCGCGCCGGCCCGATCCGGGTACGCGCACCTGCTGGTGCTCGGCGGGCTGGCGCACGCCTGCCTGCGGCGCACCGCGTACGCGGCGATGCTGGCCCGGACGGCGGCCGGGGTGACCGGCGAGGTGGCGGTGCTGGGCAGTTTCCGGCCGCTCTCGGCGGCCGAGTGCCGCACGCTCGACGCGGCCGGGGTGTCCGGCTGCGCCACCGAGGTCGACGTCCTCGACGCCGGGGTGCGGCTGGCGTTCGGGGTGGCCGAGCCGGACGACGAACGCGGCGAGCCCGCCGGTCATCCGCACCGGTCCTGGTCCTCGCGCACCTACCGGCCGGCCGGGCTACCCCCGGTACGGGTGCTCGCCGCGCCGTCGAGCGAGCCGGACCGGCGTCGCGCGCACACCGCCGACACGCAACGGTTCTGGGCCGAGCACGTGCGGCTGCGCGCGGGCGACGAGGTGCTGATGGTGACCGCACCGATCTACGTGCCGTTCCAGCACTGCGACGCGCTGCGGACGCTCGCCGTGCCGTACGGGTGCGGCATCGAGACGGTCGGCGTGGACCCGGCCGCCCGGGCCGCTGTCGACGTGCCGGAGCCGACCCTGACGCCGGGCCGCTACCTGCAGGAGATCCGGTCGGCGCTGCGGTCGATGCGCGCGCTGCACGCCACGTTGACGGCCGGCTGAGCCGGCGTGCGGGCCGGCGCCCGGCGTACCGCCGCGCACCGGCCCGGGAGCGGGTGTCAGTTGACGTAGACCGCCGGGCTGCCGGTCTTGCTGGTGTCCTTCACCGGCGAGTACGAGGCGGTGAAGTACGCGGTGCCGAAGCACAGCGACGGGCCGGAGAACTTGGTCAGGGTCTGGTTGGTGAAGGTGATCGAGTTGGTGCCGTTGGACGCCGTACCGGTCAGCGTGTTCGTGCTGGTGCGGTAGACGCAGGTGATCGCGCCGAGCAGCGAGTTGAGCACGACGGTGCTCTGGATCGGCGCGGCCGCCGTGCCGGCGATGGTGACCACGCCGGCGCTGGTCACCGACGTGGTGTACGGCAGGTTGTTCACGGTGATGCTCTGCACGCCGGTGGTGCCGAAGACGTTCGTGGTGCAGCTGGAGAACGACTGCGCGGTCAGGCTCTCGGTCGCGGTGCCGGGGGCGGTCGGGTTGGTCAGCACCTTGGCGCTGAAGCTGGACGCGGCGCACTTGATGCCGGTGGTGCCGCTGGACGAGGAGTAGAACGTGGCGTTCGTGCCGCTGCGCAGGCTGGCCTGGATGACGTCGCCCACCGACACGGCGGTGCCGGCGACGGTCGGGTAGG
>NZ_KK037233.1:6460761-6493181 GCF_000568915.1 Micromonospora sp. M42 | reverse complement strand
CCGGGCGGCGTGGCGCAGTGCGGCGACGCCCGTCACCTCGGTCTTTCCGGCCTTGGGGGGACGGGTGCGCGCGGCGATAATGGCAGCCATCCGGCCCTCCTTCGACACGTACGGGGTGACCGACGAGGAGAGATCACCAGCGGTGACGGGGCGTGAACTGAGCGTGTCGAAAGTTATAAACCCCGGAGGGTCGTAAAGTCAACGCATCGAGAGAGGTCGACAGGTGACCATCCCGAGCCCGCCGTCACCGGCACCCGCACCCCTGCCGGGCGCCCGCCACGGCCGCGACCCGGACCGCGCCATCAAGCGCGGCCCGCGCCGGGTGCCGGCCGAGGAGGTGGCGGCGACCCAGCGCGACCGCCTCTTCGACGGGCTGGTCCGGGAGGTCGCCGCCCGGGGGTACGACAACGCCCGGGTCAGCGACATCTGCCACGCGGCCGGAGTCACCCGGCCCGCGTTCTACGCGCTGTTCAACGGCAAGCAGGACGCGTTCCTGGCCGCGTACCGGCACGGCATCGCCGTGGTGTCGCACCTGATGGAGGACGCCTACCGCGACGCCGGCCCGGCCTGGCCGGACGCGGCACGCGCGGCGCTGCGCACGCTGCTCGACGTGCTGGCGAGCGTGCCCGCGTTCGCCCGGATGGCACTCGTCGAGGTGGACGCGGCCGGCCCGGACGCGCGCCGGGAACGCGACGCGCTGCTGCGCAGCTTCCGCCGGTTCTTCGCCGGCACCGGTCCGGAGCCGGCGGAGGTCGATCGCGACGCGCTGGTGTCCACTGTGGTCGGCGGCATCCACGCCACCATCCGTGAGCGGGTGGCGCAGGGGCGGGCCGACGAGCTGCCGGCGCTGCTGCCGGTGCTCACGTACGCGGCCACCGCGCCGTTCCTCGGTCCCGAGGGCGCCCGGCGCGCCGCCCGGGCCGCCCGACCGGACGACGGACCGGCCGCCACGGCGCCGTGCGCGCCGCCCGCTCATCCCTGACCGATCAGAAACCGCAGCGGTTTTTCACTTTGGCCGCTTTTGGCAAATGCCGTCCAATGATCTGCTACAGGCAGTTGACCGGCCCTTTACTCAGCGGTAACTTCGGCCTGCGCCCACCCGGCGCGGACGCCCCGCGAATCCAATTCACATCGTCGCGGATGAATTGATCTCGAAAGGGAGCCAGCATGTCGGAGCAGATCGATCAACCGAGAAGCGGCGTACGCTGGCGCCGGTTCGCCGTCACGCTCGGCACCGTGACCGTCGGCGCGGCCGGCATGGTGATGCTCACCGCGCAGGGTGTCCTCGGCGCGCAGTTCGCCATCTCGGGCATGCCGTTCACCGTCACCGCCGACAAACTGGAGGGGACCGGGTTCGAGCAGTTCGCCACGCTCGACCAGATGATCCCGGACAGCCCCAACCAGGGCGACACCGGCGGGCAGGTGCTCGTGATCGTCTCGGCCATCGACAAGGCCGAACTGACGAACCTCTGCCAGAGCATCAACCTCGGCGGAACCAACCTGCGGATCACCGCCGGCAATTCCGGCAAGCCCGTGACCGCCCGCACGCTCGTGGTCGACGGCGACGAGATCGCCGGCAACGCCTCCTTCAAGAACATCGACGTCGGGCAGGACGCCAGCACCGTCGACAAGGTCCCCGGGGTCAAGGGCAACCCGGGCGTGTTCGCCCAGCAGGCCGACACGGTGACCATCACCAACCTGCGGCAGAACAACTACGCCACCACCGCCGCGATCTTCACGCTGCCCAACCTGCGCATGGGCTTCAGCTCCGACGGGTGCTGACATGAGCCCGGGACAGCACACGGCCGCCGGCGTCCGCGCACGCTGGCGGCGCTGGCGGCGCGCGCGACCGTTCACCGCCGGGCTGCTCATCGCGCTCGGCGGCGCGGAGATGCTGGTGACGCTGCGCGCGCCGCTCGGCGTCCTGCTGCACGTCGGGCCGCAGGGCCTGGCCGCGTACCTGGTCCCGGCGATCCTGGTGATCTGCGGCGTGCTGCTGATCACCACCCCGCAGCAACGGGTCTTCTACGCGGTGCTCTCCCTGGTGCTCGGGCTGGTCTCCTGGCTGACCTCGAACCTAGGCGGGTTCCTGGTCGGCATGCTGCTGGCGCTGGTGGGCGGGGCGCTCGCGTTCGCCTGGACCCCGGTCAAGCAGCGGCCGGCCCGCGCCGAGGCGACACCCGCCGCCGACACGGCGGTCGCCGCCACCGCGCCCGGGCCGCGTGAACCGGTGGACAGCTCGGCGCCCACCGAGTCGCTCGACGCGCTCCTGTCGGCCGAGCCGGGGCCGTCGCGGGACGCCCGGGCGGAACGCGGCTGACTCAGCGGGCGGTGTCCGCCACCGCCTGCGCGAACACCTCGGAGCGGTGCTCGAAGTTGCGGAACCGGCCGTAGCTCGGCGCGGCCGGGGACAGCAGCACCACCCCGCCGGCCGGGGTGAGCTTGCGGGACAGCCCGACGGCGGCGACCAGGTCGTCGGCCAGCTCGGTACGCACCGACGGCAGCCCGGACAGCGCCTCCACGATGCGGGGGCCGCTGTCCGGCACGCCGATCACGGTGATCTCCCGCTCGGCCAGGTGCGCGCGCAACGGGCTGTAGTCCAGCCCCCGGTCGGCGCCGCCGACGATCACCGTCAACGGCCGCCCCTCGTACGCGTCGATCGCGTGCATGGCCGCGTACGGGCTGGTGGCGAGCGTGTCGTCGACGAACGTCAGCCCGGACGGGTCGGCGATCTCGGTGAGCCGGTGCGCCAGGCCCTGGAACTCGGCGACCGCGACGGCGAGGCTGTCCTTGCGCGCCACCACGTCGACGCCGAGCGCGTCCAGCACGGCGAGCGCGACGCAGAGGTTGCCCTCGTTGTGCCGCCCGACCAGCGGCAGCACCGCGCGCGGGAACAGCGGCGTGTCCCGCAGGTGGAACCACTGCGTGCCGTCCGGGCCGGAGGACACGTGCGTGGTGTCCGGTGAGCCGGCCCGGATCGCGGCCCGGTCGCCCAGCTCCGCGGCCAGGCGCGGGTCGGCGCCGTTGACCACCACGGCGTGCGGGCCGTGCGCGACCAGGTTCAGCTTGTCCCGGTAGTACTCCCGCTCACCGCCGTGCGCGTCCAGGTGCTCGGGGAACAGCGCTGTCACCACCGCCACCCGGGGCGAGTCGGTCAGGTCGGCGCACTGGTAGCTGGACAGCTCCAGCACGTACAGCTCCGCCTCCGGCAGGTCCAGCAGCGGCACCCCGATGTTGCCGCCGAACACGTTCGGCCGGTCCATCGCGGTGAGCAGATGGCTGATCAGGCTGGACGTGGTGCTCTTGCCCTTGCTGCCGGTCACCCCGACGGTCCGGTCCGCGTGGTCGGCCATCCACAGCGCGCTGCCCTGCGTGACGGGCACGGACCGGCGGCGCAGCTCCACCATCCACGGGTGCGTGTTCGGCACGCCCGGCGAGCGGACCACCACGTCCGCGGCGGCCAGCCGGTCGAAGCCCGCCTCGCCGGTCACCAGCGGCGCCGCGTCGGCCAGCGGACCTTCCCAGGGCAGCGTGAGGAAGTTGGCGCTGTCGTCGACGACGACCAGGCCGGCCGGCCCGTGCGCGGCGATCGCGGTCACCGCGGCCCGGCCCTCGCGGCCGGCGCCCCAGACGGCGACATGACGTCCGCGCAGATCAGACAGGCGCACGGGCTCTCCTCGGACTCGGTCGGTGCACGGCGGTGGGGGTCGGCCCAGCCGGACACGGGCGGACGAACCAGGGCCTAGTATGGCGTGTGCCCAACGAGCAGCTGCGGCGGATGGACGCCTTCACCTTCCCGTCCTACTCGATCGACTTCGCCACCGGCGAGGTCCTGTTCGACTACGCCCTGACCGGTCCCGACGGCGAGCAGCGATTCACCGAGGTGATCACGCTCCCGCTGCCGGCCGAGCCGGTCCCCGACGCCACAGCGGCAACCCTGGCGCGGGTCCTGGAGCTGCTGCACGTGGTCGCCGGCGTCAGCTACTACAAGGCCGCCGCGCCACCCCGGCTGGTGCTGCCCGCGCCGCTGGGCGCCGCCGCCGTCGAGCTGGTCACCGCCGTCTACACCAAGGGCCTCGCCGAGTACGCGTACCGCAACGAGCTGCCGCACGTGCTGGAGCTGCGCCCCGAGGTGCCCGCCGGGACGGTGGCTCCGGCGGCGGCGCTGGACAACTCCGACCGGCGGCCGCTGTCGGCGGTGGGCGGCGGCAAGGACTCCATCGTCACGCTGGAGGCGCTGCGCCGCGCCGGCCTCGACCCGGTGCCCTTCTCGGTCAACCCGAACCACGTGATCGTGGCGGTGAACGAGGCGTCGGACCTGGTGCCGCTGGCCGCCCGGCGGCGGCTGGACCCGGTGCTGTTCGAGCTGAACGCGGCCGGCGCGCGCAACGGGCACATTCCGGTCACCGCGATCAACTCGCTGATCGCCGTGGCCACCGCCGTCCTGCACGGGCTCGGCCCGGTGGTGATGTCGAACGAGCGCTCGGCGTCCGACCCGAACCTGATCTGGAACGGCCACGAGATCAACCATCAGTGGTCCAAGGGCGTCGAGGCGGAAGGGCTGCTGCGCGCGGCGCTGGCCGAGCACGCCGGGCTCACCGAGCCGTACTTCTCGCTGCTGCGTTCCCTGTCCGAGCTGCACATCGCCCGGCTGTTCGCCGAGATCGACCGGTACGACGCGGTGGTGACCAGCTGCAACGCCGCGTTCAAGCTGCGCGACGCGAGCGAGCGCTGGTGCCGGGACTGCCCGAAGTGCCGCTTCGTGTTCCTCGCCATGGCCCCGTTCATGCCCCGGGAGCGGCTGACCGGCATCTTCGGCGGCGACCTGCTGGCCGACGAGTCCCAGGTGCCCGGCTACCGGGAGCTGCTCGGCGTCGACGGGCACAAGCCGTTCGAGTGCGTCGGCGAGGTGGAGGAGTCGGTGGTCGCGCTGAGCCTGCTCGCCCAGCAGGACCAGTGGCGCGACGCCCCGGTGGTACGCGCCCTGGTCGCGGCCCTGCCCGACACCGCCTGGCAGGCGGCCGCCACTTCCGACGTGTTCACCCCCGCCGGCCCGAACTTCGTCCCGCCCCCCTACGCCAAAACCCTGACCGCCCTAACCTGACCCACCCCGCTCCCGCCCCCGCCCCGCCGCCCCCCGCCCGCCCCGCCCTCGCCCCGCAGCGTTGATCATGAAGTTGGCGGGGCGAATCCGGGCAAAACACCGGCCTAACCTCATGATCACCGCCTCGGCCCCATCGATCTTGGAGTTGTGGCGGCGCGCATAAGCCGCGGTTCTGGGCATCCTGGGCGCCACAAGTCCAAGATCGGCGGGGTCGGCGGGACCGGCGTGACGGCCCGGGGGTGGGTCAGGGGGTTCGGATGGCGTCGAGGGCCAGCAGGGCCACGTGCAGGGACAAGCACCTGTCGACCGAGTCCAGGTCGGCGTCGAGGATGCGGCCGATCCGGGCCAACCGCTCGTAGAACGCCGGCCGGGAAAGGTGCGCCGCGGCAGCGCCCGCCGACTTGTTCCGCCCCTGCTCCAGGTACGCGCGCAGCGTGCCGAGCAACTGCTCACGCGGGTGCTGGGCGTCGTACGCGAGCAGTGCCCCGAGTTCGCGCTCGACGAACGTCTGCAGCCGGGGCTCGTCGCGCAGCAGGTGCAGCAGACCGGCCAACCCGACGTGCGGCAGCCGGTAGCAGGGCAGGTCTCGGGGGTCCCGCCGCGCCGCCTCGGCGATCTGACGCGCCTCGACGAGTGAGCGGCGCGCCTCGCGCAGACTGCCCACGCCCGAACCGGCCGCCACCACGGTACGGGTGGCCGGAGGGCGGGACGGGGCGGCGTCGAGGCGTACCCGGCGCAACGCCGTGGCGAACGCGGCGAGTGCCTTCTCCTCGTCGGCCGCGTCGGGCAGGGCCAGCAGCGCCCCCACCGCATGGTCGTCGACGGCGCTGGTCAGGGCGGTGAGTTTGGCGTCCCGCACGGCCTGGCCGACCGCCTCGGCGAGGTCGCGCAGGCGGGCCGGACCGGCCTCGGGGTCGGCGTCGGCGCCCGGGCCGGCGGCCGGCTCGTCGCCACGGTGCCGGACCACCACGCCGACCAGGTGCCGTCGGTCCAGGACGACGCCCAGCGCCTTGGCGCGCAACGCCACCTCGTCCACCGGGCGGGAGTGGTCGATGAGCGCGGTCAGCAGCGTACGGTGGATCTGCCGTTCCAGGCCCTCGGCGTCGCGCCGGATCAGCCGCCCCAGGGCCAGCGTGGAGGCGGCCCGCTCGATCAGGATGGTCAGCCGGGTCGGCGGGGTGGACTCGGCGACGGGCCAGCGCAGCAGCAGCCGTCCCCAGTCCTGCCCGCGCGCCCCGACTGTGGTGACGAGCCAGCCGCTGCCCGGGTCGTACGCGGTGCGCCCGGCCGGGCGGATCTGCCGGGAGTGCTGTTCCCAGCCGTCCAGCAGCAGTTCCGCGTTCTCCCCCGCCGGGTCGTACGCGAGCACCTGCCGGGACAGGTTCTCCAGCACCATCGGGCAGCCGGCCAGTTCGGCGGCCTGCCGCAGCACCTCGGCCGGTTCGGCGCCCTCAACCGAACAGGTCGGTGACCGCTGGTGGATCTCCTCGGTGGCGCGCAGCTCGGTGAGCTGGGCGTCCACGATCAGCCCGTGCACCGCCTCGGTGATCCGGACGAACGGGGTGCCCCGGCGCAGCTCGATCAGGGGCAGGCCGCGGCGTTCGGCGGCGGCGGCCATCACCCGGGGCACTCCGGTGAGGTACCGGCGGCCCAGCTCGACCACCAGTCCGGAGGCGCCGACGTCGGCCAGGGTGCCGATGAACTCGCGCAGCCCGGCGTCGTCGGCCGGCAGCCCGATCCCGGTGGTCAGGACCAGTTCCCCGCCGCCGAGCAGGGTGGCGATGTCGGGCACCTCGGCGATGTGCACCCACCGCACCGGCCGGTCCAGCCCGGCGTTCCCGGCGACCAGGCGCGGCGCACCGTGGCGCATCGGCACCAGGTCCAGGACCTCACGCACGGTAGGGAACACGGGCGACACGCTACCCTGCGTCACCGTCGTTGCCGAGGGCCGCACCGGCCGGCTCGCCGGGGAGGACGAGCCGGCCGGGCTGCGGGATCAGTCGACGCCGAACTCCATGGCGGCCCGGTCGAGCGCCTCGTCCTCGGCGGTGGGCACGCCCCGGGACGCGATGGCCTCGGCGCCGCCCTGCGGCATGGCGCCGATCAGCCCGGTCGAAGCGGCCTGGGCGGCACCCACGACCCGCTGCGGGTTGCCGCCGCCGACCATGCCGACGGAGGCGTACTGCTCCAGCTTGGCCCGCGAGTCGGCGATGTCGAGGTTGCGCATGGTGAGCTGGCCGATCCGGTCGGCCGGGCCGAACGCCGAGTCCTGGGTGCGCTCCATCGACAGCTTGTCCGGGTGGTAGCTGAACGCCGGGCCGGTGGTGTCGAGGATCGAGTAGTCCTCGCCCCGGCGCAGCCGCAGCGTGACCTCGCCGGTGACCGCGGTGCCGACCCAGCGCTGCAGCGACTCGCGCAGCATCAGCGCCTGCGGGTCCAGCCAGCGGCCCTCGTACATGAGGCGGCCGAGGCGGCGGCCCTCGTTGTGGTAGTTGGCGAGCGTGTCCTCGTTGTGGATGGCGTTGACGAGCCGCTCGTAGGCGGCGTGCAGCAGCGCCATGCCGGGGGCCTCGTAGATGCCCCGGCTCTTGGCCTCGATGATCCGGTTCTCGATCTGGTCGGACATGCCCAGGCCGTGCCGGCCGCCGATGGCGTTGGCCTCCAGCACCAGGTCGACGGCGCTGCCGAACTCCTTGCCGTTGATCGTCACCGGGCGGCCCTGGTCGAAGCCGATGGTGACGTCCTCGGTGGGGATCTCCACGGACGGGTCCCAGAACTTCACGCCCATGATCGGCTCGACCGTCTCGATGCCGGTGTCCAGGTGTTCGAGCGTCTTGGCCTCGTGGGTGGCGCCCCAGATGTTGGCGTCGGTGGAGTACGCCTTCTCGGTGCTGTCCCGGTAGGGCAGGCCGCGCTCCAGCAGCCACTCCGACATCTCGGTGCGGCCGCCCAGCTCGGTGACGAAGTCGGTGTCCAGCCACGGCTTGTAGATCCGCAGCTGCGGGTTGGCCAGCAGGCCGTACCGGTAGAACCGCTCGATGTCGTTGCCCTTGAACGTCGAGCCGTCGCCCCAGATCTGCACGTCGTCGGCGATCATCGCGCGCACCAGCAGCGTGCCGGTCACGGCCCGGCCCAGCGGCGTGGTGTTGAAGTAGCCCGCCCGCCGGGAGCTGAACCAGGGTTTAGGGCGCCCCCAGATGTTGGCGTCGGTGGAGTACGCCTTCTCGGTGCTGTCCCGGTAGGGCAGGCGCGCTCCAGCAGCCACTCCGACATCTCGGTGCGGCCGCCAGCTCGGTGACGAAGTCGGTGTCCAGCCACGGCTTGTAGATCCGCAGCTGCGGGTTGGCCAGCAGGCCGTACCGGTAGAACCGCTCGATGTCGTTGCCCTTGAACGTCGAGCCGTCGCCCCAGATCTGCACGTCGTCGGCGATCATCGCGCGCACCAGCAGCGTGCCGGTCACGGCCCGGCCCAGCGGCGTGGTGTTGAAGTAGGCCCGCCCGCCGGAGCGGATGTGGAAGGCGCCGCAGGTCAGCGCCGCCAGCCCTTCCTCGACCAGGGCGGCGCGGCAGTCGACGAGGCGGGCGACCTCGGCGCCGTAGGTGTGGGCGCGGCCGGGCACCGAGGCGATGTCGGGCTCGTCGTACTGGCCGATGTCGGCGGTGTAGGCGCACGGGATGGCGCCCTTGTCGCGCATCCACGCGACCGCGACCGAGGTGTCGAGGCCGCCGGAGAAGGCGATGCCGACACGTTCGCCGATGGGCAGGGAGGTGAGAACCTTGGACACAAGGAAGATTATGCACGCCGTCGCATGGTCATGCAAGCCGGTCGTCAGAGCGGGTCGTCCCGCCCCAGCTCCCAGAACGCCACCGCCGCGGCGGCCGCCACGTTCAGCGAGTCCACGCCGCGCCGCATCGGGATCACCACCCGCACGTCGCTGGCGGCCTGCGCCGCCGCGGTCAGTCCCGGCCCCTCCGCCCCGAGCAGCAACGCCGCCCGCTCGCGCTGCGCCGGGGTCAGCCGCTGCATCGGTACGGCATCCGGCGCGGGCGTCATCGCGAGCACGGTGAACCCGGCCGACCGGACCTGGTCCAGCCCCGCGGGCCAGCGCTCGAGCTTCGCGTACGGCACCGCGAACACCTCGCCCATGCTGACCCGTACGCTGCGCCGGTAGAGCGGATCGGCGCAGGTCGGCGACAGCAGCACCGCGTCGACACCGAGCGCTGCCGCGCCCCGGAAGATCGCGCCCAGGTTCGTGTGGTTGTTGACGTCCTCCAGGATCACCACCCGCCGGGCGGCGGCCAGCACCTCGTCGGCCGAGCGCAGCGGCTTGCGGTGGAACGACGCGAGCACGCCCCGGTGAACGTGGAAGCCGGTGGCGCGCTGGAGCACGTCCGGCGTGGCCGCGTACACCGGCGCGTCACCGGTGTCCAGATCGGCGAGCTGGTCCACGCGCTTGGCGTCGACCAGGTACGACCGGGCCGGGTAGCCGGCCCGCAGCGCCCGCCGCAGCACCAGCTCCCCCTCGGCGATGAACAGCCCGTGCGGCGGTTCCCATCGGGTACGCAGCTCCACGTCGGTGAGCGCGCGGTAGTCGGCGATCCGGTCGTCGTCGGGGTCGGTGATCTCGTGGACGGGCACCACGCGATTCTGCCCGGCCCGCCGGGGCGCCCCGGCACGGGCCGGGTTTCCGCCGCCCCGGGCGGGGAACGGAGCCCGAAGGCCGACGCGACGGAGGGACCACGATGGGCGCGGATCACGACAGCAACCTCCCCCGCGACGCCACAGTCGCCGACTACCTGGTGGCCCGGCTCGCCGAGTGGGGCGTACATAAAAAAATACGGCTACCCGGGCGACGGGATCAACGGCATGACCTCGGCGCTGCAACGCGCCGAGGGACGCGCCCGGTTCATCCAGGTCCGGCACGAGGAGACCGCCGGTTTCGCGGCCGGCGCGCACGTCAAGTACGGGGGGCCCGCTCGGCTGCGTGGTGGTGACCAGCGGCCCGGGCGCGATCCACGCGCTCAACGGCCTCTACGACGCCAAGCTCGACCACCAGCCGGTGGTGGCGCTGCTCGGGCACACCGCGCTGCCCGCCGAGGGCGGCGGCTACTACCAGGAGGTGGACCTGCTCTCGCTCTACAAGGACGTGGCGTCGGCCTTCCTGGCCCAGCTCGACGATCCGTCGCAGGCCCGGCACCTGGTGGACCGGGCCTGCCGCACCGCGCTGGCCCGGCGTACCGTGACCGCCCTGGTCCTTCCCTCCGACGTGCAGGACCTGCCGGCGGTGCCGCACCCGCCGCACGCGCACGGCTACTACCACACCAGCGCGGTGCCGAGCAGCGAGCCGACCGTGCCGCCGGAGGCCGACGTGCGCCGCGCGGCCGAGGTGCTGCGCGGCGGCCAGCGGGTGGCGATGCTGGTCGGGCAGGGCGCGCTGGGCGCCGAGGACGAGGTACGCCGGATCGCCGACCGGCTCGGCGCCGGGGTCGCCACCGCGCTGCTCGGCTTCACCGCCGTCGACCACCGGCAGCCCTGGGTGACCGGCGCGATCGGCCTGCTCGGCAGCCGCCCCAGCTGGCAACTCATGCGCGAGTGCGACCGGCTGCTGATCGTCGGCAGCCAGATGCCGTACTCGGAGTTCTACCCGCCGGAGGGGCAGGCCCGGGCGGTGCAGATCGACATCGACGGCAGCCGGATGGGGCTGCGCTACCCGACCGAGGTGAACCTGACCGGCGACGCCGGACCGACGCTGCGCGCACTGCTCCGGGAGCTGGGCCCGGGGCCGGGCCCGACCGCCTGGCGGGCCACCATCGCCGACGCCACCGGCAAGTGGCGGGCCGCGCAGCGCGAGGTCGCCGCGCAGCCGGCCGACCCGGTGAACCCGCAGTCTCTGTTCACCTCGCTCGACGACGCGCTGCCGGACGACGCCGTGCTCGCCGTGGACTGCGGCACCGCCACCGCCTGGTACGCCCGGCACGTGCGCGTGCGCCTCGGCATGCTGGCGAGCCTCTCCGGCACGCTGCTGTCGATGGGCGGCGGCATGCCGTACGCGCTGGCGGCGAAGTTCGCCCACCCGGACCGCCCGGTGATCGCGCTGCTCGGCGACGGCGCGATGCAGATGAACGGCGTCAACGAGCTGATCACTGTGGCGAAGTACTGGCGGGAGTGGGCCGACCCCCGGTTCGTGGTGCTGGTGCTCAACAACCGTGACCTCGCGTTCGTCAGCTGGGAGCAGCGGTCCAGCGAGGGCACGCCGATGTTCCCGGACAGCCAGGACCTGCCGGACGTGGCGTACCACAGGTGGGCCGAGGTGCTGGGCCTCGGCGGTGAGCTGGTCGACTCCCCCGACCGGGTGGACGGCCTGTGGCAGCGGGTGCTCGACGCGGACCGGCCGGTGGTGGTCAACGCGGTGGTGGACCCGGCCGAGCTGATGTTGCCGCCGCACTTCACCGCCGAGCAGGCCCGCAAGACCGCCGCGGCGGTGCTGCGCGGGGACAGCGACCGGGCCGGCATCGTGCGCCGCGGCGTACCGGCCGCGCTCGCCACGTACCGGCCCCGCCGCCGGGGCCGCTGAGGCGTCAGGCCCGCGCGTAGCGCAGCAGCACCGACCGCCCGTCGAACTGACGCGTCTCGACCAGCCGCAGGTGCTGGCGGGCCAGGTCGGGCAGCACCTGCCGTCCGCCGCCGAGCACCACCGGGTGCACGATCACCTCGTAGGTGTCGACGAGCCCCAGCGCGGCCAGCGCCGTCGCCGCGCCGGTGCCGCCGGTGACCAGCAGGTCGCCGGGGAACCGCTCGCGGACCTCGGCGAACTCCTTCGCCAGGTCGCCGCCGCCGACCACCACCGCGCCGTGGGGAGCCTCGGCGAGCGTGCGGGAGACCACGATCTTCGGGGTACGCCGCCAGATCGGCGCGAACGCCAGGTCGTGCGGGTGGTCGGAGATCGACTCGACCTGCGGCCAGTAGGAGGCCATCATCTCCCACACCCGCCGCCCGTAGACGAAGGCGGAGGCCCGCTCGGCCAGGTCGATCGAGTACGCGGACAGCTCCTCCCCCATCTCCGGCCAGTCGAACTCACCGTTCGGGCCCTCGATGAAGCCGTCGACCGACGTGTGCACCCCGTAGATGACGTTGCCCATGATGTGTTCCTCCGCGTTGCGGCGCGTCCCGGTCGGGCGCGCTCGCCGGTGGGTCGGAGCCGCCCGGCCGGATCCGACAACCCGGCCCCGACGACTCCCGGCCAGGCTACGGTCCGGCCAGCCGCCGCTCGATCTCGTCCGCCGTGGCGGTGGCCCCGATCCGGGCGGCCACCTCGTGGGCGCGTCGCCAGACGTCCCGGGCCGCCTTGGCCCCGGTCAGCCGCTCCACCGCCCGAGCCAGGTCCATCAGGGCCTCCAGCTGCAGCGGCGGGCTGGCCGTCAGGTCGTCGGCCGCCTGTTCGAGCAGGACCCGCGCCCGCGCCGGATCGCCCGACATCAGGCTGATCCGTCCCTGGGCGTACCGGGCGTAGGCCAGGTAGGCGGCGACCCGCATCTCGCGGGCCTGCTCCAGGGCGGTGTCGGCGTATCCGGCCGCCTCGCCCAGCCGGCCGTGCCCCGCGAGCATCGCGGCGACCTCGCTGAGCAGCGCCACCTCACCGAGCCGGTCACCGTGCCGCCGGACCAGTTCCAGGGCCTCCAGGTACGCCGCCCGGGCCTCGTCCACCGCGCCACGGTGGTCGTGCCAGCGGCCCGACGCGCGCAGTCCGAACGCGAGCGGCCGGGGCGTGCCGGCGGCCCGCAGCAGCGCGACGGCCCGGGCGAGCGTCTCCCCGGCTGCCGGGTCGCCTTCCTGGAACTGGAGGACGCCCAGCCGGGCGAGTTTCGGTCCGGCGGCCACCTCGTCGCCGGCCTCCTGGTACAGCTCGATGGAGCGGACCAGGCTGGCGCGTGCCGCCGGACGGTCGCCCAGCCCTTCGTACACCTGGTTCTCGACGCCGGCGATGTCGGCCCGCAGCCAGGGCTGGGCGAGCGGCTCGGCCGCCGCCGCGGCGGCCCGCGCGTAGCCGAGCGCGGCCTCCAGGTCACTGCGTAGCAGGGCCGCGAACGCCACGCAGAGCCGGAGCCGGGCGATCCCCCTCCGGGTGCCGCCGGCGCTCGGCGGCCGCCAGCCCGATCTCGGTGACCCGGGTCAGGTCGTCCACCCGGGCGTCGACGAACAGGTAGTAGTCGCAGTGCCAGGCCAGCGCCCAGGAGTAGTCCTCCAGGCCGGGCGTCGCGGCGGCCTGCTCGATGCCGGCGAGCAGGGCGGCCCGTTCGGCGCCGAACCAGCGTTTCGGGTCGTGCAGGTGCTCGCCGGTGGGCGCCGGTGACCTCGGCAGGTCGGCGACGATGACGGCGCCGCCCTCCTGGCTCAGCGCCACGCGGGCCTGCTCGGTCAGCGTCAGCCAGGTGCCGAAGACGCGCCGCAGCACCTCCGGCCGCTCCCGCGGCCCCTCCTCCCGCGCGGCGCGCTCCCGGGCGAACGCGCGGACCAGATCGTGCAGGTGATAGCGGACCTGGCCCAGCTCGTCCGGCCCGGTCACCTCGACCAGGTTGGCCTCGACCAGACCGGTGACCGCGTTCGCCGCGCCCGCCTCGTCGTCGAGCAGGACGGCGGGCAGCCACGGAGGGGCCCGGTCGAGGTCCAGCACGGCGAACCGGCGCAGGAGCCGGCGGGCCGGCTCGTCCAGCGCCACGTACGCCGAGTGGAACGCCGCCCGTACGCTGCGGTCGGCGCGGGCGAGATGGTCCAGCCGGTGCGAGAGTTCGGCGAGCTGCGCCGCCGCCTGCCGCAGCGACAGCACGCCGGGTATCGCCAGCCGGGCGCCCGCGATCCGCACCGCCAGCGGCAGCAGCCCGCAGTGGTGGACGACGTCCGACGCGGAGCCGGGCTCGGCGGCGACGCGGTCCGGGCCGATGATGCCGGCCAGCAGCCGCAGCGCGTCCGCCTCGGGCAGCGGCTCCAGCCGCAGCTGGTGGGCGCCGTCGACGTCGACGAGCGCGCGCCGGCTCGTGACCAGCACGACGGTGTCCGTACCGGGCAGCAGGGGGCGCACCTGCGCCGCGTCGGCCGCGTTGTCCAGCAGCACCACTCCGGGCCGCTCGGCCATCGCGCCCCGGAACAGCGCGGCGCGTTCCTCCAGGTCCGCCGGGATCTGGGCGCCGGGCACGCCGAGCGCCCGCAGGAACCGCCCGAGCACCTCGACCGGGGGCGCCGGATGGTCGTGCCCGTTCAGGTCGACGTAGAGGTGCGGACCGGGGTACGCCGGGCCGAGCTGGTGGGCGATCCGGACCGCGAGGGTGGTCTTGCCGACGCCGGGCAGGCCGCTGATCGCCGTCACGGCGACCGCCGGCCGCTCCGGAAGCCACTCCAGGACCGCCGCGATCTGTTCCTCCCGGCCGACGAAGTCGGTGAGGCCGGCCGGAAGCATCCGGACCGGCGGGCGCGCGGCCCCGTCCGGCCCGGCGGCACCGTGTTGTGCGGCGACTCCGTGTTGTGCGGCGGCGGGCGGGTGGTCCGACGGCGCGACGGCCGGCCCCGCGTCGGGCGCCGACCGGAGGCTGGGGTCGTTGCGCAGGATCAGGTCGCGCAGCCGGATCAGCTGGGCCGTGGGGTCGATGCCGAGCTCCTCGGCCAGGCGGCGGCGCAACTGGTCGAACCGGTCCAGCGCCTCGCCCTGCCGGTCCGCCAGGTAGAGGGCCCGCATGAGCTGACCCACGAGCGACTCCCGCCACGGGTACGCCTCGACCAGCTCGGTGAGCCGGCCGATCACGCTGTCGTACCGGCCGAGGCCCAGCTCCAGGCCGAGGCAGCGCTCGACCACTGTCATCCGCCGTTCGTCGAGACGCTGCGCCGCCGCGGTGAGCGCCGGCGTACGCAGGCCGTCGAGCGCCGGACCGCGCCACATCGCCAGCGCCTCGCGCAGCCCGGACACCGCCTCCTCCGGGGCGCCGCCCCGGTCGAGGAGCCCTTCCGCCCGGCGTACCCGTTCCTCGAAGACGTCCAGGTCGAGTTGACCCTCGGCGACGGTGAGCAGATATCCGGAGCCGTGGGTGCCGATCACGTCGCCGGGCAGACCGGCGGCGCGCAGCGCCCGTCGCGCCGCCGCGACCCGGTTGCGGACCTGGACGTCCGCGCTCGCCGGCGGATGGCCGCCCCAGGCCGCGTCCATGAGACGGGACACCGGGACGATCCGGTTGGCTTCCAGCAGCAACGCGGCGAGCATGGCCTGACTGCGCGGGCCACCGACGCGGACCGTCCGATCGTCGAGGCACACCTCGACCGGGCCGAGCAGCCGAAACATGACCGCCGGCACCATTCGCTCCCCCCGAAGCGCGCGGACCCGGGCGACCACGTCAAGATCGCCCTCTGGCCCCACCCTAGACGAGTTCGCGCGAGGCCAGGGGGTGACGCGTACCAGCGGTGACCGGGGGGACACACCACTGTGTCCGGTCGTCGTCGGTGGTCAGCCGATCGGGTCCGGCGCGGCGTGCGGCGCTTGACCGGACGTGGCCCGCGCCCGGCGCCGCCGGGAGTGACGGCGGTAGAACGTGACCAGGAACATCGCCTGGAGCGTGCCCTCGACGAGCAGGACGAGCGCGCCGTCCACGGCCGCGAGCAGGCTTCCGCCGGTCGCGCCGGCCAGCACGGCCGAGCCGGCCTGGATCGCGCCGTGCGCGACGATCGGGATTCCGAACAGGACGAAGCTGGACAACGCGACAGCGCTGCCCGCCACCACCGCCAGCGCGTAGATCCGTACCGCGCGCCGCTCGTGCGGCGGCAGGACGGCGGTGGGGTCCCCGGCCGACGGCGTCACCCGGCCGGGAAGCGCCGCGTGCAGACCCCGGCGCAGCAGGTGCCGGGCGTACGCGAAGCCGTCCTGGAACAGGTTGCGGCACCGCAGCAGGTCCAGCAGGACGAAGTAGCAGTCGGTACGCATGTAGACGTGCAGTTGCAGCGCCATCGACATGACGATCACCAGAACGACGGCGGACAGCAGGCCGCCGACCAGCGGATGCAGCCGGGCGTACGCCATCACCAGCAGCGCGGCGCACACCACGGCGAAATCCCAGAGCAGGCCGCTGAGGTAGACGCGGTACCGGTGGCGGCGCGGCACCGACCAGATCGCCGTCACGTCGGTCTCCAGGACCAGATGGTGCAGCCGGGTGGCGAACCGGATCCGGGCCGGCGCGTCCAGCGAACGGGCCGCCACCAGGTGACTGAACTCGTGCAGCACCGCCGTCCCGGAGAACAGCACGGTGTTCACGAGCACGGCGAGACCGACGTAGTCGGTCCAGAAGAAGTCCCGGTACGACGGCAGCAGCTCGGGACGGCGTACCACTGTGGCCAGCGTCGCCGCGACCAGCGCGACGTAGGCCACCTTCGCCGCGGGGCCGAACAGCCAGCGCACGTGCCGGGCCCGCAGCCAGGGCAGGTGCGGCCGGTCCTCGCGGCGGGCGCCGCCGGTGGGCTGGCCGTCGACCTCGGCCACCAGGCCCGCCTCCCGCAGCGCGAGCACCAGGTCCACGAGGTCGAGCTCCACGTCGTGGTCGGCGGCGATCCGTTCCTCGGCCACGCCGATCGGCGCTCCGCCGTCGAGCAGCTCGACGGCGCGGACGCCGATCATCGGCAACTCCACGAACTCGCCGACCTCCGGCCGGCCCACCACCACCGAGTCCGGGTCGTCGTCGGACGGCCGGATCCGCAGCGGGTGGAACCGTACCCGCGTCGCGGCGCCCAGATCCGGCGCCGCCTCGACCTCGGTGGTCGTCATCGCCCGGTCCTCACGCGCCGCGCGGACCGCACGAGGGGCAGTCCGGGTCCCGCGGCACGTCGATGAAGTAGTGGTGGTCCCAGCGCGCGGCGTTCTGGTGGAAGACCCGCCCGGCCACCTGCTGGGGCAGCCCGCCGAGGTGGTAGAGCACCTCCAGCGCGCAGAGGTGACCGGTCACGTTCGCGGTGGCGGCGATCACCGCGTTCGGTCGTTCCCCGCCGCGCAGCGGCGTGCCGTCGGTCTGGATCTCGTGCTTGTCCGGCCGACGCCGCAGGCAGGTGTAGCACCCGGTGCGGCCCGGGAGGAACGAGCCGACGACCGTCATCGGCCCGGTGTAGAGCGCCATGAACCACGGCGTGCCGGTACGCAGCGCCGCCTCGTTCGTCCAGTCCTGGATCTGGTCGACGGGCCGGTCCGCGCAGAGGACGAAGACGTCCCGCCCGTTCATCAGCGGCACCAGGTCGTCGGCGGAGCGGACCCGGCACTCCTCCCCGGTCACGTCGACGTGCGAGTTCATCGCCCGCAGCCGGTCCACGGCGACCTTCACCTTCGGCTGGCCGAGGTCGCTCTCGGTATAGAGCAGCTGGCGGGTCAGGTTCGGCTGGTCGATCACGTCGAAGTCGGCGCAGTGCAGGCCGCCGACGCCGCTGGCGACGAGTCCGGCCGCGACCGCCGTGCCGGTGCCGCCGAGACCGAGTACGGAGACCCGCGCCCGCCCGATACGCGCCTGCACCTCGAAGGGCGAGCTGCGGGGCTGGGTGTCGATCCAGGCGTAGAAGTGCCGGGCCCGGTCGTAGCGCTGCGCGGCCTCCGCGGTGAACCCGTCGGGCAGCGGGGCCGCCGCGTCCTCGACGAAGCCCTGCGCGATGAGCTGGTCCACCACCTCGCGGACGCTGCCCTCGTCGATGCCCGGGTGCGTCTCGGCGAGGTCCGCGCAGACCTCCCACACGTACCGGGTGCCGTCCAGCAACGTCAGGATGCGGGCGATCGTGCCGTCCTCGTCGTCCTGGATCTCCGACGCGACGCCGTACTGCATCAGACCGATGATCAGCCGGTTCCCCGGCAGCGTGTAGGGCTCGTGGACACTCTTGACGCGCGGCTTGAGCATGGGACCGCAACCTCACTAACGCTCGGCGGAAGACGGGAAGCGGCACCCCGGCCGCCGCGGTAGGTGGCGGCGACCGGGGTGCCGGCGCGGATCAGGCGCCGTTGCTCTCGCGGATGACGGTGGTCTCCAGCCGCTCCAGCTTGCGGACCTTCAGCGAGAGCTTCTTCTTGCCGGCCTGCTCGATCGTGGCCTTCTCCATGGACGCCTCCTCGATTCGGGTACGCCTTCCGTGGTGCCGGAAGGCGAGCCCAAGCCTGTCGCCCGGCGTCACCGGTCGATCACAAGTCGATCATCAGCGGCCGTTGATGATCGCCGCCACCATCCGGGTGCGTGGCCCGACCTGTGATGATCGCGTTGCTCGGCGTCGACGGCTCCGGCAGGACCAACCAGGCGAAGGCGCTGGCCGAGCGGCTGCGCCGGCGAGGTGTCCGGGCGCGGTACTTCGAGAACGCCGGTGGGCGGCCACTGTGGAACCGGCTGGCCCGCGCACTCGGCCGGGCCGACGGGGTGGCGCTGTTCGGCCGTACCGTCCATCCGGCGCTGGAGGCGACGGTCCGCGCGGCGGCGATGGCCCGGACCGTGGCGGTGGCCCGCCTGACCGGCCGGGTGGCGGTGCTGGACCGGTGGAACTGGTGCCAGGACGTGATCAAGGCGGGCCGGGGCGACCGGAGACGGCGGGTGGCCGCGCGCCGGGAGGCGGCGTTAAGAAGGGGCCCCTTTACTACCGGAGGCGTTAAGAAGGGGCCCTTCCTTACCCGCGGTCGCGCAGCCAGCGCAGCACGTCGGAGGGCAGCTCGCGGTCCTCGCGCTGCTCGCGGCGGTCCGGCTCGGTCCGCCGGGGCGGCTGCGGACGCTGCGGGTCGCCGACCAGCGCCCGGCTCGGCGCGGTGAAGTCGGCCACCGGCTTGCCGGTGAGCGCCGTCTTGATGGTCCGCGCGACCGCGTCGATCACCTTCGCCTGCACGGCGGAGCCGACCAGGTCGGTGACGTCGTCCGGGTTGGCGGCGATGCCGGCCACGGCGACCTGCGGGGTGTACCCGACGAACGTCTCCGTGGCGTTCCGCTCCGAGCTGCCGGTCTTGCCGGCGACCGGGCGGCCGACGATCGCGTCGACGGCGGTGGCGGTGCCGCCGTTGCACTGCCCGAACGCCGACTGCTGGCCGACCGGGCAGCGGGCCGCGTCGGTGGCGGCCCGGGCCACGTCCGGGTCGAGGACCCGCTTGCACTCCGGTTGCCCCACGTCGACGGTCCCGCCGTCGGGCGTGGTCACCGAGACCACCGGCAGCGGCGTGCAGTACGTGCCCTCGGCGGCCACCGTCGCGTACGCGTTCGCCAGGTCGAGCGGGGTGGTGGCGGCCACGCCGAGCGTGAACGCGCCCCAGTCGGCGGCGTGGTCGCGGGCGAACGTGGCGTCGGAGTCGGCCCGGAAGGTGATGCCGAGGCGCTGCGCCATCTCCACCACCTTGTCCTCGCCGACCTGTTCGGCCAGCCAGACGAAGTACGTGTTGACGGAGCGGCCGAAGCCGTCCCACATCATCCGGTAGCCGTCCATCCACTGCGGGTTGGCGTTCGCCGGGCACCAGGTGCCGTCGCAGTTGCCCTCGTCGTCCGAGGCGTACCGGGTGGGCAGCCGGCTCGGGGCGTCGAAGCCGGTGGACAGCGGCTTGCCGGCCTCCAGCGCGGCCAGCATGGTGAACATCTTGAACGTCGAGCCGGCCTGGTAGCCGTCGACGCTGGCGCCGCCGGAGATCAGCGGGTTGACCGTGTTCGGGTGGTTGGCCTGCCCGTCCGGGTTGGCGTCGAGACTGTAGTGCCGGTTCACCGCCATCGCAAGCACCCGGCCGGTGCCGGGCTCGACCGCGGCGATCGGCAGCGCGCGCTTGTTGCCGTACCCGTAGACCTTGGTGGCCTGCTCCTGCGCGGTCTCCTGGATCTTCGCATCCAGCGTGGTGACGACGCGGTAGCCGCCCCGGCGCAGCGCCTGCTCGCGCTCCTCGGGGGTGGCGCCGAACGCGGGCTGGGTGAGCCACCAGCGGCGCAGGTAGTCGCAGAAGAAGCCCCAGTCGTCGTGCCCCTGGGCGGTGGCGGTGCAGCCGTTGGGCTGGGCGGTCGGGCGCAGCGTGGGCGCCTGCGCCTTCGCCGCAGCGGCCTGCTGGGCGGTGATCGCGCCGGTCTCGGCCATCGCGTCCAGCACGTACGCCCGGCGGGCCAGCGCCTGGTCCAGGTCGCCGTCGATCGGGCTGTACGCCTCCGGCGACTGGACCAGACCGGCCAGCAGCGCCGCCTCGCCCAGCGTCAGGTCGGCCGGGGCCTTGCCGAAGTAGCGCTGGCTGGCGGCGGCGACGCCGTACGCGCCGGAGCCGAAGTACGCGATGTTGAGGTAGCGGTTGAGGATCTCGTCCTTGGACAGCGACTGCTCCAGCGCGTTCGCGTACCGGATCTCCTGGAGCTTGCGCCCGACGGTCTGCTCGGTGGCGGCCTGCCGCTCCGCCGGCGTGCGGTTCGGGTCGGTCTTGAGCACGTTGCGGACGTACTGCATCGTCAGCGTGGAGCCGCCCTGCTCGGTACCGCCGCCCTTGACGTTCGCCACCAGCGCCCGGGCGATGCCGCGCAGGTCCGCGCCGCCGTGCGAGTAGAACCGCCGGTCCTCGGCCGCGATGATCGCCTGCCGCATCACCGGGGCGATCTCGTCCAGCGACACGTCGGTGCGGTTCACGTCGTAGAACGTGGTGATCAGCGTCTTGCCGTCGTTGGCGTAGAGGTAGGAGCGCTGCGGCTGGGCCGGGGTGCGCAGCGCGTCGGGCAGGTCCGCGTACGCGCCGAGCGCCGCCCGGGCGGCGAACCCGCCGAGCAGTCCGGCGGGAAGCGCGGCGACCGCGAGGACGAGCCCGGCGAGCAGGCCGGCCAGCAGCACGGTGAACAGCCGCGACAGCGGCGACCTGGGTGACGGCATGAAGGCAAGGATTGCCACGAAAGCCGCCTACCGGCCACCTCGCCAGGCAACTGTCAGTTACTTCACGGCGGCCGCCCAGCTGGAGAACCGGTCAACCGGCGCCGAGTGGGCCCTTCGGTGACGCGGGCGGCACCGGAGCGGCGGCGACGCTGGCGGCCGCCGCGTCCCGGGCGATGGTCTCGGGCACCAGGCGGCCGCTGCGGTAGCCGATGCCGATGCCGGCGACCAGCACGAAGATCGCGCCGAACGTCTGCAGCGAGCCGATCAGCGCGCCGCCCAGGCCGAGCAGCGGGGCGGCGATCATCAGCATGGTCCCGTCGCCGTAGGAGAACATCCCGGACCGGGCCACCGACCAGCCGGTCAGGAACCAGCCCACGCTGTAGAGCGTGGCGCCGAACAGCACGATGCCGCGCGCGGTCACGCCGAACACCGGCGTCTGCTCGGCCAGCCCGGCGAACGGCAGCATCAGCACCATCCCGCCGATGCTGGCGAGCAGCCCGGCCAGCGCGACGCGGCGGCAGCGGGTGGCGGCGAGCAGGCCGGTGAGCGCGAGCAGGGCGAGCAGCCCGAGCCACACCGAGGCGACCCAGCCGACCAGGTAGAGCGGCCGGCCGTCGGCCGGGTACGGGTCGTTGCCCACCCCGCCGTCGCTGGCCATCGCCACCAGGCCGTAGAGCACCGCGTACGCGGGCAGCAGCCAGACCGCCGCGCGGGCGAACCGGCGGATCGACCAGGCCCAGGTCGCGTCGGTGGCGGGCGCGCCCGGGCCGGGCTCGGAGACGAACGGCAGGACCCCGAACCCCCCTCCGGTACGCCGGGAGCCGATCGGCCCGGCGGGGTCGTGCGCGCCGGGGACCGGGGTACGGGAGAACAGCCGGTTCGCCGGGTCCTTCATGCGTCACCTCGTTCGCGCCGCGGGTGGCCCGGGACACGCAACGGCGCTCCGGCCCTGCTCACCACCCGTCCTCAAGACCGATGGTGGCAGTCGCCGGAGCGCCGTATGAGGACTTTTCGGATTTGCCGGTCAGCCCCGCTCGCGCTGGTCCGCCGGGTCGTTCACCAGGCTGGCCGGCGACACCGGCTCCGGCGCGGGCAGGCCCTGCGGGGCGTTGCCGCCGGTGGCCTGCGCCTCGGCCACCCGTACCTCGTTGTGGATCTCCTGGGCCGCGACAGCCGCGGCCTGGGCGGCCTCGGCAGCCTCCCGCTCGACCTCGCCGGCGCTGCGGGCGGCCTCCGGCGACGGCACGTCGCCGGCCATGTTGGCCAGCCCGCCCAGCGCGCCGCCCATGCCCTCCAGGGCCTTGGTCAGCTCAGTCGGGACGATCCAGACCTTGTTGGCAGTGCCGTTGGCGATCTGCGGCAGCGCCTGGAGGTACTGGTAGGCCAGCACCTTCTGGCTCGGGTTGGCGGTGTGGATCGCGTCGAAGACGGTACGGATCGCCTTGGCCTGGCCCTCCGCCTGGAGGATCCGGGCCTGCCGGTCACCGTCGGCGCGCAGCACCGCGGCCTGCTTCTCACCCTCGGCGGTGAGGATCTGCGACTGCTTGTGGCCCTCGGCGTTGAGGATCGCGGCGCGGCGGTCCCGCTCGGCGCGCATCTGCTTCTCCATCGAGTCGCGGATGCTCGGCGGCGGCTCGATCGCCTTGATCTCGACCCGGGTCACCTTGATGCCCCAGCGGCCGGTGGTCTCGTCCAGCACGCCGGACAGGTGCCGGTTGATCTCCTCGCGGCTGGTCAGCGCGCGCTCCAGGTCCAGCGAGCCGATCACGTTACGCAGCGTGGTGACGGTGAGCTGCTCGATCGCCTGGAGGAAGTTGGAGATCTCGTAGGTGGCGCGAACCGAGTCGACCACCTTGAAGTAGAGGACCGTGTCGATCGAGACGACCAGGTTGTCGGAGGTGATCACCGGCTGGGGCGGGAAGCTGACCACCTGCTCACGCATGTCGACCTTGGTGCGTACCGCGTCGACGAACGGCACCAGCAGGTTCAGGCCCGGGTTCAGCGTGCGCTTGTACCGGCCCAGCCGCTCCACCACGTCCTGCCGCTGCTGCGGCACGATCCGCACCGCCTTGAACAGCGTCACCACACCGATCAACGCCACCGCGATCATCAGGATCGCCAGAAACTCCATACCGTTCACCTTTTCGCTTCGGGCAGCTCGCCCGGGGTGGAAATGTCGTCCTGCCATACCAGGGCGGTAGCGCCCCGAACCTTGATCACCTGCACCCGCTCACCCTCGGCGTACGAGCGCGTCGCGTCGTACGAGCGGGCCGTCCACAGCTCACCATCGATCTTGATCATCCCGCGCTCGGAGTCGACCGGCTCCAGGACCACAGCGGTGGCCCCCTCCAGCGCCTCCACCCCGAACGGCTGCTCCCCGGTCTCGATCGCCGGCCGCGCGTGCCGCCGGACCACCGGACGGACCACCGCCACCGACAACGCCGACACCACCGCGAAGATCACCGCCTGCAGCGCCACCGGCGCACCGAGCGCCGCGGCGCCGGCCGCGGCGAACGCCCCGACCCCGAACATGATCAGGAAGAGCGTCGTCGTGAAGATCTCGGCGACCGCCAATACCACACCCAGAACGATCCAGAACACGGCGTCCACGAGAACAATCCTGACACGTCAACGCACGTGTCATCGAACTGTCATGATCGCTAGGCTCGGCTCGGCGTACCGCGCCCACCGCCGACGAGGAGGACGAGATGCCCCTGCTGCCCGAGACCGCGCGTCAGGTGGACCTGCTGGTCGCCCGGGCCCAGGCCGAGGGGCGGGGCCCCTCGCTCGCTCTCGGCGTGGTCCGCGACGGCCGGCTGGCGCACCTCGCCGTCGCCGGTGAGACGCCCCGCCCCGACGCCGACCTGCAGTACCGGATCGGCTCGATCACCAAGACGATGACCGCGGTGCTGGTGATGCAGCAGCGCGACGCCGGCCGGCTGTCACTGGACGACCCGCTGGACGCCCACCTGCCCGGCACCCCGGTCGGCTCGGTGACGGTGCGCCAGCTCCTCGGCCACGTCAGCGGCCTGCAACGCGAGCCGGACGGCGACTGGTGGGAGCGGGTCGGGGGCACGGACCTGGACACCCTGCTCGCCGGGCTGACCCCGGACAAGATCGCCTACCCGCCGCACTTCGTCTACCACTACTCGAACCTGGCGTACGGGCTGCTCGGCGCCGCGCTGGAACGGATCACCGGCACGCCCTGGGCGGAGCTGCTGACCGAGCGGCTGCTGGCCCCGCTGGGCATGCGCCGCACCACGTACCACCCCACCGAGCCGTACGCCCGCGGCTACGTCGTCCACCCCTGGCACGAGACGCTGCGGGAGGAGCCGCGCACCGACACCGCGGCGATGGCGCCGGCCGGCCAGCTCTGGTCGACGGTCGAGGACCTGGGCCGCTGGGCCACGTTCCTGGCCGACCCGGACCCGGCGCTGCTCTCCCCCGCCACGCTCACCGAGATGTGCGCCCCCATGGTCATCAACGACCTCGACTCGTGGACCGGCGGGCACGGCCTCGGCATCGAGCTCTACCGGGTCGGCGACCGCGTGTACGTCGGGCACGGCGGATCCATGCCCGGGTACGTCGCCGGCCTGGCCGTGCACCGGCCCACCCGAACCGCCGTGGTCAACTTCGCCAACTCGTACGGGCTGCGCGGCCACCACATCGGCGCGCTCGGCCGGGAAGCGCTCACACTGGTGCTGGACGCCGAACCGGCCGCGCCCGCCCCCTGGCGCCCGGCCGACCCGCCCGCCGCCGACGTGGCCGCGCTGACCGGGCGCTGGTGGTGGATGGGCGGCGAGTACGAGTTCCGCGTCGACGCCGCCGGTGACCTGGTCGGCGGCCAGGTGGGCAGGCCGCAGCTGCGCTTCACCCGCGAGGGCCTGGACCGGTGGCGGGGCCGCTCCGGCTCCCAGGACGGCGAGATCCTGACGGTGATCCGCGACGAAACAGGAACCCCGGTAGCCCTGGACATAGCCACCTTCGTCCTGACCCGAACCCCCGACGAGCTCCCGTAACTCCCGCCCCCGCCCCGCCCCGCCCCCGCCCCGCCGATCTTGCACTTGTGGCCCTCATTTTGCCCCGCTATGCCCGATCCGCGGGGACCACAACTCCATGATCGACGCACACCCGCACCGCTCACCCCGTGATCAAGGAGTTCGCGTCCGCGTTGATCTCCAATTCACCCACAAACTCCTTGATCACCCTTATGGTGTTCCAATATAGTGGCGTTTAAAGGCCATGTAGGCCTATGTCTCTTGTGGGCGGACCGATAAGAGACCACGGCTGAATAATTAACGACCAATCGGCTTGGAGTATGTTTATTGGTTAACGGCATGGGATTGTTAATGTTACCTGCGCCCTCGGCACTTCTTGGTCCAGCCAGTAATCGTGAACACCTTTTCAAAGGTGCGGTCTTGTGCTATGAAGCACGGACCAAACTGAGTTTAAAGGATGTGAAGCCCATAACGGTCGCCCCCGGCCCTCAACAACAACCGACCTCTCAACAGGCTCGGTGACGAAGTCGATCAACCGCTCCATCGCGTTGATCAGCGGCGTCTCCACGTCGGCGAAACTGTCCACCCGGGACAGGATGTGCCGCCACATGTCAGCCGGCTCGGCCACCCCGAGCGCCGCGCAGACGCCCTCCTTCCAGGGCTGCCCCGGCGGCACCACCGGCCAGAAAAAAGATGCCCAGGGCCGCCGGGCGTACCGCCTGCCACACGTCGACGTACGGGTGCCCGGTGACCAGCACGTGCGGCGAGTTGACCCGGGCGACGATCCGGCTCTCCTTCGAGCCGGGCACCAGGTGGTCGACCAGTACGCCGAGTCGGCGGCCGGGGCCGGGCGCGAACGCGCGTACCTCGTCGGCGAGCGCGTCGATGCCGTCCAGCGGTTCCACCACGACGCCTTCGATGCGCAGGTCGTCGCCCCAGATCCGCTCGACCAGCGCGGCGTCGTGCACGCCCTCGACCCAGATCCGGCTGGCCTTGGCGACCTGCGCCCGTACGCCGTCCACAGCGATCGAGCCGGACGCGGTACGGCGGCGCGCGGCGGGCACCGGGGCGCGGGCCGGCCGCCGCAGCGTGACCGGCCGGCCGTCGAGCAGGAACGCGGCGGGAAGCAGCGGGAAGTTTCGCCGTCGCCCGTGCCGGTCCTCCAGCACCACCGCGCCGGTGTCGAAGCCGACCACCGCGCCGCAGAACCCGGAGTCGGCGTCCTCGACCACCAGGTCCGGCTCGGCGTCGACCTCGGGGGTCACCTTCCGTCGCCGCCAGTCGCCGGCCAGCACGTCGCCGTCGTATCGCCCCGCCATGCCGGAGACGCTAGCCACGACCTCGGCGTGTCGCTCGCCGACGCGCCGACCGGGGCGTCATCCGTCGGCACGAAACGGTGCGAAGGGGTTAGTTGGGGGCAGGTCGCGCCACCGGAGCGGCAGCCGAGACAGCAGCGGCGCGGAGCACGTACCCTTTCGGCATGTCCTCCCCCGCAGCGGGCGCGGCCACACTGGCTCCGCGCCGGTCGAGCCGGTTCGTCGCCTGGGTGCGTGCCTGGCGAGCCGGCCTGGTGCCGTTCGACGAGGTGGCCGACGCGGTCGCCGGCGACGAGGAGCACCTGGTCGCCGACGCACCCGGCACCTGGACCGACGTGTCCCTGCGGGAGGCGCTGCCCAGCCTGGCCAAGCACTCCCCGGACGACATCCGCCTGGTGCTGCCCGCGCCGGGCGACCCGCGCGGCCTGCCCGGCCCGGGCGCGTTCGCCGGGGCGGCGCTGGTGGCCGGCGAGGCGGTGGTGGCCAGCGGCATGGGGTTGGTGCCGGAGGTCCGCACGCACACCTCCGGGTCGGGGATGACCTGGGAGACAGTGCTCTGGCGGGTCCACCCGCTGCCGGCGGACGCGCCGAAGGCGTCCCTGTCCACGCCCGGCGCGGCGGAGGCCGAGGCGGAACTCTCCGCGGTGCTCGCCGAGACGACAGCCACGCTGACCCGCCTCGACGTCGCGCAGTGGCGGCCCGAGCTGGCCGGTGCGCTCGCCGCGTTGCGCCGCCCGGACGGAGGCACCGACCTCCCGCCCGGCTTCGACCCGCGGGCCCGCCGGCTGTTCGCGCGCGCCGCCGTACTCGATCGGGTGCTGGCGCTGGCCGGGGAGAGCGCGCCCGGCGGCGCGGTGAACACCTACGAGGCGCAGCAGCGCGACGCGGCGCTGCGGCCGCTGACCACCGCCTGCCGGCAGGCCCTGGTGGCCGCCTGCAACGCGCCGCTGCGGCTGTAGAACCCCGGCTCAGACCTCGTCGATCAGGTCGGCCACCGAGTCGACGATCCGCGACGGACGGTACGGGTACCGCTCGGCCTCGGCCCGGCTGCTGATGCCGGTGAGCACCAGGATCGTCTCCAGGCCGGCCTCCAGGCCGCACAGGATGTCGGTGTCCATCCGGTCGCCGATCATCGCGGTCGACTCGGAGTGGGCGTCGATCGTGTTCAGCGCCGAGCGCATCATCATCGGGTTGGGCTTGCCGACGAAGTACGGGTCGACACCCGTCGCCTTGGAGATCATCGCCGCCACCGAACCGGCCGCCGGCAGCGCGCCCTCCATCGACGGGCCGGTGGCGTCCGGGTTGGTGCAGATGAACCGGGCGCCGTCGTTGATCAGCCGGATCGCCTTGGTTATCGCCTCGAAGCTGTAGGTGCGTGTCTCCCCCAGCACCACGTAGTCCGGGGCGAAGTCGCTGAGCACGTACCCCACCGCGTGCAGCGCCGTGGTCAGCCCGGCCTCACCGATGACGTACGCGGTCCCGCCCGGCCGCTGGTCGGCCAGGAACTGGGCGGTGGCCAGGGCGGACGACCAGATCGCCTCCTCCGGCACGTCCAGCCCCATCCGGGCCAGCCGGGCCTGGAGGTCACGCGGGGTGTAGATGGAGTTGTTCGTCAGCACCAGGAACGGCTTGCCGGAGGCACGCAGCTTCTTGACGAACTCCGGCGCGCCCGGCACCGGCTGTCCCTCGTGCACCAGCACGCCGTCCATGTCGGTGAGCCAGCTCTGCACCGGCTTGCGGTCAAGCATCGTGTCGTCCCCAGGGGTGTCGTCGGGTCGGGCTCAGGGCCGGCGGGCCGGGGGTACGCAGCACAACGCCGGACAGGTGTCCCAGGCCGGCAGTTCGCCGAGCCGACGGCGCAGCCGCTCGCCGTCCGGGGCGGTGCGTTCCAGCACCAGCTCGCGGACCATCGCCACGAACCGCGGGTCGACGCCCGGGGTGCCGGCGCGGACGAAGTCCAGGCCGAGCTGCTTGGCCGTCTCCAGCGCCTCGGTGTCCAGGTCCCACACCACCTCCAGGTGGTCGGAGACGAAGCCGATCGGGCTGACCACGACGCTCGTCACGCCCTGCTCGGGCAGCGTGGCCAGGTGGTCGTTGACGTCCGGCTCCAGCCACGGCACCTGCGGCGGGCCGGACCGGCTCTGCCAGACCAGGTCGTACGCGAGGTCCGGCGCGGCCGCGGCGTGCACCAGCCGGGCGACCTCCTCGAGTTGGGCGGTGTACCGGCCGCCGTGCGGGCCGGCGCTGGCGGCCGCCGACATCGGGACCGAGTGCGCGGTGAAGACCAGCCGGGTGCTGTCCCGCTTCGCGGGGTCGAACTGGGCGAGCGCGGCGCGGACCGCGTCGGCGTGCGGCTCGATGAAGCCGGGGTGGTCCCAGAACTGGCGCAGCTTCTCGATCAGCGGGGCGTCCGGGCCGACCGCGGCGCGGGCCGAGGCGATGTCCTCCTGGTACTGCCGGCAGGAGGAGTAGCCGCCGTACGCGCTGGTGACGAACGCCAGCGCCCGGGTGATCCCGTCGTCGCGCATCCGCGCCACCGTGTCGGGAGCATCGGGTCCCAGTTGCGGTTGCCCCAGTAGACCGGCAGGTCGACGCCGTTGGCGGCGAAGTCCGCGCGGATCGCCGCGAGCAGGTCACGGCACTGCTGGTTGATCGGCGACACCCCGCCGAAGTGCAGGTAGTGCTCGGCGACCTCGGCCAGCCGCTCCGGCGGCACCCCCCGCCCCCGGGTGACGTTCTGCAGGAACGGGAGAACGTCCTCGGGCCGCTCCGGGCCGCCGAAGGAGACCAGCACCAACGCGTCGTACGCCATGGGGTCCATTCTTCCTCGCCCGCCGTGACGGTGTGGCGACGCCCCCTGGTCGGCGCGGTGACCACCCGGGCATGGGGTGTTAAGAAGGGCCCCTTCCTATGCGCGAGGCGTTAAGAAGGGGCCCTTCCTTACATCTCAGGCGCCGATGGCGTGGTAGCCGCCGTCGACGTGGACGATCTCGCCGGTGGTGGCCGGGAACCAGTCCGACAGCAGCGCCAGGCAGGCCCGGGCGGCCGGCTCCTGGTCGGTGAGGCTCCAGCCCAGCGGGGCCCGCTCGGTCCAGGCGTCCTCGAACTGGTCGAAGCCGGGGATGGACTTGGCGGCGATGGTGCGCAGCGGGCCGGCCGCGACCAGGTTGCTGCGGATGCCCTGCTTGCCCAGGTGCAGCGCCAGGTAGCGGGAGGCGGACTCCAGCCCGGCCTTGGCCACGCCCATCCAGTCGTAGACCGGCCACGCCTTGGTGGCGTCGAAGGTGAGGCCCACCACGGCGCCGCCGGAGGACATCAGCGGCAGCGCGGCCATGGCCAGGGACTTGTACGAGTAGGTGGAGACCTGGAGCGCGGTGGCCACGTCCGCCCACGGGGCGTCGAGGAAGCCGCCGCCGAGGCAGCTCTGCGGGGCGAACCCGATCGAGTGCACCACCCCGTCCAGGCCGTCGACGTGCTCGCGCACCTTGTCGGCCAGGCCGGCCAGGTGCTCCTCGCTGGTGACGTCCAGCTCGATCACCGGCGCGGGTTCGGGCAGCCGCTTGGCGATCCGCTCCACCAGGGAGAGCCGGCCGTAGCCGGTGAGCACGACCTGGGCGCCGTTCTCCTGGGCGAGTTTCGCCACCGAGAAGGCGATCGAGGCGTCGGTGATGACGCCGGTGACCAGCAGTCGCTTACCGGCGAGAAGTCCGGACATTGCGTGTCTCCTCCGTGCTCTGCTCAGTGACCCATGCCGAGGCCGCCGTCGACCGGGATGACGGCGCCGGTGACGTAGCCGGCCGCGTCCGAGGCGAGCCAGGTGACGACGCCCGCGACCTCGTCCGGGGTGGCCATCCGCCCGGCCGGGATCGCCTTGCGCAGCTCCGCCTTGCGTTCCTCGGGCAGCCCGGCGGTCATGTCGGTGTCGATGAAGCCGGGCGCCACCACGTTCGCGGTGATGTTGCGGCTGCCCAGCTCGCGGGTGATCGAGCGGGCCACACCGACCAGGCCGGCCTTGCTGGCCGCGTAGTTGACCTGGCCCGCGCCACCGAAGAGGCCGACCACCGAGGAGATGAAGATCATCCGGCCCCACCGGTTCCGGAGCATCTTCGTCGAGGCCCGCTTGGCGACCCGGAACGAGCCGCTCAGGTTGGTGTCGAGCACGCGGGTGAACTGTTCCTCGGACATCCGCATGAGCAGCGTGTCGTCGGTGATGCCGGCGTTGGCGACGAGCACCTCCACCGGGCCCAGCTCGGCCTCGACCGCGGTGAACGCGGCGTCGACCGACTCGGCGTCGGTCACGTCACACCGCACCCCGAACAGGCCCTCCGGGGCCTCGCCGCTCCGGTACGTGACGGCCACCCGGTCGCCCTGCTTGGCGAAGGCCTGCGCGATGGCCAGGCCGATCCCCCGGTTGCCGCCGGTCACCAGCACCGTACGGGCCACGGATCCCCCTCTGCTCCAGTGATCTCTCGGTCCGGTCGGAGCCTAGGGGTTACCGGTAGGTAAGCGCTAACCCGAGCAGGTCACACGCCGGCGCCGCCGGGGTCGGCGGCCGCGCGCGCGACACCCGCACACACCGGTGTACGATCACCGGGTCTGCGGGCCGGTCTGCGCCCGCGTTCCGGGCCCCGCCGACCGTAGGAGGTGATCGCTGTGCGAGATAGCGATCCTCCCAGTCGTGGCCGGGCCCACCGTCAGCCCCGCTGAGCCACGGCTCGGTCGACGCGGCTGACCCGCTTCCCGCCCTCCGCACCGCATCCGCTCTCCGGCGCCCACGCCGGGGCGGCCCTGCCGCGCGGCGGAGCACCCGGTCACGACTTCGTGCGCGTACGCCCCGACCCCCCACGGCCCGCACCGGGCCGACTGTCGCCACGGAGCACACCCATGAGCCGTTACGTCGCCCCCCTGGGTTTCACCCTCGCCGCCGTCTGGGTGGCGGTCCTGTTCGTGCTGGCCGGCGGCGGTCACTGACCACCGCCGGCCGGGCCCGGCTCAGACCAGCCGGGACGTCCAGAGCAGACTCAGCCCGCCCGCGCACAGCGCCAGCAGCAGGGCGACGCCCGCGTACCACTGGGTGATCTCGCGCGGCTCGGTCCGGTAGCCGATCGAGCTGCCCATGTCCTGGTAGACCTGCTTCAGCTCGCTGGCCGACGCGGCCTCGTAGAAGAAGCCCTGGGTGGTCTCCGCGAGCTGGGACAGCGCGGTGCGGTCCACCGGCACCCGCTGGAGCTGCCCGCCGATGTCGACCTGGCCCGAGTCGGTGCCGAACGCGATGGTGGACACCGGCACGTTCGCCGCCTGCGCCGCCGCGGCGGCCTCCTCCACCGACCGGCCGGAGGTCCGGTAGCCGTCGGACAGCAGCACGATCCGGGCCGGCGGGATGCCGGCGGCGCCGTCGGCCGGCACCGAGCGGATCGCCTCCAGGCAGGTGAAGACCGCCTCGCCGGTGGCTGTCGCCTCGGCCAGCACCAGCCCGTCGATGGCGGTGTTCACCGCCGCCCGGTCCTTGGTCGGCGGCACCAGCACGTTCGCGGACTTCGCGAACGACACGAGCCCCAGGTTGTAGCTCTCCGGCAGCTCGCCCACGAACTGCTTGGCCGCCTCCTGCGCCGCCTCCAGGCGGTTCGGCGACACGTCGTCGGCCTGCATCGACAGCGACACGTCGATGGCGAGCATGACGGTTGCCCGCTCCAGCGGCTCGCGGGTGTCGATCGCCGGGCGGGCCAGCCCGGTCGCCAGCACCAGCAGGGCAGAGCAGGAACGCGGTGGCCGCCACGTGCCGCCGCCAGCCCAGTCCCTTGGGCGCGACGGTACGCAGCAGGTCGACGTTTGCGAACCAGCGCGTACTGCCGGCGGTGCAGTTGCCGCCAGACGTACGCGGCGGCGAGGGCGAGCACCGGCAGCACGGCCAGCAGCCACCACGGTTGCAGAAAACGGATCATCGCGTCGTCCCTCGGGTGCGGGCGTGCCGCTGCGCGGCGACGAAACGCACCATGTCCAGCAGCCAGTCTCGGTCGGTACGCAGGCGCAGGTGGGCCGCGCCCGCGGCGCGCAGCTCGGCGGCGATCGCCCCGCGCTGGGCGGCCGCCGCCTCGGCGTACCGGCGGCGCAGTCCCGGGTCGGCGGTCTGCACCTCGTGCAGCTCG
>NZ_KK037233.1:6454068-6460185 GCF_000568915.1 Micromonospora sp. M42 | reverse complement strand
GGCCGACATGTCCACAGCCAGCCAGGTCTCCAGCTCGCGGTCGGCGACCGTACGCCGCACGTGCGGCATGGTGGTGCGGGCGGTGACCGGCCAGTCCATCCGGCGCACGTCGTCGCCGGGCCGGTACTCCCGGGACTCCCCCGCCTCGCTGCCCGGGCCGGGCAGCAGCCCGGCGTAGTCGCCCTGGAGCAGCCCGTCCAGTTTGCGGGTGACCATGAGCTGGAGCCGGGCCAGTACGGCTCCGGAGCGGTCGCCGGTGGCGAGCCGGGTGGGCGGGGTCACGGCCGCTGCCCGGGCCATCCGTTGTGCGGCACCGCCGGCGGCGGCGCGGCCTGCTGACGAGGCGCGACGGCGGGCAGCGGGATGGTCGACATCACCCGGTGCACGATGTGGTCGGCCGGCACGTCGTCGGCGAGCGCGTCGTAGCTGAGCACCAGCCGGTGCCGCAGGATGTCCGGCGCGATGTCCTGCACGTCCTGCGGCAGCGCGTAGTCGCGCCCGCGCAGCAGCGCCAGCGCGCGGGTGGCCCGGACCAGGCCGAGCGAGGCGCGCGGGCTGGCGCCGTACTGGATGAGCTGGGCGACGTCGGGCATGCCGTGCTCGGCCGGCGCCCGGGTGGCGAGCACCAGCCGGACCGCGTAGTCGACGAGCGCGTTGTGCACGAAGACCTGGTCGGCCTTGCGCTGCAGGGCGATCAGGTCGGGGGTGTCGAACACCCGGGCCGGCTCCGGCGGGGCGACGCCCATCCGGTAGACGATCTCGCGTTCCTCGGCGTCGGTCGGGTAGCCCACGACGATCTTCATGAGGAAGCGGTCCCGCTGCGCCTCCGGCAGCGGGTAGACGCCCTCCTGCTCGATCGGGTTCTGGGTGGCCATCACCAGGAACGGGTCCGGCACCCGGTGACTCTCGCCACCGATGGAGACCTGCCGCTCGCTCATCACCTCCAGCAGCGCCGACTGCACCTTGGCCGGCGCGCGGTTGATCTCGTCGGCGAGCAGGAAGTTGACGAAGACCGGACCCAGCTCGACGTCGAACTTCTCGCTGGACTGCCGGTAGATCCGGGTGCCCATGATGTCGGCGGGCACCAGGTCCGGCGTGAACTGGACCCGGGCGAACGATCCGCCGACGACCCGGGCCAGCGTCTCCACGGCGAGCGTCTTGGCCACGCCCGGTACGCCCTCCAGCAGGCAGTGCCCCCGGGCCAGCAGCGCGACGAACATCCGCTCGACCATCCGGTCCTGGCCGACGATCACCCGCTTGGTCTCGAACAGCGCCCGCTCCAGCAGCGTGGCGTCCTGCGCCGGGGTGGTGGCCGCCGGGGGTGGGGCGTCCGGCGGCGCCTCGGTCGGGTTCGGCACGTCGGGTGTGGTCGGCTGGGCCACCGGTCCTCCACAGCAGGGTCGTCGTCGCGGCGTGGTGCGTATCAAGACTGTCATGCCTCGCTGAGAGCCGAGGGTGGGAGAGGCACGATTTTCGCCGCGCCGTCCGGCCACGCCGTACCGCCGCACGAAAACGCTGAACACGGGTGGACAAAAAGGGGTCCGCAGTGTGTACGATTCACCCCGTCGCCGGGCGGCTCCCCCCGTGGCCGCCCGGCGCTAAAACTCCCGGCGTGCGACGCCTAGACTCGCCCCGGTGACGACTCCCAACGCCCCCGAAGACGAGCTGATCTGCTCGGCGCGGGGGTGTCGCGCTCCCGCCGCCTACCAGCTTCGCTGGCACAATCCCCGCCTGCACGCGCCCGACCGGCGCAAGACCTGGCTCGCCTGCCCGGCGCACCGGGACTCCCTCGGGGACTTCCTCGACGCACGCGGCTTCCTCCGCGAGGTGGTCCCGCTTCCCTGATCGCCTACGCTCGAAGCGTGAGCGAGCAGACGACCCGAGCCCGTACCGGCGGCGAGCACGGCAGGTCCTCCCGGTGAGCGGTGACGGCCACACCGGCCTCCCGCCCGCGTCGCGCAGCGCGCTGGAGCCCTGGCCGGACACCGTCGACTGGCGGCCGATCTCCCGCGACCTGATCTGGGTGGAGCTGATCCGGCTCGGCATCGGGCTGGCGGTGGCGCTCGTGGTGCTCGGCGTGGCCTGGGCGCTGTCCGGGCACTGGCTGCTCGGCGCCGCCGTCGGCGTGGCCCTGCTGATCGGCGTCTGGCGGGCGATCACCATCGTGCGTGCGGTCCGCGCCTGGGGGTACGCCGAGCGCGACGACGACCTGCTGGTGCGGCACGGTCTGCTGGTGCGGCGGCTCTCCATCGTGCCGTACTCCCGGATGCAGTTCGTCGACGTGAGCGCCGGTCCGCTGGAGCGTGCCTTCGACCTCGCCACTGTGCAGTTGCACACGGCGGCGGCCGCCAGCGACGCCCGGGTGCCGGGCTGCGTCCGGCCGAGGCGTCCCGGCTGCGCGACCGGCTCACCGCGCTGGGCGAGGACCGGGCGGAGGGCCTGTGAGCGACCGGAGCGATCCCGGCGCGCCGCGGCCCCACGACGACCGGCCCGGGGCGGCGCCCGGTCCCCCACCGCCGGTCGGTCCGGAACAGCCGCCCGGACCGGGTTACGGGCCGCCCGCCGCGCCGCCCGGCTACGGACCGCCGCCCGGATACGCGCCACCACCCGGTTACGGGCCCCCGCCCGGATACGGGACGGCAGCCGACGCGACGCCCGGGCCGTGGCCCGCGCCCGCTCCGCCGTACCCGGGACCATGGGGTCCGGCCGCCGCGCCCTCGTCCGACGGGGAGGAACCGCGGCAGCGGCTGCATCCGCTGAGCCCCGCGCTGCACGGCGCGAAGTCACTCGTCGTCGTTATCGCCGGTCTGTCCTGGTCGACGCTGTCGCGGGTCGGGTTCGGCTGGTTCGCCCTGCTGGTCACGGTCTTCGTACTCGGCGCCACCGTGCTGTCCGTGGTGAGCTGGTGGAACACCGGTTACCACCTGGTGGGCCGGGAGCTGCGCGTGTATGAGGGCCTGCTGTGGCGGCGCACGCGCGCCATCCCGCTGGAACGGTTGCAGGCGGTGGAGGTGGTCCGGCCGCTGCTGGCCCAGCTCACCGGCCTGGCCGAGCTGCGGCTCGAGGTGGTCGGCGGGGGCAAGACCGAGGCGCCGCTGGCCTACCTCAGCGTGGCCGAGGCCACCGCGCTGCGGCAGCGGCTGCTCGCTGTCGCCGGTCGGGCCCCGTCCGCCGTGGCCGAGCCGGGCGTGCCGGCCGCCCCGGGTACGCCTGTCGCGCCCGCGCCGGCCGGCCGCCGGCTGCACGTCGTCCGCAACCAGGACCTGCTGGTCAGCCAGTTGCTCACGCCGCAGGCGTTCCTGCTGCCGGTCGGCGTGGTGTTCGTGGGCGCCCAGTTCCTCTCCGAGGGCTCGTGGTCGTTCATCGCGGTGGCGAGCACGCTCACCGCGATGGCGGGTGTGGTGCTGCAACCGGTCCGGCGGGTGCTCGACGACTGGAGTTTCCGGCTCGACCGGGACGACGGCACGCTGCGTGTGCACAACGGGCTGCTGGAGACGCGGGTGCAGACGGTGCCGCTGCACCGGGTGCAGACCGTGCGGGCGACCTGGCCGCTGCTCTGGCGGATGAAGGGCTGGCTGCGGCTGCGGCTGGAGGTGGCCGGCTACTCGGCCGGTGAGCCGGACGACCGCAACCGCCCGGACCGGCTGCTGCCGGTCGGCGACGCCGGCACCGGCGCTGGTGGTGGCGGAGGTGCTGCCCGGCGTACGGCTGGACGAGCTGCCCGGCACGCCGCCCCCGTCCCGGGCCCGCTGGCTGCGCCCGCTGATAAGGTGGTCGGCGCCGGCCTCGACGAGCGGGTCTTCGTGGCCCGGTCCGGGCTGCTGACCCGCCAGCTGACGCTGGTGCCGTACGCCCGGATCCAGAGCGTGCGCGTCACGCAGGGGCCGGCGAAAAAAAAAAATAAAACTGGCACCCCCTTCACCCGGAACACCGCAATCGGAACCGGGAAGACGGCGGTTGAACGGGACTGGCCCATTCCTTGAACCTGGCCCAGAAGCTAACCGAGCGGTCGCGGGCCGCGCGCCGGGCCGACCACCGCCGCTGACCCGCCAGCGGGGCTAGCGTCGCTCGGCCGGCACCGCGTCCCGGTCGTCCGCGGGGGCGTCGGCCTCGGCCGCGGTGGCGGGCTGCGGCACGTCGGCCGCGCCGGCGGGCTCACCGGCACGCCGGGCCCGCCGCGCCGCCCACCAGCGCTCGGCCAGGCCGACCACCAGGAACGTCATGCCCACGTACGCCCAGCCGACCAGAACGTCGATCAGGTAGTGCTCGCCGCTGTACATCAGCGTGAACGTCATGGCCAGCGGATACGCCAGCATCAGCGGCCACCAGCGCTTGCGCACCGACCGCATGAAGAACAGCACCACGAACAGCGCGAACGCGGTGTGCAGCGACGGCATCGCGGCCACCGGGTTGGAGGCGATCTGCCCGGCGTTGAGCAGATTGCCCGCGCCGTGCATGCCGATCTCCTTCCACCCCCGGGTGGAGATCCGCGCGACCTCGGTCAGCAGGCCGTTCTGCGCCGCCCACCACGGCGGCGCGGCCGGGTAGGCGAAGTAGGTGACCAGGCCGGCCGCGCACAGGAAGCCCCAGCGGGACATGTACGCGATCCAGCGCCGCCGGTTGCGCATCCACAGCACGGCCGCGGCGGCGAACGTCGCCACGAAGTGCGAGAAGTAGATCCAGCTCACCAGCACGTCCCACCAGCGCACCTCGGACGGGTCGTACAGGCGCTCCTGCAGCCAGATCGTCGGCACCTCACCGCCGGTGAGCCAGCCGGTGAGGAACCGGTCGGCGACGATCAGCTCCATCGCGTGCGGGGTGGCGCCGTTGTCGGCGAAGCCCCGGGACAGGTTGTACGCGGCGAGCAGCAGCACCACCGGGATCCAGTCCCGGGCGAAGCGCAGGTGGCTGCGCCACGGGCGGGCCGAGTTCCAGGCGACGGTGCCGGCCCAGATCCACAGGAACGCGTACGCCGGGTCGGTGGGCAGGCCGATGACGAGCCAGCCCGCCACGAAGGCGACGCCCCAGATGGTCATCGCGATCACACGGCGGCGCCCGCCGTCGGGCGAGTCGGTGGTCGCGTCGGGGGCGGGGGTCGGAGATTGTGTCTGCTCGGCCATCGCGGACAAGGTTAACGGCGGGCGACGGGCGGGCCTGCGGGCGGGCGGGGACGACACGGGCGCGGCGGCTCGGACGCCGGACGGCCCCCGTTCATCTGCACTAGGCTCGGCCGCATGCAGGAGCAGCCGGAGTCGCCCTTCACGCCGGGCCTGACCGCCCGCGTCGAGCTGACAGTGACCGACGCCGACACCGCGCAGGCGGTGGGCTCCGGGGACGTGCCGGTGCTCGGCACCCCGCGCGTGCTGGCGCTGGCCGAGGCGGCGACGGTGGCCGCCACCGCGACCCGGATGCCGTCCGGGTCGACCACCGTCGGCGTACGGGTGGAGCTGGAGCACCGCGCGGCCACCCCGGTCGGGCGTACCGTGGCCGCCCACGCCGAACTGGTGAAGGTCGACGGGAAGCGGCTCGTCTTCGAGGTGACTGTCACCGACGGTCCGACAGTGGCGGCGCAGGGCCGGGTCGAGCGGGCGCTGGTCGACCGGCAGCGCTTCGTCGAGCGGGCCCTCGGCCCGTCATGACCGCCGGCTTCACCGAGGTCGCCCCCGGTGTGCACGTGCGACGTGAGCCGCTGCTGGCGGTGAACGTGGTGCTCGTGGTCGGCGACGGCGCGGCGCTGCTGGTCGACACGCTCTCCACGGCCGGGCAGGCGCGGGAACTGGCGGCGGCGGCGCGGGCGGTGACGCCGTACCCGTGGACGATCGTGAACACGCACCACCACTTCGACCACTGTTTCGGCAACGCCACGCTGGCCGGGCCGGACACCGCGATCTACGCGCACCCGCAGGCCGTGGCGGCGCTGCGGGACCGGCCGGACGCGCTGCGCCGCGCCGCGTACGAGGAGATGCGCGCCGAGCAGCCGGCGCTGGCCGAGGAGCTGGCGCGTACCGAGCTGCGGGCGCCGACGCACGAGGTGGTCGAGGAGACGGTGCTCGACGTCGGTGGCCGCCGGGTGGTGCTGCGCCATCCCGGGCATTGGGCACACCGACGCCGACCTGG
>NZ_KK037233.1:6340204-6453968 GCF_000568915.1 Micromonospora sp. M42 | reverse complement strand
CGCTGCTCCAGCGCGGGTGCCAGAGTGTCGAAGTACAGCCACCACAGGGACGCGATGATGGTGACGCCGAGCACCGACGCCACGATCACCGGCCACGTGGCCGGCAAGCCGGCGCTCAGCTTCGGTCCCCAGCCCGAGCGAAATGATCGACTCGCCGAGCGCGATGAGCAGGATCAGCGCGTATCGCTCGGCCCAGTGGGCGGCGGACACGACTGTCAGCCCGGCGCTGGGGGCGAGGCCCCCGGAGGTGTACTCGACGCAGACCGCGGCCAGCCACAGCGCCAGCGGCAGCCACCTCGCCCATGGCTGCTGGGGTGACTCGGGCAGTGCCTTGGTGGCGAGGATCAACGCGCCGCCGGAGCGGGTGGCGGCCGAGTCGCCGTTCGGCGCCCGGCCGGGCCTGATCGCCGCCCGCCGCGGCTACGCCGAACTCGACGGCACCGCCTGAGCGGCGGCCTGGGCTCAGCCGGCGTCGGCGAGGATCTCGCGGAGACGGTTGCGGCACTCGGCGACGAACGCCGGGAACGTGTGCCAGTAGTAGGAGACGCCGCTGGCCGCCACCCCGAGCGCCCAGGCGCGGGCCCGTACCCAGGTCACGTCGTCGACACCGAGCGCCTCCCGGTAGGCGTGCCGGGCCTGCGGCGGCAGGTCCCAGATCGGCGCGTGTTCCGCGTCCGGGAACCCGACGGTCAGCCCGCCGAAGTCGATCACCGCGCACAGCCGGCCGTCGCGTGCCAGCACATTGGTGGGCTTGAGGTCGGTGTGCAGCCAGACGTGCCGGCCGGCGGGTTCGGGCAGGGTGAGGGCGTCGCGCCAGAGCCGGTGCAGGGTGTCGACGTCGGTCTCGTCGCCGATCCTGCGCCGGCAGTCGTCGAGCGCCGCGCTGACCCAGGTGTCACAGGGGTGCAGGCTGCCGCCGCGGTATCCGCTCAGCGCGTCCGCGCGGGTCACGCCGAGCAGGTCGGCCGCGTGCAGGTGACGTACGAACACCGCCAGGTCGGCGCCGAGGGCGGCCCAGTCCCGGACCGTGCCGGGTCCGACCTCGTCGCCGTGGATCCACCGCTGCACCGACCACGGCAGCGGGAAGGCGGTGGTCGGCGTCCCGGCGTGGAGCGGTTCCGGCACCGGGTACGGCAGCAGTGGCGCGAGCCGGGGCAGCCACAGCTGTTCCTTGCGCAGCGCGCCGGCTTTCTCCGCGGTGCGGGGCAGCCGGACGAGCAGGTCGTCGCCGAGCCGGTACATGGTGTTGTCGGTCCCGGCGCCGGCCGGGGTCAACGGCAGCGCGGCCCACTCGGGGCGCTGGTCGGTCAGCAGCGCCCGGACGATCCCCTCGTCCACAGGTGTCTCGTCCTGGTGCAGCATCACCCGGCGATCATCCGGTGCCGGGCGGCGCGGCGGCCACCGGGTTTCCGGACGTACGGGGGTCCCGTTCCGGGCGGGTGTGTGCCCGCAGCGTGGTGAGCAGCGTGTCGAGGTGCGGGGCGGCGGCCAGGATCGCGTCACGCGCTGCCGGGTCGAGGTCGGCCAGCGCCTCGGTGAGCAGCGCGGTGCGGTGCCGTTGGTGGTCGGCCATCCGCCGGTGGGCGGCCTCGGTGACGCGCAGCCGGACCACGCGGCGGTCGGCGGGGTCGCGGTCGCGGGCCAGCAGCCCGGCGTCGGTGAGGTCGCGGACCAGCGTGCTCACGGTGTTGGGCGCCGTGCCGAGGCGCCGGGCCACGTCCTTGCCGCTGATGCCCGGCGTGTCCCGGACGAGCAGGAGCAGTTCCACCTGAGCTTCGGGCAGCGGGTCCCGCCCGGCGCGCGCCGTGGACCGGCGGCGCACGAGCCGGTGCAGCTCCCCGAGGACCGCGCCGAACCGCGCGACCTGCTCGTTCGTCGACACGGGGTCACCCGCCTCACATCGCAATAGTTCTGACTACAGAGGTAAGGTACCCGAGCACATCGGATTTCAGGGGGTACCCGCTCGTGAGTCAAGCCGCGCCGCCCGCCGCCCGCCCGTCCGGCGCCGGCGCCACCGCGTCCACCGGGGGCGCGGGCCTGCTGGTGCTGCTCGGCACGCTCACCGCGATCGGCCCGCTCTCGCTGGACATGTACCTGCCCGCGTTCCCGGCCATGACCCGCGACCTCGGCGCCGACCAGGCCGGCATCCAGCTCTCGCTGACCACCTGCCTGATCGGCCTGGCGTTCGGCCAGCTCGTCACCGGGCCGCTCAGCGACCGCTGGGGGCGCCGCCGCCCGGTGCTGGTGGGCGTGGTCGCGTACACCGTGCTGGCGCTGGCGTGCGCGGCGGCGCCGAACGCCCCGCTGCTGGCCGCCGTCCGGTTCGCCCAGGGCCTGGCCGGCGGCATGGGCGTGGTGGTCGCCCGCGCCGTGGTCCGCGACCTCTACTCGGGCCGGGACGCCGCGAAGTACTTCTCCCGGCTCACCCTGGTCTTCGGGGTCGCGCCGATCGCGGCGCCGGGCGTGGGCAGCCTGGTGCTCCGGTTCGGCTCCTGGCGATCCGTCTTCCTGGTGCTGGCCGCCATCGGCGCGGTGCTGGCCGTCGCGGTCGCGCTGCGCCTGCCGGAGACGCTGCCGGCCGAGCGCCGCAGCACCGGCGGGCTGGGGGCCACCGCCCGGACCATGCGGTCGCTGCTCGCCGACCGGGTCTACCTCGGGTACGCGCTGACCCAGGGCTTCGCCTTCGCCGGGCTGTTCGCGTACATCTCGGGGTCGTCGTTCGTGTTCCAGGACGTCTTCGGCGTCTCCGCGGCGGTGTTCAGCGTCATCTTCGGCGTCAACGCGCTCGGCCTGGTGGCCGTCGGGCAGCTGAACGCCCGGCTGCTCGACCGGTTCCCGCCACGCCGGCTGCTGGTCACCGCGCTGGCGGTCGGCCTGGTCGCCGCGGCCGGCGTGCTGAGCGGCGCGCTGACCGACGGCCTCGCGCTGACCGCGGTGGCGCTGTTCGGGTACGTCGGCGCGCTGGGCATGGTGACGCCGAACAGCACGGCGCTGGCGCTGGACGCGCACGCCCGGCACGCCGGCACCGCCGCCGCGCTGATGGGCGGCATCCAGTCGGTCGTCGGCGCGCTGGCCGCGCCCCTGGTCGGGCTCGGCGGCGAGGGCAGCGCGCTGCCGATGGCCACGGTCCTGGCCGGCGCCGCCGTCCTCACCCTGGTCACCGTCCTGACGATGACCCGCACGCGCGCGGGGTGAGCGCTGAGCGCGTTAAGAAGGGGCCCCTTCTCTACCTGAGGCGTTAACAAGGGGCCCTTCCTTTCACGCGAAGCGGGCGGTCACCTCCTCGCGGGTGGGCATGGCGGTGGCGCCACCCGGGGACTCGCAGACCACTGCGGCCACCCGCAGCGCGAACGCCACCCGCTCCCGCCACCCGGCCGGGTCGGCCGGCTCACCGGCGGCCAGCAGCTCGGCCACCAGCGCGCCCATCACCGAGTCCCCCGCGCCGGTCGCGTCCACCGCGTCCACCTTCGGCGCGGGCACGCGCACCACGTCGTCGCCGGCGGCGACCAGCGCGCCGTCCGCGCCGAGCGTGACCACGACCGTGCTCGCGCCCAGTTCCCGCAGGTACGCGGCCACGCCCTCGACCGGCTCGTGCGGGTAGAGCACCCGCGCGTCGGCGCTGCTGAGCTTGACCAGGTGCGCGGCGGCGGCGAACTCGGCGACCACCGCGCGCAGCCCGTCCAGCGCGTCCGGGGCGGTGAGCAGCCGGGGCCGCACGTTCGGGTCGAACACCCGCAGCGCGCCCGCGATCGACCAGGCGCGCCGGGCGGCGGCGAGCACCGGCGGGGCAAGCAGCACGATCGAGCCGCAGTAGAGCACGTCCGCGCCCTCGACCAGCGCCACGTCCAGGTCGTCCGGGCCGAGCAGCGCGTACGAGCGGGGCTCGCCGTAGAAGCGGAAGTCCGGCTCGGGGCCGGCGAAGGTGGCCACCGCGAGCGCGGTCGGGGCCGGCACGGTCACCGTCCCGCTCACGTCCACACCGGCGTCGGTGAGGAAGGCGCGGATCCGTCCGGCCAGCGCGTCGTCGCCGAGCGACCCGACGAACCGCGCGTCCCCGCCGAGCCGAGCGGTCGCCACCGCCACGTTGAGCGGTCCCCCGCCGATCGCCTGCCGGTAGACGGGCTCTCCGTCGCGCTCGGCGTCGAGCAGGTCCACCAGCGCCTCGCCGAGCACCACCGCGTACCCCATCCTGGCTCCCCTCGTCGTCCTACCCCGATCCTGGCGCATACCGGCGCCACCGCGCGCCGGGACCCTGGCATCGAACGGCGCCTATTGCGGGCCGCGCCCGGACGTGGTGGGATGGCGGTGCCGGGTGACGACGCGGGGGCTGCCGCGTCACCGGCCGCCGGGTCGATCCGACGCGAGGGCATCCACGGTCCGTTGGGCAACGGACCGCAGACGGTGCGCGCCCGTCGACGGCCACGGCCGCACTCCGACCGGGCGCGGGCACCGCGATCGTCGCATCCGCTCGTCGCAGCGGGGCGGGCCGAACCGGGCCACGCTCCGCGAGTCAGGAGATCCCCGTGCACCGATCCCGATCCCGTACGGCCGCGTTGCTCACCGCGGCCGCCACCCTGACCCTGGGCGCGTTCGCCCTGGTCACCAACTCCGGACCGGCGGCCGCGCACGGCGCGGCCATGACGCCGGGCGCCCGCACCTACCTGTGCTGGAAGGACGGCCTCACCGGGACCGGTGAGATCCGGCCGAACAACCCCGCCTGCTCGTCGGCGGTGGCCGAGAGCGGCGCGAACTCGCTGTACAACTGGTTCAGCGTGCTGCGCTCCGACGCCGGCGGGCGGACCGTCGGGTTCATCCCCGACGGCAAGCTGTGCAGCGGCGGCAACCCCGGCTTCAGCGGGTACGACGCGGCGCGCAACGACTGGCCGATCACCCACCTGACGGCGGGCCGGTCGATGGAGTTCCGGTACAGCAACTGGGCCCACCACCCGGGCACGTTCTACTTCTACGTGACCAAGGACAGCTGGAGCCCGAACCGGCCGCTGGCCTGGAGCGACCTGGAGGAGCAGCCGTTCCTGCAGGTGACCAACCCGCCGCAGCGCGGCGCGGTCGGCACCAACGACGGTCACTACTACTTCACCGGCAACCTGCCGTCGAACAAGAGCGGCCGGCACATCATCTACTCGCGCTGGGTCCGCTCGGACAGCCAGGAGAACTTCTTCGGCTGCTCGGACGTGACGTTCGACGGCGGTAACGGCGAGGTGACCGGGATCGGCTCGGGCGGCAGCAACCCCCCGACTACCGCGCCGCCGACCACCGCGCCCCCGACCACCGCGCCCCCGACCACCGCGCCCCCGACCTCGCCTCCGCCGGTGACGACCAGCCCGACCATGCCGGCCGGCTCCTGCATGGCGGTGTACAAGGTGGTCACCGCCTGGGGTGGCGGCTTCCAGGGCGAAGTGACGATCATGAACCACAGCACCCGGACGTACTCCGGGTGGACCGCGAACTGGACCTGGCCCAGCGGCCAGACCATCAACCAGGTGTGGAACGGCACGTTGAGCGGCAGCGGGGCGTCGGTGAGCGTCTCCAACGCCGCCTACAACGGCAGCGTCCCGCCGGAGGGCACCACCACGTTCGGCTTCACCGCGAACTTCTCCGGCACCAACACCCTGCCGACGGTCACCTGCACCGGCAGGTGACCCCGTAACGGGAAGGGCCCCCGGGGAACACCCCGGGGGCCCTTCCTCGTCACGCTCGGGTCAGCGGACCATGCTGCCGACGACCGGCTTGGTGAGCAGCGCGGACTGGTTGCGCTGGATGCCCGGGTCGAGCGTCTTGGCGACGAAGATGGCGTGCCAGATGCAGAAGATCAGCACGGTCCACACCTTGCGGGAATGGTCCGCCTCCTCCCGCTTGTGCTCCTCCAGCAGGCGCATCGCGTACGACAGGTCGATCAGGTCGCCCGCGCCCGAGGTGGACAGCACGTGCCGCGCCCACTCGTACATCTCGCCGCGCAGCCAGACCCGGGTCGGGGTCGGGAAGCCCAGCTTCTTGCGGTTGACGATGGCCGGCGGCACGACGCCCTGCAGCGCCTGGCGCATCGCGTACTTGGTGGCCTCGGAGCGGGGCGGCAGCTTCAGGTCGACCGGGATGCCGGCGGCGACGTTGAACACCTCCCGGTCCAGGAACGGCACCCGCACCTCCAGCGAGTGCGCCATCGAGATCCGGTCGGCCTTGACCAGGATGTCGCCGCGCAGCCAGGTGTAGAGGTCGACGTACTGCATCTTGGTGACGTCGTCCAGCTCGGTGCACTCGGCGTAGATCGGGGCGGTCACGTCGGTGTAGCGCACCGAGGGGTCGTAGCGGCGCAGCAGGTGCTGCTTCTCCTCCTCGGTGAACATCCGGGCGTTGCCGTAGTAGCGCTGCTCGATCGGGGTGGTGCCGCGCTCCAGGAAGCTCTTGCCCTTGACCCCCTGCGGGATCGCCTTGGACACCGCGCGCAGGCCCTTCTGCACGCCGTCGGGCAGGCTGTTCACCGAGTTGAGCGACAGCGGCTCCCGGTAGATCGTGTAGCCGCCGAAGAACTCGTCCGCGCCCTCGCCGGAGAGCACCACCGTGACGTGCTCGGCGGCCTTCTTCGCCACGAAGTACAGCGGCACCAGCGCCGGGTCGGCGACCGGGTCGTCCAGGTGCCAGACGATCTTCGGCAGCGCGTCGATCATGTCCTGCGGCCCGATCTTGGTCGGGATGGTGGTCACGTCGAGGTGCCGGGCCGAGTCCTGGGCCACGTCGATCTCGGAGTAGCCGGGCACGTCGTAGCCGACGGTGAAGGTGAGGATGTTCGGGTTGAACTCGCGGGCCAGCGCCACCACGGCGGTGGAGTCGATGCCGCTGGACAGGAACGAGCCGACCGGCACGTCCGAGCGCATGTGCATCCGGACGCTCTCCCGCAGCGTCTCCCGGATGTCGTGGTAGAGCCGCTGCTCGTCGGAGACCGGGGCCGGCCGGAACACCGGGCGGTACCAGCGGCGCACCTCGATCCGGCCGCCCGGGGTCCAGTTCAGGTACTCCCCCGAGCCGATCCGGCTGATCCCCTTGTGCAGCGTGCCCGGCTCCGGCACGTACTGCAGCGTCAGGTAGTGGCTCAGGTTGGCGGTGTCGATGCCCGCGTCGCCCTGGTACGCCGAGTGCGCGAACGGCAGCAGCGCCTTCTTCTCCGACGCGAGGTAGAGGCCGTCCTGGGTCTCCAGGTAGTGCAGCGGCTTGATGCCGAAGTAGTCCCGGGCGCCGAAGGCCCGCCGCTCCTGCCGGTCCCAGATGACGAACGCGAACATGCCGCGCAGCTTGGTGAGCACCTGCTCACCCCAGTAGTGGTAGCCGGCGACGATCACCTCGCCGTCGCCGTTGGTGGCGAACTGGGCGCCGTAGTCGCGGATCAGCTCCTCGCGCAGCTCGATGTAGTTGTAGATCTCGCCGTTGAAGGTGAGCAGGTACCGCCCGCCCGCGTACGGCAGGGGCTCGTGGCTCAGCGCCACGTCGATGATCGCCAGGCGCTTGTGCGCGAACACACCGTCCGCGTACCGGCCGGAGGCGTCGCCGACCACCTCGACCCCGGTCTCGTCCGGGCCACGGTGGTGCAGGCACTCCAGTGCGCCGGCGATGTTGTCGCGGTGGGCGGCGGCGTCGCCGCGCGCGCTGAAGAAGGCCAGGAGTCCGCACATGGCCGCCATCTTTCCACGCGCCGGAAGCCTCCGTCGCGGCACCGCAGGCACCTCCCGCTGTCGTGCGCGCGGTACCGTCTGGACCAGCGACGAGGCTCAGGGAGGGACGGATCATGGCCGAGGAGCGGACGCGACAGGGCAAACCGGCGGACGGTACGGAGTCGCACGACCCGGACTTCCCGGAGGCGTTCCTGTCGTTCATGCGCCAGGGCTGGCGGGACACCGAACTGCCGGTCGCCCCGCGCCCGGAGGCGCCCAACCACGCCAAGCGGCGGGCCGCGCTGGCCGAGGCCTTCCCGGGCGAGACGCTGGTCATCCCCACGGGCAACGAGAAGGTACGCGCCAACGACACCGAGCACCGGTTCCGTCCGGGCAGCGACTTCGCGTACCTGACCGGCGACCTGGAGCCGGACAGCGTCCTCGTGCTGCGCCCGGGTGGCGAGTCCACGCTGTTCATGCGGCCCCGGTCGTCGCGGGTGACCGACGAGTTCTTCCGCAGCCGGCACGGTGAGCTGTGGGTGGGCCGCCGGCCGACGCTGCGGGAGAAGTCCACCGAGCTGGGCCTGCCGACGGCCGACCTGAGCGAGCTGGACGCGACGCTGGCCGAGCTGGCGCCGGGGCGTACCCGGGTGCTGCGCGGTTTCGACGCCCGGGTGGACGCGGCGGTGCGTCAGTACGACGGCGCGCGCGCCGACGGTCAGCCCGGCCGCGACCGGGAGCTGGCCATCGCGATCGCCGAGCTGAAGCTGGTCAAGGACGAGTGGGAGATCGCGCAGCTCCAGGAGGCGTGCGACGCCACGGTGCGCGGCTTCGAGGACGTGGCACGGGCGCTGCCGGCCGACCGCGGCGTCTCCGAGCGGCTGCTGGAGGGCGTCTTCGCGCTGCGTGCCCGGCACGACGGCAACGACGTCGGGTACGGCTCGATCGTCGGGGCCGGCGAGCACGCCACTGTCCTGCACTGGGTGCACAACCACGGCGCCACCCGTCCGGGTGACCTGCTGCTGATGGACATGGGCGTGGAGAACCGCAACCTCTACACCGCCGACGTCACCCGGGTGCTGCCGGTCGACGGCCGGTTCACGCCGTTGCAGCGCCAGGTCTACGACGCCGTGTACGCCGCCCAGCAGGCCGGCATCGAGATGTGCCGGCCGGGCGTGGCGTTCCGGGACGTGCACCTGGCCTCGATGCGGGTGCTGGCCGAGGCGCTGAAGGATCTCGGGCTGCTGCCGGTGAGCGTGGACGAGGCGATGGACCCGGCCTCCACGGTCTACCGGCGGTGGACGCTGCACGGCACCAGCCACATGCTCGGCATCGACGTGCACGACTGCGCCAACGCGCGCAAGGAGAACTACCGGGAGGGTCCGCTCGGCGAGGGGTACGTGCTGACCGTCGAGCCGGGGCTCTACTTCCAGCCGGAGGACGAGATGGTCCCCGAGGAGCTGCGGGGCATCGGCGTGCGGATCGAGGACGACATCCTGGTCACCGCGGACGGTCCGGTGAACCTGTCGGCCGGTCTGCCGCGGCGCTCCGACGAGGTGGAGACCTGGCTGGCCGAGCAGCGTGAGGCGGGCCCCCGCCTGCCCGGCTGAGTCCTGCGGGCCGCGATCTTCCGGCGGGCCCCACCACCGCGCCTTCACGGCAGGTGGTGGGGCCCGCCGCCGTCTGGGGGAGTTGCGGTCCGCTCACGTGGTTGGTCACCGACCGCCGATCGTGGGAGGAATGCGGGCTTTTTTCGGATACGTCTTCCTCGCGAGGAACCTTCTCATACGGTGCTGATCAGAGGCTACAACCGGTTTGTAGCTGGTCGCCCGGCCTGGGGCGGTGCGACCCGTTTGGGAAGAACCGAAAGGGCTCTCATCTCATGTCGAACGATGTAACGACACCCGACGGTGGAGCGCCGATGGCGCCTGCCCCGCGGACGAGCAAGCGGCGGGCGCTCTGGGTCGCCACCGGCGTGGCCGGGCTGACCGGCGTCGTCGGGCTGGCGGCGCTGGGCGGTCTCGCCGCCCGCGACGACAAGTCCGGCACCGAGCCGGTGGCGGACAACCACGCCGCCGCTCCCCAGAACGCCGGCAACGACTCCGACGGCGGGTACGACAAGGACGGCAAGGACGGCAAGGACCGTGGCCAGGAAGGCCGTGACCGCGGCGAGTGGGGCCCGGACAAGGGCGACTGGGGCAAGGACGGCAAGGACGACCACGGCAAGACCCGCGAGGTCGCCTGCGACGACGACGCCCTGATCGACGCCCTCGAACTGGCCAACCGCGACCACGGCGGCACCCTCAAGCTCGCCGAGAACTGCACCTACGAACTCGGCGTCAAGGACCGCAAGTTCGGCTCCGCCCTGCCCGAGATCAAGCAGGACGTCACCATCAAGGGCAACGGCTCCACCATCAAGCGCGACGCCGAAGACACCTTCCGCATCTTCCGCGTCCGCGACGGCGGCGACCTCACCCTCAAGGACCTCACCGTCTCCGGCGGCAACGCCAACGAGTTCAAGTACCCCGGGCCGTCCGTGCCGAAGGCGGCCGACCCGGCCGAGCTGGATGCCAAGCGGGTCGAGGGTGACGGCGGCGCGCTGCTGGTCGAGCGCGGCGGCAGCGCCTACCTGGACAATGTGAAGCTGACCGACAACAACGCCGAGGGCGACGGCGGCGCCGTCGCCAACTACGGCCGCACCTGGCTCAAGGAGAGCAAGGTCGTCAACAACCACGCCCAGGGCGACGGCGGCGGCATCTTCAACGAGGGCATCCTCAAGGTCGAGGAAACCCACGTCGACGACAACACCGCCGGCGGCAACGGCGGCGGCATCGCCAACGGCAGCGGTGAGCACCACGACGGGCCGGTCGACCTGGCCTCGGCGGCGAAGGCCGACAAGGGTGAGCACGGCAAGCACCGCGCCGGCACGGTCGAGATCACCGGGGCGTACGAGGGCAAGGACGCCTCGTTGAGCACCCTGAGCCGCAACCGGGCGGGCCACAACGGTGGCGGCCTGTTCAGCAGCGGCGGCTGGGTCACCGTCTCGTTCACCGCGATCGGCGGCAACGTCGCCTGCGACAACGGTGGCGGCGTCTACGCCGAGAACACCGACCTGCTCCTGGAGAAGGTCCACGTGGCGGGTAACCACGCCGACGGCAACGGCGGCGGCGTGGTGACGACCGGCGGGCGCGACTGGGCCGGCAACGGCGCCGAGAAGGACGGCCTCGCGGGCAGCGCCACGATCGCCGACAGCGCGGTCGTGGACAACACGGCCGGCCGCTTCGGTGGCGGCATCTACAACGGTGAGTGGCTCATCAAGATCGAGGACGGCTTCCTCACCCGCGAGCACGACAAGGACGACAACGCCACCCTCACCATCCGCGACACCGAGATCAAGGCCAACACCGCCCTCAACGGCGGCGGCATCTTCAACAACAAGGCCAAGATCACCCTCACCAAGACCCACGTCACCAAGAACACCGCCACCGACTCCAGCAAGCTCCACCGCGTCGCCGGCGGCGTCCTCAACAACGAAGGACGCGTCAAGCTCGACGACAAGTCCCTCATCAGCAACAACGACCCCACCAACTGCGCCAACACCGTCGAGGACTGCTTCAACTGATTCGCTCCACCACATAACCCGGGGTGCCCTCCTTCCGCCGCGACGGCGAGAGGAGGGCACCCGACCTCGGAGCGGCCCGGCTGGCCGTGGTGTCCCCCACCGGGGCGTCCGGACCGCACTGCGCCCGCCCATCCCACCCGCACCCTTATGCGGGTTTTTTTCGTATATGGCCACGAGGCGAAGAAGGTTCTCATACGGTCGTTCTCAGCAGCTACAACCGATTTGTAGCGAAGGCCGCCTCGCCAGGGCGAAGCGACCTTGTCAGGTACAAGGAGAGGGCAGAGAGCTCCGATGTCCAACTACCTTCGCAATAACAATGACGCCACCAGCAAGACCATCTCCCCGCTCCGGCGTCGCCGGATGTGGCTCGCCACGGGCGTCGTGGGCCTGACCGGAGCGGTCAGCCTCGCCGGCGTGGCCTACGCGACCACCGGGGCCACCGGCCCGCACCGGCTCGCCGACGTCAAGTGGTCGACCACGCAGCAGCTCAGCGACGACGACCACGGCGACAAGGGCGAGTACGGCCGGGACGGGTACGACAAGGACGGCAAGGACGGCAAGGACCGTGGCCAGGAAGGCCGTGACCGCGGCGAGTGGGGCCCGGACAAGGGCGACTGGGGCAAGGACGGCAAGGACGACCACGGCAAGACCCGCGAGGTCGCCTGCGACGACGACGCCCTGATCGACGCCCTCGAACTGGCCAACCGCGACCACGGCGGCACCCTCAAGCTCGCCGAGAACTGCACCTACGAACTCGGCGTCAAGGACCGCAAGTTCGGCTCCGCCCTGCCCGAGATCAAGCAGGACGTCACCATCAAGGGCAACGGCTCCACCATCAAGCGCGACGCCGAAGACACCTTCCGCATCTTCCGCGTCCGCGACGGCGGCGACCTCACCCTCAAGGACCTCACAATCAAGGGCGGCAACGCCAACGAGTTCAAGTACCCGGGTGGCGGCGGCCAGCCGCCGGCCGCTGCTCCGGCGGCCGCCCCGGCGGTGGCGGCCCCGGCCGCTCCGGCTGTCGCGGCTCCGGCCGCGGCGACCACGGCCGCCGCTGTCACGCCCGTCGCCGACGGCATGAACGGCGGCAAGGACGACGACAAGCGGGTCGAGGGTGACGGCGGCGCGCTGCTGGTCGAGCGCGGCGGCAGCGCCTACCTGGACAATGTGAAGCTCGTCGACAACAACGCCGAGGGCGACGGCGGCGCCGTCGCCAACTACGGCCGCACCTGGCTCAAGGAGAGCAAGGTCGTCAACAACCACGCCCAGGGCGACGGCGGCGGCATCTTCAACGAGGGCATCCTCAAGGTCGAGGAAACCCACGTCGACGACAACACCGCCGGCGGCAACGGCGGCGGCATCGCCAACGGCGGCGGCTTCTCCGGCGAGCACGGCCCGGCGGCCTCGGCCGCGCCGAAGGGCTACGACAAGAAGGAGAAGCACCACGAGGCCGGGATCGTCGAGATCTTCGGTTCCGACCACGGCAAGGACGGCATCAAGTCCAGCCTGTCGGACAACCGCGCCGGCAAGAACGGCGGCGGTCTGTTCAGCAGCGGCGGCACCGTCACGGTCTCCTTCACCGCGATCACGGGCAACACCGCCTGCGAGAACGGTGGCGGCGTCTACGCCGAGAACACGGACCTGGACCTGGACAAGGTGCACGTGGCCAAGAACCACGCCGACGGCAACGGCGGCGGCGTGGTGGTCACCGGCGGCAAGCACTGGGGCTACCCGAACGACAAGGAGCACGCCAGCGCCACGATCGCCGACAGCAAGATCGTCGACAACACCGCCAACCGCTTCGGCGGCGGCATCTACAACGGTGAGTGGCTCATCAAGATCGAGGACGGCTTCCTCACCCGCGAGCACGACAAGGACGACAACGCCACCCTCACCATCCGCGACACCGAGATCAAGGCCAACACCGCCCTCAACGGCGGCGGCATCTTCAACAACAAGGCCAAGATCACCCTCACCAAGACCCACGTCACCAAGAACACCGCCACCGACTCCAGCAAGCTCCACCGCGTCGCCGGCGGCGTCCTCAACAACGAAGGACGCGTCAAGCTCGACGACAAGTCCCTCATCAGCAACAACGACCCCACCAACTGCGCCAACACCGTCGAGGACTGCTTCAACTGACCTGACGGTCCCGGGGTACGCGACCGGCCCCCTGCCACGTGACGTGGCAGGGGGCCGGTCGGCCGTGCCGGTCAGCTCTGGACGAACACCGCCACGCTGCGCGCGGGCACGGTGAACGTGCCGGCGGCCCGGTCGAACGAGGCGGTACGCAGCGCCGGGTCGGCCGAGTTCCGCAGCACCGGATGCAGCGTCACGTTCGCCCCGCGCAGCCCGGTGACCGTCTGCTTCGCCGTCTCCGGCGTGGCGTTGAAGACGACGGTCACCGACTTCCACGTCCCGTCCAGCCCGCGCGCGTCGAGGGTCATGGTGAGCACGCCCGGCGTCTCCTTCGGTCCGGACAGCGGGAACGCCACCCGCTTCTGCACCTGCTCGGCGCTGCTGAGCCCGAACACCGGCGAGGATCGGCGGACGCGCAGCAGCTCCGCGTACCGGGCGTCGGCCAGTTCGACCGCCGCGCAGTCCGGCACCAGCAACGGGTCGGCCAGCAGCGGCTTCGCGTACGACCACTTGTCGCGGTTGTCGGCCTCCGGCGGCAGGCCGGCGCCGAACCCGTTGCCCTGGGCGCAGTCCCAGCGGATCTGGTTGAACCAGTCCCCCGAGTTGTACGAGTTGCGGTCCAGCGACTTCGAGCGCAGCCGCTCCGAGCCGGTGGTGACGAACCCGGCGCCCTGCCCGAGCGCTGTGGTCGCCAGCGCGAGCACCTGCATCCGGGCCCGGTCCTGCGCCGAGGTCCCCTGCGGCAGCTTGTACGCCAGCGCGTCGTACAGGATCTCGTTGTCGTGCGCGTCGACGTAGGTGACCGCCTCGCCCGGCGCGGCCGTGTATCCGGCCGGCGCGCCCTTGTAGTCGACCTGCGCGCCGGTGACCCGCTTCCCGGAGGAGTCGGTGAACCGGTAGTCGCGCAGGTTACCGGTCAGGCCCACCTTGATCAGGTCGTGCTGGTGCAGCAGCCGGGCCCGCTGCTCGGCCGCCGTGCCGTTGACCTCGTCGCCGTTCGGGTCGGTGTAGAGGCCGGAGGCGAAGCCCTGCGCGCGGGGGTTCGCGTCGAACGGGCCGCCGCCGCGCACCGCGTCGCGGAACCGGTCGTTGAACGTGCCGATGCCGGTGCCGGCCATGTTGATCTGGGTGGCCTGGGTGAACCGGGCGTCGTCGGCGACCTCGCCGAAGTTCCAGCCCTCGCCGTAGAGCAGGATCTTCCGGCCGTCGACGCCGTCGCGGGCGAGCGTGAGCTTGTCCAGCGCGGCCCGTACGGCCAGGATGTTCGCCTTCGGGTGGTGGCCCATCAGGTCGAACCGGAAGCCGTCGACCTTGTACGCCTTGGCCCAGGTGACGATCGACTCCACCACGAGCTTGCCCATCATGGCGTGCTCCGGGGCGGTGTTGGCGCAGCAGGTCGAGTTGGCCACCGACCCGTCGTCGAGCAGCCGGTGGTAGTAGCCCGGCACCACCTGGTCGAGCACCGACTTCGGGTCGGCGCCGGCGGCCGAGGTGTGGTTGTAGACCACGTCCATGACCACCCGCAGGCCGGCCTTGTTCACCCCGGCGACCATCTGCCGGAACTCGGTGGTGCGCTTGGCGCCGTTCGGGTCGGTGGCGTACCCGCCCTCCGGCACCGTGTAGTGCAGCGGGTCGTACCCCCAGTTGTAGCCGTCGGTGTCGGCGACCGCCGCGACGCACTTCTGCTGCTGGTCGGAGTCCGGCGGCAGCGCGGCCAGGTCGCAGGCCGGCTGGGCCTGGTCGGCCCGCTTCTCCGGGATGGTGGCGAAGTCGAACGCGGGCAGCAGGTGCAGGTAGTTGACCCCGGCGTCGCCGAGCGCCCGCAGGTGCTTCATGCCCGCCGTCTGCGGGTCGGTGAACGCCAGGTAGGTGCCGCGCCGCTCGGCCGGAACCGTGTTGTCGGCGATGGAGAAGTCCCGCACCGACAGCTCGGTGATCTGGGCCTTCGACGCCGGCGGGGCGGCCGGCTTGCGCAGGTTCGCCCAGCCGGCCGGCGCGAGCGCCGGGTCGGTCAGGTCGACGATCTGGCTGTGCGTGGAGTTCGGCGCGAGCGCCACCGAGTACGGGTCGGTCACCGACGCGGTGACCACCTTCTGTGTCGCCGGCTGCCACGCCTGCACCTGGTAGCGGTAGTAGCGGCCGGTCCACGCCTTCGTCCCGCGCACCGACCAGACACCGGTGCGGTCGTCGCGTCGCATCGCCACAGTGGTCGGCTCGGCCGTGGGCGAGTCGAACAGCTCCAGCGCCACCTTCTGCGCGGTGGGCGCCCACACGGCCAGCGTGGGTACCCGCCCGGCGAACGTCGGGCCGAGTTTCGCGCCGGTCGCGGCCGCGTAGACGTCGTCGAGCACACCGGGGATCTGCACGCCGGTGGCGGCGAGCAGGGCGCCCTCGGCGTCCCGCTCGGTCACCACGAGCTGCCCGCGCAGCGCCGCCGGCACCTTGGCCAGGTCGCCGCGCGCGAGCGTGAAGGCGCGACGGTCCCAGAGATGGGGGTACGCCTGTCGTTGCGCCTCGGCCAGCCCGTTGCGCTGCGCCCGCAGCGGCAACTCGGTGTACGTGCCGGTCAGCTCGCCGTCGGCGACGCCGATTCCACCGGCCGGGGCGACCGCGAGCGCGTACCGCCTGCCGTCGGTCGGGCCGGTGGCCCAGGCGACTGTGGACCTGTCGATCCAGTTCGCCTTCTGCCTGGTGATGTCGATGTCGGTCGCGGCGCCGGACGTGGTGGTCGGCAGCAGCCGGCCCTTGACGCCGGCGAGCAGCCACACCTCGCGCCCGGCGGTGGCGAAGTCGAGCCGCTGGTCCTCGGGGTGGTCCTTCTGGTCGCCGGAGTGCACGATGTAGCTCAGCCCGGTCGCGCCGGCGCTCAGCGGCACGCGGAACACCGCGCCGTAGGCGTCGATCTTCTCCGGCTTGAGCGGCGTGGCCCAGTCGGTCGGGCTGGCGGCGCCGTCCCACAGGTGCAGGCCCCAGCCGTCGTAGTTGCCGTCGGCCTTGCGCCAGTGGATCAGCGCCGTGTCCGGCGCCACCGGCGGGTCGGGCTCGCCGGTGGCGGCCTGCCGCGTCGGGTACACCTCGGCGTCGCCCTGCTTGACCCAGACCTCCCCGGTCCGGGTCACGTCGATGAAGCGGTCGGCCGCGACGTCCTTGTTGCCGCCGGAGTCGACCACGACGAAGCCGACCGACTTCGCGCCCGGCTTGAGCTTCACCCAGGCGAACCGGCCGTACGAGTCCTCGCCGGCGAACGGCTGCCCGGCGGGCCACTCGGTGACGTACGCCGGGTCGATGTCACCCCAGGCGTAGAGCCGCCAGTCGTCGTACCCGCCGGCCGGGCGCTTGTAGTGCACGATCGCCCAGTCCCGCGACTCGCCCCGGTCCGGGGTGCCGACGGTGCCGGTGGCGCGGGCGGTGGCGGTGCGGCCCTTGCCGTCGCGGACCACTGCCTTGTACTCGACAGTGGTGCCGCCGGGCAGGCCGGTGAGGTCGTGGTGCACGGTGTACGGGGCGCGGTGCGCGCTGCCCAGCAGCGTCCACTTCCCGCCGTCGACCCGGGCGGCGAACGTGACGGTGGCGAGCGGGTCGCCGGTGACCTGGGCGGTGACGGTGGCCTTGCCGGGGGCGGGCTCGTCACCCGGCTCGGTGATCGTGATCTTCGGAGCGGCCCCGGGGTGCGGGATGACCCGGTCGGCCTTGAGCACCACCGCCGACATCGCCGGCACGGTGAGGCTCAGCTTGCCGTCGGCAGCGGCCGTCACGTCTGCGGCGCCGCCGTACACGCCGGTGAAGCGGGCGCCGGCCGACCAGGTGTCCACCGTGACAGTCTGCGGGGTGGCGGCGTTGTTCACCGCCGCCACGTACTCGATCCGGTCGGCGGGCAGGACGCGGGAGAACGCGAAGACGCCGGGACCGTCGGCGGCGTGCCGGGTGACCTGGACGCCGTCGCGCAGCGCCGGGTGCGCGGCCCGCAGGCCGCCCAGCTCGGCGATGGTCCGGTAGAGCGGATGGCGGGTGTCGTACTGGTCGACGGCGTGGGTGCGGGTGGTGCCGATCAGGTCGTCGTCGAGGTAGTCGGCGGTCCGGGAGGCGAACATGTCCTGCCGGGCGTCCTTGTCCCCGCCCGGGCCGGTGAAGCCCTGCTCGTCGCCGGAGTAGACGACCGGCTGGCCACGGGTGAGGAACATGAGCTGGTGGGCGAGCCGGCTGCGCGTCAGCTGGGCGGCGTCGTCCCCGCCGCCGGCGGCGACGAACGAGCCGATCCGGCCCATGTCGTGGTTGCCGAGGAACGTGGTGAGCCGGTTGGCGTTCGTGTCCCGCGCGGTGTAGAGGTCGTCCTTGGCGTACACGTCGGCGAGGGCCTTGGCCGAGCCGTCGGCGGCGGCGTAGCCACGTGCCGCCTCCTGGAACGAGAAGTCGAGCGTGGCGGGGAGGCCGCCGCGCCGCACGTAGGTGGACTGGATCTCCTGTTCGGCGCTGTAGACCTCGCCGAACATGAAGAAGTCCTTCTTGCCGGCCTTCGCCGCGGCGGCGTCGATGCCGCGGGCGAACTGCGGCCAGAACTCGAGGTTCGAGTGCTTGACGGTGTCGAGGCGGAACCCGTCCACGCCGGCCTTGCCGATCCACTCGGCGTAGATGTCGGTCATGCCGCGCACCACTTCGGGCCGCTCGGTCCACAGGTCGTCCAGGCGGGAGAAGTCGCCGTACTCGCTGTTCTCCCCGGCGAAGGTGGAGTCACCGCGGTTGTGGTACATGGTCGGGTCGTTCAGCCACGCCGGTACCTTGACCTTCGCGTCGGCGGGGGTGGCGAACACCGGGGTGTACGGGAACGACTTCTCGTTGACGGCGGGGAACTTACGGGTGCCGTCGGCGTAGTTCCGGTCCTCGAAGGGTCGTCCCTGCGCGTCGCGGTAGGGCGCGGTCTTCTTGTCCACGTAGCCGTACTTGTCCTCGGCGTACCGGATGACGTCGGCGGTGTGGTTCACGATGATGTCGAGGTAGACCTTGATGCCCCGCCGGTGGGCGAGGTCGACCAGCTTCTTCAGCTCCGCGTTCGTGCCGAAGTGCGGGTCGACCTGGGTGAAGTCGGTGATCCAGTAGCCGTGGTAGCCGGCCGAGACGTCGGCGCCGGTGCCCTGCACGGGCCGGTTCTTGAAGATCGGGGCGAGCCAGATGGCGGTGGTGCCGAGCCCTTGGATGTAGTCCATCCGGTCGATCAGGCCCTTGAGGTCGCCGCCGTGGTAGAAGCCCTTGTCGGTCGGGTCGTGGCCGGTGGTGAGCCGGCCGCCGGTGAGGCCGCCGTTGTCGTTGCGCTTGTCGCCGTTGGCGAAGCGGTCCGGCAGGACGAAGTAGAACTGCTCGGCCTTGGCGGTGTTGCGGCTCGCCGCGAGCAGCGCGTCGGGCGAGGGCTCGTGGTTCCACTGGGGAGCGTTGCCGGCGGCGAGGACGTCGGGGGTGGCGGCGCGCTCGGGAGCGTCGTCGCCGAGCTGATGGAGGGCCACCGGAACGCCGACGACGGCGAGCACGAGGGAGGTGACCAGGGCGAGCAGCGCCTTGGGGGATATCGGCGGCGGTTTCATCGACGGCCTTTCTCTGGTCGCTGATTCGCCCGCACGCTAGCCCTTGCCGAAACATTCTGCAATACCTTGCAAACCATGCTGCAACAAAGCAGTTACCTTGCAAGAGAGTGCACGCGTGTCGCCCCGATCCCGGGGCGCGGGTTCTACCGAGCGACGCAGGGCGTGCCGTCGACGGTGCAGCTCGCCGGCCGGGTGCCCGCCCGCTCGATGTGGAACCGCACCGCCAGGGACTGCCCGGGGGCCAGGTCGAATCCGCTGCGGTAGGTGAAGACGCCGTCGTCGAAACGGAACACGCCCTGCTCGGCGCCCTCGACCCAGGCGGTGACCAGCCTTCCGCCGGGGAAGACCGCGCGCACCGTCCAGCCCCGGTGCGAACGCGCGGTGTTGACGAGCAGCACCTCGCCGATGAAGCCGCCGTCGAAGGCGCTCTGCACGCTGTACCTGCCGGTCACCGCGGACGGCGGCGCCACCGGCGGCGGAGACGACGGGGGCGGCACCGGCCGGGCGACGCCCCGGGGGCTGGGCGTCGACGCGGCCGGCGTCGGCCGGGCGGGCAGCTCCGTGGAGCGGGGCGACAGGCCCGGCAACACCGGAGCGGTGGCGGAGACCGGCGACGGACCGCTGGCGCTGACCGCCGTGGGGGTCGGCGGCACGTGCGGCAGCGGCATCAGCGGATCGGGCGGACCGGCCGCCGGGAACGTGCTCCGTCCCCGCACCGAACCGAGCGCCACCGCCAACAGGACCACCATCACGACCACGCCGGCGGCGACGAGGATCCAGGGGGACGAGGTCATGGCGGCCCCGGGCTGCGGGCCGGAGCGACGCGTGTGGGACATGGTCCTCCTGTCGGGGTCCGGGCCAGCGTAGCCACCGGGACCGGGCCGCGGCGAGCGGCCGGAATCGGGCCTGCCGCACGGCGCGGACTCCTGATACCTTGCACGCCGATCAATGACCACAATGGCTCGTCGAGCCGGTAGGACGGATGGCCAGTGACTGAGTGGCAGGGCAACATCCGGCGGGCGTCCACGGCGGACGCCGCCGTCGTGACCGCGATTCTCGCCGAGGCGTTCATGCAGGATCCGGTGAGCGGCTGGGTCTTCCCGGCCGACGACCACCGCGCGCGGGTCCATCCCGCCTTCTTCGGGCCGTTCGTCGCGCTGGCGCTGCGCACCGGCGAGGTCCACCTCGCGGGCGACGGCCTGGGCGCCACGCTCTGGCTGCCCACCGGCGACGGCCACGAGGCCGAGGAGGGCGACGAGTTCGCCGGGATGGAGGCCGCGATCGGCGCCGAGGCCATGAAGCGGTTCGGCATGCTCGACGAGATGATGGGCGCCCGCCACCCGAGCGAGCCGCACTGGTACCTGCCCTTCATCGCGGTACACCCGGACCATCATGGCAAGGGCGTCGGGTCGGCGCTGCTGCGTAACAAGCTGGCCGAGCTGGATCAGGCCGGCTCCGCCGCGTACCTGGAAGCCAGCTCGCCGCGCAACGCCGCGCTCTACGAGCGGCTCGGGTTCCGGCGCCGCCCGGTCACGCTCGACCTGCCGGACGGGCCCAGCCTCTACCCGATGTGGCGCGACCCGGCCTGACCGGGATCGTCCCGCCCCGGCCTCACCCGGGGCGGGACGTCATCGCCGTACCGTCGTGGTGCTCACGTCGAGCGCGCCCACGACGGCGGCGAGCAGTCCGTCGAGCTGCCCCGGCAGGAACCGCCGGCAGTCCCGCATCCGGACGCCGACCTGCGGGTCGAAGATGTTCGCGGCCAGCCCGACCGCCTCGGCGAGGCTGGCCAGCAGCAGCGTGCCCGGGTCCAGTTCGGCCGGGGACGAGTGCATCAGCATGGCGGTCAGCCGTACCCGCGGCGAGGCCGCCTGGTTCGGGTCGTTGGCCGGCCAGCGCACCGTCCGGCCGATCAGCTTGCCCTGCTCCCGGCGGAGCACGCCGGCGGTGACCAGCCGGGTGCCGACACGCTCGTTGATGTTGAGCTGGGTCCGCAGATAACGGATCCACAGCCGGGCCGGGTGCGCGCCCTCCCGACGCAGAATCTCGGTAATGAGCAGATCGGTGAGCGGCTCCTGCCACAGTCGCGGATCGACAGCGGCGATTCCGCCGCCGTCGAGGGCGATCCGGCCCTCGAACATCAATTCGGCGAGCGCGGCGCCGGCCAGCCCGCACTCAAGCCGGTCGACGGCGACATGCGGCTTGCCGGTGAACTCGTCGTGTCCGATAAGGAACAGCGCATCCGCAAGCCGGTAGGTGGCCTGCGCCCCGGGGTAGGTCATGGTCCATCCTCGAACGGTGGCCGTGAACGTCGACACGGGACGGTACGGCATGACCACGCACAGCTCAATTCCGGTCGATCAGGAGCCCCCCAAATCGATATCGAGACGGGGTTGTGACGATCAGTGATCACCAATACCCTGCTTCAGGTTGTTCCGAAGTAGACAGCTGAACCCCCTCACTCCCCTCCCCTGGAGAAGCCTTGTCCTCCGATCCGTTTTTCTCTGACGGTGGGCTGCGCCGCGGTCGTCTCGGCACCGCTCACCTCGTCTTCTTCACCGTCGCCGCGTCGGCCCCGCTGACCGTTCTCGGCGGTGGCGTCACCACCATGTACGCGGTCAGCGGCAACATCGGCGCCGCGCTCGGATACGTGCTGCTCGCGGCAGTGCTCGCCGTTTTCGCCACCGGCTACGCCGCGATGAGCCGGTACGTCGCCAACGCGGGCGCGTTCTACGCGTACATCGCCAACGGCCTCGGTCGAGCCGGCGGGGTGGCCGGCTCGGCCGTCGCGCTGGCCGCGTACAACGCGATTCAGATCGGTCTCTACGGCCTGCTCGGCGCGATCCTCGGCGACTTCATGGACGCCAAGACCGGCATCAGCCTCGACTGGTGGGTCTGGGCGCTGCTGGCCTGGGTCTTCATCGGCGCGCTCGGCGTCCTGCGCATCGACCTGAACGCCACCGTGCTGGCGGTGCTGCTCATCCTCGAGTGCATCGCCGTGCTGATCTTCGACCTGGTCGCCTTCGCGAACCCGGCCGGCGGCGCCGTCACCACCGCCGGCATCAGCCCCGGCCACCTGTTCGGCGCCGGCTTCGGCGCGGTGCTCGCATTCACCATCGCCTCCTTCACCGGCTTCGAGAGCGGCGCCATCTACAGCGAGGAGGTCAAGGACCCGCGGCGCACGGTGGCCCGGGCCACCTACATCGCCGTCGCGTTCACCGGCCTGTTCTACGCCTTCTCCGCGTGGGCGCTGACCGTGCTGACCGGCCCGGAGAACGCGCCGGCGGCCAGCGCCGAGGCGGGGCCCGGCGTCATCTTCGGCGCGCTCGACCAGTACACCGGCGCGGTCGTCGCGGACATCGCCAACGTCCTGTTCATCACCAGCGTGCTCGCCGCCCTGCTGTCGTTCCACAACGGCGTGGCGCGGTACCTGTTCGCGCTGGGCCGCGAGCGGGTCCTGCCGGGCTTCCTCGGCGCGACCTCCAGCCGCAGCGGCGCCCCGGTGGCGGGCTCGCTGGTGCAGAGCATCCTCGCCGTGGTGGTGTTCCTGGCGTTCGCGATGACCGGCCGTGACCCGGTCATCGACCTGTTCACCTGGCTGTCCGGCGCGGCGGCGGTCGGCGTCGTGCTGCTGATGACGCTCACCTCGGCCTCCGTCGTGGGCTTCTTCCGGGGCCGTCCCGGCCCGGAGAGCGCGTGGCAGCGGGCGATCGCCCCGGGGCTCGGCACGATCCTGCTCACCGCCGTGCTGCTGGTGCTGCTGTTCAACTTCGACGCGCTGCTCGCGCCCGACACCGCGAGCTACCTGAAGTGGCTGCTGCCGGCGATTCCGGTGGCGGCGGGCGTGCTCGGCCTGATCTGGGGCGCGGTGCTGCGCACCAGCCGGCCCGAGACGTACCGCCGGATCGGCCAGGTCACCGAGGAGGGCCTGCACGAGCCCGGCCTGCACCCGGCCCCCGAGGCCGACCGCTGGGCCGGCGCCCACCACCGCTGACGTCCGTCGGTGCGGCGGCCGGCCCGCGTGGCCGGCCGCGTTTGATTGTCTGCTGACTTCTACGTGCCGCGAGAGCTCTCATTACGAAAGTAATCCTTGCGGCAAAGCCTCTCATCGCATGTGGTCGCAAACCAGGTGTCGCTTCCAGTAATAATCCGCGGTTGATGCTGGGTCTTGTCTATAGTATGTCGAGTTTTAGCGAGTGTCGGCGCATGACGTGGTATTGAGCCGGCGCTAATCATGTCAAGTACGTCGACGTGTTACCCTTTAGACCTTATAAATTGAAAGGACCCGCACCACCACGATCAGGCGGTACGGATGACAGGCAGATGACCGGACCGTCCTCGGTGGTACGCAGCAGGTAGCGGTAACGCTCGCCGGGCACCGCGCCGCCCTGGCTGTCCAGGAACTCCCAGCGCACCGCCACCTCGGTGAGCAGCGCCGAGACCTGTTGCACGTCCTCGATCTGCGCGTTCGCGGCCACCAGTTCCCGCTCCTGGTAGTCGGGGGCGGCGCCGACGAAGCTGAGCGCCACCGCCGCCGGCGAGGTGAACGAGAAGCTGTAGGTGTCGGCGACCACCAGCCCGGGCAGGGCGTAGCAGCCGGCGATGGCCGGCACGTCGGCGGTGGTCAGCGCCACGCCGTACCGGTCGAAGAAGTCGGTGAGCGTGTCGAGGTCGGTGGAAGCCGTCACGACGCTCCTCATTACCGGCCCGGCGCGGCGGCAAACCTTCCTCAGCGCGGCGGGATCCGCACCTCGATCTCGGCGCCGAGGCGCGCGCCGCCGCTGAGGGCCAGGTCGTCGCCGCTCCAGAACCGTCCCGGGTCGTACCAGTTGGGCCGCCGCCCGGCGGGCAGCAGACCCATCGCCTCGTACGTCACCGCCACCACCTCGGCGCAGTACGCCGTCTCCAACGCGTTGTCGCTGCTCTGCCCGCCGTCCGTGCTTTCGTCTCCGCTCCTGGTCCGGCCCCGGCCGCCGATCCGGCCCTTGATGCCGCCGAGGCTCAGGCGGCGCGGGTGCGGCACCCGGCCCCGGGCCCACCGCCAGGCGAGTTGCGCGGTGGACGGGAACGGCGTGCCGTCGAGACGAGCCACGGTACGCAGCACCGCCTCCTCCATCGCCGGGTCGGCCGGCGGTTCGAGCTGACGCAGCCAGCCCCGCTGGCCGTACCGGTTGGCCCAGACGCAGACCGCGTCGCGCAGGTCGTGCAACTGCACGCCACGCTGGTGGGTGCCGGTCCACATGTCCGGCAGCGAACGGCCCAGCTCGGCGTGCCACATCAGCGGCGGCATGTCGTCGAGCACCACCGCCATGCCCACATGGTTGACCGGGCTGTTGGTGGTGAGCTGAATGGCGCGGTCCGGCACGCTGCGCCCGCGGAACACCCACAGATCGCCGGTGCGGGTCAGCTCCACGGCCTCGTCCAGGCTGATGCTCATGGAGGACTACCCTAAGCGGATGCGGCAACGGATGCGGTGGTGGAAGGTACTCGGACTCGCGGGTCTCGCCGGCGTCGCGGCGACCGGAGTGGTCGTGGCGCGCGCGGAACGGCGGCGCCGCGCGTACACACCGGAGGAGATCCGGGACCGGCTGCGCGAACGGCACGCGAAGGCGTCGTCGTCCTCCTGAGCGGACAGTCACGGGGCGGCGCGACCGGGCGGGTTCTCCTAGCATCGGCGTGATGGGAACCAGTTTCTGGGAAAGCCCGTTCGTCCTCGACCCCCGGCCCGCCGCGGTGGAGCGGCACGGCGACGTCGACCTGCACGTCCCCACCGGCGACGGCCGGCACCCCGCAGTCGTGATCGTGCACGGCGTGCCGGGCCCGCCCGACGCGCCGGACGCGCGCGACTGGCCGCTCTACCGCGGTTACGGCGCGCTGCTCGCCGAGCGGGGCGTGCTGGCCGCGATTCCCCAGCTCACCGTGGCCGGCCCCGACGACCTGTACGCCGTCGCCGCGCGGGTCGCCGCCGCCGCCGAACTGCTCCGCGCCGATTCTCGCGTCGACGCCGACCGGCTCGGCCTCTGGTTCTTCTCCGGCGCCGGCCTGCTGCTCGGCGACTGGCTCCGCGACCCGCCCCGCTGGCTGCGCGGCCTGGCCGCGACCTATCCGCTGCTGGCCCCGCTGCCCGGGTGGCCCCCGGTGGATCCGCGCTTCCGCCCGATCGACGCGCTCGACCTGCCCGCCCCCACCGGCGACGCCACCGCCACCCCGGCGCTGCCGGACGACACCACGACGCCGGGCAGCGTGGACTCCGGCGGCACGGGCATCGACGCCGCGCGGCCGGCCGAGCCGGCTCGGCCGACGCTGGTGCTGACCAGGGCGGGCCGGGAACGGCCCGAGGTCGCACCCACCATCGAGGCGTTCACGGTGGTCGCCCGGCGGCGCGGCATCCCGCTGCACGTGGTGGACGTGCCGAACGGTCAGCACGGATTCGACGCGCTGGACCACACCGAGGAGTCCCGGGCCGCCGTACGCACCGCCCGCGACACCCTGCTCGACCTGCTGACCGCCCCCTGACCACCGGCCATCGCACCACCAGATCTCCCCACGCCCTCACCCCGTCTCGTTGATCATGAGGTTGGCCGGGACAAAACAGACACAAACTGCCGCCAACCTCATGATCAACGGGGCGGGCGGCGCACCGGAATCCCGCACCCGCGCTTGAGCACCCGTTCCCGCTCGCCCCGCCCGTTCTCGCTTTCCCGGCCTACAGCCCACCAGCCAGCGCCCACGCCGGACGATCAAGGAGTTTTGGTCCTCTGGCGGGCCGATTCCGTACACAAACTCCTTGATCACCTCGGCGGCGGCGCCCGGGGGAGGCAGCTAGGCGAGGCGGAGACCGGAGCAGGGCCGGGGAACGGAGCAGGGGCCATGGCCCAGGGCGGGGACCGGAGTGCGGGCGGGGTGGGTCAGCGGTCGGCTGCGGGGACCGGGTCGGGGGTGTCGGGGCTGTCCAGGGGCTGCAGGCGCTTGGCTCGGCGGCGCAGCCACGCGGTGCTCACCACGCCGGCCAGCACGGCCAGCACCAGCCCGGCCCAGGAGATGTCCTTGAGCCAGTGCTCGGCGGCCTGCCCCAGATAGAACAACAGGTAGGTGGTGCCGAACGCCCAGACCAGCCCGCCCGCGGCGTTGGCGATCAGGAACCGGCGGTACGGCACGCGCAGCGCCCCGGCGAGCGGCCCGGCGAGGATGCGCAGCAGCGCGACGAACCGCCCGAAGAACACCGCCCAGACACCGTGCCGGGCGAAGCTCAACTCGGCGCGGGCCAGGTGCGCGGGGCCGAGGTGTTTCGGGAAGCGCCGACCGAGCCGCTCCAAGAGGGGACGGCCACCGCGGCGGCCGACGGCGTACCCGACGGAGTCGCCGAGGATCGCGCCGGTGGCTGCGGCGGCGGCCACCCACTCGGGCCCGACGGCGCCGGTGGCGGCGAGCAGGGCGGCGCTGACCAGCACGATCTCGCCGGGCAGCGGGATGCCCATGCTCTCGACGCCGATCACCACGCCCACGAGCAGGCAGATCAGGCCCGGTGGGAGGGCGGCGAGCCAGTGCTGTACGTCGACCACCCCGCCGACCCTACCCGCGCCCGGTCATCCGGCGGGGGCCAAGAACTCCAGCCGGTTGCCGTGCGGGTCGTGCGTGTGGAACCGCCGCATGCCGGGAATCTCCTCGTCGCCCCAGGTCACGGCGTGGCCGGCGGCGTCCAGGCGGGCGGCCAGCTCGTCGAGGTCGGGGCGCACCAGGGCCGGGTGGGCCTTGCGGGCGGGACGGAAGTCGTCCTCGACGCCCAGGTGCAGTTCGGCGTCGTACCCGGTGAACCAGCAACCACCGCGGGCGGCGAGGGCCGGGGGTTTGGGCTTCTCGGTGAGGCCGAGCAGGCCGGTGTAGAAGGAGCGGGACAGATCCTCGGAGCCGCGGGGGCAGGCGAGCAGGACGTGATGGATCATGGTGGCACCTCCTCGTCCCGCAGCGTGGCACGAGGTTGCGTGAATAGCAAGACGGACGTACGGTTTTGTAGAGACCGACGCAGGTAAGTGTTGCCTAAGCACGGCGGCGCTCCGGTCGGTGCGACAAACTGCTCAGGACTACTCACGGTCGCTGGTGTGAAGGAGTACGACGTGGCGAGCCTCGACACCTTCGGTGCGAAGACCCAGCTACGCGTCGGAGACGCGAGCTACGAGATTTTCAAGATCGACAAGGTGGAGGGCCACGAGCGACTGCCCTACAGCTTGAAGATCCTGCTGGAGAACCTGCTGCGGACCGAGGACGGCGCGAACATCACCGCCGACCACATCCAGCAGCTCGGCGCGTGGGACGCCACCGCCGACCCGAGCGTGGAGATCCAGTTCACCCCGGCGCGGGTGCTGATGCAGGACTTCACCGGCGTGCCCTGCGTGGTCGACCTGGCCACCATGCGCGAGGCGGTACGCGACCTCGGCGGCGACGCCACGAAGGTCAACCCCCTCGCTCCGGCCGAGCTGGTCATCGACCACTCGGTCATCGCCGACCTGTTCGGCCGCGAGGACGCCTTCGAGCGCAACGTCGAGCTGGAGTACGAGCGCAACAAGGAGCGCTACCAGTTCCTGCGCTGGGGTCAGACCGCGTTCAACGAGTTCAAGGTCGTCCCGCCGGGCACCGGCATCGTGCACCAGGTCAACATCGAGTACCTGGCTCGTACGATCATGGAGCGCAACGGCCAGGCGTACCCGGACACGGTCGTCGGCACCGACTCGCACACCACCATGGTCAACGGCCTGGGCGTGCTGGGCTGGGGCGTCGGCGGCATCGAGGCCGAGGCCGCGATGCTCGGCCAGCCGGTCAGCATGCTGATCCCCCGCGTCGTCGGCTTCAAGCTCTCCGGCGAGATGCCGGCCGGCACCACCGCCACCGACCTGGTGCTGACCATCACCGAGATGCTGCGCAAGCACGGCGTGGTCGGCAAGTTCGTCGAGTTCTACGGCCCCGGCGTCAGCGCCGTGCCGCTGGCCAACCGCGCCACCATCGGCAACATGTCGCCGGAGTACGGCTCGACCGTGGCGATCTTCCCGATCGACGCCGAGACCGTCCGCTACCTGGAGCTGACCGGCCGCGACGCACAGCAGGTGGCGCTGGTCGAGGCGTACGCCAAGGAGCAGGGCCTCTGGCACGACCCGGAGCGCGAGCCGGAGTACTCCGAGCGCCTCGAGCTGGACCTGAGCACCATCGAGCCGTCGCTGGCCGGCCCGAAGCGCCCGCAGGACCGGGTGCCGCTGGGCAGCGCCAAGACGCTGTTCCGCTCCGCGCTCAGCGACTACGTGGCCGCCGACGAGACCGGTGGCGACCCGGGCCGCAAGCCGGGCGTGCCGCAGCAGGAGAAGCCGTTCGGCGCCGACGGCCCGGCCGACGAGGCGTCCGCCGAGTCCTTCCCGGCCAGCGACTCCCCCGCCAACGGCGTGAACGACCCGGCGGACGCACCGCGCGACCTGGAGACCGCCGCCGTGGGCGCGGGCGGCCGGGCCAGCAATCCGGTACGCGTGACCGGCGCCGACGGCGTCGAGTACGAGCTGGACCACGGCGCCGTGGTGATCGCCGCGATCACCTCCTGCACCAACACCTCAAACCCGCAGGTCATGATCGGCGCCGCGCTGCTGGCCCGCAACGCGGTGGAGAAGGGCCTGGCCCGCAAGCCGTGGGTGAAGACCACCCTCGCGCCGGGATCGAAGGTCGTCATGGACTACTACGACCGCGCCGGCCTCACCCCGTACCTGGAGAAGCTCGGCTTCAACCTGGTCGGCTACGGCTGCACCACCTGCATCGGCAACTCCGGCCCGCTGCCGGAGGAGGTCTCCGCCGCCGTCAACGAGGGCGACCTCGCCGTCGTGTCGGTGCTGTCCGGCAACCGCAACTTCGAGGGCCGGATCAACCCGGACGTCAAGATGAACTACCTGGCGTCCCCGCCGCTGGTGGTCGCGTACGCGCTCGCCGGCACCATGGACATCGACCTGGCCAACGAGCCGATCGGCGAGGACGCCCAGGGCAACCCGGTGTACCTGCGGGAGATCTGGCCGAACAGCGCCGAGATCCAGGACGTCATCGCCTCCGCGATCGGCGCGACCGGCTTCAGCGCCGCGTACGCCGACGTGTTCGCCGGTGACGAGCGCTGGCAGTCGCTGCCGACGCCGACCGGTGACACGTTCTCCTGGGACGGCGAGTCGACGTACGTGCGCAAGCCCCCGTACTTCGAGGGCATGCAGCAGGAGCCGGCCCCGGTGCAGGACATCGCCGACGCGCGCGTGCTGGCGAAGCTGGGCGACTCGGTGACCACCGACCACATCTCCCCGGCCGGCTCGATCAAGGCGGACTCCCCCGCCGGCAAGTACCTGGCCGAGCACGGCGTGGCCCGGCACGAGTTCAACTCGTACGGCTCCCGCCGGGGCAACCACGAGGTGATGATCCGGGGCACGTTCGCCAACATCCGGCTGCGTAACCAGCTCGTCCCGGGTGTCGAGGGCGGCTTCACCGTCAACCACCTGACCGGTGAGCAGACCTCGATCTACGACGCCTCGATGGCGTACCAGGAGGCGGGCGTCCCGCTGGTCATCCTGGCCGGCAAGGAGTACGGCTCCGGCTCGTCGCGGGACTGGGCGGCGAAGGGCACCATGCTGCTGGGCGTGAAGGCGGTCATCGCCGAGTCGTACGAGCGGATCCACCGCTCGAACCTGATCGGCATGGGCGTGCTGCCGCTGCAGTTCCCGGGCGGCGAGACCGCCGAGTCGCTGGGCCTGACCGGCACGGAGACGTTCTCGATCAGCGGCGTGACCGCGCTGAACGACGGCGACACCCCGCGCACGGTGAAGGTCACCACCGACACCGGCGTGGAGTTCGACGCCGTGGTCCGCATCGACACCCCGGGTGAGGCGGACTACTACCGGCACGGCGGCATCCTGCAGTACGTGCTGCGCCGCATGATCGCCAGCTGATCTTGGATGTAAGGAAGGGCCCCTTCTTAACAGACGTCTGTTAAGAAGGGGCCCTTCCTTACATCTCAGCGGAGGCGGAGCGCGACGGCGCGTGCCTCGGCGTCGGTGAGCGGCAGGAACCACAGGAAGCGCCGCACGATCGCGATCGGGTCCGGGCCGTCGGGGTGGCCGCGCAGGTCGCGGATGGCCTGCCGGGTGAGCCGGGAGAACTCGGGGATCATCGTGGCGCGGCGGGCCGCGTCGGTGGGCGCGGCCCGCAGGGTCGGGCACGGCCAGGGCTCGCCGCAGCGGTCGCAGCGCCAGGCCGGACCGCACGCGCGGTGGCCGGTGAGCGGCAGCACCACCCGGGGGTACGCCGATGTGGGTGTCGGTTCGGTCATGCCTCCACCGTGCCGAGGGTGCCCGAACAATCACACAGCGTTGTGTAATCTCCTCCGGACGGTTCTTTTGCTCCGGGGAGGAATGGGCATGAACCATGCCTTCGTCACCGCGCTGGCCGGCGCCGGCCACACCGCCGAGAGCCTGGCGGAGCGGCTCGGCCTGCACCCGAAGACGGTGGCCCGGTGGGCGAACCCCGGGCACATCCCGCAGAGCCGGCACCGCGCGACTGTGGCGAACCTGCTGGGCCAGCCGATCGAGGCGCTCTGGCCGGACGCGGTCCGCCGCCGCGAGCCCGTCTGGTTCCGCCCGTGGGTGGACATCGAACGCGAGGCGGTCGCGCTACGCACGTTCGAGCTGGCGTGGGTGCCGGGTCTGTTGCAGACCGAGGCGTACGCCCGGGCCACGTTCATCGGCCAGCCGCTGACCGCCGACGAGATCACCGACCTGGTCACCGCCCGGCTGGACCGGCAGGGCATCCTCACCCGGCCGCGCGGGCCGCTGTACGTCGTGGTGCTCGACGAGCAGGTGCTGCGCCGCGCCGCCGCCGGCGACCGGGCGCTGATGGCCGCGCAGGTGACCCACCTGCTCGCCTGCGCCGAGCTGCCGAACGTGCAGCTCCACGTGGTGCCGGCCGACACGCCGACCTATCCCGGGCTGGACGGGCCGTTCGTCATCGCGGAGCTGCGCGACGGCAACCGGGTGGCGCATGTGGACAGCCAGGCCCGCGCGCAGATCATCGAGCAGCCCTCGGAGATTGCTACCCTGGAGCGTCGGTGGGAACGCATCCGGGGCGAAGCGCTGCCCCGCGCGCGGACCCTGGAACTGCTGAGGGAAGTGGCGGCGGCATGGACCTGAGCGGCGCCCGGTGGCGCAAGAGCACCCGCAGCGGCGGCAACGGTGGCAACTGCGTCGAGGTCGCCGGCAACCTGCCCGGTGTGGTCGGCGTCCGCGACTCGAAGGACCCGGCCGGGCCGGTGCTCACCTTCACCCCGGCCGCGTGGACCCGGTTCCTGACGTCGACCCGCCGCTGAGCCGGTCAGGCCAGCCGCGCAGCGTAGACGTGCACCGGATCCCCCGATCCGGACGTCGTCGCACGCTCGAAGCTCAGCCCGATCCGCTCCGCGACCCGCTGCGAGGGCGTGTTGTCCGGGTGGATGATCGCGACGAGGCGGTCGACGCCCAGCCGGTCGCGCGCGTGGTCGCGACACGCAGCCGCCGCCTCCGTGGCGTACCCGTAACCCTGCGTTGCGGTCAGCAGGTGGTAACCGACTTCGACCTCCATCACCCCGTCCACCGGCTGCGGAGTGAGACCGCAGTCGCCGACGAACTCGCCTGTCGCCCGTGACCTGAGCACCCACAGTCCGAAGCCGTGGCTGCGGTAGAGGCCCTCGCTCCAGCGGATCCAGTCCAGTGCCTCCGCCCGGGTCTTCGGCCGCGGGTAGTAGCGCATCACGAGCGGGTCGCCGAGCATGGCGGCCATGTCGTCGAGGTCGTCGACGGTCATCTCGGCAAAGATCAGTCGTTCGGCGGCAGGCGGCGGATCAGCAGTCATCGTGGCCCCGGTCGCTTCGTCACGGCTTCGAGGCTACCGAGGTCGAGCGCCGCTCACGGACCCGGAATTGCAATTCGATGATGTCCCCGCCCTCCCCGATCGCACATCCGACACCGCAAACAATCGACGTCCATGATTCATTGACACGCTCCGAATCCCGTCGATACGTTGCCGACATCGCGATGAACAACGGGGCGCTCCAGTTTCGATCCGGGAATCGAAAACTGGGAAGGATTTCATGAAGACGACGATCAGACTTCTGGCCCTGCCGGCCCTGATCCTGCCGACGATCCTCGCCGGCACTCCGGCTCAGGCCGCCACCGACACCACCTCCGGCACCGCTGCTCCGGCCGCGGTGACCTCGATCGAGCGCAAGGTGGGGTCGTCGGCCGGGCAGGCCAGGGCATACTGGACGGCCGAGCGGATGGCGGCGGCCACTCCCGCCGACGAGGTGGAGAAGGCCGCCGGCCCGGTCACCCAGAGCCCCACGGCGGAGCGGGTACGGCGCTTCGCGGAGGCGGTGGCGCCGAAGGACGGCAGCGGCTTCGGCGCCCAGCTCAACGAGTCGATCACGGTGGGGAAGATCTTCTACACCAGCTCGACCGACGGCCTGGGCCATTACTGCTCGGCGAGCGTGGTGAACAGCCCGGCGCGCAACATGGTCTTCACCGCCGCGCACTGCGTGCACGACGGGCCGGGCCGGGACTGGCACACCGCGAACTGGATGTTCGTGCCGTCCTACCGCAACGGCGCGCAGCCGTACGGCACCTGGGACTGGTCCACGCTGGCGGTGCCCAGCGGCTGGATCAGCACCCGCGAGCGGCAGTACGACGTGGCGGTCGCGCTCGTCTACGGCAGCCGGTCGATCGTGGACGCGGTCGGCGCGAACGGCCTGCTCACCGGCGGTGGGCGCGCGTACCACTACGACGTCTTCGGCTACCCGAGCAACAAGGACAGCGGCGAGATCCAGTGGGTCTGCTCGGGCACGTCGCGGGACGCGGGCAGCAACCGGATCGAGATGAACTGCGGCTTCGGGGGCGGTTCGAGCGGCGGCCCGTGGTACTACAGCTACGACAACACCACCAGGCGCGGTGACGTGCACGGGGTGATGAGCTACTCGAGCGGCACGAACACGAACGGCTCGCCGTACTTCTCCGCCGCGGTGGTGGGGACGCTCTACAACACGTACGCGAACGACACCTGGTGAACGACGGTCCGCCTGGTGTGCCGCCGGCGCACCAGGCGGACCGGCACCGGTCGACCGGTCCGGAGGAGGCGACATGTCACATCGTGTACTGCTCGGCGCGGCCGCCGTCGCGGCGCTCGCCGTGGCTGTGGCCGTCGTGGTCGTCGCGGCGCGCGACGGCGGCGCGGCGCGGCCGGCGCCGCCCGGCCCGGTGGTCGCTACCCACAATCCGAGCCCGGGTGCCACCGACCCGTCCGAATACTGGACGAGGGAACGAATGCGGGACGCGATCGGCGACTGAATCAAGAATTGCATTCGGCGCCCAGGTGCGTCGAATTTCGTCCCGCTCACGATCACCGGCCGAGCCCGGCGCGCAATTCCCATTTCAGGGGCGTGAGTGCCGCTTGCGTTCACGGGACGGTATCGGAGTAGACCTCGACGTCGTAGAGCAGTTGCACGTTGCGGCGTCCGTTGGTGATGCCGACGAAGACCGGGTCACCGGCCGGGGTGCGGCCCTGGCGCCACACCTGCTCCCGGGCCGCTTCCCGCGACTCGTGATGCACGCCGCCCTCGCGATGCGTCTGCAGGACGCGGCGGGCGGTGGTCGGGTCGCTGTCGAGGTGGATCCGCAGCAGGGGCATGACGCGCCCTCCTTGCCACTGTCGGGGCCGGACTGCCGACTGACCACGCGCGCCTCTCAGCCGGCGGCGCTCTCCAGCACGGCCTTGAGCCGGGCCAGATCCGCCTCGACCAGCGCGGTGTCCCGGTCGAAGTCCGTGTCGCTCATGCCGGGCATCCGGCGCAGGCTGAACACCACCTCGGTGGCGTTGCCGTCGGCGATGGCGCGCAACGGCACGTACACCGTCTCGCCCGACGGCGTCCGCACCTCGTGGTCGAGCACGCCGTACTCGTTGGCCGGGGCGAACGTGAGCCGCGCCCGCCCTTCGGGTGTGTCCACGAACCACTGGCCGTCGATGAGGTTCACCGAACCGCCGAGGCCCGGCGCCCAGCGGGGCAGGTTCGCCGGGTCGGCGGCGAAGGCGTAGACCTCCGCGACCGGACGGTCGATGTGGACGGCGAGGTGGCGGGTGTCAGTGGCCATGCGCCGATGGTGCCATGCCTGTCGCAAGCGCACGCTACGCTGCCGCCGATTCCGACCGGCACCCCCGAGAGGCACCCCGTGGGCATGATCTTCAACGCACGTCGGCTGTCCGCCGAGGAGCTGGCGGCGGTCCTCGCCGACCCGGAGAAGGTCGACACCCTGTTCCAGGGTGGCCCGGACGAGCTCGACCTCGACAAGGCGTGGCACGGGCTGCACTACCTACTGACCGGCGACACGTACGAGATCCGGGGCGACGCCGGGCCGGCCGTCCTGGGTGGTGACCCGATCGGGCCGGACCTGGGGATGGGCCCGGCCCGGCTGCTGATGCCCGACGCCGTCCGCGCTGTGGCCGGCGGGCTCGACGCGATCGACGAGGCGACGCTGCGGGCCCGCTTCGACCCGGCAGCCTTGTCGGAGGCCGAGATCTACCCGCACATCTGGGACGACGGCGCCGACGAGTTCGACGCCTACCTGCTGCCGAACTTCACCGCGCTGCGCGACTTCTACCGCGCCGCGGCCGACCACGGGGACGGCATGCTGCTCGCCATCACGTGACCCGCGCCCGAAGTGGGCCGCCGGAAACGAACCGGGGGAAAGCGGGTACGCGCCGACGAACGGGCGCCGGTAGCGTGCCGGCGTGGGACTCGACGCGTTCGTGTACTGCCGGTGTTGGCAGGACGGCCTCACCACGCCGTGCCCGGTCGGACCGGTCGGCATCGACGAGGACGGCTGTCTCGCGCTGTTGCGGCAGTGGGAGGGCAACGAGGCCGCGCACCGCACGTTCGACGCCTGGCTGGCGGAGGCGTGCCCGCACAAGGCCATGGAGCAGGCGAGCGAGCACGTTTCCAACTGGGCCGGCGTACGCCTGTTCCAGCAGGCGCTACGCGCCGCCGGCCCGGAGCGCTTCCCGACGCTCGCCACCGCGCTGCCGAACCTCAACGGCGGCTCGCTGCCGGCCGAGCGGGCGGCGGTGGCGCTCGCCGAGCTGGACGCGTTCGCGCGCACCGATCGGATCACCGACGGGGTCGAACTGATCGACGAGGCGACCGGCCGGGTGCTGATGCAGTACGTCGAGAGCTACCACGGGGTGTTCATGCTCGGCCCGGACTTCCGGGCCGGGGTAGATCCGGACGGCTTCTTCGTCGTCGACACCGCCGACCCGCCCGCCACGCTGTTCCGGGCCGTCCGGTTCGGCCAGCGGCCGCTGCCCGGCGACCGGGTGGAGCTCACCGCCGGCGGGACACGGACGGTGCTGGCGATGCGACCCGTGGGCGAGCACGGCGAGCCGCCGCCCGAACGGCTCGCGGTACGGACCCGGAGCCGGTCGGGCAGCGACTTCGCCTACATCGTGGAGCCGCTGCGCCGGCTGTGCGCGGCGTCGGTGGCGACCGGCAACCCGGTCATGTGGTTCTGACGGGCCACCCTCGACAGCCGGTCCGCACCGCGCTCTGATGGACCACCGCATGTCTGGGCGTGTCGTCCGGGGAAGATGACGTCACCTGAGAGCGGTATACCCCGCCGTGAGCGTCACGCTCAGTCACGTCTAGAAGCTGACCGGAGTCACCACGGGATCGTGCCCGCGTCCTCGAAGTAGCCGCCGGTCGGCCCGTCGTCGGGCAGCGTCGCGAGCCGGATCGCGATCGCCGCTCCCTGCTGCGGGGTCCGCACACCGCGGAAGCTGTTGAGGTCGGTGGCGGTGAAGCCCGGGCAGGCGGCGTTGATCAGGATGCCGGTGTCCGCCAGCGCCCGCGCGTACTGGATGGTCACCGCGTTGAGCATGCTCTTCGACGGTGAGTACGCCACCGACAGCGGCCCGGTCTGGTCCTCTCCGGTGGAGGCGCTCTGCCGGGTCAGCGAGCCGACACCGCTGGACATGTTGACGATCCGGGGCGACGCCGAGCGGCGCAGCAGCGGCAGCATCGCCTCGGTCACCCGGACCACCCCGATCACGTTCACCTCGACGGCGGTCCGGATGGTCGCGAGGTCGACGTCGCCCGGGTGCTGCGGCACGCCACCTGTCACGCCCGCGTTGTTGACGAGCACGTCCAGACCGCCGGCCTCCGTCTCCAGCAGCCGGGCGGCGGCGGAAACGCTCGCGTCGTCGGTGACGTCCAGCGGTACGCCGAACGCGTCCACGCCGCCCGCGCGCAGCTTCGCCACCGCCTCGGCGAGCCGCCGCTCGTCCCGGGCGCCGACGCCCCACCCGCCAGCCGAGCGCGCCCAGGCCGGCCGCGATCTCGTACCCGATTCCTTGTTCGCGCCGGTCACCAGCGCGATCGTCCGTTCGCTCATGCCCTCGATCCTGTCCGCGGGCCGCGCGGGCCTCCAACACCGCTTCGGTGGCGCGCGATACCCGGAAGGCATCGATGCGGCGGTACGGTGGCGGGATGGAGACGCGGGAGCTTCGCTACTTCGTGGCGGTCGCCGAGGAGCTGCACTTCGGCCGCGCCGCGCGCCGCCTGGGCATCGCCCAGCCGCCGCTGTCGCGAGCGATCCGGCAGCTCGAACGCCGTCTCGGCGTGACTCTGCTGGAGCGGGACAGCCGCAGCGTCGCGCTCACCGCGGCCGGGTCGGTGCTGCTGCGGGAGGGCCGGGCCGCACTCGACGCCGTGGCCGCCGCCGACCGCCGCACCCGACGCGCCGGGCAGGCCGCTACCGGTGGCCCCGGGCTGGTGCTGGCGACCAAGACCGGGGCGTCGAGCGAGCTGCTGCCGAAACTGCTCGGCGCGTACGCCGCCGAGCCGGACGCGGTCCCGGTCGAGGTTCTGCTGTGCGGCATCGGCGAGCAGGAACGGCTGCTGCGCGACGGGCGGGCCGACGTGGCGCTGCTGCACCTGCCGTACGACTCGACGACCGGGCTGGACACCGAAGAGCTGATCACCGAGCCGCAGGTGGCGATCCTGCCGGCCGGGCATCCGCTGGCCCGGCGACCGCACCTGCTGATGGCCGAGGTGGAGGCGCTGCCGGGCCTGCCCATGCCGCGCTGGCCCCGGGCCGACGGGTCGTATCCGGACGGGCCCGGCCCCGAGGTCCGGGACCACGCCCAGTTGTTCCAGCTCATCGCGCTCGGCCGGACCGTGGTGGTGCTGCCGGAGTCGGCCCGGTCGCTGCTGCTCGCCGACCTGGCCACCGTGCCGGTGCCGGACGCGCCGGCGGTGACCACAGTCATCGCGTGGCCACCGCACAGCCGGTCCCGGGCGCTGGCCGGCCTGATCCGGACCGCCACCCGCCTCTGACGCCCGCGCCTAGGCCCGCAGGTCCTTGCGCATCTGCTGGGTGACCACCCGGTATCCCGACGTCTCGTACAGCTTGCGCGCCGTCTCGTTGGTACCGAAGACGTTCAGCTCCAGCGCCTGGGCGCCGTGCTCCCGGGCCGCCCGCTCTCCCGCCGCGAGCAGCGCCCGCCCGAGCCCCCGGCCCCGGTGCCCGGCGGCCACCTCGATGTCGTAGAGGAACGCGCAGTCGGCGAGACCGCGCGGGTGGGTCAGGCCGATCCACAGCCAGCCGACCGGTGAGCCGTCGGCAAGCTCGCCGACCAGGAACAGCATGCCGGGCGTGGCCATGCCCTGCGGCAGGAAGCCGGCGGTGGCCTCCCGGGCCCGGTCGAGCGCCTCCTCGGGCGCCCAGTTGCCGGCCGTGACGTGCTCGCGCGCGTACCCGGCGGCCAGCTCGTCCTGCCAGCTGTCGAACTCCTCCGGTGACATCGCCCGGACACTCAGCTCGGTCATGCGACGCAGCCTCAGTCGCCGGCGGCGCGGCGGCGCGCCTCGCGCAGCTTCATGGCGTGTTCCAGCAGCGTGATCAGCACCTCCTTGGCCGACTCACGCTTGCGCGCGTCGCACAGCACCACAGGTACGCCCGGGTCCAGGTCGAGCGCCGCCTGCACCTCGTCGAGCCGGAACTTCTTGGCCCCCTCGAAGCAGTTCACCGCCACCACGAACGGCGTGCCGCGCCCCTCGAAGTAGTCGATCGACGGGAAGCAGTCCGCCAGGCGGCGCGTGTCGGCGAGCACCACCGCCCCGAGCGCGCCGAGCGCCAGCTCGTCCCAGACGAACCAGAACCGGTCCTGCCCGGGCGTGCCGAACAGGTAGAGCACCAGGTCGTCGCTGATGGTGATCCGGCCGAAGTCCATCGCCACGGTGGTGGTCGACTTCTCCTCCACGCCGGACAGGTCGTCGATGCCGATCCCGGTTTCGGTCAGCACCTCCTCGGTGCGCAGCGGCTTGGTCTCGCTGACCGCGCCCACCATGGTGGTCTTGCCGACGCCGAACCCGCCCGCGATCAGGATCTTGATCGCGGTGGGCAGCGGCCCGGCGCCCGCCGGCCGCTCAGAGCGCCCGTAGTCCATTGATAACCGCCTCGAAAACGTGCTCGTCGGGAAGGCCGGCGGTGGTCGCGCGCGGCTCGCGTACCTGCACCAGACTGCGGGCGGCCAGGTCTCCGAGGAGGACCCGGACCGTGCCCACCGGCAGGTCGAGATGGGCGGCGATCTCGGCCACGGAGAGAATCCGCTGGCAGAGGCCGACTATCGCCACGTGCTCCGGGCCCAGCCCGGACTCCGACCCGACATCCGTGCGGGTCGCGGTGACCAGCGAGATCAGGTCGAACGTGCCGGTCACCGGGCGGGCCCGGCCGCCGGTGACCGCGTACGGGCGCACCACCGGGCCGGCGTGGTCGTCCACCCACTCCTGCTCCGCGGACTCCCCCCGGCCGGTCATCGTGCCGCGTTCTCGCCGAGGGGCTGTTCCCGGGTCGGTGACGCGACGAACCGGCCGACCCGGGTGACGAGCATGGCCATCTCGTACGCGATCAGGCCGACGTCCGCGTCCTCCGAGGCCAGCACCGCCAGGCAGGCGTTACGCCCGGCCGCTGTGACGAACAGGAAGGAGGACTGCATCTCGATGATGGTCTGCTGCACCTGCCCGCCGCCGAACCGCTTGCCCGCGCCACGGGCCAGGCTCTGGATGCCCGCCGCCATGGCGGCCAGGTGCTCGCCGTCGTCCCGGCTCAATCCGCGGGACGAGGCCATCAGCAGTCCGTCGGTGGAGAGCGCCACGGCGTGCTCCGCCTGCTTGACCCGGCCGACCAGGTCATCCAGCAGCCACGTCAGATCCGCGCTCGAAGCCGTCTTCTGCGCCACTCGTCGTCCTCTTCTTTCCGGCTGTGTGCCGTCAGCTTCCGGTTTCCGTCGCGTCGACGTCCCGGTCAGGTAACCTGCTCGTCCGCGTCGGCCGGCGCACCGCCGGCCCCCTGAGCCCCGCCGAGCAGGCGCGCGGCATCGGTACGGCCGCGTCGGGTGCCGCTCTGGTAGGAGCTCATCATCCGGCGCACCTGCTCCGGTGCACGCGCCGTGTCATCGTCGGCGGCGTCGTCGTCCGCCTCGGTCTGGTCGTGCCGCAGTTCCGGCGCGAGGCTGGCCTGGCGTACCCGGACCGGTAGTCCCGCGTCGGTGACCGGCGTCGTCTCCGCCTCGGTCTCCGGCTCCGTCGCCGGCGACGCCTCCGCCGCGTCGGTCGTGGCGGCGGGCCGCCGCTCCACCACCGCCAGCTCCGTGGTGGGCCCGGCCACCGCGGCTGCCGCTTGCGGGTACGCGCCGGCAGCCCGGACGGGGTCAGCCGGGGCGCCCGCGTCACCGGCTCCGGCACCTGCGGGGCGGGCTCGGCCGGCTGGTCCGGTTCGGCGGCGCCGTCCGGGCCGGACGGGATCGCCGGCCCGTCGCCGGCCGGAGTGCTCCGCACCGAATCCGGCGCGGGCGCCACGGGCAGGGCCGTCCCGGGTGCGGGAAGGGCCTCGGCCGCGTCGGCGCCGTCAGCGGTGATCAGTTCACGCGGGATCAGCACCACGGCGGTGGTCCCGCCGTACGCGGATTCCTTGAGCTGCACCTTGACGCCGTGCCGCTCGGTGAGCCGGCTGACCACGAACAGGCCCAGCCGGGCGGCGTCGGCCAGGTTCAGCTCGGACCGGTCGACGATGCGCGCGTTGGCGGCGGCCAGCTCGTCGGGGCTCATGCCGAGGCCCCGGTCCTCGATCTCGATGGCGAAGCCGTTCGCCACGAGCTGACCGCGAACCTCGACAGTGGTCTGCGGCGGCGAGAAGGAGAGCCCGTTCTCGATCAGCTCGGCCAGCAGGTGGATGACGTCACCGACGGCGCGGCCGGTCAGCGACACCTCGCCGAGCGGGCGCACCGTGACCCGGGTGTAGTCCTCGACCTCGGCTACCGCGCCGCGGACCACGTCGACCATCGGCACGTTGCGTCGCCAGGCCCGGCCGGGCGTGGAGCCGGAGAGCACGATCAGGTTCTCCGCGTTGCGCCGCATCCGGGTGGCCAGGTGGTCGACCCGGAACAGGTCCTCCAGCTCCTCGGCGTCGTGTTCCCGGCGTTCCATCGCGTCCAGCAGCGTGAGCTGCCGGTGCACGAGCGCCTGGGTGCGCCGGGCCAGGCTGAGGAAGACGTCGCGTACGCTGCGGCGCAGCTCGGCCTGCTCGACGGCGGTGCGGACGGCGGTCTCCTGCACGACGTTGAACGCCTTGCCCACCTGGCCGATCTCGTCGTCGCCGAACTGCAACGGCGGCGCCTCGCGGGCGACGTCCACCTCGTCGCCGCGGCCCAGCCGCTCCACCACGCTCGGCAGCCGCTCGTGCGCCAGGTTGAAGGCCGCCTCGCGCAGCCGTTCGAGCTGCCGCACCAGCGACCGGGCCGTGGTGATCGAGACGACCACGGAGGCGATGACGGCGAGCAGGCCGAGACCGGCGGCGAGCACCAGCCGCACGATGACGCCGATCGCTACCGGCATCGCCCGGGACACGATGTCCTCGCCGCCGGCCAGGATCACCCCGCGCAGGTCGGCCATCGCCTGCTCGGCGGCGGCCTGCCACGCCGCCGCGGTCACCGGCGGGCGCACGTCGGCGCCCTTGGCCGCGAGGACCCGGTCCTGAAGGGTCTGCAACTGCTGGAACGCGTCGCCCTCGACCATCCGCTCGAAGCGTGCGCGGTCGGTCGGGGCGAGCTCCCGGGCGGTGCGGTCGGCGAGGAACCACTGCGCGCCGACCAGGCGGGCGAACGCGGTCTGCTCGGCCACGGTGATCCGGTTGGCCGCGATCGCGCCGGTGATCAGCGCGTCCTGTTGGGACAGCAGCTCCCGGGACCGGTTGAGGTCGATGAGCGCGGCGGTGTCCTTGGCGATCTCGTCGTCGTCGAGGCCGCCGAGCGCGTCGAAGACGGCGAAGATCGCGTCGACCGCCTCGTCGTACGCGGTGAGCGTGGCGGTGCGGTCGATGGTCTTGCGGCTGACGTCGGCGCGTACCTGGCCGATCTGGTCCAGCTCGGTCTTCAGCTCACCGAGCCGCTGCATCAGCTCCTCGCTGGCCGGGATCTCGGTACGCCAGTCCTGCACCGAGCGCCACAGCGCGGTGGCGGTCTCGTCGGTACGGGCGCGCTGGGCGTCCAGCTCCCGCAGCCGGCCCGGATCGGACTCGCCCAGATAGCGCAGCGACAGCCGCCGCTCGGCCTGCAGCTCCTGCAGCAGCGGGTCGCTCGGCTCGAAGACGCGCGCGTTGAGCGTCTGCACGCCGAGCAGGTTGAACCCGTCCCGCACGGTCACCCACGCGGCGAACGCCCAGAGCGCGGTCAGCGACGCCAGCAGCGCGATGATCTTCGTACGGAGATTCGTACTGCGGGAACCCATCACACCGTCCTGGCCCGGTCTACGGTCGGTCCGAAATCCGATCGACTCCGGCGCACGCTAGCAGCCGTCGTGAACTCCATTCAAGCGATCCTGATCATGGTGGGTCCGGCCTCGACGGCGCGGCCGGAGGCCGCCAGCACCGCCGCGCGCACGATCTGCGTCGGGCGGTAGAGATCCTTGTCGTGCCATAGTGCCGGTTCGTCGTCGCATCCGTCCAGCTCGGACAGTCGACGGCGTCCGCGGGCGAGCGCCGCGGCGATCCGCGCGTCCCCGGAACGGCCCGCGCCGGCCAGGGCGAGCACCGCGTACGCGGTCTCCTCGGCGGTGCCGTGCCACAGTCCCCAGGAGCCGTCCGGGCGCTGCGTGTCCAGCAGCCAGGCGACGCCCCGCTCGACGGCGGCACGCGCCGTGCCGTCGGGCGCGTGGTCGGCCAGCGCCAGCAGCACCGCGTACGTGGCGTAGCAGGCCGAGGCGTGCCAGCGGTCCTCCCAGCGCCCGTCCGGCTGCTGCCGCTCCACCAGCCACTCGGTGACCCGGCGGCGGGCGCCGGTGACGCCGGGTCCGCTCGGCTGCTCGCCGAGCGCGTCGAGCACGTGCGCGTTAGTGGTCAGCGACGCGCCGTCCTCCCCCGGCCAGGTGCAGAAGTGCCGCCCGGTGTCGAACCCGGCCAGCGGCCTGACGCCGGGGGCGCGGCCCAGCCGGGCCAGCGCGTAGAGCGCGACAGCTGTGGTGTCCGCGTCGGCGGGCAGGCCGGGCGCGGTGGCCGCGCCGGACGGGCCGACGGCGGCGCGCAGCTCGGTGAGCACCGGCTCGGGCGCGCCGACCGGCACACCGGCCCGGACCAGGATGCCGAGCACCCAGGCGCGCTCGAAGACGGTGATCGGGCTGGCGCAGGGCACCGGGCCGGGCCGGGCCACCGCGCGCAGGTAGTCCAGCGCCGCTCCGGGCTCCGGACGGCCCAGCCAGGCGGCAGTGGCGGCCGGGGAGGCGCCCACCGCGCCGCTGGCCGAGGGACGCACGCCGGCCGCCCGGTACGCCAGCTCACCGGCGACCTCCAGCGCGTGCGCCAGCTTCTCCGGCACGGGCCGCCCGGCGGCCAGCAGCGCGCGTACCCGGGTCAGGCGGGCCGGGTCGAGACCGGCCGGCAGCGGCAGGCGGGGCCGGCCGGCCCACTCGGCCAGCCCGGGTGGCGGCCCGGCCGGTCCGGTGAGGTGCCGGTCCACGGCGGTGAGCAGCGCGGGCACGATCAGGTCGGTGGCCGGCAGGTCGGGCGGGGCGTCGCCGCGCAGCGCGCCGGACAGGAACGTCAGGCCCCGGTGGGCCGCGGCGGCCGGCACGGCGGCCGGGCCGTCGCGGCGCAGCACGGTCAGCAGCGCCTCGACCGCGCTCAGCGTCGGCACCAGCGCGTACCCGCCGGGACCGCCCCAGCCGCCGTCCGGCCGCTGCCGGGCCAGCAGCCAGGCCAGGCGCCGGTCGTGGCCGTCCAGCCAGGGCGCGAGCGCGACCAGCCGGGCGGTCTCGTAGACCGACGGCGACGTCTGCCCGGCCGGCTCGCCGGTGAGCGCGGCGACCAGGTCGTGCGCGGTCCCGGACCGGGTGGCGGGCACCGATCCGGCGGTGAGCGTCACCGCACGCCCCAGAAGTCGGTGTTGCGGTAGAAGCCGGTGGTGAAGCCGAGCTGCCGGGACAGGAAGTCGGCTTCCCGGGGCGCCTCACCGGCCAGCTTCGCCAGCCGGACGCGGCAGTGGTCGACCTGCTCGGCGAACCGCCGCTCGACCTCGGCCGGGTCGTCCACCAGCAGCAGCGCGTTGAGGTCGCCGGACTCGGCGTCGCGGCGGTGGGTGCCGAGGTCGTTCACCAGCCGCAGGGCCCGCTGCACCTCGTCGCTGACGGCGACCGCGTGGTCCATCGCCTCGGCGGTGGACACCGATCCGGTGTGGATCCAGTGCGCCACGTTGACCACTGTGGCGGCGAGGTTGTCGGCGTTTGCGAGGTAGTCGGCGAGCGTGGGGCGGCCGGTGCGCCGCCAGTCCCACTCGCGGGCCATCGCGCCGAGCGTGCGTTCCATCGCCGCACGCCAGTGGCCGCGCAGCGCCGGGTAGCCGGGCGCGGCGGCCACGTCGTCGCGCAGCTCGGCCAGGAACCGGCCCAGTGGGTCGTCGGTGCCGGCGCCGTCGAGCACGTCCAGGCAGACGCCGGTGATCCGGTCGACCTCGGCCCGGCTGGTGGCCTGGTGGTCGACCAGCCAGTCCACGGCGAAGCCCCAGAGCACGGCGCGGTTGGTCACGGCCAGCTCGGCGGCGCTGTGCCAGGGGGCGCTGAACGCCATCGCCTGGGCGATGCTGCTGAACAGCGTCGCGTCGAACGGGTCCGCGGGGAACAGCTCCGGGTGCGCGGCGGCGGCCTTGCGCAGGCCGCGCTGGCCCTGCGCGGCGAGCGCGCAGACCCGGCCCTGCTCCGCGGCGACGGCGAGTGAATCCGGTGTCGGCCCGTCGGTCATGCCCGCTCCGCCCGCCCGGCCGCGACGAGTGTCAGCTCCACCCGCTCGCGCGGCCGCAGCGCCGCGGCCAGCCGCAACCCGGGTACGCCGGGGCGGTGCAGCCGGAACCGGTAGCGGCTGAGCATGGTGGCGAGGATGAGCTGCGCCTCCAGGTAGAACAGGTACATGCCGAGGCACTGGTGCGGCCCACCGCCGAACGGGAAGTGGGCGTACCGGTGCCGGGCCCGGACCCGCTCGGGCCGGAACCGTTCCGGGTCGAACTCGTCCGGACGGTCCCAGAACTGCCGCATCCGCTGGGTGATCAGCGGGCTGACCGCCATCGTGGCGCCGGGCTCGATCGGCACGCCGTCGATGACGTCCCCGGCGACCGCGCGGCGCGGGATGATCCATCCGATCGGGTAGAGCCGCAGCAGTTCGTCCAGCACCATCCGGGTGTACGTGAGCCGGCTCAGATGCTCGCGACGTACCGGCTCGCCCCCGACCACCTCGTCGATCTCGGCGTAGAGCCGCTCGGCCACCTCGGGGTGCTGGTCCAGGTGCGGCCAGGCCCAGGTCAGCACGTTGATCGTGGTCTCGGTGGTGGCGGCGAACATGGCCACTGTGTCGTTGCGGACCTGCCGCTCGTCGAGCTGCCGCCCGTCGTCGGTGCGGGCCTGCCAGAGCGTCGAGATGACGTCGTCGCCCTGGTCGGCGGACTCGCGGGTCTCGCGGACGATCGGCACCAGCACGTCGTCCACGATGCGTACGGCACGGGCGAACGTGCGGTCGCCCGGCATCGGCAGCGACAGCGGCGCGAACGGCACGATGATGCGGGGAATGACGGCGGTGGCGATCCGGTCCTGCGCCTCGATCACGCGCATCGCGTCCGGCACCGAGATGCGGTCGGCGAAGAGCACCTTCATGATCGCCCGGCTGACGATGCGCGCCTGCTCCACGCCGATGTCGACCGGACGGCCGGCGCGGGCCGGCTCGTCCAGCTCGTCGACCGCGTCGCGGATCGCGTCGGCCATGCCGTCGACCAGAGCCTCGACCCGTTTGGCGGTGAACATCGGCTGGAGCATGCGCCGGCTGGCCGACCAGATCTGCCCCTCGCCGAGGATGCCCTCGCCGAACAGCCGCTTGACCGGACGCCAGAACAGCCCGTCGCCTGCTCGTTCGTAGTTGTCCGCCCGGTCGCGCAGGACGTGCTGCACGTGCTTGGGGTGGGTGACGAGGTAGGGGCGGAACGAGCCGAGGTTCAGCCGGACCAGTTCACCTTCGGTACGGTTGCCGATGTCGATGAGCGCCCGGGCGGGGTCGCGGAGCACCGCCGGCAGGATCTGCCGCAGCGGCACGGTTCGGGGTCGGCCGGTGGGTCCCGGTGTGTCCGTTGGTTCGGGCACCTGAACGCTCCCTCGGTTGACTCAGGGTCGCGGCTTCGTATCGACCCGTGACGTTGCTCGCGAGCATGCCATCCTGAGCCGCAGATCAAAAGGCAGGTCGGAGGATATTTCACGCAACAACAATCTCTTTGTCGAGAATGGAGCCCGTGGGATGTGCGTCACTCCCGTACACAGTGGTGGTTGCGGAGCGCGAGCAGCGCTCACCTATCGCGGACGCCGGCAGAACGCGGGCGCGGACCCGTCCGCTGTGCCAAGCTTCGGGCATGGACGACAAGACCATCCTGAGCCGGATCTCGGAACTCGTCGACGAGGAGCACCGGCTGCGGGCCGACGCGCAGCAGCACGAGTCCGGCACCGACGACGAGGCCCGGGAGCGGCTGCGGGCCCTGGAGGAGTCCCTGGACCAGTGCTGGGACCTGCTGCGCCGTCGCCGGGCCGCGCGCCAGGCGCACGGCGACCCGGACGCCCAGGGCGAGCGCCCGGTGCCGGAGGTCGAGCGCTACCTGCAATGACCCGCACGGGTGGGCGTCCCGGGCGGCTCGACCACCCGGGACGCCCGCCCGTCAGCGGATCCCCGCCTCCCGCAGCAGCGCCTCGGTGAGCGCCTCCGGATCGGTGACGGTGGCCGGCATGCCGCGGGCGGCGAACCAGGCGGCCACCACCCGCACGTCCCGGCCCAGGAACTCGCCGCCCTGCGGGTTGGCCACCACGTCGACCACCTGCGGCAGGTCGATCATCACCAGCCGGCCCGCGTGCACCAGCAGGTTGTACGGAGACAGGTCGCCGTGGGCGTACCCGGCCCGGGCCAGCACGGTGAGCGCCTCGACCAGCTGATCCCACAGGTCACGCAGCTCGGCGGCGTCGGGCCGGACCTGCGCCAGCCGTGGCGCGGCCTCCCCCGCCTCGGCGTCGCCGACGAACTCCAGCATCAGCTCGGTGCCGAGCAGCTGCACCGGATAGGGCACCGCGATCCGCCCGGAGGCGGCGCCGATCTCCCAGAGCTGGGACAGCGCGGCGAACTCGGCCGCCGCCCACTGCCCGGCGATCATCTGCCGGCCGAACGCGGTCCGGCCGGTCATCGCCCGCATCTCCCGCGACCGGCGTACCCGGCGGCCCTCCAGGTAACCGGCGTCGCGGTGGAAGAGCCGGTGCTGGGCGTCGCGGTACCGCTTGACCGCCAGCAGGCACGAGCGGTCGGTGTCCGGCACGGCGCGGCGGACCAGGTGGACGTCCGCCTCCTTGCCGGTCTTGAGCACCCCCAGCTCGGTGTCCCGGGCGGCCAGTTCGGTGACCAGCCAGTCCGGGTACGGCTCGGGGCCATGGACGGCCCGGTCCCAGGAGGACCAGCTGTCCTCCGCGTCGGGCTCGGCGTCCGGGTCGGCGAGGGTCGGCGTGGGCCGCCCCCGCTTCAGGAAGTCGGTTTCGTCGTCGTCGAAGCGGCTCTTGCCGCGGCCACGGCGCTGCGGCGCCGGGAAGTCATGATCGCGCACGGGTGGATCTGTCCTTCGATCGAGGCTGGTGGAGGCAGGTGGTACGACCCTGCGAAAACGGCCATGACCGACCTCCTCTCCTCGACCGGGCACCCCCGGCTGCGCACTCGCGCGGCACCATGCTCGTACGCGCCCCGGCGCGGGTCAACGGATTTCCGCGCGGTGCCGCCGCGCTGCCTGCCAGCCCGCGCCGCCGGTCAGCCGGCCAGCACTGCGGCGACGGCCGCGATCAGCCCGTCCTCGATCCGGGTCGGCGCGAACCGGGGGTCCGACCAGCGGCGTCCCCGATGCAGCCAGACGCTGGGCAGGCCCACCGCGGTCGCGCCGCCGATGTCCGCCTCCGGGCTGTCGCCGACCACCCACGCGCCACGCAACGGCATCCGGGCCCGCTGGGCGGCGAGCGCGAAGATCCTCGGATTCGGCTTGCTGACGCCGGCCTCCTCCGAGATCACCCAGTCGGCGACGTAGCGGTCCAGGCCGGTCTTGCGGATCTTGGCGTCCTGCTGACGGGACGCGCCGTTGGTGACCACCACCGGCACCCAGCCGGCGTCGGCGGCGATCCGCAGCGCGCAGGCCACCAGCGGATCGAGCCGCATGTGCGCCACCACGCCGTCGTGCAGCTCGTCCACCAGGTCGATCGAGGGGATGCGCAGCGCGTACCGGTCGCGGATCGCGTCCGCGACGTCCCACCTGTTGGTCAGCCCGTCGGCGTCCACCGACACCAGCCAGTCGAGGTCGGCGGGCGGCGCGCCGATGCCCGCCAGGAAGCGTTCTCCCCAGACACGGAACGGCCCGTCGCGGTCCAGCAGGGTGTTGTCCAGATCGAGCAGGAGCAACGGCACTTGGGCACCCTACGGGAACGCTCCGAGCACCGACAGGGCCCCGGGCCCAGCCACGGTCAGGCGACGAGCGCCGTACGGGCCGCGCCGGCGTCCACCGGCCGGTCGAGCAGCATGGTGTGCGCCGCGCGGGTGGCCGCCAGCGCGTCCGGGTCCAGCGTCGCCACCAGCACGTCCTCGCCGGTGTCGGCGCCCCGCGCCAGCGGCCGGCCCTCCGGGTCGTACACCGCCGCGCCGCCGTTGAACCGCCAGGGGTCCGCGCCGCCGACCGCGTTGGCGAACACGACGTACATCGTGTTGTCCAGCGCCCGGGCGGCGTAGTAGAGGTCGCGGCGGTGCGCCGAGCCGGCCAGGTAGCCGCTCGGGCAGAGGTACCCGTGCGCGCCGTCCCCGGCCGCCGCCCGCGCGTGCTCCGGGAAGCAGCCGTCGTAGCAGACGCCCAGGCCCAGCCGCCACGTGTCGACTTCGAGCGTGGCGCCCCGGCGGCCGGCGTCGAACAGCTCGCGCTCGCCGCTCCAGAGCTGCTGCTTGTCGTACGCGGCGGTGACCGTGCCGGCCGGGTCCACCACGAGCGAGGAGATGGTGCGCCGCCGGTCGGGGTGGCGGACGGCGGCGCCGATCACCACTGCCGCGCCCGCGTCGGCGGCGGCGGTCCGCAGCGGGTCCAGCCGGGGGTCGGCGACCCGGCCGTCGGCGTCGGCGGCCACGTCGGTGCCCTCCGGGTCGGCGCCCAGCGTCGGCGGGTGGTACGCCGGCAGGAACAGCTCGGGCAGCACCACGACCCGGGCGCCCTCGGCCCGGGCGACGAGGCGGGCGGCGGCGCGGGCGTTGCCGGCGACGTCACCGGGGACGGGCTGGGCCTGGACGGCGGCGACGGTGAGCGGGCGCGCGGGAAGGGCGGTCACACGCCGATCCTAACCATCGGACGCGGCCGGATGATCTTCCGAAATCGCATCTCAAGCCGTACGTACGGTTTGCATCACGCGGTTCCACCTGCGACGATCCGTTCGTGCCCAGAGTAAGTCAGGACCAGCTCGACGCGCGCCGGCAGGAGATCCTCGCGGCGGCGCGGGCGTGTTTCGCCCGGCACGGCTACGAGGGCGCCACAGTGCGGCGGCTGGAGGAGGCCACCGGCCTGTCCCGGGGCGCGATCTTCCACCACTTCCGGGACAAGGACTCCCTGTTCCTCGCCGTCGCCGAGGACGACGCCGCCGCCATGGTGGAGACGGTCGCCCGCAACGGCCTGGTGCAGGTCATGCGCGACCTGCTGGCCCGGGCGGTCTCGCCCGACACGACCGGCTGGCTCGGCAGCCAGCTGGAGGTCTCGCGCCGGCTGCGTACCGACCCGGCCTTCGCCAAGCGCTGGGCGGAGCGTTCCGAAGCCATCGCCGCGGCGACCCGGGAGCGCCTGGTACGCCAGCGCGAGGCCGGCGTGCTGCGCGACGACGTCCCGATCGACGTGCTGGCCCAGTTCCTGGAGCTGGCCTACGACGGCTTGGTGCTGCACCTGGCGATGGGCCGCCCGGCCGGCGACCTGGCCCGGGTGCTCGACCTGGTCGAGGAGGCAGTGCGCCGGCACTGAGCCCGCCGGTCTCGGTCCGGTAACTGCGCCGCTCCAGGAGATCGACTCTGGCACGCCTGCTCCACAATGAGCCGCGACCCCTCCTCGCGACAGGAGCAGACGATGACCCCCTCCGACACCTGGGGCATCCCCGGCCCCGTATTCCTGCGCTGGTACCTCCTGCTCGCCGTCGTCCTGGTCATCGGCGCGATCGTGTACCGGCGTCGGATGCTGGCCGGCACGCCGGTGACCGATCACGGCGCGCTGGGTCCGCAGCAGGTCGCCTACCTCAACGGCGGCGACCAGCTCGCCGTCTGGGCCACGCTCGGCGCGCTGCGCCACGCGGGCGCGGTCGGCGTACGACCCGACCGGCGGCTCACCACCGGCGGTCCGCTGCCGGCCGGGGCCACCCCGCTGGACCAGGCGGTCCACCACGCGGCGAGCCGCGGCCTGCGGACCCGGGACCTGGCCGCCGACGAGTGGGTGCGGCGCGCGCTCGACGAGCTGCGCGACGGCCTGGTACGCCGGGGCCTGGCCCTGGACCAGGAGCGGCGCCGGACGCTGCGGCGCGGCGCGCTGCTGATCGGCTTCCTGCTGGCAATTGGCGTCGTGCGTGCGATCTCCGGCCTGCTCAACGACCGGCCCACCGGCTGGCTGCTGCTCAGCCTGTTCCCGCTCGGCCTCGCGTTCCTGCTGCTCAACCGCGTGCCCTGGCGTACCCGGGCGGCCACCGCCGCGCTGAACGACATGCGCCGCCGGCACGCCTGGCTGCGACCGGCCGCCTCCCCCGCGTACGCCACGTACGGCGCGACGGACGTGGCGCTGGGCGTGGCGCTGTTCGGCACCGCCACGCTCTGGACCATGGATCCGGGCTTCGCCGAGCAGGCCGAGATCCAACGGCAGGCGATGGGCAACGTCGGCGGCGCGAGCTCCGGCACCTCCTGTGGAGGCGGCGCCTCCACGTGCGGCGGTGGCAGCTCCTGCGGCGGAGGCGGTGGCTGCGGCGGAGGCGGGTGCGGCGGATGAGCGGCCCGTCCGGCGTCGGCATCGGCTGGCGTCCCGAGATCGCCGGTTTCGTGGCCGGGCTGCCGGGGCTGCGTTTCGTCGAGGTGGTCGCGGAGGCGGTCGCACCGGCCGGGCCGCTCCCGGACGGGCTCGCCGAGCTGCGCGGACGCGGCGTCGATGTCGTACCCCACGGGGTGCGGCTGTCCCTCGGCGGCGCGGAACCGGTCGATCCGGCCCGGGTGGCGCACCTGGCCGCGGTGGCCGCGGCCCTGGACGCGCCGCTGGTGAGTGAGCACATCGCGTTCGTGCGGGCCGGCGGTCTGGAGGCCGGTCACCTGCTGCCGCTGCCGCGCAGCCGCCAGGCGGTCGCCGCGGTGGTGGCGAACGTGCGGCGGACGCAGGCGGAGCTGCCGGTGCCGCTGGCCCTGGAGCCGATCGCCGCGCTCTTCGACTGGCCCGACGACGAGCTGGACGAGGCGGACTTCCTCACCGAGATCCTCGACGCCACCGGCGCGCTGCTGCTGCTCGACGTCGCGAACGTGCACGCCAACGCCCGCAACCGGGGCGGCGAGCCGACCGCGCTGCTGGACCGGCTGCCACTGGAACGCATCGCCTACGCGCACGTCGCGGGCGGCGCCGAACACGGCGGCTTCTACCACGACACGCACACCGACCCGGTGCCCGCCACCGTGCTGGACCTGGTCCGCGAGCTGTGCCGGCGGCGCCAGCCGCCCGCGTTGCTGCTGGAACGCGACGGGCACTACCCGCCCGCCGCCGAGCTGCGCGCGGAGCTCGACGCGCTCGCCGCCGCCTCCGGCCACCCGGCGGTCACGTGAGCGGCGACCTGGCGGCCCGGCAGGCCGAGCTGGTCGCCGCGCTCGTCGCCGGTGGACCGCTGCCGCCCGGCTTCGCACCGGCCCCGGTCGAGGCGGCCCGCCGGGCGCTGCTGCGCAAGCGGGCCGCGGACGTGGCCCGGCACTGGCCGCTGCTCGCCGCCGGCCTCGTCTCAAATGGCCGGCGACGTTCACCACGTGGGCGGACGGACCCCCTCGAACGGCTCCCTGCGCGACGGCTGGGACCTGGCCCGCGAGCTGCGCGACCGGGGCACGCTGCCGCCGCTGGGCGCGGAGGAGCTGGCCGCGCGCGAGGCCGCGAGCCGCTACGACGGCCACCGCCCGCCCCGGCCCCGCCGGATGCCGGCCGTCGCCCGGGCCGGCGGCGCCGTCGCGGCCCAGTTCGCCGGCCGGGTACGCCTGCTGCGGCCCGCCCCGCGCTGACACGCGCCCCCGGGTACGGCAGGATCGGGCGTATGGATCTCGGACTCGCCGACCGGGTGTACGTGCTGACCGGCGCCTCCGGCGGCCTCGGCTTCGCCACCGCCGAACAACTCGTCGCCGACGGCGCCCGGGTGGTCATCTCCGCGCGTACCCCGGAACGGGTGGCCGCCGCGATCGAGGCGCTCGGCGACCCGCAGCGGGCGATCGGGCTGACCGCCGACCTCGCCGACCCCGCCACCCCGGAGCGGCTCGTCGCCGCCGCCCGCGAACACTTCGGCCGCCTCGACGGCGCGCTGATCTCGGTCGGCGGCCCGCCGCCCGGCACCGCCGCCACCGTCACCGACGAGCAGTGGCGCGAGTCGTTCGAGACCGTCTTCCTGGGCAGCGTCCGGCTCGCCCGCACGGTGGCCGGCGCGCTCACCGACGGCGGCGCGATCGGGCTGGTGCTGTCCACCTCGGTACGCGGACCGCTGGCCGGCCTCGGCATCTCCAACGGGCTGCGACCGGGCCTGGCCGGCGTGGCCAAGGACATGGCCGACGAGTTCGGCCCGCGCGGCGTCCGCGTGGTCAGCCTGCTACCCGGGCGGATCATGACCGACCGCAACCGGGAGCTGCTGGCCGGTTCCGGCGATCCCGAGCGAGCCCGCGCCCAGGCGGAGGCGGCGATCCCGCTCGGGCGCATCGGCGACCCGGCGGAGTTCGGCCGGGTGGCGGCGTTCCTGCTCTCCCCCGCCGCCGGGTACGTCACCGGGGTGACCGTCCCGGTCGACGGCGGCGCGCTGCGCGGGCTGTGACAGTGGCCGCTGTGGTGGGCCGGGCGCCCGGGGCGGTGGGCCGGTGAGCGACCGACGGCGCCCGGGCGGTGGGCGGCCCGAGGCGGCCCCGGGGCCGGGCACGCCCGCCCGGCGGCACCCACGCCCAGCCGCGAGCAGCTCGCGGCGGCGCCGACCGGCTGCTGCCGGACGTCATCGCGCCCGGCCTGGACGTGCTCTTCGTCGGCATCAACCCCGGTCTGTGGTCGGCGGCGACCGGCTGGCACTTCGCCCGTCCGGGCAACCGGTTCTGGCCCGCCCTGCACCGGGGCGGGTTCACCCCGCGTCTGCTGCACCCCAGCGAGCAGGACGCGCTGCCCGCACTCGGCCTCGGGATCACCAACATGGTGGCCCGCGCCAGTGCCCGCGCCGACGAGCTGACCGCCGCCGAACTGGTCGACGGCGCGGCGACGCTCACCGCGAAGGTCGAGCGGTACCGGCCGCGCTGGGTGGCGGTGGTCGGCGTGACCGCGTACCGGATCGGGTTCACCCGGCCGAAGGCCGGCTTCGGGCCGCAGCCCGAGACGCTCGGGCCGGCCCGGCTGTGGGTGCTGCCCAACCCGAGCGGCCTGAACGCCCACTTCACCCCGGAGACGCTCGGCGCCGCGTTCGCCGAGCTGCGTGCCGCGGTCGCCGCGGGTTAGGGCCCCGATCGCCGCGAGCTAGGGCTGCGGCCGTCCGGGTCGCCACGGCCCGGCCGCTGGGTGCCCGTCCACCCGGTCGGTGCCGATCCACGCCCGTCGGCGCCGGGATTGAGGCCTCGCGGGTCGCTAGTTGGCTGCCGCCGGGGGCATGGCCTCGTGGGCGACGTAGGTGCCCATCGGCACAGTGGTCACCACCGGCTCCGGCTGCTCGCCTCGGCGTGCGGCGCGGGCGAGTCGGTGACCGCGAACTGGGTGCGGTACAGCTCGGCGTACAGGCCGCCGACGGCCACCAGTTCGTCGTGCCGGCCGCGCTCCACGATCCGCCCCTCGTCGAGCACGAGGATCTGGTCCGCGTCGCGCACCGTCGAGAGCCGGTGCGCGATCACCAGCGCGGTACGGCCGGTCAGCGCCACCGACAGCGCCCGCTGCACCGCTGCCTCGCTCTCCGAGTCCAGGTGGGCGGTGGCCTCGTCCAGGATCACTATCGACGGGGCCTTGAGCAGCAACCGGGCGATGGCGATGCGCTGCTTCTCGCCGCCGGAGAAGCGGTAGCCGCGCTCGCCGACCGTCGTGTCGAGCCCGTCCGGCAGCGCCCGGACCAGGTCGGCCACCTGCGCGCCGGCCAGGGCGGCCCAGATCTCGTCGTCGGTGGCGTCGGGCTTGGCGTACCGCAGGTTCTCGCGGATGGTCTCGTGGAACAGGTGCGAGTCCTGGGTGACCACGCCGATCTCGTCGCGCAGCGAGGCGAGCGTCGCGTCCCGCACGTCGACGCCGCCGACCAGCACCTGGCCCTCGCTGACGTCGTAGATCCGGGAGATCAGCATGGACAGCGTCGACTTGCCGGCACCGGAGGGGCCGACCAGGGCCACCATCTGCCCGGGCTCGACGGCGAACGAGACGCCCTTGAGCACCGGCTCGTTCACCGTACGGTCGAGGGTCGAGACCTCTTCCAGCGACGCGAGCGACACCTCGGCGGCGCTCGGGTAGCGGAAGCGCACGTCGCGGAACTCGACCCGGCCGCTGCCGCGCGGCACCGGCACCGCGTCGGGCTTCTCCGCGATGCCCGGACGCAGGTCGAGCACCTCGAAGACGCGGTCGAACGAGACGAGCGCGCTCATCACGTCGACCCGGACGTTGGAGAGCGCGGTGAGCGGGCCGTAGAGACGGGTCAGCAGCAGCGCCAGCTTGACGACGGTGCCGGCGCTGACCGCACCGGTGACCGCCAGCCAGCCGCCCACCCCGTAGGTGAGCGCCTGGGCCAGCGACGCGACGAGCAGCATCGCCACGAAGAACGTCCGCGAGTACATCGCGGACTGGATGCCGATGTCGCGCACCCGCTCGGCCCGGCGGGCGAACCGGTCGGCCTCGACCTCCGGCGCGCCGAACAGCTTGACCAGCAGCGCTCCGGCCACGCCGAACCGCTCGGTCATGGTCGCGTTCATCTTCGCGTCGAGGTTGTACGACTCGCGGGTGATCTCGGCCAGGCGCCGGCCCACCCGGCGGGCCGGGATGATGAAGATCGGCAGCAGCACCAGCGCCAGTACGGTGATCTGCCAGGACAGCACGAGCATCGCGCCGGCGGTGAGCACGAGCTGGATGACGTTGCTGACCACCCCGGACAGCGTCGAGGTGAACGCCCGCTGCGCGCCGAGCACGTCGTTGTTGAGCCGGCTCACCAGCGCGCCGGTCTGCGTGCGGGTGAAGAACTGCAGCGGCATCCGCTGGACGTGGTCGTAGACCCGGGTGCGCAGGTCGAGGATGATGCCCTCGCCGATGCGGGCCGAATACCACCGCTGGACCAGGGAGAACAGGGCATCGGCCACGGCGAGCGCGGCGATGATCAGGGCGAGCCGGACCACAGTCGTGCGGGCGTCCGGACCGCCGCCGGCGATCGCGTCGATGACGTCGCCGGCGAGCAGCGGCGTGGCCACGCCGATCACCGCGGCGATGATCACGGTGATCAGGAAGACGACGATGTCACGCCGGTAGGGCCGGGCGAACGCGACGATCCGCCGGGCCGTGCCGCGCTTGAGCTCGTGGGCGGAGACCTCGTCCCGGTTGCGCAGCGACCGGAGCATGCTCCAGCCGCCCATGCCGCCGCCGGCCATCGGGTGGGACACTCGTCACCTCCAGGTCGTCAGGCAGCATGAATCGTCGGAGTCCATTCTCCAGACGCCTGTGACAACCTCGCGAGTAACCCAGATCTTCCCGAACGGTCCTTACGAAATCGCGCTCCGGGCCGGTTACTCGCCCCGGCCGGCCAGGTCCCGGATACGCCGGGTCTGCGCCTCCCGCTCGGCGCGCTGCTGCTCGGCGTGCGTACGGTCGGCCGCGCCCGCCAGGAGCGCCTTGATCTCGACGATCGCGTCCCGGTTGTTGGCGAGGAGCCCGGCCGACAGGTCACGCACCGCGGCGTCCAGCTCGTCGTTCGGCACCACGAGCGTGGCCAGGCCGATCCGGTCCGCCTCGGTGGCGTCCATCCGGCGGCCGGTGGCGCAGATCTCCAGGGCGCGCGAATAGCCGACCAGCTCGACCAGGCGGCGCGTGCCGGCCAGATCGGGCACCAGGCCGAGTGTCACCTCGGCCATCGAGAGCCTGGCGTCGGCGGCGAGCACACGCATGTCGCAGGCGAGCGCGAGCTGGAAGCCGGCGCCGATGGCGTGGCCCTGCACCGCGGCGATCGACACCACGTCCGGCCGGTGCAGCCAGGTGAAGCCGCCCTGGTACTCGGCGATCCGGTCGGCGCACTCCGCCTCCGGGAGCGCGGCCAGCTCGGCGAAGGAGCCCGGCCCGGTGGCACCGGCGACCGCCAGGTCCAGGCCCGCGGAGAAGGCGCGCCCCTCGCCGCGTACGACGACGACGCGGACGTCGCCGGGCAGGTCGCGGGAGAAGTCGCTCATCGCCCGCCACATCGCCGGGGTCTGGGCGTTGAGCACGTCGGGCCGGCACAACGTCACCGTCGCAACCGGCCCGTCGCAGTCGAAGCGCACTCCGGTCGTCTCGGCGGTCACCGGACGCCCCGGAACACTGCGCTGATGGACGACGCTGGGCGGCGGGTCACGCCTTCTTCCGGCGCCGGGCGCCGCCGCGCTGCCGCAGCTGCACGCCGGATTCGGTGAGCACACGGTGGATGAACCCGTAGGAACGGCCGGTAGAGGCCGCCAGAGCACGGATGCTCTCACCCCCGGTGTACCGCTTTACCAGGTCTTTGGCGAGCGTCTGACGCTCGGCTCCGACGATCCGGCGACCCTTCTCAGTGCTGGTGGCTGTGCCGGTGGCTGCCATGCTGATCCCTCACGTCCCAGACTGTGCGGTTCGGATACGGTCCCACCTATTAGACCGCCTCGGACGATCATGCGCCAGATATCAACTATTCGCCAACCGACACGCTACGCAATGTCAGCTTCCCGATAGAGTGATCCTTCCGACCGGCTGATCCGTACCGCCCCGCCGGACGAGCGCATCCTCCCCCATGATCGACACCACCTCCCCGAAGTGGCTGCATCACCGTGCTCCGGACACCTCCACTTCGGCGAACTGGTGTGGATCATGCGATGGCCGGCGCGGCGGGCCGTATCGTGCCCGGGGTGATTGACGTGATCACGGCCGCGGCGGGTGCCGCCGGTGTCTTCGCCGCCACCAATCTCGACGACATCGTCGTGCTCACGGTGCTGTTCGTGGCCCTCCGGCACACCGGACGCCCCCGGCCCTGGCAGATCGTCGCCGGGCAGTACGCGGGCATCGGCGCGCTCGTCGCGGTCGCGGTGATGGCCGCCGCCGGGCTGCTCGTGGTGCCGGACCCGTGGCCCGGCCTGCTCGGCCTGCTGCCGATCGCGCTCGGCGTACGCGCGCTGATGTCCCGTGGCGACGACGACGAGCCGCCGGCGGTGGTCGGCAGCCTGCTCGGCGTCGCCGGGGTGACCGTGGCGAACGGAGCCGACAACATCGCCGTCTACGTGCCGGTGTTCCGCTCCCTCGACCCGGCCACCGGCCTGGTCTGGCTGCTGGTGTTCGCGCTACTGGTGGCCGTGTGGTGCGCGGTCGCCGCCGCGCTCGGCGGGCACCCCCGGGTGGTGGCCCTGGTCGGCCGCGCCGGCCACTGGCTGGTGCCGGTGATCTTCATAGTCATCGGCGCGACCATCCTGCTCACCTCCGGCGTCCTCCCCTACCTTGCCGATCTCCTGACCTGACCGACCCGACCCGCCCCGACCCGGCCCACGGGGAAAAGAGGGCGGGTCAGGCCAGCTCGACCAACTCCAGCAGGTCGTCGGACCAGGCGTCCTCGTCGCCGTCGGGCAGCAGGATGGCGCGGTCCGGCTTGAGCGCGGTCACCGCGCCCGGGTCGTGCGTGACCAGCACGATCGCGCCCGGGTAGCGGGCGATCGCGTCGAGCACCTGCTCGCGGCTGACCGGGTCGAGGTTGTTCGTCGGCTCGTCCAGCAGCAGCACGTTGGCGCCGGAGCAGACCAGCGTGGCCAGCGCCAGCCGGGTCTTCTCGCCGCCGGAGAGCACGCCGGCCGGCTTGTCCACGTCCTCGCCGGAGAAGAGGAACGCGCCGAGGATCTTGCGCAGGTCGGTGTCGGTCTGGTCGGACGCGGCGCTGCGCATGTGCTCCAGGATCGTCCGGTCCACGTCGAGCGTCTCGTGCTCCTGGGCGTAGTAGCCCAGCCGCAGCCCGTGCCCGGGGCGTACCTCGCCGGTGTCCGGCTCCAGCAGCCCGCCGAGCATCCGCAGCAGCGTGGTCTTGCCGGCGCCGTTGAGGCCGAGGATGGCCACCCGGGAACCCCGGTCCACCGCCACGTTGACGTCGGTGAAGATCTCCAGCGACCCGTACGACTTGGACAGGCCGGTGGCGGTCAGCGGCGTCTTGCCGCACGGGGCGGGGCTCGGGAACCGTACCTTGGCGACCTTGTCCGCGACGCGGACCTCGTCCAGGCCGGAGAGCAGGCGCTCGGCGCGCCGGGCCATGTTCTGGGCGGCGACGGTCTTGGTGGCCTTGGCCCGCATCTTGTCCGCCTGCGCCATCAGCGCGCCGGCCTTCTTCTCGGCGTTTGCGCGTTCCCGGCGGCGGCGCCGCTCGTCGGTCTCCCGCGCCTCCAGGTACGCCTTCCAGCCCAGGTTGTACGTGTCGACCACGGACCGGGTGGCGTCCAGGAACCAGACCTTGTTGACCACCGCCTCCAGCAGCGAGGCGTCGTGGGAGATCACGATCAGGCCGCCCTTGTGGTTGGCGAGGAAGCCGCGCAGCCAGGTGATCGAGTCGGCGTCGAGGTGGTTCGTCGGCTCGTCGAGCAGCAGGATGCCGCCGCCGTTCTCGCCGGCGTCGCGGAACAGGATCCGGGCCAGCTCGATGCGGCGGCGCTGACCGCCGGAGAGCGTGCCGATGGTCTGCGCCAGGGCGCGGTCGGGCAGGCCGAGGTTGGCGCAGATGCGGGCGGCCTCGGCTTCGGCCGCGTAGCCGCCGAGGGAGGCGAACTGGTCCTCCAGCGCGCCGTAGCGGCGGACCAGCCGCTCGTCGTCGGCGCCTTCGGCGAGCTTGTTCTCCAGTTCCTTCATCTGCGCCATGAGCACGTCCAGACCGCGGGCGGAGAGCACCCGGTCCCGTCCGGTGACGTCCAGGTCGCCGGTGCGCGGGTCCTGCGGCAGGTAGCCGATGGCGCTGCGCCGGTCGATCTGGCCGCCGTACGGCTGTCCCTCGCCGGCGAGCACCTTGAGCGTGGTGGTCTTGCCGGCGCCGTTGCGCCCGACCAGGCCGATCCGGTCCCCCGGCTGCACCCGCAGGGTGGTGTCGGACAGCAGGATCCGGGAACCGGCGCGCAGTTCCAGGCCGGTGGCAGTGATCATCTCGGAGTACTCGCTCTCGGGTCCGGAAGGGCTGACTCAGGGCACGCGAAAGCGCCGGCGGGTGGTGTTTTCCCGTCGGCGCGGGGCGGTTCAGCCTTCGCAGCGCAGCACGGGGGCAAGTGTACCGGTCCCCGCGGGCCCCTTCCGCCGGATTACCGTGCAAGATCATCGGGTACGAAATCCGCCGTCCGGACCCGGTCCGGTACCGCAACCATCACAAACGGACACATCGGTGATCGGGGTCAACATGGAGCTGAACGAGAACGCGCGGGTCGACACCAGCCAGGTGGACGACCGGCGAGGGTCCGGCGGAGGCGGCGGGATGGGCATTCCGATCCCGATCGGCGGCGGCCGGGGCGGGATCGTGGGCATCATCATCGCCGTGCTCGTCGCCCTGGTGGGCGGCGGCTTCGGCCTCAACGCCGCCACCAACGGCGGCGGCTCCGAGCAGGGCGACAACACCTCGCTGGAGCAGAAGTGCTCGGCGCAGGACGCGCTGGAGCAGCTCGACTGCCGCAACACCCTCTACGTCAACTCGATCCAGGCGTACTGGCGTACCGCGATGCCGGAGGCGTTCGGCGAGCAGTACAAGCCGTCGAAGACGGTGTTCTTCAGCCAGAACGTCAGCACCGCCTGCGGCGCCGCCGACTCCGGCGTGGGCCCGTTCTACTGCCCGGCCGACGACCAGGTCTACATCGACCTCACGTTCTACCGGCTGCTGGCCGACCAGCTCGGCGCCAAGGGCGAGTTCGCCCAGCCGTACGTGCTGGCCCACGAGTACGGCCACCACGTGCAGGACCTGCTCGGCACCGAGGCGCAGATGCGCCGCCAGCAGGAGCGTGACCCGCAGAGCGCGAACGCGCTGTCGGTGAAGCTGGAGCTGCAGGCCGACTGCTACGCCGGCGCGTGGGCGAAGAACGCCACCGGCACCGCCGACGAGCGCGGGCAGAAGATCTTCAAGAGCATCACCGAGGAGGACATCTCCCAGGCCATCGACGCCGCCGAGAAGATCGGCGACGACGCGATCCAGGAGCGTTCCGGTCGGCCGGTGAACCCGGACGAGTTCACCCACGGCAGCTCGGAGCAGCGCAAGCAGTGGTTCACCAAGGGCTTCACCACCGGTGACCCGAAGTCCTGCGACACCTTCGGCGCCGGGGCCTGATCCCCGCTCGGCGCATCGGCCCGCACCGCCACGGACGGCGGTGCGGGCCGATGTCGTTTCCGGGGCCGGTCAGGCCGGCAGTGTCACCTGAGCCGGAGTGGACCGGTTGACGGTCGTCCCGTCACCGAGCTGGCCCCCGCTGTTGTCGCCCCAGCACCACAGGCCGGCGTCGGTACGGATCGCGCAGCCGTGGTCGGTGACCGCGAGCCCGCCGGTCCAGCTGGTGGCGGTGCCGACCTGCGCGGGCGCGGACCGGTGGGTGGTGCTGCCGTCGCCCACCTGGCCGGCGGAGTTCTTGCCCCAGCACCAGAGGGTCCCGTCGGTACGCGACGCGCAGGACGTGTCGCTGCTCGCGGCGATCCGGTTCCACGTGGTGGCGGTGCCGATCTGCACCGGCGCGGTCCGGTACGAGCCGCTCACGCCGAGCTGGCCGTATCCGTTCTCACCCCAGCACCACAGCCCGCCGGCGCGGACCCCGCAGGTGTGCGCGTACCCGGCCGCGACGCCGGTCCACCCGGTCGCGGTGCCGACCTGCGCGGGCGCGGTCTGCGGCGTCAGGTTGCCGAGCCCGAGCTGGCCGTCCGAGCTGGCCCCCCAGCACCAGAGCGTGCCGCCGGTCCGGATACCGCAGGTGTGCCCGTAGCCGGTCGAGACGCTCACCCAGTCGGTGGCCGTGCCGACCTGCAGCGGGGTGTTCGCGACGTACGGCGAGGCGCCGACGCCCAGCTGGGTGGTCCGGTTGAAGCCCCAGCACCAGAGCGTGCCGTCGGTGCGTATCGCGCAGGTGTGCTGGGGGCCGGCGTCGACCCGGGCCCAGGTGGTCGCGGTGCCGACCTGCACCGGGGCGCTGCGGCTGGTGGTGCTCCCGTCGCCGAGCTGGCCCCGGAAGTTCGAGCCCCAGCACCACAGCGTCCCGTCCGTGCGGACCGCGCAGGTGTGGCCGGTGCCGGCGTCGACGTTCGTCCAGGTGGCGGTGCCGACCCGCGTCGGGGCGCTGCGGTTCGTGGTGGTCCCGTCGCCGAGCTGACCGCCGTAGTTCGAGCCCCAGCACCACAGTCCCCCGTCGGTGCTGATCGCGCACGTGTGCGCGCCGCCCGCGGTGACGCTGCTGACGGTGGGCGCGGCGAGCGCGGCGCGCTGCGCCGGGCCCGCGTTCGCCGTACCGGCGGTGAGTGTGGCGGTGAGCACGAGGCTTCCGGCGCTCATTGCCGCCGCCGCGACGAGGAGTCTCGTCGCACGGCGCCACCGGGCTCGCAGCCGGCCGTCCTGATATCCGCTCATGAAGTTGTTGTCTCCCAACGATGTCGGCGCGTGATGGCGGAGGCGAAGCTGCCCCTGCGGGTCGCCCGGAGACCCGCCGCTTCGTGACACCGACGATAGGCATCGAGTCGATTCGATGCACCATCGAGGAGCGGGATTGCGCCGTCTTGAGGTGATCTTTCCTGTTCAGCGGACCAGGATGTGGACCGCCCGGGCGGCCGCGACGGCGGCCACCAGCACCGCGTGCCGGGGCTCCGGCACGTCGAGCAGGCGCGGCGCGCGCAGCGCCGCCAGCGGGGCCAGCCGTCGGTCGGTCAGCACCGTGTCCACCGCGCGCCGGTCGCCGCCGCACACCAGCGTCGACAGCGTTCCGGCCTCCGGCAACAGCAGGCGTACGGCCAGCTCGGCCGCGTCGCCCAGGGCCGCCTTCGCCTGGTTGTCGCGCCGCCGGGCGAACCGCTGCTGGGACCAGCCGCCCGCCGCGGTACGCCCCTGCACGTACCGGGTGTCCACCTTGGAGACCACCAGGTCGGCGCCGTCGGCGATGCCGACCGCGACAGCGCCCTTGCGGGCCAGCAGCAGACCGATCCGGCGGGCCGCGGTGGCGGAGGCGACGAATCCGGGTACGTCCGCCGACGCGCTCGCCCCGGGCGGGGTGTGCAGCTCGGCGGTGGCGTCGTCCGGGGCGGTGAGGAGGAGCCCGTACTCCTGGACTGTGGTCGTGGGCGGGCCGTGCCGGTCGGTGAAACCCTCGACCCAGCGGGCGACGCGGCCGGGGTCGACCTCGACCCACCGGCCGCCGCCGGCGGCGGGTCGGCTGCTCATGGCCCGACGGTACGGCATCGGCGGGCCCCGCAACGCAGCGCGGGAGGACACCGTGACCGGTGCCCTCCCGCGTCTACCGGGTGGATCAGTGGACGGTGAGGTTGCCGCCCTTCAGCGTGACCTCGGCGGTGCCGCCGCCCGTCCAGTCGGACGAGAAGAGCAGCGCACCGCCCTTCCACAGCGTGACCCCGACGGTGTCGTTCCTGCCGGGGGCGCCCCGGTCGGTCACCGTCACGGCCAGGGTCAGGCCGGAGGCCACCAGCTTGCCCTTGTTGTCGTACAGGGCGGCCTGGTAGCGCACCTGGGCGACCTTGCCCGCCGAGGTGACGCCGAGCGCGTCGACGGTGCCGGCCTTGATCGTGTACGCCTTCCCGCCGGAGCGGAACTCGATCTCGGCCTTGCCGGTGGCCGGCTTGTTCGCCTTGCCCGGCTTCGCGTTCAGCTCCACCTCGACGGTGGAGTTCACGTCGGCCGGGTAGGTGCCCGCCGAGCGGGTGGCGGTCAGGTGACCGCCACCGGTGAGGAACCCGCCGTCGGAGACGGCGACTGTCACCTGCGCGGTGGTGCTGCCCGTGTAGTTGCCGCCCACTGTCGCGGTGACGGTGTGCGTGCCCTTCGGCAGCGTGGCCTCGCACGCCGCGGACGCGCTCGTGGTGGCCGTGCCCAGCAGGGCCGGCACTGCGGCGCAGAGCGTCACGCCGTCCTTCGTGAAGGTGACGGTGGCGGTCCGGATGTCACCGGCTGTGGTGTCCGTCGCGCCGGGCAGCACCGAGCTGTCCCGGACCACGGCCCGCAGCAGGGCCTTGCCGGAGGCGCCGCCGGTCGCGGTGTTCACCAGCGTGTCACCGGCCCAGCTGACCGCCGCGTCCTCGGCGGTGACCGTGATCGTGAACGAGGTGCTGCCGGTCAGCCCGGAACCGTCGGAGACGGTCACCGTGACCGGATAGGCACCCGGGGCCGCCGTGGTGGTGCCGGCGACCGTCCAGGTACGCGAGCCCGGCCGGGCGTCGGCCGCGGAGGTGCTCGTGACGGCCAGGGACAGGCCGGCGGGCAGCCCGGTGGCGGCGGCGGTCAGGTCCGCGCCCGTGGTGTCGCCGTCGGTGGCGGTGACCGTGACGGCAGGCGAGAGCGCGTCGCTGTACTGGACGCTCACGCCGTCCGGGGCGGTGCTGGTGACGGCCGGGGCGGACCGGACCGTGAAGTCGGCGTCGTTGACGTCGAAGAAGACGTTCCCGACCGCCTCGATCTTGATCCGGGCCTTCCCGGTCGCCACGTTCGGCAGCGTCACCGTCGCCGAGCCGGTGTTGGCGGTCTGCTCCGCCAGCACGTACGGGAAGGTCAGCCCGCCGTCGGCGGACAGCGAGATCTTCACCTGCGCGGCGTTCACCGGCGCCACGTCGGTGCCGGCCACGTCCCACGTCACGGTCTGGGTCGAGCCGCCGTCCAGGACGGCGGCGGCGCCCTGCGAGGTCACCAGGAACGGACCCGCGTCCGGCGCCAGCACCACGTCGACGTCGCCGCTGCCGATGCCGCCGCCGCCCAGCCGCCCGTCCCGGGCGGTGAGCTTGAAGTGCAGGGTCCGGTCACCCGCGATGCCGACCCAGTCGCGGGTGGGCAGGAACTCGGAGTAGCAGTCGACAAGCTCGGCCGGCACGTTCGACGCGCCACCGGTGGCCGGCGGCGCCGGGGCAGCCGGGCAGGCGCCGGTGGCCGCGTTGGTGTTGCCGGCCAGGATCTGCCGCATGTCCGGGAACACCCGGGTCGAGTCGGTGGTGACCGCGTTCAGCCCCGGCGAGTAGTACTTCAGCGTGTCCGTCGGCGACACGATCGCCGCCTCGCCGAACACCCGGAACAGCGGACCGTTGACCTTCGTGTTGTTCGTCAGCGCGGTGCCGGTCGTGGCGCCCCTGTCGTTCTGCTCCCACAGGTACGTGACGGTGTCGCCGTCGGCGTCGGTGGCGCTGCCGGTCAGCGCGAACGGCGTACGCACCGGGATGGTGACGGTCTCCGGGACGGTGACCACCGGGGCGTGGTTGGTGGTCTCCTCGACCAGCCAGCCGCCGTTGTCGATGGCGCCGCCCTTGGCCGTCTCGCCGACGAAACCGGACGCGCCGGAGGCGTTCGTCAGCTCCAGCGACGCCACGTTGGTGGTGGCCAGCGTGCCGCCGAACGTCACCTGGAAGCCGTTGTCGTTGAGCGTGCCGCTGCCACCGAACGCGGCCACGGTGACCGTCGCGCCGGCCGGCCAGCCGGCGATGCCCTCGATGGCCGCCTTGATGCCCGCGGTGGTGTAGTTGACGCCCCGCGTGATCGGCGCCGAGTCGCTGCCCGCGTAGCTGATGGTGAACGAGTCACCGTCGGCGTCGAACCCGTACAGCGAGACGTTCTGCACCTCGTTGATGGCCGGGCGGTTCGACGTGACGTAGTTGGTGATCTCGGTGTAGCTGCGGTGCGACCAGTACGGGTCGCTGTGCGGCTGGAGGTTGTCCTGCTGGCAGATGCCCGCGTACGCCATGATCGACGAACCGCTGCCCGGCTCGTACGAGTTGGCCGCGCTGCGGTTGCCGCCCGAGCAGTTGTACTGGGTGCCGTTGAAGGTGTGGTTGCCGGCGAACTGGTGACCCATCTCGTGCGAGACGTAGTCGACCGCGTAGAAGTCGCCGACCGGTGTCGGCAGGCCGGTGCAGCCCTGCGCCTTGCCGTTGCCGCCGATCACGCCGAGGCTGGCCACGCCGCCGCCGTTGACGCCCAGGCCGACGTGGCCCACGTCGTAGTTGCTCGCGCCGACCAGCTGGCCGAGCACGATCCGGTTACGGCTGAGCGTGCCGCCGCCGCAGGAGGTGAGCTGCGCCGGCGTGAAGCAGGCCGCCGCGCCGCACGGCCCGTTCGGCTCGGTGGCCAGGGCTGGCGTGTTCAGGTTCGTCTTGTCGGTGTCGTTGATCAGCACGAGCCGGATCGCCGTCTCGTCCTCGTAGATCTGGGTGACCCGGTTCATCAGCGTCACCTTCGCGGCGGTGACGTTCTCCGCGCCGAAGTAGGTGGCGTACGACGGGTCGGTCACCAGAGCCACCCGGTAGGTGCGCAGCTTCACCAGCGGCCCGGCCGGGACCTCCGCCTCGGCGATCTCCTCGGCCAGCGCGTGCGCCTCCTGCGTGACGTCCTCACGCTCGACGAACTCGCCCTCCGGGTGCTCCAGGTCGCGGGCGAAGTAGCTCGCGTACAGGCTCTGGTCGCCCTGGTAGTACGGGTCGATGTACCAGTTGCCCTTGGCCGACCGGACCGAGGCGTGGAACCCGAGCGGGGTGAGGTCCGCGCGGATGGTCGCGGCCGGGTCGTCCAGGCCCTTGCCGGCGTACGTGGTGATCTCCGGGTGCTTCGCGGCCAGGCCGGCCTCCATCACCGGCGAGTCGACCAGCTCGAAGCGCTGGAACGTGCCGTCCGGAGCGGGCAGCGACACCACCTGCTTCGCCACCCGGGCCACCGCCACGCGCTTCTCGGCCGGCGCCTTGTCCAGGAGGCCCTTCATGGTGCCGCGGTCCAGCTTGTACGCGGCCAGCCGCTTGGCCTTGACGGCAGCCTTGCGGCCCGCCTTCGTGGCCGCCGGCTTGCCGTCCACCTTCTGCCACGGTCCGTGGACGCCGGGTGCGGCGGAGGCGGGCGCGGGCGCCGCGAGAACGGGAAGCGTCGCCGCGGCCAGCGCGGCGACGAGGAGGGCAGCGGTCCGTCCGCGCCGGGCGGGTTGCCGGTCGCGCGGCGGACGCCACAGGGTGATCCTCAAGTCTTCTCCCTGCTGGGTCCGGTGTGGATCGACGCACGACCGGCGGGGATGACCGGATGTACGTGAGCGGTCCACGGATTGTTCCGTGACCCTAGGACCCCTCGCGAGCCCGAACATCACCCGCAAAGATGATGCGGTTCTGTCTGGACGGTGCTTCGGGTCGGCCCGGCTCGCGGGACCCGATCGATGTCATCCGTCATCCGCAACTGCCGGTACGGCCGGGCCCCGGATAAAGCTCATGAACCGGCCGACACATCGCGGCCGTCCCCTCCGGTGCTGCTGTCCCCTTCGGCGCTGCTGTCCCTCCGGTGCTGCTGTCTCCTTCGGTGCTGCTGTCTCCTTCGGTCAGACGCCGAGCACTGTGGCGACCGCGAGGGCGGCGATGATGACGCTGGACAGCAGCGCGGTGACCCGCTGCCCCCGGGGACCGGTGAGGGCCCGGCCGATCAACGAGCCGCCCCCGGCGATCAGCAGCTGCCAGCTGGCCGAGGCGAGGAAAACGCCTGTCGTGAAGGCGGCCGCGCCGACCGGGCTCGAGCCGAGCACGTCGCCCCGGCCGAGGACGAGCGCCACGAAGTAGACGACGGTGGCCGGGTTGAGCAGGGTCAGCGCGAGAACCGCGGCGAACGCCCGCGCCGGCGTGTCCAGCCCACCCCGCGGGCTCGGCTCCTGCGTCGGGGCGGGTGAGCTCGGCTCCTGCGTCGGGGCGGATGGGCGCAGCGCGCGCCAGGCGGTGAAGCCGGCGAGGGCCAACAGCACCCCCGCGGCGACCAGCCGCAGCGGACCCGCGAACGGCGCGAGCCCGCTCGCCACCGCGGCCCCGCCGAGCGCCGCGACGGCCGCATAGAGCCCGTCGGCGGTGGCCACGCCGAGCGCCGCCGCCGAACCGACCCGGAACGAGGTACGTGCGCTGAGTCCGAGAATGAGGATCGCGATCGCGCCGACCGGGATGGCGACGCCGTAGCCGGCGACAAGGCCGGCGAGGAACGCCCCGGTCACGACGACGGGAGGTGGGGCGAGGCGGCCGAGGGCAGGGTGCGCTGTCGACGCGCGGCAGTGGCCGCACGGACAGGAGCCTGCTTCGGGTACGCCTCGATCACCCGCTCATCCTGCGCCCACGCTCCCCCATCCCGCGACCGCTTTTCCACGGCTGAGCTGGGCTGGAGATCTTGGTACGAATCTGCCCCCACGGGGGCGAACTCGTACCAAGATCGCGCCGTTCCGGACACCGACACCGGTGGGCGGCGCTGCCAGCCCACCATGATCGACACCACTACCCCGATGTAGCGGCATCAGACCCACTCCGACCACACCACTTCGGCGTAACGGTGTCGATCATGCCGAACAGGCGGACGGTTTCCCACAATGAGGGAGGCGGATCCTGGCATGAGGGAGAAGGGGAAATCGGGAAGGAAACGGCCGCCCAAGGGCCGATCTCGTACCAAGATCTCGCTTTCCTGGCACCGACACCGGTGGGCAGTGCCGTCAACCCACCATGATCGACTCCACTACCCCGATGTAGCGGCATCAGACCCACACCGACCACACCACTTCGGCGTAACGGTGTCGATCATGCCGAACGGGCGCGGCACCCCCTCAGGGGCGCCGCGCCCGCGGCGGTGACCGGGAGAACGGTCAGACGTTGAAGCCGAGCGAGCGGAGCTGGTCGCGCCCCTCGTCGGTGATCTTGTCGGGGCCCCACGGCGGCAGCCACACCCAGTTGATCCGGATGTCGTTGACCAGACCGCCGCCGGGGCCGGTGGTCAGCGCCTGCCGGGCCTGGTCCTCGATCACGTCGGTCAGCGGGCAGGCCGCCGAGGTCAGCGTCATGTCCAGGGTGGCGATGTTGTCGTCGTCGACGTGGACGCCGTACACCAGGCCCAGGTCGACCACGTTGATGCCCAGCTCGGGGTCGACGACGTCCTTCATCGCCTCCTCGATGTCACCGATCGCGGCCTTGCCGCCGGCCGGCGCAGACGCACCCGCACCCGCGGCCGCGCCGTCAGCGACAGCCCCGTTGACGGCCGCGCCACCGGCAACAGCGCCGTCGGTCGCCACCGCGCCGGTCTCCGAGGTCATGTTCTCGTCGCTCATGCCTTCACCTCCGGGCTCACGCCCACCCCGGCGCGTGCCGCGGCGTCCTTGAACGCCATCCACGACAACAGCGCGCACTTGACCCGGGCCGGGTAGCGCGCGACACCCGCGAACGCCACCCCGTCTCCGAGCACGTCCTCGTCCGGCGTGACCTGGCCCCGCCCGGACATCAACTCCACGAACGCCTCGTGCACCACCGCGGCGTCGCTCGCCGCCTTGCCGCGCAGCAGCTCGTGCAGGATGCTCGCCGACGCCTGGCTGATCGAGCAGCCCATCCCGTCGTACGAGATGTCGGTGAACACCGTGCCGTCGGTCGCCACCCGTACGGTGATCTCGTCGCCGCAGGTCGGGTTGACGTGGTGCGCCTCGCCGACCCGGGCGGCCGGGTCCGCCGCGTCCCGCAGGCCACGGCCGTGCGGGTGCTTGTAGTGGTCCAGGATGATCTCCTGGTAGAGGGATTCGAGCTGCATCACTGGAACACCTTCCGCACCCGCTCCAGACCCGCCACCAGGGCGTCGATCTCCGCGGTGGTGGTGTAGAGGTAGAACGACGCCCGCGTCGTGGCCGGCACCCCGAACCGGGTGCACACCGGCCGGGCGCAGTGGTGACCCACCCGCACCTGCACGCCGAGCGAGTCGAGCACCTGCCCGACGTCGTGCGGGTGCACGTCACCGAGCGCGAACGAGATCGTCCCGCCCCGGCCCACCGGCACCGTCGGGCCGAAGATCCGCAGGTCCGGCACGGTGGCGAGGGCGTCCAGCGCGTACGCCGTCAGCTCCTTCTCGTGCCACTGGATGGCCGGCATGCCGATCGCGGTGAGGTAGTCCACCGCCGCGCCGAGCGCGACCGCCTCGGCGATCGGCGGGGTGCCCGCCTCGAACCGGGCCGGCGGCGCGGCGAACGTCGAGCCGCCCATGGTCACCGTCTCGATCATCGAGCCGCCGCCCATCACCGGGGGCATCGCGGCGAGCAGCTCGCCCCGGCCCCAGAGCACGCCGATGCCGGTCGGGCCGCACATCTTGTGCCCGGTGAAGACGATGAAGTCGGCGTCGTAGTCGACCACGTCCATCGGCAGGTGCGGCACCGACTGCGAGCAGTCGAGCAGCAGCAGCGCGCCGACCTCGCGGACCCGCGCGGTGATCCGCGCGGTGGCGTTGACGGTGCCGAGGATGTTCGACATGTGCACCAGCGAGACGATCTTCGTCCGCTCGGTGACCAGGTCGTCCAGGCCGGACTCGTCGAGCCGGCCCTGGTCGGTGACCGGGAACCAGCGCAGCGTCGCGCCGGTACGCTCCGCGAGCAGCTGCCACGGGACGATGTTCGAGTGGTGCTCCATCTCGGAGATCACGATCTCGTCACCAGGGCCGAGCCGGAACCGCGGGTCGCCGTCCGCGCGCAGCGAGGCGTTGGAGAAGGCGTACGCCACGATGTTGATCGCCTCGGTGGAGTTCTTGGTGAACACCACCTCGTCCACGCTCGGCGCGTTGATGAACGCGGCGATCTTCGCCCGCGCGCCCTCGTACGCCTCGGTCGCCTCGGTGCCCAGCGTGTGCACCGAGCGCGACACGTTGGCGTTGTGCAGCGCGTAGTGCTCGGCGAGCACGTCGAGCACCTGCCGCGGCTTGTGCGAGGTGTTGGCGCTGTCGAGGTAGACCAGCGGGTGGCCGTTGACCTCCCGGTCGAGGATCGGGAAGTCGGCCCGCACCTTCGCCACGTCGAAGCGCGGCACGTCGTCGTACTGCGGCATGCCCGCCGGGATGGCCATCGAGGTCATGTCGAGTCTCAGGCCCGCGCCGCGCCGGCTCCGGCGACGTAGCGCTCGTAGCCCTCTTCCTCGAGCTTGTCGGCAAGCTCCCGGCCGCCCTGCTCGACGATCCGGCCGGCCACGAAGACGTGCACGAAGTCCGGCTTGATGTAGCGCAGGATGCGCGTGTAGTGGGTGATCAGCAGCAGGCCGGTGTCACCGGTGTCGCGCACCCGGTTCACGCCCTCGCTGACCACGCGCAGCGCGTCCACGTCCAGGCCGGAGTCGGTCTCGTCGAGGATCGCCATCTTCGGCTTGAGCAGCTCCAGCTGCACGATCTCGTGCCGCTTCTTCTCGCCGCCGGAGAAGCCCTCGTTGACGTTGCGCTGGGCGAACGCCGGGTCCATCTGGAGCTTCTCCATGGCGCCGCGCAGCTCGCCGGCCCAGGTGCGCAGCTTCGGCGCCTCGCCGTCGATGGCGGTCTTGGCGGTACGCAGGAAGTTGGCCACCGACACGCCGGGGACCTCGACCGGGTACTGCATGGCCAGGAAGAGACCGGCGCGGGCCCGCTCGTCGACGGACATGGACAGCACGTCCTCGCCGTCGAGGGTCACCTCGCCGCCGGTGATCTCGTACTTCGGGTGACCGGCGATCGAGTACGCCAGCGTGGACTTGCCGGAGCCGTTCGGGCCCATGATGGCGTGCGTCTCGCCGGAGCGCACGGTCAGGTCGACCCCGTGCAGGATCGGCTTGAGCTCACCCTCGGGCAGCTTGACCGACACCTTCAGGTCGCGGATCTCCAGGGTGCTCATCAGCGGGTCACTCCATTGCTCGGCAGCGGACGGCCGTCGCCGTCCACGGAAAGGTAGATGTCGCCGTCGCGGACTTCGACGGGATAGACGGGTACGGGTTCGGTCGCGGGCAGGCCGGTGGGCTCACCGGTACGCAGGTCGAAACGGGATCCGTGCAGCCAGCATTCCAGCGTGCAGCCCTCGACCTCGCCCTCGGACAGCGCCACGGCGGCGTGCGAGCACTCGTCGTGCACGGCGTAGAACACGTCGTCCTCGCCGTGCACGATCGCGACCTGCACGCCGTCCACGTCGGCGCTGATCACGGTGCCCTTCGGCACGTCCTCGGTGGAGCAGATCTTGAGCATCAGGCGCCGGCCTTCGCCAGCCGGGCCTCGATGGCGTCGCCCAGGCGCTCGCGCAGGTCCTCGACCGGGATCTTGTTGATCAGCTCGGCGAAGAAGCCGCGCACCACCAGGCGCCGCGCCTCGGCCTCCGGGATGCCCCGGGCCATCAGGTAGAACAGCTGCTCGTCGTCGAACCGGCCGGTCGCGCTGGCGTGCCCGGCGCCGGCGATCTCGCCGGTCTCGATCTCCAGGTTGGGTACGGAGTCGGCCCGCGCGCCGTCGGTGAGCAGCAGGTTCCGGTTGATCTCGTACGTGTCGGTGCCGGTGGCCTCGGCGCGGATCAGCACGTCGCCGACCCAGACCGTGTGCGCGTCGTCGCCCTGCAGCGCGCCCCGGTAGCCGACGTTGCTGCGGCAGTCCGGCACGGTGTGGTCGACCAGCTGCCGGTGCTCCAGGTGCTGGCCGGAGTCGGCGAAGTAGACGCCGTACAGCTCGGCCTCGCCGCCACGCTGGGTGTACTCCACAGACGTGTACTGCCGGACCAGGTCGCCGCCGAGGCTGACCTGCACGTGCAGGATCCGGGCGTCGCGGCCCAGCCGTACCTTGAGGTGCTGCGCCTGCACCGCGTCGTCGGCCCAGTCGGCGACGGTGACCAGGGTCAGCTTCGCCCCGTCGCCCACAGTCACCTCGACGTTGTCGGCCAGCGTGGCCGAGCCGACGTGCTCGACCACCACGGTGGCCTCGGCGAACCGGTCCACCTCGACGAACGTGTGACCGAAGGCGAGCGCCTCGGCGTTCTCGCCGACCACCCGCAGGCGCACCGGCGCCTCCACGACCGCGTCGCGGTCGACGCGCACCAGCAGCGCGCCGTCGGCCCCGCCGTACGCGAGCGCGCTGACCCGGTCGAACGGGGTGAGCACGCTGCCGACCCGGGGGTCGTCCCGGCCGATCCGGTCGACGGTGACGCCCTCGGGCAGGTCACCGTACTCGTGCCGGACCGCGCCGGTCGCGCCCTGCGCCGACCCGGTCAGGCCGCGCAGGCGCTTGAGCGGGGTGAAGCGCCACTCCTCCTCCAGGCCGGTCAGGGCCGGGAAGTCGGCGACGTCGTACGAGCGGAGCGCCTGCGACTTGGTCGTGGGCGGCGCGGAAGCCTGGGTAGTCATCTCTTCCTTGGTCTGTTCTACGACGAGGTGTCAGGTGAGGCGGAGGGCGGGCGGCCGGCGTCAGCCGACCGCGCCCTCCATCTGCAGCTCGATCAGGCGGTTGAGCTCCAGCGCGTACTCCATCGGGAGCTCCTTGGCGATCGGCTCGATGAAGCCGCGCACGATCATCGCCATCGCCTCGTCCTCGCTCAGGCCCCGGCTCATCAGGTAGAAGAGCTGGTCCTCGCTGACCTTGGAGACGGTCGCCTCGTGCCCCATCGACACGTCGTCCTCGCGGATGTCGACGTACGGGTACGTGTCGGAGCGGGAGATCGTGTCGACCAGGAGCGCGTCGCACTTGACCGTGCTCTTGCTGCTGGTCGAGCCCTCCAGCACCTGCACCAGACCGCGGTACGAGGTGCGGCCGCCGCCCCGGGCAATCGACTTCGACACGATGGTCGAGGAGGTGTGCGGCGCGGCGTGCACCATCTTGGCGCCGGCGTCCTGGTGCTGGCCCTCGCCGGCCATGGCCACCGAGAGCACCTCGCCCTTGGCGTGCTCGCCGGTCATGTAGACCGCCGGGTACTTCATGGTGACCTTGGAGCCGATGTTGCCGTCGACCCACTCCATGGTCGCGCCCTCGTGGCACACGGCACGCTTGGTGACCAGGTTGTAGACGTTGTTCGACCAGTTCTGGATGGTCGTGTACCGGCACCGGGCGTTCTTCTTGACGATGATCTCCACGACCGCGCTGTGCAGCGAGTCGGAGGAGTAGATGGGCGCGGTGCAACCCTCGACGTAGTGCACGTACGCGCCCTCGTCGACGATGATCAGCGTCCGCTCGAACTGGCCCATGTTCTCCGTGTTGATCCGGAAGTAGGCCTGCAGCGGGATGTCCACGTGCACGCCCTTCGGCACGTAGATGAACGAGCCACCGGACCAGACGGAGGTGTTCAGCGCGGCGAACTTGTTGTCGCCGACCGGGATGACCGTGCCGAAGTACTCCTTGAACAGGTCCTCGTGCTCCTTGAGCGCGGTGTCGGTGTCCAGGAAGACGACGCCCTGCTCCTCCAGGTCCTCACGGATCTGGTGGTAGACCACCTCGGACTCGTACTGCGCCGCGACACCGGCGACCAGGCGCTGCTTCTCCGCCTCCGGGATGCCGAGCTTGTCGTAGGTGTTCTTGATGTCCTCGGGCAGGTCCTCCCAGGAGGTGGCCTGCTTCTCGGTGGACCGCACGAAGTACTTGATGTTGTCGAAGTCGATCCCGGTGAGGTCGGCGCCCCAGTTCGGCATCGGCTTGCGGCCGAACAGCCGCAGGCCCTTGAGCCGCAGGTCGAGCATCCAGGCCGGCTCGTTCTTCTTGGCCGAGATGTCCCGCACCACCGCCTCGCTGAGGCCGCGCTGGGCGGACGCCCCGGCGACGTCGGGGTCGGCCCAGCCGTACTCGTAACGACCGAGGGCCGCGAGCTGCTCCTCCTGGGTCAGGGGCTGAACGATCTGCTCGGTCATCTATCTGTCCTCACAGTGGTGACGGTGGAACCGGACTGGGCGGGAATGTGCGTGGTGCACACGCCGTCGCCGTGCGCGATGGTGGCCAGGCGCTGTACGTGGGTGCCGACCAGACGGGAGATGACCTCGGTCTCGGCCTCGCACAGCTGAGGGAACTCGGCGGCCACGTGCGCCACCGGGCAGTGGTGCTGGCAGAGCTGGCCGCCGGAGGCGATCGTGGACGCGTTGGCAGCGTAACCCTCGGCGGTGAGCGCCCCGGCGAGCGCCTCGGCCCGCGCGAGCGGCGCGTCTCCCGCGTCCTCCATGGCCGCCCGGCAGCGGGTCTCCAGCGCGGAGACCTGCTCGGCCGCGAACGCCGCGACCGCCTCGGCGCCGCCGGTGCGGGCGATCCACCGCAGCGCGGCGGTGGCCATGTTGTCGTAGTGGTGGGTGCCGCAGCGGCCCCGGGCCGCCTCGGTGAGCGCGAAGACCTTGGCCGGTCGGCCCCGCCCCCGGCTGCCGCGCACGACCTGGTCGCGGGCGACCACGTCGCCGTCGGCGAGCATGGCGTCGAGGTGCCGGCGGATCGCGGCCGGGCTGAGGCCGAGCGCCGAGCCGAGCTGCGCTGCGGTGGTGGCGCCCCGCTCCAGCAGGAGCTGGGTGACCCGGTCACGGGTCGACAGGTCGGCCGGAGCGGACTCCCGCTCGACGTGCCGGGTGCCACGACGCGACCGCGAACCGCCGGTGACCGCACCGGTCACCGACGCCCGGGACAGCGCCGCCGCGTTTTTCACAACGGCAACGTTACGTAAATCGTCCGGGGCTCGCAAACCCGGGTCCGGTGATTCCGACCACCGGGGTGGCGGAGTCACCCGATCGGGATCAACTACGGTGCGTAGGATTCGCTCCGTGAAGCGTTCCGTCCGGTTCCCGGTCTCGTCCACGCTGCTGCGCCGCCTCGCGCTCGCCTCGATCATCGCGAACGTCGCGATCGTGGTCACCGGCGGGGCCGTCCGGCTCACCGCGTCCGGCCTCGGCTGCCCCACCTGGCCCCGGTGCACCGACGACTCCTACACCACGACCGCCGAGATGGGGGTGCACGGGGTGATCGAGTTCGGCAACCGGCTGCTCACCTTCGCGGTGGGGATCATCGCACTCGCCGTCGTGCTGGCCGTGCTGGCCCACCGTCCCCGCCGGCGCGGGCTGCTCCCGCTGGCCGTCGGCGTGCTGTTCGGCATCCCGGCCCAGGCGGTCATCGGCGGCATCACCGTGCTGACCAACCTCAACCCGTGGGTGGTCGGGCTGCACTTCCTCGCCTCGATGGCGGTCATCGCCGCCGCGTACGCGCTCTGGCGGCGGATCAAGGAGCCGGACGGGCCGGTCAGCCCGACCGTGCCGGCGCCGCTGCGTACCCTCGCCTGGATCACCACGGCGGTGAGCGCGTCGGTGCTGGTGGTCGGCACCTGGGTGACCGGCAGCGGCCCGCACGCCGGCGACCACGGCGCGGCCCGCAACGGCCTGGACCCGACGCAGATCTCGCAGGTGCACGCCGACGGCGTCTTCCTGCTGATCGGTCTCTCGGTGGCGCTGTACTTCGCGTTCCGGGCGGTCGGCGCGGAGCGCGCGGCGCGGGCCGCCGCGGTGCTGATCGCGGTCGAGCTGGGCCAGGGCGTGATCGGCTTCGTCCAGTACTTCACCCACCTGCCGGGCGTGCTGGTCGGCGCGCACATGCTCGGCTCCTGCCTGGTGCTGCTGGCCACGCTCGGCGTCCTGTTCGCGACCCGGGAGCGGCTGCCGGCCGCCCCGCCGGCCCCGGCCGAGCCGGTCGCCGAGCCGGTGGGCGCCGGCGCCTGAGCGGGGCGTTATCGCGCGACGGGAACGGGAAAGCAGTCCGGGCCACGGACCGTACGCCCGAGGGGAGTTCCCGGTGCCGCGCAAGAGCCTCGCCACCACCACGCCGCAACGGCTGACGCCGGTCGCCGGCGCGCCGCTGTGGTGCGACGCCCACGAGCACGGCCTCACCGGCGACGGGGTGACGAACGACCAGCCGGCGCTGGCGGCCCTGGTGGACCGGCTCGGCGCCGGGTACGACGCCGACGGCCGGGCCCGGGTGATCTACTGTCCGCCCGGCCTGTACTCGATCCGCGACGCCGGCACCGTCTGGCGCAGCGGTGTCTCGCTGATCGGCGCCGGACCGGCCGCGACCCGGTTCCTGCTCAGCAACGAGGGCGACCGCAGCGCACCGGTCCCGCTGGCGTACTGGACCACCGTCCAGCACGGCGCGGACCGGGACCGGCACATCGCCGACTGCACGTTCGCCGACTTCGAGATCGACGGCTCCGGGGTCGCCCAGACCTCCTACGACTACCTGGCCAAGGGGCTGGGCCTGCAGTACGTGGTGCGCGGCGTGTTCCGCAACCTCTACATCCACCACACCGGGGCGACCGGCCTGGGCTGTGACTTCCTCCAGGACAGCCTGATCGACGGCGTGGTCGTGGTCGGGTGCGGCCGGCTGGACAACGGCGACCAGATGGGCGGCGCCGGGATCGGCGTCGGTATCGGCGGCTGGGGCGACGTGGAGCGCCTCACCATCGCCAACTGCACCACCATCGGCAACGGCACCAACGGGATCTTCCTGGAGTTGCAGAAGGACTACTGGACCCCACCGCGCGGTTTCCGGATCATCGGCTGCCACAGCCAGGCCAACCGGTTCGGCATCTCCGACTGGGGCGCCGACGGGTTGATCGTCTCCGGCTGCACCATGACCAACAACCTGGAGGCCGGCTTCGACGTGTCCGGCAACGGCACCGCCGGGGTGGCCGGGCGCGGCGGCCTGCTCACCGGCTGCGTGATCGACGCCAACGTCGGCGACGGGATCAGCATGGGCAACACCCCCGGCCCGTACACGGTGCAGGGCAACCGGATCAGCCGCAACGGCGGTTTCGGCTACCACGAGCACGACCTGGGCCACGGCTACCGGGGCGCGGCGGCCGACGTGGTGATCCAGGACAACGACATCCGGGAGAACGCGCTGGACGGCATCCGGATCGACCGGCCGATGCTGGACACCTCGATCGTGGGCAACCGGATCCGGGACAACGGCCGCCGCTCCGCCCCGGCCTGCTCCGGCTCCGGCGAGGCGGTGCGCTACGGCCCGCGCGAGCTCACCGACGGCAACGCGGACTGGCCCGACGGCGGGCACCGGGGCAAGGTGGTCCGGGTCGGCTCACGGGACGCGGTGGTGTCCGACAACAGCGCCACCCGGCTCTCCCTGGCCGAGGTACGCCCGGACGGCACCACCGGCTGGAACGAGGCCACCCCGGGGCCGGGCACGAGGTACGAGCTGCCGGACGGCCCGCCGGCCTGCGGCGGCATCACCATCGCCGCGCCGTTCGACTCGGCCACCGTGCGCGCCAACCGGATCTGGCACCGGGACGCCGACACCCAGGCGTACGGCATCTGGGTCACCGAGGCGGGCAGTTGCGTCTCCTGCGCGTTCGAGGACAACGACCTGGCCGGCGCCGAGGCCGCGCTGCGGCTGGACACGCCGCCGATCGGCGGCCGCTGGACACGCAACCACAGCGACCGCGACTGACCTCCCGGCGGCGCGGGCGGCACCGGCGGCTCGGGCGGCTCCGGTTCAGCCGGGCCGGCGTCGGTGGTGACAGCCAGCATGACCAAGCTGCCGTTGCTGACCGCGTACGCGACGATCAGCACCCAGAGATCGCCGTCGCGGTGCAGCAGCTTGGCGACGTGCAGGCCGAGCAGCGCGCGCTGATGGTATCGAAGACGCGGCCCGGTGGGCCCCGGCGAAAGCCGCCGACGCCACGATGGCGGCGACGGCCGGCCAACGCGCCGCCAGCCCGAGTGGAAACGCGCCCCCTCGTGCCACCCATGGCGTTCCACTCACGGCACGGACGGATCGCGAGTGGAACACCATGGGTACCTGGACAGCCCTGAGACACCCATGGTGTTCCACCCAGGGCCCCGGCAGACAGCGAGTGGAACACCGTGGGTGCCTCGAGCCCTGAGACAGCCTGGCGTTGCGTGCACCGCGTTGGGTGGGTCGGCGAGGTGCGTCCGCAGCCGGGAGGGTCGCGGTCCCGGGCCCGCTGCCAAAGCCCGGACGCCGCCAGGGCCGGCACGCTCGCCACGGCCACGGCCACGGCCACGGCCACCGCCAGGCGGGACGGGTCAGGCGCGGGGGGTCAAGTGGGTGAGCACCGCGTCGGCGAGCCGGTCCGGGGCGCCGTCGGCGTACCCGACGAACAGGCTCGGCTCGGTCAGCTCCAGCTCGACCAGCACCGGCGTGCCGTCCGGGCCGGGGATCAGGTCGACCCGGGCGTAGAGCAGCCGGTCCGGGCCGCCCGGCACGGCTGCCAGCACCTTCTCGGCCACCGCGCGCTGCTCCGCGGTGGCGGTGCGCGCGTCGATGCGCTCCTCCTTGTAGAGCGCGGCCTCGCCCAGGTCCGGCCCGGTCAGCATCGGACCCTTGCGGATCGCGTGGCTGAACGCCAGGCCGTCGGGCCCGGCCAGGAACAGCAGCGCGGTCTCCCCGGCGGTGTCCACCGCGTCCAGGTACGGCTGGACCATGGTGACCCGCCCGGCGTCGGAGAGCCGCCGTACGTGGGCCACCGCCAGTTCCCGGTGCTCCGGGTCGGTCAGGTCGTAGCGGCCGGTGTCCTGGCTGCCGGCGCTGACCGCCGGCTTGATCACGTACTCGCCGCCTGCCGGTGGGGTCCACTCCCGCCCGGGCTCGACCCACTGCGTCGGCACGGTGGGCGCTCCGGCGGCGGAAAGCTCGGACAGGTAGCGCTTGTCGGTGTTCCAGGCGACCACGTCGGCCGGGTTGACCAGGGCCGGCACGGTACGCGCCCAGGCCACGAACTCGTCGCGCCGCCGCGCGTAGTCCCACGGGGAGCGGATCACGACCAGGTCGTACCCGGACCAGTCGACGGCCGGGTCGTCCCAGACCGCGATCTCGGTGGTGACCCCGCGGGCGGCGAGCGGGCCGAGCGCGAGCCGGTCGTCCGGGTCGAGGTCGGGCAGCTCGGCGCAGGTGACGAAAGCGACCCGGGGTCTCCCCCGGGTCGACTGGTGGTGGTTGGTCATTCGGTTATGTCAACGGGCCATCGTGCGCCGGGCCATCGACCGCCACAGGTCGTTGCTCGGACGCATCTGGTCCATCAGTTCACGCTCCCAGGCGTTCTCGACGTCGACCCCGGCCTTCGCGCAGGCCTGCCGCGCGACGTCGGTGCCGTCGGCGAACTGGTCTGCCCATACCCCGTCGGAACCCACGAGGACGATCCGTGCGCCGCGCTTGCCGACGTACTCGATGACCGCCTTCGCGCCGCCGTGTCCGGCGGCGAACGACTTGATGCCCGCGACCAGGCCGTTGGGGGCCTGCTCCGCGGTCTTGTCAGCCGTCAGCGTCGTATCGGAACCATCTGCCATGACGCGAAGCCTAAGCAGAGTTCCACCCGGATGTGCGAGAACCATGAACTGAATGTGATGCCAATTACCCGCCGGTTTAAGAAGAACCACAGGTAATTCGCCTGCATATGTCGCTTATATCTGGGCGAAGCGGGCGGGCGAGATCGTCACAATCTGTCCGGGTTGAACCCCTCCGGGGAAGCCCGAAAAAAATTTCTGATGAACCGCCGGACGGGCGCGTCAGAGCAGCGCGTCGAGCGCGACGGCCGCGAAGAGGATCGTGAGGTACGTGGTGGACCAGTGGAACAGCCGCATCGGCTTGACCGCCTCGCCCCGCGTCGCGCGACGGCACAGCTTGTGCGCCTCGACGAGGAAGATCCCGCCGACCACGAGCGCGGTGACACCGTAGATCGGGCTCATCCCGAGCGGCCAGACCGCCAGCGAGGAGAGCACGGTCAGCCAGGAGAACCCGATGATCTCGGCGTTGACCCGCCGGACCGAGGCCACCACCGGCAGCATCGGCACGCCGGCGCGCGCGTAGTCGGCCTTGTACTTGATGGCCAGCGCGTAGAAGTGCGGCATCTGCCAGAAGAAGACCACGGCGAACAGGCCCCACGCGGCCGGCGCCAGCGAGCCGGTGACGGCGGCCCAGCCGATCAGCACCGGCGCGGCCCCGCAGATACCGCCCCAGAACGTGTTGGCGGCGGTGGTCCGCTTCAGCCACAGCGTGTAGACCAGGTCGTAGTAGGCGATCGCGGCGAGCGTCAGCACCGTCGCCAGCCAGTTGGTGGTCGCCGCCATCAGCGCCACCGAGACGGCCGCCAGCACCAGACCGAAGATCAGCGCGCTGCGCGGAGAAACCGTGTGCGCGGGCAGTGGGCGGCGCTTGGTGCGCCGCATGAGCTGGTCGATGTCCCGGTCGATGTAGCAGTTCAGGACGCTCGCCGCGCCGGCCGCGAGCGAGCCGCCGACAAGCACGACGGCGACCAGCCACAGCGACGGCATGCCGCCGTCCGCGAGCATCATCGCCGGAACGGTGGTGACCAGCAGCAGCTCGACGATCCGCGGCTTGGTCAGCGCCACGTACGCCGCCACCACGGCGCGTACGTCCCGCCGGCCGCTCGCCGGCGCCTCCGCCACCGCGCCCACCGGCGGCTGCCCGGCAGGGTTGCTGACGGGGCGCTCGGTGATCATGCTCACGGATTGCCACCTTCCGGCATCGGCGGGGGGAGGTCGTTCGGCCCGGACCCGTCGAGGTCCACACACCGCCCCACACACTACGCGGCGTCGTTTTGGCTGCCCCGCAGACCCGGCAACGGTGCGAGCCGTCACACCTGGGGTTGAACGACCGGACGTCCGCGATCCGTACAGAACAGCATGCTGAGATCCCCGGGCGGACGTTTAGCACCGCTCGATAGGGTCATCAGTGAGGGTTCCGCCCATCTGCCGAGGAGCACAACCATCGTGGCTGCCAACCGACCCGAGCTTCCCGCTCTCAACTGGTCCGACCTCGACCGCAGGGCCGTCGACACGGTCCGCGTGCTGGCCATGGACGCCGTGGAGAAATCCGGCAACGGCCACCCGGGGACGGCGATGAGCCTCGCCCCGGTGGCGTACCTGCTCTTCAACCGGGTCATGCGGCACAACCCCGCCGACCCGAACTGGGCCGGGCGCGACCGGTTCGTGCTCTCCGCCGGCCACTCCAGCCTGACGCTCTACATCCAGCTCTTCCTCTCCGGCTACCCGCTGTCGCTGGACGACCTCAAGGCGCTGCGCCAGTGGGGCTCGCTCACCCCGGGCCACCCGGAGCACGGCCACACCCCGGGCGTGGAGACCACCACCGGGCCGCTCGGCCAGGGCCTCGGCAACGCGGTCGGCATGGCGATGGCGGCCCGCCGCGAGCGCGGCCTGTTCGACAGCGAGCCGGACCGCGCCGACTCGCCGTTCCGGCACGACATCTGGTGCATCGCCTCCGACGGTGACATCGAGGAGGGCATCACCCACGAGGCCAGCGCGCTCGCCGGTCACCAGCAGCTCGGCAACCTCTGCGTGATCTACGACGACAACGAGATCTCGATCGAGGACGACACCCGCATCGCCAAGAGCGAGGACGTGGCGGCCCGCTACGAGGCGTACGGCTGGCACGTGCAGACCGTCGACTGGCGCAGCGGCGACGCCGACCAGGGCGACTACCACGAGGACGTGGAGGCGCTGTACCAGGCGCTGCTGGCCGCCAAGGCGGAGACCGGCCGGCCGTCGTTCATCGCGCTGCGCACCATCATCGGCTGGCCCGCGCCGAACAAGAAGAACACCGGCAAGATCCACGGCTCGGCGCTCGGCGCGGACGAGGTGAAGGCCACCAAGGAGATCCTCGGCTTCGACCCGCAGCGCACCTTCGAGGTCGACGAGGAGGTGCTCAAGCACGCCCGTCAGGTGCTGGAGCGTGGCGCGCAGGAGCAGGCCGAGTGGACCACCGGGTTCGACGCCTGGGCGCAGGCCAACCCGGAGCGCAAGGCGCTGTGGGACCGGATGGCCACCCGTACGCTGCCGACCGGCTGGACCGACGCGCTGCCGACCTTCCCGGCGGATGCCAAGGGCGTCGCCACCCGGGCCGCCTCCGGCAAGATCCTGGAGGCCCTGGCGCCGGTGCTGCCGGAGCTGTGGGGCGGCTCGGCCGACCTGGCCGAGAGCAACAACACCACGATGAAGGGCGAGCCGTCGTTCGTCCCGGCCGCGCACGCCACCAAGGACTTCCCCGGTGACGAGTACGGCCGCACGCTGCACTTCGGCATCCGCGAGCACGCCATGGGCGCGATCCTCAACGGCATCGCCCTGCACGGCGGCACCCGCCCGTACGGCGGCACGTTCCTGGTGTTCAGCGACTACATGCGCCCGGCGGTGCGGCTGGCCGCGCTGATGAAGCTGCCGGTGACGTACGTCTGGACGCACGACTCGATCGGCCTCGGCGAGGACGGCCCGACGCACCAGCCGATCGAGCACCTGACCGCGCTGCGGGCCATCCCCGGCCTGGACGTGGTGCGCCCGGCCGACGCCAACGAGACGGTCTGGGCGTGGCGGCAGGCGCTGGAGCACACCGACCGGCCGACCGCGCTGGCGCTCAGCCGCCAGGCGCTGCCGACGTTCGACCGCACCGACCTGGCCGGCGCCGAGGGCGTCGCCAAGGGCGGGTACGTGCTGGCCGAGGCGTCGAACGGCAAGCCGCAGGTGATCCTCGTCGGCACCGGCTCCGAGGTGCAGCTCTGCCTCACCGCACGGGAGCGGCTGGAGGCCGACGGCACCCCCACCCGGGTCGTCTCCATGCCCTGCCAGGAGTGGTTCTTCGCGCAGGACGAGGCGTACCGGGAGTCGGTGCTGCCGCGCGGGGTAAAGGCACGGGTGAGCGTGGAGGCGGGCATCGCGATGTCGTGGCGCGCGATCGTCGGCGACAGCGGCGAGTGCGTGAGCATCGAGCACTACGGCGCCAGCGCGCCGCACACCGTGCTCTTCGAGCAGTTCGGGTTCACCCCCGACCGGATCGTGGCCGCCGCGCACGCGGCGCTGACCCGGGTGGGCGACATCACCGGTTTCACGACCGGCAACTGAGGGGAGCGTGGACGGCATGACGGACAGGCTGAAGGAGCTCCAGGGCGCCGGGGTGGCGATCTGGCTCGACGACCTTTCCCGGGTACGGCTGAGCTCCGGCGGGCTGGACAAGCTGCGCCGGGAGAGCCACGTAGCCGGGGTGACCACCAATCCGACGATCTTCGCCAAGGCGCTGAGCGACGCCGGCGAGTACGACTGGCAGCTTCGTGACCTCGCCGTACGTGGTGTGGACGTCGAGGAGGCGGTCCGCATGCTCACCACGTACGACGTGCGGTGGGCCTGCGACGTGATGCGCCCGTCGTACGAGACCAGCGGCGGCGTGGACGGCCGGGTGTCGATCGAGGTGGACCCGCGCTCGGCGCACGACGCGGCGAAGACCGTCGCCGAGGCCAAGGCGCTGTGGTGGCTGGTCGACCGGCCGAACCTGTTCATCAAGATCCCGGCCACCGAGGAGGGCCTGCCCGCGATCACCGCGACGCTGGCCGAGGGGATCAGCGTCAACGTCACGCTGATCTTCGGCCTGGACCGGTACTCGCAGGTGATGGAGGCCTTCCTGGCCGGACTGGAGCAGGCGCAGGCCAACGGGCACGACCTGTCGAAGATCGGCTCGGTCGCCTCGTTCTTCGTCTCCCGGGTCGACACCGAGGTGGACAAGCGGCTGGAGAAGATCGGCTCGGACCGGGCCAAGGCGCTGCGCGGCAAGGCCGCTGTCGCCAACGCCCGGCTGGCGTACGAGCGTTACGGCGAGGTGTTCTCCTCGGCGCGCTGGCAGAAGCTGGCCGACGCGGGCGCCCACCCGCAGCGCCCGCTGTGGGCCTCCACCTCGACGAAGAACCCGGACTACCGGGACGTCATCTACGTCGAGGAGCTGATCGCGCCCGGCACCGTCAACACCATGCCGGAGCCGGTGATCCACGCCTACGCCGAGCACGGCGAGACGAAGCCGGACACCGTCACCGTCGCGTACGACGACGCCCGCCAGGTCTTCGCCGACCTGCTGGCGGTGGGCGTTGACCTGTCCGACGTGATCGCCACGCTGGAGCGCGAGGGCGTGGAGAAGTTCGAGGCGAGCTGGGTGGAGCTGCTGGAGGGGGTCAAGAAGTCCCTCGCCGAGGCGGCCAAGGGCTCGGGCAGCCCGCACCGGGCCGCCGGGAAGAACGCGCAGGCGGCGCAGCAGGCCGGCGGCAACGCGTGACAGACGGCGTCCGACGCGTCCCGGGGCCCGGCCCCGGGACGCGTCGCGCCGTACCGTGGTTTGGGTGAGGGGCGGCACCGTGAGTGACCTGCTGGCCGGGCGGGCCGACATGGCCGCCGGTCTGGCCGTGCGCGGCGCGGACGCCCTCGGCGCGTCGGCGCGCGCCACGCTCGTCGCCCACGACGTCCCGGCCCGGCTCGCCGCCGCCGACCCGGCCCTCTGGGGGCCCGCCGCCGAGTCGGCGGCCCTCGACCGGCTGGGCTGGCTGCACGCCCACCGGCGCAGCCGGGACCTGCTCCCCCAGCTCGCCGAGCTGGCCGCCGAGCTGAGCGACCTGGACCACGTGGTGCTGGCCGGCGCCCGCGGCGACACGCTCGCCGCCGAGGTGCTGGCCGAATGCCTGGGCCGGCCGGTGACGGTGCTCGACACCGCCGATCCGGGGCCGGTCCGGGCCGCGCTCGCCGACCGCCCGGCGCGTACCCTCCTGGTGCTCGCCGCCCGGACGGCCTGGACCGGACCACCGACGCCCACCTGCGGCCTACCGGCAGGCGTGGGCGGACGAGGGCCCGAATGCCGCCCGGCACGTCGTGGTGGTCACCGAGCCCGGCACGGACCTCGCGGCGCGCGCCGACGAGCTGGGCGCGGTGGTGCTCCCGGCCGAGCCCGGCGTGGTCGGGCCGTGGGCCGCGCTCACCGCGTTCGGCCTGGTCCCGGCGGCGCTGGCCGGCGCGCCGGTCGCCGAGGTGCTGGACGAGGCGGAGGCGCTCACCGCCGCGCTCGACCGGGACCGGGACAACCCGGGCCTCGCGCTCGGCGCGGCCCTGGGCGCGGCGCCCGGCGAGGGCCGGCACACGGTAGCGCTGGTCCCCGACGGCACCGGACTCGACGGCCTGGGCCGCTGGGCGGGCGCGCTGCTCGCCGACGCGACCGGCGGACGGCTCCTGCCGGTGGCCGTGGAGTCCCCCGACTCCCCCGGCGCCACCGGGCCGGGCGTGCTCACAGTCGGTCTCGGCGGCGCCCTCGGCGCGGGCGTCGGCCCGGGCGTGGCCGCCGACGTCGCCGTCAACGGGCCGCTCGGCGCGCACCTGCTCACCTGGACCTACGCCGCCGCGACCGCCGCGGTGACGCTGCGGACCGACCCGTTCGCGGCGCCCGCCGCCGCGGCGGCCGACGACGAGGCGGACAGCGGGCCGCCGTCGTCGGTGGAGGACGCGATCGAGGTGTACGCCCCGAGCGGCGCGCCGGCCGACCTGACCGGCGCGCTGTGCTGGCTGCTCGACGGGCTGGGCGAACGGGAACACCTCGCGGTCACCGCGTACCTCGACCCGCGGGCCGACGCGGCGCTGGCCGGGCTGCGCCCGCTGCTGGCACGGCACACCCGGCGGCCGGTCACCTTCACCTGGGGACCGCGCCGGCCGGAGCACACGGACACCCGCGGCCGGCACCTCCAGATCACCGGTGCGGTCACCGATGATCTGGAAGTGCCCGGTCGTCCGTACACCTTCGCGCAGCTCCAGGCGGCCCAGGCCGCCGGTGACCGGCGGGCCCTGGCCGGCCGGGAACGACCGGTGCTGCGACTGCACCTGACCAAGCGGGCGGCTGGCGTCGCCCAGCTGCTGGATACGGCCGGACGGACACGCACGTGACGATCAATGACCTGGAATCAGCGGACCGAGACGCAGGAGGAGGTGGCCCGGTGAACCCGCTGCGCGACGTCCAGGACCGGCGGTTGCCCCGGATCCCCGAGCCGTGTGCCCTGGTGATCTTCGGGGTGACCGGCGATCTGGCCCGCAAGAAACTACTGCCGGCGGTCTACGACCTGGCCAACCGGGGGCTCCTGCCGCCCGGTTTCGTGGTGCTGGGCTTCGCCCGCCGGGACTGGGGCGACGGCGACTTCGAGTCGGTGGCGCACGAGGCGGCCAAGAAGCACGCCCGCACCCCGTGGCGGGAGGAGGTGTGGGCCCGGCTGGCCGGCAACATCAAGTTCGTCGGCGGCTCGTTCGACGACGACGCCGCGTTCGACCAGCTCGCCGCCACGCTCGACGAGCTGCGCGACTCGCACGGCATCGCCGGCAACGCCGCCTTCTACTTCTCCATCCCCCCGGCGGCGTTCCCGGTGGTGCTCAAGCAGCTCGCCCGCACCGGCATGGCGGACAACGACAGGTCCGGCGGCTGGCGCCGCGTGGTGGTGGAGAAGCCGTTCGGCAACGACCTGCCCTCGGCCAAGGCGCTCAACGACCTGGTCGACGACGTCTTCACCCGCCAGGACGTGTTCCGGATCGACCACTACCTGGGCAAGGAGACGGTCCAGAACATCCTGGCGCTGCGGTTCGCGAACAACCTGTTCGAGCCGCTGTGGAACTCCAAGTACGTCGACTCGGTGCAGATCACCATGGCCGAGGACGTCGGCATCGGCACCCGGGCCGCCTTCTACGACTCCGTCGGCACCGCCCGTGACGTGCTCCAGAACCACCTGCTCCAACTGCTCGCGCTGGTCGCGATGGAGGAGCCGACGAGCTTCGACGCCGACGAGATCCGCGCCGAGAAGCTCAAGGTGCTCAAGGCGATCACCGTGCCGCACGACGTCTCCGAGGACACCGTGCGGGGCCAGTACCTGCCCGGCTGGGTGGGCGGCGAGCGCGCCAAGGGCTACCTGGAGGAGGAGGGCGTCCCGGCGGGCTCCACCACCGAGACGTACGTGGCGGTGAAGCTGGGCATCCAGAACCGGCGCTGGGCCGGGGTGCCGTTCTACATCCGGGCCGGCAAGCGGCTGCCCCGGCGGGTCACCGAGGTGGCCATCATGTTCAAGAAGGCGCCGCACCTGCCGTTCAACGCCGCCGACATGGAGTCCCTCGGTCCCAACCAGCTCGTCATCCGCGTGCAGCCGGACGAGGGCGTGGTGCTGAAGTTCGGCTCCAAGGTGCCGGGCACCACGATGGAGGTCCGCGACATCGCGATGGACTTCCAGTACGGCGAGGCGTTCACCGAGTCCAGCCCCGAGGCGTACGAGCGGCTCGTGCTGGACGTGCTGATCGGCGACCGGACGCTGTTCCCGGACGCCGCCGAGGTCGAGCAGAGCTGGCAGGTCGTCGACCCGCTGGAACACGCCTGGGAGGGCACGACGCCGGAGCCGTACCGGGCCGGCGAGTGGGGACCCCGGGCCGCCGACGAGATGCTGGCCCGCGAGGGCCGGGCTTGGCGGAGAGCGTGAGCGAGCACTGCGAGCGAACCAGGAGGCTCCATTGATCGGGCTGTGGGACACCACCGGCAACGAGGTGGTCAAGGCGCTGGCCGCGGAACGGCGCAGCGCGGGCGGGGTGGCCAGCGGCATGGCGCTCACGCTGATCGTGGTGGTGGACGAGAAGCGGGTCCGGGAGGCCGAGGCGGCCGCCACCATCGCCGCGGCGGCGCACCCCTGCCGCCTGCTCGTGGTGGTCCGCTCCGACGTGGAGCGCGACCGCAACCGGCTGGACGCGGAGATCGTCGTGGGCGGCCGGCTCGGGCCGTGCGAGGCGGTGGTGACCCGGATGTACGGGCGGCTCGCGCTGCACGCCGAATCCGTGGTGATGCCGCTGCTGGTGCCGGACGTACCGGTGGTGACGTGGTGGCACGGCGAGCCGCCGGAGGAGATCGCCACCGACTTCCTCGGTGTGGTGGCCGACCGGCGGATCACCGACTCGGCGCAGGCGGCCGACCCGATCGCCGCGCTGCGGCAGCGGGCCCACGACTACGCCCCCGGCGACACCGACCTGGCGTGGACCCGGATCACCCCGTGGCGCACGCTGGTGGCGGGCGCGTTCGACACCACCCAGGCCCGGGTCACCGAGGCCAGCGTGGTGGCGCCCCCGTCGGATCCGACGGCCGCGCTGATGAGCGGGTGGCTCAAGGCCCGGCTCGGCATCGAACCGACCTGGGAGCGGACCGACGAGTTCCCGCGCATGCGTCAGGTGCAGCTGCGCTGCGCCAACGGCGACGAGCTGACGCTGACCCGCGACGACAGCATCGCGGTGTTCCGGCGTACCGGGCAGGAGGACCGCACGCTGCCGCTGGTGCGCCGGCCGCTCGGTGACGAGCTGGCCGAGGAGCTGCGCCGCCTCGACGCCGACCAGGTGTACGCGGAGGCGCTCGGCGCTGCGGCCGGGATCACCGGACTCGACCAGCGGCCCGCCCAGCGGGTGCACGTGTGGAAGGATCCGGCGACCGCCCAGCGGGCCGAGGCCGGCGTGACCGCGCACGCGGGCGCGACCGCGAACGAGTGACCGCCCGGACCGGGTGGTCGGAGGCACAGGTGACCGCCGGTGGGCGGTCGGAACACGAGGGCTCGACGGATGACTGAGGCGAGTGTCGCCGTACACGCCGACCCCGACCTGCTGGCGCAGGCGGTGGCGGCCCGGTTGGTGGTGAAGCTGCTCGACGCGCAGGCCGAGCGCGGCCAGGCGTCGGTGGTGCTGACCGGCGGGCGGATCGCCGCTGCGGTGTACCGGGCGGTCGGGCAGCTGCCCGCCCGGGACGCGGTCGACTGGTCCCGGGTCGACGTGTGGTGGGGCGACGAGCGGTTCCTGCCCGCCGGCGACCCGGAGCGCAACGAGACGCAGGCGCGGGCGGCGCTGCTGGACGCGGTGCCGCTGGACCCGGCCCGGGTGCACCCGATGCCGGCGTCCGACGGCCCGGCCGGTGACGACCCGGAGGCGGCCGCCGCCGGGTACGCGCGGGAGCTGGCCGCCGCCGCCCGGCCCGGGAACGCGATCGTGCCCCACTTCGACGTGCTGATGCTCGGCGTCGGCGAGGACGGGCACGTGGCGTCGGTGTTCCCGGAGCACCCGGTGCACCACGACAACCGCCCGGTCAGCGCGGTACGGGGCAGCCCGAAGCCGCCGCCGGTGCGTACCACGCTGACCCTGCCGACGATCAACACGGCCGAGGAGGTGTGGCTGATCGCCGCCGGGGCGGACAAGGCCCGGGCGGTGGGCATGGCGCTGGCCGGGGCCGGGCCGGTGCAGTTGCCGGCCGCCGGGGTGCAGGGCGTCTCCCGTACGCTCTGGCTGCTCGACCGGGCCGCGGCGGCCAACGTGCCGCCGCGCCTGCGCAGCCTCCGCTGAGGTGTAAGGAAGGGCCCCTTCTTAACGTCTCCGGTAGAGAAGGGGCCCCTTCTTAACGCCTCGGCTCAGTCGCGGCCACGACGTCGGCGCAGCGCGTCGAGGGCCTCGGCGAGCAGCGCCTCCCCCTCCTCCGGCGTGCGCCGCTCCTGCACGTACGCCAGGTGGGTCTTGTAGGGCTCGGCGCGCTGGCGGCCCGGCGGGTCGCCCGGGTCGGGGCCGGCCGGCTCGCCGCAGCGGGGGCACTCCCAGGTGGCCGGCGTCTCCGCCTCGGCGGCGATCAGGAACTCGACCCGGTGACCGTGGCGGCACCAGTAGACGACCGGGCGGCGCGGCGCGGGCTCCACGCGCTGGTCGAAGCGCTCGGGGGCGGACCCGATCCGGGTGCCGCGGATGACGTTGTTGCTGGGCACGGTTGCTCGCTCCCTGTCGTCGGAGGGGACCGCCGCCGGAGGGGGTGGGCGACGGGCGACGCGCGGAGAAACAAAACTGCGCGCGGTCCGTGACGGACCGCGCGCAGATTGTACGCTTCTCAGCGCCGACTCAGGTGCCGTTGGCCATCTGCAACCGCAGCCAGAGCCCGAGCCCGATGATGCAGGCGAACCAGACGATTCCCACCAGAACGGTGTAGCGGTCGAGGTTCTTCTCGGCCACGGACGAACCGGCCAGGCTGGAGCTGACGCCGCCCCCGAACATGCTCGACAACCCGCCGCCCTTACCGCGGTGCAGGAGGATCAGCAGGACGAGCAGCACGCTGGTGATGACCAGCAACGTGATCATCGTGTAGGCGAACCAGATCGGCATGGCGGGGGTCAGTCCTCTCGTTGCGATCACTGCCCGGACCTGTCGGGCACTGCGGCACCGGCCGGTGGACGGGCAGCGTCAAGGATAGCGAGCGATCAGCGGGCGGTGTGCTCCGGGAACCGGCAGATCTGCGCGAACTCCTCCGCGTCCAGGCTGGCGCCCCCGACCAGGGCCCCGTCCACGTCCGGCTGCGCCATGATCGCGGCGACGTTCGACGCCTTGACCGACCCGCCGTACAGGATCCGGACCTGCTCGGCGGTGCCCTCGTCGTAGGTCTCGGCGATGCGCTTGCGCACCGCGCCGCAGACCTCCTGGGCGTCCTCCGGCGTGGCCGTCTTGCCGGTGCCGATCGCCCAGACCGGCTCGTACGCGACGACGACCTTGGTGACCTGCTCGGCGGTGAGCCCCTTCAGCGCGCCGTCGAGCTGGTCGCAGCAGTGCCGCACCTGCCCCGACTGTTCCCGGACCTCCAGGCCCTCGCCGATGCAGAGGATCGGGGTGAGCCCGTTCGCCAGCGCCGCCGACACCTTCGCGTTGACCAGCGCGTCGTCCTCGTGGTGGTACTGCCGCCGCTCGGAGTGGCCGACCACCACGTAGCCGCAGCCCAGCTTCGCCAGCATCGGCCCGGCGATGTCACCGGTGTACGCGCCGGACGGATGCGGCGACAGGTCCTGCGCGCCGTAGCCGATCAGCAGCTTGTCGCCGTCCACCGCGGTCTGCACGGTACGCAGGTCGGTGAAGGGCGGCAGCACCACGCACTCGACGTCGGTGAGCTGCTTCTCGTTCAGGCTCGCGGCCAGCTTCTGCACCAGCAGGTTGGCCTCGAGGTGGTTCAGGTTCATCTTCCAGTTGCCGGCCATCAGCGGCCGGCGGGTCGTGCTCGCCATTCAGTTCTCCAGAGCCGCGATGCCGGGGAGGGTCTTGCCCTCCAGGTATTCCAGGGAGGCGCCACCGCCGGTGGAGATGTGCCCGAACGAGGACTCGTCCAGGCCCAGCGCGCGCACCGCCGCGGCCGAGTCGCCGCCACCGACCACGCTGAACGCGTCGGCCTTGGTGATCGCCTCGGCCACGCCCCGGGTGCCGTTGGCGAACGCCGCCATCTCGAACACGCCCATCGGGCCGTTCCAGAAGATGGTCTTCGCCTGCGACAGCGCGGCCGCGAAGCCGGCCACCGTCTCCGGGCCGATGTCCAGGCCCAGCCGGTGGCTGGGGATGCCGTCGGCGGGCACGGTGTCGTGCGCGGCGTCCGGCGCGAACGCGTCGGCGGCCACCACGTCGACCGGGAGCATGATCTTGCCGGGCGCGCGCTCCATCAGGTTGCGGCAGGTCTCGACCATGTCCTTCTCCAGCAGCGACGTGCCCACCTCGTGGCCCTGGGCCTTGAGGAAGGTGAAGCACATCCCGCCGCCGATGAGCAGCCGGTCCACGGTCGGCAGCAGCGCCTCGATCACGGCCAGCTTGTCGGAGACCTTCGAGCCGCCCAGCACCACCACGTACGGCCGCTCCGGGGAGCCGGTGAGGCGGCTGAGCACCTCGACCTCGCGCAGCACCAGCCGGCCGGCGACGTGCGGCAGCCGGGCCGGCACGTCGTGCACGCTGGCGTGCTTGCGGTGCACAGCGCCGAACGCGTCGTCCACGTAGGCGTCGCCGAGCGCGGCGATGGTCGGCGAACGCGCCCCGCTCCGCGTCGTCCTTGCTGGTCTCGCCCTTGTTGAACCGCAGGTTCTCCAGCAGCGCCACCTGGCCGTCGGCCAGGTCGGCCACGGTGGACCGCGCCGAGTCACCGACGGTGTCCTCGGCGAAGGCCACCGGGGCGCCGAGCAGCTCACCGAGCCGCCCGGCGACCGGGCGGAGGCTGAACTGCGGGTCCGGCGCGCCCTTCGGGGCGGCCCAGGTGCGAGCAGACGACCACCTTCGCGCCGGCCTGCACCAGCGCGCTCAGCGTCGGCAGGACGGCCCGGATCCGGCCGTCGTCCGTGATCTCACCGGTCTGCTTGTCGAGCGGGACGTTCAGGTCGGCGCGCACCAGCACGCGCCGACCCGACACCCCCTCGGCGAGCAGGTCGTCGAGGTTGCGGATGCTCACAGCGAGCTACCGACCAGCTTGACCAGGTCCACCAGGCGGTTCGAGTAGCCCCACTCGTTGTCGTACCAGCCGACGACCTTGACCTGGTTGCCGATCACCTTGGTCAGCGGCGCGTCGAAGATGCACGACGCCGGGTCGGTCACGATGTCGGCGGAGACGATCGGGTCCTCGTTGTAGGTGAGGATGCCCCGCAGCGGGCCCTCGGCGGCGGCCTTGAGCGCGGCGTTGACCTCGTCCACAGTGGTCTCCCGGCCGACCGTGACGGTCAGGTCGGTGGCCGAGCCGGTCGGGATCGGCACGCGCAGCGCGTAACCGTCCAGCTTGCCCTTCAGCTCCGGCAGCACCAGGCCGATCGCCTTCGCGGCGCCGGTCGAGGTCGGCACGATGTTCAGCGCGGCGGCGCGGGCCCGGCGCAGGTCCTTGTGCGGCGCGTCCTGCAGGTTCTGGTCCTGCGTGTACGCGTGGATGGTGGTCATCAGGCCCTGCTGGATGCCGAACGTGTCCTGCAGCACCTTCGCCATCGGCGCGAGGCAGTTCGTGGTGCAGGAGGCGTTCGAGATGATGTTGTGCTTGGCCGGGTCGTACTGGTCCTGGTTGACGCCCATGACCACGGTGACGTCCTCGTTCTTAGCCGGCGCGGAGATGATGACCTTCTTGGCCCCGCCGTCGAGGTGCGCCTTCGCCTTGGTGCCGTCGGTGAAGAAGCCGGTGGACTCGATGACGACGTCGGCGCCGACCTCGCCCCACGGCAGGTTCGCCGGGTCCTTCTCGGCGTACGCCTTGATGGTCTTGCCGCCCACGGTGATCTCGTCGGCGGTGGCCTTCACCTCGTGCGGGAGGCGGCCCAGGATGCTGTCGTACTTGACAAGGTGGGCGAGCGTCGCGTTGTCGGTCAGGTCGTTGACCGCCACGACCTCGATGTCAGCGCCGGACGCCAGCACTGCCCGGAAGAAGTTGCGGCCGATCCGGCCGAAGCCGTTGATGCCAACCCGGATGGTCACAGGTCCCATCTCCTCGCGTTCTGGTCCGCCGGCGCCAGACCGGGGCCGGCGGAGGTGTGTGCGCCGACCGTTGGAGCCGGCCGTCGACATGTCATCTCGGCCACCCCGCCGCGGTCACGGAGACCTGACCGCCCGAGGCGGTGAGCACGGCGAGGGATGCCTGTGCGCGGCCCCCTTGCCGTACGCAGCGACCATATCCGAGCGTGCGGCGTCGCGCTGCGGCGGGTGGTGATCCCGCTCGCGTGCTCGCCGCCCGAGTCCTATCAGACCACGAGCATGTCGGGCGTGACTGCCGCTTCCGTATCCGGGATGCCCAGGTCGCGGGCGCGCTTGTCGGCCAGCGCGAGCAGCCGGCGGATCCGGCCGGCGATGGCGTCCTTGGTCAGCGGCGGCTCGGCGAGCGCGCCCAGCTCCTCCAGGGACGCCTGACGGTGCTCCAGCCGCAGCCGGCCGGCCGAGGTCAGGTGGTTGGGCGCGTCGTCGGCGAGGATCTCCAGCGCGCGGGTCACCCGGGCGGCGGCGGCCACCGCGGCCCGGGCCGAGCGGCGCAGGTTGGCGTCGTCGAAGTTGGCCAGCCGGTTGGCGGTGGCGCGCACCTCCCGGCGTACCCGCCGCTCCTCCCAGGCCAGCACGCTGGAGTGCGCTCCTATGCGGGTGAGCAGCGCGGCGATCGCGTCGCCGTCCTTGACCACCACCCGGTCCACGCCGCGCACCTCGCGGTTCTTCGCGGTGATGCCGATGCGGCGGGCCGCGCCGACGAGCGCCAGCGCCGACTCCGGGCCGGGGCAGGTGATCTCCAGCGCGCTGGAACGGCCCGGCTCGGTCAGCGAGCCGTGCGCCATGAACGCGCCCCGCCAGGCCGACACGGCGCAGCAGACGTTCGCGGCCACCACGTGCGGCGGCAGGCCGCGCACCGGGCGGCCCCGCACGTCGAGCAGGCCGGTCTGCCGGGCGAGCGCCTCGCCGTCCTTGACCACCCGCACGATGAAGTGGCTGCCCTTGCGCAGGCCGCCGGAGGCGAGCACGTGGATCTCGCTCGGGTAGCCGTAGACCTCGGCCACCTCCCGCCGCAGCCGGCGGGCCACCGCGCCGGTGTCCAGCTCCGCCTCGACCACGACGCGGCCGGACACGATGTGCAGGCCGCCGGCGAAACGCAGCAGGGCGGCCATCTCCGCCCGCCGACAGCAGGGCTTGGGCACGTCGACCCGACTCAGCTCGTCCTTGACCGCAGCCGTCATCGCCATAGTGCGCCCCCTCACGGACCGGTTCCGGCGTGTCGCCGGTGATTACGTACGTGTCTAACGATCGGCGCGCAGGACAGGCACCAGCGCGGCGCCCAGTGCGGCTGGATCATGACGGGGCGTGCCGTCGAGGACGGCGACGGGAGCGAGGACCAGCCGGGCACCAAGCGATTCTGCCGCACGTTCGACCGCCGCGGGATCACCCACCGCCGTGGAGTCCGCCAGCACCCGGTCCACCTTCAGCTCGGGCAGATAGCGCCGCAGCGTGTCCAGATGGTCGGGCAGGGAGAGCCCGGAGGTCTCCTTCTCCGCCACCAGGTTGAGCGTCACCAGCCGCCGCGCCGGACTGGAGACGATCGCGTCGGCCAGGCCCGGCACCAGCAGGTGCGGCAGCACGCTCGTGTACCAGCTGCCCGGCCCGAAGATCAGCCAGTCCGCGGCGCGTACCGCTGTCACCGCCTCGGCGCACGCGGCCGGCGCGGGTGGGTTGAGCCGCAGCGACTCGACGGTGCCCGGGGTGACCGCGACCTGGTGCTGGCCGCGCACGGTGGACACCTCGTCCGGATGGGCCGGGTCCGCGCCGCGGACCCGGGCCTCGATGCCCACCGGCTGACGGGACATCGGCAGCACCCGCCCCACCGCGCCGAGCATCGCGCCCGCGTGGTCGAGCGCGGCCACCGGATCGCCGAGCAGCTCGGTCAGGCCGTGCAGCAACAGGTTGCCGACCGCGTGGCCGGCCAGCGAGTCGCCGGCGCGGGCGGCCGGAACCGGCGCGGCGAGCGTCGGCGGGGGCGGCGTCGCGGTGGTGAAACGGTACTGGAACAGCGCCGCGCTGCGCCGGGTGGCCGGATGGTCGCCGGCCAGCGCCACGAGCGCCTGACGCAGGTCACCCGGGGGCAGGCCGCCGCGCTCCGCGCGTAGGCGCCCGCTGGACCCGCCGTCGTCGCCGACGGTGACCACCGCGGTGATGTCCAGGTCCAGTTCGGGTACGCAGTGCCGCAGCGCCCGCAGCGACGCCGAGAGCCCGTGCCCGCCACCGAAGGCGACCACCCTGGTCGGGGTCACTCCCGCCCCAGGTCCCGGTGCTGGGCGTTGGCGGCGATACCGGAGCGGCGCAGCCGGGCGGCCAGCTCCTCGGCGATCGCCACGCTGCGGTGCTTGCCGCCGGTGCAGCCGACCGCCACGGTCAGGTAGCGCTTGCCCTCCCGCTCGAAACCGGCGGTGGTGGCGTTGACCAGGTCGGCGTACCCGGCCACGAAGGCGTCCGCGCCCTCCTGGCCCAGCACGTACGCGCTGACCGCCTCCTCCCGGCCGGTGTGCTCGCGCAGCTCCGGCACCCAGTACGGGTTCGGCAGGAACCGGGCGTCCATCACGAAGTCGGCGTCCGGCGGCAGGCCGTACTTGAAGCCGAACGAGATCACGGTGATCCGCAGCCGGCGGGCGTCCTCGCCGCCGAACAGCTCCTCGACCCGGCGCCGAAGCTGGTTCACGTTCAGGTGGCTGGTGTCGATGATCACGTCGGCCTGCTCGCGTGCCTCCTCCAGCAGCGTCCGCTCGACGGCGATGCCGTCGGCCAGCCGCCCGTCGCCCTGCAGCGGGTGCGAGCGGCGCACGCTCTCGAACCGGCGGATCAGCACCTCGTCGTCGGCGTCGACGAAGACCACCCGGGGGGAGAAGCCGCGCTCGCGCAGCTCCCGGATCGCCCCGGCCAGGTCGGTGGAGAAGGCGCGCGAGCGCACGTCCAGCACCATCGCCGTACGCCGGGCCGCGCCGCCGGCCTTGAAGGCCAGCTCGGCCATGTCGAGCAGCAGCGCCTGGGGCAGGTTGTCGACCACGTAGTAGCCGACGTTCTCCAGCGCCCGGGCCACCGTGCTGCGCCCGCCGCCGGAGAGCCCGGTCACCACCACCAGTGAGGTGTCCGACTCGGCCGGCGCCGTCTCCGCCTCGCTCGGCCCCAGGTCACCCGCTGTACGCGCCTCGCTCACCCGCTACCCCCAGCCGTGGCGCCGCGGCCGGTCGGCCGCGCATGGTCAATCAGCGACTCTAACGGCTGCGACCCCGTCCGGGATTCCACGGGGTGACCACCGGAACATGTCGCCACCCCCGGACCGGCTCGCCGGACGGGCGCTGTCGGGGGACGCTCGTAGACTGCGCGGATGGTCTCCCCCACCGACGAGCGGACCACCTCCGCACCGGCCGGCTCCCCACCGACCGGCGACGCGCTCGACGTGTTGCGGCGGGTCTTCGGGTACGACGCCTTCCGCGGCTTCCAGCAGGACGTCGTCGAACACGTGGTGTCCGGCGGCGACGCGCTGGTGCTCATGCCCACCGGTGGCGGCAAGTCGCTGTGCTACCAGATCCCCGCGCTGGTCCGCGACGGCGTGGCGGTAGTGGTCTCCCCGCTGATCGCGCTCATGCAGGACCAGGTCGACGCGCTCACCGCCGTCGGCGTACGCGCCGGTTTCCTCAACTCGACGCAGGACCCGGCGCAGCGGCGCCGGGTCGAGGCGGCCTACCTGGCCGGCGAGCTGGACCTGCTCTACCTGGCCCCGGAAGGGCTGGCGGTGCGGTCCACGCTCGGCCTGCTGGAACGCGGCCGGATCGCGCTGTTCGCGATCGACGAGGCGCACTGCGTCTCGCAGTGGGGGCACGACTTCCGCCCCGACTACCTCAACCTGTCGATGCTGCACGAACGCTGGCCGGACGTGCCGCGCATCGCGCTGACCGCCACCGCGACCCGGGCGACCCGCACCGAGATCGCCACCCGGCTGCGGCTCACCGAGGCCCGGCACTTCGTGGCCAGCTTCGACCGGCCCAACATCCAGTACCGGATCGTGCCGAAGCGGGAGCCCCGCCGCCAGCTGCTCAGCCTGCTGCGCGACGAGCACCCGGGCGACGCCGGCATCGTCTACTGCCTGTCCCGGGCCTCGGTGGAGAAGACCGCCGAGTTCCTGGTCGCCAACGGCATCCCCGCGCTGCCGTACCACGCCGGGCTGGACGCCACGACCCGCGCCACCAACCAGCAGCGCTTCCTGCGCGAGGACGGGCTGGTCATGGTCGCCACCATCGCGTTCGGCATGGGCATCGACAAGCCCGACGTACGCTTCGTCGCCCACCTGGACCTGCCGAAGTCGGTCGAGGGCTACTACCAGGAGACCGGCCGCGCCGGGCGCGACGGCTTGCCGTCCACCGCCTGGCTGGCGTACGGCCTGCAGGACGTGGTGCAGCAGCGCAAGATGATCGAGACGTCGGAGGGCGACCTGGCGCACCGGCGCAACCTCGCCGCCCACCTGGACGCGATGCTGGCGCTCTGCGAGACGGTCCGCTGCCGCCGCGCCCAGCTGCTCGAATACTTCGGCGAGACCGGCGTGGCCGCCTGCGGCAACTGCGACACCTGCCTCGACCCGCCCGAGTCCTGGGACGGCACTGTCGCCGCGCAGAAGCTGCTCTCCACCGTCTACCGGCTCGACCGCGAACGCAACCAGCGCTTCGGCGCCGGGCACAGCATCGACATCCTGCTCGGCAAGCACACCGACAAGATCGACCAGTACGGCCACGACTCGCTCAGCACGTTCGGCATCGGCACCGAGCTGCGCGAGACCGAGTGGCGGGGCGTGGTGCGGCAACTGCTCGCCGAGGGTCTGCTCGCCGTCGAGGGCGACTACGGCACGCTGGCGCTGACCGAGGCCAGCGCGGACGTGCTCGGCCGCCGCCGTACGGTCACGCTGCGCAAGGAGCCGGAGCGGCCGGCGGCCGGCCGGTCCGCCAAGCCCCGGGGCGCGGCCACTGTGGTCGCCGACCTCTCCCCCGCCGCCGCGCCGGTCTTCGAGCGGCTCCGCGCGTGGCGCGCCGCCACCGCCAAGGAGCAGGGCGTCCCGGCGTACGTCATCTTCCACGACGCGACGCTGCGGCAGATCGCCGCCGAGCCGCCCGCCTCCCTGGCCGAACTGTCCCGGGTCAGCGGGGTGGGCGAGAACAAGCTCGCCAAGTACGGCGAGGCGATCCTGGCCGTCCTCGCCGAGTCCTGACGTACGCGCGGAAGGGCCCGACCCCCTGTGGTGGGGGTCGGGCCCTTCCGGTGTGCGTGCTGCCTGTTCTTGCTCTGCAGCCATGGGTGCGGCGGTGTTGGTCTTAGCTGGTGCTGTAGCCGCGGGTGGCGATCCAGTCGGCGAGGTTGTCGATGCTCATCCGGTAGGTGGCGGTGTTGGGGTCGGCGCTGTCGGCGATGGTGACGGTCTTGCCGTCGTCGCGGTAGCCGATGACGCTGATGTAGTGGCCGCCTTCGAAGGAGTGGGTGGTGCCGTCGGTGTCGGTGGCGGTGCCGGCGATGTTGGCGACCACGGCACGGCCGGCGTCGACGGTCTTGACGACGTCGGCGCGCAGCTTGTCGGTCTGCTTGTCGTCGGCCTTGGGGGTGCTGATCTCGACCGACTTGTAGGCGTCCTTGGCGCCGGTCTCCTTGTTCAGCACCGGGGTGATGTCGTTGATGGAGTTGGTGCCGGCTTCGGTGGTGCCCATCTCGCGGGCCATGGCGTGCACGTCGATGTTCTTGCCCTGCACGCTCAGCGCGTTGCGGGCGGCGGCGGGGCCGCAGAAGTAGAAGTTGGGCTGGGCCTCGTAGCGCACGTCGAGCTCACGCTCGCCATGACCGCTCTTGCGGTCGGCGACGATGGCGGCCTTCTCGGCCGGGGCAGCGTGGGCGGCGATCGCGGGGCCGGCGATGCCACCGGCGGTGGCGACGACACCGGCAGCGGTCAGAACGGTCTTGCGCAGCAGAGTGGTAGCCATGATGGTTGCCTCCCTGAAATGGGGGATACGCGGCAGGGGTGCCGCGAAGGGGGAAAGTCTTGGGGGGTGCCCGTCGAGCGGGCTGGCGCGCGGGCGACCCGAAAGGGGCTGCTCCGCGGCTCGGGGATGTAACGACCACCGGGCCGGGGTCATTCCCGCCGGCGGGGGTGCTCGTCGTCGGGGGATGTAACGACGGCCGGGCCGGGGCGATTCCCGTGACCTGACCCGTGGCGCCGGGCGGACCGGGTTGAGCGCTCGGCCCTGGCGCCTGGGCGGTCAGCCATGTACAACGCCTGCACCCCACCCCGGATTCCGCCGTGGGCATGGCGCCGACCACAACGCGCCACCCCGGCAAACCGGACACCGGCCCCAGGGCGCGCTGGGCGGCGCCTTCGCGGTGCACGCGCACGGCAGACCTTGCAGTCGGCCCCCGGATAAGCCTCACAAAGCGGTCATACGTTAGGCACGAACTGCAAGGTGGACGGTTCCGCCCACCGGGAACAGGCATTGGCTGGAACGCCGTATGTGTCAAAGGCGGGCGGAGACACCCATGGCGTTCCACCCGAGGCACCTGGCGACGGCGACTGGAGCGGCATGGGTGTCAAAAGCAGCCCGAGACACCCACAGCGTTCCACCCACGGCACGCGACGGCGGTGGCGGGCCGGCGGGCCGGACAACGGGCGTTTGTTGACGCACGCTGGACAGCGGCCGGGGGCCCACGGCGGCAGGCGCGACCAGCGCGAGCAGGCGCGAGCAGGCGAAGGGTCAGGAACGGGGGGCGGCCGTGGTGGCGTCGGTGGAGCCGTCCAGCGCGGCCAGGATCGCCTCGGCCGTACGCCTGCCCACCCCGGGCACCTCGGTGATCTCCTCCACGGTGGCCGACGACAGCCGCTTCAGCGAGCCGAAGTGCCGCAGCAGCGCCTTGCGGCGTACCTCGCCGAGGCCGGGGACGTTGTCCAGCGCCGATTCGGTCATCCGCTTGGAGCGCCGCTGCCGGTGGAACGTGATGGCGAAGCGGTGCGCCTCGTCGCGGACCCGCTGCAGCAGGTAGAGCGCCTCGGACGTGCGGGGCAGGATCACCGGGAACTCGTCGTCGGGCAGCCACACCTCCTCCAGCCGCTTCGCCAGCCCGCACAGCGCCACGTCGTCGATGCCCAGCTCGGCGAGCGCCTTCGCGGCGGCGGCCACCTGCGGCGGGCCACCGTCGACCACCACGAGCTGCGGCGGGTACGCGAACTTGCGCGGCCGCCCGGTGGTCGGGTCGATGCCGGGGCGGTCCGGGTCGGAGGCGGTCTCCTCGCCCAGCTCCCCGGTCTCGGCGCGGGCGTCGAGGTAGCGGGCGAAGCGCCGCCGCAGCACCTCGGACATGGCCGACAGGTCGTCGGTGGCGCCGCGCACGATGAAGCGGCGGTACTCGCTCTTGCGGGGCAGCCCGTCCTCGAACACGACCATGCTGGCGACCACGTCGGTGCCCTGGATCTGGGAGACGTCGTAGCACTCGATGCGCAGCGGCGAGGTGTTCATGCCGAGCGCGTCGGCGATCTCGTCGAGCGCCTGGCTGCGGGTGGTCAGGTCGCCGGCCCGCTTGAGCTTGTGCCGGGCCAGCGCGTCCTTGGCGTTGCGCTCGACGGTCTCCAGCAGCGACCGCTTGTCGCCGCGCTGCGGCACCCGCAGCGACACCCGGCTGCCCCGGCGGGTGGAGAGCCAGTCGGCGAGCGCGTCGGCGTCGCCGGGTAGCTCGGGCACGAGCAGCTCGCGGGGCACGTCGGCCTCGCCCTGCTCGCCGCCGTACACCTGGGTGCAGAAGTGGTGCACGAGGTCGCCGGTGCTCAGCTCCTCGGTCTTCTCCACCACCCAGCCGCGCTGGCCGCGCACCCGGCCGCCGCGGACGTGGAACACCTGCACGGCGGCTTCGAGCGGGTCGTCGGCGAAGGCGACCACGTCGGCGTCGGTGCCGTCGCCGAGCACCACGGTCTGCTTCTCCATGGCCCGGCGCAGCGCCGCGACGTCGTCGCGCAGGCGGGCGGCCCGCTCGAACTCCAGTTGCTCGCTGGCGTCGAGCATCTCCTTCTCCAGCCGGCGGACCATGGTGTCGGTGCGGCCCGCCATGAAGTCGCAGAAACCGTCGACGATCTCCCGGTGCTGGTCGGCGGTGACGCTGCCGACGCACGGCGCGGAGCACTTGCCGATGTAACCGAGCAGGCAGGGCCGGCCGACCTGCCCGGCCCGCTTGAACACCCCGGACGAGCAGGTCCGCGCCGGGAAGACGCGCAGCAGCAGGTCGAGCGTCTCGCGGATCGCCCAGGCGTGCGAGTACGGCCCGAAGTAGCGCACGCCCTTGCGCTTCACGCCCCGCATCACCTGCAACCGGGGGTATTCCTCGTCGAGGGTGACCGCGAGATAGGGGTACGACTTGTCGTCGCGGTAGCGGACGTTGAACCTCGGGTCGTACTGCTTGATCCAGGTGTATTCCTGCTGGAGCGCCTCGACCTCGGTGGCGACGGTGATCCAGTCGACCGACTCGGCGGTGAAGACCATCTGCCGGGTGCGCTGGTGCAGGCCGACCGGGTCGGCGAAGTAGGAGTTGAGCCGGCTGCGCAGGTTGCGCGCCTTGCCGACGTAGATCACCCGGCCGGTGCCGTCGCGGAAGCGGTAGACCCCTGGCGACTCCGGAATGGTGCCGGGCGCGGGACGGTACGTCGAGGGGTCAGCCACGCTGTCAAGCCTAGTCCGCACCCCTGACACCCGGCCGCCGCCGCGCCCCCGGGTGACCGGGGGCGCGGCGGGTGGTCAGGCCAGGCGGATCTGGTCGCCGTCGACGGTGATGTCCTTCGCGGCGAGCGGCTTGGTGGCCGGGCCGCCCTTCACCGAGCCGTCGACGATGGAGAAGCGGCTGTTGTGGCAGGTGCAGTTGATCGTGCCGCCGTCGACGTTCGACACCGGGCAGCGCTGGTGCGTGCAGATCGGGTCGAACGCCTTGAACTGGCCGGCCTCGGGCTGGGTGATGACCACGCCCTGGCTGGCGAAGACCGCGCCGCCGCCGACCGGGATGTCCGAGGTGCGGGCCACGGAGTTGCTGCCGGCCCGGTCGCCGCCGCCGGCGTCCCCGGTGGCGGTGGGGCCGGGCGGGCCGCCGCTGGTCGGGGCGAGCCCGGGCGAGGCCTCGTCGTCGCTGCCGCAGCCCGCGAGCACCACTGCCGCGCCGACCGCCCCGGCTCCGGCGAGCAGGGCACGGCGGCTCTGGGTGACCGGTCGGGTCAACGCCTGATCATCACTCATATCCGGCCTTTCTCTCGGCTTACTGCGGAAACACGCACCAGCGTGGGGCACGGTTCATACTGGCGCGTCAACGTACCGGGCATCGCATGGAGGACGTCGGTCAGCGCGCCGCGGCCGGCACCTTGCGGGCCCGCGGCTTGGCGCCGCCGTTGCCGTTGGCCTTGGCCGCCCGGCTGGTGGCCGCCTTGGCGCCCTTGGCCTTGCCGTCGAGCTTGAGGATCGGCCGCAGGAACTGCCCGGTGTGGCTCTCCGGCACCTCGGCGACCTCCTCCGGCGTGCCGGTGGCGAGGACCGTGCCGCCCCGGTGGCCACCCTCGGGGCCCATGTCGATGAGCCAGTCGGCCGTCTTGATCACGTCGAGGTTGTGCTCGATGGTGATGACGGTGTTGCCCTTGTCGACCAGCCCCTCCAGCACCATCAGCAGCTTGCGGATGTCCTCGAAGTGCAGGCCGGTGGTCGGCTCGTCGAGCACGTAGACGGTGCGGCCGGTGGAGCGCTTCTGCAGCTCGGAGGCGAGCTTGACGCGCTGCGCCTCACCGCCGGACAGCGTCGGCGCGGGCTGGCCGAGGCGCACGTAGCCGAGGCCGACGTCGACCAGCGTCCGGAGGTGCCGGTGGATGGCCGGGATGGCGGAGAAGAACTCGGCCGCCTCCTCGATCGGCATGTCCAGCACCTCGGCGACAGTCTTGCCCTTGTAGTGCACCTCGAGCGTCTCGCGGTTGTAGCGCGCGCCCTTGCACACCTCGCAGGGGACGTAGACGTCCGGCAGGAAGTTCATCTCGATCTTGATGGTGCCGTCGCCGGAGCACGCCTCGCAGCGCCCGCCCTTCACGTTGAACGAGAACCGGCCCGGGCCGTACCCCCGGACCTTGGCCTCGGTGGTCTCGGCGAAGAGCTTGCGGATGTGGTCCCAGACGCCGGTGTAGGTGGCCGGGTTGGAGCGCGGGGTACGCCCGATCGGCGACTGGTCCACGCCGACGACCTTGTCCACGTGCTCCAGGCCGGTGATGCGGGTGTGCCGGCCGGGCACCAGCCGGGCGCCGTTGATCTGGTTGGCCAGCACCGTGTAGAGGATGTCGTTGACCAACGTCGACTTGCCCGAGCCGCTGACTCCGGTGACCGCGATGAGCTGGCCGAGCGGGAAGCTCACGGTGAGGTTGCGCAGATTGTGCTCGCGCGCGCCGTGCACCACCAGCTCGCGGCCCGGCGTCTGCGGGCGACGGCCGGCAGGCGTCGGGATGGACTTGCGCCCGGACAGGTACGCCCCGGTGACCGACTCGGTGTTGTCCAGCAGCGCCGGCACCGACCCGCTGTGCACGATCTTGCCGCCGTGCTCGCCCGCGCCCGGGCCGATGTCGACGATCCAGTCGGCCACCCGGATGGTGTCCTCGTCGTGCTCGACCACGATCAGCGTGTTGCCCAGCCCGCGCAGCCGCAGCAGCGTCTCGATGAGCCGGTGGTTGTCGCGCTGGTGCAGGCCGATCGACGGCTCGTCGAGCACGTAGAGCACGCCGACCAGGCCGGAGCCGATCTGGGTGGCGAGCCGGATGCGCTGCGCCTCGCCGCCGGAGAGCGTGCCGGCGGGCCGGTCCAGGGAGAGGTAGTCCAGCCCGACGTCGAGCAGGAACTTCAGCCGGGCGTTGATCTCCTTGAGCACCCGCTCGGCGATCATCTTCTGCCGGTCGGTCAGCTCGATGCCGGCCAGCAGGTCGGCGGCCTCACCCACGGACAGGTTGCAGACCTCGGCGATGCTCTTGCCGGCCAGGGTGACCGCGAGCACCTCGGGCTTGAGCCGCGCGCCGCCGCAGGCCGCGCAGGGCACGTCCCGCATGTAGCCCTCGTACTTCTCCCGGGACCACTCCGACTCGGTGTCGGTGTGCCGGCGCTCGATCCACTGCACCACGCCCTCGAAGCCGGTGTAGTAGGAGCGCTCGCGGCCGTACTTGTTGCGGTAGCGCACGTGCACCTGGTCGTCGGAGCCGTGCAGGATCGTCTTCTGCGCCCGCGACGGCAGCTTCCGCCACGGCGTGTCGATGTCGAAGTGCTCGGCCTCGCCGAGCGCCTCCAGCAGCCGCAGGAAGTATTCGAGGTTGTGCCCGGTGGCCCACGGCTGGATCGCGCCCTCGCGCAGCGTGCGCTCCGGGTCGGGGATGACCAGCTCGGGGTCGACCTCCTTCTTCGTGCCCAGGCCGGTGCACTCGGGGCACGCGCCGTAGGGCGCGTTGAAGGAGAAGACCCGGGGTTCCAGGTCCTCGATCGCGAGGGGGTGGTCGTTCGGGCAGGCCAGGTGCTCGGAGTAGCGGCGCTCCCGGGCCGGGTCGTCCTCCGGCAGGTCGACGAAGTCGAGCAGCACCAGGCCGCCGGAGAGACCGAGCGCGGCCTCGACCGAGTCGGTCAGCCGCTGCTTGGCGCTCGGCTTGACGCTGAGCCGGTCGATCACCACCTCGATGGTGTGCTTCTCCTGCTTCTTGAGCTTCGGCGGCTCGGTCAGCGGGTGCACCACGCCGTCGACCCGGGCCCGGGCGTAGCCCTTGGCCTGGAGCTCGGCGAACAGGTCGACGTACTCGCCCTTGCGGCCGCGCACCACCGGCGCGAGCACCATGAACCGGGTGCCCTCGGCCATGGCGAGGACCCGGTCGACGATCTGCTGCGGGCTCTGCTTGGAGATCCGCTCGCCGCAGATCGGGCAGTGTGGCTCTCCGATGCGGGCGAACAGCAGGCGGAGGTAGTCGTAGACCTCGGTGATGGTGCCGACGGTGGAGCGGGGGTTGCGCGAGGTGGACTTCTGGTCGATGGAGACGGCGGGGCTGAGGCCCTCGATGAAGTCGACGTCGGGCTTGTCCATCTGCCCGAGGAACTGCCGGGCGTACGACGACAGCGACTCGACGTAGCGGCGCTGCCCCTCGGCGAAGATGGTGTCGAACGCCAGGCTCGACTTGCCCGAACCGGACAGCCCGGTGAAGACGATCAGGGCGTCCCGGGGCAGGTCGAGACTGACGTCACGCAGGTTGTGCTCGCGCGCGCCACGGATGATCAGTCGGTCGGCCACGGTGCGTGTGCTCCCGGAAGAAGAATATGAGGCGGATCTGTGCACCAGACGCCGGGTCTGGGTGGTTTTCACAGGTTGTCGGGGCGCAGAGAAGACGCCTCGGCAACTCTAGCCCCGACGTATGACAACTTCCGTCTCGCGAACATTCCCCCAGCTCAGGCCGGTCGGGCGGGAACCACCCACGCCCACCCGACCGGCTCGCGCAGGTTCAGAATGCCCCGGGTGCCGGGGGCGGCGCCGGACGCCCGGTACGTCGCCGCCCGCCACGCCAGCCGCCCCGCCGTTCGGCCGCCAGCCGGGCCGCGCGCCGGCCGCCCTCGTACTCGATCTCCCGCTGCAACCGGCGCCAGCTCTCCCAGCGGCGCACCGGCAGCGCGCCGTCCTCCAGCGCGTCGCGCACCGCGCAGCCCGGCTCGGCATCGTGGGCGCAGTCGCCGTACCGGCAGCCGGCGGCCAGTTCAGCGATGTCGGCGAAGGCACGGTCCAGGCCGGCCGCGCCGTCGAGCAGGCCGACCGCCCGTACGCCGGGGGTGTCCAGCACCGCTCCCCCACCCGGCAGCGGCACCAGCGACCGCCAGGTGGTGGTGTGCCGGCCCTTGCCGTCGACGCGGCGGATCGCCTGGGTGCGCATCACGTCCGCCCCGGCCAGCGCGTTGACCAGGCTCGACTTGCCGGCGCCGGAGGGGCCGAGCAGGCCGAGCGTGCGCCCGGGGCCGACGAACCGGCGCAGCGGCGCCAGGCCGGCGCCCCGCTCGGCGCTGACCGGCAGCACCGGCACGCCCGGCGCGAGGTCGGCCAGCTGCCGGGCCACCGCCTCCGGGTCGGCGGCCAGGTCGGCCTTGGTGAGCACGACGAGCGGCTGCGCCCCGGATTCGTGCGCCAGGGAGAGCAGCCGTTCGATCCGTGCGGCGTCCGGTTCCGGGTGCACCGGCTCGACCACCGCGGCGGCGTCGAGGTTGGCGGCCAGCACCTGGCCGTGGCGTCCTTGCCGGCGGTACGGCGCACCAGCGCGGTACGCCGCGGCAGCACCGCCTCCACCGTGACCGGGCCGTCCGGCCAGGTGGACAGCAGCACCCAGTCGCCCGCGCAGGGCAGCGCGTTCAGGTCACGGGCGGCGGCGGCGAGCACGGCGCCGCCGAGCCTGGGCCCGCACCGGCTCCTGGTGGCTCAGCACGGTGCAGACGCTCCGGGTCAACTCGGGCGACCCGCCCGGGAACGTTGTCGGCGCGCCGGTCGAGGTGGGCCCACAACAGACGTCCCAGCCGAGGGCGGTCAGGTCGAGAGTCATGGTGTCATCTTTGGTCTCGTCGAGGGATACGTGGTGGAACACACGCGCTGCGACCGGCATGCACACCACCTCCTCTCCGACTCCCGGTGCCGCGTTGGCGACGACGCGGACCGGGCGGCCCAGGTCGTCGGCCCCGACGGTAGGTGCCGCGCCGACGCGCCGAAAGCGATTTCCCCGGCGGCGCGCCCTGCCCGGGCCCGCTAGTGTCGAACCGTGAGAACGCGATGACCACCGACCCCCTGCTGCTGACCGGCCCGCTGGCCGAGGCGAACGACCGTCTCCTGCGTACCGTGTCCGGCCTGACCGCGGCGGACGTCGCGGCGCCCTCGCTGCTGCCGGGCTGGTCCCGGGCGCACGTGCTCACCCACCTGGCCCGCAACGCCGACGGGTTCGTCAACCTGCTCACCTCCGCGCGCACCGGCGAGGACATCCCGATGTACGCCTCGGCGCAGGCCCGCGCCGCCGACATCGACGCCGGCGCCGACCGGGGTCCGGCCGACCTGCTCGACGACGTACGCCGCAGCGGCCAGCGCTTCGACGCGGCGGTCGCGGCGATGCCCGTGGACGCCTGGGGCGCCACCGTGCAGACCCGGCGCGGCCCCTGGCCGGCGGCGATGCTGGTCTGGGCCGGCTGCGCGAGGTCGAGGTCCACCACGTCGACCTGGCGGCCGGTTACCTTCCGGCGGACTGGCCGGAGGCGTTCGCCCAGCGGCTGCTGCACGAAGGTGGTGACCGGGCTGTCCGGCAATCCGGCCGCGCCGGCCATGGTGCTGCGCTTCGACGGCGCGGCCTCCGAACTCGTCGTGGGTGACCCCGAGGGGGCGCCCACGGTCACCGGCCCCGCGCCGGAACTCGCCGCCTGGCTGACCGGCCGGGGCGCGGGCGAGCTGCTCACCGTCGACCCCGACGGCCCTCTGCCCAACCCACCGGAATGGATCTGAACATCGTCATGACCTACACCGGAGACGTCACGCCCGGCGGGCCGCCGGCCGTGCGCGAGCTCGACCGGCTCACCGTCACCAAGCTGTCGGTGGGCCCGATGGACAACAACGCCTACCTGTTGCGCTGCAACGCCACCGGCGAGCAGGTGCTGATCGACGCCGCGAACGAGGCGCCGCGCCTGCTGGAGCTGGCCGGCGACGGCGGGCTGGCCGCCGTGGTGACCACGCACCAGCACATGGACCACTGGGTCGCGCTGGAAGAGGTGGTGGCCAAGACCGGGGCGCGCGCGCTCGTGCACGCCGACGACGCCGAGGGCCTGCCCATCTCCGCCGAGCGGCTCGGCGAGGGCGACACGGTGCCGGTCGGCGACTGCGCGCTGGAGGTCATCCACCTGCGCGGGCACACGCCGGGCTCGATCGCGCTGCTCTACCGCGACCCCTCCGGCACCCCGCACCTGTTCACCGGCGACTCTCTCTTCCCGGGCGGCGTCGGCAACACCGACCAGGACCCGGAGCGCTTCGGGCAGCTCATCGACGACGTCGAGGCCAAGCTCTTCGACCGGCTGCCCGACGACACCTGGTTCTACCCGGGCCACGGCAAGGACAGCACCATCGGCGCCGAGCGGCCCGCGCTGCCGCAGTGGCGCGCCCGCGGCTGGTGAACACGCCCGGTCCGGCCTCCCCCGTGGCGGCCGGGCCGGGCGCGGTCAGCCGGTGACCGCGCGCAGGCGGCGCCGGGTGGCGAGCAGCACCGGGCCGGCGAGCAGCAGCCCGACCGCCATGGTCAGCAGCGTGGGGTTGAGCGCCGCGGGCAGCAGCCCGGTCAGCGCCCGCGCGGTCAGGCCCAGCGCCACGTAGAGCCCGGCCCAGGCGGTCGCCCCCGCCGCCGCGCAGGCCAGGAACCGCCGGTACGACATCCGCAGCCCGCCGGCGGCCAGCGGCAGCAGCGCGTTGAACACCGGCAGGAACGGCGCCACCAGCACGATCCGTCCGCCACCGCGGTGCAGCAGCGTCTCGGCGGCGGTCCACCGGGACTCGCCGATCCAGCCGCCGACCCGGCTCTCCCGCAGCTGCCCGCCCCAGCGCCGTCCGGCGAAGAAGCTCAGCGACCAGCCGGCCAGGCAGCCGGTGACCACCGCGGCGACGGTCAGGGCCCCGCCGGCCGGGCGACCGGCCCCGACCGCCGCGAGGACCGCCGCGTCGCCGGGCACCAGCACCCCGATCAGGGGTACGGCGTCGGCGAGCATCACGATGCCCAGCAGACCCATCAGGAGGGTGGTGGGCAGCTCACCGGCGGCGGCCACGAGATCGTTCATGAGCTGCACGCTATGGCCCGCCGGTCACCCGGCACATCGGGCATGATCCCCCAGTGGCCCCCGACACCCGACCCGGAGATCCCTGAGGGTCATCGGGGTCGCAGCACCTGCACCCGGCGTACCGGGGAGTCGACGGAGGGCTCGGTGGTCGGCACCGGGTAGCTGGCCACCAGCTCCAGCCCGCCCGGCGGCAGGTGACCCCGGTCCGGGTCGCCGACCAGCACCTCGACGCCGTGGTCGGCGCAGCGCCGCAGGTAGGGCAGGACCCGCGCGGCCAGTCCGGCGTCGTAGAGCACGTCCCCGGCCACCAGCAGGTCGGCGCCCGCGACGCCGTCGAGCAGGTCGTCGCCGTCGGCGGCTACCCGGACCCGGTTGGCGCGGGCGTTCACAGTGACGGCGGCCACCGCGTACGGGTCGATGTCGTTGGCGACCACCTCGTCCGCCCCGGCGAGCGCGGCGGCGATGGCGACCAGCCCCGATCCGGCGGCCAGGTCGAGCACCCGCCGCCCGGCGGCCAGTTCGGGGTGGTCGAGCAGGTGCCGGGCCAGCGCCTGCCCGCCGGCCCAGACCGACGCCCAGTACGGCGGCGGCAGCGACCGACCGGCGGCGGCCTCCATCCGGGCCCACCACAGGATGGCGTCCTCGGCCAGGTGCAGGCGCACCTCGGGCACGAACGGCGTGTCGACCAGTCGCAGGCGGTCCGGGCCCGCGCCGGGCACCGCGATCTCCTGTTCCAGGTCGGCCAGAGCCGTCTGCGTGCTCATCGGGGCAAGCATGCCGCGCCGCGCCCGGCGCCGGGGTCATTTTCCCGGCGCGGCACGTATTCACGGGCGCGCCGCGCGCTTCCGGCAGCGGATTGCGGTCCGGACGGTTACTGTCGGGGTGGTACAGGGCGACCACCGGCCGCGGGGCCGGCGCTCGCCCGCATTGAACAGGGAGAGACGCATGGCAACCGGCACGGTCAAGTGGTTCAACTCGGAAAAGGGCTTCGGCTTCATCGAGCAGGACGGCGGAGGCCCGGACGTGTTCGTCCACTACTCGGCCATCCAGAGCAGTGGCTACCGCGAGCTGAACGAGGGTCAGAAGGTCGAGTTCGAGGTGACCCAGGGCCAGAAGGGCCCGCAGGCGGACAACGTCCGTCCGATGTAGTGACGTGCCGGTGGCGGCGGTCGGGCTCCGACCGCCGCCGCAGCGCATCATCAGGACGGCGCGGCCGGCAGGTCGCGCCGTCTCCGTAGCGGCCCGGCCAGCAGGATCAGCGGGGTCAGCGCCAGCCACGCGGTCATCACCCGGATCGCGCCACCCGGCCCCCAGGCCGCGCCCAGCGCGCCGGCGAGCAGGGCGGCCAGCGGAATGGTGCCGTAGTTGAGCAGATGCATGCTCACCGTGACGCGGCCGAGCAGCCGGTGCGGGGTGTACGTCTGCCGGAAGCTGCCCTTGACCACGTTGCCGATCGCGACGCCCAGGCTCACGAGCACACCGCCGAGCACCAGCCACGCCGTGCGAGCGCCGGGTCCGGCGAGCGGGATGAGCAGCGCGGGCGGCCCGGTGAGAGCGCCGGCGACCAGCAACGTCCGGGCGCTGCCGATCCGGCGGGCCAGGCGCGCGGCGAGCGCGGCGCCGATCACGCCGCCGAGGCTGGCGAGTCCGATCAGGAGGCCGACCAGGCCCGCCGGGAGTTCGGCCGAGCGGACCAGGAACACCACGAGCACCGCCTGGTAGCCGGTGAGCCCGATGTTGCTCGCCGCCCCGAAGACCGTCAGCACCCGCAGGTACGGGTCGCGGACGACGAACCGCAGTCCGGTGGCGACCTCGCGGCGCAGCGACGTCGTCCCGGCGTCCCGGTGCGGCCGGGCCTCGACCGCGCTGATCCGGCGCAGGCAGAGCGCGGAGACCAGGAAGGTGAGCGCGTCCAGCGCCACCGCGGTCACCGCGCCGACGAGCTGGGCGACGAGACCGGCCAGTCCCGGGCCGACGAGGTAGCTGGCGGTCTGGGTGGCGTGCAGCCGGGCGTTGGCCTCGGGCACCTGCTCGGGACGCAGCAGCGTGGGCAGGTAGACCTGGTCGGCGGTCTCGAAGAAGACCCGGGCCAGTCCGGCGCCGAGCGCCACGACCAGCAGGTGCCCGACGGTGAGCATCCCGGCCAGGGCGGCCACCGGCACGCTGGCGAACAACGCGGCGGCGGCGAGGTCGGCGGCGATCATCACCGGGCGACGGCGCACCCGGTCGACCCACGCCCCGACCGGCAGGCCGGCCAGCAGCCAGGGCAGCCACGCCGCGGCGGTGAGCACCGCCACCTGGAACGTGCTCGCGTCGAGCACCGCGACCGCGACCAGCGGCAGCGCCACTGCGGTCATGTTGCTGCCGACGGCGCTCACCGTGTGGCCGGTCCAGAGCAGCCGGAAGTCGCGGTGCCGGAACAGCCCTCCGCGCGTCGGGGCGGCCGGCCCCGACATGCGCGCGGGGGCGGTCACGACGGGCGTCCCGGTAAGGCGTTCCCGCACGGCGCCGGAACGCGGTGGACGGTCACGGCCGGCTCGGGACGCCGTGGGCGAACACGAAGACCGGCTCGCGGCGCTGCCCGTCCTCGGGCGCCGGCCGGTCGGCCCACCGTGCGAACAGCGCGATCACCTCACGGCTGAGCTCGGCCAGCTCGTCCGGGGTCAGGTGCAGCCACTTGTCGGTGCTGAACGGCCCCTCTCCCCACGCGGCGTGCGCCTCGTCGGGGGCGGCGTGCCAGGCGCGGACCAGCTCGGCGTGCCGCTCCAGGTTGAGCGAGCTGGCCGCGTCGGCCACCACCCGGGCCGCCGGGTCGTCGCCGAAGTCGCTGTTGGACCAGCGCACCCCGCGATCGCGCAGCCGCCACCAGCGTTCCCGGCGGTCGCGTGCCAGCTCGGGCGCCTCGACCAGCAGGTCGGCGGCGGCCAGCACCTTGAGGTGGTGGCTCACGTTCGCCGGCGCCTGGTCGGTGCGGTCGGCGAGCATGCCGACGGTGCACGGGCCGTACACCTTGAGCACGTCCATGAGCCGGCGGCGCAGTGGGTGGGCGAGCGCGGCGAGCACCCGCGAGTCAGTGATCTGCCGGACGGTCCGCTGTTCCATGCGCCCGAGTCTCACATCCGCAAGAGCTGTTGCGCAACAGCTCTTGCGGAATGCGCCGGCCGACGGCGCCGCGACCCCGCGGTCGCGGCGCCGGACCGTCAGGCGATCAACCGCCGGGACAACTCGTCGGCCACGTCCCGGGCGATCTGCGGCGGGATGGCCTCGGCGATCTTCTCCGGCGGCAACCCGGCCAGCACACCGGAGACGATCTGCTGCTCGTCGGTGAAGTCCCGGCCGGACAACTCGTTCACCTGCGCGACCAGCGCCGGCCAGGCGCGCAGCATCGCCAGCATCTGCTGCAACGGCGAGTTGGGCATGGGCGGGTTGACCAGCCCGGTGGTGTTGGCCGGCGAGATCAGCCAGTTGCGCAGGTTCTGCAGGTCGGCCAGGACGTCGCCCACAGTGCGGTTCTTCGAGCCGGTGTCCTTGATGAGCCGGTCGGTCTGTTCCATGTCGTCCTCCGGTTTCGCGGTGGCGATCATTCCGATCGCGGTCAGATAGCGGCGGAACAGCGGGGTCAGGTCACGCCCCGCCTTTGTCGAGTCACGGAAGAAGCTGAAATGCGTGTGGTACAGGTGGCTGCTGTCGCCGCTGGTGCGCCGTCCCAGCCGGTCCCAGCGGCGCACGGTCCGCCCGTCCGGGGAGTAGATGATCTCCCGGATGTCCCGGGTGTCGGCCGCGTTCGCCACGCACTGCGCCACCATCCAGGTGGAGAACGTCCGCAGGTTGTGCGTACCGCCGCCGGAGCGGACGGAGAACGTGCCGACGTCCAACGCGGACGCGTACAGGGTCAGGCCGGACCGGTCCCGGGTGGACTCCACCACCGAGTAGTCGTTCGTCACGACCCGGTCGGATCCGCAGTGGTAGCCGCCCCGGTGGTTGGGGTCGCCGACGATGCCGACCTCCGCCGGCTCCAGGTCGTCGGCGCGTACGGCCTTCTTGTCGACGTTGAGATAGGTGAGCAACAGGTTCCGGACGGCCAGCAGGTTCGCCGGGGCCGACGTCATGGCAGATCCCCTTCCGATCGATGACCGGCGAGGGCACGACAATCACACCGCGTGATGGCGTGTGATCCGCGGACGCGCCCCGCCGGATAACTGCACGGCACCGGGCACTTGCTCCGAGCTTAACCACGGTTAGGCAAAAGTGCCCAGCTCAGGGACGGTTTTTTGGACTATCAGCCCGCTGTGGACGGTGTCCGCGTGAGCGGCAGCTCCAACCCCGAGGGATGCTCACGATCGCTGAGAATCTCTCGCCAACCAGCACGAAGAGTCACGGCAGTGCCGAGTGGCTCACCGGTGCCGGGATTGCGCGCGTACCGGGGGTGGGCGCCACCGGAGACCTGGACCCGCAGCCGGTGCCCGGGCGCGAAGCGGTACGCGGTCGGCCAGAGCGTCACCGGCACGGCGACCACACCGGACGGATCGCGCGGGAACCGGCCCGGCTCGACCCGGACCAGCCCGTCGCAGACGTTCCAGGAACGCCCGCGCCGGTCCACGTCGCACAGACGCACGAACACGTCCAGGTACGACAGTTCGCTGCGCACGTGGATCTCGGCGCGTACCGGCCCGGCCACCTCGACCGGCTCCGGCAGCGGCCCAGTGGTGTAGGTGAGCACGTCCGGCCGGGCCTCCACCGGCCGGTTGTCGACCGCGCCGGCCGCTGGGCCACGAGCAGCGGCCCGCCCAGCGACGGGGTCGG
>NZ_KK037233.1:6319999-6340042 GCF_000568915.1 Micromonospora sp. M42 | reverse complement strand
CCGAGCGCAGGTGCCACCGCACGGGCGTGGCGGGCGGCGGCCAGTCCGGCAGGTCACGCCAGCCGCCGCCGGCGCCGCGACGTGCACCCGCACCGGCGCGCGCTGCGGCGCGGGCCGCCCCGCCAGGTGCGTGTCGAGCCAGTCCAGCCCTTCGCGCAGCGACGCCAGGAGCAGCCCCGGGCTGCCGTGGGTCCAGGGGCCGACGACCAGGCGGGGTCGCGCTCCGGCGGCCCGCAGGCGGGCGTAGTCGTCGAGCTGGGCCGGCAGGAAGATGTCCTGCCAGCCGCTGACCATGGCGACCGGGGCGCGCACCTCGGTGATCCGTTCGCCGAAGACCCGGGTACGCCAGTAGTCGGCGTCGGGGGTGTGGTGGCGCAGCCACTCCTGGAAGAACGGCACCGTGACACCGGTGGCGACCCGGTCCGCCTCGGCCAGCGGCAGGTGCGCCAGGGCACGGACGAGGCGGGGCTGACCGCGCTTGAGTTCCCACTGCCGGGCCAGCCAGGGCACCGTCTGCGCCTGGAGCAGCTCGGCCCAGGTGAGCACCGTGTCCAGGGCGAACGACTCCCCCGCGTACGTGGAGTCGCGGGTGCCCGACGCGGTCACCACGGCGACCATCGCGCGCAGCTCGTCGCCAGCCTCGGCGGCGAGCGCCCACTGCACGAAGCCCTGGTAGCTGGCGCCGAACATGCCGAACGCGCCGGTCCACCACCGCTGGCGGCGCAGCCAGTCCAGCGTGTCGAGGCCGTCGTCGCGCTCGTGCACCAGCGGCGCGAACTCGCCGCCCGAGCCGTACGTGCCGCGGCAGGACTGGATGACCACGTGGAAGCCCCGCTCGGCGATCAGGCGGCCGAGCAGGCGGATCGGCCCGCCCCGCCCGTACGGGGTGCGGATCAGCACGCAGTGCGCGCCGGGCAGGTCGGGGGCGTAGTGGTCGGCGCGCAGCGTCACCCCGTCGCGGACCCGGACCGGGATGTCCCGGGTGACGGTGACCCGCCCGGTGCGGGCGGCCGGTAGTCGCAGCGCCGCGGCGGCGGCCCGGGTGACCAGCCGCACGGTCAGTCGCCCTCGCCGGGGCCGGGTGCGGCGCCGCGGCGGGGCGCGGCGCGGATCTCGTCCCGGTGGGTACGCATGGAGCGCACCATCTCCGCCATGAACCGCTGCACCACGGCCAGCTCGTCGTCGGTGAAGCGGTCCATCACCTCGTCGGTGCGGCGCCCGAGCGGGCCGAAGAAGCTCTGCGCCAGCGTGGCGCCACGGTCGGCGTAGTGCAGGAGGATCTTGCGGCGGTCGGCGGTGTCCCGGTCGCGGCGGATGTGGCCGCCGCGTTCCAGGCGGTCGACGAGGGCGGTCACCGACCCGGAGGAGATGTTGAGCGCCTCACCGAGGCGGCCGGGGGTGATCGGGTCGCCGATCAACTCGGCCTCCATCACCGCGATCAACGCCTGCAGGTCGGTGGCGTTGAGCCCGTGCAGTCCGGCGAAGGCGTGCCCGATGTGCTGGGCGTCGACGGAGTATCGGCGCAGGTCGTTGGTGATCTCGGCGATCATCCGCCCGCGCGGGTCGTCCCGTCGCCGGTACATCCTGTGCGCCACCGTTCGCCGACACCCCCTGCCCGAACTGATCCGGTTGCAGCATAGAACCACCCCGGATAATCTCGCTTATCAAGATACTCGTTCAGAGAGAATCCTCCGCGACCAAATAGTGAGGGCATCCGATGTCACTGTTCTCCCGCGTCGTCCGGGGCCGGCTCGCCGCCTGGCTCACCCTGGCCGTCGCGCTCGTCGTCGGCGTAGTCGCCTTCGGGCTGCCGAAGCCGGACAATCCCGACCCGGTCTCCGGCACCGGCCTGTCCGTGAAATGGCAGTCGACGCAGGTCGAACGGCTGCAGGACCAGTTGCCCTCGAAGGACGCCCAGACCGCCCTGGTCGTGGTCAGCCGCGCCGACCAGGCCCCGCTGAGCGGCGCCGACCGAGGTCAGCTCGACGGCCTCACCGGCCAGCTGAGCTCACTCGCCGCCGGCGGCCGGGTCTCCCCCGCCCAGGTCTCCCCGGACGGGACCGTGGCGCTGGTCGCGGTGCCGCTGTCCACCGAGGGCGGCCCGTCGGCGGTGGTCGACGAGGTGGAGAAGCTCCGCGAGACGGTCGGTGACCTGCCCGGCGAGCTGACCGTCGAGGTCACCGGCGGGCCCGCGTTCACCGCCGACCTGGGCAAGGTGTTCCAGGGCGCGGACACCACGCTGCTGCTGGTCACCGCCGCCGTGGTGGCGGTGCTGCTGCTGGTCACCTACCGCAGCCCGTTCCTGTGGCTCGTACCGCTGCTCGTGGTGGGCGCGACCGAGCAGATCACGCTGCGCGTGGTGGAGTCCCTCGTGCCCGCGTTCGGCATCTACCTGCCCAGCGGCCAGGTCACCGGCATCGCCAGCGTGCTGGTGTTCGGCGCCGCGACCAACTACGCCCTGCTGCTCATCGCCCGCTACCGGGAGGAGCTGCGCCGGGAGGAGGACCGGTTCGCCGCCATGCGCTCGGCGCTGCGCCGCACCGCCGAACCGATCCTGGCCAGCGGCAGCACCGTCGTCCTCGGCGTGCTCACGCTGCTGCTGTCCGAGCAGGAGACCAACCGGGCGCTCGCCATCGCCTGCGCCACCGGTGTGATCCTCGCCATGCTCTCCGCCCTGTTCGTGCTCCCCGCAGCCCTGCTGCTGTTCGGCCGGGGCCTGTTCTGGCCGTTCATCCCCCGCGTCGGCAGCGCCGCGCGCGAGGGCCGGATCTGGGGCCGCCTCGGCGAGATGGTCATCCGCCGGCCGCTGCCGGTCGCCGCGCTCGCCGTCCTGCTGCTCGCCGGCCTGGCCCTCGGCGGCCTCGGCATCCGCACCGGCCTGTCCGAGACCGAGCAGTTCAGCGAGAAGCCGGAGGCGGTCGCCGGGGCGGAGACGCTCGCCCGGGCGTTCCCGGCCGGCAGCACCCAGCCGGTTGCGGTGCTCACCAACCCGCAGGCCGCCCCGGCGGTGCTCGCCGCCGCCTCCGACGTCGACGGGGTCGCCTCGGCCCGGCCGGGCGCCGCCGGAGACCGGGTAGCCCAGATCGACGTGGTGCTCACCGCCGAGCCCGGCAGCGCCGCCTCCGACCGGGCCGTGGTGGCGCTGCGCGACGCCGTGGCCGCCGTACCGGATTCCGCGCCGCCCACCGTGGACGGCGCGGACGCCCCCGACGGCGCCCTCGTCGGTGGTTCGGTCGCCGCGACCTACGACTCGAACGAGGCGAACACCAAGGACCTCAAGCTGATCCTGCCGCTCATCCTGCTGCTGGTCGGCGCGGTGCTGGTGCTGCTGCTGCGCGGAATCCTGGCGCCGCTGCTGCTGGTGGTGACCGTGATCGCGTCGTTCTTCGCCAGCCTCGGCGCGGCCTGGCTGCTCTTCGACCACGTGCTGGACTTCCCGGCGCTGGACAGCGGGGTGCTGCTGCTCGCGTTCGTCTTCCTGGTGGCGCTCGGCGTCGACTACAACATCTTCCTGGTCACCCGGGCCCGGGAGGACGCCCGGCGCACCGGCACCCGCGACGGCATGCTGTCGGCGCTGCGGGTCACCGGCGGCGTCATCACCAGCGCGGGCGTGCTGCTCGCCGCGGTCTTCGCGGTGCTCGGCGTGCTGCCGCTGATCACGCTCACCCAGATCGGCATCATCGTCTGCATCGGTGTGCTGCTGGACACGCTGCTGGTCCGTACCGTGCTGGTGCCGTCGCTGGCGTTCCTGCTCGGCGACCGGTTCTGGTGGCCCGGCCGGATCACCCGGGACGCCGACGCGCCCAGCGACGCCGTCGACGCGCCGGCCGAGCCGGTGCCCGCGCGGGACTGACCTGGACGGACAGGGCGGGGCCGGCACGTTCGCCGGCCCCGCCCGTTCGTTTGTTCCGTTCGCTCGTTCGCTCGTTCGCTCAGAAGCTCAGGCACTCGCACTCGGTCATCAGCGCCCGCACGTTGCGCACGTACTGCGGGTTGGGGATGGTCAGCGGCTGGTCCTCCCGCGCCACCGCGCCGTGCCCGTAGTTGTACGCCGCGATCACGGCGTTGAGCAGGCAGGAGTTCAACGTGGACGTGCACAGCGAGGCGTCGAGGCGGTAGTCGGACTCGAAGTACATGTCGCCGATGTACTTGGTCAGCCAGGCCAGGTACGTGCCGCCCAGGTAGGCGTTGTCGCGGTAGGCGTCGATGTCGTACGACTGCCCGAACCGCTGGTTCATCCACTCCGCCGTGGCCGGCATGACCTGCATCAGCCCGACCCCGCCATCGCAGGCGATGATGTTGGACTGCCACCCGCTCTCCTGCCAGGCGGTGGCCTTCATCAGGGCCGACGGGATGCGGATGTCCGGCGCCGAGGTGGGCCAGTAGGTGCGCGCCGCGGCATCGGCGAGCGCCGCTTTCACCTGGCTCTGGCTGGCCTTGGTGCCCCGGTAGCTCGGCTTACAGCCCTCGTCCGCCGGCTTCGGCGGGGCGGGAGGCACCTGGGTCTCGGTCGGCGGCTTCGGCTTGGCCAGCGGGGCCGTGGACGTGCGGGACGGCTTCGCGGCCGGTTTCGGTTTCGCCGACGCGCTCGGGCTGGGCCGCCCACCCATCGCCGCGACCGCCGGTGGCTCCTCGCTGGGCGCGTCGGCGGGCGCCTCCTGCGGTTCGTCCGCCGGCGCCGCCGTGGGCAGGTCCGCGGCGACCTCGCGGACCGGCCGTTCCTGTTCGCCGCACGCCGTCAGCGTGCCCGTCGCGAGCAGCGCCGCCACCGCCACCGCGGCCCACCTGCCGAATCCTCGCCGCATCCGACCTCCCCCGTCGTTGCCGTCGGCGCACCCTAACAAGGATCGGCAGGTCCGCGGGGTACCCGAGACGCCGACCGGCGCCGCCGGGGCCGGGGCGGCGCGTCCCGTGGGGCCGGGCCGCCATCCGCCGGGTCCGGCCGCTCGGCGCCGTCCGCCAGCCGGTCCCGGGTCGCCCACGCCACCACGAACACGGTGGTCCAGGCGATGCCCAGCAGCACCGCCGTGACGGTGCCGCTCGCGGTGCTGAGTCCCAGGTAGAGCCGCGCGCCGGTGACCATGACCACGCCTGCCGACGCGGCCGTCCACACGGCCACGCCGACCGGCCAGCGCGCGCCGCGGGACAGCAGCCAGGCCAGCGTGCCGAAGCTCGCCGTCACCACCGCGTTCTGGGTCGGGAACAGGTCACCGGCCCGGTCCGGGCCACCCGGATCAGTCAGCTCCGCGACAACGACGAGCAACACCAGCGGCACTGCCGCGCCGACGGTGCCCAGCACCCCGAGCGGGTCGGCCCGCCACGGCCGGCCCCGCCCCGTCACCACGGCCGCCACCACGGCGACCGCGGCGATGAGCAGCCAGCCGCGCAGCCCCGACACCGCGGCCTGCGCCGCGTCGACCACCCCGGGGGTACGCCGGGCGGCGAACCAGTCGGAGACCAGCCCGTCGAGGACACCCAGCCCGCTGTGCCGGACCACCGCCTCCAGCAGCAGCGCCACGGCCAGCCCGGCGACGAACAGCAGCGCCAGCCCCAGCACCAGGTTGACCAGCAGGCTCCAGGCCGGGCCGACCCGCATCGCGACCAGGAAGAACAGCACGCCGTACCGGGACCGCAGCCAGCGCAGCGGCGGCAGCGCGGCGGCCCGGGCGGCCAGCGCGCGCACCGGGTCCGGGTTGCGCCCCAGCCAGCGGCCCGCCAGCACCACGCCGAGCAGGCACAGCAGCAGGGCCAGCACCGCCCCGGTGGCCTGGCCGAGCAGCTTCGACACCCGCTCGTACGACTCCCCGGCCAGGTAACCGGCCAGCACCGAGGCGCCGACCCAGCTCGCCACCCCGGCGAGGTTCCACGGCGCGAACCGCCGGTACGGCATTCCGGCCGACCCGGCCAGCCGGGGCGCCAGCGTACGGGCGAACGCGATCCAGCGGGCGGCCAGCACGCCGCGACCGCCCAGCCGGTCCAGCAGCGAGTCGGCCCGCCGCCACCGGTGCGCCCCGATCCGGGCACCCACCCCCGAGGCGCGCAGCCGTGGGCCGTACCGCCGCCCGGCCCGCCACGCGAGTGTGTCTCCGATCACGGCGGCGGCGGTCATGGCCACCAGCACGGGCGCGAGGCGCAGCGTCCCCGCGTACGCTAGGAAGCCGACCAGAAGCAGGGTCGCCTCGCCGGGCATCAGCAGCCCGACGATCACCGCGGTCTCCGCCGCGACGATCGCCGCGGCGGCCAGGTAGATCAGCAGGGGCGGCAGCTCCTGCAGCCAGCTCAGCAGGTCAGGCATCGGACACCCCGCACGGGTGTCAGCATGCCAGTCGCTGGAACGGTCGGCACAGCACTTTCGACGCAGATCCGGGCGATCTCGGGGTGACCCCGAGGCGTGCCCGGGCTACCGCAGACAGGAGTATGGAGGGTATGCAGCTACGCACCGACCTCCGCAACGTCGCCATCATCGCCCACGTCGACCACGGCAAGACGACCCTGGTCGACGCCATGTTGCGGCAGGCCGGCGCCTACGGCGCCCGCGGTGAGAACACCGAGCGGGTCATGGACTCGATGGACCTCGAGCGCGAGAAGGGCATCACCATCCTCGCCAAGAACACCGGCGTGCGGTACCTGCCGGCGGACGGCTCGGAACCGGTCACCATCAACATCATCGACACCCCCGGTCACGCCGACTTCGGCGGCGAGGTCGAGCGCGGCCTGACCATGGTCGACGGTGTGGTGCTGCTGGTCGACGCCAGCGAGGGCCCCCTGCCGCAGACCCGGTTCGTGCTCCGCAAGGCGCTGCGCGCGCGGCTGCCGATCATCCTGGTGATCAACAAGGTGGACCGTCCGGACGCCCGGATCAAGGAGGTCGTGGACGACACCTACGAGCTCTTCCTCGACCTGGACGCCGACGAGGAGCAGATCGACTTCCCGATCGTCTACGCCTGCGCCCGCGACGGCATCGCCTCGCTGACCCAGCCCGCCGACGGCGCGGTCCCGGATGACAGCAGCAACCTGGAGCCGCTGTTCCGCACCCTGCTGGACACCATCCCCGCGCCCGCGTACGACGAGGGCGCGCCGCTGCAGGCGCACGTCACCAACCTCGACGCCTCGCCGTTCCTGGGCCGGCTCGCGCTGTGCCGGGTCCGCCAGGGCACGATCAGCAAGGGCCAGACCGTGGCCTGGTGCCGCACCGACGGCAGCACCCAGCGGGTACGAATCTCCGAGCTGCTGATGACCGAGGGCCTGGAGCGCAAGCCGGCCGAGTCCGCCGGGCCGGGCGACATCATCGCCGTGGCCGGCATCCCGGAGATCATGATCGGTGAGACACTCGCCGACGCCGAGAACCCGGTGCCGCTGCCGCTGATCACCGTGGACGAGCCGGCCATCTCGATGACCATCGGCACCAACACCTCGCCGCTGGTAGGCCGGGTCAAGGGCGCCAAGGTCACCGCCCGGATGGTCAAGGACCGGCTCGACAAGGAGCTGATCGGCAACGTGTCGCTGCGGGTGCTGCCCACCGAGCGGCCGGACGCCTGGGAGGTGCAGGGCCGTGGTGAGCTGGCCCTGGCGATCCTGGTCGAGCAGATGCGCCGCGAGTCCTTCGAGCTCACCGTCGGCAAGCCGCAGGTCGTCACCCGGGAGATCGACGGGAAGACCTGCGAGCCGGTCGAGCGGCTGACCATCGACGCCCCGGAGGAGTACCTGGGCGCGATCACCCAGCTCCTGGCCACCCGCAAGGGCCGGATGGAGCAGCTGGTCAACCACGGCACCGGCTGGATCCGGATGGAGTGGCTGGTCCCGGCGCGCGGCCTGATCGGCTTCCGCACCGAGTTCCTCACCGAGACCCGCGGCACCGGCATCCTGCACCACGTCTTCGAGTCGTACGAGCCGTGGTTCGGCGAGCTGCGCACCCGCAACAACGGGTCGCTGGTCGCCGACCGGGCCGGCGCGGTCACCGCGTTCGCGATGACCAACCTCCAGGAACGCGGCCAGCTCTTCGTCGAGCCGGGCACCGAGGTGTACGAGGGCATGATCGTCGGCGAGAACTCCCGCTCCGACGACATGGACGTCAACATCACCAAGGAGAAGAAGCTCACCAACATGCGCTCGTCGACCGCCGACGAGACCGAGAAGCTGATCCCGCCGCGCAAGCTGTCCCTGGAGCAGGCGCTGGAGTTCTGCCGCGAGGACGAGTGCGTCGAGGTCACCCCGGCCGCGGTGCGCATCCGCAAGGTGGTGCTGGACCAGACCCAGCGCGGCCGGATGGCGGCCCGCCGCAAGCACGCAGGCTGACCCACCCCGCCCCACCCGGAGCCCGGCCCGCCCCCAGGCGGACCGGGCTCCCCCGTCTCTCCCCCTCTGCCCTGCCCTGCCCCGTTGATCATGAGGTTGGCGGCGTTTTCGATCTCCATAACCGCCGCCAACCTCATGATCGACCGCCAAGCGCGAGATCTTGGTACAAAATGGCCCCTCCAGGGGCCGATTCCTACCAAGATCTACACGGATCTCGGGATATGACCTTCTAGATCCCGGATAGTGGGAGATTGGGCGGTCTCCGCGGACGGCATGGGAGCGGCCGTCGGATGACGCGGAACTGGCGGACTGAGCCAGCAGTGGACGGCCCGACGCAGGCCGGAACCGGTGGGCGGAGGAGAAGCGAGCGGGCCGACGCAGGCGGAAGCCGGCGGACGGGGGCAGGAGCGGGCGGGCGGATCCCGGAAGCGGGCGGACGAGTGGCCGACCACGGTGGAGGTCGGGCGACAGCGGTGGCGGCACTGCCCCGGACGAACGCCCGTAGCAGGACGATCGCGGGGACGAGGCGTCAGCGGGGCTTGGTGGCGGCGATCGCCAGGGCGTCGGGGACAGGCCCGGAGCCGGACTCGACCACCCGGGTCACCACCAGACCGGCCGCGGTGACGGCGTTGAGCAGGTCGGCCAGGGGCAGGTGCCAGGCGCCGACACGCGCCCGCACCCCGACGACGTTCCACGACCGCAGCGTGTGCTCCCGTGAGGCGTACCCGCCGTCGATCACGATCCGCTCCGGCTCGGACCGGTCGGCGAACGCGCCCACGTAACACGGGTGCACCCCGACGTGCACCAGCCGGCCACCGGGCGCCAGCACCCGCGCCGCCTCCGCGAGCGCGGCCGGATAGTCGGGCATGTCGGTGTGCGCGAGCACGCACACCGCGGCCGGCACCGCGCCGGCGGCCAGCGGCAGCGCTGTCGCGTCAGCCCGGGCCACCGGCAGCCGCGACCGGGCGTGGCGCAGTTGCCCGCCGGACAGATCCACACCCACCGGCGTCCATCCGAGACGGCGCAGCTCGGCCGCGTGCGCGCCGGTGCCGCAGCACAGGTCCAGGCAGCGGCCCGGGCCCTCGCCCAGCAGGCCGGCCAGCACCGACCGGATCCGGTCCATGTAGACCGACGAGGTCTCGCTGGCGTACTCCTCGTACCAGTCGGCGATGTCGTCGTACAACGGGGTCGTCATCTCCGCACGCTAGCCCCGCACCGGGCCCGCCGCTGCCCCGCAGATCGGCTACGGTGCCCCCATGACCTGGGAGGAGCTCGACGCGCACCTGGACAAGGTGCCCGGCACCGTCTCCGCGTACGTGGGCCGGCCCGGCGCGCGGCCGGCGTGGACGCGGCGCGCCGACGCCACCCACTACGCGGCGAGCACCATGAAGCTCGCCGTGCTGGTGGCGCTGTTCCGCGCCGCCGAGGCCGGCCGGCTCGACCTGGACGCGCCGGTGCCGGTGCGCAACTCGTTCGACTCCGCGCTGCCGGGCGCGCCCCGGTTCGCCAACGCCCGGAACTACGACAACGACGAGGCGGTCTGGGACCGCGTCGGCGGGGACGCGCCGCTGCGCTGGCTCGCCGAACGGATGATCGTCCGGTCCAGCAACCTGGCCACGAACATCTGCATCGGCCAGGTGGGGCTGCCCGCCGTGGCGCGGGCGTGGGCGCTCGCCGGGGCGCGGCACAGCGTCACCGGCCGCGGCATCGAGGACTTCGCCGCCCGCGACTCCGGCATCGACAACCTGGTCACCGCCGCCGACCTGGCCGCCCTGCTCGGCGAGCTGGCGCTCGGCGCGACCCGGCCCGGCCCGCTCGCCTCGCCGTCTGCCTGCGCGGCCATGCTCGACGTGCTCGCCGCCCAGGAGCACCGCGAGGACCTGGCCGCCGGGCTGCCCGACGGCACCCGCATCGCGCACAAGAACGGCTGGGTGCGCGGCGTGCGCCACGGCGCCGGCGTGGTCTTCCCGGACGACGCGCCGCCGTACACGATCGTCGTCTGCACCACCACCGACCTGGCCGACGGCGGCGCGGACGGCGACGAGGTGGAGGACGACGCCTGCCGGCTGATCGCGCACGTCTCCGCGCGGGTCTGGGCGGCGCGAAACGACCTGGCCGGCTGACCCGGCTACTCCAGCAGCCGCTCGCGCAGCGCCGCGCGGTCCGCGTCGGTCACCCCCAGACCGTCGCGCAGGTACGCCTCGAACGAGCCGTGCGTCCGGCGCACCTCGTCGTAGGCGGCGTCCAGGTATTCCGGGCGCACCTCCAGCAGCGGCCGCGCCACCGCCGGATCCAGGTCCGGCCGGCGCTGGATCATCGCGGACAGCAGCACCTCGCGCAGGCTCTCGGTCAGCTCGTTGTGCACCAGGTAGTCGGCGCGGATCGCCTCCTCCTGGACGCCCAGCGCGGTCAGCAGCACCACCGACAGCCAGCCGGTGCGGTCCTTGCCGGCCGAGCAGTGGAACAGCAGCGGCAGGTTCGCGTCCTCGACGGCCAGCCGCACCGCCGCGCTGAAACCGGCCCGCGCCGACTCGCCGGTGACGAACCAGCGGTAGATCGCCGTCATCGCCCCCGGCATGCCCTCCCGGGCCAGCGCCGCGTAGGCGTTCAGGTCGTGGCCCTGCAGCACCGCCGAGACGTACGTGAAGACGGGATGCGCCGCGTCGTAGACGGGCAGGTGCACCACGCGGGGCGCACCGGCCAGCCGGTCCGGCGGGGCCACCGCCTGCTCGTGGACGTCACGCAGGTCCACCACGCAGGCCGGGCCGAGCTTGCCCAGCACCGGCAGGTCCTCGTCGGTGAGCCGGCCCAGCGCGGGCGTGCGGATGAGCCGCCCGGCGCGTACCCGCCGCCCGTCTGTCGTCGGCAGTCCGCCCAGGTCACGCGCGTTCGGCGCGCCCACCAGCTCCCATTCCCGCCCGGTCATCGGCCCTCCCCTGCTCGCCGCCAGTTGGCTATAGGGTGCCCCACATGACCATCGCCGCGGTACGCACCCACCGTCTGTCGGCCCCCTTACACACCCCGTTCGTCACCGCGCTGCGCCGCACCACCACAGTGGACACGCTGGTCGTGGAGGTGATCGACGGCGACGGCCGCTCGGGTTTCGGTGAGGCGCCGCAGGTCTGGCAGGTGACCGGCGCGTCGGTGGCCGGCGCCGAGGCGTGCGTACGCGAACTGCTCGCGCCGCTGCTGATCGGCCGGGACGCCGACGATCTCCAGGCGGGCTGCGCCCTGGTGCGTCGCGCCGTGGTCGGCAACGAGTCGGCGAAGGCGGCGGTCGACGTGGCGCTGCACGACCTGGCCGCGCGGCGGCTCGGCGTACCCCTGGTGCGTCTGCTCGGCGGCACGGCGCTGCGGGTGCCGACGGATGTCACGCTGGCCGCCGGCGACGCGGTCGACCTGGCCGCGACGGCGGCGCGGCGCGGTGCCGAGGGGTTCGGGGTGCTCAAGCTCAAGGTCGGCACCGACGCCCGCGGCGACCTGGACCGGGTGCGCGCGGTGCGGGCCGCGGTCGGGCCGGACGTGCGGATCCGGCTGGACGCCAACCAGGGCTGGACGCCCCGGGAGGCGGTGCGGGTGATCCGCGCGATCGAGGACGCGGGGCTCGACGTCGAGCTGGTCGAGCAGCCGGTGCACCGCCGTGACCTGGACGGGCTGGCCTGGGTCAGCGACCGGGTCGGGCTGCCGATCCTGGCCGACGAGTCCGTCTTCGACGTGCGGGACATGGTCGAGGTGATCCGGCGGCGGGCCGCCGACATGGTCAACGTGAAGCTGGCCAAGTGCGGTGGGCTGCAACCGGCCCGCACGCTGCTGGACCTGGCCGCCGCGCACGGCATGGGCACCATCGTCGGCTCGATGATGGAGGGCCCGGTCGGCGTGGGCGCCGCCGCCAGCCTGGTCGCCGCCTACGGCACCACCGCCGTGTCGGACCTCGACGCCGCCTGGTGGCTGGCCTGGTCGCCGGTGACCGGCGGCATCCGGTACGAGGGCGCGAGCGTGCTGCTGCCGGACGCGCCAGGTCTCGGCGTCACCGGCCTCCGTGAAGCTAAAATTCAGTCACATGGTTGAGTAGCGGCAGAATTTTTCATATGGTCGCCCGGAGAACCATTCCAGAGAGGGGTACGCGTGGCGCCTCAACCGTGCCGACAGGCCGTCGTACGGGTGCCGGTGGCGACCCTGTGGACAGCACCCGATGCGGTGCGCCCGATCGACCGGCCCGCTCTCGCCGACTGCCCCGACGTCGCCGGCTGGATCGCCGGGATGGACCGCGACCAGCGGGTCGGTGACTGCGTCCTGACCCAGTTGCTGCTCGGCGAGCCGGTACGGATCACCGAGACGCGGCCGGACGGCTGGGCCCGCGTCGTCGCGCTCGGCCAGCCCGCCGCGAAACACGGCGCCGACGGCTACCCGGGCTGGGTGCGGACCGCCCACCTGACCACCGCCGAGCCGGCCGGCGCCGCGCTGACCGTCGACGTCGCCCACACCACGCTGCACGCCTCGCCGGGTGGAGCACCGGCGCTTCGCGGCCTGGTGCTCGGCACCCGCCTGGAGTCGGCCGGGCGGCCGGTGGACGGCGGGCGACCGGTCCGCGTACCGGGTCGGGCCGACCCGCTGTGGGCCCCGGAGGGCGACCTGGTGCCGCTGCCGGCCGAACGCCCCGAGGCCAAGGAGGTGCTCGCGGTCGCCGAGCGGCTGCGTGACCTGCTCTACGTCTGGGGCGGCCTGTCCACCGACGGCATCGACTGCTCCGGGCTGGTCCACCTGGCCTGGCGGCGGCACGGGATCACGCTCCCCCGCGACGCCGACGACCAGGCGGACGCGACGACGCCGGTGGCGCTCGGCGACGAACGTCCCGGCGACCTCTACTTCTTCGCGCGGCCCGGCCGGCGCGTCCACCACGTCGGGATCGTCTCGGCCGAGCCGCACGGCGGCCGGCGCCGGATGCTGCACGCCTGCTACCTGACCCGCCGGGTGGTCGAGGAGGAGCTGCCCGCCGACCGGGCCGCCACGCTCGTCGGCGCGCACCGCGTCTGACCCTGCGGTCAGGGGCGGGTCTTGACCAGCTCCCGTCGCCGGTCCCGCGACGACTTCGCCAGGCTTGCCGCAGTGGCCACGGCCAGGGTGCCGAGGATGACGGTGAGCGACAGCCAGATCGGGATGTGCGGGGCCCACCCCACGGGCTCGCCGCCATTGATGAACGGCAGGTGGTTGTCGGCGAGCGCCTCCAGCATCAGCTTCACGCCGATGAAGCCGAGCACCACGGCGAGGCCGTAGCTGAGGTAGATGAGCCGGTCCAGCAGGCCGCCGAGCAGGAAGTAGAGCTGCCGCAGCCCCATCAGGGCGAAGACGTTGGCGGTGAAGACCAGGTACGGCTCCTGGGTGATGCCGAAGATCGCCGGGATCGAGTCGAGCGCGAAGATCAGGTCGGTGGTGCCGATCGCGATCATCACGATCAGCATCGGGGTGAACAGCCGCCGACCGTTCTCCCGGGTGGTGATCTTCGCCCCGTCGTAGTCCCGGGACAGCGGCAGCGCCCGCCGGCTCCACCGGATCAGCACGTTCTCGCTGAACTCGTCCTCGTCCGGCTCGCCCTGCCGGGCCAGGTTCACCGCGGTGTAGATGAGGAACGCGCCGAAGATGTAGAACACCCAGGAGAACTGGGAGATCAGCGCCGCGCCGGCCGCGATGAAGCCGCCACGCATGACCAGCGCCAGGATGATGCCGACGAGCAGCACCTTCTGCTGATACTGCCGGGGCACCCCGAAGCGGGCCATGATGATGACGAAGACGAAGAGGTTGTCCACCGAGAGGCTGTACTCGGTGAGCCAGCCGGTGTAGAACTCCCCCGCCACGCGGCCACCGGCGGTCAGCCAGAGCACCCCGCCGAAGATCAGCGCCAGGCCGACGTAGAAGCCCACCCAGAGGCTGGACTCGCGGACGCTGGGCTCGTGCGGTCGCCGGCCGATGATGAACAGGTCGGCGAGCAGGACCGCGATCATCGCGATCAGCGTTACCGCCCACACCAATGCGGACACGTTCAAATCCATCCTCCGGCAGACACGCGGCCTCGGGCACACCGTACGCCGGGTGGGCTGCAGGGGTGCGTCGACGCTGACAGGGGTGACTGTCGGAGGTCTCTTCCGCCGGAGCCTGACAGCAGGTTCCGACCGACGGAGCCGGGTCGGGCCACCGTAAGGTACCGGCGCTCTTCCGTGCTGACGACTCCACCGCGAGGGAATACTCCCCTCCTCGGGCGCCATTGTTCACCATCACACCCAGGTGCCGCATCTCCGGGCCGTCGTACGGCTGGGTGACGTGCGCCGCCTCACCCCGCGTAGCGCATCCTAGGAGGCTAGCCCAGCAACTCTCGCCCGGGCGTCTCCCCCGGTGCGTACACCCGGCGGGGTGGCATGGCAGGCTGCGGACATGGTTCTTGAGGTCGCGCTGATCGATGTGACGCCCGGAAACGAGGACGACTTCGCCGCCGCCTACGCGCAGGCACGGCCGATCCTCGCCGGCGCCGAGGGCTGCCGTTCCGTGCGGATGACCCGGGGCGTGGAGTCGCCCACCCGGTTCGTCCTGCTGGTCGAGTGGGACTCGGTCGAGGCGCACGACGTGAACTTCCGCCAGACCGACCGGTTCGCGCAGTGGCGCGGGCTGATCGGCCCGTACTTCGCCGGGCCGCCGCTGGTCGAGCACTTCACCGACGTCCCGGCCTGAACTGTCGTACCCGTGCCGTAGCCTGCGCGCTGCGCGGCCACCGGCCCCGACGGTCATCGGGGGCGCCGGGCCCGGTGGTCGCGCCAGCTCGTGCCGGTCGATCCAGCTCGCGCCGGTCAGCCCAGGTCGTGCGGATCGCGCTGACGGGGCACCGGCGCAGCCCCCAGCCGCCGGGCCACCAGCTCGGCCGTGGCATCGGGTGGCAGCGCGACCGCGAGCAGCCGCTCGATGACCCGTTCGTAGTGGCTCACGTCCGTCTCGGACACCAGGCGCACGTCGGTGGTCAGCGTCTCCACCAGCACGGTGCGCGGGTCCGCCGGATCGGGGTAGGCGTAGTAGGAGAACGGCGCGAGCGGGTGCGGGCCGTCGCCGCAGGACGCGCCGGGCAGCAGCCGGACGCTGACGCGAGGCCGCTCGGCGAGGGCGAGCAGATGCCGCATCTGGTCACGCCACACGTCACCGGGCAGGCCGTCCGGGTCGCAGACCCGCTCGTCGATCAGCGCCGTGTAGTGCGGCGGATCCGGCCGGATCAGCAGCTCCTGACGCGCCGCGCGGGCGCGGACCTCGGCCTCCACGTCCACGTCCCCGGTCAGCGCCGCGCCCGCCGATACGCGCAACCGGGCGTACGCCGGGGTCTGGAGCAGGCCGGGCACGAGCGCGCACTGATACTCGACGATGCGCTCGGCGCCCGCCTCCAGCTCGACGTACGCCCGCTGCCGTTCGCCCATCTCGCCGAGCGCCCGGGACCAGCCGCGTCCGGTGGCGGCGTCCCGGGCGATGACTATCAGCTCGTCCCGCTGCGGTGACGGCACCTGATAGACGTCGAGCAGGTCGAGCACGTCGGCCAGGTCGGGCCGACTCTGCCCCAGCTCGATGCGGGACAGCTTCGAGGTGGACGCCCAACCCAGCCGGACACAGACCTGCTCCAACGTGAGCGACTCGCGACGGCGCAGCCGGCGCAGCTCCACACCGAGCCGCGCCCTCCGGACCACGGGACTTGCTGACAACGGCATGCACGCCTCCCAGGGGAGGAGAGTACGCATGACCATCACGCTCGGCAATACCTCGCCCACACAGCGCTACCACGCCCGGAGTAGGCGCCAGTCGTTCAGGGGCGGTAGGTGCCGAACGACCAGACGTGCCCGGACAGGTCGCGGGCGATGTAGTCACGGGAGCCGTAGTCGGTGTCGAACGGCGCCCTGATGATCTCCGCGCCGGCCGCCCCGGCCCGCTCGTGATGCGCGTCGACGTCCTCGATCGCCAGGTAGACGCGGTAGTCGTCGTCGGCCGGGCGGGGCTGCGGCGCCGGCCCCGGGCCGAGCATCACCAGATCGCCGGCGTACTCCAGCTCGACGTGGACCAGGGTGCCGTCGGGCAGCTCGTGCAGCTCGCGCACGGTGAGGCCGAACGCGGAACAGAGGAAGTCGACGGCGGCTCGCACGTCGGGATAGCGCAAGACGGGATAAACGCTCTGCATGCCGCCAGTCTGCCGCCGCCTCGGTCAGGCCGGATTGGACGAATGAGATCCCGGCCCGGCCAGCGCGGCCGGGGTGACGCCGGCGAACTCGCGGAACTCCCGGATCAGATGCGACTGGTCGTAGTAGCCCCACCGGGCCGCCCGCTCCGCCCAGCCGGTGTCGTCGGGCACGGCGGAGGGCGCGGTGAGCACGGTACGGCCCAGGCTCGCGTACGCCCGGTCGAAACGCAGCAGACGGGCGACGGTCCTCGGCGGCAGGCCGAACTCCCGTCGAAACCGGACCGACAGGTGGCGACGCGACCAGCCCAGCTCCTCGGCCAGGGTGGCCACGCCGACCGCTTCCCCGCCGCCGTCCAGCCGCCGCCAGGCGGCCAGCAGGTGCGGGTCCACCGGCGTGGTCGCCGCCAGCCGCGCGGACAGCGCGGCGTCGAGCCGGGCGAAGCGCTCCGGCCAGCCCGGCGCTGCGGCCAGCTCGTCGCGCAGCCGGGCCAGCCAGCCCGCCACCGCGTCGACCGGCGCCGCCCGGTTGGCCAGCTCGGCCAGCGGCAGCCCGAGCAGGCGGCGGGCCGCCGGGGCGGTCAGCATCACCTGGACCCCGGTGCCCGTCCCCACGGTGCGGGTGGCGCACCAGCTGTCGAACGGGCCGGCCAGGAAGGCGTTCGTGCCGTACGCGCCCCGGGCCCGGTCACGCGGGTCGGCGACGTCCATCGGGGCGCCCCAGCCCAGGATCAGCACCACGAACGCGCCCGCCACCTCCCGGCGCGCCAGCGGGACGGACACGTCCTCGCGGTAGCCGAGGTAGCTGTCCACCCACTGGCGCAGTCGCGGATCGGGGTGCGCGACGACGGCCTCGGTCAGCATCGCGCCGCCCCGGCCGTCACGCCGGTCACCGGACTCCTGCGGCGTCCATCCCGCGCAGCTCCTTCTTGAGGTCGGCGACCTCGTCCCGGATGCGTGCGGCCAGCTCGAACTGCAGCTCCCGCGCGGCGGCGAGCATCTGGTCGTTGAGCTCCTGGATGAGGTTGGCCAGGTCGGCCCGGGCCATGCCCTCGCGGGACGGGGTGGTCGCGGCGCCCCGGCGGCTGCGGGTCTCCTTCACCGGCGCCTTGCCCCGGGAGAGCTGCCGCACGGCACCGCCGACGTTGCTGTTCTCGGTGTCCTCCGCCTCGCGGTAGATGTCGTCGAGGATGTCGTGGATCTTCTTGCGCAACGGCTCCGGCTTGATGCCGTTCGCCTCGTTGTGCGCGATCTGCTTGGCCCGGCGCCGGTTGGTCTCGTCGATCGCGTCCGCCATCGACGGCGTGATCTTGTCGGCGTACATGTGGACCTGGCCGGAGACGTTACGGGCCGCCCGGCCGATGGTCTGGATCAGCGACCGGCCGCTGCGCAGGAACCCCTCCTTGTCGGCGTCGAGGATCGCCACCAGGGAGACCTCGGGCAGGTCGAGACCCTCCCGGAGCAGGTTGATGCCGACGAGCACGTCGTAGTCGCCCTTGCGCAGCTCGCGCAGCAGCTCGACCCGGCGCAGCGTGTCAACCTCGGAGTGCAGGTAGCGCACCCGGATGCCGTTCTCCAGCAGGTAGTCGGAGAGGTCCTCGGCCATCTTCTTGGTGAGCGTGGTGACCAGGACGCGCTCGTCCCGCTCGGTGCGCAGCTTGATCTCGTGCATGAGGTCGTCGATCTGGCCCTTTGTCGGCTTGACCACGACCTCCGGGTCGATCAGGCCGGTGGGGCGGATCACCTGCTCGACGAACTCGCCCTGCGCCTGCTCCAGCTCCCACGGGCCGGGGGTGGCGGACAGGTAGACCATCTGGCCCACCCGCTCCAGGAACTCGTCGAAGCGCAGCGGACGGTTGTCCGCGGCGCTGGGCAGCCGGAAGCCGTGGTCGATGAGCATCCGCTTGCGGGAGGCGTCGCCCTCGTACATGCCGCCGATCTGCGGGATCGTCACGTGCGACTCGTCGACCACGGTGAGGAAGTCGTCGGGGAAGTAGTCGAGCAGGCAGTGCGGCGGGCTGCCGGGCAGCCGGCCGTCGATGTGCATGGAGTAGTTCTCGATGCCGGAGCAGAAGCCCACCTGCCGCATCATCTCGATGTCGTAGGTGGTGCGCATGCGCAGCCGCTGGGCCTCCAGCAGCTTGCCCTGCCGCTCCAGCTCGGCCAGCCGCTCGCCCAGCTCGGCCTCGATGTCGCGGATCGCCCGTTCCATCCGCTCCGGGCCGGCGGCGTAGTGCGTGGCCGGGAAGATCATCAAGCTGTCGACCTCGCGGACCACGTCACCGGTCAGCGGGTTCAGGTAGTAGAGCTTCTCGATCTCGTCACCGAACAGCTCGATGCGGACCGCCAGCTCCTCGTACGCCGGGATGATCTCCAGCGTGTCGCCGCGGACCCGGAAGGTGCCGCGCTGGAAGGCCATGTCGTTGCGCGTGTACTGGATGTCGACCAGCCGCCGCAGCAACTGGTCACGGTCCAGCTCCTGCCCCACCTTCACCCGCACGGCCCGGTCGAGGTATTCCTCCGGCGTGCCCAGCCCGTAGATCGCCGAGACGGTGGCGACCACGATGACGTCGCGCCGGGTGAGCAGCGACATGGTGGCCGAGTGCCGCAGCCGCTCGACCTCCTCGTTGATCGAGGAGTCCTTCTCGATGTAGGTGTCGGTCTGCGGGATGTACGCCTCGGGCTGGTAGTAGTCGTAGTAGGAGACGAAGTATTCGACGGCGTTGCGCGGCAGCAGCTCGCCGAACTCCTTCGCCAGCTGGGCCGCGAGGGTCTTGTTGGGGGCGAGCACCAGGGTCGGCCGCTGCAGCCGCTCGACCAGCCACGCCGTGGTGGCGCTCTTGCCGGTGCCGGTCGCGCCGAGCAGCACCGTGTTGCGGTCGCCGCGCCGCACGCGACGCTCAAGCTCGTCGATGGCAGCCGGCTGGTCACCGGCCGGCTGGAACTCACTGACGACCTGGAAGCGGCCGTCGAGCCGGGGAATGTCGAGCGCCATGACACCAACCGTACGCCCGCGGTCCGACACTTCCGGCCACGACCACGGACCGTCCCTGATCAGCTTCGATATTCCCATTGTGTGGCTCATCTCACGGGTTTACCCTCGTACCGTAGGCCGCTCGCGGCGGCCGACCGGGCCGGCGACCGCCCCCTTCCGAGGGCCGGTTGCCCCCGGCGCCAGGGCCGCAGCACCCGGGTCGACCGGCGTGCGCGCCGACGGTGGTCGCGCGCAGGCGCTGACCGGCCGCCGCGAGCGCCCCTGCTCGTCACCGAAACCCCGCTCTCGCGTTTTCCACTCGTGGGGACCTCTCCCGACCGCCGGCCGCGACGCGAGCCGCCCGACACCGGCGCGCCCCCGTCCGCCGACGACGCCGGCCGCCCGCGCGGCGCGGGTCGCCCCCGCCGCCTCACCGCCCGGGGCGGCGGCGACCAGTCCGTGCCCCGTGAGCCCGGCCGCCGGCACCGCCGCGCCCCGCACCAGCACGCCGGGCCCGGCCCGCCCCGTGGCCGGCCGGGCCGCCGCGAGCTCGTCACCGGCGCTCCCCCCGCTCACCCGG
>NZ_KK037233.1:6282332-6319509 GCF_000568915.1 Micromonospora sp. M42 | reverse complement strand
TGCCGCCCACTGACGGCTGGCGGATGCGGGCCCCGGGCGGCGGGCACGGCCTGGGCGCGGTACGCGACCTGCTGATCGGGCTCGGCGCCGGGCGGGTCGACCCGCCCGGCGCCGACGGCCGGTGGCTGCGCCACGACAGCGTCGGCGGGATCCCGGTGGACGTGCTCCAGGCCCCGCTCGCCGTGCCGGGCGACCCGCGGCCCACGCTCTGGCTGGACGCCGACGCCCGCCTGCACCGGCTCGCCGGACGGCTGGCCGACGGCACCCCGGTCACCGTCGAGCTGAGCCGCGCGGACCGGCCCACGCTGCACCCGGTGGACGCCCTCGGCGGCCGGCCCGGGACCCCGTGACCTCACCGACGACGAGGCCGAGCGGCTGGCCGCGCTGCCCGCCCGCCTGCGCGCCGTCGGCGGCGCGGCGGTGACCGTGACCGCCCCGCTCGGCCCGTCCGCCACCCTGCGCGGCACGGGCACGCTGAGCTGGGCTACCTCGTCGGCGTACCTGGTGGTGATCGAGGACGGCAGCGGCCGGCGTACCCTGCGCTGGGTCCGGCCGGGCCGGGTGGCCGAGGCGCACCGGTCCCCCGACGGGCCGGCCACGCCGCCGACGCCGATGCCGGCCGGGCTGCTCGCGGCGCCCGCGCGCCCGCCCGGCGACGACCTGGACCGGCTGATCGACGCGGCGCTGCGCGCCGGGACGCACGCGCCGGACGGCGCCCTCCGGGTACGGGAGGACCGGGTCGCCGACCGGGCCGTCGACGTGGTCGAGGTGCCGGGCGGCAGGCGCTGGTGGCTCGACCGCGGTGGGCTGCCACGCCGGCTGGAACTGCGCACCGGGTCCGGTGTCTGGGTCCGGCTCGACCTCACGCCGGGCCGTGTGTCCGCCGGTCCAGCGGGCCCGGCGTCGCGCTGACCCGCCCGCCGCCGCGCGCGAGGCCGCGGGTGAGCGTCAGGGACGCCAGCCGGTCTGCGCGGCCCACTCCTCGGCGCGCAGGTGCTCCTCGTCGAACCACGGGTCGTTGACAGTGCCCCACGCGGCGTGCTCCGGCGCGGTGGCCGCCAGCTCCCGCTTCACCTGCAGGTAGTCGGCCCGCCGCGCCGGGTCGGCGCGCAGGTGGTCGCGCATCAGCAGCGCGTACCGCCAGCCGGGCGAGCCGGCCTCGCGCAGGTGCAGCCGCACCGGACGCCCCGGGTCCGCGCCGCCGTGCAGCCGCTTGGGCCAGCGCACCGGCTCCGGCTGCCGGGGGACGTCCCACCAGTCACCCGGCAGGCGCGGGAAGCCCGCCTCGGCCAGCCGCTGCGCGAGCGGCCCGTCCGCCTCGTCCAGCGAGGAGACAGTCACCTGGATGTCGATCACGTCCGGCGCGGCCAGCCCCGGCACGGCGGTGGAGCCGACGTGGTCGACCCGGACGTCACCGCCCGCCGCGTGGCGGATCCGGGCGGCCAGCCGGGCGTACTGCTCGGGCCAGGTCGGGTCCGGCCCGGCGAGCGCCGCCGGGTCGGCCGGCACGGCGCGGCGTTCGCGGACGTTGCGCTCGTAGGGCACCAGGCGGTCCCGCCAGAGGGCGTCCACGGCGGCGTGCAGCTCGGTGAGCGTGCCGTCGTTGGCCAGCAGCACGTCGGCGACCGCGCGCCGGGTGGCGTCGTCGGCCTGCGCGGCGATGCGCCGCTGCGCCTCCGCCGCGGCCATGCCCCGGTCGCGGGTCAGCCGGGCCATCCGGGTCGGCACGGCCGTCTGCACCACGACCACCAGGTGGTACGTGGGCGCGAGCCCCACCTCGACCAGCAGCGGTACGTCGTTGAACGACTATCGCGTCGGCCGGGGCGGCGGCGACCAGTTCGGCGCTGCGTGCGCGTACCCGGGGGTGGGTGATCCCTTCGAGCGTGCGGCGGGCGGCCTTCGCCGAAGACCAGCGCGCCGAGGGCGGCCCGGTCCAGCGCCCCGTCGGCGTCGAGGACCCTGTCGGAGAAGACGGCGACCACCTCGGCCAGCCCGTCGGTGCCGGGCGCGACGATCTCGCGGGCGATGCGGTCCGAGTCGACGATCACCGCGCCCAGCGCGGCGAGGCGGCTCGCCACCGCGCTCTTGCCCGATCCGATTCCGCCGGTCAGCCCCACCTTCAGCACCCGGACAGTCAACCGGATCGCTCGTCCACATGCCAAACCGTCCCGGCACACGACGCGGGCCCCGCCCCCGGCGCTCCGCTGGTGCGGAACGCGGGGACGGGGCCCGTCGTCAGAGGCGGTCGCCGGCTCGTCCGGTGGGACGAGCAGGCGTCAGCGTCCGGTCACTTGCCGCCGGCGAGCTTCTCCCGCAGCGCGGCGAGCGCCTCGTCGGTCGCGAGCGTGCCGGCCGGCTCCTCGGCCTGACGGCTCGGGGCCGAGGTCGAGGTGGTGGTGCCGCTGGTGGCGGGCGGAGCCGGGTTGGCAGCGGCCTCGGCGTCGGCGGCGCGGGAGGTCTGCACCTGCTTGGTGTGGGCCTCCCAGCGCTGACGTGCCTCGGCGTACTGCTGCTCCCAGGTCTCGCGCTGCTTGTCGTAGCCCTCGAGCCACTCGCCCGTCTCCGGGTCGAAGCCCTCCGGGTAGATGTAGTTGCCCTGCTCGTCGTAGGTCGCGGCCATGCCGTAGAGGGTCGGGTCGAAGTGCTCCTCGCCCTCGACGAAGCCCTCGTTGGCCTGCTTGAGCGACAGCGAGATCCGGCGGCGCTCCAGGTCGATGTCGATGACCTTGACCATGACCTCGGAGCCGACCTGCACGACCTGCTCCGGGATCTCCACGTGGCGCTCGGCCAGCTCGGAGATGTGGACCAGGCCCTCGATGCCGTCGTCCACCCGGACGAACGCGCCGAACGGCACCAGCTTGGTGACCTTACCCGGCACGATCTGCTGGATCGCGTGGGTGCGGGCGAACTGACGCCACGGGTCCTCCTGCGTCGCCTTCAGCGACAGCGAGACCCGCTCGCGGTCCAGGTCGACGTCCAGGACCTCGACCTCGACCTCCTGGCCCACCTCGACGACCTCGGACGGGTGGTCGATGTGCTTCCAGGACAGCTCGGAGACGTGCACGAGGCCGTCCACGCCGCCCAGGTCGACGAACGCGCCGAAGTTGACGATCGAGGAGACGACGCCCTTGCGGACCTGCCCCTTCTGCAGCTTGTTGAGGAACTCGGTGCGCACCTCGGACTGCGTCTGCTCCAGCCAGGCACGGCGGGACAGGACCACGTTGTTGCGGTTCTTGTCCAGCTCGATGATCTTGGCTTCGAGCTCGCGGCCGACGTACGGCTGCAGGTCACGCACACGCCGCATCTCGACGAGCGACGCGGGCAGGAAGCCGCGCAGGCCGATGTCGAGGATGAGACCACCCTTGACGACCTCGATGACCGAACCGCGGACGACGCCGTCCTCGTCCTTGATCTTCTCGATCGTGCCCCAGGCCCGCTCGTACTGCGCCCGCTTCTTGGAGAGGATCAGCCGACCCTCCTTGTCCTCCTTCTGGAGGACGAGGGCCTCGATGTGGTCGCCCACCGAAACGACCTCGGCCGGGTCCACGTCGTGCTTGATCGACAACTCCCGAGAGGGGATGACACCCTCGGTCTTGTAGCCGATGTCGAGCAGGACCTCGTCCCGATCGACCTTGACGACGGTGCCTTCGACAATGTCGCCGTCGTTGAAGTACTTGATGGTCTCGTCGATCGCGGCGAGGAAAGCTTCCTCAGAGCCGAGGTCGTCGTGGGTGACCTTGTTGGCGCTCGAGGTGGCCTCGATGCTGCTCGTCATGTGGGCGGTTGCTCCGGTCGGATGGGTTGTCACAGCGGGCATGGGTGTCGCGGTGACTCTGCCGCGCCAACGGATCCGTCGCCGGGCACACCGAACGATCGACGCGAGAAGATCATTAGTGGCTCCGGTGACCGCGCACCTGCTCCCTGCCGAGGCACACGATCCGCGAGCGCATCGTCTAGCCTACCCGCTGCATTACCACAGCGTGCAAGCCCTCCCGGGTCCGCGCGAACTCATCCGCTGCGAAAGCGGAGATTTTGCGCGGTAAGGGGCCACAGCTGTCTCGTCCGTCACACCCGTCCCAACCGCCACCCCACCCGACCGGCCGGACGCCGCCGGACCTAGCGTGGACGGGTGGACGACGACAGGGTGACCCGCCGACGGGTCGACGCCGGTGAGATCCGCCGGGCCAACCGCGGGTGGTGGGACACCGACGCCGACGCGTACCAGGCAGAGCACGGCGCGTTCCTCGGTGACGCCGACTTCGTCTGGTGCCCGGAGGGCCTGCGCGAGGCCGACGCGCGGCTGCTCGGCGACGTGGCCGGCCGGCGGATCCTCGAACTCGGCGCCGGGGCGGCCGCCGCCGCCCGCTGGCTCGCCGCCCAGGGCGCCCGGCCGGTCGCGCTGGACCTGTCCGCCGGCATGTTGCGGCACGCCGCCGAGGCCGCCGAACGCACCGGGGTACGCGTGCCGCTGGTGCAGGCCGACGCGCTCGCCCTGCCGTTCGCCGACGCCGCGTTCGACACGGTCTGCACCGCGTTCGGCGCGATCCCGTTCGTGGACGACTCGGCGGCGGCGATGCGCGAGGTGGCCCGGGTGCTGCGCCCCGGCGGCCGGTGGGTCTTCTCGGTCACCCACCCGATGCGCTGGATCTTCCTGGACGACCCGGGCGAGGGCGGGCTGACCGCCGTGCACTCGTACTTCGACCGCTCCCCCTACGTCGAGCAGGACGAGCACGGCGTGGCCACGTACGTCGAGCAGCACCGCACCCTGGGCGACCGGATCCGGGAGCTGGTCGGCGCCGGGTTCCGGCTGCTGGACCTGGTGGAGCCGGAGTGGCCGGCCGGGCACGAGGGCGTCTGGGGGCAGTGGAGCCCGTTGCGCGGCCGGCTGTTCCCCGGCACGGCGATCTTCGTCGCCGAGAAACCGGCCCGCTGACGCCGGACGGACGCGCGGTGCGATCGGGGCGGCGGTAGCGCCCCTACGTTGCCCTGGTGACCGCCGAGCCGATCGCGACACCATCCTCTCCATGGCGTCCGGACCCGCTTCGGCAACAGCGTGCCGACCACATGGTGGAGGAACTGCTGACGCTGCCGGCCTGCTGACCTGGTGGCTGCGATCCCACGCGCCGGCGTATCTGCGTGCGACCCAGGCAGTGAGCATCGGGTTGGACGTCGACGCCAGCCGCCGACCGGACGTCCTGCTCCACCGCGCCGGGCTGCCGAGCGACAGGTCCCTCCTGCGACCGGCGGACGTCGTCCTGGCCGTCGAGATCGTCTCCCCCCGGCACCCGGCGCGTCGACCGGTTCGCCAAGCCGGGCGAGTACGCCGCCGCGGGGATCCCCTTCTACTGGCGGATCGAGCAGGATCCGGTGCACCTCTACGCGTACCGCCTCGGTGACCGGATCGGCCCGGGCGGCGAGCGGCAGTACGAGCTGGTGGACGACAGCAGCGAGGTGACCGAGCTGCCCGAGCCCTTCGCGATCAAGCTGCCGATCGCGGAGATCCGGCCCTGACGACGCCGTTACTCGGTAGCCGCCGCGGGTAACCGGGCGGCATGGCCGAGAAGGAGTTCCACGCCGGGGACCACGTCTCCTGGGCCAGCCACAGCGGCCGGGCGTACGGGGTGGTCAAGGAGAAGCTGACCGAGCGCACCCACGTCCGCGGGCACACCGTGAACGCCTCGCCGGAGCAGCCGCAGTACCGGATCACCAACGACGACTCGGGCCGCGACGTCGCCCACCGCCCGGAGGTGCTGCGCCATGAGTCGCGCTGAGGACCCGCAGCAGACGTACCGGGAGTTCACCGACGCGGTGAACATGAAGCCGGGTGAGCTGTCCCGCTGGCTGGAGACCGAGGAGTCCAAGCACGTCGGCTGGCACAAGAAGGGCACGGCCGGCGGCGAGTCGGTCGGGCACGACTCCGGCCGGCGCATCGTCGACCTGCTGCGCCGCAAGCGCGCCGACCTGACCGCCGCCGACTACAAGCACATGCGCAAGGTGATCGGGTACGTCCACCGCCACCTCGCCCAGCGGCCGTCCGGGGACGTGCGGGACACCAGGTGGCGCTGGTCGCTGATGAACTGGGGGCACGACCCGCTCAAGGGCTGAGCCGCCCGGGTCGTTCGCCGCGCGTTGGTACCGTGCCGGCGATGACGACAGACGTCCCGACCGCCGGCCGTCATCCCCGCGCCGGACGGGTGGTCCTCCTGGCGGGCCTCGGCCTGATCGCCGTCGCGGCAGTCTTCCTGGTGGCGACCGGCAACACCGGCATCCGCTACAGCGCCGACCACGACGGCACCGTGCCGATGTGGAGCCGCTGGATCCCGGCGCTGGCCGGGATCGCGCTGATCCGGCTGATCCCGCCCGCGCCCGACCCGAGGTGGCCGGACCCGGTCGCGCCGTACCGCGAGGCGGTGCCGCTGCTGCTGGCCGGGATCGCGTTCGCCGCCGTCATGCCGCTGCTGGGCGGCGAACCCGCGTACACGGTGTTGAAGCTCGCGCTGCTGCTCGGCGTACCCCTCGTGGTGTTCCTGGCCGCGCGCCGCCGGCCGCCACGGTGGTCGCCGGGCCCGGCCCCGGCGGACGCCGCCCACCGGTGGGGTCCGGCGCTGCCGGTGGCGGTGTGGCTGGCGCTCAGCTACGCGACGCCGCTGGCCGTGCCGGCGAGCGACTGGGGGCGGACCGTCACGCCGGTCGAGCTGGCCGTCACGCTGCTGGTGGCCTTCGCGGTGAACGCGCTGCTGGAGGAGGTCTTCTACCGGCGGTGGCTGCAGACCCGGTGGGAGTCGCTGCTGGGACGCTGGCCGGCGATCGTGCTCGCGTCGCTGGTGTGGGCGGTCTGGCACGTGGCCATCCAGGGCAGCGGCCGTCCCGCCGTCGACCTGGCGTCGGTGATCGTGAACCAGGGGGTCGCCGGGCTGTTCCTCGGCTACCTGTGGTCGCGGTACCGCCGCATGTGGCCGCTGCTCGTGGTGCACGGCGCGGTAAACGCGATGCCCGTCCTGCTCGGCCTCTGACTTGACCCTGCCGCAGGCGGCAGGGTCGGACGATGCCGGCATGGAACGCCGCACACCACGCGTCGCCGTGGTCACCGGTGCGGGCACCGGCATCGGCCGGGCCACCGCACACGCCCTCGCCACCGCCGGGTACGCCGTCGTCGCCGTCGGCCGGCGCGCCGCGCCGCTGTCGGAGACCGCCGCCGGCCGGCCGGACATCACGCCACTGACCGCCGACGTCACCGCGCCCGACGGGCCCGGCCGGATCGTCAGCGCCGCGCTCGACCGGTACGGCCGCCTGGACGTCCTGGTCAACAACGCGGGCGTGGCCGGCGGCGGGCCGCTGGCGGATCTGGACGAGGACGCCGCCCGGCGGCAACTGGAGACGAACCTCCTCGCGCCCGTCCGGCTGGCGCACGCCGCCGTCGAGGCGCTCGCCGCGACACGCGGTGTGCTGGTCAACGTCACCACGTCGGTCGGCCTGCGCGCCTGGCCGGGCAGTTCGGTGTACGCGGCCGGCAAGGCCGCGCTGGACTCGCTGACCCGCAGCTGGGCGGTGGAACTCGCACCGCGCGGCATCCGGGTGGTGGCGGTGGCGCCCGGCGCGATCGACACCCCCATCGGGGTGCACAGTGGCCTGTCCCCCGAGCGCCGCGCGGCGGTGCGGGACTGGCAGCTCGCGCACACCCCGGCGGGCCGGATCGGCCGCCCGGAGGACGTAGCCTGGGCGATCCGGCGGCTGTGCGAGCCGGAGGCGGGCTTCGTCACCGGCGTGGTGCTGCCGGTGGACGGGGGCGCGGTGGTCGCGTGAGAGGACGGTGACAGCGGTGCGGATCGGCGCGGTGGCGAAGGCGACGGGCTGCACGCCGCGTGCCCTGCGGCACTACGAGGAACACGGGCTCATCGCCTCGGCCCGGGCCGCGAACGGCTACCGCGAGTACGACGACGCGGTGGTCACCCGGGTCCGCAACATCCGTCACCTGCTCGACGCCGGGCTGACGCTCGACGACGTGCGGATCTTCCTGCCCTGCCTGGACGGGGACGTGGCGTCCGCGCCGCCGTCAGTGGCCGGGCTGCGGGTCGGCCGGGAGCGGCTGGCCGTGCTGGACGCCCGGATCGCGGCCCAGGTGGCCGTCCGCGACCGCCTGGCCGCCGCCCTCCAGGCCGCCGCCCCTGCGCACTCGCCCCTCCTCTCGCCGCCGTCGCCTCCTGTGAGGTGACCAAGGAGTTTGTGTCACGCCAGAGCCCGTTCGGGGACACAAACTCCTTGATCACCGCCGGGGCGGGCGGGTGGTGGCGCGGGTGGGACGGCGGCGGGGTGTCAGTGGTCGGCGCTGTTCCAGTCGCGGCCCTCGCCCACCGACACCTCCAGCGGCACCGACAGCGGGTACGCCTCGCCCATCTGCTTGCGCACCAGCGCCTCCAACGCCTCCCGCTCGCCCGGCGCGACCTCGAAGACCAGCTCGTCGTGCACCTGCAGCAGCATCCGCGAGCGCAGGCCGGCCTCGCGCAGCGCGCCGTCGACGTGCAGCATCGCGACCTTGATGATGTCGGCCGCCGAACCCTGGATCGGGGCGTTGAGCGCCATCCGCTCGGCCATCTCCCGGCGCTGCCGGTTGTCGCTGACCAGGTCGGGCAGGTAACGGCGGCGGCCCAGGATGGTGGAGGTGTAGCCGTCCTGGCGGGCGCGGGCCACCACCTCCTGGAGGTAGTCACGCACCCCGCCGAACCCGGCGAAGTAGTTCTCCATCAGCCCGCGCGCCTCCTCGGCGCTGATGCCGAGCTGCTGGGACAGGCCGAACGCGCTGAGCCCGTACGCCAGGCCGTAGTTCATCGCCTTGATCTTGCGGCGCTGGTCGGCGGTGACGTCCGCGACCTCGACGGTGAAGACCGAGGACGCGGTGGCCGCGTGGAAGTCGTGCCCGGAGTTGAACGCCTCGATCAGCGCGTCGTCGGAGGACAGATGCGCCATGATCCGCATCTCGATCTGGCTGTAGTCGGCGGTGAGCAGGCACTCGTAGCCCTCGCCGACGACGAACGCGCGGCGGATCCGCCGCCCCTCCTCGGTGCGGATCGGGATGTTCTGCAGGTTCGGCTCGGTGGACGACAGCCGCCCGGTCGCCGCCACCGTCTGGTTGAACGTGGTGTGGATCCGGCCGTCGTCGGAGACGGACTTGAGCAGGCCGTCGACAGTCGACTTGAGCTTCGCCACGTCGCGGTGGCGCAGCAGGTGGTGCAGCAGCGGGTGCTCGGTCTGGGCGTAGAGCCACTGGAGCGCGTCCGCGTCGGTGGTGTAGCCGGTCTTGATCCGCTTGGTCTTGGGCAGGCCCAGCTCGGTGAAGAGGATCTCCTGCAACTGCTTCGGCGACCCGAGGTTGAACTCGCGGCCGACCACCTCGTACGCGCTCTGGGCGGCGGCCTTCACCTCGGCGGCGAAGTGCGCCTCCAGCTCGGAGAGGTAGTCGGTGTCGGCGGCGATGCCGGTGCGCTCCATCGCGGCGAGCACCCGCATCAGCGGCAGCTCCACGCCGGCCATCAGCCGGGCCGACTGCTCGCCGTCGCGGGACAGCTCGGCGTCGATCGCGTCGGCCAGGTCGAGCGTGGCGCGGGCCTGGAGCATGAGGTTCTGCTCGGCCGCGCCCTCGTCGCCGAACCCGTCGAGCGTGAGCTGACCGGTCTCCGGAGCGTCGACGCGCAGCTCGCGGTGCAGGTAGCGCAGCGCCAGGTCGGTCAGGTCGTACGAACGCTGGTCGGGGCGGGCCAGGTAGGCGGCGATCTGGGTGTCGCGGGCGATGCCCTCCAGCTCCCAGCCGTGCGCGGCGAACGCCAGCACCGCCGGCTTGCTGTCGTGCAGCACCTTCGGGCGCTCGGCGTCGGCCAGCCAGCCGGCCAGCGCGGCCTCGTCGCCGGCGTCCAGCCGGCTCGGGTCGAACCAGGCGCCCGCGCCGGCGGCGGTGGCCAGCGCCATCCCGGTCACGGTGGCGGTGTGCCGGCGGTTCGGGCCGGTGTCGAGCGTGACCGCCAGGCCGACCGGCGTGCCGGCCGGGGCGTGCGTGTCGAGCCAGCCCGCGAGCGCGCCCGGCTCGGTGAGCACCGCGCCGTCCAGGTCGAAGCCCGCCTCGGCCTCCGGCTCGACCGCTTCCAGGTATTGGTAGAGCCGGTCGCGCAGGATGCGGAACTGGAGCGTGTCGAAGACCTGGTGCACCGCTTCGCGGTCCCAGCCCTGCCAGCGGGCGTCCTCGGGGCGTACCGGCAGCTCCAGGTCGGAGACCAGGCAGTTGATCTCGTAGTTGCGGATCACGTCGGCGAGCCGCTCGCGCAGACTGTCGCCAGCCTTGCCCTTGATCTCGTCGGCGCGGGCCACCACGCCCTCGACGCCGCCGTACAGGTTGATCCACTTGGCCGCGGTCTTCGGGCCGACGCCGGGCACGCCGGGCAGGTTGTCGCTGGTCTCGCCGACCAGCGCGGCCAGGTCGCGGTAGCGATCAGGGGTGACGCCGTACTTCGCCTCGACCGCGGCCGGGTCCATCCGGGCCAGGTCGGAGACGCCCTTGCGCGGGTAGAGCACCGTGACCCGCTCGCCGACGAGCTGGAACGCGTCCCGGTCGCCGGTGGTGATCAGCACGTCCATGCCCTGGTCGCGGGCCTGCCAGGCGAGCGTGGCGATGACGTCGTCGGCCTCGTAGCCCTCCTTCTCGACCACCGGCACGCGCAGCGCGGCGAGGACCTCCTTGACCAGGCTGACCTGGCCCTTGAAGTCGGTGGGCGTCTCGCTGCGGCCGGCCTTGTACTCGGAGTACTTCTCGGTGCGGAAGGAGCGGCGGGACACGTCGAACGCCACGACGATGTGGGTCGGCTGCTCGTCGCGCAGCACGTTGATCAGCATCGAGGTGAAGCCGTAGACGGCGTTGGTCGGCTGCCCCGTGGTGGTGGAGAAGTTCTCCACAGGCAGGGCGAAGAACGCCCGGTATGCCAGGGAATGTCCGTCGACGAGGAGCAGGCGCGGCGTCGTAGCTGTCACGGCTGCGACTCTAGTCCGTACGCCCGACAACTCCGGCCTCCGGTGCGGCGCGCGCCGCACCGGAGGCCGAGGTCAGAGAACCTTGGCCAGGAACGCCTTGGTCCGCTCGTGCTTCGGCGCCGAGATCACCTCGCGCGGGTCCCCCTGCTCGACCACCACGCCGCCGTCCATGAACACGAGGTGGTCGCCCACCTCGCGGGCGAAGCCGATCTCGTGGGTCACCACGATCATCGTCATGCCGTCGCGGGCCAGGTCCTTCATCGTGTCCAGCACCTCGCCCACCAGCTCCGGGTCGAGCGCGCTGGTCGGCTCGTCGAACAGCATCAGCTTCGGCCGCATGGCCAGCGCCCGGGCGATCGCCACCCGCTGCTGCTGGCCGCCGGAGAGCTGACCGGGGTACGCGCCGAGCTTGTCGCCCAGCCCCACCCGGTCCAGCAACTGCGCGGCGTGCTCGCGGGCCTCCGCCTTCTTGGCCTGGCGCAGCAGCACCGGCGCCTCCATGACGTTCTGCAGCACCGTCATGTGCGGGAACAGGTTGAACCGCTGGAACACCATGCCGATGGCACGGCGCTGCGCGGCCACGTCCCGGTCGCGCATCTCGTACAGCTTGCCGCCGCGCTCCCGGTAGCCGATCAGGTCACCGTCGACCCAGATGCGGCCGGCGTCGATCTTCTCCAGGTGGTTGATGCAGCGCAGGAACGTCGACTTGCCGGAGCCGGAGGGCCCGAGCAGGCAGCACACCTCGCCGGAGCGGACCTCCAGGTCGATGCCCTTGAGCACCTCCAGCGGCCCGAACGACTTGTGCACCTGCTCGGCCCGGACCATCAACTCGGCGGCCCGCGTCTGCGGGGAAGCGGTCATGTCCGTCATTGCGCCGTCCCACTCGTGGTACTGCCGCTCTCGGCGGTCAGATTCCGCAGCCGCTGCCGGGCCCGCCCGCTGCGTCCGAACCCCTTGGAGTAGTGCCGCTCCAGGTAGTACTGCCCCACCAGCAGGACGCTGGTCAGCAGCAGGTACCACAACGTCGCCGCGACGTACATCGGGAAGGGCTGGAAGGTCCGGGAACCGACGGCCTTGAGCTGGAAGAACAGCTCCATCGACACCGGCACGAAGGCCACCAGCGAGGTGTCCTTGAGCATCGCGATGGTCTCGTTGCCGGTCGGCGGAATGATCACCCGCATCGCCTGCGGCAGCACGATCCGCCGCAGGATCTGCGCCCGGCTCATGCCCAGCGCCTGAGCCGCCTCGGTCTGCCCCTCGTCCACCGACTGGATGCCGGCCCGGACGATCTCGGCCATGTACGCGGCTTCGGAAAGGCCCAGCGCCAGCATGCCGGCGACGAAGCCGGTCAGGATGTCCACCGCGCTGAACCCGAACAGCCGGGCCTCGAAGTCGTGCAGCCCGAACAGGGCGCCGATCTGCCTGTCGAACGGCAGACCGAACTCCAGCCGCGACCAGAGGATGCCGAGGTTGCCGAAGAGGATCGCCAGCACCAGCCGGGGCACCGCCCGGAAGAACCAGGTGTACACCCAGGCCACGCCGCGCAGCACCGGGTTGGGCGACAGCCGCATGATCGCGATGACGATGCCCAGGCCGATGCCGATCACCATCGACGTGATCAGCAGCAGGATGGTGCCGCGCAGCCCTTCGATGATCGGCGGGCGGAACATCTCGTCCACCATGAACGACCACTGGAACGCGGAGTTCGTGACCAGCATGTGCACGAACATCGCGACCAGCACGGCGATGACCGCCACGCCGACCCAGCGCCCGGGGTGCCGCACGGGCACGGCCTTGATCGGTTCTGGCCGTGCCCGTCCGGATGTGTCGGCCGACATGGTCAGACCGACGGGTTCAGTTCAGCGTTGGTGATGGCGCCGCCCTCGACACCCCACTTGCTGAGCGCCGCCTTGTAGCTGCCGTCGGCGATGACCGCCTGCACGGCCTCCTTGAGCACCTCGGCGAACGCCTGCTGCTCCTTGTTCACCGCGTAGCCGTAGGGCGCCGACTCGTAGATGTCGCCGAGCACCTCCAGCTGGCCGTTGCTCTGCTTCACCGCGTACGCGCCGACCGGGGAGTCGGCCAGCATGGCGTCGTTCTTGCCACTGCCCACGGCGGCGGTGGCGTCGCTCTGCGCCTGGTACTGGTCGATCTTGATGGCCGGCTTGCCGGCGTCGGTGCACTTCTTCGACCGGGCGGTGATGTCGTCGAGCTGGACCGTACCGACCTGCACGGCGATCTTCTTGCCGCAGGCGTTCTCCGGGTCCACCCCGGCCGGGTTGCCCTTCTTGGTCGCCCACTGGGTGCCCGCCGAGTAGTAGCTCACCATGTTGACCGTCTTCAGACGGTCGGCGTTGATGGTGAACGACGAGACGCCGACCTCGTACTTGCCCGAACCCACACCGGGCAGGATCGCGTCGAACGGCGCCGACTCGTACTCGGCCCTGAGACCGAGCTTCTGCGCCACCGCGTTGAACAGCTCGACGTCGAAGCCGACCACGGTCTTGCCGTCCTGGTCCAGGAACTCGGCCGGGGCGTACGTCGAGTCGGTGCCGACCTTGATCACGCCGTCGGCCTTGATGGCGTCCGGCACCTTCGCGGCCAGGTTGGAGTCGGCCGTGGCGGACACCGACGGGCCGTCGCCCGGCTCGGCCGAGTTCTCCTTCTCGCCGCACGCGGCGAGGGAGAGCAGCAGGACGGCCGCACCGGCGACGCCGAGCGCCGCCCGCCGTCCGGGGTTGGGGTGGAACATGGCTGTACTCCTTATTGCGAGGGGTCGGTCGGTCAGGCCACGCCGAGGTAGGCCTCTTTGACCGAGGGGTCGTGCAGCAGGTCCGCGCCGGTGCCGCTCTTGACGATCCGGCCGGTCTCCAGCACGTACGCCCGGTGGGCGCGCGCCAGCGCCTGCTGGGCGTTCTGCTCCACCAGCAGGATCGTGGTGCCCTGCTGGTTGATCTCCGTGATGATCGTGAAGATCTGCTGGATCAGCATCGGCGCGAGACCCATCGACGGCTCGTCGAGCAGCAGCAGCTTCGGCCGGCTCATCAGCGCCCGGCCGACCGCGAGCATCTGCTGCTCGCCGCCGGAGAGCGTGCCGCCGGCCTGCTTGCGCCGCTCGGCCAGCCGCGGGAACAGGTCCAGCACCCGGGCCAGGTCCTGCGCGATGCCGGCCTTGTCGCGCCGGGTGTACGCGCCCATGTCGAGGTTCTCCAGCACCGTCATGCCGGGGAAGATGCCCCGGCCCTCGGGCGCCTGGCACAGCCCCCGCCGGACCCGAAGGTCGGCCCGGAGCTTGGTGATGTCCTCACCGGCGAACTTGATCGTGCCGGAGGCGACCGGCCGGATGCCGGAGATCGCCCGCATGGTGGTGGACTTGCCGGCGCCGTTCGCGCCGATCAGCGCGACGATCTCCCCCTCGTCCACGGTCAGGCTGATGCCGTGCAGCGCCTGGATCCGCCCGTAGAGCAGGCTCACGTCCTCGATCTCAAGCAGCATCGTCCGGCACCCCCAGGTACGCCGCGACCACCTTCGGGTTGTCCCGCACCTCGGCGGGCAGCCCTTCGGCGATCTTCTTTCCGAACTCCAGGACCACGATCCGGTCGGTCACGCCCATCACCAGGCGCATGTCGTGCTCGATCAGCAGCACCGTCACGCCCTGGTCCCGGATCTGCCGGATGAGCTGCAGCAGCTCCTCCTTCTCCGCCGGGTTGAAGCCGGCGGCCGGCTCGTCCAGGCAGAGCAGCTTCGGGTCGGTGGCCAGCGCGCGGGCGATCTCCAGCCGGCGCTGCTCGCCGTAGGACAGGTTGCGGGCGAACTCGTGCATCCGGTTGCTGATGCCGACGAACTCCAGCAGGCGCTCGGCCTTCTCCCGGCCCTCGCGCTCCTCCTTCCAGTGCCGCGGCAGGCGCAGCAGGGCGGCGATCACGCTGGTCTTGTGGTGCGCGTCCGCGCCGACCTGGACGTTCTCCAGCGCGGTCATCTCCGGGAAGAGGCGGATGTTCTGGAACGTACGGGCCATGCCCATCCGGGTGATCTGGTGGCGCTTCTTGCCACTGATCTTCTGGCCCAGGAACCGGATCTGCCCCTCGGTGGGCTGGTAGATGCCGGTCATCGCGTTGAAGCAGGTGGTCTTGCCGGCGCCGTTCGGTCCGATCAGGCCGAGGATCTCCCCCTTGTAGAGGGTGAAGTCCACGTCGTTGAGGGCCACCACACCGCCGAAGCGCAGCGTGACGTGGTCGACCTCCAGCAACGGCTCCCGCTTGTCGACCGTCTCGACGGCGGGGGCCGCCGCCTGGGCCGGAACTGCCGGGGTCTGCTCGGTGTCACTCACCGACGATCACCTCCTTGCGGCGGTCCTTGAACTCCGCCGCTCGTCGCCGGTTCGGGATCAGGCCCTGCGGCCGGAAGATCATCATCACCACGAGCACCAGGCCGAAGAAGAGGAACCGGTACTCGTACAGCTCGATGCCGAACAGCTCGATGCCGCGGAACCGCTCGATCATGTACGCGACCAGGCCGCCGCCGACGATCGCGCCGACGATGTTGCCCGAGCCGCCGAAGATGACGGCGGCCAGGATGATGATCGAGTTGAGCAGCTCGAAGTTCTGCGAGTTGACGAAGTTCTGCTTACCGGCGAACAACGCGCCGGCCAGGCCGGCGATGGCCGCGCCGGAGGCGAACGCCCACAGCTTGAACTTGAACGTCGGCACACCCATGAGCTGGGCGGCGTCCTCGTCCTCACGGATCGAGATCCAGGCCCGGCCGACCCGGCTGTGGGTCAGGTTCCGCACCCCGATCACCACCAGGATGATCAGCGTGAGCACCAGCCAGTAGTACGGGCGGGCGTCGAGCACGCCGAACCACGGCCGGCCGTCGGCGTACTGGCCGGGCGGGTGCGGAATCTGGTTGAAGCCGCGCTGTCCCTTGAGGAACTCGGAGCTGACCGCAGCGATCCGGATCATCTCGGCGAAGCCGAGCGTCACCAGCGCCAGGTAGTCGCCGCGCAGACGCAGCGTCGGCGTGCCGAGCATGACGCCGGAGACCATGGTCAGGCCGATCGCGATCGGCACCACCGCCAGCCACGGCCACAGCGTCTTGAGGTCACTGCTCGGCGAGGTCAGCACCGCCACCGTGTACGCGCCGACGGCGAAGAAGCCGAAGTAGCCGAGGTCGAGCAGACCGGCGAAGCCGACCACGATGTTGAGGCCGACCGCCAGCAGCACGTAGATCGAGACCGTGAACATCACCTGGGTGAAGTTCGCGCCGGGCGTCGGGATCGGCCCGAGGTACTGGTAGAACTCCTTGTTCGGCAGCGCGTAGAAGAACGCGATGACCGCGACCAGCAGCACCCAGCGGACCCAGCGCGGCGCGTGGTGCCAGCGCTCCGAGATCGCGTGCCGGCCCTGCCGCAGCTTGTCCGCCGCCGTCTCCCGCCGCTCCGGCGGGTCGATGGTGGTCGTCATGCGCGTGCCCTCCCCAGTGATTCGCCGAGCAGACCGGTCGGCCGGAACATCAGCAGCACGACCAGCACCGCGAACGCGGCGAAGTCCTTCCACTGACTGCCGAACAGGCCCGCGGCGTAGTTCTCCACGACGCCGAGCAGCAACCCGCCGACGAGCGCGCCGCGCAGGTTGCCGATACCGCCGAGCACCGCGGCGGTGAACGCCTTGAGGCCCAGCAGGAAGCCGACGCTGTAGGTGAGCGTCTGGATCCGCACGTCGTAGAGCAGGCCCGCGACGCCGGCCATGGTGCCACCGGCGATGAAGACCATCAGGATGATGCGGTCCTTGTTGACGCCCATCAGCGCCGCCGTGTTGGCGTCCTGGGCCACCGCCCGGATGCCGCGGCCGGTACGGCTGCGGTTGATGAACTGGTCCAGCGCGAACATCATCACCAGCGCGGAACCGATCGTGAGCAGCTGCACCGCGTCGATCGGCACCCCGGCGATGTGGAACAGCGGCTCCGAGCTGACCAGGATCGGCGCGCCCTCCGGCCGACGCCGGGTGTAGACGCCGAACGCCTCGGAGATGGCGATCGAGGCGCCGATGGCGGTGATGAGGAACGCCAGCGGCGGCGCGTTGCGCTTGCGCAGGGGCCGGTACGCCACCCGTTCGATCACCGTCGCGGTGCCCGCCGAGGCGATGGCCGCCACGATCATCGCCACCAGCAGGTAGAACAGGATCGAGCCGAGGCCGCTGACCTGCGAGTTCTGGTCGAGTCCGAATCCGTTCCAGGTCCAGATCGCGGCGAACGCGCCGGCGATGAAGACCTCGGAGTGGGCGAAGTTGATGAGCCTGAGCACGCCGTACACAAGCGTGTAGCCGAGCGCGACCAGGGCGTAGATGGCGCCCTGCGTCAAGCCGGTCGTGGTGAGTTCCCCGAAGTTGGAGAACAATCCGTCGAAGTCCAAGGGAGGGACGCTCCGTCGCTCAAGAGAAAAAGAGGGTGCGGCCGGGAGCCAGCTCCCGGCCGCACCCGCGATCACTACTCAATCGCCAGTCCAGCGATCGAACGATCAGGACTTGGGGATCTCCTGGTCCGGGACGACCTTGCCGCCCTGCACCTTGAACGCCCAGACCTTGACCTGCGCCGGGTCGAGCTCGCCGCCCTCGACGAACTTGTAGCTGGCGGCAACGCCCTCGCCGCTGTAGCCCTTCACGAACTCCAGCAGGTCGGCGCGGCTGCTCTTGCCGGCCTTGATGCCCGCCAGCAGGATGTTCGCCGCGTCGTAGGCGGTGTCGCTGTAGGTGCCCGGGTCGGTGCCGTTGAGCGCCTTGAAGTCGGCGGCGAAGGTGCCGCGCGCCTCGGTGGACGGAGCGCAGGGGCAGGTGAGGATGGTGCCCTCGGCGGCAGCCGCACCGGCGGAGGTGATGTACGCGCCGTCGTTCACGCCGTCACCGGCGACCAGCGGAGCGGTGACCCCGGCAGCGGTGAGCTGCTTACGGATCAGACCGGCCTCCTGGTAGTAGCCGCCGTAGAAGACCGCCTTCACGTTGGCGGCCTTGACCTTGGTGACCACACCGGAGAACTCGACCTGCTTGCCCTCGCCCTGGACCTTGTCGCTGCCCACGACCGCCGGGCCGAGGACCTTCTTGACCTCGTCGGCCAGGCCGGCGCCGTACGCGGACTGGTCGTCGATGACGTAGACCCGGTCGGCCTTCATCACGTTCTTCATGTAGTTACCGGCGGCCGGACCCTGGCTGAAGTCGTTGCCGACCGCGCGGAAGAACGTCTTCCAGCCCTGCTCGGCGAGGCTGGGACGGGTCGCGGAGGGGGTGATGGTGACCAGACCGGCCTCGTTGAACAGCGGACCGGCGGCCTCGGACTCGCCCGAGTAGGCCGGACCCACGACACCCAGGATCTTGGTGTCGTCGATCGCCTTCTGGGCCAGACCCGGCGCCTGGTCCGGGCTGCCCTGCGAGTCGAGCTCGGCGAGCTCCACCTTGCAGTCCGGGTTCTCCTTGTTGTACTTGTCGACGGCCAGCTTGACGCCGTTCTTCTCGTTGATGCCCAGCGCGGCCGAGCTACCGGTCAGCGCGCCGAAGAAAGCGATCTTGCTCCCGCAGGCGCTGCCCCCGGAACCCTCATCGTCGCTGCCGCTGGAACAAGCGGTGCCACCGGCGACGAGCGCCAGCATGGCGACCCCGCCGATCACGCGTGCGAGCTTCTGCCTCAAGGCCCGAACCCTCCTCCGTCCATGATCCGAACCACCCGCCGCTGATTGGCCCTTGCGGGGTGGACGAACCAAGACCGTCGTCGCCGGTCTGGGCCGGGACGTTATCCCACCGGAAGCGGTGGCGTAAGACCTGGAAAGCGGGGTTGACCGAACCGTTACACGCGGTGGCGGATTCAAGCCGATCGCCGTAAGAACCGTAGGCGGGGAAAGGCTTTCACCAACTATTCCTCGGTAACGGGCCTATCGGCGATCACCCGCTACCGATCGATGGCCGGCAACGCCCCCCACCAGGCACGGGACGTTTTCCCATCGTCGGCGACCACGAACAGCCCGTCGTCGCCGACGGCCACCGCCAGCGCCGCGTCGCCACCGTCCGGCACCGGCACCGGAGTGATCACCGGAAGCCACGACGCGCCGCCGTCACGCGACATCCAGAGCCGTCGCTGAGCCCCGTCACCGGTCACCGCGACGAGCCGCCGACCCGCCGCCGCGAGCGCGTCCACCGACGACACCCCGGGACCCGCCGTACCGAACCCGCCGACCCGCCGCCACCCCTGCGCCGCACCCGCCGAACCGGCCGACGGCGAGCCGCAGTCGTCGCACCCGCGCCACACCGCGAACCGGTCACCCACCGGCCCGAGGACCACCGGCCCGCCGTCGGCCGGCACCACCCGCTCCGCCGCCCCGGCGGCGCCCGCCGGCACCGGCAACGCCGCGCGCCGCCACACCCGGCCGTCGGCCGAGGACCACGCGAGCGGAACCCGGGCCGTACCGCCGGGCGGCAGCAACGACCCCACCACCAGCCAACCCGAGCCCACCGCCGCCACGTCGTACGCCGCCGTCCGGCCCCGGCCGTCACCGGCCAGCTCCGCCACGCCCTCACGCAGTACGAACCCCTCGGCGTCCGGCGACGCCCACACCGACGCGCCGTCCGCGCGCGACCCGGCGACCAACCACCCACCCGGCCCGGCCGCCAGCCGCGACGCGCTCACCGCGCGCGGGCCACCGAACAACTCGAACGCCGCCGGCACCTCCCGCACCGGCCCACCCGGACGCCAGACCCACGTCCCGGTACGCGGATTGCCGTGCACACCACCGGTCTTCGCACCCAGCGCCGCCATCCCGTCGTCGCGGCACGCGACCGCGTAGAGCACGTGCTGACGGCCGTAGAACGTCTGCCCGCGTACCGGGATCGGCGACCAGGTCACGCCGTCCGATGAGGACCACACCGCCGGCCGGGTCTCCCCCGCCGCGTCGACCAGCCCACCCACCACGTACCAGCGGCCGGCACAGCGCGCCGCGTCCCGGGGCACCGGGCGGCCTGCGGCACCGTCGGGAAGGGCCAGCTCCACGGCCCGCCACTCCGGGCGCACCGGCGCCGGCACGGGCAGCGGCCGCGGGGTGGCGTGACAGGCCGCCACGAGCGACGCGGCAGCGGTCACGGCGGCGAGCGCCGGCCGGACGCGCACGGAAGGCATGGACCCGATCCTATCGATCGGGCACCTTCCGGCAGGTCAGGAAGCCGGCTGCTCCACCTCGCCGCCGGCGGTCTCGGCGAGGATCCGCTCGGCGACCTCCTTCATGGTCATCCGGTGGTCCATCGCGGTGCGCTGGATCCACTTGAAGGCCTGCGGCTCGGTCATGCCGTACGTGGTCATCAGCGCGCCCTTGGCGCGCTCCACGGTCTTGCGGATCTCCAGCCGGTCGGTGAGGCCGGCGACCTCCGACTCCAGCGCGGCGATCTCCGAGTAGCGGGACAGCGCGATCTCGACCGCCGGCACCAGGTCGCTCTTCTGGAACGGCTTGACCAGGTACGCCATCGCGCCGGCCGCCCGCGCCCGCTCCACCAGGTCACGCTGGCTGAACGCGGTCAGGATGATCACCGGGGCGATGCGCGCGCCGGCGATCCGCTCGGCGGCGGCCAGCCCGTCCATGATCGGCATCTTGATGTCGAGGATGACCAGATCCGGCTTGAGCTGCTCGGCGAGCTTGACGGCGGTCTCGCCGTCACCGGCCTCACCGACCACCTCGTAGCCCTCTTCGACGAGCATCTCGGCCAGGTCCAGCCGGATGAGCGCCTCGTCCTCGGCGATCAGAACGCGCTTGCGCTCGGCGTCCGCCTGCATCTCGCCCACGAGCCACTCCCACCGGTTCGAGCCCGACACCCGCCCTGCCGGGTGTCGCCGCCCCTAGCGTAGTAGGTAACCTATGGCACGACGCGAGAGCGTCGCGCGAGCCTGTCCCCGTATTCCAACCGGTAGAGAAACGGAGCTCAAACCTCCGACAGTGTGGGTTCGAATCCCACCGGGGACACCGAAACTGTCGTACGCGCGTTCGAAGATGTCCGCGTGCATCCACCCGAGATACGCGCGCGAGCACGTCAGGCCTTCCTGTCCGGGGCCACCGTCGCGGAGGCGGCCCGCGCAGTGGGCCTCAACTACCGAACCGTCTGGCGCTGGTGCAGGGATCGGCCGGAGTCGAGGCAGCACGGCACCGCGCTGCGGTGTTTCCGCTGCCGCGAGGGTGTCCGCGTTCCGACAGATCCGGCGGCCTATGCCTATCTCCTCGGGCTCTACCTGGGCGACGGGCATCTCGTGACCAGGGCGCGGGTGCCGGTGCTCCGGATCTCCTGCAGTGACAGTTGGCCCGGGCTGATCGAGGCTTGCGACGACGCCATGCGGCGGGTCCTGGCGGCGAAGGTCCAGCGCGTCCAACATCCGGGCTGCGTCAGCGTGCAGAGCTACGGCAAGCACTGGCCGTGCCTGTTCCCACAGCACGGACCCGGCAAGAAGCACCAACGCCCGATCGTCCTGGCGGACTGGCAGCGCCCCATCGTCGAGGCTCAGGCGGGCGACTTCCTGCGCGGCCTCTTCCACTCCGACGGGTGCCGCTTCGCCAACCGCGTCGTCGTCCGGGAAAAGGAGTACGTCTATCCCCGTTACATGTTCCACAACGAGTCGGCCGACATCATGGGCCTGTGCCAGCAGGCCCTCGACCGGCTCGGCATCGCCTGGCGGATGAACCGCCCCAACTCCCTGTCGGTGGCCCGCCGGGAGGCGGTCGCCGCCCTCGACCAGCACGTCGGCCCCAAGTCGTGACCGGCCCGCGCCGCCGACCCGGCCGACCGGCAGGCGTCAGATCCGCGCCAGCGCCCGCGCGAGGTCCGCCCGCAGGTCCTCCGGGTCCTCCAGGCCGACCGAGACGCGCAGCAGCCCGCCGCAGGGCTTCGCGTCACCCTCGACCGGCCGGTGGGTGAGCGAGGCCGGGTGCTGGATCAGCGTGTCGACGCCGCCGAGCGACACCGCGTGGGTGATCAGTTCGCAGGCGCCGGCGACCTCGGCCGCGGCGGGCGCGCCACCGCGTACCTCGAAGGCGAGCAGGCTGCCGGTGCCGGACATCTGCCGGCCGACCAGCCCGGCCGGGTCGTGCAGGGACGGGTGGTGGACGCGCTCGACGGCGGGGTGCCCGGCGAGCCAGGCGGCGAGCTTCTCGGCACCGGCCTGCTGGGCGCGGACGCGCAGCGGGAGGGTCTGGATGCCGCGGTGCAGCAGGTACGCGCCGAGCGGGTGCAGGACGGCGCCGGTGACGGCGCGGACCTGGCGCAGCCGGGCGGCCCAGTCGGGGGCGCAGGAGATCACGCCGGCGAGGACGTCGCCGTGGCCGCCGATGCTCTTGGTGGCGCTGTGCAGCACGAGCGCGGCGCCGTGGCGGGCGGGCTGCTGGAGCACCGGGGTGGCGACGGTGTTGTCGACGAGCAGCGGGACGTCACCGGCGGCGTCGGCGAGTGCGGCGATGTCGACCAGGTCGAGGCTGGGGTTCGCCGGGGTCTCGACCACGACCAGGGCGGTGTCGGGGCGGATCGCGGCGGCAACGTCGGCGGGGGTGGCCCAGGTGACCTCGGTGCCGAGCAGGCCGGTGGCGAGGACGTGGTCGGTGCCGCCGTAGAGGGGGCGGACGGCGACGATGTGGCGGTTGCCGTCGCGGGTGGCGGCGAGCAGGGCGGCGGTGAGCGCGGCCATGCCGCTGGCGAAGGCGACGGCCTCGGCGGTGCCTTCGAGCTGGGCGAGCGCGGTCTCGAACCGGGCCACCGTGGGGTTCCAGAGGCGCTGGTAGACGGCGCTGCCGCCGGCCGGGAGGGTGCCACCGGTGGCGAGCGTCTCGTAGTCGTCACCGCCGCCGGCCACCGAGGGCAGCGGGTTGGTGGTGGACAGGTCGATCGGCGGGACGTGGACGCCGAGCCCGGCGAGGTCGGCGCGCCCGGCGTGTACGGCTGCGGTGTCCACGGAAGTCATACAGGAAGCGTCGAACATGACGATGGCTAGAGGCAATAGCAGCGAAGAAGATTCTGGCATCCACGCTTTCGCCCAGTGGTGATTCGGTGAAGGATGGTCACATGCCTGCCGCACCGAATGATGTACGGCCGTTCGCCGGCCTGGACGACGTCGACCGCGCGATCCTCACCGAGCTGGCGGCCGACGGCCGGCTGCCGAACAACGCGCTGGCCGAGCGGGTGGGGGTGGCGCCGTCGACGTGCCTGACGCGTACCCGGGCGCTGCGCGAGTGCGGGGCGATCCGCGGGTTCCACGCCGAGGTGGACCCGGCGGCGGTGGGTCTGCCGTTGCAGGCACTGGTGTCGGTGCGGTTGACGGCGCACGAGCGGGCCGCCGTGGACGCGTTCCGGGCCCGGTCGGTGCGGCTACCAGGGGTGGTGTCGGTGTTCCACGTGGCGGGCGCGGAGGACTACGTGCTGCACGTGCGGGCCGCCTCCGGTGACGCGCTGCGGGACTTCGTCCTCGATCACCTGGCTGTCGATCCGGCGGTGCAGCACACCCAGACCAGCCTGATCTTCGAGCAGGCCCGGGGTATGGGGTAGCGCACCCGGGGGAACAATTCCGGCACGTGGCCTGTTGCACCACGCTGTGATCGACGTACCCATGTCTGTTCTTGATCTTGCCCCGGTGGCGGCGACCGGCAGCGCCGGTGAGGCGCTGCGGTACACCACGGAGCTGGCCCGCCGCGCCGAGGAACTGGGCTACCGCCGGTTCTGGGTGGCCGAGCACCACAACATGCCCGCCATCGCCAGTTCCGCGCCGGCGGTGCTGCTCGCGCACCTGGCGGCGAACACCAGCACCATCCGGCTCGGCTCGGGCGGGGTGATGCTGCCCAACCACGCGCCGCTGGTGGTGGCCGAGCAGTTCGGCACCCTGGAGGCGCTGCACCCGGGCCGGATCGACCTGGGCATCGGCCGGGCGCCCGGCACCGACCAGGTGACCGCGCTGGCGCTGCGCCGCACCATGGAGGGCCTGTCCGCGGAGCACTTCCCGCGTGAGCTGGCCGACCTGATGAACTACTTCTCCGGCGCCGAGCCGGGCCCGATCACCGCGACGCCGGGCCGCGGCCAGTCGCCGCAGGTGTGGCTGCTCGGGTCCAGCGGGTTCAGCGCGCAGCTGGCCGGCCTGCTCGGGCTGCCGTTCTCGTTCGCGCACCACTTCAGCTCGCAGAACACCATCCCGGCGTTGCAGCTCTACCGGCAGCACTTCCGGCCGTCGCAGTGGCTGGACCGGCCGTACGCGATGGTGGCGGTCAACGCGGTCTGCGCGGAGACCGACGAGCGGGCCGAGTGGCTGGCCGGGCCGGCCGGGCTGTCGTTCCTGAAGCTGCGCTCGGGGCGCCCGGAGCCGCTGGTCACGCCGGAGGAGGCGGCGGCGTACCCGTACTCGGAGTTCGAGCGGGAGTTCGTCGCCCAGCGCCGCGACGGCCAGGCGACCGGCTCGCCGGAGACGGTGGCCCGGCAGCTCGGGGAACTGCTGGAGCGCACCGGCGCGGACGAGCTGATGCTCACCACGATGGTGTACGACGTGGCTGACCGGGTCCGCTCGTTCGAGCTGATCGCCGAGAAGGTGGCGGGCGGGCTGCGCCGGGAGGGCTGAAACACGCTCTTCATAGCCACGTCACCGCAGCGTCGCGCGGGACGCATAACTTTGTCCCCGGTGGTGGTACGGCATTCCCGGTCGGGACGGGTCGGGAATGCTGCGGTGTGGTGCACCGGGTCGCCGGCGGAGCGGATTCCGCGGCCGGCGACCCGGTGCCTGTCGTTTCAGCGCAGGTAGATGTTCGGCGCGGCCGGGGTGCTCATGCCGTCGCCAAGGTAGAAGCCCGGGTGCGGCGGCTGGTTGTAGGCGGTGTTCTGCCAGGCCACCGCCACCCGGTACTGCGGGTCGTGCATCAGCGTCGGCAGCCGCAGGCCGGTGCTCACCGGCGTGCTGTAGATCCGGAGCGCGGTGCTGTCGGAGGTGCGCCAGACGACCTCCTCCCGCCAGTCGCCGAGCAGGTCCGCCGAGAGCGCCGGGGTGGACTTGGTGCCGTTGTTCGAGGCGACGCCGCTGCCGGTGAGCAGGCGGGTCTCGCCGCCGGTGCCGTACTTGTCGATCTTCGTGGCGTCGAGCAGCTCCCGGACCGGGTCGCCGTCCCACCAGATCAGGAAGTTCGCCGACGACGGCTTGCGCCCGACGTTCTGGCCCCGGGTGTTGAGCAGCCCGTCGACGGCCGACGACCAGGACTCCGCGCCCGGGCTGCCGGCCCAGACGTCGCCGGAGACGCCGCGGCCGTTGTCGCCGTTCGGCGCGGTCTGCCAGATGATCTGCCCGGTACGCGCGTCGGCCATCCAGGAGCTGGGCTTGCTGCCGTCCTCGTCGACCTTGAACACCTCCAGGCCGGCGCGGGACGGGTCGAGGTCGCCGACGTGCAGCGCGTCGCCGTGGCCGTTGCCGGTGGAGTACAGCAGCCGGCCGTTGTCGTCGATGGTGGCGGCGCCGTACACGATCTCCTGACGGCCGTCGTTGTCGACGTCGGCCACGGAGAGCTGGTGGTTGCCCTGGCCGGCGGCGGCGCCGTTGCCGGAGGCGTTCGAGTCGAACGTCCAGCGCTTGCGCAGCGTGCCGTCGCGGAAGTCCCAGGCCGCGACGACAGCCCGGGTGTAGTAGCCACGCGCCATGATCAGCGAGGGGCGCTGCCCGTCCAGGTACGCGGTGCCGGCGAGGAACCTGTCGACCCGGTTGCCGTACGAGTCGCCCCAGGACGAGACGGTGCCGCGCGGCGGGTCGTAGTCGACTGTGGACAGGGCCGCGCCGGTGCGGCCGTCGAACATGGTCAGGTACTCCGGGCCGGCGAGCACGTAACCGCTGGAGTTGCGGTGGTCGGCCGAGCCGTTGCCGATCACCTGACCGGTGCCGGAGCGGGTGCCGTCGGCGGTCTTCATGGCCACCTCGGCGTCTCCGTCGCCGTCGTAGTCGTACACCTGGAACTGGGTGTAGTGGGCGCCGGCGCGGATGTTGCGGCCCAGGTCGACGCGCCACAGCCGGGTGCCGGTGAGCGTGTACGCGTCGACGTAGACGTTGCCGGTGTAGCCGGACTGCGAGTTGTCCTTGGCGTTCGACGGGTCCCACTTGAGCACGAACTCGTAGCGGCCGTCGCCGTCGAGGTCACCGACGCTCGCGTCGTTCGCCGAGTAGCTGTACCCCTCCCCGGCCGGGGTGGTGCCGCCGGGCGGCGGCTGGATCGGCACGTCCAGGTAGCCGTTGGCGAACTGGAGCGCCGGGGCCGACGCCGCCTGCTCGGCGCCGTTCACCACGGCCCGCACGGTGTACGCGGACCCGGCCGCCGCGCCGCTGTCCAGGTACGTGGTGGCGCCGGTGATCGGGCTGGCGTTGACCTTGGTGCCACCTCGGTAGAGGTTGAACGCCACACCGGTGGTCTCGGTGCCGAGCAGCCGCCAGGAGACGAGGTTGCCGCTGCCGGAGCGGACGCTGACCAGCCCTCGGTCGAGCTTCTCCATCTGCTTCGCCCCGGCCGGCGGGTCGGTGGGCGGGGGCGTGGTTGGTGGCGGTGTGCTGGGCGGAGGTGTGGTGGGCGGCGGCGTGGTGGGCGGAGGCGGCGTCGACGGCGGCGCGCTGGTGGACGGCGCGCCGGTGCAGGCGGTGCCGTTGAGCGTGAACGCGGCCGGCACCGGGTTCGACGCGTTGTTCCACGAGCCGTTGAAGCCGAAGTTCGCGGTGCCGCCGGTGCCGATGGCCGCGTTGTAGCCGGCGTCGCGGGCGCTCACCTGCGCGCCGGACTGGCTGACCGTCGCGTTCCACGCCTGGACGACCTGCTGGCCGGCGGCGAAGCTCCAGCCGAGGGTCCAGCCGTTGACCGGGTCGCCGAGGTTGGCCACTGTCACGTCGGCGCCGAATCCGCCGCTCCACTGGTTGGTGATCCGGTAGTCGACCCGGCAGCCGACGGCCGCCGCCGCGGCGGTCATCGTGGTGAGCGCGCCGGCCGACAGGGCGAGCGCCGAGGCCGCGGCGAGCAGCGCGAGCCGGCGGCGTGGGGTGGTGAGGTGCACGGAGATGCCTTTCGCGGAGGTCAGGCACGCGACGACGCCGGCCTGCCCGGACCGGCGGATACGTGCCCTGACGCGACGGGCGACGTCAACGCATCGACGTCGATGATTCGGCTCCGCGCTCCGTCAGCCTAGGTCACCGCCGGACACCCCCACAAGCGCGGCAGCGTGCGCGGGGCGGGCAGCGCGGCGGCGCGGCGTGGGCGTGGCAGCGCGGGCGGGGCGGGGCGGCGCGGCGGTGCGGGCGGGGCGGCGGGGCGGCGGCGCGGGCGGCGCGGCGGCGCGGGCGGCGCGGCGGCGCGGGCGGCGCGGCGGCGCGGGCGGCGCGGCGGCGCGGGCGGCGCGGCGCGGCGGGGCGAGGCGGCGCGGGGCCGGGCGGGGAAACAGCGCGGTGGAGTGGCGGCGCAGGAGCGCGGCGGCCAACAGCCGATGCCGACGCCGACGAGATGCCTGAAAGCCGATATACCTCAGAGTCATAATTATGACTCTGAGGTATATCGGTCAGCAGGACATGTATCTACGGCGCGCGACACGCCGAGACAGAACACTCCTGGGCGATGGCGCGGCCCGGGAACGCGAGCGGCTCAGCCCTCGACGGCGGCGGCGAGCTTCCGCGACTCCGCGGCCTCGGCAGGCTCGGAGGTCTCGGCGGTGACCACCGGCTCCGGGACTTGCCCCGACTTCGCGGCCTCTGCCGACCCGACGGATTCCCCCGGCCGAGCGGGCTCCCCCGCCTCCGCGGGCGACGCGGAGACGGGCGCGGCCTCGACCGGCGGCGCGGAGGCCGGCGACGCGGAGGCCGGCGGCGTGGAGGCCAGCGCCGCTTCGACGGTGGCGCGGGCGCGGCGGGTGCGGCGCAGCGCCCGCACCGCCAGGACAATGGCGACCACCCAGGCGACACCGAGCAGCGCGTACACCACCACCGGCGCCGAGCCGCTCACGCCGCCGGCGCTGAGCAGCGTGCGGGCGTTGGTCAGCACGATCACGCCGCCGATCACGGCGCCGAGCAGCTGAGCGGGAACGATGCGGACCAGCCAGGCCGCGATCGGGGCGGCGATCAGGCCACCGATCAGGAGCGCCGCCACCGTGGGCAGCAGGAAGCCCTCGGTGCCCAGGCCGATCAGGAAGCCGACGCTCGCCGCGCCGGCCACGACGAACTCGGAGGTGTCGACCGAGCCGATGACCTTGCGGGGTTCCATCCGGCAAAAAAAACAGCAGCGCCGGGGTGGCGACCGGGCCCCAGCCTCCGCCGCCGGTGGCGTCAACGAAGCCGGCGACCAGGCCGAGCGGGGCGAGGAAGCGGCTCCGCAGACCGGCCGGCGCGGGTGGCCCGAAGCGGCCGGGAGAACCGCACCAGCAGGTACGCGCCGAGCGTGAACAGGATGGCCGCCATCCACGGCGCGGCGGCCTCGGTGGAGATGGAACTGAGGAACGTCGCCCCGGCGAACGCGCCGATCGCGCCGGGCAGCGCGATCCGGCCGACGACCCGCCAGTCGACGTTGCCGAAGCGCCAGTGCGAGACGCCCGCGGCGAGCGTGGTGCCGATCTCGGCCAGGTGCACCGAGGCCGACGCGGCGGCCGGCGCGACACCGGCGAACAGGAGCAGCGTCGAGGAGGTCAGCCCGTACGCCATGCCGAGCGAGCCGTCGACCAGTTGCGCGGCGAGCCCGACGAGGGCGAGGACCAGCAGCTTGCGCACGAGCGCCCCCTGACTTTTCGGTATCTCCTATCGACTTGGTCGACAATGCGGCACGAAGGTGGTCCCGGTCAAGTCCCCCATCCGGTTGGTAGGACGCGCCGGACGGCGCGGTCAGCTCCAGGCGCGCGGGTCGGCGGCCAGTTCGTTGACCCGGCCGGGCAGCTCACCGGAGGCCACGTCGGCGATCGTGACCAGCTCCAGGATTTCCCGCTCGCTGGCCCGCAACGCGATCCAGACGTCCTGCAACGCGCGGGCCGCGCCCTGATAGCCGAGCTGTTCCGGACGCTGGCCGCGCACGTGCGCGAGCGGCCCGTCGATGACGCGGATCACCTCGGCCAGGGAGATCTCACTCGCCGGCCGGGCCAGCCAGTAGCCGCCCTCGGGGCCACGCTGGGCGTGCACGATGCCGCCCCGGCGAAGCTGGAGCAGGATGCTCTCCAGGAACTTCGGCGGGATGTCCTGGGACCGGGCGATCTGCTCGGCGGTCACCGGGCGGCTCCGCTCGGCGGTCCCGTCCGCGACCGAGGCCAGCTCAGCGGCCGCGCGGAGGGCATAGTCGACCCGGGCGGAAAGACGCATACGGCCAGGTTAGTCCGCTCGGGTGCGGGCCGCCCCGCCGACCCGCGCCCGGACGATCATCACCCGCCGCTCAGCCGCCGACGCGGCGCAGCAGTCCCTCCTGCACGGCGCTGGCGATGTGCCGCCCGTCGGCGGTGAACATGCGGCCGGTGGCCAGGCCACGGCCGCCCGACGCGGACGGGCTCCAGCAGTCGTACAGGAACCACTCGTCGGCGCGGAACGACCTGTGGAACCACAGCGCGTGGTCGAGGCTCGCGCCGACCACGCCGCCCGGGCCCCACACCTCGCCGTGCACCGACAGCACCGAGTCCAGCAGCGTCAGGTCGGAGGCGTACGTCAGCGCGCACGCGTGCAGCAGCGGATCGTCCGGCAGCTTGCCGTCCAGCCGCATCCACACCCGCTGGTGCGGTTCGGCCGGGCGGTCGCCGGGGCGTACCCAGCCGGGCTCGCCGACGTAGCGCACGTCGATCGGGCGCGGGATCATCCCCCAGATGCCGAGCCGCTCCGGGTAGCGGGAGAGCCGGTCGGTCATGGTCGGCACGTCGTCCGGGCCGGGCACGTCCGGCGGCACCGGGGCGTGGTGGTCCAGCCCCTCGTCCTGTCGCTGGAACGACGCCGACATGAAGAAGATCGGCTTGTCGTGCTGCAACGCCACCGACCGGCGCACCGAGAAGGACCGGCCGTCGCGGACGTTCTCCACCTGGTACTCGATCGGCTCGGCCGGGTCACCGGGGCGCACGAAGTAGCCGTGCAGGGAGTGCACGGCACGCTCCGCGTCGACGGTGCGGCCGGCGGCGACCAGGGCCTGGCCGGCGACCTGCCCGCCGTAGACCCGCTGCGGGCCCACCGGCGGGCTCATCCCCCGGAAGGTCATCTCCCCGGTACGGTCCAGGTCGAGCACCTCCAGCAGCTGGTCGACCGCCGCCTGCCCGGTCGCCGCAGCACTCACTGGAGCGCTCGCGCCGAGGCCGCGTCCACGAGCGAACCCAGCTGGTGCACGCGCAGCGTGTTGGTGGAGCCGGGGGTGCCGGGCGGGCTGCCCGCCACGATCACCACGTAGTCGCCCGGGTTGGCCCGGTTGAGGCCGAGCAGCGCCTGGTCGACCTGGCGGAACATGTCGTCGGTGTGCTGGACGAACGGCATCAGGAACGTCTCCACGCCCCAGGAGAGCGCGAGCTGGTTGCGCACCTCCGGCACCGGCGTGAAGGCCAGCAGCGGCAGGTCGCAGTGCAGCCGGGCGAGCCGCTTGACGGTGTCGCCGGTCTGCGAGAACGCCACCATGGCCTTGGCGCCGATGGCCCGGGCGATGGAGGAGGCGGCCACGGTGAGCGCGCCGCCGTGCGTACGCGGGTCGTGCTGCAACCGGGGGACGGCGATCGAGCCGGCCTCGGTGGTGGTGACGATCTTGGCCATGGTGCTGACGGTGAGCACCGGGTACTTGCCGACGCTCGTCTCGCCGGAGAGCATCACCGCGTCCGCGCCGTCGAGCACCGCGTTGGCCACGTCGGAGGCCTCGGCGCGGGTCGGGCGGGAGTTCTCGATCATCGAGTCGAGCATCTGGGTGGCCACGATGACCGGCTTGGCGTTCTCCCGGCAGAGCTGCACGGCGCGCTTCTGCACGAGCGGCACCTGGTCCAGCGGCAGCTCGACGCCGAGGTCGCCGCGGGCGACCATGACGCCGTCGAAGGCCAGCACGATCGCCTCGAGGTGGTCGACCGCCTCGGGCTTCTCGACCTTGGCCAGGACCGGGCGGCGCACGCCCTCCTCGTCCATGATCGAGTGGACGAGCTTGATGTCCTCGGGTGAGCGGACGAACGAGAGCGCGACCAGGTCGACACCGAGGCCGAGGGCGAAGCGCAGGTCCTCCGCGTCCTTGTCGGACAGGGCCGGGACGCTGACCGCCACGTTCGGCAGCGAGACGCCCTTGTTGTTGGAGACCGGGCCGCCCTCGGTGACCAGGCACCGGATGTCGTTGCCGGTGACGTCGCTGACCTCGACCGCGACGCGGCCGTCGTCGATCAGCAGCCGGTCGCCCGGCTTCACCTCCTGCGGCAGCTTGCGGTAGGTGCAGGAGACGCGCTCCTTCGAGCCGACGACGTCGTCACCGGTGATCACGACCGAGTCGCCGGTGCGCCACTCGTGCGGGCCGTCGGCGAACCGGCCCAGCCGGATCTTGGGCCCCTGGAGGTCGGCCAGCACCGCGACCGGCTTGCCGGACGCCTCGGCGGCCTCCCGGACCAGCCGGTAGACCGATTCGTGGTCGGCGTGACTGCCGTGGCTGAAGTTGAGCCTCGCCACGTTCATGCCCGCCTCGACGAGCCCTCGGATACGCTCCGGGGACGAGGTGGCGGGGCCGAGAGTACAGACGATCTTCGCGCGGCGTGTCACGCCCATCAGGCTAGTCTCTCCTCCGGATCGGCCTCCCGGCCGACCCCTTGCGGACAGCGGAACAGTTGTCCAACGACGCGCGTGTACCGCGCGGGCGGGCGGTTGGCGTACCGCACCGGAACGTCGTGTGTGGCGGGCATCGGCGACCGCGCGGCGGAAATGGTACCCCTCGCCGTCACGTGCCGGCCGGGTGCTCCCGTGGATGCAGTCCGCCCTCGCCGTGGCGCGGCCCCGCCGGAGCGGCCGGGGGCAGGTTCGGGCAGCCGCCGGGCGGCCGGGCCGCGATGATCTCGGCGAGCAGGTGGTCGGCGCGCAGCCCGGACGCGGTCCGCTCCAGCGGGACCCGGCTCGCGGCGCCGTGGAAGTGGTGCAGCGCGATCGCCGAGAACGGCGACGAGACCGCGCCGGCCGTCAGCTCTCCGTCTTGACCAGCGGGAACTCCAGCGAGCCGGCCGGGCAGAGGAAGGTCAGCACCTCGACCCGGTAGAGCCCGGCCTGTACCGCCGGGTCGGCCTCCATGACGCTGCGCACGTCGTCCACCGAGCCGGTGCGGGCCAGGCCGAAGCCGATCGGCGGGTCCGGTTCCCGGGCCGGGCCGTCCACCGAGCCGTCGACGAGCACGATGCCGCGCCGTTGCAGCGCCCGCATGTGCTGCAGATGCTCGGCCTGCAGCCGTTGCACGGTCTCCTCCGGCAGGGCCCGGCCGGACGGCCCCGGGTAGAGCACGATGCACTCGTACGTGTCCAGCGCGAAGTCGAGCCGTGGCGTCGTGCCCATGCGCACCTCCTGCTGACCACCGTTGCGCCCAGCCTCGCACGGCGGTCCGGTGCGCCGGGGCCGCTCGCCGCAACTACCGGTGCTTCGCCGCCACGATTCGGGAATGTCCAGGGGTCGGGGCGCGCGCCGCCCGCGACCGCGTACGAGCACAGGAGGACCGCGATGGCCACCAGCACCCAGCCCGCCAAGGCGTCCGGCAGCTACCGGATCGGTGGTGACCTGCGGGTCGACCGCCTCGGCTACGGGGCGATGCAGCTCACCGGCCCCGGCGTGTGGGGCGACCCGAAGGACCCGGCCGAGGCGGTACGGGTGCTGCGCCGCGCGTACGAGCTGGGCGTCACGTTCATCGACACCGCCGACTCGTACGGGCCGTTCGTCAGTGAGCTGCTGATCCGCGAGGCGCTGCACCCGTACGCCGACGACCTGGTCATCGCGACGAAGGCCGGACTGACCCGCTCCGGCCCGGACGACTGGCGGCCGGTGGGCCGCCCGGAGTATCTGCGCCAGCAGTGCGAGCTGAGCCTGCGCCACCTGGGCCTGGACTGCATCCCGCTCTACCAGCTGCACCGCATCGACGCGAAGGTGCCGCTGGCCGACCAGCTCGGCGAGCTGGCGCTGCTGCGGCAGGAGGGCAAGGTCCGGCACATCGGGCTGTCGCAGGTCAGCGTCGAGCAGATCGAGGCGGCCCGGGAGATCGTCCCGATCGTGTCCGTGCAGAACCTCTACAACCTGGCCGACCGCGGCGCCGAGGACGTGCTGGCGCACTGCGAGCGGCACGACCTGGCGTTCATCCCGTGGTTCCCGATCGCCACCGGCAGCCTGGCCCGCCCCGGCGGCCCGCTGGACGCGATCTCGACCGCGCACGGCGCCACTCCGGCGCAGCTCGCGCTGGCCTGGCTGCTGCGCCGCTCGCCGGTGATGCTGCCGATCCCCGGTACGTCGTCGGTGGCGCACCTGGAGGAGAACGTGGCGGCGGCCGAGGTGGAACTGACCGACGACGAGTTCGAGGCGCTGGCCAAGGCGGCCTGAGTCGGCCGCCGTCCAGCCCTTTCGCGGAACGTGATCGAGCAACTACCGTCAGAAGGATTCTCACGAGTGGGGGTCCGTTGTGGAGGAGTTCGACTACGTCATCGTGGGGGCCGGCGCGGCGGGGTGCGTGCTGGCCAACCGGCTAACCGAGGATCCGGGGACGCGGGTGCTGCTGCTGGAGGCGGGCGGCTGGGACCGCAGCCCGTACGTGCGCGTGCCGAAGGCGTTCTCCCGGCTGATGGACGACGAGCGCACCGCCTGGCACTACCCGGCCACCACCGGGCCGGGCCGCGAGGAGATCTGGCAGCGCGGCCGGATGATCGGCGGCTCGACGTCGGTCAACGGCATGATCTGGAGCCGCGGCGCGGCCCGCGACTGGGACGCCCTCGACCCGCTGGGCTGGGGCTGGTCGGCCATGCGGCAGGTGTTCACGCGGCTGGAGGACCACCCGCTGGGCCCCGCGCCGCACCGGGGCGCGGGCGGGCCGGTGCGGCTGTCCATCGCCACCGGCACCGACCCGCTCGCCGAGGAGATGGTGGCCACCGGCGCCGAGCTGGGCTGGCGCCGGGCCGACGACCTGGACGCCGACGACGACGAGCGGATCGGCTACCCCACCGCCACCATCCACGGCGGACGGCGGGTCAGCGCCGCGAACGCGTTCCTGCACCCGGTGCGGCGCCGGCCCAACCTGACCGTCGAGGTCGGCGCCGTCGTGCTGCGGGTGCTGGTCGAGGGCGGCCGGGCGGTCGGCGTACGGGTGGCGCACGGCGGCCGGGAGGTCGAGCGCCGGGCGGCCGGGGAGGTGATCCTCGCCGCGGGCGCCCTGGCCACCCCGCACCTGTTGCAGGTCTCCGGCATCGGGCCGGCGGACACGCTGCGCGCCGCGGGCGTGCCGGTGCTGCTCGACCGGCCCCGGGTCGGCGCGGGGCTGCGCGAGCACCGGTCGATGGTGCTGCAGTACCGCCTCGCCGAGCCCGGCGGCCACAACATGACCATCGGCAGCCCGCTCGGGCAGGCCCGGGCCACGCTGCGCTGGCTGCTCACCGGGGGCGGCCCGCTCGCCCTGCCGGTGCTGGACGTGGCGGCCCACGTCAAGTCCCGGCCGGAGCTGGACCGCCCGGACGCGCACCTGCTGATGGCGCCGTTCTCGGCCGCCCCGCCCCGGCCCGGCAAGGCCCTCGAACTGGAACGGGAACCGGGACTGATGTGCCTGGGCACCGTCACCCGGCCGGACAGCGAGGGCAGTCTGACGATCACCGACGCGGACCCGCGTACGCCGCCGGCTGTCGTGGCGAACTACCTCACCACCGACCACGACCGGCGGGTGGCGGCGGACCTGTTCCGCCGGATGCGGGAGTTCTTCGCCACCGGGCCGATCGCGAAGCGGATCCGGGCCGAGACGGTGCCCGGCCCGGCGGTCCGCACCGACGCCGAGATCGTCGAGGCGGCGGTGGCGCGCGGCTACTGCGGTTACCACGCCATCGGCACCTGCGCGATGGGCGACGGCGACGACCACGTGGTCGACCCGCAGCTGCGGGTACGCGGCGTGGACGGGCTGCGGGTGGTCGACGCGTCGGTGCTGCCGGTGATGGTGGCGGGCTGGACCAGCGCCCCGGTGAGCGCGCTGGCCTGGCGGGCCGCGGACGTCATCCGCGGGCGGGACGGGAGCTGACAGCGCCCGGGCCCGCGCGACGGCGGGCCCGGGCACCGGTGTCAGACCGCGAAACAGTTCGGCCGGACCGGGGCGCCGGCGAGCACCTGGCGCACCACCGTGTACGTGGTGCCGTCCAGCACCAGCCCGAGGTGGCCGACGACCCGCAGCGGGCACCACGCCTGCACCAGGACGTTCGTGGCGCCGTCGGCGAGCAGCGCGTTGTCGACCGGCCGGACCAGCTCGTCCTGCCAGGTCCGCACGGTGGCCCAGCGAACCGGCCCGGGCGTGTCGTCACCGGCGTTGAGGTCGGCCAGGAAGCTCGACCCGATCGACATCTGCTGACAGGCGATCACCCCGGCGCAGCTGCCCAGCCCGAGGAACGCGACCAGGTTGGCGACGTACGTGCCGTACTGCGGGCTGCCGAGGCTGACGTACTGGTCGACGGTGGCGGCGCCGCCGAGGTACTTGACGTACCAGCGGCTGACCAGGCCGCCCTCGGAGTGGCCGACCAGGTCGACCCGGGCCGCTCCGGTGGCGGCGCGGACCTGGTCCACGTAGGTCGAGAGCGCACGGGCGGACTCGCGGATGTCGCCGAGACCGAGATTCGGCAACTGGAAGATCGAGACCCGGTAGCCGTCGGCGCGCAGCCGGGCGGCGATCGGCTCGTACGCGATGGAGATTCCACTGAGGCCGCCGACCACGATCACCGGGTCGGCGGCCGCGGCGGCGGCCCGTTGCGCGGCGGTGGCGACGGTGGCCGTGTTCGACGGGGCGGCGGGTTCGGCGGCGGCCGCCTGGGCGGCGGCCGGGACGAGCAGGACGGTGGCGGCGGTGGTGGCGGCCAGGATCGTTCGGAGCAGCATGGGCTGCACCTCCGAGGGGGAGGCACCCGGGCGGACCGGGAGGGGACGGGTGGGATCCGATCGATCGTGGACACGATGATGCGTGTCCGATTTCACACACGTCAATGAAAAGTTACGCGGCGGTAACCACTTGTCGCGCCCACCGCGCAAACCGGCAAGCCGGGCCGGGCTCAGTTGCCCAGCGCCTGGACCTTCGCGATCGTCTCCTGGACGTGCTGCCGGGCCGGCTCCCCGCCCTGCGCGGCCTGCGCCAGCGCCTGCCGGTAGGAGTCGATGACGCCGATCAGCGGCCCGGCCGTCGCCCCCTCCAGCGCGCCCGCCACCAGCGCCCGCGCCTCCGCCGCGTCCTGTGCCGCGGCAGCCGTGCGCGCCTTGGCCTCGTCCAGCTTCTGCGCCGCCGCCGCCAGCCTCGCGATGATCTCTGCCGCGCTCACAACCCCTCCCCCACCTCACCCACCCTCGGGAACCCTACCGCCCGCCCCCACCCCCACGCCTTCGCGATCTTGCAGTTTCCGCCCCGACAAAAGCCACATCAAGCCCACCGCCGCGGCCACAAGTCCATGATCGACAGGGGCTAGGGTCAGCGGAGGAGGCGGAACAGGAGCAGGTAGACGCAGAACAGCGACGGGGAGACCAGCGCGCAGATCACGAAGCCCAGCGGCACGTACCGCCCGGTCGTGGCCTCACCGCCGGCCAGCGCCGGGCGGCCCCACCGGGCCAGCACGACCTGACCGGCCACGAAGGACAGCAGCGGCACCCCGGCGCAGGACAGCGCCGCCACCAGGTCCAGCCCGGCCACCGGCACCGGCGACCCCACCAGCGCGACAAGCATCAGCAGCGAGCCGACGAGCGCGCAACCGCCGTACACCGCGACCGCCCGGGCCGGCGCCGACCAGGTCGGCAACAGCACCGGCGTGCGGGCCAGCGCGTCGGCCTGCTGCCCGTACCCGTCGGCCTCCCCGGCGAGCCGCTCCGCCGCAGCCAGCTCCGCCGCCGGGTCACCCGCCCGCGGCGCCACACCCGGAGAGGGGTACGCCCCGACGCCCGCCTGCCCCGGCGCGGCGGCTGCGCCGCCGGGCACGCCGTCCCCCGGCCCGGCGCCCGTCCGCCCGCCCGCGTC
>NZ_KK037233.1:6280298-6280973 GCF_000568915.1 Micromonospora sp. M42 | reverse complement strand
GGTCGACGGCCTGCCGGGCCAGCGCGTCGTTGCCGGCGAACAGCACGTGGAACTCGTCGATCACGGTGACGATCCGGGGCGGCCGGGCGTTGGGCGGCAGGTCGGCCAGGCGGCTGACCCCGTGCCGCTTGAGCAGGTCGGCGCGGCGGCCCAACTCGGCGCGCAGCTCCCGCAGCACCGCCACGCCGTACTCGCGGTCGGACTCGATGCCCACCGCGTCGGCGTGCGGCAGCCAGGACGGGTCGCGGTCGGTGGGCACGAACTCGGTGAAGCTCACGCCCTCCTTGAAGTCGAGCAGCATCAGCCGCAGCTCGGCCGGGGAGTAGCGGGCGGCCAGCCCGTAGAGCACGTCGAGCAGCAGCACCGTCTTGCCGGCGCCGGTGCGGCCGCCGATCAGCCAGTGCGGCGTGGCGTCGTCGAACGCCACCGCGAGCGGGCGGCGGCCGGCGCGGCCGAGCACGGTACGCAGGCCGGAGGCGGCGGACCCGGCCCAGCGCTGCGCGGGCAGCAGGTCGGCGAACGTGACGACGTCCTGGTCGGCGGTCTCGGCGTACCGGCGGGCCAGCGCGGTCACCGCGGCGTGCGACGGGTCGCCGTCGAGCACCACCGGCGCGGCCAGCCCGCTGCCGTCGGCGCTGAACGGGCGGCCGGGCGGGTCACCGACGAGCGTGTACC
>NZ_KK037233.1:6265949-6279897 GCF_000568915.1 Micromonospora sp. M42 | reverse complement strand
CCTGGTCGATGCCGACGACTCCGGATCGCGCCGGCCGGAGCGGCGGTCAGCAGCCGCACCACCACCGCCCGCAGCAGCTCCCCGACGCGCGGGTCGCGGGCGTCCTGATCGAGCGCCAGATGCGCGCCCGCCCCCACCGGCACGAGCACCGGGAACGCGCCGTCGACTGTGGTCGCCGCGCCGAGGCGTACCGGAACGGGGTGGGTCGCGACGCGGGCGGTGCCGGGCACCGCGGCGGCCAGCTCACCGCCGAGGCGGGCCAGCCGCGCGACCAGCTCGGGGCTGCCCACCGGCGCCGGCCCGGCGGCGCCGAGCAGCCGCCGAGCCGCCTCCCAGTGGCGCAGTGCCTGCCGGTGCCGATCGACCGCCTGCCGGTACGCCGCCGCGAGTCTGCCCACCGTCCGCCCTCCGACGTCTTGCGATCGAGGGAACCCTAACGGACGCGCACCGCAGCGGCACAAGGCGCTCCGCACCGGGGATTCGTCCACTGTTCACCCGGCGGCGGACGGGCGCGCCGCCCACCGTTCCCCCGGCCCCGCTTGCCTTCCTCCAGGCAATCGTGGCGCACAGGAAGGCGACGACGTGACCTCACCTCTTCCCCGGCGGTCCCTGCTGCGCGGCGGCGTGGCCGGCGGGCTCGGCATCGTGGTGGCCGGCAGCCTGGAGGCGATCGCCGGCCCGGCCGCGGCCCGGCCCGCGTGCCGTCCCGCCGTCGGCTACGGCGACCTGGTGCCGGACCCGGCCGGCCTGCTGGCGCTGCCGCCGGGCTTCTCGTACACGGTGGTCGCGCAGGCGGGCGCGACGCTGCTGGAGTCCGGGCAGCCCACCCCCAGCGACGCCGACGGCACCGGCTGCTTCCGCGGCCCGCGCGGCTCGGTGCTGGTGAACAACCACGAGATCGGCGGCGACGAGCCGTACCCGGTGCCGGCGCTGACCGGTCTCACCTACGACCCGGGCGCCCGCGGCGGCACCACCACCATCGAGGTGGACCGGCACGGGCGGCGGCTGCGCGAGTACGTGAGCGTGGCCGGCACGCACAACAACTGCGCCGGTGGCATCACCCCGTGGGGCACGTGGCTGACCTGCGAGGAGACCGAGCAGCGGGCCGGTGGGCGATTCCTGAAGGACCACGGGTACGTCTTCGAGGTCGACCCGCACGACAGGTCCGCCAACACCGACCCGGTGCCGCTGACGTTCCTCGGGCGGTACTCGCACGAGGCGGTCGCGGTCGACCCGTACACGCACTCGATCTACCTGACCGAGGACGCGAGCGGGCCCAACGGCCTGTACTTCCGGTGGACGCCGCCGCCCGGTTTCCGGGCCGGCAAGGGCGCGCTGCGGGCGCTCGCCCAGCGGCCCGACGGCGGCGCCGCCGGAAGCCTCGCCGCGATGCGCTGCCTGCGCGGCGACACGCACGTGGCCGACCTGTCCGAGGCCACCACCCCCGGCACCCGCTACCGGGTCGAGTGGGTCGAGGTGCCGGACCGCGACGCCCGGACCGTGTCCGTACGCAAACAGTTCACCGACGCGGAGGTGACCCGCAGCCGCAAGCTGGAGGGCGCCTGGTGGGGCGACGGCGGCGCGTACTTCGTGGCCAGCTACGCCCGGCACGACGACGGCAGCGCCAACGAGCACGACGGGCAGGTGTGGTTCTACGACCCGCGCCGGCAGACCGTCACGCTGAAGACCATCTTCGGGGTGAACACCGACCCGGACGCCGACCACGGCAACTACGACGGGCCGGACAACATCACCGTGTCGCCGTACGGCGGGGTGATCCTGGCCGAGGACGGCGAGGGTGTGTCGCACCTGGTCGGCGTCACCGAGCAGGGCACTGCGTATCCGCTGGCGCGCAACGAGCTGAACGACAGCGAGTTCACCGGGCCGACGTTCAGCGCGGACGGCAGGACGCTGTTCGCCAACATCCAGTCGCCGGGGTACGTGTTCGCGATCACCGGGCCGTGGGGGCGGCCGGGTAACGGGCACCGCTGACGGGACGGTGAGCGGCCGGCGGTTCTCGCTCGGGAGCCGCCGGCCGAGCAGTGCTGGTCTGCGACAGACGTCCCATTCGACACCGCTGCACGGGTCGCCTGGCCAGGCGGATCATCGGTACGCTCTGAGCAGGGCCGAAGAAGGAGGTGTCCCCCGATGGCCAACGCACACGACGTTGCCGCGGCGGTGCTCGCCGAGGTCGGCCGCGTCACGGCGATGAAGCTGGAGAAGCTCGTCTACTACTGCCAGGGGTGGCACCTGGCCCGCACCGGAGCACCGCTGTTCGCCGAGCCGATCGAGGCCTGGCGGGAAGGCCCTGTCGTTCCCCTGCTCTACCGGCAGCACCGCCAGCAGCTCTACGTGTCGGATTGGCCGCTCGGGGATGCCTCCCGGCTCACGGACGCCCAGCTCGACTGTGTCCGCTGGGTCACCCGCGAGTACGGAAAATTCTCGGCGGCCGAGTTGTCGACCATGACGCACAACGAGCTGCCGTGGCGAGCCGCTCGGGGGGCACTGCCCGAGTCCGCCAGTTCCTCCGAACATCTCGACACCGACCTGATGCGGACCTACTACGCGAGGCAGATGGCGAGCACAGAAACGGCTGTCGCCCTGGCCACTGCGAACGCCGCGATCGAGGGCGAGGAGTTCGACGAGGAGTGGCAGGAGCGCCTTCGCGATGTGGCCTCGGGTCTGGTGAGCGCTGAGGACCTGATCGCCGAAGAGATCGCCCGCCTGCGCGGATGACCGATCCGTACTGCTGGCCGGGTACGGATTGCCTGGCCAACGAGTTGGGCCTGAGGGATGCCGCCGCCCTACGCGACGCCGAGTTCCGCCTCGTCTCGATCCGGGACGTGCAGGCCGCTCGGACCATCATCCCTGGCAACTACGGTTTGGGTCACCTCCAGGCGTTCCACCGCCATCTCTTCGGTGACCTGTACAAGTGGGCGGGTCAGACCCGTACGGTCGACATCAGCAAGCCCGGGGCCCGTTTCTGCCACTGGCGGTTCATCGACGACCAGGTGAGTACCGTCCTCACCGGACTGTCCGAGGACGGTTTCCTGCTCGGGTTGAGGCGCGAGGCGTTCGTCGAGTCGCTCGCCCACTACTACGGGGAGCTGAACGTCTGCCATCCGTTCCGGGAAGGCAACGGACGGACCCTGCGCGCCTTCCTGCGCCAGCTCGGCGCCGCGGCCGGCTACCTGCTCGACTGGTCGGAACTCGACGCGGCGGACAACATCGACGCTTGCGTCCAGCACCTGAACACCGGCGAGACGGACCTCCTGAAGGCAGCGCTCGATCCCGTCGTCCGGCGGATCAGCTGAGCCACGCTGCTCAGTCATAGATCCTGGAGGGTATCTCCTGTGCCGCTTGACGCATGCGTTCGCGCAGCTTGACCCGACGACCGCGAGGCCACTGCTGCTCCACCTGAGCACGTTGCCTCCCCGCGCGAGCGCAGCCCTCGGCGGAGACCGCCATCCCCCGCCGGGCCAGTTCGGCATCGAGATCTTCACCGAGCGTCGGTGCTGGTGTCATCGACGCTCACTGACGCCGATCTCCTTGGCCAGGTCGACGAATCCCTGCCAGGCCGCCGGCGCGAAGGCCAGCGTCGCGCCGGCCCGGTCCTTGGTGTCCCGGACCAGCACGACGCCCGCGAGGTTGTCGGCGACCTCCACACAAGAGCCGCCGTTGTTGCCGCTCTTCGTGCTCTTGCGCCATCGCGCAGCGGTCATGTCCATGATCCTGCCGCTTCCATGATCAGGTCTAGTGACTGGGTTCGGGAGAGGGCCTCGCCCCTGATGCGCTCCCACCTACGGCTGAGCGTAGCAACGGCCGCAGCCTCATTAAGTAGCTGCGCGGACGCCTGGCTGTCGACGTGCGCGACATGTTCACCGGTGGGCAGTTCGGCGAGGATGAAGCCGCCACCGAGCCCCGGATACATGCCGATGTCCCTCGGCACGACGTGTATCTGCACACCGGGCAGGGCTGCGCAGTGGACCAGGTGCTCAAGCTGCTCCCGCATCAGCTCCCGGTCGCCGTAGGCCGACTGATGCAGTACGCCCTCGAAGATGACCGCGACGACCAGAGGCGGCCGGTCCCGACGGAGGATCGCCTGTCGTTCGAGCCGCGAGGCGACCAGCTCATCGATTTCCGCTGCGGTCAGCGCCTCGCCGGTCAGCGTCGCGCGTGCATATGCCTCGGTCTGCAACAGCCCGGGCACCCATGTGTGCTCGAACCAGCGGATCGACACGGCGTCCCGCTCCCAGTCGACCCACTCACGCAGCCACGGCGGTTCACGGCGCTTGAGGACGTCCGGCCAAAGATCCCCGACGTCCCGGCCGAGGAGCGCCGCTACCTGGGCACGTCGCCGAGGCTGCGGAATACGTCCCGGAGAGACCCAACGGGCCGCCGTCTTCGGATCCACGCCGGTCTGAGCTGCAAGGCTCTCCGCCGTCTCACCGGCTTCGGCCATCGCCACCTGGAGCGCGTGGTTCATCCTTCCTCCCTCATGGACGTCCCGAACGTCTCGGCACCATACATCAACGCTGTGTATTGATCCCATAGCTCTCGGCAAGCTGACCTCCAGGCGGCACAGCCGGTGCTCGGACGTCCGGCGGCCACAGGACCAGGGATGTCGGGCGAGCCGCCCGACGCAGCCCCCTGGCAGGAGACGAAACTCATGCCCGACAGCAGGCCGAGGGCGGGTCGACGCGACGCAACGGCGAATGACAGCCCGCTCAACGCGGGAGACCTCCTCTGCCTCGACCGCAGGGCAAGCGTTCAGTTCTTTCGCCCGATCACCGTTCGCGTGATCCGGGAGATCGAGGATCGCCAGCCGTACGACGGCTGGGCATGGATCGAGGCGTACGAGTTGAACGCCCGAGGCTCCGCAGTCGCCAAGCGGGAACTTTTCGTGTATTTGGCTGGTCTGCACCGACTGGAATCAACAACTCGGGAGCGCATGTCCAGCAGCAGCAGCCGCACTTACGCGGCCACGCGGCTGCGAGGGCTGGGGTGAGCACGGGCGCTCGCGCGCATCTGCCTATGCGCCCACTCTGGATCTGCAAACGCTGCGCTTATCCGTGGCCGTGCACGGAGGCTCGACTCGCACTGCTCGCCGAGTACGCGAACGATCGTGTCGCCCTGTCGATCTACCTGTGTGGGCAGCTCTATGACGCAGCCCACGAGCTACATCGTCTCAACCCGTACGAGGCTCCCAGCCCACAGGTGTTGTTCGCTCGATTCGTCGGCTGGGCACGGCCGCGCCCGCCACTTCATCCCGCGCAGAGCAGCCCTTGATGCGTCACGTCGACAGACGGCCGGGCGACGAGACGTATCAGGTCACACGGGCCGGCGGGCGCAGGCCGTCCAGCGCGATGGCCAGGACGCGGTCGCGCTGGGCCGGGTCCGGGAACTGGTACGCGGCCAGCCCGCTGATCAGCCGGATCACGTCGTCGAAGCCGGCGTCCGGCCGGGCGGCACCGGCCTCCTGGGCGCGGCGCAGCAGCGGCTCGCCGGTCGCGTAGATCTCGGTGCGGCAGCTGCGGAACACCTCGGAGTCGTGCACCAGCTCCTCGGCCAGCGCCCGCTTGGTGGCCACGTAGGCGACGAACCGGTGCAGCCAGCCGACCAGGGCGTCCCAGGGCGGCTCGTCGGCCAGGTCGGCGGCGGAGGCGCTGAGCGCGCGCACCTCCTCGACGTAGACCGCCTCGAACAGGTCACGCCGGTGGGGGAAGTTGCGGTAGAGCGTGCCGATGCCTACGCCGGCCCGGCGGGCGATCTCCTCCAGCGACGCGCCCGCGCCGTGCTCGCCGAAGACCTCACGGGCGGCGGCGATGAGCGCGTCGTAGTTGCGGCGGGCGTCGGCCCGTTTCGGGCGGCGGGAGAAGACCTCACCGGGCACGTCGGCGTCGGTCATGACCCGCGTCACCCCTTTCGTCTTGCAACCGGAGGCAACCCTCCGCTAAGTTAATGGAGGCAAGCCTCCGGTTGCTGACCGGAGCCACCCCTCCGGATAGCTTACTCCGGACGTCCGGCCGCCACCGCCGCACGACCGCGCGAGCGGCCACCAGTCTCGTACCGAACGGGGAGTCGTCCCACATGATCCACTCAACCCGGCGCGGCTCGCGCCGGCTCACCTTCCTCGTGCTGGCCGCCGGCACCGGATTCTTCGCGATGCTCCAGTCGCTGATCACGCCGGTGCTGCCCACCATCCAGCACGACCTCCACACCTCGCCCAACACGGTGACCTGGGTCCTCACCGCCTACCTGCTCTCCGCGTCCGTCTTCACGCCGATCATCGGCCGCATCGGCGACATGGTCGGCAAGGAGAAGACACTCGTCTTCTCGCTCGCCGCACTGGCGCTGGGCTGCCTGCTGGCGGCCGTCGCCCCCAGCATCGGCGTGTTGATCGCCGCCCGCGTGGTGCAGGGCATCGGCGGCGCCGTCTTCCCGCTGTCGTTCGGCATCATCCGCGACGAGTTCCCGGCCGCCCGGGTCAGCTCGGCGGTGGCCTCGATCTCCGCGGTCGTCGCAGTCGGCGGCGGGCTGGGCGTGGTGCTGGCCGGGCCGATCGTGGCCACGCTGGGCTACCGGTGGCTGTTCTGGATCCCGCTGGTGGTGGTCGGCCTGACCGCGCTCGCCGCGCACCGGTTCGTGCCGCGCTCGCCGGTACGCACCCCGGGCCGGATCAACTGGCTCAGCGCCGTACTCCTGTCCGGCTGGCTGGTGGCGCTGCTGCTGCCGGTCAGCAAGGGCGCCGCGTGGGGTTGGGGCTCCGGCCGGGTGGTCGGACTGCTGGCGCTGGCCGCGGTGCTCGCTGTCGCCTGGCTGGCGACCGAGGCGCGGGCCGCGAACCCGCTGATCGACCTGCGGATGATGCGCCTGCCGGCGGTCTGGACCACGAACCTCGTGGGGTTGCTCTACGGCGCCTCGATGTTCGCCGTCTACGCCTTCCTGCCGCAGTTCGCGCAGATCCCGACCAGCGCCGGCTACGGCTTCGGCGCCAGCGTCACCCAGGCCGGGCTGCTGATGCTGCCGATGCTCGTCGGCATGTTCGCGGCCGGCCTGCTGGCCGGACGGCTGCAGTCCCGGTTCAGCGCCAAGGCGCAGCTGAGCACCGGCGCGGTGTTCAACGTCGCGGCCGCCGCCATGCTGACCGTCGCGCACGACACCCGCTGGCAGGTCGGTGTCGCCGGTGGCCTGGTCGGCCTCGGCATCGGGCTGGCGTTCGCCTCGATGGCCAACCTGATCGTGGCGAACGTGCCGGCCGGGCAGACCGGCGCGGCGACCGGCATGAACGCCAACATCCGTACCATCGGCGGCGCGATCGGCGCGGCGCTCGCCAGTGCCGTGATCACCGCGAATCCGCAGCCGAGCGGGCTGCCCCGGGAGGCCGGTTTCACGGCGGGCTTCCTGCTGCTCACCGGCATCTCGGTGGCGGCGGCGCTGGCCGCGCTCGCCGTACCCTCCGGCCGCCGCCGGTGGCCGCGGCGACGGATCGGGCCGGCGGTGCCGGACCTGGCGCCGGCGCCGGAGCTGGTCCCGGCCCGCTGACCCCATGGGGTACGCGGACGGAAGCCCCGCCCGGCGCCGGTGCCGGGCGGGGCTTCGCCGTGCCGGTCAGCCGATGGCGGCGGTCAGCGCCGCCAGGTAGCCGTAGCGGTAGCCGCTGGCGTTCGGGTGGTACGCCTCGATCACGCCGCTGACGTCACGGATCCACGGGTCGGCGGCGCACACGCCGTGCCCGGCGAAGAACGGCCGCGCGTCGACGAACGTGCCCCCGGCCGCGGCGGCCCGGCCGGAGATGACGCCGTTGAGCGTGTCGGCGGCCTGGTTGAGGATGGTGCGCTTGTAGCTGCTCATGGCGAGCAGGCCGCAGGAGCCGGTCTCGAACAGCCGCGGGTAGCCGAGCACCACCAGCCGGGCGTTCGGGGCCCGGTTGCGGATCGCGGTGTACGTGGCGTCGAGCCGGGCGGGCAGCGTCGCGGTGGCGAACGCCTTCGACTCGTTCACAGCGCTCTCGCAGCTCGACGTGCTGCCGAATCGGCAACTGGTCATCACGTCGGCGAAGCCGGCGTCGTTGCCGCCGATGGTGATGGTGACCAGCGTGGTGCTGCTGCTGAGCTGGCCGACCTGGTTGTTGAGCACGTCGGCGGTGACCGCGCCGCCGCAGGCCGGGAACTTGAAGCTGGTGACCGAGTGGGCGGCGGCCCAGAGCGGGGCGTACGACTTCTGGCTGCGCAGGCAGGTGGACAGGTCGTACGGGCCGGCGCCGACCCCGGAGGAGTAGGAGTCGCCGAGGGCGACGTAGTTGACGGTGGCCGCCCGGGCGGCGCCGGGCAGGAGCACGGCGCCGAGGACGGCCGCCAGGACGGCGGCGAACACGGTACGGACGCGACGGGGCATGGCAGAGCCTCCACGGGGCAGGGTGGTGGAGCCCGTTGACCGCGCGCGTGGCCGAGGGATCGGTGCTGTTACTGGTCGGTAATGCTATCGAAACATTTGCCGAAATTGAATAGCCGAGATCGGCCGGACGGGACAGATGCGTTCACATGCGTCGATTAGCTTGGCGGTGACGACACCCGACGGAGGGAGTCCCCCGTGCGACGCGCACTCACGGCGGCCATCGCCGCCCTGACCCTCACCGCGGCCGGCACCACAGTGACCGGCGCGCCCGGCCAGGCCGCCCCGGCCGGATGGGGCCGGCCGCAACCCGCGGCGGCCACCCCGACGCCCGGCAGCCCCGGGCTGGGCGACAGCTACTTCCCCGACTACGGCAACGGCGGCTACGACGTCGGGCACTACGACATCCGGCTGCGCTACGAGCCGGCCACCGACCGGCTCACCGGCACCACCACGATCCTGGCCACCGCCACCAAGGACCTGTCCCGGTTCAACCTGGACTTCGTCCTCGCCGTCGAGTCGGTGCGCGTTAACGGCTGGGTCGCCACGTACACCCGGGCCGGCGACCACGAGCTGGTGATCACCCCGGCCCGGCCGCTGACCAAGGGGCAGCAGCTCACCGTCGTGGTGAAGTACGCGGGCGTGCCGTCGCAGACCACGGTCCAGGGCTACACGGCGTGGACCCGTACCGCCGACGGGGCGCTCGCCGTCAACGAGCCCGAGTCGGCCTGGTGGTGGTACCCGAGCAACGACCACCCGAAGGACAAGGCCACCTGGGACATCTCCGTCTCGGTGCCGACCGGCGTCGAGGTGATCAGCAACGGCGTGCAGCCGCGCGACCCGCTGCCCGAGGCCGGCAACCGCACCCGGTGGAGCTGGCGCAGCGTCAAGCCCGGCGCCACGTACCAGGCGTTCCTGGCCATCGGGCAGTACGACATCGTCACCGACGTCGCGCCCAACGGCCAGCCGGTGGTGAACGCGTACAGCACCACGCTCGGCGAGCGCCTGCCCGCCGCGCGGGCCAGCATCGAACGCACCGCCGAGATCGTCGACTGGGAGAGCGGGCTGTTCGGCCCGTACCCGTTCGAGGCGCAGGGCGGCGTGGCCGGGCCGGTCGACGGCATCGGCTTCGCGCTGGAGACGCAGACCCGCCCGGTGTACGGCCCCGGCTTCTGGCGGCGCGGCGCCAACCCGTACGTGGTGGTGCACGAGAACGCCCACCAGTGGTTCGGCGACTCGGTGTCGGTGGCGGACTGGCGGCACATCTGGCTCAACGAGGGCTTCGCCTCGTACGCCGAGTGGCTCTGGTCCGAGGAGCAGGGCGAGGGCACCGCGCAGGAACTGTTCGACTTCACCTACGACAGCTACCCGGCCGACTCCGAGTTCTGGCAGGTGCGCCCCGGCGACCCGGGCCCGAGCGGGATCTTCGACGACGCCGTCTACGACCGGGGCGCGATGGCGCTGCACCAGATCCGGCTCGCCGTCGGCGACGCCGCGTTCTTCCGCATCCTGCGCACCTGGACGGCCAAGCGGCAGTACGCCAACGGCACCGTCGCGCAGTTCCAGGCGCTAGCCGAGCGGATCTCCGGGCGGGACCTCGACGCGGTGTTCACCACCTGGCTGTTCACGCCCGGCCGCCCCGACGTGACCGCCGCCGCGCGGACGAGCGCCGCACCGGCGCAGCCGGCCTCGTGGACGAAGATCCGCGCGGCGCACGACCTGCTCGGCCGCTGACCGGGCGCCGGCCGGGCCGCTCCCCCACCACGGGGGCGGCCCGGCCGGGCGGTCAACCGGCGGTCGGCACGGGTGCCGCAGTCGACGCCGTCCAAGGCTGTGCCGCCTCGACCGCGCGGATGTGGCGGTAGGCGAACCAGAGCGGCGGGAACGCGCCGACCGCGAACGAGAGGTCGACGAGCGTCCAGAACCAGGGGATGTCCCGGATCGGACCGCAGATCACCGCCAGCGGCACGATGCCGGCGCAGGCGATCATTCCGACCTGGACCACCCACACGTTGCGGACCGGGTCACGCAGCGGCCCCCAGAACGCCACCGCGAGCACCAGGTGCGCGAAGGCCAGCCAGTCGGTGCCGTACCGCAGGAACGGGTAGTCCTCACCGGCCGCCACCAGTCCGACGTGGACCCGCTCGATCCAGTCGACCAGCGCCGGAAACTGCCCGGCGAGCGGGTCGGACGCCGCCAGCAGCCAGCGCACCTCGACCTCCAGCGGGAACGCGGTCACCCCGCTGAGGAAGAGCCCCGCCACCACCAGCCAGAGCCAGCGGCGGATGCGCCGCAGGCGTACCTCGACGTCCATGGCCGCAGCCTAACGACGGTCGTCGTGCCGCCGGGGCCCCGTCCGGCATGACCTGGGCCACCCTTCCCGGACGGCCGCGCGGCGGCGGCGGGTGTTAAGAAGGGCCCCCTCCTCTACCTGAGGCGTTAAGAGGGGGCCCTTCCTTTCACCTGGCGGCGAGCGGCTGGCGGGCCGGGTCGACCGGGGCGGGCAGGTCGCCCACCCCGCCCAGGTACTTGTGGATCGCCGCCGCTGCAGCGCGTCCCTCGGCGATCGCCCAGACGATCAGCGACGCGCCCCGGTGCATGTCACCGGCGACGAAGACGCCGTCGGTGGCCTGCCAGTCCGGGCCGGAGTCGATCGCGCCCCGGCCGTTGCGGGTCACCCCGAACTGGGCCAGCAGCGGCTGCTCCTCGGTGCCCTCGAAGCCGATGGCGAGCAGCACCAGGTCGGCCGGGATCTCGCGCTCGGAGCCGGGCAGCGCGGTGACGATGCGGCGACCGTCCACCTTCTCCACTGTCACCTCGGCGATCCGGACCGCGCGGACCTGGCCGGTGCCGTCGTCCACGAACTCCTGCACGGCGACGGCGAAGACCCGCTCGCCGCCCTCCTCGTGCGCCGGGTAGTTGCGCAGCACCCACGGCCAGGTCGGCCACGGGTCCCGCGCCGCGTCCCGCTCCGTCGGCGGCTCCGGGTAGAGGTCGAGCTGGTGTACGCCGGCCGCGCCCTGCCGGTGCGCCACGCCGAGGCAGTCGGCGGCGGTGTCGCCACCACCGATGATCACCACGTGCTTGCCGGCGGCGTCGATCGGCGTACCGTCGGGCAGCGTCGCGGGGGCGGGCTTCCCGTCCCCGGCGGCGGCCACCACCCGGTTCGCGGCGACCAGGTGCGCCATCGCCTGGTGCACGCCGCGCAGCGCCCGGCCGGGCGTCTCCGGGGTGTCCCGGCCCTGCAACGCGCCGCAGGCGAGCAGCACCGCGTCGTGCTCGGCGCGCAACTGCTCGGCGGTCACGTCGACGCCGACGTCGACGCCGGTGCGGAACCGCACGCCCTCGGCGGTGAGCTGGGCCAGCCGCTTGTCGATGTGCTGCTTCTCCAGCTTGAAGTCGGGGATGCCGTAGCGGAGCAGGCCGCCGATCGCGTCGTCGCGCTCGTACACGGTGACCGTGTGACCGGCGCGGGCGAGCTGCTGCGCGGCGGCCAGCCCGGCCGGGCCGGAGCCGACCACGGCCACCGACCGGCCGGTGGACACGGACGCGGGCCGGGGCCGCAGGCCGTCGCGGGCCACCGCCGCGTCGGCGATCTCCACCTCGACCTGCTTGATGGTGACCGGCTGCTGGCCGCCCAGGCCGAGCACGCAGGCCGCCTCGCACGGCGCCGGGCAGAGCCGGCCGGTGAACTCGGGGAAGTTGTTGGTGGCGTGCAGCGAGTCCACCGCCGCGTCCCAGTTGCCGGTGCGGACCAGGTCGTTCCAGTCCGGGATGCGGTTGCCCAGCGGGCAGCCGTCGTGGCAGAACGGGATGCCGCAGTCCATGCACCGGGTGGCCTGCTCGCGGATCAGCTCCTCACCGGCCGGCGGGTACACCTCCCGCCAGTCGGAGATCCGCACCGGCACCGGACGGCGGGCCGGCAGCCGCCGGTCGTAGCGCAGGAAACCGTTCGGGTCAGGCACGAGCCACCTCCTGGGCGACCGCCCGGGGCGCGGGCGGTACCGGCGCGGGCGAGAGGGCGCTCATCACCGCGTCGTCGACGTCTCGGCCGGCGGCTTCGGCGGCCCGCATGATCTCCATGACCCGGCGGTAGTCCCGGGGCACCACCGCGGTGAACTCCTCCACCGCCTGCGGCCAGCGCTTGAGCAGGTCCTCGGCGACCGCCGAGTCCGTCTCGGCGAAGTGCCGCTGGATCAGCTCGTGCAGCCGGTCGCGTTCCTCGTCGCGCAGCGGCGACAGGTCGACCAGCTCGGTGTTGACCAGTCGCCGGTCGAGCCGGTGCACGAACGCGGTGCCGCCGGACATGCCGGCGGCGAAGTTGCGCCCGGTCGGCCCGAGCACCACGACGGTGCCGCCGGTCATGTACTCGCAGCCGTGGTCGCCGAGGCCCTCGACCACCGCGACCGCGCCGGAGTTGCGGACCGCGAACCGCTCCCCCACCCGGCCGCGCAGGTAGACCTCGCCGCCGGTCGCGCCGTACAGGATGGTGTTGCCGGCGATGATCTGGTCCTCGGCGCGGCGGCCGGGCGCGGCGTCCACGCCGACGAACGGCGCGTCGGTGTCCGGCCGCACCACGACGCGCCCGCCGGACAGTCCCTTGCCGACGTAGTCGTTGGCGTCGCCGTGCAGGCGCAGCGTGACGCCGCGCGGCAGGAACGCGCCGAACGACTGGCCGGCGGTGCCGCGCAGCAGGAACTCGATCGTGTCGTCGGGCAGGCCGGCGCCGCCGAAGCGGCGGGTCACCTCGCCGCCGAGCATCGCGCCGACGCTGCGGTGTTCGTTGCGCACCTCGACCTCGACCCGGACCGGGGTGCGCTCCCGCAGCGCCGGCCCGGCCAGCTCGATGAGCCGGTTGTCCAGCGCCGCGTCGAGGCCGTGGTCCTGGGCGCGTACGCCCCGGCGGGCCGCGCCCTCGGGCAGCTCGGGCAGGTGCAGCACGCGGCTCAGGTCGAGCCCGTGGCCCTTCCAGTGGTCGATCGCGCCGGCCACGTCGAGCAGTTCGGTGTGCCCGATCGCCTCGTCGATGCTGCGGAAGCCCAGCTCGGCCAGGTAGCCGCGGACCTCCTCGGCGAGGAAGAGGAAGAAGTTCTCCACGAACTCGGGGCGGCCGGTGAAGCGCTCGCGCAGCACCGGGTTCTGGGTGGCGATGCCGACCGGACAGGTGTCCAGGTGGCACACCCGCATCATCACGCAGCCCTCGACGATCAGCGGGGCGGTGGCGAAGCCGAACTCCTCGGCGCCGAGCAGCGCCGCGATCAGCACGTCCCGGCCGGTCTTGAGCTGGCCGTCGACCTGCACCGTCACCCGGTCGCGCAGCTTGTTCAGCAGCAGCGTCTGCTGTGCCTCGGCCAGGCCCAGCTCCCACGGGGTGCCGGCGTGCTTGAGCGAGTTGAGCGGGGACGCGCCGGTGCCGCCGTCGTGGCCGGAGATCAGGATGACGTCGGCCTTGAGCTTGGCCACGCCCGCTGCGACGGTGCCCACGCCGACCTCGCTGACCAGCTTGACGTGCACCCGGGCGGCCGGGTTGACGCACTTCAGGTCGTGGACGAGC
>NZ_KK037233.1:6224759-6265849 GCF_000568915.1 Micromonospora sp. M42 | reverse complement strand
GGCCGACGCCCGGGGTGGCGTGCCGGGTCCGGGCGATCCACGGCCAGACCTTGTTGCCGGGTAGCTGCCCGCCCTCGCCGGGCTTCGCGCCCTGCGCCATCTTGATTTGGAGGTCGTCGGCGTTGACGAGGTATTCGCTGGTCACGCCGAAGCGGCCGCTGGCGATCTGCTTGACCGCGGAGCGCCGCGCCGGGTCGTGCAGCCGCTCGACGTCCTCGCCGCCCTCACCGGTGTTGGACTTGCCGCCGAGCCGGTTCATCGCGATGGCGAGCGTCTCGTGCGCCTCCGCCGAGATCGACCCGTACGACATGGCGCCGGTGGCGAAGCGCTTGACGATCTCGCTGGCCGGCTCGACCTCGTCCAGCGGCACCGGCGGACGTACGCCGGTGCGCAGCGTGAACAGCCCGCGCAGCGAGCCGGCCTGCGCGGCCAGCTCGTCGACCTTCGCGGTGTACTGCCGGAACACGTCGTACTGGCGGCTGCGGGTGGCGTGCTGGAGCAGGAAGACGGTCTCCGGGTTGAACAGGTGCAGCTCGCCCTCGCGGCGCCACTGGTACTCGCCGCCGACCTCCAGCCGGTCCGTGGCCTGCACGCCGGGCGCCGGCCAGGCCCGCGCGTGCCGGGCCGCCACCTCGGCGTGGATCTCGGTCAGCCCGATGCCGCCGATGGTGCTCGGCGTGCCCCGGAAGTACCTGTCGACCAGGCGGGTCTCCAGGCCGACCGCCTCGAAGACCTGCGCTCCGCAGTACGACGACACGGTCGAGATGCCCATCTTGGACATGATCTTCAGGACGCCCTTGCCGAGCGCCTTGACGTAGTTGCGGACCGCCTTCACCCGGTCGACGCCGGCCAGCACGCCGGTGGAGATCATGTCCTCGACCGACTCGAAGGCCAGGTACGGGTTGACCGCCGCCGCGCCGTACCCGATCAGCACCGCCGCGTGGTGCACCTCGCGGCAGTCGCCGGACTCGACGATCAGCGCGACCTGGGTGCGGGTCTGCTCGCGTACCAGGTGCTGGTGCACCGCGGCGGTGAGCAGCAGCGACGGGATCGGGGCCAGGTCGGCGTTGGAGTCCCGGTCGGAGAGCACCAGGATGCGTACGCCGTCCTCGATCGCCTCGGAGACGTGCCGGCAGATCTCGGTCAGTCGGGCCTTGATGCCGGCGCCGCCGTCGCGCAGGCGGTAGAGACCGGAGACCCGGACCGCCTTGAAGCCGGGCAGGTCGCCGTCCTCGTCGATGGAGAGGATCTTGGCCAGCTCGTCGTTGTCGATCACCGGGTACGGCAGCACGATCTGCCGGCAGCTCGCCGGACCCGGGTCGAGCAGGTTGCCCTCCGGCCCGATGGTGGACGCCAGGCTGGTCACCAGCTCCTCCCGGATGGCGTCCAGCGGCGGGTTGGTGACCTGCGCGAAGAGCTGATGGAAGTAGTCGTAGAGCAGCCGCGGCCGGGTGGACAGCGGGGCGATGGGCGTGTCGGTGCCCATCGAGCCGATCGGCTCCGCGCCGCTGCGGGCCATCGGGCCGAGCAGGATCTTCAGCTCCTCCTCGGTGTAGCCGAACACCTGCTGGCGGCGGCGTACCGAGTCGTGGGTGTAGACGATGTGCTCGCGGGCCGGCAGGTCGTCCAGCTCGATCAGGCCCGCGTGCAGCCACTCCTGGTACGGCTGCTCGGCGGCCAGCTCGGTCTTGATCTCGTCGTCGGAGACGATCCGGCCGTTGACGGTGTCGACCAGGAACATCCGGCCCGGCTGGAGCCGGCCCTTGGCGATCACGGTGGACGGGTCCAGGTCGAGCACGCCCGCCTCGCTGCCTAGCACCACCAGCCCGTCGGCGGTGTGCCACCAGCGGCCCGGGCGCAGCCCGTTGCGGTCGAGCACCGCGCCGACGATCTCGCCGTCGGTGAAGGCGACCGAGGCCGGGCCGTCCCACGGCTCCATCAGGCTGGCGTGGAAGCGGTAGAAGGCGCGCTTGTCGGCGCGCATGTCCGGGTCGTTCTCCCACGCCTCGGGGATCATCATGAGCACCGCGTGCGGCAGGCTCCGCCCGGCCAGGTGCAGCAGCTCCAGGACCTCGTCGAAGTTCGCCGAGTCGGACGCGGCCGGGGTGCACACCGGGAAGACCCGGCGGATGTTGCCGGGCAGGTTCGGGCTGCGCAGCAGCGCCTCGCGGGCCTGCATCCAGTTGCGGTTGCCGCGAATCGTGTTGATCTCGCCGTTGTGCGCGATGAACCGGTACGGGTGCGCCAGCGGCCAGGAGGGGAACGTGTTCGTGGAGAAGCGCGAGTGCACCAGCGCGATGGCGCTGACCACCCGCTCGTCGGTCAGCTCCGGGTAGAACTCCGGAAGCTGGTCCGGGGTGAGCATGCCCTTCCACACCATGGTGCGGCCGGACAGCGACGGGAAGTACGCCGGCACGCCCCGCTCGGCGGTCTCCCGCTCGACCTGCTTGCGCAGGCAGAACGCCACCCGGTCCAGGTCCAGCCCGGTCAGCGGGGAACCGGCCGGGCCGGCCGGTGAGCCGGTCAGCCGGCGCGCGGCCACGAAGAGCTGCCGGACCCGGGGCATCGCCGCGAGCGCCGTCTCCCCCAGGCCGGACGGGTCGGTCGGCACCTCGCGCCAGCCGAGCACGTCGGCGCCCTCGACCAGCGCGTACTTGTCGACCACCTGGCGGGCACGGGTCTCGGCCGCGTCGTCGTCGGGCAGGAACACCAGGCCGGTGGCGTACTGGCCGGCCGGGGGCAGCGGGAAGTCGACGGTGGCGCGCAGGAACGCGTCCGGCACCTGGATCATGATGCCGGCGCCGTCCCCGGTGTTGTGCTCCGCGCCCCGGGCGCCCCGGTGGTCCAGCCGGCACAGCGCCCCGAGGCCGTTCGCGACGACCTGGTGCGAGCGCCGCCCGTGCAGGTCGGCCACGAAGGCCACACCGCAGGCGTCATGCTCGTACGCGGGGTCGTAGAGCCCGGTCGCCGGTGGGGCCGACTGCGGGCTGTGAGGGTACGGAAAGGCCACCGGGCCTCCTGTCGTCACTCAGGATGGATCATGATGGGGACGACGTCGGCCCTCTGCGGTTTATTGAGTCTACGTTAGGGCTTCCGGCGCAAGGCCAGTTCAGATTGATCACACTTCCAGATGCTGGGACATGTAGTCTCGCGCGGTGGATCTCGCACGCGCTGACGTACTCGACCGGTTGGAGCGGTTCTACGACGCGGTGCCCCGCGACGGGGCCCGGACCGAGGAGTACGGCGCCCTGGTGCTCTTCGTCCGGGAAGGCGCCGGATGGCCGTTCTACGCCCGGCCCCGGCTCGACGCCACCGAGCACCCCACCCTCGCCGATGTCAACGCGGTACGCACCCGGCAGCAGGAACTGGGCCTGCCGGAGGCGTTCGAATGGGTGCACGAGCACCAACCGGAGCTGCTGGCGGTGGCCCGCTCAGCCGGGCTGAGCGTGCTGGAGGCGCCGCTGATGCTGCTGGAACCGGAGCGCCTGCCCGAACCGGGGACGTTCAGCGACGTACCGGTGCGGGTGCTGGACCCCGGCGACGCGGGCTTCGCCGCGGACATCGCGCTGCGGCGGGCCGTCGCCGCGGTCGGCTTCGCCAACGGCGGCACCGCGCGCGGCGAGGCCGGACCGGCCGAGCGGGACGCCACCGTCTCCGGGCTGGACGTGGCCGCGCTGGAGGAGGAGGCGACCCGGGTCGCCGACGGCCGGCGCATCTCCGTGCTCGCCGCCACGCCCGAGGAAGGCGCGCTCGCCGGCGGCATGGCCATGCGGGTCGGCGACGTGGCGGAGATCGCCGGGGTGGCCACGCTGCCGTCCGCGCGGCGGCGCGGCCTCGGCGCGGCGGTGACCGCCACCCTCGCTCGGGAACTGCGCGCCGCCGGCACCGACCTGATCTTCCTCAGCGCCGGCAGCGAGGACATCGCCCGGGTCTACCTGCGGGTCGGGTTCCGCCGGATCGGCACCGCCTGCATCGCCGAGCCCGCCGCCGTCATCTGAGGCCGCCGCGGCGGAGGTCAGGACGGCGGCTGCCAGGCGGCCGCCGCCGCGGCGGCCGTGTTGCGCAGGCGCGGGCTGATCGTGCCGAGGGCGGCGTCGCGGGCGCGCAGCGCCAGCCGGCCCCGGGCCTGCAGGACCGCCGACATCCGCCGGGTCTGCCGGACCATCGTGGCCGCGCGGGGCCGGCGCAGCCTGTCGTACGCGGTCACCGCGTCCGGCAGCCGCGACTCCCGTAGCAGTCCGGCCAGCGTCGCCGCGTCCTCGAACGCCAGGCAGGCGCCCTGACCGAGGTGCGGCGGCATGGCGTGCGCGGCGTCGCCGAGCAGCACCACGCCGCCCGGCCCGGCCGGGAAGCCGTACGCCTTGGGCAGCGGACGCAGCTCGCGGATCTCCTGCTGCACCACGTCGTCCGGGTCGGTCGCGTCCAGCAGCGTGCCGATCGGCGCGGGCCAGCCCGCGAACCAGCGCTTGAGCAGCGCGAGCTGGACCTCGGGCGGCTCCGGGCGGGGCGCGCCCGCCGCCGTGGCCACCCAGTAGACGCCGCCCCGGCGGGACGCCCCGGCGTTGCCCCGCTCGCCGAGCGAGGCGGCCAGGAACCGGTAGCCGGCGCCCAGCGTCTCCCCCTGCAGCGGCTGGTCGTCGGGCAGTTGCGGGGCCCGGTACCAGGGGATGACCGCCCGCCACGCCGCGCACCCGGAGCTGACCACCGAGGTCTCCGGCGCCAACTGCCGGCGGATCTCGCTGTCGGTGCCGTCGGCGGCCACCACCAGGTCCGCCTCGTAGGTGTGCCGGCCGTCGCCCACCGCCGGGCGCTCACCGGACGCGGCGCGCACCGTCCGCACGCTCACGCCGGTACGCAGCTCGACCCGGTCACCCAGGCCGGCGATGAGCGCGTCGTGCAGATCCTCCCGGTGCACCACCACCGGCATCCGCTCGGCCGGCGTGGACCGGGCCTGCACCAGCCAGTGCCCGTCCGGGCGGCGCACGCCGCCGTCGGGCAGCGGGGTGGCGATCGCGTCCAGCCCGTCGCCCAGCCCGAGGGCGCGCAGCGCGCGTACCCCGTTGGGCCAGAGCACCACGGCGGTCGCCTCCGGCCGGACCCGGTCGGCGCGTTCCAGCAGCGTGACCTGCCATCCCGAGCGGGCCAGCACGCCGGCCACCGCCATCCCGCCGAGGCCGGCGCCGACCACCACCGCGCTGCGCATGACTCCCCCGCTCAGCTGTCCCGGTCCGCCGGGCGCCCGCCGTCGGCCCGGCCGGCGTTCGTCCGCTCGGCGTCCGTCCGTTCCGGGTCGGCGTCGGTGCCGTCCGCGTCGGCGCCGTCGGTGGCCACGGGGTCGGTGTCCGTGCGGTCGGCCTGCTCCACGTCGCCGTCGGTGGCACCGCCGGGGGTCTCCGGCCGGTCGTCGTCGGCCGCCGGCTCCACCGGGGGCAGCACGCCGGTCTTCCGGTACGCGTCGAACTGTTCCTCGCTCACCACCCGGTAGCCCTCGGGCGGGGCCGGCCGCGCGGCGGCCTCCCGGGCGGACAGGTCGACCTGGGACACGTCGCCGGCCGGGCCGGCGGCGGGGGCCGGCTCGCCCACCGGCACCAGGTATTCGCGCGGGCCGCGGACCCGGACGAAGTAGGCGAGCGCGCCGAGGAAGACCAGCGCGGCGGTCCAGACGTTGAGGCGTACGCCGAGGATCAGGTTCGCCTCGTCGGTGCGCATCAGCTCGATCCAGAACCGGCCCGCCGTGTAACCCATCACGTAGAGCGCGAACGCCCGGCCGCGCCCGAGCCGCAGCTTGCGGTCGAGGTAGAGCACCAGCGCGGCGACGCCGACGTTCCAGAGCGCCTCGTAGAGGAAAGTCGGATGGTAGAGCCCCGGCTGGAGCACCGGGTTGCCGGCGTCGTCGCGCAGCGCGTGGCCCGGGTTGTCCGGGTCCATCACGTGCACCTCAAGACCCCAGGGCAGCGTGGTGCGCCCGCCGTACAGCTCGTTGTTGAACCAGTTGCCCAGCCGGCCGACGGCCTGCGCCAGCGGCAGCCCGGGCGCCAGCGCGTCGGCGATCACCGGGAACGGGATGCCGAGCTGCCGGGCGGCCAGCCACGCGCCGACCGCGCCACCGGCCACCGCACCCCAGATGCCGAGCCCGCCCTCCCAGATGTAGAGCGCCTTGATCGGCTCGCCGCCGGCGCCGAAGTATTTCTCCGGCGACGTGATCACGTGGTAGATCCGCGCGCCGATGATGCCCGCCGGCACCGCCCAGACGGCGATGTCGAGCACCGCGCCCGGAGCGACGCCGCGGCGGCGCAGCCGGTACTCGGTGACCACGCAGGCCACCACGATGCCGAGGATGATGCAGAGCGCGTACGCCCGGATCGGAACCGGACCGAGCTGCCAGACGGCGGTGCTGGGGCTGGGCATGGCCGCCAGTGGGGTCATCGGGGCGAGGGTCACGGGTGCACACGGTACCGGTGCGGACTGTGTGCGCGGCACCCCGGGCCGCCTGCCGCGCGGGTCGGATGACTTCTGGTTTGCACGGTCATAGTTTTTTGGATGAGCCCGCTCACCTGGGCGGCCGCCGCTGTCGTCACCGACGCATCCGGGCGGCTGCTGCTCTGCGGCCGGTCCGAGGGGGCCCGGCGCTGGGGCCTGCCGGGCGGGCGGCTGCGCCACGACGAGAGCCCGGTGGATGCCGTCGTCCGGGCGGTCCGCACGGAGACCGGCTGGGCGGTGGCGCCGGCCGACCTGGTCGGCCTCTACCGGGTCACCGGTCCACCGGTGCCCGCCCCATCGGCCGGGCGGTGCGGCGCGCGCCCAGACGTGCTGGTGCACGTGTTCCGCGCCGGACCGGCCGACGCCGGACCGGCGGGCGAACCGGCGACCGGGTGCCTGCCTCGGTGGTGGCCGCCGCAAGAGCTGCCCGACGTGCTGACCCCCACGACGCGCGCGGCGATCGCGGACGCGCTCGCCGGCCGCGCCGGCGTGCTGCGGCACACGACCGCCGCCGACGCGCTCACGCCACCCGGCGACGGGCAGCCCGGCGACGGGCAGCCCGCCCCGCCCGGCCAGCGCGCCTCCGAGCAGGTCGACAGCAGTAGCCGCTGACCGCCCGCCCGCTCACTCGCTTGATCGACACCAGTTCGGCGAGGTGGCGGTGTCCCGGCGTCCTGGACCACGCCAGCTCGGCGAAGTGGAGTCGATCAAGCAGGTGGCGAGGGGCGAGCCGGGCGTCAGCGGGCCGGGTTGCGGACGCCCTCGGCCAGTTCGGCGCTCAGCTTGCGCAGCGCGGTCAGGCCGGCGGCCTGGTCCGGGGCGTCCAGCACGCAGCGGACCAGCGCGCTGCCCACGATCACCGCGTCGGCGTACCCGGCGACGGTGGCGGCCTGCGCGCCGGTGCCCACGCCCAGCCCGACGCCGACCGGGATGTCGGTGACCTCGCGCAGCCGGGAGACCAGGACCGGGGCCGCCTCGGAGGTCTGCGCGCGGGCGCCGGTGACGCCCATGATCGCGGTGGCGTAGACGAAGCCGCGGCAGTGCTCGGCGGTCATCCGCAGCCGCGCGTCGGTCGAGGACGGTGAGACCAGGAACGTCCGGTCCAGGCCGTGCGCGTCGGAAGCGGCCAGCCACTCGGCGGCCTCGTCGGGGATCAGGTCCGGCGTGACCAGGCCGGTCCCACCGGCGGCGGCCATGTCGCGGGCGAACGCGTCGACGCCGTACTGCTCGATCGGGTTCCAGTAGGTCATGGTGACCACGCTCGCCCCGGTCGCGGCGACCGCCTCGACGACGCGCAGCGCGTCCGCGACGCGGACGCCACCGGCGAGCGCGATGTCGCTCGCCTTCTGGATGACCGGGCCGTCCATCACCGGATCGGAGTACGGGATCTCCACCTCGATGACGTCCACGCCCGCCTCGACCATGGCCTTCATGGCGGCGATGCTGCCCTCGACGGTCGGGAAACCGGCCGGCATGCAGCCGACCAGCACGGCCCGGCCGTCCGCCCGCGCCTTGTCGAAGGCGACCCCGATGCGGCTCACGCTGTCACTCCTTGTCGAGGATGCCGAAGTACGCGCCGGCGGTGTGCACGTCCTTGTCGCCCCGGCCGGACAGGTTGACCACGATCAACGGCTCCCGGCCCAGCTCCTCGGCGAGCCGGGGGGCGATCGCGCGGGCGCCGGCCAGCGCGTGCGCGCTCTCGATCGCCGGGATCACGCCCTCGGTGCGGCAGAGCAGCTCGAACGCGGCCATCGCGTCGGCGTCGTCGACCGGCAGGTACGTGGCCCGCCCGGTGTCGTGCAGCCAGGCGTGCTCCGGGCCGACGCCCGGGTAGTCCAGGCCGGCCGAGATCGAGTGCGACTCGATGGTCTGCCCGTCGGCGTCCTGCAGCACGTACGTGCGGGTGCCGTGCAGCACGCCCGACGAACCCCCGGTGATGCTGGCGGCGTGCCGGCCGGTCCCGACGCCCTCGCCACCGGCCTCGAAGCCGTAGAGGCGGACCCCGGCGTCCGGCACGAACGCGTGGAAGATGCCCAGCGCGTTGGAGCCGCCGCCGACGCACGCCGCGACCGCGTCCGGCAGCGTGCCGGTCAGGTCCAGGCACTGCTGGCGGGCCTCCACGCCGATGCCGCGGACGAAGTCGCGGACCATCTCCGGGAACGGGTGCGGGCCGGCGGCGGTGCCGATCAGGTAGTGGGTGTCGTCGACGTTGGCGACCCAGTCCCGCATCGCCTCGTTCATCGCGTCCTTGAGCGTGCGCGAGCCGGTGGTCACCGGGACGACGGTGGCGCCGAGCATCCGCATCCGGGCCACGTTGAGCGCCTGCCGCTCGGTGTCCACCTGGCCCATGTAGACGACGCATTCCAGGTCGAACAGCGCGGCGGCGGTGGCGGTGGCCACGCCGTGCTGGCCGGCGCCGGTCTCCGCGATGACCCGCCGCTTGCCCATCCGCTTGGTGAGCAGCGCCTGGCCCAGCACGTTGCGGACCTTGTGCGCGCCGGTGTGGTTGAGGTCCTCCCGCTTGAGCAGGACCCGCGCGCCGACCTGCGCGGAGAAGCGCCGGGCCTCGTAGAGCATCGAGGGCGTGCCGGCGTAGTCACGCAGCAGCGCGTCGAACTCGGCGAGGAAGTCCTCGTCGCCCATCGCCTTGCGGTACGCCGCGTCCAGCTCGTCCAGTGCGGCGACGAGCGCCTCCGGGACGAACCGGCCGCCGAACCGGCCGAAGTGACCGGCGGCGTCGGGAACCTGGCCGGCTGCGGGTGCGGCGCTCATCGCGGGCGTCCTCTCGGATCGGGTGGCCCGGCGGCTCAGCGCACCGGGCGGGGCGTGGCCGGGTGGTTACCGGCGTTGACCAGCTCGGCGACCGCTTCACGCGGGCTCTTCTGGGTGACCAGGCCCTCGCCCACCAGCACGGCGTCGGCGCCGGCGGAGGCGTACCGGATCAGGTCGTGCGGACCGCGCACCCCGGACTCGGCGATCTTGACGACGCTGCTCGGCAGGCCGGGCGCGATCCGCTCGAACACCGAGCGGTCGACCTCCAGCGTACGCAGGTCACGGGCGTTCACGCCGATCACCTGCGCGCCGGCCTCCAGGGCGCGGTCCGCCTCCTCCTCGGTGTGCACCTCGACGAGCGCGGTCATGCCCAGCGACTCGATCCGCTCCAGCAGGCCGACCAGCACGTTCTGCTCCAGCGCGGCGACGATCAGCAGCACCAGGTCGGCGCCGTGCGCGCGGGCCTCGTGCACCTGGTAGCTGGAGACGACGAAGTCCTTGCGCAGCACCGGCACGTTCACCGCGGCCCGCACCGCCGCCAGGTCGTCGAGCGACCCGCCGAACCACCGGCCCTCGGTGAGCACGCTGATCGCCCGCGCTCCCCCGGCCGCGTAGTCACCGGCCAGGTCCGCCGGGTCGGCGATCTCGGCCAGCCGCCCCTTGGACGGCGACGAGCGCTTCACCTCGGCGATCACGGCCACGCCGGGCCGGCGCAGGGCCGCGTACGCGTCCAGCGGCGGCGGCGCGGCGGCGGCCAGCTCACGGATCCGCTCCAGCGGAACCTGCTCCTGCCGCCGGGCCACGTCCTCGCGCACACCGGCCAGGATCTCGTCGAGCACGCCTGCGGACGGCGCCGCTCCGGCGTCGTCCCCCTCCGCGTGCGCATGCTCAGCAGTCACCAACGGACTCCCCTCTCCGGGCGTCATGGGCCGATGCTAGGGGGCGCCACCTGGCGACAAGTGCCGGGGGGTATGGCGCACCTCACGACATGGGCTGTGGCATGATGGCCGACTTCCGGTGAACGCCACGTCACGCAGCGCCACGCTGGCATCGACCGTCACCCATCCCCCATCTCACCACGGTTGATCCGTCGCCGCAGCACCGCTCCCGCGCCGGGCTGTGACCAAGCTCAAGGACCTCCGGCCCTGCCCAGGTCGGGCCGCCTGGCGGACCGTTGACCTGTGCTTCACGAGGGCGAAACGTGAGCCCGGCAGCATCGTCCTCGGGCAGACTCGACACCGGCGGCTGACCACCGCCGACAACCATCTCGTGCGGGGTGACCATGAGCGCCAACGGGCCGAACCAGACCATCGGCTTGACCACCATCTCCCGGACCGTCGCCTCCCTCGCCTTCGGCGTGGTGCACACGCTGGAGCGCGCGGTGGCCGGTGACGGCCGGACGCGTACCGCCCAGGGCAACGCCTGGGAGGCCGTCTGCGCCGACCGGGCCCGCGCCGCCCAGCGCCGCGAGCTGGAGCGGCTGGTGGCCGAGCTGACCGCCGCACGGGGCCGCGGCCCGCCGCCGGCGCGACGCGCGCGAGGCGCAGCCGGTCAGCTGACCGTCGGGTCCTCGCCCGGTCAGCGCGTTCCCACCGTCCCGGGTGCCCCTCGACCCCGGTCATTGATTAGTGGTATTATGAGTATAACGGTACGTGAATCTAGTTTTAAAGTGTTCCCGCAAAGCGTGAGGAAGTGGGCAGTTACCTTACCCGCTGCAGCGCCGGCCACTGGCGGCTCACCCCGGCCTCGGTGAGGCCGATCCCGCCGCCGACCGCCACGGCCAGGCCGACCGCGCCCAGCAGCAGGCCCAGCAGCCGGCGCAGGCGGCCCCGGGTGGCGAGCACCGCGCCGCCGCCGGCCAGCCCCACGTAGGTCAGCGCCAGCACCCAGGGCAGCAGCTCGGCGCCGCTCCGGTCGGCCCGGCCGGCCGGCAGCGACCCCCGGGCGGTCATCTCCACCGACCAGGTCCGGGTCACCGCCCAGCAGGCCAGGCCCGCCCCGGCCAGGCAGAGCAGCACCGCGTACGCGAGTTCGCGCCGACCGCGGGCCGACGGCGCGGTGGTGCCGGGCGCGCTCACCGGGCTGCCCGCAGCGTCTCGGCGGCCGCGATCGCGGCGAGGACGGCGGCGGCCTTGCTGCGCGTCTCCCGGTCCTCGGCGGCCGGATCGGAATCGGCCACGATCCCGGCGCCGGCCTGCACGTAGGCCCGGCCGTCGCGGATCAGCGCGGTACGGATCGCGATGGCCATGTCCAGGTCGCCGCCGAAGGCGAAGTAGCCGACGGTGCCGCCGTAGACGCCGCGCCGCACCGGCTCCAGCTCCTCGATGATCTCCATGGCGCGTACCTTGGGCGCGCCGCTGAGCGTGCCGGCCGGGAACGTGGCGGCGAGCGCGTCGAACGCGGTGCGGTCGGCGCGCAGCTCGCCGACGACCGTCGAGACGATGTGCATGACGTGGCTGTAGCGCTCGATGGTGGCGAACTCGGGCACCTCCACGGTGCCCGGCCGGCAGACCCGCCCCAGGTCGTTGCGGCCCAGGTCGACAAGCATGACGTGCTCGGCGCGTTCCTTGGGGTCGGCGAGCAGCTCGGCGGCGAGCCGGGCGTCGGCCTCCGGGGAGCCGCCGCGCGGCCGGGTGCCGGCGATCGGGTGCAGCAGGGCCCGCCGCCGCCCGTCCGGGCCGGCGCTGACCTTGAGGTGCGCCTCCGGGGACGACCCGACGATGTCGAAGCCGTCGAAGCGCAGCAGGTACATGTACGGGCTGGGGTTGGTGGTGCGCAGCACCCGGTAGACGTCCAGCGGGTCGGCCTCGGTGGGGCGCTCGAAACGCTGGCTGAGCACGATTTGGAAGCACTCGCCGGCGCGGATCGCCTCCTTGGCCGCCGCCACGGCCTTCGGGTAGCCGCCCTCCGGGGTCCGGCTGACCACCTCGCCGACGCCCGGCCGGCCGACGGTGGACACCATGGGCGGGATCGGTCGGGACAACGCGGTGGTCATGGCGTCCAGGCGACCCACCGCGTGGTGGTACGCGGCGTCGACCAGCTCCGCCCGCCCGGGCGTATCGAGCGGGGGCAGGACCGCGTTGGCGACCAGGATCGCCGAGCCCTCGTAGTGGTCGAGCACCACCAGGTCGGTGGCGAGCATCATGCCCAGCTCGGGCACGTCCAGCTCGTCCTCGGTCAGCTCGGGCAGCCGCTCGAAGCGGCGGACCAGGTCGTAGGCGAGGTAGCCGACCAGCCCGCCGGTCAGCGGCGGCATTCCGCCGGCCGGGTCCCAGGCCGGGCCGGCGAGCGCGTCGACCGACTCGCGGAGCACGGTGACCGGGTCCCCGGTGGTCGGTACGCCCGCGGGCGGCGTGCCGGTCCAGCGCGCCTCGCCGTCCCGCTCGGTGAGCGTGGCGCTGCTGCGGACGCCGATGAACGAGTACCGCGACCAGGCCGTGCCGGCCGACCCGACGCCCTGCTCGGCGGATTCCAGCAGGAACGTGCCGGGACCGCCGGCCAGCTTGCGGTAGACCCCGACCGGGGTCTCGGCGTCGGCGAGCAGCCGCCGGGTCACCGGCACGACCCGCCAGCGGGCGGCCAGGTCGGCGAAGGTGGACCGGTCCGGGCTGACGGTGCCGTCGGTCACGGGGTCTCCTCCGGGGAGCTGACCGGCAGGTCGGTGAAGAAGCAGGTGCGCTGCCCGGTGTGGCAGGCCGCGCCGACCTGCTCCACGCTGACCAGCAGCGCGTCGCCGTCGCAGTCCAGGGCCACCGAGCGCACGTACTGGTGGTTGCCGGAGGTGGCGCCCTTGACCCAGTACTCGCCGCGGCTGCGCGACCAGTAGGTGGCCCGGCCGGTGGTGAGCGTGCGGTGCAGCGCCTCGTCGTCCATCCAGGCGACCATCAGCACCTCGCCCGTGTCGTGGGCGCGGACCACGGCGGCGACCAGGCCGTCCGGGGTGCGGCGGAGTTTGGCCGCGATGGCCGGGTCGAGCCGGGACGGCCGGGCCGGGCCGGGACTGGGGGCGCCGGTCAGCGGCGCGTCAGGGGCGGGCACGGTTGACCATTCTCCCGCACGCGGCCCGGGGACCGCCGACGTGTCCCGGGAGGCGGGCGTCACCGTCGCCAGCGCCCGGCCCAGCTGCCGCAGGTAGCGGTCCGCCCGGCCGTCGGTGAGCGCCTCGGCCAGGTCGGTCCCGGTGGCCCGGGCGATCTCCGCCGCGTACGGGCGCACCAGCGGGAGGATGCCGGTGACCAGCCGTCCGGCGGCGGCCCCGACCTCGGCCGGGTCGCCGGGGCGCAGCCCGAGGCAGAGGAGCATGTCGTCGCGGTAGCCGGCCGGGGCGACCGGCAGGTCCAGCGCGGCGGTCAGGGCGGCCCGGCGGGACACCACGCGCACCGACGGGTTGGCCGGCCGCAGCACCGAGGGGCAGAGCCGGGCCAGGTCGGCCGCGGCGCCGGACCCCGGCCGGGTCACCGGCCAGGCGCGCGGCGGCGACCTTGCCCAGCGTGGCGATCAGCTCCTCCAGGCGCGGCTCGTCCGCGGGCTGGCAGAGCACCGGCAGGTCGATCCGGCGCCGCCACTCCGGCACCGCCCAGAGCAGCCGGGCCGGCGCGGTGACCGGGAGCCCGAACGCCCAGTCGGCGGGCTGGCCGAGCCGGCGTACCCAGGAACGGACGTCGCGGGCGGCCACGGAGACGTGCACCAGGCGGCCGCCGAACTCGGTCAGGTACGCCCGCCGGGCCGCGTACGGCGTGCCGCGGCGGGACGTGACCGGCCGGGGCCCGCCGGTGGCGCGTGGCTCGTCGGCGGCCACCAGCACGTCCACGTCCACGTCGCTGTGCTCGGTGGCGGCCCGCCGGGCGTGGCTGCCCCGCAGCATGATCCCGACGACCGGCCGGTCGGCGGCGTGCCGCAGGCGGGCGGCCCAGAGGTCGAGGAACCCGGTGTCGGACAACGGAGCTGGACCCACTGCCTCATGGTGCCCGAAACCTGATCTTCCGATGCCGGACTCCCTGTCCGCCGCCGGGTGTTCAGCCCGACTCCTCCTCCGCCCGCCGGTACGCGTCGATCTTGTATTCGAGAACCTTCAGGTCCTCCTCCAGCTCGGCCATCCGGGCCAGCACCCGGGCGCGGTGCGCCTCGAACAGCGCCCGCCGCGCGCCGAGCGTGCTGTCGCCGTGCCGGGCCAGCTCGGCGTAGCGGCGCATGTCGCGCACCGGCATCCCGGTGCGCCGCAGCCGGGTGAGCAGGAACAGCCAGTTGACGTCGGACTCGGTGTAGCGCCGGCGGCCGGAGGAGTCCCGTCCGACGCGGCCCACCAGCCCCTCCTGCTCGTACCAGCGCAGCGTGTAGGTGGTCAGGCCGACCCGTTCCGCCGCCTCACCCACGGTGAGGCTCATCTCCCGCGTGCTGATGTCCACGCCCTCCAGGCTTCCAGTTCGAGCCCACTCGAAGTCAAGTCCCTCGTTGCCTCGCCGACAGAATTCATCTAGCGTTGAGTTCATCGGGTGATGAATTGACGGAGGCGAGCATGGACGACGCGGTGTCGGTCCGCGAGCTGGTGGTCGACCGGGGCGGGCGGCGGGTGCTGCACGGCATCACCTGCGGGGTGCCCCGGGGCACGGTGACCGGGCTGCTCGGGCCCAGCGGCAGCGGCAAGACCACGCTGATGCGCGCGGTGGTCGGCGTGCAGACGGTCGGCTCCGGCGCGGTCGACGTGCTCGGCCGCCCGGCCGGCTCGGCCGACCTGCGCCGCCGGGTGGGCTACCTGACCCAGGCGCCGAGCGTCTACGCCGACCTGACGGTGCGGGAGAACGCCCGCTACTTCGCGGTGCTCCAGGGCCGGGGCCGCGCCGAGGCCGACCGCGCGGTCACCGACGTCGGCCTGGGAAAGGCGGCCGACCAGCTCGTCGGCACGCTCTCCGGCGGCCAGCGCAGCCGCGCCTCGCTCGCGTGCGCGCTGGTCGGCGAGCCGGAGCTGGTCGTCCTCGACGAGCCGACGGTCGGCCAGGACCCGGTGCTGCGGGCCGACCTGTGGGCCCGGTTCCACGCCATGGCCGCCGCCGGCACCACGCTGCTGGTGTCCAGCCACGTGATGGACGAGGCCGCCCGCTGCGACCGGCTGCTGCTGATCCGCGAGGGCCGGCTGGTCGCCGACGACACCCCGGCCGCGGTCCGCGCCGCCACCGGGACCGACGACCTGGAAGAGGCGTTCCTGCGCCTGATCCGCGACGCCGAGGGAGAGGCGCGATGAACGGACGGATCCTGGCCGCCACCACCGGGCGCATCCTGCGCCAGCTCCGGCACGACCGGCGGACCGTGGCGCTGCTCGTGGTGGTGCCGTCGGTGCTGCTCACGCTCGTCTACTTCATGTACGTCGACCAGCCCGCCCCGCCCGGCGCGCCCAGCACGTTCGACCGGGTGGCCCTGATCATGCTGGGCTTCTTCCCGTTCATCATCATGTTCCTCGTGACCAGCATCGCCATGCTCCGCGAGCGCACCACGGGCACGCTGGAGCGCCTGCTCACCACGCCGCTGGGCAAGCTCGACCTGCTCTTCGGGTACGGCATCGCGTTCGGCCTGGCCGGGGTGCTCCAGTCCACTGTCGCCTCGGTCGTCGCGTACCAGGTGTTCGGCCTGGAGACCGCGGGCAGCGCGTGGCTGGTCGTGCTGATCGCCGGGGTGAACGCGGTGCTGGCGGTGGCGCTCGGGCTGTTCTGCTCGGCGTTCGCCCGCACCGAGTTCCAGGCGGTCCAGTTCATGCCGGTGGTGGTGGCGCCGCAACTGCTGCTGTGCGGCCTGTTCGTGCCGCGCGACCAGATGGCCGGCTGGCTCCAGGCGGTCAGCGACGCGCTGCCGCTGTCGTACGCCGTCGAGGCGCTGCAGGAGGTCGGCGCGCACGCCGAGCCGACCGGGACGATGTGGCGGGACGTGGCGATCGTGACCGGGGCGGCGGTGGCGGCGCTGGTGCTGGCCGCCGCGACGCTGCGCCGGCGCAGCGGGTGAACGCGCGGCGCACCGGGCGGCGGCCCGGCACTCCGGACACCCGCGAGGCGATCCTCGCCGCGGCGCGGGAGGCGTTCGCCGAGCGGGGGTTCGACGCCGCGTCCATCCGGGCCATCGCCGCGGCGGCGGGAGTGGACCCGGCGCTCGTGCACCACTACTTCGGCGGCAAGGAGGAGCTGTTCCGGGCCGCGACGGCGTTCCCGGCCGACCCGGGACGGCTGCTGCCGGCGGTGCTCGCCGGCGGCCCGGACGCGCTCGGCGAGCGGATGGTCCGGGTGTTCCTGGAGGTCTGGGACTCCCCCACCGGCACCGCCGCGGTGGCGCTGCTGCGCTCGGCGGTCAGCAACGACTGGACGGCGCGCCTGCTGCGCGAGTTCCTGGTCACGCAGGTGCTGCGGCGGGTGCTCGACCAGCTCGACGTCGACCCGGCGCAGCGCGCGCTGCGCGGCGGCCTGGTCGCCACCCAGCTCGCCGGGCTGGCGATGATGCGGTACGTGCTCCGCCTCGACGCGGTCGCCACCGCCGAGCCGGCGACGCTGGTGGCCGCCGTCGGCCCGACGGTCCAGCGGTACCTCACCGGCGACATCACCTGAGCCGTCGCGGCTCAGGCCGCGGCCGCCCGGGGGCAGAGCATCGGGTGCAGCAGGCGGGACAGCTCCGCCACGTCGGCGACCGGCCGGGGGAAGGCGAGCCGGGCCCGCCGGGTCGCGCCGGGCCGCCCGTGCGCGACCAGCAGGCCGTACCTGTCGATCCGGACCACCCGCGGGATCTGGTCGCCGGGCAGGTCCAGCCGCCGCCGCAGGTAGTCGCCGACCTGCTCGGCGTGGTGGTCGGCCAGGTCCGCGAGCAGGGCGGCCTCGACCGGGTGCAGCGGGTCCGGCTCGGCCTCCGCGAACGCCTCCGGGTCGATCCGGCGCACCCGCCCGGCGCGTTCCCAGCGGGCCTCGGCCACCTCGAAGCGGTGCAGGTGGAACCGGCTGCCCACGTCGAGCAGATCGGCGACCGGGTCGGTGGCGGCGAAGTCGACAGCCGCGTCGCGCGCCTCGTCCCCGTTCAGCCGCGTCGCCCAGCCGGACACCCAGGCCCGGCCGAGCGAGGGCGCCCCGGCCGCCGGCGGCAGGTCGAGCACGTCGAGCACGGCGGCCACGTCGGCGTCGCCCGCCGGCGGCACGAGCGCCGCGGCGAGGTCACTGACCACGGGTACGAGCAGCAGCACCCGCCCGTCCGGGTCGACGGCGTGCCGGACCTGGTGCGGGCCGGGGTGCCGGGCCAGGTGGACGAGGGCGGGCAACCGGCCCGCGACAAGGGTTCGCACGATCTCCGCCGGGCTGGGCCGCATGATCCCGACCTCCTCAAGATAGGTTAGGGCTTACCTAAGAAGCAGGCTAGACGATCGGAGACGCCCCCGTGAACCACCCCCGGCCCAAAAGCCCGGCTCTCCCGGGCCCTCGGCATCCCGCTGACCCGCAAGTGCGTGCGGTACTTCGAGCGGCGCCCCTATCCCCCGGGCGTGCACGGCCGGTCCCGCCGCACCACCTCCGACTACCAGGTGCGGCTGCTGGAGAAGCAGCGGCTGCGCCACCAGTACAACGTCAGCGAGGCCCAGTTGCGCCGGCTGTTCGACGAGGCCGCCCGGGCCGCCGGCAAGACCGGCGACACGCTCGTCGCGCTGCTGGAACGACGCCTCGACGCGGTGGTCCTGCGGGCCGGGCTGGCCCGCAGCATCTACCAGGCCCGCCAGCTCGTCGGGCACGGCCACATCACCGTGGACGGGCGCAAGGTCGACCGGCCGTCGTACCGGCTGCGGCCCGGCCAGGTGGTCGGCGTACGCGAGCGCAGCCGCACGCTGCCGCCGTTCCAGCTCGCCGCCGCCGGGGCGCACGCCGACGCGCAACCCCGGCCGTACCTGTCGGCGCAGCCGGCGCAGCTGCGCGCCACGCTGGTACGCGAACCGGCCCGGCACGAGGTGCCGGTGGTCTGCGACGAGCAACTGGTGGTGGAGTTCTACTCCCGCTGACCGGTTACCGGGTCTGCTCCAACCAGGACGCGTACAGCAGCGCGTACACGGAGTCGGTGTCGCGGACCAGCTCGTCGTGCGGGCCACGCTGCACGATCCGGCCCCGGTCCACCACGATCACCTCGTCCGCCGCCTGCGCGGTGGACAGCCGGTGCGCGATGGCGAGCGTGGTCCGCCCCCGGGTCACCGCGTCGAGCGTGCGTTGCAGGCGTACCTCGGTGGCCGGGTCGACGGCGCTCGTCGCCTCGTCCAGCACCAGCAGGTCCGGGTCCGCGACGTACGCCCGGGCCAGCGCCACGAGCTGCCGCTCGCCGACGCTGAGCGCCTCCCCGCGCTCACCGACCGGCGTGTCCAGCCCGGACGGCAGCCCGTCCAGCCAGTCGGCCAGGCCCAGCTCGCCGAAGGCGGCGGTGAGCCGCTCGTCGGTCAGGTCGGGGCGGGCGAAGCGGACGTTCTCCCCGACCGTGGCGTCGAACAGGAAGCCGTCCTGCGGCACCATCACCACCCGGGAACGCAGCGAGTCGAAACGCACCTGCCGCAGGTCGACGCCGGAGAGCAGCACCGCGCCCTCGGTCGGGTCCATCAGCCGGGTGAGCAGCTTGGCGAACGTGGTCTTGCCGCTGCCGGTCTCGCCCACCACCGCCACCCGGCTCTTGGCCGGGATGTCCAGCGTCACGTCGTGCAGCACCGGCGGGCCGCCCGGATAGGCGAACGTCACGCCGGCGAACCGGGCGTCCAGCGGCCCGGGCGGCAGCTCCCGCCCCTGCTCGCCCGGGTCGGCCACGTCCGGGGAGACGTCCAGCACGTCCAGCACCCGGCGCCAGCCGGCGATCGCGTTCTGCGCCTCGTTGAGCACCTCGGTGGCGATCTGCACCGGCTGGATGAACAGCGTGACCAGGAACAGGAACGCGGTGAGCTGGCCGACCGACAGCGTGCGGTCGACGCCCAGGCTCACCCCGACCACGACCACGCCGGCCAGCGCCAGCCCGGCCGCCAGCTCCCCCACCGAGCTGCCCATGATGCTGATCCGGATCGCCCGCTGCTGGGCCACCCGCTGACCGTCGATGGCCGTGTCGAGCCGCCGCGCGGTCCGCCCGGCGATGCCGTACGCCCGGATCACCGGCGCGCCCACCACGCTCTCGCCGATCGCGCCGAGCAGCGTGCCGGTGCGCTGCCGCACCAGGCCGTAGGCCCCGGCGAGGCGGCGCTGCAACTGCCGGATCACCAGCACCGCCGGCGCGAACGCGACGAGCACCACGAGCGTCAACTGCCAGGAGTACGCGAGCATCACCGCTGTGGTCACCAGCAGCTGGCCCAGGTTGACGATCAGGATCACGCCGCCCCACTGCAGGAACTGGGTGATCTGGTCGACGTCGCTGGTCACCCGGGAGACCAGCGAGCCGCGCCGCTCGGACTGCTGGTGCAGCATGGACAGGTCGTGCACGTGCCGGAACGCCCGGGTGCGCACCCCGGCCAGGGCCGTCTCGCTCACCGTGAACAGCCGGCGCATCATCAGGTAGCCGCAGGCGGTGGTGACCACCAGCACCCCGGCGGTGATCGCCACGGTGAGCGAGATGACGTTCAGGTCGAGCCCGCCGACGATGCCGTGGTCGATGCCGCGCTGCACCGCCACCGGCACGGCGACCCGGCCGACCATGTAGACCAGCGCCAGCGCGAGCGTGCCGGCGAGACCGGTGCGCAGCTCCGGGGAGAGCGCCAGCCCGCGCCGCAACGTCTGCCAGGTCGACTCGGTGGTCTCGGTGCTCCGGTCCGCCTCCGCCGTCGTCGCGCTCACCGCTCCACCTCCAGGCCGGAGGCCAGCGGCGTGACCTCGTCGTACGTCTGCTTCTGCTCGCGTTCCTGCTCGGCCTGCTCGTACGCGGTGACCAGGTCGGCGTAGCCGGGCACGGTGGCCAGCAGCTCGGTGTGGGCGCCGCGGGCGACCACCCGGCCCTGCTCCACGTAGATCACCTCGTCGGCGAGCGCGATGGTGGCCCGGCGGTACGCCACCACCAGGATCGACGCCGGGGCGCCGCCGTCGGCGGGCGCGCGCAGCCCGGCCAGGATGGCCGCCTCGACGCGCGGGTCGACAGCGCTCGTGGCGTCGTCGAGCACCAGCAGCCGGGGGCGTCCGGCCAGCGCCCGGGCCAGCGTCAGCCGCTGCCGCTGCCCGCCGGACAGCGAGGTGCCTCGCTCGCCGACCATGGTGTCCAGCCCGTCCGGCAGCGCGGCCACGAAGCCGTCCGCCTCGGCCAGCCGCAGCGCCGCCCACACCTCGTCGTCGCCGATGCCGGCCCGGTCCAGCGCGATGTTGGCCCGGACCGTGTCGTCGAAGACGAACGGCACCTGCGCCACCAGCGCCACGTTGCCGGCGAGCGAGGCGGCGGTCAGTTCCCGCACGTCCACGCCGTCCAGCGTGACCCGCCCGGCGCCCGGGTCGACCAGGCGCACGGCCAACGACGCGATCGTGGACTTGCCCGAACCGGTGGGCCCGACCAGGGCGACGGTCTTCCCGGCCGGCACGGTGAACGTCACCTCGCCGAGCACCTGGGCGCCGGGCAGGTGCGCCTCGGCCGGCTCGTACGCGAAGTGCACGTCGTGGAACGCGAGCGTGGCCGGCGTACGGGTGGCCGGGTCGAGCGTCCTCGTGCCGTACGGCATCTCGCCTGTCGCGTCGAGCACCCGGCGCACCCGGTCCCACCCGGCGACGCTGCGCGGCAGCTCGGCCAGCACCCAGCCGATGGCGCGCACCGGGAAGGCCAGCACGGTGAACAGGAACGCGACGCTGACCAGCTCGGACACGGTGATCGCGCCCTGCCGCAGCCGGATCGCGCCGACCACCAGCACGGCGAGCGTGCCGAGGCTGGGCAGCGTCTCCAGCATCGGGTCGAAGACGCCGCGCAGCCGGCCGACCGAGATCAGCGCGTCCCGCAGCTCGCCGGCGCGGGCGGCGAAACGGGCGGTCTCCTGGGCCTCGCGGCCCATCGTCTTGACCACCAACGCGCCGTCGAAGCTCTCGTGCGCGATGCCGCTGACCTCGGCGCGCAGCCGCTGCGCCCGGGCCTGCCGGGGCGCCATCCGGCGGGAGTAGACCACGTTGAGCGCGAACAGCGCGGGGAACACGGCGAGGCCGACCAGGGCCAGCGCCCAGTCGGTGACGAACAGTGACGCCACCGCGCCGACCAGCATCACCAGCGTGCCGACCGCGAACGGCAGCGGCGCGATCGGGTACCAGGCCGCCTCCACGTCGGAGTTGGCGTTCGACAGCAGCGTGCCGGTGGAGTTGCGGTGGTGCCAGGCCAGCGGCAGTTCCAGGTAGCGGCGGGTGACCCGGCGGCGGTAGGCGGCCTGGAGCCGGTACTGCATGTAACCGGCGCCGAGCCGCCGGCCGAAGATGCCGACGACCCGCAGCACGCTGATGCCGAGCAGCGCCGCCGCGGCCAGCGCCAGGGTCCCGCGGGCCACCTCGCCGCGCTCGACCGCGGGCACGACGACCTTGCCGACCACCCCGCCGACCACGTACGCGCTGGCGATCACCAGGAGGCCGAACAGCACGCTGCCGCTGACCGCCACCGCGAAGATCCGCGGCTGTTCCCGGATGGCCCGGCCGAGCACCCGTAGCCCTCTGCCGAGCACGTCCCGACTTGTCCCGCTCGCCACGTTCGCCCCCGCCGTAAGCCGCAATTTTCTCCCCCATCCTTACCGCTCGCCGCCAGCTCCGCCGACCCGGCCGGGATATGTCCGCCGTCACGTTCGCACCGGACCTGGGCGGACACCGGCCCTCGATGCTCGCGGCCCGCCGTAGCGCCGGGCGTGGCGCGCCGATCGGCCGCGACGGGCCTACGATCGGGCCATGCCGCGGTACGCCCGAACGGAGCGCGAGGCGCTCGCCGACCTGATGCTGGAGCTGGGACCGGACGCGCCGACTGTGAACGAGGGGTGGACCACCCGCGACCTGGCGGCGCACCTGCTGGTGCGGGAGCGCCGGCCGGACGCGGCGGGCGGGATCCTGCTGCCGCCGCTGCGCGGCTACGGCGAGTCGGTCCGCAGGCGGATCGCCGCCGGGCCGTACGCCGACCTGATCGCCCGGGTCCGCCGTCCCCCGGTGTGGAGCCCGGTGAGCAACCCGCTCACCGACGAGATCGCGAACGGCATGGAGTTCTTCATCCACCACGAGGACGTCCGCCGGGCCCGGCCGGGCTGGCAGCCGCGTGACCTGCCGGCCGGGCAGCAGGCGGTGCTCTGGAAGCGGGTCGCCCTGCTGGCCCGGATGGCGCTGCGGCGCTTCCCGGCCGAGGTGCTGGTGCAGGCGCCGGGGCACGGCGAGCTGCGGGCCGGCGGCGGCGGCGAGCGGCTGCGGCTGGTCGGCGCGCCGGGGGAACTCGTGCTGTTCCTCACCGGGCGGCAGCGGGTGGCCCGGGTCCAGGTGGACGGTCCGGCCGAGCGCGCCGAGCGTCTGCGTACCGCCGAACTGGGCCTGTGACAGACGTTTCCGCCCGTCCACCCAGGCGATCGTAGAATGTGGACACCCGGCGTTCGATAACGTTCGCCGGCTGCCGTACGCTCCTGCGCACCGGCCCGACCCTGCGGGGCGGCGGACAGGGGACGACGATGCGGGACTTCGCGCTCTCGGCGCTGCACGAGCCGCCCTTTCCCTCCCGGTGTCACCCGGCCGCGGACGAGGTGGCCGCGCAGAGCGTCGCCTGGGTGCGCGGTTTCGGCCTGGTCAAGACCCAGGCCGGCCTGCTGCGGCTGGCCGGCGCCCATGCCTCGGAGCTGGCCGGACGGGCCTGCCCCGAGGCGTCCCCGGCCGGTCTGCGGCTGCTCACCGACCTGATCAACTGGCTGTTCGTGGTGGACGACGCCTGCGACGACGACGGGCTGGGCGCCGCGCCGACGGTGCTCGCGCCCACCCTGGCGGCGCTGCTGGAAGTGCTCGACCGGCACGGTGACCCGGACGCGCCCGCGCCCACCGACGCCGGCCCGATGGGCCTGGCGCTGCACGATCTGTGCCGGCGGGCGCGCGGCCGGGGCCGGCCGGCGCACCTGATGCGGCTGGTGAGCCAGTTGCGGGAGTACCTGCTGGCGCTGCTGTGGGAGGCGGCGAACCGGGAGCGCCGGCGCGTGCCGGGGGTCGCCGAGTACGTGCAGATGCGCCGCCACACCGGCGGCGTACGCCCCAGCTTCACGGTGACCGACCTGGCCCGCCCGTCCCTGCCCCGGGCCGACCAGCGGGCGACCCCGGCGCTCACCGCGCTGGACGCCCTCGCCACCGACCTGGTCTGCTGGTGCAACGACGTGTTCTCCTACGGCAAGGAGCGGGGCGTCACCCCGGACGCGCACAACCTGGTGACCACGATCGCGGGCGAGACCGGGCAGGACGAGTCGGCGGCGCTGAACGCGGCGGCGAACCGCTTCAACGCGGCCCTCGCCTCGTACGCGGAGCGGGACGCGGCGTTGAGCGCCGGGGCCGACGAGGGGATGCGGGCGTTCCTGGACACCCGCCGGGACTGGATCCGGGCCACCTACGACTGGTCCCGCGCCGCCAGCCGATATGCCTGATCCGATTCCAGAAGTCGGGACCGGTGGCGACTCGGCCGATCAGGGCTAGCCGCTGGCCGGGTACAGGCAATACCCTTCGGTAACCGCAGACCGGCGTGACCCCCGTCACGTCCCTCCACCCCTGAAGGCGGCTACAGCGATGGCTCTCGATGTACCGTACCGTTCCGTACCCGACATGTTCCTCAAGCGCGTGGCGGACTCCCCCGACCGCCAGGCGTTCGCTCACCCCGCACCCGACGACTCGGGCCCGGTCTGGCTGACGTGGGAGCAGGTCGGGCAACGCGCGAAGGCGATCGCCGCCGGGTTGCACGGGCTCGGTGTCGGCCTGGAGAACCCGGTGGCGATCCTGGCCAACACCCGGCTGGAGTGGGTGCTGGCCGACTTCGGCATCATGTGCGCCGGTGGGGCCACCACCACCGTCTACCCGACCACCGAGCCCGACGACGCGGTCTACATCATCGCCGACTCCGGCTCGAAGGTGCTGTTCGCGGAGAACCCGGCCCAGGCGGCGAAGATCGCCGGAGCGGACCTGCCCGCGCTGACCCACGTGGTGCTCTTCGACGGCGCGCCCGACCCGGCCGCCGCCGTCCCGCAGCTCACCCTGGCCGAGCTGGAGGAGCGCGGCGCCGCCGCGCTGAGCGCCGAGCCCGACCTGATCGACATGCTCGTGGCCGGCATCGGCCCGGACCACCTGGCGACGCTCATCTACACCTCGGGCACCACCGGCCGCCCGAAGGGCGTGGAGCTACTGCACGGCGGCTGGTGCTGGGAGGGCGTGGCGCAGGCCGAGCTGGGCCTGCTGCGCACCGACGACCTGCAGTACCTGTGGCTGCCGCTGTCGCACTCGTTCGGCAAGACGCTGCTCTGCGGCGCCACCCACGTCGGCCTGCCCACGTACGTCGACGGCCGGGTGGACAAGCTGGTCGACCTGCTCGGCGTGATCCGGCCGACGCTGATGTGCGGCGCGCCCCGGGTCTTCGAGAAGGTCTACAACAAGGCGGTCACCACCGCGCAGGGCGCGGGCGGCGCGAAGGCCAAGATCTTCGCCTGGGGCGTCGAGGTCGGCAAGGAGAAGGTCGCGCTGGAGCAGGCCGGCAAGCCGGTGCCGGCCGGGCTGCGGATGAAGTACGCGCTGGCCGAGAAGCTGGTGTTCAGCAAGCTGCAGGCCCGGCTCGGCGGCCGGATGCGGGTGCTGGTCTCCGGCGCGGCGCCGCTGAGCAAGGAGATCGCCACCTTCTTCGCCGCCGCCAACCTGCCCATCTCCGAGGGCTACGGCCTGACCGAGACCAGCGCCGGCGCGTTCGTGAACCCGCCCGACGGGCTGAAGATCGGCAGCGTGGGCCGGGCCATGGGTGATCTGGAGTGCCGGATCGACACCGACGGCGAGATCCTGATGCGGGGCAAGCCGGTCATGCGGGGTTACCACAACCTCCCCGAGGAGACCGCCGCCGCGTTCACCGAGGACGGCTTCTTCCGCAGCGGCGACATCGGCACGCTCGACGACGACGGCTACCTGCGCATCACCGACCGCAAGAAGGACCTGGTCAAGACGTCCGGCGGCAAGTACGTCGCGCCGTCGCACATCGAGGGCATGTTCAAGGCGGTCTGCCCGTACACCTCGCAGGCGGTGGTGATCGGGCAGGCGCGCAACTACTGCACCATGCTCGTCACGCTGGACCCGGACGCGATCAAGGGCTGGGCCGCCGGCACCCCGCTGGAGGGCAGCGACTACACCACGATCGTCACCTCGCCGCAGGCGCGGGAGATGGTCGAGGGGTACGTCGCCGAGCTGAACGCCAAGCTCAACCGCTGGGAGACGATCAAGAAGGTGACGATCCTCCCCCGTGACCTCACCATCGAGGACGGCGAGGTCACGCCGTCGCTGAAGATCAAGCGCCGGAGCGTGGAGACGAACTTCTCCTCCGAGATCGACAAGATGTACGAGGGCACGCTCGCCGAGCTGTGACCCGCACCGCCAGTCGGTAGCGCCGGCCGTGCCCCACCGTCCCGGGGCACGGCCGTTCGCGTCGGCGCCGGTCAGAGGTGCTGCTGCCGCCAGCGGCTCTGCTCGGCCTCGGCGGCGATCTGCTCCTCCAGCGCGAGCTGGCGTACCCGGCGCCGGTGACCGTTCTCGCCCCGGGTCTCCCAGGCCACTCCCGCGCCGGTGACCACCGCCAGCACGATCAGCGCGACCAGCTCCGGCACACGGAACACGAATGGGGCGACCGCGGTCAGCGCCCCCACGGTGGTCAGCAGCCGCCAGTGGATCTCGCGCAGCGCCACCCACCAGCACCCGGCGACGCCGAGCAGGTGCAACGCGACCCCGCCGAACAGGATCGCGCCCCAGAAGTCGCCGAGCGGCAGCCCCCAGGCGGGCGTGTGCGGATCGGCGGCCTCGGCCAGCAGGTCCTTGAGGCCGAGCGCGTAGAGGATGATCCCGGCGACTATCGGCAGGTGCAGGAACGTGTACGCGGTGCGGGCCAGCCGCAGCCGTGTGGCGCGGTCCCGGGCCTGGTGCAGGACCTGTTCCATGGCGAACGCCAGCGTGTCGAAGTACGCCCACCACAGCGCCGCCACGACCGTGATGCCGAGCAACGCGGCGATCGCCACCGGGCCGGTGAGCGGCAGCCCGCGCTTCGGGCCGAGCCCCAGCGCGATGATCGACTCGCCGAGTGCGACGAGCACGATGAGCGCGTGCCGTTCCGCCCAGTGCCCGGCCGAGAGCACCACCCACCACTGCTGGCCCAGGACCGTCCCGGCGACGTACTCGACAAGCAGCGCCAGCGTCCAGAGCGCCAGTTGCAGCCCGACCGCGAACCGCTCCTGCGGCAGCCGGCCGGGGAGTGTGCCGGCGACGACAAGCAGCGCCGTGGCCACCGTCGGGGCCAGGAAGCGCATCCGCAGTCCCCGGCGCCGGGCCGGGTCGGCGCGGTCGGCCCAGGCGAAGACGGTGAGCTGGGCGGTCCGGATCACGAAGTAGCACGCGGCGAAGACCAGCGGCCCGGGCAGCCAGCCACCGCTGTTGGCGAACGCGCTGGGCGTGCTGAGCACGAGCAGGAACGTGGCCGCCACGGTGACGACGCCGATCAGCGGCAGCATCCCCTGGTCGGCGCGGAACGCGTTGCCCATCCGGGCGAAGCCGGTCCACGACCACCAGAGCAGCGCCAGCACCAGCAGGAACCGGTAGAGGTTGGCGGGCGTGAGCACCGAGGCGGTGAGCGTGGTGACGCTCAGGAACGCGAAGACGAAGACCAGGTCGTAGAAGAGCTCCAGCCGGGTGGTGCGGGAGCCCGGCGCGCTGCGCCGCACCGCCCACGACCACCGGACCGCGTCCCCGTCTCCCACCCGGGCAGTGTGCGGGCGCGGACCCGCCCGCAGCTGTGGTTCGGGCGGTTCACCACCGGATCGGGCGGGCGGTCAGGCGATGACGCTCGGCTCGCGCCACTGCGGGCGGCTGGTGCGGTCCAGGTCGTAGCGCACCGCGTCGATCCGCCCGACCGCCTCCACCAACTCGTCGGCGGGCAGCGTGAAGGGCAACCGCAGGAAGCGCTCGAGCGTCCCGCCAGGCCGAACCGGGGTCCGGGCGCCAGTCTTTATGTTCTACCTCCTCGGCGGCTCCGGGCCAGCGCGCTGGAGATCGGGCCGTCCAGCTCGGCCCAGAGCGTCACGCCGCCGCGCGGCGGCGTGACCCGCCAGTCGGGCAGCTGCTCCGCGAGCGCCGCGACCAGGGCGTCGCGCTGCGCGGCGAGCTGGGCCCGGCGGGCGGCCACGATGGCCGGCGCCTCGGCGAGCAGATGCACGGCGACGAGCTGGTCGAGCACCGGGCTGGCCATGTCCACCCCGACCCGGGCCGCGGCGAGCCGCTGCACCTGGGGCGCGGAGGCGCGGACCCAGCCGATCCGCAGGCCGCCCCAGTAGGGCTTGCTCATCCCGCCGATGCTGATCACCCGGGAGTGCCTGTCGAAGACCGCGACCGGCGGCGGCAGCGGGGTGCCGTCCAGCGGCAGGTCGACGAAGGACTCGTCGACGACGAGGTCGGTGCCGGCCGCGTGGGCCGCGCCGACCAGCCGTTCGCGCAGGTCGGCCGCCATCAGGTGGCCGGTCGGGTTGTGGAACTCCGGGATCACGTACGCGAGCTTCGGCCGGGTCTGCCGGATGCTGCCGAGCAGCAGCTCGGCGTCCCAGCCCTCGTCGGACAGGCCGTGCGTGGCGATCCGGGCGCGCCGGGCGGCCAGCGCGGCCAGCGCGTTGGGGTAGGTGGGTGACTCGACGAGCACCGCGCCACCGGGCGACAGGGCCAGCCGCAGCACCAGGTCCAGCGCGTGCTGCGTACCGCTGGTGACCATGATCTGCTCCGGGCTGGTGGGCAGCCCGCGCTCGGTGTACCCGCGGGCCACCGCCTCCCGCAGCTCGATGATGCCGGTCGGGTGGTAGCCGGCCCCGCCGAGGTAGCGGGGCAGGTCCTCGGCGGCCGCCCGGGCGGCCGGGACGAGCTGCGGCGGCGCGGACAGCGCGGCCACGCCGAGGTCGATCATGTCGCGGTCGTCCAGCGGCGTCCACAGCCCGGTGCTGGCGACCCGGTGGCCGCCGGGCAGCATGGTCCAGCTCCCGGCGCCCCGGCGGCTGGCCAGGTGGCCGCTCTCCCGCAGTTCCCGGTACGCGGCGGTGACAGTGGTCCGGCTGATCCGCAGCGCCTCGGCCAGTTCCCGCTCGGCCGGCAGGCGTACCCCCAGGGGCAGCCGGCCGTCGGCGAGCAGGCCCCGGACGGCGCCGGCGAGCGCGGCGTAGTCGGGGCTGCGGCGGCGGCCCGGCAGCGCATGCCACTGGCCGAGGAGTCGCGCCAATTGGACGCCGCGCACCTGGCTGGTCATGGCCACACCTCCGAAATTGGACCCCTTACGTCCTGCAATTGGCCCCTAGGGTGGCATGCATGGCACCGCTTGGCAATCTCGGGCACCGTTCGGCGCGACGACTCACCCAGCTCTACGCCGGGCTCGTCCTGTACGGCCTCAGCATGGCGCTGATGATCCGGTCGGAGCTGGGGCTTGACCCGTGGGACGTGTTCCACCAGGGGCTCGCCCGGCAGACCGGTCTCTCCTTCGGCACCGTCACCATCGCCGTCGGCGCTCTCGTGCTGCTGCTCTGGATCCCGCTGCGGCAGCGGCCCGGCCTCGGCACGGTCAGCAACGTCGTGGTCATCGGCCTGGTCGTCGACGCCACCCTGGCCGTGCTGCCGCCCGGTGAGGGCATGCCGGCGCGTGCCGCGATGCTCGTGGCCGGGATCGTCGCCAACGGCGCCGCCACCGGGCTCTACCTCGGCGCCGGGCTCGGCCCCGGGCCCCGCGACGGTCTGATGACCGGATTCGTCGCCCGTCATCCCCGCTTCTCGGTACGGCTGGTCCGCACGAGCATCGAGGTCACCGTGCTGGCCCTCGGCTGGCTGCTCGGCGGAACCGTCGGCCTCGGCACCGTGGCGTACGCGCTGACCATCGGCCCGCTCGCCCAGTTCTTCATCCCGGTCTTCGCGCTGCCCGCACGGCCGGCGAGCGGCGCTTACGCTACGTGACCGGCGCCGGGCCGACCGCCACGGCCCGAAGCGATCCGCAACGCGCTGAGCTGCGGTGACGAAGAACAGCAAAACCAGGTGTTTCCTCCGCCGTCGCGGCCGGGCATCATTCCTGCATGGGGGAGAACGGATGGCGTTGGAGCGACGCCTGGATCTTCGTCGCGCTTGTCATCGCCAGTGGCGCCGGCCGGCACCGGCGGTCCGCGTCGACACGCCGCCCCGAAGGCGTACGACTGGCCGACGTCCTCTCCACCGCCGACCACCTCAACCAGGCCATCCCCGAGCGGCACGAGGTGGAGGGCGCGGTCCGGCGGCTCGTCGGCGCGGGCCTGGTCAGCGTCGCCGACGGCTGGTTCCGGGTCACACCGGACGGTGAGCGGCTCTGGCGCACCCGCCCCAGCGCCGGGCTCGGCACCACTGTGGACACGGTGCAGGGCGTGCTGACCCGCCGGCACCCGCCCGGTGAGTCCGAGTGGCAGCTCGACGAGGACGACCACGCCGCCGCCGTGCAGGAGTACGTGGTCCGCTCGATCCCGATGCCGCGCCGCTCCCCCGAGGGGCACTCCGGCCGGCAGTGAGCGCGCCTCAGCGCACCGGGTGCCCGGCGCCGCGCAGCGCGTCCTTGACCTCGCCGACGGTCAGCTCACCGAAGTGGAAGACGCTCGCCGCGAGCACCGCGTCCGCCCCCGCGCCGACGGCCGGCGGGAAGTGCGCCACCTCGCCCGCGCCGCCGCTGGCGATCACCGGCACGTCGACCACCTCCCGGACCGCCTGGATCAGCGGCAGGTCGAACCCGGCCTTGGTGCCGTCGGCGTCCATCGAGTTGAGCAGGATCTCCCCCGCGCCCAGCTCGGCGCCGCGCGCCGCCCACTCGACCGCGTCCAGCCCGGTGCCCCGCCGCCCGCCGTGCGTGGTCACCTCGAAACCGCTCGGCGTCGTGCCGTCGGGCGCGCGGCGCACGTCCAGTGAGAGCACGAGCACCTGACTGCCGAACCGGTCGGCGATCTCGGCGATCAGCTCCGGGCGGGCGATGGCGGCGGTGTTCACGCCCACCTTGTCCGCCCCGGCCCGCAGCAGCGTGTCGACGTCGGCGACCTGGCGGACGCCGCCGCCCACGGTGAGCGGGATGAAGACCGACTCGGCGGTACGCCGCACCACGTCGAGCATGGTGCCGCGGTCACTGGACGAGGCGGTGACGTCGAGGAAGGTCAGCTCGTCCGCGCCGGCCCGGTCGTACGCCGCCGCCAGCTCCACCGGGTCGCCCGCGTCGCGCAGGTCGAGGAAGTTGACCCCCTTGACCACGCGCCCGGCGTCCACGTCCAGACACGGGATGACCCGTACCGCCACCGTCATGCCCCGAGCCTAGCAACGCGGGGGGCGGTGGTGACCCGCCGGTGAGGCCGGTCACCACCGCCCGTGGTGGTACGGGTTCACGCCGGTCAGAGACGGACCAGCATCTTGCCGAGGTTCTCGCCGCGCAGCAGGCCGAGGAACGCCTCCGGGGCCTGCTCGATGCCGTCGACGATCGTCTCGTCGTACGACAGCCGGCCCTCGCGCAGCCAGCCCGCCACCTCCTGCACGAACTGCTCCCGCAGGTGACCGTGGTCACTGACGAGGAACCCGCGCAGCGTCAGGCGTTTGCCGATCACCAGCGCCAGGTTGCGCGGCGCGGCCGGCGGCTCGGTGGCGTTGTACTGGGCGATCATGCCGCAGATGGCGGCCCGGCCGTGCACGTTCATCGCCCCGATCGCGGCCTCCAGGTGGTCGCCGCCGACGTTGTCGAAGTACACGTCGACGCCGTCCGGCGCGGCCGCCCTGAGCTGCTTGGACACCGGGCCGTCGTGGTAGTCGAACGCGGCGTCGAAGCCGAGCGCGGTGAGCCGTTCCACCTTCGCCGCGGGCCGGCGCTGCCGATCACCCGGCCGGCGCCGCGCAGCTTCGCGATCTGGCCGACCATGCTGCCCACCGCGCCGGCCGCGCCGGAGACGAAGACGGTCTCCCCCGGCTTCATGGCGGCCACGTCGAGCAGCCCGGCGTACGCGGTCAGCCCGGTCATGCCGAGCACGCCCAGATGGGCGGTCACCGGTGCCAGGTCCGGGTCGATCTTGCGCGCGCCCTTGGCGTCCACCAGCGCGTACTCGCGCCAGCCCAGCCCGTGCAGCACCGTGTCGCCGGGCTTGACGCCGCCGGCCTCGCCGGCCACCACCTCACCGATCGCGCCCCCGTCGAGCGGGGCGTCGAGCGCGAACGGCGGCACGTACGACTTGACGTCGTTCATCCGCCCGCGCATGTACGGGTCGACGGACATGAACCGGTTGCGGACCACCACCTGTCCCGGGCCCGGCGTCGGCACCTCGGTGGTGACCAGCCGGAAGTTCTCCGCGGTCGGCCAGCCCTGCGGCCGGGACGCCAGATGGATCTCCCGGTTCATCCCGCTCATCGGGCCTCGCGGACCGTGCGGGTGACCTCGAGGTTGCCCCGGGTCGCGTTGGAGTAGGGGCAGACCTGGTGGGCCGCGTCGACCAGCTGCTCGGCGGCCGCGCGCTCGACCGCGGGCAGGTCCACCACGAGGGTCACGGCGAGGCCGAAGCCGCCGCTGCCGTTCGGGCCGATGCCCACCTCGGCCTCGACCACCGAGCCGGAGACGTCCGCCTTGGCCTTGCGGGCGACCACGCGCAGCGCGGAGTGGAAGCAGGCCGCGTAGCCGGCCGCGAAGAGCTGCTCCGGGTTGGCCGCGCCGCCGGCGCCACCCATCTCCTTCGGTACGGCGAGGTCCAGCTCGACCGTGCCGTCGGAGGTGCGGACGTGACCGTCGCGGCCGTCGCCGGTGGCGCGGGCGGAGGCGGTGTAGAGCACCTGCATGTCACTGCTCCTTCTGTCGGTGGATCGTCTCGGTGACCCGGGTGAGGATGCCGTGGAGGAAGACCAGTTCGGCCTCGGTGAGCCCGGTGGCGGTGGCCACCTGCCGCGGCACGTCACACATCCGCTCCCGCAGGGCCCGGCCCTGGCCGGTGAGGCCCACCTCGACCCGGCGCTCGTCGGCGGCCGAGCGGGTACGCACCACCAGGCCGGCCGCCTCCAGCCGCTTGAGCAGCGGGGAGAGCGTGCCGGAGTCGAGCCGGAGCGCGGCGCCGAGCTCGGAGACCGTGGGGGCGTCGTCGTCACGCTCCCAGAGCACCAGCAGCACCAGGTACTGCGGGTAGGTCAGGCCGTGCTCGTCGAGGATGGGCCGGTAGACGTCGGTCATGGCGCGCGACGCCGCGTAGAGGGCGAAGCACACCTGCCGGCGCAGCACCAGATCATCGGTCACCGCGAAACCGTAACGCACAATTAGGTTGTGCACAACCGATCGGCGTGTGGTCCGGGGCGCGCGAGGCACCCCGGAACGCCTCAGGCGGGGAGGTACGCCTCCAGCTCGACCTCGACCAGCAGGTCCGGGTCGATCAGCCCGGCCACCACCACCATCGTCGCCACCGGGCGTACCGGGCCGAACACGGCGTTGTGCGCCCGGCCCACCTCGTCGGCGAAGATCCGGTCCGTCACGTACATCCGGGTCCGCACCACGTCGCCCGGACCGGCGCCCACCTCGGCCAGCGCGTCCAGGCCGATCCGGATCGCCTGCGCGGTCTGCGCCGCCGCGTCGCCGGCGTGCGCCACCCGGCCGTCCACAGTGGAGGTGCAGCCGGCCGTGATCGCCAGCGAACCGGCCCGGACCACCCGCGAGTAGCCGTACAGCGCCTCCCACGGGCCGCCCGAGCCGAGCCGGGTCACCACACCGGCGTCCGCCGGCGGCTCGGGCGGCGCGGCGGTCACGCGCCGGCCCGCAGCGTCGCCAGCGCCTCGGCGACGGTGAACGCGCCCGCGTAGAGCGCCTTCCCGGCGATCACGCCCTCCACGCCCACCGGCTCCAGCGTGGCCAGCGCCCGCAGGTCGTCGAGCGTGGACACGCCGCCGGAGGCGATCACCGGGGCGTCGGTGCGGGCACACACCTCGCGCAGCAGGTCCAGGTTCGGCCCGCGCATGGTGCCGTCCTTGGTGATGTCGGTGACCACGTACCGCGCCGCGCCCGCCGCGTCCAGCCGGGCCAGCACCTCGTACAGGTCACCGCCGTCGCGGGTCCAGCCGCGCGCCGACAGGGTACGGCCGCGCACGTCCAGCCCGATCGCCACCCGGTCGCCGTACTCGCCGCAGATCCGGTCGCACCACTGCGGATCCTCCAGCGCGGCGGTGCCGATGTTCACCCGCGCCGCCCCGGTGGCCAGCGCCGCCCGCAGCGACTCGTCGTCGCGGATGCCACCGGACAGCTCCACCTTCACGTCCAGCTTGCCGACCACCTCGGCCAGCAGCGCGGCGTTGGAGCCCCGCCCGAACGCGGCGTCCAGATCCACCAGATGGATCCACTCCGCGCCGTCGGACTGCCAGGCCAGCGCCGCGTCCAGCGGGTCGCCGTACGCGGTCTCGCTACCGGCGGCGCCCTGCACGAGCCGGACGGCCTGGCCGTCGGCGACGTCCACGGCGGGCAACAGGGTGAGGCTCAACGCTTCTCTCCTCGGATCCTCAACGACGGTCCAGCGCGATCACCACGATCGCGGGCAGGACCAGCAACAACAACGCGACCAGCACCAGCCGCAGCGCCAGGTCGTCCACCAGGCTCCAGATGCCGACCACCGCCACCGCGGTGAGCACCAGGATCGTCGCCCGCTCCCGGCGGGTGTGCCGGCGCAGCCGGCCGGTACGGCCGCGCCGCAGCGACGGCGTCAGCCGGCGTACCAGGGAACGACGCCGCTCCCGGCGGGCCACCCGGCGGGCGCGGACGGCGCGCGCACGCTCCTGCTCGGCCTCGCGCTCCGCGCGGCGGCGGGCCCGCTCCTTGCTCACGCCGACGCCAGCGGGCCGGTCACAGCGTGCCGAGCCAGTTGCGCAGCAGCGCCGCACCGGCGTCGGCCGACTTCTCCGGGTGGAACTGCGCGGCCGACAGCGCGCCCCGCTCCACCGCGGCCACGAAGTCCGTGCCGTGGTGCGCGGTGGTCACCGTGGCGCCCGCCTCGGCCAGCGCCGCCGGGTCCGTCACGCCGTAGGAGTGCACGAAGTAGAACCGGGTGCCCTCCGGCAGCCCGGCGAACAGCGTCGAGCCGGCCGGCGGCCGCACCGTGTTCCAGCCCATGTGCGGCAGCCGCCGCGCGGGCAGCCGGGTCACGCCGCCGGGCAGCAGCCCGAGCCCCTTGGTGACCACGCCGTGCTCCTCGCCGTGCCCGAAGAGGATCTGCATGCCGACGCAGATGCCCAGCACCGGCCGCCCGGCGGCGACCCGCTCGGCGATCACCGGCCCGGCGCCCAGCGCCTCGATCCCGGCCATGCAGGCGGCGAACGCGCCCACGCCCGGCACCACCAGGCCGTCGGCCGACGCGGCGGCGTCCAGGTCGTCGGTGACGGTCACGTCGGCGCCGGCCCGCGCCACCGCGCGCTCGGCCGACCGCAGGTTGCCCGAGCCGTAGTCGAGCACCACCACGCGCCGCGTCATCAGCTCTCCCCCGGCAGCAGCCAGAGCACCCCGGCGACGGTGGCCAGTACGGCCAGCAGCCCGGTGACCACCACGGCGGCGCGCGGCGCGCCCTGCTTGAGCAGCGACCACGTCCCGCCGACCAGCAGCCCGGCCAGGATCAACACGAGAGTGGGCAGCACCTTCATTAGAGAGCGCCCTTCGTGGACGGCACCACACCGGCGTTACGCGGGTCCAGCGCGGTGGCCTCGCGCAGCGCGCGGGAGACGGCCTTGAACTGCGCCTCGACCACGTGGTGCGCGTCCGGGTGCCCGCCCGGCCGGGCCGCGCGCAGCACGTCCACGTGCAGCGTGATCCGGGCCGACTGGCCGAACGACTCCCAGATGTGCCGGGTCATGCTCGTCGGGTAGACCGGCCCGATGTACGGGGCCAGCGCCGGCTCGTCGTGCACCACGTACGGGCGGCCGGACAGGTCGACGGCGGCGCGGACCAGCACCTCGTCCATCGGGACGGTGGCCGAGCCGTACCGCCGGATGCCCGCCTTGTCGCCCAGCGCCCGGTCGAACGCGGCGCCCAGCGCCAGCGCGGTGTCCTCCATCGTGTGGTGCGCGTCGATCTCCAGGTCGCCGACCGTGTGCACGGTCAGGTCGAAGCCGCCGTGCCGGGCGATCTGGTTGAGCATGTGGTCGTAGAAGCCGACGCCGGTGGAGATGTCGGCCTGGCCGGTGCCGTCGAGGTCGATCTCGACGAGCACCTTGGTCTCGTTTGTGACCCGCTCGATCCGGGCGATCCGGCTCATGAAACGTTCTCCATCGCGGTGAGGAAGGCGTCGGTCTCGGTCGGGGTGCCGGCGGTGACGCGCAGCCAGCCGGGCAGGCCGACGTCGCGCACCAGCACGCCGGCATCGAGCAGGGTACGCCAGGCCACCGCCTGGTCCCCGTCGACGGCGAACAGCACGAAGTTCGCGTCGCTGTCGGCCACCCGGTGGCCCCGGGCGCGCAGCTCGGCGACGATCCGGTCCCGCTGCTCCATGATCGCGGCCACGGTGCCGAGCAGGGCGTCCCGGTGCGCCAGCGCCGCGCGGGCGGCGGCCTGGGTGAGCGCGGACAGGTGGTACGGCAGCCGGACCAGTTGCACCGCGTCCACCACCGCCGGGTCGGCGGCCAGGTAGCCGAGCCGCCCGCCGGCGAAGCCGAACGCCTTGCTCATGGTGCGGGTCACCACCAGCCGCGGGTGGCCGGGCAGCACCGCCAGCGCGCTGACCGTGCCGGGCCGGGCGAACTCGGCGTACGCCTCGTCCACGACCACCATGCCGGGCGCCTCGTCCAGCACGGCGGCGACCACGGCCGGGTCGAGCGCGGTGCCGGTCGGGTTGTTCGGCGAGCAGAGGAACACCACGTCCGGCCGGTGCTCGCGGACCTGGGCCACCGCCTCGTCGGCGGTGAGCCCGAAGTCCGCGCCGCGCCGGGCGGGCACCCACCGGGTGCCGGTGCCGAGCGCCAGCAGCGGGTGCATCGAGTACGCCGGGGTGAAGCCGAGCACGGTGCGCCCGGGACCGCCGAACGCCTGCAGCAGCTGCTGCTGGATCTCGTTGGAGCCGTTCGCCGCCCACACGTGGTCGGCGGTGAGCCCGTGTCCCAGGTAGGCGGCCAGGTCGGCGCGCAGCGCCACCGCGTCCCGGTCCGGGTAGCGGTTGAGGTCACGCAGCTCGGCGGCGAGCGCCTTGCCGATCGCCTCGACCACCGGCTCGGGCACCGGGTAGGAGTTCTCGTTGGTGTTCAGCCGCACCGGCACGTCGAGCTGCGGCGCGCCGTACGGCGTGCGCCCGCGCAGGTCGTCGCGGATCGGCAGGTCGTCGAGCGTGGTCACGACGCCCCGCCCTCGGGGAACCGGACGCTGACCGCCTGGCCGTGCGCGGGCAGGTCCTCCACGGTCGCCAGCGTGACCACGTGCGGGGCCACGTCGCGCAGCGCCTCCTGCGTGTATTCGACCAGGTGGACGCCGCGCAGGAACGACTGCACGGACAGCCCGGAGGAGTGCCGGGCGCAGCCGCCGGTGGGCAGCACGTGGTTGGAGCCCGCGCAGTAGTCGCCGAGCGACACCGGCGACCAGGCGCCCACGAACACCGCACCGGCGTTGCGGACCCGCAGCGCCCACTCGCGGGCGTTCTCGGTCTGGATCTCCAGGTGTTCGGCCGCGTACGCGTCGACCACCCGCAGGCCCGCCTCCAGGTCGTCGACGAGGACCACGCCGCTCTGCTCGCCGCGCAGCGCGGTGCCGATCCGCTCGGCGTGCTTGGCCGCGGGCGCCTGCCGGGCAAGCTCCGCGTCGACCGCGTCGGCCAGCGCGGTGGACGGGGTGACCAGCACGCTGGCCGCGAGCGGGTCGTGCTCGGCCTGGCTGATCAGGTCGGCGGCGACGTGCGCCGGGTCGGCGGTGTCGTCGGCCAGGATCGCGATCTCGGTCGGGCCGGCCTCGGCGTCGATGCCGACCACGCCGCGCAGCAGCCGCTTCGCGGCGGTGACCCAGATGTTGCCCGGGCCGGTGATCATGTCGACCGGCTCGCAGCGCTCGTCCCCGGCCGGGTCGGCGCCCGCCCCGTACGCGAGCATGGCGACGGCCTGGGCGCCGCCGACGGCGTACACCTCGTCCACGCCGAGCAGCGCGCAGGCCGCCAGGACCCGGCGGTCCGGCAGGCCGTCGTTGTCCTTCTGCGGCGGGCTCACCACCACCAGCGAGCGCACCCCGGCCGCCTGGGCCGGGACGACGTTCATCACCACCGTCGACGGGTACATGGCCAGGCCGCCGGGGACGTAGAGACCGACCCGGTCGACCGGCACCCACCGCTCGGTGACCGTGCCGCCGGGCACCACGGTCGTGGTGTGGTCGGTGCGGCGCTGGTCGGCGTGCACCTTGCGGGCCCTGGTGATCGACTCCAGCAGCGCGGCGCGGACCTGCGGGTCCAGCTCGTCCTCGGCGGCGCGGATCGTCTCGACCGGTACCCGCAGCCGCTCCGGTGACACACCGTCGAACCGTTCGCTGGCCTCCCGGATCGCCGGGTACCCATGCTCCCGGACAGCCTCGACCAGCGGGCGGATCCGCTCGACCGCCACGGAGACGTCGAGCTGGGCACGGGGCAGCAGGCGGCGCGGGTCACGTGCCCCGCCGCGCAGGTCGATCCGATTCAGCACGCCTGCGAGTCTAGGCCGCCGCCGCGGCGACCGGCCCGGGCCGCCCGCACGCCGGGACGGTGAGCCGGGACACGCGCGGGCGGGCGCGTTGGGGATACGCTCGATCGCGTGAGCGCACGGCTGCCGGTGTTCCCGCTCGGGACCGTCCTCTTCCCCGGGCTGGTCCTTCCGCTGCACATCTTCGAGGAGCGCTACCGGGCGCTGGTACGCCACCTGGTGGCGCTGCCCGAGGGCGCGCCGCGCGAGTTCGGCGTGGTCGCGATCCGGGCCGGCTGGGAGGTGGCGCCGGCCGGGCCGCCGGGGCGCTTCGGGCTGACCGCCGGCGAGGTCACGCTGCACGAGGTGGGCTGCACCGCCGAGCTGCGGCAGGTCACCGAGCTGGCCGACGGCGGGTTCGACATCGTCACCGTGGGGCGGCGCCGGTTCCGCCTCGCCGAGGTCGACCATTCCGCCGAGCCCTACCTGACGGCGGAGGTGGAGTGGTTGCCCGAGCCGGGCGGCCCGGACGAGACGGCCGACCTGCTGGCGGCCCGGGTGATCTCGGTGTTCCGGCAATATCTCGGCCTGATCCGGCCGGACCAGCAGGAGATCTCCGAGCAGTTGCCGGAGGACCCGACGGTGCTCTCGCACCTGGTGGCCGCGACCGCCGCGCTGACCGTGGACGACCGGCAGCGGCTGCTCGCCATCGACGACACCGCCGCCCGCCTGCGGGCCGAGCTGCGCCTGCTCAACCGGGAGACGGCGTTGCTGCGGCAGGTCCGGGCGGTGCCGGTGCCGCTCAGCGAGCTGGCGGGTCTCCCGGCGCCGAACTGAACCCCGGCGCCGGCGGCGGCCACCCGCCGTCGAACTCCGGCTCCGGCCGCAGCGACGGCCACCGCGACCAGCCCGCGAGCAGCGTGTACGTGACTGCGGCGCCGAACGCGGCGAGCAGCAGGTTGCCGTGCGGCAGCGGGAGCGGGCCGAACCAGTCGACGCCGCCGGCGCGCAGGTCGACGGGTTTGGTGAAGGCGGTACCCGGCGGCGCGGTCTCCACCAGCCGCTGGAACGTGGACAGGCCGATCCGGCGGCCGACCTGCCAGGCCACCACCGCCGCGCCGAGACCGCCGAGGGTGACCGCGAGCAGGCCCGCCGGACCACGCCGGCGGCGCAGCACCACCCACAGGGTGATCGCGGCGAGCACGCCGAAGCCGAGGGTCAGGAGGCTGAACCAGCCGTCCGCGGCGATCGGCTGCTCCGGCTGCGTGGTGGCGTAGACCGCGCCGGCCGGCGTCTGCCGTACCGGGGTGGCCGGCGCCGCCCACACCCAGAGCAGCCCGAGCGGCGCGCCGAGCGCGGTGAGCAGCGCGGCCACGCCGAGGGTGGTCGCCACCACCCGGGGGGAGCGCCGGGACGCGGGCGACGCACCGGGGAGCTGCGTCACGACGCCCGGATGCCCGGCCAGCGGGTCGGCGCCGGGCGCGGTGACCGGGGTGCCGGCGGGCACCGGCAGTCCGCCGGGCCAGCCGGGTGGTCCGCCGGGCCAGGCAGGCGGCTGCTCGCGCTCGGGCCGCGCCTCGGCGCCGTCGGCACGCTCGCGCGTCCGCTCGGGATCAGGGGTGTCCGGAGTCACCCGTTGATCCTCTCAGGCCGGGGCACGGCGCGGGGCGGTGGTCGCCGCCTCAGCGCGCGAACGGTTCCACCATCACCGCGGCGGCCTTGAGCCAGGCGTTGCGGGTCTCGGCCTGGAGCTGGTGGTACTCGATCGAGGAGCCGGTCTCCAGCGCCGGGTCGTAGGGCACCACCGCCACCGCCCGGGTCCGGGTGGCGAAGTGCCGTTCCAGGTCGTCCTGCAGGGAGGTCCGGCCGGGCGTCGGGCAGGAGATCAACGTGACCGCGTTGTCGGCCAGGTCGCCCATGCCCTCCTCGTGCAGCAGGTCGAGCATCCAGTCCGCGCTGAACGCCGCGTCCTCACGCGGCACGGTGGTCACCACGAGCTGGTCGGCGGCCTGCATCACGGTACGCCAGTTCGGGCTCTCCACGTTGTTGCCGGTGTCCACGCAGACCACCTCGTGGGTGCGGCGCAGCAGCTCCAGCACCCGCTTGACGGTGAACTGGTCGAGCCGCTGGGCGAAGCGCGGGCTCTCCTCGCCGGCCAGCACGTCGTACGAGCCGTCGGAGGCGTGCCGCAGGTAGTCGTCGAGGTGGGACAGCAGCCGGTTGCCCTCGAGGATCTCGATCTGCGCCAGGTCGTGGATCAGGTGCCGGATGGTGCGGGCGTGCCGGGCGCTGCCGGCCCGCAGCCCGAGCGTGCCGCGCAGCTCGTTGTCGTCCCAGGCGAGCACGCCGCGCCCGCGGACGCTGCCCACCGTCGCCGCGGCGAGCACGGTGGCGGTGGTCTTGTGCACCCCGCCCTTGGGGTTGGCGAACGCGAGCACCCGGGGCGTGCCCAGCTCGCGGCGCAGCACGCTGGTGGCGCGTTCCAGCTCGGCGTCCGGCTCGGGGGCACGCCACTGCGCCTGGGCCGGCGCGACCCGCCCGGCGCGGCCGGAGCGGCCCTCCAGCGGGCTGCGCGGCGCGGGCACCACCGGTTCCGGCGCGGGCGGGACGTCCGGCCGGTAGCGGCCCCGGTCGAGCAGGGCGTACCGGGACTCGGCCGGCGGCGGCGCGGGCCGGTAGCCACCGTCGAGAAGGGAGTAGCGCGACTCGGCCGGCGCCTCGGCCCGGCCGCGCGGCTCCGGCAGCGCCGGTTCGGCGCGCCAGGACGGCTCCGGCCGGGGCTCGGCGGCGAAGGACGGGTCCGGCGCGACAGACGGCTCGGCGCGCCAGGACGGCTCGGCCGGATAGGGCTGCCCGGCGCGCCAGGACGGCTCCGGGTCGGTGCGGTACGCCGGCTCGGCCCGATAGGCCGGTTCACCTTCCTGGCGGGGGTCGGCGCGGAAGGCGGGGTCGACGCGGAACGTGGCCTCGGCCCGGTAACCCGGCTCGGCGCCGTACGACCCGTCGGGGGCGCGGCCGACGGCGGCGGCGCGCCCG
>NZ_KK037233.1:6203556-6224575 GCF_000568915.1 Micromonospora sp. M42 | reverse complement strand
CCGCGGTGCCGGCTCGCCCTGCCGACCCCAGCCGGTCTCGCTGCCGTCCAAGGATTCGCCCTCCCCCAGCCCATCGATCTCCGCCTGACAGGCTACGAACGAAACCCTATTCGGACCACTCCCCGCGCCGCACATCGCCCGGTGACCCGCCGCACGGTGGGATCGACCGGGTGGCCGCGCCCGCTGATGTCCAGGAGGTGGGAGCGGGATTGGGTGCCCGGATCCGGGGACCGGCGCACGGGCGGTCGGTGAAGGTCCGCTCACCGTCCGTGCAGCTTCCGACGAATCGCCCATTCCGCCGCCCTGGGCCGCCGCGCTGTCCGCCGGCGGCCGGGCCACGTCACGCTGCTCCGGCAGCGGCGGGGTGAACACCGTCCGGTCGAGCCGGGTGACCTCCGGCGCCGGGTCCACCGCCCGCACACCCGGGCGCCCGGCGAGCGCGCGCAACGCGTCCGGCGCGGCACGGACCACCGCGGCGTACACGCAGGCGCACCCGGTCCGGTAGGCGGCCGCCTCCCGGGCCGCGACCTCGGCCCCGCTCTCGTACACCCGGCGCAGCTCCGGATCGGCGGTGGACGCCGGGGCGGCGGCGCGCGACCGGTAGTCGGCGGCCTCCCGGTCCTTGCGCCCGGCGACGTCGGCCATCCCGGCGACCACGTCGTCCGGCAGCCGCAACGCCGCGATCCGGACGATCTCGGTCTGCCGGCCGGACAGCGGCACCCGCGCCACCACCGCCGAGACCGGCGCGCCGTCCAGCGCGGCGGCCGCCCGCGCCGGGGTCAGGTAGCCGGCGAACGAGACGAGCGCGTAGGCGTCGGGCGCGTCGAGGGCGGCCAGCTCCTCCCCGGCGGTACGCAGGTACGCCGGGACGCTCGCGCCGGCGGCCACCCCGACCCGGGTCACCTCGCCGACAGTGCGGTCGCTCACCGGACGGTCCCGCCGCTGCGCCACCGCTACCACCAGCACCACCAGCGCGCAGGCCAGCGCCAGCCAGGTCAGCGTGGTGAACCGGGACCGGCGCGGCGGCGCGGTGTCGTCGCTCATGGTCAGTCGCGCAGGATCTCCAGCGCCCGGGCCAGATCCTCCGGGTAGTCGCTGACGAACGTCACCTCGTCGCCGGTGCCCGGGTGCGCGAAGCTCAGCGAACGGGCGTGCAGCCACTGCCGGGACAGCCCGAGCCGGGCCGACAGCGTCGGGTCCGCCCCGTAGGTCAGGTCGCCCACGCAGGGGTGCCGCATGCTGGAGAAGTGCACCCGGATCTGGTGCGTGCGCCCGGTCTCCAGCCGTACGTCGAGCAGGCTGGCGGAGGGGAACGCCTCCAGCGTGTCGTAGTGGGTGATGCTCGGCTTGCCGCCGGAGACCACCGCCCACCGGTAGTCGTGGTGCGGGTGCCTGTCGATCGGCGCGTCGATGGTGCCGCGCAGCGGGTCCGGGTGGCCCTGCACCACGGCGTGGTAGCGCTTCTCCACCTCGCGCTCCTTGAACGCCCGCTTCAGCGCGGTGTACGCGCGCTCGCTCTTGGCCACCACCATGATCCCGGTGGTGCCCACGTCGAGCCGGTGCACCACGCCCTGCCGCTCGGCCGCGCCGCTGGTGGAGATGCGGTGGCCGATGCCGGCCAGCCCGCCGATCACCGTCGGGCCGGTCCAGCCGGGGCTCGGGTGCGCCGCCACCCCGACCGGCTTGTCCACCACCACGATGTCGTCGTCGGCGTACACCACGGTCAGGCCGGGCACGGCCTGCGGCACCACGGTCGGCGGGGCGGGCGGCGCGGGCAGCGTGACCTCCAGCCACGAGCCGGCCTTGACCTTGTGCGAGTTGGGCCGGGCCACGCCGTCGACGAGCGCGTCGCCGGCGTCGATCAGGCCGGCGGCGGCGGTGCGGGAGAGCCCGAACAGCCGGGACACGGCCTGGTCCAGGCGCATGCCGTCGAGGCCGTCCGGGACGGGCAGGGAGCGGGTGTCGCCGCCGGCGGCGAACGCGGAGGTCACGCGGTCTCCCGCTGCTCGGTCGCGGCGACGTCGTCGCGCTTCTCGTCGCGCAGCCGGGAGCCGTCGCGTTGCCGGCCGGTCAGCTCCAGGAAGACCGCCAGCACCACGCCGCAGACCAGCGAGCTGTCGGCCAGGTTGAACACCGGCCAGACCTGGCCGTACGGGTCGAAGAGGCTGATCATGTCGACCACGTGGCCGACGAAGTGCCCGGGCGCGCGGAAGATCCGGTCGATCAGGTTGCCCAGCGCGCCGCCCAGCACCAGGCCCAGCGACACCGCCCACGGCAGCGAGCGCAGCCGCAGCGCCATCCACGCGATCCACCCGATCACCACGAACGTGATGATCGGGAAGACCCAGGTGTGGTCGGAGCCGATGCTCCAGGCGGCGCCGCTGTTGCGGGTGAGGCTGAAGTAGACCGCGCCGCCGAGCACCGACACCGGCTCCCGGCCGGTCAGCTCGGCCAGCGCGAGCTGTTTGGTGCCCAGATCCGCCAGCAGCGAGAACAGGGACACGCCGAGCAGCAGGCCGACGGCCCTGCGGCGGGGCGCGCCGGCACCCGACTCGGTGGTGCCGGAACCGGCGGGCGGTGCTGCGGTCATCTGCTCCCCATCGACGCTTGCGACGGCGTGGTCACCGTCTGCCGTACGGCCGCCGGGGAGCGGTGATCAGCGCCGCTCCTCCAGCTGCTTGCAGGTCACGCAGAGGGTGGCCGACGGGAACGCGGCGAGCCGCTCCACCGGGATCGGGTTGCCGCACCGCTCGCACCAGCCGTAGCCGCCCTCGTCGAGGCGCTCCAGCGCGCGCTCGACCTGCGTGATCCGCTCCTTGATGCTGTTGGCGAGAGAGATCTCCTGCTCCCGCTCGAACGTCTTGGTGCCGGTGTCGGCCTGGTCGTCCCCGGCCGAGTCGGTCAGCCGGTCGCGCTGCAGCTCGGTGATCTCGCTCAGCGTCTGATCGTACTCGGCGTTCAGCTCGTCCCGCCGCGCCGCCAGGGCGGCCCGGATCTTCTCGGTCTCCGCCGCGCTGCGGGTGGCCTTCGGCGCGGGCTTGCGGCCGGCGGTCCTGGTGTCGGCTGGCTTCGCCATCGTCAGCTCCCTCAGCCGCGTGGCGCGGCGGTCAGCGGTACGTGGGCGGGGACGCCGTCGTCGGCGTCTCCGCGTACGGAAGGGTGCACGGCGAGCGGGCCCGCCGTGCACTCCGGAGGTTGGCAAGAATACGGAACGTACAGGCGTCCGACAACGTGCCGCACCGTCGTCCCACGTATCCGCCCCGGACTGCCATCAATCGGGGCAAAAGGAACGGTAGCAGATCAGCGGGCCGTCTCCTCGCCGTACTCCCCGAACCACCGCGCCAGCCGGCCCCGGCGGCTCACCGCCCGCAGCCGCCGCTCGGTCTCGTCCCGTACGCCGGCGGTGGCGACGATGAGCAGGCTGTCCCCGACCTTGAGCCGGGTGTCCGCGCCGGGCACGAACCCGACGCCGTCGCGCAGCACCAGCGTGACCGCGGCGCCCACCGGCAGCCGCAGCTCGTCCACGTGCACCCCGGCCAGCCGGGACCCGTCCGGCACCTCCAGCTGGAGCAGGTCGGCGCGCATCCGCTCCAGCGGGGCGGTCTCCAGCATGACCTCGTTCGGCTCGGCCGGCGCGATCACGCCCAGCCGTCGGGCCGCCGACGCCAGCGTTCCGGCCTGGAGCAACGTGAAGATCACCACCAGCACGAAGACCGCGTCGAAGAGGCGGTCCGCCCCCGGCACGTGCAGCGACAGCGGGATGGTGGCGAGCACGACCGGCACCGCGCCGCGCAGACCCGCCCAGGACAGGAAGAGCTGCTCGCGCAGGTTGACCCGGAACGCCAGCGCGGACACCGCCACCGACAACGGCCGGGCGAGCAGCAGCAGGGCCAGCCCGGTGATCACGGCGGGCAGCACCGCGGTCTCCAGCCGGCTCGGCGAGACCAGCAGGCCGAGCAGCACGAACAGGCCGATCTGGGCCAGCCAGGCCAGCCCGTCGGCGAAACCGAGGATGGCCTGCCGGTGCGGCAGGCGGGAGTTGCCGAGCAGCACGCCCGCCACGTACACGGCGAGGAAGCCGGAGGCGTGCACCACCGAGCCGGCCGCGTACGCCAGCACGGTGAAGCCGACCACCGCGATCGGGTACAGGCCGGCCGACGGGAGCGCGGCCCGGCGCAGCGCGTACCGCCCGGCCAGCCCGGCGCCCACCCCGACCGCCGCGCCGACGCCCAGCTCGTAGCCGAGCAGCAGCGCCTCGTACCACCACGGGTGGGCCGCCTCCGCTCCGGCGCGGGAGAGCAGCAGCACCACGAGCACGACGGGCGCGTCGTTCACCCCGGACTCGGCCTCCAGCGCGGCCACCAGCCGGGGTGGCAGGCGCAACCGGCGCAGCGTGGCGAACACCGCCGCCGCGTCGGTCGAGGAGAGCACCGCGCCGTAGAGCAGCGCCAGCCGCCAGTCCAGGTCGAGCAGCAGGTGCACCACCACGCCGACGACCACGATGCTGACCACCACGCCGACGGTGGACAGCGTGGCCGCCAGCCCGAGCACCGGCCGCAGCGTGCTCCACCGGGCGGTCAGGCCGCCCTCCGCGATGATCACGATGAGCGCGCAGAAGCCGAGCACCCGGGTCAGCTCGACGTCGTCGAAGCGGATGCCCAGCCCGGCCTCGCCGAGCAGCACCCCGAGCGCCAGGTAGACCAGCAGGCTCGGCACGCCGAGCCGGGTGGAGAAGCGCACCGCGCCCACCGCCACCAGCAGCACGGCGGCGCCCACCAGCAACGCGACGTCCAGCCCGGGGGTCATCGCCGACCGGCCCGGGCGGATCTCACGGCGTGCTGCCGTCGCGCAGTCGCCGCAGCACCCCGGGCAGTTCGGCGTGCGGGCGTTCCACCAGGAAGAGCTTGTCCCGGCTGGCCGCGCCGGAGCGCAGCGACACGGTCGCCGGCCGGACGCCGAGCGCCTCGGCGAGCGCCCTCCGGGCCGCCTCGGTCGCGCGGCCGTCCACCGCCGGCGCGTGCACCGCGACGACGAGCGCGGGACCCAGCGGCCCGTCGTACCGGCCGCCGACCCGGGTCCGGGCCGCGCCGGGCTTCACCCGCACCGCGACGGTGAGCGTGTCGTCCGCGATCGTCATGGTCAGCGGGGCCGGGCCTCGGCCAGCAGGGTGGTGGCGGCGGCGCACTGCGCGCACGGGGTGAAGCCCAGGCCGACCGCCTCGGCGACCGGAACGGGCTCGTCCTCCCGGCCCACCAGATGCGGGCAGCCGGGCAGGTGGAAACGGGGGTGGCCGTCGACCACCAGGACCTCGCCGGGCAGCCGCACCAGCCGGGCCACCTGCCCGGCGGAGAGGAACTCGGCCGGCGGGTCGCCGTCGAACGCATCGCCCGGCGCGGGCGAGGTGGGCCGCGTGGCGTCCGAGGCGCGCTGGCCGGGCGGTGAGTAGGGCGTCGGTTCCGCGTCGGTCACCGGCTCGGCGGCGACGCGTTCGTACGACTCGGCGGTCGCCGGCTCGTAAGTCGCGGTGTACGGATCGGCGTCGAACGGATCGGCCGGTGGTGAGTAACGCGGCCGGCGGCGGGGTGTCGTCCGGTTCGGTCACCGGCGGCCCGGGGCGGTTGCCGCCACCCGGATCCGCCGGCGTCGACCGTGGACGTGTGGTGCGGGACCGGGCTCACCGGGTCGTCCGGAGACGGGACGGTGTGCGCGGTCCGGGTACGCGGCCCGGTCGCCCGGCCGGCCGTGGCCCGCGCCGCGGCCGCCTGGCGGGCGAACGCGACGAAGACGACGGCGGACAGGACGCTGGCCGCGATCGAGACGATGAGCAGGAGGCTGGATCCGCCGGCGAGCCCGGCGACCAGCAGCACGACCGCGACGACGATGAGCAGGATGCTGGCGGCTACCACGGCTCACCCCCGGCCGCGTCGTGTCGGTCTGGGCGGTCGGTGGCCGTCACGGGGACGGCCACCGACGCGGGATCAGCGGCCGGACTCGAGCGAGCCGGCGCCGCGGCCACCGCCGTAGGAGCCGGCGAGGCCGGCCGCGGCGAGACCGTTGCTGCCGGCGGCACGGGTGCCCTCGGCGCGGTTCATCTCCACCTCGAGGCCCTGGCCGCGACCGTCGAGGTCACGCAGCTGGCTCTCCAGGTACGCCTTGAGCCGGGTCCGGTACTCGCGCTCGAACTGCTTGAGCTCCTCGATGTGCTTCTGCAGCGCGGTGCGCTTGGCGTCCAGGCCGCCCATGGCCTCCTGGTGCCGCTGGCGGGCGTCCCGCTCCAGGGCGTCGGCCTTGGCGCGCGCCTCCCGGGTGACCTCCTCGGCCTTCGAACGGGCCTCGGAGAGCAGCTGGTCGGCCTCGCGACGGGCGTCGGAGACGTGGTCGTCGGCGGTGCGCTGGGCCATCATGAGCACCCGCAGCGCCTGCTGCTCGCCGTCCCCGGTCACCCCGGCCGGGCCGCCCTGCGTGCGGACCTGCTCCAGCTCGGCCTGCATCGCGCGGGCCGCCTGCTCGGCGGCCGCCTTGTCGCGCTGCACCCGGTCGAGCTGGGCCTTGACGTCGTTGAGCTCCGCCGCGAGGCGGGCGTCACCGCCGGGGCCGGCGGGAGCGCCACCCCGACCGCCGCGCTCCACCTGGGCGCGCAGCTCGTTGTTCTCCTCGATCAGACGGGCCAGCTCGCGCTCGACCTCGTCCAGGAAGGCGTCGACCTCCTCCTCGTCATACCCCCGCTTGCCGATCGGCGGCTTTTTGAAGGCGACGTTGTGAACGTCGGCCGGGGTCAGCGGCATCGAAACTCCTCGGGTCAGTTGCGGCCGCGAAAGCGCTCTGGTCAGGCAAACGCGAAGATCAGGCGCCTAAACACGAACTCCATCAGCACGAACAGGATAACCAGGAGCACAAGGGAGGCCAGGTCGATGCTCACGGTACCAATTCGCAGTGGCGGGATCACACGCCTCAACGCTCGCAGGGGCGGATCAGTGACGCTCCACACGACTTCCAGTCCCGCCGACGCTCCCCGGCCCGGTTGCCAGCGGCGACCATAGGCCAGCACCGCCCCCATAACAAATCGCGCCAAAAGGACAATTAGGAAGATGTACAGCAGCAGGTAGAGCACCTGGAACAGGATCGACAACACGGCAGGCGACGTCCCTCGGTCATGTGGGTCAGCTCAGGCTGAAGAAGCCGCCCTCAGCGATCTTGGCCTTGTCCTCCGCGGTGACCTGGACGTTGGCCGGTGAGAGCAGGAACACCCGGTTGGTCACGCGCTCGATCGTACCGCGCAGGCCGAACGCGAGCCCGGCGGCGAAGTCGACAAGGCGGCGGGCGTCCGCCTCGTCCATCTCGGTGAGATTGATGATCACCGGGACGCCGTCCCGGAAGTGCTCGCCGATGGTCCGCGCCTCGCGGTAGGTGGTCGGGTGCAGCGTGGTGATCTGGTAGCGCTGCTCGTCCTCCGGCGCCACCCGCTCCCGCTCGCGCGGCTGGGCCTGCGGCGCGAGCGCGAGATTGTCCCGCGTGTGATAGGTCAGGGCGCCCGAGGTCTCGCCGGCGGAGGACCGGGTGATCGACCGGACGCTGGAGCGCTCGACCCGCTCCGGGCGCTCCACGTCGCCCCGGTCGGTGTCGACCGACCGGCTGGAGGCGCGCTCGGACAGCCGGCCCCGGTCGCTGAGGCGGGACCGCGTCGCCGGCGGCTCGTCGGCCTCGTCGTCGTCCTCGTCGGCGAACTCCTCGGCGTACCGGCTCGACCGGTAGCGCGACGAGTCCCGGTAGCCACCCTTGTCGTAGCCACCGTCCTCGTACGCCCGCTCGTCGTCCTCCTCGACCAGACCGAGCCAGACCCCCGCCTTGCGCAGTGCACCCATCCCCGCGCCCTTCCGTCCGCCGTGCGGCACGCGCCCCCGTGCCGTGTCGCTTGATCACGAGTGGACGATCATGCCCACCGGACCGGATCGGCAATCCCCTGACGTGCGGTTCGCGGTCCGCCCGTCACGGCCCCCGGCTACGGGGACGCCGTCCTGAACAACACTGATGTAATTTGCTTCCGTCGTGGTGAGGCTACCGCAGCGCAGGGCGCATTCCGAGCAACGCGCTGCCGACACGGACATGTGTCGCGCCGTGCCCGATCGCGCTTTCCAGGTCGCCGCTCATCCCCGCCGACAGCACCGTGGCGCCCGGATGGTCGGCCCGTAGCGCCGCCGCCACCTCGGCCAGCCGGGCGAACGCCCGGTCCGGCTCCCAGCCCAGCGGCGCCACCGCCATCAGGCCGGCCAGCCGCAGCCCGTCCGCGCCGGCCACCGCCGCAGCGACCGGGTCGAGCCCGCGCTGCGGATCGGCGGCGCCCGGCAGCGCCCCGCCCCGGGCCGGGTCGCCGTCGATGCTCACCTGCACCAGCACGTCCAGCGGCCGGTCCCGGACCGCGCCCGCGGCGGCGTCCAGCGCGGCGGCCAGCCGGACGCTGTCCACCGACTGGACCACGTCGGCGTACCGGACCACCGACCGGGCCTTGTTGCGCTGCAACTGGCCGATGAAGTGCCAGCGCGGCGCGGCGCCGGCGCCGGCCACCGCCTCCGCCTTCGGCGCCGCCTCCTGGTCGCGGTTCTCCCCGACGTCGGTCACGCCCAGCGCGGCCAGCGCCACCACGTCCGACGCCGGGTACGTCTTGGTCACCGCGACCAGGGTGACCGCGTCCCGCTGCCGCCCGGCCGCCGCGCAGGCGTCGGCGATGCGGGCCCGGACCCGGGCCAGCCCGGCCGCCAGCTCGGCGCGCCGCTCGGGCCGCACCGCCGTCTGTGACTCCGTCATCGGCGCGGCTCAGGACCCGTTCTTGAGGAAGTCGGGCACGTCGACGTCGTCGAAGAGCACCCGCCGCGACGGCTGCTGCGGCGCCGGCATGGTGGCCGGCGGGCTCACCGGCGCGTTCGGCTGGGCCGGCGGGTTCTGGTTGCTCTTGCGCGGCGGCTCGACCGCCTTGTACGCGGGCGCGCCCCCGTCGAAGCCCGCCGCGATCACGGTGACCCGCACCTCGTCACCGAGCGCGTCGTCGATGACCGCGCCGAAGATGATGTTCGCGTCCGGGTGGGCCGCGTCGGTGACCAGCTGCGCCGCGTCGTTGATCTCGAACAGGCCGAGGTCCGACCCGCCGGCGATGGACAGCAGCACACCGCGCGCGCCGTCCATGCTCTGCTCCAGCAGCGGGCTGGAGATGGCCGCCTCGGCCGCCTCGACGGCGCGGTTCTCGCCCCGGGCGCTGCCGATGCCCATGAGCGCGCTGCCCGCGCCGCTCATCACGCTCTTCACGTCGGCGAAGTCCAGGTTGATCAGACCCGGCGTGGTGATCAGGTCGGTGATGCCCTGGACACCGGAGAGAAGCACCTGGTCCGCCGTGCGGAACGCGTCCATCATGGAGATGTTGCGGTCACCGAGCGCGAGCAGCCGGTCGTTCGGGATCACGATGAGCGTGTCGCACTGGTTGCGCAGTTCCTCGATGCCCGCCTCGGCCTGGACCTGCCGGCGCTTGCCCTCGAACGAGAACGGCCGGGTCACCACGCCGATGGTGAGCGCGCCGAGCTTGCGGGCGATGTTCGCCACGACCGGCGCGCCGCCGGTGCCGGTGCCGCCGCCCTCGCCGCAGGTCACGAACACCATGTCGGCGCCCTTGAGGACCTCTTCGATCTCGTCGCGGTGGTCCTCGGCGGCGTTCTTGCCGACGTCCGGGTTGGCGCCCGCGCCCAGTCCCCGGGTCAGCTCCCGGCCCACGTCGAGCTTGACGTCGGCGTCGCTCATCAGCAACGCCTGCGCGTCGGTGTTGATCGCGATGAACTCGACGCCCTTGAGCCCAACCTCGATCATCCGGTTGACGGCGTTGACTCCGCCGCCCCCGATGCCGACGACCTTGATGACCGCCAGGTAGTTGTGCGGAGGTGTCATCTCCGGTCCTTTCCCTTCGAGATTGGCATGGGCCGACCCCACACGGCTTGGCCGGATCAGCGGCCTCCGACGGCTGAACCCTCACCCTCTACTAGAGGCTTAGAGTTATGTCAACCACTGATCTCTTCGGGGCAACGTATGCGCCGCCGCGCCAGGAGCCAAGGACCTGTTCCGGCGTGTCGCGACCGAGCGACAGGGGACACAGCGTCCGCTCGCTGAGCCGCGGGTCACTCGAACGTGACCACGTCCGGCGCGCTGACGTCGATCCGGTCCGCCTTGCGGCTCAGCAACGCGGTCGCCACGGTGGACTTGTCCGCGCCCCGGGAGGCGTCGCCCCAGAACACCTGACGCTCGCCGCGCAGCTGCAACGTGATCCGGGCCAGGCCGGCCACGTCCACCGCGACCAGCTCCGCGCGCAGCTTCTCCCCCAGCGCGGCGAGCACCGCCAGCCCGGCCCGCGTACCCGGATCGTCCGGGCCCGGCCGGGCCACCTTGACCAGCGGCAACCCGTCCGGCGCCCGGTCCAGGCGCTGGAAGACCACGCCCGAGCCGTCCACCACCACGAACCCGTCGCCCTGCGGCACCGCCGCCACCGCGGTGCGCTCCCGTACCCGGATCACCAGCGTGCCCGGCCACTCCCGCTCGACCGTGGCGCTGGCCACCGGCGGCAGCGTGCCGACCCGGCGGGCGGTCGCGGCCAGGTCCACCCGGGCCAGCGGCTCGTTGTCCGGCACCGCCGCGGCGTCGCGGATCTGCACCGGCGTGACCAGCCGCGCGCCGACCACCCGCACCTCGCGCACGCCGAACAGGCCGGTGCCGAGCACCGTCCACGCCACCAGGCCCGCGACGGCGAGCACCGCGGCTGCGACCGCCCACGGCAGCGCGGCCCGCATCCGCCGCTGCCGGGCCCGGGCCATGAACCGGCGGGCCGACGGCGGCACGGCGTCCGCGTTGGCCGCACGAGCTGCCAGCGCCGCACCGGGCTGCGCCGGCCACCTCCGCCGTCCGGGCCGGGGGTACGGCCGCGGGCCGGACCGGGACTCATCCGGCGGTGGCCGCCGCGCCGTCCGGGCCGACGCCGGCGTCCAGCCCCGTGCCGCCGGAGCGGGCCAGCAGGGCGTCGAGCAACTGGTCACCCATCAGCGAGATCGGCGGCGCGCCCATGGTCACCACCACGTCGCCGGCCCGGGCCCGGCGGGCCACCTCGGCCGGCACGTCGTCCCACGCCTCGACGAACACCTTGCGATCGTCCGGCAGCGGCACGTCCTGGATCAGCGCGGCCGAGCCCTCGCCGGGGCGGCGCGTCTCGCCGGGACCGAACACCTCCAGCAGCACCACCTCGTCGGCGATGCCGAGGGCGGCGGCGATCTCCGCCTGGTTGTCCCGGGTCCGGTAGAGCCGGTACGGCTGGAACACCACGATCAGCCGGCCGTCGCCGGCCACCTCGCGCAGCGTCTGCAGGGCCAACGTCATCGAGGTCGGGTGGTAGGCGTACTCGTCGTAGACCAGCACGCCGTCGGCGACGCCCTTGCGCTCGAAGCGGCGCCGCACGCCGGGGAACGCGCCGAGCGCGGCCTCCGCCGCCGGGACCGGCAGCTCCAGCAGGTACGCGGCGAGCACCGCGGCGGCGCTGTTGAGCGCCATGTGCCGCCCCGGTACGGGCAGCCGGAACTCGCCGAACGCCCGGCCCTCGATCTCGGCCTGGTAGCGCACCCCGTGCGCGGACGAGACGACGTCGCTCATCCGCAGGTCCGCGTCGGCGGACTCGCCGTACGTCCAGACCTGGCGGCCCTCGGCGCGCAGCGTCTCGGCCAGCCGCCGCCCGCCCGGGTCGTCGGCGCAGGTGACCACGAACCCCGCCGGGTCGGTGAGCCGGGCGAACTCGGCGAACGCCGCCTCCAGCGTGGCCAGGTCGCCGTAGGTGTTGAGGTGATCCGCCTCGATGTTCGTGATGATCGACACGAACGGGCGGTAGATGAGGAAGGAGCGGTCGCTCTCGTCCGCCTCGACCACGAAGTGCTCGCCGGTCCCGTGGTGCGCGCCGGAGCCGACCTCGGAGATCTCGCCGCCGATCACGAAGGACGGATCGGTGCCGGCCTGCTGGAGCACCATGGTGACCATCGAGGTGGTGGACGTCTTGCCGTGGGTGCCCGCGACCGCCACCGTACGGCGGCCGGTCATCGCCGCGGCGAGCGCCTCGGACCGGTGCAGCACCCGCAGGCCCCGCCGGCGCGCCTCCACCATCTCCAGGTGGTCCTGCGGGATCGCCGAGGAGTAGACGACCGTGTCCACGCCGTCGAGGTTGGACGCCTCGTGGGTGGAGTGGATGGTGCCGCCGAGCGCCCGCAGGCCGGCCAGCGACGGCCACTCCCGCAGCTCGCTGCCGGAGACCGGCAGACCCCGGGTGAGGAACAACCGGGCCAGCCCGGCCATCCCGACCCCGCCCACGCCGATCAGATGGATCCGGCCCAGGTCCTCCGCCGTCATGGTGCCGGCGGGCGTGAACTGCGCGGTGTTCATCAGACGTACCTTCCCGTCGCGGTTTCCCTCATCAGCGGGCCACCGCCTCGTAGACGAAGTTCAGCAGCGCCACGTCGCCGTCGCGGCGGCCGTAGCCGGCTGCCGCCTGGCTCATCGCCCAGAGCCGCTGCGGGTCCCGGATCAGCGGGATCACCGTCCGCTCCACCCAGGCCGGGGTCATCTCGGCGTCGTCGACCAGCAGACCGCCGCCCGCCTCCACCACCGGCAGCGCGTTGCGCTTCTGCTCCTGGTTGCTGTGCGGGTAGGGCACGTAGACGGTGGGCAGTCCGATCGCGGCCACCTCGGCGCAGGTCATCGCGCCGCCCCGGGCCAGCATCAGATCGGCGGCGGCGTAGCCCAGCTCCATCTCGGACAGGTACGGCAGCGTGACGTACGGCACCGGCAGGTCGGTGGGCACCGAGACCGGCTCGTTGCGGGCGCCGATGACGTGCAGCACCTGCACGCCGTTGCGGGCCAGTTCCTTCGCCGCGCCGGACACGGCCAGGTTGATCGAGCGGGCGCCCTGCGAGCCACCGGCGACGAAGAGCACCGGCAGGTCGGGACGGAGTCCGAAGTGGGCGCGGGCGGCGTCACGCAGGGCGGCCCGGTCCAGCCCGGCGATGCCCCGGCGCAGCGGCACGCCCACCACCCGGGCGTCGCGCAACGCCTCGGCCTGGGCCGGCTGGTGCGGGAAACCCACCGCGACGTTCTTGGTGAACTTCATCCCGAGCCGGTTCGCCACGCCCGGCGGCACGTTCACCTCGTGGATGACGATCGGCAGCTCCCGCCGCCACGCGGCCAGGTAACCGGGCACCGAGACGTACCCGCCGAAGCCGACCACGGCGTCGGCCTGGACCTCGTCGATCACCTTGCCCGCGGCGCGGGCCGCCTTCCACATCCGGTCCGGGGTGCGCACCAGGCTCATGTTCACCGACCGGGGAAGCTGGTACGCCGGGATCTGCCGCAGGTCGTAGCCGGCCGGCGGGATCAGCTCGTTCTCCAGCCCCTTCGGTGTGCCCAGACAGGTGATCCGGACGCTCGGGTCGTGTCGGCGCAGGCAGTCGGCGAAGGCGAGCAGCGGGTAGATGTGCCCGCCCGTACCCCCTCCGCAGAGCACCACCGAACGCAGCGGACCCATCAGCGTCTCCTCTCGCTCGCCGCGCCGGTGCGCGCCCGGTCGGATCGGGCGCCGCGGGGCGCGGCCTGATCGTCCTGCCGCCGCTGCCGGGACCGGGGCACGGACCCTCGGTCGGCCGGCGGCGACGCCGGCTTGCGGCGCCGGCCGGGAAGCGGCGGCAACGGGGCCCACACTAGTCGGACCCATCGGGCGGGCGGACGGGCATGCAGCGCTCGCGCGGCGTCCGGCTCGGCGCGGGCGAACGAGGCGAGCATGCCGACCGCGGCGAGCGTCACCACCAGGGCGCTGCCGCCGTCGGAGATGAACGGCAGCGGTACGCCGGTCAGCGGCAGCAGCCCGGTCACGCCACCGATGTTGATGACCGCCTGGCCGACCAGCCAGGCGGTCACGCCGGCGGCGGCGAGCCGGCGGAACGGGTCCTCGACCCGGCGGGCGATGCGCAGCCCGGTGTACGCGAGCACGGCGAACAGCACCAGGATCACGGTGCAGCCGACCACGCCCAGTTCCTCCGCGACGATGGCGAAGATGAAGTCGTTGTGCGCCTCGGGGAGCCAGTTCCACTTCAGCGAGCTCTGGCCCAGGCCGACGCCGAACCAGCCCCCGTTGCCGATCGCGTAGCGGGCCTGCACGAGCTGGTAGCAGTTCGGCAGCTCCTGCTCGAAACACGTGCGCGGGGAGGGCGGGTCGAGCCACATGGTGAGGCGGCCGAGCCGGTAGTTGTCGGCGCCCCGGGAGCCGGAGCCGGCGCCGAGCGAGGCCGCGGCCACCAGCAAGCCGATGCCGGCCAGGCCGATCGCGGTGAGCGCGGCGAAGACCCGGGTCCGTACGCCCGCCGCCCAGAGCATGCCGACCACGAGCGCGAGCAGGCACAGCATGCTGCCCAGGTCGTTGTAGCCGACCAGCACGAACAGCAGGCCCACCACCGGGAACAGCGGCGTGGCCAGTTCCTTCCACCAGCCCAGCACCGCGCCCTTGCGGGCCAGCACGTGCGCCGCCCACAGCACCAGCGCGAACTTCGCCACCTCGACCGGTTGCAGCGAGATCGGGCCGAGCGAGAGTGAGAGGAGTTCGGCCCGCAACGGCCCGATCGACGTCACCCCGAACAGCGAGCCCATCGCGACGAGCAGGTTGAGCAGGAGCAGCAGCGCGACCGCCACCCCCAGCGCCGGGCGGCTGACCGCCCGGAACGTGCGCGCGGGCAGCCGCTGGCAGGCCCAGAACGCGCCGATGCCGATCACCGCGAACACGGCCTGCTTGGTCAGCGACGCGGACGCGTCGCCGCCCTCGGCGAAGTCCTTCACGCTGGTCGCGGAGAAGACCATGGTGAGGCCGATCAGCAGCAGCAGTCCGACGCTGGACAGCAGCAGGTAGTACGAGGCCAGCGGCCGGGCCAGCAGGCCACGCAGCGCGGCCAGCCCACCGGCCGGATCCCAGCGCGCCGCCGGCGGTTCGGCCGGAGGCGTGGCCGCCGGCGCACGGCGGGCCGGCGGGTCGCTGGTCACCTGGATGTCTCGTCCCTCCCCCACAGGCCCATCATTGCCGCTCGCCCCGCCCGCCCGTGGCGCAACCGCCCGGTCGGCGTGTCGGATCTGAAGGAGGGGCCCCTTATTAACAGACGTCTGTTAATAAGGGGCCCTTCCTTACACCTAGCTGACCGCGGCGAGGAACTCGCTGTAGAACAGGCCCAGCGCGATGGCCACGCCGATGCCGGCGATGATCCAGAACCGGACCACGATGTTGACCTCGCTCCAGCCGGCCAGCTCGAAGTGGTGCTGCAACGGCGACATCCGGAACACCCGCTTGCCGGTGGTACGGAACGAGATGATCTGGATGACCACCGACATCGTGATGATCACGAACAGGCCGCCCAGGATCGGCAGCAGCAGGATCGTGCGGGTGGACATCGCCATGCCGGCGATCAGGCCGCCCAGCCCGAGCGCGCCGGTGTCACCCATGAAGATCCGCGCCGGGGACGTGTTCCACCACAGGAAGCCCACGCAGGCGCCCGCCGCCGCGCCGGCGATCAGCGCGATCTCCAGCGGATCGCGCACGGTGTAGCAGTACGCCTCGGTGTAGTTCGGGTCGGCGCACCAGTGCCGGTACTGCCAGAACGCGATGAGCGCGTACGCCGCGAGCACCATCACCGAGGCGCCGGTGGCCAGGCCGTCCAGGCCGTCGGTGAGGTTGACGCCGTTGGTGGCCGCCATGACCACCATGATGATGACGATCACCGAGCCGATCTTGCCGATCTCCAGCGCCGGGATGTCCCGGATGAAGCTCAGCGTGGTGCTGGCCACCGTCTCGGTGTTCGTCGCGTTGCCGCCGGCGTCGGTCATGCTCGACGGGAAGTAGACCGCCACCGCGCCGAAGACCGCGCCGACCAGGATCTGCCCGGCCAGCTTGCCCCGCTTGTTGAGGCCGCCGCTGTGCCGCTTGCGCACCTTCAGGAAGTCGTCGATGAAGCCGACCGCGCCGGAGAACACCATCAGCCCCAGCAGCACCAGCGCCGTGATGGTCGGCTCGACCTGGGCGATCTGCGCGTCCGGCAGTGTGGTCAGGGCCAGGTGCCCGGCGACGTACGCGATGACAGTGGCCAGGATGAAGACCACGCCGCCCATCGTCGGCGTGCCCTTCTTGCCCTCGTTGCTGGCGAGCCCGAGGTTCGACCGGATCGGCTGGCCGGCCTTCAGCCGGGCGAACACCTTGATCGCGATCGGGGTGCAGAACAGCGAGATCAGGAACGCGACCCCGATGGCGACGATGACCGCCCTCATGCGGCGCCGCCCTCCGTCGCACCCTCGCGGGCGTCCGCGCGCAGCGCGTCGGCCACCTCCCAGGTCCGGTACCGGGAGCCCTTCACCAGCACCACGTCTCCCGGACGCAGCTCGCTCCGCAGCACCTCGACGGCCGCCGCCTGATCGCTGAGCAGCACCGACTCTCCTCCCCAATTGCCTACCGCTGTCGCGCCCTCGTGGATCGGCGCCGCCGGCTCGCCCACCACGAGCAGCCGGTCCACTCCCAGCTCGGCCGCGAGCCGGCCGACCTGCTGATGCCCCTGAAGTTCGAAGTCACCCAGCTCGGCCATGTAGCCGAGCACCGCGACCGTACGCCCCTCGCCGCGCATGCTGGCCAACGCCCGCAGCGCCACGCCGGTGGAGGCCGGGTTCGCGTTGTACGAGTCGTCGATCACGGTCACCCCGTCGGGGCGCTCGAAGACGTCCATCCGCCGGGTGGAGACCAGGCCCAACTCGTTCAGCGCCGCCGCCAGGTCGGGCAGCGGCAGGCCCAGCTCCCGGCCGACCGCCGCCGCGGCGAGCGAGTTGGAGACCTGGTGCCGGCCGGTCAGCCCGAGCCGCACCGGCGCGCTCCCCTCCGGGGTGACGAGCGTGTACGAGGGCCGGCCCCGGCCGTCGAGCGTCACGTCCACGGCGCGCACGTCGGCGCGCTCCGACTCGCCGTACCGCACCACCCGGGCCTGCGTACGCGTCGACATCGCGTCCACCCGCGGGTCGTCGGCGTTGAGCACCGCCAGCCCGTCGGAGGGCAGCGCCTCGACCAGCTCCCCCTTGGCCAGCGCGATGGCCTCCACCGAGCCGAACTCGCCCAGGTGCGCCACGCCGACGTTGAGCACCACCGAGATCCGGGGCGGCACCACGTCGCACAGGTACCGGACGTGCCCCACCCCGCGGGCGCCCTTCTCCATCACCAGGAAGCGGGTCTCCGGGGTGGCCTGCAGCGCCGTGTACGGGTGCCCCAGCTCGTTGTTGAACGAGCCGGGCGGGGCCACCGTCGGGCCGAGCCGGACCGCGACCTGGGCGATCAGGTCCTTGGTGGTGGTCTTGCCGGACGAGCCGGTCAGCCCGATCACGGTCAGGCCGGGCAGCCGGTCGACGACGGCGCGGGCCAGCCGGCCCATCGCGTCGAGCGCGTCGCCGACGAGCACCATCGGCACGCCCGGCACCTCCCGGGTGCCGAGCACCGCCACCGCGCCCGAGGAGATCGCGCCGGCCGCGTAGTCGTGGCCGTCCACCCGCTCGCCGGGGAAGGCCACGAACAGGCCGCCCCGGCTCACCTTGCGGGAGTCGAACTCGACGGTGCCGGTGACCCGGGCGTCCGGGTCGGCGCCGACGAGCCGGCCGTCGACGGCGGTGGCCACCTCGGCCAGCGTCAGCGGGATCACCGCTGACCCACCAGGTCACCGAAGCGGGCGCGCAGCGCCGCCGCCAGCTCCACCCGGTCGTCGAACGGCAGCACTCGCCGCCGATCTCCTGGCCGCGTTCCTGGCCCTTGCCCAGCACCGCCACCACGTCACCCGGTTCGGCCACCCGGACCGCCTCCTCGATCGCCGCCCGCCGCCCGGGCACCTCGATGACGCGGGCCGGGGTCGCGGCGGCGTACGCGCCGGCCAGCACCTCGGCCCGGATCGCGGCCGGTTCCTCGGTCCGCGGGTTGTCGTCGGTCACCAGCACCACGTCGGCGCCGCGCGCGGCCACGCCGCCCATCACCGGCCGCTTGCCCCGGTCCCGGTCGCCGCCGGCGCCCAGCACGCAGATCAGCCGGCCGCCGGTCAGGTCGCGCAGCGCGGTCAGCACCGCCTCGATCGCGTTGGCCTTGTGCGCGTAGTCGACCACCCCGCGTACCGGGGCGTCGCCGCTGACCAGTTCCAGCCGCCCGGGCACGCCGCCGCAGGCGGCCACGCCGCGCGCCGCGGTCTCCGCGTCCACCCCGACGGCGACCAGGAGCGCGACGGCCAGCAGCGCGTTCGCCACGTTGTGCCGGCCGGGCAGCGCCACGCCGGTGGGCAGCGCGAGCCCGTCCGGCCCGTGCAGGGTGAAGCGCTGCGCGTAGCCCTCGCCGTCGATGCCCTCGGCCCACCAGGTGGCGTCCGGGTCGCCGGCCGCCGAGTAGGTGACCGTGCCCGGCTTGTACAGCGGGCGCAGCGCCGGGTCGTCGTGGTTGAGCACCTCGACCCGGCAGCGGCCGTCGAACAGCCGGGCCTTGGCCGCGAAGTAGTCCGCCTCGTCGGCGTGGAAGTCCAGGTGGTCGGAGCCGAAGTTGGTGTAGCCGCCGACGTCGAAGCGGACGCCGCCGACGCGGCCCATCGCCAGGGCGTGGCTGGACACCTCCATGACCACGGTGTCCACCCCGTGCTCGCGGGCCACCGCGAGCATGGCGTGCAGGTCGGTGGCCTCCGGGGTGGTCCGGACGCTGTCGATCACCAGGTCGCCGAGGCGGGTCTCCACGGTGCCGATCAGGCCGGTGACGCGCCCGGCGGCGCGCAGCCCGGACTCGACCAGGTAGCTGGTGGACGTCTTGCCGGCGGTGCCGGTCACGCCGATCACGGTCAGGCCGGCGGTCGGGTCGCCGTAGACCGTCGCGGCCACCTCGCCGAGCGCCTCGCGCGGGTCGTCGACGACGAGCACGGGCAGGCCGGCGCCGGCGGCCAGCGCCACGCCGGCCGGGTCGGTGAGCAGGGCCACCGCGCCCGCCTCGGCGGCGGCGGCGAACTCCGCGCCGTGGCCCGCGCGCCGGGCAGGGCCGCGTACAGGTCGCCGGGGCGGACCTCCTGGCTGGCGTGGGTCACGCCGGTGACAGCCACCTCGGCGGCCCCCTCCGGCGGGGTCACCGCCACGCGGGCGGCGAGGTCGCCGAGCCGTACGGGACGCACGCGGGACGTGGATTGCCGGGCACGGCGTCAGACCCTACCCGGTCGTCCGGTTCCGACCGCACAGCCGCCCCGGTGGTTCGTCGCCACTCACCGATGATGTCCCGCCGTCCCGGCTCAGCGCGGAAAGACCTCGAACTTCGGGGACTTGTTGGTCAGCGACGGAGGCACCCGGTAGTGGCGGAGAGTGAAGCCCATCATCTCCCGGAACGCGGGCGCGGCCACCGCGCCGCCACCGCCGCCGGGGCTCCACACGAAGACCGCCACCACGTACCGGGGGTTCTCCGCCGGGGCCATGCCGATGAACGAGCCGACCTCACCGGGCTGCTGCTTGCCGTTGTCGTAGCGCAGCCCGGTGCCGGTCTTGCCGGCCACCCGGTAGCCGGGCACAGCGGCGGCCAGCCCGGTGGCCTGCCCCTCCGGGCCGTCGACGGTGGTGACCGCCTCCATCATCCGGCGCAGCGCGGCCGCGTTCGCGGGGCTGAGCACGGACCGGGTGGTCGGCGTCGCGGCGGGGCTGCGTGTGCCGTCCGCGCCGATCGTCTCCTTGACCAGGTGCGGCTGCACGTACGTGCCGTTGTTGGCGATGGCCGCGTACGCGGCGGCCATCTGCAGCGGCGTGGCGTCCACGCTGTGCCCGATCGGCACCGACCCGTACGCCGAGCCGCTCCACTGGTCCGGCGGGAGCAGCCGGCCGGCCGCCTCACCCGGCATGCCCTCGCCTGTCACCTGGCCCAGCCCGAACCGCTTCTGGTAGTCGAAGAGCCGTTCCTTGCCCAGCTTCTCGCCGATCTCGATCGTGCCGACATTCGACGAGAAGGCGAGCATGCCGGGGATGCTCATGGTGCGGCCGTCGACCGGGTGGGTGTCGCGGAAGGTGACCCCGCCCCGCTCGATGGTGTTGGCGACCGGGAACGCGGTGTCCGGGGTGATCACGCCCTCCTGGAGCGCCGCGCCGAACGTGATCGCCTTGTGGATCGAGCCCGGGTCGACCACGAACGTGGTGGCCGCGTCGTCCCGGTCCGACGGCGAGGTGACCTTGGTGGGGTTGGCCGCGTCGTACGTCGGCTGGCTGGCCTGGGCCAGCACCTCGCCGCTGGGGATCTCGATGATCACCGCGGCGCCGACGCTGCCCTTCACCTTCTCCGTCTGCTTCGCCAGGATCCGCTGCGTCATGAACTGCAGGTCCCGGTCGACAGTGAGTTGCAGCGAGCTGCCCGGCTTCGGCTGGGTGGTCCGGCTGTAGCCGCCCGGGATGGGCGCGGCCAGGTCACCCTGGCCCACCTCGTAGGTCCGCTTGCCGGCCTGTCCCCGCAGCACGTCGTCGTACCTGGCCTCCAGCCCCTCCAGGCCGTTCATGTCCTGGCCGACGAAGCCGAGCAGGTTCGCGGCCAGGTCTCCGCCGGGCACCTCGCGCCGCTCGTCCCGGTGCACGTTGATGCCGGCCAGGTCGAGTGCCATGATCCGCTTCGCGGTGCCGATCTCGACGCCCCGGGCCAGGTAGACGAACTGCAACGGGGTGTCGGTGCCGGGCAGGTTGCGCTCGCGCATCTTCTCGGCCAGGTCCGAGGCGGGCACGCCGAGCAACGGGGACAGCGCCCGTGCGGTGGCGGCGCGGTCCTTGACCCGGGTCGGGTCGGCGAACACGTACCGGGCCTCCACACTGTGCGCCAGCGGCTCACCGTTGCGGTCGAGGATCGCCCCGCGCGGGGCCGGCAGCTCGACCACGGCGAGCCGGTTGGGCAGACCGCCGTCGGCGTACGCCGGGG
>NZ_KK037233.1:6173535-6202977 GCF_000568915.1 Micromonospora sp. M42 | reverse complement strand
GATCCTCCGATCTCGGCGGCACCGCTCAGCCTCCGTTGCCCTGCTGGCTGGTGACCGACGGGGCGCCCTGGGCGGGGTGCGGCACCCCGATGGTCTGCCCGTCCGGCAGCCGGATGTAGGCCGGGTCCTCGGACTCGACCAGGCCCAGCTTGCGGGCGTTGGCGGTCAGGTTGCCGGGTGCCTTCTGGTTGGCGATCTCCTTCTTGAGCTCCTGCTCGTCCACGTCGAGCTTGGCCTGCTGCTGCTGGAGCCTCTCCAGCTTGAAGGCGTTCTCATTGATCTTGGTGTTGACGGCCAGGATGCCCAGTACCCCACCGACCACGAGAACCAGGATCAGTGCGACGAAAGGCGCCCGGGGCACCCGGATCGGCGCCGGCGGGGCGACCCGCAGGCGCGGCGCCGGCGTGCCGGTGACCCGGGTCCGCTCGGCCGGCCGCAGAGCGGCGCTGCCCTGCGTCGGGAACTCGCGCGCCCCCCGGGCGCGAGTGTCCTCCCGGCGGTCGGTCGCCGTCGTGGCCCGCGTGGTGCGCTGCGCCGCGGTCCGGCCCCCCGACCGCGGTGCGCGCTGCCCGACGGCTCCCCGGCCGTCGCGCTTCTCGACGTTCATGTCCCCTCCCCCTCTTCGTCCGTCCCGATCCCGTCCCCCGGAGCCGACGCGGGGTCCGTCCCGGACCCCGGTGACCCCGTCCCCGGTTGGTGCATCGCCTTCACCCGGCGGCGGTACCGTTCGCGGTCGGTACGCCCCTGCCGGGCCGCCTCCGGGTCGAGCCGTTCCGCTGCCCGCAGCCGCACCGAGGCGGCGCGCGGGTTCGCGGCCACCTCCGCCTCCCCGGGCAGCTCGGCGCCCCGGCTCAACAGCCGGAACGTCGGGCCCGACCCGGGCAGTTCGACCGGGAGGTCGACCGGGCCCTTGCTGCGGACCCGGTCGGCGAGCGCGTGCTTGGTGAGCCGGTCCTCCAGCGAGTGGTAGGACAGGACCACCATGCGGCCGCCCACTGTGAGCTTGTCCAGAGCGGCCGGCAGCGCTGTCTCCAGCGCTGCCAGTTCTCTGTTTACCTCGATCCGTAAAGCCTGAAACGTTCTCTTTGCCGGGTGTCCGCCAGTTCGTCGGGCTGGCGCCGGAATGCTCTCCCGGACCAGCTCGGCCAGCCGGGCCGACGACGTGATCCGGGCCCGCTCCCGTTCCCGGATGATCGCCGAGGCGATCTTCCCGGCGAACTTCTCCTCGCCGTACACCCGCAGCAGGCGGGCCAGGTCCGGGTGGGAGTAGGTGTTGACCACCTCCTCGGCGGTCACCCCCCGGGTCTGGTCCATCCGCATGTCCAGCGGCGCGTCCTGCGCGTACGCGAACCCGCGGTCGGGCGCGTCCAGTTGCAGCGACGAGACGCCCAGGTCGAACAGCACCCCGTCGATCGCCGGGTAACCGAGCCGGTCGAGCACCTCGGGCAGCTCGTCGTAGACGGCGTGCTCCAGGTGGATCCGGTCGGCGAACCGGGCCAGGCGGACCCGCGCGTGGGCGAGCGCCTCGGTGTCCCGGTCCAGGCCGATCAGCACCGTGTCCGGATGCGCCGTGAGCACCGCCTCGGCGTGCCCGGCCAGGCCGAGCGTGGCGTCGACGTGGACGGTGCGGCCGGGCCGGCCCAGTGCGGGGGCCAGCAGCTCGAGACACCGCTCGAGCAGCACCGGCACGTGCGTGCCGCGTAGCTCCCCCATCTCGACCCCCACCCCGTTCGCCAACCGTTCCGTCACGTGTCCGTCGTCGCCACGACGCCTCGCCATACCGCCAGATCCCCATCCGCTCCCGCCCGCCGGAGGCCGCGGCCCTCCGTGTCGGATCGTGCGCCTGGCACCGGGGAAGGGGTGCCAGGAACTCGAAAGCGGCTGGAGATCTCGCAGTACGTCGGGCGCCGTCACGCCCTACAGACCGCCGGGCAGCACCCCCTCCTCGATGTCGGCGAAGTCGTCTTCGCTCTCCGCGAGGTAGGCCTCCCAGGCCGCCTTGTCCCAGATCTCCACCCGGGTGCTCGCTCCGATCACGACCAGATCCCGGTCCAGTGCCGCGTACGACCGCAGGTGGCCGGGTATGGTGACCCGCCCCTGCTTGTCCGGCACCTCGTCGTGCGCGCTGGCGAAGAAGACCCGGCTGTAGGCCCGGGCCGCCTTGCTCGTCATCGGCTGCGCGCGCAACTGGTCGGCGATCCGCTGGAACTCGGGCATCGGGAAGACGTAGAGGCAGCGCTCCTGCCCTTTGGTGATCACGACACCCCCCGCCAGTTCGTCCCGGAACTTCGCCGGCAGGATCAACCGGCCTTTGTCGTCCAGGCGCGGAGTGTGGGTGCCGAGGAACATCGGCCCAACCCCCTCGCCCTGAGCGGCGTTCGCGGCGCCGCTGACCCCCCGGGCCGGTGTGGCCCTCCCGGCCTCACCATCGCGCCCCACTCTACTCCACTTCCCTCCACCTGCAACCAGAATCGCCCGCGCGTCGTGGCGTTTCCGCGCGCAAAACCGCACGTCAACGCGGGTGGGGCGGAGTGGAGGGGGTGGGGCGCGCCCGGCACCGTCCGCTACCCGACATCGACCGACGCCGTCCGGCCCCGCGCGCTCCACCCGTCCGCCGGAACGTCCCCGGCCGAACGGTTCGCCGTCGGCGGCGATCTGGTGGAGGTGGCGGTCCGGTAACCTCGCTCGCGTGACGGACGCGAAGATGCCCTTGCGGGCAAAGGTGGCCAGCTCCGTGTCGCGCACCGCCGCGGCGCTGTCGCGGGCCGCGGGCCGTGGCGACGGCTCGGTGATCGGCGGCTGGAATCGTCCTCAAGATCAACAGGACCTGCTCGCCCACCTCTCGGCCGGGCGCGCCATCGCCCCTGGTGTCCGGCACCAACGCAAGACCACCACCACCCGGCTCACCACCGCCGCGGTCGGCGTGCTGGGCCGGGTCGCCACCAACTCCTTCGGCGCGAACATGCCCACCGGCCACACCTCGGCGCTCGCAAAGGCCGGCAGCACGCCGTACGCGGTGCTGGAGGTGGACGAGCACTACCTCGCCCAGGTGCTGGAGGCGACCGAGCCGCACGTGGTGGCGCTGCTCAACCTCTCCCGCGACCAGCTCGACCGCGCCAAGGAGGTCGCCATGATGGCGCAGCTCTGGCGCGCCGCCCTGAAGCCGGCACCCGCGGGTACGGGTGGTCGCCAACGCCGACGACCCGATGGTGGTGTGGGCCGCCACCCCGCCGGCCGACCCGGGCCCAGGGCCACGTGCCGCCGCACGTCACCTGGTTCAGCGCCGGGCAGCGCTGGCACGACGACTCCTGGGTTCTTGCCCCGAGGTGGCGGCTTCCACAATCCACGCGCTCCCGGCGGAGCAGTGGTGGTGCACCGGCTGCCCGCTGCGCCGCCCCGAGCCGAACTGGACGGTCGAGGACGACGGCGTGCTCGACCCCACCGGCGCCTGGCACAAGATCCAGCTTCAGCTCCCCGGCAAGGTCAACCTCGGCAACGCGGCCACCGCCCTGGCCGTCGCCGCCGAGTTCGGCGTACGCCCGGTGGACGCGGTCTCCCGGCTCGGCACCGTCACCTCGGTGGCCGGGCGCTACGCCCAGGTGAACCGCGACGGGCGCAACATCCGGCTGCTGCTGGCGAAGAACCCGGCGAGCTGGCTGGAGGCGTTCGACATGGCCGACGTCGCGCCGACACTGCTGTCCATCAACGCCCGCGACCCCGACGGGCTGGACACGTCCTGGCTGTTCGACGTGGACTTCTCCCCGCTGACCGGCCGGCAGGTGCTGATCACCGGCGACCGGGCGTACGACCTGGCGGTGCGGCTCGAGGTCAACGGCGTGCCGTTCCAGCACGTCCGCAGCTTCGACGAGGCGGTCCGCGCGGTGCCGCCGGGCCGGCTGGAGGTCATCGCCAACTACACCGCCTTCCAGGACATCCGAGCGGAGCTGGACCGTGTCAACTGAGAGCCTGCGCATCGTCTGGATCTATCCCGACCTGCTGTCCACCTACGGCGACCGGGGCAACGCGCTGATCCTGGCCCGCCGGGCCCAGCTGCGCGGCATGCCGGTCGAGGTGCTGGAGGTCCGCTCCGACCAGCGGCTGCCCGCCACCGCCGACATCTACCTGCTCGGCGGCGGCGAGGACGGCCCGCAGGCGCTCGGCGCCCAGCGCCTGATCGCCGACGGCGGCCTGCACCGGGCGGTGGCCCAGGGCTCGGTGGTGTTCGGCGTCTGCGCCGGCTACCAGTTGCTCGGCACCTCCTTCTTCGCCAAGGGCACCCAGTGCGCCGGCCTGGAGCTGCTCGACCTCTCCTCCGACCGCGGTCCCACCCGGGCCGTCGGCGAGCTGGCCGGCGAGGTCGACCCGCGGCTGGGCATCCCGCACCTGTCCGGGTTCGAGAACCACGGCGGCCGTACCCACCTCGGCCCCGGCGTGTCCCCGCTGGCCCGGGTCACCACGGGCGTCGGCAACGACGGCGCCACCGAGGGCGCGTGGCGGGGCAAGCTGCTGGGCACCTACTCGCACGGCCCGGCGCTGGCGCGCAACCCCGACCTGGCCGACCTGTTGCTGCGCTGGGCGACCGGCATCCACCAGCTTCCGCCGCTCGACGACACCTGGGCCGACCGGCTCCGCTCCGAACGCCGCACCGCGGTGGCCGCCGCCCCGAGGCCGTGACCGACGCCGCCCGGCCGGGGCGGCGACCGGTGGCCCGCCGGCTCGCCGGGTTGCTGCGGCAGCCCTCGGCGCGCCGGTTCGGGCTGCTCCTGCTGCTGCTCGCCGGGTTCGGCGTGACGCTGCTGCTGGTGCCGCGGCCGGATCCGGCCGACCTGCCCCGGCTCGCCGACTCGCTCGGCGGCTACGGCCCGCCCGCGGCGGTTCTCGGCGGCGCGCTGCTGCTGGTGGCTCTGGTGCCGCGCACGTTCGTCACGCTGGCCGCGGGCGCGATCTTCGGCCCGGTGCAGGGCGCCGCGTACGCGCTCGGCGCGGCGCTGCTGGCGGCGGCCCTCGGCTTCACGGTGGGGCGGGTGCTCGGGCGCGACTTCGTCGCCGAGCGGGTACGCGGCCGGCTGGCCCGCCTCGACGGCTGGTTCGCCCGGCAGAGCGTCTTCGGCGTGATCACCGTCCGGCTGCTGCCGATCGCCGGGTTCGGCCTGGTCAGCTACGGCTACGGCACCACCGCCGCCCGGGTGGGGCCGTTCCTGGCCGGCAGCGTGATCGCCTCCGCCCCCACCGCCATCGGTTACGCGGCGATCGGCGCGGCGGTGACCACGCCCGGGTCGATCAACTGGTACGCGGCGGCGCCTGCGAGCCTCGGCCTGATCGCCAGTGTGCTGATCATCCACCGCTGGTGGCGGGCCGAACGGCGACGCCGCGCGACCTGACCGGCGGGTGGGCGTGTCCCGCGTGTGGACACGCCCACCCGCCGGGTCAGACGACGACCGAGACCATCCGGCCCTTCACCACGATCACCTTGCGCGGCTCCTTGCCGGCCAGCGCGCCTGCCACCGCCTCCAGCGCCGCCGCGCGGACGGTCTCCTCGGACGCGTCGGCCGGCACCTCGATCCGGCCCCGGACCTTGCCGTTGACCTGCACCGGGTACGTGACCGACTCGGCCACCAGCAGGGCCGGGTCGGCGACCGGGAAGTCCGCGTAGGCCAGGGATTCCTCGTGGCCCAGCTTGCGCCACAGCTCCTCGGCCATGTGCGGGGCGAACGGGGCGACCATCAGCACCAGCGGCTCGGCCACCTCACGCGGCGTCTCCGCCAGCCGGGTCAGGCCGTTGGTCAGCTCGATCAGCTTGGCGATGGCGGTGTTGAACCGGATCCCGTCCATGTCGGCGCGGACCCCGTCGATCGCCTTGTGCAGCAGCCGCCGGGTCGCCTCGTCGGCCGGCGCGTCGGTGACCCGCAGCTGACCGGTCTGCTCGTCGACGACGGTGCGCCAGACCCGCTGCAGGAACCGGTACGAGCCGACGACCGCCCGGGTCTCCCACGGGCGGGACACCTCCAGCGGGCCCATCGACATCTCGTACACCCGGAACGTGTCGGCGCCGTACGCCGCGCACATGTCGTCCGGGGTGACGACGTTCTTCAGCGACTTGCCCATCTTGCCGTACTCGCGCCGGACCTCGGTCTCGCCGTGGAACCAGCGGCCGTCGACCTCGACGACCTCCTCGGCGGGCACGTACGCGCCGCGCGGGTCGACGAACGCGTACGCCTGGATCATGCCCTGGTTGAACAGGCGGCGGAACGGCTCGAACGACGAGACGTGGCCCAGGTCGTACAGCACCTTGTGCCAGAAGCGCGCGTACAGCAGGTGCAGCACGGCGTGCTCGGCGCCGCCGACGTACAGGTCGGTGCCGCCGCAGTCACCCGGACGCTGCGGCCCCATCCAGTACGCCTCGTTCTCCGGGTCGGCGAAGCGCTGCGAGTCGGTCGGATCCAGGTAGCGCAGCTCGTACCAGCAGGAGCCGGCCCACTGCGGCATCACGTTGGTCTCGCGGGTGTAGCGCTTGGGCCCGTCACCCAGGTCCAGCTCCACCTCGACCCAGTCGCGCCGCCGCGACAGCGGGGTCTCCGGGTTGCTGTCGGCGTCGTCGGCGTCGAACGTCTTCGGCGAGAAGTCCTCCACCTCGGGCAGCTCGACCGGCAGCATCGACTCGGGCAGCGCGATCGGCGCGCCGGTCTCGTCGTACACGATCGGGAACGGCTCGCCCCAGTAACGCTGCCGGGAGAACAGCCAGTCGCGCAGCCGCCAGGTGACCGCGCCGGCGCCGTGTCCGTTCGCCTCCAGCCACTCGATGATCCGCGCCTTGGCCTCGGTGACGCCCAGGCCGTCCAGGTCGATGCCGCGCTCCGGCGCGGCGCTGTTGATCGCCGGGCCGTCCCCGGTGTACGCCTTGCCGGCGAAGCCCTCCGGCGGCTGCACGGTCCGCACGATCGGCAGCTCGAAGACCTCGGCGAAGTCCCAGTCCCGCTCGTCCTGCGCGGGCACCGCCATGATCGCGCCGGTGCCGTACCCGGCCAGCACGTAGTCGGCGATGAAGATCGGGATCTGCCCGCCGGTCACCGGGTTGGTCGCGTAGGCGCCGACGAGACGCCAGTCTTCTCCTGCTGTCGCCTGCCGCTCCATGTCCGTCTTGGCCGCGGCGGCCTTCCGGTACGCCTCGACGGCCTCACGCGGGCTCGCGTGCCCACCGGTCCAGGCGTCCTTCGTCCCCTCCGGCCAGGCGGCCGGCGTCAGCACGTCGACCAGCTCGTGCTCGGGGGCCAGCACCATGTAGGTGGCGCCGAAGACGGTGTCCGGCCGGGTCGTGAACACCCGCACCGGCGCGGCGGCGGTCGGGAAGTCGATGTGCGCGCCGGTCGACCGGCCGATCCAGTTGCGCTGCTGCAGCTTGATCGGCTCCGGCCAGTCCAGTGTGTCCAGGTCCTCCAGCAGCCGGTCCCCGTACGCGGTGATCCGCATCATCCACTGCTTCAGGTTGCGCTTGAAGACCGGGAAGTTGCCGCGCTCGGAGCGGCCGTCGGCGGTGACCTCCTCGTTGGCCAGCACGGTGCCCAGGCCCGGGCACCAGTTGACCGGCGCCTCCGAGACGTACGCCAGGCGGTGGTCGTCCACGACGCGCCGCCGCTCCCCCACGGACAGCTCGGCCCACGGCCGCCCGTCCGGGGTGGCGCGGGTGCCGCCCTCGAACTCGGCGATCAGCTCGGCGATCGGCCGGGCCTTGCGTGCGTCCGTGTCGTACCAGGAGTTGAAGACCTGCAGGAAGATCCACTGCGTCCAGCGGTAGAAGTCGGTGTCGATGGTCGCCACCGACCGCCGCTCGTCGTGGCCCAGCCCCAGCCGGCGCAGCTGCGCCCGGTACCGCTCGATGTTCGCCTCGGTGGTGGTCCGGGGGTGGGTGCCGGTCTGCACCGCGTACTGCTCGGCGGGCAGGCCGAACGCGTCGAAGCCCATCGCGTGCAGCACGTTGCGCCCGGCCATCCGCTGGTAGCGGGCGTAGCAGTCGGTGCCGATGTAGCCCAGCGGGTGGCCGACGTGCAGGCCGGCGCCGGAGGGGTACGGGAACATGTCCAGCACGTACAGCTTCTCGGCGCCCGCGCGCGGATGACCCGGGTCGGCCAGCGGGCCGGTCGGGTTCGGCGCGTGGAAGGTGCCGTCCCGCTCCCAGGTGTCCTGCCAGCGGTGTTCGATCTCGTCGGCCAGTGCGGCGGTGTACCGGAACGGGGGAATGTCGGTCGCCGGTGCGGCTGCCTCACTCATGGCGTCTCCTCGGCGCGGATCGGGCGATTCGAAAAAATTGTGGGCGGTCTGCTGCGGGCACAAAAAAGCCCCTCGCGCAGGAGGGGCGGCCGTGCTGTCGCGCGTTCAGCGCATCAACACGGCTCGGTAAGAAGCAGGAAGAACCCGGCCATGCAGGCAGTGTACCTCGCAGCCCTCGGCGGCGGCGCGCCCGTTCCGCCCGGAGCGGCCGGTCCCCCGGTCCGGCGAATATTCCGGGCGTAACCGACCGACCACCTGCGGGAGTCGGCAGTAACGACAAACATGGTTAGCCTGAGAGGCCAGTGAGATTACTGCGGCAGACGTGGCTCGGCGTCGCGAACCCAACGGCGGGTCCAGGTGCTCTATAAAGAGCTGCCGTCCAGGCGACGAGGAGGAGGCCCGTGACACAACAGACCTGGGACGAGGTGGGCGGTCTGCTGCCGCACGACGAGTTCCGCGCCGCCAGCGAGGCCATCGTGGCCAACATCGAGCAGGTCATCGAGGGCAAGACCGCCACCGTCCGGCTCGCCCTGGCGGTGCTGCTGGCCGAGGGCCACCTGCTCATCGAGGACGTGCCCGGCGTCGGCAAGACCAAGCTCGCCAAGGCGATGGCCCGGTCCATCGACTGCTCGGTCCGGCGGATCCAGTTCACCCCCGACCTGCTTCCCAGCGACGTCACCGGCGTGAGCGTCTACAACCAGGAGACGCACGACTTCGAGTTCCGCCCCGGCGCGGTCTTCGCCAACCTGGTGGTCGGCGACGAGATCAACCGGGCCTCGCCGAAGACCCAGTCGGCGCTGCTGGAGTGCATGGAGGAGCGCCAGGTCACCGTCGACGGCGTCACCTACCAGCTGCAGACGCCGTTCATGGTGATCGCGACGCAGAACCCGATCGAGATGGAGGGCACGTACCCGCTGCCCGAGGCGCAGCGCGACCGGTTCACCGCCCGCATCGCCATGGGCTACCCGGACCCGCGCGCCGAGCTGGCCATGCTCGACGGGCACGGCGCCACCGACCCGCTGTCGGGGCTGCGGCCGGTCTCCGACGCGGCCACCGTGCGCCGGCTGATCGGTCACGTCCGGCAGGTGCACGTCGCCGACGCGGTCAAGCAGTACGCGATCGACCTGGTCACCGCCACCCGGGAGGCGCCGGACCTGCGCCTGGGCGCGTCCCCGCGGGCCACGCTCCAGCTGCTGCGCACCGCCCGCGCGGTGGCCGCCCTGGAGGGCCGCGACTACGTGCTGCCGGACGACCTCCAGGTCCTCGCGGTGCCGGTGCTGGCGCACCGGATCATCCCGACCGCCGACGCCCAGCTGGCCCGGCGCACCACCGACGCGATCGTCTCCGAGCTGGTGCACCGCCTGCCGCTCCCGCACGACCGGCAGCGTTCGCCGTACGACACCCGCCCCGGCGGCGGCAACAACGGCCGCGGGCCGTACGAGCCGCGGAGGCCGTGACGTGCGCGACGGCCTGCGTGGGCTGACCACCCGCGGCCGCTCCTTCCTGGCGGCCGCGGTGGCCGCGGCGATCTCCGCCGGCATCCTGGGCGAGAAGGACCTGCTCCGGGTGGCGGTCCTGCTCGCCGTCCTGCCGCTGCTGGCCGCCGCGTACGTCGGGCGCAGCCGGTACAAGCTGGCCTGCAACAGGTCGCTGGAGCCGCACCGGGTGCCGGTCGGGGCCAGCTCCCGCGTGGTGCTGCGGTTGCAGAACCTGTCCCGGCTGCCCACCGGCACGCTGCTGCTGGAGGACCGCCTGCCGTACGCGCTGGGCAGCCGCCCCCGGGTGGTGCTGGAGCGGCTCGGCGCGCACCAGGCCAGCTCCGTGGCGTACACCGTCCGGGCGGACGTGCGTGGCCGCTACGAGGTGGGCCCGCTGGTGATCCGGCTGACCGACCCGTTCGGGCTGTGCGAGCTGACCCGCTCGTTCCCCAGCACCGACCACCTCACGGTGATCCCGCAGGTCACTGCGTTGCCGTCGGTGCGGCTACCAGGCGAGTACGCCGGCAGCGGCGACAGCCGGGCCCGCTCGGTAGCGGTGCACGGCGAGGACGACGCCGCCACCCGGGAGTACCGGATGGGCGACGACCTGCGCCGCGTGCACTGGAAGTCCACCGCCCGCACCGGCGAGCTGATGGTGCGCCGCGAGGAGCAGCCGTGGGAGAGCCGCGCCACCGTCGTGCTGGACACGCGCGCCGCCGGGCACCGGGGCGAGGGGCCGACGGCGAGCTTCGAGTGGGCGGTCTCGGCGGCCGCCAGCATCGCCGTGCACCTGCGCCAGGCCGGCTACAAGCTGCGCCTGGTCACCGGCAACGGCGCCGACGTCGCGGCGACCGAGGCCGGCGGTGAGGGCCTGCTCCTGGACCAGCTCGCCGACGTGCACCTGGACCGGCGCGGCGAGATCACCACGCTGGTGCAGCAGGTCCGGCAGCGGGCCGACGGCGGCCTGATCATCGCGTTGCTCGGCACGCTCGGCGCCGCCGAGGCGGAGCTGCTGGCCGGTTTGCGCGGCAACGGGGCGACCTGTGTGGCGTTCCTGCTCGACAGCAACACCTGGCTGAACCTGCCGCCGAAGGCCCGCACCGAGGCGGAACGGGCGCACGGCGCCGCCGCGCTCGCGCTGCTGTTGAGCGGCTGGCGGGTCATCGGGGTGGAGCACGGCAGCCGTCTGCCGGTGCTGTGGCCGCAGGCCGGGCGCGGATCGCAGGGATTCGCGCTGCGGGCGGCCCTGGCCGAGACGGTCGCCGGAGGCATGCGATGACCGGAAGGAAGCTCCCGTGACCCCCCATCGCAACATCGGGTTCGTCGCCGCGGCGGCGACCCTGCTGGCGGCGGCCCCGCTGTCGGCGATCTTCGAACGCTGGACGTGGCTGATCCAGGCCACCATCGTGGTCGCCGTGGTGGCCGGCTCGGCCGCGTTGAGCCGGCTGGCCCGGGCGCCGCTGTGGGGCCAGGTGCTGGCGATGCTCGCCGGCCTGACCCTGGGCCTGACGTGGATCTTCCCGAGCGGCGCCGAGCTGCTCGCGTTCATCCCGGCCCCGGGCACGTTCGCCCACTTCGGCGAGCTGACGCAGGCGTCGCTGGAGGACATGCGCTCGTACGGCGTGAAGGTGCCCGACGTCGACTCGCTGCTGTTCCTCGCGGTGCTCGGCATCGGCGCGGTCGCCGTGGTGGTGGACGTCCTCTCGGTCGGGCTGCGCCGGCCGGCGCTGGCCGGCCTGCCGATGCTCGCCATCTACTCGGTGCCGGTGGCGGTCTACCTGGACAGCGTCCCCGCCACCCCGTTCGTGGTGGGCGCCGCCGGCTACCTGTGGCTGCTGGTCACCGACAACGTCGACCGGGTACGCCGGTTCGGCCGCCGGTTCACCGGTGAGGGACGCGACGTCGACGTCTGGGAGGCGTCGCCGCTGGCCGCGGCGGGCCGCCGGCTGGCAGTGGTCGGCGTGGCGGTGGCGGTGGCGCTGCCGCTGGCCGTGCCCGGGATGACCGGCGGGCTGATGAACAACGTCGGCGCCGGGCCCGGTGAGGGCAACGGCCGGCCCGGCCAGGGGGGCAGCCCGGGCCGGATCGACCTGTTCGCAGCGCTCAGCGGCCAGCTCAACCAGAGCCAGGAAACCGAGCTGGTGAAGGTCAGCACCAACGAGCCGAGCCCGTTCTACCTGCGCCTCGGCGTGGTCGACGACCTGCGGCCGAGCGGCTTCCAGGCGCGCGTGCCCACCGGGCGGCCGGTCACCCGCGGCCTGCCCGACCCGAGCGAGCGCACCCCGCGTGGCGTCGAGCGGCAGCGCTACAAGGCCACCGTCGAGGTGTCGAAGAACCTGAACATGCCGCTGCTGCCGGTCTACGCCGATCCGGTGAAGGCGGACGACCTCAACGGCAACTGGCTGTACGACTCGAGCCAGCAGATCGTCTTCTCCAACCGGGAGAACGCCCGCGGCAAGAGCTACTCGTTCGAGTACGTGCGCTCGACGTTCAGCCCGGCGGCGCTGCGCGCCGCCCCGTCCCTGCCCGCGGACAGCCCGGTGAAGCGCCAGCAGACCGAGCGGCCGTCGGTCCCGGAGGTCGAGGATCTCGTCGGCGAGCTGGTGAGGGGCAAGTCGAACGACTACGACAAGGTCCGCGCGATCTACGAGTACTTCTCCGTGGAGAACGGCTTCACCTACTCGCTGTCCACCCGCGACGGCAGCAGCGGGCAGGACATCACCGACTTCCTCGCCACCAAGGTCGGCTACTGCCAGCAGTACGCGGCGGCGATGGCCTGGCTGGTCCGGGCCGCCGGTATTCCGGCCCGGGTGGCTGTCGGCTTCACCAACGGCAGCAAGTCCGACGGCGGCACGTACGTGCTGACCAACCGCAACCTGCACGCCTGGACCGAGGTCAACTTCGGCAACGGGATCGGCTGGGTGCCGTTCGACGCCACCCCGGCGGCGAGCGTGCAGGGCTCGGTCCGCTCCGCCTGGGCGCCGGACACCGACGCCCCCGAGGAGGTCACCCCGTCGCCCGGCAGCACCGTCGCTCCCGGCGCCGCCGACCCGTCGGCCGGCCCGAACGAGGCGGACCGGCTCGACAAGGACACCGACCAGGGCCTGTCCCTGGGCGGAGGTGACCCGGCCGAGCAGAACCGGGTGTGGCCGTGGTGGCTGGCCGCGGCGCTGGCGCTGCTGGCGCTGTTCGCCGTACCGGGGCTGCGCCGCTCCACCCTGCGCCGCCGCCGGCGCGTCCGGGTCCGGGCGCCCTCGGCCACCGCGCTCGCGGTGCCGGGCCAGCGGGGCGAGGCACGGGAGGTCGTCGTCGGCGTGGACGCCGAGTCCGCCCGCGCCGACGCGCACGCCGCCTGGGACGAGCTTCTCGACACGCTCGTCGACTTCCACGTCCGGGTGGACCGCACGGAGACCCCCCGCGCGACCGCCGAGCGGCTGGCCCGGGAGGCGCTCACCGAGAACGGCGACGCCGCAACCGGGGTACGGCTGCTGGGCCGGGCCGAGGAGCGGGCCCGGTACGCGCGGGACCCGCTCGCCGGCGCGGAGTTGCAACCGGCGCTGCGGACGGTCCGGGGCGCGCTCGCGGCCGGGGCCGACCGCCGCACCCGGCTGCTGGCCGCGCTGCTGCCCCCGTCGGTGATCCAGCGTTGGCGGACCGCCCTGGCCGAGCAGTCGGCCCGGATCGTCACCACGAGCGGGCAGGCCCGGACGCAGATGCTGCGCTGGAGCCCACGCCGCCTGTTGGCGGGCCGCACGGCCCGCTGACCGTCCCGCCCGCCGGCGCTCCCCCGCCCCCGCCCCCGCCCCCGCCCCCGGCCCGTTGATCAAGGAGTTTGTGTCTCCGCGAGGCCTCCGACCGGACACAAACTCCTTGATCACCGACTGCTCAGCGAGGTGACGGGGTGGGGAGCGGGGGCGCTTGAGATCTTGGTAGGAAAAGGCCCCTATAGCGGCCCTTTCGTACCAAGATCTTCGCGTTTCCCGCGCTTTGGAAGATCGATCTCTAGTCGTGGACTATCAGCCGACAGGAGCCGCCGCAGGTCGGCGCGGAGGCGATGATCGGCTGCGAAGCACTGGCCAGCGGACCGGGGAGAGACTCACGCCGCAGCCGGGGAATCCGGGGGCACCGCCACACCGGCCGACATCGGGGCGTGGACGGGTGCGGCGCGATCGACGGCTACGCGCACCCGCCGCCGTGGAGCGGGCACGACGAAGCGCACGCCGACGGGCGTCGCCGCGACATCCGCCCCGGTCCGGGGCGGAGCACGGTCAGCGGTGTCCCTCCGGGCGCTGCCGCCAGCGGTCCTCCATCCGGTCGAGGAAGGAGCCCCGGCGGCCACTGCTGCGGCCACGGGGACGACGCCGGCTCGTTGTGCCGCCGACCACGTGCAGGTCGGGCGACTGGGATCGGCGGTGCGACTGCACCGCGTAGCCCAACGAGGCCAGCATGACGACGAAACCCGCCACGGCCACCGCGGGAATCTTGATCACGGCACCATAGATCAACAGGGCCAGACCAGCGACGACCACGCCGGCAGCGACGAGCACGCGACGCCGCGCGTGGAAACGCGGGTCGCTGGCGCGCACGGCCGAGGCGAACTTGGGGTCCTCGGCAAGCGACCGCTCGATCTGCTCGAACAGCCGCTGCTCGTGCTCCGAGAGCGGCACGGCACTCCTCCCCGGTCACGTTGGTCGACCCGGGCGGGCCGACAGACCGTGGCAGCCAACCGGCTGCTTACCCGCAAGTCTACGAGGGCCCCCGCGCGTCGGAAAGCGGGACGACCTACGGCCGGGTCGGTTTTTCGACTTGTCGTGTATCACGACGGCCGAGAAGACTGGCCGGACCTATGACGGACCGCCCGAATCGGGCGGCCGCCGCATCGGCCGCCGCCTCCGCCTCACGCCAGCCGCGCTCGGGCGCGCCGAGGGTGAGCTGCTGCGGGGTCTCCCCGGCGGGGGCGAGACCTTCCATCCGGACCCCGACCAGCCGAACCGGCTCGCCGGGAGCGAGCGCGCCCCACAACGCCCAGGCCGTGTCGAACATCTCCCGGGCGGTGTCGGTGGGCACGGCGAGCGTGCGGGAGCGGCTGATCGTCCGGAAGTCGGCGAAACGGACTTTGAGCGACACGGTACGGCCCACCTGCCCGGCCGCCCGCAGCCGGGCGCCGGCCTTGTCGGCGAGGGCGAGCAGGGACCGCCGGATCTCGTCCGGGTCGGTCACGTCGGTGTCGAACGTGACCTCCGCGCCGATCGACTTCTCCACCTGTTCGGGCGTCACCCCGCGCGGGTCACGCCCCCAGGCCAGCTCGTGCAGGTGGGCGGCGGACGCCTCGCCCACGGCCCGGCGCAGCAGGCCGGCCGGCGCCTCGGCGAGGTCGCGTACGGTGCGCAGGCCGAGGCGGCGCAGCGCGTCGGCGGAACGCTCCCCCACGCCCCACAGGGCGGACACCGGCAGCGGGTGCAGGAACTCCAGCACCCGGGCGGCCGGGACCACGAGCAGGCCGTCGGGCTTGGCCCGGGTGGAGCCGAGCTTCGCCACGAACTTGCTCGGCCCGACGCCCACCGAACAGGTCAGCCGCTGTTCCTCGGCGACCCGGCGGCGGATCAGCGCGGCGATGTCGGCGGGCCGGCCGAACAGCCGGCGGGCGCCCGCCACGTCGAGGAACGCCTCGTCCAGCGAGAGCGGCTCGACCAGGGGCGTGACGTCCCGGAAGATCCGCATGACCGCCCGCGACGCCTCGGTGTAGGCGGTGAAGTCGGGCGGCAGGTAGACAGCGCCGGGGCAGAGCGCCCGGGCGCGGGCGGTGGGCATGGCGCTGCGGACGCCGTACTGCCGGGCCTCGTAGCTGGCGGAGCTGACCACCCCGCGCGGGCCGACGCCGCCCACCACCACCGGCCGCCCGCGCAGCTCGGGACGGCGGCGCACCTCGACCGAGGCGTAGAACGCGTCCATGTCGACGTGCAGGATGGCGCAGCCGGTGTCGTCGGCGTCCGGCCCGAAGCGCGGGTCACCGCCTCGGGGCAACGACTGGCTGCGGCCCATGCCAGCAGGCTAGCCCGCCGGTCCGACAACCCCACCGCCCAGCCCGGCGGCCACCGACGCGGCCGCAGCCGCGGATGAGCCGGGTCAGCCCCGCACCACCAGCAGCGGAACGGTCATCTCGGCGGCGGTGTCCGCGCCGTGGTACGCCACCAGCCGCGACGCCATCGGCGGCTCGGAACGGGTGGCGACCACCGCGTACGTGTCCCGGCAGACCACCACCACGTCGCCGATCCGCCTCAGGTGCGCCTCGGGCACCGGCCCGAACCAGCCGGTCGCCACCGCCTCGGCGCGGGTCAGCACGTGCGCGGCCGGGCCCAGCAGCTCGGTCCAGGCGGCCACCACGTCGGCCTCGGCGCCCGGCTCGGTGTGCAGGTAGCGGACGCGGGGCTCACCGGCGACCACCAGTACCCCGGCGCGCAGCCGGGGATCGGCGTCCAGGTCGATCCGGTGCCCGGCGGGCACGTCGAGCTGGCCGTGGTCGGCGGTGACCAGCAGCGCGGCGTCCGGCGGCAGCCCGTCGACGAGCCGGGCCAGCAGCGCGTCCACATCGGCGGCGGCCAGCCGCCACGGCGCGGAGTCGACACCGCTGAGGTGCCCGTGCCGGTCCAGGTCGGGGTGGTACCCGGAGACCAGCGTGGGTCCGTCCCCGGCGGCCAGCGCCGCCAGCATCCGCGCGGCGAGCGCGTCGGCGCCGGCCGCGCCCCGGTAGTCGCCGCCCCGGTTGGCGGCGAGCGTCAGGCCACTGCCGGCGAACTCGGGGCGGCTGACCACGGTCACCGCCACCCCGGCGGCGCGCGCCCGCTGGTACCAGGTGGGCACCGGCTGCCAGCTCACCGGGTCGGGGTCGCTGGCCCAGTCGACGTGGTTGAGCACCCGGTCGGTGCCGGGCACCCGGACGGTGAAGCCGAGCACGCCGTGCGCGCCCGACGCGGTGCCGGTGCCGAGGCTGACCAGGCTGGTCGGGGTGGTGGACGGGAAGCCGGTGGTGAGCGGCCGGCCGGTGGTGGCGGCCAGTCCGGCGAGCGTCGGGGCGTACCGGGCGGCGGTGGGGATCTGGTACCAGCCGAGGCCGTCGACGAGCAGCACCGCGATCCGGCGTACCCCGGCCAGCCCCGGTGCCAGGCCGAGCCGGTCGGCCGCACCGGGTACGCCGAGCACCGACAGCGCGCTGGGCAGCACGTCGGCCAGGCTGCCGCCGTCGTAGCGCGGCGCAACCCGGTCCAGCGGGCCGGGAGCCGGGCCGGTCATGCCGGGCGGCGGGCGAACAGGTGCAGCTGAGCGGCGAGATCACGGTACGGGGGCCGGGCCGCGAGCGCCCGTTCCAGCTCCACCAGGGCGGCCGGCTGACCGTCGGCCACGGCGGCCGGAAGCAGGTCGGCGAGCACCCGTACCCCGTGGATCTCCTCCACGGCGAGGCCGGCGGCGGTGAGCAGCGCGCTCGCGTCGGCGGCGTCGTAGCGGCGGCGCAGCGTGTCCCGGCGGCCGGTGGTGCCGTGCGGATCGGCGGCCAGCGCCGCAGCGGCGTCAAGCTGCCCGTTCATCGCCCGGCCGAACACGGCGGCGGCCCGGCCGGCGACGAGCACGCTCGCCGCGCCGCCCGGGCGCAACGCGGTGACCAGCGCGGAGATCACCGGTTCCGGCTCGTCGACGACTTCGAGGACGGAGTGGCAGAGCACCAGGTCCACGGTGGCCGGTTCGACCAGCCCGGCGAGCGCGTCGGCGTCGCCCTGCGTCGCGCGTACCCGGTCGGCGACCCCGGCCTCGGCGGCGCGGCGGGTCAGCGCGGCGAGCGCGTCGGGGCTGGCGTCGACCACTGTGACCCGGTGACCGGCCTCGGCGAGCGGGACGGCGAAGCCGCCGGTCCCGCCGCCGACGTCGAGTACGGAGAGTCGTTCGCCGGCCCGCCGGTCCAGCTCGGCCCGGAGCACCGACCAGATGACGGCGGTGCGGGGGGTGAGGGTTCGGATCTGCTCCACGCGCCGAGCCTAGTCACCCCCCGGCCCAGGTTCAGGACTCGCCGCCGCCGGCGGGGTCGTCCTCGGCGCGGGAGCGCTGGTCGTTGGCCACCGGGCCGTCGGTCACCTGGTATTCCCGCGGCTCGGCCTCGTGGGTGGGCGCCCAGTCGGCGCCGAGGCGGGTCCGTCGGGCGTTGGCTACGCCACCGGCGTACGTGCGGTGAAAGGTCATCTGTTCATCCCCCATACCCCGGGTGGGCCACTCTGCCCACCCGCGTCGGGAGTCTCCCGCCTCCGGCTCACGGAAACCGTAATGTGGATCACTCCATCAACGGAAATCCCTGGATACCGGTGTGACGGGGGGCTCGATCGCGTCCAGCCGGTCCGCGGTGAGGTTCGTGACGCCCTCGTGCCGCTGCAGCCGGCCCCGCACCACCAGTGCTCCACTCGTGCGGGCGATTCGACGGTAGCGCTGCCACAGCCCCGGGGAGCAAGTGACATTCAGCATTCCGGTCTCGTCCTCCAGGTTGAGGAACGTGACACCGCCGGCGGTCGCCGGGCGCTGCCGGTGGGTGACGATCCCGCCGACCCGGATCCGCTGCCCGGGCGGCACCTGGCCGAGCCGGGCGATCGGCACCGCGCCCAGTTCGTCGAGGCGGTCCCGGATGAACCGGGCCGGATGGCTCTCCGGGGACAGGCCGGTGGCCCAGACGTCGGCGACCAGGCGGTCCACCGCGGCCATGCCGGGCAGCGTGGGCGGGTCCGCGCCGGTCCCGTGCCGGGCAGCCGGCCGGGCCGGTCCTGGGCCGCCGCGCCGGCGGCCCAGAGGGCCTGCCGCCGGGTCAGCCCGAAACAGGCGAAGGCGTCGGCGGTGGCCAGCGCCTCCAGCTGCGCGGCGGTGAGACCGACGCGGCGGGCCAGGTCCGGCATGTCCCGGTACGGCCCGTGCGCCGTCCGTTCCGCCTCGATCCGCTCGGCCACGTCCTCGCCGAGGGTACGGACGCTGCCCAGCCCGAGCCGTACCGCCGGGCCGCCCAGCCCCCAGGCGTGCGGCGGCTCGCCCGGCACGCTGCCCCACCGCGTCTGCGGGGTGGACTCCAGCACCGCCTTGGCGCCGCTGGCGTTGATGTCCGGCCGGCGCACCTCCACGCCGTGCCGGCGGGCGTCGTCGGCGAGCGTCTGCGGCGAGTAGAAGCCCATCGGCTGGGCGTTGAGCAGCGCGGCCAGGAACGGGCCCGGGTGGTAGCGCTTGAGCCACGAGCTGGCGTACACCAGGTAGGCGAAGCTCATCGCGTGGCTCTCCGGGAAGCCGTAGCTGGCGAACGCGGTGAGCTTGCGGTAGACGTCGTCGGCCAGCTCGCCGGTGATGCCCCGCTCGGCCATCCCGGCGTAGAGCCGGTCGGCGATCTGCGCCATCCGCTCCACCGACCGTTTCGCCCCCATGGCCCGGCGCAGCTGGTCGGCGCCGGCCGCGTCGAACCCGGCCAGGTCGATGGCGAGCTGCATGAGCTGCTCCTGGAACAGCGGCACGCCGAGCGTCTTCTCCAGCGCGTTGCGCATCAGCGGGTGCGCGTACGTGACCGGCTCCTGGCCGTTCTTGCGCCTGATGTACGGGTGCACCGAGCCGCCCTGGATCGGGCCGGGCCGGATCAGCGCCACCTCCACCACCAGGTCGTAGAACTCGCGCGGCTTGAGCCGGGGCAGGGTGGCCATCTGGGCGCGGCTCTCCACCTGGAACACGCCCACCGAGTCGGCCCGGCAGAGCATGTCGTAGACCTCGGGGTCGTCCAGCGTCATGTCACCGAGGTCGAGGCGGGAGCCGATCAGGTCGTAGCCGTAGTGCAGCGCCGAGAGCATGCCGAGGCCGAGCAGGTCGAACTTGACCAGGCCGACGGCCGCGCAGTCGTCCTTGTCCCACTGGAGCACGCTGCGGCCGGGCATCCGGCCCCACTCCACCGGGCACACCTCGATCACCGGCCGGTCGCAGATCACCATGCCGCCGGAGTGGATGCCCAGGTGCCGGGGGAACGTCTGCAGCTCGTTGGCGTACGCGACCACCTGCTCCGGGATGTCCGCCACGTCGACCGCGGCGACCGAGCCCCACCTGTCGATCTGCTTGCTCCAGGCATCCTGCTGGCCGGGTGAGAAGCCGAACGCCTTCGCCACGTCCCGCACCGCCGACCGGGGCCGGTACGAGATGACGTTGGCGACCTGGGCGGTGTGCTCCCGACCGTAGCGGGCGTAGACGTGCTGGATCACCTCCTCCCGACGGTCGGACTCGATGTCCACGTCGATGTCCGGCGGGCCGTCGCGTTCCGGGGCGAGGAACCGTTCGAACAGCAGCCGGTGCCGGACCGCGTCCACGTTGGTGATGCGCAGCGCGTAGCAGACCGCCGAGTTGGCCGCCGAGCCCCGGCCCTGGCAGTAGATGTCCTGCGCGCGGCAGAACGCGACGATGTCGTAGACCACCAGGAAGTAGCCGGGGAACCCGAGGTCTTCGATCATCCGCAGCTCGTGTTCCAGCTGCGCGTACGCCTCCGGGTGCGCCTCGGGCGGGCCGTAGCGCTCCCGGGCGCCGTCCATGGTCAGCCGACGCAGCCAGCTCATCTCGGTGTGCCCGGGCGGCACCGGGTACGCCGGCAGCTTCGGCGCCACGAGCTGCAGGTCGAAGGCGAGTTCCGCGCCGTACTCGGCGGCCCGCGCCACCGCCCCCGGGTACGCGGCGAACCGCGCCGCCATCTCCGCGCCGCTGCGCAGGTGGGCGGTGGCCGCGGCGGGCAGCCAGCCGTCGATCTCGTCGAGGCTGCGCCGGGCCCGGACCGCCGCGACCGTGGTGGCCAGCCGCCGCCGGCCCGGGGTGGCGTAGTGCACGTTGTTCGTGGCGACTGTGGGCAGCCCGGCCGCGGCGGCCAGGTCGGCGAGCGCGTCGTTGCGGTCGGCGTCGACCGGGTGGCCGTGGTCGGTCAGCTCCACCGCCACCGTCTCCGCGCCGAACAGCGCGGTGAGCCGGTCCAGCTCCCGGGCCGCCGCGTCGACGCCCTCGGTGAGCAGCGCGGCGGGCACGTGCCCCTTGCGGCAGCCGGTGAGCACCAGCACGTGGTCCTTCAGCTCCGCCGCGATCTCCTCCAGCTCGCCGTAGACCGGGCGGCCCTTCTCCCCGCCGCGCAGCTGGGCCCGGGAGATGGTGGCGGCCAGGCGCGCGTACCCCTCGTGGCCGTGCGCCAGCACCAGCAGGTGCCGGCCGAGCGGGTCGGGTTCGCCGTTCTGCGGGCCGGGCAGTCCGAGCGACAGTTCCGCGCCGAAGATCGTCGGCAGCCGCAGCGCGCGGGCCGCCTCGGCGAAGCGCACCACGCCGTAGAAGCCGTCGTGGTCGGTGACGGCGAGCGCGGTGAGCCCGAGCCGGGCCGCCTCCTCGGCCAGTTCCTCCGGGTGGCTGGCGCCGTCGAGGAAGCTGAAGTTGGAGTGCGCGTGCAGCTCCGCGTACGGCACCACGCCGTCCGGCCGGTCCATCTGCGGCGGCTGGTATTCCTGGCGCTTGCGGCTCCACGCCGGTGAGTCGCCGCCGTCGGCGTCGACCGCGAGCGGGTCGACCACGTGCAGGTGCCGCTCCCCCTTGGCCCGTCCGGAGAGCACCTGCTCCAGCTTCGACCACGGCATCTTCGGGTTGTGGAAGCTCACCCCGCGCTCCCCCGGCACTCAGTCATAGATCGCCTCCACCAGCCACTGCCCGCCCTCGACCGCGAGCAGCAGCGCAGCGCCGTCGGCCAGGCACACCTGGAACCGGGCCCGGCGGCGCGCCTCGGCCGGCGCCCACCAGCGTTCGTCCACCGGCCACGGCCCGGCCCACCCGGTGATCTCGGCCGGGCGCCCGTCGCCGACGGTGAGCCGGGCCGGCGCCGCGCTGACCGCCAGCCGGGCGCTCACCACGACCGGCTCCCCGGCCGCGTCGCGCACGTCGGCGGCCAGTGGGGCGGGCAGCACCACGGCCGGCGCGGGCGGCGGGATCCGCCCCGGCCACGGCGGCTCGGCCATCGCCCGGCCCCGCCCGGCCCGCCGCCCCGCACGGCCCCCAGGGGGTACGACGACAGGGGCGGACTCGGCACCCGGAGCGGCCCCGGCGGCCGGGCGCGACGGCGTCACGCCGCTCGCCGGAGCGGCAGCCGGACCGGCCGGAGCCGGGCGCGACGACGTGACACCGCGCACCGAACCGGCCGGGACCGGGCGCGACGACGCGACACCGCGCACCGAACCGGCCGGGACCGGTGGCGCGGCGGCGGGAGAGGCGGGCGGCAGGGGTGGCGGGCCGGGGCGCGCGGGCACCCGCTCGTCGCCCCACGGGACCAGGCGCACCTGGTCGGCCGGGGACCGCCCGCCGCCGAGCACGGCGGTGACCACCGCCTCGGGGCCGAGGATGCCTTGCACCCGGCTCAGCGCGCGGTGCGCCCGCTCCCGTTCCGCGCCGGTCTCCCCCCACAGCCCGGGTTGCAGGCCCGCCTGGGCGAGCACCCCGTCGGGCACCAGCCGCAACCGGACGATCCCGGCGGTCGGGCGGGCCGGGCGCATCCCGCCCCGGCCGTTGCTGCCGGTGAGCCAGCCGTCGAGCTGCCAGCGGACCCGGTCGGCGATGGCCGCGGCGGTGAGCAGGCCGTCGTGCCGCCAGACCCGGTGTAGCTCCTGGCCGTGCGCGGTGACCGCCTCGATGCCGAGGCGGGTGCAGGCCAGCCCGTACCCGGCCAGCCGCTCGTGCAGCAGTTCGGCGAGCGTGCGGGCGGCGAACGCGGCGGCGTCGACCCGGTCGACCGGCTCGTCGTAGTCGGCGGTGACGATCAGGTCGGCGGGCGGCTGCCGGACCGCGAGCGGGCGGTCGTCCCGGCCGCCGGCGAGCCGGTGCGCCAGCGCGCCGTCGAAACCGAACCGGGCCAGCACGTCCCCGGCGGGCAGCGCCGCGAAGTCGCCGAGGGTGCGGACGCCGAGCCGGCGCAGCAGGTCGGCCAGGGCGGGCCGGCCGAGCGCCTCGACCGGCCGGGTGGCCAGGAACTCGCGGGTGCCGCCGGGCGCCACGATCCGCCCCTCCCGGGCGGCCAGCCCGGCCGCGAACACCCCGTCGGCGATGCCGACCTGGCTCTCCACCGCGCAGCTCTGCGCGACGTGCTCGACGATCCGCTCGGCCGCCGCCTCCTCGCCGCCGAGGTAGCGGCTCGGCCCCCGGGCCGCCGTGGCGCAGGCGCCGGGCCGGATCACCTCGACGCCGGCGACCACCTCCTCCACGGCGGCCACCACCGGTTCGAAACGCCCGCGCGTCCCGCCCCGGGTCGTGGTCGACCACCGTCAGGTGCGGGCAGCGCCCCTGCGCCTCCCGGCGGCGCAGCCCGCGCCGGATCCCCTCGGCACGGGCCCGCTCGGAGCAGGCGACCACCCGGTTGGCGTGCAGCACCACGACCGGGTCGGTGGCGGGCACCCCGTCGACGATCTCGGCGGCGAGGACCGGCCAGTCCGGGCACCAGAGCAGCAGCGTCCGCTGCGGTACGCCGCTCACGCCGGCCCGGCCACGGCGGGCGTACGGGCGGGTGGAGCCACCACGCGCAGCCGGCGCGACGGCACGGCGGACGGTGCGCCGAACCCGGCCGAGCGGGGGATCACCCGGGTCAGCTCGTCGCCGGGCAGCCACACCTTGATCTCCTTGGGGCGGGCGGCGGCGCCCCGCCCCCGGGCCGAGACGGTCACCTCACGGCGGCGCAGCCGCCCGCGACCGGCACCGAGCCCCTGCCAGACGCCCCGGACCACCTGGAGCGTGACGTCCGCGCCGTCCCACCGGCCGTACGGGACGAGCACGCTTCCGCGCTGCCGGGCGCGGGCGGCCAGCCGGGTGGCGATCGAGGCGGAGACGGTCGCCGGCACGGCGGTGACCACCACGTCGACCCCGTCGATGAGCGCGGCGACCACTGTGGGCCACTCCGGCCCGGGGTCGGGCACCAGGGCCAGCCGGTCCAGGGCGATGCCCGCCTCGGCGGCGGCGCCGGCCCCGAAGGTGGGTACGCCGACCACGGCGCACCACGAGCCGGCCCGGGACGCCTCGGCGAGCAGCGCGAGGATCAGCGAGGTGGCGCCGCTGCGCCGGGGCTGGCCGGCGCCGACCGCGACGGTGCTGCCGCGGCGCAGGCCACGGTTGGGCAGCAGCCCGGTCAGCTCGGCCCGGACGGGCAGCACCCGGTGGCCGCCGGCCGGGTCGGGCGCGCTCGCCGGACGGACCAGCTCGGCCAGGGCGGCGGAACCGACCACCATGCGGCCCGCCATCGGACCAACCCCCCGTCGTGTTTCCGCCACGGGCCCGCCCGTGGATGGTGCTGTGGATCGTGTGCTGTGGATCGTGTCGGTGCTGCGGCACGCGCGTGCCGGGTGTGGGAGCGGCGCCCGGCCACCCGGGGTCCCGCCGGTGGTGGCCGGGCGCCACGAATCAGGCCGCGGCCGCTCCGGGCCGGGTCGGGGAGTCGGGGGCGCCGCGCCGCAGGGGCCGGGGCAGGCCGTCGAGCGCCGGCTGGTGGGCCAGGCCGAGCGCGGTCTCCACCACTGTCACGAACTCCTCGGCGGCGCGTAGCAGGTCGTCGGCCTCCCGGGCGGTGACCACGCGGGGGATGCCTGCTTCGGCGGCGGCCCGCTTGCTCGCGCCGGCCGCGAAGTAGGCGGCCCACTCGTCCAGCTCGGGGGCGACGGTGGCGAGCAGCACCCAGACGCTGGTGATCCGGTTCCGCCGGGTGGGCGCGGGACGGGCCCGGGCGGCGAGCACTGCGGCGGCGGCGCGCAGCGCCGCGAGGTGGGCGGCGGCGTACCGGAGACCGTCGGGACGGGTGCGGGCGGCCTCGGCCAGCCCGTCGCGGGCCACCGCGAGCAACTGGGCGGGGGTGCGGTGCGGCAGCACGTGCGCGGGCACCGTGGGCGCCTGGGCCGGACTGGTCGGCATGGGTCTCTCCTCCGCGTGTGGCCGGGGCGGGCGGTCGCGCGACGGGGAAACCGTCGCCCGGTCGCCCGGAGCGGTCGGTGCGGAGGAAGACGCACCTTCAGGTGGCCGGCCGGCCGGGTGTGGACGCTTCCCCACACCCACCCCCGGCCGGCGTGCCGGCGGGTCCGTCGCCCGCCGCCCGGGGGTCGTGGGCGGCGGGCGACGACCTGCCTGACGGGCCCGGACTCGCGACTGTCCGAACCCGGTGCGGCCCGCGGTGCCGCACCTCCCGGAAGCCGGTGCCGCGAAACACCGCTTCCGGAGCGTTCGACGGGTGCCCGACCGGTCGGACCGGAGCCGGGCCAGCCGGGGAGCTGAGCCGCTATCCGCTCCAACCGAATCGAACACTCGTTCTAACTACCCTGACAGTACACCTCCCTACCGACGAAAACGCAACGTGTGACGCGCCGGGGACACACGGGAGGGCCACGGCCCCCGGCGGGGCCGGACCGGGGGTGAGGGAAGAATGGGGGCATGCAGCCACACCCGAACGTGCAGGCGGTGCAGCGCGCGCTCGACGAGGCGGGCGCGCGGGACGGATCGGGCGAGGCCAGCCTCGTCCGACTGCTGCCCGACGCGGTGCACACCGCCGCCGCCGCGGCCGAGGCGCTCGGCGTCGCCGTCGGCGCCATCGCCAACTCGCTGATCTTCGACGCGGACGGCGCGCCGCTGCTGGTGCTCACCTCCGGCGCGCACCGGGTGGACACCGCCGGGCTGGCCGCCACGCTGGGCGTGACCCGGCTGCGCCGGGCCACCCCGGAGTTCGTCAAGCAGCACACCGGGCAGGTGATCGGCGGCGTCGCCCCGGTCGGCCACCCCGCGCCGCTGCGCACCGTCGTCGACACCGCCCTGACCGGGTACGACGAGGTGTGGGCCGCCGGCGGCGTACCCCGGGCGGTGTTCCCCACCACGTACGCGGAACTGCTGCGGATCACCGCCGGCGCGCCGGCCGAGGTGGCGTGAACCCCGAACTCGTCACGCTGCACGTGTGGCGTGTGCCCCGACGGGCCGTACCCGGTGTGCCGGCCCGGATGGCCACCCACCCGGCGCGGCTGCGCCGCCTGCCCGGCGTCCGCTTCGCCAAGCTGCTCGGCACCGGGACCGGCACCGGATTCGGCCCCGGCGACGCCGACCTGACCCGGTGGGCCGCGCTCGTGGTCTGGGACTCCCCCGCCGACGCGGCCGGCTTCGACGCCTCCCCGGTCGCCCGCTCCTGGGCCCGGATCGCCCGCGCCGCGGTACGGGTCGACCTGCGCCCGCTGACCAGCCGCGGCCGGTGGTCCGGCCGGGAGCCGTTCGGCGCTCCGTCGGGCGGCCGGGTCACCGGTCCGGTGCTGGCGCTGACCCGGGCCCGGCTGCGGGCCCGCCGGGCGGCCACGTTCTGGCGGGCGATCCCGCCGGTCGCCACCGAACTGCACGCCGCGCCCGGCCTGCTCGCCCGCTTCGGCGTCGGCGAGGCGCCGCTGGGCTGGCAGGGCACGGTGAGCGTGTGGCGCGACCCGGCGGACCTGGTCGCGTTCGCGTACCGTTCCCCCGAGCACCGCGCCGCGATCACCCGCACCCCCACCGAGGGCTGGTACGCGGAGGAACTGTTCGCGCGGTTCGCGGTGGGCGACGTGGTCGGCGACCGCACGGTGCTCGGCTGGGCCGCCGAGGGCGGCCCGGAAACAGCGAGAGGGTACGCATGAGGCTGGTGCGGTGGACACCGGACGACCTGGTCCGGCGGCTGGACGACGTGGTGGCCGTCTACGGCGAGGCGATGGGCTACCGGCCCGACCTGCTGGAGGCCCGCCGCGGCTACATCGCCACCCACGTACGCCGGCCCGGCTTCCGCGCCGTCGCCAGCCTCACCACCGAGGGCCACCTGGCCGGCTTCGGGTACGGCTACCGGGGCGCGACCGGGCAGTGGTGGCACGACCAGGTGCACCGGGCGCTGAACGCGCGGGACCGGCAGCGCTGGCTGGCGCACCCGTTCGAGGTGGTCGAGCTGCACGTCCGCCCGCCCGCGCAGGGGCACGGCCTGGGCGCCCGCCAGTTGCGCGCGCTGCTCGCCGTGGCCGAGGGCGACACCACGCTGCTGTCCACGCCGGAGGCCGACGAGGAGAAGTCCCGGGCCTGGCGGCTGTACCGCCGGTTCGGCTTCGTCGACGTCCTGCGGCACTTCCACTTCCCCGGCGACGAACGGCCGTTCGGCGTGCTCGGCCGGGACCTGCCGCTGCCCCCGCCGGACGCCCCGTGAGCGCGAGGAGTGAGCCGGGTTTGCGAGCCCCGCAGTCGCGAACGAAAGGGCGGCACCGTGAGCGCGAGGAGTGAGCCGGGTTTGCGAGCCCCGCAGTCGCGAACAAAAGGCGGCACAGCATGAGGGCGGCCCGGCTGCCCTGGGCGCTGCTGGCCGCGCTGATCCTCGCCCAGATCTGCTACCCGCTCACCGGCGGCGCGACCCGGGCCGGGCTCACGGTGGCCACTGTGGTGCTCGGCTGGCTGCTCTCGGTCGGCCACGCGCTGCTCACCCGCGGCGTCCGTACCGCCGCCGCGCTGGTCGCGGTCGTCACCGGCGGCGGGTTCGCGGTGGAGGCGATCGGCGTGGCCACCGGGTTCCCGTTCGGCACCTACGACTACTCCGGCGAGCTGGGCCCGAAGCTGGCCGGGGTGCCGCTGATCATCCCACTCGCCTGGACCTGGATGGCCTGGCCGGCGTGGCTCACCGCGGTCCGGCTGGTCCGCTCCCGCCTCGCCCGGATCGCGCTGTCGGCGGTCGGGCTGGCCGCGTGGGACCTGTTCCTCGACCCGCAGATGGTGGCCGAGGGCTACTGGACCTGGCGTGACGCCACCCCGGCGCTGCCCGGGCTGCCCGGCATCCCGGTCAGCAACTACCTGGGCTGGCTGGGCTTCGCGGTGCTGCTCGCGGTCGCGCTGCGCCCGCTCGCCGGTCCGTCGGTGGACCGGACCGACGGCCGGGACGCGCCGATGTTCGCGCTCTAACGTCGCGCCGCCGCTGCTGGCGCTCGGGGCGCTGCTCGCCGGCGCGCCGGCGGTGGCCGCCGTGGCGTTCCTGGCCTACCTGGCCGGGGTCGCCGGGCGGGTGGTCAGCGCCCGCGCCACCGGCGGACGGGCGTGGCCCGACGCGCTCGCACACCCCGTGTCGGTCGTGGTCCTCGGTTGGCTGACCGTCCGGTCGTACCATCTGCGGAAGCGACACCGGCTCACCTGGCGGGGTCGCCCGGTCACCTAGGAGGGTCACGCCATGGCGCGCATCGTGGTCATCGGCGCCGGGGTGGGCGGGCTCGCCACCGCCGCCCGGCTCGCGGTCACCGGGCACGAGGTCACCGTCCTCGAACGGGCCGGCACGGTCGGGGGCAAGCTCGGCCGGTACGCCCACCACACCCCGGAGGGGGTGTGGCACTTCGACACCGGGCCGAGCCTGTTCACGCTGCCGCAGGTCTTCCACGACCTGTTCGAGGCGACCGGCGCGAAGCTCGACGAATACCTCGACCTGGTCCCGCTGGACCCGATCGTGCGGCACGTCTTCCCCGGCGGCGGACAGGCGCTCGACTCCTGCGCCGACCCGGACGAGTTCGCCGCCCGGATCGGCGCCGCGTTCGGCGACCGGTCCGCCGCCGACTGGCGCGGGCTGTGGCGGCGCGCCGGCCGGGTGTGGGCGGCCTCACACCGGGACATCCTGCGCCGTACCGTCGACTCGCCCCGCGACCTGGCCGCGCTGGCCTGGCGGCTGGGCGACCTGGCCGCCATCGGCCCCGGCCGCAGCCTGCGCGGGCTGGGCCGCCGCCACCTGTCCGACCCACGGATGCGGATGCTGCTGGACCGGTACGCCACGTACACCGGCGCCGACCCGCGCCGCGCCCCGGCCGCGCTCGTCGCCGTCCCCTACGCCGAGCTGGCGTACGGCGGCTGGTACCTGCGCGGCGGGCTGGGCACGCTCGCCGACGCGCTGCTGTCGCGCTGCCTGGACCTGGGCGTGGTGGTACGCACCGACGCCGCGGTCACCCGGATCGACGCCGCGGGCGGGCGGGTGCACGGGGTACGCGTGGCCGGGTCGGCCGCGCCGGTGCCGGCCGACGTGGTGGTCGCGAACGTGGACGCGCTCACCGTCTACCGGGACCTGCTGCCCGACCCGCGCCGGCTGGCCGCGCTCACCGACCGCAGCCTGGCCGGGTTCGTGCTGCTGCTGGGCGTACGCGGCGACTCCGGGCTGGCCCACCACACCGTGTTCTTCCCCCGCGACTACGACGCCGAGTTCGACGCCGTGTTCGGCGACCCGGGTCGCGGGGTGCGGGCCCGCCCGGCGCCCGACCCGACCGTGTTCGTCACCGCCGCCGACGATCCGGCGGTACGCCCGGACGGCCACGAGGCGTGGTTCGTGCTCGTGAAACGCGCCCCGGCACGGCACCGCCGCGAGCGCCGTGGACTGGCGGCGGCCGGGCCTGGCCGAGGCGTACGCGGACCGGATTCTCGACGTGCTGGCCGAGCGCGGCGCCGACGTGCGGGACCGGCTGGTGTTCCGGGAGATCCGTACCCCGGCCGACCTGGACGCGGCCACCGGGGCGCCGGGCGGGGCGATCTACGGCACCGCGGGCGGGCTGCTGCGCCCGGCCAACCGGGGGCCGGCGGCCGGGCTCTGGCTGGTCGGCGGCTCCAGCCACCCGGGCGGCGGCCTGCCCATGGAACACGATGTCCGCCGAGATCG
>NZ_KK037233.1:6170613-6172414 GCF_000568915.1 Micromonospora sp. M42 | reverse complement strand
GGGCGCGGGCGCGGCGGTCAGCCCGCGTCGACCAGGGCGCGGCGGACGGCGGAGAGCAACTGCCCCAGGCCGAATCCGGCGAGCAGCACCCACACCGTGGTGGCCATGGTGATGGTGCCGGCCGTCAGGTCGGCGTCGATCAGCCCGGTGAGCCCGGCGACGAGCAGCCCGACCAGCGCCACGCTGACCCGGGTGGGCCGCTCCCCCACCGTCACCGCGCCGATCTCCCGCATCCCCGCCGACACCGCGCGCGCCCGCACGTACTCGTGCAGCCAGGACAGGCCCCCGGCCGCCGCGACCAGCACGCCGGGCGCGCCGAGCAGCCAGAACGCGATCAGCCAGGCCACCTCGCCGAGCCGGTCGGCGACCGAGTCGTAGACGTAGCCCAGCCGGGTGGTGCGGCCGGTCGCGACCGCCACCGCGCCGTCGACGCTGTCGGCCACCGCCGCCAGCAGCACGAACAGCGCGCCGAGGAACGGTCCGTCGCCGGGCCGCTCCACGAACAGGGGTACGCAGAAGCAGAGCAGCACCCCGAACACGGTCACCGGGGTGGGGCCGACGCGCAGCCGGCCCAGCACGTAGCCCACGTGGTAGGCGAAGCGCAGCCAGGCGCGCACCACCGGCGCGGCGGTACGCGGATCGAAGCCGCCGTGCAGCCGCGCCCACGCGGTCGCGTACTGGTCCCAGTTCAGCTGTGTGCCCACCACGGATCAACCGTAGAAGCACGGCGCGGGTGTCGTGTGGCGGGTGGTCACACCCGTGCGGCGGCGCGCAGCCGCTGCCACACCTCCCGGGTCGCGGGGGACCGGTTGAGCGTGATGAAGTGGATCCCCGGCACGCCCTCGTCGAGCAGCTTCTCGCACATCTCGCTCGCCTGTTCGACGCCGAGTCGGCGTACCGCCTCCGGGTCGTCGGCCACCCGCTCGAACCGCTCGGCGAGCGCCGGCGGGAACGGCGCGCCGGACAGCTGCACGGAGCGTTCGATGGTGCCGATCTGGGTCACCGGCATCACCCCGGCCAGGATCGGCGTGTCGCAGCCGGTGGCGGCCACCCGGTCACGCAGCCGCAGGTAGTCGTCGGCGTCGAAGAACATCTGGGTGATCGCGAACTCCGCGCCGGCCCGGCACTTGCGCACGAAGTACGCGGTGTCGCTGTCCACGTCCGGCGAACGCGGGTGCTTGTACGGGAAGGCGGCCACGCCGACGCTGAAGTCACCGCTGTCGCGGACCAGCCGGACCAGGTCCTCTGCGTACCGGACGCCCTCGGGGTGGGCGATCCACTCGCCGCCCGGGTCGCCCGGCGGGTCACCCCGCACGGCCAGCACGTTGCGCACCCCGACCGAGGCCAGCCGGCCGATCACGTGCCGCAGCTCGGCGACCGAGTGGTTCACCGCGGTCAGGTGCGCCATCGGCAGCAGCGTGGTCTCGGTGGCGATCCGCTCGGTCACCGCCACCGTGGTGTCGCGGGTCGAGCCGCCCGCGCCGTAGGTGATCGAGACGAACGAGGGGCGCAGCGACTCCAGCTCGCGGATGGCCTGCCAGAGCAGCTTCTCCCCGGCCTGCGTCTTCGGCGGGAAGAACTCGAAGGAGAAGGTGGGGCGGCCGTCACGGATCAGCTCCCCGATGGCCGGCTGGGGATTGGGGAGGACCGAGGGAAGACCGAGCGCCACGGACCGACTGTAGCCGGGAGCGCACGGCTTACCGAGGGTCTTCCCAGCCCGCGAACACTTCGCGGCGCGACGTCGTACCCCGGGGGTAGAAAGACCACAGCGCGGTGGGGCGGCCGACGGCCGTCCCGGGGG
>NZ_KK037233.1:6163166-6169746 GCF_000568915.1 Micromonospora sp. M42 | reverse complement strand
CCTGGTCGCCTACCGGCTGGCGCTGCGGGACCGGGGGCCGCCGGGGAGCCGCCGCTGGCCGGGCACGTGCGGGTCGGCCAGCCACCTGCTGTCCGACGCCGGTGACGCGGCCGGCGCGCTGGTCCTGGCCCGGATCGGGTACGCGGCCAGCCGCGCCACCGCCTCCCCGGGGCTGCGGGGCTGCTGCTGCACCGGGTCGCCCTCGCCGCCGCGCTCGGCGGGCGGCGTCGCGCCCCGGTGAGGCGCTGGCCGGCGCCGACCGGGCCGGGCCGCCGGAACCCGGCCGGGAGCCGCAGTGGCTCTACTGGCTGGACGCCGCCGAGCTGGCCGCGATGACCGGGCGCACGCTCGTCGCGCTGGGCCGGGCCGCCGCGGCCGTGCCGCTGCTGACGCCCGTGGTGACAGCGCCGGGCCGCCCGCGCCGCTCCGCCGTGTACGGCGGCTGGCTGGCCCGGGCGCACCTGGGGCTCGGCGCGGAGCCCGAGGCGTGCGCGGTGGCCGGCGAGGCGCTGCTCGACGCGGTCCGCTCCGGTTCGCCCCGGGCCGTCGGCCAGCTCACCGAGTTCCGCCGCGGGCTGGCCCGCCGTCCGCCCGGACCGGCGACCCGGGGGTACGCACGGCTGCTCGCGGCGACCCGTCCGTACCTGCCGTCACGGCACCCGTGGCGGCCGTCGCCGCCGGTGAGCTGCGAGGCACGCCGGGACGGCGGCACGACGGGAGCGGGCCCGAACCGTTAGCGTCGTGGCGTGACCCACGCTGCTCCCGTTTCCCCCGTCGACCGTGCCGGCCTGCGTCAGCGGATCGACAAGGCGCTCACCGAGTTCCTGGCCGGCCAGCGCGGCTGGCTGACCGCCGTCGACGACGGCCTGCTGCCCGTCGCCGAGGCGATCGAGGCGTTCGTGCTGGGCGGCGGCAAGCGGCTGCGCCCGGCGTTCGGCTACTGGGGCTACCGGGGCGCCGGCGGAGTCGACTCCGACCAGGTCGTCGCCGCCCTGGCCGCGCTGGAGTTCGTGCAGGCCAGCGCGCTGATTCACGACGACCTGATGGACCGGTCGGACACCCGGCGGGGCGAGCCGGCGGTGCACCGCAGGTTCGCCGCCCGGCACCGGGCGGCCGGCTGGGGCGGCGACGCGGACGCGTTCGGCGACTCGGCCGCGATCCTGCTGGGTGACCTGTGCCTGGTCTGGTCCGACGAGCTGCTGCACTCCTCCGGCCTGCCGCCGGCGACGGTGGCCCGGGCCCGGCCGGTCTTCGACGAGATGCGCACCGAGGTGACCGTCGGGCAGTACCTGGACGTGCTGACCCAGGCGACCGCTGACACCTCGCTCGACCGGGCGGCCAAGGTGGCCCGGTACAAGTCGGCGAAGTACACGGTCGAACGGCCGCTGCTGCTGGGCGCCGCGCTGGCCGGCGCCCCGCCCGAGGTGCACGCCGCCTACTCCGCGTACGGGCTGCCGCTGGGTGAGGCGTTCCAGCTCCGCGACGACGTGCTGGGCGTGTTCGGCGACCCGGAGCTGACCGGCAAGCCGGCCGGTGACGACCTGCGCGAGGGCAAGCGGACGTACCTGGTGGCAGCCGCCCTGGAGACGCTCGACGAGGCCGGCCGGGAGGCGCTGCTGGCCGGGCTGGGCGTACCGGACCTGGACGCGGCCGGGGTGGACCGGCTGCGCGAGCTGATCACCTCCAGCGGCGCGCTGGAGCGTGCCGAACGGCACATCACCGCGCTCACGGAGAGCGCGCTGGCCGCGCTCACCGCCGTCGACCTGGACACCGAGGCCCGCCAGGCGCTGGTGGACCTGGCCATAGCCGCCACCCGCCGCCCCGCCTGACAGCCACTCCCCCGCGCTGTCCCCCGCCTCCGAAGCGGTCGATCATGAAGTTGGCGGCACTTTTGGAGATCGACTTCGCCGTCAACTTCATGATCGACGGGGTGGTTGGGTGGGTGGGGGTGGGTTAGAAGGCCACGGCCTGGGCTCGACGTTTGACCTCGCGGGCCAGGTCGCCGCCGAGGGCCACTGCGGGGGTGCCGGGAAGCGACGGGTCCTCCCGGTAGAGCCAGCGCAGCGCCTCCTCGTCGTCGTACCCGGCGTCGGCGAGCAGGTTGAGCACGCCGGGCAGGTGCTTGAGCACGGTGCGGTTGGCCACCAGGTCGGCCGGGACGCGGCGGACGCCGTCGCGGCGCACCGCGAGCAGCTCGCGGTCGCGGATCATCTGGTGCACCTTGCTGATCGACAGGTCCAGGCGCTCGGCCACGTCGGGCAGCGTCAGCCAGCCGGCCGGGTCGGCCGGTCCGGCCAGGTCGGCGCCGGTCTCGGCGGGTACGGAATCGGTCACCCGACCACCCTGCCACGTGCCCGCCGGATCCGGTGCACGGCACCCCCCCGACCTGCGCCGGAGCGCGCCGGGCCACCGGTGTCCCAACCCGGCGGTAGCATCCTGTTCTACGTTCACCCTTCCGACACATAGACTGCCTGCCGATGGACACACAGGTCGCCGACACGTTGCTGGGCTCGCTGATCGAGGGGCGCTACCGCATTCGCGGTCGCGTCGCCCGTGGCGGCATGGCGACCGTGTACACCGCCACCGACGAGCGCCTGGAGCGCACCGTGGCGGTCAAGATCATTCACCCGACCCAGGCGCCGCAGGCCCGGGCCCGGATGGCCGGGTTCGTCGAGCGGTTCACCGACGAGGCGAAGACGATCGCCCGGCTCACCCACCCGAACGTGGTGGCGGTCTACGACCAGGGCATCCACGCCGGCCTGCCGTACCTGGTGAATCTTGTAATTCGGACCTACTGAGTTTCATAAGCTCTTGTGCAATAGATGCTAGCTCACCTCCCGATGTCCCGGGCGACGGGCGAGCCTGGGTTAGATATACCGTTTGTAACGCTTTAAGTTCGGCAGAAGAGTGCGCTCCTGTACGACTGTGCGCGGCCGCACGCTGCGTGACGTGCTCGCTTTAGCGCCGCCGGCTGAACCCGGACGAGGCGCTCGCGATCACCGAGCAGGTGCTCGCCGCGCTCGCCGCCGCGCACCGGGCCGGCCTGGTGCACCGCGACGTCAAGCCGGAGAACGTCCTGGTCGCCGAGGTGCCCGCCGGCGGCAGCCGCGACCTGGTCGACAGCGTGGTCAAGGTGGCCGACTTCGGGCTGGCCCGGGCCGTCGAGGCGAGCGCGGAGGACGAGAACGGCAACCAGCTCATGGCGACGGTGGCGTACGTGGCGCCGGAGCTGGTCACCCAGGGCCACGCCGACCCGCGCACCGACGTCTACTCGGCCGGCATCGTGCTGTTCGAGATGCTCACCGGCCGGGTGCCCTACGACGGCGACCGCCCGGTGGAGGTCGCCTGGCAGCACGTCGACCGGGACGTGCCGGCCCCGTCCACGCTGGTTCCGGCGCTGCCGCCGGCTGTCGACGCGCTCGTCGCCCGGGCCACCCGGCGCGACCCGGCCGCCCGTCCGGCCGACGCCGCGGCGCTGCTGACCGAGGTGCAGGCGGCCCGCGAGGAACTGGGCAACCCGCACACGCACACCACTGTCCTGCGTCAGCTCAGCGACGACACGGCGGTGCTGAGCCAGCCGACGCAGGTGGTGGCCGCGCTGCAGCCGATCGAGCGCCCGTCATGGGCCCGGCTGCCCGAGGGCGCCGCCACCCAGCGCCCGCACCGCCGCCGCGCCGCCGAACCGGAGGGGGTGGGCGCCCGGTTCGCCGCCCTGCGTACCCGGATCATGGGTTCGCCGCGCGGCCGGCTGGCCGTCGCCGCGGCGGTCGTGGTGCTCGGCCTGGTCGCCGCCGTCGGCGGCTGGTGGTTCGGCGTGGGCCGCTACACGGTCGCGCCGCAGATGGTGAGCCTCACCAAGGCCGAGGCGGAGGCGCAGGCCCAGCGCGGTGGTTTCACGCTGCGCTACGCCGACCCCCGGTACGACGAGAACGTCCCGAAGGACACCGTGCTCGGGCAGGCGCCGGGCTCGGCCGCCCGGATCGTCAAGGGCGGCACGATCACGCTGACCCTGTCGCTCGGTCCGGAGCGCCTGCCGGTGCCGGACGTGGTGGGCAAGGACTTCGCGCTCGCCCAGGTGGAGCTGGAGGGTCTCAACCTGGTCGCGGCCAAGGGCAGCTCCCGCTACGACGACGCGCTGCCGGCGGGTGTCGTGCTGGCCACCGACCCGAAGGTGGGCACTGAGGTCAAGCCCGGGGCCAAGGTGACGCTGATCCTCAGCAAGGGCCGCGCCCCGGTGAGCGTGCCCGACCTGGTCGGCAAGAGCCTCACCGAGGCGCGCGCCATCCTCGCGCGGCTCGGGCTCAAGCCGGTGGAGAACGTCAAGGAGTCCGACAAGCCGAAGGACGAGATCCTCGGCCAGAGCCCGGCCGACGGCACCGGTGTGGAAAAGGGCGCCCAGGTCAAGCTGGAGATCAGCAAGGGCCCGCCGCAGGTGGCCGTGCCCCGGGTGGTCGACATGCCCTGCCAGCAGGCCAAGCAGACGCTGGAGAGCCAGGGCTTCCCGGTCAACATCCAGCTCAACCCGAACGGCATCGTCCGGATCCAGAACCCGGCCGAGAACACGCCGGTGCCGCCGGGCACCACGATCACTGTGACGTGCCTGTGAGCGCGGCGAACGGGTGCCGGCCGGTGGGGTCGCACACCCCCACCTCCGGTGGCCTGGCGCGGGCGGCCCTGCCGTACGCGGATGCGGCCGGGTCCGAGGTGGTGCAGGTCTACGTCTCGAACTCGCGTGGCTGGGCGCTGCCGGCCGGTGACCCGGCGCAGGACGCGCTGTTCCGCGACGGCTGCGCCGAGCGTGGCCTGCCCGTGTTCATCCACGCGTCGCTGCTGGTCAACCTCGGCTCCCCCACCCCCGCGACGGTCACCAGGTCGGCGGAGACGCTCGCCCACGCGCTGCGGCGGGGCCGGGCGATCGGCGCCGAGGGCGTGGTGTTCCACGCCGGCAGCTCGGTGGACGCCGGGCACGCCGAGGCGGCCCTGCGGCAGGTCCGGGAGTCGCTGCTCCCGCTGCTCGACGAGACCGCGGCCACCGGCGGGCCGATGCTGCTGGTCGAGCCGAGCGCCGGGGGCGGCCGGTCACTGGCGTCCCGGGTCGAGCACCTCGGCCCCTACCTCGACGCGGTCGACCGGCACCCGATGCTGGGCGTGTGCTTCGACACCTGTCACGCCTGGGCGGCCGGGCACGACCTGGCCGCCGAGGGCGGCATGACCGCCACGCTCGACACGCTGGTCGCCACCGTCGGCGCCGACCGGCTGCGGCTGGTGCACGCGAACGACTCGAAGGACCTGTGCGGCTCCACCCGGGACCGGCACGAGAACATCGGCAAGGGCACCATCGGCGAGCCGGCGTTCGCCGAGCTGATGCGCCATCCGGCGACCGCCGGCGTACCGGTGCTGGTGGAGACCCCGACGGAGAAGCACGTCGGCCACGCCGCCGACATCGCCGCCCTCAAACGCCTGCGCCCCTGACACAGCCGTTTCCTCCCGCCCTCGCCACGGCGTTGCCGGAGGGTCAGGCGCGCAGGGCGGTGTCGAGGATGGTGGCGGCGCTGTCGATCTGCTCGTCGGTGACGTCCAGGTGGGTCACCAACCGGGCGGTACGCGGGCCGAGCACCGAGATCAGCAGACCGGCTTCCCGCGCGGCTGCCGCCAGCGCGTGCGCGTCGAGAGGGTGCTTGGTCAGGTCCAGCGGCACGATGTTCGTGCGCACCACCGACGCGAGCACCCCGTGCGGGGCGACCGCCTCGGCCAGCCGGGCCGCCTTCGCGTGGTCCTCGGCGAGCCGCTCGACGTGGTGCGCCAGCGCGTACCGGCCGGCGGCGGCAAGAATGCCGACCTGCCGCATGCCACCGCCCATCCGCTTGCGCAGGACCCGCGCGCGGGCGATCTTCTCCGCGCTGCCCACCACCAGCGAGCCGACCGGCGCGCCGAGGCCCTTGGAGAGGCACACCGAAAGCGTGTCGAACAGCTCGCCGTACCCGGCCAGCGGCACCCTGTCCGCGACGTGCGCGTGCCAGATCCGGGCACCGTCGCAGTGCAGCGCCACCCCGTGCTCGTCGGCGACCTCGCGCATGCGGCGCAGCGTCGGCAGCGGGATCACCCCGCCGCCGCCCCGGTTGTGGGTCTGCTCCACCGCGATCGCGCGGGTCGGCACCGCGAAGTAGCCGTCCGGCCGGATCATCCCGGCGACCACGTCGGGGTCCAGGTCCGCGCCCACCGCGGGCCACGTCCGCGAGGAGATCCCACCGTACGCGGCGGCGGCCCCCACCTCGTACGTGACCACGTGCGCGTCGGCGTCGCAGAGCAACTCGTCGCCGGGCGGCACGTGCAACTGGAGCGCGATCTGGTTGGCCATCGATCCGCTCGGGGCGAACAGCGCCGCCTCGTGGCCGAACAGCGCGGCCACCTCCGCCTCCAGGGCGGTGACTGTCGGGTCCTCGCCGTAGACGTCGTCGCCCACCTCGGCGGCGGCCATCGCCTCCCGCATCCCCGGCGTCGGCCGGGTCACGGTGTCTGTCCGCAGATCGATCAGTTCAGCCACTGTCATCCCTTCGGCTGCCTCACGCTGTAGGTATCT
>NZ_KK037233.1:6087028-6162921 GCF_000568915.1 Micromonospora sp. M42 | reverse complement strand
CCGCGATCGCGCGGGTCGGCACCGCGAAGCAGCCGTCCGGCCGGATCATCCCGGCGACCACGTCGGGGCCCAGGTCCGCGCCCACCGCGGGCCACGTCCGCGAGGAGATCCCACCGTACGCGGCGGCGGCCCCCACCTCGTACGTGACCACGTGCGCGTCGGCGTCGCAGAGCAACTCGTCGCCGGGCGGCACGTGCAACTGGAGCGCGATCTGGTTGGCCATCGATCCGCTCGGGGCGAACAGCGCCGCCTCGTGGCCGAACAGCGCGGCCACCTCCGCCTCCAGGGCGGTGTTTGTCGGGTCCTCGCCGTAGACGTCGTCGCCCACCTCGGCGGCGGCCATCGCCTCCCGCATCCCCGGCGTCGGCCGGGTCACGGTGTCTGTCCGCAGATCGATCAGTTCAGCCACTGTCATCCCTTCGGCTGCCGACTGCGGGGCTCGCAAGCTCACTCCTCGCGTCAGCCACGGAGCATCTCCGCCACCAGGAACGCCAACTCCAGCGACTGCTGGGTGTTGAGCCGGGGGTCGCAGGCGGTCTCGTACCGGTCGGGCAGGTCGAGGTCCTCGATGCCCTGGGCGCCGCCGAGGCACTCGGTGACGTCCTCGCCGGTCAGCTCGACGTGCAGGCCGCCCGGGTGGGTGTCGAGGCCGCGGTGCACCTCGAAGTAGCCGAGCACCTCGTCCACGATCCGGTCGAAGTGCCGGGTCTTGTAGCCGTTCGAGGACTCGTGCGTGTTGCCGTGCATCGGGTCGCACTGCCAGACGACCTTCGCGCCGGCGGCGGTGACCTTCGCCACGATCGGCGGCAGCGCGTCGCGTACCCGGTGGTTGCCCATCCGGCTGATCAGCGTGAGCCGGCCGGGGATGTTGTCCGGGTTGAGCTTCTCGCAGAGCTCGATCGCCTCGTCCGGCGTGGTGGTGGGGCCGAGCTTGACGCCGATCGGGTTGGCGATGCGGGAGATGAAGTCGATGTGCGCGCCGTCGATCTGCCGGGTCCGCTCGCCGATCCAGAGGAAGTGCCCGGACAGGCCGTACGCCTTGTGGTCGGAGATCCGGGTCAGCGCCCGGTCGTACTCCAGCGCCAGCGCCTCGTGCGAGCAGTAGAGCGTGACGGTGCGCAGCGCCTCGTCGTCGGTCATCCCGCAGGCCCGGATGAGGGCCAGTGCCCGGTCGATCTCACGGGCGATCGCGTCGTAGCGCTCCCCGGCCGGGGACTGCCGGACGAAGTCCTTGTTCCAGTCGTGCACGGCGTGCAGATCGGCCAGGCCGCCGGCCAGGTACGCCCGGAGCATGTTCATCGCGGCGGCCGAGTTGGCGTACGCCCGGATCATGCGCTGCGGGTCGGCGACCCGCGCCTCCGGCGTGGCCTCCAGCGAGTTGATCATGTCGCCGCGGTAGGCGGGCAGCCCCCGGGCGTCGGTCGGCAGGGACCGGGGCTTGGTGTACTGGCCGGCCACCCGGGCCACCTTGACCACCGGCAGCGACGCGCCGTACGTGAGCACGATGGCCATCTGGAGCAGTGTGCGGGCGTTGGCGAGCAGGTGGCTCTCGGTGTTGTCGGCGAACGTCTCGGCGCAGTCACCGCCCTGGAGCAGGAACGCCTTGCCCTCGCAGACCAGGGCCAGCCGCTGTCGTAGCTGGTCGACCTCGTAGGGCGCGACCACCGAGGGAACCGTGTCCAGCACCCGGCAGACCTCGGCGACCTGGGCCGGGTCGCCCCACGGCGGGGTCTGCGCGCGCGGCAGCTCCCGCCATCGGTCGAGGCCGAGGGCCGCGTCCTCGGCGGAGTCGGCGGTCGGGCGGCTGGTCTGCAGGCCAGGGCTGCCCACGGCGGGGTGACTCAGCTGATGCCACTCATGGCGCATGGAGGAAAGCGTACGGCGACCGTCGCGATCACTCGTCGCCGAGGGGCATGGTTCCGGTCACTGGGAGGAGACCGGCGAGGGCCGCGCCGCCGGCGGCGGCTCGGACGGGTCGGCCGTGCGGTCGCCGGGAACCTCGCCGGAGATGCACCAGTCCGCCCCGTTACGGGTCACCGTGAACAGCAGTGACCGGGTGGCCTTGCGCGATCCGGCGGCCACCGTGACGGAGGCGCTGACCTCCTGCCCGTTCGGGCCGGAGCGGACGTCGGTGATCGTCGCGTCGGGCACCGTGAAGTGGTCGGCGAAGTCGCCGTTCGGGCCGGTGGCGGCGGCGTCGAAGGCGGCGTGCATGGGCGCGCAGAGCTGGCTGCGGCCGGCGTCGGCGTCGCGGGCGGTGAGCGCGTCGAGGTACGCCTGCACGCTCCCGGCTCTTGGCCGCCGCCTCCTCGGCGGGCGCCCGGCCGCTGGGCGCGGTGGCGGCGCCGTCCCCGGAGCCGCAGGCGGCCAGCGCCGGCGTGAGCGCGAAGGCGAGGGCGAGCGCGGCGAACCGGCCGCGGTGGCTGCGATCCATCGGTCCTCCCGTCGCGTGGACTCGTCGAGCGGCGAGTGTGCCACACCCGGCCCGCGCGGCCGGGTGACTCCCCATCCTGACCCGGATCGGCGCGCGCGGCCAGGGCGGCACGCGGGCGGGGAGGGGCCGGTGCGGCCCCTCCCCGCCGGGTGGGTGGTGCGTCGGCCCTCGGCTCAGCCGAGACCGCCCTTGATGGCGCCGATCAGCTCACCGTTGCTGGTGTCACCGGAGAGCTCCCAGAAGAACGCGCCACCGAGGCCCTGGCTGTTGGCGTAGCTCATCTTCCCGCCGATGGTCGCCGGGGTGTCGTAGCTCCACCAGTTGCTGCCGCACTTGGCGTACGCGGTGCCGCCGACCGTGCCGGTGGCCGGGCAGCTGTTCTTGAGCACCTTGTAGTCCTCGATGCCGGCCTCGTAGGTGCCGGGGGCCGCGCCGGTGGCGCTGCCGCCGGGCGCGGCCTGGGTCACGCCGGTCCAGCCGCGTCCGTAGAAGCCGACGCCGAGCAGCAGCTTGCTGGACGGTACGCCCTTGGACTTCAGCTTCTGGATCGCCGCGTCGGACCAGAAGCCCTGCTGCGGGATGCCCGAGTACGAGTAGAGCGGCGAGTGCGGCGCGGTCGGCCCCTGGGCGTTGAAGGCGCCGAAGTAGTCGTACGTCATCGGCATCAACCAGTTGAGGTTCGTCGCGGCGCCCGCGTAGTCGGTCGCGTCGATCTTGCCGCCGTTGCTGCCGTCGGCGGTGATCGCCGCGGTGACCAGGAAGCTGGAGCCGAACTTGCTCCGCAGCGCCGAGACCACGTTCTTGAAGGCGTTCGGGCCGCTGCTGTCGCACTGGAGGCCGCAGGCGTTCGGGTACTCCCAGTCGACGTCGATGCCGTCGAAGACGTCCGCCCAGCGCGGGTCCTTGACCAGGGAGTAGCAGGAGTCGGCGAACGCGGCCGGGTTCTGCGCGGCCTGGGTGAAGCCGCCGGACCAGGTCCAGCCACCGAAGGACCAGAGGACCTTCAGGTTCGGGTACATCTTCTTCAGCTTGCGCAGCTGGTTGAAGCTGCCGCGCAGCGGCTGGTCCCAGGTGTCGGCCACGCCGTCGACGCTGTCCGCGGCGGTGTACGCCTTCTCGTAGTCGGCGTAGCTGTCCCCGATGCTGCACCGGCCGCCGGTGGTGTTGCCGAAGGCGTACAGGATGTGGGTGAGCTTCGCGGCCGAGCCGCTGGTGTGGATGTTCTTGACGTGGTAGTTGCGGGCGTAGACGCCCCACTCGGCGAAGTAGCCGACGACCTTCTTGCCGCCGGGCGGCGGCGTGGTGGGCGGCTGCGTGGTCGGCGGGGCGGTCGTCGGCGGCGCCGTGGTGGCGGCGCGGTGGTCGGCGGCGCCGTGGTCGGCGCGGTGGTCGTCGGCGTGCCGCCGCCGGTGCAGGGCCGCCGTTGATCGTGCAGCTCACCGGCGCCTTGTACGCGCCGGTGCCGTTGTAGCCCCAGCTGAAGCTGGCGCCCGGGGCGAGCGTCGAGGCCCAGCTCTTGTTGACCGCCACGTAGCGGTCACCGCTGCGGGTGATGTCGGCGTCCCAGGAGCTGCTGATCGAGGTGCCGGAGGGCAGCGTGAACTCGATGCGCCAGCCGTTGACGGTGGAGCTGGTGCCGTTGGTGACGGTCACCCGCCCTTCGTGGCCGGTCCCCCAGTCCTGCACCTTGGCGAAGGTGGCGGTGACGCTGCCGGCGGCCGACGCGGTGGTCATGGGCACCGCGGCGACCGCGAGCGCGACCACGGCGCCGGTGGCCCACAGGGCCCGGCGGAGCGATCTCTTCATACGGCGTCCCTCCAATAGTTAGGAAAGTTTCCAAATTGATTGCTGAGACGCTACTCACGCCGTCACCACTTCGTCAAGATGTAGATGCGTCGATTTCACGGGTGGCGCGGGACGGTCCGCGTGACGGCCCGTAGCCTCGTCACATGACCGTTTTCGACGTCCAGATCGACGCCCTCACCGGCGGACCGGCCGACCTCGGCCGCTACCGTGGCCGCGCCCTGCTCGTGGTCAACGTGGCCTCCCGCTGCGGCCTCACCCCGCAGTACGCGGGCCTTCAGGAACTCGCCGACACGTACGCCGGGCGCGGACTGACGGTGCTCGGCGTGCCGTGCAACCAGTTCGCCGGCCAGGAGCCGGGAAGCGCCGCCGAAATCGAGGAGTTCTGCCAGGTCAACTACGGCGTGACGTTCCCGCTGACGGAGAAGGTCGACGTCAACGGCCCGGACCGGCACCCGCTCTACGCCGAACTGGTGTCCACGCCGGACGCCGAGGGGCACACCGGCGACGTGCGCTGGAACTTCGAGAAGTTCCTCGTCGCCCCGGACGGGACAGTGGCCGCGCGGTTCGGCCCGCAGGTCACCCCCGAGGACCCCGAGCTGCGCGCGGCGATCGAGAAGGTCCTGCCGGCCTGACGGGCACACCGCCGCCGGACACGGCGAAGCGGCACGCCCCCGCGGGGAGGCGTGCCGCTGCCGCGGACCGGGTCAGCCGGCGGCGGACCGGAAGACCGGGTAGTAGCCGCCAGACTGCCCGGCCGCCGTCGGGTGGTACGACTTGCTCAGGCTCAGCACGTTGAGCGCGTGCAGCCACTTGGTCCCGCCGCTGCACAGCTGGTGGCCGACGAAGATGGAGCGGACGTCGGCGAATTTGAAGCCGGCCGAGACGGCGGCCGTGCGGGTGATGTCGTCGAGCAGGTTGATGCCCTCGTTGATCTTCGCCCGGGACGTGGCGCTGAGCCCGACACAGGTCGTGCCGAGCTGGTAGAAGACCGGGTAGCCGACCACCACGACGCGGGCCGAGGGCGAGCGGCTCTTGATGCCGTTGTAGACGTTGGCGAGGCGGCCCGGCATCGAGGTGCGGGCCACGTTCATGGCGGACTGCACGGCCGCCACGCACTGGGTCTCCCCCTGGAGCACACAGGTGCTCATGATGTTGGCGAAGCCCACGTCGTTGCCGCCCACGGTGACGCTGACCAGCGTGGTGGTCGAGGAGAGCGCGGAGAGCTGGCTGTTGATGACGTCGGCCGTGGTGGCGCCGGAGCAGGCCACCGATCGGTACGACGCCGGCTTGATGTTGGCGTTGTAGAGCGCCGGGTAGGCGTTCGTGCTGCGTAGGCAGTTACCGCTCTCGGACGTGTAGCTGTCGGCGCCGACGCCGGAGGCGTACGAGTCGCCGAGCGCGACGTAGCGGTCGGACGGGGCCGCCTGGGCGGGGGCGGCCAGAGACAGAGTGACCCCGACCGAGGCGGCCAGGGTCAGGGCGAGGGTGGCAAGACGGGATCTCCGCACGTCGCACTCCTGGAGGCGTGAAGTGGTGGTGAGAGATAGATATCAATAAGATCACAGCGCATGGAAGATCACCGATTTGCGGTTCAGCGCGCATAGCGACTTACGCCTACAAATCGTTGCCGGTCTCGCGGAGCGGGATGAAGGATTGTTCCGCCGGGAACGTCAGGCGCATCGCCGGGTCGGCGGTCTCCCGGAAACCCAGGGCACGGTAGAGCGGCCGACCGGCCGCCGAGGCCCGCAGGTCGACCCGGCGCACGCCCCGGTCCCGGAACCAGGCCAGCAGTGCGCTGCGGCCAGTCACGGGTCCGGCTCGGCCAGCCAGGCGCGCAGATTGTCCCGGGCCACGTCCTGCCAGCGGCCCGGCGGCGTCGGCGCGCCGCTCATTCCGGCGAGCATCAGCCCGCGCAGCCGCACCAGCTCGTCGGCGTCGGACGGCACCGCCTGGCGCGCGTCACCCACAGGCCGGCTCAGACCGGACGGCGGCCGGCGAATCCGCACTCGACCCGGTGGTACCACCTGATGTCGGTGTCCCCCTCCAGCCAGCACCACAGCACCGCCCGGCCGTCGCGCTCACCGGGGAAGTCGAGCAGCACCGGGGCGATCCCCTTGACCGCGATGTCGTGCTGGTGGAACTCGTCCACCACCACGTGCAGCCGCGCCTCCAGGGCCTTCACCTCGGCGAGCCCGCCGAGCGCGCTGACGCCGTGGTCGGCCAGATCGACACGCAGCTCGGCCAGGTCGGCCCGCAGCCGGATCAGCTCGTCGACGCGCGGCCGCAGCGTGGCCACCAGGTGTCGCGCCTGGGCGAGAGTGAACACCGGGCCAGTATGCGGCACGACCGGTGTCGTCCGGGTCACCGCTCACCCGCACGTCGACCGTCGGGGCCGGGACGGGACGGTGCGCCTGGAATGGCCGCGGGAGACCAGACGACACCGGCAGCCTCCCGCACCTCGGCCTGCCAGGCGCGCAGGGCCCGCTTGATGCGGTCGTTCTCGTCCCGGGCGTCATCGAGCAGCCGGCTCCGCTCCCCCAGTTCGTAGACGAGCCGGTGCAACAGCGCGTCGACGTCGTCGGTCCGGTAACCGCGCCGCCCCAGTGACGTGCGGGGCAGCTCGACGGCGCTGAGCCGGTCCGCGGTGAGCGGGCCGGCCAGCGCGTTGCGGCTGTGATAGACGCCCATCAGACGCCGAACCCGTCCGGCAGGTGGATCCGCTCGGCCGGCACCCCACCGGCGAGCAAGCGCAGCCGCGACCCGGCCACCATCAACGGTGGCCCGCACAGGTAGACCTCCTGGCCGGGTCGCCAGTGGTCGAGCGCGACGGTGAGCGCATCACCCTGCTCTCCCGCCTCCGCCACCGGATCGTGCGAGAACGCGGGCACGACGGTCAGCCAGTCGTTGCTGCTCTGAAGCTTGTCGAGGCTGATCGGGTCGTAGAGGTCGGCGAGGGTACGGGCGCCGACCACCATTGTGACCCGGCGACCGGCCGGCGCGGCGGCGACCTGCTCGACCAGGGCGCGCAGCGGCGCCAGCCCGGTCCCCCCGGCGACGAGCAGCAGGTCCGCCTTCGACGCCGGGTCGAGGGTCAGGCCGGTCGACCGGGGCGGGCCGAGCCAGATCCGGTCACCGGGGCGTACCCGGTGCACGAGCGTGCGGGAGACGGCGGCGACGGCACGGACGTGGAGTTCGATGGTGCCGTCGGCGCGCGGAGCGTTGGCCGGCGAGTACCAGCGCCACCGGCCGGGCCGGCGCTCGGCGCAGACGGGCAGCGCCTGGCCGGGCCGGAACGCCAGGCGGCGCCAGGCGCGCACGGTCACCACGGCGATGCCGTCGGCCGCCCGGTCGTGGTCGACGACCTGCGCCGGCCACCAGGGCGGGCCGTCGCCGACCTGCTCGACCGCACGGCTCACCGCCGCCGTGGCCCGCCGGGCTGCCCCAGCCCAGGCCGCCACCAGTTCCGGTGTCAACCTCGCCTGCCGGGACACCGTCGCGACGAGCGCGGCCTCGACGGTGAGCTGGTGCGGCAGCAGCCGGTAGCGGCGACAGGCCCGGCCGAGCACGGTCAACAACGCCGCCCGCCCGGCCGGGTCGTCGCCACCGCTGACCAGCCGTCCGAATGCGGCGAGGAACACCGCCGCCTCCCGCTCCGGCAGCGTCCCGGGGCAGCGCTCCTCGACCGCGCACCAGAAGTGGTCGGCCGCCTCGCGGGCGTACCGCATGGTGACGGACCACGACGCGGCGAGGGCGGCGGTCACCAGCCGGCCTCGTCCGAGAAGGCCCGCCGGGCCGCTGTCACCGAGCCTGCCGGCACGTCGAGCGCCCAGAGCACCCCGGCCAGGTAGTCGACCACGCGGTGGTGCTGCGCCTCGGTCAGGCCCAGGCCGCGCCATGCCTCGGCCGTCGGCCGGGCGATGTCGCCCGCCGGTCCGCCGAGCGCCACCGTGAGGGTGAGCGCCAGGTGTCCGGCGAGCCGGGCCCGATCAACCCCGACGAGGTACGGCGCCAGCTCGGCGTCCGCCGCCACCAGCCGCAGCCACCGGGCCACCGCCTCACGCACCGCCGCCGACCCGGGCCAGCTCTCCATCGGGTACGCCCCGAGCCCGGTCACGCCCACGGCCAGGCGCCCGGGTCGCCGGCGGCGACCAACTCGTCCACGCGCTCCTCGGTGAGCCCGGCCGCCTGCAATGTGCTGCGGCCCCAGCGGGCCAGCCGGCACGGATGCGGCACCCGCTCACTGCGACACAGTGGACCCGCCGGCCACCGCTCCGGCACATGCACCGCCACCGCGCGTACGGCCAACGCCACGTCCTCGTCGCTGACCGGGGTGAACACCGGGAAGTCGTCCAGCACCGCCGCTATGAAGAGCCCTTCCGTCGAGAGTCGGAGCGGCACCGGGGCGGGCGGGGACGGCGGACGCGCTCGGGTGACGCCCCGCCGGAGCCCAGCACCCGCCCCGGGCCATGCGTCCACCCTCGCCAGCTTGCGGCTCATCGGGTACGACTACGCTCTGCACTTGCGCTGTACCAGCTCTGAAGTCGAGCCGCTAAGCTGCTGGCAGCCGGTCTCGACGCACTCGGAGGCGAGCCGATGACGACCGTGCAGAAGTGGACCGGCCGGGAGACCCGGATGCTGCGGCACGCGCTGCGAATGAGCATCCGCGACTTCGCCGAACACCTCGGCGTCAGCGAGCGCACCGTCTCGAAGTGGGAGGCCGGCCGGGAAGCGGTGCAACCTCGACCGGAGATCCAGGCCGCTCTCGACACCGCGCTCGCGCGGGCGGGGAACGAGGTTCATCGGCGATTCCGGTCAGGCTTGGGATTGGCAGATGCCGCCGAGCTGCGGCAAGGTGCTGCCGATATCCAGGCGGAAGGGAACGGTGGCACCTCAATAGCGGACGTCACGGCGGTTTTCCGCAATCGGGCGGAGCTCTCTGCGCACCTGCCTGCGGATCGCATCCTGGACGGCGCCCGAAAGGTTCGAGCGATGGGACTCTCCCTGAACCTGCTGTGCCAGCACTACCCCGATCACCGCTGGCGTCAGCTCATCGAAGGCGGCGCACAGGTCCGATGCCTGTTCCTGGATCCTGACGGCTCGGCGATCCAAGCCAGGGAACGTGAGGAGAGCTTCCCGGCCGGCCAGCTCGCGGCACTGACGAAGCTCAACATCGAGACGATGTTGCGGGTGCGTGACCGCCTGTCGGGCGACCTGTACGGCAACGTGCAGCTCGCCCTCTACGACGAGACGCTTCGGTTCAACGTGCTCCTCATCGACGACCTCTGCCTTGCCCAGGCATACCTGCCCGCGAGCCGAGGGGTCGACTCTCCGACCTTCGTGATGCGACGCCGAGAACCCACGACGGGGTTGTATCCGGTGTATGAGCAGATTTTCGACTCTCAGTGGGAGCGGAGCCGGCAACTGTGACCTCGTACCGTGAGCTGCTGCCGGTCGCCCTCGATGCTGTTGGTCGGGCAGCCACCTTCATGCGCCGCCAGGCACCGGTCACCTCTACCAGTAAAGGCGACCGCGATCTCGTCTCGGATGTCGACTACGCGATTGAGCGAGACCTTCGATCGTTCCTGCGCGATGCGACACCCGGCATCGCCTTCCTCGGGGAGGAGGAGGGAGTCAGCGGCACCGGGGATTTGCAGTGGACGCTTGATCCGGTCGACGGAACGATCAATTTCGTGCGCGGTATCCCCTTGTGCGGCATCTCCCTCGGCTTACTCCACGGAACACGTCCAGCCCTCGGCGTCGTGGACCTACCCTTCCTCGGTGCTCGATACTGGGCCGCCGAAGGTTGTGGGGCATTCGCGAACGGCGATCCGGTCAAGGTGAGCGACACCACCAGCCTGGACGAAGCCGTCGTAGGGATCGGCGATTTCGCCGTCGGAGCGGATGCCGCGAACAAGAATCGGATCCGGCTGGCACTTATGGCGCGGCTTGCCGCGACGGTGCAGCGCGTGCGAATGAGTGGATCAGCCGCAGTGGATCTCGTCTGGTTGGCGGAGGGGAAGATCGACGCCGCCATCACCCTCTCCAACCACACCTGGGACATGACAGCCGGGGTGGCCATCGCCCGTGAGGCGGGAGCCGTCGTCGTCGACATCAGTGGGGCCGAGTACAGCGCCGAGTCGACGACTACCCTCGCGATCACCCCTGGGCTGGTCGGTCAGATGTTGCCGCACCTGCGGGAGAACGAGACGGCGTGAGCCGATGACGACTGTGGCAGAGGTCGCCCTGGGCGCTCGCTCTGACGTCGTCGTGAGGGGACCACATGGACATCGATGAGGCGAAATGCGAGGTGCGTGAGACCATTTGGTCACGGTTGGAACAGGCTGCTCAGGCGCTACCCCCTGGCGCGTACGGGCGCATCCCCGACTTCGTTGGAGCCAAGCGGGCCGCAGAACGGCTTACGGCGCATGACGCTTGGCGCAGCGCCCGCGTCATCAAGTCCAACCCGGACAAGGCTCAACTTCCGGTGAGGCTGGGAAAGCCTCAGCTCCCAGAAGATCGACTCCATTCCGGTCCTCAGGGCATCAGCCGCTGTTGATTGAGTGGCACCAGAACGATCCCACACAGGTCACGAGGGCCTGTCGTGACTTTCTCCGGTGAGCTGTCCGCCGGCATCGGTCGACGGACCGTCAGGACTGGACGCGTTCCGCCTCCTGCACGAACGTGTCGCTCCGCCTGGCCCCCATCCGGTCCAGTTCATCCAGCACCGCCGCCACCCCGTCCGCACCCACCAGCACCGTGACCCGCAGCCGGGCGGCGAGGGGCTGGTCCTGCCAGTAACCACGCGGCAGCAGGCTCGCCTGCGGTGTCGTCGTCGCCACGGCGGCGTCGCTGACGATCACCGAGATCGCGCCGGCGGCAAGCAGGGCGTCGCGCAGGTCGGCGCTGTTCGCCGCCGGGTCCGGTTCCAGCAGCGCGGTGACCACCCGTACCCGCTGGCCTGTTGGCACTGCTGGTTCGCCGGCCGGCGCCGCCGCGGCACGGCGGCGGGGCGCGCCCGGCGCGGTCAGGCTGGTGACCCCGCCCAGGTGGTAGGCGTCGGCGCCCTGTTGCGCCTGGTCCAGGCGTTCCTGGTCGGCGAGCGGCACGCGCAGGCCGATGAGTGCCTGCACCCCGGCGGCGATCAGCCAGGTCAGGACGAAGGAGAACGCGACGACGCTCACCACACCGACGAGCTGGCGCCACAGCAGGCCGCCCCCGCCGCCGAGGAACAGCCCGTCCGCGCCGAGCGGGTTGACGCCGCGGTTGCCGAACAGGCCGAGCAGGAGCGTGCCGAGCATGCCGCCGACGAAGTGCACGGCGAGCACGTCGAGCGCGTCGTCGAGGCGCAGCAGGTACTTCAGTTTCAGCGCGAAGTGGCAGACCAGGCCGGCCAGCGCGCCGATCGCGACGGCCGAGGCCGCGTTGACGTACCCGGCGGTCGGGGTGACAGTGGCCAGGCCCGCGACCGCGCCGGAGACCGCGCCCACGACGGTGCTGTGTCCGTCGGTGACGCGTTCCAGCGCCAGCCAGACGAGCATGGCCGCGGCGGCGGCCAGGTGCGTGTTGAGGACGGCCTGGGCGGCCAGGCCGTTGGCCTGCAGGCCGTCGCCGCCGTTGAAGCCGAACCAGCCGAACCAGAGGATGCCGGCGCCGACGATGGTCAGCGGGATCGAGTTGGGTGGCGCGGCGGTGTGCGGCCAGTTCCGGCGGCGGCCGACGACGAGCAGGACGGCGAGGACGGCGGCGCCGGCGCTGGCGTGCACGACGAGCCCGCCGGCCCAGTCCTGGGTGCCGAACTTCGCCAGCCATCCGCCGGGATGCCAGAGCCAGTGCGCGATCGGCGCGTAGACCACCACCGACCAGACCGCGAGGAACAGCACCCAGCCGCCGAAACGCAGCCGGCCCGCGGTGGCGCCGGTGACGAGCGCCGGCGTGATCACCGCGAACATCATCTGGAACAGTACGAACGCCAGCGTCGGGATGGTGATCCGGCCGTCGACCACGTGCAGGTTGGGCGCGGGCGGCACCTTGAGGTCGGCGAGCCCGAACAGTTCCAGGTTGCCGAACAGTCCGCTGCCGGCGTCGTCGCCGAAGGCGATGGTGTAGCCGACGAGCACCCAGGTCAGGCTGACCACGCCCAGCGCGATCATGTTCTGTTGCAGCATCGCCAGGACGTTGCGGGTGCGGACCATGCCGCCGTAGAACGCGGCGAGCCCCGGTGTCATGAACAGGACCAGGCCGGCGCAGACGAGCACCCAGGCGGTGTCACCCGCGTTCGGAGCGGACACGGTTTCCCTCCTTCTCTCGCAGGTGGACGGAGTCGCGGACGGTGTGCATCACGGTGTCCCTGACCCGTTCGTGGTTGGGCACCGGCGCGAAGTGCCGGTCCGGCAGCAGCAACAGCCAGGTGGCGATGTTGAACGGCCCGGTGAGCACCGGGATGCCGAGCGGGGTGAGCATGGTGGTCAGCGCCATCTGCACGAACAGCGTCAGCGCGATACCGAACAGCGTGTAGACGGTGACCAGTGCGCCGGGGCGGTGCGCCACAGCGCCCACCACGATCGCGGTCAGCACCGCGTTGAAGGCGAACAGCCCTTTGTCCAGGGACGCGCCGTCGGCGCCGAACCAGAGCGCCAGCAGTGTCGCGCCGACGGCGCCGATCACCGCGAACAGCGCCGACCACCGGGAGTTGATCAGCAGGGCGACGAGGATGAGCAGGCCGGTGACCCAGCTCTCGATCAGGTAGACCTGGGACACGCCCTTGAAGAAGACCGGGATGAGGCCCCAGTCGAACGTGCCGCCGGTCAGGGATCCCTCACCGGGGAACTTCGGCGTCAGCTTGGTGAGCACCGTGAACCTGTCGAACTGGTACGCCGCCATCAGCAGGAACCAGGTCGTGAGCACGAACGGGAACGTGTAGGCGGTCAGGTTCCAGCGTTTGAACACGGCGTTGAGGGCGAGCGTGACCACCACCGTGCCGATCGCGCCGAGCACGAGGTAGAGCCACATCAGCGGGCGCTGGTCGAGGAACGTGGGCACCGCGAGGCCGGTCAGCAGCGGGCTGAAGCCGAACAGGCCCTTGCGCCAGCTGGACATGTCGACCCGCAGCGCCAGCGCGGTCGCGGTGCCCACGACCAGGCCGAGCACGCCGCCGCCGAACACCCGGGGCGTTCCGTTCTCGAACGCGCCCCAGGCCAGCGCGATCAGGATGAGCAGGCCGCTGAGCGGATTGTTCTGGAGCACCACCTGCGCGGCGCCGCGCAGGCTCGCGTCGACGAATCCGACCGCCGGGTTCCGGTCGGCCAGCCGGTGCCAGCCACGTCCGATGTCGGCCATGCCGCTGTTCTCCTCGCCTCAACGCCAGCTGAAGACCGGCGGGAAGGTGCAGCCGGTCACCTCTTCGCGGGCGGCAGTGCAGAACGCGCGTACCGCGGCGCGGACCGGTTCGGTCTCCTGCCCGAGCACCTTGAACACCAGGCCGGCGTCGTTGGGCAGCCGGCTGACGGCGGTGGCCAGCGGCGTCCGCTCGTCCCACACCGGCGTCGCGGTCCGCTCGAAGACCCGGGCCGCCCGGTCCGGGTCGGTGAGCAGCACGACGTTGCCGAAGACGTGGAAGCGGTCCATCATGCCGATCCGCGTCACCGGGAACCGGCCGGGAGTGATGACGAACTTCTCCACGAACAACGGGCGTCCGTCGGGCCGGTGCGCCCGCAGCGTGGTGGAGAACAGGTCGTACGCGAAGATCTCGCCGTCGCGGTAGTACTTGCGGCCGGGCTGGAGCACCTCGGCGTACAGCATTGTCGCGGTCTCCGGCAGCCGGACCACGGTGTCGGAGACGAACCGGCTGCGCCGGAACGGGATCACCGGCTCGGGCAGGAACTCCAGGTAGGCATCCTCGGCCAGGGTGAAGCTCTGGGTCTGGGTGCCGTAGTTGGCGTCCATCTCCTGGATCTTGGTGGCGGCCTGGGTGACCAGGTGCGCCTGCGCGCCCGGCCCCAGGTCGACGTCGATGCTCAGCCGGTCGCCCTGGAGCACGCCGCCCGAGGTGGTGAGGATCATGACGCAGGGCAGGCCCGGCATCTCCTCGTCCCAGTACAGCGCGCGCTGCACCAGCAGCGGCGACTGCCGGAAGACGTCGCGCAGGATGGTCCGGTCCTGGTCCTCGCGCCACTCGAACCCCAGCCGGAGGATGCCCACCTTGCCGTTCGCGGCGGCCGGCAGCTGCGCCGGCTGGTCCTGGTACGGCGCGAGTTCCCGGACGGAGTCCAGGGTGGTCATGCCAGCACTTCGGCGTCGAATAGCGCGTTGCGGCGGACCAGGTCCACCAGGTCGTCGATGCCCTCGCCGGTCTTGCAGTTGGTGAACACGAACGGCTTGCCGCCGCGCATCAGCTCGGCGTCGCGGGCCATCACGTCCAGGTCGGCGTCGACGTACGGGGCCAGGTCGGTCTTGTTGATCACGAGGATGTCGGACTTGGAGATGCCCGGACCGTTCTTGCGCGGGATCTTGTCGCCGGCCGCCACGTCGATCACGTAGATGAAGTAGTCGACGAGCGCGGGGCTGAACGTGAGCGTGAGGTTGTCCCCGCCGCTCTCGATGAGCACGACGTCGCTGTCCGGGAACCGCGCCTCCATGTCCTCCACCGCCGCGAGGTTCATGCTGGGGTCCTCGCGGACGGCGGTGTGCGGGCAGGCGCCGGTCTCCACGCCGACGATGCGCTCCTCCACCAGTACGCCGGTCAGGGCGCGGCGGACGTGCTTGGCGTCCTCGGTGGTGACCACGTCGTTGGTGATGACCAGGATGCGCAGGCCCTGCTCGACCAGGCGGGGCACGACGGCCTCGATGATGGCCGTCTTGCCGCTGCCCACCGGGCCGCCGACACCGATCCGACTCGCTGATTTCATCTTCGAAAAAGCCCTTCAGGTGGGTGAGCGCTCAGCTCATGAACATGCGTACGTGTGCGTGCTGGTGCGCGCCGGCCAGCACGTCGAGGTGCGGCGCGAAGCTCTGCATGTCGTCCAGCCCGGCGGTGCGCACCTCCTCGTAGTCCTCGCCGACCCGCTCGTTCACCGCGAAGAGGATCGACTGGGTGTCGAGGTGGTCCACCCGCATCAGCCGGACCGCCGCGCCGAGCACCATGGAGGCCGCGCCGTACTGGTGGGCGGCGAACGCGTCCGCCTCGCCCACGCCGAGTTCGGCGAAGAGCACGCCGAGCGCGACCGGGTAGGTGACCGGGACGCCGCCGCCGCTCTCCGCGACGCGCTTGCGCAGCAGGGACTCCCCCACCACCCGTTCGGCGGCCTCGGCCAGCTTGCGCCCCATGCGGACGGTCATCGTCCGCGTCTCCTCGTTGATCTTGCGCAGGTGTACGGCCTCGTCGGCCGCCCGGATCCGGTCCAGGTCACCGGCACGCGCGGCGCGGTGCGCCACGAGCAGCGCCACCCCGTCACCGGTGGCGGCGGCACGGGTGACCGTCCGCACGAACTCCTGCAACGTGGTCCGGTCGTGCACCGCGCCCTGCTCGACCGCCGTCTCCAGCCCGTTGGAGAAGGAGAACGCGCCGACCGGGAAGACCGAGTCGCCGAACTGGAGCAGCTTCAGGGCCTCGGTCACCGTGGACACCCCGGCCCCTCAGTTCAGGTCGGCGGGCAGGTGCGTGTGCGGGGTCGAGTCGGCCCCGCCGAACAGCCGCCGCGACTCGTGTGGGGCCAGGTACGCGATGATCTCGGTGCCGGGGATGAACTCGTGGGTGAGGCCGGTGAACGCGTGTGTCCGCATCACCGAGTCCATGACCTTGCGGTCCACAGTCAGCGGGACGTACATCTTGGTGCCCTTCACCACCGCCGGCCAGTGCTGGTTGCCGATCGCGTGGCCGAGTTCGACGGCGGAACGGATCACCATGTCCAGCGACTCGCCGTGCAGCGTGTCGAGGTGCACGACCATCACCTCGCCGAGCGCGATCCGGGCCACCACAGCGGTCGCTGTGGCATCGTCCCAGGCGAGCACGTCGCCGTCGCGCAGCCGTACGCCGCGGGCCAGGGACAGCGCCAGCTCGGTGCCGAGGCTCGTGGTCCGGCGCAGCCGGCTCTTCTGGGCGTCCCACTGGTCGAGGACCAGGTCGTCGACCTTGGCCTCCCGGAGCCGCTCGGTCCAGGCCGGCTCGTTCACGTTGCCGAGTACCGTTTCGACGAGCATGTGTTCTCCTTTCACGCGACCCCGCCGCCGGCCCGGCCGGGGGCGGGTGCCGCGCCGGGTCAGCTGAAGAAGTAGAGCTGGCTGAGGGGAAGGTTCTTGGCCGCCGGCACCGTGGCGTGCACGCCGTCCATCTTCACGGCGAAGGTCTCCGGGTCGACCTCGAGCTTCGGCGTACGGTCGTTGCGCACCATGTCGCGCTTGGTCAGGTTGCGGCAGCCGTAGACCGGCATGACCTGCCGTTGCAGGCCGAGCTGTTCGGCCACACCGGACTCGTGCGCGGCCCGGGACACGAACGTCACGCAGTTCTTGGCGAGCTGGGAGCCGGTGGCGCCGAACATGGGCCGGTAGTAGACCGGCTGCGGGGTGGGCAGCGAGGCGTTCGGGTCGCCCATGATCGACCAGGCGATCATGCCGCCCTTGAGCACCATCTTCGGCTTCGTGCCGAAGAACGCGGGCTCCCAGAGCACCAGGTCGGCGAGCTTGCCCGGGCTGACCGAGCCGATGACGTGCGAGACGCCCTGGGTGATCGCCGGGTTGATGGTCATCTTGGCGACGTAGCGCAGGACGCGGAAGTTGTCGTTGGCGTCGGAGTCCTCGGCCAGCTTGCCGCGGGCGTTCTTCATCTGCCCGGCGAGCTGGACGGTGCGCAGCCAGGTCTCCCCCACCCGGCCCATGGCCTGCGAGTCGCTCTGCATCATCGAGATGACGCCCTCGTCGAGGAGCACGTCCTCGGCGGCGATGGTCTCGGTGCGGATCCGGCTCTCCACGAAGGCGACGTCCGAGGGCACCTTCGGGTTGAAGTTGTGGCAGACCATGATCATGTCGTACAGCTCGGACTGGCTGTTGATGCCGTACGGCACTGTGGGCGTGGTCGACGCGGGCAGGACGTTCATCTGGCCGGCGACCTTGATGATGTCCGGCGCGTGCCCGCCGCCCGCGCCCTCGGTGTGGAACGTGTGGATGGTCCGGCCCTCGAAGGCGGCGATGCTGTCCTCGATGTAGCCGCTCTCGTTGAGCGTGTCGGTGTGGATGCTGATCTGGACGTCGTACTCGTCGGCGACGGCCAGGCAGGACCGGATCACCGCGGGCGGCGCGCCCCAGTCCTCGTGGATCTTGAAGCTGGGCACCCCGGCCATGATCTGCTCGACCAGGGGCGCCCGGCCGCTGCTGTTGCCCTTGCCCAGCAGGCCGATGTTGATCGGCAGGTTCTCGAAGGCCCGCATCATGTTGTGGATGTTCCACGGGCCGGGCGTGATGGTGACGCCGTTGGTGCTGTCGCTGGGCCCGGTGCCGCCGCCCCACAGGGTGGTGACGCCGTTGCTGAGCGCGGCGTACACCTGCTGCGGAGTGACCAGGTGGACGTGCGCGTCGATGCCGCCGGCGGTCAGGATCAGGTGCTCACCGGAGATCGCGTCGGTGCCCGGCCCGGTCACCAGGCCCGGGGTCACCCCGTCCATGATGTTGGGGTTGCCGGCCTTGCCGATCCCGGCGATCCTGCCGTCCTTGATCCCCACGTCCGCCTTGACCACGCCGAGCAGCGCGTCGACGATTGTCACGTTGGTGATCACCAGATCCACCACGCCCTCGGCGCTGGTGGCCTGGCTGGCACTGCCCATGCCGTCGCGCAGGGTCTTGCCACCGCCGTACATCACCTCGTCACCGAGGACCCGCAGGTCCTTCTCGATCTCGATGTAGAGGTCGGTGTCACCCAGCCGGATCTGGTCGCCCGTGGTCGGGCCGTACATTCCGGCGTATTCCTGCCGTGAGATCTGACTCATGCGTTATCGCTCCAGCTCTGGCGCGTCTGAGAGTGGCGGGCTACTTGCCCTTGCCCTTGCCTTGGTCCTGACCCTTGCCCTGGTCCTGGTCCTGCGACGTGGTCTTGAAGCCGCGCGTCTGGGCCTGGTGGAGCGCCTCGGCCCGGTCCGGCCGGTATCCGGGGATCGGCCCGTCGCCGGTCCAGCCCTGGACCAGTCCGTTGAAGCCGTACACCCGCTGGGAACCGCCGTACGGGATCAGTTGCACTGTCTTGCGGTCGCCGGGCTCGAACCGGATCGAGGTCGTGGCCGGGATGTTCAGCCGCTTGCCGAACGCCGCCGGGCGGTCGAACTCCAGGAAACGGTTGGCTTCGAAGAAGTGGAAGTGGGAGCCGACCTGGATGGGCCGGTCACCGGTGTTGTGCACGACCACCTCGGTCACCGGCCGCCCGGCGTTGAGTTCCAGAGGTTGGTCGCTGAGCTTGTAGCCGCCGATGGGCCGAAGGTGCTTGGAGTTCGGTCCCGGGTGTTGCTTCGCCATGTCGCCCCCGCTCTGCCGGAGACCGTGGCCTCCGGTCGCTGCTCTACTGGATGGGTGAGTGGACGGTGATCAGCCGTGACCCGTCGGTGAACACCGCTTCGACCTGGAGCATCGGGATCATGTCCGCCACGCCGGGGATCACGTCGTCGGCCGTGAGCACGTGGCTGGCGTCGTTCATGACCTCCTCGACGGTCTTGCCCTCGCGCGCGCCCTCGAGCGCCGCGGCGCAGATCACCGCCACGGCCTCGGGGTGGTTGAGCTTGACCCCGCGCGCCTTGCGGGCGTTGGCGACCATCGCCAACGAGTGGATCGTCAGCTTGTCGAATTCCTTCGGCGTGAGATGCACTTCGCGATCCCTTCGTCCGCACGCTTTGTACGGTTTCAGCTATTCCGTCACGGTAAGAGCGGTTTAGTCGCGCCGCAGCCGTTCAGGGAGATTTCAGGAACCGGCGTGCGCCCGCCGCCGGTCGTAGTCGGCGGCGATCAGCGCGAACACGCCCGAGCGACCGAGCGCGTCGAGCAGGCTCAGGAAGAACTGCGTGATCAGGTACCCGGCGCCCCAGCCGCCGGCCGCGCGTTCGGTCGCCGCGTTGCGAAGCGCCCTAAACCCTACATATGCGACATATAGTAGGTTCGCCGCGGTGGCCCGACAGCGAAGCTGCCGGGGCTGCTCCTGCACACGGACGGGGGACGGGTGAACCGGTCGGCGCCGTACGACCCCGCGGACTCCTACCGCGAGTTCCGGCGCCCGCTCGCGGCGCTGGTGCTCGCCGTCGTCACCGCCGGCGCGCTGGACTCCTTCGCGTTCCTGCGATACGGCGCGTTCGTCGCCAACCAGTCCGGAAACGCCATCTTCCTCGGCATGGGGCCCGCCGGCGGGCACTCCACGTGGCCGGTCTCCGCGGCCTCGATCGTCGCGTTCGCCACCGCCGCCGGGCTGGTCAGCCTGCTCCGCGGCCGCACCGGGCCGACGTCGGCGCCGCTGGTGGACATCGCGGTCACCGAGGCCGCCATGATCGTCTGGGCGGCGCTCAACCTGGCGCTCGCGTACGGCCGGGACGGCACGGCGTCCCGGGTTCTGCTCGCCGCCGCCGGCGCGGCCGCCATGGGCAGCCTGACCACGCTGGCGAGCCGTACCACGGGGATCGCCACGCCGATCACCTACCAGTCGGGCACCACGACCAAGACCGGTGAGCGGGCCGCCCGCTGGCTGCTCGGCCCCGCCGCCGGCCGGGCCCGGGCCCGGCGGGGCACCCTGCTCGGGCTGCTCGCCCTGGTCAGTTACAGCGTCGGTGGCGCGGTCGGCACGCTCGCCCAGCACCGGCCCCGCTGGGTGCCACTGTGGGGGACGCTCGCCCTGGCCGTGCTGATCCTGCTGCTCCGGCGGCATCCGCGGCCGGCGTCGCGTCGCGGCTGAGCGTCAGTCCGCCTGCGCGGCGAGTTCCCGGGCCCGGTCCCGGGCCGCCTCCAGCGCCGCCAGCATGGCCGCGCGTACGCCGTGGTTCTCCAGCTCGCGGACCGCGGAGATGGTGGTGCCGGCCGGCGAGGTGACCGCCTCGCGCAGCTTCACCGGGTGCTCGCCGGAGTCGCGCAACATCACCGCCGAACCGATCGCGGTCTGCACGATCAGCTCGTGCGCCACCTGACGCGGCAGGCCGAGCAGGATCCCCGCGTCGATCATGGCCTCGACCAGCAGGTAGAAGTAGGCGGGGCCGGAGCCGGAGAGCGCGGTGACCGCGTCCTGCTGCGACTCGGGCACCCGCACGGTCGAGCCGAGCGGGGAGAACATCTCCTCCGCCAGGGCCAGGTGCTCGCCGGTGGCGTACGCGCCCGCCGAGATGGCGCTCATCGCCTGGTCGACGAGCGCCGGGGTGTTGGTCATCACCCGGACCACAGGGGTGCCCTCTGGCAGCCGTCGGTTGAAGAACGCCGTCGGCAGGCCGGCGCAGAGCGAGATGACCAGCTTGTCCGCCGGCACCTTCGGGCCGATCTCGTCCAGCAGCGCGGCGGCGTCCTGCGGCTTGACCGACACCGCGAGCACCTCGGCCTCGGTCACCGCGGTGAGGTTGTCCACCACCCGTACGCCGTAGCGGTCGGCCAGCTCCTTCGCCCGGGCCGGGCGGCGCGCGGTGGCGAGCAGCCGCTCCACCGGCCAGCCGGAGCGCAGCAGCCCGGACAGCATCAGCTCACCGATCTTGCCGGCGCCGATCACCGCGACCGTGTGCACCTCGCGTGCCATCAGCCGTACCCCTTCCCGGGTCACGTGGGCGTGGCGTGGCGGGCCGGATCACCGGCCCGCCACGCCGTGCGCCGTCGATCAGCTGCCGAAGAAGACCTCGGCCTCGGCGTACCGCTCCAGCGGCACGGTCTTCAGCTCGCGGGTGGCGTCGGCCAGCGGGACCCGGACGATGTCAGTGCTCTGCATCGCGACCATCTTGCCCCAGTCGCCCTCGTTCGCGGCGTCGATCGCGTGGAGGCCGAGCCGGGTGGCGAGCACCCGGTCGAACGCGGTCGGCGTGCCGCCGCGCTGGATGTGGCCGAGCACCACGGTGCGGGCCTCCTTGCCGGTCTTCGCCTCCAGCTGCTCGGCGAGCCACTGGCCGATGCCGCCCAGGCGGACGTGGCCGAACGCGTCCAGCTCCTGGTTGTGCAGCACCATCTGGCCGTCCAGCGGCTGGGCGCCCTCGGCGACCACGACGATCGGGGCGTACTGGTGCTGGAAGCGCTTCTCGACGTAGCCGGCGACCTGCTCGACGTCGAACTGCCGCTCCGGCAGCAGGATCACGTTGGCGCCACCGGCGAGGCCGGCGTGCAGCGCGATCCAGCCGGCGTGCCGGCCCATGACCTCGACCACGAGCGTGCGGTGGTGGCTCTCCGCGGTGGTGTGCAGCCGGTCGATCGCCTCCATCGCGATGTTCACCGCGGTGTCGAAGCCGAACGTGTAGTCGGTGGCGCCCAGGTCGTTGTCGATCGTCTTCGGCACGCCGATGACGTGGACGCCCAGCTCGTGCAGCTTGGTGGCGACGCCGAGCGTGTCCTCGCCGCCGATCGCGATCAGCGCGTCCACGCCCTGGGCGGCCAGGTTCTCCTTGATCCGCTCCACGCCGTTCTCGATCTTGAACGGGTTGGTGCGGGACGAGCCGAGGATGGTGCCGCCGCGGGGCAGGATGCCGCGCACCTCGGGGATGCCCAGCGGCTTGGTCAGGCCCTCGAGCGGGCCCTTCCAGCCGTCCCGGAAGCCCACGAACTCGTGACCGTAGGTGGCGACGCCCTTGCGGACCACCGCCCGAATCACCGCGTTGAGACCTGGGCAGTCGCCGCCGCCGGTGAGCACGCCGATACGCATGATCTGCTCATCCTCCTGGAGCATCAGGTGAAGCCCGGATAAGCCCCAGGATATGTGTCAGATCAGACCATCGGCGCCGTTGCCGGCCCGGGGCGGGCCGTCAGTGCGCACTGTAGTCGCCACAGGTGTACGCCGACACCGCACCCCGGGCCGTTCCGGACGACGGACGGCCCTACCCGTCAGTAGCTGACCTCGTGGTTCTCCCCCGCCTTCGGCGGCTTGCCGGTCACCGCCGCCCTGGCGAACCCGAGCAGGTTCACCACTGTGCTGCCGGGCGAGTCCCAGTACTCCGCCGAGCCGGCGTGCACCTTGATCAACGTGATCCCCGGCGTGTCCAGACCGTCCGGGAACCACACCTTGAGCAGCGGGTTCCACAGCTCCTTCGCCCGCTCGGGGTCCCACTCCTCGGTGGCGGTGCCGGCCACCGACACCCAGGCGTGGTGGCGCTGGTCGGAGAAACCGACGTTCACCTGGGGGTTGACCCGGATCTGCCGCACCTTCGCCGAGTCGGCGTATGCGAAGAACCACAGGTCCCCGTCGAACTCCGCCTCCTGCAGCCCCATCGGGCGGCTGACCAGACGACCGTCCACGCCGGTGGTGGTGAGCAGGCAGATCCGGGCGTCCCGGATCAGCTCGGTGACCCGGCGGCGGGCGTCCGCGGCGCTTGTCGGCTCATGGCTCATGGGGCACTCCTGTCTCGGATCGGCGTAGATGCCGCTCCCGTGCCCTGGGCGGAACCGGTCAAACCTCCCGCGCCGTCATCGCCCGCCACCGTGCCAGGTTGTGCCGGGCGTCGACGAGCGCGTCGTGCCGGTCCGCCTCGGCGTCCGGCAGCCTGGGACGCCCCCGGTCGTCCCAGAGCTGGCGCAGCTCCTTGGTGAACCGGGGGATCTCCCGGGGCAGCGCCGGCATCGCGCCCCAGAGCTGGGCCAGCACGACGTGGTCGTACGCGGCGTACCAGGCCCACAGCTCCAGCTGCTCGCCCGGCCGGTCCCGCACCGGCTCCAGCAGGAAGTCGTGCAGGTCGTCACGGATGCGCGCGCGCGAGCGCCAGGCCCGGTCGGCCGGCGAGGGGAGCTTGTCCAGCACGTTGCGCCGCACCCAGGGCACCGCCCGGGAGTCGTCGAACTCGGTGGAGACCGCGTAGAACTCGCGGCCGTACTCGTCGACGACGCCGATCGACACCAGGTCGACGATCCGGCCGTCCTCGATGAATTCGCAGTCGTAGAAATAGCGGTAGACCATCGCCCTCATCCTCGCCCATCACCGCCGGGGACCGCCCGCCGGGGCGTCCGCCGAGGTCGGCGGCGTGCCGGACACGGCCGGGCCATGGTCACGGAAGTGTCTCCGGGGGTGTACAGCACGCGACGGGACCGTCATGATCTGATGTGTACCGCCGTCGGGCGCCGAACCGGTTGAGCTGCCTTCGTACCGGGACTGACAGCTTCACCCGGTGTGCGAGTCGTGACTTCTGACCGGGGAGGGGTTGAGCCGTGGAGTCTCGCCTGCCGGAGCCGGGTGACGCGCTCACGGGCGTGGAGATGTTCGCCGGGCTCGAGCCGGAGGTGCGGCAGCGGGTCATCGCCGCGGCCGTACCGCGCACCTACCGCAAGGGGCAGCTGCTCTTCGTCGAGAACGACCCCGGCGAGTCGCTGATCGTCCTGCGCCGCGGCGCGGTCGCGGTGTTCCGTACCGCGCCGACCGGCGAGCGCGCGGTGCTGTCGGTGATCCGACCCCCGGACGTGCTCGGCGAGGTGTCCCTGTTGGACGCCTCCACCCGGTCCGCCTCGGCCGAGGCGATCGAGGACTGCGCCGCGCTGGCGCTGTCCCGGCCCGCCTTCATGGAGCTGGTGCACTCCAACCCGCGCATCCTGGACGCGGTGATGCGCTCGCTCGGCCAGCTGATCCGCCGGCTCACCGAGCAGAACGCCGACCACGTCTTCCTCGACCTGCCCGGCCGAGTGGCCAAGACGCTGGTCCGGCTGGCCGGCGAGAGCCAGGCCCCGATGATCACCATCGAGCTGAACCAGAGCCAGCTCGCCGAGATGGCCGGCGGCTCGCGGCAGAGCGTCAACCAGGCCATCGGCTCGTTCGCCAGCCGGGGCTGGCTGCGTACCGAAGGGCGCCGCATCGTGGTCACCGACGTGGCCGCGCTGCGCCGCCGGGCCGGCATGAACGACCGCTGAGCCACGACGACGCGGGGGCCGGCGGTCGTCCCGCCGGCCCCCGCGTCGTCGTGGTCGGACCGTCAGTCCTTGTCGCTGTCGGCCGGGGGCGCGCTCGGGCCCGGGCCGATCTTCGAGGGGTCGGTCTTCTTCGGCGGGGTCGTCGTGGTGGTCGTGGTCTCGGTCGATCCGCTACCCGCGGGCTGCTCCACCATTCCTTTTTCCTCCAGTTCGGCGAGGGTTACGGCGTCCACGTCGACCGTGTCGCCGACGGCCCACACCGTCCCCCGTGGATCGGTCCATGAGGCGGACAGCCGGACGTGCACGGCAATCTCCCTGTCGACGGGACTTCCTGCTAGGGGAGACTAGACCCGGCCGAACAGCCGTGACGTCCCGCCGACCCGTCGGGTACCCGACTGCGGCGGCCGCGCGGGACACTGGGGACCTCACGCGTACGGAGCCGGACATCGACCTCACCTGTGGACACTGCGCCCGGACCGCCGGGCCGGACGACCGTTTCTGCGGCGGGTGCGGCCGTCCGCTGGCGGCGTCCTGCCCGGGCTGCGGGCACGCCAACGACACCGGCGCGAACTTCTGCACCAACTGCGGTCAGCCGCTGCGCGACCACGCGGTGGCGGTACAGGAGGACCGCCGGCAGGTCAGCGTGCTCTTCATCGACATCGTCGACTTCACCACGTACGCCGAGCGGGCCGATCCGGAGCAGGCACGCAGCCTGCAACAGGTCTACTTCGCCACGGTGCGCCGGCTGGTGCACCAGTACGGCGGCGTGGTGGAGAAGTACATCGGCGACGCCGTCATGGCGCTGTTCGGCGCGCCGGTGGCCACCGACAACGACGCGCTGCGCTGCGTACGCGCCGGGCTGGAGCTGCAGCGCAGCCTGGCCCGCCAGCCGGCCGGGCCGCACCCGCCGCTGGGTTTCCGGGTCGGCATCGCCACCGGCGAGGCCCTCGTCGACCTGGCCGCGGCGCGCGACGGCGGCCAGGCGTTCGTCACCGGCGACGTGGTGAACACCGCCAGCCGGTTGCAGGCGCTCGCCCCGGTCGGCGGCGTGGTGGTCGACGAGAGCACGTGGGCGGCCACCCGGCGCGAGATGGAGTACGCGGACCAGCCGCCGGTGACGTTGCGCGGCCGGTCCACGGTGAGCCGGATCTGGCTGGCCGTGCGGGCACGGCCCCGGCGCGACGGGCAGACCGCCGAGCTGACCCCGATGGTCGACCGGGACCACGAGCGGGGCCTGCTGGTCAGCGCGTTGCACCGCACGCTGACCGAGCGCACCTCGCAGTTGCTCACCGTCTTCGGCCCGGCCGGGGTGGGCAAGAGCCGGCTGCTGCGCGAGCTGGCCCGGCACGCCGCCAGCCTGCCCGGCGCCCGGGTCACCTGGCTGACCGGCCAGTGCCCGCCGTTCGGCGAGAACGTCACCTACGCCGCGCTCGCCGACATCGTCCGCAGCTGGGCCGGGCTGACCGGCGCCGACGACCCGGCCACCGTCCGGGACCGGCTGCGCGAGCGGCTGGGCCGCCTCGCCGAGCCGCACGCGGTACGGCTGGCCGAGGCGCTGGGCCCGCTCGTCGGCGTCTCCGGCGAACGGCTCACCTCGGCCGAGACCGAGGCGGCGTGGCGGCGCTTCCTGCTCGCCCTGGCCGCGACCGGCCCCACGGTGCTCGTCTTCGAGGACATGCACTGGGCCGACGAGGCGATGCTGTCCTTCGTCGAGCAGCTCGGCGCGGCGGCGCGCAACGTGCCGCTGCTCGTCGTCGCGACCGCCCGGCCGGAGCTGCGCGAGCGGCACCCGGCCTGGACCGGCACGATCAGCGGGGCGATGTCCATCTCGGTGCCGCCGATGCACGACGGGGACATCGACACGCTCTACTCGCTGCTGCTCGGCCAGGCCACGCTGCCGCAGGACGCGCGGGCGCCGCTGATCGAGTTCGCCGACGGCAACCCGCTCTACGCCCAGGAGTACGCGCGGATGCTGCTCGACGGCGGGCTCGCCGAGCGGACCGCCGGGCTCGCGCTCGTCGACCCGGCCGGGGTCGCCGGGATGCCGCGTACCGTGCAGGCGGTCATCGCCAACCGGCTGGACCTGCTCGACCCGGCCGACCGCGCGGTGCTCCAGGCCGCCTCGGTGGTGGGCGTGCAGTTCTGGGCGGCGCCGGTGGCGCTGGCGCTCGGCCGCCCGACGGAGTGGGTCGAGCGCGCGCTGCACCACCTCCAGCGCCGGGACCTGGTCTACGAGCTGCCCGTCTCGACCATGCCCGGCCAGGCCGAGTACCGGTTCCGGCACGTGCTGGTCCGGGACGTCTGCTACCAGCGGCTGCCCCGGGCCGAGCGGGTCGCCCGGCACCAGCGCACCGCCGACTGGCTGGAGCAGCTCGCCGACGGCCGGCAGCACGACCGGGCCGAGGTGCTGGCCAACCACAGGTGGGCGGCGCACGAGATCGCCCGTACCGTCGGGCTGGACCAGGCCCCGCACGCCGCCGCGACCCGGTCCGCGCTGCACCGGGCCGCCCGCCGGGCGTACGAGCTGCACGCGCTGGAGACCGCTGCCACGCTCGTGGAGCGCGCGCTGAGCGTGGAGTGCGGACCGGACCCGGCGCTGGAGCTGTTCCAGGCCGAGCTGGCGTTCTACCGGGACCGCGACGGGTTCCTCGACGGCGGCGGGACCGCGCTGCTCACCACGCTGGCCGGCCGGCTGGCCGACGCCGGTGACCGGCCCGGCGCGGCGAAGGCGTGGCGGCTGCTGGCCACGGCGGCCTTCGCCCGGGCCGACCGCTCGGAGCTGATGCGCTGCCTGGATCAGGCGATCGGGCTGCACGCCACGCTGCCGGACAGCGAGGACAAGGTGGGCGTGCTGCTGGAGCTGGCCCGGGCGCACATGCTGGACGCGGAGACCGAGCCGGCGTGCGTGGCCGCGCGCAGCGCCGCCGAGCTGGCCGAGCGGCTGGGGCTGCCCGAGGCGCGGGCGAACGCGCGCATCACGCTCGCCGTGGTCCGCTACCAGGCCGGCGCCGAGGAGGCGTACGCGGAGCTGGCCGAGGTGACCGAGGAGTGCCGGGTGGAGCGGCTGACCAGCCGCCGCCGCGCGGTGCACAACCTGGCCTGGGTGCTGCAGGAGGAGGGCGACCTGACCGGCTCGGCCCGGCTGGTCGACGAGCAGCGGTCACTGGACCTGGCCGGCGAGCACGCGCTGACGGTGAGCTTCAGCGACCAGTGGGCCCACTCGTACTACAGCGGGGACTGGACGGCGGCGCTGCGGATGGCCGAGGGGTCGACGCGACGCCCGACCGACGAGTGGGACCTGCACATCGTGGCAGTGTCCGGCTGGATCCGGGCGCTCGGCGACGACCCGGCCGGCCCGGGCGCCGGCGAGGACCTGGTGGACCAGGCGCTCGTCGCGGCCCGGCGCAGCGGCTTCCAGCGCGTGCTGCGCTCCACGCTGGCGCACGCCGCGCTCTGCCGCGCCGTGCAGGGCCGCCGGGACGAGGCGATGGCGCTGCTCACCGAGCTGGACGAGGACTGGCGGCAGACCAAGATGATCCCGTTCGCCGAGTGGGTGCCGGCGGTCGGTCACGTCGCCGCGCTGCTCGGCGGCGACGCCGCGGAGCTGGTGCGCGACCTGCTGGCCCACGCGCCACGGGTGACCCGCTGGGCGCGGGCGGCCGGGGGGTCGGCCGAGGCGGCGCTGGCCCGGCGGGCCGGGGACGCCGCGCGGGCGGGCCGGCTGCTCACCACCGCCGCCGAGGGGTACGCGGAGATGACCGACGTGACCGACCAGATGATCGCGTCCGCGCTGGCGGTCGGGCCGTTGACCGAGGCGGACCCGCCGGCCGCGGCGGCGACGCTGGCCCGGGTACGCGCGTTCGCCGGCCGGCACGCCGCCGGTGGGCTGCTGCGGATCGCCGGGGCGGGCTGAGGGTCAGGCCGGTACCGGCTGGCGCGCCCCGGCGCCCTTGGCCTTCTGCGCGTACGTGTCGACGTACTCGCGGCCGGACAGCTCCATCAGCTCGTACATGATCTCGTCGGTGACGGCCCGTTCGACGAACCGGTCACCGGCCATCCCGGCGTAGCGGGAGAAGTCCAGCGGCGGCCCGAACCGGATCCGCACCCGGCCCAAGTTGGGGATGATCTGGCCGGTCGGCTGGATGGCGTCGGAGTTGAGCATGGCCATCGGGACCACCGGGGCGCCGCTCTCCAGCGCCAGCCGCGCCACCCCGGTCTTGCCCCGGTAGAGCCGGCCGTCCGGCGACCGGGTGCCCTCCGGGTAGATGCCGGCGATGCCGCCGGCCCGCAGCACCGACAGCTGGGTGTCGAGGGCGGCACGGGCGGCCCGGCCGCCGGAGCGGTCGACCGGGATGGTGCCGGAGCCGACGAAGAACATCTTGGTGAGCCAGCCCTTGAGGCCCCTACCCGTGAAGTATTCGGCTTTGGCGATGAATGTGACTTTTCGCTTGACGATCAACGGAGTGAAGATCGAATCCGAGAAGGAGAGGTGGTTGCTGGCGAGGATCACCGGCCCGGTGTCCGGCACGTGCTCCAGTCCCTCGACCTGCGGGCGGAAGATCAGCCTCAGCAGCGGGCCGAGGATGATGTACTTCAGCAGCCAGTACAGCACCGGCGTCCTTCCCGTGTCGGTGGCGGCGGGCGGGTCGCCGCGTGGCCCCGGAGGCGCCGTCGGCGCCCGGAGGAGTCCGGGAAGAGGGTACGAACGACGAGCGGCACGCCACAACGCACTCCCGGAACCGGGTGCCGACGTGTCACGATTCAGGGCACGGGCAGGGATCGGCGAAGGGGGTGTCCGGTGTCAGGGGGCGGGCCCCGTCGGGGACGGCGGGACAACGGGCTCGACGCGGCCGAGTACGCGGTCGCGGGCGACGTCGATCCACGCGTCGGCGAGCACCTGCTCGACGTGCTCGCCGCCGGTGGCATCGCGGCCTACCTCCAGCCCTCGGCCGACCTGAACCCGGTGACCCGCACCACCACCGTCCCGGCCCGCCCGGTCGACCGGCTCTACGTCGACAGGTCGCACCTGACCACCGCCCGGGACTACCTCACCCAGCTCGCCGACGAGGGCGGCGGCGAGCAGCCGCGCGCCGACGAGCCGGACATCGAGGCCGAGTGGGCGAAGATCGTCGCCGGGTTCCACACCGCGCCGAGCGCCGGCAGCCACCCCTGGCCCGCGGCAGAGGACGTGGACGACCCACCCCCGCCGGGCGCCGCCGCCGGCAGCCGCCCCGAGGAGCCGGCCGGGCCGACCGCCACCGACGTGCGCCGGCTGCCGTACGCGGCCGACATCTCCGGCGTCTCGCTGAGCCGGGACCGGCACGACGAGCCCTCGCTGCTGGACGGCCTGGACACGTTCGGCGCCAACCTGCCCGACGAGGCGTCGGACGAGGAGCACTACACCCCGCCCCCGCCGCCGCCGCTGCCCCGCTTCTCCAAGTACGCGGTGCTCGGCGTGGCCTGCATCGTGCTCGGCTTCCTGCTGTTCCTGTCCCCCACCGTGGTGTCGCTGGTCGACCCGTCGGTGGTGACGCTGCTCGGCTTCTCCGGCATCCTGGCCGGTTTCGTGATGCTGATCTGGCGGCTGCGCCCCGGCGACCGGGACGACCACGACCCGGACGACGGCGCGGTCGTCTGAGGTCGCCGCCCGGCTCTGCCCGGATGGCGGGACGCCGCTCGCCCCTGGGCCGGGACGTAACAAGCGTGTAACTTACAGTCAGTAGGAATAGGCTGAACGTCACGTCCCGCACCGGCTGTCCGGCTTGCGTCTCTTCCGGGTCGCCGGTCCCCTGCTGAGCGGAATGCCCGATGCGACAGAGCCCCCTGGTGGTGGTGGCCAACCGCCTCCCCATCGACGACAGTGTGGCGCCCGACGGCGCCTTCGAGTGGCGCCGCAGCCCCGGCGGCCTGGTGAGCGCCCTGCACCCGCTGCTGCGGCAGACGCCCGCCACCTGGGTCGGCTGGGCCGGCGGCACCGGTCCCGCCCCCGCGCTGCCGGACGTGGACGGCGTCCGGATGCACACCGTCCCGTTGAGCGCCGAGGACTTCCGCGACCACTACGAGGGCTTCGCCAACGCCACCCTCTGGCCGCTCTACCACGACGCCGTCGAGCAGCCGGAGTACCACCGCCGGTGGTGGGAGGCGTACCAGCGGGTCAACCAGCGCTTCGCCGAGGCCGCGGCCGAGACGGCCGAGCCCGGCGGCCTGGTCTGGGTGCAGGACTACCACCTCCAGCTGGTGCCCGGCCTGCTCCGCGACCTGCGACCGGACCTGCGGATCGGCTTCTTCCTGCACGTGCCGTTCCCGCCGCCGGAGCTGTTCATGCAGTTGCCGCGCCGCGCCGAGCTGCTGCGCGGCATGCTCGGCGCCGACCTGATCGGCTTCCAGCGGGCCCAGGCCGCGCACAACTTCGCCCAGCTCGCCACCAAGGTGCTCGGCCTGCCCGCCACCGACCGGCGGATCGGCGTCGACGGCCGGGTGGTGCGCATCGGCGCCTTCCCGGTCGCCATCGACACCGCCGAGATGTCCGCGCTCGCGGCCCGCCCGGAGGTCGCCGAGCGGGCCCGCCGCCTGCGGCAGGACCTGGGCCAGCCGGAGCAGGTGATCCTCAGCGTCGACCGGATGGACTACACGAAGGGCATCGAGCAGCGGCTCAAGGCGTACCGCGAGCTGCTCGCCAGCGGCGACATCAAGGTCCGCGACACCGTGCTGGTGCAGGTGGCGGTGCCCAGCCGCGACCGGGTGGCGCAGTACCAGATCCTGCGGGACCGGGTCGAGCACCAGGTCGGGCGGATCAACGGCGAGTTCGGCCGGGTCGGCGAGCCGGCGATCCACTACCTCTCCCAGCCGTTCGACCGGGCCGAGCTGGTCGCGCTCTACCGCGTCGCGGACGTGATGGCGGTGACGCCGCTGCGCGACGGGATGAACCTGGTCGCGAAGGAGTACGTGGCGGCCCGGGTCGACGGCACCGGCGCGCTGCTGCTCAGCGAGTTCGCCGGCGCCGCCTCCGAGCTGGAGCAGGCGTACCTGGTCAACCCGCACGACCTCGACGGCCTCAAGCAGGGGCTGCTGGCCGCGCTGCGGGCCGGCCCGGAGGACGTGTCGGCGCGGATGCGCGCGATGCGCGACCATCTGGCGCGCAACGACATCCACGCCTGGGCGGCGTCCTACCTGAGCGCGCTGGAGGAGAGCGGGTCGCTCGCCGGCCGCCGCGCCGCAACCCGCTGAGCCGGCGCCCCGGCGCTCACCCCGCCGCGGACGCCGGGTCCTTGTCCAGCCAGTCCAGGATCGCGTCGATCGGCTCCCGCCAGCGGGCGTCGAGCATCAGGTCGTGCCCCATGCCGGGGAAGAGCAGCGGCGCGGAGGCGTACCGCTGGGCGGCCCGGATCAGCGCGGACGCCGGCACGACCCGGTCGTCCGGGCTGCCCAGCACCAGCACAGGTGGCCGGCCCACCGCCGGCTCCGGCCCCCGGCCGGTCAGCAGCTGCCACTGCGCCCGCCGCCCGGCCCGGCCCAGCCGGGCCAGGTGCCGCCGAGCGTCGGCGTCGGGCATCTCCCGGCTGAACAGCTGCCGCCGGTGCAGCCGCAGCCCGGCGCCGAAGACCGCCGGCAGGGTCCCGGCCGGATTGCGCCGCAACGCCGTGCCGAACGTCGCCCAGCCGGCGAGCACCGGCGCCACCAGCACCGCGGCCCGCGCCGGGTAGCGGGCCAGCGCGTGCGCCACGACCCGGGCGCCGGCGCCGTGCCCCACCAGCACCGCCTGCCGCGGCAGGCTCGCCGCCACCTGCGTCACGTCATGGGTGTACGAGCGCAGCGTCGCCTCCGGCGCCGGCTCGCTGCCCACAAAAACAGAGCAGGGTAAAGCGCGTAAACCGGGTTAAAAAGACCGGCGGCGTGCCCCAGCCAGAGCTCGGCGAACGCCCACGCGCCGTGGCCGAAGCCGGGCACGAACAGCAGCGGCGGCTTCGCCTCCTCCCGCTCGGGTACGGCGGCGAGCACCTCCCGGCGGGCGGGCCGCTCCGGCCGGGCCCACTCCCAGGACCGGACCACCCGCACACGCTCAACCGTCATTTGACACCCTCCAGCTCGTGCAGCGCCCGCTGGAGCGCACGCAGGTAGTCGGCGTGCCCGACCTCGAACCAGTGCCGGGTGCTGTCCTTGACCTTGGCCGAGTACCGCTCGCCGAGGCCCGCGCGGACCTTGCGTTCGAACGCGGCGGCCCGCTCCGGCCGGGTGGCGCGCAGCGTGAGCAGCCGGGCGAACAGCACGCTCTGCCAGTGCGAGATGGGGAAGATGCCGGAGTCCGGCTGCACCAGGCCGACCACGGCGAGCGTGGGATACCCGGCGGTGAACGCGTTGAGCCACAGCCGGGGCCGCCCGGACCCGTCCTCGTCGCCGAGCACCTGTCCCTTGAGGAACTCGAAGCGCGGCAGGTAGCCGGTGGCGAAGACGACCAGCTCCGGGTCGATGCGCCGGCCGTCGGTCAGCTCGACCGCACGGTCGTCGAACCGGGCCACGTCCGGCACCGGCGTGACCTCGCCGTGCCCGACGTAGTAGACGAGCTGGCTGTTGGCGATCGGGTGCGTCTCGTAGACGCGGTGGTCGGGCTCGGGCATGCCGAACCGGGTCAGGTCGCCGACGGTCAGCCGCAGCGTCCAGTGGTAGAGCCACTGCCGGACCCGCAGCGGCACCCGCAGCGCCAGCAGCGTGTCGTTCACCTGGTCGGCGGGGCGGCCGAGGACGTACTTCGGGGCGTACCAGTAGCCGCGCCGGGTGGAGTGCCAGCAGTGCGACGCCTGCTGGGCCGCCTCGACCGCGATGTCGCAGCCGGTGTTGCCGGCGCCCACCACCAGCACCCGCTTGCCGCGCAGCTGCGCCGGGTCCTTGTAGGACGAGGCGTGCATGACCTCGCCCCGGAACTGCTCCAGCCCTTCGTAGCGGGGCAGCTTCGGCGACCAGTTGTGCCCGTTGGCGAGCACCACGGCGGCGTACCGGGAGGTGCGTTCGGGGCCGTAGCCGCCGGTGCTGCGCGTGGTCACGTCCCACCGGTCCCCCTCGACCGGCTCGACCCGGACCACCTCGGTGCCGAACCAGACGTGCTGGCGCAGGTCGAAGTGGTCGGCGTACCGCTCGAAGTAGGACAGCAGCTGGCTGTGGTGCGGGTAGTCCGGCCAGTCGTCCGGCATCGGGAAGTCGGGGAACTGGGTGAACGGCCGGGACGAGATCAGGTGCGTGCTGGCGTACACCGGGCTGCGGTCGTGCCGCCAGTTCCAGGCGCCGCCGACGCCTGTCTCCCGCTCGTAGCAGTCCACGCCGAAGCCGGCCTCGCGGAGGTTCTTGACGGCGGTCAGGCCGCTGGCGCCGGCGCCGATGACGCAGACCGTGTCACCCCGGTCGGAGACCGGGCGTTCGGCACGGCTCGATGCGACCGTGGAGTCCGGATCGGGGTGGCCGGGGTCGGTGGAGGAGGACACCGCGAAATCCTGCCGAGAATGCCAGCGGTTGTCCAGCCACCGATTTCGCCGCCGCCCACCCGCTCGACTCGCTTGACACAGCGTCACCACGGGCCCGGTCACCGAGCGTGAATGGACCGGCCGCGCCGGAGGCGTACCTCGTGCGCCCTTTGCTCTGCCGCCACGGACGCGGCACCGGCGGGAACTGGCCTGACGCCTCTCGGCCGGCCGGCCGGGAGGCGGCCGCCGATCACGACGGGTAACTGATGCGCATGTGGCGGCAGAGCAAAGGCGGCGAAGCGGTTGTCCTGCCGGCCGCCGGGTCCGTGACCGTGCGTCACGGCCGGCGGGTCCGCGGCCGTCAGGCGGTGGGCAGCAGCAGGTCCACCAGGACCGGGAAGTGGTCGCTGGCGCGACGGGTCAGCGGCGTGTCCACCACGTCGTAGTCGACCACTGTGATCCGGGGGTCGACGAACAGCGCGTCGATGCGGCGGCGCGGGTCGGCGCAGGAGAACGTGTGCCGGTCGGCCCGGTCGGCGGCCAGCGCCGCGTCGGTGAGCCCCTCGGCGACCGTCCGCCAGGCCGGCCCGTCCGGGCCCTCGTTGAGGTCCGCGCCGGCCACCACGGGCAGCGTGGACGCGGCCAGCTCCCGCTTGAACGCGGCCGCCTGCGCGGGCCGCTCGGCCGGGTCGGTGGACAGGTGCGAGCCGGCCAGCAGCACGTCGACGCCGCCGACCCGGCAGCGCGCGTACGCGGCGCCGCGCATGTGCCGCCCCGGCGTCAGCGGATACCGCTGGCAGCTGGTTTCGGTGACCCGCACCCGCAGGCTGGTCAGCAGCACGTTGCCCAGCGACGGCAGGCCACCGGCCGCCACCACCATGCCGAACGACTCGGCGAGCGCGGCGCACTTCTGCCGCCACCGAAACCGGCGCGGTCCCTCCTGGACGATCACCACGTCCGGCTCCGCGCCCCGGACCACCTCGGCCAGCGCGGCGGTGTCGTCCCGCTGGCCGTGGACGTTGTACGACAGCACCCGCAGCGGCACACCCGAGTCCGTCATGTCAGATCCGCCGGGCCAGGTCGGCGGCGCCGATCACACCTGCGGTGTTGCCCAGCTCGGCCGGGCGTACCTCGGCGACGGGCAGGCGGCTGCGCTGGGCCAGCGCCTCGGCGAACGACCGGCGGGTCGGGCCGAGCAGCAGGTCACCGGCGTCGATCACGCCGCCGCCCACCACCAGCACCTGCGGGTCGAGGATCTGCGCCATGTCCGCGAGGCTGGTGCCGAGCCAGCGGCCGACCTGGGCGAACGCCTCGGTGGAGACCGGGTCGCCGCCCTTGGCCGCGGCGGTCACCATCGGGCCGGTGATCGACTCGGCCTCGCCGTCGGCCAGCTCCAGCAGCGCGGTGGCCCGGTGCGGCTCCTGCCGGGCGGCGGCGCGGGCGAAGCGGACCAGGGCGCTGCCGCTGGCGTACTGCTCGATGCAGCCCAGCCGGCCGCAGCCGCACTGGTGGCCGTCCGGCACGGTGAGCATGTGCCCCAGCTCGGCGGCGATGCCGTTGGCGCCGCGGACCAGGCCGCCGCCGAGCACGATGCCGCCGCCGACGCCGGTGCCGATGGTGAACATGACCATCGAGTCGTCGGCGTCGCGGGCCGCACCGTAGCGGAACTCCGCCCACGCGGCCACGTTCCCGTCGTTCTCCACGATCACCGGCAGGCCGGTGGCGTCCCCGACGTACGTGCGCAGCGGCTCGTCCCGCCAGGCCAGGTTCGGGGCGAACAGCACGGTGGAGCGGGAGGCGTCGATCCAGCCGGCGGCGCCGATGCCGACCGCCTCGACGGCGTGCCCGGCGGCCAGTTCGGTGACCACCTCGATGATGACGTCGCGGGTCTTGGCCACGTCGTCGGCGGGGGTGTCCCGTCGCGTCTGCACGAGTACCGTGCCGGCGTCGTCCACGACACCGCCGGCCACCTTCGTGCCACCGACGTCGACTCCGATGGTCAGCGTCACCGCTGCCACTCCCCTCTGCTGTGCTGCCCGGGGACCGGCCGAACCAGCCGTACGGTCCCGGGATGTCCGGTGGTCAGGCCCCGTCGCCTGGTGCGTCCGCGCCCACCTCTCCGGACGCCCGCGAGGCGGGCACCACGGGACGGCCGGCCGGTGGCCGGCTCGTCGCCGGCTCCGGCGGCCCGGCGGCGTCGGCGGCGGCACCCGAATCGGCCGCGCCCTCCCCCCGGGTGGCGGCGGACCACACGTCCTGCTCGGGTGCCGGCTGAGAATCATGCCCGGTACGGGTCGCCTCGCGCCACACGTGGTCCCCGGATCCGTCCGCCGCGGCGGTGCCGTCGTCGGCGGTTCGCTCCGGCTCGGCGGGGGTGAACGCGCGCAGCAGGCTCGCCACGCCGGCCGCCAGGTCCCCGGCGCCGGTGGCGAGCCGCTCGGCGAATTCCGGACTCGGGTCGCGCAACGCGGCGATACCGCGACAGACGGGGCAGACACAGCATTCCGGCGAGCCGGTGGCGAAACCGGCGGGCGCGGGCGTCTCCGGAGCGGGCCCGGCGCCGGGCGGGGTGTGACCGAGGACACCGGAGAGGATCCCACCGAGCGGACCCCAGGCGCCGGAGCCGGGCGCCGCGGCGGCCATCTTCGCGCCGGCGAGCAGGGTGGCGACGAGGCGCTCGGCCTCTTCCCGGGCCGAACCCGGATCAGTGGTGCCCATGGTTCGGCTCCTCCAGCGTGACTACCGGGACGGTCGGGTCAGTGCGCCGCACCGGGTGCTTCTACCCGGCGCTTGAGCTGCTTCAACGCCGTATCCATGATCATTTTCTCGGCCTTGCGGCGGAACATGCCGAGCATCGCCACGGACAGCTCCACCTCCAGCGTGTAGGTCACCGTGGTCGTCCCGTCCGGGTTGCCCACCAGGTCGTACGACCCGCGCTGGGACCGCTGCATCTTCGACGGGGCGACCAGGCGCCACTCGATCCGGGAGATGTCCTCGGCGTACTCGTAGGCCAGCACGTACTCGTCGGCCAGCACGCCCGCGTCGAGGGTGAACCGGACCTGGCTGGCATAGCCGTCCTCGTACTCCTCGATCACCTCGGCCTCGCGTACCGCCTCGGTCCACTCGGGGTAACTGGGGAAGTCGCAGATGACGGCCGCCACCCGATCCGGTGACGCGCCGATGATGATCGACTGGGTGGAGGAGTCCGCCATGGGGGGAGGCTACCCGGCCGCGTCCCGCCCGGCGCCGCTCCACCCGCCGACGGGCCTCCCACCAGCCGGTCGGCCAACCTCCCTGGCCGACCCCCCGGGGTGTGCGGGTAGGTTTCGACAGAGCCGACCAGGCCGGCCCCCGCCGGTAGAGCACGAGGGAGTGCAGGTGCGCGAGTTCTCCGTCCCGCCGATCGTCACCGTCGGCGACGCGGCCAACCTGACCGACCCGGTCTGGGAAAACGCCGAGGTCGCCCCGGACACCGTGCAGTTCGTCCGTCCCGGCGCGGGGACGGCGCGCGAGGAGGTGACCTGCCGGCAGTTCCGCGACGAGGTGGTCGCGGTGGCCCGGGGCCTGATCGCGGCGGGCGTCTCCCCCGGCGACCGGGTCGGCCTGATGAGCCGCACCCGCTACGAGTGGACCCTGTTCGACTACGCGATCTGGGCCGCCGGCGCGGTCACCGTGCCGATCTACGAGACCTCCAGCGCCGAGCAGGCCGCCTGGATCCTCGGCGACTCCGGCGCCGTCGCCGTGGTGGTGGAGAGCACCGCGCACGCCACCCTGGTCGCCGGCGTCCGGGACCGGCTGCCCGAGCTGCGCGAGGTCTGGCAGATCGAGCTGGGCGCGGTGGACGACCTGGTCACCGCCGGCGAGGCGGTGGACCCGGCCGAGGTCGAGACGCGCCGCTCCATGCTCAAGGCCGGCGACGTCGCCACGATCATCTACACCAGCGGCACCACCGGCCGGCCGAAGGGCTGCGTGCTGACCCACCGCAACATCTACACCGACATCGCCAACGCGGTGCCGGTGCTGCCGAACCTGTTCCGCCCGGGCGCCTCGACGCTGCTGTTCCTGCCGCTCGCGCACGCCTTCGCCCGGCTCATCCAGGTCGGCGTGGTGCACGCCCGGGCCACCATGGCGCACTGCGCGGACACCAAGAACCTGGTCGCCGAGCTGCAGGACGTCAAGCCGACGTTCGTGCTCTCCGTACCCCGGGTCTTCGAGAAGGTCTACAACGGCGCGCGGCAGAAGGCCGAGTCCGAGGGGAAGGGCAAGATCTTCGACCGGGCGGAGAAGGTCGCCATCGCCTGGAGCGAGGCGCAGGAGCTGCCCGGCGGTCCCGGCCTGGGCCTGCGCGCGCAGCACGCCCTCTTCGACAAGCTGGTCTACCGCAAGCTGCGGGCGGCGATGGGCGGCCGGTGCCGCGACGCCATCTCCGGCGGCGCGCCGCTGGGCGCGCGCCTCGGGCACTTCTTCCGCGGCATCGGGGTGACCATCTGCGAGGGGTACGGCCTGACCGAGACCTCCCCGGCCGCCGCCGCGAACCTGCCCACCGGCACCCGGATCGGCACCGTCGGCCGCCCGCTGCCCGGCGTCACCATCCGGATCGAGGACGACGGCGAGGTCCTCATCGCCGGCGACATCGTCTTCCAGGGCTACTGGCACAACGAGGCGGCCACCGCCGAGGCGATCAGCGCCGACGGCTGGTTCCGCACCGGCGACCTCGGGCACCTCGACGAGGACGGCTACCTGAGCATCACCGGCCGCAAGAAGGAGATCATCGTGACCGCCGGCGGCAAGAACGTCGCCCCGGCGGTGCTGGAGGACCAGGTCCGGGCGCACCCGCTGATCAGCCAGTGCGTAGTGGTCGGCGACCGGCAGCCGTTCATCGCCGCGCTCGTCACCATCGACGAGGAGGCGCTGCCGAAGTGGCTCGCCGCGCAGGGCCGCCCGGACACCACGAGCATCGCCGAGCTGCGCGAGGACGCGACGCTGCGCGCCGAGGTGCAGGGCGCGATCGACCAGGCCAACCAGGCGGTCTCCAAGGCCGAGGCGATCAAGGTGTTCCGGATCCTGCCGCAGGACTTCACCGAGACCACCGGTGAGCTGACCCCGTCGCTGAAGGTCAAGCGGCAGGTCGTGCACAAGACGTACGCCTCGGAGATCGCGGAGATCTACCAACGCTGACTACGATCCGTCACGTGCCCGCCTCCACATCCGGCCAGCCGCAGACGCAGCCCCTCGCGGTCGCGGCCCGCGCGGTCCTCCTCGCGCTGGTCGCCGCCCTGACCCTGTTCGCCACCCGCGACGCCGCCCAGCTCTGGTGGATCGCCCTGCTGGGCGTCGCGGGGCTGCCCGCCGTGCTCGCCCCACAGCACCGGCTGCTCACCCCGATCAGCAGGTTCGCCGAGGTGGTGGTGCTCGGGCTGGCCGCCAGCCAGGTCGCCGCCGACACTCACCTCACCGGTGTCACCGGGGGCGTTGGCGCCTCGGCGGTGCTGCCGTACCTCGCGGTGCCGGTCACCGTGACCGCGCTGAGCCGCCGGTTCCGCGAGGGCGCCGCGCTGCTCGCGGTGGCGGCGGCGACGCTCGTGGCGAGCGCCGCGTTCACCCGGGTCGACGGCGGCGCGCAGCTCGGTCAGGTCGGCTACCTGGCGGTCTGCGCCCAGTGGCTGATCCTGGCCGGTCTCGGCCTCTACACCGCCGGCACGCTCCAGCGCGTGATGCGGGTCCGCGGCGAGGGCAAACCCCAGCCGTACGCCGAGGCGACCCGGCTGCTCACCCAGCTGCGTACGGTCGCCCGCCAGCTGCCCGGCGCCACGCTCGACCCGGGCGGCATCTCCGAGCACCTGCTGGAGGAGCTGCGGGTGGTGGCGAAGACCGACCGGGGCGCGGTGCTCTCCGCCAGCGGCGGCGGCCGGCTGGTGGTGCTGGCCCAGATCGGCGCGGACCGGGTCGACTGGGAGACCACGCTCGACGCCGACTCGGCCATCGCCGACGCCTGGGCCAGCCAGCAGCCGACCGTCTCGTCCCGGTCGCAGGCCCGGTCCCGGCACTCCGGCGAGGTCTCCGCGCTGATCGTGCCGCTGGTGGCGGGCGTACGCACGGTCGGCCTGGTGGTGATCGAGGCGGACACCGCCGCCGCGTACCCGCCGCCGGTGGTGTCCCGGGTGACGGCGCTGACCGGCCCGGCGGCGCTGCGGCTGGAGGCGGCGCTGCTCTTCGACGAGGTGCGCTCGCTGGCGACCAACGAGGAGCGGCAGCGGCTGGCCCGGGAGATCCACGACGGGGTCGCCCAGGAACTGGTCATGGTCGGGTACGGCATCGACAACGCCCTGGCCACCGTGCACGAGGACGCCGACGAGACCGCCGACTCGCTGCGCACGCTGCGCCAGGAGGTGACCCGGGTGATCACCGAGCTGCGGCTGAGCCTGTTCGAGCTGCGCAGCGAGGTGGACCGGCACGGTGGCCTGGCCGCCGCCATCGCCGAGTACGCCCGCACCGTCGGCGCCTCCGGCGGCCTGCGGGTGCACCTGTCACTCGACGAGTCCACCGCCCGGCTGCCGGCCGCCACGGAGGCCGAGTTGCTGCGCATCGCGCAGGAGGCGGTGACGAACGCCCGTAAGCACGCCGGCGCGTCGAATCTGTGGGTCACGTGCGAGGTGGATCCCCCGTACACCCGAATCGAAGTGTCGGATGACGGTCACGGCATCGGTGACCAGCGCCCGGACGGGCACTATGGCCTTGCGATCATGGCCGAGAGGGCGGAACGTATCCGAGGCCGGTTGGAGATCAGGCCACGTCGACCCAGTGGGACGACAGTGGCCGTGGTGCTCGGCTCGTCGCCCCGGCGCGATAAGGTGCGCGGCAGCGCCGCAGCAGCAGAAGGGGAGTAACCCGAGGATGACCAGCAGTCCGACACCGGCCACCCGTACCAAGGTTCTCCTAGTCGACGACCACGACCTCATCCGTAAGGGTCTTCGTCACGCGTTCGAGCGTGACCGCCAGTTCGAGGTCGTGGGCGAGGCCGCCACCGCCGCGGAGGGCGTGCGCCAGGCCGGCGCGCTCCAGCCCGACGTGGTGATCATGGACCTTCGCCTGCCCGACGGCAGCGGCCTGGAGGCCACCCGCGCCCTGCGCAAGTCCAGCGCGTCGATGGGCATCGTCGTGCTGACCATGTACGCCGGCGACGACCAGCTCTTCGGCGCCCTGGAAGCCGGCGCGAGCGCGTTCGTGCCGAAGACCGCGCCGGCCGACGAGGTGGTCGCCGCCGCCCGGCACGCCGCCTCCTCCCCCAGCGCGTTCACCGCCGCCGACCTGGCCGAGGCGATGAAGCGCCGGCTGGCCCCGTCCGGCCCGCAGCTGTCCCCCCGTGAGGGCCAGGTGCTGCGGCTGCTCGCCGACGGCATGAGCGTGGCGGGCATCGCCAAGCAGCTGTTCGTCAGCGAGTCGACCGCCAAGACCCACATCTCCAAGCTCTACGAGAAGCTGGGCGCCGCCAACCGGGCCCAGGCGCTGATGACCGCGCTGCGGCTGGGCCTGCTCGAGGCACCGGACGCGCCCAAGTTCTGAGGCACACCGCCGGAAGAGGCCCCGTCCACCGCGGACGCGGGCCTCTCCGGCGTCGTGGGTGCGGCTGACCGCGTACGGTGAACGGCCGGACGCATAGCGACGACGGTCTTTGCACCACGACGGCGGAGGGGCAGAATACCCGGGTGATCCGCGCGGCGGTGACCACCGCGCGCCGTCGACACCCGAGGGGCAGGACATGCAGCGGCCGGACTGGGCACCCGAGACGATCGACATCGAACGCCCCAGCGTCGCCCGCATGTACGACTACTACCTCGGCGGCTCGCACAACTTCGCCGCCGATCGGGCGGCCGCCCGCGCGATGGTGGAGGCGGTGCCGGAGGCGCCACTGATGGCCCAGGCCAACCGCGCGTTCCTGCGCCGGGCCGTGCAGTACCTCGCCCAGGCCGGCGTCCGCCAGTTCCTCGACATCGGCTCCGGCATCCCCACCGTCGGCAACGTGCACGAGATCGCCCAGCGGATCGACGGGCAGTCGCGCGTCGTCTACGTCGACGTGGACCCGGTGGCGGTGGCGCACAGCCAGGAGATCCTGGCCGGCAACGAGCACGCCACCGTGCTCCAGGAGGACCTGCGCCGCCCGGAGGCGATCCTGACCCATCCGGAGGTCACCCGGCTGCTGGACTTCAGCCGTCCGGTCGCGGTGATGATCGTGGCGGTGCTGCACTTCATCCCGGACAGCGACCGCCCCGAGGAGATCCTGCGGACGCTGCGCGGAGCACTGGCGCCCGGCAGCCACCTGGTGCTCTCCCAGGCCAGCGAGGAGGGCCGCGACGGCACCGGCGAGCGGGCCGAGGCGGAGCGGGTCTACCGGCGCACCGACAGCCAGCTCTGGATCCGCAGCCGGGCCGAACTGACCGCGCTGTTCGACGGCTTCGAACTGGTCGACCCGGGTGTGGTGTGGGTGCCGCAGTGGCGGCCGGACTCCCCCGACCAGGCCGAGAACGCCGAGCGGGCCGTGTTCATGGGCGGGGTCGGGCGGCTCGGTGGGTGACGACGCGGCCCGCAGCAGGCCCGGCGTGTTCGCCCGGGCCTGGGCCAAGGCGGTGTCCGGCACCAGCTACCTGCCGATGACCCAGTCGCAGCTGGAGGAGATGCTGCAACGGCTCACCGAACGGCTGGCCCAGGCGCTGCGTGCCGAGCCGTTCGACCTGCGGATCGGCCAGCAGGTCGGCGCGGAGCTGGTGCAGGCGCACATCGCCTCCGCCGAAGGGCTGGGCCGCACCGTCGAGGTGATCCAGCTGCGCCTGGTCCGCGACCTCGACCTGGTCGTCGACGATGTCGAGGACCGGATGGCCCGGCTGCTCGCCACCGTCGCCACCGGGTACGCCCGCGCGCTGCGCGACCGCACGCTCGACGAGCAGGAGTCCATCCGCCGGGCCGCCATGATGGCCCGTGCGCAGGCGGAACGGGCGCTGCGCGACAGCGAGGCCCGGTTCCGGCACCAGGCCACCCACGACCCGCTCACCGGCCTGCCCAACCGCACGCTGTTCACCGAGCGGCTGGCCGCCGCGATCAACCGGGGCGCCGACCGGGTCGGCGTCTGCTTCCTGGACCTGGACCGGTTCAAGGTCGTCAACGACTCCCTCGGCCACCAGGTCGGCGACTCGTTGCTGGTCGCGGTGGCGCAGCGGCTGCACGAGGCGCTCGGCGAGCATCTGGTGGCCCGGCTCGGCGGCGACGAGTTCGTGATCCTGATCGAGCGCACGACCGGCACCGACGACGCGGTGCAGGTCGCCGAGGCGGCGCTGGCCGCGGTACGCGAGCCGGCGCTGGTCGACGGCCACGAGCTGACCGTCTCGGCGAGCATCGGCATCGTGGAGCGCCCGGTCGCGGGCACCTCCCCGATGGAGCTGATGCGCGCGGCCGACAGCACGCTGCACTGGGCCAAGGCCGCGGGCGGGGCCCGCTGGTCGCTGTTCGACGCCGACCGCAACCGCCGCGACCTGGCCCGGTACGCGCTGTCCGCGGCCATCCCCGCCGCCCTGGACCGGGGCGAGTTCTACCTCGACTACCAGCCGCTGACGTCCCTGCGCGACGGGCGGGTCCTCGGCATGGAGGCGCTGGTCCGCTGGCGCCACCCCGAACTGGGCGTGCTGCGGCCGGACAGCTTCATCCCGCTGGCCGAGGAGACCGGGCTGATCGTCCCGCTCGGCAGCTGGGTGCTGGCCGAGGCGTGCCGCGAGGCGGGCACCTGGTCGGCGGTCGACGGCGACGCGCCGTTCGTCAGCGTCAACCTCGCCGTACGCCAGTTGCACCGGGCCGACCTGGTGCCCGAGGTACGCGGCGTGCTCGGCCGCACCGGCCTGCCGCCGCGCCGGCTGCAACTGGAGATCACCGAGAGCACCATGATGAGCACCGTGGTCGAGCCGGTGCGGGCGCTGCGGGTGCTCGGTGACCTGGGGGTCCGGGTCGCCATCGACGACTTCGGCACCGGCTACTGCAACCTCGCGTACCTGCGGGACCTGCCGGTCGACGAGCTGAAGGTGGCCGGTGAGTTCGTCACCGGCCTGCGCGCGCCGGACAGCGGCACCGACGAGCGGATCCTCGCCTCGCTCGTGTCGCTGGCGCACGCGCTGGACCTGACCGTCACCGCCGAGGGCGTGGAGACGGCCGACCAGGCGGACCGGCTGCGCGCGATCGGCTGCGACGCCGGGCAGGGCTGGCACTTCGGCCGCCCCGGCCCGGCGGCACCGCACCTGGGCCGGGTGCCCGTGCACGTCGAAGCCGTCTCCTGAGGCGGCTCGCCGTCGTGCCGGAGCCGCTTGCGGGTTCGGGGGCGGTGGTCAGCCGGCCAGCAGCGCGGCCATCCGCTGCGCCTGCGTCTTCCAGCGCCACTCCCGTTCCACCCAGGCCCGGCGGCGGCGCCGAAACTGCCGGCCAGGTCCCGGTCGGCGAGCAGCGTGGCCACCCGGTCGGCGAGCTGGGCCACGTCCCGGCCGCCGACCACGTACCCGGTCTCGCCGTCGCGGACCGCGTCCGGCGCGCCCCCGGAGTCGCCGGCCACCACCGGCAGCCCGGTGGCGCCCGCCTCCAGGTAGACGATCCCGAGGCCCTCCACGTCCAGGCCCCGGTTACGGGTGCGGCAGGGCATCGCGTACACGTCACCGGCCGCGTAGTGGGCGGGCAGGTCGGCCGACGGCACCGAACCGGTGAACACCACGTCGCGTTCCAGCCCGCTCTGCCGGGCCAGCTTCTCCAGCGTCGAGCGGTACGGTCCGCCGCCGACCACCAGCAGCGCGGCGCCGGGCACCCGGCGGCGGATCTCCGGCAGCGCGCGGATCAGCATGTCCTGGCCCTTGCGGGGCACCAGCCGCGACACGCACACCACCACCGGCCGGTCGGCCAGCCCGAGCCGTTCGCGGACCTTCGTGCCGTCGACGTCCGGGTGGTAGGTGTCCACGTCCACGCCGGGCGCGAGCCGTCGCAGCTCGGTCAGCCCGTCCAGCACGCGCGCCAGCCGCGTCCGGGTGTACTCGCCGAGGTAGGTGGTCACCTCCACGCCCCGGCCGATGCGGCGCAGGGCAGAGCGGGCGCCGGGCAGCGCCGCCCATCCCACCTCGTGCCCGTGGGTCAACGCCACCGCCCGGCGGATCCCGGACCGCCGCCGCAGGCCCGCCGCGAGCAGCCCCAGCGGGGCCGCCGCGCCGAACCAGACCGTGTCGCAGTCGTACGCGCGGGCCAGCCGCGCCGCCCGCCGCGCGATCAGCGGCGTGGGCAGCAGCACCCGGGTACGTTCCCGCACCACCTCGAACGGCTGGTCGGCGTCGAACTTCTCCGCCCCGCGCCAGCTCGACGCGTAGACCACCACCGAGCCGGGCTGCTGTCGCACCGCGAGGTTGTGCACGAAGGACTGGATGCCACCGGGGCGCGGCGGGAAGTCGTTGGTGATCAGCAAGGTGCGGCTCATCGGCCGGACTCCCTGGCATAGGCGCGGGCGGCGGCCATCCGCTCCACGGTGGACGGGTGGGTCGCCGACCAGAGGTGCTCCCAGCGCGGCGGGTCGGGGTCGGCCAGGTTCACCCCGGCCAGCCGGCGCTGCATCGCCTCGAACGTCGCCGGGTCGCCGGTGAGCGCCAGCGCGTGGGCGTCGGCGCGGGCCTCGATCCGGCGGGAGACCAGCGCCTGCACCGGCGTGGTGAGCAGGCCGGCGACCGTGACCAGCGCGATCAGCAACGGGAACGCCCGCGGCTGGGCGATCGAGTCGACGCCGGCGAGCCGCAGCAGCGGCGTCCAGGAGCCGATCAGGTAGAGCGCCACCACCGCGGCGGCGGCGCCGAGCGCGCCGAGCAGCGTGCCGGTCCACACGTCCCGGTCCTTGGCGTGCCCCAGCTCGTGGGCGACCACGCTCGTCACCTCGGCCGGCTCCGCCTCGCGCAGCAGCGTGTCGTAGACCACCACCCGCCGCGTCGGCCCGAGCCCGGAGACGTACGCGTTCACCGCCCGGGTGCGCCGCGACGCGTCGGCGACGAGCACGTCGCGCACCGGTACGCCGTCCCGGGCCGCCATCGCGGTCAGCTCGCTGCGCAGCGGGCCCGGCTCCATCGGCGTGAACCGGTTGAACACCGGCTCGACGAGCACCGGCAGCACGAACGACAGCACCACCACCAGCGCCGCCGCGCCGGCCGCGCCGAACGCCCACCACCAGCGCGGGGCCAGGCGGACCACGGTGTAGAAGCCGAGCAGCACCAGCGCGCCGATCACGGCGCTGACCGCGTACGACTTGAGCAGGTCGACCGCCCAGCCGCCCCAGCTCTGGGTGCTCAGCCCGTAGCGGACCAGCACGGTGCGCCGCCAGGCCGCGAACGGCAGGGTGAGCAGGTCGGCGAGGAACATGACGGCCAGCCCGCCGAGCACCGCCTGCGCGATCCAGTGCCCGCCGAAGGGCCGGCCCGCCAGTTCGACCAGGCGCCCCGCCCAGCGGGGTCAGGCCGAGCAGCAACGCCACCACCAGCCCGACCGCCAGCGCCGACCAGGCCGCCGGGCGCAGCGCGCCGTGAAACGCGCGGCCCCGGGTCACCTGTTCGGCCGGAAGGTCACGCAGCGCCGCGAGCTGGTCGGCTCGCGGCGCGGGCGGCCGGCTCCACGGCACCAGAAGCGCCACCGCCACGAGCAGCGCCACCGCCAGGCCGGCCAGGGTCAGCAGGGCCCACGCGCGCGGGGTCACCGCTCCACCCCGCCGTCGTGCCCGGTCCGCGTCATCCCGCCCCCTCCCGCCGTGACCGCTCATCCTATTGCCCGGCCGCGCAAGCGAGACCGCCGTGCCCGCCCCGCAGCCCCGCCCGCCCCGCCCCCGCCTGCCCCGGCCCCGCCCGCGCCCGGCCCCGCCCCGCCCGCGCGCGGCCCCAGCCCGCCCGCGCGCCGATCTTGGAGTTATGGCGGCTGGCAAACGTGGCTACTCGGACATCCTGGGCACCACAACTCCAAGATCGATGGCCCTTGCCGGGGCAGGGACGAAAAGGAGCGTCAGATGTGGCTGGAATCCAGACTCGGGAGACCGAGGAGCAGCACATGCCAGGGTGGGCCGATGCGGCAGACGGCGGCACGGGCCCGATCGGCAAGCAGTGGCCGGGGTGATCCCGACGGCCGCCCTGAGCACCCCGGGGGCAGCCCTCCTTTAGTGGCAGGCGGAAGCCGGCGGGCGGCGGGCGGCGGGCGGCGGGCGGCGAGCGGCGGGCGGCGAGCGGCGAGCGGCGAGCGGCGAGCGGCGTCAGGCGACCCGGCGGCGACGGCCGGGGCGGCGGGGCATCGGCGCCAGCGCCTCCGCGGGCGCGGGGGGTGGTAGCACCTCGACCTCGAACCCGGCCCGCGCGAACACCTCGATCGCCCGGTGCTCGGCCGGGCCCAGGTCGGCCGGGTCGGAGTCGAGCAGTGCGGTCACCAGGCAGCCGGAGCAGCCGGCGCCACGGTTGCCGCAGGTGTCGCAGTCGATCAGCATCAACGCCTCCTGACGGGTCGCCGGTGGCGCTCGGGGAAGGGACCACCACCGTCGGTCACCAGAACGCTAACGCCCCGGTACGACAGAACCGGACAACGAGGCAGCACCCGCCGCGAACCAGAACCAGTACGCCGAAGTGGCGCGATCAGCACGCGCCCGACCCCACCACTCCCCCGATCTGGAGTCGATCAAGGGGGAGAGAGAAGGCTCAGGAGCGGGCCAGGCGCCGCAGCAGCGAGTCGGCGCCCAGCGGGTACGCGCCGTGCCGGCGTACCCCGTCGGCGACCTCGCGGTCGGAGGAGACCACGACCACCGGCCGCCCGGCCGGCTCGGCGCGGACCAGCCGGCGGATCAGCTCGTCCGCGGTCTCGCCCTTACGGGAGAACAGCACCCGCACGCCGCGCGGCGCCGGGGGCAGGCCGTGGATCCGCTCGGCGCCGTCGAAGACGACTGTGACCTCGTCCCCGGTCTGCGCGGCGATCCCGCCCAGCCCGGTGATCAGCCGTTTGCGCTGCTGCTCCAGCGACATCTCGCCGAAGCCCCGCTTCGTCACGTTGTAACCGTCCACCACCAGGTGTGCCCGGGGCAGCGCGAGCAACTGGTCGAGGCGGGCCGGGTCGTCGGTGTCGCGGGCCCGCGTCGACGGGCCGGCCTGCGCGGCGCCCGGCTGCTCGGCGAACGCGTCGGCGACGAAGTCGGCCGGGAGCTTGTCCACCGGGTCGAGCGCCAGCTCGCGGCGCAGCCCGACCGCGGCCTGGCCGATCGTCTCCAGCAGCAGCCACAGCCGGGCGTCGTCGACCGACCGGGCCTCCTTGGCGCTGGCCCGGGCCACGCCGGCGGCGGCCTCCGCCTCGGCCAGCCGGGCCCGGGCGCGGCGCAGCTCGGCGTCCGCGTCGGCCGCCCGGCGGGCCGCCCGGCCCCGCTCGGTGGCGAGCAGTTCGGTGGCCTTGCGCTCGCGGGCCTGGGTCTCCCGCAGGGTACGGGCGAGCTGGCGCGCCTCCTCGCGGAGCTGACCCAGCTCCTCGCGGACCCGGGCCAGCTCGTCGCGCAGCTTCTCCGCCTCCACCCGGGCCACCGCCCGGTCGTGCTCGGCGCGGGCGGCCCGCTGCTCGGCCTCGCGGACCAGTTCGGCCACCACAGCGCTGTCGGCCTCGGCGCGTACCGCCTCGCCGCTGGCCTCGATCAGTTCCCGCCAGCCCCGGGGCCGGGCCAGGTAGGCCAGCGCGGCCACCTCGACCGGGTCGGCGGCGGCCGGCGCGGTGCCCTCCACCACCGCCGCGCCGAGGTCGCCGGCGTCGGCGAGCACCCGGGCGGTGACCCGCTGCCGGAACAGCGGGTCGGCGGTGAGCTGGGCGGCGATCGCGGGCGCGCCGAGCCGGGCGCGGCGGTTCGGGGCGAACTTGGCGACCCGCCGCAACGGCACCGGCACCTCGTCGGCGGGCAGGCCGGGCAGCACGGCCGCGGTGAGCGTCACGATCCGCTGCCGGACCGGTTCGGGCAGGGTGGGCTCGGGCTCGACCGGGGTCGGCGCGTCCTCACCGGCGCCGGGCACGCCGAGGACCGGCTCCTCCGCGGAGGAGTGGTCGTCGTGCGGCTCGGTGAGGGGCATGAGGCAAGTCTCCCACCCCGAACGGGCCCACCGCCCGGTGAGTGAGCCGATCTCTCATCGTACCCCCGTGGTATCTCCTGGGGCCGCAGTGACGCAAGTGTCGGACCGTGCCGCTAGCGTCCCGCGGGTGACACGAGCGGAGTACGTCCAGGAGTCGCTGGCCGGCCTGGACACTGCGGCGGGCAGCGGCGTGGACCCGGCGCTGCCGCTCTACGCGACCACCTTCGTGGTGGTCGACCTGGAGACCACGGGCGGCGCGCCCGACGGCGGCGGGATCACCGAGATCGGCGCGGTGAAGGTGCGCGGCGGCGAGGAGCTGGGCGTGCTCGCCACGCTGGTCAACCCGGGCGTGCCGATCCCGCCGTTCATCACCGTGCTCACCGGCATCACGCAGGCCATGCTGCTGCCCGCCCCGCCGATCGAGCAGGTGCTGCCGAGCTTCCTGGAGTTCGTCGGCGACGCCGTGCTGGTCGCCCACAACGCGCCGTACGACGTGGGGTTCCTCAAGGCGGCCTGCGCGAAGCACGGCTACCGCTGGCCCAACCCGCGGGTGCTGGACACGGCCGCGCTGGCCCGGCGGGTGCTGACCCGCGACGAGGTGCCCAACCGCAAGCTGGGCACGCTCGCCGCCTACTTCCGCACCGCGACCCAGCCCACCCACCGGGCGCTGGACGACGCCAAGGCCACCGTCGACGTGCTGCACGGGCTGATCGGCCGGCTCGGCGGGCACCGCGTCGACACGGTCGGCGAGGCGATCGAGTTCGCCCGCGCGGTCACACCCACCCAGCGCCGCAAGCGGCACCTCGCCGACGGGCTGCCGAAGGTACCGGGCGTCTACATCTTCCGGGCCGCCGACGACCGGCCGCTCTACGTCGGCACGTCCGGCGACATCGCCACCCGGGTGCGCAGCTACTTCACCGCCGCGGAGAAGCGGGCCCGGATCTCCGAGATGCTCGCCGCCGCCGAGCGGGTGGAGGCGGTGGAGTGCGCCCACTCGCTGGAGGCGGAGGTCCGCGAGCTGCGGCTGATCGCGGCGCACGCGCCGCCGTACAACCGCAGGTCGAAGTATCCGGAGCGCCAGGTGTGGCTGAAGCTCACCGACGAGGCGTACCCCCGGTTGTCGATCGTGCGCGACATCGCGCCCACCGACACGGCCTACCTGGGGCCGTTCCGGTCCCGGCAGGCGGCGGAGCTGGCCGCCGCCGGCTTCCACGACGCGGTGCCGCTGCGGCAGTGCACGCACCGGCTGTCCCGGCGCACCACCATGCCGGCCTGCGCGCTGGCCGAGCTGGGTCGCTGCCCGGCGCCCTGCGAGCACCGGATCACCCCCGAGGAGTACGACGACCGGGCGGCGACGCCGTTCCGCACCGCCACCAGCGACGATCCCGGCGTGGTGGTGGACGCGCTGCTCGCCCGCATCGAGGTGCTGTCGGCCGCCCAGCGCTACGAGGAGGCGGCTGTGGTGCGCGGGCGGCTGGTCGCGGTGCTGCGCGCGGCGGTCCGGATGCAGCGGCTGGCCGCGCTGACCGGCATCGCCGAGCTGGCCGCCGCCCGGCCGGCGGCCCGGGGCGGCTGGGAGCTGGCGCTGGTGCGGCACGGGCGACTGGCGGGGGCCGGGGTGTCCCCGCCGGGTGTCCATCCGCGACCGACGATCGACGCGATCCGGGCCACCGCCGAGACGGTGCTGCCCGGGCACGGGCCGGTGCCGGCCGCGACCGCCGAGGAGACCGAACGGATCCTGTCCTGGTTGGAGCGACCGGAGACCCGCCTGGTCGAGGCGAGCGCCGGATGGGCCTCGCCGGTGGCCGGCGCGGGGCGTTTCCGCGACCTCCTGACGAAGGCGGAGAGCGGCGGAACCCACAAAGTCTCGACCGAACGCTCATGACCAACTGACCGATCGGACTACCTCGACTCCCTTAGTCTGTTAAAGGAGTGCAGACCTGCCCGATTCGCGGGCTCTGCTCCCGGTCGCCGGTTCCCGGCGGCCGAGGGCCGGGGTGAGGAGGTGTCCCAGGTGGACGTCGACGCCGGACACGGCGCCGCCCTGGGTGGCGCGCTTCCAGCCCAGGGCGAACTGCCACTCACCCGCCGCCTGCGTTCCCTGCTCACCTGGCCGACCTCCGACGGCGACCCGGTCACCGCGCTGGTCCGGGCCCATCGCGGCATCCACGCGAGCGCCGACGCCTCGGTGTTGCGCCGCGCCTACACGATCGCCGAGAACATGCACCGCGGCCAGTTCCGCAAGAGCGGCGAGCCGTACATCACCCATCCGCTGGCGGTGGCGCAGATCTGCGCCGACCTCGGCATGGACACCATCACGCTGGTCGCCGCGCTGCTGCACGACACGGTGGAGGACACCCGCTACACGCTCCAGGCGCTCCAGGAGGACTTCGGCCGCGAGGTCGCCCACCTGGTCGACGGCGTGACGAAGTTCGACAAGGCGTTCTACGGCAAGGCCGCCGAGGCGGAGACCGTCCGCAAGATGATCGTGGCGGCCGGCAAGGACGTCCGGGTGCTGGTGATCAAGCTGGCCGACCGGCTGCACAACATGCGTACGCTCGGCGTCCGCTCGGCCGCGTCCCGGGAGCGGATCGCCCGCAAGACCCAGGAGGTGCTGGTCCCGCTCTGCGACCGGCTCGGTATCCAGACGCTCAAACGCGAGCTGGACGACGTGGTCCTGCTGCACCTGCGGCCGGAGGAGCACGCCCGGCTCGCCCGCTTCGTGCACGACCGGCCCGGCTGGGACGCCTACCTCGCCGACGTGGTGGCCCGCACCCGGGTGGCGCTGCGCCGCAACCGGGTCGACGCCGACGTCTCCCCCCGCCCCCGCCACCTCTACTCGATCTGGAAGGACACCGTCGCCGGCGGTCACACGGCCCCGTACGACCTGCCGCGTATCGCGATCGTGGTGGACGGTCCGGCGACCGACTGTTACGCCGCGCTGGGCGCCGTGCACGGGCTCTGGCGGCCGGTGCCGGGCCGCTTCAAGGACTTCATCGCCTCCCCGAAGAACAACCTCTACCGCTCCCTGCACACGAGCGTCTGCGGCCCGCAGGACCGCACCGTCGAGGTGCTGATCCGCACCACCGAGATGCATCGCTCCGCGGAGTACGGCGTAGCCGCCCACTACCGCTTCCCCCGCGCCGCGGGCCGGGCCGTCGACCGGGCGGACGAGCTGGCCTGGCTGCGCCGGGTGCTCGACTGGGAGCAGGAGACCGTCGACCCGACCCAGTTCATGGAGTCGCTGCGCTGCGACCTGTCGGAGGCGCAGATCCAGGTCGTCGCCGACGGGCGGCAGGTGGTGCTGCCGGCCGGGGCCACGCCGGTCGACCTCGCGTACGAGCTGGGCACCGAGCGCGGCGACCACTGCCTGGCGGCCCGGATCAACGGCCGGCTCGCCCCGCTCTCCTCCGAACTGGAGGAGGGCGACGTGGTGGAGATCTACACCGAGCGCGACGCGGAGAGCGGCTTCGAGGCCGACGTGGCCCCGCGCGGCCCGCGCCGGGAGTGGCTGGGCTTCGTCAAGTCGCCGCACGCCCAGATGCAGATCAACCGCTGGTTCGCCGAGCACACCGAGCCGGGCATCTCGATCGCCGACAAGGTACGCCTCGGCCGGGCCTCCATCGGGCTGGCGCTGCGCAAGCACAACCGGGGTCTGGCCAGCGACCTGCCGCTGCTGCGGCTGTCCGAGGAACTGGGCTACCCCGACCTGGAGACGATGCTGGTGGCGGTCTTCGACCGCACCGTCGAGCCGGACACCGTGGTCCAGCAGTTGATCGATCTGGTCGACCACAGGCAGTAGACGAAGCCGGTCCGCGCCGGGACCACTAGCCTGGACGGCATGATCCCCCGCGCGCGTGCCACCGGACGGGCCCTCGGCTACCAGATCTTCTACCGGCTTCCGGTCCCGCTGCGGCGGCGGCTGGTGCGGCTGGCCGTGCCGAAGTACGTCGTCGGCGCGGTCACGCTGGTCAAGGACGCGGAGGCCACCGGCGCGGGCCGCATCCTGCTGCTGCGCCAGCCGCCCGGCTACAGCTGGACGCTGCCCGCCGGGCTGCTGCAACGCGGCGAGGCCCCGGTGGTCGGCGCCGCCCGGGAGCTGTACGAGGAATCAGGTGTCCGCCTGCCCCCCGACGCGCTGCGCCCGGCGGTGCCGAACGCGGTGGTGCACGCCAAGGGCTGGGTGGACGTGGTCTTCGAGGCGGAGGTGCCGGCGTCGACCACCGAGCTGAAGGTGGACGGGGCCGAGGTCTTCGAGGCCGCCTTCCATCCGCTGGACGACCTGCCCCGGCTCAGCCGCGCCACCGCGAACCTGCTGGGCTTCTACGGCATCGGCCCGCGCGCCGGCGAGCGCCCACCGGCCGCGTGAGCACCCCGTACGCGGGCGCTCCGGCGCCGGGGGGCGAGGTGTGCGCGGTGGTGCTGGCCGCCGGTGAGGGCACCCGGCTGCGCCCGCTCACCGAGCGGGTGCCGAAGGCGCTCTGCCCGGTCGGCAACGTCCCGCTGCTGGACCGGGCGCTGGCCCGGCTGGCCGGGCTCGGCCTGGCCGGTCCGGAACGGGTCGCGGTGAACGCCTGCTACCTGGGTGACCAGGTGGTCGCGCGGGTCGGCGGCCGGGCCCACCTGTCGGTCGAGCCGGACGCCCCGCTGGGCACCGCCGGAGGCGTCGGCCGGCTGCGGGACTGGATCGCCGGCCGGGGCGTGCTGGTGGGCAACGCCGACGCGTACCTGGCCGATCCGGCGGCCCCGCCCGGGCCGGACATCGCCGCGCTGCTGGACGGCTGGGACGGGCACGGCGTACGCCTGCTCGGCCGGCCCGCCGACGACCCGGACGCCCCCGGGACGTTCGACGGTCACGAGTTCGTGGGTTTCTCGCTGCTGCCCTGGCGGCTGGTCCGCGACCTGCCGGCCACGTTCGGCGACCTGGTCCGGGCGGTGTGGCGGCCCGCGGAGGCGGCCGGCGCGCTCACCGTGGTGCCCTACCGGGGCACGTTCTACGACACCGGCACCCCGGCCGACTACCTGGGCGCCAACCTGCACGCCGCCGGCCCGGACGGGCTGGTGGACCCGGCGGCGACGGTGACCGGCCGGGTCACCGGCTCGGTGGTGGGCGCGGGCGCGCGGGTGGACGGTGACGTGGACCGGTCCGTGGTGTGGCCGGGCGCGACCGTCGCGGCCGGGGAGAGCCTCCACCGGGTGATCCGGGCCGGGGACGACCTGACCGTCCCGGCGGCGCGGTGAGGGCCGCGGGATCTAGCATGGGCCTCGTCGCCGACGAACGGAGAACCGTCCCGTGATCACCGCGATCGTGCTGATCGACTGCGCCACCGACTCCATCCCCGAGGTGGCCGAGACCCTGGCCAACCTGCCCGGCGTCAGCGAGGTCTACTCGGTGGCCGGGCACGTCGACCTGATCGCCATGGTCCGCGTCCGGGAGTTCGAGCAGATCGCGCAGGTCATCGCCGGCAGCATCTCGAAGGTGCCGGGCGTGCTGAACACCGAGTCGCACATCGCGTTCCGCGCGTACTCCCAGCACGACCTGGAGGAGGCGTTCGCGATCGGGCTCGCGAGCGCCGACTGACACGAGCCGGTGGCCGGCCCGCCCCGTGGGCGGACCGGCCACCGTCGACCGTGCGGTACGTCAGCTCTGGCTGGGCACCGGGGTCTCCGTGGTGCCCGGAGCGGGCTCCTCGGTCTCGGTGCCGCCCGGAGCCGGCGACTCGGTGCCACCCGGCGAGGTGGTGCCGCCCGGGCTGGGCGTGCCGCTGGCACTGGTCTGCGGAACCGGGACACCCAGCGTCTGGGCCAGGGCCACCAGCGCGTCGTAGTGCGCCTGCAGGACCGGCAGCGCGTCCTGCGCGATCTGCACCACCGACTGCTCCGAGCCCTGCGAGATCTCGGTCTGGGTGGCCTGGATGGCCTGGACGTGGCCGGCGAGCTGCGCGGTCACCCAGGCCTTGTCGAACTCGGCCCCGTTGAGGTTGTTCAGCTTGTCGAGGACCTTCTGCTGGTCGGCGGTCGGGTCGGCCGGCAGCTGCACGTTGAGCTGCTGGGCGGTCGACTGCACCGTCTGGTCCAGCTGGGTGTGGTCCGTGACGAACATCTTGCCCAGGTCCTTGACCTGCTGGTTCTGACCCTTCTGCTGGGCCAGGTTACCGGCGGTGATCTCGAACAGGTTGACCTGGTGCACCGCCTGCAGGTACTGCGTGTCCTGCGTCGACGGCTGCGCCGCGGCCTGTGCCGCGGCGGCGGGCGCCAGCCCCACGACCACCAGCGCGGCCATCAGGCCCAGGCGTTTGATTCCCAGCATCTTTCCTCCCCCATGAGACGTCGGACCGCACGGATACCCGGCTGACCGGGGTTATTCCTGCGATTCCACCCGTCCGTGTCGGGGGGCGGCGGGGACCGGTGCACCGCACGTCGGGCGCCGGGCGGGCACAACCGGACGACAGGTACGTAAAGCGGCAGTGGCGCCCGCCGGATGATCCGGCGGGCGCCACTGTCAGTCGTACCGGGAAGGTCAGCGACGGCTCTCGCCGCTGCCGATCTCCTCCCGCTCCGGCCGGTCCTCGACCGGCGGGTGCCCCGGCGAGACCGGCGCCTCGGCCGGCTTCTCGATCGGGTAGAAGAAGCCCCGGATCGCCGGGCCGAGGGCACCGAGCCGGTTCATCTTCTTCGGCACCACCCAGCCGACGTAGTCCAGCGCCGGCGGGTGGCCGTCGTGCCCTTCGGCCGAGGTGAGCGGCTGGTGGACCTCGACGAACCGGCCGTCGGGCAGCCGCTTGATGATGCCGGTCTCCACGCCGTGGGCCAGCACCTCCCGGTCGTGCTGCTGCAGACCCAGGCAGATCCGGTACGTGATGTAGTACGCGATCGGCGGCAGGATCAGCAGGCCGATCCGGCCCGCCCAGGTCATCGCGTTCAGGCTGATGTGGAACTTGTCGGCGATGACGTCGTTGGCGCCGGAGAGCGTCAGCACGATGTAGAAGGCCAGCGCCATGGCGCCCACGGCGGTCCGGGCCGGAACGTCCCGGGGCCGCTGGAGCAGGTTGTGGTGCTTGTAGTCCTTGAGGCGGCGCGCCTCCAGGAACGGGTACATCGTCGACAGGCCCACCAGGATTCCGGGTAGGACCACCGTCGGCCAGAACAGCGGTGGGATGACGTACCCGTTGCCGATCGGGATGTGGATCTCCCAGCCCGGCATGAGCCGGGTCGAGCCGTCGAGGAACATGACGTACCAGTCGGGCTGGCTGGCCGCCGAGACCACCCACGCCTCGTACGGGCCGAACAGCCAGATCGGGTTGATCTGGAACAGGCCGCCCATCAGCGCGATCACGCCGAAGACGACCATGAAGAAGCCGCCCTGCTTGAGCGCGTAGCGCGGGAACATCCGCTCGCCGACCACGTTGGAGTTGGTCCGGCCGGGGCCGGGCCACTGGGTGTGCTTCTGCTTGAACACCAGGCCGAGGTGCACGCTGATCAGCGCCACCAGCAGACCCGGGACGAGCAGCACGTGGGCGATGAAGAAGCGGCTGATGATGATGGTGCCGGGGAACTCCCCGCCGAAGATCGACGAGCTGACCCAGGAACCGATCACCGGGATCGACAGGATGATCGCGGAGGCGATGCGCAGACCGGTGCCGGACAGGCCGTCGTCCGGCAGCGAGTAGCCGGTGAAGCCGGCCAGGAAGCCGACCCAGAACAGCAGCGAACCGATGATCCAGTTGGTCTCACGCGGCTTGCGGAACGCGCCGGTGAAGAACACCCGCAGCATGTGCACCACGATCGCGGCCATGAACAGCAGGGCCGCCCAGTGGTGCATCTGCCGCATGATCAGGCCACCCCGGACATCGAACGAGATGTCCAGGCTGGAGGCGTACGCGGCCGACATGGGGGTGCCCCGCAGCGGCGCGTAGCTGCCGTTGTAGATGACCTCGGTCATCGTCGGCTCGAAGAAGAACGTCAGGAAGACGCCGGTCAGCAGCAGGACGATGAACGAGAACAGCGCGATCTCGCCCAGCAGGAACGACCAGTGGTCGGGGAAGACCTTGTTCAGCAGCTTGCGCAGGGGCGTGGCCACCTGGAAGCGGTCGTCCACCGCCCGCGCGCTCTTGGCCGGCAGCGCGGCGGCATCAAACTTTCGGCGCTTCATGGCCGCTCCCAGAAGTCGGGACCGATGGTCTCGGTGTAGTCGGACTTCGCCACGAAGAAGCCCTCCTCGTCCACCTCGATCGGCAGCTGCGGCAGCGGCCGGTTCGCCGGGCCGAAGATCGGCTTGGCGTTGTCGGTGATGAGGAACTGGGACTGGTGGCAGGGGCAGAGCAGGCGGTTGGTCTGCTGCTCGTAGAGGCTGGCCGGGCAGCCGGCGTGCGTACAGATCTTGGAGTACGCGACGTAGTTGCCCCACATGTAGTCGCCGTGGCCCTTGCGCTCGTTCGCGGCGCGCGACTTCTGCGCGTCGTCCTCCCGCAGGTGGATGAGCAGGGTGGGCGAGTCGGCGTGCTTGTTGCTGACGCCGCCGTCGATGCCCGGGAACACGGTGAGCTGGCCGCCGACGCTGACGTCGGCCGGGCGGATCGGACGGCCGTCCTCACGGATCAGCCGGATCTTCTTGCCGCCCTCGCCCGGCTGGAAGCCGGTGGTGAACATCTGGTTGTTCTTGTGCGGCTGCTCGATCAGGCCACCGATCAGCGGCGCGGCGGCCACCGCGCCCACCGGCGCCAGGCCGGCGAGCAGCGAGATGCCCAGCAGCGGCCGGCGGCGTACGCCCATCTCGTCGGCCAGGTAGAGCATCGTCTCACCGGTGATCTTGCGACCCTCCGGGTCGTCGACCTGGTCGTGCCGGTCCTGGATCGACACCTCCTTGGGCAGCAGCTTCTTGCCCCAGGTCAGGATGCCGAAACCGATGCCCAGCAGCGCCAGGCCCAGCGTCACGCCGAGCAGCGGCGTGTAGAGCTTGTCGCCGCCGCGACCCGGCTCCCACTGCCACGGCCACCAGATGTAGACCACCAGGAAGGCGGTCGCGAAGACGCCGGTCAGCAGGAACATCAGGGCGACGGTACGGGTCAGCCGGCGCTCGGCCTTGCTGCCCGGGACCACCTGCGGCTCGTAGTGGACGATCTCGATGTCGTCCCGCCGGGCGCCCTCCTGAACGACCTCGAACCGGGAGAGCCGGGGGTCGTTCACGTCGAGCGGCTCCGGGCCCCGCTGGGCCTGGTGCTCGGTGTGGGTGCTCATGCCGTCACCTCGCTACGGGTGACGCCGGGGGTCGGCGCCACAGCACTGGAACCATTGATCCGTCCGGTCACGACTTGCCCGCAATCCACAGGCTCGCGAAGACCAGCGCGACGATGCCGACCAGGAAGATCGCGATGCCCTCGGTCGACGGGCCGTACCGGCCCAGGTTGAACCCGCCCGGGTCGCCGTCGTTCTTCAGCGTGTCCTGGATGTAGGCGATGATGTCCGCCTTCTCCTGCGGCGTGATCTGGTTGTCACCGAACACCGGCATGTTCTGCGGACCGCTCAGCATCGCGGCGTAGATCTGCCGGTCGCTGGCCGGCGCGAGGCTCGGCGCGTACTTGCCGGAGGACAGCGCACCGCCGCCACCGCCGAAGGCGTGGCACTGCGAGCAGTTGATCCGGAACAGCTCGCCACCGGTGGCCAGGTTGGCGCCCTCACGCAGGTCGCCGTTGGGCACCTCCGGACCGCCACCGAGCTCCTGGATGTACTGCCCGAGCTGGCGCACCTGCTCGTCGGTGAACTGCGGCGGCTTGCGCATGGCCTGGGCCTCCTGCCGGGCCATCGGCATGCGACCGCTGCTCACCTGGAACTCCACCGAGGCGGACCCGACGCCGATCAGGCTCGGACCACGGCCCTCGACGCCCTGGGCATTGCGACCGTGACAGGTCACACAGCTCACGTCGAACAGCGCCTTACCCTCGTTGCCTGCGGCGGTCAACGGCGGGTTGTCCTGCGCCTGCACGCCGGGGGCGAAGACGGTGTAGGCACCGCCGGCCAGCATCAGCGCGGCGAACAGCCGGACCGCGGCGCCCAGCCGGCGGCGGCCCCTGCTGCGCGCTACGGGCCGCCCGCGCAGCCGCGCGAGCAGACCGCGTCGGCGGTCGTTGTCAGAAGTCATGACCTGTGTCCTTAACCGGTTGGACCTTGTCTCAGGGGACGGAGCAGCGGCGCGGTTCGTGACGCGCCAAGATCACTGGAGCCAGTAGATCATGGCGTAGAGCGCGATCCACACGACGTCCACGAAGTGCCAGTAGTAGGACACGACGATCGCCGAGGTCGCCTGGGCTGGGGTGAACCGACCCATGGTGGTGCGGATCATGAAGATGATGAAGGCGACCAGACCGCCGGTCACGTGCAGACCGTGGAATCCGGTGGTGAGGTAGAACATCGACCCGTAGCCGTCTTCGTTGATCTTCACGCCCTCGTGCACCAGGGTCCGGTACTCGTTCAGCTGACCGAGTACGAAGATCAGACCCATGATGAACGTGATCGTGAACCACCGGCGCAGGGCGTGGACGTCGCCGCGCTCGGCCGCGAACACGCCGATCTGACAGGTGATCGAGGAGAGCACCAGGATCACCGTGAACGTGGTCGCGTACGGGATGTTCAGCACCTCGGTGTGCTTCTCCCACTGCTCCGGCGCAGCCGCGCGGATGGAGAAGTACATCGCGAACAGCGCCGCGAAGAACATGAGTTCGCTGGAGAGCCACACGATCGTCCCGACGCTGACCATGTTGGGTCGCGTCAGGGAGTGGATCCGGCTCTTGTCAATGGCTGGGGCCGCAGTCACGCGGTCATTATTGCCCCTGACCGGGACCGACGATCAGCGGGGTGCCAAACCCGGCCCGTCCGTGGCCCGATCGTGGTGGTCCGCTTCGCCTGACCTACCCTGAAAAGCGTGCTGCACGTCGATCAGATCCTCGCCGTCACCTCGGCCGTTCCGGCGACGCTGGCGGCGGGAGGCGAGAGCGCCCCGCCGCCGTTCACCGTGGCCCGGGTGTTCACCGAGACCCGGCTGGACAGCTGGCTCACGCTGGGCATCGTGCTCGCCGCCGGCCTGTACCTCTACGGGGTGCACCGGCTGCGGCTGCGCGGCGACCGCTGGCCGGTCATCCGTACCGTGTCGTTCCTCGGCCCCGGCCTCGGCGGCATCGCGCTGGTCACGCTCACCGGGCTCGGCGCGTACGACACCGCCCTGCTTTCGGTGCACATGGTCCAGCACATGGTGCTGTCGATGATCGCGCCGATCTTCCTGGCGCTCGGCGCGCCGGTCACGCTGGCGCTGCGCACGCTGCCGGTACGCCCGCGCAAGCGCCTGCTCGCGATCGTGCACAGCCGGATCGCGCGGATCTACAGCTTCCCGCTCGTGGCGTTCACCATCTTCGTGGTGAACCCGTTCGCGCTCTACTTCACCGACCTCTACGAGTTCACCCTGCGCCACGAGTGGGCGCACGAACTGGTCCACGCGCACTTCATCGCCACCGGCTGCGTCTTCTTCTGGCCGCTGCTCGGCCTCGACCCGCTGCCCGGCCGCTGGCCGTACCCGGCGCGCGCGCTGCTGATGCTGCTCTCGGTGCCGTTCCACACCGTGCTCGGGCTCACCATCATGCAGAGCACCACGCTGTTCGGCGGCGACTGGTACCCGTCGCTCAACCTGTCCTGGTCCGACCCCTGGAACGACCAGGTGGTGGCCGGAGGCGTCCTCTGGGCCGGCGGCGAGTTCGTCAGCGTCACCATGCTCGCCGTCCTGGTCGTCCAGTGGGTCAAACAGTCCGAGCGCGAGGCCCGCCGGCTCGACCGCGAGCTGGACCGCCAGGAGGCCCGCGAGCGCGCCGCGGAAGCCAGCGCCTGAGGCCCCTGACGGGGTACGCCCTCCCCCGCCCGGGCGGAGGACAGGCCGAACGTGACGCCCGCTACGATCAGCGGGCAGCTACGAGGTGGGAGCCACGTCACGATGAGCGATCGTCTTTGCACCGTCCTGCTCTACAGCGACGACCCGAAGGTCCGCGACCGGATGCGGCTGGCCGTGGGCACCCGCCCGGCGCCCGGCATCGAGATCGAGTTCGTCGAGGCCGACGAGTACGCCGCCTGCGTCCGGCTGGTCGACGACTACGAGATCGACCTGCTGCTGCTCGACGGCGAGGCGAGCCCGGGCGGTGGCATCGGCATCGCCCGCCAGATCAAGGACGACCGGGACGACGCGCCGCCGACCTGCGTGGTGCTGGCCCGCGCCGCCGACCGCTGGCTGGCCGCGTACGCCGAGGTCGACGCCACGCTGACCCACCCGCTGGACCCGGTGGTCGCCGGCAGCACCGTCGCGGAGCTGCTGCGCCGCACCCACGCCGCGGCCTGATCCCCCGGCCCTCGCGCGCCACGGCGACGCGGCCGTGGCAAGCCCCAACCGCTTTCCTCACGCCGCTCGGGAGGCCCGTCATGGGCGAACGGACCTGGCCGCTTCTGCTCAACGCGCTGCTGCGCGGCGAGGAGCTCTCCACCGCCGACACGGCGTGGGCGATGGGCGAGATCATGGCCGGCTCGGCGACACCGGCGCAGATCGCCGGGTTCGCCGTGGCGCTGCGCACCAAGGGCGAGACCCCCGCCGAGCTGGGCGGCCTGGTCGAGACCATGCTGACCCGCGCGGTGCCGGTGCTCCTGCCCGACGAGGTACGCGACACCGCGCTGGACGTGGTCGGCACCGGCGGTGACCTCGCGCACACGGTGAACATCTCCACCATGGCGGCGCTCGTGGTCGCCGGGGCCGGCGTCCGCGTGGTCAAGCACGGCAACCGGGCCGCCTCCTCCTCGTGCGGCACCGCGGACGTGCTGGAGGAACTCGGCGTACCGCTGGACCTGGAGCCCGAGCAGGTGGCCCGCTGCGTCACCGAGGCCGGCATCGGCTTCTGCTTCGCCGCCCGCTTCCACCCCGGGATGCGGCACACCGGCCCGGTCCGGCGCGAGATCGGCGTACCCACCGCGTTCAACTTCCTCGGCCCGCTGACCAACCCGGCGCGGCCCCGCGCGGGCGCGGTGGGCTGCTTCGACAAGCGGATGGCCCCGGTGATGGCGGCCGTGTTCGCGGCCCGGGGCGACTCCGCGATCGTGGTACGCGGCGAGGACGGCCTGGACGAGTTCAGCACCGGCGCGCCCACCCGGGTCTGGGTGGCGCAGCAGGGCACCGTCACGGAGGCGCTGCTGGACGCGGCGGAGCTCGGGGTACCCCGGGCCACCCTGGCCGACCTGCGCGGCGGAGACGCGGCCTACAACGCCGACGTGGTACGCCGCCTGCTCGCCGGCGAGACCGGCCCGGTACGGGACGCGGTGCTGGTCAACGCCGCTGTGGCGCTGTCCACCCAGGGCCCGCTCGACGGCGATCTGCACGAGGCGCTGCGGACCAACCTGGACCGGGCCGCCGAGGCCGTCGACTCGGGCGCCGCGGCGGCCGCGCTGGAGCGTTGGCTGGAGGTGGCACGCGCCGCCTGACGGCGAGGGTGTCGTACCCGCGTGCCAAACTACACGGGAGTTATTTTCCGTTTTCGGTCTATCCGTTTTCGGTCTTCGGTCCACCGGCCGGCGCCACACCGCCTCGCCCCGGGCCCGGAGCGAGAGGAGCCACCCGTGTCTGACCGCGAGCTGCACTGCGACACCTGCGAGGACGTCGTGCTGTTCGAGGCGCCGCCCTGCGGCGACGGGCACGGCGCCGACTGCCCGGAGCTGATCTGCACCCGCTGCGGCGCGGCAGTGGTGATCGCCACGTTCACCTTCCGCGCGGCCCGCCTGTCCGGCCGCCGCACCCGCCGCCCTTCTCACCCCCAGGCCGCCTGACCTCCACTCCCTTTCGGCGCCCTTTCCCTCCCCGCCACGCCCGACAGCCCAACCGCCTGCCTCGCGTGATCAAGGAGTTTGTGTCCCCCACGGTTGTCCAGGCGGACACAAAATCCTTGATCAACGGGGCGGGGCGGCGCCGGGAGCGCGGTGGGCTCGGGCGTGAGTGTCAACGATGACCCGGTGGCGGCACCGCGTCATGGGGAGCGGACTGCGGTTCGCCCCACCTGGCCGAGCCGCGCGGCGAGATCTTGGAAGGAAACGGCTGTCATGGAGACCGTTTCCTTCCAAGATCTCTCGTGGCCCTGCCAACCGGAACGGCTCTCTCGGCTGATGGAACAGTCCGGCGTGAGCCGGTGGTGCGCACCGGAGGCGGAACGGGAGAGCGCCAGAGCGCCGCCGTACGGGCGGTGATCATGAGGTTGGCGGGGACAAAAAGGACCGCCGGTGCCGTCAACTTCATGATCAACGGGGACGGCGGAGGGGGAACGCGGAACGCGGCAGGCCCGCTCCCCCGGAGGGGGTGCGGGCCTGCCGCGGCGCGTTGGGTCAGTGCTCGGCGGTGCGGCGGGTGCCGGAGTAGTACTCGAAGAGCAGCCCGCAGGTGGCGAAGACGACCGTCACCAGGCCCAGTCCCAGCAGCCAGAACTGCCAGAACACCAGGCCCAGGCCGGCGATCGCGGCGGCCAGCGCCAACGCGAACGGCCAGTAGCTGCCCGGGCTGAAGAAGCCGACCTCACCGGCGCCGTCGGCCATCTCGCCGTCCGGCCGGTCCTCGGGGCGCAGGTCGATCCGGCGGGAGACGAACCAGAAGAAGCCGCCGCACATGGCGCAGAGCAGGAAGGAGAGCAGCAGCGCCACGGTGCCGATCCACTCGATGCGGCCGTCGCTGTCCGCGTACGTCCAGGCGCCGTAGAGGATGGTCGCGCCGAGGAGGAACGTGGCGATGGTGAGGAAGATCTTCCACTCGGTCTTCATGCCGGACCTCTCAGCTTCCCGCGCCGGCCTGGGCGTCGGACGGGTTGAAGTTGTTCACGTCGCGCCGGGTGTCGAACGGCTTCGTCTCGGTGGCGTACTCGGGCTCACCGATCGCGCCGAGCGCCTCCTGGGTCGACTTGCCGGCCTTCTTGGCCGCGAGGAACTGGTCGTACTTCTCCGGCGAGACGACCCGCAGCTCGAAGTTCATGAAGGCGTGGTAGCTGCCGCACAGCTCGGCGCAGCGGCCGACGAACGCGCCCTCCTGGTCGATGCGGGAGACCTCGAACGTGTTGCGCACGTTGCCCGGCATGACGTCGCGCTTGAACAGCAGCTCCGGCACCCAGAACGAGTGGATGACGTCGCGGCTGGTCTCCTCGAACCGGATCGAGCGGCCGCTGGGCAGCACCAGGACCGGGATGACCTCGCTGGTGCCCAGCACCGAGGCGACGGTGTTGGCGTCGCGGCCCTGGCCGTCGCGGTAGTTGAACTGCCAGTTCCACTTGAACGCCACGACCTCGACGGTGACGTCCGGGTTCTTCGACTCCTTGATCACGTCGGTCTGCACGACCGCGGTGTAGTAGAAGAGCACGGAGACCACGAGGATCGGCGCGATGGTGTAGAGGAACTCCATCGGCAGGTTGTAGCGGGTCTGCACCGGCAGCTCGTTGCCGCGCTTGCGGTAGCGGACCACGCACCAGAAGATCAGGCCCCAGACGAACACACCGACGGCCAGCGCCGCGATGCAGGACGCGATCCACAGGTCGTACATGCGCTGCGACTCGGGCGTGATGCCGCCCTGCGGCCAGCCGAACCCGCCGAACGCCTTGCCGACGTCACAGCCGGTGAGCGAGACCAGCAGCGCCGCCGCGCCGAGACCGAGCCCGGCGATTCGACCAGCACCACGCCGCCGGCGTCCACCGGCCCCCGGGGAAGCGCTGCGTACGGCCGAGCGCCGTACCTCCGAACTCCTTGCGACCACCTGGTCCTGCCTCCCTAGCGCGCCGCGGCGGTTGTTCTCCTTGACACCGACGGCAAAGGCGTCACCGACGGTCGCAGATTACTCGACCATGACCGGCCAGGCCGTCTTGGGGTCGCTGTCCACCCCCATCGGGGGGATCTTGGGCGTAACCGGGCGATAGCGTGGAACGTCATGAGCGCCTCCCCGGTCTACCTGGACGCCGCCACCGCGGCCCCGCTGCATCCGGTCGCGCGGCAGGCGATGCTGGCCGCCCTGGACGACGGCTGGGCCGACCCGGCCCGGCTCTACTCGGCGGCCCGCCGGGCCCGCCAGCTCCTCGACGCCGCGCGCGAGGCCGCCGCGCAGACGCTCGGCGTCCGCGCCGACGAGCTGTCCTTCACCCCCAGCGGTACGGCGGCAGCGCACGCCGCCGTACTCGGTGGCCTGGCCGGGCGGCGGCGGGCCGGGGCGACGCTTGTGCACTCGGCGGTCGAGCACTCGGCGGTGCTGCACGCCGCGCAGCGGCACACGGCCGCCGGCGGCGCGGCGGTGTCCGTACCGGTGAACCGGCTGGGCCGGGTGGACCTGGACGCCTGGGCGTCGGCGGTGGCCGCTAAAGCCCTACCTGTTGCATGAAAGATGGCAGCGGACATGAGCTTCTTGTGCCTATGCCTTCAACCAGTAAAGTAATTAACGACCGGGCTGGAGTGCTGGCAAGAATGCGTTACTGAGTGGTGCCTTGAGCGCGCACAAATTGCTTGACCACGCGGACGTCGGCCCCGGCGTCCACGCAAGGGCGCATGGTGGAGATGTTCATAGCCGCGCGAGAGCGGGAGTCGGCCGTACCCCGGGGGTGGTGAACCTGCCGGCGGGGGTCGCAGCAGCGCCGACCCCGCGCGCGTCAGCATGCTACGCGGCGGCCGAGGCGGCGCGGCTAAGCCCGCTGGTGGACCGGATCCGGGCGCGGGTGGCGGCCGAGGTGCCGGACGTGGAGGTGGTCGGCGACCCGGTCGACCGGCTGCCGCACCTGGTGACGTTCTCCTGCCTGTACGTGGACGGCGAGGCGCTGCTGCACGCGCTGGACCGGCGCGGGTTCGCGGTGTCCTCCGGCTCGTCGTGCACGTCGTCGACGGTGCGCCCGTCGCACGTGCTGGAGGCGATGGGGGTGCTGTCGCACGGCAACGTGCGGGTGTCGCTGCACCGGGAGACCACCGAGGCGGACGTGGAGCGGTTCCTGGCCGAGCTGCCCGGGATCGTGGCGGACCTGCGGGCGCAGGCGGGGGTGACCGACCTGTGAGCGAGCCGGATCAGGTGCTGGACTGCCGGGGGCAGCGCTGCCCCCTGCCGGTGATCAATCTCGCCCGGCTGGTGCCCGGGCTGCCGGCCGGCGCGGTGGTGCGGGTGCTGGCCGACGACCCGGCGGCGGCGGTGGACATCCCGGCGTGGTGCCGGATGCGCGGCCACGAGTTCCTCGCCGCGCACGACGGGCCCGCCTACGACGTCCGGGTGTAAGGAAGGGCCCCTTGTTAACGCCTCGGGTAGAGGAAGGGACCCTTCTTAACGCCCGACGTTCAGCTCAGGTACGCGAGGATGCCGGGCAGCGGGTCGGCCGCCACGGCGGTGTCGACCACCAGGCGGGGGCCGATCAGCGGCTCGTACTCGGCGCGGCGGCGCAGCGTCAGCTCCCAGGTGCCGTCCTCGGGCGGGCGGGCCTCGACCCGGCGCCGGTGCTCCTCCTCGTCGCCGCAGTGCACCTCGATCACCCGCAGCGGCACGCCGGCCCGTTCGGCCACGTCGTGCCAGAGGCCCCGGGCGCTGGCGACCGGGTTCACCGCGTCGACCACCACGCTGAGCCCCAGGCCGAGCTGCACCTCGGCCAGCCCGGCGACCGCGCCGTACGCGGCCATGCCCGGCACGTCGCCGGTGAGGCCGTAGCGGTGCAGGGCCCGCTCGACCGGATCGACCGGCAGGACCGGGGCGCGCAGCGCGACGCCGACCCGGGCGGCGAGGGTGGTCTTGCCCACGCCGGGCAGCCCGGCGAAGGCGACCAGAACCGGGCCGCCGGAGCCGGGGCGGACCGCCTCCGGGTCCACCCCGCCCGACGGGACGGCCGCGCCGGTCACAGCAGGTGCGGCCGGACGCCCTCGGCGGCCGCGTCACCGTACGACTCGGCGAGTCGCTTCACGAACAGGTCGCGGCGGACCTCGTACTCCTGGCCGCCGAAGTTCTCCAGCACCAGCGTGGCCAGCAGGCAGCCGACCTGGGCCGCCCGCTCCAGGCCGACGCCCCAGTCGAGCGCGGCGAAGAAGCCGGCCCGGAAGCCGTCGCCGACGCCGGTCGGGTCGACCGCCTGGATCTCCCGCGCGATCGGCACCCGGATCGTGCCGACGTCCCGGCCGGCGATCTCCACGCCCTGCTTGCCCAGCGTGGTGACCCGCACCTTGACCCGGTCGAGCAGCTGCTCGTCGGTCAGCCCGGCCTTGCTCTGCAGCAGCGACTTCTCGTACTCGTTGGTCATCAGGTAGTCGGCGCCCTCGACCAGGCCGAGCACGTCCGCGCCGTCCATCCGGGCGAGCTGCTGGGACGGGTCGGCGACGAAGGCGTAGCCCCGGTCCCGGCACTCGCCGGAGTGGCGGATCATCGCGGCCGGGTCGTTGGCGCTGACCAGCACCAGGTCGAGGCCGCCGAGGCGCTGCGCGACCGGGTGCAGCTCGATGTTGCGGGCCTCGCTCATCGCCCCGGCGTAGAAGGAGGCGATCTGGCACATGTCGGTGTCGGTGGTGCAGACGAAGCGGGCGGTGTGCGCCACCTCGCTGACGTGCACCGAGTCGCAGTCGACGCCGTGGCGCTCCAGCCAGGAGCGGTAGTCGGCGAAGTCGGCGCCGACCGCGCCGAGCAGCACCGGGCGCAGCCCGAGCTGGGCCATGCCGAACGCGATGTTGGCGGCGGTGCCGCCGCGCCGCAGGACCAGCTCGTCGACGAGGAAGGAGAGCGAGACCTTGTCGAGCTGGTCGGCGATGAGCTGGTCGGCGAAGCGGCCGGGGAAGCTCATCAGGTGGTCGGTCGCGATCGAGCCGGTCACGGCGATCTTCATGTCAACCCTCGGGGTCGGGAGCACGGCGCGGTCAGCCTACCGGCCCCCGGACCGGACGGACGGCGGTCGGTCACCAACCGGTCGATCAGCGCACATCCGGACGTCACCCCCAGGGGGTACGACGAAGCGGCGGGCCGCCCCACCGGGACGGCCCGCCGCTTGCGGTCGGTGCGTCGACTCAGCTGAAGGAGTCGCCGCAGGCGCAGGAGTTGCCCGCGTTGGGGTTGTCGATGGTGAAGCCCTGGGCGTCGATCCGGTCGGCGAAGTCGATGGTGGCGCCGGTCAGGTAGGGGGCGCTCATCCGGTCGACGACGACCTCGACGCCGTCGAAGTCGGTGACGATGTCACCGTCGAGCGAGCGCTCGTCGAAGAACAGCTGGTACCGCAGGCCGGAGCAGCCACCCGGCTGCACGGCGACCCGGAGCCGCAGGTCGTCGCGGCCCTCCTGCTCGATCAGGGCCTTGACCTTCTGCGCCGCGACGTCGGTGAGGACGACGGTGCTGGGGGCCTTGGCCTCGGTCGACTCGGTCTGCGCTGGCGTGGTCACGTGGAAGTCTCCCTGCGCGGTATAGGTCCGGACGTCCTGGCCAACGCCGCACGTCCGCCAGTGATTCCCGGTGTGGTCCGTTTCGATCGTACGCCGCCGTCGGCGTCACCACCCGGCGGCGTGACCAGCGGAACCGGTCAGCGGCTCCACTGCCCGGCCAGCCGCGCGCCGAGCGCGCGCAGCCCCTCGGCCGGGCGGGTCATCGCCGCGTCCACTCCCCCGCGCTCCTCGCCGCCGAAGTGGTCGACCAGGCTGTACGCGTCGGTCACGCCGGCCGCCGCGGCCTCCCGCCGCCCGGTGCTCACCCGTCCCGCCAGCACCACGCAGGGCACGCCCCGGTCCCGGGCGGCGCCGGCCACGCCGGCGACCACCTTGCCGCGCAGCGACTGGTGGTCGAACGAGCCCTCGCCGGTGATCACCAGGTCGGCGGCGTCGAGCGCGGCGTCCAGCTTCACCGCGCGGGTGACCAGCCCGATGCCCGATTCGCACCGGCCGCCCAGCGCCAGCACGGCCGCGCCGAGGCCGCCCGCGGCGCCGCCGCCGGGCAGCGCGCCCAGCCCGGGCGGGCAGCCCGGCAGCCGCTCGGTAAGCACGTCCGCCCAGCGGGTCAGCGCGGCGTCCAACAGCAGCACGTCGGCCCGGTCGGCGCCCTTCTGCGGGCCGAAGACGCTGCTCGCGCCGTGCAGCCCGAGCAGCGGGTTGTCCACGTCGGTGGCGGCGACGAGCGTCGCGCCGCGCAGCCGCGGCTCGCCGTCGAGCGCGGCCACCGCGGTGAGCGCCGCGCCGCCGTACGGCAGCGCCCGGCCGGCGTCGTCGAGCGGCGTGACACCCAGCGGTACGAGCATCCCGGCGCCGCCGTCGTTGGTGGCCGAGCCGCCCAGCCCCACCACCACGGTGCGCGCGCCCGCCTCGACCGCGGCGGTGACCAGCAGCCCCAGCCCGTACGAGGTGGTGGCCTTCGGGTCCCGTTCGGCGTCGGAGAGCAGGTGCAGGCCGCACGCCTGGGCGCTCTCCAGGTACGCCGTGCCGTCGTCGGTGAGCAGGATCTCACCGGTGGCCGGGCGGCCCAGCGGGTCGACCGTGGGCACCGGCAGCCGACGTCCGCCGAGCGCGTCGGCGAGCACCTCGACGAACCCCGGTCCGCCGTCGGCCAGCGGCCGGACCAGCAGTTCGTCGCCGGGGGCGACGTCCCGCCAGCCCTCGGCCACCGCGGCGGCCACCTCGGGGGCGGACAACGTGCCGGCGAACTTGTCCGGGCAGAGCAGCACGCGCATGCGCAGCAGTGTGGCAGGCCACATCGGGGACGGCTGCGCGGTGGTCGCGCTGTGGGACCATGGGGGCGTGACTTCGACCTGGGTTGAGCCGTCCAACACCGCCACGGCGCTGCTGCTCCTCGGCCGCGGCAGCGACCCCGCCACCGAACGTGGCGTGGAGTGTCCGGGTGATCTCCCCGCGCCGAGCGACCCCGACCTGGTGGCCCGCGCCGCCGCCGCGAAGGCCGCGCTCGGCACGAAGGTGTTCGTGCTGGGCCACCACTACCAGCGCGACGAGGTGATCCAGTTCGCCGACGTGACGGGCGACTCGTTCAAGCTGGCCCGGGAGGCGGCGGCGCGCCCTGATGCGGAGTACATCGTCTTCTGCGGCGTGCACTTCATGGCCGAGAGCGCGGACATCCTGACCTCGGACGCGCAGAAGGTGATCCTGCCCGACCTGGCGGCCGGCTGCTCGATGGCCGACATGGCGGTGCTGTCGCAGGTCGAGGCCGCCTGGGACACGCTCACCGACCTGGGCATCGCGGCGGACACCGTCCCGGTGACGTACATGAACTCCTCGGCCGACATCAAGGGCTTCGTCGGCCGCAACGGCGGCGTGGTCTGCACCTCGTCGAACGCCAAGCGGGCCCTGGACTGGGCGTTCGAGCAGGGCCGCAAGGTGCTGTTCCTGCCCGACCAGCACCTGGGCCGCAACACCGCGGTGCTGGAGATGGGCTTCTCGCTCGACGACTGCGTGCTCTACGACCCGCACAAGCCGGGCGGCGGGCTGACCGCCGAGCAGCTGCGGGACGCGAAGATGATCCTGTGGCGCGGCCACTGCTCGGTGCACGGCCGGTTCACGCTCGACAGCGTCAACGACGTACGCGAGCGGGTGCCGGGCGTGAACGTGCTGGTGCACCCGGAGTGCCGGCACGAGGTGGTGAACGCCGCCGACCTGGTCGGCTCGACCGAGTTCATCATCAGGACGATCGAGGCGGCCCCGGCCGGCTCGGCGTGGGCGGTGGGCACCGAGCTGAACCTGGTACGCCGGCTCGCGCTGGCCCACCCGGACAAGCAGATCATGTTCCTCGACCGGGCGGTCTGCTACTGCTCGACGATGAACCGGATCGACCTGCCGCACCTGGTGTGGGCGCTGGAGGAGCTGGTCGCCGGCCGCGTGGTGAACCAGATCACCGTCGATCCGGAGACCGCCCGACACGCCCGGTCGGCGCTGGACCAGATGCTCGCGCTTCCGGGAGCGTGATCACCCTCGGTCACCCCACTGGCACGTAAACGCACCGGACACCCCGGTTCGTGCCCTCGCTGGTGATGTGACCGATTCCATTTTCGTCACGGAGGGCTATGCTGCCGGGGCGACGACACACGCGGCCCGTTTTCCCATGACCGCGTTCCGGGTAGCGATGAACTTCGTGCACCCATCACTAGACACGGCAGCACCCAACGCGCTGGAGGTTGCGTTGACCGACGACGTCCTGGTCGTACACGGAGGCACTCCGCTGGAAGGGCGGATCCGCGTCCGCGGCGCGAAGAACCTGGTGTCCAAGGCGATGGTCGCCGCCCTGCTCGGCGACACACCCAGCCGGCTGTTCGACGTGCCGCGTATCCGTGACGTCGAGGTGGTCCGCGGTCTGCTCGGCCTGCACGGCGTCAAGGTCAGCGACGGCGACGAGGAGGGCGAGCTGGTCTTCGACCCCTCGAACGTCGAGAGCGCCAGCACCGACCAGATCAACGTGCACGCCGGTTCCAGCCGGATCCCGATCCTGTTCTGCGGCCCGCTGCTGCACCGGCTCGGCCACGCCTTCATCCCCGACCTGGGCGGCTGCCACATCGGCCCGCGTCCGATCGACTTCCACCTCCAGGCGCTGCGCGAGTTCGGCGCCACCGTCGACAAGACGCCGGAGGGCCTGCACCTGTCCGCGCCCAACGGGCTGCACGGCACGAAGTTCGCGCTGCCGTACCCGAGCGTGGGCGCCACCGAGCAGGTGCTGCTCACCGCGGTGATGGCCGAGGGCGTCACCGAGCTGCGCAACGCGGCGGTCGAGCCGGAGATCATCGACCTCATCTGCGTGCTGCAGAAGATGGGCGCGATCATCAAGGTGCACACCGACCGGGTGATCGAGATCCAGGGCGTCAAGAAGCTGCACGGCTACACCCACCGGCCGATCCCGGACCGGATCGAGGCGGCCAGCTGGGCGGCGGCGGCGCTGGCGACCCGCGGTCACGTCGAGGTGCTGGGCGCCCAGCAGGCCGACATGATGACCTTCCTGAACATCTTCCGCTCGGTCGGCGGCGAGTACGAGGTCACCGACCTGCGCCCGCCGCGCGGCGGCAGCCCCGGCCAGGAGGGCGGCATCCGCTTCTGGCACCCGGGCGGCGAGCTGAACGCGGTGGCGCTGGAGACCGACGTACACCCGGGTTTCATGACCGACTGGCAGCAGCCGCTGGTGGTCGCGCTCACCCAGGCCCGCGGCCTGTCGATCGTCCACGAGACGGTCTACGAGCAGCGGCTCGGCTACACCGAGGCGCTGAACACGATGGGCGCCAACATCCAGGTCTACCGGGACTGCCTCGGCGGCACCCCGTGCCGCTTCGGCCGGCGCAACTTCAAGCACTCCGCGGTGATCGCCGGGCCGAGCAAGCTGCACGCCGCCGACCTGGTCATCCCGGACCTGCGGGCCGGGTTCAGCCACCTCATCGCGGCGCTCGCCGCCGAGGGCACCTCCCGGGTGTACGGCGTGGACCTGATCAACCGCGGCTACGAGGACTTCGAGGCCAAGCTGGCCGACCTCGGCGCGCACGTCGAGCGTCCCTGACCGTCCCGTTCAACCGTCCGTCCGCGCCCGGTGCACCCGTGATGTGCACCGGGCGCGGCCGGTTGGCTACCCTTGCCGCGTGCCGTCGCTGTTTCGCCGCAAGTCCGCCGACCTCGTCGAGGAGTCCGTCACCACTGTGACGACCGACGAGGAGTCCGCCGCCGCCCGTCCCCGGGGCTACACGCCCAGCAAGAAGGAACTCGGGCAGGTCACGCCGAAGCGCCCCGTCGCCGGCCGCCGGCCGACCGCGCCGGCCAAGCCGCTGACCAAGGAGGAGGCCCGCGCGCAGCGCCGCGCCGCCCGCGCCGAGGCCGCCGCCGAGTTCCGGCGCGAGGGCGGCCCGCGTGACCGGGGGCCCGAGCGGCTGCTGGCCCGCAACGTGGTCGACTCCCGGCGTACGGTCGGCACCTGGTTCTTCGGCGGCGCGCTGATCGTGCTGGTCGGTTCCAACCAGGCCATGCCGCCGATCGTGCGGCTGCTGTCCAACCTGCTGTGGGGCGCGCTGGCGCTCGGCGTGCTGATCGACTCGGTGCTGATCTCCCGGAAGATCAAGCGGCTGGTCCGCGAGCGCTTCCCGAAGAGCACCGAGAAGCTCGGCTCGCTCTACTTCTACGCGATCATGCGGTCGATCACGTTCCGCCGGATGCGCGCTCCCGCGCCCCGGGTGAACATCGGCGACAAGGTCTGACCGGCCCCGCTCCGAAATCGGCCCCTTCCCGCTCCGGCGGTGCGGGGCCGTTCTCGTGCGAGGGCCGGCGTCAGTCCACCCCGAGCAGGCGCAGCACCGCTGTAGTGGCCGCCGCCGCGACCACGACCAGCACGAACGGCGCCCGGCGCCAGGCCAGCACCAGGCCGATCAGCACCCCGGCGGGGCGGGCGTACCCTGCGAAGCCACCGGCCTCGGTCAGCGCCGCGGTGGCGGCGAGCGCGGCCAGCAGCGTGTCGGCGCCGACCGGCAGCAGGTGGCGGGCGCATTCGGGCAGGTCCAGCCGGTCCCGCAGCAGCACCCGGCGACGCGGAAGCTGTAGGTGCCGGCGCCAGCGCGAGGATCACGGCGATCAGCACGAGACCTCCCCGGGCGCACGCTCCGATCATCAGCCTCCTCGTCAGCGGTCCGGGGTGGCGCGGCGGGCGGGCGGCGGCGGGCCAGCAGCGGCAGGTCCAGCGCGGCGAGCGCGAGCAGCACCGGCAACCGGCCGGCAGCAGCGGGTGGCCAGCACGGCCAGGCCGGCGCCGGTCAGCGCCACCCGGCGGGTCTCCCGGTCGCGCAGGCTGGGCAGCAGCAGCGCGGCCAGCCCGGCCGGGAACGCGGCGTCGAGTCCCAGCGCGGCCGGGTCGCCGGCCGCGCCGCCGGCGAGCACGCCGAGCGCGGTGCCGGTGTTCCAGGCCAGGAAGAGCAGCACCCCGGCGAGCCAGAACGCCCGGCGCCGCCCCGGACCGGCCGGGCGGGCCAGCGCGAACGCGGTCGCCTCGTCGGTCATCAGGTGGCTGCCCAGCAGCCGCTGCCAGCGCCGGGAGCCGAGCGCGCCGCCGAGGGCCAGGCCGAACGGCAGGTGGCGGGCGTTGAGGAGCAGGCCGGCGAGGACCGCCGCGAGCGGACTGCCGGCCACGACGAGCCCCACCGCCATGAACTGGGCGCCACCGGCGTAGACGACCGCGGACATGGCGAGCGTGGCCCAGGCGGGCAGGCCGGCGGCTACCGCCACGGCGCCGAACGACGCGCCCACGGCGAGCATCGCCGCGCCGATGGCGGCGACGTCGCGGAGCACCCGGGCGTCGCCCGTTCGGTATGCCGTACGCATGTCCATTATCCTGAACGCGAGAACGCTTGTTCGTCAAACCGAACAAACCGACCGTTGGAGCGAACACATGGCGATCGACCCCGCTCCCCCACTCGCGACCATCGCCGCCGCGCTACGCCGCGAACGCGAACGGGCCGGCCTGTCGCTCACCGAGCTGGCCCGCCGCGCCGGCATCGCCAAGTCCACCCTGTCCCAGCTGGAGTCCGGTTCCGGCAACCCCAGCGTGGAGACGCTCTGGGCGCTCGGCGTGGCGCTGGACGTACCGTTCAGCCGCCTGGTCGAACCACCCGCCGCCGCCGTGCGGGTGGTCCGGGCCGGCGAGGGCCCCCGGATCCGCTCCGAGCACGCCGACTTCTCCGCCACCCTGCTCGCCGCCGGAGCGCCGCACGCCCGGCGGGACGTCTACGTGATGGAACTGGAACCCGGCGCGGTACGGATCGCCGAGGCGCACACCCCGCGCAGCGTCGAGCACGTCGTGGTGGCCGCCGGACGGATGCGCGTCGGCCCGGAGACCGACCCGGTCGAGCTGGGACCCGGCGACTACGTCACCTTCCCCGGCGACACCCCGCACCGGTACGAGGCGCTGGCCCCCGGCACGTTCGCCGTACTCGTCATGGAGCACCCGTGACCGCGGCCGGCGCCCGGTAGAGCCGCGCCACGACCTCCTCGATGTCCGGCTCCACGATCGAGATGTCCCGCAGCGTGGCCAGGCCGGCCAGCCCGGCCACCACCTCGGCGACGCTCGCCCGTTCCAGCGCGAAGACCAGCCGCCGCCCGTCCGCCTCCACCCGCTGCACCGGCGCGCCGGGCAGCACCGGCGGCTCGGGCAGCGCCGCGTCCAGCTCGGCGACCACCATCCGGCGCGAGCCGTACCGGCGGTGCAGCTCGGCGATCGACCCGTCGTGCACCACCCGCCCGTGGTCGATCACCACGAGCCGCCGGCACAGCCGCTCGATGTCGGCCAGGTCGTGCGTGGTGAGCACCAGCGTGGTGTCGCCGGCCCGGCCCAGCTCGGCCAGGAAACCGCGCACCGCCTGCTTGCTCACCACGTCCAGGCCGATCGTCGGCTCGTCCAGGAACAGCACCTCCGGGCCGTGCAGCAGCGCCGCGGTCAGCTCACCGCGCATCCGCTGACCCAGCGAGAGCTGCCGGACCGGCGTGTCCAGGAACCCGTCCAGGTCGAGCAGGTCCCGGCAGCGGGCCAGCCGGGCCGCGTGCTCGCCGGCCGGCACCCGGTAGACGTGCCGCAGCAGGTCGAACGAGTCCCGCAGCGGCAGGTCCCACCACAGCTGCGAGCGCTGCCCGAACACCACGCCGATGCGCAGCGCCAGCCGGGTCCGGTCGGCCACCGGGCGCAGCCCGCACACCCGGGCCCGCCCCGCCGACGGCGTCAGCACGCCGGTGAGCATCTTCAACGTGGTCGACTTCCCGGCGCCGTTCGGGCCGATGTAGCCGAGCATCTCGCCGCGCTCCACCCGCAGGTCGACCCCGTCGACGGCGGTCACCGTCCGCTTCTCGCGGCGCAACCGCCCGGCCCGGACCCGGACCGTGAACTCCTTGCGCAGCCCGTCCATCTCGATGACGCTCATGACCCCGTACTCCGGTAGTGACGGACCCCGACGCGCCAGGCCAGGGCGGCCAGCGCCGCCGCGACCACCGCGACGCCCGGCGCGGCCCAGCCCGCCCAGGGCGGCAGGCCGAGCGGGTCGGCGCGGCCCAGCAACGCCAGCGCCGGGTGGTAGC
>NZ_KK037233.1:6043222-6086381 GCF_000568915.1 Micromonospora sp. M42 | reverse complement strand
CGCCCGGTACGCCCGCAGTTCAGCCACCCTGGACGCGCTGTCGCGCTCAGCCACCCTGGGCGCGCTGTCGCGCTCAGCCACCCTGGACCACCAGGCGGCGCTCGGCGCGGCGCTGCACCAGCCGGCACAGCGCCAGCAGCGCCACCACCCAGGCGGCCTGCACCCCGACCAGGGCGAGACCGGTGGACATCGGCTCCCGCTCCACCAGCACGTCCAGCGGCACCTGAAGGATGCTGGGGAACGGGGTCGCGTACCGCAGGACCGCCTCCAGCGGGCCGGGCAGGAACCCGAGCGGGAAGTAGAGCCCGGCCAGCACGCCCGAGCCGAGCGTCCACAGGATCATCGGCCCTCGGACGTCCTGCAGCCAGTACGCGGTGGCGTTCACCAGGTAGCGGCAGCCGAAGCAGACCACCACCGCGAGCAGCACGGAGAGCAGGAACAGCGGCACCGTTGCCCAGTGCCGGGGCACGTACACCGCGAAGAAGAACGGGCCGATCACCAGCGGCGGCACCAGCCGGGCCAGCGACGCGAACCCGGCCCGGCCCAGGTCGGTGGCGAGGTAGCTGGTCACCGGGTGCACCGGTCGCAGCAGGTCGGCAGCCACCTCACCGGTACGGATCCGGTCCGCCAGGTCGGTCCAGCCCCAGATGGCGATCACAGCCAGCAGCCCCTGGCCGGCCCAGACGAACGTGGCGAGCTGCGCCCTGTCGTAGCCGGCCACGGTGCCGGCCGCGCCGGTCGCGGCGAGGAAGATGTAGCAGCGCAGGAAGCCGAACACGGTGTTGGTGAACAGCCCCGCCACGGCGGCCTGACGGTAGGTCGCGTGCCGCCGGAACCCGGCCGCCGCGATCGCGCCGAATGTCCGAAACCATGGGGTAACGTGTGCGCCGGTGGGTGGTGCCACAGTGGCGGTGACCGAGCCCACGCCGTTACCCTCCTTCCGCAGCCACGACGTGCTGGACCGGGCGACTGTACCGGCACGTCCGGCGCCCCAGCGCGCGAATTTCCAATGAGGTGACACCGCCGTGAGCGAGCGACGCGAGCCGGCCCCGGGGCCGTCCCGCGCGAGCGGCCGGAGGGGTTGCCGATGAGTGGCTGGGGGAGCTGGCGCGAGCCGGCCGAACCGGCCTGGGCCGCCGAGCCCACCCACGAGTGGCAGCCGCAGTTCCCGGGGCAGCGCTACCCGGGTGACATCGGCATCGAGAACCTGACGCCGCGCCGCCGTACCGTGGTCGGCCGCGCCGAGGTACGCCCGGTCAGCCCCGCGCCCGACGCCGACCCGTACCCGGTCAGCCCAGCAGGCGCGCACCCGGTCAGCCCGGCCGGGTTCCACCCCGTCAGTCCCGCGCCCGACACCGATCCGTATCCGGTCAGCCCGGCCGGCGCGAACCCGGTCAGTCCCGCCGGATTCCACCCGGTCAGCCCGGCCGGTCCGCACGGCCCGCACCCCGCCGGCCCGGTGGGTCCCGCGGGTCCGCGCGACGCGTACCCCGTCAGTCCGGCCGGCCCACGCGGCACGTACCCGACCAGTCCGGCCGCCCCACGCGGCACGTACCCGACCAGTCCAGCCGGCCCACGCGGCACGTATCCGACCAGTCCAGCCGCCCCACATGGCACGCACCCGACCGGTCCCGCCGGTCCGCGCGGGGCCGAGCAGCCGGGGTCCGGCGGTCCACGCGGTGGCGGCCCGGCCGGTCCGGCCACGTCCCGCGGGGCGTACCCGGCCGGGCCCACGGATCACGGCGGCCAGCGCCCCGCCGGCAGCCCTCCGGACGACCGCCGCGGGCACCCCGCGGACGGGCGGCGGCCCTGGCCGGAGGATCGGCGCCGCACCGGCCCGCCCACGCCGCCCGAGCAGCGGCTCGACCAACGCTGGGTACGCCCCGAGGCCGCACCGCGCCGGCCGTCCCAGCCCGGCTGGATGCCGGAGCCGAACGAGTTCCCGCACCATGGCGAGCGCCGGGCCGACCGCCCGCACCAGGCCGACGGACGCCGCGCCCCGGTCGAGGGCCCGCCTGCCGTGTCGGAACAGCGGTGGGGCTCGGCGTCCGACGCGCGGCGGGACCATTCCCCCGCCGGGCGCCGCGAGTCCATGCCCGACGGACGCCGCGACCGCTTCCCGGACGAGCGCCGGGAGCCGCCGTCCGACGGGCGGCGTGACCACGGCGCCGGGCGCCCGGCCGATCGGCGCGACGACGCCGTGCCGCCGCTGGAGCGGGGCGCGGCCGGGTGGGGCCAGCCGGGCCGGGACGGTTGGCGCGGCACCGACGGTGACGGCTGGCGTGACCCGAGCCGGCGTCCCCCGGCGGAGCGGCGTGAGCCGGTGGACGGCCGGCCCTTGGCAGACGGACGTGCGCCGGGCCGGGAGGCCGCCGCGTACCCGGAGACCCAGCGCCGGGCGCCCGAGAACGGGCCTCCGCAGACCGAGCCCGACCGGTACGGCGCACCGCGTCCCGGCGCCGACCAGCGGTGGCAGGGTCAGCGCCCGCCGGTCGACCGGTCCCGCCCGCACCAGGGCGAGTGGCCCATCATCGAGCCGCGGCCCCGTCCCGAGACGGACACGCGCCGGCCGGACGAACGGCAGCGCCCACCCGTGGAGCGGCCGGCGCCGCAGCGGTACCCGATGCCGCCGTCCGACGCCACCCGGCCGCCCACCGTGATGCCCCGTCCCGAGCCCAGTCGGCCACAGCCGGATGCCGCCGCCCGCCCCGAGACCCGTGCCCCGCAGTGGCCGGTGCGGCCGGACGAGCGCAGGTCGGCACCGCCCGACGAGCGCAGGTCGGCGCCGCCGGTGCAGTGGCCGGTGCGGCCGGCCGGTCACCCGCCGCCCCGGGTCGCCGACGGCCGGGAGACGGCACCTGTCGAGCCGGCCGCACACACCCGTCCCGACGACCGTCCCCGGGTCGCCCCGGTACGGCCCGATCCGGTGCCGCCGCCGGCCACGCCCGGGCGTTCCGGGGAGGGCTCGGCCGCGCCTCGGACCGGCGACACCCCGCGTCCGGCACCTCCTGCGCCGCAGGCCGGCGTGCCCGTCGCGGACGCTCCCGTTTCCGGAGCGTCCGCCCCCGCCGCGCCGCAGGCCGACATGCCTGGCGCGGGCAGCCCCGCTTCCGGCGCGGTCACCCCCGTTCCGCCTCCTTCCGACGCGCACGTATCCCGTGCGCCCACGTCCGGAGCGCCCACTTCTGGAGCGCAGCGTCCGGGTGGCGCGGCACCGACGGACCGGAGCGAGGGCGCGGCCCGGCCCACGCCGTCGCAGGACGGGACCGCCGAGCGTCACGGCCCGCCTTCTTCCGACCCGGTGAACGCGGCGCAACCCGCGAGGGCTCGCCCGGCACCGCCTGCCTACTCCGGTTCCGTGCCCGCACAGCAGACCGCGGGCAGGCCACCCGTACCCACACCGGCCGAGCAGCTACCCGACGTCAGGCCCGCCGACTCGGTGGAGCACCCGGCCCCGATCGCGCCCCGGCCAGTCGTGGAGAGCGGCGCCATCGGCGAGCCCGAGGCCGGACCGGACGCCGAGGCCAAGCCGTCGGATGTGGATGCCGGTCGTCGGCGCGAGTCCGAGGTGCAGGCTCCGTCCACCTCGGCCCCTGACGCCGACCGGCCCTACGCCGACGTCAGTGCCCGTCCCGCGCCCGGCACAGGACGGACGGAAACCGGCCCGGCTGTCGACCGGACCGGCGAGCCATCGGAGCGAGCCGAGCACCCCCGCCCGGGGGCGACAACCGCTCCGCCCTCCCCGGCCACGGACTCCGGCGCCGAGGCATGGTTCCGTCCCAGCCAGCCCGCCGCCCCCGCCCAGACACCGGAACCGCCGGAGATCTTGGAAGATTTCGGCCCCCCTGGGGGCCATTTCGTACCAAGATCTCCGGCAGACCGAGCCCAGCCGGCGACGATTCGTACCCCCGAGGTGGCCGAGGCCGGGTCCGGTACCGGCTCGACGCCGCCCGCTACCGGCGTCACCACGCCATCCGCCGCCTCAACCAGCGACGCCACACCGAGCGCCCCTGCCGCCACCGACATCAGCACCAACGCAAACACCGACACCGACACCGACGAATCCACGAGCACCGCGGACCCGGCGGCCGGACACCTGGACACACCGGACGGGACCGCTTCCGGCGGGGAGAACGCGGGCAACCGCATGCCCGCCACCGGCACGTCCGCCGACACCGGAAGCGGCCGGCCGGCCACCGACGCCGAGCCGCCGGTCACTGTGGATGCCGGGCAGGACGCCACGGATTCAGAGGCTGGCGGCGGGAGCCAGACAGCCGGCGAGCCGGGCGGGGCCGGTCACGTCGAGGAACCGGCCACCACACCGGAGCCGACCGGCAGCATCCGGGCCGACGCCGACATCACCGCCTCGCCACTGGAGTCTCCGGGCAGCCGAGCCGAAGCCGACCTCACGAGCATCGCGACCCCGCAATCGGCACCCGCCGGCATCGAGCCCGCCGGCATCACGATCCCGCAGCCGCAGGCCGCCGACACCCCGGCCACCGCGCCCGGCGAGGACTCCGACGGCGAGACCGCACCGACCGGTGACCCGGACCGCGCCCCCGCCGAGCCCGCGGCCGACGGCAAGCCCGCACCTCACACCGACACCACAACCGTCGACCCGGAGCACGACCGCGAGCCCGCACCACCCGAGCCCGCCGACGAGCCGACCGCTCAGACCGACGACGCGCCGACTCCCCGTACCGAGGAAGCGGACACCGAAGCGGACGCCGAACCTGGCCGGACCGCCGCCGCCCCCGGCGACCCGGAGCAGGCCCCTTCGCCGCGGTCGGCTTGGCGGGACAAATAGCCGCCACACTGAAGAAAGCTACGTAATCGTTTTGTAGGGCGTTTCCGACCTGACCGGCAAGCTCGACCCCCCCCCTGGACAACCGTGGCCGGCCCCGGCTGCTGAGCTTGCGCCGGTGGCGTCGCGGATCCTCGGCGACCTGGACGACGCGCTCGGGGACGCGCGGCTGGCAGTCACGTACGCGGAGACGACGGGTGAGCTGCGGCGTACCGCGTTGGCCCGGGCCCGTCTCGCGGAGGCGCTGCGGTGGCGGGGTGACCACGCGGAGGCCGACCGGCTCTTCGCCGAGACGAACTCGCCGGAGCTGCCGGACCCGCTGCGCGCGTTGCTGCACGAGCACGCCGGGCGGAGCTGCTACGACCAGGGACGGCTGACCGAGGCGTGCCTGCACTTCGAGCGGGCGCTGGACCTGCGCCACGGCGAGGACGCGGCGATGAACGCGCGCGTCGAGGTGGCGCTGGACGCGGTCGCGGAGCGGGCCGCCGCCGACGGTTTCGGTCCGGCGCCGCGCCGGCCCGAGGAGGTGCTCGGCGCGCCGCGTCTCCCGGTGGCGACGTTCGACGAGGAGCAGCAGCTCTGGGGGTACGCGAACGCCGACGGCGAGATGGTGATCGCGCACCGGTACGCCGAGGTGCAGCCGTTCCACGAAGGGCTGGCCTGGGTACGCCGTCCGGAGGCGTCCCGCTGGGCGCTGATCGACACGTCCGGCGCGGCGCTGATCGAGGCGAACAACGGCTACCGGGCGGTGGGCGCCTTCTCCGAGGGGCTGTCCTGGGTGTCGATGGACGGCAAGGGCCGCTGGATGGCCGTGGACCGGATGAACATCGTGCGGATCCCGCCCGGGTACGAGGAGGTCAGGTCGTTCCGCAACGGACTGGCGGCGGTACGGCAGAACGGCGGCTGGGGCGCGGTGGACCTCACCGGCGAGGTGGTGGTGCCGACCCGGTACCACGGTCTCGGCACGCCGCTGGCCGACGGACGGAAGGTGGACGGGTTCACCGCCGACGGCCTGGCCGTGGTCGAGCTGGCCGGCCGCCGGGGCGTGGTGGACCGCGCCGGGCGGGTGGTGGTCACGCCGGCGTACCCGACTGTGGTGGTGCATCCGGTGGCGTTCATGGTCGCCACGGAGTCGGGCCGGTGGGGCGCGCTGGACCGGCGCGGCGACCCGCTCATCGACCCGGTGCATCCCGGCCGCGCGGCGGTGGTCGCGGAGATCGACCGTCTGCTCGCCGACGCCAGCCCGGTGCTCTGACCCGCGCCCGGCGGGGAGCGCCGGACGGCGGTCGCCACCGGGCAGGACTAGGGTCGGGAGCATGGAATTCCGTCACCTGGGCCGCTCCGGCCTGATGGTCAGCGAGATCTCGTACGGCAACTGGATCACCCACGGCTCACAGGTCGAGGAGGACGCCGCGCTCGCGTGCGTCCGCGCCGCTCTCGACAGCGGCATCACCACGTTCGACACCGCCGACGTGTACGCCGGCACCCGGGCCGAGTCGGTGCTCGGCCGCGCGCTCAAGGGTGAGCGCCGCGAAGGGCTGGAGATCTTCACCAAGGTCTACTGGCCGACCGGGCCGGGCCGCAACGACAGGGGCCTCTCCCGTAAGCACATCATGGAGTCGATCGACGGCTCGCTGCGCCGCCTGCAGACCGACCACGTCGACCTCTACCAGGCCCACCGGTACGACTACAGCACGCCGCTGGAGGAGACGATGGAGGCCTTCGCCGACGTCGTACGCTCCGGCAAGGCGCACTACATCGGCGTCTCCGAGTGGAAGGCGTCGCAGCTGCGCGAGGCGCACGCGCTCGCCCGTGAGCTGCGCATCCCGCTGATCTCCAACCAGCCGCAGTACTCGATGCTGTGGCGGGTCATCGAGACCGAGGTGATCCCGGCCAGCGAGGAGCTGGGCATCGGTCAGATCGTCTGGTCGCCGATGGCGCAGGGTGTGCTGTCCGGCAAGTACCTGCCGGGCCAGCCGCCGCCGGCCGGCTCCCGCGCCACCGACGAGAAGTCCGGCGCGAACTTCATCGCGCGGTTCCTCAACGACGACGTGCTCACCCGGGTGCAGCGGCTCAAGCCGCTGGCCGAGCAGGCCGGACTGACGATGGCGCAGCTCGCCGTCGCGTGGGTGCTGCAGAACCCGAACGTCGCCTCGGCGATCGTCGGCGCGTCCCGGCCCGAGCAGGTGCACGACAACGTGAAGGCGGCGGGCGTGAAGCTCGACGCCGACCTGCTGAAGGCGATCGACGAGATCGTCGAGCCGGTCACCGAGCGGGACCCGGCGAAGACCGAGAGCCCGGCGCAGCGTCCGTGACGTCGCGTCGTTCCCGGGCCGGCTCGCTCCGGCCCGGGAACGGCCGGTCGGCTACTGCCAGAAGCGGATCAGGGCGTAGCCGATCTGGTACAGCTCCCGCGGCAGCCCGAGCGCGTCGCCGACGGCGAACACCGCGCCGAAGAACGCCCGGTTGATCTGCGGGCTCCACAGCAGCGCGAACAGCAGGATGAAGCCGTACGGGGCGAACAGGTCGTACATCCGCCGGTAGGCGGGGCTGAGCCAGGGCTGGAGCATGTTGCCGCCGTCCAGGCCCGGCACCGGCAGCAGGTTGAGCACGCTGGCGGTGAGCTGGAGGAACGCGAGCAGCCCGACACCGGCCCAGAACTCCAGCGGCCCGCCCAGCTCGGGGCCCCACGCCACCGCGGCCACCAGCACCAGCGTGAACAGCACGTTTGTGGCCGGCCCGGCCAGGCTGACCAGCGTGTGCCGCAGCCGGCCGGGGATGGCGTGCCGGTCCACCCAGACCGCGCCGCCGGGCAGGCCGATGCCGCCGAGCAGCACCACGACCACCGGCAGCACGATCGACAGCAGCGGGCTGGTGTACTTCAGCGGGTTGAGCGTCAGGTAGCCCCGGTGGGCGATGTCCCGGTCACCGGCCCGGTACGCGACCACGGCGTGGGCGTACTCGTGCAGGCACAGTGAGACCAGCCAGCCGGAGACCACGAAGAGGAACACGTCGAACCGGACGTTGCCGTACCGGTTCCAGGCCATCACCCCGCTGGCCACGAAGAGCGCGACCAGGGCCAGGAAGATCGGGCTCGGCCGGAACGCCGCCCGGGGCACGCCGAGGACCAGCGGCTCGCCGGGACGGTCGTAGCCGGTCATTCGGCCGGGGGTTGCAGGCTCATCCGGTAGTCCACCCGGTCGTCCTCGACCAGCACGACGGTGGTGACGCCGGATGCCGCGAGCTCCCGCCAGGTCTGGCCGATCCACGACTCGGCGTCCGCCTGGCTCGTGAACGACTCGTCCGGCCCGTCGACCGCGTCGCCGTTCGTGCCCTCGTACCGCCAGCTCCACGCCATGCCGCGTCTCCCCTCGCCGCCGTCGTCCCGCAGGACGCCAAACCTCCGCAAGCCTAGTCGCCCGCCCACGACGCTTCACCCCTCGACCGGCGCGGGCCGACGCGCGGGTGCCCGCAAGGTTCGGCCGTCACCAGCGGGGTATCCACGCCGGACGTCGTCAGCGAGGGAGGACACCATGCGGCCGTTGCGGGAGATGGACACCGAGGAGATACGGGCGATGGCGGTACGCGGCGGCATCGAGGCGGCCCACGAGATGGACCGGGAGGAGCTGCTCGACGCGCTTCTCGCCCGCCCCGGCGAGGGAGCCTGGCAGGAGGATCCGAAGCCGGTTGACGTGAATCCCAACGACTATCGCTTCGAGGCCCCCGAGCGCCGACCGCGATGAGCCACCTCTCACTGCCCCGCCGGGGCGGCGGCATCTAAGGTACGGGGCATGTCCGTTGACGGGTGGCACACCCTCCTGGTGCTCGGCGGTATCCGCTCCGGCAAGTCCGAGATCGCCGAGTCGCTGGTCGCCGACGCGCCCACGGTCCGGTACGTGGCGACCGCCCCGGCCGGGGATCCCGAGGACACCGAGTGGGCGGCCCGCCTCGCGCACAACTGCACGTCTGTCGATGCTGGAATGTATTAGTTAGAATCCCTGCTTTTGGCGCAGGTTATCCAGTTGGCCGTTTCTAACTAAAGAGCAGGGGCCTACCACCGCTGACATATCTCAATGCTAAGATGAATCTCTACGAAACACATCCGTCACTCTAGGGAGCGTCTACGTTATGATCGCCGCGCCGGGCCGAACGAGACGCTGCTCGTGGACGACCTGGGCGGCTGGTGACGGTGCTGCTCGACCCGGCCCACCAGCCGGCCGACGACACCGCCACGATCGCCGAGCTGGCCGCGGCGGTGCGCTCCAGCACCGCCCGGCTGGTGCTGGTCAGCCCCGAGGTGGGCCTGTCCCTGGTGCCCACCACGCCGCTCGGCCGGGCGTTCACTGACGCGCTCGGCGCCGCCAACCGCGCGGTCGCCGACGCCTGCGACGCGGTCGCGCTGGTGGTCGCCGGTCAGACCACCTGGCTCAAGCCGGCCGCTCCGGCCCACGCCGTGCCGCCCGCCGGCACGTCGCCCGAGGCCGGGCCGAGCCGCGACGCGGCGCCCCAGGTCGCGACATCCTGGGCCACGGCACCCCGGCCCGCGCCGGACCAGGCCGCGCCGACCGGAGCCGCCGCGAGCCGGACCGCACCGGCTCAGGCCGTACCGGCCGACCTCGGCGCCGGGGACGTGACGCTGCCCGAGGTGCTCACCCCGGCCGCCGCCCCGCTGCCCGCCCCGGCCGCGTCCGACGAGCCCGGCACGGGCGACTGGGCCGCCCCCACCATGGCGCTGCCGATGATCGCCACCGGCCTGGTGATCCAGCCGGGCATGGAACTGCCGATGCCTGACGACTACACCGGTCCGCAGGCGGTCGACCGGCTCGCCACGCTCGACCTTCCCGGCGCCGGTCTGGGCGTGCTGGAGCAGGTGGTCGGCTTCGCGGCCGCCACCCAGGGCACCTCGATGCCGCGGCCGTGGGACTCGGTGCGCGTACTGCTGATCCAGGGCGACCACGAAGGCGGCGTGTCGGCCGGCGCGCCGGCCGGTGAGTCGGCCCGCCGGGCCCGGCAGGCCCGCGCCGGCCGGGGCGCGCTGGCCCGGCTGGCCGCCGAGAACCGCGCCGACCTGCAGATCGTCGAGGCGCCCACGTCGGCGCCGATCGAGGACCGCCCGGCCCTGCCCGGCGACGAGGTCGAGGCGGCGCTGCGTTACGGCTGGCGGCTCGCCGAGCAGGCCGCCGACGCGGGAGTGCAGTTGCTGGTGCTCGCCGCGTGCGGTGCGGGCGCCGAGGCCGCCGCCGCGGCGGTGCTCGCGGCCACCGCGGGCGCGGAGCCGCCCACCGTGCTCGGCCGGGTGATCACCGAGCAGGGCGAGATCGACGACACCGCCTGGATGGTCCGCTGCGCGGCGGTACGCGACGCGCTGCACCGCACCCGCCGCTCGTCCCGCGAGGCCAAGGACATCCTGGCCGAGCTGGGTGGCGGCGACATCGCGCTGGCCACCGGCGTCCTGCTGGGCGCCACCGCCCGTAAGGTGCCGGTGCTGCTGGACGGCCCGGTCGGCACCGCCGCCGCGATGGTCAGCCGCGACCTGGCCGGGCAGGCGCGGCACTGGTGCCTGCTGCCCGACCACGGCGGCCGTCCGGGTGTGCGGCTGGCCGCCGACGTGCTCGGCCTGACGCCGCTGGTGGACCTGCGGCTCGACCTGGGCGAGGGGGCGACCGCGCTGGCCGCGCTGCCGCTGCTGCGCTCCGCGCTGACGCTCGCCGCCACGCTGCCGGCGCATCCGTCGCTGGGCGGCCCCGACGACGACGGCGACACCGGCGACGGCCGGACCGGCGACGAACCGGACTTCGCCGAGCCGGAGCCGGCCGGGCCGGGACCGACCACGATCGGGTCCGACGAGCCGGTCTTCCCCGGCCGACGTGCCGACTGAGGCGCGGCTCGCCGACGGCATCCGGCTGGCGCTCACCACGTTCACCACCGCACCGGTACGCGCCGGCCGGGTCGACCGGGCCGCCGCCGGCACCGCGATGGCGCTCGCCCCGCTGGTCGGCGCGCTGCTCGGCGCCGTACTCGGCGGGGCGCTGCTGCTCACCGGCGCGCTCGCGCCACCGCTCGTCGCCGCCGTGGTCACGGTGGGGCTGGGCGCGCTGCTCACCCGGGGGCTGCACCTGGACGGGCTGGCCGACACCGTGGACGCGCTCGGCTCGTACCGGCGTGGTCCGGCCGCGCTGAAGATCATGAAGCAGCCGGACGTCGGCCCGTTCGGGGTGGTCGCGCTGGTGGTCGTACTCCTGCTCCAGAGCGCGGTGCTCGCGGAGCTGGCCGGGCGGGACGCGCTCGCCGCGTTCGCCGCCGTGGTCGCCGCGACCGCGGCCGGGCGGCTCGCCGTCAGCCTGGCCTGCCGGCGCGACGTGCCGGCCGCGCGGCCGGAGGGCCTGGGCGCGCTCGTGGCCGGCACCGTCGGGTGGGGCGCGCTGGCGCTCGGAGCGATCGCCGTCACGCTGGCGGCCGTGCCCGCGGTGCCGGACCGTCCGTGGCAGGGGCCGATCGCCGTGCTCGGGCGCTCGCCGTCGCGGCCGGGCTGCTCCGGCACCTGGTACGCCGCTTCGGCGGCATCACCGGCGACGTGCTCGGGGCGCTCGTGGAGATCGTCACCACGCTGTCCTACCTGGGACTGGTGCTGACCGGCTGAGCGTCACCGGTCCGGGCGGGTAGCGTTCGGGGCGAGTGCACCGGCGCGGTCGAGGGGGACGGCATGCTCATCACGGACGACTTCCTGCCGGTACCGGTGCCCGAGTCGCTCGACGCGACCTATCTGGTGCCGATCACCGGCCTGCCGAAGGTGAGCCCGAAGACCGCAGTGGAAGGGCTGGCCGGGCGGCTCGCCGAGCCGGTGCACGGGCTGGCCAAGCAGATGCTCGACAGCCCGCTGATGACCGTCGACACCCGTACCGTCGACGAGTTCCCCGAGCTGCCGCCGGACCTGCTCACCGCGTTCGGCGCCACCGAGGAGCAGCTGGCCCGGCTGGCCGCCGCCACCCACCTGGTGGTGGTGCAGGCCGAGTACCGGCCGGGCTGGCCGCCGGCGCACGAGTGGGCCGCCCGCGCGGTGGCCGCGGCGGTCGCCGAGACGGTCGGCGGGGACGTGGTGGACGTCTTCGGGCTCCAGTTCCTCGACCCGGCGGCGGCGCTGCGCTCGCTGCCCGACGAGCAGGGCCGGATCCGGCTCGTCGACTGGGTGCTGGTGCCCTACTCCTCGGACTCCGACGGGCTGTGGTTCACCACGAAGGGGCTGCGCCGGTTCGGGCTGCTGGAGTTGCAGGCCCAGGGCGTGCCGGACCACCTGACCCGGGCGTGGGGCGCGGTGATGACCGGCGCGGCCCGGCGGCTGCTGCGGGACTGGACCGACGGGCTCGCCGGTGAGGAGGTGCCGGCGTTCGTGCAGCTTCCCGTGCTGGCCACGGTGACCGGGCACGACATCGCCGTGGCGTACGGCAATCCGGAGCAGCACGGCGCGACCGCGCCGGTGCTGCTGCGGCTGGAGCTGGACCCGGCCACCGACCCGGACGCCGACTCGTTCCTGAGCCTCAACCCGCCGCCCGGGCATCCGGGTCCGCCCGGCCGCTACTTCGCCGCCGCCTGCGCGACGCTGTTCAACGGCATCCAGCCGGACGTGCGCTACACCCGCACCGGGGACGCGATGAGCCGCGCGGTGGAGACCGCCCGGGAGGCGCTCGGCGACATCCGGGCCCGGTTCCTGGCCGGGCGGCTGCCCGAGGAGAGCCAGCTCGTGGTCAAGTACGGGCTGCCCGGCGACGACGGCCCCGAGTACGTCTGGGCCGGGGTGACCTCGTGGGAGAGCCCGGAACGGATCGTCGGCGCGAGCGCCAGCGACGCCAACACCGACCCGAGCGTACGGATCGGCTCCCCGGTGGTGGTGGAGGCGTCGGACGTGGTCGACTGGGCGGTGCTGGACGGCACCGGCGTGCTGGAGGGCGGCTGGACGCAGGCAGTCCTCGACGCCGGGGAGCGCGGCGAGGACTGACCCGCGCGGCTCAGCGCGCCGAGGGCCGATCCGCCTCCGGCCTCAGCGCACCGAGGGCTTGACGAACGGCGGCCGGGTCAGGCGCATCCGGGCACGGCGGCCCCGGATGTCCACCTCCAGCTCCTCGCCGTCGGCCAGCTTCGGGTCGGTGTCGACGAGCGCCAGCGCGACGCCGTGCTTGAGCGTCGGGCTGAACGTGCCGCTGGTGACGGTGCCGACCTGCCGGTCGCCCGCGTACACGGCCATGCCGGGGCGCGGGATGGCCCGGTCGACAGCGGTCAGGCCGCGCAGCGTACGGGCGGGTCCGGCGGCCTTCTCGGCGCGCAGCGCGTCGCGGCCCCAGAACGCCGGCTTGTCCCAGCCCACCGCCCAGCCGGAGCGGCCCTGCACCGGGGTGATCTCCGGGGACAGGTCCTGCCCGTGCAGCGGGTAGCCCATCTCGGTGCGCAGCGTGTCCCGGGCGGCCAGGCCGCAGGCGCGGACGTCGCCGGCTGCGGCGAAGAGCGCGTCCCAGACGGCGACCGCGTGCTCGGACGCCACGACCAGCTCGTAGCCCAGCTCGCCGGTGTAGCCGGTGCGGCACACGGTCAGCTCCACCCCGTCGAGCGTGGCGGTGGAGAAACTCATGTAGTCGTGCCCGGTGGGCAGGCCGAGCGCGCCCAGCAGGTCCGCCGAGCGCGGGCCCTGGACGGCGAGCACCGCGTACGCCTCGTGCTCGTCGGTGACGGTGACCCCGGCGGGCGCGGCGGCGCGCAGCCGGCGGGCCACCTCGGCGGTGTTCGCGGCGTTGGGGATCAGGAAGACGTGGTCGTCGGCGTGCAGGTAGGCGATGATGTCGTCCACCACGCCGCCGGTGGCGTCGTCGCAGCAGAGCGTGTACTGCGCCTGACCGGGGGCGATCCGGCCGAGGTCGTTGGTGAGGCAGGCGTTGACGAAGTCCGCCGCGCCCGGCCCGGTGACCCGGATCTTGCCCAGGTGCGAGACGTCGAACACGCCGACGCCCTCACGGACGGCGGTGTGCTCCTTGAGCACGCCGCCACCGGCGTACTCCAGCGGCATCTGCCAGCCCCCGAAGGGGGCGAACTTCGCGCCGAGCGCGGTGTGCCGCTCGTGCAGCGGGGAGCGGCGCAGCCGGGTCTCGGCGGCGTCGGAGGTCACCTCGGTCATGGGTGGCAACTTACCGGCCGCGACGACTGTGGTTAGCATCGGCGGGATCCCGTCGGCGCGCATCGGCGGGACACCCACGCCTTCCGGCGGGTAGGTTGCCGCCGGAGACACCTTCACCGCCGGTACCGACGACGCGGCCGGCCCGGCCCGCCCGGAGTAGCTTTCGTGACATCGCCCCGCACCACCCTCAGCCTGGTCGACACCGACCCCGCCGAACTCGCCGTCGTTTTTCAAGTGATCGGCGTGCACAGCCAGACCACCGAGCCGGGCAGCGGCGCACCCGCCCACGCCCTGCTGCTGGCCACCGGCGGGGAGAGCATCGCCGCCGCGTTCGACGGAAAGCTGACCGAGACGCTGGCCCTGCTCGGCGCGACAGGTGGCCCGGGCGAGGTGATCAAGTTGGCCACGCTGGGCACCGTGACCGCCCCGCTGGTCGTGGCCGTCGGCCTCGGCCCGGAGCCCTCGGGCGCCGCTCCGGCCCCGGAGTCGCTGCGCCGGGCCGCCGGCGCCGCCGTACGGGCGCTGGCCGGCGCGGCGCGCGTCGCCCTGGCCCTGCCCCTGCCCGACGACGCCGACGCCCCGGCCGCGCTGCGCGCGGTCGCCGAGGGCGCGCTGCTGGGCGGCTACCGGTTCGCCGGCTACAAGACCAAGCCGCAGCCGGCCCGCCGTGAGCCGGTGGCCGAGGTGCTGGTGGCGGTGCCGGACGCGGCCGACGCGACCGCCCAGGCCGAGGTCGCGCGGGCGCAGGCGGTAGCCGGCGCGGTGCGGACCAGCCGGGACTGGGTGAACACCGCGCCGAACGAGCTGCGTCCCCCGGCGTTCGCCGACGCCGTCTCCGCCGCCGCCCGCGAGGCGGGGCTGGAGGTCGAGGTGCTGGACGAGGCGGCGCTCAAGGCCGGTGGCTACGGCGGCATCCTCGCCGTCGGCCAGGGCTCCGAGGCCCCGCCGCGGCTGGTGAAGCTCACCTGGACGCCGGAGGGCGGCGGCAACGGCAAGCGGGTCGCGCTGGTCGGCAAGGGCATCACGTTCGACACCGGCGGCATCTCGATCAAGCCGGCGCAGGGCATGTGGGAGATGAAGTCGGACATGGCCGGCGCGGCGGCGGTCGGCGCGGCCATGCTGGCGATCGCGGCGCTCAAGCCGTCGGTCACCGTCACCGGCTACCTGCCGATGGCGGAGAACATGCCGTCGGGCGCCAGCTACCGCCCGGGCGACGTGATCAGCATGTTCAACGGCAAGAAGGTGGAGGTGCTGAACACCGACGCCGAGGGCCGGATGGTGCTGGCCGACGCGATGGCGCGGGCCTGCGCGGACGGCGCGGACTACCTGTTCGAGACCTCCACGCTGACCGGCGGGCAGGTGATCGCGCTGGGCAAGCGGATCGCCGGTGTGATGGGCACCCCGGAGCTGTGCGAGCGGGTGCGGGTGGCCGGTGACGCGACCGGTGAGCCGGCCTGGCCGATGCCGCTGCCGGACGACGTGCGCAAGGGCATGGAGTCGGACGTCGCGGACATCTCGCAGGTCAACGCCGGGATGGACCGGGCCGGGCACATGCTGCAGGGCGGCGTGTTCCTGCGCGAGTTCGTCACCGACGACGTGGCGTGGGCGCACATCGACATCGCCGGTCCGGGTTACCACTCGGGCGAGGCGACCGGCTACTGGACCAAGGGCGGCACCGGCGTGCCGGTGCGTACGCTCGTGCACCTGGTCGAGGACGTCGCCACCAACGGCTGACGTGCAAGGAAGGGCCCCTTCTTAACGCCTCGCGTTGTAGAAGGGGCCCTTTTTGACACCCGCGCCCGCTCAGAACAACTCGGGACGACGCTTGCGGCGCTCGTTGTAGTCGCGCATGCGCTGCGGATAGCCCATCAGCCGCACGTCGTAGATCGGGATGGCGATCCGGTGCGCCCAGCGGCGGGCCTCGTCCGGCCCGCCCACGCGCCGCCGGGTCCACTCGCCGTCGTCGGCGATCAGCATGATCGTGGTCTCGGTGACCGTCGTACGGGGCTCGATGTACGCCTCGACGCCCTTACGGGTCCGGACGAAGTTCTCCAAGTGGTCCAGATCGGCGCGGTCGGCGGCACGGTCGCGGCTCGCCGGGGCGGCCCGCTTTCGTCGTCGGAACAACCCCACCGAATCCACTCCTCCCCCAAGCCGTCATCGAGGACGGTGCCAAGGGTACGTGTCACCGACGTGTCGTTGGGCACCTCGGTACGCGCCCGGTCCGTGGTGGTGACAAGATGACCGAGGTGGGGTGTGCCTGTTACTCCGCCGTAACCCCCGATGCAGTGACGCGACCTGGGAGTTGGATGTGAGCGAGCCGAACGACACGACCTTCGACATCGTCATCCTCGGAGGTGGTAGCGGCGGCTACGCGGCGGCGCTGCGTGCCGCCCAGCTGGACCTCTCCGTCGCCCTCATCGAGAAGAGCAAGCTCGGCGGGACGTGCCTGCACAACGGGTGCATCCCGACCAAGGCGCTGCTGCACGCCGCCGAGATCGCCGACCAGACCCGCGAGTCCGAGCAGTTCGGCGTGAAGGCCGAGCTGGTGGGCATCGACATGAAGGCGGTCAACTCGTACAAGGACGGCGTGATCTCCCGCCTGTACAAGGGCCTGCAGGGCCTGGTGGGCAGCAGCAAGAAGATCACCTTCGTGGCGGGCGCCGGCAAGCTGGTCGGCAAGAACGTCGTCGAGGTGGACGGCAAGCGCTACACCGGCCGTAACGTCGTGCTGGCCTCCGGCTCGTACGCGAAGAGCCTGCCCGGCCTGGACGTCGACGGCGAGCGGATCATCACCAGCGACCACGCCCTGACCCTGGACCGCGTGCCGTCCTCGGCGATCGTGCTCGGCGGCGGCGTGATCGGCGTCGAGTTCGCCAGCGTCTGGAAGTCCTTCGGCGTGGACGTGACCATCGTCGAGGCGCTGCCCCGCCTGGTCGCCGCCGAGGACGAGGAGTCGTCGAAGGCGCTGGAGCGGGCGTTCCGCAAGCGGAAGATCAACTTCAAGGTCGGCAAGCCGTTCGAGAAGGTCGAGAAGACCGACAAGGGCGTGAAGCTGACGATTCAGGGCGGTGACACGGTCGAGGCCGAGCTGCTGCTGGTCGCCGTGGGCCGCGGCCCGAACACCGCCGGCCTCGGCTACGAGGAGCAGGGCGTCAAGATGGACCGCGGTTACGTGCTGACCGACGAGCGGCTGCGCACCAGCGTGCCGAACGTCTACGCGGTCGGCGACATCGTGCCCGGCCTGCAGCTCGCCCACCGTGGCTTCCAGCAGGGCATCTTCGTCGCCGAGGAGATCGCCGGGAAGAGCCCGGCCGTGATCGACGAGGCCGGCATCCCGCGCGTGACCTACTGCGACCCGGAGCTGGCGTCGGTCGGCCTGACCGAGGCGAAGGCCAAGGAGCAGTACGGCGCCGACAAGATCAAGACGTACAACTACAACCTGGGCGGCAACGGCAAGAGCCAGATCCTCAAGACCGCGGGCCACGTCAAGCTGGTCCGGGTGGACGACGGCCCGGTGGTCGGCGTGCACATGGTCGGCGCCCGGGTCGGTGAGCTGATCGGCGAGGCGCAGCTCATCTACAACTGGGAGGCGTACCCGGCCGAGGTGGCGCAGCTCGTGCACGCCCACCCGACGCAGAACGAGGCTCTGGGCGAGGCGCACCTGGCCCTGGCCGGCAAGCCGCTGCACGCGCACGCCTGACACGACAACCGCGGCGTCCGGCGACGGGCGAGAATCCCACCAGGGAATGAAGGAGTCTGGAGAACATGCCGGTATCGGTCACCATGCCCCGGCTCGGCGAGAGCGTCACCGAGGGCACCGTCACGCGCTGGCTCAAGCAGGAGGGTGACACCGTCGAGGTCGACGAGCCCCTGCTCGAGGTGTCGACCGACAAGGTCGACACCGAGATCCCGTCCCCCGCGGCGGGCGTGCTGAGCCGGATCGTGGTCGGCGAGGACGAGACCGCCGAGGTCGGCAGCGAGCTGGCGATCATCGCCGGTGAGGGCGAGGACGCGGGCGCGGCCCCGAAGCAGGAGGCCGAGCCGGCCACCGAGCCGACCGCCGCCGCCGAGGGCACCGGCCCCGAGCCGGAGCAGCAGGCCGAGGAGGCCGCCGCCGAGCCGGGCGCCGAGGCCGAGCAGCCGGCCGTCGAGGAGCCGGCCCAGCCGGCGGCGTCGTCGGGCGAGGGTACGCCGGTGACCATGCCGGCCCTGGGCGAGAGCGTCACCGAGGGCACCGTCACCCGCTGGCTCAAGCAGGTCGGTGAGACCGTCGAGGTGGACGAGCCGCTGCTGGAGGTCTCCACCGACAAGGTCGACACCGAGATCCCGTCGCCGGTCGCCGGCACGCTGCAGGAGATCAAGGTCGCCGAGGGGAGACAAAAGACGTCGGCGCCGTGCTGGCGATCCTCGGCGTGGCCGGCGCCGCGCCCGCGAAGGCGGAGCCGAAGCCCGAGCCAAGCCGGAGCCCAAGGCGAGGCGAAGCCCGAGCCAAGCCGGAGCCGAAGGTCGAGGAGCCGACGCCGGGCGCGGCCTACAACGAGCCGGCCGCCGAGGCGGAGCAGGCCGCGCAGCCGGCCAAGGCCGAGGCGGCGGCCCAGCCGGCCGCGCCGGCCGCCACGCAGCGCCGGAGCGTTCCGGCCGAGCACGGCGAGGACGCCGCCGGGTACGTGACGCCGCTGGTGCGCAAGCTCGCCGCCGAGCACGGCGTGGACCTGGGCTCGGTCAAGGGCACCGGCGTGGGTGGCCGCATCCGCAAGCAGGACGTGCTGGAGGCGGCGGAGAAGGCGAAGGCCGCCAAGCCCGCGCCGACCGCCGCCGCTCCGGCCGCGAAGGCGGAGGCGCCGGCCCAGCCGGCCGCCAAGCCGCAGCCGAGCGCCAAGCGGGGTACGACGGAGAAGCTGCCGCGTATCCGGGCCACCATCGCCAAGCGGATGCAGCAGTCGCTGCACGAGACGGCCCAGCTGACCACCGTGGTCGAGGTGGACGTCACCCGGGTCGCGAAGCTGCGGGCGCGGGCGAAGGAGTCGTTCCAGGCCAAGCACGGCGTGAAGCTGTCGTTCCTGCCGTTCTTCGCGCTCGCCGCCGTCGAGGCGCTCCAGACGTACCCGATCGTCCAGGCCAGCATGGACCTGGAGGGCGGGACGATCACCTACCCGGCCGCGGAGCACCTGGGCATCGCCGTGGACACCGAGCGCGGCCTGCTCGTGCCGGTCATCCACAACGCCGGTGACCTGAACATGGGCGGCATCGCCAAGCGGATCGCCGACCTGGCCGAGCGCACCCGGGCCAACAAGATCACCCCGGACGAGATGGCCGGGGCGACGTTCACGCTCACCAACACCGGCAGCCGGGGCGCCCTGTTCGACACCCCGATCGTGCCGTCGCCGCAGTCGGCGATGCTCGGCACGGGCGCTGTGGTGAAGCGCCCGGTCGTGGTGAACGACCCGGAGCTGGGCGAGGTCGTGGCGATCCGGTCGATGGTCTACCTGGCCATGTCGTACGACCACCGGCTGATCGACGGCGCCGACGCGGCCCGTTTCCTCACCGCGGTGAAGGAGCGGCTGGAGGCCGGCAACTTCGAGGCCGAGCTGGGTCTGTAGATCCGAGACGGCGAGGGGGCGCGCGGCGACATGCCGTGCGCCCCCTTCGTCGTCAGCGGCCTCAGCCCTTCAGGTGCTCCTCGGATACCGTCCAGAGCTGCTCGGCGGCCTCCGGGTCCCGGGCGTACGGCGCCCAGCCGGTCCGCGTGCCCGGCTGGTTCGGCCCGGCCTCCTGGCAGTCCTCGAAGTACCGGCCGCCGACGCCGTCGAGCAGCGGTGAGGTGGCGACCAGCACCGAGGTCGCCGCGCCCTGCTCCGGGGTCTTGAACGAGGCCGCGCCGCCACCGCTCTGCGCGCGCATCCGGGCCAACTCCTCCTCGGTGATGTAGCGCTGGAGGTTGGTCCGGATCGCGCCGGGCATCAGCGCGTTGGTCCAGATGCCGTCGTCGGCCCAGCGGCGGGTCGCCTCCACCGCGAAGAGCACGTTCGCGGTCTTGGACTGCCCGTACGCCAGCCACGGGTCGTACGGCCGCTGCCGGAAGTGGATGTCGGAGAACTCCACCGGCGACCTCAGGTGGGCGGCCGAGCTGACCGAGACGATCCGCGCGCCACCGGCCGCGGCGAGCGCCGGGCGCAGTCCGGTGGCGAGCGCGAAGTGCCCGAGGTGGTTCGTGGCGAACTGCATCTCCCAGCCCTGCTCGGTACGCATCTCCGGGGAGGCCATGATCCCGGCGTTGTTGACGAGCATGTGCAGCGGCCCGTCCCAGTTCCGGACGAACGCGGCCACCGACGCGAGATCGTCCAGGTCGAGCGGGGCGACCAGGATCCGGTCGTTGCCGGTGGCGCCGGTGAGCTCGGCGGCGGCGCGCTGACCGGCCTCGGTGTTGCGGACGGCGAGGGTGACGTCCGCTCCGGCGGAGGCGAGCGCGCGGGCGGTCTCCACGCCGATCCCGGAGGCGCCGCCGGTGACGACGGCCCGCCGGCCGGTCAGGTCCAGGTCGCGGACCACTTCCAGGGCGGTGGTCTCGGAGTCGAACGGGGTCGTGACTGGTGTCGGGGTTGTCATGGTCCATCCTTGTCGACGGCGACGCGGACCGATGTCCGCCCGCTACGATGAGAAGCGGAGGATCCTCCGTTACTTGCTCAGCATAACCGGAGGAGACTCCGGTTACCACCGACCCGGGCCCGCGACCCGGTCGAGCCGAGGAGGAACCGTGCCCGACCGACCGCTGCGCGCCGACGCGCTGCGCAACCGGCAGCGCCTGCTGGACGCCGCGGTGCAGGCGTTTTCCCAGGCGGGCGCGGAGGTAACGCTCGACCGCGTCGCCAAGGAGGCCGGGGTCGGGATCGGCACGCTCTACCGCCACTTCCCCAGCCGGGAAGCGCTCATCGAGGCGGCGTACCGCAACGAGCTGGAGAAGCTCTGCGACGCCGCGCCGGCGCTGCTCGCCACCCGGCCCGCCGACGTGGCGCTGCGCACGTGGATGGACCGGTTCGTCGACTACCTCGCCACCAAGCGGGGCATGGCCGACGCCCTACGGCTGGTCATCGCCTCCGGCGCCAACCCGTACGCGCAGAGCCGCGACCTGCTGCTGGCCGCGCTCGGCGAACTCCTCGCCGCCGGCGCGGCGGCCGGTGCCGTACGCGCCGACGTGGCCGCCGCCGACGTGCTCGCCAGCCTCAGCGGGGTGTCCCTGGTGGCCGGCGAGCCGGACCAGCGCGCCCAGGCCGGACGCCTGCTCGACCTGCTGATGGACGGCCTGCGCCACCGGACGGGCTGACCGAATCGGCCACCCGGCCCGACCTGCGCTGACAGACTCGGCCGGTGGGCTCGAACCGGTGGCGTGGACGCCTGGGGCCGGCGGTGCCGGTGGCCCCGGGCGCCCGCGTCGACCGGTTCGAGATCTTCTTCGACCTGGTCTTCGTCTTCTCGTTCTTCATCATCACCCGGGCCACCGCCCTGCAGGTGACCGGCGGGGCGCTGCTGCACGCGCTGCTGGTCCTCGCCGTGCTCTGGTGGTCGTGGGTGGTGCACAGCGTGGTCGCCACCCGGGTACGCCTCGGCGAAGGCTTCGTCCCGGTGCTCATGACAGTCGGCATGGCCGCGCTGTTCACGTTCGCGCTGTCGCTGCCGCAGGCGTTCCGGGACCCGACCGGCAACGCGGCCGGGCCGATGGTCGCGGCGCTCAGCTACACCGTCCTGCGGTTGATCCACCTGCTGCTGTACCGGCACGCGGTCCGGGACAGCCCGAACGAGCGCCGGCAACTCCTCCGGTTCGCCCCGGAACTGATCGGCAGCACCGCGCTGCTGCTGGTCGCCGCGCTGCTGCCGCCGAGGATCGACGACCTGTTCTCCGCGGCGGTGCTCCGCGACGTGCTGTGGGCGGTGGTCGTCCTGCTCCAGTACGGCACCGGCATCCTCGCCGGGACCTGGGGCTGGGGCGTCGCATCGGCCGAACACTGGACCGAGCGGTACGACCTGATCCTGATCATCGCGCTGGGCGAGTCCGTGATCTCGGTCGGCGTCGGCAGCAACCTGCTCGGCCAGCCGCCCACCTGGCCGGCCGTGACCGCGGCCGTGCTCGGCATCTTCTTCACCGCCGCGCTCTGGTGGGCGCACTACGACATGATCGGGCCGGCCGCCCGGATCGCGTTGCACGTCGCGCAGGACGGCCCCCGGGTGGCGATGGCCCGGGACGCGTACGCCTACCTGTTCCTGCCGATGATCGCGGGCATCATCCTGTTCGCGCTCGGCGCCGAGACGATAGTGCACGGCATCGCCGACCCGAACGTGCCGCCCAGCGAGCCGGGGCACGGGCCGAGCGTGCCGCTGCTGTTCGGCGGCGTGATCTGCTATCTCTGCGGCAACATGCTGTTCCAACTCCGTACCCTGCGCACGCTGAGCTGGACGCGGGTCGCGACGGCGTTGCTGCTCGGCCTGAGCATCCCGGTCGCGGAACGGGTGCCGGGGCTGGCCGCGCTGGGCATGCTCACCGCCATCACGGTGGGTATGGTGGCCGTCGAAGTGATCGTCTTCGACGAGGGCCGGCGGGCCCTGCGGAAGCTGGTCTTCGAGGAACGCGCCAGCCACGAGGCGCACGAGGCGGCCTGGCGGGCCCGCTGGCACGAACGGCCCGACGACCGCGACGAAGGCGAGTGAACCACCGGCCCGCCGCCTCCGTGAAACCTGTCGGCCCCGCCGCGGGGCCACACCTGAGGGATACGGGGGCCACATGACCATCGACACCGTCCACGCCGGCGCGGCCGGCGCCTGGCAGCTCGGCGACCTGACCGTCAACCGGATGGGCCTGGGCGCGATGCGGCTGACCGCGAACGCCGACGGCAGCCCGAGCGACCGCGACCGGGCCGTCGCCGTGCTGCGCCGCGCCGTCGAGCTGGGCGTCAACCACATCGACACGGCCGCGTTCTACTTCTCGCCGCTGCGCTCGGCCAACGAGCTGATCAACCGGGCGCTGTGGCCGTACCCGGAGGATCTGGTCATCGTGACCAAGGTCGGGCCGGGCAAGGACCCGTCCGGGCAGTGGCTGCCGGCGGCCCGCCCGGACCAGCTGCGCGGCCAGGTGGAGGAGAACCTGCGCCAGCTCGGCCGCGACCACCTGGACGTGGTGAACCTGGCGGGTGCACGGCCCGGAGCCGCTGTTCCGAGCACTTCGGCGCGCTCGCCGAGCTGCGCGACGCCGGGCTGATCCGGCACCTCGGCGTCTCCGCCGTACGCCCCCACCAGGTCACCGAGGCGCGCGCCATCGCACCGGTGGTGTGTGTGCAGAACTCGTACGGCCTGGGCTACCGCCGTCAGCACGACGAGCTGATCCGCGACTGCGCCGCGCACGGCACCGCGTTCGTGCCGTTCTTCTCCCTCGTCACCAGCGGTCGGGAGGCCGGCGCGACCGGCGAGGAGCACCCGGAGGTGCTCGCGGTGGCCCGGGAGCACGGCGTGACGGCGGCCCAGGTCCGGCTGGCCTGGACGCTGGCCCGGGGTCCAAACGTGCTGGCCATCCCCGGCACCGGCGACCCGGCGCACCTGGAGCAGAACGTCGCCGCCGCCGCGCTGCGCCTGTCCCCCGACGACCTGGCCCGCCTCGACGCGGTGTGACGTTCGGCCGTCGGCAGAATCGGCGCGCGCGGGGTGGCCGGCGGCCCGGCGCGCGCCGATGCTGGGGCGATGGCGACCTTCTCCGTACAGGCCCATCCCACCGACGCGGCGAGCTGGACCGAGCTGGCCCGCACCGTCGAGGCGGCCGGTTTCGACGCGCTGTTCGCCGCCGACCATCCGGGCGACTGCGCGTCGCCGTTCGTCGCGCTGGCCGCCGCGGGAGCCGTGACCAGCACGCTGGGCCTCGGCTCGTACGTCTCCAACGCCGCTGTCCGGGAACCGATCCTGCTCGCCGCCGACGTGGCCACGCTGGACGTGGTCTCCGGCGGGCGGGCCCGGCTCGGGCTCGGCGCCGGCCACACCCCGGCCGAGTGGCGGGCCGTCGGGCGCGAGCGGCCGGACGTCGCCGCCCGGGTCCGCCGCTGCGTCGCGGTGGCCGAGGCGGTACGGGCGCTGCTGGCCGGCGACGAGGTCACTGTGGACACCGAGGAGCTGACCGCGTACGCGGCACGCCTGCACCGGCCGCGCCCGGTGCAGGACCGGATCCCGCTGATCGTCGGCACGGCCAACTCGACGCTGCTGCGCTGGGCCGGGAAGCACGCCGACGTGGTCGGTCTGACCGGCTTCGGCCGTACCCTGGCCGACGGCCACCAGCACACCGTCCGGTGGCGGGCCGACCAGATCGAGGCGCAGCTCGCGCACGTCGCGGCCGGAGCGGACGGCCGGGAGACGCCGCCGGTGCTGGAGGCGCTGGTCCAGCACGTCGCGGTCACCGACGACGCCGAGGCGGCCGCCGCCACAACGGCCGCCGAGACCGGGCTCACCCCGGAGGAGGTGCTGGCCACCCCGTTCGTGCTGGCCGGCACGCCCGACGAGATCGTCGCGGCGGTGGCCGGGCACGAGCGCCGCTGGGGCGTCACCCATTTCGCGGTACGCGCCGACGCGGTGGCGCCGCTCGCGCCGCTGCTGCCCCGGCTGGCCGGAAAAGCGCTGGACTTCGAGCACACTCGAAAGTGAACACTGGGCGCATGACGACGACACGACGGCTGGGCCGCAGCGGCATCGAGGTCAGCGCGATCGGCATGGGCTGCTGGGCGATCGGCGGCCCGCTCTGGGACGGCACCCAACCGCTGGGCTGGGGCGAGGTGGACGACGACGAGTCGGTGCGTACCGTCCACCGGGCTCTCGACCTGGGCGCGACGCTGTTCGACACGTCCAGCAACTATGGCGCCGGGCACAGCGAGCGGGTACTCGGGCGCGCGCTGGCGGGCCGCCGGGACCGCGCGGTCATCGCGACCAAGTTCGGCTATCCCACCGACGAGGAGACCCGCCAGGCGCTCGGCGAGGACGCCAGTCCCGAGTACGCGCGGCGCAGCCTGGCGGGTTCGCTGCGCCGGCTCGGCACCGACCACGTCGACCTCTACCAGCTCCACCTGGGCGGCCTGCCGGTGCCACGGGCGCTGGACCTCGTCGGCACGCTGGAGGACCTGGTCGCGGAGGGGAAGATTCGCGCGTACGGCTGGAGCACCGACGACCCCGCCTCGGCGCGCGCCTTCGCCGAGGCGGGACCGCACTGCGCGGCGATCCAGCACGACCAGTCGGTGCTGCGGGACAACGCCGCCATGCTCGCGGTGTGCGCGGAGTTCGACCTGGCGAGCCTCAATCGAGGGCCGCTGGCGATGGGCCTGCTCACCGCGAAGTACCAGGACGCGCCGACCGCCCGGGGCGGCGACGACGTCCGCGGTGTGGCACCGGAGTGGCTGGACTGGTTCACCGGCGGCGTACCGCGCGCCGAGTGGGCGCAGCGGGTGGCCCGGGTCCGTGCGGCGCTGACCGCCGACGGCCGCACGCTCGCCCAGGGCGCGCTGGGCTGGCTGCTCGCCCGCAGCCCGCACACGCTGCCGATTCCCGGCTGCCGGACCGTGGCGCAGGCCGAGGAGAACCTGGGAGCGCTGGCGTACGGGCCGCTGCCGGAGGCGGCCTTCGCCGAGGTGGAACGCCTGCTCGCCGACCTGCGCACCGCCCCGGCCGACGCCTGACCGCTCTGTCCCGCCGCGGGGGGGCCGCCTCAGAGGTGCCGGCGGACCTCCGCGGCGAACCGGGGCAGGCCGGTGCGTCCCAGCAGTACGAGCAGACCCGGTACGGTCGTCGGCTCCCTGCGGTAGGCGGCCGCCTGGCGGTGCAGGACGTCCAGTGTCTGCCCCGGGTAGAGGTCCAGCTGGTCGAGCAGGAAGTCGTCCGGGTGCATCGCCACGATGTCGAAGGACTTGAGCGACGCCTCGGGAAAATCACCGACGTTGAACGTGACCAGCACTTCCGCGTTCGCCCGGACGGCGGCAGCCAGCACGTGCCGGTCCTTGGGATCGTTGGACATGCCGTCGATGAGCGACTCGTACCCGCTGACCATGGCGTCCGGGAACGCCTCGGACATCTGGCCGATCCGGCGGTCGACCCGCTCCTCCGCGATGCCTCGTGCGATCAGGTTGCGTCGCAGCTCGTCAAGGACGTCCCTGGACCAGAGGGGCCGGTAGGCGGCGACCTCGGCCAGCCGCAGCAGGGTGTCGCAGAGATGCGCCGGGTAGAGGACGCAGGTGTCGAGAAAAGCCGGGAACGCCACTCAGGTCACGCTCATCTCGTCCTGCGCGGTGTGGCCGTCGCGTCGTACAGGCCGTCTTCCTCGGCTTCGGCGGTCATCCGGTCGAGCGTCCGGCGGCGTGCCTGCCGGGTCCGCTCCTGGTAGTCGAGAACGTCCCGGAGCATGACTCGCCGGTGACGGCCGCGCATCGTGTGCGGCATCTCGCCCTCGGACAGCAACCGGACCAGCGTGGGCCGGGAGATGTTGAGCAGGTCTGCCGCCTCCTGGGTCGTCAGCATCGTGTTGTGCGGTGCGATGGAGATCGCAAGCCCTTCGGACAGTGCCGTCACCACGTCCCGCAGCACTCCGTACAACTCGTCGGGGATCTCGATCTCGGACCCGTCCGGCCCGACCAGCCTGGCCCGCGCACGACCGCTGGCGCTCCGCAGTTCGTGCACGAACCGGGCCAGCTCAGCCGGGTCGTCCGGAGGAAGGACGGTACGTTCACGCAGCGCGCTGCTCATGACCACAAGGGTATCGCTATTCGAAAAAAACGCAACACGTTCAGCGCGCGTGACGGGTGGGCGTGACGAGTGAGTGATTTCGCTCCACGCATCCGAATAGCGCCGCGTACTCGAAGATGTGAGCATGCGGATCCTCATGGCCGGCGCGTCCGGTTTCCTCGGCACCCGACTGGTCGACTGCCTCACCGCGGACGGCCACCAGGTCACCCGCCTGGTCCGCCGCCCACCACGCACACCCGCCGAGCGCCAGTGGAACCCGTCCGCCGCGCAGCTGGACCCGCAGTGCGTCGCCGAGGCGGACGCGGTGGTGAACCTGGCCGGGGCCGGGGTGGGCGACAAGCGCTGGAACGACGAGTACCGGAAGCTGATCCGGACCAGCCGCGTGGACAGCACCACCACGCTCGCCATCACGATCGCCGGTCTGCCCGCCGCGGACCGGCCCGCGGTGCTGCTGAACTCCTCGGCGGTCGGCTGGTACGGCAACACCGGTGACCGCGCGGTCACCGAGGAGGCGCCGGCTGGTGAGGGGTTCCTCGCCGACGTCTGCCGGGTGTGGGAGGCCGCGACCCGGCCGGCCGAGGACGCGGGCGTACGGGTGGTGCGGCTGCGTACCGGACTGCCGCTGCACCGCGACGGCGGCCTGCTCAAGCCGCAGCTGCTGCCGTTCCGGCTCGGCGTCGGCGGCAAGCTGGGCAACGGGCGGCAGTGGCTGCCGTGGATCTCGATGCGGGACTGGCTGAACGCGGCGACGTTCCTGCTCGACCGCGACGACGTGGCGGGCCCGGTCAACGTGGTCGGCCCGGCGCCGGTCACCAACGCCGAGTTCACCCGGGAACTTGCCCGTCAGCTGCACCGCCCCGCGATCATGCCGATCCCGGCGGTGGCGCTGAAGGTGGTGCTGGGCGGCTTCTCGCAGGAGGCGCTCACCAGCACCCGGGTGCTGCCGGGCGTACTCGACAAGTCCGGCTTTCCCTGGACGCATCCGGACCTGCCGGGCGCGCTGCGCGCCGCCCTCACGGAGTGAGCCCGCGAGGGCGGCGCGGCGTGGCCGTTCAGCAGCCGATCACCCAGTACGCGGGCCCGGTCTGCTTGAGCGTGCTCGTGTAGAAGGTGTTGTAGAGGCCCATCCGCTGCCCGCTGCCCAGCGCGTAGGCGTACCCGCCGGACTGGTAGGCCCGCCCGGCCACCACGTGCGCGTAGTTGCTGGCGGTGACGCAGACCGGCGCGCCGGTCGGCGATGGCGTGGGCGAGGGTGACGCGGTGGGCGTGGGTGACGCGGTCGCCGTCGGGGTCGGGCTCGGCGAGGCGCCGCCACCGCCGAGCCCGAAGAAGAGCGCGTCCCGGTACGTCGAACAGATGGTGTCCAGGAAGTACGCCCCGGCGGTGCCGCACTGGTCCGCGCCGGTACCCGGGTCGACGGGGGTGCCGTGGCCCATGCCGGAGACCCGGTAGAGGCGGACCTGGTCGTTGCCGTAGACCTCCAGGCTCGTGCCGGACGGCAGCGTGGACGTGCTGGTCGGGGTGGTCGACAGGCCCAGCACGTTCGTCCACTGGTCCCGGGACTCGGCGGCGTTCGCGGTCGCCACAGTGGTGTCGCTGGTGCCGTGCCAGATCGCCACCCGGGGCCGCTTGCCGGTGTAGCCGGCGTACGCGCCGCGGACCAGGTCGCCCCACTGGGCCGGGGTCTTGTCCACACCCGGGTTCATGCAGCTGAACGCGGTGACGGTGCTGGTCGCGCAGCGGTACGGGATGCCGGCGATGATCGAGCCGCCGGCGAAGACGTCCGGGTAGGCGGCGAGCATGGCCGCGCTCATCGCGCCGCCGGCGGAGAGGCCGCTGACGTACACGCGGGCGCCGTCGGTGCCGTAGGTGGTCCTGGCGTAGTCGACCATCTGTTTGATCGACAGCGCCTCGCCCTGGCCGCGGGCGGTGTCACCGGTCTCGAACCAGTTGAAGCAGGAGTTGGCGTTGTTGCCGCTGGGCTGCTGCGGCGCGATGAGCGTGAACTTCCACTGGTCGGCGTACTTCTGCCAGCCGGAGTTGGCGACGTAGGTCGAGGCGTTCTGCACGCACCCGTGCAGCAGCACCACGGCGGGCGCGCCGGCCGGCAGGCCGTCCGGGCGGTACGCGTACATGGTCAGGTTTCCGGGGTTGGAGCCGAAGCCGGTGACCTGGGTGAGCGAGGCGGCCTGGGCGGGAAGGGCGGCGACCAGCGCGGTGGCCGCGGCCAGCACGACCCCGGCCGCCGCCCCGGCGACGCGGGCGATGAGGGATGAGGAGCGGGGCACGGGAACCTCCCGATCGTGGAATGTGAACTGAGTCACCTCCGGGTTGCCGCGACGTTACGGCTGTGTTTCGTCACACCGGAATGGCCGCCGCTCACACATTCACGACCGCCGAAGTGTGCGGGTGAGTTTCGTGTCCGGGCGGTCTGCCCAGGTCCGGTTGGTAACGTCCGCTGCGTGCCGTCCTCCCCGTTCCTGGCCACCGGGCCGTCGACGACCCGCGTCCGTGACCGGCGGGCCGACCTGCTGGTGACGCTCGCCGCGCTGGCCCTGGCCTTCTGGGTCACCAGCGGCATGTGGCGTGATCCGAACAGCCGTGCCATCACCGTCAACTCCAGCGACCAGGCGCTGTTCGAGTGGCTGCTGGCGTTCGGCGGGCACGCGCTCACCCACGGGGAGAACCCGCTCTACACCACGCTGATCAACGTCCCGGACGGGGTGAACCTCGCGGTGAACACCTCGATCACCGTGTACGCGGCGGTCTTCGCGCCGCTGACGTACCTGATCGGGCCGCCCGCGACGTTCCTGGTGATCCTCACGCTCAACCTCGCCGCCACCGCGGTGGCCTGGTACTGGCTGCTGAGCCGGTACCTGGTGCGCAGCCGGCTGGCCGCCGGTGTGGGGGCGCTGTTCATCGCCTTCTGCCCGGCGATGGTGTCGCACGCCAACGCGCACCTGAACTGGACCGCCGGCTGGCTGGTGCCGCTGCTGATCTGGGGCGTGTTCCGGCTGCGCCGCCCCGGCCGCGCGGTCACCGGCGGGATCGTGCTCGGGCTGCTGGTGGCGGCCGCGTTCTCGATCGCCGCCGAAGGGCTGTTCTTCACCGCGCTGGCGCTCGGCGTGTTCCTCGCCGTCTGGGCGCTGCACCCGGCCCGGTGGCCGGAGGCACGCGCCGCGCTGCCCCGGATGGCGGCCGGGCTCGGAGTCACCGCGCTCGTCGCCGGAGCGCTGCTGGCGTACCCGCTCTGGCTGCACTTCCTCGGGCCGCAGCGGTTCCACGGCACCGGCTTCGATCCGCTGATCCACTCCGAGGACATCGCCGCGTACGGGTCGTACCCGCGCCGGTCGCTGGCCGGCTGGGCCGGGTGGGGCACCTCGCTGGCGCCCAACCCGACGGAGGAGAACTCGTTCTTCGGCGTACCGCTGCTCGTGCTCGGCCTGGCCCTGCTTCGCGCTGCTGTGGTGGCGCGCGGACCGGGCGTTCCGGGCCACCCTCGCGGCGCTCGGGGTGACCGCGGTGGTCTTCGCGGTGCTGTCGTGGGGGCCGACTGTGAAGTGGAACGGCCGCCGCTTCGAGCAGACGCTGCCGTTCGGGGTGCTGGACAACCTGCCGGTGATCAACGCGGCGCTGCCGTCCCGGCTGGCCCTTGTCGTCGCGCCGGTGATCGGCCTGCTGCTGGCGTACGCGATCGACTCGCTGCGCGCCCGGCCGCCCCGGCGCCGCGCCGTCGGCGTGGCCTGGGCGCTCGGGTTCGTCGCCGCGCTGCTGCCGCTGGTGCCGACGCCACTGCTGACCAGCGTCCGCGAACCGATCCCGGCGTTCATCACCAGTGGCGCCTGGCAGCGCTACGTCCCGCCCGACGGGGTGCTGACCCCGCTGCCGCTGACCGTCGACGTGTACCCGGACGGGCAGCGCTGGCAGGCGTACGCGCTGGCCCACCGGCAGGGTGAGTTCCGCATCCCGGCCGGGTTCTTCCTCGGGCCGGGCGGGCCGGAGGGCCGGGGCCGGATCGGGCCGGTGCCGCGCACCTTCGACTCACTGATGGACCAGGCCGGCCGGACCGGGCTGGTGCCGATCATCACCGACGGCAGCATCCGCGAGTCCCGGGCGGACCTGCGCCACTGGGGCGTGCGGGCGGTGGTGCTGCCGGACCGGGTGCACGGCGCGAAGTACGACGTCGACGAGGACGCGCTGCGGCGTACCGCCACCGCGCTGCTCGGCGAGCCGGAGCGGGTGGAGGACGTCTGGCTGTGGCGGGTGCCGGACTGACCGCCACCTCGGCCCGATGGCGACGAGGCTCACGGGTCCGGTTCCCGGGGGCGGGACTAGGCTGGACGGGTGAGCGTGACGACTTCCGGGCTGACCGCCGTCCGCGCCGGCCTGCTCGACTACCAGGCCGCCTGGGACGAGCAGCGCCGGCTGCACGAGGCGGTGGTGGCCGGCGAGCAGGGCGACACGGTGCTGCTGCTGGAGCACCCCAGCGTCTACACCGCCGGCAAGCGCACCGAGCCGTGGGACCGCCCGATGGACGGCACCCCGGTGGTGGACGTGGACCGCGGCGGGAAGATCACCTGGCACGGTCCGGGGCAGCTCGTCGGCTACCCGATCGTCCGGCTGCCCGACCCGGTCGACGTGGTCGCGTACGTCCGCCGCACCGAGCAGCTGCTGATCGACGTGTGCGCCGAGTTCGGGCTGGCCGCCGGCCGAGTCGAGGGGCGCTCCGGCGTGTGGGTGCCGGAGGACGACAGGGGCCCGGCCCGCAAGGTGGCCGCCATCGGCATCCGGGTGGCCCGCGGCGTCACGCTGCACGGCTTCTCCGTCAACTGCGACTGCGACCTCGGCTTCTTCGACCGGATCGTGCCCTGCGGCATCCGCGACGCCGGGGTCACATCGCTGACCGCCGAGCTGGGCCGGCCGATCACCGTCGCCGACGTGCTGCCGGTGGTCGAGCGACACCTGCCGACGCTGACGCAGGTCTGAGCCCCGTGCGGCTCGACCTGGTCACGCTCGTCGTCGCCGAGTACGACCCGGCGATCGCGTTCTTCACCGAGGTGCTCGGGTTCGAGCTGGCCGAGGACAAGCCCTCGCTGACGAACGACGGCCGGCCCAAGCGCTGGGTGGTCGTACGCCCGCCGGGCGGTGGCACCGGCCTGCTGCTGGCCCGCGCCGACGGTGAGCACCAGGCCGGTGCGGTGGGCGACCAGACCCACGGCCGGGTGGGTTTCTTCCTCCAGGTCGACGACTTCGAGGCGGTGTACCGCCGGATGGCCGACGCGGGGGTCGAGTTCGTCCGGCCGCCCCGCACCGAGCCGTACGGCCGGGTCGCGGTCTTCCGCGACATCGCCGGCAACCTCTGGGACCTGCTCGGCCCGGCCTGACCGCCCGGTCCGGCCGATCGGTCCGGATCGCCGTCCGCCCAGAACCGCCGCTCGCCCAGCCCCCACCCCGCCATCGGTCACGGTGAGTGACAACGCCGCGTCCGCGGCATGTGACCTCCCGCCGACTTTGCTCTGCAGCCAGATCCGCAACGATCACGCCCGGTCGACCGTTGCGCTCGTGGCTGCAGAGCAAAGGGCGCAGACACCCTTCCCTCCCTCCGGACGGCAGTCCGCCATAACCCCAGCTCAGCGCAATCCGCCGACGCCGAGGGCCTCTCGACCGCCCCGCAACAACCCTCACCGAGAGTGACCACTAGGCCGAGCGATCTCTCGTCACGCTCAGTGGCAGATCCGAACCGATTCCGGAGGTCGGCGGCGAGACCGCCGGCCCGATGCCGAGCCCGCGCCCGCCATCGGGGTCGGAACCGGGACCGGGACCGGCTAGGAGCGAGCCCGCCGCCGCGGACCGGCACGGAGCAAGCCGCGCGAGGGCGCAGCCGTCAGGGCGTGAGGCGGTGCAGGTCGCGCGGGAAGGCGGTCACCTCCCGGACGTTCGCCGCGCCCGTCAGCCGCGCGACGAACCGCTCCAGCCCGATCGCGAACCCGCCGTGCGGCGGCATGCCGTGCCGGAACGCGTCCACGTACCCGGCGTACGGCTCGACCGGCTCGCCGCGCGCCGCCAGCGCGGCCAGGTAGTCGGCGTGCCGGTGCAGCCGCTGCCCGCCGGTGACCAACTCCACGCCGCGGAACAGCAGGTCGAAACCGTTCGAGTACGCGGGCCGCGCCGGGTCCGGATGGGTGTAGAAGGGGCGCTTCGCCATCGGATAGCCGGTGACGAAGAGAAAGTCGCTGCCGTGCTCGCGGAGCGCCCACTCCCCCAGCGCCCGCTCGTGCGCCGGGGCCAGATCGGGTTCGGAAGGTGGCGCGCCGGCGATCGTCAACGCCTCGGTGAAGTGCACCGCCGGGATCTCGGCCGGCACCTCCGGCACCGTCACGCCGAGCGTGGCCAGCGCACCGTCCGCCCGGTCGGCGACTGCCGCCACCATCCCGGCCAGGGTGTCCCGCAGCACCGCCATCACGTCCCGGTGGTCGGCCACGAACCCCAGCTCGACGTCGAGCGACGTGTACTGGGCCAGGTGCCGCGCGGTGTCGTGCGGCTCGGCGCGGAACACCGGCCCCACCTCGTACACCCGCTCGAAGACGCCGACCATGAGCTGCTTGTAGAACTGCGGCGACTGGGCCAGGTAGGCGGGACGGCCGAACCAGTCCAGCGCGAACACGTTCGCCCCGCTCTCGGTGGACGAGGCGACCACCTTCGGCGTGTGCACCTCGACGAAGCCCTGCCCGTCGAGCGTGGCCCGGAAGCCGGACACGGCCGCCGCCGAGATCCGCAGCGCGGCGGATCGGCTCGGGTGCCGCAGCGCGACCGGCGCGTGGTCGAGCTGGGTGGACAGGCCGGCCGTGAGCACCGGCCGGTACAGGTCGAACGGGGGCGGGACGGCGGGCGGCCCGAGCGGACGTACCGTCGGCTCGACGATCTCGACCCCGGCGGGCGCGGCCGGGTTCGCGACCACCGTGCCGACCACCTCGACGACCGTCTCCTCGGTGAGCGCCTCGACCTGCGCGCGCACGGCGGGCGCGGTGACCACCACCTGGGCGAGCCCGCCGCCGTCGCGGAGGACCAGGAAGGCCACCGACTTGAGCAGCCGGCGGCGGTGGACCCAGCCGGCAAGGCGCACGGTGGCGCCCACATGGGCGGGGAGTTGGGAGGACAGGATGCGTTGCACGACGACTACCTCCTTGACCAATCGCAACGCGATCCCCAGGGAGATGTGGGCGAGCGGGAACCTCGCGGTGCCACCACACCTTCGCCCCCGCCGGGGCGGGAGCCTCGTTCGTCGCCTTTTCACCGGGGCCGGCCGGGCGGGCTCTACTGGGCGCACAGGCGCTGTTCTTCCCGCAGCTCGGGAGGGTCTTCACGGCCCGGCGCCAGACCGCCTCGCAGCAACCGGCGGCTCTCTCGACTGGCGGATCGGTCCGTTACTCGGCTCCGTCACAGCTCTGCCCGGCACGCTAGCACCGGGCGCCTCGCGGTGTGACCGGGATTTTTGGCCCTTCGTGTCCGGTGTCACAGCGATTCCGGGGTGACGGCCGTCGCCCGCCGTTCATCGACCGGCGCCGACCGGCGTACGCTCGGTTTTGTGACGATCGAGCAATCCGCGCCGACGACTGAGCAGCCCGCGCGCCCCGCGACGGTCGCCCCGGAGGGGCGGCGCATGCTGCGGATCGAGGCACGCAACGCCGAGACGCCGATCGAGCGCAAGCCGCCGTGGATCAAGGTCAAGGCCAAGATGGGCCCGGAGTACACCCAGTTGCGCGGGCTCGTCTCGCGCGAGGGGCTGCACACCGTGTGCCAGGAGGCCGGCTGCCCCAACATCTACGAGTGCTGGGAGGACCGGGAGGCCACCTTCCTCATCGGTGGTGACCAGTGCACCCGGCGCTGCGACTTCTGTCAGATCGACACCGGAAAGCCGGCCGAGTTCGACGCCGACGAGCCGCGGCGCGTCGCCGAGTCGGTCGCCGCGATGGGTCTGCGTTACGCGACCATCACCGGTGTCGCCCGCGACGACCTGCCCGACGGTGGCGCCTGGCTCTACGCCGAGACGGTCCGGCAGATCCACGCGCTGCAGTCCGGCTGCGGTGTCGAGCTGCTGATCCCCGACTTCAACGCCGTACCCGAGCAGCTCGCCGAGGTGTTCGGCTCGCGGCCCGAGGTGCTGGCCCACAACGTGGAGACGGTGCCGCGCATCTTCAAGCGGATCCGCCCAGCGTTCCGCTACGAGCGTTCGCTCGACGTGATCCGCCAGGCCCGCGCCGACGGCCTGGTCACCAAGAGCAACCTGATCCTGGGCATGGGCGAGGAGCGCGCCGAGGTGTCCCAGGCGCTGCGCGACCTGCACGAGGCGGGCTGTGAGCTGATCACCATCACGCAGTACCTGCGCCCCTCCCCCCGGCACCACCCGGTCACCCGCTGGGTCAAGCCGGAGGAGTTCGTCGAGCTGCGCGAGGAGGCCGAGGAGATCGGCTTCGCGGGCGTGATGAGCGGCCCGCTGGTCCGTTCGTCGTACCGCGCGGGCCGCCTCTACCAGCAGGCGCTCGACGCCCGCCGGGAGGTCGTCGCCGCCGGCTGAGGCCGGCCGTCGACCGCGTCACCCGCCGCCGGCCACCCGCCGGATGCCATGATCACAGGCATGACCGCCGGGGTACGCGAGGAGCCACGCGAGACCGTGCGCTCCCGTACGCCCCGGCGGCTGCCGTTGCCGACGCTGCTCGCCGTGCTCGTCGGGTTCGCCGCTGTGGGCTACCGGCTGGCGCTGCTGTTCGCCGACGTGCCGCCCACCAACAGCGACGAGGCGACGATGGGGCTGGCCGCCCTGCACATCGCCCGGGGCGACGGCTTCCCGGTGTGGTTCTACGGCCAGGCGTACATGGGCACGCTGGAGGCGTACCTGGCCGCGCCGCTGATCGCGCTGGCCGGACCGTCGGTGCTCGTGCTGCGGCTGCCCACGCTGGCGCTGTACGCGCTGTTCCTGCTGCTGTCCTGGCGACTGACCCGGCGGCTCGGCGGTGACCGCTGGTACGCCCTGCTGGTCGTCGCCGTGCTGGCGCTCGGCGCGGATCGGGTGGTGAAGAACCAGCTGATCGCCGGTGGCGGTTATCCGGAGCTGAACCCGGCCGGCGCGGCGCTGGCGCTGCTCACCGTCGGGCTCTGCGTGACCGGGCCGGGTGCGCGGCTGCCCCGCTGGGCGGCCTGGGGACTGATCGCCGGGGTGCTGCTCTGGGTGGACCCGCTGATCCTGCCGTACGTGCTGACGCTCGGCGCGCTGCTCGTGGCGTGGCGCTGGCGGGAACTGGCCGGGCGGGCCGGCGTGGTGCTGGCCGGGGCGCTGCTGCTGGGTACCGCGCCGATGCTCGTGGACAGCCTTCGGCACGGCCGCAACCCGGTGAGCGCGGTGCTGGCAGCGGGCGGTACGGGCGCTGCCGCGGACTGGGCGGATCGACTGCACGGCGGGCTGGTGCTCGGGCCGCCGCTGGCGATGGGCTTCTGCTCGCCCGGCCGGTGCGCCACCTGGCAGCTCTGGTGGGCTGTCGCGTTCCCGGTGCTGTTGCTGCTCGCCGCGTTCACCGCGTGGCACACCCTGCGCCGTGCCGGCGGCGGTCCCCGCTCGGCGGAGCGGGTGTCGGCCGGGGTGCGGCTGGCGCTGCTCGGCGGCGCGGCCGGGGTCCTCGCCGCCTACGCGGTCAGCAACGCGGCCGGGCGGACGCCGATCGAGAGCAGCCGGTACCTGTCGTGCCTGGCGGTCGCGGTGCCCGCCCTGCTCTGGCCACTGTGGCAGGCCGCCCGCCCACTCGCCGAGGTGGAGTCGATCAAGGCGACCGGCCGGCGGGCGGCCTGGGCTAGGGCCCGGGTGGCGGGTGTCGGGGCGGTGGCGGTGCTCGCAGGTGTGCTCGGAACCGGCGCGGCGACCACAGTGGAGGTGATCCGGGCGGCCCCGGCCGTGCACGCCGAGGCGGACCGGCACCGCTCGCTCGTGGACACGCTCGGCGCGCTCGGCGTCCGGCACGTGCGCGGCGGCTACTGGACGTGCAACCGGCTCACCTACGCCACCGGCGAGAACGTGCTCTGCGCCGTGGTCGAGGACGATCTGCGCCCCGGATTCGACCGGCTGCCCGCGTACCGGCGGGAGGTGGCCGCCGACCCGGACGCCGCCTGGGTGGCGCTCGCCGGCTCGCCGCTGGCCGCCCGGCTGGACGCGCGCCTCGGCCCCGAACCCGGCGCGCTCGACGTCGTCACGGTCGCCGGCTGGCGGATCTACCTGCCACGCCGCTGACGCAGGCCCGGTGGCGGGTCGAGCAGACCGAGGCGGTGGGCCAGCGCGGCGGCCTCCACCCGGTTGGTCACGTCCAGCTTGGCGATGATCCGGGACACGTGCACGCTCGCCGTCTTCGGCGAGATGAACAGCCGCTCGGCGATGCGGCTGTTGCTGTGCCCCTCGGCCACCAGCCGCAGCACCTCCCGTTCCCGGCTGGTCAGCAGGTCCGGCCCGGGTCGCCCGGTGCCGCGCAGCCCGACCCGGCGGGCCAGCGTCGCCGCCTGCTCGCCCAGCGGGGTGGCGCCCAGCCGGGCGGCCACCTCGACCGTCTCCCGTACCGCGGCGGCCACGTCGTCCCGCTCGCCCGCCGCGGCGGCCGCCTCGGCCAGCCCGAGCAGCGCCCGGCCCAGCGGGTACGGCTGCCCGGCCGTCCGCCACGCCGCCACCGCCGCCCGCCACTGCGCGAGCGCCCCGGCGGGACCGGTGGGCGCGAGCCCGGCCAGGACTGCCGTGACGTGCGCCGCGTACGCCTGTTCGGCCGGGTACCGGGCGGGCAGCGCGGCGGCCCTCGTGGACACGTCGGCGGCGAGCGTCGCGTCACCGGTCAGCGCGGCGGTACGCGCCACCGCGCCGAGCACCGGCCAGCCCTCGCGCGGCAGGTCGGCCAGGTGCGGGTCGGCCAGGGCGGCGCGCGCCGCGCGTACCGCTTCCAGCTTGTCGTCGGCGGCGAGCGCGGCCTCCACGCGCAGCTCGTGCAGCGGCAGCCGGTGGTTGGGCCACAGGTAGGGGCGGCTGAGGAACGCCAGCGCCCGCCCGACGACCTCGTCGGCGGCGGGGTGGGCGCGGGCCAGGTGCAGCCCGGCGCGCAGTTGCAGCCAGTGCAGACCGGAGACGCCCGGCGGGTCGATGCGGGCCGCCTCGGCGCAGGTGGCGTCACGCCTCGTCCCAGCGGCCCAGCGCGATCAGCGCCTCGGCCCGTTTCGACAGCAGGTACGCCCCGATCGAGCGGCCTGATGCCGACCCGGGCGCGCCTCGCTCACCCCGGCCGCGGCCGCCTGCTCGGACTCGTCGTAGCGGCCCAGCCTCGTAGAGCACGTCGGAGAGGAAGACCAGCGCGCTGACCAGGGCCACGAGTCACCGGCGGCACGGGCCCGCGCCTCGACCGGCGCAGCTCGGCCAGCCCGCGCTCCGGCGTGCCGTCGAGGCGGTGCAGCAGGGCGATCCGGGTGGCAGCAGCACCAGGTCGCCGACCTCGGACGCGCCGGCCGCGGCTTCGGCGGCCACCGTGGCGGCCTCGCGCGGGTCGACCTTCATCAGGTGCGACGCGATGTCGGCCAGCACGGCGAACCGTTCCGGGCCGTCGGGGGCGCGGGCCGCCAGCCGGTACGCCTCGCGCAGCTCGGCCGCGCCGTCGCTCTTGCCGAGCAGCGCGAACAGCCGGCCCCGGTGGTCGAGCAGGCGGGCGGCGCGCAGCGGTTCGGCGTCGGAGTCGACCTCGGCCAGCGCGGCCCGGGTGAGCGTGAGCGCGCGGCTGAGGTCACCGGCGGTGACCGCGGCGATGAGCGTGTCCTCCAGTACCCGCAGGTGGTCCATGCCGAGCCGGTCCGCGGCGTCGGGCACCTGCTCCCACAGTTCGAGGACGCGCTCCAGCAGCCGGCTCTGCTCGGCGTACGCGTACCGTTCGGCGGCTGCCTCGGCGGCGACCCGGGCGGCGGTGAGCGCGCGCGGGTGGTCGTGCGCCGCGTACCAGTGGTGGGCGATCTCGGCCGGCGCGCGACCGGCGGCGACCAGGTGGGGTTGGGCCTCGATCGCGGCGGCGTACCGGGCGTGCAGCCGGGCGTGCTCGCCGGGCAGCAGGTCGTCGTGCACCGCCTCGCGGACCAGCGCGTGCCGGAACTCGTAGTCGCCGTCCGGGTCGGCCACCACGAGCTGACCGGCGACGGCGGCGCGCAGCGCGTCCTCCAGTTCGGCCTCGGGCAGGCCGGCCACCTCGGCGAGCAGCTGGTGGGCGAAGCGGGTGCCGCCGGCGGCGGCGATCCGCAGCACCGCTGGGCCGGCTCGGGCAGCCGGTCGACGCGGGCCAGCAGCAGGTCGCGCAGCGTCTCCGGGATGGTGGCGCAGCCGACCGGGCCACCGGCGGCGGCCAGCTCCTCGATGAAGAACGGGTTGCCCTGGGTGCGTTCGTGCACGTCGTCCACGGTCCGGGCGAACTGCTCGACACCGAGCAGGTCGGCGAGCACGGCGGCGGTGCCGTCGCGGTCGAGGCGGCCCAGCTCGATCCGGTCCACGCCGCGGACCCGGTCCAGCTCGGCGAGGAACGGCCGCAGGGGGTGCCCGCGGTGCAGCTCGTCGGTGCGGTACGTGCAGACCACCAGCAGGCGGGTGGCGCGGGCGGCCCGCACCAGGAAGCCGATCAGGTCGCGGGTGGAGCGGTCGGCCCAGTGCAGGTCCTCGATCACCAGCACCAGCGGGCGTTCCTCGGCGATGCGCCGGAACAGGTCGGCGACCAGGTCGAACAGGTAGCCGCGCGGGGTGTCGGCGAGGGCCGGCCCGGCGGGCGCGGCGACGCCTGCGGGCATCCGGGCCAGCTCGGGCAGCAGCCGGGCGAACTCCGCCTCGTAGCCGGCGAAGGCGGCCGGCCCGTCGTGGCGCAGCACGTCGCGCAGCGCGGCCGCGAACGGGGCGAACGGCAGGCCGGCCTCGCCCAGTTCCAGGCACTGGCCGACCAGCAGCCGCGCCCCGGCGGTGTGGACGTGCGTGCCGAACTCCTCCAGCAGCCGGGTCTTGCCGACCCCGGCCTCGCCGCCGACGAGCACGGTCGTCGGGTCGCCGGACCGCGCCCGGGCCAGCGCGTCGCCGAGCACTGTCAGCTCGGGCCGGCGGCCGACGAGAACGGTGCTGGCGGCGCGTACTGTCACGCCGTCGAGCATGCCACGGCCCCCCGACGGCCCGGCCTGGCCGATCGGGGGGTGGACGGCCGCCGGCGCGGTCACCGGCGGGCGTCGGTGATGCGGGCGTGGTGCTGTCGGCGGCTCAGCCAGCCGCGCGGGTGCCGTCGGGGCAGCGACCGGGCCAGCCGGTCCTGCGCCGCGTCGGCCTGCAGTTCGGAGGCGTGGCTGCGGTGGATGCTGAGGATGAACTCCGCGTCGTTGCCGAACATGTCGGATCTCCCTGTCGTGGGTCTGTCGTCGCTGTCGAGATCCACTTTTCGCGCGAAGGTGCCCCCGGCACATGGGTACGCCGCCTGATCTTTGCCCCCGCCGCCTCCTTACCTGAGGGCCGACGAGGGGCCGCGCGGCCGTAAGGTACTCAGCCCGCTCCGGAAGAGGCGGCCACGGATCAACGTGACGTGCGCCGACCACTAGACTCTGCGGCATGGCAAAGCCCCAGGAGAAGGTCTCGTTCGGCCAGCGGCTGAAGCAGATCGGGATGGTGTTCCGGTTCACCGCCAAGCAGGACAAGTGGTTCGCGCCGCTGACGGCGGCGGCGGTGCTGATCCCGCTCGCGCTCACCGTGGTCGCGGTGATCGCCTGGGGCTGGATCTGGTTGCCGATCGGCATCCTGCTCGCCCTGCTGGCCGTGCTGATCGTGCTCAACCTGCGCTCCAACAAGGCGATGATGAACGCCGCCGAGGGGCAGCCGGGCGCGGCGGCGCAGATCATGGAGAGCATGCGCGGCGACTGGCGGGTCACCCCGGCGGTCAGTTCCACCACGCAGATGGACATGGTGCACCTGGTGGTGGGCCGCCAGGGCGTGATCCTGCTGGCCGAGGGGAACCCGCAGCGTGTGCGTGGCCTGCTCGGCCAGGAGAAGCGCCGGCTGGCGAAGGTGATCGGCACGGCGCCGCTGCACGACTACGTGATCGGGCAGGGCGAGGGTGAGCTGCCGGTCCGCAAGCTGCGGATGACGCTGATGCGGCTGCCCCGCGCCCTGTCCCCGAAGGACGTCAACGCGCTCGACAAGCGGCTCAAGGCGCTGACCGCGCGGCCGCAGATGCCCAAGGGCGCGGTCCCGAAGAACATGCGGCCGCCGCGTGGCGCGTTCCGGCAGACCCGGGGTCGCTGACTTCCGGCGTACGCGATAAGGAGCCGGTCCCGTGCGGGGCCGGCTCCTTTCTTGTGCGGGTCAGCGGCGCGGCGCGTCGGTGACGACGGCGCCGGCGAGCCGGTCGTGCAGGCCGCGCTTGTGCTCGTCCATGAGCAGGGCCGGCACGACGAGGGCCAGCAGGAGTCCGCGCAGCAGCCCGCGGAGCAGCCCGATCCGGCCGCCGTCGGCCCAGGCGACGCAGCGCAGCCGGGTCAGGTACATGCCGGGGGTCTGGGCGAACAGGCCGATGAAGAAGCCGTACTCCAGGATCAGCACCAGGACCGGCGGCCAGCCGTCGCGGACCGGGTCGGAGAAGGCCCGGGCGACCATCAGGCACAGCACCCAGTCGATGATCAGGGCGCCGAATCGGCGGCCGAGGCTGGGCGGGGTGAAAGCGGGGTCGGCGGCGGGCGGCACCGGTGTGGCGGCGGTATCGGTCACAGCGGCCAGGGTAGCGCCGCCGCAACCCCTGACGAAAAATCCGACATTCGCCACCAGAGCGTGTCGGAGTGACGCTCCGCAAGCGACGTAACACGGCGGAAACAGACGAGACACGGCCGGGCAACCCCCCGGCCATAGCGTCGCCAGTAGTTAGCTACCGGAGTGGACCTGCCAGGAGGACGTGTGTTCGCCAATTCCGAGGAACTCCTGCGATACCTCGCCAACGAGGACGTGAAGTTCGTCGACGTACGTTTCTGTGACCTGCCCGGCGTGATGCAGCACTTCAACCTGCCGGTCGAGTCGTTCGACGACAGCGTGTTCACCGACGGCCTCGCCTTCGACGGCTCCTCGATCCGCGGGTTCCAGGCCATCCACGAGTCCGACATGCTCCTGCTGCCGGACGTCGCCACCGCCTTCATCGACCCGTTCCGCACGCAGAAGACCCTCGCGCTGAACTTCTTCATCCACGACCCGTTCACCCGCGAGGCCTACTCCCGCGACCCCCGCAACGTCGCCAAGAAGGCCGAGGCCTACCTCGCCGCCAGCGGCATCGCCGACACCGCCTACTTCGGCGCCGAAGCCGAGTTCTACATCTTCGACTCCATCCGCCACGAAACCTCCGCCCACCAGTCGTTCTACTACATCGACTCGATCGAGGGCGCCTGGAACAGCGGCCGGATCGAAGAGGGCGGCAACCGCGGCTACAAGACCGCCTACAAGGGCGGCTACTTCCCGGTGCCCCCGGTGGACCACTACGCCGACCTGCGTGACCGGATCGTGCGGCGCCTCGTCGACGGTGGCTTCACCGTCGAGCGCTCGCACCACGAGGTCGGCACCGCCGGCCAGTCGGAGATCAACTACAAGTTCTCCACGCTGCTGCACGCCGCCGACCAGCTCCAGCTGTTCAAGTACATCGTCAAGAACGAGACCTGGGCCGCCGGCAAGACCGCCACGTTCATGCCCAAGCCGCTGTTCGGCGACAACGGCTCCGGCATGCACACCCACCAGAGCCTCTGGCGCGGCGGCGAGCCGCTGTTCTACGACGAGACCGGCTACGCCGGCCTGTCCGACACCGCCCGCTGGTACATCGGCGGCCTCCTGCACCACGCCCCCTCGCTGCTCGCCTTCACCAACCCGACGGTGAACTCCTACCGTCGTCTGGTACCCGGCTTCGAGGCGCCGGTGAACCTGGTCTACTCGCAGCGCAACCGCTCCGCGTGCACCCGCATCCCGGTCACCGGCAGCAACCCGAAGGCCAAGCGCGTCGAGTTCCGGGTGCCGGACCCGTCCAGCAACCCGTACCTGGCGTTCTCGGCGATGATGATGGCCGGCCTGGACGGCATCAAGAACAAGATCGAGCCGCCGGCGCCGATCGACAAGGACCTGTACGACCTCCCGCCGGAGGAGTGGGGCGACGTCAAGCAGGTCCCGGGCTCGCTGCCGGAGGTGCTCACCGCGCTCGAGGCCGACCACGACTACCTGCTCGACGGCGGCGTGTTCACGCCGGACCTGATCTCGACCTGGGTCGAGTGGAAGCGGGCCAACGAGGTCGACCCGGTGCGCCTGCGCCCGACCCCGCACGAGTTCGCGATGTACTTCGACTGCTGAGCACGCTCGTCAGCACCGGCCGGGCCGGCTCCGCGATGGCGGAGCC
>NZ_KK037233.1:6000481-6043122 GCF_000568915.1 Micromonospora sp. M42 | reverse complement strand
CCGTCATCAGCACCGCGCCGGGCGCCTTCGTGAACCGGGCCAGGTTGGTGCCGTCGGGCAGCGTGAGCAGGGAGACCGCCGCGCAGGGGGCCACGAACCACACCTCCCGGGCCAGCGGCACCGCCGCGACCGCGAGCAGCGTCAGCGGCCAGATCGCGTACCAGGGGTGGAAGACCGGCGCGAGCAGCACGGTGGCGGCGAGCGCCAGTCCCGCGCCGTGCTGCGCCACCCGGGGCCGGGCCACTGTCAGCCGGGCCACCCGCTGCCGGCTGTCGTTGAGCCGCCGCAGCGTCGTCCACGCCCGCCACCAGAGCGCCGCCAGCAGCCCGGCCAGCAGCGCCAGCGCGACCGTCCGGGCCACCGGCACGGCCGAGGGCCGCCGCCCGGCCAGTTCACCGGCGTAGTCGATGACGAACCCGATCGCTGTGGGCGGTGAGGTCCACTGCTGCGAGTCGCCGCTGTGGCCGAGTCCGCCGATCCAGCCCAGCCCGAGGCCGGTGGCGAGTGAGACGACGAGCAGCGTGCCGAGCACCGACGCGGCCAGTTGCCCGCCGTCGCGCAGCAGCGCCCGCCAGGTGTAGCGGCCGAGCACGGCGGCGAGCGCCGCGAACGGCAGCGCCACGACCGCCACCGCCTTCACCGCCACGGCCAGGCCGAGCAGCACTCCGGCGACCAGCAGCGCGCGCGGTTTGCCCGGCAGGCGGACCAGCACCAGCAGGCCGAGCAGGAGCAGGCCGAGCGCGAGCGCGTCGTTGTGCGCGCCGGCCACCAGGTGGATCCCGACCAGCGGGCAGGCGAGCACCAGCCAGGCGGCCCGGCGGGTGGGCACGCCGGCGGCCCGGGCCAGGCCGGGCAGGCAGAGCGCGGCCAGCAGCACCCCGGCCACCGCTACCAGCCGCAGCGCCACGACGGTCCCGATCAGGCCGCCGCCCGCGAGGACGGCGATCCCGGCCAGCAGCACGAAGAACGGCCCGTACGGCGCCGGGGTGTCCCGCCAGATCGGCGACACCGAGTCGGTCCACGGGCAGCCGGCCGCCGCGACCCCCACCCGGTACGGGCTGAGGCCCTGCGTCCACGTCCAGCCCTGGCAGGCGTACGAGTAGACGTCGCGGCTGCCGATCGGCGGCGCGGCGAGCAGCGGCAGCGACCAGAGCCCGGCGGTCACGTACGCCCACCGGCCGGACGGCGCGCCCCACCGCAGCGACCACCAGGCGCCGACCAGCAGCAGCGTCCCGGCCAGCCAGCCGCCGAGCGTCAGCGGCCCGTTCGGGGCCGCCCAGATCGCGGCGAGCGTGCTGCGCGGGGGCGGGCCGGGCAGCGCGCCGCCGAGCCACCCGGCGACGGTGAGCAGCACCGCCCCGGCGAGACCGGCGTAGCGGGCGACGGCGGCGGCGATCGGCCGGACCGGTCCGTCGACCTCGCTCACCGGCACACTCCTCAGTCCGCGGGAACCGGCTGCCGGCCCTTGCGAGCCGACCGTACCAACCAGACGACCACGCCGATCACGAACAGCGTCATCAGCGGCGCACCGGGCATCTTGCTGTACCGGGCCAGCCCGGTTCCGTCGGCGAGCACCAGGAACGACGACACCACGGTGACGATCGAGAACCAGAGCGTGCGGTGCGCGGTGGCGGCCAGCACCGCCAGCGGCCACAGCCAGTACCAGGGGTGGAACAGCGGGGACAGCGCGACGGTGGCGGTGAGCGCCAGCGCGGCGTGCCAGAACGGCTCACCGCGACGCAACGAGCGGAACCACAGCCAGATCAGCACCCCGACCAGCACGACCATGCCGATCGCCCGGGTCACCGGCAGCGCGTCGACGTGCACCCCGAACGGCGCCAGCAGATAGCCGACGGTCTGCCCCACCGCTGTCGGCGGCGACGTCCAGGCCACCACCAGGCTGCCCTGCTCCAGCCCGCTGATGAACCCCAGCCCCAGGCCGGAGACGAGCGTCACCCCGGCCAGCGCCACGAGCGATCCGCCGACCACCCACCCGCCGTCGCGGACCAGCGACCTGATCCGGTACGCCCCGACGATGGCGGCGAGCGCGGCGAACGGCATCACGACCAGCGCGGTGACCTTGACGGCGGCTGCCAGTCCGAGCAGCGCCCCACCGGCGAGCAGCGGCCAGGGCCGCCCCGGCCGGGCCGCCACCACTGCCAGCCCGGCCACGAGCAGGCCGATCATCAGCGCGTCGTTGTGCGCGCCGGATATCAGGTGCACGGGCACCAGCGGGCTGGCCAGCGCCAGCCACAGCGCCCGCCGCGGCGGCACCCCGCAGCGGCGGGCCAGCACCGGCAGCGCCCACGCGGTGAGCGCCACCCCGGCCACGGCGAGCAGCCGGAACAGCGCGACCGCGCCGAGCAGCGACCCGGTCGCCTCCACCACCGCACCGGCGAGCAGCACGAACAGCGGCCCGTACGGCGCCGGGGTGTCCCGCCAGATGTAGGAGATGGTGTCCAGCCAGGGGCAGGGCAGCGCCGACACGCCCTGCTCGTAGGGGTTGATCCCGGCCGAGAAACTGGCGCCCTGGCAGGCGTACGCGTACACGTCCCGGCTGCCCAGCGGCGGCGCGACGAGCATCGGCAGCAGCCACAGCGCGACTGTGACCAGCACCCAGCGCGAAGACGGCACCCGGTCCCGCAACGACCACCACGCCCACGCCAGCAGCCCGGTGCCGACCAGCCACAACCCGATGATCAGCGGCCCGTTCGGGCCCTGCCAGATGCTGACCGGGGTGGGACGCAACTCGCCGTCGGGCAGGGCGCCGCCGAGGAACGCGGCCACGGCGAGCAGCACCGAACCCGCCAGGCCGATCCAACGCGAGAGGTGGTGAGGCACGCCCGACATGCTGCCAGTACGGTGGTTCGCGATCAGGAGGTGGGCATGCGGGGTGGTCGGGTGGTGGCGGTGTCCGCCGCGTTCGCGCTCGTCCTCGCCGTGCTCCACCTCACGCTGCCGGTCACCGGCTCGGACCTGTCCGCCCAGGTCGCCCGCGCCGACTTCTTCGCCGCGCACCCGTCCGCCCTGGTCGACCTGCGCTGGTACGGCGGCGTGCACCCGTGGGGCTACAGCCTCGTCTCGCCGCCGCTGATGGCGCTGCTCGGCGTACGCGTCACCGGCGCGCTGGCCCTGCTCGCCTCCGCCACCGCGTTCGCCGCCCTGCTGGTGCGGACCCGGGTGCCCCGACCGCTGCTCGGCAGCCTGGTCGGCGTGGTCACGATCGCCGGCAACCTGGTCTCCGGCCGGGTCACCTACGCCCTCGGCGTCGCGTTCGGCCTGGCCGCGCTGCTCGCGCTCACCGTGCCCGCCCGACGTGCTGCCGCCGTCGACGCCTCCGGCACCGGTGCCGGTGCGGCCGGTGCCGCTGCTGGTCCGGCCGGCCCCGGCCCGCCGGCCTCCCCCGTCGGCATCTGGGCGGGCCGGAGCGTCTGGGCGGCCGTCGCCGCCGTTGTCGCCGCGCTGCTCGCCTCCGCGGCCAGCCCGGTGGCCGGGCTGTTCGTCGGGCTCGCCGGCGTCGCGCTGCTGCTGAGCCGCCGGTACGCCGACGGCCTGCTGCTCGCCGTACCCGCGGCCGGACCGCTCGCCGTGACCGGGCTGCTGTTCGGCGAGGGCGGCTGGATGAACATCAGCCGCACCGACACCGTGCACGCCGTGGTGACGAGCCTGCTGGTCGCGGCGCTCGTGACGTACCGGCCGGTGCGGGTGGGCGCGCTGCTGTCCGCGGCCGGGGTGCTGGCGTCGGCGTTGCTGCCCACCCCGGTCGGGCTCAACGCCACCCGCCTGGTGGTGATGTTCGCGCTGCCGCTGCTGGCCGCCGCGGCGACGCCACCGGCGAGGCTGGGCATCCCCCGGTTGCCCCGGACCGCCGGCGCGGCCGGGCTGGCCGCCCTGCTCGCTGTCGTCTGCTGGTGGCAGCCGCCGGTGGTCACCGCCGACCTGCGCAGCGCCGACGATCCGACGGCCGACCCGGCGTACTTCGCGCCGCTGCGCGCGGAACTGGCCCGGCGCGGGCTCACCGGACGGGTGGAGGTGCCGCCGACCCGCAACTACTGGGAAGCGGCCCGGATGGGCGAGGTGCCGCTGGCCCGGGGCTGGCTACGCCAGGCCGACATCGACCGCAATCCGCTGTTCTTCACCACGGTGCCCGGCGCGGACGGCACCGGCATTCCGCTGACCCCCGTCACCTACCGGGACTGGCTGGCCGACAACGCGGTGCAGTACGTGGCAGTGCCCGACGCCGAGTTCTCCTGGGTGGGGCGATCCGAGGCGGAGCTGGTGGAGACGGGCCTGCCGTACCTGACCGAGGTCTGGTCGGACCGGCACTGGAAGCTGTACGCGGTCGCCGAGCCCACCCCGATCGTCGGCGCGCCGGGTGAGCTGATCAGCCAGGACGGCGCCTCGATCACGTTCCGCGCCCCCGCCCCCGGCCCGATCCCGATCCGGGTCCGCCACACCCCCTGGCTCACCGCCTCCCACAACGCCACAGTCATCCGAGACGGCAAGTGGACCACGGTGACGGTCCCCCGAGCCGGCACCTACACCCTCACCAGCTGATCCACCCCCTCCCCCCGCCCTTGATCACCGTCGATCTTGCGGTTACGGCCCCTCAAGAGCCGGATATGCCCCTTTCGCCGGGGCCGCAAGTGCAAGATCAACGCCGAGGGGAGGTGGGACGGGAGGGCTAGAGGGGGGACTCCAGGATTCGCTGGACGACCGTGCGGGAGTGGCGGCCGGTTCGCAGGTACTCGTCGAGGAACTCGCCCTGGTCCTCGCGCCCCAGCAGCCGCACCACCCCGGCCAGCTCCACCCCGTGCCGGGGCAACTGGTCCCCCGCCCGGCCGCGTACCAGCATCAGCGCGTCGCGCACCTCGGCGGCGAGCGTCCAGCCGGCAGCCAGCTCGGCGGCGTCGGTGGCGTCGAGCAGGCCGGCGTCGCGGGCTGCGGTCAGGGCGTCGAGCGTACGGGTGCCGCGCAGCTCGGGGATCCGGCCGGCGTACCGGAGCTGAAGCAGCTGCACGGCCCACTCGACGTCGGCGAGCCCGCCCCGGCCCAGCTTGGTGTGGGTGGCCGGGTCGGCGCCCCGGGGCAGCCGCTCGGTTTCCACCCGCGCCTTGATCCGGCGGATCTCGATGACCTGCTCGCGGGTCAGCCCGTCGGCCGGGTAGCGCACCGGCTCGATCATCGCCTCGAACTCGGCGCCCAGGTCGGCGTCGCCGCAGACGAAACCGGGACCCGCAGCAGCGCCTGCGCCTCCCACACCCGCGACCAGCGCGCGTAGTACTGGGCGTACCGGCGAGGCTGCGTACCAGCGGGCCCTGCCGGCCCTCGGGGCGCAGGTCGGCGTCCACACCGAGCGGCGGGTCGGGGGCGGGCGCGGACAGCAGCCGGCGCAACTCCCTCGGCGATGGCCTGCGCCGCGGCGCTCGCGGTGCTCTCGTGCACGCCGGGCGGCGGGTCGTAGACGAACAGCACGTCGGCGTCGGAGAGGTAGTTGGACTCGTACCCCCCGAGCCGGCCCATGCCGATCACCGCGAAGCGCAGGCCGGGCGGCCCGGGGTGGACGGTACGGGGGCGCGCAGCGCGGCGGCCAGCGTGGCGTCGGTGACGTGGGACAGCGCGGTACCCACCGCCGTCACGTCGACCACTGTGGGCCGCCGCTCGCCGCCGCCGACCGGGCGCGGGGTGAGCGGCGCGAGTGAGCCGGCGCGGCTGAGCACGTCGGCGGCGGCGATGCGGACCAGTTCCCGGCGGCGCAGCGCACGGACCGCCCGGATCGCCTCGACCGGGTCGTCGTGCCGGGCAGCGGCCGCGGCGAACCCGTCGACGAGCGTCTCGCGCGGACGCGGGGTCAGTTCGCTGTCCTCGGCGAGCAGCCGCAGCGCCTCCGGCTCGCGGGACAGCATGTCGGCCGCGTACCGGGACGAGGAGAGCACCCGGGCCAGGCGGCGCGCCACCGGGCCGGAGTCGCGCAGCAGGCGCAGGTACCACGGGGTGCTGCCGAGCTTGTCGGACACCTGCCGGTAGTTGAGCAGGCCGCGGTCCGGCTCGGGGGCGTCGGCGAACTCGTCGAGCAGCACCGGCAGCAGCGTGCGCTGGATCGCGGCGGTACGGCTGACGCCGCCGGTGAGCGCCTGCAGGTGCCGCAGCGCGCCGGCCGGGTCGGCGAAGCCGAGCACCTCCAGCCGGTGCCGGGCCGCCTCGGGCGTGAGCCGCAGCCCTTCGGCCGGGACCCGGGCCACGGATTCCAGCAGCGGCCGGTAGAGCAGTTTGGCGTGCAGCCGGCGTACCTCGGCGGCGTGGGTGACCCACTCGGCGCGGAACTCCTCGACGGCGCTGCGGCCCGGCGTGGCCGCGTAGCCGAGCGCGGCGGCGAGCCAGCGCAGCGCGGCCGGTTCGGTCGGCACGGTGTGGGTGCGGCGCAGGGCCTGGAGCTGGAGCCGGTGCTCGACGGCGCGCAGGAAGCGGTAGCCGCGCAGCAGCGCCTCCCCGTCGGCGCGGCCCACGTAGCCGCCGGCCACGAGCGCGCGCAGCGCCGGCACGGTGCCCGGCACCCGCAGCGACTCGTCGCCCCGGCCGTGCACGAGCTGGAGCAGCTGGACGGCGAACTCGATGTCGCGCAGCCCGCCCGGACCGCGCTTGATCTCGCGTTCCAGCTCCTTCGGCGGCACGTTGTCGAGGATCTTGCGGCGCATGGACCGGACGTCCTCGACCGCCTCGGGCCGTTCGGCGGCGGTCCAGACGAGCGGGGCGAGCGCCTCGATCCACTCCCGGGCCAGCTCCAGGTCACCGGCGGCCGGGCGGGCCTTGAGCAGCGCCTGGAACTCCCAGGTGCGGGCCCAGCGCTTGTAGTACGCGAGGTGGCTGGCGAGCGTGCGGACCAGCGGGCCCCGGTTGCCCTCGGGGCGCAGCGCCGCGTCGACCGGCCAGGCCACCAGCCCGCAGATCTGGATCAGCCGGGTGGCGATCTGGGTGGCGGCGGGCAGGTCGTCGTCGGTGGCGGAGACGAAGATGACGTCGACGTCGGAGACGTAGTTCAGCTCGTCGCCGCCGCACTTGCCCATCGCCACCACTGCGAGGCGGGGACGCGGCGTGCCCTCCGGCAGCTCGTCGGCGGCGATGTCGTAGGCGGCGGCCAGCGTGGCGTCGGCCAGCCCGGACAGCGCCGCCATGGTCTGCTCCAGGCCGCGCCCGCCGGTCAGGTCGGCCGCCGCGATCCGCAGCAGCGCGAGCCGGTACGCCTGCCGCAGCAGCGGGACCGCGCCGGTCATGGTGGTGAGCCGGGCGGCCACGCTCAGGTCGAGCCGTCCGTCCGCGGTGGGGGCGAGCCCGTCCGGCTCGGTGGCCAGCACCGCCCACTGCCCCGGGTTGGCGACCAGGTGGTCGCCGAGCGCGGAGGAGGCGCCGAGCACCGCGATCAGGCGGCGGCGCAGCCCGGGGTCGGCGGCCAGCGCGTCGCGTACGGCCACCTCGTCGCCGGAGCGCCGCTCGGACTCGACCAGCCGGTGCAGCTGACGCAGCGCCAGATCGGGGTCGGCGGCGCGGGACAGCGCGGCGAGCAGTTCGGCGGCGCGTTCGTCGGCCGGCTCCTGCGTCTCGGGCCGCCACAGGTCGAGCCCGCCCGGGCCGAGCAGGTCGGCGGCGCGCGTAGCGCCGTCCCCCTCGGCGAATCCGTAGCGGGCCAGGCGCCCGCGGGCCGGCCGGGTCACCGTCAGGCCCCGAGCAGCGGCAGGCTGCGGCGCGGGTTGTCGTCGCCGAGTTCGCCGAGCGCGAGCGCGGCGAACCGGATCGCGAACGGCTGCCACGCCTCCTCGACGTCGGCCATCACCCGGTCGCAGGCGGCCACCACCAGTTCCGGGTCGTAGTCCAGCTCGGCCAGCACCGCCGAGTCGCGGGACCACTCGGCGATCATCGCGGTGTCGCACTCGATGTGGAACTGCAGGCCCCAGGCCCGGTCGCCGAGGCGGAACGCCTGGTGCGGGTAGCGGGTGGACGCGGCCAGCAGCGTCGCGCCGTGCGGCAGCTCGGTGATCTCGTCGGCGTGCCACTGGAGCACGTCGGGCATCAGCGGCACGTACCGGAACAGCGGATCGTCCTCGGCGGCGTCGCGCCGGCCCACCAGGGCCGGGCCGATCTCCGGCCCGGACGGGCTGCGCTCGACCAGGCCGGCGTGCGCGGTGGCGAGCAGTTGCGCGCCGAGACAGATCGCGAGCGTGGGCACCCGCTGGCGGACCGCCTTGCGCAGCAGCCCCTCCAGCGCCGGGAACCAGGGCGCGCCGGGGGCGCCGTCGGACCCCGGGTACGCCTGCTGGTCGCCGCCGAGCACCACCAGCGCGGCGTATCCCTCCAGGTCGGCGGGGAGCGCGTCACCGGCGTGCGGACGCAGCACGCGCAGTTCCAGGCCCCCTTCGGTGAGCCACTCCCCCAGGCGGCGGAGGTCGTCGGTCGGGTCGTTCTCGATCACCAGCGCGGTCGCCACGACGTCGAGGCTAACCGGTGCGGCCGACAGGGCACGGTCCGGCAGGCCCTAGGCTCGCGATCGTGCCCGACGACTGCCTGCGCCCACCGGCCCTGCGTCCCGGCGACGCGGTGATGCTGGTGTCCCCGTCCGGACCGACCCGTCCCGAGCGGGTGGCCCGTGGCATCGAACTGCTCACCGGCTGGGGGCTGCGTCCGGTGCCCGCGCCGAACGCGTACGCCCGGCGCGGTTACCTGGCCGGCGACGACGCGCTGCGGGCCGCGGACCTGAACGCGGCGTTCGCCGACCCGGAGATCCGTGGGGTGATCTGCACGCGGGGCGGCTACGGCGCGCAGCGGGTGGTGGACCTGATCGACATGGCGGCGGTACGCCGGGACCCGAAGGTGGTGGCCGGGTTCTCCGACATCACCGCGTTGCAGTTCGCGCTCTGGCGGGGTGCCCGCCTGGCCGGGGTGCACGGCCCGGGGGCGGCGTGGCGGGACGAGCGCACCCCGCTCCGCTCGGCGGAGTCGCTGCACGCCGCGCTGACCAGCGCCGAGCCGGTGACGGTGGCGGCGGTCGAGGCGGAGGAGACTTACCCGGTGCGGGTGCCCGGCCGGGCCGAGGGCCGGCTGATCGGCGGCAACCTGTGCCTGATCACCGCGTCGATCGGCACGCCGGACATGCCGGACCTGACCGGTGCGATCCTGCTGGTCGAGGAGGTGCAGGAGCCGCCGTACAAGATCGACCGGATGCTCACCCACCTGCGCCGCTGCGGCGCGCTGGACGGGATCGCCGGGGTGGCGGTGGGCCAGTTCACCGAGTGCGCGGACGGCTGGGACACCACTGTCGTGGACGTGCTCACCGACCGCCTGGGCGACCTGGGCGTTCCGGTGCTCGGCGGCCTGCCCGTCGGCCACGGCCCCGACCAGCTCACCGTCCCGGTGAACACCCCCGCGGTCCTGGACGCCACCACAGGCACCCTGACGGTGACCTCCGCCGTCCGCTGAAGCCGAGCCCCGGCGCCGGCCCGGCCCCGGCCCCGGCCCCGGCGATCATGAAGTTAGCGGCAGTTCAGAGATCCACAACTGCCGCCAACCTCATGATCAACGCGGCGCACGCGGCGCGGGCGGGGTGAGGTGGGCGACCGCGCCGATCTCCAGGGCTGCCCAGACCGCGCCGTCGGGGGTGACCGTGAGGCCGTGGGGCTCCGACGCGGGGGTGGGCAGGGTGTGGGCGGTGATGTGGCCGTCGGGGTCGAGGTGGGCGATGCGGTTGGCGCCCCACTCGGTGAACCAGCAGCCGCCGGCCGGGTCGGCGACGATCGCGTGCGGGCGTGCCGCGCGGTCCGGCAAGGGGAACTCGTCGATCCGCCCGTCCGGCGTGATCCGGCCGACCTGCCCGGCGGCGATCTCGACGAACCAGAGCGCGCCGTCGACACCCCGGGTGATGCCGACCGGCCCGGCCGCCTCGGTGGGCAGCGGATGCAGCGTCACCGATCCGTCCAGGTCGATCCGGGCGATCGCGTTCGCCTGGTTGAGCGTGAGCCAGAGCGCGTCGTCCGGCCCGGCCGCGAGCATCGACGGGAAGCCCTTCTCGACCGGCAGCGGGAAGGACGTCACCTCCCCGTCGACGCTCACCCGGCCGACCGTGTCGTCGTTCATGCCGGCGTACCAGAACGCGCCGTCCGGGCCCACCGCCAGCCCGCACGGGCCGCAGCCGGGCGGCAGCGCCACCGAGCCGGTCTCGCCGTCGACGGCGATCCGGCCGAGCCGGTCGTCGCCCGAGCGGGTGTACCAGAGCGCGCCGTCGGGGCCGCCGACGATGATCAGCGGGCGGCTGCCGGGTGGGTCGTCGCGGTAGGTCCGCACCTCACCGTCGGGGCCGAGCCGGGCGACGCCGCCGGAGCCGGCCAGCGCCAGCCAGAGCGCGCCGTCGGACCCGACCGTGATCGAGTACGGGCCGGAGCCCGGCCCGGTGAGCGGGATCTCGCGGATGGCAGGCTGTGTCATGGCGTGGCCTTTCGTCGGGTTTCGCCCAGCCTCGCGGGCGCTCCGGCACACCGGCAACACGAATAAAACGGGCCTTCCGGACGGGATTGCCAGCCTGCTGACAGGTTCGCCACGGGTTGCCCTCAGTTCCGGGGCTCACTGTCGGTGACGTCATCGCACCACCACCGAACAGGAGAATCGCATGATCCGCACGATGTCGAAGAAGCACCTGCTGGCCGGCCTGGCCGCTGCCGGCGTGCTCGGCGTCGGGATCGCCGCCCCGACGGTGGCGCTCGCCGACGACAAGAACCCGAAGCCGTCCTCGAGCGCCAGCAGCACCGACCAGGGTGACGAACGCCGCCAGAAGCACGCCGACCGGCAGGCCGAGTTCGCCGAGGCGCTCGCCAAGGAGCTGGGCGTGTCGACCGACAAGGTCACCGCGGCGCTGGAGAAGCTGCACGAGCAGCGGCAGGGCGACCGCCCGGAGCGGCCGGAGCGGCCGTCGACCGAGGACCGGCAGGCCGCGCTGAAGGAGCGCCTGGACCAGGCCGTCACCGACGGCAAGCTCACCCAGGAGCAGGCCGACGCGGTGCTCAAGGCCGCCGAGGCGGGCGTGTTCCCGGGTGGCCCCGGCCACGACGGCAAGGGCGGCCCGCACGGCGAGCGCGGCAAGGGCGGCCCGGACGGCAAGTGACCGCACGGCCACGCCGTTTCCCGCCGGCCGGCCCTCCTCGTGACCGGCGCCGGCGAGGCCACCGCCTGACACCAGGCGGGCGGGACAGAGGCGCCGCACCGGGACTCCCCGGTGCGGCGCCGGTCGCCGTCCCCGTGACACCGCAGCCGGCGGCACGGGGACGGCAGTAAATCAGCGAGCGGTCGCGTACGCGGCGCAGCCGATCAGTTCGAGGGAGACCTGGAGTCGCTCGAGGCTGATGTTCTTGGCGATGGTGTCCTCCGGGGTGTGGTACGGCGGCTCCAGCAGCGCCGGGCTCGTCTCACCCCGCCAGGAGAAGTTGGCGCTGGCGATGCCGACCTCCTGGAAGGACTGGTGGTCGCTGGAGCCGCGCTGCGTCACCGGCGACATCCGCGGGTCGTAGCCGAGGCGTACACCGGCGGCGGCCACCTCGTCGGTGGCCCGGTTGGACTGGCCGGTGAAGGACAGCAGCCAGTAGAGGGTGGCCGGGTCCCAGCTCGTGGCGACCATGTCGTTCTGGTACACCGCCAGGAAGCGGTCCCGCTCGGCCTGCGGGAGCTGCCGGACGTGGTGACGCGAGCCGAGCAGGCCCTGCTCCTCCGAGCCCCACAGCGCGAACCGCAGGGTGGCGTCGACCGGGATCGCCTTCATCACCCGGGCCAGTTCGAGGCAGAGCACCGTGCCGGAACCGTCGTCGTTGGCGCCGGGGGCGCCGATGACAGTGTCGTAGTGGGCGCTGACCATGACGACCGGCCCGTTCGCGCCGGACCGCCCGACCCGCTCCGCGATGACGTTGTGGGACGTCAGGTTGCGGTGCGCGACGGTGGAGATCGTGAGCGTGAGCCGCCCGGCCGCGAGCAGGGCACGCAGCCGCTCCTTCTGCGCCTGCGCGACGCCGACCACCGGGATCGGCACCGGCGTGCCCGCCGAGCCCGGCAGGGTCGGCGAGAACGCGCTGCTGCGCCGTGGCGGCACCCCGTCGGCGGCGAGGAACACCACGGCGGCCGCGCCGCGCGCCACAGCGGTGGCGACCAACTGCTCGCGCCGGGCGGCCACGTAGTCGACGAGCACGATCTGGCCGGTGACGCTCGCCGGGTAGTTCTCTTCAGCACCCGCGCCCACGTCCACCACGTCACCCTGGACTGTGGTGTCCAGCGCGGCCTGCGGGGAGGCGCCGGCCTGCCAGTTCAGGTCGGTGGGCAGCCCGGCCGGCGAGGCGAGCTGGGCGAGGAACTTGTCCGCCACCGCGAACGGCTCCAGCCGAACCTGGTAGCCGAGGCGGTCGAGCTGCTTGGCGATGTAGTCGGCGGCACGCCGCTCCGAGGCGGTCCCGCCGATACGCGGCCCGATCTCCTCGCTGAGGACGCGCAGGTGCGCCAGCGCCCGCTCGGCCGAGACCTGGGCGATGATCTTGCGATCGTCCGACGTGAGCGCCGGCTTCCGGCTGGATCCGGGGCGCTTGTCGTCGGCCGCCCAGGCCGGCGCGGGCAGGGCCACGGTGGCGGCGCCACCGAGAGCGATGGTCAGCATGCGGCGTCGGTTCACAGTGGATCCGGTGATGTCCGTGGCGGGGGAAGAGGGGTGGCCGTCGTTGGTCATACGCTTCTCCTGACTGTGCGAGCCGACCGGCGTTGGCCGTCCGACTCGGAGGATCTTGAACATAACCCGAGGTAGGGGGCGCATCCAAGATCCTCTCCGGCGATCACCGGACCCGACATCGACCGGTCTCTCGCCCGCCGTCGCTCCACCGTGGCCGGCCGCCACGGGTGGACGGACCGGGGTCAGCCGCCGGCCGGCGGGGTGAAGACGCCGAGCAGGTTGCCCGACGGGTCGTGCAACAGGGCCCGCACCAGACCGGCCGGCGTGGTCACCGGCCCCGTCACCACGACGCCGCCGGTCGCCTCGGCCCGGCGGCAGATCTCCGCGACGTCCGCCACCTCGGCGTAGAAGATCGCGTAGTTGCCGGCGTCGGTGCCCCGGATCGCGCCGCCGATCCCCCGCTCACCGCCGGCGGTCGTCTGCCGGTACGACCCGGCCGGGCCGCCCTGCTCCTCGAAACTCCAGCCGAACAGGTCGGCGTAGAACCGCTGCGCCTCGTCCGGGCGGTCGGAGCTGATCTCGAACCAGGTCACGGGCGTGCTGGACATGCTTCCTCCTGAGGTTCGCGCCGGCGGTCGGCCGGCGTCGTCAGGAATCAGCGTGGTACCGGGACACGACAGCGTCCTGTCGGTGTTTCGACAGGGATCAGACCAGCGTGAGCGGGCGCACCCGGTCGACCGGCACGTCGAGGTCGTCAGCACGCCACTCCCGGGTCACCGGCTCGGCGAGCGGGCGCACCGAGCGGATCCGGTCGGTGCGGAAGCAGCGCACACCGTCGCGCAGCCGGCACCAGGCGACCAGATACCAGTGCACCGAGTTGCCCAGGTAGGCCAGCGGCTCCACGTCGCGTGCCGAGTCGGCGCCGTCGCGGTCGGCGTACCGCAGGCGCAGCACCCGCCCGGCGGCGACCGCGTCGGCGACGACGGCCGGGACGGGCGTGCCCGGCCCGTCGCCCACCAGGTGCACCCGGCCGGCGAGCCGGTGCGCCTCGGCCACCGCGGCCGGCGGCATCACCGCGACCAGCTTGCGCAGCGCGGCGCCGGCCGCCGCGGCGAACGGGGAGCCGCCGAGCCGGTGCAGCGCGACGGCCATCGCCACGGCCTCGGCCGCCGTCAGGTTGACCGGCGGGAGCGTGCGCGCCCGGTCGACGACGTAGCCGCCGGTGCGGCCCGGCTCGGCCCAGATCGGCACGCCCGCGCCCTGCAACGCGGAGATGTCCCGCTCGACGGTGCGGGTGCTGACCTCGAAGCGGCGGGCCAGCCAGCTCGCGCTGCGCGGGCGCGGCGACACCGCCCGCAGCTCCTCGACCAGGGCGTAGAGGCGATCGGTGCGGTTCACCCCCGGACGCTAACCCGGGGGTACGACACCGCTCAGGCGATGCAGGCGCAGACGATCAGCGCGGCGCCGAAGTGGGTGGCGGCGCTGACCTTGGCGGCCGGGTGCGGCTCCTCGGCGGCGATGACGTCGCCCAGCCGGCCCGGGGTGAGCAGGTCCAGCACCAGGAACGCCAGCGCCATCACCAGCAGGCCGACCAGCCCGAAGACCACAGTGGAGGCGAGCCCCTTGGTGAACGAGCTGTAGCTGGTCAGCACGGCGGTGAAGACGATGCCGGCGATGCCGAGCTGGTTCGCGGCGAGCAGCAGCGCGGCGTTGCCGTTGCGGCGTACCCAGATCAGCTCCCGCAGCTTGCCCGGGGTGAGCACATCCACGAGCAGGAATCCGGCGGCCATCAGCGCCACCCCGACGATCCCGAACACGATGCTCTGCCACGCCCCGTCGAGCAGGTCTCCCAGCACCCAACGCCTCCCCGGCTCACCCGCCCGGCGAAGGTGCCGGGACGGTGCCGCAGACGATAGCGGCACCGTGCCAGGATGATCTAGAGAGACAGGTAGCGCTGCCGCTCGTACGGGGTGACCTCGCGGCGGTACTGCTCCCACTCGGCCCGCTTGTTGCGCAGGAAGAAGTCGAAGACGTGCTCGCCGAGCACCTCGGCGACCAGCTCGGAGCCGGCCATCACGTCGATCGCCTCGGCCAGGTTCTCCGGCAGCGCCTCGTAGCCCATGGCGCGGCGCTCCGCGCTGCTCAGCGACCAGACGTCGTCCTCGGCGCCCGGCGGCAGCTCGTAGCCCTCCTCGATGCCCTTGAGGCCGGCGCCGAGCATCACCGCGAACGCCAGGTAGGGGTTGGTCGCGGAGTCCAGCGAGCGGACCTCGACCCGGGCCGAGTTCGGCTTGCCGTACGCGGGCACCCGCACCAGCGCGGACCGGTTCAGGTGACCCCAGCAGACGTACGCGGGGCTCTCGGTGATCCGGTCCGGCAGCGCCTGCGGGAACAGCCGCTTGTACGAGTTGACCCACTGGTTCGTCACCGCGGTGTACTCCCGCGCGTGGGTGAGCAGCCCGGCGATGAACGACTTGGCGACCTTCGACAGCTTCATCGGGTCACCGGCGTCGTGGAACGCGTTGCGCTCCCCCTCGAACAGCGACAGGTGGGTGTGCATGCCGTTGCCGGGCTGGTCGGTGAACGGCTTCGGCATGAAGCTGGCCTGCACACCGGTGGAGAGCGCGACCTCCTTCACCACGTGCCGGAAGGTCATGATGTTGTCGGCGGTGGTGAGCGCGTCGGCGTAGCGCAGGTCGATCTCCTGCTGGCCGGGGGCGACCTCGTGGTGGCTGTACTCCACCGAGATGCCGATCCGCTCCAGCGCCAGCACCGCCTGGCGGCGGAAGTCCCGCGCGACGGCGTGCGTGGTGTGCTCGAAGTAGCCGCCGGTGTCCACCGGGATCGGCACCGAGCCGTCCTGCGGGCCGTTCTCCAGCAGGAAGAACTCGATCTCCGGGTGGGTGTAGAACGTGAAGCCCTTGTCCGCGGCGCGGGAGAGCATGCGGCGCAGCACGTGCCTCGGGTCGGCCCAGGACGGGCTGCCGTCGGGCAGCGAGATGTCGCAGAACATCCGGGCGCTCTCGCCGCTGACGCCGCCCTCGAACGGGAAGACCTGGAACGTCGTCGGGTCCGGCATGGCGACCATGTCCGACTCGAAGACCCGGGCGAAGCCCTCGATCGCGGAGCCGTCGAAACCGATGCCCTCGTCGAAGGCCGCCTCCAGCTCCGCCGGGGCCACCGAGACGCTCTTGAGCGTGCCGAGCACATCGGTGAACCACAGCCGGACGAAACGGATGTCCCGCTCTTCCAGCGTACGGAGGACGAACTCCTGCTGACGGTCCACTTCCACCCCTCGTTACACGTACGTCCGCACCGGCGCCGGGCCGGCTCGGCCTGACCGCCCAGTCTCCACCGGGCTCGTTACGCCGACGTTACGCCCTCCCCGGCCGGCCGTCCCGCCGTGTCCGCCGCGCTGGGACGCACGGGCCGGCACGCCTGTCTGCCCCAACCGGTCGGATTCGGCCGGGAGGGCTGGGGGAAGATGAGGACATGCCCACCCTGCGTCTCGCCCTGTGCCAGGTCAACCCGACGGTAGGCGACCTCACCGGCAACGCCGGCCTGGTCCGCGAGTGGACCCGCCAGGCGGCCGGCTCCGGCGCCCAGCTCGTCCTGTTCCCCGAGCTGATGCTGACCGGCTACCCGGTCGAGGACCTGGTCTTCCGCCGCTCGTTCGTGGCCGCGTCCCGGGCCGCGCTGCACCGGCTCGCCGCCGACCTCGCCGCCGACGGCCACGGTGACCTGCCGGTCCTGGTCGGCTACCTGGACGCCGACGGCCCGCCGCAGGTCAGCTCCGACGCGGAGCCGGGCAGGGGCGCCCGCAACGCGGCGGCGCTGCTGCACCGGGGCGAGGTCGTCGCCACCTACTTCAAGCACCACCTGCCCAACTACGGCGTGTTCGACGAGGACCGCTACTTCGTCCCCGGTGACACGCTCACCGTGGTGCGCGTCGGCGGGGTGGACGTGGCGCTGACCATCTGCGAGGACCTGTGGCAGGCCGGTGGGCCCTTCGCGGCGGCGCGGCAGGCCGGCGTCGGGCTGGTGCTGAGCATCAACGGCTCGCCGTACGAGCTGAACAAGGACGACGTGCGGCTGCCGCTGGTGCGCCGGCGCGCCGCCGAGGCCGGGGCCGCCATCGCGTACGTGAACATGGTCGGCGGCCAGGACGAACTGGTCTACGACGGCGACTCGATGATCGTCGCCGCGGACGGCACGCTGCTGGCCCGGGCGCCGCAGTTCGTCGAGCACCTGCTGGTGCACGACCTGGAGCTGCCGGCGGCGGCCGGGACGCCCGGCGAGGCCGGTGGGCTCAGTGACGGCATGCGGGTGGTCCGCGGCGAGGTGGCGACGATCCCGGCCACGCCGCCCGGACCGGCTGCGGACGGCGGCATCATCGAGCCGGTCGCCGACGAGGCCGAGGTGTGGCACGCGCTGGTGCTGGGCCTGCGCGACTACGTCGACAAGAACCGCTTCCCGTCGGTGGTGCTCGGCCTGTCCGGCGGCATCGACTCGGCGGTGGCGGCGGCCATCGCCGTGGACGCGGTCGGCCCGGAGCGGGTCGTCGGCGTCTCGATGCCCAGCCAGCACTCCTCCGAGCACTCCCGCACCGACGCCGAGGACCTGGCCAAGCGCACCGGCCTGGACTACCGGGTCGAGCCGATCCAGCCGATGGTGGACACGTTCCTGGCGAACATGTCGCTGTCCGGGGTGGCGGTGGAGAACCTCCAGGCCCGGGTACGCGGCGTGATCCTCATGGCGCTGTCGAACCAGGAGGGCCACCTGGTGCTCACCACCGGCAACAAGAGCGAGCTGGCGGTGGGCTACTCGACGTTGTACGGCGACTCGGTGGGCGGCTACAACCCGGTCAAGGACGTCTGGAAGACGCTGGTGTGGCGGCTGGCGAAGTGGCGCAACGCCGACGCGGCACGGCGCGGGCAGACGCCGCCGATCCCGGAGAACTCGATCGGCAAGCCGCCGTCGGCCGAGCTGAGCCCCGGCCAGCTCGACAGCGACACGCTGCCCGACTACGACGTGCTCGACCCGATCCTCATCGGCTACGTCGACGGCGACCTGGGCCGCGACGGCCTGGTCGAGTCCGGCCACGACCCGGCCGTGGTGGACAAGGTGCTGCGGATGGTGGATACCGCCGAGTACAAGCGGCGGCAGTCCGCGCCGGGCACCAAGATCTCCATGAAGGCGTTCGGGCGGGACCGGCGGCTGCCGATCACCAACCGGTGGCGCGAGGACGGCTGACCGCTCCCGGCCGGGGAGTGACATCCTCCACTCCGATCTGCCCGCGGGCCGTCGCCCGGTGCGACGATCGCGGGGAACCCGGGGACCGCGTGCGCGGCCTCGAGGAAGGAGATTGTCATGGTGGAGTCCACCCCGGCCGAGGTGACGGCGCTCTACGGCGGCCCGGCCACCCGGCGGGTACGCACCCGCGACCTGATCGCCGCCAAGGAGCGCGGCGAGCGCTGGGCGATGCTCACCTCGTACGACCAGTACACCGCCTCGATCTTCGACCAGGCGGGCATCCCGGTGCTGCTGGTCGGCGACTCGGCGGCGAACAACGTGTTCGGCTACGAGACCACGCTGCCGGTGACCGCCGAGGAGCTGCTGCCGCTGGTCCGCGCCGTGGTACGGGCCACGAAGCAGTCGCTGATCGTCGGCGACCTGCCGTTCGGCTCGTACGAGGAGGGCCCGGCGCAGGCGCTGCGCACCGCGGTGCGGTTCATGAAGGAGGGCGGCTGCCACGCGGTGAAGCTGGAGGGCGGACGGCGCTGCGCGGCCCAGATCGAGGCCATCACCGGCGCCGGCATCCCGGTGATGGCGCACATCGGCTTCACCCCGCAGAGCGAGCACACGCTCGGCGGCTACCGGGTGCAGGGCCGGGGCGAGGCGGCCGAGGAGGTGCTCGCCGACGCGCGGGCGGTGGCCGAGGCGGGCGCGTTCGCGGTGGTGCTGGAGATGGTGCCGGGCGAGGTCGCCAAGCGGGTCACCGCCGAGCTGGCCATCCCCACCGTCGGCATCGGGGCCGGCCCGGACACCGACGGGCAGGTGCTGGTCTGGCAGGACATGGCCGGGCTGCGGACCGGCCGGGCGCCCCGCTTCGTGAAGCGCTACGCCGACCTGGCGGGCGCGCTCACCGACGCCACCCGCCGGTTCGCCGACGAGGTACGCGGCGGCGATTTCCCCGCGGCCGAGCACACCTTCTGAGGGTGTAAGGAAGGGCCCCTTCTTAGTGAGTGTTTGAGATTCCGGCTCAGGTGTGGGTTGCCTGGGCCGGTTTCGTGTGTCGGGCCAGGCGGGTGACCATGACGTGGATCATGGCCCAGGTGACGAAGGCGGCGTGGCTTGTGGGTAGGTGTTCGTAGTCGCGGACGCAGCGGCGTTTCTTGCTGATCCAGGCGAAGGTGCGTTCGACGACCCAGCGTCGGGGCAGCACGACGAAGGTGTGTTGTCCGGGGAGTTTGTGGACCAGGTGCACGGTGAGGTCGAGGGCGTGGCGGGCCCAGGTGCTCAGGGTGCCGATGTAGCCGCCGTCTGCCCAGAGCAGGCGTAGGCGGGGGTGGAACAGCCGGGTGCGCCAGAGCAGGTCACGGGCGATGGTGCGGTCGTTGACGTGCGCGCCGGTGATCATGACGGCCAGGAGTAGGCCCATGGTGTCCACGACGATGTGGCGTTTACGGCCGTTGACCTTCTTCGCGACGTCGAAACCGCGGCTGTGTCGGGGCACGGTGTCCGCGGCGCGCACCGACTGAGAATCGATCGCTCCGGCGCTGGGATGCGCGTGCCGTCCGGCGGCGGTACGGCACTGCTCCCGCAACCGGTCGTGCAGACGCATCAACGTGTGGTCATCGCGCCATCGAGCGAACCACCAGTACACCGTCCCCGGGGGCGGGAACTCCCGCGGCAGGGCCCGCCACGGACAACCGGTGCAGGCCACATACAGGATCGCCGTGACGATTGCCCGCATCGGATGCGACGGCGGCCGCCCCCGCCGACCGACCGACACCGGCGTGACCAGCGGCGCGATCAACGCCCACTGCGCATCGGTCAGATCACTGGGATACCGCCGCCGCACCGCCCGTTCCCGTTCCCGCCGCACCCGCTGCGACGGATAACGGCGGGGCGACGCGGACGGCGTGACAGTGATCGGGTACAACGTCATCAGAAGGCCCTCGGTATGGAAACGGTTGGCTCGACACCACCGGACCTACCGAGGGCCTTCCCTCACCTCAACCCGACACGCCGCCGCACCCCAAATCTCAAACACTCACTTAACGCCTGGCGTAGAGGAGGGGCCCCTTCTTAACACGCGCGCGGCGCGCGGCGCGCGGCGGTTCAGAGGTCGGTGACGCGGATGCCGGCGTGCGCCTTGTAGCGCTTGTTGATCGCGATCAGGTTGGCGGTGAACGCCTCGATCTGGTGGGCGTTGCGCAGCCGGCCAGCGTAGATGCCCCGCATGCCGGGGATCCGCGCGGCCAGCGCGGCGACCACGCCGGCCACCTCCCGGTCCTCGGTGCAGATCAGCACGTCGAGGTCGATCCGGTCGATCTGCGGGTCGGCCAGCAGCGGCGCGCTGACGTGGTTGAACGCGGCGCACACCCGGGACTCGGGCAGCAGCCCGGCGGCCTGCTGCACCGCGCTGCCCTCGGGTACGTCGAGTGCGTACGGGCCCTGCTTGTCGAAGCCGAGCGGGTTGACGCAGTCCACCACGATCTTGCCGGCCAGCGGCTCGGCGAGCGCGGCGACGGTGGCCGCGTGCCCGTCCCACGGCACCGCCACGATCACCACGTCGCTGCGCCGGGCCACGTCCTCGTTGTCGCCGCCGGAGACGATGGCGCCGTCGGGCACCCCGGGCAGGGCGGCGATCTCGGCGGCGGCCTGGGAGGCCCGCTCCGCGGTGCGGGAGCCGATCAGCACGCTCTGCCCGGCGCGGGCGAACCGGTAGGCGAGACCTCGTCCCTGGTCGCCGGTGCCACCGATGATGCCGACGGTCATCCCGGAGACGTCGGGCAGCGTGGTCGCGTCGTAAGCCATGCGCTCATCCTCGCAAAGCGAGGCGGCGTGCGGTGCATCCCGATGCTGTGACAATGGCCGCTGGTCAGGCCCGTTCGAAGGCGACCCGGCGCTGGGCCGGGTCGGCGACGGTGAGGCGTACCCGGACGCGCTCGCCCAGCGGCAGCTCGCCGGTGCAGCGGGCGCGGACCGGCGGCTCGTCCAGCGCGATCGTGCCGCCGGGCGGTCGGCCGGGCCGGCCGTTGCCCGCCGGGCGCGGCTCGTCGACGTCGAGCACGGCCGCCTCGAACGTCTCCCCCACCCGGTGCGCGAGCAGCACCGCCTCGGCCAGTTCCACGGCGCCGCGGCTGGCCGCGCCGGCGGTCCGGTCGGTCGTGGCCATCACCTCGGGCAGCTTCGGCAGCGCGGCCCGCACCTGCTCGGGCACCTCCCGGCCCTCGTGCAGCGCCAGGCAGACCTCGGTGGCGTAGCGGTCGGCCAGCCGCCGCAGCGGCGCCGTGACGTGCGCGTACGCGGCCGCCACCCCGCCGTGCTCGGGCTGCTCGGGCAGCTCACCGTCGAACGCGGTGTACGCGGCGCCGCGCATCAGCTCGGCGGCCTGGTCGACGAAGGCGGCCACCCGGGGCTGGGAGGTGTCCAGCCCGTCGAGCACCTGACCGACGGGGGTGCCGTCCGGCCAGGGCACGCCGAGCGGTCCGGCGGCCAGCCGCAGCCGCTCGACCGCCTCCGCGCGGGGACGCGGCATGGTGCGCAGCAGCCCGATCCGGCCGGCCAGCATGATGTCGGCCGCCGCCATCCCGGTCAGCAGCGAGATCTGGGCGTTGTGCTCCTCCATCGGGCCGGGGCCGCGCAGCACCAGCCGCCACCCGTCGCCGTCGGGCTCGACGTCCTGCTCCGGCAGCGGCAGGTTGATCGCGCCCCGGCTCAGGCCACGGGCGGTGAGCAGCGCCCCGATCTCGGGCAGCAGGGCGATCGGCTCGGGCAGCCGGCCGGCGTCGGCGTCGCGCTGCACGCCGCCGTAGTCGAGCTTGGCCCGGCTGCGCACCAGCGCCCGCTCCAGCGTGACCGCGACGGTGGCGCCGTCGGCGTCCAGGTCGACGGTCCAGAGCACCGCGGCCCGGTCGGCGTCGGGCAGCAGGCTGGCCGCCCCTTCGCTGAGCGTGTGCGGGTGCAGCGGCACGTTGCCGTCGGGCAGGTAGACCGTCTGCCCCCGGCGCCACGTCTCGGCCTCCAGGTCACCGCCGAGGCGTACGTGGGTCAGCACGTCCGCGATCGCGTACCGGACGCGGTAGCCGCCGCCGGGACGGCGGGCGAGGTGCATGGCCTGGTCGAGGTCGCGCGAGGTCGCCGGGTCGACGGTGACGAACGGGACGTCGGTCCGGTCGGCGACGGCCGGTGGCGGCGCGGCTGCGGCCGCGTCGGCCTCGCGCTGCGCCGCGACCGGGAAGCTCTCGGGCAGTCCCAGCTCGCGGCGCAGCGCGCCGAAGTCGATACGGGGCGCCAGTACGCGTCGGATCACCACGTGGTCAATCCTGACAGCGCCCCGCTCGTTCCGCCCTTCGGGGCGAGCGCCGTGTCCGTGCGGCGCCCCGCGGGAGGGCGGCGGGGGTCAGGCGCGGCGGGCCGGCGCCTTCCGGGCGGTGCTCTTGGCGGTGGTGGTCTTGCGGGCGGGCGCCTTCTTGGCCGCCGTGGTCTTCTTCGCCGTGGTGGTGGTCTTGCGCGCGGTGGTGGTCTTGCGCGCGGGCGCCTTCTTCGCCGCCGCCTTGCGCGCCGTGGGGCGGGTCGAGGCGGTGGCCTTCTTCGCCGGAGCCTTCTTCGCCGCTGTGGTCTTCTTGGCGGCGGTGGTCTTCTTCGCCGCCGCGGTGACCTTCCGCGCTCCGGTCGCCTTCGTCGCCGCCGCCGTCTTCTTCGCGGTCGTCCTGCGGGCCGGCGCCTTCTTCGCGGTGGTGCTCTTGCGCGCGGTGACAGTCGACTTCGCCGCCGTGGTCTTCCGGGCGGCGGTGGTCTTCTTCGCGGCCGTCGTCTTCTTCGCCGCGGTGGTCTTCTTCGCCGTCGTCTTCTTCGCGGTGGCCTTCTTGGCGGGCGCGCTCTTGGCGGTGGCCCGGCCAGCCGGCGCCGTCCGGGTACCAGCCTTCTTCGCGGCCGTCTTCTTGGCGGTCGTCCTGGTGGTGGCCTTCGTGGCCGGCGCCCCGCGGACCGCCGACACGACCTTCTTGGCGGCCGCCTTCTTCGCCACCGCCTTCTTCGCCGGCGTCCGTCCGGCGCCGGCGCCCGAGGCGTTCGGCGACGCCTTGGTGACCGTCGTCGACCTGCCCGCGGCGGTCCTCTTCGCGGTCGTCCGTTTCGCGGCCGGGCGGGTGGCCTGCTGTGCTTCGGCCATCTCGGTTCCCTTTCCTGGGGACGTGCTCCCGCCCTCGCGGGAGCACGGATCACCTCGACGCGGGCCCTCCCGCGCCGTCTAGCGGCCCTCCCCGGCCCAACGGGCGTCCTCGGCGTCCCACGCGTCGTTCCGCTCCCGCACCGTCTGCAGGGCGTTGTCCGCGTCGGCGGCTGAGGCGTACGGTCCGAGAACGTGCCGTGCGGGACACACGTCGGCATCGGTCTCGACCCGGTGGTGTCGCGTGCACCAGTAGTAGTGCCCACCACTTCCGTCGTCGCTCATGCGATCACTGTGCACTGGTAACCGCCCGTCCGCCACCGGAACGGCCCAAATAGTCACGCTTCTCCACATTAGACCTGGTCGGGACGGTTGCGGTGGGGAACCGCGCAAGCCCGTCCTCGTCCGAACGGCGGGTACCGCCAGTGGTGCGAACCGGACAGGATCGGCGCTCGTGATCACCATGACGACGGGCACGGGGGCCTGTCCGCGCTGCGGCACGACGCCGGTGTCGCTGGACGGGGCGTTGCCGTGGTGCCCCGGATGCGACTGGAACCTCGACACCTACGACGCGCGCCGCCAGGCGCCCGAGTTCGGCTGGTCGCCTGTCGACCGGCGGACCCACCGGCTCGCCGCACGGCTCACCCGTCAGCAGTACGCCGCCCTGGTCGCCCGGTCGCTGAAGTCGACCGGGCCGGGGTTCGCCGGCCTCCTCGTCACCGGCATCTCGGTGCTGCTCCTGCTCGGTGTGGCCGGGCTCGCGGCGGCCGGCGTGTGGCTGCTGTTCGCGTACCCCTTCCCGAACCTCGCCGTGGTCGGCGGCGTGGCGCTGATCGCGCTGGCGGTGGCGCTGCGCCCGCGCTTCGGCCGGGTCGACGGCGACCTGGACGTGCTCACCACGCAGGAGGCGCCGGAGCTGCACGCCCTGGTCCGCGAGGTGGCGTCCGCGGTGGGCGCGCCGATGCCGCACGTGATCGGCGTCGACGGCGGCATCAACGCGTACGCGACAGCGGTCGGGCTGCGCCGGCGGCGCGTGCTCGGCCTCGGGCTGCCGTTGTGGGGCGCCCTGGACGGGCCCGCGCGGGTGGCGCTGTTGGGGCACGAGCTGGGCCATTTCGTCAACGGCGACGTACGGCGCGGGCCGGTCACCCAGCCGGCGCTGACCATGCTGGGCAACGCCGCCGACCTGTTCCGGCCCCGGGGCGGCTCCGACGGCGGCGGGCTGCTGGTGATGGTCGGCGAATGGCTCGGGCGCCTGGCGTCCTGGACGCTGTCCCGGCTGCTGTTCGCCGGGCACGTCGTGCTGGCCGCCACCGCGCTGCGGGAGAGCCAGCGGGCCGAGTACCTGGCCGACGAGATGGCCGCCCGCGCCGGTGGCACCGCTGGCGCGACCCGCCTGCTGGACACGCTGCTGCGTACCGACACGGTGGCCACCGTGGTGCGCAACGCGGTACGCGGCGGACACGGGCCGGACACCTGGCGGGTGGAGACGGGGCGCGCGCTGGACGCCGCTACCGAACGGCTGTCGCTGGAACGCCAGCTCACCGTCCGGGAGGACACCTCGCTGTTCGCCACCCACCCGCCGAACGGCCTGCGGCACCGGATGCTCGGCGCGCGGCCCTGGCAGGATCCGGCCGTGACGCTCACCGAGGAACGGGCCGCGCGGATCGACGCCGAGCTGGCACGGCACTACGAGCGGGCGGGCCGGGCGTTGAGCTGGAACTCCTGACCCTTCAGGCGAGAGCCGGGACGGGCGCGGCGGCCGCCGCCGGCCGGGCCGCCGCGATCGCGTACGCCAGGACGTAGGGCGTGCACGCCAGGTAGAACATCGGCTCGACGAGCACCCGGTCGGTGATGAGGAACCGTTCCCAGCCGGTCGGCCGGGGCAGCCCGAACGACGAGTCGGTCCAGCAGGTGAACAGCCACAGCGGCGCGGAGATCCGGTCCACCGAGTCCGGCGGCAGGCCGTCCGCCACGGGCGCGCCGGCCGGGGATCGAGGTGACCACCGCGAGCACCACCGCCGCGTCGGCCCGCCACCAGCGCGCCGAAGCAGCCCGGGCCAGGCCAACGCGGCCCCGGACCCCGGCCCCGGCGGTGCCAGCGGCCCCGGCGACCCACAGCGCCGCGACCAGCAGCGCCAGCCAGAGCAGCACCCCGGGCGCCTTCTCCCCCCACCCGCCTGGATATGTAGAAGGTGGGGCAACAGGATGGGGCCAAGTTAACATTATACCTTCGTGTCAAACCAGACCTCTACTAGGCACTAAGTCCGATGTGATACTGGTTTGAGCACTCACGAAAGTAAGACGTGGAGGAGAATCCTAGGTAGGATCCATTAGAGTTTACTGTGAATAACTCAGAGGCCTAGCTAGGCACGACGTTACAGAAACTGATCGCACGATGAGTTTAGCCGCATGTACAACCCAAGAGATAGAGGCCTTAAGGCGAGATGGAATTGCACCGCTTATCCGCCGTCGGAACGCGAGCGATGAGGATCTATTTCTAAACACGGCGCCCCATCTTGAATCTACATAGGAGGCTTCTATCCTATGGGGGCGTGAACAATTGGGTTGCGGTACAGATTCTGGCGATAGCCAAGGTGCTCCAGCAAGTTAGCTCCGGGGCAGCAACTATGGTTCGCAGACACTCGTTACAAACTATCAGTGAAGAAAGCGCGGACGCCGGCCCCGGGGCGACGACGAGCGCGAGCGGCACGCCGAGCAGCGCGGTGAGCGCCGACAGGCCGGCAGTTTGCGCGGCGGCGCGCATCTCCAGCCACCCGTGCGCCAGGGCCATCGCCGCGGCCGCGGCCACGAGGACCGCGAGGCAGGCCGGCGGCGCGAACAGCAACACCCCGGCGGTACGCGCCACCCGCCGGGTCACCACGCCGGGTCCGCGCCGGCACGTTCGGCGGGTACGAGGGCACGCAGCTCGGCCAGCGCCAGCCGGGCCGAGCGGATGCCCTCCCCGGTGAGGCGGTAGTAGCGGCGGGCCGGGCGGCCGGCGGCGACCGGGTCGACGGCCTCCCAGTCGGCGGTGAGCCAGCCGGCCGCCTGGAGGCGGTGCAGCACCGGGTAGAGCGTCCCGCTGGGCAGGCCGGTGAGCCGCATCAGGTCGAGGCCGTAGCGCGGCGCCTCGGGTTCGGCGAGCAGCGCCGAGAGCACCTTCGCCACCGGGATGGTCAGTCGCACAGCGGCACTCTATCGGAACTCTACATAGCATGGATGCACCGTCTTGCCGGGACGGACGGCGATCGGCGATGGACGGCGTGGTCCCTCCCGCGGGACCGGTGGCCCGTCCGGAGGGCCCGCTCAGGTGGATCACCGGTGGTCCGTGTGCACCTCGCGCCTCCATATGCGAGCCTCGACGGACGAATCCGCTGTCGCGCTTCCAGCGGACAGCGGCCCGAGTTGGGGAGAGAAATCGTGGGCAACCTTGACATCGCGCTGAAGAACGCGATGAACATCGACGGCGCGATCGGCGCCGCGCTCGTCGACTACACCAGTGGCATGACCCTCGGCGTCGCCGGTGGCACCGGCGAGATCGACCTGACCGTCGCCGCCGCCGGCAACACCGACGTCGTACGCGCCAAGCTGCGCACCATCGAGATGCTCAAGCTCGACGACGAGATCGAGGACATCCTGATCACGCTCGGCAGCCAGTACCACCTGATCCGGCCGCTGAGCAACCGCACCGGCAAGGGCCTGTTCCTCTACCTGATGGTCAGCAAGAGCCGGGCCAACCTCGCGATGGCGCGGCACCAACTGCGCACGATCGAGGAGAGCCTGGAACTGTGAGCCGGGTGGACGACCTCCCCCGCCGTACGCGCCCCCAGACCGGCACCCTGCCGCCACCACGCGCGCTTCCGCCCTCGCTGGCCGGCAACCCGACCCTGCCGTACCCGGCCATCGCCCAGGAACTGTCCGCGCTGCGGTTGCAGATCCCCGGCGTGCACGGGTGCGTCCTCGGCGGCGTCGACGGCCTGCTCGTCACGCACAACCTGCAGAACGGCGCCGACCCGGACGACCTGGCCGCGCTCGCCGCCACCACGTACGGGCTCGGCCGCCAGGTCGGGCTCCGGCTCGGACAGGGCGACTTCCAGCAGTCCACGGTCCGCAACGCGGGCGGCTACCTCAGCGTGTACGCGATCAACGGCCAGGCCCTGCTCGCCGTGGTCGGCACGGACAGCATCAACGTGGCGCGCCTGCACCTGCACGCCCCGACCACCGCGGCCAAGCTCGCCGAGCTGCTCGACGGGGTCAGTCCGACCACGTCCTGACGTACGCCGGCCGCTCGGTCCCACCCGTCCGAACCGAGCCGGCCGGCGTACCCCAGGTTCGGTAGCTTGTGCGCGGCGGTCGCCCGCTCCGGCGCGGCCGTCCCGTGCGCGGCCGTCCCGTGCTCGGCGGGTCAGACGCCGAAGCGGCCGGCCCACGTGGTCACGTCGGCCACCGTGGCGTTGCCGCCGCAGACCACCAGGCCCAGCCGGGCGTCACCGCCCACCCGCTCGACCACCCGGCGGGCGGCAGGAAGCAGACAACCGGCGGCCGGCTCGGCCCATACCTTGGCGTGCTCGGCCAACTCCAGCGTGCCCCGCACCGCCTCGGCGTCGGAGACCACGAGGACGTCGCTGACCAGCGCGGTCACGTGATCGTAGGTGAGCTGCGAGACGCTGGGCGCGCTGAGGGTGGTGACGATCGACGACAACGGCACCTCGACCGGGCCACCCTTCGCGATCGCCTGCGACATCGCCTGCGCGCCCTCGGTCTCCACGCCCCAGACGCGTACCCCCGGCCGGCGCGCCCGCAGCGCCGCCGCCACGCCCGAGATCAGCGCGCCCCCGCCGATGCTGACCAGCACGTCGGTCAGCTCACTGGCATCCTCGGCCAGCTCCAGCCCGACAGTGCCCTGCCCGGCCAGCACGATCGGGTCGTCGAACGGGTGCAGCAGCGTCACACCCTCGTCCCGCAGCCGGTTCATCAGCGCGAACGCGCCGGCCATGTCCTCGGTCAGCCGCACGTCCGCCCCGGCCGCGCGGGCAACCTCGACCGCGCGGGCGGGCGCGCTGCGCGGCATCACCACTGTCGCCGCCACCCCGAGGGCGCCGGCCATCACCGCGACCGCGATGCCGTGGTTGCCGCCGCTGACCGCCACCACTCCGGCCGCCCGTTCGGCGTCGTCGAGCGCGAGCAGCTTGGCCGCCGCGCCCCGGGCCTTGAACGATCCGGTACGTTGCAGCAGCTCCAGCTTGGCGGTCACAGGTACGCCGAGCAGCTCGGTCAGTCCCGGGCTGGGCAGGGTCGGCGTGTGCACCACGACGTCGGCGATCCGGTCGGCGGCCGCCTGGATGTCCGCAAGCTCGATCACCACCGCAGCGTGCCACAAGCAACCCGCCGGCTTTCCCCCCGCCCGCTCTCCCCGCCCGCTCTCCCCGCCCTCCCCGTCCCCCCACCTCTCGCTCTCCCCGTCGATCTTGGAGTTGTGGTGCCTGCCGAACTTCGCGAAACGGGGCGTTGTGGGCGCCACAACTCCAAGATCGGTGGGAGCCAGGTCGAGCACCTGGGCTCGATCACTGTCACGGGCGGGTGGCGGCCACCTCGGCGTCGCTGCGCAGGATGCAGAACTCGTTGCCCTCCGGGTCGGCGAGCACCACCCAGCCGGTGCCGTCGGTCTCCCGCCGGTCGGCCACCACCGCCGCACCCAGCCCGGTCAGCCGGGCCAGTTCCTCGTCGCGCGTCCCATCGACCGGGCGCAGGTCGAGGTGGATGCGGTTCTTGACCTGCTTCGCGTCCGGCACCTCGATGAACAGCAGGCGGTGCCGCCCGCCCCGCGAGTAGATCATGCACTCCTCGTGGCCCGGCTCGTTCGGGTCGTCCGGGTCCTCGCGGTAGTCCAGAACCGATGCCCACCAGCGGGACAGGGCATAGGCGTCGGCACAGTCCACGGTGGTGTGGGACACGTAGGAGGTCACACCTGATCATCGCAGAGTGGCACGGGTTGCAGCGCCGGCGGCCATGGCGGTTGGCGACGAGCGAGGACGTGCTACAACGCACTCATCCCGAGGATGCTGGGAGGACCGGCAATGGCGAGCCCGTTCGGCCGACGGGAACTCAAGTTGGTCCTGGCGGTTGTCCTGGGCACCCTTCTGGTCGGCGGCGGGATGCTGCTCCACGATCGGCTGAGCACGGCGATCGACGAGCGGGTACTCGCCGGCGCCGAGACGACCGGCCAGGTGGTTCACGTCGAACGGTTCAAGATCAGCCGATCGTTCGCCGCCACGAGGCTGACTGTGGACTACACGTTCGACGGCATACGGCACCGGAAGCGGTTCTCCAGCGAACTCGACGAGAGTGAGTTCCACGTCGGGGACGTACTCGATGTACGCGTCGACCGGACGGATCCGACCAGGGCTGCCACGCCTGACGGGTACGCGACGGAGGATCTTCTCCTGCAGGCGCCGACCGTGCTGGCAGGCCTGGGCCTCGCCGTGATCGCGATCTCGCTCGCGCTGCTCAGAAGAGATCCCCCACCCCACGAATATCCTCGCTGAGCACGGATCCCGATGGGCGGAACCGGAACTACTACCAGCACAAACGCCCCGAAGCACGCTCCCGCTACAGCTCGCCCGCTGCGGCTACCAGGACCATCGGGCCGTGGGTGTCCGACACCCCGACGCCGACACAGATGCTCCGATCGGCAAAGCGCCACACAGCCACATCCGACATGACGCCGAGAAGGAACCCGGGAAGTTCCGGAACGGTCTCTCCCCGCACCATGAGATCCATGTACGGCCGTAGGTCCACGCTCTCGGCTGGTCCCCACAGCCGGCTCAACGCCTCTTCGAGAGAGGCGCAGTCCTGTTCGAAGCGCTCCAGGACCTCAAGAACCTGCACGTTGTCGTCGAACTCTTCGGTGACACTCAGATACAGAGCCAGGAAGTCGTATCCCACCACGGGTAGAGCAGCGGGCCCGGGACTGGGTGGAGGTTGCGTTGCGAGGTCGAGCGTCCGCAGTTCGAGCACACGCCCCACGCAGTCAGCGAGATCCACAGCCGGCACTGTAGGCGAGAACTTCAGGGGCGGTGAGGGGCAGTAGCGGAGTGCGCAGCGGGCACGAGGGGCAGCCGCGCAGAGATCCGCTTCAGCGCTTGGCCTTGGTTCGTTACGCGTCAGCCCATCGTGCCTATGCGTGAACACTTGCTCAGAGCCTCGCGCTCCCAGTCGCTTCCTACGAGAGCGACGGGGTGGCTGACCCTTCTGCCTTGCTTGTCATCGGTCTCGACCGATAACCCTAGCGGCAGCGGCTCTCGCTGGAGGCGTGCGACCGAGCAATCGAACCACAGCTCGACCGCGAGCTGACCGGTGCTGCCAGGCGGTAACAACCGGGGCGATCCGATGCTGTGTATCACGACGCCCGGCCTCTTTGCGTGAACCCGACGAACGGTGATCGGCCCGGGGCCGGCGTTGGCCAACGCCAAATACCCGGACAGTCGGACGGGTCCCGCGGAGGCCGCGCTTCCAGAGTCGGCCGATTGAGGGAAGGCCACGAATGCGACCACGGCGTTCCGCTCCCGCTGATCACGCGAGTCCCGCAGTTGGCTGACACCGAAGCCGCCAAGCACAACGCCGACCACGAAAGCGGCGACGAGCCGCAGGATCATCTTCTGTCTGGCCAGGAGACGGTCATGGACGGTGGTACCCGACCCCGCCGACTGGTGATCGTGGTCGTCCAGGTCGATCACTGCATGCTCCGCGGCATGGACGTCAGCCTAGGTCTCTTCACACCAGCCTCACAGTCCTGTGCCGCTGTTCGATTGGATAGCTCGGTCCTGGCTGCGCATCGTTCTGTGCTATCTGGTCGGTGCCTGTCTGTCGCCGGGGGAATCCTTCAGCCGCGCCGTACTGAAGTTCGCATCCGCCAACTCGTGGCGACCGGCGAACCGGTCCAAGCAGTGATGGAGGGGTTCAAGTTCGGCGATCATGCCACGTACGTGGCTCGTGGCCGAACCTGGAGCGTTCCCTTGGAGAGCGCCTGGGGTAATGGGCCCGGCTACTCGCGAGGCGAAAGCGTCACCATCTATGTGTCGGAGACTGACCCACAGTTCGTCGCGACCAGGGATGGCTACGTGACCAGCAGTGTGCAAACACTCGCCCCGTTCCCGCTGATCGGGGCCGGCATGCTCGTCATACTCCTTGCCGGGCCAGGGCTCGCTACCCGAATAGCTCGTGCGCGACTCAACCAGCTGGTGGGATGACAAAGTCTTTCGGGAGGAAGAGGTCGTGCGTCGCGCTTCGGCGACGGTACGGCTCAGACGAGTGCCGAGGCAGGCAATCCCGTGTCTTCTGCCTCAGGTCGGACGCGCACCCAGCCGAGCTCAGCGTCGACGAGTGCTTGTGCGAGCCGCCGCACGAGTAGCTGTGCCTGCCGTCCGGCGGTGTCCACTTCGACGTCCAGGTGCCAACGCCCGTCGCCTGTGCCGGCACCCGTGACGCTGCCCTCGTCGCCGATGGCCTGCTCCAGGAGGTCTTCCACGTCGTCCCGGTCGACTGCGTCAGGTAGTGGCTGATCTCCGATGATCTCGACGAACATGCGAGGACGATAGCGGGCAGTGCCGCCACCCTCCTGGGCCGTGGTTGGGCCGTCGTTGGGCCGTCGGGGCCGTCACAGGGGCGTCGAACGCCGACCAAGAGCGGGCGGCTCACCTGGTGGGCGACGGACGAGTCGACCTGTACGCCGGATTCTGTGCCCGGTACGCCCGTAGGCGCACCGGCGGCGGCCATCCATCTCGGCCTGCCGTTGCCGGCAGGCTCCAGCGGCCTACCCGCAGACATCGGGCGGGCAGCCCTCAAGCGTCTGCGCGGGTCGTCATCTTGCGGTGACGGCCCTTTCTTGGCCTTGCTCCGGGTGGGGTTTACCGAGCCACCCCGGTCACCCGGGGTGCTGGTGGGCTCTTACCCCACCGTTTCACCCTTACCGTCCCGTTACGGGCCGGCGGTCTGTTTTCTGTGGCACTGTCCCGCGGGTCACCCCGGGTTGCCGTTAGCAACCACCCTGCCCTGTGGAGTCCGGACGTTCCTCGGCGACGGGCCGGAGCCCGTCGACGCGACCGCCCGGTCGACTCGTCCGTCGCGCTCTCATCCTAACGACGCACCCGCCGCGCCCATTTCCCGCCCACCACCTCGGGGAGGTGCCGGCATCAACCGGCTCTCGATACAGCCACCTCCCCGAACCGGCGCGATGCGCGTTCGCCCGCCCGACCGACTAGCCTCGGGGGACCATGGATCTCTCCGACGCCGCGCTCCTGCTCGCCGCCGGTCTCGCCGCGGGCACAGTCAACGCGGTGGCCGGAGGTGGCTCGCTGATCACGTTCCCGGCGATGATCGCCACCGGTCTGCCGCCGGTGGCGGCGAACGTCTCCAACTCGGTGTCGGTCTTTCCCGGGTACGTGGCAAGCGTGGCGGGCAGCCGGATGGACCTGCCGCGCGGGCGGCAGCTGTGGTCGCTGCTGCCGACCGCCGTGCTCGGCACGATCGCCGGGTGCGCGCTGCTGCTGGCGACCCCGGCGCGCGCGTTCGAGCTGGTGGTGCCGTTCCTCGTGCTCGGTGCAACCGCCGTACTCGCGTTCCAGGGTCCGCTGCGCCGGCTCGTCGGCCATCCGGAACTGCTGGGCGCGCGCCGCCGTACCGTCACGGTGCAGACCATGGTCGCGCTCGGCACTGTGTACGGAGGCTACTTCGGCGCGGCCCTCGGGGTGATGCTGGTGGCGGGGCTGGCGCTGGTGCTGGACGCGACACTGGCCCGGGTGTCGGCGGTGAAGAACCTGCTCTCCGCGGTGGTGGGGCTGACCACGCTCATCGTGTTCGCCCTGTTCGGCCCGGTGAACTGGGCGGCGGTCGCGGTGGTCGCGCCGGCCACCCTGTTCGGTGGGTACGTGGGCGCGCGGCTGGCTCGCCGGCTTCCGCAGGTGGTGCTGAAGACGGTGATCGTGGTGTTCGGCACGGTCATCGGGTGCTACCTGCTGTGGCGGGCGCTGACCTGACGTCGGCTGGCGAAACCGGACCCGTCAGTACGCCTCCCCCACCGGCTCCTCCGGGGCGTGCTCGGCGCGGCGGGCGGCCCGGTTCCAGATGACCCGTTCGCCGTAGCCGGCCGCCATCAGGTGACCGAACGCCAGGTAGGCGAGCACACCCGCGGCGAGCACCGCGAAGCCGACCCAGAACGGCAGCGCCAGGCCGTGTTCGGCCAGCTTGCCGGAGATGATCGGCGCGGGCGCGGCGGCGCCCCAGCGGACCAGGTTGAACGCGCCGGTGGCCACGCGCCGGTCGGCGGAGCCGAGCCCGAGCGCCAGGTCGGTCAGGTTGGCGTTGGCGAGGCCCATGAACAGGCCGGCGACGACGAGGACGACGAGCGACATGGCGGTGCCGGTGGAGGTGGCGAACAGGACCATGCAGGCCAGCAGGCCGAGCAGGGCGACGCCGACGGTCTGCACCGCGCCGATGCGGTGGGCGAGCCGGTGCCCGATCAGCAGGATGCCGGCGGCCAGGCCGAGGCCCCAGCCGGTGAACGCCAGGCCCAGCGGGATGACGTCGAGGCGCAGGAACAGCGGCGTGTAGCCGAGTACGACGAAGAAGACGAAGTTGTACGCGGCGGTGACCACGCAGAGCGTCACGAACGCGGGTCTGCGGTAGGTGGCGAAGATCTGGCCGACGCGTACCGGTGGTTGCTTGTGTGCCGGTTCGCGCAGCTTGCGGGCGGCGACGCCGAGCGCGAGCACCATGAACACGCCGCAGACGAAGAACGGCAGCCGCCAGCTCACCTCGCCGAGCAGGCCGCCGATGAGCGGGCCGACGGCGAAGCCGAGCCCGAGGGCGGTCTCGAACAGGCCGACCACCCATTCCCTGTCGTTGGCGAGGTTGACCAGCACCACCATGGCGGTGGCGAAGAACATCGCGTTGCCCAGGCCCCAGACGCCGCGCAGCACGGAGAGCTGCACGATGTCGTTGCTGAACGAGGCTCCGATCGCGGCGAGGCCGACGACGGAGACGCCGGTGACGAGCACCGGCTTGAAACCGAACCGCCCGCTGGCGAGCGTCGCCGGGATCATGCCGACGGCCATGACCGCGATGTACGCGGTGAAGAGCAGCTCCACCTGCCAGGCGGTGACGCCGATCGCCTCGCCGATGGCGGGCAGGATCGGGTCGACGACGGCGATGCCGGCGATGGCGAGGAACGCGACGAGCGTGGTGGCGTAGATGGCACTGCGGTTGGGCTCGGATCGGCGATCCACTCCGCAACCTCCCAGATAGCTGTATCGTACAGGTATTTTTCTTGTATCATACAGCCATGAGCGAGGACGTCCACGCCGCAGAAGCCACCCTCGGCCGGATCGAAACCGAAGTCGCGTTGCTGATGCGGCTCGGCGAGGCCACCCGCCGGGGCACCGGCACGATGGAGCACCGGCTGCTCGACCGCGCCGCGTACGTGATCCTGCGCCACCTGGACGCGGCCGGCCCGCAGAACGTCTCGGCGCTCGCCGCGCGGCTGAGCCTGGACGGCTCCACAGTCACCCGGCAGGTCTCCGCGCTCCAGCGCGACGGCCTGATCTCACGTACCCCCGACCCGGCCGACGGGCGCGGCACGGTGATCTCCGCGACGGCGGCCGGGCTCCAGCGGATGGCCGCCGTCCGGGCGGCCCGCACCCGGCTGTACGGCGACATCCTCGCCGCCTGGCCCGAGGCGGATCGGGAGACGCTGGCGGACATGTTGCACCGCCTCAACGAGGCGCTCGACGCGCGCACCCGCCGCCGCTGAGGCGCGGCGGGCCCCCGCCCGGCGGACGGGGGCCCGCCCTCCTACGCCACCGGCTCGCGCGCGGAGTCCGCGTCGCGGTCCGCGCCGGGCGTGACGCGCGGGTCGCCCTCGTCGGCGAAGTAGTCGTCCGGCGTGGTGTGGTCGGGACCGTCGGCCACCTTCGCGGCCCGCAGCACCAGCGTGAGCAGCGCAGCCACCACCAGGTTCACCAGCACCGCGACGATGCCGACATAGATCGTCTTGGCGGTGTCGAAGCCGAACTTCTCCAGCGGGAACGCCGAACCGGCGAAGTGCTTCTTCCCGGTCGCCGGGTTGCCGATCTGGTACAGCATCCACATGCCGAGGCCCATGCCGGCCGCCCAGCCGGCGATCAGCGCACCCCGGTGGAACCAGCGGGTGTAGAGACCCAGCGCCACCGCCGGCAGCGTCTGGAGGATGATCACGCCGCCGATGAGCTGCAGGTCGATGGAGAACTGCGGGTCGAGGAAGACGATGCAGGCCACCGCGCCGACCTTCACCACCAGCGAGGTGATCTTCGAGACGTTCGCCTCCTGCGCCGGGGTGGCGTCCCGCTTCAGGTACTCCTTGTAGATGTTGCGGGTGAACAGGTTCGCCGCCGCGATCGACATGATCGCCGCGGGCACGAGCGCGCCGATGCCGATGGCGGCGTACGCGACCCCGGCGAACCAGTCCGGGAACTGCTGGTCGAACAGCAGCGGCACCACCGTGTTGCCGTCGGTGGTGCCCTCCTTCGCGCCGGGCAGCGGCTTCACGTTGGCCGCGATGGCCATGTAGCCGAGCAGCGCGATCAACCCCAGCAGCAGGCTGTACGCGGGCAGCGCGGACATGTTCCGCTTGATCACGTCGCGGTTCCGGCTGGCCAGGACACCGGTGATGCTGTGCGGGTAGAGGAACAGCGCCAGCGCCGAGCCGAACGCCAGCGTCACGTACTGGATCTGGTTGTTCTGGTTGAGCAGGATGCCGTCGCCGGGCGCGGGTGAGGCCTGGAACTTCGCGTCGGCGGCGTCGAAGATGGCACCCCAGCCGCCGAGCTTGTACGGCAGCCAGATCACCGCGACCAGGATCACGATGTAGATCAGCGAGTCCTTGACGAACGCGATCAGCGCCGGCGCGCGCAGCCCCGACTGGTACGTGTACGCGGCCAGGATCGCGAACGCGATGATGATCGGCAGGTGCCGGGCCAGCGCGCTGTCCCCGGTCACGCCCATGGTCTTGAGCACCGCCTCGATGCCCACCAGTTGCAGCGCGATGTACGGCATGGTGGCGACGATGCCGGTGATCGCGACCAGCAGCGCCAGGATCGGCGAGCCGAACCGGTTGCGGACGAAGTCGGCGGGGGTGACGAAGCCGTGCCGGTGCGAGACCGACCAGAGCCGGCACAGCACCAGGAACACCAGCGGGTAGATGACGATCGTGTACGGCACCGCGAAGAACCCCGCCGCGCCGGCCCCGAAGATCAGCGCGGGGACGGCCACGAACGTGTACGCGGTGTAGAGGTCACCGCCGACCAGGAACCAGGTGATCCAGCCGCCGAAGCTGCGCCCGCCCAGCCCCCACTCGTCCAGGTGGGCCATGTCCGTCGGTCTGCGCCACCGGGCCGCCACGAAGCCCATGGCGCTGACCAGCAGGAACAACAGCGTGAAGACGATGATCTCGGTGAGGTGGTCCCGCCACATCAGTGGTCACCCCGCTTCTTGGTCATCTGGTAGACCAGCGTGGTGGTGCCGACGCCCAGCAGGATCCAGGCCAGCTGCAGCCAGTAGAAGCGCGGGAAGCCGAACAGCCGGGGCGAGTCGGCGTTGAACAGTGCCGGGATCAGCGGCACCACGATCGGGATGAAGAGCAACCAGTTCCAGGGACTCTTGTCCTTCGCCCTGGATCGCGCCGTGTCGAGCGCCTCCGGTTCCGGTTCGGACATGTGACACCCCTCCGGGCATTCGTAGCGGGCCATGTGACGGCCGGAGGCTACGACCCTGTGACGGGGGTCACGTCCGATCGGGTGACGTCGATGCGCCGAACGGCCGCAGGCATGCGCCGAACGGCCGTCAGACGTCCGTGAGGTGCGAGGTGTCGTTCACCGAGCGGACCGCGACGCCGCCGTCCGGGTACAGGTCCAGCACCGAGATACCCGCCGTGTCCAGGTAGAGCCGGTGCAGGAACGCGTCGCCGGCGGCGAGCGCGTCGCGCAGCACCAGCTTGATCGGCGAGACGTGGGAGACCACCACGACCGTCTCCCCCGGGTACGCCGACCGCAGCCGGTCGACGGCCCGCCCGGTCCGCTCGGCGACGGTCACGAACGACTCGCCCTTCGGCGGGGCGACCCGGGTGGAGGCGAGCCAGGCGTCCAGTTCCGCCGCCCAGCGCTCGCGTACCTCGGCGAACGTGCGCCCCTCCCAGACGCCGAAGTCGCACTCGATCAGGTCGTCGTCGGTGCGTACCGGCGGGTTGCCGACCTGCGCGGCGATCGCCTCGGCGGTGGCCGTACACCTCGACAGCGGGGAACTGACCACCGCCGCGACGGACGGGGCCAGCGCGGCCACCCGGGCGGCGGTGGCCCGGGCCTGGGCCCGGCCCCGCTCGGTCAGCGGCACGTCGCCCCGGCCGGAGTAGTGCTTCCGCACGGTGCGCTCGGTTTCGCCGTGCCGGACCAGGATCAGCCGGGTGGCCTCCTCGGTCGGGCGCGGCTCCCAGGAGGCGGGCGTGGTGGCCGGGTCGGTGCCGGTGGCGCGGACGACGGCCGCCTCCCGCGCCTCGGCCGCCGCCTCCGGCGCGGCGCCGGACGCGGCGGCGTCCATCGCCGCGTTGGCAAGCGCGTCGGCGTGCCGGTTGCGCTCCCGGGGGATCCAGGTGAAGCGTACGGCGGTGAACCGGCCGACCAGCCCGGCGGCCTGGGCGGCGAGCGGTCGCAGCCCCGGGTGCTTGATCTGCCAGCGGCCGCACATCTGCTCGACCACCAGCTTCGAGTCCATCCGCGCCTCGACCTCGGCCGCGCCCAGTTCGGCGGCGGCCTCCAGCCCGGCGATCAGACCCCGGTACTCGGCCACGTTGTTCGTGGCAGTGCCGATCGACTCCGACCGCTCGGCCAGCACCTCGCCGGTCTCCGGATCCCGGACCACGGCGCCGTAGCCGGCCGGGCCGGGGTTGCCCCGGGAACCGCCGTCGGCCTCTACCACTACCGCGCGCACCGCCACGGCGGCTACAGTCCCGACTCGTTGGTCCGGACCATGATCCGCCGGCAGTCCTCGCAGCGGACCACGTCGTCCGGGTCAGCCTTGCGGATGCGGGCCAGGTCGGCGCCGGACAGGTCCAGCCGGCAGCCGCCGCAGCGGCCCCCGGTCAGCAGCGCGGCACCCAGCCCGGTGTCCTCGCGGATCTTGTCGTAGAGCCCGACCAGGTCCGACGGCAGGTCACCGGCGAGCGGCTGCCGGGCGGTGCGCTTGAACTCCTCCTCCTTGGCGATCTCCGCCAGGGCCTCGTCGCGGCGCTGCTCGGTCGCGGCGCGGCGGTCCCGGGCCTCGGCGAGCCGGCTCTCGATGCCGTCGAGCACGCCCTGCGCGGTCTCCCGCTGCTCCATCAGCTCCAGCTCGGCGTCCTCCAGATCGCTCTGCCGCCGGTTCAGCGAGACCAGCTCGTGCTGGATCGCCTCCAGCTCACGGGCCGGGCCGCTGCCAGAGGCCAGCCGGGCCTCGTCCTTGCTCTTGCGCGCCCGTACCTGGTCGACGTCCTTCTCGATCCGGGCGATGTCCCGGTCCAAGTCGTCGACCGCCACCTGGGCGCGGACCCGCTCGTCCTCCAGCGCGGACAGCTCACGCGCCAGCGCCTCCAGCTCGGCGCGTTCCGGCAGGCTGCGGCGGCGGTGCGCGAGCTGCGCCAGCGCGGTGTCGATCGCCTGGAGGTCGAGCAGGCGGCGCTGCACCTTCGGGTCAGCCTTCACGTCGGGGCTCCTTGTCGTCCGGCCGGGGCGCGGCGGCGTGCACGGTCCACGGGTCGGTGTCCAGGTCGGACACCACGGTCTCGACGCCCAGCGCGCCGGCCAGGTGGGCGGCCAGGTCGTCCAGCCAGGGTCGCTCCGTCGCCCAGTGGGCGGCGTCCAGCAGCGCCGGGCCGCCCGCGGCGAGGTGTTCCCCGGCCGGGTGGTGACGCAGGTCCGCGGTGAGGAACGCGTCCACCCCGGCCGCGGTCGCCTCGGCGAGGAAGCCGTCCCCCGAGCCGCCGCTGACGGCGAGGGTACGAACCATACGCCCGGGATCCCCGGCGGCGCGAACTCCCCAGGCGGTGACCGGGAGCACGGCGGCGGCCAGCCGGGTCAGCTCGGCGAGCGTCATCGGGGTGGGCAGCTCGCCGATGCGGCCGATGCCCCGGCCGGGCCCGGCGGCGGGCGAGCCGGGGCGGGGCGGGTGCAGCGGGCGCAGCCCGGTCAGCCCGAACCGGGCGGCGAGCGCGTCGGACACGCCGGGATCGGCCACGTCGGCGTTCGTGTGCGCCACGTACAACGCGACGTCCGCCTTGATCAACCGGTGCACGATCCGGCCCTTGTACGTGGTGGCGGCCACCGAGGAGACGCCCCGCAGCAGCAGCGGGTGGTGCGCGACGATCATGTCCGCGCCGGCGTCGAGGGCCTCGTCCACGGTCTCCGGGACCACGTCCACCACGCAGGCGATCCGGCGTACCGGGTGGTCGGGCTCACCCACCACCAGGCCGACCCGGTCCCACTCCTCGGCCCAGGCGGGCGGATAACGGCGGTCCAGGGCGGCCACCACGTCGGCGACGGTTGTGCTCACGGGCGGCCAGCTTACCGGCGTCCGGGCCGCTACACGCCGACCGCCGTCGGGCGTGGCTCCCGGGCGCGCCGGGAACCACGCCCGCGCTGTCAGCCGACCGGGGCGACCGGCCGGTCCGCGCCGCGCAGGGCGGCCAGGCCGGCGTCCCAGGGGAAGGCGTCCGCGCGCCGTTCCCCCGTGCCGGGCGGATGCAGGCGTACGACGTGGTCGCCGAAGACCACCCGGACGCCCCACCCGGCCAGCCGGTCGAGGCTGGCCCGGAACGCCGGGTGCCCGGCCATCGCCACGTTCGTGTACGGGACGGCCGCGATCGGCACCCCCATCCCCTGCGCCTCGACCAGCAGGCCGAGCGCGAGGGTGTCGGTGATGCCCACCGCCCACTTGTTGATCGTGTTGACGGTCGCCGGGCACACCAGCATGGCGTCCGCCGGTGGCAGCACGTCCAGGTCACCCGGGTTCTTGTAGTGCGTACGGACCGGGTGGCCGGTCTGCCGGGCCAGGGCCGCCCGGTCGACGAACTTCGCGCCGTCCGGCGTGGTGACCACGCAGACCGTCCACTCCTCCCGTTGAGCGAGGTCGACCAGCCGGCCGACGTGACGGGCCAGCGGCGAACCGCAGGCGATGACGTAGAGCACCCGCCGGTGCTCGCTGGCGGTCTCCGGACCGCTCATACTCCGACTCCCATGTGCTCAGCCAACTCCGCGATCGGCGGAGGCGGCGCACCACGTGTGCGACGGAGAATCTCGGACATCAATTCGTGCGCTATCGGCCGGCACCGGATCTCGGACGGCGCGAGCCGGTCGCCGCGCAGCAACATGTCCCCCGCGTTGGCGACGTCGCCGATCTGCGAGTAGCCCCGGGCCAGGTCGAGCAGGTGGTGCGCGCGGCGTTCCGGCAGCAGCGCGTTGAACGCGGGCTCGGACAGCCGCAGGTGCGTCTCCACCGCCCGGCCGCCGTCACCCAGTTCGACGGCGGCGGCGGCCCGGTGCAGCTCCAGATTGGTCGGCCCGAAGGAGGTCCAGTAGTGGTTGTGGTCGCCGCCGAGCATCGACGCCGCCTCGGCCGCACCGGCGAGCAGGTCGTCCACTGTCGCCGAGTCGCCGATCCGGGCGGCCGCCATCGCGCCCTGCAGCAGCAGCATGCCGTAGACGGAGAGACGTTCGGGCCGGACGTCGTTGTCGCCGCCGGGCGCGAGCCGGCCCGCGATGCGCACGTTGAGCTCCAGCGCGGGGCGGGGGCGGCCCATCGCGACCAGCGCGTTGCAGACCCTCGTGGTGGCGATCCCGGCCAGCAGCGGGTCGTCGGCCCGCTGGGCCACCGCCATCGACCGGTCGGCGGCCAGCCAGGCGAGGTCGCACTCGCCGAGCTTGCGCAACACCGAGGAGGCGATCTGGTAGACCTGCCCGAGCAGGTGGGCGGCCTCGCGTACCTGGTCGTCGGCGGCGTAGCCGGCGTCCGCCGCCTGGGCGTCGCGCAGCAGCTTCGGCAGCGCGCGGGTGAGCATGCCGTACCGGCCGTACTGGTAGGTCAGCCAGGCGTGGTTGACGGCCTTGCGCATGTCGGCCAGCGGCGGAGGGAAGGGCGCCGCGTCGAAGTAGGCGCTCATCGAGTCGTACCGCTCCAGGGCGGTGCGGATCTCCTCCACCTCGACCTGGTCGATGCAGTTGAGCGCGTCGGTACGCCGCTCCGGGTCCTTGCCGTGCAGCAGCTGCACGTCGATCTGGAGGATGTCGGCGATCTCGTAGAGGACGGAGAACTTGTCCAGCCGGCGGACGCCACGCTCCACCTTGTCCACCCAGCTCTTGGATTTGCCGAGCCGGTCGGCGAAGACCTGCTGGGACATCTTGCGCCGGCTCCGCCAGTACGCCACCCGCCGGCCTATGGGTAGTTCGTCCATCCCTGCTCCCTCCCCCTCACGGCGCCGGCCGGTCCCCCCACGTCTCCCAGGCTTGCCCCGATCGCACAGGTTGTGCGTCCACCGACCAGCCAGTTCTCGTAGTTTTCGTGCAAGTTGCACCGACCGTTAGTCACCACAACGAGCGTGAGTTACGGCAGTGACGGCTTTCGACGTGTGGCATGTGGACGGTTTCGCGGAACGAGAGGGGATGTCAGACATGTGGAGGAATGTCCGGCCGCGCGTCGCTCATCTGTCCCCGCTGGAACGGGTCCGGCTGCGCCGCGTCGCGGTGCGGTACGCGCTGCACGACTGGCCGGTCACCCCCGGCGCCTGCCTGGCGAACAGCCGCTTCGTCTGCGGGCGGGCCGGCTGCCCCACAGTCGGCTGCCACCCCGCGCTGGAGGACTGGGAGCACGCCGCCAGCAGCGACCCGGCCCGGGTGGCCACCTGGTGGCGCAGCCGCCCGCACGGCGTCCTGCTGCCCACCGGCCGCGCGTTCGACGTGCTCGAGGTCGCCGCCCACCTGGGCCGGCAGGTGCTGGACGCGGTCGCCACCCATCCCGCCGGGCCCGGCGTACGCGGCCCGGCGCTGGTCACCCCGACCGGCCGCTGGATGTTCCTGGTCCGTCCCGGCGACCCGCTGCGCCCGGAACTGGAGCACTGTTTCCACGTGGTGCGCCACGGGCCCGGCTCGTGGATCCCGGCCCCGCCGACCCGCCTGCCCGAGGGGACGGTGCGCTGGGTGGTCGCCCCGGAGCAGGCCCGCTGGCAACTGCCCGACTCGTACCTGGTGCAGAACGCGCTGATCGCCGCGTTACGCGCGGCCGGTGTGACGCTCGGCGCGGACCTGTTCCCCGGCCACCTCCCGTTGCCCCGGCGCGGCCGCTGACCTACCCGTCCGCCCCGGACGGGTGGCCGACAGCGACCTCCCCGGCACCGGAATCGTTGAACCTGGCGAGGGCGCGTGCGCGCCGGAGCGGGGGTTTGAGGATGTCCAGGGACGACGCGGCCCGCCACACCGGCGGCACCGAGCCGGCGCGGCCCCGCCGCCG
>NZ_KK037233.1:5990131-6000054 GCF_000568915.1 Micromonospora sp. M42 | reverse complement strand
GTGGTGCCCGCGCTCGTACACGCCGGAGGTGGCGACCGCCAGGTCGTGTGCCGGTCAGCACCAGACACGTCGCCGCCGCGTCCCACGGGTGCCGCACCCCGATCCGCCACGGCTGTCCGGCCGCGTCGTGGCCGCGTACCCGCACGTCGCCGCCCGCGTTCACGCAGTGGTTCGGCGCGCCGTCGGCGACCAGCCGGTCCGAGGCGACCTGCGCCGCCCAGCCCTTGACGTAGCCGGACGGGTCGAGCCGCCCGGTCGCGTACACGTCGAAGAACCCGTCGGTGGCGGTCCACAGGTCGGCGCAGGCCGCCAGCACGGCGCGCAGGTCGGCGGAGGCGTCGGCGGGCCGCAGCTCGCCCCGGTCGATCCGGCACACCTCGCTGTCGTCCCGGTACGTGCTGAACCGCGCGTCCACCTCGCGCAGCCAGCCGAACGTGTCCTCGGCCAGCTCGTGCAGGGTCCCCGGGGGCAGGTCGTCGGCCAGGTCCAGGCTGATCGCCGTACCCATGACGTGCTCGACCCGGCGCAGGCCGGAACGAACCGTCACGCCTTGTCCAGCGCGGCCTGCAACGACCGCTTGTACGCGGTGCTGGTGTACGTGGCCCCGGAGACGGTGCTCAGGTTGGCGCTCTGCCGGGCCACCACCTCACCGGACGTGCCGCTGTAGCGGGCCTGCACGTCGTCGCTGCGCTGCCCGGACTGCCCGCCCAGCGGCAGTCCGATCGCCGTCGCGTCGACGACCCGGCTGCCGCTGAGCGTGATCCGCACCTGCAGTGAGCCGTACTCGTAGGTGACCGACGGCCCGGTCACCGTGCGGGTGGTGACCTTCGGCGCGCTGGTGGTGGTCCGCGGCGCGGCGGGTGCGGTGCTGGTACGGGTGCCGCCCCGGCTGGCCGGGCTGCGGTCGGCGGACGCCTTCGGGGTGGGCTTCGCCGAGGCGCGCGACGACGGCGTGGCGCTGCCGGACGCGGCGGCGGTGGGCGACGGCGGCTCGGGCGCGGCCGAGCCGCCACGGGGCGACCGGAGCCAGCGCCACCGGCGCGTTCCGGCAGGGACTGCCCCACTGCCCGGGCGCGCCCTTGAGCACCACGAAGCGCGGGTGGTGCCGGCGGCCAGTCCAGTGATCGCGAGGAGCGCGGGTTTCGGGGTGGTGCCTTTCCTACAGCTCGAACGCGGTCAGGTGGATCTGGCGGCGGGCACGCCGGCCGCGCGCAGCGCGGCGACCGCCTCGTCGACCAGGCCGCCCGGGCCGCACAGGTAGACGTCGCGCCGGGTCAGGTCGGGCACCAGGCGGCGCAGCCCCTCCGGGTTCATCACCTGGCGGGGGCCGGGGTCGTCACGGCGGCCGACGACGTACCAGACGGAGGTCTGCCGGGCCTGCGCGAGCCAGTCCAGCTCCTGGTGCAGCAGCACGTCGGCCGGGGTGCTCGCGCGGTAGATCAGCGCCGCGCCGGGCGGCAGCTCCTCCAGCATGGCCCGCAGCGGGGCGATGCCGCTGCCGCCGGCGATGAGCAGCGTCCGCTCCCGGGTGCGGTGCGCGGCCGTGAACGTGCCGGAGGGACCCTGCGCCCAGACCCGGGTGCCCGGCGTCAGGTCGCGCAGCTCGGCGGTGTACCCGCCGACGACCTTCACCGTGATCCGCAGCCACCTGTCGTTGCCGGCGGCGGAGACGGAGAACGGGTGCGACTGCCACCAGCAGCCGGGGTTGAGGAACCTCCAGCGGAAGAACTGCCCGCCGAGCAGGTCGATCTGGTTGAGCCGCTGCCCGGTCAGGTATACCGACACGGTGTCCTGGCTCTCCGCCACGACGTCGGCGACGCGCAGCCGGTGCCGCAGGTTGAACGCCAGCGGCGCGAGCACCCGGCCCCACACCAGCGCGGCCACCACCAGCACGTATCCGGCGATCCAGCCGGTACGCACCAGGCCCGGCTGGTGCAGCTGCGCGCCGTTGCTGAACTGGTGCGCGTAGCCGAGCAGCAGCGTGAGGTAGCTGGCCGCGTGCAGCAGGTGCCACAGCTCGTACGGCAGGCGGCGGCGCACCGCGCGTACCGCGGTGACCGCGACGGTGACCAGCACGCCGGCCGCGGCGAACGCGGTGATCATGTCCTCGTAGTCGGTCAGCAGCACGCCGACCTCGCCGAGCACCGAGTTGCGCTCCTGCCGGGAGTAGCCGACCACCAGCAGCGACATGTGCGTGAGCACCGCCACCAGCAGCGTCGCGCCGAGGTCCCGGTGCAGCCGGGAGATCCGCTCGCCGCCGAGCGCGCGTTCCAGCACGCCCATCCGGCTCATCATCAGCACCTGGACCAGCAGCAGGTAGCCGGCGATCAGGCCGGTGATCCGGCCGCCCGCGGTGAGCAGGTCGGCGGTGTCGGTGAGCGACCCGGCCGGGGTGTCCAGCCACCACGGCACCACCGCGGCGACCAGACCGAGCCAGAAGAGCGCGGCGAGCGCCCGCCGGGCGCCGGGTCCGCGGCGCGGACGAGCCGGGGGTACGGGAGCAGCCGGACGGCCGCCGTACGGGGCGGAGTGCCCGGTACGACGGCCGGCGGCGCGGGTTTCCTGGTACGTCACGCGTAGATCTTGACCGGGGTGAACTTCTGCCGGGGGAAGATCTTGTCCACCTCGGCGTTTGTCAGGCCGAAGCGGCCCTGCGCGACCGATCCGTAGACGTTGAACATGTTGTTGTACTCCGGCACGTCGCCGCTGTCCAACTTGTCCAGCCCGTTCCAGGTGCCGAGCAGCGAGCTGGCCAGCTTGCGGCCGGACAGCACGGTGACCACTCCGCCGTGGCCGTGGTCGGTGCCGCCGCCGTTCGAGGCGACCCGGCGGCCGAACTCGCTGGACACCATGATCGTCACGTCCGCCGCCTGGTCGCCCAGGTCGGTGAAGAACGCGGCCATCGCGGCGGCCAGCTCGTTGAGCCGCCGCCAGAGCTGGCCGCCCTCGCGGGTGCCCTGGTTCTCGTGGGTGTCGTAGCCGCCCATGCCGACGGTGGCCACCCGCACGTTCGCGCCGCCCTTGATGAGCTGGGCGAGCTGCTTGAACGAGTTGCCGACGCCCCGGTACTCGACGCCCTCGGCGGCGGCGTACGGCTTCGCGGCGAGCTTCTGGGCGGTGGCGAGCGCGCCCATGCCCTCGATGACCGCCTCCTCCACCGGGTGGTTGATGCCGGTGAACAGGCCGCGGATCGCCTTCTCGGTGGCCGCCCGGAACTTGTCGTCGCCGTTGAGCCGCAGGTCGCCGACGCTGTTGAGGGAGATCGCGCCGTTCACGCCGACGAGCGAGCGCGGCAGCGTGCTGCCGATGCCGACGCTGCGGAACGCGGTGCCCTTGCCGAGCGCGTCGACCAGGCTGTCCAGCCAGCCCCGGCCGCCGGTCTCGCCGGGCAGGCCGCCCAGGTTGCAGGCGTCGGCGGCCTGGAAGTGGCTGCGGGACAGCCGCGGGTCGGACGCGGCCGGCACGAAGCCGAGCTGACCGGCCTTGAGCCACTTCTCCAGCGGCGCGAACGCGCTGGTCAGCTTGAAGCCGCGGGCCAGCGCCAGCGAGTCCTCGCCGAGCAGCAGGTCCGGGCGGGCCTTGGTGAGCACCGGGTCGCTCGCCGGGGCGACCAGGCTCAGCCCGTCCAGCCCGCCGTAGAGGAAGACGTGGATCAGCGTGCCGGTCTTGGTCGCGGCGAACGACGCCGACGTGGTGACGAATTGGGCCGTCGCCAGCGCGGTCGCGGTGGCCGCGGCGCCCGCGACGAAGGTACGGCGGGTGACGCCCCGGCCGTCCTGCTGCGCCTCCTCGATCTCCTCCAGCCGGCGGTACCGGTCGGCCTCGGCCGCGCTCTCGGCCGCGACGATGTCCGCCTCCGCGCGCAGCAGCGCCTCGGCCGGGTTGTCGGCCAGCCGCCGCAGGTCGGGGCATTCGGGGTGCAGGGGGTACGGGTTCACGGTCATCTCCATCGAATGCCTCACCGGAGGTGGTGCTGGGGGGACGCGAGGATCGTCCGCGCGACAGCGGCGATGGCCCCGTTGAAGGTGGCGTCGACCTTGGCGCTTTCGGCGACCCCGGCCACGGCGAGCACGAGCTTCTTCTCCTTGGCGCTGAGCTTCTGGTGCACCAGCCGCTGGGCCAGCGCGTCCACGTACGCCCCGGCGGTGGCCGGCGGCTTCGCCACCAGCTTCTCCGGCTTGGCGAAGGTGAACTGCTTGCGGTAGCCCGCGATCAGGTCGCCCGCCTCGTTCCAGCCGTCGATCATCGTGCCGGCCGAGGTCCAGGCCAGGTAGACGTCGGCGTAGCCGTCCGGGGTGGGCTTGCCCATCGGGTACTGGCCGAGTTCGCGCATCTTGTCCTGGATCTGCCGCAGGCCCTGCGCGAACGGGGTCCGCCGATTGTCGCCGGAGTAGCCGGGGGCCGCGTCCGGCGAGACGCCGAGCGCCCGGTACGTGGCGACCAGGTACTCCATCGGGCGGCGTACCTTCTGGCCGACCGCGGCCCAGAACTCCGAGGAGCTGAACAGCGTCGCCAGCACCGGGCGGATCTGCCCCTTGTTCGTGGTGTACGCCTTGGCGAGCCGGTCCACCACGGACTTCGGCGGGGTGTCGGAGACGAATCGGGTGGCGAGGTTCTGCGCCACGTACCGGGCGGTCGACGGGTGCGTCGCGATGTAACGGATGTACGAGTCGATGACCTTGTCGGCGGCCACCGGATCGTCGGAGTTGTTGGCGTGGCTGAACCCGAGGATCTTCACCTTGCCGAGGTAGTGCCGCTCGGCGAAGAACTTGTACTTGCCGTCGGCGACACCGCGTCCGGTCTGCAGCAGCGCGGCCTGGCGTACGTCCTTCTCGGTGTAGCCACCGTCGACGCCGACGGAGTACAGCTCCAGGTTCTCCCGGGCCAGGTTCTCGTTGACCGCGTCCTTGCGCGAGTCGACCTGGTTCAGGTAGAGCAGCAGCGCCGGGTGCTTGTTCGCGGCGACGAGCATCTCCGGGTAGCTGCCGAGCGCGTGCTTGCGGATGACGTCCCGGTCGAACGCGTTGCGGTAGTTCTCCCCGCCGTCGAAGTCGGCGGCGACGTGCAGGAAGTCGTTCCAGAAGTCGACCATCACCTCGAACAGCTGCCGGTCCGACCAGATCTGCCGGGCGATGGTGGCGTCCACCGTCTCCCGGGCCGGGTCGACGCCCTTCTCGTTGAGCTGCTCGCGCTGGTCGCGCAGCTGCGTCGGGCTGAGCTTGAGTGACTGCAGCTCGGCCAGCTTCAGCTCGGCCTTCGTCGGGGCGATCTTCTCCGGTTCGAGCTGCTGGCGCAGCCAGTCGTCGATGCCGAGCCGCTTGATGTCGGCGAGCATCTTCGGGGTCGCGCCGAACGTGGTGCGGGTGGCGAGGTGCCGGATCGGATCCTTGGCGAGCACCGTCTTCACGGTCACCTTGGTCGCCTCGGCGGCGGCGGCCGGGCTGCCGTAGAGCCGGCCGCCGGTGGGCGCGTTGCGCTTGAGCGCCTCGCCCGCCCGGGAGCCCATGTAGCTCTCGTTCTGCTCGGTGTAGGTCCGCACGGTGCTGGGCTGCTGGCCGCTCGGCCGCGCCGCGTTGCCGTCGGTGGTGACGGTGCCGGTGGCGTCACCGGCCGCTGCGTCACCGGTGAACAGTCCGCGTACCTGCGGAGACAGCGCGAAGGCGGCGCCACCGGCGACCACCGCGACCCCACCGAGGGTGGCCAGCGCGCGGCGGCGACCCCGGTTCGGCGGCTCGTCGCCGTCGTCGTCCAGCGTGGGCAGTCCCGGGCCGGGCGGCGGGCCGTACCCGCCGGCGGGCTGGGCGTAGCCGCCCTGCTGGGGGAAGCCGCCCTGCGGCGGGTAGCCACCGGCGGCGGGGGCGAAGCCGTCCGGTCCGACCCACTGCGGGCCCGGCGCGGCGCCGGGGTGAGCGCCGGCGTACGGCGCGGCGTGCGGGTCGCGGTACCCGTCCGGATGGGGGTGCTGGTATCCGTCCCAGCCGCGGTCGTCCCGGGGTCGACGCGGTGGCACGTTCAGGTCGGCCATGTACCTATCCCGTTTTCTTCGAGTGCCGGCACGCCTGCCACCCGGGGGGTCGGGTGGCGCAGGGGCGGCGACGGTTGCCGGAGAAGTTGCCTACGGGAAAGTAGCCAGGCCGTCCCGGCCGCTCAAGGCACGCCGGACGCGCCCGTGAGCGCACTTAAGACGGTGCTCAGGCCCGCCGCGGAGGACCCGGCGGGGCGGCGAGTGCGCGGCGACCTCCGGAGCAGGGCCGATCCGGTCACGCACCGCCCGAACGCGAGGTTTCGCAGCCCGGCGAGGCCGCCGGGGGCGTTCACCGCCTCACCGAAACTTAAGGTACGGATAAGCCTGCGCTGAGAACCTCGTTCCGCCTGTCCGGTCCGGCGAAACAGCAGCAGCGGCGGCGCGTGACCGCCCTCCGATCCGGGTATGCCGCCGAACCGCTGAAGCCGTGAGGGGAAGGCACCGCCATGCTCAGCCAAGAGGATCAGCGCAGGTTCGAACAGATCACCCGCCGTCTGCGGGAGAGCGACCCTCGGTTCTTCGCCCGGTTGGACAGCCGGATAAAGGGACGCCGGGGCCGGTACATGATGCTGCTGACGATCGTGCTGTGGGCCTCGCTACCGGCGATGACAGTACTGGTCGGACGGTTGGCCGGGGCGATCTGCGCGGTGGTGCTGGTCGCCAACGCCGCCGTGATGTGGCGTTTCCGCCGCCGATTGCTGTAGGCGTAAGGAAGGGCCCCTTCTTAACGCCTCCGGTAGAGGAAGGGCCCCTTCTTAACGCGCGCCCTCGGCGCGACCGAACTCCGTGGGCGACGCGCCCTCGGCGCTGCCGAACTCCCGGTACGCCCGGCGCAGCCGCTCGGCCAGGCCAGGCCCGCCGATCGCGGCACCGGGCGACCCGAGCTGGCGCAGCAGCAGCTCCGGGCCGGTGGCGAGCGTGGGCGGCCGGTCCGGCAGCGCCACCGGCGCCAGCCAGAACCGGTCCAGCTCCTCGTCCGGCTCGACCGCCGGCAGCCCGGCCAGGGCCCGCGCCGCGCCGACCACCGGCACACCCGTCGTCGCCGCCGGGTCCGGCCCGGCGCCCGGGACCGATGCCGCGCCCGCGCCGAGCACACCGCCGTCCGCCACGGCGCCGCGCAGCGTACGCAGCCGGTCGAGCAGTTCGGCGCGGGACCGGCCACGCCAGTGCAGCAGGTGGAACGGGTCGGCGTCGAACGCCTCGGCGAGCAGGTAGAACGTGGCCGCCAGGTGTTTGCACGGCACCGCGAAGTCGGGGCAGCCGCAGCTCTGGTCCAGCTCGTCGATCTCGGCCGGGAACAGCGGCGCGCCCGCCTCGGCGAACAGCTCCTCCAGTTCGGCCGGCAGGTCGCCGGCGAGCAGCCGGGCGCTGAAGAACGCCTGCCCGGCCAGCTCCGACTCCAGCCGCCGCCACACCTTCTCCGGGTACGCGGCCAGCCCGATCCGCACCGGGTAGGGGCGCGGCCGGGAGCCCTGCACCTCGGCGGTGACCTTGCCGGGCGACACGTCCAGCCGGAGCACCTGCCCCCGGCGCGCGTACGCCCGGCCGCGGGTGAGCCGGGAGCCGAGCGCGAACGACTCCAGCACCTCCACGAACCGCCGGGACCACCAGGACTGCCCGATCGCGCCTCTGGTGCTGCGCGCCCGCAGGCCACCCTCGACCCGCAGCGGCGGCCGGTAGTCGTCAAAGCGGGGGCTCACTCGACCACCGCCCCGGACTCCAACGTGAACAGGTCCCGCAGCGTGTCGGTGGACAGCTCGGTGATCCACTGCTCGCCGCTGCCCACCACGGACCGGGCCAGGCTGCGCTTGTCCGCGATCATCGCGGCCACCTTCTCCTCGACGGTGCCGGCGCAGACGAACTTGCGTACCTGCACGCGGCGGCGCTGTCCGATGCGGAACGCCCGGTCGGTGGCCTGGTCCTCGACGGCCGGGTTCCACCACCGGTCCACGTGCACCACGTGGTTGGCGGCGGTCAGCGTGAGACCGGTGCCGCCGGCCTTGAGCGACAGCACGAACAGCGGCGGCCCCTGCGGCGACTGGAAGCGGGTCACCATGGCGTCCCGGTCGGCCTTGCCGACGCCGCCGTGCAGCAGCAGCACCTCCCGGCCGGTACGCGCCGACAGGTGCCCGCGCAGCATGCCGCCGAACTCGGCGTACTGGGTGAACAGCAGCGCCTTCTCCTCCGCGGCGAGCACCTCGTCGACGATCTCGTCGAGGCGTTCCAGCTTGCCGGAGCGGCCGTCCAGCGCGGAGCCGTCGTGCAGCAGCTGGGCGGGGTGGTTGCAGACCTGCTTGAGCCGGGTCATGGTGGCCAGCACCAGCCCGCGCCGCTCGATCCCGTCGCTGGACTCGATCTTCGCCATCATGTCGTCCACCACGGCCTGGTAGAGGGCTGCCTGCTCGGCGGTGAGGTTGCAGACCACCTCCATCTCCAGCTTCTCCGGCAGTTCGGTGATGATCGTCGGGTCGGTCTTGAGGCGGCGCAGCACGAACGGGCCGGTGATCCGGCGCAGCCGCTCGGCGACCTCGGCGTCGCCGTGCCGCTCGATCGGTTCGGCGAAGCGCTTGCGGAACGTCGCGGCCGGGCCGAGCAGCCCCGGATTCGCGAACTGCATGATCGACCAGAGGTCGGCGAGCCGGTTCTCCACCGGCGTACCGGTGACCGCGACCCGGTGCCGCGCGGGCAGTGAGCGGACCGCCTCGGCCTGCCGGGTGGCGGCGTTCTTGATCGCCTGCGCCTCGTCCACCACCACCCGGTGCCAGTCGACACCGGCCAGCTCGAACGCGTCCCGGGCGGCCACCGAGTACGTGGTGAGCACCAGGTCCGCCTCGCCCACCGCGGTGGCGAAGCCCTCGCCCCGGGCGCGCTCGGCGCCGTGGTGCACGTGTACGCGCAGGCCGGGCGCGAACTTCGCCGCCTCCCGCTGCCAGTTGCCGACGAGCGACATCGGGCAGACCAGCAGCGTGGGCCCGGCCTCCGGCGGGTCACCGGCGAGCAGCGCGAGCAGTTGGACGGTCTTGCCCAGCCCCATGTCGTCGGCGAGGATGCCGCCGAGCCCGAGCGACTGGAGGAACGCCAGCCAGGCCAGCCCGCGCCGCTGGTACGGCCGCAGCGTCCCGGTGAAACCCGGCGGCGGGTCGGCCGGGGTGAGCCGCCGTTCCGCCTCACCCGCGAGCAGGTCGCCGAGCGCGCCGTCGGCGACCACGTCCAGCACCGGCAGCTCACCGGCCCGGTCGTCACCGGACAGTCCCATCCGCAGCAGGTCGGCCACCGTCAGCTCGCCGGAGGACCGCAGCAGCTTCAGCCCGGCCTCCAGCCGCTGCGGGTCCAGCTCGACCCACCGGCCCCGCAGCCGGACCAGCGGCGACTTCAGGTCGGCCAGCGACGCCAGTTCCTCGGCGGTCAGCGGCTGGTCGCCGAGCGCCAGCTCCCAGCGGTAGTCGACCAGCGCGTCCAGCCCCAGCTTGCCGTCGGTGGTGGCGACCGCACCCGGCGCGCTGCGGCTGCGGGCCCGCAGCCGCGCGCCGAGCCGGGACGAGGAACGCCGCCACCACGACGGCAGCAGCACCCCGAACCCGGCCGCGTGCAGCACCGGCGCGCCCTCGCGCAGGAACCGGTGCGCGCCCTCCGCGTCCAGTTCCATGCCGTCCGGCGCGGCGGTACGCAGCGCGGCGTCCACCTCGGGCCACAGCCGGCTGGCCCGGCCCAGCTCGGCCAGGAGCGTCTCCTGCGGCTCCACGCCCCGGGCGGCCAGCGCGGGCGCGGGCCGCTGCCAGATGTGCGTGGCGTCCACCACGAGCCCCGGCTCGTCGGCCGGGTGCAGGCCGAACTCGACCCGCCAGACGGCGTCCTCGACCAGCTCGGCGACGGGGTCGACGTCCGGCTCGACCAGGCG
>NZ_KK037233.1:5940563-5988338 GCF_000568915.1 Micromonospora sp. M42 | reverse complement strand
CCGCGGCCACCCCCCCGGGCCGGTGGTGGACACGAACGGTGCCGGGGAACGCGTTCGCGGCCGGGGTGATCGCCGCCCGGCTGCGCGGGCGCGGACGTGCTCGACGCGGCCCGGTACGCCGCCCGGGTGGCCCGCAGCGGCCTGTACGCACGACGGGATGGAGTACCCGGAGGGGCTGCTCCCCCGCGCCTGAGGCGTCAGATCGCGCCGGTTTCGCCGTCGGTCAGCTCCCGCAGGATGTCGGCGTGCCCGGCGTGCCGGGCGGTCTCCTCGATCAGGTGCACCAGCACCCAGCGCAGCGACACCTCGCCGAGTTGCGGGTGCGGCACCACGTGGTCGAGGTCGAACCGCGCGGCCACCTCGCGGGACCTGTCGCAGGCCGCCTCGTACGCGGCGGCGAGCGTCTCGACCGTGTCGCCGGGGCGCAGCGCGAAGCTGGCGTCGGCGTCGGTCTGGGAGGTGAGGTAGACGTCGCCCGGCTCCGGGGCGAACAGGCAGCGGAACCAGTTCCCCTCGACCACCGTCAGGTGCCGGAGCAGCCCGGCCAGCGTGGTGAGTGAGGGCACCAGACGCCGGGTGGCGTCGGCGTCGGTCAGGCCGCGCACCTTGCGCAGCACGGTGCCGCGGTGGAAGTCGAGGAACGCGTCGAGGATCGCCCGTTCGCCGCCCGTACGGGCGAGGACCGGACCGAGAGTCGGATCGATCGTCGGGTGCGCCATTCCCGGACCCTAGTACGCGCTGTGCCCGTTTCGCTGCCCCGCGTGATCCCCTGCGCGGGCGGGCCGGCCGGGGCAGGATGGGCGCATGGCTTCCACGGTGCAGATCCCTCTGGTGGGCGGCGCGGCCGACGGCGAGACCGTCACCGTCGAGCTGGACAGCAACGGCCGTCCCCCGCTGACCCACCACCACCTCGGGTCGAAGGGGCTCGCGGAGGCAGAGATCTACGAGCTGGAGTCGGACGAGCAGCCGGGCCGGGAGTGGGTCTACTCCTGGCGCGGCCCGGCGGTCTGACGAGCCGGCTCACACCGCCGGGGTCAGCGACCGGGCGCGGATGCTGTCCAGCACGCTGCGGGTCACCTGCGAGGTGCCCCGCGCCTGCTCGCAGACCTCCGCCACCCGGCGCGCGGTCTCGTCGGCCCGCGCCGCCCGCTCGTCCCACAGCCGGTCCACCTCGGCCAGCAACGGGCCCTCGACCTCCCGTTCCACGCCGCGCAGCGCCGGCACACCGAGCCGCTGGGCCAGGTCGAAGACCTTTCCGGCGTACGGCAGCGGCAGGAACGGCGTACCCATCATGGCCGCGAAGATCAGGAAGTGCAGGCGCATGCCGACCGCGAGGTCGAAGTGGCGCATCAGGCCGAGGATCTGCGCCGGGCGGTAGTCGCCGTGCAGGATCCGGCCCCGGTCGGCGGCGGTCATGTGCGACAGCACGCCGTGCGAGTGCCGGATGTCGTCGCGTTCCATCGGCACGAACAGCACATGCGCGTCGATCCGGTGCACCAGGAAGTCACCGATCTGGGCGAGCAGGCGGTGGTAGCCGTCCACGTCGAGCCGTTCGGCCGCCCGGCCCGGCTCGCGCACGCTCAGCCCGACCAGCCGGGAGTTGGCCGGCACGCCCTCCTCGCGCAGCCACTGCTCGGGGAACTCCTCCGGTTCCAGCAGGAACGCCGGGTCGGCGGTGACGGTGATGGGATTGATCAGGCCCGCCTCCTCCAGCACCATCCGCGACTCCTGGTCCCGGACGGTCACCTCGACCGCCTGCGCCAGCGTCTCGCGCACCATGCCGCTGTCGAGCGTGTCGCTGAGCGGACCGACACCTACCGCGTACGTGAGCAGCGGCAGCCCGCGTTCCTGGGCGACCCGGACCACCCGCAGGTAGCGCCGGGCCTCCTTGTCGTAGAGGATCCCGCCGCCGCCGAGGATGAGCAGGTCGAGCTGGTTGAGCACCGGGGACGAGTCGACGCGGCTGACGCCCTCCCACGGCACCGCCTCGACATCGGGGTGGGCCAGCGCGGTGTGCGCGGGGTTGCGGGAGAAGACGATGATCCGGGCGTTCGGCTCGTGCCGGCGCAGGTCGTCCAGGAGACCCGTGAGGATCGCCTCGTCGCCGAGGTTGCGACCGCCGTAGGAGCCGAGCACGCCGATGGTCAGTCCGGTGCGTTCCCTCATCCGTTGCTCCTTCCCAGGGGCATCCGGGCCAGCGTTCCCGCTGGTCGCCCCGGGTTAACGCACGGCGAGGAGACTCAACCGGTGGCGCCGCCGACCAGACGGGAGACGAGGTCCGAGACCACCTGATCGGTGTCGAACCCGGCGTCGATCGAGGTGGTGAGCAGGTCGAGCAGGAGCCCGTCGACGGCGTAGTGCAGCAGCGCCACCTCGTACGCCCCGCCGGGTAGTCCGGCGGCGGTGTGGTGGGCGACGTCGTCGGCGTACCCCTGGCGCAGCACGCCGCCGAGCGCGGACCGCAGCTCCGGGCGGCGGGCGGCCTCCAGCCGCAGTTCGAACAGCGCGCGGGTGAGGCCCGGCTCGCGGGTGGTGCGCGCGACGATGTCGCGCAGGTAGTCGGTCATCAGCGCGAGCGACGGCTCGCGGCGGCCGAGGTCGGCCAGCACGGCCGGGTCGGGCGCGATCCGGCCGAAGATGCGTTCGGCCAGGCCGGCGAGCAGAGCCGCGCGGGACGGGAAGTAGTTCGAGGTGGTGCCGGTGGGCACGCCCGCCTCGGCGTCGACCGCCCGGTGGGTCAGCCCGCGCGCGCCCGCGTCGGCGAGGATCCGCAGTCCGGCGTCGGCGAGCAGGGTACGGCGTTCCGGGTTCCTGGCCACGCGAACACACTAGCAAGAACTACGACAGGTGTTGTACATTCGTCGCCGAACCACGACAGCCGTCGTGGATCACCTCGGACATCGGAGCCGGTTTGCGCAAGCTCGTGTATTTCGTCGCCAGCACCCTCGACGGCTTCATCGCCGCGCCCGACGGGTCGTTCGACTTCCTCCCGCTGACGCCCGACCTGGCGCCCCACCTGGTGGCCGAGTGGCCCCAGACGCTGCCCACGTTCGCCCACCCCCAGCTCGGCATCGAGTCCCCGCCCGCCGGCCGCTTCGACACCGTGCTGATGGGCCGCGGCAGCTACGAGCCCGGCCTGGCGATCGGCGCGACAAGCCCGTACGCCCACCTGAAGCAGTACGTGTTCAGCCGCTCCCTGCCCCCTGCCGACTACCCGGACGTGAACGTCGTCGCCGGTGACCCGGCGGCCTTCGTCCGCGAGCTGAAGACGCAACCCGGGCGCGACATCTGGCTCTGCGGCGGCGGGCAGCTCGCCGGTCAGCTCCTCGACGAGATCGACGAGCTGGTGGTCAAGCTCAACCCGGTGGTCGTCGGCAGCGGCGTCAAGCTCGTCGACAGCGGCTTCGATCCGCGCCGGCTCACGCTCACCTCGGCGCGCCCGTTCGACGCCGGCGTGGTCGTCCTGCACTACACGCGCAACGAGTAACCCGGTTGCCCCGGCGGCGGGCGGCACGCACCGTGGGACGGTGACGAAGACTCGGCTGCACTGGCACGAACTGCCCGGGCACGTGCGCGACGGCGTCGAGGGCGTCCTCGGCGACCGGGTGGTGGAGGCGCACTCGCAGCCGGGCGGCTTCTCCCCCGGCACCGCCGACCGCGTCCGTACCGCAGGTGGTGGCCGGGCCTTCGTCAAGGCGGTCAGCCCGGCGCAGAACGACCGCAGTCCCCACCTGCACCGCGCCGAGGCCCGCATCGCCGCCGCCCTGCCCCCGGACGCGCCCGCGCCCCGGCTGCTCGGCAGCTACGACGACGGCCACTGGATCGCGCTCGTCTTCGCCGACGTCGAGGGCCGGCATCCGGCCACCCCGTGCGTACCGGTCAGCTGACCGCCGTGCTGTCCACGCTGGAGGCGATGGCGGTGACGCTCACCCCGGCGCCCGCCGCCGCCGGAACCACCACCGCCGCCGAACACCTCGCGCACGACTTCGGCGGCTGGCGGCGCCTCGCCGCCGACCCGCCGGCCGACCTCGACCCGTGGGCCCGGTCCCACCTGCCCGAGCTGTGCGCCGCCGCCGACCGGGGCCTGGCCGCGCTCGCCGGTGACACGCTCTGCCACGTCGACGTCCGCGCGGACAACCTGCTGTCGGCCCGGACGGATCGGTCACCGTGGTCGACTGGCCGTGGGCCTGTCGCGGGCCGGCCTGGCTGGACACCCTGTTCACCGTCGTCAACGTCCAGGTGTACGGCGGACACGACCCGGACGCGCTGCTGGCCGCCCAGCCGCTGACCGCCGATGTGGACCCGGCCGACCTGACCGGCGTGCTGGTCGGCCTCACCGGCTTCTTCCTGGACGGCGCCCGCCAGCCACCCCCACCCGGCATCCCCACGGTACGAGCGTTCCAGCGCCAACAGGGCGAGGCTCTCCTCCCTTGGCTGACCCACCGCCTGACCCCCTGACCCGCCGTCGGGCGCGTGCCGCCGTCGATCTTGGAGTTGTGGCGCCTCACAAGGCTCACCAAAGCGACATCCCAGGCGCCACAACTCCAAGATCAGCGAAGCGCCGAGGCGCGGGTGAGGGTGCCGAAGGGGTCGGCGAACAACGGGGTGAAGCCCCGTTCGGCGGCGCCGATCAAGGTGGCGTCGTAGCCGAGCGCGGACACCCGCAGGCGGGCCTTGTCGCGGGAGATGGGCAGCACGTTGGCGGCGATCCGGCTGCGGACGTGGTCGGCGCAGACCGGAAAGACCTCGCTGAGCGTGCCCCCGAAGATCACCACGCCGGGGTTGAACAGATTGATCACGTTCGCCACGCCGATGCCCAGCCAGTCACCGATGTGCCGCACCGCGTCCCGGGCGGCCGGCTCGCCCCGCGCGGCGGCGGCCACCACGGCCCGTACCGCCTCGCGCCCCTTCTCCCCCGCCGGGCGGCCGGCGGCGTCGAGCAGTGCCCGCTCGCCGACCTCGGCCTCCAGGCACCCGCGCGAGCCGCAGCCGCAGGGCCGCCCCTGGTACGGGTTCACGAGCATGTGCCCGACCTCGGAGGCGTACCCGCCGTCGCCGTCGAGCAGCTCACCGCCGACGATGATCCCGCCGCCGACGCCCACGTCACCGTGCAGGTAGACGACGTTCTGCACGCCGACTCCGGCGCCCCGCTGGTGCTCCGCCAGCGCGCCCAGGTGCGCCTCGTTGCCGACCAGGACCGGCAGGCCCAGGTCGAGCCGCCGGGCCAGCTCGGCACCGAACGCCTGGTCGACCCAGCCCATGTCCGGTCCGAAGCGGACCATCCCGTCACCCGGCCGGATCATGCCGCAGTACGAGGCGCCCACGCACACGCACACCGACCCGGCCGGCGCGGCGTGGTGCAGGGCCCGCCCGAAGTCGGCGAGCACCGAGACGACGGAGTCGAGGTCGGCCCCGGCCCGTGGCCGTTCCGCCTCCAGGCGGGCCGACACCACGCCGCCGAGCCCGACGCGGGCGGCCACGAGCCGGTCCACGGCGATGTCGAAGGCGAGCACGTAGAAGGTGTCCGAGGCCGGGCGGACCACAAGCGAGGGTCGCCCCGCCCGTCCGCTGCCGCCGGCCGCCACCTCCCGGACCAGACCGGCCGACGCCAGTTCCGCGGTGAGCGCCATGACCGTGCTGCGGTTGACGCCCATCCACTCGGCCAGCTCGACGCGGGTGACCGGGCCGGTCAGGTGGACGCGCCGGAGCAGCGCGCCGAGGTTGGCTCTGCGGCCGTCCCCCTGCGCATGCCGGTCCGCGACCAGGCCCTTCCGCATCGACCACTCCGTCAGACGGCGACTGGCTTGTGACCCGAGAATAGTTGCCGCGCATCGACGGGTGCCAGCGCCCGCCTCCGGGGACGGCTGCCTCAACCATCGCGGGCCCGACCGGCGCGCCGCGGGCAGCGGTGACGAAGCGGGTGCCTCCCTCGGCCGGGGAGGCACCCGTGCGCCGCCGGGTTACTCCGCTTCGCGGACCGGGCTCTGCGGCACCACCATCACCGGCCGGTGGGCACGGTGCAGGGTGGCCATGGCGACACTGCCGAGCAGGATCTTGCGCATCGCCGTCCGTCCGCGCGAGCCGACCACCACCGCGCTCGCCTTGTGCTCGGTGGCGACTGCGGAGAGCGCCTCGGCCACCGCGCGCCCCGGGGTGCCGCGCCCGGCGCTCACCCGCACGACGGTGACCGATCCGCCGGCCGTCTCCGGGGTGGGCGTCTCCCCCTCGTCGCCGTCGACGGCGACCAGGACGACGTCCCGCTCGGGGAAGAGGCGCCGGGTGGAGTCGAGCGCCGCCTCGGCCCCGGTGGAGGCGTCCCAGCCGACCACCACCGGGCCGGCGGCGAGCGCGTCGTGCTCGTCGGTGAGCAGCGGGTGCGGCACCACCAGGACTGGTCGCGGGCTGTAGTGCACAGCCATGTCCGAGACGCTGCCGAGCACGGCCCGGGCGCCGCCCAGCCCGCGTGAGCCGAGCAGCAGCACGTCGGTCTGCTTCTCGTCGGCCAGTTCGGCGAGCCGGAGCCCTTCCCCGCCGTAGCTGCGGCACACGAGCGGCTCGGCGTCCCAGCCGGCCGCGCGGGCCAGCATCACGCCGACGGAGGTGAGCCGGTCGGCCTCCCGGCCGCCCTCGCGCTCGATCGCCTCCACGAACGCGTTGATGTTGCGCTTGCCGGTCCAGAGGCGCTTACGCAGTTCCTCGCTGGCGAACGGTGGCGTCCACAGATGCCCGATCCATGCGTGCGCGCCGGGGAACAGCAGCGCGCCCGCCTCGATGGCGGCGCTCGCGGCCGGGGACCCGTCGTAACCCACCATCACTTGCCTGCCGTGCACGTCGCTCACCGCACCGAACCTCTCCTGCCGACGACATCTCACAAGATCGTATCCGCGGTCCGACCGGGTCCGCGCCGGATCATCCGCCACGAACCCATCGGTACGCTGGGCGGATGAGCACCCCGGACCTGTCGTACCTGCTCGACCACACCAGTCACGTGCTGCGCACCCGGGTGGCGGCGGCCCTGGCCGAGATCGGGCTGACCGCGCGGATGCACTGCGTGCTCGCGCACGCGCTGCCCGAGGAGCGTACGCAGATCCAGCTCGCCGAGATGGGCGACATGGACAAGACGACGATGGTGGTGACGGTGGACGCGCTGGAGCAGGCCGGGCTGGCGGTGCGGCGTCCGTCGCGTACCGACCGGCGGGCCCGGATCATCGCGGTCACCGAGGAGGGCGCCCGGGTGGCCGCGCGCAGCCAGGAGATCGTCGACCGGGTGCACGCCGAGGCGCTGGCGAGCCTGCCGGCGGACGAGCGGGCGGTCTTCCTGCGCGCGCTGGAGCGCCTGGCCGCCGGCCATTTGGCCACGCCGGTGCAGAGCCCGAAGCCGGCCCGCCGAGCCCGCCAATAGTCCCTCAATAGATTGTCTGCAACGGGACTATCCGTTACGGTCTTTCCTGTCGCACCTCTCGACAGGAGGACTCCATGTCCGCTCCCCGCTCGCGTCAGGTCGCGCTCGGCGTACTCGCCACCAGCGCCCTGATGACCATCCTCGACGGCAGCATCGTCACCGTGGCGATGCCGGCCATCCAGCGCGACCTGCGCTTCTCCCCGGCCGGCCTGAGCTGGGTGGTGAACGCGTACCTGATCGCGTTCGGCAGCCTGCTCCTGCTCGCCGGCCGCCTGGGCGACCTGGTCGGACGGCGGGCGATGTTCCTCGGCGGCACCGCGCTGTTCACCGCCGCCTCGGTGCTGGCCGGGCTCGCGGCGAACAGCGCCACGCTCGTCGCGGCCCGTTTCCTCCAGGGTGTCGGCAGCGCGGCGGCGGTCGCGGTGAGCCTCGGCATCCTGGTCACGCTCTTTCCCGACGCCGCCGAGCGGGGCCGGGCGATCGCCGTGTTCGCCTTCACCGGCGCGGCCGGGGCGGCCATCGGCCAGGTCGCCGGCGGCCTGCTCACCGACGCGCTGGGCTGGCACTGGATCTTCCTGATCAACCTGCCGATCGGCCTGGCCACGATCGCGCTCGCGGTCCGTACGCTGCCCGCCGACCGGGGCCTGGGCCTGGCCGCCGGGGCCGACGTGGCGGGCGCGCTGCTGGTCACCGCCGGACTGGTGCTCGGCATCTACACGGTGGTCACGATCGAGCGGTACGGGGCGACGTCGGCGCGCACGCTCGGCCTCGGCGCGCTCGCCGTCGCGCTGGTCGCCGGGTTCGTCGTCCGGCAGGCGACCGCACGCCGCCCGCTCATGCCGCTGCGGATCCTGCGCTCGCGCGGCGTGGTGGTGGCGAACGTGGTCCAGATCCTCACCGTGGCGTCGACGTTCGCGTTCCAGGTGCTCGTCACGCTCTACCTCCAGCAGGTGCTCGGCTACGACGCCACAGGCACCGGGCTGGCCCTGCTCCCGGCGGCAGTCGTCATCGGCGCGGTGTCGCTGGGCGTCTCGGCCCGGCTCAACGCCCGGTTCGGCGAGCGGGCGGTGCTGCTGGCCGGGCTCGTCCTGCTGGTGGCCATGTTCGTGCTGCTGGCCCGCGTACCGGTGGACGGCCGCTACCTGCCCGACGTGCTCCCGGTGATGTTGCTCGCCGGCGGGTTCGGGCTGGTGCTGCCGGCGCTGACCGCGCTCGGCATGTCCGCCGCCCGCCCCGACGACGCCGGTCTCGCCTCCGGGCTGTTCAACACCACCCAGCAGCTCGGCATGGCGTTCGGCGTAGCGGTGCTGTCCACGCTGGCCGCCGCCCGTACCGCGGACCGGGTCGCGCTCGGCGACGACCGGGCCGCCGCGCTGACCAGCGGGTTCCATCTGGCGTTCGCGATCGGCGCCGGGCTGCTCGTGGTCGCCGTCGGGCTCGCGTACGCGCTGCTGCGCCCGCGCACGACGGCGGGCGCGGACGCTCCGGCGCTGGTGGGCTGAGTCAGCCCGGGGCGCGCGCCGGATGGGTGAGGAACGGCAGCACCGCCGCCGGCAGCGCGGGCGAGGTCAGCACGTCGTAGTGGGTCAGCCCGGGCAGCACCGCCAGCCGGGACGCGGGGCGGCCGGTTCCGTCGCCGCCCGCGTCCCGGTGGCCGCCGCCGAGCAGGCCGAAGAACTCCGCCGCGTGGCTCACCGGGATCTCGTCCGCGTCGGCGAAGACCAGCAGCACCGGCATCGGCAGCGCGGCCACCTCGGCGGACCAGTCGTAGTCCCGCCGCAGCAGCTCGCCGCCGCGGGCCCAGAGCGCCTGCCAGTCCTGCGGGCGGGGCGCCACCCGCGCGTACCGCTCGTGGAGCGGGGTGCCGCGCATCCGTTGCGCGACGCGCTCGTCGTGGGCGGACATCGCGGCGAGCGTCTCCGGGTACCAGCCGCGCCGCCGGAACGGCGTGGAGACCAGCACCAGGCGCCGGACCAGGTCGGGGTGCTGAATCGCGGTACGCAGGGCCACCCCGCCGCCGAGGGAGTAGCCGAGCACGTCGGCCCGGGGCAGGCCGAGGTGACGCAGCAGCCCGGCGACGTCGTCGGCCATCGACTCGTACCGCAGCGGCCGGTCCACGTCGGCGGTGCGGCCGTGGCCCTGCAGGTCGACGGCGATCAGCCGCCGGCGCGTGGCCAGCGCCGGGCGGACCGGCGCGAACGTCTCCGTCGAGCCGTACTCGCCGTGCAGCAGGACCAACGGTTTGCCGGCCCCGTGCTCCTCGTACCAGATCCGCAGCCCGCCGACGTCCGCATAGCTCACCCGCCGATCGTCGCGCCGCCGATGCCGCGGCGGGCGTGTTTACCGTCGCCGCTCAGCTCGACGCGCGGGGGCGGGCGCGCAGGTGGGCGCGTTCGCCCTGGCTGCCGAAGAGGCTGAGGAACTCCACCCCCTCGCTGTCGGCACGCCCGAACCAGTGCGGTACGCGGGTGTCGAACTCGGCCGCCTCACCGGGGACCATCACCAGGTCGTGCTCGCCGAGCACGAGCCGCAGCCGCCCGTTGAGCACGTAGACCCACTCGTACCCCTCGTGGGTCTTCGGTTCGGGCTCGGACCGGCCGCCGGCCGGGATGATCAGCTTGTACGCCTGGATGCCGCCGGCGCGGCGGGTGAGCGGCAGCATGGTCATCCCGTACGCGGCGACCGGCCGCAGGTGGACGCGCGGGTCGCCGGTGGGCGGGGCGCCGACCAGCTCGTCCAGCGTCACGCCGTGCGCGCGGGCGAGCGGGAGCAGCAGTTCGAGGGTGGGCTTGCGGCCGCCGGACTCCAGCCGGGACAGCGTGCTCACCGAGATGCCGGTGGCGGCGGAGAGATCGGTGAGCGTGGTCTCCCGCTCACGCCGCAGCGCGCGCAGCCGGGGACCGACCGCGTCGAGGGCCTGGTCGAGGTCGACGTCCATGCCCCCAGTTTGCCACATCAGCAAGAGAGTTTGCGGTTCTGCGCTTCCCCGCCGCAGTCTGGTCGCGGAGGTGGTCACGATGACCGAGAACTACGAGGTACTGGTGATCGGCGGCGGCGCGGCCGGGCTGAGCGGCGCGCTGATGCTGGCCCGGGCACGCCGGTCGGTGCTCGTGGTGGACGGCGGCGAACCGCGCAACGCGCCCGCCGACGGCGTGCACGCGCTGCTGGGCCACGACGGCGTACCGCCGGCCGAGCTGCTGGCGCGCGGCCGGGACGAGGTCCACCGCTACGGCGGGCACCTGACCGAGGGCCGGGTCGAGTCGGTGAGCCGCGACGGCGACGGCTTCGAGGTGACGCTCGCCGACGGCCGGCGGGTACGCGCCGGTCATGTGCTCGTCGCCACCGGCCTGGTCGACGAGGTGCCCGAGGTGCCCGGCCTGCGCGAGCGCTGGGGCCGGGACCTGGTGCACTGCCCGTACTGCCACGGCTGGGAGGTGCGGGACCGGCCGATCGGGGTGATCGGCAGCGGCCCGATGTCGGTGCACCAGACGCTGCTGTTCCGGCAGTGGAGCGACGACGTGGTCTACCTGCGGCACACCGCGCCGCCGCTGACCGACGAGCAGGCCGAGCAGCTCGCCGCCCGCGGCGTGCCGGTGGTCGAGGGCGAGGTCGCGGCCGTCGAGACGGCCGGGGACCGGGTGACCGGGGTACGCCTGCGCGACGGCCGCACCGTCGACCGGGAGGTGCTGACCGTCGCGCCCCGGATGGTCGCGCGCACCGGGTTCCTGGCCGGACTGGGACTGCGGCCGCAACCGCACCCCAGCGGGATGGGCGAGTACCTGCCGGCCGACGAGTCGGGGCGTACCGAGGTGCCCGGGGTGTGGGTCGCGGGCAACGTGACCGACCTGTCGGCGCAGGTCGGGGCCGCTGCCGCGGCTGGTGCCCGGACCGCAGCGATGATCAACGCGGAACTGGTGAACGAGGAGACCCGCCGGGCGGTCGAGGCGCGGCGTGACGCGCGAGGGTGGGTGACCACGAATCCCCTCTAACCTGACAATTCTTCCCCTAGGTTGAGTCGGAGAGGGCAGTCGGAACCTGGGGGGCGACGTGAAGAGCTATCCGGCGATCGAGGATCACGGGCTCATCGGCGACCTTCAGACCGCGGCGCTGGTGACCTGTGACGGGACGATCGACTGGTTCTGCGCGCCGCGCTTCGACTCGCCCAGCGTCTTCTGCGCGTTGCTGGACAAGGACAAGGGCGGCTTCTTCCAGATCGCCCCGCACGACGTCCGGTACGTCACGAAGCAGCTCTACCTCCCCGGCACGCCGATCCTGATCACCCGGTTCATCAGCGCGGACGGCGTCGCCGAGGTGATGGACTTCATGCCGGTGACCGGCGAGCGGGTCACCGACTCGCACCGCATCGTGCGCATGGTCAACATGGTGCGCGGCAGCATGCGGTTCCGGGTGGAGTGCCGGCCGCGCTTCGACTTCGCCCGGGAGAGCCACGAGCTGGAGCGGCACCGCAACGGTTACCTGTTCCGGAGCCGGTCGGCGACGCTCGCCTTCAACCCGATCGATCCGGTGCGGCAGCTCTGGGCCAAGACCGGCGAGATCCGCATGGAGGACGGCGACCTGATCGCCTACGGCACGTTGCAGGAGGGCGACACCGGCGGGGTGGTCCTGGAGACCGGCATCGACGAGCCCAGGATCATCCCGCCGGAAGAGGTCCAGGGCATGTTCGAGTGGACCCGGGACTACTGGCGGCGCTGGGTCGAGCGCTCCCGCTACACCGGGCGCTGGCGGGAGATGGTCGAGCGCTCGGCCATCACGCTCAAGCTCATGACGTACGCGCCGACCGGCGCGATGATCGCCGCGCCGACCGCCGCGCTGCCCGAGTTGGTCGGCGGCTCCCGCAACTGGGACTACCGCTACACCTGGGTACGCGACACCTCGTTTTCCGTGCACGCGCTGCTCGGCCTCGGGTTCACCGAGGAGGTCAGCCGGTACATGGACTGGCTGGACGAGCGCATCCGCGAGGCCGGCGACCACCAGGACCCACTGAAGATCATGTACCGGGTGGACGGGTCCTCGGACCTGCACGAGGAGGTGCTCGACCACCTGGAGGGCTACCGCGGCTCCCGTCCGGTGCGGATCGGCAACGGCGCCGCCGACCAGCTCCAGCTCGACATCCACGGCGAGGCGCTCTACGCCATGCACCTCGCCGACGAGCAGGGCATCCGGGTGTCGCACCAGGTGTGGAAGAGCACCGTGCGCCTGATCGACTGGCTCTGCCACAACTGGGACCAACGCGACGCCGGAATCTGGGAGAGCCGCCACCACCCCCGCAACTACACGTTCGGCCGGGTGATGTCGTGGGTGGCGCTGGACCGCGCCATCCGGCTGGCCACCCGCACCGGCCGGCCCGGCGACATGCACTGCTGGACCGAACAACGCAACCGGATCTACAACCAGGTCATGGCCCGCGGTTTCCACCGGGAACGCGGCAGCTTCGTGCAGGCGTACGACGAGAACGTGCTCGACGCCGCCCTGCTCTACATGCCGGCGGTCGGCTTCGTCACGCCCACCGACCCGCTGTGGCTGTCCACCCTCGAGTCGATCGAGCGGGACCTGGTCTCGGACAGCCTGGTCCACCGGTACGACCCGGTCCACTCCCCCGACGGGCTCCCCGGTCACGAGGGCACGTTCAACATGTGCACGTTCTGGTACGTCGAGGCGCTGGCCCGCTCCGGCCGGCTGGACGACGCCCGGCTCACCCTGGAGAAGATGTTCACCTTCAGCAACCACCTCGGGCTCTACGCCGAGGAGATCGCCTCCACCGGTGAGCAGATCGGCAACTATCCGCAGGCGTTCAGCCACCTCGCCCTGATCAACTCGGCGCTGGCGGTGAACGACCTGCTCGACGCCGAGGCCTCCGCCCGCCTCCGCCGGTAACTCCGGTGATCTCCGGCCCGGAGCCGGGTACTGTTTACCGCATGAGGTTCTTCGCCGCTGTCATGAAGCCCTGGTCCCTCCGCTGACGGCGGCAGGGTGACCGGCTTCTTCTGACGTACCAGCTCTGCTCCGCCGTCCCGGCGTTCCCGCCGGGCGGTGTCCTCGCGCTGCCCGGCTCCACGACGAGCCGAAGAGCGGACTGTGCACAACCTCGACAACATTCCTTCCTTCCCATCCACCTCGGGCGGTTCGCTGCCCGCCGGGCACCGGGCGCACGTGCGGGCCGACGGCGTCCGCGTCGTACTCGGCGGCCGGGTCGTGCTGTCCGACGTCAGCGTGACCGTCTCCGCCGGTTCCCGCCTGGCGGTCGTCGGCGAGAACGGCCGCGGCAAGACCACCCTGCTGCACGTGCTGGCCGGCCTCATCGCTCCCGACCAGGGCGTGGTGGAACGGCTGGGCGCGATCGGCGTCGCCCGGCAGAACCTGGAGTCGCGCCACGGCGAGACCGTGGGCACGCTCGTCCGGGAGGCGATCCGGGAGTCCGAACGCGCGCTGCGGGCGTTCGACGAGGCCGCGATCGCGCTCACCGAGGGCCGGGCGGGCGCGGACGACGCGTACGCCGCCGCCCTGGACGCGGCGACCCGGCTGGACGCCTGGGACGCGCAGCGGCGCGTCGACGTGGCGCTGGCCGGCCTCGACGCCTGCCCGGACCGGGACCGGGAACTGGCCACGCTGTCCGTCGGCCAGCGCTACCGGGTCCGGCTGGCATGCCTGCTGGGAGCGCGGGTGGACCTGCTGATGCTGGACGAGCCGACCAACCACCTCGACGCGGACAGCCTGGCCTTCCTCACCGCCCGGCTACGCGACCACCCGGGCGGCGTCGTGCTGGTGACCCACGACCGCGCCCTGCTGCGGGACGTCGCCACGGAGTTCCTGGACCTCGACCCCAGCGCGGACGGGCGCCCGCGCCGCTACGCCGGGGACTACGCCGCCTGGCAGGACGGGCGCCGCCGCGACTTCGCGCACTGGGTACGCGACCACGAGGCGCAGCAGGCCGAGCACCAGCGGCTGGCCGACGGGGTACGGCAGGCGCAGGACCGCCTCAGCACCGGCTGGCGGCCGGAGAAGGGACACGGCAAGCACCAGCGCCAGTCCCGCGCGCCCGGACTGGTCCAGGCGCTGCGCCGCCGGCAGGAGGCGCTCGACGCGCACCGCGTCACCGTGCCGGAGCCACCGCAGCCGCTGCGCTGGCCACCGCTGGACACCCGTCCCGGACTGCCGACCCTGCGCTGCCACGACGTGACGGTGGCCGGGCGCCTGCGTACCCCGGTCACGCTCACGCTCGACGGCGGGGACCGCCTGCTGGTGACCGGACCCAACGGCGCGGGCAAGTCGACGCTGCTCTCCGCGCTGGCCGGTGACCTCACGCCGTCGACCGGGGAGGTCCGGCACCTGTCCGGCGCGCGCGTCGCGTACCTCGGTCAGGAGGTGCCCGACTGGCCACCGGCGCTGCTCGCCCACGACCTGTACGAGCAGCACGTGGGCCGGTTGCGCTCCGCCGGGCGCGTCGGCTCCGGCACGGCCCTGCCGCTGAGCGCGACGAGCCTGCTCGACGCCGAGGCCCGGCGTACTCCCGTGGGCCGGATGTCGCACGGACAGCAACGGCGGCTGAACCTGGCGCTGCGCCTGGCCGAACGTCCCGACCTGCTGATCCTCGACGAACCCACCAACCACCTGTCGGCGCCGCTGGTCGACGACCTCACCGCCGCCCTGCTGACGACGAGGGCCGCGGTGGTCGTCGCCACCCACGACCGGCAGATGCTCCACGACCTGGCGGCGTGGCCCACGCTGTCGCTCACCGCCCCGGCGGCGCCAGGCCGTTCTGTCACGGAGGGTGATGCCCGGCCGGAAGACTGAGTGCTTCGAGCGATATGACTGAGAGGCATATTTATGCCTCTCAGTCATATCGACTTCTCGTCACCTATTCCCCACCGGGCTGGGCGCGCTGGCTACCGTGGATGTCCAGGGCAGTCGGCGAAGGAGCGGCGGGATGTCTGTCGACGGAGCGGGCGCCGGCCCCGTCAGCCGCCCCTCGCGCTACGAGGAGGTCGTCCTCGGCCTGCTACGGGGCGAGGGGGCGACCGTGCTGACAGCCGGTCTCTGGCTGCTCGTCACGTCCCTGTTCACCGCGCTGTTCCTGACCTTCGCCGGGTGGCAGGTGTGGGAGAACCGCATGCTGGAGACCAGGGGCCGGATCGGCGACGCCCAGGTGGTGCGCGCCAACTACGAAGGGCCCGGCAAGTCCCTGAACGTCGTCTACCTGTCAGGGCCGGTGGGCGCGACGGCGATCCTGGAGAACCCGGTGCACCGGCCGGCCGCGGGCGACGTGATAGCGGTCCGGTACGACCCCCGGCACCCCACCCACCTGAGGGAAGCGGACGCGCCCATCTGGCGGTGGCCGGACTTCCTGGTGACCGTGCCGCCCGCGGTGGCGGGCTGCCTCGTCGTACCGGCCGAGTGGATGCGGTTCCGGCGGCGGCTGCGGGAGCGACGACTCTGAGCAGTCACCGCCCCTGCGGACCCGCCTCCCGGGTCCACCCGACGAAGCGGCGGTGCAGCGCACCGGCAGGCGCCCAGGGCATGTCCTCGGAGGCTTGCACGAGATAGGCGCCGAGATACAGAGCCAGTGACACCGGCGCGCCGGCGTACTCCGCCCGCAGCTCACGCCTGCGAGTGCGCGCACCCTCCAGGAACCGCGCGGTGATCGCCCGCGCCTGCCGACTCGTCGCCCATTCCGCCTGCCAGCACGGGTACGGCGTGAGCCGTGCCCACCACGCCCGGCGCCCGGCACACATGCCGTCGAGTCCCCGCACGTGTACCGCGAGGATCATCTCCTCCGGCCCGGCGATCACTTGTCGCTCGCCTGTGGCCAGTGACCACGATTGATCGGAAGCCGATGCCGCGAATGACAGGGCAGCTCGGCTCCGCACCAGCAAACCCGTCTCCACCGCCGCCAGCACCACACCGGCCGATGCCGCCGGGCGAACGTCAACGCGGCGGCCGACAGGTACGTGTCGTACGAGACGCGGCGTTCCCGCGAGGCGTCGCCGTCCGGGGACCGTTGCCCGCCTCGCGCCTGGTCCAGCAAACGGCGTCTGGCGATCTCCTGCTCCATCGCCTGGATGCGCTCGCCAAAGCCGGACACCGTCGACGGCGGAAGGTACCGACCGACGAGCCGTCGCAGGAGCCCAATGGTCACCGTCATCTGTCCGGCCCTCCGTGGTGAGGGCACGGAGGACACCTGCTGATGTGCCTATCCGCGCCCGGTGGAGATCCAGCGTCACGCCGAGCGCGTCCACGATCCAGGAGGTGACTGTCCGCTAACCAGGTGTGCTGCCCGCTGTCAATCGGCGGGCGGGGGCGTACTCGACGCACAGGTCACGCAACATCGCGGCCTCCGGCACGCCCGACTGCTCCACCTTCGCGAGCAGTTCCGCGGCTCGCCACCAGTTCGACGGCACCACCCGCCCGGACGCCACCGCCTGCGCCCCGAGCGCAACCGCCTCATCCGGCTGGTCGGCGGCGACCAGGGCAAGTCCGAGGTCGAGACGCGCCGACGCGGAACGGCGAGGACGCGCTCCCCCATCACCGTGCGGGTCCAGATCGGTCAGTACCGCCCGCGCCACCTGCTCGGCAGCCGGGTCACCGGCCCACGCCAACGTCGTGGCCATATAGGCGGCGGCCTTCGCGGGGTCGTAGCGGTAGTGATGCTCGGCCCGTTCCGGAACGGGCAGATTCGCCGTCAAACGCTCCACCCGCTCCAGCGCTCGCCGGGTGGCGGCCACATCACCGATCCGCGCCCACGCGCGAGCTTCCTGGGCAGTCGCCTGAATCCTGGCCGAGCTGCCTTTCGGCGCGACCCGCTGTGCTTGATGAGACAGATCGAGTGCCGTCCGGTAGTCACCTTGCGTCAACACGTCCCAGGCCCGGGTCTCCAGACACCACGCCTGGATCTCCGCATGCTCGGCGTGTTCGGCAAGCTCACGAGCAGCACGCAGATGAGCAGCCGCCGCACCGCGCTGCCGCAGGTCGATGTGAACGGTGGCCCGCAGCACCGCCAACCAACCGCCCGCAACCAACAGCCGACGCTGCTGAGCAAGCGTGACCCGTCCGTCCAGCAGCCGCACCACATAGGCCAGATGTCGCCGCACCAGCGGCAACAGATCCGCCGGCGCCATAGTCGGATAGGAGCTGGCGAGGTCGTCGACGCCCTGCTCGATCCGTTCGAGCACCTCACCGCTGACATCACTGGCGGCAACCCTCGCCCGCAACTCGCCCGCCTCGGCCGCATGGTCGATCGGCGCATCGACCAGCCGAGCAAGCACACCTCCGGCGTCGAGAATCCGGTCCAAGTGGCGCGCCGTGTCGACAGTCGGAGCCTTGAGCCCTGCTTCCAGCTCGTGCAGATGGCTCTTGCTTCGATGGGCGAGCTGCCCGAGGGACCGAAGCGACAGACCACGCCGCTCCCGAAACTCGCGCAGAGCTGCCCCGAAGCGCGGATCGACGGAGGAAGCCATAGCCCAGCTCCAAGCTCAAGAGGCCCGGCGAACTCACCCGGCCGCCATTCTGTCGACCGTACCCCGAAACGCCGCTCGTCGATGACCTACGAGCCACGCACCAACGGTGACACCACTGCGACACAGCGCTATCGTGTCGCTCATGGCCGCTCCCGACACGGCCCTGGGCGCCCTCCATAACGGGATGCGCATGAACCAGGACGACTTCGCACGCGCGCTGGAGGTCGTCACCGGCCTGCCCATCTCACTGCTCGGCTTCGCCGCGGTGCCCGGTGGGCACGTGGCCGACGACCAGCAGGGTGGCCACGACCTGACCTCACCCGTATCGAACCTGGCCACGCCGACGCCGGCTGCCAAGCCCAGCACGGCGCACAGGTCGTACGAGGGCGTGTGGCTCAGCCGCTACCAGTACTACTCCAGCGGACGGGAGGAGTCCTTCGCCGGACAGCACTTCGTCGTCCTGCTTCAGCACGGCGACAGGCTGACCGCGCGCAGCCTGCCCGGGTCGGCGTCCTCATCTCTGTCGCTGGACCTGACCGTGGACGGGGCCGTTGTCACCGGCACCTGGGTGGAGCAGACCGACCCGGCCGGCTACTACCGGGGTGCCCGCTATCACGGAGCGATCCAACTCCTGGCCGAGCCGACGGGCCGGCGGATGGCCGGAAAGCGGGTCGGGTTCGGCAAGGACATGGATGTGAACACCGGCCCGTGGGAGCTCGTCTTCCGCGACGCGTCGACCTCCAAGGCGACGCTGGACCGGTACAACACCTCAGCGACATAGCGCCGTGGCCTTGTTCTGGCGCCGACTACTCTGCACTCGGGGTACGACACGGCACGGCGTCCGGATCCAGCGAAACGCCCGGTGCCCACGACACAACAGGAGAGCGCTGTGACAGTCCGCGCCACGGGCCACCCACTGACCCGGCTGGCAGCCGCCCAGGCGCAGGCGGAGCACGTACTCGGCCCCCGGAAGGCAAAGCGGATCGCGACGTTCGGCAACGGCGGCCTGTACGTCCGGGCCGGCACCGGGGCGCAGGCCTTGGCCTGGCTCGTCGACTTCACGGTGTTCCTGTTCGGTGTCGGGGCGGGCGTCGTCGCCCTGTCCCTGGTGGACCGCGCGGTCACCCTGTCCGACAACTTCGCCGCCGGGGCGAGCCTCTCGTTGCTCGTGGTGGTGCCGCTGCTCTACGGCCTCTGCTACGGCAACGGCCGGGCGCTCGGCGCGCTGCTCACCGGCACCCAACTCGTCAGGGCCAAGGACGGCGGCCGGGTCGGCCTCAAGGCGTGCTGGGCCATGCTGGTCCGGACGCTGTTGATGCCGGTGCTGGTCGTCGTGCTGGTGGTGACCGCGTTCAGTACCGGATCCTCAGACGCGCCCGGTTCGCTCGTGCGGACCACCATCGATCCGGGTGCCACCCGGCGGCTCCACGACGCGGGCATTCGCTGACCCGTCGCGCAATCGCGTCCCCATGGGCGGACACGGCCCCACGTACCGCCTAGCCTCTCGGGGATGGAGCGACTGCGCGACCTTGCCGTCCGGCTGGCGATGGACGAGCCGGTCGGCGACGACCTGGCGATGGCGGCCGCGCACGCTCTGGCCCGTGGTGTCGACTCGCCGAGCCTGCGTGAGCTCGCCGGTCTGTCGAAGGGCCAGTCCCGGGAAGCCGTCGACCTGTTCCGGCAGGCGATGGAGGAACTCGGCTCGCCGGTCCCGGACGAGAGCGGCGCCCGGCTGCACCTCATGCGGGCGGCAGCGGCGAGCATCATCGACGGAGAGGGCGATCCCGAGGACCTGGCGCACGAGATCTACTGGCAGTCGTCCTACTTTCCCTCTGCGGAGCTGCGCGAGGTGGGCTACCGCTTCCTACACCTGTACGCCGATTGCGGCGCAGCGCCGGATCAGACGGAGGAGGCGGTGGCGGCCATGAAGGAGGCGGCGCGGTCGTTCCTGCACGACCATCTATCACCTCCTCGTCCGTCAACTCGGGCTGGTTGAAGAACATCAGGGTGATGACGTCCGGGCAGCGCAGGATCCGCAGCCCGAAGGGTACGGCTCCAAGCCTGATCTCCAGCCATCCGCCGCTCGCCGGGCCTCTTGCTATCGGCGTTGCTGTCACCCCAAGAGCGATGTGCCCCTGACGCCAGATCAGCTTGTGTATGGTCCGCCGAGTGATCATCAAGAGGGCCAACCGCCGGCGAGGGTCGACGTCTCGATGGCCGCTGTTCGCACCGGCCGTCGCGGTCGGCCTACTGGTGCTCGGGTTGACGCTCAACGCCGTAACAGTCCTCTATGACCTCACGCACTGGGACGTCGTGTACCACGTGTCGCCGGAGGAGGCAGCGAACCGGAACGGGCTTGCCGACCTGGGGGCCGAGGTCGTCGGCCGGCTGACGGTGGTCCTGTCCGGTCTCGCTATGGCCGGCCTGCTCCTGTCGCTGGTGGGTCTCGTGCGAGGCAGAGCGTGGGCACATACGATGACCTGCATCCTGACCATTCCAATGGCCCTCTGCTGCGGCCAGGCGTTCATCGCAAATCGGGGCTCGTTCGCCGGAAGCCCTGACAACCCGAACGCGCCTCAGCACACCTCGGCACCGAGCGGGATCCGCCTCGCTGACTCGCTGGGGCCACCGTTACTCGTGGGAGCAGCGATCGTCGTCCTGATTCTGCTGTTCCTACCTGCCATCTACCGGCGGTTCACCCGACGAAAACGACGTAGTAAGAGCGTTTCCGCTTGATCAACAGCGGCGCAGCCACCAGGGGTCGTGACCGGGCGTTTGAGGATCGTGATGGGTACGCCTCAACAATGCGTCGTCCAGGCGGTCGACAACTACCTGAAGCTCTCGCCCGGCATGGCTTGGCAGCGAGACGATTGCCTCTTCCAAGCGCAGTCGTGCCCAGGCTTCGCCACAGCAGGAACAGGCGAACTCCGCTTCCCACGGCTTCCACCGATGCCGGCTGCCGTACGCATGCGCGCCCCAGATCCTGATGGCGGCGGCCACCGTGCCCGGGAGCCACCGCCGCCCTTCCACCAGACGGATGGCAGCGTTCGCGGAACCGGAGAGTCCAGGAACATCCCGATAACGGGCCCACGGGCTTCGCGTGATGCGCACGCGGCGGCGAAGTGATCGGGGCTGGGGCTGCCTACGAGGCACTGCCCCTTCGGTGGAGAATCACACCTCAGATCCTCGCATGAAGGTCAACAGGGCGCAGGTCGGTCGCCCCGAACCCCTCGACGTCAGGAATGGCGGGGTCGCGCAGTTCCCGAACGAGGACCAGTGCCCTGCCCCACGATGCATCGTCCAGTTCCACAGCCCCGGAGGGTACGGCTCCGAGCCTGATCTCCGGCGGCTCATTCGTTGTCGAGGCGCCCTGGAACCAGCCTTGACCGGCTGCCTCACAGTGGGGGCAGGCATCTCACCCAGGGAGGTCGAAGTGCGCTGGCTCATCGTTCTGATCATCATCGCGGCGGCCGTCGCTGCGGTCGCACTGTGGCGCCATAGCCGGAAGACACCAGTCGACGGCGGCCAGGTGCGTGACCTCCAGGCATCCGCCGAGGCCCGCCGCAGGCTCGACGACCATCGGAACCGGACGGACGGCGGCAACACCGGCAGCGGTGGCGTCGGTGGCTGGAGCGCCTGACCTCATTGCAGGTCGTCAACGGGCTACTCGTGCCGTCACCGCACCGGCGGTTTGGCTGGCGTGAGCGGCGGGTGCGGCCGGTTCGGAGCTGCGAGCTGTCGCTTGCTCTCCCGTGTCGTCCGCCGCTAGTCGCGGCTGCGGCTTCCGCAACGCGGCAAGAACACCTGTTGTTGAATCAGCTCGAGTCGGCGGCCAACCCCGCCTGCTGATTTGCCTCTGCCTTTGGCAGTCCGGACGCTTGAAGCACGTCGCTGATGGCAAGGCGCAGCCGGGAAATGAGGACCATCTCGCAGAATCCGATCTCTTCGGCGCAGGCCTGGTTGACCTCCTCGATGGCCTGTTGCGCCCGCGCGCGTGCAAGGTCGGGCTCTCGGCCGGCGACGAAATCGCGATGCAGCAGCCGCACCGCTTGGCCGAGGTGCTCGATCGACGCTGAGAGGCCGGCGGGTACGGGTTCACGCAGCCGTACCGCCGATACGACCCAGTGCGCCAATTCGCGGCTGTTGGAGTAGGCGGATTGGAGGTGCTCGGAGGCGCGCTGATACCGGCGCAGGATGCCCAATCGTCGCCACCGCCAGGGTGAGAGAAGCGCGATCTCCCCCGCCGCGGCGACCATCTCGATCGTCTTGTCTCTTTCCTGCTCTACCGCGATCAGGCGCTGCAAGGCGTCGTCGGCCTGTTGAACCTCACGCCGATCCAACGCCTCGGCGACAGCCGTGAGAGCACGGGCGAAAACATCCAGCGACGGACCGGCAGAGCGGTGCACGACGCGCACAGGGTTGGCCGGCAGGATCAGCAACGCCACGGCGATGGCCGTCGCGCCCCCGATCAACGCGTTGACCGTCCGCGCCACAGCCAGGTGGGATTGCTGCGCAGTCAGCGTCCCCAGCAGCACCGCGGTGCTTCCTGCGTGCACCATCACGGCGCCGCCCCCGCGAATCACGGCTACCGACGAGATCGCGAATGCCACGATCACGGCGATCTGTATCGGCCCCGTCCCGATGGCGAAGATGATCAACTGCCCGGCCGCCACCCCGAGGATCACCCCGGCGATGAGTTCCGCCGCTCGCCTGATCCGATTGCCGAGGGCTGCTGCGACCGTGCCGATCGAGGCGGCGGGGGCGAACAACGCCTGTGGATTGTGCAGCACGTCGCTGGCGATGAACCAGGACAATCCAGCGGCCACACCCGCCTGAACAGCGATTATGGAGTACGTGCGAAGCCGCTCGAAAGCTTCCCGGCCTTCTCGTTGCACCATCTCTGGCCGCAAACCCGGGTCCACGGTAGCCACGTCTCACCTCCGAGGAGCAGTGCAGGCGAGGGTTACGTCTGCGGCAACCGCTCGGGGGAGGTAGCGGTCCTGCGAGGTGTGGCCTGGCAGCGTAATGCAGCGCCGGCCCGGTAGGGCATTCCCGCAGGCGCGGAAGCGCTTCCTGGTCAGAGGCCACAGGCTCATTCTCCCGGACCCCAGCCGCCCTGGTCCCGGCATCAATGGCAACGGATCTAACACGTGGAGCCCGTCGAGTCACCGCCCCGGGGAGTGATCTTCTCGGGACGGTTCCCGCTGATGTGAAAGGTGGGCGCGGCAGGTTTCGAACCTGCGACCCCTCGCTTGTAAGGCGAGTGCTCTCCCACTGAGCTACGCGCCCGGAACGCCCGTACGGCGGGCCGGAGCGGCCAGCTTACCTGCCCGCCTCCGGCCCGGTCGAACGACGTACCTGGGTGTGGGACTCAGGCAGCGGCGGCCTCGGCCAGCGCCTTGCGCCAGCCCTGCTGGTCGCGCGCCTCGCCGGGCATGTTCATCTCCGCGAAGCGGACCACGCCGGCCTTGTCGATGACGAAGGTGCCCCGGTTGGCGATGCCCGCGACGTCGTTGAAGACGCCGTACGCCTGGGCCACCGCGCCGTGCGGCCAGAAGTCGGCGAGCAGCGGGAACTGGAAGCCCTCCTGCTCGGCCCAGATCTTGTGGGCGTACACGGAGTCGACGCTGACGGTCAGCACCTGGACGTCGTCGTTGGCGTACTCGTCGAGGTTGTCCCGCACCTCGGACAGCTCGCCCTGGCAGACGCCGGTGAAGGCGAGCGGGTAGAAGACGAGCAGGACGGTCTTGCGGCCGCGGAAGTCGGCGAGCCGTACCTCCTGGTTGTTCTGGTCCTTGAGCAGGAAGTCGGGCGCTTCGGCGCCAACCTCGACGGGCATGTGCGCTCCTACTTCTTGCTCTTGGAGCCGCGCCGCATGACCAGGCGGGCTCCGCTCCAGTCGCGGCCGGCGTTGATGGTGGAGGTCTGCTGGAGGCCGGCGGTCTGCGCGCTCTCCGCGACCTCGCTCGGCTCGACGTGGCCGTCGCGGCCGGCCTTCGGGGTCAGGAGCCAGACCACGCCGTTGTCGGCGAGCGGCCCGAGGGCGTCCACGAGGAGCTCGAAGAGGTCACCGTCGCCGTCGCGGTGCCAGACCAGAACCGCGTCGACCACCTCGTCGGTGTCCTCGTCGACGAGTTCCCCACAGCGGTCGGTCAGGGCGTCCCGGAGATCGGTGTCGACGTCGTCGTCGTAGCCCATCTCCATGACGACCATGCCCGGCTCGATACCGAACCGGTCCGCCAGGCTGCGTACCCCGTCGGCCTGGCCAGCGGTCGCGCTCACTGTCGCGTGCCTCCTCATCTATCCCTGCTCGTGGCGTCGGGTGACACCGTCGGGCCCAGTCCACACAGTTGCGGCTCGCCGCGCAAGTGGCGCACCGGGTGGAACGGAATTTACCGTGCCAGCAGCGTACGGGCACCCTGGGTGATGGCTTCCTCGGAGACCAGAACCTGACGAGCGGCCGGACCTAATGGTACAAACGAGTCAAGTCCGGCCACACGGCGCGCGGCGCCGACGTACCCGGTGTCGACGAGCGCGGACACCACGCCCTCGCCCACCCCGCCGGAGCGTCGCGTCTCGTCCACCACCAGCACCCGGCCGGTCGCCGAGGCCTCCCGGATGATGTCGGCCACCGGCAGCGGGGCCAGCCAGCGCAGATCCACCACCCGGCTGCCCACGCCCTCCGCGGCGAGGGTGGCCGCCGCGCGCAGCGACATCCGCACCCCGCTACCGAAGGTGATGATGGTGAGGTCCTCGGCCGAGCCGATCCCGTAGACGCGGGCCCGCCCGATCGGCACGTGCCGGTCCGCCCAGGCGCCCGGCTCGGCGTACTCGGCCGTCCACTCGCCGTCGCCGTCGGCGTAGAGGTCACGGGCGTCATAGAGCGCGGCCGGCTCCAGGAAGACGCAGACGCTGCCGTCCACCCGGGCCGCGGCCAGGCACGTACGCAGCATCGGCGCGGCGTCGTCCGGCCGCGCCGGCACGGCGACCACGAGCCCCGGCACGTCCCGCAGCACCGCCACCGAGTTGTCGTTGCGCGCGTGGCCGCCGAGCCCGTCCTCACCCGCCAGGGCGGCCACCCGCACCACCATCGGGTTGCGGAACGCGCCCCGGGAGAAGAACCGCATGGTGGCCGCCTCGCCGCGCAGCTGATCCTCGGCGCTGTGCAGATACGCCAGATATTGGATCTCCGGCACCGGCAGCATCCCGGCCAGGCCGGCACCCAGCCCGAGCCCGAGGATCGAGGTCTCGTCCCGTGGCGTGTCGAACACCCGGGCCGCCCCGAACCGGTCCCGCAGCCCCTCGGTCACCCCGTGCGCCCCGCCGCCGGCGGCCACGTCCCGGCCGAACACCGCCATCCGAGGGTGGTCGAGCATGCCGTCGGCGAGCGCCGCGTTGATGCTCTGCGCCAGCGTCAGCGGCCCGGTCAGCTCCGGCGGTTTGCCGCCGAACGCCTCCGCCCGCGCCCCGGCGCCCGGCCCGGCCGCCCGCTCCGCCGCCTCGGCCACCGCCCGGGCCACCCGGACCGGCCGCCGCGGCGCCAGCTCCCGCACGACGTCGACAGCGGACGCCAGTTTCGGCTCGTCCAGCGCCTCCTCGGCGATGCGGCGCAGCTGCCAGCCCCGCTCGTCGTACCGGCTGAGCAGCTCCTCGCCCCCCGGCGTACCCGGAGGTGACCAGCAGCCGCGCGGTGGCCAGCAGCGGGTCGCGGGCCGCGTCACCCTGGCCCATCAGCCGGACCGCGCCCAGGTGCAGCACGGCGGGCCGGCGGTGCCGGCGCACCCAGCCGCCGCCTCCGCCGCCACCCGGTAGCTCTCGGCCACGTCCGTGCCGTCGGCCGCGAAGTAGCGGATGCCGGGCCGGGACCGCAGCGTCGTCGCCACCCACCCTCGGCGGAGCCACCGCTGTTCCTCGCAGACGAACAGCACCGGGACGCAGGGGTGTGGTCGTACCAGCCGGCGGTGTTGAGCGCGGCGGTCACCGTGGCGTGGTTGACCGAGGCGTCGCCGAAGGAGCAGACCACCACGGAGTCCGCGGGCCAGGCCGCCGCTTCCGGCTCGCCGTCCGCGGGCCGGGCGCCCCGGCGCAGCCGCTCCAGCGCCAGCCCCAGACCGACCGCGCGGGGCAGGTGCGAGCCGGCGCTCGCGGGGGTCGGCACGACCGCGAGGTCGGCGCGGCCGAAGAGCTTCTGCCGGCCGCCGGCGGCCGGTTCCTCCGCGGACGCGACAATGCCGCGCAGCACGTCGCGCGCCGCCGCCGCGAACGCGTCGTCGGGCGCGGGCTGTGGCAGATCGGGTACGCCGACAGTCGCGTCACCGTCCGCGTCCACCACGATCGAGGCTCCCACGGGAAGGCTGCCCGCCTCGCCGCCCGCCCCCGGCCGTTCGAGATCTTGGTACGAAACGGCCCCTATATGGGCACTTTCGTTCCAAGATCTCTCCGGTTCCCGGAGGGTGGAACGTTGCTCCTGGGAGGTGGGATTGATGTGCGCATCCTGCCGGTCCGCGCTGGGCGGGCAGGTCGTGCGATTCGTGCACGGCGGCCGGCAGGGCCGGGGCGGCCGCCGGGTCCGGGATGACAGCAGACGGAGCGGGGGCGACAGCCGAGCAGCGCAGGATTGACCTACTACCTGTCTTAGACAAATTGGCGGAAAATTTCAGCGGAAAGGCTCCACACTTACCAAAACGATGTCCCCGGGAATTAGGAACCAACTGCACAAGACTGGGCGTCTAATCAGAAAACTGAATTTGGCGCCAGTGGAATTAAAGTGACAGGCCCACTAAGGCCATCGATGTCCCCCCCGTCCATCTAAGGACCTCGCAACACTTAAGCTCGCTAGACCAAAAAGCACTTTCAATCGAAGGCGGGGAAAATTCGTACCGCGGGTGGATCGATTTCCCTAAGCAAACGTGTTGTTGGACGCTAGCCCCAAGACAGGAGGATTTTAGCTGCCTGGCGAGCCGTCGGGCGGCGGTGCCGGGCGAGCTGTCACGGCGCTGCCGGGGCGAGCCCGGCGGCGCCAGCCGGCGGAGCAGCACTGGGCGAGCCGGCGGCGGCAGCCGGCGGAGCAGCACTGGGCGAGCCGGCGGCGGCAGCCGGCGGAGCAGCACTGGGCGAGCCGTCGACGACGGTGCCGGGACCAGCATCGGGCGAGGCGTCCACGGCGGCGTCGGGATCGGCCTCCGGGGCGGGTGTCGGCGGGACGGGCGGCGGCGGGGCGGTGGGGAAGGCGCCGGCGGCCTGGGCGGCGCGCAGGCAGTAGAACGCCCCGGAGCGGTGGTGCAGCAGCGCGGGGTCGGTCGGCCGCAGCGCGGCGGCCACGGCGGCGTTGCCCTCGTGCCCCGCCGACTCGATGGTGTGGTACCCCTCACCGAAGCCGTGCAGCCACTGCCCGGCCAGGTCGAGCAGCCGGCTGGTCAGTTGCGCGTCGAACAGGGCCAGCGCCTGCGCCCCGGTCAGCGGCCCGCCGTCGGGCAGTCGCTCGCCCAGGTCGCGCCGCTTCTCGGGCGCCCCGAGCGCGGCCAGTTCGGCCCGGAGCCGGTCGTCGAGATCGTGCGGGGTGGTCACGTCGGACAGCATTACCGACTCGGGCCCGCCGCGCCCAGTCGGACACGTTCCGCCCGGCGTGGCTCAGACCTCGCCGCACTCCTCCGGACAGCCGCCGTCGGAGACCTTGAAGACGAGTTCACGTAGCGCGGCCAGTTCGGCGGTGCTCAGGTCGTCGAGCAGCCGGGGGTCGGACATGACGTGGGCGACCCGCTCGCGGACCTCCCGGCCGCGCTCGGTGACCACGAGCGCCTTCTGCCGCCGGTCGGCCGGGTCGGTGCGTCGTTCCACCAGCCCGGCCCGCTCCAGCCGGTCGGCCAGGCCGGTGACGTTCGACCTGTCGCAGCCGAGCTGCTCGGCGAGGTCGCGGGCCGGCAGCGGGCGGTCCGGGTCCAGTTGGTGCAGCGCGCGGGCGGCCGCCGGAGTGAGCCCCAGGTCGGCGAACGCCTCGTCCTGGTGGTGGCGCAGCGCGGCGGCGACGTGCAGGATCCGGCGCACGGTGTCCCCGGCCAGGCCCAGCCGGTCACCCGGGCCGGGCTGCTCAGCGGAGACAGTGGAGTGCGCCATCAGTCGATTGTACGTGACCAGTCAACAATTGACGTACTCCACTATCTGCCCGCCGTTCAGCCGGGCAGGAACGAGAAGCGCACCTGGCGGTCGGGGTTGTCGCCGTTGGTGTCGACCAGGCAGATCGACTGCCAGGTGCCGAGCTGGATCCGGCCGCCGAGCACCGGCAGCGTCGCGTACGGCGGCACGAACGCCGGCAGCACGTGGTCGCGTCCGTGCCCGGGCGAGCCGTGCCGGTGCCGCCACCTGTCGTCGGTGGGAAGCAGGTCGTCCAGGGCCCGCAGCAGGTCGTCGTCGGATCCGGCGCCGGTCTCGATGATCGCCAGCCCGGCGGTGGCGTGCGGGACGAAGACGTGCAGCAGGCCGTCGCCGGCGCCGGACACGAACCGTTCGGCCTCGCTCGTGATGTCCCGGACGGTCGGCCGGGAGCCGGTCCGGACGGTGATCACCTCACTGCGCATACGGCGCATTCTGCCGCAGTGCCCGGTTCCCCGCCGCGCCCGCCGATAGCGCATCCGGTGATCGCGCAAAGTTACTGATGGGTACCTGTGTTCAGCGTCGCGTCTGAGGGTGGGAGAGGTGACGGCACGCGCCACCAGGGGGCAGGATGGCGCTAGAGACCTATCCCACACGAAACCGAGGGAACGCCTGTGGCTACGGAACGCAAGCGCCCGGTGATCACCGCTGGTCTGCCGAGCCAGCTTCCGGACATCGACCCTGAAGAGACCAGCGAATGGGTCGAGTCGCTCGACGGTGTCATCGACGAGCGCGGGACAAAGCGAGCCCGGTACGTCATGCTGCGCCTGCTGGAGCGGGCCCGCGAGCGGCAGGTCGGGGTGCCGTCCCTGACCACCACCGACTACATCAACACGATCCCGCCGGAGCGCGAACCGTGGTTCCCGGGTGACGAGCACGTCGAGCGGCGGCTGCGGGCGTACATCAGGTGGAACGCCGCGATGCTGGTGCACCGGGCGCAGCGCCCGGAGATCGGCGTCGGTGGCCACATCTCCACGTTCGCCAGCTCCGCGTCGCTCTACGAGGTGGGCTTCAACCACTTCTTCCGGGGCAAGAACCACCCGGGCGGCGGCGACCAGATCTTCTACCAGGGCCACGCCTCCCCCGGCATGTACGCGCGGGCGTTCCTGGAGGGCCGGCTCAGCGAGAACCAGCTCGACGGGTTCCGGCAGGAGCTGTCGCACCCCGGTGGCGGGCTGCCGTCGTACCCGCACCCGCGGCTGATGCCGGACTTCTGGGAGTTCCCGACCGTCTCCATGGGTCTCGGGCCGCTGAACGCCATCTACCAGGCGCGGTTCAACCGCTACCTGCAGCACCGGGGCATCAAGGACACCTCCCAGCAGCACGTCTGGGCGTTCCTCGGCGACGGCGAGATGGACGAGGTCGAGTCGCTCGGCGCGATCGGCGTGGCCGCCCGCGAGGAGCTGGACAACCTCACCTTCGTGATCAACTGCAACCTGCAGCGCCTGGACGGACCGGTCCGCGGCAACGGCAAGATCATGCAGGAGCTGGAGGCGTTCTTCCGGGGCGCCGGCTGGAACGTCATCAAGGTCGTCTGGGGCCGGGAGTGGGACCCGCTGCTCGCCGCGGACACCGACGGCGCGCTGGTCAACCTGATGAACACCACGCCCGACGGCGACTACCAGACCTACAAGGCGGAGTCCGGGGCGTACGTGCGGGAGCACTTCTTCGGCCGCGACCCGCGGACCCGCAAGATGGTCGAGCACCTGTCCGACGACGAGATCTGGAACCTCAAGCGGGGTGGCCACGACTACCGCAAGCTCTACGCGGCCTACAAGGCGGCGATGGAGCACACCGGCCAGCCGACGGTGATCCTCGCCAAGACGATCAAGGGCTGGACGCTCGGCTCGCACTTCGAGGGCCGCAACGCCACGCACCAGATGAAGAAGCTGACGCTGGAGGACCTGAAGCTCTTCCGCGACCGCCTCTACCTGGACATCCCGGACAAGCAGCTGGAGGAGAACCCGTACCTCCCGCCGTACTACACGCCGGGCGAGAAGTCGGACGAGATCACCTACCTGAAGGACCGGCGTCAGCAGCTCGGCGGCTACCTGCCCACGCGCAGCACCGCCCGCAAGACGCTGGCCATCCCGGGCAGCGAGCGGTTCTCCGACGTCAAGCGCGGGTCGGGCAAGCAGAAGGTCGCCACCACGATGGCGTTCGTCCGCCTGCTCAAGGACATCATGAAGGACAAGGAGTTCGGCAAGCGCTGGGTGCCGATCATCCCGGACGAGGCCCGTACGTTCGGTATGGACTCGCTGTTCCCGACGCAGAAGATCTACTCGCCGCACGGCCAGCGTTACACCGCCGTCGACCGGGACCTGTTCCTGTCCTACAAGGAGTCGACCACCGGCCAGATCCTGCACGAGGGGATCAACGAGGCCGGTTCGGTGGCCTCGTTCACCGCCGCCGGCACGGCGTACGCGACGCACGGCGAGCCGATGATCCCGCTGTACATCTTCTACTCGATGTTCGGCTTCCAGCGCACCGGCGACGGGTTCTGGGCGGCGGCGGACCAGATGGCGCGGGGCTTCGTGCTCGGCGCGACCGCCGGCCGGACCACGCTCAACGGTGAGGGCCTGCAGCACGAGGACGGCCACTCGCTGCTGCTCGCCGCCACCAACCCGGCGGTGGTCTCCTACGACGCGGCGTTCGCCTTCGAGCTGGCGCACATCGTGGAGAACGGCCTGCACCGGATGTACGGCGAGGCGCAGGAGAACATCTTCTACTACCTCACCGTCTACAACGAGCCGATCTTCCAGCCGGCCGAGCCGGAGGGCGTGGACGTCGAGGGCATCGTCAAGGGCATCCACCGCTACTCCCCCGCGCCGCAGGTCGGCGACGACGCGCCGAAGGCGAACATCCTCGCGTCCGGCACCGGCATGCAGTGGGCGCTCAAGGCCCAGCAGCTGCTCGCCGAGGACTGGGGCGTGGCCGCCGACGTGTGGTCGGTGACGTCCTGGACCGAGCTGCGCCGCGACGCGGTCCAGTGCGAGGAGCACAACCTGCTCAACCCGGGCGAGGAGCCGCGGGTGCCGTACATCGCGCGGAAGCTGGCCGACGCCGACGGGCCGAAGGTCGCGGTCAGCGACTGGATGCGCGCGGTACCGGACCTGATCGCCCGCTGGGTACCCGGCGACTACACCTCGCTCGGCACCGACGGGTTCGGCATGTCGGACACCCGGCACGCGCTGCGCCGCCACTTCCACGTGGACGCCGAGTCGGTGGCGGTGGCCACGCTGCGCCAGCTCGCGCTGCGCGGTGTGGTGCCGGCGCACGTGCCGGCCGACGCGGCCCGCAAGTACGCGCTGGACGACGTCAACGCCGCCCCGGTCGGCGAGACCGGCGGCGACAGCTGAAAGGAAGGGCCCCTTCTTAACGCCTCCGGTAGAGGAGGGGCCCCTTCTTAACACCTCGGGTAGAACGACGGCCCGGCGTCCCTGGCGGGAACGCCGGGCCGTCACCATCGCGGGCGACGCCGGGACTGGGCTCGGTCAGCCGACGGCGGCCAGGTCGGTCAGCCGGGCCAGCGAGTCCTCCAGGTCGGCGCCGACCCGGCGCAGGCCGAGCCGGAGCAGGGCCGCCTTGACGGGTCCGGCGGGCCACCGCACGACGATCAGGCGTACGACGGTGCCGCCGGCCTCCTCGTCCGGGGTCAGCTGGACGTAGATCTCGGTGCGCGCCTCGGCTCGGGCGCCGGCACCCTTCGCGCGTTCGCGCCAGCCGATCAGGGTCGGTTCCTGGAAGGCGATCACCTCGGCCTCGTGCGCGGCGCCGCGTCCGGCCTGGACCAGCTGCCGCCGCCCGAATCCCTCCCCGGACAGGACCTCGGCCGCGCGGACTCCCGCCAGCCAGGCCGGCAGCTGCTCGGCGCGCTGCACCACGTCCCAGACCACATCCACCGGCGCCGCCACGTGCGCGCTTCGTTCCACGAGGATCATGAGTATCTTTCCCCCACTTAAATCACATCCGCGATATTTGGCACTCTATGTGTAAATCGGACTTAAGCGGACGGGTTCGGAAAAGACACGCCGAACTCCCTTGCGCCACCCAGTCATCTCGGCCTATGGCGCGGCGGTCCGCCGAGCCCTAGAGTCGCGAGCACGCTTCATGTCTTGGAGGGTGCCTTGACGACCGCGCCGATGCCCGAGTTCCCCGCCGGCTTCCGCTGGGGGGTCTCCACCTCCGCGTACCAGATCGAGGGCGCGACCACTGCCGACGGTCGCGGTCCGTCCATCTGGGACACGTTCGCGCACGAGCCGGGCCGGGTCGCCGACGCCAGCACCGGCGACCGGGCCTGCGACCACTTCCACAGGTACGCCGAGGACACCGCGCTGCTGGCCGGGCTGGGGGTGTCCGCGTACCGGTTCTCGCTCGCCTGGCCCCGGATCCAGCCGGACGGCACGGGCCCGGCCAACGCCGCCGGGCTGGACTTCTACGACCGGCTGGTGGACGGCCTGCTCGCCGCCGGGGTGGACCCGGTCGCCACGCTGTTCCACTGGGACCTGCCGCAGCCGCTGGAGGACGCCGGCGGCTGGCTGAACCGGGACACCGCCGCGCGCTTCGCCGAGTACGCCGACCTGGCCGCCGCCCGGCTCGGCGACCGGGTGAAGCTCTGGATCACGCTCAACGAGCCGTTCATCCACATGAGCATGGGCTACGGCATGGGCGTGCACGCCCCCGGCCGGATGCTGCTGTTCGACGCCTTCCCGGTGGCCCACCACCAGCTTCTCGGGCACGGTCTCGCGGTCTCCGCGCTGCGCGCCCGCACCACGTCCCCGGTGGCGATCGCCAACAACTACTCCCCGGTGCGGGTCGCCGGCGACACCGACGCGGACCGGGCCGCCGCCGCGGCGTACGACGCGCTGCACAACCTCCTGTTCACCGATCCGCTGCTCGGGCGCGGCTACCCGGACGCTCCCGGCCTCGACCCGGCGGTGATCCGTGACGGCGACCTGGACGTGCTGGCCGCGCCGATCGACGTGCTGGGGGTCAACTACTACAACCCGACCGCCATCCGGGCGCCCGAGGCGGGCTCTCCGCTGCCGTTCGACATCGTGCCGCTGGAGGGCTACCCGCGTACCGCGTTCGACTGGCCGGTGGCCCCGGACGGCCTGCGCGACCTGCTGCTCCAACTGCACCGGCGGTACGGCGACGCGCTGCCGCCGATCCAGATCACCGAGAGCGGCTGCGCGTACGACGACGCGCCGGACGCCGACGGCCGGGTGCACGACCCGGAGCGGATCGCGTACCTGGACGGGCACATCCGCGCGGTGCGCGGGGCGATGGCCGAGGGCGTGCCGGTGACCGGGTACTTCGTCTGGTCGCTGCTGGACAACTGGGAGTGGGCCGAGGGCTTCACCAAGCGGTTCGGCCTGGTGCACGTCGACTTCGACACGCAGCGGCGGACGCCGAAGTCGTCGTACGCCTGGTTCCGGGACCTGGTCCGGCGGTGACCACTGTGAACCCGACGCCGGCCTCGCTGCCGGCGGCGCTCGCCGAACCGACGGTGCCGGTACGGCGGAGCTGGATCGCGCTGATCTTCGCGGCCAACCTGGGCGTCTGGATGGCGTTCTTCACCCCGATCCAGGTGCTGTTGCCGCAGCAGGTGGAACGGATCGCGCCGGCCGACAAGGAGGCGATGCTGGCGGTGGTCACCGGCATCGGCGCGCTCGCCGCGGTGCTGGCGAACCCGCTCGCCGGCGCGCTGTCCGACCGCACCTCGCTGCGGCTGGCCAACCGCCACTTCGGCCGCCGGCACGTCTGGACCGCGTTCGGCGCGGTGATCGGCGCGCTCGCCCTGGTGCTGCTGGCCCGGCAGAACACGATCGCCGGGGTGGCGGTGGCCTGGGTGGCCGCGCAGGTCTGCTTCAACGCAATGCTGGCCAGCCTCACCGCGGCGATCCCCGATCGGGTGCCGGTGGCGCAGCGTGGCGGCGTGTCCGGCTGGGTGGGCATCCCGCAGGCGCTGGGCCTGGTGCTGGGCGCGGTGCTGGTGACGGCCGTGGTGACCGGCAACGCCGCCGGGTACGCCGCGATCGCGCTCGCCGTGCTGCTGCTGTCGCTGCCGTTCGCGCTGCTGACCCAGGACGACCACCTGCCCCGGGAGCACCGCTCGCCGCTGCGGCTGCGCTCGCTGTTCTCCTCGATGTGGATCAGCCCGCGCCGCCACCCCGACTTCGCCTGGGCGTGGTTCACCAGGTTCCTGGTGCAGACCGGCAACGCGCTGGGCACGCTCTACCTGCTCTACTTCCTCACCGACGGGGTACGGGTGGCCGACCCCGAGGGCTCGCTGCTGATCCTGATCCTGCTCTACACGGTCGGCATGATGCTGACCGCCGTGGTCGCCGGGCGCATGTCCGACCGCTCCGGCCGGCGCAAGGTCTTCGTGATCGCCTCCGGGCTGATCATGGCGGTGGCGGCGACGCTACTGGCGGTGGCACCCACCTGGCCGATGGCGATCGTCGCGGCGCTGCTGCTCGGCGCCGGGTACGGCGTCTACCTGTCGGTGGACGCCGCGCTGATCACGCAGGTGCTGCCCGCCGCCACCGACCGGGCCAAGGACCTCGGCGTGATCAACATCGCCAACTCGGCGCCGCAGGTGCTCGGTCCGGCGCTGTCCGCACCGATCGTCGTGCACCTCGGCGGCTACCCGACGCTGTACGCGGTGACCGCGGCGGTCACGCTGCTCGGCAGCGCCCTGGTCGTGAAGATCCGCTCCGTGCCGTGACGCCCGCCGGCTGCCGCGCTTGTTAAGAAGGGGCCCCTTCACCTCCGGAGGCGTTAAGAAGGGGCCCTTCCTTTCTCGGTGGCGGCCCGCCGTAGGCTGGGGGACGTGACGGTACGTGTACGCTTCGCCCCCTCCCCGACCGGTATGTTCCACGTCGGCGGCGCCCGCTCGGCGCTGCAGAACTGGATCTTCGCCAAGCAGCAGGGCGGGGTGTTCGTGCTGCGCATCGAGGACACCGACGCGGCCCGCAACAAGCCCGAGTGGACCGAGGGCATCCTGTCCGCGCTGGAGTGGATCGGGATCGCGCGGGGCAGCTACGAGGGTCCGTACTTCCAGTCCTCGTACGCCGGTGAGCACCGGGCCGCCGCGCAGCGGCTGTACGAGGGCGGCCGGGCCTACTACTGCGACTGCACCCGCGAGGACGTGCAGGCGCGTACCGGGCCGCAGCAGCGCGGCTACGACGGCTTCTGCCGCGACCGCGGCCTGGGACCGGGCGAGGGCCGGGCGCTGCGCTTCCGTACGCCGGACGAGGGCGAGACCGTGGTGGTCGACCTGGTGCGCGGCGAGCCGACGTTCGAGAACAAGCTGATCGAGGACTTCGTCATCGCCCGCGGCGACGGCTCCCCGGTGTTCCTGCTGGCCAACGTCGTGGACGACATGTCGATGGGGATCACCCACGTGATCCGGGCCGAGGAGCACCTGCCGAACACCCCGAAGCAGCAGCTGCTGTGGGACGCGCTCGGGGTCAAGCCGCCGATCTGGGCGCACGTGCCGGTGGTGGTGAACGAGAAGCGGCAGAAGCTGTCCAAGCGGCGGGACAAGGTCGCGCTGGAGGCGTACCGGGACGAGGGCTACCTCGCCGACGCGATGCGCAACTACCTGATGCTGCTGGGCTGGGCGCCGTCGGGCGACCGGGAGATCGTGCCCTGGTCGGTGATCGAGGAGGAGTTCCGGCTGGACGAGGTCAACCCGTCCCCGGCGTTCTTCGACGAGAAGAAGCTGCGCGCGTTCAACGGCGACTACATCCGGGCGCTGCCGGTGGAGGACTTCGTCGCCGCCTGCCAGCCGTGGCTCACCGGCACCGACACCATCGCCCCGCCGCCGTGGCAGCCCGAGGAGTTCGACCCGGCCGCGTTCGCGGCGGTGGCTCCGCTGGCGCAGACCCGGATCGCGGTGCTCAGCGAGATCGTGCCGAACGTCGACTTCCTCTTCCTGGCGGACCCGCTGATCGACGAGGCGGCGTGGGCGAAGGCGATGAAGGAGGGCGCGGCCGACCTGCTGGACGCGGCGATCGTCGCGTTCGAGGCGCTGGAGTCCTGGGACGCGGAGTCGTTGAAGGCCACGCTGGAGGCGGTCGGCGCGGAGCGCGGGCTGAAGCTCGGCAAGGCGCAGGCGCCGGTACGGGTCGCGGTCACCGGCCGCACCGTCGGGCTGCCGCTGTTCGAGTCGCTGGAGGTGCTCGGCCGCGACCGTACGCTGACCCGGCTGCGCGCCGCCCGCGTACGCCTGGTCTGAGCGGCAGGCCCGCCGACGGCCCGGGCGTGTCGTGGCCGGGAGAAGGTGACCCTGTCGAGCGATATGCCTCTGAGTCATGATTATGACTCAGAGGCATATGCGTTTTCGGCGATCGTTGCGCCGGCCGCGTCACGCGGAGTATTCCCCGCGAGCCGGCTCCCGCTGACCGGCCGGCGTCAGCGGCGGGCGGCCCGGCGGCGCAGCAGCAGCCCGCCGCCCAGAGCGGCCAGCACCACCACCGCGCCGGCCGCCCACAGCCAGCCCGTACCCCCGTCGTCGTCCGCCTCGGCGGGGGCCGGGGTCGGGCTCGGCGCCGCGCTGGTAGGCGCGGCGGGCGCGGCACTCGTGGGCGGCGCGCTCGCCGACGGCGCCTCGGCGGGGGTGCCGGTGGTCAGGGTGAACCGGATCTCCCCCTTGATCGGATGGCCGTCGTCGGAGGCCAGCCGGTAGGTGACGATGTAGAGCCCGGCCGCGCCCGGCCGGAACGGCACGGTCACCCGCTTGCCGGAGAAGGTCGGCGCGCCGCCGGCAGCGGCCACGTTGTCCGGCCCGGTGACGGTGACCTCGGTCGTGGCTTCCTTCGGCGTGGCCAGGAACCGCAGCTCGATCCGCTCCGGCGCGGCGGCCAGCCGGGCCCCGTCGCGCGGATCGCTGCCGGTCAGCGAGTTGTGCGCGGCGGCCGGCGCGGCCGGCAGCAGCGCGAACGCCGCCACCACCCCGAGCACCACCAGCCAGGTACGCGCCGTACGGGCGACCCTGCCCCCCATGGTTCCCTCCGTCCGGGTAAGATCCGGCCGATGATCATCGACCGCTCGTTGGTCGGTCTCAGCTCGCAAATAGTTCCAAATACTCTTCCACCTGCTGCAACCGAGCGCCGTTCTGCGGAGTCTTTGTGGTGGACACCGGTCCAGTGTGACTGCAGCGGAAGCCAGCCATCGAACGGGGCGAGGAGGCGGCGATGATCCGGAAGGTGAGACGGCTGCTGATCGCCGTGACCGGGACGATGGCGGCCATCGCGTGCACACTGGCTCTGACCGGCGCGACGGCGGCCTACGCCGCCCCGAAACCGACGCCCGCGCCCGCCCCGACCGGCGTCGACATCACCGGCGACAAGCTCGACGAGCCGCTGCGGCTGCGCACCGACAGCCGGTCGGCCGACGTCCACCTGGTGATCGACCAGATCAAGTGGCTGGGCGCGACCGGCCAGCTGCGCGGCCCGGCCGCCGCGGACCTCGGTCCGAAGTACACGGTGGTGGTGCACGTCGCCGCCGGTCCGCAGCGCACCTACGACCTCTTTCCCCTGGCCAAGGGCGGCCCGCGGGTCTACCGGCCGGCGAAGCAGCCGGACCGGAGCAACCTCCGCGCGGGCTGGTTCCTCGGGCGGCTCAACATGCCGGAGACGCTGCGCTCGGTAGGCGTGCCGTTGCCGGCGCAGTTCGACACGCTCGCCGGTGGCATCGGCGGCGGCGAGCGGGTACTGCCGGAGGAGGCGCTCGACCCGGTGGGCGAACTCGACACCGCCCTCGGCGAACTCCAGCGGCTGCTGCTGCTCAACGTGGGCGTCGTGCTGGTCATCACCGCCGGGCTCGCCGGCATCGCGCTGCTGGTGCGCCGCCGCACCCGCTGAGCCCGGCCCGACACCGCGTCGGCGTCAACCCGCCCGGCTCCGCGTCAGCACCAGCGACGCGGCGGGCGCTCCCGGCGGACCGTACGGTTGCGTGGGCGTACCGCGCCGTGGCGGTGGGCGCCCGCCCAGCCCGCCAGGTCGCTGCGACAACCCTGCTCCGGCGACGCCTCGTCCGCGAGATGCGCCGGCTCGACGGCCCGCTGACGGGGCACCGCCGGCTCGTCCTCGGCGCGCTCCGCGGCCCGGCCGACGGCCTGCTCGCCCTGGTGGTGCAGGCACGGCCGACGCGGGTGCGTGGCCGTGACCGGCTGGTCGTGGCCACGCCGGCACGGCTCGCCCTGGGCGCAACCGTGCTCGGCCTCCCCCTGCGCCATCCCGGCCTCCTCACCGTCGCCCTCGCGCGCCCGCCGGAACAGCCCGGGCGCGCCCTGACACCGTACTGGCCCACCCGGACAAGATCGCCAGCGCGTACCGGTGGAGATCGTCACGCCACGGCGAAGCCGCCACCTCGGAGTGGAACCGCTGCTCAGCGCATGTCAGGCTGGTGCGGTGAGCGAACCGGGCGGCACGGAGACGTCGGCGACGCTGCGCCGTATCGAACGGGCGGCGGGCGGCCTGGCCACCGCCAGCGTGGCCCGGATGGACGAGACACTGCCCTGGTTCCGCGACCTGCCCGCCGACCAGCGCTCCTGGGTCATGCTCGTGGCCCAGGCCGGCGTGCGGTCACTGGTGCAGTGGCTGCGCCAGGGTGGCGGCGCCACCGACCGCACCCAGGAGGTGTCGGACGAGGTCTTCGCCGCCGCGCCGCAGGCGCTGGCCCGCTCGATCAGCCTCCAGCAGACCGTGGCGCTGATCAAGGTGACCATCGACGTGGTCGAGGAGCAGGTGTCGGAGCTGGCCGTGCCGGGCGAGGAGCAGTCGCTGCGGGAGGCGGTGCTGCGCTTCTCCCGGGAGATCGCGTTCGCCGCCGCGCGGGTCTACGCCCGGGCCGCCGAGAGCCGCGGCTCCTGGGACGCCCGGTTGCAGGCGCTCCTGGTCGACGCGTTGCTGCGCGGCGACTCCCCGGACGTGCTGGCCAGCCGGGCCGCCGCGCTCGGCTGGACGGACGCCCCACCGGTCGCGGTGGCGGTCGGCCGTTCCCCCGGCGGCGAGGTGGCCGCCGTGCTGCACACCGTCTACCGGCAGGCCCGGCGGATCGGCGTCGAGGTGATCGGCGGCGTGCACGGCGACCGGCTGGTCATCGTGCTGGGCGGGGCGGCCGACCCGGTGGCGGCCACGGAGAAGCTGCGTACCGCCTTCGGTGAGGGGCCGGTGGTGGTCGGCCCGGCGGTGCCCAGCCTGGACGAGGCCACCGAGTCGGCGCGGGCCGCGCTGGCCGGCTTCCGGGCCGCGCCGGCCTGGCCGACCGCGCCGTGCCCGGTCGCCGCGGACGAGTTGCTGCCGGAACGGGCGCTGGCCGGCGACACCGAGGCCCGCCGCCGGTTGCGCCACGACGTGTACGCGGCACTGGCCCGCTCCGGCGGCGAGCTGCTGGAGACGCTGGACGCGTTCTTCGCCGCCGGTGGCACGCTGGAGAGCGCCGCCCGGGCGCTCTTCGTGCACCCGAACACCGTGCGCTACCGCCTGAAGCGGATCGCCGAGGTGACCGCCTTCTCGCCGCTGGCCCCGCGCGACGCCTTCGCGCTGCAGGTGGCGCTGACTGTGGGTAGGCTCGACCCGGTGGTACCGGGGGTCTCCGACCGGCGATGACCGCCCACCGATTTTTGTAGGTTTCCTCCAAAGGTTCTAGTGCGGTTTCGTGCCGTGCGTTACAGCGCGACCCGCGAGTATCCGTCAGAGTCGTACACGTGCTCGCCGTACTCTCTCCGGGACAGGGTTCGCAGAAGCCCGGCTTCCTCGCTCCGTGGCTCGACCTCGACGGTGTCGAGGCGCGCCTGCGCTGGTGGTCGGCCCTGGCCGGGGTGGACCTGATCCATTTGGGCACCCGGGCGGACGCGGACGAGATCAAGGACACCGCCCGTACCCAGCCGCTGCTGGTCGCCGCCGCGCTGCTCGCCGCCGAGCACCTGCCGATGCACGACGTCGCGCTGGTCGCCGGGCACAGCGTGGGTGAGCTGGGCGCCGCCGCCCTGGCCGGGGCACTGCCGGCCGAGGCCGCCGTGACGCTCGCCGGCGTACGCGGACACGAGATGGCCGCGGCCTGCGCGCTGGAACCGACCGGGATGGCCGCGGTGCTCGGCGGTGACCCGGACGAGGTGCTCGCCGCGCTCCAGTCCCACGGGCTGCACCCGGCCAACCGCAACGGCGCCGGTCAGATCGTGGCCGCCGGTGCGATCGACGGGCTGGACAAGCTCGCCGCCGAACCGCCGGCCCGCACCCGGATCATCCGGCTCCAGGTGGCCGGCGCGTTCCACACGCCGTACATGGCGCCGGCCGAGGCCGCGCTGGCCGCCGTCGCCGCCGGTGTCACCGCCTCCGCCCCGGCCCGGATCCTGCTGTCCAACCTCGACGGCGCGCCGGTCGGGCACGGCCCGGAGACGCTGCAGCGGCTGGTCCGGCAGGTCACCGCCCCGGTCCGCTGGGACCTGTGCATGCGTACGCTGGCCGACCTCGGGGTCACCGGCGTGATCGAGCTGCCGCCCGCCGGCACCCTCGCCGGACTGGTCAAGCGGGAACTCAAGGGCGAGGGCGCGCCCGAGATCGTCACCCTGAACACCCCCGCCGACCTGCCCGCCGCGCGGCGGCTGGTCGCCCGGCACGCCGGTCCCGCCCGCCCGTACGCGCCGTGGTTCCGGATGGTCGTCTCCCCCGCCGCCGGCCGCCTCGCCCGGGCGGCCGAGGCGACGGTGGGCGCCGAGGTACGCGCCGGCCAGGTCCTCGGCCACGTCACCGGAGCGCAGGGGCCGGTCGAGGTGACCGCACACGACAACGGGCTGCTCACCGAGTGGCTCGCGCACCACGACGACCCGGTCGCCCCGGGCCAGCCCCTCGTCCGCATCGGAGGAACGCACTAAATGGCCGGCAGCCGGATCGTCGCGATGGGGCACTACCAGCCCTCCCGCGTCGTCACGAACGACGAGATCGCGCAGATGGTGGACACCAGCGACGAATGGATCCGGGACCGGGTCGGCATCGCCACCCGGCGGATCGCGGGCGACGAGACGGTCGCCGACATGGCCACCGCCGCCGCCGGCAAGGCGCTCGCCAACTCCGGCCTCACCGCCGCCGACATCGACATGGTCGTGGTGGCCACCTGCTCGTCGGTGGACCGCAGTCCCAACGTGGCCTGCCGGGTCGCGGCGAAGCTCGGCGTCACCGCGCCCGCCGCGTACGACCTCAACACCGCCTGCTCCGGCTTCGCGTACGGGCTGGGCACCGTGGACCACGCGATCCGGGCCGGCGCGGCGCGCAACGCGATCGTCGTCGGCGCCGAGAAGCTCTCCGACTTCACCGACTGGACCGACCGCTCGACCTGCATCATCTTCGCCGACGGCGCCGGGGCGGCCGTGGTGACCGCGACCGCCGACGACGAGCCGGCCGGGATCGGGCCGGTGGTCTGGGGCTCCGCGCCGGAGAAGAGCGACGCGGTACGCATCGAGGGCTGGCAGCCGTACATCGCGCAGGAGGGGCAGTCGGTGTTCCGCTGGGCCACCACCGCGCTGGCCCCGCTCGCGCTGCAGGCCTGCGAGCGGGCCGGCGTGGCCCCGTCGGAGCTGGCCGCGTTCGTGCCGCACCAGGCCAACGGCCGGATCATCGACGGCATCGCGAAGCGGCTGAACATTCCGGACGCGATCATCGCCAAGGACATCGTCGAGTCCGGCAACACGTCGGCGGCGAGCATCCCGCTGGCCCTGTCGAAGCTGGTCGAGCGGCGCGAGGTGCCCTCGGGCGCCCCGGTCCTGCTGTTCGGCTTCGGCGGCGGCCTGACCTACGCCGGTCAGGTCGTGCGCTGCCCCTGAGACCCCCTCGGGCGCGAACGCGCCGAGGCGCGTGACCGGCGACGCCGGTCACCGGTAACCCCCGATGAGAGGAACCAACCGTAATGACCCGTGACGAGATCACCGCCGGCCTCGCCGAGATCCTCGAAGAGGTTGCCGGGGTGAACCCGGACGACGTGGCCGAGGGGAAGTCCTTCACCGACGACCTCGACGTCGACTCGCTCTCCATGGTGGAGGTCGTGGTGGCGGCCGAGGAGAAGTTCGGCGTCAAGATCCCGGACAACGAGGTGCAGAACCTCAAGACGGTCGGTGACGCGGTCAGCTACATCGAGGCGCAGTCCTGATCATGAGTCGTCCCGACGTCGTCGTCACCGGGCTCGGCGCGACGACCCCGCTCGGCGGGGACGTCGCGTCGACCTGGGACGCCATGCTCGCCGGCCGCTCCGGGGTGAGTGCGCTCACCCAGGAGTGGGCGGCGGACCTGCCCGTCCGGATCGCCGCCCAGCTGGCGGTGGACCCGTCCGAGGTGCTGGACCGGGTGAAGCTGCGCCGGCTGGACCGCTCGGAGGCCATCGCCATCATCGCCGCCCGGCAGGCGTGGGCCGACGCCGGGCTGGCCGAGGCCGGGCCGGACCCGGAGCGCCTGGCGGTCAGCGTCGGCTCGGGCATCGGCGGCGCCACCACCCTGCTCGCCCAGGACGACATCCTGGAGAAGTCGGGCCCGCGGCGGGTCTCCCCGCACACCATCCCGATGCTGATGCCGAACGGTCCGGCCGCCTGGGTCGGGCTGGAGCTGGGCGCCAAGGCCGGCGTGCACACCGTGGCCAGCGCCTGCGCGACCGGCGCGGAGGCGATCGCGCTCGGTCTGGACATCATCCGCGCCGGCCGGGCCGACGTGGTGGTGGCCGGCGGCACCGAGGCGGTCATCCACCCGCTGCCGATCGCCGGCTTCAGCTCGATGCGGGCCATGTCGACCCGCAACGACGAGCCGGAGCGGGCCTCCCGGCCGTGGGACTCCGGTCGCGACGGCTTCGTCCTCGGTGAGGGCGCGGGCGTGGTGATCCTGGAGCGCGCCGACCACGCCGCCGCCCGGGGCGCCCGGGTGTACGCGCGCCTGGCCGGCGCGGGGATCACCTCGGACGCGTACGACATCGTGCAGCCGCACGCCGAGGGCGAGGGCGCGATCCGGGCCATCGCCCGGGCGGTCGCCGACGCGGACGTGGCCCGTACCGACATCGTGCACGTCAACGCACACGCCACCTCGACCCCGGTCGGGGACATGCTGGAGATCGGCGCGCTGCGCCAGGCGGTCGGCGACCACCCGGTGCTCACCGCCACCAAGTCGATGACCGGGCACCTGCTCGGCGCGGCCGGCGCGCTGGAGTCGATCGCCACCATCCTGGCCATCCGGGACGGCGTGATCCCGCCGACGATCAACCTGGACGACCCGGACGAGGGCCTCACCCTGGACGTCGCCGCGCACAAGGCGCGGCACATGGAGATCCCGGCGGCGCTGAACAACGCGTTCGGCTTCGGCGGGCACAACGTGGCGCTGGTCTTCACCCGCCCCTGACGTAAGGAAGGGCCCCTTCTTAACAGCCGACTGTTAAGAAGGGGCCCTTCCTCTACCGCAGGCGTTAAGAAGGGGCCCTTCCTTACACCTCAGCGGTTGCGGGGGTGTAGGCGGGCGGTGCGCTCGTTGCCCCGCCGGTAGTTGCCGGTCCACCGGGCCATGGCCCGCTGCGGATCGTCGTCGACCTCGGCCAGGAACTGCGCCGCCCGGCCGCCGCGAAGCGTGCCCGCGACCCGGCCGTGATGCGTGATCACCACCGTGCCGTCGGCGCGCTGGACGTACCGGAATCCCTGTGCTGCCTCTCCCATGGCGCCACCCTGCCAGCCGGCCGCCCCGGGCCGCACCCGAGTTACCGGCGGCGGCGGTCAGGTGCGGCAGGTGGTGGCGGGCAGGCCGGAGACCGGCACCGGGGAGCGGCCGCCCGGGCGGGCCTTGCCGGCGAGCACCGCGGCGAGGCCGTTCATCGAGGCCCGGGTGGACGAGTAGGTCGCCATCAGCGTCGGGGACTTCGCCCCGGACAGCACGTACGGCGTGTCCATCGCCACCGTCACGGCGGCGTCGGCGCGCAGGTCCTTCGCGCCGTCGCCGTACCCGACCAGGTGCACCACCGTGCCGCCGGAGGGCACCACCTTGACGCCGGCCGCGGTGAGCGCCTCGGTCAGCAGCTTGCGGGTGCGCTCCCGGCCACCGGAGGAGGTCACGCTCACCGGTCCGGTCACCGCGCCGCCGCACTTGCCGCGCAGCACAGTCACCGCGGCGGTGGCGAGGTCGTCGGCGGCCTTGCGGTGTGCCGCGCCGTCGAGCGTGGACAGCGCTGGCGTGTCCCGCCCGGCCAGCCGGAACTTCATGGTGAGCACCCGGGTGACCGCCTCGACCAGGCGGGCGCGGGGCAGCGAGCCGTCCTTGAGCGCGGCGCGCAGCCCGTCGTACGCCTGGGTGACGTTCGGCGTCATCAGGATGAGGTCGTTGCCGGCGTTGAGCGCGCGCACGGCCGCCTCACCGGGTGACCACTTCTTGGCCGGGGCCATGTTCATCCCGTCGGTGATCACCACGCCCTGGAAGCCGAGCTGGCCGCGCAGCACGTCGGTGAGCAGCTTGCGGGAGAACGTGGCGGGGGTGCCCGGGTCGACCGCCTTGACGTCCAGGTGGGCCGACATCACCGCCATGGCCCCGGCGCCGATCCCGGCCCGGAACGGCGGGAACGCGATCCGGTCCAGATCGGCGCGGGACTGCTTGATCACGGGCAGCTCGGTGTGCGAGTCCTCGGCGCTCAGGCCGTGCCCGGGGAAGTGCTTGACCGCCGCGCCGACGCCCTCGGCCTGCAGGCCGCGTACCGCGCCGGCCACCTGGGGGGACGCGGTCGCCGGGTCCGCGCCGAAGGACCGGGAGCCGATCACCGTGCTGCGGGTGACGAGCACGTCGGCGACCGGGGCGAAGTCGAGGTTGATGCCCATCGCGGCCAGCTCGGCCCCGGCGGCCCGCCAGGCGGCCTCGGTCAGCGCCGGGTTCCCGGCGGCGCCGGCCGCGAGCGGGCTGGGCAGCAGCGTCACGCCGTCGGTGATCCGGGTGACCACGCCGTACTCCTGGTCGGTGCCGATCAGGAACGGCGCGGCGCCGGCGGGCAGCTTGCCGGCGGCGGCGCGCAGCCCGTCGGTGAGCGCCCGGACCTGCTTCGGGTTGTCGACGTTGGTGGTGGCCTGGTTGCCGGAGGTGGGGTCGTCGGCGCTGAAGCCGACCAGGATGACGCCGCCGAGCCGGTACTTCGCCACCATCTCGGCGGGGGTGTCGACGCCGGCCAGCGCGCGGTTGCCGGCCGCCGAGCCGGCCGAGACCTCGGTGGCCGAGCTGCCGTAGGCGTACGGCATCAGCACCTGCCCGACCAGGTCCTCGTCGCTCAGCGTGCCGACCAGCGCGGCGGCGCGGGCGGCCGGGTCAGCGGCCGGGGACTCGCTCGGCGCGGGCGCGGCCGACGACGGCGCCGGACTCGTCGGGGTGGGACGGGGCCGGTCCGGCCCGTCCGAGCACCCGGAGACGAGCAGCGCGGTCAGTGCGGCGAGCGCGACGGCGGAGCGCCGCGGGGAAATCGACACGCGGCCCACCGTATCGGGGCAACTCGGCCGCCGTCACCCGACCCGGGTGAGCAGCGTCACCGGGGCGCCGTCGCCGGCGTAACGGTAGGGCTCCAGTTCGGCGTCCCAGGCGGTGCCCAGCGCCTTGTCCAGCGCGTGGGCGAGCGCCTCCGGGCTGCGGGCGGCGGCCATCAGGCTGCGCAGCCGGTCCTCGCCGAGCTGGATGTCACCGGCCGCGCCGACGGCGGCCCGGAACAGGCCCCGGCCCGGTACGTACATGAAACGCTCGCCGTCGACGCCGGGACTGGGTTCCTCGGTGACCTCGAAACGGATCATGGGCCACTGCCGGAGGGCAGCGGCCAGCTCCGCGCCGGTCCCCGGGCTGCCGGTCCAGCCGCACTCGGCGCGACGAGCGCCCGGATCGGCGGGCTGCGCCGTCCAGTGCAGGTTGACCGGCGCGGCGAGGACGCGCGCGATCGCCCACTCGACGTGCGAGCACACGGCGAGCGGGGTCGAGTGGACGTATACGACGCCACGCGTTGGCACGGTGACCTCCCGGTGAGCCGAGGTGCGTCTTCCCCTACGACCTCGTCCTACCGAGTGGTACCTGGACACACATGATGACCCGTGTGACTGGTGGTGCGCCAGCGAATCGGAAAATTCGCCGGTCCCAGCCGGCGGGAAATACCCGGGAGGTGGAGCCGGTTGTGCCCTCTGACGCCGCGACGACCAGCCAGGTGTCGCGGTCGTGTACAGTTCTCTGGGCGGTTCTGTGTGCCGCCGTACATCTTCGCGGGCAGGCGCTCAACCCGGGCGTCACTCGCACAGCCCCCGGACGGCTTTCCGTCCCCACCGTACGTCTGCAAGGAGTACCTCCGTGGCGAGCAACACCTCTAAGACCGCGCGCGCGTCAGTCCGGGCCGGCCAGGCTGGCCAGGGTGGCGCCCTCAGCGTGCTGGGCGAGTTCAAGTACCTGATCCCGCTCAACGGCGGCAAGCACGCCTACGTGCGCAACCTGACCAACGGCAAGACCGCGCACCTGCGCACCGACTCCGAGGCCTTCGTCGAGGAGATCCGGGTGCTGGCCGCCGCCGGCCACGCCGCCAAGATCCGGGCTGAGATCAACGGCCTCGCCGCCGCCCACCCGGACCACGGCTGGGAGGCCACCGAGAAGCGCCTGGTCGAGGCCGGCGTCTTCGAGGGCTGAGCACCCTTCACCCGCACCACCGCGACCGCCCGCCGGGATCACCCGGCGGGCGGTTTCGCGTCTGCTCCTGCGGCAGCAGCGTCACCTCACCGGTGGCGGATCGCCGGCGGATGCGCGTCCGGCTCGTCCATAGGCCGGACGCGAATCTTCTCCCCGCCCCGGTTGCCGTGGTGTCATGACGGGTAACGCCGGTGTCACCGCCGGGACACCCGGTGGACGCAAACCGGACGGGCTCGGGGGTGGCGACATGGAACTGCGGCTTCCGGACGGCGTACGCCTGCACGTGACGGTCACCGGGCCGGTCGACGCCGAGGTCACCGTGGTGATGCTGCACGGCTGGACGCTCGACGGCCGCAGCTGGCACCGTCAGGTCGCCGAGCTGCGGGAACGGTTCGGCGACCGGGTCCGCCTGGTCACCTACGACGCGCGCGGCCACGGCCGGTCGAGCTGCCTGGCGCTGCGCGACGCCACGCTCGCCCAGCTCGGCGACGACCTCGCCACCGTGGTCGACGAGATCGCCCCGTCCGGGCCGATCGTGCTGGTCGGGCACTCGATGGGCGGAATGACGGTGATGGAGTACGCCCACCGCCACGCCGACCGGTTCGCGGCGCGTACCGCCGGGCTGGTCTTCGTCTCGACCACTGCCGAGGGGCACACGCACACCGTCTACGGCCTGTCCCCCCGCATCACGAGGTTGATCCGGCTCGCCGAGACCACCGGCGCCGGGGTGCTGGCCCGGTGCGGCGGCTGGCGGCCACCGCACGCGCTGCTGCGCGCGCTGCGCCCGAGCATCCGCTGGATGCTGTTCGGCGACCGCTGCGACCCGGCGGACATCCGGCTGGTCACCTCGGCGGTGGCCCGGGCCACGCTGCGCTCGATCGGCGGGTTCCGCGCCTCGATCGGGGCGCAGCACCGGCTGGAGACGCTCGCCGCGCTGGGCGGGCTGCCGGCCCCGCGCTGGTCGGGGACCGGGACCGGCTCACCCCGCCGCCGTGCCCGAGTCGATCGCGGCGGCGCTGCCCACCACGGAGCTGACCGTCTGCCCGGGCGCCGGTCACATGCTGATGATGGAGCGCCCGGACCAGGTGAACGA
>NZ_KK037233.1:5934374-5940463 GCF_000568915.1 Micromonospora sp. M42 | reverse complement strand
CTCTGAGCGTCTCCCGCTCCGGAACGGCACTGACGTACGCTCATCGCGGACGGCATGCCCCGGCGCTGCGGTTGCCGAGGGCCCGTACCCTCATTCAGCCCGTCGTGCCGTCCGACCACAGGAGCATCCGCGTTGACCGACCAGACCACGCTGGACCGGGAGATCGCCGCCGAGCAGCGCCACCTCGACCGGGTGTACGCCCGGCTGGCCGAACTGCGCCGGTCGGCGGCCGACGCCGAGCGGGAGGGCTACCGGCTGGCCCGGGTCGGCAACTTCGGCGCGCTGGTCGAGCGGGACGCGATGGTCTTCCACGCCGCCCAGCGCCGGCACGTGCTGGACGCCGAGCACGAGGGGCTGGTGTTCGGGCGGCTGGACCTGCGTACCGGGCAGGTGCTGCACGTCGGCCGCCTGGGCGTGCGGGGCGTGGACGCGGAGACGCTGGTGGTGGACTGGCGGGCGCCCGCCGCCGCCGCGTTCTACCAGGCCACGCCCGCCGAGCCGCGCGGCGTGGTACGCCGGCGCACGATCCAGTCGGCCTCGGAGAAGGTCACCCGGATCGAGGACGACCTGCTGGACCCGGAGGCCGCGCCGCCGGACATGGCGGTGGTCGGTGACGGGGCGCTGCTGGCCACGTTGTCCCGGGCCACCGGCCGGGGCATGCGCGACATCGTCGCCACCATCCAGCGCGAGCAGGACGAGGCGATCCGCTCCCCCGGCAACGGCGTCACGATCGTCTCCGGCGGCCCGGGGACCGGCAAGACGGCGGTGGCGCTGCACCGGGCCGCGTACCTGCTCTACTCCGACCGGGCCCGGTACGCCGGCGGCGGCATCCTGGTGGTCGGCCCGTCCGGCGTGTTCGTCGAGTACATCGCCTCGGTGCTGCCCTCACTGGGCGAGGAGACCGCCACGCTGCACTCGCTCGGCTCGCTCTTCCCCGGCCTGTCCGCGTCGCGGACCGACCCGCCGGACGTGGCGGCGGTGAAGGGCTCGCTGCGGATGCGCCGGGTGCTGGAACGCGCGGTCCGCGACGCGGTGCCGGACTCCCCCGCCGAACTGCGCCTGCTGTACCGGGGTGAGCTGCTGCGCCTGGAGCGCCCCGCGCTGGACGCGATCCGGGACCGGACGCTGGCCCGGGGCGCGCGCCGCAACGAGGTACGCCGGGCGGCGTTCGACGCGGTGCTCGCCGCGCTCTACGCGCAGGCCCGCACGCTGCGGGTGGGACGGCTGCCGGAGCAGCCCGCGTTCGAGGACGAGATCATCGAGCGGCCGGAGTTCCGCGAGTTCCTCAAGGCGTGGTGGCCCCGGCTGCACCCCCGGCACGTGCTGGACTGGCTGGCCCGCCCGGACCGGCTGCGCCGCTACGCCGGGGGGATCCTCTCCTCGGCCGAGATCCGGTTGCTCGGGCAGGCGTACCGCACGCTCACGACCGACGGGCTGACGGTGGCCGACATCGCGCTGCTGGACGAGCTGGACGCGCTGCTGGGCAAGCCGGTGCAGCGGGCCCGGCCCAAGCGCGACCCGTACCAGCTCGCCGGTGGCGTGCGCGAGCTGAGCACGTACGCCGATCGGCAGCGCGCCGCCCGCGCGGCGGCGCGGGAGCGTCCGGCCGACTACCGCGACTACGCGCACGTGGTGGTGGACGAGTCGCAGGACGTCTCGCCGATGCAGTGGCGGATGATCGGCCGGCGCGGGCGGCTGGCGTCCTGGACCGTTGTCGGTGACCCGGCGCAGACGGCCTGGACCGGCGACCCGCAGGAGCTGGACCGGGCCCGGGACCAGGCGCTGGGCCGGCGCAAGCGGCACCGCTACGAGCTGACCACCAACTACCGCAACTCGGCGGAGATCTTCGCGGTGGCGGCGGCGGAGATCCGCCGGCTCTACCCGGATCTGCCGCTGCCCGACGCGGTCCGGTCCACAGGCGTTCCGCCGGTCGAGCGCACGGTGCCCGCCGCCGAGCTGCCGGCGGCCACCGTCGAGGCGGCCGAGGCGCTGCTCGGCCAGGTGGAGGGCACCGTCGGCGTGATCACGCCGGTGCCGCGCCGGGACGAGGTGGCCGGCTGGCTGGGCGCGCTCGGCGCGGGCCGGCTCCAGGTGGTGACCAGCCTCCAGGCCAAGGGCATGGAGTACGACGGCGTGGTGCTGGTGGCGCCGAGCGAGATCCGGGCCGATCCGGGCTCGGGCGTGCGCACGCTCTACGTGGCGCTGTCCCGGGCGACCCAGCGCCTCACCACGCTCGACCCGGTGGGGTGAGGGGCCACGCCCGCGCCACCCACAGTTCACTTGCATACATAGCGATGTGAGCATACATTGGGCCCGGCCGGTACGCGGCAGGGAGGGTGTTGGCGTGGGCGCAGGTCATGACCACAGCAGCGCGGTGGCCAACGCGGCACACCGCCACGCAGGCCGGCTCTGGGCCGCGTTCGCGCTGCTCGCCGTCCTGATGGTGGTCGAGGCGGTGGCCGCCTTCACCACCGGCTCGCTCGCACTGCTCTCCGACGCCGGGCACATGTTCACCGACGTGCTCGGCATCGGCATGGCCCTCGCGGCGATCACCGCCACCCGGCGCGCCGGCACCGACCCGCAGCGCACGTTCGGCCTCTACCGGCTGGAGGTGCTCGCCGCCCTCGCCAACGCCGTGCTGCTCGGCGCCGTCGCGGTCTACGTCCTGATCGAGGCGGTACGCCGCTTCGGCGAGCCGCCGGAGGTGCTGGCCGGCCCGATGCTCGTGGTGGCGGTGCTCGGCCTGCTCGCCAACATCGTCGCCTTCGCGCTGCTGCGCGCCGGGGCGAAGGAGAGCATCAACCTGCGCGGCGCGTACCTGGAGGTGCTCGGCGACCTGCTCGGCTCGCTCGGCGTGATCGCCGCGGCGCTGGTCATCGCGGTGACCGACTGGTGGTGGGCGGACCCACTGGTCGCCGTCGGGATCGGCCTGTTCATCCTGCCGCGCACCTGGCGGCTCGGCCGGGCCGCGGTGCGCATCCTGGTGCAGGCGGCGCCGGAGCACCTCCAGGTGACCGCCGTGCACGACCGGCTGGCCGCGGTCCCCGGCGTGGCCGAGGTGCACGACCTGCACGTCTGGACGCTCACCTCGGGCATGGAGGTGGCCTCGGCGCACCTGACCACCGACCCGGGTGTGGACCCGGCCGGGGTGCTGGCCGCCGCGCGGACGGCGCTGCACGAGGACTTCTCCATCGATCACGCCACGTTGCAGGTCGAACCCGGAGCGTCAGCCGGAGTGTGCGGAAAGACCGAGTGGTGATTAGGGCAGACTTAAATCACCGTGACTGCTGTACACTTATGTCGGTTTTGCCCCACCATGCGGCACTGCGCAACGGAGCCACGCCCGGGCCGCGCCGGTAGGCTCGGTCGCGGCCGCAGCCACCGGCGTCACCGGCGCAGGTGGGGTGGCCGTCGCCTAATCGCCCGAAGGGGCGAGCCGGGGAACCACGTACGTGGGGTGCATCCGCGTCAGCGGTAGGGATCTTCCGTCCCGAACCCGTCAGCTAACCCGGTCGGCGGTTGACGGAAGGACATGTGAATGCCCCCAGTGGCACCTGTACGACGGACGGCCGCCCGGTTGGCGGCCCTGCTCGTCGCGACGCTGACTGTCGGCGTCGCGACCGTTCCGGCCTCCCCCGCCTCGGCGGCGCCCCGGACCGCCCTGCTCGCCGCCGCGCCCGGCGACGACGAGGGCGGCACGCCCGAGCTGCGCGCCCAACTCGACGCGGCCAGCAAGGGCTGGCTGGAGGCGAAGGCCGCGCTGAACCGGTCGGTGAACCGCCAGAAGCAGCTCAACGACCAGCTCGCGAAGGTCGGCGCCGAGCTGGCCGTACGTGACGCCAAGGTCGGTGAGATCGCCGGGGTGGCGTACCGCGCGGGCCGCCTCGGCACCGCCGCGGCGCTGCTCGACAGCAGCAGCCCGGCGGGCTTCATGGACCGGGCCGCCACGCTGGAACAGGTCGCCGCGCACGAGGACCGCACGGTGCGCGAGCTGATCACCACCCGGGACGAGGCCACCCGCACCCGGGCCGCGCTCGACACCGAGATCCGCGAGCAACGCAAGCAGGTCGAGGTGATGGGCAAGCGCAAGGAGCAGGCCGAGCGCGCGCTCGAAGTGGCCAACGAACGTTCCGCACGCAACAACAGCAGCGGCGGCGGCAGCGTCCAGGGCACCTCAAGCAAGAACGCGAAGCCTGCGCCACGCAACTCGGACGGCTCGTGGCCGTCGGAGTCGTGCAGCGTCAACGACCCGACCCCGGCCAACGGCTGCATCACCCCGCGGACGCTGCACGCGCTGCAGCAGGCCAAGGCGGCCGGTTTCACCAGGTACGTCTCGTGCCACCGGCCCAGCGGCTCGGGCGAGCACCCGAAGGGGCGGGCCTGCGACTTCGCCGCCCAGAAGAACGGCTTCGGCGGCGTGGCCAGCGGCGGTGACCGGACGTACGGCAACAACCTGGCCGCGTACTTCGTGCGCAACGCCGACCCGCTCGCCGTGCTCTACGTGATCTGGTTCAAGCAGATCTGGCTGCCCAGCAGCGGGTGGAAGTCGTACAGCGGCGGCAACGGAGACCCGTCCAGCGACCACACCAACCACGTGCACCTGTCGGTGTACTAGCGCGCTCCCGGGGGGCCGGCCGGATCGGGCCGGCCCTCCAGCGTCGCGCCGAGACGGGCCGCCAGGCTCAGGTGAGCCGCCCGGGCCTGGCGGAACGCGTACCCGAACAGCGGCGCCGGCGCGGTGAGCGTGATCTCCACGTCGATGCGCACGGTGCCGTCGGGCTCGTCGCGTAGCCGGGTGTGGTTGCGCACCGTCGTCGCCGGCTGCTGCCGGGCGACAGTGACCACCTCGTCCTCGCTCGCGACCAGCACGTCCGCCTGGTACGTGACCGGGAAGTGCAGCGGGCCCAGTTGCAGCCGGTCGGTGATCGCGTAGCTGGCCAGCGCGCCCGGCCGGGCCGGCAGCTGCCGGACCCGGACGATCAGCGGATGCAGCTCGCCCTGGCGACTCAGGTCACCCAGCAGTGCCACCGCGTCGGCCCGGCTGCACCGGGCCTGCACGGTGTAGCTGAAGCTGTCGCTGCTCTGCAAGCGGGCCCCCTCGCCGTCGTACGTCGCGACGATCGTCCCGTACCGACGCCGGGCTGGCAACGGGTAGAAGGTCCCCTGGCCGCAGGGGGTGCGAACGGCGCTCAGGCGCCGGGCAGCACCTCGGGGGTGTCGTCGGCGAACCACGGCTCGGGAGCGCCGAAGAGGCCGAGCAGGCCGGTCACCCAGAGCTGCCGGTGCACGAACCGGCTCGGCTCGGTGACCACGAGCTTGACGCCGCTGACCTCGCAGGTCTGGAAGCCGGCCACCATGGCGCTGATGCCGACCGAGTCGATGAACGTGACGAGCCGCATGTTCAGCTCGATGCGCGAGGGACGGCCCTTCGCGAGCACCTCGGCGATCGCTTCCCGCACCTCGTACGCGGTGTCGACGTCGATCTCCCCACGGGGCGCGATCTGGACGACACCACCCGGCCGCACCGACTTCACGATCGACAGGCTCACGCGAGCACCTCCACTCGCCCTTGACGGGCGCCTCATCAGTACGCGGGCCGCGACCGAGAGTATTCCTCCAACGGCCCGGTCGCCACCCCCCGGGATGAGCAATTCGCGAACTGGGCACACCTGGGCGCTCCCAATCCGGACCTCCGGGTTCCAGTTTCCCCTTCGACGCGGGCCGCGGCCAGCCGTACGGCCGGTCGGACCCGTCGATCCGCCGACCAGGGTAGCGGGCGCGCGCACGTCCCGTCGGCACCGGTCCCGGCGCGTTCGGGTGGTTCGTCCCGTTCGCTGCTCACGAGCCGGGCACCACCGCGAGGGTTTGCCGCGTGCGCCGGTGGGGCACTGCCCCGAGACAGTGAACGCGCCGGATGGACACCGGAGTCCGAAGTGGCCGCCGGCCTTCGGCACCCGAGGAGGTAGAACGATGTTCGGATCCAACCTGCTGGACCGCCGGGGCAAGGCCGAGCGGGTCGCCGACCAGGCGTGGCAGCACCTGCTCTCCGCGGCCGGCTCCGCCGGTGACAGCGTGCGCGACGCCACCCG
>NZ_KK037233.1:5931192-5933958 GCF_000568915.1 Micromonospora sp. M42 | reverse complement strand
TCTCCCCCACCCGGACCGGGTGAGGGCCGGTCACCCCGGACACGCGCAGGATCGCGGGTGCGGGACCCGCGTGCCCGCGCCGCCATCGACGGAGGGAGAGCCGGATGGCCACCGACACGATCACGCGCACCGACCGGGACATCCAGTCCGCGGTGCTCGACGAACTGACCTGGGAGCCCCGGGTCGGCCCGGACGAGATCGGCGTAACCGTCACCGAGGGCGTGGTGACGCTGACCGGCCGGGTGGACAGCTACGCCAAGAAGTGGGCTGCCGAGCGGGCCGCGCACCGGGCCGCCCGGGTCCGCGCGGTCGCCAACGACCTCGCCGTCCAGATCGCCACCGCGGCCGGCCGGGAGGACCCGGAGATCGCCGTCGCGGCCGTACGGGCGCTGGAATGGGACGCGTTCGTGCCGGTCGAGACGCTGCAGGTGACGGTCTCCGACGGCTGGGTCACGCTGCACGGCGACGTCGAGTGGGAGTACCAGCGGCGGGCCGCCGAACGGTCGGTCGCCCGGCTCACCGGCGTACGCGGGGTGAGCAACGGGATCGCCGTGCGCCCGGCGGTCCGCGCCGACGGCCACGACCTGGCCGAACGGATCGTGGACGCGCTCGCGCGCAACGCCGCCACCGAGGCCGAGAGCGTCGACGTCCGGGTGCACGGCGACACCATCGTGCTCGGCGGGCAGGTCCACTCGCCCGGCGAGCGCGCGGAGATCGAGCGGGTGGTGTGGAACGCCCCCGGCATCCGGGAGGTGCACAACCACCTGGTCGTGCGCTGAGCCGAACCACCCCGCCCGGGTGAGCCCGCCTCACCCGGGCGCCCGCCATGGTGGGAGGCATGAGTGATCCGAACGGGCTGATCACACCCGGGCGGGCCGCCCCCGGGTTCACGCTGCCGGCGGCGCCGGACGGGCGACAGGTGGGTCCCGGGCAGTTCCGGGGCCGTCCGGTGGTGCTGGCCTTCTATCCCGCCGACTGGTCACCGGTCTGCGGCGAGCAGATGGCCCTCTACCAGGCAGCCCTGCCCGAACTGGAGCGGTACGACGCGGTGCTGCTGGGCATCTCGGTGGACAGCGTCGACTCGCACCGGGCGTTCGCCGAGAGCCAGGGCATCCGGTTCCCGCTGCTCGCCGACTTCGAGCCCAAGGGCGAGGTGTCGCGCCGGTACGGCGCGTACGCGCCGCGTGGGCAGTCCGACCGGGCGCTCGTGGTGATCGACCCGGACGGCCGGGTGGCCTGGAGCCACCTGTCGCCGCCCGAGGTGAACCCGGGCGTCGACGGCATCCTCGACGCGCTGGAGCGGCTGGACGCGGATCGGCGGGTGAGCGCCCGATGACCACGCCACTTCAGGTCACCACCGCGCGGCTGCGGACCCCGGTGACCGAACACGACCACGTCCGCGGGCCGGCGGACGCGCCGGTCACGATCGTCGAGTACGGCGACTTCCAGTGCCGGTTCTGCGGCGCCGCGTACCCGAACCTGACCGAGGTGCTGCGCCAGCGGGCCGACGTGGTGCGGCTGGCGTACCGGCACTTCCCGATCGCCAACATCCACCCGTACGCGGAGAGCGCGGCGGAGACCGCCGAGGCGGCCGCCGCCCGGGGCCGGTTCTGGGAGATGTACGACTGGCTCTTCCAGCACCAGGACCAGCTCGACCCGGTGCACCTGTCGCTCGGCGTCGAGCAGATCGGACTGTCGCCGGACGAGATCGCCGCGGAGGTCGGCCGCCAGGAGTACGCCGACCGGGTGCGGCAGGACTTCGTCGGCGGCATCCGCAGCGGCGTCAACGGCACCCCGACGCTGTTCGTCAACGGCGTCCGCCACGACGGCGGCTACGACCTGGCCGAACTGCTGACAGTGGTGGACGCCGCCGCCGACGCCTGAGTCAGATCAACCGCAGCTCACGCGCCCGCCGGACGGCGTCCCGCCGGCGGGTCGCGTCGAGCTTGCGGTAGATGTTGCGCACGTGCGTCTTGACGGTGTTCACCGACAGCGACAGCTCGGCGGCGATCTCCACGTTGGACAGGATGCTCTGCAGGTACCGCAGGATGGTCAGCTCCCGCTCGGTGAGCGGCTCGTCCAGCCCGCGCGCCGCGCCGTCCGCCGGCCCGGTGACCGGCTGCGCGTCCGCGCCCCGGACCAGTTCGCTCACCGTGGCCCAGTACGCGGTCCCGGAGTCCAGGTGCGCGGCCAGCAGGTCCCGTACCCCCGGGTCGGTCCGGGTGAAGACGCGCCGGTAGCCGTCCGGCTCGGCGAGCGCCAGCACCTCCTCCAGCGCCCGCCCGGCCCGCCGGGCGTCCCCGGACCCCCCGGCCAGCACCGCGTCGAGCAGCCCGGCGCCCAGCCGCACCGGCAGCGGCCAGTCCGCCGCGCCGGGCCCGGCCCAGTCGGGCAGCGTCCGCTCGGCCGCGCGGGCGTCACCGGCGCGCAGCAGCAACCGGGCGGACGCCAGCGCCGGCGCCGGCCCGTCACCAGTGGCTTCGAGCAGCGCCCGGGCGCCGTCGGCGTCACCGGCCGCCGCGCGTACCTGCGCCTCCTCGGCGGCCAGCCACCCACCCAGCTCCGCGCCGGGCGCGACCACCCGCGCGCCGGCGAGTGTGCGCAGCGCGCCCGCCGGGTCGTCGCCGTCGGCCAGCAGCCCGGCCCGGCAGAGCGCGGCCAGCGCCGCTCCCCCCGGCTCCGCGGTGGCCGGACCGGCCAGCGCCAGGTGGGCCACGGCCTCCGCGGGCCGGTCCCGGTGCCAGGCCACGAGCGCCAGCGCCAGGT
>NZ_KK037233.1:5866429-5929383 GCF_000568915.1 Micromonospora sp. M42 | reverse complement strand
GTCGTGCGGCGCGGCCACGAATCGGACCTGGTCGGCCTCCTCCGGCATGCATCCCTCCCCCTGTCGACGCGGGCAGCGGTTACCCGCACCGGGCCGGTTCACCCCTTCGGGGCGAACCCGGCTCACCCGCCCCTCGCCCACCCTGGAGGCACGCGGGCGGCCGGCCGGGCAGCGCCGGCCGCCCGAGGCCGGGACCCTCGGGAGGTCAGGTGGCGCGGATCAGACGGCTGACGGCCGGCGCGCTGGCGGCCGGCGGGGCGCGGAGGCTGGCCGACCGCCTGCCGCAGCGGGCCGCAACGGATCCACGGCCGGGGCGGTGGCAGAAGGTGACGGTGGCCGCCGAGCCCGAGCGGGTGCTCCCGGCCGGACGGTGGCCCGAGCCGCTGCGCCGTCTCGACGGGGCGGTCGAGGTGTGGGCCCGCCCCGCGCCGGGCGGTCGGGGCACCGAACTGGCGATCCGTCCGCTGGGCGGGGAGTGCACGCTGCCGGGGTTCGCCGCGCACCTGGTCGGTGACGACCCGGGGCGGTACCTGCGCCACGTGCTGCGGCAGACCAAGCAGCTCCTGGAGACCGGCGAGGTGCTGCGGGCGGACCGCTCGCCGCTGGAGCGGCCGGGGCCGGTGCGATGAGGGCGCTGTGCTGGGCCGGGGCCGACGCGGTGGAGGTGCGCCGCGTCCCGGACCCGGAGCTGCGCAACGCCCAGGACATGATCGTGCGGGTGCGCCGCAGCACGACCTGCGGCGCGGACCTGCCGCTCCTGGGCGGGCGGGTGCCCGAGGCGTCCGCCGGGGAGGTGCTCGGACGCGAGTTCCTCGGTGAGGTGGTCGAGGTCGGCCCGGAGGTACGCCGGCACCGGGTCGCCGACCGGGTGGTGGTGGGCGCCGCGGTGGCCTGCGGGGCGTGCTGGTTCTGCCGGCAAGGGCTGCTCGCCTGCTGCGACAACGGCACGAGCGGCGTGACCGCCGAACCGGAGTGGGGCCAGCCGTCAGCGGGCGGCTTCGGCCGGCCGGCCCGGCTGGGCGGGTTCGCCGGTGGCCACGCCGAGTTCGTCCGGGTGCCGTACGCGGACGTGGGCGCGTTCGCCGTACCGGAGTCGGTGAGCGACGACCGCGCGGTGTTCGCCGCCGACGCCGCGCCGGCCGGCTGGTACGGCGCGGAGCTGGGCGAGGTCGCCCCGGGCGACGTGGTGGCGGTGTGGGGCGCGGGCGCGGTCGGCCAGCTCACCGCCGGGGCGGCGGTGGCCCGGGGCGCGGACCGGGTGATCGTGGTAGAAACGACCGGGACGACCGGCTGAGCATAATCGCCCGGCAAGCCGGGGTGGAGGCGCTCAACCACAGGTACGTGGACGTGCTCGCCGAGCTGCGGGAGCGCAGCGGCGGCCGGGGCCCGGACGTGTGCGTCGACGCCTCCGGGGTGCCGGCCGAGCCGAACCGGTGGCCGCTGACCGAGGCGGACGGCGGGGCGGCGCTGCGCGAGGCGGTGCACGCGTGCCGCAAGGGCGGCGTCGTGGTGGTGCTCGACGCCCGGCCCGGGGTGGTGGACCGGTTCCCGCTCGGCGCGCTCGCGGACAAGGGTCTCGCCGTCCGCGCGGCCCGGCGGCGGGGCGCGACGGCGATCCCGGAGCTGCTGGCCCGGATGGCCCGCGACGAGCTGGTCACCGAGCATCTGGCCACGCACCGGATGCCGCTGGAGCGCGGCGCCGACGGGTACGCGTTGTTCCGCGACCGGGCCGACGGATGCGTCCGGGTGGTCTTCACGCCGTGAAGGTGAACGCCGTGGATGGCACACTCGGCGGATGCGCGCAGACCGTCGGTACGACCTCGTCCTGTTCGGCGCCACCGGCTTCACCGGCGGGCTGACCGCCGAGTACCTGGCCCGGCACGCGCCGGAGCGGCTGCGCTGGGCGCTGGCCGGGCGTAACCCGGACAAGCTGGCCGCGGTGCGGGAGCGGCTCGCCGCGATCGACCCGGCCCTGGCCGAGCTGCCGCTGCTCACCGCCGACGTGACCGACCCGGCGTCGCTGCGCGCGGTGGCGGAGTGCGCCCGGGTGGTGGCCAGCACCGTCGGGCCGTACGTGCACCACGGCGAGCCGCTTGTGGCCGCGTGCGCCGCGGCCGGCACCGACTACCTCGACATCACCGGTGAGCCGGAGTTCGTGGACCGGATGTACGTGCGGCACCACGCCGAGGCGGTACGCACCGGGGCCCGCCTGGTGCACGCCTGCGGCTTCGACTCGATCCCGCACGACCTGGGCGTCTGGTACACGGTCAAGCAACTGCCCGCAGACGGGCCGATCGCCGTGGACGGGTACGTGCGGGCCGGCGGCCGGTTCTCCGCCGGCACGTACCACTCGGCGCTCACCGCGTTCTCCCGTACCGGTGAGACGAGCCGCGCGGCGCGGGCGCGGCGGGCGATGGAGCCGAAGCCCGGCGGGCGCCGGGTCCGCGCGGTGCCGGGCAAGGTCGGCCGGGTACGCGAGTTCGGCCAGTGGGCGGTGCCCCTGCCCACCATCGACCCGCAGGTGGTCCGCCGGTCCGCGGCGGCCCGCCCGGAGTACGGCCCGGACTTCCGCTACCGGCACTTCGCCGCGCTGAAGCGGCTGCCCACGGTGCTCATGGCAGGTGTCGGGCTGGCCGGTGTGATGGGGCTGGTGAAGGTGGCGCCGACGCGGCGCTGGCTGCTCGGACGGCTCGCCTCCGGGCAGGGCCCGACCGCCGAGCAGCGGGCCAAGTCGTGGTTCCGGGTGCGGTTCGTGGGCACCGGTGGCGACCGCCGGGTGGTGACCGAGGTGGCCGGCGGCGACCCGGGCTACGACGAGACGGCCAAGATGCTCGCCGAGTCGGCGCTCTGCCTGGCCTTCGACGACCTGCCGGAGACCGCCGGGCAGGTCACGCCGGTCGCGGCGATGGGCGACGCGCTGCTGGACCGGCTGGTACGCGCGGGCATCACGTTCCGCACGCTGCCGGCGTGAGGTTGACCCTCGACCCGCTTGAGGTCACAGGATGACGGCCGTGGAGAGCGAGCTTCGCAGCATCGGCGAGCTGGCCCGGGCCAGTGGCCTGACGGTCAGCGCGCTGCGGTTCTACGACCGTTCCGGGGTGCTGGCCCCGGCCCGGGTGGACCCGGTGACCGGCTACCGCTGGTACACCGAGGAGCAGGTGGACCCGGCCCGGCTGGTGGCCGGGCTGCGCCGGGTCGGGATGCCGCTGGCCGGCATCGCCGAGGCGCTGCGGAACCGGCACCGGCCGGCCGAGGTGCACCGGCTGCTGGACGCGCACCTGCGCCGCCTGGAGGACGGCCTGGCCGACGCGCGTCGCGAGCTCTCCCGGATCCGTTGCCTGATCGACCCGGAGGAGCCCACAGTGACCACCCGCCTCGCGCTGTCCCGCACCGACCTGGCCGCCGCCGTGGACGCCGTACGCTTCGCCGTCGGCGCCGACCCCGAGCTGCCGGTCCTGTCCGGCGTGCTGCTGGAGGTCGCCCTCGACGGGGTGCACCTGATCGCCACCGACCGGCACCGGCTCGCCGTGGCCCGGGTCGCCGGCACCGTCGACGGCCCGCCGGTGAGCGTGCTGCTGCCGGTGGCCGCCGTCGACGAGCTGCGGGCGCTGCTGGACGCTGCCGGCTCGGTGTCGGGCCTCGACGGCTCGGACGTCACCGAGGTCGTCGTCGCTCCCGGCCGGGTGACCGTCACGGTGGCGGGCCGGCCGCTGACCGCCGTACCGCTGCCGTACGACTTCCCGGACTACCGCCGGCTGCTGCGCGCGCAGCTCGGTGACGTACCCGCGTACCGGATCCCGGTCGACGGCGCGGCGCTGCGCGCGGCGCTCACCGCCGACGGCGTCCCGGTCTGCCACCGCGCGCACGAGGGCGTCGAGCACGAGGTGGTGGCGCTCGGCCTGGACGGCCGCGGCGAGCTGCGCCTTGTCGACCCGGCCGGCGCGGCCGGCGCTGACGCGCTTCGGGTTGGGCTCAACCGGGAGTACCTGCTGGACGCGCTGGGGTCCGGCGACGGCCAGCTCGTGCTGGAGCTGGACGGCCCGATCGCTCCACTCGCCGTGCGGCGGGCCGACGACGCGCACGCCTTCTCGGTCCTGATGCCGGTACGCCTCTGACGCTCAGCGCTCCCCGGCCTCCGCCACCCGGCCTCCGCCACCCGGGCTCCGCTAGGCCCCGGCGGAAGACGTCAGTGACTGTGCGTGATGCGAACGCTCCCCCGGGATGTTTGCCCTTCGCGGACTTTGCTCTGCAGCCATCCGCGCGACGCTGACGCTGCGTCGAACGCCGCGTCGGTGGCTGCAGAGCAAAGTCGCCGAAGGGGCACACCCGCCCGAAGGCGGATCCGTCAGATTGACCAGGTCAGCGCGTCCATGAGCAGGCGCGGGTCGGAGCGGGCACCAGCACACCGTCACGGACTGTGAGCACACCCCTCCGACAGCCCCACCGTCACGCGCCGTTACCGAAACGGGCCCCGTGGCGGCGGGCTGTGCGGGCCGGGCCGGGGCGACGGGGGCGCGACGGTAGCATCTGGAGGTCCCACCTGACTGCCTGGACGGAGGCGTACGAGCAGCATGCTCGACATGGAGTTGATCCGGAAGGATCGCGAGGCGGTGGCGACCGCGCTGGCGAAGCGTCTGGATCCTGCCGAGGTCACCCGGACGCTGGACGACATCCAGCGGCTCGACCAGGAACGACGCGCCCTGATCACGGAGATCGACGCCGAGCGGCAGCGCCGCAAGGCCGAGGCGCGGGCGTACGCGGAGGCGAAACGGTCCGGCGGCACGCCGCAGCCGGTCGCCCCGGAGGCCGAGCGCAAGCAGCTCGCGGAGCTGGAGTCCCAGCTCGACGAGGTGCAGTCCCGGCTCCGCGCGGTGATGAGCGAGCTGCCGAACCTGCCCGCCGACGACGTGGTCGCCGGGGGCAAGGAGGCCAACCGGGTGGTGCGGACGTTCGGCGAGGCGCCGGCCATCGAGAAGGTACGCGACCACGTGGAGCTGAGCCGCGCGCTCGGCCTGGTCGACCACGAGCGGGGCGTGAAGCTCGGCGGCTCGGGCTTCTGGATGTACACCGGTCTGGGCGCCCGGCTGGAGTGGGCGCTGGTGAACTGGCTGATCGAGCAGAACATCCAGGCCGGCTACGAGTTCCTGCTCCCGCCGCACCTGCTGCTGGACAGCGCCGGCTACGCGGCCGGGCAGTTCCCGAAGTTCCACGACGACGTCTACCACATCGACAAGCAGTCGTCCTCGCGCGGCCAGTTCCTGCTGCCCACGGCGGAGACGGCGATCCTCGGCGCGTACCAGGACGAGATCCTGGAGACGCCGAAGCTGCCGCTGAAGGCGTTCGCGTACACGCCCTGCTACCGGCGCGAGGCGGCCGGTTCGCACTCCGACGAGCGCGGCACGGTGCGCGGCCACCAGTTCAACAAGGTGGAGATCTTCCAGTTCACGCTGCCGGAGCAGGCGGGCGCGGCGCTGGAGGCGATGGTCGGGCACGTCGAGGGCCTGGTCGGCAAGCTGGGTCTGCACTTCCAGACCAGCCTGCTGGCCGCCGGTGACGCCAGCGCCTCGATGAAGAAGACGCTCGACGTCGAGGTGTGGATGCCGAGCACCGGCAAGTACAAGGAGGTGTCGTCGGTCTCCTGGGCCGGTGACTACCAGGCGCGCCGGGCGGCGATCCGCTACCGCGAGCCGGGCGCGAAGCAGACCCGTTTCGTGCACACGCTCAACGGCTCGGCGCTGGCCACCAGCCGCCTGTTCCCGGCCATCCTGGAGCAGCACCAGCAGCCCGACGGCTCGGTGGTGGTCCCGGAGGTCCTGCGCGACAAGCTCGGCACCGACCGCCTCACCCCGCGCTGACCCGCTCCCCCGCCGCCGTCCCCGCCCCTTCCCCGCGATCTTGCACTTCCGGCCCGCGAGAAGTCCGCTTCACCCCTTCCGCCCGGGCCCCAACCGCAAGATCGCGGGAGAGAGAGCGGGGACGGCGGCGGGTGAGGAGCACGGCGGCCAGGAGCAAGGCCGCGAGGACGGCGGGGCCCAGAGTGTCGACGGCGCGCACCAGGGTCTGCTGGAGCTGGGCGGCGGCGCGGATCACCGGGTCGGTGAAGGCGTCGTACCGGCCCTGGGCGAGGCGCACCTCGTACCAGCCGTACCAGGCGACGTAGCCGCCCGCGACCACGAGCACCAGGCCGCTCAGACGCGGCGCCCAGGCGCCCGCGCCGCGTAGTCGCGCCACGACCCGGCCGCGCAGCAGCGCCACGGCGAGCGCGGCCACCCCGACCACGAGCGCCATGCCCAGCGCGTACGCGCCGAACAGCGCCAGCCCGCGCAGCGGCGACCCGGCCCGCATGCTGGTCACCACGATCGCCAGGAACGGCGCTATCGCGCAGCTCAGCGACGTGAGCGCGTACGCCGCGCCGAACAGCACCATGGACGGCCAGGTGCGGGTGAGCCGGGGCGCGACGCGCAGCGGGCCCGGGGCGGGCAGCCGCTTGCCGGCGAGCAGCCAGCACCCGGCCAGCGCCAGCAGCACGCCGAGCGTCACCGTCAGCCACGGCAGCCGAGGGCGCAACCAGTCGGCGGCCGGCGCCACGGCCAGCCCGAACGCGCCGAACACCAGCACGTACCCGAGGGTGAGCGCGGCCGTCGCGGTGAGCGCGCGGCCGACCGCGCCGCGCCCGCCGTCGGGCCCGGCGACGAGCAGTGACAGGTACGCGGGCAGCATCGCGAAGCCGCACGGGTTGACCGCGCCGAGCATGCCCGCGGTCAGGGCGAGCAGCAGCGCGCCGGTCATCCCCGGGCCAGCGTCTCGACCTGCCGGGTGAGCGCCTCACCGTCCAGGAATCCCTGGTGGACGACCCGGCCGGTCCGGTCCAGGACGACGAACGTGCTCTGCTCGGTCACCTTGAAACGGCGCCACAGCGCGCCGTTGCGGTCGTCGATCTGGGTCGTGCCGCCCAGGTCGAACTCGGTGACGAAGTCCTTCATCGCCTTCTGCTCGCCGAGCCCGGCGACGCCGACGATCGGGACCGTGTCCCGGTAGGCGGGGGCGATCTCGGCGACCGTCCACGCCTGGCTGGCGCAGGTGGCGCACCAGGGCGCCCAGAACCAGAGCAGCACCGGCCGCCCGGCCAGGGCGGCGGCGGAGAACGCCGTACCGTCGAGGGTCTTGCCGGTGAACGTCAGCGTGGCCGGCACCGCGGCCGGTGGCGCGGACGTCGGCCCGCCCGGCGTCGAGGCGGGGGACGCGACGTCCGGGGGCGCGGCGGCGGGGGCCGCGGGTGGCACCGCCCCGGCCTCGGGTCCGGCCGCGCAGCCGGTGCAAAGCATGGCTGCGAGTAGACGGCCAAGGTCGCGCGAACGGCGGTACGCATCGGCGGCTCCTGGGTTCTACTCGGCCCGGACCAGGCGAAGCGCGAGTTCGGGACAGACCTTTACCGCCTTGAGCGCGCCTTCGCGCAGCCACGTCGGCACCGGGGTGGGCGGGAACGCCGGGTAGCCGTTGCCGTCGAGCCGGATGAAGTCCGGCACCACGTGCGCGCAGAGCCCGTGGCCGTCGCAGCGGGACCAGTCGAGCGTGAGTTTCTGCGGGTTGGCGTCGGGCGCGCCGGGCAGGCCCATCGTGCCCTTGACCCGCTTGCCGCAGCCCTCGCCGGTGGCGTGCAGCCGCAGGTCGTCGGCGAACACCTCCATGGCGGACAGCGCGAACCGGGCGGTGCCGTCCGGGTGGCTGCACGCGCCGCGTCCCTTGACGTCCCCGGCCGCGGCGCGGACCAGCTCGACCGGGGCGCTGCCGGAGACCGCGAGGTCGACCGAGCGGGCCAGGTCGGGCAGGCCCATCTTGCACGGGCCGCACTGCCCGGCGGACTCACCGGCCAGGTACCGCACGACCTGGGCGGCCTCGCCGAGCGGGCAGGTGTCGGCGCCGAGCGGCACGATGATGCCGGCGCCGAGCGTGCCGCCGACGGCGGTGAGCCCCTTGCGGGACACCTCGGCCCGGTCCGCCGCCGCCGCGGTGATCCACTTGCCGTGGTAGCCGCCCATCAGGATGCCCGGGCCGGGCGGCACCTCGCACAGGTCGAGGATCTCGCGCAGCGGGGTGCCCGCGGCGCACTCCACCACGGCGGGCCGCTTCGCCGACCCGGTGACGGTGAGCAGCACGGTGCCGGGCTCGTCGTCGGTGCCGAGCGCGGCGTACTCGTACGGGCCGATCCGGGCGGCGACGGCGAGCTGGGAGTACGTCTCGGCGTTCGACAGCAGGGTGGGCAGCCCGCCGACGCCGGAGTCGCTGGAGCGCTTCTTGGTGCCGGGCGGGATGTGCGGCAGGCCGTTGATGCCGTTGACGAGCGCGCCGCCCTCGCCGGAGATGAACCGGTGCGGCACCGTGACGATCGTGGTGGGCACCGGCATCCGGCGTTCCTGCAGCGCCTCGGCCAGCGAGGGCCGGCCCACGTCGTCGTCGGCGACGCCGATGACGATCTCCTCCGCGTCGAGCGCGAACGCGGCCAGCGCGGCGCCGTCCAGGATCAGGTGCGGGGCGCGGGTGAGCAGCACCTTGTCCTTCCAGCTCGCCGGTTCCCCCTCGGTGGCGTTGACGACGACCACGGCGGAGAGGTCCTGCCGCTCGCAGGACTCCAGCACCGCGCGCAGCTTGCGGGCGAACGGGAAGCCCGCGCCGCCCTTGCCCTTGAGGTCGATGGCTTCGGCGAGCCGCAGCAGCGCCGCCGGTTCCATCGGGCCGATCGGGCCGTGCACCTCCTCGTGGGCGAGCAGGTCGAGCCGGCCGAACTCGGCGAACCCGGCGGTCAGGCGGGGCTCGCCGACGCAGGCGACCGGTGGGACCGTGGTCTGCCGCGTCACCGGGCCTCACCCCGCAGCCCGGCCCAGTACGCCCCGTCGACCGCGTCCGCGTCGGCCCGCTTGCGCCGGCCGGACCGGCTGTCCTTGCCGGCCCGCATGGCGCGACGGGAGGCGAGGTCGACGAGCGTCGGGGTGTCGTCCACGAACGCCTCGTCGGCGTCGTAGCGGGCCGGCGGGCGCCAGTAGTCCGGCTCCTCCGGCACGTCCTCCTCGTCCCGGTAGCGCCGGCCGGATCCGCTGAGCGGCTGCGCCGACATCGGGCTGCCGGAGATCGGCCCGGCCGAGATCGGCTCACCGGAGACCGGGCGGGTCTCCCAGCGGCGCGGGCTGTCCCACGGCTCCTCCGGCTCGTTGCCGGCACGCGGCGGCGCGGAGTAGCGGGCCACCTCGGCCGGGGTGGCGTACCGGCTGCTGTCCGGCGGGGCGGAGTGGCGGCCACCGGTGTCCGGGGGCGCGGAGTGGCGGCCACCGCTCTCCGGCGGGGCCGAGTAGCGGGCGGCGACGTCCTCGTCGGCCCGGGAGCGGCGACCGACCCGTTCCTCGTCGGTCCGGGACCGGCGGCTCACCCGCTCCTCGTCGGTGTGGGACCGGCGGCCCGCCGGCTCCTCCTCGGACCGGCGACGACGGCGGGAGCGTTCACTGTCGGACCGGCGTGCCGGCACCAGTTCCTCGTCCCGGTCGAAGAGGACCGGCTCGCGCTCCTCCTCGCGTACCCGGGTGGCGACCCGCTCCTCGTCGCGGCGGCGGGCGGCCGCACGGACCGGTTCGCGCAGCGAGCCGGGTTCCGGCACCACGGGTACGGCGAACCGCTCGGGGTCGCGCCGCCGGGCGGTGCCGGCCGGCGCGGTCCAGGTGGCGGTGGCCTCGGCCCAGCGGCCCCGGCCGGCGCCGCTGTCCTCCTTGGCGCTGTCCTTCTTGCGGGTGAGCACGGCGAACACGCCGGTCCGCTCCTCGGCCTTGCCGGCCATGGCCTTGTTGAGCGCGGCGGCCTGGTGCTGTTCCCGGCTGCGCTTGCCCAGGTGGACGGAGAGCCGCACCATCAGCGCCAGCACCACGGCCAGCACGCAGGCGAGGTAGCTGAGCAGCACCCAGGTCGCCGCGGGACGGCCGGCGTTGAGGCCGTGCACCAGCGCGAACGGCCAGGACACGTAGGCCATCGAGTGCAGCGCCCGCCAGAACCACTTGGGGCCGACGCCGGCGAACCGGACCCGGACGATTCCGGTCCAGAGCACGCCCACCATCAGCAGCGCGGCGACGGTGCCGAGTCCGACGTAGAGGCCGGCGCCGCCGATGAACGGCACCACCGCGTCGGTGGGGCCGGCCCGGCCGATGGCCACCTTGGTGATGACGTGGAAGACCAGTCCGGCCACGCCGAGCACGCCGGTGGCGCGGTGCGCGGACTGGAGCAGCACGCGGTGCCGGATGAGCAGCACGAGGCGGTCGGTGGCGAGCAGGCCCAGCATGACGGTGATGCTGAGCGCGACCAGGGCGACCACCCCGGCGAAGAACTCGGTGAAGAAGAATCCGTACGAGTACATGAGCCCGCCGGCGCCGGCCAGCTCCACTCCGGCCCACGCGAGGCCGAGTGCGGAAGCGGTCAGCGCCGCGATCGCGGACTTCGACATGGTCCGGGCACCACGGCTGCTGGTGGTGGTCCGGACGGTCGTCGTCTTCTCGTTCTGCTGTGCCCGGGCCATCTGCTCCTCGATCGTCTCGCGGCGGCGCCCCCACCGGCCGACCCTGCTCCCCACTCAGGTACGGAGCGACGGCGCGGACGGATCACCTCCGGTGGCGAATTTCTCGGCCGGTTTTTCGAACCGTCCGGTCCGGACGCGCGTGTAGCGCCTGACGCAACGACGAATGCCCATACGTTGACAGTCCTTGCAACATTCTCGTAACCTTGCCGCAAAATTTCAGCGCGGGCTGCAAGAAGCCAGCACTGAGACAGGCTCCACTCCCCCGCATCCCCCGCACCCCCGCAGGAGTCCTGATGCATCGACGCCGATTCCGCGCCGCGGCGCTCGCCCTGGGCCTGGCCGCCAGCCTGCTCGTCCCGATCACGGCGGCGGCTCCCCCGGCCACCGCCGCCACCCCGGGCGCCAAGAAGGTCATCGTCCAGCTCTTCGAGTGGAACTGGACGTCGGTGGCCACCGAGTGCACCAGCACGCTGGGCCCGAAGGGCTACGGCTACGTGCAGGTGTCCCCGCCCCAGGAGCACGTCAACAGCAGCCCGTGGTGGGTGTCGTACCAGCCGGTCAGCTACCGGATCGAGTCCCGCAAGGGCACCCGCGCGCAGTTCCAGTCCATGGTGAACACGTGCCACGCGGCGGGCGTGAAGGTGATCGTCGACGCCGTGGTCAACCACATGTCCGGGCAGGAGAACGGCGGCACCGGGTGGGCCGGCTCGTCGTACGGCCACTACAACTATCCCGGCATCTACTCGGCGCAGGACTTCCACTACTGCGGGCGCAACGGCAACAACGACATCGCCAACTACAACGACCGGTACGAGGTGCAGAACTGCGAGCTGGTCAACCTCGCCGACCTCAAGACCGAGTCGGAGTACGTGCGCGGCCGGCTCGCCGCGTACCTCAACGACCTGCTCTCCCTCGGCGTCGACGGGTTCCGCCTGGACGGCAGCAAGCACATGCCGGCCGCCGACATCGCCGCGATCAAGGCCAAGCTGAACCGCAGCGCGTACCTGGTGCAGGAGGTCATCTACGGCGCGGGCGAGCCGATCCAGCCGACCGAGTACACCGGCAACGGTGACGTGCACGAGTTCCGGTACGGCAAGGACCTGGCCCGGATGTTCAACAACGAGCGGCTGGCGTACCTGAAGAACTTCGGCGAGTCCTGGGGCTACCTGTCGAGCGCGAAGGCGGTGGTCTTCACCGACAACCACGACACCCAGCGCGAGGGCGGCGTGCTCACCTACCGCGACCGCGGCACGTACGCGCTGGCCAACGCGTTCATGCTGGCCTGGCCGTACGGCACCCCGGCGGTGATGTCGAGCTTCACCTACAGCGGCCGGGACCAGGGCCCGCCCGCCGACGGCAGCAACCGGATCACCAACGTCACCTGCTACTCGGGCTGGGAGTGCGAGCACCGCTGGCCGGTCATCGCCAACATGGTCGGCTTCCGCAACGCCACCGAGGGCGCCGGGGTCTCCAACTGGTACGACAACGGCTACCAGCACATCGCGTTCAGCCGTACCGGCAAGGGCTACCTGACGATCAACGACGAGGGCAGCGCGGTGAACGGCCGCTCGTACTACACCGGGCTGCCGGCCGGCCGCTACTGCGACGTCGTCCACGGCACGTTCGGCAACGGCTCGTGCAGCGGTCCGGTGATCACGGTGGACTCGTCCGGCTGGTTCGCCGCGAACGTCCCCGCGCACGACGCGATCGCCATCCACATCGGCGCGAAGCTCAGCTGAGCCACCCGGGCCGCGAAGCCCCCGTACCCGTAGTACCGGGTACGGGGGCTTCCGGTCGGTTACAGTCAGTTTCGTGCTGTTCGACCGGTTTGCCGCGCGCCGACCTCCCGGCTGGCTGATCGCCGCGCTCGCCGTACCGCTGCTGCTCGTCACCGCGCTGCTGGTCGGCCGCGCGCTCACCGTCACGCCCGCGCGCCCGTCAACGCCGGTCGTCGCCGCGCCCACGAGCACGACCGCCGCGCCGAGCCCGTCGCCGTACGAGTCGGTGCCGCCCGCCGCGCGCCCGCCGGACGACCTGCCGGTGATCACCTACGACCCGGCGCCGCGCGGCTTCCCGCCCGACCCGGACCCGGCCGACACCCGCCAGCTCGGCGAAGGGCTGCGCCCGAACCGCAACGTGGCCGCGTACGACGCGCCGGGCGGCCGTCCGCTGGCCTTCCTCGCGCCGACCATCAACGGCGTACGGCTCACCGTGCCGATCGTCGAACGCCGCTCCGGCTGGACCGCCGTGCTGCTCCCGTCGGCCAACCGCACCATCGCCTGGCTGCCCTCGGGCGGCTGGACCACGGTGGCGCTGCGCGACCAGATCGTGGTGGAACGGCGCACCCACCGCCTCACCTGGAGCCGGGACGGGCGCGCGATGCGCACCTGGCCGGTCAGCCTCGGCATGTCCGGGCAGCTCACGCCGCTGGGCCGCACGTTCGTGCTGGGCCGCACCCCGCCCCCGGAGGCCGTCTACGGCGGCGTCGACATCTTCGCCCTCGGCGCGATCCCGGACGACCCGGGTGCGGTGCCGACCGGGCTGCGCGGCGCCCACATCGGACTGCACAGCTGGTACAACGACGACACGCTCGGCAAGAACGTCACGAACGGCTGCATCCGGCTGACCCGCAGCGCCCAGCGCCTGCTGCTGACCGAGGTCGAGCCGGGCACCGCCTTCGTCGTGGTGGACCGCCTGCCCTGACCGGGCTCAGCCCAGCAGCCAGCCGTTGGCCTCGGCCACCCGCACCGCGTCGGCCCGGTTGCGGGCGCCGGTCTTGCCGATGGCTGCGGAAAGATGATTGCGTACGGTCCCCTCGGACAGGTGCAACGTCGCCGCCAGCTCGGCCACCGTGCCGCCGCCGCGCGCCGTACGCAGCACCTCGGTCTCCCGCTCGGTGAGCGGGCTCGGCCCGGTGGCGAGCGTCTCGGCGGCGAGCGCCGGGTCGACCACCCGCAGCCCGGCGTGCACCCGGCGGACCGCGTCGGCGAGCTGCCGGGCCGGGGTGTCCTTCACCACGAAGCCGTTCGCGCCCGCCTCCATCGCCCGGCGCAGGTAGCCGGGCCGCCCGAACGTGGTCACCACGAGCACCCGGCAGGACGGCAGCGCGGCCCGCAGCGCGGCGGTCGCGGCCACCCCGTCCAGACCCGGCATCTCCACGTCGAGCAGCGCCACGTCCGGGCCGGTGCGCAGCGCCTCCGGCACCACCTCGTCGCCGCGGCTCACCTCGGCCACCACAGTCAGGTCCGGCTCCAACGACAGCAGCGCTGCGAGCGCGCCCCGGACCAGCGCCTGGTCGTCGGCGAGCAGCAGCCTGATCGGCTCGGTCACGGGCGCGTCCCTCCGTCCGGATCCGCCGCGGGCACCGTCACCCGGAGCAGGAAGCCACGCCCGTCGTCCGGCCGCGCCACCGTCACCGTCACCGTCGCGTCCAGCCGCCGGGCCCGCTCCCGCAGCCCGGCCAGCCCGTGCCCGGCCGGGCCATGCTGGTCCGCCGGGCCCCGGCCGTCGTCGCGTACCTCCACCGCCGACGGTTCCACCCGGATGACGCAGTGGCGGGCGCCGCTGTGCCGCACCACGTTCGTCACCCCCTCGCGGACCGCCCAGCCGAACAGCTCGTCGCGGTCCGCCGGCAGCGGCGGCACCGACTCCGGCAGCTCCGCGACGACGCCCGCGGCGGTCAGCGCCGACCGCGCGCCGGCCAGTTCGGAGGCCAGATCCACCCCGCGGTACGCCCCGACGGTGCTCCGCACGTCCGCCAGCGCCTCCCGGGCCAGCCGCTCGATGTCGGCGACCTCGGTGGCGGCGCGGGCCGGGTCCAGCTCCAGCAACCGGCCGGCCAGTTCGGCCTTGACCGCCACCACGGTGAGCGAGTGCCCGAGGATGTCGTGCAGGTCCCGGGCGGCGCGGGCGCGTTCCTCGGCCACCGCCAGCCGGCGGATCTCCTGCTGCGCGGCCTGGAGTTCGCCGTTGCGCTGGGCCAGCCGGCTCACCCCGAACATCGCGAACGAGGCGAGCAGCACCGCGAAGACGAGTGTGCTCTCGTGCTCCCAGCCGGGCACCAGACGCGCGGTCACCGGCGGCGCCGCCGCGGCCAGCACCACCACGACCAGCGCCTCTGCCGACGGCAGCAGGAACACCGCGGCTGCCCCGACGAAGACCAGTGTGGTCAGCCAGTCGCCGCCGGTGCCGGGGATCCCGGCCAGCCCGAGCGCGAGCAGCACGGCGATCAGCAGCCGGGCCCGGCCGGGCGGGACCGACAGGTTGCGCTGCCGCCGGGCGCGGGCCCACTCGAAGATCAGCACGTACGCCACGGCGAACGCGACGAGCGCGCCGATCCCGACCAGCCGCCGCCACAGTTGGGGCTGGTGCAGTGCGGTGCCGAGCGGGATGTTGAGGAAGAACAGCCAGACCGCCGCCAGCAGCCAGCCGGTGAACCGCCAGTGGCGGTTCACCGGCCGGGCCGGACCGGGCGGCGACGTCACGCCGACCACGCTAGACCCCGCTCAGACACGGGTGGTGTCCCGGCGGAACAGCCGGGCCGCGCCGAGGCCGAAGAACACGGTCCAGGCGGTCACGTTCGCCACCGCCGCCCAGTCCACCCCGGTGCCGGTCAGCGGCGCGCGGGCGAGCTGACCGACCCCGTACACCGGGGTGAACTTGGCGATCTGCTGCATCACGTCGGGCAGCAGCTCCAGCGGGACGAACAGGCCGCCCAGCATGGCCAGGATGGCCAGCGCCGGGCCCATGAACTGCATGACGTTCTCGGCCGGGGCGAGGTAGCCGACGAACAGCCCGAACGCGGCGAACACGAGCGCGCCGACCCAGGCGGTCAGGCCGGACTCGACCCAGACGTGGGCCGGCAGCCGCACTCCGGAGGCCGCGCCGACGGCGAACTCCACGAGTACGCCGAGCAGGCCGAGCACCATCGCGGTGGCCACCTTCGTCGCCACGTACGCGGCGGGGCGCAGCGGAGTGAGCCGCAGTTGCCGGCTCCAGCCCAGCGCGCGTTCGGTGGCGACGGCCGCGCCGGCGCTGGTGGTGGCGACCATCGCCGCGTACACGGCCAGGCTGATCATGATCCAGCCGGTGACCGGCAGCCCGTTGTCCAGCTTCTCCCCGCGCGTGGGCAGCCCGAACAGCAGGAAGAACACGGCCGGCATGACGAGGATGAACAGCAGCGTACGGCGGTTGCGCAGCACCCGGCGTATCTCGATGGCGAGCACCGGCGCGCAGAACCCGCCGAGCATGGGCGGCCGGCGGTCGACGGCGCGGGCGGTGGTGGACGAGGTCGTGGCGGTCATGGCGAGGCTCCCCGGTTCAGGCGGTCAGGGTGAGGAAGGCGTCCTCGAGGTTGCGTGAGGTGATCTCCAGGTCCCGGGCGTCCGTGCGGGTCAGCAGGTGCCGGGCGACCACATCGGAGTCCCCGGTGTGCACGAGGACCGCGTCGCCGCGTACCTCGACCGAGCGGACGCCCGGCAGCGCGGCGAGCGCGGCCTGGTCGGCGCCGGGCAGCGTCGCCCGCACCACCCGCCCGGCGGCAAGGTTCTTGATCTCGGCGGTGGTGCCGTCGGCGACCACGCGGCCCTGGCGGATCAGCACGATCCGGTCCGCGTACGCGTCGGCTTCGTCCAGGTAGTGGGTGGCGAACAGGACGGTCCGGCCGGAGCGGGCGTCGGCCCGGATCGCCTGCCAGAAGTCGCGCCGGCCCTCGACGTCCATGCCGGTGGTCGGCTCGTCCAGCACCATCAGGTCCGGGTCGGGCAGCAGCGCGAGCGCGAACCGCAGGCGCTGCTGCTGACCGCCCGAGCACTTGCCCACCGCCCGGTCGGCGATCCCGGCGATGCCGGCGCGCTCCAGCACCTCCGCCACCGGCCGGGTGTGGCCGTAGAAGTGCGCGGTCATCCGTACCGTCTCGGCGACGGTGAGGTCCTTGAGCAGGCCGCCGGTCTGCATCACGGCGGCGACCCGGCCGTGCCGGACGGCGTCGGCCGGCTCGCCGCCGAAGAGGCGGACCGTGCCGGCGTCCGGGCGGGCCAGCCCGAGCAGCATGTCGACGGTGGTGGTCTTGCCGGCGCCGTTGGGGCCGAGGAACGCCACCACCTCACCGGCGGCGATCCGCAGGTCGAGCCCGTCGACGGCGGTCACCGGGCCGAAGGTCTTGGTGAGTCCGGCCAGGTCCACGGCCGGTGCGGAATCGGTCATGTCCCGATGCTCCGGCGTGCGGTGTCCGGTTCCCCGGAGCGGCAGTCACCTTCCGGCCGTGACATTTGTCAGGCGGTCACGCCGCCGACGCCGGACGCTCTGGGGCCGATCAGGCCGTCGCGCCGCCGTCGATCGCGATCGACGCGCCGGTGACGTGCCGTCCGCCGGGGCCTACCAGGTGACTGACAGTCGCCGCCACGTCGTCCGGGGTCGCGTACCGGCCGAGGGCGATGTGCGACCGCTGCCCGTCCGCGCCCGCGCTGTCCGCCGGGTTCATGTCGGTGTCGGTCGAGCCGGGCAGGATCAGGTTGACGGTGATCCCACGCGGACCGAGTTCGCGGGCGAGCGCCCGGGTCAGCCCGTTCACGGCGCTCTTGGTCATCGCGTACGCGCTCACCCCCGGTGCCGGGACGCGGCTGGCGAAGCTGCTGCCGATGTTGACGATCCGCCCGCCCGCGCCCATGTGGCGTACCGCCGCCTGGGTGGCGAGGTAGACCCCGCGCACGTTCACCGCGATCGCCCGGTCCAGGGCGTCGAGGCTGACCGACTCGATCGGCCCACCCGCGAACACGCCGGCGTTGTTGACCAGGATGTCCAGCCGCCCCAACTCGGCGACGGTCCGGTCCACTGCGCCGATCACGGCCGTCGCGTCGGCGCTGTCCGCGTTGATCGCCAGGCCGGTCCGCCCGTACGCCTCGATCTCGGCCACCACGGACTTCGCGCTGTCCTGCGCGGTGCGGTAGGTGAACGCGACGTGGATGCCGTCCTCGGCCAGCCGGCGCGCGACGGCGGCGCCGATACCCCGGCTCCCGCCCGTCACCAGGGCGACCCTGTCGGCAAGTCTGACCGTCATGTCGTCATCCTGACAGTCGACTCAGGACGCTGATCATCCGGGTCAGCCGTCAATTCCTGTCCGGCCGGTCAGGCAGGATTGCCGGCGCCCAGTCCGGGTACGCGCGGGCCGTCCAGCGGCGAAACGGGGAGGCGGACATGAGCGCACCGACGGGACGGGTCGACACGATCGTGCTCATCCACGGGCTCTGGATGACCTCGCGGAGCTGGGAGCACTGGGCGCAGCGGTACTCAGCGCGCGGCTTCCAGGTGCTCACGCCCGCCTGGCCCGGGATGGACCGCGAGGTGCAGGAGCTGCGGGCCGACCCGGCCCCGATCGCCGCGCAGCGCATCGCCGACATCACCGACCACTACGCGGCGATCGTCAAGGGCCTGCCGCGCCCGCCGATCATCATGGGCCACTCGTTCGGCGGCCTGATCGCCCAGTTGCTGGCGGACCGCCGCCTCGGCGCCGCGGTGGTCGCCGTGCACCCCGCGCCGGTACGGGGTGTGCTCAAGCTGCCGCCCAGCACGCTTCGCTCCGGGTATTCGATCCTGCACAACCCGGCCAACCGGCACCGCGCCGTGCCGTTCACCCCGGAGGACTTCCGGTACGCCTTCGGCAACACCATCAGCCAGCAGGAGTCCGACGCCGCCTGGGAGCGGTACGCCGTACCGGGCGCCGGGCACGTGCTGTTCGAGGCCGCGTTCGCCAACCTGGACCCGAACTCCGCCACCGAGATCGACAAGAAGCGCAGCGACCGCGCCCCGCTGCTGATCACCGCGGGCGGCGAGGACCACGTGGTGCCCGCGACCTTGGCCAGCTCGATCGCCAACCTCTACCGGAGTTCGACGGCGCTCACCGGCTACCGGGAGTTCCCCGGCCGGTCGCACTTCGTCGGCGGCGAACCGGGCTGGGAGGAGGAGGCGGACTACGCGCTGGAGTGGGCGGTCGAGGCGGCGAACGAGTATTCCCCGACAGTGGTCGCCGAGGCCCCTCGACGGCGTTGACCCACGGAGATATCAAGATCAGCAAAAATTGATATCATCACCTCGTTTCGAGTGCTCGGACGAGGAGGCGCACGTGTCCCGGACCATCCTTGACGTCGACGACGACCTCCTGGCCGAGGCCGCCGAGATCCTCGGTACCGGCACCAAGAAGGCCACCGTCAACGCCGCGCTGCAGGAAGTGGTCAACCGGGAGAAGCGCCGGGAGTTCGCCGACTGGCTCAAGAGCGGCGGCCTGCCGGACCTCACCGACCCGCAGCAGGCGTCGAAGCCCGAAGCGGCATGACGCGGGAGCGCTACCTTCTCGACAAGTCGGCGCTCGCCAGGTGGCCGAAGCCCGCCGTGGCACCCGTCCTGGACGAGTTGTCCGAGCGCGGTCTGCTGGCGGTCTGCGGGGCGGTCGAGATCGAGGTGGTGCACAGCGCCCGCTCGGCCAAGGACGCGCAGCGCGCTCGATGGCTGCTTCGCGGCTTTGACTGGCTCGCCATGCCGGACGACATCTGGGATCGTGCGATCGACGTCCAGGTGCAGGCGCTGCACAAGGGCAACCACCGCTCGCTTTCGATGGCCGATCTGCTGATCGCCGCGACGGCCGAACGGCATGGCGTGACCGTTCTGCACTACGACGGCGACTTCGACCTGATCACCGCGATCACCGGCCAGCCGACGACGTGGGTCGTCCCGGCCGGAAAGGCCGACTGACCGACTACGGTCCTCATTCCCAGGAGTCGGAGATGTCGAGGACCTCGAGGTCGGGCGGGGCCGCCGCCGCTACCGTCCCGACGTCCCGTGTGACCAGGTAGCACCGGTAGAGCACGGCGGTGGCGATCGCGTGGGCCACGTCGAGCGGCACCTTGCGGCTCGCCGCGATCCGGGCCACCCGCCGGCTGGTCGGACCGTCGTATACCGCGATCCGGATGTCCCGGTCCGTGTCGAGGAGCAGGTCGAGCAGATCGGCGGCCGGAGTACCCGCTACCTGAAGCTGCGCCTGCCCCAGGCAGAGCGCCGGGATCCACACCTCCTGCTCGGGATCCTCCTGCGCGAGGGTCAGCAGCGCACCCGGCTCGACGCTGTCCCCAGCGGCGTACGCGAGCAGTGCGGACGTGTCCAGGACGAGCCCGTTCACGCGGCAGCCGCCCCGTCACCGTCCCCGAACTGGCGTAGCCACTCCATGTTCCGATCGTGTTGCTCGTCGGTGATCGGCGGCTGTTGTGCCAGCCTCCGGCGAGCCCGCTCGACGTCCTCGTCGGTCACCACATAGCCGTGCTCAGCCCATCGGGCACGCAGACCGTCCGCTCGCATCTTCCGCCGGAGCACGTCGGCGATGAAGCCGGACGTCGTGCCCTGCGACCGCTCGACGTACTCGGCCACGTCGTCGGGCAGGCTGATCGTGATGCGCCGCGTCATACTCTCACCATAGCTCATGCATACTCCGCTTTCGGTGCGGCACGCGGTGCCGGTCGAGCGGGTGCTCATCGCGGCCGGAACCGCCGGGAGCACTCACCGTCGTGTCCGGGCCGGAGCAGACACCGCTGCCCGCCGGACAGCAACAGGTCGCAGAACACCCAGTGGCGGACGTTCTGGTCGTCCTCCGCCGAGACCGTGGTGCCGCCGGGCTCGGTCTGCGGCAGGACGTGCGACCAGTGCGCCACCACCCGGGCCAGCCGCTGAGCGGAGAGCAGGTCGTTGACGACGACCGGCAGGTGGATCACCCAGCGCTCGGTCACCTGTCGTACCCCCGTTCGTTGCGGGCCCGGGCCTGCTCCGACTGCCAGCGACGCAGCGCGTTCTTGATCCGGTCGGTCTCCCGGCGGCTCTGCGCCAGCGCGTCGTAGACGACGGCCAGGTCACCGGCGACGCGGTCGAGGAACTCCCGCACCTCCTGCGGGTCGAGCCCGCGCCGGCCCAGCTGGGTCGTCCGGAAGCTCCGCTCACGGACCTGCCACGGACGCAGGGGCTGGTAGGTGGACGAGCGGTAGCAGGTCGATCCGAGGACCGACCGCCGGCGACGCCGGACACGCCGGAGGAAGACGCGCATGACAGGACCTGCCTCTCACCGTCGAGATCGAACCGTGGAAGGGCAGGCCCACCGGCCCGCCGCGCACCGGCGGACCCACCCCGGCACCTGCCACCGCAGCCTTCGACCAGCAGTACGTCAGCAGGGCACAGCGCGTGGCCCAGGTCGACACCCGATGACCCAGCCGATCCGGCCACTCACTCATCGTGCAGTGGACCGCACCCTTTGCGCAACTCCCGATTCGGGATGATGTCATTGCGAAGCTCGTCCGCTTCCGCCACACTGACCGGCATGACTGGAAGCCCGACCGTCCGACGTCGACGCCTGGCCGCTGCCCTCCGTCGCCTCCGTGAGCAGACCGGCATGACCGCCGACCAGGCCGCCAAGGAGGTGGGGATCTCGAAGTCGGCGATCAGCCGCATCGAGAACGCCCAGGTGTCCGTCATGCCGCCGGTCGCCCGTGGACTTCTTGAGCTGTACGGGGTGGAAGGCGACGAGGTGGACGCACTCGTCCAGGTCGCCCGCGATGCCCGCAAGCGCGGCTGGTGGCAGGCGTACGACGACGTGCTGCCGGACTGGTTCGAGGTCTACGTCGGGCTGGAGGCCGAGGCGGCCGAGATCCGCACCTTCCAGCCGCAACTGATTCCGGGTCTACTCCAGACCGCCGACTACGCCCGCGCGGTCATCCGCGCCGAGCACCCGGACGCCCCGACCGACGAGGTGGACCGGCGGGTCGAGTTGCGCATGCGCCGTCAGGACACCGAAACTCCGCCGAAGCTCTGGGTGGTGCTGGACGAAGCCGCACTACGGCGCCCGGTCGGCGGCGCGGAGCTGTTCGCGGCGCAGTTGCGGCGACTGGCCGAGGAGGCGGACCGGCCCGGCCGCACCATCCAGATCCTGACCTTCGGCGCGGGCGAGTACGGGTCGATGGGCAGCGCCTTCAGCGTGCTGACCTTCCCCGAGCCGGCCGATCCGGGGATCGTCTACGTCGAGACCCGCGCGGGTAGCCTCTATCTCGAAGGCCAACAGGTGAGGGAGTACAGCCGCGTCTTCGAGCACCTGGTCGCCACGGCGGCCGGCGCCCGGGAGTCGCGCGACCTCATCCTGGGGGCGATCGACGAGCTATGAGAGGACGGCGCGGGTGGAAGAGGCCAACCAGGCGACGATGACCTGGCGCAAGAGCACCCGTAGCAACGGTTCCGGCGACTGCGTCGAGGTCGCCGACAACCTGCCCGGCGTGGTCGGGCTACGCGACAGCAAGGACCCGCGAGGTCCTATCCTCGCCTTCGACCCGGCAGCCTGGTCGACCTTCGTCGCGGGCGTCAAGCACGAGACGTTCCGGAACTGAACGCGGCAGGCATCGCCTGCGCACCCTGACCCTACGATCCAATGCCCGAAGCCTCCGTGCTTCGTAGCTTCGCCAGGGCACGCAGGTACTCGTCCTCTACAATCCGGTCGAACGCTGCTGGCTGCGCCCCCGCGTGCACGACCTTCCGCGTAAGCCGCGCCTGCTCCCAGAACCTCAAGCCGATCTCGGTGGCGAAGATGTCAGCCGCCAGCAGTCCTCGCAACTGGCTCTCAGGCATCCCGCCCAGTTGCCAGGTCGTGGCCCAGAAGTTGAGGATCAGATTGATGTAGGCCCGCTGCCTCCGCCGTTCAGGCGCAGGGTCCTGGGTCAGCGACCCCCAGCACTCCATCAGCACGGCATCATCTATGGCCATCTTGAGCAACAAGGCGTGCTGGTCACGTTGCGCGTATTCCAATGCGATGCGGGCCTGCCTGTTTTGACTGATGGTGGTGGCGACCACACCCACGAGAGCCAGCGCGGACAGAAGCATAGAGACCGAGCCGTAGGCTTGGCCGATATTCGCCAAGCGCTCCCAGTCGGTACTCGGATCGAAGGCGTAGTCGATCAGGGGCGGGGAGAGCAGCAGCGCAAGCCCTCCCAAGAAGACCAACAACGCCCAGACGGCTACGCCGCGAACACTCCTCATCTACGCAAGGCTAGTTCTCCCATCAAAGTTGATCAATCGAACGCGCCGCCACCTGGCACCCCGATCCTCCTGGCTCTGCACCCACCGCAGAACCGGCACGCCGTGCGGCAGGTTCTGGTGTGCGGGTGGGTCCGCCGGGTATGACGGAAACATGAGGGCGAGTTTCCGTCTGGGTCGGATCGCGGGCGTACCGGTCGGCGTCAACTGGAGTGTCCTGGTCATCTTCGTGCTGATCGCGTGGGCGCTGTCGGCGAGCCTGTTCCCGGCCTCGTACCCCGGTCACTCCCCCGTCGCCTACTTCGCGGCCGGCCTGGCCGCCGCCGTGGTCTTCTTCGTCGGTCTGCTCGCCCACGAGGTGGCGCACGCGGTGGTCGCCAAGCGCAACGGCATCGAGGTCGAGGGCATCACGCTCTGGCTGTTCGGCGGTGTCGCCGAGCTGAAGGGCGAGGCGAAGGACCCGGGCGCCGAGCTGCGGATCGCCGGGGTCGGGCCGCTGGTCAGCCTGATCATCGGCGTGTTCTTCGCGGCGATCGCGGTGGCGGTGGCCGCCGCGGGCGGGCACGGGCTGCTGCTCGGCGCGCTGGCCTGGCTGGCGGGCATCAACGTACTGCTGGCGATCTTCAACGTGCTGCCGGCCGCCCCGCTGGACGGCGGGCGGCTGCTGCGCGCGGCGGTGTGGAAGTTCACCGGCGACCGAACCAAGGCGTCGGTGGTGGCGGCCCGCGCGGGCTGGGTGCTCGGCGTCGTGCTGATCGGGCTGGGGCTGTGGCGGTTCTTCACCGGCGCGGGGTTCGGCGGGTTGTGGCTGGCGCTGATCGGCTGGTTCCTGCTCGGCGCCGCCGGCCAGGAGGAACGCGCCGCCCGGATGGGCGACGCGCTGCGCGGCATCCGGGTCGGCGACGTGATGACGCCGCAGCCGCAGACCGCGTCCGGCGACCTCACAGTGGCCGACTTCGTCGACCACTACCTTTTCGCGTACCGGCACTCCGCGCTCCCACTGACCGTCGACGGCAGGCCGGTCGGTCTGGTCACGCTCGATCGGGTACGCGGCATCGCGGCGGACCGCCGTGCGTCGACCACGCTGGCCGAGGTGTCCTGCCGGGCCGACGAGCTGGTGCTCGCCCGCCCGGACGAGCAGCTCACCGACCTGCTGCCCCGGCTCAACGAGTGCACCGACGGCCGCGCTCTCGTGGTGGTCGACAACCAGCTTGTCGGCATCGTCTCGCCCAGCGACATCAGCCGCGCGGTGCAGCGCGGCAGCCTGCGCCAGCAGATGCCGGCCGGACGCTGAGTCAGTCCCGGGGGAAGTAGCGGTCCATCTCGGCGGTGCGGAACTTCCCCTTCGGGTCGAACTCGCGCAGCAGCGCGGCGAAGTCGGCGTGCCGGGGGTACGCGGCGGCGGGATCGCGCTCGAACAGCTTGCCCCAGTGCGGGCGCGGCGCGAACGGAGCGAGCCGTTCCTCCACCTCGGCCAGCACCGGCGCGACAGCGACCGGATCGCCGATCCAGGTGAAGTGCAGCGCCAGCGAGTCGCGCCGGAAGTTCGGGCTCAGCCACAGCTCGTCGGCGGCGACCGTACGCAGCTCGCAGATCTGGAGCACGGCGGCGATGCGGTCGGCGACCGGGTCGAGCGCGGCGAGCGCCGCCGACGCGTCGGCCCGGGCCACGTGCCACTCCGACTGCAGCTCGTCGCCGCTACTGGGGGTGAAGCCGAGCCGGAAGTGCGGCAGCCGCTCGTGCCACGGCCCCGGCTCGCCGAGCTGAGCGGTGCAGTGCTCCGGCGACATGCCGGGCACCGGGTGCCGGGGCGAGTCGGCGGCCACCGTGTCCAGCCAGTCGGCGGGCGGCGGGGCCTCGTCGGCGTACTGCTTCACCCACACCTGGTCGAAGCGCTCCGAGCGCCACGAGGTGAAGACGCTGACGCTGTACGCGGCGTCGAGCGCCTCGTCCAGGGCGGCGCGGGGCAGGCCCAGACGGACGTGCTGCCGGATCTCGTACGTGGGCACCACGTCGAGCGTGAGCCGGGTGACCACGCCCAGCGCGCCCAGGTTGACCACCAGCCCGGCGAACCGTGGGTCGGTCCGGTCGACGGTGATCAGATCGCCGTCGGCGGTGACGAGTTCCAGCGCGGCGACGGCGGCGGCCAGGTTGCGGTTCCGCGCGCCGGAGCCGTGGGTGGCGGTGGCGACCGAGCCGGCCACCGAGATGTGCGGCAGCGACGCGAGGTTCGCCAGCGCGTACCCCTGAGCCTGGATCGCGGTGGCCAGGTCGCCGTAGCGGACGCCCGCCGCGACGGTGACGGCGCCGCGGTCGGGGTCGAGCGCGACGGCGGGTGGCAGGCCGTCCAGCGCGATCTGGGTGCCGGTGGTGTCGCCGAGCCGGTTGAACGAGTGGCCGGTGCCGACGGCCCGGACCAGGTCGGCCTCCGCGACCAGCCGCCGCAGTTCGTCGGTCGAGGTCGGCCGCGATCGGGTACGCGCCGACCAGCTGACGTTTCCGGCCCAGTTCGTGTCCGTCATGCGCTGCATCATCCGCCATCATGCGCCGGCAGGGTTGCCCCGGCCACTCGGCGGGAATCCTGGCGGGATGAGCAGCTACCGCGACCCGAGCCTCCGCGGCGACGTGTACCCGTCGGAGGAGGAGATCGACCCGACCGGCGTGGACCCCGACGCTGCGGAGATGCCGCCCGCCGGTGTGGGACCCGCCGGTGTGGGTGTGACGCCCGCCGCGACCGCCCCGGTTCCGGGGCCCACGCCGGAGCCCGAGCCGGACCCGGTGCCCCACCCGGGGCCGCCGCCGCGCCAGGGGGCGGGCCGGTCGATCGTGACCCGGCACCTGGACGGTTCCGTCGAGGTGGTCACGGATCTGGACGGCGACGGTGTGGCCGACGTGGTGCAGATCGACCTGGACGGCGACGGCGTACCCGACGTGACGTACCTGGACAGCGACCGCGACGGCCGCCTCGACACGGTCCGCCGCGCCACAACAAGCTGACCCACCCGCCGCCCACGCGTCTCGGCGACGATCTTGGAGTGCTGGCGTCCAGACCGCCGTTGATCATGCGGTTGCCGCCCCGACAAGAGCCGTAAATCCGGCACCGGAAGGGCCGCAACCGCAAGATCGCGGGTTTGTGGGGGGCGGCGCGGGAGTGCCTCCCGTAACGCGAGATTGTTGTTCCGCAAGGTGGGACCGCTGGAGATCTTGGTACGGAAGGGCCCCTATAGGGGCCGTTCCGTACCAAGATCTCGACGGGAGGCGGGAGGCGGGAGGCGGGACGGGCGGCGGACAGGGCCGGGTCAGACGTGGGGCATGACCTCGGCGGCTACCAGCTCCAGGTGGTCCAGGTCGGTCAGGTCCAGCACCTGGAGGTAGGCCCGGGAGCTGCCCGCCTCGGCGTACCGGCTGAGCGTCTCGACCACCTCGGCGGGCGTGCCGGCGGCGCCGTTGGCACGCAACTCGTCCGGGTCGCGCCCGATCGCCTCGGCGCGCCGCTTCACCTCGGCCTCGTTGCGGCCGCAGCACAGCACGAGCGCGTTGGACCAGGCCATCGTGGACGGGTCGCGGTCGATCTCGGCGCAGGCGTCGCGTACCCGCTGGAACTGCGTGACGGTGTCCTCGACCGAGACGAACGGCAGGTTGAACTCGTCGGCGTACCGGGCGGCCAGGCGGGGCGTGCGCTTCGGTCCCATGCCGCCGAGCAGGATCGGCGGGCGGGGGCTCTGCACCGGCTTGGGCAGCGCCGGCGAGTCGCTGACCGGGTAGTACGTGCCGGGGAAGTCGAACGTGGAGCCCGCCGGGGTGGACCAGAGACCGGTGATCACCGCGAGCTGCTCCTCCAGCCGGTCGAACCGCTCCCCCAGCGGCGGGAACGGGATGCCGTACGCGGTGTGTTCCTCGGCGTACCAGCCGGTGCCGATGCCCAGCTCGACCCGGCCGCCGCTCATCTGGTCGACCTGCGCCACCGTGATCGCCAGCGGGCCGGGCAGCCGGAACGTGGCGGCGGTCATCAGCGTGCCGAGCCGGATCCGGGTGGTGTCGCGGGCCAGCCCGGCGAGCGTGGTCCAGGCGTCGGTCGGGCCGGGGTCACCGCTCACCGAGCCCATCTTCAGGTAGTGGTCGGAGCGGAAGAACGCGGCGAAGCCGGTCTCCTCCGCACGCCGGGCCACGGCGAGGAGCTGGTCGTACGTGGCGCCCTGCTGGGGTTCGGTGAAGATCCGCAGTTCCATGCCCCGAGCATATGGAGCCGGCCGGCGCGGGGCAGCGCGACCTGTCATTCCTTGCCAGGCATATAACCGATGAGGCATATTGAAGGCGTGACAGTCGACGCCTTCGCCGTGCTGGCCGAGCCCTCCCGGCGCCGCATCCTGGACCGGCTGCGCCGGACCGAGAGCAGCGTCGGCGAGCTGGTGGACGCGCTGGGCATGAGCCAGCCGGCCGTCTCCAAGCACCTGCGCGTGCTCCGTGACGCCGGCCTGGTCACCTGCCGTACTGCCGCGCAGCGGCGGATCTACCGGGTCGACACCGCGCCGCTACGAGCAGTCGACGACTGGCTCGAGCCCTACCGGTCGTGGACCACGCATCTCGACGCCCTGGAACGCCATCTCGACAGTCAGGAGTGACAGATGGACCGCGACTCGTTCCGCCCCGGCCCACTCGCCCGGGTCAAGCTGACACCCGAAAACGAACTGGTCTTCGTCCGCGACCTGCGGCACCCGCCGGAAACCGTGTGGGCCGCGCTCACCGACCCGGATCGGCTCGCCGAGTGGGCGCCGTTCCTGGCCGACCGTGACCTGGGCCGCCCCGGCGACGCCGTACTCAGCGCCGTCGACGGCGACCAGAGCTACCCGGCGCCGGCCCGGGTGCTGCGCGCCGACCGGCCGCACCTGCTGGAGTACACCTGGGGCGACGACCTGCTGCGCTGGGAGCTGACCGCCAACGGCGACGGCACCACGCTCACGCTGCGGCACCGGGTCGGCGGTCCCGACCTCGCCGCGATGACTGCCGCCGGCTGGCACATCTGCCTCGACGTCGCCGCGCATCTGCTCGACGGCGACCCGGTCGGCCCGATCCGGGGCGCGGAGGCGAAGGACTTCGGCTGGGCGGACCTGCGCGACGCGTACGCCGAACGCCTGAACCGCGACTGACGACTGCGGTCACCCGGTCCGGCGGCGCAGCCACCCGGCGGCGCCGCCGACAAGCGTCGTTCCGATGGTGGTGCCGATCGCCACCAGCGCCGCCCCGACCGCCCACAGGCCGGTGTCGTCGGTCGAGGCGGCGTGCACCGCCCACGGAACTGTGAACGCCACTGTCATCACGGTCGCCACCAGCCAGATGTTCAGCCACCAGCCGGCGACGGCGGCCAGCGCGCCCAGGGTCAGCACCGCGGCGGCGACCTGCCAGACCGCGTACGGCCCGCTCATGTCGCCGGTCTGCGGGTCCACGGTCCAGCCGGACTCCCAGCTCAGCCAGGCCACCCAGGCGCCGGCCGTGGCCAGCGCCAGGAACAGACCGCCGAGCAGCGTACGTCTCGTCGTCACGCCTTCGATCCTGCCCGGCCGGCGGGGCTGGCGAATGAGCACGCGTACTCGATTTCGCCGCCGCGCACACGGCGGTGTGCGCGGCGTGTGCGCCCGGTGCCAGCGGCCCCGGCCATCGTCGGCGTCATGAGTTACGCATTCGAAGCGGAGGGCCTGGTCAAGCGGTTCGGTACGACCACCGCGCTGGCCGGGATCGACCTCGCCGCACGCCGGGGGACCGTGCTGGGGGTGCTGGGGCCCAACGGCGCCGGCAAGACCACTGCGGTACGGATCCTCGCCACGCTGTTGCGCCCGGACGGGGGGCGCGCGACTGTCGGCGGCTACGACGTGGTCACCGACGCCGCCCGGGTACGGCGGCTGATCGGGCTGACCGGCCAGTACGCCTCGGTGGACGAGGACCTGACCGGCACCCAGAACCTGGTGCTGATCGGCCGGCTGCTCGACCTGAGCCGCCACGAGGCGCGGGCGCGGGCGGCGGAACTGCTCGCCTGGTTCGGCCTGACCGACGCGGCCGGACGCCCGGCCAAGACGTACTCCGGTGGCATGCGCCGCCGCCTGGACCTGGCCGCGAGCCTGGTCGGCCGGCCGGAGGTGATCTACCTGGACGAGCCGACGACCGGGCTGGACCCGGCCAAGCGGGAGGAGATGTGGGGTGTGGTCCGCTCGCTCGTCGACGACGGGTCGACGGTGCTGCTGACCACGCAGTACCTGGACGAGGCCGACGCGCTCGCCGACGAGATCTCGGTGATCGACCACGGGCGCGTGATCGCGCACGGCACGCCGGGCGAGCTGAAGCGGATCGCCGGCAGCCAGACGATCGTGGTCCGGCCGACCGACCCGGGCCGGATCGGCGCGGTCGCCGAGATCCTGCGCGCCGCCACCGGGACCGATCCCGAGCTGCCCCGGCCGGGCGTGCTCACCGTGCCGGTGGACGACGACACCCCGTTCACCGCTGTGGTCCGCCGGCTCGACGACGCCGGCATCGGAGTGGTCGAGCTGGCGCTGCGGCTGCCCAGCCTCGACGAGGTGTTCTTCACGTTGACCGGCCACGGCGCCGAGGAGCAGGCGGAGGTGGCGGCATGACCACGACGACCCGTACGGCGACGCCGCCGCCCCGGACCGGCACGCCCCGCGCCTCCGCCCGTCCGTTCGGGCTGGTCCGGCACAGTCTCGCGCTGGCCGGCCGTAGCCTGATCAAGACGATCCGGACCCCGGAACAACTGCTCGACGTCACGCTCCAGCCGGTCGTCTTCGTGCTGATCTTCGTCTACCTGCTCGGCGGCGCGGTCGCCGGCTCGCAGCACGAGTACCTGCAGTTCCTGCTGCCCGCGATCATGGTGCAGACCGTGCTGTTCGCGTCCATCGCCACCGGCGTCAGCCTCAACACCGACGTCGAGAAGGGCGTCTTCGACAGGTTCCGCAGCCTGCCGATCGCCCGGTCCGCGCCGCTCGTCGGCTCGGTGGTCGGCGACCTGGTCCGGTTCGTGGTCTCCATCGCGGTGCTGCTGGGGTTCGGCTACGCGCTCGGCTTCCGGATCGGCACCGACCCGCTGTCCGCGCTCGCCGCCTGCCTGCTGACCATCGCGTTCGCGTTCGCGGTCAGCTGGATCGGCGTGCTGCTCGGGGTGCTGATGCGCAGCCCGGGCGCGGTGCAGGGCACTGCGTTCCTGCTGCTGTTCCCGCTGACCTTCGGCACCAACATGATGGTGCCGACGGACACGCTGCCCGGCTGGTTGCAGTGGTGGGTCGGGGTCAACCCGGTGGCCGACGTGATGGAGGCGGCCCGGGGTCTGATGATCGGCGGCCCGGTGGCCGGGCCGGTGACCCGGTCGCTGCTCTGGACCGTGGCGATCATCGCGGTGTTCGCGCCGCTCGCCGTCCGCGCCTACCGCCGCCGCGCCTGAGGGCGCCTCATCCAGCCGGGTCGCCGCCCACGAACGCGAGGGCGTCGGCCCGGCTGCGGCCGTGACCCCGGGCGTACGCGGCGGCGTATCCGTCCTCGCCCAGCTCGGCGCGCAGCCGCTCGGCGAGCCGCTGCGCGTCGGGATTGGAGCGGTCCGGCCGCCCGCGCAGCGAGTCGGAGACGCCGAGCAGTTCGGCGGCCCGCTCGTACCGGCCCTCGGCCACCGCCAACGCGACCCAGCCGACCGTGACGATCGCGACCACCGGCATGTCCCGGGCGGCGAGGCTGCGCGTGGTCGCATCGTCGAGACAGCGACGCGCACCCGGAAGGTCACCGCGGGCCAGCGCCAGATGGCCCGTCTCGGTCAGCAGCAGGGCACGGAACTGCGGGGCGGCCAACGGCGTCTCGTCCTGGCGGCGCGTCGCCTCGGCGAGGCACTCCTGCGCCTCGTCCAGCGACCCCTCGGAGCGGGCGATGCTGCCGAGCATCATCAGCCCGAACGCGCCGTCCCGGCCGTCCCGGTCGGTCACGAACCGGCGCAGTTCGGCCTTGGCGCCGGCCACGTCGCCGGAGCGGGCCCGGATGGCGGCGAGCCAGATCAGCTGGAAGCCGGGCTCGGAGGCCGGGTTGAGTTCCCGGGCCAGCCGCACCGACTCCTCCAGCGCCGCGGTCGCCGCCTCGAAGTCGCCGCGTTTGGTGAGCGCGTCGGCGTACTCGCTGAGCACGTGCGACAGGCTCATCCGCTCGCCGACCGCGCGCAGCTCCGCGGCGGCGTCGGTCAGGTCACGCAGCATGCCGTCGGCGTCGCCGTCGTTCTCCTTGAACTTGCCGCGTACCCCCAGCAGCGTGCCGTCGGTCCACGGGTCGGGATGCCCGCGCGCACGGTCGATCGCCGCGATCCCGGCCGCCGTGTCGTCGTCGAAGATCGACAGCATCGGCGCGAGCAGCCCCACGATCGGATGCTTGGTCCCCTCCACCGCCCGCAGGGTCGTGGTCAGCTCGGCGATCTGCTCCGGCGTCGGCCCCCGCTCGCCGCCTGCCAGCTCCGAACCGATGCGGATGGCGAGCACCACCGCCCGCTCCTCCGCCGGGGCCGGGCCGGGCAGCGCCAGCGCGCGGGCCAGCACGTCACCGCCGATGCCGCCGTCGCCCCAGATCACCAGCGGCAACGCCAGCCCCGCGCCGATGCGCAGCGCGGTGTCGGCGTCACCGGCGTCACAGGCGTAGTGCAGCGCGCCGACTATGTTCTCCCGTTCCGCCTCCAGCAGCCGCAGCCACGGCAGCTGACCGGCCGTGCGCAGGTGCGGCTCCGCGGTCCGGACCAGCTCCCGGAAGTACGCCGCGTGCGCGGCGCGCGCCCCGGCCGACGCCCCGGCGGCGGCGAGCCGTTCCAGCCCGTACTCCCGGATGGTCTCCAGCATCCGGAACCGCCCGTCGCCGACCACCTGGAGCAGCGACTTGTCCACGAGCGCGTCGAGCAGCGCGGCGGCGGCCGGGCCGGCGACGCCGGCCGCCGAGTCGGCGGTGACCGACGCCGGGAAGACCGCGAGCCGTTCGGCGAGCTGCCGCTCGTCGTCGGTGAGCAGCCCCCAGCTCCAGTCCACCACCGCCCGCAGCGTGCGGTGCCGGGGCAGCGCGGTGCGGCTGCCGCCGGTCAGCAGCCGGAACCGGTCGTCCAGACCGGCCGCGACCTGCCGCGGCGACAGCGTCCGCAGGCGCGCCGCCGCGAGTTCGATGGCCAGCGGCAGGCCGTCGAGCCGCCGGCAGATCTCCACCACTGCCGCCACGTTCTCGCCGGTCACCGCGAACCCGGGCCGCACGGCGGCGGCCCGGTCGCGCAGCAACTGCACCGACGGGTACGCGAGCGCGTCGCCCGGCGTGGCGTCCGCCGGTGGCAGCCGCAACGGGGGTACGGGTTCCAGCACCTCGCCGACGATGCCGAGCGGCTCCCGGGAGGTGGCCAGCACGCGCAGCCCCGGACAGTGGCCGAGCAGGTCCTCGGCGAGCCGGGCGGCGGCCTCGACGACGTGTTCGCAGTTGTCCAGCACGATCAGCGTCTCGTCGGTGGCGATCGTGTCCACCAGGCGGCCGAGCGTGTCGCGGGCCGGCTGGCGTACCGGTTCCAGCTTCCGGTCCCGCCGCCCGAGCGTGTCGAGCACGGCCCGTGGCACGTCCGCCGGGTCGGTGATCGGCGCCAGCTCGACCAGCCACGCCCCGCCGGGTACGCCGTCGGCGAGCCGGCCCGCCGCCACGCTCGCCAGCCGCGTCTTGCCGGCTCCGCCCGGCCCGAGCAGGGTGACCAGCCGGTTGCCGGCGAGCAGCCCGGTGAGCCGGCGCAGGTCCTCGTCGCGCCCGACGAACGTGGTGAGCGCGGCCCGCAGGTTGCCCCGCGTCACGGCCGTCGGCTGCGGCGGGGCCGCCTCGCCGCGCAGCAGTTCCAGGTGCGCGGCCCGCAACTGCGGTGACGGGTCGACGCCCAGCTCGTCGGCGAGCCGCTGCCGGATCCGCTCGTACGCGGCGAGCGCCTCGGCGGGCCGCCCGGCGGCGGCGAGCGTACGCAGGTGCAGCTCGGCCAGCCGCTCCCGCAGCGGATGCGCGGCGGTCAGCTCCTCCAGCTCGGCGACCAGCAGCTCCGGCCGCCCGGTGCGCAGCTCCGCCTCGATCCGGTCCTCCTGCGCGGTGAGCCGCAGCTCCGCCAGCCGCGCCACCGCTGCCGCCGCGTACGGCGCGTCGGCGACCTCGGCCAGCGCCGGCCCCCGCCACAGCGCGAGCGCGTCGCGCAACATCGTCCGCGCCGTCGTCGCGTCCCCGTCGCGAAGCGCCGCCCGCCCCTGCCGGGTCAGCCGCTCGAACCGCCCGGCGTCCACGTCGTCCGGGTCCAGGTCGAGCCGGTAGCCCGCCGGGCTGCTGCGTACCCCGAGCCCGGGCACCGCCCGGCGCAGCCGCGACACGAGCGTCTGCACCGCGTTGGCGGTGTCGGTCGGCGGCTCATCGCCCCAGAGCGCCTCGGCCAGCGCCGGTACGCTCACCGGCCGGCCCGGGTCCAGGGCGAGGCGGATCAGCAGCGCCCGCAGCCGCGCCCCGGCGACGTCGAGCGGCCGGTCGCCGTCGCGGACCTCAAGCGGCCCGAGGATCCCCACCCGCACCATGTCACTCTCTCACCCGCCGGCGAACCGATGGTGGCAAGATCGCGGGCGTGACGAGTGTGTCCCGCCCGCTGCCACGGCTCGTGGGGCCGGAGGCGTTCGCGGACGTCCCCGCCGACCGGCTCCTGGCGGTGCTGGAGGCGGTCACGATGGTCCTCACGCTCCCCCACCGCGCCGCCGAGCGGGTGGACGCGCTGGTGGTGGCCACCGGCCAGGGCGAGGACTGGCGTCTCACCGACGCGATCCGCGCTTGGGAGACCGGCCCGGCGCTGCGGCACCTGCTGGTGGCGAACACCGACTCGGCCGAGCGGACGTACCGCCCGCTCACACTGGACCGGCTGCGCGGACTCGGTCTGCGCCGGGTCGACGGGGTCGTGCTCCAGGCCGAGCCGGTCACCGGCACCGGCCGGCAGGCCACCTGGGTCGTGGAGCAGGTACGGGCGCTGGGCATCGGCAGCGTCGCGCTCGTCGTCTCGCCGTACCACCTGGTCCGGGTCTACCTCACCGTGCTGCGGGCCTGCGACGACGCCGACCTGCGGATCCCGATGGTCCCGCTACCAGTGGCTGTCGCACCGGACGCCCCGGTGCCGGAGACCGGCGCGGCCGGGTACGACCTGGTGGCCGGCGAGGTCAGCCGGTTGCTCCGCTATCCCGGCCAGGGGTGGATCGCCACCCCGGAACGGCTACGCGACTACCTGCGCTGGCTCTGGTCCGCGCACCACCCTCTGCTCACCGGCGCCTGAAGGTTCCCCGGCGGGCTACGCGTCGGGGATCCGGACGGTGAGCACCCGGGTGAGGACGCGGAAACCGGCCGCGTCGTACATGCGGCGGGCCGGGTTGCCGTCGACCACCGACAGGCCGACGGACGGCAGTCCCGCCTCCCGCGCGCCGCGCAGCGCGTGGACGAGCAGCGCCCGCCCGAACCCGCGCCGCTGTGCCCGGGGCGCGACGCCGAGGTTGAGGATCCAGACGCAGTCGTCGTCGGTCCACGGCACCGGCCCGGCGCACAGCACGTGCCCGGCGCTGCGGCCGTCCGGGTCGATCAGCCGGGCCGAGGCGGGCACCAGGGGCGGCACCGGCTCACCGGTGTCGAACATCGCCCGCACCTGTTCGGTGTCGCTGGGCTGCCAGCGGCCGTCCGGGTGGTCCGGGCCGTACGCCGCGTCCAGCCCTGCGGCGAGGTCGTCGTCCCAGCCGGGTGCGCCGAGCGACCAGCCGTCCGGCAGCGCCACCGGTTCCGGTACGTCGGTCAGGTCGTGCCGCATGTCAGTGGCGGCCCGGTGCAGCTTCAGCCCGTCGGCCACCAGCGCCGCCGCCAGCGCCTCGTCCGGCGTCTCCAGCCGATGCCCGGCGAGGTCACGCCGCACCTGCGCGACGAGCCGGGTGAACGGCGCCCCGGCCAGCGGCCTCACGCCGGCCGCGACCCGCGTGCCGTCGTCGTCCCGCAGCCGCATCCGGGCCAGCGGCACGTCGTCGGCATCGAACAGCAGCGAGTCGTCAGGGGCGTCGGGGTGCGGTAGTACCGGCATTCGCGGCAGCGTACCCGGCGCGCCCCGCCCCCGCTTCCCCGCCGATCTTGGAGTTGTGGCGCCTGAATCGCCCTACTCCGTGGCATTCGTCAACCGCCACAACTTCAAGATCGACGAGAGCGCCCACGGGCGGGCAGGGTGCGGGGCCTAGGGTTGGGGGGTGAGCAGGGTCGATCGGGGTAGCAGGACGATCGGGGCCGCGCCGGCAGCGGTGTACGGGGCGCTCGTGGATCGGGCGGCCCTGGAGGCGTGGTTGCCGCCGGACGGGATGCGCGGGCGGATCGAGCGGTGGGATCCCCGGCCCGGGGGCGGGTTCCGGATGGTGCTCACCTACCTCGACCCGGCCGGCAGCCCGGGCAAGACGTCGGACGCCACCGACGTGGTCGACGTCGGGTTCGCCGAACTCGTACCGGCGCGCCGGGTCGTGCAGACCGCCGTGTTCCAGGCCGACGACCCCGCGTACGCGGGCACCATGACCATGACCTGGCACCTCGCAGCGGCCGGCGACGGCACCGAGGTGACGGTCACGGCCACCGGCGTACCACCGGGCATCGACCAGGCGGTGCACGAGGAGGGCATCGCGTCCTCGCTGGCGCACCTGGCCGCGTACCTCGAACCGGGCGGCTGACCTCGGCGGACGCCGGGATTGGCGGCGGTTTTTGCGGGTAGCCGCCCGCGGTGACCGGGCAGCGGGAGGGGCGCGACGGCCGACGGGGGTCGTCGCGGCGCGCCGGCCTGGACGCGGAACGGTTCGACGAGGCGTGGGAGCGCGTGAACGAGCGCGGCCGGGCCGCCGGGCGGGACCGGATGCAGCAGCTGCGGGTCAAGTCCGTACTCGCCGTGCAGGCCGGTCTGGCGGCGGCGCTGGCCTGGGCCGTCGCGCGCTGGGTCACCGGCATGCCGAGCCCGATCTTCGCCCCGGCGGCCGCGGTCGCGGTGATCACCTCGTCGTTCGGACGCCGCCTCTCCAACACCGTCGAGCTGCTCGCCGGGGTGACGCTCGGCATCATCGTGTCGGACCTGCTGATCGGTGCCGTCGGCGCCGGGGTGTGGCAGACCGGCGTGATCGTCGCGGCGTCCGTCCTGGTCGCGCTGGCATTGAGTACGCGGGGCGGGATCGTGGGCAACGCCAGCGGTACGGCGGTGCTGCTCGGCGCGCTCTCCTCCTCCCGGCACACGCTGGAGTTCCCCCGCTTCGTGGACGCGCTGATCGGCGGCGGCGTGGGCCTGGTGGTGACGCTGCTGCTGGTGCCGATCAACCCGCTGCGGGTCATGCGGCGGGTGGCCGCGCCGACGTTGCGGCAGCTCGCCGACCAGCTCGCGGCGACCGCCACCGCGCTGCGGCGACGCGACCACGAACTGGCCGACCGGGCGCTGAGCCGGTCGCAGGCGATCGGCACGGACCTGGGCCGGTTCTGGGACGTCTTCGGCGGCGCGAAGGAAACCGTCGACCTCGCCCCGGCCCGGTGGCCGAGGCGGCAATCCGTTCAGCATTACCAGCTCGGCGCGCCGGACGTGGACCAGGCGGTCTGGAACACCCGGGTGCTGGCGCGGCGGGCCGTGGTGCTGATCGAGGACGGGGAGCCGATCCCGGAGAGCCTGCCGGACGCCGTGGAGGCGCTCGGCGCGGCGGTGCACGCCGTACAGGAGGAGGTTCTCGCGGACCAGGGTCCGGAGGACGCCCGCCGGCACGCGCTGAGCGCGGTGGCGGCGGCGACGCGCGCGGAGCTGGCCGGGACCGGGCTGTCCGGCACGGTGATCGTGGGGCAGGTCCGGACCGCCGCGAGCGACATCCTCCAGGCGACCGGGATGGAGCGGGAGGAGGCGCTGCGGCGCATCCGGGAGGTGGCCGCCGCGCAGTCGTGACCCGGTCAGTCGTCCCCGCGTACGCGGGCGTGCAGGTGCATGTCGTGCCGTCCGTCGTCGTGCACGGCCGCGCTGCGCTTGGTGCCCTCCAGCCGGAACCCGGCCTTGACCGCCACCCGGCACGACGCGACGTTGCCGGTGGAGTGGTCCAGCCAGAGCCGGTGCAGCCGGCCGTCCGCGAGCGCCCACGCGCTCAGCGCCCGCAGCGCGCCGGAGGCCACGCCGGTGCCGCGGGCGGCCGGAACCACCCAGTACGCGCACGCGGCCTCGCCGTCGTCGAGGTTGACGCCGCCCAACGTCATGCGCCCCACCACCTCGTCGCCCCGGGTCACCGCCCAGCTCGCGCCCGTCTCCTCCTGCCACGATCGACGGGAGTGGGCGAACCACTGGAGGACCTGCTCCGGCGACGCGGGCCGGCGGGTGTGCCAGCGGCGGATCTCCGGATCCTGGTACGCGGCCAGGACGGTCGGCGCGTCCCCGTCCGCCCAGGGGCGCAGGACCAGTCCGCCCTCGGCGGGCAACGTCGGTTGCGGGCCGGCGGCCAACGTACCGGCGGGAACGGCGGGCGGTGTGGACACCTGAAAGCGCATGCCCGACTCTCCCCCGCCGACCACCCCACATGTCAATCGGGTTCAGATCGGCACGTGCGAGGGTCCACGCGCCACGTGGCCGCTCGGCTAGGGTGCGCTGGTGGCAGTGACGGCAGCGGGCGTCTTCCGGCGTACGCCGCGGGAACGGGCCGACCAACGACTCGCCTGGGAGCGCGCCGACCAGGCGTTCTTCGCGGCCGGGGCCTGCCACATCCTGGCCTGGGTGTGCCGGGACACCTACCCGGACCGGCCGATCGGCCTCGCGGGGTTGCGGTTCGCGGGCGAGCGCCAGGTCTTCCACGTGTACGCGACCTGGGCGGACTGGGCGTTCGACCACGCCGGATGGAACCGGGAGGCGGACCTGCTCGCCGCCAACCGGGAGTTCGAGCGGCGCTCACTGGACCGGATCGGGATCACCGGCGACCTCGCCACGTTCTGCCGGGCCCAGCATCACCGCATGCCGCACCAGTACTGGGGTGATCCGCTCCCCCGCGCCCGCGACTACGTGAACCGGCATCCCCCGCCGTGGGCGTGACGTCGTCTGGAATCCGGTCGGCCCGGGCCGGCGCGGCACCGCGTACCGGATGTGGCCGGCTGCCCGCGGCGCGCACGGACAGGCTGGGCCCGCCGTCGTCGGCCCGGGCCCAGCCTCGCACCGGCCGGGAGGGACGCCGGTGCGCGTCGATCAGCGCCGGGTCGGGCTCGGCGACGGGACGACGGCGTCGTCGGGCCGTACCGCCGGATTGCTCGGGTCCCGCGGACCGATCGGGACGGGCGACGGCGCGACCGGATTGCTCGGGTCATCGGGGTCGATCGGGACCGGCGACGGCGCGACCGGATTGCTCGGGTCCTCCGGGCTGACCGGGACGGGCGACGGCGCGACCGGATCGCTCGGGTCGACGGGCTCGCTCCGGCTCGGCTGCGGAACGCTCGTTCCCGGTTGCGGCGAGATCACGGCGTCGTCACCCCGACCGGCGTAGGCGAACGGCGCGCTGATCACGAGCACCGCGAGGACGCCCGCAGCCCCTGCCGCCACCGTGTTGCGTCGACGGCTACGCGCGCGCCGTTCCGCCCTGGTCAATGAGTCCCGCACAGTCGGTGCCTCCTCGGCGATGTCGGTGAGGGTGGAGCGGAGCAAACCTTCGAACGGATCGCTCATCGCTGCATCTCCAGAAGCTCGCTGTCCGGCAGGATCTGACGCAGTCGGGTGACCGCCCGGTGGGTGCGGCTGCGCACCGTCCCGACCGAGCAGCCCAGCAGTTCGGCGACCTGTGCCTCCGGCAGGTCCTCGTAGTAGCGCAGGACCACGACGGTGCGCTGCGCCGGTGGCAGTTGCCACAGCGCCGCCCGCAGGGCCAGCCGGAGATCCGTACCGCCGGCCGGGTCGGCCACCACCGGCTCGTGCCCGCCGACCGGTGACTCGCGGCGGCGGCGCAACCGTCGCCACCAGCTCACCTGCTCCCGGTACATGACGGCGCGGAGGTAGCCCTCCGGGTCGGCGTGCCGGATGGTCCGCCACTTCGGAATGATCTTCGACAGCGCCGACTGGAACAGGTCCTCGGCACTGCTGCGGTCACCGGTGAGCAGGTAGGCGACCCGAATCAGCGCCGGCGCCCGGCTCGCCACGAACTCGGCCAGCACCGCCCGCTCGTCCTCTTCCACCGCACCACCCTCGTCTCCTCGTTCACCAGTGACAGACGCGCGGGGACGCCGCCGCTATCCCGAATCGGCGAGAATCCTGCTCGGGGCTCCGACTTACGGGTGACGTCCTGCTGCTGCACTCGTCGTACCGGAGTCTCGGGTTCGACGCCGGGCGCACCTACGCGGTGGTGCTGGCGCTGCTGGAGGCGCTCGGACTGCACGCAGACTTCTGGACGAAGGTCTCGCGTTCCCCGGTGTCCGGGTCTTTGGCCCACTGCCACAGGCTCACATTCCCCCGCCAGCTGCGCCGCGTGTTCAACTCAAGGCTTGCTTTGGCATCCTTCATCGTCAGGACCAGATGACCGTCCGCTGCCAGGTCATCTTGGCGCAACTCGCCGCTTCCCGAGACCGTGTCGTTGGGGCCGAACATGGCCGCAGAGACCGTGAATGATCGATCTGACTCGATCTTGACGACCCCACCCTGCCGAGACTCGATCTTGACGACCCCACCCTGCCGAGACTGGAAAACGCCGCACAGAGCATCGATGCGAACCGGCCACAGTGATCCCCAGGCCAGGGCACATGGCAGCAGCGCGATCAGTAGGCCGGCGGCCACAAGCGAGACCTTTCGTCTGCTCATGCCCGTCTCCTGTCGATGTCCGCCGTCGGCATGGTCGGCACCGCTTCCGCCTTCATCCCGGCAGAGTAGGCGGTGACGCCGCCAACCGTTCTCGCCTCAGCCCATCTCCGCGGTGGTCCGCACACCGCGGAACTGGCCCGCTTCCACCTGGTCGTGCTGCTGCACGCTCAGGTCAAGATGGGCGCATCGAACGCACCCGCCTTCGGGTACGGTGACGCTTCACGAGTCGCGTCCCTACCGTCGATGGCCTCGCCGTTCAGGAGGTAACGCGCGTGCGTAGGACCAGCCGCATGTTGTGCTGGCCGCTCAGCGTCTGCCTGGTGGCGGCGCCGGCAGCCTGTACGTCCTCAAGCGGTTCCAGCCAGGGTGAGGCCACACCACCCGCGCCAACTGCGTCTCCGGGTGCTGACGCCAGCGCGTCCCCGTCAACTGACGTGAGCACCGGGCAGGAGTCGTGCACCAAATCGGTCGATACGATCACGGAACCGCCGGCGGGTTATCGGCTCGTGGGAGAGGACGTCGCGGTACCTGCCCGGCCGGTGCTTCAAGTAGCGGAATCGGGGCAACCGGACCCGGCAGCCCGGCTGTTCGCCAAATGGGGCCTGGTCGTACGCGGCGGCGCAGTGGTCGATCTTCGGGTGGCATCCGGCTGGGAGGACAAGGCGCGTCTCGGATGGGGCTCGTCAGTGGTGCCGGCCGTGAGCGCCCACGTGCGCGCCTGCGCACCTGTCGATGACCGACCTCAGTGGCTGGCCTTCGTCGGCGGCACCTGGGTTGCGCGGCCGGCCTGCCTACCGCTCACCATCACGTCGCGGGGGCAGACGGCGCACGTACAACTAGGTGTCGGTGTCCCCTGCGACGGAACCACGCCGCCGAGTTCGTAGGAATCCTGAGCTTGAGGCTTACTTGTCTAGGGCTCGAGCGTGGTGGGCATGCCGAAGGCGGCGACGTGACGGGCACCGATGAAGGCGTTGCTCTCTGCGATCTTCCCGTTCTCGATCCGGAGTACGTCGACGACCAACGCCTCGTAGTGCCGGCTGCCGGGCCGGCGGAGATAGTTGATCAGTGCCGGGCGCCCGTTGGCCGAGGTGGGGAAGGTACGCCAGTCGAGCGGTCGGCCGAGGAACTCCGCGGCCGCGTCGATCCCGACGACCGGCGGCTCGGGCGGCATCGTGATCCGTACGTCCTCGGCGAGCAGTTCCCGTATCGTCTCCGGGTCCTTCGCGTCGGCGTAGCGGCGCAGGATCTCTTCGTCCTCACTGGTGAGCTGCGGGCGGCGCCAGTCCTTCGGGTCCGACGGAGCGCGTCCCCGAAGGGTGTGGCGGGCCCGCTGGAGGAGGCTGTTGACGGCCGCTACGGCGGTGTCGAGCGCGACGGCGATCTCCTGCGGCGTCCAGCCGTGGACGTCGCGCAGCACGAAGGCCGCCCGCTGCCGCGGCGGCAGGTACATGAGCGCCGCGATCACGGCCAGCTCGACGGTCTCCCGAGCGGCGAGACCGGCCTGCGGATCGTCGGCAAGCAGGGCATCGGGATAGGGACCGAGCTCGGTGGACCACTCCAGCGGATCACCGTACGGCACCGCCCGTCGACCGGCCGCCTTGCGGCTGTCGAGGAAGACGTTCGTGGCGATCCGGTACAACCAGGTACGCGCCGACGCCCGGCCCTCGAAGCGGTCGCGAGCCCGCCAGGCACGCAGGAAGGTCTCCTGCACCAGGTCGTCCGCGTCGGTGACGTTCCCGGCGAGGCGGTAGCAGTGGACGTGTAGCTCACGCCGGTGCTCGTCGAAGGCGCGCCGCAGCCAGATCGCCTGCTCGTCAGACGAGTCGGGCATGTGATTTCCCCGGGGCTGAGTGGTGCTCACAACCGTACTGACGACCGCGGACCGCATCCGTCATCGGTCACCGATGACACTCGCCGACTCGGTCGTCTGTACCTGTGACCGATCCCCACTCCACGAAGGAGACAGCCATGACGGCAACCCCCGCGTCCAGCGCCGCCGCGCCCCCGGTCGTCGACCGGGAGACCTGGCTGCGCAAGCGCGACGAACTGCTCGTACGGGAGAAGGCCCACACCCGCGAAGGAGACGCGATCGCCGCCGCTCGTCGTCAGCTACCGATGACCTTGATGCCGACGGTGACGGTGCGGGGCCCTGGCGGCGACACCCCGCTGGTGGAGGTGTTCGAGGGCCGCCGGATGCTCATCGCCTACTTCCATATGTGGCACGACGGCAATCCGTACGAGCATCAGTGTGAGGGGTGCACCTTCTCGACCTGTCACATGCAGACGCTGGACTACCTGCATGCTCGGGACGTCACCTACGCCGTCTTCTGCGAGGGTCCCTACGACGAAAGCGCCCCGTTCGCGGAGTTCATGGGCTACAGGTTCCCCTGGTATTCGGCGAAGGACTCCGACCCGGCTCTGGCCGACGGTCGTCACTTCGGGTTCATCGCGTGCTACCTGCGCGACGGCGACAAGGTCTACGAGACCTACTGGACCACCGGGCGGGGCGTGGAGGCGTTGATGACCACCTACCACGCCCTGGATCTCACGGTGTACGGCCGGCAGGAGAACTGGGAGAACTCGCCTGAAGGCTGGCCGCGGGTCGCCGGGCACCCGTGGCGTCTCGACGGCCGCCCCACCGCGCAGTGGTCGCGCCCCGGCGTCGCACCGCGATGACGTCCTGATCGTGGTTGAGCTGGGAAAACGGCTGGTGGGTCGGGCGGGGTTCGCCCTCGCCACCGAGGAATCATGAGATCAAGATGGGCGACCCAGCGACCTGCCTGAATGGGCTCTCACCAGCGGAAACACCTTTCGATATCTCTCACCACTCCCCCAGCGGCGGTCGGCCTCTTGCGGACTGGGTGCGAACTGCCCGCAAGCCTCTCGTCCCGCAAGAGGCGGCTACCCATCGAGCGCCTTCTGCCACGCCGACAGCTCCTGTCGAAGCCGTCCCACCTCATCAGGTGGGGCGTCCGGGAATCTGGGCACTGCTTCAGCGATTCCCTCCACCGCCTCCTCACCGATCACCTGACTGATGGCATCCCATAGGACCCTTCGCGCCCGAGACGCTTGAGGGCCGATCAGCCACTCGTCGATGAAGCGGTCGACGGTCCCGGCGTCTGCATGGCCGCCTGCCATCCTTGAACCGATCCGGTCAATCGAGCGGGTGAGGCACTCAAGGAAGCGAGCTACCTCGATCGCCCGGTCAAGTGGGACGGTCACCGTTGATTCGTCGCGGTTGACATCCAAGGCTGCCCCTCTGGATCAAGATGCCGTCGCAGACCGTCCAGATCCTCGACGGATAGCCGCCAGTCTGCCCCCGTCCCCCGGATAGGTGCCAAGAACTGCGGTGCCCGGTGGGGGTCAAGGATGGCTGTAGGCCATCGGCATACCGACGCGCAGCGCCCTTGACGCCGGGCGGGTGGCGTAGAGGATCGGGCACCCGGGGACGGTTCACGCCCTGGCCCTCATCGTCGTCAAACCGCATTCGGCGACCTACGAGAGGCCGGGGGCAAGCAGTTCCGCTGCGCGGCAGCCGATCGCCCCAACCTCAACTGGGAGCGACGCCTACGCCGATCGTCCCGCCTCACAGCCCTTCAAGCCCTTGGTAGGCCCCGTCAGCGTGGCCGGCCGGCCCGGCCGATGCCGGCGCTTGCGCCGCCAGCAGGCCGCCTTGATCCTAAAGAGGCCAATTCGGCAGTTCGCGGTGTAGAACTCTTGTCTTCCGTCGGCTGATGCGCGACACCCGTCCGCCAACTGATCGGCGACACCTACGCGCTGGTCGCGGCATGAGCGAGCGTCAGCGATGATGGCGCGACCGTTCAGATGGGGAAACGATGACGACACGACCGACTCTGTTCCTGACGGTAGGACTGCCAGGCACCGGGAAGACCACAGAAGCGCGGCGCATAGAAGTCGAGGAGCAGGCTCTTCGCCTCACGAAGGACGAGTGGGTAAAGGCCCTGTACGGCCTCGCGAACCCGCCGTCGGCCTCGGACGTGATCGAAGGACGGCTCATCGAGATTGGGCTGCGCGCCCTCAATCTCGGCATCAACGTCGTCATCGACTTCGGCCTCTGGGGTCGAGATGAGCGCTCCGCGCTACGGCAGGCAGCTGCCGACCTCGGCGCGGCGGTGGAGATGCGCTACTTCGAACTCCCACCGGCCGAGCAACGGAGACGACTCGACCAACGCCAAGCCGAAGAGCCGCACACGACGTGGCACATGTCCGACGAGGAACTCGACAGGTGGGCTGCCCTCATCAGCATCCCGACCGAAGGGGAACTCGACGGCAGTGAACCCGTCGACTGCCCGCCGGAAGAATTCGCGACGTGGGAGGACTGGCGCAGGCATCGCTGGCCACCGTCGGTCCCCTGACACCAAGGATTCCGAACCAACCACCCATCGGCAGACCGCACGTCCCGACGCCCACTGATGTGCCCCGGTGACGAGCTGGTGTTCACATCCCCAACGGGCGAGGTGTTGCGTAACAACAACTTCCGTCGCCGGGTCTTCGACCGGGCTTCGGCGTCGATCGAGCTTGCGAACCGGACGCCGCACGAGCTGCGGCACAACGGCGGCCAGTGTCGCGGTGGCGGAGGGGCCAATGTGAAGGCAGCCATGACCTCGACGCAGTGCACCCGAGCCGTCGGCACCATGGCTGAGCTGGAGAAACGGCTTGGTGGGGCGGGCGGGGTTCGAACCCGCGACCGAGGGATTATGAGTCCCCTGCTCTAACCGGCTGAGCTACCGCCCCGTCACCGCGCCGGATCGTAACCCGCCGATCGTTTCGCGGACCACCACCGGCCGGGCGGAAAGACTACCGCGACAGCACGATGGGCTACGCGAGGATAACAACGCGCAACCCACCGGCCAACGGCTCTACGCGCGCCGCAGATCGGCGAGGACGGCGCCGACCGTGCGCCAGCCGCTGGCGAGCGCGCCCTGGATGGACGGGCTGTCCCGGTGGTCCCCGGCCACGTACAGGCCGCCGCCGAGCGCGACCGGCTTGCGCAGGCGGCCCTGCGGCGGCGGGGCGGCGGGCAGCGCGTCCGGCACGGTGACGGTGGTGAGGTGGGTCCAGTCGGCGGTGGAGCGGCCGTAGAGGCGGTCCAGTTCGCGGCGGATCACCGGTTCGGGTGGGGTCTGCGGGCCGACCACCGAGGTGGCGACCAGGTGCTGGCCATCCGGGGCGTACGTGGGCGCGGCCCGGCTCACCACCACCGTGTTGGCGATCGTTTCCCGCCGGTCGCCGTCAAGCAGCAGGATCGGCTCGTCCAGTGGCGCCGTCTCGGTGCGGTGGTAATAGGTGGTGTAGGCGTGCATGCGTACCCTCGGCAGCCCGGGCAGCAGCGTGGCCGCCGCCGGCGGGTCGGCCGCGACCACGACGGCGCGGCAGGTGATCTCGCCGGACGGGGTGCGGACGCGGCCGGGCGCGACCTCGGTGACCGGGGTGTTCAGGTCGATCAGCTCGGCGGGCAGCGGCGCGGCGAGCGCCCGGGGCAGCGCCGCCATGCCGTCGGCGGGCAGGCCGATGCGGCCCCGGGCGAAGGAGCGCATGATGACCGCGAGGACGTGGCTGGAGGTGGCCAGCTCGCGGTCGAGCAGCACGCCGGACAGGAACGGCCGGAGCAGTTCCTCGATGATCGCGTCGGAGAGCCCGGCCCGGCGCAGCGCCTTCTCGGCGCTGGTCTCGGGTGTGTTGAGCAGCCGCCCGACCGGCAGCGTCGCGTAGCCGGCGGCGAGCGCGCCGAAGCGCAGCCGGTCGGTCAGTGTCCCGATGCCGGCGGTGAGCGTGGCGGGCGCGCCGGCGGGCTCGCGCAGCGGGTTGACGAGTCGTTCCAGCCGGTCGCCGCGGCGCACCAGGACGCCGGGTGTGAACCAGCCTATTCCGAGGGCGCCGACGTCGACCAGGCCGGCCAGCCGTGGGTACGCGGTGTTCAGCACCTGGAAGCCGCGGTCCAGCAGGAACCCGTCGACGCGGTCGGTGGCGACCCGCCCGCCGAGCCGGTCGCCGGCCTCCAGCAGTCGCCAGGGCACGCCGGCCCGGTGCAGCCGCCGGGCGGCGGCGAGCCCGGCCAGGCCGCCGCCGACGACCACGACGTCGGTGTCAGGCACGGTCCACCCCCGCGCCGGTCCGGTCGCCCTCGCGGTGCGACCGCGACAATCGGCCCGGCCACCAGACCTTCGGCCCGATGTCGTACGCGAGCGCGGGCACCAGCAGCGAGCGGACCACTATGGTGTCGAGCAGGACGCCGACGGCGACGGCCACGCCCAGCTCGACGAGCACCACGAGCGGCAGCACGGCGAGCGCGGAGAACGTGGCGGCGAGGACGATGCCGGCGGAGGTGATCACGCCGCCGGTGACGGCCAGGCCGACGAGCACACCGGCGCGGGTGCCGCGGCGTACCGATTCCTCCCGGACCCGGCTCATCAGGAAGATGTTGTAGTCGATGCCGAGCGCGACCAGGAAGACGAACGCGAACAGCGGGAACGACTGGTCGACGCCGGGGAAGTCGAAGACGTACCGGAACAGCAGCGCGCAGAGGCCGAGCGTGGCCAGGAATGACAGCACCACCGTGGCGATCAGCAGCACCGGGGCGACCAGGGCGCGCAGCAGCACGGCCAGGATGATCGCGATGACCAGCAGCACCACCGGGATGATGACGTTGCGGTCGCGGACGGAGGCGTCGGCGGTGTCCACGTTGATGGCGGTGAAGCCGCCGACGACGGCGTCCGCGCCGGGCACCCGGTGCACCGCCTCGCGCAGGTCGCGGATGGCCTGTTCGGCGCCGTTGCTGTCCGGCGCGTCGGCGAGCGTGACGTTGAGCTGCACCCGCCCGTCGACCACCTTCGGCGCCGCGGCCGGGTCGGGCGGCGCGCTCTCGCCGCGCTGGCCGAGCGGCGCGACCGCGGCCACCCCGGGGACGCCCTGCGCCACCTGGGCGACCTGCCGCGCGGTGTCCTGGGTGGTGAAGATGGTGGCGGGGCTGCCGGTGCCGGCCGGGAAGTGCCTGTCGATGACCTCCTGCCCGGCCACCGAGTCGGTGCGCTGGGTGAACAGCTGGGACTGGCCGAGCGTGGTGGCGCCGAGCTGGGTCACCCCGATCGCGAGCACGGCGAGCGCCACGGCGGTGACGACCCAGACGGTACGGGAGCGGCGCGCCACGAAGCCGGCGATCCGCGCCCAGATGCCGTGCTCGGCGCGCGGGTCGGCCTCGTCGTGCCGGGGCCGCCGGGGCCAGAACGCCCACCTGCCGCCGAGGACCAGCAGCGCGGGCAGGAACGTGAGCATCACCAGCAGCGTGGCGGCGATGCCGACGGCGCTCACCGGGCCGAGCGCCCGGTTGGAGTTGAGACTGGACAGCAGCAGGCAGAGCAGGCTGACGATGACTGTGGCGCCGGAGGCGACGATGGCCGGCGCGGCGCCCTTCCAGGCGGTCTTCATCGCGTCCCAGGGCCGCTCGTGCCGGTGCAGTTCCTCCCGGTAGCGGGCGATGAGCAGCAGCGCGTAGTCGGTGCCGGCGCCGAACACGAGCACGGTGAGGATGCCCTGTGCCTGCCCGTTGAGCTTGACGATGTCGTGGTCGGCGAGCAGGTAGACGAAGACGGCCGCCAGCGAGTACGACATCCCGGCGGCCAGCAGCGGGAAGATCCACAGCACCGGGCTGCGGTAGACGACGAGGAGGATGACCAGGACCACGGTGAGGGTGACGAGCAGCAGCGGTCCATCGATCGCGCCGAACACCTCGATCAGGTCGCCGAGCAGCCCGGCGGGTCCGGCGACGTCGACGGTGAGCCCGTCGCGGTCCGGGCCGGCGATGTCGCGCAGGCGTTCCACCACCGCGCGGATCTGTTCGCCCTCGCCGCTGTCGATCGGCACGATCACCTGGGCGGCCTGCCGGTCCTGGCTGACGACCGGTGGCGGCAGCGGGCCGACCACGCCCGGTACGTCGGCGAAGCGGGCCGCGTCGGCCTGGATCCGTTGCTGGTCGGCCGGGGTGAGGCCACCGGCGCGTTCGTAGACCACGAGCGCCGGCGTGGTCTCCCGGTCGACGAATCCGGCGGCCAGGTCCTGCGCGCGGGTGGCCTCGGCGTCGGCCGGCAGGAAGGAGGCGTTGTCGTTGGTGGAGACCTCGCCGAGCTTGCCCGAGTACGGCCCGGCGACGCCGCCGATGATCAGCCAGCCGAGCACCACGGCTACCGCGATCAGCGTCGCGGTCCAGCGGCTGCGTCCTGCGGCCATCTCCACCGTCCTCGAATCGACGCAACAATCGACGCAGCGGGAGTCTAGGTCGACGCCGACCATCCTGCCGGGCGAGTGACGACTCGCGGGCGGAAACCGGGCAGCCGGGACACGCGAGGGGCCGGAACGGGAAACGCCCGCCGGCAGGGCCGACGGGCGTGACGTGGAGCGAAGCTCCCCCGATTGGACTCGAACCAATAACCTGCCGGTTAACAGCCGGCTGCTCTGCCAATTGAGCTACAGGGGACCGTGCACCGCTCGGATCGGATCTCTCCGCTCCGTGCGACGGGGACAAGAGTACAGGACATCGGGGGGTTGTGCGCCAGGGGGTTACCGGAGGAGGACCGGACCGGCGGACGCGCCAGGATTACGGACAAATCGTCATCTCGGCACAGGGAGGCATGAGCGGAGAGCAGGATGGGTAGTTAGCCGTCGACAGAGAACGCAGGCGCAAGATGGTCGTTCCGCCGAGCCGGCGGAAATCGGCAAGAGCGTCAGGTACGGAAGGAGCCGCCATGCGCGGAAAGATCATGTTTCTTGGCGGGCTGGCTGCGGGATTCGTCCTGGGCGCCCGTGCCGGCCGGGAGAAGTACGAGGAGCTGGTGGTCCGGGGGCGCAAGGTGCTCGACCACCCGACCGTCCAGGAGGCGGCCGGGGTCGCGCAGGCCCAGGCGACCCGGCTCTACTCCGAGGGCAAGGACAAGCTGGGGCAGACCAAGCTGGGTGAGAAGCTCGCCACCGGCAACGGTGGCAAGCCGGGCATGACCGAGGCCGACAAGCCGTTCGCGGGCACGCCGGCCGCGGTCGGCAGCCGCAGCGCCAACGGCACGGGCTCGACCAGTTCGACCAGCGCGTCCGGCTCGACCACGACCGGCACGAGCACCAAGCCGTCCACCGGCAACACGCTCTGACGCAAGCGGACAGCGGGCCGGTCACCTCCGGGTGACCGGCCCGCTCCCGTGTGCTCGGGCGCCGATGTGGCACATTCTCCGTGGGGAGGTGACCACATGCCGATGGTCGGACCGGAAACGGCGGATCAGGCGCGGCTGCTGCGCCTGCTGCGCGACGACGGCCCGCGGTCCCGGGTCGAGCTGACCGACCTCCTCGGCCTGCCGCGGGCCCGGTTCGCCGCCGAGGTGGACCGGTTGACCGCGCTGGGCCTGGTGGAGAGCGCCGGCCCGGCTGCCTCGCGGGGCGGGCGACGGTCGTCGCTGCTGCGCATCGGCGCGCAGGTCCGGTTCGGCGCGGTGCTCGTCGGCGGCGGCACGCTGCGGGTCGCGCTCACCGACGGCGAGCTGAACCCGCTGGCCCGGCACGACGAGCCGGTGGACGTCCGGCTCGGCCCGGACGTGGTGGTCGGACGCATGGTCGAGCTGCTCGGCAAGCTTCGCGTCGAGGCGGGTCTGACGTCGCTGACCGGCGTCGGTGTCGCGCTGCCCGCGCCGGTCGAGGTCCGCGACGGCACGCTGGTCTCCCCGCCGGCCCTGCCCGGCTGGCACCGCTTCCCGGTACGCGACACGCTCGCCGCCGAGCTGGGCTGCCCGGTGCAGGTCGACAACGACGCCAACGCGATGGCCCTCGGTGAACGGCACGCCGGCACCGGCCGCCCGTTCGACGACTTCCTCGCCGTCAAGCTGGGCGACGCGGTCGGCTGCGGGCTGGTGCTCGCCGGTTCGCTCTACCGGGGCGCGGCCAGCGGGGCCGGCGACATCGGCCACCTCCAGCTCAGCGAGGACGGGCCGCTCTGCGGCTGCGGCAACAACGGGTGCGTCGAGGCGTACTGCGGGGATGCCGCGCTGGTGCGGGAGGCGGTGACGGCCGCGCGGGCCGGGCGCTCGACGGTGCTCGCGGACCGGCTGGCCGCGGCCGGGACGCTGGCGGTGGACGACGTGGCGGCGGCGGCCACCGAGGGCGACCCGGCGGCGCAGACCATCGTCCGCGACGCCGCCCGCCGGCTCGGGCAGGTGCTGGTCGGGCTGGTCAGCTTCGTCAACCCGGCCATCGTCATCATCGGGGGCGCGCCGGCCGGGATCGGGCCGGTCCTGCTCGCCGAGATCCGGGGCGTGGTCTACCGGCGCTCCACGCCGCTGGCCACCGGCAGCCTGCCGATCGTCCTGTCCGACCTCGGCGACACCGCCGCCCTGATCGGCGCGGCCCACCTGGTCAGCACCCAGACCTACGCCGCCCGCTGACCCCCGCCCTCACCTCACCCCGTCGATCTTGCACTTGCGGCCCTCCCGAGACGGGCATAAGCGGCATCACGTGGGCCGCAAGTGCAAGATCGCGAGCGCAGGAGGAGGGTCAGTCGCGGCTGCTGAAGGCGGCGTCGAAGGCGGCGCTCGGGGCGTCGAAGGCCAGGCGGCGGACGAACTGGAGCGCCTCCGGCGCGCCGACCAGGCGGTCCATGCCGGCGTCCTCCCACTCGACCGAGATCGGGCCGTCGTAGCCGATCGCGTTCAGCGCCCGGAAGCAGTCTTCCCACGGCACGTCACCGTGGCCGGTGGAGACGAAGTCCCAGCCGCGCCGCAGGTCGGCCCAGGGCAGGTGGGAGGAGAGCCGGCCACGCCGCCCGTCCCCGGTACGGACCTTCGCGTCCTTGCAGTCGACGTGGTAGATCCGGTCGGCGAAGTCGAAGATGAAGTTCACCGGGTCCAGCTCCTGCCAGACGAAGTGCGACGGGTCCCAGTTGAGCCCGAACGCCTCCCGGTGCCCGATCGCCTCCAGCGTCCGCTTGGTGGTCCAGTAGTCGTACGCGATCTCGCTGGGGTGCACCTCGTGCGCGAACCGCACGCCCACCTCGTCGAACACGTCCAGGATCGGGTTCCACCTGTCGGCGAAGTCCTGGTAGCCGCGCTCGATCATGGCCGGTGGCACCGGCGGGAACATGGCCACCGTGTGCCAGATGGACGAGCCGGTGAAGCCGACGACGGTGCGTACGCCGAGTTTCGCCGCCGCCCGCGCGGTGTCCTTGATCTCCTCGGCGGCCCGCTGCCGCACCCCTTCCGGCTCGCCGTCGCCCCAGATCCGGGCCGGCAGGATGTCCTGGTGCCGCTCGTCGATCGGGTGGTCGCAGACGGCCTGCCCGACCAGGTGGTTGGAGATGGCGAACACCTGAAGGTTGTGCTTGGCCAGGGTGGCCCGCTTGCGCTCGACGTACGAGTCGTCGGCGAGCGCCTTGTCCACCTCGAAGTGGTCGCCCCAGCAGGCGATCTCCAGTCCGTCGTAGCCCCACTCGGCGGCGAGCCGGCAGACCTCGTCGAACGGAAGGTCGGCCCACTGGCCGGTGAAGAGCGTGATGGGTCGCGCCATTGTCCTTCTCCCCTGTGGTGATGGGGGATTCCGTCGCGGACCGGGGCGAGGACGACCGGAGGCGGCGGCCTGAGGGCACCGGTGGACGCCGGAGCGTCTGCCTCCCGGGCGGGTTGCGCCTCCCGCCGGGTCACCGGCCACCTCGCGGTCGCCGCCTCCACTCTATGGCCTACCTCAGGGCAGGGTCCAGCGCTGGTTCGCCGCGCCCGTGCACGTCCACAGGTGCACCGCCGTGCCGTCGGCCGAGTTGTTGCCGGACACGTCCAGGCACTTGCCCGACGACGGGTTGCGCAGCGTCCCGTCCGCCTGCGCCGACCAGGTCTGCGCCCCGGTGCCGTTGCACGACCACAACTGGATCTTCGTGCCGTTCGCGTTGCCGCCGCCGGAGACGTCCAGGCACTTGCCCAGCGCCTTCACCGGCCCGTTCGGCGTCACCGTCCACGTCTGCGCCGTCGAGCCGTTGCAGGTGTAGAGCTGGATCTGGGTGCCGTCGGCCGACGAGGCGTTCCGCACGTCCAGGCACTTGCCGGCCAGCCCCTTGATCGGGCCGGTGCCGCCGCTTGCGGTGCCGCGGACCAGCGTGAAGTCGTCCACGTCGAACAGGCCGGTGCCGCTGCCGGCGAACGTCAGGTGCACGGTCTGCGTACCGGACGGCACGCCGGTGAGCGCGGTGGACACGTCGGCGAACGTGGTCCAGCTGCCGGTGTTCGGCACCGCCACCTGGCCGAGCAGCGGTCCGGTCGGCGAGCCGGTCCGCACCTGGAGCGTGCCGCCGGGCCCGCCGGAGACCACCCGGGCGCGCAGCGACGTCACACCGGTCAGGTCCAGCCCCGGGTACGCGGCCCAGTCGCCCGGATCCACGTACCCCAGGGTCTGGCCGCCGTTGGCGCCGGCCTTGGGGTACGCGCTGACGCCGCTGGCCGAACCGAACGCCTCGGCCTGGACCGTGGTGTTGCCGGTCGGCGGCGGCGTCCCGCCCAGTTCCTTGATCCGGATGTTGCGGAACGACACGTCGTCGCCGGTGCCGTGGTTCTGAATGCCGACGTGCCCGGCGAGCGACCGCACCGGATCGGTGTTTGTGAAGTCGTTGATGCGTACGCCGTTGAGGAACACCTGCAGCCGTTCCCCTTCGACCAGGATCTCGTAGGTGTTCCACTCCCCCGCCGGGTTCAGCGCCGCGTCCCGGGCCGCCAGGTCGGCGGACTTGAAGCCGTAGATCGCGCCGGTGGTCCGGTCGGCGGCGTCGGTGGGGTCGATCTGGATCTCGTAGCCGTTGTCCACCGCCGAGTTCGGGTCGCTCGACGGCGGGAAGCCGACGAACACGCCCGAGTTGTCGTCACCGGCCAGCCGCCAGTCCAGCTTCAGCGAGTAGTTGGTGAACTGCTTCGCGCTGTACCAGTACAGGCCCATGCCGCCGACCGAGGTGAGCGTGGCGTCGGTGTTGGTGAAGCTGCCCGGCCCGGCCTGCGACCAGCCGGTGGTGCCGCCGTTGTAGAGCGTGGTGTAGCCGGTCTCCGGCCGGCAGTCGGCCTTCGTGCGCCCGGCCGCGTAGCGGATGCCGCCGAGCAGGTGGTTGCGGAACGCCGCGTCGGCGTAGGAGGCCTGGGTGTGGCCGCCGCCGGTGTAGAAGGACCGGCCACCGCTGTACGTCTTGCACCAGGCGTGCGGGTGGTCGCCGCCCATCGAGCCTCCCGAGTACGAGGACTCGTCGAGACTGGCCAGCACGTGCGCGGTGGAGCGGGCGTTGGAGCGGTAGTCGTACCACTCGTCGGTGCGGTTCCACTGCTGCGGCAGGTGCGCGGTGGCCGCGTGCGCCCGGTCCTCCACCTTGACGGTGGCCGGCTGGATGGCCGGGTGGGACGCGAACCACGCGCCGACGAGGTTGCCGTAGAACGGCCAGTCGTACTCGGTGTCGGCGGCGGAGTGCACGCCGACGTACCCGCCGCCGGCGCCGATGTACGCCTCGAACGCCGACTGCTGGGTGGCGTTCAGGACGTCCCCGGTGGTGTTGAGGAAGATCACCGCCTCGAAACGGGCCAGGTTGGCGGTGGTGAACTGGGCAGCGTCCTCGGTCGCGGTGACCGTGAAGTTGTTCGCCGCGCCAAGCTCCCGTACGGCCTGCGTGCCGACCGCGATGGAGTCGTGGCGGAAGCCGGCGGTCTTGGAGAAGACGAGCACGTCGTAGGGGGCGTCGGCGGCGCTCGCCGGGGTGCCGGCGCTGGTGGCGGCCACGGCGGTCACCGCGACCAGCGCGATACGGAGGAGTCTCATCGGCGTTCTTCCTTCCCACCTCACGGCAGCGTCCACTTCTGGTTGGCCGCACCCGTGCAGGTCCACAGGTGCACCGCCGTGCCGTCGGCCGAGTTGTTGCCGGACACGTCCAGGCACTTGCCCGACTGCGGGTTGCGCAGCGTCCCGTCGGCCTGCGCCGACCAGTTCTGCGCGCCGGTGCCGTTGCACGCGTAGAGCTGGATCTTCGTGCCGTCCGCGCTGGCCCCGCCGGACACGTCCAGGCACTTGCCGAGCGCCTTCACCGTGGCGTTCGGCGTCACGGTCCACGACTGCGCCGTCGTGCCGTTGCAGGTGTAGAGCTGGATCTGGGTGCCGTCGGCGGTGGCGGCGTTGCGCACGTCCAGGCACTTGCCGGCCAGGCCCTTCACCGGGCCGGTGCGCACGGCCGACGTGGTGAGCGTGAACGCGTCCAGGTCGTAGAGCGCCCCGGTGCCACCGGCGAACGTCAGATAGAGCGTGGTGGTGCCGGCCGGCGGATTGGCGATCGTGCCGGTGACTGTGGTGAACGTGTCCCAGGCGCCGGTGACCGGGACGGTGGCCGAGCCGAGCACGGCGCCGGTGGCCGAGCCGGCCCGTACCTGGAGCGTGCCGCCGGCCCCGGCGGACGACACCCGGGCGGTGAACCCGGTGGCGTCGGCGAGCAGGTACGGCTGGAACGCGATCCAGTCTCCGTTGTGGATGTCGCCGACGGTCTTGCCGCCCTCGGCGGTGGCCTTGTCGAACGTGTTGATCCCGGACGAGGTCTTGAAGTGCTCGGCCTGCCGGTGCCGGGGCTGGAGTGTGTGCTGGGTGTGCGTGGTGAGGCCGCCGGAGTCGGTGTACTCGGCGTCGAAGACCGCGAAGATGTTCGCCGCGTCGTCGTGCTCACCGTCGACGGGTACGGCGATCGAGCCGGTGCAGCCGGTCGCCGAGGTGATCTGGTGGCCGTGCTGGTCGTGGCCGAGCACGTAGGTCATCTTGACTTTCGTGCAGTCGATGGTCGCGTCCTCCGGGTCGGTGACGGTGATCCGGAACGGCACGGTGTCGCCGAAGGAGAACAGCTTGCCGTTGCCGGGTGTCTCGATGACCACAGTCGGGGCGGTGTTGCCGACGGTGATCGTCACGCTGGCGGTGCCGGTGGCGCCCTGCGGGTCGCGCACGGTGAGCGTGGCGGTGTACCTGCCGTTGGCGGTGTAGGTGTGCGAGGGGTTCGCCGCGGTGGAGGTGCCGCCGTCGCCGAACGTCCAGGCGTACGTGAGCGCGCCGCCCTCCGGGTCGGACGAGCCGGCCGAGGAGAAGGCCACCGCGAGCGGCGCGGCGCCGGAGGTCCGGTCGGCGGCGGCGCGGGCCACCGGGGCGCGGTTGGCGCCGCCCAGGTAGTCGAAGCGGTAGAGCGCCGAGTTGGCGTCGCCGTTGAAGTAGCCGGTGCCGTAGTCGAGCACGTAGTACGCGCCGTCGGGGCCGAACGCGGAGTCCATCACCTGCTTGCCGGTCCACGGGAAGCTGTCGATGGTGCCGGGTGAGCCGTCGGCGTTGACGTGGATCGGCTTGATCCAGCCCCGGCCGAACTCGGTGGCGAAGAACTGCCCGTCGAAGGACTGCGGGAACTTGGTGGTGGACGGGTTCGCCGCGTCGTACCGGTAGACCGGGCCGCCCATCGGCGACTCGGAGCCGCCGCCGAACTCGGGCGGGCTGCCCGCGTCACCGGCGTAGCGGATCCAGGACGGCTTCGCCGCCGGCAGCGTGGTAAGGCCGGTGTTGCGGAACGAGTTGTTCGTCGGCCCGCCCGTGCAGTTGTACTTCGGTCCGGCGGTGCCGGTGGCGAAGTCCCATTCGGCGTACGTCTCGGCGGCCGTGTTGGTGCCGGTGCAGTACGGCCAGCCGTAGTTGCCGGGCCCGGTGACCCGGTTGAACTCGACCTGCCCGGACGGGCCGCGCGCGGTGGTGGTGCCGGCGTCCGGCCCGTAGTCGCCCACGTAGACGATGCCGGTGGCCTTGTCGACGCTGATCCGGAACGGGTTGCGGAAGCCCATCGCGTAGATCTCCGGGCGGGTCCGCGCGGTGCCGGGCGCGAAGAGGTTGCCGGCCGGGATCGAGTACGTGCCGTTGGCGTTCACCTTGATCCGCAGGATCTTGCCCCGCAGGTCGTTGGTGTTGCCGGCGCTGCGCTGCGCGTCGTACCCGGGGTTGCGGTTGGTGCGCTCGTCGATCGGCGCGTATCCGGCCGAGTCGAACGGGTTGGTGTCGTCGCCGGTGGACAGGTAGAGGTTGCCGGCGGCGTCGAAGTCGATGTCACCGCCGACGTGGCAGCACAGCCCCCGGTCGGCCGGTACGTCGAGCACGTCGACCTTGCTGGCCTGGTTGAGCGTGAAGTCGGCGTTGAGCGTGAACCGGGACAGCCGGTTGACGCCCTGCCAGGCGGAGAAGTCGGTGCCGGTGGCGGGCGCGTCGCCGGCGGGGGTGGACAGCGGCGGCGCGTAGTAGAGGTAGATGTGCCGGTTGGAGGCGAAGCCGGGGTCGACGCCGACGCCCTGCAGCCCCTCCTCGTCGTGGGTGTAGACCGGCAGGGTGCCGATGACTGTGGTGGCGCCGGCCGCGTCGGTGCGGCGCAGCGTGCCGTTGCGGGCGGTGTGCAGGACCGACCGGTCGGGCAGCACCGCCAGGGACATCGGTTCGCCGGTCTCGGCGACGCCGCGGGCGAGTTCGACCTGCTGGAAGTCGCTCGCCGTGATCGGGTGGGCGGACGCCGGGACGGGCGCCGCGGCCGCTGTGACGGTGCCGGCGGTGGCCGCGAGCAGCAGCGCTGCGGCAGCGGCGAACGGTCGTCGGGCACGGGGGTGGTGGTGGCTGGACATGCTGTGCTGTCCCTTCCTGACGCGCGCAGCCAGGACCGGGCGCGCGTCGCGCCGGATGCCGAGCGGGGGATGCTGCGCCTCGGCGAGGCGGGCGGTACGGGGGGGCGGATCGCCTCGTCGGGTCAGCTAGGTACTGTGCACGACATTAAAACCTTTCGATCAGCCTGTCCATAGCTTCTGATCGATCGGCTTACACTTTCGCCGCCACGCGACAAAAGTAGGTGTCACTCGCGGCGGTCGACAGCCCGCTCCACGAGCGCGGCGAGCACCCGCCGGGCCGGCTCCGCGAGCCCCGCCGCGTCCAGCGCGACCACTGCCGCGTCGGCCCGGGTACGGATCATCCGCTCCACCGCCTCCCGGGCGCCGGACTCCTCGACGATGCCCCGCACCTCGGCGGCGCCCGCCTGATCCAGCGCCGGATCGCCGACCAGCTCGCGCAGCCGGGCCACCCCGGCCGGGGAGGCGGACGCCCGGGCCAGCGCCAGCAGCACCGTCGGCTTGCCCTCGCGCAGGTCGTCCAGATTGGACTTGCCGGTCACCGCCGGATCGCCGAAGACGCCGAGGACGTCGTCGCGGAGCTGGAACGCGTCCCCGAGCGGATCGCCGAACCCGGCCAGCGCCGCCACCTCCGCCGGCGTCGCGCCGGCCAGCGCGGCCCCGATCTGCACCGGACGGGTCACCGTGTAACGGGCCGTCTTCAGCCGCACCACGGCGAGCGCGCTCGCCACCGAACCGTCCCCGGCCGCCGCGACCACGTCCAGGTACTCCCCCGCGATCACCTCCGAGCGCATCCGGGCCAGCAGGACCTGCCCGCCGCGCAGCCGCTCGGGCGGCAACCCGCAGCCGTGGAACATCTGCGCCGACCAGGTGGCGCAGAGGTCCCCGCAGAGCACCGCCGCCTGCCGGCCGTACGCCGCCGGGTCGCCGCGCCAGCCGGACCGCTCGTGCAGGTCGGCGAAGAAGCGGTGCAGAGTGGGCGCGCCCCGGCGGCGGTCACTGCGGTCCACGATGTCGTCGTGGATCAGCGCGAACGCGTGGAACAGCTCCAGCGACGCCGCGGCCACCACGATCGGCCGCTCGTCCGGGCCGCCGAAGCCCCGCCAGCCCCAGTAGCAGAACAGCGGCCGCAGCCGCTTCCCGCCGGCCAGCACGAACCGGCGCAAAGCGGAGTGAACAGTCCCCGTACCGTCGTCCGGCCGACCCGGCCCTCTCGCGTCCAGGAACGCGGCGAGCTCGGCGTCGAAACGGCCCCGAAGCAGGGCCGGGTCGGTCGGTGCGACGGTCACGGTCATGGTGCCTCCCAGGCCAATCCGGCGAGTTCCAGCAACAACGCCTTCACATCGGTCGCCTCCACCCGGGGCCGGATCGCGGCCGGGTCGGAGCAGAGCAGCACCGGGCCGTCCGCCGGATCGGCCGGCAGGCGCCCGTGCGAACCACGCACCGCGCGCGCCCCGGCGTCCAGCCCGACCACGTTCATCAGATAGCGCAGGCCGAGCTTCTTGCGCGCCAGCGCCACCGCCGCACGACGTTTCGCCGCGCCCGGAGCGGCCGGATCGAAGAACAGCTCGGCCGGGTCGTAGCCCGGCTTACGGTGGATCTCCACCAGCCGCGCGAAGTCGGGTGCCCGCGCGTCGTCCAGCCAGTAGTAGTAGGTGAACCAGGAGTCCGGCTCGGCCACCAGCACCAACTCGCCCGAGCGGGGATGGTCCAGGCCGTACCCGGCCTGCCCGGCGGCGTCCAGCACCTCGGCCACGCCGGGCAGCGCCGCGCAGAGCTTCGCCACCGCCGGCACGTCCGCCGGATCCCGGACGTAGACGTGCGCCACCTGGTGGTCGGCCACCGCGAACGCCCGTGACGTCCACGGGTCGAGGTATTCCATCCCGGCCTGGGTGTAGACCCGCAGCAATCCTTCGGCGCGCAGCAGCCGGTTCACGTCCACCGGGCGGGACACGTCGGTGATGCCGTACTCGGACAATGCCACCACAGTAGCGTCCCGATCACGGGCCGCGTCCAGCAGCGGGCCGAGCACGGTGTCCAGCTCCGCCGCCGCGGCGGCGGCCTCCGGCCCGGACGGACCGAAGCGTTGCAGGTCGTAGTCCAGATGCGGCAGGTAGACAAGGGTCAGGTCGGGGGCGTGGTCGGCGAGGATGCGCTGCGCCGCCCGGCTGATCCACGCCGAGGACGGCAGCCCCGCGCCCGGCCCCCAGTAGCTGAACAGCGGGAACGTGCCGAGCGCGTCGGTGAGCGTGTCCCGCAGCCGCGGCGGGTCGGTCCAGCAGTCCGGCTCCTTGCGCCCGTCGGCGTGGTAGACCGGGCGCGGCGTGACCGTCCAGTCCACGTCCGCGCCCATCGCGTACCACCAGCAGACGTTCGCGACCCGGTAGCCCGGCTCGACGCGGCGGGCCGCCTGCCACACCTTCTCGCCGCCGACCAGCGCGTTGTGCTGCCGCCAGAGCAGCACCTCGCCCAGGTCGCGGAAGTACCAGCCGTTGCCCACCACGCCGTGCCCGGCGGGCAGCTCGCCGGTGAGGAACGTGGACTGCGCCGAGCAGGTCACCGCCGGCAGCACGGTGCCCAGCTCGGCGGCGAACCCGGCGTCGGCCACCGCGCGCAGCCGGGGCATGTGCGCCAGCAGCCGCGGGGTCAGCCCGACCACGTCGAGCACCACCAGCCGCCGGCTCATGCGGTGCCGGCCTTCGTTCGCGACTGCGGGGCTCGCAGGACCGGCTCACTCCTCGCGCTCACGAGGACATCACCGCCGTCGGCGCCAGCCCGAGCGCGGTCAGCTCGTCGCGGGCGAAGGCCAGCTCGGCGGCGATGCCGGCGGCCAGCTCCGCGTCGCCGCGCGGCCGCCGCGCCTCCGGCAGCACCCCCCAGGTGTACGTCTCGACGTCGAGGTGGTCGCAGCCGGCGGCCGGACCGGCGAACAGCGCGGCGAGCGCCTCCCGCAGCACCGGCACCGTGGAGCGCAGCGGCGGTTCGGGCGGGGCGTGCAGCGGCACGTGGTAGTGCACCCGCCAGGCACCGGGCAGCCGCGCGTCGAGCGCGGCGTCGAGGTCGTCGGCCGCGTACGCCGGATCGGCCGGATCGGCGGCGCCGGCGCAACCGGCCGCGCGGGTCTGGTGCAGGAACCTCGGCTCGACGAAGCGGCGCAACGCCGCGGCCGCCCCGGCCGGATCGGGCGCCTCGACGGCGGCGGACACCTGGACCTTCACCACGGGGAGACCGGCGGCACGCAGCCCGGCCAGGGCATCCGCCGGCTGCTCCCAGGCGCACGCCAGGTGTGCGAGGTCCAGGCAGATCCCGAGCCGGTCGGTATCCATGGCTGAGAATACCTCGCGTGCTTGTCCCGTCGACTCCACCAGGCAGCCGGGTTCCGGCTCGAAGCCGACCCGGATCACCCGGCCGGTCTCCCGCTGCACCGCGGCCAGCCCGTCGGCCAGCGCGTCGAGCCGGCGCCGGGCGGTCGCGGCGCGCGCGGTGTCCCACGGCGTACGCCAGGCCAGCGGCAGCGTCGAGACCGACCCGTGGACCGCGTCGTCGGGCAGCAGGTCGGCCAGCACCCGGGCCAGGTCCAACGTGTACGCCGAGCGCTGCGGCGTGGTCCAGTCCGGGTGGTACACCGCGCCCTTGACCACCGGGGCCTGGAACGCGGCGTACGGGAAGCCGTTGAGCGTGACCACCTCCAGGCCCCGCACGGTCAGCTCGTGACGCAGCCGGCGGCGGGCCGCCGGGTCGGCGGCGAGCGCGGCGGCCACCGGCGCGGCCAGCCAGAGCCCGAGCCCGAGCAGGTCGGCGCCGAGCGCCCGGCGCACCGCTACCGCGTACGTGTCGAGCTGGGCGACGATGCCGGGCAGGTCCTCGGCCGGGTGGACGTTCGTGCAGTAGCCGAGATGGACGGTCGTGCCGTCGGCGTGGCGCAGCCGCATCATTCGCCTCCGCGCAGGATCGAGTTGCCGGCGAAGGTGGGGTCGCTCGCCTCCAGGGCGGTCAGGTCGAGCCGGCCGGACTGGCCGTAGAACTCGACCGGGTTGCGCCACAGCACCCGGTCCACGTCGTCGGCGCTGAACCCGGCCAGCTGCATCGCCTCCCCGGTGGCCCGTGTCAGCAGCGGGTCCGACCGCCCCCAGTCGGCGGCCGAGTTGACCAGCATCCGCTCGGTCCCGTACCGCTTCAGCAGCTCGACCATGCGCGGCGGCGACATCTTCGTCTCCGGGTAGATGGAGAAGCCCAGCCAGCAGCCGGTGTCCCGGACCAGCCCCACAGTCACCTCGTTGAGGTGGTCGACGAGCACCCGTTCCGGCGCGATGTCCGACTCGGCGACCACGTCGAGCGTGCGCCGTACGCCGCGTGCCTTGTCCCGGTGCGGCGTGTGCACCAGCGCGGGCAGGTCGTACGCGACGGCCAGGGCGAGCTGCCCGGCCAGCGCGGCGTCCTCGGGCGGCGTCATCGCGTCGTAGCCGATCTCACCGACGGCCACCACGCCGTCCTTGTCCAGGTAGCGGGGCAGCAGGTCGAGCACCGGGCGGCAGCGCGGGTCGTTCGCCTCCTTCGGGTTGAGCGCCACTGTGGCGTGGTGCCGGATGCCGAACTGCCCGGCCCGGAACGGCTCCCAGCCGATCAGCGAGTCGAAGTAGTCCACGAAGCTGTCCACGCTGGTGCGCGGCTGGCCCAGCCAGAACGCCGGCTCGACCAGCGCGCGGACCCCGGCGGCGGCCATCCGCTCGTAGTCGTCGGTGGTGCGGGACGTCATGTGGATGTGCGGGTCGAAGATGCGCATGTCACGCCTCCGGGGTGGGGATGGTCAGCCGGCGCAGCAGGTCGGCCGCGTCGTCGGGCATGGTCCGGCCGGCGGCGTGCCGCTCGGCGGCGTACGCGGCGAGCATCCGGGCCAGCTCGCCGTCGGCCCGCTCCGGCAGGTCGTCGACGACCGCCAGGGGCACGCCGGTGAACACGCACTTGAGCACCGCCTGCCGCCAGGCCGGCTGCTCCAGGTGCCGGGCGTACGGGCCGAGCGCGGCGGCGACCAGCCGGGTGTCGTTTGTGCGGATCGCGTCGTGCAGCAGCGGCACGCACTCCGCGCCGATGGGCAGCAGCGGCAGCGCGCGCAGCACGGCGCGTTTCTCGGCGGCGTCGCCCTGCCGGTAGAGCGTCTCGGCCGCGGCGGCGTGGCCGTTCGGCAGCGTGGTCAGCAGCAGCGCGCGGGCCGCCTCGTCGGCCGTCCAGCCGGGCGGGTCGGGCAGCGGCCCGCGACCGCACCGCCGGGCGGCGGTGGCGAAGAACCGTTCGATCGCCGTGGGTTCGGTCGCGACGCGGCGCAGCGCCGCGTCCAGCCACTGCGAATCGGGTACGCCCCGAACGCGGCGCGCAGTCGGTCGGGTGTCATGCCGTCTCCCCTCTGCCGGGTGGAAGGTGGTGGGTCACCGCCCCTCGCCGCGCGAGGCGGCGGCGCGCAGGAAGTCCAGTGAGCGGGCGGCGACGGCCGGTGCCGCGTGCGAGTGCCGGGGCAGCTCCACCGCCACCAGCCCGCGGTAGCCGGCGTCGGCCAGGGCACGCAGCACCGGCGGGAAGTCGATCTCGCCGGCGCCGAACTCCAGGTGCTCGTGCACGCCCCGGCGCATGTCGTCGATCTGCACGTTGACCAGGTGCGCGGCGACCTCGGACACGCACCGCGGCACCGGCAGCGGCTCCAGGCACCGGCAGTGCCCGATGTCGAGCGTGATGCCGAAGCCGGGCGGCGCGCCGAGCGCCTCGCGCAGCCGCCGCCACCCGGCGACGTCCTCGACGAACATGCCCGGCTCCGGTTCGAAGCCCAGCGGCACGCCCGCCTCGGCCGCCTCGGCGCAGACCACCGCGCAGCCCGCTACGAGGCGGTCGGCGGCGACGTCGGGCGGTACGCCGGGCGGGCGTACGCCGGCCCAGAAGGAGACCGCCTCCGCGCCCAGGTCGGCGCCGATCCGCACGGCCCGGCGCAGGAGCTCCACCCGCCGGGACGGGTCGTCGTGCAGCAGCGTCGGCGCGTGCTTGTGCCAGGGGTCGAGCAGGTAGCGGGCGCCGGTCTCGACCACCACCGCCAGCCCGAGCGCGTCCAGCCGGCGGCGCACGGCGGCGACCCGGCGGGCCAGGCCGGGGGCGAACGGGTCCAGGTGGTCGTGGTCCAGGGTGAGCGCGACACCCTGGTAGCCGAGGTCGGCGAGGACCGCCAGCGCGTCGCCGAGGCGGTGGTTGGCGAAGCCGTTGGTGCCGTACCCGAAACGCAGCGCGCCCGGGCCGGGCAGCGGGTCGGCGGCGGTCATGTCGGGGAGATCAGTCGGGCCAGGCGGCGGCCGAGCGGGGCGGCGCCGGCCACGGCGAGGCCGAGCAGCCGGGCCCCGGCGCGGGCGGTGAGCGAACCCTGCAAGGCGGGCAGCCCGGTGATCCCGGCCCCGACGGCGGCGCGCACCCGGGCCGGTGACGGATCGGCGAGCACCCGGGCCTGCGCCCGGCCGTACCGGACGGCGTACCCGGCCGCGAGCACCGCCGGCACCAGCTCCCCGAGCCGAAGGAAGGGCCCCCTCTTAACGCATCCGGTAGAGGAGGGGGCCCCGCTTAACACGGTGGGCCGGGCCGGGGTGGTGAACGCGATCAGCGCGGTGCCGGCCAGCGTGAGGCCCGGCAGACGCCGGTCCGCGCCGGTCACCTCGCGGCGGGACAGCGCGGTCACCGTCCAGGTGTGCGCGGCGACGGTGAGCGCTGCGGGCAGCGCCCGGACCACCCGGCCGCCGGACGCGCCGAGCAGCACGTCCCAGCCCACGGCACGCGGCATCACCGCCGGGCC
>NZ_KK037233.1:5851121-5866299 GCF_000568915.1 Micromonospora sp. M42 | reverse complement strand
GACCGCGAGCCCGGCGGCGGTGAGGCCGGACGCGACGCCGAGCGCCACGGACGGGCGCACCCGGCCGGACGGGATCGGCCGTTCCGGCCGTTCGACCGCGTCCAGCCGCCGGTCCGCCCAGTCGTTGGCGGCCATCCCGGCCCAGTAGAGCAGCACCGACGCGCCGGCCAGGGCGGGCGTCCGGCGGTCCAGCGATCCGGCCGCGGCGGCGCCGGACAGCACGTCCCCGGGTACGGAGAGCGCGGCCGGCGCCCGGACCAGTTCGGCCAGGTCGGCCAGGCGGGTCACGGCGTCACCCGGGCGTGCAGGCCGGCGGCGAAGTCCCGCAGCGCCGTCCACTGCTCGCCGAGCGCGTGGCCGGTCGCGCCGAGCGGGTCCTTGAAGAAGAACGCCAGTTCGGTCAGCGGGCCGTGGCGGCCGGCGGCGTGCGCGGCGGCGGTGAGCCGGGCCAGGTCCAGCACGAGCGGCGCGGCGAGCGCCGAGTCGCAGCCGTGCCAGGTGAACTCCATCCGCATGCCGGTGCCGAGGAAACCGGCGAACGTGATCAGGTCCCAGGCGGTCTTGAAGTCGCCCAGTTCCTCGACGTACTCGATCCGGGTGCCACCCTGGGGCAGGTAGCCCAGCGTCTCGGCGAGCACCCGCTGCTTGCTGCCGACCTTGGCGGCGTTGGCGGCCGGGTCGGCGAGCGTGGCGCCGTCGCCGCCGCCGAGCAGGTTCGTGCCGGACCAGGAGCGCACGGCGAGGTGCCGCATCGCGAACATCGGCGCGAGCACCGACTTGAGCAGCGTCTCGCCGGTCTTGCCGTCGTGCCCGGCGTACGGCAGCCCGCGTTCGGCGGCGAGCGCGGCCAGGGCCGGCAGGCGGGCGCCGGTCGACGGGGTGAAGTCCACGTACGGGCAGCCGGCGGTGAACGCCGCGTACGCGTAGGCAGAGCTGGGCGGCAGCACGCCGGCCGGGCCGGTCAGCGCGTCGCGCAGCGTGGCCAGGTCGTGGTGGGCCGGGTGCGGTGCGGGCGCCGGTTCGGTGGCGGCGACGTTGACCACCACCACCCGGTCCAGCCCGTGCCGAGTGCGGAACCCGGTCAGGTCGCGCACCACGGCGGCGATCCGCTCGCCCTGGTCGCCCTCGGCCGGCGCGGGTCGCAGCGCCGCCTCGACGGCGGCCAGGTCCGGCGCGACGGCATCGGCCAGCCGGGCGGGCAGCACCCCGGCGGCGGCGAGCGCCTCGGCGCGTTTGGTGAGCGGGGTGGCGACCACGTCGTGGCCGCCGAAGACGAGATCGGCGAAGCCCGGCAGGGCGGGCCCGCGCAGGTCGGGCAGCTCGGTCACGCATCCGGTCGGCGCGGTGAGCCCGGCCCGCAGGGCCAGCCCGCCGACCACGGCGGTGGTGGCGACCGAGCCGCGCGCACCCACCAGCCACACACCCGTACGCATTCGCGCTACCTCCCCAGGTAAGGCCGGTCCGCCGGTGCGGCCGGGGAATCCCGGTCCGGCCGCACCGGAGGGCCGTGCTGGTCGTGCCGGCGGACACCGGCGGCACGCTCCCCGGAGCCGGCCTCGTCCCCGCCGCGGGGCGCAACCGCGGCGGGCCCTCGCCGGCCGGCGCCGGTGAGTGTCGGGCGGGCCTGGCCCGCCTCGGATCAGGCGGAAGCTTCGGCCAGCGCGGGCTCCACCTCCGTCCAGGCGGCCCGCTCGGCCGAGCGGGTCACCGCGTCGAGCACGAGCTGGACCTGCAGCGCGTCGGCGAACGACGGGGCCGGGTCGGCGCCGGTGGCGACCGCCTCGATGAAGTCGCGCGCCTGGTGGGTGAAGGAGTGCTCGTAGCCGATGATGTGGCCGGGCGGCCACCACGCACCCAGGTACGGGTGGTCCGGCTCGGTCACCAGGATCCGGCTGAAGCCCTGCTCGGCGGCGGGCCGGGTGGCGTCCAGGAACTCCAGCTCGTTGAGGCGTTCCAGGTCGAACACGACGCTGCCACGCGAGCCGTTGATCTCGACGCGCAGGGCGTTCTTGCGGCCGGTGGCGAACCGGGTCGCCTCGTACGTGGCGAGCGCTCCCCCGTCGAGCCGGGCCACGAACACCGCCGCGTCGTCCACTGTCACCTGGCCCATGGCGCTGCCGTTGCCGTCGGCCTGCGCGGCCAGGCCGCTCGACCCGGCGACGAGTGGCCGCTGGCGGACGAACGTCTCGGTCAGCGCGCTGACCCCGCTGATGAGCTGACCTGTCACGTACTGGGTCAGGTCGATGATGTGCGCGCCGATGTCGCCGAGCGCGCCGGAGCCCGCCCTGTCCTTCTGCAACCGCCACACCAGCGGGAACTGCGGGTCGACGATCCAGTCCTGGAGGTAGACCGCCCGGACGTGCCGGATCTCGCCGATCCGCCCGTCGGCCACCAGCTGCCGCATCAGGGCGACAGCGGGCACCCGCCGGTAGTTGAAGCCGCACATCGCGCGTACCCCGGACTCGCGGGCCCGGGCCGCGGCCCCGGTCATCTCGCGGGCCTCGGCGACGCTGTTCGCCAGCGGCTTCTCGCACAGCACGTGCTTGCCCGCGGCGAGCGCGGCGAGCGCGATCTCGCGGTGGCTGTCCCCCGGCGTGCAGATGTCGACCACGTCGATCTCGTCGGACTCGACGAGCCGCCGCCAGTCGGTGGTGTAGCCGTCCCAGCCGAGCCGGTCGGCGGCCTCGGCCACCTTCGGCTCGTCCCGGCCGCAGACGAGCGCCATCCGTACCCGGGACGGCAGGTCGAACACCCGGTTCACGGTGCGCCACGCCTGGGAGTGCGCGGCGCCCATGAACGCGTAGCCGACCATGCCGACCCGCAGGATGCTGTCGTGACTGGACAAGGTGGGTCTCCCCCCGTGTGTCAGAACCCGAGCTTCAGGTAGTCGCTCGCGTTCTCCTTGGTGATCGTCTCGGAGGCGAGCACGATCTCCTTCGGTACCTGGAGTTCGACCAGGTCGGACATGCCCTTGCCCTGGCCGATCAGGCGGGCCAGGGAGATGGCCGAGGAGGCCATCGACGGGCTGTAGGTGACTGTGGCCTTGAGGACCGTGTTGTCGGCGGCGATGTCCTCCATGGCCTTCTTGGAGCCGGCGCCGCCGACCATGATGAATTCCTTGCGGTTGGCCTGGTTGACCGCCGCGAGCACGCCGATGCCCTGGTCGTCGTCGTGGTTCCAGACCGCGTCGATCTTCGGCAGTGCCTGGAACAGGCCGGTGGCGGCCTGCTGCCCGGAGTCGACTGTGAACTCGGCGGGGCGCCGGTTGGCGACCTTGAACCCGTACGAGGCGAGCGTGTCGGCGAACCCCTTCGACCGTTCCTGGGTCAGCTCCAGCGACTCGATGCCGGGGATCTCGCCGATCACCGGGTTGCTCACGCCCTTGGTCTTGAGCTGCTCGGCGATGTACGTGGCGGCGGCCACCCCCATGCCGTAGTTGTCGCCCTTGATCTGGCACCGGTAGGCGCGCGCGTCCGGGAAGGCCCGGTCCAGGTTCACCACCGGGATGCCGGCCTTCATCGCCTCCAGGCCGAACGCGTTGAGTTCCTTGCCGTCGTGCGGCAGCAGCACGATCACGTCGGGCTTCTGCGAGATCAGCGTGGACAGCGCCGCCCGCTGGGCCGCCGCGTCCGCGCCGGCCTCGACCGACTTCAGCTCCACGTCCTGGTACGCCCCGGCCTGCGCCTTGGCGTTGTTCGTGATGGCGGCGATCCAGCCGTGGTCGGCGGCCGGGGCGGAGAAGCCGATGGTCACCTTCTTGCCCGGCTCGGTGTTGGCGCCGGAACCGGCCGCCTTGGTCTGTGCCTCGGTCGGGCTCTGCTCGTTGCTGGTGCAGCCGGCGAGCAGCACCCCGGCGGAGACCGCGGCCCCGCCGAAGAGCAGCCGGCGGCGGGACAGGTCATGGCGCGGTGTTCTCATGACGCCTCCTGGGATGAGGTGGTGGGGTGGTTTCGGGTGTGGCGGGCCGGACCGCAGTCGGTACGACGGCAGCCTGGTGTGCGCGGGTGGGGTCAGGTGGTGGTGGCCCGGTTGCGGGCGAGGAACTGGGTGAGGCTGCCGAACTGCACCTGCTGGACCAGGACGGCGGCGACGATGATGCCGCCCTTGACCATGTTCTGGGCCTCGGCGGAGAGGTTGTTGATGGCGAACAGGTTGGTGATCGTGGAGAAGATGATCACCCCGAGCAGGGAGCCGATGATCGTGCCCCGCCCGCCGCTGAGCAGCGTGCCGCCGATGATCGCGGCGGCGATCGCGTCCAGCTCGTAGAGGTTGGCCATCGCCGCCTGCGCGGAGGTGGCCTGCGCGGTCAGCATGACCGCGGCGATGCCGCAGCACAGGCCGGACAGCGCGTAGAGGAGCACGGTGTGCCGGCGCACGTTGATGCCGGCGAGCCGGGCCGCCTCCGGGTTGCCGCCGACCGCCACCGTACGGCGGCCGAACGTGGTCCGGTTCAACAGCACCCAGCCGGCCGCCACCACCGCCACCAGGATGTAGACCAGCAGCGGAATGCCGAGCACGTTCGTGCTGGCGATGCCGTTGATGAACGTGTTGCCCGACACCTGGGTCTGCTTGTCGGAGATCTCCGCCGCCAGCCCCCGGGCGGCGACGAGCATCGCCAGCGTGGCGATGAACGGCACCAGCCGCCCGTACGACACGAGCAGCCCGTTCACCACGCCGACGGCGAGCCCGACGGTCAGCGCGGTGAAGATCATGCCGCCCGCGCCGTAGCTCTGCGTGGCGACAGTGGTGCACCAGACCCCGGCCAGCGCGACGATCGCGCCGACCGACAGGTCGATGCCGCCGCCGATGATCACGAAGGTCATGCCGACGGTGACCACGCCGACCACCGAGGCGAGCTTGAGAATGGTGAGCGTGTTGCCCCACACCCAGTTCGGGTCGCCGTAGAGGTCGGGGCGGGTCAGGATGCCGATGACCACCAGCACGACGAGCGTGGCGAGCAGGCCGAGGTTGCGCTTGACGCCCTCCCCGCCGTCGCCGCGCCACCAGGAGAGCTTCGCCGGCGCGTCGACCTTGGCGGTCTCCGTCCGCTCCACCGGCGGCGACTGCGCGGGCAGGGCGGATTCGGTTACATCGCTCATGCCGGTGCGCCTTCCATGAGGGACCCCGCCATGACGAGGTCGAGCACGGTGTTCTCGTCCAGTTCGCCGGCCGGCGCCTCGCGGACCACCCGGCCCTCCCGCATCACCAGCACCCGGTCGGCCAGGCCCAGCACCTCGGGCACCTCGCTGGAGACCAGCAGCACCCCGACGCCCCGGGCGGCCAGATCGCGGATCACCTGGTAAAGCTCGGCCCGGGCGCCCACGTCCACGCCCCGGGTCGGCTCGTCGAGCAGCAGCAGCCGGGTGTCACCGAGCAGCCACCGGCCGACCACCACCTTCTGCTGGTTGCCGCCGGACAGCGTGCGCACCGGCCGCCGTACGTCGCGGGGCCGCAGCTCCAGCGACTCGGCGATCCGGTCCGCCTCGGCGCGTTCCCGCCCGGCGTCGGTGAACCCGAGGCGGGCGTACCTGCCGAACGTGGCGAGCGTGACGTTGCGGTAGATCGGTTCACCGAGCAGCAGCGCCTGGCTCTTGCGCTCCTCCGGCGCCATGCCCATCCCGGCCCGTACCGCCGCGCCCACACTGCCGGGACGCAGCGTCCGGCCGTTCACCCGGACCGTCCCGGCGTGCGCCCGGCGCGCGCCGAAGATGGTCTCCAGCAGCTCCGACCGGCCCGAGCCGACCAGCCCGGCGATGCCGACGATCTCTCCCGCCCGGACCCGGAGCGAGACGTCGGCGAACTCGCCGGGCCGGGTCAGCCCGTCCACCCGCAGCAGCTCCGCGCCACCCCCGTGGTCGGCCGGGCGCTGCGGGAAGACGTACTCGATGGTCCGCCCGGTCATCCGGGCGACCAGGTCGCGGGTCGGCGTCTCGCGGGCCGGCAGGCTCGCCGCCGTGGTCCGGCCGTCCTTGAGTACGGTGACCCGGTCGCCGATCTCGCGGATCTCCTCCAGCCGGTGCGAGATGTAGATGACAGCGATGCCCTGCGCGGTGAGTTCCCGGATGATCCGGAACAGGTTCGCCACCTCGTCGTGGGCCAGCACCGCGCTCGGCTCGTCCATGATGATCAGCCGGGCCTCGTGGGAGAGCGCCCGCGCCATGCTGACGATCTGCTTGCCGGCGGCGGGCAGGTGCCGCACCAGCCGCCCCGGCGGGATCTCCGGGTGGCCGAGCCGGGCCAGGATCTGCCGGGTACGCCGGGCCATGTGCCCCCGCCGGACGAAGCCGAACCGGCGCGGCTCGTGGCCGAGGAACGCGTTCTCCGCCACCGACAGGTCGTCGACCAGGTCGAGTTCCTGGTAGATGGTGGCGATGCCGGCGCGCATGGCGGCCTGCGGGTTGGCGAACGACGCCGGCTCACCCCGCCACACGACCTCGCCGGAGTCCGGCCGGTGCACCCCGGCCAGCACCTTGATCAGCGTGGACTTGCCGGCGCCGTTCTGCCCCAGCAGGCAGTGCACCTCGCCGGCGCGTACCTCCAGTTGCACGCCGTCGAGCGCGCGTACCCCCGGGAACGTCTTGACGACGTCGGTGAGGCGCAGCACCACCTCGCCCGCGACGGCGTCCGCGGGCGCCTCGACCAGCGGCTTCCCGGTCATGCTGCCTCCCCGAACGCGAGGTCACTTGCCAGCACGGCCGCGCCGGCGACGCCGGCGCGCGGGCCCAGCTCGGACAGGACGACCGGCAGGTTGCCGGTGGCCAGCGGCAGCGAGCGGCGGTAGACCACGCTGCGGATCTCGGCGAGCAGGATGTGGCCGAGCTGGGCCAGTCCGCCGCCGATCACGATCATCGACGGGTTGGTGAAGCTGACCAGCCCGGCCAGCACGCTGCCGACCCGCCGGCCGCCGTCCCGGATGAGCTGGATGCAGGAGACGTCCCCCTCGATCGCCCCCTGCGCCACGTCCAGCGCGGTCACCACACCCCGGGCGGCGAACCGCTCGGCCAGCGCCGGGGAGACCTCGGTGCGGGCCGCGACAGTCGCCTCGCGGGCCAGCGCGGCGCCGCTGAACACCGCCTCCAGACAGCCGACGTTGCCGCAGGAACACATCGGGCCGTTCGGGTCGACCTGGATGTGGCCGATGTCCCCGGCGCAGCCGTCGGTGCCCCGGTAGACCTCGCCGTGCAGGTAGATGCCACAGCCGATGCCGGTGCCGATCTTGATGAACAGGAAGTCGTCGACCGAGTGGGCCACGCCGCCGTGCCGCTCCCCGATCGCCATGATGTTGACGTCGTTGTCCACCACCGCCGGGCAGCCGTGCTCCCGGGTCAGCAGCTCGCGGACCGGGAACCGGTCCCACCCCGGCATGATCGGCGGGGAGACCGGCACGCCGTCGCGGAAGCTCACCGGCCCCGGTACGCCGATGCCGACCGCGTCGAGCCGCTCGTACGCGCCGTCCACCTTGGCCTTGTGCAGCAGCTCGTTGACGCGCTGGAGCGTCACCTTCGGGCCGGAGCGGATGTCGGCGGTCTCGGTGTAGGCGGCCACCGGCTCCAGCCGGCCGTTGACCACCTCCACGTCGATCGAGCTGGCGCCCAGGTCGACGGCGGCGAACCGCAGGTGCGGGCTCAGCTCGACCAGGGTGGAGCGCCGCCCGCCCCGGGAGGCGGCCAGCCCGGCCTCGGCCACGTACCCGAGGGAGACGAGCCGTTCCAGCTCGGCGAGCAGGCGCGGGCGGGGCATCTGGAGGCGGTCGCCGAGTTCGGCGCGGGACACCGCGCCCTCGTCCCGGAGCAGCCGCAGGAGCCGTACGTGCAGGGGGTCGACCGTCCGCACCGGCAGTCACCTCCGCATCGGAAGTCCGTCACATCGACCATGGCGATGTGTGTTGTGTCCGACACAGTAGGAGCCTTCCGGGTCGCATGTCCATAGCTTCGGCACGCCTGATGCAAACTTTTGTCCATACGAACAAAAGAGTTGCCGGGCCAGAAAAACGCGCAGCCCCGCCCGGGCGCATCCGGGCGGGGCGGCGAGGTGCGGTCAGCGGTCAGTGGTGGGAGGAGGCATTGCCCTTCTTGCGCAGCTTGCGGTCGTCGCGCAGCTCCACGTAGGGCTCCTCGTCGGCCGGGTGGCCGGCCGCGATGGCCCGGCTGCGCTCCAGCTCGGCGTCGAACTCCGCGCCGAGCAGGATGGCCACGTTGCTCAGCCAGAGCCAGACCAGGAAGATGATCACGCCGGCCACCGCGCCGTACGTCTTGTTGTACGAACCGAAGTTGCTGACGTAGAGCGCGAAGAGGCCGGACACCACGAGCCAGAGCACCACCGCGAGCACGCCGCCGGGGCTGACCCAGCGGAAGCCGCCGTGCCGGGCGTTCGGCGAAGCCCAGTAGAGGATCGCGAACATCAGGCTCACCAGCACCAGCAACACCGGCCACTTGGCGATGTTCCACACCGTGACGGCGGTCGAGCCGAGCCCGATCGCGTTTCCGGCCTGCTCGGCCAGGCCGCCGGTGAACACCACGATCACGGCGCTGATCAGCAGCATCACGCCGATCACCGCGGTCACGCCGAGGCGTACCGGCAGCGTCTTCCAGATCGGCCGCCCCTCCGGCACGTCGTAGATGCTGTTCGAGGCGCGCATGAACGCGGCGATGTAGCCGGAGGCGGACCAGAAGGCCGCGACCAGACCGATGACGGCCGCGATGCTGGCCAGCCCGCCGGACTGGCCGGCCTGGTCGATCGCGCTCTCGATGATCTTGCGGATGTTCTCCTCCGGCACCGCCTGGCCGACAGTGTCCCGGACCCCCTCCGTGGCCCGGTCACCGAGCAGGCCGAGCAGCGAGATCAGCACCAGCACGCCGGGGAAGATGGAGAGCACGCCGTAGTAGGTGAGCGCGGCGGCCCAGTCGGTCAGGCTGTCGTCCTGGAACTCCCGGACGGTCCGCTTGAGCGTCGCCATCCAGCCCGTCGCGGTCAGGTCGGTCGGGCTGTCCGGACCGTCGTCCGGGCCCACCGGCTCCGTGCGGTCGCGCCCGTCACGGGCGGGAGCCTCGTCGGCGGCCATGGCACCTCCTCGTCGTCGCGTCGTCAGACGACATGCCCTGACGACGGCGGCCATAACCACCACCCGCGAAAACGGCAGACCCGCCCGACGCCCCTGCCCCCGAGGCGGCCACTCACGCCCATCGCGGCCGTCCGCGTTTCCCGCCGCCTCGCTCTGCATCCATCGGCGCACACGGTTACGCAGCGTGGCTGCCGCGCGGGTGGCTGCAGAGCAAAGCCCGCCGGCGCCGCACCCCGTCACGACAGCGCGACGCACTCGACCGGAGATCTCGGCGCCCGCCGCCCGGAGCGGACAACAACTCGCCCAAGATCTCGACAACCGTCACGACGAGTGGAACGTGATGGGTGCCAAACGGGGGCGGAGACACCCATGGCGTTCCACCCGTCCGATCCGCCGACGGCGGGCGCGCGGTGGAATCGGCGGCGGCACCCGGCACAGCCACCGTGCCGCAGTGGCGGCGTCGGCATGACGAAGGAGCCCGCGACCTCGGCGGAATGAATTCGATCATGGGCCTTCCGGGCACCGGAGCACGTACTGCCGACGCCGGTCGGCGCCGGCACCGCCGAGGGCCGACAGGGCCTGCGACAGCAGTCGGTCGCGCTGCACTATCCGTAACCGCCACCGGCTCCCGTGACTCGCCATTCATCGTTGGAAAGGCGCCCGGTCGACCACCGGAAGGCATTGCCGAAGTCCTTGATCGCGCAATTACGAAAGAGATTCAAGAAGCGTCCGCCGGAGCGCGTCACCCCAATTACCGTCACTCATTGCAATCACGTTAAGCAATGTTCCCAACGCGCGCGCAATTCGCGTATCGTGCCCCCTCGTGCCGCCCGTTCGCCCCTCCGACGCGACTCCCCCGAAACCCCGGCCGCCGTCCGGCGGACGACCGGGGTCCGATGTGGACGCCGAGGTGGTGCCGCTCCCGCCGGACGAGGGCGTCGTCGCCGGTCCGGAGTGGTCCGACGACGGGCCGGGCGAGACGCACCACCACAGCCGGGCCGTGCCGCACCACACCGAGGACCACACTCCGGCCGAGACGCAGGACGCCCCGGATCAGGCCCAGCAGGACGCCCGGGAACTGGCCGCCCGGTTCGAGGAGGAGAAGCCGGGACGGGTCCTCGCCGGCGGAGTCGGCTTCCTGTTCACCGGCGTCACCGTCGCGGTCGGGCTGCTGACGCTCTGGCAGGTGTTCTTCCCGCTGGCCCAGGGCAGCAAGTACTACCTCATCTTCTTCCTCGCCGGCGTCCTGCCGATGGTGTTCCTCGCGTACCCCTCGGGGGTGCGGCTGCGACGCACCGAGGCCGACGCGGTCGACGTGGACGACCGGCGCGGACCCACGCCCGTGGACTGGCTGCTGGCGCTCGCGGCGCTCGTGGTCTGCCTCTACCCGGTGCTGCCGGTCGCCGTCGGTGCGGGCGGCGGCGGGTACGACGCCTTCCTGGACCGGCAGGGCCTGCTGGATCCGCTGGACGTGGCGTTCGGCACCGGGCTGCTGCTCCTGCTGCTGGAGGCGTGCCGGCGTACCACCGGGTGGATCCTGCCGGCGGTCTGCGTGCTGTTCCTCGGGTACGGCTACTACGGCGGGCTGCTGCCGCAGTCCTGGCCGGTGGCGCACGCGGGGCTCGACTTCGCGCAGCTGGTCGACGCGTTCTACAACTCCGACAGCGGCTTCTACGGCACGCCGCTGGACGTCGCCGCCTCCTACATCGTGCTGTTCACCATCTACGGCGCGGTGCTCGACCTGTCCGGCGCGGGCCGGTTCTTCGTGGAGCTGTCCGCCGCCGCGTTCCGCCGCTCCCGTACCGCCGCCGGGCGCACCGCCGTCGCCTCGGGTTTCCTGCTCGGCACGGTCTCCGGCTCCGGCGCCGCCACCACCGTCAGCATCGGCGCGGTGACCTGGCCGATCCTGCGCCGCGCCGGCTACCCGGCCGAGCGCGCGGGCGGCATGCTGGCCGCCGCCGGTGTCGGGGCGATCCTGTCCCCGCCCACGCTCGGCGCGGCGGCGTTCATCATCGCCGAGTACCTGGGCGTGTCCTACCTGCAGGTGCTCGGCTGGGCCACGGTGCCCACGATCCTCTACTACCTGGGCATCCTGTTCTCGGTCGAGATCGACGCGCGGCGTTCCGGGGTCCGTCCGGTGGTCATCGACAGCGGCTCGGCCTGGCGGCTGCTGGCCCGTTTCGGCTACCACTTCCTCTCGCTCCTCGTGATCATCGTGGTGCTGGCGCTCGGCGCGTCGGCGATGCGGGCGGTGGTCGTCGCCACCGTGATCGCGGCGGCGCTGTCCTTCCTGGACCGGCGGCACCGCCTCACGCCGGCCCGGCTGGTGGCGGCGCTGCGCGACGGCGTACGCGGGGTGCTCGCGGTGAGCGCCGTGTGCGCCGCGGCCGGCATCATCACCGCCACCACCACGAAGACCGGGCTCGGGCCGCAGGCCCCCCTCGCTGCTGATCAGCGGCGCGCAGGCGGTCAGCCCGGAGCCCGCCGTGGTGCTGGCGCTGACCGCGGTGCTCGCCGCCGTCGCGCTCAGCCTGCTGGGCCTCGCCGTGCCGGTCACCGCGTCCTTCGTCATCGGCTGGGTGATCATCGGCCCGGCGCTGCTGAAACCTGGGTGTCGAGGCGCCCGCCGCGGCCATGTTCGTCTTCTACTTCGCGGTGCTGTCCGAGGTCTCGCCGCCGACCGCGCTCGCCGCGGTCGCCGCCGCCGCGGTCACCGGCGGCCGCCTGGTGCCGACCATGTGGCAGACCCTGCGGTACGCGCTGCCGGCGTACCTGATCCCGCTGGCCTTCGTGATCACGCCGACCGGCCTCGGACTGCTCGGCATCGGCGGGCCCGGGCGGATCGTGACGGCCGGCCTGGTCTCCGCGCTCGGCGTGGCGGTGCTGGCGGTCGCGGCCGGCGGCTGGCTGCCGGGCGTGGGCCCGGCCGGCGCGCCGGAGCGGATCCTCGGCGCGATCGCCGGGCTGGTCCTGCTCTGGCTGGAACCGCTGCCCATGGCGATCGGCGCGACGCTCGCCGCGCTCACGGTCGCGGGCGTGTACGTCCGACGTGGCGCCGCCGGGCACGCCGGCCGCCCGGCGGTCGAAGAATCCGTGGATCTTGGGGAGGAGAGAGAGTGGGACGGATCGACGCGAGGATAGTGGCGGGTGTCGGGGCGCTTGTCCTGGTCGCCGCCGGTGCCGCCGGCTGCGGGGGCCGTCAGGACGGCGCGGCGAAGGACGACGCCGCCCGCGAGGTCAGCTGCAAGGTCACCAAGGACACCCGGGTCGGTATCGCCACCGGCAACGCCACCGGCGTCTACTACGTGGTCGGCAACGCGCTCGCCGGTGAGCTGAGCAAGACCACCGACGGCAAGCTCACCGGGACGGCCGCCGAGACCGGCGCCTCGGTGCAGAACGTCGAACAGCTCGTCGCCGGCCAGTACGACGTGGCGTTCTCCCTGTTCGACACCGCTGTCAACGCGGTGCAGGGCAAGGGGAGCTTCACCGCGCCGCAGCCGGTCAAGGCGCTGGCCCGGATCTACGACAACTACACCCAGGTGGTCGTACGGGCCGACGCGGGCATCACGTCGGTGGCCGACATGAAGGGCAAGAAGATCTCCACCGGCTCACCGAAGTCCGGCACCGAGGTCATCGCCAACCGGCTGCTCACCGCCGCCGGGCTGGACCCGGCGAAGGACGTCCAGGCGCAGCGGCTGGACCTCACCAAGACCGTCGACGGCATGAAGGACGGCAGCATCGACGGCTTCTTCTGGTCCGGCGGCGTACCCACCGGCGGGGTCACCGACCTGTTCACCACGTCCGGCGACAAGGTGAAGTTCGTCGACATCACTCCGCTGCTGCCGAAGATGGCCGAGCTGAACCCGGCGTACCAGGCGGGCACCATCGGCAAGGACATCTACCGGACCCCGGCCGACGTGCCCACCATCGTGGTGCCGAACGTGCTGCTGGTGCGGGACAACCTCGACGCCGACGTGGCCTGCGCGATCACCCGGACGGTGTTCGAGTCCAAGGACGCCCTGGCCCAGGCGAACCCGGCGGCGAAGGGCATCGAGCTGGGCAACGCCCGCAAGACCGACCCGGTGCCGCTGCACCGCGGCGCGGAGCGGGCACTGAGCGACCTCGGCGCGAGCTGACCTGAACGGGCCGGGTCCGGACGCGCGTCCGGGCCCGGCCCGCCCGACCCGACCGGAGACCACCGTGCCGCTGCCCCACCCGGCTCGCGTACGCCGGCACCACCGCTCCGCGGACCGCACCGGACGCCTGCGCTCGGTCCGCGTCCAACTGCTGGCCCCGATCCTGGTCGCCACGGCCGGGCTGGTCGTGCTGGGGGCGGCGCAGACCGACGCCGCGCTGGACGCGTCCGCCGACGCCGACCGGGCGCGCGTGCTGGCCGGCACCGCCACCGCGACCGTACGTCTGGTGCACGAGCTGGAACGCGAACTGGGCGAGACGGCCGCGTTGCGCCAGCGCGGCGGTACGTCCGGCCGCCCGCTCGTGGACGCGCAGCGCCGCCGGGTCGACACGGCCGTGGAGCGCTACCGCTCGGCGCAGGGTGACGCGCGCCGGGCCGCCCCGGACCTGGCGGGGGTGCTGGACGACGCGCGCGGGCGCTTGGAGCAACTCGCGCCGACCCGGGACCTGGCGCTGGCCGGTGAGCGCGGCGACCCGGCGTACGTGTCGCTCGTGGAGTCGCTGCTCGCGGTCGCGGACGCGCTGCCCAGTCAACTCCGGGACGCCGACCTGGCCAACCAGGCCCGTGAGGTGGCCTCGGTGGCCGCCCAGGAGCACCTGTCCGCGCTGGAGCGCGACCTGCTGCGGGCGGTGTTCGTCAGAGGCGGACTGGAACGCGGCGAGCTGGCCCGGCTGGGCCGGCTGCGGGGCGCCCGGGAGCAGCGGCAGGCCGAGTTCCTGCGGATCGCCTCCGCCCCGGCGAACGCTGCCTGGTACCGGCTGGTCGACGGCGCCGACGTGACCACGGCCCGGCGGATGCGCGACGCGATGCTCGACACCGACGGCGCGCCGGACGCGCTGAAGACCGACGGCGACGCCTGGTACGTGGCGCAGAGCGGCGCGATCCGCCGGTACAACCTGCTCGGCCGGGACCTGTCCGACGGGCTGGACCGGGACGCGGCCGACCTGGCCGCCGCGGCCCGGCTGCGCGCGGTGCTGACCGCCGGGGCGACGAGCACCGTCGCGCTCGGCTCGCTCGTCACCGCCGTGCTGCTGGCGGTACGGACCAGCCGCCGGTTGCGCCGGCTGCGGGTGGCCGCGCTGACCATGGCGAACCGGGAGCTGCCGGAGCGGATCACCGCGATCGCGGCGGGCGAACGGGCGCCCGCGGAGGGTCCGGCGACCCGGATGACGGACGGGATCCGGCGCGGTCGGGACGAGGTGGCGCAGGTCGCCGAGGCGTTCGACACGGTGAACCGGGCCGCGCTGCGGCTCGCCGGGCAGCAGGCGGAGTTGCGGCTGGACGTGACCCGGATGGCGGAGGCGCTGGCCCGGCGCATCCGGACGCTGATCACCCGGCAGTTGCGGCTGCTCGACGACTTCGAACGCGAGGAGACCGATCCGGACGCGCTGGCCCGGCTCTTCGCGCTGGACCACCTGGCCGCCCGGCTGCGGCGCAACGGGGAGAACCTGCTGGTCCTCGCCGGTGGCGAGCCGGGCCGGGGGCACGAGGGCGCGTTGCTGCTGGACGACGTGGCACGGGCGGCGGCCTCCGAGATCGAGGACTATCCGCGGGTGGAGATCGACGTGCCGACCGCGGCGGTGCACGGCGCTGCGGCCGGCAACCTGGTGCATCTGCTGGCCGAGTTGCTGGAGAACGCCACCGTCTACTCGCCGCCGGAGGCCCGGGTGCTGGTGGACGGCCGGCGCACCGTCGACGGGCTGGTGCTGCGCGTGCACGACCAGGGCATCGGCATCAGCGAGAGCCGGCTGGCCGAGATCAACGAACGGCTCGCCGCGCCGGCCACCCTGTCCAGCGCCGCCGCCGGCAGCATGGGCCTGCACGTGGTGGCCCACCTGGCCGCCCGGCACGGGATCCGGGTGCAGTTGCACAACCCCGGCACCGCCGGTGGCGCAGGTGGACGTACCGGAGTCGGTGCTGAC
>NZ_KK037233.1:5786910-5851021 GCF_000568915.1 Micromonospora sp. M42 | reverse complement strand
TGCGGCCGCAGGGCGGTTCCCGCGACCTGGTCACCAGCCCCCGACGCCGGCGGGCCGGCGCGCGGCGTGGCCACGGTCCGGGCGCCGGGTGGCGCGCTGCTGGCGCCGAGCGCGGCGCGGATCCGAAAAGCGTGCCACCGGCGCCGGTGTCGACCACCGCCGCCGGGCTGCCCCGGCGGCCGGTGGGCGGGCATCTGCCGGGACCGATGCCCGCCGCCACCGCGCCGCCGCCCGCGACCGACCTGCTCGACCCCGAAGTGGTACGCGCCCGGCTGTCCGCCCTCGCCGAGGGGGTGGCCAGCGCGACGCGCCGTGCCCCGAACACCACACCACCCAACGGGAGAAGACCATGAATCCACCCGCTTCCACCGGGCTCGACTGGCTGCTGGCGAACTTCGCCGAGCAGGTGCCGGACGTCTCGCACGCGCTCGCGGTCTCCGAGGACGGACTGCGGCTGGCGTCCTCGCCGGATCTCTCCCCGGACCAGGTCGACCAGCTCTCAGCGGTGATCAGCGGCTTGGCGAGCCTTACCGTGGGCGCGGCCCGGCTGATGTCCGCCGGCCGGGTACGCCAGCAGATCGTCGACATGGACGGCGGTGTGATGCTGGTGATGGCGGTCGGGGAACGGGCGCTGCTCGGCGTGCTGGCCGCGCCCGGCTGCGACCTGGGCCAGATCGGTTACGAGACGGCGACGCTGGTGCAGCGGGTGGCGGAGGCGCTGGAACCGGCGGTCCGCCGGTGAGCGGCCGCCCGGCGCGGCTGGCGGCGGCGCTGCTGGCGACGGTGCTGGTGGCCGGTTGCGGCGCCGAGGACACCACTGGGCAGGCGTGGCACGGCGGGCGGATCTTCCTGGCCACCGGCAACACCACAGGCGTCTACTACCAGCTCGGCGGCGGGTACGCCGATCTGATCACCCGGCACGTGCCCGGGTACGAGGCGCGCGCGGAGCCGACCGGCGCGTCGGTGGAGAACATCACCCGGGTGGCCGGCGGCGACATGGAGATCGCGTTCAGCCTGGCCGACACGGCGGCGGACGCGGTCGACGGCCGCGGGGCGTTCGACAAGCAACCGCAGCCGGTACGTGCGCTGGCCCGCGTCTACAGCAACTACACGCACGTGATCGTCCGCAGCGACGGCAAGATCAACAGCTTCGCCGATCTGCGCGGCAAGCGCGTCTCGACCGGTTCGCCGAAGTCCGGGACCGACATCATCGCCGGGCGTCTGCTCACCGCCGGCGGCATCGACCCGAACGCCGGCATCCAGCGGCTCAACCTGTCGTTGCCGGAGACGGTCAAGCGGATGCGGGCGAACACGCTGGACGCCATGTTCTTCTCCGGCGGCCTGCCCACGCCCGGCGTGAAGGACCTGCTCTCCTCCGCGCCCGGGAAGTTCCGGCTGCTGCCGCTGAACGACCTGATCGAGCCGTTGAGCGCCCGGTTCGGCGGCGTCTACACCACCGCCACGCTGCCGAAGGAGGTCTACGGCACGGCCGAGCCGACGCCCACCATCACGGTGGCGAACGTGATCCTGGTGGCGGCGGACATGCCGGAGCAACTCGCGTACGACCTGACCCGGGTGCTCTTCACCTGGCAGGGCGATCTGATCCAGGTGCACCCGGAGGCGGCGAACTTCAACCGGGCCAGCGCGGCCGCGACCGGCCCGATCCCGCTGCACCCGGGCGCGGCCCGGTTCTACCGCGACGGCGGCTGAGCGCGGCGCGGCCCCGCTACGGCGTCCAGTCGCTCCGCAGCAGACCGTAGAGCGCCATGTCGGCGAAGCCGTCGCCGTCGTACTCGCGGTCGCGCTGGGTGCCCTCGTGGACGAAGCCGCACCGCTCGGCGGTACGCCGCATGGCCGTGTTGCCGGCCAGCGTCTCGATCTCCAGGCGCCGCAGGTTGCGGTTGCGGAAGCCGTACCGGCAGAGCAGCCGGATCACCTCGGTGCCGTAGCCCTGGCCGCGCGCCTCGGGCAGCAGCGTGATGCCGAGGTGGGCGTACCCGTTGAAGGTGTTGATCCCCCACAGCACGCCGGTGCCGAGGAACGTGCCGTCGGCGACGGTCTCGGCCAGCAGTGTCACCGGATCGCCGGCTTCCGGCTGCTCGGCGGCGCGCTTCTCCAGCCGGGCCCGGACCTGGCCGACGTGGTACGGCAGGAACGGCCCGCCGTCGGTGATCAGGCGCAGCTCCGGGTCGCTGTGCAGACGGAACAGGTCCGGCGCGTCGTCGGGGGTGGGCGGGCGCAGCCGTACGCGCTCGGTGGCGAACATGCCGCGACGCTAGCGGCGGCAGGGCAGGTCGACAACCGGATTTGGCCACCCTACCGACCGGTCGGTAGGGTGGCGGCATGACCCCGCTCGTCCTCGCCTCCGCCCTGACCAAGACCTACGGGACACGCGACGCCCTGCGCGCGCTCGACCTCGCCGTCGCGCCGGGCAGCCGGTTCGTCGTGCTCGGCCACAACGGCGCCGGCAAGTCCACGCTGCTGGAGATCATCGCCACCCTGCGCACCCCGACCTCGGGCTCGGTGCGCGTCGGCGGCTTCGACACCGTGACCCAGGCGCGGGACGCACGGCGGCTGATCGGCCTGGCGCCGCAGTCGAACGCGCTGGACCCCCTCGCCACCCCGGCGGAGGTGCTCGACTTCCACGGCGTGGCGCTCGGGCTCGGCCGCCGGCAGCGGGCCCGCCGCACGCGGGAACTCGTCGACCTGTTCGGGCTGGGCGAGCACCGCTCGTCCCGGGTGGCCAAGCTCTCCGGCGGCACCCGCCGCAAGCTGGACCTGGCGGTGGCGCTCGTCGCCGAGCCGGCGGTGGTGATCCTGGACGAGCCGACCACCGGCCTGGACCCGCTCGCACGCATCGACTTCTGGACCGAGCTGACCCGCCTCAACCACAGCGGCACCTCGCTGCTCATCTCGACCCAGGACCTGCACGAGGCCGACGTGCTGGCCACGGAGATCGCCGTGCTACGGGACGGCCGGGTGGTCGCCCAGGGCCCACCGGCGTCGCTCAAGGGGCGCGTCGGCGCCCGGACGCTCACGCTCGACCTGTCCGACGCCGCCGCCGCGACCGCGCTCGTCGCCGCGTCCGAAGCCGGGTTCCGCGCCGACCCCGACCACCCGGACCGGGTACGCCTCAGCGTCCCCGACGACCCCCGCGCGCTGACCGCTGCCCTGCACGAAGCCGGCGCGATCGCCGCCGACATCACCCGGCTCCATCTCGCCGAGCCCTCCCTCGACGACGTCTTCGTCGCCCTCGCCGCCCGCTGAGGCGCGCCCCCACCGCACCCCGAAAGGCCCGACACCGTGCTCCCGCTCGCGCTCACCCCGCCCCGCCGCTCTTCGGCCCCGGTCGTCCTCGCGGCGATCAGACGCTCGACCCGGGCCGTGCTCCGTACCCCGGCGCTGCTCGTGGCCCCGGTCGCCCAGTCCCTGTTCTTCCTGCTCGTCTACGCCGGGCAGCTCGACGCCGTGGGCAGCACCTATCTGGGCGGGACGAGCTTCATCGCGTTCCTGCTGCCGCTGATCCTGCTCACCGGCGTCGCCACCGGCGCGGGCGCGGCCGGCACGCTCGTGCTGGGCGACATCACCAGCGGATACCTGGACCGCCTCCGGCTCGCCCACGGGACCACGACGCCGTTCCTCGTCGGCCCGGTCGTCGCCGCGCTGCTCGCTGTCGTACTCCAGATGGTGGTGACCGTCGCCGGGGCCGTCGCGATCGGCTACCGGCCGGCGAGCTGGTCCGGCGTCGCCGGAATGCTCCTGCTGATGCTCGCGCTCGGACTCGGCGTCGCGCTGCTGAGCACGGCGCTCGCCATCCGGTCGGACTCGGCGTCCACCACCAACCTGGTCACGCTCGTCGTGTTCGGCCTGTCGTTCTTCACCGGCGTGTTCGCGCCGGTCGACGAACTCGCCGGCTGGATGCGGGTGATCGCCACGGTCAACCCGCTCACCTATATCGTCGACACCGCCCGGCAGCTCGGCGGCGGCACGCCGCTCGCCGCGGCCCCGATCGGCGTCGCGCGCTCGCCGCCCTCACCGTCGCCGGAACCGCCGCCTGCGCCCTCGCCCTCCACCACGCCAGGAAGAACCGATGAGCGACACCCGCACCCAGATCATGGACGCCTTCGCCGAACAGCTCGCCGCGACCGGCTACCAGGGCATCTCCCTGGTCGGCGTCGGCCGCAGCGTCGGCATCCAGAAGCCGTCCATCTACCACCACTTCCCGGGCGGCAAGGAGGACCTCTACATCGCGGTGGCGGAGCGGTACATCCGGGACGTCGGCGGCAGGATCTCGGCGGCGCTGGCCGGCCCCGGCGACGTGCCGCACCGGCTGCACGCGCTCGCCACCGTCGCCGCCGGGCAGCACGGCGACGCGATCACGTTCGAGCAGCGCATCTACGACACGCTGCCGCTCGTCTCCGCCGAGACCAGCGAGCACGTCTCGGGCCTCTACGTCGACCTGATGCTGGCCCCGGTGACCCGGTTCTTCGCCGACGCCCGCGCCGAGGGCGCGGTCACCGGCGAACCGGAGTTCCTGATGAACGCGTTCCTGCACCTGGCCCGTGCGGCCGACCTCACCGACGAGACCGGCCCCGCACGGGTCGTCGCGCTCTTCCTCGACGGCGCCCGCCCACGTGCCTAAACTAAGAGCTTAGCTAACCGAGGAGGGCGCGCCATGTCGGCTGAGGCTGTGCACTACAACATGCATGATGCCAAGACCCACCTGTCGCGCATCATCGAGCGGGTGGAACGCGGCGAAGAGATCATCATCGACCGGGCGGGCACCCCCGTGGCGAAGGTCGTACCGCTGGTGCGCCGGACCGACCGCACGGCGATCGGCTCCCTCGCGGGGCAGGTGGACCTCTCGGGTGACTGGGATTCGCCACAGACCAACGCCGAGATCGCCGCCGACTTCGGGATCGGCGCATGACCCTGCTGCTGGACACCCACGTCGCGCTCTGGGCCATCACCCGCGACGCCTCCATCCCGCTCTACGAGGTCGACGTCCTCAAGGTGTAGACCTCAGACGTCGGCGGGGGTGGTGGCGGCCCGCGCCGCTGCGACCAGCCGGGCGGTCTCGGCGGCCACGTCCTCGTCGTCGGTGGGCGTCCCCGGGTCGTAGCGGACCGTCCAGGTCAGCCCGTCGACGCCGGGCACCCGCCGGGCCGCGATCCGCCCGGAGCCGCCGGGCATCTCGTGGTGCGAGGTGTACGCCACCGAGCCGGTGACCCGGTCCCGGACCTGGTGCGGCAGGTCACCCGGGTCGACGAGCAGGTACGTCTCGGGGAGGCCGTCCGCCACCACCAGGTAGCCGTCGCGCTCGGCGACCGGCTCGGCCGGGGTGACAGTCAGCTCGCGGCCGGACCAGACCGCCTTGAGGATGTCGTGCCAGCCGAGGCGCTCCACCCGGCCGGGCAGCCAGAGGCCACGGTTGCTGGCGACCAGCACGCCGTCGTTGCCGCCCTCGCCGGTGCCGGCGGCGGCCCAGGCGAGCACCCGCTCGTCGGCGGCCAGCGGCGGCCGGTCGGCGGACGGCAGTTTCGGCCGGCGGTTGAACAGTCCCATCACAATCCTCCGGCGGCCTGCTCGCGCAGTGCCCGTGCGTGCTGTTCCAGCGACAGCAGTTCCCCGAACAGGGCGAAGTACTCGTCCTTGTTGCTCACCGGGTTGACCCGCTGGATCTTCGACTTGAGGTCACGGATGCGGCCGGTGACCGAACTCCACTGGAGCCGGGCCATGGTGATCGAGACGTACCTCGGGTCCGGCTCGCCGTCGATGCGCAGCGGCTCCACCGCCAGCTCGCCGATGAGCGCCTGCCCGGCCAGGTCGTCGCAGGCGTCGCGGACCCGTTCGATCCAGACCGCGCCGCCGGTGGCAGTGGACGCTCCGCCGGCCGCCGCCACGGCGGCGCGTACCGCGACGTGCACCGGGTGCTGGTAGTCGGTCACCTCGACCGCGTCGAACATCGGACCGGCCAGCACCGGCTCCTGCAACGCCAGCTTGAGCGCCTCCCGCTCCACCATGGAACGCGGACTGTCCACAGCGGGCGTGGCCCGGCCGGGGCGGGCCGGGGCGGCGGGCGCGGCGCCGCCGGCCTGCGGCCCGTGTGCCGCGTTGAGCACCGCGCGCTGCACCGGCTCGATCTCCATGCCGAGGTCGCCGGCGAGCTTGCGCACGTACTCCGGGCGCTTCTCCCGGTCCTTGATCTTCGCCACGAGCGGCGCGGCGCGACGCATGGCCTCGACCCGGCCGTCGACGGTGTCCAGGTCGAACCGGCTGATCACGTGCCGGAGCGCGAAGTCGACCAGCGGCTCGCGGCGGGCCACCAGGTCACGCACGGCCAGGTCGCCCTTTGCCAGGCGCAGCTCGCACGGGTCCATGTTGTCGGGGCTGACCGCGATGAAGGTACGCCCGACGAAGCGCTGGTCGTCCTCGAACGCGCGCAACGCGGCCTTCTGCCCGGCGGCGTCGCCGTCGAAGGTGAAGATGATCTCGCCGGCCCGTTCGTCGCTGTCGAACAGCACCCGGCGCAGCACCGAGATGTGGTCGCCGCCGAACGCCGTGCCGCAGGTCGCCACCGCCGTCGGCACGTCGGCGAGGTGGCAGGCCATCACGTCGGTGTAGCCCTCGACCACCACCACCTTGCCCTGCTTGGCGATCTCCCGCTTGGCCTGGTCGATGCCGTAGAGCACGTGCGACTTCTTGTAGATCGGCGTCTCGGGGGTGTTCAGGTATTTCGGGCCGTCGTCGTCGTCGAACAGCTTGCGGGCGCCGAAGCCGATCACGTCACCGGTGATGTCCCGGATCGGCCACATCAGGCGGCGGCGGAACCTGTCGATCAGCGAACCGGAGCGGGCCGGGCGGGACAGCCCGGCGGTGACCAGCTCGTCGTGGGTGAAGCCCTGCTGGCGCAGGTGCTTGGTGAGCAGGTCCCACCCGTCGGGGGCGAAGCCGCAGCCGTACCGCTCGGCGGCGGACCGGTCGAAGCCGCGCCCGGCGAGGAACTCGCGGGCCGGGCGCGCGCCGGCGGTGGTGAGCTGGGACCGGTAGAAGTCGACGGCGGCGGCGTGCGCGGCCACCAGGCGCTGCCGCTGCCCCTGCTGCGGGCGGGGACGCGGCGCGGACCTGTCGTCCTCGACGTAGCGCAACTGGATGCCGGCGCGGGCGGCCAGCCGCTCGACGGACTCGACGAAGCTGAGGTGCTCGGCGTCCATCAGGAACTTGATCGCGTCGCCGCCGACCCCGCAGCCGAAGCAGTAGAACACGTTGCGGGCGGGCGAGACGTTGAACGACGGGCTCTTCTCGTCGTGGAACGGGCAGAGCCCCTTGAGGTTGCCGCCACCGGCCGACTTGAGCGTCACCACCTCGGAGATGACGTCCGCGATGGCGGTGCGCTCGCGGACCAGCGCGATGTCCTCGTCCCGGATCCGCCCCGCCATGACCGCCACCCCCTCGGCGTACATCCTGCCCTGCCGGACCGACGATCCGGCGGCCGGGGGGACGGGCGTGTGGCCGACCACGCCCGTCCCCGCCGGCTCAGGCCGAGCGGGCCGCCGCGGGGTCGCCGATACGCGGGAACGGCTCGATGGAGAAGACCACCTCGACCGGCACCTCGAAGTACGCGGCGATGCGCAGCGCCAGGTGCAGGCTGGGCCGGAACTCGCCGCGCTCCAGGTAACCGACGGTCTGGTAGTGCACACCGAGCGCGTCGGCGAGCTGCCGCCGGGAGATGCCCCGTTCGGCGCGCAGCACCGCGATCCGGTTGTGCACGGTCTCGCTCATCGACGCCCTCTCATCCGACCCGCTGCATGGCCCGCTCCCGCCGGGCCGCGACCCGCGAGCCGGACTCCCGGCGGGCCATCCGGCGCAGCACCACCGGGGCCAGCACGAGCCCGAGCACCGCCCAGGCGCCGAGCACGCCGACCGTCTCCAGGTGCCGCCAGGAGCCGCCGAGTTCGACTGCTGCCAGGTCGCCGGGGAGCAGCGCCGAGCGCATGCCCAAGCCTAGCCAGTAGAGCGGGAACACCTGGGCGACGCCCTGGAGCCAGCCGGGCAGGCCGTTGATCGGATAGAAGATGCCGGACAGCGCAATCAGGCCGAAGATCGGCATCACCACCAGGCCCATGTTGCGCGGGTTCTCGATCAGCGAGCCGATCACCGCGCCCAGCGGCAGCGTCGCCACCAGCCCGAGTGGCACCACCCAGGCCAGCGTGAGCCAGGCGCCCGGGTCGCCGAGCCGCAGCCCGTCCAGGAAGAACAGCCCGGGCGTGAGCTGGATGACCACGCCGATCAGCGCGACCGCCGAGACCAGCACGATCTTGCCGACCAGGTAGCCGAGCATGCCGTCCGGGATGGCCTTGGCGCGCAGCAGCGTGCCGTCCTCCCGGTCGATGACGAGCTGGTTGGCCAGCCCGAGCAGGCCGCCGAAGAGCAGGCCCATCCCGAGCGCGCTGGGCAGCGTACGGGCGCCGAGCGAGAAGTCGGTGCCCGGCACCGTCGAGCCGCGCATCCAGAACACGGCGATCAGCAGCACCACGGTGGGGAAGAAGTAGGTCCAGAGATCCTGGCCGTTTGTGAACGTCGCGCGCAGCTCGATCACGCCGCGCCGCAGCCCGGCCCGTAGCGCGTTGGTGGTCGGGTTCATCGGTCCGCCTCCTGCTGCCACACCCGCTCGGCCCGGCCGGTACGGATGCCGGTCTCCTCCTCGTGCACCAGCGCCAGGTACGCGTCCTCCAGGCTGGCCCGGCGCACCTCCAGCTCGCCTATCCGGTCGCCGTGCTCGCGGAGCAGGTCGCGCAGGAACGCGGTGGCGTCGGGGGTGGCGTGCACGTACCGCTCGCCGTCGCGGGTCCAGCGCACCTCGGCGTCCCCCGCGACGCGCCGGGCGAGCTGGTCGGGCGACCCCTCGGCGATGATCCGGCCGCCGGCCAGGATGAGGATGCGGTCGGCCAGCTTCTCCGCCTCGGCCAGGTCGTGCGTGGTCAGCACGATGGTGGTCTCGTCCAGGTCGGCCAGGCGGTGCACCAGTTCGTGGAACTCGCGCCGGGCGGCCGGGTCGAAGCCGACAGTGGGCTCGTCCAGGAACAGCAGCTCCGGGCGGCCGACGATGCCGACAGCCACGTCCAGCCGGCGGCGCTGACCGCCGGAGAGCCGCGCCACCCGGCTGCCGGCGTGCGCGGTCAGGCCCACCGTCTCCAGCAGCTCGTCGACCGGCCACGGGCGCGGGATCCGGTCGGTGCCGTACGGCGCGTAGAAGTCGCCGAGGTGCGCGAGCAGCTCCCGCACCCGCCACTTGCCGTGGTCGCGCCAGGACTGGAGCACCACGCCCAGCCGTGCGCGCCACCGCTCGTCGCCGCGGGCCGGGTCGCTGCCGAGCACGCGCACCGTGCCGGCCGAGGGCAGCCGGAAGCCTTCGAGGATCTCGATGGTGGTGGTCTTGCCGGCGCCGTTGGGCCCGAGCAGCGCCACCACCTCGCCCCGCCGGGCGGTCAGGTCGACGCCGTGCAGCACGTCGACGGCGCCGTAGCGCATACGCAGATCCCGCACGTCGAGGACGAGATCCTCGTCGGGCGGTCGGGGGGACGCGACGGCCCCAGGAAGTTCGACCGCAGTCATGCCTCGAAATGTAGCACCTATACTACAAACCGAGGTACCCCCACTCAGCGGCGCCGACTGTGGAACCAGCGGGTGACGGGGGCCGGCTCCTCCTCCTCGTACGACCGGGCCGCGTTCACCGCGGCGGCCAGGCCGGAGCGGCGGGGCCGGGGCCCGGCGCGCAGCACCGGATCGGCGGCCATCTCCCGGAGCACCGCGACGGCCAGGCCCAGCATCACCACGACGAACGGCAACGCGACCAGGATGGTCGCCTGTTGCAGCGGCGGCCAGGCCGCCGGCCAGCAGCAACGCCGCCGCGACCGCGCCGATCAGCACGCCCCAGAGCACCACCACCCCGCGGTGCGGCCGCAGCGCGCCGCGCGAGCTGAGCGAGCCGAGCACCAGCGACGCCGAATCCGCGCTGGTGACGAAGTAGAGCGCGATCAGCACCATGGCGAGCACGCTCGTCAGCGTGGCCAGCGGCAGCGCGTCGAGCAGCCCGAACAGCGCCTGCTCGGACCCGGCTTCCACGTCGGCCACCAGGTCCCGGGTGCCGGTGGTCTGCGTACGCAGGGCGGTCCCGCCCATCACCGCGAACCAGACGGTGCTCGCGCCGCTGGGTATCAGCAGCACCCCGATCAGGAACTGGCGGACCGTACGGCCGCGTGAGATGCGGGCGATGAACGTGCCCACGAACGGCGCCCAGGAGATCCACCACGCCCAGTAGAAGATGGTCCACGAGCCCAGCCAGGCCGGATCGGAGAACGCCCCGGTACGCGTCGACATGCGCACCAGGCCGCTCAGGTAGTCACCGACCGAGGCCGGCAACACCTCCAGCGTGTAGACGGTCGGACCGACCACGAACACGAACAGCATCAGTACGACGGCGATCAGCACGTTCGTGGTGGACAGCCACTTGACGCCCCGGTGCAGTCCGGAGAAGGCGGAGACGACGAAGGCGAGCGTGAGCGCGCCGATGATCGTCAGCTCGACGGCCCGGCCGTCCGGCACACCGGCCACCAGGTCGAGGCCGGCCGCCACCTGGAGCGCGCCCAGCCCGAGACTGGTCGCGGAGCCGAACACGGTGGCGAAGACGGCGAGCAGGTCGATCGCGCGGCCGAGCGGGCCGTCGGTCCGGTCGCCGAGCAGCGGCGTGAACGCGGACGAGATGCGGTTGCCCCGCCCCTTGCGGAACGTCGAGTACGCCAGGGCCAGCGCCGCGATCGCGTAGATGCCCCACGGATGCAGCGTCCAGTGGAAGAGCGTGTACTGCATGGCGGTCGCGGCGGCGGCCCCGGTCTGCGGCGCGACGCCGGAGGCGGGAGGCGGCGTCGCGTAGTGCTGGATCGGTTCGGCCACGGCGAAGAACACCAGGCCGATGCCCATGCCGGCGCTGAACATCATGGCGACCCAGGCCAGCGTGTCGAACTCCGGCTCGTCGTCGTCGGCGCCCAGCCGGATCCGGCCGAACCGGGAGGCGGCCACGACGACCGCCAGCACCAGGAAGGCGTCCGCCGCGAGCACGAAGAACCAGCCGAACGTGCTCACGGTCCAACTCAGCCCGGCCGCGCCGAACGACGCCAGGGAACCACGCGCGAACACGCCCCAGGCCACCACGGCCAGCACCCCGGCCACGCCGACCCCGAGCACCACCCGGTCGGCCGGCTGCGTCCCGGCCCGCTCCCCCACGTCTTCCCCCATGACCCCATCCTGGGCAGCACAGCCGCCCGGGTAGGACGAAACGCCCACTCCGCCTCCGTCGATCATGGAGTTGCGGCGCCCAGGATGCCCGCTTCACACCGGTATCAGAGGCGCCACAACTCCAAGATCGGCGTCGGGAGCGGGGGCGGCGGGCGGCGAGCGGCGAGGGCGGTCAGGAGGGGACGGCGGTGGCCTCCTCGGCCTCCACCGCGGCGTTCCAGGCCGGCTTGGTGGAGCGCCAGCCCTCGTCGTCCAGGCCCTGCCGCCAGTAGCCGGAGATGGACAGGTCGCCCCGGGGCACGCCGCGCTCGACCCGCAGCAGCCGCCGCAGCTCCTTCACCGCGCCGGCCTCGCCGTGCACGAACGCGTGCACCCGGCCGGGCGGGAACTCCAGCGCCCGTACCGCCTCGACCAGCGGCTCGCCGTACGGGCGGCCGTCGCGGTGCAGCCAGCACACCTCGACAGCGCCCGCACTGGTCAGGGGCAGCTCGTCGGCCGGGCCGCCGACCTCGACGTACACCTTCGCCCGCGCGCCCGCCGGCAGCCGCTCCAGGGCGGCGGCGATGGCCGGCAGCGCGCTCTCGTCGCCCGCCAGCAGGTGCCAGTCGGCGGCCGGGTCCGGCGCGTACGCGCCGCCCGGCCCGGTGAACAACACCCGGTCGCCGGGCCGCAGCGCCGCCGCCCACGGCCCGGCCAGCCCCTCGTCGCCGTGGTGCACCACGTCCACCGTCATCTCACCCGCCGCGGCGTCCCAGGCCCGCACCGTGTACGCGCGCAGGCGCGGCCACTGCTCCGCCGGGAACTCCCGCTTGATCGTCGCCAGGTCGACCGGGTACGGGTAGGTCACCCCGGCCGGCGGGAAGACGAACTTCACGTAGTGGTCGGTGTACGCGCCCACCGGCAGCCCGGCCAGCTCGGGACCGCCCAGGACCAGGCGGATCAGGTGCGGGGTGGGCCGCGTGGTCCGGACGACCGTGGCGGCGGTGAGCTTCTTCGGGCGGTCCGTCATGCCACTTAGGCTAACCTAAGCTCGCCGGGGTGATCCGGTCAGCTCGGCGACACCAGGCGGGCGTGCCAGGCCAGCGCGGCCGGATCGGTGAGCGAGGCGACCTGGTCGATCACCACGCGCAGCCGTCCGGCGTCGTCCGCCGCCTCCCGCCACAACGGCGCGAACACCGGGTCGAGCGCGTCCGGCGCCCGGTCCAGCAGCGCCGTCACCAGCCCGGCCAGGACGTCGCGCTGCCGCGCGTACCGGCCCTCGGCACCGGGGCGGCGCATCACGTACCGCAGCGCGATGCCCTTGAGCAGCGCGCACTGCGCCCGGGTCCGGCGCGGCACCTCCAGGTCGGCGGCGTAGCGGCGGTGCGGGCCGGGCCCGTGGCGCTGCTGCGTGGCGGCCACCACGCGGGAGACGAACCGCCCGGTGAGCACGCTCGTGGTGGCCTTCAGCGCGGCGAGCGCACGGTGGCTGCCGTCGTACGCGGCCAGCGGGGCGAGCACCGGGTCGGCGAGCAGGTCGGCGAGCACCTCGCCCAGGTCCTCCGGTGCCTCACCCGAGTACGTGGCGGACACGTCGGCGCAGAGCGCCCGCCGTTCGTCCGCGTCGGCCAGCAGCGGGCGCAGGTCGACGTATCCGCCGTGGATGCCGTCCTCGACGTCGTGCACCGAGTACGCCACGTCGTCGGCCCAGTCCATCACCTGGGCCTCCAGGCAGCGCCGGGTGCCGGGCGGCGCGCCCTCGCGCAGCCAGTCGAAGACCGGGCGGTCGTCGGCGTACACAAAAAAAAAAAAAGCTCACCGGGGCGGCGCGGCCACGGGTACTTGCTCACCGCGTCCAGCGCGGCCCGGGTCAGGTTCAGCCCGGCCGACACAACAAAAACAAATGTGAGCACCTTGGCCTCCAGCCGGGTGAGCACCCGCAGCGTCTGCGCGTTGCCCTCGAACCCGCCGCAGGCGGCGGCCAGCTCGTCCAGCGCGTACTCGCCGTTGTGCCCGAACGGCGGGTGACCCAGGTCGTGGGCCAGCCCGGCGGTGTCCACCACGTCCGGGTCGCAGCCGAGGCGGGCGCCCATCTCGCGGGCGATCTGCGCGACCTCCAGCGAGTGGGTCAGGCGGGTACGCAGGAAGTCGTCCGTGCCGGCGGTGTGCACCTGCGTCTTCGCGGCGAGCCGCCGGAACGCCGCCGAGTGCAGCACCCGGGCGCGGTCCCGCTCGAACGGCGACCGGCCGTACCCGGTGTCCTTCGGCGCCTCGTCGACCAGCCGCGCCGCGTCGTCAGCCCCGGTCACCGTTGCCGCGTTGGCGCAACACGCAGAACTCGTTGCCCTCCGGGTCGGCGAGCACCGTCCACTCCACGTCTCCCTGGCCGATGTCGACGTGCCGCGCGCCCATGTCGACCAGGCGCTCGACCTCGGCTTCCAGGTCGGCCGGGCGCAGGTCGATGTGCAGCCGGTTCTTCCCCTCCTTCGGCCCGGCGACCGGGACGAAGACGAGACCGGGCAGCGTGTCGGGGGTGCGGCGGATCTCCACCTCGTCCGGCTTGTCGGTGACCACCTGATAACCGAGCGCCTCCGCCCACCAACTGGCGAGCCGGGACGGGTCCCGGGCGTCGATGGTCAGGTTCTCCCAGACGGCGGTCATGCGCCCACCCCTCCTGATCGACACGTGGCGGAAGCTCAGGTTACGCCGAGGAGGCCGGAAAGGCGCGCCAGGCGGTACGCGGGGCCGTCGATGAACACCGGCGGCCCCGCGTCGGCGTCAGCGGGAGTCGGAGCCGGTGGTGGTGATCGCCGCCCGGCCGGCCTCCAGGCGCGCCACCGGCACCCGGAACGGCGAGCAGGAGACGTAGTCCAGGCCGACCTCGTGGAAGAAGTGCACCGAGTCCGGGTCACCGCCGTGCTCGCCGCAGACGCCCAGCTTCAGGCCCGGGCGGGCCGCCCGGCCCTCCTCGGCGGCGATGCGGACCAGCCGGCCGACGCCGTCGGTGTCGATCGACTCGAACGGCGAGATGCCGAAGATGCCCAGCTCCAGGTAGCGCCAGAAGAACGCGCCCTCCACGTCGTCGCGAGAGAAGCCCCAGCCCATCTGGGTCAGGTCGTTGGTGCCGAAGGAGAAGAACTCGGCCGCCTCGGCGATCTGCCCGGCGGTCAGCGCCGCCCGGGGCACCTCGATCATCGTGCCGATCAGCACCTCGACGCCGCTGTCCCCGACCACCTCGGCGATGATCCGCTCGGCCTCGGCGCGTACCGTCTCCAGCTCCTGCACGGCCCCGACGAGCGGCACCATGATCTCCGGGCAGGCCTTGCCGCCGTCGCGGACGACCGCCACGGCGGCCTCGGCGATCGCGCGGACCTGCATGGCGAACAGGCCCGGGATGACCAGGCCGAGCCGGACGCCGCGCAGGCCCAGCATCGGGTTCTCCTCGTGCATCCGCCGGACGGCGGCGAGCAGCGCCTCCTCCTTCGCGACGTCCTCACCGCGCTCCTGCGCGACCGCGACGTTCACCGCGAGCTGCTCCAGCGGGGGCAGGAACTCGTGCAGCGGCGGGTCGATCAGCCGCACGGTGACCGGCAGGCCGTCCATCTCCCGGAAGATCTCGATGAAGTCGGCCCGCTGCAGCGGCAGCAGCGCCGCGAGCGCGTCCTCCCGCTCCCGCGCGCCGGAGGCCAGGATGAGCCGCTCGACCAGCTCGCGCCGGTCACCGAGGAACATGTGCTCGGTGCGGCACAGGCCGATGCCCTCGGCGCCGAAGCGCCGGGCCCGGGCCGCGTCCGCGCCGGTGTCGGCGTTCGTGCGCACGCGCAGCCGCCGCGCCGCGTCGGCGTGCGTCATGATCCGGTGTACGGAGCGGACCAGCGCGTCGTCGGTGTTCTCCGGGTCGAGTTCGCCCTCGAAGTACTGCACCACCTCGGACGGCATGACCGGCACCTCGCCGAGGTACACCTTGCCGGTGGTGCCGTCGATCGAGACCACGTCGCCCTCGTTCACCACGTGGTCGCCCACTGTGAACCTCTTCGCCGGCACGTTCACGTCCAGCTCGTCGGCGCCGGAGACGCAGGTCTTGCCCATGCCGCGGGCCACCACCGCGGCGTGGCTGGTCTTGCCGCCCCGGGAGGTCAGGATGCCCTTGGCGGCGATCATGCCGTTGAGGTCGTCCGGGTTGGTCTCCCGGCGGACCAGGATGACCGCCTCGCCCTCGGCGGCCAGCTCGACCGCCCGGGCCGAGGTGAAGACGACCTTGCCGGACGCGGCGCCCGGGGAGGCGCCGATGCCCTTGGCGACCGCCTCGAACTCGTGGTCGAGCTGGAAGCGCGGGAACATCAGCTGGGCGAGCTGCGCGCCGTTGACCCGGTGCAGCGCCTCGTCCAGGTCGATCAGGCCCTCGTCGACGAGCTGCCCGGCGATGACGAACGCGGCGGCGGCGGTGCGCTTGCCGACCCGGGTCTGCAGCATCCAGAGCTTGCCGCGCTCGATGGTGAACTCGATGTCGCAGAGGTCCTTGTAGTGCTCCTCCAGCCGGGCCATGATGCCGAGCAGTTGGTCGTAGGAGGTCTTGTCGAGCTGCTCCAGCTCCTGCAACGGCACGGTGTTGCGGATGCCGGCGACCACGTCCTCGCCCTGGGCGTTGGCCAGGTAGTCGCCGTAGATGCCCTGCGCGCCGCTGCCCGGGTCGCGGGTGAACGCGACGCCGGTACCCGAGTCGGGGCCGAGGTTGCCGAAGACCATCGCCACCACGTTGACGGCGGTGCCCAGGTCGGCCGGGATGCGCTCCTGGCGGCGGTAGAGGATCGCCCGCTCCGCGTTCCACGAGTCGAAGACCGCGCGGATGGCGAGGTCGAGCTGCTCGCGCGGCTCCTGCGGGAACTCGCGGCCGGTGTGCTTGGCGAAGATCTTCTTGTACGCGTCGACCAGCCCCCGCAGGTCGTCGGCGTCCAGGTCGAGGTCGTTGTGGGTGCCCTTGGCGCTCTTGATCTCGTCCAGCGCGTGCTCGAACTCCTCGCCCGGCACCTCGCAGACGGTCTTGCCGAACATCTGGATCAGCCGGCGGTACGAGTCCCAGGCGAACCTGTCGTTCCCACCCGCCTGGTTGCTGAGGCCGACCACGCTGCGGTCGTTGAGACCCACGTTGAGGACGGTCTCCATCATGCCGGGCATGGAGAACTTGGCGCCGGAGCGTACCGAGACCAGCAGCGGGTCGTCCGGGTCGCCGAGGCGGCGGCCCATCTCGCGCTCCAGGGACTCCAGGTGCGCCTCGATCTGCGCGGCCAGGCCGTCGGGCTCACGCCCGGTCGTCAGGTACGCCTTGCAGGCCTCGGTGGTGATCGTGAAGCCGGGCGGAACCGGCAGGCCGAGGTTGGTCATCTCGGCCAGGTTGGCCCCCTTGCCGCCGAGCAGATCCTTCAAATCCTTGTTGCCCTCGGCGAAGTCGTACACGTACTTGTGCTCGCCCGATTCCTGCGCTTCCACCAGAGCCTCCAACGCGCGCCATTGACACTTAACGAAGGTTTAGTTCGGACATACCCCGGGAGTGACCACCGGTAATCCCGGCTCGTCAGCGTCGGTGGGCCGAAGGCTAGGCGAGTTTCGTGAAACCTGGGAGCGTTCGGTGACTTTCGGCACAACGGTCGCCACTATGCGCGTTCGTACGGGTTGTTGGGAACGCTTCCACGAGCACGATCACGCAATTCCGCTTCCCCTCGTACTCTTGACTGACTACGTCCCGCGGATCCTCACCTTTGCCATATCCCGCGCGAATACACCCCTCGGAGCCGTCGCCGTGCCGACCACACCCACCGCCCCGGAGACCGGGCCGGAGCCGACCGAAACCCGTCCCACCAGCACGCCGGGTGAAGTGCTGCCCGGCGTGGCGACGCCTGCCGCCGAGCTGGCGCGGGTCGCCGCGGGCCGTGCCACCGAGGTGCTCGCCGGACCGGCGCCGGTCCGGCTCGACGACGTGGTGCCCGCGCCCGAGCAGGTGTTCCCGGACCCCGCGGGCGACTTCACGCTGGGCGCGGACGCGGCGCTGCGGGTCAGCCCCGCCGGGCGGGACGTGGCCGAGCAGCTCGCCGCCTGGCTGCGCCCGGCCACCGGCTTCCCGCTGCCGGTCACCGACGTCCCCGCCCGGGGGGACGGCCCGCTGACGCTCACGCTGTCCCCGTCCGCCCCGGATGCCGCCGCTGCTCCCGGGACCCGGGCGACGGACGACGGCTCCGGCGGGCCGGCCGTCGGCGGGCTCGGGGGCGAGGGCTACCGCCTCGACGTGACCGCCACCGGCGTCCGGATCACCGCCGCCTCCCCGGCCGGCCTGTTCCACGGCGCGCAGACGCTACGGCAGCTCCTGCCGGCGGCGATCGAGAGCCCCACGCCGGTCGCCACCCGCTGGGCAGTATCCGGCGGCACGGTCGTCGACCGTCCGCGTTTCCCCTACCGGGGCGCCATGCTCGACGTGGCCCGGCACTTCTTCCCCGTCGAGGACGTGCTGCGGGTGGTCGACCACCTGGCCCGGTACAAGCTCAACCACCTGCACCTGCACCTCACCGACGACCAGGGCTGGCGGATCGCCGTCGACTCCTGGCCCCGGCTCACCGAAGTAGGCGGGGCGACAGCTGTCGGCGGCGGCCCCGGCGGCTGGTACTCCCGCGACGACTACCGGCGAATCGTCGCGTACGCGGCCCGCCGGCACGTCACTGTGGTGCCCGAGATCGACCTGCCCGGCCACACCAACGCGGCGCTTCTCGCGTACCCCGAACTGGCGCCCGGCAAGGTCGCGCCACCGCCCTACACCGGCACCGAGGTCGGGTTCAGCTACGTCGACCCCGCCGACGAGCGGACGTACGCCTTCGTCGCCGACGTGGTCGGCGAGGTGGCCGCGCTCACGCCGGGGCCGTGGCTGCACCTCGGCGGCGACGAGGCGTTCAAGGTGCCGGCCGAGAGCTACCGCGCCTTCGTGGAACGGGCGCAGCGGCTGGTGCAGGCCACCGGCAAGACGGTGGTCGGCTGGCACCAGCTCGCCCCGGCCGGGCACGTCGACGGGCGCGTCCTGCAGTGGTGGGGCACGAACGGCGACGACCCGGAGACCGCCGACGCGGTACGCCGGGGCGCCCGGGTGATCCTCTCCCCCGCCAACCACGCGTACCTGGACATGAAGTACGCGCCGGACACCCCGATCGGGCACGACTGGGCGGGTCTCATCGACGTGCGCCGGGCGTACGAGTGGGATCCGGGCACCCACGTGCGGGGCGTACCGGCCGAGGCCGTGCTGGGCGTGGAGGCGCCGCTGTGGACCGAGTCGGTGAGTACGCGGGCCGAGGTCGAGTACATGCTCTTCCCCCGCCTGCCCGCCGTCGCGGAGCTGGGCTGGTCCCCGCGTGCCACGCACGACTGGCAGCGGTTCCGCAGCCGCCTCGCCGGCCACGGCCCGCGCTGGGCCACCGCCGGCATCACCTTCCACCCATCCCCCGAGATCCCCTGGCCCCCCACCCCCACACCCGTCCCCACCCCGCGCCGCCGCCCGGAGGACAGCCCTCGTCGATCATGAGGTTGGCGGCGACAAACCGGACACAAACCGCCGCCAACCTCATGATCGCCCGCTGCTGCGGGAGGTCTTGGGGCACCGCGGCTTGATCGACTCCAGCTCGGCGAGGTGGTGGCATCAGAGGCTCCGCGACACCACCACTTCGGCGAGCTGGAGTTGATCACGCCCAGGGCCAGGGCAGCGCGCCGGAAAACGGACAGGTCACGCCCGCCGGAGCCGCGAACACCCCTCACCAAGCGCGTTGTCGACCAAGGAGTTTGCGGGATCTTGCAGTTGCCGCCCCGGAAAAAGGTGCGAATCGGGCACCTCAAGGGCCGCAAGCGCAAGATCGCGATCGAGGGTTGGGCGCTCGGGTGGTGATCAAGGGGTTTGTGTCTGTTCTGGGCGGTCTGTCGGACACGAACTCCTTGATCAACGCCGGGCGGGCGCTGGGTGGATTGTCCGGGTTCGGGGTGGTGGGCGCCACGGCTGGGCTGGAATCGGGGCGGGGTGCGGGGCGTTGTACATGGCAGACGCGCCGCACCCGCCGACCACCCCGCCCCACCCCCGGCGGGCTGGGAATGAGGCCGGGACGCCGGTCGTTACATCCCCGAGCCGCCGGAGCAGGCCGTCCCCCTGGCCGCCCGAGCGACCACCGGCCCGACGCACATACCGGGCCACCTGATCTTTCTTCGCGGCATCCCCCATCGCCGCGTACCCCCGACAGAGAGGCAACTGATCATGGCTACCACTCTGCTGCGCAAGACCGTTCTGACCGCTGCCGGTGTCGTCGCCACCGCCGGTGGCATCGCCGGCCCCGCCATCGCCGCCCAGGCCACCCCGGCCGAGCGCGCCGCCGCCCAGGTCACCACCGACCGCAAGGGCCACGGCGAGCGGGAACTCGACGTCCGCTACGAAGCCCAGCCCAACTTCTACTTCTGCGGCCCCGCCGCCGCCCGCAACGCGCTGAGCGTGCAGGGCAAGAACATCGACGTGCACGCCATGGCCGAGGAGATGGGCACCACCGAAGCCGGCACCAACTCCATCAACGACATCACCCCCGTGCTGAACAAGGAGACCGGTAAGGACGTCTACAAGTCCACCGAGATCCCCGTGGACAAGGCCCGCGACCGCGACAAGGTCGACAAGCTGCGCGCCGACGTGGTCAAGACCGTCGACGACGGCCGTGCCGTGGTGGCCAACATCGCCGGCACCGCGACCGACACCGACGGCAACGCCCACTCCTTCGAGGGTGGCCACTACATCAGCGTGGTGGGCTACCGCGACGGCGGGAAGGTCGTGACGATCGCCGACTCGGCGAACCCGAACCAGGCCTCCTACCGGATGGACGTGGACGAGCTCGCCCGCTGGATCGCCAGCCGCGGCTACAGCTCCTGACCGAACACGAAGGGCCCGACCCCCACCACGGGGTCGGGCCCTTCGGCGTACCCGGGTTGTCAGCCGCCGGAGTCGTCCAGCTCGGCGCCGTCCGGCGGGGTGTCGTCGTCGCGGCTGGCCAGCCAGCCGTCGGGCAGGAACACCTTGCCCGGGGAGTTGGTGCGGCCGCGCGGCTGGCCGAGGTTCTCCACCGGGAACGGTACGGCCGGGTCGAGCTTGCCGAGCAGGTCGTCGAGCTGCGCCAAGCTCTCGATCATGGCGAGCGAGCGGCGCAGCTCGCTGCCGATCGGGAAGCCCTTCAGGTACCAGGCGACGTGCTTGCGGAAGTCGGTGCAGCCGTCCCGCTCGCCCCGGGCCGGGTTGCGGGCACCGGCCACGAACTGCTCCACCAGCAGCTCGGCGTGCCGGCGCATGGTCACCGCCACCTCGCCGAGCGAGGGCAGCCGCCGCTCGGGGCTGCCGTTGAACGCGGCCTCCAGGTCGGCGAACAGCCACGGCCGGCCCAGGCAGCCGCGCCCGATCACCACGCCGTCCACGCCGGTGTGCGCGACCATCCGCAGCGCGTCGTCGGCCTCCCAGATGTCGCCGTTGCCGAGCACCGGCACGTCGAGCGCCGACTTGAGCGTGGCGATCGCGTCCCAGTCGGCGGTGCCGGAGTAGCGCTGCGCGGCCGTACGCCCGTGCAGGGCGACCGCCGCGACGCCCGCGTCCTGGGCCGCCAGCCCCGCCTCGACGTACGTCAGGTGGTCGTCGTCGATGCCCTTGCGCATCTTGACGGTGACCGGTACCCCGGCCGGTGACGCGGCGTCCACCGCGGCCCTGACCAGCCGGGCGAACAGCCGGCGGCGCCACGGCAGGGCCGAGCCGCCGCCACGCCGGGTGACCTTGGGCACGGGGCAGCCGAAGTTGAGGTCGATGTGGTCGGCCAGGTCGCGCTCGACCACGATCCGCACGGCGGCGGCGGTGATCTCCGGGTCGGTGCCGTAGAGCTGGAGGCTGCGGGGTTGCTCCTCGGCGCCGAAGGCGATCATGCGGAGCGTCTTCGGGTTCCGCTCGACGAGCGCCCGGGTGGTGATCATCTCGCAGACGTAGATGCCGCCTCCCTGCTCGCGGCAGAGCCGGCGGAAGCCGATGTTGGTGATCCCGGCCATCGGCGCGAGCACCACCGGTGGCCACACCTGGTGCGGGCCGATGGTCAGCGCGGGCAGCGTAGGGGCAGTCACCGACCAAGTGTAAGGAAGGGCCCCTTATTAACGTCTCCGGTAGTGCAGGGGCCCCTTGTTAACAGGGCGCATATCACAGCCGGCCCGCCTCGCGGACGCTCTCCACAGCCGGGCCGGCTGTCCACAGGGCGGGCGAGCGGGCCACAGAAGGATCGGCGCAGCCCGCACGCTGCCGGGCATGCCCGAACAACCACCCGAACTCGGCGACCTGGCGGAACGCCAGCAGCAGATCGTCACGCGGACGCAGCTTCTCGGCGTCGGATACGACGACATGTACCTGTACCGGCAGACCCGGCGCGGCCTGTGGCAGCGCGTGCTGCCGGCCACGTACGCGCTCGTCACCGGCACCCTCACCGACGAGCAACGACGCATCTCGGCGGCGCTCTACGCAGGCGCCGACGCGCAGCTCACCGGCCTGGCCGCCCTGATCTGGTACGGCTTCCGGCACAGTCCGCGCACTGCTGACGTACACCTGATCCTGCCGCACCACGTGCGGCGCCGCTCGGCCGGTCACGCGGTGATCGCGCGGGCCCTGGAGCTTGATCCGCGGGCCCGGCGGACCACGCTCTATCCGGTGTGCTCGCCGGCGCGGGCGGTGGTGGACGCGGCCCGCGACCTGCGCCAGTTGCGGCCGGTACGGGCGACGGTGGCGGAGGCCGTGCAGCGCGGCTTCACCGATCTGGACAGCCTGGACGCGGAGATCCGCCGGGCCCGGCGCAGTCGCACCGCCCTGATCCGGAAGGCGTTCGCCGAGATCACGGACGGGGTCCGCTCCGCGCCGGAGACCGAGCTGCGGGAGTGCCTGGGCGGCAGCGGCATGCTCGGCGGGATCCTGTGGAACCCGCGGCTGTCGGCGGCCGACGGCACCCGCCTGCCGACGCCGGACGGCTACCTCGCCGACTGCGCGGTGGCGCTGGAGGTCGACTCGCGGGAGTACCACCTCAGCCCGACCGACTGGGCACGGACGCTGGACCGGCACAACGAGTTGAGCCGGTACGGGGTGCTGGTCCTGCACTTCACGCCGGCGCAGATCCGCAGGGAGCCGGGCCGGGTGCGGCGCACGGTCGAGGACGCGTACGCGGCCAGGCGCGGGGTGGGCGCCGCGACCGGCGTACGGGCGGAGCCGATCTCCCCCGGCGACGGGTGTTAAGAAGGGGCCCCTTCTCTACGCGAGGCGTTAAGAAGGGGCCCTTCCTTACAGCAAGGTCAGCAGCCGGGGAGGCGCTCGATCAGGTAGCGCTCGACCTGGTCCAGCGAGACGCGCTCCTGGGCCATGGTGTCCCGGTTCCGGACCGTCACGGCGTTGTCGTCGAGCGTGTCGAAGTCGACGGTGACGCAGAACGGCGTACCGATCTCGTCCTGCCGGCGGTAGCGGCGGCCGATCGCCTGCGAGTCGTCGAACTCGACCACCCAGCGCTTGCGCAGGTCGGTGGCGAGCTGCTTGGCCTTCGGCGACAGCGCCTCGTTACGCGACAGCGGCAGCACGGCGACCTTGACCGGGGCCAGCCGCGGGTCGAAGCGCATGACGGTGCGCTTGTCCACGCCGCCCTTGGTGTTCGGCGCCTCGTCCTCGTCGTACGCCTCGAGCAGGAACGCCAGCACCGCGCGGGTGAGGCCGGCGGCCGGCTCGATCACGTACGGCATCCAGCGCTCGCCCTTGCCCTGGTCGAAGTACGACAGGTCGACGCCGGAGTGCTTGCTGTGCGTGGACAGGTCGAAGTCGGTGCGGTTGGCGATGCCCTCCAGCTCGGCGAACTCGCTGCCGCCGAACCGGAACCGGTACTCGATGTCGACGGTGCGCTTCGAGTAGTGGGAGAGCTTCTCCTTGGGGTGCTCGTAGAAGCGCAGGTTCTCCTCGGACAGGCCGAGGTCGAGGTACCAGTTCCAGCGCTCGGAGAGCCAGTACTCGTGCCACTGCTCGTCGGTGCCGGGCTCGACGAAGAACTCCATCTCCATCTGCTCGAACTCGCGGGTCCGGAAGATGAAGTTGCCGGGGGTGATCTCGTTGCGGAACGACTTGCCGGTCTGCGCGATGCCGAACGGCGGCTTCTTGCGGGCGACCGTCTCGACGTTCTTGTAGTTGACGAAGATGCCCTGGGCGGTCTCCGGGCGCAGGTAGTGCATGCCCTCGTCGCTCTCCACCGGGCCCAGGTAGGTCTTCATCAGGCCGTTGAACATCTTCGGCTCGGTGAAGGTGCCCTTGTTGCCGCAGTTGGGGCAGTTCAGCTCCGTCAGCGAGGTCAGCGGCTTGCCGTGCTTGGCCTCGTACGCCTCTTCCAGGTGGTCGGCCCGGAACCGCTTGTGGCAGGACTGGCACTCGGTGAGCGGGTCGACGAACTCGGCGATGTGGCCGCTGGCCTCCCAGACCTTGCGGGCCAGGATGACCGCCGAGTCGAGGCCGACGACGTCGTCGCGCTGCTGCACCATGGTCCGCCACCACTGCCGGCGGACGTTCTCCTTCAGCTCGACGCCGAGCGGACCGTAGTCCCACGCCGACCGGGTGCCCCCGTAGATCTCGCTGGAGGGAAAGACGAAGCCCCTGCGCTTGGCGAGGCTGGTGACGGCGTCGATACGGTCGGCTGGCATGTTTCCTCCTACGCCGGCTGGCGGTCGGCGCGGTTGAGATGGATAAAACCGGGCTGTTCGGGACAACGGTACGACCGCGTTCGTCCCGAGCCCAGCAGAATACCGGGGGCCGGTCAGCTCACCCCGCAGACCTCCACGCCGCCCGTCTGCTGGTCCGGCGCCAGCGTCACGGTCTGCGCCTCCCGCCGACCGCCGGCCAGCGTGACGTCCACCGGGACGGTGAGCGTGGTGATGTCGACCTCGCCGACCCGGTAGCCGGAGATCTGCGGCTCGGTGGCGACGCGCCGCACGAACTCGGGCCGCGGTTCGCGTCGGCGGAGGTCGTCGCAGAGCGTGTCGTACGCCTTGGACCACTCCCGGGCGACCAGTGCCTGGTAGTAGTCGCTGGTGACGGCCCGGCCCTGCTCGCCGATCGCCTGGGCGTTACTCACGGCCAGGCCGACCACCGCCGCGCCGCCTCCGCCGCAGCAGATCAGCACGGCGAGCGCGCCCGCGCCGAGTCCGAGCCAGAGCCGGGTCCGCCCGCCCTCGGTGGGCGGGGCGGCGAACGGCGGCGCGGCGCCGGGCCCCTGCGGCGGCGCGGGCACCCCGGGGTCCGCCGGCGGCGCGGGCGGAACTGACGACGGGGGTGGTGCGGCCGGTCCGGGAGCGGTCATACGCGCCAGGGTAGTGCCCCGGCACTCACCGGTAAGGACCTGCGGCCCGATCGCTGGCGACGACGACGATCTCACCCTCGGGGGCGGCGCTGGCGAGCGTCTCGTACGCCGACGGCTCGTCCACCGATCGGGCGAGCAGCGGCACGGCGGTGACCTTGACGTCGAACCCGCCGAGCGCCCGCCGGTACGCCCCGACCGACTCCCACTCGGTGAGCAGGCACCAGTGGTCCGGGTCGTCGAGCGCCCGCAGCAGTTCACCGCGCAGGTAGCCGGGGCGGGCGGCGAGCGCGGCCAGCGCGGCGTGCGCCTCCCGGGTGAACTCGTCCACCGTTTCGGCTTCCACCACGAACCGGTTGGTGACCAGCACGGCGTTCCTCCTCGTAGAGTTTGTGGCATGCAGCGTACGCAGAGTCCCGTGCTGTCCCGGTTGGCACGGCTCAACCCGACGGCGGTGTTCCTCGCCGTACTGGCCCTGATGCTGGTCGGCCTCTTCGCGCCCGGCCCGGCGGGCGGCGTCCTGCTGCTGGCGCTGGCCGGCGGCCTGGTGTGGCTGATGTCGGTCACCTGGCCGGTGCAGGCGCCGGCGACCCGGATGTTCCGGCTGGTGATGCTCACCCTGTTGATCGCGGTGGCGCTGGCGAAGCTCATGGTCGGCTGACGTACGGAAGCAGAGCCGAGCTGACCTGCGCTGACATGCAATCATGCGTTTTTGACAATAGTTTTCGTTGTCGCGGACAGTTGAGCCCATGACCGTTCGCGCACCCCGCCGTGTCCTGACCGCCACCGCAACCGCCCTGCTCGCCGCCGCCGGCCTGACCGCCTGCGCGGACGGCACCGGCGCCGCGAGCGAGCCGGGCAAGGTCGGCGTGGTGGCCGCGTTCTACCCGCTGCAGTTCCTGTCCGAGCGGATCGGCGGCGACACGGTCTCGGTCAGCAACCTGACCAAGCCCGGCGCGGAGCCGCACGACCTGGAACTCAACCCGCGGCAGGTCGGCCAGGTCGTCGACGCCGACGTGGTCGTCTACCTCAGCGGCTTCCAGCCGGCGGTGGACGAGGCGGTGGAGCAGAACGGCGGCGACCGCGCGTTCGACGTGGCGGGCGTGACACCGCTGCGCGACGCCGCCGCCGGTGGCCACGACCACGACCACGAGGGCGAGGCCGGGCACTCCGGGGAGGGCGGCGGCAAGGACCCGCACGTCTGGCTCGACCCGACCCGGCTGGCCACCATCGGCGACAAGCTCGCCGAGCGCCTCGGCAAGGCCGACCCGGAGCACGCCGCCGACTACACCGCCCGCGCGGGCGCGCTGCGCGCCGAGCTGACGAAGCTGGACACCGAGTACGCCGACGGCCTGCGCACCTGCAAGCGCCGGGAGATCGTCACCAGCCACACCGCGTTCGGCTACCTCACCGAGCGCTACCAACTGGAGCAGATCGGCATCAGCGGGCTCACCCCTGAGTCCGAGCCGTCGCCGCAGCGCCTCGCCGAGGTCGCCGAGGAGGCCCGGGAGCACCAGGCCGGCACGATCTTCTTCGAGACGCTGGTCAGCCCGAAGGTCGCCGAGACGATCGCGCGTGAGGTGGGCGCGAAGACGGCGGTGCTGGACCCGCTGGAGGGCCCGCCCGCCGACGGCGACTACCTCTCCGCGATGCGTACCAACCTGCAGACCCTGCGAACCGCTCTGGACTGTTCATGACCCCACCCGTGATCGAGATCGCGCACGCCACAGTCGGCTACGACGGCCGCCCGGTGCTGCGTGACGTCTCGTTGACAGTGACCGCCGGCGAGGTGGTCGCCGTGCTCGGCGCCAACGGCTCCGGCAAGTCGACGCTCGTGCGCGCCGCGCTCGGCCTGGTGCCGGTCGGCACCGGGTCGGTCGCCCTGTTCGGCACGCCGCAGCGCCGCTTCCGGCAGTGGCACCGAATCGGGTACGTGCCGCAGCGGCTCGGCGCGGGCAGCGGAGTGCCCGCCACCGTACGCGAGGTGGTGGCGTCCGGGCGGCTGGCCCGCCGCGGCGTGCTGCGGCCCGCCGGACGGGCGGACCGGGAGGCGGTGGCGGCGGCGCTGGACGCGGTCGGGCTCGCCGACCGGGTCGGCGACCCGGTGTCCACGCTCTCCGGCGGCCAGCAGCAGCGCACCCTGATCGCCCGCGCGCTCGCCGGCGGGCCGGAGCTGCTGGTGCTCGACGAGCCGACCGCCGGGGTGGACGCGGCCAGCCAGGAGGCGTTCGCCGGGGCGCTGCGCTCGTTCCGTGACGGCGGCGGGACGGTGCTGCTCGTCGCGCACGAGCTGGGCCCGCTGCGCCCGCTGATCAGCCGGGCCGTGGTGGTGCACCAGGGCGGCATCGCCCACGACGGCGCCGTGCCGGAACCCGCCGGCCACCACGCCGACCCCGACCACGAGCACGTGCACCCGCACTGCGACGAGGAGCCCGCCCGGCTCTGGACAGGCATCTGAGATGGACCTCTTCCAGTACGACTTCATGCTCCGCGCCCTGGTCGGCGCGCTGATCATCGGGCTGGCCGCGCCGGCGCTCGGCATCTACCTGGTGCAGCGGCGGCTGGCCCTGATCGGCGACGGGATCGGGCACGTGGCGCTCACCGGCGTCGGCGCCGGCCTGCTGCTCAACCGCTCCCCCGTGCTGGTGGCGGTGATCGCCGCGACGCTCGGCGCGATCGTCATCGAGCTGGTCCGCGCGTACGGGCGCACCTCCGGCGACCTGGCGCTGGCGCTGCTGTTCTACGGCGGCATCGCCGGTGGCGTGGTGCTGGTCGGGCTCTCCGACGCCAGCAGCGGGGCGCTCAACGCGTACCTGTTCGGGTCGCTGACCACCACCTCGCAGGGCGACCTGGTCACCATCGGCGTGCTCGGCGCGGCGCTGCTGGTGACCATGCTGGTGCTGCGCCCGGCGCTGTTCGCGGTCTGCCACGACGAGGAGTACGCGCGCGTCTCCGGCCTGCCGGTACGCGCGCTGAACCTGATCATCGCGGTCGGCACCGCGATCACGGTGACCATCGCCATGCGGGCGGTCGGGGTGCTGCTGATCAGCGCGCTGATGGTGGTGCCGGTGGCCACCGCGCAGCAGGTGACCCGGGGCTTCCGGTCCACCATGGCGGCGGCCATGGCCCTGGGGCTGTTCGCCGCCGGCGCCGGCGTCTGGGTGGCGGCCACCGCGGACACCGCCCCCGGCGCGTCGGTGGTGCTGGTGGCGATCGGCTCGTTCCTGCTGGTCGCGCTCGGCGCGGCCGGTGTGCGGGCGCTGCGACGCCGGAGCGGGAGCGACCGGGCCGCGCCGCCGGTCGAGCCCGCCGAGCACGAGGTGCTGCTCGGATGAGGCCCTACCGGCTGACGCAGCTGGGATTGGTTACCGTTACAGGGTGACCGGCACGAACGGGTACGACGCCTTCGAGGGCGCGGGTGACCTGCTGCGCGCGCTCTCGGCCCCGATCCGGCTCGCGATCGTCAGCGAGCTGGCCGAGGGCGAGCGCTGCGTGCACGAGCTGGTCGAGAAGCTCGGCGCGCCACAGCCGCTGGTCTCCCAGCACCTGCGGGTGCTGCGCGGCGCCGGGGTGGTACGCGGGTCGCGGCGCGGCCGGGAGATCGCGTACGCCCTGGTGGACGACCACGTCGCGCACATCGTGGCGGACGCGGTCAGCCACGCCGGGGAAGGGCCCTCCTGAGGCGCGAAACTGTCTCGTGCCGGCAGGGCCGAGCCGTGGCAGGCTGTCCGGCGTGAAGATTTACGCCGACCGCTTTCCCACCGCCGCCCGCCAGTGCCTCACCGACCTGCTCGTGGTCGCCTGGGTGTACGCGGCGATCCGCTTCGCGCTGTGGCTGCACGACGTGGTCGAGAAGCTCGCCGTACCCGGGCAGAAGCTGGAGGGGGCCGGCGGTGGCCTCGCCGACAACCTGGCCGACGCCGGCGGCAAGGTCGGCCGCGTGCCGCTGGTCGGCGACGAGCTGACCGCGCCGTTCACCCGGGCCGCCGACGCCGCGCGCGCGGTAGCCGAGGCCGGCCGCGACCAGCAGGAGCTGGTCGGGCAGCTGGCGCTCGGGCTGACCATCGCGGTGCTGGTGTTCCCGCTCGGCCTGGTGCTGTTCGGCTGGCTGCCGCTGCGGGTGCGCTGGATGCGCCGGGCAGGCGCGGCGAAGGCCCTGGCCGGCGCGCCGGCCGGCCGGGACCTGCTGGCGCTGCGCGCGCTGGCCGGTCAGCCGCTGTCGAAGCTGAACCGGATCGCGCCGGACGTCGCCGAGGCGTGGCGGCGCGGCGACGACGCGACCGTCGACGCGCTCGCCGCGCTGGAGCTGCGCGGGCTGGGGCTGCGCGGCGGCCGCTGACGTCCCGGCTCCCGGCTCCCGGCTGATGCACTTCTCGGCGTTATGCCTCTGAGTCATATTTATGACTGAGAGGCATAACGCCAACACAGAGTCCTTCCTCTGGCACCACGTGACACCGCGTAACGGGTCGCTGGCCCCGCCTGAGGACCGCCGGTCCGACGGCACGCCGCAGGTCCGGCACCACGGCCACGGGCCCGGGCCACGCCGCGACACCAGCTCGCTCCCCCGGTTCGGGAACGGAGACCGGTGGGGCGCGGCCGAAGTTCCTGCGCGGCCGGGCAGTCGCCGGACTCCGCGTGGGCCGACGGACGGTGCCGTCCGCAGGCGCAGCACGCCGGAACCCGGCACCGCACCGGCGGACGACGACCGCCGCGCGGGCGCGCCGAGGCGTAGCGGTTTGGTCAGCGGGCCGGCGGGATGCGGCGGCGCACGTCCTCGGCGGTGGACGGCCCCGGTTCCCAGCGCGCCACCCACGGCAGGTCGGCGGGCGGCGTGAGGACGCCGTCCTCCAGCGAGGCGTACCGGCCGGCGACGATCCGCTTGGCGGCGGCCACGTCGACCGAGTCGGTGTTCGACCACAGGCCGGTGAACAGCTCGTCGACGCGCAGCCGCGCCTGACGGCAGAACAGGTCGGCCAGCTCGACGTTCTCCGGGTGCGCGTCCCGCTCGGCGTAGGCCCGGACGCAGACCGCGCTCATCGCGAACAGCTCCGCGCCGATGTCCACCACCCGGCCGAGGAACGCCTGCTTACGCTCCATCTTCCCCTGCCACCGGGACATCGCGTAGAACGTCGACCGGGCCAGCTTGCGGGAGGTCCGCTCGACGTGGCGCAGGTGCCCGGCCAGCGGCCCGAACTCCTGGTACGCCCCGGGCGTCTGCCCCTTGCCGACAGCGAGCGTGGGCAGCCACTTCGCGTAGAAGGCGCCGGCCCGAGCGCCTGCCTTCGCCTTGCGGCCCAGCCCGGCGTCCGGGTCGATGATGTCGCCTGCCACCGACAGGTGCGCGTCGACCGCCTCGCGGGCGATCAGCAGGTGCATGATCTCGGTGGAGCCCTCGAAGATCCGGTTGATCCGCAGGTCACGCAGGAGCTGCTCGACGGCGGCGGGCCGTTCGCCCCGGGCGGCGAGCGAGTCGGCCGTCTCGTACCCGCGTCCGCCGCGGATCTGGATCAGCTCGTCGGCGATCCGCCACGCCATCTCGCTGGCGTAGAGCTTGACCAGCGCCGCCTCGATCCGGATGTCGTTGCGGTCGTCGTCGGCGAGCATGCAGGACAGGTCGAGCATGGACTCCATGCCGTACGTGGTGGCGGCGATGAACGACAGTTTCTTCGCCACCGCCTCGTGCTCGGCCACCGGTCGGCCCCACTGGACCCGGTCCGCCGCCCACTCCCGGGCCACGTTCAGCGCCCACTTCCCGGCGCCCACGCACATCGCCGGCAGCGAGAGACGGCCGGTGTTCAACGTGGTCAGCGCGATCTTCAGGCCCTTGCCCTCGCCGCCGATCACGTTCTCGGCCGGCACGAACACGTCGTGGAAGCGGGTGAGGCTGTTCTCCAGGCCGCGCAGCCCGACGAAGGAGTTGCGCCGCTCGACGGTGATGCCGTCGCTGTCGCCCTCCACCACGAACGCGGTGATGCCGCCGCGCCGCCCCTCGCCGGCCGGCACCCGGGCCATCACCACGAGCAGGGTGGCGAGCGTGCCGTTGGTGGCCCAGAGTTTCACCCCGTTGAGCCGGTAGCCGGTGCCGTCCGCCGTCGGCTCGGCGGTGGTGGCGAGCCGGGCCGGGTCGGAGCCGACGTCCGGCTCGGTGAGCAGGAACGCGGAAACCTCACCGGCGGCTAGCCCGGGCAGGAACCGGTCCTTCTGCTCGGGCGTGCCGAACATCTTCAGCGGCTGCGGCACGCCGATCGACTGGTGCGCGGAGAGCAGCGCGCTGACCGCCGGGCTCACCGAGCCGACGAGCATCAGCGCCCGGCAGTAGTGCAGGTTGCTCAGCCCCAGTCCGCCGTACTTGCGGTCGATCTTCATGCCGAACGCGCCCAGCCCGGCCAGTCCGTGGAACACCTCGTCGGGGATGCGCGCGTCCCGCTCGATCGCCTCACCGTCCACCTCGGACCCCAGGTACGCCCGCAGCGAGCCGAGGAACTCGTCGGCACGGGCCACCTCGGCCGGGTCGGGGCGGGGCCACGGGTCGATCAGGTCGAGCCGGAACCGGCCGAGGAACAACTCCTTGCCGAAGCTGGGCCGGTCCCAGGCCGACTCGCGGGCCGCCTCGGCGACTTGGCGGGCCTCCTTCTCGGTGACCTGGCCCGCCTCTCCGGGCAGCGGCCCCGCGCCGTCGGGGGACTCGGGCCGGCTGTTCTGTGTCGTGGTCACGGCTGCCTCCTCGTCGGTCCGGCTGCGTCGACGCGCTCGACGAAAACGACGCTACCCCCGGGTGTTACCCAGGGGTAGCGCCGCGTGCACGTCCGATTTGGCGGACGGTCAGCCGCCGGTGAGCGTCTGCGGGTCGTCGTCCTCGTCGTCGATGTCGTCGTCGCCCCAGTTGCGGCGGCTGAACGGCAGGATCGCCCAGAAGATCAGGAACCAGAGGCCGGTGAGCGCGCTGAGCAGGAACGCGATCGGCCGGTCCAGCACGAAGTCGGAGACCAGCAGGACCGAGCTGACCATCGCGATCAGCATGAAGAACAGGCCGCCGGTGGCCATCCGGTGGGCGAAGCGCACCAGTTCCGGCTTGCGGCCCTGGCGGAACAGCGCCCGGTGGAACGCCACCGGAGAAATGATCATCGCGGCGGAGGCGGCGGCGGTCAGCAGCGCCAGGATGTAGACGTCACGCTGGAACTCGGTGGTCCGGTCGAACCCGGCGCTGAACGGCAGCGTCAGCAGGAAGGCGAACAGGATCTGCACGCCGGTCTGCGCGACGCGCAGCTCCTGCAACAGATCGGCGAAGTTGCGCTGCCAGCGCTGCTTCTCGGATTCCTTCGACACTCGCGGACCTCCCCGGGAGACGGCACGGCCGGCGGGTGAACGCCCACCGGCAGGACCGCCTGTGCCCCGTACGGATGATCACGAAACCGGTTCAGGAACCGCGGCGGATCCGCCCCGCGTACCGTGCCTCCAGCTCGGCGTTGTGCTCGTCGCCGCCGGTGATGTTCGCGGACAGGTAGACCGGCGGACGCTCCCCCGCCGCGACCAGCCGGGCCACCACCTCGGCGACGATCTGCTGGGCCAGCAGCGCCGCGGTGATCGACGAGACCGCGCCCACCGCGCCGCCGCCCGGCAGCGGCAGCGTGGCGTCGCCGTACGGGGCGCCGTTGTCCAGCACCACGTCGGCGAAGTCGGCGAGCTTGCGGCCGGACGGGTGCCGCGACGTCATCCGGGCCGAGTGCTGCGCCGACGTGATCGCCACCAGGCCGTGCCCGCGTTCCTTCACGATGGACGCGAACTCGACCATCGCCCCGTTCACGCCCGAGTTCGAGGCGAGCACGAACACGTCCTGCGGCCGGATCGGCGCCAGCTCGTAGAGGCGGTGCGCCACCGCCGGGTCGCGTTCCAGCTTCGGGCCGAGCACGTCGGCCGGGTCGCCGCCGACCAGCACCAGGTCACGCAACGCGATCCGGTTCGTGGGCACCAGCCCGCCGGCCCGACCGGCGATCTCCATGGCCAGCGCCTCGGAGTGCCCGGTGCCGAACGCGTGCACCACACCATCGGCGCGCAGCGCCGCCGCGATCAGGTCGGCCGCGTCGGCCACGTTGCGCCGCTGTTCGGCGGCGACCCGGCCGATCGTCTCGGTCACCACCGCCAGGTACGCCTCGGCGCTCACCGTCATGCCTCCTCCGTTCCTGCGCACCGGGCGAGGATCGCCTCGGCCAGCGGGCCGGGCGCCTCGTCCGGGATCCAGTGGCTGACGCCGGGCAGCGTCACGAATCGGTAGTCACCTGTGACGTGCGCGGCGCACGCCTGCGCGGCCGTCCGGCCGATCGCCACGTCCTTGTCGCTCCAGACGAACGTGGTGGGCACCCCGACCGGGGCGACCGCCTTCATGTCCGCCCCGGTCATCGCCCGGTACCAGTTCAGCGCCGCCGTCAACGCCCCCGGCTCGCGCATCGGCTCGGCGTACCGGGCCACCGCGCCGGCGTCGCCCACGCCGCTGAGCAGCTTGCGCAGCGTGGCACCGTTCCACGCCAGCAGCACCTTTTCCGCCGTACCGGGCTTACGGAACAACGCTATGTACGCGGACTTGACCTTCTGCCGCGGGTCGGTGGCGAGCGCGTGCCCCATCGCGGCCGGGTGCGGCACCGACACCGCGGTCAGCGTCCGCACCCGCTCCGGGTGCGCCGCCGCCAGACCCCACGCCACGATCGCGCCCCAGTCGTGGCCGACCAGGTGGGCGCGGGTCACCCCGAGGGAATCCAGCACGCCGGCCGCGTCGGCCACCAGCTCCGGAATCCGGTACGCCCCGACGTCCGCCGGCCGCGCGCCGGGCGAGTAGCCGCGCTGATCGAGCGCGTACGTGCGCAGCCCGGCGGCGTGCAGCGCGGGCGTCACCGCGTCCCACTCGCCGGAGTGCTGCGGGAAGCCGTGCAGCAGCAGGACCGGGTCACCGCCCTCGGGGCCGCCGGCGCGTACCTCGAACGTCAGTCCCCGCGCATCCACCAGCATGATCGCCACCATACCGACACTCGCCCTGCTGGGCCGGGGCCCGTGGTCGGTGCTAGCGTCTGCGACGAGACAACTTCACATCCGACAGGGGAGCGCACAGCGCTGAGAGTGCGGGCCGGTGCCCGCAGACCCTCGAACCTGATCTGGGTAATGCCAGCGCAGGGAGTTCGGTCGACCTCCAGCCGCGTCGCCGTCCGGTGACCACCGGGCGCGGCGTGCGTCTTCTCCTGGTTCACCTCGACGAACTGGGAGCCAACCGTGAACCACACCGACAGCAACCGCTGGCGTACCGTCGACATCGTCGTCGCCTCGGTCATCGCCGTCACCTTCGGCGTCGTGTTCCAGCTCTGGAACATCCTCTGGAAGGGCAGCGACGGGCCGTTCGCCTTCTTCGCCCCGCTCCAGTCGGTCATGTACGGCGTCTGGCTCATCCCGGCTGTGCTGAGCGCGCTGATCGTCCGCAAGCCGGGGGCGGCCCTGCTCACCGAGACGGTCGCCTCGGCGGTCTCGGTGCTGCTCGGCTCCCCCTACGGTGCGATGGCGATCCTCCAGGGCGCGGTGCAGGGCCTGGGCGTCGAGGCGGTCTTCGCGGCCACCCGGTACCGCGTCTACCGGCCGCTCACGGCGGCGCTCGCCGGTGCGTGCGGCGGCCTCTTCGCCACGCTGTTCGACGCCCTCTACTGGTACCCCGGCACGAGCTGGACGACGTTCCGGCTGCCCTACATCGCGTTCGGCGTGCTCAGCTGTCTGCTGGTGGCCGGCCTGGGTGCGGTGGCCCTCACCCGCGCGCTGGCGAACACCGGCGTCCTGGACCGCTTCCCCGCCGGCCGCGACCGAGCCCTGGTCTGACGGCTCGCCCCGCCCCGGTGATCAAGGAGTTTGCGTCCGCCGGGCACGGTTTTCCGGACGCGAACTCCTTGATCACGCAGGCTGGGCCGGGAGAGGGGGTGGTGGGCGGTGAGCGGGGTGGTGCTGCGGGGGTTCGGGTGGCGGCACGGGGGACGGAAACGCTGGGCTCTGCGCGGGGTGGATCTGCGCGTGGAGAGCGGCGAGCGGGTGCTGCTGCTCGGACCCTCCGGCGCCGGTAAGAGCACGCTGCTGGCGGCGCTGGCCGGGCTGCTGCCGGAGGACTCCGGCGAGCAGGAGGGCACCGTCGAGATCGACGGGCTGGACCCGCGCAAGGCCCGCGAGCGCGTCGGCATCCTGTTCCAGGATCCGCAGACCCAGCTCGTCATGGCCCGTTCCGGCGACGACGTCGCGTTCGGGCTGGAGAACCGGGGCGTGCCCGCCGGGGAGATCTGGCCCCGCGTCGACGAGGCGCTGCGCCGGGTCGGCTTCCCGTACGACCGGGACCGCCCGACCGCCGCGCTCAGCGGCGGCGAGCAGCAGCGGCTCGCCCTGGCCGGCACGCTCGCGCTGCGCCCCGGACTGCTGCTGCTCGACGAGCCCACCGCCAACCTCGACCCGGCCGGCGCCGCGCTGATCCGCCGGGCCGTCGCGGACGCGCTCGACACGGACACCACGATGGTCCTGGTGGAGCACCGGGTCACCGAGGCGCTGCCGCTGGTCGACCGCGTGGTGGTGCTGGAACCGGGCGGCGGGGTGCGCGCCGACGGGCCGCCCGCTGCGGTCTTCGCCGCGCACGGCGACGCGCTGGCCGCCGCCGGGGTCTGGGTACCCGGCCACGTCACGCCACCCCGGCACGCCACCACGCCGCCCGGCGACGTGCTGCTCACCGCGGAGCGGCTCGGCCTGACGCCGCGGCTCGACCCCACCGATCTTCGGGTACGCGCCGGCGAGGCGCTCGCCGTCCTCGGCCCCAACGGGGCCGGCAAGTCCACGCTGGCGCTGCTCCTGGGCGGCCTGCTGAAACCCGGCACGGGCGGCGTCACCGCGTCGGCGGAACTGGCCGGGCGGGACGCGCGCACTTCCCCGTACCGCTGGCGGGCGCCCGCGCTGGTACGCCGGATCGGCTCGGTGTTCCAGGACCCGGAACACCAGTTCGTCACCGCCACCGTCCGCGACGAGCTGGCGCTCGGCCCGCGCCGCACCGGGCAGCCCCAGGCAGCGGTCAGCGCCACAGTGGACGCCCTGCTGGAGCGGCTGCGGCTGGACCGGCTGGCCGGCGCCAACCCGTACACCCTCTCGGGTGGCGAGGCGCGGCGGCTGAGCGTGGCGACGGCCCTGGCCACCGCGCCCCGCCTGCTGATCTGCGACGAGCCCACGTTCGGCCAGGACCGGCGCACGTGGCTGGAACTGATCGACCTGCTCGCCGAGCTGCGCGACGCCGGGCACGGCGTGGTGGCGGTGACCCACGACGAGGACTTCGTGGCCGCGCTGGCCGACCGGACGCTCACCCTGGGGGCGTCCTCGTGATCAACGTCGAACCGGTCGCCGCGCCGGGCGCTCCGCTGGCCCGGCGCAACCCGGTGGCGAAGCTGGCCGCCGCGATGGTGTTCACGCTGATCCTGGTGGCGACGCTCGATCCGGTGGCCCCGGCCGTCGCCATCGCCGTCGAACTCGCGGTGCTGCCGCTGTTCGGCGTCCGCTACCGGGTGCTGGCCCGCCGCGCCTGGCCGCTGCTCGCCGGTGCCGTCGGCATCCTGGTCACGCTTGTGCTCTTCGCGGCCGACCGTTCCGGCCCGGTGCTGCTCCAGGCCGGGCCGGTCCTGGTCACCGAAGGGGTGCTCGTCACGGCGCTGGGCCTGGTGCTGCGGATGCTCGCGGTGGCGCTGCCCGGCATCGTCGTGTTCGCCACCACCGACCCGACCGACCTGGCCGACGCGCTGATCCAGAACGCGAAGGCACCCGCCCGGTTCGCCATCGGCGCGCTGGCCGCGTTCCGGATGGTGCCGCTGCTGGAGCAGGAGTGGCGGATGATCAGCATGGCCCGGCGGGCCCGTGGCGTGGACGCCGGCCGCAATCCGGTGGCGAAGCTGCGGCTGTTCGGGTCGACCGCGTTCACGCTGTTGGTGGGCGCGATCCGGCGCGGTACACGGCTCGCCGTCGCGATGGACGCCCGGGGCTTCGACGCGGGTACGCCGCGCACCGTGGCCCGCCCGCAGCGCTTCACCGGCGCGGACACGCTGCTGGTCGTGGGAGCGGCCCTCCTGGCCGCCGCCGCTCTGGCGACAAGCATCGCCCTGGGCACCTTCCGCCCCCTGATCGGCTGACCCCACCCTCGCCCCGCCCCGCCCCGCCCCCGTTGATCATGAAGTTGACGGCACGGGTTGCCCGTTTTGTCGCCGCCAACTTCATGATCGACCGGCGTCGGGGAAGATCTTGGTAGGAAATGGTCCCTCCAGGGGCTGTTCAGTCCCATGACATCTGTCAGCGTTGAAGTCCCGATACATGTGTCACGTGGTAGGGATCTTGGGTCGGGTGGTATGTGCTGCCGGGCATGGCTTCTCGGCGGCATGTGATGAACCTGCTGGACGCGCTGCTGGCGGCGGGGGTTCGGGTGAACGCGGCCGAGTTCGCGCGTGAGCACGGGGTGTCGGTGCGCACGGTGTACCGGCACCGCGCACGTATCCGGGCCGAGGGTCAGTGGCAGGAACGATCCCGGCGGCCGCGTACCAGTCCGCGGGTCACGCCGCCGGAGGTGGACGCGTGGATCTGCAAACTGCGCGCTGAACTGGGCCCGGACAACGGGGCTGACTTCATCCGAGACGCGTTGGACGATGTGCGCCGGCGCACCGACGCGTCCTGGTCGGTGCCGTCACGCTCGACGGTCAACCGGGTGCTGGCCCGGCATGACCTGCTCGTGGCTACTCCGGCTAAACGACCGCGTAGCTCGTGGCGGCGTTTCAGCTATGCCCGGCCCCGCGACTGCTATCAGATCGACGCCACCGAAGTGAAACTCGCCGACGGCCGCACTGTCGTCGTCTTCGACGTCCTGGACGACTGCACCCGCACCCTGGTCGCCTGCCACGCCGCCGCCGCGGAGACCGCCCGAGCCGCGATCACCGCGATCAGACAGGCGTTCACCGCCTACGGCGTGCCGGCCATCGTGCTCAGCGACAACGGCATCGCGTTCACCAGCCGCCGCACCCGACCCGGATCAATCTCCACCTTCGTGCAGACCCTGATCGACCACGGCACCCGCCCGATCAACTCCAGCCCCTACCACCCACAAACCTGCGGCAAGGTCGAACGCCACCACCAAACCCTCAAAAAATGGCTGAGCACCCAACCCCCACCACAGACCCTCACCGCCCTGCAAACACTCCTGGACACCTACCGCCGCTACTACAACACCCAACGCCGCCACAGCGCCCTACCCCACCGCACCACACCCGCCCACGCCTGGACCCACGCACCCACCCTCGGCGGACCCACCAGCCCACCCCTGCAAACCGACGCCACCCTGCACCACTGCCCCGTCGCCAGCAACGGCGCCATCGCCGTCGCCGGACACCGCACCAGCGTCGGCACCACCCACGCCGGCACCACCGTCACCGCCATCCGCGACAACAACCACGTCACCATCTACCACCCCGACGGCCAACCCATCGGCTACCTCCACCTCAACCCCGACAAGAACTACATCCCCCTCACCCCCACCCCCACGATCCACAACCCCTGACACATCTATCGGGACTTCCCGTTGACACATGTCCCGGGACATGACAGTCCCTATAGGGGCCGAAATCTTCCAAGATCTCTAGGGACACCGGCGGTGGGGGCGAGCGGCGGGAAGGAGAAACGCTGCCCGGGCAAGGACCCGGATGAGGGGCCTGCCCGGGCAGCGGGCGACGGGAACCGGCCTGCCGGTCAGCTCCGGCGGAACGCGTAGAAGCGGGTCTGGCCGGCGCGCTGGCTGCGCCCGGTGACCCGGGCCTGCCGCCCTGCCGGTGGGCCGGATCGGGGCGGCGTCGCGGGCGCGCTGGGCAGGACCGGAGTCTCCGGTGACGCCGAATGCGGCGCCGCGTCCAGGGACACGGCGGACGCCACCGGCTCCGTCGGGAGCACCACTGCGGGCGGCGCGGTGAGCGCGTCGAGCGCCGGCGCGGTCACCTGCGGCGAGGACTGTTTGCGGGACTTCTTCGGATTGCGCTTCGCGGGCATTCGCGGGCCTCCTGTCGTGCGGGCGCGCCGACCGGGACGCGCCGAGCGAGGGCTCCGGCGCATTCCGATCACGACAGACACCGCGACCGACGGTGGCGGGGAAGGATGCGGACGCCCGGAGCAGGACGGGTCCACGGCACTCGCGGCGGTGGACCGGGCTCGGAGGTGGGGCGTCACATACGCATGCGGCAACGCTATCGCGCCACCGGCGAGTCCCGCAGCCGAATTAAGCCGAGGGACGTACGGCCACCCACCGGTCACACCCTGTGGACACCGTGGCCCACATCCTCGACGGCCGCGATACGGTCGCAGCACGGCAGTACGGACGAGAGGTGGCGGTACGCATGGCAGAGCAGGCGACGGCGCAGATCGGGGTCACCGGTCTGGCGGTGATGGGCCGCAACCTGGCCCGGAACCTGGCCCGCAACGGCTTCGCCGTGGCGGTGCACAACCGGTCGCCGGAACGTACCCGCAGCCTGGTCGCCGAGCACGGCGACGAGGGCACGTTCGTGCCGTCGGAGTCGCTCGCGGATTTCGTCGGCTCGCTGGAGCGGCCCCGCGCGGTGATCGTGATGGTGAAGGCCGGCGCCCCGACCGACGCGGTGATCGACGAGCTGGTCCCGCTGCTGGAGGAGGGCGACATCGTCGTCGACTGCGGCAACGCGCACTTCGCCGACACCCGCCGCCGGGAGGAGGCGCTGCGCGCGCACGGGCTGCACTTCGTCGGCACCGGCGTGTCCGGCGGCGAGGAGGGCGCGCTGCTCGGCCCGAGCATCATGCCCGGCGGGTCGGCCGAGTCGTACCAGAAGCTGGGGCCGATCTTCTCCAAGATCGCCGCGCACGTGGACGGCGAGCCCTGCTGCCGGCACGTCGGGCCGGACGGCGCGGGCCACTTCGTGAAGATGGTGCACAACGGCATCGAGTACGCCGACATGCAGCTCATCGCCGAGGCGTACGACCTGTTGCGGGCCGGTCTGTCGGCGAGCCCGGCGGAGATCGCGGAGATCTTCCGGGAGTGGAACGGCGGCGAGCTGGGGTCGTTCCTCATCGAGATCACCGCCGACGTGCTCGGCCACACCGACGCGGCAACCGGTCAGGCGTTCGTCGACGTGGTGCTCGACCAGGCCGAGCAGAAGGGCACCGGCCGCTGGACCGTGCAGAGCGCGCTCGACCTGGGCATTCCGATCACCGGCATCGCCGAGGCCACGTTCGCCCGGTCGCTGTCCGGGCACGCCGGCCAGCGCGAGGCCGCCCGCCGGGTGTTCGCCGACGCGGGCGAGAAGTGGCAGGTGGACGACCGGGAGACGTTCGTCGAGGACGTGCGCCGCGCGCTGCTGGCCAGCAAGATCGTCGCGTACGCGCAGGGCTTCGACCACATCCGCGCCGGCAGCCGGGAGTACGACTGGAACATCGACCTGGGCGGCACGGCCACCATCTGGCGGGGTGGCTGCATCATCCGGGCCGGTTTCCTGGACCGCATCCGCGAGGCGTACGACGCGGAGCCGGACCTGGCGACGCTGCTCGTCGCGCCGTGGTTCGCCGAGCGGGTCAGCGCCGGCGTACCGGCCTGGCGACGGGTGGTGGCCGACGCGGCCCGGGCGGGCGTGCCGGCACCGGCCTTCGGGTCGTCGCTGGCCTACTTCGACGCGCTGCGGGCGCAGCGGCTGCCGGCCGCGCTGATCCAGGGGCTGCGGGACAACTTCGGCGCGCACACCTACCACCGGGTGGACCGGGACGGCTCGTTCCACACGCTCTGGGCGGGCGACCGCTCCGAAGTGGAGGCGTGAGCCCGGCCGGACACCTCACCAGGCCCGCTGGGCGTGCGGGTCGGGCGCCCAGCCGGCCGCCGGCTCGCCGGCCGCCAGTTCGCCGATCTCGCCGGAGCGGACCGCCGGGGTGTGCCCCAGTTCGGCGCACCACCGCTCGGCCAGCTCGGCGCACAGCCCGGCGACCGCGTCCCGGCGGTCCGGTTCCACCAGGTCGGCGGCGGCCAGGGCAGCAGTCATCTCGTACCGGAGATCGCGCATCCTCCACCCCCGTGGCGGGCGCGCACCCGGCGGCGCGCCCCTGCGCCGATCGTAGAGCGCAACGCCCCGCGCCCGGCGGTAAAGCCGGATGCGGGGCGTACCGGTCGGGCCGACGTCGCAGGTCAGAAGAACCGGCGACGCCTGGCCTTCTGCGGCCGGATCAGGTCGGCGCCCTTGGTCAGCAGACGGCTCACCCCGGACGGGCCGCGACGGGCCTCCAGGGTGTGGCTGAGCCGGCGCGCGCCGGCCGCCGCCAGCGGCACGGCGACCGCCATGACCGCCCACTGCGCGATCCGCTTCTGAATCATGTGGTTCACCTCCGCGTTTGCTGTCTGGAGGTATCGGTACCCAGAGCGGCGCGCCGGTAAGCCTGCCCCCTCAGGCGCCCGGGGCGACCGGGTTGGGCAGGGCGCCGCCGAAGCGGCGGTCGCGCTGGGCGTACAGCTCGCAGGCGTACCAGAGGTGGCGGCGGTCGAAGTCGGGCCAGAGCGTGTCCAGGTAGACCAGTTCGGCGTACGCGGTCTGCCAGAGCAGGAAGTTGGAGATGCGCTGCTCGCCGGAGGGGCGCAGGAACAGGTCGACCTCGGGCACCTCGGGGTGGTAGAGGTACCGCGCGACAGTCTTCTCGTTCACCTTGGCCGGGTCCAGCTTGCCGGCGGCGACGTCGCGGGCGATCCCGGCGGCGGCGTCGGCGATCTCCGCCTGGCCGCCGTAGTTGACGCAGAACTGCAGCGTCAGCGTCGAGTTGCCGCGCGACATCTCCTCGGCGGTCTGCAGCTCGGAGATGACGCTCTTCCACAGCCGGCCCGCGCGGCCCGACCAGACCACCCGTACGCCCAGGTCGACGAGCTGGTCGCGGCGGCGACGGATGACGTCGCGGTTGAAGCCCATCAGGAAGCGGACCTCGTCGGGCGAGCGCCGCCAGTTCTCGGTGGAGAACGCGTACGCCGACAGGTAGGGGATCCCCATCTCGATCGCGCCTTCGACGGTGTCGAAGAGGCTGTGCTCGCCCTGCTCGTGCCCCTTGGTGCGGGGCAGGCCGCGCTCCTTGGCCCAGCGGCCGTTGCCGTCCATCACGATGGCGACGTGCCGGGGCACCGCGGCGGGCGGCAGCGCCGGCGGACGGGCCCCGGAGGGGTGCGGGGTCGGCGGGACCGGCTCGCGGCGGGTCGCCCTCGTCGATCGGATCACTCGGTCATCTCCCTGTTCACACCGGCGACGGGCCCGGCGCCGGAGCGCGGCGGGGCCACATCCGGTCCCGCGCCGCCGGGCGACGGGACCGCGCCGGCCGCCGGGGCGCCCCGGTCGACCAGCGGCAGCGAGCGTAGCGCGCGTTCCAGATGCCACTGGAGGTGCGCCGCGACCAGCCCGCTGCACTCCCGGCGTACGCCGGTCTCGGCCGCGTCGGCGTACCCCCAGTCGCCGGAGGTCAGCGCGGACATCAGCTCCAGCGTGGCGGGCGCGGGGTGGGCGGCGCCGGGGGGCCGGCAGTCCGGGCAGACGGCGCCGCCGGCCGGTACGGAGAACGCGCGGTGCCGGCCCGGCTCGCCGCAGACCGCGCAGGCGGCGAGCGCCGGCGCCCAGCCGGCGAACGCCATGCCGCGCAGCAGGTACGCGTCGAGCACCAGCGTGGTGGCGTGCTCGCCGCGGGCCAACGACTTCATCGCGCCGAGGGTGAGCTGGAACAGCCGCAGCGACGGTTCGCGCTCGACCGGGGTGAGCCGCTCGGCGGTCTCGGCGATCGCGCTGGCGGCCGTGTAGCGGGGGTAGTCGCCGAGGAACCGTTTGCCGTACAGCTCGATCGCCTCGACCTGGCTGACGGTGTGCAGCGAGCTGCCCTGGTTGCCCTTGGGGTCACCGGCGAGCTGGAGGTCGACGTGCCCGAACGGCTCCAGCCGGGCGCCGAACCGGCTCGTGGTGCGCCGCACGCCCCGGGCCACCGCGCGCAACCGGCCGTGCCGGCGGGTGAACAGCGTGATGATCCGGTCGGACTCGCCCAGCTTCTGCACACGCAACACCACCGCGTCGTCGCGGTAGAGCTGTCGGCGGTACCCGGCCATCAGGCCATTCTCCCTCCGGGTGCGATCTCAGGGTCGGCTCGGGGTGGACCGGCGGGCGATCCCCGATGTGCCGGGCGCCGGGCCGGACCTAGTGTGCTGGCCATGGCTTCGCTCCGTACCGCGGTGGCCGCGACCGCTGCCGCCACGCTCATCGTTCTCTCCGGGTGTGACACCCTCTCGTTCCGCCGGCTCGACTACGACCACACCGAGCAGGCGAAGATCACCCGGATCACCGTGACGGAAGACGGCTCCGGGGACGTCGTGGTCCGGGCCAACGGCCCGGCCGACCAGGTACGGATCAAGCGCGTCGTCCGCTACCAGGGCGACGAGCCGACCAGCCGGTACGAGATCAAGGGCGACGAACTCGTGCTGCCCACCGACTGCGGTCACCGGTGCAGCATCTCCTGGGAGGTGACCGCGCCGCCCGGCGTGGCGGTGAAGGGCGGGACCGCCTCGGGCAACGTCGACCTGACCGAGATCGGGGCGGTGGAGTTCACGCTCAGCTCCGGCGACCTGACCATCCGGGGCGCCACCGGAGAGGTCCGCGCGTCGTCCACGTCCGGCAACATCCGGGTGGTCGAGGCGGCCCGCCCGGTGCGGTTGCGGGCCCGTTCCGGCGACATCGAGGCCCGGCGCCTCGCCTCCGCGGTCGACGCCGAGACCACCTCCGGCAACGTCGTCGTGGAACTGGACCAGCCCGCTCCGGCCCGGCTGCACGCCACCAGCGGGGACGTGGACCTGGCCGTGCCGGCCGGCCGCTACCGGGTGCGGGCCGAGGCGAGATCCGGGGACACCGACGTGACGGTGACCGACGACCCGGGCGCGTCAGTGCTGCTGGACGTCTCCGCCACCAGCGGGAACGTGACGGTCACCAGCCGCTGAGCGCGGTCAGTCGGCGGCCGGGGCGTCCCGCCGGTGGCCGCCCGCGCCCGGCGGCGGGTCGTCCGCCCGGTCCACCGCGCGGCGCGGCGACGGGATCCGGGCGCCGGCGCCCACCAGCCCGTCCTGGGCGCCGGCGGGAGCCGGGCTGGCCGGGGCGGCCGCCGCCCGCTCCGCCACGGTCCGCCGCGGCCTGCCGGGAAGCAGTTCCGGGGTACGCCGGGCGGCCACGTCCTCGACCCAGCCGACCATCAGCGTCACCACGCCGACCAGCGCGAAGACCAGCCCCACCCGCAGCCACAGGCCGACCGGGTCGCGTGGCGACCAGCCGACCAGGCCGACGAGCGGGGTGAGCGCCACCACGAACGGCATGTGCCAGAGGTAGATGGTCAGCGCCCGCCGGTTCACCACCGTCACCGCGCGGCCGAGCGCCGGCACGCGGTCGACCCAGGTCACCCCGGCCGGCGCGCGGCCGATCGCGACCAGGATGAACGCGGCCGACCAGAGCGCGTTACCGAGCGGGATGTCGTTGATGTCGTACCCGCGCGGGCCGGGATGGGTGAAGATCCAGGCCAGGCCGGCCGCGCCGACGACGGCGGCCACCGGCAGCAGCACCCGGTTGCGCATCCGGCGCAGCAGCCCGTCGTGGTGGGCGAAGCCGAGCAGCCAGGCGCCGAAGTAGAGGCCGAACTCGCGCAGCACCGTCGGCGGGTTCGCCAGGATGCCGGCCTCGATCGCGACCAGGAGCAGGTACGGCGCGGCCAGCGTGGGCAGCGGCGCCCGGCGGAACAGCCACAGCACGAACGGTGAGGCGAGCACGAACCACAGGTAGTCCCGCAGGTACCAGATCGGGCTGAGCGCCAGCCCGCCCCAGTAGTTGGCCGGTGGGTCACTGATCGGGAACAGCCAGAGCAGCACCTTCGGGCCGAACGCCAGCCCGGTGAGCAGCATGGCCGGCACGAAGACGGCGGCGACCACCCACAGCGACGGCAGCAGCCGGCGCAGCCGCCGCCCGACCGCGCCCACCCCGCTGCGGTCCAGCGACGCGGCCATCAGCGACCCGGCCAGGGCGAACATCACCGACATCGCCGGGAACACCAGCGTGAGCGTGGCGTAGCCGGTGACGTGGTACGTGACGACTCGGAGGATGGCCAGGAAGCGCAGCAGGTCCAGATAGCGGTTTCGCATCAGCTCGCGGCGGGGTCCGGGGGCAGAGACAATGGTCCCTACCCTGCTCCCGGACACCGCGAAACAACCACAGACGCCTATGAAAAGTGAGATGTCCCATAGGCCTGACTGATCCTGATCACCCGTCGGCGAGCACGCCCGGCCGAGGGCTCAGAAGCCGAGCTTGCGCAGCTGCTTCGGGTCGCGTTGCCAGTCCTTCGCCACCCGTACGTGCAGGTCGAGGTAGACCCGGGTGCCGAGCAGCTCCTCGATCTGCCGCCGGGCGGTGGTGCCGACGTGCTTGAGGCGGCTGCCCCGGTGGCCGATGACGATGGCCTTCTGGCTCGACCGCTCGACGTACACGTCGGCGTAGATCTTGGTGAGGTTGCCCTCCGGGATCATCTCCTCGACCACCACCGCGATGGAGTGCGGCAGCTCGTCGCGTACGCCCTCCAGCGCCGCCTCGCGGACCAGTTCCGCCACCAGGACCTGCTCCGGGTCGTCGGTGAGCATGTCGTCCGGGTAGAGCTGCGGAGACTCCGGCAGGTAGCCGGTCATCACGTCGACGAGCGTGTCGACCTGGTGCCCGGAGACCGCGCTGACCGGCACCACGGCGGCGAACTCGCCCAGCTCGCTGACCGCCAGCAACTGCTCGGCCAGCCGCTTCTTGTCCACCAGGTCGGTCTTCGTCACCACCGCCAGCACGGTGGCCTTCAGGCTGGCCAGCTCGCCGGTGATGAAGCGGTCGCCCCGGCCGACCGGCTCGTTCGCCGGCACGCACAGGCCGATCACGTCGACCTCGCTCCACGTCTCCCGGACCAGGTCGTTGAGGCGCTCCCCCAGCAGCGTGCGGGGGCGGTGCAGGCCCGGGGTGTCGACCAGCACGAGCTGCGAGTCCGGCCGGTGCAGCACCGCCCGGATGATGTGCCGGGTGGTCTGCGGCTTGTTCGAGGTGATCGCGATCTTGGTGCCGACGATCGCGTTCGTGAGCGTCGACTTGCCGGCGTTCGGCCGCCCGACGAAACAGGCGAAACCGGCCCGGTAGGGACGCGCCTCAGGCGTGGTCACTCGACCACCGTGCCGAGCACGGCGCCGTCCGGCGCGGCCACGTGGATCGGCGCGTCGGCGGACAGGTCACGCACCGCCGCGTGCCCCGCCCCGTCCAGCGTCGACGCCTCGGTCACCACCACAGCGGCCTCCAGCCGGCTCGCGCCCGCCGCCACCGCCGAAGCGACAGCCAGCTGGAGCGCGGTGAGCGTCAACGACGGCAGCGCAACGCTCGCCGCCGCGTACGTCCGGCCGTCCTGGTCGCGGACCGCGGCGCCCTCCACTGCCGCCACCCGGCCCCGCGCGCCCCGGGCCAGCACGACGAGCTTGGCGTCCTCGGCGCTCAGCTCGGCCGGATCGGCCGGGGTGGGCAGGGCGGCGGGCACGGCGGGTGTCTCAGGCATCGGCGGATTGCCTCTCCTCGGAACGGTTGTTGTCGCCACGGGAATCGGGCGGGTCGTTTCGGTTCGCGCCCTCCGGCGCGTCGCCCCGGTCGACGCGGCTCACCAGAACCGTGTCGATCCGGTTGCGCCGGCCGGTGGTGCCCTCGGCCATCAGCCGCAGGCCGGCCACCTCGGCCTCGGCGCCCGGGATGGGCACCCGGCCGAGCGCCTGCGCCAGCAGGCCACCGACCGTCTCCACCTCGTCGGTGGGCAGCTCGGTGTCGAACAGCTCGCCCAGATTCTCCACCGGCAGCCGCGCGGTCACCCGCACGGCCCCGTCCGGCAGATGCTCGACCGGCGGGCGCTCGACATCGTACTCGTCGGTGATCTCCCCGACGATCTCCTCCAGGATGTCCTCGATGGTGACCAGCCCGCCGGTGCCGCCGTACTCGTCCACGACGATGACCAGGTGGTTGCGGGCCGCCTGCATCTCCGAGAGCAGGTCGTCCACCGGCTTGGACTCCGGCACGAACGTGGCCGGGCGCATCAGCTCGGCCACCGGCATCTGCCGGGCCGCCTGGTCGCCCTGCACCCGCCGGATCAGGTCCTTGAGGTAGAGCACGCCGAGCACGTCGTCGACGTTCTCGCCGATCACCGGGATGCGGCTGAACCCGGAGCGCAGGAACAACGCCAGCGCCTGGGCGAGCGTCTTGCGCTCCTCGATCCACACCATCTCGGTACGCGGCACCATCACCTCGCGCGCGATGGTGTCGCCGAGCGCGAAGACCGAGTGGATCATCTGGCGCTCGCCGTGCTCCACCACGCCGCGCTGCTCGGCCAGGTCGACCAGCTCCCGCAGCTCCACCTGGGTCGCGAACGGCCCCTCGCGGAAGCCCTTGCCCGGGGTGACCGCGTTGCCGATCAGGATCAGCAGCGACGCCAGCGGGTTGAGCGCGCGGCCCAGCCAGCGCACCAGCGGCGCGACCGCCCGGCCGACCGCGTACGCGTGCTGGCGGCCGATCGTGCGCGGCCCGACCCCGACCACCACGAAGCTCACCACCGTCATCGCGCCGGCGGTCACCAGCGCCGCCCGCCAGCCCGCGCCGAACGTGTCCACAGCCACCAGCGCGACCAGCGTGGTGGCGGTCAGCTCGGCCAGCAGCCGCAGCAGGAGCAGCAGGTTCAGATGGCGGACCACGTCACCGGCGACCACCTGCAGGGCCCGCCCGCCGCGCGCCCCGTCCCGGGTCAGCTCCGCGGCGCGGGCCGGGGAGACCGCTGCGAGCGCCGCCTCGGTCATCGCGATCAGGCCGGCGAGGACCACCAGCCCGGCGGCGAAGACCAGGAGTTGAAGATCGGGCAGGCCGGCGGGGGCGCGGACCGCCGCCAAGGTGTCCATCACCGCGACCGGGTCGACCGCCAGCTGGCCAGCAGCCGGGCCTGGAGACCGAACATCTCCCGCTCCTCCTCGGGCTCGGCGTGGTCGTAGCCCAGCAGGTGCAGCACGCCGTGCACGGTGAGCAGGTGCAGCTCGTCGGCCGCCGAGTGCCCGGCCACGGCGGCCTGCTTGGCCGCCACCTCCGGACAGAGCACGATGTCGCCGAGCAGGGCCGGCTCACCGCCGGCCGGGGCGCTCTCGCCCGGGCCGTGGTCGACGCTGCCCTCGTCCATGGGGAAGGCGAGCACGTCGGTCGGGCCGTCGCCGCCCATCCAGCGGTGGTTCAGCTCCGACATGTACTCGATGTCGACGAGCAGCACGGACAGCTCGGCGAGGGGGTTGACCCCCATCTCGTCGAGGGCGTGCCGCGCGACGGCGAGCACGGCGTCGGTGTCGACCTCGACACCCGACTCGTTGGCGATCTCGATGGACAACTGTCTTCCTCTGATGGTGTGACGGCTTGCGCCGGTGGTCAGCGGCGCCGGCCGGCCCGGCCGCCCTGGGCGGTCCGCCCGGGTACGGCGTGCACGCTCTGGGCCTGCTGGTTCTCCCGCTCGGCGTCCCAGCGGGCGTACGCGTCGACGATCTCACCCACCAGCTTGTGGCGGACCACGTCGGAGCTGGAGAGCTGGGCGAAGTGCACGTCCTCGACGTTGTTCAGGATCTCCCGGACCACGCGCAGGCCGCTGGTCGTCCCGCCGGGAAGGTCCACCTGGGTGACGTCACCGGTGACGACGATCTTGGAGCCGAAGCCGAGCCGGGTGAGGAACATCTTCATCTGCTCGGGCGTGGTGTTCTGCGCCTCGTCCAGGATGATGAACGCGTCATTAAGCGTGCGGCCCCTCATGTATGCCAGCGGCGCGACCTCGATCGTGCCGGCGGCCATCAGCTTCGGGATGGTCTCCGGGTCGAGCATGTCGTGCAGCGCGTCGTAGAGCGGGCGCAGGTAGGGGTCGATCTTCTCGTTCAGGGTGCCGGGCAGGAAGCCCAGCCGTTCCCCCGCCTCGACCGCCGGGCGGGTCAGGATGATCCGGTTGACCTGCTTGGCCTGCAGCGCCTGCACTGCCTTCGCCATCGCGAGGTAGGTCTTGCCGGTGCCGGCCGGCCCGATGCCGAAGACGATGGTGTGCGCGTCGATCGCGTCGACGTACTTCTTCTGCCCGAGCGTCTTGGGACGGATGGTGCGGCCGCGCCGGGAGAGGATGTTGAGCGTCAGAACCTCGGCGGGCCGCTCGGCGCCGCCCTGCTCGAGCATGCCGACGGTACGCCGTACCGCGTCTGTGGTCAGGGTCTCGCCTTTCTCGATCAGTTCGAGCAGCTCACTGAAGAGACGCTCGGCGAGGGCGTTGTCGGCGGGCGCGCCGGTGATGGTGATCTCGTTGCCGCGCACGTGGACGTCGCTGTTGACCGAACGCTCGACGAGTCGCAGGATCTCGTCGCCCGCGCCGAGCAGGTTCACCATGATCTTCTGGTCTCCGACCGTGATCCTGGTCTGCACGCGCGGCGTGCCGGGAGGTGGGGTGCCGGTCATAGGTCGGGCCGTCGGGCCCTGCGCCACCTGCTCTCCGCTTCTCTGTGCCGGGCCCTGCTGGCGCGGCGTACGGTTACCTCCCATCGTATCGGGTCGGCACCGCGCACACCGCGCCCATTTCCGGCGCTCGGCGATCAGTCACCGGCGCGGAAGTCGTACCCGTCGAAGGTCTCCTGGCGGCGGGTGAAGCGGTAGGTCGCCCAGTGCATCCGGACCACCACGCCGTGCTCGTCGCGCGTGAGCCGCAGCAGCTCCCCCACCTCGCGGCCGGAGACCGTGCGGAACACGTCCGGCCGGTCCGGCAGCGGCGCGAACACCGCCGGCGGCTTCCCGGCCGGGTCGTCCGCGCCCCGGGCCCGCAGCGTCCCGTCGTGCCAGGAGAAGACGTACTCGAAGCCCTCGCCCCACCAGCGGCCCAGCATGCCGCGCAGGTGCGCCGGCGCGGGCGGGCCGGGACGCCACGGCTCGATCTCCGCCGGGTCGTGCTCGGCGGCGGCGGCGAGCAGCCGGTGCGCCAGGTCGAACACCTCCACGCCGGCGCCGGACGAGCCGAGCACCGCGGCGCCCATCGCCCCGGCGGTGCCCTGCCCGCCGCGCCGCCCGTAGACGGCGGCGAGGAATCCGGGCATCGCGCCGTCGTGCCCCACGTGGGTCACCCGCTCGGGCTGCGGCACCAGGATCAGCCCGAGGCCGAAGCCGGCCGTCCAGACCGACTCGTCGGTGGTGGTGAGCGGCCAGCGCATCTCCTCGACGGTGGCCGCGGCGAGCACCGCGCCGTCCGGGTCGAGCGCCGCCGGGTCGGCCAGGAAGGCGGCCCAGCGGGCCATGTCCGGCGCGGTGCTCCAGAGCTGGGCTGCGGGGGCCACCGCGCCGAAGTCGGCCGGTGGCTCCGGGTGGGCCTCGTCGGAGTACGCGTCGACCAGGAACCCGGTCGCGGCACGCTCGGTCGGGGCCGGACCGGTGGCGGTCAGCCCGAGCGGGGCGAGGACCCGGTCGGCCAGCACCTCGGCCCAGGTCCCGCCGCGCAGCCGGGCCACCATCTCGCCCAGGAGGGCCATGCCGAGGTTGGAGTAGTGGAAGCGCCGCCCGGTGGGCAGCACCCGCTCGACCCGGGCCAGGTCGGCCAGCAGCTCCTCGACGGCCGGGGCGCGCAGGCTGTCCCACACGTCGCCGTGGGGCTCGCGTTGCAGGCCGGCGGTGTGCGACAGCAGCCGGCGTACGGTCAGCTCGCCGTGCGCCGGCAGGTCGAGGTGCCGCCCGACCGGGTCGTCCAGGTCGAGCAGGCCGTCGTCGCGGCACTGCATGACGAGTACCGCGGTGAACGTCTTGGTGACCGAGCCGATCCGGAACACCGTCTCCGGCCCCAGCGGGGTGTCGTTGCCGGTGTCGCCCACGGCGCAGGTCCAGAGCGGCCGGTCGGCGCGGTGCAGGGCGGCCGACACCGCCGGGATCCGCCCGGTGGCCTGGGCCTGGCGCACCATCCGGCCGAGCCGGTCCGAGACGTCGGTCATCGGCAGAGCATCGGGCCGAGCGGCGCGCCGCCGAGCAGGTGGGCGTGCACGTGGAAGACCTCCTGGCCGCCGTACGGGCCGGTGTTGAACATCAGCCGGAACCCGTCCACGGTCAGGCCCTCCTCCTCTGCCACCACGGCGGCGGTCTGGAGCACCTCACCGGCCAGTTCGGGCGCGCCCTGGGCCAGCGTGGCCACGTCGGCGTAGTGCTCCTTCGGGATCACCAGCACGTGCGTGGGCGCCTTCGGGTCGATGTCCCGGAAGGCCAGGGTGGTGGCGGTCTCGCGGACGATGGTGGCGGGAATCTCCCCGGCGACGATCCGGCAGAAGAGGCAGTCCATCGCAGCAGTGTAAGGAGGGGCCCCCGCTTAACGCCTCCGGCATGGGAAGGGGCCCTTCTTAACACCCCGGGCCGGTGCGGCAGGATGGCCGCCATGGCGGGACGGGCGGTGCTGGTGACGGGGGCCTCGCGGGGCATCGGGCGGGCGGTGGCGCGAGCGTTCGCCGCAGGTGGGGACCGGGTGGCGATCCACCACCGGGACTCCGCCGAGCTGGCGGAGCGGCTGCGCGCCGAGCTGCCCGGCGACGGGCACGTGGTGGTACGCGCCGACCTGGCCGACCCCGACGCGGTACGCGCCATGGTGGACGAGGCGGCCCAGCGGCTCGGCGGTCTCGACGTGCTGGTGAACAACGCGGGCGTGTTCGGGCCGGCCGATCCCCCGCACCCGGTCTTCGCGAGCAGCTACGAGCAGTGGCGGGCGCGGTGGCGGGAGGTGCTCGACACCAACCTGGTCGGCGCGGCGAACGCGGCCTGGTGCGCCGCGCAGCACATGCGCGACAGTGGGGGCCGGATCGTCAACGTCTCGTCCCGGGGCGCGTTCCGGGGCGAGCCGGCCAACCCGGCGTACGGGGCCAGCAAGGCCGGGATGAACGCGATGGCCCAGTCGCTGGCGGTGGCCCTGGCGCCGTACGGCATCGGGGTGGCCTGCGTGGCGCCCGGCTTCGTCGAGACGGACATGACCAACGAGCATCTGAAGGCAGAGCGGGGCGAGGCGGTACGCGCGCAGTCCCCGTTCCACCGGGTGGCGCGTCCGGAGGAGATCGCGGCGGCGGTGCACTGGCTGGCGAGCCCCGAGGCCGAGTGGGCCTCAGGAACGATCATCGACCTGAACGGCGCTTCCTACCTCCGCTCCTGACCCACGCCTCCCCCGCTACCAGTGGGTCAGGCGGGTGGCCAGGACTGTCAGGGCGGCCACGCCTGCTGTGGACGTACGCAGCACCGACGGGCCCAGGCGGACCGTGCGGGCGCCCGCCTCGGCGAACGTGGCCAGCTCGTGGTCGGCGATGCCGCCCTCCGGGCCGACCACCAGGACGATCTCCCCGGCCGTCGGCAGGTCGACTGTGGTCAGCCGGTCCTGCGCGCCCTCGTGCAGCACGAACGCGGCGGCCGCGCCGGCGATCCGGCGGGCCACCGTGGCGGTGGACTCGTCCGGGGCGCCGGCCACCACCGGCAGCCACGGGCGGCGGGCCTGCTTGGCCGCCTCCCGGGCGGTGGCCACCCACTTCTGCCGGGCCCGTACGCCCCGGTCGCCGCGCCACTGCGCCACCGAGCGGGACGCCGCCCACGGCACGATCTCGTCCACCCCGACCTCGGTCATCGCCTGCACGGCGAGTTCACCCCGGTCGCCCTTGGCGATGCCCTGCACCACGACGAGCCGCGGGACGGGCGCGTCCGCGTACCCCCGGCTGGTGACGCGCAGGTCGAGCGCGCCCCGGCCGACGGCGGTGACCACCGCGGCGGCGGTGCCGCCCCGGCCGTCGGCGAGCAGCAGCTCCTCACCGGCCCGCAGCCGCTGCACGGTGGCCGCGTGGTGGCCCTCCGGGCCGTCCAGCGTCAGCGTGTCACCGGTGGGCAGCGCCTCGACCAGGAACAGCGGGGCGGACACCTCAGGCGTGCCCGTTGAAGGCGTCGCGCATCCGGGAGAAGAAGCCGCCCTGCTTGGTCAGCTCGGCGACCTCCTCGCCGCGGGTCTTGGCGAAGTCGCGCAGCATCCGCTCCTGGTCGGCGTCGAGCTTGGTCGGGGTACGCACGTCCAGGTGCACGTAGAGGTCACCCCGGCCGGTGCCGCGCAGGTGCGGTACGCCCCGGGCGCGCAGCCGCAGCGTGCTGCCGGGCTGGGTGCCGGGCTTGACGTCGACGGTCTCCTCGCTGTCCAGCGTCTTGATGGTCAGCCGGGTGCCGAGCGCGGCGGCGGTCATCGGCACCGTCACCCGGCAGTGCAGGTCGTCGCCCTTGCGGGAGTAGACGTCGTGCGGCCGCTCGTGGATCTCCACGTAGAGGTCCCCGGCGGTGCCGCCGCCCGGGCCGACCTCGCCCTGCTGGGCCAGGCGGATCCGCATGCCGTCCTCGACGCCGGCCGGGATCTTGACGGTCAGCGAGCGGCGGGTACGCACCCGGCCCTCACCGGCGCAGGTCGGGCAGGCATGCGGGATGGTGGTGCCGTAGCCCTGGCAGACGGTGCACGGCCGGGCGGAGACCACCTGGCCGAGGAACGTGCGCTGCACCGACTGCACCTCGCCCCGGCCGGCGCACGCCTCGCAGGTGGCCAGGTGGGTGCCGGCGGCGGTGCCGGCGCCGGAGCAGGTGGTGCAGAGCACCGCGGTGTCGACGGTGATCGGCGCCTCGACGCCGAACGCGGTCTCGTTGAGGTCCAGTTCCAGGCGCAGGATCGCGTCCGCGCCGGGCCGGGTGCGCGGCCGGGGTCCCCGGCTGCCGCCCGCCGCGCCGCCGAAGAACGCGTCCATGATGTCCTGGAAACCGACGAACGGACCGGCGCCGCCGGGCCCGCCCGGGCCGCCCATGCCACCGCCGCCGGGGGCGAGCGGGTCGCCGCCGAGGTCGACGATCTGCCGTTTCCGGTCGTCCGAGAGGACCTCGTACGCGGCGTTGATGTCCTTGAACTTCTCCTGGGCCTCCGGGTCCGGATTGACGTCCGGGTGGTACTGCCGCGCCAGCTTGCGGTAGGCGCGCTTGATCTCGTCGTCGGAGGCTTCCCGGCTCACGCCGAGAATGCCGTAGTAGTCCCTGGCCACTGCGTTAGGTGTCCTCATGTTCGTCTCGCGTCGCTCCGGTCGTCGGCCGCAACCGGCCGTCGGCCCTGACTGGTCAGTTCTGGGCCAGCAGTTCGCCCACGTAGCGTGCCACGGCCCTCACCATGGCGATATTGCCGGGGTAGTCCATCCGGGTCGGCCCGAGCACGCCGAGCCCACCGACGATGGTGCTGCCCGGTCCGTAGCCGGTGCTGACCACCGAGGCGGCCCGCAGGTTGTCGAACTCGTTCTCGTCGCCGATCAGCACGCGGGTGGTGCTCGGCTCGGTCTCGCCGATCAGTTTGAGCAGCACTACCTCTTCTTCGAGCGCCTCCAGGATCGGCCGCAGCGAGCCCTGGAAGTCGAGCAGGCCGCCCCGGGTGAGGTTGGCCTGGCCGGCCAGCGCGAGGCGCTCCTCGTGCCGTTCCACGAGCGTCTCCAGCAGCACCGTGGACAGCGTGGTCATGGCCGGGCGCAGGTGCGGCGCGGACTCGTCCACCAGGGCCTGCACCAGCGGCGGCGTCTCGGAGAGCTGGCTGCCGACGAGCTTCTCGTTCACCAGCCGGCGCAGGTCGGTCACGTCGTCGGCGGGAACCGGGGCGGGCAGCTCGACGAGTCGCTGCTCGACCCGGCCGGTGTCGGCGATCATGACGACCATCAGCCGGGTGGTGGAGATCGGCACGAGTTCCAGGTGACGCACCTTGGACCGGGCCAGGCTCGGGTACTGCACCACGGCGACCTGCCGGGTGAGCTGGGCGAGCAGCCGGACCGTGCGGTGCACCACGTCGTCCAGGTCGACCGCGCCGACCAGGAAGCGCTCGATGGCGCGGCGCTCGGCGGGGCTGAGCGGCTTGACCCGGGAGAGCCGGTCCACGAAGAGGCGGTAGCCGCGGTCGGTGGGCACCCGGCCGGCGCTGGTGTGCGGCTGCCGGATGTAGCCCTCCTCCTCCAGCACCGCCATGTCGTTGCGCACCGTCGCCGGGGAGACGCCGAGCTGGTGCCGCTCGACCAGGGCCTTGCTGCCCACCGGCTCCTGCGTGGCGACGTAGTCCTCGACGATCGCGCGCAGCACGGCGAGTTTGCGGTCGTCGAGACCCATGTCCCCACCTCCTGACACACCTCGGCCGGGCCGGCACGCGGCATCCGCCGGGCGGCTGGCACTCGACTGTAGCGAGTGCCAGTCTACGTCGGCACCCCCACCGACGCGATGATCGCCTGACGGACCTGCGGTGCGGCCCACCACACCGCGCGGCACGCCAGGGCCGAACAGCCGGTCACGCTCGGTCTGTGTCGCCCTGGTGCGACTTGCCCGCTGGCCCTACCGTGACCTCCATGACTGAACCTCCTCGCCCTCCCGGAGCAGGGGACTCCGGCCCCCAGCCCGACCCGTCGGCGCCCTACGGCTCCGGCGAGCCGCCCACCGCTCCACTGTCCGGCGCGCCGGGCGCGGGCGGGTATCCCCCGCCCGGTGACTATCCGCCCCCGGGCGGCTACCCGCCCCCCGGTGCCCAGCCTCCGCCGGGCGGCTACCCGCCCCCTGGTGGTTACCCCCCGCCGGCCGGCGCGCCGGGCTACGGCGCCGGTGGCGGCTATCCCGGCGGTGGCGGCTACGGCCCGGCCGGGTACGCCAACAACGACGAGAAGACCTGGGCCCTGGTGGCGCACTTCGGTGGCGCCGCGGGCGTCATCATCGGTGGCGGTCTGCTCGGCTGGGTCGCCCCGCTGATCGCGATGATGACCCGCGGCCAGCAGTCGCCGACCGTACGCGCCCACGCGGTCGCGGCGCTGAACTTCCAGATCACCTGGACCATCGCCAGCGTCCTCGCCTGGGTGATCACGGTCATCACCTGCGGGATCCTGTTCTTCGTCCCGATGCTGGTCTGGCTGGTGCCGTTGATCTTCGGGATCATCGGCGGGGTCAAGGCCAACGAGGGTGTGCTCTACCGCTACCCGATGACCTACAACTTCGTGAAGTGACACCGCCGGCCGGCCGAGGGGGCGGCCGGCCGGCGCCGGTCACGGCAGCAGGTCGCGTACCACCGCGTCGGCCAGCAGCCGTCCGCGCAGCGTCAGCACCACAAGCCCCCGCGCGTACGCCCCGGCGTCGAGCAGCCCGGCGTCCCGGGCCCGCTCGGCGCCCGCCCGGCCGGGCTCGTCCAGCACGTCCAGCGGCAGCCCGGAGGCGAGCCGCACCCGCAGCATCACGTCCTCCATGTGCTGCTCGTCCGCGCTGAGCACCTCCCGGGCCAGTGCCGGCGAGGCGCCCTCGGCCAGCCGCGCCGCGTACGCGCTCGGGTGTTTGACGTTCCACCAGCGCACGCCGCCGACGTGGCTGTGCGCCCCCGGGCCCAGGCCCCACCAGTCGGCGCCGGTCCAGTAGAGCAGGTTGTGCCGGCACGCCGCCGCCGCCGAGCGGGCCCAGTTCGACACCTCGTACCAGGAGAAGCCGGCTGCGCCGAGCGCCGCCTCCGCGGCCAGGTAGCGGTCCGCCGCCACGTCGTCGGAGGGGTACGGCAGCTCGCCCCGGCGCATCCGCGCGGCCAGCCGGGTGCCGTCCTCCACGATCAGGGCGTACGCGCTGACGTGGTCCACCCCGGCGTCGACGACCTGGGCCAGCGAGGCGGCGAAGTCGTCTGCCGTCTCGCCCGGCGTGCCGTAGATCAGGTCCAGGTTCACGTGCTCGAACCCGGCGTCGCGCGCCTCCAGCGCGGCGGCGGTGGCCCGGCCCGCGCTGTGCCGCCGGTCCAACACCGCGAGCACCCCGGGTGCGGCGGACTGCATGCCCAGCGAGATCCGGGTGTAGCCGGCCGCCCGCAGCGTCTTGAGCGACTCCGGGGTCACCGACTCCGGGTTGGCCTCGGTGGTCACCTCCGCGTCGGCGGCCAGCCCCCAGACGCGGTCGATGCCGTCGAGGATCCGGGCCAGGTCGTCGGCGGGCAGCAGGGTCGGCGTGCCGCCGCCGACGAAGACGGTGTCGACCCGCTGCGGCGGCGAGTCGCCCAGCACCCGGGCGGCCAGCGCCAGCTCGGCCAGCACCGAGTCGGCGTACGTCTCCCGGCTCGCCCCGCCGCCCAGCTCGGAGGCGGTGTACGTGTTGAAGTCGCAGTAACCGCACCGGCTGGCGCAGAACGGCACGTGGACGTACACGCCGAAGCCGCGCGCGCCGACGGCGCGACGGGCGGTGGCGGGCAGCGATCCGTCGCGCGGGACGGGTTCGCCTTCTGGAAGGACGCCGGGCATGGCCACTAGTGTGCCCGGCATGACCTCTCCGGACGCTCTCGTGCGAGTCGCCACGGCCCGTGGGGTGACCACCCTCACCCTGGACAGCCCGCACAACCGCAACGCGCTCTCCACGCCCCTGATGACCCAGCTGCTGGCCGGGCTCGCCGACGCGGTCGCCGACGACGCGGTACGCGCGATCGTGCTCGACCACACCGGCCCGGTCTTCTGCTCCGGCGCCGACCTGAAGGAGACCGCCGCCGCGTACGCCAGCGGCACGGTGCCCGCCGGGATGCTCGGCGACGTGCTGGTGGCGGTGCGGGAGTGCCCGAAGCCGGTGGTCGCGAAGGTCGCCGGGCCGGCCCGGGCCGGTGGGCTGGGCCTGATCGCCGCCGCCGACCTGGCGGTCTGCGCGCAGGAGGCGACGTTCGCGTTCACCGAGGTGCGGATCGGGGTGATCCCGGCGGTGATCTCGGCGACCGTGCTGCCCCGGCTGGACCAGCGGGCCGCCGCCGAGCTGTACCTGACCGGCGACACGTTCGACGGCCGCCGCGCCGCCGAGGTCGGCCTGGTCACCGCCGCGGTGCCGGCCGGCGAGCTGGACGCCGCCGTCGAGCGTTACTGCGCCTCGCTGGTCAGGGGCGCGCCGGGGGCGCTGGCCGGGGCGAAGGAGCTGCTGCGCCGGCCCGCCGCGACTGACCTGCGGGCCGAGATCGCCGAGTTGGCGGCGCTGTCCACCGGGTACTTCCTCTCCGACGAGGGGCGTGAGGGCGTCATGGCGTTCCGGGAGAAGCGTCCCGCCGCCTGGGTGCCCGCCGGAGACTGAGGTGCGCGGCGGGGCCCGGCTGGTCACCTTCGGTGGTGGCGGGCCCCGCGCGGCGGCACGGCGCCGGTCACGTGCTGGCGGGACGGCCACTCGGCCGAGACGCGGCGGCGCGGGGCCGACGTACGCTTGGCGGACTGTCGGGACAGGGGGTGCGGGTGCGGACGCGAGCGGCGATCGTGGCATCTGGTGTTGCGGTGTGCGTACTGGCGCTGCTCGCGGTCTATGTCGTGACCAAGCAGTTCGGCGAGCACCTGCGGCTCCCCCTGGCCAGCCGGACCTGCACGGTGCAGGCCGACGGCGAGGTGGTGCTCGGCGCCGACCAGATGGCGAACGCGGCGACCATCGCGGCCATCGGCATGCAGCGCCGGATGCCCGAGCGGGCGGTGGTGGTGGCGCTGGCGACCGCGTACCAGGAGTCGCACCTGCGCAACATCGCGCACGGCGACCGCGACTCGCTCGGCCTGTTCCAGCAGCGCCCGAGCCAGGGCTGGGGCACCCCGGAGCAGGTCCAGGACCCGCGGTACGCGGCGAACAAGTTCTACGCCGCGCTGAAGAAGGTCAAGGGCTGGGAGCGGATGCGGGTCACCGACGCCGCCCAGCGGGTGCAGCGGTCGGCCTTCCCCGAGGCGTACGAGAAGTGGGCCGACGAGTCGGAGGTCCTGACCCGCGCGTTGCTCGGCCACGCGACCGGCGCGGTGGCCTGCACGGTGAGTTCGCCGCCGACGATGCGCGGGCCGGCCGCCGCCAGCGCCGTGCTGGAGAGCCTGTCGCTGGACTGGGGGCTGCCCCGGCTGGCCACGGCGACGGACCTGACCGCGCTCACCGTGCCGGCCGGCGACGACCGCAACGGCTGGCGGTACGCGCACTGGCTGGTCTCGCACGCCGACGACCACGGCGTGAAGAAGGTCCGCTTCGGCAACCTGGAGTGGACCGCCGAGCAGGGCTCCTGGGCCCGGGTGAAGGGCGACCCGGCCACCGAGGTACGCGCCGAGGTGTTCGCCGCGGCCTGACGGCCCGCCGGCTCAGCCCTTCACCGCTCCCGCCACCAGGCCGGAGACCATCCGGCGCTGCACCAGCAGGAAGAAGACGATCACCGGCAGGGTGAACAGCGTAGACGCCGCCATCACCGAGCCCCAGGCGGTGTCGTCGCGGCCGAAGAAGAACGTCATCGCCACCGGCAGCGTGTACTTCTGCTGGTCGTTGATGAAGGTCAGCGCGAAGATCAGCTCGTTCCAGGCGGTGATGAACGAGAAGATGCTGGTGGCGACCAGGCCGGGCGCGACCAGCGGGAACAGCACCTTGCGGAACGTCTGGGCCCGGCTGGCGCCGTCGATGGCGGCGGCCTCCTCCAGTTCCTTCGGCACCGCGGCGACGAAGCCGCGCAGCATCCAGACCGCGAACGGCAGCGAGAAGCCGAGGTACGTGAGGATCAGGCTGGGCAGCGTGTTGTAGAGACCGAGCCGCTGGATCATCAGGAACAGCGGGATGACCAGCGCCTCCAGCGGGATCATCTGCACCACCAGCAGCATGATCAGGAACGTGGTGCGCAGCTTGAACCGGAACCGGGCCACGGCTGTCGCGGCGAGCAGGGCGACCAGCCCGCTCAGCAGCACCGTGGCCCCCGCGACGAGCACGCTGTTGAGGAAGAAGTCGGTGAACGTCACGCCCGGGATCAGGTTGCCGGTGAGGATCTCCCGGTAGTGCTCCAGCGTCGGCTCGGCCGGCACCGGCCGGGGCGTGGACGAGAAGATCTCCCGGTTGGGCTTCAGCGACGTCGCCACCATCCAGTAGACCGGGAACGCGGCGAAGAGCGCGACCAGCAGGCCCGCGCCGTTGAGGGCGATCCTCTTCATCATTCGTCCTCCTGCCGCAGCACCATGCGGACGTACAGGGCGGTCACCACGAGCAGGATCACGGTGAGGATCACGGCGATGGCGGAGCCGAGGCCGTACTTCGGCGGCGGTGAAAACGCCTCCGCGTACGAGTAGATCGACAGCATGAACGTCGACCGGTCCTGGGTGCCGCCGGCCAGCACGAACTGCTGGGTGAAGACCTTGAAGTCCCAGATCGTGGAGAGCACCACGAGGATGCCGAAGACCGGCCGCAGGATCGGGAACGTCACCTTCCAGAACACCTTCCACGGGCCGGCGCCGTCGACCCGGGCCGCCTCCTGCAACTCCGTCGGCACGCTCTTGAGCCCGGCCAGCACGCTCACCGCGATGAACGGGAACGAGTGCCAGACCACCACGAGCGTCAGGATGGCGAAGAACAGCAGCGGGTCGTTGAACCAGCCGTACCCGGTCCAGTCGCTGCGCCCGAACAGCGCCGTGGACAGCCCGTCGGGAAGCTTGTTGAACAGCCACGTGACCAGGCCGCTCGTGTCGTCGAAGATCCACTTCCAGACGATCGTGCCGGTCAGCGCCGGGGTGGCCCAGGCAAGCATCACGCAGCTCGCCACGAACGTGGCCATCTTCTTGCCCAGGCGGTTGAGCAGCAGCCCGACCAGCGTGCCGAGGACCATCGTGAGCGCCACGTTGGCGACCGCGAACAGCACCGTGTTGCGCAGCACCGTACGGAAGAACGGGTCGCCGAGGATCTGCGCGTAGTTGGCCAGGCCGATCCACGGCCACTCGCGGTCGCCGCGCAGCTGCCGGACGCTGTCCAGCTTGTGGAAGGACATCCACACGACCTGGCCGAGCGGCCAGAGCAGCAGCACGGCGATGATCGCCAGGCAGGGCAGGAGCAGAAGGTACGGAAGGTAGTCCACCCGGCGACGGCGCCGCCGCGCGGGGGTCTCCCGCGCGGCGGCCTCGCCGGTGGCCTCGGTCAGCGTGGTCACTTGGCGTTGAGGATGCTTTCGATCTCGGTGGCCGCGTCGGCGGTGGCCTTCTCGACCGTCTTCTGGCCCTTGATGACCGAGCTGTTCATCGCCTGGGTCACCGTCTTGGTCCGGCTGACCTCGACCCACTTCGGGGTGAGCGGGGTCAGCTTGGTGTTCTGGATGGCCGTGGCGAACGCCGCCATCACCTTGTCGTTGGCGTAGTCACCGCTGCTGACCAGGTCCTGGTAGACCGGGAAGAACCCGAGGCTGCTGGCGAACTCCTTGTCCTTCTGCTTGCTCAGCAGCACGGTCATGTAGTCCCAGGCCAGCGCCGCCCGCTCGCTGTCCTTCCAGATGGCGATGTCGGAGCCACCGGCGAACGCCGGGGCGGCCTTGCCGTCCGGGCCGGGGATCGGGAACGTGCCCCAGACCTTCTCGATGTCCGGGTTGTCCTTCTTCATCGCGCCGCCCTGCCAGCTACCCGCGAACGCCATCGCGGCCTTGCCGGTGGCGAACTGGGTACGGGCGTCGACCTCGTTCCACCCGGCGGCGGCCGGCGGGGCGACCTTGTGCACCGTCACCAGGTCGGTCCAGAACTTGACCGCCTTCTGCGCCTCGGGGGTGTTGTAGCCGGACTTCCAGCTGTCCCCCTCCTTGGTGGCGATCTCCGCGCCGGCACTCCAGAGGAAGGAGTAGAACGGCAGCTCGGAGTTGCCGGGCAGGGCGATGCCGTAGGTGCCGGGCTTCTTGGCCTGCACCGCCTTCGCGGCGGCGACCATCTCGTCCCAGGTCGTCGGCGGCTTCACGCCGGCCTCGGCGAACCAGTCGGTGCGGTAGTAGACGGCGCGCACGCCGGCGTACCACGGCACGCCGTACTGCTTGCCGTCGAGCTGAGCGTTCTTGACCAGGTCGGGCAGGATGTCCTTGCCCTCGGACCAGGCGTTGAACTTGTCCGAGACGTCGGCCAGGGCCTCCTGAGCGGCCCAGCCCTGGGTCTCGGTGTTGCCCAGCTCGGTGACGTCCGGGCCCTCGCCACCGGCGAGCGCGGCCTGGAACTTCTTCGGCGCCTCGAGCCAGGGGATGTACTGCACCACCACGTCGGTCTCGGGGTGCTTCTTCTTGAACTCCGCCTCGACGCTGTCGAGGAACGCGGTCTGGGCGTCGCCGCCCTCACCCATCATCCACACAGTGAGCTTGCTGTTGTCGGCGGCCTTGTCGTCGTCGCCGGAGCCACCGCACGCGGTCAGCACCAACGCGGCCGACGCCACGATGGCGGTGACCGGAGCCAGCCGCTTCCACCTGTTCACGCCATATCTCCCTCAGGGCCGTTTGGCACTAACCTTCTCCGCCGCACCTTAGTAGGAAAATTTCCTTTACAACAGGGGGTGTTCGTGACGGAGGGCACAGGCGACCGTATCGCAGCCGGGGCCCGGCCGACATCGATGCCGTCCGGGCAGTTCAGAGCCCACGAACGCCGACGGGCGCCCGGCCGGTGAGGCCGGGCGCCCGTCGAGGCGCGTGGTGCGGGGTCAGTAGCGCGAGACGCCGCGGCGACGGCCGACACCGGCCACCAGGGCCACGCCGATCGCGGCGAACAGCACCTGCAGCATCAGCTCGCGCCAGTCGATTCCGGCGGTCTCGGCGAAGCCGGAGGCCCGGGCGACGAGCGTGCCCAGAAGCGCGGCGCCGACGCCGATCAGCATGTGCAGCCACATGGGCATGTTCTGCCGGCCCGGCACGACCAGCCGGCCCAGCGCGCCGACGATCAGACCAACGACCAGCGCCGTGATGATGCCCCAAACGGTGAGCTCCATGGTCGCCCTCCTCCTTAAGATCCGGTCACACGTTTTTGTGTGGTTACTGTCGTGATCGCTAAGTTCCCGACCGCCCGGAAATCCAAACCGACTCCGATGACGAATTGTTCAGACGTACCCTGACCTGCTGCTTCTCCCCGAAACCGGGCGCGGCGGGCGGGCCCGACACACCGACGGTGTTCAATGCGCCGATACGCCGACGGGTGCCCGGCCGATGCGGCCGGGCACCCGTCGAGGCGCGTGATGCGTCGATCAGTAACGCGAGACGCTGCTGCGGCGGCCGACGCCGGCCACCAGGGCCACACCGATGGCGGCGAGCACGACCTGCACGGCCAGCTCGGCCCAGTCGATGCCGGCGGTCTGCGTGGCGATGCCGAGCGCGCGGGCCAGGACGGTGCCCAGCAGCGCCGCGCCGACGCCGATCACCATGTGCAGCCAGATCGGCATGTTCTGCCGGCCCGGCACGACCAGCCGGCCCAGCGCGCCGACGATCAGACCCACGACCAGCGCGGTGATGATGCCCCAGACGGTGAACTCCACGGTCGTCCTCCTAAAGCGATTTCGCACGTTCTGTGCGGTTGCTGTCGTGACCGCTAAGTGCCCGACGCATCGAAAACCGAAACCGGCCGCATCGACCGCCACCCTCCCGGCTGACGCGAACCCGCAGGTGGGAGCGCTGCCACCGGCTGAAAATCTCCTGGGTACGCGAACGGCCGGCGCCCCTGCGAGGGGACGCCGGCCGCTGCGCGGAGCCGGACCGCTACTTCTTGCCGGCGGGCTTGCCGTCGCCGGAGTCGGACGAGAGCGCCGCGATGAACGCCTCCTGGGGGACCTCCACCCGGCCCACCATCTTCATCCGCTTCTTGCCCTCCTTCTGCTTCTCCAGCAGCTTGCGCTTGCGGCTGATGTCACCGCCGTAGCACTTGGCGAGCACGTCCTTGCGGATCGCGCGGATGGTCTCCCGGGCGATCACCCGGCTCCCGATCGCCGCCTGGATCGGCACCTCGAACTGCTGGCGCGGGATCAGCGAACGCAGCTTCGCCGCGATCGTCGTGCCGTACGTGTACGCCTTGTCCTTGTGCACGATCGCGCTGAACGCGTCGACCGGCTCGCCGTGCAGCAGGATGTCCACCTTCACCAGGTCCGACGCCTGCTCGCCGGAGGGCTCGTAGTCCAGTGAGGCGTAACCCTTGGTACGGCTCTTGAGCTGGTCGAAGAAGTCGAAGATGATCTCGGCCAGCGGCAGCGTGTAGCGCAGCTCCACCCGGTCGGCGGAGAGGTAGTCCATGCCGAGCAGGCTGCCCCGGCGGCCCTGGCACAGCTCCATCACCGCGCCGACGTAGTCGTTCGGGGTCAGCACCGTCGCCCGCACCGTCGGCTCGTACACCTCCGCGATCTTGCCGGTCGGGTACTCGCTCGGGTTGGTGACCACGATCTCCTCGCCGTCCTCCTGGATGGCCCGGTAGACCACGTTCGGGGCGGTGGAGATCAGGTCGAGGTTGAACTCCCGCTCCAGCCGCTCCCGGATGATCTCCAGGTGCAGCAGGCGAGGAAGCCGCAGCG
>NZ_KK037233.1:5767271-5786810 GCF_000568915.1 Micromonospora sp. M42 | reverse complement strand
AGCTTGAGCTTGTCCAGCGCCTCGACGCAGGTTCGGGGTAGTCCGAGCCGTCGATCGGGTAGAGCCCCGAGTAGACCATCGGCTTCGGGTCCTTGTAACCGCCGAGCGCCTCCTTGGCCGGGTTGTTGTTGATGGTGACCGTGTCACCGACCCGGGACTGGCGCACGTCCTTCACGCCGGTGATCAGGTAGCCCACCTCGCCGACGCCGAGCGCCTCGGCCTTGACCATCTCCGGCGAGATGACACCGATCTCCAGCAGCTCGTGGACCGCGCCGGTGGACATCATCTTGATCCGGTCCCGGGCCGAGATCCGGCCGTCGATCACCCGGACGTACGTGACCACGCCCCGGTAGACGTCGTACACCGAGTCGAAGATCATCGCGCGGGCCGGGGCCTCGGCGTCACCCACCGGCGGCACGAACTGCCGGACGATCTCGTCCAGCAGGTACGGCACGCCCTCGCCGGTCTTGCCGGAGACCTTGATGCAGTCCGCCGGGTCGCCGCCGATCAGGTGCGCCAGCTCCTCGGCGTACTTCTCCGGCTGGGCGGCCGGCAGGTCGATCTTGTTGAGCACCGGGATGATGTGCAGGTCGTTCTCGAGCGCCAGGTAGAGGTTGGCGAGCGTCTGCGCCTCGATGCCCTGCGCGGCGTCGACGAGCAGGATCGCGCCCTCGCAGGCAGCCAGCGAACGGGACACCTCGTAGGTGAAGTCCACGTGGCCCGGAGTGTCGATCATGTTGAGCACGGCCGTCTCACCGGCCCGGTCGCCCTCGCGGATCGTCCACGGCATCCGCACGGCCTGGCTCTTGATGGTGATGCCGCGCTCGCGCTCGATGTCCATCCGGTCCAGGTACTGCGCGCGCATCTGCCGTGGGTCGACCACACCGGTGAGCTGCAACATCCGGTCGGCCAGGGTCGACTTCCCGTGGTCGATGTGGGCGATGATGCAGAAGTTCCGGATGCGCGCCGGGTCGGTGGCACCAGGAGCGTTCGCGCCGGGATCGAGCGTCGGTGGCACAGCGGTCCGTTCTGGTCGGCTGACGTGAGCGGGCCGGCGCGCCGCCGGCCCCCTCCATGGTCCCACGTCGCCCCGGGAGCGCCCGGACTCCCCCTTTACTCCACTGCTATTCCACGGGTGGCTCCACGAAGAGGGTGGCCAGTCTCGGCAGCCGACGCCGGGCCTCCTCCTCGTCGTCGAAGTCCCAGAAGTCGTTCAGGTCGGGCACCGGCACCGGGTCACGCTCGGCCGGCAGGTCGGTCGCGGTGGCCTTCCGGTACGCGTCCCACGGCACCGCCAGCATGTCCTCGCACTCGAACTCCTCGCCGCTGAGCGCCGCCGCCCGCACCTGCGGCAACTCGGCGAGCGAGTCCGGGTCGCCGACCGCCTTGGCGAACACCGCCCGGCCCTGGGTCATCAGCCAGCCCCGGAAATACTCGAAGCCGTCGTCCGAGGCGCCGCCGTTGATCAGGTACGCCGCGCCCCAGAGATCCACCCGGTAGGAGGCGGCGAGCACCCGCCGCTGGTGGTGGGCGTACCCGACGATCTCCTCCGGGTCGCGCTCGGCCAGCAGCGCGACCGCCCGGGCGGCGACCGCGTCGGGCTCTCCCCCGGCCCCGGCGCGGGCGTCGTCGATCAGCTGCCAGAACTCGTCGGTCCTCATGGCAGGCAGTCTGGCAGAGCCCTCCGACGCGCCGGTTCGCCGCGCGCCACCGGTGCGGCGGGGCGGCGCGGCCCGCGTGCGGCAGCATGGTGCGGTGCGTGCGATCTCACTCCCGCCCGTCGCGTACGGGTCGACGGCCGTGCGGCCGGGCTGGGCCGACCTGCCGGCCGGGCTGCGGAACGCGCTGGCCGCCCGGCTCGGCGGCCCACCGGCGGCGGTACGGGTGGCCGCCGGCGGGTTCACCAGCGGATTCGCCGCCGTGCTGACCGGCCCAGACGGTGAGCGCGTGTTCGTCAAGGCGGCGGCGCTGCACGGGCAACGGCACCTGGTCGACTGGTACGCCCACGAGGCGGCGATCCTGGCCCGGCTCCCGGCCGGCCTGCCGGTGCCCCGGCCGCGCTGGGCGCTCACCGAGTCCGGCTGGTACGCGCTGGCGCTCGACGCGATCGACGGGCACACCCCCGCGCTGCCCTGGGCGCCGGCCGAGCTGGACGCCGCTCTCGCCACGTACGCCGAGGTGGCCGCCGCCCTCGCCGACCCGCCTGCGCAGCTGGCCGCGCTCCCGCTCCCCCGGCTCGCGGACCTGGCCCGCGACGACATCCTCTGGTGGGGCGAGGTGGCCGCCGGGCGCGAGCCGCTGCCCGAGCAGGCCGCCGGCGCCCCGCTGGCCGAGCTGGTGGCGCTGGAGTCGCGCCTGCCCGGGTACGCCGACGCGGCCCCCGGGCTGGCCCACGGCGACCTGCGGGTGGACAACCTCCTGATCGACTCCGGCGGGCGCGCCTGGCTGTGCGACTGGCCGTGGCTCTGTCACGGGCCGGCCTGGTTCGACCTGGCCGGGCTGCTGCTCACCGCGTACGCCAGTGGCCTGGACGCGGACGCCGCGTTCGCCGGTCACCCGGCGGTGGCAGGGGCGCCCGCTGATGCGCTGGACGTGACGCTGGCCGCGCTGGCCGGCTACTACCTGACCGGAGCCGCCGCCGAACCGTCGACGGCGTCCCCGCACCTGCGCGCCCACCAGCGCTGGAGCGGCGAGCAGGCGCTCAGCTGGCTGGCCGAGCGGCGAGGCTGGTCCTGACCCCACCCCGCCGGTTCCCCGTGATCCACCCCGGTTCGGCAAGGTGGCACGCATCCCACCGCCCCCTTGATCCACACCAGCACGGGGAGGTGGCGGCATCACACTTGCCCTGACCCCGCCACCTCCCCGAGCTGGCGCGCTGCCCGACCAGCCTGGAAACGCCGATCGGACTGGTGTGATCGCTGGGTGCGACGGCATGCTGGTGACGGTGGCAGGTGGGCCCCGGCCGGAGGCGTTTTGGCTCGTCGGGGACCGACCTGGTAGCCTGGCTTTTCGCGCGGCGATGACGCATGCTCGTCGTGCGCGAAAGCAGACCAACCCGAGCTATCAAGACGAGGCTGTCGCGTGGCGAACATCAAGTCCCAGATCAAGCGCAACCGGCAGAACGAGAAGCGCCGGCTGCGTAACAAGTCGGTCAAGTCGTCGCTGAAGACCGCCATCCGGAAGTTCCACGAGGCTGCCGAGGCGGGCGACGCCGAGAAGGCCACCGTGCTGATGCGTGAGGCCACCCGGAAGCTGGACAAGGCTGCCAGCAAGGGTGTCATCCACGCCAACCAGGCGGCCAACCGGAAGTCGGCGATCGCCAAGCGCGTCGCCTCGTTCTCTGCCTGACCGGCACCGCAGATCCCGACCGGAAGCCCCGGGGCCATCGAGCCCACGGGGCTTCCGGCTGTCCCACTCCGATCACGCCGCAGATCTTGGTACGAAACGGCCCCCTGAGGGGCGGTTCCGTACCAAGATCTCCGCGCGAAGGCGCAGGGAAGAGGCGCTGCTAGCGCTCGGTCGGGCGGTCGAACGTCGCGCGTTGCGGGTGGTGGTAGCGGACGCCCCGGGAGTCGGCTGGCGTGCCGCCCGGCAACGACCGGACGCTCCGGACCGCGCCGCTCGGCAGCGCGCGGGCGCTCGCGGGCACCCGGGCCCGGCCGACCACCGGCTCCATCTGCCGCCGGAAGCGGTCCCGCTCCTGCTCGGGCACCAGCGCCGCGGTGCGGACGACCATCTCGGCGACCACGTCGTTGAGCTTGACCATCGCGGCCACCGCGACCGGCAGCACCAGCACCGCCCACCAGCTCACCAGTTCGGCGAGCGCGAGCAGCACGGCGAGCGCCATCGCGCCCTCGAAGAACAGGAAGCAGAGCACCCCGCCCGGGTTGACGAAGCGCAGGCCCAGCACCCGGGCGTAGAGCGGGCGGTACCGCTCCTCGTCCGTGGCCACAGTCGACCACGATCGGGTCACCGGGCGCCGCCCTGCCGGGCCGCGGCCACCGAGAACACGGCTCGCTCCAGCGCGTACGCCCGGTCGTCGGCGCCGCCCTTGACCGCCGCGTTGCACTCGGCGGCCACCCGCATCGCCTCGACCAGGCCCTCCGGCGTCCAGCCCCGGGCCCGCACCTGAGCCTTCTCGATCTTCCAGGCCGGCATGCCCAGCGTCTTGGCCAGCTGGAACGGGCTTCCCCGCCCGGCGGCGGCGACCCGGGCCACGGTTCGTACGCCGTCGGCCAGCGCGTCGGCGATCGGCACCGGATCGACGCCGACGTGCAGCGCCCAGCGCAGCGCCTCCAGCGCGCCGGGCACGTCGCCGACCATCGTCGCGTCGGCCACCGTGAAGCCGGTCACCTCGGCCCGCCCCCGGTAGTAGCGGGCCACCGTGTCCGCGCTGATCCGCCCGTCCGTGTCGGCGAGCAGCTGCGAGCAGGCGGCGGCCAGCTCACGCATGTCGTTGCCGACCGCCGCGACCAGGGCGTCGGCCGCGTCCGGCGTGCACTTGCCCCCGTTACGGCGGATCTCGTCCCGCACGAAGGCGGCCCGTTCCCGGTCGCCCTTGAGCTTCATCGCCGGCACCACCGTGGCACCGGCCGCCCGAAGCCCGTCGGCGAACGCCTTGCCCTTGGCCCCGCCCAGGTGCAGCACGACGAGCTGCACGTCCGGGTCGGGGTTCTTCGCGTACGCCAGTAGCGCGGTGGACAGGTCCTTGCGGGCGTCCTGCCCGGAGCGGAGCACCAGCACCCGGCGGCCGCCGAACAGCGACGGGCTGAGCATCTCGGCGATCTCGCCGACGGTGAGCGTGCCGGCCTGGTATTCCCGCACGTCCACGTCGGGGTCCACCTCGCGGGCCCGGGCGACGGCTTCGGTCACCGCTCGCGTGGCGAGCAGCTCCTCGTCGCCGAGGACGAGCACAATAGGAGGCAGGTCGGCGGGGGTCACGTCGCCCATACTCGCACGCCCTCCGACCCGATCGGACCTGGTCATCGAGGACTGTGACGGCACAGCCCGCACTCAGCGCAAATCCAGACATTTGCCTTGATCCACCATCTATCCCAACAAGATTCGCCACCTCACCGCTGTCGTACCGGATCGGGGCCGCGCGTCACCACGGCGAGGCCGGCGCCGACGCGCACGGCGGCCAGGTCACCGCCGGTGTCGGTACGCAGCACCCGCGCGCCGCCCCGGGTCAGCCGGTCCAGCAGCCCGGCGTTGGGATGCCCGTAGTCGTTGTCGACGCCCACGCACACCAGCGCCACCGCCGGGCGCACCGCGGCGAGGAACTGCGGATCCTGGTACGCCGAGCCGTGGTGGGCCACCTTCAGCACGTCGGCCCGGATCGCGGCGGCCGGCATCGTCTCCAGCATCGCCCGCTGCTCCTCCGTCTCGGCGTCACCGGCGAGCAGGACCCGTACCCCGGCCACGGTGGCGGTCAGGACGAGTGAGTTGTTGTTCGGGTCGGACCGGCTGCCCCGCAGCGGGTACGGCGGCCCGACCGCGACCAGGTCCACCGCTCCGGCCCGCCACCGCCAGCCCGCCTGCGCGGCGGCGAGCGGCGCACCGGCCCGGCGGGCCGCCTCGCGTACCTGGGCGACGCCGTAGGGCGGCTCGGACCAGGACGGACCCACCACCGCGCCCACCCGCCGGCCCCGGAACACCCCGGCCACGCCGCCGACGTGGTCGACGTGGAAGTGACTGACCACCAGCAGCGACACCTCACGTACGCGCAGGCGGCGCAGGCAGGCGTCCACGCCGGACGGGTCCGGTCCGGCGTCGACCACCACGGCCCGGCCGGCCGCTACCGGCAGCACCACGGCGTCCCCCTGTCCCACCGCGCACGCCACCACCACCCAGCCGCGCGGCGGCCAGCCGGAGGCAAGCAACCGGATCGGCGCCGCGCCGAGCACCACCGCCATCACCACGACCGCGACCAGCCGCCGCGCCCGGCGTCGGCGGAAGGCGAGCAGCAGCGCCACGCTCACCCCCGCCAGCAGCAGGCCCCCGGCCCACCCCCGCCCACCCAGGGCAGGTTCCCGGCCGGCAGGTCCGCCCCGTGCGCGGCCACCGCCACCAGCCAGCGCGCCGGCCAACTCGCCAGCCAGGCCAGGAACTCCGCGCCGCCCGGCCACACCGGCGACAGCACCGCCGCCAGCACACCGAGCACAGTGGCGGGCGCGACGGCCGGCACCGCCAACAGGTTCGCCGGCACCGCCACCAGGCTCACCGTCGCGGACAGTCCGGCGATCACCGGGCCGCAGGCGAGCTGCGCGGCGGCCGGCACGGCCAGCGCCTCGGCCAGCCCGGGCGGTACGCCCGGCGGCGCAGCGCGTCCCGCCATCCCGGCGCCAGCAGCAGTCCCCCGGTGGCACAGACCGACAACGCGAACCCCGGGTCGCCCGCGAGGTCCGGGTCGTACAGGACCAGTCCGGTGACCGCCGCGGCGAGCGCGGGCAGCGCCGACCGGGACCGCCCGGCGGCCAGCGCGGCGAGCCCGATCGCACCCATCGCGGCGGCGCGCACCACGCTCGGCGAGGGCCGTACCAGGATGACGAACCCGACCAGGGCGAGCACACACAGCGTGGCGGCGGTACGCGGACCGGCGCGCGCCCAGCGGGCCAGCAGCAGCACCGCGCCGACCACTATCGCCACATTGGAGCCGGACACCGCGTTGAGGTGCGTCATCCCGGTGGCCCGGAAGTCCTCCTCCACCTCGGGCAGCAGCCGGCTGGTGTCCCTCACCACGAGGCCGGCAGCAGCCCGCCCGACGTAGTCACTAGCTAGCATTCACAAGAATGAATTGCCGATCACTCTGCGGCATTTTGCTGGCCGCAAGATCCGCATATACTCCTACTAGGAATCCGTCAGATCGAATGAGATCTTTGCTGGGGACTCAACCCGATCTAGAAAACCCTTGATCAGGCGAGTGACAAGTTTCTTGGCCGGACTAGTTGGTCGCGTTACGCTAGCCCTGACGTGAATAAATCGGCCCATCCGCGCCTACTAGGTGTTGAGCATCAACTGATGGTCGACGCGGACCAGGAGCATCGGTGGCCGGCCGGGGGGCACCGTACCGGGCGGGGGATCGTCGCGCAGCACGAGGTCGGCGGTGACCACTGCGCCTTCGGCGACCAGCGCTCGTACCGCCGTGGCGTCGCGGATCGCGAGCCGGGCGCCGGGTGGCGGCCGCCCCGCAGACCACGCCGAGCAGCACGGCGACCGCGATCCAGCCGTAGCGGCGGGTCGGTTCCCCCGGTCGGCGAGCACGCCGCAGCAGCGCAGGGCCGCCAGGAGGGCGAGCGCGGCGGCGACGGCGGCCGTCCACACGGTCGCGCGGACGGTGAGGTGCAGCCCGGCCAGCGCGGCGAGCCACGCGGCCACCGCCAACCCGGCCAGCCGCAGGTCGGGCACGTCGCGGACAGGCGCAGGGTCACCGTCGAGGACGGGCGAGGCAGCGGCACGCCGGCCGGTCACACCGTCACCAGTTCCTTGAGCTGCTCGTACCGGGCGTCGCCGATGCCGTCGACCTGCCGCAGGTCGGACACGGACCGGAAGCCGCCGTGCTGGTCGCGGTGGTCGAGGATCCGCTGGGCGAGCACCGGGCCGACGCCGGGTAGCGCGTCGAGCTGGGCAAGCGTCGCGGTGTTCAGGTTGACCGGTCCGGCCGGCGCCGCCGGTCCGCCCGGCGCACCGCCTGCGCCCGCCGCGGCGGGCCCGCCCGGTGGCGGTGGGGCGGTCACGCCGACCAGGATCAGTTCACCGTCGGTGACCTTGCGGGCGGGGTTGAGCAGCGCGACGTCGACGCCGGGCAGCGCGCCGCCTGCCGCTTCGACGGCGTCGGCCAGCCGGGCGCCGGCCGGCAGCCGGACCAGGCCGGGGCGGCGGACCTTCCGGCCACCGCGACGACCACCTGACCCGGTGCGCCGGCTGACGCGGGCACCCCGGTGACCGCCTCGGTCGCCGCGCCCACAGGCGCCTCGGAGGACGCCGTCACCGGCGGCACGGGTTCGGTGCTCGGACGCGAGCGCCAGGCCCAGACGGCGGCCACCACGACCACCACTGCCGCCACCGCCGCGAGCGCCCGCACACCCCGGCGGCCGGGATCGAACGCCCCGGGTCCGGGCAGCCGGGACGCCAGGCCGCGCGCGGCCACCGGAGCATCGTGGGACGGGCCGTCGTCGGCGTCCGGCTCGGCGGACCAGGGGTTCGCCCCGGACGAGGGTTCCCGCCCGCCGTCGCGCTCCGGGAAGCCGGGACGCAGCCCGAGACCCGGCTCGGCCTCGCCGGGCCCAGGCCCGAACAGCCGGGCGAGCCGCCGCCGTACCGTCGTCTCCTCGTCGTCTGGCACGGCTCGGGACGCTACGGCGACAGCTCGTCCCGCATCGGCCGATGAACGCTCACCTGTGGACAACCAAGGGACTGTGGACACACACCCGATCAAGCCCTGGCCGTGCTAGGTGGCCGAAAACTACGGTCAGCGCGCCTCCGGGTCCAGGCCGAGCGCGGCCCGTCCCCCGTCGACCGGCACGACCGCGCCGTTGACGAACGAGGCGCGTTCGGAGAGCAGGAACGCGACCACCTCGGCCACCTCGTCGGTACGCCCGATCCGGCCGAGCGGGTGCAGCCGGGCCATCTCCGCGTCGACGTGCGCGACCTCGGCCGGGTCGAGTCCGGCCAGGTAGGCGGCGTGCCGTTCGGTGTGGACGGAGCCGAGCGCCACCGCGTTGGCGCGGATCCCGTGGCGGCCGTAGTCGACGGCGAGCGCCCGGGTCAGCCCTTCCAGCGCGGCCTTGGCGGTGGCGTACGGCAGCGCGCCCGGCACCGCCCGGCGGGCCTGGTGGGACGAGACGTTGACGATCGCGCCGCCGGTCCGGGCGGCCAGGAACCGGCGTACGGCGGTGCCGGCCCCGGCCACGGCGGGCCGCAGGTTGAGCGTGATCAGGTCGACCACCTCGCTCGCGGGCGCGCGGTGCAGGTCGGCGTCGCGGAAGACGGCGGCGTTGTTGACCCAGCCGGCCAGCGGCGCGTACGCCTCGGCGCGGTCGGCGGCCCGGCCGGTGACCGCCTCGTCGCCGGCGTCCCCGGTCACGGCGTGCAGCCGGTCGGCGAGCGGATGCCGGGCCAGCCAGTCCAGTGCGCTCGTGTCCCGTTCGACCACGACCACGATGCCGCCGTCGGTGGCCAGCCGTTCGACGATGGCGCGTCCGACGCCGCGCCCGCCGCCGGTGACGACATACGACCGGAGGTTCATCCGGCCACCCTAGGGTGTACGGCGGTGGACCACCACGCACGCCAGCCCCGGCCCGGCGTGGGCGGCGACCACCGCTCCGGCCTCGGTGACGTACGTGTCGTGCAGCCGGTCGCCCAGCCGCTCGGTCAGCGCCGTCAGCAACTGCTCGGCCCGCTGCGGCGCGGCGAGGTGGTGCACCGCGACGTCGACCTGGGCGTCGTCTGCCGCCTCGACGGCGAGGTCGACCAGCCGCGCGACTCCCCGGCTGGCGGTACGGACCTTGTCCTTCACCACGATCGCGCCATCCGGCATGTGCATGATCGGCTTTACCGAGAGCGCGGTGCCGAGCAGCGCCTCGGCCGCGTTGATCCGGCCGCCCCGGCGCAGGAACTCCAGCGTGTCGACGTAGAAGTAGATGGTGGTGCGGGCGACCGCGTCCAGCGCCGCGTCGCGTACCCCGGTCAGGTCGGCGCCCGCCGCGGCGGCCGCGGCGGCGGCGAGCGCCGGGAAGCCGAGGCCCATGCCTGTGGATCGGCTGTCGACGACGGTGACGCGGTCGTCGCCGACCTCGGCGGCGGCGAGCCGGGCGGCCTCGACAGTGCCGGACAGCTCGGCGGACAGGTGCACCGACACCACGCCGTCGGCGCCCTCGGCGAGCAGCGTGCGGTAGACCTGCGCGAACTGTTCGGGCGCGGGCCGGGACGTGCTCACCGAGACCCGCCGGCCGCTCAGCGCGCGGGTGGCGTCGGCCGGGGAGGTCTCGACGCCCTCCAGCCCTTCCGCGCCGTTGAGCACGACTGTGAGCGGGACGACGGTGAGCCCGCGTGCGCGGGCCAGGTCGGAGGGCAGGTAGGCGGTGGAGTCGGTGACGACCGCGACGGGCATGACCGGCACGCTAGCCGATGGCGCGGTGACGCGCCGGGGCCGGAGGTGTCAGACCGCGTCGGTGAGCGCCGCCCGGGTGACCAGACCGACGTTGTGTGCCCGCAGGTGCCAGCCCCGGATGTCGTTGTGGCGCAGTTCGGTCCAGTGGCAGTTCGCCAGCGAGCCGAGGCTGCGCAGCACCGTGTGGTCCCAGCCGAGCAGGTGCCCGACGCCCTGCCGGGCGCCGCCGCCGTGGGTGGTCACCACGACCGTGCCGCCGACGGCGAGGTCGGCCGCGTCCTGGAACCCGGCGCCGAGCCGGGCACCCAGGTCACCCAGGGGTTCGAGGCCGGCACCCGGGTCCGGGTCGCCGGCCCGCCAGCGGGCGTACTCGTCGGGGAACCGTTCGGCCACCTCGGTCAGGGTGAGGCCCTGCCACTGGCCGAAGTGCCGTTCCCGCAGCCGCGCGTCGGTGCGGACCGGCAGCCCGGTCAGCGCCGCGAGCGCGGCGGCGGTGTCGGCGGCCCGGCGCAGGTCGCTGGCGACGATCGCGTCCGGGCGCAGGGCGGCGAGCACCGGGGCGGCGGCGTGGGCCTGCTCGCGGCCGAGGTCGTTGAGGGGCACGTCGGTCTGGCCCTGGACGCGGCTCGCGGCGTTCCAGTCGGTGTTGCCGTGCCGCCAGATGATCAGTCGGGTCATTCGGCGGTGGCGCTGCCGGCGGCCGAGTCGGCCAGGTCGCGATCGGTGAACGGGATCTGCGGGCAGTCCTTCCAGAGCCGGTCGAGCGCGTAGAACTCGCGCTCCTCGGTGTGCTGGACGTGGACCACGATGTCGACGTAGTCGAGCAGCACCCAGCGGCCGCCGCGCTCGCCTTCGCGGCGCACCGGCTTGGCCTTCTCCGGCAGCTCCAGCAGGCGCTCCTCGATGGCGTCGACGATGGCGAGCACCTGACGCTCGTTCGGAGCGGCGGCCAGCAGGAACGCGTCGGTGATCGCGAGCTGGTCGCCCACGTCGATGATGACGATGTCCTGTGCCTTCTTGTCGGCCGCGGCCTGGGCGGCGGCCATCGCCAGCTCGTGCGCGCGCTCGGAAACTGTCACCGTTCTCCTTCGATCAACCGTGCGACCCTCCAAGCCTCTCACACCCGGCGGTGCGGCGACTTGTCAGTTCTGGTCGATTTCAGGCACAAACGGGGACATAAAGCGCGGAATCACCGCTGATAGAGACGCCGTTTCGCGATGTACTGCACCACACCGTCGGGCACCAGGTACCACACCGGTTCGCCCCGGGCGACCCGCGCGCGGCAGTCGGTCGAGGAGATCGCCATCGCGGGCACCTGCACGAGGCTCACCGAGTCGGCCGGCAGGTGCTTGTCGGTCAGTTCGAAGCCGGGCCGGGTCACGCCGATGAAGTGGGCCAGTTCGAGCGCCTCGTCCAGATCCTTCCAGGAGAGGATGCGCTCCAGCGCGTCCGCGCCGGTGATGAAGAACAGCTGCGCCTTCGCGCCGTACTCGGCGTGCAGGTCGCGCAGCGTGTCGACGGTGTAGGTGGGGCCGCCGCGGTCGATGTCGACCCGGCTCACCTGGAAGCGCGGGTTGGAGGCGGTGGCGATCACCGTCATCAGATAACGGTCCTCGGCCGGGGTGACCGCTTCCTCCGCCTTCTGCCACGGCTGTCCGGTGGGCACGAAGACCACCTCGTCCAGACCGAACCGGTCGGCCACCTCGCTCGCCGCCACCAGGTGCCCGTGGTGGATCGGGTCGAACGTGCCGCCCATGATGCCGACCCGCCGGATGTCTTCCTCCACCCAGCGATCGTAGGCCGCCCGCCCGGCGGCTCCGGGCGGGGTCCGCCGTCGAGCGCGCCGGGCGGTCCCCCACCCGGCGCGCTCCCAGCTCAGGCCGACGCGGCGGCCACCGCCGTCCGGGCCACGAGCGCCCGGCGCATGTCGTCGTCCAGGTCGGTCACCCACCGCCGCAGGCCCGGCGTCAGGTCGTCGCGGGCCAGCAGCGCCGCGGCCATCTCCCGGGTGGGCTGCGCCACGGCGTAGCGGGGGTAGGCGGCCACCGTGACCGCGTCGGCCACCCACGCGGTACGCAGACGCGCCGCCGCCGGCATGTCGGTGAAGTAGCGCTGCACGAACCCGGCGGTCAGCTCTGCCTGCTCGGGCTGCCAGAAGCCCTCGGCGGTCGCCTCGACCAGGCGGTTGGACAGCTCGGTGCTGCGGGTGACGATCTCCCAGGCGGCCCGCTTCGCGTCGGCGTCGGGCAGCGCGGCCCGGCACGCGGCGGCCTGCTCGGCGCCGGTGGCGCTGCGGTCGGCGTCGGCCTCGGCGTCGATCTGCGGCGTACCGGCCGCGCCGAGCACCACCAGCCGGCGCAGCACCGCCCAGCGCAGGTCGGTGTCCACGGCCAGCCCCGACGGCACGTCCTTACCGGCCAGCCAGCCGGCGAGCATCGCGGTGTCGGTGGTGGCGGCGATCAGGCCCCGCGCCGCCGCCAGTTGCAGGGAACCGCCCGCGGGGGCCGAGTCGAGCAACGCCGCGCAGGCGGTCGCCACCCGCAGCAGCGCCGCGTCCCGGCCGAGCGGGTCGAGGTAGCGGTCGATCAGCCGGCGACTGAGCAGCAGCACGTCCTCGACGATCGTCACCTCGGTCTCGGCGGGCAGCGCCGCCGCGATCAGCGCGGCCAGCGCGCCGGCCGGCCGTTCCCCGTCGGTGACCGCGTCCAGCGCCTCGCCCCAGAGCAGCGCCCGGGCCAGCGGATCGTCGAGCCCCGGCAGCAGCAGCGGCACCGCGTCCGCCGAGGCCGGGTCGAGGCGGATCTTGGCGAACGTCAGGTCACCGGCGTTCGGCAGCAGCAGCCCGGTGGCGGGCCGTCCGACCAGCTCGGGCAGCGGCGTCCGGCCGCCGTCGGCGTCGGGGTCGAGGTCGACGTCGAACCGGTACGCCGGGCCGTCGGCGGTGTGGTGGGCCACGCCGATACGGTGCGGCCGCAGCACCGGGTGGCTCGCCGGGGCGGTCTGCACGATCGCCACGTCGGTCCACCGCCCGTCGGCGTCCACGGCGGTGTCGACCCGCAGCGTGTTCACCTGCGCGCGGCGCAGCCAGCGTTCCGCCCAGCCGTCCAGGTCGCGGCCGCTCGCCGTACCCAGGGCGGCCAGCAGGTCGGCGAGCGTCGCGTTGCCGAAGCGGTGCGCGGCGAAGTGCGCGTTCAGCCCGGCCAGGAACGCCTCGTCACCGAGCCAGGCGACGAGCTGGCGCAGCACGCTGGCGCCCTTGGCGTACGAGATGCCGTCGAAGTTCAGCAGCGCCCGGGCGGCGTCTGCCACCTCCTCCGGCGCCACCGGGTGGGTGGAGGGGCGCTGGTCGGCGGTGTAGCCCCAGGCCTTGCGACGGCTCGCGAACGTGGTCCACGCCCGGTCGAACCGGGTCGCCTCGGCGGTGACCCGGGTGCCGAGGTATTCGGCGAAGGACTCGTTGAGCCACAGGTCGTCCCACCAGCTCATGGTGACCAGGTCGCCGAACCACATGTGCGCCATCTCGTGGGCGATGGTGGTGGCGCGCAGCTCCCGCTGGGTGTCGGTCACCGCCGAGCGGAAGACGTAGTCGTCGCGGATCGTGACCAGGCCCGGGTTCTCCATCGCGCCGGCGTTGAACTCGGGCACGAACGCCTGGTCGTACTTGCCGAACGGGTAGCGCTCGGCGAACAGCTGATGGAAGTGGTCGAAGCACTGCCGGGTGACTGTGAGGATCTCGTCGGCGTCGGCGTCCAGGTGGGCGGCGAGCGAACGCCGGCAGTAGAGGCCGAGCGGGATGCCGTCGTGCTCGGCGCGCAGCACGTGCCAGGGCCCGGCGATCAGAGAGACGAAGTAGGTCGCGAGCGGCTCGGTGGTGGCGAACTCCCAGCGCCCCGGTGCGGGCCGGTCGGCGAGCGGCCCGTTGGCGGCCACCGTCCACTCCGTCGGCGCGGTGACGGTCAGCGTCACCGGGGCCTTCAGGTCGGGCTGGTCGAACGCGGCGAAGAGGCGCGGCCCCTCGTCCAGGAAGGACAGCGCGTAGAGGTAGGTCTCGCCGTCGGCCGGGTCGACGAACCGGTGCAGCCCCTCGCCGGTGTTGGAGTAGGCCATCTCGGCCTCGACGGTGAGCGTGTTGTCGGCGGCCAGGCCGGTCAGCGGCAGCCGGCCGTCCGCCAGCAGGGCCGGGTCGAGGTCGTTGCCGTTGAGGCGGGCGGCGAGGAGTCGGCGGGGTTTGACGTCGACGAAGGTCTCGGCGCCGGGGGTGGCCCGGAACCGGATGGTGACGGCGGAGCGGAACCGCTCGGCGTCGCCGGTCAGGTCGAGGTCCACATCGTAGGACTCGACGGTGATCGACGCGCGGCGCGCGGTCGCCTCTGCACGGGTGAGGCTCGGCATCCGCTTATCCTGCCCGATGTGGTCCGCTCGGGCCGCCTCGTTACGCATGGCGATGGAGGAGCAGCGATGGGTCAGCACCCCAAGGGCGATTTCGACCTCTCCCGGGCGGTTTGGCAGCGGGCAGAGGGCGACACCTCCGAGGGAGCGGTCGAGGTGGCATTCGTCGACGACCTGATCGGTATGCGCAACTCCGCCGAGCCGGACGGGCCCGTGCTGGTCTTCACCCAGGCCGAGTGGGACGCGTTCGTCGCCGGCGCCCAGGACGGCGAGTTCGACCTGGACTGAGCGCACCTCAGTCACCGTCGCCCCAGCCGAGGCCGCCCGGACCGGGCGCGTGGTGGAAGCCGGGGTGCCCGGCCACGTCGGCGCAGCGCTCGCCGTCGGGCCCGACCGCGTCGCAGAACAGCCGCTCGGCCCGGTGCCAGGCGTCCGCCGGGGACAGGGCCGCCGCGCCGAGCGCCAGCTCCGGGCGGAGCAGGCCGAGCGCTTCGGCGTACGCCACCGCCTGCTCCCGCGCGACGGCGGGATCGGTGGCGGCGAAGCCCAGGTGCACGGTGAAGTACCGCGGTGGGCGGGCCCCGGCGCGCCGGGGCCCGCCGATCAGCGGACCGTCGCGGCCGTCCCCGCGCAGCCCGGCCCACGCCTCGCGGTGCCGCCGTGCCGCGCTGTCGTCACGCATCAGTGCCCTCCCCCGTCGCCGGTGACCGCCGCCGGACACCACGCCGGCGGGCGCCGGACCGGTAGCCGCCGGTCCGCGTGCCTCGAGGGAACCAGCTTTTCCGCCGCCGGGGAGGGGCCAGCGTCCGCCCGACCGGCTGGCCCCTCCCGCGTGCGGCCCGAGCTGCTGAGATGAAGGGTTCGGCGGCGTCGCCCGGGGTAGGTAGGCAGCGCCGCCGAACCGCGTCAGGAGCAGCCGACATGAGCACCATGCCGAGCGACCGGAGCCCGGACAGCACGCTCGCCTTCATCCGGGAGGGCTACCGCTTCGTCGGCTCCCGCTGCGACCGCCTCGGCACCGACGTGTTCCAGACCCGGCTGCTGCTGGAGCCGACGATCTGCCTGCGCGGCCGGGAGGCCGCCGAGCTGTTCTACGACGAGGAGCGGTTCGTGCGGCGGGGCGCCATGCCGATGCGCGGGCAGCGCACGCTCACCGGTGTCGGCGGCGTGCAGGGCCTGGACGGGCAGGCGCACCGGGTCCGCAAGGCGATGTTCATGTCGATCATGACGTCGGCCGCGATCCGCCGCCTCGGGGAGATCTTCGACGAGCAGTGGCAGGCCCGGATCCCGGTCTGGGCCCGCAACGGCCCGGTGGTGCTCTACGACGAGGTGGGCGAGATCCTGACCCGTACGGTCTGGGCCTGGGCCGGGGTGCCGCTGGCCGAGGCCGACGTGCCGCGCCGCACCGCCGAGATGCACGCGATGATCGAGGCGCCGGCCGCGCTGGGCCCCCGGCACTGGCGCGGCCGGCTCGGCCGCTACCGCGCGCAACGATGGGCCGGCGACCTGATCGAACGGGTACGCGCGGGCGCGGTGCCCGCCCCGGAGGGCAGCGCGCTGGCTGTCGTGGCCGGGCACCGGGACGAGCGGGGACTGCCGCTGCCCCGCCGGATCGCCGCCGTGGAACTGCTCAACGTGCTGCGCCCCACCGTCGCGGTGGACCGGTACGTGGTCTTCGCCGCGCTGGCGCTGCACGACCACCCGCACTGGCGGGACCGGCTGCCCGGCGACGACGCCGCGACCGAGCGGTTCGTGCAGGAGGTACGCCGCTACTACCCGTTCTTCCCGGTCACCGCGGCCCGGGTGCGCCGCTCGTTCCAGTGGCGCGGGTACACGTTCCCGCAGGGCCGGCGGGTGCTGCTCGACCTGTACGGCACCAACCACCACCCCGGCATCTGGCCGGAGCCGGAGCAGTTCCGCCCCGAGCGCTTCACCGGCTGGCGCGACGACCCGTTCGGCCTGGTCCCGCAGGGCGGCGGCGACCACTTCACCGGCCACCGCTGCGCCGGCGAGTGGATCACCATCGAGCTGATGAAGCGGGCCGTGACGAACCTGACCGGCACGATGGACTACCGCGTACCGCCGCAGGACCTGGCGCTCGACCTGGGCGCCATGCCGGCGTTGCCGCCCAGCGGGCTGGTGCTCGACGGCGTACGCCCGGTCGACGGGGCACATCGGGCCGACGGGGTGCGCCCGCTGCGCTGAAGCGGACGCCCCCGGTCGCGGTCAGGCGGCCTGCGGGTGCAGCACCGTACGCAGGCAGCCGTCCTCCTTCTTCTCGAAGATCTCGTAACCCCGGGCGCCCTGCTCCAGCGACATCGGGTGGGTGGCCAGGTAGCCGGGGTCGATCTCGCCGGCCGCGACCCGGTCCAGCAGCATCGGGATGTAGCGCTGGGCGTGCATCTGCCCCATCCGCAGCACCAGGGCCTTGTTCATGGCCGTGCCGAGCGGGAACTTGTCCACCAGGCCGCCGTACACGCCGACGATGCTCACCGTGCCGCCCTTGCGAGCCGCCATGATCGCCTGCCGGACCGAGGTGGGCCGGTCGGTCTGCGCGCGTACCGTCTGCTTTGCCTTGTCGTACGCGTACGCCGGGCCGACGTCGTGCGACTCCATGCCGACGGCCTCGATGCAGGCGTCCGGGCCGCGCCCGGCGGTCATCTCCCGCAGCGCCTCCAGCACGTCGGTCTCGGCGTAGTTGATCGTCTCGACGCCGAGGCGCTGCGACGCGGTGGCGAGCCGTTCCGGCAGCCGGTCGATGACCACCACCCGCTCGGCGCCGAGGATCTGCGCGGACCGGGCCGCCATCTGGCCGACGCCGCCGGCGCCCCAGACGGCCACCACCTCGCCGCCCTTGAGGTTGCAGAAGTCGGCGGCCATCCAGCCGGTCGGCATGGCGTCGGAGGCGAACACGACCGAGTCGTCCGGCACCCCGTCCGGCACGGTGAACGCGCCGACGTCGCCGAACGGCACCCGGATGTACTCGGCGTGGCTGCCGGAGTAGCCGCCGGCCGCGTGCGAGTAGCCGAGGATGCCGGCCGGCGAGTGGCCCCACAGCTTCTCGGTGAAGACCGGCTGCGGGTTGGAGTTGTCGCAGAGCGAGAACTGCTCGGTGCGGCAGTACCAGCACGAGCCGCAGGCCACCACCGAGCCGACCACCACCCGGTCACCGACGGAGATGCGCCGCACGTCGGGGCCGGTCTCGACCACCTCACCCATGAACTCGTGGCCGAGGATGTCCCCCTCGCGCATCGCCGGCAGGTAGCCGTTGATCAGATGCAGGTCGGAGCCGCAGACGCTGCTCGCGCGCACCTTGACGATGATGTCGCCGCCGGACCTGATGGTCGGCTCCGGCACGTCCCGTACGGCCAGCTTCCCTACGCCCTCCCAGCACAACGCCCTCACGGCCGTCCTCCCACCATCAGCTTCTCGCGTACCTTGTCCGTCGCCCGCTCCTGACGCGGGCTGCGCCCGGACGGGTCGTGCCGGGTGTCCAGCACGTGCCCGGTCTCGATCAGCGACTTGATCCGGCGCAGCGCGGTGCGCAGCCCCAGGTCCGGGTCGGTGCCACCGACCAGCCCGACCGCGCGCCGGATCGGCCCGGAGCGCCAGCGCAGCTCGGCCCGGATCTCGGTGCCCCGATCCTGCGGCGCGGTCACCAGCTCGACCCGGCCGCGCTGGGCCACCGGCCCGTCGGTGACCCGCCAGCTCAACCGGCCGGGGCCGTCGACGGTGATCTCGGCCCGCCACTCGGTGCCGCCGCCGGCCGGGTCGGCCGCCACGCAGCGCCACCGGTTCGCGTCGAGCTGCTCCAGCGTGGCCCACTCGGCCAGCCCTCGATCGAGCCGTTCCCGGTCGGTCCAGAACCCGATCACCGCGTCGACCGGCCGGTCCACGGTGATGCCGCGGCGCACCACGTACCAGCCGTCCTCGCGGTCGGGCTGGTGCCGGTGCCGTCGCCGGGCGACCGTCCGGGTGACTCCGAGCGCGGTCACCGCGGCGGCGCCGGCCAGCGCCCATCTCGTCGCGTTGCTGGGCATCACGTCTCCTCCCGACTCGGACCGTCCCGTATCCGGGTGCGCTACCCGACACAGCCCGCCCGAAACGGTTTCAGCAGCCGCATTCCGGGCAAGTCGCGTCACCCGGCACGAGGGGAGACGACATGACCCGACCGACCGCCGCGCAGCCGCGCGACGAGGGCGCCGCGTCCGCGCCGGTCCGGCTGCCGATGGCGTACGTCCTGCCGCTGCGCGCCCACGACGACGGCGGCCTGGACGAGCTGACCGGGTACCTGCGGGAGCTGAGCCGCTGGGTCGACGTGGTGGTGGTCGACGCCTCGCCGCCGCAGCTGTTCGCCCGGCACGCCGCCGCCTGGGACGGGCTGGTGCGGCACGTGCCGCCGGACCCGGCGCTGCGCGGACGCAACGGCAAGGTGCTCGGCGTGCTCACCGGCGTCGCGCTGGCCCGGCACGAGCACGTGGTGATCGCCGACGACGACATCCGGTACGACCTGCCGGCCCTGCGCGCCGTGCACCAGCTGCTGGACGGGGTCGACCTGGTCCGCCCGCAGAACCACTTCGACCCGCTGCCGTGGCACGCCTGGTGGGACACCGGCCGGACGCTGCTCGCCCGCGCGTTCGGCGGGGACTGGCCCGGCACGCTCGGGGTGCGGCGGGGCACGTTCCTGGCGATGGGCGGCTACGACCCGGACGTGCTCTTCGAGAACCTGGAGCTGGTCCGGACCGTGCGCGCGTACGGCGGCAGCACCGCCACCCCGGCGTGGCTGTACGTGCGGCGGCTCCCGCCCTCCGCGGCGCACTTCCTCGGGCAGCGCGTCCGCCAGGCGTACGACGAGACGGCCCGGCCGGCGTGGCTGCTCGCCGCGCTGGCGGTGCTGCCCGCGACGGCGGCCGCGCTCGCCACCCGCCGGCCCGGGCTGCTGCTGCGGGCCGGGCTGGCGACTGTCGCGGTGGCGGAGCTGGGCCGGCGACGGGCCGGCGACGCGGCGGTGTTCCCGGCGCACACCAGCCTGGCCGCGC
>NZ_KK037233.1:5756047-5767140 GCF_000568915.1 Micromonospora sp. M42 | reverse complement strand
ACCGCCCGGACGAGCTGGTGCTCTGGGTGCAGACCGGGTCGATGCCCGCTGAGGTGAAAGGAAGGGCCCCTTCTTATCGCGAGGCGATAAGAAGGGGCCCTTCCTAACCGAGAGCGCGGGCCTTCAGGAGGACCGCGCCTGCTCGGCGCTGTGCCGCACGTCCTGCGCGGCGGCGCGGCCGTCGTCCTTGACCGCGTACGCGGCGTCCTGCGCGGTGGCCTTCACCGACTCGGCGGCGTGCTGCGCGGGCTCGCGCAGCTCCTCCTTCAGCTCACCGGCGACCTCGCCCAGCTTCTCCTTGACCACGCCGCCGTGCTCGGCGGCCTTCTCCTTGACCTGCGCGGCGACCTGCTGCTCGCGGCGGGTGGCGGGGATCAGCGAGGAGACCAGCATGCCGACGCCGAAGGCGATCACGCCGGCGGCGATCGGGTTGCCCTCGGACTTGCGCCGCACCACCTGCGGCGCCCGGTGGGCGGCGTCGCTCACCGTGGCGGCGGCCGAGTGCGCCTTGTCGCCCACCGTGGACGCCATCGAGGAGGCGTGGTCGCCCACCGAGTGGGCGGCGTGGCCGGTGCCGTGGCCGAGGTCCGATGCGGTTCCCATCACCTTGTCCTTCACGTTCGTCAGCGCGCTGCGCACGCGCTGCTTGCGGTCGTCGACGATGCGGCCCGGGCTGACCTTGTACGCCAGGGCGTCCACGTCCGAGCTGAGGTTGTTGCGGGTGGCTTCGATCTCGCGGCGGATCTGCTCGGGATCGGTGCTCATCGGATGACTCCCTCCGGGTGCGGCTTGAGCGCGTCGGGGATGCGCTGCACGCTGTCGTTCGTCTGCTTCAGGCCGCGGATCCGCTCGGCGTTCTTCTTGCCCATCGAGTACAGGACCGCCGCGACAACGGCCCAGATGACGGCCACGATCAGCGCGGCCAGCCCGGAGTCCATGACGTTGTCGAGGAACTGCCAGATCGCGATCGAGACGAAGAGCGCCACCATGTAGCCGCCGAAGCCGGCGCCGCCGAACAGTCCGGCGGCCTTGCCCGCCTTCTTGCCCTCCTGGCGGATCTCCGCCTTCGCCAGTTCGACCTCCTGCCGCATCAGCGTGGACAGGTCAGTGGTGACCTGGCGCATCAGGTCGCCGAGCGAGCTGCCGCGCACCTCGTCGGCGTGGGGCGGGGCGCCCGCCGCCTGATAGCCGGGGTCCTGCGTGGGTACGGTCATGCCGTCGCCTCCCTTCTGCCGGTGCGGCCGGTCACGGGCGGGGAGCGCCGGTGGACGGGACGCCCGGCAGCGGGTCGGTGCGCTCCGGCGGCGGCAGCGGCTGACCGGTGCCACCCGCCGGGTCGGCCCAGGTGTTCGGGGCGCCGCCGGTCGGGTAGGTCGCGCCCGGCGCGGAGTAGCCCGGGTCCGGCTCGGCGTAGCTGCCCGGCGTCGGGTCGAGGTAGCCGCCCGGCGGCACCTGGTCCGGCACCTCACGCGCGGTCGGGATGACGGCGGTGCGGTCCGGGTCGTACGCCGGCCGCGCGCCGCTGTTGTCGTCGCCGAGCGCGGTGATGTTGCGGGTGAGCCGCCCGGCGACCACGCCGAGCAGCGCGGCGCCGACGAGGAACGTGCCGGGGTTGCGGCGGGCGTAGTTCTTCACCTCGTTGAGCAGGTCGCCCGGCTCGCGCTGCTCCAGCCAGCCGGCCACGCCGTGCACCCGCTCGGCCGCCTGGTGGGCCAGCTCGGTGACCGGGCCGGAGCCGCCACCCTGCTGCGCCATGGTGCGCATCTCGTCGGCGAGCGACCGCAGGCCGCTGGCGGCGCGCTGCTGCTGCTGACCGGCCTGGGCGGTGACCTGGTTGCGGGTCTCGCCGTAAAGGTCGCGGGCCTGTCGCTTGGCCTCGCCCACCACCTCCCGCCCCTGCTCCTTGGCGGTCTGCGCCACGGCGCCACCGGCGCTCGCGGCGTCGGAGCCCACCTGGCGGGCCTGGTCACGCACGCCGCCGCCGTTCGTCGACTGGTACGTGGCAGAAGTCGGGGAATGATCCTGAGTCATGATGTCCCTTCCGCTCGTGTGTTTCCCAGCGGGTGTTCTCGGGGGGTACGCGGATTTGTTTCCGCATGACAATCGCCCTACCCCCGGTCGACCGGTCCATGCCTGATTCGTGATTTCTCTGCGGGAGCGACCCGCTCCGGTCAGAGAATGGAATGCCTGCCCGCCCGGGCGGCGGCGAGTCCACGGGGGTGACAGGGATGGCACGTGACGTGCGCGAACACGCGCCCGCCCGGCCTACGGTGCAGAAGGTCGCCCTCGCGGCGGCAGCCGTCTTCGCGCTGATCGGCGTGCTCGGTTTCGTACCCGGCATCACCACGCACTACGGCGAGATGACGTTCGCCGGGCACCACTCCGAGGCGAAGCTGCTCGGGGTGTTCCAGGTGTCGGTGCTGCACAACCTGGTGCACCTGCTGTTCGGCCTGGTCGGTCTGGTCATGGCGCGGCGGCTGGCCGGGGCGCGCGTGTTCCTGGCCGGCGGCGGCGCGCTCTACCTGGTGCTGTGGCTGTACGGCTTCGCCATCGACCGGGATGCCTCGGCGAACTTCGTGCCGGTGAATGACGCCGACAACTGGCTGCACCTGTTCCTCGGTTTCGGCATGCTCGCGGCCGGCCTGCTGCTCAACAACAACCTCGGCACCGGCACCCGGGTGGAGGCCCCGTTCGACCGTCCCTGACCAGGCGCGACACGCCGGTGCGGGCGTTTGTCCCGACCCGATGCCGGGCAGGAGGGCAGGCGCGAGCGGGTCGAGGAGGTCCGGCGATGCCACGGTGGTTGCGCGACAACATGCTCTCGGTCGCCATGCTCGGCGCGTTCCTGGTCTTCCTGCTGCTGCAGAGCGTCTTCGGCTGGCAGGTGCACAACGAGGAGCTGAGCCGGTACGGCATCGAGCCGCTGAGCTGGTGGGCCTATCTCGGCACCGGGCACTTCGCCGAGGCGGTGTTCGAGAACTGGGAGTCGGAGTTCCTCCAGATGGGCGGCTACGTGCTGCTCACCGCGTACCTGGTGCAGAAGGGCTCGGCCGAGTCGAAGCCGGAGGACCAGACGGACCGGCCGGAGGACAACCGGGACCACGCCCGCCCCGACTCGCCCTGGCCGGTACGGGTCGGCGGGCTGCCGCTCGTGGTCTACCGGAACAGCCTCGCCATCGCGCTTCTGATGATCTTCGGCGGCTCGTTCCTGGGGCATCTGTTCGGCGGCGTGGCCGCCTACAACCAGGAGCAGGCGCTGGAGAGCGGTGCCGCCCCGATCAGCGCCTGGCAGTTCCTCGGCACCAGCGACTTCTGGTTCCAGTCGATGCAGAACTGGCAGAGCGAGTTCCTCGCCGTCGGCGTGCTGATCCTGCTCAGCATCGTGCTGCGCCAGCACGCCAGCCCGGAGTCGAAGCCGGTCACCGCGCCGCACGCCCAGACCAGCGCCTGAGCGTCAGGCCGGCCGATCAGGCCGCCACCGGCAGCCGCTTGGCGAAGCAGACGCTGTACGGGTTGTCCACGTACTCGCCGTACACCGGGATCGGCTCGTACCCGCTGGACCGGTAGAGCGAGATCGCGGCCGGCAGGTAGGTGCCCGTCTCCAGGCACACCGTCCGGTGCCCCGCCCGGAACGCCAGCTCCTCCAGCGCGACGAGCAACTGCCGGGCGATGCCCCGCCCCCGGAACGCCGGCCGCACGTACATCCGCTTCAGCTCACCGGTGTCGGCGTCGAGCGCCTGGAGACCGCCGCAGCCGACCGCCCGGCCGCCCACCACGGCGGCCAGGTAGTGGATGTCGGCGTGCACGACCGTCACCTGCCCGTCCAGCCCGCCGTCCGCGTCGCGCAGCTCACGCTGCTGGGCGACGACGAGCGCGGCGATCTCCGGGTCGGTGGCGGGACGGGACTCGATCAACATGCCCGTACGCTAGATCCGCCGGATTTCGCGCAGGTTTCCCGCCACCGTCCCGCAGACGGCTACTCGACGTCCGCTTCCGCCGCGGCCGCGGCCTCGATCTCGTCCTCCGGGCGGACCCGGCGGGCCTTGCGGGCCGCCAGCCGGTCGGACGCCGACGGACGGTTCGACTTCTCCTCCAGCCGCACGTCGGTGCCCCGGTTACCGGGTACGAAGTCGACACCGGCGTAGAGCGTCGGTTGCCAGTCGAACTCCCGTTCGCCGATGCGCACCAGGTCACCGGCCTGCGCGCCGGCCTTGGCGAGCTTCTCCTCGACGCCGAGGCGGGCCAGCCGGTCGGCCAGGTAACCCACCGCCTCGTCGTTGTCGAAGTTGGTCTGCTTGACCCAGCGCTCCGGCCGGCTGCCGCGCACCGTGTACGAGCCGTCCGGCTCGGCCTCGATGGTGAAGCCGGCGTCGTCGACCGCCTTCGGGCGGATCACGATCCGGGTCGGCTCGGCCGGCGGGGCGGCCCGACGGCCCTGCTCGACCAGCTCCGCCATCGCGTACGTCAGCTCGCGCAGGCCCTCGCGGGTGGCGGTGGAGACGTCGAAGACGCGCAGGCCACGGGCCTCCAGGTCGGGGCGGACGATGTCGGCGAGGTCCTTGCCGTCGGGCACGTCGACCTTGTTGAGCGCGACCAGCCGGGGCCGGTCGGCGAGCCCGCCGTACTGGGACAGCTCCGACTCGATGGCGTCGATGTCGGCGAGCGGGTCGCGGCCGGGCTCCAGCGTCGCGGTGTCGACCACGTGCACCAGCACGGCGCAGCGCTCGACGTGGCGGAGGAACTCCAGGCCCAGGCCCTTGCCGCTGGCCGCGCCCGGGATCAGGCCCGGAACGTCGGCGACGGTGAAGGTGTGGTTGTCCACCCGGACCACGCCCAGGTTCGGCACCAGCGTGGTGAACGGGTAGTCGGCGATCTTCGGCTTGGCCGCGGAGATCACCGAGATCAGCGACGACTTGCCGGCCGACGGGAAGCCGACCAGGCCCACGTCGGCGACGCTCTTGAGCTCCAGCACCACGTCCAGCCGGTCGCCGGGCTCACCCAGCTCGGCGAAGCCGGGCGCCTTGCGGCGGGCGTTCGCCAGCGAGGCGTTGCCGCGTCCGCCCCGGCCGCCCCGGGCCGCCTCGAACGTGGTGCCCACGCCGACCATGTCGGCCAGGACCTCGCCGTCGAGGCTCTGCACCACGGTGCCGTTGGGCACCTTGATGACCAGGTCGCGGCCGTTCGCGCCGTCCCGGTTCGAGCCGGCCCCGCCCTTGCCGTTCTCGGCCTTCAGGTGGGGCCGGAAGTGGAAGTCGAGCAGCGTGGTGACCTGCGCGTCGACCACCAGGGACACGCTGCCGCCGTGGCCGCCGTTGCCGCCGTCCGGCCCGCCGAACGGCTTGAACTTCTCCCGGTGGATCGAGACACAGCCGTGCCCGCCGTCGCCGGCCTGCATGTGCAGGACGACCCGGTCAACGAACGTCGTCACGACGCCAATCCTTCCAGCGGGGTCCGCCCCGCGCGTGAAAAGGCGAAGCGGGCCGGGACCAGAGGTCCGCGGCCCGCTTGGCCAGAAAACTACTGCTGCGGCACGATGCTGACGGTCTTGCGACCGCGCTTGGTGCCGAACTGAACCGAGCCGGCGGCCAGCGCGAACAGCGTGTCGTCGCCGCCACGGCCGACCAGGTCACCGGGGTGGAACTTGGTGCCACGCTGACGGATGAGGATCTCACCCGCGCTGACGACCTGACCACCGAAGCGCTTCACGCCGAGCCGCTGGGCCGCGGAGTCACGGCCGTTACGCGAGCTGGACGCACCCTTTTTGTGAGCCATTGGAGGACGACCTACTTCCCGCTGGAGATGCCGGTCACCTTGACCTGGGTCAGCGGCTGGCGGTGACCCTGGCGCTTGTGGTAGCCGGTCTTGTTCTTGAACTTGTGGATCCGGATCTTCGGGCCCTTGGTGTGCGCGGCGATCTCGCCGGACACCGCGACCTTGGCGAGCTTCGCCGCGTCGGTCACCAGGTCGTCACCGTCGACGAGGAGCACCGCGGTGAGCTTCACCGCGTCGCCGGGGGCACCGGCGAGCTTCTCGACCTCGATCACGTCGCCCTCGGCGACCTTGTACTGCTTGCCGCCGGTCTTGACGATCGCGTACATCGGAGGCGGACTCCCTGTCGTTGAGGCTGCTGGCGTCTGTTCCACCGCTGCCGGTTGTCACACCGTCGGCGGTCGTTCCCACGGCGTCTCGCCGGGAGCCGTGACACCGGCGGCGCGGGCACGCGGGAACTCGGCACACCAAAGTGCGCCGCAGGCAAGCCTACGCCATACCCGGCCCGCTCCCCAAACCGGGCTGCCGGTAGGCGGCTCTTCCGCGCGGCCCACCGGCACGACAGGGCCCCCGCGCCACACGCCAGGCGTGGATCGGGGGCCCTGTTCGCGCAGGTCAGTGCCCTACGGCCGGGTACGCCGCCGGGCGCCGCCACGGCGGGTCCGCCGGCGCGGGGCGCCGCTGTCGTCGTCGCTGTCGCCGTCACCGATCGCGTCCGGGTCGTCGGCGGCGGCCAGCCGGGCCGAGTCGCCCTCCTGGCTGTCCGCGACCGCCGGGGCGGCGGGCGTGTCCGTCTCGAACCGGGACAGGTCGTAGCCCTGGGTGTCGTAGTAGTCGTCGTCGGTCTCGACCACCTCGGCGACGGTCCGCTCCGGCGGCGCGACCGCAGCGGGCGGCTCGGTGGCGGCCTGCGGCTGCGCGGCCGGTTGCTCCGGTACGGCCTCCACGGCCGGCTTCTCCGCGGCGGCCTTGCGGCCCCGGCGTCGGCCGCTCTTCTCCTCGGCCGGCGCGGCGACCGCCGAGGCGACCGCCTTGACCTTCTCGCCCGCGCCGCCGCGCGGCTTCTCCGGCACCGGCTCGGTGTGAATGATCACGCCTCGGCCCTTGCAGCACTCGCAGGTCTCGCTGAACGCCTCCAGCAGGCCCGCGCCGATGCGCTTACGGGTCATCTGCACCAGGCCGAGCGAGGTGATCTCGGTGACCTGGTGCTTGGTGCGGTCCCGGCCCAGGCACTCGGTGAGCCGGCGCAGCACCAGCTCCCGGTTCGACTCCAGCACCATGTCGATGAAGTCGATCACCACGATGCCGCCGAGGTCGCGCAGCCGCAGCTGACGCACGATCTCCTCGGCCGCCTCCAGGTTGTTGCGGGTGACCGTCTCCTCCAGGTTGCCGCCGGAGCCGGTGTACTTGCCGGTGTTGACGTCGATGACGGTCATCGCCTCGGTGCGGTCGATCACCAGCGAGCCGCCGGAGGGGAGGAAGACCTTCCGGTCCAGCCCCTTGAGGATCTGCTCGTCGATCCGGTACTCGGCGAACACGTCCGCCACCCCGGCGTGCCGGCGCAGCCGCGCCACCAGGTCCGGCGAGACGTGCGACAGGTACGACTCGACCAGGTCGTACGCGGACTCGCCCTCGATGACCAGCTCGCGGAAGTCCTCGTTGAAGAGGTCCCGGACCACGCGGATGACCAGGTCCGGCTCCTCGTAGAGCAGCACCGGGGCGCCGCCCTCGGTCGCCTTGGCCTGGATGTCCTCCCACTGCGCCTGCAGCCGCTTGACGTCACGCGCCAGCTCGTCCTCGCTGGCGCCCTCGGCCGCGGTCCGGACGATCACCCCGGCGCCGTCCGGCACCAGCTTCTTCAGCGCGTCCCGCAGCCGCTTGCGCTCGGTGTCGGGCAGCTTGCGGCTGATGCCGGAGGCGTTGCCGTTCGGCACGTAGACCAGGTGCCGGCCGGAGAGCGCGATGTGACTGGTCAGCCGCGCGCCCTTGTGCCCGATCGGGTCCTTGGTCACCTGCACGAGCACCGAGTCGCCGGAGCGCAGCGCCTGCTCGATCGAGCGCGCCCGGCCCTCCAGGCCGGTGGCGTCCCAGTTGACCTCGCCGGCGTACAGCACCGCGTTGCGCCCGCGCCCGATGTCGACGAAGGCGGCCTCCATGCTCGGCAGCACGTTCTGGACCTTGCCCAGGTAGACGTTGCCGGCCATGGTGGCGGACGAGTTGCGGGTCACGTAGTGCTCGACCAGCACGCCGTCCTCGAGCACGGCGATCTGGGTGCGGTCGCCGCGCTGGCGGACCACCATCACCCGGTCGACCGCCTCACGGCGGGCCAGGAACTCCGACTCGCTCAGGATCGGCGGCCGGGTACGCCGCTGCTCGCGGCCGTCCCGGCGGCGCTGCCGCTTGGCCTCCAGCCGGGTCGAGCCGGAGACGCCCTGCACCTCGTCGACCGGCTTGCGCGGCTCACGGATCTTGACGACGGTGGGCACGCCGTCCTCGGCGGCGGTGTCCGCCTCCCCCGCGCCGCGGCGGCGACGGCGGCGACGGCGGCGGGTCATCCCCTCGCCGTCGGGCTCCTCGTCCTCGGCGGACTCCTCGGTCTCGTCCTCGGCGGTCTCGGCCGCGGCGGGCTCCTCGACGTCCTCGTCGTCGGCCTCGTCGGCGCCACCCTTGCCCCGGCCCCGGCCCCGGCGACCCCGGCGACGACGCCGCCGGCCGGCCGCCGTCTCGTCGTCCTCGTCGATCTCGGCGGACTCCTCGGCCTCGGCGGCCGGCTCCTCCTCGACGACCTCCGGCTCGACCTCGGCCTCGACCGGCTCGACCTCCCGGCGGGCGCGACGGCGGCGCCGGCCGGTCTCGACTGCTTCCTCGATCGGCTCCTCCGCCGCCGGATACGTGACCTGGACGGCGGGCGCCTCGTCGGGCTGCGGCGCCATGAACAGGACGGTCGGCGCGGAGAGCGCGGCACGACGCCGCCGGGTGGTGGGCGGCGTCGGCTCGGCCGGCTCGTCGTCCACGCGCGGCACGGCGGCGCCCGTCGACACGACGCCCGTCGCGTCCGCCGGGCCGCCGCTGCGGGCCAGGTCGACCTCGTGGGTACGCGCACCCGCGGCGCTCGCGTCCTCGACGGTCCCGGCCTCGGCGTCCTCGTCCTCGACGTCCTCGCCGAGGCCGACGATCGCCTTGTCACCGGCGGTGGCCCCGCTCCCGCCGGTGGTGGCAGCATCCCCGGTGGCGGTGGTCCGGTCGCCGGTGGCGGCCTTGTCGCCGGTGGCGGTGGCCGTGTCCCCGGAGGCGGCCTTGTCGGCGGTGGCGGCGCGGCGGCGGGTGCGGGACCGCCCGGCGGTACCCGTGCTCTCCGCGACGCCGGCCTGGCCCGGCGCGGTGGCCTCGGCACCGTCGATGTCGGCGCGGCCCTCGGCGATCAGATCGCCCCCGGGCGCGGAGACCGGCCCGTCGATCACCCCGTCCGTGGCCGTCTGCCCGCCGGTGGCGGTCTCGTCCGGCGCGACGGTCTCGGCAGCCGGCGGCGTGGCCTTGCGACGACGGGTCCGGGTCACCTTGACCGGCGGCACGACCTCCTCCGAGGCGGCCTCCACACCCGCCGCGGCCACCGGTTCCTCGACCGCCTTCGCCGGGGTCGCCTTACGACGCCGCCGGGTGGTCTTGGGCGCGGTGTCCAGCTCTCCGGCGATCGGTGCGAGCACCTCGGCCTGCGGCGACTCGCCGCTGCCGGTCGCCGCGGTGGACGCCTCGACCGGCGCGTCGGTCTGCTCCGGCTGGTTCAGCGGGGCGGCCTTGCGACGGCTGGCCCGCTTACGGGCCGGCGGCTTGGTCTCGGCGACGCCCTCCAGGGCGGCGACACCTTCAGCGGTGGCGCCTTCCGCACTGGCGACGCCCTGGGCGGTGCCGTCGTCGGCGCTGCCGGAGGCGGCACCCTGGCGCCGGCGGAGGCCGCGCTCGCGGCGCTGCCGGAGGCGGCGGCGGCGTTGTCGGCGGGCGTCCCGGGTCGGCTCTTGCGCCGGTCCGTTCGCCGCCCTCGGGGCTCGGTTCTCGAGCATGGACGTTCTTCCAGTTCTGGCTGCCCCGGGCGCGGGTGAGCGCTGCCACGCAGGTTGCCGCAAGTGTTTCGGCGGGCGCGCAACGCGCGACGCGAAGTCTGCCTGCCAGAGCGTTGACCGACGGTCAGCGCTCTCCGATGGTTGCCCCGTCTCGTTTTCGCTTCCAACGGATCGACGATCTCGCCCTGCGCGGTCAGCGTGCCCTGCGCCAGCCGGATCACCTTCGGGGTGACCGGCGGCTCCAGGGCGGCCACCGCGCGGAGGCCGGACAGGACGTCATCGGGCCGAACGGACGGGGTGACCTGCCGCACGACCAGTTCGAGTATCGCACACGGTACGGCCGCCGCTTCGGAAGGCGTCTCAGACGGAGACACCACATCGATGGACACCACTGCCGCACGGGCGTCGAACGTACGCCGCCCCTGCTTGGTCATCCGCTCGACCAGGACCTCCTCGGCGGCGGTGAAGGCCGCCACGGCCCCCGCCAGCACCTTCGGGTCGACCTCGGGCAGCTCGATCCGCCAGTACGACGCCTCGATCCGGTCGGCGAGGCTGCCGCCGGTGGCCTCCACCACGTCGATCACGTCGAGTCCGGGCGAGAGCGCGGCGTCGAGGGCCTCGCGCAGCCGCGCCGGGTCGACCGGCTCACGCAGCCCGATCTCCAGGTACTCCGCCTCGCTGGCCACACCTGTGGGCGCCGCCGAGGCGTACGAGATCTTGGGGTGTGGGGTGAAGCCCTGGGAGAAGGCGATCGGCACGCCGGCCCGGCGCAGCGCGCGCTCGAAGGCCCGGGCGAAGTCCCGGTGCGAGGTGAAACGCAGCGGTCCCCGCTTGGCGTACCGGATACGGACCCGCTGGACGACGGGGGCCTGGCCGCCCTCGGGTTGAGGCTTTCTGGCGATCGTGAGCTCCTCGGCTGTGCCTGCGTATCGGTCCCATCCTGGCGCAGCACCCACGGTGCCCCACACCCGGGGCCACCCCACCCACCCCAAACCGCCCCAAACCCCCGCCCGCTCCCGCCGTGATCAAGGAGTTCACGTCCAGCTCCCACGCCCCCGAGACCCCAACCCCTTGATCACCCCACCCGGCCTGCCGGGCCGGGCCGACAAGGGCCGGCGATCATGAAGTTGGCGGCGGAATTGGAGATCGACATCGCCGCCAACCTCATGATCGACGGGGTGGGCCGGAGGGCCGGGAGAGGTTGGGCGGGGTCAGGAGCGGTTGTCGTGGGGCGGGGTGGGCTGGGCCGGGGGTGGGTAGGCGCCG
>NZ_KK037233.1:5754412-5755947 GCF_000568915.1 Micromonospora sp. M42 | reverse complement strand
GGGCGCGTATCCGTCCGGCTGGGACGGGGCGCCAGGGTGCGGTGAGGTGCCCGGGCGGGCGTAGGCGCCGGGCGACGAAGGGCCGCCGGGTGGGCCGTAGCCGGGCGGCGGGCCGTAGCCGGCGGGGTGGCCGGCCGGGACCGGCGGGCCCTGCTCGGTCATCCGGTCGAGCGCCTCGTCCGGGATGTCGGCGGCGCGCGCCAGCTCGCGCCGGTGCCGGCGGCGGTTCCAGATCAGGAACACCACGAGCGCCAACAGCACCACCAGCGCCACGGCGATGCCGATGCCGATCACCATGACCTGCTGGTCGGTGGGGCCGCCCCGGTCGCCGTAGTCGGTCACGTCGAAGTCTTCGTCCTCGGTCGCGGCCGGTGGCGCGGACGCGCTGGCCGGAGCGGCGCCGAGCAGCGGGTTCGCCGACACCGACGGCACGTCGGCGGTGAGCGCCGCCACCGGGTCGATCCGGCCGAAGCCGAACTGCGGGTCGCGGCCGGGCGGGCCGGCGTCCCGGGCGGTACGGATGATCCGGTTGATCACGTCGGGTGCGGAGAGCCGGGGGAACTTCGACCTGATCAGCGCCGCCACACCGGCCACGATGGCCGTGGAGTCGGACGTGCCGTCGCCCCAGCCGTACCCCCGGTCGGGTCCGATGTTGTAGACCTCGTCCCCCGGAGCGGCGACCACCGCCTCCGGGCCCTGGGCCGAGCCGGGCCAGAAGCCGCCGCCCCGGGTCGTGCCGGTCACCGCGATCACGCCGGGGATCTTCGCGGGTGAGGCGATGTCCGGGCCGAGCTTGCGGACGTTGCCGGCGGCGGCCACCACGACCACGTCGCGTTCCAGCGCGTACCGGATCGCCGCCTCTTCGCCCTCGTCGACGGCGCCGGCGTGCCCGTAGGACAGGTTGAGCACCCTCGCGCCGCCGTCCACCGCCATCCGGATGCCGGTCGCGGAGTTGCCCGCGTCGGCGCCCTTGTCGCCGGACGGCGTGCGGATGGGCAGGATCCGGGCGTCCGGCGCGACGCCGACCACCCCGGTCCCGTTCGCCGCGATGATCCCGGCCATGTGGGTGCCGTGGCCGTCCGGGTCGCGCCGGCCGTCGCCGGAGTCGAACGTGCTGCGCCCGGCCAGGAGCCGGCCGCGCAGATCCGGGTGGCCGGCGTCGGCGCCGCTGTCGACCACTCCGACCACGACACCACGCCCGGTGGAGATCTGGTGTGCCCGGTCGATCCGCAGCTCGTCGAGGTACCACTGCTCGGCCCGGCGGGGAGCGCCGACGGCGGGCTGCGCGGCCCCCAGCACCATCAGCCCGGCCGCCAGCGCGGCCACCACCGGCCGGAACGCGCCGACGTGCACCGTCATCCGTCCGTCCTCATCGCAGGATGCCCGGGGACGCACCGTCACCGGCGCCCCACGGATCGTCGTCCTCAGTCAACCACGACGAGTGGTCGCCACCGCCGCCGCCATGCCCGGCGCCGCCGTGGCCGCCCATCATCCCGCCGCCCATCATGCCCGCGCCGGCCAGGCCACCACGCGCG
>NZ_KK037233.1:5733997-5754033 GCF_000568915.1 Micromonospora sp. M42 | reverse complement strand
CCACCGAACTCGGGCACGCCGGTGGTCGGCGGGGGCGTGAACGAGCGCCACGCACCACCACCGCCGCCGCCGCCGATGCCGGTGCTGCCCAGCGAGGGCATCCCGCCACCACCGCCGGCACCGCCACCACCGCCGCCGGGCAGCCCACCACCGGGCACTCCGGACGGGGGTACGCGGGGATCCGCGCGGTAGCCGTCGTCGAGCCGGCCGTCGGGCTGGGGTACGACCAGCTTGGGACGCTCGGCCTCGACCGCGGCCGGCAGCGGCGACATCGCCTTGTTGGCCGCCTGCTGGTTGTCGCGGTACCAGTTGTCCAGGTGGGACTTGGTGTCCCACCAGCCGCCGCGCTTCTGGTCGTTGGCGTTGCCGTCGATCTTCATGGTGGCTTCGAGATCGTCGGCCTTGTCGCGGAACGCGCCGTCGGCGTAGAGCGCCTGGTTGGACTGGTAGTCGCTGCGCAGGGCGGCGAGGAAGCCGGACTGGCTCTCGCCGTCGCGCGCGTCGTCCAGCTCGGTGCCGCCGGGCAGGCTCCACTCGTTCCAGCCGAAGTTGTCCATCAGCGGGATCGGGATGCTCGCCACCGCCGTACGGATGTCGCCCTCGATCCGCGACAGCGCGCCACTGACGTTGCTCGCGTGCGTGATGAGCTCCTCGATCTCCTTGCCGATCTCGCCCAGGTGCTCGCGGTACGCGTCGCCGCCGCTGCCCTGCCAGCCGGCGAGCAGCCCGGGGAGACCGCCGGTGTGCGGGCGCTCCTGGCCGGGCGCGATCGGGCCGACGAACGAGCGGCCGACCAGCGAGTCACGCAGATGGCCGAGCGCGGTGGACAGGTTGCGCCAGCCCGCGCCGACCGAGCCCACGGTCTCCGGATCCGCCGAGAGCGTCACCTCACGGACGCAGCGCTCCCAGGTGCCTCCTGCCATGACCGTCTCCCCCTCAGGCCGTGTACGGGTAGGTGGGCTGCTGCCCGGCGTCCGGCGGCGGGGCCGCGGTCTCCAGCAGCCGCTCGATGTCCTTGCCGTTCGCGGCGTTGCGGGCCTCGGCGTCGCGGAACGCCTTGGCGATGTCCTGCGTGCCCTGCTTCAGGCCGGCCAGCTTCATGGAGATGGCCTTGAGGTGGGCCTCCATGCTGGCCGTGGACCTGGTCAGCGCCGCCCACTGCATCCGGGCGTCCTCGTACGCGCCGAACGGGGTGCCGTTGGGCACCGTCTGCGCGTTGCCGCTGTCGCCCTTCATCCGCTCCTTGATGCGTTCCATCTCGTAGCCGATGGTGTCGTCGACGTACTGCTTGAGGCGCTCGACGTACTCCGCCGCGGCGTCCAGGTCCTCGACGCTGACGTGCAGATCGCCGGTATCCGGCGGATTGATGCCCATGTCTGCTGTCCTCCCCGCTACCGGCCCCGGCCGGTCCATTACGGACGCAGCGTATCGAGGATGCACCAGTCGGGGCAGCCCCACCCCGCGCACGCGCGCGGTCGCCCGGAAGGACGACGGAGCGCGGGAACCCGGTCGGGTTCCCGCGCTCCGGTACGGTCCGCGCCTCAGCCCTGGGCGGCGGCGGGCAGCTTCAGTCCATTGACCGGGGTGAGCGGCAGCAGCTTGCGGCCGGTCGGGCCGATCTGGATCTCGGTGTCCATGGACGGGCACACACCGCAGTCGAAGCAGGGCGTCCAGCGGCAGTCGTCCTGCTCGTACTCCGACAGCGAGTCCTGCCAGTCCTGCCAGAGCCAGTCCTTGTCCAGGCCGGAGTCGAGGTGGTCCCAGGGCAGGACCTCCAGCTCCTCGCGCTCGCGGGTGGTGTACCAGTCGAGGTCCACGCCGTACGCCGGCAGCACCTCGGCGGCGGCGTCCACCCAGCGCTGGTACGAGAAGTGCTCGCTCCAGCCGTCGAACCGGCCGCCGTTCTCCCAGACCTTGCGGATCACCGCGCCGACCCGGCGGTCGCCCCGGGACAGCAGGCCCTCGATCAGCGACGGCTCGCCGTCGTGGTAGCGGAAGCCGATCGCCCGGCCCAGCGACCGGTCGCTGTTGATCGCCTGCTTGAGCAGCTTGAGCCGGCCGTCGATGACCTCCGGCCGCTCCATCGAGGCCCACTGGAACGGGGTGTGCGGCTTGGGCACGAAACCGCCGATGGAGACCGTGCAGCGGATGTCCTTGGACCCGGTGGCGGCGCGGCCGGCCCGGATCACCTCGTGCGCCATGTCGGCGATCTCCAGGACGTCCTCGTCGGTCTCGGTGGGCAGGCCGCACATGAAGTAGAGCTTCACCTGCCGCCAGCCGTTGGAGTACGCGGTGACCACGGTGCGGATGAGGTCTTCCTTCGACACCATCTTGTTGATCACCTTGCGGATCCGCTCCGACCCGCCCTCCGGGGCGAACGTCAGACCGGTCCGCCGCCCGTTGCGGGACAGCTCCTGGGCCAGGTCGATGTTGAACGCGTCCACCCGGGTCGAGGGCAGTGACAGCGAGACGTTCGTGCCGGCGTACTGCTCGGCCAGGCCGGAGCACATGTCGCCGATCTCCGAGTGGTCGGCCGACGACAGCGACAGCAGGCCGACCTCGTGGAAGCCGGAGAACTCCAGCCCTTCCTTGACCATCTGGCCGACGGTGGTGATCGAGCGCTCCCGCACCGGACGGGTGATCATGCCGGCCTGGCAGAACCGGCAGCCCCGGGTGCAGCCCCGGAAGATCTCCACCGCGTACCGCTCGTGGACCGTCTCGGCGAGCGGGACCAGGGGCTTCTTCGGGTACGGCCAGGCGTCCAGGTCCATCGTCGTGCGCTTGTGCACCCGGAACGGCACGTCCGGGCGGTTCGGCACGACCCGCTGGATGCGGCCGTCGGGCAGGTAGTCGACGTCGTAGAAGCGCGGCACGTAGACGCTCTCGGTCCGGGCCAGCCGCAGCAGCAGCTCGTCCCGGCCGCCCGGGGAGCCCTCGGCCTTCCACTCCCGCACGATGGCGGTGATCTCCAGCACCGCCTCCTCGCCGTCGCCGAGCACCGCGGCGTCGACGAAGTCGGCGATCGGCTCCGGGTTGAACGCGGCGTGCCCGCCGGCCACGATCACCGGGTCGGCGTCGGTGCGGTCGGCCGCGAGCAGCGGGATGCCGGCCAGGTCGATCGCGGTGAGCAGGTTGGTGTAGCCCAGCTCGGTGGAGAACGAGACGCCGAACACGTCGAAGTCACGCACCGGGCGGTGGGCGTCGACGGTGAACTGCGGCACGCCGTGGGCGCGCATCAGCTTCTCCAGGTCCGGCCAGACCGCGTACGTCCGCTCGGCCAGCACGTCGGGCAGCTCGTTGAGCACCTCGTACAGGATCTGCACGCCCTGGTTGGGCAGGCCCACCTCGTACGCGTCCGGATACATCAGCGCCCACCGGACGGTGGCGGCGTCCCAGTCCTTGACCACCGCGCCCAGCTCTCCACCCACGTACTGGATGGGCTTGGTCACCTGCGGCAGCAACGGCTCCAGCCGAGGCCAGACCGAGTTGGCGGCGGCGGGACGCGGGGTGGTGGACGGGGCACTCATGATGCCCAAGCGTACGCGGTGCCCCCGCCCCGCCGTCCCCGCCGCCACACCCGCGCCCGTGTCCGCCGCGTTGATCAAGGAGTTTGCGGGCTGTCCCGCGCTCCCACCGGACACGAACTCCTTGATCACCGGAGTGGGGCCGGTGAGCGGGCGGGATTAGTCCTGGGTGGCGGGGCGGTACTAACCTCGCAACGGGCGCGAGAGGAGATAGCCGCGATGCCGCAGCCGCAGCCGGGGGCGGGCCGGCCGGCCGACGGGGCCGAGGAGCCGACCGTCATCGAGCCGGCCACCGCCGTCGACACCGAGGACGCCACCGGCGCCTCCGCTCCGGCGTCGCCGTCCGCCGCGCCGGGAGCCGCCGCACCCGAGGGCCGGCCGTCCACCACGCCGGACACCGCCGCGCCTTCGCACGACGCGGCCCCGCAGCCGGGGACCACCGAGGCCGAGACACCCACGAACGAGGTCGACGCCACCGCGCCCGAGACGCCCACGGACAGGGTCGAGCCCACCGGAACCGAGAAGCCCACCGAGAAGGTCCAGCCCATCGAGACCGAGACGCCCACCGCCAAGGTCCAGCCCACCGGAACCGAGACACCCACCGACAAGGTCCAGTCCGCCGCGACCGAGACGGCCACGGACAGCGCTGAGGCCCTCGCCGCCGGCACCGAGACGCCCGCCGACAGCGCTGACGCCCCGGCAACCGACGCCGAAACACCCGCCGAGACCGCCGGAACACCGGCCGACAACACCGCGACAGCCGCCGGGGGGACCGACACCGTCCCGCAGGTGCCGGTCCCACGGGCCCGCGGGTCGGCCCCGGTGCCGGGCCGGATCACACCCGCCCCCACTCCCCGCACGGGCCGCCAGCCGGACCCGACCCGGATCGACGCGGCCCCGCAGCCGCCGGCGGCCACCACCACGCCGGACCCGACCCGGATCGACGCCGCGCCGCAGCCACCCTCGGCCACCACGCCGGACCCCACCCGGGTGGACAACGCCCCGAACCCGACTGGGAACGCACCGAACGCCACCCGCGTCGAGGCGCCCCGCTGGAGCGGCTCCGCCGCCGTCCCGCCACCGCCGCCGAGCCGGCCGCGCTGGGGCGCGTCCGCCGAGCCCACGCCGGTGCCGCCGCTGGACTCGCCCGAGCACGCCACGCCGGTCGACCCGTGGGAGGGGGTGGACACCACCGGCTGGGAGCTGCACGCGCCGGAGCTGCCGCCCCTGACGCCGACGCTGCCGTACACCGCGCCCTGGTCGACGCCGAACCCCCACCCGGCCCACCCGGCGCCGCCGCAGCCACCCCACCCGCAGCCGCCCGCCGCGCGGCCGGTCTCCACGCCGCCGCACCACCCGGCACACCCCGCCGCACCGGCCGCCCGGCCGGTCTCACCGCCGCCGCATCACCCGGCCCGGCCGGTGTCGCCGCCGCCGCACGCGCCGCAGTACCCCGCCGCGCCGGCCGCCCGTCCCCTGCCACCACCGGCGGCTCCCGCCCCGGCCAAGCCGGCGCGGCCGCCGAAGCAGCGCCGGGGCAAGGCCGGGCCGCCGGTCGCGCCGCCGCCGGGCTGGCAGCAGCCGCCCAAGCGGACCCGCCGACGGCGTCGCTGGCCCTGGGTGCTGCTGCTCAGCGTCGCGTGCTGCTGCGGCCTGCCGCTGTGGTGGTTCCAGCCGATCTCCAGCCAGTACCCGGCCCGCGCCAGCCTCCCGGACCAGATCGACTCGATGCGGCTGCGCCAGGACGAGCGCAGCCAGGCCGCCGCCGAGGAGCTGAAGAGCCGGGTACGCGAGTCGAACCTGCTCGCCGAGGACACGTTCGCCGGTATCTACACGACGAGCGACGGCAAGCGGGTGACGTTGTTCGGCAGCACCGGCCTGCGGTTCAGCCCGGAGTCGGACGCCAAGGCGGAGATCGACCGCCTCGCCGGGGAGTACGCCCTGAAGGAGTCGGTGAACGTGGAGACCGGCGTCCGGGGCCGGTACGCGCGCTGCGCGGTCGGCCGGGCGGACGGCGACTCGGTGGTGGTCTGCGCCTCGGCCGACCACGGCAGTCTGACCACAGGCGTGTTCACCCGGTTGTCCGTGGACGACAGCGGGCGGCTACTGAACGATCTGCGTCAGCGCGTGGTGGTGCCGAAGTCCTGACCGCTCAGGCGGTCTGCTCACCGGCGGCCTGGTCGGTGCGCTTGGGCGCGTAGCGCGGGACGTACTCCTGGCCGCTGAGCTTCTGGATCTCGGCCATCATCTCGTCGGTCATCGCGCGCAGCGACGTGCGGTCGTCGGGACGGCCGGTGAAGTCCAGCGGCTTGCCGAACTTGATGGTGATCTTGGCCCGGCCCGGTCGCGGGATCCGCGTACCGATCGGCTGGGCCTTGTCGGTGCCGGTCACGCCGACCGGGATGATCGGCACGCCGGCGGCGATGGCCAGCCGGACCGTGCCGGTACGCCCGCGGTAGAGCCGCCCGTCCGGCGAACGGGTGCCCTCCGGGTAGACGGCGACCAGGTCACCGGCCTTGAGCACCGGGATCGCCGCGTCGAACGCGGTGAGCGCGGCCCGCCCGCCGGCCCGCTCGACCGGGATCGCGCCCAGCCCGGTGAGCACGAACTTGGAGAAGCCGCCCTTGAGGCCGGTGCCCTTGAAGTACTCCGACTTGGCCCAGAACGCCAGGTGGCGGGGCACCACGGTGCCGAGCAGCAGCTCGTCGGCGACGGAGAGGTGGTTGCTGGCGAAGATCGCGCCGCCGGTCGCCGGGATGTGCTCCAAACCCTCCACGTGCGGACGGAAGGCCAACCGGAGCGCGGGCGCCACGGTGAGCTTGCCGATGGTGTAGAGCAGGGGCACGGGTCCTCCGGCGGTCGTACGTGAAACAGGCGCTGTCACGGTAGCCGACGCGGCCGTCCGTCACCGAGCGGGTGGCCCGCAGTCCACTCGCTGGGGCTGGGCCCTCCCCCGCCACGGGGGCGGGGGAGGGCACCCGGTCCGGCTCAGACCTTCCGGACCGTCACTGTGACCCGCTCGCCGTCGCCGGCCTCGCCGGCGAAGCCGTCGAGCCCCTCGGCGAAGTCGATGCTGTCGGCCAGCACCTCCCGGGCCACGAACTCGGTGTACGCGGCGACCGCCGCGCGTACGTCCTCGGAGGCGGAGACGGCCACCGTGATCCGGTCGGACACGTCCAGGTCGGCGTCGCGGCGGGCCTGTTGCACGACCCGGACCACGTCCCGGGCCAGCCCTTCGGCGGCCAGTTCCGGCGTGACCTCGGTGTCCAGCACGACCACGCCCTCACCGCCGGGTAGCGGCGCGGAGTGCTCGGCGTCGGCGGCGACCAGGCGCAGCTCGTACTCGCCCTCGGCGAGCGTGACCCCGGCGGCGACCGGGGCGCCGTCGCGCAGCTCCCACTCCCCCGCCTTGACCGCCTTGATCACCTGCTGGACGGACTTGCCGACGCGCGGGCCGAGCGCCCGCGGCACCACGGTGAGGACCTGCTGGCAGTACGCGGACACCTCGTCGGTGAGCACTACCTCCTTCACGTTGACCTCGTCGGCGACCAGGTCGGCGAAGGGCCGCAGCTGGGCGGCGACGGGCGAGGCCACTGTCAGCTTCGCCAGCGGCAGCCGTACCCGCAGGCCCTTGGCCTTGCGCAGGGACAGCGCCGCCGAGGCGACCGACCGCACGTTGTCCATCGCGGAGACCAGCTCGTGGTCGGCCGGGAACTCGTCCGCCCGCGGCCAGTCGGTCAGGTGCACCGACCGCTCGCCGGTCAGCCCGCGCCAGATCTCCTCGGCGGTCAGCGGCGCCAGCGGCGCGACCACCCGGCACAGCGTCTCCAGCACCGTCGAGAGCGTGTCGAACGCGTCAGCGTCGCCGGCCCAGAACCGGTCCCGGGACCGGCGCACGTACCAGTTGGTCAGCGCGTCCAGGTAGGACCGCACGGTGGCGCACGCACCGGAGATGTCGTACGCGTCCATCTGCGCGCCGACGGTCGCCACCAGCTCGTTCGTCTTCGCCAGCACGTACCGGTCGAGCACGTGCGTGGAGTCGGTACGGCGACGCGCGGTGTAGCCGTCGGCGTTGGCGTAGAGCGAGAAGAAGTACCAGACGTTCCACAGCGGCAGCAGCACCTGGCGCACCGCGTCCCGGATCAGCGACTCGGTGACCGCCATGTCGCCGCCGCGCAGCACCGGCGAGGACATCAGCATCCACCGCATCGCGTCCGACCCGTAGGAGTCGAAGACGTGGTAGACGTCCGGGTAGTTGCGCAGGCTCTTGGACATCTTGCGGCCGTCCGAGCCGAGCAGGATGCCGTGGCTGATGCAGTTGCGGAACGCCGGCCTGTCGAACAGCGCGGTGGCCAGCACGTGCATGGTGTAGAACCAGCCGCGGGTCTGCCCGATGTACTCGACGATGAAGTCACCCGGGTAGTGGTGCTCGAACCACTCGCGGTTGGAGAACGGGTAGTGCACCTGGGCGAACGGCATCGAGCCGGACTCGAACCAGCAGTCCAGCACCTCCGGTACCCGGCGCATCATCGACTTGCCCGTCGGGTCGTCCGGGTTGGGACGGACCAGGTCGTCCACCGCCGGCCGGTGCAGGTCGGTCAGGCGTACGCCGAAGTCACGCTCGATGTCGGCCAGCGACCCGTACACGTCCACCCGCGGGTAGTTCGGGTCGTCGGAGCGCCACACCGGGATCGGCGAGCCCCAGAACCGGTTCCGGCTGATCGACCAGTCGCGGGCGTTGGCCAGCCACTTGCCGAACGAGCCGTCCTTGATGTGCCCGGGCGTCCAGTTGATCTGCTGGTTCAGCTCGACCATCCGGTCCTTGAACTTCGTCACCGCGACGAACCAGGACGACACCGCCTTGTAGACCAGCGGGGTGTCGCAGCGCCAGCAGTGCGGGTAGGAGTGGGTGTAGGTGTCCTGCCGCAGCACCACGCCCCGCTCCTTGAGTTCCCGGATCACCGGCTTGTTCACGTCGAAGACCTGCTCGCCCTGGTACGGCGGCACCAGCGCGGTGAACCGGGTGTGGTCGTCCACGGTCACGACGGTGGGGATGCCGGCGGCGTTGCAGACGTTCTGGTCGTCCTCACCGAACGCGGGGGCGAGGTGGACGATCCCGGTGCCGTCCTCGGTGGTGACGAAGTCCGCGGCGAGCACCTGGTAGGCGTTCTCCCCGGCCGGCTCGACCAGGAAGTCGAACAGCGGCGTGTAGCGACGCCCGACCAGGTCCCGGCCGTACACCGTGCCGACCTGCTCGTACCCCTCCAGCTCCTTGGCGTACGCGCCGAGGCGCGCGGCGCCGACGACGTAGCGCTCACCGTCGCGTTCCAGCACCGCGTACTCGATGTCGGGGCCGACGGCGAGCGCCAGGTTCGACGGCAGCGTCCACGGCGTGGTGGTCCACACGCCCAGCTTGACCGGCCCGCGCAGCGGCTCCGGCGCGTTCTCGTCAGCGGTCAGCCCGAACCAGACGGTGAGCGTCGGGTCGTGCCGGTCCCGGTAGACGTCGTCCATCCGGGTCTCGGTGTTCGACAGCGGGGTCTCGCACCGCCAGCAGTACGCCAGCACCCGGAAGCCCTCGTAGACCAGGCCCTTGTCGTGCAGGGTCTTGAAGGCCCACATGACGCTTTCCATGTAGTCCAGGTCGAGCGTCTTGTAGTCGTTGGCGAAGTCGACCCAGCGGGCCTGCCGGGTGACGTACCGCTCCCAGTCGTGCGTGAACTCCAGCACGGAGGTGCGGCAGGCGTCGTTGAAGCGGGCCACGCCGAGGTCGAGGATCTCCGCCTTGGTGGTGATGCCGAGCTGCTTCTCGGCCACCACCTCGGCGGGCAGGCCGTGGCAGTCCCAGCCGAACCGGCGCTCGACGCGCCGGCCGCGCATGGTCTGGTAGCGCGGCACCACGTCCTTGACGTAGCCGGTGAACAGGTGGCCGTAGTGCGGCAGGCCGTTGGCGAACGGGGGGCCGTCGTAGAAGACGTACTCGTTCTCGCCGTCGCGGCCGGCGTCGCGGGCCTCGACGGACGCCTCGAAGGTCTTGTCGGCCGTCCAGTGCTCCAGGACCCGGCGCTCGACCGCGGGCAGGTCCGGGCTCGCCGGGACACCGGCGCCGGACGGGTCGTGCAACGGATAGGCCATCGCCTGTCGCTCCTCAGCAGCTCACTCGTCTGTGCTCTGCGAGGACGAGCCGGATCCGGTACGCCGTGACCGGCGTCCCGGGCGTGGCCCGCGGTACCACCCCGCTTGGCGGCCGAGGTGCGACCGCCCGCTCGTTGGCCGGCTGTGACGGGCCGTCCCGTCCGGTTCTACTGGGCCGGTCACCCGGCTGTTCCTCCGGAGGCTCACCGGTGATGGCCGGGTCGTCGCCTGTGCGTTCAAGCGTACTCGACCCCCTGCCCGCCGTGCCGCGCCGCCGGGTATTCCACTGCCCGGCGAGGTGTCAGCGGCGCCACGGGGCCGGGAGGGTGGTGGTCCAGAGCGAGGCGCCGGAGCGGTCCCGCAGGTGGACCGTCAGAGCCGCCGACGGGCCGTCGATCGTGACCTCGCCGAAGTGCTGGAAGCCCTCGGCCGGGGAGGTGTTGGCGCGCGGCGGGGCGTGCACGAACACCGCCTTCGGGCCGAACGTGCCGTCCAGCGCGTTCGGGCCGAATGCGCCCGCGTGCGCCGGGCCGGAGACGAACTCCCAGAACGGGCTGAAGTCCCGCACCGCCGCACGGGCCGGGTCGTAGTGGTGGGCGGCGGTGTAGTGCACGTCGGCGGTGAGGAACACCAGTCCGGTCACCCCGGCCCGGTGCGAGGCGCGCAGCACCTCGGCGAACTCCAACTCCCGGCCGGCCGGCGCGCCGTGGTCGCCCTGCGCCACGCCCTCCTGGGCGTCTGCCCCGTCCGGCACCACCACGCCGATCGGCAGGTCGTTGGCGATCACCTTCCAGGTGGCCCGGGACGCGCGCAGCTCCCGGATCAGCCACTCCCGCTGCGCCCTGCCGAGCAGCCCCCGGTTGCGGTCGGCGTACGTGTTGCCGTCGTTCGGGTCCTTGTAGGTGCGCATGTCCAGCACGAACACGTCCAGCAGCGGCCCGTACGACAGCTTGCGGTACATCGGCCCGCCGGCCGGCACCGGCAGCCACTCGTGGAACGCCTGCCGGGCCCGGGCGGCGAGCACGTCCACCCGCTTCTCGCCGTACCGCTCGTCGGTCAGGATCTCCCCCGGGTACCAGTTGTTCACCACCTCGTGGTCGTCCCACTGGTTGATCTGCGGCACCTCGGCGGCGAACGCCCGCAGGTGCTCGTCGAGCAGGTTGTACGCGAACTGCCCCCGGTACTCGGCGAGTGTCTCGGCCACCTTGCTCTTCTCCGGCGTCACCAGGTTGCGCCAGGTGCGCCCGTCCGGCAACACCACGCTCTCGGTCAGCGGGCCGTCGGCGTACACGGTGTCGCCGCTGCACAGGAAGAAGTCCGGGCGGCGCTCCCGCATGGCCCGGAAGATCGCCAGCCCGTCGAAGTCGGGGCTGATCCCCCAGCCCTGCCCGACGATGTCGCCGGTCCACACGAACCGCACGTCACGCCGCTGCTGCCGCCCGGGGGCGGTGGCGAACGAGCCGGTCAGCGGCTCGCTGCACAGGCCGTGCCGGTCCAGGCTCTCCACCCGTACCCGGTAGTGCAGCCGCTGGCCCGCGGGCAGGCCGCGCAGGCGGACCTTGCCGGTGAGGTCGCCGGTGGGGTCGACCACCGGGCCGCGCACCAGGCGGGCGCCGCGCAGGTCCGGCCGGCGGCTCACCTCGACCAGCCTCCGGGCCGGGCCGAAGTCAGTGTGGTCACAAGCGATGGCGCGCCAGCCCGGCTAACCATTGCCCAGCTAGCTCGATAGGAGCAGGTCCCCCACGAACGCCAGGGGCATAAGCGCCGGCGACCAGGCCGGCGCGGAGCAGGGTACGTCGATCGATGTGCGTCATGGGTTCTCCCGGTCTCGGCAGTGTCGCCAGCCCGGTCTACCGGCCGCAGGTGGCCGGGAACTCCGGTCGAGGTGACCGGAACGTCAACGATTGTTGTCGGCCCGGCCATGACCACCGTCACACCGCAGGCGCGTCACGCCGCGCCCGCCGTGCCCCGTCCTGTGCGCGTACCCCAACCAACGAGGAGGCGGCGATGAGCCGGATGGACATGGCGGCGGTGGCGCCGGAGGCGTACCAGGCCGTGCTGGGCCTGGAGAAGTACGTCCGGACGAACGTGGACCACACCGTGCTGGAGCTGGTGAAGCTGCGGGCGTCGATGCTCAACGGCTGTGCGTTCTGCGTGGACATGCACAGCCGGGAGGCGCTGGGGGCCGGGGAGGACAGCCGCCGGCTGTTCGCGGTCGCGGCGTGGCGGGAGGCGCCGTTCTTCGACGAGCGGGAGCGGGCCGCGCTGGCCCTCACCGACGCGGTGACCCGGCTCGGCGAGCACGGCGTGCCGGACGACGTCTGGGACGGCGCGGCGAAGGTGTGGTCGGAGAAGGAACTGGCCGACCTGGTGGTGGCGATCGCCACCATCAACGTGTGGAACCGGGTCGCGGTGACCTGCCGGACGCAGCCGCCGGCGCAGGTCTGATCGCTGACACACGACGGCCCCGGTCCCGCCAGGAGCGGGCCGGGGCCGTCGGCGCGTCGGTCAGGCCAGCTCGGGGAACCAGAGCGCGATCTCGCGCTTGGCGCTGTCCGCCGAGTCGGAGGCGTGCACCAGGTTCTCCCGGTTCGACAGCGACAGGTCGCCCCGGATCGTGCCGGCGGCGGCCTTGCGGCCGTCGGTGCTGCCGATCATGGCGCGCACCACCTCGATCACCTGGTCGCCGGAGAGCACCAGCGCCACCAGCGGGCCGCTGGTCATGAACGTCTTCAGCGGCGGGTAGAAGGGCTTGTCGACGTGCTCGGCGTAGTGCTGGTCGGCGAAGTCGCCGTCCATGGTCCGGCTCACCATCGCGTCGATCCGCAGGCCCTTGCGCTCGAAACGGGACAGGATCTCGCCCACCAGACCGCGGCGCACCGCGTCGGGCTTGATCAGTACGAGCGTCCGCTCGTCCGGGCTGCTGCTGGACACGCTGGTTTCCTCCTGCGCACTCAAACGGGGTCGGCTGGGTACGGTCAGCGTAGCGACCCGGTCCCGGCGCCGGCGCGGCGGCTGCGTCTTCCCTGGCCCGCCGTGGCGGCCTAGCCTGGCCCTGGAACCCCTGGGAGGTCCACTGTGGCGAATGGCGGGAACCGCACGATCGCGCCGGTACGCAAACTGATCGGCACGGTGCTGGGCACCGTCGCCACCTTCGTGACGGTGTTCGGGCTGGGCATGACCAGCTGGGCCATCGTGGCGCTCGGCGTCGCGCTGCTGGTGCTGGCGATCGCGCTGGCCACGGTACGCGGCGGCGGTCGCACCTGGGTGATCGGGCTGGGGCACGTGCACAGCGCCTCCGAACCACCCACCCAGTACGCGTTCGGCCGCTGCGAGCTGCAACTGGTAATCGACGCGCCCGGATTGCCGCCCCGGTCCAAGAAGATCATCGAGCCTCGGGTGCCGGTCGCCAAGTGGCCCTCACTCGGCCAGGCGCTGCCGGTCCGGGTGGCGCTGGACGACCAGCGGCACGTGCGCGTCCTCTGGGACGAGGTGCCCACCCACGCGGAGACCGCCGCCGCGGTGGCCGACCTGCCGCCCGAGTACGACACCCCGGACCCGCTGGACGAGCCGCTGATCGCGCAGGAGGCGCCGCCGTGGGCCGGGCGCGCGCCCGAGGACGACTTCCGCGACGACTACCCGCCCGCGCCGGAGGAGTACCTGGACGACGTGCCGCCCCGGGCCGAGGAGCGCGAGCCGGTGGTGCTGCACCAGAGCCCCAGCGGCCGGATGGTGCTGGAGGGGCAGCTCGTCGAACCGGCAGCCGCCGGCCCGCTCCCCCGCCGCGCCCCGGCGCCCCGCGTCCCGGCCGAGGAGCCGATCGGCGCCCCGGCACCCGACAGCACGCGCGCCGAGGCGGCCGACACCATTCCCGTCGAGACCGTGCCCGACCCGATCGACGTGCCGCTGGACGACCCGGCGGACGCGCCCCGGCGCTCCGACACCCCGCCCACGGCCGAGGAGCTGGACGAGGCCATCTTCGGCCCGTCCGGCTCGGCCGCGTCCACCGGGCCGGACGAGCCGGACGGGCTGGGCAGCCCGATCAGCGGCGTCGGCATCACCCTGCTCGTCACCGACCTGGACCGGTCCCTCGACTTCTACCGCGAACTCGGCTTCGACGAGCTGGACCGGGGCGAGGGCAACGCCGTGCTCGCCTCCGGGCCGACCCGGCTGGTGCTGCGCCGGGTCACCGGCGCCGCCCCGATCAGCCGCCGGCTGGTGCACGTCAACCTCGAGGTGGACGACATCCAGGGCGCGTACGAGCGGCTGCGCGAATCGGGCGTCCGGTTCACGTACGCGCCGCGCGTGGTCAACCGGGGCACCAAGCTGGAGGTGTGGGCGGCGGCCTTCCGCGACCCCGACGGTCACGGCGTCGCCCTGACCCAGTGGCGCACCCTCGCCGAGGTGTAAGGAAGGGCCCCTTCTTAACGCCTCAGGTAGAGGAAGGGGCCCTTCTTAACACAACACCGCGCGGCACCGCGCCGCGCGCGACGGCGCTCAGCCGAGGATGACCCGCCGCACGTGCAGCGCGTACGCCCACACCAGCGCGAACATCACCCCGAGCGCGAACAGCGACCAGTGCAGCAGCCCGGAGAGCAGCAGCAGACCCTGAAGCACCGTGCCGGCGTGCCACGCCCACGGTCGGCGCATCAGGCCGGCCAGCACCACGCAGGCGACCGCCAGCGCCACGATCGCGCCGATCGCCGCGCCGCTCAGGTCACCTCCGACCACCCGGATCGGCTGGATGGCCAGCAGCAGCACCAGCGCCTCCAGCGCCATCGTGCCGGCGCCCAGTCCACGTACCGCCTTGTCCGGGTTCCGGAGCCCGGACCGCCGCTCGCCGCCCGCCTGCTCCGGACCGGCCTGGTCCGCGTCCGGGCCATGCTGCGGGCCGGTCATCGCTTGAGCAGCCGGCGGGCGTCGGCCACTGTCACCACCGATCCGGTGACCAGCACGCCCACCCCCGCCAGCTCGCCCGGCACGTCCGCCTCGGCCTCCGCCACCGCCGCCTCGATCGCGTCGGGCATCTCCCGGGCCACCTGCACCCGCTCCGGCCCGAAGATCTCCCGCGCCAGCGCGGCCAGCTCGTCCACCGGCATCGCCCGGGGCGAGCTGTTCTCCGCCACCACGATCGAGTCGAGCACCGGTTCGAGCAGTTCCAGCAGGCTCGCCGCGTCCTTGTCGCCGAGCACCGCCAGCACGCCGACCAGCTTGCTGAACGCGAACTCCTCCTGCAGCGCGGCCACCGTGGCGGCCATGCCGTGCGGGTTGTGCGCGCCGTCGAGCAGCACCGTCGGCGCGGTCCGTACCCGCTCCAGCCGGCCCGGCGAGCTGGTCGCGGCGAAGCCCTCCCGGACCGCCTCGATGTCGAGCTGCCGCCGGGCCCCGACGCCGAGGAACGCCTCCACCGCGGCCAGCGCCACCGCCGCGTTCTGCGCCTGGTGCGCGCCGTGCAGCGGGATGAAGATCTCCTCGTACACGCCGCCCAGGCCCTGGATGGTCAGCACCTGGCCGCCGACTGCGACCGCGCGCCGCAGCACGCCGAACTCGGCGCCCTCCCGGGCGACTGTGGCGTTGACCTCGGCGCAGCGTTCCAGGATCGGGCGGGCCGCCTCCTCCTCCTGCGCCGCCGCGATCACCGTGGCGCCGGGGTGGATGATGCCGGCCTTGTGCAGCGCGATGTCCTCGATCGTATCGCCGAGCCACTCGGTGTGGTCCAGCCCGATCGGGGTGATCACGGCGACGCCGGCCTGGATGACGTTCGTCGCGTCCTCCGCGCCGCCGAGCCCGACCTCCACCACGGCCACGTCGACCGGGGCGTCGGCGAACGTGGCGAACGCCAGCGCCGTGGTCATGTCGAAGTACGTCAGCGGCTCGGCGAACCGCTGATCGACCAGCTCGGCCAGCGGCGCGATCTCCCGGTACGTGGACACGAACCGCTCCTCGCTCACCGCCTCGCCGTCCAGGCTGATCCGCTCCCGGACGGTCTCCAGGTGCGGGCTGGTGTAGCGGCCGGTGTGCAGCCCGAACGCCCGCAGCAGCGAGTCGATCATCCGGGCCGTCGAGGTCTTGCCGTTGGTGCCGGTCAGGTGAATCGACGGGTACGCCCGCTGCGGGCTGCCCAGCAGGTCGAGCAGGGTTTCGATCTTCTCCAGCTCGAAGTGCATCCGGGTGAAGCCACGCGCGTTGAGCGCGGCCTCCACCTCGGCGAACGCGCTGCGGTCGGTGCGGTCGGTGCGGTCGCTCACGAGGGCAGCGCCTCCAGGGCGGCGTCGATCCGGACCAGGTCCGCCTCGGCCACCGCCAGCCGTTCGCGGATCTTCGCCACCACCGGCTCGGGCGCCTTGCCGACGAACGCCGGATTGTCCAGCTTCGCCCGCGCCTGGGTGGCCTCCTTCTCGGCCGCCGCCCGGTCCTTCGTGAGCCGGGCGCGCTCGGCGGCCACGTCGATCGAGCCGCGGGTGTCCAGCGCGACGCTGACCGCGCCGGGCATGGCCAGCGTGGCGCTGGCCTGGAAGTCGTCGCCGGGCGCGTCGAGCCGGGCCAGCGAGCGCACCAGCGGCTCGTGCGCCGCGATGCCCGCGCCGGTCAGGCCGTCGAGCCGCGCGGCGACCCGCTGGGTCGGCCGCAGCCCCTGGTCCGACCGGAACCGCCGGACCTCGGTCACCACCCGCTGGAGGGTGGCGACTTCGCCTTCCGCGGCGTCGTCGACGAGGGTACGGTCGGCGACCGGCCAGGACGCCGTCAGCACGGTCTCGCCGCCGCTCAGCGCGGCCCACAGCTCGTCGGTGACGAACGGGATGACCGGGTGCAGCAGCCGCAGGAGCTGGTCCAGCACGTGCCCGAGCACCCGCCGGGTGGCGTCGGCAGCCGGCCCGCCCTCGGCCAGCACCGGCTTGCTCAGCTCCACGTACCAGTCGCAGACGTCGTCCCACGCGAAGTGGTAGAGCAGGTCGCAGACCTTCGCGAACTCGTACGCCTCGAACTGCTCGTCCACCTCGGCGGCGACGTGCGCCAGCCGGGACAGGATCCACCTGTCGACGGTGGAGAGGTCGGCGGCGTCCGGCAGCGGGCCGCCGGTGTGCGCGCCGTTGAGCAGCGCGAACCGGGTGGCGTTCCAGAGCTTGTTGCAGAAGTTGCGGGAGCCCTGGCACCACTCCTCGCTGACCGGCACGTCCTGACCGGGGTTCGCGCCCCGGGCCAGCGTGAACCGGGTGGCGTCGGCGCCGAACCGGTCGATCCAGTCCAGCGGGTCCACCACGTTGCCGAACGACTTCGACATCTTCTTGCCGTGCTCGTCGCGGACCATGCCGTGCAGCGCCACCACGTCGAACGGCTGCACGCCGTCCATCGCGTACAGGCCGAACATCATCATCCGGGCGACCCAGAAGAACAGGATGTCGTAGCCGGTGACCAGCACGCTGGTCGGGTAGAACTTCGCCAGGTCCGGGGTGCGCTCGGGCCAGCCGAGCGTGGAGAACGGCCACAGGCCGCTGGAGAACCAGGTGTCCAGCACGTCCTCGTCCTGCCGCCAGCCCTCGCCGGACGGCGGTTCCTCGTCCGGGCCGACGCAGACGATCTCGCCGTCCGGGCCGTACCAGACGGGAATGCGGTGACCCCACCACAGCTGGCGGGAGATGCACCAGTCGTGCATGTTGTCGACCCAGGCGAAGTAGCGCTTGGCCAGCTCGGCCGGCTCGATCGCCACCCGGCCGTCGCGCACCGCGTCGCCGGCGGCCTTCGCGAGCGGCCCGGTGTTGACGAACCACTGCAGCGACAGCCGCGGCTCGACAGTCGTCTTGCAGCGCGAGCAGTGCCCCACTGCGTGCAGGTACGGCCGCTTCTCGGCCACGATCCGGCCCTGCTCGCGCAGCGCCGCGACGATCGCCGGGCGGGCCTCGTACCGGTCCAGGCCCTCGAACGGGCCGGGCGCGGTGATGATCCCGCGCTCGTCCATGATCGTCAGCGAGGGCAGGTCGTGCCGCTGGCCGATCTCGAAGTCGTTCGGGTCGTGCGCCGGGGTCACCTTGACCATGCCGGTGCCGAAGCTCGGGTCGACGTGCTCGTCGGCGACGATCGGGATCCGCCGGTCGGTGAGCGGAAGCTCCACCTCGGTGCCGATCAGGTGCCGGTACCGCTCGTCGTCCGGGTGCACCGCCACCGCGGTGTCACCGAGCATCGTCTCGGCACGGGTGGTGGCCACCACCACCTCGTCGCCGTAGCGGATCGAGACCAGCTCGCCCTCGTCGTCGGTGTGCTCCACCTCGATGTCGGACAGCGCGGTGAGGCAACGCGGGCACCAGTTGATGATCCGGTTGGCCCGGTAGATGAGCCCGTCGTCGAAGAGCTTCTTGAACATGGTCTGCACGGCCCGGGACAGGCCCTCGTCCATGGTGAAACGCTCGCGGTCCCAGTCGACGGCGTCGCCGAGCCGGCGCATCTGGCCCAGGATCGCGCCGCCGGACTCGGCCTTCCACTGCCAGACCCGCTCGACGAACTTCTCCCGGCCGAGGTCGTGGCGGGACAGCCCCTCACCGGCGAGCTGCCGCTCGACCAGGTTCTGGGTGGCGATGCCGGCGTGGTCCATGCCCGGCAGCCAGAGCGCCTCGTACCCCTGCATCTTCTTGCGCCGGGTGAGCGCGTCCATGAGCGTGTGCTCGAACGCGTGGCCCATGTGCAGCGAGCCGGTGACGTTGGGCGGCGGGATGACGATGGTGAACGGTGGCTTCTCGCTGTCCGCCGACGCCCGGAAGTGTCCGCCGGCTACCCACTGCTCGTACCGTCGCTGCTCTACCTCGCCGGGCTGGTACTGGCCGGCGAGGGTCGGGGCGTCGGGGCGTCGGGCATCCAGTCTCTCGGTCACCCTGAAAGTCTACGGAGCGCTTTCGAGGACCTGACGTGCGCCACCGGTGATTCGCGTACGGTGGCGGTCATGTCCGACGCGCATCTCACCGAGCGCCCGGTCGACGGGGGTTCCGATCCGGTCGAGCTGACCGAAGAGCCGATCGAGCTGAGCCGCCGCGACCCCGCGCAGGAGCCCGAACGCCGGCCCGTCTCCCGGCGCCGGAAGATCGTCCTCGCCGCCCTGCTGGCGGCCGGCCTGGCCGGCGCCGGCGTGCTCGGCCTCGGTGGATGGCGGGTGCTCCAGCAGAAGGACACCACTCTCGGCCAGCCCACCGAGGTCGCCGGGCTGGTACGCGACGACAGCGAGCGGGCCCGCAGCACCGCCGACTACCTGCGCGACGGGCTCGCCGCCGACATCGAGCTGGACCGCGGCTACGGTGCCGTCTACTCCGACCGCGGGGACGCCAAGCGCTCGGTGCTGCTGTTCGGCGGCACCACGCTGCTCTGGCAGCCCGAACGCGACCTGGACACCCTGTTCGGGCTGATGGCCGACGAAACCGGCCGGGTCGCGGGCCTGCGCGAGGTGGACGCCGGCCGTTTGGGTGGCGTGATGAAGTGCGGTACGACGAGCGGCGACGGCGGTGACTTCGCGGTCTGCGGGTGGGCCGACCACGGCAGCGTGGTGATGGGCATGTTCCCGGGCCGGACGGTCGACGCCGCCGCGGCCCTGTTCCGGGACATCCGAGAGTCCGTCCAGACGCGCTGACCGCGACCTCGGCGGGCACTCGTCCACGCCAGTACGGCGAGGGGACAGGCACCCGCCCCGTCACGTCGCCGTGGTGACGGGTGCCTGTCCCCTCCCTGGTGACCGCTCCCCGCAATGGCGGCCCGGTTCGCCATACCGGGGAGGTGGCTGCATTCCCGGCACTCCGTTGCCGCCACCTCGGCGTAATGGCCCCCCGGATCGCCATTACGGGGTAGTGGTGGCCGGTTCGGCGGTTCGGGGAAGTGGTGGGTGGTCCACCGTTCACGCGCGCCGGCATGAGGACCGGTTTTCGGGGTGGACGCGTTTCAGGGCCACCCCCGTGAGGGGTGGCCCTGAAACGAAAGGTTGTCCGGCGGTGTCCTACTCTCCCACACCCTCCCGAGTGCAGTACCATCGGCGCTGGAGGGCTTAGCTTCCGGGTTCGGAATGTGACCGGGCGTTTCCCCTCCGCCATGACCGCCGTAACTCTATGAACATGTCAACCAACCCTGTGGGTGATCGTTTGTTCAGAGTTGCACAGTGGACGCGTAGCAGCTTGGTAGTCAAGTCCTCGGCCTATTAGTACCGGTCAACTGAACCCGTTACCGGGCTTACATTTCCGGCCTATCAACCCAGTCGTCTAGCTGGGGGCCTTACCCCACAAAGTGGGTGGGATACCTCATCTTGAAGCGAGCTTCCCGCTTAGATGCTTTCAGCGGTTATCCCTTCCGAACGTAGCTAACCAGCCGTGCCCCTGGCGGGACAACTGGCACACCAGAGGTTCGTCC
>NZ_KK037233.1:5655719-5732973 GCF_000568915.1 Micromonospora sp. M42 | reverse complement strand
GGCCGCTAAGAACTCGCTAGAGGCTTTTCTCGGCAGCATAGGATCACTGACTTCACCTGAATCGGCTCGGCATCACGTCTCAGCCCCATGGTGTGCGGATTTGCCTACACACCGGCCTACACGCTTACCCCGGCACAACCACCGGCCGGGCTCAGCTACCTTCCTGCGTCACCCCATCGCTTGACTACTACCCGCCAGGTTCCCACGCTCCCCAACCTCAACCCGAAGGTCTTGGCCGGTTTGGGTGGTTAGCACAACGAGGTTCGTCAGGGTCGCTCTTTCGCGGGTACGGGAATATCAACCCGTTGTCCATCGACTACGCCTCTCGGCCTCGCCTTAGGTCCCGACTCACCCAGGGCGGATTAGCCTGGCCCTGGAACCCTTGGTCATCCGGCGGAAGGGTTTCTCACCCTTCTTTCGCTACTCATGCCTGCATTCTCACTCGTGCCGCGTCCACAACTGGGTCACCCCGCTGCTTCACCCCCGGCACGACGCTCCCCTACCCATCCACACACCTGCACCTGGCATCAAGGCCAGGCGAAGTTAAAATGTGAATGCCACAGCTTCGGCGGTGTGCTTGAGCCCCGCTACATTGTCGGCGCGGAACCACTTGACCAGTGAGCTATTACGCACTCTTTAAAGGGTGGCTGCTTCTAAGCCAACCTCCTGGTTGTCTATGCGACCCCACATCCTTTTCCACTTAGCACACGCTTAGGGGCCTTAGCTGGTGATCTGGGCTGTTTCCCTCTCGACTACGAAGCTTATCCCCCGCAGTCTCACTGCCGCGCTCTCACTTACCGGCATTCGGAGTTTGGCTGATTTCGGTAAGCTTGTGGGCCCCCTAGACCATCCAGTGCTCTACCTCCGGCAAGAAACACGCGACGCTGCACCTAAATGCATTTCGGGGAGAACCAGCTATCACGGAGTTTGATTGGCCTTTCACCCCTAACCACAGGTCATCCCCCAACTTTTCAACGTTGGTGGGTTCGGCCCTCCACGCGGTCTTACCCGCGCTTCAGCCTGCCCATGGCTAGATCACTCCGCTTCGGGTCTAGAGCATGCGACTAAAAACGCCCTATTCAGACTCGCTTTCGCTACGGCTCCCCCACACGGGTTAACCTCGCCACATGCCACTAACTCGCAGGCTCATTCTTCAAAAGGCACGCCGTCACCCCGCAAGGCTCCGACGGATTGTAGGCGAACGGTTTCAGGTACTATTTCACTCCCCTCCCGGGGTACTTTTCACCATTCCCTCACGGTACTCGTCCGCTATCGGTCACCAGGAAGTATTTAGGCTTACCAGGTGGTCCTGGCAGATTCACGGCAGATTTCAGGAGTCCGCCGCTACTCGGGAACACCCACAGAAGACCAGCAACTTTCACCTACCGGACTATCACCGTCTACGGTCAGCCATTCCAGACTGTTCGACTAACCACTGGCTTTGTAACTTCTCGAACAAGTGTCAGCTTGCTCAGCAGGGTCCCACAACCCCGACCACGCAACCCCTGACAGGTATCACACGCAGCCGGTTTAGCCTCAATCCGCTTTCGCTCGCCACTACTCACGGAATCACTAAATTGTTTTCTCTTCCTACGGGTACTGAGATGTTTCACTTCCCCGCGTTCCCCCCACACACCCTATGTGTTCAGGTGCGGGTGACATCACATGACTGATGCCGGGTTTCCCCATTCGGACACCCTGGGATCACAGCTTGGTTGACAGCTCCCCCAGGCCTATCGCGGCCTCCCACGTCCTTCATCGGCTCCTGGTGCCAAGGCATCCACCGTTCGCCCTTGACAACTTGACCACAAAGATGCTCGCGTCCACTGTGCAATTCTCAACAAACAACCAACCCACAACCCACAGCCCCACACCAACAACCCGGCAACCGCCGGCGGTATGCGAGACCAGGCCGCGCCTGGCGCCCGACAGACTCAATCGGTCTGCCTCAAGGCTCTGAAACAACAACCACCTCGGGTTGTTCCTTCAGGACCCAACAGGGTGCTTACGCTCCTCACCAGCCGCACCAGGAACTCGTTCCCACCACCCCGAAGAGCAGCTGTACTAGAGAATCCGCAGCCGTTGCCGGCGACCGACTTGCCAGTGTCTCCGCCATCTGAGCACCCCGACCCGACATTCGCGGGCCGCGGGCTCCATGCCACCTTTCGGTGGATGGTGCTCCTTAGAAAGGAGGTGATCCAGCCGCACCTTCCGGTACGGCTACCTTGTTACGACTTCGTCCCAATCGCCAGCCCCACCTTCGACGGCTCCCTCCACAAGGGTTGGGCCACCGGCTTCGGGTGTTGCCGACTTTCGTGACGTGACGGGCGGTGTGTACAAGGCCCGGGAACGTATTCACCGCAGCGTTGCTGATCTGCGATTACTAGCGACTCCGACTTCACGGGGTCGAGTTGCAGACCCCGATCCGAACTGAGACCGGCTTTTTGGGATTCGCTCCACCTCACGGTATCGCAGCCCATTGTACCGGCCATTGTAGCATGCGTGAAGCCCTGGACATAAGGGGCATGATGACTTGACGTCATCCCCACCTTCCTCCGAGTTGACCCCGGCAGTCTTCGATGAGTCCCCGCCATAACGCGCTGACAACATCGAACGAGGGTTGCGCTCGTTGCGGGACTTAACCCAACATCTCACGACACGAGCTGACGACAGCCATGCACCACCTGTGACCGCCCCCGAAGGACCTGCCATCTCTGACAGTTTTGCGGCCATGTCAAACCCAGGTAAGGTTCTTCGCGTTGCATCGAATTAATCCGCATGCTCCGCCGCTTGTGCGGGCCCCCGTCAATTCCTTTGAGTTTTAGCCTTGCGGCCGTACTCCCCAGGCGGGGCGCTTAATGCGTTAGCTGCGGCACAGGGAACCGGAGAGGCCCCCCACACCTAGCGCCCAACGTTTACAGCGTGGACTACCAGGGTATCTAAACCTGTTCGCTCCCCACGCTTTCGCTCCTCAGCGTCAGTATCGGCCCAGAGACCCGCCTTCGCCACCGGTGTTCCTCCTGATATCTGCGCATTTCACCGCTACAACAGGAATTCCAGTCTCCCCTACCGAACTCTAGCCTGCCCGTATCGACCGCAGGCCTGGGGTTGAGCCCCAGGTTTTCACGGTCGACGCGACAAGCCGCCTACGAGCTCTTTACGCCCAATAAATCCGGACAACGCTCGCGCCCTACGTCTTACCGCGGCTGCTGGCACGTAGTTGGCCGGCGCTTCTTCTGCAGGTACCGTCACTTACGCTTCGTCCCTGCTGAAAGAGGTTTACAACCCGAAGGCCGTCATCCCTCACGCGGCGTCGCTGCATCAGGCTTCTTTTTCAGTGTGCAATATTCCCCACTGCTGCCTCCCGTAGGAGTCTGGGCCGTGTCTCAGTCCCAGTGTGGCCGGTCGCCCTCTCAGGCCGGCTACCCGTCGTCGCCTTGGTAGGCCATCACCCCACCAACAAGCTGATAGGCCGCGAGCCCATCCCAAGCCGAAAAACTTTCCACCACCGACCATGCGATCGGAGGTCATATTCGGTATTAGCCCCGGTTTCCCGGGGTTATCCCAAAGCCTGGGGCAGGTTGCTCACGTGTTACTCACCCGTTCGCCGCTCGAGTACCCCGAAGGGCCTTTCCGCTCGACTTGCATGTGTTAAGCACGCCGCCAGCGTTCGTCCTGAGCCAGGATCAAACTCTCCAACAAAAATCTTTGTCGAACAGCATCCTGGCAACAAAAGTGTTGCCAAAGGAATCCCAACCAGCAACCATTCCAAAGAACAGCCACCAGTCCGGGGTATAAAACAATTGGCACTGGCTTTACAAGCACCCTGTTGAGTTCTCAAAGAACAACCACACACCAACCAGAAACCCCGCGCTGCGGAGCCCCCGTTTGGGGCAACCTCTCCAACCTACTCGGTCTCACGTTCGTCGTCAACCTCGTGTCCGAGGTGATCAACTTGGCTCGACCAGACCCACGCTGACGCTCGCCGTTTCCGGCATTCGTGGCTCTCATGGGTTTCGGCGGACCGGCCGGCGTCGCTTTCGCGACCACCCGCCCGGCTCCCTGCCGACTTTCGAACTCTACCCGGTCGGCTTCGCCTTCGCAACTCCGTGTCCCGGAGTGTTGAGCACCGCCCGAATCTCAGTCTGGCTCGGCGTCGCCGCCACCAGCCTGGCGCCCGCTCTCGGCCGGTTTGCCCCGGCCTCCCGCGTGCAGAGAGAAAGTTACGCGGACCGGCCGTGGAAGGCAAATCAATGATCGTCATTGCCCGAGCGGAGCGCGCGCAGCCGATACCCGCCGGAAAGCACCCGCGGAAGGGATCCCCCGGCGGCGGCCCCGTGCCAGAGTGGTCGGCATGGATGACCCGTCCCCGGTCCCGGCCGTCGCCGAGGACGCTCTGCTCGGCCTCCTGCTGCCGTTCTGGCAGTTGGTGATCGGGGCCGTCGTGCTCGCCGTACTGGTGCTGTCGATCAGACGCCTGGCCCGGCGCGGCCCCTCCCGGATGACCACCGCCCTGCTGGTCACTGCGGCGGCGATCGCCGGAATCGCCGCCCTGGGCCTGCTGTTCGGAGGCTGACCGCGGTCAGAGCCGGCGGTTGGCCAGGCTGGGCAGCTCGGCGCGGATCGTCCGCAGCCGCTCCAGGTCGATCTCGGTGACCGCCAGTCCCGGACCATCGGCGACCTGGCTCAGCACTGTCCCCCACGGGTCCACCACCATGCTCCGGCCGAAGCACGTCCGGCCCGGGTCGTGATCACCGGTCTGGCCCGCCGCCGCCACGAAGCACTGGTTCTCGATCGCCCGGGCCCGCAGCAGCACCTCCCAGTGGTCCCGCCCGGTGTGCATCATGAACGCGGCCGGCACGACGAGCAGTTCGGCGCCGCCGTCGGTCGCGAGCTGCCGGTACAACTCGGGGAACCGCAGGTCGTAACAGATGGACAGGCCCACCCGCAGGCCCTCGACGTCGACCACCACCGGCTTCTCCCCGGGCGCGACGGTTGCCGACTCCCGGTAGGAGACGCGGCCGGGGATCTCCACGTCGTACAGATGGATCTTGCGGTAGGTGGCGGCGAGCGCGCCCTCGCGGTCGAAGACCAGCGAGGTGTTCCAGGTGTGCGCGGGGTCCGGCCCGGCCTCGTGGAACGAGCCGGCGATCACCCACATGCCGAGCCGCCGGGCGACCGCCGCGAAGAACCGCCCCACCTCGCCGTCGACCGGCTCCGCCGGGGGCATCCGGTCGTCGGGGCCGAGGTAGTCGACGTACTCCGGAAGGAGGGCGAGGTCGGCGCCGGCCGCCGCGGCCCTGACCAGCAGGGCCTCGGCGGCGGCGAGGTTCGCCGCCCGGTCGTCGCGGGCGTTGAGCTGGCAGACGGCGACGCGCATGACCCGAGGGTACGGGCGCAGGCGGGCGCGCGACAGGGCTCAGACGCTGGACAGCACGAGCGCGGCGGCGGCGAACCCGAGTCCGGCCAGTTGCACCGGCCGGAGCCGTTCCCGGTCGACGGCGAGCGCGAGCAGGACGGTGCTCGCCGGGTAGAGCGAGGCGACGGCGGCCACCACGCTCAGGTGGCCGCGTCCGGCGGCGGCGAGGAAGAGCGCGTTCGCTGCCGAGTCGAGCAGGCCGGCGGCCGCGGCCCAGCCGAGCACACGCCGCCCGAGGCGCAGGCGAGTGCCGGTACGCGCGGCGAGCGCGAGGCCGAACGCGACGGAGCTGACGCGTACCGCCAGAACCGGCCACATGCCAGCGCTCTCGTCCGCCTGGCCGAGCAGCGCGAAGAAGACGCCGAAGAGCAGTCCCGCGGCGAGTGCCATGGCCAGGACGCGGCCGGAGACGCGGCGTGCGGCGCCGCGCTCCCCCAGGCTGACCAGCGCGATCGCGACCACGGCGAGCCCGGCGCCGCCCAGCGCCACCGCACCCGGGGAATGGGCGAGGACCAGGCCGGCGACGATCGGCACGATCGCCGCCGTGATCGCGGTGACCGGCGCGACGACGGCCATGACGCCGGTGGCCAGCGCGCGGTAGAGCAGCATGACGCCGCCCGCGCCCGCCACCCCGGCCAGCAGCCCCCAGCCCAGGTCGAGGGCGCTCGGGGTGCCGGGCACGACGAGTACGAGCACGACCAGCAGCGGAAGGCTGAGCATCTGCGACACGACGGTGACAGCGATGGGGTCGGCCCATCGGGACGCCTTGCCGCCGGAGAAGTCGGCCGTGCCGAAGGCGAGCGCCGAGACGGCGGCGAGGACAATGGGGAGCACATCGCAGTCGTACCATAATAGTGACCGTGAAGGACAGTGTGATGACCGACGCAAGCGGACGGGTCGGCGCGGTGACCTCAGCGGTCGCCCGGCAGGTACGTGAGTTGCGAGCCGCCCGCGGCTGGTCCTTCGAGGAACTGGCCGGCCGGTCCGGCGTCAGCAAGGGCATGCTCGTGCAGATCGAGGGTGCCCGCACCAACCCGAGCATCGGCACGCTCTGCCGGGTCGCCGACGCGTTCGGCGTCAGCATCGCCCGGCTGCTGGAGCCGGCCGAGGAGAGCACGGTACGGGTCAGCGCTGCCGATGACGCGCCGGTGCTGTGGCGCGGCCCGCACGGCGGCCTGGCGCGTCTGCTCAGTGGGCTCGGCGAACCCGACCTGGTCGAGCTGTGGGACTGGCGGATGGAACCCGGAGAGACGTTGCGCTCCCCCGACCACGCCCACGGCACCCGGGAGATCCTGCACGTGCTCGACGGCGCCGCGACAGTCACCGTCGACGGCGTCGACCACGAGGTACGCGCCGGCGAGACGGTCCAGTTCCACGCCGACCGGGAGCACGGCTACCGGACGGCCGGCGACGAGCCGGTGCGCCTGATGATGGTGGTGGTCACCCCGTCGGGCGAGTGGGACCGGCGGACCCGTTCACGCGGACCGCGCCCGAGCTGACCCGGGCGCGGTCGCGACGGCGGTCAGGCCGACTTCTCCTCGCGGTCCCGCCGGCGCCGGCCGGTGAACTCGCGGGGCACGATCGTCGGGTTGACGTTCTCCAGCACGACCTCGCGGGTGATCAGCACCCGGGCCGCGTCGGGGTTGCTCGGCACCTCGTACATCACGGAGAGGAGCACCTCTTCCATGATCGCCCGCAGGCCGCGGGCGCCGGTGCCGCGGAGCATGGCCTGATCGGCGATGGCCTCCAGCGCGGGCTGCTCGAACTCCAGCTCGACGCCGTCCAGCTCGAACAGGCGCTGGTACTGCCGGACCAGCGCGTTGCGCGGCTCGGTCAGGATCCGCACCAGCGCGGTGCGGTCGAGGCTGCGCACGTTGGTGATCACCGGAAGCCGGCCGATGAACTCGGGGATCAGCCCGAACTTCAGCATGTCCTCCGGCATGACCTGGCTGAAGATGTCGTCGGTCGACCGCTCGGACACCGACCGGAGCCGGGCGCCGAAGCCGGTGCCGCCGGAGCCGGTGCGGGCCTCGATGATCTGGTCGAGCCCGGCGAACGCGCCACCGCAGATGAACAGCACGTTGGTGGTGTCGATCTGGATGAACTCCTGGTGCGGGTGCTTGCGCCCGCCCTGCGGCGGCACGTTGGCGACAGTGCCTTCGAGCATCTTCAGCAGCGCCTGCTGCACGCCCTCGCCGGAGACGTCACGGGTGATCGAGGGGTTCTCCGACTTGCGGGCGATCTTGTCGACCTCGTCGATGTAGATGATGCCCGTCTCGGCGCGCTTGATGTCGTAGTCGGCGGCCTGGATCAGCTTCAGCAGGATGTTCTCGACGTCCTCGCCGACGTAGCCCGCCTCGGTGAGCGCTGTGGCGTCCGCGATGGCGAACGGGACGTTGAGCATCCGGGCGAGCGTCTGCGCCAGGTGGGTCTTGCCGCAGCCGGTCGGGCCGAGCAGCAGGATGTTGGACTTGGCCAGCTCCACGCCGTCGGTGCCGGAGCCCGGGGCGCCGGCGGCCTCGGCCTGGATCCGCTTGTAGTGGTTGTAGACCGCGACGGCGAGCGCCTTCTTGGCCTGCTCCTGACCCACCACGTAGTTGTCGAGGAACTGGCAGATCTCCATCGGCTTGGGAAGCTCTTCCCACTTCACCTCGCCGGACTCGGCCAGCTCCTCTTCGATGATCTCGTTGCAGAGATCGATGCACTCGTCGCAGATGTAGACGCCAGGGCCCGCGATGAGCTTCTTGACCTGCTTCTGCGACTTGCCGCAGAACGAGCATTTCAGTAGGTCGCCGCCGTCACCGATCCGTGCCACCTACGTTCTCCCTGCACTCATCGGCCGGAACGCCGGCCCTGACCTGCGAGCGCCGGAGCGCCCGTCCGTCCTGTCGTTCCACCATGCTGTCGGCTCCACCGATCCGACCGGCGGAGCGGTACAGACCCGACGTTACCCGGTGGCCGGGTTTTCTCCGACCCCCAAAACCGGTGTGTCAGAGGTCGACCGGGAACGATACCCCGGCCGACCTCCGACCACACGTGGCTCAGCCCGCGGCGTGCGACGCCAGCAGACCCTTCTTGCGGCTGGTCAGGATCGTGTCGACCAGCCCGTACTCCTTGGACTCCTCGGCCGTCATGATCTTGTCACGGTCGATGTCCTTGCGGACCTGCTCGATCGGGCGGTTGCAGTGCCGGGACAGCATGTCCTCCAGCTGCGTCCGCATCCGCAGGATCTCCCGCGCCTGGATCTCGATGTCCGAGCCCTGGCCGTAGCCGCCCTCGGTGGCCGGCTGGTGGATGATGATCCGGGAGTTGGGCAGCGCCATCCGCTTACCCGGGGTGCCCGCGGAGAGCAGCACCGCCGCCGCGCTCGCCGCCTGCCCGAGGCAGACGGTCTGGATGTCCGGGCGGACGTACTGCATGGTGTCGTAGATCGCCGTCATGGCGGTGAAGGAGCCACCGGGCGAGTTGATGTACATGATGATGTCGCGGTCCGGGTCGGTGCCCTCCAGCGTCAGCAGCTGGGCCATCACGTCGTTGGCCGACGCGTCGTCCACCTGCACGCCGAGGAAGATGATCCGGTCCTCGAAGAGCTTGTTGTACGGGTTGGACTCCTTCATCCCGTACGACGTGCGCTCGACGAACGACGGCAGGACGTAGCGGTTGTGCACGGCCGCGAACTGGGGCGGCAGGCTCAGGTCGGTCATCGTCAGCTCCTCGCTCAGCTCAGGGTCCCGGCGCCATCCGGAACCTGCGCGGCTCCGATGATCACCTTGTCGATGAAGCCGTAGTCCATGGCCTCCTGGGCGGTGAACCAACGGTCGCGGTCCGAGTCGGCCTCGATCTGCTCCTGGGACTGGCCGGTGTGGAACGCGACCCGCTCCTGGAACATCCGCTTGGTGTAGAGCATCTGCTCGGCCTGGATCGCGATGTCCGACGCGGTGCCGCCGAGGCCACCCGACGGCTGGTGCATCATGATCCGCGCGTGCGGCAGGGCGTAGCGCTTGCCCTTGGTGCCGGCGCAGAGCAGCAGCTGGCCCATCGAGGCCGCCATGCCCATCGCCACTGTCGAGACGTCGTTGTCGATGTACTGCATGGTGTCGTAGATCGCCATGCCGGAGTAGACCGAGCCACCCGGCGAGTTGATCCAGAGGAAGATGTCGCGGTCCGGGTCCTCCGCGGCGAGCAGCAGGAGCTGCGCGCAGATGCGGTTGGCCACCTGGTCGTTCACCTCGCTGCCCAGGAAGATGATCCGTTCCTTGAGCAACCGGTTGTAGACCGAGTCGTCGAGGTTGCCAATGGAGTCGCCACCGCGGGCCTCGTTCACCCGGAGCGACTTCTTGGGGATGTGCATGTCGGTCATGGCAGCCCTTCGCTCTCCGTACCGTCCTACCCGACACTAACCGCTCAGCCGGGAGGCGTACTCCCGGTCGGGGCACTGTTCGCTCTCAGCGCAGTCACCCGCACGGCGTACCCCGGAAAGGGTTTCGGCCGCCTCCCGGCGCACAGCGCGGGACGGCGGCCGACACCCCCGACGGTCAGTGCTGGTGGTCGTGCTCGGCCTCGTTCTGGGCCCGCAGCGCGTCGAGGGAGACCTCGTTGCCCGCCGAGTCCTTGATCTTGATCTTCTCCATCACCGCGGCGAGCGCCTTGCCCCGGCGGACGTCGCCGAAGACGGCCGCGGCGGCGCCGGAGCGGACCAGCTGGTCGTAGTACTGCTGCGGGGCCATGCCGGCGCGCTGCGCCCGGTGCACGATCTCGTGACCGAACTCGTCGTCGGAGACCTGCACGTCCTCGGCGTCGGCCAGCGTGTCCAGCAGGAGCTGGATCTTGACGCCGTCGGTCGCCGCCTCGGTCAGCTCGGCGTCGATCTGCTCCTCGGTCTTCTCCTCCGCCGCGAGGTACTCCTCCAGGGAGGCGCCGATGCGCTCGAGCTGGTCGACCATCGCGGCCTTGCGGCTCTCGACCTCCTCCTTGACGACGCCCTCGGGCGCCGGCACCTCGGCGGCGGCCACCATCTGCTCCAGGGCCTTGTCGCGGGCGGCGTAGATCTGCTCGACCTGCTTGCCCCGGGTGATCCGCTCCCGCAGGTCGCCGCGCAGCTCGTCGATGGTGTCGAACTCGCTGGCCATCTGCGCGAAGTCGTCGTTGAGCTCGGGGAGCTCCTTCTCCTTGACCGTGCGGACGGTCACCGCCACGTCGGCGTCGCGGCCGGCGTAGTCGCCACCGACGAGCTGCGTGGTGAAGGTGGTGCTGTCGCCGGCGGCCAGGCCGACCAGCGCCTCGTCCAGACCCGGCAGGAGCTGCTTGCTGCCCACCTCGTGCGAGATGTTGCTCGCCGAACCGCCCGGGACCTCCTCGCCGTCGACCGTGGCGTTCAGGTCGATCTGCACGAAGTCGCCCTCCTGGGCGGCCCGCTCGACGGTCTTCAGCGTGGCGAAGCGCTCGCGCAGGCTGTTGATCTGCTCGTCGATCTCGCTGTCGGCGATCTCGATCTCGTCGACGGTCACCTCGATGGTGGCCGGGTCCGGCAGGGTGATCTCCGGCCGGACGTCCACCTCGGCGGTGAAGTTGAGCGAGTCGCCGTCGTTGAACTCCGTGATGTCGACCTCGGGACGGCCCAGCGTCTTCAGGTCGTGCTCCCGGACCGCGGCGAGGATGTTCTGCGGGATGGCCTCCTGGATCGCCTCGTTGAGGACGGTCCCCCGGCCCACCCGCTGGTCGATCACCGCGCTGGGAACCTTGCCCCGGCGGAAGCCGGGAACCTGGACCTGCTGGCCGATCTCCCGGTACGCCTTCTTGAGGCTCGGCTCGAGCTCGACGAACGGCACCTCGATGGCGAGCCGCACGCGCGTCGGGCTCAGAGTCTCGACGGTGCTCTTCACAGGCGTACTCCTTGACGGATCTGGGTGTTGATTCTGGGGCGTGATTGCGCGCATCGAGTGTAGGCGAGCCGGCCGACGGCATCGGCAGGGCCCGGGCACCGCGCGGAAAAAACCGGCGGTTCCCGGGACGATCCGGTCGCGAACGACAGTCGGGGTGGCGGGATTTGAACCCACGGCCCCTCGCTCCCAAAGCGAGTGCGCTACCAAGCTGCGCCACACCCCGTGGCGACGAAGAGTGTATGCCGTCCGGTCCCCCGCGCGGGTGACCGGGGCGCGGCGCGGCGGTCGGCGGGCCGCCGCCGGGCCGCCGCCGCGCCGCCGCTGGGCCGCCAGTTCGGGGAAGTGGCTGGGTCCGAGGGCCCGGGAAGGCGCCACCTCGCCGAGGTGGTGTGGATCTTGACGGTCCGGGGCGAGCGCGGGGTATGCGCTTCGCGGCGCCAACCCGGATTGGGTACGCTGTCGGCGCGCCCTGCTGTGGTGGGGCGCTCGCGGGCGTAGCTCAATGGCAGAGCTTCAGTCTTCCAAACTGACGGTGCGGGTTCGATTCCCGTCGCCCGCTCCACTTCACGGACGGCCGGTCCGCTACGCGGGCGTGGCTGGCGCGCCGCGTCAGCTCGCCGCAGCCAGCCGCCCGGCAGCCCGGGTGCCGAGGCTGGCTCGGCCACTGCGGGCAGCCGGAGCAGCTCCGCCCGCTGTGGCCCGGTCAGTTCCGGCGATGCCTAGCTGCACCGGTCCACGGTGGCCCGCGCGAACCCGGTCAGGTCGACCGAGGCCCGCTCGGCGAGCCGTGGTTCCGGGTCCCCGACCAGCAGCAGCGCCGCCCGCAGCCGGGTGCCGAGCAGCCGGTAGCCGGGGCCACCCGCTCGTCGGCGAGCAGTTCCTCGGGCAGCTCGGCGGAAGCGCCCGTTGATCCGGGGGGCAGCGCGGTGGCCGCCTCCCGGACCACACTGGCGGCCGGATCGCGGAGCATCGGAACGGCGTCGAGTCGGGCCAAAGCACAGACCGCCGCCGCCACGCATAGCCGGGCCTCCGGGTGACCGAGCAGCGGGTGCAGCAGAGTGCCGTACGCGCTCGTCGAGCCGGATCAGTAGCCGAGGCGTACCCGCCAGCAGCCGCAACGTCGCCCGGGCGGCACCGACGTCGTCGTCCGCGTGCACGGCAGACAGCGCGACCAGGAGGCACCGCAGGTCGCCCTGGTCCCCGCCGCTCGCCTCGGCCACCATCGGCGGCACCTACCGGGCCTGGCCACGTACGTCGATCATCAACACATGGTGGCGGCTGCGCGGCGGCGACCGCACCAGGGTTTCCGGTGCCGCGCGGAGTCAAGCATCGGTAGGCAATGCGACAGCGTGCCGCGCATCCTACCGGCCACTGAGGATGATCGATAGCCTGGGCCGGTGGAGCACGAGGAGCCGTGGAAGGTGTTGCAGAACGTCAACGAGTGGCTCCGGCACGCCGATACCAAGGCCAGCCTAGTGCTGACCCTGGACGGCGCGCTGATCGGCCTGATCGCCCTACGCGTGCAGGGGCGGGAGGCATTCGAGCGACAACCGGTCGCGACCATGCTGCTGCTCCTCGCGCTGGGCCTGCTGGCCGCCAGCCTCGTCGCCACGGTGCTGGCCGTGGCGCCCCGAACCACGATCACCGGCCAGCAACGGTCCCTGCTGCACTTCGGTCACATCGGGGAACGGTTCGAGACGAGGGAGTCGGAATTCGTCGCCGAGTTCGTCGCGCTGCTCCGGGATCCGGATGCGCTCCGGCGCGAGGTCGGCAGCCAGGTGTGGGCCAACAGCATCGTCGGCCGGCGCAAGTACCGCCATCTGAGCTGGGGAATCCGCTGCGCCTCCGGCGCGATCCTGGTGGTCGCGCTGGCGAGCCTGGCCGGGCCATTCACTGGGTGACCGGCAGCAGGTCGCCAGATGTCCTGTTCCCGGGCGAATCCGGCCGGTAGGACGGAGGGCGGCAAACCCATAGCGGGAGGAGCGTCCAATTTCCAGCGCTGACCTGGGTCCCGTCACCGTCGAGTCGCTCGGCCCACTGACCGTGCTCGGCTCCGGCGGCCAGGGCACCGTGCACGCAGTCCCGAACCGGCTACTCGACGACCGATGGCCGGTGGCGTACAAGGAGTACGACCGGACAACCCTGGGCCGGGTCGACCGCCCGGTGCTGGAGAGGCTGGTGGAGTTGCCGGGACGGCTGGCCGAGGCCGATGCGCGTCTGCTCCATGAGCGCACGGCGTGGCCGGTGGCGGTGGTGGAACGCGGCGGGCGGCTCGCCGGCTTCCTGATGCGTCAGGTGCCGCCGATGTTCGACACGCCGCTACGGCTCACCACCAGGTACGTGCAGAAGCTCGCCCAGGTTCAGTTGCTGCTGAACACCGACGACTACCTGGCCGCCCGCGACCTCGCCATCGACGACGTGTTCCGACTCGGGTTTCTGCTGGACACGGCTCGGGCCATGGCTGACTTCCACCGCCTCGGCCTGGCGGTCGGCGATCTCTCCCCCAACAACCTGCTCTTCAGCCGGGAGGTAGTGCCCCACTGCTTCTTTCTCGACTGCGATGCGATGCGGCTGGACGGCGCCTCGGCGCTTCCGCAGATCGAGACCACCGACTGGGAGGTACCGGGCGGCCAGGGTGAGGAACTAGGCACGCCAGCCAGCGACGCGTACAAGTTCACGCTGCTCTGCGTACGGCTGCTCGCCGGCGACCAGTCGACGCGTGACGCGGCGGCGGCGCAGCGGGCCGGCGCCGACGTCCAAGAACTCGTCGACCGCGGGTTGGACCGGGCACCGACCAGCCGCCCCGGCCTGGCAGAGTGGATCGGGCCGTTGCAGCGGGCGGTCGAGGCCGCGCGGGCCCAACCACGGATCAGCCCGGCCACCGTCCCACCGGGACCCGACCCTGCCGTCCCGGATGCCGCGCCGACGGCAGCCGGGCCGCCGCCTAGCCGGGCCACCCGGCCGCCCGGTCGACCCGCACCGACGCGCCCGCCCACCGCCACCCGCCCGGTCACCCGGTCGCTGCGGGGGGCAGGTACGGCGGGCAAGGTCGCGCTGGCCGTGCTGCTCCTCCTCTGCGGCGTGACGCGGATCTCGTCCTGCGTCGATGATCCGCACTCCGGCCCGGCTGCCGATGAGCGGTCGACCAGGCCGGGCGATGGCCCGCGGCAGTCCTCAACAGCCGCGAGGGACCAGGCGGCTGTCCTGGCCGAGATCCTCGCCCGCTCGAAGCAGGACCGCCGCACGATCGCCCCGGCGGTGGAGAAGGTCACCCGGTGCCTCGACCCGACCGGCGCAGCCGCCGACTTCCGGCAGGCCGGGGCCGGCCGGCGGGAGGTCCTCAGCCGGGTCACCGCGATCGAGACCGACCAACTACCGCGCGGTGCGGAGCTGCACGCGAATCTCGTCTCGGCGCTGCGCCATTCGGCAGCGGCGGACGACGCCTATGCGCGCTGGGCCAGCGCGGTGGCCCGCCACGGATGTGGGTCGTCGGCGATGCGCGGTACCGACCGGCGGACCGGTGACCGGGAGTCCCGGGCCGCCACGGCCGCCAAGCAGCGCTTCGTAGCGTTGTGGAATCCGTTCGCCCGGCAGTCCGGTCACCCCGTGCTGTCCTACCGGGACATCTGACCGTGTGGTGCGGCGGCGAGCGCCGCCCGTCCGGCGGCGGTGATCAGCACACTGCGCCGGCCGGTCACCACCCAGCCCTCGTCGCGCCAGTGCTCCAGCGTCCGGCCGACCGTGCGCTGTGAGCTGAGCACCAGACCGGCCAGATCCGCCTGCGACAGCGGCAGCTCGACGAGCAGCCCGCCGTTGTCGTCCGGCACCCCGTAGCGGCGCCCGAGGTCCAGCAGCAGCTCGGCGAGGCGCTGTGGGACCGACTCGGCCCCGGCGGCGGCCCGTTGACGGTCGGCCTCGCGCAACCTGACGGAGACGGTGCGCTGCACGATCTCGGCGGCCTGCGGGAAGCCCTTGAGGAACACCCGGAACCGGTCCGCGGGAATGACCAGCGCCTCCACCGGGGTCATCGCGGTCAGGGTCGCGGACCGACCACCTCCGTCGAAGCCAGCCAGTTCGCCGACCAGGTCACCGCCGTCGCGCAGGGCCAGCACCGCCTGGTAACCCCGCTGGGTGTTCGCGGAGACCTTGACGCAGCCCTCCAGCAGCACGATGACGAAGTCGCTATCGTCACGCTCGTGCACCAGCACGGCCTCCGGCGGGTAGCGGCACAGCGACCCGAGCGCCCGAAGTCCCGCCCGCTGCTCCTCCGCCAGGGCATGCCAGAACGGCACCCGGTGGTGGTGCCCCAGATCCATGCCCGTCGCCTCCCTGTCGACTGTGGAGCCCGGCACCCGACAGGGTCATCGTAGGGCGGCGGTTCCCGGTCGGCACGGACCGAACGGAGCGGATCGTCAGCCAAACCTATTTACCAGGTAGACGATCAGGATGCCCAGCATCACCAGCAGCACGAGCGTACGGCCGATGTTGCCCGACCCGCTTGCCGCAGGAACTATGGTGGACCCGTCGTCGGGGTCCGATCCGACACCTACACCCACCGGCACCGGGCGGCCGTCGAGACGGTCGCCAGCCGCGGCGGAGGTCAACGCGGTGATCCAGTCCTGCGGGGCTGGGCGTCGGGCGGGAATGACGGACATACTCGCCTCGGCGAAGTCGGCGAGATCGTCGGAAACCGCAGCGAGTACGGACGGATCCCGGCTGCTCTGGTCGCGGGCGAAGAGCCGCACGGCGAGCAGACCGAACTTGTACGCGTCGGTGGCCGGTGTAGCAAGGGGCTCCCCACCGGGCAATGGCACCTCCCAGTCCGGAGTCTCCGTCTGCGGTAGCACGGAACCCCCCGCGAGTCGCATGGCGTCGCAGTCGATGAAGAAGCAGCGCGGCCGGTTACCCAGGCAGAAGAGCAGGTTGTTCGGAGACAGGTCACCGACCACCACCCCGAGGCGGTGCAGTCGGGACAGCGACCGCGCCAGGTCTGCCAGCAGCAGCAGCCGGCCCCGGTCGTCCACCGGGATGGCCATCCGGGCCAGGTAGGAGTCGGAGTTCAACAGGAACTGGAAACCGGCAGGTCGGCGCACTGTCCCTCCGCCTGCGGGCAGGCCGATCTCGAAATCCGCCGGGATACGGCGCATGAGCAGCCCGCGGACCACCGGCCCGGAGGTGACCAACGCCGCGGGCCAGGCGCTCTGCTCGCACAGCCAGCGACCGGTGGCCGGATCCAACGTCGGCACGAACGAGACCATCCGCCTCAATTGCGCGACGTCGAGCCGTGAGCAGACGACTGGGTCGTACTCCTTGTAGACAACCGGCCACTCCTTGTTGATCCGGAGTCCGTCAATGGCGTACACGCAGCCCTGACCGCCCTTGCCCAGCTGGGTCAGCGCACCGAGCGAACGAACGTCGAACTGTGGCGCGAGCGCATCGTCCATCGATCTCCTCAGGCTTTCGTCCGCGGCCAGATCGCCAGCAGGGTCCGGTCGTCGTCGTACGTCTCCCGGGAAAAGTCAAGGTGGTAGGCGAACTGGACCGGTGGCTGCGGCCTCGCCAGCCGACCGGCGAAGTAACGTCCCACCTGGCCGGCGCCGTCGCCCAGCGCGTCACCGAAGCCGTCGGTGCCGATCAGCAGCACCTCGTCGCGCCCCAGGGGTCCCCTACGCGGGCTGACCCGAGGCGTCCGCGGCAGAGCGGTCACCGCGGACGAGACGACCGGGTCACCGGTGTGCAGCTTGCCGTCGAGGAGGCTGCGGTACGCGCCGTCGCGCAACACCCAGGCGCCGGTGTCACCGACCTGGATGAGCGACACGGTAGGACCGTCCGGCAGAACCATCCCGGCGACCAGGGTGCTCGCCATCGCCTCCTCGGCGGCGGCCGGATCCGCCTCGCCCAGGCCGAGCAAGGTCCGGGTCTGCTCCACCAGTTGCCAGGCCGCCTGCTGCACCACGTTCTGCCAGTCCACCGGGTGACCGGCGGCGAGGTCAGCGAGGATCTCCCGGACCGCCGCCCGACACACCAGCGCGGCGCCGAGGTGCGAGTGCCGGGCCGCGGAGACCCCGTCGGCGACGGCGAACACGACCGCGCCGGTGGGCGGGTGAACCACCACGGCGAAATCGTCCTGGCGCGGCGTACCTCGGTGGCGGTGCAGGTAGCCGCGTACGGAGGCGGCGCGCACGGTGAAGTCCCGGGTGGACCAACCGTCGGTTACGGTGTCCGGCCGGTACGTCTGGTCCTCGGCGGGGCGGGGTTCGAAGTCCGCCGTCGGCGTCCCGAGCACCACGGGCAGCCACTGCGGCGACCGGCCCGGTCGCCCGCCGGCCCGGTCGGCCGGCTGGCGGGTCGGGCGTGCCAGCCCGGCTGGGGAGCCACCCGCCTCGTACAACTCCGGCCGCGGCGGCGCCCCCCTCGGCGGCCGCTGGTCGGTGGCCGGCGGACGGGCGGCGCCCCGGGCGGGCGGGGACCGGTCGACCGGATGCGCGCCACCGCGCGGCTGCCCGGGGGTGTCCGCATCCGGGGACGGCTCCGGTCGCCCGCCGTCACGTCCCGGCCCCCGCTCCGGTCGGTACAGCGGTGCGTCGCCGTGCCCGCTGGGCCGGTCGGGCTCGCGGTACCCCGGTTCACGCACCACCTGGTCGTCCTCCAGCCGGACGGGTCGCCCCCCTCCGCGCCGCCACCTAGACCACATCGATGGCCATCCGGAAACCCTGCGGCCGCTCGACCACCAGCTCGGGCTGCGCGGAGCCGAGCGACCGCCCCGACTCCACGATGCTCTTGGTCAGCGCGGTGCAGAAGCGGGCGATGGAGGCGCCAACGTCAGTGCCGGCGTTCGCGATGAAGCCGTACTCGTCCCGGGTAGCCACCTGGCGGATGGTGGCCGCCTGCGCGTCGCCGATGCCACAGGCGACGATGTTGGGCGCACCCTTGGTGACATTGCGATCGATGAGCTGCCGGTGCACCTCCAGCCAACCCTTGTCGGTGGGCTGGCCGTCGCTGAGGAAGAACACGGCGGGTCTGTGCACCGTGAATCCCTCCGCCTTTAGCACGTCGACGTCCGCCGGGATGCGCTGGCGCAGGTCGCCGAAGGCGGCGCCGTAACTGGTCCGGCCGCGCGGTTTGAGTTCCGGCATCTCCTCCGCGTGCCGCAGGTCGGCCAGCCGGAGGTGCTCCAGGACGGTCTCCGAGAAGCCGAGCACGGAGAACCGCACCTTCGCCGCCGCCATCGGTTCGCCAAGCAGCGCCTCGTGCAACGAACGCAGCCCTTCGTTGAGCTGACCCATCACCTTGGTCATGGAACCGGACTCGTCCGCCATCACGTACACCGGTAGGAGATTTGCGTGGCCGCCGGACATGTCTACCTCACTTTCCCCGGCCCACGGGCCGGACTTACCGCTGTGCAGGGGACGATCAGACCAGTTCGCTGGCGATCCGGAAGCCGACCGGCGGGGAGATGGTCAGTTCCCCCGAGCCGTCGATGAGGGCTCGGCCGGAGTCGATGACGCTCACGGCCAGCGCCCGCCAGTACTGCGCGATGGCGGCGTGCACGTCGCTGTCGGGCACCATCACGAACCCGAACGCCGGCTCGGTGGCGATGGTGGCGATCAACGCCGGCGGGGCCGCTCCGATTCCGCAGGCCACCACGTTCGGCGCGTACCGGTGGCTGGCGCGGTCCACGAGCCGCCGGTATGGGCTGGTCCAGCTCTCGCCGTCGCGGGGCGCGCTGCCACTGAGGAAGAACACGATCGGTCGGCGGACGTTGGGCTGCTGCGCCTTGAGCGTCTCGATGTCGTGGCCGATGCTGTCCAGCAGCGTCTCGAAGGCGTTGGCGTAATTCGCCGGGCCGCGGGGGGTCAGCCAGGGTGACTGGCTGCCCGCGGTCACCACGTCCATCCGAAGCCGACTGGCGACCTCGTCGGCGAAGCCGAGCACGGCCAGCCGGATCGCTGGGGACACGTCGGCTGCCTGCACCAGGGCGTCGTGCAGGGTGTGCAGGCCGTTGCTCAAGTCGCCGATCCAGGGTGCCACGTCGGCGGACTCGTCGACCATCACGTAGACCGGTTGGACCCCGGCGGCCGGGGTCCAGACCCGGCTCTTTGGGTCCTGTTCCAGGATGACCGCCGGAGGCTTGTCCCGGCCGTCCGCCGGAGCGTGGCCGGCCGGATCGAGCACCGGCGGCTGGGTCCAACCGGCCGGCGCGGCCGGCAGTCCGAGTGGCCGTACATCGGTCGCGCCGAGGCGCCGCATGGTGTGCGCAAGCATGGGTTCCACATCGGCGGCGAGGATGAGGTCCTTCTCGACCAGGAACCGGAACAGTTCCGTGGTCTGCTGGTTGTGCAGGTCCTGCCGCTGCAGCATTGCCTGCTCGTGGGCAGCGAGCAGTTGCATCGCGGCCATCGTGTCCTGCGGGTTCCGGGCCAGGTGCAGGCGGATCAGCTCGGCCGGGTCGAGCGGCCGATCCCCCAGCTCGGTCAGTTCGGTGCGGGCCGCCTGGATCCGGTGGTGCTGCTGCATCTGCTCGAGCTGGCCCTGGTGCATCGCCTGCTGGACGTGCACGTCGTGCCGGACCCGGTTGAGTTCGACCGTCCGGCTGGCCTCGACCTTCTCCCGCAGGTAACGGCTCGCCGCCTCGTCGGGCAACAGCCGGGGTGACAGCGCGAAGATGGTGATGCCCTCGGGCAGTACCCAGCCGGAACCGAAATGCTGGCGTAGGGCGTCCTCGGCCTGGGCCGACTGCTCGATGCCAAACGACCGGGTGATCGGGACGAACCGGTCGACGATCGCGCCGTAGACGATCGGCATGGCGTCGGTCACGTTGCGCCGGACGATCTCACATGGATCGTGCACGCGAAACGCGACGTCAACGGTCGCCACGAAGAAGTGCACGTCGCCGCGGGACGGCAGCGGGGTACTGCGCAGCTCCGCCCGCCGCCGGTGGTCGCCGGTGTCGACGTCGTAGCGGGTCCGGTACGGCGACAACGCCTGCTGCGACCAGCGCATCGGCTTCCCGTCGAAGGACGTCACCTCGCCGCCGCCCGTCGCGTACACCACGGCACGCGACGGTGTGGTGGCCCTGGTGACGGTGAACGGCCCACGGGCGACCGGGCTCACCTCAAGTATCAGCGGCAGTGGAGTGGTCACTGAAAGCTCCCTCCCGGAGCGAGCGCGGCCTCGACCGCATAGGCCGTACGCGGGTGTGGTTGCAGGTTGTCGACCGCCCGCCAGTTGGCGGCGAGTCGGCGGATCAGTTGTCGGGTCCGGTCGCTGCGGGCGGCCACATCGGTCAACATCCGGATGAACGCGGTCCCCACCCAATGGTCCGCCTCGGCCATCGCCGCCCACCCGGTCAGAGCCTGTTCGGTGAGGTTGGAGAAGGTGCCGGCGTTCAACACGGCCTGCCACATGTCAACCAGCACCACCCGCAACTGCGGATGCCGGTCGGCCAGGAGCAGCAGTGTCGGCCAGTAGTTCGACTGGTCCGGACCGGCGGCCCCGGCCCGGTCACCGGCTTCCGCCCCGGTCAGCTCGCCCGCCCCGGCCTCGGCCCGCAGCGACTTCGCCAGCCAGAGGAAGACGTACTGGCCAGCCACGTTGCGCCGGCGGTCGTTGAGCCAACTGGAGATGCGACTGAGCACCAGCGGCGCGTTGTGCTCCTCGTCCTGCAACAACACGTCGGCGAGGCTGTCGCCGATGCCGTTGGCGACGCGGAAGTCGTCGATCACCGCCAACCGGTCGAGAGCAGCCAGGGCGGCCCTCGTGTCGAGTGGCCCGAGGCTTACCCCGTGGATCCGGGCGGCGGTCGCCTGGCCGACCGGAAGCGCCGGGTTCCCGTAGAGACCGGCGACCACGTTCTCCACCAGTGGACGCCACCGGGCGTCCTCGGCGGGAACCCGGAGCGCATACGCGACTACGTCGCGCAGCCAGTACCGCTGCTCGTCGAGAGCCATCGGGCGAAGCACCCGTGTGAGGACCGCCTCGAACGCGTAAGTGGAGAGCAGGCCGAGAGCGGTGCCGGCCCAGACCCGGACCTCCTCCGAGCCGCGATCGTCGGCCAGGTCGTGCAGCCACTCCAGCAGCTCGTCGTGGATCTGGTACTGCCGCCAGACGTGCTCCAGCACCATCTGGGCGTAACCGTCGTCCACGTACTCCAGCACGTCGGCCCGGACGTTCCCCCAGGGGCTGCGGATGTCGGTCTGCCTGGACCGGGCACGCAACAGCCGTTCCCGCTCCCGCCGGGTCAGGCCGAACGGATCGCGCCAGGGCGCTTGTCGATCGCCGCCCGCGCCGCCCTCGGGCGGTCCGTCCAGCCGCTCGGCGAGCCGTCGGGCCGCCCGTACGACCACCTCGTAGGACAGGCCGTTCAGCACCGCCAAGGCGATGGCCAGGCAGCGGGACGGCACGTCCGGCAACCCGCCGAACCAGATGTCGAAGTCCTCCGTCAACCTGTCGGCCATCCGCGCCCGTAGCCGGTCGACGTCCACCGCCCCGCCGTCGAGCTGCTGGCTGATGACCAGGGCGAGGTCCGCGGCCACCTTCAGCGGGGTCCCCGGGACGAAGAGTTCCCGGGTGTACGCCAGCAGATCGGGATCGGCGAGCAGCTGGCTGCTCAGACGCTCGGCATCGGCGCCCTCCTGGCTGGTCCGCAGCCGCCAGCTGAGGTGGCGGGCGAGCACGTCGGCATGCCCCGGCGGGTCGCCCAGGTCGACCACGAACTCCATGAGGTCCTGGTCGGCCAGGGCTGCGTCGGCACCGACGGTCAGCACCAGCCGGGCATCGATCCGGTCGAGGACAACGTGCAACTGCTGCAGCATCCAGCCCCGGGTGGCACCCCAGCCTGCTGGCTCGCAGAGCAGGAAGCCGGCGCCCGACGGCAGCGGATTCTCCGACTCCCCGTCCAGTTCCAGCCAGTGTCCCAACCGCTGCAGGTCGACGTTCTGGTCGAGGTTGAAGACGCGTCGGTCGGAGGGAGACTGCAGCAGGCGGATCGCGGTGGCCGTCTTCCCGGCGCCGCGCGCCCCACGCAGGATCACGATTCGCTTCTCGGCGAAGGCGCCGCGCATCCGCGGCCACTCCGCCGGCTCCACGAAGGCGTGCCGGACCGGATTGGTCAACATCGGCGACAACCGCTGCAACGGGGTGCGCTCGCGACCGCCGAGCATGACGACGTACTTGTCCCGGCCGACCTGGTCGCCACCGATGACGAACTGGGATGACCGGCGGAGGTTGTGTTGCCGGCGCATCCCGTCGGGCGGCGCTGAGGGCGCCAACGAACGGTCCTGCGAGTCGAGCGTCGTCGGCGTACGCAGTTCGGCGGCCGGATCCGAGGAGCCGGCCGGTGGGGAGGTGGCGGAGGCGCTGTTGCTGTTCGGGGTGGCGGAAGGACCCGCGCCGTCGTCCGGGGCGGTCGCGGTGCCAGCGACCGGCCCGGGTGACGCGACGTTGGCCGCCCCGGTCGGCGGTACACCAGCCGTCGGCGCGGCGGGAGTGGTCACAGTTCCCTCCGACCCCGCACGTGCTTGTCCCCGGCGACCTGGTCACCCGTCACCCGGACGTCCGAGCCGTGGAAGAAGAAGCCACCACTCTGCTCGACCCGCGGGAAGGGGTCAGGCCGGGCGACGTGCCGCCCCTCCGGCGACGCCGAGCGCGCCTGCGAGTCACGCGACGGGACCTCGTCCGCCGACGCCTCGTCCGGCAGGCCCGGCGGGTACGGATATCCCGGCACCTGGATCCAGACCCGCTCCTGCCGCAACTCCTTGACGTTGAGCACGGCCGGTCCGAAGGTCGACGAGTCGACGAAGCGGTAGTCGTGCCGTATCACACCGCGGTAGATCTCGTCGGAGACCGCGAAGGCGAGGACGGCCGTCGGAGCGGCGGCCAGCGCGTCTCGCAGAACCTGCGCGTCAACGAGCCGGCTGGCCGTGTTGATCGCCTCACCGACCCAGCCGTTGGAGTCACGCTGGCAAAGCCCCTGGTGCAGGGCGACGCGGAAGCGCATCGCGTGTGTCGCTGTGAAGATCTTCGCCTTCTCCCGCAGCCCCGCATCCAGTGCCCGGACCAGTTCCCCGGCGAGCGCGACGATCGAGGTCGACGGCGGCAGCAGCATCAGGATGCCGTCCCCCCTGTCCTGCGGATGGACGTCGGTCCAGCTCAGGTGAGCGTCAGCAAAGGCGTTCCGGACGACCTCGTACATGCTGTCCCGCAGTGAGGACTGCACCGGATTGCTCCGCTTACCGAAACCCTCGATGTCCACCACCATGATCGAATGCGGGGTGGGTGCAGCCATGGTCACTCCTCACGGTCGTCTCCGAGCGCACGCTGAAAACATGCTGGGGGGCGCCTCCCGCTGCGAGTAGGACATCTGGCGTAAAGGGGTGCTCGTTCCGCGGGTCAGTTCCCCCACCATCCGCCTTCTCGGCGGTGGGAATCGCAGAGCCACCTTCCTGCGGATCCGACAGGACCGATGGACCGCAAAATGCTATCGATGGACCGCTGTCCATAGAAGACAGAAACCCGACAACGATCTTCCTCTTCCGCGTATCGGCACGACCAGCGACCGACCCTCGGTCGGGGCTGCGTACAATGCGGGGCCGGGTGCCCTTGCATCAGGTGGAGATGGTGACGGATGTCAGGCCAGTAGGACGGACACGCCTTTTCATGACCCCTTCCGGTCGCCGCTACTGGCCCACTGATGCGGACTGCGGGTCTCCTGCCAGCTCGTACCCGGCCCGAACGTTTGGTTGTGAAGCAGCTCAGTCGCTTCGACCTTGGTCAGCAGCGCCGGGTACCCCGCGACGCCGGTGAGGATCCGCCACACTTGCTCCGGCTGCGCGGAAAAACGTGTGGCTGAACGTCATCGGCTGCAGGGTGGGCCCCTGCCGGGCGGCGAACCGACCGCCGCTGGCCAGGCGTCCAGACAGCTCAGGTCAGCCGAAGACGGTATTCCAAAACTGACGGTGCGGGTTCGATTCCCGTCGCCCGCTCCACCGGCCTCCGGGCCAGGTCAGAGGCGAACTCCGGCCTGGGCCGCATCCACTAGCCTGTCGCCGTGGGAACCGACATCTATGGCTTCGTCGAGGTCCGGCACCCCTTCGCGGATGAGGACTGGTACGAGTGGGAGCCGTGGGTGTGCCTGATGCCGATCGCCCCGCTCTACCTGAACGACGACGTAGATGCCTTCGCCTGCCTCTTCGGCGTGCGGAACTGGCTCCGCTGGGAGCCGGCCGCGGCTGAGCGTGGCCTCCCGGCGGACGTGTCGAGTGCGATACGCGGCAGCCATGAGAAGGACCGGCGGCTGGACTCGGCCGTTCATGGCGCGAGCTGGGTGTCCTGGGCCGAGTTGCGCGACCTCGACATGTCGGTCGTGCCCCTTGCTCGCGGGCTGCTGCAGGTGGAGGATCCGCCACTGCTGCGCAGGTTCCGGGTAGACGACGAATGGCCCGGCGAGTTCGTCGAGAAGTACGGCGTTCCCCCTGTCGGCGCCTCTCCCGTCGAGGCGGCACCGGGTCGCTGGGACGTAGGCGGGGTCACCGTCGAGTACGGACCGTTGATGACCCGGCACGACGTGCTCGGGCCGGGCACCGGATGGGAGCACGTCTTCGCCGTCATGCGCGCGCTCGGGCAGCGTTTCGGCGATGACGGCGTGCGCCTGGTGGTGTGGTTCGACTAGAGCCACCGTGGTTCGACTAATGCCACCCTGACTGAGCGACCTGCCCCTCTGCCTGCTCCAGCCATCGCCGGTACCAGCGGGCGAAGCCGAGCGGCGTGCCGTCGTGGTCGTCGAGCGGCTGGAAACCGCCGTCCGCGGCGGTGTCGTCCGCCCACATCCGACCGCGCGCCGGGCCGGTCACGACAAGCGCCTCCCGTAGCGCGCACCCGACGTGACACAGGTACAGCAGGCCGACCGAGTGTTCCGGCGCGAAGACGACGGCGTCGTGCTGTTCCCAGTAGGCGTCCTCGGCCGCGTTGAACTCCTCCTCCGAGGAGTAGTCGTCCTCGACCGGCGGGCCGGGCAGACCGTCGGCCGGGTTGAACGGCTCGACATGCGCAAAGGGCCGGCCGAGCGTGCCGCAGTCGGTGAGGTCGGCGCCGTCGCCCTCCCACTGCCACAGTCCGTCGAGCCGGCGCATCGGGAAGAGCCCGTAGGCGGGCCCCGCGCCGCCTCGCCCCGCCTCCAGCAGGAAGGACCGGTACTCGCCGGGCAGCTCCACTCCGAGTTGGGCCTCCGCTTCGGCCAGTTCCCCGGCGCGCAGCGGCGGTTCGAGCCGCCAGCTGTGACTCGCGGCGCCGAACACCTCACGAGCGCCGGGCGCGGCGGCCAGTCGTGCCAGCCGCTCGCGTACGTCGGACCAGTCGGCGCTCGTCACGCGCGGGACGGTACCAGTCCCGCGGGGGCGTCAGCCGGCACCCGGGCTGCCCGCCCGCGCGGCCGGCTTGGCGTCGGCGGCGGGCGCGGCGGCCGGCTTTTGTCGCTTCGCGAGAACGATCACGACCACCAGAAGGAGCACGAGCGCGGCCGGCACCAGCGCGGGCGCCAGCGCCTGCCAGAGCGGCCACACCGGCTCGGCGAGCCCGTCCGTGGCCAGGTCCGTCCAGGTCATCGCGGCGCCTGGGAGCAGGGCGACAGTCACCAGCACGCCCACCAGCCGGGGTACGCGCGGCTGCCTCCGCGCCAGCAGCCAGAACAGGGCCGCGCCGGCGGCTGCGCCGAGCAGGGCGCCGGTGATCGTGGCCGCGAGGAACCCGCGGGGCACGGCCGGTTCCATGCTCAACCTCGGCCCGGCCGCCAGGTGGGTGAGCGTGAGCGCCATTCCGTCTCTCTCGGCCCGCCAGCCGTCACACCGGGAACCCGGCACGTCGCGGAACTCCCGCCACCCCCGCGTCTCGGCGACCGCCCGCAGCCGCTCGGACAGCGCGCAGTCCGTGCCGCCGCCGTACTGGAGTTCGACCTGATTCCCGCCGAGGTCGTCGGCCGCCAGCGCGACGCCGTATCGGTAGCCGAGCGCGGTGAGCGAGCCGATCGGTTCGGTCCCGGGGAGCAGTTCCCGGGCCGCGCTCTGCGCCTTGTCGAGGCTGACCGGGGCAGCGCCCCGGCCGCCGTACCAGGACCCGGCTGCCAGACCGACAGTGCCGAGCAGCACCGCGCCGAGCAGGACCACCGCGACGTGCCGCAGCCGATGCCGCACCGGCCCACCCCCTGAAGTAGTGCGGCTCAGCGTAGCCATCACGCGCCCCCCGGGTGCCCGGCGCGGGGACCGGAGCGCCGCCTCCTAGTAGTGGTCCTCGATCGGCCGGCGCGCCTCGTCGAACAGCGCCGGTCCGTCGTACCGCACCGGGCGCGGCGCCGGGGTGGCCGGCTTGACCTGCTCGAACTGCTCGGTGGACAGCGCGTACACGACCCGGCCGAGGCCTGATGCGTTGATCGCCACGGTGCACATCGGGCAGGGCTGGCAGCTGGTGTACATGGTGGTGGCGACCGCCGCCTCGGGGGCGAGCTGCCGGGCGGCCCAGCGGGCCAGCTTCAGCTCCGGGTGCGCGGTGACGTCCCGTTCGGAGACCACCGTGTTGTGGTCCTCGATCAGGACGGTGCCGTCCGCGCCGACCAGCAGCGACGCGAACGGCCGCTCGCCGGACGCGCCGGCCCGGTCGGCGAGTTCCACGGCGCGGCGCAGGAACGCTTCGTCGTCGGGGGTCATCGGCTCTCCTGGTGGTCAGTCGGCGGCGATCTGCTCGACGGATCGGGCGGCGACGGCGCGCAGGACCGGGTCACCGCTGCGGGCGTACGCATCGCTCAGGGTGTCGATGAATTTGATCGCGTGCGCGTCCCCGGTGTCCAGCGCACGCGCCATGGCCTCGCCGAGTTCCGGCCCGGCGGCCGGTGGGAGGGCACGAGCCTCGACCGGGGCGTAGGCGGCGGTGACGGCGGCGGTCGCCGCCCAGGCGGCGGCCAGACTCGGCCGCCACAGCGGCGGCGGCAGGGCCGGCAGCGTCCGCAACACGGCGTTCGGCGCGGTCGCCGCGTGCACGAGCATGACGGGGGCGGCGTACCCGTGGGTGCCGTGCCGCTGCACGGCGGCGTCGACGACCGCCGCGAGCCGGGTGGGCGCGTCGTCGGCCGCGTCGCCGGGCACCGTCCTAGCGCCCAGCGCCTTGACTTTGTAGTTCACACTCTATACCCTGGGGCTTAGGGCGACGCCTGGGTGTGGAAATGGCATATTTCCAACCGTTCCCTATGTGGTGCCATGATCTGTCTTGACCTGGCCTAAGGGCAAGCTACGGACCCAAAACCATACATCACATGATACGCGATTCAACAAGCGGAGTACACGAAACTAGCCCCAATAAAACGCTACCTGGATAATACGAATGCAGCTTCATGGCCTGGGAAGTATGAAACATTCACGTAATAGGCACTGTATGTTCGACGCGGATGCGCGGCGATTAAGTTGGCGCGACAGGGAGCGATAGCCAGATGACCTATCGCTGGTACCCTTTTGTCAACGAAAAGGAGCCAGAGCAGGCTCATCTGGTTACTACAGTAACCATCGACCGTAATTCGGTCCGCTGATCGGGTACGCGGGGCACCGCGTCGAGCGCGGACCGCGCGTCTGTCACCGGGTACGGTCCGGTGCCTGGCGGCGCGAGTGGCTGCCAGCGGGCGGCCCAGTAGGCGAGCCCGTGGCCGAGTTCGGTGACCCGCGGTCCGGTCTCGGCGTCGAGCAGGGCGCGTACGGCGTGGCCGACGCGGATGACACCGTGGGTGGCCCCGGCGGCGATGCCCGGCAGCAGGCGCGGCCACCAGCGGGCCAGCACGTCGCGCCACGGCTCGCCGGCCAGCTCTCGGTCGAAGAGGTCGAGCCAGTCGCCGGTACGCACCGGGTCGCCGAGCGGGTCGCGCCACTCCGCGGGTGCGATACGCCGGATGCCGCGCGGGCGTTCCTCCAGCCGGTCGGCGTACGCGTCGATCCAGCGGTGCACCGCCCGCCCGTGGCCGTGGCGCACCAGCGCCTCCGCCGCCATCGGCACGTGGTTGGACAGCCACCCGTCGCGCTCGGGACCGGTGTGGCGTACGCGCTCGTACGCCTCGTCGAGTACGGAGTTCAGCACGTCGGCAAGCGTCCGACCTGAAGTCCGGTTGACGTCAAGCGGCGCGGAACCGGCGGGGATCGGACGACGTCGAAGCGGCCATGAGACTTCGTGCCCTGCTTGTCGTCGCCCTGGCAGCTCTCGGCCTCGTCGTCGTCATGTCACCCCCGAAACCCGCGTGGGCGTGCTCGTGCGTCGGGTCCACCACCGAACAGGACGCCAACGCCGACAGCACCGTCGTCGGCACCGTCTCGCAGGTGACCGACAGGGCGATCCGGCTCACCGTCGAGTCCGTCGAGAAGGGCGGCGCCCAGGTCGGGAACAGCCTCACGCTGCGCGTCTCGCCCGGCGAGGCCGCCTGCGGCTACGCCTTCCGCCTCGGCACCCGGTACCGGGTGAACTCGTATGGTGGCGCCACCGGCGTGTGCGCCGGAATCCGCGAGCTGTCGAGCCCGGCGGCGGCCACCACGCCGTCCGTCGCCACGGCTGAGCGGACGCGGGCCGCGGGACCGCCTGCCTGGTGGATCGTCGGCGGCGTGCCGGCGGCGCTCGCCGCCGCCGGGCTGGTGGTGGCGGCCAGGCGGCGGACCGGACGCGGACAGCCCTGACGGCCGGTCAGGACAGGCGGCGGCGGATCCGCGCCATGTCCTCCTCGGGCAGCGCGTCGGCCACCAGCAGCCGGGGCAGCAGCTCCGTCTCCAGCGTCGTGGCCCGGAACACCAGCGCCACCGTCACGTCGTGGCCGGGCCGGTGCACGACCTCGACCGGGTCGCCGGCCCCGACGCTGCCCGGCGTGACCACCCGCAGGTACGCCCCGGGCCGTACCTCCTCGGTGAACCGCTTGATCCAGCCGCGTTCGCCCAGCCACCCCTGGAACGTCCCGCAGGGGATGCGCGGGCAGGTGACCTCCAGCACCAGGTCCGGGCCGATCCGCCACCGCTCGCCGATCAGCGCGCCGTTGACGTCCAGCCCGCTGGTGGTCAGGTTCTCGCCGAAGCTGCCGTCGGCGAGCGGGCGGCCCAGCTCGGCCTCCCAGTGGTCGAGGTCCTCCCGCGCGTACGCGTAGACCGCCTGGTCGGTGCCGCCGTGGTGGGCCACGTCGTAGACCCGGTCGCCGGCCAGCCCGACATCGCCGGTGCCCTTCGGTCCGGGCGCGGTGACGGCGACCCGGCCGTCCACGGGCCGCTTGTCGATGCCGGTGGCCCCGATGCCCTTCCACGGGTTCGGTTGCGGTCGGCCCACGTTGACTGAGATCACCCTCATGACGGCGACGGTATGCGGCGCAGGGCCGGACCGGCCAGTCCATTCCCCCGGGCCGGGTGAACGGCGAGGCGGCGTGGCCTGCGTACGATGCGGGCCGGACATCCTCGTCGGGTGGTGGAGGTAGCCGCGGATGGCAGGCCAGCAGGACGGTTTCGCCCTCGGCGTGGACCTCGGGACCTCGAACACCGTGGCGGTGCTGCGCTGGCCGGACGGGCGGACCCGGCCGGTGCTCGTCGACGGCCATCCGATCCTGCCGTCCGGCGTGTACGCCGACGCGGACGGTCACCTGCACGTCGGGCGGGACGCGCAGCGCCTGGCGCAGGCCGACCCGGCCGGCTACGAGCCGAACCCGAAGCGCCGGGTCGACGAGGAGACCGTCGAGCTGGGTGGGCGGGCGTACCGGCCGGCGGAGCTGCTGGCCGCGACGCTGCGCGCGGTCGCGGACGCGGCGGTGGCGGCGGTCGGGATGCTGCCCCCGGCGGTGGTCACCCACCCGGCGGCCTGGACGCCGGCCCGCCGTCAGGTGCTGCACGACGCGCTGGAACTCGCCGGCTGGCCGGCCGCGGCCGAGCACACGCTGGCCGGGCCGATCGCGCCCGGCACCCGCCTGCTGCGCGAGCCGGTGGCCGCGGCGCGCTACTTCACGCAGGTGCTGCGCCGGCCGGTGCCGGTGGGCGGTTCGGTGGCGGTGTTCGACTTCGGCGGCGGCACGCTCGACGTGGCGGTGCTGCGCAACGAGGGCGCCGACCCGTGGGGCGACTCCGGCTTCCAGCTGGTCGCCACCGGCGGGATTCCCGACCTCGGCGGCCTGGACCTGGACGCGGCCCTGCTCGGGCGGCTCGGCGAGCTGGTCGGCCCGGCCCACCCGCGTGAGTGGGCCCGGCTGACCGAGGCGACGACGACCGCCGAGCGGCGGGACCGCCAGCAGCTCTGGGACAACGTGCGCGGCGCGAAGGAGATGCTGTCCCGGGCCATGGTGGCGCCGGTGGCCGTACCGGGGGTGGAGGCGGCGGTGCCGCTGCCCCGGGAGGACTTCGAACGCCTCGCCGCGCCGCTGCTGGCCCGGGCGGTGACGGAGACCCGGGAGGTGACCGCCGCCGCCGGGCTGCGACCGGAGCAGCTCAGCGGCCTGTTCCTGGTCGGCGGGTCGACCCGGGTGCCGCTGGTGGCCCGGCTGCTGCACGCCGAGCTGGGCATCGCGCCGACGGTGCTGGAGCAGCCGGAGATGCCGGTCGCCGAGGGCGCGCTCACCGACCTGCCGCTGCCCCGCCGGTCCGGGCGCCCGGCCGCGCCGGTCCAGCTGGCGTCCGCCCAGCCCGCGCCCACGCAGCCCGAACCGACAGGGCCCGCGCCGGGCGGGACCGACGCCGGCACGGCGAGCGCCGCCACGGTCCCCGCCGGTGCGACCAGGACGAACCCGACCGCGCCGCTCGGCGGTACGGACGCGGCCTCCGCCGGACCGCACGGCACGCTGGTCGCCGACGGGCCCGTCCCGCAGACCCCCGCCACCAGGTACGACGGCACGCCGCTCGCCGGAGGTCCGGTCCCGCACCCGAGGTACGACGGCACTCCGGGCGCCCCCGGTTTCGTGCCGCCGGGGGCAGCGCCCGCCGCGCACCACGCCGGACCCGGCGTCCCCGGGATGCCACCGCCCGGCGGTGGATGGCAGCCGGCGGGGCCCGGTCCCGGCGTACCCGGGGCACCTTTCTCCCCCGCTCCGGGCGGTGTCCGGCCCGGCGGCGGCCGGCCCCGGCGCGGCCGGTGGATCGCGCTCGGCGCGGGTCTCGTGGTCGTCGCCGTGGCGGCGTCGGTGCTGCTCTGGGTGTTCCGGGACCGGCACCCGGCGCTGGACTTCCACACCGCCGAGCTGGTGAGGACGGTGGCCGCCGGTGACACGCGGCCGGGCCAGATGTTCACCGCGACGCTCGGGGAGCGCGCCTACCTGGCCCGTTCGCTGCCCGACGACCACCTCCACGTGACCGCCGTCGAGGCGGCCACCGGCAGGACGGTCTGGGAGAAGCGGACCGACGCGGCCACGCAGCGGTGGGCGGGGATCAGGGCGCTGCCCGACGGGCTGCTCGTCCTCGGCGACGCCACCGGCAGCGGCACTCCGCGCGTGCTCGCGGTGCTCGACGGCGATTCCGGCGAGCAGCGCTGGCAGACGGACGTGGGCCGCGACGACGCGCTGTTCTTCGGGGCCGACACGCTGGTCCGGGTGGACCGCGCCGGCGAGCGCCTGGTCGGGCTGCGGATGGACGACGGCCGGCAGCGGTGGGAGCGGCGCAACCCGCGCACCGAGTACGGCGACGCTCGTACGAAGGTGCTGCCGGTCGGCACCGGCGCGGCGCTGGACGGGCCCGGTGACGCCGAGGGCTCGCCGCTCGCCCCGTGGGCGGGGAAGGCGGACCGGCTGGTGCAGGTCGGCGCGGACCGCTCGGTCCGGGTCCTGGACCTGCGCAGCGGAAGGGTCCTCAAGGACCGGGGCAACGTGGCCGGCCTCGACGACCCGATGGCCGCCCGCGACGACCGGCTGTACGTGGCGGAGGACGACCGTGGCCTGCGGCTGCTCTCCTACGACCTGGGCAGCCTCGGCACGCCCGGCGTGCTGTACGAGGCGCCGGAGCAGGGCGGCCGGGTGAAGGATCTGGTCACCTGCGGGGAACGTCGCGTGTGTCTGCTGGGGACGCCCGCCGGCGGCGCCGACGGCACCCGGGTGGTGGCGGCGACCGAGGGTGAGGGCGCCCGGCAGTGGGCGGCACCGGGCGCCGAGTCGCTGGTGCCGGTCGGTGAGCACGTGCTGGCCGTGCAGGGCTCGCCGGACGCGGTGACGCTGTTCGCGCCGGACGGCACGGCGAAGGTGATGCGGGACCGGGACGGGTTCGCGGTCCGGCTGGACGCCGGCAACCTGCTGATCTTCTCCGAGGCGCCGAGCGCGTACGAGGACGACCGCGTCCTCGCCGGCACGGCGGTGGACGGCAAGCCGGTCGAGATGGGGCAGCTCAAGCAGATCCGCAGCGAGTCCTGCTCGTGGAACACCGAGATGCTGGTGTGCGGCGCGGAGAAGGAGTTCCGGTTGTACCGGTTCGCCGGCTGACCGGAAGTGAGCTTGACAGCGATCGATGCCTCGGCTGGTGTGAACGGCAGAGAGATCGACGTTCGTCAGGAGGCCCCGTGTTCGTCCGACGACGGTGGACCGCGCTCGCCACCACCAGCATCCTGATCGCCGCTGTCCTGTCCCATCCCGGCCCCGGCGCCGCCGCGCCGGCCGCCCCCGCGCTCACCCTCGCCCCCACCGAGACCGCGCTGGTCCGCGTGCAGCTCGCCGACCGGGCCCAGCTCGACCGCCTGGTCGCCGGCGGCGCGGACCTGGCCAACCGTCCCCGCTCGCGGGACGGCAAGCTGATCGCCGACCTGGTCCTCACCGGCCGGCAGCTGACCGACCTCACCCGGCAGGGCGCGACCGCCCTGCAGGTCGTACAGCGGGCCGACGACGGCACCCGCCGGATCGCCGAGAGCCGCCGCGCCGCCCAGGAGCGCACCCGCACCGGGCTGCGCGCGAGCGGCGCCGCCGCTGTCGACACGCTCCAGTTCCTCCAGGCGTACTGGTGGACCACCGGCGGGCGGACGTTCGTCCAGGCGCAGGTCGCCACCACCGCCAGCGACGACCCCGACGTGGAGATCACCGTCACCTGGCGTACCGCCGACGGCGCCACCGGCTCGTTCCCGCTGTACCGCTTCGAGGACTCGGGCGAATACCAGTACCACTACGCGCTGCCGCAGCCGGCGCCCGGCCGGCCTGTGCAGTTCACCGCCACGTCCAGCCTGGGCGGGACGAGCCGGCCGGTCACGCCGTCGCTCTGGCCGAACGCCTCCCCGCCGCCGCAGCCGGCCGGCTACCAGAAGGACTTCATCGACGCGTACCTGACGCCGGTGGACATCAAGGCGCGCATCGCCCGGCTCGGCCGCCAGTACCGCGACCTGGTCGACGTGATCGACCTGCCGAACAAGACGCAGGGCTACCGGCGCAACGCCGCCGCCTACCTGGGTGACCCGGCGGCCGCCGCCGTGGTGGTGGAGTCGGTCCGCTTCGGCGACCAGGGTATGAACGGCGTGCAGGTACGCACCGTCGACCCGGGCCGGCCGAGCCGGCCGCTGAGCATGCGCTACCGGGACCGGGTGCTCACGATTTCGCTGGCCACCGACCGGGCGGGCAAGGTGACGAGCACCACCGACGACGTCGCCGCCCTGATCAACGCGCCGCGCGGCGCCCGCTTCCGGGCCACTGTGGAGGAGGGCTCGGCCGGGCTGCCGATGCCGGTCACCGGGCCGGTACGCCTCGACGACGGGTTGCAGGGCACCGAGGTGCCGGCCCGGCCGTGGACGGTGCAGGCACTGCGCATCGGCAAGCACCGTGACGGCTCCCGGATCGGCGTGCTGGCGTACTCGCAGGAGCACGCCCGCGAGTGGGCCACCCCGCTCGTCACGCTGGAGTTCGCCGAGCGGCTGCTCGCCAACGCCCGCACCGACGCGGCGACCCGCAAGCTGCTGGAGCAGGTGGACGTGTTCGTCATCCCGACGGTCAACCCGGACGGCGCGAACTACTCGTTCCACGACTACAACTTCCAGCGCAAGAACCTGGTCAACCACTGCGCCGGTGAAGCGCGGGACCCGAAGTACCGGAACATGTGGGGCGTCGACGTCAACCGCAACTACACGGTCGGATCCCTGTTCGACGGGTACGTGGGCGCGAGCACGAACTGCCTGGCCGGCAACTACGCGGGCACGGCGGAGCTGTCCGAGCCGGAGAGCCGCAACGTGATCGACCTGGCCAAGGCGCACCCGAACATCAAGTTCGCGATGAACGTGCACTCGTACGGCGGCTACTTCATGTGGCCGCCCGGGGCGTACAAGGCCGACGGGCGGGTGACGCTGCCGCGCCCGTCGATCGACGAGTCGACGCTGTTCCTGGCCAGCGCCCGGCGCATCGTCGGGGCCATCGCGGCCGAGCGCGGCACCGTCACCTGGCCGTCGCAGACCGGCCCGGTCGCCGACGTGCTCTACTCGGCGGCCGGCAACTCGGCCGACCAGCTCTACTACGAGCTGGGCATCTTCGCCTGGGACTTCGAGGTCGGCAACGACAGGTGGAACGAGGCCACCGGCCAGTGGGAGGGCGTCGGTTTCCAGCCGCCGTTCGACGAGGCGCACGGCGAGGCGCAGGAGTACGCCGGCGGCCTGGTGGAGCTGGTCCGCGTCGCCCGCGACTACGCGGCGAGCAACCCGGTCCGGCGCTGAGGGCAGGCGGTCCCCGGCCGGTGGAAGTCCGGCCGGGGACCGCGTCAGCCCTGCCCGTCCCGGTCCGCGGCGCCGAGGTCGCGGAAGACGGTGAGCGCGCCCGGGTCGTCGATAGTCGCCGGGACCGGCTCGTCGCGCCCCTCGACCAGGCCCCGCATGGTGCGCCGCAGGATCTTCCCGGAACGGGTCTTGGGCAGCGCCGGCACCACAGTCACCCGGCGGAACGCGGCCACCGGGCCGATCCGCTGCCGGACCAGCGCGACCAGTTCGGCGGCGAGCGCGTCCGGGTCCACGTCGGCGCCGGCCTTGAGCACCACGTACCCGCTGGGCACCTGCCCCTTCAGCGCGTCGGCCACGCCGATCACCGCGCACTCGGCCACCGCCGGGTGCGTCGCCAGGACCTCCTCCATCGCGCCGGTGGACAGGCGGTGCCCGGCCACGTTGATGACGTCGTCGGTGCGGCCCATCACGTACAGGTAGCCGTCCTCGTCGAACCGGCCGCCGTCGCCGGTCAGGTAGTGGCCGGGAAACGTCGACAGGTAGGAGCGGACGAACCGCTCGTCGTCACCCCAGAGCGTGGGCAGGCAGCCGGGCGGCAGCGGCAGCCGGATCACGATCGAGCCGTCCGTGCCGGGCGGCACGTCCCGGCCCGCGCCGTCGACCACGCGCACGTCGTAGCCGGGCACCGGCACCGTCGGCGACCCCGGCTTGATCGGCAGCGGCTCCAGGCCGCGCGGGTTGGCCGCCACCGGCCAGCCGGTCTCCGTCTGCCACCAGTTGTCGACAACGGGTACGCCGAGCCGCTGCCCCGCCCAGGCCCAGGTGTCCGGGTCCAGCCGCTCACCGGCGAGGAAGAGGGTACGCAGCGCGCTCAGGTCGTACCGGTCGATGTGCGCGCCGTCCGGGTCCTGGCGGCGGATCGCCCGGATCGCGGTGGGCGCGGTGAACAGGGCGGCCACCCGGTGCTCGGCGGCGACCCGCCAGAACGCCCCGGCGTCGGGGGTGCCGACCGGCTTGCCCTCGTAGAGCACGGTGGTCGCGCCGGTGAGCAGCGGCGCGTACACGATGTAGGAGTGGCCGACCACCCAGCCAACGTCGGAGGCGGCCCAGAAGACCTCGCCCGGCTCGATGCCGTAGACGTTGCGCATCGACCAGCGCAACGCCACCGCGTGCCCGCCGTTGTCCCGCACCACGCCCTTGGGCCGGCCGGTGGTGCCGGAGGTGTAGAGGACGTAGAGCGGGTCCGTGGCGGCCACCGGCTCGCACGGCGCCGGTTCCGCGTCCGCCATCACCTCGGCCCAGGTCAGGTCGCGGCCCGGCACCAGCGGAGCCGGTTCCTGCGGGCGCTGCACCACCACGCAGCGCTCCGGCGCGTGCCCGGCCTCGTCCAGCGCGGCGGCCAGGATCGGGTGGTACGGCACCACCCGGTCGGCCTCGATGCCGCAGGAGGTCGCCACCACCACCTTCGGCCGCGCGTCGTCGATCCGGACGGCCAGCTCGTGCGCGGCGAAGCCGCCGAATACCACCGAGTGCACCGCGCCGATCCGGGCGCAGGCCAGCATGGCGATCACCGCCTCCGGGACCATCGCCAGGTAGAGCAGCACCCGGTCGCCCCGGCCGACGCCGAGCCGGCGCAGCGCACCGGCGAACCGGGCGGTCTCGGCGAGCAGTTCGGCGTAGGTGAGCGTGCGGACCGTGCCGGTCACCGGGCTGTCGTGGATCAACGCGGGCTGGTCGCCACGCCCGGCGGTGACGTGCCGGTCCAGCGCGTTGTGACAGGTGTTCAGCACCCCGTCGGGGAACCAGCGGTACAGCGGCGCCGCCTCCTCGTCGAGGATGTGCTCCGGCGGGATGACCCAGTCGATGTCGGCCGCCGCGTCCCGCCAGAAACCGGCCGGGTCGGCGATGCTCCGCTCGTACGCTGATCGATACGCGCCCATGCCGTCATGCTGCGCCGCGGCGCACCGCCGGCACGACGGCCGGACGGGTCCGGTGCGCCGGAAGCACGGCCCGGCTCGCTGAACGGCCGCTCACGGCGGTGGGCGGTGGCCGCTCAGCCCAACGGGCGACGGATGAAGCCCGTGGGGCGGGGTAACCCAGCACGGTCCTGGTGGAGAGACGACCGGTGTCGCGGCGAACCGCGGCCGGGCACGCGGGCGGGCGGCGCGAATGCCGCCCGCCCGCGCATCCCGGGGCAAACCGAGTTTGATCGACGACGGCTGTCGACTAGCGTGCGCAGGCGTGAAAACCAATCGGATCTTGCCGATCCTCCTGACCTGTGCCGTGCTGGGGCTCGCCGCGTGCGGCGACGAGAAGTCCTCGACCACGGCCGGGCCGGCGGCCACCTCGGCCTCCGCCACCCCCTCGTCGGCTGCCCCCTCGCCGTCGGCGGCCGCCGTGAGCGACAAGGAACTCTGCACCGCCGCAGAGAAGATCAACAAGGACATGCGGGCGAAGCTCATGACCGCCGTGCAGTCGGGCGGCGACCTGACGAAGCAGACCGGCGCGATCCTGACCGAGCTCGGTGACCGGGTGACCCAGCTCGCCGGGACCGCCGGCGACGGCAAGGCGGCCACCGCCCTGAAGGAGTTCGCCGCGGAGGCCGGCAAGGCGGGCTCAGCCGCCGACCCGGGCACCGCCGCCGACAACCCCGCCATGGAGAAGGCCAGCAAGGACATCAACGCCGCCTGCAAGACGGCCGGCGCACCGACCACCTTCTGACGCCGACGCCCCTGTCGTCCGTCCGGCGCGCGCCGGACGGACGACAGTCACCTAGACGCCGGTCACCCAGTTCCAGGCGGAGACCACCCACTCGGTCTGCTGCAGGTACGCCACCCCCACGCCGACCAGGAACAACGCGGTGACCAGGTGAGCACCCTTGGCGCTGCGGCGCACCCGGCCGAGCTGCCGTTCCAGGATCAGCCGGCCGAGCAGCCGGGCCAGCGCGAACAGGCCGACCGCGGTGAGCAGGCTGAGCACGAACGTGAGCAGCGGCGCGATCAGGTTGCCCCGCCCGGAGATCGCCCAGATGCCCCAGCAGACGAACGCGAACAGGGCCCCGGCGGCGCTCAGCTCCCCGCCCTTGCGGGCCTGGGCGAGATGCCAGCTCATCGGCCGGCGCGGCGCCGGCTCACCGGCCCAGTCGCCGTGCTGCTCGACGGTGGGGAACTGCTCGGTGCGGGGCGTACGCCGCGTGCGCGGCTGACCGACCGCCGCCACCCCGCGCTGGAACGCGTCCCGCTGCGGGGGCACCACCCCCGGCTGGGGCGGCACCTCCACGGTGCGCTCGGCCCACGGCTGTGTCTGGTCCGCCATCCTCGTCCTCCCCCTCGACCGATCCCGGCCTCGCTTCCGAGGGTAGCCAGCCCGCAAATAGGGTGCCGACCCCCATCGCGGTGCGATACACACGTGCCGTGACTGACGTGCTGGTATCCCGGGCTGAGGACTTCGACGACATCGCGGCGCTGCTGGCGCTGGCCTTCCACGGCGATCTCGACCCCGACGTGCAGGCGCTCGAACGCCCGATCTTCGAGCCGGACCGGTCGTTACTGGTCCGCGACGGCGGGACGATCGTGGCAAACGCCGCCGCGTTCAGCCGCGAACTGGCCGTACCCGGCGCGAACGTGCCGGCCGCGCACGTGACGATGGTCGCTGTCGCGCCGACGCACCGGCGGCGCGGCCTGCTCACCGCGCTGATGCACCGCCAGCTGCGGGACGTCCGCGACGCCGGCCGGGAACCGATCGCGGTGCTCTGGGCCAGCGAGGGCCGCATCTATCCCCGCTTCGGCTACGGGTCGGCGGCACCGCGGTACATGCTGTCCGTGGACACCACCGGGCTGCGCCTGCCCGCCCCGGCGCCCGCCGAGGGCAGGCTGCGTCTGGACCGTCCGGAGTCGCGCCGGGACGAGCTGGCCCGGCTGTACGAGCAGGCGCGCGCCGACCGCCCCGGCTGGTCCCGCCGCGACGAGCGCTGGTGGTCGTACCTGCTGGCGGACCTGAAGGCGCACCGGGGCGGCGCCACCGAACGCCGGGTGCTGCTGCACGAGGGCCCCGGCGGGCTCGACGGGTACGCGCTCTACCGGACGAAGGACAGCTCGACGGCCACCGGCCCGCAGGCCGAGACGCAGGTCGGCGAGGTGGTGGCGCTGACGCCGGAGGCGTACACGGCGTTGTGGCGGCTGCTGCTCTCGGTCGACCTGACCCGGCGGCTGTCGTTCCCGATCGCGGCCCTGGACGAGCCGCTGCTGCGGCTGGTGGACGAACCCCGCCAGCTCTCCCCGCATCTCGCCGACGCGCTCTGGGTGCGGGTGGTGGACGTGCCGGCCGCGCTCGCCGCCCGGCGCTACGCCGCTGACGTGGACGTGGTGATCGAGGTCACCGACGAGCTGCTGAAGGAGAACACCGGCCGCTGGCGGCTGGTCGGCGGCCCCGACGGGGCGGAGTGCACGCCCACCACCGCACCGGCCGGGCTGGCGTGTGACGTACGCGCGCTCGGTGAGCTGTACCTCGGCGGCGCGAACCCGTACGCGCTGGCCGCCGCCGGCCGTGTCCGGGAGCTGCTCCCGGACACGCTGACCGCGCTGACGCCCGCCTTCACCTGGTACCGCGCCCCCTCCCCCATGGAGGTCTTCTGACCGCCCGCCCCGCCCGTTTTCCCCGTCGATCATGAAGTTGGCGGCGTGAACCGTCCGTTTCGTCCCGGCCAACTTCATGATCGCGCGGGCGCGGGCGCGACCCCGGGCGCGGGTGGGCCGGGGGCGGTACGGTCGGGGGATGGGTGAGGCGGAGCGACGGCGACGACGGCTACGGCATCACGGCGAGGCCGGCGCCCCGGCCGACAGCGCCGACGGCACCACGGCCAGCACCGCCCCCGTACACGACGACGTGACGCCCCGGGCCCCGCGCGGCGGCCGGCCGGGCGAGCCGGAGCCCCGCGGACGCCGCGCCGCCCCGACCGCCGAGGAGGGCGAGCGCGGGCTGCGCGGGCTGGTCGGCTCCGGCTCGTCGCAGGTGAGCGTCACCGCCGCGCTGCGGGCACGGGACGCCGCCCGCCCCACCGACGACGATCTCGCCGCGGCGGAGGAGCGGGTGGTGCTGATCCGGCGCAACTGGGTGCCCCGCGAGGAGCTGCCCCGCAACGGGCGGTGAGCCCGGCGGCGTCCGGTCAGGCGGGCAGCTCGGGCAGCTTGCGGCTCTGCTCGTAGGCGGCCACCTGCTCGATGCGCCGGCTGTGCCGGGGGTTGCCGGAGAACGGCGTGGTCAGGAACGCCTCGACCAGCGCGGTCGCCTCGTCCAGCGTGTGCTGCCGGGCGCCGATCGCGACGACGTTGGCGTCGTTGTGCTCGCGGGCCAGCTGGGCGGTCTCCACGTTCCAGGCCAGCGCCGCCCGGACGCCGGCGACCTTGTTCGCGGCGATCTGCTCGCCGTTGCCGGAGCCGCCGATGACCACGCCGAGGCTGCCCGGGTCACCGACCACCCGGTCGCCGGTGTGCAGGCAGAACGCCGGGTAGTCGTCGTCCGGGTCGAAGGCGTGCGGACCCACGTCCACCACCTCGTAGCCCTGCTTGGCCAGGTGGTTGGCGAGGTGCACCTTCAACTCGAAACCGGCGTGGTCGGATCCCAGGTAGACGCGCATACCGCGCAGTCTGACAGGCCCGCCTCCGGGCCGGCGAACCGGCGGCGACCCGGAGGCGGTACGTCACACGGTCAGTGCGGCAGCTCGGCCACAACCAGGCCGGCCCGCGCCTTCGGGGTGAACCAGGTGCTCTTGCGGGGCATCTTCTCCCGGGCCAGGTTCACCGCGACGAAGTCGTCCACGGTCACCGGCGCGACGAGCACCGCCAGCTCGGCCCGGCCGGCGTCGACCTCACCGACGAGCCAGCTCGCCGGATAGTCGCCGCCCACGTACGTGATCCGCTTGTCGCCCGGGTCGAGGCCCAGCGCGTCGCGCAGCAGCAGACGCTCGACGAGCGCGTGGTCGAGGTTCTCCAGCCGGCCCGCGCCGACGTGCGGCAGCGTCACCGCGTACCCCCGGCCGCCGAGGTAGAGGCGCACGACGCCGCCGGTGGCCGGCACGTCGACCGGCCCGTCCACCGGGGTGATCTCCGCGCCCGCCGCGCGCAGCCGGTCGAGCAGCTCCTCCGGCGTGGTGGTCAGCTCGCTGACCAGCCGGTTGTAGGGCTGGATCGCGACCGACGCGGGCGTGGTGACCACCGCGAGGAAGCGCGGGAACCCGCCGGTCTGCGCGGCCAGGCTGCGGTGGTTGCCGTCCGCGACCACCAGCTCCCCGCCGCCCGCGAGCGTGGTCAGCTCGTCCTGCGCCGGGCCCGGGCCGAGCAGCCAGATGGCGTGCGTGCGACCGGACTGGTCGACGTCGGTCGCGGCGGGCGCCCCGGCCGCCTCGGTCGCCGCCGCGAGCGCGGCGTGCAGCTCGTCGCCCCTACCGGTCTGGAGCAGCAGTACGGGCGAGAGCAGGTGACCGAGCGCCTCGGCCAGCGCGACGCGCTCGCGCACCTTGGCGATGAACACGTCCTCGTTGCGGATCACCAGGCCCGGCTCGTCGGCGCGGGTGGAGATCTGGTCGGTGTCGACCATCGCCCACAGCCCGTACGCGCTCTCCTCGCCCGGCGCGCTGATCCGGTAGAGCACCACCACCTGCTCGGCCGGCGTGTAGCTGCCGTCCGCCTTCGCCTCGGCCAGGCGCGCCACCGCGTCCGGCAGCGCGTCGAGGAAGGACTTCCCGAGGCTGCCCGGCGCCCGGTGGGGCATCTCGATGCCCAGCGCGCTGTGCGGATTCGCCTCGACGATGGAGGTGATCTCCGCGTCGTCGGCGAACTCGTCGTAGTTCTGCGCGCCGGTGCCGCCAGTGGTGATCCAGGCCCGGTTGATCGGATGCACGACCGTCATGTCCGCTGACGCTACCCGGGCCCCGATCGCCCCCGCCGCCGGACTCACCCCCTTACCACCAGGTGAAAGGAAGGGCCCCCTGTTAACGCCTCCGGTAGAGGAAGGGCCCCTTCTTAACACCGGGAGGGCGGCTCAGGCGGTGGGGTTACGGTGCCGGCCCGGAACCGGACGGCGAGCCGGGGCGGCGGGGCGGGAGCCGGCGTTGAGGCGTACCGTCGTCGCGCCCGCGGCGGCGCCGGTACGCGACGGCGCCCGCCCGGGCCGGACGGTCTCGGCCGGCGGCGTCATCCGCGACGTGGCCACCACCCGGGCCACGCCGACCACGATCGGCGGGGCCAGCAGGTCGGCCACCTCGGCCGGGCCGGCCGGCCAGTAGCTCTCGGTCACCGACCAGTACGTCGCACCGGAGTCCTCGGTCGCCGGCTGCGGCGCGTCGTCGGACATGCGGCGGTGCTTAGCCATGGGAACGCCTCCAGGAGCTGCCGTGGTGCGGCCTCGCGTGGGCCGTCGGCTGGGACATCCGGTGAAACGAGCCCCGCACCGGCCCGGTGACGGGCGGGTGCGGGGCTCGGGGCGCGCTGCGGGTGTTAACAAGGGGCCCTTCCGCTGCCGGAGGCGTTAAGAAGGGGCCCTTCCTTACCCCTCAGTCGAAGATGGGGCCCTGCTCGCGGGTGCGCTTCAGCTCGTAGAACCCGGGGGTGGCGGAGACCAGCAGTACGCCGTCCCAGAGCCGGCCGGCCGCCTCGCCCTTGGGCGCCGGGGTGATCACCGGGCCGAAGAAGGCGACCTGCCCGCCGTCCGGGCCCGGCGCGTGGATCACGGGCGTGCCCACCTCGGTGCCGACCGGCCGCATGCCCGCCTCGTGGCTGGCCCGCAGCGCGTCGTCGTACTGGGTGGACTCGGCGGCGTCGGCGAGCGCCGGGTCCAGACCGACGTCGGTGAGCGCGCCGACCAGCATGTCGCGGCCCAGTTCCTCCTTGCCGAGGTGGATCCGGGTGCCCATCGCGGTGTAGAGCTTCGCCAGCGTCTCGGCGCCGTGCGCCTGCTCGACGGCGATGCACACCCGCACCGGACCCCAGCCCTTGACCATCAGGTCCTGGTACTCCTCCGGCAGGTCCCGGCCCTCGTTGAGCACGGACAGGCTCATCACATGGAACCGGATGTCCACGTCCCGGACCTGCTCGACCTCGAGCAGCCAGCGGGAGGTGATCCAGGCCCACGGGCACAGCGGGTCGAACCACATGTCCGCGGTGACACGTTCGGTCACGGTGTCATCCCTTCACGACAATGTCGCGCCGGGGATCCGGCGCGGTCACTCCCGATCCTCCACCCACGGCCGTATCGACCGGTACCGGAATGAGAGCGTGACCTCGACCACCGGGAGCGGTCCGTGCATGGAAGACTCGGTTCTCAGCGGGCCGTCACGAGCGGGCCGGGAAAGACCGGTGCCGCGGGGCGCGGCGAGACGAGTGGGATGGAGACGAACAGTGCCGGGAGTGCGCAACCTGACCCAGGTCGAGGCGACCGAGCGGGCCCGCCTGCTCGAGGTGACCGGGTACGACATCAGCCTTGACCTGTCGACCGCGGTGCAGCCCACCGGTCGCACGTTCCGCTCGGTGACCGAGGTCCGGTTCTGCGCCGAGCCGGGGGCCACCACCTTCATCGAGGCGGCCGCCGAGTCGGTGCGTTCCGCCACGCTCAACGGCGAGCCGGTCGACCTGTCCGGCTGGTCCGCCGAGAAGGGCCTCACGCTGACCGGCCTGGCCGCCGAGAACGTGCTCGTGGTCGACGCCGACTTCGGCTACTCGAACAGCGGGCAGGGCCTGCACCGCACCGTCGACCCGGTGGACGGCGAGACCTACCTGTACAGCCAGTTCGAGACCGCCGACGCGCAGAAGGTCTACGCCTGCTTCGACCAGCCCGACCTGAAGAGCGTCTACACCTGGCACGCCACGGTGCCGGACCACTGGCGGGTCGTGTCGAACATGCCGGTGGCCCGCGAGGAGGCGGCCGGTGAGGGGCTGAAGACCGTGCACTTCGCGCTCTCGGAGCGGATGAGCACCTACATCACCGCGCTCTGCGCCGGGCCGTACCACGAGGTGCGCCGCAGCCACGACGGCATCGACATGGGCTACTTCTGCCGGGCCAGCATGGCCCCGCACATGGACGCCGACGACCTGCACCTGATCACCACGCAGGGCTTCGACTTCTTCCAGGAGAAGTTCGGCGTGCGTTACCCGCTGCCCAAGTACGACCAGCTCTGGGTGCCCGACTTCAACGCCGGCGCGATGGAGAACTTCGGCTGCGTCACGCACGCCGAGTCGCACTACATCTTCCGCTCGCAGGTCACCGACTTCGAGTACGAGCAGCGCGCCAACACGATCCTGCACGAGCTGGCGCACATGTGGTTCGGCGACCTGGTCACCATGCGCTGGTGGAACGACCTGTGGCTGAACGAGTCGTTCGCCGAGTGGGCCAGCCACTGGTGCAACACGCACGCCACCCGCTTCACCGACGCCTGGACCACGTTCCTGTCGATCCGCAAGAACTGGGGTTACCGGCAGGACCAGCTCTCCTCCACCCACCCGGTCTACTGCGAGATGCCGGACCTGGAGGCGGTCGAGGTCAACTTCGACGGCATCACGTACGCCAAGGGCGCGAGCGTGCTCAAGCAGCTCGTCGCGTACGTGGGCGAGGAGCCGTTCCTGGCCGGCCTGCGCGCCTACTTCGGCAAGTACGCGTGGGGCAACGCCACCTTCGACGACCTGCTGTCCGAGCTGGAGACGGCCTCGGGCCGGGAGCTGCGCAAGTTCGCCGCCCAGTGGCTGGAGACCGCGCAGGTCAACACGTTGCGCCCGGAGGTGACCATCGGCGCCGACGGCACGTACGAGCGGGTGGTGGTCCGGCAGGAGGCGCCGTCGGGCTACCCGACGCTGCGTACGCACCGCATCGGCGTGGGCCTGTACGACCTGACCGACGGCCGGCTGGTGCGCCGGGAGCTGATCGAGACGGACGTGACCGGCGAGCTGACCGAGCTGTCCGAGCTGCACGGCAAGCCCGCCGCGGACGTGCTGCTGCTCAACGACGAGGACCTCACGTACGCCAAGCTGCGGCTGGACGAGCGGTCGATGGCCACCGTGGTGCAGCACATCGCCGGCTTCGACTCGTCGCTGGCCCGGGCGCTGTGCTGGACGGCCGCCTGGGACATGACCCGTGATGCCGAGCTGTCGGCCCGCGACTACGTGGCGCTGGTGCTGGCCGGGCTGACCGCCGAGACGGACATCAACCTGGTCACGGCCACGCTGCGGCAGGCGAACACCGCGCTCACCTTCTACGCCGACCCGGAGTGGGCGCCGACCGGCTGGGCGGACCTGGCCCGTACCGCCCGGACCGCGCTGGCCGCCGCCGAGCCGGGCAGCGGTTTCCAGCTCGCCTGGGCCCGCGCGTACGCCTCGTCGGCCCGTTCCGGCGAGGACCTGGCGACGCTGCGCGGCTGGCTGGACGGCAACGGGGTGCCGGAGGGGCTGACCGTCGACACCGAGCTGCGCTGGACCGTGCTGCAGTCGCTCGTGGCCAACGGCGCGGCCGGTGCCGCCGACGTGGACGCGGAACTGGCCGCCGACCGTACCGCCAGCGGCGAGCGGGAGGCCGCGTACGCGCACGCGCTGGTGCCGACCGAGGAGAACAAGGCGGCGGTGTGGGCGCTGCTCACCGGCCCGGACGCGCTGCCCAACTGGCGCAACCGGGCGCTGCTGCAGGGCTTCACCCACGCGGCGCAGGTCGAGCTGACCGCGCCGTACCGGGAGCGGTACTTCGCCACCGTGGACCAGGTGTGGGCGCAGCGTGACAGCGAGCCGGCGCAGGAGTTCGTCCAGCTCGCCTACCCGGCGCACCTGGTCGAGGAGGACACGGTCGCGGCCACCGACGCGTGGCTGGCCCAGGACGGGCGGCCGGCGTCGCTGCGGCGGCTGGTGGCGGAGGGTCGCGACGGTGTGGTCCGCGCGCTGAGGGCCCGCGAGCGGGACGCCCGCAGCGCCTGAAAGCAGGGGCGCGGCGGCCGGGGGCCGGCGTGGGTGGGAGCCCGCGCCGACCCCCGGCCGTTATCGTGTGCGGAGGAGGTGGACGTGATGGCACAACCGACCCACGAGTGGCGCCCGCCGGAGCGGCCGTGGCAGGAGCAGGACCTGTCCGACCTCCCCGAGGACGGAAGCCGCTACGAGATCATCGACGGGAGCCTGCACGTGACCCCACCCCCCGGGTACGGGCACCAACTTCTGGCCGACGAGATCCGATCGGCGCTCCAGGCCACTGCGCCGACCGGTTGGTGGGTCATTCGGGAGGCCGGACTCCGGGCACCTGTCGCCAATCTCATTCCGGACATCTCCGTGCTGAGGCCGAGCGCTCCCCCGGACGGCTTGTGGACGCACCCCTCGGATGTCGCGCTCGTCGTCGAGATCGAGTCACCCAGCAGCCGCCGGTATGACCGGCTGATCAAGCCTCCGCTCTATGCCGAGGCCGGCATCCCGCACTACTGGCGGGTGGAGCGAGGCGACTTCGGCCCGGTGATCTACCGCTACCAACTGGTCAAGGGTGTCCACTACAACCTGATGGGTACGGTCGGGCCGGATGACGCCGCCCAGCTCGACGAGCCGTGGCCCATGCGCCTGGATCCTTCTGCCTGGCCCCGCTGAGACGACGAGAAAGCCCGGCCCGCACGGTGCGCGGGCCGGGCTTCGTCGTGTGCGGGGCGGGTCAGCCCTTGCCGGCGTGGCTGGCGAGCTGGTCGAGGCCCTGGATGATGCCGCCGGCCAGGTCGCCGCCGCCGAAGGCGGCCACCATGGAGAGCGCGGCCAGCTTCGCGTACGTGTCCGGGATGCGCTTGCGCGCGTACCGGCCGGTGACGACCTCCAGCTGCCGCTGGTTGGGCGACACCGCGATCAGCACCGAGCGGTCGGGCTCGGCGAGCTGGCGGTGCAGCCGCTCGGCGTGCTCCCGGATCGGCTCGTCCAGCCCGCCGACGTAGACCGAGAAGACCAGGCCGGTGCCCTGGTCGGCGAGGCGCAGCGCCTCGTCGATGCGGAGCAGCTGACGGGTCGAGAACGGTCCGTCCAGCACGTCGGGCGGAGTGTCCGTCCCCGTCGTGGGCCGCGCTTCACCAACGGTCACTTGCGCCTCCGGTTCCACCGGCCGGCGCCTCCCGGCCGGCCTGCTCCTGCTTGCGGCTGGTCAACGCCGGCGCCTGCGCTCCGGCGGACAGCGCCGTGCCGGCCGAGTCGGCCAGCTGCTCCGGACGGCTCAGGAACCAGACCGGAGTGAAGTCGAAGGGCCGGCCCGGCCGGTAGCGCTTGGCGCCGCCACCGTTGCCACGGCTGCCCCCGACGGCCGCCAGGCCGGCGATCAGCAGCACCGCGGCGGCCGGGATGCCGACGAAGACCACCAACGTCTCGGTAACAGACAATCCCAACGCCCCCAGGCGGAAAGAGAGACCAGGAATGATTCGGGTCGGGTGACCGGTCAGGACCGGCCGCGCCGCACCTCACTTGTGATGTTCACGTTAGCGGAGTCGGTGGCCAGCCAGATTGCGGGGTGCTGATCCCATCCGCCACTCGAGTGCTCAAGCTGCGCGGCAGTGGCGACCAATGTCGCGTCGTCGCCGTACCGGCCGGTGAGCAGCACCCCGACCGGCAGGCCGTCGGGGGTGCGTCCGACCGGCAGGGAAACGGACGGATCGCCGGTGACGTTGAAGACCGCGCAGTACGGCGAGAAGCGCCGCTGCCTGTCGAAATCCTCTGCCGGTTCGAGGGCGGCGAGCGCGCCGACCGGCATCCGCGGGGCCGCGAGCGTCGGGCAGAGCAGCAGGTCACAACCGGCGGTACGGCGTACGCCGAGGCGTACCTGCGCCTGCAGCTCGCCGAGCGCGGCCATCAGCGTGGGGACGCCGAGTGCCGCGCCGCGCTCCCGCAGGTACCGGGTCAGCGGCAGCAGCTCGCCTTCCCGGTCGGGCGGGACCGGTGTGACCGCCAGCGCGTACCAGAGGGTCTCGAACAGCGGCCACGCCTCGGGGCCGAGCGGCGCGGGGACGTCGACCACCTCGTGCCCGGCGTCGGTGAGCAGCGCGGCGGCCCGGTCGACGGCGTCGACGCAGTCGGGGTGGACCGGCTCGTCGGCGAGCATCGGCGTGGTGAAGCGGCCGACGCGCAGCCGGCCGGGGCCGGTGGCGCGGGCGGAGCGGGCGACGCCGAGGTAGCCGCCGGCGGGCGCGGCCGGCGGCAGGTACGGCTCGCCGGGCACGGGTCGCGCCAGCACGTCGAGCAGCGCGGCCACGTCGGCGACGGTGCGGCCGATCGGCCCGTTCACCGGCAGCCCGAAGCCACCGAAGCCGAGTGGCCCGCCGGAGACCATGCCCCGGCTGGGTTTGTAGCCGATCAGACCGCAGAGCGCGGCCGGGATGCGCAGCGAACCGCCGCCGTCGGAGCCCTGGGCCACCGGCACCAGTCCGGCGGCCACCGCTGCGGCCGCCCCGCCGCTGGACCCGCCCGCTGTGCCCGCGAGGTCCCACGGGTTGCGGGCCGGCGGCGCCACCAGCCCCTCGGAGTACAGCGAGCAGCCCAGCTCGGAGGTGGTGGTCTTGCCGACGCTGACCAGGCCGGCGTCGGTCATGAGGCGGACCACGTCGGCGTCGACCGGCGGGACGAAGTCGGCGAAGGCGGCCGAGCCGAAGGTGGTGCGTACCCCGGCGGTGAGGGTCAGGTCCTTGATCGCGGTCGGCACGCCGTGCAGGGGATGCCGGTCCGCCGCCGGGACCGCGTCGGCCGCCCGGGCCGCCGCCCGCGCGTGTTCGGCGGTGACGGTGACGAACGCGCCGACGGTGTCGCCGAGCGCCTCGACCCGGCGCAGGTGGTGCTCGACCAGTTCCAGGCTGGACAGCTCGCCCCGGCGGATCGCGGCGGCCTGTTCCAGCGCGGTCAGGTCGTGCGGCTCGGCCATGCCGTCCATCCTGCCGGTCCGGCGGCCGGGAGGCCGGGACACGTCCGGCGGGTCCTGAGCAGCGCCGGGTGCGTCCGTCGACTCTAGGGCGACGACGGACGCACCCGCGCCGGTCTCAGCGGCCGAGGAACCGCAGCGCGTTGCCGCCGAGCAGCGCCGCCCGCTGATCGTCGGTGAGGAAGTCCGCCCGGTGCACCACCTGGCCCACCGGCCGCTCCCCCAGCGGGTACGGGTAGTCGCTGCCGAGCAGCACCCGCTCGGCGCCCATGGTGTCCACGAGCAGCCGCAGCGCGGCCGGCTCGAAGACCACCGAGTCGACGTGGAACCGGTCCACGTACGAGCTGGGCGGCGCGCTCGACGCGCCGCGTACCAGGTCGCCGCGGCGGTGCCAGGCGTTGTCGGCGCGGCCCAGCCAGAACGGGAAGCTGCCGCCGCCGTGCGCGAAGCAGATCCGCAGCGTCTCCGGCACCCGGTCGAACACGCCGCCGAGGATCAGCGCCAGCACCGACAGGTGCGTCTCGGCCGGCATCCCGGTCAGCCACCGGGCCATCCACCGGTCCAGGCGGGGGCCGCCGGGCATGTCCCACGGGTGCACGAAGACCGGCGCGCCGACCTCGGCGCAGTGGGTGAGGAACTGCACGATGCCCGCGTCGTCCAGGTCCCGGTCGCCGACGTGGTTGCCGATCTCCACCCCGGCGTGCCCGGCCGCCAGGCAGCGGTCCAGCTCGGCGCAGGCCGCGTCCGCGTCCTGCAACGGCACCTGGCAGAACGGCACCAGCCGGTCGCCGCCGGCCGCGGTGACCTCCAGCGTGAGGTCGTTGAAGATCCGGGCCACCTTGACCGCCTGGTCGGCCGGGCGGTCGTAGCTGAAGAAGACCGGGGTGGGCGAGACGACCTGCACGTCCACGCCGTCGGCGGCCATGTCGGCGAGCCGGGTCGGCGCGTCCCAGCACTGCGCGCCGATCGGGCGGAACTCCGTCTCCCCCACCATGATCATGGCGGCGCGCTCGGAGTCCACCCGCAGCCAGGGCCAGCCGGACCCGCCGCACGCCGCGGCGAGGTCCGGCCACCCCTTCGGTACGACGTGCGTGTGCACGTCCACGACCGGCATCGACACCGGCGTCAGCCCTTGCCCGGGTGCAGCGCGCCGCAGTTGTCGCAGGTGCGGGCCTTCTCGTCGGCGTAGAACGCGGCGAAGACCGGGGGCAGGTCGGCGGCGATGTCGCGGACCTGCAACTCCACCTCGTGCACCTTGTGGTGGCACTCGGCGCAGTACCACTGGAACTTCTCCAGCGTGCCCTCCTCGCGGACCCGCTCGATCACCATGCCGATCGAGCCGGCCTCGGGACGCTGCGGCGAGTGCGGGGTGTTGCGCGGCAGCATCCACATCTGGCCCTCGCGCACGTGCACCGTACGCGGGCCCTCGGGCAGCATCAGGTTGACGTGCATGTTGCCCTTGACCTGGTAGAAGAACTCCTCGTACGGGTCGACGTGGAAGTCCGTGCGCTGGTTCGGGCCGCCCACCACCATGACGATGAAGTCGTCGCTGCCGGGCAGCATCTCCTTGTTGCCCACCGGGGGCTTGAGCAGGTGCTGGTTGTCGCCGATCCAGCCGGAGAAGCTGAACGGCTCGGCGATCTCACTCATGGGAACCTCCCGACGGAAGAAGGGCGACGGCCTGCATCTCGATCAGCAGATGCGGGTGCGGAAGCTGGTGCACGGCCACAGTGGTCCGGGTCGGGCCGGTGGCGTCGAAGAACTCGGCCCACACCTGGTTGTAGCCACCGAAGTCGTTCATGTTGACCAGGTAGCTGGTGACCTGCACCAGGTCGCCGAGGTCGGCGCCGACCGAGCGCAGCAGGTCCCGGATGTTCTCGATCACGGCCCGGGTCTGCTCCCGGATGTCCAGGTCGGTGGTGCCGAGATCGTCCACCGACACCCCGGCGAACGTGTTGTCCGGCCGGCGCGACGACGTACCGGACACGTAGACGAATCCGCCGGCCACCTTGACGTGCGGGAACGCGCCCCGCGGCACGGCCTTCCCGGCGACCACGCGGGCGGTCATGGGAGAGCCTTCAGGGAGGCGGAACCCAGCTTCTCCACTGTGGCGCGGACGTGCGCCCCGGGGCGCAGCGGCACCGCGGCGGTGGCCGCGCCGGCCAGGAACACCCAGCCCTTGCGCAGCCGGACGCCGTGCCGGCCGGCCAGCCGCAGGCCCTCGTCCAGCGCGCGGCGCGGGTCGCCGAGGATGGCCGCGGTCGAGCCGACCTGCGCCACCCGCCCGTCGATCTCCAGCAGCACGCCGAGGTTGTCCAGCCCGTCCGGCACCGGCGCCCACGGCCCGACCACGAACGCGGCGGCCGAGGTGTTGTCGGCGATCACGTCCGGCAGGGAGAAGGTGAAGTTCGCGTACCGGGAGTCGATCAGCTCGATCGCCGGGGCGACAGCGCGTACCGCCCGGGTGAACGAGCCGACCGGTTCGCCCGGGTCGGGCAGCCGGTCCAGCAGGAACGCCACCTCCGGCTCGACGCGCGGGTGGATGAAGTCACCGACGTCGACGGCGCCGCCGTCGGGCACCCGCATCACGTCGGTCAGCCGGCCCCAGATCACCTCGTCCACGCCGACCTGCGCCATCTTCGCCTTGCTGGTCAGGCCCATCTTCAGCCCGACCAGCCGCTCGCCCCGGTCGAGGCGGCGCTTCACCAGCGCGGTCTGCACCGAGTACGCGGCGTCGACGTCGAGGCCGGTCTCGGCGGCGAGCTGCGGGATCGCGGTGGCGGTGTCGGCCGCCGCGCCCAGCTTCTCCGCGATGCCGGCGATGTCCGGCCCGATCATGCTGTGCCACCTTTCGTTCGCGACTGCGGGGCTCGCAAACCCGGCTCACTCCTCGCGCTCACGGCCTCCTTACCGGCCAGGTCCAGTGCCACGTCCACGATCATGTCCTCCTGGCCGCCGACCATCCGGCGGCGGCCCAGCTCGACCAGGATCGAGCGGACGTCCACGCCGTACTTGGCCGAGGCCCGCTCGGCGTGCCGCAGGAAGCTGGAGTAGACGCCCGCGTACCCCAGGGAGAGCGTCTCCCGGTCCACCTGGACCGGCCGGTCCTGCAACGGGCGGACCAGGTCGTCGGCGGCGTCCATCAGCGCGAACACGTCACAGCCGTGCTTCCAGCCGTGCAGCTCGGCGACCGCGACGAAGACCTCCAGCGCGCGTTTGCCCGCGCCCGCGCCCATGCCGGCCAGCGAGGCGTCCACCCGGACGGTCCGCCCGGACGGCGAACCGAGCGGGCCGTCGCCGAGGATCCGGCCGTGCTCGACCGCCAGTACGCTGTTCGCCACACCCAGGGACAGGTTGTGGTGCGCGTGGATGCCGATCTGCGTCTCCGGCTCCAGCACCTGCCGGTACGCGTCGACGCGCTGCGCCACGTCCGACATCAGCAGCCGCCCGCCGGAGTCGGTGACGTAGACGCAGTGCGCGCCGTACGACTCCATCAGCTTGGCCTGCGCGGCCAGCCCGGCCGGGTCGTTGAGGTGCGACATCATCAGGAACCCGGAGACGTCCATGTCGTTCTCGCGGGCCCAGGCGATGTGCTGGGCGGAGATGTCCGCCTCGGTGCAGTGCGTGGCGATCCGGACGCTTGTCACGCCGAGCGCCTTCGCCGCCTTCAGGTCGGCGATGGTGCCGATGCCCGGCAGCAGCAGCGTGGTCAGCCGCGCGGTGGTCAGCACCTCGGCGGCGGCGGCGATCCAGTCCGCGTCGGCGGCGGCGCCGTGCCCGTAGTTGACGCTGGAGCCGGCCAGGCCGTCGCCGTGCGCCACCTCGACAGCGGCCACACCGGCCGCGTCGAGCGCGGCGGCGATGGTACACACCTGGTCGACCGTGTAGCGGTGCCCGATGGCGTGCATGCCGTCGCGCAGCGTCACGTCCTGGATGTAGAGGTCGGTCATCGGGGTGCCCCCTCCGGGGAACGCAGCGCCACCAGCCGCTCCGCGGTGCGCAGCGCGGCCGACGTCATGATGTCGAGGTTCCCGGCGTACGCGGGCAGGTAGTGCCCGGCACCGGAGACCTCCAGGAATACCGACACCTGCAGGCCGGTGAAGTGCCGGCCGAGCACCGGCGCGTACGTGTCGACGGCGTCGAACTGCACGTCCTGCTTGAGCCGGTAGCCGGGCACGTACTCCTGCACGGCGGCCACCATGTCGGCCACCGAGGCGGCGATCTTCACCCGGTCGGCGTCGGCGTCCGGGCACAGGCAGTAGACCGTGTCGCGCATCAGCAGCGGCGGGTCGGCCGGGTTCAGCACGATGATGGCCTTGCCGCGCTCGGCGCCGCCGACCACCTCGATCGCCCGGGCGGTGGTCTCGGTGAACTCGTCGATGTTGGCCCGGGTGCCCGGACCGGCCGACTTCGAGGCGATCGAGGCGACGATCTCGCCGTACGCGACCGGGGTGACCCGGCCGACCGCGTGCACGATCGGCACCGTCGCCTGCCCGCCGCAGGTCACCATGTTGACGTTCGGCTCGGCCAGGTGCTCGTCGAGGTTCACCGGCGGCACCACGTACGGGCCGATCGCGGCCGGGGTCAGGTCGACGACCGTGCGCCCGTGTGCCCGCAGCACCTCGTCGTGCCGCTTGTGCGCGCCGGCCGAGGTGGCGTCGAAGACGAGCTGGACGTCGGCGAACTCGGGCAGCGCGACCAGGCCGTCGACGCCCTCGGCGGTGGTGGTCACGCCGAGCCGGCGGGCCCGGGCCAGACCGTCCGAGGCCGGGTCGATGCCGGCCATCGCCACCATGCGCAGGCTCTCACTGAGCCGCAGCACCTTGATCATCAGGTCGGTGCCGATGTTGCCCGACCCGAGCACCGCCACTCCGACAGTCATGACGTTCCCTCCGTCGAGAAACAGGTACGCACCGAACCGAGCCCGGAGATGCGCGCCTCGTACGCGGCGCCGGGCGTGACCGGCACCATCGGGCCGAGCGCGCCGGAGAGCACCACGTCACCGGCCTTGAGCGGGTCGCCCGCCCGGGCCATGGTCGCGGCCAGCCACTGCAGCGCGTGCAGCGGGTTGCCGAGGCAGGCCGCGCCCGCGCCGACCGAGACCGGCTCACCGGCGTGCTCCAGCACCATGCCGCACAACCGCAGGTCCACGTCGGCGAGCCGCCGGGGCGCGGTGCCGAGCACGAACAGCCCGCTGGAGGCGTTGTCCGCCACCGTGTCCACGATGGAGATGTCCCAGTCGGCGACCCGCGAGTCGACGATCTCGATGGCCGGCAGCACATGGTCCACCGCCCGGATCAGGTCGACAGTGGTGACCCGCTCGTCCGGCAGGTCCGCGCCGAGCACGAAGGCGATCTCCGCCTCCACCCGCGGCTGGAGCAGCCGGTCGATCGGCACCTCGACGCCGTCGCCGACGGCCATGTCGTCGAAGAGCACCCCGAAGTCGGGCTGGAAGACGCCGAAGCTCTCCTGCACGGTTCGCGACGTCAGGCCGATCTTCGCGCCGACGCGGCGGTGCCCCTTGCCCAGCCGTTGCCGGGTGTAGACCTGCTGCACCTGGTACGCGGCCTCGACGTCGCCCTCGGGCAGCAGCCGGCCGCGCAGCGGCGGGCAGGGTTTGCCCTCCTGCCGGGCCACCGCGAGTTCCCGGTTGGCGGCCTCGATGTCCACGGTCATGGCGGTTCCTCGCTTACGTCGCTGGGGATTCCGGCCATTCTGCCCACCACGCGCGCTCATGACAGGTCCACACAGACGTTTGTCAGTTCGGAATAGAAGTCGAGCGAGTGCACGCCGCCCTCGCGGCCGACACCCGACGCCTTCACCCCGCCGAACGGGGTGCGCAGGTCGCGCAGGAACCAGGTGTTCACCCAGACGATGCCGGCGTCGAGCCGGGCGCCGGCCCGGTGCGCCCGGCCCACGTCCCGCGTCCACACCGTCGCGGCCAGGCCGTAGTCGGTACCGTTGGCCAGCGCGAACGCCTCGTCCTCGTCGTCGAACGGCGCGACGTGCACCACCGGGCCGAAGATCTCCTCCTGGTTGGTGCGGGCGTCCGCGCCGAGGCCGGTGAGCACCGTCGGCTGCACGTACGCCCCGCCGTCGCGGCCGTCGCCGAAGCGCGGCGTACCGCCGCCCGCGCGGACCTCGGCGCCCTCGGTGCGGGCCAGCGCGTAGTGGCCGAGCACCTTGTCCCGGTGCCCGTGCGAGATCAGCGGCATGTTCGCCGTCGCCTCGTCGTCCGGCCAGCCGTACGCCAGTTCGTCGGCGCGCTTGGCCAGCCGCGCGGTGAACTCCTCGAACACCGGCCGCTGCACGTAGATGCGCTCGGTGCACAGGCACACCTGGCCGCCGTTGGTGAAGCTGGACCGCACCGAGCCGGCGACCGCCGCGTCCAGGTCGGCGTCGGCGAAGACCAGGCCGGCGTTCTTGCCGCCCAGCTCGAAGCTGACCGCCTTCACCCCGTCGGCGGCGGCCCGCATGATCGCGCTGCCGGTGGCCGACTCGCCGGTGAACGTGATCGCGTCCACGCCCGGGTGGCGGGTCAGGTGCTCGCCGGCCGAGCCCGGGCCGAAGCCGTGCACCAGGTTGAACACGCCGTCGGGCACGCCGGCCGCGGCCATCACCTCGGCCAGCAGCGTGGCCGACGCGGGGGTCTCCTCGCTGGGCTTGACCACCACGGCGTTGCCGCAGGCCAGGGCCGGGGCGACCTTCCAGGTGAGCAGCAGCAGCGGCAGGTTCCACGGCACGATCACCGCGACCACGCCGACCGGCTTGCGAACCGCGTAGTTCAGCGCCCGGCCACCGGTCGGGGTGACAGTGGTGAACGACTCGGTGGGCGCGGTCGCGACGATCTCGGCGAACGCGCGGAAGTTCGCCGCGCCGCGCGGGATGTCGAGCGTCCGGGCCTGCGAGATGGCCTTGCCGGTGTCCGCCACCTCGGCGGCCACCAGGTCGTCGAAGCGCCGCTCCAGCTCGTCGGCGACCCGGCGCAGCACCTCGGCGCGTTCCCGCTCCCCCATCCGGCCCCACGGGCCGCGCAGCGCCGCCCGGGCGGCGGCCACCGCGTCGTCCACCGTGGACTGGGACGCCTCGACCACCTCGAACACCGGCTCGCCGGTGACCGGGCTGCGCTTGGTGAACCGGGCGCCGGCGTCGACGAACTCGCCGCCGACGAAGTTGCGCAGCAGGCCGGGGCGTCCGGCGCGTGCCCGGCCATCAGCCGGGGATCCCAGAGCGTCATCGCCGCCGCCCCAGCGCCGCGCGGACCCCACCGGCGAGCAGCGCCACCGCGCCGGCCGCCACCGCGCCGACGACCGCGTACTGCGCGCGCACCCGGCGGCGCACCTGCGCGTACGGGGTGGTGGAGAAGGAGACCAGCTCGTACTGGGAGACGTAGCGGCCGGGCAGCGCGCGCTCCAGCGCGTGCTCGACCTGCTTGCGGGTCCGGAACACCGGCGAGGCGACCTTGTCCCGCATCTCCACGAAGTTCGCCAGCGCCATCCGGGCGATCGCCTCCGCGTTGTCCTGGCGGCGGTGCTGGAACAGCGGCAGCGCGGCGGCCCACTCGTCGTCGCACTCGTCGAGGCAGCGGTCCAGCTCGACCACGTCCTCGAACGCGCAGTTCGCGCCCTGGCCGTAGAACGGCACGATGGCGTGCGCGGCGTCGCCGATCAGGCCGACCTTCCCGGCCACCTGCCACGGCGTGCAGCGCACCGTGCCGAGCAGGCCGATCGGGTTGTGCTGATAGTCGTCGACCAGGTTCGGGGCCAGCGGGACCAGGTCCGGGTAGTGGGTGGCGAAGAACCGCTCGATCGCGGCCGGGCTGCTCAGCGACGCGAAGCTGCGCGTGCCGTGGGTCGGCCAGAACAGCGTGCAGGTGAAGGAGCGGTCCGGGTTCGGCAGCGCGATCATCATCGAGGTGCCGCGCGGCCAGATGTGCAGCGCGCCCGGGTCGAGCGCGAACTCCCCGCCCAGCGGCGGGATGGTCAGCTCCTTGTAGCCGTAGTCGAGGAAGTCGAGGCTCTCGGTCAGGCCCCCGTACGCGAGCAGCTGCCCGCGCACCGCGGAGCCGGCGCCGTCGGCGCCGAGGATGACCGAGGCGGTGGCGGTGACCTTGCCCTGCGGGGTCTCGAACGTCATCTCGCCGCCGAGCGGGTCGAGGCCGACCAGCCGGTGGTCGAACGCGACGCGCACGTTCGGCAGCGCGGCGGCGGCGTCCAGCAGCGCGTTGTTCAGCGCGCCCCGGCTGATCGAGTTGATCGCCCGGTCGCCGGTGCCGCTGTAGGACTGGAACTCCGGCTCACCCTCGACCGGGTGGATCATGCGGCCGCGCATCGGCAGCGCGTCCGCCATCACCTCGTCCTCCAGGCCGATGCGGCGCAGCGCGTCCAGGCCGCGCTCGGACAGCGCCAGGTTGATCGAGCGGCCCCGCTCGACGGTGCCGGTACGCGGGTCGGGCCGCCGCTCGTAGAGGGCCACCGGGTAGCCGCGCCGGGCCAGGTAGCAGGCCAGCAGGCAGCCGGCCAGCCCGGCGCCGACGACAGCGATCTCGTCGCGCTCGGTCATGAGCCCTCCTTCTCAACAGTTGCCGCCAGCGCCTCGGCGACCCGCCAGCAGTCGTGGTACGTCGAGTAGAGCGGCACCGGGGCGAACCGGACGATGTCCGGCTCCCGGGCGTCGGCGACGACGCCGTGCTCGTGCCGCAGCCGCTTGGTCAGCTCGTTCGCGCTGCCCACCCCGATCCGCACCGAGAGCTGGCAGCCGCGCCGGGCCGGGTCGCGCGGGGTGACCACGCTCAGCGGGCGGCCCGGCGTGACCTCGTCGAGCAGCTGCTCCAGGAAGGCGGTGAGCCGCAGGCTGCGCTCGCGCAGCGCCGGCATGCCGACGGAGTCGAACAGCTCCAGCGAGGTACGCACCGGGCCCATCGCGAAGATCGGCGGGTTGGAGATCTGCCACGCCTCGACGGTGGCCGGCGGCCGGGACACCGGGGTCATCTCGAACCGGGTGGCCGCCTCGGTGCTCCACCAGCCCTCGAAGCGCTGGATCGACGGGTCGCCGAGGTGCCGTTCGTGGACGAAGACGCCGCCCAGCGCGCCCGGGCCGGAGTTGAGGTACTTGTAGGAGCACCAGGCCGCGAAGTCGACGTCCCAGTCGTGCAGCGCCAGCGGCACGTTGCCGGCGGCGTGCGCCAGGTCCCAGCCGACGACCGCGCCCGCGGCCCGCCCGGCGGCCGTGATGGCGGGGATGTCCATCAGCTCGCCGGTCAGGTAGTTCACGCCGCCGAGCATCAGCAGCGCCACCGTGTGGCCCTCGCGGGCCAGGAAGTCCAGCACGTCCTGCGTGCCGAGCGTGTCGGATCCGGGGCGCGGCTTGAGGCGTACGACGGTGGTGTCCGGGTCGAGGCCGTGGAAGCGGGCCTGGCTGCGCACCGCGTAGCTGTCCGACGGGAACGCGCTGTCCTCGATCACGATGCGGGTGCGCTCGCCGGCCGGCCGGTAGAAGCTCACCATCAGCAGGTGCAGGTTGACGGTGAGGGAGTTCATCACCACCGTCTCCGCGGGCAGCGCGCCGACCAGGCGGGCGGCCGGCGCGGTCAGCAGCTCGTGGTACGGCAGCCAGGGCCGCTCCGACTCCAGGTGCCCCTCCACGCCCAGGCGCTGCCAGGCGTCCAGGTCGGCGAGGAGCTCGTCCCGGGTGGCGCGGGGCTGCAGGCCGAGCGAGTTACCGGCCAGGTACGCGGTGTCCGGGTAGCGACCGCCGTCAGCCGGCGGGATGTGGAACAGGTGCCGGTGACCGGGGTCGTCGGCGTCGCGGCGGAGGGCTTCGTTCTCGGGGGTGTGCATGCTGTTCTCTCTCGTCACATCGCGGTGCGGGCCGACCACAGCTCCGGGAAGACCACCCGGGCCATGCTGCGCTGCAACCATGCCAGTCCGGCGGAACCGCCGCTGCCGACCTTGGCGCCCATGGTGCGCTGCACGGCCTTGACGTGGTTCCAGCGCCAGTCGCCGAACTCCTCGGCGATCTCGGTCAGCGCGTCGCCGAGCAGGCGCAGGTGGTTGTCCGGGCCGCTGTCGCCGTAGATCCGGACCCAGGCCGCCTCGATCGCCGGGTGCGCCTCGTGCTCGGTGTTGACGTCCCGGGACAGCAGCTCGGCCGGCACGTCGAAGCCCTTGCGGGCCAGCAGCGCCACCACCTCGTCCCAGAGGCTCGGCGTGGCCAGCGCGGCGGTCAGCTCGTCGTACACGTCGGTCTGCCGGCGGAACGGGCGGATCAGCGCCCGGTCGCGCAGGCCGAGCAGGAACTCCAGCTGCCGGTACATCGCGGACTGGAAGCCGGAGCCCTCGCCGAGCCGGTCGCGGAAGCGGTTGAAGTCGGCCGGGCTCATCCAGCGCAGGCCGTGCCAGGCCGCGTTGAGGCCCTCCAGGTGCAGGGCGGCCCGGCGCAGCGGGGCCAGCGCCTCCCAGATCCGGTCCTCGCGCAGCTCACGCTTGGCGTGCCGCAGCTCGTGGCAGGTCAGCCCGAAGTACAGCTCCATGATCTGGCTGACCATCAGGAAGGACATCTCGCCCGGGTCGTCGCTGAGCGGCTCCTGGAGCCGGTGCAGGGTGCTGGCCCGTACGTAGGCGTCGTACGGCACGCGCTCGGCGAATTCCAGCGTCGGCTCGCCGCCGTTGCGTGCCGCCCGAGCCGCCCGTTCCTGGGGGGTTACCGGGCGCACCGCCGTCGTCTGTTCCACAGTCGTTCTCCGTCCGTGCGCGGGGTAGACGTCATGATCCCGCTGGTGGGCGGCCGAATGGAATGCCTGTTCAACGGCGGTATGGTGGTCTCACCTCGCGAACCGAAACCATCTCGCGTCGCTCCCTTTACGGAAGGAAGGTCCCCGCGTGGACGACATGGACTGGGCGTTGCTGCGTGAGCTCCAGGCCGACGCCCGGCTCTCGTACAGCGAGTTGTCCCGCCGGGTCCACCTGTCCCCGCCCGCGGTGGCCGAACGGGTGCGGCGGCTGGAGGAGTCCGGCGTGATCACCGGCTACCACGCCCACGTCGACCTCACCCGGGCCGGACGCACGGTGCTCGCCCTGATCCGGATGTCCTGCTACGGCGCGCGCTGCATCCTCAACGACCCCGAGGTGGCCGGCTGGCCGGAGATCATGGAGATCCACCGGATCACCGGGGACGCCTGCAGCATGCTCAAGGTCGCCGCCACCAACATGGGCGAGTTCGAGGAGGTCATCGACCGGCTCGCCCCGTACGGCCAGCCGTCCAGCACGATGGTGCTCTCCACGCCGCTGGCCTGGCATCCCGTGGTGAAGGCGCCTCGTTAGCTTCCCCCGCCCCCCGGGAAAGCAGCCGCCGCTGCCCGTCAGTGGGTCCGGCGCACCGTCGCGCCGGGAGGGGGGAACCATGCGAGGGCTCCTGTCACACCGCGTGCTGTCGTCCGTACTGGGCCTGTTCGGCCTGGTCGCGACGTTCGTCCTGGCGACCGCGCCACCGGCGCGGGCCGGCGAGAGCGTGTTCATCGAGGTGACGCCGAACAGCGTCCAGGCCGGTTCCCGGGTGAGCCTGCGGGCCGGCTGCGACAACAGCAACAACCGTCAGGCCCAGGTCACCTCGGACGCCTTCGGGCGGGTGACGCTGCGACCCGACAACGGCTTCCTCACCGGCTCGGTCACCGTGCCCGGCAACAAGGCGCCCGGCGACTACCCGGTGAACCTGGACTGCTCCAACGGCAACACCGCCTCGACCATGCTCACCGTGCTGAACATGGCGCAGCCGAGCAAGGGACCGGCGACCGGCGGTGGGGGCGCCGCGGGCGGCCGGGGCACCGGCTCGCTGCTGCTGGTCGGCGGGCTGGTGGCGGTGGCAGTGGTGGCCGGTGTGAGCGCCCGCCGCAAGACCGGTAACCGCGTCTGACGAGGCGCCGACATGGCCCGCAAATCGCGCCGCCGGGACCGCGCCGGCCCGGCGGCGGACCGCACCCGCCGTCGCGCCGCCGGCCGCCGGCCGCCGGAGCGCGCGAAACGGCTCCGGGCCGCGCTGCGGCTGACGTCCCGGGCCGCGCGCCGGTTCGCCCATGTCGCCGGGCACGCCTTCACGGCCAGCGTCACCACCGCCGACCCGCGGCCGGTCCCGGCCCGCGCCGCACCGGCCACCACCCGCCGGTACGCCCCGAGCCGCAACCCCGGTGTCCCGGTGCTCGTGGTGGCGAGCGTGATGGCGCTGATCGTGGCCATGCTCGGGCTGGAACGGGTGACCGGGGTCAGCGTGCTGCCGGACCGGATCGTCGCCGGCCTGCGCCCGCCGCCGAAGAAGTTCCCGGTGCTGCCGGCCAGCCCGCCGACCGACCTGAGCATCGGCAAGCTCGACCTGCGCGCGCCGGTGCACCGCGTCGGAATCGCGCCGGACGGCAGCATCGACGTGCCGGACGTGGACCGGGCCGGCGAGGTCGGCTGGTACGACCAGGGCCCCACCCCCGGCCAGTACGGCCCGGCGGTGCTCGTCGGGCACGTCGACACCACCACCGGGCCGGCCGTCTTCCACGGGCTGAAGAACCTCGACGACGGCGACCGGATCGAGGTGACCCGCGAGGACCGCTCGGTGGCGGTGTTCGAGGTGACCTCGATCGAGCGGTACGGCAAGGAGAAGCTGCCGGTGGAGGACGTCTACGGCGACTTCAGCCGGCCCAACCTGCGGCTGATCACCTGCGGTGGGCGCTGGGTGGGCGGCGAGACCGGGTACGCGGACAACCTGGTCGTCTACGCCTCGCTGGTCAAGGCGCGCTGAGCGCGCCGGTCAGGCCGCCTCGGACTCGGGCTCGCGCAGGTCGAGCCAGTCCGCCCAGCGCGGGTCGGGCGCGCGGTGCCCGAGAACCCGCCAGGCCGCCCCTTTCGGGGCGGCCGGCAGGTGGTGCAGCCGCCAGCCCAGCTCGGCCGGCGTCTTGTCGCCTTTGGTGTGGTTGCACCGCGCGCACGCGGCGACCACGTTCTCCCAGGCGTGCCGGCCACCCCGGCTGCGCGGGAACACGTGGTCGATGGTCTCCGCCGGCCCCCGGCAGTACGCGCACCGCCACCCGTCGCGGGCGAACACGGCCCGCCGGGACAGCCCGACGTGGGTGCGGTAGGGCACCCGGACGTAGCGGGTCAGGCGTACCACTGAGGGCACCGGTAACGCGTTGCGCGCGCTGTGCAGGATGCCCTCGCCGTCGGCGACGCAGATCGCCTTGGCGGAGAGCACGAGGATCGCGGCACGACGCACCGACACGACGCACAGGGGTTCGTAGGTGGCGTTGAGAACGAGCGCACCGGAGCCCGCCGTGGGTCGTATGTCAGGCATCGCGCTCACCCTCCCGGTCCAGCCGCTCCCGCCGTCTGCGCGCCGGAACCGCCCGCGAACAGCGCGGAACGAATTCCGACGCCGGCCGGATCACCGACGTCCGTTGCGCCAATAGTCCCTGATCGCGCCCTCGATTGCACGCACGAATCTGCAAGCGGCCCACCGGATCACCCGCACCGGGGCGGTCCGGCGCGCTCGCGCTACGCCGTGCCGACGCTACGCAGGGTGCCCAGCCGGACCCACTGGCCCTCGTGCGGGCCGGCGGCCAGGCGGTAGTGCTGGACGCCGTCGATGGCGGCGCGCAGATCCACTGTCACGGTGTCACCGACGGCGAGGCCGGCGGTCACCGCCGTCACCTTCCCGGCGTCGTCCAGGGAGTACGCCCTGCCGGGCGCGGCGACGACCACCGCCGAGCGCGGGATGCGGTAGCCGATCGGCGCCGCTCTCCCGATCTGGTACGACCGGCCGGGGATCTCCTGGACCAGGTAGCCGCTCAGGCTCCCCTCGCTGATGTCGTACCAGATGCCGGTCTGCCGCATCACCTTGTGCCGTTCCGTGGAGGCCGCCTCGGTCGGCCTGGTCAGGGAGATCCGCTTGCGGTCCAGGACCGTGCCGGACGCGTCGAACTTGTAGCCGACGTGGTCCCCGGGGGCGAGCCGGATCGTTCCGGACACCCCGTAGGTGGGGTGGTCGGAGTAGAACAGGTCCATGATCCCGGCGAAGGTCGGGTCGCCGGTGATCGCGTGCAGCACGGCGTGCTGGATGATGTGCGTCGAGTGGTACATGCCCGCGTCCTTGCGGTGGGTGAGGCAGTACCGGCTCCGCCACTGGCGGGTGCGGACGAGGTGGTGGGCGTCCCGGGCGGTGGTGATCGCGCCCTGGAGCATCTGGCGGGCCCGGGCGTCGCGGCTCAGGCTCCAGTAGTCCCAGAGCCCGAAGGCCGAGAAGACGTGCCCGTTGTAGGTCTGGTCGCCGCGCACCCGCGTCGGGTGGGCGTACTCCTCAAGCCAGAGCAGCCCGTCCTTGACGTACACCCCCCACGGCAGGCCGCCCACCGGCGGGAGCAGGTAGGACGCGAACGTCGAGTCGGCCGCCTGCCGCCAGTGGGTGCGCTCGCCGACGATCTGCGCCAGCCGGACGAAGAGGCTCATCGCCTGTCCCTGGGCCATCATCGAGTACCACGGCGTCTCGTAGACGTCGGTGCCGCGGTGCATGGCGTGCCGGAACCGGTACGGGTAGAACCAGGCGTCCCGCCGCACGACCCGCCTGTCGATCAGGCGCTGCGCCTGCGCCATCGCCCGCTTGAGGTACACCTGATCGCCGGTGACCCGGTAACTCTCCAGCAGGTTGATGCCGTACTGGGCCTGGGCCACCGGATGGTCGTAGAGCTTCCCGGTGAGCAGCGCCATGCGTACGCCGTGCTCGTCGTGCGTGCCCGTGTCGACGAGCGGCAGCCGCACCCCGCTGTAGTAGGGCCGCTGCCCCTGCGGCAGATCGCGGATCTCGAACGGGTCGCTGCGGAACTTGACAGGCGATTCGGCGGACAGTTTCGCCGCCCCGGTCGCCACCAGCGGCGCGGCGCCGGCCGCCGCCACCGTCAGCACCTGACGACGGGACCAGGATCGGCGCGCGCCTAAGAGTTCCTCCGTCATGTCGCTTTTCCCCTTGCTCCGCCCAGCTGCGCGCTGGACGGCCAGTCGCGGGGCCCCCGTGCGGGCCGGGGCGTTTTTGCCGCCCCCCGGTACAACGGAGCAGGAAGCAGGGCGGGTTGCCCGGCCGGCGGTGGGTCCGCGCCGGACGGGCGACGCGGGTGCGGTACGAAAGCACTGTGAATCTCTCCGACCTGATCTCCGCCCTGCTGTCCGCCGTCTCCGACCGGCGGCCGGACTGCCAGGGCAGCAGCTCCTGCGAGTGGGTGTACCGGGTCACCGACTCCGCCTGGTTCGCCGAGAGCAGCTACTGGATCCTGTTCAAGCCGCTGCGGGTGGCGCTGATCCTGCTGCTCGCGGTGGCCGCCCGCTGGGCGCTGCACCGGACCATCAACCGGCTGGTGCGGACCACCACCGACGGCGCGGTGCCGACCATGCTCCGCCCGCTGCGGGAACGGATTCCCAGCGCCACGCCCGACCCGGACCAGTTCGTGCCGGAGCGGCGGCGGCAGCGGGCCGAGGCGATCGGGTCGGTGCTGCGCAGCATGGTCACCGCGTTCGTGTTCGGCATCGCGTTGCTGATGGTGCTCAAGGAGTTCAGCTTCGACCTGGCCCCGCTGCTGGCCAGCGCGGGCATCGCCGGCGTGGCGCTCGGTTTCGGCGCGCAGAGCCTGGTCAAGGACCTGATCGCCGGCCTGTTCATGTTGATCGAGGACCAGTACGGCGTCGGTGACACGGTCGACCTCGGCGAGGCGACGGGCGTGGTGGAGGCGGTGGGCCTGCGGGTGACCACGGTCCGTGACGGCCGCGGGGTGCTCTGGTACATCCGCAACGGGGAGATCGTCCGCGTCGGCAACAAGAGTCAGGGTTGGGCCCTGGTCGTGGTCGACCTGCCGATCGGCTTCGCCGGCACCGAGGAGGCCACGGCGGTGCTGCGTACCGCGGCGGCGTCGGTGGCGCTGGACCCGGAGCTGGCGCCGAAGATCGTCGAGGCGCCGGAGGTCCTCGGCGTCGAGCAGATCACCGTGGACGGCACGGTGATCCGTACCGTCGTCAAGACCACCGCGGACGGGCAGTTCGCGGTGGGCCGGGAGCTGCGCCGCCGCCTCGCCGAGGCGCTGGAGAACTCCGGGATCACGGCGCAGATCGCGGCGGCCCGGCTCTTCCCCGGGCTGCCGCCCCAGACGCCGGCGACGCCCACGGCCGAGGGCACGGGGACCAGCGGACCCACCTGAGTCGCCGGACAAGCCGGACTATTTTCCGGGGGTCGCGCTCCGCGCGGCCCCTCGGGTATCGTCCGTTCGGTTCAGTCGGAGATGCGACGATCAATCCGTTCACCCTAGCCAGTTGTCAGACGATCGGGCAGAATCCGGTGAACACGCTCCACCGGGGAGCGTGCTCGTGTCCTCGCTGATCGGTTGATCTGACGACGGTTCCCGGTCGGGCCATCACAAGTGGTCGACCAGGAACGATGGAGGCGACGGTGTCCGACGAGCGACCCGCCCAGGAGGGCCCGGCCACCTTCCGCGACGTGTTCGGTCAGCCGGAGTTCCGGGCGCTCTTCGCCGCCAACATCCTCTCCTGGGTCGGCGACTATCTCGCCAAGGCCGCGGTCACCGTGCTCGTGCTGCGCGAGACCGAATCGGTCGCGCTCTCCGCCGCCGCGTTCGCGGTCAGCTATCTGCCCTGGCTGCTCGGTGGCCCGTTGCTCTCCGCGCTCGCCGAGCGGCACCGCTACCGCCGGGTCATGGTGATCTGCGACCTGATCCGGATGGCGCTGATGGTGCTCGTCGCCATGCCGTTCATGCCGGCCTGGTCGGTCCTCGCGCTGATCTTCCTGGCCACGCTCGCGAATCCGCCGAGCCAGGCGGCGCGCTCGGCGGTGATGCCGCAGATCCTCACCGGCGACCGGCTGGTGGTGGGCCTGTCCGCGTTCACCAGCGCGTCCCAGGCCGCCCAGGTCGTCGGCTACCTGATCGGCGCGACCATCGCCGCGCTGAACCCGAACGCCGCGCTGCTCGTCAACGCGGCGACCTTCGCCCTGTCGGCCCTGCTGGTCCGCGTCGGCGTACACGACCGGCCGTCGACGATGACCGCGAAGCACCGCAGCCACCTGCTGCGGGAGACCGGCCAGGGCTTCCGCATCGTCTTCGAACGGCCGGTGCTGCGGGCCATCGCGATGCTGGTGTTCAGCGCGATGCTGTTCTCGATCGTCCCCGAAGGGCTGGCCGCCGGCTGGGCCGCCGAGCGCACCGACGGCACGATGGACGCCGGCACCGCCCAGGCGGTCATCATGGCCGCCGGTCCGGTCGGATACGTCCTCGGCGGGGTGATCATCGGGCGGCTGATCGCCCCGGCGCGCCGGTTGGCGCTGATGCGGCCGCTGATGGTGATCGCGCCGGCGGTGCTCGTGCCCGCGCTCCTCGACCCGGCCCCGTCCGTGGTGGCGTTGCTCGCCGCGGCGTGCGGCTTCGCCGTCGCCGGGCTGGTGCCGGTCGCCAACGGGCTGTTCGTGCAGGCCCTGCCGGACGGCTACCGGGCCCGGGCGTTCGGGGTGATGGCCACCGGCACCCAGGTCATCCAGGGCGCCGCGGTGCTCGCCACCGGCGCCCTCGCCGAGCGGTTCTCCGTCCCGTCGGTGGTCGGCGCGTGGAGTGCGGCGGGCGTGCTGCTGATGCTCGTCGCGGCGTTCGCCTGGCCTCGGCCGCGCACCATCGACGCGGCGATCGCGGCCGCCCGCGCCGAGTCGGCCCCGGACGCCGCCGCACCCACGCACGCCGCGCGTGGCCCGGCGGCGGGCGACCGGGGCCGGGAGCACGGCCGGCGCCGGCACGCGGTGACGTGATCCGCGCCGCCCCGCGGGCGGGCGCGACCGCGGGGGCGCACCTGGCAGGATGGAAGCGTGACTTCCCCAGGCGAGTCGATGACCCTCTTCGAGGCGATCGGCGGTGAACCGGCCTTCCGCAAGCTGGTGGACGAGTTCTACGCCGGCGTCGCCGAGGACCCGCTGCTGCGGCCGATGTATCCGGAGGAGGATCTGGGCCCGGCGGCGGACCGGCTGACCCTCTTCCTCATCCAGTACTGGGGTGGGCCGCACACCTACTCCGAGCAGCGCGGGCACCCCCGGCTGCGGATGCGGCACGCCCCGTTCCGGATCGGCGCCGCGGAGCGCGACGCCTGGTTGCTGCACATGCGCCGGGCGGTGGACGCGCTGGACCTGCCGCCGCAGCTCGCCGGCGCGCTCTGGGACTACCTGGAGCGGGCCGCCTACTTCATGGTGAACGTGATGGAGGACCCGGCGGCCGGCTGAGCCGCCCGGCTCTCAGAGCAGCGCGCCCTCGTCGTGCAGCCAGTCGACGAACGTGGTGGCGACCGCGGCGCCGCAGTCGAGCATCTCGACGAGCAGCGCGTCGTGGGCCCCGGCGCCGAGCGGGACCTGGAGTTCGGCGTAGATCGGGAGCTGGCCGCGCTCGGTCGGGTCGCCGATGTACGCCTTGCAGAAGCGGCGGGTGTGGTTCCACTCGTTGACCACCCGGTACGCCCGGTCGGCCCAGTCCGGCGGGACGGTGGCGTGCGGGCGGGCCCGCATCACCAGGATCTCGTCCTCCGGGCCCTCCAGCGCGACGAGCACGGCGTGCCGCTCCCACATGGCCAGCAGGTTGCCGCCGCCGTCGGCCAGGTAGCGCACGTCCAGCAGGTCGAGCGCGTCGCAGACCCGGCTCAGGGTGACCGGGGCGACAGTGGCCGGCATGTCCGCCAGGGCCGGGCGCTCGGGTGCCGGCGCGTCGTCTCCCGGCTGGCGCGGGGTAGGTGGCCCCACCCGGATGGTGTCATCCACTGTGACTCCGCTTCGAGTCTCCGGTTCGCCGCCAGCGGCGGGACCAGGGCGCCATGACCACCACGGCATCGCTCGCGCACCTCACTCCCCAGCGGATCCAATCGCCTACGGTGCGTTGGATCCGAGGAAGGACGGTACCCGGACAGGCGGCATGAGGCATCCCCCCAACGGCCGCCCCAAACCGGAAGGCCGATGATGGGTCATACTTTCGGCTGACCCGGCATCGGCCTGAGTGCAAGATCGGCGACGGTACGCGACCACACCGCCCCGAACGGACCGACGAGCCCGACCCACCGGCCGGCGACCCGCACCTGAACGTCGTCCTCGCCGCTACCGGCGAAGCCCATCCGGACCAGACCCTGCACCAGCCGCTGCGACACCTCCACCGGCGTGCGCGGGTCCTCGTCCGGCGTCACCACCACGGCGACGTGGTCCAGCAGCGCGTCCCGCAGCACCCGCTGACCCACCGCGCGGCCGGCCACCCCGTGCGTGGCCGCCTCGCGCAGCGTCCCGGCCGCCGCCTCCGCGATCCGGCGCAACTCCGCGCCGGGCAGCGTCTCCACCACGCGGCTGGCAGCCGGTGGGAGCTGCCAGCGCCAGCCGTCGTCCCGCCGTACCGGCAGCGCCGCGCCCCCGGCGGAGAGTTCGGCCAGCAGCTCCCCCGCGGCCACCGTGACGTCACCGGGGGCGGCGCCGGGCACGGTACGGACCACGAGCACCCCCCAGGGCAGCCGCGCCCAGAGCGCCGTACGCCCGGCGCCGGGCACCGGCCGCAGGCGGACCACCGTGGCCGGGTCGAACCGGACCAGCCGGGCCAGGAAGGCCCCCGCGTCGGCCACCCCGGTCAGCCCGTGCCCGGTCGTCATCCGCTCAGCCCCGGCGCGTAGCGGAGCAGGAACGCGCGCTCGTCCGGCGAGATCCGGCGTGGCCGCTGGGCGGCGAGGTCGAACGGCACCAGCACCGACCGGGCGGTGCTGGCCAGCGTGTCGCCGTCGTACAGCTCGTAGGCGACCGAGAACGAGGCGTTGCGGATCTGGTCCACCCACAGCTCGATCCGCACGGTCGGGGCCGCCTCCGCGCTGGCCCGGCCGAGCGCGTAGTCGACCGGGCGCAGGTAGTCGACCTCGTGCCGGCGGATGACCACCCCGTCGGCGAACGAGCCCACTCCCCACGCCCGGCCACCGGCGAACATCATCGCCACCCGGGCCTCCTCGTAGAGCGTGAGGAAGCGGGCGTTGTTGACGTGGCCGTACGCGTCCAGGTCGGACCAGCGCAACGCGCAGTGGTAAACGAAGCGGTCAGTCACGGGTGAGCTTGCGGTAGGTCACCCGGTGCGGCCGGGCCGCCTCGGCGCCGAGCCGGTCGATCTTGTTCTTCTCGTACGCCTCGAAGTTGCCCTCGAACCAGAACCACTTCGCCGGGTTCTGGTCGTCGCCCTCCCAGGCCAGGATGTGCGTGGCGACCCGGTCCAGGAACATCCGGTCGTGGGAGATGACCACGGCGCAGCCGGGGAACTCCAGCAGCGCGTTCTCCAGGCTGGACAGCGTCTCCACGTCCAGGTCGTTCGTCGGCTCGTCGAGCAGGATCACGTTGCCGCCGATCTTCAGCGTCAGCGCCAGGTTGAGCCGGTTGCGCTCGCCGCCGGAGAGCACCTTCGTCGGCTTCTGCTGGTCCGGCCCCTTGAAGCCGAACGCCGCGATGTACGCCCGGGACGGCATCTCGACCTTGCCCACCATGAGGTGGTCCAGCCCGTCGGAGACGACCTCCCAGACCGTCTTGTCGCCGTCCAGGCCCTGCCGGTTCTGGTCGACGTACGACAGCGAGACCGTCTCGCCGACCCGGACCGAGCCGCTGGTCGGCTGCTCCAGCCCGACGATGGTCTTGAACAGCGTGGTCTTGCCGACGCCGTTCGGGCCGATGATGCCGACGATGCCGTTGCGGGGCAGCGAGAACGACAGGTCGTCGATCAGCACCCGGTCACCGAACGCCTTTGTGAGGTTCTGCGCCTCGATGACCGTGTTGCCCAGGCGCGGGCCCGGCGGGATCTGGATCTCCTCGAAGTCCAGCTTCCGGGTCTTCTCCGCCTCGGCGGCCATCTCGTCGTAGCGGTCCAGGCGGGCCTTGGACTTGGTCTGCCGAGCCTTGGCGTTCGAGCGGACCCACTCCAGTTCCTCGGACAGCCGCTTCTTCATCTTGGCGTCGCGGCGTCCCTCGACGGAGAGCCGGGCGGCCTTCTTCTCCAGGTAGGTGGAGTAGTTGCCCTCGTACGGGTAGGCCCGGCCGCGGTCCAGCTCCAGGATCCAGTTGGCCACGTTGTCCAGGAAGTACCGGTCGTGGGTGATCGCCAGGACGGTGCCGGCGTACTTGGCCAGGTGCTGCTCCAGCCACTGCACGCTCTCCGCGTCCAGGTGGTTGGTGGGCTCGTCGAGCAGCAGCAGGTCCGGCGCCTCCAGCAGCAGCTTGCACAGCGCGACCCGGCGGCGCTCTCCACCGGAGAGCTTGGTGACGTCGGCGTCCGGCGGCGGGCAGCGCAGCGCGTCCATCGCGAGTTCGAGCTTGGAGTCGATGTCCCACGCGTCGGCGGCGTCCAGCTCCTCCTGGAGCTTGCCCATCTCCTCCATCAGCTCGTCGGAGTAGTCGGTGGCCATCTGCTCGGCGATGGCGTTGAACCGCTCCAGCTTGGCCTTGGTCTCGGCGACCGCCTCCTCGACGTTGCCGAGGACCGTCTTCTCCTCGTTGAGCGGCGGCTCCTGCGCGAGCATGCCGACGGAGTAGCCGGGCATGAGCCGGGCCTCGCCGTTGCTCGGCCGGTCCAGCCCTGCCATGATTTTGAGGAGGCTGGACTTACCGGCGCCGTTCGGACCGACCACCCCGATCTTGACACCCGGCAGGAAGTTCAGCGTCACGTTGTCGAGCACGACCTTGTCGCCGTGCGCCTTGCGCGCCTTGTCCAGGACGTAGATGAACTGGGCCACGGTGCGGGCTACCTCCGTCGGTTGCGTTCGCGGGCTTGTCGGGTGCGGGGCGCGGGCGTCGATCTCCGCCCGCCGCCGCCGGCCGGGAGCCGGCCGCACGCACGCCGCCGTCAATCCTGACAGGTACGGACCGCCACGCCCACATCACCCCACCCCAGGGGTACGGTGGCGCGCCTCCTTGCCGGCGCGGGTATGACTGAATAGCCTTGGCGTATGACCAAGAAGATCGCCGTGAGCCTGCCGGACGACGTCGCGGAGCGGCTGGCCAAGGAGCCGAACGTGTCCGCCTTCGTAGCGCGCGCCGTGCGTCGGCAGATGGCCGGCGAGCAGACGCGGGTGCTGCTCGCTCGCGCCGGTGTCACGATCACCGACGAGGACGTGGCCCGGGCCCACGCGGAGATGCAGCAGCTCACCGCGAGTATCACGCCCGAGCTTCGTGAGCGGGCCAGCCGGCTCCAGTCGGAGGTCCTTGCGGCCAGGGCGAAGGCGCGGCGGTGACGCAGTTCGGCCTGGCGCTCGACACGGCCGCGCTGCTGGCCTATGCCTCGGGCGCCAAGGACGTCGGTGCGAGGATCGCCGAGGCCGCCGACTACGCGCGTGACGTGCTGGTGCCCGCCCTCTGCCTGGCGCATGCCCATCAGCAGGCCACGGCTCCGCAGTGGGAGCTTCTGGAACTGCTGGCCGCCCTGCCGCAGGTGCAGATCACCCCCGTGGAACCTGACATGTGCGCCTACCTCGGAGGCTGGTCGCGGCGGATGACCGGGCGGATGGATCTCGCGCAGCTGGCCATGGAGGCCGCCGCCAATCCGCTCGTGCCGATCGTGACGGACCGGCGGGAGCTGCTCGGTGAGGTGCTGCCGAAGGAGTGGCCGATCATCGACCTCTGAGCCACCGGTGTCGACAAGATCACGCGGTGGGTTCGGCGGTTCTGGGACGGGTAGGTAACTCCGGCACGGGGGAACAGAGGCCGCAGCTACGCTCAGTACGCTCATCGCGGTGGACCCGTCAGTACCCGGAGGTGGCCGATCGTGACCGTCCGTAGCTCCTTTGTCGTAGTGGCCAACCGCCTGCCGGTCGACGAGGTGAGCACACCCGAGGGGCGGCAGTGGCGGCGCAGCCCGGGCGGGCTGGTGACCGCGCTGCACCCGGTGCTCGCCGAGCACCAGGGCACCTGGGTGGGGTGGGCCGGCGGCACCGGCGCCGCGCCCGAGCCGTTCGACCTGGAGGGCATCCGCCTGCACCCGGTGCCGTTGAGCGCCGAGGAGCTGGAGCGCTACTACGAGGGCCAGTCGAACGCGACGATCTGGCCGCTCTACCACGACGCCGTGGAGACACCCGCATACAAGCGGCGCTGGCGCGAGGCGTACCGGTTGGTGAACGCCCGGTTCGCGGAGGCCGCGGCCGACGTGGCGGCCGAGGGCGCCACGGTCTGGGTCCAGGACTACCAGCTCCAGCTGGTGCCGGCGATGCTCCGCGAGCTGCGGCCGGACCTGCGGATCGGCTTCTTCCTGCACATCCCGTTCCCGCCGATCGAGCTGTTCATGCAGATGCCGTTCCGCACCGAGATCCTGCGCGGCCTGCTCGGCGCGGACCTGGTCGGTTTCCAGCAGCGGCTGGCGGCGCAGAACTTCGTCCGGCTGGCCCGGCACCTGCTCGGCCTGCGCTACGAGGGCCAGATGATCCAGGTCGACGGCCGGCAGGTGAAGGCGGGCGCGTTCCCCATCTCGATCGACACCAAGGAGATGGAGCGGCTGGCCGAGGACCCGGCGATCCAGGCCCGGGCCAAGCAGATCCGCGAGGAGCTGGGCAACCCGAAGACCATCATCCTGGGCGTCGACCGGCTCGACTACACCAAGGGCATCGAACTCCGCCTGAAGGCCTTCCGCGAACTCCTCGCTGACGGAAAGTTGACAGTTCCGGACGCGGTTATGGTGCAGGTCGCCACGCCCAGCCGCGAGCGTGTGGAGCACTACCAGGCACTTCGGGTGAAGGTGGAACGCGAGGTTGGCCGGATCAATGGTGAATTCGGCCGGGTCGGCGTGCCTGCAGTGCATTATCTGCATCAGTCGTACAGTCGCTCCGAACTGGCTGCGATGTACGTCGCGGCCGACGTCATGATGGTGACCCCGCTGCGAGACGGAATGAATCTGGTGGCCAAGGAGTACGTCGCATCGCGCGCCGACCAGGGCGGCGCGCTCGTGCTCAGTGAGTTCGCCGGCGCTGCCACCGAGCTGCGCCAGGCGTTCCTGTGTAATCCCCACGACCCGGACGCGGTGAAGGACGCGTTGCTGCGGGCCGTGCATGTCGAAAAGCCCGAAGCCCGCCGCCGGATGCGCGTCATGCAACGCCATCTGCGCAGCCACGACGTGGGCCACTGGGCCAAGTCGTTCCTCAGCGAGCTCGGCGTCGGAGATACGGAGGCTGCGTGACCTCGCCCGCCCTCGCCGCCGCACACGGCGGCGTGCTGGATCCCGAACTGCGTGCCGCGATCGGCCGCATCGCCCGGGTTCCGCAGCTTCTGGTCGCCTGCGACTACGACGGCACGCTCGCGCCGATCGTCGAGGACCCGAGCAAGGCCGTTCCGCTGCCGGAGTCGGTGGCCGCGGTACGCGCTCTGGCCTCGCTGCCGCAGACCAGCGTCGCGGTGGTCTCCGGCCGCGCGCTGCGCGACCTGGCCACGCTCTCCCGGCTGCCCAGCGAGGTGCACCTCGTCGGCAGCCACGGCTCGGAGTTCGACATCGGCTTCGTCGAGCGCCTCACCCCCGAGCTGATCGCGGTCCGGCACCGGCTCCGCGAGGCGCTGCGGGAGATCGCCGCCGAGCATCCGGGCATCCGCCTGGAACGCAAGCCCGCCAGCGTCGCCGTGCACACCCGCGGCGTCGACCCGCACACCGCCGCCCGGGCCGTCGAGGCGGTCCGCAACGGGCCGGCGACCTGGGACGGCGTGACGGTCACCCAGGGCAAGGAAGTCATCGAGCTGTCGGTGGTGGTCACCAACAAGGGCACCGCGATCGACCAGCTCCGGACCCAGCTCGCCGCCAGCGCGGTGCTGTTCATCGGCGACGACGTCACCGACGAGAACGCGTTCGGCAACCTGACCGGGCCGGACGTCGGCATCAAGATCGGCCCCGGCGAGACCCGCGCCGACTACCGGGTGTCCGAGCCGATCGAGGCGGCCCGCGCACTGGGGCTGCTGCTGGAGACGCGGCGGCACTGGCTGTTCGGCGAGCGGGCGGTGCCGATCGAGCGGCACTCGATGCTCGCCAACGGCCGTACCGTCGCGCTCGTCACGCCGGAAGCGAAGATCACCTGGCTGTGTCACCCGAAGCCGGACTCGGCGGCGATCTTCGCCGACCTGGTCGGCGGCAGCCCGGCCGGGCACTTCACGGTCGGCCCGGAGCGCGGCGGCATCCCGCTCGGCCAGCGCTACCGCAGCAACACGATGACCGTCGAGACCCGCTGGTCCGGCCTGACCGTGACCGACTGGCTCGACCTACCGGTACGGCAGACCACGCCGGACGACCCGGCCGTGGTCAGCGGCGACTCCACACTGGTCCGGGTGCTCAGCGGCACCGGGCGGGCCCGCGTCGAGTTCGCGCCACGGCCCGAGTTCGGCCAGGTCGCGGTGCAGCTCCAGCCGCTCGACGACGGCCTGCTGGTGCTCGGCTCCAACGAGCCGGTCGCGCTGCACTCCCCCGGCGTCGAGTGGGAGGTCACCAACGACGCCGGGTACGAGACCGCGAAGGCGGTGGTCGACCTGTCGGCGGCCGGCGGCCAGGTGGTGCTGGAGCTGCGCTTCGGCACCCAGAGCCTGGAGCCGCACCGGCTGCCGGTGCACGAACGGCAGGCCGCCGCCGAGCAGCCCTGGAAGGACTGGGTGGCCTCGCTGCGGCTGCCCGCCACCGCCCGGGACCTGGTCGCCCGCAGCGCGCTGACGCTGCGCGGGCTCTGCCACGAGCCCACCGGCTCGATCCTCGCCGCGGCCACCACGTCGCTGCCCGAGGAGCTGGGCGGTGTCCGCAACTGGGACTACCGCTACTGCTGGCTCCGGGACGCCGCGATGACCGCCCGCGCGCTGGTCGACCTCGGCTCCACCGAGGAGGCCGAAGGTCTGCTGCGCTGGATCGACGGCGTGGTCGAGCGCACCGGCGGGCACCCGGAGCGGCTGCACCCGCTCTACACGGTGGACGGCTTCGAGCTGGGCGCCGAGGCGGTCATCGACACGCTGCCCGGCTACGCCGGCTCCCGGCCGGTACGGGTCGGCAACCTCGCCAACCACCAGCTCCAGCTCGACGTGTTCGGCCCGGTCGCGGACCTGATCGCGGCAGTCGCCGACGCCCGGGGCTCGATCCGCGACGACGAGTGGCGGGTGCTGGAGAACATGGTCGAGGCGGTACGCCGCCGCTGGCACGAGCCCGACCACGGCATCTGGGAGGCCCGCCTCCCCCCGCGGCACCACGTCTTCTCCAAGGTCATGCTCTGGATGACTGTGGACCGGGCGCTGCACGTCGTACGGCGGCACGGCGGCGAGGACCGGCCCGAGTGGGTCGAGCTGCGCGACCGGATCGCCTCGAACGTGCTGGAGCACGGCTGGCACCCGGAGGCCGAGGCGTACAGCGTCGCCTACGGCTACGAGGAGATGGACGCCTCGTCGCTGTGGATCGGCATCTCCGGGCTGCTCGCCGGTGACGACCCGCGCTTCCTCTCCACCGTGCTCAAGATCGAGGCGGAGCTGCGCAGCGGGCCGGTCGTCTACCGGTACCACTGGGACGACGGCCTGCCCGGCCGGGAGGGCGGCTTCCACATCTGCACGTCGTGGCTGATCGAGGCGTACCTGCGCACCGGCCGCCGGAGCGACGCGGAGGAGCTGTTCACCCAGATGGTCGACACGGCCGGGCCGACCGGGCTGCTGCCGGAGCAGTACGACCCGCTGGCCGAGCGCGGGCTGGGCAACCACCCGCAGGCGTACAGCCACCTGGGCCTGATCCGCTGCGCCCTGCTGCTGGACAACATGCTCAAGCAGTAACGCCGTACGAGGGCGGCGGCGCCCGCCCCCGCGATCTTGCAGTTGCGGCCCAGGCAAAGGTGATCGAAACGGGCATCCCGCGGGCACGAAGTGCAAGATCGACGCGCTCGGGGCGGGCAGGGCGGCGTAGGGCGCGGGCGGAGGGTCAGGCGGGGGTCAGGGCGTGCACCACGTCGCCTACCACCACGATCGCGGGTGGGCGCAGGGCGGCGGCCTCGACGTCGGCGGCGACCGCGCCGAGCGTGGAGCGCAGCGTGCGCTGGGCCGACGTGGTGCCCTCCTGGATCACCGCGGCCGGGGTGTCCGCCGGCTTGCCGTGCGCGATCAGGGTGGCGCTGATCGCGGCGAGGTTCTTCAGCCCCATCAGGATCACCAGCGTGCCGCGCAGCCCGGCCAGGGCGTCCCAACGCACCAGCGACGCGGGCGCGTCGGGCGCGAGGTGCCCGGAGACCACTGTGAACTCGTGCGCCACGCCCCGGTGCGTCACCGGCACGCCGGCCACCTCGGGCACCGCGATCGCGCTGGTCACGCCGGGTACCACAGTCACCGGTACGCCCGCCTCGGCGCAGGCCAGCAGTTCCTCGCCGCCCCGGCCGAAGACGTACGGGTCGCCGCCCTTGAGCCGTACCACCACCTTGCCGGCCCGGGCCCGGTCCACCAGGATCCGGTTGATCTCCTCCTGGGCACGCGACGGCCCGTACGGGATCTTGGAGGCGTCGACCAGCTCGACGTCGGGGCGCATCTCGTCCAGGAGCAGTCCGGGCACGAGCCGGTCGGCGACGACCACCTCGGCCTCGGTGAGCAGCCGCCATCCCTTCACGGTGATCAGCTCCGGGTCGCCCGGACCGGATCCGACGAGCGCGACGCGGCCGCCGGTGTTAACAGGGGTCCCTTCCTCTACCGCAGGCGTTAACGGGGGGCCCTTCCTTCCGAGCAACTCCCGGACGGCGTCGCGGACTGCCATCGCGCGGCGGGGGTCGCCGCCGCCGAGGACCGCAACCGTCACCGGGCCGTGCCGGGTCACCGCCGGCGTCCACGCGCTCGCCGCCGTCCGGTCGTCGGCGCGTACGCAGAAGATCCGCCGCTCGGCCGCGGCGGCGCTGACCGCGGCGGCGGCGGTCCGGTCGTCCACCGCCACCTGGACCAGCCACGCGCCGTCCAGGTCACCGGGGGCGAACCGGCGCGGCTCCCAGTGCAGCCGCCCGGCGTCGACGTGGGCACGCAGCGCCGGCGTCAGTTCGGGCGAGACCAGCAGGACGTCCGCGCCGGCGTCGAGCAGCGCCGGCACCCGCCGGGTGGCGACCGCTCCCCCGCCCACGACGACCACGCGCCGCCCGTCCAGCCGCAACCCCAGGGGGTACGGGCTGGGCGACGTCGGTCCGGTCACTTCTCCGCCACCCCGGCGGAGTCGAACGTCGCCACCTCGTGCAGTACCCGGACGGCGCCGGTGACCACCGGCAGGGCGAGCAGCGCCCCGGTGCCCTCGCCGAGCCGCAGCCCCAGGTCGATCAGCGGCTCCAGTCCGAGGTGCCGCAGCGCCGCCGTGGCGCCCGGCTCGGCGCTGCGGTGCCCGGCCACCATGGCGCCCACCGCGTCCGGGCGAACG
>NZ_KK037233.1:5582909-5655578 GCF_000568915.1 Micromonospora sp. M42 | reverse complement strand
TCCAGCCCGCCGACGGTCGCCAGCACACCCATTCTTGGTCGGCCGGGTCGGGCTCGTGCCGGGCCAGCGCGGCCCGCACCACCGCCACCTTGCGGACGTACGTCTCGTCGTCGACCCCGGTGCCCCGGCCGGTGGCCGCCTCGGCGTCGACGCCGGAGAACGCGGCGATGAGCGTGGCGGACGGGGTGGTGTTGCCGATGCCCATGTCGCCGGTGAGCACGATTCCCGCCCCGGCGTCGATCAGCTCGCCCGCGACCCGGATACCGGTCTCGACGGCCGTGCGGGCCTCGTCCCGGGTGAGCGCGGCGGTGACAGTCATGTCGCGGGTGCCGGCGCGGACGTTCGCGGACACCAGACGCGGCCCGGCCGGGTCGGCGGACTCGGCGCCGGGGATCGGGGTGGCCACGCCGACGTCCACCACCGTGACCGAGGCGCCGGCCTGGCGGGCGAACGCGTTCACCACGGCGCCGCCGGCCAGGAAGTTGGCGATCATCTGGGCGGTGACCTCCTGCGGCCACGGGGTCACGCCCTGGGCGTGCACGCCGTGGTCACCGGCGAAGATCGCCACCGCGGCCGGCTCGGGCAGCGGCGGCGGGCAGGCGCCGGCCAGCCCGGCGAGGCGTACCGAGAGCGGCTCCAGGGCGCCGAGCGAGCCCGCGGGCTTGGTCAGCCGCCCCTGCAACTCGCGGGCCGCCGCCATGGCGGCCTCGTCCAGCGGCCGGATCGCCGCGACTGTGGACTCCAGCATCATGCCTCCAGGATCCGTGCCAGCGTCTCGATGAACGCGTCTGTGGTGCCCCTGTCGCGTACGGCGATCCGGAGCCAGTCAGGGCCGAGCCCGGGGAACGTGTCGCCCCGGCGTACCGCCCAGCCGTGCGCGCGCAGCCGCTCCCGTACGTCGGCGGCGCCGGCCACGTGGATCAGGACGAAGGCGGCGGCGGGGCGGCCCGCCACGCGTACCCCGGGCAGGCCGGACAGGCGGGCCACCAGGTGGTCGCGGTCGGCGGCGAGTTCGGCGGCGATGGCGCGTTCGGCGGCGACGGCGGCCGGCGCGGCGCAGGCGGTGGCGGCGGCGAGCGCGGGGGTGGAGACCGCCCAGAGCGGCTGCGCGGCGGCGAACCGGGCCAGCAGCGCGGGGTCGCCGAGCAGGTAGCCGATCCGCAGCCCGGCCAGGCCCCAGGTCTTGGTGAGGCTGCGCACGACCACGAGGCCGGGCAGGTCACGGCGCGCGGCCAGGGACTCGGGCTCGCCGTCGACGCCCGGCGCGGTGGTGGTGTCGGCGAAGGCCTCGTCGACCACGAGCACCCGTCCGGGGCGGGCCAGCGTGGCGATCGCCTCCGCCGGGTGCAGCACGGAGGTCGGGTTCGTGGGGTTGCCGATCATGACCAGGTCGGCGTCTTCCGGGACGCTCGCCGGGTCCAGGCGGAAGCCGTCGGCCGGGTCGAGCAGCACCCGGTCCACCCGGTGCCCGGCGGCCCGCAGCGAGGCTTCCGGCTCGGTGAACTGGGGGTGCACCACGACGGGGTGGCGGACGCCGGACAACGCGCGGGCGATCAGGACGAAACCCTCGGCGGCGCCGGCGGTGAGGAGTACCTCTTCCGGGGGTCGCCCGTGCCGGTGAGCGACGGCGGCGCGGGCCGGCGCCGGGTCCGGGTACGCGGCCAGGTCGCCCAGCGCGGCGGTGACCGGGTCGGCCAGCCAGTCCGGCATCGGGGCGCGGCGCACGTTGACCGCCAGGTCGACCAGGCCGGGCGTGGCCTCGGCGTCCCCGTGGTGGCCCAGGTCGGGCTCGTCGAGCGCGGCGGCGCTCCCGGTCGATGGTGCGGGCATGTCCGCGATCCTGCCGGGTAGCCGCCGCCCGGGACAGCGCATCCCGGCGTGGGTCGCGTCACGGTCCGCCGGTTTATGAGTTCTTCTCATTTCCGAATCGGAAATGTCATAGCTTGACCCCGTGAGCAGTCGTCCCCTTGCTTCCGCTGGCCGTCTCGTTCCTCTTCTCCGCGCCGGGCTGATCGCCGGCATCGTGGTCGCCGCCGCCCTGTATCCGCTGGTCGCCGTCACCGGCATCGGGGCCAAGGCCACCGCGCACGCGATCGAACAGAAGACGAGCATCCTCAAGACCGCGCTGCCGGCCGAGACCTCGTACGTCTACGCGCCGGACGGCAAGACGGTGCTGACGATGTTCTACGAGGAGTACCGGCAGTACACCAAGATCGAGAACATGTCGCCGAACATCCAGCAGGCGATCGTCGCCGCCGAGGACAACCGCTTCTACCAGCACCACGGCGTCGACCCGAAGGGCGTGGCGCGAGCTTTCGTCTCCAACGCCCGATCCGGCGGCGTCTCCCAGGGCGCCTCGACGATCACCATGCAGTACGTGCGGATGGCGCTGCGGGACAGCGCGACCACGCCCAAGGAGGTCCAGGAGGCGACCCAGCAGACCAGCCTGCGCAAGGTCAAGGAGATGCGCATGGCGCTGGACATCGAGAAGCACCTGACCAAGGAACAGATCCTGGAGCGCTACCTCAACTCGGCCTACTTCGGCCACCGCGCGTACGGGATCTACGCCGCCTCGCAGATCTTCTTCTCCAAGACCCCGGCCACGCTCACCCCGGTCGAGGCGGCCACGCTGGCCGGGCTGGTGAAGTCGCCGTCGGAGTACGACCCGATCACCTCCGACCAGAAGGAGGCCACCGGCCGGCGCAACTACGTGCTGGACAACATGGCCCGCCTCGGTTACCTGTCGCCCGACGCCGCCACGGCGGCCAAGGGCCAGCCGATCAAGCTGAAGCTGACCGACCCGCCCAACGACTGCGCCGCGATCGACGGCGGGCACCGCAGCTGGGGCTTCTACTGCGACTACCTGAAGAACTGGTGGAGCGCCCAGCCCGCGTTCGGCGAGAACCGGCTGGAACGGATGGACAAGCTGCGCCGCGGCGGCTACCGGATCGTGCTCGCGCTCGATCCGAAGACCCAGGCGGCGGCGGAGAAGAACGTGGGCGCCAAGGACAACACCGGCAGCCCGTTCGCGAACGGCATCGTGGTCGCCGAGCCCGGCACCGGGCGGATCAAGGCGATGGCGGTGAACCGGAACTACTCGCTGGACCTGGCCGAGAACCCGAACAGCTCGAACCCGGAGGCCGGACCGAAGGTCAAGGCGAACTACCCGAACACGGTGGCGCCGCTGCTCGGCGGCGGGACGCTCCCGGGCTACCAGGCCGGTTCGACGTTCAAGATGTTCCCGATGCTCGCCGCGCTCAACGCCGGGATGCCGCTGTCCACCGCGTACGACTCGCCGTACACGTACAAGTCGGCCGTCTACGACGGGTGGGCCCCGTCGAACGCCAGCGGCGCGATGACCGGGCGGCAGACCATGTGGTCCGGCTTCGGCAAGTCGGTGAACACCTACTTCGTCCAGCTGGAGGAGAAGATCGGCGCGGACGCCGGGGTGCGGCTGGCCGAGCAACTGGGGCTGCGCTGGCGTACCGACGTGGACAAGGAACAGGCGTCGCCGGGCAAGGCGAAGAAGTGGGGCGCGTTCACGCTCGGCGTCTCCGACGCCACCCCGCTGGAGATGGCGAACGCGTACGCCGCCATCGCCGCCGACGGGCGCTACTGCGAGGCCATCCCGGTCAACGCGATCATGAACCGGGACGGCACACCGGCCACGTACAGCACGCCGGGCGGGGTGCAGCGGGAGGTCGCCAAGCCGCGGTGCCGCCAGGTGGTGAACGCGGACGCGGCCCGGGCCGCCACGGACGCGGCGCGCTGCCCGACCGGCGACACCCCGGCGAAGGGGAGCTGCGGCGGCTGGTCGACGGCCGACAGCGTCCGCGGCACCGTGGGCCGGCCGGTCGCCGGCAAGACGGGTACGACGGACAGCACCCGGTCGGCGTGGTTCGTCGGCTACACGCCGGAGCTGGCGGCGGCGAGTTTCATCGCCGACCCGGACAATCCGTTCAACGCGGTGGGTGACGGGCAGTCGCAGATCCCGGTGAACGCGGTGGCGCAGACCCTGCGGGATTCCCTGAAGGGTCAGCCGACCCGCCAGTTCACCCCACCCTCGGACCAGATAGTCGGCTGACCCGCCCCGATCCGCCCGGGGGTGCGCCCGGGTAGTCGATCAAGGAGTTTGCGTCCGGATCGCCTGATCCGCCGACGCGAGCTCCTTGATCGACGTTTCCGTCACCTTGCGGTCAGGCGGGCGCCGGCACGGGCGCCAGCGCGGCGGCCACCAACCGGGCCGCGACGTCCGGGTGCGCGGCCCAGTGCGGCACGAGCTGCGAGGCGTGCACGGCCTGCCGGACGAACCCCTCCGGGTTGCCGCCCTCCCAGCGCCAGGCCGGCCGCTCACCGGCCCGCGGCGTGAGCACTGCCGCGTGCTGCTTGTGCCCGGTCACCGTCGTACCGGCCGGGGCCACGACGCTGTCCGTGACCGCCGTGGCCGTGCGGTAGCCGACCACCAGGCCGTCCCGGACCGTGCCGACCGCGTCGAGCACGCCGCACATCGGCAGGCCGTCCAGCTCCCGGGCCAGCCAGAGCAGGCCGGCCCCCTCGGCGATCACCGGACGGCCCGAGCGGGCCACTCGCCGCCGCGATGCAGAAGCGCCGGTTGGCGAGAGCTGTCCGCTACAGTTCGGGCAATCAGCCGCCGACGACGCGCCCCGCGCCCCCGGCGGGGCAGCCGCCTCGTTCGCGCAGCGGATCGAGCGTGACCACTCGGCGCCGGCGGCGCGCAGCAAGCTCGGCGACCTCCGGGTGGCTGTAGGCGCCGGCCGGGCCGCCGGCCAGCGCGACCACCGGGCGCTCCGCCGACGCCGCCGGGGCATCGGCCGGCTCCGGCGACCACGCCTGAACGGTGAGCGCCGGGGCGGACCGGGCCAGCACCAGCAGCCGATCGAGGTCGACGGTGGCGGCCACCGCCTCCCCGAGCCGGCGTACGCCACGTTCGGCGTCGGCGTCGCCGCGCACCACGGGACCGGTGCCGTACCGCCGGGCGGGCAGCACCGGCGGTAACTCGTGCCGGCGCAGCGCCCCGTAGACCGGCACGCCGACGTCGTCGAGCGCCTCGCGCAGCAGCGCCTCGTGCCGGGGCGAGGCCACCCGGTTGAGGATCACGCCGCCCAGCCAGAGCTCGTCGTCGTACGCCCGGAAGCCGTGCACCAGCGCGGCCACCGACTGGCCCATCGCGGCCACGTCCACCACGAGCACCACCGGGCTACGCAGCGCGGTGGCCACCGCCGCCGTGGATTCGCTCTCCGGCCGCCCGGCGACCGAGTCGTAGAGGCCCATCGTCCCCTGGACCAGGGCGAACCCGGTCCCGGCCGCGCCGTGCGCGAAGAGCGGGACGATCCGCTCCGGACCGACCAGCCTCGGATCGAGCGTGCGCCCGGGACGGCCCGCGGCGAGCCCGAGGTACGCCGCGTCCACCTGGTCCGGCCCGACCTTGAAGCCGGCCACCGGGAGATCCCGGTCGGCGAGGGCCGCCAGCAGGCCGAGAGAGACGGCGCCGGTGCCGTGACCCGAGGAGGGCGCACTCAGCACGACGCGCGGCACGTCGGTCATCATCGACTCCTGATGTGGGTGGTTTCCGCCCGCGTGACCATACCCGTCCGGCCCGGCCCGCGACGTCCGCGCGTACCGCCGTTTCTGCCCGGCGACGGCGAGTGGCATCGCTCATACGGGTAGCCTTGGCCAACGTGTACCGGTTCCTGCTGACCCCGCGCTGGCTCGGCTACCTCGCGCTGACGCTCGTCGCCGCGACGGTGATGGTGTTCCTGGGCAACTGGCAGCTGGACCGCTACCGGGGCCGGACGGCGATCAACGACCGGATCGACGCCGGGGCCACCATGACGCCCGCGCCGCTGCGCGACGCGCTGCCCGCGCCCACCGGAGGCGCGGGTGCCGTCGGTCCCGCTCCGGCCGAGGAGCTGACCTGGAGCCGGGTCACCGCCACCGGCCGGTACGACAGCGCGAACACCGTCCTGATCCGCGGCCGGACCGTCGACCGGACGGTCGGCTTCGAGGTGCTCACCCCGCTGGTGCTCGCCGACGGCAGCGCGGTGCTCGTCGACCGGGGCTGGATCCCGCCCGCCCCCGGGGCCGGCGCGACGGTCCAGCCGCAGGTGCCGGCGGCGCCGGGCGGCGAGGTGACAGTGACCGGCCGGGTGGTCGCCAGCGAGAGCGGCGGGGGCGGGGTCAGCCGGCGCGACGGGAAGCTGGAGGCCCGGCGCATCGACATCCCCCGCCTGGCCGAGCAGCTCCCCTATCCGGTGACCGGCGGCTACGTGCTGCTCGACGGGCAGACGCCGGCCGCCGACCCGGCCTTCCGGGCGGTGCAGATCGGGCACACGAACAACTGGCAGAACTTCGGCTACGTGTGGCAGTGGTGGATCTTCGCGGTGATGAGCCTGTTCGGCTACGGCTGGGTGGCGCGCCGCGAGGCCCGGCGCCTCGCCGGACTGGACAAGCCGGGCGAGCCGGTGGACCGGGCCGCCGAGCCGGCCGCCCCCACCTCCGCCTGAGCCGGACCGGTCAGCCGGTGAGCCGGCCGGCGTGGATGGCGCGGACCGCGTCGATCGTGTCCGCCTCGGCGGCCGTCTTGTCGTGGCGGTAACGCAGCACGCGGGCGAAGCGCAGGGCCATGCCACCCGGGTAGCGGCTGCTGGTCTGCACCCCGTCGAAGGCGATCTCGACCACCTGCACCGGCCGGACCCGCACCTCCCAGTCGCCCTTCTCCACTGCGAGCGACAGGAACCGCTCGGTCTGCCAGCGCAGCATCTCGTCGGTGAGCCCCTTGAAGGTCTTGCCGAGCATGACGAACTCGCCGGTTCGCGGGTCACGGGCGCCGAGGTGCAGGTTCGACAGCCACCCCTCGCGCCGGCCGCTGCCCCACTCGACCGCGAGCACCACCAGGTCGAGCGTGTGCCGCGGCTTGACCTTGACCCAGGCCGAGCCGCGCCGGCCGGCGTCGTAGGGCGCGGCCGGGTCCTTCACGACCACGCCTTCCTGCCCGGCGTCGACAGCCGCGGCGAACGCCGTGGCCGCCTGCTCCGCGTCGTCCACCTCGATCCGGTCGACGAGCAGCGAGGCGTCGACCGCGCGGGCCAGGGCCGCCCACCGCTCCCGCCCGGGCGCGTCGATCAGGTCGGCGCCGTCGAGGTGCAGCAGGTCGAAGAAGTACGGCGTGAGCACCGGCTCGCCGGTGCGCTCGGCGGCGGCCAGCACAGCGGGCGCGACCTGCGTCGGCCCGGTGGTGCTGGGCGTGGTGCGCCGGGCCGCCCGGCTGGACGTCTCCTGGAACGGCAGCGGCCGGCCGGCCGCGTCCAGCCCGATCGCCTCACCGTCGAGCACCAGCTCGCGGGCGGGCAGCGCGCGTACGGCCGCCACCACCTGGGGCAGCCGGCCGGTGATCTCGTCCAGGCTGCGGGTGAACACGGCGATGTCCGAGCCGGAACGGTGCACCTGGATGCGGATGCCGTCGAGCTTCACGTCGACCATCGCCGGCACGCCGGTGGCGGTGAGCGCCTCATCGACGGAGGGCGCGCTCTGCGCCAGCATCGGCGCGAGCGGGCGGCCCACCTGGAGGCCGAACCCGGCCAGCGCCGGGGCGCCGCCGGTGAGCGCCGCGACCGCCACCGCGCGCAGGTCACCGGCGAGCAGCAGGGCACGCCGGACGGCCGCGACCGGTACGTCGGCGGCGCGGGCGACCGCGTCGGTCAGCAGCCCGGCCTGCGCGCCCTGCCGCAGCTCGCCCCGGAACAGGCCGGTCAGCAGGCGCTGCTCGTCGGCGGTCGCGGCGGCGAAGAGACGGCCGACGAGATCCCGCCGCCGGGCCTGCGAACCGGAGCCGGCGACGCGGGAGATCTCCTCGATCGCCGCGTCGACGGCGGCGACGGTGAGCGTCGGCTCGGCGGCCGGCGGCGGCAGGTCACGCAGGCCCGCCCAGCCGACACCGGTCTGACGCTGGCGCAGCTCACCGGCGAGATAGCCGGCGCCGGCCGGGATCTCGCCCGGCTCCAGCCCGCGCAGCGCAGCGGCCAGCAGCTCCACCTTGGCTCGTCTGCCGCTGGTGGCGCCGACCGCGGCCGAGGTGGCCGCCAGCTCCGCGAAACGCACGCCCATATCCTGCCAGTCACCTGCGACACCGGGGCCGATCCGGCGACCCGGCACACCACACGGGTGGCCGGGTCACCGGCAACCGGTCAGGCCGAGACCGGTTCCTCGATCCGCAGGCCGCGCCCGCGCACGCCCTCGGCGACCCGGGTGAGCAGCGCGTCGAGCGTGACCAGCGCGGCGGAGAGCTCGCCGATCTGTTCGTTGAGCGTGTCCTCGGACCACGCGGAGACGTCGACGTCCCCCAGAGCACGGACGGCGGCCTGAAGCCGCTCCATCTCGTCGTTCGTACGCATGTTCGAAAGGCTATAACACCCCACCCGCCGACACACCACAAACTCCGACATCGGCCCCGAAGTTACGGTTTCGACACCTCAGCCGCGGTTTCCGGCTTCCGCCACCCGGGCCAGCAGCAGCGCCTCGGCCAGGCACACCCGCGCGAACTCGCCCAGGTGCAGGCTCTCGTTCGGCCCGTGGGCCCGCGCGTGCGGGTCCTCCACCCCGGTCACCAGGATCGCGGCCTGCGGGAACATCTCCTGGAACGTGGCGATGAACGGGATCGACCCGCCCACCCCGATGTCCACCGGGTCGGTGCCGTCCCAGGCCGCCCGGAACGCCGACCGGGCCGCGTCGAACATCGGCCCGGAGGCGTCGATGACGCAGGGCGCGCCGTCGTGCTCGAACGTCACCGACACCTGCGCGCCCCACGGCGCGTGCCGCTCCAGGTGCGCGGTCAGCGCCGCGTACGCCTTCTTCGGGTCGTCGCCCGGCGCGAGCCGTACGCTCAGCTTCGCCTTCGCGGACGGCACCAGCGCGTTCGGCGCCTCGCCGGTGGCCGGCGCGTCCACGCCGAGGATCGCCAGCGCCGGCTTGGTCCAGAGCCGGTCGGTGATCCGGCCGGTGCCGAACAGCTCCGCGCCGTCGACCAGGCCGGCCTCGGCGCGGAACCGGTCCTCCGGGTAGTCGACGCTGGCGCCCTCGCGGCCGACCAGTCCGTCCACCGCGACGTCACCGGCCTCGTCGTGCAGCGTGCCGAGCAGCTTCACCAGCGCGGTGAGCGCGTCCGGCACCGCGCCGCCGAACATGCCGCTGTGCACCGCGTGGTCGAGCGTGCGCACCTCCACGAAGCAGTTGACGATGCCGCGCAGCGAGGTGGTCAGCGCGGGCACACCGACGTCCCAGTTGGTGGAGTCGGCGATCACGATGACGTCGGAGGCCAGATCGTCACGGTGCTCGGCGAGCAGCCGCTCCAGCGAGTCCGAGCCGTACTCCTCCTCGCCCTCGATGAACAGCACCACGCCGACCGGGAGCCGGTCGCCGAACGCGCGCAGCGCGGCGACGTGCGCCATGATGCCGGCCTTGTCGTCGGCGGCGCCCCGGCCGTAGAGGCGGCCGTCACGCTCCACCGGCTCGAACGGGTCCGACTCCCACAGCGACAGGTCGCCGACCGGCTGCACGTCGTGGTGCGCGTACATGAGCACGGTGGGCGCGCCGGGCGGGGCCGCCTTCGTGCCGATCACCGCGGGCTGGCCGCCGGCCCGGACGATCCGCGTGTCGAGGCCGCAGCCGCGCAGCAGCTCCGCCACCGCCTCGGCGGAACGCTCCACGTGCGAGTGGTCGAAGCCCTCGAAGGCGATGCCCGGGATGCGGACGAGTCGCTCGAGGTCGGCACGGACGCCGGGCAGTTCCCGCTCGACGGCGGCCCGCACCTCGGACTCGGAGAGGATCGGAGTGGTCATGACCGGAATCGTATGCTGGCCTTACCCCGCCACGTCGGCCGAGCCTGATCGCCGGCCGCCCACCCGGACGTAGTAGCGGTCCGCGTCGTGCGGCAGGTCCGGGGCACCGTCGACGACCAGGTCCACCGCCGCCGCGGTGCCGTCGGCGGTGAAGTGCGCCCGCTCCCCCGCGTGCCAGCGGCGCAACTCCGGCAGGATCTGCTCACCGTCGCGGGCGAGCGCCCGGCGCAACCGCAGCTCGGCCGGCGCGGTGACGAGCACCGACAGCGTCAGCTCGGGGCGTACCGCGGCGCGGGCGGCGCTCACCCCCTCGACGATCAGCACCGGACCGGCCGGCACCGGCACCACCCGGTCCAGGAAGCGCCGGCGCACCCAGCTGTAGCGGCGGTAGCCGCCCGTCCGGCCGGCCCGCAGCGGGCCGAGCACCTGCTCCTCCAGCCGGGTCCAGAACGTGAGCTGGTCGTCCCAGCCGTCGAGCAGGTCGTCGGTGTGCACCAACGGCGGGCGCACGCCGCCCGCCCGCTCCGCGAGCGCGTCCGCGAGGCGCGTCGCGAACACGCTCTTGCCCGCGCCGCTGGGCCCGTCGACGGCCACCAGCCGGGTACGCCCCAACCGCGCCGGACCGGCCAGCACGCGGCGGGCCAACCCGGCGTACGCCTCGATCACGGCGACGTTCACCCGACCGACGCTAACGTTCCCCCGTCCGCTGGAACCTGCGACCCGGGCGGGCCGTTTCGGCGAGCGGTGACGTGGGCGGCTGGGCATCATCGGGGGGTGCTCCATGACGTGATGTGTCCGGGCGTCGACGCCCTCCTGGAACAGGCCCGCGCCGGTCTCCGCCGGCTCACTCCGCACGAGACCGTCGAGGCGGTCCGAGGCGGCGCGCTGCTGATCGACACGCGTACCGAGGCGCAGCGCCGCGAGGAGGGTGAGCTGCCCGGCGCGATCGTCATCGACCGCACCGTGCTGGAGTGGCGGCTCGACCCGGCCAGCGCCTGGCGCATCCCCGAGGCCACCGGGTACGACCGCGAGATCGTCGTGGTGTGCCGGGAGGGGTACAGCTCCAGTCTGGCCGCCGCCAGCCTCCAGACGCTGGGGCTGCGGCAGGCCACCGACATGATCGGCGGGGTGCAGGGCTGGCGGGAGGCCGGGCTGCCGATGTCCGACCGCCCGGCCGACGTGCGCTACTGAACCGCGCGGTCGACGGCGGGCCGCCGGACGTCGCTCTGTGCCGGCGGCGCGCCGGGTGGCACGAACGGCAATCCCGGCGGCGGACCGGACTCGATCAGCCGCCACAGCGCGTCCGTGTCGAGGTGTTCCTCCACCAGGTCGCCGAGCAGGTCCAGCGTCCGCTCCCGGGCCGCCGCGAAGGACGTGTCCGGCGCGACCTTGAAGCCGGTGCGCCCGGCCGCCGCCGCGACCTCGGTCAGGAAGCGGCGGCGGAACTCGTCGGAGGAGAACGTGCCGTGCCAGTGGGTGCCGTACACGTTGCCGAGGCGCGCGCCCTCGCCGGTGCCGTCGGTGTGACGCAACAGCGGCGCGAGCCCCGGGTCGGCCGTCGACACCCGGCCGTGGTGGATCTCGTAGCCGCTCACCGGCACGTCTCCGGCGGCGCTGCCCTCGGCCCGGCGCACCGTCTTGACCGGCTCGAACGTGATCTCGACGGGCAGCAGCCCGAGGCCGGGCACGGTGCCCCGGCGGCTCTCCACCGGGTCGTGGATCGCCCGGCCGAGCATCTGGAAGCCGCCGCAGATGCCGAGCAGCGGCCGGCCGGCGGCGGCGTGCGCCAGTACCGCGTCGGCCAGGCCGGTCTCCCGCAGCCAGGCCAGGTCGGCGACAGTCGACTTGGTGCCGGGGAGCACCACGAGGTCGGCGGCGGCCAGTTCGGCCGGTTCGACGGTGAGGCGTACCCGCACACCCGGCTCGGTGGCGAGGGCCTCGACGTCGGTGGCGTTGCTGATCCGGGGTAGCCGCACCACTGCCACGTCGAGCCAGTCGGTGCCCCGGGGGGCGGGCGGCCGGCCGAGCACCCGCCCGTACGCGAGCGAGTCCTCCGCGTCCAGCCACAGGTCCAGCGCCCAGGGCACCACCCCGTACGTGGGACGGCCGGTGACCCGGCGCAGCATGTCCAGCCCCGGCTGGAGCAGCCCCCGGTCGCCCCGGAACTTGTTCACCACGAACCCGGCGACCAGCGCCTGATCGGCCGCGTCGAGCAGGGCGACGGTGCCGAACATCGAGGCGAACACGCCGCCCCGGTCGATGTCGCCGACCACGATCGTCGGCAGCCCGGCCGCACGCGCCAGCCCCATGTTGACGTAGTCGCCGTCACGCAGGTTGATCTCGGCGGGGCTGCCCGCGCCCTCGCAGATCACCACCTCGTACTCCTCGCGCAGCTCGGTCAGCGCCGCGTACGCGGTGGTGGCGAGCCGGGACCGCACCTCGTGGTAGTTGCCGGCGGTGACCGTGTCGACCGCCTCGCCGAGCAGCACCACCTGGCTGGCGTGGTCGCTGCCCGGCTTGAGCAGCACCGGGTTGAACCGCAGGTCGGCGTCGAGCCCGCAGGCGGCGGCCTGCATCGCCTGGGCTCGGCCCAGCTCCCCGCCGCGCCCGTCCGGCCCGACCACGACGGCGGAGTTGTTCGACATGTTCTGCGCCTTGAACGGCGCGACCCGGACGCCCCGGCGGCGCAGCCAGCGGCAGATGCCGGCGGTGAGCACGCTCTTGCCCGCGTCGGAGGTGGTGCCGGCGACCAGCAGCCCGCCGCTCACCGCCCGCTCCCCCGGCGGGCTGCCCGCATGAGGACGCCGAGCGCGGCCCGTCCGGCGGCCCCGGCCACGCGCCCGACGGTCACCGGGTAGAGCGCGGCCAGGCCGAGCGCGGCCACGCCGACCGCGCCGGAGATCCGGGCGGCCCGCTTCAGGTGCCGCGCCTCGGGGCGGGGCCCGTCACCGAGGAACGGCCGGGTCTCCGCGCGGCCGAAGTAGACGTTGCGCCCGCCGAGCCGGACACCGAGCGCGCCCGCCATCGCCGCCTCGCACTGACCGGCGTTGGGGCTCGGATGGTCGGCCCGGTCCCGCCGCCACACCTGCCAGGCGACGGCACGGTCCCCGTGCGCCGCCGGCGCGACCGCGACCGTGAGCAACCCGGTCAGCCGGGACGGCACCAGGTTCAGCGCATCGTCGAGCCGGGCCGCCGGGGTGCCGAAGCGGGCGTACCGGGGTGAGCGGTGGCCGACCATCGCGTCGAGCGTGTTTGCCGCCCGGTAGCCGAGCAGGCCGGGCAGGCCCGCGACCGCGCCCCAGACCAGCGGGGCGACCACGGCGTCCGAGGTGTTCTCGGCGACCGACTCGACCGTGGCGCGGGCGAGTTCGGACTCGTCGAGGGCGGACGGGTCCCGCCCGCAGAGGTTGCCGAGGCGGGCCCGGGCGGCGGGCAGATCGGCCCGGCCCAGCGCCCGTGCCATCACCCGGGACTCGTGCCGCAGCGTTCGCCCACCCAGCACCGTCCAGGTGCCGGCGGCGACCAGCGCGGCCCGGGCCACCGGATGGCGGCGATTCACCAGCGCGACAGCGGCGCCGAGCAGGACCGGCGCGCCGACCTCCACCGCTGTGAACGCGACGCCGTCCGACCGGTCGGGACGGTAGAGCGCTGTTCCAGGGCGCCGGCCGCCCGGCCGAAGCCGGCCACCGGATGCCACCGGCGGGGGTCACCGAGCAGCGCGTCGAGCGCGTAGCCCGCCACCAGTCCGGTCGCGTTCGCCATGGCGGTCGCCTGCCGCACCCGTCACCACCTCCGGCCGGCCAGCCTAGTCGTACGCGGGGTGGAGACGCCGATGTCACCACCCCGCGCCCCCGTCGGACGACTGTCAGGCGGGCACCGGGGTCCGTCGCCTGCTCCGGCGCCCCGACGCGGTCCCGCCCGGGCTCGCGCCGCCCGGCTCGCCCTCACCCGGCCCGGAACCACCCGGTCCGCCGACCTCCGGCGGTGCGACCTCGCCCAGTTCGTCGTCCTCGGCCGTGGCCGGCCCGTCGTCGGCCACGTCGCCCAGCTCGTCCTCCTCCCCCGCCGGGCCACCCGAACCGGGTTCGAAGCCGGTGGCCTGCCGCGCACCGGACCGGGCGTCGACGGACCGGGCGTCGAACGGGTCGGGCTCACCCACCCGCTCCACGGTGCCGACGAGCCCGACCCGGCCGCCGCCGTACTCCGAGGGCGGGAAGTCGTCGTCGAAGGGCCGGTCGTCGAAGGTGGCCGGGGCCTGCCCGTCGGGCACCGGCTCGGTCGTCTCGCCGTGCACCCGCTGCTCGGCCTCCGCGTCCTCGACCGTGCTGGTGGCCGCGCGGGGCTGGTTACGCAGGAACCGGGCCCGGCCGCGGGACAGGTCGTGCCCGACCGCGACCGCCTCCAGTTCGTAGAGCGTGCGGTGGGTGCCGGACTCGTCGGTCCAGTCCCGGGTGTAGAGACGGCCGGCGACGATCACCGGGTCGCCGACCGCCACCGAGGACGCGACTCCCTCGGCCAGGCGGCGCCAGCAGTTGACGCGTACCCGAAGGCTGTTGCCGTCGACCCAGCGGCCGCTGTCGCGGTCGAGCCGGCGGGCGGTCGAGGCGACCTTGAAGTTGGCCACCAGCGTTCCGCTCTGGGTGGTCCGGCGCCACTCCGGCGCGGTCAGCACATTGCCGACGATCGTGACGTACGTATCGAACATCGCCCCTCCCAGGGATCGACTTGTCCCGGAAAGCGTCGGCCCGCCGCCTCGCCCGGGCCACACGCCCGGCCCGTACCTGTGGATGACGGACCGCCCTGTGGACAACCCCCTGATCAAGGTCCCGATCTGCTAGGTCAACCGGCCCTACGCGCCTGACCTGCGGCGACGCACGATCGAGTGGAGCCGGCAAGCAGGCGTTCCGGAATCACGCCGGTTGGGTAAGTACTTGATCAACCGAGAGAAAGGGAGCTCCGATGCTTCTCCGAGACGTCCGCGAGGCAGCGCGATGAGCGCCGTGGCGAACCCCGCGACCGTGGCCGAGTGCCTGCGGGTCGGCGCCGGGTTCTCCCAGGGCGACCGCAACTGGATCGCCGAGCAGTTCGCGACCCTGGACACCCGGCTCGCCGGCTTCCACGCCGACGCCACCGAGCTGGAGGTGTCCGTCAAGGATCGTGAGGCCCGGGGCCAGAAGGTGACCCTGGAGTGCTGGATCGCCGGCCGGCAGAAGATCGTCACCACCTCGACCGAGGAGGATCTGCACGCCGCGCTCAACGACGTCCGGGACGACCTGCGCCGCAAGCTCAACGACGCGAAGACCCGGCAGGAGCCGCGCAACAACAAGCACCTGCGCGCCGTCGACCAGCCCGAGGGCGTCCCGTTGCAGGACGCCGCACGCGAGGACGCCGAAACCGTCTGAATCCCGGCACGGCCCGCCCGCTCGGTGCCGGCGGGCGGGCCGTCCCCGCGCCGAGGCGTTGTTAAGAAGGGGCCCTTCCTCTACCGGATGCGTTAACAAGGGCCCCCTCCTTACAGCCCAGCACCCCTACCGCCGGGTAGCGCGGCGGCGTACCGTCGCGGTCGTGGAACCGGACGTGCTGGGCGCCCCCTACGAGCGGCGGACGATCGACCTGGGCACCGACGACGAGGGGCCGGTCGTCGCGACCCTGGTGCGACGGCGGGCCGACCGCCCGACCGGTCGCGCCGTGCTCTACGTGCACGGGTTCGTCGACTACTTCTTCCAGACCCACGTAGCCGACTTCTTCGCCGAGCGCGGCTGGGACTTCTACGCGCTCGACCTGCGCAAGTACGGCCGCAGCCTGCTGGCGCACCAGACTCCGAACTTCTGCCGCGACCTGAGCGACTACTTTCCCGAGCTGGACGCCGCCGCGGAGATCATCCGTGCCGAGGAGGGCCACGACACCCTGCTCGCCATGGGCCACTCGACCGGCGGCCTGATCATCTCGCTCTGGGCGCACGACCGCCGCGACGCCGGACTGGTCGACGGCATCGTGCTCAACAGCCCCTTTTTCGACATCAACGCGCCCTGGATGGTCCGTCGACCCCTCGCGGCCGCCGTCTCCCGCCTGGGCCGCAGGGCGCCGCAGCGTGTCCTGCCGTTCGGCCTGGGCACGGTGTACGGCGAGAGCCTGCACGCCGACCACCGGGGCGAATGGCGGTACGACCTGGCCTGGAAGCCGCTCGCCGGGTTCCCGGTCCGGGCCGGCTGGATCAACGCGATCCGTACCGGTCAACGTCGCCTGCGGGCCGGGCTGGACATCCCGGTGCCGGTGCTGCTCGCCTGTTCCACGCGGAGTTTCCGGGGCACGAAGTGGCACGACAGCGCCACCGGCGCCGACGCGGTGCTCGACGTCGAGCACATGGTGCGCTGGGCGCCCCGCCTCGGCCGGCACGTCACGCTGGCCCGCTTCGACGGCGGGCTGCACGACCTCACGCTGTCCAGTCCGGGCGTACGCGAGAAGGTCTTCGCGGAGGTCGGGCGGTGGGCGGAGGGGTTCCTCCGCGCCGGACCTACCGAGCCGGAGCCCACGACGCCGCCGTCACCTCGGCGGCCGGCCGACGCGACCGCCGAGGGCTGAGCCCGGCCCCGCCAAGCCGCTTCAGTCGGTGACGACCGCCGCGAGCGCGGCGCGGATCCGGTCGAACGTCGCGATCGGATGTCCGCCTGCCTGCGGCGGCAGCACCACGCCCAGGCAGCGCAGCGCCGGTCCGCCGTCCGGTCCGGCCTCCACCGCGAACACCGGCGCGCCCACGTAGCCGGCGGGCAGTTCCGTGGTGACCCGCACCTCGCCGCCGTCCCGGGCGACCCGCTCGACCACCGCCTCCAACGGCCGCGACCCGTCCTCACCCGCGCCCAGGGCCAGCACGAACGCCGAGACGGGCGCCGCGCCGATCCGGGCGACCGAGTCGGCCGGCGCGGCCACCGCCTCGGTGACCTGCTGGGTACGCCAGCGCCAGCCCCGGTCGTCGGCCCAGCCGTGCAGACCGCCGGTCGGCATCGCGGCGAGCCCCAGTTCCGGCAGGTGCAGCCAGTGGTCGGCGAAACCGGGCAGGTCGATCGGCTCGTCCGCCCCCTCGGCCGGCTCGGTGACGCTCGGCCGCAACCCGATCTCCCCGTACGCCCGCTCGGTGAGCGTGTCGGCGGTGAGCAGCCACTCGTGCGCGACCTCCCCGTCGTCTGTGGCGCCGACCAGTTCGCTGTAGAAGAAGGCGGTGCCGAGGACGCCGGGCGGTGTGCCCGGGCCGTCCGAGCCGGTGAGGGGCAGGATGGCCCGTCCGAGGAGCTGACACAGCTCGAAGACGATCTCGTTCTCGGTTTCCTGGTCGAGCAGCATCCGACGAGGGTACGGATCGCGTCCCGCCCGGCCCACGCGGGACCCGCCGGAACTGTGGTGCCGTTCCGGGCCCCGGCATGGGACGCTGAGGGGCGGAACGGACGCGCCGACCCGTACCCCCGGGCGGACGGGGAGCGGCGGTACCCTCTTGGCGCGACGACCGTCGGCGCGCGCCCGTAGCTCAGCGGATAGAGCAGGGGACTTCTAATCCCAAGGCCGCAGGTTCGAATCCTGCCGGGCGCACAGGTACTTTGCCTTCCTGAACGGCTCGCGTGGGGCTATTCGTGGTGCGAGCGCGCTACGGTGGCCCCGTGGCAGCCTCGAACGGACGCACCAAGCGCCAGCGCGGCGAGATCGAAACCCTCCCCAGCGGGTCACTGCGCGTGAAGGTCTATGCCGGCGTCGACCCGATCAGCGGGAAGCGGCACTACCTCACCGAGGTCATCCCCGCCAGCCGCACCGCCGCCAAGGAAGCCGAGAAGGCGCGTACCCGGTTGCTGGCCCAAGTGGACGAGCGGCGTAACCCGCGCACCCGTGCCACGCTCGACCAACTCCTAGACCGGTGGCTTGAGGTGGCCGATATCGAGGCCACCACCCGCATGGGCTACGTCAACAAACTCAACAAGCACGTACGGCCGGTGCTCGGCAAGCTGCCGGTCGGCCGGCTCGACGCCGAGACGTTGGAGTCGTTCTACGCGAGCCTGCGCCGCTGCCGCGGCTGGTGCGGCGGCAAGGCGTACGTGAAGCACCGCGTGGAGGGCGAGCACACCTGCACCGCGAAGTGCCGGCCGCACGTCTGCAAGCCGCTCAGCGCTTCATCAGTGCGGCAAATCCACTGGATCCTCAGTGGTGCTCTCAGCCGTGCCGTCCGGTGGCGTTGGATCGCCGTCAACCCGGCCAGCCAAGCCGAGCCACCCGCGCCGCCGCACCCCGACCCGCAGCCACCAAGCCCCGCCGACGCGGCCCGCATCATCAGCGAGGCGTGGCGCGATCCAGACTGGGGCGCGCTGGTCTGGCTTGCCATGACGACCGGCGCCCGCCGTGGCGAGCTGGCCGCGCTGCGCTGGCACCATCTCGATCTGGACGCCGGTGTGCTGACGCTGCGGCGCAGCGCCTACCTGGACGAGCATGGCCAGCTACAGGAGAAGGACACCAAGACACACCAGCAGCGGCGGGTAGCGCTCGACCCGGAGACGATCGAAGTGCTGCGCGAGCTGCACGGGCGATACGTCGGCCGCCTAACGCAGCTCGACGCGAACGCCGATCCTGCCGACTACGTCTTCTCCCCCGAACCGGACAACAGCCGTGGTTACCGGCCCGACACCATCACCCAGAGGTACGGCCGGCTCGCCCGTCGGCTGGGTATCGACAGCCACATCCACGCGCTGCGCCACTACTCAGCTACCGAGCTGATTAACGCGGGTGTCGACGTGCGGACGGTTGCTGGACGCCTTGGTCACGGCGGCGGCGGCACGACGACGCTCAGGGTGTACGCCGCCTGGCTGTCGGAGTCTGACCAGCGGGCCGCCGGAACGCTGGCCGCTCGAATACCGCCGCGCCCCGTCGCACCGGCACACCGCATCGTCGCCAACAGCCCGTACCAGGTGATCGCAGCAGAGCTACGCAAGCAGATCGCCACTGGTCGGCTGCAACCCCACGACCGTCTCCCCTCAGTTGCCGAGATGGCCGCGATGCATAACGTCTCGGTCGGCACCGCTCACCGCGCAGTTGCCCTGCTGGCCGCAGAGGGCTTGGTTAGCGTTATCCGAGGCACCCGTGCAACCGTCACAGGAGCAGCTGGATAGAGGCCAGGGCGACTCTCACCCGGGACGCCGTGGTGAATCCGCACGCTTCGAGCAGTGTTCGTCCAGCCGACCTCAGCCCTCGGTCGCTCGACAGCACTTGAAGAAACCCGCTCACATCTGGTGCAACCAGTGAGGCCCAAGTGACGATACTCTGTGGTTCCGGACTTGCTTTACGAAGGGTAGCTGCTCAGTGAAGCACCAGACAGGCTTCCGCCGCTCGCCGAACACCCAGTCGGCGAGTTGGTTTCTCGACCTCAATTCGGCGCGCCGCCTTGATCTAGACCCGCCATACCAGCGGCGCAGCGTCTGGAATATTGAGTACAAGCAGTTTTTTATCGACTCACTTATTCGAAACTACCCCGCACCCACCATCTTTTTGCAGGTGGACGTCTCAGCGGATGCACCTACCCTGTATCGAGTGATTGACGGAAAGCAGCGCCTGACTGCGCTCTTCGAATTCGTGGAGGACAAGTTCCAAGCACCCGATACCTTATCGGATCTGGGACTCGACAGCCTATACTTCTCGGAACTTCCGGATGATACAAAGATCGCACTACTGGAGTATGTATTCGCCGTGGAGAACATCTCCAAGGCATCTCCGACGGAACTCAATGAAGCATTTGACCGACTTAATCGGAATGTAGCTAGGCTGAATAAGCAAGAGCTTCGCCACGCCCGATACGGAGGAGAGTTCCTCCGAAAGGTAGAAGGGCTCGCAGAACATCCTTTCTGGGCGCAAATCGGAATCGCAACCCCGGCACGCATCCGCCGAATGCTCGATGTCGAGTACGTTTCCGAGCTATACGTCGTTTCAATGAAGGGCAGTCAAGACGGCAAGGACTACCTTGACTACCACTATGCGGCGAACGACTCGGAGATTGCAGACGAGAAGCGAGCAGACGAGAACTTCGTAGCAACGCAGGATATACTCCGCGAAATCGATGATCAATTCCCACTTAAGGCTACTCGGTTTAGCAATCTTGCAGACTTCTATTCACTGTGGGTCGCGGTCAGCGACCTGGTCAGGTCCGGCAGCACCGTGAACGTAGGTCTGGCTAAACAAGGTCTTGAGGATTTCGCCTACGAGATCGACGGCCAGACTACTGACCGAGCGCGCCATTACCTCCTAGCCGCCGTTCAAGGGTCGAACAAGAAGTCGAATAGAGACATCCGGGCCAACATACTTCGGACCATCCTCCTAGGCGAGTAGCGCGATGCTTTTACCCGGCTCCTTCAAGACCGCCTACGAGGCCATCATTCCGGACCTCGAACAGGGCGTCGAATATGTGCGTTCGCGGCTGCATGCCGAACTGGCAGAGTTTAGGCCAGTGGTCATTCAGGTTCGCCGAAAAGAAGCTGAATCACTCTACGCAAAACTGCAGAAAGGTGAAGCAGCGAGCATCTTCGACGTGGAAGACCTTATTGCCGCTCGCGGGGTATTCCTGCACACGGCGGAAGCTCAAAATGCCATGACAACAGCAGAGAGGGTCTTCCCACCGATCGAGGCGAAGAACGTCGAAGCCGGCAAGCCTACAGACTTCAGATACCAGCAGCCGCACTTGATATGCCGCCTACCAAACGACTATCTGGCAAGGCACCCTAACCTTACTCAACTGAAGATTGAAGTGCAGTTCACCACGTACGTGCAGCACGCTCTGCAGGAGTCCACGCACGACGTGATCTATAAAGGCCAGCGCTTTTCCTGGCGAGAACACCGCTTGGATGGCCGACTGCGCGGTCTTCTCGAAATTGTAGACGACGTGCTTGCCAATGTGAGCTCAGTCGCGAACATTGGGGACGAACCCAACTACGAGCTATTCGATGCGCGTAACAGGATTATTGAGGCCGCAAGGGAGAGCTTCGCCGACTCCTCATTGCCGGATGACATGAGGCGCTTCGCCATCACAGTGGAGGGCATTCTCCAAGCAGCAGAGATTAGCCCCGCCGAACTCGTCGAGTTCATGAACCGTCATGCTGACATCGCGCAGGCGTTTTCCCTCACGCCCGTCGACAAGGTGCTCGGCATCGCTCTGCGTGAGCGTCGCGAGAAGCTGCTTTCTAGGTCAAAGCGACGCCTGTTTCTGGTGACTCCCGAATTGGAGACCGTTGTACCTGAGGCAAAGACCATTCCCGCAGGCCAGCGTGTCAAGGTCTAGCCCCTGAACCAGAGGGACCGGGGCACCACCCTCCGGTCGCCCAGCTGTCCCTGCTCGGCATGATTGGTGCATGCGCTTACTGGTGCTCGGCGGAACCTGGTTCGTAGGCCACGCGATCGTAAGGGCCGCCCTCGATGCTGGATGGGAGGTGACCACCTTCAACCGGGGGACATCGAGCACCCCCTTGGAGGCTGTCCGGCCAATCCAGGGGGATCGAACCCGCCCGCGGGATATCGCCGCTCTCGCCGCTTTCGGCAACTGGGACGCGGTGGTTGACACGTCGGGCTACGTGCCGAGGAACACCCTCGACGTCGCCCGCATGCTTGCGCCTGTCGTTGGCCGCTACGTCTTCATGTCGACGCTCAGCGTGTACCAGGGCTGGCCGGTCAAGCCGCTGAGCGAGCAATCCGAGCTGCTCTACTGCCCGCCGGACGCCGGACCGGACTACGGCACCGACATGGAGGACGGGCCGACCCGCTACGCCTACCAGAAGGCCGGCTGCGAGGCTGCGGCAGCCGTCGCGTTCGGGGCTGAGCGGACCACGATCCTGCGGCCCGGCGTTGTCTACGTGGCGCTGCTGGCCACGCCGATCCTGCGGCACTTCACCCGCTCCCTGACCCCGTTCGCGCTGATCGACGCGACCATGCCCTCATCCGGCAAGACGATCCTCACCGCCGGGCCGGGGATGCTCTACGGGCAGCGGGTCATGAACTGGGCCTACGCCGACGAGGAACTGCGCAAGTCCATCACTGCCGTGTTCGCCGAGCAGGTCGGCGTGGTCATCTGGGACAACCTCGCCGAGGGCACCGTCATCGACTCCGCCGTGCTCGCCCAACTCGTCACCAACGGCGTGTGGTCCGACCGACAGTTGGGCGCGTCGCGCAACATCGCCACCGTCAACGACCGGCTGTGGATGGCCACCGGCAACAACCTGCAAGTCGGCGGCGACATGGCGAGCCGCACCGTGCGCGTGCACCTCGACCCGGACATGCCCCGCCCCGAACTGCGCGACCAAACCGGATTCGGCATCCCGCACCTCGACCAATGGATCACCGTCCCCGCCAATCAACTCACCGTCCTGTGGCACCTCCTGGTGCTGGTGCTCGACTGGACGCGGCAGGGAGCGCCGAAGGTCAAGGGCCTGTCGATGCGGCAGTTCACCCCCTGGGCGCAAGCCCTCGGCGGATTCCTCGCACACCATGGCATCGACGGGTTCCTCACCAACGCCGCCGAAGTACGGGAGATCGATGAAGACGAGACGCGCTGGCGCGCGTTCCTCACCACCTGGCATGAGCGCCACGCCGGTCGACCTATGACCGCCGCCGACCTCCGCCGCGACGCCGAACCCCTGCACCTCGGCAGCGACGCCCACGACCCGTGGGACGGCCAGTTCATCACCACCGCCGCCGGCCGCCTACCCAACCCGCTGCAACTCGGCCGACTCCTCACCGGACAGGCCGGACGCTGGCGCGGCGATCACGTCATCCGGGCAGGCCGCAACGAGCGCGGCGACCGGGCCATGTTCTGGGTCGAACGCCACAAGGACTGAAACCCGCTGAACCATCTCCGCATCTCCGCAACGCCGCACCCACCCTCCACCACCAGGGAAAACACCCTGCGGAGATCAGACCATCAGGAGCCATCGATCTCCGCATCTCCGCAACCTCTCTGCGGAGATGAACCCCGATTGCGGAGATGACCGGTCAACAGCACTCCGCATCTCCGCAAGCATTCGCCCAGCTCACAGCCATGTTTGCGGAGATGCGGAGATGCGGAGATGGTTCAGCCGCTCCCGCAAGGAACGCCGACCACCGCGACTGGCCGCGTAGTCCGGCCCGCTGAGCCTGAGCCGCCTCCCCCGCTCCAAGCCCTAAGAGATGTCGCGCTTGCCGCGCCCGCGCATGGTTGATCACTTGGGGGTAACGGAGGTACCCGCCGGTTGACCCGCTCCCCGGAAATGCGCAACCTATGGGCCTACATTTTCCCGGTTCGGTGTAACCTCGTCGGTAGCAACATGGATGAGGTTGACGAGACCTGATCCGAAAACACGACTGCCCCCGTCCGAGTGGAGACCCGGGGTCGGGGGCAGCGCGTGGTGCGGCTTGATCCGTTAGGTCAGCTTGCCGACGATGTCGATCGCGGAGTTCACGATCGCCGCCGCCGAAGCGAGCCCTTGCAGGATTGAGACAGTCACCCGAACCGTTCGCTGCCGGCTGGCACCGGCAGCGGCGGGCGGGGTGTCGGTCGAGTCTTTACGCTCGGCCGAGTCTCCATCCTCCATGTCACATCACCTCCCTCCTTCAATGTGTCGATGGCTGTAGCCGTGTTGGCGAAAGACCATCGACACATCAACCGAGGGCGGTGCGAGCACCGTCGATGAGAATAAACGTTCGCTACGACGCAGCCCGACCACACCGCTCGCGTCGGTGAGTCGTCGAGGTTCGCACCTCCGTGGCTGATCCGGTAGACACGTCCTATGGGGATCAACGAGTGGTGGCGTGAGGATCCGGCCGAGCGCTTTTGGATGGAGATCACTGACCGCAGTGACCTCGGTGCCGACCTTCATGCCCCGCAGGTTGACGACGCCGGACGCGAGTACTGGTCCTACGCTCTGGTCACCGCTGTTCAGCCGGGAGATCTGATCCTTCATTGGCACAAGTCGCTCCTCGGCGCCCCCGGAATCGTCGGGTATTCGACAGCTGCCGAAGGGCCGGAGGAAGACGAGATCGTCTGGGCATCTCAAGGCAGCTACGGCAGAGGCCGCCCACTTGCAGGCCCCGAGCCCTCGTGGCGGTACGCCCTGACCGGCTATACCGCGCTGGCGCGTCCGGTCACTCAAGATGCCTTTCGAGGCGTGGAGGGTAAGCTCCGAAAGGTCAAGGAGAAGCTGAAGGCACACCACCGGGGAAGCCTCTACTTCCCGTTCGCCTTCTCCGACAAGCGTCCGGTGCGAGCAGCACAGGGCTACTTGGTGAAGCTGCCGGCCGCGGTGGTTGCGGCGGTCCCGGACCTTAGGCAGATCCCTCGGGCAGAGCGCCGTCAAGTCCCGAGGCAGCGCCCGGCGCCATCCGAGCTCGCCGTCGCAGCCCGGGAGCGACGGGGTGCCGGGTACCTGCGTGACGAGGTGGTTCGATTGGCCATCGAGCGCCACGCCGTCGACTGGGTGCTGAGGCACTACAGCGCCCAGGGCTACGACGTGAAGGATGTTGGTGGCACCAAGTCGTACGACGTGCATGCCACTGCTGGGCAGCGCGAGCTTCACGTCGAGGTCAAGGGATCGTCCGGCGATGCTGACGCCGTAGAGCTCACATTCAACGAAGTTGAGCATGCCGCAGCGGCCGATACCCATCTCGTCGTCGTAGACCTCATCGACTGGCGACGGTTGCCGGACGGCACCGTCGAGACATCCGGTGGCCGCGTGCGGGTGTGGGAGTCGTGGACGCCCGCCGAGGCCTCCTTGAAGCCAACGCGCTACCGGTACCAGCTCCCGAAGTCGGGCGCTCGGCGCTACAGCGGGTAGTCATCCGGAGGCCGCCTGACGCAACCTAGTGGGACTGAGCGTGGGGCTGCGCGTGGTGCGAAATGCAGGCAACCAGAGTTCATTCAGTCGACCAAAGCCGCATCAGATGCAGCCAAAGCGCTCTGTAGATACCTCAGTCGCACCCATAGAGGCCACTTCTAATCCCAAGGCCGCAGGTTCGAATCCTGCCGGGCGCACCATCCCCACCGCAGGCCAGATCGTCAGCGGTCTACAGGTTGTTGATCCGGGCCAGCAGCTCCGCCTCGGTCAGGTTCTCCAGGACCGCGTCCTGCTTGCGGCCCAGGACCGCCAGCAGCTTCTCCTTCTCCAGCTTCTTGGCCGCCGCCGCCTTCGCCGCCTGGTCCTCGGCGAGGCGAACGGCGATGACGTGCTTGACGACCTCCAACTTGGTCTCCAGGGTCGCCTTGGCCGGATTGGCCTCGGTGGCCACGAACGACTCGGTGTCGACGGCCTTCAGTTCAGCGTTGACCGCCTTGGCCACGTCGTCGAGGCTGAAGCCGGACTTGGCGGTCAGCGGAAGCTCCCACAGCTGCTCCGTGGTCAGCAGTCCCTTCGCCGACGGATAGCGGAACTTCTCCCGGGTGGCCTTCTCAAAAATGGTCACGGTGACCTCTCTCCGATTTCTGGGCAGGGAATCAGAACTGGATGCTGACGAGGCGGCGCCGGCCGCCGGTCATGGTCACCTTGGCGACCACGGAGTTGCGGACCGTGGAGCTGAAGCCGAGGCCGGAAAGCTGATCCGGAGACGGTTCGCACTTGGTGCGGTCGCCGAGAACCTCGAACACCTTGCGGTGCGGTTGCAGGTCGGCGCGGAGGAACTCGTTGTAGATCCCGCGCGTCGGCTGGTCGTTCACGCACCCCTTCAGGATGAAGAAGTAGTGCCGGTTGCCGACCTCGTTGTCGTCGAAGTAGTTCGGCGAGTACATGACGGTGGACACCGGTACGAACTGTTCTGTGGTGATCCCCCACAACTCCTTGCCCGCACTGCCCCGCTGCACGTCCTTACCCGGCCGGAAGGCGGTGATCACGCCGCCGGCAACCGTCATCCGCCCCACCTCGACGGTCTCCTTGTGGCCGACCGCGCGCTCGTGGCGGTAATGCTCGATCTTCCCGTTGCTCTCGGTCTCGATCACGAAGCCGAACTGGGCGCTGTCCCGCTTGCGGTACTGGTTCACCTCGATCCGGTACTCACCGTCGGGGACGTGGTCGGTCCAGGTGACGTTCTCCACCGGCTCGCGGGAGAGCGGCCCGCTGGCGTTCATGTCGACGTCCAGCTTGTCGCGCTTCTCCTGGTACCAGATGTGGTCGCCGTTTGGTTCGAACACGTGCAGGTCGAGGTCGTCGTGGTTGAACCAGGACAGGCTCACCCGCAGCTTGCCGGTGACGTTGCCGCCGGCCCGCTTGACCTTCTCCCGGATCGAGTCGGCGACGTTGCCGCCGTACGACCAGCCGAAGTCGTTGTCCCACCTGAACAACCGCGGAGCAGCCGGGTGCCGGCCGGTCGTGAGACTGACGAAGTGCGGCTCGTGGGTGTTGGCGACCCACAGGTCGATGGAGCTGGCTCCGGGCAGGATGTCCTTCATGAAGGAGACCACGGGGACCTCCTCCGGCTTCGCGTCACGAAGGCGCGCACCTGTCGACGTCGTGGTGGCCGCCTGCATGAGCAGCCCTTCGATGCCGTCCTTCATCTGCGGCTGGGTGTCGTTGTCGACCCACAGCACGTTGTTGACCGACACGTCGGACAGCCGGGCGAACCGTCGCTGCAACGACTCCTCGATGCCCAACTCGTCGATGGTCTTCATGGCAGCCTTGACCATGGCCGGGGTGATCAGCGCCGTGGGGCGCTGGTAGTTCTGCGGCGCCACCTTCGTCTCGAACGACCGGACCGCCTGCTCCAGGTCGACGCCCGCGGAGAGAGCCTGGACGAGGGTGCCGATCACCGTGTTGCGCAAGCGTGCCGCCGGGTTCATGGCGTTGGCGAAGACGAAGGCCCGTCCGTCGGTCGCCTTCGTCCACCGGTTCTGCAGCGACCGGAACTCGGTCACCGCCCGACGATGCTCCGTGCCGCGGTAGAGGGCGTTGTCGTCGATGAGGTCGACGACGGTGTCCAGAGCGTGCGGGGTCAGCTCGGCCAGGCCCCGCTGGAAGACCTGCACCGCGGCGTCGAAGTCGCTCTGTGCCGCGCCGACGTCTTCGACACGATGCCGCTTCTCCACCCGGCCGTGCAGGTGGTGCCACACCTCGACCTGGCCGTCGCGCAGCGATCGGGTGGTCTTCGTGCCGTACTGCGCCTGAGTAGACCGGAAGACGGTGGACAACGGCAGCGAAAGCACGAACTCGTCCAGAGCGGCGGCGACCACGGAGAAGACCGGGTCGAGTGCCGAAACCCCGGACCAGACGGTACGGACCCGCCCGTCGTGGATCTCGACGACGTTGCCGAAGTGCTTGATGAAGCCGCGGCAGGTCGAGCAGTCGTACTCGGATCGCTCACGGAACCGCGGATTGGTGCCGGCGGGGAAGGATTCGAGGAAGGTGAGCCAGAGTGAGTCCCGGTCGAGGCCGTCGCCGACGACGTACAACTCACCTTTGGACATGGTGGACAGACGTGAAGTCACATCCGCCACGAACTGCTGGAAATCGCCCACCGTTCATCCCCCTTGATCGCCGGAGATCCTACGGAGCGAAACGCCAATCGGAGAACCGCGTTTCCGGCCTTCGCACGGTGCGACGCCAGCGTCGAGCCGGCCCTAGCCCTGCTCGTCAGCGCCGAGGTCCAGCATGAACGGGGAGCCGGGGCGCTCGGGCTGCCAGCCCCGCTCAAGCCCCTGCCGGATGGCACTCGCGACCAGCGAAGTGGAGCACCGGAGAGGCCACGGCGCTCATCCAGTTGTCCGGTCGCGGTGACGCGAGTCGGACGACGAGAGTGGCGCACCCAGCCAGATCCGCGCGCTCAACGGCGAAGCTCAACGGTGACCAGGTCAGACCCTGGCTGTACGTCGGCTTCCGGCGGACGAGCCAGCAGTAGCGGTTGCCGTCGACGACGATGGGCCGACTGCCCCGCTTGTTCAGCGCCACTGATCCTCCAGCCGGGCAACCAGCGCGGCGATCAGGTCGGGGCGCTCGTCGGTGACGAGATGGCCGGCGCCGGGAACGATGTCGGCGTCCACATGGATCCGCTGTCGTGCTCCTGCGCGCAGTCGTTCCGGGGGCAGGAACACGTCGTGGTGTCCGCTCGCGACCACGACCGGCATCGTGTGAGCGGCCGCCGGTACGAGGTCGTCGGAACTCACCGGACGGGCGTGCCGGGCGACCAGCGTCATCCATTCCACCAGTTCGGCGCGGGGCTCTCGGCCGGGAGCAGACAGGACACGTAGCAGTCGACGGCTCGAATCAGCTCGTGGCCGCACCAGCCAGGCCAGGAACGCCAGCAGGACACGGGGTGTGATCCGGAGCCGGCACAACCCGCCTGGAGACACGGCGACCTTTCCCCGAATCCGCGGATGATCCGCGGCGAGCGTGACAGCGCCGCCGAACGAATGCCCGAGCACCACGACCGGCCCGGCGGTGGTCTTCTCGATGACCTCTCCCAGCCACGAGCCGTACCACGTGAGCCGGCCACCGGCGGTGCCCGCTTCGTCGGAGCTCAGCCCTGGCTGGCCTGGAAGGTCGGCGGCGACCACCATGCAGTCAACTGTTCCTCGCACCACCGGCGGATCCTGTCGCGGCCCGCAGCGGTTCGATAGATCGAGGTCACCCGCTGCATCCTGCATCAGGGTGATCGGAAGCGCCACGCCACCCTCCGGGTCACCGTCAACGCGCTGCAACCGGTCGGCGATGTGGCGCCTCAGCGAACGCGGCCACGACCGGCACGTACCGCCAGGCCCGGTCAGGCCGCCAGCGCCGCCAGGGCGCGGTCCATCGCGGCGTTGAACTCCTCCGGCGTCAGCGTCAGCCGGGACTTGACGTCCCGGCTCCACTGGTCGGCGAGAACCTCGGCGGCGCCCGCCTCGACGCCGTCGAGCGCCGCGTCGGCCAGATCGGACGGCGCGATCTTGTCGACGGGCCAGCCTGCTGACATGTCGGTGTCGGCCAGGCCGAGGTGCACCGCCGTCACGAGCGTGCCCTGCTCGGCGAGTTCCAGGCGTACGCCGTTGGTCATGGCCCAGGCGGCGGCCTTGGTCAGGTGGTACGCGCCGGCGCCCCTGGTCCCGAACCACGACATGGCGGAGAGCACGTTCACGATCGCGCCTCCGCCGTTGCGGGCGAGGGCCGGCGCGAACGCGCGGATCATCGTCAGGTGGCCGAGCACGTTGGTCTCCACCTCGTGCCGTACCGCCTCCAGCGAACCGGTCACCAGGTCGGTTCCGGTCTGGATGCCGGCGTTGTTGACGAGCAGCGTGACGTCCGGGGCGGCAGCGGCGACGGCCCGTACGGATGCGGGGCTGGTGATGTCGAGCGGCAGCGCCTCGACGCCGGGCAGGTCGACGGTCTCCGGCCGGCGGGCGGTCGCGTAGACCTTGCGGGCGCCGCGTTCGAGCAGGCGCTGGGCGAAGGCGCGGCCCAGGCCGCGGTTGGCGCCGGTGACGAGGGCTACCGAGTCGTTGATGTCCATGCCCGGTACGCTAAAACCTGACGTTGACGTCAGAGGCAAGTGTTGATCGCCGAGACCGGGGTGAGAGGGGTCACCGTGACCGAGCCGCTGATCCGCATCGGTGAGGTGGCGCGCGGCGCCGGTGTCTCGGTGCGGGCCGTGCGCTACTACGAGGAGCAGGGCCTTCTCGTCCCCAGGCGCAGCCCGTCCGGCCAGCGCCTCTACCGGCCGGACACGGTCACGCTGGTCCGGTTCATCCAGCAGATGTACGCGGCGGGCCTGACCAGCAGCCGGATCGCCGAACTCCTGCCGTGCTGGGACTCCGGGCACACCGACCCCGGGCAGCGGGCCATGCTGCGCGCCGAGCGCGAGCGCATCCAGGCCAAGGTCGACGATCTCCGGGCGGCCCTGGACCGCCTCGACGAGGTCATCGCGATCACCGATTCGCACCCGTAGGCGCGATCGCCCGCGCAGGCCCGACGACAGACGCATGGCGGAGAGTGGCACAGGAATCCTGGTCGCGTCGACCCGCCGGTTTCGTCGGTGGTGTCGGGCATGATCGCGTGCGCCGCCGCACGACGGCGGTCGACGAGCGGGATCACCGGGAGGCAGCGTGGGCGCATCGGGATGGACCTACTTCGTGGCGTACCAGCCGGATGCCCAGGCCGCGCTTGACGAACTGCGCCGGCAGGTCTTCGAGACCGGCGACTACTGGTGGGCGGCGCCGGGCGAGTTCGGTGCGTCCGCCGCCGACTTCCCGGACCGTCCCCGCAGCGAGGAGGAGCTGTGGGCGGACGAGCGGGTACAGGAGTCCGGCACCCACTCCATCCTGGACATGTCGCGGGTGCTGACCGACGGCGAGGAGCCCGGCTTCGGGACGTTCCAGCGGGTGACCGAGGCCGAGGCGCTCGCACGTGTGGGCGTCGCCAGGCCGACCCGCGCGCACGTCGAGGCGCTCGCGCCGCTGGCCGAGCAGCGCTGGTTCGGCCGGTACGCCGTGCTGCACGACGAGGCGGGCGTCCCGAGCGAGATCTACTTCTGGGGATTCTCCGGGGACTAGCGTGCCCGGCCGGCGAGCAGCCACCGCCGGACGGGCACCTCCAGCAGCACCCGTTCACTGTCCGGTGTGACCGGCTGCCGGATGTCCCAGCCGCCGTACTTCTCGGCGAACGCCGCCACGATCGCGGGCGGGAAGCCGGCACGGTGCAGGCGGGCGACGCCCTCCGCGACGACCGGGTGGACGCCGTCCTCCAGGGCGAGCGAGACGCGGGGGTCGGCCGCCACGTTGCGGGCCTTGACGCTGCGGCCCTCGCAGCCGATCCACCAGACGCCGTCGGCGTACACGAACCACACCGGCGTCATGTGCGGTGAGCCGTCCCGGCGCAGCGTGCAGAGCCAGACGTTGCGTTCACGGGCGAGCCGGTCCTCGACGGCCGGCGGAATCGGTGCGGCGGGAGATGGGGCCATGCGACAAGTGGATCAGGTGTCACGCGGCGGCACGCGACCGGCTCACTCGCAGATCCGCCACTCCCCGTCCTCCTTGACCATGGGGAACGACTGCGTCACGTTGGTCCCGACCGCCGGGGTGAACCGGATGGTCGTCGACCCGCTCACCCGGCCGTTGTTGTTCGACACGTTGAGCCCGGTGATCTCGTAGCCGGTGAACTCCGGCTGGGAGGACTGCTGCCGGGTGAAGTCCGCCTCGCTGACCCGGTCGCGTACGCGGGTGCAGAGCTGCCGGTACGCGGCGGGGTAGTCGCGGTCGACGATCGCCTCGGCGTAGGTCTGCGCTGTGGAGCGCGCCGGGCCGGTGGCTTCCTGCACGACCCGGAAGAGGAAGAAGCCGCCGAGCACACCGCCGGAGCAACAGATCGCCAGCACCACGCCGAGCACGATGAACAGGGTTCGCTTGGACTTCTTCGGCGGCACCATGGCCGGCTGGTATGCCATACCCCGCAGGGTAGGAGACGCCGGCAACCGTAAACCGGAGGCCGCGGCTCCGCTTCTCGGCGGGGCGCTGAGCCTCAGCTGCTTTACGCCGGAGCGAAACTCGTCAAGCACCAAGGGTGACCAGTACCCACAAACCGTGTTATTCTCCGGCGTCAATCTATGCCGCGCGGACCCGGCCGGGTCGCTGCCGGAAGGACATCCCCCCGATGCCGGTCGCTGCCGCCACGTCTCTGCCCGGGTCCACCCAGGCCCGGCCGGCGGCTGAGGCGTTCACGCTGATCTTCACGACGCTTCCCGCGCTTCTGCGACTCACCTGCGGTCTGGTCGGCGCGGTGGTCGCGCTGTCGGTGCGGACACCGCCGGTGCGGGTGGCGCTGCTGATCCCCGCTGTCGTCGTCCTCACCGTCTGGTCGGTCTGGTACGCCTGGCGGGCGTTCCGGCACGGCATCGACGGGCCACTGGTGGCCGGCGACGTCGCGCTCACCACCGCCGCCGCGCTCGCCGTCCCGTGGCTGGTCGCGCCGGAGGTGCTGCCGGGCGAGGCGAGCTGGATCGCGGTGCTGGCCAGCTCGACGGTGATCAACACGCAGGCCACCGCGCCGGCCCGCTGGTCGGTGCCGGCCGGGCTGCTGGTCACCGCCGCGTACGTCACCGGCACCACGCTGGCCGGCAACCCGGTCGAGGCGCGGGCGCACGCCGGGACGCTGCTGGTGCAGACCGGAAGCGCGGCGGTGATGACAGCGGTGATGCGCCGCCGGATCGCCCGCGCCGACGCCGCGTTCGCCGACTACCAGCGGCTGTCCCACGAGGCGGTGGTCGCGCGCGCCGCCCGCGAGGACGAACGGCGGCAGAACCGCGACCTGCACGACACCGTGCTGGGCACGCTCACCATGGTCGGCCTCGGCGCGGTACCCGACTCGGCGACGTTGCGCGAGCGGTGCGCGCACGATCTGCGTACCCTGACCGCCCTGGCGGGGCGCGGTCCGCGACCGCGGCCGGCGAGGCCGACCTGGACGAACGGCTGCGCCAGGGCTCGCCGGAACGCCCGGGCCGGCGGTGACCGCGACGCTCGCGCCCTGCCGGCTGCCGGCGGAGGTCGCACGGCGCTCGCCGACAACGCCGCCCCGCGCTCGCGAACGTGGCGCGGCACGCACCCGGCGCGACCGCGTCGCTGCGTCTGGCCCGCGAGGGCGGCGCCGTCGTGGTCGAGGTGGTCGACGACGGTCCGGGCTTCGACCCCGCCACGGTCCCGGCCCACCGGTACGGGCTGCGCGAGTCGATCCACGGGCGGATGACCACTGTGGGTGGACGCGCGCTGGTGACCTCCGCCCCTGGCGCGGGCACCCGGATTCGGCTGGAGTGGTCCGATGCCGACTGAGTCGGGTGCGGCGGTGACCGCCGACTCCGTGCTGCGTCCCCTTCCCCGGCCGCGGGTGGCGACGCGCCCCGGACCGGCCACCGCACCGCCGGAGGCGCACGCGGTGGCCGACGCCTCCGACGGGGGCGCGCGGATCGCCGCCATCGTCATCGCGGCGGCCTGGCACCTGGCGATCGCGCTGCCGGCCGTGTTGCGGGCGGGACCGGGAATGGCCTTCCCCGCCGTGGTGGCGGTGGGCTGGCTGGTGACCGCGCTGATCGGGATCTGGGCCGGCGTACTACTGCTGCGCGGCGAACTGCCCCCGGCCCGGAGCCTGGCCGCGGCGCTGCTGGTGGTCGACGCGGCGGTCGTCGCGGGCGCCGGCGAGCGCTTCCTGTTCAGCACCGCCAACTGGGTGTGGGGCGGCCTGGCGTGGTTCTTCCTGCTGGCGCTCTGGCGGCGGCCGGTGCGCTGGCTGCTGGTCATGCTCGCCGCGCACGGCGCGATCGCGGTGACCGCGGTGGTGCTGTACGGCGCGACCGCGTCGGCCGATCTGAGCCGGGCCACGATGTACGTTTACGGCACCTCCACCCTGCCGGTGGCGGTCTTCGTCGGCGCGGCGGCGCTCACCGCGCAGGCCCGGGCCCGGGCCGCCACCGCGGCGGCGGCGCTGGCCGTGGCGGCGGAGCGGGAGGCGGCCGAGCGGGCCCGCACCGAGCGCCAGGAACGGCTCGCTCTGGTCAGCGGCACCGCCGAGGAGGTGCTGGCCGAGCTGGCGGCGGGCGACGCCGACCCGGCCGACCCGGCGGTGCGGCGGCGGGCGGTGCTGGCCGCGGCCCGGCTGCGCCGGCTCATCGCCGAGTCCGACGACGTGCCCGACGCGCTGCTGCACGAGCTGCGCGCGGCGGCCGACCTGGCCGAACGCAACGGGCTGCCGATCGACCTGGTGGCGGTCGGCACGCCGCCGGAGCTGCCGGTGGAGATCCGGCGCGGGCTGGCCGACCCGCTCACGGCAGGGCTCGCCGCGGCCGAGGGCTGGGCGCGGCTGACAGTGGTCGCGGGACCGGACGAGGTGGTGGTCAGCCTGGTGACACCGGACCACGACGGCCCGGACGAGACGACGACCGGTGGGGGCGGACCGGTGGAACACCTGCACGAGCGGGACGGGGAGATCAGATGGACGCAGACCCGCTGGCGGCGGACGTGAACGCCGGGTGGCCGATCGGGGTGGCGATCGTGGACGACCATCCGGTGGTGATCGACGGGGTGCGGGCCTGGCTGGCCGGCGAGCCGCGGTTGCGGGTGGTGGCCACCGGCGACGACCCGGACGAGGTGCTACGGGCTGCGCCCGACGCCGAGGTGGTGCTGCTCGACCTGCGCCTGCACGGCCGGATGGTGCTGGACAAGCTGGCCGAGCTGAGCGCGGCCGGGCGCCGGGTGGTGGTCTACTCCGAGCACAGCGACCCGCCGACCATGCTGGCCGCTCTGGACGCGGGCGCGGTGGCGTTCCTGGCCAAGCACGAGGGACGCGAGCACTGTGTGGGCACCGTGCTGGCGGCGGCGCAGGACCGGCCGTACGTGCCGCCCGCGCTGGCCGGCGCGATGGTCGGCGACGCCCGGCCGGATCGTCCGGCCCTGTCGGACAAGGAGCGCGAGGCGCTGCTGTTGTGGTTCCAGTCGATGTCGAAGGCGTCGGTGGCGCGCCGGATGCAGATCAGCGAGCACACAGTGAAGCAGTACGTCGACCGAGCGCGGATCAAGTACACCCGAGCGGGGCGTCCGGCTGCCACGAAGGCGGCCCTGCTCGCCCGCGCGATCGAGGACGGACTCGTCCGACCGGAAGATATCGGCATCTACCGGTCGCAGGCGTCGGCCGACCGGCCGACCCCCTAACAGGTGTCATGACAATCACCCTACGAATCCGGCAGGCTCCCTGATACCGCCAACCGTCACCGGGAGGTCGTACCGTGCCGGAGGACGCCGCACCCTTCTTCGTCGGACCGCATCGGTTCGACGCCGACGCCGACCCCACCCGTCCCGTGCTGGACCGGCGTTACGCGCTGGTGCCCGAGCCGGGTGAGCGCATACTCGGGCATCAGTTGCTGCGGGTCGCCGGTCACCTGCTGGGCCCCACCGAGGACGTCCGCTGCTGGGCGCTGCCCGCGCCGGCGACGATCACCGTGACCGACCGCCGGCTGGCGTACGTCTGCAGCGGTTCCGAGTTGTCAGTGGTCCCCGGGCGGGACAGCCGGACGGGTGCCCGGCACCGGCGCCCGGTCCGGCTGTCCCGCCTGGTCAGCGGTCAGATCCGCTGGCAGTGGCCGTCCCGGCTGGAACTGGTCGATCACGGCGACGGCACAGCCGAGCTGCGCGTGGTCTGCGACGCGCTGCGCACCATCCGGCAGCCGGCGCTGGCACTGACCGGCCCGGTCGGGCCGGTCGCCGGGCTGGCCCGGCAGGTCCGCCGCGCGGTGGCCGGATACCGCCTGGCCAACCCCGATCTGGTCGACCTCTCACCGCCGGAGCGGGACGTGCTCGCCACCCGGGTTGCCGCCTCCCCCGGCCCGATGCTCGGCACGGTGACGCTGCCGGGCTCGCTGCCGGTGGAGTTCCTGTCCCGCGACGACTACTACCGTCCGCCGGTGGCCGAGGCGTCGCCGTGGGCGCTGTCCGACGTCCCGGCCCGCGACCAGCCCGGTTCCGCCTGCTGACCCTCCCCCGAGCGCGCATCCTCTGCGGCATGGAGGTGCATCCTTGCGCGGTGCGGCTGTCCTCAGTCGGCGGAACAGGTGAGCGTTCTCGGCGGCCCTTTCCTCGTATGTGCGTGGTGGGCGGCCGAAGATCTCGGCAACGGAGGGGCGTTGCGTGAGACTCCACTCGCTCAGTTCGGCCGGGCGCGCACCGCACTCCTGGAGGGCACACCACCAGATGAGACGAACGTACTACGTCATGAGATCTGTGTAGATCTTGGTACGAAAGGGCCCTCATGGGGGCCTTTTCGTACCAAGATCTACCGAGCCGAGCCGAGCCGAGCCGAGCCGAGCCGAGCTGCGGACCGCGGGGGTCAGGAGGCGCTGCGGGTGCGGCGCTCGGAGCGGTCCAGCTCGACGGCCTCCTCCGGGGTGGGCGCGCTGCCGCCCAGGTGGGCCGGCTGCCACCAGGTGTCGTCCGGGCCGGACGGCTGGTCCGGGTACTCCCGCTGGGCCCGGTCGACGAGCGCCGACAGCCGGGTACGCAGGTCGGCGGTCATGACTGTGGCGTCCGGGTAGGCGGCCGGGTCCATCGGATCGCCGACGATGATGGTGATCGGCGTGTGCCGGCGGGTGAGCGTACGCGGGCGGCCCTTGGTCCACAGGCGCTGGGTGCCCCAGAGCGCGACCGGCAGCAGCGGCACGCCGGCCTCCTGCGACATCCGGGCCGCGCCGTTCTTCAGGTCCTTGACGACGAAGGAGCGGCTGATCGTCGCCTCCGGGAAGACGCCGACCACCTCGCCGCGGCGCAGCGCGCTCACCGCGGCGGCGTACGAGCCGGCGCCGGCGGCGCGGTTGACCGGGATGTGCTTCATGCCGCGCATGAGCGGCCCGGAGACGCGGTGCCGGAAGACGCTGTCCTTGGCCATGAAGCGGACCAGCCGCTTGGCCGGGTGCGCGCCGTAGCCGCAGAAGATGAAGTCGAGGTAGCTCACGTGGTTGGACGCGAGCACGGCGCCGCCGGTGGGCGGCACGTGCTCGCTGCCGGACACGTCGAGGCGCAGGTCGAGGAGCCGGAACATCGTCTTCGCGGCGGTGATCACGGGCGGGTACACGAGTTCCGACATCCCGCTACTTTACCCCGAGTAGGTTACGCGACCGTAGGGGCGATCTGCCCTCGGCAGACCGGGCTCGCGCACCGGGGGCGGGTGCGGCGACGATGGTGCCGTGACCGAACGCGCGGTGCTGCTCTGGATCCACGGCGGAGGCTGGCGTGCCCGCGCCGAGGAGGACGGCAGAGCGCTCGCGTCCCTCGGGCTGCGCGTGGTCGAGGCCACCTACCGGTTCTCCCACCAGGCCCGCTGGCCGGCCCAGCTCGATGACGTACGCGAAGCCGCGCGCGCCGCGTGGAGCGGGGCGGACGGCCTGCCGCTGCTGGTGGGCGGCGACTCAGCGGGCGGGATGCTGGCCCTCCAGCTCGCCCTGCGCGGGGTGGACCGGCCCGGCGATGTGGCGGGCGTGCTCGCGTACTGGGCGCCGGTCGACCCGCTCGACCCGGAGCAGCGGCGACGGCGTGCCCCCGGCGACGACCCGTGGACCGACCTGCTGGGCCACCCGCCGGCCGCGGGCGACCCGGCCACCGCCGACGCGACAGTGGCCACCCACCTGGGCTCCGGCGTGCCGGTGCTGCTGGTCCAGGGCCGCGACGACGAGGCGGTGCCGGCCGCCCAGCCGGTCGAGCTGACCGCTCGGCTGCTCGCCGCCGGTCACCCGGTGCATCTGTGGCTCACAGGCGGGGGTCACGCGCTCGACCTGGCCCGGCCCGACCTGCTCGCGACCGCCGCCGCGTTCCTGGACAACGTCCTGCCCGCCGTCGCGGGCGACTAGGTTCGAGGCATGCCCGACCTCGCCGCGATCGTCATCCACTGCCGCGACCCGTACCTGCTCGCGCCGTTCTGGAGCGCGGTCACCGGGCTGCCGGTGGTCGAGGAGGACCGGGTGAAGCTCGCCGAGGGCACGCTCGCCCCGGCCGAGGCGGTGCTGCTGCGCGACCCGCACGGCCGGCGGCCGGACCTGTGGATCAGCCCCGCCGCCGAGCTGCCCGCGCCCGGCCGGATCCACCTCGACCTGGTCGGCGACGCCGAGGAGCGGGCCGCCGTGCTGGAGGCGGGCGCGACAGTGGTACGCGAGCTGCCGCGCTGGACCGTGCTGGCCGACCCGGAGGGCAACGAGTTCTGCCTGCTGCCGCCGGACGAGGCGCACACCGCGCGTCCGCCCGGGCACTGACTCATTCGGCCAGTTCGTCGAGGTCGAGCCGGCCCCGGGCGAACGCGTCCACCCGGCCCCAGCGGCCCGGGATGTCCAGCACCTCGATGCGTCCCATGCCCATCGGCAGGCGCGGGTCCACCGCCAGGTGCCCCTCGTGCGGCTCCAGGCCCAGCATGGTGCGGATCAGCAGCAGCGGCGCGCCGGTGGACCACGCCTGCGGACTGCACGCGGTCGGGTACTCCACCGGGAACTTCGTCAGCTCCCGCTGGTAGCCGCCGAATGCCTCGGGCAGTCGGCCGTCGAAGTAGGCGGCCGCGTCGAGGATGCCGTTGGCCACGGTGGCCGCCTCCTCGTTGAAGCCGTACCGGCGCAGGCCCCAGGCGACGAACGAGTTGTCGAACGGCCAGATCGTGCCGTTGTGGTAGCCGATCGGGTTGTAACGGACCTCGCCCTCGGCCAGCGTCCGCACCCCCCAGCCGGACCAGAGCCGGGGCCCCACCAGGTGCTCGGCGACACTCGACGCCCGTTCCTCGTCCACGATCCCGCTCCACAGCAGGTGGCCGATGTTGGAGCTGAGCACGTCGCACTGGCGCCCGTCCGGGTCCAGCGCGAGCGCGTAGAAGCCGCGGTCGGCGACCCACCAGTCCTGGTTGAAGCGCCGCTTCAGCTCCGCGGCCTCGCGTTCGAGCTGGTCGGCGTACGTGTGGTCGCCCCAGAACACCCGGGCCAGCCGGGCCGCGCGCATCTTCGCGTCGTACGCGTAGCCCTGCACCTCACAGGTGGCCCGGGGAAACGGCGGCAGCGTGCCGTCGGCGTACGAGATGGAGTCCCACGAGTCCTTCCAGCACTGGTTCTCCAGGCCGGTGTCGGTGTTGCGCCGCTCGTACCAGATGTAGCCGTTGCCGATCAGGTCGGCGTACTTGTCGATCCACCTCAGCGCGGCCCGGCACTCCAGTTCCAGCTCCTTGACCAGCGCCCCGTCGCCGGTCCACCGCTCGTACTCGTCGAGCAGCACCACGAACAGCGGGGTGGCGTCCACCGAGCCGTAGTACGGCGAGTGCGGCTGCTCCTCGAACGCGGCGGTCTCGCCGTAGCGCATCTCGTGCAGGATCCGGCCCGGGTCCTCGTCCCGGAAGTCGTCGAACCGGGTGCCCTGCAGCGCGGCGAGGATCCGCAGCGTGGTCTTCGACATCTCCGGCGCGAACGGCAGCACCTGCAGGCAGGTGAGGATGCTGTCCCGGCCGAACATGGTCATGAACCAGGGCAGGCCGGCCGCGGGCAGCGTCTGCCCGCCGAGCGACAGCGGCGAGAAGCGCAGCGCAGCGAGGTCGACCAGGCTCCGCCGGTAGGTCGCGGCGAGATCTTCGTGCTCGCTGTTCAGTTTCGGGGCCCGGCTGATCCACTCCTCCAGGTCGTGCTGGAGCGCGAGCCGCTCGACGCCGTGGGCGCGCAGCCCGATCCGCAGGTCCCGGCCGCCGGGACCGATGGCGAACGTCTGCACGTCGATGACGGCGTCCCACTGCTCGTTGGGTTCCAGCCGCAGGCTCCAGGCGAAGCCGCGCTGGTCGTAGCGGGCCGGCTGGTTGGCGGAGACGACGGTCTCGCGCCGGAAGTTGCCCCGCCGGTAGCCCAGGCGCAGCCGGTCCGACTCGGCCTCGGCGTACAGCTCGCCCTTCTTGTTCAGGATCTCGTCCTTGATCTGGAAGAGGTCGGCGAAGTCGGACCCGGCGTCCATCCGGACCTCCAGGTCGACCGCCTTCTCGTCGTGGTTGAGGATGGTCAGCGTCTCCCGGAAGCTGCCGCCCACCGCCCGTTCCCGGATCACCGACAGCTTCGCGTCGATGTAGTGCGTGGCCATGCCGGGCACCAGGAAGAACCGGGCCTCGTAGTACTGCAGGTCGTCGTAGGACAGGACGTTGAGCCGCTCGCCGTTGACGGTGAGCACCCACTTCGACAGGTAGCGCGTGTCGAGCGAGAAAAGACCCGTCGGCTCGTTCGGGGTGGCCTCGATGTCGCCGCTGTCCTCGCTGACCACGAACGTGTTGCCGTCCAGGATGCGGACGGTGTTCTGCCCGGGCATCAGGCGCCCCTCCCACCGAACGTGTGACGTGGTCCCCGGGAGTCCGGCGGACCGGGGAAGACCCGCTCGACCTGCAACACCAGCCGGAGGTCGCCGACGACAGTCATGTCGCCCCGCAGCAGCGCCGCGATGGCGTTCTCCTCACCGCCGACCAGCTCGGCGAAGAGGCGCGGCTCGGTGCCGACCACGGTGTCCGCCTCGCCGTCCTCCTGCCGGACCCGCAGGTTGCCCCGTTCTATCTCCAGCAGCCAGTGCGTGGTGTGCGGGCCCTCGTGCAGGTCGAAGCGCAGCGTTCCGGATGTCTTGACCAACAGGGGCTCGAACCCCCGCCGGTCCAGGTCCTCGAAGAATCTTGTGGCCATGTCCACCATCCGGGCGACTCCTCCCGCGTTCCGCGGTCTTCCGTCCGGGATGCGGTGTCCCCACCCGTTCCGCGGTCAACCTCGCCCGATCCGGGTGACCGCCGCGTCGCCTGCGTGACGCGGAACGCCGGCCCCCGAACCGGGAGCCGGCGTCACCGCGTCGGTCAGGTCAGTTGTTGGGGTCGTCGGCGCTGATGTCCGCGAGCACCGACTGGGGTTCCCGCTCGACCGCCAGGTCACCCATGGAGATGAGGCCGATCAGCCGGCCGTCCTCGACCACCGGGAGCCGGCGGACCGCGTACGTGCGCATCAGGTCGGCGGCGGCCACCGCGTCGTCGTACTGGCTCACCGTCACCACGTCCTTGCTGGTGATCTGGTTGAGCCGGGTGGAGGTGGGATCCATGTCCTCGGCCACGCCCCGCACCGTGATATCCCGGTCCGTGACGATACCGACCACGTTGTCGCCGTCGGTCACCACCACGTCGCCGATGGCGCTGTCGCGCATCTCCTGCGCCGCGGCGGTGAGCGTGTCGTTGCCGTCCATCGTCACCAACCGGGTCGTCATGAACTCTCCGACCGTTGTCATGGTGCTCCCCTCTCGGTGTCGGCACGGCGGTCTACCCGCCGCCCGAGGCGGGGTAACGCGGGGCGTCACCGCCGGTGGCGCAGGCGCCGGCGCAGGTCGTAGAAGCCGTTGCTGGACAGCCCGTAGAAGATCGGCAGCAGCAGGAGCACCACGAGCGCCACCGGCACGCTCAGGAACACGGCCACCAGACCGGCGATCGCGTACGCGAGGACGCCGAGCAGCGCCCGGACGCGTTCGGCCTCGAAGAAACGGGCGGGGACGTGCGGCTCCAGCAGTTCCGGGTGCCGGCTCAGGTAGTGGTAGAGCCACAGCCACGTGATCGACAGGATCACGCCGACCAGCCCGTACGCGGACACCGCGACCCGCTCGTCGAAGACGTCGCCCTCCTCCACGGCGCGGGAGACGAGCGCGGTGACGAACGGCAGCAGCGCCACGCTGAACAGCACGCCGAGGTTGGCCCAGTGCAGTCCCCGGTCGGCGCAGCGGACCCGGTGGAACGTCCCCTTGTGGTTCAGCCAGTTGACCGCCACGTACAGGTAGGACGTGACGTAGGCGAGGTAGACCGGCCACTGGTCGAGCAGCGCGCGCAGCATTCCGCCCGGCGCCGTCTCGGGCACCCGCAGGTCGAGGACCAGCAGCGTGATGACGATGGCGAAGACCGCGTCGCTGAACCCGATCGCCCGGCCCGTGTCCGAACGCATCCCGGCGGCCTCGGTGTCCCCTTCGGCCGTCATCGGCACCTCCGCCCTGCCGGCGCGCGGGGCGGCCGGCGACCCGGCGGGCATACCCGCTGAGCGGATGTCCGTGCCGGGTGGCCCGGCACGGACGCCCGCAGGGTCAGCGCTCGGCGGCGACCAGTTCGGCGAGCTGCACGGCGTTCAGCGCCGCGCCCTTGCGCAGGTTGTCGTTGGCGCAGAACAGCGCGAGCCCGTGCTCGACGGTCTCGTCGGCCCGGATCCGGCCGACGTACGTCGGGTCCTGGCCGGCCGCCTCCAGCGGCGTGGGCACGTCGCGCAGCGCCACGCCGGGCGCGCCGTCGAGCAGCTCACGGGCCCGGGCCGGGTCGATCGGGCGGGCGAACCGGGCGTTGATCTGCAACGAGTGGCCGGTGAAGACCGGGACGCGCACACACGTGCCGGAGACCTTCAGCCCGGGGATCTCCAGGATCTTGCGGCTCTCGTTGCGCAGCTTCTGCTCCTCGTCGGTCTCGAACGAGCCGTCGTCGACGATCGAGCCGGCGAGCGGGAGCACGTTGAAGGCGATCGGGCGGGCGAACGAGCGCGGCGCCGGGAACTCCACCGCACCGCCGTCGAAGGCCAGCCCGGCGGCGTCCCCGGCCACCTTGCGGACCTGCTCGTCCAGTTCCGCCACGCCGGCCAGGCCGGCGCCGGAGACCGCCTGGTAGGTGGCGACGACGAGGCTGACCAGCCCGGCCTCGTCGTGCAGTGGACGCAGCACCGGCATGGCGGCCATCGTGGTGCAGTTGGGGTTCGCCACGATGCCCTTCGGGCGGTCGGCGATCGCGTGCGGGTTGACCTCGGCGACCACCAGCGGCACCTGCGGGTCCATCCGGAACGCCGAGGAGTTGTCGATCACCACGGCGCCGGCCTCGGCGACCCGGGGAGCCAGCTCCTTCGCGGTGGCCTTGCCCGCCGAGAAGAGCACGGTGTCCAGGCCGCGGTAGTCCGCGGTGGCCGCGTCCTCGACGGTGACCTCGCCGTCGCGCCAGGGCAGCGTGCGCCCGGCCGACCGGGCCGAGGCGAACAGGCGCACCTGCTCCGCCGGGAACTCGCGCTCCGCCAGCACCTGCCGCATGACGCCACCGACCTGACCGGTGGCTCCCACAATGCCGATCCTCATGTCCGCGAGGCTACCCAGCCGGGCGGTGCGGGTGGGAAACGTTTCCCACCGCGCGGATGCGGGGCGACGGGAATCACAGGCCCGCCGCCCCGTCCGGTCACGTGTGGTCGAGCACCTCGCCGAGACCGCTGGCGACCAGCTCGTCCCGGATGACCGCCGCGTCCCCCTCGATCACCATGGTCAGCGACTCGGGGTGCAGGTAGGTCGCCGCGGCGGCGGAAACGTCCTCGACGGTCGCCGCGAGCAGTTGCTCCCGCAGCCGCGCGTGGTAGTCGTCCGGCAGGTCGTGCACGACCAGCGTGGTCAGGGCCGCGGCGATCGCGCGCGGGCTCTGCAGCTCGACCGAGAGCTGGCCGGCCCGCCAGGAGCGCGCCACCTCCAGCTCGTCCTCGGTGACCCCGGTCAGCTGGGTACGCGAGATCTCGCCCACCGACTCGACGAGCGCCGGGGCGGTCACCGCGGTCTGCACGCCGGAGCTGACCGCGAACCGCCCGAACCGCCGGGACGAGGCGAAGTCGCCCCGGATCCCGTACGTGTAGCCGCGCACCTCGCGGATCAGGTGGTTGAGCCGGGACGTGAACGCGCCGCCGAGCACGGTGCCGGCGAGCGTCATCGGCACGTGGTCCGGGTGGGCGCGGTGCGGGGACGGGTGGCCCAGCCGCAGCGTGGACTGCACCGAGCCGGGCCGGTCCACCAGAATGATCCGGCGCTGCCCGGTCAGCGGCACGTCGATCGGGCCGCCGCGTTCCATCGGGCCGCCGCCGGCGCCGGCGAACGCCGTCGCGGCGAGCGCGTCCAGGTCGATCCGCTCCAGGTCACCGGCGACGATCAGGGTGCCGGGGCGGATGAACCACTCGGAGTGGAAGACGGTGACGTCGTCCACCTCCAGCGCGGCCACGCTGTCCGGGTCGCCGTAGAGCGGGCGGCCCCACCGGTGCTGCGCGCCGAACAGCTCGGCCCGCAGCACCGCGTCGGCGCGCGGGCCCGGGTTGGCCCAGTCCATCCGCAGCGCCGTCGCCTCGTCGTCGCGGACCCGGCGCACGTCGGCCGGGTCGAGCCGGGGCGTACGGACCGCCTCGGCGAGCAGCTCCACGGCGGCGGTCAGCCGGTCCACCGGCACCTGCACGCTCACCTGGAACGAGTCCCAGTCCAGCCCGGTCGACAGCTCGGTGCCGAGCGCCTCGATGGCCAGCGCGTACGCGGTGGCGTCCCGCTGCGCGGTGCCCTCCTCCAGCGCCTTGGCCAGCACCGCGCCGAGCCCTTCCTTGCCGACCGGCTCCCGGCCCGCGCCGCCGTCGAGAAGCAGCAACGCGACGGCGAGGTTCTGCCCGGGCAGGTGCGCGGCGACCACCTGGCCGCCGGCCGCTGTCCGCCGGACCACCTGCGGGAACCGGTAGGCGCGGGCGGCGCCGGGGCCGGGACGGGTGGCGATCAGCGACATCACTTCTCCTCGGGCAGGTAGGTCAGGATCACCCGGTCGGCGGCGCCGAGCAGCTCGGCGGCCTGCTCGGCGATCTGCTCGGCGGTCACCGCGAGCCAGGCCGGCAGCCGGTCGGCCGCGCGGGCCGGGTCGCCGAACTGGGTGGCGTACCGGCCGAGCGTGTCGGCCCGCCCGTCGACAGTGGACATCTGCCGCCACCACATGGTGCTCAGCAGCGCCTTGGCGCGGTCCAGCTCGGCGGCGGTCACCGGCACCGTGGCCAGCTCGTCGACCACCTCGGCCAGCCCGTCGCGCAGCCGCTCGGCGCTCACCCCGGGGCGGGCCGTGGCGGTGGCGATCAGCGGGGCGGGCGCGTGCGCCAGGTCCACCCCGTACGCGCCGACGAGGTCCGGCTGGGCGATCCGCTCGCCGTCGGCCAGGCGCTGGTAGAGGCGGCTGCCCCGGCCGCTGCCGAGCACGGTGGCCAGCACCGTGGTCACGTCGTACCCCGGGGTGCCGAACGGGTGGGTGCGGTGCGCGACGTAGACGCGGGGGGCGGGCACGTCGGCGGTGACCGTCTCCACCGCCGGGCGGCCGGTGGCCGGCACGGTACGGCCGTCCGGCGCGGCCGGGATGTCGGCGCGCGCGGCGAGCCCGCCGAAGTACTTGTCGGCGAGCCCGAACACCTCGGCGGCGGTGGTGTCGCCGACCACGGTGAGGACGGCGTTGTTCGGCGCGTAGTAGGTGCTGTGGAACTCCTGGAAGGTGGCCAGGTCGGCGGCGTTCAGGTCGGCCATCGACCCGATCGTCGCGTGGTGGTACGGGTGCCCCGGCGGGTAGAGCAGCGGCAGCAGGCGCAGCCAGGCGTCGCCGTACGGCACGTTCTCGTAGCGCTGCCGCCGTTCGTTCTTCACCACGTCGCGCTGGTTGTCCAGCGTCTCCTGGGTCAGCGCCGGCACCAGCCCGCCCATCCGGTCGGCCTCCAGCCAGAGCGCCAGCTCCAGGTGCTCGGCCGGGACCGTCTCGAAGTAGTTGGTGCGGTCCGGGTTGGTGGTCGCGTTGAGCGAGCCGCCCGCGCCCTGGATCAGCTTCATGTGCTCGGTCTTCGCCACGTTCACCGAACCCTCGAACATGAGGTGCTCGAAGAGGTGCGCGAAGCCGGTCTGTCCGGCCGGCTCGTGGCGGGAGCCCACGTCGTACCAGAGGTTGACCGCCACGGCCGGGGCGGTGCGGTCCTCGCTCACCACCACACGCAGGCCGTTGTCCAGTCGGGTCGTCTCGATCGGCCAGGGGAAACCGCTGTCGGGCATGAGACGACGCTATCCGATCCCGGAGGCGGAAAGGTGACACGCGCGCCGGAGCATCGTCGGTGCGCGCCGGGGTACCCGTGCGGGCATGGCCACCACCTCACCGTCCGCCGTCGAGCGCGCCGCCGCCGCGCTGGCCCGGCTCCGGCACGCCCGCCTGCTGCACCCGGCGGGGCGCACGTTCGGCGGCGAGGTCCGGATCTGGGGTACGCCGGGACCGCCGACCGGGGTGCCGCTGCTCGACCTGCCGGGCCGGTGGCCGGCCACGATCCGCCTCTCCAAGGGCGTGCCGACGCCGGGCGCCTGGCCGGACGTGCTGGGTGTGGCGGTACGGCTGCGCCGCGACCCGGAGCCGCCGGTGGACCTGCTGTTCAGTTCCAGCGGCGCAGCGCCGGTGCTGCGGAACCTGCCGCTGCCCCGGCGGCGCTTCACCGGGACGTACACGTCGATCATGCCGTTCCGGGCCGGCGGGCGACGGCTGTTCCTGGCCGTGCTGGCCGACCCGGAGTCACCCGACCTGGGTCGCGGCCTGGCCGAGGCGGGCGCGGCGGTGGCCGCCGACGAGCCCCGGCTGGTGCTGGCGGTGGCCTCGGCGGCAGGCCGGTGGCGGCCGTTCGGCGAGGTACGCCTCGAAGGCGAGCGCGGCGCCGCCGAGGACGCCGCGCTCGCCTTCGATCCGACCGGCAACGTGCCGCCGGGGTTGCGCCTGGCCGGCCCGCTGGCCCGGTTGCGGGACGACAGTTACCGGGGTTCCCGCCGGGCCCGGGGCGCGACGCTCAGTCGGGCGGCTCGACGGGGGTGACGGTCTGCTCGGAGGTGCGGTGCTCCAGCACCGTGTCGGGGGCGGCGTTCTGGTCCGCCTCGCGGATGTCGGACTCGGTGAGGATCGCGTCGGCCTGCGCCTCCGCGTCGTCGCTGCCCGCCGCCGCCTCCTCCGGCAGCAGATGCGCCCGGGACTCGATCCGTTCCTGGTCACTGGGGTCATGGCTGGTGGTCATGGCGATCACATACCCCGTGTTCCGCACTTCGGAACGACAGCGGGCTTTCCGGCGCGCGTCGGGTACGCTGGCCGATGTGACGCGGTCGTATCGATGGTTTAGGCAGCCGGCTGGAGGAGCCGGTGACTCGACCATGAGCTGACGTCACTTACCTCTTCGAGCCGGCCGGGCAGGGATTCTTTTCCCTGCCCTTTCGTATGCGAGCAGCCGGCTCGATCCCCCGGACCCGGCACGGGGGCACGGTCGGCGGAAGGAATCCCCACCGTGACCACGTCCCAGGACGCCCATCGGGTCATCGACCAGCGCATCGACCGTGTGGTGCCGCTGACCACCCCGGCCCTGCTGCACCACCACCTGCCGCTCGAGACGCCGCTGGCCGAGGCCGTCGTGGCGGGCCGCCGTGCCGTCGGCCGGGTGCTGGACCGCGACGACGACCGGCTGCTCGTCGTCGTCGGCCCCTGCTCCGTGCACGACCCGGCCGCCGCCCTGGAGTACGCGGGCCGACTGCGCGAGGCCGCCGCCCGGGTCGCCGACGACCTGCTCGTGGTGATGCGCGTCTACTTCGAGAAGCCGCGCTCGACGGTGGGCTGGAAGGGCCTGATCAACGACCCGGCGCTGGACGGGTCCGGCGACGTGAACACCGGTCTGCGTACCGCGCGGGCGCTCCTGCTCGACGTGCTGCGGCTGGGCCTGCCGGTGGGCTGCGAGTTCCTCGACCCGATCACCCCGCAGTACATCGCGGACACGGTGGCCTGGGGCGCGATCGGCGCGCGGACGGTGGAGAGCCAGGTGCACCGGCAGCTCGCCTCCGGGCTGTCCATGCCGATCGGCATGAAGAACCGCCCCGACGGCAGCATCGCCACCGCCGTGGACGCGATCCGGGCGGCCGGGGTGCCGCACGTCTTCCCCGGCATCGACGTCTCCGGCACCCCGGCGATCATGCACACCCGGGGCAACGCGGACGGGCACCTGGTGCTGCGCGGCGGGGGCGGCCGGCCGAACTACGACGCGGAGTCGGTGGCCGGGGCGCTGGAGCTGCTGCGCGCCGCGGGCCTGCCGGAGCGGGTGGTGGTCGACGCCAGCCACGCCAACAGCGGCAAGGACCACCGCAACCAGCCGCTGGTCGCCGCCGACGTGGCCGCCCAGCTCGCCGCCGGTCAGCGCGGGATCGTCGGCATCATGCTGGAGAGCTTCCTGGTGCCCGGTCGGCAGGACCTGGACCCGACCCGGGAGCTGGCGTACGGCCAGTCGGTCACCGACGCCTGCATCGGGTGGGACACCACGGCCGAGGTCCTGGAGCACCTGGCCCAGGCCGTCCGGGCCCGCCGGGCCACGCTGCCGGCCCCGGCCTGAGCGGGGTTGGGGCGAGTTTGACCGGTTCGGCGCCGGGTAGGTGGTCGGCGTGACCGATGACGCGCCCGTGACCGAGCAGCCCGACACGCGGCCGCTCGACGACCTGCTCGACGACATCTACCACGGCCAGGAGCGGATCACCCAGGCGGACATCTACCGCCGGGCGGTGGCCGCCGAACTCCCCGCGGAGCTGCTCACCCGGATCGCCGCGCTCCCCCAGGGCGAGTACGCGGCGGACGAGGCGGCCGATCTGCTGGGCGGCACGGTCGCCTGAGCCCCCGGAAGACGAGAGGACGCGACATGACCGACCGCAACCCCGAGCACGAGCACCTGGCGGCGCTCGGCCAGCCCCCGGAGGGCGTCGACACGCTGCCGGAGCCGGACTTCGCCAACGAGCACGAGCGCACCGCTGTGGACCGGGACATCGTCACCGGGGAGGACGAGGAGGAGCGGGAGCCGGAGGCGTCGCGCGGCTGGGCCGGCGAGGACCACGGCACCACCCCCACCTGACCGTGGGAGACGCGCGAAAAGGGGGCCGGCGTGCGCCGGCCCCCTTTTCGTGTCCGCATCCCTCACGCCTCGTGGTGACCGCCCTCGGCCGCCTGCTGGGCGACCGCGTACCCCATCTGGAGGAAGTCGGAGGCGGCCACCGCGGTCAGCGCGGTGGCGACCAGCCGGGTCAGCCGGGGCGCCAGCACCAGCCCGCCGGTGAGCCCGGTGGCGACCCAGACCGCCAGGCAGAACGGGCAGCTGACCAGCTCGCCGAGCGCGTGCCGGGTGGGGCTGCCCTCGTCGCGGACCTGCTCCATCACCTCGCCGCTGCCGATCGGGTGGTCGTAGCGGGTGAACGGCGCCCGCAGCGGGCTGGTGATCGCGTCCTTGGACAGCAGCCGGCTGAGCTTGTGCGTGGCGATCGAGAGCAGCACCACGTCCGCCGGCGTGGGCCGCTCGGGCACCGGCCGTCCGGTCGCCCGGACCAGGCCGACGAGCGCGGCGGTCACGCCCGCGTACGTGCCCATCGCCTTCAGGTAGCCCTCCAGCGGCCGGTGCTCGTGCGGCGCGTACGCCTGGCGCAGGCGCGCCACCTTCTGCTTCAGGCCACTCCCGGTCAAGCCGGCCTCCTCGTGCTCGTCGTGCGGCCGGGCTCAGCCGGCGGTCAGGTTGTCGGCCACCTCGCGGTCGAGGTTGGCCAGGATCTCGTCGGCCAGGTCGTGGTCCGGGCCGGCCAGGTCGAGCCGGACCCGGGCGCCGCCCGCGTCGGCCGGTTCCACGTCGATCTCGGCGGACCAGTCCGCGGCGCTCCACCGGGCGCGCATGTCGTCGGCGTCGACGACCTCGACCTGGCAGGTGCCGGAGTTGCGCAGCCGCTCGGGCAGCCAGGCCGAGGAGCGGTCCGGATCAGTGGCGGTGTTGAACACCACCTCCGGGGGCGCGGACATGCCGCGCTCGGCGTGGCTGCCCATCAGGCGTCCCGCAAGCGGCTCGGGTCGACCTCCCGGCCGGGGTGCCGGGCCAGGTACTCCGTCTCCAGTTCGGCGGTGCGCCGCAGGTGGTTGGCGAGCGCCGAGTCGGTGGCGTGGCGCAGCGTGTCCAGCCGGGTGCGGTGCAGGCTCTGCATCTCCCGGACCAGGTCCTCGTCGCCCAGCTCCACCGGGTCCACCCCGAGCTGCTCGCCGTCGACGGTGCGGGCGTGATCGCCGTCCCACTCCGCGACCCGCTGTTCCGGGCTCGCGTCCCGGCGTACCGATTCGGTCATCGTCGCCCCCTCGTCTCGTTCGGGTTGGCACCTGTTCGGATGCCCAGCGGGCGTGCCACCAAACCACCGCCCGGACTACGACGCCGTGTCGGAGACGCCCGGGGAGTCCCGGTACTCTCGTGGGCATGGAACGGCTCTGGACACCGGCGTGGATCGTCCGCCACGTGGCCATGGTCGTGCTGGTGGCGGGTTGCCTCGGGATGGGCTGGTGGCAGGTCACCCGCGCCGCCGGGGGCAACGCGATCAGCTTCGGTTACGCGATCGAGTGGCCGGTGTTCGCCGGTTTCGTGATCTTCGTCTGGTGGCGGGAGGTCCGCCAGACGCTGCGGGCGACGCCGCCGGGCGACGCGCAGCCGACGGCCGATCCGGCGCCGTCGGCGGCTGCCGGCGCCGAGCCGGTCGTCACCACCCCGGCGGTACGCCGCCCGGTGCGCGTCGTGCGGACGCCGTCCGCCCCGGCCGACGGGGCGGACGACGCCGAGCTGGCCGCGTACAACCGCTATCTATCCTGGTTGAACGCCAATCCGGGCGCCCGGCCCGGCGACTATCCCGGCTGAGGCCGGTGCGGAAGGACGGACGACGGTGGGCGGAGCCCTTACCCGGTACCGCGTGATCGCCTGGATCGTGGGCGTGGCGCTCGTGGTGCTGGTCCTGATCGGCATGCCGCTGAAGTACGGCTTCGACAACCCGAGCGTGGTGGGCGTGGTCGGCGTGGCGCACGGCTGGCTGTACATGCTCTATCTGGCGCTCACGTTCGACCTGTCCCGCCGGGCGAACTGGCCGCTGAAGCGGATGCTGCTGGTGATGCTCGCCGGGACCGTGCCGTTCGTCTCGTTCTACGCCGAGCGGCGGGTGAGCCAGTGGGTGGCTGCCGAGCAGCAGCCGCGTACCCCGGAGCCGGTCGCGGGCTGAGCGCCGCTCACCGCGCCGGTCGCCACGGCTCGGCCGCCGGCGGGTCGGCCCAGCCGCCCATGCGCGCCGCCTCGCGGGCGCGGCGCAGCGCCCGGCTGACCTGACCGAACTGTCGTTCGTCGTCGCTGCTGAACAGCAGCACCTCGGTGCCCCGCACCCGGCCCCACAGCTCGTGCGCCGGGGGCCGCCAGCGGTCGCCGATCAGCACGAGCAGCAGCGGCACCAGCCCGACCGCGCCGAGCAGGAGGTACGCCTCGGCGGTGAGCCGGTGCAGGCCGCCGGTGAAGCCGAGCAGCAGCCCGACCGCGGCGATCATCGCGGCGGACACGGCGACGGCGCGGATCGCGAGCCGGTCGTGCGGGCCGCGATCGGTCCGCACCTGGGTGATCTCGGCCACCGGCCAGCTGTTGCGGCCGACGGTGAAGCGCTCGGCGGTGACGACGATGCCGGGCCGGGCGTAGAGCAGTTTGGGCGAGGTGGGTCGGGGCGGCTGGGTGGCGGAGCGTTCGGTCTGCACGGCGGCCTCCCGGGGACGCGGATCCCGTGCGGGAATCCCGGTTCCGGGCTTCATTGTGTTGCGGGCCCGCCACCTGACCTCGGGTTTTCGGCGATCGGCCGCCGGTTCTGCCCCGGGTGGCCCGCCGGAAAGAGGAAGCGATTTCAGTCTTTGTCATGACTTTGCGTGGCGGTGGCTGACGACATCCGCCCAGAACGACCAATCGGGCGAGCCACACCATGCTGCACCATCGTCACTTTCCGCCACTTTGCCAACTTTCGCCCCTGCTTGAACTCCCGACCACTCCGATCACGGGTTAGGTTGTGCAGGTCGGCCCGGTCGACAGCCATCCACCCGGATGGCCCCGGGCCGGTGTCGCCGGGTCGCGAACGCGCCCGGCGGCCGGTGGGAGAGGAGCTTTCCGCTCTTGTCGTCCTTACGGATGCTGCTCCGCTCGCTCGCGGTGGCCGGCCTCTCGGCCGCGCTGCTCGCCCCGGCGCAGGTGGCCCGGGCCGAGCCCACACCCGCAGAGCTGACGAAGCAGATCGAGAAGTCCTCGACTGAGCTGGAGCGAATCGTCGAGTCCTACAACAAGCTCAACGAGGACATCAAGGCCAACAAGGCCACGGCGGCCACGTTGGAGGCCCGGATCGGGCCGCTGCAGGAACAGGCCGAGCGCAGCCGCGCCGAGGTGGGCGTGCTGGCGGCGACGGCGTACAAGACCGGCGGCATGCGTACCGCGGCGGCCCTGCTGGACCCGGGTGGCCAGGCCACGCTGCCGGAGCGGCTGGGCACACTGGACCAGCTCACCCGCCAGCGCCAGCGCACCCTCTCCAGCTTCACCGCCGACCAGCAGCGGCTCATCGACCAGAAGACCCGGCTGGACGCCACGCTCGCCCGGGAGGCGGCGCAGGCCAAGCAGCTCAAGTCCGCGAAGACGCGGATCGAGGGAGACCTGGCCGACCTCTACGAGATGCGGCGCAGGGCGTACGGGCGGGCCACCGAGGCGCCCGGCAACGCCGGCTCGGCGGGCAAGCCCCCGGCCGTCTCCGGCGACGCCGGCAAGGCCGTGCGGTACGCCTACGGCGCGGTCGGCAAGCCCTACGGCTATGCCCAGGACGGCCCGGGCAGCTACGACTGCTCCGGTCTGACGCTCGCCGCGTGGCGGGCCGCCGGAAAGTCGCTGCCGCACAGCGCGGCACGGCAGTGGAACGCCACCACGCGGATCAGCCGCAGCCAGCTGCAACCGGGTGACCTGGTGTTCTACTCCGGGCTCGGGCACGTCGCGCTCTACGTCGGCAACGGCCAGATCATCGACGCGCCCAGCGCCGGACGCAACGTCAGCAAACGCGGTATGAACATCATGTCGATCGCCGGCTACGGCCGGGTCTGATCGACGCGGACGGCGAACGGCCGGCGTCCCCCTGTCGGACGCCGGCCGTTCGTTGTCTCAATTACTACCAGGTCAGGCCGCCTGCAGCCCCTCCGCGCGAGCCAGCTCACGCAGCCGGCCGAGGGCCTGGATCTCCAGCTGGCGGATCCGCTCCCGGGAGAGCGAGAACCGCGACGCGACCTCGGTCAGCGAGTGCTCGCGACCGTCCTCCAGGCCGTACCGGGCCCGCATGATGCCGGCGGACCGGTCGTCGAGGTGGTTGAGCAGACCCTCGATCCGCTGCCGCTCCAGGCCGGTGAGCACGATCTCCTCGGGCGACGGCGCGTCGCTGTCGGCGACCAGGTCACCGAGGTTGGTGTCGCCGTCGTCGCCCACCGGGGTGTCCAGCGAGACGGTGTCCTGCGACCAGCGGACCAGCTCGTTGACCCGCTCGACGGTCACGCCGAGGGCGGTCGCGATCTGCTCCGGCTCCGGGTCGCTGCCCAGCTCACGGGTGAGCTGCCGGGCCACGTTGCGCATCCGGTTGACGTCCTCCACCAGGTGCACGGGCAGCCGTACGGTCCGCTCCTGCTGGGCGATCGCCCGGCTGATGGCCTGGCGGATCCACCAGGTCGCGTAGGTGGAGAACTTGAAACCCCGCTCGTAGTCGAACTTCTCGACCGCCCGGACCAGGCCGGTGTTGCCCTCCTGGATCAGGTCCAGCATGGGCATCCCGGAGCGCACGTAGCGCCGGGCGATGGACACGACCAGTCGCAGGTTCGCGCGGATGAACAGGTCCTTCGCGCGCTCACCCTCGACGACCAGCCGCTCCAGGTCCTCCCGGTCGACGCCCTCGGGGATCCGGTCTTCGTCGAGCAGGTGCTCGGCGTAGAGGCCCGCCTCGATCGCCTTGGAGAGGTCGACCTCCCGGGCGGCGTCGAGCAGCGGCGTCCGGGAGATCTCGTGCAGGTAGACGCCGACCAGGTCCCGCTCCTCGGCGACCTCGTCGGTACGCATGCCGATGTTCTTGTCCACGATTGCCACGGTCCCCTCGCTCGCGCCGGTTGCCCGGTTCCTTGCCATCCCCACGTTCATCAGCCCTCCCCGTAACCTCCGCTGTGCCCGTAGGTGCTGACACCTACACAACAGATGTGACGCTTCGGGGATTCCATGTCGTGAGTCGAAACTGTCACGAATGCCTGAGTACTAGCTGAGAGCCCGGTCCATGTTTCCTGTTACCGGCCCGGTTCGGACGGCTTCCGGACACGGCTTTTGGAGCCCGCCGGAGCTGCTGAATCGCTATTCGCCCATGGAATGGCACCATTGCCTGTTCCATGAACACAGCGAGCCGCGTCACCGGGTCGTTGCGATCCTGGTCACTGCGAGATACGCGCTCGTGGACCGGTCGGTTCAGCCACGCTCAGGATTACCCTCCGCCTCGTTGAACAATCCGTACGGGCGGGAACGTCCCCCTCCCGCACGTGATACGTGTCGCACCCGCCGGACGGATGCGCCGGGCGGGTGGATCGCCGGGAGAAGGGGTGAGCGGGGGCGGTCAGGAGGCGAGCAGGGCGAGCGCGCCGCGTACCTGGTGGGCGGAGCGGGCCAGCGCGGCCCGGGCGGCCGGCACCTCCGCGCCGGAGACCAGCGCGACGAGCGCGGTCTTGAGGTCGCCGTCGGCCTCCCGCAGCGCGACCCGGCAGACCTCCTCGGCGCAACCGGTGGCCTCCACGAGGATCGAGATCATGCGACCGCGCAGTTTGGCGTTGGTGGCCACCATGTCGATCATCAGGTTCGAGTAGACACGGCCCAGACGCACCATGACAGCCGTGGAGAACGTGTTGAGCACCAGCTTCTGCGCGGTGCCGGCCTTCATCCGGGTCGACCCGGTGACCACCTCCGGCCCGGTGTCCACGCCGATGAAGACGTCCACCGACGCGGCGGCCGGGGCCTCCGGATTCGCGCAGAGCAGCACCGTAGCGGCCCCCCGCTCCCGGGACGCGGCGAGCGCCCCGAGGACGTACGGGGTGCGTCCGCTGGCCGCCAGGCCGACCACCAGGTCGCCCGGGCGCACGCACTCGGCGGCCTCGGCGGCGCCGCCGCGCTCGTCGTCCTCGGCGTCCTCGACCGCACGCCACATGGCGTCCGGGCCACCGGCGAGGTGCGAGCAGAACCAGTGCCGGGGCGAGTTGAACGTGGGGGCCAGCTCGGCCGCGTCCAGCACGCCCAGGCGGCCGGAGGTGCCGGCGCCGAAGTAGTGCACGCGGTGTCCGTCGCGCAGCGCGGCCACCGCGAGGTCGACGGTCTCGGCGATCTCGTCCAGCACCGCGGCGACGGCGGCCGGCACCCGCCGGTCCGCCTCGTTGATCACGGTGAGCACGTCCCGGGTGGACATCAGGTCGAGGTCGAAGCTGTGCGGGTTGCGCCGCTCGGTCGGCGCGCCGACACGCACCACCGGCCGGATCGCCGCCACGCCGTCGCGCTCCGCCCGGCCCGCCGTCATCCCCGCCTCCGCCCGGGACCGACCCGGTGCGACTGGACCGCCTCGGCCGTGGCTTCGAGCGCCTTCTTGGTCCGGGCCCGGCTGCGCGCGGCCACCCCGACGAAGAGGCAGTCGACGACTGTGAGCTGGGCCAGCCGGCTGGCCGTCGCGCCGGAGCGGTAGGTCGTCTCCCGGGCGGCTGTGGTGAGCACGTGGTCGGCGACCTCGGTGATCGGCGAGCGCGGGAAGTTGGTGAGCGCCACGGTGGTGGCTCCCCGGGCCCGCGCCTGCTCCAGCACCTCGATGACGTCGGACGTGGTGCCGGTGTGCGAGATGCCGACCGCGACGTCGCCGCGCCCGAGCAGGGCGGCGGAGGTGAGCGCGGTGTGCACGTCCGGGAAGTAGAACGCGATGCGGCCGATGCGGTGCAGCTTCTGCTGGAAGTCGGAGGCGACGAAGCCGCTGGCGCCCGCGCCGTAGACGTCGATCCGGCCGGCCGCGCCGATCGCCTCGACCACCTGTTCGCAGACGGCCGGGTCGAGCTGCTCGGCGGTCTCCTCGACGGCTCGGGCGTCGTTGAAGGCGATGGTGGCGATGATCTGGGCCAGGTCCGCGCCCGGCGGGATGTCGCCACCGACCACCCGCGCGTCCGGCGGCTCGACCCGGCGGGCGGCCTCGGCGGCGAGGCGGATGCGCAACTGGGGGTAGCCGTCCATGCCGACCGAGCGGCAGAAGCGGATCACTGTCGCCTCGGACGTCTCGGCGGCGGTGGCGAGGTCGGTGATCGTGCGCCGGGCCGCGTCCGCCGGATCGGCGACGACCAGCCGGGCCACCCGCTGTTCGGCCGGGGACAGCGAGGGCAGCAGGCCGCTGATGTGGACGATCAGTCCACCGGGCTCGTGACTCGCAGAAATCTTCGGACTCTTCGCCACGGATGAAACTTACTTTCAGAGCGCGTGAGCGTCAACCATGACACCGCGTATCGGGAAATTTACCGTCTTCCGTGCCCGCCCCCGGGCCAAGGATCCCATTGTCGCAGCCCCACCGCCTCAACCGGTCCGGTCGAGTCACTCCTGCCGCCCGACGTGCCGGTCCGCCGTCGCGCGGCAGGGCCTGCCTGGTCGGCCTCGGCCGGACGGTCCGGACGGCCCGTGCGGGTCACCGGTCGGTCGGCACGACGGTTGACTAGCGTGTGTGTCCATGACGGAACGCACGGTGCTGGTCACCGGAGGCACGGGTGGGCTGGGCGGCGCGGTCACCGCCGCCTTCCTCGACGCAGGCTGGCGGGTGGTCGTACCCCAGCGGGAGGCCGGGACGGACGACGGCCCGGTCCGGGTCGTGGCCGACCTGCTGACCCCCGAGGGGGCCGCGCGGGCGGTCGAGGTCGCGACCGCCGAGCCGGCCGCGCCACTGCGCGCGGTGGTCAACCTGGTCGGCGGGTACGCCGCGGGCGGCCTGGTGCACGAGACCCCGGTCGAGGAGTTCGAGCGGATGCTGCGGCTCAACCTGCGCCCGACCTACCTGGTGACCCGGGCGGCACTGCCGCACCTCGTGGCGACCGGTGACGGCGCCGTGGTCTGCGTCTCCGCGCGGGCGGCGGTGTCGCCGTTCCCGGGCGCCTCGGGCTACGTCACCGCCAAGGCCGCGGTGCGGGCGTTCGCCGACGCGGTCGCGGTCGAGTACCGCCAGCGCGGGGTGCGGTGCAACACGGTGCTGCCGAGCGTCATCGACACCCCGGCCAACCGGGCCGCCCAGCCCGACGCCGACCACCGGCGCTGGGTGCCTCCGGCGCAGATCGCCGGCGTGATCCGGTTCCTGGCCTCCCCCGAGTCGGCGCCCACGAGCGGCGCCGGCATCCCGGTCTACGGCCGGGCCTGAACCGGCACCGGGCCGTCGCGGCCCGCCCCGCCGGCCGGACGTGGAGGGCCGCCCGGAGCCGGGCCGGGACCGGCGGACGGATCGTCGGGCAGCCACTCGCTCAGGTGCGCCCGGATCCGGCGGGCCACCTCCTCCGGTGGGCCGTTGCCGTCCACCACCACGAAGCCGCCGTACTCCGGCAGCCTCCGGTAGGCGGTGTCCGCGTCGGTCAGCCAGGCCATGCTCTCGTGGTCGGTGCCGCGCCGCTCGATCCGGCGGTACGCCTCGGCCGGGTCGACGGTGAGCAGGAACGTGACAGCGGGCGCCGGGAAGACCCGGTAGCCGGCCCGGACCAGCCGCTCCCACCGCTGCCCGCCGTGCGCCCGGATGCTCGCGTACTGGCAGTACGACCAGCGGTCCATCACCGCGGTGCGGCCGGTGACCAGGCAGCTCAGCAGCGCGAGCGCGATGGCCAGCCAGCGCAGCGCCGACTCGACCACGAGCAGGCCGTCACGCCCGACGAGCCGCTGCGCGTCCGGACGGCCGATCCGTTGGGCGACGCGGCCGAGCCAGCGGCGGCCACCGGCGTTGCGGTGGTACGTCGCGGGGTGGCCGGCGGCGGTGAGGGCCTGGGCGAGCCGGTGCGCCTGGGTGGTCTTGCCTGAGCCGTCGATGCCGATCAGGGCGACGGCACGCAGTCGGGCCCTGCCCCGCCGCGTCCGCAGTGAGCTGGCCACCCTCCCGAGGTTATCCGACCGACGCCCACACCGGCCTGTATGTCGCTTTCCTGCCCTGGCGGGCCGATCGCGCCGCAACAGGTGTGACCGGAGCGTCCGCCGGGTACGCATCGTGATCCCACCGCCCATGACGACGAGGGAGCCGCAGATGGCCGAGCGCGGGGACGAGACCCTGGTGCACACGCTGAAGAAGGTCGCCGCCGTGCTCAAACAGTCCGAGATCCCGTTCGCGCTGGGTGGCAGCTTCGCGGTGTACGCGCACGGCGGCCACTCCAGCGACCACGACGTGGACTTCCTGCTCCGCGAGGCGGACGTCGACCGGGCGCTGGAGGCGCTCGTCGAGGCCGGCTTCACCGCCGAGCGCCCGCCGGAGGACTGGCTGGTCAAGGTCTACGACGAGGACCGGATGGTGGACCTGATCCACCGGCCGGTGGAGACGCCGGTGACCGAGGAGACGTTCGCCGACACGATCGTGCGCCCGGTCGACGCCATCCACATGCCGGTGCTCTCGGCCAGCCAGCTCATGGTGCACAAGCTGTTGAGCTTCTCGCAGCACTACTGCGACTTCGCCCGCGCCCTGCCGCTGGCCCGCTCGCTGCGGGAACAGATCGACTGGGAACGGGTACGGAAGGAGACGCAGCACTCGCCGTACGCGGAGGCGTTCCTGGTGCTGCTCGACCGGCTGGACGTGCTGCCCGGCGGCGCGCCCGGCGGAAGGGAGACCCTGTGACCGGACTGTCCGGCGACGTTCCCCCCGACGAGTACGTCGAGGCGGAGATCCAGAGCATGCTGGCCGAGGACCCGACGGTGGCCGAGCAGGGCATCACCGTGGTGCGGCGGGAGAACGGGCTGGTGCTCTACGGCGAGGTGGAGAGCCCGCACCGGCGGGAGGAGATCCTGCGCCGGGTGGCCGAGCGCTTCCCGGACACCCACGTGACGAGCGACATCGGGGTGATCCGCACGCAGGCGCCCACCCAGATCGAGGAGCTGCCGTGAGGGAGGTTCGATGGTGATCCGGATCGCCGCCGTCGGCGACGTGCATCTGGACGAGGACGTGGTGGGCCGGTTCCGTCCGGCGCTGGAGGAGCTGCCCGGCTCCGCCGACGCGCTGCTGCTCGCCGGTGACCTGACCCGGCACGGCACCGAGGCCGAGGCGCGCTGCGTGGCCCGGGAGTTCGGCGACCTCGGCGTACCGGTGATCACCGTGCTCGGCAACCACGACCACCAGTGCGACCAGGTGCCGCAGGTGGTGAAGGTGCTGGAGGACGCCGGGATCACGGTGCTGGAGGGCACCGGCGTCGTGGTGGACACGCCGGGCGGGCGGCTCGGGGTGGCCGGCGTCAAGGGGTTCGGCGGCGGGTTCGCCGGGCGCTGCGCCAGCGACTTCGGCGAGCCGGAGATGAAGGCGTTCGTACGGACCACCCGGGAGAGCGCCGACGCACTCGCCGACGCGCTGCTCTCGCTGGACTGCGACGCGCTCGTCGCGCTCACCCACTACTCCCCCGTGCCGGACACGCTCGCCGGCGAGCCGCTGGAGATCTACCCGTTCCTCGGCTGCTACCAGCTCGGGCAGGCGATCGACGCCGCGCCCACCGCGCTGGCGCTGCACGGGCACGCCCACCACGGCACCGAGCGCGGCACCACGCCGGGCGGGGTGCGGGTGCGCAACGTGGCGCACCCGGTGATCAAGCAGGCGTACAGCGTCTTCCACCTGGGCGGTGACCAGCTCGACTGACCGGGAGGTTTCCGGGATCGGGCGCACGGGTATTCAGCCGACATGGAGCTGATTCTCTGGATTCTCGCAGTCGTACTGGTGGTCGCCGGAATTCTCGCCCTGTTCCGCCGGCAGATCCTCTGGGGCATCGTCCTCATCGTCGTCGGCCTCCTGGTCGGCCCGGGTGGCGTCAGCATCTTCAACACGTAACAGCGGTTCTCGTACCCGCCGGGGTCGCCGGGCCCGGGTGTTCCGTCCTGCCGGACCGGAACACCCGGGCCGGGTGACTCCGGCTTTTCCGCGTCCGGGCCGGCGTTTGCCGGGCCGGTCGAGCGGAAACATCTCGACCATGGAGACGTCGCAGAGTGTCACCCGGCGCACCACCGGCGCCCGGAAGTGGTGGGCGCTGCTCGGTTTCGGCGCCGCCACCTTCGCCGCGGCCGCGATCGGCGGGCTGGGTGTGCAGGGCACCTCCGCCGAGTACCAGAGCCTGGAGCAACCCGCGTGGGCGCCGCCGTCGTGGCTGTTCGGCCCGGTCTGGACGGTCCTCTACGCGCTGATCGCGATCGCCGGCTGGCTGGTCTGGCGCCGGGCCGGGTTCGGCCCCGCGCTCTGGGCCTGGGTGGTGCAGCTCGTGCTGAACGCGATCTGGACCCCGCTGTTCTTCGGCGCCGGGGCGTACGGGCTGGCGTTCGCCGAGATCGTGCTGATGTGGCTGGCGATCGGCGTGACCGTGGTCCTGTTCCGGCGCGTCTCCCGGCCGGCCACGCTGCTGATGCTGCCGTACTGGGCGTGGGTGACGTTCGCGTCCGCGCTGAACTTCGCGGTGTGGCGGCTGAACTCCTGACCGGTACGGGCGCGAGGGCCGGTCGCCCCCGCGCCCGCCGGGCTCAGCAGCGGGGTACGCCGGGGATGTAGCCGTCGTAGCCGGTGTAGACGTAGGCGTCGGAGATGAACCGGCCGGAGCCGATCCGGTCCCAGATCGAGCTGGTGCCGTAGGTGCCGCTGACGCTGGTGCCGCTGGTCTGGCACTGGATGGTCACCTTCGCCCCGTCGGCGACCGTGCCGACCGAGCTGTAGCCGGTGCCGGGGCCGGAGCGGACCGTCAGCGGGGAGCCGGCCGTGTTCACGGTGCCCTGGCCGGTGTTCGTCCCGCCGCAGCCGTTGTCGCTGGTGTAGGTCTTGGTGCCCCAGTAGAGCGCCTGGACGCCGTTGAACTTGATCTTCACCGAGCTGCCGTCGATGCGCTGCTCGTAGTGCAGGTGCGGGCCGGTGGAGCCGCCGGTCGTGCCGACGTACCCGATCACCCGGCCGTAGCCGACGGTCTGCCCGACGGAGACGTTGAAGGCGCTCAGGTGGGCGTAGTAGGTGGTGTGGCCGCCGCCGTGGTTGATCCGGACGTACTTGCCGTAGCTGGTGTCGCCGAGGTTGGTGACCACGTCGACGGTGCCAGGCGCGCTGGCGACGACCGGGTCGCCGGCGTCGTCGGTGCGGTTGAAGTCGATGGCGTTCGCCGGGCTGTGGTTGGTCCGGGTCTGACCGGACCAGGACTGGTTGCAGGGGAACGGGACCTTGAACGTCGGCGCGGCCATCGCCGGCGCGGCCGGCACGAGGGTCGCCGCCAGGACCGTCGCGCTCGCCCCGAGGGCGAGCCATCGCTTACGCATCCACTGCCTCCAATGTTGAAAGTCTTCAATGTGATGCGGACATCCTGACAGAAAGTTCCGTTCCCGGGAAGATTCGTGGGAGCGCACCCAAGCCCCTGGCCAGGGTTTCGGGATTGTTACCGGGCCGTGTCCGGCCAGGGGTGGACCCGACACGATGCAAGCGCTTACATGTGAGGACGACCATCGGACCGGCGCGGGTTCGATCCCCCCACGCGCCGGCAAGGAAGGAGATCGGCATGGCGTTTGCCAGATCGCGCCAGACGCTCGCGGTCGCCGGCGTCCTGGGGCTGGCGCTCGGTGTCGCCGCCTGCGGCACCGGCGATGACAAGAAGAGCGACAAGGCCGGATCGGCCGAATGCGCCGCATACGAGAAGTACGAAGGTCACGACGGCAAGAAGGTGACCATCTACTCCTCCATCCGGGAGATCGAGGCCGACCGCCTCAACGAGTCCTGGAAGCAGTTCGAGGACTGCACCGGCATCGAGATCGACCACGAGGGCAACGCCGAGTTCGAGGCGCAGCTCCCGGTCCGGGTCGACGGCGGCAACGCCCCCGACCTCGCCTTCATCCCGCAGCCGGGCCTGCTGAAGCGCTTCGTCGACTCGGGCAAGCTCAAGCCGGTCGGCGCCGACACCAAGGCGATGGCCGAGCAGAACTACTCCCCCGACTGGCTGAAGTACAGCACCGTCAACGGCCAGCTCTACGGCGCCCCGCTCGGCTCGAACGTGAAGTCCTTCGTGTGGTACTCGCCGAAGACCTTCAAGGACAAGGGCTGGACCGTCCCCACCACGTGGGACGACCTGATCAAGCTCTCCGACCAGATCGCGGCCAGCGGCACCAAGCCGTGGTGCGCCGGCATCGAGTCCGGTGACGCCACCGGCTGGCCGGCCACCGACTGGATCGAGGACGTGCTGCTGCGTACCGGTGGCCCGGAGGTCTACGACAAGTGGACCACCCACCAGATCCCGTTCAACGACCCGCAGGTGGCTGACGCGCTCAACCGGGCCGGCACCATCCTGAAGAACGAGAAGTACATGAACGGCGGCTTCGGCGGCGTCAAGAGCATCTCCACCACCGCCTTCCAGGAGGGCGGCACGCCGATCACCACCGGCAAGTGCGCGATGCACCGCCAGGCGTCCTTCTACGCCAACCAGTGGCCCGAGGGCACCAAGGTGGCCGAGGACGGCGACGTCTTCGCGTTCTACTTCCCGGCCATCGACCCGGCCAAGGGCAAGCCGGTGCTGGGCGGCGGCGAGTTCGTCGGCGCGTTCGCCGACCGTCCCGAGGTCCAGGCGGTGCAGACCTACCTGGCCTCCGGCGAGTACGCCAACAGCCGCGCCAAGATCGGTGACTGGGTGTCCGCGAACAAGAAGCTGGACATCAACAACGTGCCGAACCCGGTGGACAAGCTCTCCGTGGGCATCCTCCAGGACGAGAAGACGGTCTTCCGCTTCGACGGCTCGGACCTGATGCCGGCCGCGGTCGGCGCCGGCACCTTCTGGAAGGGCATGGTGGCCTGGATCAACGGCAAGGACACCAACTCCGTCCTGAACGACATCGAGGGCAGCTGGAAGTGATCTAGCAGGTGGCCCGGTCCGGTTCCCCCGGACCGGGCCACCTCTGCTAGCCGAACCCTTGAAGGAGGGTCGATGGAGTTCGACTTCGCGGCGGAGCAGCCGAAGTTCCTCATGCTGATGTACGGGCTGATCGCCTTCGTCGCGGTGGTGGGGGGACTGCTCCTGCTCCTCGACGTGGTGCCGTCGTACTTCGCCCGGCGCCGGGAGGCGCAACTGGTCGCCGCCTCGGTGAGCGGCACGCCGCTGCCCCGCCGGCCCAAGCAGCGCGAGGGCGCGTTCGCGTTCTTCTTCCTGTTGCCGACGCTGCTGCTGCTCGCCGTCGGACTGGTGGTGCCGGCCATCCGCACCACGCTGCTCTCCTTCATGGACTCCAGCAGCAGCAACTGGGTGGGACTGGACAACTACCGCTGGATGTTCGCCGAGGACTCGATCGTCCGGGTCCTGGTCAACACGCTGATCTGGGTGCTGCTGGTGCCGCTGGTGGCCACCGCGTTCGGCCTGATCTACGCGGTCCTGGTGGACAAGGCACGGTTCGAGGCGGTCGCCAAGTCCCTGATCTTCCTGCCGATGGCGATCTCGTTCGTCGGCGCCTCCATCATCTGGCGCTTCGTCTACGCCTACCGGGGCGAGGGCGACCAGATCGGCCTGCTCAACCAGATCGTGGTGAGCCTCGGCGGAGAACCGAAGCAGTGGCTGCTGGACTCGCCGCTGAACACGTTCCTGCTCATCGTGATCATGGTGTGGATCCAGGCCGGTTTCGCCATGGTGGTGCTCTCCGCCGCGATCAAGGCCATCCCGGCCGACATCGTCGAGGCGGCCCGGCTCGACGGCACCACCGCGTGGCAGATGTTCTGGCGGATCACCATTCCGAGCATCCGGCCGGCGCTGATCGTCGTGGTGGTGACGATCTCCATCGCCACGCTCAAGGTCTTCGACATCGTCCGCACCGCCACCAACGGCAACTACGACACGAACGTGATCGCCACCGAGATGTACAACCAGGCGTTCCGCTACCAGGAGAACGGGCAGGGCTCGGCGCTGGCGGTGTTCCTGTTCGTCCTGGTGATCCCGATCGTGATCTACCAGATCCGCAACCTGCGCAAGCAGCGGGAGGGCTGAGATGACCACCACCACGCCCACCGTCGGAGTCGGCGCCCAGGCCACCGAACCGGCCACCCGGGGCGCCCGGGTGCGCAAGCGTCTGAACAGCCGTACCGCCACGCTCGTGTCGGTCGTGATCGCGATGCTCTGGACGATCCCGACCTTCGGCCTGTTCATCTCCTCGCTCCGGCCGGAGAACGAGATCAAGACCACCGGGTGGTGGACGTTCTTCAGCGACCCGCAGATCACGCTGGAGAACTACCAGGAGGTGCTGTTCAGCTCCGGCTCGTCCGGGCAGCTGGCCAGCTACTTCATCAACTCGCTGGCGATCACCATCCCCTCGGTGCTCTTCCCGCTCGCGTTCGCGTCGCTCGCGGCGTACGCGCTGGCATGGATGAACTTCAAGGGGCGGGACTGGGTCTACATCGGCATCTTCGCACTGCAGATCGTGCCGCTGCAGATGGCCCTGGTGCCGCTACTGCGGTTCTTCTCCACCGGCGTCACGATCGCCGGGGTGCAGATCCTGCCCGCGTGGGACCTGGTCGACGAGCAGAAGTTCGCCCAGGTGTGGTTCGCGCACACCTGTTTCGCGCTTCCGTTCGCCGTGTTCCTGCTGCACAACTTCATCTCGCAGCTTCCCGGCGACCTGATGGAGGCGGCCCGGGTCGACGGGGCCACCCACCCGAAGATCTTCCGCACCATCGTGCTGCCGCTGATCATGCCCGCGCTGGCGGCGTTCGGCATCTTCCAATTCCTCTGGGTCTGGAACGACCTGCTGGTCGCGCTGATCTTCGCCGGTGGCGGCGACGAGACCGCCCCGCTGACGGTCCGGCTCGCGGAACTGGCCGGCACCCGGGGCAACGAGTGGCAGCGGCTGACGGCCGGCGCGTTCGTGTCGATCGTCGTACCGCTGATCGTGTTCCTGTCCCTCCAGCGCTTCTTCGTGCGAGGCCTGCTCGCCGGCAGCGTCAAGGGTTGATCCGCGCCCCGCCGCCGGCACGGCCGGCGGCGGGGCCCGGGTCACGGCGGGGAGCCCACACGATGACCAGAATTGACGACGTCGCCCGGCTGGCCGGGGTCTCCACGGCCACCGTCTCCCGGGCGCTGCGGGGCCTGCCGACGGTCTCGGCCGCGACCCGGCGCCGGGTGCTCGCCGCCGCCGAGCAGCTCCAGTACGCGGTGTCCCCGAGCGCCAGCCGGCTGGCCGGCGGCCGGACCGGCACGGTCGCGGTGGTGGTGCCCCGGATCACCAGGTGGTTCTTCGGCACGGTGGTCGAGGCGGTCGAGGAGTTCCTCCAGGACAGCGGCTACGACCTGCTGCTCTACAACCTCGGCGGCCGGGAGCAGACCCGCCAGCGGGTGCTGCGCACGGCGAGCCTGCACAAGCGCGTGGACGCGATCATCCTGGTCGCCACCCCGCTGCGCGCGGCGGACGTGCACGCGCTGACGAACCTGGACCTGCCCGGCGTGACGATCAGCTCCGGCAGCGAGGTGCCCGGGTGGCCCTGCGTCCGGATCGACGACGTGGCCGCCGCCCGGACCGCCACCCGCCACCTGCTCGACCTCGGCCACACCCGGATCGCGCACATCTCCGGCGACCCGGACGACGAACTGGCCTTCACCACGCACCTGGACCGGCGGCGCGGCTACCAGGAGGCGTTGCGGGCCGCCGGACTGCGGCCCGACCCGAGCCTCGACGTCGAGTCGCGATTCACCATCGACGGGGGTACCCGGGCCACCGCCGAACTGCTGGCCCGGGGCGAACCGCCGACGGCCATCTTCGCCGCCTGCGACGAGATGGCGATGGGCGCGGTCACCGCGCTGCGCGACGCCGGGCTACGGGTGCCGCAGGACGTGAGCGTGATCGGCATCGACGACCACGACCTCGCCGGTGTGCTCGGGCTCTCCACGATCGCCCAGCCCGCCGCCGACCAGGGACTGCTCGCCGCCCGCATCCTGCTCGACCCGCTCGGCGTACGGGCCACCGAGCCGTACCCCGGCCTGGTGCCCGCGCCGCGCGGCGCCGGCACCGACGACGGGACGCCACCCCCGGTGATCCTGCCCACTCGCCTGGTGGTGCGCGAATCGACAGCGCCGCCGCGGGCACACTGAACCAACTTGCTCGTCCCCGCACCACCCAGACAGGAGTAAGGCGCTGAACACCGACGCGACGCAGCAGGCCCCGGGCACCGGCTGGTGGACCGAGGCGGTGATCTACCAGGTCTACCCGCGCTCGTTCGCCGACTCCGACGGCGACGGCATCGGCGACCTGCCGGGCATCACCTCCCGGCTCGACCACCTCGCCGAGCTGGGAGTCGACGCGCTCTGGCTGTCCCCGTTCTATCCGTCCCCGCAGGCCGACGCCGGGTACGACGTGGCCGATTACCGCGACGTCGACCCGCTGTTCGGCACGCTCGCCGACGCCGACAAGCTGATCGCCGAGGCGAAGGCGCGCGGGCTACGGGTGATCGTCGACCTGGTGCCCAACCACACCTCGTCCGCGCACCGCTGGTTCACCGAGGCGGTGGCGGCCGCCCCGGGCAGCCCGGAGCGGCAGCGTTACGTCTTCCGCGACGGCAAGGGCCCGGACGGCGCCGAGCCGCCGAACGACTGGGTGAGCGTCTTCGGCGGCCCCGCCTGGACGCGGCTGCCGGACGGACAGTGGTACCTGCACCTGTTCGACTCCGGTCAGCCCGACCTCAACTGGGACAACCCGGAGGTGCGCGCGGAGTTCCTCGACGTGCTGCGTTTCTGGCTGGACCGGGGCGTGGACGGCTTCCGGGTGGACGTGGCGCACGGCCTGATCAAGCAGGCCGACCTGGCCGATTGGCAGGAGCCGCAGGAGATCCTCTCCGGCAGCGAGGTGGACAAGCCGCGCCCGCCGATGTGGGACCAGGACGGCGTGCACGAGATCTACCGGGAGTGGCGGCGGGTCCTCGACTCGTACCCCGGTGAGCGGATCCTGGTCGCCGAGGCGTGGGTGGAGCCGGCCGAGCGGCTGGCCCGGTACGTGCGCCCGGACGAGATGCACCAGGCGTTCAACTTCGAGTACCTGCTGGCCGCCTGGACCGCGCCGGCCCAGTACGCGGTGATCACCCGCTCGCTGGAGGCCACCGACTCCGTCGGCGCGCCCACCACCTGGGTCCTGTCCAACCACGACGTGGTCCGGCACGCCTCCCGGCTGGGGCTGGGCACCGCCGGTGGCCGGGCCAACGGCGTCGGCGTGGACGACCCGCAGCCGGACGCCGCGCTGGGTCTGCGCCGGGCCCGGGCAGCCAGCCTGCTGATGCTCGCGCTGCCCGGCTCCGCCTACCTCTACCAGGGCGAGGAACTGGGGCTGCCGGAGCACACCACGCTGCCCGACGAGGCCCGCCAGGACCCGACCTGGGCGCGCAGCGGGCACACCGAGCGCGGCCGGGACGGCTGCCGGGTGCCGATCCCGTGGGAGGCCGACGCCCCGTCGTACGGCTTCGGGCCGACCGACGCGAGCTGGCTGCCCCAGCCGTCGACCTGGGCCGAGTACGCGCTGGACCGGCAGCGCGGCGTGCCCGGGTCGACGTACGAGCTGTACCGGACCGCGCTGCGGCTGCGCCGCGAGCACGCGCTGGCCCGGGGCCCGCTGCGGTTCCTGTCCTCCGGCGACGAGGTGCTCACGTTCACCAACGGCGACCTCACCGTGCTGACGAACTTCGGCGCCGACCCGGCGCCGCTGCCGGCCGGCGCGCAGGTGCTGGTGTCGAGCGCGCCGCTGGACGACGCCACGGTCCCGACGGACGTCACCGTCTGGTTCCGGGTGGTGTAAGGAAGGGCCCCTTGTTAACACCTCCGGTATAGGAAGGGCCCCTTATTAACACTCACCGTTAAGAAGGGGCCCTTCCTTCCAGGCGGTCGGCGCGGGCGTGCAGCAGGTCGTGCACCTGCGCTATGTCCCGCGGCGACGTACGCGCGGCCAGCCAGTACATGATCCCGGTCGGGATGAAGAAGAGCTGGAACGCGGCCAGCCCGACCGCGTAGTTCAACGGCGGCGGGAAGGCCGTACGCAGCGCGGCGAACACCACCCCGACCAGCCCGTTGCCGGCCGCCCGCCCGACGCCGTTGACGAGGTTGCCCAGGCTGTAGACGGTGCCCCGGTGCTCGGGCGGGTTGACGTCGGCGATCAGCGCGAACCAGTTCGGCGAGTTCGCCGACGTCAGCGCCAGCGCCACCACGGCGGTGAGCAGGCTCAGCCCCACCGTCGGCTCGGTCAGCACGCTGGACAGCACCGCCGTCACCACCGCGCCCGCCCCGGCGCCGTCGGGCACGTCGATGCGGATCGGCACGAAGAACAGGACCAGGTAGAACGGCAGCGCCGCGAGGATGCCGACGGCCGCGACGGTGGCCCGGCCGCTGGGCGTACGCCGTTGCAGCGCGTCGCCGACCAGGCCGCCCACGATCGAGAACACCCCGCCGAGCTGGAACAGGGTGGCGAAGACGCTGCCCACCACCACGGCCGTCGCCGGCGAGTAGCCCTGCGCCTCGGCCCGCTGGCTGAACAGCACCGGCAGCCAGACCAGCGAGCCGAACGCGGCCTGGGCGGTCAGCCCCTGCAGGATCAGCCAGCGGTTGGTCCGGCGGGCCAGGATCCGGGGCAGGTCGGCGCGGCTGATCCGGTAGTCGTACTCGTTCCCGGCGTCGATCGCCCCGGCCAGCTCCGGTTCGCTCTGCCCGCGCCGGATGTCGTAGGTGAACAGGTACGCCACCGTGGCGGCCAGACCCACGCCGGTGAGCAGCAGGAACGGCCGCCGCCAGTCGGTCGCCCCGAGCACGCCGCCGAGCAGCGTCCCGGCCAGCGTGCCGACGCCCTGGGACAGCCCCCAGAAGCTCATCACCAGGCCGCGGCGGCGCGGCGAGATCAGGTCGGTGACCACGGAGAAGCCGACCGAGCCCACCGCGCCGAGCCCGACCGCGCCGACGAACTGCGCGGCCAGGAACGTCGCGTACCCCCCGGCGAGCGCGCTGCCGGCGGTGCCGGCGGCCCAGAGCAGCGTGCCGACCATGAGCAGCGGCTTGCGGTTGGTGCGGTCCCCGACGTACGCCCAGCCCACCGCCGCCACCGCGCTGACCAGGAAGCTGACGGCGGTGACCAGGCCGAGCATCCGCTGGGGTACGTCGAGGGCGGTGGAGATCGGCCCGTACAGCGGAGGCACCAGGCCGATCGCCACGTTGTCCAGCGAGGCGAGCACCACGAAGACGACGACGCTGTAGAACCGGTGTGCCGCGTTCCCGCGCCGGGAGACCTTCGTGCCCGTCATGCAGGGCAGCCAATCAGGTGCGGGCGGGTTCCGGGACACCGCCCCCGGCCGACGCGCGTGTTAAGAAGGGGCCCCTCCTCTACCGCAGGCGTTAAGAAGGGGCCCTTCCTTACCCCCGGGCGTGGGCGTAGCGCTCGCGGATGGCGGGGACCGCCTCGCCGGTGTACTCCTCGGTGTCGCCGACCGACCAGGTGGGCGGGGTGTCGCCACCCAGCGCGACCCAGGCGGCCTGCCGGGCCGCGCCGTCGGCCACGTACTCGCCGGGCGGCGGCACCACCACCGGGCGGCCGAAGACCTGCGGCGCGATCCGCCGTACCGCGGCGGACCGGGCGCCGCCCCCGACCAGGATGATCCGGTCGGCGCGGGCGCCCTGGGCGAGCAGCGCGTCGAGACCGTCGGCCAGCCCGCAGAGCATCCCCTCGACCGCGGCCCGGGCCAGGTGCGCCGGGGTCGAGGTGCGCAGTGTCAGGCCCTTCAGCTCGCCGGTGGCGTGCGGTCGATCCGGTGTCCGCTCCCCCTCCAGGTACGGCACCAGGACCAGCCCGTCGGCGCCGGGCGGCGCGGACAGGGCCAGCTCACCGAGCGTGTCGAGGTCGACGCCGAGCAGGGTCGCGGTGGCGTCGAGCACCCGGGCCGCGTTGAGCGTGCACACCAGCGGCAGGAACCGGCCGGTGGCGTCGGCGAACCCGGCCACCGCGCCGCTCGGGTCGGCGGCCGGGTTGTCCGCGACCGCGAAGACGGTGCCGGAGGTGCCGATCGAGACGACCACGTCGCCCGGACCGGCGCCGACACCGAGCGCCGCGGCGGCGTTGTCCCCGGTGCCCGGCCCGAGGAGGATCCGCCCCGCCGCGCCCGGGTCGCCGTCGAGCACCGCCGGGTCGAGGTGCCCGGCCGCCTCGGCCGGGCCGAGCACGACCGGCACCGTCACGCGCCGCCCGAAGGCCCGCTCCAGCAGGTCCAGCCGGTATTCGCCGGTGCGCGGCGACCAGTAGCCGGTGCCGCTGGCGTCGCCCCGGTCGGTGCGCAGCGCGTCCAGGCCGGGCGCGCCGGCGAGCCGCCAGGTGAGCCAGTCGTGCGGCAGGCACACGGCGGCCACCCGGTCGGCGTTGTCCGGCTCGTGCCGGGCCAGCCACCGCAGCTTCGTGGCGGTGAAGCTGGCCACCGGCACCGCGCCGGTCGCGTCGGCCCAGAACCGGCGGCCGGTCTCCCCGCCGCCGGCCTCCTCGACCAGGTCCCGGGCCGCATCGGCGGACCGGGTGTCGTTCCACAGCAGCGCCGGCCGGACCACCTCACCGGAGGCGTCCAGGCAGACCATGCCGTGCTGCTGGCCGCCGACCGAGACGGCTGCCACGTCGGCCAGGCCGCCGGCCTCGACCACCGCCGCCGCAGGGCCTCCCACCAGGCGTACGGGTCGACCTCGGTGCCGGGCGGGTGCGGCGCGCGGCCCTGCCGGACCAGCGCGCCGGTCTCCGCGTCCCGGACCACCACCTTGCAGACTGGGTCGACGAGTCGACCCCCGCGACGAGCGGCATGGCGGCCCGCCTCAGCGCGCGCCGAGCACGTGCTCGACGGCGAGCTGGTTGAGCCGGACGAAGCCGAAGCCCTTCGCCCCGGCGGCCTCCGGGTCGAACTCCTCGAACGCGGTGCGGTCGGCGAGCAGCTCGCGGTAGCCCTCACCCGGGTTCAGCGTCGGCGTGGCCAGCTCGGCCACGCGGGCGGCGGCGAGCGCCTCGACCACCTCCGGGTCGGCGCGGAACGCCGCGGCCCGCTCCTTGAGCAGCAGGTACGTGCGCATGTTCGCCTCGGCGGAGGCCCACACGCCGGCGATGTCCTCGGTGCGGGACGGCTTGTAGTCGAAGTGGCGCGGGCCGTCATAGGCCGGGCCGCCGTTCGGGCCGCCGTGCTCCAGCAGGTCGACCAGGGCGAACGCGTTGAGCAGGTCGCCGTGGCCGAAGACCAGGTCCTGGTCGTACTTGATGCCGCGCTGGCCGTTGAGGTCGATGTGGAACAGCTTGCCCTGCCAGAGCGCCTGGGCGATGCCGTGGGCGAAGTTCAGCCCGGCCATCTGCTCGTGCCCGACCTCCGGGTTCAGCCCGACCATCTCCGGGCGGGCCAGGGTGGAGATGAAGCCGAGCGCGTGGCCGACGGTGGGCAGCAGGATGTCGCCCCGGGGCTCGTTCGGCTTCGGCTCCAGCGCGAAGCGCAGGTCGTAGCCGTTGTCGACGACGTACTCGCAGAGCAGGTCGACCGCTTCGCGGTAGCGGTCCAGCGCGGCCTGGACGTCCTTCGCGACGTCGTACTCGGCGCCCTCCCGGCCGCCCCACATGACGAACGTCTTCGCGCCCATCTCGGCGGCCAGGTCGATGTTGCGCAGCACCTTGCGCAGCGCGTACCGCCGCACGTCGCGGTCGTTGCTGGTGAAGCCGCCGTCCTTGAACACCGGGTGGTTGAACAGGTTGGTGGTGACCATCGGCACGACCAGGCCGGTCTCGTCGAGCGCCTTGCGGAAGCGGCTGAGCCGGGCGTCGCGGGTGGCGGCGTCCGCGCCGAACGGGACCAGGTCGTCGTCGTGGAAGGTGATGCCGTACGCGCCCAGCTCGGCGAGCCGGTGCACGGCCTCGACGGCGTCCAGCTCGGGACGGGTCGCGTCGCCGAACGGGTCACGGGCCGGCCAGCCCACCGTCCAGAGGCCGAAGGAGAACTTGTCCGCGGGGGTGGGACGGGGTGCCATGGCAGACCTCCAGTGGTGGTGTCGTCCGCGATTTGTTCAGCGGTTGAATTAAATGGCGGCGATGTGGCAGTGTCAAGAGGTGACAAGCGCCAGCACGGCCGGGGCGGTCCGGCAGGGCAGCCTGCGCGAGTTGAACCTCGCAGTGGTGCTCCGGCGGATCGCCGCCGCCGACCGGCCACCCTCGCGGGCCGGGATCGCCGCCGACACCGGCCTGACCCGGGCCACCGTCTCCGCCGTGGTCGACGACCTGATCGCCGGCCGGCTGGTCGCCGAGGCGGAGCCGGAGCCGCGTACCGGTGCGGGCCGGCCGGCCCGGGGGCTGGTGCTCGCCTCCGACGCCCGGCCGGGCTCGGCCTGGAGGTGAACGTCGACTACCTGGCGGCCTGCGTCGTCGACCTGACCGGCACGGTCCGGCACCACCTGGTCCGCCGCGCCGACCTGCGCCCGGTCTCCCCCGCCGACGCGCTCGCCCGGCTCGCCGCGCTGGCCGCCGAGGCGCGCGCCGCCGCCGTACGCGACGGACTGACCCTGGCCGGCGCGGCGCTCGCCGTGCCCGGCCTGGTCGGCGACGGCGGCCTGGTCCGGCTCGCGCCGAACCTCGGCTGGCGGGACGTGGACGTGCCGGCGCTGCTGGCCGGGCATTCGCTGGCCGAGCCGGTCGACGGGGTGCCACCGCTCGTGGTCGACAACGAGGCCAACCTGGCGGCGCTCGGCGAGCTGTACGCGCGACCGGCCGGCCCCCGCAGCTTCCTGCACATCACCGGCGAGATCGGCATCGGCGCCGGGATCGTGCTGGACGGCTCGCTCTACCGGGGCGCGCGCGGCTGGAGCGGAGAGATCGGTCACTTCCCGGTCCAGCCGCAGGGGCGGCCGTGCCGCTGCGGCGGCCAGGGCTGTCTGGAGCGGTACGCGGGCCAGGAGGCGATCCTGGCCGCCGCCGGGCTGCCCGGCGCGGAACTGCCCGCCGACACCGCCGCCACCCGGCTCGCCGACCTGGCCGACGCCGGTGACCCGGCCACGCTGACCGCCCTGGCCGACGCCGGCGCCGCCCTCGGGGTCGCCGTGGCGGGCGTGGTGAACCTGCTGGACCTGGACACGGTGGTGCTCGGCGGCGGATACGCCCCGCTCGCCCCCTGGCTGCGGCCGCCTGTGGTGGCGGAGATCTCCCGGCGGGTGCTGACCGCCGCCTGGGCACCGGTCGAGGTACGCCCGGCCGTGCTCGGGGCGCAGTCCGCAGCGGTCGGCGGAGCCGGCTCGGTGGTCCGCCGGATCGTCGACCGGCCGGTGGGCTGGCTGGCCCGCAGCGCCTGATCCGGCCGTTCCTGGACGGGCATTACGTGCCCGCGCTCGGTACGCTTGCCGCCAGGCAACCTGTCCGCCGAGCGAGGAGTGCACCGACAGCATGCGCAGGGGTCGACTGACCGAAGCGCCCGGCCACCTGAGGTGACAGCCCGCGCGCC
>NZ_KK037233.1:5572189-5581996 GCF_000568915.1 Micromonospora sp. M42 | reverse complement strand
GCCGGCGCCGCGCTGGCCGCCGCCGAGCTGTACGGCGAGCAGGCCCACCTGGCGCGCGTGCTGCAGAACAGCCTGCTCCCGCCGGAACTGCCGCGCCTGCCCGGGATGACGCTCGCCGGCGGTTACCGCGCCGCCGGGGACAGCCTGCGCATCGGCGGGGACTTCTACGACGTGTTCCCCACCGCCGAGGGCGGTCTCCTCGCGCTCGGCGACGTCTGCGGCAAGGGCGTCGGCGCGGCAGTGCTGACCGGCCGGGTACGCCAGTCGCTGCAGACGCTGCGCCTCGTCGAGCAGCGTCCCCGGGAACTGCTGGAGCTGCTCAACCGGGCGCTGCTGGACGCGCCGGACGCCGCCCGCCGGGCCCAGTTCACGACGCTCCTGCTCGGCGCGGTCCGCCGCGAGCCCGGCGGCGGGCTGCGGGTCCGGGTGGCCGGCGGCGGGCACCCCGCCCCGCTCGTCGCCCGCGCCGGCGGCGGGATCGAGACCGTCCGGGTGGGCGGCATGCCGGTGGGCGCGCTCACCGACGCGCGGTTCGTCGACGCCGAGGTACGGCTGGCGCCGGGCGACCTGCTGCTGGCGTACACCGATGGGGTGACCGAGGCCCGGGGCGGCCCGACCGAGCTGGCCATGTTCGGCGAGGACCGGTTGCGCCAGGCGGTCGCCTCCGGTGCCGGGCTCCCGCCGGCCGCGCTCGTGGAGCGGGTGCTCCAGCTCGTCGACGAGTGGCTGGACGGGCAGCCGCACGACGACATCGCCATGCTGGCGCTGGCCGCCGGGTGAGCCCGGAGCACCGGATCGGGCCGGAGACGCTCGCCGCGTATCTCGATCACCTGGACCGGGCCGACCGGGCCGGCGCGATCGCGCTGGCGCAGGAACTGCTCGCCGACGGCGTGCCGGTCGCGGACATCCTGGTGGACCTCGTCGCGGTGGCGCAGCAGGAGATCGGCCGCCGCTGGCTCACCGGTTCCTGGAGCGTGGCCAGGAGCACGCCGCCACCCATGTCAGCGAACTCGTGGTCGGCGCGGTGGGCGCGACGATCGGCGCACCGCGACGTGGGCACGTGGTGATGGCCTGCGTCGAGGGCGAGTGGCACGCGCTGGCCGCCCGGATCGTCGCCGAGGTGGTCCGGGCGGCCGGCTGGCGGGTGACGTTCCTGGGCGCCAGCGTGCCGGCCCGGCACCTGGTCTCCTACCTGCACCAGACCGGCCCGGACGCGGTACTGCTGAGCTGCGTGCAGCCGAACCGGCTGGTCCGGGCGGCGCGGATGGTGGAGGCGAGCCGCGCGGCCGGGGTGCCGGTACTGGCGGGCGGCCCCGGCTTCGGGCCGGAGGGCCGGTGGGCCGCCACGATCGGCGCGGCGGCCTGGGGCGCCAGCGCCCGGGACGCCGTCGCGCTGCTGGACCGGCCGCTGTCCGCGGGCACGCACATCGGCGCGCCACCACCGCCGCCCGACGACTCGTACGTCGCCCTGCTGCACCGGCGGCGGGAGCTGGTCCGGCTCGCGCTGACCGCGGTGGACCCTCCCGAGGAGACCGCCGAGGACGCCGCCACCGGCATCGCGCACCTGGTGGACGCGCTGATCGCGGCCGTGCGGGTGGACGACGACCGGCTGCTGCGGGACTTCGTCGAGTGGCAGGCGGAGGCGCTGACGTCCCGGGGCGGGCGGGCGCTGCTGGACGAGGTGCTCGGCACGCTGGAGCGGGCGCTGACCGAGCATCCCCGGGTGGTGGCCCGGCTGCGGGCCGTCCGCGGGTGAAGTCAGGCGGTACGGGCCACCGGCGGCTCGCCGGACGGGCGGGCCGGGTCACCGATCCGCTCCCCGGAGGGCTGCAGCACCGGCCAGCCCTCGGCCGCTGTCGCCTCCCCGCGCCGGCCGACCACGTCGAACTCGCGCATGCCCTGCAGCAGTGCCACCCGGCCCTCCGAGCTCATTCCGTCCAGGATCCGCTTCCAGCCGGCGCCGCCGGTCGGTGCGCAGTTCGGCGAGGAGCCGCAGGGCCTCCGGAGTGAGGTGCAGGGAGATCTCCCGCCGGTCGTAGCGGCCCGGCTCGCGTTCCAGCATGCCGGCCGCGACCAGCCGGTCGCAGAGCCGGCTGGCGGAGGAGAGCAGCATGTCGGTGAGGGTGGCGAGCCGGCGGAGGTTGATGCCGTCATACTGCTCGACGACCATGATCGCGCGTAACTGGGCACTGGACAGCCGGCTGGTGGTGCGCTCCCGGGCCGCCTCCCAGACGGCGAGCAAGGTGCCTGCCGCCTCGTCCAGGGCGGCGGACATACTCGTGTCAGGTCCCTGGGGACCAGGCTCTTCGGTCATGGTGGGCCCGAGACTACCCCCCGGATCTGCCCGGCGACCTGTGCAAAGGAGCAAAGATGAGCGGAGCGGAGGGCCGCGCGCGCCGGGTCCTGACCGAGGCGCCGACGGATCTCATCGTGGACCGGCTCGCCGCCGAGCTGGCGCGCACGTACGGAATCACCCGCACCGAGCTCTACCAGGTCGACTACCGGCTCGCCGAGCTGCTGCCGCTGGGTGACGGCGAGGCGCTCGCCCGCCCCGGTCACCCGGCCTGGCGCGCCTTCGACCACCAGGAGCCGGTGATCGCCGACGAGGTGGGCTGGTTCCCGGTGGGCATGCGCGGCGAACGCCGGGGCGTCCTCCGGGTCTCTCCGGTGCCGGCCGACCCGGACGCGCGCCGCGAGCTGGACACCATCGCCACGGTGCTCGGGCACGAGCTGAGCGCGGTCATGGCGACCACCGACATCTACCGGACCGCCCGGCGCAGCCGGCGCCTCACGCTGGCCGCCGAGATGCAGTGGGAGCTGCTGCCCGGGCGCAGCCGGATCCGGCCGTCGTTCAGCCTGGCCGGGCAGCTGGAACCGGCGTACGCGGTGCGCGGGGACAGCTTCGACTGGTCCGACGACGGCCACCGGCTCTGGCTGGCGGTCTCCAACGGCTTCGGTGAGGGGGTGGCCGCGGCGCTGCTCGCCTCGCTGGCCACGTACGCGCTGCGCAACGCGCGCCGGGCCGGGCTCCCCCTGGCCGATCAGGCCGCGCTGGCCGACCAGGCGATCTACGCGCAGCACCGGGGCCAGCAGCATGTCTCGGTGCTGCTCGTCGAACTGGACCTGGCCACCGGCACGCTGGCCGTGGTCGACGCCGGTTCGCCCCGTCTGCTGCGGCTGCGGGCCGGCGAGGTCAGCGAGCAGGCGCTGGACGAGCAGTTCCCGCTCGGCATGTTCGAGGGCACCGACTACCGGGAGCAGACGTTCCAGTTGGAGCGCGGTGACCGGCTCTTCGTGGTCAGCGACGGCGTCATCGACGCCACCACCGAGCAGGGGCGCTACGGCGAGGCGGCGCTGGACCGGTTCCTGCGCCGGACCGGGCCGATGGAGCCGCTGGACGCGGTCCGGTCGCTGATCGGCGACCTGCGGGCCTTCGTCGCCGGCGATCTGGTGGACGACGCGGTGGTGGTGTGCCTGGACTGGCTGGGCCCGCAGCCCTGACCCGGCCCGCTCAGTACGCGCCGCGGCTGTTGATCACGGCGCCGAACGTCTTCCAGAGGATGGTCAGGTCGGCGGCCAGCGACCAGTTCTCCACGTAGTAGAGGTCGAGCCGGATGCCGTCCTCCCAGCTCAGGTCGGACCGGCCGCTGACCTGCCAGAGGCCGGTCATGCCGGGCTTGACCAGGAGGCGTCGCGCCACGTCGCCGTCGTAGCGGGCCACCTCGGACGGCAGCGGCGGGCGCGGGCCGACCAGGCTCATCTGGCCGAGCAGCACGTTGACGAGCTGGGGCAGCTCGTCCAGCGACCACTTGCGCAGCAGCCGGCCCACCCGGGTCACCCGCGGGTCGTCGCGCATCTTGAACATCAGGCCGTCGGTCTCGTTGCGCGCGGCCAGCTCGGCGAGCAGGGCGTCGGCGTTGACCACCATGGTGCGGAACTTGAAGACGCCGAACTCCTCGCCGCCCTGACCGACCCGGGTCTGCCGGAACAGCACCGGACCCCGGCTGTCGATCTTGATGGCGAGCGCGATCACGATCAGCAGCGGCGCCAGCACGAGCAGCGCGATCAGCGAGATCGACCGGTCCACGAAGCCCTTGACCAGCTTGCGGGCGCCACGGAACTCGGGCGCCTCGACGTGGATCAGCGGCAGGCCGGCGACCGGGCGGGTGTGGATGCGAGGGCCGGCGACGTCGGTCAGCGCCGGCGCCACCACCAGGTCGACCCCGGTGCCCTCCAGCTGCCAGCCCAGGCGGCGAAGCCGGGTCGCGGTCAGCTCACCGGAGGCGGTGACCGCCACCGTGTCGGCGCCGATCGCGGTGGCCGCCTCCGGGATGCCCCGGAAGGAGCCGACCACCGGCACGTCACCCAGCCGCTGCGGCACCGGGGCGAGCAGCGCGTCCGGAATGCACGCGCCGACCACCTGGTAGCCCGCGTACGGCTCCCGGCGCAGCGTGTGCACCAGCTCCAGCACGTGTGCCGTGTCGCCCACCACGAGCACCTTGCGCGACCAGCCGGCGCCCCGGTCGCGGGCCCGGTGCAGCCGCTTGCGGGCCGCGAACCGCGCCACCTCCAGGCCGACGGTGCCGACGGCGAAGGAGATGGCCAGGAAGCCCCGGGAGACGCCGACGTCGGCGATGTACCCGGCGATCGCGATACCGCCGGCCAGCCGCATGCTCGCCGCGCTGACCCGGCGGTACTCGTCCGCGCCGTACCCGAGCACCTGGTCGTCGTAGCACCGCATCGCCTTGAGCGAGACGAGCCAGACCAGCAGCAGCGCCGGGGCTACCACGACGTACGGGATCTCGGACCCGGTCGGCTCCTCGTCGCCGAACCGGGCCAGGTAACCGACCAGGATGGCCACCGCCAGCACGGTGGTGTCCAGCACCACCAGGACCCGGATGTAGGCCCGCTCCGCGGCTCGTGTCGTCTTGCCCGGGCGTTCACCACCGGGTCGCGACGACGTGGCAGGGGTCAACAGCGTCGCCGAGGTCACCGGCCCTCCCCACTTCGCTCAGGACCGCCCCGTCCCCGCCCGGCTCCGGTGTGGAGCCCGCGGTCGAGGCACCCGGTCATCATGCCTGGACAATTATGGTTACCGATTGATTCGGACGCATTACCGTCAGTTCTCATCCCGCGTCTTGACCCGGGAAGCCTTCCGCCGTACCGGATTTGCCGGTACGGCGGAAGACTAGCGCTGAGCTTCAGGTCAGCGCGGGGCGGGCGGCCGGAGCGCGATCGCCCGGAGGAAGATCTCGCCGATCTTGCTGGGGTCGGTGGTGACGAACGCGCCGCCGCCGGTGACCTTGGTGATCGACTCCAGCTCGGCCCGGTTCACCTCGGTGCCGATGCCGATGATGACCACCTGGACCGGCTGCTCGTCGTCCTTCAGCTTCTTCAGCTGGTCCAGCAGCTCCTTCTGCGAGATGCCGTTGTCGTCCTCGTTCTTGCCGTCGGTGAACAGCACGATCGAGTTGACCTTGCCCGGCTCCCAGTCCTGCTGCACCTTCTTGTACGCCGCGAGCATGGTGTCGTACAGGCCGGTGTCGCCGCTGGAGGGCTTGATCGAGGCGAGGCCGCGCTGCAGCGCCCCCCGGTTGCTCGACAACGGCTTTATTCCGACCAGCTCGCTCCAGTCCTGCGAGCCCTGAAGGTTCGTGGAGAACGTCCACAGGCCGATCGACCAGGAGTCGTCGAAGAGCCCGAGGCCCTGGCTCGCGGCCGCCACCGTGACCTGCTCCCGGCTGGCGCCGTTCGCCGTCGCGACCGGCTTCTTCATCGAGCCGGAGACGTCGATGACGCAGAGCATCCGGCCCGACTGCGTGGCCACCGACCAGGTGGTGGTCGCCGTCGAGATGGCGCCCGGGTCGAGGTCGGCCGCGCCGCCCTGACCGGACGGCGGCACCTGGCTCGCGCCGCCGTTCGCCGGGCTCGGCGCGCCCGTCGGGGCCTGGAAGCCGCGCCCCCAGTTGCCGTCCGGCGCGCGCAGCGCCTGCGCGGCCAGCCGGTCCTTGAAGTCCGGCGTACGCAGCACCTCGAAGAGCACCCGGGCGGCGGACGCCTTGGCCGGCTCGATGCCGGGCAGCACCGCGAACGGGTAGTCGAGCGGGATCGGCACCGGCTCCAGGTAGAGCGCGGCCAGCCGGATCGGCGGCTTCGTGCTGTTGTAGGCGATCACGTCCTCCTCGGACAGCGCCGCCGCGCCCAGCCCGTTGGCGATCGCCGTCGGGTCCGACGAGCGCGGGAACCGCGCGAGGAGGTCCTGCCGCAGCGAGGAGCGGTTCGTGGCGAGGGCCCGCAGCGCCCCGACCATCGCCTCCTGCGCCTTCGGCGAGCCGGAATCGCCGGTGGAGCTGGCGGCGGCGGTGAGCGACAGCAGCCCGGACAGGCCGGCCGCGTCCTGGGTCGGCTCGACGATCCCGGCCCGCAGCGGCTTACTCGCGGTGACCTGGGTCAGCAGGTCGGACCAGCGGAGCTTCTTGTCCGGCCACCCTATGCGCGAGGCCACCGGCTCGGGCAGCGCCACCACCACCGGGCTGCGCGCGATCGAGGCGCCGTTCGTCGGCGCGAAGGCGCTGGCTCCGCCGCTCTTGAGCCGGACCAGCCAGGTCGAGGAGTCCGGCACCCAGACGTCCGGGGTGACAGCGGTGCCGCTGGCCTGCCCGACTCCGGCGAGCGTGGCGCCGTGCTTGCTGGCCACCGCGGCGGCCACCTCGACCGACTCCGAGGAGGAGACGTTGACGGCGATGCAGGTGCCGCCCACCGCGGCGCCGTCGGCGACCCACTGGTCGGCGGCGCCGCGCACCGCGGGGGCGATCTCCGGGGCGGTCGCCACCGACAGCTCGATCCGGCCCGAACAGTTCGGGCCGGCCAGCTGCTGGTAGCCGAACCAGGAGCCGCCCACGACGGCGACCAGGGCTACCGCCACAGCGGCGGCGCCTGCTCCACGGAGGTTGGAACGCATGCGATGGCGGCCAGACACGGTGACCATCTTGCGTACCTCGTGGGGTTACCACCACAACCGTTCGGACGAAAGTTACGCAGCAGAAACAGTTGATCACCTAACTCATACGCTAAGTTACTGGTCAGTCATTTCAGAGTGATGAAGTCCACTGCGGACGGTCGTTTCGGTGACCGTCCGCTCACGGCAGGAAGCAGGTCGGGCTCGCCACCGGCACCGGCTCCCCCATCACCTCGGGCACGCCGCTGACCGGATCGACCCGGAAGATCCTGATCATGTCGGCCCGCTCGTCGGCGACGTACAGGTGCTCACCGGCGAACGCGAAGTGCCGGGGCCACTCACCGCCGGTGTCGACCTCGGCCACCAGCTCCGGCGCTTCGCCGTCGAGCGCGAAGACCGCCACCGTGCCGACGCCCCGGTTGCCCACGTAGAGGAAACGCCCACCCGGTCCCACGCTCACCTCGGACGGCTGGACATGCCCGGCCCGCCCGCTGGCGTCGACGCGCGCCCGCTCCCGCGGCCCGTCCGGCGTCAGGTCGTACGCGGTGACAGTGGCGTCCAGCTCGCCGACCAGCCACGCGCGCCGCCCGTCCGGGTGCCGGGCCAGATGGCGGGGCCCGGTGCCGGGCGGAGTGCTCACCCGGGGCTCCCGGGGCGTCAGCCGGCCGGATCCGGCGTCGACGTCGTACCGGTAGACCGAGTCGGTGCCCAGGTCGACGGCGAGCAGCGCCCCGCCGGCCGGATCCGGCGACACCATGTGGCAGTGCGCGTGCTCCTGCCGGTCGGTGTCCGGGCCGTGCCCCTCGTGCCGGACCAGGTCGGCGCGCTCCCCCGGCACGCCCTCGGCGTCCAGGCCGAACACCGCCACGCTGCCGCCGCCGTAGTTCGCCACGAACAGGTGCCGCCCGTCCGGGGCCACCGCCACGTGACAGGGCTCGGCCCCGCCGGACGGGCGCTCACCCAGCGGCGTGAGGTCGCCGTCCGGCGCCACCCGGAACGCGCCGACCCGGCCGTCCGGCAGCTCGTTGCACGCGTACAGCACCGGCAGCGCCGGATGCCGGGCCAGGAACGACGGCGACGGGGTGACCGCCACGACACCCAGCGGCGTCAGCCCGCCGGTCGCCCGGTCCCGCCGGGCCGCGACGACGCCCTCACCCCGCCCGCCCGTCTCCGCCGTGTAGCCGCCGATGTGGACGATCTCGTCCTGCCCGGTCACCGCTCCCACCTTCCGTCGGTCCTGTCTCCGCCAGATCCAACCAGAGGCTTCCCGGTCAGGCGTCCGATCAGTCCCGCGACGGCCGACGAGATTCGCCGCCGGCGGCTCAGCCCACCGGCACCGGCTCGCCGCGCTGCCGCGCCACGTGCTCGACCAGCGAGATCAGCACCAGCTTGCCGGACTGCCGGTCCCGGGCGTCGCAGAGCACGAGCGGGACGTCCGGGTCCAGGTCGAGGGCGTCGCGCACCGCCTCCAGGCCGAACCGCCGGGAGCCCTCGAAGCAGTTGACGCCCACCACGAACGGGATGCCCCGCTGCTCGAAGTAGTCGATGGAGGGAAAGCAGTCGGCCAGCCGCCGGGTGTCGGCGAGCACCACCGCGCCGAGCGCGCCGAACGCCAGCTCGTCCCAGAGGAACCAGAACCGGTCCTGACCCGGGGTGCCGAACAGGTAGACCTGCAGGTCGTCGTTGATGGTGATCCGGCCGAAGTCCATCGCCACCGTGGTGGTCGCCTTCTGCTCCACCCCGGAGACGTCGTCGGTGTCGAGCCCGGCGCCGGTGAGGACCTCCTCGGTCTGCAACGGCCGGACCTCGCTCAACGCGCTGACCAGCGTCGTCTTGCCGGCGCCGAAGCCACCGGCGATGAGGATCTTCAGAGCCAGCGGCACCTGGGGCGCCCCCGGCTCCCGGTCATAACGCACGGAGTCCACTGACCACCGCCTTGAGGATGTTGTCGTCGGGCAGGTACGCGGTGGCCGGTGGCCGGTGCACCGCGACGAAGCCATGGGCGAGGAGGTCGCCGAGCAGCACCCGCACCACGCCCACGGCGAGGTCCAGGTCGGCGGCGAGGTCGGCCACGGCCTTCGGCCGGCGGGCCAGTTCGATCAGCCGGCGATGCTCCGGCTGGAGGCCGGGCGTGCCGGCCGGCTCGGCGTCCGGCGTGGCGAGCACGAAAGCCAGCAGGTCGAAGCCGTCCACCGGCGGGCGCACCCGGCCCCCGGTGAGCGTGTACGGGCGCACCACCGGACCGGCGTCGGCGTCCAGCCACTCGTGTTGCGGCCCGGGCGAGTCAGCGCGCATCGGCCGGCCCCCCGCCGCTGCGGGCCGGCGCGGCCAGGTTCTCCCCGACCCGGATCACCAGCATCGCCATCTCGTACGCCACCAGGCCGATGTCGGCGTCGGCGTCGCTCGCCACCGCCAGGCAGGCGCCCTGTCCGGCGGCGGTCACGAAGAGATAGGCCGACTCCATCTCCACCACGGTCTGGCGGACCGCGCCGCCGCCCAGGTGCCGGGTGGCGCCCTTGGCCAGGCCGGAGAAGCCGGACGCCAGCGCGCACAGGTGCTCCGCTTCGCTGCGGTCCTGGTCGCCGGAGGCGCCGAGCAGGAGCCCGTCCGCCGAGAGCACCACCGCCCGGCGTGCGGCGGGCACCCGCTCCACCAGGTCGTCGAGCAGCCAGTCGAGATCGGCGTTCTGCCGCGTCGTGTACACCACTAGGCGTCCCTCTCAGTCGCGGTTCGGTCCTCCGCCACCGGCAGGGCGGGCTCCACGGCCGGCCCCGACGTGGCGGACGGCGTACCGGTGTCAGGCTTTTCGGTGGTGGCCGGATCGGCGTCACCGGCCGGGTCGGTGGCGC
>NZ_KK037233.1:5568294-5571768 GCF_000568915.1 Micromonospora sp. M42 | reverse complement strand
GTCGGTGATCAGATCCGACGGTACGAACAGCGCGGCGACGATCCCGGCCGGACGGGCCGGCCGCAGCTCTACCCGCAACGCCGTGCCGTGCGGCCAGGCGCGCCACCACGAACAGCCCCAGCCGGGCGCTGCCGGCCGGGTCGAACTCGGGCGGCTCGGCCAGCTTGCGGTTGGCGGCGGCCAGGGCCGGCGCGGACATGCCCAGCCCCCGGTCGGTGATCTCGATCGTGTAGCCGCCCGGCACGGTCCGGCCGGTGACGTCCACCCGGGTGCCCGGCGGGGAGTACGCGGTGGCGTTCTCGATCAGCTCGGCGAGCAGGTGGATCACGTCGCCGACGGCCCGGCCGAGCACCCCGGCCGACGCCACCTCACCCACGTCGACCCGGTCGTACGCCTCGACCTCGGAGATCGCGCCGCGCATCACGTCGACCGCGGCGACCGGCCGGCGCCAGCCCCGCCCGGGCGCGGCGCCGGCGAGGATGACCAGGTCCTCGGCGTGCCGCCGGAGCCGGGTCGCCAGGTGGTCGACCTGGAACAGTCCGGCCAGCTCGTCCGGGTTCTCGGTACGCCGTTCCAGCCGGTCCAGCAGCGCCAACTGCCGGTGCACCAGGCCCTGGCTCCGCCGGGCGAGGTTGAGGATCACCTCGTTGAACCCCCGGCGCAGGGTGACCTCGTCGATCGCGGCGCGCACCGCGGTACGCCGCACCTCGTTGAACGCGCGCGCCACCTGGCCGATCTCGTCGCCGCCGTGGTCCAGTTCGGGCGCCTCCCGGGCGACGTCGACCTCCTCGCCGCGGCGCAGCCGGGCGACCACGTCGGGCAGCCGCTGCTCGGCGACCTCGGTCGCGGCGGTGCGTACGCCGGTCAGCCGCCGGGCCAGCGACCGGCCGACCCGCAGCGCCACCAGCACGCAGACGACGATCGCGACGAGACCCAGCACACCGGCGGCGGCGAGCTGGACGAGGATCCGGGTGGCCATCGGCACCGACCGCTCGGCCAGGGCGTCCGCGCCGCGCAGCTCGAAGTCGCGCAGGCTCTGCCACACCTCGGCGTGGCCGGCCTCCCAGCCGGCCATGTCGAACCGGGCCGGCAACGCGGACGAGCGGATCAGGGTGTCCTGGAGCGCGCGCAGCTTGACGAACCCGGCGCCCTCGGTCAACCGCTGGTACGAGGTCCGTTCCTCGGAAGGCAGCTCGGCGACCGCCGTCTCCGCCAGGAAACGCTGGTTCTCCAGGGTCCGGACCAGCTGCTCGTGCTCGCCGTCGGCGTACCGGCCCGCGATGACCGCGCCGGCCAGCAGCGCGTCGGCCTGGCCGAGCAGCTCGCGGGAGCGGCCCAGCGCGGTGAGCGCTGTGGCCTCCCGGTTGAGCTGGGCGTCGGGCAGCGCTGCCATCGCGCCGAACGCCTGGAACGCCGAACCGATCATTCCGCTGTAGAGGCCGACGGCGCCGGACCGGTCCACCTTCCGGTCGTCGATGAAGGCGCGTCCGGCGGGCAGCGCGTCCAGTGCCGAGACCAGCTGGTCGAGGCGGCCGTCGAGCTGCTCGTCGGCGACGTCGCGCAGGGCCTTGCCGTCGACCTTGCGGCGCAGCTCGACGATCGCGTCGTCGGTGCGTACGCGCTGTTCCGCCAGGGCCGGCAGGGCGCTGCGGCCGGCGAGCTGGACCACCGACAGCCGTCGCTCCCGTTGCAGCTCCGCCACCACGCGCTCGCCGGGACGGCCGAGGTCGTAGAGAAGGGTACGGGCGGAGAGCAGATCGAGCGCGGGCCCGAAGGTGAGCGTGGTGGCGAAGATCCACAACGCCAGCAGCCCGGTCACCGGGCCGATGACCAGCGCGGTCAGCTTGGCGCGGATCGGCCAGTCACGGGTGTTCAATCAGACCTCGCCCGGGAAGGTGTCGCTCGGTGGCGCCGGCAGCGGCCGTCACGTTCGCCGGCCACGACGCCGGGCCCCGGCCCGGACGCCTTGGGCAGGATACGTAATCCGGGGCGGATGCACTACCGGCCGTCTCGGCTCTCACTACGGTCCGAGACGGGCACGGCGGGCGCAGTCGGACACCGGACCGGCACCGGACGGCGGTCGCGACACCGCTCCTTATTTCCCGACCGGGGCGGAAAGTGCCGCGCAACGGGATTGGCGATCACCCGCATGAGGGAATACCAGCGGGCGAAGGAGGAGCCATGTCGTCCACCCAGGTAATCGTCATAGTCATCGTCGTCCTCGTCATCGCCGCGCTCGCCGCGTTCGCCGTGGTCGCCAGCCGCCGCCGGGCGCTGCGGGAGCGTTTCGGCCCGGAGTACGACCGGGTCGTCGCCGAGCAGGACAGCCGCGGCGCGGCCGAACGCGAGCTGCGTGAGCGCGAGCGCCGGCACGCCGAACTGGAGCTGACCCCGCTGAGCCCGGAGTCCCGGGCCCGCTACGCCGCCGCCTGGGAAGAGCTGCAGGTGCGCTTCGTCGACTCGCCCGCCGAGACCGTCGGCGAGGCGGACGAGCTGGTCAGCCGCCTGATCGCCGAGCGCGGATACCCCACCGGGGACTTCTCGGACCAGATCGCCCACCTCTCCGTCGAGCACGCCCGCACGCTCACCCACTACCGCGACGCCCACGAGATCCGGCAGCGCAACGAGCGCGGTGAGGCCGGCACCGAGGACCTCCGGCAGGCGCTCGTGCACTACCGGGCCCTCTTCGCCGACCTGCTCGGTGAGGACCCGGTGCCCACGTCCACGCCGCAGCCGGAGCAGCGGGAGCAGCCGGAGCAGCGCCACCCCGACCACGACCACGACGTCACGAGCCGCTGAGGAGGCCGCCGCCATGCGCCAGGAAGAGCAGCAGGTCACGCAGGACCACCCCGAGGCCGTCCGGTCCGCGCCGGTACCGGTGCCGCAGCCGGGCGACCACGCCGGCCCCGGCCGGCACGACGCCGACCGGGCCGACGTGCCCGAGGACGCGCTCGACGACCGGGGCACCTTCGACGACCCGGCCGTCGCCGACGACCGGCGTGAACTCGGCGCCGACGACCGGCGCCACGACGGAATCGACGACCGGGGCGACGAGGTCGACGAGACCCGCGCGTACGAAGCCGGTGAACTGAGCGACGCGGCCGACCGTACCGACGACGGGCGCGACGACGACGGGCGTCCGCCGTTCCACGAGCCGGCGCCGCTGCCGACGGCGTTCGGCGCGGCCACGGTGGGCGACGCGGTCGCCGCGTCGGCGCTGGCGAGCGGCCGTCCGCAGGACGAGCGCGACGCCCGCGACGAGGACACGGCCGTGCCGGGCGACGGCGCGCCGGGCCGGACCGACCCGCTGGACGACGAGCGGGCCGATCCGACGGCCGGGGACCGACTGCACGACCGCGACCGCTGGGACGCCGAGCACGCCGACGGCGACGCGGCGGCCGACGGCGACGCGGCGGCCGACGGCGACGCGCGGGCCAACGGTGTCGTCCGGGACGACGCGGCGGCCGACGGCGC
>NZ_KK037233.1:5500781-5568194 GCF_000568915.1 Micromonospora sp. M42 | reverse complement strand
GCCGACCGGCGCCACGACCACGTCGACGCGGGCACCGCGGCGGCGGGCGCGGCAGCGGCCGGCACGGCCCTGGGCGGGGCGGACCGGCCCACGCCGGGCGCGGTACCGGCCGACGCCGCGACGCTGTTCGCGCCGGAGGCGGCGCAGGGCTTCCGGGACCGCTGGCGCGACGTGCAGCTGCGCTTCGTGGACGACCCGCGCGCCGCGGTCGGCGAGGCCGAGTCGCTCGTCGAGGAGGCGATCGAGGCGCTCTCCACCGCCCTGCGCGAGCAGCGCACCCGGCTCGGCGCGTGGCAGGAGTCCGGCTCCACCGACACCGAGCAGCTCCGGGTGGCCGTGCGCGGCTACCGCGACTTCCTGGACCGCGTACTGGGGCGCTGAGGCCCGCCGCAGGACCCCACCGAGCCCCGGCCGGCGACCCGGCCGGGGCTCCGTCGCGCCCGGACCGGCCAGCAGGCATGAAACTTCGCAAACGGGGTACGTGCGGGCAGCGGTGCACACGAGGGGAGCACGGGCATGGGCGGCGGCGGCCTGCGTCTGGACATGAACGCGGTGGACTACCTGATCCTCGCGCTCTATTTCGTCACGGTGCTCGGCGTCGGTTTCGCCGCCCGGCGCGCGATCCGCACCAGCGTGGACTTCTTCCTCTCCGGCCGATCGCTGCCCGCCTGGGTCACCGGCCTGGCGTTCGTCTCGGCGAACCTGGGCGCACTGGAGATCATCGGCATGGCCGCCAACGGCGCCCAGTACGGCATCATGACCGTGCACTACTACTGGATCGGCGCCGTACCGGCGATGGTCTTCCTCGGCATCGTGATGATGCCGTTCTACTACGGCTCCAAGGTCCGCAGCGTCCCCGAGTACCTGCGGCTGCGCTTCAACCGCCCCACCCACCTGCTCAACGCGATCAGCTTCGCGGTAGCCCAGGTGCTGATCGCGGGCGTGAACCTCTACGCGCTGGCGCTGATCATGCAGGCGCTGCTCGGCTGGCCGCTCTGGTTCGCGATCATCGTCGGCGCGGTGATCGTGCTGGCGTACATCACCGTCGGCGGGCTCTCCGGCGCGATCTACAACGAGGTGCTCCAGTTCTTCGTGATCATCGCCGGCCTGGTGCCGATCACGGTCATCGGCCTGATCAAGGTCGGCGGCGTCAGCGGCCTGATGGACGCGGTCCGCGACTCCAGGCTCGGCGAGGCCGGCCTGCACGCCTGGGAGGGCACCGGCAGCACCGGCAACCCGCTCGGCGCGCACTGGCTGGGCATCGTGTTCGGCCTCGGCTTCGTGCTCTCCTTCGGCTACTGGACCACGAACTTCGCCGAGGTGCAGCGCGCGCTGTCCGCACGGAACATGAGCGCCGCCCGGCGTACGCCGATCATCGCCGCGTACCCGAAGCTGCTCATCCCCGCGGTCACCGTGATCCCCGGCCTGATCGCCCTGGTCACCGTGAAGGGGCTGGGCGCCGACGACGGCGACCTGGTCTACAACAACGCGATCCCGCTGCTCATGCGCGACCTGCTGCCCAACGGCGTGCTCGGTATCGCGGTCACCGGCCTGGTGGCCTCGTTCATGGCCGGCATGGCGGCCAACGTCAGCGGGTTCAACACCGTCTTCACGTACGACATCTGGCAGGCGTACTTCCGGCGCAACGAGTCGGACGAGCACTACGTGAAGGTGGGCCGGCTCGCCACAGTCGGCGCGGTGGTGATCGGCATCGGCACCGCGTTCATCGCGGCCGGGTTCAGCAACATCATGAACTACATCCAGGCGCTCTTCTCGGTGTTCAACGCCCCGCTCTTCGGCACCTTCATCATCGGCATGTTCTGGCGGCGGATGACGCCGCTGGCCGGGTTCTGGTCGCTGCTGTCCGGCACCCTCGTGGCCACCGCCACGTACCTGCTCTACAAGGGCGGCGTGATCAGCTTCAACTCGGACCTGGAGGAGAGCTTCTGGGGCGCCGGCCTGGCCTTCGCCACCGTCGCGGTGGTGGCCGCGATCGTCACGCCGCTGACCCGGCCCAAGACCGACGACCAGCTGACCGGGCTGGTGTACGGCCTCAGCGACACCGCGCTCGCCGACGACTCGCTGGCCGGCGACGCCGCCTGGTACCGCTCCCCGGTGCTGCTCGGCGTCGTCGCCGTGATCCTCGCCGCCCTGTTCTACATCCCGGTCTTCTAGAGGAGGGGACGCACGCCATGACAGACGACGCGGACCGCAACTACCAGGGCGGCGAGGCGCACGACCCGCTCGTCGACGAGACCGAGGACGCCCGCGAGGCCCGCTCGGCGGCGGCCCGGCTGTTCGACATCCGCCGGGTCATCGGCGGCCTGTTCGTCGCGTACGGGCTGATCGTCGGCCTGATGGGGCTCTTCGACACGTCCGCCGAGATCGACAAGGCACAGGGCCTGCGGATCAACCTGTGGGCCGGCGCGGCGATGCTGGTGTTCGGCCTGCTGATGCTGCTCTGGCAACGGCTGAGCCCGACCGAGACGCCGGAGCCCGGCCACGACGACGCCTGACCGTCCGCATGGCGCGGCCCGCACCGGGTACGCCCAGGGGATCACGCGAAGGGACAGGAGGGCAGCAGCATGACCGATCGTGACCGCGGTGGCGAGCGGCCGCTCGAGGAGACCCCCGAGGTGGCCGCGGCGGTGGACGACGACAGCACGGTGCCCCAGTTGCGCGCCGGCGGCGTCGACCCGGACAACCCCACCTTCACCGAGCCCGACGGCGCGGTGGCCGACACCGGCTCGCCGAACATCATCGGTGACCCGTACGCGGCCGGGACCGGCGCGACCGGCACCGGCACGGGCGCGGCGCCGGACGGCATCCGTACCGGCGCCGAGCAGCCCTGGGACCCGGAGGACCTGGTGATGGCCCGGGGCCAGGACATGACGCCGGAGAACCTGGAACGGGCCCGCCACGACCTGCACGAGCTGGGCCGGGCCGCGATCGAGCGTACGGTTCCCTGACCCGGACGCCCGAGGGCCCCTGGTCGACGTGGGCGTCGACCAGGGGCCCGGGGAACCCGCGCGGGCGGTGCCTCACTCCCGCCGCCGCGGGTGGTACGGCCGCGGCTCAGGAGAGCGGCGGGTACGCGTTCTGCATCAGCTGCTGGAACTGGGCGGCGAACCACGCGCCGGAGATCGGCGCGTCCGGCAGGGCACCGGACATGCTGTTGCCGTTGCGGGCGTTACCGGTGTAGGTCGGGTCGCACATCCGGTCGAAGCCCTTGCCCTCGTTGTTCGGGATCTCCTTGCTGGAGCCGTCCGACTCACCCGGGGGCTTCACCCAGACGTAGGCGTCGATCCCGGGCTCCGGGTTGGCCTGCGGCCGCTCGCCGAGACCCGCGCCGGCCTGGTTGCACCAGTTGCCGGTGTGGAAGCGGCGGTCGACCCGGCCACCGTCGACGTAGGCGTCCACGCTGGTCGACGGGCCGGGGCCGGTCGGCCGGGCGGAGCCGCCCCAACCGTTGCGGGAGGTGTCGATCAGCATGCCGATGTTGCTGTCGAAGCCGATCGAGACCAGCTTCTGCCGGAACGCCTGGGCGAACGACAGCTCGTCGAGGTACTGGTTCCAGTCGGCCCACTTGGACTGCCGCACGGTCTGGCCGTTCACCGTGTCGGTGATCTTGACGTACGGCTCCTTCAGCGCGGAGTAGTTCGCCGTGTTGACGATGAAGCCCGCCACGTTGGCGACGGTGCTGCCGGAGGCGACCGCGGCGGCCTTGAGCTGGTCGGCGACCGGGCCGAAGTTGCTGTCCCAGCCGATCCAGCCGTGGTGGGCGGCGTCGATGTAGTTGTAGACGTTGCCGATCGCGCCCAGCTTCGCCAGGGCGTAGCCGACACCGTTCACGTACGCGCCGTTGGCCTTCACCGTGTCACACATGACCGTGCCGCCCGCGTTGCCCGAGGTGTTGGTCACCAGGTTGGGCAGCGAGTCGATCTCGATGATGTTGACGATGCGCAGGTTCCGGTACTTCGAGTCGCCCTGGATCGCGGCGATCGGGTCGATGTACTCGGCCTTGTAGCGGGGCAGCTCGTCCGGGCCCAGCTCGCCGTTCGAGGCGAGCGCCGAGCAGTCGCGGCCGGGCAGGTTGTAGATGACGAACTGGATGTAGCCGGCGCCCTGGGCGAGCGCGGCGTCCAGGTGGTCACGGACGCCCATCGCGCCGTTGGAGCTGCTGTCCGGCGTGCCGTTGATGGCGGCGATCCGGTCGATCCAGACCGCGGTCGGGTTGTTCGACACCCGGTTGCCGCCGGACACCGACTCGGCCTTGGCCTTCCACTCGGGGTTCACGTACCCCTTCACCCCGGCGTACGGGTTGTCGACCCGCTGCCCGGGCGGCGGCTGCGACGTCGGCGGGGTCGACGTCGGCGGCGTGCTCGTGGGCGGGGTGCTGGTCGGCGGCGTGCTGGTGGGCGGCGTGCTCGTCGGCGGGGTGCTGGTGGTCGGCGTGCCGCCGTTGCAGACCGTGCCGTTCAGCGTGAACTGGGTCGGCTTGGGGTTGCTGCCGCTCCAGGAGCCGTTGAAGCCGATGGTGGTGCTGGCGCCGCTGGCGAGCGCCCCGTTGTACGACTCGTTCTGCGCGGTGACGTTCTGGCCGCTCTGGGACCACCGCGCGGACCAGCCGTTCACCACCCGCTGCGAGCTGTTCGGGAAGGTGAAGCCGAGGTTCCACGAGGTGAGCGCGTCACCGATGTTCTTGATGGTCACGGTGCCGGTGAATCCACCGGGCCAGTCGCTGGTCGTGTAGGTCACGCTGCACTGGGTGGCGGCCTGCGCCGCGGTGACCGGGAGGGTCACCAGTCCACCGGCTACCAGGACGCCGGCGCTGGTCAGCGCGAGCGCCCGGTTCCGGCCGGACAGCCTTCTCCACAGATTCATGCCACTGATCTCCTTGGGCGAGACCGGATCCGCGTACGGCCCGGCGCACATGGCGGCGGCGGTCGCCCTGCGGGAACGACCGTGCGCGCCACTGGTTACTTCGGGGGACGCCCGACCCGGACGGGCGTTGGGGGTGGTGGTGCCGACCGGTCCGCAGGACCGGCCGATGGAGCCGGACGTCGGCCGGTCAACCGGCTGCCCTCGACGCCTGAGCTCGCGGTGTGGCTCCCCGAACCGCGTGCAGCGATTCTTGCATGGGAGCGCTTCCATGGCAATGCCTCGATGCGCCTCGCGGCCCACCCTACCGCCCGCCCCGAGCCCGCCCCGCTCACCGCGCGCCCGGACCCCGCTACACCAGCCGGGCTCGCCGCCAACCACCCGCGGCCCCCACCTCGCCGCGCCCCCCTCACGCCGGGCGGCGGACCGTCCCGCCTCCGCCTCGGCCGGGTGGAACGCCATGGGTGTCAAAACGGCCAAATGACACCCATGGCGTTCCACCCACCGGCGGAGGCGAGACCGTCGGGAACCGTACGAGCGGGATCCGGGTCGCGGGGTCGCCGAAGTCGGGCCGATCAGCGCGCGGAGGCGGGGACAGCGCGGACACGCCCGATCTCCACAAACTCCTAAAAGCGAATCTTTCCCCGAATAAGTCGCGAAAAGGTCTAACGTCGGCCTTAGCTCGACTGACGTCGGGCTCAGGACGAACAGGGATGGAGACGCTGGTCATGGCTAAGAAGATGCTCGGGAAGGTGGTCGCGGGCGCTGCCCTCGGCGGCGCCGGCCTTCTCGTGTTCACCCCGGGAATGGCCTACGCGGGCGGGCACGACGAGGGCAAGGTCATCGCCAAGCCGCACGTGGTGAAGGCGGGGGACACCGTCGAACTGCTCGCGATCTGCTCCGAGCCGCAGCAGCACGCCACCGTCTGGTCGAAGGTGACCGGCAAGGTCGACCTGCGCCCGGCCCGCGACGGCGAGCACGGCGACTGGGCCGACCGGGGCGGTGACTGGGGCGGCGACCAGGACTGGGGCTGGGACGACAAGGGCCCGGACGGCAAGGACGAGCACGGCAAGGGCCCGGACGGCAAGGACGACCACGGCAAGGGCCCGGACGGCCGCGGCGAGCCGGGCGGGGACGGACACGGGCCGGGCGGAAATGGGCCCGACGGCAACGGGCCGGGCGGCAACGGCCCGGGTGGCAACGGCCCGGGTGGCAACGGCCCGGGTGGCAACGGGCCCGGCGGCAACGGCCCGGGTGGCGACGGCATGCCGCAGCCCCCGGCGGACCAGCCCCAGCCGCCGGCCGGCCAGCCGGAAGGGCAGCCGCAGCCGGGCGGCGCGGGGGCCGGCGCGGCCGTCGACCCCGGCGACTGGCAGGGGCACGACGAGTACGGCCAGGACGCCGAGCCGGGCTGGGAGAAGGAGAAGCCGGGCGGGCCGGACTGGACCAAGGACGCGCACGGCCCCGACGGCAAGGAACAGCACGGCAAGGACGCCAAGGACGAGCACGGCAAGGACGACCGTGGCGGCCGGCCGGACGACAAGGGCAAGGACGGCAAGGACGAGCACGGCTCCTGGCCGGGCGGCAAGAACGACTGGCAGGAAGGTGAGAACGACTGGCCGGGCGACAAGAGCGACTGGCCGGGCGGCAAGGACGACTGGCAGGCGAGCGGAGGCGCCTGGCAGGACGACAAGGGCGACTACGGCAAGGACGCCGAGCGCGACTACGGCAAGGACGGTAAGGACGGCTGGGAGCACGGGAAGGACTTCGTCTACTACGGCGAGGCCACCGTCTCGCACGACGCCCGGCCGGGCCGGTACGAGTTGCGGGGCTCCTGCGGTGAGGGCGAGCTGGTGGTCCTGCCGCGCGGTGGGGTCGACGGCGGCGACGGCGGCATGACGACCACCGGCGTGGACCGTACCCTCGTTTTTTGGTGGCGCGGGCATGATCGGCGCCGCGGCGCTGGGCGGCCTGGTGCTGCTGCGCCGGCGGCGGGCCGGTGACCTGGTCTGATCGGATTACGACCCGGGCCGGCGGCCGTCACGGAAGTCCGTGGCGTGCCCGGCACGGCCGTCGTCGTCCTGCTCGCCATGGCCGGGGCCGGTCTGATCGGCGCGTCCGTCCGGACCGTCCCGCCACCGTCCCCGCCGCAGCCGCTCGGGCAGGCGGCCCCGGTCACCACCGGCCCCCAAGCAGACCCGGACGCCGAGGGCCAACCGGGACCGGACGCCGAGGGTCAGCTGACTCCGGACGCCACCGGCCTGCCGACGGCGGACGTTGCCGGGGGCGCCGTCGGCCCCGCGACGCCCGGCCCGACGACCGGCGCACCCGGCGCCGCCCCGGGCACCGCGGCCGCCCCAGGGGCCGCAGCGGTCCCGGGCGCTCCGGAAGCAACGGGCCCAGCGGGCGCGACGAGCCGAAACGGCGCCGCCCCGGCTCCACTGCCCCGGTCCGCGCCGACGACCATCTCGATCCCCCGTATCGGGGTGCGGGCCGACATCATGTCGCTCGGCACGAACCCGGACGGCACGGTCCAGGTGCCCCCGCTGGACCAGGCCATGAAGGCCGGGTGGTACTCCCCCGGCGCCAGCCCGGGCGAGGCCGGCAACGCGGTGATCGTGGGCCACGTCGACTCCGCCCAGCTCGGCCCGGCGGTGTTCTTCAACCTCGGCGCGCTGGTGGCCGGCGACACGATAGTGGTCACCCGGCAGGACGGCAGGTCCGCCACGTTCACGGTGCGCGAGGTCGGGTCGTACCCGAAGACCGCCTTTCCCGCCGCGCAGGTCTACGGTCCGTCGGCCGTGCCCGCCCTGCGCGTGGTGACCTGCGGTGGGGTGTTCGACAAGACGGCCGGAAGCTACCTCAACAACATCGTCGTCTACGCCCCGATGACCGGGTGAGGGCGGAAACGGCGGTGGCCCGGTGGTCGGGGAACCGACCACCGGGCCACGCGCGCGTCTGCGGTCAGGCCGCCGCCGAGGTCCGGACCAGGGTACGGATCTGGCGCAGCAGCACCGACAGCGCGGACAGGTCGGCGCGGGACTCGTCGAACTCCCCCATCGCCCGGTGCGCCCGGTGGATCGAGGTGGCGTTCGCCTGCTCCCACTCCTGCACCCGCTCCACCGGCGGCACGTCGTCCGGGGTGGAGCCGAGCACCTCGGCGGTGAGCGCGGCCAGCGCGGCGTACAGGTCGTAGCGCAGCGCCATCCGGGCCAGCGTCTGCCACCGGTCCTCGCGCGGCAGCAGGGAGATCTTCGACAGCAGCGCGTCCACCCGGAACCGGTCGGAGAGCACGAAGTAGACCGAGGCCACCTCGCCCACGTCCCGCCGGGTCGCCTGCGCCGTCTCGACGATGTCGAGCAGGCCGAAGCTGTACATCAGGCGGGTCGCCTGCTCGGCCAGGTCACGCGGCAGCCCCCGGTCGACGAGCGACTCGATGTGCGCCGCGATGGCCTCCCGCTCGGTGCCCCAGAACCGGTGCTCCAGGTCCGGCAGGAGCTGGGCCACGCCGCCACGCAGCCGGTCGATCTCCGCCGGCACGTCGATCGGCGACCGGCGGTTGGTGACGAGCCAGCGCACCGCGCGGTCGAGCAGCCGCCGGGTGTCCAGGTAGACGGCGGTCTGCAGCTCGGGCGAGACCTTGTTGTCCAGCGCCTCGACCGCGTCCCAGAGGTCACGCAGGCCGAACACCTCGCGGACCACCACGTACGCCCGGAGCACGTCCGCCGCGGAGGCGGCCGTCTCCTCGACCACCCGGAAGACGAACGAGATGCCGCCCCGGTTGATCGCCTCGTTGACCAGGACCGTGGTGACGATGTCCCGGCGCAGCCGGTGCCGGCCCATCCGGTCGGCGAAGCGCTGCCGCAGCGGCGTCGGGAAGTAGTTGACCAGGATGTCGGTCGTCCACTCCTCGTCCGCCAGGCCCTCGCCGACGATCTCGCGCTCCAGCACGATCTTGACGTACGCGAGCAGCACCGCGAACTCCGGCGCGGTCAGCCCGCTCTCGGTGCGGACCGCCAGCTCCTCGTCCGACGGCAGCGCCTCCAGGGCCCGGTCCAGCGCGCCGGACCGCTCCAGGTCGTTGATCATCCGCCGGTGCACCGGGAGCAGCGAGGCGGCCTGGGCCTGGGCGTTGTTCAGCGCCCGCGCCTGGTCGTAGTTGTCCCGCAGCACCAGCTCGGCGACCTCGTCGGTCATCCGGGCCAGCAGCTCGTCACGCTCCGGCCGGTCCAGCTCCCCGTCGGCCACCGCCGTGTTGAGCAGGATCTTGATGTTGACCTCGTGGTCGGAGCAGTCCACACCGGCCGCGTTGTCGATGAAGTCGGTGTAGATGCGGCCGCCGGTCGACGCGTACTCGATCCGGCCCTGCTGGGTGAAGCCCAGGTTGCCGCCCTCGCCGACCACCCGGCAGCGCAGGCTCTTGCCGTCCACCCGGATGGCGTCGTTGGACTTGTCGCCGACCTCGGCGTTGGTCTGGCTGGACGCCTTGACGTAGGTGCCGATGCCGCCGTTCCAGAACAGGTCCACCGGCGCGGTGAGGATCGCCTTCATCAGCTCCTGCGGGCTGAGCTGCGTGACGTCCTCGTCGAGGCCGAGCACCGCGCGGACCTGCGGCGAGATCGGCACCGACTTCGCCGTACGCGAGTGGACGCCGCCGCCTTCGGAGATCAGCTCGCGGTCGTAGTCCTCCCACGACGAGCGCGGCATGTCGAACAGCCGCTTGCGCTCCTCCCACGACCGGGCCGAGTCCGGATCCGGGTCCAGGAAGATGTGCCGGTGGTCGAACGCGGCCACCAGCCGGATGTGCTTCGACAGCAGCATCCCGTTGCCGAACACGTCGCCGGACATGTCACCGACGCCGACCACAGTGAAGTCCTGCGTCTGGGTGTCGTGCCCCAGCTCCCGGAAGTGCCGCTTGACCGACTCCCAGGCGCCCCGGGCGGTGATGCCCATCTTCTTGTGGTCGTAGCCGGCCGAGCCGCCGGAGGCGAACGCGTCGCCCAGCCAGAAGCTGTGCGCCTCGGAGATCTCGTTGGCGATGTCGGAGAACGTCGCGGTGCCCTTGTCGGCGGCCACCACCATGTACGGATCGTCGCCGTCGTGCCGGACCACGTCCTCGGGCGGCACGATCTCGCCGCTGACGATGTTGTCGGTGACGTCCAGCAGCGCGGAGATGAACTCCTTGTAGCAGATCACCGCCTCGTCCCGGTCGCCCGGCTTCTGCTTGAGCACGAAGCCGCCCTTGGCGCCGACCGGCACGATCACCGCGTTCTTCACCATCTGCGCCTTGACCAGGCCGAGCACCTCGGTCCGGAAGTCCTCGCGCCGGTCGGACCAGCGCAGGCCGCCGCGGGCCACCGGCCCGTAGCGCAGGTGCACGCCCTCGAACCGGGGCGAGTAGACGAAGATCTCGAACTTGGGTCGCGGCGCGGGCAGGTCCGGGATGGCCTGCGGGTCCAGCTTGAACGCCACGTACGGCTTGGGCCGCCCGCCCACCGGCTTCTGGTAGAAGCTGGTGCGCAGCGTGGCCTGGATCAGCGTCAGGTAGGCCCGCAGGATGCGGTCCTGGTCGAGGCTGGCCACCTCGTCCAGCGCCTCGCCGATCGCGTCGACCAGCTCACCGCTGCGCTGCCGCCGCTCGTCGAGCGTGGTGGCGCCCGGGGCGAACCGGGTCTCGAACAGCTTCACCAGCAGTTCGGCGATCTGCGGGTACGCGATGAACGTCTGCTCCATGTACTCCTGGGAGAACACGGTGCCGGCCTGGCGCAGGTACTTCGCGTACGCGCGCAGCACGACGACCTGCCGCCAGGTGAGCCCGGCCCGGAGCACCAGCTCGTTGAAGCCGTCCACCTCGGCCTCGCCCCGCCAGGCGGCGGCGAAGGCGTTCTCCACGTGCGGACGTACCTCGGCCAGGTCCTGGTGCCGCTCGGGCAGCTCCAGACCGAAGTCGTAGAGCCAGATCCGGCCGTCGACGCGCTCCACCTCGTACGGGTGCTCGTCGACCACCTTCACACCGAGCGAGTGCAGCACCGGCAGCACGGCGGAGAGCATCATCGGCTCGCCGTACCGGTAGACCTTGAACCGCACGTCCATCGCCTCGTCGGCGTCGGCGGCGCGGGCGGCGTACGGACGCGGCGGGGCCTGCTTGCGGAACAGGTGCATCTCCAGCTGGCCGGGCTCCTCCAGCAGCTCCAGCTTCGCCAGGTCCTTCATCGCCTCGTACGGCGTGTGCCCGTCCTTGTAGCCCTCCGGGAACGCGTCGGCGTACCGGGCGAACAGGTGCTTGGCCTGCTCGTCGCCGAGCTTGCGCTCCAGCACCAGCCGGTAGTCGTCGTCCCAGAGGCGGGTCGCGTCGGCCAGCTCCTCGGCGAGCAGGTCGGCGTCGATGTCACCGGGCGGGTTGTTCGGGTCGGTCCGCACGATGAAGTGCACGCGGGCCAGCATCGACTCGGTCACCCGGGTGGTGTAGTCGACGCCGACGCCGTTCAGCTCGCGCAGCAGGATGTCCTGCATGCGCAGCCGGTTCTGCGTGGTGAACCGGTCCCGCGGCAGGTAGATCAGGCAGGAGATGAACCGCCCGTACGCGTCGCGGCGCAGGAACACCCGCAGCTGCCGGCGGCCCGCCATCCGCAGCACGCCGATCACCGCGTGGTAGAGGTCGTCGGTCTTGATCTGGAACAGCTCGTCGCGCGGGTACGTCTCCAGGATCTGCAACAGGTCCTTGCCGGAGTGGCTGCGCAGGCTCAGGCCCGAGCGGTCGAGCACCTCGGCGACCTTGCGCCGGACCACCGGCAGCTCCTGCACGCTGGTCCGGTACGCGGCGGTGGAGAACAGGCCCAGGAAGCGCCGCTCCCCGACCACCTCGCCGGCCTCGTTGAAGATCTTGAAGCCGATGTAGTCGAGGTACGCCGAGCGGTGCACGGTGGCACGCGAGTTGGCCTTGGTGATGATGAGCAGGCGCTTCTCCAGCACCTTCTCGTGCGCCTCGGGCGTCATCGAGTTCAGCGACCGGGCCTCCGGCGAGTCGGAGCGCAGGATGCCCAGGCCGGTGCCGAGCACCGCCTCCAGGGCCTGCCCGCCGCCGCGCGCGCCGTCGGCGTCGACCAGGCGGTACTCGCGGTAGCCGAGGAACGTGAAGTGGTCGTGCGCCAGCCAGCGCAGCAGCTCCACCGAGTCGGTGATGTCCTTTTCCGGCACCGGCGGGCGGTTGTCCGACGTCCGGGCGGCGGCCAGCTCGTCGGCGAGCGCGAGGGCCCGCTGCCGCATCTTCGGCCAGTCCTCGACCGCCTCGCGCACGTCGGTGAGCACCCGCTGCAACTCGCGGCGCAGCGCCTCCCGCTCGGCCGGGTCGCGGACCGGGTCGATCTCGATCCGCATCCAGCTCTCGACCAGGTCACCGGCGATGGCGTCGTCCGGCTCCACGTCCGCCGAGACCTCGGTGAGCCGGCCCAGCGGCTCGCGCCGCACCACGACCAGCGGGTGCACCAGCAGGTGCACGTCGAGGTGACGGGAGTTGAGCAGGGCGGTCACCGAGTCGACCAGGAACGGCATGTCGTCGGTGACGATCTCGACGACCGTGTGGTGCTGCTCGGCGTCCGGCTCGTGGATGCGCAGCTTCAGCTCGCCCGGAACCCGCTGCTGGGCCAGGTCCCGGTGGGCCCGGGCCGCCTCCAGCATCTCCTCGGCGGTGAAGCCGATCAGCTCCTCGTCCGGCGCGAACCGCCAGAAGCGGTCCACGAGTGTGGCCGCGTCGTGGTCGTCGCCGGCCAGCGCGACCGCCTGGGCGACCAGCCGCTCCGCGTTGGGAACGGGCTCGTCCAGCTCGGCGTCCTCCGACTCGTCGGCCAGTGCCTGCGTGGGCAGGCCCAGGTCGTAGAGGGTGTCGATGCTGGAACCGGTCATCCCGGTCACTCCTGTGTCGAGACGGCTGAAACCGTCCCCGTCGGTCGCCGAATCGAAGCTGTCGTCGTCCCGGCCGGTGTCAGCCTGCCGGAGGTCGGGTCCCGGTTTGATCGCCGGACGCCGGTCCATCGGTGCCACTCCCCTCGACCCACCGCACTGTGGGTCACTCTGCCGCCCAGCCTAGGCCCTACCGCGTGGTACCTCCCGCGGCGGACCACCGGCCGGACGTCCGGATCGGGACTCTGTCCTTTCACCCGTTGCGGGTTCGTGGTCGGCCGCCCGCGGAGTACCCCGACTGGCGATGTTCATCACACTGCCACACGGGGCTTTCCGCGCTGCCGGAGGCCGTGGCGGGGCGGTGGCGAGCGCCGGGCCGTACTAGCGTGCAGGGCAGTTGAGCACCGGAGGGACCGCTTCATGCCCGTGTCGTACCCCGTCCGCCCCAGCCGTCACACCCGTCGTCGCCTCCTCGCGGGGCTGGCCGCCGCCCTGGTCACAGCGGGCGCGCTGACCGGCTGCTCCGGCGACGACGGCCCGGAGGCGGCCGTCGAGGCGTTCCTCGGCGGCTGGCGCTCCGGCGACCTGCAGGCGGTCGGCTTCATCCAGCCGGCCGGCGGGCGGGTGGCGGCCGGCGAGGTGACCAAGCAGCTCCAGGCGCTCGCCGGTGAGCTGGCCGCCAACCCGCCGGAGTTGACGCGCACCGGCGAGATCACCACCAAGGGCGACGTCGCCACCGCCCGGGTCAAGGTGAGCTGGGCGCTGCCCGGCGGCGCCCGCTGGGCCTACGAGAACCCGGTACGCCTCAAGCGCGGCGGCGACGACCAGTGGCAGGTGATCTGGGAACCGGCTGTGGTGCACGAGAAGCTGGAGAGCGGCGACCGGATCGCGCTGCGGCGGGAGCCGGCGCAGCGCGCCGGCGTGCTGGACGCCGCCGGCCAGCCGATCGTCGCGCCGCGCCCGGTGGTCCGGGTGCAGGTCGTTCCCGGCGAGGTCACCGACGTGCCCGGCCTGGTCAAGAAGCTGGACGCCGCGTTCAAGGCGATCCGGCCCGCGCTCAGCCCGCCGGTCGACCTGGGCGACCTGCCCAAGCGGCTCAAGGAGGCGAAGCCGGACGGGCTCGTCGAGGTGGTGACGCTGCGTGAGGACGCATACCGGCAGATCAAGCCACGCATCTACGAGCTGCCCGGCACCCGGTTCGCCACCGACCAGCTCATGCTGGCCCCGACGCGCGAGTTCGCCCGGGCGCTGCTCGGCTCGGTCGACCAGGCCACCGCCGACGACCTGCAGGCCCACCCCGAGCGGTACGCGCGCGGCGACCTGGTCGGCCACGGCGGCCTCCAGGGCCGGTACGACGAGCGGCTGCGCGGCGTCACCGGTGTCACCGTGATCACCGAGCGGACCACCCCGGACGGCAAGGTCGAGCCGACCGGCACGGAGCTGTACCGCGCCGACCCGAAGCCCGGTCAGCCGGTGAAGACCACCATCGACGTGGCGACCCAGAACGCTGCCGACGCCGCGTTGCGCGGGCAGACCCGCCGCTCCGCGCTGGTGGCGCTGCGGATCAGCGACGGCGCGGTGCTGGCCGCCGCGAACGGTCCCGGGGCGGCCGGCGAGAACCTCGCGTTCACCGCCCAGGTGCCGCCCGGCTCGACGTTCAAGATGGTCAGCGCGCTCGGCCTGCTCGACCGGGGCGCGGTGACCCCGCAGACCACTGTGAACTGCCCGAAGACGGCGACGGTCGAGGGCCGCAGCTTCAAGAACTCGGACAACTTCGAGCTGGGCGCGGTGCCGTTCGCCACCGACTTCGCCAAGTCCTGCAACACCGCGTTCGTGGCGCTGGCGCCGAAGCTCGGCCCGGACGGGCTGGCGCAGGCCGGTCGTACGCTCGGCCTGGAGGCCGCGTGGGATCTCGGCGCGGACGCGTTCACCGGCAAGGTCTCCGCCAACGGCCCGGCCACCGAGCAGGCCGCCGCCGCGATCGGCCAGGGCACCACGCTGGTGAGCCCGCTGGCCATGGCGAGCGCCACCGCGGCCGTGGCCCGGGGCAAGTTCGAGCAGCCCAAGCTGCTGCTCGACCCGGCGCCGGCCAAGCCCACGCCGGCCGGCGAGGCGCTCAAGCCGGAGTCGGTGACGGCGCTGAAGTCGCTGATGCGCGGGGTGGTCACAGCGGGCAGTGGCAGCGCGCTGGCGGACGTGCCCGGCGAGCCGGTGCACGGCAAGACCGGCACCGCGGAGTACGACAACAACCCGGCGAACACGCACGCCTGGTTCGTCGGGTGGCAGGGTGACGTGGCCTTCGCCGTCTTCGTCGAGCAGGGCGGGGCGGGCTCGAAGGTGGCGGCGCCGATCGCCGAGAAGTTCCTGCGCGGCCTCGCCCGCTAGCCCGCCTGCCCCGCCGTACGCGCACCGGGCGCAGCACTGTCGGATGTCCGGCATTCACTTGCGGTGGGGAAGCGGCGGCCGACGCGGCGACGAAACTCCGACACACCCTCGCAAATCCCTTGCGCTTTTTCTCGGACAGTCGTCGATCGGGTCATTACCGCAACCGACGGCCATCGACTCCCGTCATGACGGGTGGTGAACATCAAGACAGCGCTGTACGGTGCCGACACGCGCCCACAGGCGGCGATCCGCCCATCATCGCTGTGGAGATGAATTGGCACACCCAGTAGCAGCGCTCTCGGGAAAATCCCTGTCCGAATCCATCGACCGCGCCTTGTCCTGCCTTCGGGTCAACTTCCGGTCGCCCGAGGGCACGGCTGGTTGGTATCACTTCCTGGACGATCCCAATCCGGGAATCACCGCCTCCGCCGTCGGGCTGTTCACCTTCCGCATCGCGGGTCAGGAGTTCGAACGGGCTGACGAGATCATCAAATACCTGGTCGACCAGCAGATCGTCGATCCGGACGGCGGAGCGGGTGGCTGGGCCGTGAGAACCACCAACGGCTTCCCGATCATCGAGGCCACCGCGTGGGTGGTACGCGCGCTGAGCCCTCCCGGCACGGGTCGGCTCGCCGCGTCCGACGCATTGCGGGGTGGCGTGCGCTTCCTGGAAGAGAACCAGAACACCGACTTCGGTTGGGCCTCATACGCCGGTCAACCCTCACGAGTCTTCCACACCGCGCTGTGCATGCTGGCGCTCCAGGAGTGCGGCGGCCCGCCGCACGTCATCGACAACGCCAAGAAGTGGCTGATCGGGGCGCAGAGCCCCGACGCGCCGGCCTGGGGCCCGTTGCCCGGCGCTCCGCCCACCCTCCTGCACACCAGCTTCGCACTGCTCGCCCTCTCCCAACTCGAGGGCGCGCTGAGCGTCAACACGATCAGCAAGACGACCGACTGGATCCTCGAACGGCTGGAGGCGGGCGAGCACGTCGAGCGGTCGTCGACGGTGGAGGAGTTCGACGTCCCGTACCCGGACGGGGACCGCCAGACGGTGTTCCAGAATGTCCTGCCGCACTTCGCCGGCCCGATCGCCGTCACCGCTCTCCTGGCGGCCGGCGTCGACCCGCTGCAACCCAAACTGTTCACGGCGGCTTCCGCGATCATGCGGGATCAGGGTCCGACCGGCGCCTGGGAACTGCCACGCAGCCCGTTACGGGAGTCCATCTGGGCGATCTGGCCCTTCGTCTCGGCCCTGTCGAAGATGCGGGAGGCGGTGTTCCCCGGACGGACCGGCGAGGCTCAGCTCCTCTACCCGGGTTGCGCCCTGGTACAGACACAGGTGAGCGCGAGGAGGCTGACCAGCGCCCTGTTGATGCGCAACTTCCTGCTGAACTGGGTACGCCGACGCAAGGTGACGCTCGCACTGTGGTCGATCGGGGTCGTCTATTCGATCGGCGCGGTGGTCCTCTACCTGACCAGAGCCGTCGATCGCACCGAGTTTCTGGTCGGTCTCATCCTCCCCGCGCTGCTGCTGATCTTCCAACTGATCTGGGGGGCACGCCGGCGGCGCGGAGGGCAAGGGCAGTGACGGGCGGACCGGCCGACAGCTGCGAGATGTGCCGGGAGGTCAGGCGCAACACCGTTGGCGCGTCCGGCCTCGACGATCCCTCGCCGCCCCGGCTCGTCATGCGGTGGTCGGGCCTCGACGTCATGGCCGGACTCGGCTCCCTGACTCCGGGCTACGCCCTGGTCGTACCGCACCGTCACGCGCCGAGCAGCGGCGACCTCCCCGCCGGGGAACGGTCCCGGCTGCACGTCCTGGCCCGCGCCGTCGCCGCCCAGATCGAGCGCGTCTTCGCCTGCCGGGTGACTCTGGTCGAACACGGCTCGTCGGGCAAGGAGGCCGGTCACCGCGGCGGCGGCTGCATCACCCACTGTCACATCCATTTGTTTCCGCTCCCGCCGGAGGCGGATGCCCGCGCGCTGGTTCCGCCCGGCGCCCACCCCGTCGACGGCCTCGGCCCATTGATCAAGGCGGCCGACGCCCGCAGGAACTACTACTACTGCTCGTGGGCACCGTCCTTCCACTATCTGACCCTCGAACCTCCTGCGGTTTCGCAGTACGCGCGACGTGTCTGGGCCGAAATCGTGGGCCTGCCGGACACCTGGGACTGGGCCGCTTTTCCCTATATTGAGAACTGCCACATCACCATTAGGGAACTCCGACGGGACGAGGCGCGGATGAACGAGACGATTGGTGCCGAGGTCCTGGACGAGACGCTGGCCACCTACGAGAACAACGCCGCGCGCTACGCGGCGGACACCGAACAGTTCGCGGACGACTCCGCGCTTCCCCACCAGATCGACCACCTGCTCGATGCGACCACCGGTCCGGTACTGGACGCCGGGGCGGGCGCGGGTCGGGACGCACACTACATGGCGGCCAGGGGCCGTCCCGTCGTCGCCATGGACGCCTCTGCCTCCCTGCTCACCCAGGTCAAGTGGAGCGCCCCGTTCTCACGGCTGGTGGCCGACATCAGGGACATCCCACTGGCCGACTGCTCCGTCGGCGCGATCTGGTGTTCGGCGGTCCTGCTGCATCTCGGCGGTGCGGACGTACGACGGTCGCTCGACGAGCTGCACCGGGTGCTGAGACCCGGGGGCATCATGCAGATCTCGGTCAAGGAGGGCCGAGGGCTCGTCAGCGAGCAGCTGGGCGAATCGGGCGAGGTCCGGCACTTTTTCCTGTACGAGCTGCCCGAGCTGCGCGCTCTGGTAGAGGAGGCCGGCTTCGAGGTGACCCGGGCCTGGACCGAGGAGGAGAGCAACTCGGGCCGATCCGCGCAGAGCTGGGTAAAGGTGCTGGCTACGAGGAGGTACTGACCGTGCTGCCCCACCTCCATCTGCACCTCGAACCCCAGCAGCGCAAACGTCTACAGGTGGGCCTGACTCCCGCCGAGCATCGCCGGGATCCGGCGGCCTTCTTCGCCGCGCACGACGTCGGCAATCGCGGACGGCTCCCGGTATCGGCGGACGACTTGCGATCGTTCATCCGGCAGATGCACGAGGAGCAGCGCCGGGAAGGGGTGGATCACGTCGAACTCCGGCTCTCGCCGCGGCGGTTCGTGTGGGACGGCATGCCACTGGCCGCGTTCCTCCGCGTCGCGCACACCACAATGGAGTCGCTGGAGCGCCCGTCGGTCCGGGGGATTCTCCTGATCAACCGGGACAGCGACGAGGAGTTCGTTCGCGCCTGCACGGGCGCGCTGGCCGACCTTCCGGCCACCTTCGTGGGCATCGACCTCGCCGGCGACGAGAGCAGGTACGACGACACGGCTCCGTTCCGGGGCCTGTTCCGCGCCGCCCGCGAGTCGGGGCTCGGCGTCACGGTGCACGCCGGGGAGTTCGGGCACCTGGATGGCGTATGGCGTGCCCTGGACGAACTCGGCGCGCAGCGTTTGGGCCACGCGGTCGCCGCCGCCCGCAGCCCGTCGCTGCTCAAGCGGTTGGGAAACGACGGTGTGCTCGTCGAGGTGTCGATCTCATCGAATCTGGCCCTGGGCGCGGTCGACGCGGCCCACGCCCACCCGGTGCGGACCTTCCTCGACGCGGGTGTGCCGGTCTGCTTCAACACGGACGTCCCGTTGGAGAGCGGGGCTACGCTTCCGGAGGAGATGGCGTCGGCGGCGAGGCTGCTCCATCTGAGCGTCGCCGAGGTGACCGCCGTGCAGCGGAAGGCGGCGGCGTTCGTGTTCCGACGGCCGGGCTGAACTGCCGCGCGATCAGTCGATGCCCGCGGACGACGGCGGGGTGTCCTTCGGTGCGTCCTCGTCGGTCTGGGGCACCCGACGCAGCAGCCCGGAGGAGACCGCGGCGGCTGGCCCGATCGGCTCAACGGCGACGGCCGGCACCGGCGTCTCCAACGACGCCGAGGCGAGCCCTCCGGACGTCGGCGCTGAGGCGAGATCCGGCTCGTCCGCCGCCAGGCCGGAGCCGAGCCCGGCGGTCCCGGCCGCCGGATCCGCGTCCCGCTCTGCGGCGTCGCCGTTCGGCGATAGGAAGCTGCCCGCCCGGGTTGCCTCCGCGTACCGTGCGCGCTGGGGCGGCGGGCCGGGCGGCAGCAGACGGGGCGGAACGGCGCCCGGCGCGACGACCGGGGCGAGCCCGGCCACCACCGTGTTCACGATCTCGGCCGCGTACGCCCCGTCCGGGTCGTAGTCGGGGTCGAAGACGGTCAGCTCGACGCCGAGGCAGTGCGGGGTGTCGACCAGCCCGGCCAGCAGGATCTCCAGCTCGGCGAAGGCGATGCCACCGGGGTCGGGCGCGTCCACGGCGGGCATCACCGCCGGGTCGAGCACGTCGACGTCGATGTGCACCCAGTAGCCGGCGCAGTCGACGAGCTGCTCGTGCGCCCACTGGGCGGTCCGGGCCGCGCCCTCGGCGCGCAGCGCCGGCACCGGCCGGGTGGTGATGCCGGCGGCCTGCAGGTCGAGGCGGTACTCGTCCTGCGCGCGGATGCCGAGCACCACCACGTCGATGTCCCGGAAGTAGGGCCGCCTCCCCTCGATGGCCGCCAGGTCGGGCTGCCCCCGCCCGGTGACCAGCGCCAGGTCCTCCCCGGCGGCCGCGCCGACGTAGGAGGCGTTGCCGGGGTGCCGGAAGTCGGAGTGGCCGTCGACGAAGACCAGGCCGATCCGCCCGCCGACCGCCTCGCCGAGGCGGTGCATGGCCAGCCCGGAGCCGAGCAGCACCGAGCAGTCCCCGCCGAGCACCAGCGGGAACTCGCCCCGGTCGATGATCGCGCCGATCCGGTCGGCGAGCGCCAGCGAGTACGCGGAGATCTCCGGCGCGTGGCAGACGCCGTCGCCGGGTCGCCAGTCCCCCGGGTCGTACCGGGGCGGGGTCAGGCAGCCGGCGTCTCGGGCCCGCAGCCGGGCGAGCAGGCCGTGGTCGCGCAGCGCGCCCGGCGCCTTGGCGCATCCGGGCACGGAGCTGGCGGTGGGTGGGCGCAGCCCGAGGTTCGTCGGCGCGTCGAGGACGGCGATCCGGCGCATCATGGGCTCCCGTCCTCGGTGGTCGGGCGGGCCGGCGGTGCGCCGGCCCGCGCGGGTTGACTCAGAACAGCGCGCTGGCCAGGGCGCGTCGGGCGGAGGCCACGGCGGGGTCGTCCGGGCCGGCGATGGTGAACAGGCCGAGCAGGTGCTGGCGTACCCGGTCCCGGTCGTCCCCGGCGGTGCGCCGGACCAGGCCGACGAGCCGCTGGTACGCCTGGTCGGCGAGGCCGCTGAGCACCTCGATGTCGGCGGCCAGCAGTTGGGCGTCCACGTCGTCGGGGGCGGCGGCCGCGGCGTCCAGCGCGCCCTGCGGGTCGGCGCCGGCGACCCGGCGGGCCAGCCCGACCTGCGCCAGGCCCGCCTCCGCCGCCGCGTCGGCCGGGGACTCGGCGAGGATCTTCCGGTACGCCGCCTCGGCCGCGTCGAGGTCACCGCTCATCAGCGCGTCGTCGGCGGCGTCGAGGCGCGGGTCCTCCGGTTCGGCGACGGTGACGCCACCGGCCTTGAGCACGGCCTGGAGCCACTGTCGCAACTGCGACTCGGGCACCGGGCCCGGGAAGGCGTCGATCGGGCGGCCACCGACGATGGCGTACGTGGTGGGCAGCGCCTGGAGCTGGAACATCTGCGCGAGCCGCGGCTGCTGCTGCACGTCGACCCGGGCCAGCAGCCACGCTCCGCCGCCCTCGGCGGCCAGCTTCTCCAGCACCGGGGCGAACTGGTCGCTCTCCGGGTAACCGGCGGCGCCGAAGAAGACCACTACCGGTGTGGTGAGCGAGCGTTCGAGCACCTCGGACTGGATGTTCGCCTCGGTCACGTCGATCACGGCGGCGGAGCCGGCGGGGCTGCCCGGCAGCCCGGCGGGCGTGCCGCCCGGAGACGGTGTGGCGGTGGAGGTGTCGGCAGGTGCGGGGGTGCGCAGCGCGCTGAGGTCGACCGCGCCGCGGGTGAAGATCGACGAGGTGATCCGTGGGTCGCTCATGGTTGTCTAGTCTCGCACGTACGCGACGGATCTCCGACCAGCCGCGACGGCGACAGTCACCACTCTCCCCCAGCTCAGCCCGCCCGCAAGGAAGGGCCCCTTGTTAACGCCTGCGGTAGAGGAAGGGCCCCTTGTTAACAGCAGCTGTTAACAAGGGGCCCTTCCTTACAAAGCGGCGGTCAGAAGCGGGCGGGCTCGCGGTAGACGCCCCACTCGGTGCGGAGGGCGTCGCAGATCTCGCCGAGGGTGGCCTCGGCGCGGACCGCGTCGAGCATGGCGGGGATCATGTTCTCGCCGCTGCGGGCGACCTCGACCATCCGCGCCACGGCGGCGGTGACGGCGGCGTCGTCGCGGGCCGACTTGCGCTCGGCCAGCACCCGGCGCTGCTCCAGCTCCACCTCGTGCGAGATGCGCAGGATCTCCAGGTCCTTGGCGACGGTGCCGGTGTGGCAGTTGACGCCGACGATCTTCTTGTCGCCCTTCTCCAGCGCCTGCTGGTAGGCGAACGCCGACTCGGCGATGTGCCCGGTGAACCAGCCGTCCTCGATGCCGCGCAGGATGCCGGAGGTCATCGGGCCGATGGCGTGCGGGCCCTCGCCGCCGAGCTGCTTGATCCGGGCGAAGATCTCCTCCGCCTCGGCCTCGATCCGGTCGGTGAGCGCCTCGACGTACCAGGCGCCGCCGAGCGGGTCGGCCACGTTCGTCACGCCGGTCTCCTCCATCAGCACCTGCTGGGTACGCAGGGCGATCTCGGCCGACTCGTCGGTGGGCAGGGCGAGCGTCTCGTCGAGCGCGTTGGTGTGCAGCGAGTTGGTGCCGCCGAGCACCGCGGCCAGGGCCTCCACGGCGGTGCGTACCACGTTGTTCACCGGCTGCTGCGCGGTCAGCGACACTCCGGCGGTCTGCGTGTGGAACCGCAGCCACTGCGCCTTCTCGCTGGTGGCGCCGTACACGTCGCGCAGCCAGCGGGCCCAGATCCGGCGGGCGGCGCGGAACTTGGCGATCTCCTCGAAGAAGTCCACATGGGAGTCGAAGAAGAAGCTCAGGCCGGGGGCGAACGTGTTCACGTCGAGCCCGCGCGACAGGCCCAGCTCGACGTACCCGAACCCGTCGGCCAGCGTGTACGCCAGCTCCTGCGCGGCGGTCGAGCCGGCCTCGCGGATGTGGTAGCCGGAGACGGACAGCGGCTTGTACCGGGGGATCTCCCGGGCGCAGTACTCCATCAGGTCGCCGATGAGGCGCAGGTGCGGCTCGGGGTCGAACAGCCACTCCTTCTGCGCGATGTACTCCTTGAAGATGTCCGTCTGGAGCGTTCCGTCCAGTGTGGACAGATTGGCGCCCTGCCGTTCGGCGGCGACCAGGTACATGCAGAAGACCGGCACGGCCGGACCGGAGATGGTCATCGAGGTGGTCACGCCGGCCAGGTCGATGCCGTCGAACAGCACCTCCATGTCGGCGGCCGAGTCGACGGCGACACCGCAGTGGCCGACCTCGCCGAGCGACTGCGGGTCGTCGGAGTCGCGTCCCATCAGCGTCGGCATGTCGAAGGCGACGGAGAGCCCGCCGCCACCGGCGCCGAGGATCATCTTGTACCGCTCGTTGGTCTGCCGGGCGTTGCCGAAACCGGCGAACTGCCGGATGGTCCAGGTCCGCCCGCGGTAGCCGGTCGGGTACAGACCTCTGGTGTACGGGAACTCGCCCGGCCAGCCGATCCGGTCGAAGCCCGGGTACGCCGCGCCCTCCGGCGGGCCGTACACCGGTTCGACGCTCATGCCGGACAGCGTGGTGAAGTCCGCGTCGCGCTTGCGGGCGGCGTCGTAGCGGGCCTGCCAGCGGGCCCGACCGGCGGCGATCTCGTCAGCGTCCATGCGCGGAGCTCCTTCTCAAGTCGTCGTCCCAAGCCCGAGTGTAGAGCGAGATCCTGAACGATCCTTAAGTGCATGCGTACCGGCCGGTAACTCGCAGGCGCCCGGCGCGAAGCCCCACCACGATCGTCGATCCGCAGGTCAGAGCGCTGTCTCACGTGCCGGACGGCTTGCCGCCGGAGCCTCCCCGGCGGCCCGGAGACGTGCCACACTCCCCGCCGTGGGCATGCACATCGCGATCGGGCCGATTACCTAGGCGGCGTACGCCTTCGCGTGCGTCGCCGGCCAAGCCACCCTGTCGGCTCGACACTGTGAGGCTCCCGTGACCACGTTCCCGTTTCCCCCCGACACCGTCGATCGCCAGCTTCCCGGCCCGGCCGTCCGGCCGCACGACGACTCCCCCGCCGGCGCGTGCACGATGGTGGTGCACCTCGGCCCCGGGCACTCCACCACCGGCCTGCTCAAGGTGCTGTCCGTCCTGCACTCACGCCGGGTCGCGGTGACGCACGTCCAGTACGTGCAGTGCCCGGACCGATCGGCGGTGATGATCGTGGAGTGCTCCCCCGCCACGGCGTCGCTGGAGACGGTACGCAAGAGCGTCGCGAGGGCGATCCCGGTCGTCAGCGTCAGCGTGCACACCTCGCCCACCCGCGACGGTGTCCGGCGCCCCCGGGCCCGTCGCGGCAGGTGACAGTCAGCCCGCGGCACCGGAGATGCCACCGCCGCGCATGACGTCGCGGGCGGTGAGCGCCACGTGCAGCGACAGGCGCCGCTCGCTCGAATCCAGGTCGACGCCGAGCACCCGCTCGATCAACTGCAACCGCTGGTACAACGCGGAGCGGGACAGCGACATCTCCTCCGCCGCACGCCGCTTGTTGCGCCCCTCGACCAGGTACGCCTCCAGCAGCGCCACGTGGTTCGTGCCGTGCCGCTCGTCGTAGGAGAGCAGCGGGCCCAGTTCGCGCTCGACGAACGTCTGCAGACGCACGTCGTCGCGCAGCAGGTACAGCAGGCCCCGGAGGCGGACGTCGAGGAGCCGGTAGAAGGGCCGGGGCTCGGCGGTGTGCGCCGTGGCGTCGGCCACCTGGGCCGCCTCGATCAGCGAGCGCCGCGCCAGGTCCAGCGACCTGACCACTGATCCGGCGGCGACCACGACGTCCGACCCGGCCCGCACGCCCGCCCGGGTGAGCGCGGTGGACAGGCCGAGCAACGCGGCCTCGTCGGACTCGGCGTCGGTGAGGGCGACGAGCACGGTGACCTCCGCACCACCGAGCCCGTCGACGTCCCCGGCCAGCGCCGACAGCCCGCAGTCGCGCACCGCCGTCTCCACCGCGTCCAGCAGTTCCCGGCGGCGCGCGTTCATCTCGGCGCCGGGCCCCGGGCCCGGCCGGCGCCGGCGGACCACCACCCCGAGCAGCCGCCGCTGTTCCAGCGCCACACCGAGCCCGCGCGCCCGCAGCGCCACGTCCCGGGTCGGCGCGGAGTGGTTGACGATGCTCCACAGCAGGCTGCTGCGCGCCTGCCGTTCGACAGACGAGTCGTCCCGGGCGACGAGCTGGTTCAGCGCGATGGTGGACGCGGCGCGCTCCAGCAGGACGCTCGTCCGGGCCGGCGGCTCCTGGTCGCACAGCAGCACCAGCCGCCCCCACCTGTTGCCCCGCGCCTCCACGCCGGTCACCAGCCAGCCCGAACGCGGCTCGTAGCCGGTGCCGGACGGGACCTCGACCGCGCGTGAGCGGGTCTCCCAGCGGTCGAGCAGCTCCTCGGCCGACAGCGGGCCGGTCTCGTACGCCAGCACCTGGTGGGAGAGGTTCTCCAGCACCACGGGACGCCGGGACAGACGGGTGACCTCGCGGAGCACCTGCCGGGGCTCCGCGCCCTCCACCGACAGCTCGGTGAAGATCCGGTGGATCTCGTCCTTCGCGAGCAGCTCGGCGGTCTGCTCCTCAACGATCACCGAGTGGACCACCTCGGTCACCGCCACGAACCGCATCTCCCGCTGGAGCGCGACGAGCGGCAGGTTCCGGCTGCGGGCCTGCTCGACGAGCGCGGCCGGCAGCGTCCCGCCGAACCGGCGGCCCAGCTCGACCACGACCCCGGCCGCGCCGACCGCCGCCAGGCCGTCGATCCACCGGCGCAGCCCGTCGTCGTCCGGCGGCAGGCCGATACCGGTGGTCAGCACCAGCTCCCCGCCGCGGAGCAGGTCGGCGATCTCCGGGATCTCGGCCACGTGCACCCAGCGCACCGGAGCGTCCAGGCGGTCCCGCCCGGCCATGACACGCGGCCCGGCCTGCTGCAACGCCGGCAGTTCGAGCACGTCGCGAACCGTCATCGGCATCAGACCGTCTCCCTCCTCGCTCCGGCGCACAGTATGTGTGCTTCTCCCGGGCTGGAACGACACAGTGCCCATTGCCCGGGCCTGGGGAAGCGCAGATGATCCGGGCATGACCCAGACAGCACCCGGCACCGTGCCCGCTCCCGTCCCGCTGGAGCGGGTGACCCACTGGATCGACGGCAAGGCGTTCGCCGGCGTCACCGAGCGTACGGCCCCAGTCTACGATCCGGCGCTGGGCACGGTCCGGACGGAGGTGCCGCTGGCCTCCGCCGACGAGGTGGACCAGGCGGTCGCCTCCGCCGCCGCCGCGTTCGCCTCCTGGCGGAACTCGTCGCTGACCAAGCGCACCCAGGTGCTGTTCGCGTTCCGGGAGCTGGTGAACCAGCACAAGCAGGAACTGGCCGAGCTGATCACGGCCGAGCACGGCAAGGTCGTCTCGGACGCCCTGGGCGAGGTCACCCGCGGCCTGGAGGTCGTGGAGTTCGCCTGCGGCATCCCGCACCTGCTCAAGGGCGGCTACTCCGAGGGCGTGTCCACGAACGTGGACGTCTACTCCATCCGGCAGCCGGTCGGCGTCTGCGCCGTCATCTCCCCGTTCAACTTCCCGGTGATGGTCCCGATGTGGTTCGTGCCGATCGCCATCGCGGCCGGCAACGCCGTCGTGCTCAAGCCCAGCGAGAAGGACCCGTCCGCGTCGCTGCTCGTCGCCCGGCTCTGGGAGCAGGCCGGCCTGCCCGCCGGCGTGTTCAACGTGGTGCACGGCGACAAGGTCGCTGTCGACCGGCTGCTGGAGCACCCCGAGGTCAAGGCCGTGTCGTTCGTCGGCTCCACCCCGATCGCCCGGTACGTGTACGAGACCGGCACCCGCAACGGCAAGCGCGTACAGGCCCTCGGCGGCGCGAAGAACCACATGGTGGTGCTGCCGGACGCCGACCTCGACCTGGCCGCCGACGCGGCGGTCAACGCCGGGTTCGGCTCGGCCGGCGAGCGGTGCATGGCGATCTCCGCCCTGGTGGTCGTCGAGCCCGTCGCCGACGACCTGGTGGCGCGCATCCGCGAGCGCATCGCCGGCCTGAAGATCGGTGACGGCCGCCGCTCCTGCGACATGGGGCCGCTGGTCACCCGGGAGCACCGCGACCGGGTCGCGTCGTACCTGGACGCGGGCGTCGAGGCCGGCGCCGAACTGGTGGTGGACGGGCGGAAGGTGCAGGTCGACGGCGACGAGTCCGGGTTCTGGCTCGGGCCGAGCCTGCTGGACCGGGTCTCGCCGGAGATGAGCGTCTACACCGACGAGATCTTCGGGCCGGTGCTGTCGGTGGTGCGGGTCGGCAGCTACGACGAGGCGCTCAAGCTGGTGAACTCCAACCCGTACGGCAACGGGACCGCCATCTTCACCAACGACGGCGGCGCGGCCCGCCGGTACCAGAACGAGGTCGAGGTCGGCATGGTCGGCGTCAACGTGCCGATCCCGGTGCCGATGGCCTACTACTCGTTCGGCGGCTGGAAGGACAGCCTCTTCGGCGACTCCCACGCCCACGGCGCCGAGGGCGTGCACTTCTTCACCCGCGGCAAGGTCGTCACCTCCCGCTGGCTCGACCCCAGCCACGGCGGAATCAACCTCGGCTTCCCCGAGAACGTCTGAGCAGCGGGAGAGACGCGACAATGAGCACCAGCGCACGCCGCACCTACGAACTCGACCGCGCCCACGTCTTCCACTCCTGGTCGGCCCAGGCCCTGCTCGACCCGATGGTGGTCGAGCGCGCCGAGGGCTCGTACTTCTGGGACGGCGACGGGAACCGCTACCTGGACTTCTCCTCCCAGCTCGTCAACACCAACATCGGCCACCAGCACCCGGCGGTCGTGGCGGCGATCCAGGAGCAGGCCGCCAAGCTGTGCACCATCGCGCCGTCGTACGCCAACGACGCCCGCAGCGAGGCGGCCCGGCTGATCACCGAGCGGACCCCGGCGGGCCTGGAAAAGGTGTTCTTCACAAACGGCGGCGCGGACGCGATCGAGCATGCCGTCCGGATGGCCCGGCTGCACACCGGCCGGCCGAAGGTGCTGTCCCAGTACCGCAGCTACCACGGCGGCACCCAGACCGCGGTGAACCTGACCGGCGACCCGCGTCGCTGGCCCAGCGACAACGGCACCGCCGGGGTCGTGCACTTCTTCGGCCCGTTCCTGTACCGGTCGGAGTTCGGCGCCACGACCGAGGAGGAGGAGAGCCGGCTCGCGCTGCGCCACCTCGAACGGGTCGTGGAGATGGAGGGCCCGTCCACCATCGCCGCGATCGTGCTGGAGACCGTGCCGGGCACCGCCGGCATCATGCCGCCGCCGCCGGGCTTCCTCGCCGGCGTACGCGAGCTGTGCAACAGGCACGGCATCCTCTACATCGCCGACGAGGTGATGGCGGGGTTCGGGCGTACCGGCGCCTGGTTCGCCATCGACCACTACGGCGTGACGCCCGACCTGATCACCTTCGCCAAGGGCGTGAACTCCGGTTACGTGCCGCTCGGCGGTGTGGTGATCGCCGACCACGTCGCCGACACGTTCGCCACCCGCCCCTACCCCGGCGGGCTGACCTACTCCGGCCACCCGCTGGCCACCGCCGCCGCCGTCGCGACCATCAACGCGATGCGGGACGAGGGCATCGTCGAGAACGCCGCCCGGATCGGCGCGGACGTGCTCGGCCCGGGGCTGCGCGAGATCGCCGAGCGGCACCCGAGCGTCGGGGACGTACGCGGGCTCGGCGTCTTCTGGGCGCTGGAACTGGTCCGCGACCGCGAGACCCGGGAGCCGCTGGCGCCGTACGGGGCCTCGTCGCCGGAGATGAACGACGTGCTGGCCGAGTGCAAGCGGGGCGGCCTGGTCGTGTTCGCCAACTTCAACCGGATCCACGTGGTGCCGCCCTGCACGGTGTCGGAGACGGAGGCCAAGGCGGGACTGGCGGTCCTCGACGAGGCGCTGACACTCGCCGACCGGCACACGGTCTAGACGTACGCCCATCACCGCCCGCCGGGTCCACCCCGGCGGGCGGTCCCATATCCGAGATCCGCGAGACGGCCGGCGACCCCGGTGACGCGGAGACCGACGCACCCAGAAGGTGACGAATGACTACCGTAGATCTCGCCGACCCACCGGTCACCAACCCCTTCACCGGTACCACCGACCTTCCGCGCGCCGCCGAGGGCTGGACCCAGCTCGTCACCCCGGACGGACGCCTGCACCCGGACGTGGACGTCGACCGAGACGCCCTCGGCCGCCTCACCCGCGACCTGTACCGGGGGATGCGGCTGGCCCGCCGCCTCGACGACGAGGCGTTCGCGTTGCAGCGACAGGGCGAGCTGGGCCTGTGGCTGCAGTGCCGCGGCCAGGAGGCCGCACAGGTCGGCTCCGTCGCGGCGGTACGCGCCGACGACTACGTCTTCCCGAGCTACCGCGAGCACGCGGCGGCGCTGTGGCGCGGCATCGGCCCGGCCGACCTGCTCCGGCAGTGGCGCGGCGTCGCGCACAGCGGCTGGGACCCGGAGCCGTACTCGTTCCACATCTACACGCTGGTGCTGGCCGCGCAGCTGCTGCACGCCACCGGGTACGCGCTCGGCGTGCAGCGCGACGGCAGCGACACGGTGGTCGTGACGTACTTCGGTGACGGCGCGGCCAGTGAGGGCGACGCGAGCGAGGCCATGAACATCGCCGCCGTGAACGCCGCCCCGATGGTGTTCTTCTGCCAGAACAACCAGTGGGCCATCTCCACACCGACCGCGTCGCAGACGCGTACCCCGATCCACCGGCGCGGCGCCGGGTTCGGCCTGCGCAGCGAGTGGGTCGACGGCAACGACGTGCTGGCGGTGTACGCGGTGACGTCAGCGGTGACCGAGCACGCCCGCGCAGGCAGCGGCCCCGCGATCGTCGAGGCCACCACGTACCGGATGGGCGGGCACAGCACGTCCGACGACCCGACCCGGTACCGCACCGACGACGAGTTGGAAGCCTGGCGGGCGCGGGACCCGCTGGCCCGGGTCGAGGCGCTGATGCGCGCCGAGGGCTGGAGCGACGAGACGTTCCTCGGCCAGATCCAGGCCGAGGCGGACGAACTCGCCGACCGGACCCGCCGGGAGTGCCTGGCCCTGACGGCCCCGGACCTCGCGGACGCCTTCGCCACGGTGCTGTCCGGCGTGCCCCAGCTTCTGCGGGAGGAGCGCGACGCGTTCGTCGCCTACCGCGGCTCCTTCCTCGACTGACGTCCGCCCCGATCGGAGAACTCGTTCATGCTCACTCTCTGTCAGGCACTGAACAGCGGCCTGCGCCGCGCCATGGAGGACGACGACAAGGTCCTCCTGATGGGCGAGGACGTCGGCCGGCTCGGCGGCGTCTTCCGGGTCACCGACGGTCTGCAGAAGGACTTCGGCGAGGCCCGGGTGGTGGACACCACCCTCGCCGAGTCCGGGATCATCGGCACCGCCATCGGGCTGGCGCTGCGCGGGTACCGCCCGGTCTGCGAGATCCAGTTCGACGGCTTCGTCTACCCCGCGTTCAACCAGATCGTCTCCCAGCTCGCCAAGATGCGGGCCCGCACCGGCGGCCGTACCGCCCTGCCGGTGGTGGTGCGCATCCCGGTCGGCGGCGGCATCGGCGCGGTGGAGCACCACAGCGAGTCGAACGAGGCGTACTTCGCGCACACCGCCGGGCTGCGGGTCGTCTACTGCGCCAGCCCGGACGACGCGCACTGGATGATCCGCCAGGCCGTCGCCGGTGACGACCCGGTGATCTTCTACGAGCCGAAGCGCCGCTACTGGGTCAAGGGCGAGGTGACGCCGGAGGACGCCGGGCCGCCGATGCCGCTTCACCGCGCCCGCGTCGTGCGCCCCGGCGCCGACGTGACGCTGCTGACGTACGGCGGCACCGTCGCCACCTGCGTCGCCGCCGCCGAGGCCGCGGCGCAGGAGGGCCGCGACATCGAGGTGATCGACCTGCGGTCCATCTCCCCGCTGGACGTGGCGACCATCGAGGAGTCGGTCCGCCGTACCGGGCGGGCGGTGGTGGTCCACGAGGCCCCCACGTTCGCCGGGTTCGGCGCCGAGGTCGTCGCGCAGGTGACGAGCCGGTGCTTCTACTCGCTGGAGGCGCCGGTCGAGCGGGTCGGCGGGTTCAACCTGCCGTACCCGCCGGCCAAGGTCGAGGAGGAGTACCTGCCCGACCTGGACCGGATCCTCGACGCCGTCGACCGCGTCCTGGCCGCGTGAAGGGAGAGGTACCAGTGAGCGTTCAGCAGTTCCGCCTGCCCGACGTCGGCGAAGGTCTCACCGAGGCCGAGATCGTCACCTGGCGGGTCGCTCCGGGCGATCCGGTCGGCCTCAACGACATCCTGGTGGACATCGAGACGGCAAAGGCCGTCGTCGAGCTGCCCAGCCCGTACGCCGGGGTGGTGGACCGCCTGCTCGCCGAGGAGGGGCAGACCGTCGAGGTCGGCGCGCCGATCATCGCGATCCGGACCGGCGGTGACGCGGACGCCGCGCCGGATGCCGCATCGCCGCCCGCCGAGGAGCCCGCCGAGGAACGTACCGCGGTGCTCGTGGGCTACGGGGTGTCCGCCCAGGCGCGGACCCGCCGGCCCCGTCGCGCCACGCCGTCGGTCCGCCCGGCCGAGCCGGCCCGCCGGCCGCACACGTCCCGGCCGCCGGTGCTCACCAAGCCGCCGCTGCGCAAGCTAGCCAAGGACCTCGGCGTGGAACTGGCCGACGTGCGCGGCAGCGGCCCCGGCGGCCGGATCACGCGCCAGGACCTGCTCGACCACACCACCGGCCCGGCAGCGGCGACCGACGCCCGGCGGGACGAGCGCCTGCCCGTACGCGGGGTGCGCAAGGCGACGGCCGCCGCCATGGTCGCCAGCGCGTTCACCGCGCCGCACGTCACGGAGTTCCTCACCGTCGACATGACCGGCACCGTCGAGTTCGTGGACCGGCTGAAGCAGGACCCGTCCTTCCAGGGCATCAAGGTCAGCCCGCTGCTCGTGGCGTCGCTGGCGCTGCTGGACGCGATCCGCCGGCACCCGGACGTCAACGCCCGGTGGGACGAGGAGAACCAGGAGATCGTCCGGTTCGCCGACGTCAACCTCGGCATCGCCGCCGCGACGCCGCGCGGCCTGCTGGTGCCGAACGTCAAGGCCGCGCAGACCCTTCCGGTACGGGACCTCGCGGTCGCGCTGAACGAGCTGGCGGCCACCGCGCGGGAGGGCCGCACCCGTCCCGCCGACCTGGCCGGCGGCACCGTCACCATCACCAACATCGGAGTGTTCGGGGTGGACGCGGGCACCCCGATCCTCAACCCCGGTGAGGCGGCGATCCTCTGCCTCGGCGCGCTGCGCCGCATGCCGTGGGTCGTCGACGAGCAGGTCGTTCCCCGGTGGACGGTGCAGTTGTCACTGTCGTTCGACCACCGGCTCGTGGACGGGGAGCTGGGCAGCCGGGTGCTCGCCCACGTCGGGCGGTTCCTGGAGGACCCGCTGTGGGGCCTGGCCCTGCGCTGAGGCCCCCGCAGACAGACGGCGCGTGGACGGACAACGAGGTCCGTCCACGCGCCGTCGCCGTACGCGCCGCGCGCGTCAGTCCACGACCTCGAACCCCACGCCGGCCGACGGCCGTGGCGCGACGTCGTCCGCCGCCGCGATGGGCTCGCCGACCTCCTCGGACGCGGCCAGCCGGAACCGCACGTACTCCAGCTCGCCGGAGAACTCGTGCCGGGCCGGGTAGCTCGGCGACACCGGCGAGTGGATGCTGCGCCCGATGTCCATGCCGGCGAACCCGTGGAAGAACGGCAGCAACCGCGGGAACAGCGCCGCGCCCGCCGCCTCGCCGTCCACGTACAGCCGGCCGACGCCCTGGCAGTCGGCGGTCTTGGTCAGCTCGAAGGTCAGCTCCACCGGGCCCAGCGGCAGCTCGCCCTCGGACCGCAGCACGTGGTGCTCGCCGAGGTAGTTGTACTCGTACACCAGGCGGTTGTCCTTGATGTGCAGCACGTAGCCGCCGCTGACGTTGCCGAGCGCCACGATCACGCCGCCCTGCGCCGCGTCGGTGCGGCGCAGCCGCGCGGTGATGGCGTGCGAGCGGTTCATCGTCGGCGGCACCGCCGCGCCGGACACAGTCGGTACGCCCGCCAGGTAGGTGAAGACAAGCCGGTCCCGCACCGACCCGGGGCGTGGCACCCGGGCCCGGACCGCGAATCCCCTGTCGTCCAGCGGCAGCACGTCGTAGCGGGCCGCCTCGATCCAGAACTCCTCGATGAGACGCCGCAGCACCTCCGGGTACTCGGCGGCGAGGTCCCGGCTCTCGGTCGGGTCCTCGTCGATCCGGTACAGCTCCCAGCGGTCCTCGTCCCACGAGGTGCCGCGCTCGTGGAACGCGACAGCCTTCCAGCCCTGGTGGTAGATGCCACGGTGGCCGAACATCTCGAAGTACTGGCGGTCCCGCGACGGCGGCGCCGCCGGGTCGCGCAGCCCGTCGCGGAAGCTGCGGCCGTGCAGCGGCATCTGCGGTACGCCCCGGCGCACCGCGGGCGGCTGCACCCCGACCAGGTCGAGCACCGTCGCGGTGACGTCGATGCTGTGCTGGAACTGCGTGCGCACCTGCCCGCCGGGCACGTCACCGGCCGGCCAGCTCAGCACGAACGGCACCCGGACCCCGCCCTCGTGGGTGTGCTGCTTGTAGCGGCGGAACGGGGTGTTGCTGACCTGCGCCCAGCCCAGCGGGTAGTTGCTCTGCGCCCGCGGGCCGCCGATCTCGTCGATCCGGTCCAGGCTGTCCTGGAGATTCTCCGGCACCCGGTTCTGGAAGGCGGTGGGGTTGAGCGTGCCGAGCGGCGTGCCCTCGGGGCTGGCCCCGTTGTCCGACATGACCACGAAGATCGTGTTGTCGAGGCGGCCGATCCGCTCCAGGAAGTCGACCAGGCGCCCGAGCTGGGCGTCGGTGTGGTCGACCATCGCCGCGTACGCCTCCTGCATGCGGGCGAACAGGCGGCGCTGCTCCGGCGGCACGTCGTCCCACGGCACGACGCCGGGGTTGTGCGGTGGCAGCGGCGCGTCCGGCGGGATGATGCCCAGCCCGATCTGCCGCCGGTGCCGGTCCGCGCGGACGACGTCCCAGCCGGCGTCGTAGCGGCCCCGGTACTTCGCCAGGTACTCCGGCGGGGCCTGGTGCGGGGCGTGCGCCGCGGCGTACGCCAGATAGAGGAAGAACGGCTTCTCCGGGGTGAACGACGTCTGGTCCCGGACGAACCCGATGGCCCGGTCGGTCAGGTCCTCGGTGAGGTGGTAACCCTCCTCCGGGGTGGCCGGCGGGTCCACCTGGTGGTTGTCGTGGACCAGCTCCGGATAGAAGTTGTCGGTCTCCGCCTCCAGGAAGCCGTAGTACCGCTCGAAGCCGCGCCCCAGCGGCCACTGGTCGTACGGCCCGGACGGCGTGGTGTGCTCCAGCGGCGCGACGTGCCACTTGCCGACCGCCATGGTGTTGAACCCGGCGTCGGCGAGCATCTCCGCGACGGTGGCGGCGGCGTGGGTGATCCGCCCCCGGCCGCTGGGGAAGCCGCTGTCGAAGTTGGACAGCATGCGCATGCCGACGCTGTGGTGGTTGCGGCCGGTGAGCACGCTGGCCCGGGTCGGCGAGCACAGCGGCGAGGTGTGGAAGTTGGTGTACCGCAGCCCGGACGCGGCCAGCCGGTCGATCGTCGGGGTGTCGATCTCGGCGCCGAAGCAGCCGAAGTCGGCGAACCCGACGTCGTCCAGCAGCACGTACACCACGTTCGGGGTGCCCGGGGCGGCCGACGGCGGCGCGCTCCAGTGCTCCGTCGAGTCGTGGTAGGTGCGTCCGATCGTGCCCTCGTACGGAGGGTCCGCCAGCGAACTGGTCACGGTACGCCTCAGCCGGCCGTCGTGCCGCCGTCGAGGACGAGCGTGTGGCCCGTGACCATCCGCGCCTCCTCGCTGGCGAGGAACACCACCGCGTCGGCGGAGTCCCGTGGCGTCGCCATGCGGCCCAGCGGGATCGACGCGCGGAAGTTCTCCCTGGCGCTGTCCGGCACGTCGCCCATGCCACCGAGGAACGCCGACAACATCGGCGTCTCGGTCGCCGCCGGGGCGATCGCGTTGACCCGGATGCCGTGCGGCGCGAGTTCCAGCGCCAGCGCCTTCATCAGGCCGATGACGCCGTGCTTGGCGGCGGTGTACGGCGCGTACCGGGGGCGGGCGATGACGGCCTGCAGGGACGCGGTGAACACGATCGCGCCGCCGCCGGCCTCGATCAGCGCGGGCACGGCCGCCTGCGCGGTCCAGAACGCGCCCTTGAGGTTGACGTCGATCACGCGGTCCAGCGTCGCCTGGTCCACCTCGTCGACCGGTCCGGTGAACGGCGTACCGGCGTTCGCGTGCATGAGGTCGAGCCGCCCGAACCGCTCGACGGCGGTCTCGACGGCGGCGCGGCAGTCCTGCGCCCGGGTGACGTCGCAGGCCACGCCGACGACGGCGGACCCGAAGCCGGCGGCCGCCTCGGCGGCGCGGTCGCCGTCGAGGTCGGCGATGACGACGCGCGCGCCCTCCTCGACCAGCCGGCCGACGGTGGCCAGTCCGATGCCGCTGGCGCCTCCGGTGACGACGGCGACGCGGTCAACCAACCTCATGTGCTGCTCCTGTTGAATCGGTCCAGGAGGTCGCCGCTCAGGGTGGGCACCGCGGACAGCAGCCTCTGGGTGTAGGGGTGCTGAGGGTCGGAGTAGATCGATTCGGTGTCACCCGTCTCGACGATCCGGCCCTGGTTCATCACCGCGATCCGGTCGCAGAGGTACCGGACCACGGACAGGTCGTGGGAGACCAGGATCAGGGTCAGCTTGAACTGCTCGGCCAGGTCGGTGAGCAGGTTGAGGATCTGCGCGCGCACCGACACGTCGAGCGCGCTGACCGGCTCGTCCCCGACGATGACCTTGGGCCCGGCCGCGAGGGCGCGGGCGATCGCGATGCGCTGCCGCTGACCGCCGGAGAACTGGTGCGGGTAGCGGGTCACCGCCTCCTCGGGCAGGCCGACGGAGTGCATCAGCTCGGCCACCCGGGCCCGGTGGTCGCCGGGCAGGCGCAGCGCGCGCATCGGCTCCGCGATGATGTCCGCGACGCGCATCCGCGGGTTCAGCGACGACATCGGGTCCTGGAGCACCATCTGCACGTCGCGCCGCAGGAACGCGAGCTTCCGCTCCGGTACGCCGCTGATGCGCTGGCCGTTGTAGAACGCGGTGCCCGACGTCGGCTGGTCGAGGGCCATGAGGATGCGCGACAGCGTCGACTTGCCGGAGCCGCTCTCCCCCACGATGCCGAACGCCTCGCCCTCGTGGACCTGCACGCTCACGCCGTCGAGCGCGCGGATCGGCTGGCCCGGCGTACGCAGCGACCGCCGCGGGGCGCGGTACTCGCGCACCACGTCGACGGCTTCCAGCAACGGGGTGGTGGTCATGCGCTGGCCTTCCCGCTTCCTAGGGGCTGGTCGCTCTCGATCGGGTGGTGGCAGGCGGCCCGCTGGGTGCTGCCGGGCGGCGCCGTCAGCAGCGGCACGGTGCCGCAGACGTCGTCGGCGCGCGAGCAGCGGTTGCGGTACACGCAGCCGGTGGGGAACGACCCGAGCGACGGCACGCGGCCCGGGATGGTCGACAGTCGGCCGCTGCCGTCGGTGCTCTCCAGCACCGTCGACGCCCGCAGGCCCGCCGTGTACGGGTGCCGGGGCGAGTCGAAGACGGTCGCCACGTCGCCGTGCTCGACGATCGAGCCGCCGTACATGACGAGCAGTTCCTCGCAGATGCTGGCGACCACCGGCAGGTCGTGCGTGATGAGCAGCAGCGACGCGCCCTCCTCGCGCACCAGCGTGTCCATCAGCCGCAGCATCTCCGCCTGCACCGTGACGTCCAGCGCGGTGGTGGGCTCGTCCGCGACCAGCACGGCCGGGTCGCACGCCAGCGCGATGGCCAGCACGACCCGCTGGCGCTGACCGCCGGAGAGCTGGTGCGGGTACTTGCGCGCGGTCCGGTCGGGCTCGGGCAGCTGGACCCGTTCGAGCAGTTCGACGGCGCGGGCGGAGGCCGCCGCGCGGCTCATCCCCTTGTGCAGCCGCAGCGACTCGGCGACCTGGTTGCCGACCCGCATCAGCGGGTTCAGCGCCGTCATCGGCTCCTGGAACACCATGGCGATGTCGTTGCCACGGACCGCGCACATCTGCTTGTCGGACAGGTCGAGCAGGTTCCGCCCGTTGAGCAGCACCCGGCCGGACGCCGTCACACCGTGCGGCAGCAGGCCCATCAGCGCGAGCGCGGTCAGGGACTTGCCGCAGCCGGACTCGCCGATGAGCCCCATCCGCCGGCCCCGCCCGATCTCGAACGAGACGCCCTTGACGGCCTGGATGTCGTGGACCTTGACGACGAGGTCCTCCACCACGAGCCCGCTCACGCCGGTCACCGTCCTCTCAGCCGCGGGTCGAGGGCGTCGCGCAGCCCGTCGCCCATGAGGTTGAACCCGAGCACCGACAGGGCGATGGCCAGACCGGGCCAGACGGCCAGCATCGGCTGCACGACGAAGTAGTTCTGGGCCTCCTGGAGCATCCGGCCCCAGGTGGGGGTCGGCGGCGGGGTGCCGTACCCGAGGTAGGACAGCGCCGCCTCGGCGAGCACCGCGTGCGCGAACGACACCGACGCCTGCACGATCAGCAGGGCCGCGATGTTGGGCAGCACGTACCGGACCATGAGCACCACGCCCCGGCGGCCGTAGCTGCGCGCGGCCAGCACGAAGTCGCTCTGCAGCACCTGCATCGCGCCGGCCCGGGTGAGGCGGCCGAACACCGGGACGTTGGCGACGCCGATCGCGATCATGCCGGTGAGCGTGGACGCGCCGAAGCCTGCCGCCAGGATGATCGCCAGCAGGATGGCCGGGAACGCGAACACGATGTCCAGCGCCCGCATCACCGGCTCGCTGAGCCAGCGGTGCCCGGTGGCGGCGAGCAGACCCAGCGGTACGCCGACGACGGCCGCGATCGCCACCGCGACGACGCCGACGAACAGTGTGGTCCGCGCGCCGACGAGGAGCTGGCTGACGATGTCCCGGCCGAAGTGGTCGGTGCCGAGCCAGTGGTCGCCGCCCGGGGAGAGCAGCGTCTGCGACGGGTCGACCCGGGTGGGGTCGTACGGCGTCCAGAGGAACGACACCAGCGCGGTGAGGACGACCAGGCCCACCAGGCCGGCGCCGATCACCAGCGTGAGGTTCCAGCGGCGGCGCGGCTTGACCGGGCCGGCCGCGACGACGTCGGCGGTGGCGTCCGGTGGGGCGTCGGCGACTGATGTCATGCCTTGCTCCTCAGCCTGGGGTCGACCGCGTGGTACACCACGTCGACGACGAAGTTGATCAGAAGCACCGCGGCGGTCAGCACCATCACCGTGCCCTGCACCTTCAGCAGGTCGCGGTTGCCCACGTCCTGCAGCAGCATCCGACCGAGACCGGGCAGGCCGAAGACGTTCTCGATCACGACGGTGCCGATGAGCAGCGTCGCGAGTTGCAGACCGAGGACGGTGATGACCGGAATGGCCGCGTTGCGCAGCGCGTGCCGGGTCAGCGCCTGCGAGCGGCTGAGCCCCTTGGCCCGCGCGGTCTGGATGAAGTCCTCCTGCATGACCTCGACCACCGCGGACCGGACGTAGCGCATCAGGATCGCGCCCTGGGCCACGCCGAGGACCAGCGCCGGCATCAGCAGGGCCCGCACGGTGCCGCCGAAGTCGTCCCATCCGGTGAACCCGCCGGCGGGCAGCCACTGCAGCTTCACCGCGAACACGGTGATGAGCAGGATGCCGAGCCAGAACGACGGAACGGCGATGCCGACCTGGCTCAGCGCGGACAGCGCCGTGCCGATCGCGGTCCGGCTCTTCACCGCGGCGAGGATGCCCAGCGGTACGGCGATGAGCAGCGCCAGCGTCATCCCGGCCAGGATCAGCGGCACCGTCACGCCGAGCTTGTCGCCGATCTCCGAGCCGACCGACACCCCGCTCAGCGGCGAGATGCCGAAGTCACCGCGGATCAGGCCGCCGGCCCAGTCGAGGTACCGCTCGGTGAAGGGGCGGTTCGTCCCGAACTGCTCCCGCAGCGCCTCCAGCGCCTCCGGCGTGGCGTTCACGCCGAGCATCGCCTGCGCCTGGTCGCCCGGCAGCAGCGACAGCATCGTGAAGACGAGGATCGACGCGGCGAACAGGGATACCGCGAGGATGGCCAGCCGCCGGACGAAGTAGATCACCATGCCTGTGTGCTCCCACTCCGAATCATGGCCTGATCATCACCATCTTGGTCACGGTCAGCTCCTCCATGGCGAAGCGCGGTCCCTCCCGGCCGATGCCGGAGTCCTTGACGCCGCCGTACGGCATGTTGTCGGCGCGGAAGCCGGGCACCTCGTTGACGAGCACGCCACCGACGTCGAGGCGGCGCACCACGTCGAGGGCCACCGCCAGGTCGCGGGTGAAGACGGCGGCCTGGAGCCCGTAGCGGGACCGGTTGACCAGCTCGACTGCCGCGTCCATGTCCGGCACCGACCGGACGCAGACCACCGGCCCGAAGATCTCCTCCGCCCAGCACTCGGCGCCCTCGGGGACGTCGACGAGCACCGTCGGCTGCAGCACCCGGCCCTGCGCCGTACCGCCGGCCAGGCAGCGCGCCCCGGCGGCGACCGCGCGGTCCACCCACGAGTGGACCCGCTCGGTGGACGCCTCGTCCACCAGGGCGGACACGCGGGTGTCGGCGGACCGGGGATCACCTGTGGTGACGTTCGCCAGCAGCGGCCGGAGGCGGTCCAGCAGCGCCTCGCGGACCGGCTCCTCGACGATCACCCGCTGCACGCTGATGCACGCCTGGCCGGAGGCGTAGAACCCGCCGCGTACGACCGCTTCCGCAGCCCGGTCGAGGTCGGCGTCGCGGCCGACGACGAGCGCCGCGTTGGACCCGAGTTCCAGCAGCACCTTGCGCGGGGCCGCGGCGCGGGCGATCTGGTGGCCGACCTGCGCGGACCCGGTGAACGACACGGCGGCGACGCGCGGGTGGGTGGTCAGGAGCTTGCCGACCTCGACACCGCCGGTGACGAGCTGGACGCCGGCGGCCGGGCAGCCCGCCCGGCGGAACAGGTCGATCAGCACCAGCGTGGCCAGCGGCGTGTTCGGCGCCGGCTTGACGATCACCGGGCAGCCCGCCGCCACCGACGGCGCGACCTTGTGGGCGGCCAGCAGCAGCGGGTAGTTGAACCCGGTGATGCCGACGACGACGCCGACCGGTCGGCGTACCCAGAAGCCGAGCATGCCCTCGCCGGCCGGCTGCATGTCCAGTGCCACCGTCTCGCCGGTGAGGTGCCCGACCTCCTCGGCCGCCGTCTCCAGCGTGACGAGCGTGCGGGCGACCTCGACCCGGCAGTCGACAAGCGGCTTGCCGGTCTCCAGGACCAGCAGTTCGGCGAGGTCGTCGGCGCGGGCGCGGACCTCGGCGGCGACTGTCGTGAGGATGGCGCGCCGCCGGTGACCGGGCAGGCCGGCCATCTCCGCGGCGACCTCGTGCGCGGCGTCGACAGCCGCTTCCGCGTCGGCGGTGTCACCCCAGGGCGCCTGGGTCACGGTGCTGCCGTCGTACGGGAAACGGACCGGCGCGGTCTGCGCGGTGGTGGCCCAGCCCGCGCCGATCGGCAGGCCGGCGGGCAGCGCGGTCAGCAGCTCCTGCGCGGTCACGACGCCGCACCCGTCGCGGCGCCGGTGAGGAAGGCCAGCGCCGCCTCGGCGTAGACCCTGGTCTTGCGGACGATGTCGTCGACCTCGACGTACTCGTCGGGCTGGTGGGCGATCCACTTCGGGCCGGGGCCGTACACCACGTTCGGGATGCCGCTGTCGCGCCACAGGATGGTGCCGTCGGTCGCGCCGGGCACACCGCCGAAGACCGGCGCCGTACCGGTGACGGCGCTGTGCGCCTGCGCCACCGCCAGGGAGATCGGGTGGTCCTCCGGGGTGACCGCGCACGGCCGGTCGTCGACGACCTCGACGGCGAAGCTGACGCCGTGCCGGGCGCCGATTTCGTCGGCGTCGGAGCGCACGCGCGCGGCGAGCGCGGCGTGGTCGACGCCGGGGACGGTCCGGCAGTCCACGCCGAGCACGGCGCGGCCGGGGATGACGTTGAGCTGGTCGGCGGAGCCGGCGTCCAGGACCGTGGGGGTCAGGAACGTCAAGCCGAGGTGCTCGTGCTCCCCCGGGTCGGCCTGCAGCTCCTTCTGGTACCGGCCGAGCGCGGCCACCAGTTCCGCCACCGCCGGTACGGGGTTGCGGCCGTGCTGCGGCATCGCGCCGTGCGCCATCTTGCCGGTGCAGGTGACCAGCAGGCGGACCGCGCCCTTGGCGACCGCGCAGATCTCCTCCGCCTCCGGCTCGCAGATGATCGCGGCGTCCACCTCGCGGGCCAGCGCGGTGGTGGTGAAGTGCTTCGCGCCGAGCATCTGGCCCTCCTCGTCCACCAGGGCCGCCACCACGATCCGGCCCGGGAACGGTCCGGCCAGCTCGACGGCCCGGGCCGCGTGGATCATCGCGGCGACGCCGGCCTTCATGTCGGCGGAGCCGCGACCGTACAGCCGCCCGTCGACGATGTCGCCGCCGAACGGGTCGACCGTCCACTCCTCGGGAGAACCCTCGGTGACGACGTCGGTGTGCCCCTCGAACATCAGCGTCGGACCGGGCAGGCCGCCCTCCACCACCGCCACCACGTTGGGCCGCCCGGGAACGACCTCGGTGACCTCCGGCCGCCAGCCGAAGCCCCGCATGACCTGCGCGACGAGCTCCGCCACTGGCTGCTCGCTCCGCCCCTGCGCGGCGTCCCAGGTCGAGGGGATGCGGACCAGGTCCTGGGTGAGCGACACGACGGCTTGCTCGTCCACGAGATGGCCGGCGCGGAGGGAGGCATGGGTGTCCGACGTCATGGCGTCGGAGGTTACGAACTCCGACCCCGGAGGGGAACGTCCAGTTTCCGGGTCGGTGGGGGTACCAGCCGTGGCCGGACCTGGTCTTCTACGGCCGCGGCGACCCGCCGGACCCCCTCGTCGATCCGGTCCAGCGGCATCACCTGGTACCCCAGCCGCAAGTGGTGACGCGGGGTGGGGCGGGTGGTCCAGTACGGCTCGCCCGGGTCGAGCAGGACACCCTGGCGGCGCAGGTCGACGGCGAGCTGCCCGGCGTCCAGACCGGGCGGGCCGGTGATCCACCGGGCCAGGCCGCCGCGCGGCACCGGCTGCGGCCCCCAGCGCACGTGGCGCTCGATCGCGCGCGTCATCTCCTCGTACAGCCCCTGGTAGTGGGCGCGGATACGCCGCACGTGGCGGGCGAGGTCCCGGCTGGCGATCATCCGGGCCAGGGCGCGCTGCATCGGTCCGGGCGGGTGGCGCAGCACGTAGCGGGAGCGGGCCCGCATCGCCTCCACCAGCGCCGGGGACGCCACCACGTAACCGAGCCGCAGGCCCGGCGCCAGCAGCTTGCTGAAGCTGCCGAGGTAGACCACGCGGTCCTCGTCGTCCAGCGCCCGCACCGCGACCGCCGGGATGCCCCGGAACGTCATCTCCGGGTCGTAGTCGTCCTCGATCACCACCGCGTCCGCCGCGCCGGCCCGGCGCAGCAGCTCCTCACGCCGGGACGCCGACATCGTCGCGCCGGTCGGGTACTGGTGGCTCGGCGTGACGTACACCAGCTCCGCGCCGTGCAGGTCGGCCGGCAGGTCCTCCACGACGAGGCCGTCCTCGTCCACCCGGCCGGGCACCACGTCGGCGCCCGCCATCTGCATGATCGTCCGCGCGTCGGGGTAGCCCGGGTCCTCCACCAGCACGACGCTGCCCGGCCGGACCAGGACGCTCGCCAGCAGGTGCAGCGCGTGCGTCGAGCCCAGCGTGATCATCACCTGGTTCGGCTCGGCCGAGATGCCACGCGACGGCAGCACGTGCTCACAGAGCTGGCGGACGAGCTGCGGGTCGTCGGCCTGGCCGGCGTCCCCGATCACCCGGGACAGCCCGTCCTGCCGTACCGCCTCGCGCTGCGCCCGCTCCCACGCGCCGGTGGGGAACATGCCGGGATCCGGCTGGCCGACGACGAAGGGGAACGGCGCCCGCGACCACGCCGGGTCCCGGTGTACGGGGGTGGGCGGCGGCTCGGGCAGCCGTGCCTCCCAGTCGATGGGCCGTGTCGCGGAGCGGGAGGTCCGGCGCGCGGCCCGCATCCGGACCACCGCCTCGGAGGAGACGTAGAGGCCGCGCCGGGGAATCGTCGCGATCAGGCCCTGCTCCATGAGCCGGTCGTACGCGGTCAGCACCGTGTTCCGGGAGACGCCCAGCGCCTCGGCCAGACGGCGGGTGCTGGGCAGCGGGCCGTCGTCGTACTGCCCCGCGAGGATCGCGTCCTCAAGCCCCGTGATGATCTGCTCGTAGAGCGGAACCGTGCTCTGCGGGTTGACCGGCAGCAGAAAATCCGCCATCTCGACCTCCCCACCTCTCGCGGGGATCTCGCCTCGTCCCGTCGTCGCACTCCTGCGCACACCATCCGCATCCCGCTGGTACCAGCCTAGCCGGAGACCTGGACCTGTTGCGGAGGGCCCGATCCCGCCACTCTTGGCCGACGATGGCAGGTGAGGGTCTCCTGCACGCGGACAGAGGTGGACTAATGAGCGCCCAGCGAATCGCGCTGGTGCCCGGCGACGGCATCGGACCGGAGGTCACCGCGCAGGCGGTCAAGGCGTGCGACGCCGCCGCCCAGCGGTTCGGGCTGGACCTGGTCTGGGAAGACTACGAACTCGGCGCGGACTACTGGCGGATCACCGGCCAGGTCGTGCCGCCGGACGTGGAGCGGGAACTGGCCAAGGCGGACGCCATTCTCTTCGGCGCCGTCGGCGACCCCTCGGTGCCACCCGGGGTGCTGGAACGCGGCCTGGTCATCCATCTGCGGACCGCTTTCGACCAGTACGTCAACCTGCGGCCGGTCAAGCTGCTACCAGGTGTGCCCTCGCCCATCGGCGGGCTGCGTCCGGAGCAGTGCGACCTGGTGATCCTGCGGGAGAACACCGAGGGCGCCTACGTCGGTGCCGGCGGTTTCATCCACCGGGGCGGGCCGGACGAGATCGCCACCCAGGAGTCGGTCAACACGCGCAAGGGGGTCGAACGCCTCATCCGGCACGGTTTCCGGCTGGCCCTGACCCGCCGCAAGCACGTGACCCTGGTGCACAAGGCGAACATCCTCACGTACGCCGGCGACCTGTGGCAGCGGACCTTCGAGGAGGTCGCGGCGGAGTACCCGGAGATCTCGGTGGAGTACGTGCACGTCGACGCGATGTGCCTCTACCTGGTCACCCAGCCGGAGCGGTTCGACGTCGTGGTCACCGACAACCTGTTCGGCGACATCATCACCGACCTCGGCGCGGCCGTGCAGGGCGGTCTCGGCCTGGCCGCGAGCGGCAACCTCAACCCGACCGGGTCGGCGCCGAGCATGTTCGAGCCGGTGCACGGCTCCGCGCCCGACATCGCGGGCCGGGGCTGGGCCAACCCCGCCGGGTCGATCCTCAGCGCCGCGCTGATGCTGGAGCACCTGGGCCACCCGGAGGCGGCCCGCAGCCTGGAGGACGGGGTGAAGGCGGTGCTGCCGCGCCTGGGCGCGATGCGCGGGCCGGAGATGGGCATGTCGACGGAGGACTTCGGGGACGCCGTCGCCGCCGCCATCAGCGAGGACGCGTACCAGGCGGACGTCCTGCCGGCGTAGCACGGATGTGAGCACCGAATCGGCTGAACCGGACGACGGCCGAGGAAGCCCTCCGCCGTCGCCGTGTTGCGCGCCGAAACGCCCGCCCGCCGCCGCCGGATCGACGGCCGGCCCCAGTGCCGTCCGCGCCGGCCCCGCCGGTACGGACGACCTGATCGCGCTGCCCGGCGGTACCTTCCTCATGGGCACCGACGATCCGGAGGGCTTCCCGGAGGACCTGGAAGGGCCGGTCCGCCCGGTCACCGTGGCCCCGTTCGAGATCGCCGCGACACCGGTGACGAACCGGCAGTTCGCCCGCTTCGTCGAGGCCACCGGCTACCGCACCGACGCGGAACGGTACGGCTGGTCCTTCGTCTTCCACCTGCTGCTCGCCCCGTCCGCGCGCCCGTGGGTGCTCGACGCCACGGTGCCGGGCGCGCCCTGGTGGCTGGCGGTCGAGGGGGCGCGCTGGGCGGCTCCGGACGGGCCCGGCTCGGGCCTGTCCGGACGCGAGCGGCATCCGGTCGTCCACGTCTCCCACCGGGACGCCGAGGCGTACTGCGAGTGGTCGGGGACGCGGCTGGCGGCCGAGGCCGAGTGGGAGTACGCGGCACGCGGCGGGCTGTCCCAGGCCCGCTACGCCTGGGGCGACGAGCTGACCCCGGGCGGGCGGCACCTGTGCAACATCTGGCAGGGCGCCTTTCCCGCTGTCAACACGGCGGACGACGGGTTCGTGGGCACCTCTCCGGTGACCGCGTTTCCGCCGAACGGCTACGGCCTGTACGACGTCGCGGGCAACGTTTGGGAACTCACGGCCGAACCCTGGCGCGACCGCCGAGGACACGTCTCACCAGGTGAGAGCGTCATCAGGGGTGGTTCGTACCTCTGCCACGACTCTTATTGCAACCGTTACCGCGTGGCCGCACGGAGTCGGACCACCGTTGACTCCTCAAGTGGCAACACCGGATTCCGGGTGGCCCGGTAGTCAGACGCCGATTGGTACCTGCCGACCCCGCTGAACTGGCCCTTTTGCATCGGGTACCACACTCCTAGTGTCCCGCCTCACAGGCTACGAGCGCCCTTGGCGTTCTTCGCGATGGGACACACGAATGAATCGGCTGAAGATAACGCTGCCCGCCGTGCTGCTCGCCACGGCGCTGGCTCTGACCGCGTGCAGTAGCGATGGTGACTCCGAGACCACCACCGGCGGTGGCGGTTCCGGCAACGGTACGGTCACCCTCGGCGCCTACCTCGAGCCGGTGAGCCTCGACCTGACCGCCGAGGCCGGCGCCGCGATCCCGCAGGTCCTGCTCTACAACGTGTACGAGGGCCTGGTGCGCCAGAACGCGGACACCGGTGAGGTGGAGCCGCTGCTGGCCAGCGAATGGAAGATGTCCGACGACGGCACCAAGTACACGTTCAAGCTCCGCGACGGCGTGACCTTCCACGACGGCCAGAAGCTCACCGCGCAGGACGTGGTGTGGAGCTTCAAGCGGGTGACCGCGGAGGGCTCGACGAACCCGTTCAAGTCCCAGATGACGGTCGTGAAGACCGTCGAGGCGCCGGATGCGTCCACCGTGGAGGTGACGCTGTCGCGGCCGAGCCAGAGCTGGCTGTTCGACGTCGCCGGCCGCGTCGGCGTGGTGCTCAAGGAGAACGCCACCGACCTGGGGACCAAGCCGAACGGCACCGGCCCGTTCAAGTTCGACAAGTGGAACCGCGGCGACAGCATCACCCTGGTGCGCAACGACGGCTACTGGGGTGAGAAGGCGAAGGTCGCGACCGCCGTCTTCCGCTACATCACCGACGCGAACGCGCTGAACAACGCGATGCTCTCCGGCCAGCTCGACATCGTGGCGAACATCCAGGCGCCGCAGCTGCTCGAGGTGTTCAAGGGCAACAAGCAGTTCCAGGTGATCGAGGGCAAGACGACCGGTGAGGTCGTCCTGTCGATGAACAACAGCAAGGGCCCGCTGGCCGACGTCCGGGTGCGCCAGGCGATCCGCCACGCGATCGACCACGACGCGCTGATCAAGACCGTGTGGTCCGGCTACGGCACGAAGATCGGCAGCATGGTGCCGCCGAGCGACCCGTGGTACGAGGACCGCACCGGTGACTTCCCGCACGACCCCGCCAAGGCCAAGCAGCTGCTCGCCGACGCCGGTCACGCGAACGGGCTCACCCTGACCATGGACGTCCCGCCGCCCGGCTACGCCCGCGCCTCCGCGCAGTTCGTCGCCTCGCAGCTCGCCGAGGTCGGCATCAAGGTGACCCAGAACAACGTCGAGATGCCGCAGTGGCTGGACAAGGTGCTCGGCAAGGCCAACTACGACATGTCGATCATCGCCCACGTCGAGCCCCGTGACCTGGTCCGCTACGGCCAGCCGGAGTACTACTACCGGTACAAGAACCCGGCCGTCACGCAGCTCATGAACGAGGCCGACACGGCCCTGGACGGGGCCACCCGGGACAAGAAGTTCGCCGAGGCCGCGAAGGTCATTTCGCAGGAGGCGGCCAGCGACTGGCTGTTCCTGCTGCCGAACCTGGCGGTGATCCGCGACGGCGTCGAGGGCTACCCGAAGGACGCGGTGACCCAGTCGTTCGACGTCACCAAGGTCTCCAAGAAGTAGCCAGCACCACGACCCAGAAGGACCTGGTGGGCTCCGCCCACCAGGTCCTTCTACGTGTGCCTGCACCCGCGATCTTGCAGTTGCGGCCCCCGGTGCGGGGGGATTCACCCCTCTCGTCAGGGCACAAGGCGCAAGATCGACGGCCCGGGAGGATCCCCGGAGCCGGGGTCCTCCCGGCGCAGCGGGGCGACGGGCTTCGGGGCGGGCGAGTCGGCGTGGCGGCCCGCAGTGCGCGAGGAGGTCGAGGTGATGGTGCAGGCGTGCCTCGGGTCGCCCCGACACCGACTGGCCCGGCAGCGGCTCGGGCCGGCCGACGGCCTCTAGGGCAACGCCCGGGGCACCGGCACGAGCATCGCCGAGCCGGGTTCGCGTTGCCCGGACGCGGGACGTCGACGATCGTCGCCGAGCCGGGGCTGAACTGCGTACGCCCGGCCCTGGAGTCCGGCGACAGCGCTGCGCAGCAACCCGCCGAGGCGGCACGCTCCCCACGCCTGGCCGGCTGCGTCCGGCGCGCCCAGCATCTGCCCTGCTTCGAGGTGCGCGGGCCGTGACGGCCCACTCCACCGATCTTGGAGTTGTGGCGCCCAGGATGCCCGAGTGGCGACTTTTGTGAGCCACCATAAGTCCAAGATCGACGAGGCGCCGCCGAGCGCACCCTGGGGAGGGTGGGGTGAGGAACGCAGCGAGGCGGGTCCCGTCCGGAGTGGACGGAACCCGCCTCGATCGTTCACACGCGCCTAGCTACCGGCGCGAGGGTGAGACGGCGTGCGTGTCAGGCGAGCTGGTCGGAAGCCTGCCCCCGGCGGCGACCCCGCAGGTGCATGCCCAGCAGGCCGACGCCCAGGATGCCGGCGGCCAGCAGGCCCGTGGTCACGCCCGTGGAGAGCGTGGGACCGCCGGTGTTGTCGGAGGCGAGGACCATGCCGTTCTGCGACTCCTGCTGCGTGGTGTTGCCCGCCGGAGCGGCCTTCGGCTTGGGCTTGGGCTTGCCGTTGTCGGCACCGGCCGGCGCGGGGACCGGGGTCTGCGCCAGCGCCTGCGTGGCCTGGGCGAAGGTCTCCGGGGTCACGTCCGGGGCGTTGCCCTGCGTACGCCACTGCTTGAGCTGCTTCATGCCCTTGCAGGCCGAGGGGTAGCGGTCGCAGTAGCTGGTGGTGTTGCCGATGCTCTCGGACGAGAGAACGGCCTTGGCGATGGCACGGGCCAGCGTGCTGGCGCCGGCGTTGAAGATGGCGTTCAGCTGACGGGTGTCGGCCGGGTCGTTGATCTGCAGCGCCTCGCCCTTGCCGGTGGAGACGGCGAAGACGGTGTCACCGTCGCCCAGGGTGTGGATCGGGCTGATCGCGCGGGCCATGCCGTCGTGCGCGTTGCCGGACATCCGCTGGGCAGCGGCCTTCTCCAGCGGCGCGTTGGTGGCGACCACGGCGATCGTGGTGTTCGCCGGCTGCTGCGCGGCGGTGCTCGGCGGGTTGCACTCCTGCTTCTTCGGAGCCTTGTAGCCGGCGAACTCGTTGCCGATGCCGAACTTGACGCCGTACAGGGTGCAGTCGGCCGGGTCGACCGGGGAGCCGGCCGGGTTGACGATCACCATCGCGCCGACGTAGATGCCGTCGCCGAGGTGGACGCTGGCGGTGCCGACGCCGCCGCGCAGGCCGCCGCCGCGGGCGCCGGTGCCGCCGCCGACGCCGCCCTGACGGACCGGACCGTCCGAAGTGGCCTGCGCCGCGAGGTAACCCCACTCGGCGGAGGTGCGCGCCTTCGGGTCACCGCCGCGGCCGAGGTCGAAGATGTCCGCGGCCGGGACGATCGGGGCCACACCGCCGGCGCCGACGCGTACGCCCTCGCCACGGTCCTCCAGCCAGCGGATGATGCCGTTGGTGGCGGACAGCCCGTACATGCTGCTGCCACCGAGCTGGATCGCGTTGACGCCCGGGTTCGAGTTGAGCGGGCTGAGCAGGTCGGTCTCCTTGGTGGCGGGGGCGCCGCCACGCTGGTCCACACTCGCCACAGACATCTGCGGCATGTACACGACCGAGGTGCCGGTCAGGTACGGGGCGGTGTCGGACTGGACCTGGCCGACCTGGATTCCGGGAACGTCGGTGATGGCGTTGTGGGCGCCCGGGGCGCCGGCGGCGGGGTTGGCCGACGCGGGCGACCCGACGAGCACGAGTCCCGGACAGACCAGGGCTGCCGCGGCGATCGCGGCGAATCTGGACGACTTCATGCAGCTTCTCCCATGTGAAGCGGTGCGACCTCCGCCCCAATCCGGGGCGGTCGATGCATTGGGCAACTGGTGGTCCCCCGTGGTACACGACGAGATGTGGGGGAGGCTACTGGTCAGACCAGTTGAAGGGAAGAGCCTGCTCAGCTGATGGCCGACTCTCATAATCCGAGGTCAGGCCACATCAGGCGGATTCAGAGCAATACGTCCACCATCGAGCGGCGCGCCTCCGGCACGTACTCGGCGTAGTAGCGGTGCAGTTCCTCGCGGGTCAGCCGGGTGACCTCGTCGGCCTCACCGGCGCGCATCGCGTCGAGAACGCGGCGGTGGTGGGCCAGGGTGCGCTCCATCAGGGCCTCGCGGTCCGGCGACTCGGCGAGCTTGGTGGAGATCAGGTCCAGCACCATGCTCCGGACCGCGTCGAGGCAGAGCACGAGCAACTCGTTCCCGGACAGCCGGGCGACGTGCTCGTGGAAGCGCACGTCGGCCGCGCTGAACGCCTCGTAGCCGTCGGCCACCGCGTCCCGCATGCCCGCCAGCGCCTGCTCCAGTTCGTCCAGCTCGGACGGTGACGCCATCCGGGCGGCGACGGAACCGGCCGCCGACTCGATGATCATCCGGAACTGGAGCAACTCCGCCACGCCGAGCCGCCGGCTGTCCACGACCCGGGCGAACAGCTTGCGCATCGCCGAGGCCGTCGAGGCGATCACCTGCGGCCCGAGCGGGTCACCGGGACGCGAACGGATCAGGCCGCTGCTCTCCAGCACGCGCAGCGCCTCACGCACAGTGGACCGGCTGACGTCGAACTGCGTCGTCAGTTCGCGCTCGCTCGGCAGCCGGTCCCCCGGCCGCAGAACCCCGGCGGCAATCCGCTCCTCGACCTGCCGGACGATCCCCTCGTACGCCCTCACGGTTCGCACTGGAGCGAACGAGACACCCTTCGGCATGGCGAACCTCCCGACGCACGGCGGCCTCGCGCCGCTGGGAACAACGGTACGGTGCATCGACCCGTGCGGCGGTCAGCCCCCGCCCGTCGCGACGAGTGCGCAGGCCGGGCGGCGGGTCACCGGAGCGGCCGGCGGGCGCACGGGCCGTCGTGGTCGGCCCGCAGCAGGCAGCGCCGGCCGTCGCCCATCCGCAGATCACAGAAGACCCGATGGCGTACGCCCTGCTCGTCCTCGGCCGAGACGGTGGTCTCGCCCGGGTCGGCCTGGGCGAGCACGCCCGACCAGCGGGCCACGACCCGGGCCAGGCGTACGGCGCCGGCCAGGTCACCGGCGACGACCGGCAGGTGGATGACGAACCGCTCGCGGGGACTCATCGACGGTACGCTCCCGCGTTCATCCGCATCTGCGCCTGCTCGGACTGCCAGCGCCGCAGCGCGTCCCGGACCCGCGCGGTCTCCTCCCGGCTGACGCCGAGCGCCCGGTAGACGTCGGCCAGGTCGAGCGCCACCCGGTCGAGGAACTCGTGCACCTCGGCCGGGTCGAGCCCGCGCCGGCCCAGCCGCGTCGTCCGGAACCGCCGTTCCCGCACCTGCCAGGGGCGCAACGGCGTGTAGTTGGCCGCCCGGTAGCAGCCCGGCTGGGTGGTGCCGCGACCGGCTCGCGCGCGCCGACCGGGCCACCGGATGTTCCACCGCACGAACGCCTGCCTCTCGTGGTCGAAGGACTGGAAGGGCGGGACCACCCGCCCGCCGCGCGCGGGCGGACCCGCCCGCCCCGCCACCGCAGCGTCACTTCGCGGTACGGCACCGGGGCAGTCGAGATTGAGCGCACTCGAAGGAGTCATGTCCGCCGGTTACCGCGCGAACACGCTCCGACCATAGCAAGAATCCAACATGGCTACAATCCATCATCGCCATAAAGCCTTGATGGATCAGATCTATCGGGGCACAAGGCTTACGTCATGACCATCGATCCGCGCTCGCACACGCCGGTCTACGTCCAGCTCGCCGACCTGATCCGGGAGCAGATCGAATCGGGCGCGCTGCCGCCCGGGGCGAGCGTCGGCAGCGAGTCGCGGCTCAGCCAGGAACACCAGATCGGCCGCGACGCGGTCCGGATGGCGATTTCGCTGCTGCGATCGGAAGGGCTCGTCACCACCAGCCGTCCGCTCGGCACGCGGGTCCGGGAGACGCCGCAGCGCAGGCAGGTGGAGCTGGCCGCGGGCGCGAGAGTCGTCGCGCGGATGCCTACCGGTGCCGAGCGCCGGAACATGCTGCTGGACGAGGGCGTACCGGTGCTCGAGATCCACGGCCCGGAGGGCGACGTGGAGTTGCTGCCGGGCGACGAGGTGGAGCTGACCCGCCCGGCACACGACTGAGCCGGGCGGCGCTCGTCAGACGGTGGGCGTACCCATCGCCACGTCGTCGACCCGGATGTTGATCTCGGCGGCGCGCAGTCCGTACGCCTCGATCGCGGACGCCACAGCGGCCCGCACCTCGTTCGTCACCTGCGGCACCGGGTGGCCGGCATCGATCACGAGGACGAGGTTGACCACTGCCGACCCGTCGGTGACGAGCGCCGAGCAGCCGCGCCGCGCGTCCCCGACCTGGTCCAGCCCGACCCGGTCCAGCACGGCGTTGAAGAAGCGGGCGATGTCGCCGCCCAGCTCGGCCACCCCGGGCACCGACTTCGCGGCGGCCACCGCGATCTTCTCGACCACCTCGTCCGACACCGAAGTGCTCCCGCCCGCGACCACGCCAGGTGTCACCGGCAGCTCCTGAGTAGCGTCGTGCTCCACGCGTCCCACCCTCCCTCGTCCGGGGGAGCGTACATCGACCGTCGATCATGGAGTTGCGGCCCCGACAGAAGCCGCGAAGCAGGCGCCTCCGGGGCCGCAACTGCAAGATCGCGGGGTTGTGGGGTGGCGTGGGCCCGAGGTTCGGCGAGCGCCTCCCGTCACGCGAGATCGGCGTTCCGCCAGGTGGGAGCGGTGGAGATCTTGGTACGAAAGGGCCCCTATGGGGGCCGTTTCATACCAAGATCTCGGCGGGAGCGGGGCGGGGCGGGGCGGGGCGGGGCGGGTCAGGAGCCTAGCTGGGCCAGCAGCTCGTCGGCCGCCGCGTACGGGTCGATGGCGCCCTCGGCCACCTTGGCGGCGAGCGTCGGGAGCTGCGTACCGTCGCGCAGCGAGCCGATCCGCGCGCGCAGGACGCCCAGCGCGATCGCCTCGATCTCGGCGGCGGCCCGCGTCTCCCGGCGGCGGCGCAGCTCGCCGTGGCGCTCCAGCCAGTCGCGGTGCTTGTCGATCGCGGCGGCGATGTCGTCGATGCCCTCGGCGCGGGCGGCGATCGAGCGCACCACCTGCGGACGCCACTCCCCCGGCCCGCGCTCGCCGAGCGCGATCATGCCCTGGATGTCGCGGACCGTGGCGTCGGCGCCGTCCCGGTCGGCCTTGTTGACCACGAAGACGTCGGCGATCTCCAGGATGCCGGCCTTGACCGCCTGGATCGCGTCGCCCATGCCCGGCGCGAGCAGCACCAGCGTGGTGTCGGCGAGCGAGGCCACCTCCACCTCGGCCTGCCCGACGCCGACGGTCTCGACCAGCACCACGTCGCAGCCCGCGCCCTCCAGCACCCGCACCGCCTGCGGCGTGGCCGCGGAGAGCCCGCCCAGGTGGCCCCGGCTGGACATCGAGCGGATGTAGACGCCCGGGTCGGTCGCGTGGTCCTGCATCCGGACCCGGTCGCCGAGGATGGCGCCGCCGGTGAACGGGCTGGACGGGTCGATCGCCAGCACGCCGACCCGGTGACCGCGCGCCCGCAACGCCCGGACCAGCTCGTTCGTGGTGGTCGACTTGCCCACCCCGGGCGAGCCGGTCAGGCCGACGACCTGGGCCTGCCCGGCGTACGGCGCGAGCGCCGCCGCGACCTGCGGCAGCACCTCGTCGCCGGACTCGACCAGGGTGATCAGCCGGGCCACCGCGCGGGGGTCGCCCGCGCGGGCCCGCTCGACAAGCATGGGTACGTCCCGGCTGCGGCGCACCGGGCCGGTGGCCGCCGCCGGGGCGTTCTGTACGTCACTCACAGGTATCAGCTATCAGCTCTCGTCACCGGTCGGCACGTGGATGATCAGCGCGTCGCCCTGCCCGCCACCGCCGCAGAGCGCCGCCGCGCCGGTGCCGCCGCCCCGGCGCTTCAGCTCCATCGCCAGCGTGAGCACGAGCCGGGCGCCGGACATGCCGATCGGGTGGCCGAGCGCAATCGCGCCGCCGTTGACGTTCACCTTGTCGGCATCGACGCCGAGGTCACGGGCGGACTGGATACCGACCGCCGCGAACGCCTCGTTGATCTCGATGAGGTCGAGGTCGTCGATGCTCAGGCCGCCCTTCTTCAGGGCGTGGTTGATCGCGTTGGACGGCTGCGAGTGCAGGGAGTTGTCCGGGCCGGCCACGTTGCCGTGGGCGCCGATCTCGGCCAGCCAGGTGAGCCCCAGCTCCTTGGCCTTGGCCTTGCTCATCACCACGACCGCGGCGGCGCCGTCGGAGATCGGCGAGGAGCTGCCGGCGGTGATGGTCCCGTCCTTGGTGAAGGCGGGGCGCAGCTTCCCGAGCGACTCGGCGGTGGTGTCCGGCCGGATGCCCTCGTCCTCGCTGATCACCAGCGGCTCGCCCTTGCGCTGCGGGATGACCACCGGGGTGATCTCGTCGGCGAAGTGGCCGTTCTTCTGCGCGGCGGCGGCGCGCTGGTGGCTGGCCGCGGCGAACGCGTCCTGCTCCTCGCGCGTGATGCCGTGCTTCGCGCCGTGCCGCTCGGTGGACTCGCCCATCGAGCAGCAGTCCCAGGCGTCGGTGAGTCCGTCCAGCGCCATGTGGTCCTTGACCGCCACGTCGCCGTACTTGTAGCCCGAGCGCTGGCCGAGCAGCAGGTGCGGGGCGTTGGTCATCGACTCCATGCCGCCGGCCACCACGACGTCGAACTCGCCGGCCCGGATGAGCTGGTCGGCCAGCGCGATCGCGTCCAGCCCGGAGAGGCAGACCTTGTTGATGGTCAGCGCCGGGGTGGACATCGGGATGCCGGCCTCGACGGCGGCCTGCCGGGCCGGGATCTGCCCGGCGCCGGCCTGGAGCACCTGCCCCATGATCACGTACTGGACCTGCTCGGGCGCGACGCCGGCGCGCTCCAGCGCCGCCTTGATCGCGATGCCACCGAGCTTGGTCGCGGGGAGGTCCTTGAGGTTGCCCAGCAGGCGCCCCATCGGGGTCCGCGCGCCGCTGACGATCACCGAAGCCATTGCCTGCCTCCGAGGGGGTGCCGACCTGTACGCCTTAACGATTGTTCGGTCAGACTAGCGTCATGGCTGAGAACTCCCCCGTCGAGCCCGCTGCCGAGTTTGTCACAGACATCGGGCTGCGCCGCATCGACCACGTCGGGATCGCCGTCGGCGACCTGGACGCCGCGATCGACTTCTACCAGCGCACCTTCGGCATGCGCTGCATGCACACCGAGACGAACGAGGAGCAGGGCGTACGCGAAGCGATGCTGGCGGTCGGGCCGGACGCGTCCGGCGGCATGGTGCAGCTGCTCGCGCCGCTGTCCCCGGACACCACGATCGGCAAGTTCCTGGACAAGCGCGGTCCGGGCATCCAGCAGGTGGCGTACACGGTGGCGGACATCGACGTGGCCTGCGCGGCGCTGCGCGAGCGTGGCGTGCGGCTGCTCTACGACGCTCCGCGGCGCGGCACGTCGAACTCCCGGGTCAACTTCGTGCACCCGAAGGACGCCGGGGGCGTGCTGATCGAGCTGGTCCAGCCCGCCTGATGCGCAAGGAAGGGCCCCTTCTTAACAGACGTCTGTTAAGAAGGGGCCCTTCCTAACAAGTGGGAACGCGCGCGGCAGTGCGCGCTTGCACGTTCCCACGTACACCTCCACGCATCGGCCGATGCAGTTTTTCACAGAGGGGTTCCTGCTTTAGCTACCGTTAAGTAACGTCCGCCCGAACAGCAGCGGCGACCGGTGCCGAATGTGTCGATTGCCGACATGGCGGTCCCGTCGCACCGGCGCCGACGATGGCAGCACCCCTGCCCGCGGTGTGCGGGTGCGGACAAACGGGAGGTCACCGTGCAGGACATCCTCGAAGCGATCATGGCGGCGGAGGGTTCGTCGCAGCCGGAGCGGGAGCTCGCCGGGCTCGCCGGCCTGCCCGTGCCGGAGAGCTACCGGGGCGTGGTGGTGCGCGCCGAGGACACCCGCATGTTCGAGGGCATGGCCACCCGCGACAAGGACCCGCGCAAGGCGCTGCACGTGCAGGAGGTGCCCACCCCCGAGCTGGGCCCGGGTGAGGCGCTCGTCGCGGTGATGGCCAGCGCGATCAACTACAACACGGTGTGGACGAGCATCTTCGAGCCGCTGCCCACGTTCAAGTTCCTCCAGCGCTACGGCCGGCTCTCCGAGCTGACCCGCCGCCACGACCTGCCGTACCACGTGGTCGGCTCGGACGCCGCCGGCGTCGTGCTGCGCACCGGCCCGGGCGTGACCAAGTGGAAGGCCGGCGACGAGGTGGTCGCGCACTGCCTGTCGGTCGAGCTGGAGGACTCCGCCGGTCACGACGACACGATGCTCGACCCGCAGCAGCGGATCTGGGGCTTCGAGACCAACTTCGGCGGCCTGGCCGAGCTGGCGATCGTCAAGGCCAACCAGCTGATGCCGAAGCCGCGCCACCTGAGCTGGGAGGAGGCGGCCAGCCCGGGGCTGGTCAACTCCACCGCGTACCGGCAGCTCGTCTCGCACCACGGCGCGAACATGAAGCAGGGCGACGTGGTGCTGATCTGGGGCGCGTCCGGCGGCCTCGGCGGGTACGCCACCCAGATGGCGCTCAACGGCGGCGCGATCCCGGTCTGCGTGGTCTCCTCGCCGGAGAAGGCCGAGCTGTGCCGCAAGATGGGCGCCGAGCTGGTCATCGACCGCACCGCCGAGGGGTTCAAGTTCTGGTCCGACGAGCAGACCCAGGACCAGGACGAGTGGCGCCGCTTCGGTGAGCGCATCCGCGAGCTGACCGGCGGCGAGGACCCGGACATCGTCTTCGAGCACCCGGGCCGGGAGACGTTCGGCGCCAGCGTCTACGTCGCCAAGAAGGGCGGCACGATCGTCACCTGCGCCTCCACCAGCGGCTACATGCACCAGTACGACAACCGCTACCTGTGGATGCACCTCAAGCGGATCGTCGGCAGCCACTTCGCCAACTACCACGAGGCGTGGCAGGCCAACCGGCTGGTCGCGCTCGGCAAGGTGCACCCGACCGTGTCGAAGACGTACGCGCTGGAGCAGACCGGCCAGGCCGCGTACGAGGTGCACCGCAACGCGCACCAGGGCAAGGTCGGCGTGCGGTGCCTCGCCCCCGCCGACGGACTGGGCGTCCGGGACACCGAGATGCGCGCGCGGCACGAAAGCGCGATCAACCGCTTCCGCGGTCACTGACCGTACGGTCGTCCCGGATTGCCTTTCCGGCCGACCCGGGCGCCATTCGACCGGCGTACGCACAAAGGGCCGTGGGTGTCGAACCCGCGGCCCTTTTCGCGCCGCCTTCCCCGCAGAAGCCCGACCCGCCCGACCCGCCCGGGAGCTGCCAAGATCGCCTATTGGTCCGGTCCCGCCGGGCGGCCGAGTTGACCATGTAAACAGGACGCGAAAGGTGCCGACCGCTCTTGCGAACCACCCTGGGGCGTCTGCCAGTATGTCCCAATGCCCCAGCAGCAGTCCTCCCCTCTTGCGTTCTTCGATAACGCGAACTCACAGCCCGATTTCACCGTTGGCCTGCGCGGTTACAACACCAACCAGGTGGACGACTTCATCGGCCGCCTCACCGCCGCCCTGAGCCAGTCCGAGCAGGCCCGCGCCGAGGCCGAGCAGCGGATGAACGACGCTCAGCGCCGGCTGCGGCAGGCCGAGCAGCGCCAGAGCGCGCTCGAGCAGAAGCTCACCGAGACCAACAAGCAGCTCGAGGAGAACAGCCGGCCGACCCTGTCCGGCCTGGGCACTCGCGTCGAGCAGATCCTGCGGCTGGCCGAGGAGCAGGCCAACGACCACCGCAACGAGGCCAAGCGCGAGTCGGAGGGCATCCTCTCCGCCGCCCGCCTCGAGGCGCGTGAGATCACCGACAAGGCCCGCGCCGAGGCCGCCGCCATGAAGGCGACCGCCGAGCGCGAGGCCGGCAGCGTCCGTACCGCCGCCGAGCGCGAGGCCGCCGAGGTCCGGGTGCAGGCCCGCCGCGAGGCCGACACGCTGCGCGCCGACGCCGACCGCGAGACCAAGCAGCTGCGTACGGTCACCGCGCACGAGGTGGCCGAGCTGAAGTCGACTGTCGAGCGCGAGGTCGCCACGCTGCGCGCCACCGCCGAGCGGGAGATCACCCAGCAGCGGGCCAAGGCCGCCCGGGAGGCCGAGGAGAAGCGCGCCGAGGCGACCAAGCTGCTCACCGACGCGCGCGACAAGCGCGACAAGGACCTGCAGGCGCTGGAGCTCCAGCTCGCCGAGCGGCGGGAGAAGGCCGAGCGCGAGGAGTCGGAGCGGCACGCCGCCCAGGTCGCGCAGACCCAGAAGCTGGTGAACGAGGCCGAGCAGCGCGCCCGCGCCGCGCAGGAGCGGGCCAAGGAGATCGAGCAGCGGGCCGAGGCCCGCCGGGTCGAGTCCGAGCGCACCGCCAACGAGACCGTCGACAAGGCCAAGGCGCTGGCCGACAAGACGCTCAACGAGGCGCGCGCCGAGGCGCAGCGGGTGCTCAACGAGGCCCGTACCGAGGCCGAGCTGACCACGCAGGCGGCCCGCCGCGAGGTCGAGGACCTCACCCGCCAGAAGGACGCGGTCACCTCGCAGCTCGGGCAGATGCTGTCCGGCCTGGCCGGCATCGTGCCGGGCGTGCCGGCCGGCGGCAAGGGCGACACCCCGAAGGCCGACGCCTCCGGGCAGAAGGTGACGGCCGAGTCGGCCGGCTGACCGTTACACCCGCTGTCGGGGGCATGAGCCACGGCGCGGGGTGACACCGGGTGACCGGTGTCGCCTCGCGCCGTCATGCTGTGCGGGCCCGTTTCGCCGGGAGGGTGAAGTAGCTCCCAGAAGGGGCGTCCGTATCGCCCCAGCAGAGCCGGATGCGTGTGAGGATGGGGTCATGTCGCACGGCGAGGAACTGTTCGCGCTCGGCGGGGACGTGACGACGGAGCCCAGCTTCGAGTCCGCCCTGCGGGGGTACGAGAAACGGCAGGTCGACCGCTACGTCGCTCGCGCGGAGCACGAGATCGCGGCGCTGACGACCGAGCGGGAACAGGCGTACACGCAGATCCACAAGCTGGCCGGTCAGGTCGAGGTGCTCCAGCGCGACCTGGCCCAGGTGCGCAAGCAGGCGGCGGTGGTGGACCGGGCGTCGTTCCGGCACCTGGGCCCGCGTGTCGAGCAGATCCTCACCATGGCCGAGGAGCAGGCCGACGACATCCTCGCCGCCGCCAACGAGGAGATCGAGGCCCGCCGGGCCGCCGCCGAGCACATCGTCGAGGAGGCCCGGGAGCAGGCCGCCCAGGCGCTGAAGGACTTCGAGATCGCGCTGGCCGCCCGCCGGAGCGAGGAGGAGCGGCACACCGCCGCCCGCAAGGCCGAGGCCGAGGCCACGCTGAAGGCCGCGAAGGACGAGTCGGCGACGCTGCGCAAGAGCGCGCAGGACGAGTCGGAGAAGATGCGCGCCGCCGCCCGGGACGAGGCGGAGAAGCTGCGCCGGACCGCCCAGGACGCGCTGGCGAAGGCCCAGCAGGAGGCCACCCAGCTCCGCGACACCGCCAAGGAGATCCACTCCCGGGCACAGCAGGAGGCCGCCCGGCTGCGCGAGACGGCCAAGGAGGCGCTGGCGAAGGCCCAGCAGGAGGCGAACCAGCTCCGCGAGGCGGCCAAGGAGGTGCACGCCAAGGGCCAGCAGGAGGCCAAGCGGCTCACCGACGCCGCCGCCGAGGCCGGCCGGGCCACGCACGCCAAGGCGCTCGCCGAGGCCAAGAAGATCGTGGACGACGCGGAGGAGGCGGCCAAGGCCACCCGCGGCCGGGCCCGCACCGAGGCCAACCGGCTAACCACCGAGGCCGCCGAGGCCGGCAAGCGCAACCGCGCCGAGGTCGAGGCGTACGTGCAGCGCATGCGCACCGAGACCGAGGCGTACGTGCAGCAGTCCCGCGCCCAGACCCAGCAGGAGCTGGGCGCCTGGCGGGCCGGGGTGGAGAAGGAGGTCGCCGAGCGGCGGGACAGCGCCGAGAAGGAGCTGGCCCAGCGCCGGGCCGCCGCCGAGCAGGAGTTCGCCAAGCGCCGCGACGAGCTGGACAAGCAGCACGCCAAGCGGCAGGAGGAGCTGGAACAGGCGTACACCACGCGCCGCGACGAGATCGAGCGCACCGCCGCCGACGTCCGGCAGGCCGCCGAGGCCGACGCGCTGAGCATGCGGCAGCAGGCCGAGCTGGAGGCCGCCGAGCTGCTGCGCCGGGCCGAGGCGGATGCCGGCGCGCAGCGCCGCAAGGCCGACGAGCACGTCGCGGCCTCGCGCCGCCAGTTCGAGGAGTACGCGGCCACCACCCAGCAGCACCTCGCCACGACGCAGCAGCACCTGGCCGCGACCCAGCAGGAGGTGGCCGCCGGCCGGCAGCAGCTCGCCGGTGTGATGCTGGAGATCGCCAAGGCGCAGCAGGAGCTGGCCGACCTGCGTACCGAGACGTGGAAGTCGCGGCAGGAGTCCGACGACCTGCAGCGGCAGCTCGCGGATCTGCGGCGCGACGCCGACTCGGCCGGCATCACGGCCACCCCGGTCGACCCGGACGACCTCGCCGCCGCCTCCACCGGCCGGTCCACGGACGACGGCACGCCGGCCGCCGAGGGCACGTTGGTCACCAGCGGCGCGGAGAGCGCCGGCGACACCCCGGCCGGCGGAGGTGCGCCGGTGGCCGCGAAGGGCACCGCCACCGCGGTCCCCAACGGCGCCGGGCCGGCCACTGGTGACGGCGAGCCCGCCGAGGCGGGCAAGGCGAAGCCGGTCGGCGAGCCGGTGACCACGATGGACTCCCCCGGCGGGGCGGGCGTCGACGGCGAGCCCACTGTTGCCGCCGTGCCGGGTGAGGGCGGGCGGGGCGCCACCCCCACGAAGATCACCAGCACCGGTGAGAACGGCAAGCGCCCGACCAAGCCGACCACCGACGAGCGCAGCGCCAAGCCCAGCACGGTGACGGTCGACAAGGACTGACCCACCCGCCGCACCCGGCGGGACGGCCCGGCCGGAAGCGGTGGTGGGATGGTCGGGGCGGACGGCGAGGACTACCCTGCGGGCAGAGGGCCGCGCGTCGGCCGTGGACGGCACCGGCGGGCGAGCCGGCAGCGCGGAAGCCGGGAGGCACGGGTGTCGCAGGAGGTCTCCGCCGCCCCTGATGACGAGGCGGCGGCCGTGAACCCCACCGGCGAGGCGGAACCCGCGCGCGACGCCACGACCGCCGTCGGCAACCCGCGAGCCGGCACGGACACGGGCAGCGAGCGGCCGACCGACGTCGAGCCGGCCGAGTTCGAGCCGAGCGGCCGGTTCGGCGTGCCGGGGCGCCCGCTACGGCGCAGCGCCTTCCTGATCGGCTTCACCGGCGCGCTCGGCGTGCTGCTGGCGTACGCGCTGTTCCTGGGCGTGCGGAACGCGGCCGGCATCCTGGTGCTCGTGGTGATCGCGCTGTTCCTCGCGGTCGGCCTGCACCCGGCGGTGGTCCGGCTGCGCAACTGGGGCCTGCCGCGCGGGCTGGCGGTGGCGGTCGTGACACTCACCCTGCTGCTGCTGATCGTCGCCGGGCTGCTGGCGCTGGTGCCGCCGGTGGTGACCCAGTCCGGCCAGTTCATCCAGCAGCTACCCGGGTACGTCGAGGAGCTGCGCCGCAACCCCACTGTCAACGACCTGGTGATCCGCTACGACGTGATGGAGCGGGTCCAGGCGGCGGCGAACGCGGACAACGTCGGGCGGGCGCTCGGCGGTGTGCTCGGCGGCGCGCAACTGATCTTCGGGACGCTCTTCCGCCTGCTCACCGTGCTGGTGCTGACGATCTACTTCCTGGCGTACTTCGACCGGCTGCGCGAACTCGGGTACGCGCTGGTGCCGCGCTCGCGCCGGGAGCGGGTCCGGCTGATCGGCGACGAGATCCTGACCCGGGTCGGCGCGTACATGGTGGGCGCGCTCGCCATCGCGGTGCTGGCCGGGGTCAGCACGTTCGTGTTCGCGCTGGCGGTCGGCCTGCCGTACCCGTTCGCCCTGGCCGTGGTGGTCGCGGTGACCGACCTGATCCCGCAGATCGGCGCGACGCTGGGCGCGGTGGTGGTGACGCTCGTCGGGCTCGCGACCGACCTGCCGGTGGGCATCGCCTGCCTGGTGTTCTTCGTGGTCTACCAGCAGGTGGAGAACTACCTGATCTACCCGAAGATCATGCGCCGGGCGGTCTCGGTGAACGAGGTGGCCGCGTTGCTGGCCGCGCTGCTCGGGGTGGCGCTGCTGGGCGTGGTGGGCGCGCTCATCGCGATTCCCACGGTGGCCGCGTTGCAGCTGATCCTGCGCGAGGTGGTGCTACCCCGCCAGGACGCCCGCTGAGCCGTTACTCGGCGCGCCGCTGGGCCGGGCCGGGCACCGGGGTGTCGGCGAACGCGGCGACAGTGCGGTCCGCGTACGCGCTGACGTCGCCGGTCTCCATCGGGCCGTCCCAGGTGGTGGGCAGCGGCAGCGGTACACCCGGGGCGACCCGCCGGACGATCTCGTCCAGCACCTTCTCCGCGTCGCCGACCCAGAGGTGCTTGGCACCGTTCACGCCGACCACCTCGGCCTGCGGGACGGCGGCGAACCGCTGCCCGGCCTCCTCCGGCCGCAGGTAGTCGTCGAACTCGGGGACCAGCGCGGTGAGCGGCTTGCCCGTCTCGGCCCAGACCGCCAGGTCCTCCGGGGCGGAGTAGCGCAGCGGCGGGGAGAGCAGGATCGCGCCGGCCACCGCCGGGTCGCAGCCGTACTTCAACGCCAGGTCGGTGCCGAACGACCACCCGACCAGCCAGATGTTCGGCAGTTCGTGGAACTCGGCGTACTCGATCGCGGCGGCCACGTCGAACTTCTCGCCGACGGCGCCGTCGAAGGCGCCCTCGCTGGTGCCGCGGACGCTGCTGGTGCCCCGGGTGTTGAACCGGAGCACGGCCAGGCCGGCCAGCGCGGGTAGGCGCCAGGCCGCCTTGCGGAACACGTGGCTGTCCATCATCCCGCCGTGGGTGGGCAGCGGGTGCAGGCAGACCAGGGTGGCGGACGGCTCGCCCTCCAGCGGCCGGGCCAGCTCACCGACGAGCGTCAGCCCGTCGGCGGTGTGCAGCTCGATGTCCTCCCGGCGGCCGGGCAGGATCGACGACGCGCGAATCGGAGTGCTCACGCCTGCCAGTCTCCCGCGTCGGCGGCCCGGCCGCCCAGTGGGACGGGAACCGGGTGATCCAGATCGCTCAGCCGTAGCGCGGGGCGCCCCGGCCGCGCTGGAGGTTCGGGCCGCGCCGGTCCCGGGCCCGCCAGCAGCCGGAGTGCCAGTGCCGGCGGTCGGTCAGGTCGCCCCGGTCGTCGGCCGGCCAGGCCACCAGGTGCGCCACGCCCGGCCGGATCTCCTGGTCACAGCCGGGACAACGGTACGTCTTGACCGATGCGCCGCCGCTGATCGCGCGTACCTGCCAGTCGCCGTCGCGCCACTGCTGCACTGTCGGCACGCCGTGGCGGGCACGCTCGGCGTCCACGGCGGCGATCTCGTCCCGGCGGGGCCGGTTGCGACGGGGGCTCACGGTCACCAAGCGTACGGGCCGCCGGCCGGACCGGCCCGGGTCGGGCGGCCCGGCCGGCGGGTGTCAGCGCCAGGTCGACGGGTCGGTCAGGTCCTGTGCCACCCGTGTCCCGGCCAGCACGTTCGCCGCCTCCGTCTCGGTGAAGTCGATCTGCCCCTTGGGCGGGTCCTCCGGCCACTGCCAGCCGAACGTGGCGGTCAGGTGCGCCTTCGGGATGCCGAGCAGTTCGAGCTGGTGTCCGTCCGGATAGAGGTAGGCGGGACGGCCGCCGACCGTCCGGTCGGCCCGGGTGACGTCCCGGGCGATCTGCGCCCCGTAGACCAGTCTCACCTCCATCGTCGCGCTCGGCGACCGCGTGATCGTGAGCAAGACGGTGAGGCCGCCCGGGAAGGCGCCGGCTTCGACCTCGCAGGTTGCCACCTGGGCGTCCTGCGGCACGGCGCCCAACCGCAGGGGCGCGTCGCACCGGCGTGCCTCGTTCCAGCGGATGGCGCGCAGCGCCTCGGCCAGCGCGTTCCGGTCGCCGCCGAGCATGCTCGCCCGGGCGTACAGGCCGGGAACCGGCTGCCATGCCCGGATCACGCCGCCGGCCCCGACCCGGAACTCCCGGACCTTGCCGTCGAACGTCACCGGGATCGCTCCCTCGGCGCCGGGAAGGCCGTCGAGAAGGAGTTCGTTCACCGCCCGGGCGTCCGGGCTCACTTCGACGAGCACCGGTTTCCCGCCGCCGACGCGGTACCGGATCGACTCGGTCCGGTTCGAGCCGAAGACGGCCCACCGCAGGTAGCGGGCCCGGCTGGTGTCCACCCCCAGGTGCAGCACCAGCGGGTCGGTGCCGACGAGTTCGGGACGCTGGTCGGCGCCCGGCACCCCGTCGGCCTTCGGCGGCACCGGCACGCCGGCTGTCGGCGTCGCGGCCGTCCAGGGCATCCGCTCGGCCAGCCCGCCCAAGTCCGCGCGTACCACGCCGACGAAGCCGAGCACGCCGACCAGGGCGAGCGCGGTGCCGGCGGTGAGTCGGCGGCGTACCTGCCGGCGCCGGCCGAGCGCGCGCGAGCGGCGCAGCAGGCGTCCGGTGTCCGTCTCGCCCTCGGCGTGCTCCCGCAACACCGAGACGATTCGCTGGTCGAGGTCGGTCACAGCCGGCTCCCCTTTGTCATCGGGACGCCACAGCGCTCCCGGAGGTGGGCGAGCGCCCGCATCGCGTGGGTGCGGACGGTGACCGGGGAGCAGTCGAGGATCTGGGCGATCGTGGCGTCGTCCAGGTCCTCGTAGTAGCGCAGCACCAGTACGGCGCGCTGGCGGTCCGGGAGGGCGCGGATCAGCCCCCACATCTCGTCCGGTCCGCCGCCTCGCCGCCGAGGTCGCCGCGTTCGGGCCGGTCGGCGAACGTGTCGACGGCCAGCTCATGGCTGGACCGCCGCCGCCACCAGGACGTGTTGGCGTTGACGAGCATCCGGCGCACGTACACGTCGGGCCGGTCGGCCCGGGCGATCTTGCGCCAGTGCACGTACGCGCGGGCCAGCACGTCCTGGGTCAGGTCCTCGGCGCGGTGCGCGTCGCCGGTCAGCAGCCGGGCCAGACGCAACAGAGCCGGGCCGCGGCTGCCGACGTACTCCTCGAAGGTCACACCTCGAAGACGCCGTCACCGGGCCCGGCTGTTGACGACGGTCAGCGCCGGGTGTGGTCGCGGAACCCGCGGCCGGACTTGCGGCCCAGGTAGCCGGCCGTCACCAGGTGCTCCAGCAGCGGCGCCGGGGCGAAGCCGGGCTCGCGCAGCTCCAGGTACAGCTCCCGCTGGATGGCCAGCGAGACGTCCAGGCCGACCACGTCGAGCAGCTCGAACGGGCCCATCGGGTAACCGCAGCCGAGCTTCATCGCGTAGTCGATGTCGTCGGCGGTCGAGTAGCTGGCCTCCAGCATCCGCACCGCGTCGTTCAGGTACGGGAAAAGCAGCGCGTTGACGATGAAGCCGGACCGGTCGCCGCAGACCACGCCGGTCTTGCCGAGCGTCGCGCAGACCGCGCGGGCGGTGGCCGACGTCTCGGCGGAGGTGCGGATGGTCCGCACGATCTCCACCAGCGGCATGATCGGCGCCGGGTTGAAGAAGTGCAGGCCGATCACGTCGGCCGGGCGCTGGGTCGCCATCGCCACGTCGATCACCGGCAGCGACGAGGTGGTGGTGGCGAGCACGACGCCCGGCTTGCAGATCTCGTCGAGGCTGGCGAACAGCGCCTTCTTGACGCTCAGCTCCTCGATCACGGCCTCGACCACCAGGTCGACGTCGGCCAGGTGGTCCAGCGTCGCGGACCAGGTGATCCGGCCCAGCGCGGCGTCCCGGTCGGTCTCGCTGAGCTTGCCCCGCACCACGCCCTTGTTGAGCGAGGTCTTGACCGCCTCGCAGACCTTCGCGGACTTCTCCGCGCCCCGGGTCACCGAGATGACCTCGTAGCCGGCCTTCGCGAAGACCTCGATGATGCCGGTGGCCATGGTGCCGGAGCCGACCACGCCGACCTTCGCGATGGCGCGGGCGCCGTCGGCGAGCGCGGCGTCACCGGCCGGCGGCGTGTACTCGTCGGGTACGACCTTCGGCGAGCCCGGCCGCTCGTAGGTGTAGAAGCCGCGACCGGACTTCCGGCCGAGCAGCCCGGCGGTGACCATCTGCTTGAGCAGCGGGGCCGGGGCGTGCCGGCGGTCCCGGCCGCCGCGCCGGTACATCGTGTCGAGGATCTCGTACGCGGTGTCCAGACCGATCAGGTCCATCAGCGCCAGCGGGCCCATCGGCAGGCCGCAGCCGAGCTTCATGGCGGCGTCGATGTCCTCGCGGGTGGCGTAGCGGGCCTCGAACATGCCGACCGCGTGGTTCAGGTAGCCGAACAGCAGCGCGTTGGCGATGAAGCCGGCCCGGTCGCTGATCGTCACGTCGACCTTGCCGAGCCGCTCGCAGAGCGCCTCCACGTCAGCGACCACGTCGGCCGAGGTGACCACCGTGCGGACCACCTCGACCAGCTTCATCACCGGGGCCGGGTTGAAGAAGTGGATGCCGATGACCTGGTTGGGCCGGGAGGTGGCGACGGAGATCTCGGTGACGCTCAGCGAGGACGTGTTGGTGGCCAGGATCGCCTCGGGCTTGCAGACCCGGTCCAGCTCGGCGAAGATCCGCTGCTTGAGGTCCAGGTGCTCGGGCACCGCCTCGATCACCAGGTCCACGTCGTGCAGCGCGTCCAGGCCGACCCGGAAGTCGACGCGCGCCAGCAGCGCGTCCCGCTCGGCCTCGGCGAGCTTGCCCTTGGCGACGGCCCGGTCGGTGGAGCCGGTCAGCGTGACCCGGCCCCGCTCCAGGGCGGCCTCGGAGATCTCGACGGCTGTGACGTCGAGGCCGTTGCGGGCGAAAACCTCCACGATGCCGGCACCCATGGTGCCCAGACCCACCACGCCCACCCTGGTGAACTCCCGCGCCACGACCGGCCTCCCCTGGCTCGACTCCGCCGTCCGCGACATGAACGGCCGCTAAGGTTATGCGCCGGAGTCTGCCACGTGACGCTGTGTTGTCGAGACGCCGTGGGATATTTCACGCACCGCGCCTCAGCCGGTGGCGTTCTCCCCGGCCAGCGCCAGCAGTTCGGCGACGAACTCCGCCGGCCGCTCCAGGTGCGGACTGTGCCCGCACCCGGGCAGCACCACCTCACGGTACGTCCCGCCGGCCGCCGCGTACCGGTCCAGCACCGCGCGGGTCTGCCCCACCATCGGCTGCGGCGGGCACTCCTGCGGGCCCGGCCAGCCGGGCACCACGCCGAGCTGACCGAGGTACGCCAGGTCGAACAGCGAGGTGTCCGAGACGATCACGTCGGCGTCTCCGCGTACCCAGGTCACCGGCGGCTTGACCGGCACGGCGACCAGCTCGTCGGCGAGCCGGAAGTGGGCCGGGGCCAACGCGTTGAGGACGCCGCGCGGCCCGGCGGCGGTCCCCGGCCAGTGCGCCGAGGCCACCGCGGTGCCCGGGTAGTTGTCGTCCCCGGTGGCGGTGGTCAGCATGCTGTCCAGCAGCAGGTCCTCGTGCTCGCCCAGCGAGGCCGGGTCGGCCACGTACGCGGCGCGCAGCACCGCCCGCGGGCTGGTCGGGCCGTCGGCGCTCCGGTCACCGGCGGCGAGCCGCGCCACGAAGTCCGGGTTCGCGCCTCCGGCGCCGGTCCCGGCGAAGTCGGGCGTGGTGGGGTTGCCGTCGAGGTCCCGGGTGCCGCCGAAGCCGTACGGGGACACCGGCGCCTCCAGCAGCAGCCCGGATACCCGCTCGGGGTGGCCGACGAGCAGCCGCATCGCCACGCCGCCGCCGAGCGAGTGCCCGGCCACCACCGGCCGGGCGCCGGGCGGGAACAGCCCCGGGACGTCCAGCAACGCGGCCACGTCGTCGGCGAAGTCGTCGAGCCCCCTGGTGGCGTCAACGGGTGCGGTGTCGGTCTCGCCGTAGCCGCGCAGGTCGGGGGCGACCACCCGGAGCGTGTCCGGCAGCCGGGCGAGCAGCGGTTCCCAGAAGGCGGAGGAGGAGACGTTGCCGTGCACCAGCAGGACCGGTACGCCGTCCGGCGGACCGG
>NZ_KK037233.1:5456649-5500408 GCF_000568915.1 Micromonospora sp. M42 | reverse complement strand
GCCGCGCGGCGCGGCGGTGATCAAGGAGTTTGCGTCACCGCGGGAGCCGTTTCCGTACCCAAACTCCTTGATCACCGCGAATGGGTGGGGCGGGGAGGGTGGGGAGGTGGCGGGTGGCGGGTGGCGGGGCGCGGCCGGGGGCGGCGCGGGCGTGAGGGGTCAGCGGGGCCCGGGGATCGGCGGCACTCAGTGGCCCCCGGGTCCAGCGGATGCCCGAGGTCTAGCTCACGTCGGCCGGCTGCGCCTCGCGCGCCTCGATCGGCCGGCGGGGCGCCGGGACCGGCAGCGGCAGGGTGGGACGCTGGTCGCGGCGCAGCGCGCCGAAGCTCATCCCGACCGGGTCGGTGCGGGCCACCCCCGGGTCGTAGAGGCGCAAATCCGTGCGGCCGAGCCGGACCACGTCGCCGTCGGCGATCGCCACGCTGCCGGTGACCCGGGTGTCGTTGAGCCAGGTGCCGTTGGTCGAGCCGAGGTCGGTGAGCAGCACCCCCTCGGGGGTGGCCCGGACGGTGGCGTGCCGCCGGCTCAGGTGCGGATCGGCGAGCACGATGTCGGCGGTCGGCGCCCGGCCGATCACCTGCGCGTCCTGGCCGACCCGGAACGTGAGCCCCCGCATCGCCCCGCCGGACACCGTCAGCAACGGCATCAGCTCAGGATGCTCCTCCATGGACAGTCGACCTCCACCCCACATCGCCCCGCGGCGTCAGCCTGCCACCTCACCGTAGTGGCTTGCACCACCGCGCGGTCACCCCCGCGACCCCGGCCGGTCATCTCCCGTTCGCCGTTTCGGACGGCATCTCCGTCGATGCGAGGGCTGATCGTCCGCGCAGCGTACGGCGCGTGCGACACCTACCGGCGAGTAATCCTCGGGTCTAGACTTCGGCCATGACCGCTGTGCATGTGCCGGGCGCCCCGCTCATCTCCGAAGGTCGGCTGGTGTCGACCAGCCCGGCCACCGGCGCCGAGGCAGGCAGTTTCCCGCTGGCCTCCGAGGCGGACGTGCGTGCCGCGGTCGACCGCGCCCGGGCGGCCGGCGACTGGTGGGCCGGGCTCGGCTTCGCCGGCCGGCGGGACCGTCTCCAGCGCTGGCGTGGCGTGCTCGCGCGGCGGATCGAGGAACTGGCCGACCTGATGCACACCGAGGGCGGCAAGCCGGTCGGTGACGCTGTCGTGGAGATCCTCACCGCGCTGGAGCACATCGACTGGGCGGCCCGCAACGCGCAGCGGGTGCTCGGGCCGCGCCGGGTCCGTTCCCGGCTGGTCCTCGCCGAGTTCTCCGGCCACCTGGAATACCAGCCGTACGGCGTGGTGGGCGTGATCGGCCCGTGGAACTACCCGGTCTTCACCCCGATCGGCTCCGCCGCGTACGCGCTCGCGGCCGGCAACGCGGTGGTCTTCAAGCCGAGCGAGTACACCCCGGCGGTCGGTCAGTGGCTGGTCGACAGGTTCGCCGAGGTGGTGCCGGAGCAGCCGGTGTTCCAGGTGGTGCACGGCTTCGGCGCGGTCGGCGCGGCGCTGTGCCGCTCCGGCGTCGGCAAAAGGTCGTTCACCGGCTCGACCGCCACCGCGAAGCGGGTGATGGCAGCCTGCGCGGAGACGCTCACCCCGGTGCTGCTGGAGGCCGGCGGCAAGGACGCGATGATCGTGGACAGCGACGCCGACCTGGACGCCGCCGCCGACGCGTGCGTGTGGGGCGGAATGACCAACGCCGGCCAGACGTGCATCGGCATCGAGCGGGTCTACGCCGTCGACCAGGTCTACGACGCCTTCGTCGAGAAGGTGGTGGCGAAGGCCGGGCGGCTGACTGTCGGCCCCGACGGGACCGACCTCGGCCCGATCACCATGCCGTCGCAGATCGACATCATCCGCCGGCACATCGACGACGCGCTCGACCGGGGCGGCCGGGCGGTGCTGGGCGGCCCAGAGGCGGTCCAGCCGCCGTACGTGCACCCGACCGTGCTGGTCGACGTGCCGGAGGACTCGGCCGCCGTGCAGGAGGAGACGTTCGGCCCGACGCTCGTCGTCAATCGCGTCCGGGACATGGACGAGGCGGTCGAGCGGGCCAACGCGCTGCCGTACGGGCTCGGGGGTTCGGTCTTCGGCCGGGCGCGGGCGGTGGCGGTGGCGCGGCGGCTGCGTTCCGGTATGGCCTCGGTCAACTCGGCGCTGACCTTCGCCGGCATGTCGACGCTGCCGTTCGGCGGCGTCGGCGAGTCCGGCATCGGCCGCATCCACGGCGAGGAGGGGCTGCGCGAGTTCGGCCGGCCCAAGTCGGTCACCCGCCGCCGGGCCCGGTCGCTGCTGCCGGCGATGACGTTCGAGCGCACCCCGGCCGACATCGCCCGCATCGTCAAGATCGCCAAGCTGATGTACGGCCGGGGCCGCTGAGGCGGCGCCTCAGAACAGCGTCAGCTCGTCGCGTTCGATGCCGCGCAGCTTGTCGTAGTCGACCACCACGCAGCGGATGCCGCGGTCGGTGGCGAGCACCCGGGCCTGCGGCTTGATCTCCTGCGCGGCGAACACACCGGCCACCGGCGCGAGCAGCGGGTCCCGGTTCATCAGCTCCAGGTAGCGGGTGAGCTGCTCCACGCCGTCGATCTCGCCGCGCCGCTTCACCTCCACCGCCACCGCGCCGCCGACCGCGTCGCGGCAGAGCAGGTCGACCGGCCCGATCGCGGTCATGTACTCGCGGCGGACCAGCGTGAAGCCCTCCCCCAGCGTCTCCGGGTTCGCGGCGAGCAGCTCCTGCAGGTGCGCCTCGACGCCGTCCTTGCGCAGGCCCGGGTCCACGCCCAGCTCGTACGAGGTGTCCTGGAAGATCTCCTCCAGGGTGATGCGCAGCTCCTCGCCGGCCTTGTTGACCACCCGCCAGACGCCTGGCGCCTCCTCCAGCCGGCAGGGCGGGCTCATCCAGTTCAACGGCTTGTAGGCCCGGTCGTCCGCGTGGATCGACACCGAGCCGTCCGCCTTCACCATCAGCAACCGGGTCGCCGGGGGCAGGTGGGCCGAGAGCCGTCCGACGTAGTCCACTGAGCACTTCGCAATCACCAACCGCACCCGCCGAGGGTAGCCGAGGCCCCGGCGGACGCCGACGAGCGCCACTGGCGTACCGGTGCCATATTGAGATCGTGCTCGAAGTCCTCACCGGTTCCGGTCTGGCCGCCTCGGCGGGCCTGAACGCCTACATCCCGCTGCTGCTGATGGGGCTGCTGTCCCGCTACACCGACCTGGTCGAGCTGCCCAGCGGCTGGCAGTGGCTCGGCAACGGCTGGGTGGTGCTGATCCTCGCCGTCCTGCTCGCGGTCGAGGTGGTGGCCGACAAGGTGCCTGTGGTCGACCACGTAAACGACGTGGTGCAGACGGTGGTCCGGCCGACCGCCGGCGGGCTCGCGTTCGGCGCGGGCGCCGGCTCGGAGACCGTCACCGTCAGCGACCCGGACACGTTCTTCTCCTCGCACCAGTGGGTGCCGGTCGTGGTCGGCGTGCTCATCGCGCTCGGCGTGCACCTACTCAAGGCCGCCGCCCGGCCGGTCATCAACGCGACCACCGCCGGGGTGGGCGCGCCGGTGGCCAGCACCGCCGAGGACGCGACGAGCGTCGTCATGTCGGTGGTGGCGCTGCTGCTACCGGTGCTGGTCCTGGTGTTCCTGCTCGGCCTGGTGTTCTTCGTACCGTGGCTGTTCCGCCGCCGCCGGGAGCGGCGACGGGAACGCGCCGCGGCCCGCGCGGCCGGCTTCCGCGTCTGACCCGCGCGGGCTCCCGAAACCTCTAAAATCGGGGCAAGAAACCCAAGGAGGTACGGGAGATGACCGCGTCGTTGGAGATGCCCCGGGTCCAGGAGTGCGCCGTCCGGTCCTGCGCCTACAACCACACGAACGACTGCCACGCGTTCGCCATCACGATCGGCAGCAGCGACCACGCCCACTGCCACACGTTCGTGGAGATGCCGGTGCGCGGCGGCCTCGACCAGTTGGTCGCCCAGGTCGGCGCGTGTTCGCGCGCCGACTGCCGGCACAACGCCGACCTGGAGTGCCACGCCCCGGCCATCACCGTCGGTCCCGACATGGACATGGCCGACTGCATGACCTACCAGAGCCGCTGACCCACCCGTCCGGAGGCGCCGTCCGCATGGAGGCGCCGCTTCCGCGCGCGGGTGTTAAGAAGGGGCCCCTTCCCTACCGGAGGCGTTAATAAGGGGCCCTTCCTTTCACGACAGGGCGTTGGCCTCGCGGATCACCGTCACCAGCTCGTCGATGATGCCGGTGAGCGCGAAGTCCTTCGGCGTGAACACCCGGGCCACCCCGGCGGCCCGCAGCGCCTCGGCGTCGGCGGCCGGGATGATCCCGCCCACCACCACCGGCAGGTCGCCCCGACCGGCCGCGCGCAGCCCGTCCAGCACCGCCGGCACGGCGGCCAGATGCGAGCCGGACAGCACGGAGAGCCCGACCAGGTCGACGTCCTCCTCCACGGCGGCCGCCACGATCTGCCCGGCGGTCAGCCGGATGCCCTGGTAGACCACCTCGAACCCGGCGTCGCGGGCGCGTACCGCGATCTGCTCCGCGCCGTTGGAGTGCCCGTCCAGCCCCGGCTTGCCGACCAGCAGCCGCAGCCGGCCGCTGCCCAGCTCCCGCGCGGTGGCGGCGACCCGCTCCCGCACCCCGGCGAGGGTCGCGTCACCGGCCGTTCCGACCGCCCCGGCCAGGCCGGTCGGCGCGCGGTACTCGCCGTACACCTGGCGCAGCGCGCCCGCCCACTCGCCGGTGGTGACCCCGGCCCGTACACAGGTAAGCGTCGCCGGCATCAGGTTCGCCGTGGTGGCGGCGTCGGCGCGCAGCCGGTCCAGCGCCGCCTCGACAGCCGCCGCGTCCCGGTCGGCCCGCCACCGGCGTACGCCGTCGGTGGCCGCCTCCTCGACGGCCGGGTCCACCTGCTCGATCGCCTCGGCGCCCGCTGCGGTGAGCGGCGACGGCTCGGTCTCGGTGAACCGGTTGACGCCGACCACCACGTCCGAACCGGACTCCATCCGGCGACGGCGCTCGGCGAGCGAGGCCACCAGCGCGCTCTTGAGGTAGCCGGACTCGACGGCGGTGACCACGCCGCCCATCTCCAGCACCTTCTCCAGCTCGACGCGGGCGCCGGAGACGATGTCGTCGACCAGCGCGGTCATCACGTGCGAGCCGGCGAACAGGTCCGGGTACTCCAGCAGGTCCGACTCGTACGCCAGCACCTGCTGCATGCGCAGCGACCACTGCTGGTCCCACGGGCGGGGCAGGCCCAGCGCCTCGTTCCAGGCGGGCAGCTGCACGGCCCGGGCGCGGGCGTCGCGGGACAGCGTGACGCCCAGCATCTCCAGCACGATGCGCTGGATGTTGTTCTCCGGCTGCGCCTCGGTCAGGCCCAGCGAGTTGACCTGGACGCCGTAACGGAACCGGCGCTGCTTGGGGTTCGCCACGCCGTAGCGGTCGCGGGTGATCTCGTCCCAGAGCGCGCCGAACGCGCGCATCTTGGCGATCTCCTCGACGAAGCGCACCCCGGCGTTGACGAAGAACGAGATCCGCTGGACCACGTCGCCCATCCGCTCGGGCGGCACCTGGCCGGAGTCGCGCACGGTGTCGAGCACGGCGACGGCGGTGGCCAGCGCGAAGCCGACCTCCTGCACCGGCGTCGCCCCGGCCTCCTGGAGGTGGTACGAGCAGATGTTCACCGGGTTCCACCGGGGCATCTCGCGCAGCGTGTACGCGATGATGTCGGCGGTCAGCCGCAGCGAGGCCGCCGGCGGGAAGATGTACGTCCCCCGGGACAGGTACTCCTTGATGATGTCGTTCTGCGTGGTGCCGGCGCAGCGGCTCAGTTCCGCGCCCTGCTCGGCGGCGACGGTGCCGTAGAGGCCGAGCAGCCACATGGCCGGGGCGTTGATGGTCATCGAGGTGTTCATCTCGGCGAGCGGGATGCCCTCGAACAGCGCCCGCATGTCGCCCAGGTGCGCCACCGGCACGCCGACCCGGCCCACCTCACCGGAGGCCAGCTCGTGGTCCGGGTCGTACCCGGTCTGGGTGGGCAGGTCGAAGGCGACCGACAGGCCGGTCTGCCCCTTCGCCAGGTTGCGGCGGAAGAGCGCGTTGGTGGCCGCGGCGGAGGAGTGCCCGGCGTACGTGCGCATCACCCACGGGCGGTCCCGCTCGGGCAGCCGTCCCGGCATCGCGTCGTCCATGGCCGGAGTTTAAGTTACCGTTTAGTAAAAGAGAGTGTGGAAAACCACACAACCCCAGGCCCGCGACGGTGGGCCGGCCGCACACACCGGCCCACCGTACGGGTCATTCGCTGCGGGCGGTCTCCGGGCCGGTGATCCGTTCCAGCAGCGGCAGCGTGGCCGCGATGACCGCGAGGCAGCCCAGCACGCCGAGGGCCACCACAGCGGCGAACCCGATCCCCGGTACGCGCAGGTCGTACTGCATCTGGGCGCGCAGGAACAGGTGCGCGGCGACCAGTCCCATCCCGACCGCCACCACGGCGACGGTCAGCAGCGGCACCACGCTCTCCAGGGCCACCACCCGGCGCAGCAGCCGAACCGGGGCGCCGCTGAGCCGCAGCAGGCTGAACGGCCGCTTCCGTTCGCTGAGGCCGGCCGCCACGGCCACGGCCAGGCTGCACCCGGCGAGCACGAGACCGGCCACCACGACGATGTCGGCCAGCCGCTGCCAGCCCCGCATGGTGTCGGCGAAGTCGGCCTCGAAGTCGCCGGGCACGTTCGGCGCCACGTAGAACGTCGGGAACGCGGCTTCGAGGACCGTCCGGGCCCGCTCCACCGCGACCGGATCCTCCGCCTCGACCGCCACCGAACCCGCCGGGAGTCCCGCGAGGGCAGCCGGGTCCACCGGGGACGACGGCCAGATCCGGTCGGCCGAGGCGGACTCCCGCCACGGGATCAGGTCCGGCGGCACCTCGGCGACGCTCGCCCCGGCGGCACACCGCCCGTACGCGGGCGGGATGTCCGCGCAGGCGATCACCCCGGAGTCGCGGCCGTCACCGCGTACCGGGTTCTCCCGGACGAGCACCGGGTTGCGGACGCCGGGCACCGCCGCCAGGTCGGCCAGCAGCGTGCCCGGCACCGGCGGGTCGTCGGTGAGCACCATCGACAGCCGGCCGGCCTCCAGCGACCCCCGGGGCGCCGGACCGCGCTCGTACGTGATCGTCCCCATCACACCGACGGCCACCGTGGTGACGAACAGCGCGAGCATCACGCCGCTCACCGCCCGGAAACCGGCTGCCGGGTTGTCGGCGAGCCGGCGCGCGGCGATCAGCGCGGCCGGCCGGCCGGCCCGGGCGGCCAGCACCTTGGCGCCGACCATGGTCAGCCAGGGGCCGCCGGTGATCAGCCCGACCATGACCAGCAGCAGCGCGGGCAGGAACAGCGCGGTCTGACCGTCCGACGTGGGCGGCCGGTACACCAGGGCGAAGCCGAGCCCGGCCAGGCCGAGCGCGAGCGGGATCAGCCGGTACGCCCGGGGCGGTCGGGGCGTGACGCGGCGGGTGACGCCGAGCGGGGAGATCCGTACCCGGCGCAGCGCGACCCAGGCCGCGGCCGCCGCGCCCGCCGGCACGCCGAGGGCCACCAGGAGGGCCTCCGGCGCACCGATGGCCATGTCCCCGGGGAAGAACGGCATGCCGGTGAACGGGATGCCGGCTAGCTGGCTGCGGAACGCGAAGAACACCGCGAAGCCGACCGACGCGCCGGCCGCCGCCGCGAGCGCGGCCTCGACGGCCGCGACCGCCGAGATCTGCCGGGGCGTGGCCCCGACCAGCCGCATCGCGGCGAACCGCTGCTCCCGGCGGGCGGCGCCGAGCCGGGTCGCCGTGCCGATGAAGACGAGCACGGGGAACAGCAGTCCGCCCGCCACCACGCCGAGGATGAGGTCGACCGCGGCCCCGGGCAGCGGAGCGCTGTTGCCGTCGAGCCGGGTGACCTTGCGGACCTGGTCCAGCCCGCCCACCTGCTCCGGGGTGCCGCCGACCAGGACGAGCAGGGTGTCCGGTGAGGTGAGCGCCGCCGGCCCGATCTCGCCGAGGTCCCGGCCCGGGTAGCGGTCGGCGAGCTGGTCGGCGGGGGTGGTGGCCAGCAGCTTGCGCAGCGCCGGGGAGGCGTAGAACTCGCCGGGTCCTGGCGCGCGGGGAACGCCGACCGGCGTGGGCGCGTCCGGGCCGGTGGCGGCGACGTCGATGCGAACGATCTGGTCGCCCCGGAAGTAGTCAAACCGGGTCGACCACAGCAGCGGGTCGGCGGACCCGCCCGCCGTCTCCTGCGGGTACATCGACGCGTAGCGGGTGAGCTGGGCGTCGGTGGCGTGCACACCGGCAAGCGTGGTGAGCAGCAGCCCGGTGCCGACCGCGACGGCGGCGGCGATGGCGACCAGCCGGAGCAGCGCCTCACGGCCACCGGCGACGGCGAGCCGGAGCGCCAGCCCGATCACGAGGCGACCCCGGCGGGCGCGTTGACCCGGCCGTCGCGCACCATGACCTCGCGGTCGGCGTACGCGGCGATGCGCGCCTCGTGCGTCACCAGGACGACTGTGGTGCCCTTCTCTCGGGCGGCGTCCACCAGCAGCGTCATCACCTCCTCGCCGGTGAGCGAGTCGAGCGCGCCGGTGGGCTCGTCGGCGAACAGCACCCGGGGCTCCGCGACCAGGCCGCGGGCCAGCGCGACCCGCTGGGCCTGCCCGCCGGACAGTTCGCCGGAGCGGCGGTGCTCCATGCCGGCCAGGCCGAGCCGCTCGAACCAGCCCCGCGCGGCGCGCAGCGCCGGAGTGCGGCGGACACCGCGCAGCAGCAGCGGCAGCGCCACGTTCTCGGCCGCGGTGAGTTCCGGCACGAGCTGCCCGAACTGGAAGACGAAGCCGAAGCTGTCGCGGCGCAGCGTGCTCCGGTCGGCCTCGCCGAGCGTGTCGATCCGGGCGCCGTCGAACCGGACCTCGCCGGAGTCGGGGCGCAGGATGCCGGCCAGGCAGTGCAGCAGCGTCGACTTGCCGGAGCCGCTCGGTCCCATCACGGCGACCACCTCGCCGGCGGCCACGGCGAGGTTCGCGCCGCGCAGGGCGGGTGTCTCGCCGAACGCGTACGTGACGTCACGTGCCTCGATCATCGGGCTCATGGCCGTACCGCCTTTCTCAGGGCGTCCAGCCGGGCGCCCGTCGTCTCGATCCACCGCAGGTCCGCCTCGAGGTGGTAGAGGCCGTGGTCGGCCAGCATCACGTCGACGAATTCGCCGCTGCGCTTGATCTCGGTGAGCTCGCGCATCCGGCGCAGGTGCGCGGCGCGCTGGGTGTCCAGGTACTCCTCGGCCGGGCGGTCGAGCATCAGCGCGAGCACGACCTTGGTGAACAGCAGGGTCTGCAGGTGCGGTTCCGGCTCGACCGGCTCGGTCAGCCAGTGCTCCACCTCGGTGGCGCCCAGGTCGGTGATCACGTAGCGCTTGCGGTCCGGCCCCGCGCCGGGAGCCACGTCGCCGACCACCACCTTGCCGTCGCGGGCCAGCCGGCTCAGCGTCGAGTAGACCTGCCCGTACGGCAGCGGCTTGCCGCGTCCGAAGAAGGTGTCGTAGTCGCGCTTGAGGTCGTAGCCGTGGCTCGGTTCGCGTTCGAGCAGCCCGAGCAGGGTCAGGGGAACCGTCATGAGCAGAGACTACACCGAGTGTATACCTCGCGTATATAGCTGACCCGGCAGCGGAACGGGCCACCGCACGACGCACACTTGACGGCATGGAGAACGAGCTCGCGATTTCCGTGCGAGGGCTGCGCAAGGCGTACGGCGACAACGTCGCCGTGGCCGGGGTGGACCTGGACGTCCACCGGGGCGAGGTGTTCGCCCTGCTCGGCCCGAACGGCGCCGGCAAGACCACAACGGTCGAGATCCTGGAGGGCTACCGGCAGCGCGACGCCGGCGAGGTGCGCGTCCTCGGCGCCGACCCCGCCCACCCCGACGCCGCCTGGCGCTCCCGGGTCGGCATCGTGCTCCAGGGCACCGGCGAGTTCGACGAGCTCAGCGTCATCGAGGTGGTCCGGCACTTCTCCGGCTTCTACCCGGGCGCGGACGACCCGGACAAGGTGGTCGAGCGGGTCGGGCTGGGCGCCAAGGCCAAGGCCCGTACGCACACGCTCTCCGGCGGGCAGAAGCGCCGCCTGGACGTGGCGCTGGGCATCATCGGCCGCCCCGAGCTGCTCTTCCTCGACGAGCCGACCACCGGCTTCGACCCGGAGGCCCGGCGTGAGTTCTGGGAGCTGATCCGGGACCTGTCCGCCGCCGGCACCACGATCGTGCTCACCACCCACTACCTGGACGAGGCCGAGGCGCTCGCCGACCGGGTCGGCGTGATCGCCGCCGGGCGGGTGATCGAGGTCGCGCCGCCCAACCGGCTGGGCAACCGGCAGGAGTCGCTGGCGACCGTCTCCTGGCGTACCCCCGACGGGACATTGGCCTCGGCGGAGACCGCGACGCCGACGGCGCTGGTGTACGACCTGGCCGCGCGCTTCGGCGGCGAGGTGCCCGGCCTCACCGTGACCCGGCCGACCCTGGAAGACGTCTACCTGCGGATGATCGGACACTCATGACCACCACGACGAACCCCGCGGCCCCGGTCACCGCCGCCGCGGCCCGGCGGCCCGGCGCGGGCGCGCTGGCGCTGCGCCAGGGGCGGCTGGAGATCACCCAGTTCCTGCGCAGCCGGGAGTCCGTCGTGTTCACGATGGGCTTCCCGATCATCATGATCCTGATCTTCGCGGCGATCTTCAGCGACGAGATCGCGCCCGGGGTCAGCTACACGCAGTACTTCATCACCGGCATGATCGCGACCGGCCTGATGACAGTGAGCTTCCAGAACCTCGGCATCTGGATCCCGATCGAGCGGGACCGGGGCGTGCTCAAGCGCTACCGCGGTACGCCGATGCCGAAGTGGGTCTGGTTCGCCGGCAAGGTGATCATGGTGGTGGTCATCGGCATCGCCGAGACCGTGCTGCTGCTCGCCGTCTCGGTGGCGATGTTCGACCTGGACCTGCCGCAGACCACCGCCAAGTGGCTGACGTTCGCCTGGGTCTCCGTCCTCGGCGTCACCGCCTGCACGCTCTGCGGCATCGCCATCTCGTCGCTGGCCCGTACCGCCCGCAGCGGCTCGGCGGTGGTCACCCCGGTCGCGCTGGTGCTCCAGTTCATCTCCGGCGTGTTCTTCGTCTTCACCAGCCTGCCCACCTGGATGCAGCAGGTCGCGGCGATCTTCCCGCTCAAGTGGATGTGCCAGGGGCTGCGCTCGGTGTTCCTGCCGGACAGCTTCGGCGCGCGGGAGCCGGGCGGCTCGTTCGAGCTGGGCACCGTCGCGCTGGTGCTGGGCGCCTGGTGCGTCATCGGCCTGGTGCTCTGCCTGACCACGTTCCGCTGGACCACCAAACGCGACGGCTGAGGTGTAAGGAAGGGCCCCCTTTTAACGCCTCCGGTAGAGAAAGGGCCCCTTCTTAACACGCGCCCGGCGGTGGCACACTCGCCGGCATGGCACCCACGCTGACCCGGCGCACCCTGCTCGGCGCCGCCGCCGGCGTGGCCGGCGCCGCGGTGGTCGGCGGTCTGGCCGCCCGGCAACTGGCCGGCCCCCGCCCGGGACCGGCCCCGGCCCTGCCGGACGCCCCGGCCGGCGACGAACGCCTGATCCACATCGCGTCCGGCGCGCGCGGCCGCGAGGTCGACTTCTGGACGGCGGTGCCCGACGGGTACGGCGACGGCCGCGGCCTGCCCGTCTGCCTGGTGCTGCACGGCGCGTCGGCCACCCCGCGCGACTACGGCCGGTTCGGCCTGGCCCGCTTCCTCACCGACGCGGTACGCCGGGGCGCCCCGCCGTTGCGCTCGCGGGCGCCACCGGCGGGCGGCTGTCCTGGCGCGCCTCCGGTGACGACGACCCGCAGCGGATGGTGCGCGAGGAGGTGCCCACCTGGTGCGCCCGGCGCGGGTTCGACAGCAGCCGGCTGGCCGTGTGGGGCTGGTCGATGGGCGGCTTCGGCGCGTTGCTGCTCGCCGAGACGTACCCGAAATGGCTGCGGATGGCGGCGGCCTTCTCCCCCGCGGTGAGCCCCGGCGACGCGGTCTTCACCGGTGTGGACAAACTGCGCGGCACGCCGGTCGGGCTCTGGTGCGGGCGGCAGGACAACTTCCTCAAGGATGTCCGTGCGCTGGCCCGGGCGCTGCCGGAGGAGCCGGTACGCGCCGCCTGGGCCGACGGGCGGCACAACTTCGGCTACTGGGGCACAGTCATCCCGGACGCGTTCGCGCTGATCGGCGCCGCGCTCAGCCCGCCCCGGACGTGAACCGCCCCCGGCCGCGCGGGCCGGGGGCGGGACGGTCCGGTCAGTACGAGTAGAAGCCCTGGCCGGTCTTGCGGCCCAGGTCGCCGGCGGTGGCCATGCGCTGGAGCAGCTCCGGCGGGAAGAACTTCTCGTCCGCGGTGTCGGTGTAGATGTTGCGGGTGGCGTTGAGCAGCACGTCCACGCCGGTCAGGTCGACGGTGGCGAGCGGGCCCATGGCGTGGCCGAAGCCCAGCTTGCAGGCGGTGTCCAGGTCCTCGGCGGAGATCACGCCGGCCTCGACGAGCTTGACCGCCTCCATCGCCAACGCGCAGATCAGCCGGGTGGTGACGAAACCGGCGATGTCCCGGTTGACCACCACCACCGTCTTGCCGATCTCCTCGGCGAACGACTTGACCGTGTCCATGGTCGCGTCGCTGGTCTTGTAGCCGCGTACCAGCTCGCAGAGCTTCATCATCGGCACCGGCGAGAAGAAGTGCGTGCCGACGACCGACTCCGGGCGCTCGGTGGCGGTGGCGATCTGGGTCACCGGGATGGCCGACGTGTTGGTGGCCAGCACCGCGTCCGCCTTGCAGATCTTGTCCAGCGCGCGGAACACCTCGTGCTTGATCTCGATCTTCTCGAAGACCGCCTCGACCACGATGTCCGCGTCGGCGGCGGCCTCCAGGTCGGTGGTCGGCGTGATCCGGCCCAGCGTCGCCTCGACGTCGGACGCCTCGATCTTGCCCTTCTCGGCGAACTTCGTCAGCGACTTCCGGATGCCGTCCACACCGCGCTTCGTGGCCGCGTCGTCGATGTCGCGCAGCGTCACCTGCCAGCCCGCCTGCGCCGCCACCTGGGCGATGCCCGAGCCCATCAGCCCGGCACCGACGACCGCGAGTCGACCCGCCATCTGCTTCTCCCTCGCCGTGTTCTGCAACGTCTGCCAGAACCCTACTTAACGACGGATAAGCACCGGCTGTCAGATGGCCAGGTCCGGTTCCTCCGGCGCGGTCCCGCGTTCCACCTCGACGCCGAGCGCCCGCAGATCCGCCACGAAGTCCGGGTAGCCCCGGTCGACGTGGTGCACGTGCGACACCTCGGTCAGCCCGTCGGCGCAGAGCCCGGCGATGATCAGGCCGGCGCCGGCCCGGATGTCCGTCGCGCGTACCGGGGCGCCGGAGAGCCGCTCCCGGCCGCACACCAGCGCGTGGTGGCCGTCGGTACGGATCTCCGCGCCCAGCCGCATCATCTCGTTGGCGAACATGAACCGGCCGTCGAAGATGTTCTCGGTGATCAGCGAGCCGCCCTCGCTGACCGCCGCCAGCCCGATCGCCATCGGCAGCAGGTCGGTGGCGAAACCCGGGTACGGCAGCGTCACCACGTCCACCGCCTTCGGGCGGTCGTCCATGCGTACCCGGAAGGCGTCACCCCGGGTCTCGACCAGGCCGCCGGCCGCGACCAGCTTGTCCAGCGCGACCTCCAGGTACGCCGGGTCCAGGCCGGTCACCGTCACGTCGCCGCGGGTCATCGCGGCGGCGAACGCCCACGTCCCGGCCACGATCCGGTCCCCCACCGTGGCGTGCCGGACCGGCCGCAACCCGGGTACGCCGACGATGTGCAGCGTCGACGTGCCGGCCCCCTCGATCCGGGCGCCCATCCGGTTCAGCATGGTGCAGATGTCGACGATCTCCGGCTCCCGGGCCGCGTTGTCGATAGTCGTGGCGCCACGGGCCAGCACCGCCGCCATCACCAGGTTCTCGGTCGCGCCCACGCTCGGGAAGTCCAGCACGATGTCCGCGCCGTGCAGCCCGTCCGGGGCCTCGGCGATGACGAAGCCGTGCTCACCGGAGATCTCCGCGCCCATCCGGGCCAGCCCGGCGATGTGCATGTCCAGGCCGCGTGAGCCGATCGCGTCGCCGCCCGGGTGCGCCACCCGCACGTACCCCCGGCGGGCCAGCAGCGGACCGAGCACGCAGATCGACGCGCGCAGCCGCCGCACCAGGTCGTAGTCGGCCTCCGCGCCCGGCCGTTCCGGCACGTCGATGAGCACCGAGCGGGACCGCTCCACACCGCCGTGGGCCACCATCGGGTCGACCGGGTCGTCCGGCCCGAAACGTACGCCACAGCCGAGCCGCCGCAGCACCTCGCCCATGATCGCGATGTCGGTGATCCGGGGCACATTGGTGATCAGGCTGCGGCCGGGCGCGAGCAGCGCCGCCGCCATCAGCTTCAGCGCGGAGTTCTTCGCACCCACCACGTGCACCGTGCCGTCGAGCCGGGCGTCACCGCGTACCCGGATGACGTCGACGTCGCTGACCGCCGGATCGCTCGCGTCCCCCGGCCCAACCGGACTCGGCCGGGCCGGGATGGTCAGGTCCGGTATCCGTAGGCTGTGCGTCATGGCCGTCCACCTCACGCGCATCTACACCAAGGCCGGCGACGCCGGCATGACCAGGCTGAGCAACAACGAGCAGGTGCCGAAGACCGATCCGCGCATCGCCGCGTACGCGGACGTGGACGAGTGCAACGCCTCGATCGGCGTGGCGCTCGCCCTGGGGCAGCTCTCGGACGAGCTGCGAGCCGTGCTGGAGTCCGTACAGAACGACATGTTCGACGTCGGCGCGGACCTGGCGACGCCGGTCGAGCCGGACCCGAAGTACCCGCCGCTGCGGGTGACCGAGGAGTACGTCGAGCGCCTCGAGGGCTGGTGCGACGAGTACAACGCGCGCCTGAGCAAGCTCGACTCCTTCATCCTCCCCGGTGGCACCGCTGGTGCGGCACTGCTGCACGTGGCACGGACGACCGCCCGGCGCGCCGAGCGTGCGGCATGGGCGCTGGTCGCACACGACCCCGATCGGACCAGTCCCCTCCCGGCAAAGTATCTCAACCGGCTCTCCGATTTGCTCTTTATCCTGTCAAGAACGGCAAATCCGAACGGCGACGTGCTATGGGTTCCGGGCGGGAAACGCTGACCATCGGCGGCCTCCATCACGTGGAGGTGTGGGTACCCGACCTGGCGGCGGCCAGTCGTTCGTGGGGCTGGCTTCTCGGCGAGCTGGGCTGGACGCTCTACCAGGACTGGCCCGCCGGCCGCTCCTGGCGGCTCGGCGCGACGTACATCGTGCTGGAGCAGTCACCGGCGCTCACCGGCCGCACCCACGACAGGCGCGCGCCCGGCCTGAACCACCTGGCCTTCCACGCCGGCCCGCCGGCCGCCGTCGAGCGGCTGGTCACTGCCGCCGGAGAGTACGGCTGGACGCTGCTGTTCCCGGACCGGCACCCGCACGCGGGCGGCCCGGACAGCTACGCCGCCTACCTCACCGACGGGCAGGGGTACGAGGTCGAGCTGGTAGCGGAGACGTGAAAAGGCCGGCACCCCGTTGGTTCGGGGTGCCGGCCTTTCGCTGTGTCTTACGTGTTCGTCTTAGCTGTTCCAGTGCTGGGCGACGAGGTCGGCGGCCTGCTGCTCCCACTGGGCGTAGTGGTCCGGGTAGGCGGAGACCTGGACGGTCTGGGCGGCCTTGGTCAGCGGCATGTCCTGCCAGCCGTCGACCTGCTTCAGACCCTTCAGGAACGCGGTCGTGGAGTACTCGGGGTCGGTGATCTGCTCCACCGTGCCCCAACCGGAGGACGGGCGCTGCTGGAACAAGCCCTGCGAGTCGTGGTCGTTACGGTCACCCAGGTGACCGAGGTTCTCCAGCTTCGACTCCTGCAACGCGGTCGCGATCGACACGACCGCGGCACGCTCGTCCATGCCGGCCTTCTTCGTCGCGGCAATGATCGCCTTGACGTTGGCGGTCTGCTCGTCATTGAGGTCGATGCGGGACTGGTCGCCCTGCACGCCGTGCGGGATCAGCTTGTCGGACTGCACCGTGGCGGTGACCGGCTTCGCAGCGTGGGTGGTGTCGGCCGCGTGAGCGGCGACCGGGCCGGCGAACACGCCACCGGTGAAAGCCAGACCAGCAATACCCAGAACGCTCTTACGCAGAATCGTGTTCATGATGGGGGCTCCATTCGGGGGTCGACACACCCCCCGGGGGGACCGGGGGTGCGTGGGCACCGTCAGGCGCTCAAGAAAGTCTCAGGGGATCTCGGCTGCTCGCGGGGGCTGGGGGCCTCTCCGCGGCGCCGGAAGGATGTCCAACGACCGTCGACCCGGCATCATTCCCGGGCCAGCTCGCCGCCGGGGGCGGCGGGGGTTCACGTCGTCGGAACCGTGTTCAACGACCAGCCGAGCGGGATGATTCCCCGCGGCTCACGCCGCCGCACGACCGGCACTGTTCCCACAGCCCGCACCCCCTCGCTCCGGGGGCGCGGCCCTGCTCGATCGTTCACCCGGTTACAACGCCACCGGCCCGCCCACGATTCCGCCACCAGAGTGCCGCCCACCACCCCCGAACCCGACACCCCGCCCACACACGCCAAACCCCCACCGCGCCCCGGCCCGGCCGCCTCGCTCCACGCCCTGTTGATCAAGGAGTTTGCGGCCCTTTCCGGCACCCACGAGGACACAAACCCCTTGATCACCTGCGAAGGCCCCCCGGGCGCCCACCACAGGGTTGATCATGAGGTTAGCGGCGACATAACGGACACCAAGTGCCGCCAAGTTCATGATCGACGCTATCGGAGGGGGGCTGACCCGAGGCGGCCGCCCCGCCGCAGGTCCGCACGCGCGATCTTGCACTTTGAGCCCTCGGAACACCCGATTCGCCGGATTTATGGGGCACCTAAGTGCAAGATCGCGCGGGGCATCAGGAGCTAGGGGGCGGCAACCCGTCCCGAACTTCTGGGAACTTCGGCGATCTTGGAGTTGTGGTGCCTCGCATACCTCGTCAAACGGGCATCGTGGGCGCCACAACTCCAAGATCGATGGCGAGGTGAGGGCTGTCGTGCGGGGGCAGCTGGACTGGGCGAACCGGGTGCCGGATTCAGCCCGGCCAAGGTGTGCGGGGGTGCCGCCACCTCGGGGAGGTGGAGTCGATCAAGCGGCCGGGGTCAGGCGGCGGGCCAGTCCTGGGAGGCCAGACGCGGCGAGACCGCCCCGGGTGGGGCGGCCTCGAGCCAGGACAGGAATCCGGTAACCGTGGAACGCGCCATGGCGATCTCGATCGGCGCGTGGTGGCTGGTACAGCGCAGGATCACCCACTCGGCCGGCATGGACATGCGTTCCTGGCCCTCGGGCAGCCGGCGTCGCTCGACCGCCAGCCCCTCGCGGGAGAGCACCCGCTTGGGGCGCAGCGCGAAGCTGAACATGCGGTACCAGCGGAGTTCGTCGCCGACGAAGCGACCGAACCCGGGTGACCAGCCGCGACCGTCGAGGATCGTGGAGACCCGCACGCTCAGCCGGATGGTGCCACCGCTACGTGTGAACAGGGCCCGCCGGATGAAGAGGATCAGAATGGCGACGACGACTACCGCTACGCCGATTCCGAACCCTTCGACGATCTCCATCGGCGGGTCTGCTCAGCGGGCCGGGGTGGCGGGGGTCGCGCTCTCGGCGAGCACCGTGACGCCCTCGCTGGTCACCGACAGGAAGCCGCCGGGCACGTCGAAGACGACCTGCTGGCCACCGGCCTGCTTGATGCGTACCTGGCTGGGCTCCGCGAGCTGGCCGAGCAGCGGCGCGTGCCCCGGCAACACACCGAGCTCACCCTCGGTCGTCCGCGCGACGACCATTTCGGCCTCGCCGGTCCAGACCTTCTCCTCGACGGCTACGAGCTCGACGTGAAGCTGCTGTGCCACGCTGTCTCCTTGCTGCGGCGGCGGATTGCCGAAAGTCTAGTCGCGCCCCCGCGGCCCACCCAACGCGGGTGGTGAGAGCCGGACCACCACGGCCCCGCACCCGCCCAGGCTACTTGGTTTTCTGAATGAAATCGGGGTGCTCCAGCAGGAAGGCATCGAGCTGTTCGGTGCGCAGGGCGGTGAAGAAGTCCTCCGCCGGTTCGAGCAGCCGCTCACCCCGGTACGCGCTGCCGGAGCCGATCGCCCCGCCGGGCAGCTTGATCGTCTCGATCGCGTTCGGACGGATGTCCTTCAGCGCCAGCCCGAAGTCCACCACGCTGTTGCCGCGCCCGTTGAAGACGAGCGACTTGCCGGCGGCCCGCAGCACCCGGTCGAGCTTGACCGGGTTGGTCACCACGTCGGCGCTGACCGCCTGGCTCGCCATGGCCTTGACGAACTGCTGCTGGTGCCGCTGCCGGCCGTAGTCACCGTCCGGCACGCCGTTCTTCGGGTAGCGCTGCCGGACGTAGTCCAGCGCCTGCCAGCCTTCGAGGTGGGCGTTGCCCTTCTTGTACACCGCCTGCGGTCCGAGGTAGCCGCCGCCACCGGGCCGGAGCTGGCGGGGCGTACCGTCCGGCTGGAGGTGTTCGGACCGGACCTCCCGCTCGATGTACATGTCCACGCCGCCCATGGCGTCGACGATCTTCTTGAAGCCGCTGAAGTTGATGATCGCGCCGGCGTCGAAGCGCTTGATGCCGGTGACGTCCTGCACGGTCTTGGCGAGCAGTTCGAAGCCCTGCGCGGTGCTGGGATTCTGCCCCGGTACGTTGCTGCCGTGCGACATGGCGGCGTTGAGCCGGTCGTTGCCGCCGGAGTAGTCGGCCTTGGCGAAGGCCGGGATGTCCACCCGCAGGTCGCGCGGGAGCGAGAAGAGGTAACCCCGGTCCATGCTGGCGGGCACGTGCAGCACCATGATCGAGTCGGCGAGCGGCCGGGCGGTCGACGTACGCGGGTCGACGCCGACGAGCAGGATGTTGAGCGGACCCTTGATGTCGCTCTTCTTCTCGTTGGCGCCGGCGGCCTGGTCACCGAAGAGGTCGGCCTTGCCGACCGAGCCCTCGTAGCGGGCGACGAGGGCGCGGGAGCCGAGCAGCACGGAGCCGCTGAGCACCACCATGACGATGCCCAGGATCGTGCACACGCGGGCCCAGCGGGGCACGCCTCGCCACATGGACCGCTTGCCGCGGTCCGTGCCGCCCTTACCGCCCACGAGCATCTCCAATCGTCACGCCCACGGGTAGGAAGACGGGCGCGGGGGTCCGTTTGGTTGCAGAGATCAACGGCCGGGATGTGAAAGTCGTGTCAGGAACGGTACCGCGCGATTCGGCGAACTGCTTGCCGGAGATCCGGGCATCTGGTAGTGCAATGGTCGGAAACGGCGAGGGCCGCCCCGGCTTTCGCCGGGACGGCCCTCCCCTGTGTGAGCGGGCTCTCAGCCCTCCTCACCCATCAGTTCCTTGGCCTTGGCCTTGAGGTCCTCCAGGCCGCCGCACATGAAGAACGCCTGCTCCGGGAAGTGGTCGAACTCCCCCTCGCTGATCCGGCGGAAGGCGTCGATGGTCTCGGCGATCGGGACCGTCGAGCCGGGGACGCCGGTGAACTGCTCCGCCGCGTACGTGTTCTGCGAGAGGAACCGCTCGATCCGGCGGGCACGGCCGACGGTGAGCTTGTCCTCCTCGGAGAGCTCCTCGATACCGAGGATGGCGATGATGTCCTGCAGGTCCTTGTAGCGCTGCAGGATCCGCTTCACCTCGGTGGCGACGGCGAAGTGCTCCTCGCCGACGAACTCCGGGGCGAGAATCCGGGACGAGGACGCCAGCGGGTCCACGGCCGGGTAGATGCCCTTGTCGGAGATCGACCGCTCCAGGTTGGTGGTCGCGTCGAGGTGGGCGAACGTGGTGGCCGGCGCCGGGTCGGTGTAGTCGTCGGCGGGCACGTAGATCGCCTGCATCGAGGTGATGGCCTGGCCCCGGACGGAGGTGATCCGCTCCTGGAGCTCGCCCATCTCGTCGGCCAGGGTCGGCTGGTAACCCACGGCGCTCGGCATACGGCCGAGCAGCGTGGACACCTCGGAACCGGCCTGGGTGAAGCGGAAGATGTTGTCGATGAAGAGCAGCACCTCCTGCTTCTTCACGTCGCGGAAGTACTCCGCCATGGTGAGCGCGGAGAGCGCGACCCGCAGACGGGTGCCCGGCGGCTCGTCCATCTGGCCGTACACGAGCGCGGTCTTGTCGATGACGCCCGACTCGGTCATCTCGGCGATGAGGTCGTTGCCCTCGCGGGTGCGCTCACCCACGCCGGCGAAGACCGAGGTACCACCGAAGTTCCGGGCCACGCGGGTGATCATCTCCTGGATGAGCACCGTCTTGCCCACGCCGGCGCCGCCGAACAGGCCGATCTTGCCGCCCTTGACGTACGGGGCGAGCAGGTCGATGACCTTGATGCCGGTCTCCAGCATCTCGGTCTTCGGCTCCAGGTCCGCGAAGGCCGGGGCCTTGCGGTGGATGCCCCACCGGTCGTCGGCCTCGATCGTCTCGCCCTCGGTGAGGTTGAGGCACTCGCCGATCGCGTTGAACACGTGGCCCTTGACCGCGTCGCCCACCGGCACGCTGATCGGCGCCCCGGTGTCACGCACGTCGGCGCCGCGGACCAGACCGTCGGTCGGCTGCATCGAGATGGCACGGACCAGGTTGTCACCCAGGTGCTGGGCGACCTCCAGGGTCAGCGTCTTCTCACCACCCGAAAGGGTCACGTCGACGTGCAGAGCGTTGAACAGCTCCGGCATGGCGTCGCGCGGGAACTCGGCGTCGACGACCGGGCCGATGACCCGGACCACGCGACCCGTGGCCGTCTTGGTCTCAACTGCGGATACAGTCATCACACTTCACTTCCCGACGCGGCCAGCGCGTTCGCGCCGCCGACGATCTCACTGATCTCCTGGGTGATCCCGGCCTGACGGGCCGAGTTCATCTCGCGCGTGTACTTCTCGATCATCTCTTCGGCGTTGTCGGTGGCGCTCTTCATCGCCCGCCGGCGGGCGGCCGACTCGCTCGCCGCCGACTCCAGCAACGCCGCGAAGATCCGCGTGTTGATGTACTTCGGCAGCAGGGCGTCGAGCAGCGACTCCGGCTCCGGCTCGAACTCGTACGCCGGCAGCGCGCCCTCGGTCCGAGGCCGGTCCTCGACCTGCATCGGGCCGATGATCCGGGTCACCGGGTTCTGCGTCATCAGGGACTTGAACTCGGTGTAGACGATGTGCAACTCGTCCACGCCGAGGATCCCGTCGGCGCCGGCATCCCCGTCCACGTCGTCCGCGCCGGCGGTGAACGCCTTGATCAGCGTGTCACCGACCTCGCGGGCGTCGGCGAACGTCGGCTGCTCCGAGAAGCCGGTCCAGCTTCCGGCGATCTGCCGACTGCGGAACCGGTAGTACGCCACGCCCTTGCGGCCGATGACGTAGAGCACCGGCTCCTTGCCGTCGGCGCGCAGCCGGGCGATCAGCGACTCGGCGGTCCGGATCGCGTTCGAGCTGTAGCCGCCGGCCAGACCCCGGTCGGCCGTCACCAGCAGGACGCCCGCCCGCCGCACCCGCTCGCGCGGGGTGAGCAGCGGGTGGTCGATCCGCGCGTTCGAGGCCAGCGCCGTCAGCACGCCGGTGATCGCCTCGGCGTACGGCAGCGAGGCCGCCACCTTGGCCTGGGCCTTGGCGATGCGGCTCGTCGCGACGAGCTCCATCGCCTTGGTGATCTTCTTCATCCCCTTGGCGGAACGGATCCGCTGCCGGAGAACGCGTACCTGGGCGGCCATCGGATCAGCTCTCGGCCGGGCGGTCGGCGCCGTCGCGCAGGCGGGTCACCGTCTCGCGGGACTGCTCACCCTCCAGCGGCTTGGCCGGCGCCTCGTTGATCCGGACCTCGTCCTCCTTGCCCAGGAAGAGCTGCTTGAACTCGGTGATCGCCGAGTCGAGCGAGGCGATGATGTCGTCGTCCCACTTGTGGTCCGCGATCGAGGCCAGGACGCCCTCGTGCTTGTGCCGCAGGTACTGCAGGAACTCCGACTCGAAGCGGCGGACCTCGCCGACCGGGACGTCGTCCAGCTTGCCCTCGGTGCCGGCCCAGACGGAGACGACCTGCTCCTGCACCGGGTACGGCGAGTAGTTCGGCTGCTTGAGCAGCTCGACCAGGCGGGAACCGCGGTCCAGCTGGGCGCGGGAGGCCCGGTCCAGGTCGGAGGCGAAGGCGGCGAACGCCTCCAGCTCGCGGTACTGGGCCAGGTTCAGCCGCAGCGAGCCGGCGACCTTCTTCATCGGCTTCACCTGCGCGGCGCCACCGACCCGGGAGACCGAGGTGCCGACGTTGATGGCCGGCCGGACGCCCTGGTTGAACAGGTCGGTCTCGAGGAAGATCTGGCCGTCGGTGATGGAGATGACGTTGGTCGGGATGAACGCCGAGATGTCGTTCGCCTTGGTCTCGATGATCGGCAGGCCGGTCATCGAGCCGCCACCCAGCTCGTCGGAGAGCTTGGCGCAGCGCTCCAGCAGACGCGAGTGCAGGTAGAAGACGTCACCCGGGTAGGCCTCACGGCCCGGCGGGCGGCGCAGCAGCAGCGACACGGCCCGGTACGCCTCGGCCTGCTTGCTCAGGTCGTCGAAGACGATCAGGACGTGCTTGCCGCCGTACATCCAGTGCTGCCCGATGGACGAGCCGGTGTACGGGGCGAGGTACTTGAAGCCGGCCGGGTCGGAGGCCGGGGAGGCGACGATGGTGGTGTACTCCATCGCGCCCGCCTCCTCCAGCGTCCCCTTGATGGAGGCGATGGTGGAGGCCTTCTGGCCGATCGCGACGTAGATGCAGCGGACCTGCTTCTTCGGGTCGCCGGAGCGCCAGTTCTCGCGCTGGTTGAGGATGGTGTCCAGCGCGACGGTGGTCTTGCCGGTCTTCCGGTCACCGATGATCAGCTGACGCTGACCGCGGCCGATCGGGGTCATCGCGTCGATGGCCTTGATGCCGGTCTGCAGCGGCTCGTCGACCGACTTGCGGGACATCACGTTCGGGGCCTGGAGCTCCAGCTCGCGGTAGCCCTCGTTGGCGATGTCGCCGAGGCCGTCGATGGGCTCGCCGAGCGCGTTGACCACGCGGCCGAGGAACGCGTCACCGATCGGCACGGAGAGCACCCGGCCGGTGCGCTTGACGCGCTGGCCCTCTTCGATCCCGCCGAAGTCACCGAGGACGACGACACCGATCTCCCGGACGTCGAGGTTCAGCGCCACACCGAGCGTGCCGTCCTCGAACTCCAGGAGCTCGTTGGTCATGGTCGAGGGGAGGCCCTCGACGTGGGCGATGCCGTCGCCGGCGTCGGCGACGGTGCCGACCTCCTCGCGGGAGACGTCGGCCGTGTAGGAGGAGACGTAGCGCTCCAGGGCGCCGCGGATCTCCTCCGTCGAGATGGTCAGCTCGGCCATCCTCTGCTTCCTTAAGTATCTCAGGGCCCGGGATACCTGGTACCGACCGGTCCGGTGGCGACGAATCAGGGCTCAGCGCTTGGCGAGCGCGTTGCGGGTCTCGTTGAGGCGGCGCAGGACGGTGCCGTCGTACAGGTCGGAGCCGACCTGTACGCGCGCCCCGCCGAGTACGTCGGGGTCGACCGTCTGCTTGACGGAGACCTCCCGACCGTACATCTCCGAGAGGCGGGCACCGAGGCGTCGCTCCTCCTCCTCGGTCAGCGGAGCCGCCACGGTCACGTACGCGACCTGACGGTCCCGCCGGTCGGCGGCGAGCTCGACCAGCCGGGTGAGCGCACCGGTGAAGGAGCGTCCACCGAAACCAGCGAGCGCGGCCTCGACGAGGCTGACGGTGACCGGCTGGGCCTTGCCGGCGAGCAGCTGCCGGGCCAGTTCTGCCCGCCGCTCGACCGACGCCATCGGGTCGGAGAGCGTGTTGGACAGCTCGGCGGAACCGGAGACGACCTGCCCGAAGCGGAACAGCTCGTCCTCGACCTCGCCCAGGTCGCCGGACAGGTCGGCGCTGGCCAGCAGCGCCTCCACGCCGAGGCGCTCGACACCGTCGAGCAGCTCGGACGGGGCCGACCAGCGGCCGGACACCATCGACGCGAGCAGGTCGAGCGCTTCCGCGCCGACCCGGCCGCGCAGCATGTCGCCGAGCAGGCCGGAGCGGTCGGCGCCGGCCCGGGCCGGGTCGGAGAGCGCCCGGCGCAGCCGCGGCTCACGCCGCAGCAGGGCGGCGACGGAGAGGATGTCGTCGGCGGTGGCAGCCACCGCCGACGGCTCCGCGCCGCGGACGTACGCGTCGAGGCGCTCGGCCCCGGCCCGGTACGACTCCCGGCTGGCGGCCTGCATCAGCGGGCCCCCGTGCTCTCGAGACCGCTCAGGAACCGGTCGACGGTGCCCTTGCGACGCGCCTCGTCGGCGAGCGACTCACCGACGATCTTGCTGGCCAGGTCCACCGCGATGGTGCCCACCTCGGTACGCAGCTCGCGCACGATGGTGGCCCGCTCGGCGGCGAGCTGCTCCTTGCCGGCGGCGATGATCCGGTCGGACTCCTCACGCGCCTTGGCGAGGATGTCCTGGCGGATCCCGTCGGCGTCGGCCCGTGCGTCGTCGCGGATCTTGGCGGCGTCGGTACGCGCCTCCGCGAGCTGGGCCCGGTACTGCTCGAGCAGCTTGTTCGCCTCGGCCTGGGCCGCCTCGGCGCGCTTGATGCCACCCTCGATCGCGTCGACCCGCGCCTGGTACATCGCCTCCATGCGGGGCATGACGAACTTCAGCAGGACGAAGACGAGCAGGGCGAAGGAGATCGTTCCGACGACCATCTCCTGCCAGATCGGCAAGATCGGATTGTGCGCGCCTTCGGCGGCGAGATACATGTCAGACCTCCGGATCGGGAGAGCTCGCGTCAGCTAACGGCGAAGGCGAGCACCAGGCCGAACAGCGCCAGCGCCTCGACCAGGGCGAAGCCCAGCACCAGCCAGGTGCGGTTGTAGCCGGCCGACTCGGGCTGGCGGGCGCTCGACTGGATGTAGGCCGCGAAGACCAGGGCCACACCGATACCGGGGCCGATGGCGGCGAGGCCGTAGCCGATGGTGTTGACGTTGCCACCGATCTCGGCAAGAACGTTCATTGCGGGTATTCCTCCTAGTTCACACGTGAGGGCTCACGTGTACGCGGTCGGTACCAGATGCTTGGCCGGGCCGGGTGCCCGCCGAGCCGGATCTCAGTGCTCGTCGGCCAGCGACGTGCCGATGTAGTTGGCGCTCAGCGTGACGAAGACGTATGCCTGCAGCACCGCCACCAGCGCCTCGAAGAAGGCCATCACGATCGCCATCGCGAAGGAGAAGACCGAGGTCGCCTGCACGAAGACGCTGCTCGACCCGAGCATCACGAAGCCGCCGACGGTGAAGACCAGCAGGAGCAGGTGGCCGGCGAACATGTTGGCGAAGAGTCGCAGTGCCAGGGTGACCGGCCGGACGACGAAGTTCTGCAGGAACTCGATCGGAATCAGCAGGAAGTGCATCGGCCACGGCACGCCGGGCAGGATGAGGCTCTGCTTGAGGTACTTGCCGAGGCCGTGCTTGCGGACGCCGACGTAGTTGTACATGACGTACGAGATGGCGGCGAGCACGATCGGGAACGCGATGTGCGAGTTCGGCGAGATCTGCAGGCCGGGCACGATGCTGAAGATGTTTGTCAGCAGGATGAAGCTGAACAGCACGGTGAGGTAGGGCGCGAAGCGGATGCCCGCGTTGCCCATCTGCTCACGGGCGATGTTGTCCCGGACCAGCCCGTAGACGGCCTCGGCGGCCCACTGGCCCTTGCCCGGCACCAGCTTCGGCTTCCGGTACGCGGCCACGAAGAAGATGATCAGCAGCGCGACGGCGATCCAGATCATGATGCTGAACTTGGTGACCCAGGGGCCGGCCACGTCCGGCGGGTAGAAATCCCCGACGCTGGGGGGCCAGGGAAGGTCCTGGGCGACGACCAGCTGTCCGCTCACCGTGTCATCCTCCGCACTCAACAGACCCGCGTGTGCCGGAACTCAGGCACTGAGCCTCTTCATGATCAGGTAGATCGCCCCGGCCGCGCCGAGCATCATGCCGACGGCGACCCCGATGCCGGCTGGCAGACCGAGGAACCGTTCCGCCAACCAGCCGAGGCCACCCCACACCAGAATGCCGGCGAGCAGGTAACCCACGACGGCGCCTGCCACACCCTCCGACGAGTGCTCGTCGGACTTGTGGGAGTGGGGGTCATCGGCCATGACGTGGCGAACAATATCAGCAGGGGCGCGCGGGGATGTGCGGCACCCCCCACACTGCGGACAGCGTGCGGGCCGTACTGCGGGCGCGTCAACCTGGCGCCACGTTACTCCTGTCGCGCCCGTCAGGGCACCCGCCGTACCGGACACGATTCAGCAAAGTCACTCGCTGTCGTCGCGACGCTCGAATGTGGGCAGCGGGGACCTCATCGCCCAGGTCAGGTGGGCGCCGGTCCACACCACCACGGCCGCGATGATCGCCACGCCCATGTCCGGCAGGCCGGGCCAGCCGGTGGCCGCCACGGCGGCCATCACCACGCCCAGGATCACGATCTTGGTGGCGTAGGTGACCAACCCGACCGACATGATCATCCGAGGGTGGATGGCGTCCGCCCAGGCCACCGAGAGGCTGGAGATCAGGTAGCTGACGATCACCAGCGCCACCCCGGCCGCGAAGCCGGCCGCCCCGGTCGGGCCGCGCAGCAGCGCCGCCGCCGGCACCCCCACCACCGCGAGGGCCGCGCACGCCAGCAACGGTAGCCGCAGGTGGTTCAGCCGGGACCGGATCGCGCCGGGCTCACCCGCCCGTGGCGCCGTCATCGGGGGTACGCCGGGAAGGCGGCGACCAGCTCGGCGACCTCGCGGGCCACCCCGGCCAGCGTGTCGGCGCCTCCGGGGGCGCCGGGATCGGTGCGTACCGCGCGCGCGATCAGCCCGGCGATCCGGCCCATCTCCCCCTCGCGCATGCCCTGGGTGGTGACGCTCGGCGTACCCACCCGGATGCCGGAGGCGACCATCGGCGGCTGCGGGTCGTACGGGATCGCGTTCTTGTTCAGCGTGATGCCGGCGGCATCGCAGCGGGCCTCGGCCTCGGCGCCGGTCACGCCCGTCTCACGCAGGTCCAGCAGCGCCAGGTGGGTGTCGGTGCCGCCGGAGACCGGCCGCAGGCCGTCGGCGACCAGGCCGTCGGCCAGCGCCCGCGCGTTCGTCACCACCTGGGCGGCGTACGTGCGGAACTCCGGCTGCGCGGCCTCGCGCAGCGCGACCGCCTTGGCCGCCACCGCGTGCATCAGCGGGCCGCCCTGGGTGAACGGGAAGACCGCCTTGTCGATCCGCGCGGCCAGCGACTCCCGGCACAGGATCATGCCGCCGCGCGGACCGCGCAGCACCTTGTGCGTGGTCGCGGTGACCACGTCGGCGTGCGGCACCGGGGACGGGATCGCGCCGCCGGCCACCAGGCCGACGAAGTGGGCGGCGTCCACCATCAGGTACGCGCCGACCTCGTCGGCGATCTCGCGGAAGCGAGCGAAGTCGATGAGCCGGGGGTACGCGGTCGCGCCACAGATGATCAGCTTCGGCCGGTGCGCCCGGGCCAGGTCGCGTACCTCGTCGTAGTCGATCGTCTCGGTGTCCGGCCGGACGGTGTAGCCGACCGGGTGGAACCACTTGCCGGAGAAGTTCACCCGGCTGCCGTGGGTCAGGTGCCCGCCGTGCGGCAGGTCCATGGCCAGCACCGTGTCACCGGGCTGCACCAGGGCGGCGTACGCGGCCAGGTTGGCGCTCGCCCCGGAGTGCGGCTGGAGGTTGGCGTGCTCGGCGCCGAACAGGTCCTTCGCCCGGGCGATGCCCAGCTCCTCGGCCCGGTCCACCTCGGCGCAGCCGCCGTAGTAGCGCCGGCCCGGGTAGCCCTCGGCGTACTTGTTGGTGAGCGTGGAACCGAGCGCGGCCAGCACCGCGGGCGAGGTGAGGTTCTCGCTGGCGATCAGTTGCAGACCGCCGCGCAGCCGGTCCAGCTCCCCCAGCACCACCTCGGCGATCTCCGGGTCGACGGTACTGAGCTGCTGGAAGTCCGGCCCCCAGAAGGTGTCCCTCGCGTTCTCCACAGCGAAGGAGTCTACGGAGCCGCAGACTGGAGGCCGTGAGATGCCTCGTCACCGGCGCGACCGGCTACATCGGCGGGCGCCTGGCGCCCCGGCTGCTGGCCGAGGGACACACCGTACGCTGCCTGGCCCGCACGGCCGGGCGGCTGCGGGACGTGCCCTGGGCGGCCGACGCGGAGATCGTCGAGGGCGACCTGCGCCGCCCGGAGACGCTGCCGTCCGCGTTCGAGGGCGTGGAGGTCGCGTACTACCTGGTCCACTCGCTCGGCCAGCGCGGCTTCGAGGCGGCCGACCGGGAGGCGGCGACCAACTTCGCCGAGGCGGCGCGCGCCGCCGGCGTACGCCGGATCGTGTACCTCGGCGGGCCGGAGCCGGCGGAGCGTGACGGCCTGCCCTCGGCGCACCTGCGCTCCCGGGCGGAGGTCGCGCGGATCCTGCTGGACAGCGGCGTGCCGACGGCGGTGCTGCGCGCCGCGGTGATCATCGGATCCGGCTCGGCCTCGTTCGAGATGCTGCGGTACCTGACCGAGCGGCTGCCGGCGATGGTCACCCCGCGCTGGGTGCGCAACCGGATCCAGCCGATCGCGGTCCGGGACGTGCTGCGCTACCTGGTCGGCTGCGCGCACCTGCCGGCCGAGGTGAACCGGGCCTTCGACATCGGCGGCCCGGACGTGCTGACCTTCAGCGACATGATGCAGCGCTACGCCCGGGTGGCCGGGCTGCGCCCCCGGGTCATCCTGCCGGTGCGCCCGCTCACCCCGTCGCTGTCCTCGCACTGGGTCGGCCTGATCACGCCGGTGCCGAACGCGATCGCCCGGCCGCTGGTGGAGAGCTTGGTGCATGAGGCGGTGGCGCACGAGCACGACATCGCCGCGTACGTGCCGGACCCGCCCGAGGGGCTGACCGGCTTCGACCAGGCGGTGGCGCTGGCGCTGTCCAAGGTGCGCGACGCGCAGGTGGAGACGCGCTGGTCGAACGCGAGCGGGCCGGACGCGCCGGCCGAGCCGCTGCCGTCGGACCCGCGCTGGTCCGGCGGCACCGCGTACACCGACATGCGGGAGCGGGCGGTGGACGCGCCACCGGAGGCGCTGTGGCGGGTCATCGAGGGCGTCGGCGGCGAGCACGGCTGGTACTCGTTCCCGCTGGCCTGGTCGGTCCGCGGCTGGATGGACCGGCTGGTCGGCGGCGTCGGGCTGCGCCGGGGGCGGCGCGACCCGCATCGCCTCCAGGTCGGTGAGGCGCTGGACTTCTGGCGGGTCGAGGAGATCGTCCCGGGCGAGCTGCTGCGGCTGCGCGCCGAGATGCGGCTGCCCGGCCGGGCGTGGCTGGAGATGCGCGCCGAACCGGCCGGTAACGGCGGCAGCAGGTACGTGCAGCGTGCCGTGTTCCTCCCGCGCGGGCTGCCCGGCCACCTCTACTGGGCCTCGGTGGCGCCGTTCCACGCCGTCGTCTTCGGCGGCATGGCCCGCAACATCGCCAAGGGCGCCGAACACCCGGCCGGTTAGGCGGGAGAGTCGCCCCGCAGTGCGGGGCCGAGGAGCAGTCCCCCGTCGATGACGTACTCGGCGCCGGTGATGAAGGCCGCGTCCGGCGACGTGAGGAACAACAGCAGCGCGGTGATGTCGGCGGGCTGCCCGAGTCGCGGGACGGCGAACGGCTCCGGCGAGTAGAAGTCGGCGATCGGGGCGTCGCTGCCGGCCGCCGGCTCGGTGATGAACGGGGTCTCGATCACGCCGGGGTGGATCGCGTTGACGCGGATGTTGTCGCGGCCCAGCTCCAGGGCGGCGGTCCGGGTGAGCCCACGCACCGCCCACTTAGCGGCGACGTAGGGCGCGTAGAGGGCGGTACCACCCATGCCCATGGTGGAGCCGATGTTGACGATCGCTCCTCCCCCCGCGCGACGCAGCGCCGGGGCGGCCGCCTTGATGCCGAGGAACGTGCCGGTGAGGTTGACGTCGAGGATACGAGCCCAGGTGGCCCGGTCGGTGGACTCGATGAGGGCCGGCGGGTTCTGCACCCCGGCGTTGTTGACCAGGATCGTGAGCGCGCCGAATGCCTTCTCGGTCTCCGCGACGGCGGCGACCCACGACTCCTCCCGGGAGACGTCCAGGCGGACGAACCGCGCCCGGTGTCCCAGCTCGGCGGCGAGGCCGGCGCCCCGCTCGGCGTCGATGGCGCCGATGACGACGTTGGCGCCCTCGGCGTGCAGGGCGCGAACGTGGCTGGCCCCCTGCCCACCGGTGCCGCCGGTGACGAGAACTGTCTGATTGGCGAAGCGGGACATCGGATCCTCCGGTGACGCGAGACGGATGGCGAGTCGGGCGACTCACCATGCCGACGCTACGCCCTGGGCGAATGGTGAGTCAACCCACTCGCCTCGCTATGATGGCCGCATGACCCCAGCGCCGTCGGCCTATCACCAGCGTGTGGCGGAGGAGAAGCGCGCGCTGATCGTGCAGGCCGCCACCGAGCTCTTCCTGGAGTTGGGCTACGACCGGGCCTCACTGGCGCGTGTGGCCGCCAGTGCCGGCGTGTCGAAGGCGACGCTGTTCAAGCAGTTTCCGACGAAGGCGGCTCTGTTCGACGCCATCGTCATCGACTCCTGGGCCCGCAACGAGGTCGCCGACGTGCCACCTGCCGGTGACCTGACGGCCGGCTTGACGGTCCTCGGACGGCACTACGCGACGCTGTTGAGCCGGCCGGAGATGACCGACCTGTTCCGCATCGTGATCGCCGAGCTGCCACGCTTTCCCGAGCTGGCCAGAGCACATTTCGCGCAGGGCAAACTGCCGTACTTCGAGTCCGTCCGGATCTACCTCTCGGCCGAGCACGACGCGGGAGCCGCGGACGTCGCCGACCCGGAGATGGCCGCCACGCACTTCCTCGGGATGATCTCCAATTACCTGCTCTGGCCGCGCCTGGTCCTCCCGGACTGGACGGTCACCCCGGACCGCACGACAGCGGTCGTCGACGAAGCCGTCCGAACCATGGTCGCGCGATACGGCAGGCCGGCGAGCTGACTCTCAGTTGCCGGTGCGCGGGCTGGTGTGCTGGAAGGCGACCGCCTGGCCCGGCGGGACGAAGTCGCGTACCGGCTCGTCGCGCAACGCCCACGCGAGGATGCGGCCCACCGCGGCGATCTGCCGCTTCTGCACGCCGCCGCCGACCGCGTCCCGGGGGTCGTCCGGGTTCGCCGCGATCGTCGCCACCGAGAGCTGCGGCGTGAACGCGACGACCGTCTCCGTGGCGTTCCGCTCCGAGCTGCCGGTCTTGCCGGCCACCGGGCGGCGCAGGCCCGGAGCCAGCTCCTCGGCCGTGCCGCCGTCGCAACGCCGGTACATCGACTGGTCGCCGACCGGGCAGCGGCTGGCGTCGGCCGCCGCGCGGGCGACCTCGGTGTCGAGCACCTGCCGGCAGTCGGTGTTCCCGGCGGGGATCTTCCGGCCGGACGGGTCGGTGATCGAGGTGACCGGCGTGGGCCGGCACCAGGTGCCCTCGGCGGCCACCGCGGCGTACGCGCCGGCCAGGTCGAGCGGCGTGGTGGCGGAGACGCCGAGCGTGAACGGGCCCCAGCTCTTCGCGCCGTCGTGGGCCATCTTCGCGTCGGCCGGGGCGCGGAACACGATGCCCAGCCGCTGGGCCATCTCGACCACCCGGTCCGCGCCGACCCGCTCGGTGAGCCAGGCGAAGTACGTGTTCACCGACCGGCCGAACGCGTCCCACATGTCCCGGTCGCCGTCCATCCAGTAGGTGTTGGCGTTCGCCGGGCACCACCGGCCGCCGCAGCTCGCCGGGCCGGCGCCGACCGGGTACTGCGTGACGTAGACGCGCGGCGCGTCGAACACCGTGTCCAGCGGCAGCCCGGACTCCAACGCGGCCAGCAGGGCGAACAGCTTGAACGTCGAGCCCGCCTGGTAGCCGGTGATGCCGCCACCGCCAGCCACCAGCTGGTTGACCGTGTTCGGGTAGTTCTGCTGACCGTCCGGGTTCGCGGCCACGCCGTACGTGCGGTTCACCGCCATCGCCAGCACCCGCCCGGTGCCCGGTTGCACCACTGCGGTCGGCGCGGCGCGCGCGATCGTCTCCGGGTAGATCTCCCGCACCTGCTCGCTCGTCTTGGCCTGCACGTCCGGGTCGAGCGAGGACACGATCGACCAGCCGCCGCGGCGCAGCGTGCGTTGCCGCTCGTCCACCGTCTCGCCGAACGCCGGCTGGGCGTTCCACCACTGGGTGAACCAGTCGCAGAAGAAGCCCCAGTCGTTGTGGTCGGCGGGCACCGCGGCGCAGTCGTTCGGGGTGGTGTTGGGCGCCAGCGCCAGCTCCGCCGCCTTCGCCGCCTCGGCGTCGGCCGCGCTCGCCCGGCCGGTCTCCACCATCCGGTCCAGCACGTACGCCCGCCGTTGCCGCGCCGAGTCGGCGTCGCCGTTGATCGGGTCGTCCGCCGGGGACCGGACCAGCCCGGCGAGCAGCGCGGCCTGGGCCAGCGTGAGCCGGTCCGGTGTGGTGGAGAAGTAGCGCTTGCTGGCGGCGGCGATGCCGTACGCCCCGGCGCCGAAGTACGCGATGTTCAGGTAGCGCCCGAGGATCTCGTCCTTGCCGATCTGCCGTTCCAGCGTCAGCGCGTACCGCATCTCGCGGATCTTGCGCCCGACGGTGATCTCGGTGGCGGCGGCGCGCTGCTCCTCGGTCAGCCGTGGGTCCCCGGCCAGCGCGTTGCGCACGTACTGCATGGTCAGCGTGGAGGCGCCCTGGCGGGTGCCCTCGCGGCGGTTGGCGGTGAACGCCCGCGCGACGCCGCGCACGTCGACGCCGTGGTGCTCGTAGAAGCGCACGTCCTCGGCGGCCACGATGGCGTCGCGCATCACCGGCGCCACCTCGGCGACCGGCACGTCCACCCGGTCCTCGACGTAGAACGAGGTGATGAGCGTCCGCCCGTCGTTGGCGTACAGGTTGGACCGCTGTGCCGGCTGCGGCGTCTTGAGCGCTTCCGGCAGCGCGGTGTACGGCATCAGGTTCTTCAGGCCCAGCCCGAAGACCAGCGCGGCCGGCAGCGCCGCGACGGCCAGGACCAGCCCGGCGAGCACGCCGGCGAGCACAACGGTGAACAGTTTGTCGAGATAGGCCCGGTTCATCAGCTCTCCCCGCAGGAGCCGGCCGTACGGACCAGTTCAGAATGACCCGAATGTTCGCTTTAGCCGACACCTTCCGAGAAAGGCGCAGAAAGTTCGCGAGGAAGGATGAATCTCAGGGCAACAACGCGGCAGCCAGCGGCTGCACCGTCTCCTCGATCTCGTCCGCGACCCGGCTGAAGCACTGGTCGCCCCGGCCCCACGGATCGTCCAGATCGTCGGTGGGCAGCGCGGAGGCGTTCTGCCGGGCCGCGTCGACAGCCGCCACGAGCGCGACGCCGCGCGCGTACACGGCGTCCGGCGTGGGCTCGGCCGGCGGCAGCGCGGCGCGGTCCAGCCCGCCGAGCAGACGGCCGAACTCACCCAGCACGAACGTGCGCGCGGCGGCGTCCGGCCGCAGCGCCACCACGTACTCCTGCTGGTCGGCGGTGGCGGTGAGCACCAGGTCGGCGGCGTCGATCAGGTCCGAGCGCAGCCGCCGGGCGGCGAACCCCTCGGTGTCGCCGCCGCGCGAGAGCACCTGGCGGGCGGCGGGCGGGTTCATCTCCTCGCCCGCGTGCCAGCCGCCGGTGCCGGCGCTGTGGCTGTGCACGAGCGCGTCCGACCCGGCCGGGTCGACGCCGAGGCGGGCCAGCCGCTCCCGGACCGCGAGCAGCAGCAGCCGCTCGGCCATCGGCGACCGGCAGATGTTGCCCATGCAGACGTGCAGGACGGTGAAGGGCGGCACTCAGATCCCCCGCTCGTCGAGGATGCCCGGCACGACCTCCCGCAGCTTCGCCAGCGTCACCGCGCCCTCACGCAGCACCCGCGGCACCTCGCCGGTCAGGTCGACGATCGTGCTCGGCACCGGGTCCACCGCCGGCCCGGCCTCCAGGTAGGCCCGCACGCCGTAGCCGAGCTGGTCGCGCGCCTCCTCGGCGGTGAGCGCGGCCGGCTGGCCGACCTTGTTGGCCGACGCGACGGCCATCGGCCCGGTCTCCCGCAGCACCTCCAGCGCCACCGGGTGCAGCGGCATCCGCACCGCCACCGTCCCGCTGGTGTCGCCCAGGTCCCAGGCCAGGCTCGGCGAGTGCTCCACGACGATGGTCAGCGCGCCCGGCCAGAACGCCTCGACCAGGTCGCGGGCCGCGCCGGGCAGCGAGAACACCAGGCCGTCGAGCGTGTGCCGGGAGCCGATGAGCACCGGGGGCGCCTGCCGGGCGCCGCCCTTGGTGTCCGCCAGGGCCTTCACCGCGTACGGCGTGAACGCGTCCGCCCCGATGCCGTAGACCGTGTCGGTCGGCAGGACGACGAGTTCCCCGTTCTTGACCGCCTCGATGGCAGCGGCGATGCCGCGGTCCCGGTCGGCGGGCGACCGACAGTCGTAGAGCATCACGAGGAGTCAGTCTGCCACGCCCGGGCGGTCTCGGCGTGGGTGCCGTCCGCCCGCCGGGACGCGCTCGCCCAGCGGGGCCGCCCGGCCAGGTCCCGGTGCTCCTCGACGCGGTCGTAGCGGCCGTCGCCGCGCAGCAGCGCGGGCACCGCCGCCGCGTGCGTGTCGTCGTGCTCGATCCCGATCGCGCCGCCCGGGCGCAGCAGCTCGGCGGCCCGGCGCACCACCGGGCGGATCACGTCCAGCCCGTCCGCGCCGCCGAACACCGCCTCGTCCGGGTCGTGCCCGGCCACCTCCGGCGGCACCGCCACCGACCTCGGCACGTACGGGGGGTTGCACAGCAGCACGTCGACCCGCCCGGCCAGGCCGGCCAGCAGCTCCGGACCGGTCACGTCGGCGGCCACCACCTCGACCGGCCGGTCCCCGGCGGCAGCCCGGTCGGCCGCGTTGCGCCGCAGCCAGGCCAGCGCGGCCGGGGACCGTTCCACAGCCACCACCCGGGCCGCGGGCACCTCCTGCGCCACCGCCAGGGCGATCGCGCCGGAGCCGCTGCACAGGTCGACCACGAGCGGCGCGGCGTGCTCCCGGGCCCGCTCGATCCCCCACCCGGCCAGCAGCTCGGTCTCCGGCCGGGGCACGAACACGCCCGGTCCGACCGCCAGCTCCAGGTGCCGGAAACCGGCCGAGCCGAGCAGGTGCTGCAGCGGCTCCCGGGTCACCCGCCGCCCGACGAGGGCGTCCAGGCGGTCACGCTGCGCCGGGGTGAAGCCGTCGGCCAGCGCCAGCCGGCCGCGTGGCACGTCCAGGACGTACGCGGCCAGCTGCTCGGCCTCGGCGCGGGGCGCCTCGACGCCCGCCGCGGCGAGCGCGCGCGCCACCCGGTTGATCACCAGCGAGGCGCGTTCGCGTTCTGTCCCTTCGGACGGGTGTTGCGGGAGTGCGGTCACGCAATAATCATGAGGCGTCGCGGCTCACCTCACGAGCGGGTGCGTCCGGGCGCACACCGCAGGGAGGTCGCGAGTGGGCTGGCTCGACCAGGTCGAGGACCAGGTTGACGCTCTCCGACGCGCACGGTCACTGCAGGAGGCCAGCCGGTCCGCGGAGGCGTGCGTCCTGCTCGACCGCGTCATCCGCACCACCGGCGACCCGTACGCCCGCGCCGACGCGCTCGTGCAGCGCCTGTCCGCGCTGATCAACCTCGGCCGGACCGCCGAGTTCACCCGGGCCGTCGAGGACGCCTCCGCCGCGGTACGCGACCTCGCCGAGCCCTACCTGCACGGGCACCTCAACGCGCTCGCCGCGCTCGCCGCCCACCACCAGGGCGCGCTGGACCGGTGCGTGATGCACCTGGTCCGGGCCGCCCGCGCGCTGGGCGCCGACGACACGCCGGACCGGGACACCGCGTGGGGCTGGCACGACCTCGCGATGGCGTACTCGTACCTGAGCTTCCACGGCCACGCTCTGGGCGCGATCGAGCGGGCCCGCGAGGTGGGGCTCAGCGCCGGCATCCCGGAGGAGACGTTCGCCGCGCCGGGGATCCGGCTGCGCAACGCGGTGGCGCTGGACCACAACGGCGACAGCGACGGCTGCCTGCGGGTGCTGCGCGACGTCGCCGGTGACCTGGCCCGCTTCCTGCGCGGCGGGCGGGCCGGCAACCTGCGCCCCAGCAGCCTCGCCGCGTACGGCTACGCGGCCGCCCGGCGGGCCGCGCTCGGCGACCGGGTGGAGTCCGCCGGGGACGCCGACCCGAAACGGCTGCTCGGCCACGGCGGCGACAGCGCCCGCGCCCGCTGAACTGCGCCAGCTCGGTCAGGTCTGCCTGGCCCGTCGCCGCCAACCGCCCGATCGAGGCGGTCAACCGGCTGGACGCGCTCCAAGTATCCGACGAGACGCTCGGCGCGGCCGAGGCACCCCGGCTGCGCAGCGTCGCGCTGCCCGGGCCGGCGACCACGCGGGCGCGCACCGGGCCGACCGGCACGCGTTCCGGCTGGCCGCGCGGCGCAGCGACCGGCTGCGGGACGTCTACATCGACGGCATCGCCGCCCGGATCGACCACGAGGAGATGCGCCGCGAGGCGGCCCGGTACGAGGGCGAGGCGCTCACCGACCCGCTCACCGGCCTGCCCAACCGGCGCCGGCTGGAGCGCTACCTGGGCGCCGTGGTGTCCCGGGGCGAGCGCGTGGTGATCGGGGTCTGCGACCTCGACGGGTTCAAGGCGGTGAACACCCGCCACGGCCACCACTCCGGCGACCTGGTGCTGCAACGGGTCGCCGGGGTGATCAACCGGGTGATGCGGCGGGGCGACTTCGTGGCCCGCTACGGCGGCGACGAGTTCGTCGTGGTGCTGCCCGACACCGTCATGCCGGAGGCGGTCGAGGTGGCCCGGCGGATCGAGGCCGCCGTCCGCACCGAGGACTGGGAGTCCCTGGTCCCGGGCACGCCGGTCGGGGTGACGATCGGTTTCGCCGAGGTCGACGGCAGCACCACTGTCAGCGTCCGGGAGGCGCTCGGCACCGCGTTCGAGCTGGCCGACCGGGAGATGCTGCGCGCCAAGGCGCGACCACGCGCGAGCTGAGCGGTAAGGAAGGGCCCCCTGTTAACGCCTCCGGTAGAGGAAGGGCCCCCTGTTAACACCCAGCGGTCAGCGGCGGGACAGCTCCGTCTCGCCGGCCAGGCGGGCCGCGCGGTCCGCCTCGGCCAGCGCGTCGAGCACCCCGTCCAGCTCGCCGGCCAGCGCCAGGTCCAGGTTGTACGCGGTGTAGCCGATACGGTGGTCGGTGATCCGGTTCTGCGGGAAGTTGTAGGTGCGGATCCGCTCGGACCGGTCCACGGTGCGGACCTGCGCCTTGCGGGCGTCCGACGCCGCCGCGTCGGCCTGCTCCTGGGCCGCGGCGAGCAGGCGGGCCCGCAGGATGCGCATGGCCTGCTCGCGGTTCTGCAGCTGCGACTTCTCGTTCTGGCAGGACACCACGATGCCGGTCGGCACGTGGGTGATCCGTACCGCCGAGTCGGTGGTGTTCACCGACTGCCCGCCGGGGCCGGACGAGCGGAACACGTCGATGCGCAGCTCGTTCGGGTCGATGGTGACGTCGACGTCCTCCGCCTCGGGCAGCACCAGCACGCCGGCGGCGCTGGTGTGGATCCGGCCCTGCGACTCGGTCACCGGGACGCGCTGCACCCGGTGCACGCCGCCCTCCCACTTGAGCCGGGACCAGACCCCGTTGCCGCCCTCCGGCACGCCCTTGCTCTTGATCGCCAGCGACACGTCCTTGACGCCGCCGAGGTCGGAGTCCTGGGCGTCGATCACCTCGGTGACCCAGCCGTGCCGCTCGGCGTACCTGGTGTACATCCGCAGCAGGTCCCCCGCGAACAGCGCCGACTCCTCGCCGCCCTCGCCGGCCTTGATCTCGACGATCACGTCCTTGGCGTCGTGCGGGTCGCGCGGGATGAGCAGTTCCGCGAGCCGTTCCTCGAGCGCCGGCAGGGAGCTGGCGATGGCCTCCGCCTCGGTGGCGAACGTCGGGTCCTCGGCGGCCAGCTCGCGCGCGGCGGCCAGGTCGGCGCGGGCCTGCTCCAGCTCGCCGGCCGCCTTGTGCAGCGGGACCAGTTCGGCGTACCGGCGGCCGACCCGCCGGGCGGTGCCCTGGTCGGCGTGGATGGCCGGGTCGGCCAGCCGCCGCTCCAGCTCGGCGTACTCGTCGAGGAGGGCGGCCAGGCGCTCACTGCTCATGCTGCGGATGCTCCTTGGGGTGAAAACCGGCACAAACGGACGAACGCCCGTGCCCGGCAGGAGCCGGACACGGGCGTCGTCGACGGAGCTACTTGGCCTTCTTGCCCTGAACCTTGGCGTACTTCTGCTGGAACTTCGCGACCCGGCCGGCGGTGTCCAGCACGCGCTGCTTACCGGTGTAGAACGGGTGGCAGGCGCTGCAGGTCTCGACGCTGATGGCGCCGCCCTTGGCGGTGCTGCGGGTCGTGAAGGTGTTGCCGCAGGAGCAGCGGACCTCGGTGGTCACGTACTCCGGGTGGATGTTGGGCTTCATGTCGCCTCGGTCCTTTCGTCGGTGGTCGCCGGGTCGCCGTCGATGCTCCCCGTCGTCCGCGACGGGCTCGGGCGTGAACCGGAACCGGTGGCCGATTGACCAGTCTGCCACGGGCGTCTTCCACCCGGCACAGGAGGTCCGCCACCCGCAACGCCCGCCCACACTCCCGCATTCCCACCCCCACGCCCCCCACCCTGCTGATCATGAACTTGGCGGCAATTCCTGTCGCTTTTGTCCAGGTCAACTTCATGATCAACGGAGCGGAGCGGCGGAGCGAGGCGGGGGGCGGGGGGCGGGGCTCCTCCCCCAGGATGAGGAGCCCCGGCCTCCGGGTCAGGCGGCGGGGGCGCGGACCGCTGCGGCCGTCGTGACAGTCGTCTCGGCCTTCACGCCGTTGACGGTCACCGCCAGCAGCACCTGCGCCCCCGGGCGCAGCGCGGTCAGCCGGCCGGTGGCCGGGTCGAACCGGGCCACGTGCCACGGCCGTACGCCCGTCGCGCCGCCGATGTGCAGGTTCGGGAACCCGGACCAGTCGGCGCTGACCGGCGCCGCCACCGGCACCTGCCGGCCGCTGGGCTGGGTGAGCGTGGCCGTGACGTCCACCGGCGAACCCTGGCGCACCTGCGCGGGCGCGGTCAGCGCGAGCCGGTCGACGTGCGCGTGCATCTCCGCGCTCACCCACGTCGGGCCCTCGGCCAGCGGGTCACGGCGGGCCCGCTCGGCCTCCCCCGGCGTCACCGGGTCCACCCCGAACTCGGTCCAGCCGGTGAACCCGCCGAGCGCCGCCGGGGTGGACGGGTCCTTGCCCGAGTTGCCGTTGATCACGTACGGCACGCCGTCCACCCGGTCGGCGTGGAACGTGCCGACGTGCCCGTTGACCATCAGCGCGCCCTTGCCGGTGCGGTGCTGGAAGTCGGCCAGCCACTGCTCGACCAGCGCCGCCTCCTTACGGTCGCCGAGCTGGCTGGCCTTGGCCGGGCTCGGGTCGCGCGGCGGGTGGTGGAACAGCACCGCCACCGAGCCCACCGAGCGGTCGCCGGCGGCCTGGTCGAGCGTCCGGCGCAGCAGCTCCACCTGGTCGAACCCGCCGCCGCGCAGCGAGCCGGTGGCCGTGCTGAGTGTGAGGAACCGGGTGCCCCGGTGGTCGAAGACGCGCGAGGTGTCCCCGAAGACGCTGCGGAAGTTGTCGATCGGCGCGCCCATGATCTCGTGGTTGCCGGGCACGTAGTGATAGGGCACCTCGCCGCCGAGCTCCTCGTCCAGGATGCGCTTGGCCAGCGCGAAGTCGGCCGGGTAGGCGGTGTCCACGAAGTCGCCGTTGATGATCAGGAAGTCCGGCCGGGCGGCGCGGACCTCGCGCAGCGTACGGCGGGCCTGGGCGACCAGGTCGCTGTCCGGGTTCGCGGCGACGAACTGGGCGTCGGAGAGCACCGCGAAGCGCCAGGGCGCCCCGTCCACTGTGCCGTCGCGCAGCACCACCCGGTCGGTGCGGTTCGGCTCGGGCGGCGCCTGCACGTCCGGCGGCACCCGGGCCACCAGGTCGTCGATCACGACCTCGCTGCGGTACTGCTTGGCCGGGTCGGTCTCGGCCACGTAGAACCGGCGCACCCGCACCGGGTACTGCACGCCCGGCGGTACGGCGAACTCGACGTACTTCCAACCGGTCCAGTCCAGGTACGGGCCGCGCAGCACGAACTGGGTGTCCTGCGCGTCGTGCAGGTGCAGGCTGGGCCACTCGCCGGTGCCGTTGGCCTTGATCCACATGCCGAACGCCTGCGGCTGGCCCGGTACGTCGATCCACGCGGGCGGGTCGGCGTACGCGGCCCGGGTGCCGGTGGACTGGCTGAAGTCGTACGACATCCGCAGCCCGCCCCCGGTGTGCCCCTCCGCCGGTGCGACCGACCCGGAGGCGCGGGCCTGGCTGAACTTCCAGGACGCCGCGTCGTCGAACCCGGCCACCGGCACGTCGGTGAGCCCGACGGTCACCGGCAGGACCGTGCTGTGGTTGCCCACCCGTGCGGTGACCAGCGCCGAGCCGGTCGCGGCGAGCGCTTTGACGGACAGGTTGCCGTCGGCGGTGGGGGTGACGGAGAGCAGGTCCCTGTCGTACTCCAGCTTCAGGTCGGCCGGCTCGATCGGCGCGGTGTTGCCCTCGGCGTCGTAGCCGACCACGCCGAACAGGCCGCTGTCACCGGCGCGGTCCAGGCCGACCCGGTCGACGGTGCCGTCGATCCGCTGCAGCGGGCCGAGCACCGTCAGCTCGATGGTGCCGCGGGCCCGGCCGCGGGCGGCGGTGACGGTGCTGCGGCCGGGGACGGCGGCCCGGAACACGCCGTCGCCGTCGACCCGTCCGTGGATGGCGTGCCAGCGCGGCTCGCCGGCGGCCGGGCCGTACGTCTCGTCGTATCCGGCGGCGGTGAGCCGGCGGGTGAGGCCGGGGAAGACCCGGTCCGGCCGGCCGCCGCGCACCGGTGCGACGCCCGGCGCGGCGGTCGGGTCGCTGGCGGTCTCCAGCCAGTAGCCGGCGAGCCGGCCGCTGCCCTTCGGGGCGTAGACGGCGAGCCCGTTCGGTACCGGCCGCTCGCTGCCGTCGGACGGGCTGTTCTCGACCTGGACCGTGGCCGCGCCCGGCTCCCGGGCGAGCAGCGTGGAGGAGCCGCCGCCATCGAGGTTGAGCGCGTTCGCGGCGCCCAGCTCGGCCATCATGCGGCCCATCTCGGTCTGGGTGACGCCCCGGCTGTCCACCTGCCGGCCGTCCACCGTCATCATGATCATCTTGCGTCCGTCGGCGGAGAAACCGACAGCGGTGCGCGGGGCCAGCGACGCGTCGGCGATGGTCTGCACCACGCCGTCGCGGACCAGCACGTTGCCGCCGCCCACGGCGGCGCGCAGGTCACCGCCGTCGGAGGCCCGCGGCCGCCAGGTCACGTCCACCGCGTCGCCGGGCCGCAGCGCGGCGAGCGCGTCGGCACCGGCCTCGCGGCCCAGCAGCACGGTGCTGCCGGCCGGGATCGGCCCCTCGCCCGCCGTGGTGGCCACGCTCGCCACCCGGCCGCCGGTCAGCGTCACCTCGACGGTCCGGGCCGCGCCCTCCACGGCCCGCTTGCGGGTGTACGAGCCCCAGAGCGGCGTGAACACGCCCACGCCGTCGCGCTGCACCATGTTGTTGAACTGGGTGAGCGGCACCGGGCCGGCGGGCAGCGTCGCGGCGCCCTCGAAGCCGACCTCGACCACCCGGCCGATGCCCTGCGCGCTGATGCCCACCGCGTTGGGGTGCCCGGCGATCGGCGACTGCACCAGCTCGCCGGAGCGGATGCCGACGCCCTGGGCGGCGCCGGAGTTGTTGATGTCGAAGAAGTCTCCGTTGACCGCCGCGACCGCGCGGGACCGGTCCACCGCGGCGCGCAGCGGCTCGTCCCTGGTCACCTCGCCGGAGTTCACGTAGTCCACCGTCAGCCCGCCGCCCAGGTCGGCGGTGAGCGCGTCGGCGCGCAGCCAGCCGGCCGCGTCGTACCTGTCGAAGGAGGTCAGGCTCAGGCCGGGCGCGACCGGCCGGGTGCTCTTGGCGGTCTCCAGGCCGCCGGCCGGCTCCACACCGGCGAGCGCGACGGCGGGGTCGGGGCGGGACGAGGCGCGTGGCGCGTCCTCGGCGGCGGTGGCGGCCGGCGGCGCGACGGGCGACGGCCCGGCGGCCGTCGCGGCGGACGGCGTCGGCGCGGTGATGGTCAGCAACGGCGTCAGCAGCAGGACGCCGGCGAGGCGGGCGGGTCGACTGCGGGTTCGCATGGACGACAGTCAACCCGACGATGAACAGAAGTTTCAATACCTAGCGACTGAACCGTAGGAAAACTTCACCATCGGCGGTACCCGGTACGCGACGAGGGGCACGGCCGCGTACGGCCGTGCCCCTCGTTCGTCGGATCCGTCAGCTCACTCGCCCGGAGTCGACTTCGCGATCTGCATCAGGAACTCGATGTTGGTGCGGGACTGCTTGAGCCGGTCCAGCAGGAGGTCGAGCGCCGCCTGCGAGTCCAGCGAGTGCAGCACCTTGCGGAGCTTGTGGATGATCGCCAGCTCCTCCGGCGCGAGCAGGACCTCCTCCTTGCGGGTGCCGGAGGGGTTGATGTCGATCGCCGGGAAGACACGCTTGTCGGCGATCTTCCGGTCCAGCTTCAGCTCGGCGTTACCCGTGCCCTTGAACTCCTCGAAGATGACCGTGTCCGCCATGGACCCGGTCTCCACCAGCGCGGTGGCGAGAATGGTCAGCGAGCCACCGTTCTCGATGTTGCGCGCCGCGCCGAGGAAGCGCTTGGGCGGGTAGAGCGCGGTGGAGTCGATACCACCCGACATGATCCGGCCGCTGGCCGGCGCCGCCAGGTTGTACGACCGGCCGAGCCGGGTCACCGAGTCGAGCAGCACGACCACGTCGTGCCCCAGCTCGACCAGGCGCTTCGCCCGCTCGATCGCCAGCTCCGCCACCGTGGTGTGGTCCTGCGGCGGACGGTCGAACGTGGCCGCGATGACCTCGCCCTTCACCGAGCGCTGCATGTCGGTGACCTCTTCGGGCCGCTCGTCGACCAGCACCACCATCAGGTGGCACTCCGGGTTGTTGCGGGTGATCGCGTTCGCGATCGCCTGCAGCACCATCGTCTTGCCGGCCTTCGGCGGCGACACGATGAGCGCCCGCTGGCCCTTGCCGATCGGCATGACCAGGTCGATCACCCGGGTGGTGAGGATGTGCGGCTCGGTCTCCAGCCGCAGGCGCTCCTGCGGGTAGAGCGGGGTGAGCTTGTAGAACTCCGGCCGGCGCTTCGCCTCGTCCGGCTCCATCCCGTTGATGGTGTCCAGCCGGACCAGCGGGTTGTACTTGTCGCGCCGCTGCTCGCCGTCCCGCGCGGCCCGCACGGCGCCGGTGATCGCGTCACCGCGGCGCAGGCCGTACTTCTTGATCTGGGACATCGAGACGT
>NZ_KK037233.1:5434704-5456044 GCF_000568915.1 Micromonospora sp. M42 | reverse complement strand
TGCGCTCACCGCGCTCGGCACGGTCGGTCCGCTCGCCGGTCTCGGCGGGCGCCTCCTCGGCGCGCGGCGTCTCGGCGGCCGCGCCTCGGTCGCCGGCGTCTCGGCCGGGCGGGCCTCGGTGGTCGCGGCCGCAGTCCGGCTGCGGCGACCACGGGTACGGCCCTCGGTCGCCTCGGCGGCGGGCGCCTGCTCGGCGGGGCGCGCCTCGGCCCGCTCCTCACGGACCTCCGCGTGCCCTCCTCACGGGCGGGAGCAGCAGCCGCGGCCGCTACCTCGGCGCGCGGTCGAGGGGTTCCGGCGGCGGCGCCGCCCTGCTGCCGCTCGGTGATGGCACTGATCAGCTCGCCCTTGCGCATGCGGGCCGTACCAGAGATGCCGAGCGACGCGGCCAGGCTCTGGAGCTCCGGCAGCAGCATGGCCGACAGGCCGGTGCCGCTCCGGCGGCGGCGCGTGGGGGCGGCGGTGGTGGCATCGCCAGCGACGTTGGAAACATCCGACGTCACGTCGGTGGTGTCGCTCAATGGATTCCTTCCCTCGATAGGCCGGAGCTGCCCGGAGTCGTGGAGCCAGGTGGCCGGGCGGCCTCGGTGCACCCGCCTCGCATGGACGCGTCGCGGGAGTCTGTGACACAGCAGCCGGTGGTTTCCCGACTCACCACCATCGGTGAGCAGGTCTCGCCGCCTGCGGCGACCTGTGGAAACTGCGGTGCGGCGTGGGCCTTGGGCAGGGGTGACGGGCTGACCGCCGAGAGCTTCGGGGGTGCGCCGAACCGCAGGAAGATCGCATGCTTCGCGGCTGTGCTAGGTCTAGAGCGTAATCAACTCTTCCGACCTGCGGCAACAGGGCCCCGCTCGGCGTGTCAAAGTCTACCCCGGATGACCCGGGCACCGCTGACATCTATCGGCAACTCCCACCGGCGCCAATCTGTTCCCGGCTCAAATCCCACCGGGACCTGGGAAAGCGCCAGCACCGTCGGCCCCGCCCCACTGACCACAGCCGCCACACCAGCCGCACGCAACGCGCCGACGAGCGCCGCGGTGGCGGGCATCCCGGGCGCCCGCTGCTCCTGGTGCAGCCGGTCGACGGTGGCCGGCAGCAGCAGCGCCGGATCGGTGGTCAGCGCGTGCACCAGCAGGGCCGCCCGGCCTGCGTTGAGCGCCGCGTCGGCGTGCGGCACGGTGGCCGGCAGGGCGGCCCGGGCCACCGAGGTCAGGCCCCGCTCGGCGGGTACGAAGACGGTCGGGCGCACGGCCGGCGCCACCGGCAGCGACACCGCCCGCGCGCCGCCCGGCTCCGTCCAGGCGATCGTGAAGCCCCCGAGCAGGCAGGGCGCGACATTGTCCGGATGCCCCTCCAACTCGGCGGCCAACCGCAGCGCGGCGTCGTCGTCCATCCGCTGCTCGCCGTCTGCAACCAGGGCGCGGGCCGCCAGCACCCCGGCCACGATCGCGGCCGAGGACGAGCCGAGCCCACGCGCCTGGGGAATGCGGTTCTCGCACTCCAGCGCCAGGCCGGCCGGCTGCGCGCCGAGCACGTCGAAGGTGGCCCGCATGGCGGTCACGATCAGGTGCCGCTCGTCCGCCGGCAGCTCACCGGCACCCTCGCCGGTGACCGCCACTCGCACGCCGCCGCCGGTCACCTCGGCCGTGACGTCGTCGTGGCGGCCCAGCGCCAGGCCGAGCGCGTCGAAGCCGGGGCCCAGGTTGGCGCTGGTCGCGGGCACCCGGACCCGGACCGGGCCGGGGAGGAAGGTCGTCGGCACCGGCTCATGCTAGGACGTCACCCCGACAGCCCGGCCGGACCGCCCGGAGCGTGGGACCGGCGTGTCAGCCGGTGCGCTCCGGGGTCGGCGCGTCGACCGGGTCGGTGAGCGAGAGCCGCCGGGTGGCGAACCGCCAGCCGAGCGCGTAGACGACGGTGGCCAGGCCGCAACCGACCAGCACGGTGCGCTCGTCCACCCGGTCCACCACGAGCGCCACGACCAGCTGGCTCACCGCGATGGCGAGCGTGGCCAGCATCATGTCGGTGGCGAAGACCCGGCCGCGCAGCCGGTCCGGCACCTCGCCCTGCAACGCGTAGTTGGACAGCACCCAGTTGCTGCCGCCGCCCAGGTGGGCCAGGAAGACCAGGACCAGCACCAGCGGGAACCAGGACACCACCGACGCGCCCAGATAGGCCAGGCCGTACAGCGACATGGACAGCGCCAGACCGGTGAGCAGCCAGGCCCGGTTGCTGAGCACCCGGCGCATCAGGATCGGACCGACCAGGGCCCCGGCGCCCCGGGCGGCGAAGAGCAGGCCCGCCCCGACCGGGCCGACGCCGTACACGCCGGCGAGCAGCGGGAAGACGGTCAGCACGCCGTTGCCCAGGCCGACCGCCGACTTCACGGTGACCAGCGCGAGCACGCGCGGACGCTGGACGATGTAGCGCAGCGCCTCCCGGATCGCCGCCCACGTGCGCGGCACGGCCGCCGCCGGGTCGCGCGGCGCCTGCAGGGGCCGGCGGATCAGCGCGGCCAGGCCGAACGCGGCGAGCAGGCCCGCGGCGGCCACCCAGAAGCTGGCGTACGGGCCGTACGCGGCACTCAGGATGCCGCCCAGTGAAGCGCCGACCACTGTCATGGTGCCCCAGGCCGAGCCGGCGACCGCGTTCGCCGCCGCCAGGTCCGCCGGGTCGACCACGTTGGGCAGCGCGGCCTGGGCGGCCGGCGAATAGAAGGCCTTCGCCACCGCCACCAGCGCGATCGCCGCCAGCGCCAGCCAGGCCGTGCCGGCGCCGCGCACACCGAGCAGCAGCAGGACACCGGCCAGGGCCGCGATGTTCGCCGCCATCATCACCTTGCGGCGGTCGAACCGGTCGGCCACGGTCCCGGCGTACGGCAGCAGCAACGCGGTGGTGCCGGTGTCCACGGCCAGCACCAGTGCGCCCCACACCCCGCTGCCGGTCAGCTCCGGCAGCAGCACCAGCAGCGGCACCATGACGAACCAGTCCGCGCCGAACACGACCAGCTCGGCGATGAACAGATGGCGGAAGTCGCGGTTGCGGACGAGGACGGAGAGGGTGGGCGACACGCGGGCACCCTATCGGGCCGCTCCCCCACCGGCAGCTCGGCGCAGCAGGTCGGAGACCGTGACGAAGGTGTATCCCCGGGCCCGCAACCCGTCGATCATGTCGGGCAGGCCGCGGAGCGCGACCAGCCGCCGGTCGTCGCCCACGTCGTGCCCGAGCACGATCGTGCCGGGGCGCACGTCGGCCACGATCCGCCGGGCGTGCCCGGCCGGGTCGTGCGGGAACTCGCTCTCGACCATCTGCAGCGTCCACAGCACCAGCCGGTAGTCCAGCCGGGCCGAGGCGTACAGCACCGCGCCGCCCAGATGTCCCCAGGGCGGGCGGAGCAGTCGCGGGGACGATCCGGTGGCCGCGGTGATCGCGTCGTGGCTGCGGCGCAGGTCGTCGTAGACCGTCGCGGCGTCCATCCGGGCCAGGTCGCGGTGCGCCCAGCTGTGGTTGCCGACCTCGTGGCCGTCCATCCGGTCCCGGACCAGCGGGGCGTGCCGGCGCGCCCGCTCACCGACCAGGAAGAAGGTGGCCGGCACCCGGTGCTCGGCCAGCGTGTCCAGCACCATCGGGGTCCACTGTGGGCGGGGGCCGTCGTCGAAGGTGAGCGCCACCAGGGGTTCGTCGGTGCGTACGCCCCAGACGACCTGGACCCCGCCGCGACCGACGTCCTGGTGGCGGTTGCCGAGCGTGGCGCTGGCCGGGCCGCCCGCCAGCGGGAGGCGGCGGTCGGCCACCCAGGTGCTCTCCACGGTGGCGGCGGAGCCGAGCGCGGCGCCGCCCAACAGCAGCGCGGACCGGCGCAGCACGGTACGTCGATTCCACCGGCCCGCGACCCCCATCGCGCCCCCGCACCGAAAGTAGGCATCAGCTCACCGAGCGTACCGCCGGATGCGCTTCTGGTGTGTCCCGTGCGTCGAGGTGTCGGGACCATACAAACTTTTGTGCAGTAGTTTGAGAGCAGGTCGCACTCACAGTCATTAGAGACCATTGCCTCACCGACACCGCTCTAGCGGATCGCGCGTAGTCATCGAGTCAGGGCGTAGAGCTAGGCATGCTTCTTGGCCGCAAGATGGCCCGAGGTGGTGAAAGACCAAACGAATCCCAGAGTATTTACGCCTGATAAGCTAGGGGCGACGTGTATCAGTGGATCTCGACTCCTATCTTAGGGTCTACCTGGAAGGGTTTTTACCATCCACGAGGTCCGGGCACCGTTATGCCTCATGTGTGAAAAGTTCGGGAGGAAAAAAAAAAAAATCCGACCCGTCACTCGGTGGGGGGAAGCGGGGAACGGCGGCTCTTGGGCAGGCGAAGCACCTCGAACTGGTCCGTACCGTCGATCAGCGCGCCCGACGGGCGGGCCGGTGGCGGCGCGACCTGAGCCCGCTCCTCGACGCGCTCCTCGCCGCCGCCGACCGGCACCGGCACCGGATCGGCCGCCGGCTCCGGCTCGACCGGCGCCGCCGCGCCCCGGCGCCGGGCCCGGAACGAGCCCTTGGTGTGCTCCACCATCGTGTAGAGCGTCGGCACCAGCACCAGCGTCAACAACGTCGAGCTGAGCAGGCCGCCGATCACCACGATCGCCAGCGGCTTGGAGATGAAGCCGCCCTCACCGGTCAGGCCGAGCGCCATCGGCAGCAACGCGAAGATCGTCGCGACGGCTGTCATCAGGATCGGCCGCAGCCGGCGCCGGCCGCCCTCCACCACGGCCTCGGTCACGTCCATGCCCTGCGCCCGGTACTGGTTGATCAGATCCAGCAGCACGATCGCGTTCGTCACCACGATGCCGACGAGCATGAGCACGCCGATCAGCGCCGGCACGCCCAGCGGCGTCCCGGTGACCAGCAGCAGCCCGATCGCCCCGGTCGCCGCGAACGGCACCGAGATCAGCAGGATCAGCGCCTGGGTGAGGCTGCGGAACGTGGCCACCATGATCAGGAAGACGATCGCGATGGCGGCCAGCACCGCGAGCCCGAGGTCCGCGAACGCGTCCGCCTGGTCGGCGCTGACGCCGCCGATCTCGTACGTGGCGCCCGGCACGTCCAGCGCGTCCAGCCGCTTCTGCAGCTCCTGCGTGGTGGCGCCGAGGTTCGAGCCGGTCGCCGTGCCGGTGACCGAGACGCTGCGCTCGCCGTCGATCCGGGTCACCTGCTGCGGGCCCTCGACCTGGTTGACGTCCGCGATCGCATCCAGCGGCACCGCGCCGACCGGCAGCGCCCGCAGCTCCGCCACGGTCAGCGGCGGCCGGGCACCGCTGCTCAGGACCACGGTCTGAGCCGTGCCGTCGAGCGTGACCTGGCCCAGCGGCGCACCCCGGTACACCTGCGCGACGAGCTGCCCGACGGCCGCCTCGGTGAGCCCGGCGCGGGCCGCGGCGACCCGGTCCACAGTCACCTCGACGCGGGGCACCCGCGTGGCCAGGCTGCTGGTGACGTCCTCCACGCCCGGCGTGTCGGCCATCGCGGCACGTACCGCCTCGGCCGCCCGGGTCAGCGTCTCCTGGTCGGCGGCCTGCACCACCACCTCGACCTGGTTGGCCGAGGCGTTCTGCCCGCCGCCGAACGTCAGCTCGCCCACCTCCGGGCCGAGCGCGTCGAACTCCTTGCGCAGGCCCTGGCGTACCGTCGCGGCGTCGGTGTCGTCGGAGAGCGACAGCGACCAGGTGGCCCGGTCGCTGCCGCCGCCGGCGAACGGGTTGTCGCCACCACCGGCGCTGACCTGGTAGGTCTCCACCCCGGGGGTACGCCGCAGCACCTCCTCGATCCGCGCGGCGGCCCGGTCGGTGCCGGCGAGCGAGGTGCCGGCCGGCATCTCCTGCCGGATGGCGAGCGTGTCCTGGCCCGAGTCGTCCAGGAAGTTCGTCTCCAGCTTCTGTGCCAGCCCGAACGTGCCCAGGAGCACCAGCAGGCCCAGGCCGACGGTCGCCCACCGGGTCTTCCGGGAGCGGGTGGCGAAGTCGATCACCGGCAGGTACGCCCGCTGCAGCGGGTTGCGCAGCTCCTTCTCCTCGGCCTCCCGCCGGGCCGCGGCGTCGTCGGCGCCGCCGCGCGGCCGCAGGAACCAGTACGCCAGCACCGGGATGACAGTGAGCGACACCAGCAGCGAGGCGAGCAGCGCCACCGTCACGGTGATCGCGAACGGGGCGAAGAGCTGCCCGACGAAGCCGCCCACCAGGGCGATCGGCGCGAACACGGCGACAGTGGTGAGCGTGGACGCGGTCACCGCGCCGGCCACCTCGCGGACCGCGGTGAGAATCGCGTCCCGCTTCGGCTCGCCGTACTCCAGGTGCCGTTTGATGTTCTCCAGCACCACGATGGAGTCGTCCACCACCCGGCCCACCGCGATGGTCAGCGCGCCCAGGGTGAGCAGGTTGAGCGAGTAGTCGCCGGACCAGAGCACGATCAGCGCGACCAGCACCGACAGCGGGATGGACACCGCGGTGACCACCGTGGAACGCACCGACAGCAGGAACACCAGGATCACCACGACCGCCATGACCAGGCCCAGCAGGCCCTCGGTGGTCAGGCTCTCGATGGACTTCTCGACGAACGGGGCCTGGTCGAAGACCACTGTCAGCTCGGCGCCCGCGGCGTCACCCAGCTCGTCCAGCCGGTCCCGGATCTCGTGCGAGATCTCCACCGCGTTGCCGTCCGGAGCGGCCGTCACCGCGATGCCCAGGCTGGGCTTGCCGTTGGTACGGGTCAACGAGGTCGCCGGGGCGAGCTGCTGCTCCACCGCTGCGACGTCGCCGAGGCGTACCGGGGCGGCGGGCGCCGTGGTGAGCACGATGCCGCGCAGGTCGTCGAGCGTACGGATCGGCGTGCCCACCTGCACCGGCAGCGACCGGTCGCCGTCGGCGAGCGCGCCCGCCGGCACCGCCACACCGTTGCTCTTGAGCGCCGACGCGATGGCGGTCGGCGCCACCCGGGCGGCGGCGAGCTTCGCCGGGTCCGGCGTGATCGTCACGATCTGGTCCCGGGCGCCGGTGACGTCCACCGACCGGACCCCGTCCAGCGCCTCCAGCTCCGGCACGACGGCGGTACGCAGCTTCTCGGCCAGCGCCCGCTCGTCGCCGTCACCGGTCGCGGCGACCACCACGGCGGGCAGGTCGTCGGTGCTGCCGGCGATCACCTGCGGGTCGACGCCCTCAGGCAACTGGGCATCGATCCGGTTGAGCGCGGTCTCCATCTTGTTGACCACGTCGTCCAGGTCGGTGCCGAACTCGTACTGCACCTGGACCGTGGCCGAGCCCTCGCGCGAGGTCGAGGTGACCGTCTCCAGGCCCGGGATGCCCTTGAGGCTGTTCTCGATCGGCTCGGCGACCTGGGCTTCGACGATCTCCGGCGCGGCGCCCGGGTACGTCGCCACGATGAACGCGGCGGGAAACTCCAGCGACGGCAGGAGCTGCTGCTTCAGCGACGGCACGGCGAACAGCCCGAACGCCGTCGTCACCAACGCGACGAGGGCGATCAGGCCCCGGTTGGCGAGACTGAATCTGGCGAGCAGCGACATCGGCGTTACTCACTCCTGAAGAGGGGGTTTGCGGGGCCCTGAGTCTGCCGCACGGCCCGACACTCCCGGCATCCGCCCCAGCCGATGACATCGCCGTGCGTGAGGGTCGCCCGCGCCCGCCTTGATCGACTCCACTTCGCCGAGGTGGTTGCATCCCACCCCCTCCGATCCCGCCACGTCCCCGAGCTGGTGTCGATCAAGGACGGGGATACCGCCACTTCCCCGAGCTGGAGTCGATCAAGGACGGGGATACCGCCACCTCCCCGAACTGGCATGGGTCGAGCGCGGAGGGCGCCGGCCGGTCCGGGAACACCGCGGGAGACGGAGGGATCAGACCAGGTCGAGGGAGCGCGCGGCGGCCAGCGCGTCGTTGGCGATCGTCACCGGCGCGGGCGCGGTCGAGATGGCCCACTCCGGGTCCTTCAGACCGTGCCCGGTGACCGTGCAGACCACCCGCGACCCGGCCGGTACCTTGCCGGCGGCGGCCTGCTGGAGCAGACCGGCGACGCTGGCCGCGCTGCCCAGCTCCACGAAGACGCCCACCTCGCGGGCCAGCAGCCGGTACGCCGACAGGATCTCCCGGTCGGTGACGGCGGAGATCAGGCCGCCGGAGGCGTCCCGCGCGTCGAGGGCCTTGGTCCAGCTCGCCGGGTTGCCGATCCGGATGGCGGTGGCGATCGTGGACGGCTCCGGCACCACCTGGCCGGTGACGATGGGGGCCGCGCCGGCGGCCTGGAAGCCGTACATCCGGGGGGCCTTCGTGGCGTTGCCGTCGCGCAGGTCCTCGGAGTAGCCCATCCAGTACGCGGTGATGTTGCCGGCGTTACCGACCGGCAGGCAGTGGATGTCGGGCGCGTCGCCGAGCGCCTCGACGATCTCGAAGGCGGCGGTCTTCTGGCCGTGCAGCCGGTCGATGTTGACGGAGTTGACCAGCGCGACCGGGTAGTCCTGGGCGAGCTTGCCGGCCAGCCCGAGGCAGTCGTCGAAGTTGCCCTGCACCTGGAGCAGCTTCGCGCCGTGCACGAGCGCCTGGGCCAGCTTGCCCAGCGCGATCTTGCCCTGCGGCACCAGCACCGCGCAGGTGATCCCGGCGCGGGCCGCGTACGCGGCGGCGGAGGCGCTGGTGTTGCCGGTGGACGCGCAGATGATCGCCTTGTCACCGGCCTCGACGGCCTTGGAGACGGCGACCGTCATGCCCCGGTCCTTGAACGAGCCGGTCGGGTTGGCCCCTTCGACCTTGAGCCAGACGTCCGCGCCGACCCGGGCGGAGAGCACCGGTGCCGGCAGCAGCGGCGTGTTGCCCTCGTGCAGGGTGACGACGGGAGTCGCGTCGGTGACCGGCAGCCGGTCCCGGTACGCCTCGATCAGTCCCCGCCACATGTCGCGCTCCTCGCCTCTGTCGCCCCGCTCCGGGGCCTGCCAACAGCGTGGACCAGCCTGCCCGGCCGGCCACCGGCACACCCTGCCTTAACCATCAGGCGGGACGCGCCGGTTACGCGCCGCCCTCCACCCGCAGCACGCTCGTCACCGAGCGGACGATGTCCAGTCCGCGCAGCTCACGGACGGTGGCCGCGAGCGCGGCGTCGGGCGCGACGTGGGTGACGATAACCAGTTCCGCGTCGCCGCCGGCCGGGCCCTGCCGCACCGTGGCGATGGACACCTCGTGCCGGGCGAAGACCCCCGCAACCCCGGCCAGCACACCCGGGCGGTCGGCCACGTCGAGGCTGATGTGGTAGCGGGTGAGCGCCTCGCCCATCGGCCGCACCGACAGGTCGGCGTACGCGGACTCGCTGGCCGCGCGTACCCCGGCGAGACGGTTGCGGGCCACCGCCACCACGTCGCCGAGCACCGCGCTGGCGGTGGGCGCGCCACCGGCGCCCCGGCCGTAGAACATGAGCTGCCCGGCCGCGTCGGCCTCGACGAACACCGCGTTGAACGCGTCGCCGACGCTGGCGAGCGGGTGGGTCAGCGGGATCATCGCCGGGTGCACCCGGACGTTCACCGTCTCCCGGCCCTCCGGGTCGACGCCCCGGGCGGCGATGCAGAGCAGCTTGATCGTGCAGCCCATGGCCTTGGCGCTGGCCACGTCGGCGGCGGTCACCTCGGTGATGCCCTCGCGGTGCACGTCGGCGGCGGTCACCCGGGTGTGGAACGCCAGCGAGGCGAGGATGGCGGCCTTGGCGGCGGCGTCGAAGCCCTCCACGTCGGCCGTCGGGTCCGCCTCGGCGTACCCCAGCTCGGTGGCCTCCTCCAGCGCCTCGGCGAAGCCGGCGCCGGTGGCGTCCATGGCGGAGAGGATGAAGTTGGTGGTGCCGTTCACGATGCCGGTGACCCGGGTGATCCGGTCACCGTGCAGCGACTCGCGCAGCGGGCGCAGCAGCGGGATCGCCCCGGCGACGCTCGCCTCGTAGTAGAGGTCGGCGCCGCCCTCGGCGGCGGCGTCGTGCAGCGTCGCGCCGTCCTCGGCGAGCAGCGCCTTGTTGGCGGTGACCACGCTCTTGCCCGCGCGCAGCGCCTCGACGAGCCAGCCGCGGGCCGGCTCGATGCCGCCGACCACCTCGACCACCACGTCCACGTCGTCGCGTTTGATCAGCCCGAGCGCGTCGGTGGTGAACAGCGCCGGGTCGACCGGCAGGTCGCCGCGGTCACGGCCGAGCCGGCGTACGGCGATCCCGGCGATCTCCAGCGGGGCGCCGATCCGGGCGGCGAGGTCGGCCGACTGCTCGTGCAGCAGTCGGACCACGTCGCTACCGACCGTGCCACAGCCGAGCAGCGCCAAGCGAACCGGTGAGGTCATCCCACATCCAATGCCAGCAGGTCGTCTTCGGTCTCCCGGCGGACGATCAGCCGCGCCCGACCGTCACGGACGGCGACGACCGGGGGCCGCGGGACATGGTTGTAGTTGCTGGCCATGCTCCGGCAGTACGCCCCGGTGCCGGGCACCGCAACAAGATCTCCGGGCTGCACGTCGGCGGGCAGAAATTCATCCTTCACCACGATGTCCCCGGACTCACAATGCTTTCCCACCACGCGGGCGAGCATCGGCTGCGCCGTCGACGTGCGGTTCGCCATCGTGGCCGAGTACGAGGCGTCGTAGAGCGCGGTACGGATGTTGTCGCTCATCCCCCCGTCCACGCTCACGTAGGTGCGCAGGCCGTCCACGTCCTTCACGGTCCCGGCCTGGTAGAGCGTGAACACGGCCGGGCCGACGATCGCGCGGCCCGGCTCGACCGACAGGTGCGGCACGGCGAGGTTCTCCGCCGCGCACTCCCCGTCGACGATCTTGCGCAGGCGCTTCGCCAGGTCGTGCGGCGACGCCGGGTCGTCCTGGGTGGTGTACGCGATGCCGAAGCCGCCGCCCAGGTCCAGCTCGGGCAGCTCCACGCCGCGGGCGTCGCGGATCTGCGACTGGAGCGCGAGCACCCGGCGGGCGGACACCTCGAAGCCGCTGGCGTCGAAGATCTGCGAGCCGATGTGCGAGTGCAGGCCGCGCAGCTCCAGCACGTCCTCGTCGAGGATCTTGAACGCGGCCGCGGCGGCGGCGCCGCCGGCGAGCGAGAAGCCGAACTTCTGGTCCTCGTGCGCGGTGGCGATGAACTCGTGGGTGTGCGCCTCCACGCCGACGGTGACCCGGACCAGCACCTTCGGGCGTACCCCGCGCTCGCGGGCCAGCTCGGAGAGCCGGTCGATCTCGGTGAACGAGTCGACGATGATCCGCCCCACCCCGGCGTCGACCGCCCGGGTCAGCTCGGCGACCGACTTGTTGTTGCCGTGGAAGCCGATCCGCTCCGCCGGCATCCCGGCCGACAGCGCGGTGGCCAGCTCACCGCCGGTGCAGACATCGAGGAACAGGCCCTCCTCGGCGATCATCCGGACCACCGCGCGGCACAGGAAGGCCTTGCCGGCGTAGTAGACGTCCGCGTCCGGGAAAGCCGCGCGGAACTCGCGGCAGCGCTCGCGCAGGTCGTCCTCGTCCAGCACGTACGCCGGGGTGCCGTACTCGGCGGCCAGGTCGCGGACGTCCAGGCCCGCGACGGTCAGCGCGCCGGCCGGGCCGCGCACCACGTTGCGCGGCCACAGCTGCGGCACCAGGGCGTTGACGTCGACCGGGGTACGCAGCCAGGCCGGCCCCCGGCTGCCGATCTCGCCGTGCAGCGCTCCTGCCTCATGCGCCCGCATGACTACATCCGCTCCGGCGCGGACACCCCGAGCAGGCGCAGGCCGTTGGCGATGACCACCCGGGTCGCGTCGTTGAGCCAGAGCCGCGCCCGGTGGGTGTCGGTGATCTTCTCGTCGCCCTGCGGGGCGATCCGGCAGTTGTCGTAGAACCGGTGGTAGGCCTGCGCGACGCTCTCCTCCAGGTAGCGCGCCACCCGGTGCGGCTCCCGCAGCTCGGCGGCGGTGGCCACCACCGCGGGGAACTCGGCGAGCGCCTTGAGCAGCTCGTTCTCCTTGTCGTGGCCGAGCAGCTCGGGCTGGAACGCGGCGGCGTCACCCCGGGTCAGCCCGATCTCGGCCGCGTTGCGGGCCACCCCGGCGGTACGCGCCGCGACGTACTGGACGTAGTAGACCGGGTTGTCGTTCTTGGCCCGGGTCCACAGCTCCACGTCGATGTCGATGGGCGAGTCGGCCGAGTAGCGGGCCAGCGCGTACCGGGCCGCGTCCACGCCGATCGCGTCGACCAGGTCCTCCAGCGTGACCACGGTGCCGGCCCGCTTGCTCATCCGCACCGGGGCGCCGTCGCGGACCAGGTTGACCAGCTGGCCGATGAGGATCTCCAGGTTGCGCGCCGGGTCGTCGCCGAAGCAGGCCGACATCGCCTTCATCCGGCCGATGTAGCCGTGGTGGTCGGCGCCCAGCATGATCACGACCCGGTCGAAGCCGCGCTCCCGCTTGTTCAGGTAGTAGGCGCAGTCGGCGGCGAAGTACGTCCACTCGCCGTTGGACTTGCGCAGCACCCGGTCCTTGTCGTCACCGAACTCGGTGGTGCGCAGCCAGGTCGCGCCCTCGGACTCGAAGACGTGCCCCTGCTCCCGCAGCCGGGCCAGCGCCGCGTCCAGCGCGCCCTGGTCGTGCAGGTCCTTCTCGTTGAAGTAGGTGTCGAACTCCACACCGAAGTCGCGCAGCGAGGACTTGATTTCGGCGAACATGAGCTGGACGCCCTCGGTCCGGAAGACCTCCTCGGCGGCGTCCGGGGTGAGGTCGAGCACGTCCGGCCGGCGGCGGACCACCTCGGCGGCGATCTCCGCGATGTACGCGCCGCCGTAGCCGTCCTCCGGCGCGGGCTGGCCCTGCGCGGCGGCCAGCAGCGAGCGGGCGAACCGGTCGATCTGGGAGCCGGCGTCGTTGAAGTAGTACTCGGTGCCGACGTCGGCGCCGGTGGCGCGCAGCAGTCGGCTGAGCGCGTCACCGACGGCCGCCCAGCGGACCCCGCCGATGTGCACCGGGCCGGTCGGGTTCGCCGAGACGAACTCCAGGTTGATCCGCTGCCCGGCGAGGGTGTCGCTGCTCCCGTACGCCGGGCCGGCCTCGACGATGAGCTTGGCGAGCTGACCGGCGGCGGCCGCGTCGAGGCGGACGTTCAGGAAGCCCGGCCCGGCGATCTCCACCGACTTGACCCCCGGCGCCTTGGCCAGCTCGTCGGCCAGCGCGGTCGCCAGTTCCCGCGGGGGTACGCCCACCTTCTTGCTGAGCTGGAGCGCCAGCGTCGAGGCGTAGTCGCCGTGATCCGGGTTACGGGGTCGCTCGACGGTGGTCTGCGCGGGCAGCGCGGCGCGGTCCAGCCCGCGCTCGTCGAAGACGGCGTGGGCTGCGGCGAGGACGACCTCGGCGAGTTCTGCGGGAGTCACTGATCCATGTTATCGGGGGTAGACTCGGGCACCGCGGCGGCGACCCAGCATGTGAACCGGCCCCGCGGTCCCCCTGACCGACCGACCTGACGAGGCACGATGAGCATCAGCACCCCGGGCGGCCCGGAGCGCCGTCCCACCGTGGTCAGCACCGGCAAGAAGCCGGCCGCCGGCCGGCCCGCGGCTGCCGACAAGCCAGCCGCGAAGGCCGGCGCGGGCAAGGCCGGGGGCGGCAAGGGCACGCCACGGCCCGGTGCCGGCGGCAAGGGCCGCAAGCCGATCGCCCCGGTGAAGGTGAGCCAGGGTCGCTCGTGGGGCCCGATCGCCCTGTTCGTCGCGGTCGGCGTGCTGGCCGTGGGCATCATCGGCGTCGGCGCCTGGGCGGTCTACCAGGGCGGCCAGCCGTGGGAGAAGCGGGCCCAGGCGATCAACGGCATCGTCGACTACCGCGAGAAGGACAAGGACCTGGTCAAGGGCGGCAACCACCAGCCCGGCGCGATCAAGTACGACGTCCTCCCGCCGGTCGGCGGCCCGCACAACCAGGCCTGGCAGAACTGCATGGGTGACGTCTACGACGCCCCGATCGCCAACGAGCACGCGGTGCACAGCCTGGAGCACGGCACGGTGTGGATCACCTACCGCCCGGACCTGCCCGCCGACCAGGTGGAGAAGCTCAAGAGCAAGGTGCAGGGCAAGGAGAAGCTGATGCTCAGCCCGTTCGAGGGGCTGGACAAGCCGATCTCGCTGCAGGCCTGGGGCTACCAGCTCAAGGTCGACAACGCCGACGACGGCCGCATCGACGACTTCATCAAGACGCTGCGGGTGAACGCCTCCATCGAGGGCCCGAACGCGCTCTGCGACCAGGGCGTCACGGCCACCGGCACCGCTCCGCGCGACAACCTGCAGAACACCATGCCCCAGCAGCCCACCCAGTAAGGACGACGCCGCGATGACCGCTCCGGTGACCACCGACAGCGAGCTGGACGAGGCTCCGGCCGCCGACCAGGGCGGCCGGGGCGCGATGCGCCGCTACGGCCTGCCGGCGGTGGTCGCCGCCCTCGTGGTCGGGCTGCTCCTCGGGTACGCCGGCGGTCTGCTCACCCCCACGCTCACCCGGCCGGGTGAGAACTCGGCGGAGGCCGGGTTCGCCCGGGACATGACCGCCCACCACAACCAGGCCGTGGCCATGGGGCTGCTCGCGTTCAACCAGGGGCAGGACCCTGAGGTACGCCAGGTCGGCGTGGACATCGCCACCGGCCAGCAGGGCGAGATCGGCACCATGCAGACCTGGCTGCGGTCCTGGAAGCTGGACCCGACCGGCGGGCAGGCGCCGATGGCGTGGATGAAGGACGGCGGCGGGCTGATCAAGGACGGCCTGATGCCGGGCATGGCCACGCCGGAGGAGATGGCGAAGCTGCGCGCCGCGAGCGGCCGCGAGTTCGACGTGCTCTTCCTGCAGATGATGATCCGCCACCACATCGGCGGCGTGCACATGATCGACGGCATCCTCGAGCAGGGGCGTGACGACGACGTGCTGGCGGTCGCGCAGGTCATGAAGAACACGCAGCAGAACGACCTGACCAACCTGAGCGCGGCGCTGAAGCGCCTGGGCGGCACCCCGTAACACCACCCGCCACCCCGCAAGACCCGAGGCCCGGTCCCCTTCCCAGGGGCACCGGGCCTCCCCGTCCCCGCCCGCCCGCCCGCCCCGGCGATCTTGCAGTTACTGCCCCGGCCATGTCTGATTCGCCCCGTTACGCGAGGGCCGCAAGTACAAGATCGCGAGAGGATGGGTGAGGACGGCCCGGGTCGGACCGACAGGGGATCCCGCCCGCCTCGCGCGTCCGCGCTTCCGGTTCGGCTCTTGATCGACACCAGCTCGGGGAAGTGGCCACCTCCCCGCTCTTGATCCACTCCAGCTCGGGGAGATGGCGTTATCCCCGCCATTGATCGACACCAGTTCGGGGAGGTGGCGGGGCCAAGGTGGGTGGGATGCAACCACTTCGGCGAGGTGGAGTGGATCAGGAGCAGGGTGATGTGCTCGGGCAGGCTGGCCGGTCGAGGTAGGACGGGGTGGCCGTGCCGAGGGTCGGCTGGTGGCCGAAGGCCGGCCCGACCGGGCACCCCGCCCGCCTCGCGTACCCGCGCTTCCGGTTCGGAGCTTGATCGACACCAGCTCGGGGAAGTGGCGGCATCCCCGCTCTTGATCGACACCAGTTCGGGGAGGTGGCGAGATCAGGGTGGGTGGGATGCAACCACTTCGGCGAGATGGAGTCGACCAAGGGTGGGCTCGTGGCCCGGGGTGATGTGTTCGGGGCAGGCGGGCCGGTCGAGGTGGGACGGAGAGGCCACGTCGAAGGTTGGGGCCGGGGGTGAGATGTCCCGGTTTTGGGGTTTGTAACGGTTTGGGGTTAACGGGTCATTGTGGGGGTTGGAGAGTTTTCTACCCACATATCGTGACCAGTTGCGATTCGGGCTCGTTGCCCAAGACGTGGGGGTTGCACTCAGAGACGCAGGGCGGTCGGTGACCAGCTGGTGCCGACGCCACACCATCGGCGGTGACGGAGCGGTGGCAGCCGTCCGTCGCGGACTGCGGCAGGGCGAGCCGGGAACGCTCAGCCGCGAACAGGAACTCGAACTCATCGACGTGCTCCGGGGGATCCACCCCGACGAGTTCGGCCTCGACGAGGAGCTCTGGACACGGCAGAGCCTGACCGCCCTCATCGAGCGCCGGTTCGGGCTGACGATGGACGCCGGCACCGTCGGGGCGTACCTGCGGGCCTGGGGTCTGGGGCCGCGCGAGCCGCGCGAGCGGGCCTGCGGCCTGTGCGTCAGCGCGGTCGAGCGGTGGGTACGCAGCGAGTACCCGACGATCACGCGGGCGGCCCAGGAGCACGCCGCCGAGGTCTACTGGATCGGCCGGGTACGCCTGCGCGGCACCATGCCCGCCGCCGACGTGGTCTCGGCGGTCTCGTCGCGGGGACGGGTGCGGTTCATGGTCACCACGCCGTCGGTGGATCCGCCGCTGCCCCGGGACTTCGTGCTGCGGCTCAGCGGCGCCGAGGAGCGCACGGTGCACCTGATCGTGGACGGCTCGTGGCCGCGCAACGAATGGCCCCGTCGGCTGCCCCGGCGCGTCGTGCTGCATCCGCTGCCGAGCTGTGGTCGCGCCGTCGCCGCCGCCTGATCCGACGAAGATCGACTCGCGGGGTACCGATTCGGTGATCCGGGAGGGGGTTTGCTACTCTTCTCGGGTCGCTGAGCCCCCGTAGCTCAGGGGATAGAGCACCGCCCTCCGGAGGCGGGAGCGCAGGTTCGAATCCTGCCGGGGGCACCTTCCATGACCAGCACGAAAAGGCCCCTGACCAGGCGAAACCCGGTCAGGGGCCTTCATCATGTGTCCGGTCATGTCCGGCCGTCACCGGCCCGTGGCGGGCATCTGTGCCAAATGCGTGCCACGGAACGCGGGTGCCCTCAGCCGTACCCGAGCGCTCTTTCGATGCGCTGCCGGAGAGCCGCGTCACCGCCGTCAAGGCACTTGGCATAGATCCTGAGCAGCACCTCCACGGACTGCCCCGCCCACTCGGCCACCTGCGTCGGCGGCACTCCCCCGTTGAGCCAGGTCGACACGGCAGCGTGCCGCAGGTCGTACGGGGTACGGGCCAGCGGCGAGGCATGCACCTCGGGCGTGAACACGGCAGCCCGCGCCCACCGCCACACGCGGTTGATCGTGCCCTTGGGAAGTTCCTCCTTGTTGCGCTCCCCCACGAACAGGCGACCGTTCGGCCCGTAGCCGAACAACCCGACGTGCGCGTGAATGATCGCGGTCAGCTCGGGCGGACAAGGAACCGTTCGCGTCTCCCCGCGCGCTCGTTGCTTGAGTTGTCGGCTGTCGCGGTTCTTTCCGCTGTCGGTCCATTCACGACCCGCGTGCGGATCGGCTCCGTCGAGGGTGAATTCCCCCCAACCCTTATCGGGCAGGTGGAGGTTCGGTTTGGCGAGGCGTACGGCTTCCTCCGGCCGGAGTGCGGCGTAGTACAGGCAGGCGTAGAAAGCCACCATGCGCGGACCGATACGGCCCTGCTCTCGCACCCCTTCCAGCAGGGTTCGCACCTGCACTGGGTTGGCGACCGAGCGCCGGTCGATGGTAGAGACGGTTTTCGGTGGCTTCCATTTCAGCTTTGGAAGCGGGTTTACCGGCAAGAGTCGTCTCTCCACCGCGTATTCGATTGCGGTGTTGAATATCTTCCGGCGTCGGCTGATGACGCTCGGGGCGGCCGGCGCTCCGTCGAGTCGAACGGTGAGGCCGTCCAACACCGGGCGCAGCACCTCGGCGCGGCTGAGACTTGCCACGTCACGGGTGTTCCGCCGCACCCAATCGAGCGTCTTCCGCACCTGTTCGGGCACGTTGTCGGCCGTGCGGCGCGGGGTGTTGAAGGCCCAGCGGCTGAGGGCGTGGCGGAGCACTTTGCCGTCTGGGCGACCCCTCGCGTTGGTCAGCAGGAGCACGGTGAGCGCCGTCAGGGCTTCCGCATGTGTGCGCCTGGTCGTGGCGGCCACGTGCGGCCACTTCATGTCAGCGAAAGCGCAAGCCAGGTCGTACCAGGACATGACGGCGGTGTCGCGGCGCATCGAAATCGGATAGCCCGTCTCGATATCGAACGCCTCACCCTTGCGGGACGCGATGACCAGCTCGGAACGGAAGCCCTCCGCGAGAGCCTTTGTCTTGAAGACCTGCTTCTGTCGTCGCTCGGCCACGCGCCAGCGGACGCGATAGGTGCAGCCCCTCTGCCCTTCGTATGTTTCGATTGACCAGATACGCACTTCGTAGGTGGTGTTCAAGCGGCCTCCTCATAGAGCGATTCAAGCCAGGATTCGTAGTCGCGGCGTTCGATCCGAATCTCGCCGTTCGGCAGCTTGCGGGCCGGCGGCCCCTTTCGCTTTGCTCGCCAGTCGTAGAAGGTTGACCGGCTAATTCCGAGGTCGTCGCAAACATCGGCGATGGTGAGGTGACGAGCGGTGCGAGTCGTCCCCCGCTCCGGCCGCTTCGGGACAGTCATGGGCGGGTGTCCTCCCTCGGGGTGGCGTGGAGGTAGATGCGCTGGAACATCGGGGAGCGGCGGTCGGGGTAGGGCTGGGAGACGGTGTGGAGGTGCAGCACGTGGGCGAGGGCGGTGAGCGCTGCGGCTGTTTCAGCGGGTGTGCCGTGCAGCCTGATTCGCACGGTGAGCGCCTTTCGGTCGGTGCGGGTCGGGTGTGGAGGGTGTGGGTGGCGGTGCGGCAGAACGGCGCAGAACGGCCCGCTGAGAGCGACGGAGACGCGAGATCCGAGCAGGGTTGGTGTAAGGCATAGGGCAGATCCGTCTGTGTGGCTCTCAGCGGGCCGGTCTACGTCGATGGGTTGCGGTCGGTTGAGGCTCGTTGTGGGAGGGGCTGAACCATCTCCGCATCTCCGCATCTCCGCAAACATGGCTGTGAGCTGGGCGAATGCTTGCGGAGATGCGGAGTTCCACTGAGGGGGATCTCCGCAAGAGACCGTGATCTCCGCAAGATCGTGCGGAGATGCGGAGATCGATGATTCCTGATGGTTTGATCTCCGCAGGCTGTTTTCCCTGGTGGTGGCGGGGTTGGTGCGGCGTTGCGGAGATGCGGAGATGGTTCAGCGGGTTTCAGCCGTGGTGGCGTTCGACCCAGAAGACGGCCCGGTCGCCGCGTTCGTTCTTCCCGGCGCGGATGACGTGATCGCCGCGCCAGCGTCCGGCTTGGCCGGTGAGCAGCCGGCCGAGTTGCAGGGGGTTGGGTAGGCGGCCGTTGTGGGTGGTGATGAACTGCCCGTCCCAGGGGTCGTGTTCGTCGCTGCCGAGGTGCATCGGTTCTGCGTCGCGGCGCAGGTCAGCGGCGGTCAAACGTCGGCTGCCGTGGCGGTCGTGCCAGGTGGTGAGGAACGCGCGCCAGCGCGTTTCGTCTTCATCGATTTCCCGTACCTCGGCGGCGTTGGTGAGGAACCCGTCGATGCCGTGATGGTGGAGGAAGCCGCCGAGGGCTTGCGCCCATGGGGTGAACTGCCGCATCGACAGCCCGGCGGCCCGGTGTGCTCCCTGCCGGGTCCAGTCGAGCACCAGCACCAGGAGGTGCCACAGCACGGTGAGCTGATTCGCGGGAGCGGTGATCCACTGGTCAAGGTGCGGAATGCCGAATCCGGTCTGGTCGCGTAGTTCGGGGCGGGGCATGTCCGGGTCGAGGTGCACCCGGACGGTGCGGGAGGCCATGTCTCCGCCGACTTGCAGGTTGTTGCCGGTGGCCATCCACAGCCGGTCGTTGACGGTGGCGATGTTCCGTGATGCGCCGAGCTGCCGGTCGGACCACACGCCGTTGGTGACGAGCTGGGCGAGCACGGCGGAGTCGATGACGGTGCCCTCGGCGAGGTTGTCCCAGATGACCACGCCGACCTGTTCGGCGAACACGGCGGTGATGGACTTGCGGAGTTCCTCGTCGGAGTAGGCCCAGTTCATGACGCGCTGTCCGTAGAGCATCCCCGGTCCGGCGGTGAGGATCGTCTTGCCGGATGAGGGCATGGTCGCGTCGATGAGCGCGAACGGGGTCAAGCTGCGGGTGAAGTGCCGCAGGATCGGCGTGGCCAGCAGCGCCACGTAGTTGGCCCGGTCGGCGGCGCTGGCCCAGGGGAAGTCGCGCAGGAACCGGCCGAGCAGGAACGTGCGCGCCTCGGCGACCTGCTCGGCGGTGGGCTCGTCGGGCACGGGCGGCAGCGCCACCCGGGTTGCCAGGTAGAGGCCGGTGGTCTTGTCGTAGCCGGGTTGCTGCAACAGGGTGCCGTCACGCCGCAGGACGGGTGCGCCGATGATCCCGCGCAGCGGCGCCACACCCGGCCACGTTTTCCCTGCTAGGACGGATGACAGCGTGTCCCGGGGCGGGGTGACTTCCTCTTCGTACATCTCCGGGTCACCGCCGTCGCCCTTGCGGGTCTTCACCCGGTAGACGTAGGCGTGCTCGGCGAGCAGCCCGGCCAGCCCAGCCGGGGTGACCACGCTGGCGGACACCGGCAGCGGTGAGTCCTCATCGGCGGCTGGCGCGAGGTCACCCGAGACGGCTTCCATGTGCACCAGCTGCCCGGCCGACACGTACGTGTCGGGCAGCAACCCGTCGGTCAGGGCGGCTTTGAGGGTCCGGATGGTTTCGGGGCCTGTGCCGACCTGCAACCGCGTGCCGGTCATGCTGCCCTCCCCGTGTTGCTCAGGCGGCGCGGCTGGCGTGCGCCGACGCGCAGCCCGGACGCGATCGTGCGGGCGATTTCCCCGTGGCGCAGCCCGGTCGACAGCGCGGCGGGCTCCAAGACGGCGTACACGTCCGCGTCGGTGAGCGCGCCCCCGGCGGCGAGCTGCCCGAGGGCCACTGCCGACGCGAACAGCGCGGCGTTCCGGCCGCCTTCGGTGGCGGCGGTGAGGTGAGCGACCTGGCGGCGGATCGCGGCAGCGACGTACCGGCCGCGCCGGTCCGGCGGCAAGGCAACCGCGGTCGGCCGATACGCGGGCTGCGCCGGCACGGTGAGCAGCCCGGCCAGCCACGCGGGCAGCGGCGCGGGCTCGCAGTCCAGCGCCACCACGTATGGGCGACCGGCCACGGTGGAGCCAGCAGCGACGACGTAGCCGCCGTGGGCGCGGGTGTCGACCATCGGGCCGAGCGTTCCGGCGGTGTTGCGCAGCGCCGGGCCGGTGTCGGGGTGCCGGTAGTACAGGTGGGTGCCGCCTCGGCCGGTGGTCACGGTGTACGTCGCGTCGATCGTGGCGGCGTGTGCGGCGGCCAGTGCGGCGAGCGTTCGCAGCCCGTGGGGGCATCCCTCCTGGCCGGGCGGCATGGTCTGTCCGGGCTTGCGCAGGTCCAGGTCGACCACCACCAGACCGGAC
>NZ_KK037233.1:5391062-5434450 GCF_000568915.1 Micromonospora sp. M42 | reverse complement strand
CGCGCGGCACACGCCAGCGCGGCGGCCAGAAGATCAGGACGGGACACAACGGCCTCCCTTCTAAAGGTCGAAGAATCAGGCGGCACGGCGGCGAGAGCGGGCGCTGCCGAGGTCGATCAGCACCCCGCCCGCCGGGCCGGGTTGCCGGTGGGTGCGTTCGTGGCGCTCCTGTGCGCAGGCGGCGCAGTTACGTGGCAGGAGGTAGACCGGCCGACCGCTCAGGGCGTCGGCGGCGGCCAGCATCCGGCGGCAGATGTGCGGGTAGGGCTCGTCGTCGGTGACCGGTCGGCCGAGGATCGTGGACGCGGCGAGCCACTGTCTGCCGGTCACCGCGCGGCCCGCCTCGGCCGGGGCCGCGCGGCAATCGCGGCGCGAGTGACGGCCTGGCGCACGTCGCCGAGCAGCCCGACCAACTGCCGCCGGGCGGCCAGTTCCCCGGCGGCGAGCGCCACGCGGACGCGCACCTCGGCGTGCTCCCGCCCTGCGGCGGTGCGCACCCGTACGAGGACGGCGCGGGCGTGACCGGGGATGTCGACCACGATCTCTGGCGAGCGGTGCTCGCCGAGGCCGCACCGGTGGTCCCGCCCGCACCAGTCGGTGTGAGCGTCGCGGCGGTTCATCGGTGGGCCTCGGCGCGCAGCCGGTGGAGGACGTTGTAGATGCGCCGTCCGAGGCGCAGTCGCATGCCTCGGTCGCAGCGGCGGCATGCGCGCGGCCGGTGGAGGATGCGGGTGGTGGTGTGGCCGGTGCCGGCGCACCGCTGGCAGGTTTTGAAGGGGATGACCCAGCACAGCGCGGCGTAACCGAGCGTGATCAGGGCGAGGGCGGCGGCGGTGACGCTAGCGAGGGTGAGCAGGGGGTCCACAAGTGCCTCCCGGGCCGGTTTTCGGGTGTGAGCGGCCGTGAGCTGCTAGCTACTAGCGGGCAGCTCATGATTCGGATCGGGTGCTAGCGGGGGTGCTAGCGCTAGCAGCACGGGCCGCTAGCGCTAGCACCCTGAGAGACGGTCAGCCGGCGGACCGCTTGCGGTCACGCTCCGCAATCGCGGCGAGCACGTCGGCGTGCTTGATGCCGCGCCGGGTGACCGGCTTGCCGTCGATGCGGCGGCCGACGTCGGCGACCTTCACCGCCGGGTGGGGCTTGAGCGCGGTGGTGAGCTGCGCCGCCTCCCAACCCCCGTACACGTCGGGTCGCAGCTCGGCCAGCAGACCGCACAGCGTCTCGTTCCACGCGGCCTTGTCGTCGCCCGGCCACACCCGCGCGAGGTCGCCGAGCACGTCCGCCACCGGCGCGATGTCGCGGGTCTGCTCATCGGGCTTGGGCAGCGTCCCGGCCGTCTGGCGCAGGGCGACGGCGCGGGTGACGATGCGGGCGGCGGCGGTGGTGTCGACGTAGAACGAGCGCACCGCCGACGCCTTCGGCCCGAACCCGCGCAGGATGCCCCACCCGGCCTCGATGACCGGCTGGAACACGGTGGCGCGGTAGCCGTTCTTGTAGGCCGAGGTGCCAAGGATCATGTCGTTCGCGGTCTGGTCGGCCACGGACAGGCAGAAGCGGGAGTTGACGTTGCGGGTGATGCCGGTGGGCAGGCTGTCCTTGTCGGGGATCTGCGTGCCGATCATGATGATCACCCCGAGGGCGCGGCCGAGCTTGATGACCTTCTCCAGCAGTTCCCCGGCGTCCTTGCCGTACTTGCTGGTCATCAGCTCTTGCAGCTCATCGAACCACGCGACGAGGGGGTGAAGGCCCGAGCCCTTGAGCGACGCCAGCTCGGGCGTGACCTTGTTCTCCGGGGCCTTGCCGAGGCGGGCGTAGTGCTCGATGCGCTTGGAGCGGCGGCGGCACTCCTCGTACAGCCACTCGATGAAGCCGAAGCAGCGGGCGAGGGTGTCGTCATCGAAGCCGTTGCCGTACTCGGCCATCACCGCCTCCAAGACGGCGAAGTCCCCGACGCCCTTGAGTTCGTAGCCTCGGATCTCGGCGCGCGGATCGAGGGCGGCGGCCAGGATCAGATCCCGCAACGCGAACGTCTTCCCGCTGCCCGGCTGCCCGCCGAACAGGAAGTTGCGGAACATCAGATCCACGCTCACGGTGTCCAGGCGCGGCGTGGTGGCGAACGGGAACGCCTTGAACACGTCCACCTTCGCCGAGGCCGACAGCAGCGGCCACGGCGGCTGCTTCATCTGCGACGCGGGCTCATAGCCGACCCACAGCGCCAGGCGGCCGGTGTGACCGGGTGCGGGCTCGGGCCACACCTGATCGAGCGGGAGCCGCATGGCCGAGGCGAGCTTGCCCCGGCGGGCGACCACCTCGGCGGCCTCCACCCCGTAGGGCAGGTCGACCACGGCCAGGTGGCCGGGGCCGTCCCGGTGGATGTCCACCGGGAAGCTGATCGCCTTGGGGTCTTTGGCGACCGCACTGTTGATGCCGCTCATTTGCAGCGAGGTGAGCGCCCGGCGCACGAGGTCGGCGGTGAGCTTGCGGTACCGGCTGCCCTCGGTCACCCGGTCGGTGAGCGGCTTGTCCGCCGGGCGACCGAGCGTGGCCAGCAACGGCACCAGAGCCAGCAGGGCGGCGTAACGCCACCACGCCGGGCCGAGCGCCAGCACCACCCCGCCGACCACGACGGCGGCGGCCGAGGCGAGCAGCACCCACCACCGCCACACCGTCTGGCGCTGGCGGCGGGCGTCGAGCTTCATCCAGGTATCCGCGTCCCCTCGGGACGCGGCGGCCTGCCGCAGGTGCCAGTTGCCTTCCTCGGCGCTGGCCCAGTGCAGCGCCCGACCGGCACCCCGGAACAGGCCCAGCGGGGCGTACACGGCCGTCTTCGCCGCGTACTTCGGCAGCCTGACTCCGTGGTAGGCGGTGACGTAGCCGGCGTCCTTGACCTGGTGGCGCAGCGCGGCGCGGAAGGCGCGCCAGGAACGCGCCCAGTCGGCCAGGATCGGGCGGCGGTCCCGCTGGCGGGCCAGCACCTCACGCGGGATGTCGTCGGCGGTGTCGACCGGGCCGCCGTCGCGGTCCGGGCCGTCGTCCACGCTCTCCGCGTCGTCGGCGTCGTCCTGGTCGTCGTCGGCCGGGGGACGCGGGCGGGGCGTGCGGCGGGCGCGGGCATCGTCCAGGTCGACCACCTCCGCATCCGGCCCGCCGGTGGTGGGGTCGGTCAGATCACGCTCGGCGGCGTGCCAGTCGAAACGGTCGTCATCAGGGGCAGTCATGATGGGGGTTCCTCCGGTCATGGATCGGTAGGGGACCGGCGGCACGGCGCAGGTTGGTAGCCAGGGGCCGTGCCGCCGGGCGGCGTCAGTTCTTGACGGAGACGCGGTTGCCGCAGTCACCGCACGTGGCGTAGGTGCGCCGGTCGTCGGCGGTGATGTCGCGCCAGTTGCTGTCGTTGCCGCAGGGCGGGCACCACAGCGTCGAGGTGCCGGTGGTGATGCGGCCGGTGGATCGGCCGATCGAGATGCGTGCCATCAGAGGGCTCTCCCTTCAGGGGTGGGTTAGGCGGCGCAGAACAGGGCGGCGATGAACAGGAAGCCGTAGTGCCAGGACTGGTCGAGGGCGTACATGCCGCCGCCTCGGGTCAGCCAGTGCGGGTCTTTGCCGAGCACCTCGGCCAGGCGGCGCAGCGGGGTACGCCGGTCGGCGATGTAGTGCGACACCGCCGACACCGCCAGCCCGATCCCGACTCCCCACAGGTCCAGGCGCAGCCCGGTCGCCAGAACGACGGTGGTGAGGGTGACGGCGGCGGTGAGGGCGTAGGTGGCGACGTGCGCGGCGCAGGCGAGGCGGCCGAGCCACCCGGGCTCGCTCTTGCAGTCGGCCTGCCACTGGGTCTGCACCCAGTGATCGGCGACCTGATGCGCGACGTAGAGAGCGGCGAACACGGCGGCGAACGTCGCGGCGTGCGCGCCGGTCGGGTCTGCGAACATGGATGGTCTCTCCTTGAGGTCGATTGGGCTGAGGGGTGGAGGGCCGGCGGCACGGCATCGGTTTGCAGGCCAGGGGCCGTGCCGCCGGGCGGCGCTAGTCGTGGGTGCGGACCAGGTGGGCCAGAGCGGCGCCCATGCCGAGCACCGCCACCGGCAGACAGGCCACGGCGGTGGTGATCCACCACGGGGCCGAGGTGACGCCTGCGGCTTCCAACAGGTGGTAGGCGACCTGGCCGAGCGCACCGACCAGGAGTGACGCGATGGCCGACCACTTCGCGAACCGGCGTGCCCGGCCGGGTACGCGGCCGGACAGCCACACGTACAGGGCGTACGCGCCGTAGGTCTCCACCCCGATCGGCAGGGTGATCGCGGAGTTGATGGAGAAGCTGTCCCAGATCCCCGGCAGCGGGTGCACCACGCCGAAGCCGGTGAGTCCGCCGAGTCCGACCCACCCGGACCAGATCGCCACGAACGCCGGGAGCGCCAGCAGCACCACCGGCCACACCACCGCCGAACGCACCGGCGCGGGCGGCGCGGGCGGGGTGGGCGTGTCCGGGCGACTGACCGGCGTGGCCTCGGCGTCCGGCTCCGGCTGCGTGATCTCCGGAACGGGCGTCGGGTCCGGCTCGACCGGCGGCACGGGTTCGGGCACGGTCGGTACGTCGGCCAGGTCCGGGGCGTCCGGGGCGGTGCTGTCGGCAGACGGGGCGGTGGGCTCGGACTTGAGCAGGGCCAGGAGTTCACCGGCCTTCGGCGCGCCGATGCGGAACTCGCGCATCAGCCGGTTCCGGGACGGGAACCGCTGCCCCTCGGGCAGGTCCAGTCCGCGGGCGGCGGGCAACAGGTCTTCGATGGGCTGCGGGTAGCGGGTGCCGTTGATCGTGGGGGCGGTCATGCTGCGTCCTCCAGCGGATAGGCGCACGCGAGGCATTCACCCAGCGAACGCGGGATGTAGTAGGGCCGGACGTGCCGGCAAGTCGGACAGGTACGGCGGGCGAGCAGCGCGGCAGCGATGGCGCGCCGTTGGGCCGGAGTGGCGGTGCGCTTCGGCGCGGCCAGGTCCAGCCGGTAGAGGTAGGCGGCGCGGGTGCCGCCGACGCCTTTCCAGAGGATCTGAGCGGCGATCGGCTGACCACCGGGGCGTAAGCCGGCGGCGGTCAGTTGGCGGCGGGTGGCGTAGCCGGGCGGGGCACCTCGCCACCAGTAGGTGGGGATGCCGTACCGCGCTCCGTCCGGGTCGTGGAAGGCGGCGCGGATGCGGGACATCAGGCCGCGCGGTGCGGGTCGGTGCGGGTGCTCAGGTCGGCGGCGGCGCGGGTGACGCGGGCCTCGGCCCGGCGCAACCGCCGCCAGTCCAGCGGCGAGGGGCCGCCGTGGTCCTCGGCGTAGAGCATCGTGATCTCGGCGTCGAGCACGTCCAGCTCGGCGGCGATCAGCGGCCACTCCGACTCGATCGCGGCCAGGTCGGCGGCGCTCGGCTCGGCGGCCACGGGGGCAAGGTGCTTCCTCACGGGAAACCTCCGGGGAGAGTCGATGAAGTCGGGAAAGCCCCGGGGTGCGACCAGACCGGCCGCACCCCGGGACGAACACAGTTCAAGAGGCAGAAGTCCATGCCGCGCGCCGGATCCGGCCCGCTCGCCCCGCTCGCCCGGGAAGACACCGGGGTCGGCCACCGTGTGACTCAAGGCGGGGATGCCGCAGACGGATCTACGCGGCGCTTCTGCTGTTCAGTTCTCAATGACCAAGTGCGCGGGTGGTTCGTGGGCGCGCAGCGCTGCGAAGCGCTGCCTTCCCCGGGACCAACCGGCGGCATAGCTGATTTCAGCGCTAAAATTAGCGCTGATGTTGTGCGGTGTCAACGAGGGTGGAGGACTAGGATCAGCGGATCAGGCAGTCAGACAGGGAGGCAGTCGGTGGAGGATTGGCAGGCGGTAGCCAGTGCCATGAACAGCCGGATGACCGAGTTGCCGATGACCCAGCAGGAGTTGGCCGAGCGATCGAAGGTGTCGGTTGCGACCCTGCGTGAGCTGCAATACGCGACCGCGACTCGCAAGCGGTCCGCTCGGACGCTCGCCGCGATCTCTGAGGCTCTCGGCTGGCCGGACGACTACCTCCGCGCCGTACTGACCGGGGCCACACCCCCGGGCGGCAGCGGGAAGGCAGAACGGGCGGACAGTTCCTCGTTGGTGCTCGCGCGGCTGGATCAGCTCCACGCCGAAGTGCGGCGGCTCGCGGATGCTGTTGAGCGGATCGCGGTCGATGTCGGTCATGGCGACAAGGACACCAGTTCCGGACGCGCATCCAAACGCCGTTCACCAGGCGAGTAAGCGCCGTTCACTAGGCACCAACTAGGCACGGGTGGTGCGCGTCCCGGTGCCTACGCCAGCAAAGGAGGGCGGCTATGCCTGCTCGCGCCAGAGATGCCACCCCGAATTTCGCGCTCTACAACCTCCGCGACGCTGCGGGTGAGACTCAGCAGGACGTGGCGGACGGGCTCAATCACCTTGGGGCGGGGCGCGGGAAGCGGCTGGCCGTCACCGCCAACCAGGTGAGCAGGTGGGAGCGGGGAATCACGTTCCCGTCGGCGCTCTACCGGCAGCTTCTCGCTGAGCACTTCGGCGTATCGGTGCAGGATCTTGGCCTGACGCGGCAGCGCGTCACGCCGCAGCAACGCGATAGTCCCGAGAACGACTCCGGAGGTTTCGCGATCCACCAGGAATCCGAGTCTCACCCGCACGCCGAGGAAAGCCAGGAAGAGTGGCGGGCTGTCCGCCGGAAGTTGAACATCCACCGGGTGCAGCTCGCGCGGGAGGCAGCGCGGCTCTACGACGCGAAGGACCGGGTAGGCGACACTGGCCTGATCGCGCCACCCGAATGGCTGCCGTCGACCCCCATCGAGTTGACGCAGTTCGGCATCGGCCTCGCACCGGAAGGGACCACCCCTGCCGTCACCGGTAGCGAAGACGCATCGGCCTGCGTACGGCCGTTGGCGTCGGACGGACGGCGCTACCAGCGCTACAGCCTCGCCCTGCGGGACGTCGAACAGCCCCGGCTCTTTGAGAACCGGCTCGCCTGGCATCTCGCGGGAGTCGACTGGTGCCAGCCCGACCAAGCACTCACCTTCACCACCGGCACGTACTTCGGTGGTGTCGACGTCTCAGAGGCGCTCGCGCACGAGATGGCGATGTACCACGTTGCGGGCGACGGAAGCGGCGTCCTGCCGGCGTCCTGGCGGAACCTGGGCTTTCGGCGGCTTGTCGGCGACCCGTTCACGCCGAGCCGTCGGCCGACGGCACCGTCAACCGACACGCTCACCCTGCGGGTGGACGAAGATGGGGTGTCCTTCGTGCTGCACAACCGGGCGGCCGGCAACGTAGCCGTGGCTGGGGGAATGCTGCACATCATGCCGGCGGGGGTCTTCCAGCCGTCGAGCGTCCTACCGGCGGCCTTGGCGGCGGACTTCGATCTATGGCGCAACATGATGCGGGAGTACAGCGAGGAATTTCTCGGCACGGCCGAGCACGGTGGTGACGGTGAGCCGGCGGACTACACCGCCGAGCCGCTGGCAAGCTTCCAACGCGCCTACGCGGCGGGTGGGATACGAGTCTTCTGCCTCGGCGTCGCGCTCGACGCGCTCACCCTCTGGGGCGAAATCTTGACCGTGGCCGTGTTCGATGGCCCTACCTATGACCGCCTATTCGCCGACATGGTCAGCGCCAACGACGAGGGAACCGTGGTAAAGACCGGGCGGGTACGGCCCACATCGGCACTGCCATTCACCCGCCACACCATCGACGAACTGACTGCCAGCGGCCGGCTAGCTCCGGCGGCAGCCGGCTGCATCCAGCTCGCGTGGGAGCACCGCCGCACGATCCTGGGGAGAGGCTGACGTGCACGTGCTGGTAACCGGTGGCCTCGGATTTCTCGGCCGCGCCGTCGCCCGTGACCTACTCACCGCCGGACACCGGGTCACCGTCATGAGCCGGGGCCGCGGGGACCGCAACCCACCCGCTGATGTCGCGATCGTGACGGGAGACATCCGAGACCGCGCCCGGGTCGCCCAAATCGTCAAGGACGGCGGATATGAGGGAGTTGTTCATCTGGCTGCGTTGACCAGCGGCCGGGACTCGTTCGCCGACCCGCTGAGTTACTTCGACGTCAACGAGACCGGCACCCTGAACCTGCTCATGGCTCTCGACACAGCGCGGACGACCACCGACCCCGTCGCCCTGGTTTTCACCTCCACCAACATCGTCTACGGATCGCAGCACCAAGGCGCGCTCTCCGAAGACCTCCCCCCGCACCCCGAGAGCCCCTACGCGGCTTCGAAGGTTGCCGCCGAGCGCATGGTCGCGGCCTACGCAGCCACCGGGGCAATTGGGGCGATCACCGTTCGGCCCTTCAATATCGCCGGAGCGGTCGACGGGGTCACCGACACCGACCGCGCACGGATTATCCCGAACGTCTTCCGTGCGATCAGCGGCCAGCTCGACCACGTCACCCTCAACGGCGACGGATCAGCAGTCCGGGACTTCGTCCACGTAGCCGACGTTGCCACTGCCATTCGGCAGGGCCTGGCCGCTTGCATCCCCGGCGTCTGCCCGACCATAAACCTCGGCTCCGGTACCGGAACCAGCATGGCCACTGTGGTAGCTATCGCCGAGCGAGTCACTGGACGCTCAGTAGCCATCCACCGCCAGGCGCCCAAGCCCGAGCCGCCAAACCTGATTGCGGACGTCAGCCGCGCTCAAGCCCTCCTTGGTTGGACCCCGACGAGGTCCGAGCTCAGGGACATTCTGGCTGATGCTTGGGAAGCGTGGCCTACGTGACATGCGCGGCGCAAGTGATCAGGGGCATCCGCTCGCCCCTACAACTGAAGGCATCTTACGAGATGTAGTGACGCAAGTGGTGTCTGTACTGGTCGCTGGCGCGAGAGTTGGGCACAGCAAGCCAGGAGGCCAGGCTGGTTGCAGCGATTGGCTACGAAGGTAGGTTGTGGAGCACAACGACCGAAGTCGTCACGCGGCACTTCCCAGCGTTCCGATGCCAGCACCTTTGCGGCCGGATAATCCAGTGCCGAGACTTCGGCTTTGGAGTATCCGACGGTCGATCGCGCTGGTCATCATGGCTGCGGTGCTGGTCATCGGGGCTCTGATTGCTGGAGCGCTCTGGTACGCGGGCTGGCCCAGCTTCCGCCGGGACGGCACAGTCACGGCGTCCACGCTCTTTGACCTTCTGAAGCTGGTCTTCTCGGTGGTGGCAGGTATCGGGGGCGTCGCGGCACTCGTGGTTGCTTACCGACGCCAGCGCGTCGCCGAGCACACGAACCAGTTGGCTGAGTTTGCCCACGTGTTGGCACACGCTGCTGACCTGCGTGCCGAGATCGAAATTGATCGCAATGGGGTGCGGCTTTTCAACGAGCGGTTCACAACTGCATCCGAACAGCTCGGGTCGGACAAGGGGGCCGTTCGCTTAGCCGGGGTGTACGCGATGGCCGGTCTGGCTGACGACTGGCCTGAGGGCCGGCAGACCTGCATCGATGTTCTTTGCGCTTATTTTCGCATGCCCTATACCCCACCGACCGACGACCTGGTCGATTCGTCTATGCCGACCAGCGGAGAAGTATCCGAGGAGCATGGACGGCCGACCGAACTTGCTCGCCAGGAACGAGCGGTACGCCATACCATCCTGCGGCTAGTCGTTGCGCATTTGCGACTTCCCGAAGAAGCCTCGACTTCCTGGAGAGGCATGAACCTCGACTTCACGGGTGCGATCTTCGATGGCGCAGAATTTTCAGACGCCACCTTTGGCAGCGGATCGGTCTCTTTCCGGAATGCGGAGTTCGGTAGGGTAACGTCTTTCGCGCGAGTGCAATTCGGCGCCGGGCACGTAACCTTTGAAGGCGCGAGGCTCGGCGGCCACGAAGTCACATTCGCCGAGGCGACGTTCGGCGCTGGGACCGTATCCTTTGTTGGGACGATTTTCGATAGCCTCGTAGCATCATTCACCAAAGCAACATTTGGCACCGGAAGAGTGAAATTCGATGAGGCGACGTTCCGGCCCCATAGGCTTCACTTCGACCAGGTGATAAATGGCAGCGGGAAACTGTCTTTCAATAGCGCGACGTTTAGCTCGGCGAACGTGTCATTCGAGCAAGCACAGTTCGGTGCTGGACGGGTATCTTTCGACTCGGCGTCATTTAAGGATGGTTTCATATCCTTTAACATGGCGACGTTCGGCGGCAATGAGGTTTCATTCGACGATGCAACGTTCGACGCAGCGATGCTTTCCTTTGAGAGAGCGACCTTTAGTGGCGGAATGGTGGCTTTCAGGCGGGCGACGATCGGAGGCCGGATGGTGTCCTTCAGAAGGGCAACCTTCGATGGCGCATGGGTAATTTTCAGCAGGGCAGATATCGTCGCTGAGAAGCTTTCATTCGAGCGATCGGCGTTTATGTCCGGGAGGTTAACCTTCCTGGCCACATCATTCGGCGGCACTAGCGTGTCATTCCCGCACGCTAGGTTCGGCGGAGGGTGTGTATCCTTTGAGGACGCAGTATCCCAAGGCGGAAGGGTGAACTTCCGTCAGGCGATTTTTGGTGGCGGCAAGGTGTCCCTCCATGGCGCAGCCTTCGATCCGCCCCCAATGTTCGACCGTTGGGCCGATGGTTACCTCCCCGCAGGGCTGGAGCTGCCCCCTGCCTAACTCTGCGTCTTGCCCGCGACGCCATAGCTTAGCTGGAGAGGCAAAGTGCCAGTTCAGCGAGGCGAAGCGAGTAAGGTCACGGCTCCCACGAGGTTTGCCGTGCACTGCTGATTAGGACCTTTTGAGCTATAAATCGCATGACTTCTATATCATGCCCGAGGCTCCGCGCTTCAGCACTAAAGGGAAGCAGCAACGCCGCTTGGGTGGGCCCGCCACCATCCTTGGCATGAACAATTCGACAACGAATATCGTAGATTCTTTCTGCCACTTGATCGCCGAGCGGCGAACCGGCGTCCTTCAGGGCCAAGGGCTTCGCCGCCTTGAGCCCGTTCTTGCGATTTGACACGAACGCAACACGCTCAGGATCCGCCTCTATAAATTCCTTCAAATCACCGTCATTTACACAGTGCCGGATGGTCGACTTCAATTGATCACGCTCGGTGAGATACATCTTATTGCGGATTGCCTGTGACAGGCGAGCGACGTCCGAATCCCTATCCGCACTGAAGGTTGGGTCTATTACGATTTGACGTAGCCTACGCAGGGTATCGCGCTCGGCATAGGAAGGAAAGAAGTATTCGACAACCTGGTAGAAGGCAAGAAATCGCAAGAGTGGAAGTTTCTCCGACGATTGCGCGTAGCGAAACAGCGACATCGCTTCCGCAGAATACTTCAGACCAGGAACCGTCGGCAGCACTTCCGCTCTATCGGCCATTGCAGCTAATACGACATGCCGAGGGACGGGCGTCAGATCGGCGGCTATCCCGTGCACAGCCCACAGTTCGAACAAGACGGCGTCAGCTACCTGCTGGATGGAATCAAGCAGGCGTTCGCGTCGTCGGAGCTTGCTACTTAGTCCGCTAATGTACAGGCTCGGCGTGCCAATGTAGCGGCCGTTCGTGCTAATACCCGCCGCCCGAACCGCAACGCTCGTCGACCCAATCCGGACGCGGACGTTAGACCCTGAGCGCGGCTTGAAATCGATAGACATGTCGGGCGTGAAGTCAAGCTTTACCCTCGCACCAGCGCGTTGCTCAACTCCAGCCAGCTGAATTAGCCGCCGCAAGTCCCGAATTGTCACTGGCGACAGAACCAGCTCGGTTTCCGCTTGTTTAGAGTTGTCGACGCCAAAATAATCCCCGACAAAGGTCCAATACTCAAAATCGGCCGACAAGTAGACACCTGCGACAGAAGCATTGACGAGGATTTCGCGTGGTTCGCCCCCTGAAGTCGGCAGCACTACCCGAAGCACTGATCCGTCTTTCAGAACCGAGACATCCTCACAGGGCAGTCCAGCGCTATCAGCACGTTGACGAACCTGCGACATCGGGTGGCTAACGGCCTCAACCGGCTCATCACTCACAGCGCGATCGTAGCCTCGACTCCCAACATCCACTCGGACGTGTCCCGTACCAGCAGAAGAGGGCAACCGCGTGCCAGGTCCGTGCCCAAGTCAGCGGGCGGCTTGTCGGCCTCGCCAAGTATCACCAGCTCACGACGCAGGTTGTTTCCAATCAGACGCCGCCCTCCGGAGGCGGGAGCGCAGGTTCGAATCCTGCCGGGGGCACCAGATCAGATCACCGCAAGGCCCTTGACCAGCCCGGTCAGGGGCCTTCGTCGTGTCCCCGGCGTGCGCGGCAGTGTCCCCGAATTCGGGAATGTACAGGTCACGGGCTGGCTAACCTCGCGGTGAACGGGTCGAACCCCAGCACCTGCGAAGGTGAGCCAGTTGCCCGAGACTCCGTTGACCAACCGCCCCAAGATGCACACGGGCGTACCCTCCTCGCTGACCACCGCGCACCGATCGGTGATGCGCGCCGTCGCCGTCGCGGACGCCCCTTGCGGGCTGTGGTTCCTCGAAGCGGTGGCCGCGCACACCGGCACCACGTCGGACGAGCGGATCGACGCGACGGTGGAGGAGCTGATCGCGCGCGGGTTCCTCGTCGACACCGCCGCCGGGCTGCGGCTGTCTTCCATCGCGTTGCGCGACGACGTACTGCGGGACACCCCGCCCTCGGTGCGGCAGGCGCTGCGCGAGGCGGCGGCCGAGGTGCTCGCCGACGCCGGGCGCCCGGCCCAGGCGGCCCGGCAGCTGCTGCGGGTCCTGCCGGCGGTGAGCCGGTCCGCCTCGGCGCTGGCCGCGCGGCTGGCGGTCGACCCGGCGGTCGGTCCCAGCCTGGCCGCTGATCTGCTGCTGGCCGCCCCCGCGCCCGGGGCGGCTGAGGCGCGCCTGGCCTGGCTGGTCGACGTCGCCGACAACCTCTACCTGGCGGGCCGGGTGGACGAGACGCTGCGGATGCTGCACCGGGAGGTCGCCGCCGACCGGTACGGGCCACGCCAGCGGGCGATGCTGCTCGGGCGGCTCGGCGCCTACTACGCGACCCAGCGTCCCTCGCTGTCCCTGACGTACCTCGGGCGGGCGCTGAACCAGGAGCTGGACGTCGCGGGGCGGAGCTGGACGCTCACCATGCTGGCGTCGCTGGCGGCCCGGTTCGGGCACCCCGACGCCGCCGAGCTGGTGGCGGCGGCTCAGCGGGCGCACGAACGCAGCCCCTCCCCCGGCGGCGCCATCCGGCTGACCCTGGCGAACGCGGCCCGCGCAACCGCCTGCGGCGACCTGCCCCGCGCCGCGCGGATCCTGCGGGAGGTGGACGCGGGCGAGCCCGCCGCCCGGCCACCGAGACCCGCCCGATCTGGACGATGATCGTCACCTGGGCCCTGGCCGTGGTGCTCATCGCGTTCACCTGGGGCAAGCACCCGCCGGCGGCGAGGACCGGGCGGCGCTGACGCGGACCGGGCTCACCCGGCCTCGCGGCGGGCCTTGGCGCGTCGCTTGCCCTCGTGCATCGCCTGCACCCGGGCCACCGGGATGGTCCGTCCCTGCTCGACCAGGTCCGCCGGCAGCCGCTGCGGCGCGGGTAGCGCCTCCGCCCAGGGATCCCGGTCGCCCAGTAGCGCGGGCACGGTCCGCACGGTGAAGTCGGCCGGGCTCGCGCTCTCCAGGTCGGTCCAGCCCACCGGGTACGACACGGGGGCGCCGGGCCGGATCCGGGGACTGTAGGCGGCCACCACAGTCGCCCCGTACGCCCGGGTGGAGTCGACGAAGACGCGGCCGCGGCGGTCGGCGACGATGAACGCGGTGGTCGCGGCCGCCGGGTCGAGCCGTTCGGTACGGACGGCGAGCGCCCGGGTCGCGGCGGCGGCCTCCTCCGCCGTGGTGGCCGGGTCGACCGGCACGATCACGTGCAGCCCTTTCGCGCCGCTCGTCTTCACCGCGCCGGCCAGCCCGGCGTCGGCGAGCGCCTGCCGGACCAGCAGCGCGACCCGCACGGCGGCCGGGAACGAGTCGCCCTCCGGCGGGTCGAGGTCGAGCACCAGGTGGGTCGGGTGCTCGGGCTGCGCGGCCCGGCCGAGCGTCGGGTGGTATTCGACGGCCCGCTGGTTGGCGAACCAGAGCAGCGTCCGCCGGTCATCGCAGAGGGCGTACGAAATGCGCCGGCGCGACGCCTCGGCCCACACCTCGGTACGGCGCACCCAGTCGGGCGTGTACTTCGGCAGGTTCTTCTGCATGAACGGCTCCTGGCCGGGCCGCACCCGCAGCACCGACAGCGGCCGGTCCCGCAGTTCCGGCAGGATCCGGTCAGCCATCGCGTCGAGGTAGTCGACCAGGTCGCGTTTGGTCGCCCCGGCGCCGTCGAACAGCGGCTGGTCGAGGTTGGTCAGCGACACTCCGGCCCGGGTCTCGTCGGCGGCGCCCATCGGACCACCATCCCGGGCCGGGCCCGGCTCGGCAACCCCGACACGGTGCCCGGCGCGCGCCTCACCGGCCGGCACCTGCGACGATCGGGGCGTGGGCGAGGCAGAGGCGGACCGGTGCGGATCGGGCGCGGCGGAGCAGGCGAGCGCCTGCACCGTGCGGGAGGCGCTGGACCGGGTGGGCGGGAAGTGGGCCATCGGCATCCTGATCGCCGCCTCGGCCGGCCCGGTCCGCTTCACCGAGCTGGAGCGCCGGGTGGAGGGGATCAGCCGCCGGATGCTCACGCTGACGCTGCGCAACCTGGAGCGGGACGGGCTGCTGGACCGGCATGTCCACCCCTGCGTGCCGCCGAAGGTCGAGTACACGGCCACCCCGATGGCCCGCGAGCTGTACGACTCGCTGGTGGCGCTGACCAGCTGGGCCGAACGGCACCGCGAGGCGATCAGCGCGGCCCGGGCCGAGTACGACCGTAGGCACGGCCACCCACCGGCCTGAACAACTGAAATCGCCCTTATGTGGCGAACACCACGCGCTCTATCTGACCGATCGGTCAGCACCTGACCGATCGGTCAGGCATGCTTGATGTCATGGCGCGCCCCACCCCGGCCACCCACGACGAGTTGCTCACCGCGGCGGCTCGGCGGTTCGCCGTCACCGGCTACAAGGGCACCTCACTCCAGGACATCGCCCGTGAGGTCGGCTGCTCCAAAGCCACAGTGCTCTACCACTTCGCCAGCAAGGACGCGCTGCTCGGCGAGCTGATGGCGCCGGCCATCGCGGTGCTGGAGGAACTCGACACCCGGATCGCCGAGCACACCGGCGCGGACGCACAGCGCGTCGCGGCGGAGGGCTTCGTCGACCTGGCGGTCCGCTTCCGCCGCGAGATCGCGCTGCTCCGCGGCGAGTTCTCCGACCTGCTCCAGCAGCCCACGTTCATGCACATCCAGCAGATCTCCGAACGGCTGGTCGCGGCGTTCGCCGGCTTCTCCGACCGGCCCGAGGCCCGGGTCGCGGCGCTCGTCGTGCTCGCCGGCATCGCCGAGACCTGCGGCGAGTTCCTGGACATCCCCGACGAACAGCTGCGACCCGCGCTGCTCGCCGTGGCGTACCGCGCGCTCGAAGTCTCCATCTGATCCGAACCTGCGAGGACAAGGAAGGTCCATGGCGACCCTGCTGTACCGGCTCGGCCGGGCATCTCTGCGCCGACGGCGACTCGTCGCCGTCATCTGGCTCGTCGTACTCGTCGGCCTCGGCCTGGCCGCGGCCACGCTGCGGGGCCCGACGGCGAGCAACTTCACCATGCCCGGCACCGAGTCGCAGAAGGCGATCGACCTGCTCGCCGACCGCTTCCCGGCGGCCAGCGGCGCCACCGGCACGATCGCGATCAAGGCGCCACAGGACGGCGCGCTCACCACGCCCGCCGGCCAGGGGTTGGTCAAGCAGGTCACGCAGGAGGCGGCCACGCTGCCCGGCGTGGTCGGCGCGGTCGACCCGTACCAGGCGCAGGCGCTCACCCCGGACGGCCGCTACGCGCTGATCCAGGTGCAGTTCGCCGGCGGGGTCGACGAGATCACCGACGAGCAGCGCGACGCGTACGAGAAGGTCGGCGAGCAGGCCGAGGCGCAGGGCTGGCAGATCGCCCCCGGCGGCGAGGTGCTGAACGCCGAGCCGGAGGTCGGCTCGACCGAGGCCATCGGCGTGCTCGTCGCGGCGATCGTCCTGGTGATCACGTTCGGCTCGCTCGTGGCGGCCGGGATGACCATGCTGAACGCGCTGATCGGCGTCGGCGTCGGCATGGCCGGTCTGTTCGCGCTCAGCGGCGCGGTCGAGCTGACCAGCACCGCGCCGATCCTGGCGCTGATGCTCGGCCTCGCGGTCGGCATCGACTACTCGCTGTTCATCACCTCCCGGCACCGGCAGAACCTCCTCGACGGGCTCTCCCCGGAGGAGGCGGTCGGCCGCGCGGTTGGCACCGCCGGCTCGGCTGTGGTCTTCGCCGGCGCGACGGTGGTGGTGGCGCTCGCCGGCCTGGCCGTGGTGGGCATCCCGTTCCTCACCGTGATGGGCCTGGCCGCGGCCGGCACCGTCACGATCGCCGTGCTGGTGGCGATCACGCTGGCCCCGGCGCTGCTCGGCTTCGCCGGCCACAAGGTGCTGCCGCGCAAGCTGCGTGACCGCAAGGCGGTCGAGGACCCGGCCACCGGCTCGGAGGACCGCACCGGCTTCGGCTTCCGCTGGGCGAACTGGGTCACCAAGCTGCGCATCCCGGTGATCCTGGTCGGGCTGCTCGGCCTCGGCCTGCTCGCGATCCCGGCCCAGGACATGCGCCTGGCGCTGCCGGACGCCTCCGCCGCCGCCGAGGGCACCCCGGCCCGGGTCAGCAGCGACCTGATCCGGGAGGGCTTCGGCCCCGGCTTCACCGGCCGGCTCGCGGTCGTGGTGACCGCCGACTCGCCGCAGGCGACCCAGGCCGCCATCCCGCAGGTCACCGCGCTGATCCAGAAGACCGACGGGGTGCTCGCGGTGGCCCCGCCGCAGGTCGACCCGTCGGGGCGTACCGCGCTGCTCGGCGTGATCCCGGAGAGCGGGCCGACCGACGAGGCCACCGAGACGGTGGTGCAGGACATCCGCAAGCAGGTCGCCGGCATCCAGAACGCCGACGTGCTGCTCACCGGCGTCACCGCGGTCGGCATCGACGTGTCCGAGAAGCTCTCCGACGCGCTGCCGGTCTACCTGCTGCTGGTGGTGGGCCTGTCGATCCTGCTGCTGATGCTGGTGTTCCGGTCGATCCTGGTGCCGGTCAAGGCGGCGCTGGGCTTCCTGCTCACCGTGGCGGCCACGTTCGGCATCACCGTGGCGGTGTTCCAGCAGGGCCACCTGGCCGACCTGGTCGGCCTGGACACCCCGGCCCCGCTGGTCAGCTTCCTGCCCATCCTGCTCATCGGCATCCTGTTCGGCCTGGCCATGGACTACGAGGTCTTCCTGGTCTCCCGGATGCGCGAGGACTTCGTGCACGGCGATACCGCGCAGCAGGCCACCATCAACGGCATGGGGCACGGCGCCCGGGTGGTCACCGCCGCCGCGCTCATCATGATCTCGGTGTTCGGCGGCTTCGTCTTCCTGGAGGACCCGATCATCAAGTCGATGGGCTTCGCGCTCGCGATCGGCGTCGCCATCGACGCGTTCGTGGTCCGGATGACCATCGTGCCAGCGGTCATGTCGCTGCTGAACAACGCCGCCTGGTGGCTGCCGCGCTGGCTGAACAAGATCCTGCCGAACGTGGACGTCGAGGGTGAGGGCCTGCGCGCCCACCTCGCCGAGAAGCAGCACGCCCAGGTGTGAGCCGTACCGGGTGGGGTCCGACGGGCCCCACCCGGTCACACCCCCGCCGGGTACGTCTCCATCTCGCCGGGCGTGACGTGCGCCGGCAGCGGGTGCAGCGCCGTGGTCTCGTCGCACCAGATGAACGCGTCGTAGCGCTCGCCCAGCCGGGTCGGCACGTAGTTGCCCCAGGACTCGAAGCTCGGGTCGTACACCACCCCGATGGCCCGGTGGTCCGCCTCGCCGGTCACCCACTCCGGCTGGTCGTCGCCGCCGAAGACCAGCACCGCCCGGTCCGGCATCAGCTCGTGCAGCCGGTGCTCCACCGAGCCCTTCCGGGCCGGCGGCACCACCATCGCCTCGGCCGGGGAACCCCAGCGCGGAGCGGCTATCACGCTGCCGCGCCAGCTCCCGAAGCCGATCAGCGCCACCGTGTCCCGGCCGTGCCGTTCCCGGCCCAGCTGCCCGATGTTGACCATCCCGTCCGCCGCCATGTCGGTGGTCCGGGCGTCGCCGACGTGCGTGTTGTGCGCCCACACGATTCCCCGCGAGCCCGGCCCGTACCGGTCGAGCAGCCGGTCGAGCGTGTCGGCCATGTGGATGTCGCGCACGTTCCACGACTCGGGGCCGCCGCCGACCATGGCCCGGTAGTACCGCTCCGCGCCGGCCACCACCTCCGCGTTCTGCCAGGCCGAGAAGCGGTCCGGGCCGTCCGCGGCGGCCTGTTCCCGGGTACGCGCCAGCAGCCGGACCACCTCCTCCTCGCACCGGGCGGAGACGAACCGGCTGGCCATCGCGTACTCCTCGGGCCGCTTGCCGTACGGCTCGAAGCAGCGGTACGCCTCCTGCGCCGCCTCCAGCGAGGCCGGGTCCTCCTCGCCCAGGTAGTCGAAGATGGCCTGCATCGACTCCCAGAGGGAATACACGTCCAGCCCGTGGAAGCCGGCACGTTCCCCCTCCGGGCGTTCCAGGTTCCACGCCCGCAGCCAGCGGCAGAAGCGGGCCACCTCGGCGTTCGCCCACATCCAGGTGGGCCAGCGTTCGAACCGTTCCAGCGCGACCAGCGGATCGGCGAGCCCGTCCGGCGCGCCGACCACCGACCGGTGCACCCTGTCGCAGTCCGGCCAGTCCCCCTCCACCGCCACGAAGTCGAACCCCTGCTCGGCGATGAGCCGCCGGGTCAACTGCTCCCGCAGCCGGTAGTAGTCGTAGCTGCCGTGCGTCGCCTCGCCGATCATCACCACGCGGGCGTCCCGGACGCGCTCCAGCAGCGGGTCGAAGTCGCTCGGCGCGCCGAGCCGCTGAACCAGCATGTCCGCGGCTACCCGGGGCCCGCCGGGGCAAACCGCCGCCGTCGAGTCGGGCGGCGGGCGTACGGCGGCGGCTGCGGCCCGGGTCCGGCGAGGCGGGCGTGGCGGCGGACGCGGGCCCGGCGGGGGGCATGGCACCGGGCTCATTGGGTAGCCGGGCGGCATGACCGTCACCGGCGCGCAGTTGCAGGAGTTCCTGGCCGGGCTGGACTACCCGGTCTCCCGGGAGGACCTGGTTCGCTGGGGCCAGGAGAACGGTGCCAGCACCGAGGCGCTGCAGGCGCTGCGGTCCCTGCCGGCCGAGGAGTTCCAGTCCCCCACCGAACTGGGCGAGGCGATCGTCACGCTGGCCGGCGCCTGACCTGCGGGTGTTAAGAGGGGCCCCTTCCTCTACCGGAGGCGTTAATAAGGGGCCCTTCCTTACAGCTCGACGGTGCGGCCCTGCGACCTTGCGGTCTCGGCGGCGTCCAGCACCGCCACCACCTCGCGGCCGAACCGCACGTCGCAGCGGTGGTCGCGGGTGCCCGCGTCGACCTCTTCCAGCAACTGGTCGAGCGCGGTGGAGAACGCCTGGAGCGCGCTGCCGTCGCCGGGCGGGACGGTCTCGGTGCCGTTCTCGCCGAAGAAGACGAAGTCCCGGGTGACCGCCTCGGACGGCGCGTCCAGGGTGAGCGAGAGCGAGCTGGTGGCGCCGCCGTCGTGGGTGAGCAGCAGGTGCACCAGACCGCTCGGGCCGTCCATCGCGGCGACCCGGGTGACCCGGCCGAGCACCGGCAGGATCAGCGACAGCGCGTGCGGGCCGATGTCCCAGAGCGCGCCGCGCTCCCGCCGCCAGGTCGAGTCGCCGTACGGGTTTCCCGGCTGGAAGATCGACGCGAACATGGTGGCCCGGGCGTGCTGCCAGCCGCCGGCTGCGGCGGTCGAGGCGAGGAACCCGGTGACGTTCGGGTGGAAGCGCTGGGTGAAGAAGACCACCGAGGCCACACCGGACGCCTGGGCCGCGTCGACCACCCGGTCGGCGCCGGCGAGGTCGAGCGCCAGCGGCTTGTCCAGCAGCAGGTGCCGCCCGGCGGTGGCGGCGCGGACGGCGATGTCGGCCTGCACGTCCGGCGGGAGCGCCACGGCGATCGCGTCGCACGCGTCGATCAGCGCGTCGACGTCGGTGAAGGCCGGTACGCCGTGCCGGGTGGCCAGCTCCTCCGCCTTGGCGGGGTTGCGCCCCCACACGCCGGCGAGCCGGGCCCGCGGGTGCGCCTCGATGGCCGCCGCGTGCGTCTGCGCCGCCCAGTAACCCGTGCCGAACAACCCGAACCGCACCCGGACCCCCTGCCGTCGACGTCCGCCACCGGCGTACGCCGGGACCGTGATCCACGCTAGTCGTCCGGCCGGTCCGGCGCGCCTCGACCCGGCGGGCGGGCCGCTACTACACCGGTTAGTAGGCTGTGCCGGTGAACGACACTGTGTCGACGACCGTCGCGGCGGCCGCCGGATCGCCGGTGGACGGGCCGCTCGCCACGGTCGCGATCGTGATCTCGCTGGCGGTCGCGCTCTGGGCCCTGGTGGCGGCGGTACGCCACCGGCCGCCGGACCGGATCCAGTTCGTCGGCCTGGCCGTGCTGGAGGTGGCGCTGCTCGCGCTGACCGTGGTGGCGCTCGTCGCGCTCGGCGGCGGCGAGCGGCCGGGCGAGCCGGGCGCGTTCTTCGGCTACCTGGCGACGCTCGTCTGCCTGCCGCCGCTGGCCTGGGTGCTGGCGCGGATGGAGCCGACCCGGTGGGGCTCGGGCATCGTCTGCGCGATCTGCCTGGTCACGCCGGTCGTGGCGGTCCGGCTCCAGCAGACCTGGGAGGCGCTCGGTGGCTGACACCACGACCGCGCACGAGCATCGCGCCACCAACCGCGGCCCGGGCCGGCTGCTGATCGCCGTCTACATCGTCTTCGCCATCGCCGCGACCTCGCGGGCCGGCCTGCAGATCGCCACGAAGTTCGACGAGGCGCCGGTGGCGTATCTGCTGTCCGCGGTGGCGGCGCTGATCTACATCGTGGCGGCGGTCGGGCTGGCCCGGGCCGGGCACGCCGGCCGCCGGGTCGCGCTGGCCTGCTGCGCCGTCGAACTGGTCGGGGTGCTCGGCGTCGGTGTGCTGAGCATCGCCGACAAGGAGCTGTTCCCGGACGAGACGGTCTGGTCCGGGTTCGGCAGCGGCTACGGCTACGTGCCGCTGGTGCTGCCGGTGCTCGGTCTGTTCTGGCTCTGGCGCACCCGGCGCGACCCCGCCTGAGCGGGCCCGCGCCGGGTCGGGGCCGGTCAGTCCTTCGGACCGCCGGCGACGTAGATGACCTGGCCGGAGACGAACGACGCGCCCTCGCTGGCGAGGAACGAGATGGTGTGCGCGACGTCCTCCGGGCGGCCGGGGCGGCGTACCGGGATCTCGGCGGCGGCGTGCTTCTGGAGCGCGTCGAAGTCGACCTTCATCCGGGCCGCGGTGGCGGCGGTCATGTCGGTGACGATGAAGCCCGGCGCGACCGCGTTGACAGTCACCCCGAACGGGCCCAGCTCGATCGCCAGCGTCTTGGTGAAGCCCTGGAGGCCGGCCTTCGCGGCCGAGTAGTTCGCCTGGCCCCGGTTGCCGAGCGCGGACGTGCTGGACAGGTTGACGATCCGGCCCCACTTCGCCTCGACCATGTGCTTCTGCGCGGCCTGGCTGAACAGGAACGCGCCGCGCAGGTGCACGCCCATGACCGTGTCCCAGTCGCCCTCGGTCATCTTGAACAGCAGGTTGTCGCGCAGCACACCCGCGTTGTTGACGAGCACTGTCGGTGCGCCCAGCTCGGCGGCGATCCGCTCCACGGCTGCCTCGACCTGGGCCCGGTCGGACACGTCGGCGCCGACGCCGAGCGCCCGGCCGCCGGCCGAGCCGATGGCGTCCACCGTCTCCTTGGTGGCGGACTCGTCGATGTCGACCACGGCGACGGCCATGCCGTCGGCCGCCAGCCGGCGGGCGGTCGCCGCCCCGATGCCGCGCGCGGCTCCGGTGACGACGGCGATGCGGGGCTCCTCCGACATGCTTACCTCCCGGTAACTTGTGGCTCGATCGAAGGAGCTTAACCCGCCGGTACGCCGCGCCTACCGCCCGTGGCCCCGGCAGAGCCGGATCCACCGGTAGCCGTACCCGCCGAGCTTGAGCCGGTCGAGCTTGCCCACGTCCTCGTAGTTGCGGTCGCTGAGCACGTCGATCGGCAGGTCCGCCTCCGGGGCCAGCGTGCTCAGGTCCACCTCGACGTCCTCGGTGCCGAGGTTGTGCAGGAAGACCATCGTCCCGGTACGCCCGTCGGCGCGGTGCGCGAGCACGCCCGGCGGCATCGGCACGTCGATGTGGGTGGTGCTGCCCGAGCCGGTCTCCGGCGCCTCCCGCAGCGTCCGGATCATCCGCTCGAACCAGCCGAGCAGCGAGCGCGGGTCCTTGCGCTGGGCGGTGACGTTGACGTTCTGGTAGCCGTACTCGCCCTTGTCGATCACCGGGCGGACCAGCTTCTCCGGCTCGGCGGTGGAGAAGCCGGCGTTGTCCGCGTAGGACCACTGCATCGGGGTGCGGATCGCGTCGCGCCCGTCCAGCGACAGGTCCTCCCCCATGCCGATCTCCTCGCCGTAGCGCAGCACCGGCGTGCCGCGCAGCGAGAACTGCAGCGAGTACGCCAGCTCCATGTGCCGGCGGTCGTTGCCGAGCATGGGCGCGAGACGACGGCGGATGCCCCGGCCGTAGAGCTGCATGTTCTCGTCCGGGCCGAACTTCGCCAGCACGTCGTTGCGCTGGTCGGCGGTGAGCCGGGACAGGTCGATCTCGTCGTGGTTGCGCAGGAACGTGGCCCACTGGCCGCCGGTGGGCAGCTTCGGGGTGTCCCGCAACGCCTCGATGATCACCTCCGGGTCCTCCCGGGCCAGGGCGAGCATCAGCCGGCCGTTGAGCATGAAGTCGAACAGCATGTGGATCCGGTTGCCCGAGCCGCTGCCGTCACCGAAGTAGACGGGCAGCTCGTCCGGCTCCACGTTCGCCTCGGCCAGCAGGACCGCGTCGCCACGTCGCCACTGCACGTGCTGGCGCAGGTCGGTGAGGAAGTCGAAGTCCTTCGGCGAGTTCGGGTTGCCCGGCTCGGTGCGCTCGATGATGAACGGCACGGCGTCCATCCGGAAGCCGGAGACGCCGAGCTGGAGCCAGAACGAGGTGATCTTCTTGATCTCCGCGCGGACCTTGGGGTTCTCGATGTTCAGGTCCGGCTGGAACTTGTAGAAGCGGTGGTAGTACCAGGCCTTGGCGGTCCGGTCGTAGGTCCAGGTCTCGTGCTGTTCGCCCGGGAAGACCATGCCCTGGTGGCGGTCGGCCGGCTCGTGGTCGGCCCAGACGTACCAGTCCCGGTACGGCGAGTCCGGCGAGGACCGGGCGGACTGGAACCACGGGTGCTGGTCCGAGGTGTGGTTGACCACCAGGTCGATGATCACCCGGATGCCCCTGTTGCTCGCCTGGTGCAGCAGTTCGGCGAAGTCGCCGAGCGTGCCCAGTCGCGGGTCGACGTTGTAGAAGTCGGTCGCGTCGTACCCGTCGTCCTCGTTGGGCGAGGGGTGGATCGGGTTCAGCCACAGGCAGGTCACGCCGAGCCGGGCCAGGTAGTCCAGCCGGCCGATCAGCCCCTGGAAGTCACCCACTCCGTCGCCGTCGGAGTCCGCGTACGTGTCGACGTCGAGGCAGTAGACGACCGCCTCCTGATACCACCTGTCACCCATGCGAGGACTACTTCTCCGAACGTGCGCGCCGTCAAACCCGGTACGGTGCCGGGATGAACGAGGCGTACGACTGGTCCGCCGGCCACTGGCTGAACCCGCCCGAGCGGGCCGAGCCGGTCGACGGCGGCCTGCTCGTCGAGCCGCACGGCGGCAGCGACTTCTGGCGGCGCACCAGCTACGGCTTCGTGCACGACGACGGCTCGGCACTGCTCGCGCCGTTCGGCGCGGGCAGCGCCGTGGAGGTGTCTTTCCTCCTCGACTACTCGGAGCAGTTCGATCAGGCCGGTGTGCTGGTCCGGGTGGACGAGCGGCGGTGGACCAAGGCCGGGGTCGAGGTGAGCGACGGCGCGCCGCAGGTCGGCGCCGTGGTCACCGACGAGTTCTCGGACTGGTCGGTGGCGCCGGTGCCGCAGTGGTCGGGCCGGGAGGTGACGGTCCGGGTGAGCCGGGCCGGGGACGCGCTGACCGTCCGGGCCCGGTGCGACGACGAGCCGTGGCGGCTGGTCCGCGTCGCCCCGCTCGACCCGGCGGCCCAGGCGTCGGCCGGGCCGTACTGCTGCTCGCCCAGCCGGGGCGGGCTGCGGGTCCGCTTCACCGGCTGGCGACGGGGTCCGGCGGACGCCGCGCTGCACCCGGAGGGATGAGTCACAGGTGTGACACCGGCCGGTCCGGGTAACACTTTCGGATCTCCGGCTCTCGCGTGGAAGGACCGACATGGCCCTGGCCCAGGACGTCGACCCGAACCAGTTCACCGGGCTGACCGGCTGGGTGGCGAGCGTGATCGACTCGCTCGGCGCGGTCGGCGTGGCGTTGCTGGTGGCGCTGGAGAGCATCATCCCGCCGATCCCGAGCGAGATCGTGCTGGCGATGGCCGGTTACCTGTCCGCCGAGGGCCGGTTCAACGTGGTGTTCATCGTGCTCGCCGCGACGGTCGGCTCGCTGCTCGGCGCGCTGGTGCTCTACTGGCTCGGCGCGGCGCTCGGCGAGGAGCGGCTCAAGCGCTGGCTGGACCACATCCCGCTGGTCGACCTGCAGGATCTGGAGAAGGCCGACCGCTGGTTCGAGCGGCACGGGCGGTGGGCGGTGCTGATCGGCCGGGTGGTGCCGGTGGTCCGCAGCCTGGTCTCCGTCCCGGCCGGCGCGAACCGGATGCCGCTCGGTGAGTTCATCCTGCTCACCACGCTCGGCAGCGGGGTGTGGAACGCGCTGATCGTCGGCGCCGGGTTCACCCTCGGATCGCGGTGGGAGGACGTCGACAGGTACAGCTCGTGGTTCAACTACGCGATCTTCGCCGTCTTCGGTTTCATGATCGTGAGCTGGGCGGTGAAGAAGGTGCGCCGGCGGCGCGCCCGGCAGTCGGTGACCGCCGGGCGCTGACCGCTTCGCGGGCTCAGAAGCCGGCGGTGATGCCGGTGAACTCCCAGGTGTTCTGCGCGATGCCGGAGCAGTTGGCGACCACGCCGCCGCCGGGGCAGGGCCGGTCCCGGTTGACCGACCAGAACGTGAACCGGGCCAGGCCGCGCGCCTTGGCCCAGTCGCGGATCTGCGTCCAGGTGGCCGGCGAGGTCAGCTCCTGCTGGTCGGAGAGGCCGTTCATGCCGGACAGGCCCATGTGGGCGTACGCGGTGGCGTCGGACCAGCCGAACGCGTTCTTGAGCGCGGTCTTCAGGCCCTCGGCCGCGTTGACGGTGCTCTGGTACATGTTCGCGCCGCCGCCGAAGTCGAACGGCATGATCGTGAACACGTCGATCCCGGCGCCCTTGGCCGCGGCCTGGTTGATCAGCCGGGTGCCGTAGTACGACGGCCCGGTGGTCGAGGTGCCGAACGTGATGATGGTCTTGATCCCCGGGTTGTTCTGCTTGACGATCTTCAGGGCGTCCAGGATGCGGTCCTGCACCACCTCGTTCTCGAACTCGTCGCTGTTCTCGATGTCGATGTCGATGGCCTTCAGCCCGTACGCGTTGATGACCTGCTGGTACGCGCCGGCCAGCGCGGCGGCGGACGAGCAGTTCGGGCCGAGCTTGTTGCCGCTCCACCCGCCGAAGGACGGGATGACGTCGCCGCCGGCCGCCTTGATCGCGGCGATGGTGGCGGCGTGCGTGCCGCCGGTCAGCGGACCGCTGCCGTCCCAGGCCGGGGTGCAGCCGCCGCCGGAGAGCACGAACGCGATGGTGAACCACTTGATCCCGGTCGCGCCCATCACGGTGGACGGCGCGGGCGGGTCGCCCCAGCCCGGGTAGAGGTAGGGAGCGGCGGCCATCGCGCCCCCGCCGCCACCGGTGCAGCCGCTGGTGGTGGCCGCGACCGCCGCCGACTTCGCCGACTCGCCGCTGCCGTTGTACGCGGTCACCGTGTAGCTGTGCCCGCTGCACGCGGCCAGCCCGGAGACGGTGGCCGAGGTGCCGGTGACGGTGGCCTTGACCGTGCTGCCCTCGTAGACCCGGTAGCCGGTGACGCTGCCGGAGACCGCGTTCCAGGCGAGCGAGACCGACGACGCGGTGGTGCCGGTGACCCGCAGGCCGCCGGGGGTGGCGGGCGCGCCCGGGTTGCCGGGGTTGCCGCCGCCGGCGCAGGAGGCGCCGTTGACGGTGCAGTTCACCGGGTCGCCGGTGCCGCTGACGACGAAGCCGAAGCTGGTGCTGGCGCCCGGGGCGAGCGCGCCGTTCCAGGACTGGTTCACGGCGGTGACGTGCTGGCCGGAGGTGGTGAGGCGGGCGTCCCAGAACGAGCCGAGCGTGCTGCCGGACGGCAGGTCGAACTGGACGTTCCACGAGGAGATCGCGGCGGAGCTGTCGTTTGTGACGGTGAACCGGGCCTCGTACCCGCTGCTCCAGCTGGAGGTGCGGACGAAGGCCGCGGTGGCGGCGGAGGCGGGCGGGGCGGCGAGCAGCGCGCCGGCGACCACGGCGGTGGTCAGCGCGGCGGCGAGCGTCGCCAGGCGGGGGCGGAGTCTCACGGCGTCCTCCAGGGGACGGGCGGGGGGTGGAGAGGGATTCACAACCGTCGACGTGCGCCTATTATTAGGAGTGTTAACTGTTTCTGTCCAGCACCGGTTCGACGCGACCCGGACCGGGGTCCGGGCCGCGCCCCCATCGGCCTCAGCGGCGGAAGGTGAACCAGTTGACGTTGACGAAGTCGGACGGCTGCCCGCTGCTGAACGTCAGGTAGACCGTGCGCCGCCCGGTCACCGCGCCGACGTTGCCCGGCACCGAGCGCCAGGTCTGCCAGCCGCCGGTGTTGCCGATCGCGAAACTGCCGATCGGCGGCGCGGTCGGGCTGTCCACCCGGACCTCCACCAGCCCGCTCACCCCGGACGCCGCGCCGGAGGCCACCCGGGCCACGAAGTCGCGCGGCGGCGTGGAGCCGAAGTCGACGTTGTCGTAGCGGGCCCAGTCGCCGTTGGCGAGCCAGCCGATGTCCTGGCCGCCCTCGGAGCACGTCTCCACCTGCACGCCGTTCTGCGCGTTGAACGACTCGGCCTGGATCGTCGAGTAGGCGTCACGCACCCCGCCCGGCGGCGGCGTGGTCGGGGTCGGCGACGGGTTGCTCCCGCCACCCCGGGTGTAGACGGCCACGTAGTCGACGAGCATCGACCGGCCGGACACCGTCGACGCGGTCGGCGTCGCCGAGCCGGCCACGCCGTCCGGGAAGCCGCCGCCCATCGCCACGTTGAGCAGCAGGAAGTAGCCGGCGTGGCTGGTCATCTGACTCCAGTACGGCTCACCGATCTGGTTCTGCCCGACGGTGTGGAAGAGTTGGCCGTCGACGTACCAGCGCAGCTGCTGCGGGCTGATCGAGGCGTCCCACTCGAACCGGTAGGTGTGGAACGCCGACTGGCAGGTGCTGCCCGGGCAGGCCCGGGACGCGCCGATGCCGTTGAACTCCCCGCACGGGCCGCCCGGCGCGACGCCGCAGTGCAGCACGCCCCAGACCGAGTTGATCCCGTTGACGTTCTCCATCACGTCGAACTCGCCGATACCAGGCCAGTTCTGGTAGTTGCCCCGGTACGGCGAGCCGAGCGCCCAGAACGCCGGCCAGTACCCGGATGCCGCCGCGCCGGTCACGTTCGGCATCTGGATCCGGCCCTCCAGGGCCAGCACGCCGCCCGACGGCGGCTTGAAGTTCGCCCGTACCGTCTCGATCCGGGCCGAGGTCCAGCGGCCGGCCGAGTCCCGCAGCGGCGTGATGCGCAGGTTGCCCGAGCCGTCGTGGGCCAGGTTGGCGGTGCTGGAGGTATAGGTCTGGATCTCGCCGGTGCCCCAGTTGGCCGGGCCGCCCGGGTAGCTGGTGCCGGTATCGATGATCCAGTTGGCGGACGAGGGCAGCGTGCCGGCCGAGCCGGTGAAGTCGTCGCTCCACACCAGGCTCCAGCCGGAGGGAGTCGGGGGCACCGCGGCCTGGGCGGTCATCGAGACGCCCGCGAGCGCTGTGGTGAGCGCGAGCACACCCGCGGCCAGGGCGAGGCGGCGGCGCGATCGGGGCACGGTGGCGGAGGCGGCCGGAGCCGCCGGGATCGGGTTCATTCGGGGTGCCTCTCTGCGGGGACGGGTCCGGGAGAGCGCTCTCTGAGAGCGATTTCTACGCGCCCGCCCCCGCACTTGTCAACGCTTGTCGATGGCTGCCGCCGGCTGCGGGCGACGCAGCACCACCTGCTCCAGCGCCGTCCACGCCGTGGTGGTCACCAGATAGAGCACCGCCGCCAGCGGCACCACCAGCGCGACGAGCACCGTGCCGTACGGCAGCAGCGGCAGCAGCCGGCCGAGCACCGCCGCGCCCGGACCCTCGGTCGGCGTCCCGGCAACCGTGCCGGTAGCGGCTGCCGCCCGGCGCATCCGCCGCGACGACCACCAGGCCAGCGCGAGCAACGCGGCCAGCAGCACGCCGAACACCAGTGGCACCGGGCCGGCCAGGCCGTCGCCGAGGTGCCACCCCAGCGGTACGCCGGCCAGCCGCTCCCCCAGCAGCTGCGGCGCGCCGTCACCGGTGGCGAACAGTCGGTACATGACCAGGAAGAACGGCGCCTGCAACAGCGCCGGCAGGCAGCCCGCGACCGGACTGGCCCCGGCGTTGCGGTAGAGCGCGAACAACTCGGTCTGGAGGCGGGCCGGGTCGTCGGCGTACCGGCGCTGGAGTTCCCGTACCTCGGGGGCGAGTGCGGTCCGGCGCCGCTCCCCGCGGACCTGGGCCACTGTCAGCGGCGAGATCAGCAGCCGGACCGCGGCGGTGAACAGGACGATGGCGGCCGCCGTGGCGGCGCCGCCGGTGAGCGGGGCGAGCACGTCGGCGAGCCAGGTGACGACGGTGGCCGCGGCCGACGCCGCGGAGTGCAACGGTGCGAAGGCGAGCATGGGTGGACCCCTCGGTGGCGATTCCGGGTGTCCCGGGCGGCGACGTGCCGCACGGCGGGACGGATGACGACGGAATCGGCCGCGAAAGCCGGGAAGGAAACGGCGGCCCGCCGGCGCGGGCCGGAGGGTGGCTACGCGGCCGAGGGGCGCAGGCCGGGTGCGCGGGGGCGCGGACGCCCCGGCGCGTTCGGGTCGACCTGGCGGGGAACGCCGCGACGGCGGGCGCGGGCCCGCAACGCGGCGGCGAACCGGGTGCCGGGCGGCGTGGGCAGCGCGCGGACCCGCAGCGCGAGCAGGGTGGCGAGCAGCAGCGCGGCGACCACCGCCGCGCCGGCGAGCAGCCCGGCCGGCCGGTCGGCGAACAGGGCGAGCGCGTACGCCCACGCCCCCGTCAGCACCGCCAGCATCCCCGCCACGCGACCACGGTATCCCGCCGTGTCACGCCCTGCTGCCCCGTGCGCGAACGCACTCGACCGACCCGAACGGGCGAACCGGCGCCGACACGCCCACCGGCACGTTTTCCGGAACGGACACGGTGGGTAACAGGTCCTCGGCCACGCGGCACCGTGCCGCGAGTGGTCCGGAGGAGACGGTGGTGGCGATGAGCGGCTCAGTGGCGGAGCGGGAGCGGAGCGCCGCGTCGGGCGGAACCGACCTGCTGACAGTCGGCGTCGAGGAGGAGTTCCTGCTCGCCGACCCGCACACCGGGACCGCCGTACCCGCCGTCGACCTGGTCATGGAGCAGGTGCCGGCCGAGCTGCGCGGTCAGGTGGAGCGCGAGTTCCAGACCAGCCAGATCGAGATCGGCAGCCCGCCCGGGCTGGACCTGTCCTCGATCCGGCACTCGCTGTCGATGCTGCGCGCCGAACTGGCCGACGCGGCCGAGCGGGCCGGCGTACGGCTGCTCGCGATCGGCACCGGACCGGTCGACGGGCCGGTGCCGCCGGTGGTGGACAAGCCCCGCTTCGACCGGATGATCGAGCGGTTCCGGCTGCTGGTGCCCGGTCCCGGCAACAACGGCATGCACGTGCACGTCGGCATCCCCGACCCGGACACCGGCGTGCAGGTGCTCAACCACGTCCGGCCGTGGCTGCCGATCCTGCAGGCGGTCACCGCGAACTCCCCGTTCTCCCGCAGCGAGGACACCGGGTACGCGAGCTGGCGCTCGGTGGAGTGGGAACGCTGGCCGTCGGTCGCGCCCACCCCGTACCTGGAGTCGCACGAGCACTACGAGCGGCTCATCCGGCAGCTCATCGCCAGCGGCGTGATGCTGGACGAGGGAATGCTCTACTGGTACGCCCGGCTCTCCGCCAAGTACCCCACCGTGGAGATCAGGATCGGCGACGTCTGCCCGACCGTGGACGACGCGGTGCTCGTCGCCGCGCTGGTCCGCGCGCTCGTGGCGACCGCGCTCACCGACATCGCCGCCGGCCGTCCCGCCGTCAACACCGACCACCACCTGCTCGTCGCGGCGCACTGGCGGGCCGCCCACGACGGGCTGGAGGGCGAGGGCGTCGACCTCACCGACGGCGAGCTGCGCCCGGCCTGGGAGCTGCTGGACCGGCTCGTCGACCGGCTGCGCCCGGAACTGGATCGGCACGGCGACCTGGACCGGGTGACCGACCTGCTGGGCGGGCTGCGCCGGCACGGCAGCGGAGCGGCCCGGCAGCGGGCGGTGTTCGCGCGTACCGGGCGGCTCGTCGACGTGGTCACGGACGTGGCACGCCAGACCCGTGGCTGAGCGGCCGCACGGCCGTGTCCCGGCGTGACAGGATGGGCGGCGTGGCGGAGCGCATGATCGTCATCGGCGGCGACGCCGCCGGCATGTCGGCGGCGTCGCAGGCGCGTCGCCGCCGCCGCGACCGGTCCGACCTGGAGATCGTCACGTTCGAGCGGGGGCACTTCACCTCCTACTCGGCCTGCGGCATCCCCTACTGGGTGAGCGGCCTGGTCGAGGAGCGGGACGAGCTGATCAGCCGCGATCCGCAGACCTTCCGCGACGACTTCGGCATCGACGTCCGTACCCGGCACGAGGTCACCGCCGTCGACCTGGACCGCCGCGAGGTGATCGCGCGGGACCTGGACGGCGGCGGCGAGGTCCGCGCCGGTTTCGACACCCTGGTGTACGCCACCGGCGCGTCCCCGGTGCAGCCGGACTGGGCGCGCGACGACGTGTCGGGCGTGTTCGGCGTACAGACGCTGGGCGACGGCGCGGCGCTGATCGACTGGCTGGAACGCGAGCCCCGGCCCCGGCGCGCGGTGGTGGTCGGCGGCGGCTACGTCGGCGTGGAGATGGCCGAGGCGCTCGTGCAGCGCGGGCTCTCCGTCCAACTGGTGGAACAGGCCGACCAACCCATGTCGACCGTCGACCCGGACATGGGCGAGCTGGTGGCCGACGCGATGCGCGCCACCGGCATCGGCGTCCGCACCGGCCTCACCGTCACCGGGCTGGAGGAGCGGGACGGCCGGATCTCCGCCGTGGTCACCGACGAGGGACCGGTCCCGGCCGACGTCGTGGTCCTGGGTCTCGGGGTACGCCCCAACACCGCGCTCGCCGAGGCCGCCGGACTGCCGATCGGGCCCTCCGGCGGCGTCCGGACGGACCGCCGGATGCGGGTGCCGGGCGTGCCCGGCGTCTGGGCGGCCGGTGACTGCGTGGAGTCGCTGCACCGGGTCAGCGGCATGCCGGTACACATCCCGCTCGGCACGCACGCCAACAAGCAGGGCCGCGTCGTCGGCATCAACATCGGCGGCGGCTACGCCACCTTCCCCGGCGTGATCGGCACCGCCGTCACCAAGGTCTGCGAGCTGGAGGTGGGCCGCACCGGGCTGCGCGAGCGGGACGCGCTGGACGCCGGCTTCGAGTTCGTCACGGTGCTGGCCCAGTCGACGAACCGGGCCGGCTACTACCCGGGCGCGCGGGAGATGACCGTCAAGCTGATCGCCGAGCGGCCCAGCGGGCGGCTGCTCGGGGCGCAGATCGTCGGCTGGTCCGAGGCGGCCAAGCGGATCGACGCGCTCGCCGTGGCGCTGTGGAACGGCATGACGGTGGACGAGATGACAGCGCTCGACCTGGGTTACGCGCCGCCGTACGCCCCGGTGTGGGACCCGGTGCTGATCGCCGCCCGCAAGGCAGTCGACGCCCTCGCCGCCGCTGTGTAAGGAAGGGCCCCCTATTAACGCCTCCGGTAGAGGAAGGGCCCCTTCTTAACACCGAGACCCGGGTTTGTCGGTGCCCGGCGTTAGCGTGTGCGCGTTGCCGGTCCGGCACTTCCCCTCGGAGGTAAACCCCCATGTCACAGGAGACGACCTACCTCGAACTGTCCGAAGTGGACGGTGGAGCGCACAAGTTCTACGAGGTGGTGGTCGACGACACCGCGATGACCGTGCGCTACGGGCGCATCGGCGACCAGGGCCAGGTGAAGACGAGCACCTTCCCGGACAACGCCCGCGCTCGCGCCGCCGCCGCGAAGAAGATCGGCGAGAAGGTCCGCAAGGGGTACGCCCCGGCGGTGCGCGGCGTACGCCAGAAGCGCACGGTCTCGCGCCGGCAGATCGTCAGCACCCGCTCCACCGCCCGCACCGCGCCGGTCCTCTGGCGGTACGCCTCGGGCGCGCCCGCCTTCGGCATCTTCGTCGACGACCGGCACTGCATGGTCGGCAACGAGCACGGCGTGATCACCACGCTCGACCACGACGCCCGGCTGGTCAACCAGGTCCGGCTCCCCGACGGGGTGAAGTGCATCGTCGCCGACGACGCCTGGGTCTACGCCGGCTGCGACGACGGCAACGTCTACGACCTGTCCGGCAAGGTGCCGCGCGCGGCGTACGCGATCGCGCCCGAGATCGACATCTACTGGCTGGACATCCACGACGGCGTGCTGGGCGTGTCCGATCGCGACGGCGGCATCTCGGCGATCGACCACGAGGACGAGTTCCTCTGGCGCCGGCCGGGGCGCGGCCGGTCCGCGTGGATGGTGCGCTGCGACGCCGACGCGATCTACCACGGCCACTCGCAGGGGGTCACCGGCTACGACTGGCGTACCGGGCGGGAACTGTGGCACACCGGCACCGGGGCGGTCCTGTTCGGCTGGCAGGAACGGGACGCCGTGTTCGCCGGCACCGGCACCCGCGAGGTGGTCCGCCTGCGCAAGGACGGGCGGGCCGAGCAGACGTACCGCTGTGACGCCGCGGTCTTCTCCTGCGCCACCGCCGAGGGCGGCCGGTACGTGTTCGCGGGCGACAGCGCGTCCTCGATCTACTGCTTCGACCAGGCCGGCAACCGGCTGTGGAAGCTGGGCACCGGCTGCGGCTCGGCGTACTCGATGCAGTACCACGACAATCGGCTCTACGTGGTCACCACGAGCGGCCACCTGGCCTGCATCGACGCGAGCGAGGCGGCGATCCGGGCGGCCGAGGCGGGCAGCGTGCCGGACGTGGTCGACGTGAAGGCGCCGGCCCGGCTGCCCGAGCCGGCCGCCTGGACGTCCGTCGAGGTGACCACCGACGACCGCGACGGCGTGCTGGTGCAGTGCGTCGAGCAGGGCGGCCGGCTGCGCGTCCACGTTCTGGCCGACGGCTACCGGCGGGACTGGCCGGTGCAGTTCCCCAAGGGCATCCGCGAACCGGGCGCGCGCTTCCTGGTCACCGAGATCCGCGAGTCCGGCCGGGGCGGCTTCTACCGGGCATACGGGGACATCCGCCGGCTGCGCTGAGCCGCCGGCCGAGTCGGAGGGCGGGTCGGCCGGGGTCCTCGGCCGACCGTCCCGGCGAATCGACAGGCCGACGGGGCAGCCGGCAACACATCGACGGAGTACGGTACCGACAGGAGAACTCTCCGTTACCGGTCAACCTCGGAAGGGGCACCGACATGCGAGTGTGGCGCATGGCCGCGACGGCTCTTCTCCTGCTGCCCGGCGGTGTCCTCGTCGCCGCGCCGCCCGCAACCGCCGCACCTTCCGCAACCGCCACGCCCTCCGCAACCGCCACGCCTTCCCCTGCGGCCGCGGCGGACCAGACGCCACCGGTGCTGGTGGACGTCACGGTCTCACCCGACGCGGTCTCCGTCTCGGGCGTCGACCTGGTGCCGGTGACGGTGACGGTGCACCTGACCGACGACACCGGCGTGGTCGAGGCCTCCGAGATGGACGGCGGCTCCCTGCCCTACGTCGGTCTGCGCCTCGTCGGCACGGACCGCACCGACGGCGCCGAGTTGTCGCTCACCGCTGGCACCCCGCAGGACGGCACCTGGAGCGCGACGATCCACGTGCCGTCGACCTGGAACGGCACCTGGGAGGTCCACCGTCTGGTGGCGACGGACGCCGCCTGGAACCGGCTCGACGTCGACCCGCCCGCCTCGGCGGACACCAGGCTGGAGGTCACCGGCACACACCGGCCCGCGGTCACCATGCGTCTCACCCCGAACCCGCTGGTCGGTGACGGACCGCTGACCGTGGCGGGACGGTTCTACTACGAGGACACCGGCGAGGGCATCGGTAACCAGCCCATCTTCTTCGGCACCGACAACCTCTGCGTTGAATATCACAGCGAGCCCAACGGCACCACCAAGGCCGACGGCACGTTCTCCCGGACCTATCCGAAGGGCGACAGCTACCTCAAGTGCGTCGGCATCACCCGTCCGTCCAACTCGAGGGTCGCACCGTCCTACATCGTCGTCACGGCAGACCATCCCCGGGTGAAGCCGACAGTCACGGCGAAAGCGAACCGCACCACCGTCACGCCCGGCACCACAGTCACCATCACCGGCGAGGTGAAGCCCGACGCCGGCTGGAACATCGAACTACAGCAACTCCAGGGCAGGACGTGGCGGAAGGTGGCCGCCGACCTGACGAGCGGAGACCGCGGCGCGTACCGCATCCCCATCACGCCGAAGACACCCGGCACCTTGCGCTACCGCGTAGTCGTCCCGAGTGAAGACCCGGCGACGGTCGGCGTGTCCGAGGTGGTCACCGTACGCGTGTCGACACCCGGCGGCGAGCCCTCGCCGGGCGGCGGCGGAGGCGGTGGCACCGTCGGAGGCGGAGGCACCGGAGGGCTTCCGATCACCGGTCCCGCCACCGCGCCGCTGGTGGCTGGCGGCGGGGCTCTCCTGATCGTCGGCGCCGGCCTGATGCTGCTGGCCCGCCGCCGCCGACCGACCCCGGACGGACGGTAGATCCGGACGGGCACCGGGCCGGGCACGACGACTGACAGCCACGGCCCAGCTTGATCAACACCAGGTCGCCGAGGTGGTGGCATCAACGGCTCCGCGACACCACCACCTCGGCGAGGTGGTGTTGATCAAGGGTGATGATGCCACCACCTCGGCGAGCTGGTGGGAGGCGTGGCTGCGTCAAGGGTGGGACCGGCGTCGGCGGTGATCTCGGGCAGATGAGCACCGTCCGGTTGATCCATCTCGTTTTCGTCAGGCCGCTCGGCGAGGGCCGGGACGGCCATGAGCGTCACTTCGTCGGCGTGCGCGTCGAGGACGCCGCGGTGCACGGCCGGTCGCCTCGCTCGGCCAGGATGACCGGATGGGGTGTGACATTCCTGAGAGCCTGCGCTGGGTCGAGCGGACGGAGGCCGGGCGGGCCTGGCTCGCGGAGCTGCCGGACCGGCTCTCCGCGTGCGTCGCACGGTGGGAGCTGACGGTCGGGCCGCCGTTCGGGTACGCGTTCGCGTCGCTGGCGCTGCCCGCGACGCTGCCCGACGGGACGCGGGCGGTGCTGAAGCTGCAGTATCCGGACGACGACAGCCGTCACGAGGCCACCGCGTTGGCGCACTGGGACGGCCGGGGCGCGATCCGGCTGCTCGCCCACGATCCGGGCCGGCGCGCGTTGCTCGTCGAGCGCTGCGACCCCGGCACCCCGCTGTACGGCCTGCCGCCCGACGCCGCGCTGGAGGTGGCGGTCGAGCTGCTGCCCCGCCTCGGGGTGCCGGCCGGACCGCCGTTCACTTCGCTCGCCGAGGAGGCGGCCGGCTGGGCGGAGCGGATGCCGGGCAACTGGCAGCGGGCCAACCGCCCGTACGAGCGGCGGCTGCTGGACGCCGCGCTCGGGCTGCTCGCCGACCTGGCGCCGAGCCAGGGTGAGCAGGTGCTGGTCAACCAGGACCTGCACGCCGGCAACATCCTGGCGGCGGGACGCGATCCGTGGCTGGTGATCGACCCGAAGCCGCTGGTCGGCGAGCGGGAGTTCGCGGTGGTGCCGCTGGTGCGCGGCGCCGAGCTGGGCCACTCCCCGGCGGCGGTCCGGCACCGGCTCGACCGTCTCAGCGCCGAGCTGGGCCTGGACCGGGAGCGGGTACGCGGCTGGGCGATCGGCCAGACGGTGGCCTGGTGCATCGGCGGCGACCAGGTCTTCCCCGGCAATGTCGAGGCGGCCCGCTGGCTGCTCGACGAGATGTGAGTCAGCCCGCCTGGCAGGTGGGGCACCAGTACAGGTTGCGTCCGGCCAGCGTGCCCCGGCTCACCTCGGTGCCGCAGACGTGGCAGGGCGCGCCGGGGCGGCGGTAGACGTACACCTCGCCGCCGTGCCGGTCGACGCGCGGCGCGCGGCCGGTGACCTCGGGCAGGTCGGCGTCGCGCACCGTGTCGATCCGGCCCCGCTCGACCGCGCGGGTCATCAGCGTCACCAGGTCCGTCCAGAGTTCGGCCCAGCCGGCCGCGCTCAGGTCGCGGCCCGGCAGCAACGGCGGCATGCCGGCCCGGAACAGCGCCTCGGTCACGAAGATCAGGCCGGTGCCGGCCACCACCGACTGGTCCAGCAGCAGCGCGGCGAGCGGGGTGGGGCTGCGGCGGATCCGCGCGTACGCCCGGTCGGGGTCGGCGTCGGCGCGCAGCGGGTCCGGCCCGAGCCGGTCGCGCAGCGCCGTCACCTCGGGCGGGGTCAGCAGTTCGCAGGCGGTCGGGCCGCGCAGCTCCAGCCAGTTCCGGTCGCTGTGCAGGCGCAGCCGCACCTGCCCGACCGGGGACGGCGGTTCCCCGGGCCCGTCGGCGAACTTCCCGTACAGACCCAGGTGTACGTGCAGCGTCAGCTCGCCGGCGTAGTGGTGCAGCAGGTGCTTGCCGTACGCCTCGGTGCCGTCCAGGACGGTGCCGCTGAGGCGGGCCGCGCCCTCGGCGAAGCGGCCCTGCGGGCTGTCTGCGTGCACCTTGTCGCCCGCGAACAGCTCGGCGTGCCGGGCGGCGAGGCGGTGGATGGTGTGTCCCTCTGGCACAACGACCAAGCGTAGCCAGCGGATCGGATGGCCGGCCACGTCGGGTGCTGGGACGACGTTGAATCGACGTGCGTCGACTGAAAGACTGGCGGCGGTAGCGCTCGGGAGCCAGTGCGAGCCGCTCGATCTCGCCGGAGGGACAAGCGCGGGGTGATGTGCCACCCCGGTGCCGGGCAGTCGTCTCCGGCGCTCCGCCGTGCCGCTACGGCGGCGACATCGCGGTCCACCACCACTCCGGCGCCGACCGCCCCCGGCGCCCCCAGCTCGGGAGAGACACATGCTCCGTACGCTCGGCGCGGCACTGGCCGCCACCCTCACCCTGACCGGCCTGACCGCCTCGGCCGGTGCCGACCAGTCACCCGCCGCCACGGCGATGACGGCCGCCGCCACGGCGACGCCCACTCCCACGCCCACCTTCGCCTGCCCGCCGGCGCTGCCGGTCACCGGCCAGGTGACCGGGGCCACCGCGACCAGCGTCACCATCACCTACTGGATGGTGCTCAGCCCGCCCTGCGGCTACGACCCGCCGCTCCTCGTCAGCCTCTTCACCAGCCGCGAGGACGCCACCGCGTGGCGCAACCCGGTGGCCGAAGCCGTCACGGGGCCGGAGCGCCAGGGAAAGGTGACAGTCACCGGCCTGGCCCCCGACACCGACTACTGGTTCCGGTTCGGCGACACCCACGGCACACGGGACCCGTACGTGATCGGCGGGCCGGCCCGGACGTCGGGAACCTGCTCCGCGACGGCCACGATCGACGCCGGCTGGGGCGGTGGCTTCGTCGCCACGGTGACGGTGCGCAACGACGGCGCCGAGCCGGCACCGGGCTGGCTCGTCTCCTGGCGCTGGTCGGGTGACGAGCGCATCCAGTCGGTCTGGGGTGGGGTGGCGGAGGGCACCGGCCAGGACGTCGCGGTCCGTAACGCCTCCTGGAACGGGACGCTGCCGCCGGGTGGCTCGACGACGTTCGGCCTGCTCGTGGCGGCCGGCGCGACGCCCGGCACCATCACGCCGAAGTGCGGCAGGTGACAGCCGTGCGAGGGACGACACGGTACGGCGCGGTCGTGGTGGCGCTCGCGGTGGCGCTCGCGGCGACGGTGCTGGGACCGGCGGCGGGCGCGCTGGCGGCGCCGGTGACAGTCACCAACGGCACCCAGTTCACCGACACGAGCGGCGCCGTGGTGCACGCCCACGGCGGCGGCGTGCTCAAGGTCGGCGACTACTACTACTGGTTCGGCGAGAACCGCAACCCGGACAACACGTTCCGGGCGGTCTCCGTCTACCGCTCGACGGACCTGCGCACCTGGGAGTTCCGCAACAACGTGCTCACCCAGTCGTCGGCGGCCGAGCTGCGGGTCGCCAACATCGAACGGCCGAAGGTCATCTACAACGCCGCCACCGGCCGGTTCGTGATGTGGATGCACAAGGAGAACGGGTCCGACTACAACGAGGCCCGGGCGGCTGTCGCCTCCTCGGCCACTGTGGACGGCAACTACACCTATCACGGCAGCTTCCGGCCGCTCGGGCAGCACATGTCCCGGGACATCACGCTCTACAACGACAACGGCACCGCGTACATGATCTCGGCCGCCGACGACAACTACGACCTGAACATCTACCGGCTCACGTCGGACTACCTCAACGTGGCCACCCTGGTGGGCAACTTCTGGGACGGCGCGCACCGCGAGGCGCCGGCGATGTTCAAGCGGGGCAGCACCTACTTCCTGCTGACGTCGGGGGCGACGGGGTGGAGCCCGAACCAGGCCCGGTACGCCACCGCGTCGAGCATCTCGGGACCGTGGAGCGGCTGGACCGACGTGGGCAACGGCACCACGTTCAACTCGCAGCCGGCGTTCGTGCTGCCGGTCCAGGGCACGTCCGGCACCAGCTACCTCTATCTGGGTGACAGGTGGGCCGGAGCGTGGGGCGGCCCGGCCAACGACTCCCAGTACGTGTGGCTGCCGATCGCCTTCCCGACCGCCACCAGCATGAGCCTGACCTGGTACCCGTCGGTCACCATCGACGCGGCGGCGGGCACCGTCACCGGCAACTCGCCCGCGTACTACCGCGTCACCGCCCGGCACAGCGGCCGGGTGCTGGACGTGATCAACGGCTCCACGGCGAACAACGCCGAGGTCAAGCAGTGGAGCTGGAACGGCGGCGGGAACCAGAGGTGGGAGTTCCAGGACGCCGGCGGCGGATGGTTCCGCCTCGTCAACGCCGCGAGCGGCAAGTGTCTCGACGTCGCCAGCGCGAGCACCGCCGACGGCGCCAACATCATCCAGTACACCTGCGGCAGCGGCGCCAACCAGCAGTGGCAGTGGGCCGCGCGCGACGGCTGGTTCCAGTTGCGGGCCCGGCACAGCGGCAAGTGCCTGGACGTCGTCAACGCCGGCACCGGCGACGGCGCGGACGTCCAGCAGTACACCTGCGGTTCGGGCACCAACCAGCAGTGGTCACGCACGGTGGCGTGACCGGACGGCACGCCTGAGCGTGCGGAGCGAGCCCAGGGGTGTCGATTTCGGCACCCCTGGGTACTTCCTGCATGTCATGCGCGGCCTCCGCGCCTGGATCAGGAGGTGCCACAGTGAAGATCCTGTCCCGCCGGAACGCTCCGGCGACCAGTACCGATACCAACGGCGACGGTGTCGTCGACGAACGCGACCGGACCGCCGAGCAGCCGGCCGACCGGCCGGTGGTCACCGACCGCGACGAGGAGCGGACCACGTACCGCAGCGCCGCCACCGCCACCGACGACGAGCGCGCCCGGGACGCGGCGACCGACCGGGACGCACGCGACCTCGACGCCACCACCGACGGCCGGACGGCGGCCACGACGACCGGCCGCCGGACCGTGGCGGCCGACGACGAGCGGGAGGCGGAGGCACGGCGGCGGGCCGCGGACCGGGGCGCGGCGGCGCGTGCGGTCACCGGCCGCCGGGGCGACGCCGACACGCGGACCGTTCCGGTGACCGACGCGCGGACCGCCGGCGCGGCGCCCGTCGCCGAGCGCACCACCGACCTGGACCGCGACGGCCGCGCCGACCTCGACCGGGACGGCGCCCCGACGGTACGGACACCGACGGCGACGGTCGGGTGGACCGGCCGGAGCCGTACACCACGAAGCGTCCCCGGGCCAGCCTGCTCGCCACGCTCGGCCTGATCGTCTCCGTGGTCGGGGCGCTGTTCGTGCTCTCCGGCACGCTCGCCGGGTACGGCATCGGCGTCGGCGCGGCCGGCGCGGTGCTGGCCGTGCTGGGCCTGATCGCCACCCGTCGCCGGCACGTGGCGGGCAAGACCGACGCGCTGATCGGCATCGCCGTCGGCCTGGCCGCGGTGGTGCTCGGCATCGTGGCGATGACCGGCCAGTTCGACTGGCCGACCACCGACGGCGACTGGGCGGGCCGCTTCCGCGAGTGGCTCGACTCACAGTTTGCCAACTGGTTCTGACGGGCACTGTCCCGATCGCCGACGCAGGGCGTCGGCAGCCTGATCAGCTCCGGTGGTTCACCGGCCGGGCAACACCTCTTTCGGGGGCGGCGGTTCGCCGCCCCCGAAGTGTGTCCGGCGTCGACGCAACGATCGTTCGCCACCCAGTGGCTCAACGCAACGATTCGCTGCTCAACGCAACTTCTCGCGGTGGATGTCGTCTACCCGGGCCGCATAACGTTGGACCACGGCGCCAGCCCGTGGGCCGACGGTGGCCGGGCGCGCCCGACCCTGGGAGCACGACATGACGATGGACGCCATCCGCCAGCGCTTTCTGATGTGCCGGCCGACGTACTTCGCCGTCGACTACGCGATCAACCCGTGGATGGACCCCACCGCCCCGGTCGACGCCGACCTGGCGATCCGGCAGTGGGAGCAGCTTCGGCGCACGTACCTCGACCTGGGCCACGAGGTCGACCTGATCGAGCCGGTCGCCGGCCTGCCGGACATGGTCTTCGCCGCGAACGGCGGCACCGTGATCGACGGCAAGGCCATGGCGGTGCAGTTCCGCGACCCGCAGCGCGCCGACGAGGCGCCCGCGTACCGGGCCTGGTTCGAGGCCGCCGGCTTCGAGATGTACGACCCGAAGCACGTCAACGAGGGCGAGGGCGACATCCTGCTGGCCGGTGACCACCTGCTCGCCGGCACCGGGTTCCGCACCGCGCACGCCTCGCACGCGCAGCTCCAGGAGGTCTTCGGCTACCCGGTGGTCACCATGCAGCTGGTGGATCCCCGCTTCTACCACCTGGACACCGCGCTCACCGTGCTCGACGAGCGCACCGTGGCGTACCTGCCGGAGGCGTTCTCCCCCGGCAGCCGGGCGGTGCTGCGCCGGCTGTTCCCGGACGCGATCCACGCCACCATGGCCGACGCCGAGGTGCTGGGCCTGAACGCGGTCAGCGACGGCCGGCACGTGGTGCTGCCCGCGCAGGCCACCGACCTGGCCGCGAAGCTGCGCGACCGGGGCTACGAGACCATCGGGATCGACCTGTCCGAGCTGCGCAAGGCCGGCGGCGGACCGAAGTGCTGCACGTTGCGACTCCGTCAGGGAAAGGCGAGCAAGTGATCATCGACGACATGCTGCGGACTCCGTCCGCGGTCCGGGACGCGGAGCGTCACACGGCGCACAACTACCACCCGCTGCCCGTGGTGATCTCGTCGGCCGAGGGCGCCTGGCTGACCGACGTGGACGGCCGCCGCTACCTGGACTGCCTGGCGGGATACTCGGCGCTGAACTTCGGCCACCGGCACCCGAAGCTGATCGAGGCCGCGCACGCGCAGCTCGACCGGCTCACGCTGACCAGCCGCGCGTTCATCCACGACCAGTTCGCCGACTTCTGCCGCGAGCTGGCCGCGCTCTGCGGCAAGGACCTGGTGCTGCCGATGAACACCGGCGCCGAGGCGGTGGAGACCGGCATCAAGGTGGCCCGCAAGTGGGGCTACCAGGTCAAGGGCGTCACGCCGGGCCAGGCCAACATCGTGGTGGCGGAGGGCAACTTCCACGGCCGTACGACCACCATCGTCAGCTTCTCCACCGACGAGGACGCACGCGCCGACTTCGGGCCGTACACCCCGGGTTTCACCGTGGTCCCCTACGGCGACCTGGCCGCGCTGACCGAGGCGATCGACGAGAACACGGTGGCCGTGCTGCTGGAGCCGATCCAGGGTGAGCAGGGCGTCGTGGTGCCGCCGGAGGGTTACCTGCCGGGTGTGCGCCGGGTCTGCACCGAGCGCAACGTGCTGTTCGTCGCCGACGAGATCCAGTCGGGCCTGGGGCGTACCGGCGCGACGTTCGCCTGCGAGCACGAGGGCGTCGAGCCGGACATGTACCTGCTCGGCAAGGCGCTCGGCGGCGGCATCGTGCCGGTGTCGGCGGTGGCCGCAAACCGCGACGTGCTGGGCGTGCTCCAGCCGGGCCAGCACGGCTCGACGTTCGGCGGCAACCCGCTTGCCTGCGCGGTCGCGACCGAGGTGGTCCGGCTGCTGGCGACCGGCGAGTTCCAGCGCCGCTCGGCCGAGCTGGGCGAGCGGCTGCACGCCGGCCTGCGCGGCCTGATCGGCAAGGGCCTGGTGGCGGTACGCGGGCGCGGCCTGTGGGCCGGGCTGGACATCGACCCGGCGCTGATGACCGGCCGGCAGGCGTGCGAGCTGCTGATGGAGCGGGGTGTGCTCGCCAAGGACACGCACGGTTCGACCATCCGGCTCGCCCCGCCGCTGGTGATCACCGAAGAGGAGATCGACCACGCGGTGGCGCAGCTCGCCGCCGTGCTGGCCGGCTGAGGCCGTACGCGAGAAGGCGCCGGGACCGCGACGGTCCCGGCGCCTTCGCGTGCGGGTCACTGACGTGGCAGCCGCATCGCCATCGTCGGCGCCTCGGCCATCACCGAGTTCGGGGTGTACGTGGCGTCGCTGCTCATCTGGGCGGCGCGGCCCACCTGCACGCCCGGGTACAGCTCGATCAGGTCCCCCTCGGCGAGCACCCGGGACTGCTGCGGCGCCAGCGCGATCCGCTCGATCTCCGCCATCGAGCCACCCG
>NZ_KK037233.1:5390049-5390822 GCF_000568915.1 Micromonospora sp. M42 | reverse complement strand
GCCCGCCGATGCGCACCGCGAGCACCTCGGTACGCGGGCGCGGACCGGCGTCGGAGAGCCGCGCGCCGTGCCGGGGGCAGGTCGGTGCGCCGGTGCGCAGCGTGGGTGGCGGCTGCTCGGCCGGCGCCCGGTCCACGGCGGCCAGGTCGGCGAACGCGCCGCCGCCCCCGCCGCCGCCGAACAGCGCGCAGCCCGGCTCGGGGCAGCGCCACTGCCGGGAGAGCAACTTGACGCCGGCCGGTGAGCGGCTGCCGGTGGCCGGGTCCTGGCCGCCGCCGACGTGCGCGATGAACACCGGCCCACCGGCGCCGGGCACCGGGGCGAGCACGCGCCCGGCCTGCCCGAGCCACGGGTACCGGCCGACCAGCCCGTCCAGCCGGGCCCGGGTGAGCACCGGCAGGCCGAGCAGGTCGGCCACCTCCAGCATCCGGTCACCGGGCTGGTCGAGCACCTCCACCAGGCCGTCGTCGGCCCAGCGGCGGACCACCATCCGCTCGTTGGAGGTCAGGTCGGCGTCGGACAGCAGCGCCCGGTGCACGATGGCGTAGACCGGGACGCTGTCCTCACCGATCTGCCGGGACAGCGCGTCGATGACCATGCCGAGGCGCAGCAGGCTGGCCGGCCGACCGCCGTCCAGGTTCTGCCAGCGGATGACCTCGGCCAGGTCGACCACGGCCCGGGCCAGCGACGGATCGGTGCAGACCCGTCCCTCGATGGCGTCGAGCACCTTGCTGATCTCGAATCTCATGCCGCAGCTCCGCACGATGTCGTCC
>NZ_KK037233.1:5385519-5389949 GCF_000568915.1 Micromonospora sp. M42 | reverse complement strand
GGGGTGGTACGCCCCGCCGTGCCGCGCGCCACCACCGTGGCGCGCCCTCCACCAAGCGACGACCCTACCGGCAGCCGGCCGGGTCAGCCCGCGCGCAGCAGGCGGCCCACGTCGTGCAGGTGCGCCAGCGCCTGCCGGTACGACTCGATCAGCCCGGTCTCCGCGTACGGGACGCCCTGCTCCGCGCAGTACGCCATCACCAGCGGCCGGGCCCGGCGCAGGTTGGCGCGGGGCATGTTCGGGAACAGGTGGTGCTCGATCTGGTAGTTGAGCCCGCCCAGCGCCAGGTCGACGAGCCGGCCACCGCGTACGTTGCGCGAGGTGAGCACCTGCTTGCGCAGGTAGTCCAGCTCGTCCTCGTCGGTCGGCATCGGCATGCCCTTGTGGTTCGGGGCGAACGAGCAGCCCATGTAGAGGCCCCACAGCCCCTGGTGCACGGCCGCGAACACCAGCGCCTTGGCCGGTGACATGACCGCGAACAGCAGACCGAGGTAGCCGGCGGCGTGGGCGGCGAGCAGCAGCGCCTCCACCGCGCGGTGCCGCATCGGCACCCGCCACCGCCCGTCCGGCTCGCGGTCGACGAGCGCCCGCACGCTCGCCACGTGCAGCGCCAGCCCTTCCAGCAGCAGCAGCGGGAAGAACAGCCACGCCTGGCGGCGGGCCATCCACCGGCCCAGGCCGCGCGTGGCGCTCGCCTGCTCGTACGTCCACACCAGCGCGCCCGCGCCGACGTCCGGGTCCTCGTCGGTGTGGTTCGGGTTGGCGTGGTGGCGGTTGTGCTTGTCGACCCACCAGCCGTAGCTGAGCCCGACGGCGAGGTTGCCGGCGACCAGCCCGGCCGCCTCGCTGGGCCCGCGCCGCCGGAACATCTGCCGGTGCCCGGCGTCGTGGCCGAGGAACGCCACCTGCGTGGTGGCCACCGCCATCACCACTGCAAGCGGCACCTGCCACCACGAGTCACCGACGAGCGCCACCACGGCCCAGCCGGCCAGGAACGCGCCGAGCGTGAGCGCGATCCGCAGCGCGTACCGGCCGGGCCGCCGCTCGAACAGTCCCGCCTCGGCGATGCGGCGGGACAGCCGCGCGTAGTCGCTGCCCCGCCGTGCCGCGGGTTCCGTCGACGTGGAAGAAGTCATGTCGCCCCCCGATGCGCGAGCCACGCTCTCGTACGCGACTCTCCGTCACCGATTCTGGCGACGATCGTCGCCGTGGGTAATCCCGCAGACCCCCGGCTCGAAGGTGGTGCTGTCCCTACCCCGCCGGGCCGGACCCGGGCAAACGATCTTCGTCACACCGCAGCAAGCCCACGCATCGGTGGGCGCACCCCCTCTGACCAGCTAATCTGTACGTAAAGATGAGTGCCGTTCATCCGAACGGTCAGCCGTGCCGGACGCACGGTCATCGACAGACGGGAGACATCGCGGTGCGTGGATTGACAGACAAGGTGGTGCTCGTGACGGGCGGCGGCTTCAGCCCCGACCAGGTCGGCTCCGGACTCGGCATGTCCATGTGCGTCGAGCTGGCCGCCGAAGGCGCGAAGGTCGTCGTCTCCGACCTCTCCCTGGAACGCGCCGAGGCGACTGTCACCCGCGTCAAGGAAGCCGGCGGCGACGCGGTGGCGGTGGCGGCCGACGTCACCGACGAGGAGTCGGTACGCGCCATGGTGAGCGCCGCCCTCGACGCGTACGGGCGCATCGACGTGCTGGTGAACAACGCCGGCGTGTTCGGCGCGTACGTGCCACTGCTGGAGATCGAGAACAAGCAGTGGGACCGCGTCATGGAGGTCGACCTGAAGGGCGTCTTCCTCGCCACAAAGGCCACGTTGCCGCACATGCTGGAGCGCGGCAAGGGTGTCGTGATCAACGTGTCGTCGGCGTCCGGCCTGGTCGCCAGCGAGGTCGGCGCGGAGTACACCACCGCCAAGCACGGCGTCATCGGGCTCACCAAGCAGATCGCCTACGACTACGGCCACCAGGGCATCCGCGCTGTGGGCATCGGCCCCGGCGTGATCAAGACCGCCGCCTTCGAGGGCGCGGAGATCACCAGCGACTTCCCGTTCTACGACCTGACCATGCAGGCGCCCGCCGGCCGGTACGGCGAACCGCACGAGATCGCCCGCGCGGTCTGCTTCCTCGCCAGCGACGACGCGTCGTTCATCCACGGCCACACCATCCCGGTCGACGGCGGCTCGCCGATCAGGTGAGGCGCACCGGCGCAGCGAAGCCCTCTCACCACAGTCGGTGAGAGGGCTCGCCGCTCGGGTCAGCCGAGCCGGGCCACGGCCTCGCGCAGCCGGACCAGATCACGCCGACGCCGCTCGTAGGTGGCGGCCAGCCCGATCAGCAGCAGCCCGCCCACGCCCAGGAAGAGCCAGCGGGGCAGCAGGTCCCAGCCCCGGGCCAGCTCGTGCAGCGCCAGCGGCACCAGCGTGGCCGAGCCCAGCACCACCGGCGCCTGCCAGCGCCGGGCCGCCCCGCCCAGCACCACCGCCACCGCCGCCGCGCCGAGCGCGAGCCGCCGCCACGGCTGCGGCTCACCGGAGACGAGCACCGACACGAGGCTCGGCAGGAACGCCGCGCCGAGCGCCGGACCGAGCGTCAGCCAGCTGGTCAGCCCGGGCCGGCGTCGCAGCGCCAGCAGCCCGGCGCCCAGGGCGAGCGCCGCCGCCGGCAGCGTGTACGCCTCCAGCACGACCACCCCGGCGCGGCCAGCACCAGCCACCCGCCGACCAGTTCGCTGCCGGCGGCCACCGCGGCCAGCACGCGACGCCCGCCCGGCGACTCGCTCCGGCGCAGCACCCGGACCGCGACGGCCACGCCCCACAGCACGCAGACCGCCGCCGCGTGCCGCAACGAGCCGCCGGTGAGCAGCAGCGCGAGCAGCGCCACCGCCTGCGCCGCCGCCTCCAGCGCCCACGTGCCGGCCCGCCCGACGCCGCCCGGACCGCCGGACCGGACCACGCGCAGCAGCGGCGCCGCGTGCAGCGTCACGGCCGCGACGGCCAGGACCGCGAACGCCCCGGTACGCAGCGACTGCCCGGCCGTCAGCGACGCGACGAGGGCGAACCCGGTGGCCGCCGCGACGGCGCCCAGCCACCCCACGATCCGGACCACCGCCGGCCGTCCGGCCACCCCGGTCACCGCCCCGGCCACCACCAGCACACCGAGCGCGGCGAGCGTCCCGGCCCGGGTGGCGAGCAGACCACCGAACCCGGGTACGGCCAGCACCACGGCCAGCGGCACGAGCACCGCCCGGTACGCCCCGGTCAGCGCGGCGGTCAGCAACGCGGCCAGCCCGACCCCGAACGCCGTCGCCGGCACCACCGGCCAGGGCGCGCCGGCCGCCTCGGCCAGCACCGGCAGCGCCACCGCGCCGAACGGCGCCCCGGCGACCCACCACGCGACGCGGCGACCCGTCGCGGCGTACGCCCCGGCGGCGACGCCCAGGAGCAGCAGCACCAGCCCGGCGCGGGCGGTCCCGGCGGAAGCCGCCGCGGCGGCGGGCACCCCGGACCCGGGCCGCACCGGCAGGCTCGCGAGCACCAGCAGCACGGTCCGCGCCGTGGCCAGCAACGCCACCACGGCCAGCGCGGCGCCCACCGCGCGCGGGGCGGCCGCCGGCCGGGAGCCACCCCCGGCGGCGAGCGCCAGCAGGACCCCCGCCGCCGCGTAGAGCGCCACCGGTTCCCCGCCCGGCGCGACGAGCGGCACCAGGCCGGTCCCGGCGAGCGCCACGGCGAGCCCGGTCGAGGCGTACCCGCTCAGGTCGGTCCACAGGCGACGGACGGCGAGGACGACGACCACCGGCACCACGACGGCGGCGGCAGCACCCCGCAGTTTGCCACCACGGCGGCGCGCCGAGGCCGAACAGCGCGACGGCCACCGCCGCCGGTACGGCGACCAGCGCCACCGCGAGCGCGACGCCGCCGACGACCGGCTGCGCGCCCAGCCCGCGCCGGCCCAGCCCGGCCACCGTCACGCCGAGCAGCGCCGTCACGGCGAGCACCGCCACCGCCCCGCCGGGCGCGGCGACGCCGACCAGCAGCGCGTGCCCGAGCAGCACCGCGGCGGCCGACGCGGCGACCGGGACCGCCACCCGGCCCGGGCGCGGCCGGGCCACCGCCGCCAGCAGCAGCGCGGCGGCCGCCACGAGGTCCACCACCAGCACCAGCGGCCACGGCACGGCCGTCACGGCCGGCGCGGCGAGCGCGACCAGCCCGGCGGCGATCACACCGACCAGCGGCCGGCCGGCCCGGGGCGTCAGCAGCGCGACCGCGCCGGCGGTCAGCAGCAGGGCCCCCGGGAGCTGCCAGCCCCAGGACGGGACCGGCACGTCCCGCCCGCCCTGCCAGGCCGGGAACGAGGGCGCTCGCGGTCGCCGCGCCGACCACGCCGGTGAGCACGACGGTGACCTGGCCCAGCGCGGCGGCC
>NZ_KK037233.1:5348358-5385276 GCF_000568915.1 Micromonospora sp. M42 | reverse complement strand
GAACCGGCCGCCGGCCGCTACCGCGATAGGCCGCTGCCAGCACCACCAGCAGCAGCGGGCCACCGGAAAGCAGCGGCGTGCCCGCCGCGTGGCCGACCGCCAGCGGCACCAGCGCGCAGCCGGCCGCCACGACCAGCGCCACGCCGTGCCCGGTCCAGCCCAGCACCAGCCCGACCGCCACCACGGCGCGGTTGCCGGAGGTACGGCGGCGCAGCGCCACCACCACCGCGAGGTCGCCGAGCGCCACGGCGGTCAGCACCAGCGCCCAGCCGGCGGCGGTGGGCCGGAACGCGGCCACGGCCAGGGGCAGCACCGGCTGCGCCAGCAGCCACGCCGCGAACCAGGGTGCGGTGAGCCGGCTGACCAGCGCGCAGCCGGCCGCCACCGCGGTACTGACTGTTTGTTTTTCAGCGCCGCGTACCGGCTGCCGGGCAGGCCGGTCACCCCGAACAGGTCCACCGATCATTTTTTTGTACCCGTCCAGGACCATCTTTTTTTAACGCCACCGAGGCGAGCGTCTCGGCAGTGCCGCGCAGCCCGCGCGCCCGGGCGACGAGCGGCGCGGCCAGAGCAAGCGCGGTGACCGCCAGCAGGATCAGCGCCCGGCCGGTCACCCCGAACGTGGCCCAGGCGACAGCGGTGAACACCACGGCGGCGGTGCCGAGCAGCAGTCCACCCAGGACGAACAGCAGCCCCTGCACCGCCCGGGTGGAGGTTTCCGCGCCGCCGGGGCGTACCGGGGCGGGGGCCTGCGGGATTTGACGCGGCGGCGGCGCCGGGAGCGGCGCGGGACCGGCGGCGCCCGGCACGGGGATCTCCTGACGGATCCGGGCGGCCAGCGCCGACCGCCGCTGCCGGGCCGTGGACAGGCGGCCGGACAGATCGTGGTACGCGAGCCGGGCCGCCTCGACGCGCGGCGCCAGCTCGGTGATCTCCCGGTCCAGCCGGATCACCTCGGCGGCGGGCGGGTAGGGCGGACGGCCGCAGCCGCGGCATCCGGCGACGAGGTCGGCCGGGGCGCCGCAACCGGGGCAGGGGTAGCCGGTGTTCTCCACCCGGCCAGCTTCGCGGGCGGCGGGGCGGGCGGACAGAGTAGGAGTACCTAGGGCCGGGTCTGCTCGCGCACCCAGGCGGTGTAACCGGGGTTGCCGCTGTCCTCCCGGCTGACCAGGATCTCCGGCACCTCGTACGGGTGGTTGGCGCGGAGCTGGTCGACCAGCGCGTCCACCCGGTCCGGCGCGGTCTTGAACCGCACCTGCCACTCGGCGGTGGTCTGGATCGCCGACTGCCACCAGTAGGTGCTGTCCACCGGGCCGCCGACCTGGGCGCACGCCGCCAGCCGGCCGGCGACCGCCGCGGCCGCCAGCACGTCCGCGACCCCGCGGGCGTCCACCACAGTCGTCACCACGCAGATCTGCTCCACCAGCGCACCTTACGCGGCGCGCGGCCGGCGCGCCGAACAGGCGCGGGGAATCGGATCAGGCGTCGACGGTGCCGTTGCGGTTGTCCGCGATCCACCTGTCGATGCGGGCCCACCAGTCGAACAGCCACTCGATGCGTTCCTGCTCGCCGGCCGGGATCTCCTCCGGCGGCACCGACCAGAACCGCATCACGATCCGCTTGTCCATCGGCAGTTCGCGCCACACGTCGGCGACGGTGAGCATCTGGTCCAGGCCGGTGTGCAGCCACGAAGATCACTCCGGCGTCCGGCGCGGCGTCGAGCGCGGCGAGCAGCCCGCCGGGCTGCGGGGCGAGTACGTGCCGCATCCGCTCGGCGCGGCGCGCCATCCGCTCCAGCCCGAGCCCGCGGAGCCGGTCGATCGCGCGCAGCCGCCGGGACGGGGTGAAGTTGCCCCCCTCCGGGAAGATCACGAAGGCGTCGTCGTCGTCCAGGCCGGTGGCCAGGTGCCCGATCTGCCGCACCACCGAGTCGCGCCCGTCCGGCCCGGCCGCGATGAACCGGTTGGGCAGCCGGTTGAGCAGCACGTCGATGGCCGGATCCCACTGGAGCGTCTCCTTGAGCACGATCCGGGGTTCCCGGTTGAACCAGTTCACCAGCGCGTGGATCAGGATGAACGAGTCGCCGGGCCCGGCGTGCCGGCAGACCACCAGCTCGGGGCGGCCGGGCAGGGCGGTGTCCGGGTCGGTGCCGACCACGTCGATGCTCAGCCGCAGCGTCCACCGGGCCTGCCAGAACATCACCCGCAGGAACCATCCGGCGAGCACGTAGTGGGCCCGCTGGAAGGCCGGCGCACGCTTGTAGACGCCGAAGCCGGAGGCCAGCCAGAGCAGGAAGAGGGCCAGCAGCGCGGCGGCGTCCCAGACCAGGTAGACGGTGCCGAACCAGAGCAGCCGCAGCGGGCGCAGCCGTCCCGGCACCAGCGGCGACGCGGCGAGCGCGAGCAGCGCCCAGGCCGGCAGCGTGGTCACCACGAAGAAGGCGAGCAGCACCACTCCGGGCGCGAGCACCAGCCGGCGGAGCCAGCGGGGCGGCAACGGCATCAGCGCTCCAGCGCGGTGTCCAGGTATCGGCGGGAGGCAGTGTACGCGCGACTGATCCGCCGGCCCACCGCCGCGGTGTCCCGGTACGCCCACGGGCTGTCGTCGCGCGGCTCCAGCCCGCCGGTGGGCAGCACGTGCACCTCCACGTCCTCGGGCAGCGCCGCCATCTCCCGCGCGAACCGGTGCCGGCGGGCGATCTCGAACGCCACCTGGGCGATCTCCCAGGGGCGGCGCGGCGGGCTCAGCTCACGCTCTATCCGGCCCACCTGGAGCACGAAGATCTGCTTCGCGCCGAGCAGCACCGCCTCGCCGACCGGGATCGAGTTGACCACGCCGCCGTCGATGTAGTGCTGGCCGTCGATCTGGGTCGGGGGCAGCAGCCCGGGCACCGAGGCGGAGGCGAGCACGGCCGGCACCAGCGGCCCGCTGTGGAACCAGTGCTCGGCGGCGCGCTCGATGTTCGCGGCGCAGCAGCGGAACGGCACGGCCAGGTCGGCGAAGGTGGTGTCCTCGCCCAGCGTGCTCTCCAGCAGGCGGTACAGCGGCCGGGGCGAGTGCAGGTGGGTACGGGCGGCGAACCGGCGCAGCTGGCGGGCGACCGAGTCGCCGTACACCTCGCTGGCCTCGGGCGACGCCCAGAGCCGGACCAGCCGGTCGGTGACCGCCTCGGTCGGGTCGGCGGCGACCAGGGCGCCGTTGACCGCGCCGATCGAGGTGCCCAGCACCAGGTCGGGTTTGATCCGGGCGCGGAACAGGGCGCGCAGCATCCCCACCTCGACCGCGCCGAGCACTCCCCCGCCGCCGAGCACGAACGCCACCGGACCTGCTGCCATGACGTTCATCCTGGCACGCGGCCCACAGCCGGCCGGGCGGACCGTCCCCGCTGGTCCCGGCGGTGACCGGGAGCCATCACGGATGCGCGCCGCGCGATCGGCGCCGCGCGGACTGTTGACAGGTAAGACACATTCACGCAACCTGATAGCGCTCCCGAGCCCAGGCAGGTGCGAGCTGATGGCGACACTCCAGGCCGGCCGCCTGCTGGCCCGTCGGTACCGGCTCATCGACCGGATCGGCGCCGGTGGCATGTCGGTGATCTGGCGGGCCCGCGACGAGGTGCTCGACCGGGTGGTGGCGGTCAAGGTGCTCGCGCCCTCGCTCGCCGCCGACGCCCGGTTCCGCGACATGGTGCGCGAGGAGGCCCGCTCGGCCGCCCAGCTCGACCATCCACATGTCACGGCCGTGCACGACTACGGCGAGACGGTGGCGCCGGACGGCTCGATCACCTCGTTCGTGGTGATGGAGCTGCTCGCCGGTGAGGAGCTGGAACACCGGCTCACCGAAGGGCCGCTGCCCTGGCCGGAGGCGGTGGAGACCGGCGCGCAGGTGGCCGAGGCGCTCGCCGCCGCGCACCGGCTCGGCATCGTGCACCGGGACGTGACCCCGGCCAACGTGATGATGACCGGCACCGGGGCGAAGGTGCTCGACTTCGGCATCGCCACCCGGGTCGGGACGCCGGACGACGACGAGGACGGCGGCACGTTCGGCACCCCCGCGTACGTGGCGCCGGAACGGCTGGACGGGGCGCCGGCCCAGCCGGCCACCGACGTCTACTCGCTCGGCGTGCTGCTGTTCGAGACGCTGACCGGGCACCCGCCGTACCCGGCGGAGACCTGGGAGGAGTTGAGCGCCGCGCTCGCGGAGAGCCCGGAGCCCAGCCTCGACGGCGTACCGGGGCTGCCGGGACCGGTCGCGGAGATCTGCCTGCGCTGCCTGGCCCGCGACCCGCGACAGCGGCCCACCGCGCACCGGGTGGCGGCCGTGCTGCGCGACCAGATGCTGCCCGCCGACCCGCAGGCCGCCACCATGCTGGCGCCCACCATGACGCTGCCCGCGCTGCCGCCGTCGTCTGCTCCCCCGCCGCCCGGGCCGGCCGCGGACCCGGTCCCGCCGGGCAACCCGGCCGCCGCGCCGAGCCGGCGGCGCGTCCTCGCGCTCGGGGGCCGGGGGCGGTGGTCGCCGCCGCCGCGCTGCTCGTGCCCACGCTGACACCGGACCGGCCGGAGGACCCCCGGGTGAATAAACGACCGCCGGGCCGGTCCAGCCGCCGTCCACCGTCGCGCCCGCGCCGGAGCCGCCGGTCGTCACGGCGCCGGCCACACCGTCGAGCGCGCCCGCCACCGGCGGCAACCGTCCGCCCGCGACCGGCCAGCCCGACGCCGCCGAACGGGTCGACGGGCTGATCGAGGCCGGGCTGGCGGAGGGTCAGATCCGCGAGGACGTCGGGGTGGACCTGCGCAACCTGCTGCGCAACGCGGTCGCCGCGAGCGGTGAGGGCGAGGTGACCGCCGCCGTGGACCGGCTCCGCGACAAGATCGACGAACGCCGCCGCGAGGGCAGCATCACCCCCGGGTACGCGCGGCGACTCGACGCGGCCGCCGCGGAACTCGTGGCCGGGCAGACCTGACCGGTCAGCCCGCGACCGCGGGCGCGACCGCCCGGGGTGCCCGTGCGCCCGCTCGCGCGGCCAGGAAGCCCCGGTAGACCGCCTCGTAGTCGGCGGCCATCCGCTCCACCGAGAAGTTCTCCGCGACATGCGCGACGCAGTCCGCCGGATCCAGGCCGGCTGCCGCCGACAACGCCGCCGGCAGCTCGTCGGCGTCGTCGCAGACGAACCCGGTGACCCCGGAGCGGACCAGCTCCGGCACCGCGCCCCGGCGCAGCGCCACCACCGGGGTGCCGGTCGCCATCGCCTCCACCATCACCATGCCGAACGGCTCCGCCCACTGGATCGGCATGATCAGGCAACGGGCCTCCAGCAGCAGCCGCCACGCGGCCTCGCGGTCGGCGTTCAGCACGAGCGTGACGTCGTCGCCCAGCAGCGGCCGTACCACCTGTTCCAGGTAGCGGCGCTCGGCCGGCTCGTTGCACTTGCCGGCCAGCGTGAGCGGCAGCCCGGCCGCCCGGCACGCCGCGATCGCCACGTCCGGGCCCTTGTCCGGGCTGAACCGGGCCAGCCAGAGCACCGGACCCGTCCCGGGCGCCCGCTTGCGCGGGACGTCCCGCAGCGGCATCGCGTTGTGCACCGTGCCGGCCCAGGGCAGCCCCGGATTCGCCCGGCGCTGCGCGTGCGAGATCGCGACCAGGCCCACCCCCCGGTCGGTGTTGCCGAGCACGGTGCCGTACTCGCCCACCGGGTTGCCGTGCACGGTCGCGACAGTGGGCACCCGGCGGCGTCCGGCCACCAGCGGGCCGATCGTGCTGTGGTCGTGCACCAGATCGAAGTCCGCCGGGCCGATCAGGCGGTCGACGTGGGCCAGGTGCGCCAGCTCGGGCAGCGACTCGCCCATCCGCTCGTACTGCAGCTCGTCGCAGGTGGAGACGAAGTCGGCCGAGGTGCCGTGCCCGGTCCCCGCCCCGAACAGCGTCACCGCGTGCCCCCGCTCGACGAGCGCGTCGACCAGTCCCGCGACCAGCGTCTCCAGCCCGCCGTAACCGGGCGGCGGCACCGACAGCCAGGGCGGCACCACCATCGCGATCCGCAGCGGCCCGGCCCGCCAGCGCTCCGAGGACTGCTGGTTCACGGCCACGAGTCCTCCCCGCTCGGTCCCCGGCGTACCCGCTGGGTCGCGGGTTCCCGGCCCGGCCCGCGGTAAACGACACGCCGTCGGCTCAGCCGGACACCACGATCCCGACGTGCACCTCACGTACGCCCGGCAGGGCCCACGCGGCCCGTTCCGCCTCCTCGCGCTGCCACCAGGCGCCCACGACGCCGTCGAGCACCACAGTGTCGCCGTCGACCCGGGCGTCGATGCGCTCGGTGCCGGTCCGCCGCAGCAGCAGGCGGCGCAGGTCGAGGCGCTGCTGCTCGTCGCTGGGCGGGGCCGGGGGCCGTACCTCGATCAGGTTCGTCACCCCGCGTACGCCGCGCAGCCGGCGCAGCTCACGCTCGGCGGTACGGCGCTGGAAGCCGAACTCGACCTCGCCCCGGAGCATGACCCAGCCGTCGGCGACCGTCACGTCCAGCCGTTCGGCCGGCACGAAGCTGTCCCACTCCAGCGCCCGGCCGGCCGCGATCGCGATGTCGGCGTCGGTACGCCGGTCCGTGGCGGTCAGGTCGACCTCCAGGTCGCTGGCGACCGCGCGCACCCCGCGTACCCGGTGGGCGCAGCGCTCGACGGCCCACCGCCGCGCGTAGCTGTCCACCCGCCCGGTGAGCGTGACGACGCCGTCGGCGACCGTCACGCCGACGTCGGTGGCCCGGGTCTGCGCGTCCCAGTCCAGTTCGGCGAGGACGTCGCGCTGGATCAGCTGGTCGGTACGCACGGTGGACGTGGTGGTCATGCCCCCAGCGTGGCCCGGTTGCGGGTGAGCCGGTCTCACCCGCACCGGGTGAGAAAGAGGACGGGCGGGGAATAATGCAGTTCGAGCAATCTTGAGAGCTACTTCTGTATCAGGGTCTTCGACGTCATTCGTTGTACCAGACGTAAGCTCGGCTAACAAAGGACATCGACACTGATGGACTGTAGTCTACTGTTTAGAGTGGACAAAGGATCGTCAGGTGTTATGTTCACAGTATTATCGTATCTAGGTCAGACCTAAAACAGAACTAAAGTCCCACTGAATTCGCGACGAGCGCGCCGCCGTCCTCGGCGCCGTTCACGCTCACCCCGAGCGAGGGGTGGCTGATCTTCTCGCCGCGCTGGAGCTTCTCGGCCACGTCCTTGGCCTTGTTGCTCGGGATGGCGAAGCCCACGCCGATGTTGCCGGTGCTGCCCTGCCCGGCGGTGGCGATGGCGGTGTTGATGCCGATCACCTCGCCCCGGGTGTTGACGAGCGCGCCGCCGGAGTTGCCCGGGTTGATCGGGGCGTCGGTCTGCAGCAGGCCGGAGATCGAGCTGGCGCCCTGCTGCGGGTTCTGCTGGCCGCTGCCCGCCTGGATGGTGCGGTCGCGGGCGCTGAGGATGCCGGCGGTGACCGAGCCCTGCAGGCCGAGCGGGCTGCCCAGGGCGAGCACCTGGTCACCGACCTGCATGGCGTCGCTGTCGCCGAACTTCGCCGCCTTCAGGTCGCTGACCCCGCTGGCCTGGACCACCGCGAGGTCGGTCTTCGGGTCGGTCCCGACGATCTTGGCGGTCGCGCTCTTGCCGTTGGCGAAGACCACCCGGACGGTGTCGCCACCGGCGCCGGCCACCACGTGGTTGTTCGTCAGCACGAACCCGTCGGCGCTGAGGATCACCCCGGATCCCTCACCGCTGCCCGTCATGATCGTGACGATGCTGTCCTGGACGGACGCCGCGATCTTGGGCAGGTCGGCGCTGTTGATGATCGGGGCGGCGGAGTAGGTGCGGGTCGGGCCGTCCCCGTCGAGCGCGAGCGCCAGCGCGCCGCCGGCCACGCCCGAGCCGAACATCAGCGCCAGCGCCAGCGCGCCCACGCCGACGATCTTCCCGGCCCGGCTGGGCCGCGCCGGCTGCGGCGTGCCCCACGGCGGGGTCGGCTGCCCGGCCTGGTACGGCTGGTAGCCGTGCTGCCCGTGCTGTCCGTGCTGTCCCTGGTACGGCTGCGCCTGGTACGACGGGACCGGCCCGCCGCTGTGCGGCGCCGACTGGTAGCCCGAGCCGCTCTGCTGCTGGGCCCAGCCGTGCTGCTGGTGCTGCTGCCCGTACCAGGGGTGCTGCTGCTGCGCCGCAGCCTGGTACGGCGTCCCGCCCTGCGGCGGGTACGGGCCGGCCGGCGGAGCGGCCGGGTTCGTGGTTCCGGCCTGCGCCGTGGTTCCGGCGGCCGGGGAGTCGGCCGGAACCGGCGCGGCGGCCGGTGTGTTCGAGGTGTTCGAGGAGTCCGACGTCCCGCTCTCGACGCGGGGCAGCTCGGCGGTGTGGTGCGACGGCTCGGCGTCGGCGGGGGCCGGCGACCGCTGCGGATCGGTCTCGTGGTCGGTCATGCCCCCAGCTTTCCCTGTGGCACTGTCATCAGCCTGGAATCCGCCTGGAAGTTTTCTGAACGTCACTCGCCCGGCTCGGGCGCCTCGGGCAGCAGCGGCAGCTTCACCCGGAACGTCGCCCCGCCACCGGGGGTCTTGTCCACCTCGACGGTGCCGTGGTGCGCGGCCACGAGCGCGGCCACGATGGCCAGGCCGAGGCCGGTGCTGATCGGCCCGCCGGCCCGCCGGGTACGGGCGGCGTCCACCCGGTAGAACCGTTCGAAGACCCGCTCGGCCTGCTCCGGCGTGAGGCCGGGACCGGTGTCCGCCACCTCCACCACGGCGAGGTTGCCCGCCTCCGCCCGCAGCCGCAGCGTCACCGAGGCGTCCGGCGGGGTGTGGGTGAGCGCGTTCGTCATCAGGTTGCCGATCACCTGGCGCAGCCGGGCGTCGTCGCCGAGCACCACCAGCGGGCCCGCGCCCGGGTCCCGCTCCAGCTCGATCCGCCGGTCCGGGGCGACCACCCGGGCCGCCTCCACCGCGTCCGAGGCCAGCACCGGCAGCTCGACCGGGGCCAGCGCGATCGGCCGTTCCCGGTCCATCCGCGCCAGCAGCAGCAGGTCCTCCACCAGCAGCCCCATCCGGGCCGCCTCGTCCTCGATGCGGCGCAGCAGGTCGGCGGTCTGCTCCGGCGCGCGCGCCGCGCCCTGCCGGTACAGCTCGGCGAAGCCCCGGATCGTGGTCAACGGCGTCCGCAGCTCGTGCGAGGCGTCGGCGATGAACTGCCGCATCCGCTCCTCGGACCGGCGGGCCCGCGCCTCCGACGCCTGCGCGTACGCGGCCGCGTCCCGCGCGCCCATCTCGGCGCTGCGCGCCGCCGCCTCGGAGGCCGCCCGCGCGGTGAACGCGGCCTCGATCTGCGCCAGCATCGCGTTCAACGCCCGGGACAGGCGACCCAGCTCCGAGGTCGGGCACGGCCGTCCCATCTCCGGGTCGGGCACGCGCCGGGTCAGGTCGCCGCCGGCGATGGCCGCCGCCGTACGCTCTATCTCCACCAGCGGCTTCAGGCTGGTACGGACGATTCCGGCGCCGACGGACGCCAGTGAGATCAGCACCGCGCCCCCTACCAGAAGGTCGATCCACACCAACTGTCGGACGGCGGAGTCGACACCGGTGAGGTGCTGCCCGAACGCGATGATCCGCCCGTCGGGCAGGTCGGCGTAGAGCATCCGCCACCGGCTGCGGCCGTCCTCGGAGCGCACGGTGAACGGGTCACCCACCCGCTCCCGGTATCCGGCGTAGTCGGCTGGGAACCGCGGCAGTTCCTCGTCGCGCAGGCCCTCGTAGCGGTACGGCCCCTCCGGCAGCGACCTCGGCGCGATCACGGACGCCACGTAGTCCGACGGAATGGTGATCTTGATCTGGTCGCCTTGGGGCTTGTCGAGCGTGTTGGCCACCGTGAGCGCCCCGCCGCGCAGCTGGTCGTCCGCCTGGCCGATCAGATAGTTGCGCAGCAGGAACGCCGTCAGGCCGCTGATCACGACCAGGGCCGCGGCCACGAGCGCGAGGACGGCGGCGACGAGCTTCAGCCGGAGCGGGACGCTGCGCAGCCTGCCCTTCGCGTCGTGGACGACGTTCACGCCGCCGGCTTGCGTAGCACGTAACCCACTCCCCGGAGCGTGTGGATCAGCCGCGGCTGGGTGTTGTCGACCTTGCGGCGCAGATACGAGATGTACGACTCGACGATGTTGTCGTCACCGCGGAAGTCGTAGTTCCAGACGTGGTCGAGGATCTGCGCCTTGCTGAGCACCCGGTTGGCGTTGAGCATCAGGTAGCGCAGCAGCTTGAACTCGGTCGGCGAGAGCTGCACCCGCTGACCGGCGCGGTGCACCTCGTGCGTCTCCTCGTCCAGCTCCAGGTCGGCGAAGGTGAGCCGGGACGGGGTCTGGTCGCCGGTCGCGGTGCGCCGCAGCACGGCCCGGATCCGGGCGGTCAGCTCCTCCAGGCTGAACGGCTTGGTGACGTAGTCGTCGCCGCCCAGGGTGAGCCCGCGGATCTTGTCGTCGGTGGCGTCGCGCGCGGTCAGGAAGACCACCGGGGTACGGGTGCCGCCCTCGCGGAGCATCCGGATGACCTCGAAGCCGTCCAGGTCGGGCAGCATCACGTCCAGCACCACCAGGTCGGGCCGGTGGTCCTTGGCCGCGTTCAGCGCGGCGCTGCCGCTGGTCGCGGTGGCCACGTCGAAGCCCGCGAAACGCAGGCTCGCGGAGAGCAGTTCGAGGATGTTGGGATCGTCCTCGACCACGAGCAGTCGAGCCTCCGTCTGGGTAGCCGCCATGGGCCCCATCATCCGCGCTCCGGCTGCGGCCACGCTGGGTGGACCCTGGAAACAACCTGTGAGATCAGCGGAACAGTCGCCGCAGCCCTTCGGCCGCTCCGTCGAGCATCCGGATCGCGGTCCGGAGCTGGTTGTCACTGAGCCGCCGCGCCCGTACCAGCGCGCCGACCTCGACCGTGAACGCGGCCAGCCGCTTGTCGAACTCGGCGAGCAGCGGCGAGTCGTCCGGACGGGCCGATCCCCCGTCGCCCGCCGGACGGGCCGTGGCGGAGGCCGTCCACGCGCCCTGCCGGGTCTGCCGGGCCACCTCGCGCAGTTCGCGCTTCAGGTCGCGGACCGAGCCGCGTACCTCGTTGTGGATCTCACCGGCCAGCGCGGACAGGTCCTCGACCGCGGCGCCGATGTCGGCCTCCAGGGTCGACAGCTCGTCGGCGCGCTGCCGCAGTTCGGCGCGGCCCGCCTCGGTGATCTCGTAGACCTTGCGGCCGCCCACGGCGGTGTGCGTGACCAGGCCCTCCGCCTCCATCCGTTGCAGACGGGGGTAGATGGTGCCGGCGCTGGGCGCGTACAGGCCGAGGAAGCGGTCCTCCAGCAGGCGGATCAGCTCGTATCCGTGCTTCGGGCCGTCGTCGAGCAGCTTCAGCAGGTAGAGCCGGAGCCGGCCGTGGCTGAACACGGCGGTCACGGCAGCTCCTCCACGTCCTCGGCGGTCGCGACCGGGCGGGCGAGCAGCGCGATGCTGCCGGAGGTCGCGGAGGCCCAGAGCCTACCCGTACCGCCGCCGAGCACTCCGTGGCTGTCCTTGATCGAACCGAAGCCGCGCTGCCCGCCGTCCACCTGCGGAAAGCCGCTGGTGATCTTGCCGGCGGTGGTGTGCAGGTGCACCGTGAGGTCGCTGTCCTCGCGAACCCGTACGGTGATGCTGCCGGAGATGGCGCTGAGCCGGATCTCGCTGCCCCGCGGGTTGTCCAGGTCGCAGGTGATCGAGCCGGAGACGGCGTGGGCGCGTACCCGCTCGGGCGCGCTGTCGGCGAGGATCAGCTCACCGGAGACCGTCTCCAGGTCGAGGTCGCCGCCGATGCCGAGCGCCTCGACCGGGCCGGAGATGACCTTGGCGCTGGTGCGCCCCCGCAACCCCCGCAGCGTGACCTCGCCGGACGTGACGTCGACCCTGGTGTCCCCGCGCAGGCCGGAGGCGACGAGCGTGCCGTCCACCAGGTGCAGGTCGGCGAGGACCTCGGCCGGTACGGCGACCGACACCTCGGCGCGATACCGGCGGTGGAAGCCGCCGAAGGACCAGAGCACGCCCGGCCACCGGGTCGGCCGCTCGTGCTGGACGGTCAGCCGGCCGTCGCGCATCTCGACCAGGAGTGGCCGCCGGCCGATCCGGGTGACGTCGACCCGTGCCGGGCCGTCCGTGGCGACCACGTTGAGCCGGCCGCTGACCAGCCGGACGTCGAGCCGGGTGACCGGCTCGTCCACCGTGATCCGCTGCGGGCTGTCGACCGTCCAGTTGGTCATGGCGTCCTCCCCTCGACGACGTACCGACCGACGGCACGTCGAGTAACGCGAGGAGCGTAACGCGATACATCGCGACTGAACAAGCGCCTATCGCGACTGTGTCGCGTCTCCGACGCCGCTCGTCCGCCCGCAGGCGGTAGATCTTGGAAGCAAAAGGTCCTCATGACGGCCGTTTGCTTCCAAGATCTCTGACGGTCCAGCGCGACGCGCGCGCCGGTCAGGCCTGCGGACGGGCGGGGTCGGGCGGATCGCGGCCTCGGCGGCCCGGGCCAGCGCCCTACGATCCGCCCCCGGCGCCGGGTACAGCGCGGCCCGCACCGTCACGACCACGGTCAGGTCCCGGGCGGCGAGCACCCGGCGCATCGAGGCCCACAGCGTCTCCTCGCCGAGGAAGGCGGCGAGCGTGCCCGGGTCACCGCCGTACCGGTAGGCGAGGTCCAGCGGCACCACCGGCGTGCCGGTGGCCACGGCGGCCTGGAACATCGCCGGGCGGAAGCCACCGGCCGGGCGACAGTCGGTGGCGGCGCCGCACCAGGTCGTACCCTCCGGGAAGACCGCCACCGGCCGCCCGGAGCGCAGCGACTCGGCCACGCGCGCGACGGTGGCGGGCAGGTCGCGCGGGCGGGACCGGTCCACGAACACGGTGCCCGCCGCGGCGGCGAGCGCACCCACCACCGGCCAGCGCCGCACCTCGCGTTTGGCCAGCATCCGGGCCGGCGAGACCGCCAGCACCGCCAGGACGTCCAGCCAGGAGACGTGATTGGCGACCAGCAACACCCGGCCACGCGGCGCCCGGCCCCGGGCCACCAGCCGCACCCCGAGGGTACGCAGCGTCCACCGCGCCCAGCCGCGCGTCGCGGCCCGCCCACGCGCCGCCGGCAGCAGCGGCAGGAGCGCGGCCAGGCCGGCCCCGGCCAGCAGCATTCCGAGTACGCCGAGCAGCCGTCCCGCCCGGCGCAGGCGCGACACGTCCGGGGTGGTGGGCGGCGGCAGGCAGTCCGCCCGCAGCCCGACGCGGGCCGCCACAGGCCCTTGCCCGGCCCGCCCCCGGCACGACCGGCCACGCCCCCGACGGGACCGGCCGCGGCCCTGCCACGCGGAGGAGCAGCGGCGGTCACGAGCCGCCGCCGAGGAAGTGCCGCAGGTAGCGCGGGTTCATCCGGTCGAGCGAGAACAGCACGTAGAAGTCGGCGCAGCCGAAGTCGCTGTCGTACGCCGGCTCACCGGCCACCCAGGCGCCGAGCCGCAGGTAGCCGCGCAGCAGCGGCGGCACGAGCGCCCGGCCCCCGGCGAGGGTGAGCGCGCCCGGGTCGGCGGCGGGCGCCTCGGCGAACCAGGGTCGGCGCGGGGTGACCCGCAGCGCCGGCGGGGCCAGGTGCCGGGCGCTGACCTCGGCCCACACCGCAGCGGCGGCGACCCCGCCGTCGGCGACCGGCACCGAGGCGCAGCCGCCGAGCCAGCGGGAGCCGCGCAGATGCAGGTAGCGGCAGATCCCGGCCCACATCAGGTTGATCACGGCGCCGGTCCGGTGGTCCGGGTGCACGCACGAGCGGCCCGCCTCGACCAGGTCGTCGCGGAGCGGGGCGAGCGGGCGCAGGTCGAACTCGCCGTCGGCGTACCGGCGTGCGGTGCGGCCGGGTGGCAGCAGCCGGTACGTGCCGACGACCTCGGCGGTGCCTTCGCGCAGCACCACCAGGTGGTCGCAGTGCGCGTCGAACTCGTCGGAGTCGAGCCCGGTGACGGCGCTCGGCACTGTGGCGCCGAGTTCGCCGGCGAACACCTCGTGGCGCAGGCGTTGCGCGGCCGCGACCAGTGTCGGGTCGTCGGCGATCAGCAGGGTGTAACCGCTGGTCGTGAGCGGTGCGCCAGCGGCGTGCAGAACGGCCATGGCTCCTGTGTAGGTGCCGTGGGTTGCCACCGGGCGGGGTGAGGGGTGTCGATCCGGTGAACGCCGGTCGGCGGCGTCGTGCGCACCGGGACGGCCGGTGCGGCGCGGGTGTGTGCGAGGCTGCCGGACGCCGGCGAGGACGCCGGCGGAGGTGAACCCGGAGGTGCGCATGCTGGTCGAGGCCCGGTTCCAGGGACCGGACGGTTCGGGCAACGGCGGCTGGAGCGCCGGGATCTTCGCCGCGCTGATCGACGGCCGGGGGCCGGTGGAGGTCACGTTGCGCCGGCCGCCGCCGCTGGAGACCCCGCTGACCGCCGCCGACGGCGAGGTACGCGACCCGGACGGCCAGTTGATCGCCCAGGTACGCCGGGTGGAGGCGGTCGAGGCGGTGGTGCCGCCGGTGGACCGGGCGACGGCGGCCGACGCCGCGCGGGCGTACCCCGGTCTGCTGGACCACCCGTTTCCCCGCTGCTTCGTCTGCGGCCCGGCGCACCCGGACGGCCTGCGGATCTTCCCGGGGCGGCTGCCGGACGGGCGGACCGCCGCGCCGTTCCGCGCCCCGGCCGAGGTGACGCCCGCGACGGTGTGGGCGGCGCTGGACTGCCCCGGTGGCTGGGCGGTGCTCGCGCCCGGCCGCCCGTACGTCCTGGGGCGGATCGCCGCACAGGTCACGGCGCTGCCACGACCCGGCGACGAATGCGTGGTGACCGGCCTCGCGGTGGGCGGTGAGGGGCGGAAGGCGGAGGTGCACACCAGCCTGTACGGTGCGGACGGCGCATTGCTCGGCCGCGCCCGGGCCACCTGGGTGGCGCTGGCGACCGCCTGATGTCCTACCTGAGGAGGACGGCGCGTACACGTCCCGCCTGATTGACCCCCTTGCGCCGGGTTGGAAGGCTGTTGCGGGGCGCCCCCGCAACAGCGCCCCCACCGGCGCGCGTCATGCCCGCCGGGGCAGGAGAGGAGAATGATGTCCGACGGGCAGCCACGCCCCAGTGCCGGGACCGGCCAGATCATCGTGTCCGGCCTGACCAAGCAATACAAGACCGTCCGCGCGGTGGACAATCTGTCGTTCACCGTCGAGCCGGGCCGGGTCACCGGCTTCCTCGGCCCGAACGGCGCCGGTAAGACGACCACGCTGCGCATGCTGCTGAACCTGGTGACGCCGAGTGCCGGCACGGCGACCATCGGCGGCAGCCGGTACGCCGACCTGCCCGACCCGCTGCGCACGGTGGGCGCGGTGCTGGAGGCGTCCAGCGCGCACAAGGGCCGCACCGGCATCAACCACCTGCGGGTGATCTGCGCGGCGGCCGGGCTGCCGAAGGAGCGCGCCGACGAGGCGCTCGCCCTGGTCGGGCTCTCGCCCGCGGCGAAGCGCAAGTTCAAGGGCTACTCGCTGGGCATGAAGCAGCGCCTCGGCATCGCCGCGGCGATGCTCGGCAACCCGCAGGTGCTGATCCTGGACGAGCCGGCCAACGGCCTGGACCCGGAGGGCATCCGCTGGATGCGCGGTTTCCTCAAGGGGCTCGCCGCCGAGGGTCGTACGGTGCTGGTCTCCAGCCACCTGCTCTCCGAGATGCAGCTGCTCGCCGACGACGTGGTGATCATCGCGGCCGGCAAGCTGGTCCGGCAGGGTCCGGTCGACCAGGTGATGGCGTCGATGACGCACGGCGTCCGGGTGCGGGTGCGCACCCCGCAGGCCGACGAGCTGGCCACGGTGCTGCGCGAGCAGTCCGCCACCGTCGACGCCGACCCGCACGGCGCGCTGCTGGTCAGCGGCGTGGACGCCCCGACCGTGGGCCGCCTCGCGCTGGCCGCCAAGGTCGAGCTGCACGAGCTGACCACCGAGCGGCCCGACCTCGAAGGGGTCTTCCTGGAGCTGACGGCCGGAAAGGCGGAGATCCGATGACGCTTGTCCGATCCGAACTGCTCAAGATCCGTACCACCAGCACGTGGTGGATCTTCGGGCTGATCAGCCTGGCGCTGTGGGCGCTCACGCTGTTCTTCAACTGGCTGCAGACCGAGGCGCTGGCCGGCGGGGACTTCGGCGAGGTGCCGGCCGAGCAGTCCGACCAGTTGCAGGCCATCTCGGCCGCCGACAACCTGGCGGCCAACCTCTACACCAACGGCCAGTTCTTCGGCCTGCTCATCGTGCTGCTGCTCGGCATCGTGGTGGTGACCAGCGAGTTCTTCCACCAGACGGTGACCACCACGTTCCTCACCGCGCCGCACCGCACCGCGGTGATGCTGGCCAAACTGGCCGCGGCTGGCGTGCTGGCGCTGCTGTTCTGGCTCGTCACCACGGTGCTGAACCTGATCACCGCGCCGCTGATCCTCAGCTCGGTGGACGTCGGCTCGCAGCTCGGCAGCGGGGCGATCTGGCGGGCGATCGCGCTCAACGGCCTGGCCTACGTGCTCTGGTCGGTGCTCGGCGTCGGGCTCGGCGTGCTGATCCGCAGCCAGATCGGCGCCACCGTGACCGGCATCCTGTTCTACCTGGGTGGCGCGATCGGCGCGGCGATCGTGCTGAGCCTGCTCGCCTCGCGGTACGGCGACTGGATCAACAAGCTCCAGCTGCTGGTTCCGTCGCTGGCCTCCGGGCTCATGGTGGGCGGCGACACCAACATCCCGGGCAACCCGCCGCAGTGGGCGGGCGCGCTGGTGCTGATCGGGTACGCGGTGGTGGCCGGCGCGATCGGCGTCGCCACGATCCGCAAGCGCGACATCTCCTGACCTCGCGCTCAGGCCGGGCCCCGGCCGGTGACACCCGTCACCGGCCGGGGCCTTCGCCGTCTAGCAGGAGTCGCCGGATCACGCAGCGTTTGCCGAACTTCTGGCATCTTCTGTGAAACGGACCACCAGCCGGAGGCGAGAATGCCTGCGCTCAGCGCACGGCGTAGCCTTGGCATCGGTTTACCCAGCGTCGGCAACCGGGGGTCACCGGGGGCCACCGTGACATTCACAACCGCGTGAAAGAGGCGATTAGCGGCCGTGTCGACCCAGCAGACTTCGCAGGAGAACCCACTGGCGGGTTTCGGCCCGAACGAGTGGATCGTCGAGGAGATGTACCAGCGCTACCTCGCCGACCCCTCGAGCGTCGATTCGGCCTGGCACGACTTCTTCGCCGACTACCGGCCGGCCCCGGGCGCCGCCACGCCGCGCCCGGAGGGGCAGGCCAAGCCGGCCGCGAAGCCGGAGCCGGCCGAGCAGCAGGAAGCAGTGACCACGGTCAAGGAGCAGCCCGCCAAGGCGGCCCCCGCCAAGGCCGAGCCGAAGGCGGCCGCCCCGGCCAGGCCCGCGGCGAAGCCGGCGGCGAAGGCGCCTGAGCCGGCCAAGAAGTCCGCCCCGGCCAAGCCGGCCGCCAAGGCACCGACCGCGAGCGCCGCCGGCACCACGACGCTGCGCGGCGTCGCCGCCAAGATCGTGCAGAACATGGACGCGTCGCTGTCGGTCCCGACCGCCACCAGCGTGCGCGCCGTCCCGGCCAAGCTGCTCGTCGACAACCGCATCGTGATCAACAACCACCTGACCCGGGGTCGCGGCGGCAAGGTCAGCTTCACCCACCTGATCGGGTACGCGCTCGTCCGTGCGGTCGTCGAGCACCCGGAGATGAACAACTCCTTCGCCGAGGTCGACGGCAAGCCGGCGATGGTCCGCCCGGAGCACGTCAACCTGGGCATCGCGATCGACCTGGTCAAGCCGGACGGCTCGCGCAACCTGGTGGTGCCGTCCATCAAGGGCTGCGAGCAGATGGACTTCCGGCAGTTCTGGCAGGCGTACGAGGACGTGGTCCGGCGCGCCCGCCGCAACGAGCTGACCATGGAGGACTACTCCGGCACCACGATCTCGCTGACCAACCCGGGCGGCATCGGCACGGTGCACTCGATCCCGCGCCTGATGCAGGGGCAGAGCGCCATCATCGGCGTCGGCGCGATGGAATACCCGGCCCCCTACCAGGGCATGAGCGAGGCCACCCTGGCCCAGCTCGCGGTCAGCAAGGTCATCACGCTGACCAGCACGTACGACCACCGGATCATCCAGGGCGCACAGTCCGGCGAGTTCCTGAAGGTCATGCACGAGCTGCTGCTCGGTGAGCGCGGCTTCTACGACGACATCTTCACCTCGCTGCGCATCCCGTACGAGCCGGTGCGCTGGATGCGCGACGTCGCAGTCGACAGCGAAGGCCAGATCAACAAGACCGCGCGGGTGCACGAGCTGATCCACGCGTACCGGGTGCGCGGCCACCTGATGGCCGACACCGACCCGCTGGAGTTCAAGATCCGGAAGCACCCGGACCTGGACGTCCTCCAGCACGGGCTCACGCTCTGGGACCTCGACCGCGTCTTCCCGGTCAACGGCTTCGCCGGCCAGCAGCGGATGAAGCTGCGCTCGATCCTCGGCGTGCTGCGCGACTCGTACTGCCGCCGGGTCGGCATCGAGTACATGCACATCCAGGACCCGGAGGAGCGGCGCTGGATCCAGGAGCGGGTCGAGCGCAAGTACGAGAAGCCGAGCCAGGACGAGCAGAAGCACGTGCTGAACCGGCTCAACGCCGCCGAGGCGTTCGAGACGTTCCTGCAGACCAAGTACGTCGGCCAGAAGCGCTTCTCGCTGGAGGGCGGCGAGTCGCTGATCCCGCTGCTCGGCGAGGTGCTGGAGTGCTCCGCCGAGGCCGGGCTGGACGAGGTCGTCATCGGCATGGCCCACCGCGGCCGGCTCAACGTGCTGGCGAACATCGTCGGCAAGCCGTACGAGAAGATCTTCTCCGAGTTCGAGGGGCACCTCGACCCGCGCTCCACGCAGGGCTCGGGCGACGTGAAGTACCACCTCGGCCAGAACGGCAAGTTCACCACTCCGGACGGCGAGCACGCGGTCAAGGTGTCGGTGGTGGCGAACCCGTCGCACCTGGAGGCCGTCGACCCGGTGCTGGAGGGGATAGTCCGGGCCAAGCAGGACCGGATCGATCTCAAGCTGGAGGGCTACACCGTGCTGCCGCTGGCGGTGCACGGTGACGCCGCCTTCGCCGGCCAGGGCGTGGTCGCCGAGACGCTCAACCTGTCCCAGCTGCGCGGCTACCGCACCGGCGGCACCGTGCATGTGGTCGTCAACAACCAGGTCGGCTTCACCACCGCCCCGGAGTACAGCCGGTCCAGCCTCTACAGCACCGACGTGGCCCGGATGATCCAGGCGCCGATCTTCCACGTGAACGGCGACGACCCGGAGGCAGTGGTCCGGGTGGCCCGCCTCGCGTTCGAGTACCGGCAGGCGTTCAACAAGGACGTCGTGATCGACATGGTCTGCTACCGCCGGCGCGGGCACAACGAGGGCGACGACCCGTCGATGTCCAACCCGGAGATGTACAAGATCATCGACTCCAAGCGGTCGGTCCGGAAGCTCTACACCGAGGAGCTGATCGGGCGCGGCGACATCACCGTGGAGGACGCGGAGGAGCTGCTGCGCGACTACCAGGGGCAGCTGGAGCGGGTCTTCAAGGCCACCCGGGACGCCGCGACCACACCGCGTCAGCTCAGCCGCCCGCCTCGGGAGGAGGAGCCGGAGCCGCATGTCGACACCGCCACCGACGCCGCGGTGGTCAAGGCGATCGGCGAGGCGCACGTCAACCTGCCGGAGGGCTTCACCCCGCACAAGCGGATCCAGCAGCTGCTGGAGCGGCGCCGCAAGATGTCCGTCGAGGGCGGCATCGACTGGGGCTTCGCCGAGATCATCGCGTTCGGCACGCTGCTGCACGACGGCGTCACCGTCCGGCTCGCCGGGCAGGACTCGCGCCGCGGCACGTTCGTCCAGCGGCACGCCTCGGTGGTCGACGCCAAGACCGGCGAGGACTACCTGCCGCTGATGTCGCTCACCGCCGACGGCGAGCGGTCGCGCTTCTTCGTCCACGACTCGCTGCTCTCCGAGTACGCGGCCATGGGCTTCGAGTACGGCTACTCGGTGGAGAACATCAACGCGCTGGTGGCCTGGGAGGCCCAGTTCGGTGACTTCGTCAACGGCGCCCAGTCGGTGATCGACGAGTTCATCTCGTCCGGCGAGGTGAAGTGGGGTCAGCGCTCCGCGGTGACGCTGCTGCTGCCGCACGGCCACGAGGGCCAGGGCCCGGACCACACCTCCGGCCGCCCGGAGCGGTTCCTCCAGCTCTGCGCCGAGGACAACATGCGGGTGGCCATCCCGACCACCCCGGCGAACTACTTCCACCTGCTGCGCCGCCAGGCCATGTCGCCCAAGCGCAAGCCGCTGGTGGTGTTCACGCCGAAGTCGCTGCTGCGGCACAAGCTCTGCGTGTCGCCGGTGGAGGACTTCACCACCGGGACGTTCCAGCCCGTGCTGGCCGACACCGCGGCTCCGGCGCCGGAGCAGGTGAAGCGGGTGCTGCTCTGCTCGGGCAAGGTCTACTACGACCTGTTCCAGGCCCGGCAGGAGCGGGGCGTGACGGACACCGCGATCATCCGGATGGAGCAGCTCTACCCGCTGCCCGTCGAGGAGGTCCGGGCCGCGCTCGCGCAGTACCCGAACGCCGAGGACTTCGCCTGGGTCCAGGAAGAGCCGGCCAACCAGGGCGCCTGGTCGTTCGTCGCGCTCAACCTGCTGGAGCACCTGCCCGAGGTCCGGCTGCGCCGCATCTCCCGGCCGGCCGCCGCCGCCCCGGCCGTGGGCTCGGCGAAGATGCACGAGGTCGAGCAGAACGCGCTGATCGAGGCGGCTCTCCCCCGCCCGTGACACCACCGGCAGCGGCCCGTCCCGACCCGGGGCGGGCCGTTGCCGTACGACGAGAGGAACACCGTGTACTTCACCGACCGTGGCATCGAGGAGCTGGTCGAGCGCCGGGGTGACGAGCAGGTCAGCCTGGAGTGGCTGGGCGAGCGGCTGCGTGACTTCGTCGACCTGAACCCGGAGTTCGAGACCCCGATCGAGCGGTTCGCCACCTGGCTGGCCCGCCTCGACGACCCGGACGACGACTGACGCGCGCGGCCGGGCGCGGCCTCAGCCGGCCGCGCCTCGCCCGGCGACCCGCAGGTCCCCGGTACGCCGCAGCTTCTGCCAGCCCAGCCGGCCGCCGGTCAGCGCGGTGCCGACCGCCTGGAGCAGCACCAGGTACATGACCTGCCGGTAGACGAACTGCTGCAACGGCAGCACCCAGAGCACGCCGAGCCTCTCCCGGTCCAGCCGGAAGGCGAGCACCGCGGTGAGGAACTGGAGCGCGAGCATCACCAGCCAGGCCACCACCGTGTCGCTGCGGTCCAGGAAGATCAGCCCGTAGATGGCGAGCAGGTCGATCACCGGGGCGGCCAGCGGCAGCAGCACGCCGAACAGCGTCAGGAACGACAGGCACCGGCGGCCGAACCGGCCCGACGGACCGCTCTCGATCACCGAGCGCCGGTGCTTCCACATCGCCTGCATGGTGCCGTAGCTCCACCGGTACCGCTGCTTCCACAACTGGCCGATGGTGGTCGGCGCCTCGGTCCAGGCGCGGGCGCTCTCCTCGTACACGATGTGCCAGCCGGCGCGGCCGACGGCGATGGTGACGTCGGTGTCCTCGGCGAGCGTGTCGTCGGTCAGGCCGCCCACCTGCTCCAGCGCCTGCCGCCGGAACGCGCCGATCGCGCCGGGGACGGTGGGCATGCAGCGCAGCGTCTCGTAGAGGCGGCGGTCGAGGTTGAAGCCGATGACGTACTCGATGTGCTGCCACTTGGCGATCAGGCCGCGGCGGTTGCCGACCTTGACGTTGCCGGCGACCACGCCGACCCGGGGGTCGGCGAACGGCTGGACCAGCCGGCGGACCGAGTCCGGCTCGAAGATCGTGTCGCCGTCGACCATGACGATCAGGTCGTGCCGGGCCAGCGCGACGCCGGTGTTCAGCGCGCTGGGCTTGCCGCCGTTGGGCTTGCGCACGACCCGCACGTTCGGCAGGTGCAGCGCCGCGACGATGTCGGCGGTGCCGTCGGTCGAGCCGTCGTCGACCACCACCACCTCGATGCCGCCGGGGTGGTCGCCCAGGGCCAGCGAGCGGACCGCCGCGGCGATGCCCTCCCGCTCGTTGTACGCGGGCACGATCACCGAGACCGGTTCGGTGACCGGCGAGCCCCAGGACCAGTCGCGGCGACGGCGACGGCGGCGGCGCGCGTGCCGCGGGGCCACGACGAACAGCAGCAGGGTACGGCCGATCGTGAGCACCCCGACGAGAACGAAGAAGACGCCGAGCACCCCGAACATGCCGTCGGCGACGCGTACCGCGCCGACCAGCACGTGGCCCCGCAACCGCTCGTCGAGCGGGGCCGCCGTGTGCCCGCCCACCGGGCCGGACACACCCGCGGCCGCGAACGTCCGGTTGAGTCCCTCGCTGACGGTGGTGAAGCGGTAGCCGCGTTCCAGCATCGCCGGGATGTACCGCTCCAGCGCGGCCACGGTGCCGGCCCGGTCGCCGCCCGAGTCGTGCCACAGCGCGATGGTGCCGGCCGTCCCGTCCGGCGTGGCGTTCGCGATCATCTCCTCGACCGGGAGCAGCTCCCAGTCCCGGCTGTCGACGTCGTTGACGACCGTGAGGTAGCCCAGCTCGCCCGCCTGCCGCAGCATCGGCCAGTCCCGGTCGGTGTACGCGTCCGCCCGGGACGAGTACGGGAAGCGCAGCAGCGACGTCCGGACACCTGTGGTGCTGGCGATGGCGAGCTGCGTCTGCGCGTACTCCAGTTCGCGCCGCCACTCCGGCAGCGCGGCGAGGTCGGGATGGGTGAACGTGTGCACGCCCAGCTCGTGGCCCTCGGCCACCAGCCGGCGGGTCACCTCCGGGTTTCTGACGACCTGCGAACCGATGACGAAGAAGGTGCCCTTGACCTGGTACTTGTCCAGGACACGCAGCACCTCCGGCGTCCACCGCGGGTCGGGTCCGTCGTCGAAGGTGAGCGCGACGGTCCGCGGCGGCAGGCGGTGCGACTGGGTCCGGCCCTCCGCGCCGACGTTGACGATCGGGCCGCCGCCGACCACCGAGCTGGGGACCTCCCGCTGGCTGCCGGGCGTCACCCGGTTGTCCGGTACGAACGCGGCGTTCGTGTACGCCTCGACGACCAGCAGACCGCCCAGGACGACCACGACCATGGCGACCAGGGCCCAGCTCGGCCGGGGCAGGAGACGCCGCCCACGGGACCGGCGCGCGCCGGGGATCTGCCGCACGCCGGGGATCTGCCGGACGTCCAGCACGGCTGTGGGCGCGTCGTCCGGCTGCCGCCCGGCCCGGTGCCGGCGGGCGGCCCGCACACGGCGGGGGTCCAGCGTGACTGTGGGCTGCTCACTTGTCTGCGGGTTCGGGCGGGCGGGCGCCTGGTCACTCATCGGCGGGCGCGGCCGGCGCGGCGGGCGGGTCGACAACCGCCGGCGGGTCGACAACGGGCGGCGGCACCTCGGCGGTGGGGGCGGTGGGCGGCGCGGTGGTGGCCGGCGTCTGGACGGGCCGGGGCGCGGTCGGTGCGGTCCGGGTCGGCCGGGGATACCGGGGGCTCGGCGGGACCGTGGCGGCGGGGGCGACGGAGGTTGCCGGCACCCGCACCGGCGCGGTGCGGATGTCGGTGGGCGTGTCCGGCGTGGCACGGGTCGGCGCGGGGGTGTCCGACGGTTTCGGCGAGGGCAGCCGCTGCTCGCTGGTCGACTCGACGAACGGGATGACGGTGTCCGGAGTGATCGGACCGCCGGCGAAGCTGACCCCGACCATGACCGTGTAGACCACGCCGGCCGCGCCGGCGCAGTAGGCGAGACGGCGAAGCCGCCGGCGTCGCCGCCCGCTCGGGTCGACGAAGACGGGGGGCGATTCCGGTACGACGGGAATCAGTGCTGTCGGGCCTTCCACACGGCCAAGTGTAGATGCGAGAAACTTCCGCCTTCTCCCCCGGCTAGCCGTGCTGACCAGGCAGAACGGACAGCACCGACCTCGATCTTGTAGGTTGGGTGCCGTGGCGCGCAGCGTGTACCTGACCGGCGTTGGCTCGGGCGGGGGAAAATCGACAGTGGCGCTCGGGCTGGCCGAGCTGTTGTCCCGCCAGGTGGAACGAATCGGCGCGTTCCGGCCGCTCGTCACCGGCGACGGCACCGACCCGATCCTGGCCCTGCTCACCGAGCGCTACCGGATGGATCTGCCGGTCGACGAGCTGTACGGCGCCACGTACGCCGAAGCGAGCGCGCTCGTCGCGGACGGCCGCCGGGAGGAGCTGATCTCCCGGATCGTCACCCGCTACCGGGAGGTCGAACGCCGCTGCCCGGCGATAGTGGTGGTCGGCAGCGACTTCGCCTACGGCGACGGCACCGGCCCGCGTGAGCTGGCCTTCAACGCCCGGCTCGCGACCGAGTTCAGCAGCGTCGTGGTCCCGGTGGTCGACGGTTTCGGGCAGACGCCCGAGACGATCGCGGCGGCGCTGCGCGGCGCGTACCACGATCTGGTCGACCTCGGCGCGACGGTGATCGCGGCGCTGGCCAACCGCGTGCCGGAGCCGATGACGCTGCCCGAGCTGCCGGTGCCCGCGTACGCGATCCCGGAGGTGCCGACCGTGTCGGCGCCGACGGTGGCCGAGGTCGCCGCGGCGCTGCGCGGCACCGTGCTCACCGGCGACGAGACCGCGCTCGACCGTGACGTGCTCGACTACGTGGTCGGCGCGGCGCACGTGCCGACGCTGCTGGACCACCTCACCGACGGGGCGCTGGTGATCACCCCGGGCGACCGCGCCGACCTGCTGGTGGCCGCCGGGGCCGCGCACGTCGCCGGGCAGGTGTCGCTGGCCGGGCTGGTGCTCACGCTCGGCGAACAGCCCGACCCGCGGGCCATGCGCCTGGTCGAGCGGATGAACACCGGGCTCCCGGTGCTGTCGGTACCCAGCGACAGCTACGACACGGTGTCCGCGTCCAGCCGGATCGAGGGCCGCCCCAGCACCGCCAACCCGCGCAAGGTCGAAGCAGCGCTCGGCGCGTTCGAACGCTGCGTGGACACCGACGACCTGGCCCGCCGGCTGCGGGTCAGCCGGTCCGCGCGGGTCACCCCGCTGATGTTCGAGAACGACCTGATCGACCGGGCCCGCGCCCAGCGCCGCCGGCTCGTGCTGCCCGAGGGCGCCGACGAACGGATCCTGCGCGCGACCGAGGTGCTGCTGCGCCGGAGCGTCGCCGAGATCACGCTGCTCGGCCGCCCGGACGAGATCGCCCGCCGCACCCGGGAACTGGGCGTGGACCTCGGCGACGCGCAGGTGGTCGACCCGGCGACCAGCCCGTGGCGGGACGAGTTCGCGCAGGCGTACGCGCAGTTGCGCGCCCACCGCGGCGTCACCGTGGAACTGGCGCACGACATCGTGGCGCAGCCCAACTACTTCGGCACGATGATGGTGCAGACCGGCCACGCCGACGGCATGGTGTCCGGCGCCACCCACACCACAGCCGCCACCATCCGGCCCGCGTTCGAGATCATCCGGACCGTGCCGGGCGTCTCGGTCGCCTCCAGCGTCTTCTTCATGCTGCTCGCCGACCGGGTGCTCGTCTACGGCGACTGCGCCGTCAACCCCGACCCGGACGCCGACCAGCTCGCCGACATCGCCATCTCGTCGGCCGACACCGCGGCCCGGTTCGGCATCGAGCCGCGGGTGGCGATGCTGTCCTACTCCACCGGCAGCTCCGGCGCGGGCGCCGACGTGGAGAAGGTCGCGGCGGCCACCAAGCTGGTCCGGGAACGCCGGCCCGACCTGCTGGTCGAGGGCCCGATCCAGTACGACGCGGCGATCGACCCGCAGGTGGCCGCCACCAAGCTGCCGGACAGCCCGGTCGCCGGGCGCGCCACGGTGTTCATCTTCCCGGACCTGAACACCGGCAACAACACGTACAAGGCGGTGCAGCGGTCGGCCGGGGCGGTGGCGGTCGGGCCGGTCATGCAGGGCCTGCGGCGGCCGGTGAACGACCTGTCCCGCGGCGCCACCGTGCCCGACATCGTCAACACGGTGGCGATCACCGCCATCCAGGCCGCCGCGGAGGCGTCGGAATGAGCCGCATCCTGGTCCTCAACAGCGGATCCTCGTCGGTCAAGTACCGGCTGTACGACGGCGACGACGTCCTGGACAAGGGCACCGTCGAACGGATCGGCGAACCCGGCGGCGGGCCGGCCGACCACGAGAGCGCGGTCCGGGAGATCATCGGTCGGCTCGACCTGACCGGGCTGGCCGGCGTCGGCCACCGGGTGGTGCACGGCGGGCGGAAGTTCAGCGAGCCGGTACGCATCGACGACGCGGTGGTCGCCGCCATCGAGGACCTGGTGCCGTTGGCCCCGCTGCACAACCCGGCCAACCTGGCCGGCATCCGCGTCGCGCTGGAGGCGCTGCCGGACGTCCCGCAGGTGGCCGTCTTCGACACCGCGTTCCACCACACGCTGCCCGAGGCCGCCGCCACGTACTCGATCGACAAGGCCACCGCCGAGCGGTACGGCGTCCGCCGCTACGGCTTCCACGGCACCTCGCACGCGTACGTCTCGCGGCGCACGGCGGACCTGCTCGACCGCCCGTACGACCAGCTCAACACCATCACGCTGCACCTGGGCAACGGGGCGAGCGCCTGTGCCGTCCAGGGTGGCCGCAGCGTGGCCACCTCGATGGGCATGTCACCGCTGGAGGGCCTGGTGATGGGCACCCGCAGCGGCGACCTCGACCCGACAGTCATCTTCCACCTGCGCCGCGAGGGCGGTATGGGCGTCGACGACATCGACGACCTGCTCAACCACCGCAGCGGCCTGCTCGGGCTGACCGGCGCCAACGACATGCGTGAGGTGCTGGCCCGGCGTGCCGCCGGTGACCCGGACGCGACACTGGCCTTCGACGTCTACTGCCGGCGCATCACCGGCTACGTCGGCGCGTACTACGCGCTGCTCGGCCGGGTCGACGCGATCGCGTTCACCGCCGGGGTGGGCGAGCACGCCGCGCCGGTGCGTTCCGCGTCGCTGGCCGGGCTGGAGCGGCTCGGCATCGCCGTCGACCCGGCGCGCAACGACGGCCACGGCGACCGGATCGTCTCGCCGGACGGCGCGGAGGTGGCGGTGCTCGTGGTCGGCACCGACGAGGAGCGGGAGATCGCCCGCGAGACCCGCGAGGTGCTGGGCGTCTGACCGCGTTCGGGGCGACGGTGCCGCTACCTCGGCGGGGTGGCGTGACCCCAGCGTCTCAGGTGCCGACCCTGCCGCTGCCGGCGACCGGCGCGCGGCGGCCGGGTCAGCCCAGGGCGATCCAGGCGACCAGCGCGACCACCACGACGACGGCGACAGCCACACCGGCGATCAGCGGCACCCGGGACGGCGCCGACGCCGACGCGGCCGGCTCGGGCGAATCGACGAACGCGCGGAACTGCGCTGTGTTGCCACTCGGGTCGGTGTAGTTCTCAGCCATGCGGGTGACCCTAGCGAAACCGGCCGGACCAGGCCGCCCCGCCAGGCCGGAGCTCGACATCCGGCTCACCCGGCCCGCGCAAACCCGCCCGGCCGGTGGAGGCGTCGCCCGGCCGGGTGGTGACGGCAGCCGATCCGGACGGCGGGCGCGGACCGACCACTCGGCTGCCTACCGTGCAGGTGTGAGGGGGCAGCGGCTGGTGGCCGCGCTGATGACGGCGCTGCTGGCCGGCTGCGGCCAGGCCGTCGCCACCACCGATCCCGTACCGGCCGGTGTCCGGCCCGCGCCCGATCGCCAGTACGCGGTGGGGATGCGCCAGTTCACGCTCGACCCGGAGGGCGCGCGGCCGCTGCCGGTCACCGTCTGGTACCCGGCCGACCTGCCCACGCAGGCGACCCCGTCCGCGTCCACGGATCCCGCCGGACAGGCCCGCGCCACCGCACAGACCCTCGCCACCAAGCCCGATCGGACCACCGCGTCAGGCTCCGCCGCGCTACCCGGCTCCGCCCCCGCACGTGACGCCGCCCTCTCGCCGGGCCCCGCCGCCACCTCGACCGGCCCCGCCGCCGGGCCGTCCGGCACCGGCACGCTGGACGGGCCACGGGTGCGGCCGGGCGCGCCGTTCGCGGCGGGCCGGTTCCCGGTGGTCCTCTACAGCCACGGGCTGCGCAGCCTGCCCGCGCTGCACGCCGCCCTGACCAGCCGCTGGGCGGCCGCCGGGTTCGTGGTGGTAGCGCCCACCTACCCGCGTACGAGCCTGCGCGCCCGCAGCTACACCCGCGACGACGTACGCAACCAGCCGGCCGACGCCTGGCGGCTGGTCCGTCACCTGGTCCGTCTGGGCACCCGCCCCGGTGACCCGCTCGGCGCGCACCTGGCCGTGGACCGGTTCGCCGCCGCCGGGCACTCGGCCGGTGGTCACACCAGCCTCGGAATGTTCGCCTCCGGGCAACCGACCCCGCTACGGGCCGGGATCGTGATCGCCGGTGGCCGGATGGTCGCCGGCTTCTCCCGTCCGCTCGCGCCGATGCTGTTCGTGCACGGGAGCGCCGACCGGATCGTGCCGGAGTCGATCGGCCGGGCCGCGTACGCCCGCTGCCTCGGGCCGGCCGCCTTCCTGAGCCTGCGCGGTCAGGGCCACGGCGAGTATCTGACGCCGGGCCGGGCCGGTTTCCCCCAGGTGCTCGCCACCACCACCGACTTCCTGCGCTGGACGCTCTACGCCGACCGGGCGGCGCTGCGCCGCCTCCCCGCCGACGCGACATCCCCCGGCACAACTTTCACGACCCACTCCCTCCCCACGTGACCGCACCCGGCCCAGCGCCGTTGATCATGAGGTTGACGGCGACAAACCGGACAGCAGATGCCGCCAACTTCATGATCGACGCGAGCCGGGGCAGGGGTGGGTAGGGTGCGGGCGTGGACGGGCTGGAAGGGCGGCAACTGGGCGCCATCCGTGAGGTCGTCGAGGTGGCCGGAGCGGCCGGGATCGACGTCTGGCTGCGCGGCGGCTGGGCGATGGACTTCCACCTCGGAGCGGTGAGCCGCCCCCACGTCGATGTCGACTGGTACTGCTGGCGGCGGGACGCCGACCTGCTGGCCGACCGGCTCGGCGCGCTCAGCTGGCGGCCCGACCCCCGAATGCCGGCAACGCTCCAGCTCGACCTGGTCCGGGACGACGTCGAGCTGAGCTTCGCGTACCTCGACCGGGACACGGCGGGCCGGGTCGTCGTGGGCGCCGGACCGTGGGCGGGCACCGTCCTGCCCGAGGGCATGCTGAGCGCCCCACCCGGCCGGATCGGTCCGCTCGCGGCCCCGGTGATCAGCGTCGCCGCGCAGATCGAGTTCAAGGAGATGTTCCCGGTCTGGATGCCGGAGCGGCCCCGCCGTGCCAAGGACGCCGCCGACCTGGCCCGGCTCCGGGCATCGGCGTGCGACCACCCGACCGGCTGACCGGGCGGGGTCACAGGCGATCGCGAGGCACAATTCAGTTCATGCGCCGTCGTCCCGTCGCCCTGCTCACCGCCGCCGTCCTCGGCGCCGCCCTCGCCGGCTGCTCGGAGCAGCCCGCCGCCCCGGCCGGGCGGCCCGCTCCGGACACCGCACCGACAAGCGTCACACCGACCCCGCGCGTACCCGCCGGCAAGGCGCCCACGGAGAGCTTCGCGGTCGGCGTACGCCAGGTGAAGCTGAACCGGGACGGCAACCGGCCGTTGCCGGTGACGATCTGGTACCCGGCGGCGGGCGCGGCCGGTGGCGCGGTCGAGCGCTCCGCCCCGGCGGCGGACGGGCGGTTCCCGGTGGTGCTGTTCAGCCACGGGCTGACCGCCCGGCCGGAGGACTACCAGGTGCTGCTCACGCGCTGGGCGGCGGCCGGTTTCGTGGTCGCCGCGCCACGTTTCCCGCACACCTCTCGGGGCACCGACGGCAACGCGCTGGACGTGCTGAACCAGCCGGCCGACGTGTCGTACGTGCTGACCCGGGTGCTCGCGCTCGGCGAGAAGGCGGGCGATCCGCTGCGTGGCCGGCTGGACCCGGAGCGGGTGGCCGCGACCGGGCACAGCGCCGGTGGCGTGACCACTATCGGCCTGTTCACCGCGGGCCGGGACGCGCGGCTGGACGCGGGCATCGTCTTCGCCGGCACCGCGCTCGGCGTGGGCACCGCGTTCGCCGGCACCGTCGCGCCGCAGTTGTACGTGCACGGTGAGGCCGACGAGGTGGTGTCGTACGCCGCAGGCAAGGCCGTCTTCGACGCGGTGCCGTGGCCGAAGGCGATGCTCAGCCTGCCGAAGGGCGACCACGGCCGGGCGCTGCTCGGCGACGGCAAGGCGCTCGGCGTGGTCGCGGACACCACGATCGAGTTCCTCCGCTGGACGCTCTACGGCGACCCGGCGGCGAAGGAGCGCCTCCCCGCCGCCGCGGCCCGCGGCGGTGTGGCCACGCTCGACGACCGGCTGTAAGGAAGGGCCCCTTATTAACGCCTCCGGTAGAGAAGGGGCCCCTTCTTAACACGCCGCGCCGCGCGCCGCCAGCGCCGAGCACCATCCGCGCCGCGCGCCTCAGGCGGTGTGGTCGACGACCACCTTGCCGAAGACGTCGCCGGACTGCAGCCGGGCGAACGCCTCGGTGATCTCGCTGAACGGCACCACCCGGTCGACCACCGGCCGCACCTCGTGCTCGGCGCAGAACGCGAGCAGCTCGGTCAGCTCGTCGGGTGTGCCCATCGAGGTGCCGAGGATCTCCAGCTGCATGGCGAAGACCCGGCGCAGGTTGACCTTCGGCTCGTGGCCGGAGGTGGCGCCGGAGACCACGATCCGGGCCATCGGCGCGGCCGACTTCAGCGAGTGGTCGAACGTGGCCGCGCCGACCGTCTCGATCACCACGTCGACCCGTTCCGGCAGCCGCGCGCCGGGCTCCAGCGCGGTCGCGCCCAGCTCGGCGATCCGCTCCCGCTTGGCGGCGTCGCGGCTGGTCGCGTACACCCGCTTGCCGAGTGCGACGCCGAGCGCGACAGCCGCGGTGGCCACGCCACCGCCGGCGCCCTGGACCAGCACCGACTCGCCGTCGGCGACCCGGCCCTTGGTGGTCAGCATCCGCCAGGCGGTGAGCCAGGCCGTGGGCAGGCACGCCGCGTCGGTGGCCGACAGGCCGTCGGGCAGCGGCAGGAGGTTCATCCGGGGTACGGCGACCAGCTCGGCGAACGTGCCCTGGTAGTGCTCGGAGAGGATGGAGACCCCGCGCGGGTCGCCCGGGGTGGGCACCACCGGGTAGATGACGACCTCGTTGCCGTCCGGGTCGGTGCCGACCGCGTCGCAGCCGAGGATCATCGGGAGCTGGTCGGCGGTCAGGCCCACACCGCGCAGCGACCAGAGGTCGTGGTGGTTGAGCGAGCTGGCCCGGACCCGCACGGTGACCCAGTCGTCCTGTGGGTGGGTCGGCTCGGGACGGTCGCCGACGGCGAGCGCGGCGAGCGGGTTGTCGGTGTCGAAGGCCGAGGCGAAGGCAGCACGCATGATCGGCACGGTAACAAGCTGAGCAGCAGTTAAGAAGGGGCCCTTCCTCTACCGGAGGCGTTAAGAAGGGCCCCTTCCTTACATCTCAGCGGCGGGCGACGCCGTCGCGGCGGGCGGCTTCGGCGACCGCCTCGGCCACCGCCGGCGCGACCCGGGGGTCCAGCGGCGAGGGCACGATCGCGTCGGCGGTCAGCGACTCGGCCACCACGTTCGCGATGGCGTCGGCGGCGGCCACCTTCATCGAGTCGGTGATCCGGGTGGCGCCGGCGTCCAGCGCGCCCCGGAACACGCCGGGGAACGCGAGCACGTTGTTGATCTGGTTCGGGTAGTCGCTGCGCCCGGTGGCGACCACCGCCACGTGCCGGGCGGCCACCTCGGGGTGCACCTCCGGGGTGGGGTTGGCCAGCGCGAACACGATGCCGCCGGGGGCCATGCCGGCCACCGCCGCCTCGGGGATCTGGCCGCCGGAGACGCCGATCAGCACGTCCGCGCCGCGCAGCGCCTCGGTGATGTCGCCCTGGCGGCCCTCGGCGTTTGTGAGTTCGGCCAGCTCGGCCTTGGTGCCGGTCAGCTCGCGGTGCCGGCCGATGATGCCGCGTGAGTCGCACACCACCACCCCGGCCGGGTCGACGCCGCCGGCGATCAGCATCTTGGTCACCGCGACACCGGCCGCGCCCGCGCCGCTGACGGCCACCCGCAGGTCGCCGAGCTTGCGGTTGAGCAGCGTGGCGGCGTTGCGCAGCGCGGCGAGCACCACGATCGCGGTGCCGTGCTGGTCGTCGTGGAAGACCGGGATGTCCAGCGCCTCGTCGAGCCGCCGCTCCACCTCGAAGCAGCGCGGCGCGCTGATGTCCTCCAGGTTGATCCCGCCGAACGAGGGCGCGAGCGCCTTGACCGTCGCGACGATCTCGTCCACGTCCTGCGTGTCCAGGCAGACCGGCACCGCGTCGACGCCGGCGAACTGCTTGAACAGCACCGCCTTGCCCTCCATCACGGGCAGCGCGGCGCGCGGGCCGATGTTGCCCAGACCGAGTACGGCGGAGCCGTCGGTGACGACCGCGACGGTGTGCGACACCCAGGTGTAGGTGTCGGCGAGCGCGGGGTCGGCGGCGATCGCCTCGCACACCCGGGCAACCCCCGGGGTGTACGCGAGGGAGAGGTCCTCGCGGCTGGTCAGCGGGACGGTGGAGGCGACTGCCATCTTGCCGCCGACGTGCAGGCGGAAGACGGGATCGGCGGGGTCCGGGGTGGACGAAGACATGGTGACTCCAGGATCTGTCGAGCAGACGGACCGGCCGGCGTGGTCAGCGGTGGTCAGCGACCGGCGGCGCGGCGGTGCGGGGGTCACCCGGGCACTTTCCGAGCATAGTCACGCTTCGGCAGCCAGTATGTGAGCGGGGTCATATCCGCTCCGGTCGTTACCGGCCCCTGACCAGTCCCGGACGCGGCCACCAGCGGGCCACCACCCGGCCGCGGACGTCGGCCACCCCGTACGCGCGGGAGTCGTCGGCGACGAACTCGTTGTCGCCGCGCAACCACCAGCCGCCGTCGCGCGGTTCCACCGCCCGCTTGACGACGAGCAGGTCGGGACGGCTGCGGAAGACCGCGACGACCACGTCACCGGGGCGCACCGCCCGGCCGCCGGTGCGGACCAGCACCGCGTCGCCGTGCCGCAGCGTGGGGGACATGGAGGGGCCGGTCACCAGCACCGGCGTCAGCGGGCCACGCAGCGCCGGAGGTTCGCCGGTGGGCGCCATGTCACCTCCCAGCCCCCGAGGGCGTCTCCAGGAGTAATGTCGTCTTGGATCATCGCAAACAACCCATGGAGGACCCTGATGCGCCTTCCCCGCATCCTCACGCCCCGGGTGACGGCCAGCGCTCACTGCGACCTGCCCTGCGGCGTATACGACCCGGCCCAGGCCCGGATCGAGGCCGAGTCGGTCAAAATGATCTGTGAGAAGTACCAGGCCAACACCGACCCGGAGTTCCGCACCCGCGCCATCCTGATCAAGGAGCAGCGGGCGGAGCTGGTCAAGCACCACCTGTGGGTGCTCTGGACCGACTACTTCAAGCCGCCGCACTTCGAGAAGTACCCGCACCTGCACCAGCTGTTCAACGAGGCCACCAAGCTGGCCGGCGCGGCCGGCGCCAAGGGCGCGACCGACCCGGCCAAGGCGGACGAGCTGCTGGCGAAGATCGACGAGATCTCGAAGATCTTCTGGGAGACCAAGCAGGCGTGACGTCGCCCGACGGCACTCCGACGATCCGGCCGGTACGTCCTGGGGACGTACCGGCCGTCGTCGCCATGGTGCACGAACTCGCCGAGTACGAGCGCGCCCCGGAGCAGTGCCACCTCACCGCCGAGCAGCTGGAGGCGGCCTTGTTCGGGCCGGCGCCGGCGCTCTTCGGTCACGTGGCCGTCGACGCGGCGGACCAGCCGATCGGTTTCGCGCTCTGGTTCCTCAACTTCTCCACCTGGGCCGGCGTGCACGGCATCTACCTGGAGGACCTGTACGTCCGCCCGGCCGCCCGGGGCACCGGCGCGGGCCGGATGCTGCTGGCCACCCTCGCCGCGATCTGCGTCGAGCGCGGCTACCAGCGGCTGGAGTGGTGGATGATCAACTGGAACCCGGCAGCCCGCTTCTACGCCGCGATCGGCGCCACGCCGATGGACGAGTGGACCCCGTACCGCCTGGCCGGACCCGCGTTGCGCGAGCTCGCCACGCACGCGACGGCCGCGCCCACGCGGCCGGCCCCCTGACCGGGTAGAGTCCCGCACCGGGGGGAGGAGCCGTGACTCAACTGACCGGGCACCCGACGACTGACGACGACGTCGTCCACCTCACCGTGCCCGCCGACGGTGGTTACCTCGGCGTGCTCCGCACCGCCACGGCCGGCCTCGCGGCCCGGCTGCAGTTCGCCCTCGACGAGATCGAGGACCTGCGCATCGCCGTCGACGAGGCGTGCGCCATGCTGCTCGCCATCGCCACCCGCGACGCCGAGCTGGAGTGCCGGTTCGCGGTCACCGAGGACGCGCTCACCGTCGAGGTCACGGTGCCGACGGTCCGGGGCGCGACGCTGCCGTCGGAGTCGTCGTTCGCCTGGAAGGTGCTCACTGCGCTGACCACCGGGGCCAACGCCCACGCGACCGACGGCCGGGCCACCATCTCGCTGCTGACCCGCCGCGCCGGCGGCTACTGACCGGGTCGCGGCCACCGCTCCGGCGGCCGTCCGGCGTTCAGCGGGCCGGGTCGCCGAAGCCGAGCGCGCGGTTGGTCGGGCCGCTCACCAGCAACCCGACCATGCCGATGCCGAACGCCATGAGCGGCAGCCCGAGCCAGCCCATGCCGCCCTCGATCATGAACCAGCCGACCGGCAGCAGCATGAGCTGAAGCACGATCGCGGGCGCGCGTGCGCCGGCGCGACGGCGGGACAACGCGCCGCCGAGCGCCCAGAGCGCCACCGCGCCGCCGATCGCGAACGCGGTCACCCACAGCGCCGAGACCAGGTCCGTCGTCTCAGCGGTGAGGTCGGACCAGATGAGCCACACCGCGATCAGCCCGAGCGCCGCCGCCTCCGCGCGTAGCAGGAGCACCGCGGCGCGCAGCGTGCCGGGGACCGGGTCGGAGTCGATCGTCACGGGCGCCACGATACCGGTGGGTAGTCGCGGTACAGTGCCGCCCATGCGGGCCGTCCTGGTGGTCAATCCGAAGGCCACCACCACCAGCGAGCGCAGCCGGGACGTGCTGGTCCGGGCGTTGCGCAGTGAAGTCGACCTGTCGGTGCGCTACACGCGCCGGCGGGGCCATGCCATGGACCTGGCCCGGGAGGCCGCCCAGGAGGGCGTCGACCTGGTGGTCACGCTCGGTGGCGACGGCACCGTCAACGAGGTGGTAAACGGCCTGATGGCGGCGGAGCCGCCGACGTTCCGGACCGGGCAGACCTCGGCCGAGCGGCTGCCCGCGCTGGCCACCGTGCCCGGCGGCTCGACGAACGTCTTCGCCCGCGCGCTCGGGCTGCCCCGGGAATGGCCGGACGGCACCAGCATGATCCTGGAGGGACTGCGGCTGGGCCGGTCCCGCACGATCGGGCTGGGCCGGGCCGACGACCGCTACTTCACGTTCTGCGCCGGCTTCGGGCTGGACGCGGCGGTCATCCGCCGGGTGGAACAGTCCCGCAGGAAGGGGCGCGTCTCCACGCCGGCGCTCTACTTCCGGTCCACCGCGAGCCAGTACTTCGTCGGCTCGGACCGCCGCCACCCGTCGATCACGCTGGAGCGTCCGGGTGAGGCGCCGGACACGGAGCTGGCCACGGCGATCATCCAGAACACCGCGCCGTGGACGTACCTGGGCGACCGGGAGATCAACCCGAACCCGGAAGCCTCGTTCGATCTCGGGCTCGACGTGCTCGCGCTGCGGCGGCTGCGGGTGGCCAGCACGGCCCGTACGGCGGCGCAGTTCTTCTCCCGGAAGCCGGACCCGCACGGCAAGCAGGTGCTGCGCCTGCACGACCTGGCGGAGTTCACCCTGCGCTCGGAGCGCCCACTGCCGTTCCAGATGGACGGGGACTACCTCGGCGAGCGGGAGAAAGTCCGATTCACCTCCGTGCCGGCGGCACTGAGAGTAATCTGCTAGGTCTCGGGTACTCCAGTCGGTTGACGCGGATCCCCCCGCCGCGCGGGCGCGGTGGCCGCCACGCCGAGGAAGGGTGCCGGAAATGTCAGCAACGTCACGCAGACCGTACTACATTGATTATCGACTGTGGCACGCCGGGTAACCAGGACCCTGGTAAACCCGGACAAATGGGTGGTGAGCCCGCTCACTGTTCGGAGTTTTTCCGAGCGGCACCCTTGACATCGCTGTAGTTCGTGAAAGTATTCACAAGCGAACTCGTGTTGCCGGGACATTGCCTGGATATGCTCGTTCGGTTGAGCTGTTCCAGCAGGTCCAGGCACCCCACAGCCTGCTCACGCTGCGCCGAATTGATGGATGCTGACCGTCACCCTTCGGCAATGCGGACGCAAATAGGAATAGCAACGAAGCGTTTACTGGCCACCCACTAAGAATGAGGAGTGTTGCCGCCATGGACTGGCGCCACGATTCGGTCTGCCGCGACGAGGACCCGGAGCTGTTCTTCCCCATCGGGACGTCCGGCCCGGCCCTCCTTCAGGTGGAGCAGGCGAAGGCCGTCTGCCGGCGCTGCCCCGTGACCGACCAGTGCCTGCAGTGGGCGCTGGAGTCCGGTCAGGACGCCGGCGTCTGGGGCGGGATGAGCGAGGAGGAGCGCCGCGCGGTGAAGCGCCGCGGCGGTCTCCGGGTGCTGCGCGCTCA
>NZ_KK037233.1:5263592-5348076 GCF_000568915.1 Micromonospora sp. M42 | reverse complement strand
CCCAGCCCGGCGCCGAACGCCGCCGCGACCCGGCCCACCGAAGCACGAGCGGCCGGATCCCGGGTACCGGCCGCCGCCAGCACCACCGCGTCCAGCCCGCCCGGCCCGTCGCCGGTCGCCTCCGCCAGGCGGCGGCGCAGCCCGTCCAGCAACCCGCCGTCCACGCCGGAGCCGGCCGGGCCCAGCACGTCGGTCACCCGTACCTCGATCTCGGCGCCGGCCGCCGCGACCGCCGCCGGGATGTCGACCTTCCGGTGGTACGCGGCGGTCAGCAGCAGCGGCACCAGAACCGCCCGGGAGTGGCCGGCGGCGGCAAGCCCGCGCAGCACCTCGGCCGGGCCGGGATCGGTGTGGTCCAGCCAGCTCGGCAGCACCGCACGACCGGGCCAGGTGTCCGCCACGGCCCGGGCCAGCGCCCGGGTCGCCTCCGCCGCCCGAGGGTCACGGCTCCCGTGCGCCACCAGCACCACGGGTGGCCCGGCCCTCAGGTGTGCAGGCCGCACTCGGTCTTCTCGAACATCGCCCAGCGACCGGACCGCGGGTCCTCCCCCGCCTTCGTCCGCCGGGTGCACGGCCAGCAGCCGATCGAGCCGTAGCCACGGGCGAACAGCTCGTTGACCGGGATGTCGTACCGGGCCACGTACGCGTCCACCTCCCGCTGCGTCCACGCCGCGATCGGGTTCACCTTGACCTTGCCGCGCCGCGCGTCGAAGCCCACCACCGGCGTGTTCGCCCGGGTCGGCGACTCGTCCCGGCGCAGCCCGGCGGCCCACGCGTCGTACCCGGACAGCGCCCGCTCCAGCGGCTCGACCTTGCGCAGCTGGCAGCAGTCGTCCGGGGACCTGTTGAACAGCCGCGGACCGTACTGGCCGTCCTGCTGGCCCACGGTCATCCGAGGCCGGATCGAGCGCACCCGCACCGGCATCCGGCGGGCCACCTCGTCACGCACCCGCAGCGTCTCCGGGAAGTGCAGCCCGGTGTCCAGGAACACCACGTCGACGCCGGGCGCGACCCGGGAGACCAGGTGCGCCACCACCCCGTCGGCCATCGAGCTGGTCACGCAGAACCGCTCGCCGAACGTCTCGGCCGCCCACCGGGCGATCTCGATCGCCGGCGCGTCCGCCAGCTCCCGGCCGGCCTCCTCGGCCAGCGCGCGCAACTCCTCCGGGTCCCGGCGGGCCGGCCCGGCCTCGCCGATCAGGCCGAGGCCGGCGGCGGAGACGAGGCCGCTCACCGGGTCACCGCCCGGCTCAGCAGACCGGTGAACTTGACCGCGAAGACCCGTGCGCAGGCGTGGCACTCCCAGGCGCCGTGTCCGGCCTCGTGCGGTCGCAGGTCCTCCTCCCCGCAGTACGGGCAGTAGAGAGGCGCAGATCGGGCATCGCTCATCGGAGCTCCTCCTCGTCGGCTCTGATCACCCAGTTGGCGAACGTCTCACCCTCGGTCCGGCCGGCCAGGTAGCGGCGGGCGAGCCGTTCCACGTACTCCGGAAGCTCCTCGGCGGTGGTCTTCAGGCCGCGCAGCTTGCGGCCGAAACCGGCGGTCTGGCCCTGGGCCATGCCGAGGCCGCCGCCGAGGTGCACCTGGAAACCCTCGACCTGCCGGCCGTCCGGGCCGACCACGAGCTGGCCCTTGAGCCCGATGTCCGCGACCTGGGTGCGGGCGCAGGCGTTCGGGCAGCCGTTGAGGTGGATGGAGATGTCCGCGTCGAAGTCGCGCAGCCGCTCCTCCAGGCGCGCGACCAGTTCCTCGCCGCGCCGCTTGGTCTCGACGATGGCGAGCTTGCAGAACTCGATGCCGGTGCAGGCCATCGTGCCGCGCCGCCACGCCGACGGCCGGGCCTCCAGGCCGATCCCGCGCAGCGCCGTGACCAGCTCCTCGGTCCGCTCCGGCGCCACGTCCAGCACCAGCAGCTTCTGGTACGGGGTGAGCCGCACCCGGCCGCTGCCGTGCGCCTCGACCACGTCGGCGAGCTGCGCCAGCTGGGTGCCGGAGACCCGGCCCACCACCGGGGCCGCGCCGACGTAGTTCGCGCCGTCACGCTGGGCGTGCACACCGATGTGGTCGACCGGCTTCGCCGGCAGTTCCGCGGCCGGGCCGTCCAGCAGCGTGCGGCCCAGGTACTCCTTCTCCAGCACCTCCCGGAACCGCTCCACGCCCCAGTCGGCGACCAGGAACTTCAGCCGGGCCCGGTTACGCAGCCGGCGGTAGCCGTAGTCGCGGAAGATGCCGACCACACCGGCCCACACGTCCGGCACCTCGTTCAGCGGCACCCAGACGCCGAGCCGCTTGGCGAGCATCGGGTTGGTGGAAAGCCCGCCGCCCACCCACACGTCGAAGCCGGGACCGTGCTCCGGGTGCTCCACGCCGAGGAACGCGATGTCGTTCGCCTCGTACGGGGTGTCGACCAGCCAGGAGATCGAGGTCTTGAACTTGCGGGGCAGGTTGGAGTACGCCTTGTCGCCGACGTACCGGCGGACGATCTCGTCGATCGCCGGAGTCGGGTCGAGCACCTCGTCCCGGGCCACCCCGGCGACCGGGCTGCCCAGCACGATCCGGGGGCAGTCGCCGCACGCCTCGGTGGTCTGCAGGCCGACCGCCTCCAGCCGGCGCCAGATCTCCGGCATGTCCTCGACCCGGATCCAGTGGTACTGAATGTTCTGCCGGTCGGTGATGTCGGCGGTGTCCCGGGCGAACTCGCGGGAAATGTCCGCGATCACGCGGAGCTGGGCCAGGTTGAGCTGGCCGCCGTCCACCCGGACGCGGAGCATGAAGAACTCGTCCTCCAGCTCGTGCGGCTCCAGGACTGCGGTACGCCCGCCGTCGATGCCGGCCTTGCGCTGGGTGTAGAGGCCCCACCAGCGGAACCGGCCGCGCAGGTCCTGCGGGTCGATCGAGGCGAAACCGCGATGGGCGTAGATGTTCTCGATCCGGTCCCGCACGTTCAGCGGGTCGTCGTCCTTCTTGATCCGCTCGTTGGGGTTGAGCGGCTCTTTGTGCCCGAGCGCCCACTGGCCCTCGCCGCGTGGCCGGCGGGGCGCACGGGCGGCGGGCGCCGGGGAGTCGGGACGGGTCGGGGTGCTGCTGACCGCCATCGCGGCGTCCTCCATTGCTTGCTGCGGTGCCTGCGAGCGCGGACGCGGCGGCCGGCCCGGGAGTGGGCCGTGGACGGCGATGTCGATGACGGCCGGCGCGAGTGCGCGCCCGAGACGGAAGGGTCGGGCGTCGTCAGTGGGCCGGACAGATCGCGCTGCGCACGCGGCCGTAATCGACGTGGCGGCGAGCCACGAAGCGGCGGACGACAGCGGCGGTCATGTGCCTCATGCTGCCACACCACGCCCGGCCGGACCACAGCTCCGCACTGTGATCCCACATCACGGGCCCCAATCGGGATCGACTCCCATCCCTGTCCCCCGCCCTCCCTCCCCGCCCTCTCCCGTTGATCAAGGAGTTGACGTCCCCCAACCCGCCACATCAGGCCGCAATCTCCTTGGTCGACACCGCCGGTCCCCGTCCACCCCCGCCACCGCACCGTTGATCATGAAGTTGGCGGGGACAAAAGGGACGGTGAGTGCCGTCAACCTCATGATCGACGGGGCCGGGGCCGGGCGGGGTGGGGTGGGCCGGGTGGGTGGGAAATGGGGGAGCTGGGGGGTGAGCGGGAGCGGGCGTGTGACGCTGCGGGGGTGAGGAGGTTCGGGCCCGCGTCTGTTCGCGCCCTTCCCGGCTGGGCGGTGTGGGTGACGCCGGGGCTGCTCACGCTCGTGGTGACGCTGGCCGGGATCGGGCACGCCCAGCCGTGGCGGGACGAGCTGGCCACCTGGAGCGCGGCCACCCGCCCGCTATCCGACCTGGCCCGGATGACCCGCACCATCGACGCCGCCACCGGGCCGTACTACCTGCTCATGCACGGCTGGACGGCGATTGCCGGCACGTCGCCGACGGCGCTGCGACTGCCCTCCGCGCTCGCCATGGCCGTGGCCGCCGCGCTCACCGCCCGCCTCGGCGCGGTGCTGGTCGGCCGTCGCGCCGGGCTGCTGGCCGGACTGCTGTTCGCGGTCCTGCCGGTCACCTCGAGGTACGGGCAGGAGGCCCGCCCGTACGCCCTAGCCACGCTGCTCGCCGTGCTGGCCACGCTGCTGCTGGTCGAGGCGCTGCGCCGGCCGACCTGGCGACGCTGGGCCGGGTACGCCGCTGCGGTCGCCGCGCTCGGCCTGCTCCACCTGGTCGCGCTCACCCTGCTCGCCGCGCACGCCGTGGTGGTGCTGCTGACCGCCGCACATGGCCCTGCGGGGGTCGTCGATCCGCCCCGCCAGTCCCGAGCCCAGATACCCGACGCGAGCCGGCCACGCCGCAGACACCTGTGGCGTTCCACCCAGCCACGAGATCGAGCGCGAGTGGAACACCACGGGTGTCACGACGCCCCGCAGACACCCACGGCGTTCCACCCAGCCACGAGATCGAACGCCGGTGGAACGCCACGGGTGTCACCGCATCCCGGGAGCAGGGAGCATGGCAGGGACGCGCCGGAAGCGGAACCGCAGAACGTGACCGGCGAGGCTCGGGAGACGCTGGCCGGGTGGCTGCTGGCGCTGGTGCCGGCCGTCGTGCTCGTCACCCCACTGGCACTCGTCGCCCGGGGGCAGCGCGGTCGACAGCTCGACTGGGTCGACCCGGCGCGCCTGCCCGACCTGGCGGCGCTACCAGGTGCGCTGGCGCAGAGCGGCGTCGTCGGCGGTTTCGTGCTCGCGCTCGCGGCGCTCGGCGTGGCCCGGCTGGGTCGCCGGGCGCTGCTGCCGGCCGCCGCCGTGCTGCTGCCGGTGCTGCTGATGTTCGCCGCCGGAACGATGGTGCCGCTCTGGGTGACCCGCTACCTGGTCTTCACCGTGCCGTTCGCCTGCGTACTGGCCGGCGCCGCGCTGGCTGCCGCGCGGGTCACTCCCGCACCGGCCCGAACGCCGGCAACAGCAACGCCCGCTGAAGCAACGCCCGCTGGACCAGCGCGCACGGCGACACCCGCCGCAGCCGGCCGCACTGCCGCGCCCACGGAAGCAGAGCAAGGGCCGACGTCGCCGCGCGGACGGGTCGCGGCGGGAATCGCGGTGGTGGTCCTGGCCGGACTGCTCGGGCTGCCCGATCAGGTGGCGCTGCGCCGCACCCACGAGTGGCCGCGCAGCGCACCCGTCGACTACGCGGGCGCGGCCGGGATCATCCGCGCCGGGCAGCGGCCGGGCGACGCGATCGTCTACTCGCCCCGGGACGGCTGGCTGTTCCCGGATCTCGGCATGGCGTACCACCTGGGGTCGAGGCTGCCACGCGACGTGCTGGTGGTCCGCAACCAGCGTCAGGACGCGAGCCTCTGGGCCGTGGAGTGCGACGACCCGGCGCGGTGCCTGGCCGGGGTGGACCGGGTGTGGCTGGTGGTCACCGGCCGGCGCGCGGACCCGTTGGCGGCGGTGCCGGGTGCGAAGGGCGACGCGTTGCGCGCGGGCTACACGGTGCGGCAGGTGTGGCCGCGTCCGGGGATCACAGTGGCCCTGCTCGTCCGGTGAGGCGGTCGGTGGTGCCGCGGGCCAGCGGTACGACGATGGCCGCCTCGGTGCCGCCGTCGGCGCCGTTACGCAGCTCGATGGTGCCGCGCAGCTCGCCGGTGACCAGCGCCCGGACGATCTGCAGGCCCAGGTTGCCGCCGCGCTCGGCGTCGAACTGCTCGGGCAGCCCCCGGCCGTTGTCGGTCACCGTGACGTGCAGTTGCTTGCGCGCCCGGTGCGCGGAGACCACAACCTCGGGCCGGGGCGCGGAAACCCCCGCCTCCGGCCGGGGCACGTCCACAGGAGGAGCGGCCGCCTCCTCCTCGGCCGACGGGAAACCGTGCTCGACGGCGTTGAGCAGCAGCTCGTTGAGCACCATCACCAGCGAGGTGGCGATCTCGGCGGGCAGGACGCCGAAGCTGCCGCGGCGGCGCATGCCGACACTCACCTCGGTGGCGGCGACCTCGGTGGCGGCGCTGGCCACCCGGTCCACGATGCCGTCGAACTCGACCGCCTCGTCGCTGGACATGGAGAGCGTCTCGTGCACCAGCGCGATCGAGGCGACCCGGCGTACCGATTCCTCCAGCGCGACCCGGGCCTCGGGCATGGAGACCCGCCGGGCCTGCAGGCGCAGCAGCGCGGCGACGGTCTGGAGGTTGTTCTTCACCCGGTGGTGGATCTCCCGGATGGTGGCGTCCTTGGTGATCAGGGCGCGGTCGCGGCGGCGTACCTCGGTGATGTCGCGGACCAGCACCAGCGCGCCGATCGGCACTCCGGCGGGCATCAGCGGCAGCGCCCGGGTGAGCATGGTCGCGCCGCGGGCGTCGATCTCCCGCCGGGGCGGCGCCTCGCCGCGCAGCGCGGCGAGCACGGCGTTGCCCGCGTCGGTGCCTTCGAGGGGGTCGCCGGCGAGCCGGCGGTGCAGCTTGGCCAGGTCCTCGCCGACCAGGTGGGAGGCATAGCCGAGGCGGCGGTACGCGGACTGCGCGTTCGGGCTGGCGTAGGTGACCTTGCCGTTGGCGTCGAGCCGCACCAGGCCGTCGCCGACCCGGGGCGCCGAGGTGGTCTCGCCGGGGTGCCGGGGCGGCGGGAACGTGCCGTCGGCGATCATCTGGGCCAGGTCGTCGGCGGTGGTGAGGTAGTTCAGTTCGAGCTGGCTCGGGGTGCGCGCGGTGGACAGGTTGGTGTCCCGGCCCACCACGGCGATCACCTCGCCGGCTTCACCGTCGCCGGTGCGCAGCCGGACCGGGATCGCCTCGTGGCGGGCCGGGACGTCGCCGTACCAGACCGGGTCGCCCTCGCGCCAGATCCGTCCCTGCCGGTAGGCCACCTCCAGGTGGGCCACCTCGGCCCCGCCGACGATCCGCCCGACCTGGTCGTCCAGGTAGGCGGTCGGGGCGGTGGTGGGACGGACCTGGGCCACGCAGAGGAACGTGCCGTCGCCGTCCACCGGCACCCAGAGCAGCAGGTCGGCGAAGGACAGGTCGGACAGCAGCTGCCAGTCGCCGGCGATCCGGTGCAGGTGGTCGATGTCGGCCGGGCGGAGCGCGGTGTGCTCCTCGGCGAGGTCACGGAGGGTGGACACGCCACACAGCGTGCCACGCCGGGCCTCACATCGTCGCCGTGACCTTCTTCAAGCCGCGCGGCGCGTCCGGGTCCTCGCCCCGGGCCAGCGCCAGGGCCAGCGCGAGCCGTTGCAGCGGCAGGATGTCGAGCAGCGGCGCGTACCGCTCGTCGACCTCGGGCACCGCCATCCGGGTCTCGCCGACGTCGGCGGAGCCGACCACGACCACGTCGGCGCGGCGCTCGCCGAGGCGGGGCAGCACCTCGCGCATCGACGTGCCGCCGGGGCCGGAGCCGACGACGGCGAGCACCGGCACGTCCGGGTCGGTCATGGCGAGCGGGCCGTGCAGCAGGTCGGCGCCGGAGAAGGCGAGCGCCGGCAGGTACGAGGTCTCCATCAGCTTCAGCGCCGCCTCGCGCGCGGTCGGGTACGCGTACCCCCGGCCGGTGGTGACGAGCTGGGCGGCGAACCGGTAGCGCGGCGCGAGCCGGGCCGGGGTGTCGTCGGCGAGCGTCTGCGCGGCCAGCTCGGGCAGCCGGCTCAGCGCGGCGCGCTCCTCGGCGGGCAGCACGCCGTCGCCGGCGCGTACGCCCTCGATCAGCATGAGCAGCGCGAGCAGTTCGGCGGTGTAGGTCTTGGTGGCGGCGACCGCCCGCTCGTGGCCGGCGGCGATGTCCACGCTCAGCTCGGCGGTCTCGACCAGCGGCGAGCCGGGGTTGTTGGTGACGGCCAGGGTGAGCGCGCCGGAGGCGCGGGCGACCCGCAGCACTTCGGCGAGGTCGGGCGAGCCGCCGCTCTGGCTGACGCCGACGACGAGCGCGTCGGAGAGGTCGGGCCGGGCGCCGAAGACGGTGATCGCGCTGGGCGAGGCCAGTCCGGCGGGCAGTCCGAGGCGGATCTCGGTCAGGTAGGCCGCGTAGAGCGCGGCGTGGTCGGAGGTGCCCCGCGCGGTGAACACCACGTGCCGGGGGCGCCGCTGCGCGACGACGGCCGCGACCTCGGCGATCGCCGCGGCGTGCTCGGCGGAGAGCAGACGCTCGTAACCGGCCGGCTGCTCGTCGATGTCGGCGGCCATACCGGCCCCTGCTCGCGTCACTCCAGACCTCCTTCTGCGCGTTTCTCGCGCGTTCGATGCTCAGTCTTGCACGTTTCAGCAGCCTCAATCAACGCAACGAGCAGGAGTGCGCAGTGGATCACTAATTGACGGAAGATCCCCTAGGCTTGCCCGGCTGACCGACCCCGACCGGCGGAAGGACGACGTGCCTGAGGACGACGCCGCGCTCTCGGCGGAGGAGGAACTCGCGCTGGCCCGGCTGGCGCTGGGCGAGGGCGACCTGCGGCACGCCGCCGACCACATCGCCGCCGCGCTGGTCCGCTCCCCCACGCTGCCCGAGGCGCACGAAGCGCTCGCCCGGCTGGACGCGGCCAGCGGCGGCGACCTGGACCTCTTCCCGCTCGGTCAGCAGGCGTTCGTCGGCGCCGTGGTGGCCCGCGCGCACCTGCTCGCCGCCGCCGGCCGGCCCGCCGAAGGGCTCGACCTGCTGGCCGCCGCCACCGGCTACGCGCCCGCCGCGCCGTGGGCCGCCGTGCCCTGGGTGACCGCCACCGACCTGCCGGAACGCCTCGACCCCGAACGCACCGCCCGGATCCTCATGCAGGTCTGCGCGGCGGCGCCCGACCCCGCGCCACGCCGGCTGCGCGAGCCGCTGGCGCCGTACCTCACGCTGGCCCGCAACGCGATCACCGTGCATCCGGCCCACCCGCTGCTGCTGGGCGCGGCGTCCGCGCTGGCCCGGCGCCTCGGCGAGGTCACCCTCGCCGTCACCTGGGCCACCCGGGGGGTACGCGCACAGCCCACCAAACTCGGCGAGGTGTGGCTCGGGTACGCGTACCGCAGCGCCGGCCGCACCGGCGAGGCGCTGGCGGCGCTGGAACGGGCTGTCGCGCTCGACCCCGACGACCTCGCCGTCTACGCGGACATTGCCGGCACGCTCGCCGACAACGGCCGGCTCGACGCGGCGCTGGGCTGGATCGACCGGGCGCTGGCGAAGGACCCCACCTTCGACTGCGCCGTGCACACCGCGCACCGGCTGCGCTACCTGCGCGACGGCGACGTGGACCACCTGGTGGCGCTCGCCGATTTCGTCCGGGAACATCCGGACGACACGCACGAGCACGGCGACCTCGCCGAATGCTGCCGGGGGCGGCCCTGGCTGGGTCAGGTCACACCGGCAGACGACGATTTCCCGTCCCCCGACGGGCCCGCCCCCTCGGCAGCCGCGGTACGCCGCCTCCAGCACCTGGCGCACCCGGCGTGGGCGCACCCCCCGGCCGCGTACGACGCCGCCGTCGGGCTGGCCACACTGGACCTCGCCGACCTGCTCGCACTGCTGGCGCACCCGCCGGAGGCACCCGCCACCGCGCTGGGCCGCGTGCTCGGCGGGCAGGACCCGGCACTGTGGAGACGCTGCGCGCAGGTCTGGGCCTGCCTCGGCCTGCTGCACCACCGCACCGACGAGCCGTGGGAGTCGTCGACCCGGCGGCGGGTGCTGCACGAACTGGCCACCGATCCCGGCCCGGCCGCCGAGGCGGCGCTGTTCGCCCTGGTCACCGCCGCCTGGGTGGACCCGGCCACCCGCGCCGACGTGGCCGCCGTGGTGGCCGGGCGGCTCACCGAGGTGGCATCCGGCGCCGCCCGGCGTACCCCGGTGGCGGTGTCGCTCGCCTACCTGGCGCGGGCGACCCCCGCCCTCGACCCGGCCGCCCGCGCCACCGCCGACTCGCTCATCGCCGGCGCCGGCGGAGGCCCGCTGCGCCGCCTCTGGCGACGCCTCACCGCCCTGTTCCGCAGAGGCTGAGCGCCGGGACCGTTCCGGGGCCCCATTTACGGCCGGCTCCCCGGCCCCCACCACCCAGCCGAGCGCCGCCACTTCGCCGAGGTGGCGCGATCAACTCCCCTCCGACCCCACCACTCCCCCGATGTGGCGGGCAGCGGGCGGAAGGCACCGGGTGCCTCGCTGGAGTGGAGACGCGGCGGCCCCGCGTACCCCCGGGGTGGGGGCGCGGGGCCGCGGCGGGTGAGTCAGGCGACGGGAGCCTTGCCGAGCGCGGCCTCGGCCTCGTCCTCCGGCGTGGGGCCAGCCAGCCGCACGTCGTTTGTCGCGCGCAGCGGCACCTCCTTGATGAACCAGGCGAGCACCGGCACGGCGATGGTGAAGAGGACCGCCCAGAAGAAGACGTGCGAGATGGCGTCGGCGAGGCCGCCGAGCACCGCCTCGCGCATCGGGCCGGTGAGCTTCTTGAGGGCTTCCAGGTTCATCGCGCCGCCCTCGCCGCCACCCGAGCCCGCGAACGCGGGGCCGGCCGCCGAGTCGGCGAGACGGTTGGCGAAGATCGCGCCGAAGAGGGAGACGCCGAACGAGCCGCCGATGGACCGGAAGAACGTGGCGGCGCCGCTGGCGGCGCCGAGGTCCTTCTGCTCGACGCTGTTCTGCGCGATCAGCATCGAGGTCTGCATCAGGAAGCCCATGCCGACGCCGAGCACGACCATGTAGAGCGAGGACTGCGCCTTGCTGGTGTCCACGTCGAGCAGGCTGAGCAGGCCCATCCCGGCGGCCATCACGACGCCGCCGACGATTGGGAAGGCCCGGTAGCGGCCGGTCTTGGTGATCGTCCGGCCGACCACGAGCGAGACCACGAGCATGCCGAACATGAGCGGGAGCAGCAGCAGGCCGCTGTTGGTGGCCGAGGCGCCCTGGACGGTCTGCTGGTAGAGCGGCAGGAAGTTCATCGCGCCGAACATGGCGAAGCCGAGCAGGAACCCGATCACCGAGATCAGCGCGAAGTTGCGGTTGGCGAACAGGCTCAGCGGCAGGATCGGTTCGGGCGCGCGCCGCTCGACGAGAGCGAACACGCCGAGCGCGGCCACCGCCAGCACGGCGAGGCCGAGGATCTGCGGCGAGGCCCAGTCGTACTGGTTGCCGCCCCAGGTGGTGACCAGCACGATCGCGGTGATGCCCACGGACAGCAGCGCCGCGCCCAGCCAGTCGATCTTGTGCTCGGTACGGTACTTCGGCAGGTGCATGGTGGTGGCCAGGACCAGCAGCGCCACTCCGCCCAGCGGCAGGTTGACGTAGAACGCCCAGCGCCAGGAGAGGTTGTCGGTGATGAAGCCGCCGACCAGCGGCCCCGCGACCATGGCGATGGCCATGATGCCGGCGATCATGCCCTGGTAGCGGCCCCGCTCGCGGGGCGGCACCAGGTCACCGATGATCGCCATGACGCCGACCATCAGGCCACCGGCGCCGAGGCCCTGCACGGCGCGGAACGCGATCAGCTCGATCATGCCGCTGTCGGCGCCGCCGAAGACGCCGGAGCCGGACATGCCGCACAGCGCCGAGCCGACCAGGAACACGACGACGGCGGTGAGGAAGACGGCCTTGCGTCCGTAGAGGTCGCCGAGTTTGCCCCAGATCGGCGTGGAGACCGTCGTGCCCAGCACGTACGCGGTGACCACCCAGGTGAAGTGGTCGGCGCCCCCGAACTCGAAGACGATCCGCGGCAGCGCGGTGCTGACGATCATGTTGTCGAGCATCGCGAGCATCATCGCGATCATCAGGCCGAACAGGACGACGCGGATGTTCGGTCTCGCGACGACCGGGGCTTGTTGACTCATCGGTAGGCTCCCCCGCAGATCATGTGATCAACTTACTTGCCGCCCGGCTAGTTTGCTTACTAGCCGGACGGTAAGCTGATGGCGGTCGGACGTCAAGCGGATTGGAAGGAAGTCGGCTGGTGAGGGAGAGCACAGGAGGCACACGGCAGCGCATCCAGGCCGTCGCCTTGGAACTCTTCACCGAGCAGGGCTACGAGAAGACGTCACTGCGGGAGATCGCCGAGCGGCTCGGCGTCACGAAGGCGGCGCTCTACTACCACTTCAAGAGCAAGGACGAGATCGTCACCAGCTTCGTCGACGACCGGCTGCGCCGGATGGACGAGCTGATCGCCTGGGCCGCCGACCAGCCACCCACCCTGGCGACCCGGCGCGCCCTGCTCGGGCGGTACGCCGACAGCATGTTCGCCGGCGACCTGCCCCAGGTGATGCGCTTCTTCGAGCAGAACCAGACGGTGCTCAAGAGCCTGGTCGCCGGCCAGCAGATGCGGGACCGGATGATGCGGCTGGCCCACGAGCTGTGCCGGGGTGACGACTCGCCGGCCGCCCAGCTGCGGGCCGCGCTGACGCTGTTCGCGGTGCACACCAGCTGGTTCGCGGTCCGCGCGCCCGGCATCACCGACGACGAGCGGAAGCGGATCGCGCTCGAGGTGGCCGACGAGCTGCTCGCCAAGATCGGCGAGACCGGCCAGGGCTGAGCCGGTTCAGCCCGCCGCGGTCAGGTCCAGCCGCAGACCGAGCAGGTCGATGCCGGGCAGCGGCGACCAGTCCTTCTCCGGCAGCCGGACGAACCCGAGCCGCTCGTAGAGGCGGTGCGCGTTCGCCGCCATCCCGGCGCGTACGCAGATCACCACCGCCGTGCAGCCCAGCTCCGTCGCGCGCGTCACGCACGCGGCCGCGAGCGCGGCGCCGGCGCCCCGGCCCTGCGCGGCCGGATCCACCGCGAGCATCCGGAACTCCGCCTCGCCCGGGCCGGCGAGTTCGGCGTACGGGGTGCCGGGCAGCACGAACGTCACCGCGCCGAGCACCTGGCCGGTGGTGTCGTCGACGGCCACCAGCACCTCGCCGGTCTGGGCGCGGGTGGCCACGTCGGCGAGCACCGGCGCGTACCCGCTCTCGTCCCTGAGCTGGCCGTCCGCCTCGTACGCGGCCACAGTCAGCCGCGCCACGGCCGGGAAGTCCGCCGGCTCGGCGCGGCGCACCAGCAGGGCGGTCAACCGATCTCCGCGATCAGGTCGCCGTCCTGCACCACGTCTCCCTCGTTGACGGCGAGGCGCTGCACCACGCCGTCGGACTCGGCGACCACCGGGATCTCCATCTTCATCGACTCCAGGATGACGAGCGTGTCGCCCTCGGACACGGTGTCGCCGGCCGACACCACGACCTTCCAGACGTTCGCCACCATCTCGGCGCGGATCTCCTCGGCCATCTTCCGGCCCTCCCTCTCCCCGACGACTCCCCGACAGTCCTGCGAACGGTATCCAATCATGACGCCGGTCACGCCGGGCCGCGCACCACCGGGCACGCGATGCGCCCCAGCGCGCTCCGGCGGGCTGCGTCGGCACTAGCATCGTGCGGGTCGGCCACCGGCGAGCCGGGGAGCCACACCGCGACCTCCGCCGCGGCCAGCCGCGGACGGAACCGTGACCAGCACAAGGAGGCAGAGCATGGCGAAGAAGGCCCGCAAGAAGAAGGCCCGGAAGAAGAGCAGCGCCAACCACGGCAAGCGCCCCAACTCCTGATCATCGGGAACAGCGCGGCACCTGCCGGAAACGCGTGACGGCCCGGGTCCGATCATTCGGACCCGGGCCGTTCCGTCGCTTGTTCAGTCGGCCAGTTCGCGGGACTCGGTGGTCTCGAAGACCACCAGCTCGGTCAGCCGCAGACGCAGCCGCTCACGCAGCTTCTCCGGCGCCGAGTCGTTGCCGCAGCACCGGGCCACGAGCGCCTTGACCTCCTGCTCGATGCCGTACTCGCGCAGGCACGGCCCGCACTCGTCCAGGTGGTGCCGGATCAGCAGCCGGCGCTCCTCGCCGCACTCCAGGTCGAGGTAGAGGTAGACCTCGGCGAGCACCTCGCGGCAGTCCGTCTCGTGCGGTTGTCCACAGCTCACGGTCACACCTCCCGGCTGGCGGCGGCGGTCGAACCCTTCTTCGACGAGGCGGCGCTGAAACCGCGCTCCGCCGCGTACTGCTCGAGCAGCTTCCGCAGATTACGTCGGCCACGGTGCAGACGGGACATCACGGTGCCGATCGGCGTGCCCATGATGTCGGCGACCTCCTTGTAGGAGAAGCCCTCGACGTCGGTCAGGTAGACGGCCAGGCGGAACTCCTCCGGCAACTGCTGGAGGGCCTCCTTGACGTCGCTGTCCGGGAGCCGGTCGAGCGCCTCCGTCTCGGCCGAGCGCAGGCCGCTGGAGGTGTGCGACTCGGCCTCGGCGAGCTGCCAGTCGGTGATCTCCTCGGTCGGCGCCTGAATGGGCTGCCGCTGCCGCTTACGGTAGGTGTTGATGTAGGTGTTGGTCAGGATCCGGTAGAGCCAGGCCTTCAGGTTCGTGCCCTGCTCGAACTGGTGGAAGGCGGCGTACGCCTTCAGGTACGTCTCCTGAACCAGGTCCTCCGCGTCGGCCGGGTTGCGGGTCATCCGCAGACCGGCGGCGTAGAGCTGGTCGACGAAGGGCATAGCGTCCCGCTCGAAGCGGGCCCTGCGCTCGTCCGTCTTCTCGGTGGTCAACCGCACATCCCCTCGCGTCGGATGCTTTCCCGCTGAGGATACGCGTACCCACTTTCCGGCAGATTCACTTCCGGAGTCTGTGCCGGTGCTCACGACCGACGCCGCGGGCCACTCCGGCGCGTCGAGCAGCCGCCTGAGCTGCCGCTCGTCCCGTTCGTCCCGTTCCCGGCTCCGTGTCTGTATCGGCACCGGTCACCCCCCTCGCGCTGGCACTGTCGTCGTCCACAGGGAGGTAACGCGAGGTACGGGGTGCGGCATTCCACCGGTCCCACCCGATCCTGGCCCCGGCGGCGGCCGCGACCGCCGCTGGGACCAGGAAGGGCCTGGGAGGGTGGCCCCGGCGCACCCGAACCGGGCGGCCGGCACCAACCGGTGCAACGACCCGCCGCGGGCGACGGTCACGGCGCGCGCCGTCGCTCAGGACAACCATCCGTGTACGCGCAGCCAGTCCCGGACCACGGCGGCCGTGCCGGCCGGGTCGCCCCGCAGGTCGTGCCGCTGTCCCGGCCCGGACCACCCACCTCGATCCCCGGGCCGGGTTCGGGCACGCCGAAACGGGTTCCCGGGTCGCCGTTGACCACGAGCGTGGGCAGCCCGGTGAGCAGTTCCGCGGCCCGGGAGCGTTCCGGGCCGCCCGGCGGGTTGCAGCGGGAACGCCAGCGCGACGACTCCGGCCGCCCCCACAAGAACATCCCTTTGAGCGTGAACGTGACTTTTATATGCCCCATCCCGGCGAGATCGGACTGTGACGGATAGATCGGTTGTCAAGGACCGGCCGCCGACCACCCAGTCGCGCACCTGCGGGGCGCGCCGGCGAAGCTCGGCCAGCACCGCCGTCCACGCCTCGTCGAGGTGCCCGGCGGGAGCGGGCGCGCGCCGCCCGGCGACCCGGTACGGCTGGGTCACCAGGGCCACCCCGGCCCCGGCGTCGCGCACCGCGTCCCGGACCGCCGTGAGGTCCGGCGCGTCCACGTCGCCGCCTGCCCCGTGGCCCAGCACCAGCACTGTCGCGCCGTCTGCGGGCGGGTGGAAGCGGAACCGCGCCCGTCCCCGGGGTGTGTCGATCTCGTCGTCGTGCCGCACCGGCCCATTCTGCGCGTGCCGGTCGGCCGGCGGCGCCGGGACGGGCCGAACCGGTCGTCGCCCGTGGCCCGCGGACGGGCCACGGGCGACGAGGGATCAGCTCAGCGGCACCAGGGTGAGCAGGCGGTCACGCACCGGCGGGCCGGCGTCGTCGATCGCGTCCGGATCGGGTTGCACCTCGCTGCGCCAGGCCACGAGCATGGCTCGGCGCTCGCGCGGCGTCGTGCCGCCCCAGACGCCGTGGCAGTCGCCCACCTCCAGCGCCCAGGCCAGGCAGGAGCCCTGGACGTCGCACGTGCGGCAGAGCGCCACCGCCGCGTCGGCCGGCTCGTTCGGCGCCGGGAAGAACGTCTCCGGATCGACGTTCTGACAGGTGCCTCTGGTGCGCCACGCCTCGTCCTGGCGTCGTTCGTGCAGAGCCCGCAGCAGTCGTGGGTCGCGCCGTGCCGCGGCGACCTCGTGCGGGCGGGGCATGCGTGCCCGTGTCAATACACCCACCTCCCCCGTGGGACCGGCAGAGATCTTTCAGCAAGATCGATGGGTGTCGTCGCCCCGTGCGAACCAACGCCCATCACCGGCGCTGTGTTCTATCGCATTCGCATACGTAAGGACAAGAGTCTTCAATGAAACTGACTGAACGTCCGGGCGACTTTTCCGGCGCAACCCCGGCAAAAGGGGCGCGTCGATGTGGCGGAGCGTGATCAGAAAAGGGTCGGCCCGGAGACCGCCTCCTCGCCCTCCGGAGACACCCGCGCGATCAGCTCGGGACCGTCGTTGCGGACGTCGCCGACCGCCCGGGAGACCGGGCGGATCTCCAGCCCGGCGAGCAGGCCGGCGTCGGGCGGCGCGAGCAATCCGGCCGGGTCGTCGGCGGGGCCGAGCCAATCCGCCCAGCGATCCGGCGCCAGCAGCAGCGGCATCCGGTCGTGCACCTCGGCCAGCTCGCCGACCGCAGCGGTGGTGAGCACGCTGAACGTGAGCCGGGCCACCCCGGCCGACTCCCACGCCGACCAGATGCCGGCGAAGGCGAGCACCGAGCCGTCCCGGGGCGTCATGAAGTAGGGCTGCCGCCCGCCACCGGCGAGCCGGACCCACTCGTACCACCCGTCGGCCGGCACCAGGCACCGGCGCCGGGCGAACGACGGCGCGTACGCCCGGCTGGTCGCAACCGTCTCGGCCCGCGCGTTGATCATGCGGGCGGCGCCGGCGGCGCTGCGGGACCACCCCGGCAACAGCCCCCAGCGGCCCAGGGAGAGCAGCCGGTGCCCCTCCGGAGCGAGCCGGACCAGCGGCACCGGATCGGTCGGGGCGACGTTGAAGTCCGGCGCCACCCCGCCGGTCTCGTCAGCCGAGGAGAACAGCGCGCTCAGGTCACCGGCGCTCCGGGTCGTGGCGTACCTCCCGCACATGGCGCCCACGCTAGCCCCATCCGGACGTTTCGGCTGTCCCGCCCAACGGGAGCAGCGGCCACGGACGGTTCCACCGGGCCGGGAACTTGGCAGAATGTGACCGTGGGGAATCCGATCGCTACCCGTCAGCCGCAACCGTGGACCGCGCCGACCGCCAGCGACCCGGTCGCCGCGACACTGCGCCTGCCCGGCTCCAAGTCGATGACCGCCCGGGCCCTGGTGCTCGGCGCGCTGGCCAGCGGGCCGTCGACACTGGCCCGGCCGCTGCGCGCCCGGGACACCGAGCTGATGGCCGGCGGCCTGCGCGAGCTGGGCGCGCACATGTCCATCTCCGACGACGACCGCTGGCTGGTCCGCCCGCATCCGCTCGCCGGGCCGGCGCACGTCGACGTCGGCCTGGCCGGCACGGTGATGCGCTTCCTGCCGCCGGTGGCGGGGCTGGCCGCCGGCCGGGTCACGTTCGACGGCGACCCGCACGCCCGCACGCGCCCGCTCGGCCCGCTGATCGGCGCGCTGCGGGCGCTCGGCGTCCGCATCGACGCCCCGCCGACGGGCAGCCTGCCGCTCGTCGTGCTCGGCGCCGGGCAGGTGACCGGCGGCGACGTGGTCATCGACGCCTCCGCGTCCAGCCAGCTCGTCTCCGGGCTGCTGCTGGCCGCGCCCCGGTTCGACCGGGGCGTGGTGGTCCGGCACCAGGGTCCCCCGGTCCCGTCCGCGCCGCACCTGCGGATGACGGTGCAGATGCTGCGCGCCGCCGGCGCCGCGGTGGACGACACCACGCCGGACGTCTGGGCCGTCGAGCCGGGCCCGCTGTCCGGGCGGGGCTGGGAGATCGAACCCGACCTCTCCGGCGCCGCGCCGTTCTTCGCCGCCGCGCTGGTCACCGGCGGCGAGGTGACGTTGCAGGACTGGCGCGCAGCAGCCTCCAGCCGGTCGAGCGGCTGCGGGAGCTGCTGCACCGGATGGGCGGCGAGGTGACGCTCGGCACCGACGGCCTGACCGTGCGGGGCACCGGCACGGTACGCGGGCTGGACGCCGACCTCTCCGACGTCGGCGAGCTGACCCCGGTACTGACCGCGCTCACGCTGCTGGCCGACGGCCCGTCCCGGCTCACCGGCATCGGCCACATCCGGGGCCACGAGACCGACCGGGTCACCGCACTCGCCAAGGAGTTCACCGCGCTCGGCGCGGACATCACCGAGACCCCCGACGGGCTGGACATCCGGCCCCGCCCGCTGCGCGGCGGGACGTTCCGCACGTACGCCGACCACCGGATGGCGCACGCCGCGGCGGTGGCCGGGCTGGCCGTCCCCGGCATCGAGGTCGACGACGTGGCGTGCACCTCCAAGACCATGCCGGAGTTCCCGGCACTATGGTCGGGGATGGTGACCGGCAAGAACTGACAGCGGGGGGGGACGTCCTGGCGACGAAGCGGCGCGAGTACGACGAGGACGACGTCCGGGTCCGACCGGGCCGGTCGTCGCGGCCGCGTACGCGCACCCGCCCCCGGCACGCCGACGCCGTCGACGGGTTCGTCATCGCCGTCGACCGGGGCCGCTACACCTGCGTGCTGCCCGGGGCCGGGCCGGATGCCCCGCTCGTCACCGCCATGCGCGCCCGCGAGCTGGGACGCAAGTCGGTGGTGGTGGGTGACCGGGTGGGTCTGGTCGGGGACACCTCCGGCGCGCCGGGCGCGCTGGCCCGGATCGTGCGCATCTCCGAACGGACCTCGGTGCTGCGGCGTACCGCGGACGACGACGAGACCACCGCCGAGGGGCGGCTGGAACGGGTGGTGGTGGCGAACGCCGACCAGTTGGTGATCGTCAGCGCGCTCGCCGACCCGCCGCCGCGTACCGGGTTCATCGACCGCTGCCTGGTGGCCGCGTACGACGCCGACATCGAGCCGCTGCTCTGCCTCACCAAGGCCGACCTGGGTGGCCCGGAGGCGGTGCTCGGCTACTACACCGAGCTGGAGCTGCCGTACGTGCTGATCCGCCCGGACTCCGACCTGGCCGCGCTGCGCGCGCTGCTCGCCGGCCGGGTGTCGGTGATGGTGGGTCACTCCGGCGTGGGCAAGTCGACGCTGGTCAACCGCCTGGTCCCGGACGCCGAACGCGCGGTGGGCACGGTCAGCGCGATCGGCCGGGGCCGGCACACCTCGACCAGCGCGGTGGCGTTGCGGCTGCCCGCCGAGCCCGGCGCCGACGGCGACACCGGCTGGATCGTCGACACCCCGGGGGTACGCAGCTTCGGGCTGGCCCACGTGTCCGCCGAGAGCCTGCTGCACGGCTTCCCGGACCTCGTCGAGGCGACGGTGGACTGCCCGGCCAACTGCCCGCACACCGCCGACGAGGCGGACTGCGCGCTGGACGCCTGGGTGGCCGCCGGGAAGGCGGACGCGCGCCGGCTCGCCTCGTACCGCCGGTTGCTGGCCTCCCGCAGCGGCGAGGGCGACCCGCGCGAGCCGGAGCGCAACCCCGGCGATCCGCTCGCCGGGTCCTGACCGGCGTCGCCGGCCGGGCCCACGGCGCCGGGCCTCACCGGTACGCTGACCCACCATGATCGATCCCCGGCCGACCCCACGGCCTCTGCCCGCCGAGCGGGTGCTGGAGCTGGCCGCGCCGATGCTCGCCGAGGTGGGTGGCGAGTGGCGGATGACCGACGGGCCGATGCTGCGGTCGGGATCGCTGGGCGTCCGGGTCCTTCCACCGGACAGCGACGACTACCGCCACCTGGACCTGGAGCTCCTGCTGAACGCGGACCGGCCGGACGTGCCGACGATCGTCGACTGCACGCTCGGCCTGGCGGCCGACCCGGTCGAGGCGGCCCGTCAGGCGATCGGGGCGTGGATCGAGACCTGCCTGGTGACGGTCCTGGAGATGATCGAGCAGCGAGGGCGGCTGGCGAGCCACTTCAGGTCGGGCGACAAGGGCGGGTTCGCCGGCTGGCATGCGATCGTCGGCGGCGTGACCGGATGGTCCGCCGACGGATCGCAGCACAAGCAGGAGTGGTTCGCCGAGGCGATGCCGTGGTCGACCCTGGCGCCGGTGATCGCGGCCGGGCTGGACCGTCCACATCTCAACGGCGTTCGCATGCTGGTCGGCCAGGGTGGCGACGTCACCGAGTGCGAGGTGCGGATCAACGGCCGGCGGCACGAGCCGTCCGCCGCCGCGCTCGCCGCTCTGGACTGGCCGCGCACCGACCGTTTCGGCCTGGCACGCACCTTCGTCCTCCTGGTCGGCCCCGACTGAGGCGGTGACAGCGCTCGGGTGACGCCCCGACGACCGACGGTCGTGGTCACGCCACTAGCGTGTCCGTCATGACCGGGTACGCCGACGATCTCGCCCTCGCCCACCTGCTCGCCGACGCCGCGGACGCGGTCTCCTCGGCCCGGTTCCGCGCGCTGGACCTGCGCGTCGAGTCGAAGCCGGACCTGACCCCGGTCTCCGACGCGGACACCGCCGTGGAGCGGGAGATCCGCGCGCTGCTGGCCACCCACCGTCCCGGCGACGGCCTGCTCGGCGAGGAGTACGGCGAGCAGCCGCCGGCCGGGCCGGACGGGCGGCGCTGGGTGATCGACCCGATCGACGGCACGAAGAACTTCGTCCGGGGCGTACCGGTCTGGGCCACCCTGATCGCGCTGCTGGAGCACGACCGGCCGGTGCTCGGCCTGGTCTCCGCCCCGGCGCTGGGCCGCCGCTGGTGGGGCGCGCTCGGCGCGGGCGCGTTCGCCGGCGCCGGACCGGCGGACGGCACGCCGATCCGGGTCTCCGGCGTCACCGCGCTCGGCGACGCGAGCATCTGCTACTCGTCGCTGACCGGGTGGGAGCAGGCCGGCCGGCTGGACGCGATCCTCCAGCTCATGCGGGACACCTGGCGCAGCCGCGCGTACGGCGACTTCTACGGTTACATGCTGCTGGCCGAGGGCGCGCTGGACGTGATGGTGGAGCCGGAGCTGTCGCTGTGGGACATCGCCGCGCTGGTGCCGATCGTCACCGAGGCGGGTGGCGTGATCACGGATCTGGCCGGCCGGCCGGCCCCGGGGGGCGCGGACTCCGCCGACATCAGCGCCGTGGCCAGCAACGGCGCGCTGCACGACGACATCCTGGCCCGGCTCGGCCGTCCAGCCGAGCGCTGAACCGGGAAGAGCCTCTATCCTCGCCAGGTGGTTTCCTCCGGTTGGTGCTTCCTGGCAGCGATGATCGTCGCGTACGGCTTCGCCAACCTTCTCCAGTCGGTCGCCGCGGCGCGGACAACCGTGCACCACACGTTCGACCCGGGGCTGCTGCTGCGCCTGGCCGGGCACCGGACGTACCTGATCGGCCTGACCTGCCAGGTGGTCGGCTTCGTGCTGGCGTTCCTGGCCCGCCGCGACCTGCCGCTGTTCCTGGTGCAGGCGAGCGTGGCGGCCGGGCTCGGGGTGACCGCCGTGCTCGGCGTGCTGGTGCTCAAGTGGCGGTTGCCGGCCGCCGAGGTGGTGCTGCTGGTGCTGCTGTTCGCCGGCATCACCGCGCTGGTGCTGTCGGCCCAGCCGGCGCCGTCGCGGCAGCTCGGCACCGCCGGACTGGTCGGCCTGGCGGTGGCGGTGTTCGCGATCGCCGGGTCCGGGTTCTTCGCCGCCCGGCTGCACGGCGCGCTCGGGTCGGTGGTGCTCGGCTCACTGGCCGGGATGGCGTTCTCCGCCGCCGCGGTGGCGGCGCGCCCGCTCGCCTCGGCCGGATCGGTGGAGGCGTTCGTGCGCGACCCGCTGCTCTACCTGCTGATCGTGCACTCGGTCATCGGCCAGCTGCTGCTCGGCCTGGCCATGCAGCGCGGGTCGACCACGGCGGCGGTGGCCGCGATGGACGCCGCCGGGGCGGTGCCCGCGGCGATCGTCGGCCTGCTGCTGCTCAACGACAAGATCTGGCCCGGCCGGGAGTGGCTGGCCGGTCTGGGCTTCCTGGTCACGCTCGCGGCGGTGGTCGGCCTGACCCGGTACGCCGAACCGCAGCACCACCACGCCAGCGCCCGCCAGAAGGCGATCGTGGGCGCCGGGATGGTGCCGGTTCAGGCCGCCTCGACCGGTCCCCGTTCCGAGACGGCCACCTCGACCGGCGGCGTCACCTCGACCGGCGTCGGCTCGATCGGCGTGGCCGGGCGGCGACGCCCGATCACCCGCTCGTAGAGACGTTCCAGCGCGGCAGCGGTACGTTCCCACGTGTAGCTGCACCGGACCCGGTCCACCGCGGCGTGCCCGTACGCGAACCGCCCGGCGTTGTCCGACAACAGCCGGCGCAGCGTGACCCCGAGCGTGCGTACGTCACCGGGCGGCACCAGCTTGCCGGTCACCTCGTCCACCACCGCGTCGGCGATGCCGCCCATGGCGTAACCGACCACCGGCACGCCGCAGGCCATCGCCTCCAGCGACACCCGCCCGGCCGACGCGTAGTGCGGCGTGCAGGCCACCACGTCGGCGGAGCGGTACCAGGTCGCCATCTGGTCGTGCGGCACCGCGCCGACCAGCTTCACCTGCTCCGCCACCCCGGCCCGCTCGGCCAGCTCCCGCAGCCGGCGCGCCTCGGCGTGCCCGTCCAGCCGCTCGGCCGGCGGGCCGCCGGCGATCACCAGCTCCGCGTCGCCGACCAGCCGCATCGCCCGGATCAGGTCGTCCTGCCCGTGTCCGGGGGCGAGCCCGCCGACGGAGAGGATCCGGGCCCGCTGGTCGCGGGGCGCCGCCTCGCCGTCCGGATGGAACTGGCCGGTGTCCACCCCGGTCGGCACCATCGCCACCGACGTGCGCTGCAGGCCCATCCGGGTCAGCTCGTCCACCTCGTCGTTGCACTGGGCCACCGCCACGTCCACCGCCCGGGTCAGCGCCCGTTCCAGCGGGATGCGCTCGCCCGGCCCGCCGTACCGGGGCCCGAGGTGCCGCAGCTGCTCGACGCCGAGCGAGTGGAACGTCTGCACCACCGGGATGTCCGTGGCGCGTACCGCGTGGGCGGCGGCCAGCCCGCCGACCCAGTAGTGGCCGTGCACCACGTCGGGGGTCCAGTCACCGGCCCACTGCCCGGCCAGCCAGCGGCCGTACTCGGCGACGAAGGGCACCAGCTCGGCGGTGGAGAGCACGTCGGGCGGGCCGACCGGCACACGTTCCACCCGGTAGCCGTCGAGTTCGGTCAGGGCGGGCTGGGCGGCGGCGGCACGGCGCTCGTACACGCGGACGTCATGGCCCCGGGCGGCGAGCTCCGCCGCCACGCGCGCAATGTGCTCCTGCGTCCCGACGGTGGGACCGTCGGTGGACGAGCCGGCGTGCGCGCATACAAGGCCGACGCGCATGGTGCACCTCCATGCGTTTCTCGCGTAGCGGGGTCTCCGGTCAGAGCGTCCCATTAACCCAGGTCCGGCGCGCCCAAACCTGGCAGATCGGGGTCACCGGGCCACCGCTGTCCCGCGAGCGGGACGGCCGACCGAACCCGATCACCGTCGAAATCGGTCGGCATGACCGGGCGGCCCGGGGGTACCGCCAAAGGATGCCGCTAACCCGCAGCCTCTCCGACGCCACGGTCGTCATCACCGGCGCCTCCAGCGGGATCGGCGCGGCGACCGCGTACGCGCTGGCCCAGCGGGGCGCCGACGTGGTGCTCGCCGCCCGGACCGGGTCGGCGCTGCGCCGGGTGGCGGCGAGCTGCCGGGAACTGGGCGGACGGGCCCTGGTGGTGCCCACCGACGTGACCGACCCGGAGGCGGTGGAGCAGCTCGCGGCGCGGGCGGTGGCCGAGTTCGGCCGGATCGACGCCTGGGTCAACAACGCCGCGGTCGGCACCGTGGGACTGTTCGACGAGATCCCGGTGGCCGAGTTCCGCCGGGTGGTGGACGTGAACCTGCTGGGGGCCGTGTACGGGACACGCGCGGCGCTGCCCTGGCTGACCGCCGCCGGTGGCGGGGTGCTGGTCAACAACGCCTCGGTGCTGGCCGAGGTGGCGATGCCGTACCAGTCGGCGTACAACGCCACGAAGCACGCGATCCGCGGGCTGGCCGACACGGTCCGGCAGGAGCTGCGGGTGACCGGGCGGGGCAACATCTCGATCTGCACGGTGCTGCCGGCCACCATCGACACGCCGTTCTTCCGGCACGCGGCCAACCACACCGGCCGGGAACTGACCCCGCCACCGCCGGTGTACCCGCCGGAGATGGTCGCCGAGACGATCGTGAAGCTGCTGCGCCGGCCCCGGCGGGAGGCGTACGCGGGCGGCGCGGCCCGGCTGATCGGGCTCCAGTGGCGGCTCGCCCCGGCGCTGGCCGAGCGGGTGATGGGCTGGTACACCGCGCGCACCCAGTTCGGGCCCGGCGTACGCGCCGACTCCACCGGCGCCGTCTTCACCCCCGGCGCGGCGGCGGAGCGGACCGACGGCTGGTCCGGGCGGCGGGGTCAGTTGCTGCGGCTCACCGCGGCCGTCGGTCTGGCGGCCGGCACCGCTGTCGGCACGGCGGCGGCGATCAGCCGCCGGTCCCGGACGGGCCGGCCGTGAGTCCCGCCGACCGGACCGGTGCGCGGGCGGCGGCCGAGGTGCACAATGGGGCGATCATGCCGACGGATGCGCGTTGCCTGGTGGAGACCGACGATTCCTCCGCGAGAGTCCGGCTGACCGGCGTGCTCGACCGGGCCGAGGTGGAGGCCGTGCGGGACGCGCTGCTGGCCCGGCTGTGGCAGCGCCCCGGCCTGCTGCTCGTGGACCTGTCCGGGGTGCGTATCGCCGACCCGCTGGCCCGCGACGCGCTGGACGAGGTCTGCCGGGCGGTGTCCGACTGGCCGGCCAGCGAGATGCTGCTCGACCCGGACGCCACGCCGCCGGACCCGCCGCCGGACCCGCTCGGCGTCGAACTGCCCCCGGTGGTCGAGGCCGCGCGCGAGGCACGGTCGCTGGTCTCCGCCGGGTGCCTCCGGTGGGGCCTGCCGGAGCTGGTCGAACCGGCCTGCATCGCGGTCACCGAGATGGTCAACAACGTGGTGGCGCACGCGCTGACCCCGATGACGCTCCGGCTGGCGCCGCGCGGCAACGCGCTGCACGTGGCCGTCCGCGACCACTCGGCCGGGCAGCCCGCGTACGCGGGTCCGGCGGCGGCGGACGCGCTGGGCGGGCGCGGGCTGCTGCTCATCGACACGGTGGCCCGGCGCTGGGGCAGTACTCCGCTGCCCGACGGCAAGGTGGTGTGGTGCGTGCTGTACGTCGAGGACGAGGCGGCGGTCCGCAACTGAGGCGCCCTTTCGCCCTGTTGCTCCCGATCCACCCGGCCGGTTGCGGTTAGGGCGGGGAGCGCAGTGGGTAGTTCCCGAGCATGCGCGACGACGAGTACCCCACCCCCGTGTCCGATCCCGAGGCGGCGGGCCTGCCCGACACCGCCGACGACGACTCCACCGCCAACGACGACGTGCTGACCGGGCGCGAGGCGGACGGCCCCGAGCCGGCCCAGCTCCCCGGCGACCGCACGCCGGTCGCGGTGGACGAGTTCGGCACCACGGCGGAGGAGCAGCTCGACGGCGAGTCGCTGGACTACAAGCTCCAGCGCGAGCAGTACGAGCGTCCCGCCGACGACCCGCTGGCCGGCCCGGTCGACCCGGACATCGCCGCCGAGGCGGACAGCGAGGAGGCCGCCGCGCAGGCCCAGCTCGACGCCGACGTGATCGACCCGGGCCCGGTATCCGACCCGGACTCCCCCGTCTCCGTGTACGACCACGGTCAGCTCGGCACCGTCGCCGACCACCAGGTGGGCCGGCTGGTCGAGCCGGACGAGGGCGCGCACACCGACCAGGAGACCGACAACGTCGCCTACGACGCGGGCGCGGCCGGTGGCGGGGCCAGCGCGGAGGAGCTGGCGGTGCACGAGACCCGCCCGCCGGACGCCCGCTAGCTAGCCGTCCAGGCCCCGCTCGATGGCGTACCGGGTCAGCTCGACCCGGTTGTGCAACTGGAGCTTGCCCAGGGTGTTCTGCACGTGGTTCTGCACGGTCCGGTGGGACAGGCCCAGCCGGTCGGCGATCTGCTTGTAGGACAGCCCCTTGGCGACCAGGCGCAGCACCTCGGTCTCCCGCTCGGTGAGCCGGGGTGCGTCGTCGTCCGGGGCGGGCGGCGCCGCGGCCAGCCGCCGGTACTCCCCCAGCACCAGGCCGGCCAGGCCCGGCGTGAACACCGGCTCGCCGGCCGCCGTACGGCGCACCGCGTCCAGGAACTCCGCCGGGGCGGCCGACTTGACCAGGTAGCCGGTGGCGCCGGCCTTGACCGCGTCCAGCACGCCCTGCGGCTCGCCGCTGGCCGAGAGCATGAGCACCCGCACCTCGGGCAACGCCGCGCGCAGCCCCCGGATCACCTCGACGCCGGAGATGTCCGGCAGCTGGAGGTCGAGCACGACCAGGTCGGGGCGGGCCGCCGCGGCCACCCGTACCGCCTGCCGCCCCTCGCCGCTGGTCGCCACCACCTGGTGACCCGCCTCGGTGAGGTCGCGGGCCACGCCCTCGCGCCACATCGGGTGGTCGTCGACCACCATCACCCGGATGCTCACCCGCGGCTCCTCGGCACGATCAGCTCGATCTCGGTGCCGGCGCCCGGCGCGGACGCGATCCGCACCTCGCCGCCCAGGTCGGCCACCCGGCCCCGGATGGACTGCGCCACCCCGAGCCGCCCCTGCGCGGCGGCCTCCGCCAGCCGCCCGTCCGGGATGCCCGGCCCCTCGTCGCGTACCGAGACGGTCACCGTCTCCTCCTCGTCCTCGATCAGCACCCAGGCCCGCCCACCGGCGTGCCGGGCCACGTTGTCCAGCGCCGCGCCGACCGCCGCGCCCAGCTCACCGGCGGTCCGCGCGGGCAACGGCACCGGGGTGGCGGGCGCGGACACCACGACGGTGGCCGAGGCGTACCTGTCGATCAGGTCGCGCAGGTCCTGCTCGGCCCCGGCCGGGTCCGGCGGCGCGCCCGCCCGGCCGATGAGCGCCCGCAGCGCGGCCTCCTGCTCGCCGGCCAGCCGGGCCAGCTCGGCCGCCTCGCCGTCCAGGTCCGCGCCGCGCCGCCGGACCAGCGCGAGCACCTGGAGCACGGAGTCGTGGATGTCGCGGGCCAGCCGCTCCCGTTCCCGGGTCGCCGCCTCCAGTTCCACCGCCCGCTGCAACCGCTCCTCCGCCTGCACCGCCAGCCGCGCCACGTGCCCGACCACCACACCGGCGAGCAACATCAGGATCGCCCCGGTCAGCGCGGACGGGCTGATCCGGTCCCGGGTGGCGAGGTCGGCGCCGCCGAGCACCAGCGCGGCCACCGCGCCGCGCCGCGCCCGCCGGAGACCGCCCAGGCGAGCACCGGCCCGGCCAGCCAGGCGGCGGTCAGCATCGGCACGCCGGCGGCGAGCGCCGCGCGCCCGACCACCCAGGGCGTGACCAGGATGATCGCCAGCACCACGCCGAGGTCGGCCAGCAGCAGCGGCCAGCGCCGCCCGGCCGGGCGGCCGTAGCCGGCCGCCGTCACGCCGCTCCAGGCCAGCATCGCCAGCAGGACGCCGCCCGCGGCGACCGGGTGCGCGTAGCGGTCCGCGTCGCGCAGCACGACCAGCCCGACGTACGCGAGCGCGGCGAACCGGAACACCGCGATGGAGCGCCAGAACGGGCCCTCGAGGCCGGAGGACGACGGCATGTGCGTCACCCTGTCACAGCCGGTCGAGGGGACCCCGGCCGGTGCGGCCTGAGAAACCCTGACGTACGGTTGAAATGCCGCGAAAGTCGTCGAGAGCCATCGTCGGGACGGGGTCATGACAGACGCAGAACTCCCCGCACCGCGTACGGTTGTGCCCATCGAACCTTCCCTCCTTCTCGCCACGGCCTTCGGTCAGGCGCAGGTGACCGAGCTGCGGCACTCGGTGACCTCCTGCGCGCAGGACTCTGGCCTGTCCGGTCAACGGCTGGACGACTTCGTGCTGGCGGTCAACGAGCTGATCACCAACGCGGTGCGGCACGGCGGCGGGCAGGGCTGGTTGCGACTCTGGCAGCGCGACGGCGAGCTGGTCTGCCAGGTCGCCGACCACGGGCCCGGGATCAGCGAGCGGCGGCTGCGCGACCGTGACCGGCCGGCGCCGGACACCGCCGGCGGCTGGGGCCTCTGGCTGGCCCGGGAGCTGAGCGACACGATGGAGGTGGAGACCGGCGACGCCGGCACCGTCGTCCGGATCACCGCCGCGCTCGCCACCGTCAGGCGAACAGGGCGCTGACCGACTCCCCGTTGTGGATCCGCCGCATCGCCTCGGCCAGAGCCGGCGCCACCGACAGCACCTCCAGCTTCGGCACCCGCTTCTCCGCCGGGATCGGCACGGTGTTGGTGCAGACGATCTCCAGTACGCCCTCCTGCGCGCTGAGCCGCTCCAGCGCCCCGCTGGAGAACAGGCCGTGCGTACAGGCCAGCCGGATCGAGCGGACCCGCCGCTCGCGCAGGTGCGAGATCAGCTCGATCACGGTGCTGCCCTTGGCGATCTCGTCGTCCAGCACGATCACGTCCCGGTCCGTCACGTCGCCGATGATCGTGCTGATCTGCACCCGGTCGTCGCTGAAGCGCTGCTTCGCGCCGGCCGCCACCGGCGTACCCAGCATCCGGGCGAACGCGGCGGCCTCCTTGGCGTTGCCCAGGTCCGGCGAGACCACCACCGCGTTGCCCAGGTCGCGCCCCTTGAAGTGGGCGGCCAGTTCCCGCAGCGCGTGCAGGTGGTCCACCGGGACGCTGAAGAAGCCGTGCACCTGCGGCGAGTGCAGCGTCATGGCCAGCACCCGGTGCGCGCCGGCGGAGGTGAGCAGGTCGGCGACGAGCCGGCCGCCGATGGAGATGCGCGGCGCGTCCTTCTTGTCCGACCGGGCGTACGCGTAGTGCGGCAGCACCACTGTGATCCGGGCGGCCGACGCGCCCCGGGCCGCGTCGATCATGAGCAGCAGCTCGACCAGGTGCTCCTGCACCGGCGGCACCAGCGGCTGGATGAGGAAGACGTCGCGCTCCCGGCAGTTCGCCTGCAACTGCACCTCCAGGCAGTCGTTGGCGAACCGGGACACCCGGACCGGATGCAACGGGACGTGGAGGTGGGCGCAGATCTCGGCGGCGAGGACCGGATGGGCCGACCCGCTGAACACGGCAATGTCACGCACGTCTGATGATCGTACGGGCCGCCGGGAGGAGACGGTGGACACTCGCGGCGGGTACGGTGCTGCCGTGACCGCAGAGTTCGTCGCCGCCATCGACCAGGGCACCACGTCGTCGCGCTGCATCGTCTTCGACCGGGCCGGCGAGATCGTCGCCGTGGCCCAGCGCGAGCACCGGCAGATCTTCCCCCGGCCCGGCTGGGTGGAACACGACGCCGAGGAGATCTGGACGAACGTCGAACACGTGGTCCGCGAGGCGCTGGCCAGCGCCGACATCGGCACCGAGATGCTGGCCGCGGTGGGCATCACCAACCAGCGGGAGACCACTGTGGTGTGGGACCGGGAAACCGGCCGCCCGGTGGCGAACGCGATCGTCTGGCAGGACACCCGCACCGGCCCGCTGCTGCGGGAGCTGACCGAGACGTACGACCAGGAGCGGCTGCGGGCCCGCACCGGCCTGACCCCGGCCACCTACTTCGCCGGGCCGAAGCTGCGCTGGCTGCTCGACCACGTCGACGGGCTGCGCGAGCGGGCCGAGCGCGGCGAGGTGCTGTTCGGCACCATGGACAGCTGGCTGATCTGGAAGCTGACCGGCCGGCACGTCACCGACGTGACGAACGCCAGCCGCACCATGCTGATGGACCTGGAGACGCTCGACTGGGACCCGGAGCTGCTCGACGCGCTGCGCGTCCCGGCCGCCGTGCTGCCCGAGATCCGCAGCTCGGCCGAGGTGTACGGCACCGCCCAGGGGGTGCTGGCCGGGGTGCCGGTGGCGAGCGCGCTCGGCGACCAGCAGGCCGCGTTGTTCGGGCAGACCTGCTTCCAGCCCGGCGAGGCCAAGTGCACCTACGGCACCGGCAGCTTCCTGCTGCTCAACACCGGGGCCAGCCCGGTGCCGTCGCGGCACGGCCTGCTCACCACCGTGGCGTACCGGATCGAGGGCCAGCCCGCCGTGTACGCGCTGGAGGGCGCCATCGCGGTCACCGGCTCGCTGGTGCAGTGGCTGCGCGACAACCTCGGCCTGATCTCCACCGCCCCGCAGGTCGAGGAGCTGGCCCGCACCGTCGACGACAACGGCGGCTGCTACGTGGTGCCGGCCTTCTCCGGCCTGTTCGCCCCGCACTGGCGCAGCGACGCCCGGGGCGTGATCGCCGGGCTGACCGGCTACATCACCAAGGGACACCTGGCCCGCGCGGTGCTGGAGGCGTCCGCGTTCCAGACCCGCGAGGTGGTCGACGCGATGAACGCCGACTCCGACGTGGCGCTGCGCCGGCTGCGGGTCGACGGCGGGATGACCGGCAACGAGCTGCTCATGCAGTTCCTCGCCGACGTGCTGGCCGTGCCGGTCGTCCGGTCCCGGATCACCGAGACGACGTGCCTCGGCGCCGCGTACGCCGCCGGTCTGGCCGTCGGGTTCTGGCCCGACCTGGCCACGCTGCGCGAGAAGTGGCGCTCGGACGCGCAGTGGGAGTCGACGATGGACCCGGCGCACCGGGAGCGTGAGCTGCGTCAGTGGCACAAGGCGGTCCAGCGCACGCTCGACTGGGCCGAGTGAGCGTCAGTCCCAGCGGTTGCCGGTGAGCTTCTCGTACACCTCGACGTAGCGGGCCCGGGTCGCCTCGATCACCTCGGCCGGCACCTCCGGCGCGGGCGGCTGCTTGTCCCAGCCGCTGGACGTGGCCCAGTCCCGCACGTACTGCTTGTCGTAGGAGAACTGGGCGCGGCCCGGCTGGTACGACTCGGCCGGCCAGAACCGGGACGAGTCGGAGGTGAGCACCTCGTCGCCGAGAACCAGCGTGCCGTCCGCCGCCCAGCCCAGCTCCAGTTTCGTGTCCGCGATCAGGATGCCCCGCTCGGCGGCGATCTCCGCGCCGCGCCGGTAGACGTCGATGGTGATCTGCCGCAGCCGCTCCGCGACCTCCGGGCCGACCTTGTCGACCACCTGCTCGTACGTGATCGGCTCGTCGTGCTCGCCCTTCGGCGCCTTCGTCGACGGCGTGAAGATCGGCTCGGGCAGGATCGACGCCTCGACCAGGCCGCGCGGCAGCGGCACCCCGGAGACCGAGCCGGTGCGCTGGTATTCCGCGAAGCCGCCGCCGGTCAGGTAGCCCCGGGCCACGCACTCGACCGGCACCATGTCCAGCCGGCGGCAGCGGATCGCCCGGCCGGCGAACTCCGCCGGCACGTCCGTCGCCGAGATCACGTGGTTCGGCACCAGGTCGGACAGCTGCTCGAACCACCACAGCGACAGCGCGGTGAGCAGGCGGCCCTTGTCCGGGATCGGGGTCGGCAGCACCACGTCGTAGATGGAGACGCGGTCGGTGGCGACCAGGATCAGGTCCTCGCCGTCGGCGTAGACGTCCCGGACCTTGCCCGAATGCAGAAGTTCCACGGCGCTAGTACACCATGACCGGCGAGGGCCGCCCGGCGCGCCCACCGGAGGTCCCGCCCGGCGTTGACACCCCGCCGTAGGGGCCGGTGAAATGATCCGTCCACCGACGTTCGGAGAGAGATCCGTGCCCGCTGCGCAGTCCGTACCCCGTCCCGGCCTGGACCGGCGACGGCTTCTCGGCGCGCTCGCCGGGCTGCCGCTGCTCGGCGGCGGGCTGCCGGCACTGGCCGGGTGCAGCCCGGAGGAGGCGGCCGTCGACGACGGCCCGGTCGAGCTGTCGGTGTTCTGGTGGGGCGGCGACCGGCGGGCGGCGGCCACCGAACAGGCGCTGCGCCTGTACTCGCAGCAGAACCCCCGGGTCAGCTTCCGGGTCACCTGGCAGGGGTTGAGCGGCTACTACGACCGGCTGGCCACCCAGGCCACCGGCGGCAACCCGCCGGACCTGTTCCAGATCGACGACACGCTGCTCGCCGAGTACGCCGGCCGGGACATCCTGCTCGACCTCAGCCCGTACGCCACCGACGGGCGGATCGACCTGCGCGAGGTGCCGGCGCAGCTGGCCCGCTACGGCCAGGTGGACGAGCGGACCGTGGGCGTGGCGGCCGCGCAGACCAGCGCGGCGCTGGTGTTCAACCGCGCGCTGCTGCGCCGGCTGGGCCAGCCCGAGCCGCGCACCGGGATGCCCTGGAAGGAATACGTCGCCTGGGCCGCCCGCGTGACCCGCGCCTCCGGCAACCGGGTGGCCGGCACCATGGACGCCTCCGGCGACTACCGGGCGCTCTGGCTGTGGCTGCGCGGCCAGGGCAGCGAGATGTACCGGGGGCGGCAGCTCGGTTTCAGCTCGGCCGAACTGCTCGACTGGTTCGAGTTCTGGGAGGTGGCCCGCTTCGGCCGGGCCACCCCGAGCGCCGCGCTGGTCGAGCAGGCGGACAGCGGCGAGCTGGCCCGCCAGCTCGTGGTCACCGGGCACACCGCGGCCTCGTTCGCCTGGTCGCACCAGTTGCCGGAGCTGCAACGCCTGACCGACGACGAGCTGGCGGCGGTGGCCTTTCCGGGCACGCCCGCCGCCCAGTGGCCCCGGGCGTCGATGTACTGGGCCGGCTTCCAGGGCACCCGCCACCCGGAGGTGGTGGCGAACGTGATCGACTTCCTGACCACGAACGTGGCGGCCGGCCGGCTCCTCGGCGTGGAGCGCGGCCTCAACGCCAGCAAGCAGGTGCGCTCGTTCGTCGCCGGCGAGCTGACCGACCGGTCCGAGAAGCGCATGGCCGCGCTCGGCGCCGAACTGGACGGGCTGGCCGGTCCGTCACCCGCGCCGCCGCCCAAGGGACACGCCAAGGTCCGCACCCTGCTGATCGACGCGGCCGAAAGCATCCGCGGCAAGCGCTCCGGCGCCCGCACCGCCACCTCGCGCTTCATGGCCCAGGCCAACGCCGCCCTGGCGAGCTGACCCGCCCGCCGCGCCCGACCGACCGCCCTGCCCGGCGATCATGAGGTTGGCGGCGACAAATCGGACGCGGCGCACCGCCAACTTCATGATCAGCCGGGGCGTGCGGGCCCGGGGGTCAGCGCGGAGGGCGGTTGCGGCGTCCGCGCGTGAGCAGCAGCACCAGCAGGACGATGCCGCCGACCACCACGAGGCAGCAGAGCAGGCCGAGGAAGCCGAACCCGCCGCGGCCGCGCCGGCGCGCCGCCTCCACCACGATCTCGCCGGTGCCCGACGACGCCCAGGCCGCGACCGGCACGAACACCGAGAGCACGACCGTACCGAGGACCGCGCCCAGGCGGCCCCACCACTTGTTCCATGCAGACATGCCCCCCATCCTCGCCGAGACCCGCAACCGGGGCACGGCGGATGAGGGCGGATGTCGCCGGACACGGCGAAGGGCCCCGGAAAGAATTCCGGGGCCCTTCGTCACGAGTAGCGGGGACAGGATTTGAACCTGCGACCTCTGGGTTATGAGCCCAGCGAGCTACCGAGCTGCTCCACCCCGCGTCGGCTCGTAAAGCTTATCGCACTCCGATCCCGGAGATCAGCCGGGTCCCCGATCCTGCCGCCGGCCCGCGCGGACCGGCGGCAGGCGGAAACGGCGAAGGGCCCCGGAGAGAACTCCGGGGCCCTTCGTCACGAGTAGCGGGGACAGGATTTGAACCTGCGACCTCTGGGTTATGAGCCCAGCGAGCTACCGAGCTGCTCCACCCCGCGTCGGCTCGACAACCGTAGCGCACCGACCCGGGGAGGCGCAAAACGGGTACTCAGTCCAGCCACCGCCGGACCGCCTCGACCGCCCGGCGGCTGTCCGCGTCGAACTGGGCGCGCTCGGTCGAGGTGCTCTCCCAGCCCTGCTCCCACAGCAGCGACACCACGTCACCGACGCGGACCGCCCGGATCAGGTGCACCTCGTCGCCGCCGCTCGGATCGCCGTTCGCGTCCCGGTACGGCGTCCGCGTCTCGAACAGCACCGACTCGTCGCCGTACCCGCTGTCGGGCAGCAGATGCTGCCGCACCGTCGCCGGCGGCGTACCCCGGGCGGGCTGCTCGGGGCAGGCCCGTACCGCCGCGCGCAGCTCGGCCAACGCGGCGCCGGCGCCGCCGGACCGGTAGATCGTGATGCTGTGCCGGTAGTTGCCCGACGGCACCTCGTCGGCCGAGGCCCCGGCCCGCCGGTACGGCAGCGACCGGGCCCGCTGCGCCACCACCCGCTCGTCGCCGGGGCTCGCGCCGCAGAGCACCGGCAGCACCGGCCCCGGGCCGAAGTAGTTGCCGGTACCGGCGTCGTTCGCGGCGGGTAGCACGAAGAACGCCCGGTCCGGGATCGTGGTCGGGGTCGCCGCGGCCGGAGGCGTGGTGGTCACGGCCGGGCTCCGCGAGCCGGGGGTACGGCCGACGGACGGCGACGGCGGGGGCGGCGACGACGGCACGACCGAAGGCGCGACGGACGACGGCCGCGGGGTGGGCGTACCCGCGGGCGGTGGAGCCGGGTCGGGGCCCGGCCCGGCGGCGAGCACCAGCTGGCTGCCGGCCACCGTGCCCGCGACCAGCCCGGCGGCGGCCAGGACGGTCAGCGCGGCCCGGCGGCGGGCCCAGCGGTCGGCGCTGCGGCGCAGCCGGTCCGGCGCCGGCAGCACCCGCTCGTCCGTGTCGGCGGCGAGGGACCGGTAGTAGCGGTGCAGTTCAGGCGACATCGTTGACCTCCAGCTCCTCGGCGGCGACGCCGGGCAACAGCTCGGCCAGCCGGGCCCGTCCCCGGGACAGCCAGGACTTCACAGTGCCGGCGGGAACCCCGGCCTCCCGGGCGATCTCCTCCACCGGCAGGTCGAACAGGTAGTGCAGGGCGAGCGCCTGCCGGTGCCGGGGCGGAAGCTGCCGCAGCGCCCCGACCAGCAGCACGGTGTCCTCGCCCGGCGGCCCGACGTCGGGCGGCGGCCCGGTGCGGCTGGCCGCGAGGCGCCACCCGCGCAGCCGCCGGAACCGGTCGGCCGCCAGCCGGCTGATCACCAGCCGCAGCCACGCCTCCGGAGCGGGATGGGCGGCGAGCTTCGCCCACTGCCGCCAGGCCCGCGCGTACGCCTCCTGCACGAGGTCCTGGGCCTCGGCCGGGTCGCCGGCCACCGCGTAGCCGTACCGGATGGCCCGCCCCGACGTGCTGCGGTAGAAGTCGTCGAAGCTGTTCGCGTCCCGCATGTGCCCTCCCGCCCCCACACGTCCACCTGCACTGTTGACGGCGCAGTGCGGTCCGGGGTTGCGGGCGGGGAGTCCGGAAGACGACACGAGCCCGGGTCCGGGTGACCGTTGCGGTCCCGGACCACGGGCTCGTGGTGTCGGCTCGGCGTCAGCCGCTCGGCGTGGGCGCGGGCGACGTGGGCGCCGGCGGTGAGGCGCTGCCCGACGGCGCCGGGTTGCCCGAGCCGCCGGCCGCGGACTGTGCCTGCTGGAACGCGCTCATCGCCTCGTCCAGCGCCTTCAGCGCGCGCCCGTACCGCTCGAAGTCACCGGACGCCTGCGCGGCCTTGACCTCGCTGATCGCGGTCTGCACCCGGGCCGCCGCCTGGGCCAGTTCGCCGGTCGCCGGCGGGGTGTTGTTGTCACCCCCGGTCGGCGTCGGCGTCGGCGTCGGCGTCTCGTTGTCGTCGGTGCTCGGCGGCGGGTTGTTGTTCGGCGCCCGCTTGCCCTGTTCGACGAGCTGCTTGATGCCGTCGTTGAGGTTGTTGGCGAGCACCACGTACGAGCCGCCGTCACCGTAGGAGAGCAGCACCTTCTGCAGCAGCGGGTACGCGTCCTGGTTGCTGCTCTTCACGTAGACCGGCTCGACGTAGAGCATGCCGTCGGCGAACGGCAGCGAGAGCAGGTTGCCGTACTGCACCTGGGCCTGGTTCGAGGAGAGCAGGTTGAGCTGCTGCCGGATGTCGCCGTTGTTCGTCATCTGCTGGTGCACCTGCGTCGGCCCGGAGATCCGGGTCTGGTCCGGCAGCTCCAGCACCTCCAGTTGTGGCTTGCCGTCGACGTACGAGCCGGAGACCAGCGCGGCGAGGTTCTGCCGCCCGTTCGGGGTGACCGCGGAGGTCAGCTGGAAGCGTGGCCCCTCCTGCCCGGGGAACTGGGTGAAGAGGTAGTACGGCGGCTGCTTCTGCCCGCTGTCCGGCGCGTCCGGCACGTTCGGCACCTGCCAGAAGTCCTGGCCGGAGTAGAAGTCGCCGGGGTCGGTGACGTGGAACTTGGTGAGCAGGTTGCGCTGCACCTTGAACATGTCCGCCGGGTAGCGGAAGTGCTCGGCCAGCTCGGCCGGGATGTCGCCCTTGGGCAGCACCAGGTCACCGCCGAACGCCTTGTTCCACGCCTTGAGGACCGGGTCGGTGTCGTCGTACGAGTAGAGCTTGACCGTGCCGTCGTAGGCGTCGACAGTCGCCTTCACCGAGTTGCGGATGTAGTTGACGTTCTCCCGGGCGAGCTGGAACGTGCCCCGGCCGGTCAGCTCGTCGGCGGTCTCCGCCTGGAGGTTGACCCGCTCGGCGTACGGGTAGGTCGCCGCCGTGGTGTAGCCGTCGATGATCCACAGGACCCGGCCGTTCACGACCGCCGGGTACGGGTCGCCGTCGAGCGTGAGGAACGGGGCGACCTTCTCCACCCGGTCACGCGGGTTGCGCACGTAGAGCAGCTTCGAGTTCTCGTTGACCGCCTCGGAGAGCAGGAAGTTCGGCTCCTGCTCCTTGATCGAGTAGAGCAGGCGGCGGGGGAACGAACCGATCTTGACGCCACCCTCGCCGCTGTAGGTGTAGTACTGCTCGCCACCGGTGGAGGTGGGCCGGTCGAACTCGACGTTGCGGTCGCCGTTCTGGCCGACGATCGCGTAGTCCCCGGGCTCCATCCGCTCGCCGTAGTAGATCCGCGGCTGCTGGGCCGGGATCTCCTCGGCCGGCGAGGAACACGCCTCCTGCGCCTTCTCACCCAGGAAGCCGGAGACGAAGTACGGCTGACCGCCGCAGACCACCTGGTTCGCCGGGGCGGCCACCAGGCCGTACCCGTGGGTGTAGACGGTGTGGCGGTTGATCCAGTTGCTCTGCTGGTCGGTCAGCTCGCCGTAGTTGATCTCACGGACGCCGACCACGTAGTCGGAGGTCTTGTCCTTGACCGAGTACCTGTCGATGTCCAGCTTCGAGCCGAAGTCGTAGAAGCCACGTACCTGCTGGAGCTGGGTGTACGTCTCGGAGACCAGCTGCGGGTCGAGCAGCCGGATGTTCTGCACCACCGAGGTGTCGGTGGCCAGGCTGGCGGGTGGAACGAGGTTGCTCGCCGCGTACGGTGTGGTCTTCGTGCCTTCGAGGCCGAACGCGGTGCGGGTGGCCTTGATGCTGCGTTCGATGTACGGCGCTTCCTTGTCCCGGGCGCTCGGCTTGACCTCGAACGTCTGCACGGCCCACGGGTAGATGCCGCCGATCGCGACCGCGGAGACGCCGAGCAGGGCGAGCGAGATGCCCGGCCAGACCAGGTTCCGCATGACCGCGTTGGAGAACACGATGATCGCCAGCGCCACCAGGACGGAGATCCAGGCGAGGATCTCCTTCGCCGGCAGCAGCGCGTTGACGTCGGCGTAGCCGGCGCCGTAGAGCTTGGCGCTGTCGTTGTACTCCAGCAGCATGGCCCGCCGGTCCAGCACGTACGCGACGGCCTTGAGCAGCACGAAGAACGCGACCAGCGAGCTGAGGTGGGCGCGGGCGGCGTTCGTCATCCGGTCGCCGACGCCCTGCAGCCGCACCCCGCCGAAGATGTAGTGCACGGCGAGCGCGCCGAGCAGGGACAGCACGACGGCGGTGAAGCCGACGCCGAGCAGGTAGCGCCAGAACGGGAGCTGGAAGACGTAGAAGCCGACGTCGATGCCGAACTCGGGGTCCTTCACGCCGAAGTCGCCGCCGTTGCGGAACAGCAGCCACTGGCTCCACCGGCTCTGCGCGGACAGGCCGGCGAACAGCCCGACGACGGCGGCGGCGAGCGCGATCCAGGTGCCGAGGCGAGGGCTCAGGAGCATCCGGTAGCGCTCCAGCGTGGCCTGCTCGGCCGAGTGCGGGCGCATCCGGGGTCGCAGCCGGTAGGCGAGCCAGAGGTTGCCGGCCACGATCAGCGCCATGCCGACGCCGACCACCAGGAACAGCAGCAGCCGGGTGGCGAGCACGCCGGTGAAGACCTGGGTGTAGCGGACCTCGTTGAACCAGAGCCAGTCCGTCCATGCGTTGACGCCCCAGCCGAGCAGGGTGAACAAGACGAACACCCCGATCAGGACACCGATGGTGACGCGTCCGCGTCGGCTCATCCTCGGCAAGGGACTGCTACGCATGACCACTGTTGGCTCCGCACGCTCGATGTGATCGGCTCCGACCAGGCACCAAGAGTACGGGGTCATCCTGAGCACGTCGGGTCAAGGTCACGTCACGATCGGCACAGCAGTCGTGGTCCCGGCCGGTTCAGCAGCGCGTCGGCTGCCCCCCGGTACGCAGCGCCTCGAGTGCCTTCAATGCCTCGTCCAGCGTGGCGACCTTCAGCATCGGCAGGCCCGGCTGCGGGTTGCGGACGGCCTCGGCGCAGTTGTCGGCGGGCACCAGGAACGCGTTCGCGCCGGCCTCCTTGGCGCCGACGAGCTTCTGCGCGATACCGCCGATCGGGCCGACGCGGCCCTCGTCGTCGATGGTGCCGGTACCGGCGATGATCTTGCCGCCGGTCAGGTCGGCCGGCTCCAGCTTGTCGATGATGCCGAGCGAGAACATCAGCCCGGCGCTCGGCCCGCCGATGTCCCCCAGGTCGATCTTGAGGGTGAACGGGTGCGGCTGCTGCTGGTCGATCTCCACGCCGATCCGCGGCCGGCCGTCCTGCTCCTGGCTGGTCACCGTGGCCGTGCCCGGGGTGTCGCCACGGGTGTAGCCGATCCGCAGCGCGGTGCCGGCCGGCTTCGACCGGATCAGCTCGGTCAGCTTGGCCGCGCTCGTCACCGGCACCCCGTCGACCGAGGTGAGCACGTCGTCGGGGCGCAGCACGTCGGCCGACGGCCCGCCCGCCGTGACCGCCTTGACCAGCACCTTGATCGGGTAGCCCAGCTCACGCAGGGCCGCCGTCTCGGCGCTGGTCTGCGAGTTCTGGAAGTCCTCCGCGTTGCGCTTCTCGACCTCCTCCTGCGACTGCCCCGGCGGGTAGACCAGCTCGCGCGGCACCACCGCCTCGTCCGAGGAGAACCATCCGGCCAGCGCCGACCGGAGCCGCACCGTCGGCTGCACGCCGACCGTGGTGAGCCGGAGCTGACCGGCGGACGTCGACGTCGAGCGGCCGGTCACCTGGATGACCTCCTTGCCGTCCTCGGTGCCCAGCGTGTTCACCGTCGGACCCGGGCCGAGCACCACGTACGGCAGCGGCACGCTCAGCACACCGACGCTGAGCAGTGCGGTGAGCAGGGCACCGAGCAGGACGGTCACGCCGCGACGTCTCATGCGCCAGAGCGTACCGATCCGCGCCCCGCCGCCCGGCGCGGTGACCCGAGGACTTCGCCCTCAGCGCAACGCCGAGTGGCACGACCTGCGGCGGGGCCCGCGTACCGTAGACGTCGTGCCTGATATTCCGTTCGGTTTCGCGCTCCCGGGTGGTCAACCACCGGACCCCAACGATCCCGCGGCGATGCAGCAGTTCATGTCGCAGTTGCAGCACCTGCTCTCGGCGCCGGGCAGCGGGCCGGTCAACTGGGACCTGGCCCGGCAGGTAGCCGCCAGCCAGCTCGCCGCCGCCGGCGACCCGGCGGTGTCGCCGTTCGAACGCAACGCGGTCGAGGAGGCGCTGCGCATCGCCGACCTCTGGCTCGAGCCGGCGACCTCGTGGCCCTCCGGCATCCGCACCTCGGTCGCCTGGAACCGCAACGAGTGGATCTTCAAGACGCTCGACGTGTGGCGCAAGCTCTGCGACCCGGTCGCCAGCCGGATGGTCGGCGCGATGGGCGACCTGGTGCCGCCGGAGGCCCGCGCCCAGCTCGGCCCGATGCAGTCGATGGTCGCCACGCTGGGCGGCGCGCTCTTCGGCGGCCAGCTCGGCCAGGCGCTCGGCTCGCTCGCCGCCGAGGTGCTCTCCGCCGGTGACATCGGCCTGCCGCTCGGCCCCGCCGGCACCGCCGCGCTCGTCCCCGCCAACATCAAGGCGTACGGCGAGGGCCTGGAGCTGCCCGAGGACGAGGTACGCCTCTACGTGGCCCTGCGCGAGGCCGCCCACCAGCGGCTGTTCCAGCACGTGCCGTGGCTGCGCGGGCACGTGCTGACGGCGGTGGAGAACTACGCCGCGGGCATCCGGGTCAACCGGGAGGCGATCGAGGAGGCGATGGGCCGGGTCGACCCGACCGACCCGGAGTCGATGCAGGCGATCGCGCTGGAGGGCATCTTCACGCCCGAGGACACTCCTGCGCAGAAGGCGTCGCTGGCCCGGCTGGAGACCGTACTCGCCCTGGTCGAGGGCTGGGTCTGCCACGTCGTCGACAGCGCCGCCGGTGACCGCCTCCCCAACGTCGTACGCCTCGGCGAGGCGTTCCGCCGCCGCCGCGCCGCGGGTGGCCCGGCCGAGCAGACGTTCGCCGCGCTCGTCGGTCTCGAACTGCGGCCCCGCCGGCTGCGCGAGGCCACTGTGCTGTGGGCGGCGCTGACCGAGCACCGCGGCATCGCCGGCCGGGACGCGATCTGGGGCCACCCGGACCTGCTGCCCTCCGACGACGACTTCGCCGCGCCGGAGGCGTTCGCCACGACCAGCACCGATCTCGACGACGAGCTGGCGAACTTCGACTTCTCCGCGCCGGGCGCCCCGGAGGAGAAGTCCCCCGGCGAGGACGACGACAAGCGCTGACGCAGCACACCCCCGGGCCCGGCCCGCCCCGCCCCGGCCCGGCCCGGCCCGGCCCGGCCCGTCGATCTTGGAGTTGTGGCGCCCAGGATGCCCGGGTAGCGACGTTTGTCAGGCACCACAACTCCAAGATCGGCGGAGTGGCCGGATGCGCGGCGAGGTAGTGGGGGTACGGGTCAGACGGGGCGGCCGGACAGCAGGGCCCGGGTGGCCTCCCAGCCCTCGACGGCCGGGTCGAGCGCGGCCAGGTCGGCGGGACCGCGCATCCGGCGCCAGCCGGCGGTGACCGCCACGTCCCCCGGGCTCGGCGCGGCCCGGCGCACCTCGGCCGGCGCGGTCGTGTCCAGGTCCAGCGCCGGCAACCACGCCGGTACGGGCAGTCGAGCAGCCACTCCCAGCAGCCCGGTTTTCCGCCTCCCTCGACCGGGGCCACCGCCACCGGCCGGGTGGTCAGCGGCCGCAGCAGCTTGCCGAGCGTCAGCCCCGGCACGTCCGGCGCGTCCGCCGCCACCACTGCCCCCTGGTCGTAGCCCGCAGCGGCGAGCGCCGCGAACACCGCGTTCGGCGTCGGCTCCGGCACCTCGTACACCGGGGTGCCGGGCCAGACCACGGCGTCGGCCAGCCAGCGGTCCCGCGCGGCGACCGCGACGGCGGTCTCCACCTCGTTCAGCGTGACCAGCAGGTCCACCACGTCCTCGGCGAGGGCGGTACGCCATCGCGCCGGCTCGATTCCGGGCGGCGTCCAGGTCACCGGGCCGAGCAACGCCACCACCACACGTCGCGACATTCGCCGACCTTAACCCCACCCCACACGCGATCATGAAGTTGACGGTGACGAAACGGACGGATCACCAGGTCAACTTCATGATCGACCGCGCGGGCGCCAGAGGGCGGGGGCGCGGTCAGGGGATGGCGGCGGTGGCGGCCACGCCCTCCAGGTAGCCGCGCGCCCGCTCCGAGCGCGGGTACCGGGCGACCAGCGCCCAGAACTCGGCGTTGTGACTGGGCACGATGAGGTGCGTCAGCTCGTGCAGGAGGACGTAGTCGATCACCCAGTCGGGCATGTCCTGGATCCGGTGCGAGATCCGGATGGTGCGGTCGGCGGGGGTGCAGGAGCCCCAGCGGCCGTTCTGGTTGGTCACCCAGCGCACGCTCGCGGGCACGGCGGCCGAGCCGTACTCGGGAAGGTAGCTGTCGATCAGGCGGCGGGCGCGGGCGAGCAGTTCGGCGTCCGAGCGGGCGAGCCGGCCCTCGCGGGCGGCGAGCCGGGCCAGCATCCGGTCGACCCACTCGCTCTCCTCGGCCCGGGAGAACTGGTCGGGGATCAGCACGACGACGCGCTCCCCGTCCCGGTACGCGGACACCGTGCGCCGCCGGCGCTGACTGCGCCGTACCTCGACGACGGGCTTCCGCGTCACGGCCATTACCGGCCCGCGCAGCCTCGGTTGACTGTCACGATGGAAAGCTAATGCGTACTGACCAGGACTCCGCAAGAGTCAACACGACGACACGCGCCCGGAAAATGGCGGTTGATTGTCAGGAGTCCAGAAAAAATTCTTTGCGCTGGTAGATGACCATCACCAACCGACCCTCTGCAACGTTAAGTGATCTACGGTGAGTGACCGGCGTCAGGGGCACACGAAGGGGATCTGGGCGCTTTTACCCGGCGTGTCCGCGCGAAACTGACTTATCCGACGTAACTCGGCATGCACACTCTCGACGTCGACTAGCTCACAGAGTCGGCGTACAGCTGACATGGAACCGCCCAGACCTGGGTAGGGTCCGCCAACCACGGTCAGGTGACTGATCGCGGAGAACCCCCCGGCGCCGACGTCACGTTCGGCCGCAGGGAGACCGCCGGGACAACCTCCGGCGGACGAGACGAGGAGGCTACCGTGGCCGACCAGGCCCAGACCTACAACGGTTACTGCGTCAAGTGCAAGGAGAAGCGGGACTTCGAGGGGCACGTGGAGGTCTCGAAGACCGGCATGAACATGGCCAAGGGCAAGTGCCCGGTGTGCGGCACAACAGTGAACCGCATCCTGGGCAAGGCCAAGGTCTGACCGCTCCACGGGGAGGGCGGCCCTCGGCCGCCCTCCCCGTCGGGTAACCGACACAGTTACCCGCCAGTTGTGGAAAACCGGCGAGATCCTGTGGACAAGGCTGGCCACGGCTCGCCGCACCTGTGGACAACGAACGACGGAGCGCTTGGAGACGGTCACTATCGGTGCCGTGACCGATCCGACACCGCTCGTCCGTCCGATCCTGCTGCCCGGCCTGACCCGGCTCTGGCGCGACCGCCACACGCTCCAACTCGGTGAGCTGCCCGGCCGGGCGGTGCTGCTGGAGATGTCCTCGCCGGGCACGGCCCGCCTGCTCGACCTGCTCGACGGCACCCGCAGCGAACGCGCCGTGCTGGCCGAGGCCGGCGCCGCCCGGGTGCCGCCCGACGAGGCACGCGCGCTGCTCGACACGCTCCGCGACGCCGGCCTGGTGGTGCCCGCGCAGGCCCTTTTCCCCCGTGACCTCGCCGGCGCGGTCCGGACCCGGTTGGCAGCCGAGGCCGCCGCGCTGGCGCTGACCTGCCCCGACCTGCCCGGCACACCGGCCCGGCTGCTGCGCCGCCGCCGGTCCGCCCGGGTGCTGGTCACCGGCACGGGACGACTCGGCGCGGCGGTCGCCGTCGCGCTGGCCCAGGCCGGCGTCGGGCACGTCGTACCCGATCTGGCCGGCCCGGTCGGCGTCGGCGACCTGGTCGGGACCGGCCTGACCGCCGCGGAGCTGGGCCGGCCGCTGGGCCCGGCGGTACGCGCGGCGCTGGAGCGGTGCGCGCCGGGCACTGCCACGACCCCGATCCGGGCGGCCCGGCCGGACCTGGTGGTGCAGCTCGGCGTGGACCGGCCGGCCGAGCTGCTGGCCACCGGGTACGCCCGCCGACGCCAGCCCCACCTGCTGCTCGACCTGCGCGGCGGCGTACCCGTGATCGGCCCGCTGGTCCGCCCACCCGTCGGTCCGTGCCTGCGCTGCCTCGACCTGCACCGCGGCGACCGGGACCCGGACTGGCCGGCGCTCGCCGCCCAGCTCGCCGCCGACCGGGGCGAGCGGGCCTGCGCCGCCACCACCCGGCTCGCCGCCGCCGCGTTCGCCACGGCCGAGGCGCTGGCCCAGCTCGACGGCGGCCACCCGGAGACGCTCGGCGGCGCGGTGGAGGTCGCAGCCCCGGGCCGGGTGCGTCACCGACGGTGGCCGCCGCACCCCTCCTGTGGCTGCTGCCGACGTCGCCCGATCCGGTCGGCCCCGGCCGCTCCCGGCCGCACGGCAGCAGCGAGGGCCCCGAGTCGGTAACAATGGCCGGGTGACCGACATCCCGCGCCGGGCCGTGTCCCGCACCGCCAAACTCGCCGCCCTGCCGCTCGGATTCGCCGGTCGAACCGTCCTCGGCATGGGCAAGCGGGTGACCGGGCTCGCGTCCGACGTCATCTCCGCCGAGATCCAGCAGCGCACCGCCGAGCAGCTGTTCAGCGTGCTCGGGCAGCTCAAGGGCGGGGCGATGAAGTTCGGCCAGGCCCTGTCGGTGTTCGAGGCGGCGCTGCCCGAGGAGGTGGCCGCACCCTACCGGCAGGCGCTCACCAAGCTCCAGGAGGCCGCCCCGCCGCTGCCGGCGGCGACAGTGCACAAGGTGCTCGCCGAGCAGCTCGGCCCGGACTGGCGCGACCGGTTCGTCGAGTTCAACGACACCCCGGCCGCGGCGGCCAGCATCGGCCAGGTGCACCGCGCCCTCTGGCGCGACCCCGGGTACGGCCCGAACGGCGGCCCGCAGCACCGGGACGTGGCCGTGAAGATCCAGTACCCGGGCGCAGGTGACGCCCTGCTCGCCGACCTCAAGCAGCTCTCCCGGCTCGGCGGCATGTTCCGGGCGATCCAGCCGGGGCTGGACGTGAAGCCGCTCCTGGCCGAGCTGCGCGAGCGCATCACCGAGGAGCTGGACTACGAGCTGGAGGCGGAGTCGCAGCGGGCGTTCGCCGCCGCGTACGCCGACGACCCGGACATCTTCATCCCGGAGGTGCTCGACGCCGCGCCCCGGGTGCTGATCACCGAGTGGGTGGAGGGCATCCCGCTGTCCCAGATCATCCGGGAGGGCACCGAGGAGCAGCGCGACGAGGCCGGCCGGCTGATGGCCGAGCTGCACCTGTCCGCGCCGGAGCGGGCCGGGTTGCTGCACGCCGACCCGCACCCGGGCAACTTCCGGCTGCTGCCGGACGGGCGGCTCGGCGTGATCGACTTCGGCGCGGTGGCCCGGATGCCGCAGGGCACGCCGGAGCCGATCGGCCGGATCGCGGCGCTCGCGCTGAACGGCGACGCCGACGCCGTGGTGGAGGGGCTGCGCGCCGAGGGCTTCGTCAGCCGCACCGAGTCGATCGACGCCCCGGCGGTGCTCGACTTCCTGCGTCCGATGCTGGAGCCGATCGCGGCCGACGAGTTCCGCTTCACCCGGGCCTGGCTGCGCGCCGAGGCGACCCGGCTGGCCAGTCCCCGCTCCCCCGCGTACCAGCTCAGCCGCCAGCTCAACCTGCCCCCGTCGTATCTGATGATCCACCGGGTCACGCTGGGTTCGATCGGCGTGCTCTGCCAGCTGGAGGCGAAGGCGTCCTACCGGTCGATCCTGGAACGCTGGCTGCCCGGCTTCGCGCCGGTGCCCTGAGCACCGGCTGGGCACGGAACAGGCGAAGGGGCGGTGACCAGCAGGTCACCGCCCCTTCCTCACGCGATCGTTCTACAGGACGCCCAGGTCGCGTGCCGACTGGCTGCGACTCCGCATGGCGACGGTACGGGCGGAACGGGTTGCCTCAGTGCTCGTGGTGGTGCGACCGGCCTGAGGCCGGCGCATTCGGGCCCTGGACAACGCTTCGTGGAGTAGTTGCATCTCGAATCCGTTCGGCAGGTTCAGCATCAGAATTTCTCTCTCAGGTCGGCCGGTGGAGGGACACCGGCATCGGTCGGTCTTGGAACGTAGGTGTGTCAGGCTGCCAGCCGGACGGCGCTACGCGACTCGGACAGCCCGCTGGCCGCCAGTCGCGCCTCCGCCTCGACCCGGAGCTGCGCGTCGCGGGCGAGGTCCTCCTTGCGCGGACGGCCACGGGGCCGCTTGCGCGGAACGACCGCGCCACGCTCGAAGATCTCGCCGCCCCAGACGCCCCAGGGCTCGGCTCGCTCGACCGCCCCGGCCAGGCACTCGACGCGCAGCGGGCAGTCCCCGCAGAGCGACTTGGCCAGCTCGAGCTCGGCGGGCGAGTCGGAGAACCACAGGTCGGGGTCGAACTTCCGGCAGGGCAGGTTCGCCTCCACGTCGACGCTCACGTCGAGGGGGGCCAACGCCAGACTCATCCTCCGGTCACCTCTCTCTCACTTCGATCTCGTGGATCGCATTCCGACGTACTTCGGCGGGACAAAAAACTGAGGCCGCGGATCCCGGTATGCGGGTTCCGCGGCCTCGAGGTGAGCCGGCGTCTGATGGATCAGACCGGTCTACCTCGAGGTGGAACGCCGCGGACATCCGTGCGCTTCTTGGCGCCATCGATGCCCTTGCCCGCGAAGCCACTGGTCCCCTCGACTCCGGCGATCGGCGCAACGGTCAGGTTCAGCTCGGCCTGAACCTGGACCTGGTGCACCTGCGGAGCCGACGGTCGAGCGGCGAGGGCCACCCGGACAGCCGACAGCGGAGCGACGGCAGACGGCATCGCCGCGAGACGCTCATAGTTGAAGATCTTCACTGGTGCCACCTCCCTACTCTCCTCGTGCCGACCGTGGACTCATCCCCGTTGAGCAGCCAGAACAGCGCCGCTCGCGAGGTGTGTCATGAGGCTATTCCTCGCCCTCGGGCGAGGGCAAACGATTTACGGCTAGTTTTCAGAAGTTTTCTGTGAGCAGACCTCGTCCACCGTGGCGCCCGCCACCAGGGCGAGGACCGTATCACCGTAAAGCCCGACTTTTCGGGGCCCGATCCCGGCGATCGCCACCAGTTCCTCGGTGCGACCGGGCTTCCGTTCGGCCAGCGCGGTGAGCGTGGCGTCGGTGAAGACCACGTACGCCGGCACCTTCTGCGCTCCCGCGACCCGCTGCCGCCAATCGCGCAGCCGCTCGTACAGCTCCTCGTCGATGTCCGACGGGCAGGTCGGGCAGCGGCCCAGTTTGCGGTCCGCGCCGGCGAGCAGCGTCGCGCCGCAGATCCGGCACGAGACCACCTGCGGCCGGCGCCGCTCGGCCCGCCGCGCCGGTCCGCCGCCGCCGGCCCGCTCGCCGCCGCCGGAGCGGTCGAGCTGCGGCAGGAACCGCGACGGCCGCCGGGCCCGCCCACCCGGCGAGCGCGCCGTGGCGTACGACAGCCAGAGCCACTCCCGGGCCCGGGTGATCCCGACGTAGAGCAGCCGCCGTTCCTCCTCGACCTGCTCCATGGTCTTCGCGTACGTGGTGGGCAGCGTGCCCTCGGCCAGCCCGACCAGGAACACCGCGTCCCACTCCAGCCCCTTCGCCGAGTGCAGCGACGCGAGCGTGACCCCCTCGACGGTGGGCACGTGCTGCTGGGCGGCCCGCCGGGCCAGTTCCTCGGTGAACCCGGTCAGCCCCGGCTCCGCCTCGGCGTCGGCGGCGTACTCCTCGGCGAGCTGGACCAGCGCGGCGAGCGCCTCCCACCGCTCGCGCGCGGCGCCGCCGGGCGGGGGCGCGTCGGGCGCCCAGCCGACCGCCGAGAGCCCTTCGACCACGGCGGCCGGCAGCGGCGTGTCGACGGACGCCGACCGGGTGGCGGCGCGCAGCGCGATCATCGCCTGGCGCACCTCGGGCCGTTCGAAGAACCGCTCCGCGCCCTGGAGCACGTACGGCACGCCGGCCTCGGAAAGCGCCTTCTCGTACGCCTCGGACTGCGCGTTGGTGCGGAACAGCACAGCGATCTCCCGCGCCGGGGTGCCGCCCGCGACCAGCGCCCGGCAGCGGGCAGCGACCGCGTTCGCCTCGGCCGGCTCGTCGGTGAAGATCCGCAGTTCCGGCTCCGGACCGGGCCGGCGCTGGCCGTGCAGCTCCAGCCGCAGCCGCGCCTCGGTGCCCCGCGCCTGGGAGATCACCGCGTTGGCCAGCCCGACCACCTGCGGGGTGGAGCGGTAGTCGCGGACCAGCCGGACCACTGTCGCGCCCCGGTGCAGCCGGGGGAAGTCGACCAGGTACGACGAGGTCGCGCCGGTGAACGAGTAGATCGTCTGGCTGGCGTCGCCGACCACTGTCAGGTCGTCCCGGCCACCCAGCCACGCCTCCAGCAGCCGCTGCTGGAGCGGGTTGACGTCCTGGTACTCGTCGACCACGAAGTGCCGGTACTGGTTGCGCACCTGCTCGGCGACGTCCGGGTGCTCCTCGATGCCCCAGACCGCGGCGCGCAGCATGTCCTCGAAGTCGATCACCCCGTTGCCGCGCTTGAGCCGCTCGTACGCGTCGAACACGTCGGCCACCCGGGCCGGCTCGTACGGCGTCTCGCGCAGCGCCTTGGCCGCGGCGACCACGTATTCCCCGGGCTCGACCAGCGACGACTTGGCCCATTCGATCTCGGCGGCGAGGTCGCGCGCGGCGGCCCGGTCGGCGCGCAGCCCGACCTTGGCGGCGGCGAGCGTGACCACCCGCACCTTGCTGTCCAGCAGCTCCGGCATGGCCCGCCCGGCCAGCAGCCGGGGCGCGAAGTAGCGGACCTGCCGCAGCGCCGCCGCGTGGAACGTGCGCGCCTGCACCCCCTGCACGCCGAGCACGGTGAGGCGGCTGCGCATCTCGGCCGCAGCGCGGGCGGTAAACGTGACCGCCAGCACGTGCCGGCCGGCGATGTCGCCGGTCAGCGCCCGGTACGCGATCCGCGACGTCACCGCCCGCGTCTTGCCGGTGCCGGCGCCGGCCAGGATGCAGACCGGCCCGGCCGGGGCGGTCACCGCGGACCGCTGCTCCGGATCCAGCCCGGCCAGCACCCGTTCCGCACCTGAGTGAACGCCCACAGCAGGGAATCATCCCAGCATCGTGTGACGTTGCAGCGGTTAGCCTGGCCTGATCGGACCGGGCGCGAGCCACCCCTTGGAGGACCAGACCATGCTGACGATGTATTCCACCCCGTGGTGCGGCTACTGCCACCGGCTGAAGTCGCAGCTCGACCGGGAGGGCATCGCGTACGAGGTGGTCGACATCGAGCAGGACCCCGCGGCCGCGGACTTCGTGATGAGCGTCAACGGCGGCAACCAGACCGTCCCGACGCTGCGCTTCGCCGACGGCAGCGCCCTGACCAACCCCTCGATCAACCAGGTCAAGCAGCACCTGGCCGCGCTGCCCGGCTGATCTTCCGCGACACTGCGAGCGGCTGTACCCGACCCGGGTACGGCCGCTCGCCGTCGTTCAGGAGCCGCCCCGACTGAGCACGCCGTCGTCGGCCGGCTTCCGGGGCCCCGGGATCCGCACCGGCCCGGCGACCGGCGCGCTCAGCCCGCGGCCCCGCCACAGGTAGAGGCCGGCCGCCGTGGTGACCGCCCCGACCACTGCGAACAGCAGCCGGTAGTCGAACACGCCGACGAGCAGCGCGCCGGTGCCGATGGAGAGCGCCTGCGGACCGCTGACCAGGGCCTCCGACGCCGCGGTGACCCGGCCGAGCAGCCGCGGCGGGGTCCGCCGCTGGATCAGCGTGTTCAACCCCACCATGGTCAGCGGTAGCGACAGGCCGGCCAGCAGCAGCGCCACCACCCCGAGCCACAACCGGGGGTACGCGAGCGCCAGCGCGGCCGGTCCGAAGAACGTCACCCCGGCGGCCAGCGCCCCGACTTCGCCGTACCGGCGGACCACGGCGGCCGAGAACAGGCCGCCGACCAGGCCGCCGACGCCCTGCACCATGACCAGCACGCCGACGAACGCGGCCTCGCGGCGCAGACCCAGGTCGACGTACGCGAAGATCAGCGACTCGGTGAAGCCCATCACCAGCGAGCCGAGCCCGTACCCGAGCAGCGCCCGGCGCAGCGCCGGCTCGCCGGTCAGGTGGCGCAGCCCGGCGCTCAGCTCGGACGGCCCGCGGCGGCCGGACCGGGACGGTTCCCGCTCCTGCGCCCGCAGCCGGCCGACCACCGCCGCGGCCACCAGGAATCCGGTCATGGCCAGGACGGCGAGCAGCCAGCCGCCGACGGCGGCGTAGACGCCCGCCCCGGCGAGCGGCCCGATCAGCCGCAGGCCCTGCCGGACCGTCTGCAGCAGTCCGTTCGCGTCGGCCAGCGACTCGGCCGGAACCAGATGCCGGATCAGTCCGTTGAGCACGGCGGCGAGGGTGATGTACGAGAGTCCGTAGAACGCCGCGACCACGTAGATCACCCAGACGTCGGAGCGGTCCCGGACCGTGAGCAGCGGACTGAGCAGCGCCGCGGCGACCAGGTTGGCGGCGATGAAGAAGGGTTTCCGGCGGTAGCGGTCGACCACCCAGCCGACGAGCGGGGCGAGGGCCATCGGTGCGATGACCGCGAAGATGGTCGCCCCCGCCATGCTGTCCGACCCGGTCAGATCCTTGACCCAGACGGCCAGGGCGAGCAGCAGCACCGACTCCGCCGCCATGCTCGCCACCACTGCGGCGAAGAGGAGACGGAAGTCGGGGCGGCGCAGGACGGTGCGCATCGGGTTGCCTCCGGCAGGGGTGCGCCACCAGGGGCGCGTCGGGGGTGGGCGCTGGTGAAGACACCCTCCACAGTCCTCTTTTTGTCTCGTGACACGCCCGTGCCGGAACCTCCGACGCCGGTCGCGACGTCCATACTGACCGTGGGGGGCGAATTTCATACAGTTACCGTCGCGTCCTGCGACGGTCGACGGGAAAGAGGACGCCGTGCCTCCTGCCGTACCAGGCCCGATTCTGCGCCGCCGTCGACTCGGCATCGAGCTGCGCCGGCTCCGCGAACAGGCCGGTCTGACCGGTGACCAGGTCATCGAGCGGATCGGCTGGGCCTCCGCATCCAAGTTGTCCCGCCTGGAGAACGGCCGCAGCCGGCCCGACCCGGACGACGTGGACGTGCTGTTGACGCTCTACGGCGCCGACGAGGAGCAGCGCGCGGAGCTGACCGGCATCACCCACGAGGCCGGCGACATGCGCGGCTGGCTGCGCAACTTCCCGGTGATGACCCAGCAGCAGCGCGCCTTCGCCGAGCTGGAGGCCGGCTGCGCGGAGATCTCCGAGTACAACCCGGTGCTGGTCCCGGGGCTGCTGCAGACGCCCGGGTACGCCCGGCACCGGATCATGTCGGCCGCGCAGGTCGCCGCCCAGGCCGGCGACCAGGAGCACGAGGACCCGGAGACCGAGGTACGCGCGCGGCAGGCCCGCCAGTCGCTGCTGACCCGCTCCCCCGACGTGCCCCGGTACACGGCCGTGCTGGAGGAGGCCGCCCTCGGCCGGCGGGCCGGCCCGCCGGAGGTGCTGCACGACCAGCTCGTCCACCTGTGCGAGATGGCCCTGCTCCCGAACGTGACGTTGCTGCTGCTGTTGCGGGACACTCGGGTCGGCGACTGGTACCTTCCGCCGACCGCGTTCTCGGTCTACCGGTTCGCCGATCCGCTCGATCCGGAGACATTGGCCATCGAAGGTGGGTTCACCGACGTCATGTCGACCGAGGTGAACACCCTAAATCGCTATAAAGTGGTGTTCGAGTGGCTATGCTCGTCGGCACTCTCCGCATCGGACACCCTCTCCTGGTTGATCGAGGCGACAGGACGGCTGACCGGCACGGCAGTCGAGTCCACGGCGGTGTACGGGCCGGCAACGGCGCCGACCCAGCGCCGCCGGGACTCGGGGCGCCTCACCACGGAGCGGTGATCCGGTAAGGACACCGTCCGCGCTCCGGCGTCGCTCGGTCCCATCGGAGCACCTCACCAGGAGCAAGCACCATGAACAAGATCTGTACCAGCACGACCGCCCTCTCGGGACAGCTCGTGGGCGCCGCCTGGCGCAAGAGCACCCGCAGCCAGACCTCCAACTGCGTGGAGGTCGCGCCGCTCGGCACCGGGCCGGCGACCATGGCGCTGCGGGACAGCAAGGACCCGAGCGGGCCGGTCCTGCTGTTCGACCGGGCCGGCTGGCTCGGCTTCCTCGCCGGAGCGAAGAACGGTCAGTTCGATCTGGACTGATCCGGCGAACGTTCGGGGCCGTCGGCGTCACGCCGGCGGCCCCCTCGCGTGTCCGGCCCCGACAACGGTGCTGACCTGGCATCCCCCGATCGGTCGAGGTGGCGCGTTCCACTTGTCGGGAGGACACATCGGCGTAACATGACGCGGGAGTGACGTGGAAGTTCCAGCGGGTAACCGTCCACTCTCCGGGGGACACCATGCGGTTCCTGATCGTCCGCACCGAGATCCGTACCGCCGCCGACGCCGACATCGCCGCCGCCTGGGCCGGTGGGGGCCGCCTGCGGGACGAGACGAGCACGCCGGAACCCCGCCGCCAGGTCGTCCACGCCGAGGACCGGGACGCCGCGCTCCTGCTCGCCCGAGCGCTGTCCGCCGTCGGGGCGGTACGCGCCGGCCGGCACCGGGTCAAGGTGCTGCCCATCGAGGACTCCGCACCGGGGCAGCCGTACCGCTGGCACGGTGGATGACCGGACGCTGACGTCCGTCGTGGCCGGACCGGCTTCCCCCGCCGATCATCGCCTCACCCGGCCACGACGGCCCGTGTTCCCGGCCCGCGACCGTCGCGGCAACGACGGTCCGGGCCGGGACCGTGCCCGCCCGGCCCTGCGCCCGCCAGCCGAAACGCCCCAACCCGACGGGCGGGCGGGCGGGTCAGCAGTGGCCGTCGAGCCAGCGGTGCACCAGGAACAGCGCGATCGACGACGGCGGCGGCAGGATCAGCCGGTCTCCCCCGCCCACCGGCACCGGCTCGCCGGCCAGCGCGGCCCCGATCTCCCGGCGGGTGAACCAGCGCGCGTGCGCGATCTCGGCCAGGTCGACCCGGATCGGCGCGTCGGGGTCGGCGCGGGCCAGGAAGCCGAGCATCAGCGAGCCGGGGAACGGCCAGGACTGGCTGCCCACGTACGCGATCTCCTCGACCGGGACGCCTACCTCCTCGCGGACCTCGCGGAGCACGGCGGCCTCGGCCGACTCGCCGGGCTCGACGTATCCGGCCAGGCAGGAGTAGCGGCGCTGTCCCGGGGTGCGCGGCCAGGCCGCGTTGTTGCCGAGCAGGCAGCGGCCGTCCGCTCCGTCCATGCCGTCGTGCACCAGCACGATCATGGCCGGGTCGGTACGCGGCCAGACCCGGTCGCCGCCCGGGTCGATCCGTGACCAGCCGGCCTCGTCGGCCTGCGTCGCCTTCCCGGTCGTGGACGAGTAGCCGTGCCGCTGGTGCCAGTTGAGCAGCGCCAGCGCGGTGGTGAACAGGCCCGCGTCCCGGTCGGTCATCAGGTGGCCGACCTCGCGCAGGTGCGCCGGGCGGGTCTCCGGCAGCGCCGGCAGCGGCCCGTCGACCGCGAAGACCGGCACGCCGTCCGGCTCGACGCCGAGGAACATCGGCACCGACCGGGGCACCTCGGGCAGGTCGCCGGGGCCGACCAGGACCAGTTCGGGTGGGCTCGCCACGCCCCGGACCAGGGCACGCCCCTCGGCGGCGGAGTCGAGCACCAGCACCCGCGCCCGCTCCCACGCCTCGGCCAGCCAGGCCGGGTCGGTACGCCGGTGGGCGGCCCGGTCGAGCGTGGACCGGGCCAGCGGCGGCGCGGGCTCGCCGCTCACGCGGATTCCGTACGCACCGGTGTCAGCGCGGCGAGCGAGTCGGCCACCCGTTCGGCGTCGCCGAGCACGACGGTGACCGCGCGGGCCGGCGCCAGGTAGCGGGCGGCCACCTCGGCCACGTCGTCCACAGTCGCGGCGGCGAGCCGGGCTGCGTGCTCGGCGAGGAAGTCCAGTCGCAGCCCGTTGCCGGCGTACGCGCTGGTCAGCGACGCGAGCCCGGCCTGGGTCGACATGCCGAGCTGGAGCGTGCCGAGCGCGTACTGGCGGGCCTGCTCCAGCTCGTCGGCCTTCGGCGGCACCGTGGCGAGTCGGCCCAGCTCGTAGTTCGTCTCCACCAGCGCCGCCGCTGTCACCTCGGTGGCCACCTCGGCGCCGGCGATGAGCACCGAACCGGCCACCGAGTGCTCGACGAGCGAGTGCGGCCCGTACGTGTAGCCCTTGTCCTCGCGGATGTTCTCCACCCAGCGGGAGGAGAAGTAGCCGCCGAAGATGAGGTTCGCCAGTTGCAGCGCGGCGTGGTCCGGGTGGGTACGGGGCACCGCGGGCAGCGCGAGGCGTACCGAGGACTGCACCGAGCCGGGCCGGTCGACGAGCAGCAGCGGCCCGGGTTCCAGCGGCGGCGCGGGCGGCAGTTCGGCGACGTGGCCGTCGCCGCGCCAGCCGGCGAGCGCCTGCTCGGCCGCGTCCAGCGCCCGCTCCGGCGCCACGTCGCCGACGAGCACGAGCACCGCCCCGGCCGGGTGCACCCGCTCGGCGTGCAGCCGGCGCAACGCGGCCGGGCGGACCGCCCGGACCTGGTCCGGGTCGGGCGTCTGCACGGCGTACGGGTGGCGGCCGTACACCCGCTTGAGCAGGGCGGTTCGGGCCAGGTGCGAGGGCTGGCTCTGGGCGACCTGGATGCGGTCGACCAGCCGGTCCCGTTCGGTCTCCACCCAGTCGGCCGGGTAGTTGGCGCCGGTGAGCACCTCGGCGAGCAGTTCCAGCATCCGGTCCAGGCCGGTGACCAGGCCCGCGCCGGAGAGCATCAACCGGTCCGGGTCGAGCCCGGCGGTCAGTCCGCCGCCGACCTTCTGCAGCTCGGCGGCGATCTCGGTGGCGCTGTGCGCCTGCGTGCCGGCGAGCATGGTCTGCGCCAGCATCGCGCCGCGGGCCAGGTGCGTGCGCCCGAACGGCATCCACAGTCGCAGCTCGACCAGCGGTACGGCGGAGCGGCGTACCGCGATCACGGTGAGGCCGTTGCGCAGCGTGCGCTCGGCCTGCTTGGGCACCTTGAGACGGCGGTTCGGGCGCAGCGCCGGAAGCGGCCGGACGGCGGTGGCGGTGGTCGTACTCGTGCTCATCGGGCTCCTCCGGCGACGACCTCGACGGACGCGCGGCGCTCGGGCCGCAGGGTGGCGGCGGCGGCGCGGACCTGGTCCTCGGTCACCGCGCCGACCAGCCGGGGCAGCTCGTTGAGCAGGCCCGGCTCGCCGCGCTGCTGTTCCAGCACGGCCATCCGCAGCGCCCGGCCGAGCACCGCGTCGGTGTCGCGCAGCAGGTGGGTGGCCATCCGGGCCTGGGTGCGCGCCAGCTCTCCGTCGGTCAGCCCGTCGGTCGCCAGCCGGTCCAGTTCCTCGTCGATGGTGCGCAGCACCTTGTCCACGTCGCCGCCGGGCGGCAGGTGCGCCTGGAGCAGCAGCGCGGTGGGGTCGCGCACGTCGAACGGGTCGCCCATGAAACCGACGTAGCCGCCGAGGCTGGTGACCGACCGGTCGCGCTGCACCAGCCGCTCGACCAGCCGGGACGCGTCGCCGTCGGTGAGCACCTCGGCCAGCACCACGTAGGGCAGGTAGCCGGCGAAGTCGTCGACCGGGTCGGGCACGCGCCACGCGCCGGCCACCGCCGGCAGCGGGGCCAGCGCGTCGGTGTACGTGCTGCGCCGCTCGGTGGTCAGGTCGGGCTCGGTGAAGTCGGGCCGCTGCGGGGCGGGACGGGCCGGGACGTCGCCGAAGTGCCGTTCGATGAGCGTGGTCGCCTCGGCCACGTCGATGTCGCCGCTGACCGCCAGTACGGCGTTGCCGCTGGCGTAGTAGCGGCGGAAGAAGTCGGCGGCGTCGGCCACCGTCGCCGACTCCAGGTCGTCGAAGGAGCCGTAGCCGTCGTGCGCGTTGGGGAAGGTGTCGAACATCACCGGGGGCAGCGTCAGCCAGGGGAACCCGCCGTACGGCCGGTTCAGCACGTTGACCCGGATCTCCTCCTTGACCACGTCGACCTGGTTGCGCAGGTTCTCCTCGGTCAGCCGGGGGCCGCGCATCCGGTCGGCCTCCAGGAACAGCGCGCGTTCCAGGGCGTTGGCGGGCAGCGTCTCGAAGTAGTCGGTGTAGTCCAGGTGGGTGGAGCCGTTGAACGTCCCGCCGGCGCCCTGGACGTGCCGGAAGTGGGCCAGCTTCTCCAGGTTCTCCGACCCCTGGAACATCAGGTGCTCGAAGAGGTGGGCGAAGCCGGTGCGTCCCTCCGGCTCGGAGCGGATGCCGACGTCGTAGACCACAGCCACCCCGATGACCGGGGCGCTGCGGTCCGGCGTGAGCACCACACGCAGGCCGTTGTCGAGGGTGAACCGTTCGGCCGGGTACTTCGTCGCTGGGATCTTCGCTCTCCGCGTGGACACGAGATCGACATTAGCGCTTCCGTACCGGCTCTATCGCCGGTGTGCCCTGGCCGAACGGTGGACTGTTGCGGGACGGGTCTTGACGCCGGCGGCCACTTGCCCCACTCTTCCTACCAACTAAATAGGAATACTGCGGATTGGACATTCGATGAGAGGGCTTCCCCTGCGCCGCCTGGTCACCCTGGCGACCCTGGCCGCGGTCGGCGCGGCCACGCTCGGCACCACCGCCGCCTGCGGCGAGGACAGCGACGCCGCCAGCGGGTCCGGCCCGGTCACGCTGCGCCTGGGCTACTTTCCCAACATCACGCACGCCCCGGCCGTGGTCGGCGTGGAGAAGGGGATCTTCAAGGAGAAACTCGGCAGCGACGTCGAGCTGGACACCAAGACCTTCAACGCCGGCCCGGCCGCCATCGAGGCGGTCTTCTCCGGCGCGCTCGACGCCACGTACATCGGCCCGAACCCGACGGTGAACGCCTTCTCCAAGTCCAAGGGCGAGGCGGTCCGGGTCATCTCCGGCGCGGCGTCCGGCGGCGTCGCGCTCGTGGTCAAGCCCGGCATCACCTCGGTGGAGCAGCTGCGCGGCAAGAAGATCGCCACTCCGCAGCTCGGCAACACCCAGGACGTGGCGCTGCGCTTCTGGCTCAAGGAGAAGGGCCTGGAGACCACCAAGGAGGGCGGCGGCGACGTCAAGATCGTGCCGCAGGAGAACGCGCAGACGATCGAGACGTTCGGCAGCGGCGCCATCGACGGCGCATGGGTGCCCGAGCCGTTCGTCTCCCGGCTGGTCAACGCCGGCGGCAAGGTGCTCGTCGACGAGCGTGACCTCTGGCCGGACAAGAAGTTCGTCATCACCAACCTGCTGGTCAGCACCAAGTTCCTCAAGGCACACCCGGACGTGGTGAAGAAGCTGGTCGAGGGCCAGGTCGCGGCGAACGAGTTCGTCAACACCAAGCCGGACGAGGCGCAGCAGGCCATCTCCGACCACATCGGCAAGATCACCGGCAAGCCGCTGGACCTCAAGCTGATCAAGCAGGCCTGGCCGACGCTGGAGTTCACAAACGACCCGATCCCGGCCTCGCTGAAGACCGGCCTGGACCACGCCGTCGCGGTCGGGCTGACCCAGCCGGTCGACCTGAACGGCCTGTACGACCTCAAGTACCTCAACGAGGTCCTCAAGGCGCAGGGCAAGGCCGAGGTCAGCCAGCCGTGACGTCGACGACCACGACCCCGCGCAGCGCGACCGGCTCGGTCGCGCTGCGCGGCGTCACAAAGGTGTACGGCCAGGGCGACCAGGCCGTCCTGGCGCTGGACGGACTGTCGCTGGACATCGCGCCCGGCGAGTTCGTCTGCATGGTCGGCGCGTCCGGCTGCGGCAAGAGCACGCTGCTCAACCTGGTCGCCGGCCTGGACCGGGCCAGCGGCGGCACCATCGAGCTGGGCGAGGGCGTCAACCCGGGGCTCATGTTCCAGGAGCCGGCGCTGTTCCCCTGGCTCACCGTCGAGGGCAACGTCGAGGTGCCGCTGAAGCTGCGCGGTCTCCCCCGCGACCAGCGCAAGGAGCGGGTGGCCGAGCTGCTGCGCACGGTCCACCTGTCGGAGTTCGGCCGCAAGCGCCCGCACCAGCTCTCCGGCGGCATGCGGCAGCGCGTCGCGCTGGCCCGCACGCTCGCGCTGGAGACGCCGGTGCTGCTGATGGACGAGCCGTTCGGCGCGCTGGACGCGATGACCCGCGACATCCTGCACGACGAGCTGGAGCGGATCTGGACCGAGCGCAAGCTCACCGTCCTGTTCGTCACGCACAACGTCCGCGAGGCGGCCCGGCTCGCCGACCGCATCGTGCTGCTCTCCAGCCGGCCCGGCCGGATCATCTACTCCACCGAGGTCGCCGTGCCGCGCCCCCGGCGGATCGACTCGCCGGAGGTCTCGGCCATCGCCGCCGAGGTCACCGACCGGCTGCGCAAGGAGGTGGGCCGGCATGGCCAGTGACACTTTGTCCGCGTCGGCGCGGGCCGACGCGGAGATCTCCGGGCTCGACGCGCTGGAGATCGCCGGCCGGGAGAAGGGCCCGTCCCGGGTACGCCGCCTGTGGTCGGCCACCTGGCCCAAGCTCGCCGCGCTCGCGCTCGCGGTGGCGATCTGGCAGGCGGTGGTCTGGTCCGGGTGGAAGGAGCCGTGGGCGCTGCCCGGCCCGGCCGTGGTCTTCGGCGACCTCGGGGAGTACCTGCTCAGCTCGGCGCTCTGGGAGGGCCTCGCCACCACGGCCCGGCGGGCGGCGGTCGGGTTCGCCGCCGCGGTCGCGGTCGGCCTGCTGCTCGGCCTCGGCGTGGCCCGGGTCAAGGTGCTCCGGGCCGCGCTCGGCTCGATGATCACCGCGTTGCAGACCATGCCGTCGATCGCCTGGTTCCCGCTGGCCATCCTGCTGTTCCAGCTCAGCGAGCAGGCGATCTTCTTCGTGGTGGTGCTCGGCGCCGCGCCGTCGGTCGCCAACGGCGTCATCCACGGTGTGGACTACGTGCCGCCGCTGCTGGTCCGCGCCGGCCGCAACCTCGGCGCCCGCGGGCTCAACCTCTACCGGTACGTGATCGCGCCGGCCGCGCTACCGGCCATCGTGGCCGGGCTCAAGCAGGGCTGGGCGTTCGCCTGGCGCAGCCTGATGGCCGGTGAGCTGCTGGTGGTCATCGCCACCCGCACCTCGATCGGCGCACAGCTGACGTACGCGCGTGAACTGAGCGAGGCGCCCCGCCTGATGGCCATCATGATCGTCATCCTGGTGGTGGGCCTGCTCGTGGACACCGCGTTCGGTGCCGCCGACAAGGCGATCCGCCGCCGCTGGGGCGTGCTGGACCAGGCCGGCAACTGACGTCGTGTACATCTCCGCGCGCGCCGACTACGCGCTCCGGGCCATGCTCGCCGTCGCCGACGCCGCCGGTACCCCCGGCGACGCGGTGACCGGCGGCGGCGAGCTGGTCAAGGCGGCGAGCCTGGCCGAGAGCCAGGACATCCCGCTCAGCTTCCTCCAGGGGATCCTGCTCGACCTGCGGCGGGCCGGGCTGCTGCACAGCCATCGCGGCACCGAAGGCGGGTACGCGCTGACCCGCCCGCCGGACGAGATCAGCGTGGGCGACGTGCTCCGCGCGGTGGGTGGCGCGATCACCAGCGTCCGGGGCATCCCCGCCGACCGGGCCGGCTACCACGGCGTGGCCACCGGCCTGCGGGACGTGTGGCTGGCGGTGGACGGCGCGATCGCCCTGGTCGTGGACCGGACCACGCTCGCCGACCTGCTGAGCGACCGGGCGACGGCACCCTGACGCGCGTCCGGTCACAGGGCGACGGCGCGCGGGGTCGCGGACCCGGCCGGTTGTCGGCCACAGAGGGCATGACTCCTGGCCGATATGACTCTCGGGCATATTTATACCTGAGAGTCATATCACTTTCCGGGCATCATCCGCCCGGCGCGGCTACTGAGCGTGCGGGGCGCTCATTCCGGGCGTGAAGCTGCGGGCGGCGCCGCGATCCGGCGAGCCGCCGTCGGAGGGCCGCCAGGGCCCGAACGCGGCCACCGCGGCGAGCGCCAGGCCGGCCCCCGCCACCGCGAGCACCAGCAGCACTTCCCGTGCACCGCCCGATCCGGCTTCCCCCGCCATGAACCGCTCCCTCCGCGTCCGGCCGACCCCCCGACCGGTCCCCCGCCCGACAGCATCGCCGCCACGGCGAGGCCGGACAGTCGGACAGCCGACCGAACGTCGACTGATTCCCGACTCAGGGACGGTCGGCCGGCCCGCTCGAAGCCGAGCCGGTCAGGCGCGGTCAGCGGCGGCGCGGACGCCGGCGAGGACGGGTCGCCGGGGCGGGGTGCGCGGCAGCGGGCGCGGCGATGGTCACCGGCACACCGGACGGCTCCCGGGCGCCGGTGAGCCGGCTCAGCTCGCTGTCGCCGGGGCGTACCCGGGTGGTCTTGGGGTTGATGCCCGCGGTGCTCATCAGCCGGGCGACGTCGCGGCGCTGCTCCGGCAGCACCAGCGTGACCACGGTGCCCGACTCGCCGGCCCGCGCGGTCCGGCCACCCCGGTGCAGGTAGTCCTTGGCCTCCGCAGGCGGGTCGGCGTTCACCACCAGGTCCAGCCCGTCGACGTGGATGCCCCGGGCCGCCACGTCGGTGGCCACCAGCGCGGTGACCTGGCCGGTGCGGAACTGCTCCAGGATGCGGGTGCGCTGCGGCTGCGACTTGCCGCCGTGCAGCGCCGCGGCACGTACGCCCTTGGCGAGCAACTGCCGGGCCACCCGGTCGGCGCGGTGCTTGGTGGCGATGAAGACGATGGTGCGGCCCTCGCGGGCGGCGATGTGCGCCAGGGCGGCCTGCTTGTCGTCCGCCTCGAGGTGCAGCACGTGGTGGGTCATCGCGGTGACGGTGGCGGTGCCCGGGTCGACGGAATGCGTCACCGGGTCGGCCAGGAATCGGCGGACCAGCCGGTCCACGCCCCGGTCCAGGGTGGCCGAGAAGAGCATCCGCTGCCCGCCCGGCGCGACCTGCTCCAGCAGCTTCGTCACCTGCGGCAGGAAGCCCATGTCGGCCATCTGGTCGGCCTCGTCCAGCACCGTGATGGTCACCTGGTCCAGCCGGGCGTCCCCGCGATCGATCAGGTCGTGCAGCCGGCCCGGCGTGGCCACCAGCACCTCGGCGCCGGCGCGCAGCGCGGCCGCCTGCCGGGTCAGGGAGAGCCCGCCGACCACTGTGGCGCAGCGCAGCCCGAGCGTGGCAGCGTACGGGGTGAGCGCGGCGGTGACCTGCGCGGCCAGTTCCCGGGTGGGTACGAGCACCAGCGCGAGCGGACGGCCCGGACGGGCCCGGCGGCCGGCCGTACGGTGCAGCAGCGGCAGCCCGAACGCGAGCGTCTTGCCGGAGCCGGTGCGGCCCCGGCCGAGCACGTCGCGGCCGGCCAGCGAGTCCGGCAGCGTGGCCGCCTGGATCGGGAACGGCGCGGAGATGCCCTGCGCGGTCAGCTCGGAGACGAGCGCCGGCGCCAGGCCGGTGGCGGCGAACGTGGGCAGGGTCGTGGTCATGCGGAAAGCCTTCCTCGAGGCGGCACGTGTCGAGGAAGGGCGCCGGGCTGCGGCGCGTCACCGGCGTCACCGGTGGTCACAAGCACGAACCGAAAGGGACGGGCCGGCCCGGCAGAGGCGGGCCGGCCCGTGCACCGCGCCCGAGAGGGCGCGGTGGTGGTGCCGGTTGATCCGAAGATCAGAGCGGGCGGATGTTCTCCGCCTGCGGGCCCTTCTGGCCCTGGGTCACCTCGAACTCGACCCGCTGGTTCTCGTCCAGGCTCCGGTAGCCGGAGGTCTGGATCGCCGAGAAGTGGGCGAAGACGTCGGCGCCGCCGTCGTCCGGGGTGATGAAGCCGAAGCCCTTGTCAGCGTTGAACCACTTGACGGTGCCAATTGCCATGTGTTTCGTCTCCTTGACGGAACGGTCGGCCCGCACGTGTTGCGGGCCGGAGAGGAGCACCCCGCGCGTGGAATACGCGGCGTGCCTGTCGCTGCTGGTCGCCCCGCCCGGAGAACTCCGGACACAACAAAGAGCGCCTGGGGCCACAATCCGCCAGGCGCACACAGAGTCTCTGGAAACCAAAACTGCAACCCGGACAACGTATCACGGACTCGTGCGCTGCGGTAGATCCCCCGGGATTTCCGGCACGGCGGCCACCAGATCGGCCAGCCCGTCCGCGTCGAGCAGGTCGGCCGGGCGGACGGTCACCGAGTCCCGGACGTAGTGGAACGCCGCGCCGACCCGCTGCACCGGCACCCCGGCCAGTTCCGCCCAGGCCAGCCGGTAGACCGCCAACTGCACCGCCGCCGCGTCGGCCTCCCGGCCGGTGGGCTGCCGCCCGGTCTTCCAGTCGACCACGTCGTAGCGCCCGCCCGGGCGGGCGAACACGGCGTCCATCCGGCCCCGGATCACCACCCCGGCGACGACAGTGGCGAACGGCACCTCCACCTCCACCGGCACCCGGTCGGCCCACTCGCTGGCCAGGAAGCGCTCCTGCAACTCGACCAGGGCCTCGTCCGGGGCCGCGTCCTCGTCCGCCGCGCCGGGCAGCTCGTCCACGTCGAGCAGCCGGTCCGCGCCGAAGCGCTGCTCCAGCCAGGCGTGGAACGCGGTGCCGCGCCGGGCGTACGGCGTCGGTTCGGTGGGCATCGGGCGGCGCAGCGTACGGGCCAGCGCCTCCGGGTCGCGGCGCAACGCCACCAGCTGGGTCACCGAGAGATGGCCGGGCAGTTCGACCTCGACCGCCTCGGCCTGCCGGGCCAGCTCCGCCCGCTCGGCGAGCAGCAGCTCGGCCTCACGCCGCCAGCGGGCCACCTCGGCGTCCTCCGCCGCGCCGGTGGTGGCGAGCAGCGCCGCCTCGCGCCGGGCCACCTCCGGGTCGGCGAGGTACCGGCGAACCAGCGCCGCCGCCTCGGTCAGCGCGGGCCGGCGGGCGCCCAGCGGGTCGGCCGGCCACTCGGCCCGCAGCACCGTCTCGGTGGTCGGGTTCACCGCGTCCCCGGCCGGCTCGGGCGTCCACGCGTCGACCACACGGCCGTCCGGGTCGGCCAGGCAGGCGTCGTGCACCTCCCGCAGGAACACCGACGGGCCGCGGAACCGCTTGGTCCCCTCCCCCCACCAGTAGCCGGAGCAGAGCAGCAGGCGGCGGGGGCGGGTCACCGCCACGTACGCCAGCCGGCGCTCCTCCCGCTCGTCGTGCGCCCGCCAGTCGTCGGTGAACTCGGTCAGCGCCCGGGCCACCCCGCGCTGGTCCTCCGCCTCCGGCAGGGCCAGCTCGGGCAGCCCGTCCGCGTCGCCGCGCAGCGGGAACGGCAGCACGCCCAGCCCGCCCAGCCAGTGGTCGGAGTTGCGCACCGGCCCCGGCCAGACGCCCCGGGTCATCCCGGCCACCGCCACCACGTCCCACTCCAGGCCCTTCGCGGCGTGCGAGGTGAGCACCTGCACCGCGCCGGCCACCACCTCGACCTCGCCCGGCGCCAGCCCGCGCTCCTCGTCCTCGGCGGCGGCCAGGTAGGCGAGGAAACCGGCGAGCGTCGCGCCGGGCGTCTCGCCGCTGAACCGGGCCGCCACGTCGCCGAGCGCGTCCAGGTGCGCGCGGGCCAGCCCGGCGTCGCCCGCGCCGTCCCGGCCGGCCCGGACCGCCACCTCGACGTCGAGGCCGATGGTCCGCTCGATGTCCGCGATCAGTTCCGGCAGCGACTGGTCCAGGCGGTAGCGCAGCAGCGCCAGTTCCATCCCGTACGAGCGCAGCCGCGCGTAGCCCTCGGCCGAGTACGCCTGCGCCGGCCCCAGGTCCGCCAGCGCCTCCACGAGCGTCGCCTCGTCCAGCACGTCCACGGTGATCTCCGGGCCCTCGTCGCCGGTCAGTTCCCGGCGGCTGCGGGCGATCGCGCGGGCGCGGCGGTGCAGGGCGACCAGGTCACGCGGGCCGATCCGCCAGCGCGCGCCGGTGAGCAGCCGCAGCAACGCCGCCCCGTCGGTCGGATCGGCGAGCACGCGCAGCGTGCACACCACGTCCCGTACCTCGGGGGTGTCCAGCAGCCCACCCAGGCCGACCACGTCGACAGGCAGTCCACGGGCGCGCAACGCCGCCTCGATCGCCGGGATCTGGCTGCGCAGCCGCACCAGCACCGCGGTGGTCGGGCGGCGGTCGGCCGGGATGTGCTCGGGCAGCGCGCCGGGCATCCCGGCCGCGCCCCGCCAGGCCGCCAGCACGCTGTCCGCGATCCAGTCGGCCTCGTCGGCGTACGTCTCCAGCAGCGCGCAGTGCACGGTGCCGGCGGCCTGCCCGCCCGGGGTGCGGTGCGGGATCGGGTCGCGGACGCTGAGCGCGGCGTGCAGCTCCGGCACCCGCGCGCCGGCCGCCCGCAGCGGCACCGACAGCGTGTTGGCGACACCGAGGATCTCCGGCCGGTTGCGCCAGCTCGTGGTCAGGCTGAGCACGTCGGCGGGGCTGCCGTCGGTGCGGGCGAACTCGGCCGGGAACCGGTCCAGCGTGCCGGCGCTGGCCCCGCGCCAGCCGTAGATGGACTGGCACGGGTCGCCCACGGCGGTGACCGGGTGGCCGCCGCCGAACAGCGCGTTGAGCAGCACCACCTGGGCGTGGCTGGTGTCCTGGTACTCGTCGAGCAGCACCACCCGGAACCGGTCCCGCTCGATCACGCCGACGCCGGGGTGGTCGCGGGCCACCCGGGCCGCGCGGGCGAGCTGGTCGGCGAAGTCCATCGCCTCGAAGTCGTCCTTGCGCCGGGCGTACGCGCGCACCAGCGGCAGCAGCTTCAGCCGGGTCCGCTGGAGCTGGAGCGCCTTGCGCACGTCGGCGTAGACCCGGCCGGGACGCGACTGCACCTCGGCGAAGAACCGGCCGGTCCAGCCGGCCAGCTCGTCCGGGTCGACCAGGTGCTCGTCCAGCTCACCGGCGAGCGCCAGGACCGCGTCGGTGATGGTGGACGGCATCCGGTCCACCTCGGACATGTCCCCGTCGTAGTTGCGCACCAGCATGTCGACGAGCTGCCAGCGGGACGCCTCGGTGAGCAGCCGGGTGGTCGGCTCGTACCCGGCGCGCAGCCCGTGCTCGGTGACGATCCGCCCGGCGTACGAGTGGTACGTGGACACGTCGGCTCGCCCGCCAGCGGGTCGTCGTGCGGGTCCCGCCCCTGCCGGCCGAGCCGCCGGATGATGGTCGAGCCGCGTGCGGACCCGGTGCGCCAGCTCGCCGGCCGCCTTGCGGGTGAAGGTGAGGCCGAGGATGTGCTCGGGGGCGTAAGGAGTTGGCGACCAGCCACACCACCCCGCGCGGCCATCGTCTCGGTCTTGCCGGAGCCGGCGCCCGCGACCACCAGCAGCGGTTCCACCGGCGCGGCGATGATAAAAGCCTGTTCCCGGGTGGGCGCGGGCAGCCGCAGCAGCCGGGCCAGCTCGACGGGCGTGTAGCGGGGCCCGGCGTCGGCCGCGCGCGGCGCGGGCGTGGCGGAGGCGCCGAACAGCGCCGGCTGAACGCTCATGAGTTCTCCGGGGGCGGCGACCACCTGGCGGCCCTGGCCGGAGACCGGGCAGCTGGTGCGTACCGGGCAGACCCGGCACTTGGAGTTGGCCACCGCGGCGAACGTCGAGGCGGCCATCGTGTCGGCGGTACGGCGCACCAGCGCGGTGGCCCACCCGGCCTCCGGCCCCTCCCCGGCCGCGGCCTGGGTCTGCTCCTTGGCGTCCCGCGCTCCGGTGCCGAGCTGCACCAGCGCGGCCCCGCCCGGTTCCTCGCCGAACTCGGCGAACCCGCCCGCCTCCACCGCCGCCTGGTACGCGCCGAGCTGCGGATGCTCGGCCACCTCCCGCTCGGTGACCGCCGTCGACTTGCCGGTCTTCAGGTCGATCACCACGAGCCGCCCCTCGGCGTCGACCTCCAGCCGGTCGACCCGGCCGGTCAGCTCGATCGGGCGGGACGGATCGTCGAGGCGGACCGCGAACTCGTGCTCGATCGCCAGCAGCCGGCGCGGGTTGCCGGCCAGCCAGCGCAGCAGCTTGTCCACCATCGCCTCGGCGCGCTGCCGCTCCGGACCGGCCATCCACCGGGCGGCCAGCTCGATCGCGTCGAACCGCGCGGCCACGTACTCCAGCAACGCCTCCCGGTCGACGCTGGCGTCCTCGGCGAGCATCGCGGCGGCGTGCACCAGGTTGCCGACGCCCTGCGCGGCGCTCGCCGGCCCGCTGCCGCCGTGCCGTTCCAGCAGCCAGCGCAGGCTGCACCGCAACGCGCTCTCCATCGCCGACGGGGTGACCCGCACCGGCTCGCCCTCGTCGACCAGCGGCCGGTCGTCGGAGAGGCCGCGCAGCCCCCACCAGTCGTCCGGGTGCGCGCCGGGCACCCCGGCGGCGGCCAGCCGCGCCAGCTCACCCGCCGCCGCGTGCCGCCGGGTGATCGGCGCCGCCGGGTCGGTGACAGCGGTACGCAGCTCGGCCACCAGCGCGGACAGGGTGAGACCGCGTGGCGGCAGCGTGACCGGGAGTACGGCGGGCGGCCCGTCCTGCGGATGCTCGTCCCCGTGCGGCACCGGCCCGTCAGCGGTTTGCCCGCGCGTGACCTGGCCGGTCGGTCCGTTCCCGGCCGGGCCGGGGCCGGTCGGGTCCGGGCCGGTCGGGGCGGTGCCGCCTGCGCCGGTGGCGGGTGGGTCGGCGGCTGCGATTTCGTGCAGGAAGCGGCTCGGCTGCTCCTCGTGGTCGTCCCCGCCGACCGCCGCCGACGCCACAGCGGTGACCAGCAGCCGCCGCCGCGCCCGGCTGATCGCCACGTGGAACAGCCGCCGCTCCTCGTCCAGCAACGCCGACGTCTGCCCGACCAGGCTGGCCCGCAGGCCGGCCCCGTCGGCGCGACCGGCCAGCACGTCGACCAGGCGCTCCGAGCCGAGCAGGCTGCCGCGCAGGCGCAGGTCCGGCCAGACGCCCTCCTGCACCCCGGCCACCGCGACCAGGTCCCATTCCAGGCCCTTCGCGGCGTGCGCGGTGAGCAGGCGTACCGCGTCGCCCCGGTCGGCGGCGGCCGCGAGCGTGTCGGCGGGCAGTTCCTGCCCGAGAACGTGGTCGAGGAACACCTCGGTACGCGCGCCGGGCAGCCGGTCGGTGAACCGGGCCGCCGCGTCGAACAGCACGAGTACGGCGTCCAGGTCCCGGTCGGCGGCCTCGGCCCGCCACCGCTGGGCGGTCTCGTGCTCGCCGGTGGCCGCCCGCCCCCTGGTGATCGCCCCGGCCCAGCGTTCGGCCAGCCCGCTCTCCCGCCACACCGCCCAGAGCACGTCCTCGACCGTCGCGCCCGGGGTGGCGGCGGCCTGCCGGGCGGTCTCCAGCAGGTGCGCCACGGCCTGCGCGGGGGCCGCCCAGCGGCGCTCGATGGTGGACAGTTCGGCCGGGTCGCGCAGCGCCTCCACCAGCAGGTCGCCGGAGGGACGGCGGTCGCCGCCGGCCAGCGCCAGCGCCCGCAGCCCTTGACGCAGCCGCCGCTCGGCCAGCGGGTCGGCCCCGCCCAGCGGCGAGTGCAGCAGCGCGACAGCGGCCTCCTCGTCCAGCCGGTCCGGTTCGAGCGCACAGCGCAGCAGGAGCAGCAGCGGGGCGACCGCCGGCTGGAGGTGCAGCGGAAGGTCCTCGCCGTGCACGACGGTCGGCACCCCGGCCGTGTGCAGCGCGCGCCGCAGCGACGGCAGTTGCCGGCCGGTGGAGCGGACCAGCACCGCCATCCGGGACCAGGGCACGCCGTCGAGCAGGTGTGCCTCGCGCAACGCGTGCGCCAGCCAGGCCGACTCGCTGGTGGCGGAGCGGAACGTCCGTACCTCCACCGTTCCGGCCGGCGCATCGGGCAGCGGGCGCAGCCGCCGGTGCGCCGCCGGGCCGCGCAGCCGTCGGGCCAGCCGGGCGGTGGCCGCGAGCAGTTCCGGCCCGGCCCGGTACGAGGTGGTGAGCGTGACCTGGGCCGCCGGCGCGCCGGAGGCGGTGCGGAAGCGGTGCGGGAACGTGGCGACGCCGGCCGGGTCGGCGCCCCGGAAGGCGTACGTGGACGAGTCCGGGTCGGCGAACGCCACCAGGGACCGCCCGCCTCCGGCCACCACGGCGAGCAGGTCGAGCTGCGCCGGGTCGGTATCGGCCAACTCGTCCACGTACACGTGGGCCAGGCGGCGGCGCTCGGCGGCGAGCAGCTCGGGATCGTCGAGCAGCATGCCGGTGGCGGCCCGCACCAGCTCCGCCGGGTCGTACGCGACCGAGCCCCTGTTGCTCACGTCGCGCAGGGCGAGCACGGCGACGTACTCGCGCAGGAAACGCGCGGCGGCCGGCCAGTCGGCGCGGCCCAGCTTCTCGCCGAGCCGGGCCAGCTCCACCGGCCCGACGCCGCGCTCCGCGGCCCGCATCAGCAGGTCGCGCAGCTGCTGGGCGAACGCCCGGGTACGCAGCGCGGGGCGCAGGTCCTCCGGCCAGCCGACCGGGTCGTCGCCGGGCTCCTCCCCCACCACGTCGAGCAGCTCGCGGATGATCAGATCCTGCTCCGGGCCGGTGAGCAGCCGCGGTGAGGGCTCGCCGCGTTCGGCCGCGGCACGACGCAGCAGCCCGAAGGCGTACGCCGGGAACGTGCGCACCAGCGGCTCGCGGACCACGCGGTGTCCGTCCCCGGCGATACGCGCCTCGATCCGGTGGCGCAGCTCGGTGGCGCCCCGCCGGCCGAAGGTGAGCACCAGGATCCGCTCCGGGTCGACGCCCTCGGCCACCCGGGCGGCGACCGCCTCGACGAGCGTGGACGTCTTGCCGGTGCCGGGACCACCGACGACGAGCATCGGCCCGTCGGTGTGCGCGACCACCTCGGCCTGCACCGGATCGACCCGGCGCGAGACGTTCGTGCCCGCCCCGGCCCCGGTCCCGGTCTGCGGCGAAGCGCTGTCGTGCGGCGTGGCGGTCTGTGGGTGCGCGGCATCGCCCGCCGACCCCCCGGATCGCGGCTCCGCCTCGGCCGGCCCACCGGACCGACCCACCCCCTGCCCCGCCCCGGCGTCGTGGGTGACCCCCGCCCCCGCGCCGCCGGGCCGGCGCACCAACCGGTACGCCTGCATCACCGACATCCCACCACGCCGGTACGACACCCGGAAACCGACAGTCGTCCCGCCCGTCACCAGCTCACCTTGCCCGCGGCGCGCACCATTGCCGGCTCCGCCCCACGCCCGGCTCCATGCGTTCACGCCACCTCGGCGAAGTGGCCGCATCACGCGCGCCCGGACACCACCACCTCCCCGAAGTGGTGTCGATCAAGCACGCCGAGACGGTGGTGAACAAGCACGGGTGGCCGGGCGCGCGTCAGGTGAGGCGGGCGTCGATCAGGTCGAGCGCGGCGGGCACGCTGTCGGCGACCATCAGCAGGTCCAGCGCGGCCGGCTTGAGGAAGCGCTGCTCGCCGAGCCCGCGGATCCAGTCGAGCAGCGGCCGGTAGAAGCCGTCCACGTCCACGATCACCATCGGCTTGGCGTGCAGGGCCAGGGTGGCTGTGGTCCACACCTCGAACAGCTCGTCCAACGTGCCCAGGCCGCCGGGCAGCGCCACGAACGCGTCGGACTTCTCGTCCATCAGCGTCTTGCGGTCGGCCAGGCTGTCGGTCACCAGCAGCTCGTCGGAGTCCAGGTCGGCGACCTCCAGGTCGACCAGGGACTGCGGGATGACGCCGATGGTGCGGCCGCCGGCCGCCCGCGCGCCCTCCACCACGGCGCCCATCATGCCGACGCAGCCGCCGCCGCTCACCAGCGTGTGACCGCGCCGGGCGAGTTCCTCGCCGGTCTCGGTGGCCAGCGCGAGCCAGCGGTCGTCGAGAGTACGGGAGGACGCGCAGAAGACACAGACGTTCGCCACGTTCAGCTCCGTCCGGCCGGGCCCTCGGGGGCGGCCTCGGCGGCGGCGCGCTGGTCGGCGGCGACCCGGGCGACCGCCTCCTCGCGTACCGCCTCCTGCTCGGCGGAGAGCACCGCCTCGGCCTCCACGATGTGCCGGACCGCTTCGTTGACGTCGTCGGTGAGCCGGATCAGGTCGAGGTCGGCCGGGCCGATCTTGCCCTCGGCGGCCATCGTCGTACGCAGCCAGTCGAGCAGTCCGCGCCAGTAGTCGGTGCCCATCAGCACCACCGGGAACCGGGTCACCTTGCCGGTCTGCACCAGGGTGAGCGCCTCGAACAGCTCGTCCAGGGTGCCGAAGCCGCCGGGCAGCACCACGAACGCCTGGGCGTACTTGACGAACATGGTCTTGCGGGCGAAGAAGTAGCGGAAGTCGATGGCCAGGTCGACCCAGTCGTTGAGGCCCTGCTCGAACGGCAGCTCGATGCCGAGCCCGACGGAGAGGCCGCCGGCTTCGCCGGCGCCACGGTTGGCGGCCTCCATCACGCCGGGGCCGCCCCCGGTGATCACCGCGTAGCCGGCCCGGGCCAGTGCCGCGCCCACTTCCTCGGCCATCCGGCACTCCGGGCTGTCCGGCTTGCTGCGGGCGGAGCCGAAGACGCTCACCGCCGGGGGCAGGTCGGCGAGGGTGTCGAAGCCCTCGACGAACTCGGACAGGATCCGCAGGGCCCGCCAGGCGTCCTTGGTCTTCCAGTCGCTGCGTCCCCGGGAGTCGAGCAGTCGCTGATCAGCGGTACTCGTCGGAATCGCCCGGTTGCGCAGCGTCACCGCACCGCGGTGCCGTTCCGCCCGACGCGTCTCCCCCCGCTGCCCCTGCCCAGCCGTCTTCCCGCTGCTCTCGCCCATGTGGTCACCGTAATGGAGCGGATCCGGCGGGACGCGCTGGCCCGGGAGCCGAAGAAAATCTGGGATACGGGCAACTAAATCGCTGGCTCGTACGTCTTACTATTCACATACCCGGTATACCCCGGGCGACGCGCCTTCGGGGGAGGAGCCAGCGTTGATCAGTAACAGCGAGATGATCCGGATTCGCCGTCAGATGCAGCGGCGGATCCGCGACGTGGTGGCCGAGCGCCGCCGCGCCCGGATGATGGAGACCCACCGCACCGACCTCACCGGCGAGACCGGCGAGGCGGACGCGCCCCTGACGACCAGCGTCTGACGATCCGGGGCCCGCCAGGCGGGCGCGGGCCCCGGATCGCGGCGCGTCAGGCCGGGGCCAGCCAGCGGTGCAGGGTGGCCGCGCCGTCCCGGATCTTGGTCAGTTCGACGTGCTCGTCCTTGTGGTGCGCCAGGTTCGGGTCGCCGGGCCCGAAGTTCAGCGCCGGGATGCCCATGGCCGCGAACCGCGCCACGTCCGTCCAGCCCAGCTTGCCGATCGGGGCGGCGCCCACCGCCGCCAGGAACTCCTGCGCCGCCGGGTTGTCCAGCCCGGGTGGCGCGCCGGCCGCCGCGTCGGTGACCGCCAGGTCGAAGCCGGCGAAGACCTCGCGCAGGTGCGCCTCGGCGCCCGCCGGGTCGCGGTCCGGGGCGTACCGGTAGTTGATCTCGATCTCGCACCGGTCGGGGATGACGTTGCCGGCCACCCCGCCGGTGATCCGTACCGCGTTGAGGCCCTCGCGGTAGTCGCAGCCCTCGATCGTCACCCGGCGCGCCTCGTACGTGGTCAGCCGCCGCAGCACCTCGCTCGCGCCGTGGATGGCGTTCACCCCGTGCCAGGAACGCGCCGCGTGGGCCCGCTCCCCGTGCGTGGTGATCACCGCGCGCATGGTGCCCTGGCAGCCCGCCTCGACGATGCCGTACGTCGGCTCCAGCAGCACCGCGAAGTCGGCCTCCAGCCACTCCGGGTGGGTCTGCGCGACCAGGGTGAGGCCGTTGTACTTCGACTCGATCTCCTCGGCCTCGTAGAAGAAGTACGTGACGTCGTAGCGCGGGTCGGGCAGCGTGACCGCCAGGTGCAGGGCGAACGCCACGCCGGACTTCATGTCGGAGGTGCCGCAGCCGTACATCAGGTCGCCGCGCATGGTCGAGGGGAAGTTGCCGTTGAGCGGGACGGTGTCCAGGTGGCCGGCGAGCACCACGCGCTGGGCCCGGCCCAGGTCGGTACGGGCCATGACGGTGTTCTGGTGCCGGTACGTGGTCAGGTGCGGCACACGGCGCAGCACCTCCTCGACGCAGTCGGCGATCGCCTTCTCGTTGAGGGAGACCGACTCGATGTCGACCAGGGCGCGGGTCAGCGCCACCGGATCGGCCAGGACCTCGGGGGTCAACGGGTTCTGCATGTCTCGCACGGTACCGTCAACCTCGGCGGGCCAGGGAACACGTTCGGCGAGGCCCGCGGCCGCGAGCAGCGGCGGACGCCGTTGCCGGAGGAGAAGGGTGACATCGTGACGTCCGCACCATCTGCCTGGGGCATCGGCCTGGCCACCGTCACCGCCGAGGACCAGGTGCTCGACACCTGGTACCCGACCGGCAAGCTGGGCCTGGGCGAGCTGCCGCTGGTGCCCGGCGAGGACCAGGCCGACGTGCTCGACCTGCCGCCGGGCGCGATCGGCGCGCGTGCGCTGCCCGGTCTGCGCACGGTCGAGGTGACCACGGTGATCGGTTCGCTGGACGACCCGATCAAGGACGCGGCCGACGCGTACCTTCGGTTGCACCTGCTCTCCCACCGCCTGGTGCGGCCGAACGAGCTGAACCTCGACGGCATCTTCGGCAAGCTGGCGAACGTGGCCTGGACGTCGGCCGGGCCGTGCCCGCCGGAGCGGGTGGACGAGCTGCGTGTCATCGAGCGGGCGGCGGGCCGCCACCTGGCCGTGTACGGGGTCGACAAGTTCCCCCGGATGACCGACTACGTGGTGCCGTCCGGGGTGCGGATCGCCGACGCGGACCGGGTCCGGCTGGGCGCGTACCTGTCCTCCGGCACCACCGTGATGCACGAGGGCTTCGTCAACTTCAACGCGGGCACGCTGGGCACCTCGATGGTCGAGGGCCGCATCGTGCAGGGCGTGGTGGTCGGCGACGGCTCCGACGTCGGCGGCGGCGCCTCGATCATGGGCACGCTCTCCGGCGGCGGCACGGAGAGGGTGCGCATCGGTGAGCGCAGCCTGATCGGCGCGAACGCCGGTGTCGGCATCACGCTCGGCGACGACTGCGTGGTGGAGGCCGGCTGCTACATCACCGCCGCCTCGAAGATCACCCTTCCGGACGGCCGGACGGTCAAGGCCCGCGAGCTGTCCGGCGTCGACGGGCTGCTGTTCTGGCGCAACTCGGTGACCGGCGCGCTGGAGGCGAAGCCCCGCACCGGGCAGGGCATCAAACTGAACGCCGCGCTGCACGCCAACGACTGAGCCGTACCCCCGTCCGGGTCCGCGCCCACCGCGCGGACCCGGACGGCCGGCTCACCGCAGGCGGTACGCCTGGATGATCCGCTGGGTCACGGTGTTGCCGGCGTCGTCACGGGCGGTGGCCCGCAGCGACGCGTACCCCGGGCCGGCCGGGTGCCGGACGGTGGCCGTCCACGCCCCGCCCTGCTTCTTCACTGTCGCCTTGCGCCAGGTCTTCCCGCCGTCGTAGGAGACGTCGACGGTGAGCGCGACGACCCGGCCGGACGGCGCGCCGGGCTGGCGCTGCACCGCCACCGGCACGGTGAACGTCCGGCCCGCCGGTGCCGAGCTGTCCACCGCCAGCGGCGGGGTGAACCGGACCGCCATGGCCGGCAGCCGGGCCGGCACGTCACCCGGAACCCGCTTGGAGCGGAACGTCCAGCTCGCCGAGACCTCGGTGCTCAGGTCGGTGAAGCCCCGCTTCGCCACGGTCTCCAGCCGGTAGTTCGCCGCGCCCGGCGGCACCGTGAACTCGCCGTACCCCGGGTAGGGCGACTCGCCGACCAGCTTGCCGTTGCGGAACAGCCGCGTGTGCTCGGTGTCGTTCAGCGAACCGCCCGGATGCCCGGCCGCGTCGCTGTGCACCGGCAGCGCGACCACGATGCTGTCGCCGATGCGGGTGATGCTCTCCTCCGGCCAGCGCGGCTGCGGGAACGACGGGCCGAAGGGGCCCTTGTTCCACTCCTCGGTGTAGGTGCGCCCGGCCCGGTAGCGGGTGGGCACGGACTGCAGCACCGCCCGCGCCTCCAGCCAGCCGTCCTCGCCCCGCTCACCGAAGTCCAGCTCGGCGCTCCAGCGGGTCTTGGCGGTGGAGAGGTGCTCGATCCGCTTGCCGGGCACCTGGACCGGCAGGACGATCGCCGAGCCGCCGATGTCGTAGTCGGACTCCGGGAACACGACCCGTTCGTTGTCCATCCCGGTGTAGCCGGCGGCGAACCGGCTCGTGACGGTGGCGAAGTCGGCGGGCCGGTAGTGCCTGACGAAACCGGTCGGGAACCGGCCCGGGAACTGCTCGTTCAGGCCGTAGAAGTACGGGCTGCGCTCGGGCGCCTTCGCTTCGGTCCACTGGCTGGCGACCGCGCCGACGAAGAGGTCGGCGGAGACGTTGCGGCCGACCTGGGCCGAGTAGAGACCGTCGAACTTGTCGGCCCAGAGCCCGAAGCTGGCTTGGAAGTCGTCGAGCTTCCAGGCCGCGGTGAGGTCGATCAGCAGCGGTGCCGCGCCGCGCTGCGGCACCGTGGTACGGACCGGCTTCGCCGCCCGCGCGTCCAGCACGAGCCGCTGGTTGCCGGTCACCACCAGCTCCGGCTGGGCGAGGAAGGAGACCTCCGACCAGCCCTCGTCGCCGGCTGCGAAGATCAGGCTCTGCACGCCGTAACGGCCCTTTGGCACCCGCAGCCGGGCCTCGCCGTCGGCGTCGTACACGTCGCGGTAGCTGGCGTCGTCGAGCCCGAGCAGGCTGGTGAAGTAGTCACCGGTCAGAGCGCCGGAGCGGTTGCGGTGCGTCACCGTCAGGTCGTAGCTCTCCACCTCGCGGTCGACCGCGAGCGGGGTCACCGCCACCGCGTCGCCGGCACGGGCGACCAGGCGGCCGGTCCAGTAGCCGTCGGCGCCGCCGAGCCGGGTGTCCACGACCACCGTCACCTGGGCGCTGCCGCCCGCCGGGACGGTGAGCCGGGAGGCGCTGAGGGTGAGCATGCCGGCCGGTGCGGACCGTCCGCCCGGCCCGGTGAACTCGGTGCTCAGGTCCAGCGTGACCGGGGCGGTCCCGCCGTTGCGGTAGGTGACGGTCCGGCTGATCGGCTGGTCGTCGGTGTGCGGCCAGGTCGCCACGCCGAACGAGACGGACGGCGGGTCGCTGGTCACCTGCTGGGTGATCGCGCGGGCGAGGTCGACCCGGCCCGCGCCCTGCTGGTACGCGGTCTGCTCCGGGTGCGGCTTCGCCGAGGCCATCAACGTCGCCTTGTAGCTGGCGGGCGTCCAGCCGGGGTGCTGCTGGGCGAGGAGCGCGACCGCGCCGGCCACGTGCGGCGTGGCCATCGACGTGCCGGACAGTGCGGCGTACTTGTCGCCCACCGGGTCGCCGATCTAGAAAAAATAAGGCCCGGGCGGCCACGATAAAACACGCCGGAAGCGGTGATGTCCGGCTTGATCGCTCCGTCGCCGGCCCGGGGGCCACGGCTGGAGAAGTCGGCGAGCGCGTCGTCGCGGTCCACGGCGCCGACCGCCAGCGCGGCGTCGGCGCTGGCCGGCGACCCGACCGAGCCGTCGGCGCCGTCGTTGCCGGCGGCGATCACGAAGAGCGTCCCGTGCTGCTCGGTGAGCGTCCCCACCGCCTCCTCCAGCGGGTCCACCTCCGGCGTGTCGCCGCCGCCGAGACTCATGTTGACCACAGTGGCGTGCTGTTCGGCGGCGGCCCACTGCATGCCGGCCAGGATGGCCGACTCGGTGCAGCCGTAGACCTCGCAGACCTTCCCGGACAGCAGCGTGGCGTCCGGCGCGACGCCCCGGTACTTCCCGCCGGAGGCGGCCCCGCTGCCGGCGATGGTCGAGGCCACGTGGGTGCCGTGCCCGACGATGTCGTCCGGGTTGGTCTCCTCGGTGAAGTTGCGCGACTCGGCGACCTTGCCCGCCAGGTCCGGGTGGGTGAGGTCGACGCCGGTGTCGAGCACCGCGACCCGGACGCCCTTGCCGGTGTATCCGGCGGCCCAGGCGGTCGGCGCGCCGATCTGCGGCACGCTGTGGTCGAGCGTCACCCGCCGCCGGCCGTCGAGCCAGATCCGCTCGACACCCCCCGCCGCGTCGAGCCGGGCACCGGAACTGTCGGCGCTGACCGCGTTCCAGAGCGCGCCGGTGTCGCTCTTGGACGCGACGACCGCCGCGCCGGTGATCGCCGGCAGGTCGCGGGTCACCCGGGCGCCGGCGAGCGGAGCCGCCGCGCGCCGGGCCACCCCCGGCCGGTACGTCACGAGCAGCGGTACGGTGTCGCGCCGCGCGTCGTCGTAGCCGGCCTCGATCAGCCCGGTGACGTCGAACAGCCGCCGGTCGAGTTTGCCGGCGCGGACCAGCGGGAGCGCGTCCTGCGGCAGCACGGTGAGGCGGTCGCGCTCGCGGCGGACCAGGAACTCGATGCCGGTACGCCCGGCGCCGGGGCGTACCGCGGCGTGGCCGCCGGTGACGGTGACCCGGTCCCCGGTGATCAGGGTGACGGTGGCCGTGCGGTTGCCGGCCTGTTCGGACGGGCCGGTGGGCGCGGTCGGGCCGGTGGGCGCGGCAGCCCGCGCGGGCACCGGCAGACCGAGCGCCAGCGCCAGGGCCATGCCCAGCGCGCCCAGTTTTCTGCGATTCCGGAGCAACCTTCCTCCTTCGTCGAACGTTTCATCGATGAGGGACACATCGATGTGGGTATCAGCATTGCATACCGCGTATGCATCGGGAAGTCGCCGATCCGACGGAACCGCCACCACACTCCCGAACCGGCCGGGACGATCGAGCGATGACCTCCATGAAGGACCGGATGCTGGCCGGCGAGCAGTACATCGCCGACGATCCCGCGATCATCGCCGACCTGGAGCGCGCGGCCCGGCTCAGCGAACGCTTCAACCGCAGCTCCGCCGACGATCCGGCGGGCCGCCTCGCCGCGCTGCGCGAACTGCTCGGCTCACTCGGCGAGGACGCCTGGGTCCAGCCGCCACTGCACTGCGACTACGGACACCAGACGCACATCGGCCCGCGCACGTTCGTCAACTTCAACGCGGTCCTCCTCGACGTCGCCCGCATCACCATCGGCGCGGACGTCCAGATCGGACCGAACGTGCAGTTGCTCACCGCCACCCACCCGGTCGAACCGGAGGCGCGCCGGGCCAAGTGGGAATCCGCACAGCCGATCACCATCGGTGACAACGTCTGGCTCGGCGGCGGAGTGATCGTCCTGGCCGGGGTGACCATCGGCGAGAACACGGTGGTCGGCGCCGGCGCTGTCGTGACCCGCGACCTGCCGGCCAATGTGGTGGCGGTGGGTAACCCCGCTCGTCCGATCAGAAGCCTGACTCAGCCATCCTGAGCTGCGGGAACAACCGCTCCAGCGGATGCGGACTCCAGCCCCGGCGTGCACTCTGAGTAGTAGGGCGTTCACCGGGAGGCACTATGGAGCGGGTCCTCGAACTACGGGTGCACGGGGTGTCGAACACCCCGCCGGATCAGCTGCTCGGCCTGAAAGCAGGCGCGAACGGTGACGGTGGGCAACCAGCACTCGTCGCCGGCGGTCAGGTGACCGGCTTCTACCGGTCCACCACAGCCGGCCGGGACGACCCGATCACCGTCGAGGCGTACAGCTGGGGGCAGTTGACCTCCGGCGCGCGGACCCGGCGGGACGTGGAACGGGCGCTGTGGACGCTGCTGCTCCCTTTCGCCCTGGCGAACGTCGCGCTGCACGCCCGCGCGGGCATCCCGCCCGACCCGGACCAGGAGCGCTGGGCCAGCCGGTCCGGCATCACCGCCTGGCTCATCCGCCTGTTCTGCCTGAGCCTGACCTGCACGCTCGTCATGACCGTGACCGGCGTCGGCGTGGACCTGATCGGCTGGCAGTGCGTGGAGGCGGACTGCCTCGGCCGGCTCCCCGGGCCGTGGCAGTTCCTCGGCGACTCCTGGTGGCGGCAGGGCACCCGGGCGCTCGCGCTCGGACTGCTGCTGCCGCTGCTCGTGCTGGCCGCGATCGGACTCGTCGCCTTCCGCACCTACCAGTACGAGGCGCAGATGCCCGCCGACCCGCACCACCATGCGCCCGTCCAGGAAGACGGTGAGCCGGTCGAACCACCGGAGCCGCGCGAGCCGCCGCAGAACCCGCTCCAGGATCCGACGTTCTGGAACGGGGAAGGGCAACTGCGCCGCGCCGCCGTGCTGCACCTGTGCACGGGCGCGGTCACCGCCGCCGCCGTACCCGTCACCGCGGTTCTCATCATGGATCCGCCGCGCGGCCTGCGGGCCGCTGTCGCCTGGCCGACCGTCGCGCTGCTCGCCGCCGTGGTGACGATCGCCGTGATCGCGGTGGCCCGGCCCTGGTTGAGCCGGCGCCAGGGCGCCACCCCGCTCGGCCGGTGGAGCATCGCCGTCGCGGCGCTCACCGCGCTCGGTCTGGTCGGCACGTTCGTCCCTGCTGCTGCTGCCGAGGGCCCAGCCGGCCAGCCGCTGTCGGCGTACCGGCCGCCGCTCGGGTGCGCGGCGCAGCCGGAGATCGCCGGCTGCCATGCCGACCGGTCACTGCCCGGGTACGACACCGCCATCGCCTGGCTCGTCGCCTACCAGGTGCTGCTGCTGGTGGCCATCGCCGCGGCGAACCGCTCCGGCCGGCGGGCACTGGCCGGTCCGGCCGCCGGGGCGCTGCTGCTGCCGCTGGGCGCGACCTGGATCGAACGCGGGCTGCCCGGCCTGCCCGACGCGCCGGACGCGCTGCGCACCTGGATGCTCGTCGGCCCGGCCGGTGTGCTGGCCGGCATCGGACTGCTCCTGCCCCGCCTGCGCCCGGCGGTGCCGACCCAGCCGCTCGGCGCGTACACCGATCTGGCCTGGCGGGGCTGCGCCCCGGCGGTCATCGCCGGTTTCGGCTGGATGATGGCGGCGGCCTACTGCGCCGGACTGCTCTACTGGGTCAGCGACCGGCTGGACGCGTCGGCCGAGCCGAGCGGCCCGAGCCGGGTGATACCTCCGCTCGCCGTCTTCTGGGCCGGGCTGGCCTGCGCGGTCGGCCTGCTCGCGCTGATCGGGCTGCTGGTCCGGGTCGCGGTCCTGCTGCACCGCCTGCGCCGGGTGGAGTACGCCCGGCTCACCGCTGCCCCCGGCCTGTCCGCGCACGACCGGCGACGCTGCCGCGACGTCAGCACGTACCGGGCGCTGCACCGGCTGGTCGGCGAGCACGCGGTCCGGCTGATGGGCTGCTACGCCGCGTTCTGCGCGGTCCTGGTCACGCTCTGCTGCGCCGCCGCGCTCTCCGGCGAACGGCCGAGCCCGCTGTCCCCCTCCGGCTGGCAGACCGCCATCCACTGGACCGCCGAACGGGGAGACGCCATCCTCGGCTGGCTGCCGGTGGTGATGGCGGCGCTCGGGCTGCTGGTCTACCGCACCGACTCGGTACGCCGCTCGGTCGGCGTGATCTGGGACGTGTGCACGTTCTGGCCCCGGGCCGCGCACCCGCTCGCCCCGCCCAGCTACGCCGAGCGCGCCGTACCGGAACTCCAGACCCGGGTCGCGGGCCTGCTGGCGCTACCGCCGCACCACAGCGACCGGATGGACGGCGTCATCCTCTCCGGGCACAGCCAGGGCACCGTCATCTGCGCCGCAGTGCTTCTGCAACTGCCCCGCCGGTGGCGGCTGCGTACCTGGTTCTTCTCCTACGGCTGCCAGCTCACCCGGCTCTACGGGCGGGTCTTCCCGTCCTACTTCGGCCCGGAGCGGCTGCGTACGCTGGCCGGCGCGCTCACCTGGCCCGGCGGCCACGTGGCCTGGACGAACTTCTGGCGGGACACGGATCCGCTCGGCTGGCAGGTCAGCGCCGGGCAGCGGGACGTGCCGGTGGCGGACCCGGAGGCGCTGCACCCGACCGGCGGCGAGGTGGCCGACCCGCCCATCCGCAGCCACAGCGGCTACCCGGAGGCGGCGGAGTTCACCCGCGAGCGCGCCGTGGTGGCCCGGTTGCTGCGCCGCACCGTGCCGTCGCCCCGGCAACGGGCCGGCTGACCGTGCGCCGGTGCGGCGGCGGGTCTGCGGCAGCGCCCGGCGTCACGCCGGCGGCGGGTCGGCCAGGCGGACCACCAGGTCGGCGTGCACGGCCGTGCCCGCGACCAGCCGGGCGTTCTCCTCGTCGCTGCCCAGCGCCCAGGCCCGGGCCTGCTCCGGCGACTTCCCGTACGCCTCGTGCCGCGCGGTGAGCCGGCGCACCCGCACCTCCGCGTCCAGGTCGAGGAACCATGCCTCGTGCAGGAGCGTCCGCACCTCCTCCCACGGGTCGTCCCGCAGCAGCAGGTAGTTGCCCTCGGTGACCACCAGGCGCACCTCGGGCGGGACCTCGATCGCCCCGGCGACCGGCTCCTCCAGGTCACGGCGGAACTCCGGCGCCCACACCGACGTCGGCTCCAGCCGGCGCAACCGGCGCAGCATCGAGGCGAACCCGTTGACGTCGAACGTGTCCGGCGCGCCCTTGCGCCCCGACCGGCCGAGCCGCTCCAACGCCGTCCCGGCCAGGTGGAAGCCGTCCATCGGGACCAGCCGGGCGACCGGGCCGAGCGCGGCCACGATCCCTTCCGCCAGGGTGGACTTGCCCGCACCGGGTGCCCCGGCGATGCCGAGCAGCTGACGCGGGCCGGCCTCGGCCAGCGCGCGCGCCCGGGCGACCAGGTCGTCGAGCCCGAGCACCTCCGCCGCCGGCATCAGTCCAGCACCGGCTCGCTGATGGTGAACCGCGCCTCGACCGCCGCCTGCACCGGCTGCGGCGCCGGGTCCAGCTCCAACTCCAGCTCCGGCTGCTCGCCGGAGCGCGCGTACGCCGCCTTGACCATCATCGGCGGGGACGCGCTCAGCCCGGTGTCGGACAGCTCCCGCAGCGCCGTCACCCGGGCGCCGAGCGCCTCGGCGTACTCCCGGGCCCGGACCAGCGCGTCCGCGATCGCCGCCTGCCGCGCCTCCCGGTAGGCCGGGCTGTCCGGCCGCAGCGACCACACCGGGCCGGCCACCTCGACCTGCTCCTGGTCGGCCAGGCGGAGCATCAGCTCGCCCAGCGCGGTGAAGTCGCTCGTCGTGACAGTGGTGCTCACGCTGCCCTGGTAGGCCACCACGCGGTCGCCGGAACGCCTCGTCACCGGCCAGACGTGCACCTGGCCGGTCTCCCGCCGCTCCACCGCCGGCTCGGCCGCGTCGAGCAGCGCCCGCACCGCGGCGGCCCGTTCGGCCAGCCGGGTCAGCGTGGTCTCGCGATCCCGGTCCCGGGCCGTCGCCGTCACCGTGAACCGCGCCAGCTCGGGCGCCACCTCCCGGTACGCCTCACCGCGTACCGCCACGACCGGTGCGTCCGCCATGCCGCTCAGCCTAACGGCGGCGTGGCCGGCAGGTGCCCCGTGTAGGTGACCGCGCCGCCCGCCTCGCGTACCCCGGTCAGGTGACCGCCCGCGGCGCCCAGCTCCCGCAGGTACGCCAGCTCGCCGACGTGGTCGGCGGCGCACGGGAACTCCCGCCGGTGCGCGGTGAACTCGCGCGCCCGCAGCGTGGACCGGGTCTGCCGCCCCTCGGCGAGGCGCTCGGCCAGCGCGTCGGCGTCGCCGGCGCGCAGCGCCTCGGTCAGCTCGCCCAGGAAGACGCCGAGCGCGTCCAGCTCGGCGAGGACGCGGTCGCGGTTCCCGAGCAGCATGTTCGCGGTCCGTTCGGGCGGCCCGCCGGCGACCCGGGTGCCGTCGGAGAAGCTCCCGGCGGCGAGCGTCAGAACCGCGTCCCGCAGCGCCGACCGGTGCACGGTGCCGGCCAGCGCCCCGGCGAGCACGTGCGGCACGTGCGAGGCGAGCGCGGCCGCTCCGTCGTGCTCCGGGGCGGACATCGGCACCACCCGGGCGTGGAAGACGTCCACGAGCAGCGAGGCCAGCCGCCGGAAGGCGTCCAGCCCGGTCGGCCCCGGGCAGAGCACCCAGGCGGCGCCGTCGAGCAGGCCCGGCTCGGCCGCGTCCGGTCCGGCCCGGTCGGCCCCGGCCATCGGGTGGCCCGGCACGAACCGGTGCCCGAGCCCCTGCACGGTGGCGACGGTGCTCACCTCGGCCTTGACGCTGCCGACGTCGGTGAGCACGCACCTGTCGTCGGTGACGGCGGCGACCCGGGCCAACGTCGCCGGCAACGTCGGCAGGGGGCCGCAGAGGAACACCACGTCCCGGCCGGCCACCGCGTCCTCGACCGTGTCGGCCACCACGACGCCCCGCTCGCGTACCCGCCCGCGGGTATCCGGGTCCGGGTCCCAGCCGGTCACGTCGAGCCCGGCGTCGCGCAACCGGAGCAGCAGCGAACCGCCGATCAGCCCGGTGCCGACCACCGCCGCCCGTGCCAGCTCGCCCGCCATGTCAGGACCCGGCGAGCCGCCCGGCCACCGCGTCGACACGCTCGTCGGACTCGGTGAGCGCCACCCGGACGTGCCGGGCGCCGGCCGGGCCGTAGAAGATCCCGGCCGCGACCAGGATGCCCCGGCGGGCCAGCCAGTCCACCGTGTCCCAGCAGTCCTCGTCGCGGGTCAGCCAGAGGTAGAGGCCGGCCTCCGAGTGCTCGACCGTGAAGCCGGCCCCGGTGAACGCCGCACGCAGCTTCTCCCGCCGGACGCGGTAGCGCTCCCGCTGGGCGTCGGCGTGCTCCTGGTCGCCGAGCGCGGCCACCATCGCGGCCTGCACCGGGGCGGGCACGATCAGACCCGCGTGCTTGCGGATCTTGAGCAGCTCGGCCACCAGCGCCGGGTCACCGGCGACGAAACCGGCCCGGTACCCGGCCAGGTTCGAGCGCTTGGACAGCGAGTGCACCGCCAGCACGCCGTCGTACGAGCCGCCGCACACCTCGGGCGAGAGCACCGAGACGGGCTCGGCGTCCCAGCCCAGCGGCAGGTAGCACTCGTCGCTGGCCACCACGGCCCCGCGCTCGCGCGCCCACTCGACCACCTTGCGCAGGTGGGCGGCGGGCAGCACCCGGCCGGTCGGGTTGCCCGGCGAGTTGACCCAGACCAGCCGGACCCGGGGATCCGGGCCGAGCGCGGTCAGCGAGTCGGTGCGTACGGTGGTCGCGCCGACCAGCCGCGCCCCGTCCTCGTACGTCGGGTAGGCCACCGACGGCACCACCACCACGTCACCGGGGCCGAGCCCGAGCAGCGTGGGCAGCCACGCCACCAGCTCCTTGGAGCCGATCGTGGGCAGCACGCCCAGCCCGTCGACGCCCGCGCCGCAGGCCCGGGCGACCCACGCCGCGATCGCGTCCCGCAGCGCTGCGGTGCCGGCGGTCAGCGGGTAGCCCGGCGCGTTCGACGCGTCGGCCAGCGCCTGCCGGATCAGCTGTGGCACCGGGTCGACCGGCGTGCCCATCGACAGATTGATGAGACCGTCCGGATGCGCCGCGGCCGTGGCGGCCGCGGCGTCCAGGGTGTCCCAGGTGAAGTCGGGCAGCCGTGCCGAGACCGGCGAGCGCCGGTTCAGTGGCCCTCGCCGCGCGGCGGCTGCGCGGCGACGAAGGTGGCGTCCTTCTCCACCTTGCCGATCTTCGAGGCGCCACCGGGCGAGCCCAGGTCCTCGAAGAACTCGTAGTTGGCCCCGGTGTAGTCCTTCCACTGCTCCGGGACGTCGTCCTCGTAGAAGATCGCTTCTACCGGGCAGACCGGCTCGCAGGCACCACAGTCGACGCACTCGTCGGGGTGGATGTAGAGCATCCGGTTGCCCTCGTAGATGCAGTCGACCGGGCACTCCTCGATGCATGCCTTGTCGAGCACATCCACGCACGGCTCGGCGATGATGTAGGTCACCGGTCTTCTCCTCCGCAGACTCGTCGCGATCACCCGCAACGGTAAGAGCCTAGTATCTCGCCGGGGAGGGGGTCGATCGTGCTCCGACAGCAGGACGTGGGACACCGGATCGTGGTCCGCCGGATTGTGGGGATTCGTGAGGGCCGCACGCTGTTCTCCGACGCGCTCGGCGAACTCGTCGAGCTGAGCGAGACCCACATCACCCTCGCCACCGACGCCGGCCCGCTGCGCGTACCGGTCGCCGAGGTGCACCGGGCCAAGCGGGTGCCGCCGGCCCGCCGCCCCACCGCCGCCGCCGTGGTCGCGCTGGAGCTGGCCGCCGACGAGGCGTGGCCCGCACCGGTACGCGGACGGCTCGGCGACTGGCGGCTGCGCTGGGCCGACGGCTGGACCGGCCGGGCCAACAGCGCGCTGCCGGTCGGCGACCCGGACCGGCCCCTGCCCGCCGCGCTGGACGCGGTGCAGCGCTGGTACGCCGAGCGGGGGCGGCACCGCGCTGGTGAACACCCCGCTGCCGCTGGCCGCCCCGGTCGGCGCCGAACTGGACGCGCGCGGCTGGACGGCCCGGCCCCCGGTGCTGGTGCAGAACGTGCCGCTGCGCGCCCTGGACGCGCCGCCGGACGCCGGGCTCGCCGACACGCCGCCGGATGCCGACACGCCGACCGCCGGCCCGGACGGCACGCCGCCGCTCGCCGGTCCGGACGGCACGCCGCCGGTGACGCTGGCCGGCGCGCCCGCCGACGACTGGCTGGCGATCGCCGCGGGTCGCAAGGGAGGCCTGCCGGACGCCGCGCGGCACGTGCTCACGGCCGTCGACCGGGTCCGCTTCGCGGAGCTG
>NZ_KK037233.1:5178785-5263492 GCF_000568915.1 Micromonospora sp. M42 | reverse complement strand
TCGGCGTCAGCCTGCTCGAAGTGCTGCCCGAGGCGCGTCGGCGCGGATTCGCCGTCGCGGTCGTCCGCGCCCTGGCCCGCTGGGGCGCGGCCGAGGGCGCCACGCGGGCGTTCCTCCAGGTGGAGCAGAGCAACACCGGCGCGGTCGAGCTCTACCGCCGGCTCGGGTTCACCACCCACCACACCTACCTGACCCGGGTCGCCCCGGCCGCCTGAACGGCCGGAGGGTCAGCGCCGGACGACCCGGCGCGGCCGGGACCGCTTCATCTCGGCGTACCGCTTGAGCTGCCGGGACCGGTAGTCCCGGCCGAGCGCGGTGAGGATCAGGTAGCCGACCAGCACACCGGCGGCGGTGGCGGCGAGATAGAGCCAGATCTGGGCGAAGAAGAGACCGGCGCCACCGCCGAACGGGTTCTCCCCGACCACCAGCGGACCGACGAACACGGTGAGCGCCAGCGCCACCCCCACCGCGGCGGCCAGGTCACCGGCCAGGCGGCCGAGCGGACGGTCGGCCCCCCACCGGAACGCGACGCCCGCCAGGATCAGCCCGATCACCAGGAACATCGCCAGCGACACCCGGTCGGACGCGGCGTCGTCGTCCGGGAACGCGAATCTGGTGACCAGCCGGGCCACCACGTTCACCGCGAACAACGCGGCCGCCAGCACTCCGACCGCACGCCACCGCTGACCCATCGCACGCCTCCCGCCGTACCGCCCGCTCCCTCGGCGGGCCTCTGGCAGGAATGTCTACCACCGTCGCCTGTGTGGCGTCAGCACCTCACCGGACAGGGGGCGGCGTCACCAGGTGCCGGAAACCGACCACCGCGAACGTGACCGCGCCGGCCACGATCAGCGCCAGGCCGAGCACGTTGTCGCCGACCAGCGCGAGATCACCCTCGACGGTCCGGACACCGCCCGCCACGATCACCACGAACCACGGCAGCGCGGCCAGCACGACCGCCCAGCGGCCCCCCGTCGACCGGTGCCCGAACGAGCCCAGCAGCACCGTCGCCGCCACCACCACCGGCACGCCGACGACCACCGCGCCCACCCCGACCAGCGCCTGCGCCGCGCCGGAACGGCCCTGCACCAGCTCCCAGGCCCAGGTCGAGAAGATCAGTTCGAGCAGCGCGAGCAGCACGCCGCCCCAGACCGTCAGCACGCCGCCGGTCACCCGCAGCGCGCGGTCGAGCGTCCGCTCCGCCCGGCTCGGCGGCGCGGCCTCCGGTGGCGGCTCGGCAACTGTCGACACGGGTACGGCTGGCAGCGTCACCGGACACCGGCCGCCGCGACCGGGGACCGATCCGCGGCGTCCGGGGCGATCCCGGCGAAGAGGTCGTCCTCCCAGCCGTACGGGCCATGGCCGGGCCCCTTCTCGCCCACCGCGAGCGTGAAGTACTCGACGCCCATGAACTCGCCGCCGAAGTTGCCGGCGATCGAGTAGAGCCACGAGTTGGCCGGGATCTGGGTGGCGTGGGCCCGCATCGCCGCCTCCTTGGCGGCGTGCTGCTCGGTGCCGTCGATCCGGGCGGCGATCTCCGCGTCCGGCGTGCCGAACGGCAGCTCGTCGGCGCTCTCGATGCCGGCGAACGGGTTGTCCGAGGACTCGGTGAACGTCTCCAGCCCGGCGTCGAGCACGCTGCGCGGCATGGCCGTCCAGTAGACCTTCGCCGGGGCGATCCCCTCGGCCGCGGCCAGCTCCACGCCGCGCATCGCCACCCGGTGCGCCTGGATGTGGTCCGGGTGGCCGTAGAAGCCGTTCGGGTCGTACGTGACGAGCACCTGGGGACGGACCTCGCGGATGACCTCCAGCAGGTGCCCGGCGGCGACGTCCAGGTCGGCCTGCCAGAACGCCCGCGGGTGCTCGTTGGTGGCCATGCCCATCATGCCCGAGTCGCGGTAGCGGCCCGCGCCGCCGAGGAACCGGTGGTCGGTGACGCCGAGCGCGGCGCAGGCGTCGGCCAGCTCGCCGATCCGGTAGCCGCCGAGCTGGTCCGCCTCGGCCGCGCAGAGCTGGGCCAGCGCCGGGACGTGGATCTCGCCCTCCTCGCCCAGCGTGCAGGTGACGAGCGTGACGTGGGCGCCGGTGGCGGCGTAGTGCGCCATCGTCGCGCCGGTGCCGATCGACTCGTCGTCGGGATGCGCGTGGACCAGCAGAAGGCGTCGGTCGGGCAGCGTCGTCACGCCCGTCACTCTAACCGGCGGTCCTGCCCGCTCGACGGTGATGCGTCCGCTCAGGTCGGCCACATCACCTCCGGCGCGCGCCTACGCTGCAGGCGTGGACTTTCCCGAGCTGGCCGCCCGTACCCGTCGGTTCAGCCACGGGGCGCCGCGCGCCGTCACCGTCTCCGGCGACGGCGCCCGGGTCGTCTTCCTGCGCTCCGCGGGACCGGAGGACCCGGCCGACGCGCTCTGGCTGCTCGACATCGACAGCGGCGAGGAACGCCTGGTCGCCGACCCGGCGGTGCTGCTGGGCGCGGACGCCGATCCGGCCCGCCTGTCCCCGGGTGAGCGGGCGCTGCGCGAGCGGCTGCGGCTCAGCTCCGGCGGCATCGGCTCGTACGCCCTGGACGCGGCCGGCCGGGTGGCCGCGTTCGCGCTGGCCGGGCGGCTGTTCCGGGCCGACCTGGTGCACGGCGACGTGGTCGAGGTGGCCACCGGCGGGCCGGTGATCGACCCCCGGCCCGACCCGACCGGCGAGCGGCTGGCCTACGTCACCGACGCCGCCGAGGGCGTACGCCGGGGCCAGCTGCGGGTGGTGGAGCCGGACGGTACCGACAACCTGCTCGCCGGTGAGGACAGCGGCGTGACCTGGGGGCTGGCCGAGCACATCGCCGCCGAGGAGTTCGACCGCTACCGCGGCTACTGGTGGGCGCCGGACGGGCGCAGCGTGCTGGCCGCCCGGGTCGACGAGTCCCGGCTGGAACGCTGGTACCTGCACGACCCGGCCGACCCGGCGAGCCCGCCGACGTCGCTGGCGTACCCCGTCGCGGGTGGCCCGAACGCGGAGGTCAGCCTGCACCTGCTCGACCTCGACGGCGGCTGGGTCGACGTGCACTGGGACCGGGAGACCTACCCCTACCTGAGCTCGGCGGACTGGTCCGACGGCGGGCCGCTGATCACGGTGCTGCGCCGCTCGCAGCAGCACGGCCTGGTGCTGGCGGTGGACCCGCGCACCGGGGAGACGCAGGTGCACGCCGAGCTGGCCGACCCGCGCTGGGTGGAACCGATCCCCGGCACCCCCGCCCACCTGCCCGACGGGCGGGTGCTGGTCGGCGGCGAACTGGCCCACGACGGGTACGACGCACGCTGCCTGTTCGCCGACGGCACGCTGCTCACCCCGCCCTCGCTGTACGTGCGGCGGGTGGTCGGGCGGCTGCCGAACGGCCCGGGCACGACCGCGGACCTGCTGGTCGAGGCGAGTGAGGGTGAGCCGAGCCAGCGCCACCTCTACCGGGTGCGGACCACCATCGGCGGCGGCATGGACGCCCGCCGGATGGGCAGCGACCCCGGCTGGCACACCGCCTCGATCGGCGGCTCCACGCTGGCGGTGGGCATCGCGTCGCTGGAGCACCCCGGCGTGCGCTGGCGCGTCTGGCACGGCGACCGCGAGGTGGGTGAGCTGCGCTCGCTGGCCGCCACCTGCTCGTACGCGCCGCGCCCGACGATGGTCCGGGTCACCGACCGGCGGCTGCCAAGCGCGGTGCTCTACCCGGCCGAGCACGTCAAAGGCACCCGGCTGCCGGTGCTGCTGGACATCTACGGCGGCCCCGGCCACCAGGAGGTGGTGGCGGCCCGCAGCGTCTGGCTGGAGCGGCAGTGGTGGGCCGAGCAGGGCTTCGCGGTGGTCACCATCGACAACCGGGGCACCCCCGGCATCGCGCCTTCGTTCGAGAAGGCGATCCACCGCCGGGTCGCCGACGTGATCCTCACCGACCAGGTGGACGCGCTCACCGCGCTCGCCGACAAGCACCCCGACCTGGACCTGGAACGGGTGGCGGTGCGCGGCTGGTCGTTCGGCGGCTGGCTGGCCGGGCTCGCGGTGCTGCGCCACCCGGAGTTGTTCAAGTGCGCGATCGTCGGCGCGCCGGTCACCGACTGGGCGCTGTACGACACCGCGTACAGCGAGCGCTACCTCGGCATGCCCGACGACGGCATGGACGTCTACGCCCACCACTCGCTGGTCGAGCTGGCCGCCGAGCCGCTCGGCGACCCGGCGCAGGCCCGGCCGATGCTGCTGGTGCACGGCCTGGCCGACGACAACGTGCTGGCCGCGCACACGCTGCGGCTGTCCGCGGCGCTGCTGGCGACGGGCCGGCCGCACGCGGTGCTGCCGCTGACCGGGGCGAGCCACCTGGCCGCGGGCGGGGTGTCCGAGCGCCTGCTCCGGCTGGAGCTGGACTTCCTCCGCCGCTACTTGTAAGGAAGGGCCCCCTGTTAACGCCTGCGGTAGAGGAAGGGCCCCCTATTAACGCCGCGCGTTAACAAGGGGCCCTTCCTTGCAGAGCTACTGCTTGACGTACGCGTTGACGAAGCTGGGCCAGCCGAAGATGCTGCCGATGAAGATGCCACCGGCCTTCTCGCCGTGCGCCACGGAGACCACCTCGTTGTAGAGCGGCACCGCCGGCGCGGACTCCTTCATCAGCTTCTCGTCCAGCTTGCTCCACTCCTCGGCCTGCTTGGCCGGGTCGAGGGCCAGCACCCGGTCGAACTCGGCGTTGATCGCCTCGTTGTTGAGCTGGGACGTGTTGCTGTTGCCCTCGGCCTTGAGGCTGCGGCCGTCGAAGAGCACCGGCAGGATCGAGGCGCCGCTGGGCCAGTCGGCCGCCCACGAGTCGACCCACAGGTCCCACGGGTTGCTCTTCTTCTTCACGAAGTCGAGGTAGCCGTCCTCGGGGATCGGCTTGACGGTGACCGTGAAGCCGGCCTTCTCCAGCGCGTTCTTGACCTGGGTGGCGGTCTCCTGCGAGGCGGTGTCGTCGGAGGTGCCGAGCACCAGGTTCACCGACTTGCCGCCCAGCGTCTCCTTCGCCTTCGCCGGGTCGCCGCTCTCACCGGCCGGGTACGCGTCGAACTTCTTGTACCCGAGCGTGGTCGGGGGCAGCAGCGTGGTCAGCGGCACCGCGCCGTACGGGCCGCCGAGGTTCTTGGTGATGCTGCTGCGGTCGATCGCGTAGTTGATCGCCTGCCGCACGGACAGGTCGGTGACCCGGGTGGTGTTGATGCTCAGCCGGTAGGCGTTGGGCGTCGCCGCGACGATCATCCGCGCCTTGAGCGCCGGGTCGCCGGTCACCTTCGCGATCAGCTCGGGCGGCACGCCACCGGTGGCGACCGCCGCCGCGTCGTTGCCGGTGCCGGCGAGGACGCGGTTGGTCTGGGTGGTGTTGTCCGAGCCGAGCGACCAGACGAACTTGTCCGGGTACGCGTGCCGCACCGGGTCGGTGGCCGGGTCCCAGTTCGTGTTGCGCTCCAGCACCATCTCCACGCCGGGCTGGATCTTGGTGAACCGGTACGGCCCGGACGAGAACGGCATGTTGTCCAGGTTGACGCCGGTGTCCTTGTCCGGCGGCAGCGGCGCGGTGGCCGGCAGCGACACCGCGAACGGCAGGTCGCAGCGGGGCTTGTTGAACTCGAAGCGCAGCGTGCGCGGGTCCGGCGTGGTCAGGCCGGGCGGCAGCGAGGTCTTGTTCTTCTTGAAGTCCCACTTGGTGTCGTACTGCGGGCTGTCGGCCAGCCACTCCTGCAGGTAGGTGGGGCCGCCGGTCAGGTCCGGGTCGAACGAGCGGGCGATGCCGTACGCGATCTCCTTGGAGGTGATCGGGCGGCCGTCCTCGAACTTGACGCCCTCCTTGATCGTGAACTCCCAGACCTTGCAGTCGTTGTTCACGTTCTTGCCGGGCGTCTCGGCGAGGTCGCCGACCAGCGTGACGTTGCCCTTGCCGTCGTCCTTGAAGGTGGTGAGGAACCGGGCGTAGAGCTGGCTGCCCATCAGGCCGGCGAACGAGTAGACCCGCTGCGGGTCCAGGTGGGAGATCTTGCTCTCGCGCAGGATGTAGAAGGTTCCGCCCTTGGCCGCGCCGGGCACCTCGGCCGCCGGGCCGAGCGAGTCCTTCGGGTCGGTCGCGATGGCGCCGCTGCGGGGCTTGTTCGTGTCCGCGGTGTCGCCGTTGTCGCCGGTGTTCTTGCTGCACGCACTGAGGGCGACCACCAGTGCCATCGCACCGCCCACGGCGGTGGCGAGTCTTGCTCGCATACTCAACTCCTCGGGTCCGATGAAGGAAAGCTTCGCCTAGCTTTCACTCGCGGTAAATTTCGAGCAGATAACGGGGGCACAACGATCGACCACCGGCGACGCCCGGATCAGCCCAGACGCACCCGTGGATCGATGAACGCGTACAGCAGGTCGACCACGATGTTCGCCACCACCACGAACAGCGCCGACACCAGGACGGTGGCCATGATGGTCGGCAGGTCGCCCTGGCGTACCGCCTCCACCGCCGTACGCCCCAGCCCCTGGATGCCGAACGTCGTCTCGGTGATGACGGTGCCGCCCAGTGCCGCGCCCACGTCGAGCCCGGCGATCGTCACGATCGGCGTGATCGCGGCGCGCAGCGCGTGCCGTCCGTACACATTGCGTTTCGCCACGCCCTTGGCCCGCGCGGTCCGCACGAAGTCCTCGGAGAGCGTCTCCAGCATCTGCGCCCGGGACAGCCGCGCGTAGATCGCGGAGAAGAGCAGCGCGAGCGTCACCCACGCCAGCACCAGGCCGCGCGCCCATTCGATCGGGTTCTCCAGGAACGGCACGTAGCGGGGTGTCGGCAGGATCTTCAGCGAGTACACGAAGACCAGCAGCAGCACGGCGCCGACGAAGTAGAGCTGCAGCGAGGCGAACGTCAGCGTCAACCCGATCGAGATGCGGTCGAGCAGCGACCCCCGCCGCAGCGCGGAGATCATCCCGAGCCCCACGCCGAGCGCCAGCCAGAGCACCGCCGCCGGGAGCACGATGTTCAGCGTCACCGGCAGCACCCGGGCGAACGTGTCGGTCACCGCCTCGCTGTTGACGTACGAGTAGCCGAGGCAGGGCGCCTCGCACTTGCCGCCCTGCGCGCTGCCCAGGTCACGGCCGACGAAGATGCCCTTCATGTAGTTGACGTACTGCGTCGGCTTCGGGTCGTTGAGCCCCAGCTCCGTGCGTACCCGCTCCAGCCGCTCGGCGTTGCAGTTCTTCGGGCACATGCCGGTCACCGGGTCGCGGGGCAGCGCGAAGAACATGAGGAAACTGACGATGCTCACCGCGAGCAGCACCGAGACCGCGAGCAGCAGCCGCTTCAGCAGAAACCGCACCATGTCGTCGAACCCCCTACCGTGACGACTTCGGGTCGAGCGCGTCGCGCAGCGCGTCGCCGAAGAGGTTGAACGCCAGCACGAGCGCGAAGATGGTGATGCCGGGGAAGAAGACGTACGCCGGGTCGGTCTGCAGGTAGTCGATGCTGCGGTAGATCATCCGGCCGAAGCTCGGCACCGACTCGGGCAGTCCGACGCCGAGGAAGGACAGCGCCGCCTCGCCCGTGACGTACGACGGCACGGCGAGCGAGAACGCCACCAGGATCGGGGCCCAGATGTTCGGCAGCAACTGCCGGAACAGCATGTGCCCGAGCCCGGCGCCGCTGGCCCGCGCCGCCTCCACGAACTCCCGTTCGCGCAGCGACACCACCTGGCCCCGGACGAGCCGGGCCGTGCCGGTCCAGCCGAACGCGGCGAAGACCACGATCAGCGTGGTCACCGCGAACCACGTCGGCACCGCGTCCCGGGGGCCGTAGAAGCGCAGCGAGAACGTCGGCACCACGGCCAGCGCGAAGATGAGGAACGGCAACGCCAGCGCGACGTCGGTGATCCAGCTGATCACCGAGTCGACCACGCCGCCCAGGAAGCCGGCGACGATCCCGAGCACCACGCCGATGGTCGTGGTGACCAGCGCGGCGCCGAGCGCGATCAGCAGCGACGTCCGGATGCCGTAGATCATCCGGATGAGGATGTCCCGGCCCAGGCCCGGTTCCAGCCCGAACCAGTGGTCACCGCTGACGCCGCCCACGTAGCCCAGCGGCATGCCGGTGGCGTCCAGCAGGTCACCGAACTGCTGGTTCGGCGACACGCCGTACAGCCGCTGGATCAGCGGCGCGGCCACCGCCGCCAGGATGAACAGGGCCAGCACGACACCGCTGACCATTGCGGTACGGTCGCGCCGCAGCCGGGCCCAGACGAGCTGGCCCGGTGAGCGGCCGACCAGCCGCTTCTTCTCGTCCGGCTCCTGATCGGAGGACTCGATCTCGGCGAGCGCCGCGCCCTCGACCGGCGACAGGCTCATTTCGACACCTCCACGGGTTCGCCGGTCGGCATGCCGACCGGTCCGCTCTCCGGGTAGTGGCAGGCGGTGAGCTGCCCGCCGCCGTCCCGGGTGGTCAACGCCGGTTCTTCGGTGGCGCAGTGGTCGGTGGCTTTCCAGCAGCGGGTACGGAAGCGGCAGCCCGATGGCGGGTTCAACGGGGTCGGGACGTCGCCGGTGAGGCGGATCCGTCCGGCGGGCCCGAGCGTGGTGACGTCCGGAATCGCCGACAGCAGGGCTCGGGTGTAGGGGTGCTGCGGCCGGGTGTAGATGTCGTCGCGGTCGCCGATTTCGACGATCTTGCCGAGATACATGACAGCGACGCGGTGGCAGAAGTGGCGGATGACGGCGAGGTCGTGGGCGATGAACACGAACGCCAGGTCCAGGTCGCGTTGCAGGTCGCGGAGCAGGTTGATGACCTGCGCCTGGATCGACACGTCCAGCGCCGAGACGGGTTCGTCGGCGACGATCAGCTTCGGTTTCAACGCCAGGGCGCGGGCGATGCCGATGCGCTGGCGCTGCCCGCCGGAGAACTCGTGCGGGTACCTGTTGTAGTGCTCCGGATTCAGCCCGACCAGTTCCAGCAACTCCTGGACCCGTTTTTTCACGCCGCCGGGCGGGTTGATGCCGTTGACCTGCAACGGCATCGCCACGATCCGCCCGACCGTGTGGCGCGGGTTCAGCGAGGCGTATGGGTCCTGGAAGATGATCTGCAGGTCCTGCCGCAGCGCGCGCAGCTCACGGCGTCCGCCGTGGGTGATGTCCCGCCCGGCGAACTCGATCGTCCCGGCGGTGGGTTCCAGCAGACGCACCAGCATCCGCCCGGTCGTGGTCTTCCCGCACCCGGACTCCCCGACCAGGCCGAGCGTCTCGCCCGGCCGCACGTCGAAGTCCAGCCCGTCGACCGCCCGCACCGCACCCGTGCTACGCAGGGCCTGCCGGACGGGGAAGTGCTTGGTCAGTCCCCGCACCGACAGCAGCGGCTCGGTCTCGGCGCTCATCGGGCCACCCCCACCTGCGCGACCTCGTCCCGGTAGATCCGCTCCCGGTCACCCGCCGGCAGATGGCAGGCGACCAGGTGACCCGGCACGCCGGCCTCCCGCAGCTCGGGCACCTCGGTGCGGGACCGGTCACCGTTCACACCGGCCCACCGGCACCGCGGATGGAACGCACACCCCGACGGCAGATTGATCAAGCTGGGCGGGTTGCCGGGGATCGGCACCAGGTCCGCGTCCGCGTCACCGTGCAACGACGGCACACTCGACAACAACCCCCACGTGTACGGATGCTGCGGCGCCCGCAACACCCGCTCCACACTCCCGTGCTCCACCGCCCGACCCGCATACATCACCAACACGTCATCAGCCACCTGAGACACCACACCCAGGTCATGCGTGATCAGAATGATCGCCGACCGGAACTCCGCCTGCAGATCCGCAAGCAGGTCCAGGATCTGCGCCTGCACCGTCACATCAAGCGCCGTCGTCGGCTCATCAGCGATCAACAGCTCCGGATCGTTCACCAGCGCCATCGCGATCATCGCCCGCTGCCGCATCCCACCCGAGAACTCATGCGGAAACTGATCGAACCGCTTCGCCGGCTGCGGAATCCCCACCCGGCCCAGCATGTCCACCGCCCGCGTCCGGGCCTCCCGCCGCCCGGCCCTCGGGTGGTGCACCCGGTACGCCTCCGCGATCTGCCGACCCACCGAGTAGTACGGATGCAACGCCGACAACGGATCCTGAAAGATCATCGCCATGTCCCGGCCCCGCAACCGACGAATCTCCTCCTCACCCAGACCCACCAACTGACGACCACCGACCGAGATCTCCCCGGAAATGGTCGTCCGCTTCACGTTGTGCAAACCCAGAATCGCCAGCGACGTCACGCTCTTACCGGAACCGGACTCCCCCACGATCCCCAGCGTGCGGCCCCGCTCGACGGCGAACGACACGCCGTCCACCGCCCGGACCACGCCGTCCTCGGTGTCGAACCGCACCCGCAGGTCCCGGACCTGGAGATAGGGCCCGTCGCCGGAGCGCTGCTCCGGCACCTCCGGGCGGTCCGGCTCCCCGGACGGCACCGCCTCCGACCTGCCCATTGACCGCCTCCCCTTCGGTGATGAAGAGAACCTACAGGAAAACCCAGGAGGCGAAAATAAGCTACATCGAGCGGTCTGTCAGCGGCCTGAGCGTAACGACTGGGTTTCCGTCTCGCACGCCCGTCACCTGGGACATCCACACTCGCGACTGGCCGTCGCGGCCTCATCGCCGCACCCGGAGTGCGACCATGGTCCCGGTGACGAAGGGACCATTCCTGTCGGCACGAGGTGGAGGCGACCATGACCGCGGCGGTGTTCGGCCACGACGGCCCGTGGACCGAAGAGGAGTACCTCGCCCTCGGCGAGACGCGGCAACGCGTCGAACTCTTCGACGGGAGCCTGCACGTGACACCGGCACCGACTCCGCGGCACCAGCGAATCCAGCGGAACCTCGGCAACCTGCTGGAGGCCGCGGCCCGGCACGTCGGCCTGGAACTGCTGGAGACGGTGAACGTCCGGCTCCGGCCAGGCCGCATACCGATTCCCGACCTGGTCGTCACCGAGCCGATCGACTTCGACCAGCCGATGATCGAGGCGCGGGACGTTCGGCTCGTGTGCGAGGTCATCTCACCTGGTAACGCGGCAACCGACAAGGTGCTCAAGATGCACTACTACGCCGCCGCGGGCATCGAGTGGTACCTGCTGGTGGAGCAGGAGACAGGCACGCTGCACCTCCACCGGCGGCAGGGTCGGCACTACCGGGAGGTGTCGGTGACAAAGCCCGGTTCCCTGCTGGAGCTGACCGAGCCCGTCCGCGCCACGATCCGGCCGGAGGATCTCGTCCCCTGACGGATGTCGGTGGGCTCGCCTAGGGTCGGCGCATGAGCGAGCGTCAGCGAGCGAATCATCGGGGCAGCGCAAAGGTGCCTCATGCCGGCACGCAGCGCAGCGGAGTGCCGGCATGAGCGAGCGTCAGCAGGGCAACGGAGTGCCAGCATGAGCGAGTTCGACGCGGCGACCGCTGCCGTCCAAGCCGCCCTGGACGCGGGCGCCCGCTACGCCGACGCCCGGGTCATGCACCGCCGCTACGAGTCGATGTCTGCGCGCAACGGCGACATCGAGGAGCTGAGCCAGGACGAGAGCATCGGGCTGGGCGTACGCGCGCTCGTCGGTTCGGGGTGGGGCTTCCACGCCGTACCCGATCTGTCCGACGCGGCGGCCCGCGACGCCGGCCGGCGCGCCGCGGCGATCGCCACCGCGAGCGCGCGGGTTCCCGGCCCGCCGATCGACCTGGTGCCTTCCGAGGCGGCGGTGGCGAGCTGGGCCTCGGAGTGCGCCGTCGACCCGCTCGGGGTGCCGCTGTCGGACAAGGGCGACCTGCTGGTCCGCGCCACCGCGACGATGCGCGAGCACGGCGCCGACCTGGCCGAAGGGCTCTACCAGATCTGGGACACCACGAAATGGTTCGTCTCCAGCGAGGGCCACCGGATCGACCAGCACATCCGGGAGTGCGGCGGCGGCATCTCGGCCACGTCGATCGGCGACGGCGAGACGCAGCGCCGGTCCTACCCGAGCTACCGCGGGCAGTACGGCACGACCGGCTGGGAGCTGGTCACCTCGCTGGACCTGGCCGCGCACGCCGCCCGGATCGCCGAGGAGTCCCGCGAGCTGCTCACCGCGCCGCTCTGCCCGGCCGGCGAGACCGATCTGATCCTCGGCGGCGAGCAGCTCGCGCTGCAGATCCACGAGTCGGTCGGGCACGCCATCGAGCTGGACCGCATCCTCGGCTGGGAGGCGGCGTTCGCCGGCACGTCCTGGCTCGACCTGGCCCGCCTCGGCTCGCTGCGCTACGGCTCGGAGCTGATGAACGTGACCATCGACCCGACCATCCCCGGGGCTCTGGGCAGCTTCGGCTACGACGACGAGGGCTCCCCCGCCGTGGCCCGGGACGCGGTCCGCGAGGGGCGGTGGGTCGGGGTGCTCGCCGGCCGGGACTCGGCCGCCGTCGCCGGCCTGGACTACGGCGGCAGCGTACGGGCCGACGGCTGGGCCCGGCTGCCGATGGTGCGGATGACGAACGTGGGCCTGGAACCCGGCCCGCACACGCTGGACGAGATCATCGCGGCCACCGACGACGGGGTGCTGATGGACATCAACCGGTCCTGGTCGATCGACGACAAGCGGCTCAACTTCCAGTTCGGCTGCGAGGTCGGCTGGGAGGTCAAGAACGGCCGCCGGGGGCGGATGCTGCGCAACCCGACGTACACCGGCATCGGGCCGGTCTTCTGGCGCTCGATGGACATGCTCTCCTCGGAGACGGTCGCCTGGGGCACGCCCAACTGCGGGAAGGGGCAGCCCGGCCAGGTCGGGCACACCGGCCATCCGGCCGCGCCGGCCCGGTTCCGCGGCGTCCGGGTGGGGGTGCGGGCATGAGCGAGCGCAGCGAGCGAATCAGCAGGCTCAGGGCGACAGTGCCTCATGACGGCACGGAGCGAAGCGGAGTGCCGGCATGAGCGCCGAACTGGGGATCGCCGCGGGGGTGGTGGACCTGGTCCGGCGTACGGCCGGTCCGGGCGCCGAGGCCGAGGTGCTGGTGACCCGCACCGACCTGGCCCTGACCCGGTTCGCCAACTCCTTCATCCATCAGAACGTGTCCGAGACCGGTGTCTCCGTACACCTGCGGTTGCACGTGGACGGGCGGACCGCGACCGGCAGCGGCAGCCGGGTCGACCCGACGGGCTGCCCGCCCTGGTCGAGCGGACCCGGGCCGCGGCCCGGCTCGCGCCGCCCGACCCGGCCTGGCCGGGACTGACCGCGCCGACGCCCGTGCCGTAACCGGCCCAGGCCACGACGAGGCCACCGCGTTCGCCTCGCCCGGCGAGCGGGCCGAGCGGGTACGCGCGTTCGTGGACGCGGTCGACGGGCTGGAGGCGCCGGCTACTGCCGCACCGCGTACCGGTCGGGGGCGTTCGCCAACTCGGCCGGGCACACGGCGGCCGGAAGCGCGGCCGAGGCGGCCATGGACGGCATCGCCCGCGCCGGCGCCGCGGACGGGGTGGCGCGGCTCTGCGCCGACCGGCTCGCCGACCTCGACGGGGCGGCGCTCGGCGCGCACGCGGCGGCGAAGGCACGGGCCGCGGCCGACCCGGTCGAGCTGCCGCCCGGGCACTACGAGGTGGTGCTCGAACCGGCCGCCGTCGCCGACCTGCTGCAGAACCTCGCCTGGTTCGGCTTCAACGGCAAGCGGTACGCCGAACGGCAGTCGTTCGCCGAGCCGGGCACCGCCCAGTTCGACCCGCTGGTGACGCTGGTGGACGACCCGCTGCACGCCGGTACTGTGCCGTTCGACCTGGAGGGCACGCCGCGGCGGGCGTTGCCGCTGGTCGAGGGCGGCATCACCGGGGCGGTGGCGTACGACAGGCGCGGCGGCGCGGAGGCGGGCAGCGGGTCGACCGGCCACGGCATGCCGGGTAGCGCGACGTTCGGGCCGATCCCGCACAACATCCGCCTGCTGGCGGATCCGGGCGTCGCCGATGCGGGCACGACAGTCGCGGCCGGGCCGGTGAGCGCTGGCGTCACCGGAGCGGTGGGCGACCCGGACACCGCCGCGCTGGTGGCCGGGATGCGGCGCGGGCTGCTGGTGAGCGACTTCTGGTACACGCGGGTGCTGGACCCGAAGCAGCTGGTGGTCACCGGGCTGACGCGCAACGGGGTGTGGCTGGTCGAGGACGGCGTGCCGACCCGGGCGGTGCGCGACTTCCGGTTCACCGAGTCGTACCCGCGGGCGCTGGGGCCGGGGCGGGTGCTGGGCCTGGGCCGGGCGCCGGTCCGGCAGCCGGGCCGGGTCGACGGGTCCTGGTACGAGGCGCCGACGCTGCGGCTGTCCTCCTGGCACTTCACCGGCGGCGCGTCCGGGTGATCCGGCGCGTCGCCGGGCGCACCCGCGGCGCCGGTCGGCGCACCGTTCGACCGACCCGCCACATTGATCATGAACTGACTCTTTCCAAGCTGCGGGACACACGGGACACTGCGTTGCGCGGCCGGGCCGTGAAGATCGGCGTAACGTGTGTCACTTAGCCGCACCGGTTCGCCGGTGTGGCCTCGTGCGTGCGCAAGACGTGACAGTGACGTCAGGGAGATGACTCGAATGACAACTACGTCGGCCAAGACGCCGAGATCGCAGCCGCGGGGAGGGCGGGCGCGCGCCGCCATCGCGGCGAAGACGTTGCGGACCGACCGGTGGTGGTTCGCTCCGCTGATCACCGTGGTCGGGCTCAGCGCGTGGGTCATCTACGCGACGGTCCGGGTCTTCATGCACAAGTGGTACTGGGTGGAGCAGTACCACTACCTGACACCGTTCTACTCCCCCTGTGTCACTGACCGCTGTGTCGAGGGCTCCTCGCACTTCGGCCAGTTCCTGCCCGGCTGGTGGATCATCCCGGACGCGGCGCTCACCCTGCCGTTCCTGCTGCTGTTCCGGCTGACCTGCTACTACTACCGCAAGGCGTACTACCGGTCGTTCTGGCTGTCGCCGCCGGCCTGCGCGGTGCCGGACGGTCACCAGTCGTACAGCGGTGAGACGCGGTTCCCGCTGCTCGGGCAGAACCTGCACCGCTACTTCTTCTACGCCGCCGCGATCATCTCGCTGATCAACACCTGGGACGCGATCCTGGCCTTCCACTCCCCCGACGGCTTCGGCTTCGGCCTGGGCAACATCATCCTGGTCGGCAACGTGGTGATGCTGTGGGCGTACACGATCTCCTGCCACTCCTGCCGCCACATCATCGGCGGGCGGCTCAAGCACTTCTCCAAGCACCCGATGCGCTACAAGGCGTGGACCGGGGTGTCCTGGTTGAACGTCCGGCACATGCAGCTCGCCTGGATCACCCTGGGCACCCTGGCGCTCACCGACTTCTACGTGATGGCGGTCGCCGCCGGCTGGATCAACGACCTGCGGTTCATCAACTGAGAGCCTGGACATGACTGAGACGCGAATCGAACGACACCACTACGACGTCGTCGTGATCGGGGCCGGCGGCGCCGGCCTGCGCGCGGCGATCGAGGCCCGGCTGGCCGGCAAGAAGACCGCGATCATCTCGAAGTCGCTGTTCGGCAAGGCGCACACGGTGATGGCCGAGGGCGGCGCCGCCGCCGCGATGGGCAACGTGAACTCGCGGGACAACTGGCAGGTGCATTTCCGGGACACCATGCGCGGCGGCAAGTTCCTGAACAACTTCCGGATGGCCGAGCTGCACGCCAAGGAGGCGCCGCAGCGGATCTGGGAGCTGGAGACGTACGGCGCGCTGTTCGACCGCACCAAGGACGGGAAGATCTCGCAGCGCAACTTCGGCGGCCACGAGTACCCGCGCCTGGCGCACGTCGGCGACCGGACCGGCCTGGAGCTGATCCGTACGCTTCAGCAGAAGATCGTCTCGCTCCAGCAGGAGGACAAGCAGGAGTTCGGCAGCTACGACGCGCGGATCCGGGTCTTCTCCGAGACCACGATCACCGAGCTGCTGCTCGACGGCGACCGCGTCGCCGGCGCGTTCGGCTACTACCGCGAGTCCGGCGAGTTCATCCTCTTCGAGGCGCCCGCCGTGGTGCTCGCCACCGGCGGCGTCGGACGGTCCTACAAGGTCACCTCGAACTCCTGGGAGTACACCGGGGACGGCCACGCGCTGGCGCTGCGCGCCGGGGCGACGCTGATCAACATGGAGTTCCTCCAGTTCCACCCGACCGGCATGGTCTGGCCGCCCTCGGTGAAGGGCATCCTGGTCACCGAGTCGGTGCGCGGCGACGGCGGGGTGCTGAAGAACTCCGAGGGCAAGCGGTTCATGTTCGACTACGTCCCGGACGTGTTCCGCAAGCAGTACGCGGAGACCGAGGAGGAGGCGGACCGCTGGTACACCGACCCGGACAACAACCGGCGTCCGCCGGAGCTGCTGCCCCGTGACGAGGTCGCCCGCGCGATCAACAGCGAGGTCAAGGAGGGCCGGGGTACGCCGGCCGGCGGCGTCTACCTGGACATCGCCTCCCGCAAGTCGGCCGAGGAGATCCGCCGCCGCCTCCCGTCGATGTACCACCAGTTCAAGGAGCTGGCCGACGTCGACATCACCAAGGAGCCGATGGAGGTCGGCCCGACCTGTCACTACGTGATGGGCGGCGTCGAGGTCGACCCGGACTCCGGCGCGGCGTACGGCACGGTGCGCGGGCTCTACGCCGCCGGTGAGGTGTCCGGCGGCATGCACGGCTCCAACCGGCTCGGCGGCAACTCCCTGTCCGACCTGCTGGTCTTCGGCAAGCGCGCGGGCGGGCACGCGGCCACGTACACCGATCAGCTCACCAGCCGCCCGGCGGTGTCGGTGGCGGCGGTGGAGGCCGCCGTGGAGACGGCGCTGGCGCCGTTGCAGCGCGACACCGGCGAGAGCCCGTACCAGCTCCAGCAGGACCTCCAGGCGGTGATGGGCGACCTGGTCGGCATCATCCGGCGCGAGGGCGAGCTCGCGGACGCCATGCGCCGGCTGGCCGAGCTGCGGGAGCGGGTGGCGAAGGTGAGCGCGGTCGGCGGCCGGCGCTACAACCCGGGCTGGCACCTGGCGCTGGACCTGCGCAACATGCTCGTGGTCTCGGAGTGCACCGCGATGGCGGCGCTGGAGCGGCAGGAGTCGCGCGGCGGGCACACCCGGGAGGACTACCCGGCGATGGACCCGAAGTGGCGGCGGGTCAACCTGGTCTGCTCGCTGGACGGGGACGCGGTCCGGCTGACCCACAAGCCGCTGCCGAAGATGCGGCCGGAGCTGATCGGGCTGTTCGACCGGGCCGAGCTGGCCAAGTACCTGACCGACGAGGAACTCGCCGAGTTCGACGCCCTCACCGAGGAGGCGAACACTGATGGGAAGTAAGCGCCAGTTCCGCATCTGGCGGGGCGACGAGACCGGCGGCGACCTGAAGGACTACACGGTCGAGGTGAACGAGGGCGAGGTGGTCCTCGACGTGATCCACCGGCTGCAGGCCACCGAGGCGCCGGACCTGGCGTGCCGGTGGAACTGCAAGGCCGGCAAGTGCGGCTCCTGCTCCATGGAGATCAACGGCAAGCCGCGGCTGGGCTGCATGACCCGGATGTCGACGTTCGAGGAGTCGGAGACCGTCACGGTCACCCCGCTGCGCACGTTCCCGGTGATCCGGGACCTGGTCACCGACGTCTCGTTCAACTACGAGAAGGCCCGGGAGACCCCGGCGTTCGCGCCGCCGGCCGACGTGGCGCCCGGCGACTACCGGATGCAGCAGGTCGACGTGGAGCGCTCGCAGGAGTTCCGCAAGTGCATCGAGTGCTTCCTGTGCCAGAACGTCTGCCACGTGATCCGGGACCACGAGGAGAACAAGCCGGCGTTCTCCGGCCCCCGGTTCTTCATCCGGGCGGCCGAGCTGGACATGCACCCGCTAGACGCGCGTACCGACCGCCGGGAGTACGCGCAGTCCGACATGGGACTCGGCTTCTGCAACATCACCAAGTGCTGCACCGAGGTCTGCCCCGAGCACATCAAGATCACCGACAACGGGATCATCCCCATGAAGGAACGGGTCGTCGACCGCAGGTACGATCCCCTTGTGTGGCTCGGTAACAAGATCTTCCGGAGGGGTCAGGTGCCTCAGACCAGCGCGACCAGCGGGCATTCCAGCGGTGCCGTCACGTCCGGAGGGGCGCACGGCGGGGCGCACGCGCACTCCGGCGGAACGCACTCGCACGGCGGGGTGCACTCGCACGCGGGCGGCTCGCACGACAGCGCCGCCGAGCGTCAGGCCCAGCAGGGCGTCAACTGGCACCGCGAGGTGCCGCACCCGACCGCCCCGGCGGTGGACGCCAACGGCAAGCTGCCGCTGACCGAACTGACGTTCAACCGGGCCGCCGCGCCGTCGCCGTTCGGCGACGACGTGACGTTCCCGCTGCCCCCGGAGCACCTCAACTTCGCCCACCCGCAGCAGGACGAGCCGAAGCACTGAACGACAGCACGACGACGGGGGCCAGCGGCACGCGCCGCCGGCCCCCGTCCCGTTTCGGCCCGCCTGTCCGGTCCGGAGCCTCAGTCGGACGCGGCGAGCAGCGGACGCAGCGCGGCCACGATCGGCACGTCGGCCGGAAGCCAGTCGACGCTGTCCAGCTCGGCGGCGGAGAGCCAGCGCAGCTCCGCGTGCTCCAGGGCCTTCGGCTGGTCGCCGTGCAGCAGGCGGGCGGCGTAGACGCGCAGCACGGACCGGCCGTGCGCCATCCGTACGTCACGGCCGACGCGGGCGCCGACAGCCACCCGTACGCCCAGCTCCTCGGCGCACTCGCGGGCCAGCGCGTCGGTCTCGGCCTCACCCGGCTCGACCTTCCCGCCGGGGAACTCCCACCGGCCCGCCACCTCGGGGGGCGCGGAGCGCTCGCACGCCAGCACCCGGCCGCCCTCGATGATCGCGGCCCCGACGACCACCCTCGGCTCCCGCCGGTCGGCGTGTCCGCCCCCGCTAATCCGTTCGGTCCGCACGGGCCACCAGCGTGCCAGATCAATCGGCGGTTTGGGTAGCTGCGTCGGCCGTCAGGTCAGCAGAACACGGAAGTGTGGGCGTGGACACACCATCTGAGTGGCGAGAGACTAGAGAGCGTCGACTGGGACACGGGATGGCGACGATTTGGCCACAAGCCGGCAACGACGCCTGGGAGGTGCGGTGATGCGCGTGCTGTTCAGCGGCCGTGCGAAGCACGACTACCTCAGCGACGCGCTCGCCCTGCTGTCGGGATGGACGCGCGAGGGCGAACAGATCCGCCGCACGATCGTCCTCGACGACACCCAGCACGCCGCGCTCACCGAACGGGTGGCGGTGGTCGCCGACGCGCTGCGGCTGCGCCCGGAGATCAGCCGCCGGGCCGATCGTACCCAGATCCGGCTGGGCCACGGCGACGGCGAGCCACTCACCGAGGGTGAGGTGCTGCTCGCGGCGCGCATCGAGGACGCGGTCCGCGCGGTCACCGAGCCCTGAGCGCTGGCGCGCCCCGCCTACCCTCAGATGCATGTCTGGCCCCACGTACGACCGCAAGGAACAGTTCCAGCAGATCCAGAGCGGGCTGCTGCCCGGTGAGCAGATCATCGCCGTCTACGACGCGGTGGGCACCGGCACCGGCTTCATCGGCCTGACCGACCGGCGGGTGATCATCCAGGACCGCTCCTTCGTCGGCAAGCGGTACGCCATCACCAGCATCCCGTACTCGAAGATCACCAGCGTGAGCGTGGTGAGCAACAAGTCCTGGGGCGGTTCGTTCTTCTCCACCGGGTCGATCGCCGTGCACGTCGGCACGCACACCTACGAGGTCGAGTTCCGGGGCGCGGAGAAGAGCCACCACGTGCACAACGTGATCCTGCACCACATCTCCTGACCCGCACTGGCACAATCGCCGCCATGCGAGGGCTGACGGCGCGCTGGCGGGCCTGGCGGGGCGACCGTCGCCGGGTCGTACGCCTGGTCCGCCGGCTCCTGGTGCTCGCCACGGCCGCCGTGGTGCTGCTGGGCGCCGCCACGATCGCCAGCGTGACCTGGGTCCGCGGCGCCGCCGAGGGTCGCCTGTTCGGCGCCGCGGACGTGCCCGAGACGCCGGTCGCGCTGGTGCTGGGCACCAAGGTGGACCCGGACGGCACCCCGGCGCCGTTCCTCGCCGGCCGGCTGGAGATCGCCCGCCAGTTGTACGCCGCCGGCAAGGTCAAGGTGCTCCTGCTCTCCGGCGACCACATGGACTGGGACTACGACGAGCCGGACGCGATGCGGCGCTGGCTCGTCGAGCGGGGCGTCCCGGCGGAGAAGACGGTGCTGGACCATGCCGGCTTCGACACGTACGACTCGTGCGTGCGCGCGCACCGCGTCTTCGGGGTCCGGCGGGCCACTGTGGTCACCCAGTCGTTCCACCTGCCGCGCGCGGTGGCGCTCTGCCGGGACGCCGGCATCGACACCGTCGGCGTCGGCGACGACACCGCCCGCCGGTACGCCGGCCAGTGGCGGATCAGCTCCACCCGGGAGCACGCCGCCTGCGTCAAGGCCGCCGTGGACGTGCTCAGCGGGCGCGAACCGGTGCACCTCGGCCGCCGGGAGACCGCTGTGGACGACGCGCTGCGGGCGTAATCCGGTTGTCGCCCCGGTCGGCTGCTGGTCTGCTGGACCCCTCGAAGCCGACCGGAGGGAGCACCGCCATGTCACACGCTGCGAAGCCCAACCGACCCGTCGTCACCCTTGCCGAAACGAGGCTTCGTGTTTCCGTACCCCATTCCGGCGGAGGTCGCTGACCTCGCGCCGCGTCCTGTCCCTTCCGCCCGGCGGGAGGGCGTGTGATGTCCGTCTTCGACGATCCCGGCTTGTTCGGCCGGCTCTGGGCCGACACCTACGACGGCCCCGGCAATCCCGACCCGGCCCCGGCCGTCGACTTCCTCGCACCGCTGGCCGAGGGCGGCCCGGTGCTCGAACTGGCGGTCGGCACCGGCCGGGTGGCCCTGCCGCTGGCCGCCCGCGGTCTGACCGTGGAGGGCGTCGAGGCGTCCCCGGAGATGGTCGCGCACCTGCGCGCCAAGCCGGGCGGCGCGGACCTGCCCGTGACCATCGGCGACATGGCGGACGTCCCGGTCGCCGGGCCGTACCGTCTGGTCTTCCTGGTGTTCAACACGCTGTTCAACCTGGTCTCCGAGGAACGCCAGGCGGCGTGCTTCCGCAACGTCGCCCGGGTGCTCGCGCCCGGCGGGGCGTTCGTCATCGAGACGTTCGTGCCCGACCCGGCGGACTTCGACCGGGACGAGCAGGTCCAGGTGCGGGAGGTGACCGAGGACTCGGCCACCATCCGCGTGCACCGGTACGACCGCGCGGCGCAGACGTTCGTGCGGCAGACCGTCACGTTCGACGCCTCCGGCGTGCACCTGAAGCCGTTCGCCATGCGCTACGCCTGGCCGGATCAGGTCGACGAGCTGGCGGAGCGGGCCGGGCTGCGGCTCACCGAGCGGTACGCCGACTGGGACCGGTCGCCGTTCGACGCGGACAGCCGCTCGCACATCTCCGTCTACCGGCGGCGGTAGCGCTCACGTCGAGGGGCCGGGCGTCGTCCCGGCCCCTCGACGCGCGACTACGCTGACGACCGCCGGTCCGGACAGGGGGAACCGATGACTGTCACCGTCGTCGCGATGGACGACTCGCACGCCAACGCCGTGCTGGAGATCTACCGTCTGGGCATCGCCGAGGGCAACGCCACGTTCGAGACCGAGCCGCCGGACTGGGCGCGGTTCACCGCCACCCGGCTGCCCGGCCACCGCTGGGTGGCGCTCGACGAGGCAGGCGACGTGCTCGGCTGGGTGGCCTGCTCCGCTGTCTCCGACCGCTGCGTCTACGCCGGTGTGGTCGAGCACTCCGTCTACGTGCACCCGCGGGGGCGCGGGCGCGGGGTCGGCCGGGCGCTGCTGGAGGCGCTGATCGCCTCGACCGAGGCGGCCGGGATCTGGACCATCCAGTCCGGCGTGTTCCCGGAGAACACGGCGAGTCTCGCGCTGCACGCGACGTGCGGCTTCCGCGTCGTCGGCACCCGCGAGCGGGTGGGCCGCCACTACGGCACCTGGCGCGACGTGACCCTGATCGAACGCCGCAGCCCCGCAGTCACCTGACGCTCCCCCGCCCCGCCCGCCCCGCCCCGGTCCCGCCCCGGCCCGCCCGGTGATCAAGGAGTTTGTGTCCGGTCGGCGCGGTCCGGGAGACATAAACCCCTTGATCACCGGGTGAGGTCGCGGCAGGACACGCTCCAGGATCAGGTCAACCATCTGCCGGAACTCGGGGAGCTTGCGGCCGAAGATCGGGCTGTCCCCCGCGACCTCACCGCCGTTGACGAGCGTCGCGGCCGGCCCCGGCGAGCCGGCCACCGGCCCGACCCGGCAGCCGAAGGTGACGCGTCGTCAGCATGGATGTCGGCCCAGGTCCGCTCCGCGGCGGTGTCGCAACAGCCGCAGACGGACTGCCGTACCTGGCGGGTGCTCTCGTCGATCGTCAGTGTCACGGCGCGAACTCGATCGAGCCGTAATCGGCCACGCGTACCGAAGAAGACTTGACGCCCCGGCCCGCGAGCGCCAAGGTTAGTTACATGAGTAATGAACCAAAGAACCAGGATGGATGACGGCCGGCCGATCTTCGTCCAGATCGCGGAGATGATCGAAAACTCGATCATCGACGGGACGTACGCGGAGGAGACCCAGGTGCCGTCGACGAACGAGCTTGCGGCGTTCCACCGGATCAACCCGGCGACCGCCGCCAAGGGGATCAACCGCCTGGTCGATGACGGGCTTCTCTACAAGCGCAGGGGGATCGGAATGTTCGTGGCAACGGGCGCCGTCGAAACACTCCGGGAACGCCGCCGGCGCGAGTTCTCCGACCAGTACGTGCGGCCCCTCATCGAGGAGGCACGCAAGTTGGGCATCGGCACCGAGGAGCTGAAGAAGCTCATCGACACAGGGGAGGAACAGCGATGAGCGTCGTGGCGGCAGCCGGGCTCACGAAGCGGTTCGGCGAGGTGACCGCTCTCGATGACGTCACCTTCACGTTGACGGGCGACAAGATCTATGGGCTTCTCGGCCGCAACGGCGCCGGCAAGACGACGCTGATGCAGCTGATCACCGGCCAGAACAGCGGCACCAGCGGCGACCTCATGCTCTTCGGTGAGCGGCCGTACGAGAACGAGCGGGTGCTGTCGCGGGTGGTCTTCATCAAGGAGAGTCAGACGTACCCGACCGCGTACCAGGTCCGGCACGTGCTGAGCCTGGCCAAGCGGCTGTTCCCCAACTGGGACGAGGACTTCGCGCAGTCCCTGGTGGACGACTTCGACCTGCCGCGCAAGCGCAAGGTACGCAAACTGTCCCGCGGCATGCTGTCCGCGCTGGGCGTGACGATCGGCCTGGCCGCACGCGCGCCGCTGACCTTCTTCGACGAGCCGTACCTCGGTCTCGACGCGGTCGCCCGGCAACTCTTCTACGACCGGCTGCTCGCCGACTACGCCGAGAACCCGCGCACCGTCGTGCTCTCCACACACCTCATCGACGAGGTGGCCGACCTGATCGAGCACGTACTGCTGCTCGACCGCGGAAAGCTGCTGCTCGACGCGCCCAGCGACGAGCTGCGCGGCGAGGTGGTGGAGGCGTCCGGCCCGGCCGCTGCGGTGGACGAGTTCGCCGCCGCGCACCAGGCGCTGCATCGTGAGCAACTCGGCGGCGCGGTCCGCGCGTCGCTGCGCGGGTCGTTCGACGACGCCGAACGGACGCGCGCCAAGAAGCTCGGCATCGACCTGGCACCGGTGTCGCTCCAACAGGCCGTGGTGCGCCTGACGACGGAAAGGACGAACGCGCGATGACTCGTATCCTCGACGTCGCCCGGATGCACACCATCGCCTGGGTCAGCCAGTTGGCCTGGCCATGGGGCATCATGGCCATCTCGCTCGGCGTCAACCTGCTGATCTTCGCCTCGATCGACGAGGCCGCGCCGGGCAAGAACACCACGGGCGGTCTGGTCAGTATCTACATCGTCTGCTCGATCGTCGCCGCCACCTCGATCAGCCAGGTGTTCCCGTTCGCGCTCGGCATGGGCGTCACCCGGCGCACCTTCTACCTCGCCACGGTGCTCGTCAACGTGGTGCAGGCGGTCGTCTACGGCGTCCTGCTCTACCTGCTCAACCTGATCGAGGGCGCCACCGGCGGCTTCGGGATCCAGCTGCGGTTCTTCCGAATCCCGTACGTCGACGTCGACAACGGGCTGTTGCAGATCGCCGTCTACGCGGTGCCGTTCCTGTTCCTGAACTTCGTCTCCGTCTTCGTCGCCGTCTGGTACGTCCGGTTCGGCATGAACGGCCTGTTCGGGGCCGGCGCGGCCCTGATCCTGGTGACCGGCCTGCTCGTCGCGTTGATCACCTGGCAGGGATGGTTCGATGACATCTGGCAGTGGCTGAGCAGCCAGCACCAGGTCAGCCTGCTGGTGGGGTGGCCCGCCCTGATCGCCGCGGTGGCCGCCCTCGGGGGGATGGCGGCCATCCGCCGGGCCAACGCCTGACGGCGGGCACGGATGGTCGGCCGACGATCCGCGTTATGCGGGTCGTCGGCCGCCACCCGCAGCTCCCCGGTCCGGTCGCATCGACAGCTGTTGTCGGACCTGCTCGCTAGCATTGCCGCGATCGCCGACGAGAGGGGTGCGCCGTGGACCAGAGCGACCTCACGACGTTCGTGGACCGGGACCTGCAAGGCGCGCGCTTCACCAGGTCGACGCTTGCCGGCGCGGTGATGCGCGGCGTCGACGTGCGCGGGCTCGACATCGACGCGCCGTGGCTCACCGACGGCGCGCTGCTGGTCAACGGTGTCGACGTCGTGCCGCTCGTCGAGGCCGAACTCAACCGGCGGTTCCCCGGGCGCGAGCTGAGGCGTGCCGAGGATCCCGACGGCCTGCGCGCGGCGTGGGCGGCGCTCGAACGAGCCTGGGCGGCCGCGGTCGACCGGGTCGTGTCGATGCCCGACGGCGCCGCCGACATCTCGATCGACGGCGAGTGGTCGTTCGCGCAGACCCTGCGCCACCTCGCGTTCGCCACCGACGCCTGGCTCGGCAAGGCGATCCTGCGCCTGCCGCAGCCCTTCCATCCGCTCGGGCAGCCGCACGCAGAGTACGAGACGGACGGACTCGACATGTCGATCTTCCCCGCGGCGCGGCCGAGTCTCGCCCAGGTGCTCGATCTGCGCGCCGAGCGGCAGGCCATGGTGCGGGACTTCCTCACGGGCATCACTCCGGAGCTGCTCGCCGAGCCTCGGCCGTCAGCCTGGTCACCCGAACACGAGAAGCCGGTCCTGCACTGCCTCCACGTCATCTTCGACGAGGAGTGGGAACACCTCCGCTTCGCGGTGCGCGACCTGGACGCGCAGGCGTAGCGTCCGGTGTCCACGTGGACCGGCCCCGCATCGGAGGCCTCGGCGGACGGCTCTCCCAAGGCACGCATCGTCACCGGGTTGCTGTGCGACGGCGACCGGATACTCCTGTGCCACCGCTCTCCCCTGCGTCGTGTGCTGCCTGACGTCTGGGACCTGCCCGGCGGGCACGTCGAGCCCGGGGAACCGCCCCGTGTCGCACTTGCCCGTGAGCTCCGAGAGGAACTGGGCGTCGACGTGGCGGTGCCGTCGGGTCCACCAGTGCACGAGGTTCACGCCGACACGTTCGACATGCGGATTTGGCTGATCGAAGCGTGGAGCGGGTCTCCGGCCAACCTGGCGCCGGAGGAACACGACGCCGTCGGCTGGTTCACCGCAGACGCGCTCGGAGCGCTACCGCTGGCTCATGCCGGCTACCCGGCCCTGTTCCGCAGGGTCCTTGCCGAGCGTCGCGCCTGACCACGACGGACACGTCTCTCGGCACGAACGCGCGCAGGGGGAGCCTGCGGCTCGGTCGATCACTCGCCCGGGCCGGGACCGGAAGTCGTCGCCCCCGCCGGACCCCCACCCGCCCCGGCACCCGAACCGATCCGGGTCGAAGGCCGCGTCAGCTGCCGAGGAACCTCGTCATCGCCGGCCAACGCATCCACGTCGGCATCCACCACGCCGGAACCACCCTCACCGTCGAAGCCTCCGACACCACCTTCCGCGTCCACAACGGCGACCAACTCGTCGCCGAGGTCACCCGCACCACTGTCAAGCCGATCGCCCGGTTCAAGGTCCGCAAACCCGAACCCTCACGCGCGGCCCGCACCCCGCAGCACCGGGACGAAGCTTGACGCCCCGCCGGTGCCATTCCTAGCTTTGTCGCTCATGAGCTGGAGCAAGGAAACTGGCAGATCAGACCATGGATAGCACCAGGTTGACGAAGGCCCTCGGCTACACCGTCGGCGACCTGCTCCTGATCTCAGCCGAGGCGTTCGACACGCGGGTCGTCAGGACCACGCCCCAGCGCCTGCTCATCGACTGGCCATGGCGGGAGGCGGACCCCGAGTCAACCAACTCATGGGATGGCACCGTGGGCTTTCCTCGTGACCCTGACGCGCACGGCTGGCTCAACACACCGTGGCGACTGGAGCCCGACGCCTCCGAACTGCAAGCCAGTGACCCTTGCTTCGTCGGCATCCCACCGACGAAGGTGCGGGTTACCTCCATCGAGAGGTTCGACCCTCCCGCCGACTTCGGATTCCTACCCCGGCCGGACTACGCGCTTGAGATGGTTCCTGTCGACGCGATCGAGGACCAAGAAGCGGGCTACGTCCTCTACCTCAACAGCCAAGAACCGATCCACATCGAAGTTCTTGCCAACCCCAACTAGCCAGGGCATACACAAGCGCTACCCTCAACCGAAGATCGTCTAGCCGGACGTGTCACCCACGTCCCGAGACTGATCTGTCACGCAGGTCCTGAGACCCGACATCGCTGGCAGCCGGTGTCGTAATCCGGTTGATGCGCTAAACGGCGATGCCAGTTGACGGGTTACACAGGCCCGGAGAGCGCCGGGCACCGACGGTGACACCATGGTTCACGACGCTGGCGTGCTGGCAGCCTGGGCAGGAAGATCGCAGGTCATGAGCCGCATCGTGGACGTGTCGAGCCCTCTCGACATGCAGCAGCTTCGAGTCAGGCTCGACGATGCTTCGGTTGTTCAGTTCAGCCAGCCACTCGCCGAGGCGGAGTACAGGTTGCTCGCCGCGCTATTGGCGGAGCATCCGACGGTCACTCTGCGCGCGTACGGCTTCGACGAGGACCTCGCTACGCTGCGGTTCCTGCGCTGGTTCCCACGCCTCCGTCGCTTCAGCGTCGCCCACCTACACAACCTGACTGACTTGGCGCCGCTGCACCAACTGAGCGCCGACGTCGAGCTCCTCGACATCGGCGAGACCCGCAAGCCTCTCAACCTGACCCCGGTCGCCGCGTTCCGTGACCTTCGCCAACTGCGGATCGTCGCGCACCGAGGCGGCCTTCCGGAACTGATCGACGCCAACCCCAACCTGCAGGGACTTTCGCTGTGGCGACTCCCGGTCGACCAATATCTCCCACTGATTGCCCTGCCCCACCTGCAGTCATTGGCGCTGACCCTCGGCTCGTTGGCACACGGCGAATGGCTGCTCCAGGTCCCCACGCTTCGCTACGTCGCGCTACGCGCAGTTCGCAAGCTCACCGACCTCGACCCGGTGACACGCCTGCCCGCACTGCAATGGCTGTGTTTGGACGCGCTCACTGCGGACCGACTTCCCGACTTCAGCTCCTGCACTACGCTGCTACGCGCCGACTGCACCGCCATGCGACACCTTCGGCACACGACATCCCTACAGGGCCTCGCTGCCGCACCCCAGCTGCGGGAGCTGTCGGTAACTGAGGCCCTGCTCCCTGCTGATGCGTTCAAGCCATTCGTTGATCACCCGACGCTTGAACACGTCAGCGTCGGCCTAGGCACCGAGCGCCGCAGCTGCGAGGCTGAGCAACTTCTGCGGCGGACACCACCACGCTCCGACACTGACTTCGCCGTGAGGTACGGCCTTCTACGCGTGCTGTAGCCGGCCGCAAGACCCGCGAGGAGTTCGGGTGCGGGATCAGAGCTGATCCAGCGTGGTAGCGGCACTGTGAGGCCATGGCCCGAAGTGGGCCGGCGAACTGCAACCCTTCAAGTCGACTCACGACCTGCGCAACCACTACGCTTCGGTCCTGCTGATGCAGGGCGAGTCGGTCATCATCGTGGCCGAACTGCTGGTGCATGCCGGACTCGGAGGAGCGCACCCGCCGGGCGGTCGATGAGGCGTGGAGTTGCCCCCCGGTGTGCCCCAGAGCGAGGAACCACCCTTCTGACCTGCGGAAACGGGCCGGATTCAGACGTTGAAGCGGAACTCCACCACGTCGCCGTCCTGCATCACGTACTCCTTGCCTTCGATCCGGACCTTGCCGGCGGCCTTCGCCGCCGCCATCGATCCGGCCTCGACCAGGTCGTCGTAGGAGACCACCTCGGCCTTGATGAAGCCGCGCTGGAAGTCGCTGTGGATCACCCCGGCGGCCTCCGGCGCGGTCGCGCCGACCGGGACGGTCCAGGCCCGCGCCTCCTTGGGGCCGGCCGTCAGGTACGTCTGGAGCCCGAGCGTGCGGAAGCCGACCCGGACGAGCTGGTTCAGGCCGGGCTCGGACTGCCCGATCGACTCCAGCAGCTCGCGGGCCTCGTCCTCGGGCAGGTCCACCAGCTCGGACTCGATCTTGGCGTCCATGAAGATCGCCTCGGCGGGGGCGACCAGACCGCGCAGCTCGTCGAGGAACTCGGCGTTGCCCAGCTCGGCCTCGTCGACGTTGAAGACGTAGAGGAACGGCTTGGTGGTGAGCAGGTGCAGCTCACGCAGGTGTTCCAGCTCGACCTTCGCGGCTGCGGCGCCCGCGTACAGGGTCACACCGTTGTCGAGGACCTCGACCGCCTTCTTGGCGGCCTCGACGGCGGCGGCCCGGTCCTTGCGGAGCTTGGCCTCCTTCTCCAGCCGGGGCAGCGCCTTCTCCAGCGTCTGGATGTCGGCCAGGATCAGCTCGGTGTTGATCGTCTCGATGTCGTCGGCCGGGGAGACCTTGCCGTCGACGTGCACCACGTTCGGGTCGGAGAAGGCGCGCACCACCTGGCAGATCGCCGAGGCGTCGCGGATGTTGGCAAGGAACGCGTTGCCCCGGCCCTGCCCCTTGGACGCGCCGCGGACCAGGCCGGCGATGTCGACGAAGGAGACGGGCGCCGGCAGCACCTTCTGCGAGGAGAAGATCTCGGCCAGCTTGGCCAGCCGCTCGTCGGGCAGCCCGACCACGCCGACGTTCGGCTCGATGGTGGCGAACGGGTAGTTCGCGGCGAGCACGTCGTTCTTGGTCAGCGCGTTGAACAGGGTGCTCTTGCCCACGTTGGGCAGGCCGACGATGCCGATGGTGAGACTCACGACGAACCAGCTTACGCGGTTCGCCGCCCGCGCCGGGCAGGCAGGTCCGCGAAGCCTGTCACTCCGACAGCAGGCGCGGCTCGATCCGGGTCTCCCGGGCGGTGCCGTCCTCGGCGCGGACCAGCTGGTACGCGGCCACGCCCGGCCGGTCGGCCACCGCCTCGGCCAGCCGGGTGCCCCGGTAGATCAGCCCGACGCCGTCGTCGGTGCAGTGGCTGGCCGGGAGCGTGCCGTCGGCGACCAGCTGGTGCATCAGCGGTCGCCGCTGTTCCTCGCTGTCGTAGTGCACGCCGTTGCCGTACGGGAGCCAGCCCAGCCCTTCGGTGAAGGGCCGCAGCGTCGGGCCGTAGCTGTCGGTGGCGCCGCCGGTGTGCCAGCAGATCGAGCCGGCGGAGACACCGCCGAGCACCACGCCTGCCTGCCAGCACTCGTGCAGGATCTCCGGCAGGCCGTGCACCCGCCAGACCGCGCAGAGGTTGGCCACGCTGCCGCCGCCGACCCAGATGACGTCCTGCGCGAGCAGGTGGGCGCGGATGTCCTCGACGTTCGGCATCGGGTAGAGCGCCAGGTGGGAGGCGCGGAACCGGGTGCCGGCGAAGGCGCCGTAGAAGACGGTGAACCCGGTCGGCTGGTCGCCGGTGGCCTGGCCGAGGTAGCAGACGCGCGGCGCGTCACCGGCCCCGGCCAGGTCGGCCATCAGGTCGAACAGGGCGCTGGGCCGGGCGTCCCAGGGGCCACGACGACGGCTGGCGAAACCCATGCTGGTGGCGACGATCGTCGGTTCAGTGGCGGGCACGGGCGTCCTTCCGGCCGATGACAGTGACGATCATTGTGCCGGACCGGAGGTGTCGGCCGCGGCGAGCAGCGTACGCAGCAGGTCGGCCAGCCGCTCCTGGTCGGCCGGCGGCAGCGCGTCGAGGATCCGCCGCTGCACCGCGAGCCCGGCCTCGGCGGACTCCTCGACCACCCGGCGACCGGTGTCGGTGAGTGTGACCCGCAGCGCCCGCCGGTCGGCCGGGTCCGGCGAGCGCCGTACCAGGCCGGCCCGTTCGAGGCGGTCGAGCCGCCCGGTCATGCCGCCCGAGGTGAGCATCAGCGAGGCGGCGAGCGCCTTCGGCGCCAGCGTGTACGGCTCACCGGAGCGGCGCAGCGCGGCGAGCACGTCGAACTCACCTCGGCCGATGCCCCAGGCCGCGTACACCTTCTCCTGGCCGTCGCCGACCAGCCGGGCGAGCCGGTAGATGCGGCCGAACACGGCCATCGGCTCGGGCCGCATGCCGGGTCGTTCCCGCCGCCACTGCTCGACGATCGCGTCCACCTCGTCGCCTGTCACGGCTGCCGATTGTGCCCCACGTCCCACTTCCCTTTTCGCTCGGGCCTGAGTAGCTTAGCCCTAAGATACTTAGAGCTGAGGAAGCTGCTGTGAACTCTCGCTGGACCGACGTCGCGCTCACCGCCGCCGCCCCCGTCACCTGGGGCACCACCTACCTGGTCACCGCCGAACTCCTGCCCCCGGACCGGCCGCTCTGGGCCGGCGCGATCCGCGCCCTCCCGGCCGGTCTGCTGCTGCTCGCGCTGACCCGACGGCGACCACACGGCCTCTGGTGGGGGCGGGCCGCCGTGCTCGGCGCGCTCAACATCGGGGTGTTCTTCCCGCTGCTCTTCCTCGCCGCGTACCGGCTGCCCGGCGGCACCGCCGCCGTGCTCGGCGCCGCCCAGCCGCTGCTGGTGGCGGTGCTGACGGTCGCGCTGCTCCGCGACCGCCCCACCCGGCCGGCGCTGGTCGCCGCCGTGGCCGCCCCGCTCGGCGTCGCCCTCGTAGTGCTGCGCCCCGGCGCCGGCCTCGACCCGCTCGGCGTCACCGCCGGGCTCGCCGGGGCCGTGGCGATGGCCGCCGGGCTGGTGCTCACCCGCCGCTGGGGCCGGCCACCCGGAGTGGGCATCCTGGCCGCGACGAGCTGGCAGCTCGTCGCCGGTGGCCTGATGATCGTGCCGGTCGCCGCCGCCGTCGAGGGCGCGCCGCCCGTGCCCGACGGACCGGCAGTCCTCGGGTACGCGTGGCTCGGGCTGGCCGGCACCGCGCTGGCGTACGTGCTGTGGTTCCGGGGCGCGGCGCGACTGCCGGTGTCCCGCGTGTCGGTGCTCGGCGCGTTGAGCCCGCTGACTGCGGCGACGCTCGGCTGGGCGGTGCTCGGTGAGGCGCTGGACCCCGTCCAGCTCGCCGGTTTCGCGGTGGCCGTGGCGGCGATGGTGCTCGCCCAGATGCCGGACCGGCCTCCTCGCCCGCGGCTGGGTGGCGACGCGGACCACCCGGCGATGGCGCTGGTCGGCGTTCGGGCGGGCGGCAGAGCGGTGGGCTGGTGGCGGCGCCGTCAGCCGGCCCGCAGCCGGCGCCAGTCGTCCGGCCACGCCTCGGCGGCGACACCCTCGGGCAGCGCACCGGCCGGCAGTTGCGCCGCGGCGGCCAGCGGCAGCGTGAACCGGTGCGCGGCGGCGGGCCCGGCCTCGTACGACCGGTCGAGCAGCCACCGCACCTCGTCGGCGGTCCAGCCCAGGCCGGACCGGGCGGCGATCTCCCGGACCAGCCGCAGGCCGACGCGGGTGTCGTCGTCGTAGAAGCGCATGCACCAGTGGTGCGCCCACATGCCGAGCGCGCGCAGCCCGTCCGGGTCGAGCGAGCCGGCCAGCCGGCCGCAGGCGGTGTCGGGGAAGGGGCGCCCGGGGTCACCGGCCCGGTCGCGCTCGATCGCGCCGTAGGCGGCCGGCGCCACCAACCTCATCCGCTCGTAGAAGCCCTGCACCACCGCGGCGTCCAACGGTGCCCGCCCCGATCGCATCAGCGGACACCCCGCCCGGCCACGCTCGCCATGCCCCGCACCTTTTCTTGAGTTGGTGGCGGGACCGTACCGACCACTTACGACACTTTCTCGGGTCCGCCGGGCATGATCCACACCATTCCGCCGAGGTGGCGGCATCCGGGAACCGGCGATACCGCCACCTCCCCGAGCTGACGCGACTGCCAAACGTCATGTCCGAATACCGCCAGCCACGCCGGCGGGGCGGGGGGCAGGATCGGGGGCATGGAGCTGGACTTTGAGCGGTGTTACCGGGCCGTCGACAGCCGCGATCCGCGGTTCGACGGCTGGTTCTACACCGGCGTGACGTCGACCGGGATCTACTGCCGGCCGTCCTGTCCGGCGATGACACCCAAGCGGCAGAATGTCCGCTTCTTCCCGTCGGCCGCCGCCGCGCAGGGAGCCGGGCTGCGGGCGTGCCGCCGGTGCCGGCCGGACGCGGCGCCGGGCTCCCCGCAGTGGGACGTCCGGGCCGACCTGGTCGGCCGCGCCATGCGGCTGATCGCCGACGGCGTGGTCGACCGCGACGGGGTGCCCGGGCTGGCCGGCCGGCTGGGCTACACCGAGCGGCACCTGCACCGGATGCTCCAGGCCGAGCTGGGCGCCGGCCCGCTGGCGCTGGCCCGGGCACAGCGCGCGCAGACCGCCCGGATCCTGATCGAGACCACCGGCCTCGGCCTGGCCGAGGTGGCCTTCGCCGCCGGGTTCGGCAGCGTCCGGCAGTTCAACGAGACGGTCCGTGAGGTCTACGGCGGCACCCCGTCCGAGCTGCGCGCCGGGCGACGCGGTCCGGCCTCGGCCACCGGCGCGGGCACGCTCTCGCTGCGGCTGGCATACCGGCCACCGCTGCACGCGGGCGCGCTGCTGGACTTCCTCGCGCTGCGCGCGCTGCCCGGCGTCGAGGTGGTCCGCGACGGCACCTACCACCGGGGGCTGCGCCTGCCGCACGGTCCCGGCACGGTGGCGCTGACCCCGTCCGACGGCCACATCGACGCCACGTTGCGGCTGGCCGACATGCGTGACCTGGCTCCCGCGGTGGCCCGCTGCCGCCGCCTGCTCGACCTGGACGCCGACCCGGTCGCGGTGGACGCCACCCTGGCCGCCGACCCGGCGCTGGCCCCGGCGGTCGTCGCCGAGCCGGGCGTCCGGCTTCCGCACGCGGTCGACGGCTTCGAGCTGGCCGTCCGCGCCGTCGTGACCCAGCAGGTCTCGCTGACCTCGGCGCGGACCACGCTCACCCGCCTGCTCTCCGCCGTCCGGTCGGCGAGCGGTTCGGGCACCGACGACCCGGCCGACGGCCTGGTGGCGTTCCCGGGTCCCGCCGACGTGCTCGCGGCGCCGGACCCGGCGTTCCGGATGCCGGCCGCCCGCCGGGAGACGATCCGGGCGTTGGCCCGCGCCGTCGCCGACGGGACGCTGGACCTGGAACCCGGGGGCGACCGGGAGGAGACGGTCCGGCTCCTGGCCGCGGTGCCCGGCGTCGGCCCGTGGACCACCGGCTACCTGGCCATGCGCGCACTCGGCGACCCCGACGTCGCCCTCACCACCGACCTGGGCGTACGCCGCGGCGCAACCGCGCTCGGCCTGCCCGACACCCCCAAGACCCTGCTCGCGTACGCCGAACGCTGGCGCCCCTGGCGGTCCTACGCGACGATCCGACTCTGGAGAGCAGCATGAGCACTGTGGACAGCACCGTCATCGACACACCGGTCGGCCCGTTGAGCGTGCTCGCCGGCCCCGACGGCGCGGTACGCGCGGCCGGCTTCACGCCCGACCCGGCGGCCCTGGCGCCGTTGACCCACCCGAGCCTGCGTGGTGACCTGCGGGAACGGCCCGACCTCGGTCCGGTCACCGCCGCCGTCCGGGCCTACCTGGACGGAGACCTCGCCGCGATCGACGCGATCCCGGTGGAGCAGCACAGCGGCGGGCTCTTCCTGACGCACGCCTGGCAGGTGCTGCGCGACGTCAAGCCCGGCGACCCGGTCACCTACACCGGGTTCGCCGCACTGGCCGGACGCCCCGCCGCGGTCCGCGCCGCCGCGGCGGCATGCGCGCGCAACGCGGCAGCGCTCTTCGTGCCCTGTCACCGCGTGCTGCGCACCGACGGCACGCTCGGCGGCTACCGCTGGGGCCTGCCCGTGAAGAAGTGGCTTCTCGGGCATGAGGGACGGGTGACGGCTAGCTGACAGCGGAAACGTCACCCCCGGCGGCTACCGTCGGGTAGTGCCCGCGCCCAGCGACGGCAACCCCGCGGCGCAAGACGACGCCCGGTCCAAGCCGCTGCGCAACCTCTGGCGGCTGCGGCCCTACCTGCGCCCGTACGCGACGGAGTTCGCCTGGCTGCTGGTGGCGGCGCTCGCGGCCACTGCGGCGAGCCTCGCCGTTCCGCTGGTGGTGCAGCGGGTGGTCGACGGGCCGGTGGCCCGGCACGACGAGGCCGGGCTGCTGCGGCTCGGCGCCCTCGCGCTGCTGCTCGGGCTGGCCGAGGCGGTTCTCATCTTCATCCGCCGCTGGACCCAGTCGTCGTCCTCGGTGGGCATGGAGGCGGCCATCCGCGCCGACATCTACGCCCACCTGCAACGGCTCCCGGCCGGCTTCCACGACCGCTGGCAGTCCGGCCAGTTGCTGTCCCGGATCACCAGCGACCTCTCGGTGATCCGGCGGTTCCTCTCCTTCGGGCTGCTGTTCCTGGTCCTCAACCTGATCACCTACGTCGCCGTGGTGGTGCTGCTGATCCGGCTGCACCCCTGGCTGGGGTCGCTGGTCGCGGCCAGCGCCGTTCCGCTGTTCCTGATCAGCCGCCGCTTCGCCCGGCACTACCACGCGGCGTCGCGCCGGATGCAGGACCAGCAGGGCGACGTGGCCACGCTCGTCGAGGAGACCGCGCAGGGGCTGCGCACCATGCGGGCGTACGGGCGGGGGCCGGAACTGGCCGCACGGTTCGCCGTCGGCGCGCGCCGGCTGCACGACACCGGGATCGGCAAGGCGCGGCTGCTGGCCCGCACCTCGGCGCTGTTCGACCTGGTGCCCAACCTGACCCTCGGCGCGGTCCTGGTGACCGGCGCGGCGGCCGTCGCCGAGGGCGCGCTGTCCATCGGGGAGCTGGTCGCGTTCGTCAGCCTCCAGCTCATGCTGATCTGGCCGGTGCAGTCGCTCGGCTGGATCATCGCCAACGGCCAGGAGGCCGCCACCGCCGCCGACCGGATCCAGGAGGTCCTCGACACCCGCCCGACGATCGTGGACGCGCCGCACGCCCGGTCGCTGGAGCGCGCCGACGTACGCGGCCGGCTCCGCTTCGAGGGGGTCACCTTTCGCTACCCGGGCACCTCGGCGCCGGTGCTGCACGACCTGGACCTGACCGTCGAGCCGGGCGAGACGATGGCGCTCGTCGGCGTCACCGGCTGCGGCAAGAGCACGCTGCTGTCGCTCGTCCCCCGGCTGCACGAGGTGACCCGCGGCCGGATCACCGTCGACGGGCGCGACGTGCGTGACCTGCGGCTCGGCTCGCTGCGACGGCTGGTCGGGGTGGCGTTCGAGGAGCCGACCCTGTTCTCCATGTCGGTCTGGGAGAACCTGACGCTGGGGCGGCCGGACGCGGGCGAGGAGGAGGTCCGGGCGGCGCTGGCGCTGGCGCAGGCGGACTTCGCGTACGAGCTGCCCTGGGGGCTGGCCACCCGGGTCGGTGAACAGGGGCTGTCGCTGTCCGGCGGGCAGCGGCAGCGCCTCGCGCTGGCCCGCGCGGTGCTCGGGCGGCCCGTACTGCTGGTGCTCGACGATCCGCTCTCCGCGCTCGACGTGCACACCGAGGCGCTCGTGGAGGCGGCGCTGCGCCGGGTGCTGCGGGAGAGCCGCACCACGGCCCTGCTGGTGGCGCACCGCCCCTCGACAGTGGCGCTGGCGGACCGGGTGGCGCTGCTGGACGGCGGCCGGATCGTCGCCGTCGGCACCCACTCGGAGCTGCTGGCCCGGGTGCCGGCGTACCGGGCGGTGCTCTCCGCCGAGCCGGAGCGCCGTTCCGGCGGCGTCGGTCTGGTGCGCTCGTGACCGGCGGCGCGCCGCGGGTTGCCCCGCCTCAGGGAGCGCTCGGCCTGGCCGGGACTGTAAGCGAACACATATAGGGCATTGGAGCCTGAGCGAATGAAAAGCACACGGGCGTAGTGCAACCCGCTGCTCGTCAGGGTCTGATTCCGGTTGTTCTTTAGTACAGGTAGAAAGGCCTCGTTTATTGGATAAGCTCCTGTCCGGCGTGTCGGTAGCGGCTAGCCTTGCCCCTTTGGGCTCCGTGCTTGGGGGTCGCCAAGCCAAAATCTACTAAGTAATTTATCACAGTGCACACGAGTAAAAATGTCATTCTCACGGCGAAGGTGGTCGTTCCCCCTCTTCAGTGTTCATGATTTATTGCCCTAGAACCGCACCGGCGGACGCGACGACCTGTCCCGCTGGCGCGGCCCGGGCCACCGACCCGGACGCCGACCGCAACGCGCCGAGACTCCTCCCGGCGGCGGTGGCCCGGCTCCGCGCCCGCAGCCGGCTCCTGCTGCGGCAACTGCTGCGCCCGCACCGGCGTGCGCTCGGGCTGGCGGTGGCGCTTCTGCTGGCCCAGAACGCCGCCGCGATGTCCGGCCCGTACCTGGTCATGCTCGGCATCGACCGGGGCATCGGGCCACTGCGGGCCGGTGATCCCGGCCCGCTGATCGCTGTCGCCGCCGCGTTCGTGGTGGCGACAGCCGTCGAGTACGCGGCCCGGCGCGCGTTCCTCACCCTCGCCGCCCGGATCGGCCAGGCCGTCCTGCTGGACCTGCGCCGACGGGTGTACGGGCACTTCCTCCGCCTCGACGTCGGTTTCCACGAGCGCTACACCTCCGGGCGGATGGTGTCCCGGCTGACGAGCGACCTGGAGTCGATCGCCGAACTGGTCGACGGGGGCATCGACAAGCTGGTGATGGCCGGGCTGTCGGTGCTGTCGGTGGCGGGCATCCTGCTCTGGCTGGACCTGCCGCTGGCGGCGGTGACGCTGCTCGCGTTCCCGTTCCTGTTCCTGCTGTCGCGCTGGTTCGCGCGCGCGTCGGCGGGCGCCTACCGGCGTACCCGGGAGGCGGTGGCGCTGGTCATCGTGCACTTCGTCGAGTCGCTGCGCGGGATCCGGGCCGTGCAGGCGTACCGCCGGGAGGAGCGCAACGAGCGCATCTTCGCCGCCGTGAACGACGACTACCGGCGCTCCAGCCTGCGCGCGTTCCGGCTGATCGCGATCTACTCGCCGGGCATCCGGCTGATCGGCAACCTGACCACGGCGGTGGTGCTCGGGTACGGCGGCTGGCGGGTGCTGGGCGGCGGCGTCGAGGTGGGCGTGCTCGCCGCGTTCCTGCTCTACCTGCGCCGGTTCTTCGAGCCGATGGAGGAGTTGAGCCAGTTCTACAACGCGCTCCAGTCGGCGACCGCCGCGTTGGAGAAGCTGGCCGGGGTGCTGGACGAGCGCCCGGCGGTGGCCGAACCGGCGGATCCGGTGCCGCTGCCGGCCGGGCCGCCGCGCGGGGCGGTGACGTTCCGCGCCGTCGACTTCGGCTACCGGCGGCAGACGCCGATCCTGTCCGGCCTGGACCTGGTCGTGCCGCCCGGGCAGACGGTGGCGCTGATCGGGCCGACCGGCGCCGGCAAGTCCACTGTCGCGAAGCTGCTGGCCCGGTTCCACGACCCGGACGCGGGCGCTGTCGACCTGGACGGGGTGAACCTGCGTGACCTGGCCGACGCCGAACTGCGCCGGGCGGTGGTGCTGGTGACCCAGGAGACCCACCTGTTCAGCGGATCCGTGGCCGACAACATCAGGTTCGGGCGGCCGGACGCGGACGACGAGGCGGTGGTCGCGGCGGCGCGGGCGATCGGCGCGCACGACTTCATCGCCGCGCTGCCCGACGGGTACGCCACGGACGTGCACCGGCGCGGCGGGCGGCTGTCCGCCGGTCAGCGGCAGCTCGTCGCGTTCGCCCGGGCGTTCCTCGCCGACCCGCGGGTGCTGATCCTGGACGAGGCGACCTCGTCGCTGGACGTGCCGACCGAGCGGTTGGTGCAGCGGGCCCTGCACAACGTGCTGCGCGACCGTACCGCCTTGGTGATCGCCCATCGTCTCTCCACCGTGGAGACGGCGGACCGGGTGCTGGTGCTCGACGACGGCCGGATCGTGGAGGACGGCCCACCGGCCGAGCTGATCGCGGCCGACGGCCGCTACGCCGCCCTGCACCGCCAGTGGCGCGACTCGCTCCTCTAGCTCTCTCCTCCGACCCTCGTTGATCTTGCACTTGCGGCCCGAGGGATGCCCGAAAAGCGGCTTGTGCCGGGGCGGCAAGCGCAAGATCGGCGAGGACGCGCGGGGTGGGGAAAGTCGTGGAGTGCGGCAACCGGGCTGCCTACCATCGGCTGATGACCGACACGACGATCAGCGCCCGCGGCGGCGTCCCCGAGCGTCCGAGCCTGGACGGCCTCGAGGAGACCTGGGCCCGCCGCTGGCAGTCCGACGGCACGTACGCGTTCGACCGTACGAAGGAGCGGTCGGACGTATACGCGATCGACACTCCCCCGCCGACCGTGTCGGGCGAACTGCACATGGGGCACGTCTTCTCGTACACGCACACCGACACGGTGGCCCGGTTCCAGCGGATGCGCGGGCGCACGGTCTTCTACCCGATGGGCTGGGACGACAACGGGCTGCCCACCGAACGCCGGGTGCAGAACGTGTACGGCGTGCGTCCCGACCCGGCGCTGCCGTACGACAGCAACTGGCGGCCGCCGTCCGCGCCGGTGGACGACGCGGCCCGGAAGAACCCGACGGCGATCTCCCGGCGTAACTTCATCGAGCTGTGCGAACTGCTCACCGTGGAGGACGAGAAGGCGTTCGAGGCGCTGTGGCGGCGGCTCGGGCTGTCCGTGGACTGGTCGCTGACGTACACCACGATCGGGTCGGCGGCCCGCGCCGCGAGCCAGCGCGCGTTCCTGCGCAATCTGGCGCGGGGCGAGGCGTACCAGGCCGAGGCGCCGACGCTGTGGGACGTCGGGTACGGCACCGCCGTGGCGCAGGCCGAGCTGGAGGACCGGGAGCGGCCCGGCGCGTACCACCGGCTGCGGTTCACCGGGCCGGACGGCCGCGAGGTGCTGATCGACACCACCCGCCCGGAGCTGCTGCCGGCCTGCGTGGCGCTGGTCTGCCACCCCGACGACGAGCGGTACGCGGACCTGGTCGGCGCGTCCGCGCGTACCCCGGTGTTCGGGGTCGAGGTGCCGGTGCGCGCGCACCCGCTGGCGGACCCGGCCAAGGGCACGGGCATCGCGATGGTCTGCACGTTCGGTGACCTGACCGACGTGACCTGGTGGCGTGAGCTGCGGCTGGACACCCGCGTGGTGATCGGCCGGGACGGGCGGCTGCTGCCGGAGCCGCCGGCCGGCGTGCCGGCGGCGCCCTACGCGGCGCTGGCCGGGCAGACGGTGAACGGCGCCCGGCGGACGCTGGTGGAGCTGCTGGCCGACGCGGGTGATCTGGTCGGCGAGCCGCGCCCGATCACGCACCCGGTGAAGTTCTACGAGCGCGGCGACCGGCCGCTGGAGATCGTCTCGACCCGGCAGTGGTATCTGCGCAACGGCGGCCGGGACGCCGGCCTGCGCGAGGAGCTGCTGGCCCGGGGTCGGGAGCTGCACTGGGTGCCGGAGCACATGCGGCACCGCTACGAACACTGGGTGGGCGGCCTCACCGGTGACTGGCTGGTCAGCCGGCAGCGGTTCTTCGGCGTGCCGGTGCCGGTGTGGTACCGGCTCGACGACACTGGCGAGCCGGACTGGACCCACCCTCTCACACCGGACGAGGCGACGCTCCCGATCGACCCGAGCAGCGAACCGCCGCCCGGATACGAGGAGTCGCAGCGCGGCGTGCCGGGCGGTTTCACAGGCGACCCGGACGTGCTGGACACCTGGGCCACCTCGTCACTGACCCCGCAGATCGTCGGCGGCTGGGAGACCGACCCGGACCTGTTCGCCAGGGTCTTCCCGATGGACCTGCGCCCGCAGGGGCACGACATCATCCGGACCTGGCTGTTCGCCACCGTCGCCCGGTCCCACCTGGAGCACGGCGCGCTGCCCTGGCACACCGCTGTGCTCTCCGGCTGGATCCTCGACCCGGACCGCAAGAAGATGTCGAAGTCCAAGGGCAACGTGGTCACGCCGATGGCGCTGCTGGAACAGAACGGCTCCGACGCGGTCCGCTACTGGGCCGCCAACGGCAAGCCGGGCATGGACCTCGCCTTCGACCCGGCCCAGGTCAAGGTGGGCCGGCGGCTGGCCACCAAGCTGCTCAACGCGTCGCGGTTCGCGCTCGGGCTGGGCGCCGCCGACGCACTGCGGGCCGCGGCGACCCAACCGCTGGACACCGCGATGCTCGCCGAACTGTCCGGCGTGGTCGCGACCGCGACCACCGCCTTCGACGGGTACGACCACACCGCCGCCCTGATGGCCACCGAAGCGTTCTTCTGGCGGTTCTGCGACGACTACATCGAGTTGGTGAAGGAGCGCGCCTACGGCACCGGGCCGGCGGCCGACTCGGCCCGGGCGGCGCTGGCGACCGCGTTGTCGGTGCAGTTGCGCCTGTTCGCGCCGGTGCTGCCGTTCGTCACCGAGGAGGTCTGGTCGTGGTGGCGGTACGGCTCGGTGCACCGCTCGCCGTGGCCGACCACGTACGAGGTGGGCCGCGCGACGCAGGCGCCGGGTCACCCGGAACTGCTGCGACTGGCCGCTGACGCGCTGGGTCAGGTGCGCCGCGCCAAGTCGGAACGGAAGCTGTCGATGAAGGCGGACGTGCCGCTGGCCGAGGCGCTCGGACCGGCGGCGGTGCTGGACCAGCTCGGCACGGTCGCCGACGACCTGCGCGCGGCGGGCCGGATCGCGAAGCTGGACCTGCTGCCGGATCGCACCACCGAACTGGTCATCGCCTGCGCGTTCTGAGCGCCGCCGGCGATGTAAGGAAGGGCCCCTTCTTAACGCCTGGCGTTGTAGAAGGGGCCCTTCTTAACACCCCGAAGGGCCGGCCGGACCGGCCCGCGGCGGTGCATGCCTCAGTCGGCCGCGCAGGTGGCCTTGAGCTTGTCCCGGGCGGCGGTGAGATCCGCCCTGCTCGGCGCCTTGCCCGGCGCCTTGGCCCAGGCGTCGGCGAGGTCGCTCATCTCGGTCGCGACGCCCTTCACCGCGCTGTTCACCTCGTCGCTGTTGGTGAAGGCGTGCGTGTAGAGCGTGGCCGCGCCCGCCGAGTACTGCGCGCTGACCGCCGAGTGACCGGCCGGCGGGCCGATCTTCTCCGCCTCGGCCACCTCCTTCAGGGCGGCGGTGATGTCCTTCTCCGCCGTCGTGCAGGTCTTCCGGGTGGCCTCGTCGAGGCCCACCGGGGCCGGCGTCACCGGCGGCACGGACGTGGCGGCCGGGGCGGAGGGTGCCGCCGACCCGGCCGAGGGGGTGTCCTCGTCGTCGCCGCAGCCGGACATGACGATCATCGCCACCGCGGCCGGAGCGAGCAGGGCGAAGCGAGCTGAACGCACAGTGTTCTCCCCGTGTCGGTGTTCGTAGCCGCCGCAAACTAGCAGACCGGACACGGCAGGGCGGAACCCGTTTTCCGTCGCGAACGCCAGAAAACGGGTCCCGCCCTCAGGGCTCAGCTCGTCTCGCCGGCCACGCTGAACGAGCGCAGGCGGTCGATCGCCAGCACGGTGAACCCGACCGCCACCAGCGCGGTGAGCACCGCCGCGACCGGCACCGAGACACTGGTGCCGAGCAGCGGCGTCGGCGCCATCCGGTCGGCCAGGGCGATCACCCACTGCTGGATCGACAGCACCCGGGTGCCGCTGACGAACCGGCCCAGCAGGCCTTCCCAGATCAGCACGTAGACCAGGCCGAGCAGCACCGGCCGCCGGGTCACCAGGCTCAGCGCCAGGAACAGCGCCGAGTACGCCAGCGCGCCCGCCGCCGAGGCGACGACCAGGGCGAGTCCGAGGCGTACCGAATCGGCGAGCACGCCCGCGACGTAGATCGGGACACCGACGGTGACCGCCGTGACGCCGGCCGCGACCGCCAGCTTCGGCAGCACGATCTGCCAGCGCGGCAGCGGCTTGGTGAGGATGTGCACGACGGTGCCGTCGTCGATCTCCGCGCCGAGCACGCCGGTGCCCACGATCAGCGCCACCACCGGCAGCACCACCGCCAGGCCGAGACCGACGAGCACCGGCGGGCCCCACTGGCCGGGGTCGACGCCGAGCGACCGGCAGAGCACCGCCAGGCCGATCAGGATCAGCGGCAACGGCAGCAGCATGAGGAACCGGCTCCGGCCGAACAGGCCGCGCGCGGTGATCCAGGTGACTGTCGACATCATGCCTCCACCAGATACGAGAAGACGCTCTCCAGCGACTCGTCCTCCGGCAGGAGCTGCCGGACCCGGATGCCGTGCCGGAGCGCGATCCGGGGCAGGGCCCGGGTGAACGCGCCATAGTCGCCGGCCTTGACGGTCAGGCCGGTGCGGCCCAGCTCGACGCCGGAGACCGACGCCTCGGCCATCAGCGCCACCGCCAGGGCGCGGTCGTCGGTCGAGCGGACCGCGAACACGTGCGGCCGGTTGGTCATCAGGCGGCGGATGGTCCGGTAGTCGCCGGAGGCGGCCAGCCGGCCGGCGACCATCACCTGGACGGTGCCGGAGACCTGCTCGACCTCCTCCAGGATGTGCGAGCTGAACAGGATGGTCCGTCCCGCGTCGCCGAGCCGGTGCAGCAGCGCCATCATGTGCAGCCGCTGGCGCGGGTCCATCCCGTTGAACGGCTCGTCGAGCAGCAGCACCTGCGGGTCGTGCACCAGCGCGGCGGCGACCCGGGTGCGCTGCCGCATGCCCTTGGAGTAGGTGCCGATCCGGCGGGTCTGCGCGTCCTCCATCTCGACCAGCTCGATCGCCCGCTTCGTGGCGGCCTCCGGGTCGGGCAGCCGGTGCAGCTTCGCGCTGGCCAGCACGAACTCGTACGCGCTGAGGAACGTGTGCACCGCCTCGCGCTCGCTGACCAGGCCGAGCCGCCGGTAGACGCCGGGGTTGCGCCAGGTCGGCGCCCCGTCCAGCGTCACGGTGCCGCGCGACGGCGACAGGAAGCCCGCCATCATGTGCAGCAGCGTGGTCTTGCCGGCGCCGTTGGGGCCGAGCAGGCCGGTCACGCCGGGGCCGAGCCGCATGGTGACGTCGTTGACCGCCACCACGTTGCCGTACCAGCGGGAGACACCGGCCAGGTCGAGCGTGCTCGTCGCGGCGGCGGGCGTACCGGCCGTCGACTGGGTGCTGATCGCCGTCATCGGGCGGCCACCTTCCGGTATCGCAGGAGCAGCAGGCTGACGCAGGCGGCGACCAGCAGCACGGCGACCGCGGCGTAGACCGGCCCGAAGTCGCCGATCGGCATGCCACCCCGTCCCTGGGTCAGCCGGTCGCCGAGCGCCCAGTTGCCCACGCCGCCGACGAGCGTCGGCGGGGAGGCGACGAAGGCCAGCTCGTTGATCGTCCGCGAGGGCAGGATGGACAGCACGCCGACGACCGGCGTGGTCATCAGGAAGACCGCCACGATGCCGCCGGCCGCGAACGCGCGCTTGCCGGTCAGCGAGGCGACGAGCAGCGCGATCGAGGCGAACACCACCGCCCAGAGCCCGGCGTAGAGCAGCCCGGGCAGCAGGTCGAGCAGTTCGTCCCACACCCCGCGTACGCCCCGGTTCGTGGTGAACGCGGCGCCGAGGAACATCACCAGCTGCGGGCCGCCGAGCAGCAGCCACAGCGCGGTGACAAGCGCCAGCAGCTTGGACAGCGCGTAGTCGCCGCGCGGCAGCGGCCGGGAGAAGTACAGCGGCAGCACGCCGCTGCGCAGGTCGCGGGAGACCAGCTCGGGCGCGGCCACCGCGGCGAAGAAGATGACCAGCCAGCTCATCGCGTCGGCGAACTGGGCGTACGTCATCACCACCTCGCCGATCTGGCTGCGCACCGCGGTGACCCCGGCGGCCACCACGGTCACCACGGAGACGACCAGCCACGGGAAGATCTTGGCCTTGGCGCTGCGGCCCAGCCCGAAGACGGTACGCACGCCGTGCAGGTAGAGCGCGCCGAAGACCTGCCGGCGGCCGAGCCGCGGGCCGGTGTAGCGCTGGTAGCCGATGTCGTGGATGACCCCGGTCGCGTCAGACATGGCTGGGCTCCCTCGCGGCGAAGAGTTCGGCCACCCGGTGCCGCCGCTGGTCCAGCCGGTGCAGCGGCAGGTCCAGCTCGGCGACCGCGCCGAGGATCTGGTCGTAGGTGGCGTCGTCGGCGAGCGGGACGAGCAGCAGCCGCCCGTCGCGGGTCACCGGCAGGTCGAGCGCGGCGAGCCGGGCGGCCAGCTCGTCGGTGCCCTCGCTCACCTCGACGGCGAGCACGTCGGTGGCGGTGGTCATGGCGGACACCCGGTCGGCGCGCAGCAGCCGGCCGCCGTCGATGGCGACGAGCGTGTCGCAGATCCGCTCCACCTCGCCGAGCAGGTGCGAGCAGACCACCACCGAGATGCCGAACTCGGTGCCGATCCGGTGGATCAGCGCGAGCATGGCGTCCCGGCCGGCCGGGTCGAGGCCGTTCGTCGGCTCGTCGAGCAGCAGCAGATCGGGATCGTGTACGAGCGCCTGGGCGAGCTTGACCCGCTGCTTCATACCGGTGGAGTAGCCACCGACGGCCCGGTGCCGCTCCTCGTGCAGACCGACGTGGCGCAGCGCCTCGGAGGCCCGTTCCCGGGCGACGGTGCGCGGCAGTCCGCTGATCCGGCCCAGGTGGGTGACCAGCTCGGCGGCGGACAGGTCGGGCGGGAGGGCGTCGTGCTCGGGCATGTATCCGACCCGGGCGCGGACCGCCGCCGGGTCGGTGGTCGGGTCGAGGCCGAGCACCTGTACCCGGCCGCTGGTCGGCGGGAGCAGACCCAGCAGGATCTTGATCAGAGTGGACTTGCCGGCGCCGTTCGCGCCCACAAGCCCGATGATCCCCGGCTCGACCGATACGGTGAGGTCGGTCAACGCGGTGACCCGGCCTCCGTACGTCTTGGTCAGCGACTCGGTCGCGAGCAGTGTCACGCCGTTCAGCGTAGAACTCCGGGGCCGCGCCGGAGCCCGTCCTGACCCGGGCGATCCCCTGATCCCTCGGCTCCGGGCCCCCTAGGTGACCGACGGGGTAGCGGCGTCGCGGGGAAGCTGCCACCGTGTGAGGCGACTCGACGGGGGGCGTCATGAGCGACGGTACGGACCGGCCGGCGGTGAGCGTGGTGGTGCCCACGTACAACTGCGGGGCCCACCTCGATCCGCTCGTCGCGTCGCTGTCGCGGCAGGGGCTGCCGCCCGGCGGATACGAGGTGATCTTCGCCGACGACGGGTCGACCGACGGGACGCCGCAGCGCCTGGACGAGCTGGCCGCTGCCGACCCGCACGTGCGGGTGCTGCGCCTGCCGCACTCGGGCTGGCCGTCGCGCCCGCGCAACCAGGGGCTGGAGCAGGCACGCGGCGAGTACGTCTTCTTCGCCGACGACGACGACTGGTTCGGCGACGAGGCGCTGGCCCGCCTGCACTCCTGCGCCCGGGCACACGACGCGGACATCGTCGTCGGACGGATGATCGGGCACCGGCGGGGCGTACCGCGGGAGCTGTTCCGGGAGAACCGGTTCGACGCCACCCTGGCGAACGCGCCGCTGGCCGACAGCATGACCTGTCACAAGCTGTTCCGGCGGTCCTTCCTCGACCGGCACGGGCTGCGCTTCCCGGAGGGCCACCCGCGACGCCTGGAGGACCACCGGCTGATGGCGGCGGCCTACCTGCTCGCCGAGCGGATCTGCGTGCTGGCCGACCACCCCTGCTACCACCACGCCCGCCGCGAGGACGCGGGCAACGTCACCGCCACCCGGATGGACCCGGCGGAGTACTACGCGGCGCTGCGGGCCGCGATGGACATCGTGGACGCCCACCGCCCACCGGCTGCGGCCCGCCTGCGGCTGCACCGGCGCTGGCTGCGCAAGGAGATGCTGAACCGGCTGCGCGGGCAGGCGCTGCTGAGCGCGCCGGAGCCCTGGGCCGGGCAGGTGGCGGACGAGGTGGGGCAGCTCGTGAAGGAGCGTGTCGCACCCGAGGCGATCGCCGGGGTGCCGCCGATGTACCAGGTGATCGCGCATCTCGCCGCGCAGGGGCGGATGGCCGACCTGCGCCGGCTGGCGGAGTGGGACGTGAGTGTCCGGGCGCACGCCGCCGTCGACCGGTGGCAGGTGGAGGGACGGACGCTGACCGTCGCCGTCTCCGCCCACCTGCGCGCCGGGGACGAGCCGCTGCGCTTCGACGACCGAGGGCTGCCGGTGCTCCCGGTGGCCGAGGCCGCGCCGGACGGTGTCGTGATGCGGGCCGGCGGGGCGAGGACCGACGTGGTGATCCGCCGCCGGGAGACCCGGGAGGAGTTCTTCCTGCCGGTCGACGCCACCACCGAGCCGGCCGCCGACGGCCGGGTCTGTCACCGCAGCACCGCCACCGTCGACTTCGCGGCGCTCGACGGCGGCCGGACCCGGGGCACCTGGGAGGTCCGGGCCCGGGTGATTCAGGCCGGGTGGGCGCTGGACGCGAACCTGCCGCTCGTGGTGCGCTGCGCGGCCGACGGCGGGCCGCCCCGGGTGGAGGATCCGCGCCGGCTCCGCGCCCGGATCCGGCGGGCGGTCCGGCGGATCCGGGATCGCGCGCTCGGCCGGACGGCGCGCGCCGGCAGCCGTTCGCACGATCGACCGGCGGCGGCCCGGCGGTAAGGATTCGAAGACCCCGGTTCGTCCTCGGCACGATCGCCGGAACGCGCGATTACCGGGAGGCCGGGTGGCGCTCTCGACCGATCGCCGGTGGGCTGCGAAACTGTGTGCCGGCCGGTGAGTTGGGGGTTCGATGAGCAACGGGTGGCTGCTGCCCGAGGACGTTCTGCGGGATGCGCCGTCGTACGCGCCCAGACCCGCTGAGCTGGCCGATCTCCAGTTGTTGCTGAGCGGGGCGTACGCGCCGCTCACCGGTTTCATGAGCCGGGCCGACCTGACCTCGCTGAGCCGGCGCGGCCGGCTGGCCGACGGCACCCCGTGGCCGGTGCCGGTGACGCTCCAGGTGCCGGCCGCGCTGGCCGACGGGCTCGACCCGGCGGACCCGGCCCGCCGGGCGGTGGTGCTCACCGACGGCGAGGGCGCGCCGGTCGCGGCGATGGACGTGACGGACGTCTGGCCGGGCCGCGAGGGCCTGGTGGGCGTCGGTGGCACGGTGCGCCGCCTGGGCGACGGCGGCCACGGACCGTTCCAGCGCCTGCGGCGCGGCCCCGACGAGGTACGCGGCCTGCTGCCGCCGGGCCGGGTGCTCGGGGTCTTCGCCGACCGTCCGCTGCACCGCCCGCAACTGGCGCAGATCGCGCACGCGGCCCGCACGCTCGGCGCGCACCTGCTGGTGCTGATCCCGGTGGGCGAGGGGTCGACCGGTGGCCTGCCGTCCGAGGCGCTGGTGCGTACCGTGTTCGCCGCCCGCGACCGGATGCCCCCGGCGACGCTGGTGGCGGTGCCGCTGGCCCGCCGGCGTGACGAGATCAGCGACGCGCTGCTGCGGGCCCGGGTCGCCGCCGCGTACGGCGTGACCCACCTGCTCTCCACCGAGGGCATGCTCTCCGGCGCCGGCCTGCGTGTGCTGGTGCCCCGCGAGCTGGCCTACGACAACCGGGACGGGCAGTGGCGCTGGCGGGAGGACATCCCGCCGCGCAACCGCCGGCTGGCGCTGAGCGTGGAGGAGATCGACGACCTGCTGGACCGGGGCTTCCCGCTGCCCGAGTGGCACACCCCGCCGGCGGTGGCGAAGGAACTGGTCCGGGCCCGCCCGCCGCGGCGGTACCGGGGACTGGTGATCTTCCTGACCGGGCTGTCCGGCTCGGGCAAGTCGACGATCGCCCGGGGCCTGGCCGACGTGCTCCGTGAGCAGGGCGACCGCACGATCACGCTGCTCGACGGCGACGTGGTGCGGCGGGAGTTGTCCGCCGGGCTCGGGTTCAGCAAGTCCGACCGGGATCTCAACGTGCGCCGGATCGGCTGGGTGGCCGCCGAGATCGCCCGGCACCGCGGGGTCGGCATCTGCTGCCCGATCGCGCCGTACGCGGCGGCCCGCGCCACCGCGCGGGAGATGGCCGAGGCGGCCGGCGCGGGCTTCCTGCTGGTCCACGTGGCGACGCCGCTTGAGGTCTGTGAGCAGCGCGACCGCAAGGGCCTGTACGCCCGCGCCCGGGCCGGCCTGCTCACCGGGATGACCGGCATCGACGACCCGTACGAGGAGCCCACCGACGCCGATCTCGTGGTGGACACCTCGGACATCAGCGTCGAGGAGGCCATCGGGAAGGTGATGGAACACCTCACCGAGACCGGCTGGGTGGAGCCCCGCCTCCAGCCCGCCTGACCTTTCGGCCGCCGGACGCGTCCGGCCTGCGAGCGCCTCGACCGCCGTCGTCCGGCCTTACGGACGACGGCGGTTTCGCATCGCCCCTCGCTGCGCGGTAGTGTTCGCCTTTGTTGGAACACGTTCGACCGCGTGAGCATCGCGGTCGGTGACGCTCGGAGGTGGGCCGGAATGCTGGCACGGCAGCGGCAGACGGCGATCCTGGAACGACTGCGTCTCGCCGGCGGCGTCCGGGTCACCGAACTGGCCGCCGAGTTCGGCGTGTCCGACATGACCATCCGCCGCGACCTGGACACGCTGCACGAGCAGGGCCTGCTCGCCAAGGTGCACGGCGGCGCGACGCCCGCCGGTCCCGGCTCGACCGACGAGCCCGGCTTCCGCGCCAAGGCCGACCGCCAGTCCGCCGAGAAGGCGGCGATCGCCGACCACGCCGCAGGGCTGGTCCGGCCCGGCGCCGCCATCGCGCTCTCCGCCGGCACCACCACCGCCGAGCTGGCCCGGCGACTTGTCGACGTGCCCGGCCTCACGGTGGTCACCAACTCGCTGCCGGTGGCGGAGGCGCTGCACGTCGGCGGCCGGCCCGACCAGACAGTGGTGCTCACCGGCGGGGTACGCACGCCGTCGGACGCGCTCGTCGGGCCGCTCGCCGTGGCCGCGATCGCCGCGCTCCACCTGGACGTGCTCTTTCTCGGCGTGCACGGCATCAGCGAACGGGCCGGGTTCACCACGCCCAATCTGATGGAGGCGGACACGAACCGGGCGCTCGTGGCCGCCGCGGACCGGCTCGTGGTGCTGGCCGACCACACCAAGTGGGGCACCGTCGGCATCTCGTCGATAGTGCCGCTGGACGCGGCGGACGTGCTGGTCACCGACGACCGGTTGGCGCCCGAGGCACGACGGGTACTCGACGACAGGGTGGGCGAGCTGGTGACGGTGCCCGCGCAGAGGGGGGCGCAGTGAAGCGTACGCAGATCGCGCTGGCCGACGGCCGCGAGCTGATCTACTTCGACGAGCGGGACGACGCGGTCCGGGACCAGCCGGACCGGCGGGACCTGCCCCCTCCCCCACCCGCCTCGCAGCTGCGGTACGACCCGCTGACCGACGAGTGGGTGGCGGTCGCGGTGCACCGGCAGACCCGCACGTTCCTGCCCCCGGCCGACCAGTGCCCGCTGTGCCCGTCCCGGGGCGACCGGCACAGCGAGATCCCGGCGCCCGACTACGACGTCGTCGTGTTCGAGAACCGGTTCCCGTCACTGAGCCAGCGGGTCGCCGACGAACCGGCCGAGATCACGCCGTTCACCCCGGTACGCCCCGGCCTCGGCAGGTGCGAGGTGGTCTGCTTCACCGACGACCACAACGCCTCGTTCGCCCGGCTCCCCCCGCACCGGGTGCGGACCGTGCTGGACGCGCTCGCCGACCGCACCGAAGCGCTGAGCGCGCTGCCCGGCGTGGAGCAGGTCTTCCCGTTCGAGAACCGGGGCGTGGAGATCGGGGTGACGCTGCACCACCCGCACGGGCAGATCTACGCGTACCCGTTCGTCACGCCGCGCACCCGCGACATGCTGGCCGCCGCCCGGCGGCACGCCGAGCGCACCGGCGGCAACCTGTACGCCGACGTGCTGGCTGCCGAACGCGCCTCCGGGGAACGGGTGGTGACGAGCAACGAGCACTGGACCGCGTACGTCCCGGCGGCGGCGCGCTGGCCGTTCGAGGTGCACGTGGCGCCGCACCGGCCGGTGCCGGACATCCCGGCGCTCGACGACGCCGAGCGGGACGCGTTCGGGCCGCTATACCTGGACCTGCTGCGTCGCTTCGACGGGCTGTTCGACCTGCCGATGCCGTACATCGCGGCCTGGCACCAGGCGCCGGTACGGATCGACAGGGAGCTGGGCCACCTGCACCTGCAGCTGTTCAGCATCCGGCGGGCCAAGGACAAGCTGAAGTACCTGGCCGGGTCGGAGTCCGGCATGGGGGTGTTCATCAACGACATCGCCCCCGAGCGAGCCGCCGAGCTGCTGCGCGCCGCATGAAAGGAAGGGCCCCTTGTTAACGCCTGCGGTAGAGAAAGGGCCCCTTCTTAACAACCGCAGCCCGGGCACGGGGGCGCGGGGGGCCCGGGACAGGACCCCCCGCAGGGAAGGGACGGCTGGCTGCGCTCAGCAGCCTCGAAGGTCGGCCGGCCGGCGCGCGGCGACGGCCCACCTTCACGGACGCGACTGGCATCTCGTCCACCCTGTCAACGAGAACGCACCGAGCGAGGTCACGCCGCCCCGACAGCCCTGAGGTGTTAAAAAGGGCCCCTTCTACAACGCGAGGCGTTAAGAAGGGGCCCTTCCTTACACGTCAGGCGGCGAGCCGGCGCGCCAGGTTCTCGTCGAGCGCGTTCATGAACTCGTCGGTGGTCAGCCACGGGGCGTCCCGCGAGATGAGCAGCGCGAGGTCCTTGGTCATCTGGCCGCCCTCGACGGTGTCCACGATGACCTTCTCCAGCGTGTTCGCGAACTCGGTGACCGCCGGGGTGCCGTCCAGCTTGCCCCGGTGGGCCAGGCCCCGGGTCCAGGCGTAGATCGAGGCGATCGGGTTGGTCGAGGTCTTCTCGCCCTTCTGGTACTGCCGGTAGTGCCGGGTGACGGTGCCGTGGGCGGCCTCGGCCTCGACGGTGCGGCCGTCCGGGGAGAGCAGCACCGAGGTCATCAGGCCGAGCGAGCCGAAGCCCTGCGCGACGGTGTCGGACTGCACGTCACCGTCGTAGTTCTTGCAGGCCCAGACGTACCCGCCCTCCCACTTGAGCGCGGCGGCGACCATGTCGTCGATCAGCCGGTGCTCGTAGGTGAGGCCGGCGGCCTCGAACTCGGCCTTGAACTCGTTCTCGAACACCTCGGCGAAGATGTCCTTGAACCGGCCGTCGTACGCCTTGAGGATGGTGTTCTTAGTGGACATGTAGACCGGGTAGTTGCGGTCCAGGCCGTACCGGAACGAGGCGCGGGCGAAGTCCCGGATCGACTCGTCGTAGTTGTACATGCCCATGGCGATGCCGCCGCCGGGGAAGTTGGCGACCTCCATCTCCATCGGGGTGCCGCCGTCGGCCGGGGTGTAGGTGATGGTCACCGTGCCCGGGCCGGGGACGACGAAGTCGGTGGCCTTGTACTGGTCGCCGTGCGCGTGCCGGCCGATGATGATCGGCTTGGTCCAGCCCGGGACGAGCCGCGGCACGTTCGACATGATGATCGGCTCGCGGAAGACCACGCCGCCGAGGATGTTGCGGATGGTGCCGTTCGGCGACCGCCACATCTTCTTCAGGCCGAACTCCTCCACCCGGGCCTCGTCCGGGGTGATGGTGGCGCACTTGACGCCGACGCCGTGCTCCTTGATGGCGTTGGCGGCGTCGACGGTGACCTGGTCGTCGGTGGCGTCACGGTGCTGGATCGACAGGTCGTAGTAGTGCAGGTCGACGTCGAGGTAGGGCAGGATCAGCTGCTCCCGGATCTGCTTCCAGATGATCCGGGTCATCTCGTCGCCGTCGATCTCCACGACCGGGTTGTTTACCTTGATCTTCGCCATCGGCCGGCGCTCCTCTCGGGGGACACGTGCTCAAGCAGTACGAGCGTACTGGAAACTGGCCGGCAGTCCCCAGGCGGCCCGGGTGGGCCGCCGGAAAAGCGGGCTGCGCCGTACCGCGACCCGCTGGCATCATCGTGCGATGCCGCGCAGCCGCACCCTCGGGTCTATCACGGTCACCGCGCTGTCCGACGGCGAGGGGCCCTTCTTCCAGCCCCGCGGCGAGGCGTTTCCCGGCGCCACCCAGGCGCACTGGGCGGCTGCCGACCGGCTCGACCCGGGCGCCGTCACCGCCGACGGCCGGTGGTGGCTGCGGTTCCGCGCGTTCGCGGTGCGGACCGGCGACGGGCCGGTCACGCTCGTCGACGCCGGCATCGGCCCGGCCGACTCGCTCGCCGCGAGCTGGGCGCCGGTCCCCGGCCGGCTGCCGGCCGAGCTGGCCGCCGCCGGGATCGATCCGGCCGACGTCCGCACCGTGGTCCTCACCCACCTGCACACCGACCACGTGGGCTGGGCCGGCGCGCTGTTCCCGAACGCGGACCACCTGGTACAGCGCGCCGAGCTGGACGCGCTGGATCTGTTCCACCCGGAACTGCCGGCCCGGCTCCTGGGGCCGTTGCGCGCCGCCGGCCGCCTGCGGGTGGTCGACGGCGAGACGCCCCTCACCCCGGGGGTACGGCTGCTGCACACCCCAGGCCACACGCCGGGTCACCAGTCGGTGCTCATCGAGGCGGACGACGAGCGCCTCCTGATCACCGGCGACCTGCTCGTGCACGCGATCCAGTTGGTCGCCCCGGAGCTGGCGTACGCCCACGAGGTGGACCCGGACGAAGCCCGCCACGCCCGCACGACCCTGCTGGCAACCCTCTCCCCCGCCACCCTGGCCACTCCCCACCTGACCGCTCCCTTCACCCCCCACCCCCGACCGGCTCGATCATGAGGTTGGCGGCGGAATTGGAGATCGAATACGCCGTCAACTTCATGATCGACGGGGAGGGCGGGAAGAGACGCGGGCGGGACAGCGGAAGGCCCGCCGGCGGAAGCCGGCGGGCCTTCTGCGCAGTTGGTCGGGCTCACATGCTGGCGACGTCGCCCTGCTTGGCGCGGACGGCCTCGGCGGCCTCCTTCAGCGCGGCCAGCTCGTCGGCGTCCAGGTCGGTCTCGACGACCCGCTTCACGCCCTCGGCACCGATCTCGGCCTCGACGCCCAGGTAGACGCCGGAGATGCCGTACTCGCCGTCGACCCAGGCGCAGACCGGCATGACCTCGCCGGAGTCCTCGGCCACTGCCTTCGCCATCCGGGCCGCGGCGGCGGACGGGGCGTAGTACGCCGAACCGGTCTTGAGCAGCGCGACGACCTCGGCGCCACCGTTGCGGGTCTTGACGACCAGCTCCTCGATCTGCTCGGCCGGCATGACGTCACGCAGCGGCTTGCCGTTCACGGTGCTCTTGGACGGCACCGGGACCATCGTGTCGCCGTGCGAGCCGAGCGTCAGGGTCCGTACCGACTTCACCGGTACGCTCAGCGCCTCGGCGACGAAGTTGGTGAAGCGGGCGGTGTCCAGCATGCCGGCCTGGCCGAGCACCCGGTTGCGCGGGAACTGGGTGGCGAGCTGGGCCAGCGCGGTCATCTCGTCGAGCGGGTTGGACACCACGATGACGACGGCGTTCGGCGCGTACTTGGCGACGTTCTCGGAGACCTGCCGGACGATCTTGGCGTTGGTCTCCAGCAGGTCCATCCGGCTCATGCCGGGCTTGCGCGGCAGGCCGGCGGTGATGACGACCACGTCCGAGCCCTCGATGGCGTCGTAGCCCTCGCCGTTCGGGCCGGTGGTGACGCCGACAACCTTGGTCTCGAAGCCCTCGACCGCGCGGGACTGGTTGAGGTCGAGCGCGAGACCCGCCGGCTTGCCCTCCACGATGTCGGTGATCACGACGGTGTCGAAGACGTCGTACTCGGCCAGGCGCTGTGCGGTGGTCGAGCCGTAGAAGCCGGCGCCGACGACAGTGACCTTCTTACCCATGGTCGTCCCACTCCCTGATCCCAGTCGGTTTTCCGGACCGTATCAGCCATCCTGGCACCGATCGGGCCAGGGGCGGACGGTTATGACCTGGGTGGGTGTCAGCCCGCCCGCTCGGCCCGTTCGACCACGTTGGTGAGCAGCATCGCCCGGGTCATCGGACCGACGCCGCCGGGCATCGGCACGAGCTTGCCGGCGACCTCGGCGACCTCCGGGTCGACGTCGCCGGTGTAGCGGCCCTTGCCGTCGTCGCCGATCACGCGCGTGATGCCGACGTCGACCACTGTCGCGCCCGGGTTGACCATGTCGGCGGTGAGCAGGCCCGGTACGCCGGCGGCGACGATGACGACGTCGGCGGCGCGGGTGTGCGCGGCGAGGTCGAGCGTGCCGGTGTGGCAGAGCGTCACGGTGGCGTTCTCGCTGCGCCGGGTCAGCAGCAGGCCCAGCGGACGGCCGACCGTGTTGCCCCGGCCGACGACGGCCACGTTCGCGCCGCGCAGCGGCACGTCGTGGCGGCGCAGCAGCTCCACGATGCCGCGCGGGGTGCAGGGCAGCGGCGCGTCGTACCCGAGGACGAGCCGGCCCAGGTTGACCGGGTGCAGCCCGTCGGCGTCCTTGTCCGGGTCGATCGACTCCAGCGCGCGCTGGGTGTCGAGGTGCCCGGGGAGCGGGAGCTGGACGATGTAGCCGTGGCAGGCCGGGTCGGCGTTCAGCTCGGCCAGAGCCGCGTCGAGCTGCTCCTGGGTGGCGTCCGCGGGCAGCGTGACCCGCAGCGAGGCGATGCCGACCTCGGCGCAGTCGCGGTGCTTGCCGTTGACGTACGCCTGGGAGCCGGGGTCCTCCCCGACCAGCACCGTGCCGAGGCCGGGGGTGATGCCGCGTTCCGCGAGCGCCTTGACCCGGGCCCGTAGCTCGTCCTTGATCTCCGCCGCGGTGGCCTTGCCGTCCAGGATCGTCGCCGTCACGTCGTGATCGTCTCACGCCCGCTGGCGGGCCCGGACGACGACGGCCGACGATCACGCTGCGCAACGTGCGCTAAGTCACGGAGAGTCACCAATCACGGTGACGCCGCAGCCCGGTCACACCCGGACGGGCAGGGACCGGACAGCGGGAACAGCCGTCGCAGACCGCCCGGCCACGCGCGGACCGGAACAGAGGCAACCAGGAAAGAACCAGGCAGGGGCGAGGTTTAGCACGCGCGAGCGGCAACGACAAGACAGGGCGAACACGATCCGTCATCGATCAACCACGCGCCAGTTGTCGATGGGCCGAACCGCGACCTACCGTTACCGCTCGTTGCGCAGAGTCACCCAACGTCGGGACGACCGCGCAGCGTGAGGAGATGAGGAGACCCCATGCGTGTTCGTAGGCTCGCGGCCTGGGCCGCGCTCCCGCTCGCGGTGACGCTCGGCCTGACGGCCTGCGGCTCGGGCGGCGGCAGCGGCGGTGCCGGCAACCCCGACGCGGCCGTGCGGATCGAGATCGCCGAGCCGCAGCACCTGGTGCCCACAAACACCAACGAGACGAGCGGCTCCCAGGTCCTGTCGGCCCTGTTCAGCCCGCTCGTCGACTACGACGAGGCGAACAAGCCGCACGAGGTGGCGGCGGACTCGGTGACGACGTCGGACAACAAGGTCTGGACGATCAAGCTGAAGCCCGGCTACACGTTCCACAACGGCGAGAAGGTCACCGCCGACAACTACATCGACGCCTGGAACTACGGCGCGTACGCCCCGAACGGCCAGAACTCCAGCTACTTCTTCGAGAAGGTGGCCGGCTACGACGACCTCCAGGGCGAGACGCCGAAGGCGAAGACGCTCAGCGGCCTGCAGAAGGTCGACGACCTGACCTTCACCGTGACGCTCAACGAGCCGTACGTGGACTTCAAGTCGATGCTCGGCTACACCGCCTTCTACCCGCTGCCCGAGGCGGCCTTTTCCGCGCCGGGCGTGCTGGCCGAGGGCTACGAGCAGGCCCCGATCGGTCAGGGCCCGTTCAAGATGAAGGGCAGCTGGCAGCACGACGCCAAGGTCGAGGTGGAGCGCTACGACGCCTTCCCGGGCCAGCAGCCCAAGGTCGCCGGTGTCGAGTTCCGCATCTACCAGCAGCCGACCGCCGCGTACGCGGACGTGCTGTCGGACAACCTCGACGTGATCAAGACGATCCCGACCGAGAACCTGTCCACCGCCGCGACCGACCTGGGCGACCGCTACCAGGAGAGCCCGGCCTCCTCGCTGCAGGTGCTGGCCTTCCCGACGTTCCAGGAGGAGTTCAGCAAGCCCGAGGTGCGCAAGGCCATCTCGATGGCGATCGACCGGGACGAGATCACCAAGTCGATCTTCAAGGACTCGCAGCGGCCGGCCCGCTCGTTCGTCTCGCCGGTGGTCGCCGGCTACCGGGAGAACACCATCGGCACCGCGGGCGCGTTCGACCCGGTCAAGGCCAAGGCCATGTACGAGGCCGCGGGCGGCCCGAAGAAGATCGAGCTGTCCTACAACGGCGACGGCGGCCACAAGGACTGGATCGACGCCACCTGTAACCAGCTCAAGGCCAACCTGGGCGTGGACTGCGTCGGCACCGCCGAGCCGAAGTTCGCGGACCTGCTGACCAAGGTCAAGAAGAAGCAGCCGGTCGGCCTGTTCCGGATGGGCTGGGTCATGGACTACCCGTCCATGGAGAACTACCTCGGCCCGCTGTACAGCAGCACCGGCTCGTCGAACTACTACGGCTACAGCAACCCGGAGTTCGACAAGCTGCTCGCCGAAGGCGCCCGCGCGGCGACCGAGGACGAGGCGATCAAGAAGTACCAGGCGGCTGAGGACCTGCTCGCGCAGGACATGCCGGTGATCCCGCTGCGGTACGGGCAGAACAACTTCGGCCACTCGACCAAGGTCAAGAACGTCCACGTGGACCTCTTCGACCGGGTGGACCTGCTGAAGATCGAACTCGCCTGACACCCTGCTGACGGGCCGGGCCACCCCCACCGGGTGGCCCGGCCTTGGCATTGGCCCGCATTTGCGCCGTTTTCGGCAGACTTGCCAGCATGCTCCGCTTCATCCTGCGGCGACTCCTGCAGATGGTCCTCGCCTTCTTCGGGACCACTCTGATCGTCTACGCGCTGATGTTCGCCGGGCAGGGCGACCCGATCCAGGCCCTCGCCGGGGAGCGGCCGGTGACCCCCGCGCAGCGGGCCTACCTGACCGAGAAGTACCACCTGGACGCGACAGGGGTCGGCGGCTTCTTCTACCGCTACTTCAACTACCTCGGCGGTCTGGTCCAGGGTGACCTCGGGCAGTCGCTGACCGGGCGGCAGATCAGCGACATCCTCGCCGCCGCCTGGCCGGTCACCCTCAAGCTGGCGGTGATCGCGATGGCGGTCACGGTGATCTTCGGAGTCACCGCCGGCGTGATCGCGGCCATCCGCCGCTCCGGCGTGTTCGACCACGCCACGCTCGTGCTCACGCTGCTGGTGCTCGGCATACCCACCATCGTGCTCGCGCCGCTGGCGCAGTACTTCCTCGGCGTACGGTGGCCGATCTTCCCGCCCACCGCCGGAGCGCAACCCTCCTTCTACGCGCTGCTGCTGCCCGGCATCGTGCTCGGCTCGCTGTCCCTGGCCACCGCGCTGCGGCTGACCCGTACCTCGGTGACCGAGAACCTGCGCGCCGACTACGTCCGCACCGCCCGCTCGAAGGGCCTACGTCGACGCCGCATCGTCGGCGTACACGTGCTGCGCAACTCGCTCATCCCGGTGATCACCTTCCTCGGCGTCGAGCTGGGCAACCTGATGGGCGGCGCGATCATCACCGAGGGCGTGTTCAACGTGCCCGGCGTCGGCTTCAACCTGTTCCGCGGCATCCGCACCGAGGACGGCCCCCTGGTGGTCGGCATCGTCAGCGTGCTCGTCGTGGTCTACCTGCTCTCCAACCTGGTGGTGGACGTGCTCTACGCCGTCCTCGACCCGAGGATCCGCTATGAGTGACTTCGAGACGGTGGCGGCCACCGAGAACCAGGCGGCGCGGCGCGGCGTCTCCGGCGAACCGGGCACGCCCGGCCGGGCCGGGCGCCCCGACCGGGCCCGCAGCCTGGCCGGGGACGCGTGGCGGGACCTGCGCCGCAACCCGGTCTTCTGGATCAGCCTGCTCCTGGTGGTGCTCGTCGCCGCGATGGCGGTGGCCCCCGGGCTGTTCGCCGCGAACGACCCGCGCGACTGCGTGCTCTCCCGCCAGCACGCCGGGCCGTCCGGCGGGGCCATCTTCGGGTACGACTTCCAGGGCTGCGACACGTTCGCCCGCGCGGTCTACGGCGCCCGCGCCTCACTGCTGGTGGGGGCGCTCTCCGCGCTGATCACCGGCGTGATCGCGCTCGTCGTCGGGATGCTCGCCGGCTACTTCGGCGGCTGGGTCGACGCGGTGCTCTCCCGGGTGATCGACATCGTGCTCGGCATCCCGCTGCTGCTGGCCGCGATCGTGCTGCTCAAGCGGGTCAGCACCAGCGGCGACACGGTACGGCTGTTCGCGGTGATCTTCGTGCTGGCGCTGCTCGGGTGGACCACCGCGGCCCGGGTGGTCCGCTCCTCGGTGATCACCGCCCGGGAGCAGGACTACGTGGCCGCAGCCCGGATGCTGGGGGCCGGCAACGGCCGGATCATGTGGCGGCACATCCTGCCGAACGCGCTCGCCCCGGCCATCGTGGTGCTCACCATCGCGCTCGGCTCGTTCATCGCGGCCGAGGCGACGCTGAGCTTCCTCGGCATCGGCCTGAAGGCGCCGACCATCTCCTGGGGCATCGACATCGACGCCGGGCGGGTGCACATGCGCGAGTCGGCGACGCCGCTGATCGTGCCGTCGGCCTTCCTCGCCCTGACCGTGCTCGCCTTCATCATGCTCGGCGACGCGATCCGCGACGCCTTCGACCCGAAGCTGCGGTGACAACCCATGACCCAGTCGTCGGCCCGGCCCACGCCGGCCTCGCCCACCCCGCCGGGCGGGCACCTGCTGGAGGTACGGGACCTGCACGTCGAGTTCCGCACCCGCGAGGGCGTGGCCCGGGTCATCAACGGGGTGACGTACCACCTGGACGCCGGGGAGACGCTCGCGGTGCTCGGCGAGTCCGGCTCCGGCAAGTCCGTCACCGCCCAGGCGATCATGGGCATCCTGGACACCCCGCCCGCGTACGTGCGCGGCGGGCAGATCCTCTACCAGGGGCGGGACCTGCTGACCCGGCCGGAGGAGGAACGCCGTCAGATCCGGGGCACCGAGATCGCGATGATCTTCCAGGACGCGCTGTCGGCGTTGAACCCGGTCTTCCCGGTCGGCTGGCAGATCGGCGAGTCGCTGCGCGAACGGGCCGGGATGTCCCGGGCCGACGCGCGCAGGCGCACGATCGAGCTGATGGACCTGGTCCGGATCCCGGCCGCGGCGAAGCGGCTCGGCGACTACCCGCACCAGTTCTCCGGCGGCATGCGCCAGCGGGTCATGATCGCCATGGCGCTGGCTCTCGACCCGAAGGTGCTGATCGCCGACGAGCCGACCACCGCGCTGGACGTGACGGTGCAGGCGCAGATCATGGACCTCCTGGCCGACCTGCGCCGCGACCTCGGCACGGCGCTCATCCTGATCACCCACGACCTGGGCGTGGTCGCCGGTGTCGCGGACCGGATCGCGGTCATGTACGCGGGCCGCATCGTCGAGCACGCCGACGTGCGCGCGCTGTACCGGGCGCCGGCCCACCCGTACACGAAGGGGTTGCTGGAGTCGATCCCGCGCCTGGACGTGCGCGGCCAGGAGCTGTCGAGCATCCGCGGCCTGCCGCCGAACCTGATGGCGATCCCCTCCGGCTGCCCGTTCCACCCCCGGTGCCCGTACGTCCAGCAGGTCTGTGTGGACGAGGTGCCGCACGACCTGGTGCTCGGCGACGGGCGGACCAGCGCGTGCCACTTCGCGCAGGAGGTGCACGATGACAGCGCCGGCTGACGCCACGAAGGTGCGCGGCGAGACCATCCTCTCCGTCGACCACCTGGTCAAGCACTTCCCGATCAGCCAGGGCGTGCTGTTCAAGAAGACCATCGGCCAGGTCAAGGCGGTCGACGGCGTCTCCTTCGAGCTGCGGCGCGGCGAGACGCTCGGCGTGGTCGGCGAGTCCGGCTGCGGCAAGTCCACGCTGGCCCGGCTGCTGATGCGCCTGGAGACGCCCACCGCCGGGCGGGTCACGCTGGAGGGCCGCGACCTGCTGCGGGCCGGCGGGGCGGACCTGCGCCGGCTGCGCCGCAACATGCAGATGGTGATGCAGGACCCGTACACCTCGCTGAACCCGCGCATGACTGTCGGCGACATCGTCGGCGAGCCGTTCGAGATCCACCCGGAGGCGGCGCCGAAGCGCAGCCGGCGGCAGCGGGTGCAGGAGCTGCTGGACGTGGTCGGGCTCAACCCGGAACACGTCAACCGGTACCCGCACCAGTTCTCCGGCGGCCAGCGGCAGCGCATCGGCATCGCCCGGGCGCTCGCGCTGCGGCCCGAGATCATCGTCTGCGACGAGCCGGTGTCGGCGCTCGACGTCTCCATCCAGGCCCAGGTGATCAACCTGTTGGAGCAGCTCCAGGACGAGTTCGGGCTGTCGTACATCTTCATCGCCCACGACCTGTCGGTGGTGCGGCACATCTCCGACCGGGTCGCGGTGATGTACCTGGGCCGGATCGTCGAGATCGGCACCGAGGAGCAGATCTACCAGCGGGCCACCCACCCGTACACCCAGGCGCTGCTGTCGGCGGTCCCGGTGCCCGATCCGGAGGCCCGCGACCGGCAGACCATCATCCGGCTCAGCGGCGACGTGCCCAGCCCGGCCGACCCGCCGTCCGGCTGCCACTTCCGGACCCGCTGCTGGAAGGCCGAGGAGGTCTGCGCGGTCCAGGACCCGCAGACCGTGCCCCGGGCGGCGGACCCGCACCCCAGCGCCTGCCACTTCGCCGAGGTCCGCACCGACGTGTGAGCGCGACGAAGGCCCCGTCCCCCGGAGGAAGAGGGGGCGGGGCCTCCGCTGCGGCGGGTTGGGCGTGGACCCGGGGCGATCCCGGAGGCGTTGAGGCGCGCCGCCGTACGTGATCGGTGTCCCGCGACGGAACCGCCGGGTCGACGCGGCAGTCCGGTGCGGCTCGGGTGAGGTGTCCCGGCGTGCGGGTCCCGGGTCCGGCGTGGCTCAGGCGGCCGGCGGGGCGCGCGCGGCGAGCGGGCCGCGCGGCGGCAGCGGCACGACCGGCGGCCGGGGCGCGGGCACGACGGGTTCCGGCACGGCCGGACCGGCCACGCGCGGGAGCGCGGCCGGGGCCAGGTCGTCCGGTCCGTCGGCGTAGCCGAGGCCGCCGCCGTGGTCGTGCCACGGCCCGGCGGCAAGCTCCGACCAGGAGATTCCGGGGTACGCGGTACGCAGCGCGACCGGGCTCGTTCCGGCGGACGGCGCGGCGGCGAGCGTTCCGGCAGGCGGCGCGGCGGCGGGCGTATCGGCGGGCGGCGCGGCGGCGAGCGCGGCAACGATCGGGGCGGGGGCCGGTGCGACGGCGGGCGCGGCGGCCGATCCCAGTCCGGCCAGGACGAAGGCCAGCGTGACGACGACGGCGGTCAACCGGTCGCGAACGCGCATGGCACACCTGCCGGTCTCACGGGCGGCGGAGACGGTCGATCTCGCCGCGCACACGCTAGCAACCGGTTCCGGCGGCGGGCAACGGCCCGGCGTCCGGGTGCGTCCGTCGGGTGGACGACCGACGCACCCGGGCGATTACGGCCTGGTCAGTGGAAGAAGTGCCGCGTCCCGGTCAGGTACATGGTGACGCCGGCCGCCTTGCAGGCCGCGATGGTCTCCTCGTCCCGGATCGAGCCGCCCGGCTGCACGATCGCCCGTACCCCGGCATCGATGAGGATCTGCGGGCCGTCGGCGAACGGGAAGAACGCGTCGGAGGCGCAGACCGAGCCGCGGGCCCGCTCGTCGCCGGCGCGGCTGACCGCCAGCCGCGCCGAGTCCACCCGGTTGACCTGACCCATGCCGACGCCGACGGTGGCGCCGTCGCGGGCCAGCAGGATCGCGTTGCTCTTCACCGCGCGGACCGCCCGCCAGGCGAACGCCAGGTCGCGCAGCGTCGCGGAGTCGGCCGGGTCGCCGGTGGCCAGCGTCCAGCCGGACGGGTCGTCGCCGGGCGCGTCGACGGCGTCCCGCGACTGCACCAGCACGCCGCCGCTGACCTGCCGCCACTCGGCGGGCCGCACAGCGAACTCGGGCGCCCGCAGCAGGCGGAGGTTCTTCTTGGCCCGCAGCAGCTCCAGCGCGTCCTCGTCGAAGCCGGGCGCCACCAGCACCTCGGTGAAGATCTCCGCGACCTGGCCGGCCATCGCCGCGTCGACCGGCCGGTTCACCGCGATCACCCCGCCGAACGCGGAGACCGGATCGCAGGCGTGCGCCTTGCGGTGCGCCTCGGCCACGTCCGCGCCGACCGCGATGCCACACGGGTTGGCGTGCTTGATGATCGCCACCGCCGGCTGGTCCGGGAAGTCGTTGGCGGCCCGCCAGGCGGCGTCCGCGTCGACGTAGTTGTTGTAGGACATCTCCTTGCCGTGCAGCTGCTCGGCCTGGGCCAGCCCGGCCGGCGCGCCCGGATCGGTGTAGAGCGCCGCCGCCTGGTGCGGGTTCTCGCCGTACCGCAGCACGGCCTGGCGGCGCAGCGCCAGCCCGGCGAACTGCGGCCAGCCGTCCTCGGCCGGCGCCACGGTGGTGGCGAACCAGTCGGCCACCGCCACGTCGTAGTCGGCGATGTCGGCGAAGGCCCGGGCGGCGAGCGCCCGGCGCTGGGCGATCGTGAAACCGCCGTCGGCGAGCGCGGCCACCACCGCCGGGTACGCGGCCGGGTCGGTCACCACCGCGACCGAGGCGTGGTTCTTCGCCGCGGCCCGCACCATCGCCGGGCCGCCGATGTCGATCTGCTCGACACACTCTTCGGTGTCGGCGCCGGAGGCGACGGTGGCCTGGAACGGGTAGAGGTTGGAGACCAGCAGGTCGATGCCGGCGATGCCGTGCTCGTCGAGCTGGGCGGCGTGCGCGTCCTTGCGTAGGTCGGCGAGGAGACCACCGTGGATCTTCGGGTGCAGCGTCTTGACCCGCCCGTCGAGGATCTCCGGGAAGCCGGTGACCTGCTCGACCGGCGTGACCGGCACCCCGGCGCCGGAGATCGTCGACGCGGTGCTCCCGGTCGACACGATCTCCACGCCGGCCCCGTGCAGGGCGCGGGCCAGCTCGGCCAGGCCGGTCTTGTCGTAGACGCTGACCAGCGCGCGCCGGATCGGGCGGCGGCCGGCGTCCTCAGTGGCGTTCACGGGATGGTGACCTTTCTTCCGGTGATCGTCCAGCCTTCACGGACCAGGCGGCCGACCTGCTCGACGAGCTGGCGCCGCTCGGCGGACTTGATGCGCTCGGTGAGCGTGTCCTCGTCGTCGTCGTCGAGCACCGGCACGGCGACCTGGGCCACGATCGGCCCGGTGTCCATCCCGGCGTCGACGAAGAACAGCGTGGCCCCGGTGACCTTCACGCCGTACGCCAGCGCGTCACGGGGGCCGTGGATGCCGGGGAACGCCGGCAGCAGCGTGTTGTGCGTGTTGAGGTAGCGGTCGCCGAACGCGGCCAGGAACTCCGGCCCGACCAGCTTGAGGAACCCGGCGCTGATGACCAGGTCCGGCCGGTGCTCGGCGACCCGCGCGGTGAGCGCCTTGTCCCAGTCGGCGCGGGTGGGGTGGTCCTTGAGCCGCTCGACGAAGGACGGCACGCCGGCGGCGGCGGCCCGGTCCAGGCCGGCGATCCCGTCCCGGTCGGCGCCGACGGCGACGACCCGGGCGCCGTAGCCGGGGTCGGCGGTGGCGTCCAGCAGCGCCTGGAGGTTGCTGCCGGAACCGGAGACGAGGACGACGAGGCGGGCGACGGACGCGGGCTCGGTCACGCGGCAACCCTATCGGGCAGGTCAGGCGCCCCGGCCTCGGGGCGGCGGCTCAACGGTTGACCTCCCGGGTGGCGTGCTCGCGGTACGCTGCCGGTCGCCCGGTGTCCGGCCTCGCGCCCGGCCCGCACCCCCACGAAGAATCCGGCACGCCGCGTGCCGTCGGACCGAGGAGTACGTCGCATGCAGCCCGGATACCCCCCGCAGCAGCCGCAGCAGATCGACAACAACATGACGATGTCCATCGTCGCGATCTTCCTGTTCTGGCCGCTCGCGATCCCGGCCATCATCAACGCGTCGAAGGTCAACCCGCTGATCCAGCAGGGCGACTACGCCGGCGCCCAGGCTGCCGCCGCCGAGTCCAAGAAGTGGTCCAAGTGGGCCCTCATCGCCGGCCTGGCCTGGATCGCCATCATCGTGGTGGGATGTTGCCTCCTCGGCGGCCTGGCTGGTATCGCCGGCAACAGCGGCAGCAACTGACGCACAACCGAACCGAACCTGAGGAGCACCCAGACATGCAGCCCGGTTACCCCGGCCAGGACCCGTACGGCCAGCAGCCGAACCAGGACCCGACCGCTCAGCCGAACGACCCGTACGCCCAGCCGCCGCAGGCCCCGCAGTACGGCCAGCAGCCCCAGTACGGCCAGCAGCCGACGTCGGGCCAGCCGTACGGCCAGCCCACCTCGGGTCAGCCCGCCTACGGCCAGGACCCGTACGCGCAGCAGCAGCCGCCGTACGGTGCCGCGCCGCAGTACCCGACCGCCGGCTACCCGGCCGGCCCGGCGCAGGGTCAGGGCCAGAACAACACCATGGGCCTGGCCGGCATGATCGTCGGCATCGCCTCGATCGTGCTCGGCCTGTGCTGCCCGCTGCTGGGTGTCCCGGCCGGCATCGTGGCGGTCGTCCTCGGCGTGCTCGGCCAGAAGAAGGTCCAGGCGGGCGAGGCCAGCAACGCCGGCCAGGCGCGGGCCGCCCTGATCTGCGGCGCCGTCGGCGTGGTCGTCGGCATCGTCAGCGCCATCGCGGGCGCTGCGATCAACATGAACAACTTCGGCGCCTGACCGTCGTTCGAACGAGGGGCGTCCGGCAACCGCCGGGCGCCCCTCGCGCGTCTCTCTCCCCGCGCGGCGCCGGACGGATCAGCGGGGCGCCGGGGTGGCGCGGGGCGGGGGTGCCGGACGCGCCGGGCGGGTCAGGGTGCGGGTGGCGGCCGCGCCGAGTACCGCGCCCACCGCGATCACCAGGGTGGCCACCACCGCCACCGGCCAGGGCGACGGGCCGACCTCGGCCAGCCGTCCGCCGCCGAGCGGCCCGCCGGAGACCGCCGCGACCAGCCCCAGCAGCACGCCGGCCACCGGTCCGGCGAGCGCGGCCGGCCCGAGCAGCGCCGGCCAGGCCACATCGGCCCGTTCCTCGGCGGCCGCCCGGATCAGCCGCCGGGCCAGGAGCCAGCCGGCCGCCATCGCGGCCAGCACCGGCACCGCGAGCAGCGCGGCGCCGAGCCCGTCCATCGGGCCGCGCGGCAGGCCGGCCAGCAACGGTACGGCCGGCAGCGCGCCGACCGACACCTCACTCGTGCGGACGGCGGTGTCGGTGCCGACGGCGAACCCGGGACCGAGCAGGTAGCTGGCCGACCAGGCGATGGCGTTCGGCGCGTACGCGAGGCTGACCAGGGTGATGCCGGCCTGACCGGCCACCCCGGTCCGGTAGGCGCCGATCATGTCGGCCGCGTCGCCGCCGCCGGTGGCCACCGCCAGTCCGGCCGCCCCCGCGCCCGCGCCGAGCAGCAGCAGCGCCGCGACCAGGCCGGTACGCAGGCCGTCGCGCAGCGGCGGTGGGCAGCGCGCGGTCAGCAGCGCCCAGACGCCTGTGGTGCGCAGCGCCCCGACCAGGGCGGCCGGCACGCCGAACGCGGCGAACGTGAGCGCGGCGGTGACCGGGGAGACCCGCAGCCCGCCCGCGTCGACGGCGAACGCGGCGAGCGCGCCGAGCAGCGCGTACGCGATCCCGACGGCGGCCGCGACGGTGAGCGCCTGGCGGGGCGAGCCGGCCCCGCGCGCGCCGACGGCCCGGCTGACGTGCACGCCGGCGCGGGTGAGCCGCCAGACGGCGAGCGCGCTCAGCGCGAGCGGGATCAGGCCCAGCGGCCCGGCTGTGGTCTGCAGCGGCACGCCGTGCCCGAGCAGCCAGCCGGCCAGGCCGGCGCGCAGCGCGCCACCGAGCGAGCCGGCGTCCTCGCTGAGCTGGGCCAGGCCCAGCACGACGGAGACCGGCAGCCACGAGGTCAGCGCGGCCCAGAGCGCCGCCACCCCGGCCGCGACGGGCAACGGCGCCCGGCTGCGCGGCTCCTCGCCCGAGCGCGGCGCGGGCACCCGCGCGGCCGGGCGGGCGCGGCCGGGTGGCCGTTCCCCGGCGCGGGGACCGGAAGCCGGACGGCGTGGCTGGTCAGGGGTGACACGTGACATCGGGTCTACTCTGGCACGCCGCGGGAAGGACGGCAGTCCGATACCGGGTCGGCAGCGCGGCGAGTTCGCCGAACCCCCGCCTCAGCGGTGGTGATCCGGTCTAGCCTCGGCCTCAGACGCGACCATTCCCGTCGCGGCGCCTACCGTTCGGAGGAAGCCGTGCACGCTCCGTATCCGCCACCACCGCCGCCGCCGGCCGTCGGCCGGGACCGGACCACGCTCTGGGGCGTCCTCGGCATCGTCTTCGGCCTGTTCTGCTGCGGCATCCTGGGCATCGTCTTCGGCGCGCTGTCGATCCGCGACGCGCGGCGCAACGGCAAGTCGCAGCTGCTCGGCTGGCTGGCCATCGCGTTCGGTGTGATCAACATCGTCGCCAGCGCCATCGTGCGGGCCCGGGGCAACTCGTACTACCCGTACTGGTACCGCTGAACGCGAGGGGGCCGGCCGGTTCCCCGGTCGGCCCCCTCGGCGCGTGGTACGGCCGCTCAGCGGCCGGACATGAGCTCCCGCATCAGGTTGGCGGTCTCGGTCGGGGTCTTGCCGACCTTGACGCCCACCGCCTCCAGCGCCGCCTTCTTGGCGTCGGCGGTGCCCGCCGAGCCCGAGATGATCGCGCCGGCGTGACCCATGGTCTTGCCGGGCGGGGCGGTGAAGCCGGCGATGTAGCCGACCACCGGCTTGGTGACGTTGGCCTTGATGAACTCGGCCGCCCGCTCCTCGGCGTCGCCGCCGATCTCACCGATCATGACGATCGCGTCGGTCTCCGGGTCCGCCTCGAAGGCGGCCAGGGCGTCGATGTGGGTGGTGCCGATGATCGGGTCACCGCCGATGCCGACGCAGGTGGAGAAGCCGATGTCGCGCAGCTCGTACATCATCTGGTAGGTCAGCGTGCCGCTCTTGCTGACCAGGCCGATGCGGCCGGAGCCGGTGATGTCGGCCGGGATGATGCCCGCGTTGGACGCGCCCGGCGAGGCGATGCCCGGGCAGTTCGGGCCGATGATCCGGGTGCGCTCGCCCTTGGACTTGTTGTACGCCCAGAACGCGGCGGTGTCGTGCACCGGCACGCCCTCGGTGATCACCACGGCCAGGTCGATGCCGGCGTCGATCGCCTCGACCACGGCGGCCTTGGTGAACTGCGGCGGCACGAAGATGACTGTGACGTCCGCGCCGGTGGACTTCATCGCGTCCGCGACGGACGCGAAGACGGGCAGCTCGGTGCCGTCGAAGTCGACGGTGGTGCCGGCCTTGCGCGGGTTCACGCCGCCGACCACGTTGGTGCCGGCGGCGAGCATCCGCCGGGTGTGCTTGGAACCCTCGGAACCGGTCATCCCCTGCACGATGACCTTGGAGTCCTTGGTCAGCCAGATAGCCATTGTCAGACCCCCGCAGCTGCCAGCTCGGCGGCCCGCTCGGCCGCGCCGTCCATGGTGTCGACCCGCTGGATCAGCGGGTTGGCCGCGCCGTCGAGGATCGCCCGACCGGCCTCGGCGTTGTTGCCGTCGAGACGGACGACGAGCGGCTTGGTGGCCTTCTCGCCGCGCTGCTCCAGCAGCGCCAGCGCCTGCACGATGCCGTTGGCGACTGCGTCGCACGCGGTGATGCCGCCGAAGACGTTGACGAAGACGCTCTTGACCGACGGGTCGGACAGGACGATCTCCAGGCCGTTCGCCATCACCTCGGCGCTCGCGCCGCCGCCGATGTCGAGGAAGTTGGCCGGCTTGACGCCGCCGTGCCGCTCGCCCGCGTACGCGACCACGTCGAGCGTGGACATGACCAGGCCCGCGCCGTTGCCGATGATGCCGACCTCGCCGTCGAGCTTGACGTAGTTGAGGTCCTTGGCCTTGGCGGCCTGCTCCAGCGGGTCCACCGACGCCTGGTCGACCAGGGCCTCGTGGTCCGGGTGCCGGAACGCGGCGTTCTCGTCCAGCGTGACCTTGGCGTCCAGGAGCAGCAGCTTGCCGTCCTTGGTGGTGGCCAGCGGGTTCACCTCGACGAGCGTGGCGTCCTCGGCGACGAACGCCTGCCACAGCTTCACCGCGACGTCGACGACCTGGTCGGCGACCTCGGCCGGGAAGCCGGCCGCGGTGACGATCTCCCGGGCCTTCGCCTCGTCGACGCCGGTGTTGGCGTCGATCGGAGCCTTGACGACCTTCTCGGGCGTCTCGGCGGCGACCTGCTCGATGTCCATGCCGCCGGCCACGCTGGCGATGCAGAGGAAGGTGCGGTTCGCCCGGTCGAGCAGGTAAGAGAAGTAGTACTCCTCGGCCACGTCCGCGGTCACGGTGATCATGACCTTGTGGACGGTGTGACCCTTGATGTCCATGCCGAGGATGTCGGTGGCCCGGGCCACCGTCTCCTCCGCGCCCTCGGCCAGCTTCACGCCGCCGGCCTTGCCGCGGCCACCGACCTTCACCTGCGCCTTGACGACCACCCGACCGCCGAGGCGTTCGGCGATCGCGCGGGCCTCCTCCGGGGTAGTGGCGACGCCGCCGGCGAGCACGGGCAAGCCGTGCCGCTCGAACAGGTCCCGCCCCTGGTACTCGTACAGGTCCACGTTTGCGCGTCCCGTCCCGTCTCCGCGGCGCGCCGTCGCGCCGCCACCAGCGTTGGAAAATCAGTTTGACGCCTGTCATCAGAAGAGACAGGCCATTTGCCGCAGCCTAACGAGATGGGAACCGGCGGCAACCGAGCGGGTGCGGGGTGTGCGGTAATGCACAGCCCTCTTCGGCCGGCACCGGTTTCCGGCGGCGCCGGCACGCGGCGGCGGCCGCGGTTGTCAGCCGTCCGGGGGATGTGCCGGACCGGGCGTAACCGCCGGTCGGGGGCGTCGTTGAGTGTGATGTCGGAGCGCTGGTCAAGCGCGACGACGGGAGCGGCCGATGCCCTGTCGGTCGAGGGGTGGCGGCGGGGCATCGTGCATAGAGGGGCCGGGCGTGTGAGGGGTGCGTCCGGCCCCTCCCCCGTGCCCGGAGCCGCAGATGCGGCGGGTCAGCCGACCGGCTGGGCCACGTTCTCCCGCACCCATTCGACGATCGACCCGGTGGTCGCGCCGGGGGTGAAGATCTTCGCGACGCCGAGCCGCTCCAGCTCCGGCAGGTCGGCCTCGGGGATGATCCCGCCGCCGAACACCACGATGTCGGTGGCCTCGCGCTCGGCGAGCAGTTCGAGTACGCGCTTGAACAGCGTCATGTGCGCGCCGGAGAGCACGGACAGGCCGACCGCGTCCGCGTCCTCCTGGATGGCGGTCTCCACGATCTGCTCGGGCGTCTGGTGCAGGCCGGTGTAGATGACCTCCATGCCCGCGTCGCGCAGGGCACGCGCGACGACCTTCGCGCCCCGGTCGTGGCCGTCCAGGCCGGGCTTCGCGACGACGACCCGGATACGAGAGCTCATCTGCGCACACCTTTCACCAGGACACTGACCTGAACGAACGGTAACCCGGCGGAGCGGGGGGCGGAAAGCGGGGCCCGGACCGTCCCACGCCCGGGCTACTCTCCTACCGCTCAGGCGCGGACGCGGAAAGCCGGACACCTCCGCCGATCGGTCACTGTCCGCGACGAATGGACAGTCGGAGGCCCATCCGACCGGCGGCACGAGACATGACAAGCCAGGATGGAAACGGACATAACGAATCGCCAGTTCGGCGCTTCGGCTTGTGACAGGAGTGGCAGTTGGCTAACGTGTCCACGGTTGTCATCAGGTCCACGGACGGGTGACGACGCGACACCGGAGGTTCCACCGAGCTTCACCGAACGGTCCGGAGTCGCATCGGATCCCCGACAACGGAGGGTGTGCGTGCGCCAGCGCCTGTCGTCTGAGCCCGATCGCTATCGCGGCCGCCGTCGCGTACCCACCCCCCCGCGGAGCCGCTACGCGGCGGTGGTCACCACCGCGTTCGTCGGCGCCGGCATCGTCGCCATCGGCGCGAACGCCCTTCCTGACGCCAAGAGCGTCAACCCCTCGGTCCTCGACGAGCTTCGGCAGGCCTCGGTCGCCAGCCAGGACGCGGCGGCCCGTGCCGACAGCGCCGACCGCGCGTCCCGGTCCGACCGCACCGACAGCAAGATCACCGAGCAGGACCCGTGGCTCCTGCCGCTGCACGGCTACGACTTCAAGTCCCCCTACGGCATGCGCTGGGGCAAGCTGCACACCGGCATCGACCTGGTTGCGCCGGAGGGCACGCCGTACAAGGCGGTCCACGCCGGGACGGTCACCAAGGCGGGCTGGTTCGGCGGCTACGGCTACGCGGTGATCGTGAAGCACTCCGACGGCACCGAGGCCATCTACGGCCACTCCTCCGCCGTGTCGGTCAAGGAGGGCCAGGAGGTGAAGGCCGGCGACCAGCTCGGCCTGGTCGGCAACACCGGCCACTCCTACGGCTCCCACCTGCACCTGGAGATCCATGTCAAGGGCCAGCCGCAGGACCCGGTGGCGTTCCTCAAGGAGCGCGGAGTGGACATCCAGCTCGAAATCGAAGCGATTTACGGCGACGTAGCCGCCTCCTGACGCTCAGTACGCCCCGTCACCGCCCGGATCACACGATCCGGGCGGTTTCGTTTGGCGGAAGTCTGCCACGTCACACCCGCCGGTGTGAGCGGGACCACATCGGTAGGTGATCGTCTTCGCCGATGAACCGCCCGTCCGGTCGGCAACCGGGCACGCCGCGACGGCCCGCAGCCTCGATGAGCTGGAACGTCCAGAACCGGTCGGCCCGACACCAGTATTTCGTGGTCACGTGCCCCTCGACTGGTGAAGGATCCCGTGCAGCACAGCAGCCCCACCCCGGACAACGCTCCCGCCCGGCACCGGCGTCCGCGCCGCGCCCGGCGCACCGCATACGTGGTCACCGGCGCGGTGGCCCTGCTCGGCCTCGGCATCGGCGGCGTGGTCACCGTCGCCGACCGGTCCGCGCCGACGCCGGCCGCCGTCGACCTCGGCGTACAGGCCCGCGTCGACGACGCGGCCCGCGCCGACCGCTCGGCCCGCGAACCGATCACCCCGTCCGCCGTCCCCGCCAGCCCCGCGCCGAGCCCGAGCGCGACCACCCCGGCGCCGAAGAAGACGGCCACCGCCAAGCCCAAGCCGAAGAAGACCGTGGCGAAGAAGGCGGTGGCGAAGAAGCCGACCTGGGTCATCCCGATGAAGGGCGCGGACATCACGTCCTGCTACGGGCCCCGCTGGGGCACCCAGCACGCCGGCATCGACTTCGCCATGCCGGCCGGCACCCCGATCCACGCCGCCGCGGCGGGCACCGTGGTCAAGGCCGGCGACGTGGGCGACGGCTACGGCATCTCGGTCTTCATCGACCACCACAACGGCTACCTGACCCACTACGCCCACCAGAGCCGGCTCGCCGTCGCCGTGGGCGACAAGGTCACCGCCGGTCAGGTCATCGGCTACGAAGGCTCCACCGGCGACTCCACCGGCCCGCACCTGCACTTCGAGGTGCACCAGGGCGCCATGTGGAACCAGATCGACCCGGCGCCGTTCCTGCGCGCACGGGGCATCGACGTGGCCTGCTGACCGCGCCACGACAGGGGCAGGGCCCGGTCCGGCCACGAGCCGGACCGGGCCCGCTCACGCTCAGAGCTTGTCGATCGGGGCGTGCCGCAGCACCAGCCACATCGTCTGGTCGCCGAAGTCGATCTGCGCCCGGGCGCCCGGCCCGGCCCCCTCCACCGCCAGCACCCGGCCCAGGCCGTACCGCTGGTGGTTGACCCGGTCCCCGGCCGAGACCTTCGGGGCCTGCTTCAGCTCACTCGCCGTGGACAGCCGGCTGGCGTCCACGCCCAGCCGCTTCGCCAGCTCGGTCGCCTTCGGCGTGCCGCCGGCGAAGCCGCCGCGGCCCAGGCGGTCCGCCCGGCCGCCGACGCCGCCGCCCCCGCCACCCCACGAGGTGTACGACCCCTCGGTGCGCTCCCAGCGGACCAGCTCCGGCGGCAGCTCCTCCAGGAACCGCGACGGCGGGTTGTACGCGGGCGCGCCCCACGCCGACCGGGTCACCGCGCGGGACAGGTAGAGACGCTGGCGGGCCCGGGTGATGCCCACGTACGCCAGCCGCCGCTCCTCCTCCAGCTCCCGGGTGTCGCCGAGCGAGCGCAGGTGCGGGAAGACGCCGTCCTCCAGGCCGGTCAGGAAGACCACCGGGAACTCCAGGCCCTTGGCCGTGTGCAGCGTCATCAGCGTGACCACGCCCTGGTGGTCCGGGTCGTCGGAGGGGATCTGGTCGGCGTCGGCGACGAGCGCCACCTGCTCCAGGAACCCGGCCAGGGTGGCCCGCTCGTCGTCGGCGCCGAGCGCCTCGATCCGTTCGGTGTACTCCCGGGCGACGCTCACCAGCTCCTGGAGGTTGTCCACCCGGCCGGCGTCCTGCGGGTCGAGGCTCTCCTCCAGCTCGGCCAGGTAACCCGAGCGGGTCAGCACCGCCTCCAGCACCTCCTCCGGCGTGCCGGTGGCGGCCAGCTCCCGCGCCGCGTCGAGCAGCGCGACGAACTCGGCGATGCCGTTCGCGGCCCGGGTGGAGATGCCGGGTGCGTCCTTGGCCCGGCGCAGCGCGGCGCCGAAGGAGATGCGGTCGCGCGCGGCCAGCGCCTCCACGCACGCCTCGGCCCGCTCGCCGATGCCCCGGCGCGGGGTGTTCAGGATCCGCCGCAGGCTGACCGTGTCGTCGTCGTTCACCACCGCGCGCAGGTACGCGAGCGCGTCGCGGACCTCCTTGCGCTCGTAGAAGCGCACCCCGCCGACCACCTTGTAGGGCAGGCCGACCCGGATGAACACCTCCTCGAACACGCGGGACATGGCGTTGGTGCGGTAGAAGACGGCCACGTCGCCCGGGCGGGTGTCGCCGTCGTCGACCAGCCGGTCGATCTCGCGGGCGACCCAGTCGGCCTCGGCGTGCTCGGTGTCGGCGACGTACCCGACGATCTGCTCCCCGGCCCCGGCGTCGCTCCACAGCCGCTTCGGCTTGCGGGAGGTGTTGCGGTCGATGACCGCGTTCGCCGCGTTGAGGATGGTCTGGGTCGAGCGGTAGTTCTGCTCCAGCAGGATCGTGCGGGCGTCGGTGAAGTCCCGCTCGAACTCCAGGATGTTGCGGATGGTCGCGCCGCGGAACGCGTAGATCGACTGGTCGGCGTCGCCGACCACGCACAGCTCGGCCGGCGGGATCCCCTCGGTGCCGGAGACCAACTCCTTGATCAGCACGTACTGGGCGTGGTTGGTGTCCTGGTATTCGTCGACCAGCACGTGCCGGAACCGCCGCCGGTAGCTCTCCGCCACGTGCGGGTGCGACTGGAGCAGGTGCACCGTGGTCATGATCAGGTCGTCGAAGTCCAGCGCGTGCGCCTCGCGCAGCCGCCGCTGGTAGAGCGTGTACGCCTCGGCCAGCGCCCGCTCGTTCGGCCCCTTGGCCCGGCCGGCGAACTCCTCCGGGTCGACCAGCTCGTTCTTCAGGTTCGACACCTGGGCGGCCAGACCCCGGGCCGGGTAGCGCTTCGGGTCCAGGTCCAGCTCGCGGGCGACCATCTGCATCAGCCGGCGCGAGTCGTCCGCGTCGTAGATCGAGAACGTCGACTTCAGGCCGGCGTGCTCGTGCTCGGCCCGCAGGATGCGTACGCACGCGGAGTGGAACGTCGACACCCACATCATCCGGGCGCGCGGGCCGACGAGCGCGGCCACCCGCTCCTTCATCTCGCCGGCGGCCTTGTTGGTGAAGGTGATCGCGATGATCTCGCCGGGATGCACGTCCCGGGCGGCGAGCAGGTAGGCGATCCGGTTGGTCAGCACCCGGGTCTTGCCGGAGCCGGCGCCGGCCACGATGAGCAGCGGGGAGCCGGCGTGGGTCACCGCGTCCCGCTGGGGGCCGTTCAGGCCGTCGAGGAGGGCCTGCGGGTCCGACCCGGGGGCCCCGGGGCGGCGCGGCGGGGTCGGCCGGGACTCCGGCGCAGGCGGGGACGCGGGGATGTCGAAGAGAGGATGCATCGCAGTCCGAGTCTATGCCGTCGGCCGGACACTTCCCCGCCCGCGCGGCCGGTCGGCGCCCGGCGGCACGTCTCACCTGTTGGTGCGTCTTCTTGCGCGCCCGCCCGGGTGGTCGGCATACTCGACGACGTGTTCGATCAGCGCTTCTACTTTTACTACGGCACCGGGAGTCCGGCAGCCGTGGGTCGCGCCTGATCACAGACCTACGAAACGCCCCGGGCTCGGAGAGCCCGGGGCGTTTCCGTCCCGGGATCCGGGTACCGGGCCCGAGCCCCGAGAGGGACGACGATGATGACTGACGTGGTGGAGTCCAGCGGCAGCCCGGCGCGCAACGGCCGGCCGGCCGACGCCGACCCGAGCGGCGCCGCGGCGTCCCGGACCGGCACCGACGACGCGACGGCCGCCGAGCGGATCGGTGAGATCCGGCGGCGGATCGACGAGATCGACAGCACGCTCATCGCGCTCTGGCAGGAGCGGGCCGCGCTCTCCCAGGAGGTCGGCGCGACCCGGATGGCCTCCGGTGGGACCCGGCTCGTGCTCTCCCGCGAACGGGAGATCCTGGAGCGGTTCCGGGCCGAGCTCGGCGCGGACGGCACCCAGCTCGCGCTCCTGCTGCTGCGCGCCGGTCGCGGCCCGCTGTGACGCCGTGACGCCCCCGGATACGACGAACCGCCTACCGGCGTCGAGTTGACGCCGGCAGGCGGTCCGGTTCGGTTCAGGCCGCGTCGTGGGTGACGACGATCTCCCGCTTCTCCGCGAAGTGGCAGGCGCTCGGGTGGTCCGAGCCCGGCCGGATCTGGAGCAGCGGCACCTCCTGGGCGCAGACGTCCTGCGCCTTCCAGCACCGGGTCCGGAACCGGCAGCCCGAGGGCGGGCTGACCGGCGAGGGGACGTCGCCCTGGAGCCGGATGATCGCCTTGCTCTCGCGCACCGTCGGGTCGGGCACCGGCACCGCCGACAGCAGCGCCTGGGTGTACGGGTGGGTCGGACGCTCGTAGATCTCGTCCTCGGTGCCGATCTCCACCATCTTGCCCAGGTACATCACCGCGACCCGGTCGGAGAGGTGCCGCACCACCGACAGGTCGTGGGCGATGAAGACGTACGACAGGCCGAACTCGCCCTGGAGCTTCTCCAGCAGGTTCATCACCTGCGCCTGGATGGAGACGTCCAGCGCCGACACCGGCTCGTCGCAGACGATCACCTCGGGCCGCAGCGCCAGCGCCCGGGCGATGCCGATGCGCTGCCGCTGGCCGCCGGAGAACTGGTGCGGGTACCGGTTGATGTGCTCCGGGTTGAGGCCGACCAGGTCGAGCAGCTCCTTGACCTTGGTGCGCCGGCTGCCGCGCGGAGCCACCTCGGGGTGGATCTCGAACGGCTCGCCGATCAGGTCACCCACCGTCATCCGGGGGTTGAGCGATGTGTACGGGTCCTGCATCACCAGCTGGATCTGCCGGCGCAGCCGCCGCAGCGCGCCACCGGAGAGCTTGGAGATGTCCTGGCCCTTGTAGAGCACCTGGCCGCCGGTCGGCTTCTCCAGGTTCATCAGCACCCGGGCCAGCGTGGACTTGCCACAGCCGGACTCGCCGACCACGCCGAGCGTCTCGCCGGCCTTGAGGTCGAAGGAGACGCCGTCGACCGCCTTGACGTGGCCGATGGTCTTCTTGAACACCACGCCCCGGGTCACGGGGTAGTGCTTGACCAGGTCACGAACCTCGATGATGTTCTCAGTCACGGTTCACCAGTTCCTCGGCGAAGTGGCAGGCGCTGGCCCGGCCGTTGCCCAGTTGCAGCAGCGGCGGGACCTTCTCCCGGCACACCGGCTGCGCCATCGGGCAGCGCGGGTTGAACGCGCAGCCCGGCGGGATGTTCATCAGGTTCGGCGGGAGGCCCTTGATCGTGCGGAGCTCCTGGCCCTTCTCGTCCATCCGCGGGATCGAGTTGAGCAGGCCGAGCGTGTACGGGTGTGCCGGCTTGCGGTACAGGTCGTAGACGTCGGCTTCCTCGACGATCCGGCCGGCGTACATGACCGCGATCCGGTCCGCGACGTCGGCGACCACGCCGAGGTCGTGGGTGATCAGGATCATGCCCATCTGCCGTTCCCGCTGGAGCTCACCGAGCAGGTCCATGATCTGGGCCTGCACGGTCACGTCCAGGGCGGTGGTCGGCTCGTCGGCGATCAGCACCTCGGGGTCCAGCGCCAGCGACATGGCGATCATGGCGCGCTGCCGCATACCGCCGGAGAACTGGTGCGGGTAGTTGCTGAACCGGCCCTTGGCGTTGGGGATCTTCACCTGGTCGAGCATCTCGATCGCGCGCTTCTTGGCGTCCGAGCGGCTCATGCCGCGCCGGATGCGGAACTGCTCGGCGATCTGGAAGCCGACTGTGAAAACCGGGTTGAGGGCCGAGAGCGAGTCCTGGAAGATCATGGCGATGCCCTCGCCCCGGATCCGCCGCCGCTGCTCGGGGGACATGGTGAGCATGTCCTTGCCGTGGAAGCGGACCTGGCCGCCGGTGACGAACCCGGGCGGGGTGTCCAGGATGCCCATGATGGTCTGCGCGGTGACGCTCTTGCCGGAGCCCGATTCGCCGAGCACGGCGAGGGTCTCCCCCGCGTCGACGTGGTACGTGACTCCGTTGATGACCTTGGCGACGCCGTCCCGGGTACGGAACTCCACCCGAAGGTCGTCGACCTCGAGCAGCCGGCCCGAGGGGCGACCGGATCCGTCGGCGCCCGGCGCGGACTGCTCGGACACGAGAATGTCGGACAACTCAGTTCCCCTATCGAAGCTTCGGGTCGAGGGCCTCGCGGACCGCCTCGCCGAGCATGACGAAGCTCAGCACTGCGGCGACGAGGAACGCGGAGGGGAAGAACAGCAGGTACGGCGAGACCCGGATGTAGTTCTGCGCCTCGCTGATCATGATGCCCCAGGAGACGACCGGGCTCTTCAGGCCGATGCCCAGGAACGAGAGCGTGGCCTCCGCGCCGATGAACGAGCCGACCATGATCGTGCCGTAGACCAGAAGCGGGGCCAGGCAGTTCGGCAGCAGGTGCTTGAGGATGATCCGGCCGGTGCTGGCGCCGAGCGCGCGGGCCGCGACGATGTAGTCGGCCTCCTTGGTGGCGAGCACCGAGGAGCGCATCAGCCGCATCACCACCGGCCAGCTCAGCACGCTCAGGGACAGGATGACCAGGCCCATGATCGTCCACTCGCCGTTGTCGGTGCCGGAGCCGTTGAACGTGGTCAGGATGACGATCGAGCCGAGCACGAACGGCAGGCCGAAGAAGATGTCCGCGACACGGGACAGCAGCGCGTCCACCCAGCCGCCGCGGTAGCCGGCGATGATGCCCATCGTGCCGCCGACGAGCAGCGTCAGGACGGTGGAGACCACTGCGACCACGATCGAGGCGCGGGCGCCGTAGATGACCCGGGCGTAGACGTCGCGGCCCTGCACGTCGTAGCCGAACCAGGCGGCCGACGACGGCTCGACCCGGCTGCGGTCCAGCGAGCCGTTGACCGCGTCGCCGGAGGTGAACAGCCACGGGAAGGCCGCCATCACGAGGAAGATCAGGATGATCGTCGCCGAGATCCAGAACAGCGGCTTGCGGCGCAGGTCGATCCAGGCGTCACCGAGCAGGCCACGCGGCTTGTTCTGCTTCGCGCTCTCCGGCAGGCCCGCGTTGGTGGGCGCGCCCGACCCCGCCTCGGTGGGCATGGTCGCGGGCGGCGTCGACACGATCGACGCGGTATTCGGGTCACTCATGCCCGTACCTCGCTGCGCTCGGCGCGGGCGTGGTTACCCGCGCAGACTGCTGGGACGTTTCGTACGCTGCGGCGGTCACTCATAGCGGATCCTCGGGTCGAGGGCGGCGTAGAGCAGGTCCACCACCAGGTTCATGATGAGATAGACGAGCACCAACACCACGACGATGCCGACAACGGTAGCGCTCTCCTTGGTGACGATCGAGCGGAGCACCTGACGGCCGATGCCGTTGATGCCGAAGATGCCCTCCGTCACGATCGCGCCACCCATCAGCGCGCCGAGGTCGGTGCCGAGCAGGGTGACCACCGGGATGAGCGAGTTGCGCAGCAGATGCACGCCGACCACGCGGCGCATCGGGAGGCCCTTGGCGATCGCGGTGCGGACGTAGTCGGCACGCCGGTTCTCGGCGATGCTCGTACGCGCCACCCGGGCGATGTACGCCATCGATGCGCTTCCGAGCACGAAGCCCGGCACGATCAGTTCACTGAACCGCATCTCGTTGGACACGGTCGGGTTGATGATGCCCCACTTCACACCGAGCAGCCACTGCAGCACGAAGCCGATGACGAAGACCGGGAGGGCGATCAGGAAGAGGGTGGAGACCAGGACCAGGTTGTCCAGGAAGCCGTTGCGCCGCAGGCCGGTGAGGATGCCGGCGCCGAGACCGATCACGGCCTCGATGGCGAGGGCGACCACCGCCAGCTTCAGGGTGTTCGGGTACGACGTGGCGATGATGTCGCTGATCTCGCGACCGCCGAACGTGATACCGAAGTCACCCTGCAGAAGGTTCTTCATGTAGCTGGCGTACTGCACCCAGATCGACTCGTCGAGGTTGTACTTCTCGGTCATCATGGCGCGGTAGTTCGGCGGGCAACCGCGGTCGCCGCACTTGCCGGCGAAGGGGTCACCGGGCACTGACCAGACGAGCCAGTAGATCAGGAACGTCGTACCGATGAACACCGGCACGAGTTGCAGCAGCCGTCTCAAGAGATAACGGCCCATGGGGTGGTCCTCCAGACAGGGAGCGCCGGGGCGGGCCGGCGCGGCGGCGACAACGTTGCGAGGGGTTCGTTGTACACCCCCTCGCGGAACGGCCCCGGGTCGGGCTCACCGGTAGGCGAGCCCGACCCGGGGTCAGAGCGTTCGGATCAGAGCTCGACCGAGGTGATGTCGAGCTCGCCGACGTTGGTCAGCTCGAGCTTCTTGATCTTCTCCGAGTGGCCGGACTGCTGGCCACCGAAGTAGATCGGCATCGACGGAACGTCCTGGTCGATCAGCTTGACGGCCTCAGCGAACTTCTTGTGGGCCTCCTCGATGCTGGGGGCCGCGGTGGCCTCCTTCGAGAGGGCGTCCACCTGCGGGTTGCTGTACTTGCCGTCGTTCGAGGAACCACCGGTGACGTAGAGCGGGTTGATCCAGTTCTCCACGTCCGGGTAGTCCTGCTGCCAGCCGGCCCGGTACGCGCCGGTCATCTTGTAGGCGTTGATGTTGGCGCGGAAGACCGCGAAGGTCGGCACGCCGACGGCGACCGCGTCGATGCCCAGGTTGGTCTTGATCTGCTGGGCGACGGCCTCCATCCACTCCTTGTGGCTGGCGTCCGCGTTGTACGACAGGGTCAGCTTGCCCTGGAAGCCACCGGACTCGGCGTAGAGCTTCTTGGCCTCGGCCACGTCGAACTTGCAGGCGGTGCAGTTGCCCGGCTCGGCGCCCGGGGTCAGCGGGTTGGCCCAGCTGTCGGCCGGCTTACGGGTACCGAAGAAGATCTTGTCGGTGATCGCCTGCCGGTCGATGGACAGCGAGATCGCCTTGCGCAGCTTCGGGTTCTGGAAGCGCTTGTCGTAGATCGGGAAGGCGATGATGCCGGTCGACGGGGTGGTCGAGGACATGGCCCGCTCGGCCAGGTCGGTCTTCCACTTGTCACCGGCCAGCGCGGAGACCGGAACCTGCTGCTGGAAGTCCAGGTTGCCGGCGAGCAGGTCGTTGTAGGCCGCCGTGTCGTCCTGGTAGATCTTGACGGTGACGTCCTTGATCTTCATCTTGTCGCGCAGGCTGTAGTCGTCGAAGCGGGTCAGCTTGATCTCGACGTCGTCCTGCCAGGAGACGAGCTTGACCGGGCCGTTACCGATCGGCTTCTTGCCGAACTCCGCCGGGGTGGTGGAGAAGAAGGCGTCCGGCAGCGGCACGAAGGCGCTGTAGCCGAGCTTGGTCGGGAACACGGCGGTCGGCGCGTTCAGCGTGACCTCGAAGTTCCAGTCGTCGACGACCTTGAGGCCGGACATGTCCTTGGCCTTGGGCTCCGGGGCCTTCTGCGGGCCGTCCGGGCCGTCCGGGTCCTCGGTGTAGACCTCGTCGAAGCCCTGGATGTCGGAGAAGAAGGAGGCGTTCTGCGCGCCGTTCGGGCCGTACGCCGCCCAGTTCCAGGCCTTGACGAAGCTCTCGGCCTTGACGGTGGTGCCGTCGTGGAACTTGGTGTTCTGCTTGATCTTGATCTTGAAGACCTTCGAGTCGCTCGTCTCGATCGACTCGGCGAGCAGGTTCTGCGGCGCCCCACCGTTGTTGGGGTACTCGACCAGACCGCTCCACATCCAGTCGATGATCGCGCCGCCACCGGTCTCGGTGGTGTTCGCCGGAACCAGGGGGTTCTCCGGCTGGGTACCGTCGATGACGATCGCGCCGTCCGAGCTGGCGCCGGCGTCGCCACCGTCGTTGTTCCCGCTGGAGCAGCCGGACGCGACGAGCGCGAATGCCGCGCCCACCGCGAGCGCGCCGCTCGCCCGCTTCGAGACTCTCATTCCGAGGGGCCTCCTCTTTCTTAACCTGGTTCCGTCGTGGGTTTCACGCACGTTTGGGGGTGACACCACCGGCGACCCGGACAAGCCGGACGTCGGTTTACCGCAGAGGATTTCGGGACACCCCAGGGGTACCGATCCGCCGGGCGCCACACCTTGGACGTGGGCACCGCGCAGGGTCGACAACCACGCGGCGACGCTGGTGGCGGCGTCCACGTGGTCGGCAGGCCCGACGAGATGCCTCACACCGGGGGGTGAGGTGCTGCCACTGTGACACCCACCGGCCCTTTCCGTGAAGGTGCCGTTATCAAGACGTTAGTTGCCCGCCACGTTGCCGATACTTGAGAAAAGATCACAAAGCGTACGGACGATAGGGCCCTGAACAGGCAAGACGGGCACATGGAGGTTGACGGGCATCCCTGCCGCCCGCATGCGCTGTGACATGGACCGCGCCCGCTCCGGGCCGTCAACGGGCGCACGGCTGCGGCTTTTTTGTCCGTCCGGAGGATACCGACGTCGACTGTGCGGACAACAACGACCCCCCGGGGGGACGATGCCTCCCAGGGGGTCGCCGAGCGACGTGAGCTCAGACCAGGCGGCGGTCGGCAGCCCAGCGGGACAGCTCGTACCGGTTCGACATCTGGAGCTTGCGCAGGACGTTGGAGACGTGCGTCTCGACCGTCTTGATCGAGATGTACAGCTCCTTGGCGATCTCCTTGTAGGCGTACCCGCGGGCGAGCAGCCGGAGCACCTCGCGCTCCCGGTTGGTGAGCTGGTCCAGCTCGGGGTCGGCCACCGGCGCGTCCGGCCGGGACGCGAACGCGTCAAGCACGAACCCGGCCAGCCGGGGGCTGAACACGGCGTCCCCGTCGGCCACCCGGCGGATCGCGTCGGTCAGCTCCTCCGGGGAGATCGTCTTGGTGACGTAGCCCCGCGCGCCGGCCCGGATCAGCCCGATCACGTCCTCGGCGGCGTCGGACACGCTCAGCGCGAGGAACCGCACCTGCGGGTGGGTACGCCGCATCGCCTCCAGCACCGCGCGGCCGCCGCCGTCGGGCATGTGCACGTCGAGCAGCACCACGTCCGGCGCGGTGGCCGCGATCCGGGTCACCGCCTCGGCCACCGAGCTGGCCTCGCCGACCACCTCGACCCGCGCGCCCAGCTCGGCGCGCACGCCGGCCCGGAACATCGCGTGGTCGTCGACGAGGAAGACCCGCAGCGGCCCGCGCGGCGCCGTGCCCTCGACCGGTTCCTGCTCGGACATGTCACCTGTCCCTTTCCGCCGTGGAGCCGGAGCCGCTGATCGGCAGGATCAGCCGGACCTCGGTCCCTTCTCCCGGCTCGGACCGGATCTCCGCCCGGCCGCCGTGCCGCTTCATCCGCCCGATGATCGATCCTCGGACGCCGTGCCGGTGATTCTCCACCGTATCCGGGTCGAAGCCCTTGCCCCGGTCCCGGACGAAGACGCTCACCTGCTCCGGCTCCACCTCGGCGTAGAGCGACACGGTCTGCACACCGGCGTGCCGGGCCGCGTTGACCAGGGCCTCCCGGGCGGCGGCCACGAGCGCGCCGACCCGCTCGTCGGTCTCCCGGTCGCCGACGACCACCGCCTCGACAGTGATGGCGAACGTGTCCTCCACCTCGGCGGCGGCCTGCTCCAGCGCGGCCGCGAACCGCTCGGTCGGCGAGGCGGTCGGCTTGTAGAGCCAGTTGCGCAGCGAGCGCTCCTGGCCACGGGCCAGCCGCTGCACCGTCTTGACGTCGCTGGCGTTGCGCTGGATCAGGGCCAGTGTGTGCAGCACCTGGTCGTGGACCATGGCGGCCAGCTCGGCCCGCTCCTGCTCGCGGATGCGTCCCTCCCGCTCCGAGCGGAGCTGGTTCCAGGTCCGCCAGAGCACCGGGCCGGTCACCACGCCGACGCCGGCCAGCCCGACCAGCGCGAAGATCACGCCGTTGAGCACCGCGTCGAAGTTCTGCGCCGGCGAGTAGACGGCCGCCACGCCGATGATGCCGACCGCGACGAGCACGCCGCCGCCGATGAAGCGCAGCACGAACGCGCGCCGGTCGGTCTCTTCCACCACCGCGCCCAGCCAGGGCACCGCCGCGTCGCCCCACTGCCGGCGCCGCTCCGGCCCGGACTGGTGCCAGATGACGCCCGCGCCGACCGCGATGATCGCCACCAGCCAGCCGGCGGTGCCGGCCGCGCCCACCGAGTTGAAGGCGAAGACCTGCAACAGCAGTACGCCCAGCCCGATCGCCACGAACGGCAGCAGCTGGGTCAGGTCACGGCGCGGCGGGACGGCGGTGTCGCCGGGGCGGGGTGGCACCACCGCCCAGAAGGCGGCGTAGAGCAGCAGCCCGAGGCCGCTGAGCCCGAGCAGGACCATGAACGCCATCCGCACCCGCAGCACCGGGATGCCCAGGTGCTCGGCGATGCCCGCGGCCACCCCGGCGGCCAGCCGGTGCTCGGTGGCCCGGTAGAGGCGCGGGGCGTGCGGGGCAGGGGTGCTGCTGATCGGAAACTCCCAGGTCGAGATGGAGAGGGCGGCGGCGCCGACGCTCAGATCGTCACACGGCGGCGACGTCCCGGACCACGGGGACGCCCCGGACTTTCGCCACCGGCGGATCTCAGGGTGGGGTCAGGGTCGGGTCCTGAGGCAGTCCGGGCGGCCGGGCAAGCAGTATCGGAGGCATGACCGAGGACGCTGCCCGTCCGCCCCGCCCCTGGGCGGCAGCACAGGACGCCCCGCCGCCGCCCCCACCGGGGTCGGCGCCCCCCACCGACCACGCGACCACGCCGCCCGGCGGCGGCGCGCCGTTCACCGGCCCGCCACCCGGGGGGTACGCCCCGCCGCCCGGCGCCGCCGGCTTCACCACCCGGTACGGGCTGGTGCGCCCCCGCGAGGGCCGCTACCTGGCCGGGGTGTGCGCCGCCATCGGCCGGGCCACGAACACCGACCCGGTGCTGTGGCGCGTGCTGCTGGCCGTGCTCGGCTTCTTCGGTGGCATCGGCATCATCGTGTACGTCGCCGGCTGGCTGATCATCCCCGGCGAGGGCGACACCGCCTCCCCGGTGGAGGCCATGCTCGGCCGCGGCCGGTCCAGCATGTCCCCGATCACCGTGATCGTGCTCGGCATCGTGGTGGCGCTCGGCTTCGCCTACGTCGTCACCGACGGGTTCCGGGCCATCCTGCTGGGCGCGGTGATCCTGATCGGCGGCGCGCTGCTGCTCAACCGCGAGCAGCGCGGCCCGGGGCAGCGGCCGGCTCAGCCGGCACCGCCGCCCGGCCCGGTGCCGGGTCCGGTGCCGCCGGTGGCCTGACTCGCACCGCCGGCCCCGGGCACGTGGACCGCGGGGGCCGCCGGGCCGCCGTGGACCGCCGCGCCGCCGGTCGGTACCACGCCACCGGTACGCCCCGAAGCAGCGTCGTACGCCGCCCACGCCGAGCCCGG
>NZ_KK037233.1:5137332-5178465 GCF_000568915.1 Micromonospora sp. M42 | reverse complement strand
CCGCTGGGTGAGCCGGCCGCCGTGCCGCCCCCCGCGCCGGTGGGCTCGCCGCTGCCGCCCGGCGGATACCGCCCGCCGTTCGCCCCGCACGGCCCGTACGCCGGGTCGCCGCCCTCGCCACCGCCGGGCCGGCCGCCACGACCGCCGAAGCGGCCCAAGGAGCGGTCCCCGCTCGGCGCGATCACGTTCTCGCTGATCTTCCTGGCGCTGGGCGTGGTGGCCATGCTCGACCTGCTCGACGTCTTCCCGGTCGGCGCCGCCGGCTACTTCGCCGCGGTACTCGCCACCATCGGCCTCGGCCTGCTCGTGGGCACCTGGTTCGGCCGGGCCCGCTGGCTCATCGCCCTCGGCCTGGTGACCGCGGCGGCGCTCGGCATCGCCACCGTCGCCGAGTCCTACGACCGGGTGCGCGGCATCGACGGCAACGTCACCTGGGCGCCGACCGACCTGCGCGACCTGGCCGACCGGTACGAGAACAACCTCGGTGACGCCGTGCTCGACCTGCGTGGGATCAACTTCGACAAGCAGGACGTGCAGGTGACCCTCGACGTGAACCTCGGCAACGCCACAGTGGTCGTACCGCCGGACGTGGACGTGACAACCGTCGCCGAGGTGAACGCCGGTGACGCCTCGGTCTTCGGCAAGCGCAGCGGCGGGCTCGGCAACCGCCAGTGGGAGAGCACCGACACCGGCGCCGACGGCCCCGGCGGGGGCAAGCTGCGCCTCTACATCCACGTGAACGCCGGCAAGCTGGAGGTGACCCGATGAAGGCGCACCGCACCGACATCGTGTCGTTTGCTTTCGGACTCGTCTTCCTCGGCCTGTCCGTCTGGTGGCTGCTGGCCCGCATCCTCGGGCTGTCCGTACCTCCGGTCGGCTGGTTCCTGGCCGGCGGCCTGGTCCTGATCGGGTTGCTCGGGCTGATCGGCGCGCTGCGCTCGGGGCGGGCCGCGGAGCAGCCCGCGCCGCCGGAGGCGACGGTCTCCGCGCCGTACCGGGACGACAGCCCGGCCGGCGACGGCGAGACGACGTCCGACGTGGCCGACGAGTGGGCCACCGAGGCGACGACCGACGACGCGGGGCCCGCCACCCGCGAGATGCCGGCGGTGGACCCGCCGGCGGACGAGACACGCGAGGAACGGCGTACGCCGGGCGACCCGGCCTGACCGCGCCACTGCGGGGCCCTCGGAACGCGGCCTATGCTGGTCGGCGGAGATCTCGCCTCCGCCGGCCGGCCCGCGCACCCGACCACGCCGGAGCCGCCGGTCGGGTCGCCGGAGAGCCGCCGCCCGTCCGTCCGCTACCTCGTCAGGAGCCCGCCCGACATGACCCAGTCCCCCGCCGTGCGCGTCACCGGTCCCTCCGGTGCGGTCCGCATCGGCGAGCGCGCCGCCCGCACGCTCGTCAGCGAGTTCGCCCGGCGTAACGACCCGAAGGCCGGCCTGCTGGTCGGCGCGACTCCGGAGTCCGCGGTGCTGGCCGCGGCGATCGAGGCGCTGCTACCCGGCGACCGGCTCACAGTGGTGCCGGCGGAGGGCGCCGCGGCGGCCGCGCTGCGGGAGCACGTCACCGCGCAGGGCCGTTGGGTCGCCGACCGGGTACGGGTGGTCGACACCCTCGCCGAGGCGGACGCCGCCGCCGTGGTGGTCGTCGCCGAGCCGTTCACCGGCACCGCCGAGCAGGCGCGTGCCGCTGTGGACGGGCTGACGAAATACCTGGCCGACGGCGCGGTGCTGAGCGTCGCCGCGCCGCTGTTCCGCACCGAGGGCGCGGACGGCGAACTGGACCGGCAGGGCGTGCTGCACGGCGTACGCACCGACCTGGTGCTGCGCAACACCCCGCCGGTACGCGTGCACCACCTGCGGTTCACCCCGGCGCCGGTCGCGCTCGCGGCCTCGCTGTCCCCGGCGTACCGGCCGTCGAGCGTGCCGCTGACCCGGGGCATGCACATCGACTCGAACGGGGTGGCCGCCGCCGGCATCACGCTCGGCCTGGCCGCCCTGGCCCGGGCCGCCCGCCCGAAGTCGAAGCTCTGGCTGCTTCCGGCGCTGGCCGCCGCGCCGGTGGCCGCGTTCTTCCGGGACCCGGAGCGGGACGTGCCGGAGGACCCGTCGGCAGTGGTCGCCTCGGCGGACGGCCAGGTGCTCTCCGTGCAGCGCCTGCAGGACGAGCGCTTCGGCGACGGCGAGTGGCTGCGGATCGCGGTGTTCCTGTCCGTGCTGGACGTGCACGTCAACCGCGCCCCGGTGGCCGGCAAGGTGGTGGACTACTTCGTCGCCGACGGCGGGTTCGTCAACGCCATGAAGCCTGATGCCGAGCACAACGTGGCGGCGTACACGGTGCTGGACACCGACCACGGCACCGTGGTCGTGGCGCAGCGCACCGGGCTGATCGCCCGCCGGATCGTGCAGCGGGCGCCGGTCGGTTCGCTGCTGGCCCGGGGTGAGCGCTTCGGCCTGATCCGGTTCGGCTCGCGTACCGACGTCTACCTGCCGGCCGACGCGGCGGACCCGCTGGTCGGTCCGGGCGACAAGGTGGTCGGCGGCGCGACGGTGATCGCCCGCTGGCGCTGAACGCCGGACACGAAGAAGGGGCGCCGCTGCGGCGGCGCCCCTTCTGTCGTTCTCGGATCAGGCGGTACGGCGCTGGTGCAGCCAGAGCAGCGGCCCGCTGACCAGGTAGCCCACCACCACGAGGGCGAACGTGAGCCGGATGTCGACGAGCGCGCCGATCACCGGGGCCAGCCAGAGCCACGGCGGCAGCTTCAGCAGCCGGGCGAGCTTGGCGTACGGGAAGCTCGACACCATGGCGAAGGCGAGCAGCGCCACGCCGGCCACCATCACCAGGCCGGGGACCGGCACGCCGATGGCCACGGTCAGGGCGAGCACTGCCGCCGCCATGGTGGTCGGCACACCGCAGAAGAAGCGGCCGTCCTTCGGCGAGACGTTGAACCGGGCGAGCCGGATCGCCGCGCAGGCGGCGACGAGCGCGCAGGAGACCGCGGCGGCCGCCGGGGGCACCGAACCGGCCAGCGAGGCGTAGACCACCACCGGCGCGGCGAGGCCGAAGGAGCACATGTCGGCGAGCGAGTCCATCTGCGCGCCGAACGGGCTGGCCACGCCGAGCTTGCGGGCCAGCGCGCCGTCGAGGCCGTCGAACGCGACGCACGCGATCAGGCAGATCGCGGCGATCTGCACGTCACCGCGCATGGCCAGGAAGATGGCCAGCATGCCGAGCATGAGGCTGCTCAGCGTGCACGCGTTGACGAGCGCGAACTTGACCCGGCGGGCGGCGGTGCGCTCACCCGGCAGGAGCGGGATCGACATCGCCGATGACTCGTCGTCGACCGGGGCGGCCGGGGCGAGCGCCGGGCTGACCGGGCGTACCACCTCGATGTCGGTGTCGAGCCGGCCGTAGCGGAGACGCTGGCGGTCTGCGTAACGGTGGTCGGGGGTGACCAGGTCGGTCCCCGGAACGGCCGCGCCGTCCCGGCGGCCCACCCGGACCAGCAGCACCTGGCGGGCGAACGTGCTGCTGCGGCGCAACCGGCCCGCCCAGCGACGCCCTGCGGGGCGCGGACTGTCAGTCGTACGACGCCGGCGCCATGGGGCTCTCGGCACGTTTCCTCCATCACCGGATCGGCTGGCCGCCCTCGACGGGGCGGGTGTCCGGCTGTCTCGTGCCGGACCTTTCGGGTCCGGCAGCCCTTTTGCGGAGTACACCATTGCACAGGGAACAGGGGCTTGGCGATAGCTGCCGGCGGTACTTATATCTCCCTTAACCGCACGAACCGCTCAATCATTCCCATCTCGGGCTTCAACGTCCGTTTTTGTCGGCCAACCCTTCCTTCCGACTGTACCGGAGGTCACCCAGGGCGGCTCGGCGAGCGATTCACCTCACCCGCTGCCCGGTGGCGCGGGCCGCCACATCGGTCATCGACAGGCCGCCGACCTGCTCCGGCGCGAACCAGGCCGCCCGGGCGGTGGAGCCACCGGCCAGCTCGGTCACCACCGCCTCGGTCGGCGCGTCCACGCGTACCCGGTAGATCACCCGGATGCCGTGCCAGTCCAGCGGCCGGCCCTCCGGGCCGAGCGCGGCCGGGTTGTGCAGGTTGTCCACCGCCATCAGGTCGAGGACCCGGCCCAGCTGTCCGGCCTCCTCGACCAGCTCACGCAGCAGCCCGGTGGCCGGCTGCTCGCCGTGGTCGGTGCCGCCGCCGGGCAGGTGCCAGCGACCCGCGCCCGGGTAACCGTCGGCGATCATGGTGAGCAGCACCCGGTCGGCCGGATCGGTGACCAGCCCGTACGCGGCGAAGCGCTGCCGTCGGTCGACGGCCGGCCCGGCCGGGTCGACGGGCAGCCCGCGGGGCATGTCGGCCGGCAGCGGAGTCACCGGCAGGCCGAGCAGCTCGGCGGTGAACACCATCAGCGGGAGGCTCGCCGCCTCCTCCGGGGTGAACCAGCCCACCTCGTCGGTGCCGCCGGCGGGCTCGGGTCGCAGCCGCCCGCCGCGCGCCTCGACGTCGAAGATCAGCCGGTCGGTGTGCATCGCGACGTTCTCGGCGCGGAACGCGGTCACGTCGGCGACGGCGGCCCGGATCGCGCCGGGCGCGACGGTCAGCCCGGTCTCCTCGGCGAACTCGCGGACCACCGCGTCGGCCGGGTGCTCCGCGTGCTCGACGCCGCCGCCGGGCAGTTGCCACACCCCCGGGTACGGGCACTGCGCCGAGCCACGCGCCAGCAGCACCCGCCCCTCGGAGTCCCGCAGCATCCCGTACGCCCCGACCCGCCGCTGCTGCTCCACCCGCACCACTCCCCCGCACCCGAGCGCCCCACTCCGTCGATCATGAGGTTAGCGGTACCGGGGCGGACATTTCCCGCCGTCAACTTCATGATCGCCGGAGTGGGGCGCGGGTGTGAGCGGGTCGGGTGGGTCTAGAGGAGATGGGCGGCCTGGACCGCCTCGGCGGTCACCTCGGTGAGGCGGTCGGTGGGCAGGGCGCCGAGTTCCTCGCGCCGGAACCAGCGGGCTTCGCACGTGGAGCCGCCGACGTCGGCCACCGTGGGCGGCGCCGGCTGGTCGACCACAACCCGGTAGAAGGCGCGTACGCCGTGCCAGTCGATCGGGTAGCCCTCCGGGCCGAGCGAGGCGGCGTCCCGGTGGCTGGCCACGCCGAGCAGCTCGACCAGGCGGCCGGTCTGCCCGGTCTCCTCGACCAGCTCCCGGATCAGCGCCGCGCCCGGCTGCTCGCCGTAGTCGGTGCCGCCACCGGGCAGGTGCCAGCAACCGGCGCCCGGGTAGCCGTCGGACACTCGGGTCAGCAGCACGCGCTCCTCCGGGTCGGTCACCACCGCGTACGCCGCGAAGCGCTGCGCCCGGTGCAGCCCGTCCGGGCCGGGCACGGCGTAGAACGAGGGGAACTCGGGCACCTCCTCCGGCACGATGTCGTCGGTGGAGGTGGGCAGGCCCAGCGCACGCGCGGTGAACGACCGCAGCGGCAGCTCCCGGGCCTCGTCGAGGGTGAACCAGCGGGCCAGGTCGGTCGGGCGGTCGATCCGCTCGGTGAGCGTCCCGCCGCGTACCGAGACGGTGTAGAGGAGGCGGTCGGTGTGGATCGTGATGCGCCGCTCGGGCAGGGCCCGCATGTCGGCGAGCACGTCCTGGAGGCCGGCGACGGCGACCGAGAGCCCGGTCTCGGCCGCGGTCTCCCGGACGACTGTGTGCTTGGGGTCCTCACCGTGGTCGACCGCTCCTCCGGGGAGCGACCAGGTGCCGGGGGTGCCGGAGCGCTCCGATGCGCGGACCAGCAACACTCGGCCGTTTGAATCAGCACAAACTGCGTATGCCGCGATCCTGCGGAGCGGCTCCAGCGAGGTGGTCACGGGATCAAATTCTCCCCGGAGCGGGTTACCGGGATCGAAAAGAGTCAGATTCCTGACTCTTCGCTGGCGTCTCAGGGACGCATCAGGGTAGGGCTCCGGGCGGTCACCGAGGTCGCCCGCCGCGGCGCGCGGGACCGTGGAGACATGACCTCTCCGAATCCCTCCCACGCCCCGTACAAGCAGCTCCGCCGCCCGGTCAGCGACCGCATGATCGCCGGCGTGGCGAGCGGCCTCGGCCGCTACTTCGCCGCCGACCCCACACTGATCCGGGTGATCTTCGCGACCGCCACGGTGCTCACCGGCGGGCTCGCCGCGCTCGCGTACCCGATCATGTGGTTCCTGATGCCCGAGGAGCCGGCCGGCGCGCCCGCCTGGCCGCACCCGCCGGGCACCGCGCCCGGGTGGCCGCCGGTCCCGCCGACCGGGCCGGACGCCGGACCGCCGCCCGCGGCCTGAGCGGCGTCACTCCCACTCGATGGTGCCCGGCGGCTTGCTCGTCACGTCCAGGACCACGCGGTTGACCTCGGCGACCTCGTTCGTGATCCGGGTGGAGATCCGGGCCACCACGTCGTAGGGCAGCCGGGACCAGTCGGCGGTCATCGCGTCCTCGCTGGAGACCGGGCGTAGCACCACCGGGTGACCGTAGGTGCGCCCGTCACCCTGCACCCCGACGCTGCGGACGTCGGCCAGCAGCACCACCGGGAACTGCCAGACGCCCCGGTCCAGGCCGGCAGTGGTCAGCTCCTGCCGGGCGATCAGGTCGGCCTTGCGGAGCACGGCGAGACGCTCCTCGTCGACCGCGCCGATGATCCGGATGGCCAGGCCCGGGCCGGGGAACGGGTGCCGCCAGATCATCGCCTCGGGCAGGCCCAGCTCCAGGCCGATCGTGCGAACCTCGTCCTTGAACAGCGTGCGCAGCGGCTCGACCAGTGAGAACTTCAGGTCCTCGGGGAGGCCGCCGACGTTGTGGTGGCTCTTGATGTTGGCGGTGCCGGTGCCGCCGCCGGACTCCACCACGTCCGGGTAGAGCGTGCCCTGCACCAGGTATTCCACGTCGCCGTGCGCCGCGATCTCCCGGGCGGCGGCCTCGAAGACCCGGATGAACTCCCGGCCGATGATCTTGCGCTTCTGCTCCGGGTCGGTCACCCCGGCCAGCGCGCCGAGGAACCGCTCCCGGGCGTCGACCACCTTCAGCTTGATGCCGGTGGCGGCGACGTAGTCCTTCTCGACCTGCTCGGCCTCACCGGCCCGCAGCAGGCCGTGGTCCACGAACACGCAGGTGAGCTGGTCGCCCACGGCACGGTGCACGAGCGCCGCGGCGACCGCCGAGTCGACGCCGCCGGAGAGACCGCAGATGACCTCCTTGTCGCCGATCTGCTCGCGGATCCGGGCGACCTGCTCGTCGATGATGTTCGACGGCGTCCACGTCGGTTCGATGCCCGCGATGTCGTACAGGAAGCGGGTGAGCATCTCCTGGCCGTGCGCGGTGTGCCCGACCTCCGGGTGGAACTGCACGCCGGCGCGGCGGCCGGCCAGGTCCTCGAACGCGGCGACCGGGGCGCCCGCCGACTCGGCGGTGACGGTGAAGCCCTCCGGCGCCTCGGTGACGCAGTCGCCGTGGCTCATCCAGACCGGCAGGTCGGCCGGGAGGTCGCGCAGCAGCACGCCGGGCTCGGTCAGGCGCGGGCGCAGCGGGGTGCCGCCGTACTCGCGGTTGCCGGTGCGCGCGACGGTGCCACCGAGCGCCTGGGCCATGGCCTGGAAGCCGTAACAGATGCCGAAGACCGGCACGTCGGCGGTGAACACGCCGGCGTCGATCTGCGGCGCGTCCGGCGCGTACACGCTGGCCGGACCGCCGGACAGGATGATCGCGGCGGGGTTCTTCGCCAGCATCTCGGACACCGGCATGGAGTGCGGGACGATCTCCGAGTAGACCTTCGCCTCGCGGACGCGGCGCGCGATGAGCTGGGCGTACTGGGCTCCGAAGTCCACCACGAGGACGGGGCGAGGCGTGCTCATGTGCGCAAAGCCTACCGACAGTCACCGGGCGCGCGGACGCGCCCCGGCGGTGTGGCGGGGTGAATGTGTTAACAGGGGCCCCTTCCTCTACCGGAGGCGTTAAGAAGGGGCCCTTCCTTTCACCGCAGGGCGGCGGGGGCGTGCGCGGGGACGGCCGGCCGCCGCGGCGGGACCGGCGCGACCCGGGTGTACGGCGAGCCGAGCGCCGGGCGCGGGTCCGCCTCGTCCTTGTTCGGCCAGTACGACATGGCCCGCTCGGCCTGCGCGGTGATCGTCAGCGACGGGTTGACGCCCAGGTTCGCCGAGACCGCCGCGCCGTCCACCACGTGCAGCCCCGGGTGGCCGTACACCCGGTGCCAGGGGTCGATGACGCCCTCGTCCGGGGAGGCGCCGATGACCGCGCCGCCGAGGATGTGCGCGGTGACCGGGATGTTGAACGGCTCGGTGACCGCCCCGCCCGGGGTGCCGCCGATCTCCTCGGCGAGCAGCCGGGCCGCCGTGTTGCCGGCCGGGATCCAGGTCGGGTTGAGCGCGCCGTGGCCGGGGCCGGAGACCAGCCGGCCCCGGCGGTAGCGGGTGGTCAGCGAGTTGTCGACCGACTGCATGACGAGCGCGATCACGGTGCGCTCGGACCAGCGGCGTACGGACAGCATCCGCGCCGCCAGCAGGGGCTGCCGGACGATGCTGCCCAGCCAGCGCCGGGCGCGGCGGGGACCGCCGTCGACGAGCAGCGACTGGAGCAGGCCCATCGCGTTGGAGCCCTTGCCGTACCGGACCGGCTCGATGTGGGTCTGCGGGTCGGGGTGGAACGAGCTGGTGATCGCCACCCCCTCGGTGAAGTCGAGGCCGCGCTTCCGGGCCGCGCCGGGCGCCACCGAGGCGCCGAGGATGGCCTCGGAGTTGGTGCGGGTCAGCTCGCCGAGGCGGGGCGAGAGCGCCGGCAGCGCGCCGGTCGCCTTCATCTCGTGCAGCAGCCGCTGGGTGCCGAGCGCGCCGGCCGCGAAGACGACCTGGTCGGCGTGGATCACCTCGCGCCGCTTGCGCAGCCAGGCGCCGGTGCGTTCGGTGTGCACCGCGTAGCCGCCGGCCGGGTCGGGGCGGACGGCGGTCACGGTGGTCAGCGGGTGCACCTGCACGCCGAGCCGCTCGGCCAGCCAGAGGTAGTTCTTCACGAGCGTGTTCTTGGCGCCGTGCCGGCAGCCGGTCATGCACGACCCGCAGTGGCTGCATCCGGTGCGGTCCGGGCCGGCCCCGCCGAAGTACGGGTCGGCCACCCGCTCGCCCGGCCGCCCGATGTGCACGCCGACCGGCGTCGGGTGGTAGGTGTGCGCCACCCCCATCCGCTCGGCCACCGCGCGGACGGCCCGGTCCGCGCGGGTGTCGATCGGGTACGTGGTGACGCCGAGCATCCGCTTCGCCTGGTCGTAGTGGCGGGCCAGTTCGTCGCGCCAGTCGGTGATGTCGCGCCACTGCGGGTCGGCGTAGAACGCGTCGAGCGGCTCGTAGAGCGTGTTCGCGTAGACGAGCGAGCCGCCGCCCACCCCGGCGCCGGAGAGCACGAGCACGCCGCCGCCGGCCTTGCGGTCGGCCGAGCGCAGCAGCGTGATCCGCTGGAGCCCGAAGCAGCCGAGCCGGGGCGCCCAGAGGAACCGTCGCGCCCGCCAGGACGTACGCGGGAACTCGTCGTCGGCGAACCGCCGCCCGGCCTCCAGGACGCCGACCGAGTAACCCTTCTCGGCCAGCCGCAGCGCGGTGACGCTGCCGCCGAACCCGGACCCGATGACGACCACGTCGTAGCGCATGGACGCATCATTACCGACGAGTAGCTATAGCGCCAACGAGACCTTTTCGCACATCATGCAGAGCGCTCGATCGCCGGGATTCCCACCACTGCAACCTCTGGGCCCTCCTGGCGCGTCGAATCACACGGGGAGGCACGAACGTGACGAGACGACGCCTGCTGGGCCTGGCCGCGCTGGTGGCCGCGCTGCTGGTCGCCACCGGAGCGGTGGTGACCACCCGGCTGGTGGCGAACCGTCCGGCCGCCCCGGCCGCCGGCCCGAGCACCACGCCACCGGCCTCGCCGACGCCCGCCCCGACCACCGCCAGCCCGACGCCGCCGCCCGGCGCCGACCTGAAAGGCCCGCTCAACCTGCTGCTCGTCGGCGTCGACACCCGGGTCAGCATCCCCGGCTGGGAGCCGCACGCCGACGCGGTGCTGCTGCTGCACGTACCCGCCGGGCTGGACCGGGCGTACCTGTTCTCGCTCCCCCGCGACCTGGTGGTGGACATCCCCGCCTACCCGAAGGCGCGCTACCCGGGCGGCCGGACCAAGCTCACCCACGCGATGAGCTACGGCAGCCGGGTGCCGGGCGACAAGGGCAACCCCAGCACCGCCCAGGGGTACGAGCTGCTGCGCACCACCGTCTCCCGCTACACCGGGCTGCGCATCGACGCCGGCGCGGTGATCACGTTCGGCGGCTTCGACAAGCTGGTGGACACGCTCGGCGGGGTCGACCTCTACGTCGACCAGCGGGTCGAGTCCCGGCACCGCCGCCCCGACGGCACCATGCGGACGCTGACCGGCGGCGGCTACACCGGGCCGCAGATGGTCTACGAGAAGGGCACCCGCCACCTGACCGGCTGGCAGGCGCTGGACTACGCACGGCAGCGCTACACCGCGGGCGGCGACTACACCCGGCAGCGGCACCAGCAGCAACTGCTCCGGGCGCTGGCCCGCAAGATCGTCGACCAGGGCACCGCGCGCGACCCGCAGCGGGTCGAGCAGGTGGTCGCCGCGCTCGGCAAGACCCTGGTGTACGCCGGAGGCGGCCGCAACCTGGTCGACTTCGCGTACGCCCTCGGTGGCCTGCCCGCCGACCGGCTCACGCTCGTCGTGCTGCCCGGCGCCGGGGTGAGCAGCGGCGGCGCGTACCGGGGCGAGCAGCTCAAACCGCTGGGCCGCGACTTCCTCACCGCGCTGCGCGACGGGCGGGCCGACGCCTTCCTGACCGCCCACCCGTCGCTGCGCGTCAAGAACTGAGGACCTACAGCGGCTTCGGGGCGGGCGGGCGCTCGGTGCCGTACAGCCACGGGTCGAAGACCTTCGCCAGCTTCTTGCCCGAGACCCGCTCGGCCAGCGCGACGAAGTCAGCTGTGGTGGCGTTGCCGTTCTTCCGCTCCGCCGCCCAGGTACGCAGGACGGTGAAGAACGCGGTGTCGCCCACCGCCACCCGCAGCGCGTGCACAGTCATCCCGCCCCGGTCGTAGACCGAGCGGCTGAACAGGTTCTCCACCCCCGGCTTGCCCGGCGGCGTCCGCCACACCTGCGAGCCGGCGTTCGCGTACTTCTGCTCGAACGTGCGCTGCACTGTGGTCGAGCCGCTGTGCTCGGCCCACAGCCACTCGGCGTACGTGGCCAGCCCCTCGTTGAGCCAGATGTCCTGCCAGCGCTGGATCGACACGCTGTTGCCGTACCACTGGTGGGCCAGCTCGTGCGCGACCACGCCGGTGTTGTCGCCCTGCCGGAAGAAGCTGGCCGAGTAGACCGGACGGCTCTGCGTCTCCAGCGCGTACCGGATCCGGTCGTCGTCGATCACCACGCCGCCGTACGAGTCGAACGGGTACGGCCCGAAGACGCTCTCCAGGTAGTCGGCGACCTCGACGGTACGCGCGATCGACCGGTCCGGGGCGCCCTGGGGCAGCTGGGTGGTGACCGCGCTGTACACCGGCCGCCCCTTGTGCTCGCCGGTGGTGACCCGGAACTTCCCGATCGCCACGGTGGTCAGGTAGCTGGCCGCCGGCGCGCCCTCCGACCATTTCCAGGTGGTCCAGTCGCCGCTTGTCGACTTCCCCTTCGGCACGCCGTTGGAGACCGCCGTCAGTCCCTTCGGGACGGTGATCTCGAAGTCGTAGGTCGCCTTGTCCGACGGGTGGTCGTTCACCGGGAACCAGGTGCTCGCCGACTCCGGCTGACCGAGCGCGATCGCCCCGTCCGAGGTGTGCAGCCAGCCGCCCTCGCCCAGCGACTCGGTACGCAGCGGCTCCGGCCGCCCGTCGTACCGGATCTCGGCGGTGAACCCGTTGCCGGAGGTCAGCCCGGTGGCCGGGGTGACCACCAGTTCGTTGCCGGTACGGCTGTGCCGGGCGGCGGCGCCGTCCACAGTCACCGAGCGGACGGTCAGCCCGGCCAGGTCCAGGTTGAACGCGGACAGGTCGGCGGTCGCGGTGGCCCGCATCGTGGTGGTGCCGCTGAGCTTGTCCGTCTCCGGGTCGTAGCGCACCTTCACCGTGTAGTGCGCGACGTCGTAGCCACCGTTGCCGTAGCTCGGGAAGTAGGGGTCGCCCGCGCCGGCCGCGCCCGCCGCGAAGCTGCGCGTGGCCGCCGGGGCGGCAGTGGTGGGAGACGCCGGTCCCGGGTCCGGCTCGGCCGAGCCGCAGCCGGTTACCAGCAGCGTCGTGCAGGCCAGCAGCCCGAGCCGTCGTCGTCCGCCGCGCCGCGTCATCGCCTCGATCCCTCCGGGGTCCCGAACAGCGGCCCCGCCCACGGGCCGCTCCGCCCGCGGCAGCCTACCCAGCGGCGGTCACGCCCACGTCACGGCAGTCCCGGTGGCGTCGCGCCGACCAGCCAGGCGTCCAGCAGCGTCCGCAACGGCCGCCCCGACGTGCGTTCGGCGTACCCGACGAACTCGGCGGTGGTGACGTTGCCGTTGCGGTGCTGCGCCAGCCAGCCGCGCAGCACCCGGTAGAACGTCTCGTCGCCGACCGCGCGGCGCAGCGCGTGCACCGCGAGCGCGCCCCGCTGGTAGACCGCGTCGCCGAACATCCCGGACCGGCCCGGGTCGACAGTGGGCTTCGACCAGTCGGTGTCCGCGTACCGCTCGGCGACCGTCTGCGCCACCGTCCGGCCGCCGTCGTGCTCGGCCCAGAGCCATTCGGCGTACGTGGCGAAGCCCTCGTTGAGCCAGATGTCGCTCCACCGGGCCACCGAGACGCTGTCGCCGAACCACTGGTGGGCCAGCTCGTGCGCGACCACTTCGGTGTTCGGGCGGTCGCCCCGGAAGAAGCCCGGCCCGTAGACCGGCCGGCTCTGCGTCTCCAGCGCGTACCGGATGCGCTCGTCGGCCACCACGATCCCGCCGTACGCCTCGAACGGGTACGGACCGAAGCGCTCGGCCAGGAAGTCGGCGATCTCGCCGGTGCGGGCCACCGACGCGGCGGCCGGCCCGTCCGCGGGCAGCGCCTCGGCGACGGCGGTGACCAGCGGCTTGCCCGCGTGCGTGCCGGTGCTGACCCGGTAGTCGCCGATCACCAGCGTGCTCAGGTAGCTGGCCATCGGCGCGCGCTCCGACCAGCGCCAGGTGGTCCAGCCGCCGCTTGACGTCTTGCCCTGCGGCACGCCGTTCGCGAGCGCGGCGAGCCCGTCCGGCACGGTGATCGTGAAGTCGTAGGTCGCCTTGTCCGACGGGTGGTCGTTGACCGGGTACCAGGTGCTCGCCGACTCCGGCTGGCCGAGCGCGATCGCGCCGTCCGGTGTGGCGTGGAAGCCGCCGTCGCCGAGTTCGGCGTTCGGCAGCGGTTGCGGCACCCCGCCGTACGTCACCTCGACGGTGAGCCGCTTCCCCGGCGGCAGCCCGCGCGGCGGGGTGACGATCAGCTCGGCGCCGTCGTGGCGGTGCTTCACCGCCTCCCCGTCCACCCGGACCCGCTCGACGTCCAGCCCGGCCAGGTCGAGCTGGAACCGGGACAGCGCCCGGGTGGTGGTGAGGGTCAGCGTGGCGGTGCCGGCGAGCCTGTCGCCGGCCGGGTCGTAGCGCACGTCGAGCGCGTAGTGGCCCACGTCGTAGCCGCCGTTGCCGGCGCCCGGCACGTACGGGTCACCGGCGTCCGCCGCGCCCGGCCGGAACCCGTTGTCGTCGCCGCCCGTGCATCCGCTCACCGCGAGCGCCGCCGCCACCAGCCCTGCCGCCCAGATCCGCCCCCGTCTCACCCGGCGAGCCTAGACGCGCGACGGCGCGGGCGGGGCCGGAACACGTCCGGGCCGCCGCCCGCGCCGTCATGCGGTGCTCAGCCGGTGCTCAGCGGTGCTCAGCGGTCGAGGACCAGCCCGACCTTCTGGAACTCCTTGAGGTCGCGGTAGCCGCACTTGGCCATCGCGCGGCGCAGGCCGCCGAAGAGGTTGAGCTGGCCGTCCGGCTCGTCGGCCGGGCCGAACAGCAGCTTCTCCATCGAGCCGAGCGGCTCGCCGGCCACCTCGAACGCGCCCCGGGGCAGCGACGGGTGGCTGGCCGCGGAGTGCCACCAGGCGCCACCGGCCGGCGCCTCCTCGCAGAGCGACAGCGGCTCGCCGAGCATCACCGCGTCCGCGCCGCAGCCGAGCGCCTTGGCGATGTCGCCGGAGGTCTGCATGTCGCCGTCGGCGATCAGGTGCACGTACCGGCCGCCGGTCTCGTCCAGGTAGTCGCGGCGAGCAGCGGCGGCGTCGGCGATCGCGGTGGCCATCGGCACCCGGATGCCGAGCACCGACTCGGTGGTCGACCAGTCGTCGCCGCCGATGCCCACGATCACACCGGCCGCGCCGGTACGCATCAGGTGCAGCGCGGTCTTGTAGTCGGTGCAGCCGCCGACGATGACCGGCAGGTCGAGGTCGGCGATGAACTCCTTGAGGTTCAGCGGCTCGTCGGTGGTGGAGACGTGCTCGGCCGAGACGAGCGTGCCCTGGATGACCAGGATGTCCACGCCGGCGTCGAGGATCACCGGGGCCAGCGCGAGCGTGTGCTGCGGCGAGACCCGCACCGCCACCGTGCCGCCGCCCTCGCGCAGCTCGCGTACCCGCTCGGCGATCAGGTCGGGCCGGATCGGCTCGGCGTAGACCTCCTGGAGGCGCTTGGTCGCCCGCGCGTCCTCGCCGAGACCGGCCAGTTCCTCCAGCACCTTGGCCGGGTTCTCGTACCGGGTCCAGAGGCCCTCGACGTTGAGCACGCCGAGGCCGCCGAGCTGGCCCAGCCGGACCGCCGAGGCGGGGCTCATGGTCGCGTCCGAGGGGTGGCCGACGCAGGGGATGCCGAACTGGTACGCGTCGAGCTGCCACGCCGTGGAGACGTCGTCGACGTCCCGGGTGCGGCGGCTCGGCACGATGGCGATGTCGTCCAGGTGGTAGCCGCGCTGCGCGGTCTTGCCCAGCCCGATCTCGACCACGTCACGCATGAGGGACTCCAGGTGGTTGGGGGTGGTGGGTCAGCGGGAGTGGTAGTTGGGCGCCTCGACCGTCATCTGGATGTCGTGCGGGTGGCTCTCCTTGAGCCCGGCCGCGGTGATCCGGATGAGCTGGCCACGCCGGTGCAGCTCCGGGATGCTCTCTGCGCCCACGTACCCCATGGCGGCGCGGAGGCCGCCGATGAGCTGGTGGGCGACGGCGGACAGCGGACCCCGGTAGGGCACCTGGCCCTCGACGCCCTCCGGGACCAGCTTGTCCTCGGCGAGCACGTCCTGCTGGAAGTAGCGGTCCTTGGAGTAGGACTTGCCCTGGCCACGCGACTGCATCGCGCCGAGCGAGCCCATTCCCCGGTACGCCTTGTACTGCTTGCCGTTGATGAAGATCAGCTCGCCGGGGCTCTCCTCGCAGCCGGCCAGCAGGCTGCCGAGCATCACCGTGTCGGCGCCCGCGACGAGCGCCTTGGCGATGTCGCCGGAGTATTGGATGCCGCCGTCGCCGATCACCGGCACGCCGGCCGGGCGGGCGGCCCGGGCCGCCTCCATGATCGCGGTGATCTGCGGTACGCCGACCCCGGCCACGATCCGGGTGGTGCAGATGGCGCCCGGGCCGACGCCCACCTTCACGCCGTCCGCGCCGGCCTCGACGAGCGCATTCGCGCCCGCGTACGTGGCGATGTTGCCGCCCACGATGTCGATGCTGACGTCCCGCTTGAGCCGGGCCACCATCTCCAGCACGGCCCGCTGGTGCCCGTGCGCGGTGTCCACGATGACCACGTCCACGCCGGCGTCGACGAGGGCACGGGCCCGCTTGTAGCCGTCCTCGCCCACGCCCACCGCGGCGGCGACCCGGAGCCGGCCCGCGTCGTCCTTGGTCGCGTTCGGGTACTGCTCGCTCTTGGTGAAGTCCTTCACCGTGATCAGGCCGCGCAGCTTGCCGCCCGCGTCCACGATCGGCAGCTTCTCGATCTTGTGCTGGCGCAGCAGGCCGAGCGCGTCGTCCTTGCTCACGCCGACCGGGGCGGTGATCAGCGGGGTGCGCGTCATGATCTCGCGGACCGGCGTGGCCGGGTCGGAGACGAAGCGCATGTCGCGGTTGGTGACGATGCCGACCAGCTGGCCCTGCCCGTCGATCACCGGCACGCCGGAGATGCGGTAGCGACCGCAGAGCGCGTCGACCTCGCGCAGCGTGTCGTCCGGGCTGGCGGTCACCGGGTTGGTGATCATGCCGGACTCGGAGCGCTTCACCAGGTCGACCTGGAGCGCCTGGTCCTCCACCGACAGGTTGCGGTGCAGCACGCCGATGCCGCCCTGGCGGGCCATGGCGATCGCCATCCGCCCCTCGGTGACCGTGTCCATCGCGCTGGACAGCAGCGGCACGGTCAGCTCGATGTTGCGGGTCAGGCGGGTACGGGTGTTCACCCGGCTGGGTACGACGTCCGACTCGCCCGGCTGCAGGAGCACGTCGTCGAAGGTCAACCCGAGCGGTACCACCCGGGCCGAACCGGCCGGCAGCTCGGGCAGATGGCCACCCAACTCCCCGCCGTCGGTGCCGGCCGGGATCTCGGTGCTGGGCGAATTCTCCACGATTGCTCCCCTGAGCTGGTCGATCGGGCTGCAGCGAGGCGGCGCGCGGGGGCACCGGCAGGCGCCTGGTGACGGCGCGTCGCCTCATCGTACCCACTGGCCCGTTCCCGTCCGGGCAGCGGCGGGCCCGGGGGTAGGCCGGGCCACAGCGCGGCCTGGGGCGGGCTTTCCGGCGGCCCGGGGACTACGGTGAGGGGGTGCACGACGAGCCCATCGACCCGTTCAACGGCGACCCTGCCGATCCGGCTGCCGGTCTGCACGATCCCGGCGACGACGACGCGCTCGACCCGCTGACCGACGTCGAACGCCAGGACGTGCTGGAGGACCTCGCCGATCTGGAGATCTACCAGGCGCTGCTCCAGCCGATCGGGGTGCGCGGCTTGGTGATCGAGTGCGAGGACTGCCGCGAGCCGCACTACTTCGACTGGGACCTGCTGCGCGGAAACCTGCGCCACCTGCTCAACTCGGGGCGCCCCCGGGTGCACGAACCGGCCTACGACCCGGACCCGGACCATTACGTGAGCTGGGACTACGCCCGTGGCTACGCCGACGGCGTGCACGACACGCTCACCGAGGGCACCGACGACTCCGCGTCGGAGTGACTCCGGCCCGGGTCAGGCGACCAGGCCGGCCCGGAATCCGGCCGCCACGGCGTGTGCCCGGTCCCGCGCCCCGAGCTTGCGGAACAGCCGTCGGGCGTGCGTCTTGACCGTGTCCTCGGAGACGAACAACTCCCGCCCGATCTCCGCGTTGCTCTTGCCCTCGGCCATGCCGAGCAGCACCTGAAGCTCCCGCTCGGTCAGCCCGATGGCGCCGCGCGGCGTCCGGGCCGGGCGCTGACCGGCGCCCGGGCGGGCCGCCTCCGCCGCGTCGGCCGCCGCCGGGTCCTCCGCGTCCTCACCCCGCTGCACCGGCACCACCGTGGGCAGGCCGGCCGCGTCCACCGGCGCCGCCGCCGGCCAGCCGGGCCCACCCGGGGTACGCCCCGCCGACCGGGCCGGACCGCCGACCGCTGCCGCGTCCCGGGCGGTGTCCGCCACCCGGTGCCTGTTGCTCCGCCCGGGAGCGGAGAGCAGCAGCAGCGCCTTGGCGACCGCGCTGGTCAGATCGTGGTCGGCGTTCTGGATCAGGCCGCGCGCTCCGGCGCTGATGGTGGCCGCCGCCGACTCCGACTCCTCGGCCCCGAGCAGCAGCACCGCCGCCTGCGGCGCGCGGGCCAGCACCCGGCGCACGAAACCGGCGCTGTCCGGCCGGGTCAGCGCGGTGTCGGCGAGCACCACGTCCACCGGGCGCTCCGCGAGCCGCAACATCACCTCCGGATCGGAGACGGCCGTCCGGACGACGCCGGACAGCCCGAGCCGCGCCGCCGCGGAGGTCAGATGCTGGGCCGCCAATGGTGTCCGAACGCACACAAGAACACTACGCACAGTGGTCTCCTCTCCGACTCAGAGCAGACCATGCGGAGGTGGGCTCGGGAGGGGGTTCCGGGCAATCATCCGAACTTTTCCGACAGATGGGGCATATGCCACCGACTGTCCGAGGTTTTCGATCACAGATGTGTGAGGCGCGGACCGCTCGGGTACCGAGGGGTTCATCCGGAACCGGCATCCCGCGCGGACCGCCGCCCGGTAGCTGGCCACGAACATTCTCCGCGGTGCCGCGCGGGAGGAGGGGTGCTGATGTCGAACGTACGTAGGCTGCCTGGACCGATCGACGAGCTCTGGGACTGGCAGCGGCTCGGGGCCTGCCGTGGCCGCGACAGCGCGCAGTTCTTCCACCCGGACGGCGAGCGCGGCTCCTCCCGGCTGCGCCGCGAGATGGGCGCCAAGTCCGTCTGCCGCGCCTGCCCGGTACGCGCCGAGTGCGCCGCCCACGCGCTCTCCGTACGCGAGCCGTACGGCGTCTGGGGCGGGTTCAGCGAGTCCGAGCGGCTGCGGCTGCTCGCGCTCGGCTGGGAGGACCTGGCCGACCGCCGCCAGACCAAGGTGGACATCGCCCGGCTGGAGGCGCGCCTCGGCCGCCCGCACAACACCGCCGTGCCGGACCAGCGCAAGGTCGCCTGACCGGCTTCACGACCCCCGACGCCGCGCCCCGGATCCCGGGGCGCGGCGTCGTGTCGTGGCCCGGGGCATCCGCTGGCCCCCGCACCCCGGCGCGGCGAAGGCCGCCGCTGGGCGACTCGCCTACCGTTTCGAATACCAGGATCGGCGTTCCAGAGGCTAGGACACCACATAGATCTTGGTATGAAACGGCCCTTATAGGGGCCGTTTCATACCAAGATCTCTTTCGTGAGCGCTCGGGAGTCTGGACTCAGGCCGGAGCCAAGCGGCGCGCACCCGATCGGCAGGCACCCGCCAGTGGCACGGGCAGGCCATCTCCCCACCGAGAGCGGTCCTCGCGACGGTGCGGGTCAGGTGACTGTGACCCTTACCGTGTGCCATCCCGTCGCGCCGTCCGGGGCGACCGGGGCGCGCTGTTCCGTCTGGGTCTCGCCGGTGCTGTCGGTCGCCCGGACCTGGAGCGTGTGCTCGCCCGGTGTGGCGTCCCACCGCCAGGACCACTGAACCCAGGTGTCCGCCGACACCGCCGGGGCGAGCGTCGCCTCCTGCCAGGGGCCGCCGTCGACACGTACCTCGACGCGCCGCACGCCCCTGTGCTGCGCCCACGCCACACCGGCGACGGTCACCGGACCGGCGGCGGGACGGCTGCGGGGCCGGGGCGTGTCGATCCGGGACTGCGTCTTGATCGGGCCCTGCGCTGACCAGCCGCGCGGCACCCAGTACGCGTCGAAGTCGGCGAAGCTGGTCAGCTCCAGCTCGGTGATCCACTTGCACGCGGAGACGTACCCGTAGAGGCCCGGCACCACCATCCGCACCGGGAAGCCGTGCTGGATCGGCAGCGGCTCGCCGTTCATTCCGACCGCGAGCAGCGCGTCCCGCCCGTCGCGCAGCACCGAGGTGGGCGTGCCGCACGTCCAGCCGTCGACGGCGCGCCCGACCACCTGGTCCGCGCCGTCCTCCGGGTCCGCCTCGTCCAGCAGTTCCCTGATCGGTACGCCGAGCCAGCGCGCGTTGCCGATCAGGTCGCCGCCCACCTCGTTGGAGACGCAGGCGAGCGTCACGTAGCGCTCGACCAGCGGGCGGGCGAGCAGGTCGTCGAAGCTCAGCTCGATCGGGTTGCGGACCCGCCCGTGGATGCGCAGCCGCCAGGTGACCGGGTCCACCTGCGGCACCACCAGCGCGGTGTCGATCCGGTAGAACTCCCGGTTCGGCGTGACGTACGGCGCGAGCCGGGACAGCGACAGGTCCGCTCCGGCCGGCACCGGTGGGGCGGGCGCGACCGGGGCGGGCAGCGTCACCGCGTCCCGGGCCGCCGATACGCCGCGCCGGCCGGCCAGCCAGTGCCCGCCCAGCCCGGCCACCGCCGCCGCGCCGGTGAGCAGCCCGGCGCCACGCAGGAACCGCCGCCGCGACTCCGCGTCGTCGTGCCGGACCGGCTCCCAGCCGCCCGGCGTCTCCCCCTCCCGGGCCAGCGCGGCGACCGCCGGAGGCGGGGCGGATGGCTGGGGCGACGCGGACGGCGGCTCGCTGTCCCCCATACATCCTAAGCTACCCGAAAACTGTACCAGGATGAAAATACTCTGAACTGACCTCCTGGTGAAGCTCTGTGGAAGAACCCAAAATGGAAGGTGACCCCATGCTTTATGAACACCCGCTCATGCCGTACTGTGCTAATGCAGTGGTCCAAGGCTGACTCCAAACATCTGTCCATAAGCGCGTAACGTTGACCAGTGAGGGCAGCGTTCGAAGGCGTCCGCGCCGGCCCGGGTCAGCGCGGCGGCGACACCGAGCGCGGCGAAACGCGGCGATGCCGGCCAGGCCGATCACCAGCGCCGGGCCGCTCCCAGGCCCAGCAGCGCGCCGAAGACGGCCAGCAGCAGCGCCGTCCCGATCAGCAGCGCGATCTTGTCGTACGTGCCGAAGACGTCGATGGCGAGCTGCTTGAGCGACTCGGGCACCAGGTCGACGACGAGTCCGCCGACGGCGACGAGTGGAGCGGACCGGGGGCCGGTCAGGACCGCCACGGGTTCGGCGGCGCCGAGCGCCACCACGGCGGCGACGACACCGGCCGACGCCGCCCGGCGGGGGGAGAGGGTGCTCACGGGCTCCAGTCTGGTCGCCCCGCGGGCCCGGCTGCCAATCTCGTCAGCGATCCGTAAGGACATATGCGTCAGGGCACACCACCGGGTCGGCGGTGTGCCCTGACGTCGGGCGTACTCCTCGGGTCAGAAGCCCGGGCCGTGCTGGTGGCCGTGCCCGTGCGAGTGGCCGTGGCCACCGGCGGCCGGCTCCGGCTCGGCCGGCTTCTCCACCACGAGGCTCTCGGTGGTGAGCAGCAGGCCGGCGATCGAGGCGGCGTTGCTGACCGCGTTGCGGGTCACCTTCACCGGGTCGATGATGCCGGACTTGGCCAGGTCGACGTACTCGCCGGTGGCGGCGTCGAGGCCGTGGCCCCAGTCCTTGCCGACGACCTTCTGCACCACCACGTAGCCGTCGTGGCCGGCGTTCTGGGCGATCCAGCGCAGCGGCTCGACGAGCGACTTGCGCACGATCGAGACGCCGACCTTCTCGTCACCGGTGAAGCCCAGGTCGTCGTCGAGCGCCGGCAGGATCTGGGCCAGGGCGGCGCCGCCACCCGGGACCGTGCCCTCCTCGACCGCGGCCTTGGTCGCGGCGATGGCGTCCTCGATGCGGTGCTTGCGCTCCTTCATCTCGACCTCGGTGGCCGCGCCGACCTTGATCACGGCGATGCCGCCGGAGAGCTTCGCCAGCCGCTCGGCCAGCTTCTCCCGGTCCCACTCCGAGTCGGAGGCCTCGATCTCCTTGCGGATCTGGGCGACCCGGTCGGCGACCTCGGAGGCCTGCCCGCCACCGTCGACGACAGTGGTGTTCTCCTTGTCGACCACGACGCGGCGGGCGGTGCCGAGCACCTCCAGGCCGACCTGGTCGAGCTTGTAGCCCAGCTCCGGGGCGACCAGCTCGGCGCCGGTCAGGATCGCCATGTCCTGGAGCATCGCCTTGCGGCGGTCGCCGAAGCCGGGGGCCTTGACCGCGCAGACCTTGACGGTCTTGCGCAGCGCGTTGACCACGAGCGTCGACAGGGCCTGGCCCTCGACGTCCTCGGCGACGATGAGCAGCGGCTTGTTGTTCTGGAGAACCTTCTCCAGCAGCGGCAGCAGCTCCTCGATCGCCGAGATCTTCTGCGTGGTGATCAGGATGTACGGGTCCTCCAGGACCGCCTCCTGCGCCTCCAGGTCGGTGACGAAGTTCGGCGAGATGAAGCCCTTGTCGAACTGGAGACCCTCGGTCACCTCCAGCTCGGTGGTGAGCGCGGAGCCCTCCTCGACGGTGATGACGCCGTCGCGGCCGACCTTCTCCATCGCCTCGGCGATCAGCTCACCGATCGCGGCGTCCTGCGCGGAGACGGTCGCGACGTGCGCGATCGACTCCTTGCCGGCGACCTCGACGGCCTTGCCGAGCAGCGCCTCGGAGACCTTGGCGGCCGCCGCGTCGATGCCCCGCTTCAGGCCGGTCGGGTTGGCGCCGGCGGCCACGTTGCGCAGGCCCTCGCGGACCATGGCCTGGGCCAGCACGGTGGCGGTGGTGGTCCCGTCGCCGGCGACGTCGTTGGTCTTGGTCGCCACCTCCTTGACCAGCTGCGCGCCGAGGTTCTCGTACGGGTTGGTGAGCTCGATCTCCTTGGCGATGGTCACGCCGTCGTTGGTGATCGTGGGCGCACCGAACTTCTTGTCCAGGACGACGTTGCGCCCGCGCGGGCCGAGGGTGACCTTGACCGCGTCCGCGAGGGCGTTGACACCGTGCTCGAGCAGGTGCCGGGCGTCGTCCGAGAAGCTGAGGATCTTCGCCATCAGTATCCCTTCGAAGCGACGTTGCCCCGGCCCGGCGAGCCGGACCGGGGCAACGACACTGATCGGTTGCTTACTTCTCGATGACCGCGAGGACGTCGCGGGCGGAGAGCACCAGGTACTCCTCGCCGGCGTACTTGACCTCGGTGCCGCCGTACTTCGAGTAGAGGACGGTGTCGCCGACCTTCACGTCGATCGGCACGCGGTTGCCCTTGTCGTCGATCCGGCCCGGGCCGACAGCGAGGACGGTGCCCTCCTGCGGCTTCTCCTTGGCGGTGTCGGGGATCACGATGCCCGAGGCGGTGGTGGTCTCGGCCTCGTTCGCCTGGACCACGATGCGGTCCTCGAGCGGCTTGATCGCAACCTTGGTCGCGGTAGTCACGGGCATACCCTCCCGGGTACTTGGTGTCGTTGCCGGCCGGCGTGCCGACCAGCGTCAATCTGCCACATGCCACCGGGCGGGGCCGTCGTCGCGGGTGCCGGTCCGCCTGGCGCTCAACCCCCGGGCACGAGGCTCGGGCGTTGGCACCCTCAGGGTGAGAGTGCTAATCGCAGGTTATTCCTCGGCTAGCACTCCGTCAAGGAGAGTGCCAACGCGCGTCGCCCTCCGTGTCGCGCCGGAACCGGCCCGGGAGAATGGGCGCGTGGATCTCGACCTGCTCGCCGTGCTGCGTACCCCCGAGGGGTCGGCGGCGCTCGCCGCGGCCGGGCGGGGGGCCGGCGGCGACCCGCTGGCGGCGGCGGCCGCGCTGCGCTCGGCCGGGATTCCGGGCGACCTCGCCGCCGCCGCGCTGACCCAGGCCGAGCTGCGCCGCCGGGCAGCAGGCAAGTTCGGCGCGGCGGCGGCCGGGATGTTCCTCACCCGGCCCGGGCTGGAGCAGGCCACCCGCGGGGTGGTCGCCGGCCGCCGGGCCGCACGGCTGCGCGCCGCGGGCGTGACCACGCTGGCCGACCTGGGTTGCGGCCTGGGCGCCGACGCGCTCGCCGCTGCCCGCGCCGGCATCCGGGTGTACGCGGTGGAGGCCGACCCGCTGACCGCCGCGATGGCCGCCGCGAACGCCGAGGCGGCCGGGCTCGCCGATCTGGTGACAGTCGAGTGCGGCGACGCCACGGAGTTCGACGTGAGCCGCGTCGACGGCGCGTTCTGCGATCCGGCGCGGCGGCGGGCCGGCACCGGGCGGCGCGTCTTCGACCCGAACTCCTACTCGCCGCCGTGGGACTTCGTCATCGGTCTCGCCGCGCGGGTGCCGCGCACAGTGGTGAAGGTCGCGCCGGGGCTGGACCACGCGCTGATCCCGGCGGGCGCCGAGGCGGAGTGGGTGAGCGTGGACGGCGACCTGGTCGAGGCAGCGCTCTGGTGCGGCGAGCTGGCCGGCGTACCGCGCCGCGCCACCCTGCTGCGCGAGAAGGAAGGGCCCCTTCTTAACGCCTCCGGTAGTAAAAGGGTCCCTTCCTATCACCTCACCGGCACGGGCGCGCAGGAGGCGCCGGTGGGGCCGGTCCGGCGCTTCCTCTACGACCCGGACCCGGCGGTGGTGCGCGCGCACCTGGTCGCCGAGCTGGCCACGGACCTCGACGCCACGCTCGCCGACCCGTCGATCGCCTACCTGTACGCCGACGAGGCCCGGCCCACCCCGTTCGCCCGCTGCCTGGAGATCACCGACGTGCTGCCGTTCTCGCTGAAGCGGCTGCGCGCCCTGCTGCGGGAACGCCGGGTCGGCCGGGTGGAGATCCGCAAGCGCGGGTCGGCGCTGGAGCCGGAGAAGCTGCGCCGTGACCTGCGGCTGTCCGGCGAGGCGGCGGCCGACCTGGTGCTGACCCGGGTGGCGGGCGACCCCACGGTGCTCGTGTGCCGGCCGGTTCCGGTCGGCGGCTGACCCGGCTCACGTTTCCAGCTCGCGGTGTCGCGGCGCGCGGGTTAGCTTGAGCCCGTGGCGGGCCCTGGCACTCCGGCGATCGCGTTGCTGAGCAAGCGGAAGATCGCCCACAGCATCCACCCGTACGACGTCTCGCCGGACGCGCCGAACTACGGCGCGCTCGTGGCCGCGGCGCTCGGGGTGGCACCGGACCGGGTGTTCAAGTCGCTGGTCACCGAGGTCGACGGCGGGCTGACCGTGGCGGTGGTGCCGGTGACCGGCGAGCTGGACCTGAAGGCGCTGGCCGCCGCGGTGGGCGGCAAGCGCGCGGTGATGGCGGACCGGGCGGTGGCCGAGCGGGCGACCGGGTACGTGCGGGGCGGCATCAGTCCGCTCGGCCAACGTAAGCGGCTACCGACAGTCGTCGACTCCTCGGCGCTGGCGCACCCGACCGTGTACGTGTCGGCGGGCCGCCGGGGATTGCAGGTGCAGCTCACGCCGACGGATCTGGTGGCGCTCACCGGGGCGGCCACGGCATCGATCGCCGCCACCTGAGCGGGCTCGTGACGGTACGTGTGGGAGCGTTCCCGGAGCGCGCTCTCCCGGCGGTGTCCCGCGGGTGACAACCGCGTTGCTGAATTGTTACCGCCGCCAACAAACTTCTGACCTCGGCAGTCTTGCGGCGCATGGGAGGCGGGGAATACGTTGCCGGACACAACAAAACATCACCACTCCCCCACCTCCGAAAGGACCCTGCACATGCGCAAGGGCTTCCTCACCTTCGCGGCCGTCGGTCTCCTCGCGACCGGCAGCATGGCCGCCTGCGGTGACAACGGCGGTTCTTCCGACGAGGCCGGCGGCTCCAACGCCAAGAAGCCGAAGATCGGCGTGATCCTGCCGGACAGCAAGTCCTCCGCCCGCTGGGAGGGCGCGGACCGCAAGTACCTCAAGGCGGCGTTCGACGCGGCCGGCGTCGACTCCGACATCCAGAACGCGCAGAACGACAAGACCGCGTTCCAGACCATCGCCGACCAGATGATCACCAGCGGCGTCAACGTCCTGATGATCGTCAACCTGGACTCCGGCACCGGCAAGGCCGTGCTCGACAAGGCCAAGTCGCAGGGCGTCGCGACCATCGACTACGACCGGCTGACCCTGGGCGGCTCCGCCCAGTACTACGTCAGCTTCGACAACGAGGCCGTCGGCAAGCTCCAGGGCGAGGGCCTGAGCAAGTGCCTGACCGACAAGGGCGTCAAGAACCCGTCGATCGCGTACCTCAACGGCTCGCCGACCGACAACAACGCCACCCTGTTCAAGAACGGGTACGACTCGGTGCTCAAGCCGAAGTTCGACTCGAAGGAGTACACCAAGGTCGCCGACGACCCGGTGCCGGCCTGGGACAACGCGCAGGCCGCCACGATCTTCGAGCAGCAGATGACCAAGGCCGGCGGCAAGATCGACGGCGTGCTCGCCGCCAACGACGGTCTCGGCAACGCGGCCATCTCGGTGCTGAAGAAGAACAAGCTCAACGGCAAGGTCCCGGTGACCGGTCAGGACGCCACCAAGGAGGGCCTGCAGAACATCCTCGCCGGTGACCAGTGCATGACCGTCTACAAGGCGGTCAAGAAGGAGGCGGACGCCGCCGCCGAGCTGGCCATCGCGCTCGCCAAGGGTGAGCGGAAGGACACCGGCCAGACGGTCAAGGACCCGGAGGGCAACCGGGACGTGCCGGCCGTGCTGCTGGAGCCCAAGGCCATCTTCAAGGACAACGTCAAGGACGTCGTGGCCGACGGCTACGTCACCAAGGAAGAACTCTGCACCGGTGCCTTCGCGAAGCTCTGCACCGACGCCGGCGTGAGCTGACCCACCCGCCTCAGGCGGCGCCGCCCGGCACGGGTTCTCCCGTGCCGGGCGGCGCCCGCGCCGGACGGGATCCGAGACCTCCCTCCGCCCAAAGGAGAACCCCGTGTCCGCAACCCCCCTGCTGGAGCTACGCGGGATCGACAAGAGCTTCGGTCCCGTCCAGGTGCTGCGCGACGTCGCCTTCGCCGCGCACCCCGGCGAGGTGACCGCGCTCGTCGGTGACAACGGCGCCGGCAAGTCGACCCTGGTCAAGTGCATCAGCGGCATCCACCCCACCGACGCCGGCGAGTTCCTCTTCGACGGCCGGCCGGTGACCATCAACAGCCCCCGGGACGCCGCCGCGCTCGGGATCGAGGTCGTCTACCAGGATCTCGCGCTCTGCGACAACCTCGACATCGTGCAGAACATGTTCCTCGGCCGGGAGAAGCGCAGCGGCATCGTGCTCGACGAGCCGACCATGGAGCAGATGGCCGCCGAGACGCTCGCCGGCCTGAGCGTGCGCACCGTGAAGTCGCTGCGCCAGCACGTGGCCAGCCTCTCCGGCGGCCAGCGGCAGACCGTCGCCATCGCCAAGGCCGTGCTCTGGAACAGCCGGCTGGTCATCCTGGACGAGCCGACCGCCGCGCTCGGCGTCGCGCAGACCGCCCAGGTGCTGGAGCTGGTGCGCCGGCTGGCCGACAACGGCCTGGCCGTGGTGCTCATCTCGCACAACATGAACGACGTCTTCGCCGTCTCCGACCGGATCGCCGCGCTCTACCTCGGCCAGATGGTCGCCCAGGTGAAGACCACCGACATCACCCACTCGCAGGTGGTCGAGCTGATCACCGCCGGCCGATCCGGCGGCCTCGGCCTCACCGGCGAGCCGGGCGGCAACGGCGCCGCGCCCGCCGACACCACCCCAGGAGCCATCCGATGACCGCCATCGTCGTGAAGAAGGAAGGCCCGGCCGGCGTCGCGCCGACACCGACCCTGAACAGCCACGTGAACAACTACTGGCGCCGGGTACGCGGCGGCGACATCGGCGCGCTCCCCGCGGTGGTCATGCTCGTGGCGCTGGCGGTGGGCTTCTCGATCGCCCGCCCGTCGTTCTTCACCGCCGGCAACCTGGCGAACCTGTTCACCCAGGGCGCGGCGGTCACGCTCATCGCCATGGGCCTGGTCTTCGTCCTGCTGCTCGGCGAGATCGACCTCTCCGCCGGCTTCGCCAGCGGCGTCTGCGCCGCGATCCTGGCCAACGTGGTCACCGTGCTCGGCTACCCCTGGTACGTGGCGGTGCTCGCCGCCGTCGTCACCGGTCTGGTGATCGGCACCGTGCTGGGCCTGCTGGTCGCCAAGGTCGGCATCCCGTCCTTCGTGGTGACGCTCGCCGGGTTCCTCGCCTTCCAGGGTGTCGTGCTGACGCTGATGGACGAGGGCGCCAACATCGCGATCCGCGACGACGTGCTCGTCGCGATCGCCAACCGCAACCTCTCCCCGGCGCTGGGCTGGGCGCTCGCCGCGGTGGCCGTCGCCGGGTACGCGGCAGTGCAGTTGCTCCGGTACCGCAACCGGGCCGCCCGTGGCCTGCTCACCGACCCGCTCACGGTGGTCGGCGCGCGGATCGCCGGCCTGGCCGTGATCCTCGGCGTGGCGGTCTACGTCCTCAACCTGGAGCGCAGCCGCAACGTGCTGATCACCTCGCTCAAGGGCGTGCCGATCGTGGTGCCGATCATCGCGGTGCTGCTGATCGTCTGGACGTTCGTGCTCCAGCGCACCAGCTACGGGCGGCACATCTACGCGGTCGGCGGCAACGCCGAGGCGGCCCGCCGGGCCGGCATCAACGTCGACCGGATCCGTATCTCCGTCTTCGTCATCTGCTCCTCGATGGCCGCCATCGGTGGCATCGTGGCCGCCAGCAGGGGCAACTCGGTCGACCCCAACACCGGGGGCAGTAACGTACTGCTCTACGCCGTCGGCGCGGCGGTGATCGGTGGCACCAGCCTCTTCGGCGGCAAGGGCCGGGTCCTCGACGCCGTGCTCGGAGGCGCGGTGGTCGCGGTCATCGACAACGGTATGGGACTGATGGGATACAGCTCGGGCGTCAAGTACGTGGTCACCGGCGTGGTGCTGCTCGCCGCGGCGACCATCGACGCGCTCTCGCGTCGGCGGGCCGCCGCGACCGGCAACCGCTGAGCAGGGGTACGGAAACACCATGGCAGTGGCAATGCGCGCGGGCCCCAGTCAGGACGAGATCCGTCGGCAGAACCTGGGCGCATTGCTCCGATACGTGCACGTCCACGGGGCCACCACCCGCGCCGAGCTGACCACCGCGCTCGGACTCAACCGCAGCACCATCGGCGCGCTGACCGCGGACCTGGCCGGCGCCGGTCTGGTCAGCGAGGGGACGCCGAAGGAGACCGGCCGGGCCGGACGACCGTCACTCGTCGTCCGGCCCGAGTCGGGGCGGGTCTACGCGTACGCGTACAGCGTCGAGGTGGACCGGCTGCGGGCCGCGCGGGTCGGACTCGGCGGTGAGGTGCTCGACCGCCGGGAGATGGACCGGCCGCGCAACCTGGTCGCCGGGGAGGCCGCCCCGCTGCTCGCCGGCGCGGTCAAGGAGATGCACCAGTCGGTGCCGCCGGACGCGATCTGCGTCGGCGCCGGCGTGGCGGTGTGCGGCATGGTCCGCCGCGAGGACGGGCTGGTCCGGCTCAGCCCCACCACCGGCTGGGTGGACGAGCCGATCGGTGCGGCGCTCGCCGTCGAGCTGGGGATAGACGTACCGATCACGGTGGGCAACGTGGCCGACGTGGCCGCGTACGCCGAGCACGCCCGGGGCGCGGCGGTCGGCTGCGACAACGTCATCTACATCTACGGCGACGTCGGTGTGGGCGCGGGCATCATCGCGGGAGGGCGGCGGCTGAGGGGGCACGGCGGCTACGGCGGCGAGGTGGGCCACATGGTGGTGGTCCGCGACGGGGTGCGCTGCGACTGCGGCCGGCGCGGCTGCTGGGAGACCGAGATCGGCGAGCACGGGCTGCTGCGCGCCGCCGGCCGGTCCGAGGCGCGCGGCCGGGACGCGCTGCTGGCGGTCTTCGACGCCGCCGACCGGGGCGACGCCCGCGCGCAGACCGCGGTACGGCAGGCCGGCGACTGGCTCGGCTTCGGCGTCGCGAACCTGGTGAACATCTTCAACCCGGAGATGGTCATCTTCGGCGGCACCATGCGTGACCTCTACCTGGCCTCCGCCGCGCAGGTGCGCAGCCGGCTCAACTCCAACGGGCTGCCCGCGTGCCTGGAGCACGTGCGGCTGCGTACCCCGAAGCTGGGCGACGACGCGGCGCTGATCGGCGCCGCCGAGCTGGCGTTCGAACGACTCCTCGCCGATCCGCTGAACTGATCGGCCCGGTGATCCGTACCAGTGTGCGGACGGGCGGCCGGCTTGCGCGGCCGTCCACGACCCCGCGTACCGGTCCGGACCGAGGAGGCACCGCAACCATGGCATCGCTGGAATCCGCACGCCGCAAGCTGGCGCACCGGGTGGTACTGCTGCTCGCCGCGCTGGGCGCGGGGATCGGCGTCGTTCCCGGGACGGCGCAGGCCGCGCCCAACCCCGGCGTGCAGATGAACGCCGCCGACATGACGCTGCTCAACGGCGTACGGCTGGCCGGGCTGTGGGAGATGCCGGCCGGGCAGATGGCGGCCGAGAAGGGCCAGTCCGCCCGGGTACGCGAGGTCGGCGCGGAGATCGCCAAGCAGCACGCGGAGCTGGACCAGCTGGTGGTCGAGGCGGCCAACAAGCTCGGCGCCACCCTGCCGACGGATCCGACGGCAGAGCAGCAGGGGTGGCTGACCGAGATGCGGAACGCCACCGGCGCCCGGTTCGACCAGATCTTCGTCACCCGGCTGCGGGTCGCCCACGGCAAGATCTTCCCGGTGATCGGCGCGGTCCGGGCCAGCACCCGCGACCCGATCGTGCGGAAGCTGGCCGAGGACGCCAACAAGTTCGTCAACGACCACATGACCATGCTGGAGAGCACCGGGCTGGTGCGCTGGCAGCAGTTGCCGCCGGCCGCGCTGCCGCCCGCGCAGAGCGACTCGCTCGTCGCCGCCGCCCAGGCCAACGTGGGCAGCGGCGGTGGGCTCCAGGTCGGCACCGGACTGGTGTGGGCGGTGTTCCTGATCGCGCTCGGCACCGGCGGGTACGCCACCTGGCGGCTGACCCGCCGCTCCTAGCGGGGCGGCGGCGTCAGCGGTCGACCTGGGCGAAGTCCCAGCTGTGCGGCGGGCGGGCGATCAGGCGCGCCGGTGGCTCGGGCAGTTCCCGGGGGTTGTTCCGCCACTTGGAGATGACCACGAGCCGGTGGTCGGTGGAGGAGAACACCTCGCTGGAGACGTGCATCGGGTCGTGCTCGAACTCGGGCAGCGCGGTCTCGCAGACCCAGGTGATCAGGTCGGCGAAGCCGTACGACTCGGCCTTGGCCTCCCACATCCGGACGATCATGTCGGTTTCCTCCCCGCTCACACACTGACCACTGTCAGCGGCATCGCCGAGTCGGCCGGCAGGTCCAGCCGGCTCGGCGCGACGCCCGCGGCGACCAGGTGCGAGCCGAGCGCGGCCACCATCGCGCCGTTGTCCGTGCAGAGCTTCGGCCGGGGCGTACGCACCCGGATGCCGTACTTGCCGGCCCGCTGCTCGGCCATCGCCCGCAGCCGGGAGTTGGCTGCCACTCCGCCGCCGATCACCAGCGTGTCGATGCCGCTGGTGCGGCAGGCGTCGATCGCCTTGCCGACCAGCACGTCGCAGACCGCCTCCTGGAAGGACGCCGCCACGTCGGCGACCGGGACCGGCTCACCGGCCCGCTGCCGCGCCTCCACCCAGCGGGCCACCGCCGTCTTCAGGCCGGAGAAGGAGAAGTCGAACCGGTGTCCGACCAGGTCCTTCGCGGCGGTCAGCCCGCGCGGGAAGGCGATCGCCGCCGGGTCACCGGCACGCGCTTCGCGGTCGATGTACGGTCCGCCCGGGAACGGCAGCCCGAGCAGCCGGGCCACCTTGTCGAACGCCTCGCCGGCCGCGTCGTCGATGGTGGCGCCGAGCGGTACGACGTCGCGGGCCAGGTCGTCGACGCGCAGCAGCGAGGAGTGGCCGCCGGAGACCAGCAGCGCGATGGCGGGCTCGGGCAGCGGGCCGTGTTCGAGCGTGTCCACAGCCACGTGCGCGGCGAGGTGGTTCACCCCGTACACCGGCTTTTCCGCCGCGACCGCGTACCCCTTGGCGGCGGCGACCCCGACGAGCAGCGCGCCGGCCAGGCCAGGCCCGGAGGTCACGGCGATGGCGTCGATGTCGGCGATGGTGACGCCTGCCTCGCGCAGCGCCCGGTCCATGGTCGGCACGATCGCCTCCAGGTGGGCGCGGCTGGCCACCTCGGGCACCACGCCGCCGAACCGGGCGTGCTCCTCGACGCTGGAGGCGAGCGCGTCGGCGAGCAGCGTGTGCCCGCGCACGATGCCCACGCCGGTCTCGTCGCAGGAGGTCTCGATGCCGAGGATCAGTGGTTCGTCAGCCATGCGCGTCAGTCCTCGTTGCGCTGCATGACCAGCGCGTCGGTGTTGCTCGGTTGGTAGTAGCCGCGTCGTACGCCGATCGGCTCGAAGCCGTAGCCGGCGTAGAGCCGCTGCGCCGGGGCGTTGTCCGCGGCGACCTCCAGCAGCGTGCTGCGGACGCCGCGCCGGGCCGCCTCGGCGAGCAGCGCCTCCAGCAGCAGCCGGCCGATGCCCCGCCGCTGCGCGTCCCGGCGGACCGCGACGTTCTGCACCCATGCCTCGTCGGGCGGGTAGACGGCCAGCCCGGCGTAGCCGAGCACGGTGCCGTCGTCGTCGGTGGCGGCGAGATAGAAGTGGCCGTTGGCGAGTTCGTTCCAGAACATCGCCGCCGACCACTGCTCGGCGCCGAACAGGTCCGCCTCGATGGGCAGCACCTCCTCGACGTGCCACCAGCGGAACCGGGCCCAGCCTCATGTAGGACCGGCTTGTGCCGGTGGCGGCGACCGCGTCCGGGGAAGTAACACCATGCTAGGAGGCCCCCCTGGTAAGGTGTTCGTTCGATTTTCCTTTGGGTGGCCATGTAAACAAGGGCTGCTCCACAGTACACCTCGCGGTTGGGCGTTTATGTCCCTATGTATTCGTCTTCACTGCGGTAAGAGCACAAGGAGCTAGTTGGCGTCTGCCATGATAATTCATCAGGAAAAGTGTGATCCCTTTCATAGTTATAGTGCGCGCCCGCCCCGCTGCGCGACCACCCGGGGCCGCCACCTCCGGGCCGGCCAGGCGCTGACCCGGCGCCGTCGTAGACGGCCCAGTAGATCTCCCGCCGCCGCGCGTCGCTCGCCGCAAGCACCGGCTCGCCGGCGGCCGCCGGGTGGCCGAGCCCGTCCAGCGAGCAGACACCGTACGTGGGGACGCCGAGCACCTGACCCATGGTGGCGGCGGTGACCAGCCCGACGCGCAGCCCGGTGAACGGGCCCGGGCCGAGGCCGGCGACGATCGCGGCCAGGTCGGCGGGCCGCGCGCCGACGTCCGCCAGCACGGCGTCGACCTGCGGCGCGAGCAGCTCGCCGTGGGCGCGGGCGTCGACGGTGCACCGGGACGCACGAACCGCGACGCCGTCCGCCGAGACCTCGGCCAGCGCCGCGGTCACCGCGGGCGTCGAGGAGTCCACCACGAGTACGAGCACGGTAAGCCAGCCTAGCCGTCCGCCCCGTCCGCCCTCGGCACGCCCTCGCCGCTGACCCGGTCACGGTGCGTAGTGTCCCGACGGAAGAGGTGACCTGGGAGCGATATACCTCTCGGTCATAAATATGACTCACAGGTATATCGCTCGACGGCGAGTTGCCATCCTCCGGAGATGACGGAGAGTCGCCTGGCCCAGGAGATCGCCCGCGCCCTGCGCCACGAACGGGAACTGGCCGGACTCACCCAGCAGGCCCTGGCCGCGCGGGTCGGGATCAGCCAGGCCGCCGTCGCCCGGATCGAGCGCGGCGACCGGCTGCCCAGCCTGACCACCGCGGAACGTCTGCTCGCCGCGCTGGATCGGCAACTGCGGATCGAGGTCGAGCCGCTGGACAGTCACCTGGACGCGGCGCTGGACGAAATGGCCGGGACCGCGCTGACCGAGCGGATCGATCATCTCCGGCTGGACCCGATCATGGACGCGCTGGGCGACCTGCCGTACGTGCTGGCGGGCGGCACGGCGGCCCTGTTGCAGGGCGCGCCGCTGCCGGTGGACGCGGTCGAGATCGCGGTGCGGTGGCGGGACTCCCCGCGGTTCACGGCGTTCCTGGAGCGGGGCCGCGCGCAGCGCTGGGATGCCCGATGGCAGGAGTGGGGCGGGGGCCACCCGGAGCCCGAGGAACCGGGCGAGCACCGCTGGCGGACCCGGTTCGGCGAGCTGCGGGCCCGGATGTGCGACGAACTGCCTGAGCCCATCGAGGTCCGCCTCGGTGAACGTACGTACCCGGTGGAGCCGCTGATCGAGGTGGAGGTGACCGACAAGCGTACGGCCGAGCTGCTGTCCCGGTACCGCCGGCGCCTCGCCGCGGCGGGCGAGGCGCCGGACGGGTCAGCCGGCTGAGCGTTCCCAGTCGACGGTGGGCAGCCCCGCGTCGGCGAGCGCCTTGTTTGCCGCGCTGAACGGACGGCTGCCGAGGAAGCCGCGCGGGTTCATCGGGCTCGGGTGCCCGGCCTCCAGCACCACGTGCCGCGGGTTGGTCACCAGCGCCGCCTTCTTGCGGGCGTAGCCGCCCCAGAGCAGGAAGACCACGCGCTGGTCGAGCGCGTCCAGCGCCCGGATCGTGGCGTCGGTGAACTCCTCCCAGCCCTTGTTCGCGTGCGAGCCGGGGGTGGCCTGCCGGACCGTCAGCACCGAGTTGAGCAGCAGCACGCCCTGCGCGGCCCAGCCGTCGAGGTTTCCGCTGCGCGGCTTGGGCACGCCCAGGTCCTCGCTCAGCTCCTTGAAGACGTTGCGCAGCGACGGCGGCACCGCCACCCCCTCGCGCACGCTGAAGCTCAGCCCGTGCGCCTGGCCCGCCTTGTGGTACGGGTCCTGGCCGAGGATGAGCACCCTCGTGTCGGCCGGCGCGCAGTGCCGGTAGGCGGAGAACAGGTCCTCCAGCGGCGGGAAGACCGTGGCGGTCGCGTACTCCCGGGTGACGAACTCGGCCAGCGCGGCGGTGCGGGCCGGGTCGAGGTGGGGGGTGAGCACGGCACGCCAGGCCTCCGGCAACAGCGCCGGCAGGTCCAGGGTGGGGGCGTCGGGCATCGGCAACCTCTCCTAGTCGGTCGCCATCTTCCTACCAGCCGCGACCGACACTCCCGGGCAGCGGCCGGGCCGGGTACTGGACGGGAAAAGTTACCGGAGCGTAACCTACTGGCAAGTTACTTACGCCACACCACCACTGCTAGCTTGCATCCACCACCGTCGATGCTCGCTAGGAGTGCCCGTGAGCAGCAGGAACACCCGTCCCCGCACGCCCTCCGCCCGCCGCGCGATCGGCCTCCGGATCCTCGCCGTCGCCGCGGCGGCAGCCACCTACCTGGCCGGATCCGGCGCAGCCGCAGCCGCCGACGACGCCCCGCCCGTGGTCTCCCGCGGCGTGACCATCCCCGCCTTCTACCACCCGCCCGCCGACCTGCCCGCCACCAACGGCACGCTGATCCGCACCGAACCCCTGCCGCTCGGCCTGAGCATTCCCGGGCTCGACGGCCGCCCGATGCCCGGCACCGCCACCCGACTCATGTACCGGTCCACCGACTCCAACGGCCGGCCCGTCGCGGTGACCGGCGCCTACATCGAACCGTCGGCGGTGTGGCGGGGCGCCGGCCCGCGCCCGCTCGTCGCCGTCGCCTCCGGAACCATGGGGCAGGGCGACCAGTGCGCGCCGTCGTTCTCGCTGCAACACCCGCTCACGCTCACCGGCGACACCCTGTCCGTCGGCTACGAGGCCCTGGCGATCTATCGTTTGCTCGCCACCGGCGCGGCCGTCGTCGTCACCGACTACGTCGGCCTGGGCACGACCGACCGGCTGCACACCTACGTCAACCGCCTCGACGGGGGACGCGCCCTGCTCGACGCGGCCCGCGCCGCCCGCGCCGTACCCGGAGCATCGGTCACCGCCCAGTCCCGCGTCGGTCTCTACGGCTACAGCCAGGGCGGGGGCGCCAGCGCCGCGGCCGCCGAACTCCAGTCCACCTACGCGCCCGACGTGCCGCTCGCCGGCACCTACGTCGGCGCGCCGCCCGCCGACCTCACCGCGGTCATCGGCGGCATCGACGGCAGCGCGCTGGTGGGGGCGCTGGGGTGGTCGCTGAACGGCTTCGCCCAGTCCGACCCGGCGCTGCGGGACGTCATCGAGGCCGCCGTCAACGACACCGGCCGGGCGGCGCTGAAGGACACCTCGACCATGTGCGTCGGCGACGCGATCCTCCGGTACGCGTTCACCAGGAGCAGCAAGTGGATCACCGGCGGCCGCTCCCTCACCGCCGTCATCGCCGCCTCGCCCGAGGCCCAGGCCGTCCTCGACCGGCAGCGCATCGGCACGCTCAAGCCCACCGGCCCGGTACGTGTGGCAACAGGCATCCAGGACGACATCGTGCCCCACCGGCAGGCCCGTCAACTGGCTGTCGACTGGTGCCGCAGGGGCGGCAACGTGACCTACCAGGCGATCAGCCTGCCCAACCTCGGCGACAAGATCCTCACCAACCACCTGGTGCCGCTCATCACCGACCAGGGCGACGCGGTGGCCTGGATGAGCGACCGGCTCGCCGGGCGGACCGCCTACTCCAACTGCTGGACGATGCCCCTTCAGCCCTGACTCAGGACAGTTCGGCGACCCGGGCGGCCCAGTCGCCACCGACCGGTTCCAGCGTGACCGCCCGGGTGTCGTCGTCGCGGCGGTCGATGCGTACCCGCAGGTGCGCGTCGACCAGCTGCTCGACCATTCCCTCGCCCCACTCCACCACTGTCACCGCCTCGTCCACCGAGGCGTCCAGGTCGAGGTCGTCGATCTCCGCCCGCGGGTCGGCGGCCTCACCCAGGCGGTACGCGTCGGCGTGCACGAGCGTCACCCGGCCGCCCCGATCCGGGTCGGGGCGGTGCACCCGGGCGATGACGAAGGTGGGCGAGGTGATGTCGCCGCGTACGCCCAGGCCGGCGCCGATGCCCTGGGTCAGCGCGGTCTTGCCGGCCCCGAGCGGGCCACTGAGCAGCAGCAGGTCACCCGCGCGCAGCACCCCGGCCAGCCGACGCCCGAACTCGTGGGTGTCGTCGACCGTCTTCAGCTCCACGACCACTGTCATAGCGAATCCAGGAACCTCTCCAGAGCCGCGTTCACCTCGTCGGCGTGCTCCAGCATCACCACGTGCCCGCTGTCGTCGATCTTCACGAACTCGGCGTGCGGCAGCCGCCGGACGATCTCCTCGGAGTGTGTCACCGGCGTGATCATGTCCTTGTCCCCCACGATCACCAGCACCGGCGTGCCGGCCAGCGCGGCCAGCGCCGGGAACCGGGAGTGGGTGGCGATCGTCCGCAGGTAGCGGGTGACCGTGTCGGCCGAGGTGCGCGAGTTCATCATCTCGACGTACGACACCAGGGCCGGGCTCGGCGCCGAGGTGCCGAAGCCGTACTTGCGGGTGAGCAGCCAGGCCACGTTCGAGGTCGACCGGCGCGCCCGGTCGATCACCGTGCCGCCGTACCGGGTGGCGTTGCTCATCATGTAGAGCACCGGCGAGCCGACGCGGCCGAGCAGCGCGGGCGCCACCAGCTTCGTCTCCGCCGCCAGACCGCCCGAGGTCGCCATCAGCACGGTGCCGACCACGCGGTCACCGAACATCTCCGGGTACAGCTCGGCCAGCGCCATGATCGTCATGCCGCCCATCGAGTGCCCGACCAGCACCAGCGGGCCCTCCGGGGCCACCTCGTCGAGCACCCGGCGCAGCGTGTGGCCCAGCGCGGTCAGGTCGTACTCGCCGCTCTCCAGCCGGCCGGAACGGCCGTGCCCCGGCTGGTCGTACGCGACCACCCGGTAGTCGCCGCGCTCGGCGAGCCGCTTGCGCTGGAAGTGGAACGTGCCCATGTCCAGGCAGAACCCGTGCACCAGCACCACAGTCGGGTGCCCGGCGACCGGGCGGGTCGGCTCGACCACCTCCACGTGGATGTCGGTGCCGTCCGGCATCTCCAGCCGGTACGCCTGGTCGTAGCGCTGCTCGCCGAAGACCTCGTCGGCGTACCTGTCGGTGGGGTCGTTCTTGAGCCGGCGGACCAGCACCCGCTCGCTGACCACGCCCGCCGCGAGCCCGGCGGCGGCCACCCCGACGGCGGCGCCGACCAGCCCGGCGACCTTGCCGGCGGCGGTACGCGGACGCGGCAACCGGAGACTCATGCGCGCTCGCCGTCGTAGAACCGGGGCACCCGCACGCCGCCGAAACGGGTCACGATCTCGTAGTTGATGGTGCCGACCGCCTCGGCCCAGTCGTCGGCTGTGGGCCCGCCGTCCGCGCCGTCGCCGAACAGCGTCACCATGTCACCGGCGGCCACCTCGTCGTCGCCGCAGTCGACCACGAACTGGTCCATGCAGACCCGGCCGGAAATGTTCCGGCGCTTGCCGGCGAGGTGCACCGGGCCGGTGTTGGAGGCGTGCCGGGGCACACCGTCGGCGTAGCCGAGCGGCACCACCGCCAGGTTGGTCTCCTGCTCGGTGAGGTAGGTGTGCCCGTAGGAGACGCCGGTGCCGGCCGCGACCCGCTTGGTCAGCATCACCCGGGCGCGGGCGGTCATCGCCGGGCGCAGGCCGAACTGCTCGCCCGCGACCGGCGACAGACCGTAGACCGCGATGCCGGGCCGGACCAGGTCGAAGTGCGTGTCCGGCCGGGTCAGCGTGGCGGCCGAGTTGGCCAGGTGGCGGTACCGAGGGCGCAGACCGGCGCGCGTCACCATCTCCAGCCCCTCGTGGAAGACGGCGAGCTGGCGGTCGGTGGTGGGGTGGCCGGGCGAGTCCGCGTACACGAAGTGGCTCCACACGCCGACCACCTCGACCAGGCCGTCGGCCTGGGCCTTCGCGGCGGCCTCCAGCAGCGCCGGCCAGTCGGCGACGGTGGCGCCGCCCCGCGCCAACCCGGTGTCGATCTTGAGGTGCAGCCGGGCCGGGCGGTCCGCCCGGCGGCTCGCCTCGATCATCTCGTCGAGCTGGGTGAGGCTGGCGCAGCCGAGGTCGACGCCGACGGTGATCCCGTCGTGCAGCGGCAGCCCGGGTGTGAGCAGCCAGGCCAGCACCGGCGCGGTGATGCCGTCCTGGCGCAGCCGCAGCGCCTCGTCCAGCGTGCAGACGCCGAGCTGGTCCGCCCCCGCGTCGAGCGCCGCGCGGGCGGCGGGCACCATGCCGTGGCCGTAGCCGTCGCCCTTGACCACCGCCATCAGCTCGGCGCTGGTGCCGGCCTTGAGCCGGGTCACGTTCTCCCGGATCGCGTCCAGGTCGACGCGCACCTCCGACTGCCACATGTCCCCAGCCTACTTCCGTCAGTGATCATCAGCGCCCTGAGCCGTGCGGGCGGTGCCCGTCGCCACCCGGGCGTCGCCGCCCGGATCAGCCCAGCCGGGCCAGTACCGGACGCAACGCCGCCGCCACGTCGGGCGCGGTGACCGGACCGCCGCGCGCCGCCTCCCGGCCGGCCAGCCCGTGCAGGTACGCCGCCGCGGCGGCCGCCCGCTCCGGGGCCAGCCCGGCGGCGAGCAGCGAACCGAGCAGCCCGGCCAGCACGTCGCCGGTGCCGCCGGTGGCCAGCACCGGCGTGCCGGTCGGATTCACGTACGCGCGGCCGTCGGGCGTGCCGATGATCGTGTGGTCACCCTTGAGCAGCACCACCGCGTTCATCCAGGCGGCCAGCCGCAGCGCGGCGGCGACCCGGTCCTCCCCCGGCATCTCGCCGCAGAGCCGGGCGTACTCCCGGTCGTGCGGCGTCACCACGATCGGCGCGTCCCGGCCGCGCAGCCGGTCGGCCAGCTTGCCGTCGACGAGCAGCGTCAGCGCGTCCGCGTCGAGCACCACCGGCACCGGCGCGGCAAGCACCGCGCGCAGCTCGGCGGCGGACTCCTCGCCCGTACCGAGGCCGGAGCCGCACACCCACGCCTGCACCCGGCCCGCGTCCGCGACCCGGCCGGTGGCGATCACCGACGGGTGCTGGTGCAGCACCTCGCCCTTGGCGCTCCCGGCGTAGCGGACCAGGCCGGTCGGGCCGGCGAGCGCCCCGGCGACCGAGAGCACCGCGGCGCCGGGGTAGGTGGCCGAGCCGGTGGCCACGCCGACCACACCCCTGGTGTACTTCTCCGACGACGCGCCCAGCTCCGGCCACCAGCCGACCACGTCCGTCTGCTCGATCACCTGGAGCGCCGGGGTGCCGCGCAGCCACGGCGTCAGCCCGATGTCGACCAGCTCGACCTCGCCGGCCAGCTCGGCGGCCGGGCCGACGACCAGCGCCGGTTTGAGCGCGCCGAACGCCACCGTCACGTCGGCGCGGACCGCGCGGGGCCGCCCGGCGTCGGTCAGCGGGACGTGGCCGGTGTCGACGGCGACGCCGCTCGGCACATCGACAGCGACCACCGTAGCGGGCCCACCGTCGCGCCCGCGCTGCCCGGTCAGGCTCGCGGCCAACTGCTCGGCGGTCTCCCTCAGCCCGCCGGTGCCGCCGATGCCCACGATCCCGTCGAGCACCAGGTCGGCTCCGGCGGGCGGCCGGTCGACGACGCGCCCGCCGGCGGCACGCAGGGCCGCCAGCCCTTCCGCGTGCGCCCGCCCGGGGCTCAGCAGCAGCGCGGCCACCGCAGCGCCCCGGCGGGCCAGGTGCGCGCCCGCGAAGAGCGCGTCACCGCCGTTGTCGCCGGAGCCGATCAGCAGCAGCACCCGGGCGCCGTAGACCCCGCCCCGGTCACCGAGCAGCAGGGCGCAGCGCCGGGCCAGCCCGGCCGCGGCCCGCTGCATCAGCGCCCCGGGCGGAAGGGTGGCCATCAGGCCCGCCTCCGCCGCGCGAACGTCCGCGACGCGCCATACCGGTCTCATGCCACCCCGTCCCGTTCGTCGCGCCGGCTCAGCGCCCGCCCGCCGCTGCCCCGGTCACGGCCTCACCCTACCGGCGGTACGAACCCGGGACCGGCTGACGGAAACGCCCTGTGGAAAACCCCGGCCGTTGTCCACAGGGGTCGGCGGCCGGGTCGCCGGGCGGCCTAGCGTCCCGGTGTCCGGGGCCGGTGGGTGGCGTCGGGCAACGTGGGGAGGTCACGTGGTGGAGAAACCGTTCGACGTCGACCCGGAGCTGCTGCGCGCGGTCGCACGGGAGCTGGCCGACGACGCGTACCGGCTGGCCACCGGGCCGGGGGGCGGCGCCGGAGGCGCTGCTGGTGGCGGCGCCGGACGGCTGGCGGGCCGGGGCGGCGCTGGCCGACCTGGAGTCCGCGGTACGGCGCTGGTCCGGCGCGCTCGGCGCCCGGGTGGCCGACACCGCCGGGGCGTTGCGCCGCGGGGCGGACGGCTACGAGGCGGTGGACGAGCGCGCCGCGCGCCGCCTCAGCGGGGTGCTCCGGTGACCGGCGGCGCTCCCGGGCGGCCCGATCCGAGCTCCGGAGGGCCCGGCGAGGGCCCGGCGGACGTCGGGTACGCGCAGCTCTGGCGGGCCGATCCGGGCGCCTGGTCCACGGCCGGGGTGGCCTGGCGAGGGCTCGCCGGGCCGGTGCGCCGTCGCGCCGACGCGCTGACCGCCCGGATCG
>NZ_KK037233.1:5123139-5136371 GCF_000568915.1 Micromonospora sp. M42 | reverse complement strand
CTCACCGAGGCGGCCGGCCCCCGGCAGGCCGAGGACCGGGCCGGCTTGCACCGGTTCCAGGAGGGCTACGCGCCGCACACGAGGGTTCGCCGGCCCGGCAGACGGTGCTCGGGCAAGCTACGGCTCGCTGGTGGTCGGCGCCGCCGCCCGGGACCACGGGCTGAGCGCGGACGCGCTGGTATTCGTCGGCTCGCCCGGCGTCGGCGTCGACCACGCCACCGAGCTGCGGATGCGCGCCGGCGAGGTCTGGTCGTCGACCGCGCCGGACGACGTGATCCGGCTGGCGCGTCCGCCGGACGAGCTGGCCCGCCGCGCCCTGCTCGCCGGCACGCCGCTCGGCCCGGCGCTGGCCGTGCTCGACCCGCACGCCGAGCGGCTCTGGTTCGGCGCCGACCCGAGCGCGCCGGGTTTCGGCGGGCGGCGGTTCCCGAGCGCCCCGCACGGTCACACCGGCTACTGGGACCCGGACAACCCGGCGCTGGACGGGATGGCCCGGATCGTGCTGGGCCGATGAGCCGCCCGATGCCGTCCGGCGGCCGTCCCAAAGGATCCGGGAGCCGCCCGGGGCGGGCCGGAGACGGCGCGGTCCCTCCCCCCGGCCGACGGGTGGAGGGACCGCTGGCGAAAAGCGGACTACTCGACGGTGACCGACTTGGCCAGGTTCCGGGGCTGGTCCACGTCGTGCCCGCGGGCGGCGGCGATCTCGGCGGCGAGCACCTGCAACGGCACGGTGGTCACCAGCGGCGCCAGCAGTGTCGGCGTACGCGGCACGTAGATCAGGTGGTCGGCGTAGCGGACCACCGCCTGGTCGCCCTCCTCCGCGATCACGATCGTGCGGGCGCCCCGGGCGCGTACCTCCTGGATGTTGGAGACGACCTTGTCGTGCAACATGCCCCGGCCGACCGGCGACGGCACGATGCAGATCACCGGGGTGCCCTGGTCGATCAGCGAGATCGGGCCGTGCTTCAGCTCACCGGCGGCGAAGCCCTCGGCGTGCATGTACGCCAGCTCCTTGAGCTTCAGCGCGCCCTCCAGCGCCACCGGGTAGCCCACGTGCCGGCCGATGAACAGCACCGTCGGCTCGGACTTCAGCTCGCGGCCCAGCTCACGGACCGGCTCGATCCGGTCCAGCAGCTCCCGCAGCTTGCCCGGCATATCCTGGAGCTGGGCGACCACCGCGCCCACCTCGTCGGCGAACTTGATGCCGCGCACCTGGGCCAGGTGCAGGCCGATCAGGTAGCAGGCGACGACCTGGGTGAGGAACGCCTTGGTGGAGGCGACGGCGATCTCCGGGCCGCCGTGGGTGTAGAGCACGGCGTCGGACTCGCGCGGGATGGTCGAGCCGTTGGTGTTGCAGATGGCCAGCACGCGGGCCTTCTGCTCCTTGGCGTGGCGCAGCGCCATCAGCGTGTCCATCGTCTCGCCGGACTGCGAGATCACCACGATCAGCGTGGACCGGTCCAGCACCGGGTCGCGGTAGCGGAACTCGCTGGCCAGCTCCACCTCGCAGGGGATTCGGGTCCAGTGCTCGATGGCGTACTTGGCGACCAGGCCGGCGTGGTAGGAGGTGCCGCAGGCGACGATGAAGATCTTGTCGACGTCGCGCAGGTCCTGCTCGCTCAGGCGGACCTCGTCGAGGGCGATCTCGCCGGTCTCGGTGAGCCGGCCCAGCAGCGTGTCGGCGATGGCCTGCGGCTGCTCCTCGATCTCCTTGAGCATGAACCAGTCGTAGCCGCCCTTTTCGGCGGCCGACGAGTCCCAGTCGATGTGGAAGTCGGTGCCGCTGGCCGGCTGACCGTGGAAGTCGGTGATGTCGATGCTGTCCGGCGTGATCAGGACGATCTGGTCCTGCCCCAGCTCGACCGCGTCCCGGGTGTGCTCGATGAACGCGGCGACGTCGCTGGCCAGGTAGTTCTCGCCGTCGCCCCGACCGACGACCAGCGGCGAGTTGCGCCGGGCGCCGACCACCGCGCCGGGGATGCCGGCGTCGACGGCGAGCAGCGTGAACGCGCCCTCCAGGCGCCCGCAGACCACGCGCATGGCGGCGGCGAGGAGCTGCGGGCTGTCGGTCTCGCCGGCCGCGCGCAGGTCGGCCAGCGCGCGGGCGATCAGGTGCGCGGCGCACTCGGTGTCGGTGTCGCTGGCGAACTCGACGCCCTCGTCCTCCAGCTCGGCGCGGAGCTTCGCGAAGTTCTCGATGATGCCGTTGTGGATCACCGCGACGCGGCCGTCCGGGGAGAGGTGCGGGTGGGCGTTGCGGTCGGTCGGGCCGCCGTGGGTGGCCCAGCGGGTGTGGCCGATGCCGGTGGTGCCGTCGCCGATGCCGATCGGGCTGGCGGCGCAGTCCTCGGGGTTGTCGGCCGCCCGCTCGGAGAGGACCTTCTCCAGGTTCGCGAGCTTGCCGGCCTTCTTCTCGGTCAGCAGCTCGTCCTCGCAGACCACGGCGACACCGGCCGAGTCGTAGCCGCGGTATTCGAGCCGCCGCAGTCCGTCAAGCACGATGCCGAGCGCCGGGCGGGCACCGGCGTAACCCACGATTCCACACATGGTCCGCAGCCTAACCGAGTTTCGCTCATCGCGCGTGCTCGGAAGGCCGGTTAACGATCACTGAATTTGAGCGAACCGAACACCGGGGTTGCTATGTCGGACAACGCACCAGCCGGGCTCATCTGCCGTTTGCGTACCGGTTCGGGACGTGCCGCGCACCGGGCGGACCGGGTCCACGCGGGTGGCCGCCACGGCCTACATTGGGGCCGGGCTCCGCCCCCGGGCCCATCGTTCCGCGGGCGTCCGCGCCGTACCCCTGTGAGCTGAGCCGATGTCCGAGACGACCCCTTCCCCCGAGCCGACCTCCGGACCGGTCGACCCGACCGCCGCGCCGGTGACCCCGCAGCCCTCCACCTGGACCCCGCCGGACCCGCTGGCCGCTCCGCAGCCGTGGACGCCACCCGAGCCCTGGTCGCCGTCGTCACCGTCGCCCTGGAGCGCCCCCGGCGCCGGTCACCCCGGTCAGGCGGGCGGCGCCGAGGGGCGGCCGGCGGGCGATCCGGGCCGGGCCGCTCCGGCCGACTCGCCGGGCGCCGGCGACCAGGGACAGCCCGGGACGCCGGGCGGGCCCGCCAACCCGGACGCACCGCAGTGGCCGGCCCAGCCGGGAGCACCGGGCTGGCCGGCGCAGCCGGGCACCCCTGGCTCGTCCCCACCGCCGAGCGCCTACCAGCCCGGCACGTATCCGCCCGGGCCGTTCCCGCCCACCGCGTACCCGCCGGGGCCCTACCCGCCGCCGTACGCGTACCCGGGGATGCCGCCGCGCCGCAGCGGCGGCGGTTGGGCGGTCGGGGTGGTGGTCGGCATCGTCACCGTCCTGGCGCTGATCGTCTGCGGCTGCGTCGGGCTGGCCTTCCTCGGCAGCACCATGGACGACGGGACCGCAGCCGGCACCGGGTACGAGGAGCCGATCTACGGCGAGCCCGGCGACTGGACCGACGACCCGAGCGCGCCCCCGGCGAGGCCGGCGACCACCCCGTCCGGCGGCCCCGGCAAGTACACAGTGCTGTACGAGGTGACCGGCTCCGAGGGCGACGCGGAGGTGCAGTACTACGACGCGAACGGCGACTTCCACCAGCTCAACCTGGTGGACTCGTCCTGGCGGCTGAGGTTCACCACGAACAACCGTGAGCGGGTCCAGATCGTCACCATGCCCGGAAGCGCTGCTGGGTTGACCTGCCGGATAACCATCGACGGCAAGGTCGTCTCCCAGAAGTCGGGAAGGTGGGGCGTGACCTGCTTCGGCTGGTGAGCCCGTGGTGGCGGGCCGTAGGCTCGCAGCCGTGACGACGACCGATCCCCTGGTGGCCCGGATGCGGCCGTTCGGCACCACCGTCTTCGCCGAGATGTCCGCGCTGGCCGTGCGTACCGGGGCGGTCAACCTCGGGCAGGGCTTCCCGGACACCGACGGCCCGCCGGAGATGCTCGCCGCCGCCGCCGAGGCGCTGCGTACCGGCCACAACCAGTACCCGCCCGGCCCGGGCATCCCCGCGCTGCGCGCCGCCGTCGCCGAGCACCAGCGACGGTTCTGGGACCTGGAGTACGACCCGGACGGCGAGATCGTCGTGACGGCCGGCGCGACCGAGGCGATCGCGGCGAGCATCCTCGCGCTGTGCGAGCCGGGTGACGAGGTGATCTGCTTCGAGCCGTACTACGACTCGTACGCCGCCTCGATCGCGCTCGCCGGAGCGGTGCGCCGCCCGGTGACGCTGCGGCCCGGCGCCGACGGCAGGTACGCGTTCGATCCGGACGAGCTGCGCGCCGCGTTCGGGCCGCGTACCCGGCTGGTGCTGCTGAACTCGCCGCACAACCCGACCGGCAAGGTCTTCACCGCCGACGAGCTGACGACGGTCGCCGAGCTGTGCCGGGAACACGACGTGTACGCGGTCACCGACGAGGTGTACGAGCACCTGGTGTTCACCGACGCCGCCGCGCCGCACGTACCGCTGGCCACGCTGCCCGGCATGCGGGAGCGGACGCTTCGCATCTCGTCGGCCGGCAAGACGTTCTCCTGCACCGGCTGGAAGGTCGGCTGGGTGAGCGGACCCGCGCCGCTGGTGGCGGCGGTGCTGCGGGTGAAGCAGTTCCTCACGTTCGTCAACGCCGGGCCGCTGCAACCGGCGGTGGCGGTGGCGCTCGGGTTGCCGGACGCCTACTTCACCGGGTTCCGGGACGACATGCAACGCCGGCGGGACCAGCTCGTCGCCGGGCTGGCCGACGCCGGGTTCGGCGTGCTCGCGCCGGAGGGCACCTACTTCGTCACCGCCGACGTCACGCCGCTCGGTGGCCGGGACGGGGTGGAGTTCTGCCGGGCGCTGCCGGAGCGCTGCGGCGTGGTGGCGGTGCCGACGCAGGTGTTCTACGACGACGTGGAGGCCGGCCGCCGGCTGGTCCGGTTCGCGTTCTGCAAGCGGCCGGAGGTGCTGGCCGAGGCGGTGACCCGGCTGCGCGGTCTGCGCGGAAACTGAACCGCCCGCTGGAGGGAGATCCCCAGCGGGCGGGCGGCGTGGCTCAGGCGACCGGGCTGGCGGTGCGGACCTGTTCGGCGATGCGCTCGGCGACCTCGCGCGCGGTGTCCTCGGTGGCCGCCTCGACCATGACCCGCACCAGCGGTTCGGTGCCCGACGGGCGCAGCAGCACCCGGCCGGTCTCGCCCAGCTCCGCCTCGGCGCGCTCGACCTCGGCCCGGACGGCCGGTGCGGCGGCACCGACGGTACGGTCGCCGACCGGCACGTTGATCAGCACCTGGGGCAGCTTGGTGACCACGGCGGCCAGCTCGGCCAGCGAGGTGCCGGTGGCGGCCATCCGCGCCATCAGGTGCAGGCCGGTCAGCACGCCGTCGCCGGTGGTCGCGTACGCGGGCAGCACGATGTGCCCGCTCTGCTCGCCGCCGAGCGCCAGGCCGGAGGCGCGCAGCTCCTCCAGCACGTACCGGTCGCCGACCTTGGTCTCGACCAGCCGGATGCCGTGCTCGGACATGGCCAGCCGGAGACCGAGGTTGCTCATCACGGTGGCGACCAGGGTGTCCTGGGTCAGCTCGCCGGCGTCCCGCATGGCCAGCGCGAGGATCGCCATGACCTGGTCGCCGTCGACCTCGTCGCCGTCGGCGGTGACCGCGACGCAGCGGTCGGCGTCGCCGTCGTGGGCGATGCCGAGGTGCGCGCCGTGCTCGACCACGGCGGCGCGCAGCGCGTCGATGTGGTTGGAGCCGCACTCGTCGTTGATGTTGAGCCCGTCCGGCTCGGCGTGGATGGCGATGACCTCGGCGCCTGCCTCGCGGTAGGCGACCGGGGCGACGTCGGCCGCCGCGCCGTTGGCGCAGTCGACCACGACCTTGATCCCGTCGAGGCGGTGCGGCACGGTGCCGACCAGGTGCTGCACGTAGTGGTCGGCGCCGTCGAGCAGGTCGTGTACGCGGCCGACGCCGGCGCCGGTGGGGCGCTTCCAGGCGGTGGTGGCGTTCGCCTTCACCGCCTCCTCGATCCGCATCTCGATCTCGTCAGGCAGCTTGTGCCCGCCGGCGGCGAAGAGCTTGATGCCGTTGTCCGGCATCGGGTTGTGCGAGGCGGAGAGCATCACGCCCAGGTCGGCCTTGGCCTCGGCGGTGAGGAACGCCACGGCCGGGGTGGGCAGCACGCCGACCCGGACCACGTTGGCGCCGGCGCTGGTGAGCCCGGCGACCACCGCCGCCTCCAGCATCTCGCCGCTGGCCCGGGTGTCCCGGCCGACCACCGCGAGCGGCGGATGGCTCTTGTCGGTCTCGGCCAGCGTGTGGGCCGCGGCCACCGCGACCGCAAGCGCCAACTCCGGGGTGAGATCCGCGTTCGCCCGCCCGCGTACGCCGTCCGTGCCGAACAACCGGCCCATACCCGCCAACCTCCGTGGAACTGCCGATGAGGAGAGAAACGCGGAACGGCCGGTCCGCCTCCCGGGAAGGGGAAGCGGACCGGCCGTCCGTCAGAAGTACAAGGCGCTTGTGGTGATCAGCGCTTCGAGTACTGAGGAGCCTTGCGGGCCTTCTTGAGGCCGTACTTCTTGCTCTCCTTGACCCGGGCGTCACGGGTCAGGAAGCCGGCCTTCTTCAGGGCCGGGCGGTCGTCGGGCTCGCTGACGATCAGCGCCCGGGCGATGGCGAGCCGCAGCGCGCCGGCCTGGCCGGTGGTGCCGCCGCCACGCAGGTTGGCGATCACGTCGAACGCCTCGGCCTTCTCGGCGGTGACCAGCGGGTCCTTGATGAGCTGCTGGTGCACCTTGCTCGGGAAGTAGGCCTCGAGGTCGCGGCCGTTGCAGGTGATCTTGCCGCTGCCCGGGACGATCCGGACCCGGACGATGGCTTCCTTGCGCCGACCCACGGTCTGGATCGGGCGGTCACCACGGGGCGCGCGCGCGACGGGCGCCGGCGCCTCGGTGGCCTCGGGGGCGACCTCGGTGGCGGTGATGTCGGTCATGCTGCTTCCTTCGCCCGCGCTCACTGCGCGATCTGCTTGATCTCGAACGGCACCGGCTGCTGCGCGGTGTGCGGGTGCTCGGCACCGGCGTAGACCTTCAGCTTCTTGAGAAGCTGACGGCCCAGCTTGTTGTGCGGGAGCATGCCCTTCACGGCCAGCTCGATGGCCCGCTCGGGCCGCTTGGTGAGCAGCTCGTCGTAGCCGACCCGCTTCAGACCACCCGGGTAACCGGAGTGGCGGTAAGCGACCTTGGTCTGGCGCTTGTTGCCGGTCAGCGCGACCTTGCCCGCGTTCACGATGACGACGAAGTCGCCCGTGTCGACGTGCGGCGCGAAAGTCGGCTTGTGCTTGCCACGCAGGAGCGTGGCGGCGTGGGTCGCCAGGCGGCCCAGCACGACATCAGAGGCGTCGATGACGTGCCACTGACGCTCGATCTCACCCGGCTTCGGGCTGTACGTACGCACAGGTCTACCTTGTCTCGTCGTCGGTCTGGGGTCGCGCGCCGAGGTGACCGGGAATACCCAGCCGGACCAGCGCGCACGAACGACCAAGCGTACCTGATGCGGCACGCCTAAGAATGTCGTACAACAGCAGGCAACGATACCCGGCCGCCCGGCGGCAGGTCAAAACGGGGTAGTACCCCGCGTGGCCTGCGCGTTCGCCATGGCGCAGCTCACACGCCGACCAGCGTACGCGGCCCGGGACGCAGGTAGACCACCCAGGTCACCAGGAAGCAGAGCGCGTACCAGGCGATGAATGCCAGGTAGGCGGCGTCAGCCGTGCCGGAGGTCAGGAACGACTGCCGGAACGCCACGTTCACCAGCACCCCGCCCGAGGCTCCGACCGCGCCGGCGATGCCGATCACCGCCCCGGACAGGCGCCGGGCCCGCCGCTGCGCCGCCTCCGGGTCGCCGGTCAGCTCGCTCTCCGCGACGGCCCGGGCCCGGAAGATCGCCGGGATCATCTTGTACGTCGAGCCGTTGCCGATGCCGGAGAAGACGAACAGCGCCAGGAACCCGGCCAGGTAGAGCGGGAACGAGCGCTCCCGGGCCGCGTACAGCACCAGCCCGGCGCCGGCGGCCATCGCCACGAAGTTCCAGAACGTGACCCGGGCCCCGCCCAGCCGGTCGGCGAGCTGGCCGCCCACCGGCCGGATGAGCGACCCGATCAGCGGCCCGAGAAAGGTCAGCCAGGCGGCGTCGACGGGCGTCGGGAACCGCTCGTGGAACTGGAGTTGGAGCACCTGGCCGAAGGCGAACCCGAAGCCGATGAACGAGCCGAACGTGCCCACGTAGAGCAGCGACATCACCCAGGTGTGCGGATCGCGGGCCGCCGCGCGCAGCGCGCCCGGCTCGTTACGCGCCCCCGGAACGTTGTCCAGCCAGCGGGCCGCGGCCAGCGCGGCCAGCACGATCAGCGGCAGGTAGACCGCCGGCACCAGCCGGGGGTACGCGGCGCCGGCCGTCGCCAGCACCGCCAGCCCGACCAGTTGCACGGCAGGTACGCCCAGGTTGCCGCCACCGGCGTTGAGCCCCAGCGCCCGGCCCTTGAGCCGCTCCGGGAAGAACAGGTTGATGTTCGCCATCGAGGAGGCGAAGTTGCCCCCGCCTACGCCGGACAGGCAGGCCAGCACCATCAACGTGGCGTACGACACCCCGGGCTCGATCAGCACCGCCATCGGCACCGCCGGCACGAGCAGCAGCAACGCGCTCACGATGGTCCAGTTCCGGCCGCCGAAGCGGGCCACCGCCAGCGTGTACGGCAGCCGCAGCACCGCCCCCAGCGCGGCCGGTACGGCGGTGAGCAGGAACTTCCCGGCCGGGTCGATGCCGTACTCGGGACCCAGGAACAACACGGTCACCGACCAGAGGCTCCACACGGAGAAGCCGACGTGCTCGGCGAAGATCGAGACGTACAGGTTGCGCCGGGCGACCCGGGCGCCCCCGGCGGCCCAGAACGCCGGGTCCTCCGGCCGCCATTCGGTGAGCCGTCCGGCGGTGCGGGCCGACGGCCGGGTCGGTGCGGAAACGAGCGTGCTCACGGCGACTCCTCCTCGTCGATGACGAGGGGACGCTCTCAGCCGGTGGTTTCCCCGGCGTACCCCGCGCGCGTCGGCTCGGCAACGGAGATCGCACGTCCGCCGGAGGGCGCCGGTGAGGCGGTCACAGCTCCTGGAGGATCCGCAGGGCCCGGCCGACCCGCTGCATGGTCTCGGTGTCGGCCACGTCCACGCACTCGGCGAACCACTTCTTCATCGGTGCGGAGATCCGGTCGGGCATCACCACGTACGGGCCCATCGGCACGGCCAGCGGCGAGTCGCGCAGCAGCGACTCCTCGACCACCTCGGCCACGATCACGATGGGTACCGCAGTGGCGTTGTAGACGTCGGAGCTGATCACCAGACCGAACCGTTCCCGGGCGCCGGAGATGCGCCAGACCTCGCCCCTACGCAGCACGCGGACGCCCGCCGAACAGGGCGTCGTCGACGAGCGCGGCCTCCTGGGCGTCGGCCAGGGCGGCGGCTTCCAGGTCCAGGCCGGCACGGCCGACCGCGTCGGCGTGCGCGGTGAAGACCTCGCGCAGCGCCTTCTCCCGGGCGGCCTGGTCCATCCAGGCGGAGAGGGAGAGCCCTTCCCGCTTGGCGAACCGGCGCGCCTCCTCGATCGTCTCGTCGGAGAACGACAGTGTCACCTTGGCGGTCATGCCGGGAAGACTACCCAGCGGTATGACCAGCAGTCATCCTCGTTCCCGCCGGACGAGGAATCGGACACCAGCAGGTGAAACAAGTGAAGCTGGTTGCGGATATTGCACTTGGACGCGACCATGGAGGAGGTCCGAACGGACGCGAGCCACATCTGCCACAGGGAGCCGCGATGAGCCTCAGCACCGGCATGGCCGCCTCGGTCATGCCCACCGAGGGAGCGGAGCGCCGGAAGGCGGCCGCCATGGAGGAGTTCCTCGTACGGCATCCCCTCGCTGCGGGCGAAGGCGTGGCCCGACTCGTCTCGGCGGACGGCGAAGAGGTCGAGGTTCCCGCCCAGATGTTCGACGTCCTCCATCAGATCTCGGCGATGCTCGCCCGCGGCGACGGCGTCGCGATCAGCGCCATCTCCCGCGAACTGACGACGACCGAGGCGGCGAGGCTGCTGGGCATGTCCCGCCCCACACTCGTCCGTCTCCTGGAGAACGGATCGATCGCCTCCCACCGGGTCGGCAGCCACCGGCGCCTCTTCCTCCGCGACGTCCTCGCATTCCGGCAACGACAAATGGAAGAGCGACGGAAGTCGTACGAGGCCCTGATGTGGGAGTCCGACGCGCTGGGTTTCACCGACGACGTGTAGTTCCGGGCCCGGCCAGTGGGCGCTGGGTAGGGTGTCCACTGTGATCCCCAGCGCCCCACTGGTGTTCCTGGACGCGAACATTCTCTATTCCAGGACCCTTCGCGACTGGATCAGTCTTCTCGCGCTCGAAGGCGACTGCGCCGTCTTCGATCTGCGGTACAGCGAGGACGTTCTGGCGGAATGGATGTATCGCCTGCGCCGTAAGCGGCCCGAGCATTCCGAGCAGGCGATCGGCGGCCAGCGACGCCGCTTCGTCCAGGCGTTCCCGTACGGCCTCGTCACCGGCTATTCGCCGAACGACGTCCCGTGCCCGCCGGACCCGGACGACCGGCACGTGCTGGCCGCCGCCGTGCACAGCCGCGCCGACATCCTGGTGACCGACGACCGGCGCGCCTTTCCGCCGGAATGCGTACGGGAATCGCTGTCGGTCCGCACCGGCGACGAGTTCCTCAACTGGGTGGCCGACCGTTCGATGCCTCTGGTCATGAGGACGTTGGCGCGGCAGATCGACTACTACCGGCGCAGCCTGGTCGCCGAGGACAAGGACGCGGTCGAACTGATCACCCATCTACGGAAGGCCGGCGCGCCCCGTTTCGCCGATCGGCTCGAGAATCACCTCGCCGAACCGTCCGGCCGCTGACCGCCGAAGACCGCGAAACGCCATTCCTTGAAGAAGCAGTCCACGTCCACCAGACCCGCCTCGGTCAGCCACCGGCACTGGTCTGCCACCGTGGCCGGCCGGTCGTGCCGCATCCGCTGCCGGGCGCCGGCGATCTCCTCGGCGTCCGAGCCCAGCTCGGTGATCCGCGCCGTCCACACCTCGTCGTAGCGGCGGTCCAGCGCCGGCGTCGGCCCGGCCACCTGCTCGGCGTTGACGAACACGCCGCCCGGCGCCAGCGCGCCCGCGGCCCGCTTGTACAGCGCCCGTTTGCCCTCGTCGTCGAGGTGGTGGATGGCCAGCGCGGAGACCACCGCGTCGTACCGGCCGGCGGGCAGCGGGTCGGCCAGGTCGGCGTGCACAGTGCGGTGCGCCACGCCGCGTTCTGTCAGGTGTCCGGCGGCCACCGCGAGCATGCCGGGGGCGCCGTCCACGAGCGTCAGGCGGACGCCGGGCACGGCCGCGGTCAGCAGCAGGGACAGCAGGCCGGTGCCCGCGCCCAGGTCCAGCACCTCGGGGGTACGCCCGGCGGCGAGCGCGGCACGCAGCGGCGGCGCGGCCACCTCGACGGCGGTGCCGTAGAAGGCGTCGAAGCAGGGCACCAGGCGGCGTCGGGCCTGGTCGTAGCTGCCGGCCACCGCGTCGAACGCGTCCGCCACGCCCATCAGAGCCTCCCGTTATTTGAGACAATTTTCCCACATTGTAAACCCCGCCGGGGACGACGTCACCTACGTGCGGTGTGAAGCGCTCGTGACAGGACCGAAACAGAGCAGACCCGGACCGGAAACCGCCCGACGGCACGCTTTTCCGACATGACAGACGGTGCACGCACGGCGACGCGAACGGGTTCAGGCCCCGCGCAGGCCGCCACGCACTGCCCGTACTGCGCCCTGCAGTGCGGCATGGTGCTGCGCGCCACCGGCGACGGCGTCGAGGTCGGCGCCCGGGACTTCCCGACCAACCGGGGCGGGCTGTGCCAGAAGGGCTGGACCGCCGCCGACCTGCTCGACCACCCGGACCGGCTCACCACCCCGCTGCTGCGCGACCGGCCCGGCGGCGAGCTGCGCCCGGCGACCTGGGACGAGGCGCTCGACCGGATCGCCGCCGGGGTGCGGGACGTGCAGCAGCGCCACGGGCCGCACGCGGTAGCGGTCTTCGGCGGTGGCGGCCTCACCAACGAGAAGGCGTACGCGCTGGGCCGCTTCGCCCGGGTGACGCTGCGGACCCGGCACATCGACTACAACGGACGCTGGTGCATGTCCTCGGCCGCGGCGGCCGGCAACCGGGCGTTCGGGATCGACAGGGGGTTGCCGTTCCCGCTGGCGGACCTCGGCCGCGCGGACACGCTGCTGCTGGTCGGCGCGAACCCGGCCGAGACCATGCCGCCGCTGATGCGGCACGTCACCGACCTGCGGGAACGCGGCGGCCGGCTGATCGTGGTCGACCCGCGCGCCACGGCTACCGCCCGCCAGGCCGACCTGCACCTGCAACCGCTGCCCGGCACCGACCTCGCGGTGGCGAACGCGCTGCTGCACATCGCACTCACCGAGGGCTGGCTGGACCGGGCGTACGTGGCGGAGCGGACCACCGGCTTCGACGAGGTCCGGCGGACGGTGGCCGGCTACTGGCCGGCGGAGGTGGAGCGGCTCTCCGGCGTGCCGGTGGCCGACCTGTACGCGACCGCCCGCGCGCTGGCCACAGTGGACCGGGCGATCATTCTCACCGCGCGGGGCGCCGAGCAACACGCCAAGGGCGTGGACACGGTCACCGCCCTCATCAACCTGGCGCTCGCCCTGGGCCTGCCCGGCCGTCCCGGCTCCGGCTACGGCTGCCTGACCGGGCAGGGCAACGGGCAGGGTGGCCGGGAACACGGGCAGAAGGCCGATCAGCTCCCCGGCTACCGGCGTATCGACGACCCGGCGGCCCGCGCGCACGTCGCCGGGGTGTGGGGCGTCGACCCGGACTCGCTGCCCGGGCCGGGGGTGCCCGCGTACCAGCTCCTGGACGCGCTGGGCACGCCGTCGGGCGCGCGGGCGCTGCTGGTGTTCGGCTCCAACCCGGTCGTGTCCGCGCCCCGCGCCGCGCGGGTCGAGTCCCGGCTGCGCGCCCTGGACCTGCTCGTGGTGGCGGACTTCGTCCGCTCCGAGACGGCCGAGCTGGCCGACGTGGTGCTGCCGGTCGCCCAGTGGGCCGAGGAGAACGGCACGATGACCAATCTGGAGGGCCGGGTGCTGCGCC
>NZ_KK037233.1:5102648-5121913 GCF_000568915.1 Micromonospora sp. M42 | reverse complement strand
TGATGGAACGTGGGGTCGAGCCACCGGCCGGCGCGGTCCTCGCGCATCTCTCCCCGGCCTGGGCGTCCGGTCCCGGCTCGGCGCGGCGGGCCACCGCCGTGACCGCCGACGCCGACGGCGTCCGCCTGCACCTGCGGGCGACGCCGGGACGCTCGACGCCGAACTGCTGGTGCTCTGCTGCGGAGGTACCCCCCGACACCGCGCTCGCCGCGTCCGCCGGGCTCGCCGTCGAGCGGGGCGTGGTGGTGGACGACCGGATGCGGACCAGTGACCGCGGATCTCGGCGATCGGCGACTGCGCGCAGCACGACGGCACGCTGACCGGGCTGGTCGCGCCGGCCTGGGCGCAGGCCCGGGTGGTGGCCGACGTGCTGACCGGCGCGGACCCGCTGGCCCGCTACCGGCCCCGCCCGGCGGTGACCCGGCTCAAGGCTGCCGGCATCGATCTGGCCGCGATGGGCGACGTGGCCGGAACCGGCGACGCGGGCGGGCCGGTCGAGGAGCTGACCTTCGCCGACCCGGCCCGGGGCACGTACGCCCGGCTGCGCATCCGGGACGAGCGGCTGACCGGCGCGATCCTGCTCGGCGACAACCCGGCGGTCGGCACTGTGGTGCAGCTGTTCGACAGGGGCGCGCCGGTGCCGGCGGACCGGCGTTCGCTGCTGCTCGGCCGCGCGTTCGGCGAGGCGCCGGCCGGGCCGGCCGCGTCCCCGGCGCTGATGCCGGACGCCGCGACCGTGTGCCGGTGCAACGACGTGAGCAAGGGCGCGCTGGTGGCGTGCTGGCGGGCGGGCACCCGGACGGCGGCGGCGTTGTCCGCGTCGACCCGGGCCGGCACCGGCTGCGGCAGTTGCCGGGACGCGGTGGCCGGCATCGCCGCCTGGCTCGCCGAGGCCGATCCGCAGGCGACCGACGCGGTACGCGAGACGGTGGAGGTGGCGTCATGAGTGAGCTGATTGTCGTCGGGAACGGCATGGTCGGGCAGCGCTTCGTCGAGGCGCTGCGGGCCCGGGACACCGGCGGGCGGTGGCGGGTCACGGTGCTGGCCGAGGAGCGGCGTCCGGCGTACGACCGGGTGCGGCTCTCGGCCGTCTTCGACGGGGTGGACGCCGACGAGCTGACTGTGCACACCCCCGACGCCGGAGTGGACCTGCGCCTGGGCGAACCGGTCACCGGCGTCGACCGGGCACGGCGTGTGGTGACCACGGCGGCCGGCGAGTACCCGTACGACGCGCTGGTGCTCGCCACCGGCTCGTACGCGTTCGTGCCGCCGGTCGACGGCACCGATCTGCCAGGCGTCTTCGTCTACCGGACACTGGACGACCTGGCCGCGATCCGGGAGCACGCCCGGGGCCGCCGCACCGGCGTGGTGATCGGTGGCGGGCTGCTCGGGCTGGAGGCGGCGAACGCGCTGCGGCTGCTCGGGCTCACCACGAGCGTGGTCGAGTTCGCGCCCCGGCTGATGCCGGTGCAGGTGGACGAGGCGGGCGGGTCGATGCTGCGCCGCTACGTCGAGGAGCTGGGCGTCACGCCGTACCTCGGGGTGGCCACCACGGCGCTGCGTCCCGGGCCGGACGGCACGGTGGCCGCGCTCGACCTCGCCGACGGGCGCACGCTGGACGCGGAGCTGGTGGTGGTGGCCGCCGGGATCCGGCCGCGCGACGAGCTGGCCCGGGCGGCCGGGCTGCCGCTCGGCCCGCGCGGCGGCGTGCTGGTGGACGCCTCCTGCCGTACCGCCGACGAGCGGATCTGGGCGGTCGGTGAGTGCGCCGCGGTGGACGGGGTCTGCCACGGGCTGGTCGCGCCCGGGTACGCCACCGCCGAGGTGGTCGCGGACCGGCTGCTCGGCGGCGCGGCCACGTTCCCCGGCGCGGACACCGCGACGAAGCTGAAGCTGCTCGGCGTGGACGTGGCCTCGTTCGGCGACGCGCACGGCGTCACCCCGGGCTGCCTGGACGTGACGTTCACCGATCCGGCCACCCGCGCGTACGCGAAGCTGGTCCTCTCCGACGACGCGCGGACGCTGCTGGGCGGCGTGCTGGTCGGGGACGCGAGCGCGTACCCGGCGTTGCGGGCCAGTGTCGGCGGGCCGCTGCCCGCTGCCCCGCTGGCGCTGCTGGCGCCGGCCGGCGGCGCGGGCGCCGGCGCGGGGGCGCTGCCGGCCGCCGCCCAGGTCTGCTCCTGCAACGCGGTGACCCGGGCCGACCTGGACGCGGCGATCGCCGGCGGGGCGACCGACGTGCCGGCGTTGAAGGCGTGCACCCGCGCCGGTACGAGCTGCGGCTCCTGCGTGCCGATGCTCAAGCAGCTGCTGGACGCCGCCGGGGTGCGCCAGTCCACCGCGTTGTGCGAGCACTTCGACCTGAGCCGGCAGGAGCTGTTCGACCTGATCCGGGTGCGGGGCATCAGCACGTTCTCCCGGCTCGTCGCCGAGCACGGGCGCGGGAGCGGCTGCGACATCTGCAAGCCGGTGGTGGCCTCCATCCTGGCCTCGCTCGGGGCCGGTCACGTGCTCGACGGCGAGGCGGCGTCACTGCAGGACACGAACGACCACTTCCTGGCCAACCTGCAACGCGACGGCAGCTACTCGGTGGTGCCCCGGATTCCCGGCGGGGAGATCACCCCGGAGAAGCTGATCGCGATCGGCGAGGTGGCCCGCGACTTCCAGCTCTACACGAAGATCACCGGCGGGCAGCGGATCGACCTGTTCGGCGCGCGGGTCGACCAGTTGCCGCAGATCTGGCGCCGGCTCGTCGACGCGGGCTTCGAGTCGGGCCACGCCTACGGCAAGGCGCTGCGTACCGTGAAGTCCTGCGTCGGCGACACCTGGTGCCGCTACGGCGTGCAGGACTCGGTCGGGCTCGCCGTCGCGCTGGAGCTGCGCTACCGGGGGCTGCGCGCGCCCCACAAGCTCAAGTCCGCCGTCTCCGGCTGCGCCCGCGAGTGCGCCGAGGCCCGGAGCAAGGACTTCGGCGTCATCGCCACCGAGGGCGGCTGGAACCTGTACGTCGGCGGCAACGGCGGCTTCCGGCCCCGGCACGCCGACCTGTTCGCCACCGACCTGAGCACCGCCGAGCTGGTCAGGCTGATCGACAGGTTCCTCATGTACTACATCCGCACGGCCGACCGGTTGCAGCGCACCGCCGCCTGGATCGAGGCGATGGACGGCGGCCTGGACCACCTCCGGTCGGTGATCGTGGACGACTCGCTCGGCCTCTGCGCCGACCTCGACGCGGCGATGTCCCGGCACGTCACGAGCTACTCCGACGAGTGGCGTGACGTGCTGGAGGATCCGGACCGGCTGCGCCGCTTCACCTCGTTCGTCAACGCGCCCGGCGTGCCCGACCCGTCCATCTCGTTCACCCGGGAGCGGGGCCAGCCGGTGCCGGCCCGGGACGCCGGGCACCGCCGCCAACCCGTAGCGCTCGGACTGCCGGAGGTACGCCGATGAGCCCCGTCGTCACGCTGGACTGGACGCCGGTCTGCCCGCTGGACCGGCTCGACCTCGACCGGGGCGTGGCCGCGCTCGTCGACGGCGTGCAGGTGGCGGTGTTCCGCACCGCGAACGGGCTGTACGCGGTGGACAACCTCGACCCGGTCGGCGGCGCGTACGTCATGTCCCGCGGTCTCGTGGGCAGCCGGGGCGGCGTGCCGACGCTCGCCTCGCCGCTGCACAAGCAGGTCTACGACCTCACCACCGGGCGGTGCCTGGACCTGCCCGGCGTGACGTTGACGCGGCACCGGGTGCGCTGCCGGGACGGCCAGGTCGAGGTGCGGTTACGGCAGGAGCAGTGATGCGCGACGAGCTGGCCGGTTTCACCATCGGGGTCACCGCGGACCGGCGGCGCGACGAACTGGCCGCGCTGCTCCAGCGGCGCGGGGCGCGGGTGGTGCTCGCCCCGGCGCTGCGGATCGTCCCGCTCGCCGACGACACCGACCTGCGTGAGGCCACCCGGGCCTGCCTGGAACATCCGCCGGACGTGCTGATGGCCAACACCGGCATCGGCATGCGGGGCTGGCTGGAGGCGGCCGAGGGCTGGGGGCTGGCCGAGCCGCTGCGCGCCACGCTCGCCCGCGCGTACGTGGTGTCCCGGGGCCCGAAGGCGACCGGGGCGATCCGCGCCGCCGGACTGCGCGAGCACTGGTCGCCGGGCTCGGAGAGCTGCGACGAGGTGGTGGAGCACCTGGTCGCGCGCGGCGTGGCCGGCCAGGTGGTGGCGATGCAACTGCACGGTGAGCGGCAACCCGAGTGCACCGACGCGCTGGTGGCGGCCGGGGCCACGGTGATCGAGGTGCCGGTCTACCGGTGGGCGCCGCCGGCCGATCCGGCGCCGCTGCACCGGCTCATCGACCTGGTCGCCGGGCGGCTCGTCGACGCGGTCACGTTCACCTCGGCTCCGGCGGCCGAGGCCCTGCTGCGGGCGGCCGGGGACCGTACCGAGACGGTGCTGGAGGCGCTGCGCGGCGACGTGCTGGCCGGGTGCGTGGGCACCGTCACCGCCGAGCCGCTGGTCCGGCGTGGGGTGCCGGTGAGCGCGCCGAGCCGGGCCCGGTTGGGCGCGCTGGTCCGCACCATCGTCGAGGAGCTGCCCCGGCGCACGGTCTCGGTGAAGGCGGCCGGGCACGTGCTGACGCTGCGCGGCCACGCCGCGGTGGTGGACGGGGAACTGCGCCAGCTCGCGCCGGCCCCGATGGCCGTGCTGCGGGCGCTCGCCGCGTCACCCGGCAAGGTGCTCTCCCGCACCGCGCTGCTGCGTACGCTGCCGCGCGGCGCCGACGAGCACGCCGTGGAGATGGCCGTCGCCCGGCTGCGGGTCGGCCTGAAGGCGCCCCGCGTGGTGCAGACGGTCGTCAAGCGGGGGTACCGCCTGCGGGTCGACTGACCCGCAGGCGGTCAGCCCACCGAGGCCGGGTAGCCGTGCTCGGCCTGGAGGCGGAGCATCGCGTGCTCGACCACTGTCACCAGCACCTGCTTGACCGAGTCGCGCCGACGGGCGTCGCACAGGACCATCGGCACGTCCGGCGAGATGGCGAGCGCCTCCCGGATCTCCTCCATCTCGTAGTGCGGCGCGTCGTCGAAGCGGTTCAACGCCACGACGTACGGCAGCTTGCGGTTCTCGAAGTAGTCCAGCGGCGCGAACGCGTCGGTGATCCGCCGGGTGTCCACGAGCACCGCCGCGCCCACCGCGCCCCGGATGATCTCGTCCCACATGAACCAGAAACGGGTCTGGCCCGGGGTGCCGAACAGGTAGAGGATCAGGTCTTCGGCCATGGTGATACGGCCGAAGTCCATGGCGACCGTGGTGGTCTCCTTGCCCGGCACCTTCGACGGGTCGTCGATGCCCACGCCGGCCGCGGTCATCAGCGCCTCGGTGGTCAGCGGCTGGATCTCGGAGATCGCACCGACCAGCGTGGTCTTGCCCACGCCGAAGCCGCCCGCGACCACGATCTTCGCGGAGATGATCTCCCGGCCGCGGTTCACCCCGTCGGGGTCATAGTTCGCGAAGTCCACTTAGCACCCTTCCAAGCAGGTTCATCCGCGCCGCGAAACCCGTCGCGGGAGCGGCAGTGTGTAGCGTCAGCAGGCCCTCGGCCACCATGTCGGCGACCAGCACCCGGGTGACGCCCAGCGGCATCCGGGTGTAAGCGGCGATTTCCGCCAGCGACTGTGCCCGGCCTTCACAGACCGAGGAGATGCGGTACTTGTCGTGCCCGGCGAACCGCGCCTCGGCCGACTGCGTGGGCGTGCTGGACAGCACCGCCTCGAGCGCGATGTTCTGCAACGGCTCGGTGCGGCCCCGGGTGACCGCGTACGGTCGCACCAGCGCGCCACGCGGATCACGTCGCGGTTCCATCTCGCGATCACCTCCCCTCGTACGGAGCGCAGCGGCTCCGGCTCATGTCGGCGGGCCCGGTCAGGACCGGACGGCGTCCCTCGGCAGCGGGACCAGCGCCTGCCCGACCCGTTCCACGAGCAACGCCATCTCGTAGCCGACCTGGCCCACGTCGCAGCTGCGCGCCGCGAGCACGGCCATCGACGAGCCGTCGCTGATGGACATCAGGAACAGGTAGCCGCTGTCCATCTCGATCACGGTCTGCAGCACCCCGCCGGCGCTGAACATGCGCGCCGCGCCCTCGGTCAGGCTCACCACGCCGGAGGTGATCGCGGCAAGCTGGTCGGCCCGGTCCCCCGGCAGATCCCGGGAGGAGGCGAGCAGCAGCCCGTCCGCGGAGACCGCCACCACGTGGGCGATGCCCGCCACGCTGTCGGCGAAGTTGGTGAGAAGCCAACCCATGTCCTGCATGGCCGCCGGCCTGTTCATCGGTTCGTCTCCTTGGTCGAGGTGCTGTTCAGGTCGGCGCCGGCCGTACGGCCCCGCTGGACGCCACGGTGGTAGGCGGAGAGCAGCCCCCGGACCTCGTCCGGCGTGCGCCGGCTGCGGTCCCGGCCGCTCTTCGGCTCTATCCCACCAGGCACGAGCTGGGCCTGCGGCACCCGCTTGGGCAGGCCGGAACGGGTGGTGCCGCCGGTGGTGGGCTCCGCGGCCCGGCTGGCCCGCGTCCAGCCCTCGTCGGCCGCCGTACGCCAGGCGCTCGGGTCGATGGCGGGTGCGGGCTCGGCGGCGGGTGGCGGCGCCGGGGCGGCCGGTGGCGGCGCCGCGGCAGCCGTGGGCGGCGACGCGACGGCGGGCGACGACGGGGCGGCGTCCGCGGGTGACGCGGACGGCACGGCCGGTGCGTGGTACGCGGCCGGCGTGCTCAGCCCCGACGCCTGGGCGCCCGGGGTACGGGTGGGCAGGGGCGGGCGAGCCGACGCCGCGGGCGGCGGCACGGCCGGCTGGGCCGGCGCGGGCGGCTCGTCGAAGGTGGGCCGAGTGAAGATCGTGGTCTCGTCCTCTCCGTGCGAACGGAACCAGACCGCCTCCATCTCCCGGAATATCGGGGCCTCGGCCCGCTGCTCGGGACGGGCCACCACGGGCGTCGCCGGGGTGGTCTCCACCGCCGGCGCCGCGGCGAGCGGCTGGTAGGCCGGAGGTGCGACCGGCTGGGCGGCCTCGACGCCCGGCGACCGCTTGGGCAGCGGGTCCAGCGCCGGGTACGCCACCGTCGGCCCGCCGGCCGACCAGCCCGCCCCGGAGACCGGGGCCGGCGTTGCCGGAGGCGCCGGGACCGCCGGCAACGTGCCGGTCGCCCCGCCGAGCTGTACGGCGGGAGTGGTGTCCCGCGCCTCGGCGGGCGCCTGCCACCTGGCGGGCGGGGCGGTGGTCGCCCCGCGCCACCCGTCGGCGAGCGTCGCGGTGGCGGCGCCCCGGCCGGCGCCGGCAAGCGCGTCGGCGACGCCGACCTGGCTCAGCGGTGACTGCTCGACGGCCAGCGGCTGGCGCGGCCGGGTCAGCGGGGCCTGACCACGGTTGGCCGGCAGCACCACTGTCGAGTTCGGCAGCGTGACCTGGGCGACAGTGCCGCCCTCGACGTTGCGGCGCAGCTCGACCCGGATGCCGTACCGGGAGGCGAGCCGGCTCACCACGGCCAGACCCATCAGCCGGAACGCTGCCACGTCGACGGTCGGCGGCGCGGCCAGGCGCCGGTTGAGCGAGTCGAGCTGTTCGTCGCTGAGGCCGAGCCCCCGGTCCTCGATCTGGATCAGCACGTAGTCGCGGATCCGGCGGCCGTCGGCCACCACCGAGGTGTTCGGCGGCGAGAACCGGGTGGCGTTGTCGAGCAGCTCGGCGACCAGCCGGACGACGTCGTTGACGGCGTGGGCGGCCACCGAGATGTCGGTGTCGACGGTGCCGAACTCGATCCGGTTGTAGAGCTCCACCTCGGACTGCGCGGCGCGCAGCACGTCGACCAGGAGCGCGTCGTCGCGACGCGGCACCGCCGAGTCGGCGCCGGCGAGCACCAGCAGGTTCTCGTCGTTGCGGCGCATCCGGGTGGCCAGGTGGTCCAGCTCGAACAGCTGCGCGAGACGCTTCGGGTCCTCCTCGGACCGCTCGATCGCGTCCAGCTCGCCGATCATGCGGTCGACCAGGCTCTGCGAGCGGCGGGCCAGGTTGAGGAACATCGCCGAGACGCTCGTGCGCAGCGCGGCCTGCTCGGCCGCCACCCGCACCGCCTCCCGGTGGACCACGTTGAAGGCGACGGCCACCTGGCCGACCTCGTCGCGGTTGGTCAGCTTGATCGGGTCCCGGACCTGCTGGACGATCTCGTCCACGCCGCCGTCGCCGATGGCGTTGACGTTCTGCAGCCGGCTCACCGCGTCCGGCAGGTCGTGGTTCGCCACCGCGAGCGCGCCCTCACGCAGCCGGCGCAGCGAGTCGTTCAGCGACCGGGCGAGCACCACGGCGAGCGTCACCGCGACGGCCAGCGTGATCAGCACCAGCAGGCCCTCCACGACCGCCTGCTGGATCACGTCGGCGCGTACCTCGTCGGCGTCGGCGAGCAGGTCGTCCAGGAGCTGGATCTCCGCCCACCGCATCAGCTCGTCGACCGCGCCGATGGCGTCGGACGCCTCCTGGCGGGTGACGAGCGCGGGCCGCCCGACCGAGCGGGACAGGTCGGCGGCGACCCGGTCGGCGAGCTGGACGGCGTCACCGGACACGGTGCGGTCCACCAGGGCCCGCTGGGCCGGCGTCGCGGACCGGGAGAACGTGAGCAGCGCCTCCTGCTGACCGGTCAGGGTGGCCACGAAGGAGGAGAACTGCTCCTCGTCGATCCGGCCGGCGCCGAGCGCGGTGAAGGCGACCGCCTGCTCCTCGGCCACCTCGGCCTTGGCGTGGGCGAACGCGGCCACCGCGCGGCGGGCGTCGGCCAGGCTCTCCGCGCCCGGCTGCTGGGCCAGCGCGTCGCTGTACGCGACCAGGTCGTCCAGGACGATGCCGTAGCGCAGGCTGGCCTCGGCCACCGGCATCTGCGACCGGTCCAGCACCTCCTGGCGCGTGCCGTTCAGCGTGGACAGGTGGGCGTCGATGACCTTGAGCTGGCTGCTCACAGTGCCCGGCACGTCGCCGAGGCGGCGCCGCTCCTCCTGGTACGCCGCGATCCGCTCGTCGGTCTGGCGCACCCGCAGGTTGTACGCGTCCGGCTTCTCGTCCGGCTTGGCCAGGAAGACCGCCGCGGCCATCCGCTCCTTGTGGAGGTCCTGGGTGAGCGCCGAGATGTCGACCGACACGGCCGTCAGCGACCGGACCCGGTCCGCCTCGTACGCGCCCTGACCCACCGAGACGAGTCGGATAGTTGCCAGTGCGATGACAGCCGCGACCGGAACGACCAGGATGAGGGCGAGTTTCGAGCGGATCCGCGCGTCGCGCAGCCTCGGCAGGCGCCGTCGCCGGTTCCGCTGTTCGGCGTTGGGGCTCCCGGGCAGGGTCGTAGGTCCGGTGCTCACGACATCGCCTCCGTCGTTTCTTCCACGCGCGACCCACTGACCCGTGCCTGGTGCAGCGGCCAGCGCCACGCGCGGCACGGCCGCGATTTCATCAGACGAGATCGTGTTTGGGAAGCCGCAGGGAGGCAGGAAACGGTCGGGGTCGGCGCAACCCGTGATCCGATCACCTAATACCTTCTTTTCTCCAACCCCCTGATCAGGGGATGTCACTCCAGAGTGGTCACACGCTTCTGTGCAGTAATTGTCAGTTAATGTTCCGTGTCCCCAGCATGTGGGATGGCTGTCCCGAAACAGCACTCGAGATCCCGGCTTGACCACAGGCCCCGGCATTGGCAAGGTTTTGCAGGCTTCGCGCACACCGTACGGCACACCAATCCCGTTCCTCCACTGAGGACGGACTAGCGGCGGTGATCGGGCGTCGGCCCGCGCCGCACCTGGAGGACTGAGTTGAGCCCCATCCGCTCCGCGAGCATCGCGGCGCTCGCATCGGCCGTGCTGGCCACCACGCTCACCGGCTGCGGGATCGGCGGGGAACCGCAGGACACCAGCCCCATCGTCATCGCCGCCGACCTGGAACTCTCCGGCGCGTCCGCGCCGGTCGGCAAGGTGTACCAGCGGGCGCTGGAACTGAAGGTCGAGCAGTTGAACTCGTCCGGCGCGCTGGGCGGCCGGAAGATCGATCTGCGGGTCAAGGACAACCGCTCCGACGCTGCGGAGTCCTTGCGGAACATCAATGATTTCAGCGGCGACTCACGGGTGAGCGCCGTCATCATGGGCGGCTGCAACGAATGCGCGGTGGGCGCGGCCCGCACCATCGGCGAGAAGCGCATTCCGACGATCGCACTGGCCTCCTCGAGCGCGGTCACCGAACCGGTGGGCGAACGGCGATATGTCTTCAGGCTCGCCCCGAACGCCGCCGACAGCGCCGCCGCGCTCGCCACCGAACTGGACCGGCGCGACATCCGCAAGGTCGCGCTGCTGCACAGCGCCGACGGTTACGGCCAGGAAGGGCTCACCGCGCTGCGCCGGGAACTGGAAAAGACCACGGTGCGGCTGGTCGGCAACGAATCGGTGCGGCTCACCGACACCGAGGTCGGCACGCAGGTCAACGAATTGATCGCCGCCAAGCCGCAGGCCCTGATCCTCTGGACCACGCCGGAGCAGGCGACGCTGGCCGCGACCACGGCCCGGCAGAGCAAGTTCCGCGGCTCGCTGTTCTTCGACGCCGCGGCCGCCGGCGACCTCTTCCTGGGCCCGTCGGCCCGCTCCACCGAAGAGGCCACGCTGATCTTCACGCAGACCATGGTGATCGACGACGTGATCGCCACCACACCGGCCAAGGCGGCGCGCCGGCAGTGGTTCCAGGAGTACACCGCCCGCTTCGGCGGCTACAACGGCTTCTCCTCGTTCGCGGCCGACGCGGTCCAACTGATCGTCGACGCCGAGCAGCGCGCCGGTGGCGAACCGGGCACTGTCGACCGGGACGCGCTGCGCGACGTGCTGGAGACCTCGCAGCTGGACGGGCTGTCCGGGCCGATCCGGATGACGCCGGACAACCACTCCGGGTTGATGCCGCAGGCGTTGACGACGCTGGTGGCGCGTGGTGGTCGCTGGCGGCTCGCCGGTTAGTCACTGTTGGGGCGTGGCCCCACCGCAACCGGCTCCGGGCGGTCAGGCTTGATCCCTGCGCCGGTTGCGGTGGGGCCACGCCTGTCGTGGTCGGCCGCCATCCGTGGGTTGAGGTTTCCTTCTGGGTTCTCGGCCGACGTCGGGTTACCTGGTTGTGGTCAGCGGGCTGAGGTGGTGGCCTTCACCCAGGGCAGGGCCAGGCGCTCGACGAGGCTGAGGGCGGCGTAGAGCGCGATGCTCATCAGGGCCACCAGCACGATCGCCGCCCAGGCGGTGGCGGTGTCGCCGACGCCGTTGTACTGCAGGATCTGGTAGCCCAGACCGGGACGGTCCGAGTAGAACTCGCCGATCACCGCGCCGATCGCGGCCAGCGGCATGGCCACCTTGAGCCCGACGAAGATCTGCGGCAGCGCGGACGGGAAGCGCACCTTGCGGAACGACTGCCACCACGAGGCGTTCAGCGACCGGCTCAGCTCCGCCAGGTCCGCCGGCGTGGTGGTCAGGCCGGTGGCGGTGGAGAGCACGATCGGGAAGAAGCAGAGCAGGAACACCATGGTCAGAATGGGTTTCTGACCCCAGCCGACGGCCACCACCAGCAGCGGCCCGAACGCGATCTTCGGGACCGCGTTCACGGCCACCAGCAACGGCGCGAACATCCGCTCGACCCGGCGGGACGCGGCCAGCGCCATCCCGATCAGCACCCCGGCGGCCGACGAGAGCAGGAAGCCGAGCACTGTCATCCAGGTGGTGATGCCCAACGCGGGCAGCAGCACGTCGGTGGCGTTCGCGAGGGACTCCCCCACCGCCTGCGGCGGCGGCAGCGCGGCCGGGTGCACCAGGTTCAGCCCCGAGGTGACCAGCCACCAGCCGGCCACCGCGATCACCAGGCCGAGCGCCGGCAGCCCGACCGCAGCCGGACGCTCGGCGAACCCCCGCCGGACCGCCGGGCGCGGCTGCGGCGCCTCCGGCCGGGCCTCGGTCAACTGTGTCAACGTGTCCTCCTCTCTGCGCCGGTCGGTGCGACCGGCACGGGAAGGGGGTGCGCCCCGCCGGGTGTCCGGCGGGGCGCACCCCCGTTGGCCCGAGCGGACCGGTCAGGCCTTCGGCGCGAGGTCGAAGTCGATGATCTGGTCCGGGGTGAGGTCCTGCTTGAGCGCGCCCGCGCCCTTCAGCAGGGCGATGCTCTTGGCCACCCGGCCACTGTCCAGCGTGCCGATCGCGGTGCCGGAGTTGCTCGACCGGACGTACGCGGCCATCAGCTGAAGCTCGGCGGAGGCCGCGGCCGGGACGGCGGCCGGCACGTTCTTCTTCAGGATCTCGGCGGCCTCGTCCGGGTTCGCCAGCGAGTACTCCAGGCCCTTGAGCAGCGCGGCGGTGAACTTCTTCACCATCTCCGGCTTCTCCTTGGCGAGCTTCGTGGAAGTGATCAGCGCGTTGCCGTAGAGGTCCTGCATCACGTTGCTGTACGGCAGGATGACCGGCTTCTTCTTGGTCACCGTCTCCACCGTCGGCTGGCCGACGACGAACTGGCCGATGCCGTCCACCGAGCCGGAGCCGAGCATCGGCATCAGGCTCTGCGCCTCACCGTTGACCCAGGTCACCTTGCTGCCGTCGATGCCGGCGAGCCGCGCGTACGTGGGGAAGAGGTTGCGCACGACGGAGGAGGGGGTGTCCGCGAGCTTCTTGCCCTCGAGGTCCTTCGGGGTGGCGATGTTCTTGCCCTCGACCGTGACGATCGCGGCCATGGTGCGCTGCTGGATCGCGGCCACCGCCACGAAGTCCTTCGCCAGGCCGTTGCCGAGCTGGAGGATGCCACCGGTCAGGTCGATCGGGCCGAACTGGGCCTGCCCGCCGGTGATGGTCTGGATGACGGAGCCGGTGCCCTGGCCGGGCTTGATGTCGACGTCGAAACCGGCCTCCTTGAAGAAGCCCTTGTCCTTCGCCACCCAGGCGTAGGAGTCACGGCCGAAGTTGCCGAACGAGGTGAGGTACGTCACCTTTTCCAGCGCGCCGCCGTTTCCGCCGCCGCTCTCGGACTTGTCCGAGTCGCTGCTGCAGCCGCCCACGAGGGCGAGGGCGGTAGCCAGAGCCGCGGCGGCGACCGTACGGGTCAGCCTTCTCATCAGTGCACCATGTCCTTTCCGACCAGGACTTTCTCGCCGGTCGGGTCGTGGGTCCGACGGGGCCGGCAGGAGGGTTGGGCCGACTGGACCGTCGTGAGGGGACTCTTCGCGCGCAACAGCGTACGAGAAGGCGGATGGCGCGCTCCCTCCGTCCCGGTTGCGGAACGGAAACGAAGTTGCGTGACGGAAAGCGGACTGACGTCCACCCCGGACAGTGCTATAAGCACCGTCCGCTACGCTAGCCCGGCTCGCATTCGGACGACGTGGAAGGGAGCCGGCGGAAGATGATCCGACTGTCCGGGGTGTCCCGCACCTTCGACGGCCGATCCGGGCAGGTGGAGGCGCTGCGCGGCATCGACCTCGACGTCGCCGAAGGCGAGTTCGTCGCCGTACTCGGCCGGTCCGGCTGTGGCAAGTCCACGCTCCTGCGCATGATCGCCGGCCTGCTCCCGGTCAGCGGCGGCGAGATCACCGTGGCCGGTACGCCGATCACGAAGCCCCGCCGCGACGTGGCGATGCTGTTCCAGCGGCCGGCGCTGCTGCCCTGGCGCACCGTGCTGGACAACGTGCTGCTGCCGGTGGAGATCTTCGGCTGGCGCCGGGCCGAGCACCGTGACCGGGCCCGCCAGCTGCTGGAGATGGCCGGGCTGGGCGGCTTCGAGAAGCGGCTCCCGCACGAGCTGTCCGGCGGCATGCAGCAGCGCGTCTCGCTCTGCCGGTCGCTCATCGGCTCACCCCGGGTGATGCTCATGGACGAGCCGTTCTCCGCGCTCGACGCGCTCACCCGCGAGGAGCTCTCCGGCGAACTCCAGCGGGTGCACATGGAGACGAAGGCCACCATCGTCTTCGTCACCCACTCGATCGACGAGGCAGTGCTGCTCGCCGACCGGGTCGTCGTGCTCAGCCCGCGCCCCGGCCGGATCCGCGAGGTGGTCGAGGTGAACGTCCCCCGGCCCCGCACGCTCGGCCGGCACGAGCACCTGGCCGACGTCGCGCGGATCAGCGCCGAACTGCACGAACTGCTGATGGAGCGGGACGCCCCGGGCGTACCCGCGGCGGGAGGACGGTGACCATGCGGGTCTCGGTCTTCACCGAACCCCACCGCGGAGCGGACTACGACGACCAGCTCCGGTTCGCCCGGCTGGTCGAGGAGACCGGCTTCGAGGGCTTCTTCCGGGCCGACCACTACCGGGCGATGGGGGACGAGCCGGCGCTGCCCGGCCCCACCGACGCCTGGCTGACGCTCGCCGCGCTGGCCCGGGAGACCTCCCGGATCCGGCTCGGCACGCTCGTCACGTCCGCCACGTTCCGGCTCCCCGGGCCGCTCGCCGTCATGGTCGCCCAGGTCGACCGGATGAGCGGCGGCCGGGTCGAGCTGGGCATCGGCGCCGGCTGGTACGAGCGTGAGCACACCGCGTTCGGCATCCCGTTCCCGCCGGTCAGCGAACGCTTCGACCGGCTCGCCGAGCAGCTGGAGATCGTCACCGGGCTGTGGCGCACCCCGGCCGACGAGACGTACAGCTTCACCGGCGAGCACTACCGCCTGGTCGACGCGCCGACGCTGCCCAAACCGGTGCAGCAGCCCGGCCCGCCGGTGATCGTCGGCGGCCGGGGACCGAAGCGCACGCCCGAGCTGGCCGCCCGCTACGCCGACGAGTTCAACATGCCGTTCAAGAGCGTGGCCGAGACCGCCTCCGCGTACGACCGGGTCCGGGAGGCGTGCGACCGCACCGGCCGGGACGCCTCCGGCCGGGCCCTGCTGACACTCTCCGCCGGCATCGTCGTGGCGATCGGACGCACCGACGCCGAGGCGCAGCGCCGGGCCGCCCCGCTGCACGTCACGAGCGCGCTGCCGCCGGAGGACCCGGTGGTCGGTTCCCCCGCCCAGCTCGTGGACCGGATCGGCGAGTTCGCCGCGATCGGGGCCACCCGGGTGCACCTGCGCCTGATCGACTTCGACGACCTCGACCACGTGGAGCTCATCGCCGCCGAGGTGCTCCCCCAACTGGACGGACCACGATGACCGAACTCTCCACCGACCTCGAACTCGGCCCGGTGGGCCAGGAGATCGTGTACGAGAACGACCGCGTACGGGTCTGGCACATCCGGCTGGAGCCGGGTGAGCGGCAGCCGCTGCACCGCCACGACCACCCGTACCTGGTGGTGGCGGTCCAGGGCGCGAAGAACGTGGTGCAGACGATCGACGGCACCACCATCGACGCCGACGAGCCGACCGGCGGCGTCGTCTACCGGGATCCGGGCGCGGTGCACATGCTGACGAACGTCGGCGACACCACCTACCTCGCCCGCCTGGTCGAGCTGAAGTAGCCACGCCGGCAGGTTCGCCGCGCCGCGCGGCGGCAAGGTGGCGATCGGGGGCACCGGGCCGTAACGTGCCGGACATGGCCTTTCGGACGTGGGGCAGGCTGCTGCTCACGGCGCTCGGAGTGAGCGTACTGGCCGGGGCCGGCCAGTTGGGCATCGCGTACGGCTTCGGAGTCGTCCGCCTCGACGGCGCGTTCGTCGACGCCTCGGTGAACCGGTGGCCCGCCCAGCTCGTCTGGGTGGGCTGGTTCGCCGTGGTCGCCACGGTCGCCGGAGCCGTCCTCACCGAACGCTTCGCCCGCCGCGACGACCTCCCCGGCGGCACCACCGAACTGCTCTCCATCGCCGGCGTCAGCGCGCTGGGCGCGACAGTGGTGGCCCCGCTGTGCATGCAACCGGCCCGCGCGGCCGAGCTGGCCGGATCCGTCGACCCGGTCTGGGCCGCCGGTGTCTGCGCCGCGCTCGGCGCGGTGGTCGGCGCGGGCGCGGCGATCGCCGTACTGCTGAAGCCGCCGTTCGGCTGGGGCGTGGCGATCACCGCCGGGATCGTCTGGCTGCTGGCGCTGCTGTCCGTCGCGCCCACCATCGTCTCGGACCGCCCGCTGGCATCCGTCCGGCTCGGCGTCCTCGAACCGTCCTGGCTGGACCCGGCGGCCGCGCAGCGCCTGTCCATGCTGCTGCTGCCCACGCTGGCCCTGCTCGCCGGTGGCGCGGTCGGCGTGCTGGCCCGCCGCGCCGGATGGCCGCCGCTGGTCGGTGGCGCGGCCGGCGCGGCCGGTCCGGTGCTCGTCGCGTTCGCCTACCTGACTGCCGGCCCGGGCGCGGCGACCGACAGGTACCAGATCGCGCCCTACTACGGCGCGCTGATCGCTGTCGTCGCCGGTGCTCTCGGCTCGACCGCCACCACGATGCTGCCCCGGCCGGTCACCGCCGACGGCGATCCCGATGCAATCGAGGCCACCGAACTCCTCGCGCCGCTGCCGCACTCGGCCGCTCCGGGCGTCCCGGCCGCCCCGCCCGCGCCGCCGGTGACGAGCGGCGCCGCCGCGCCCGCGCACTGGAACTGGCCGGAGCCCGGCGGCTCGGCCACGGCGACGGCTCCGGCCGGTACCGATCTTCCCGCCGCCGGCCGGCCGGCCCTCGCGGATCTGCCCGCCGCCGATCTGCCGACCGCTGCGGAACGGCCGGCGGGTGAGCGCCCGGCCGTCGCCGACACGAGCCACGGCCAGCCCATGCCGGGTCTGCTGCCCCCGGGGCGCCGGACCTCGGCCATCGACGTCCTCGCCGCGGGCCGCCCCGACCCGGTCGCGGGTCAGGTCACGGGCACGGGTCCGGGCACGGGCACGGGCACGGGTCCGGGCACGGCCCACGCGGACAGCACCGGCGAGGCGGCCACCACGGACCGTCCGGCCACTCCCGACCCGGCCGCCGGTTCCGAAGCCGCCGATCGAGCGTCCGGGCAGGCCACCGGCATTCCGGCCGACAGCGAGACCGCCACCGCCACCGGCACCGGCACCGGCACCGGCACCGGCACGGACGATGCCGCACCGGCGCCGGAAGCGGCGGCGACCACGCCACGGGTGACCCGGCCGCGCCGTACCCGCGCGGGCCGGTCCAGCGGGACTACCGACGGGCCGGTGTCATCCGCCGACGGCACAGCACCCCGCCCCGGAGACGTCACCACTCCCAGCGCCGGCGCGGGCACCACCGCGAAGGACGCATCACCGGCCACCGCCGACAGCCACGTTCCCGGCCCGCGTACGGACAGCGGCGCCCTCGCCGGGCCGGTCACGGCCGACGCGGGCAGTGACACCCCCGCCGCGCCACCGGCCGAAGCCCCCGGAGACACCGGCGCGGCCGGGCGCCTCGCACGCCCCGGCGTAGCGGCAACCCTGTTCGCTAACGCCTCGGCGGATCCTTGGGGTAACGGCCCGTGTTAATTAGAGTGTCATGCCGGCTAAGCGGAGTTATAGGTGGCCTGTCTGTGCCATCAAAGACTGCACATCATGCCGACCCGCCTAGACTGGGAGAACTTTGGCTCTCGTTTGATCGCCGAGCGTGGGAGCCGACGCCGAGCCGATCCCCCAGGCCACGAACCCGGACCGGGACGACACGAGCACCGACTCGAACGTGGTGGCGCCGACCGGGCGTACCGGACGCAACTTCTTCTTCGACGACCCGTCGCCCGCCCCGTCGACCCGGCCGCGGTTCGCGATGTTCGAGGACGTGACCGGGCAGCCCGGCGAGGTGCGCCCGGCCTGGCCGATCACCCCGGCGGGCCGGCCGCACCGCGCGACCGCCGAACCGGACGCGCCGGACCGGGACGCCGCGGACGCGGTCGCCCCGGGCGAGCCGGCGCCGCGTCCCCGGCACCGTGGTCTGCCCGAGCCGGGTGCGAGCACCGGTTGGGACGCGCTCGCCACGAACGCCCGCCCGGCGGGGCCGCTCGCCCGGCCGGAGGCGGGGATTCCGCTCGCCCGGCCCGAGGCGGCGACTGCCGTGCCGGGCGAGGCGGGCGCCGCGCTGCCGGAGGCCACGGAGACGGAGGCGGACTCCCGGCGCGGGCGGCACGCCGGACCGGACGACGCCGACGCGCCGCGGGAAGCCGAAGGCCCGGCGGGCTGTTTCCGGGCAACCGGGGAAGGGCGACCCGGAGCCGGCGGAGCGTACGGCCGAGCCCGGCGACGCGGCCGACGACGAGTACGTGGACTGGGTCGCCGGTCTCGCCTCGGACGACAACGCCGACGACGCCCGCTCGCTGCGTACCGGACGGCACCACCGCGACTGAACGAGCACCGGGGCGGGCCGGAACGCCAGGCCCGCCCCGGGCCCGCTCACGCCAGTGGCAGGTAGACCCGTGACCCGCCGGCGACGAACTCCTCCGACTTGTCACGCATGCCCCGCGCCGCGTACTCCTTCAACTCCTGCGTGATCTTCATGGAGCAGAACTTCGGGCCGCACATCGAGCAGAAGTGCGCGGTCTTCGCGGGCTCGGCGGGCAGCGTCGCGTCGTGGTACGACCGCGCGGTCTCCGGGTCGAGCGCCAGGTTGAACTGGTCCTCCCAGCGGAACTCGAACCGGGCCTTGGACAGCGCGTCGTCCCACGCCTGCGCGCCGGGGTGCCCCTTGGCCAGGTCGGCCGCGTGCGCCGCGATCTTGTACGCGATCACGCCCGCCTTCACGTCGTCGCGGTCCGGCAGCCCGAGGTGCTCCTTCGGGGTGACGTAGCAGAGCATGGCGGTGCCGAACATGCCGATCATCGCCGCGCCGATCGCGGAGGTGATGTGGTCGTACGCGGGTGCGATGTCGGTGGTCAGCGGCCCGAGCGTGTAGAACGGTGCCTCGTGGCACCACTCCTGCTGGAGGTCCACGTTCTCCTTGATCTTGTGCATCGGCACGTGCCCGGGGCCCTCGATCATCACCTGGACGTCGTGCTCCCAGGCGATCTTCGTCAGCTCGCCGAGCGTGCGCAGCTCGGCGAACTGCGCCTCGTCGTTGGCGTCCGCGATGGAGCCGGGGCGCAGGCCGTCGCCGAGGGAGAACGTCACGTCGTACTTCGCGAGCAGCGAACACAGCTCCCGGAAGTTCGTGTAGAGGAAGTTCTCCTCGTGGTGCGCCAGGCACCAGGCCGCCATGATCGAGCCGCCCCGGGACACGATGCCCGTCACCCGGTTCACCGCGAGCGGCACGTACGGCAGCAGGACCCCGGCGTGCACGGTCATGTAGTCGACGCCCTGTTCCGCCTGCTCGATGACGGTCTCGCGGAACACCTCCCAGCTCAGCTTCACCGGGTCGCCGCCG
>NZ_KK037233.1:5008134-5102548 GCF_000568915.1 Micromonospora sp. M42 | reverse complement strand
CGATCGGCACCGGCGCGTTCCGCACGATCGCCTCGCGCGTCTCGTGGATGCGCGTGCCGGTGGACAGGTCCATCACGGTGTCCGCGCCCCACCGGGTGGCCCAGGTCAGCTTCTCCACCTCCTCGGCCACCGACGAGGTGACGGCCGAGGTGCCGATGTTGGCGTTGACCTTCACCAGGAACGCCTTGCCGATGATGGCCGGCTCGCACTCCGGGTGGTTGACGTTCAGCGGCAGCACGGCCCGCCCGGCCGCGATCTCGTCCCGCACGAACTCCGGCGACACCGACTCCCGGATCGCCACGAACTCCATCTCCGGCGTGACGATCCCGGCCCGCGCGTACGCGAGCTGGGTCGGACGGGTTCCGGCCAGCGGCGTGCCGGCGCCGCGTACCGGGGCGACGTCGCCGCGCTCGGCGATCCACGGTCCGCGCAGCGCGGGCAGCCCCACCTCCGGGTCGGAGCCGGGACCGGAGGTGTCGTAGAGCCGTACCGGCGGGTTGTCCCCGGTCAGCGGCACCTCGGCGAACGGCACCCGGATGTCCGGGCGTGACCCTTCCACGTACACCTTGCGACGTGCCTGCATGACAGCCTCCCTGTCGCTCATGCGGACCAGCCGAAGTGGTCCAGCGGGCCGCGTCCCGCGCCCAGCTCCCAGGTCCGCGCGCCGGTCAGCGCGCGGGTGACGTACTCCTTGGCGGCCGCCACCGCGACCGGCACCGCGTCGCCCGCGGCGAGCCGGACCGCGACGGCGGCCGAGAACGAACAGCCGGTGCCGTGGTTGTGCCGGGTGTCCACCCGGGGCGCGCGCAGCAGCCGCGTTGTCCCGCCGCCGGCGAGCACGTCCACCGACTCGCCGTCGGCGTCCACGTCACCGCCGGTCACCACCACGAACGCCGGTCCGCGCGCCGCCAGCGCCTCGGCCGCCGCCACCATTTCCTCGACCGTGCCCACCGGGCCTCCGGTGAGGGCCGCGGCCTCCGCGCAGTTCGGCGTCGCCACTTCCGCGTACGGCAGGAGCCGCTCGACCGCCTCCACCACGCCGAGCCGGTGCCCACTGGTGGCGACCAGTACCGGGTCGACGACCAGGTGTGGCAGCCGCCCGGCCCAGGCCGCCTCGGCCACCGCGTCGGCGACCGCCGGGGTGCCGAGCATGCCGCTCTTCACGGCCCGCACGTCGAAGTCGCCGAGCACGCTGTCCATCTGGTCGCGCACCGTCTGCGGGGGCAGCGGCAGGACGGCGTCCACGCCCCTGGTGCTCTGCGCGGTGACAGCGGTGAGCACGCTCGTGCCGTACGCGCCGAGCGCGGCGAACGTCTTGAGGTCGGCCTGGATGCCGGCGCCTGCTCCGGAGTCGGATCCGGCGATCGTGAGGACTGTTCTCGGCGTCACTGGTCTTCTCCGGTGGTTTGACGGCTGCGGCCGACAGTGGTTGCGGTTCGGGGCTGCGGCCGACCGTGCCCACTCCGGGCGGTCAGGCTTGATCCCTCCGTGGGCACGGTCGGCCGCAGCCCTGTCGCGTGCGGGCTTGCGTCGGATCGCGCGGGGTGGGTGCGCGCCAAGTGGGTGGCCGCCTCCTGGAAGGCTCTGCCCAGCGTGGTGGCGGTTTCACTCGGGTCGTCCGCGCGCATGATCGCGCCCAGCACGGCTACTCCGGCGGCGCCCGCCTCGACGCATGCGTGGACCTGGTCCGGGTTCTCGATGCCGCCCAGCGCGAGGACGGGCACGGGGCTGACCGCGATCAGCTCGCTCAATCCGCCCGGTCCCAACACAGGGCCGTAGCCGGGTTTTGTCTTTGTCTCGTAGAGCGGGGACAGGGTGGCGTAGTGCTCGGTGGTGAGGCGGGCCAGCTCGGCGGTGTCGTGGCAGGAGCGGCCGACCAGGCCGACGGTGGGCGGCGGGTACGGGCCGGCAGCCGGTAGGTGCACCGCGTCCCCGTCGAGCGGGTCGGGTCCGGCGACGACGAGCGTGCCGCCCGCGTCGGCGAGGATCGCGCGCAGGTCGACGGCGAGCGCGAGGCGTTCGGGGCGCGGCAGGTCCTTCTCCCGCAGCACCACCCACCGCACTCCCCCACCCACGGCAGCCGCCACCACGTCGACGAGCGCCCCCCGGGCCACCCGCCGATCGGTCAGCAGCACGACCCCGCTCGGCCCGCCCTGGATCTTGGTACGCGGCCGCCCCTCGGGGGGCGCCTCCGTACCAAGATCCGCTACGCGTGAGGCGGTCACAGGTCGGGCCGTCCCTCGTCGGGGGTGGACGGCAGGGCGTGGAAGCGGCGGGTGATGCGGCCCGCGCCGTACGCGAGGCGGCCGGCCTCGACCGCGTACCGCATCGCCGTGGCCATCGCGACCGGGTCGGCGGCCCGGGTCACGGCGCTGGCGAGCAGCACCGCGTCGCAACCCAGCTCCATGGCGAGGGCGGCGTCGGAGGCGGTGCCGATGCCCGCGTCGAGCACCACCGGCACGTCGACCGCCTGCCGGATCAGCCGGATGTGGTGCGGGTTGCCGATGCCCAGCCCGGAGCCGATCGGCGACCCGGCCGGCATCACCGCCGCGCAGCCCACGTCGGCCAGCCGCCGCGCGAGCACCGGATCGTCCGACGTGTACGGCAGCACGGTGAACCCGTCCGCGACCAGCTCCTCGGCGGCGCGCAGCAGCTCCACCCCGTCGGGCAGGAGCGTGCGCTCGTCGCCGATCACCTCCAGCTTCACCCAGTCGGTGTCGAACGCCTCCCGGGCCAGGTGCGCCGTCTTCACCGCCTCCACCGCGGTACGGCAGCCGGCGGTGTTCGGCAGCAGCCGTACGCCGCACCGCTCCACCAGGTCGAGCAGGCCACCCGACCCGCCGGGCGTGGTGTCGACCCGGCGCAGCGCCAGCGTCACCAGCTCGGTGCCGGCCGCGCGGATCGCCGCCTCCAGCACGTGCAGGTTCGCCGCGCCACCGGTGCCGAGGATGAGCCGGGAGCCGAACCCGACCCCGCCGATCTCAAGCGTGGACATCCTGCTCACCCGCCCTGGGTGGCGCTGAGCACCTCGACCCGGTCGCCGTCGCGCAGAACGCTCGCCGACCAGCCGCCGCGCGGCACCACCTCGCCGTTCACCGCCACGGCGAGCCCGCGCTCCCGGTCGGTGACGGTGCGGACCACCTCGGCGACGGTGACGCCCTCGGGCAGCGTCCGGCCGGTGCCGTTGACGATCAGTTCCACGTGCGCTCCTTCCCGAAGCGGTCCGGGGTGAAGGGGGCGAGCGCGGGATCCGGCTCGCCGGTGACGATCAGCTCGGTGACCAGGTCGGCGGTGACCGGGGTGAGCACGATGCCGTGCCGGTGATGTCCGGTCGCGGCGAGCACACCCGGCTGCCCGGGCAGCGGCCCGATGACCGGCGCGTTGTCCGGCGTACCGGGGCGCAGCCCGGCGACTGCCTCCACCAGCTCGTACTCGACGAGTTCCGGCACCAGCTCCGTGGCGGCGCGCAGCAGTGTCAGCACGCCACCGGCGGTGACAGCGGTGTCCGCGCGCTCCTCGACCGTCGCCCCGACCACGACCTCGCCGCTGTCCCGGGGCACCAGGTAGACCGGCTCGCTGTCCGCGTACCCCCGGATCACGTGCCGGAAGCCCGGCGGACCGCCACCCGGCGCGCGCAGCCGCAGCACCTGGCCCTTCACCGGGCGGACCGGCAGGCCGGTCAGCGCCGCCGCGCCGCAGCCGGCCGCGACCACTGTGACCCGCGCGTCCACCTCGGACAGCGCGCCGACGCGCGCCGGGCGCAGCTCCACGCCGGCGCGTTCCGCGGCCGTGCGCAGCGCGACGACCAGCCGCCGCGGGTCGACCTGGTGGTCGCCGGGCGCGACAGCGCCGCCGCGCACGCGCGGCGCCAACGCCGGCTCGCGGTCGCGCAGCTCCGACGGGCGCAGCGGCGTGATCGGCAGTTCCAGGCCCTGCTGGTACGACCACAGCCGCCTCGCCTCGGCCAGGTCGTCGGCGGTGAGCCCGACGACGAGCGTGCCCTCGGTGCGGTAGCCGATGTCGACGCCGCTCGCCTCGGCCAGCTCGGTCGCGAAGCCGGGCCAGCGGGCGGCGGACTCGACGAGCAGCGCGGTGAGTTCGTGCTCACCGAAGTACGCCTCGGCGACTGGCGACAGCATCCCGGCGGCCACCGACGACGCGCCCGACCCGGGCCGGTCGTCGTGCACCACCACGCGCAGTCCACGTTGCGCGCACCGCCACGCGATCGCCCACCCGACAGGCCCGCCCCCCACCACCGCCACGTCGTTAAGGAAGGGCCCCCTGTTAACGCCTCCGGTAGAGGAAGGGCCCCCTGTTAACACGTCAGGCCCGCAGCAGCTCGGCGGTGGCGTGCGCGGGATCGGCTGCCCCGCTGAGCGCGCCGACCACCGCCACCCCGTACGCCCCGGCGGCCCGCAGCTCCGGCACGCTCGCGGCGGTCACCCCGCCGATCGCGATCACCGGCACGGTCACCGCTTCGGCGACCGCGCGTATCCCCTCGGGGCCGATCGGTTTCCGGCAGGCCGGACTTGGTGGTGGTGACGTGGCACGGGCCCACGCCCAGGTAGCTCGCGCCCGTGTCCACCGCGGCCCGGGCGGTCACCGGTTCGCGAGCGGTCGCGCCGAGCACCGCGTCCGGGCCGAGCACCCGGCGCGCGGCACGCACCGGCAGGTCGTCCGCGCCGACGTGGCCACCGGCGGCGTCCACCGCGAGCGCCACGTGCAGCCGGTCGTTGACCAGGCACTGTGCGCCGTACGGCCGGCAGGCGTCGACCACCAGCCGGGCCAGCTCGTACGCCTCCCGGTCGGTGGCGTCGTCCTCCACGCGCACCTGCACGACGAGGTCTGCGCCCGCCACGGGCAGTGCGGCACGCAGCACGGCGAGCGGGTCACGCCCCGGCCGGGTGTCGGTGATGAGATGCAGTCGTCCCAGGGACAGCACGGCAACGCTCCTCCCTGCGCCGGCATTACCCGGATCAGGTTCGACGGTCGGGGGCTCCCAGCCCCCCTCTCAGCCCGGTCCGCACCGGGCTCCCGTGGGTCACTTGCGGCCTACCGTACGACGCCTCCCGCCCGTACGGAAGCCCGGGTGAGGTTTTTCCCAGGAACCAGCCGTCCGCCGGATCGGGGCAGCGGGTGACCGTCCCGTCACGACACGCTGCCTGGGTGTCCGTTCCCGCCCGTGTTCCGCGCCGCCTGGCGATCCTGCCGTTCCGGGGCAGCCGTGCCGTCTCCGAAGGGCTACTCACCTGGACGATGCTGCGCGGGCAGACCTGGATCCGCCTGCGGCCGGACGTGTACGTGCACCGGGACGGGTACCGCGCCGACGACCACCGGATGTGGTGCGAGGCGGTGGCGTTGCGCCTGCCGCCGGGTGCCGTGCTGGCGGGGCGCAGCGCCGCGTGGTTGTTCGGCGCGGACGTGCTCCCCCGCGACGCGCCGGTGACAGTACTGTTGCCGACTGCTGCGCGGCTGCGACCGCACCCACGGTTGCGGTTGGTCCGGTCACCGCTGCCGGAGCGGGACCGCACCCTCGTCGGCGGGCTGCCGGTCACCACGCCCCTTCGCACGGCGTTCGACCTGGGCCGGCAGGGCTCACTCGCCGAGGCGTTGGTCGCCGTCGAGGCGCTGCTGCGTCGCCGGGCCGTGAAGCTGCCCGCCCTGCGGGCCTACGCCGCCGCCCGGCCGGGCTGGCCGGGCGCTCCGCTGTTGCGCGAGGTGCTGGCGCTGGCCGAGCCGTTGAGCGAGTCCCCGATGGAGACTCGCCTGCGGCTGCTCCTGCTCGACGCCGGCCTCGGCCCGCTCACCGCCCAGCACGAGGTACGCGCCGGTGGACGCTTCGTGGCCCGGGTGGACCTGGCCTGGCCGGCGCTCCGCATCGCGGTCGAGTACGACGGCGACCACCACCGCGAACGGGCTCACTTCCGCCGGGACGTGGCTCGCCTGAACGCGCTGCGCGCGGCCGGGTGGCTCGTGCTCCGCTTCACCGCCGACGACGTGCTACGCCGGCCCGACGCCACAGTGGCCCTGGTGCGCCAGGCCTTGGCAGAACGTCGTGCCACCGAGGCGAACCACTGATCCGTGCCCGCGCGCGCCGCGCCACGAGCCTCACCCCGCTACGCCCCCGGCCCGCCACACGTCACCGCTGGCCCCCATTTCGCCACCTACCACCCACCGGGCCACCCACCACCCACCGGGCCCCCATTTCGCCGCCCGCCACCCGTTGAGTCCCCGCCTCGCCACCCGTCGAGCCGCCCGAGACACCACGGGCGTCAGAGGCCCGCCCGCAAACACCCATCGCGTTCCACTCGTCGCCAGATCCAGCCCCGAGTGGAACGCCATGGGTGTCTCAAGGCCCTTATGACACCCATGGTGTTCCACTCGTCGTGAGCGCTGCCTGTGGGTGGCACGCCATGGGTGGCTGACGCGTGGGCGAGCCTTGATGGTGCGCAGGCCGCGCCGGCGCGCCCCCAACCGAGGGCGCACAGTCCACGTGCGGGCGGAGCCGAACGCGTGGGTGAGCTGAGCGCGCGGGCAGCCCGGTGTGCGCAGGCCCAAACGGGTGAGCACACGCCCCGACGCACACACCCGACACACGAGCACACGCCCCGACGTGCAGGCCCGAGCGCGCCAGCACACGCCCGACGTGCAAACCCGAGCGCGCCAGCACACGCCCGACGTGCAAGCCCGAGCGCGCGAGCGCGGACAGTCAGAGGATGGCGTCCAAGGCGGCCAGGTCCTCGTCGGACGGCTGCCACGTGCCGGCTTCGGCGTTCGCCTTCACCTGGTCGGGAGTGGTGGCGCCGGCGATCACGGACGTCACCGCGGGACGGGCCGCCAGGCCGCCGATGGCCACGTGCAGCATGCTGATGCCGCGCTCGGCCGCGTACGCATCGATCGCCTCGATGACGTCCCAGCGCGCGGCGGCCAGCCGCTCGGCGTACCGGCCGCCGCCGGCCAGCCGGCTACCGGCCGGGGGCGCCTCGCCGCGCTTGTACTTGCCGGTGAGCAGCCCGTTGGCCAGCGGGAAGAACGGCAGCATGCCGAGGCCGAACCGCTCGCAGGCGGGGATCACCTCGGCCTCCACCCCGCGTTCCACCAGCGAGTAGTGGTTCTGCGCGGAGATGAACCGGGTACGCCCCTGCGACGACGCGGTCCAGTCGGCGTCGGCGATCTGCCAGCCGGCGAAGTTGGAGTTGCCCAGGTAGCGCACCTTGCCGGCGGTCACCAGGTCGTCGAGCGCGGCGAGCGTCTCGTCGATCGGGGTGCCCGGGTCGGGCTCGTGCATCTGGTACAGGTCGATGTGGTCGGTGCCGAGCCGGCGCAGCGACGCCTCGACGGCGCGGGCGATGTAGCGGCGGGCGCCCCGGGCGTCGTGGTCCGGCCCGTTCGCGCCGTGCATGTCCATGCCGAACTTGGTGGCCACCACCACGTCGTCGCGGCGGCCTTTGAGCGCCTGGCCGAGCAGTTCCTCGGAGGCGCCCTGCGGCTCGCCGTAGATGTCGGCGGTGTCGAAGAAGTTGATCCCGGCGTCGAGGGCGGCGTCGACCACCGCCCGGGTGCCGTCGAGGTCGAGTTTGCGGCCGAAGTTGTTGCAGCCGATGCCGACCACTGACACCACGAGCCCGGAGTCGCCCAGCCGGCGATAGGTCATCTCACTCACGAGATCCACCCTATGCCCGCTCCCCGGGGCCCACCCGGGGAGCGGCTCAGGCCACGTCCCAGACCGGCTCCGGCGTCTCCACCACGTCACCGTCGCCGCGGAACAGCACGAACCGGTCGAAGGTACGGGTGAACCACCTGTCGTGGGTGACCGCGACGACAGTTCCCTCGAACGCGGTCAGCCCGGCCTCCAGCGCCTCGGCCGAGGCCAGGTCGAGGTTGTCGGTGGGTTCGTCGAGCAGCAGCAGCGTCGCGCCGGACAGTTCCAGCAGCAGCACCAGGAAGCGGGCCTGCTGACCGCCGGAGAGCGTGCCGAACCGCTGGTCGCCCTGACCGGCCAGCTCGTACCGGGACAGCGCCGCCATGGCCGCGTGCCGGTCCATGCCGGTCCGGTGCTCGTCGCCGCGCCACAGCACCTCGACCAGCGTCTTCGCCATCAGCTCGGGGCGGTCGTGGGTCTGCGAGAAGTGCCCGGGCCGCACCCGCGCGCCGAGCCGGACCACGCCGCCGTGCGCGACCGGCGCGAGCGCGGCGGCGCCGTCGACCGGCGTGTTGCCGGGCTCCGGGTCGGTGCCGCCGCGGGCCAGCAGGCGCAGGAAGTGCGACTTGCCGGTGCCGTTCGCGCCGAGCACCGCGACCCGGTCGCCGTACCAGAGTTCCAGGTCGAACGGGTACGTCAGGCCGTCCAGCTCCAACTGCTCGGCGATGACCGCGCGCTTGCCGGTCCGTCCGCCGGTCAGGCGCATCCGGATGTCCTGGTCCTTCGGGGGTACGGGCGGCGGCCCGGCCTCCTCGAACTTGCGCAGCCGGGTCTGCGCGGCCTGGTAGCGGGACGCCATCCCGTCGTTGTACGCGGCCTTCTGCTTGTACATCAGCATCAGCTCGCGCAGCTTCTGGTGCTCCTCGTCCCAGCGTTTGCGCAGCTCGTCGAGGCGGGCGTGCCGGGCGACCCGGGCGTCGTGCCAGCTCGCGAAGCCGCCTGGGTGCACCCAGGCGCTGCCGCCCTCCACCGCGACGACCCGGTCGGCGGTCTGGGCCAGCAGTTCCCGGTCGTGTGAGACGTACAGCACGGACTTGGCCGACTCGCGCAGCCGCCCCTCCAGCCAGCGTTTGCCGGGTACGTCGAGGAAGTTGTCCGGCTCGTCGAGCAGCAGCACCTCGTCCGGGCCGCGCAGCAGCAGTTCCAGCGCGAAGCGTTTCTGCTGGCCGCCGGAGAGCGTGCGCACCGGCCGGTCCCGGGCGCTGTCCCACGGCAGGTCCAGCACGATGGTGGCGACGGTGTCGAAGAGGACCTCCGCGTCGTAACCGCCGGTCTCTCCCCAGGCGGCGAGCGCCTCGGCGTACGCGAGCTGGGCCTTGGCGGCGGCGGAGCTGTACTTGCCGCGGACCTCGGCCGCCCGCATGGCCGCCTCGGTCTCGGCGAGCCGCCGCCCGGCGTCGCGCAGCGCGGGCGGGGCGAGGGAGAGCGCCAGGTCGGCGAGCGTGGACTCGTCGCCGATCATGCCGATGAACTGCCGCATCACGCCCAGCCCGCCGGAGCGCGCGATCGCGCCGGTCTTCACCGGCAGGTCACCGGCGACCATCCGCAGCAGCGTGGTCTTGCCGGCGCCGTTCGGGCCGACCAGCGCCACCTTGGCACCCTCACCGACCCGGAACGAGACGTCGCTGAACAGCTCACGCCCGTCCGGGAGGATGTGCCCGACCGCTGCCACGTCCACGTATCCCACGCGGGCATCCTGCCCGAGCCGGGCCGCTGGACGACACCGGATTACCGGGTGACGCGCAGCACCCGGTAGCCCTTCTGGCTGGCGTGCCGCTCGACGGACCAGCCCTGCTCTAACAGCCAGCGGTGCAGCGAGTCGCCGCCGAGGTGCCGGGCGACGACGAGCCAGGCCACGCCGTCCGGGGCGAGCCGGGGCAGCCAGCGCAGCAGCAGGCCGTGCAGTTCCGGTTTGCCGATGTGGATGGGCGGGTTGGACCAGATCTGCGTGAAGGTGACGTCGGCCGGCAGCTCGTCGGGCGCGACGGCGCGTACCCGGTCGGCGGCGCCGACCCTTGCCGCGTTGGCGGTGGTGAGGGCGCGGGCCCGCTCGTTGACGTCCACGGCCCAGACGGTGGCCTCCGGCGCGACAGTGGCGAGGACGCAGGTGATCGGGCCGAAGCCGCAGCCGATGTCGAGCAGCGCGCCGGTGACGTCGGCGGCCGGCAGGTCGGCCTTGCGCAGCAGCACGGCGGTGCCGGGGTCGAGCCGGTCGGCGGAGAAGACGCCACCGGCCGAGCCGAGCGTGTAGTCGCGCCCGGCGACTGTGAACTCGACCTCGCGCGGGCGGGCCGGGGCCGAGGGCTCAGCGGTGAAGTAGTGGTCGCCGGTCACGCAGGCATTCTCGCACCGGGCCGGGGCGGTTCCGGCAACGGTGTCAGGGGCGGAGCCGGACGCCACTCCGCCAGATTTTCCCGATATTACCCCTGAAAGGGACAATCAGTCCTACTCTATGCCACATGGTGTACCGGTACGAGTCCGATGAGGACGCCTTCCTGGAGTACCCGAAGCCCGGGTCGGCCCCGCACGGGCCCGCAGCCACGACGCCGCCGCCCGCGGGTCCGTCACGCTCCCGGTTCCCCACGCCGTCGCTGCCCCCGCCGCCGCGCCCGCAACCGGCGCTGCCGCCGGCCGGCGCGGCCGGGCAGGACGACCCCGACGGGCAGGCGGTGGCGGACGACACCCGCGCACCCGCTCCGGCGCCACCGGCCCCGGCGCCGACACCGGGACGGCCCGCGCCACCACGGGAGCCGTCCCCGGTGCCGCAGCCCGCGCCACCCATGCCCGCGCCCGTACCGGCGGCGACGAACCGGCCGACGGGTGCCGATCCCCGCCAACCCGACCGCCCGCGCCGGCGACGTCTCCGAAACTGCCCCGGGCCCGGCGCGCCGACCGCCGCAACGGCGGCAGCCGGTTCTGGCAGACGCTCGTCGGTGGCGCCGCCGTACTGCTGCTGCTCTCGCTCACCGGGCTCGCCGTCGCGGCGCTGCTGGACGAGCGGACGGCCACGCCGTCCGCCGGCCAGCCGACCCCGCAGCCGAGCGAGTCGAGCACCCCGGCCGGCGGCACCGACCTGGACTCCCGGGACACCGACCAGGCGACGCTCACCGCCAAGGAGGTCTTCCCGACCAAGGACCTGGTGCTCACCGACGGAAAGCCGGCGTACCGGGTGCTCAAGACCCAGGCCAGTACGAAGTGTCAGGTCGCGGCCACCGGCGAGATCGCCGACCTGCTGGTCCGGCTCGGCTGCAACCAGGTCGTGCGGGGCACGCTCCGCTCCCCCGACGGCGACCACCTGATCACCGCCGGTCTGTTCAACCTCACCGACGTGGCCACCGCCCAGCGGGTACGCGACCGCATCCGGCCGCTGCTCGACGCGCGCCAGGGACGGTTCCGTGGCATGGCGGCGGGCGACGACACCGAGGTGGTGGAGAAGGCCGCGGCCCGGGTCGCCTGGCAGGTACGCGGGCACTACGTCGCCTACTGCCTGGTCACGCGCGCCGACGGGGAACGCATCCCCAGCGACGACGCAGCCGCCCGCGAGATCATGTACGACATGGTCGAACTGCACCTCAACCGGGCTGTGCTGGACCGTCGTGCGGCGGCCGGAACGGCCGGGCAGCCCGACGCGGAGTCGGCCGGGGACAGCGCCGGTCAGCGGGGCACCGACTGACCTCCGGTCAGCCCTCGGCCACCGGCACCCGCAACCGGCGGGTCAGATCGGCGCGGCGGGCGTACTCGGCCGGGTCGGCCGGGTAGCCCACAGCGACCAGGGCGAGGCCGTGCGCGGGCGCCACAGTCACCTCGCTGGAGCGCTCACGCCGGGTCAGCAGGCCGGCCGGCCACTGCACCGGCCGCCGCCCGTCACCGGCCACCAGCATCGCCCCGACCAGGCTGCGCACCATGTTCTGGCAGAACGCGTCGGCCTGCACGGTGGCGACCAGGATCCCGTCCGGGTCGCGCCGCCAGTCCAGCCGGGTCACCTCGCGCAGCGTGGTGGCGTTCTCCTTGCGCCGGCAGTACGCGGCGAAGTCGTGCTCGCCCACCAGCCCGGCCGCGGCGGCGTTCAGCGCCGCGAGGTCCAGCGGCTTCGGCCAGGCCAGGGTGTCCCGGCGGCGCAGCGGCTCGGCGCCCCACGGGGCGTCGGTGACCCGGTACTCGTAACGCCGGAACGTGGCCGAGAAGCGGGCGTCGAAGTCGGCCGGCACCTCGGTCATGGCGCGTACCCGCACATCCGGCGGGAGGAGCCGGGCCAGCCGGCGCAGCAGCCGCCCCTCGTGCTCCCGCCACACCGCGGCGGGCAGGTCGAGGTGGCAGACCTGCCCGGTGGCGTGCACCCCGGCGTCGGTACGCCCGGCCACCGTCAGGCCGGTCGCCGTGCCCGCGCCGAGCACCAGGTCCAGCGTCTGCATGAGCACGCCGGCCACGGTGCGCCGGGTCGGCTGGGGCGCCCAGCCGGAGAAGTCCGTGCCGTCGTACGAGACGTCCAGCCGCAGCCGGATCCGCTCGTCCACCTCGTACCTCCTGTCGACGGCGACGGGCCCGGCACCCCCGAGGGGATGCCGGGCCCGGTCGAGCCTGATCTCAGGCCTTGTCGTTCTCGGTGGCCTCGTCGCTGTCCTCGCGGGCGGCGGCGGTGTCACCCGACGCGGAGACCGGGGCCTCGGCGTCCTGGTCGCCCTCGCTGGAGCGCGGCTTCTCCTCGGCCGGGGCCAGGGCCTCGACCTTGTCCTGCTGCGCGGCCTTGCGGGCGGCGGTCTTCTTGTTCGCCTTCGGCTCGGCGACCTGAAGCTCCTCCACCAGCTCGATGATCGCCATCGGAGCGGCGTCACCCTTGCGCGGACCGGTCTTCACGATCCGGGTGTAGCCACCGTTGCGGTTGGCGTACCGGGGCGCGATCTGGTCGAACAGGGCGTAGACCACGTCCTTGTCCTTGACGACGCCCAGCACCCGGCGACGCGAGGCGAGGTCGCCGCGCTTGGCCTTGGTGATGAGCTGCTCGGCCAGCGGACGCAGCCGCCGGGCCTTCGTCTCGGTGGTCTGGATCTTGCCGTGCTGGAACAGCGCGGTGGCCAGGTTGGCCAGCATCAGCCGCTCGTGCGCGGGGCTGCCGCCGAGGCGGGGGCCCTTGGTGGGCGTGGGCATGCTTGGTGCTCCTCAGGTGTGGCGGCAGCGCGGACTAGAGCTGCTCGGTCTCGCGGTAGTCGTCGGTGTCGTAGTCCGCCTCACCGAAGGCGTCCACGACGTGCGCCGGGTCGAAGTTCGGAGCCGAGTCCTTCAGCCCCAGGCCCATCCCGGCGAGCTTCATCTTGACCTCGTCGATCGACTTCTGGCCGAAGTTGCGGATGTCGAGGAGGTCGGCCTCGGTACGCCCGATGAGCTCACCAACGGAGTTGATGCCCTCGCGCTTGAGGCAGTTGTAGGAGCGGACGGTCAGGTCCAGCTCCTCGATCGGCAGGGCCAGGTCGGCCGCCAGCTGGGCGTCCTGCGGGGACGGCCCGATGTCGATGCCCTCAGCGGTCTCGTCCAGCTCACGGGCGAGCCCGAACAGCTCCACCAGCGTCGAGCCGGCCGAGGCCAGCGCGGTACGCGGGCCCATCGACGGCTTGGTCTCGACGTCGATGATCAGCCGGTCGAAGTCGGTCCGCTGCTCGACACGGGTCGCCTCGACCCGGTACGTCACCTTGAGCACCGGCGAGTAGATCGAGTCGACCGGGATCCGGCCGATCTCGGCGCCCGCCTGCTTGTTCTGCGCCGCGGTGACGTAGCCGCGACCCCGCTCGACGGTCAGCTCCATGTCGAGCCGGCCCTTGCCGTTGAGGGTGGCGAGCTTCAGGTCCGGGTTGTGCACCGAGACACCGGCCGGGGGCTGGATGTCACCGGCGGTCACGTCGCCCGGGCCCTGCTTGCGCAGGTACATGCTGACCGGCTCGTCGTGCTCGGAGCTGACGCACAGCTCCTTGATGTTCATGACGAGCTCGACCACGTCCTCCTTGACCCCGGGGATCGTGGTGAACTCGTGCAGCACACCGTCGATCTTGATCGAGGTGACCGCCGCACCGGGGATGGAGGACAGCAGCGTACGCCGCAGCGAGTTGCCCAGCGTGTAGCCGAAGCCGGGCTCCAGCGGCTCGATGGTGAACCGGGAGCGGGTCTCGTTGATCGACTCTTCGGAGAGAGACGGTCGCTGGCTGATGAGCATCTTTTCTCTTCTCTTCCGGGGCGCCCGCTATTTGACGCCCACGACACAACTGTTCCGGTGGCCCGCCCCGGAGGACGGGCCACCGCAACGAGCCCTTACTTGGAGTAGAGCTCGACGATCAGCTGCTCCTGGACCTGGGTGTCGATCACCTGGCGGGCCGGGAGCGAGTGCACGAGGATCTTCAGCTGGCTCGGGATCGCCTCCAGCCACGCCGGAACGGTCCGCGAGCCGGCCTCACCCTGCGCCACGAGGAACGGGGTGAGCTCCTTGCTCTTGGCACGCACCTCGACGATGTCGTGCTCCTTGACGCGGTACGACGGGATGTCGACCTTCTTGCCGTTCACCGTGAAGTGGCCGTGCTTGACCAGCTGGCGGGCCATGTCCCGGGACTTGGCGTAGCCGGCCCGGTAGACCACGTTGTCCAGCCGCGACTCGAGGATCTGCAGCAGGACCTCGCCGGTCTTGGCCTCCTTGCTCACGGCCTCTTCGTAGTAGCCGCGGAACTGCTTCTCCAGCACGCCGTAGACACGACGGGCCTTCTGCTTCTCACGAAGCTGGAGCAGGTACTCCGTCTCCTTCGTGCGGCCGCGGCCGTGCTGCCCGGGCGGGAACGGCCGGGACTCGAACGGGCACTTCGGGCCATCGCACTTGCTGCCCTTGAGGAACAGCTTCATCTTCTCCCGCCGGCAACGGCGGCAGTCAGCACCGGTGTAACGAGCCATCTCTCTCTAACCTCTCAGACCCGGCGACGCTTCGGCGGACGGCAACCGTTGTGCGGCTGCGGCGTGACGTCGGAGATCTGCCCGACCTCGAGGCCCACTGCCTGCAGCGAACGGATGGCGGTCTCCCGGCCGGAGCCGGGGCCCTTGACGAACACGTCGACCTTGCGCATGCCGTGCTCCATCGCGCGGCGCGCGGCGGCCTCGGCGGCGAGCTGCGCGGCGAACGGAGTCGACTTGCGGGAGCCCTTGAAGCCCACCTGGCCGGAGGAGGCCCAGGAGATGACCGCACCGGTCGGGTCCGTGATGGACACGATGGTGTTGTTGAAGGTGCTCTTGATGTGCGCCTGCCCGTGGGCGACGTTCTTGCGTTCCTTGCGCCGGACCTTCTTGACGGCGGCTCCGGCACGAGCCTTCGGTGGCATAAGTCTGTGCGCTCCTAGTTACTTCTTGCCGGGCTTCTTCTTGCCGGCCACGGTCCGCTTCGGGCCCTTCCGGGTCCGCGCGTTGGTCTTGGTGCGCTGGCCACGCACGGGCAGACCGCGGCGGTGCCGGATACCGGCGTAGCAGCCGATCTCGACCTTGCGGCGGATGTCAGCGGCGACCTCGCGGCGCAGGTCGCCTTCAACCTTGTAGTTGCCCTCGATGTGGTTCCGGAGCTCGACGAGCTCCTCGTCCGTGAGGTCCCGAACGCGCTTGTCCGGCGAGATGCCGGTCGCGGCGAGCGTCTCCAGGGCGCGGGTGCGACCGACCCCGAAGATGTAGGTGAGCGCGATCTCCATCCGCTTCTCGCGGGGGAGATCCACGCCGACTAGACGTGCCATGTGCGGGCGTACTCCTCGTGATGTTGTGGCGGAGGTGTGGACCCGTCCCACCCCGCTACCCGACCGTCCCTGTCCTTCCGGCGACGAACGCCGGCGACCGGGACGGGTCGCTGCCCGAGCGGGCCCCGGCCTCCGACCGGGGGTCAACCACGAGGGGGTACGCGCTGCGCGCCCGACCGCGGCTGGGACGAGTTGGTGATGTGTGGGGCGTCAGCCCTGGCGCTGCTTGTGGCGCGGGTCGGTGCAGATGACCATGACCCGGCCGTGCCGGCGGATCACCCGGCACTTGTTGCAGATCCTCTTGACGCTCGGCTTGACCTTCACGGTTGCCTTACTTCCCATCTGGCCCGGAGGCGCGACGCAGCGCGACCCGGACGTCGAAGACGGACACGGGAACGTCCCGGCCGCCGTCAGGCTTACTTGTAGCGGTAGACGATGCGCCCGCGGGTCAGGTCGTACGGCGAGAGTTCGACGACGACCCGGTCCTCCGGCAGGATGCGGATGTAGTGCTGCCGCATCTTGCCGCTGATGTGAGCCAGCACCTTGTGACCGTTCGCGAGCTCCACCCGGAACATGGCGTTCGGCAGGGGCTCGATGACCCGACCCTCGATCTCGATGGCTCCGTCTTTTTTCGGCATGTCCTCCGCTGTCCTGACGTCGGTTACTCCGGACGGCCCACAACGTCTTACACGGGAGAACTGACCAAGATCAGGAAACCCGCGCCAGCCGCGGCTCCGACTCCCACCGAAGCGCAGGGTGGGCATGGCGGAGTGGACGCTGTGCGCCGATCTGAAAGTGTACGCCGACCCGCGCGCGCTCGCCAAACCGACCGGCGGGACCGTCACCCGCAGGGCGTGAATATGACACAGCTCACGTCTCCGGCAGCTCCCGCTTCGCCCGGCGGCGCGCCTCCCGCTCGACCTGCTTGCGCCGCCGGCGCTCCGCGTCCTTCTCCGGCGCGCCGTGCGCCAGCCCCTGGATCGTCTGGTAGAGCACCACGGCGCCCCACGGGCCGAGCACCCAGATCGGCCAGTAGTCGTCGAACTCGCCCTCACCCAGCTGGGAGACGAACCAGATCGCGGTGAGGATCAGGGCCACCTTCAGCCAGGGCCCCCACACCCCCAGCAGCCAGACGCTGCGCGTGCTCACGGCCGCCTGGTCCCGATCAACCGCCGGGCTCTTCCCGGCCGTGCGCGGAGCCGGCAGCGAAGTCTCCGCCGGCCGGGAACCGGGCAGGTCGGTCAGCAGCTCGTCCAGCTCGCCGTAGGTCTTCGCCCCGTACGCCCGGCGCAGCCGCTCGTCGTACTCGTTCAGGTCGAGCCGGCCCTCGTTCAGCGCCGCCCGGAGACGATCCGCGGTGGCCTCCCGGTCCGCGTCGGCCGCCCGCATCCGGTTGCGCTCATCCATGGGAGCAAGCATGTCATCCGGCCGCCAGGCCCGCAGCACGGCGCCCGGGACGGGCGTGCGCCCGCTCAGACCGCCGGAGAGTCGACAGACGTCTGCCGGGCGGTCACCAGGTCGCCCAGGCGACCCCGTCCGCCGTCCTCGGCGGTCAGCACCCACACGCCGTCGTCCAGCAGCGCCATCGAGTGCTCCACGTGCACCGCCATGGAGCCGTCCCGGGTCACCACGGTCCAGCCGTCGGCCAGCTCGACCGTACGCGGCGAACCCATGGTGATCATCGGCTCGATGGCGAGCGCCAGGCCCGGCACCAGACGCGGCCCCTTGCCGGGGCGCCCGTGGTTGAGCACGTGCGGGTCCTGGTGCATCTCAGTGCCGATGCCGTGACCGCCGTAGCCGTCGACGATGCCGTACCGGCCGCCCTTGCGGACCGCGCTCTCGACCGCGTGGGAGATGTCGGTGAGCCGGCCCTTGCCCGAGGCCGCCCCGCGCGCCGCCGCCGCGATCCCGGCCCACATCGCGTCCTCGGCCACCGCCGTCATCCTCAGCAGCGCCGGGTCGACCTCGCCGACCGGCACCGTGACGGCCGCGTCGCCGTGCCAGCCGTCCAGCACCGCGCCGCAGTCGATCGAGATCAGGTCACCCTCGCGCAGCACCTGCTGCGGCGACGGGATGGCGTGCACCACCTGCTGGTTGACCGAGGAGCAGATCGACGCCGGGAAGCCGTGGTAGCCCTTGAAGGACGGCACCGCGCCGGCCTCGCGGATCGTCGACTCGGCGATCGCGTCCAGGTCTGCCGTCGACACGCCCGGCGCCACCGCTTCCCGCATCCGGCGCAGGGCACGGGCGACGACCAGACCGGCGGCCCGCATCAGCTCGATCTGCTCGGGGGTCTTCAGCTGGATGTCCAGCTGGTGACGGCGCATGGTGGTGGCTACCTTTCGTCGCGCGTACGCGGAGCAGCGGGGCACGTCGCACGTACCCCGCTGTTCGCACTCTATCCGCCGGGTGGCGGGTGGGACCTCAGCCGCCGTACGAGCGCAGCGCGTCGATGGCGCGGACGGTGACGTCCTCCACCGGACCGGTCGCGTCGATGCCGACCAGCTTGCCCTGGGCGCCGTAGTAGTCGACCAGCGGCGCGGTCTTCTCGGCGTACTCGCGCAGCCGGGCGGCGATGGTCTCCGGCTTGTCGTCGTCCCGCTGGAACAGCTCCGCGCCGCAGCGGTCGCAGATGCCCTCCCGGCTGGTCGCGTCGAACTCGACGTGCCAGATCTTGCCGCAGCCCCGGCAGGTGCGCCGGCCGGACAGCCGCCGGATCACCTCGTCGTCGTCGACGACCAGTTCCAGGACCAGGTCCAGCGCGGTGCCGAGGTCGGCGAGGAGCTTGTCCAGCGCGGCGGCCTGCGGCGTGGTCCGCGGGAAGCCGTCGAGCAGGAAGCCCTCGCTCGCGTCCGGCTCGGCGAGCCGGTCACGCACCATGTTGATGGTGACCTCGTCCGGGACCAGCTTGCCGGCGTCCATGTACCGCTTGGCCTCGACTCCCAGGGGCGTGCCCTGGGAGACGTTCGCCCGGAAGATGTCACCGGTCGAGATCTTCGGCACCGAGAGGTGAGCGGCGATGAACTCCGCCTGTGTGCCTTTGCCCGCGCCCGGCGGGCCAACCAGAACGAGTCGCATCTACCGCAGGAACCCTTCGTAGTTCCGCTGCATGAGTTGGCTTTCGATCTGCTTCACGGTCTCCAGACCGACGCCAACCATGATCAGCACAGCGGTGCCGCCGAACGGGAAGTTCTGGAACTGCTGGTTGTCCAGCCAGATGAAGAAGAAGTTCGGCAGGATCGCGACGATGCCCAGGTAGAGCGCGCCCGGCAGGGTGATCCGGCTGAGGATGAAGTCGAGGTACTCGGCGGTCGGCTTGCCGGGGCGGATACCCGGCACGAAGCCGCCGTACTTCTTCATGTTGTCCGCGACCTCGGTCGGGTTGAACGTGATCGACACGTAGAAGTACGTGAAGAAGATGATCAGCAGGAAGTAGATCGCGATGTGCTCCGGCGCGCTCGCCTTCACGATGTGGTTCTGGATCCACGCCTGGACCTTGCCCGGGTCGTTCTGATCGAAGAACTGGAGCGCGAGCTGCGGCAGGTAGAGCAGCGACGAGGCGAAGATGACCGGGATGACGCCGGCCTGGTTCACCTTCAGCGGGATGTAGGTCGAGGTGCCGCCGTACATCCGCCGGCCGATCATGCGCTTGGCGTACTGCACCGGGATGCGGCGCTGCGCCTGCTCGATGAACGTGACAGCGGTGATGACCACCAGCACCAGGGCGATGACGAGGAGGAACATCCCCCAGCCCTTGGTGGTCTTGATCTTCCAGCCCTCACTGGGGAGCCGGGCCGCGATCGAGGTGAAGATCAGCACGGACATGCCGTTGCCGACGCCCCGGTCGGTGATCAGCTCGCCGAGCCACATCACCACGCCGGTGCCGGCGGTCATGGTCATGACCAGGATCGTCAGCGTCAGCCAGTCCGGGATGCCGGTGCCGCGGGGCACGATCGGGAACTGGTCGCACTGGTTGTTGAACAGCTGCCCGGAGCGGGCCAGCGCCACGAACGCCGAGGCCTGCAGAACGCCCAGACCCAGCGTCAGGTAGCGGGTGTACTGCGTGATCTTGGCCTGCCCGGCCTGGCCCTCCTTGCGGAGCTGCTCCAGGCGCGGGATCACCACCGTCAGCAGCTGCAGGATGATCGACGCGGTGATGTAGGGCATGATGCCCAGCGCGAAGACCGAGAGCTGGAGCAGCGCGCCACCGGAGAAGAGATCCAGCAGGTTGAGCACGCCGGTGCTGCCACCCTGGATGGTGTCGAGACACTTCTGCACGTTGCCGTACGAGACGCCTGGGCTGGGCATCGTGGCGCCCAGCCGGTAGACCGCGATGATGCCTACTGTGAACAGCAGCTTCTTGCGCAGGTCAGGCGTACGGAACGCACTGAGAAAGGCGGACAGCAACTTCTTCCTCCTGCGCGACGCGGGCCGCCGGTGACGAATCCTGGCGGGGCGGGGTGGTGTGGCCGGGCGGCGTGCCCGGATTCCATGGCTGGGAACGGACTCTAACAGTCCGATCCCCCTCCGGGCAGATGTGCCCGGCTACATAAAACGAATCCGATGTTACCCGGCGCACACGTGGCCGGTAGACCATGGCGCCCGCCCAGTTGCGAACAACTGAGCGGGCGCCATGAACATCGCCTTACAGCTCGGTGACCGAGCCACCGGCGGCGGTGATCTTCTCCTTGGCCGACGCGCTGAACGCGTGCGCCGAGACCTGGAGAGACACGCCACCGAGGTCGCCGGTGCCGAGCACCTTGACCGGGTGACCCTTGCGGACCGCGCCGGCCTCGACCAGCTCGACCGGGCCGACCTGGCCGCCGTTCGGGAACAGCTCGGCCAGCCGGTCCAGGTTGACCACCTGGAACACGACCTTGAACTTGTTCTTGAAGCCCTTCATCTTCGGCAGGCGCATGTGGATGGGCATCTGCCCACCCTCGAACGCCGGCGAGATGTTCTTCCGGGCCTTCGAACCCTTGGTACCGCGACCGGCGGTCTTGCCCTTCGAGCCCTCACCGCGACCCACGCGGGTCTTGTCGGTCTTGGCACCCGGAGCCGGACGCAGGTGGTGCACCTTGATCGTCATTACTCGACCTCCTCGACCTTCACGAGGTGGTTGACCGTGAAGATCATGCCGCGGATCTCCGGCCGGTCCTCCTTGACCACCACGTCGTTGATCCGCTTGAGACCGAGCGAACGCAGCGAGTCACGCTGGTTCTTCTTGGTCCCGATCTCGGACCGGACCTGGGTGACCTTCAGGCGTGCCATCAGGACGCCACCCCCGCCCGCGACGCCAGCATGGCGGCCGGCGCGACGTCCTCGACCGGCAGACCACGACGGGCCGCGACCTGCTCCGGGGACTCGAGCCCCTTCAGGGCCGCCACCGTGGCGTGCACGATGTTGATCGGGTTGGACGAGCCGAGGCTCTTGGAGAGCACGTCGTGGATGCCCGCGCACTCCAGCACGGCACGCACCGGACCACCGGCGATGACACCCGTACCGGCGGAGGCCGGCTTGAGCAGCACCACACCGGCCGCGTCCTCGCCCGTGACCGGGTGCGGGATCGACTGACCGATCCGCGGCACCTTGAAGAAGTGCTTCTTGGCCTCCTCGACACCCTTGGCGATCGCCGCGGGCACCTCCTTGGCCTTTCCGTAGCCCACACCGACGGTGCCGTCGCCGTCGCCCACGATCACCAGGGCGGTGAAGCTGAAGCGACGACCACCCTTCACGACCTTGGCGACGCGGTTGATCGCGACGACCCGCTCGAGGTGCGGGGTCTTCTCGACGGGCGCGTTTCCGCGGCCGCCCTCACGGCGGTTGTCGCGGCGACCACCCTCGTTGCCACCGGACCCGCCGCCACGGCGCTGTTGACCTGGCATCAGCAGCCTTCCTTCTCTCTCGTGACGGGGTTTCTAGAACTCGAGCCCGGCTTCGCGGGCGGCGTCGGCAAGCGCGGCGACACGCCCCGCGTACCGGTTGCCACCGCGGTCGAAGACGACCTTCGAGACGCCGGCGGCCTTGGCGCGCTCGGCGAGCAGGGCGCCGACCTTGCCGGCCAGGGCGCTCTTGTCGCCCTCGGCGCCGCGCAGCGAGGCGTCCATGGTCGAGGCTGACGCCAGGGTGTGACCCTTGGTGTCGTCCACGACCTGGGCCACCATGTGCCGCAGGGAGCGGGTGACGACGAGGCGGGGACGCTCGGCGGTGCCGCTGACGTTCTTGCGGACCCGGAAGTGCCGACGCGCACGCCCGACGGCACGCTTGGCGGCGACGCCGCGGCGGCGCTTGAGCAGCGTGGCGCTCACTTCTTACCTGCCTTTCTCACGGCCTCACGGCCGGCGGACGACCTCGCCCGGGTGTTGATGGCCGCGGTCACTTCTTGCCCGCCTTACCAGCCTTGCGGCGGATGACCTCGCCCTGGTACTTCACGCCCTTGCCCTTGTAGGGCTCCGGCGGGCGGATCTTCCGGATGTTGGCGGCGACCTCACCGACCTGCTGCTTGTCGATGCCGGCCACGTGGAACAGCGTCGGCTTCTCGACCGTGAAGGTGATGCCCTCCGGCGCCGGCACGAGGACCGGGTGCGAGAACCCGAGCGCGAACTCCAGGTCCTTGCCCTTGGCGGTCACGCGGTAACCGGTGCCGGCGATCTCCAGGCTCTTGCGGTAGCCCTCGGTCACGCCGACGATCATGTTGGCCACCAGCGTCCGGCTCAGGCCGTGCAGCTCCTTGGCCTTGCGCTCGTCGTTGGGCCGGTTGACGTGCAGCTCGCCGTCCTCGCCCCGCTCCGCCGTGATCGGCTCGGCCAGCACGTGGCTCAGTTCGCCCTTGGGGCCCTTGACCTTGACGGTCCGGCCGTCGATCGTGATGTCGACGCCGGCAGGCACCGGGATCGACTTACGTCCAATACGCGACATTTCTACCTGTCTCCCGTTACCAGACGAAGGCGAGGACTTCCCCGCCAACGCTCCGCTTGCGGGCCTGCCGGTCGGTGAGCAGCCCCTGGGACGTCGAAATGATCGCCACGCCCAGCCCGCCGAGCACCCGCGGGAGCCCGTCCGACTTGGCGTACACCCGGAGACCGGGCTTGGACACGCGCTTGATGCCGGCCAGGCTCCGCTCGCGGTTCTGGCCGTACTTCAGCTCGACGACCAGTCGCTTGCCGACGGCGCCCTCCTCGGGCTCCTCGACCGACCAGGTGGCGATGTAACCCTCGGCCTTGAGGACCTCGGCGATGTTCGCCTTGATCTTCGAGTAGGGCATCGTCACCCGGTCGTGGTACGCCTGGTTGGCGTTACGCAGACGCGTGAGCATGTCTGCGATCGGGTCGGTCATCGTCATGAAAACTCGTCAACCTTTCTCGCCGGGGTTCCCCGGGCCAGGCCCGGGGCCTACGGCGAAGAGACAGTTCAGCTGACGCGCCGGAGCGCGCCGGGCTATTACCAGGAAGCCTTGGACACGCCGGGCAGCTCACCGCGGTGGGCCATCTCCCGGATGCACACCCGGCAGAGACCGAACTTGCGGTAGACCGCCTTCGGACGCCCGCACCGCTGGCAGCGGGTGTACGCGCGAACCGAGAACTTCGGCTTCGCGGCCGCCTTGAGGATCAGCGCCTTCTTGGCCATCTCAGTTCTCCTTGAACGGGAAGCCCAGGAGCTTGAGCAGCGCCCGGCCCTCGTCGTCGGTCGTGGCGGTCGTGACCACCGTGATGTCCATGCCCCGCTGGCGATCGATCTTGTCCTGATCGATCTCGTGGAACACCGACTGCTCGGTCAGGCCGAACGTGTAGTTGCCGTGCCCGTCGAGCTTGCGCCCGTCCAGGCCGCGGAAGTCGCGGATACGCGGCAGCGCGATCGAGAGCAGCCGGTCCAGGAACTCCCACATCCGGTCGCCGCGGAGGGTGACCTTCGCGCCGATCGGCATGCCCTCGCGGAGCTTGAACTGCGCGATGGACTTGGTGGCCCGCCGGACCTGCGGCTTCTGGCCGGTGATGGTGGCCAGGTCGCGAACGGCCCCGTCGATCAGCTTGGCGTCGCGAGCAGCCTCGCCGACACCCATGTTAACGACGATCTTGACCAGCCGCGGCACCTGCATCGGGTTGGCGAACTCGAACTGCTTCTGCAGCTCGGCCACCACCTCGTTGCGGTACCGCTCCTTGAGGCGCGGCAGGGTCTTGGTTTCGGTAGCCGTGGTCATCAGAGGTCCTTACCGGTGCTACGCGCGATGCGGACCTTCTGGCCGTTGTCGTCGATCCGGTAGCCGACGCGGGTCGGCTTGCCGTCGGAGTCCAGGACCATCACGTTCGAGACGTGGATCGGGGCCTCCTGGGTGACGATGCCACCGGTCTTGGCGCCACGCTGGGTGGTGCTGATACGGGTGTGCTTCTTGACCCGGTTCACGCCCTCGACCAGGACCTTGTCCTGCCGCGGGTAGGCCGCGATGACCTTGCCCTTGGCACCCTTGTCCTTGCCGGCGATGACGACGACCGTGTCGCCCTTCTTGACCTTCACGGTCACAACACCTCCGGCGCGAGAGAGATGATCTTCATGAACCGCTTGTCCCGCAGCTCCCGGCCGACCGGGCCGAAGATACGGGTACCGCGCGGGTCCCCACCGTCCTTGATGATGACGGCGGCGTTCTCGTCGAAGCGGATGTACGACCCGTCCGGCCGCCGCTTCTCCTTGGCGGTCCGAACGACGACAGCCTTGACGACGTCGCCCTTCTTCACACCGGCACCGGGGATCGCGTCCTTGACGGTCGCCACGATGACGTCGCCGATGCTCGCGTAGCGCCGACCGGAGCCGCCGAGCACCCGGATGCACAGGATCTCCCGGGCACCCGTGTTGTCGGCGACGCGCAGTCGCGACTCCTGCTGAATCACGTCTATCTCCTATGTCTGCCGGTTCTCCGGCCGCTCGGGGCGGCCGGAGCCTGGCGGAACCTGCGCCCGACCGAGACCCGGCCGAGCTCGAGCCTTCGCTACTTGGCCTTCTCGAGGATCTCCACGAGCCGCCAGCGCTTGGTGGCGGACAGCGGCCGGGTCTCCATGATCAGGACCCGGTCGCCGATGCCGGCCGAGTTCTGCTCGTCGTGCACCTTCAGCTTGCTCGTACGGCGCATGATCTTGCCGTACAGCGCGTGCTTGACGCGGTCCTCGACCTCGACCACGACGGTCTTGTCCATCTTGTCGCTGACCACGAGGCCCTCGCGAACCTTGCGGCGGGCCCGCGCGGGGGCGGTGGTGTTCTCACTCATGATGCAGTCACCTCAGTCGGCGCGGCCGAGAGACCCAGCTCACGCTCACGCATGATCGTGTAGATCCGGGCGATCTCCCGACGGATGACCTGCAGCCGCCGGTTGTTGTCCAGCTGCCCGGTTGCGGCCTGCACGCGGAGGTTGAACAGCTCCGCCTTAGCCTCGCGCAACTTCGTGACCAGCTCCTCCTCGGAGAGCTCACGCAGCTCGGAGGGCTTGACGCCCGCTGCCATCAGGATTCACCCACTTCGCGCGTAACAATGCGGCACTTCATCGGGAGCTTGTGGATCGCGCGACGCATCGCCTCTCGCGCGATCTGCTCGTTGGGGAAGGACATCTCGAAGAGAACCCGCCCCGGCTTCACGTTGGCGACCCACCACTCGGGCGAACCCTTACCGGAACCCATCCGGGTCTCGGCCGGCTTCTTGGTGAGGGCCTGGTCCGGGAAGATCGTGATCCAGACCTTGCCGCCACGCTTGATGTGACGGGTCATCGCGATACGCGCCGACTCGATCTGGCGGTTGGTCACGTACGCCGGCTCGAGAGCCTGGATCCCGAACTCGCCGAACACCACCCGGTTACCACCCTTGGACGCGCCGCTGCGGTCCGGGTGGTGCGGCTTGCGGAAGCCCTTCGGGGGCTTGCGCGGCATCAGCATCTGTCAGCCCTCCTGCTGCGTTTCTGCCGGCTGGTTACCGACCGGAGCCGAGGCGGCTGCGGCGACAGCGCTGCTGTCGACCGGCTCACCGGCCGGCGTCTCCGCCTGCTGCGCGATGGTGGTCGCGGCAGCCCGGCCGGCCTCGGTGCCACCGGCGGTCGTACCGGACGAGCCCGAGCGGCCACGGCGCGGCCGGTCCGGCCGGTCGCCACGGTCGCGGCGCGGGCCGCGCGACGGGGCGGCCTCGGCCGGGGCCTCGCGGCCCGGGACGGCGTCGCCCTTGTAGATCCAGACCTTCACGCCGATCCGGCCGAAGGTGGTACGGGCCTCGAAGAAGCCGTACTCGATGTTGGCCCGCAGCGTGTGCAGCGGAACCCGGCCCTCGCGGTAGAACTCGGTCCGGCTCATCTCGGCGCCGCCGAGACGGCCCGAGACCTGAACCCGGATGCCCTTGCAGGCGGGGTTCTTCATCGCGGACTGCATCGCCTTGCGCATGGCCCGACGGAAGCTGACCCGGCTGGACAGCTGCTCGGCAACGCCCTGGGCGACCAGCTGCGCGTCCGACTCGGGGTTCTTGACCTCGATGATGTTCAGCTGGACCTGCTTGCCGGTGAGCTTCTCCAGCTCGCCGCGGATCCGGTCGGCCTCCGCACCCTTACGGCCGATGACGATGCCCGGCCGGGCGGTGTGGATGTCGACGCGGACCCGGTCCCGGGTGCGCTCGATGTCGACCTTGGAGATGCCGGCGCGCTCGAGGCCCTTGGACATCATGCGGCGGATCTTGACGTCCTCGCCGATGTAGTCCTTGTAGAGCTTGTCCGCGAACCAGCGGGACTTCCAGTCGGTCGAGATGCCGAGCCGGAACCCGGTCGGGTGAACCTTCTGACCCATTACTCGGCACCCTCCGTCGTGCTCTGCTCCTCGGCGGCCGGCTTGGCCGGAGCGGCCTTCTTCGCCGACTTCTTCGGCGCGGCCGGCGCGACCGCCTCGACCGCCACGGTGATGTGGCAGGTGCGCTTGCGGATCCGGTACGCCCGGCCCTGCGCACGCGGCCGGAACCGCTTCATGGTCGGGCCCTCGTCGACGAACGCCTCACTGACGAGCAGCGCGTCGGGGTCCAGCCGCTCGTTGTTCTCCGCGTTGGCGATCGCGCTCGCGAGCACCTTGTACACCTGCAGCCTGCGCGCGAACTGCAGCACCGTGAGCGCCTCCTTCGCGGGCAGGCCGCGGACGAGGTTGACCACCCGGCGCGCCTGCGCGCCTTCATCGGCGAGATGCGCACGTGCCGCGCAACCGCCCGCGCGCCCGGAAGCACCGGAGCGTCGCCCTTTCCTGGCATCGCTGTAACCCCTTGTTCCTCTATCCGTATGCCCGCGGCGTCAGCGCCGGCGGCTCTTCCGGTCGTCCTTCTCGTGACCCTTGAACGTGCGGGTCAGCGCGAACTCGCCGAGCTTGTGCCCGACCATGGCCTCGGTCACGAAGACCGGGACGTGCTTGCGTCCGTCGTGCACGGCGATCGTGTGACCCAGCATCTCCGGGATGATCGTCGAGCGGCGCGACCAGGTCTTGATCACGTTCTTCGAGCCCTTGTCGTTCTGCGTCTCCACCTTCTTGAGCAGGTGGTCGTCGACGAACGGGCCCTTCTTCAGGCTGCGAGGCATGTCTTATCTCCCTCAGCCGCGCTTACGCGTGGCGTAGCGGCGGCGGACGATCAGCCGGTCGCTCGGCTGGCCCTTACGACGGGTGCGGCCCTCGGGCTTACCCTGCGGGTTGACCGGGTGGCGACCACCGGAGGTCTTACCCTCACCACCACCGTGCGGGTGGTCGACCGGGTTCATCGCGACACCACGGACGGTCGGGCGCTTGCCCTTCCACCGCATACGGCCGGCCTTACCCCAGTTGATGTTCGACTGGTCGGCGTTGCCGATCTCGCCGATGCTGGCGCGGCAGCGCACGTCCACACGCCGGATCTCACCGGACGGCATACGCAGGGTCGCGTACGCGCCCTCACGGCCGAGCAGCTGGATGCCGACGCCGGCCGAGCGGGCCAGCTTGGCGCCGCCACCCGGACGCAGCTCCACGTTGTGGATGGTGGTACCGACCGGGATGTTGCGCAGCGGCAGGTTGTTGCCCGGCTTGATGTCGGCGCCCGGACCGGACTCGACGCGGTCGCCCTGCTTCAGGTCCTTCGGCGCGATGATGTAGCGCTTCTCGCCGTCGGCGTAGTGCAGCAGCGCGATGCGCGCGGTGCGGTTCGGGTCGTACTCGATGTGGGCGACCTTCGCCGGCACGCCGTCCTTGTCGACCCGCTTGAAGTCGATCAGACGGTACTGGCGCTTGTGACCGCCGCCGTGGTGCCGCGTGGTGATCCGGCCGTGGGCGTTGCGTCCGCCCTTCTTCGGCAGCGGAGCCAGCAGCGACTTCTCGGGCGTCGCCAGCTGGGAATTGTCGGACGCCGAGCAGCTGGATGCCGACGCCGGCCGAGCGGGCCAGCTTGGCGCCGCCACCCGGACGCAGCTCACGTTGTGGATGGTGGTACCGACCGGGATGTTGCGCAGCGGCAGGTTGTTGCCCGGCTTGATGTCGGCGCCCGGACCGGACTCGACGCGGTCGCCCTGCTTCAGGTCCTTCGGCGCGATGATGTAGCGCTTCTCGCCGTCGGCGTAGTGCAGCAGCGCGATGCGCGCGGTGCGGTTCGGGTCGTACTCGATGTGGGCGACCTTCGCCGGCACGCCGTCCTTGTCGACCCGCTTGAAGTCGATCAGACGGTACTGGCGCTTGTGACCGCCGCCGTGGTGCCGCGTGGTGATCCGGCCGTGGGCGTTGCGTCCGCCCTTCTTCGGCAGCGGAGCCAGCAGCGACTTCTCGGGCGTCGACCGGGTGATCTCGGCGAAGTCGGCAACGCTCGAGCCACGCCGGCCCGGCGTCGTCGGCTTGTACTTACGGATAGCCATTGTCTACACCCCTCAGCTGACCGGGCCGCCGAAGGCCTCGATACGGTCACCGTCAGCCAGCTTCACCATCGCGCGCTTGGTGTCCTTGCGCTTGCCGAACCCGGTACGGGTCCGCTTGCGCTTGCCCTCGCGGTTGAGCGTGTTGACCGTCAGGACGCGGACGTTGAAGATCTGCTGGATAGCGATCTTGATCTCGGTCTTGTTGGCGTCCGGGTGCACCAGGAAGGTGTACCAGTTGCGGTTCAGCTCGCTGTAGCTCTTCTCCGAGACGACCGGCGCGACGATGACGTCACGCGGATCGGCGATCGTGCTCACTTGCCATCCTCCTCGGTGGTCTCGGCGGGAACGCCCAGGAACTCGTCCAGGGCCTCCTTGGTGAAGACCACGTCGTCGGCCACCAGCACGTCGTAGGTGTTGAGCTGGCCGGCCTCGATCAGGTGCACCCGGCTGTCCCGCGCGTTGCGCAGGTTCCGCAGCGACACCCAGTTCAGCTCGTCGGTGCTGCTCAGCACGACCAGGACCCGACGGGCCTGGGTCAGCTTGGTCAGCGTGGCCAGGGCCGCCTTGGTGGACGGCTTCTCGCCCGAGACGAACGCCTCGACGACGTGCACCTGGCCGGCGCGGGCCCGGTCGGAGAGGGCGCCACGCAGGGCGGCTGCCTTCATCTTCTTCGGGGTGCGCTGGCTGTAGTCGCGCGGCACCGGGCCGTGGACCACGCCACCGCCGGCGAACTGCGGCGCGCGGGTCGAGCCCTGGCGGGCACGACCGGTGCCCTTCTGCTTGTACGGCTTCTTGCCTCCACCGGAGACCTCGCCGCGGGTCTTCGTCTTGTGCGTGCCCTGGCGGGCCGCCGCGAGCTGGGCCACCACGACCTGGTGCATCAGGGCGATGTTGGCCTGCGCGTCGAAGATGTCGGCCGGCAGCTCCACGGAGCCGCTCTTGGCGCCTTCGACGTTGATCACGTCAACGGTGGTCACTTGGCCGCACCGCCCTTCTTCACCTTCGCCTTGGCCGCGGTGCGGACCAGGACCAGCGCGCCCTTCGGGCCAGGGATGGCGCCGCGGACGAGCAGGAGGTTGTTCTCGGTGTCGACCGCCTGGACGGTCAGGTTCTGGACGGTGTAGCGCACGCCACCCATCCGGCCCGCCATCCGGGTGCCCTTGAAGACGCGACCCGGGGTCGCGCAGGCGCCGATCGAGCCGGGCGAGCGGTGCTTGCGCTCGACACCGTGGCTGGCGCGCAGACCGTGGAAGCCGTGCCGCTTCATCGGGCCGGCGTAGCCCTTGCCCTTGGTCTTGCCGGTCACGTCGATCACGGCGCCGGCCGGGAACTCCTCGACCGTGACCTCCTGGCCGGGCGCGTAGTCCGCGGCGTCGGAGGTGCGCAGCTCGACGATGTGCCGGCGCGGCGCGACGTCCGCCTTGGCGTAGTGCCCGGCGATCGGCTTCTTGACCTTGCGCGGGTCGATGACCCCGTACGCCAGCTGGACCGCGGAGTAGCCGTCCTTGTCGGCGCTACGAACCTGGCTCACGACGCACGGGCCGGCCTGAACCACGGTCACGGGCACAACCTTGTTGTTGTCCCAGACCTGGGTCATGCCGAGCTTGGCGCCCAGGATCCCCTTGACTTGCCTGTCCATTTGTCCGGTCCCTACAGCTTGATCTCGATGTCGACGCCAGCCGGCAGGTCGAGGCGCATGAGCGAGTCGACCGTCTTCGGGGTCGGGTCGATGATGTCGATCAGACGCTTGTGCGTACGCATCTCGAAGTGCTCGCGCGAGTCCTTGTACTTGTGCGGCGAGCGGATGACGCAGAAACGGTTGATCTCCGTGGGCAGCGGCACCGGGCCAGCGACCTGCGCCCCGGTACGCGTCACCGTCTCGACGATCTTCCGAGCCGAGGAGTCGACGACCTCGTGGTCATAGGCCTTGAGCCGGATGCGGATCTTCTGTCCCGCCATGGTGGCTTCTGTTCCTTCTCTCGATGCCGCTGTGTTGCGGGCGCCTGTACCGGCTGGCACAGGCCCACTTCCGCCGACCCCCGCGGTCGGGCGTGTCGCGCCCGTGGGCCAGGCTCCGCCCCGGGACTCCGGAGCGATTCTCTGACCACGCGGTGGGTCATGGCGCCGATCGCGGGGGCCGCGACCTGGACGCCGCGCGAGGGTGGTTGACCGCCGATGGCGATCAACCACCCTACGCGAGACAGTCTGACTCCCGGAGGTCCAGCGTTAACCGGACGCAGGCGACCGACTGTCGTTACGCAACCTGACTAGTATGCCGCACGACCGGCGGCGACGCTAATCGGGGTTACCCAGCTCACTTGATGATCTTGGTGACGCGACCCGCGCCGACCGTACGACCACCCTCGCGGATCGCGAACTTCAGGTTCTCCTCCATGGCGATGGGCTGGATCAGCTTCACCGTCATCGAGGTGTTGTCGCCCGGCATGACCATCTCGGTGCCCTCGGGCAGCGTGACGACGCCGGTGACGTCCGTGGTCCGGAAGTAGAACTGCGGGCGGTAGTTCTGGAAGAACGGGGTGTGCCGGCCGCCCTCCTCCTTGGAGAGGATGTAGACCGTCGCCTCGAACTCCGTGTGCGGGGTCGTGGTGCCCGGCTTGATGACGACCATGCCGCGCTCGACGTCCTCGCGCTTGATGCCGCGCAGCAGCAGACCGACGTTCTCACCCGCGCGGGCCTCGTCGAGCAGCTTGCGGAACATCTCGATGCCGGTGCAGGTGGTCTTCATCGACTTCTCACGGATGCCGACGATCTCCACCTCCTCGTTCGGCTTGAGGATGCCGCGCTCGGCGCGACCGGTCACCACGGTGCCGCGACCGGTGATCGTGAAGACGTCCTCGATGGGCATGAGGAACGGCTTCTCGGTCTCGCGCTCCGGCTGCGGGATCGCGGTGTCCACGGCGTTCATCAGGTCCAGGAGCTTCCCGGTCCACTCCGGGTCACCCTCCAGGGCCTTCAGCGCCGAGACCCGGACGACCGGCAGGTCGTCACCCGGGTACTCCTGCGAGGAGAGCAGCTCACGGACCTCGAGCTCGACGAGCTCCAGGAGCTCCTCGTCGTCGACCATGTCGCTCTTGTTGAGCGCCACGACGATGTACGGCACACCGACCTGACGGGCCAGCAGCACGTGCTCGCGGGTCTGCGGCATCGGGCCGTCGGTCGCCGCCACCACCAGGATCGCGCCGTCCATCTGCGCGGCACCGGTGATCATGTTCTTGATGTAGTCGGCGTGACCGGGGCAGTCGACGTGCGCGTAGTGACGCGCCTCGGTCTGGTACTCGACGTGCGCGATGGAGATCGTGATGCCGCGGGCCTTCTCCTCCGGCGCCTTGTCGATCTCGTCGAACGGCGTGTACGGGTTCAGGTCCGGGTACTGGTCGTGCAGGACCTTGGTGATGGCCGCCGTCAGCGTCGTCTTACCGTGGTCGATGTGACCAATGGTGCCGATGTTGACGTGCGGCTTAGTCCGCTCGAACTTCGCCTTCGCCACTGGTGTCCTCCTGTGGACTTTCTTGGTTCGTTCGCCCCGGCGCGCCGTTCGGCGCTTAGGACTCTGTCGACAGCCTTTCCGGCCGGAAGGCCGGAGAGCTTTTGTGGGTTCTGCGGCGATGAAGCCTACAGGCCCGGTCTCACGCAATCCGATCGAGGTGGCCGCGGGCGGGAGAACCCTCCCGCGACCGCCCTCGTGTCATCGGATCAGCCGAGGGTGAGTGTCACTCACCCGTCGCCTTGGCGATGATCTCCTTGGCCACCGAGTTCGGAACCTCGGCGTAGGAGTCGAACTGCATGCTGTAGCTAGCCCGGCCCTGGGTCTTCGACCGCAGGTCGCCGACGTAGCCGAACATCTCCGACAGCGGCACCAGGGCCCGGACGACGCGAGCGCCGCTGCGCTCCTCCATCGCCTGGATGATGCCACGCCGGGAGTTGAGGTCGCCGATGACGTCACCCATGTTCTCCTCAGGAGTGGTGACTTCAACGGCCATCATCGGCTCGAGGAGAGCGGGGTCGGCCTTGCGGGCCGCCTCCTTCATCGCCATCGAGCCGGCGATCTTGAACGCCATTTCCGACGAGTCGACCTCGTGGTACTGGCCGTCCACCAGGGTGAGCTTGACGCCCACCAGGGGGAAGCCGGCGAGGATGCCGTACTGCATGGCGTCCTGCGCGCCCGCGTCCACCGAGGGGATGAACTCCCGGGGGATGCGGCCACCGGTCACGGCGTTGGCGAACTCGTAGGTCGGGGCCTCGTTGCCGAGCGGCAGCGGCTCCACGCTGATGATCACGCGGGCGTACTGGCCGGAGCCACCGGTCTGCTTCTTGTGGGTGTACTCGACCTTCTCCACCGCGCGGCGGATGGTCTCGCGGTACGCCACCTGCGGCTTACCGATGTTCGCCTCGACGTTGAACTCGCGGCGCATCCGGTCGACCAGGATGTCCAGGTGCAGCTCGCCCATGCCGGAGATGACCGTCTGACCGGTCTGGTCGTCCAGCTTGACGCGGAAGGTCGGGTCCTCCTCGGCCAGCCGCTGGATGGCGGTGCTGAGCTTCTCCTGGTCGGCCTTGGTCTTCGGCTCGATGGCCACCTCGATGACCGGCTCCGGGAAGGTCATCGACTCCAGGATGACCGGGTTCGCCGGGTCGCACAGCGTGTCACCGGTGGTGGTCTGCTTCAGACCCTGCACCGCGATGATGTCGCCGGCCTGGGCGGAGCTGCGCTCCTCCCGCTTGTTGGCGTGCATCTGGTAGATCTTGCCGATCCGCTCCTTGCGGTCCTTGGTGGAGTTGATCACCTGAGAACCGGACTCGAGCGTGCCGGAGTAGATCCGGACGTACGTCAGCTTGCCGAGGTGCTTGTCGGTCTGGATCTTGAAGGCCAGGCCGGAGAACGGCTCGGAGACCGAGGGCTTCCGCTGCAGCGGGGTCTCGCCGTCGGTGGCCGTACCCTCGATCGCCGGGATGTCCAGCGGCGAGGGCAGGTACGCGACGACCGCGTCCAGCATCGGCTGGATGCCCTTGTTCTTGAAGGCGGTACCGGTGAGGACCGGGTTGGCCTTGCCGGCGATGGTGGCCCGGCGGATGGCGGCCTTGATCTCGTCGGCCGAGATCTCCTCGCCCTCGAGGTACTTCTCCATCACCGAGTCGTCGACGTCGGCGAGGGTCTCCATCAGCTTCTCGCGCCACTCCGCGGCGGAGTCGGCGAGGTCGGCCGGGATCTCCTCGACCGCGTAGTCCTCACCCTTCTGGGTCTCGCCGCGCCAGGTGAGCGCACGCATCTCGACCAGGTCGACCACACCGATGAAGTCGGACTCGGCGCCGATCGGGATCTGGAGCACCAGCGGGGTGGCGTTGAGCCGGTCGATCATCATCTGCACGCAGCGGAAGAAGTCGGCGCCGGTCCGGTCGAGCTTGTTGACGAAGCACATCCGGGGGACGTTGTACTTGTCCGCCTGCCGCCAGACGTTCTCCGTCTGGGGCTCCACGCCGGCCACGCCGTCGTAGACCGCGACCGCACCGTCCAGAACCCGCAGCGACCGCTCGACCTCGACCGTGAAGTCGACGTGGCCGGGCGTGTCGATGATCTGGATCGTGTGGCCCTTCCACTCGCACTTGGTGGCGGCGGAAGTGATGGTGATACCGCGCTCCTGCTCCTGCTCCATCCAGTCCATGACGGCGGCGCCCTCGTGGACCTCACCGATCTTGTACGTGATGCCGGTGTAGAACAGGATTCGCTCGGTGGTAGTGGTCTTACCGGCATCGATGTGGGCCATGATGCCGATGTTGCGTACGTTGGCGAGCGCGTCTGCGGCGGCCACTTCAATCCCTACTTATCGTCGTCTCGACACAACTGGTGGCGGTTCCGGCGCCTGCCGGCGCCGGAACCTCAGGTGTTACCAGCGGTAGTGCGCGAAGGCCTTGTTGGACTCGGCCATCTTGTGCGTGTCCTCACGCCGCTTGACGGCGGCGCCGAGGCCGTTGCTCGCGTCCAGCAGCTCGTTCATCAGCCGCTCGACCATGGTCTTCTCGCGCCGGGCCCGGGAGTAGGTCACCAGCCAGCGCAGACCGAGCGTGGTCGCGCGGGACGGCCGGACCTCGACCGGAACCTGGTAGGTGGCGCCACCGACACGGCGGCTGCGCACCTCGAGGGTCGGCTTGACGTTGTCCATCGCGCGCTTGAGCGTGACGACGGGGTCGGTGCCGGACTTCTCGCGGCAGCCCTCCAGGGCGGCGTACACGATGCGCTCGGCGAGCTGACGCTTGCCGCGCAGCAGGATCTTGTTCACCAGCTGGGTGACCAGGGGCGAGTTGTACACCGGGTCAGCGACCAGCGGCTTCCGCGGAGCGGGTCCCTTACGCGGCATGTCAGCTCTTCTCCTTCTTCGCGCCGTAGCGGCTGCGAGCCTGCTTGCGGTTGCGGACACCCTGGGTGTCCAGCGAGCCGCGCACGATCTTGTACCGCACGCCGGGGAGGTCCTTCACACGACCGCCGCGCACGAGCACGATCGAGTGCTCCTGAAGGTTGTGGCCGACGCCCGGGATGTAGGCGGTCACCTCGATCTGGCTGCTGAGCTTGACACGAGCGACCTTGCGCAGCGCCGAGTTCGGCTTCTTCGGGGTGGTGGTGTACACGCGGGTGCACACGCCGCGCCGCTGGGGAGACCCCTTGAGCGCCGGGGTCTTGGTCTTGGTCGTCTTGGCCTGACGGCCCTTTCGGACCAACTGCTGAATGGTGGGCACCGGGTTTCTCCGCTCCCTTCGGCCGCTGCGAGGCGACCGCGCCGTCTGCTCCAGCCGTCCGGATGGGCGGCTCTCCTACATTCCAACCGGGGCCGCCTGACGGCGTCCCAGCACCCGCGGTCGGGCGTGTCGCCCAAGTCACGGTCCCGGTGCCGGCCGCTGGCGCGTCGTACCGGGTTGTTTGGTCTTGATGGTGCGACCGCGCGATTCACCGGCTGACCGGTTCCAGCGCACGCACGCATTGCCCGGGCGAGCCCGGGCACAAGGGGAAAGAGTACCTACCACAGCCGCGCCGGTCAAAACGGATGGGTCGGGAGGACCGCTGCCGCGGTCCGCCGGGCCGGTCTCCGGATCGCCGACGCGCCCATGATGGGCACCTACAGTGACAAGTGTACCGGCTCGTCCGCCGCGCGGCCCGGCGGCCCCGACACAGCCCACCCCCCGGGCACCCGGACATACCGGTCGCGGCAGGTCACCGGCCGCACCGGCCCCACCGGGGACCTCAGGTGATCTGCACCACGAGGGCCAGCCCGAGCCCGACCAGGCTGAACAGCAGCCCCACCCCGCCGCAGGAGAGCCCGGCCACGGCCAGGCCGGCGCCGGTGAACCGCACCGCCGGCGGCGGCGCCGGCCGCCGGATCTGCCGCCGGGCCAGCAGCCCGGCGACCACCGCGCCGACCCCGATCAGCGCGCCGAGCACGGTGAACGCGCCGGCCGCCCAGGCGCCACCGTAGTCCGGCCCGGCGATACCGAAGCAGAAGACCAGAAGAGAAACCAGAATCGCGGCGATCCCCGCGATCAACGAGCCGATGGCGAGCCCCGAGGTGACCGGCGGCACGTCCAGGTGGACCACCCCGAACGGCGTACCCGGCACCGCGTCGACCCGCTTCGGCGGCCGCGGCGCCTCGGCCGGCGGCGGCGGGAACGCCGGCCCCCAGCCCCCGTGGCCGGGCGCGCTTCCCGGCGCCGGCCACCCGCCGCCGTGACCCGGCGCGCTTCCCGGGTACGCCCCGTGCGGGTGATGCGCCGGCGCGGACGCGGAACCCGGCGGATACGGCCCCGGGCGGTTCGGGTCGCCTCCCGGCGCGGCCGGTTCCGTCACGGTTCCTCCTGTCCACACCCGCCCGCCACCCGGCGGACACCGGCCAGGCTACCGTCGCCGGTCACGGCCGGGTGGGCGGGCGCGGGTCCGCTCCCCCGCCCGGTCAGTCGAAGTTCGGCGCGAAGTCGTGGCCGAACGAGCCGTCGGCGTACCGGACCACGCCGATCACCACCGCCGCCACCACCGCCGCCGCGGTCAGCACCAGCCCGGTCCGCGCCATCTGCTCGCCGCGCCGCAGCCAGTCGCCGCCGGTGAGATAACCACCAGATGTGTACGCCTCGCGGCGCGCCTGCCGGGCCAGCGTGAGCGCGATCGTGGCCGGCACCGCGCCGCCGATGAACAGACCGGTGAGCGCGCCGATCAGGCCGAGCGCGAAGACCGCCCGCGCCTTGGTGGAGCGGACCGGCTCCGGGTCGTGCGGATGGCGGTGCGCCTGCGGCACGACGGGCGCCGGCCCGGGCACTGTCGTCATGCCCTCCATCATGCCCCGGATCCGGTTCCCCGGTCCCGGCAAGCCGGCCCGGACGCGACGAGGCCCCCGGCTGCTGCCGGGGGCCTCGTCGTTTCCTACTGCTTAGCGGTACGACCCGAAGTCGAAGTCGTCCAGCGGAACCGCCTGGCCGCTGGCCGGCCCGAAGCCGTAGTCGGTCTCCGGGTAGCCGGTCATCGAGTAGACCTTGGCCTTCGCCTCCTCGGTCGGCTCGACCCGGACGTTGCGGTACTTGCTGATGCCCGTACCGGCCGGGATGAGCTTACCGATGATCACGTTCTCCTTGAGGCCGATCAGCGAGTCGCTGCGGGCGTGGATCGCCGCGTCCGTCAGCACCCGGGTGGTCTCCTGGAAGGAGGCCGCCGACAGCCAGGAGTCGGTGGCCAGCGAGGCCTTGGTGATACCCATCAGCACCGGGCGACCGGCGGCGGGCTCGCCACCCTCGCCGACGAGCCGGCGGTTCTCCGACTCGAACAGCGCCCGGTCGACCAGCACACCCGGCAGGAACTCGGTCGAGCCGGAGTCGATGACCGTCACCCGCTTGAGCATCTGGCGGATGATGATCTCGATGTGCTTGTCGTGGATGAGCACACCCTGCGAGCGGTAGACCTCCTGGACCTCCTGGGTCAGGTGGACCTGGACCGCGCGCGGGCCGAGGATGCGCAGCAGCTCGTGCGGGTCGATGGTGCCCTCGGTGAGCTTCTCGCCGACCTCGACGTGGTCGCCGTCGTGCGCCCGGAGCCGGACCCGCTTCGAGATCTTGTCGTAGACGATCTCGTCGCTGCCGTCGTCCGGGATAACCACGATCTTGCGGGACCGCTCGCCGTCCTCGATCCGGATGCGACCGGGGGTGTCGGCGATGGGCGCCTTACCCTTCGGCACCCGGGCCTCGAAGATCTCCTGGACACGGGGCAGACCTTGGGTGATGTCCTCACCCGCGACACCACCGGTGTGGAAGGTACGCATCGTCAGCTGCGTACCCGGCTCACCGATCGACTGGGCGGCGATGATGCCGACCGCCTCGCCGACGTCCACGGTCTTGCCGGTCGGCAGCGAGCGGCCGTAGCACGCACCGCAGACGCCCAGCTTCGACTCGCAGGTGAGCACGCTGCGCACCCGCACCGTCTCGGTACCGGCGGCGACGATCGCGTCCACCAGGATCGAGTTGATGTCCTGGCCGCGGTGGGCCACCACGGTGCCGTCCGGCCCCTTGATGTCGTCGGCCAGCGTCCGGGCGTGCACGCTGGTCTCGGCGTGCTCGTGCACGACCAGCTTGCCGTCGATGCGCTCGCCGACCTGCATCGGGATGGCGCGGTCGGTGCCGCAGTCCTCCTCGCGGATGATGACGTCCTGCGAGACGTCCACCAGACGCCGGGTCAGGTAACCCGAGTCGGCGGTACGCAGGGCGGTGTCCGCGAGACCCTTACGGGCACCGTGCGTGGAGATGAAGTACTCCAGCACGGACAGACCCTCCCGGTAGCTGGCCTTGATCGGCCGCGGGATGATCTCACCCTTCGGGTTGGCCACCAGACCACGGATCGCCGCGATCTGCCGGAGCTGGAGCAGGTTACCGCGGGCGCCCGAGTTGATCATCTTCCACAGCGGGTTCTCCTGCGGCAGCGCGGTGTCCATCTCCTTGGCGACCTCGTTGGTCGCCTTGGTCCAGATCTCGATGAGCTCGCCGCGACGCTCCTCGGCGGTCATCAGACCACGCTGGTACTGCTTGTCGATCCGGTCGGCTTCCTTCTCGTACCGCTCCAGGATCTCCCGCTTGCGCGGCGGAGCGATGACGTCCTCCATGCCGATGGTGACGCCGGACCAGGTGGCCCAGTGGAAACCGGCCTCCTTGAGCCCGTCCAGGGTGGCCGCCAGGGCCACCTTCGGGAAGCGCTCGGCGAGGTCGTTGACGATCGCGGAGAGCTGGCCCTTGCGGATCTCGTAGTTCACGAAGCGGTAGCCCGGGGGCAGCGTCTCGTTGAACAGGACCCGGCCCAGCGTGGTCTCCACGGTCACCGGCTCGCCCTCGGTCCAGCCCTCGGGGGCGGTCCACGGCTCGGCGCCGGCGCCGTTGTCCACACCGACGACGTCGCGCAGCCGGATCCGGACCGGCGCCTGCAGGTGCAGCTCGCCGTTGTCGTACGCCATCCGCGCCTCGGCGTCCGAGCTGAACGCCCGGCCCTCGCCCTTGCCACCCGGAGTGAGGTGGGTGAGGTGGTAGAGACCGATGACCATGTCCTGGGTGGGCATGGTGACCGGCTTGCCGTCGGCCGGCTTGAGGATGTTGTTCGACGACAGCATCAGGATCCGCGCCTCGGCCTGGGCCTCGGCGGACAGCGGCACGTGGACCGCCATCTGGTCACCGTCGAAGTCGGCGTTGAACGCGGTGCAGACCAGCGGGTGGATCTGGATGGCCTTGCCCTCGACCAGCTGCGGCTCGAAGGCCTGGATGCCCAGACGGTGCAGGGTCGGCGCGCGGTTCAGCAGCACCGGGTGCTCGCCGATGACCTCTTCCAGCACGTCCCACACGACCGGCCGCTGCCGCTCGACCATCCGCTTGGCGGACTTGATGTTCTGCGCGTGGTTGAGGTCGACCAGCCGCTTCATCACGAACGGCTTGAACAGCTCCAGCGCCATCTGCTTGGGCAGGCCGCACTGGTGCAGCTTGAGCTTCGGGCCGACCACGATGACCGAACGGCCGGAGTAGTCGACGCGCTTGCCGAGCAGGTTCTGGCGGAACCGGCCCTGCTTGCCCTTGAGCATGTCGGACAGCGACTTCAGCGGCCGGTTACCGGGGCCGGTGACCGGACGACCACGACGGCCGTTGTCGAACAGCGCGTCGACGGCCTCCTGGAGCATCCGCTTCTCGTTGTTGACGATGATCTCGGGCGCGCCGAGGTCGATCAGCCGCTTGAGGCGGTTGTTCCGGTTGATCACACGCCGGTACAGGTCGTTCAGGTCGGAGGTCGCGAAACGGCCACCGTCGAGCTGCACCATCGGGCGCAGGTCCGGCGGGATGACCGGGACGCAGTCCAGCACCATGCCGAGCGGCGAGTTCCGGGTGTTCTGGAACGCCGCGACGACCTTGAGCCGCTTGAGCGCCCGGATCTTCCGCTGGCCCTTGCCGGAGCGGATGGTCTCGCGCAGGTTCTCCGCCTCGGCCTCCAGGTCCATGTTCTGGACCAGGGCCTTGATCGCCTCGGCGCCCATGCTGCCGGTGAAGTACTCACCGAAGCGGTCGCGCAGCTCGCGGTAGAGCAGCTCGTCGGTGACCAGCTGCTTCGGCTCCAGCTTGCGGAAGGTGTCGAGGACCTCGTCGAGGCGGTCGATCTCGCGCTGGGCCCGGTCGCGGATCTGGCGCATCTCGCGCTCTCCGCCCTCCTTGACCTTGCGCCGGACGTCCGCCTTCGCGCCCTCGGCCTCCAGCTCGGCCAGGTCGGCCTCCAGCTTGGCGGCCCGCTTCTCGATCTCCGAGTCGCGGCTGTTCTCCGCCTGCCGCTTCTCGGCCAGGATCTCGTTCTCGATGGTCGAGAGGTCGCGGTGACGCGCTTCGGCGTCCACGCTCGTCACGACGTACGAGGCGAAGTAGATGATCTTTTCGAGGTCCTTCGGGGCGAGGTCCAGCAGGTAGCCCAGCCGGCTCGGCACGCCCTTGAAGTACCAGATGTGGGTCACCGGAGCGGCCAGCTCGATGTGACCCATCCGCTCCCGGCGAACCTTGGAGCGGGTCACCTCGACGCCGCAGCGCTCGCAGATGATGCCCTTGAAGCGGACCCGCTTGTACTTACCGCAGTAGCACTCCCAGTCCCGCTGAGGACCGAAGATCTTCTCGCAGAAGAGCCCGTCCTTCTCCGGCTTGAGGGTGCGGTAGTTGATGGTCTCGGGCTTCTTGACCTCGCCGTGGGACCACTGACGGATGTCGTCAGCGGTGGCGAGGCCGATGCGCAGCTCGTCGAAGAAGTTGACGTCGAGCACTATGTCCCCTATGTCGTCGTCTTTACAGCTAGATCATGGGCGGGGTCGGGGGCCGGCCGGCCCGCGTCGGGATCAAGCCTGACCGCCCAGAGCGGGCCGGTCGGCCCCCGACCTCACCACTTACACCTCTTCGACCGAGCTCGGCTCGCGCCGGGACAGGTCGATGCCCAGCTCCTCCGCCGCCCGGAACACCTCGTCGTCGGTCTCGCGCATCTCCAGGGCCACACCGTCGCTGGAGAGCACCTCGACGTTGAGGCACAGCGACTGCAGCTCCTTGAGCAGCACCTTGAACGACTCCGGGATGCCCGGCTCGGGGATGTTCTCGCCCTTGACGATCGCCTCGTAGACCTTGACCCGGCCCAGGACGTCGTCGGACTTGATGGTCAGCAGCTCCTGCAGGGCGTAGGCGGCGCCGTACGCCTGCATGGCCCAGCACTCCATCTCACCGAAGCGCTGGCCACCGAACTGCGCCTTACCACCCAGCGGCTGCTGCGTGATCATCGAGTACGGACCGGTCGACCGGGCGTGGATCTTGTCGTCGACCAGGTGGTTGAGCTTCAGGATGTAGACGTAGCCGACCGCGATCGGGTCGGGCAGCGGCTCGCCGGAACGACCGTCGAACAGCTGCGCCTTGCCGCTGCCCCCGATGAGCTGGTTGCCGTCCCGGTTGGGCAGGGTCGACGCCAGCAGACCGGAGATCTCCTCCTCGCGGGCACCGTCGAAGACCGGCGTGGCCACGTTGGTGTCCGGCTCGGACTCGTGCGCGTTGATCGAGCGGAGCTGGCGCTTCCACTCCTCGTCGTCGCCGTCCACGCTCCAGCCGGTCTTGGCCACCCACCCGAGGTGGGTCTCCAGGACCTGGCCGATGTTCATCCGGGACGGCACACCGAGCGGGTTCAGCACGATGTCGACCGGGGTCCCGTCCTCCAGGAACGGCATGTCCTCGATCGGCAGGATCTTGGAGATGACGCCCTTGTTGCCGTGGCGGCCCGCGAGCTTGTCACCGTCCTGGATCTTGCGCTTCTGGGCCACGTAGACCCGGACCAGCTCGTTCACGCCCGGGGGCAGCTCGTCGCCGTCCTCGCGGGAGAAGGTACGCACACCGATGACCGTGCCGGTCTCGCCGTGCGGCACCTTCAGCGAGGTGTCCCGGACCTCGCGCGCCTTCTCGCCGAAGATCGCGCGGAGCAGCCGCTCCTCGGGGGTCAGCTCGGTCTCACCCTTCGGGGTGACCTTGCCGACCAGGATGTCGCCGGGGACGACCTCGGCGCCGATCCGGATGATGCCGCGCTCGTCGAGGTCGGCGAGCATCTCCTCGCTGACGTTCGGGATGTCGCGGGTGATCTCCTCCGGGCCGAGCTTGGTGTCCCGGGCGTCGACCTCGTGCTCCTCGATGTGGATCGAGGTGAGCACGTCCTGCTGCACGAGGCGCTGCGACAGGATGATCGCGTCCTCGTAGTTGTGGCCCTCCCAGCACATGAACGCCACCAGCAGGTTGCGTCCGAGCGCCATCTCGCCCTCGTCGGTGCACGGACCGTCGGCGATGACCTGACCGGCCTCGACGCGGTCGCCCTCGAAGACGACCGGCTTCTGGTTGACGCAGGAGCCGGCGTTGGAGCGGCGGAACTTGTGCAGCAGGTACGTCCGGCGGTGGCCGTCGTCCTGGTGGACCGTGATGTAGTCCGCGCAGAGGTCCTCGACCACACCGCCGACCTCGGCGACGACCACGTCACCGGCGTCGACCGCGGCGCGGTACTCCATGCCCGTACCGACGAGCGGGGCCTCGGCCTTGACCAGCGGCACCGCCTGACGCTGCATGTTCGCGCCCATGAGCGCGCGGTTGGCGTCGTCGTGCTCCAGGAACGGGATCATCGCGGTGGCGACCGAGGTCATCTGCCGCGGCGACACGTCCATGTAGTCCACGGCGCCCGGCGCGACGTCCTCGGTCTCGCCGCCCTTACGGCGGACCAGGACGCGGTCCTCGGCGAAGGTGCCGTCCGACTTCAGCGGGGCGTTGGCCTGCGCCTTGACGAACCGGTCCTCCTCGTCCGCGGTCAGGTAGTCGATCTGGTCGGTGACCCGGCCGTCGATGACCTTCCGGTACGGCGTCTCGATGAAGCCGAACGGGTTGACCCGGGCGAACGTGGAGAGCGCGCCGATCAGGCCGATGTTCGGGCCTTCCGGCGTCTCGATCGGGCACATCCGGCCGTAGTGGGACGGGTGCACGTCCCGGACCTCGAAGCCGGCCCGCTCACGGGACAGACCACCAGGGCCGAGCGCGCTCAGCCGGCGCCGGTGGGTCAGGCCCGCCAGCGGGTTGGTCTGGTCCATGAACTGGGACAGCTGCGACGTGCCGAAGAACTCCTTGATCGCCGCCACCACCGGGCGGATGTTGATCAGGGTCTGCGGCGTGATCGCCTCGACGTCCTGGGTGGTCATCCGCTCGCGGACGACCCGCTCCATCCGGGAGAGACCCACCCGGACCTGGTTCTGGATCAGCTCGCCCACGGTACGCAGGCGACGGTTGCCGAAGTGGTCGATGTCGTCGGCCTCGTAGCCCTCCTCACCGGCGTGCAGCCGGCAGAGGTATTCCACGGTGGCGACGATGTCGTCCTCGGTGAGCGTGCCGGTGGTGATCGGCACGTCCAGCTCGAGCTTCTTGTTGAACTTGTAGCGCCCGACCTTGGCGACGTCGTACCGCTTCGGGTTGAAGAAGAGGTTGTCGAGCAAGGTCTGGGCGTTCTCACGGGTCGGCGGCTCGCCGGGGCGGAGCTTCCGGTAGATGTCGAGCAGGGCCTCGTCCTGGCCGGCGATGTGGTCCTTCTCGAGCGTGGTCATCATGAGCTCGGACCAGCCGAACTTCTCACGGATGCGCTCGGCGGACCACCCGATGGCCTTGAGCAGGACGGTGACGGCCTGGCGGCGCTTGCGGTCGATGCGAACGCCGACCGTGTCGCGCTTGTCGATGTCGAACTCCAGCCAGGCACCCCGGCTCGGGATGACCTTGACGCTGGAGAGGTCGCGGTCGGAGGTCTTGTCCGGCTGCTTGTCGAAGTACACGCCCGGCGAGCGGACGAGCTGGCTGACCACGACGCGCTCGGTGCCGTTGATGATGAAGGTGCCCTTCGGCGTCATCATCGGGAAGTCACCCATGAACACGGTCTGGCTCTTGATCTCGCCAGTGGTGTTGTTGGTGAACTCCGCGGTCACGAACAGCGGCGCGCAGTAGGTGAGGTCCTTCTCCTTGCACTCCTCGATCGAGGCCTTGACCTCGTCGAAGCGCGGAGCCGAGAAGGAGAGCGACATGGTGCCGGAGAAGTCCTCAATGGGACTGATCTCGTCGAGGATCTCCGCGAGACCCGAGCGTGCGTGCGGGTCGTCCGCCGACCGGCCCTGCCAAGCCTCGTTGCCGACGAGCCAGTCGAAGGACTCGTTCTGGATGGCGAGGAGGTTGGGGACCTCGAGGTGTTCGGTGATCCGACCGAAAGAAACTCGGCGGGGCGCGAATGCGCTCGACGTACGACTGGTCTTCGCAGGGCGGGAAGCTGCCAAGATGCGTCCTTCCGAGGACCGGTGCTGCAGAACGGCTGGTACGCGTGCACTCCAATGACCCCACCAGAATTATCCGTAAACGGACATTTCCGAGCAGGGGTCAAGTCGGAAGGCAGCGCAAACTAGCAGTGTAGCCGAGAGGCTAACCGCTGTCCAGCCCACCCCGCAGGTCGTCGCGGAACAAGCCCTGGGACCTCGGAAAACCGGGTCGTCCGGGCCGCTCGGAACGCGACGCTCCTGCCGGTCCGCTCGGGTGCCGCGGCGGCGGTGCTGCCGTTGCCATTACCCGAGTGGCGGCCGTTGCAAGCGCGGAAAGTCTTGCTGATGTCAGCGTGCCTGGCAGGCCGGTGCCGCGTCAAGGGCCGGTTACCGGTCGGGGTGTCTTTCCCACCGACGGGCTACCGACAGACGCCACTGACCAGCCGGCACACGGGCCGTCGTACGCCCTGCTCACACCGCTGCCGTCCGGGACCACCAACACGGCGGGCGGCGATCCGATTCCGGATCACCGCCCGCCGCGACGCGGTGTGCCCCGGCTCACGTGAGCCGGACGCGCGTCAGGTGGAGCAAGGTCACTTCATGGTGACCTTGGCGCCCTCGCCCTCGAGCTTGGCCTTGGCCTTCTCGGCGGTCTCCTTGTTGACCTTCTCCAGGACGGCCTTCGGCGCGGCCTCGACCAGGTCCTTGGCCTCCTTGAGGCCCAGGCCGGTCAGCTCACGCACGACCTTGATGACCTGGATCTTCTTGCCACCGTCGGCGTCGAGGATGACGTCGAACTCGTCCTTCTCCTCCTCGGCCGGGGCAGCAGCGCCGCCGGCGGCCGGGGCGCCCGCGGCCACGGCGACCGGAGCGGCGGCGGTGACCTCGAAGGTCTCCTCGAACTGCTTCACGAACTCGGAGAGCTCGATCAGCGTCATCTCCTTGAACGCGTCGAGCAGCTCGTCGGTGCTGAGCTTCGCCATGTCTGGCGTCCTTTCTCGCAATGAAAACTAAGAACGTGGTGCGCCGGGAGGGCCTCAGGCCGCCTCGGCGCCCTCCTGCTCGCGCTTCTTGTCCGCCAGGGCGGCCGCCGCGCGGGCGGCCTTGGAGAGCGGCGCCTGGAACAGGGCCGCGGCCTTGCTCAGGTTGCCCTTCATCGCGCCGGCCAGCTTGGCCAGCAGCACCTCGCGGGACTCCAGGTCGGCGAGCTTCGTGACCTCGGCCGCGGAAATGGCCTTGCCCTCGAAGACACCGCCCTTGATGACGAGCTTCGGGTTGGCCTTCGCGAAGTCGCGAAGCCCCTTCGCCGCCTCGACGACGTCGCCCGAAACGAAAGTCAGCGCGGTAGGACCGGAGAACAGCTCGTCGAGGCCGGAGATGCCCGCATCGGCCGCGGCACGCTTGGCAAGCGTGTTCTTCGCGACCGTGTAGCTGGTCTCCTTGCCGAGCGAGCGCCGCAGCTGGGTGAGCTGCGAAACCGTGAGCCCGCGGTACTCGGTGAGCACGGTCGCCCCCGCGTTGCGGAAGCTCTCGGTCAGCTCGGCGACGGCCGTGGCCTTGTCGGCCCGGATCGGCTTGTCCGCCATGTCCCTCCTCTCTCGTTGCTCGGAGCTGGTACGCCGGCGACGAGCCAAGGCTCGACGGCGGCGGCGGAGGCATCACGACAACGAAAAAGCCCCGGCGCAGGGCGCACGGGGCGAGGGCCGGCGGCACGGGCACAGTCGGCGGACCATGCATGACACCGATTTCGCTTACCGCCCTGCGCGGGTCGCCCGTCGTCGCGGGACCTTCGACCGTGCCGGGGCACGGTGACCAGCGGTCTTTGGGTGGAACTACCGCACCAGGTTACGCGACCGGGACCGCAGCGCCAAATCGCGCCCCGGTGCTCCCGGTCACCGCGCCTCAGGCCCGGGTGCGGCGGGCCCAGGCGTAGCCGCTGAGCGCCACCGCCGCCCAGAGCGCCGCCCAGCCGGTGAGCAGCAGGCCGGCACCGGTGGCGACCGGCCCGGTGACCTCCGCGCGGTCGCCATGACCGGTGGGGCCAGCCACGGCGCGACCGAGCCAAAAGTCAGCACCACCACCCCGACCGCGCCGGTCACCAGCACCGCCACCCCGTAGCCGGCGCTGCTCACGCCCGGCTGGCCAGCGCGCCGAGCGCCACCGCCGCGGGCAGGCGAGCAGGTGCGCCCAGAGCCCGAGCGCCACCCCCACGAGCACCGGCCGCTCCCCCGGCGCGACGGCCGCGGTCACCCCGCCGAGCGGCCACGGCAGCGCCAGCGCGACCACCACCACGGCGAGCCCGGCCACCAGCGCGGCGAGCAGCCCGGCCGCCCACTCCCGGCCCGGCCCGACCACCACCCGGGCCAGCCGGCGCTGCACGTCGGGCTCGACGTCCAGCAGGATCTTGGTCTGCCAGGCCAGCACCGGGAACAGGACCACGGCGGAGACGCCGTAGGCCTCCGCCGGGCGGGCCCGGCCGCCGCCGTGGAGGACGCCCAGGACGAGCAGGCCGGCCAGCACCGGCGCCAGCGCCCGTCCGGTACGCAGGAAGCCGGCCAGCCGCAGCCGGACCAGCGCGATCACCGGGCCACCTCCGGCGCCGGCCCGGGGCGGCCCGAGTCCCCGGCCCCGGCGTCAACGTGGCCCACCGGGCCGGATAGCGCGTCCGCATCCGGGCAGTCGTCATCGGCGGACGGGCCGACGGAGGCCGGCACCGGGTGCGTGGCCGGAGGCGGGACGGCGTGGTCGCGTACCCGAAGGATCTGGTGGCCGTCGGCGCGCAGGCGGGCGACGGCGGCGGCCAGCCCGGCGGCCGGCACCGCCAGCTCGACCACGGCGACGGCAGCGCCGCCCGACGGGGCCTGCTCGGTCACCGTGCCGTCGGTGACCGACCAGTGCCGGGCACCGGGCAGCCGGACGGTCTCGCCCCGGTGGTCGCTCACGAGTACGGCGCCACCGGCGGCCAGCACGTCACCGATGATCTCGGGGACCGCCTCGCGGGCGGCGGCGTCCAGCCCCTCCCACGGCTCGTCGAGCACCAGCAGGCCGGGCGGGCGCAGCAGCGCCTGCGCCAGGCCGACCTTCTGCGCGGTGCCCTTGGACAGCCGGGGCAGACGGACGTCGTGGAACCGGGCCAGGCCGAGGCGCTCGACCCAGTGGCGCACCGCCCGGTCGGCGGCGGGACCGGGCAGGCCGGCGACGCGGCCCATGGCGGTCAGGTAGGCCCCGACGGTGAACGGCTGGTCGGCGGGGAAGCGCTCCGGCACCCAGCCGACCACCGGCGGCCGGTCGGCGACGCGGCCCCGGGACGGACGCAGCACCCCGGCGGTGAGCTGCAGCAACGTGGACTTTCCGGCCCCGTTGCGGCCGAGCACCACGGCGACCTCACCCGGGCCGACGGCGACGTCGACCTGCCGCAGGACCCAGGGGCCGTGCCGGTGGTAGCGGAACCACACGCCGTCGAGCCGCATGCGCCGAGACTGCCACACCGGACAGACGAACGGGGCCCCGCCACGACCTGGTGGCGGAGCCCCGTCCGGGACGTGCTGGTTGCTCAGGCCTCGGTCGAGGCCTCCTGCAGGTTCTTCACGACCTTCGGGTCGACCGGGACGCCCGGGCCCATGGTGGTGGTGAGGGTGATCTTCTTGAGGTACGTGCCCTTGGCCGCGGACGGCTTGGCGCGCAGCACCTCGTCCAGCACCGCGGCGTAGTTGTCGACCAGCTGGGCCTCGGAGAAGGAGGCCTTGCCGATGATCAGGTGCAGGTTGGAGTGCTTGTCCACCCGGAAGGTGATCTTACCGCCCTTGATGTCCGAGACGGCCTTGGTGACGTCCATGGTCACGGTGCCGGTCTTCGGGTTCGGCATCAGACCGCGCGGGCCCAGGATCCGCGCGATCCGGCCGATCTTGGCCATCTGGTCGGGCGTGGCGATCGCCGCGTCGAAGTCCAGCCAACCGCCCTGGATGCGGGCGACCAGCTCGTCGGTGCCCACCTCGTCAGCACCCGCGGCGACGGCCTCCTCGGCCTTCGCGCCGGCGGCGAAGACGATCACGCGGGCGGTCTTACCGGTGCCGTGCGGCAGGTTGACCGTGCCGCGGACCATCTGGTCCGCCTTGCGGGGGTCGACGCCGAGGCGCATCGCGACCTCGACCGTGGCGTCGAACTTGGTGTTGGTGGTGTCCTTGGCCAGCTTGACGGCCTCGACCGGGGTGTAGAGCTTCGACCGGTCGATGACCTCGGCGGCCTTGCGGTAGCTCTTGCTGCGCTGCATTTCTGGTGACTCCTGTGGTCTCTGGCGGGCGCGCGGCGTGCGCGGCCCTCCCACGAACAGAAAGATCGGGTGGAGCGGTGGAGCGAGATCAGTCGGCGACGGTCAGGCCCATCGACCGGGCGGTGCCGGCGATGATCTTCTCGGCCTGGTCGATGTCGTTGGCGTTGAGGTCCGCCATCTTCTTCTCGGCGATCTCGCGCAGCTGGGCGCGGGTGACCGAGCCGACCTTCTCCTTGTGCGGGACGCCCGAGCCCTTCTGCACACCGGCGGCCTTGATCAGCAGCCGGGCGGCGGGCGGGGTCTTCAGCACGAAGGTGAACGTGCGGTCCTCGTAGACGCTGATCTCGGCGGGGACGATGTCGCCCCGCTGGGACTCGGTCTGCGCGTTGTAGGACTTGCAGAACTCCATGATGTTCACGCCGTGCTGGCCGAGCGCGGGGCCGACCGGCGGCGCCGGGGTGGCCTGGCCCGCCGGCAGCTGAAGCGTGAACGTCTTGACGAGCTTCTTCTTCGGAGGCATGTCTCTTCCTGGGGCTTGAAACTGGGATTCTCGCCGGTCCGCGGGCGCGCACGGTCAGCGCGGTGCGGACAGCCGACGTTCTAGGGTAGCGCAGCCGTCGGCCACCCTCCGCGCCGAGGTCGGTGGGTGGCGAAACGGCGCACCGGCGGCCACCCCGGAAGGGGCGGGCCGCCGGTGCCGACGTACGTCAGATCTTGGCGACCTGGTTGAAGTTCAGCTCGACCGGCGTCTCCCGGCCGAAGATCGACACCAGCACCTTGAGCTTCTGCTGGTCGGCGTTGATCTCGCTGATCGTCGCCGGCAGCGACGCGAACGCGCCGTCGGTGACGGTGACCGAGTCGCCGACCTCGAAGTCGAGGACCTTGACCTCGGGCTTGGCCTTCTTCTGCTCGGTCTCGACCGCCGGGGCCAGCCACTTGAGCACCTCGTCGAGGCTCAGCGGCGCCGGCCGGTCGGCCCGGTCGGTCGCGCCGACGAAGCCGGTGACCCCCGGGGTGTTCCGGACGCAGGAGTAGGACTCGGCGGTCAGCTCCATCCGGACCAGGATGTAGCCCGGGAAGACCTTCGCCTGGACCTGCGACCGCTTGCCGTTCTTGACCTCGACCTCTTCCCGGGTCGGCACCTCGACCTGGTAGATGAAGTCCTCCATGTCGAGGGAGGTGATCCGGGTCTCGAGGTTGGTCTTGACCTTGTTCTCGTAGCCGGCGTACGAGTGCACCACGTACCAGTCGCCGGGCGCGTAGCGCAGCTTCTGGCGCAGCTCGGCGACCGGGTCGAAGTCCTCGTCCGGGGCCGGCTCGGTGGTCGGGAACTCCGGCTCGCTGGCGGCCTCGACCGACTCGTTGTTGGCCGCCGTCGCCACCGTGGACTGGTCGTCCGGGGTTCCGGCGGTCTCGTCGTACTCAGGCACGCTCGCTCACTTCCGTCAGTATCGCTGTCCGCAGGTCAGCTCGGCTCGCCGAAGACCCACAGCACCGCCTTGGCGAAGCCGTAGTCCAGGCCGGCCACGATCGCCAGCATCACCGCGACGAAGGTGACCACCACGGCCGTGTAGGTCAGCAGCTCCTTGCGGGTCGGCCAGATGACCTTACGCAGCTCTGCCACGACCTCGCGGAAGAACCGCGCGATGCGGGCGAACAGCCCGATCCGCTCGGTGTCCTTGCGGGTCTTCCGGCCCTCGGCCGGCTCGGCCTGCGCCCGCTTACGGGTCGCGGTGCCGCCCCGGGAGACCGGCTCGTCCGCGTCGGTGGCGTCGTCGTCGGCCACGTCGTCGTCGGCCACGCCGTCGACGGTCGCGTCGTCGTTCAGACGCTCGTCGCCGTCGTCCTCGCCGCGGCGCTTGCTCTTGGCCACTTCGCCCTCCGTGCGGGATATGGGGTCGCACGCCGGGCGGCGTGCGCGGCGTGTTGGTCACGCCGGCCGGACCAACCGTCCCGCGACGGGCCGCGGCCGGCGGACCGGCCGGGAGGGCCCGAGCGCCTCGGAACCACCCCACCGGTGCCACCACCACGGGCCGGACGCCGCCGGTGAGGGCGACGCGACCCACGGAACGGTCAGGCCTGAGGCGCAGGGGTGACAGGACTTGAACCTGCAGCCTGCGGTTTTGGAGACCGCTGCTCTGCCAATTGAGCTACACCCCTGTGCGGCAACTCACCTCCACCCGGACACACTGTGCCGAGCGGGGGTCACTTGCCCCACGGCGGACCAGTGTACGGGTAGTCGTGCGACTTTCCCAACCGGTCTGCCCCTCGCGCGTCGGGCGGACCCTCAGCGCGTCGTGCGGATCAGTGCCCGGGCCTGCGACAGCACCTTCTCGCCCTGGCAGGTGGCGGTGATGTCGAGCCTGGTCAGACCGTCTTCGGTGACCTCCTTGACCACCGCCGACACCTCGATCTCGGTGCCCTCGTCGGTGTCCGGGACGACCACCGGCCGGGTGAACCGGACGCCGAAGTCGACCACCGCGTCCGGCGCGCCGGCCCAGCCGGTCACCGCGCGGCCGACCAGGGCCATGGTGAACATGCCGTGGGCGATGACGCCCGGCAGCCCCACGTCGGTGGCGACGCGGTCGCTCCAGTGGATCCGGTTGAAGTCGCCCGAGGCGCCCGCGTAGCGGACCAGGTCCGCGCGGGTCACCCGGTACGTCTGAGTGGGCAGCTCCATGTCCTCAGGCCTCCCCGCGTACGACGATCTTGGACCAGACGGCGACCACCGGCTCACCGTCCACAGTGCTCACATCGGTGCGGGTGGTCAGGAAGCCGTGCCCGCCCCGGGTGGTGACCTCCTCGATGGTGCTCACGCACACCAGCTCGTCGCCGGCCACCACCGGCCGGGTGTACGCGAACCGCTGGTCGCCGTGCACCACGCGGCTGTAGTCGACGCCGAGCGCCGGATCCTCGACGATCTGCCGGCTCGCCGCCATCGTGACGAGCACCGGGAACGTCGGCGGGGCCACCACGTCGGCGTGGCCGAGCGAACGGGCCGCCTCCGGATCGTGGTGGGCCGGGTCGGTCGCGCCGATGGCGGTGGCGAACTCGCGGATCTTTTCTCGGCCCACCTGGTAGGGGGCGGTCGGCGGGTACGTCCGGCCGACGAAGGACGGGTCCAGGGACATGCCGCCGAACCTACACGGAAAACACGAACGCCGATCCGCCCGGTCGGGCGGCCCGGAGGCCACCCGTCAGGTGGATCGGCGTACGCGAAGCTGGTGCCGACCGGCTGCGCCGGTAGCGATCAGCGGGTCTCGCGGTGAACGGTGTGCTTGCCGTCCCGGGGGCAGAACTTCTTCAGCTCGATGCGGTCCGGGTCGTTACGGCGGTTCTTGCGCGTGATGTAGTTGCGCTCCTTGCACTCCACACACGCCAAAGTGATCTTCGGCCGAACATCGGTCGCCTTCGCCACGGCGGAGTGCCTTCCTCGCTCACGGAACAACTACGGCGTGTCAGCCTACGCGCTGACAACGCGGACATGCAAAGTGGGCGCCTGTGGCGCCCGTCCCACCGACCACCGGGTGTACCCGGAGGACGAGAGTAGCGGTGGCCGGACTTGAACCGGCGACACAGCGATTATGAGCCGCTTGCTCTGCCATCTGAGCTACACCGCCGTGGCGGGTCCAGCCGGACCCTCTGAGCCCCCTTACGGAATCGAACCGTAGACCTTCTCCTTACCATGGAGACGCTCTGCCGACTGAGCTAAGGGGGCCTGCCCGGATCACCCCGGGGGGTGTCGCGCAGGGGAAACAGTACACGACCGCGTCGCCGAGGTGAAATCGGATCCCCCAGGTACGTGTCGGCCCTGCTCAGGGCACCACACGCAGCCGCGGCAGCTCCCCCGTGGCCACCGTCTCCGGGTCGACCTGGGCGCCGAACCAGGCCTCCAGACGCTCGTACGGCAGGGGGCGGCTGAACAGGAAGCCCTGGCCGATCTCGCAGCCGATGTCCTGCAGGAGCTCCAGCATCAGCTCGCTCTCCACGCCCTCGGCCACCACCGCCAGGCCGAACTGCTGGGAGAGCGTCACCACCGCGTTCACGATCGCCAGATCACCCGGATCGGTCGCCATGCCCTGCACGAACGACCGGTCCACCTTCACCTCGTGCACCGGCAGCCGGCGCAGCTGGGCCAGGGACGAGTTGCCGGTGCCGAAGTCGTCCACCGAGAGCCGGACACCGAGGTCACGGAGGCTGCGCAGGGTCGGGATGGGACGTTCCGCGCCGTCCAGCACACCGGCCTCGGTGACCTCCAGGGTCAGCCGCTGCGGCGGTACGCCGTACTCGGCCAGCAGATCGCGTACCAGCGCCGGGAAGTGCTGGTCGGTGAGCGTACGCGCGGCGAGGTTGACCGCGACGGAGAGCGGCTGCTCGCCGTGGCTCCAGTCGCGGCTGCGCCGCAGGCTCTCCCGGAGCACGAACTCGGTGAGCCGGCCGAGCTGGCCGGTGTGCTCGGCCACCGCCACGAAGTCGTCCGGCGAGACCGTGCCGTGCGCCGGGTGCTCCCACCGGGCCAGGCACTCCACGCCCACCAGGCGGCGGTCCCGCAGCGTGACCTTGGGCTGGAAGTAGACCTCCAGCTTGCCCTCGTCCAGCGCCCGTTGCAGGTCGCCGGCGAGGCCGAGCCGGCGCAGCGACCGCGACTCCAGCGCCGGGCTGTAGAGCTGCACGCTGCCCGGGACCGACTTGGCGGCGCTGGCCGCCAGGTCGACGCGCTGCAACAGCGCCACCGCGTCGCTGCCGTGGTCGGGGTGGACCGCCACGCCGACCACCGTGTCCACGTCCACGGTGAGCGCGTCGAAAACCATCTCGTCGCGGATCTGCTCCCGGAGCTGGGCCGCCAGTTCCAGGGCCGCCTCGGTGCTCTCCAGCCGGAGCGTCACCAGGAACTCGTCCCCACCGGCGCGGCCGACCAGCGCCGAGGAGGGCGCGCAGGCGCGCAGCCGCTCGGCCACCTCGACGAGCACCTTGTCCCCGGCGGCGTGGCCGAGCGACTCGTTGACCTGGCGGAGCCGGTCGACGTCGAAGAGGAGCAACGCGACCACCTCGCCCGGCGCGCCGATCTTCACCGCCTCGGCCACCGCCGCGGTCAGCCGTCGCCGGTTGGGCAGCTTGGTGAGCGTGTCGTGGTCGGCGTCGTGCCGCAGCCGGTCGACCAGGCGAGAGTTCTCCAGGGCGACAGCGGCGTGCGCCGCCACCGTCTCCAGGACCGCGACGTCGCGCGCGGTGAAGTGCGAGGGGTCGACCAGCCGGTTGGTCACCTCGAGCGTCCCGATCACCACCCGGCCCGAGCGCAACGGGACGATGATCGTGTCCTTGACGCCCTGTTCGGCCAGGCTGGCCCGGAACTCCGGATCGCTGCACACGCCCCGGCCGACGGTGACCGGGCGGGCCTTCTGCATCGCCCGCTGGCGCAGCTCCACCCCGGTCGGGGCGGTGTCCAGCAGGCCGGGGTCATCGACCCGCGCGGTGAGCAGGGTCTCCGGGTGCCGGCCCTGGGCGGGCAGCCACAACGTCGCGTACTCCGCCTGCATCAGACCCCGGACGCGGCCCAGCAGGGCGTCCGCGAGCGTGCCGTCCTGGCCGCTGGCCGAGATCGCCCGGCTCAGCTCGTACATGCCGCTGAGCGTGCGGTGCTGCTGGAAGAACTCGGTGTACGACCGGTAGACCGCCACCAGCCCCGCGGCCAGCGCGGCCAACGGCACCAGGGACCACCAGGACTGCTCCAGCAGCATCAGCACGATCAGGCCGGCCGACACGTTGATGCCGTTGGTCAGCACGCCCGAACGCAGCGCCCGGAACGTCTCCCGGCCGGCGTGCCACCCGATGAGCAGGGTCTGGACCGCGGCGATCGAGGTGAGGCTCACCAGGATCACCATCGCCACCGCGAGGCAGAGGCCCAGCCACGTGGCGGGGCCCACGCCTTCGGTCGGCGGCAGGATGGTCAGCACCAGGGCGCCGACCGAGGTGCCCGCCGCCGCACGCGCGACGTTGAACCAGAGCTTCGGCGCCGACAACCGGTGACGCAGGTGCGTCACGAGCGAGGACAGCGTGTAGATCAGGACGACGGTGAGCGGCGGCAGGAAGTAGAAGGCGAGCACCAGCGGCAGCTCGGTGAGCGTCATACCGAGTGACTGTCGGCGTATGACCACGCCGACGACCGGCCCGCTGGCGACGATCATCAGCGCCAGGAGCAGCACCGCCGGAAGCCACCCGCCGATGGGTGGCTTCGCGATCAATCCGGTGACCGTCGAACAAGCCACCGCTACCAGGGCGAGCGGCGCGGTGATTATCCAGGCGTCCTCGGAGGGTCTGCGCCTCGGGTTGTCTCGCCCGCTCATCCCACTCCCTGTCCGGTGGGTCCCACTCCCGGTCCGGCGGGCAGGACCCACCGGCTTCCGCCCCCGTGGAGGTCAGCCCGGGTCGCTGTCAGACCCAGACGTAGTCGAGGAGGCGGAGGTCGCCCAGGCCGGACTTTGCACTGATTACCGAAACGCCCAAGGCGGCGGAAACGAGGAGGAGCGAGCCAAACAGCCGGCCCAGCCTACGACCAGACATGATTGCTCCTGTCGGGAGAGTTACAACCATCGTGAAGGTTCCACGATCGTGCCACACCCCGCTCACGGGCAAAAGCTGCGCGAGCCCTCGCGCAGGGGCAGTGGCAGGGAAATCATCCGTTCGACAGGCGCGGCTCACCCTCCGGCCCAGCATACCGTCACGATCAGCCCCGCAGCCGCTACGGAAGGCGCGCACAACGACTTCGCGCGTAAACCACGCTTAGCGCCTGATTCACCCGTCAGCCGGCCGGCACCCGGCCGCGGCCACAGTAGATGGCGTCGGCGCTCCCGTCGGCCGCCCTCGGACAGCCTCTACCATCATCGATGCCTGAGGCAAGGTTTCACGCCAGGAGAACCGAGTGAATCATCAGCCGGCCGGTGGCGGTTGCCCCGACGGCGTCGCCAGGTGCGACACCCGCCCGCCTGACTGCTTCACCGCCGACGGGGCGGGAGACAGCCGGTGGCAGCACCCTGGCGGTCGGCTACCGCCTCTGCCCGTTCACGCGGGCTTCGTGCCGGTGACGTCGTACTCGAACAGCGCCTTGTTGGAGTTCCGCTTGCGGATGGTCTCCACCTTGACGTCCGAATAGCCGAGTTCGCGCAGCATCACGGCATACCAGGTGTGCGCGGGCACCTCGTGCTTGTAGAAGGTGGAGTTTCCGACGATGTAGGAAACGCTGCCGCCCGGCTTCAGGTGCTTCGTGACGCTCTGGAAGTGCAGCCACATGTCGTGGTGGTACTTGTGAACGTAGCTGGCAAGCAGCGGACCGTTCTTGCCGCCGTCGGCCGCGATCTTCTCGCAGACCACCTTCATCGCCCCGTCGACAGGCGTCCCGACGTCCGGCTTCCACGTGTTGAGCTTGCTCGTGGCGGTGCCCCACGTGCCACCGATGGCGCGCCAGTCGAGCTCGCCGGCGTCGCCGGCCACGTCCAGGTAGCGGAGCCAGTACATGTACGGGCGAAGCTCGCGGATGTAGCTCATCCGATTCACGTACGGCGGTGAGGTCAGCACGAAGTCCGCAGGCTCCAGGCCGTCCAGACCCGTCCGCGAATCGCCCTGCCGGACAACCGCCGTGCCGGCGAGGTCGAAACGGGCGGACTCGATGATCGTCGCCATTTCCGTGGCGTACCCGTCGAGCGCCTTGTCGAGGTCGTCGACCACGAAGAGCGCCTGCTCGGCCGGCGCTTCCTTGAAGGACATCGACTGATGGTTGAACGCCGCGTTGGAGCAGGAGATCAGCGACCGGCAGAGACCGATCTCCAGCAGGTCGCGGATCTGCCCGTCGAAACGGTCGATCTCGTTCCGAAGCGCCTTGAGGGCGTGGAGCGCGCCCGGCGACCACCACTTCTCGATCCTGAACAGGCTCGGCTGCCAGAGATCGGCGTCCTCGTCGTGCGCCCGCGCCCCGTCGAGCACACTCGTCACGGCGTCAGCGAGCGCGACGAGCGTGTCCTCCGGGTAGTTCGTCGTCTTGACCGTGCCGAGCCAGACCAGGAACGGGTTGATGTCCACCGACTGCCCCCGGTGACCGAGCTCGGCAGCCGCGAGCGGCGTCGTGCCCGTGCCCGAGAAGGGGTCGGTGACGATGCTGCCGGCCGGCATGTGCGACATGCGATCGCGGACGAGGCGTACGCCGTAGGCGGGCGTGAGGCGCAACCAGCCGTGCCTCCCCACACCCATGTTGGCGCGGAACGTCATGTGCTCGTTGCGGCTATGCGCCGCGCGCTCGACGAGCTCCGTCATGCCGCCTCCAGGAGTCGCCGCAGGACGTGCTCCACCCTGGCGCGCAGGTCGGTGGTGTCCCGCCGGAGGTAGCCGACAACGTCCCGCAGGAAGCCGAAAGTACTGGACAGGGGGTCATGCCCGCCCACGGCGGGGAAGACACTCCAGTTGCCGGTCAGGTATCGCGAGCAGACCATGTGACCTGGTTCTCGGACAGTCCGAACTCCGCCTTGAGGACCTGGCGGAAGATGCGCTCGCAGCCGACGCCGAACTGCCTGTGGATCGACGTCATGCCGCCCGCGGCTCTGCGCGGCGAACATCAGGGGCGAGGCGACGCCCATTCAGTGACAGAGCGGGTCAGCGCCGTACAGCGCGGTGAAGCCGGCAAGGTCGACCTCGTCGGCCCCTCCCATCTCGGGAAGGCAATCCGCCGACGTGCGGAGCGGCGCGAGCAGGATCTCGCGGTAGAGCCGGTCCCGCTCCTCAGTGCTCGACGCCATGGGACAGCAGCTTACGGCAAAGCTCAGACACCCCCTCGCACCCACACCAATCAAGCAGTTCAGTCCCATTTGGCGCAGATCCGGCGCTCTGCTCGTCACGAGCGCACTTCAGCAGCGGGGTGGGCCGAGTGAGCTGCTGCCTTCCTGCCGGCCGGCCAGGGCTTGCCGGTCCACGGCCCACCATTTGCCCAACGCCCATGGATCCACCCCTGCCACCGTTCCCGGCGCCCAATAACTTCCGCGACACCACCAGCTTGCCGACTGATCATGTGTCGATGACCAGGGAAGAGGCTCTTGCCAACCTTCACGACACCGTCGCCTTCTGGAGCATCGGCTCCGCCACCGCGGTTGACGTGGTCAGGGCCGCCTGCGACTGCCTGGTGGCAGGCGTCGACAGTCCGACCCTCCGGATCCTGGCCGGCGTCTCCCCCCTGAAGGGCAGCGAGGACGACGAGCCGCGCCGCTGGCTGGCTGATGCGTTCGCGGAACTCTCCCTGACCTACTACGGGGAAGAGAGCCGGAAGGCCGAAGAGGAGGTCCTCCGCATCATGGCGCGACGACTGCTCGCCAGGAAGATCGCGCCTCGCGAACTCACGTCCTGGGTCTCACAGTTCATCACCTACGCCGGGACTCCCCTGGCAGGCGAACTGATCAACCTGGAGAGCGCCTACGAGTACGTCGAGGCCGCCAACGAGGTACACATGCTGGTCAGCACCAAGCCCGAGGATCTCGACGCGGAGGTCATCGCCGAAGCTCGACGACTGGTCGGCGACAGCGGCGCCGGCAGGGACCAGGGCTGAGCCACCACGGATCACCCCCGATCTTGTCGTGGACGTCCTTTCCGTGGCCCGCCCGCAATCAGTCGCAGACGGCTGAACTCAGCCGGACTCGGCCAGACAAAACAGCCCCTGATCAGCATCTCTGCTGGTCAGGGGCCGCATCTGCACCTGGTGGCGGGTAGAGGATTCGAACCTCTGTAGCTTTCGCGACGGATTTACAGAGCGCCAACCCTGGGGCGTTGACCTGGGCATTCACCGCCCGGGGAGGTAACGGTGACACAGGGGCGACACAAAAGGGCTCGGCCGATGGGTTGGCCACCGTGCGCCTGCCGGCCTGCGACAGCTTCAGAGCTAGCCGAAGTCCGCCGACGGGTAGCCCTACGCCTCAACGCTTCAGGGGATCGACGATCACCAGACTTTGCCTAGCATGGAGCGGTGGGCCTTTTGACCTCTTTACTGCCGGGCATCCGCGACCTGCGAGCCCCCATGTCTGCCGGGCTGCTCTGGCTAGGCGTGGCGGTGGTTCTCCTAGCACCTCGCGCGGACCGGATACTGGCCCCATCGCCCGATACTGAAGCACTCACCAAGCTAGTCCGATCCTGGCCTGTTTCGCTAATCATCCCGGTTGCGCTCGCTGGCGCATTTCTTCTTGGAACCGTAGCCAACGTAATCGTTCTTTTCCTAGCCGCTCGTGCAGAAAGATTTTTTCGCAAGACGCTTCAGAGGATGACCTCCGCACAATTCGTGCACATCACGGGAGATCAATACACAGCCACAAGACCAGAGTTCATTTACAAAAGCGCCAGCAGCATCGAAAGCGCAATCGACCCAGTCAGCGGTACGGCTCACTCGCTGGTCTATGACGCCACGCTAGCCACCCTCGGCCGCGCGGGCGTACCCGGCAGTTCGGCACAGATATTTCCGGTTGAGCTAGTAACTCGGTCGATTAGATACCTGGCAGCTCAGCTCTCAGTTTCCGCGCCGGACCTCTATCAGAGCTATGACAGACTCAAGTCAGAGAGTGAGCTGCGCATAGTGATCGCCCCACCGCTCTTGGCTCTCGCGGTGGTGGCCCCACTGAACGGGAAACCATGGATCGTGATGGTGGCAACCCTGGCTTCCGCCGTACTGCTGGGACAGTCCGTATCACAGCATCGCGCAGCGAATGACATCCTTGCGAATGCGGCATACCTTGACCAGGTCACGCTGCCAGCCGTGCAGGCAGTTGCGGAAACCGTAAACTCGCTGCCGGACACGCCAGGCAACAACGGAGAGTGGATGGGTGCCATTGTTGTCGCACTGGATAAGCGAGGATTCTTTGACGAGGCACGGTTGGCTGTCTTTCAGATCGCAGAGCATGAAGATTTGGAAGAAGCGGCATGGTACCTATGGAACAACGACATGCATCATTTTAATGTGCTTAAGCGAGAAGTTCAGAGAGTAGATCCGGCGAACTACTCCAAGCTCCTTAGGCGGCTTGAAATTCGTGCGCATCGGCTAGAGAGCGGCGACAGCGAGCCAGAAGAACAGGACGCAAAGGCCTAACGACGTTCAGCCTCGATCCGCTCAAGCAACATATTAGCAACGTCACCCATGCTCGTGATCACTACGTCCGCCCCGTCAATCCGAAACGGTGCGATCTTGGCTGGTCGGTTTGCGTAGCCGATCACTCGCGCGCCGGCCAGCCGATCCCGAACAACACCTACGGGAAGGCGTGGCGCGACGCGCGGGCAAGGGTGCTCACCCCGGCTCAGCAGCGCTCACCGCTGGCTCGGCGACCGTACGACCTGCGGCACGCCGCTGTGTCGCTCTGGCTCAACGCCGGGGTGCCAGCGACCCAGGTAGCCGAGTGGGCCGGGCACAGCGTGCACGTCTTGATGCGGGTCTACGCGAAGTGCGTCTACGGCCAACAAGAAGCGGCCCGCCGCCGGATTGAAGCTGCGCTTGCCGAAGCTCCATAGGCAATGTGATCGGAATCACCCTTGACTGTCGGCGGGTCACGCAGCGTTTCGACATTCTGCGCCCCTATGCTGCCGCGATGCAGCGAAGCGAGGTCGCATCGCGGCAGCGCCAGTCAAGCGGTTTTGCCGATCAATATCGGCTCGAATCGGACCACTTTAGGTAACTCTCGGTATATCCGAACAACGTTTCTGCACACTCTCCGTACTTGCGACGCGCGTGCGAACACGCTGCAATCGAAGGCAGCGAAGCGGAGAACCCACAAGACGGCACAAAAGAGCGGCACCCGGCTGGACCCCGGATGCCGCTGCGGCTCTCTGCTTCAGAACGCCCGCTGAGGAATTCGGAGCAAGGAGGCCATGTGCCGAAGCTAGCAAGACGGGAAAACGGAAGCAATGCGCGTCGTCACGGCGACCAGACGCGGTGCAACCATCTGAGCGACTGGATGAAGGCGCTGCCGGGAGTGCTCACCGGTCTCGCCATGGTAATCGGAGCCGTGACCGCGTTGGTGCGGCTGTTCCTCTAGAGACGGGCGAGTGCCGCCCGACCGGCTCAATCTCGGTGACACGTATGTGACACAGCCAGCGAGATCGAGCAGGCTAGAGCGGGACTGAGTGAGACTCACAGAAGAGGCCCCTGACCGGCGTTCTCGCTGGTCAGGGGCCTCTTCTTGCACCTGGTGGCGGGTAGAGGATTCGAACCTCTGAAGCTTTCGCGACGGATTTACAGTCCGCTCCCATTGGCCGCTCGGGCAACCCGCCAGGGCACACCACCGCGTCGCAACGCGGCGGCGGAAGCAAGGATAGCGGTTGCCCCCGGTACCGCCGCAACCGGGTACCGTCAGGAGGTCCCACGCTGGTCAGCGCGGGACGGACCAGGACAGACCGCCGGACAGCAGGAGCATGAGCATGGCAGCGAACCCCTCGTTCGACATCGTGAGCAAGGTCGACCGGCAGGAGGTCGACAACGCTCTCCGCCAGTCGGAGAAGGAGCTCTCGACGCGGTTCGACTTCCGGGGCACGGGTGCCGAGATCTCCTGGTCGGGCGAGGAGGCGATCAGCATCCAGGCGGAGACCGAGGAGCGCGTACGGGCCGCGCTGGAGGTCTTCAAGGAGAAGCTGATCAAGCGGAACATCTCGCTGAAGTCGCTCGACGCGGGTGAGCCCCGGCAGTCGGGCAAGATCTTCAAGATCGATGCCAAGGTGGTGCAGGGCATCGACTCGGACAAGGCCAAGGCGATCAGCAAGAAGATCCGCGACGAGGGCCCGAAGGGCGTGCAGGCGCAGATCCAGGGCGACCAGCTCCGCGTCACCGGCAAGAAGAAGGACGACCTCCAGGCCGTCATCACGCTGCTCAAGGGCGAGGACTTCGGTCTGGCTCTTCAGTTCACCAACTACCGGTAAGAGACTCTGGCCGGCCTGGTCATTGGGCCGGCCGGGCCTTGCCACCCGCGCGGATGTCGGTCGGCCTCTCCTCGACCCGGCGCGCGCTCCGACCCCTCGCGGGCAAGGACCGCTGATGGGACAGGACCCCTTCGGCCGGACGCATGATCGGAACGTGTTGCAGACTCCTCGAACACCCACGGCGGCCTACCGCAACCACCATGGACCGTGAGCCGTCGGCGGGCCTCCGTCATGCCGAAGGCGGGTGCGACCGGCCGGCCGGTCGCACCCGCGAAGGGATATCTCCTAGTCCGTCGCCTCGACACCAGGCGTGGCGGACGTCGCGGGGCCGAGGACCAGGTGCGGATCGAGCACCACGCCGATTGCCTGGTCCGGTGTCAGTGGCAGAGATCCGTTCCTCGCGGTGAGGCGGAGGGACGCTGCGGACCCGTCGGGCCGGAGCAGGTCCACGCTGAGCGTCTCGTACCGCACGACCTCGGCGCCGCGCTCCGCCGGAAGCCGGTGCTCCCGGAGCGAGGTTCGTACTTTGATCTTCTCGCCCGCGGGGCCCACCTGCTGCACACAGGTGCCGCTCGCCGTGCGGGAGGGGCAGGCAGTGGTGATCATCGACGCGAGGGAGGTACCGGCGTTTCGCGTGAGCTGGACCGACAGGTGAGCGTTGCCGTTCCCGGCGCCGAGGGTGCCCTGACCCCAGTAGCCGGTGAGAGTCGTCTCTCCCTCCGTCCCGCCTTGCTTGTTCCAGTTGCTGAGCAGGTCGGGCCGGGTCGGGCCGCTCAGCTCGGGCGCCTGTCGAAGCAGCGCCGGGATGACGGCCGCGTCGATCCGGGCCCAGTCTTCGGGTGTGCCGGCGGCGGTGGTTACGGTCGGGGTGGGCGACGGCCCAGCCGGTGGCACCGGGTCGGTTTGGCGGGGTGCGCGGACGAGCGCGGTGGCCCCGATGGCCACCACGAGGACCGCCACAGCGGCCAACGCCATCCCGCTTCTGCGGTGCCGACGACGCGAGTCGACGGCGGCCCGGAGATCGTCGAGCGGTGGCTGATGGACGGCGTCGGTGATGGTGTCCACGTCGAACCCGCTGAACTCACGATCGGACATCGGCCCTCCTACGACTGGCTACGGCATCGACGGTGTCGGCTGGGGAGAGCAGCAGGGCGAGCGCCTGACGCCCCCGGGACAGCCGGGACTTGACTGTGCCGACGGAGACGCCCAGGGTTCGCGCCACCTCCTCGACCGGCAGGTCCACGAGGTAGTGCAGGGCCAGCGCGTGCCTCTGCCCGTCCGGCAGGCGCCGCAGCGCGGCCAGCAGCGCCAGATGCTCCGGCGCGCTGTCGGCGACCACCGGCGGCGACCACGTCCGTCGCAGCAGCCCGTCGAGCACCCGCCGACGCCGATGCCGGCTGCGGGCGACATTGACCGCCACCCGGCGCAGCCACGCCTCCGGGTTGTCGAGGCCGGCGAACCGGCGGGGCGCGGCGAGCGCCCGGGTGAACGCCTCCTGTACCGCCTCCTGCGCCTCGCTCAGGTCACCGGTCACCGCGTAGAGCTGAACGACCAGCCGCCGGAAACACCCGGCATAGACATCCGCGATCACGTCGTCGTCGGACACCCTCACCTCCCTGCTCAGCTTGTTCCACTCACGGCGGGGCGGAAAGGTTCCGTCGTTTCCGGCCGGCTTCTGCCCACAGGCAACTTCGTTGTTCCGGAGGGCGGGCGTGGGGTCGGGTGGTAGCCATGACCTCCGCGCTGCTCCTCCCCTACCGTCCGGTGCTCGGCCATCCCGTGCTGCGCCGGCTGCTGCCGGGCCTCGCCACGTCCGCGCTCGGTGACGGGCTGGCCCTGGTCGCGGTGACGTGGCTGGCGCTGCAACTCGCCCCGGAGGGGCAGCGCGGCACCTGGACCGCGTTGGCGGTGGCGGCGTACACGCTGCCGGGGGCGGCCGGTGCGGTGCTGCTCGGTCGCTGGCTGGGTGGGCGGAGCGGGGCTCAGCTCGCGGGCTGGGACGCCACGGTACGGGCGGCCGCGCTGGGCGCGATCCCGGCCGCACACCTCGTCGGGGTGCTGGACGCCGGTCTCTACGTCGTCCTGCTGGCGGTGTCCTCGCTGTTGCACCCGTGGGGGTCGGCCGGTCGGTTCACGCTCGTGGCCGAGCTGCTGCCGCAGCGGCACCACCTGGCCGCGAACGCGCTGCTCGGGACCCTCGGCCAGGCGGCGACGATCGTGGGGCCGCCGCTGGCCGGTCTGCTCATCGCCGGGGTGGGCCCGGTGTGGGTGATCGCGATCGACGCGGTCAGCTTCGCCGTGCTGGCCGTCAGCTACCGCCTCGTCATCCCGACCACCCGCCACGTGGGCACAGACCGCCACGAACGCACCGCCGGCACAGACCGCCACGCAAGCAACGCGAGCACAGGCAACCATGCAAGCAACGCCGGCACAGACCGCCACGCGAGCAACGCGGGCACGGGCAACCGCGCAGAACGACCGGCCTCCGGATTCCGGATCATCGCGCGGGACCGGTCGCTGCTCGGTCTGCTGTCGCTGTCCTTCGCGTTCTTCTTCCTCTTCGGCCCGTTCTACGTGGCCATGCCGGTGCACGTCACCGACGACCTGCACGCCTCCGCCGGGACGCTCGCGGCCTACTACACCGCGTTCGGCGTCGGCTCGCTGCTCGGCGGGCTGCTCACCGGGCACCTGCGCGGCTGGCCGCCGCGGACCACGCTCGCCGGCATCGTGGCGTTGTTCGGCACCGCGCTGCTGCCGCTCGGCCTGGGCGCACCTGTGGTGCTGTCACTGTCCGCGTTCGCGCTCGCCGGGCTGGTCTGGGCCCCCTACCAGCCGACCGTGACGGTGTTGTTCCAGCGCCGGGCCGGGGCCGCCGACCTGCCTCGCGTACTGGCGGCGAACGGGGCTCTCCTGGTGCTGTCGGTGCCGCTGGGCACCATGCTCGGCGGTCCGGCGACCGCGTTGCTCGGGGCGCGGCCCACCCTGCTGACGTGCGCGGTGGCGATCCTCGTGCTGGGCCTGCTCGCGGCCGGGCACTCCGGCCGGGGAGGCGCCGGGAGGGGACCGGGCCGCCGGCCGCCCCACCCGGACGCCACCGGTCAGGCGGCCAGTGACTGCTCGGCGCGTACCGCTGTGGCCTCGGCCCGGGAGATCGGGCCGGCGGGCAGCGCGGCGACCGCGGCCCCGACGGCGACCGCCACCCCGGCGAAGACGAACGCCCAGGACACGCCGCCGGCGTGGTCGATGATCAGGCCGGCGATCGAGCCGCCGGCGGCGCTAGCCGCGACCGACATGGTCACCACCCAGGTGTACGCCTCGTTCAGCATGCCGGCCGGGGCGATCCGCCCGACCAGCGTGTTCTCCAGAGTGAGCGCGGGGGCGATGGCCGCGCCGCCGAGCACCAGCGCGACGCCGAGCGCGGCCGGGCCGGGCATCACCGCGAAGACGGCGAAGCTGGCCGCGACGGTGCCGAGCAGCCAGGCGAACTGGCGGGTCATGTTGGCGGCGGGCTTGCGTACGCCGAACCAGAAACCACCGATGGCGCTGCCGATGCCCCAGACGGCGAGCAGCACGCCGGCCAGGCTTTCCGGGTCGTCGGCGCCGGAGTTCCCGGCGAAGGCCGGGACGATGACGCCGGAGGCGCCGAACGCGATGCCGAGGCTGGCCACGCAGAGCAGCAGCGCGGGGAAGCCGCCGATCCGCAGCGGGCCGAGGCCCCGGGCGTGGTGCTCGCGCGGGTGCGGGCGCCAGCCGCGCATGACCCGGCCGAACGCGACGGCGCCGGTGCCGATCAGGGTGACCACGGCGGCGCCGACGAGCGCGGCGGAGGCGTCGGCGAACAGCACGAACCCGGCCACCAGCAGCGGGCCGATCACGAAGACGACCTCGAAGAGGGTGGTCTCGGCGGCGAGCGCGGTGTTGCGCAGGTGCGCCCGGCCGGTGGCGGGGGCGGTGAGGTCGTTCCAGGCGCCCCGGATCGCCGCGGTGAGCGGCGGGTACGTGGCACCGGCCAGGCCCGCCGCCAGGTAGATCAGCGGGAGGTTGCCGGTGCCGGAGCGGGTGGCGACGAGCAGCCCGATCAGGGCGAGCGGGTGGGCCAGCGCGGTGGCCACCAGGACGGGGGTGGGGCCGACCCGGTCGGCGATGCGTCCGGCGACCGGGCTGAGCGCGGCGCCGGAGAGCGCGTAGATGCCGCCGGCGACGGCGGCCAGGGAGTAGCGGCCGGTGACCTGCTCGACGACGAGCAGCAGCGCCAGCGGGGTCATGCCGATCCCGAGCCGCCCGATGATGCCGAGGATCAGCAGCATCGGCGCGCCGGGGATCCGCCAGACGCCCTGGTACTGGCGCAGTGCGGCCACGGTCGACCTCCGAGGGAGTAATGGGTGGGAGACGTTTCGACCCTAACGGCGCGGCCTGATCGGGGGAAACGCATTGTGCCCGGACACACCACCGCGCCCGCGTCCTGGGGACGCGGGCGCGGTGCGGGCGTACGGCGGGTCAGCGCTGGAACTGCACCGGCCCGGAGTTGCGGGCCATCTGCTCCAGGCGGGCCACCCGCTGCTTCATCGGCGGGTGGGTGGCGAACATCGCGGCGATGCCGCCGCCCCGCTTGAACGGGTTGTCGATCATCAGGTGCGCGGTGCTGGCGAGCTGGCCCTGCGGCGCGAGCGGGCGCGCCTGCGTACCCATGTGGATCTTGCGAAGGGCGCTGGCCAGGGCCAGCGGGTCGCGGCTCAGCTCAGCGCCGGACTGGTCGGCCTGGAACTCCCGGCTCCGGCTGATCGCGAGCTGGATCACCGTGGCGGCGATCGGGCCGAGGATCAGCGTGAGCAGCAGCACGGCCGGGTTCGGGCCGTCCTCGTCGTCGGACGAGCCCAGCGGGATGAACCAGGCGAGGTTCGCCAGCATGGTGATGATGCCGGCCAGGCCGGCCGCCACGCTGGAGATCAGGATGTCCCGGTTGTAGACGTGCGACAGCTCGTGGCCGATCACGCCACGCAGCTCCCGGTAGTCCAGGATCTCCACGATCCCCTGGGTCACGCAGACCGCCGCGTTCTCCGGGTTACGGCCGGTGGCGAACGCGTTGGGCTGCGAGGTCGGGCTCACGTAGAGCCGGGGCATCGGCTTGCCGGCGAGCGTCGACAGCTCCCGCACCATCTGGTAGAGCTCGGGGAACTGTGCCTCGCTGACCGGTTGCGCCTTCATCGAGCGCAGTGCGAGCTTGTCGGAGAAGAAGTAGGTGACGCCGTTCATCAGCAACGAGACGACGACGGCGATGACGAGACCGCCGCTACCGCCGAACCAGTAGCCGATCGCGAGGATCAGCGAGGTCAACAGGCCGAGCAGCGCTGCGGTCTTGAGACGGTTGTGATGCACGATCTCTCCTTCGGTGCGCGGGCCCTTGCGGGAGGCCCGCTGACCGGTTCAACACACCGGTACCCGTCAACCATCCGGCTCATGGCTGAAAGTTGGCTGGATGTTGCTGTGCACACGCTGAAGCGGTCGCCCACCGGGGCACGAACCGGTCAGCGCGCCGCCACGTCCAGCACCAGCTGCGGTGCGAAACCGATCACCACCGCCGCCACGGTGGCCACGCCGAGCGCCAGCGCCACGGTCCGCGCCGGCCGGACCGCCGCCGCGCCCGTGGGCGTCGCGTAAAGCAAGGCGGTGACCCGCAGGTAGTAGGCCAGGCCGATCACCGCGTTCAACGCCACCACCAGCGCCAGCCAGCCCGCGTGCCCGGCCAGCAGCGCGCGTACCACTGTCACCTTGGCGAACAGCCCGGCCAGGCCCGGCGGCAGGCCGGCCAGCCCGATCAGCGCCAGCGCGAACGCGCCGCCCACCCACGGGTGCCGCCGCGCCGCGCCGCGCAGGTCGGCCAGCGTGCCGCCGTCGCCGCCCGCCGGGCGCAACGCCACCACCGCCGCGAACGCGGCAAGCTCCAACAGCACGAAGAAGATCGCGTACGCGACGGCTGCCGCGTACGCGGCCGTGCGCGCGTCGCCGGTGCGGCCCGCGGCCAGCGCGAGCGCGCCCAGCGGGGCGAGGATGTACCCCGCCTGGGCCACCGACGACCAGGCGAGCAACCGCACGGTACGCCGCTGACGCAGCGCCACCAGATTGCCGACTGTCATGGTCAGCACCGCCAGCGCCGCCAGCACCGGGCCGGTCATGTCTCCCGGCAGCGCGCGCTGCACCACCGCCAGCAGCGCCACCACGCCACCGAGCTTGGAGGCGGTCGACAGGTACGCGGCCACCGGCAGCGGCGCGCCGTCGTACGTGGCGGGGGCCCAGGCGTGGAACGGCACGGCGGCGACCTTGAACGCCAGCCCGGCCACCACGAGCGCCGCCGCGACGCCGGTCAGCGGCAGGTCGGTCAGGTCGGCGCGGTCGGCCAGCGTGGCGCCGAGCCGGTCCAGGTGCAGCGTGCCGGCGACCGCGTAGAGCAGCGCCGCGCCGAGCAGCGTCACAGTGGTGGCGACCACGCTGACCACGAAGAACGTCACCGCCGCCTCGGCGCCCGCGAGGCTGCCCCGGCGCAGGCCGACCAGCACGTACAGCGGGAGCGTCAGCGTCTCCAGCGCCACGATCAGCGTGATCAGGTCACCGGCGGCGCCGAGCACCACGCCGCCGGTCATCGCGCAGGCGAGCAGGAAGCAGTATTCCCCTACCGGGGTGCGCCCGGCGCGCAGCAGCGGGCCGGACAGCGCCAGCACGCCGAGCGTGAGCAGGGCGATCACGGCCCCGACCAGCGCGGCCCGGCCACCCCACACCCAGGAGCAGTCCGCGCCCACGCAGAACGTGCGTCGCTCACCGGCCGCCCCGACCAGTGCCGCGCCGGCCGCGGTGCCGGCCGCGCCGAGCGCCGCCACCGCCACCGTGACGGCGGGCCGGGCCACCAGCAGGTCGAACAGGAGCACCAGCACGGCCGTGCCGGCGGCCAGGTACGCAGGCAGCATCGCCAGGTTGTCGACAGGCTGCACCAGGCTCATGGGACGACCCCCAGCAGCGCCTCCACCGGGCCGGAGGCGTAGGACAGGACCAGCGCCGGGGCCAGGCCGACCGCGAGCGCGAGCAGCACCAGCGGCGCCCAGGCGGTCAGTTCCGCGCCGGCCAGCCCGGGTGCGAGCCCCGCCACCGCCGGGCTGGGCCGCCCGTGCGAAACCCGGCGCAGCAGCCGCAGGAAGTACGCGGCGGTGAGCGCCCCGCCCAGCGCGGCCAGCACGGCGAGGGTCAGCCAGAGCGGGCCGCCCCGCTGCACGGCGGCGACCACGGCGAACGCCTCGCCCCAGAACCCGGCCAGGCCGGGCAGCCCCAGCGAGGCGACAGCCGCGAAGCCGAGCAGCCCGGCCAGCCGGGGCGCGGTCTCCCGCAGCCCGGACAGGTCGGCCAGCGAGCCGGTGTGCGCGCGGTCCTTGACCGCGCCGGCCAGGAAGAACAGCAGGGCGGTGATGACGCCGTGGGCGATGTTGCCGATCAGCGCGGCCTGGAGCCCGGTGGCGGTGAGCGTGGCGATCCCGAGCAGCACGAAGCCCATGTGGCCGACGCTGGAGTACGCGATCAGCCGTTTCAGGTCGTCCTGGGCCAGGCAGACCAGGCCACCGATCAGAATGGCGGCGACGGCGAGCACGCCGAGCACCGGCGCGGCCCAGCGGGCGCCCTCCGGGGCCACCCCCACGGCGACCCGGATCATGCCGTACGTGCCCATCTTGAGCAGCACCCCGGCGAGGATCACGCTGCCGACCGTGGGCGCCTGGGTGTGCGCGTCGGGCAGCCACGAGTGCAGCGGCCAGAGCGGGCTCTTCACCGCGAACGCGAGCGCCAGCAGCGTGAACGCGGCGAGCTGGGTGCCCCGGGACAGCCCGGCGCCGCCGGTGAGCGCGACCAGGTCGGCGGTGCCCGCGGCGGCCACCACCACGTAGACGCCGACCAGCAGCAGCACCGAGCCGAACAGCGTGTAGAGCGCGAACTTGCGGGCCGCCCGACGACGGTCCGCGCCGCCCCAGCCGGCGATCACCGCGTACATCGGCAGCAGGACGACCTCGAAGAACAGGAAGAACAACACCAGGTCGAGGGCGAGGAACGTGCCGAGGATGCCGACCTCGACCACCAGCAGCAACGCCACCAGCGCCCGTCCGCTGCCGCCGCCGGACGGCACCCGCCACAGCGTGTACGCGCAGCACAGCAGCGTGAGCAGCGCGGTCAGCACCACCAGCGGCCAGGAGATGCCGTCCACGCCCAGGTGGAAGCGCAGGTCGAGCCCGGGCACCCACGGCAGGTCGACCTGGTGCCAGGGCTGCACCGCCGGGCGGGGCCCGTACCCGAACCAGCCGTGGTCACCGCCGACCAGCGGCAGCGTCGCCAGCAGCGTCAACGCGGCGGCGACGGTGCCGACCACCCGGCCGGCCCGGTCACCGGGCACGACCGCGGTGGCCAGCGCGCCGAGCGCCGGTACCGCCACCACCGCGACCAGCAGGACCTGCCCGAACGTCATGACGTGACTCCGATCAGGGCGACCGCGAGGCCGATCAGCAGCGCGCCCGCCAGCACCCCGGCCGCCGCCCGCGGCAGCGCCGCCCGGTGCAGCGCGGCCAGGCCACCGCCCACCTCGACCGCCGTCCGGCCGCTGCCCTCGACCAGCCCGTCCACGCCCAGTTCGTCACCGGTACGCACGACCCGCGCGAGCGCGCCCACCGGGCGTACGACGACTGTGTGCTGGACGTCGTCGAGCCGGAACGCCCGGGCGAACACCGGCCGCAGCGGACCCAGGAAGCGGGCCGGATCGGCGGCCGGGTCGCGGCGCCAGCCCGCCCAGGCGACGCTCGCGCCGACGAGCAGCAGCAGGAACGGCAGGACCAGGTTCGGCGCGAGGTGCACCAGCTCGACCGCCTCGCCGGTGTCGTCGCCCGGCACGCGCAGCCGGTCGGCGAACCACGGCGCGAACGCGGCCAGGCCGAGCAACGCGGCCGGGACCGTGAGCAGCAGCACCGGCCAGCGCAGCAGCGCGGGCGGGTCGTGCGGGCGCAGCAGCGGCGTGCGCGTGGTGCCGAGGAACGTGCGCAGCAGCAGCCGGGTCGCGTACCAGGCGGTCACCGCCACGCCGACCAGCCCGGCCAGCCAGACCAGCCAGCCGACCCAGGCCGCGCTCGGCCCGGCGCCGTCGAGCGCGGCCGCCTCGGCGGCGGCGAGCACGCCGTCCTTGCTCCAGAAACCCGAGAGCGGGGGTACGCCGGCGAGCGCGCCCAGGCCGACCACAGTGCACCAGAACGTCACCGGCATGGCGGTACGCAGGCCGCCCATCCGGGACATCAGCGTGGTGCCGACGGCGTGGATCACCGCACCGGCGGCGAGGAACAGCAGCGCCTTGAACGCGGCGTGGGTGAGCAGGTGGAACAGCGCGGCAGCCGGTGCGCCGACCGCCAGCGCGCCGGTCATGTAGCCGATCTGCGACACGGTCGACCAGGCGAGCACGCGCTTGATGTCGTCCTGCGCGGTGGCGGCGAACGCGCCGAGCAGCATCGTGATCGCGGCCATCACGCCCAGCACGGCGAGCGCGGCCGGGGCGCGCTCGAACAGCGGGAACAGGCGGGCCACCGCGTACACGCCGGCGGCGACCATCGTCGCGGCGTGGATCAGCGCGGACACCGGCGTCGGGCCGGCCATCGCGTCCGGCAGCCAGGTGTGCAGCGGGAACTGGGCGCTCTTGCCCGCCACCCCGGCGAGCAGCAGCAGGCAGGCGGCGGTGAGCGTACCGGTGCCGTAGTCGTGCGCCAGCACGTCGGCGATCCGGAAGCTGCCCGCGCCCACGCCGAGCAGCGCGATGCCGAGCAGGAAACCGACGTCACCCACGCGGGTGACAAGGAACGCCTTCACCGCCGCGCCGGGCGCCTCGGGCAGCCGCCGGTCGTGGGCGATGAGCAGGTACGAGCAGACGCCCATCACCTCCCAGCCGACCAGCAGCATGATCAGGTCGCCGGACACCACCACGGTGAGCATGGCGGCGGTGAAGAGGCTCAACTGCGCCGCGTACGGCGGGTAGCGGTGGTCGACGTCCACGTCGTCGTGCGGGCCCCGGCGCAGGTAGCCGATCGAGTAGACCTGCACGGCCAGCGCGACAGCCGCGACGGCGGTGGCGACGAGCACTGCCACGCCGTCCAGCCGCAGGCCGAGCGTGACCCGCAGCCCGCCCAGGTCGACCCAGGTGGTGGACGCCTCGACCGGCGCGTCCACGCGGACCAGCAGCGCCAGCGCGGCCAGCAGCGACACCGCCGCACCCGTCACGCCCAGCGCGACCGCCAGCCGCCGGGCCGCCGCCCGGTCCTGGCTCGGGGCGGGCGGCAGCAGCAGACCGAGCAGCCCGGCGACGAGCGGGGCGCCCGGCAGCACCGCCGCGAGCCACAGCGTCGGCGTGCTCACCGGACCGCTCCTTCCGGGCGCTCGGCCGCGGTCACCGCGGGCGCCGGCTCGGCCAGCGGAACGTCGTCGACCGTGACGCTGGCGCGCAGCCGGTAGAGCTGGAGCACGATCGCCAGCCCGACACCGATCTCGGCGGCGGCCAGCACGATCACGAACAGCGCGAACACCTGCCCCGAGTGCGGCAGCACGGCCTTCACAGTGGTGTCGGCGGTGACCAGCACCAGGTTCACCGCGTTGAGCATCAACTCCACCGCCATCAGCACCAGGACGGCGTTGCGGCGGCGCAGCACGCCGTACACGCCGAGGCCGAACAGCAGCGCGGCGGTGACGTACGGGATGACCGGCCTCACGGGCGCCCGCCCTCGTCGGCGGGCCGGCGGCCGATGTCGGGGCGGGAGAGCACGATCGCGCCGACCAGCGCGGCCAGCAGCAGCACCGACAGCACCTCGAACGGCAGCACCCAGGAGCGGAAGATCTGCTCGCCGAGGCGCTCGGCGGTGCCGGCGGCGGGCAGGTCCACCCGGGACCAGCGGAAGGCGTCGATCAGCAGCACGGCCAGGCCGAGGCCGCTGCCGCCGCCGACGAGCGCGGCGGCCCAGCCGGGCCGGTCCAGGTCGTCCGACGGGCCGATCGGCGCGCGGGTCAGCATCACCGCGAACAACAGCAGCACCACCACCGCGCCGACGTAGATGAGCACCTGCACCCAGGCCACCAGCTCGGCCGTCAGCACCAGGTAGTCACCCGCGAGCGCGCCCAGGCACACCACCAGCCACAACCCGGCCCGGACCAGGTGCCGGGTCGCGACCACCAGCGCGCCCGCGCCCACCGCCACCGCGCCCAGCGCGAGCAGCAGCACGTCCGCACCGGTCATGAGGCGGTGCCTCCGCCCGGATCGGTGGCGGCGTCGGGGCGTACCCGGGAAGGAGCCGGACGGGCCGACGGACCCGCCGCCTTCCGGGCGGCGGTGGTCTCCTCCTTGGAGGGGTCGCCGAGCGGGTCGTGCGCCGGCGGCGGCGGGACGGTGGCCATCCACTCGCCCAGGTGGTCCTTGTCGTGCAGCAGGTCCTTGATGTCGTACTCGGCGTACTCGAACTCGGGCGACCAGTAGAGCGCGTCGAACGGGCAGACCTCGACGCAGATGCCGCAGTACATGCAGAGCGAGAAGTCGATGTCGAACTTGTCGAGCACGTTGCGCTGGCGGGGGCGGGCGGCGCCGGGCACCGCCACCTCCTCCTTGTGCGAGTCGATGTAGATGCACCAGTCCGGGCACTCGCGCGCGCAGAGCATGCAGACCGTGCAGTTCTCCTCCAGCAGCGCGATCACGCCACGGGAGCGCGGCGGCAGCTCGGGCGCCACATCCGGGTACTGCTGGGTGGTCGAGCGGCGGGTCATCGTCTTCAACGTGACCGCCAGGCCCTTCACCAGACCGCCGCCGGGCACTCCACCGTGCTCGCTCATGCCGCCCATCCTGCCCTGTGACCCGGGCGCGCGCGACCACCACCCGGCGCTTTGGCCCGGGCGTGCGGCCGGATCACGCCTCGCCGGGTGTGAGTGGGGGCAGCATCTCCACGCCGAGCTGCTGGAGCACCTGGAACAGCTCGTTGACGCTCCACACGTCCACGATCCGCCCGTCGTCGTCGAAGCGCAGGAACGTCGCGCCCGAATAGCTGACCACCCGGCCGGTCGGCGGCACCGGACCGAACTGGCCCGCCTGGGTGCCGGCGGCCCGCCAGCGGACCGCCACCCGCGTACCGGCCGCCACCACGTCGACGATCTTGTAGCGCAGGTCGGGGAACGACGCCCGCCGGTCCCGGTGCCACGCCAGCATCGCCGCCGGGCCGGCGCCGCCCAGGCCCGGGCACTCCGCCGCCACCAGCTCGTACGCGCTCTCCTCGCGCCCGGCGTTCCACACGTCGGCGACGAAACGCCGGGCCGCCGTCTCCACATCGGTCACGGCGGGCAGCCTATGCCTCTTTGTGACGCGCTCGACCTGCCGGGAGCCGCCCGAGCGACCATGATGGGAGCGAAAAGCGAACTCGGAGGTAGAGCGTGGGCGGCAGCGACGACGAGGTCCTGGACCGGACCGGCGGCAAGTACGTGGAGCCGGGTGGCGAGTTCACCCGCGACCAGCGCTACATCGCCACCAGGATCACTGCCGGCGGGCGGGACGGCTGGCCGGTGGAACCGGGGCGCTACCGGCTGGCGGTCAGCCGGGCCTGCCCCTGGGCCAACCGGCTGATCATCGTCCGGCGCCTGCTCGGGCTGGAGGACGCCATCTCGATGGCAGTGGCCGGGCCCACCCACGACAAGCGGAGCTGGACGTTCGACCTGGACCCGGACGGCAGGGACCCGGTGCTCGGCATCGAGCGGCTCGCCGACGCCTACTTCGCCCGCTTCCCCGGCTACGAGCGCGGCATCACCGTCCCGGCGCTCGTCGACGTGCCCACCGGGCAGGTCGTGACGAACGACTACGCCCAGATGAGCCTGGACCTCACGACCGAGTGGACGGCGCACCACCGTCCCGGCGCGCCGGACCTCTACCCGGAGCCGCTGCGCGCCGAGATCGACGAGGTGAACGCGGTCGTCTTCGCGGACGTCAACAACGGCGTCTACCGGTGCGGCTTCGCCGGCAGCCAGGAGGCGTACGACAAGGCGTACCACCGGCTGTTCGACCGGCTGGACTGGCTGAGCGAACGGCTGGCCGGGCAGCGGTACCTGGTCGGCGACACCATCACCGAGGCGGACGTACGGCTGTTCACCACGCTCGTCCGCTTCGACCCGGTCTACCACGGGCACTTCAAGTGCAACCGGCAGAAGCTCAGCGAGATGCCGGTGCTGTGGGCGTACGCCCGGGACCTGTTCACCACGCCCGGGTTCGGCGACACCATCGACTTCGACCACATCAAGCGGCACTACTACGAGGTCCACCGGGACATCAACCCGACCGGGATCGTGCCGCTCGGCCCCGACCTGAGCAACTGGCTCACCCCGCACGGCCGGGAGGAACTGGGCGGTCGCCCCTTCGGCGACGGCACCCCACCCCCGCCCCCACCCCCGTCCGAGCGCGTAGACCCGTCCCACACCCCCTTGCGCTGACCCGCCCTGCCCCGCCCCGGCGATCTTGCACTTTGGGCCCCGAACCTGGACGCCTTGCCCCTTTTGCCGGGGCAGAAAGTGCAAGATCGCCGGGGAGAGGGCGAAGGGTGGGGAGGGAGGGTGGGTTACAGGGCCAGGCGGACTGCGGCGGTCAGGACGAGCTGGGCCAGGGCCAGGGGGACCAGGACCAGCCAGCAGAGGCGCTGGAGCTGGTCCTCGCGCAGCCTCGGGTAGCTCACCCGCAACCAGATGATCACGAAGGCGACGGCGAACACCTTCAGCAGCGTCCACAGCCAGCCGAGCTGCGCGTCGGCGAACGGGCCCTGCCAGCCGCCGAGGAACAGCACAGTCGTCAGCGCCGCGATCACCACGATGCCGACGTACTCGGCGAGCAGGAAGAACGCGAACCGCAGACCGGTGTACTCGGTCATGTAGCCGAAGACCAGCTCGGAGTCGGCCACCGGCATGTCGAACGGCGGGCGGCGGATCTCGGCCAGCCCCGCCACGAAGAAGATCACCATGGCCGGCGCCTGCCAGAGCAGCCACCACGGCTGCCACGCCTCCACGATGCCGGAGAGGCTGAGCGTGCCGGCCGCCATCGCCACCGAAGCGGCGGCCAGCACCAGCGGCAGCTCGTACCCGAGCAACTGGGCCGCGCCGCGCAGCCCACCGAGCAGGCTGTACTTGTTCGCCGACGCCCACGCGGACATGAGCACGGCCAACACGCCGACACCCACCACGGCGAGCACGAAGAACAGGCCGATGTCCAACGGCTGGGCCACCAGGTCACCCGGCCCGAGCGGGATGACGAGCAGCACCAGCAGGTAGGGCACCAGCGCCACCGCGGGCGCCAGCCGGAACACCTGCCGGTCCGCGTCGCGCGGGGTGACGTCCTCCTTCTGCACGAACTTGATGCCGTCGGCCACCAGTTGCGCCCAGCCGTGGAAGCCGCCCGCGTACATCGGGCCCAGCCGGCCCTGCATGTGCGCCATCACCTTGTGCTCGGCCTGGCCCACGATCAGCGGCAGCGTGAGGAACGCGACGAGCACGCCCGCCACGCGCAGGAGCAGCTCCAACCAGTCCGGCATCAGCTCTCCCCCGCCGCGTCGGGGTCCGGCTGCTGCCGGGGTGGACCGGTCGGCAGTTCCCCGGGCAGCGGCCGCCCGAGCGGACCCGCCTCATCGGCCGCCGGAGCAGCACCGGACCCCGCTTGCACCGCGCCGGTGGAGGGACGGGCAGCACGCGCCGGACGCTCCCGGGCCGGGCGGGCCGGCGTACCCCCGCGGGGGCCCTCACCGGCGCCCGCCGCACCCGCCGGCGTGGGCGTCGTGCCCCACTCACCCGGCGCGGGCACGCCCGGCGGCCGGACCGGCCGGCGGCCGCCGCCCGCCTCCGACTCGCCCGGCTCCTTCGCGCCGGGCCACGGCTTGGCGACCCGGGAGGCGAGGACGAACTCCTTGCGCAGCGGGTGCCCCTCGAACTCCGGCGGCAGCAGCAGCGGCCGCAGCTCGCCGTGGCCGGCGAAGTCGATGCCGAACATCTCGTGGGTCTCCCGCTCGTGCCAGGCCGCGCCGGGGAACAGGTCGACCACCGAGGCGACGACGGGCGCGTCGCGGGGCACCCGGGTGCGCAGCAGCAGCCCGTGCCGGTGCGCGACCGACCAGAGGTGCAGCACCACGTCGAAGCCGTCGGCCAGCTCGTCCACCGCCGACAGCCAGTCGAGGAAGTCGAGACCCAGCTCGGCGTCGTCACGCGCCGCACGCACCGCGTCCGCCCAGCTCGCCGGGGGTACGTCAACGGTGGCGCGGGCGTACCCCTGACCGCCGGAGACCGACGCGGTGGCCTCCACGGGCGCGAGCAGCTCGACCACCCGCCGGCCGACCTCTTCCGGAGTCATGCGCTGATCCTATGGCCGACGGCTGCGGACCGGGTCGGGCCGCCCGTGCCGGATCGTCGCTTTGCCGGGCGGACGGCGGGAGCGCGCGGGAGGATGAGGGACGTGCGCGCTGTGACTGTGACCCCCGGTGTCCCGGACTCGCTACGGCTGGTCGAGGACTGGCCCGAGCCGGCGCCCGAGGAGGGTGCGATCCTGGTGGAGGCGCTGGCGGTGGGCGTCTGCGGCACCGACCACGAGATCGTCGCGGGCGAGTACGGCGAGGCGCCGCCGGGCCAGGAGCGGCTGGTGCTCGGGCACGAGTCGCTGGGCCGGGTGCTGGAGGATCCGACCGGCACGTTGCAGCCCGGCGAGCTGGTGGCGGGCGTGGTCCGCCACCCCGATCCGGTGCCCTGCGCGAACTGCGCGGTGGACGAGTGGGACATGTGCCGCAACGGGCTGTACACCGAGCACGGCATCAAGGGACTGCCCGGTTTCGCCCGGGAACGCTGGCGGCTGCAGCCCAAGTTCGCGGTCGGCCTGGACCCGGCCCTCGCGTCGGTGGGCATGCTGCTGGAGCCGGCCAGCGTGGTGGCGAAGGCGTGGGACCACATCGAGCGGATCGGGCGCCGCGCCGAGTGGACGCCGAAGAGCGTGCTGATCACCGGGGCCGGGCCGATCGGCCTGCTGGCGGCGCTGCTCGGCAGCCAGCGTGAGCTGTCGGTGCACGTGCTGGACCGCAACACCACCGGCCCGAAGCCGGACCTGGTCCGGGCGCTGGGCGCCACGTACCACACGTCGTCGGTGACCGAGCTGGACGTGAAACCCGACGTGGTGATCGAGTGCACCGGCGCGCCGACGGTGGTGCTGGACGCCATGTGCAAGGCCGCGCCCACCGGGATCGTCTGCCTGACCGGTGTGTCCAGCGGCGGGCGGACCATCAACTTCGACGCCGGGGCGCTCAACCGGGAGCTGGTGCTGGAGAACAACGTGGTGTTCGGCTCGGTGAACGCCGGCCGGCGGCACTGGGACCTGGCCGCCGAGGCGCTCGCCCAGGCGGACCAGTCCTGGCTGACGTCGCTGATCACCCGCCGCGTACCGGTCTCGAACTACCGGGAGGCGTACGCCCGCACCGGCGAGGACATCAAGGCGGTGCTGGACTTCACGCAGTGAGGCGGGGCGCCGCGGTCGGCGCCCCGCGCCCTCAGATGCCGGGCAGCCGGCCGTTGCGGAACAGGTCCACGAAGAGCTGGTGGTCCTCGCGGGCCCGGATCCCGTACCGGTGCGCGAAGTCGACCAGGTAGTCGACGAACCCGTCCGGGTCGGAGTCGACGGCAGCGACGATCGCCTCCTCGGTGGAGTAGTCGACCAGGTCGTGGCTGGACTCGTCGTCGGCCACCGAGTGCATCCGGGCCACCGCGCGGCCCAGGTCGGCGAGCACCCCGGCCAGTTCCTCCGGCTCGTTCACGTCGGCCCAGTCGAGGTCCGCCGCGTACGGGGAGACCTCCGCGACGAGCTGGCCGACGCCGTCCAGCTCGGTGAAGCCCAGCCACGGGTCGGCGTGCGCCTGCAACGCGCGCTGCGACTCGGCGGTGCGGTGCCCCTGGTGCCGGAAGTACGACCGGACCCGCTCGTCGTCGACGTACCGCGCCACGGCCGGCACCTGCGCCTGCTTCATGTAGATGACGACGTCGTTCTCCAGCGCCTGGGTGTGCCCCTCCAGCAGCAGGTTGTACGACGGCAGCCCGGCCGACCCGATGCCGACGCCCTTGCGCAGCACCACGTCCTTGATGCCGGTGGCCACCGGGCGCAGCCGGGCGGCCGAGTCCGGCAGCGTGTGCAGGTAGTCGGCGAACGCGGCGCAGACCTTCTCCCGGGTGGCGTCGTCGATCTCGTGCACGCCGTCGCCGAGGGAGAACCGGCGCTCGTAGTTGTCGACGGTGGTCTGCGCGGCGAGCAGGTCCACCCGGGTGTTCAGCCGCGCCTGCTGGAGCACCCGGCGCAGCACGCCGTCGGCGTTGTCCAGCGTGATCGAGCCGATCGCGTCGTCCCCGCCGGCCGCGATGGCCCGCAGCTCGGCCAGGTACGACCGGGCGAAGCCGGTGACCAGTTCGCCGATCACCCGGTCGGAGAGGGCCTTCGCGTAGCCGATCAGCGCCACGCTCGCCGCGAGGCGCTTCAGGTCCCAGGTGAACGGCCCGACGTACGCCTCGTCGAAGTCGTTGACGTTGAACACGAGCTGCCCGGAGGCGTTCATGTAGGTGCCGAAGTTCTCGGCGTGCAGGTCGCCGTGGATCCACACCCGGCTGGTCCGTCCGTCGAGGAACCGGTCGCTGCCGAAGTCGCCGCGCTGGTCGGCGTAGAACAGCGCCGCGCTGCCCCGGTAGAACGCGAACGGTGACGCGGCCATCTTGCGGAACTTACGGCGGAACGCCGCCGGGTCGATCGCCATGGACGCGCCGAACTCCTCGGTCAGCACGTCGATGATGAATGCGGAGCGCTTCTCCGCGAAGTCGGTCATGAGCCGCAGGCTAGACCGGCGGCGCCACCCGACGGCTCAGCCGAGCGGCGGACGGACCGGCGGCGCGGTCAGCGCCTCGACCGGCCGCGCCACAGCGTCCGCCGGAGAGGCGAGCGCGTCGGGGCGGGCCACGCCGCCGACGCCGGACTGCTCGGCGGCGATCTTCTCCTGGAGGCGCAGGATGCCGTGCAGCAGCGCCTCCGGGCGCGGCGGGCAGCCGGGCACGTACACGTCGACCGGGATGAGCTGGTCGACGCCCTTGGTGACCGAGTAGGAGTCCCAGTACGGGCCGCCGCAGTTGGAGCAGGCGCCGAACGAGATCACGTACTTCGGTTCGGGCATCTGGTCGTAGAGCCGCTTGACCGCCGGGGCCATCTTGTCGGTGACGGTGCCGCTGACCACCATCAGGTCGGCCTGCCGGGGGCCGTGGGCGAACGGGATCACGCCGAGCCGCATGAAGTCGTGCCGGCCCATGCTGGTCGCGATGAACTCGATGGCGCAGCAGGCCAGGCCGAAGTTGAACACCCAGAGCGAGTAGCGGCGGCCCCAGTTCAGCACGAACCGGATCGGCTCGCCGAGCACGCCCGGCAGCTGCATCTCCGACCTCCCGCTGTCCGTGAACCCCGAGCAGACAGTCAACCACAGCGGTCCGGTGTCGTACCCACGACAGGGAACCCGGGCAACTGTCCCCGGGGCCGGCGGGTGTCTTCACTGTCGGGCGGACGGAACCACCGCCGCCCACCACGGGGATCACGGAGGACCTGTCATGACCACACGTACGGCACGAGTCGCCACCGCGCTGCTGGCCGGGGCGGCAGCGCTGTTCGCGCTGGCCACGCCCGCCGCCGCCACGAGCGGCACCGCGGCGGCACGGCTGACCGTCGACACCGGGCCGCTGGTGCTGACGCCCACCGACCGGGGGTACGTCGGCACGCTGACCGCGACGATCAGCAACCGGGGCCGGGCCGACGGCGTCGCCGACCTGCGCATCACCGAGCCGGCCGGTGCCTCGTTCATCGGCCTCGACGACGGCACGCCGTGGTTCACCGAGGACCTGGTGGACAACCGCCGGGTCATCGGCAGCTTCGGCGGCCGGGTCGCGGCGGGCGACAGCCGGGCCCTGAGGCTCAACTTCCAGGTCTGGACGACCGCACGCGCCTACCCGATGGTCGCGCCGGGCGGCTCGATCGCGGTGGTGCCGGCCGGCGGCACCCGGGTCGCGGACCGCGACTTCTTCCCGACCGTGTTCCGGTCGACCTCGGGCAGCGTCCGCGCGCCGCGCGTCTACCGGCAGGCCACCGAGACGGACCTGACCGTAAACGGTCGTGACGTGACGCTGACCCGCCAGGCCGACGGAAGCCTGCTGGGCCGGATGCCGGTGACCGTGCGCTACGGCAACGACGCGCCGTCGTTCCGGCTCGCCGCGCGGGCGGCCCTGCCCGCCGGGGTCGAGGTCTGGGGCACCGACCCGCAGGACCTGCCCAGCTTCCCGGACTCGTTCGACGTCCCGGGCGGCCGGTTCATGCCCGGCGAGGAGCGCACGTTCGACGTCGTCCTGCGGGCACCGGCCGGAACGCCGGCCGGCGTGCTGGGCAGCGGCACGTTCACCGTCGAGGCCCGCTACGTGAACGAGCCGGTCGCAGACGTCGACCCGGCGGACGACACCACCACGTTCAGCGTCGGCGCGGCCGGCTGAGACACCGCACGACGCGGCCCGCCCGAATCCGGGCGGGCCCCGTCCGCGTCACCAGGCCGGGCGCTGGAGCAACCCGACGAACTCGGCGAGCAGCCGCTCCCGCAGCCGGGCCGGCGCGGCGTCGAGCAGCGTGTTGACCACCGCCATCCGCTCCGGCGCACCGGCGTCGGCCGCCAGGCCGAGCCCGCCCGCCAGCCCGGCCACCAGATCGGGGGTGAGCGCCTCCGGGGTGAGGCTGCCGGCCAGCGCCAGCAGCTCCGGCGGCAGCACCACCGGCCCGGCGGCGCGGGCCGCCGCGACCGCCTCGGCCAGCGCCGGGCCGAACTCGGCCACCCGGGGCGCCACCGCCGCGGTCACCGTCAGGTGCACGCTGGCCGGCAGATCGGCGTACGTGAGCTGGGGCTGGGTGTGCCAGCCACGCTCGGTCAGCTCGTCGACCAGCACGAACAGGTCGAGCCCCGGATCGTCGCTGGTGAAGCAGACGACAGTGGTCTCCGGTTCGGCCATCAGCCGCAGCCCGTCGGTGGCCCGGATCGCGTCGGCGAGCCCGGCGACCGCGTCCCGGGTGGCGGCGGCAAGCCGCAGGTACCCGTCCTCGCCGAGGTGCCGCAGCGTGGCGTACGCGGCGGCGATCGGCCCGCCGGAGCGGGTGGAGGCGATCACCGGGTTGACCATCGTGTACCCGGGCCAGTCCGCGTACGCGAAGAACTGCGGGGCGCGCAGCGCCGGATCGCGGTGCAGCAGCACCGAGACGCCCTTCGGCGCGTACGCGTACTTGTGCAGGTCCACCGAGATCGAGGTGACCCCCGGCACGGCGAAGTCGAACGGCGGCACCGGCGCGCCGAGCCGCCGCAGCCAGGGCAGCGCCCAGCCGCCGAAGCAGGCGTCCACGTGGCATCGCACCCCGGCCGCCTCCGCGACGGCGGCGATCTCCGCGACGGGGTCGACCACCCCGTGCGCGTACGACGGCGCGGACGCCACCACCAGCACGGTCTCCGGGCGGATCGCGGCGGCCACCGCTGCCACGTCCGGGCGCAGCGTCACCGGGTCGACCGGCACCGTGTCCAGCGCGACCCGCAGGTAGTGCGCCGCCTTGGCGAACGCCGCGTGCGCGCTCGCCGGCGCCACGATCCGCGGCTCGGTCAGGTCGGGGCGGGCGTCCCGGGCCGCCTTGACGGCGAGCAGCAGCGACTCGGTGCCGCCACTGGTGACGCTGCCGACGACATCCGGCGCGCCGGTGCCGGGGCCGCCGCCGAGCAGCCGGGCGGCGGCGCCGACGAGCGCGTTCTCCATCGCCAGCAGCGACGGGAACGCGGTCGGGTCGAGGCCGTTGACGTGGGCGCTCTGCGCGTACGCGGCCTGCGCCAGCTCGTCCAGACCGGCCACGCCGGGGTCGTAGACGTACGCGAACAACCGCCCGCCGTGCGTGGGCCGGTCGGCGTCCCGCAGCGCGCGGATCTCGCCGAGTACGTCCGCCGCGGGCATCCCCTGGGCGGGCAGCGCACCGGCGCCTGCCGTGTCGGTCATCGGGTGGTTCCTCTCGTGGACGGGGTGCTCACGCCCGCGCGGCCGGCGCGGCGTCATCGGCCTCGGGTGCGGCGGCGGTCAGCTGGGCCGGGGTCAGGGTGTAGCCGCGCAGCAGCACCAGCGGGATCGCCACCAGCAGGGCGGGCAGCACGGTGAAGCCGAGCAGCACGCCGAGACGTGCCGTGTCGGACTGGGCGGCGGCGGTACCGGTGGACGAGGAGACATAGCCGGACAGCTGGAGCACCAGCCCGTAGATGCCCGGCCCCAGCGCCAGCCCGAACGTCTCCCCGGCGGTCCACAGCCCGGTGAACACCCCGGCCTGCCGGCGCCCGGTGCGCGCCGTGTCGTACGCGATGCAGTCCGGCAGCATGGCCAACGCGAACACCTGCTGGCCCGCGTACCCGACGCCGATCACCGCGACCACCGCGTAGGCCGCGGCGGCGGGCAGCGCGGGCGCGGCGACCAGGGCCAGCGCGCCCACCGCGAAGATCAGCGACGCGGCGACCAGCGACGCCCGCTTGCCCAGCCGGGCGCCGGCCCGCGACCACAGCGGCATGACCAGCAGCGCGGGTGCCACGAAGCAGGCGAACAGCAGCGTCGGGCCGCTGTCCGGCTCGCGCAGCACCTGGCCGGCGAAGTACTTCACCCCGGCCAGCACGGTGGCCACCCCGGCGGACTGGATCACGAAGCAGATCAGCAGCACCCGGAACGGCCGGTTGCCGGTGGCGACAGCGAGCTGGGCGGCGCAGGCTTCGCTCGCTCTCCCCCACCGTGCAGTCGGGGCGGAACCGGGTGCCCAGGAACACGCCGACGGTGCCGGCGACGATCAGCGCGGCGACGAACAGGCCCATCCACCGGTGACCCGGGCACGCCGTCGCCGCCCGCGCTCACCACGGCCGGGGCCACCGCGCCGGAGACCAGGATGGCCAGCGCCAGCACCGCGATCCCGCCAGGTCATCAGCCGGGTACGCTCCGCCGGGTCGGCGGTCAGCTCGACCGGCATCGCCACGTACGGCACCTGGAAGAACGCGAACGCGGTGGCTGTCGCCAGGAACGCCAGCGCCACGTACGCGGCGGCGGCCGGACCGTTCGCGAACGGCGCCGCGAAGATCGACGCGAACAGCACGGCGAGCGCCAGCCCGCCGACCAGCAGGTACGGACGGCGGGCGCCCCAGCGGGAGCGGGTCCGGTCGGAGATCCGCCCGGCGACCGGGTTGACCAGCACGTCCCACGCCTTCGGCAGGAGCACCAGCAGCGCGGCCAGCCCGGCGGCGACGCCGAGCGTGTCGGTGAGGTACGGCAGCAGGAGCAGCCCGGGCACGGTGCCGAACGCGCCGGTGACCAGGGAACCGAGCGCGTATCCGAGGTGCACCCGGCGGGGCAGGCCCGAAGCTGTCATGGAGCCGAATGCTACTCACGTTATGGCTCGCGTCACATCCCCTCCCGGACGCTGCTTGTTCGATGCCGCCAGGCGCTCGCGAGTCGCAACAAGCCGCAGGTCGGCACCGTTACCCTGTAGGGCATGGACCCGGCCCGATCCGTTCGCAGCTCGCGGGCACCGTACGAGGCCCGCCCCGGCCGCCGTGCGGTCGTGGTCCCCGCCCTGAGCGAATTGCAGGGCCCGGTCACCGGCATCGTCGAGTTGCCCCACCGGCTGTTCTGGCAACCCGACCGGCACGTCGACCTCGACGTTCCGGGGCTGCTCGCCTGGATGTACGAGACGGTGCTCACCGAAGCCGTTCATCCCGACGAGCTGCGCACCTGGCTGCACGGACCCACCCTCGTCCGGCTGTGGCCCGAGCTTTACGTGCCCCGCGGTGTCCGCCGCGCCTGGGAAGAGAGCCACCCGGTGCTGCGCGCCCGGGACGTCGCCGCCTGATGTCACCCGCGCCGGACCCGTTCCAGCACGAGGTCGCCCGTATCGCGCTCGCCGTGGCCGGCCGACACGGCTTCGCCCTCGCCGGCGGCCAGGCCCTCATCGCCCACGGCATCGGCGCCCGTCCCACCGAGGACGTGGACCTGTTCACCGATCTCGACGGCGGGGTCACCGCAGCCGCCGAGCTGGTGCACGCCACCCTGCTCGATGCCGGGTTCCAGGTCGAGACCATCGCCGAGCCCACCGAGCTGGACGATGTCTTCTACGGCTTCGAACACGACATGACCGAGTTCGAGGTTCGCCGCGACGACCGGACCGTACGACTGCAACTCGTGCGCTTCGCGCGCAGCGCCAGCCCGATCGTGCTCGACGTCGGGCCGGTGCTGCACCTGGACGACGTGATCGGCACCAAAGTCGCCGCCATGGTGACCCGTGCTCAACCCCGCGACTACATCGACGTAGCCGCCGCGCTCCGCCGGTACAGCAGGAACGACCTGGTGGACCTCGCACGGCGTGCTGACCCGGCGCTCACCGACGAAGAGTTCCAGGACGCGCTGCAGCGCCTCGACCGCCTCCCCGACACCGTCTTCGCGCTCTACCGCCTCACCCCGGCTGAGATCCACGACCTCCGGCACGCGTTCTCCGAGTGGCCGCGATGACTCGGCCCCGTTGAGCGGAGTCGCGATCGATCGACCGGCCGCCTCCGACGCGGTCGGGTCACCCCTCGTCCGGCGACCAGGACGCCGCCGCCAGGTCCACACGGTCCCCACGCAGCGGGCACCCCTCGGCGAGCAGCCTCTCCCGCGCCTTGCGCTCGTGACCCGGCGGCAGCCGGCCGGCCGAGTTCACCACCCGGTGCCACGGCACGCCGCCCCCGTGCCGCGCCATGATCGAGCCGACCAGCCGCGGCGACGCCCGCCCGGAGCGGTCGGCGAGCGCGTCGGCCACCGCCCCGTACGACATCACGCGGCCCGGCGGGATCCGCTCGACAAGTGCCAGCACCGCCTCGACGTACTCGTCAGGTGTCACGAGCTGCCACGATATGGGAACGCGCCGCGGCGTCACAGACCGCAGCGCGCAGAATGGTCGGGTGCGCGAAGCAGTCACCTCGGCCCGCCGGATCGTCGTCAAGATCGGTTCGTCCTCGCTGACCACCGCGACCGGCGGCCTGGACGACGCCCGGGTCGACGCGCTCGTCGACACGCTCGGCGGGCTGGCCGCCGCCGGACGCGAGGTGGTGCTGGTCTCCTCCGGCGCGATCGCCGCCGGCCTCGCCCCGCTGCGGCTGCCCCGGCGCCCGCGCGACCTGGCCACCCAGCAGGCCGCCGCCAGCGTCGGGCAGGGCCTGCTGATCGGACGGTACGCTGCCGCGTTCGCCCGGCACGGCCGCACCGTCGGGCAGGTGCTGCTCACCGTGGACGACGTGACCCGGCGCGCGCACTACCGCAACGCGTACCGGACGCTGCGGAAACTGCTCGACCTGCGGGCCGTGCCGATCGTCAACGAGAACGACACGGTGGCCACCGAGGAGATCCGGTTCGGCGACAACGACCGCCTCGCCGCGCTCGTCGCCGCGCTCGTCGACGCCGACCTGCTGGTGCTGCTCTCCGACGTCGACGCGCTCTGGACCGGCAACCCGGCCCGCCCGGGCAGCACCCGCATCACTGAGGTGCACGGCGAGGGTGACCTCGCGGGCGTGGACATCGGCGGGGCCGGCCGGGCCGGGGTGGGCACCGGGGGCATGGTGACGAAGGTGGAGGCGGCCCGCATCGCGACCGGCTTCGGCATCCCGGTGGTGCTGACCGCCGCGCCGCTGGCCGCGCCGGCGCTGGCCGGGGAGCCCGTCGGCACGTACTTCCACCCGAGCAGCCGCCGTCCCGCCGCGCGTCTGTTCTGGCTGGCGCACGCGACCGCGCCCCGGGGCCGCCTGCACCTCGACCCGGGCGCGGTGCAGGCGGTGGTGGGCCGCCGCAAGTCGCTGCTGCCCGCCGGCATCACCGCCGTCGACGGCGCGTTCACCGCCGGGGACCCGGTCGACCTGGTCGACACCGCCGGCGCGCCGGTGGCCCGCGGGCTGGTCAACTACGACGCGGTGGAACTGCCCGGCCTGCTCGGCCGTTCCACCTCCGAACTCGCCGCGGCGCTCGGCCCGGCGTACGAACGTGAGGTCGTCCACCGCGACGACCTCGTCCTGCTGTAAGCAAGGGCCCCTTATTAACAGACGTCTGTTAATAAGGGGCCCCTCCTTAAAACACCTCCGAAGGAGTACGCACGATGAGCGTCGTCGAGCAGGCCCGGCGAGCCCGGGACGCGGCGGAAGCCCTGGCCACGGCCACCCGTACCGTCAAGGACGCCGCGCTGCACGCGATGGCCGACGCGCTCGTGGCGCGTACCCCCGAGGTGTTGGCGGCGAACGCCGCGGACCTGGCGGCCGGGCGCGAGGCCGGGCTGTCCGCGGCCGTGCTGGACCGGCTCGCGCTCGACGAGGGCCGGGTGGCGGCGATCGCCGACGCGCTGCGCCAGATGGCCGCGCTGCCCGATCCGGTCGGTGAGGTGGTACGCGGCTCGACGCTGCCGAACGGCCTGGAGCTGCGCCAGATCCGGGTGCCGTTCGGGGTCGTCGGCATCGTCTACGAGGGCCGGCCGAACGTGACAGTCGACGCGGCCGGGATCTGCCTGAAGTCCGGCAACGCGGCGCTGCTGCGCGGCTCCTCGTCGGCCGCGCACTCGAACGCGGCGCTGGTCGCGGTGCTGCGCGACGCGGTCGCCGGCGCCGGACTGCCGGCCGACGCGGTGCAGCTGCTCGACTCCAGCACCCGCGACTCGGTCAAGGAGCTGATGCGCGCCCGCGGCCTGGTCGACGTGCTGATCCCGCGCGGCGGCGCGTCGCTGATCCGCGCCGTGGTCGAGGAGTCGACCGTGCCGGTGATCGAGACCGGCGTGGGCAACTGCCACGTGTACGTCGATGCCGCCGCCGACCTCGGCAAGGCGCTTGCGGTCACGCTGAACGCCAAGACCCAGCGCCTGTCCACCTGCAACACCGCCGAGTCGCTGCTGGTGCACCGCGACGTCGCGGACGCGTTCCTGCCGGCGGTGCTCGCCGCGTTCGCCGAGGCCGGGGTGACCGTGCACGGCACGCCCGAGGTGGCCGCCCACTCCGACGCCGTGGTGCCGGCCACCGAGGAGGACTTCGGCACCGAGTACCTCTCCGCCGACATCTCCGTCGCCGTGGTCGACTCGCTCGACGCGGCGGTCGCGCACATCCGCCGGTACGGCACCGGCCACACCGAGGCGATCGTCACCGACTCGCAGCGGGCGGCCCGGGAGTTCGTGGCCCGGGTGGACTCGGCCGCAGTCATGGTCAACGCGTCCACCCGGTTCACCGACGGCGGCGAGTTCGGATTCGGCGCGGAGATCGGCATCTCGACGCAGAAGCTGCACGCGCGCGGCCCGATGGGCCTGCCGGAGCTGACCAGCACCAAGTACGTGGTGACCGGCGACGGTCACCTACGCTGACCGACCTTGCCCGTTGTGGCGCGCCAGCGCCACCCCCGCACTTTGATGCCACCACCTCCCCGAACTGGGGCGGGCACACGCCGGTACGGGGAGGTGGCGGTATCCCGGCACCTCTGATGCCGCCACTTCCCCGAACTGGTGTTGATCATCAGCTGGCCGGGCTAGGCGATCTGGAGTGGATCTCCGTCGGCCGGTGCGGCGGGGTCGACCGGCGGAACTGTGCCGGGCTGCGGCGGTGCGGCGATCACCTGGGCGGTGGGCTCCGATGGCGGCGTGACCAGCGGAGGCAAACCCGGGGACACCGGGGCGGCCGGTGGCACCGCAACCGCCGGAGGCAGAGCGGGCGGCACCGGGCCGGGCAGCAGCTCCGACACCAGCTGCGCGGCAGGCCCGGCGCTCTCGTCGGGAAGCAGATCGGGCGTGACGATCCAGGCGGACCACGGCGCCGGCCCGCTGTCCGCACCGGCCGACACCTCAGCACCGGCCGACGGATCAGGCCCTGCTCCCGATCCGGGCATCGCATCCGGCCCGGTGTCCGGACGGAACCAGGTATCCGGCCCGAGACCCCGGGCCGGAAACAGCTCCGGCGCGCCGTCCGACAGCGCGGGCGCGATCCCGGCCGACGGGTCGGTGCCGAAACTGGACGACAGGTCGGAGCCGAAGCCCGCCGAAGGGTCGGAAGCGGGACCCGCCGATGCGACCGATGCCTCGGCCGGGCCGGTCAACGGGCGAGCCGGGCCGGTCAACGGGCGAGCCGGGGCGGGCTGCGGAGACACGGGCGCAGGCGACACGGGCGTGGAGGCGGGCGGCCCAGAGTCGGGCGCGGGCGGCCCAGAGTCGGGCGCGGGCGGAGGAGACGTCGATGCGGGGAGCCGGCGCGGGCGCGGGGCCGGCACCGCGGGCGGCGGGGGCAGCTCGGCGGGGCGCGGCGCCACGAACGGCGCGCCGGCTACCGGGGCCTCGGGCGTGTTCGGACGGCACGCCCGGATCGCCCGCAGCGTGGTGTGCACGTCGAACTGGTGGCCGTCGTCGCTGTCCCAGCCGCCGTCGCTGCGCTGGGTCTCGGCGAGCCGCCTGCGCGCGGACACCAGCAGCCACTGCTCCTCGCCGACGTCGACCCGGCGCAGCGTGGCGGCGAGCCAGGCCACGTCGGCCGGGGACATCCGGGGGATCCGGTCGGCCAGCACCGCCTGGATGCGCGCCGACTCGTAGTACATCTGCTGGCGGTGCAGCACCGCGGCGGCGAGCCAGCCGGCGGGCAGGAAGGACGGCCAGCTTCCGTCCGGGGCGAGCTGGGCGGCGAGCGCCTGGGCCGCCGCCTGCACCACACCGGCGTACGCGCCGCCGACCCGGTGGTCCAGCGGCCCGGCGGCCCGGGCGTCCAGCCCGGCCACCGTGAGCCAGAATCCGGCGTTGGCGGTCTGGTAGAGCCGGGCCTCCGGATCGCCGGGGGTGGCCCATTCGGGGGCGAGCCCGGCCAGCGACGGATCCTCGTCCCAGCCGCCGTCTGGTAGCTGCCGGGCGGCCAGCCAGTCCAGCGCGTGCCGGGCCGCCGGGCGGCCGAGCGCGCCGAGGTCGTCCAGCTCGGCCAGGCGGAAGCAGGTCGCGTCGATCGAGGCGACTTCGCCGTCGAGTACGGCGGGCCAGCCGCCGCCCGGCGCCGGCCCGGACTCGGCGGCGTCGAGCACGTCGGACGGCACCGGAGCGCCGGTGCGCAGCCGGGAGAGACGGGCGCGGTCCACCGCGTCTCCGTGAGCGACGACGAATCCGATCGCCGCGTCCAAGTCCACCACGGCCCTGACGGTACTGGCGCGGCCGGGGTTACGCCTCGGTAGCTCGGTCAGGGCCGGTACCGCCCACCGGTCGCCGAACGCATCCACCTGCGGGTCGGGCGACCAGGCGTTTGTCCACGCCACGGGGTACGGAAAGCACGACGGGCCCGCCCGGGGAACCGGGCGGGCCCATCGACGCGACTCAGTACGACGGCAGGGACGGGTCGATCTGCTTGACCCAGGAGAGCACACCGCCCTGGACGTGCACGGCGTCGTTGAAGCCGGCCGCCTTCAGCGCGGCGAGCGCCTCGGCCGAGCGGACGCCGGACTTGCAGTGCAGCACGATCTGCCGGTCCTGCGGGAACTTCGCCAGCGCCTCGCCGGAGAGGATCTCGCCCTTGGGGATGAGCGTCGAGCCGGGGATGCGGACGATCTCGTACTCGGCGGGCTCGCGCACGTCGACCAGGAAGATGTCCTTGCCGGAGTCCTGCCAGTCCTTCAGCTCCAGCGCGGTGATGGTCGAGTCGACCACCGCCTCCTGCGCCTCGTCGGAGACCGCGCCGCAGAAGTCCTCGTAGTCCTCCATGAGGTCGGTGAGGGTCGGGTTCTCGCCGCAGAGCACGCAGTTCGGGTCCTTGCGGACCTTGATCTTGCGGTAGCTCATCTCCAGGGCGTCGTAGACCATCAGCCGGCCGACGAGCGGCTCACCGATGCCGGCGAGCAGCTTGATCGCCTCGTTGACCTGGATCGACCCGATGGACGCGCAGAGCACGCCGAGCACGCCGCCCTCGGCGCAGGAGGGGACCATGCCGGGCGGCGGGGGCTCCGGGTAGAGGCAGCGGTAGCAGGGCCCGTGCTCGGCCCAGAACACCGACGCCTGGCCGTCGAAGCGGTAGATCGAACCCCAGACGTACGGCTTGCCGAGCAGCACCGCGGCGTCGTTGACCATGTACCGGGTGGCGAAGTTGTCGGTGCCGTCCACGATCAGGTCGTACCGGGAGAAGATGTCCCGGACGTTCTCCCGGTCCAGCGCGGTGTTGTGGATCTCCACGTTGACCAGCGGGTTGATCTCGCGGATCGACGCGGCGGCGGACTCGGCCTTGGAGCGGCCCACGTCGGAGACGCCGTGGATGACCTGGCGCTGCAGGTTCGACTCGTCGACGGTGTCGAAGTCGATGATGCCGAGCGTGCCGACACCGGCCGCGGCCAGGTAGAGCAGGGCCGGCGAGCCGAGGCCGCCGGCGCCGACACAGAGCACCCGAGCGTTCTTCAGCCGCTTCTGCCCCTCGACCCCGACGTCCGGGATGATCAGGTGGCGCGAGTATCGGCGGATCTCGTCTACGGTCAGCTCGGCGGCGGGTTCGACGAGCGGGGGCAACGACACGGTGGACTCCCCGGGATCGGCGGTGTGACCGCGCCATTGTCGCTCGCCCGGGCGGGGATCGGCCATGATGAGGGACACTCGGCCCGAACTGCGGGACCGGGAATAACTCAGACCCCGTCGGTGGGCTCGCCGGAGTATCGGGCCCCGTCGACGTACGGCCAGGCGTTCGGCAGGCAGCCGTCCAGCCCGTACGTCTGCTGCTGCATCACCGGGGCGGGCGCGCCGGGCGCCGGGCACGCCTGGTGCAGCTCACCGAACTCGTGCCCGACCTCGTGGTTGATCACGTAGGTCCGGTAGACGTCCAGCGGGGCGCCGTAGTCGGGCACCGCCGTCATCCAGCGGGCCAGGTTGAGCACGACCCGGCCGGGCAGCCGGCAGGAGGTGTACCGGTCGGTGCGCAGTCCGCCCTCGGCGCACATCCGCTCCGAGGTGACGGGGGTGGCGAGGTAGACGGTGAAGTCGGCGGCGGCCGCCTCGGGCACCCGCTGCACCCGCAGTTCCCCCGACGCGATCCAGCTGCGCGGGTCGCCGAGCACCGCGTCCACGGTGGCGGCGAAACCGTCGGCGTCCTGCCCCGTACCGTGCTCGACCTCGACCCGGTAGCGGCGCAGCGGCCCGGCGTGTCCGCGTACCGGGGACCGGCCCTGGGCCACGGCGAACGTGCCGGGGCCGGCGGTGGGGTAGCCGGTCGGCGGCGCGGCCGGGACGTCGGCCTCGGCGGCCCCGCGGGCGAGCGACGGCTCGGCCGCGAGCGACGTCCCGCCGGGCCCGGGGGCGTTCAGCCGGGTGACGCCGACCGCTCCGCTGCCGGCGGCCAGCAGCATCGCCAGCAGCAGCACCGAGCGGCGGCGACGACGGCGCATGCGGCGCACCGTGGGACGCTCGGCCGGGTGACGGGGCGGCGGTCGGCGGCGCGGCTCGGCAGGCATGTCGTAAGGGGACGACGAGGTCATGACACCAGCGTGCCATGCAATTCGGGCATTTAGCTGCTTTTGCCGCCTATGCCGCGAATGTTCTTCACGAACCGGCGGTCACAGGCTCGGCCCGGCATACCGCTTCCCGCCCACGTAGGGCCACGGGTTCGGGCGGCAGCCGTTGAGGAAGAGCGTCTGCTGCTGCATCACCGGCGCGGCCCGCCCCGCCCGCGGACACCCCTCGTGCCGGTGCCCGAGCTGGTGGCCCACCTCGTGATTGATCACGTAGAGCCGGTAGTCGTCGAGCGTCATCCCGGCGGCGACGAGGTGCGGCGCGGAGGTCCGCCACCGGTCCAGGTTGATCACCACCTTGCCCGGAACCCGGCAGGACGTGTACGGCACGCCGCCCACGCGGATGTCGATCCCGCCCGCGCCACACAACCGCCGCGCCGTCTCCCGGGTGGCCAGGTAGATCGTGAAGTCGTACCCGCTGCCCGGCCCGACCCGCTGCAACCGCAACCGGCCGCCGTCCACCCAGCTCCCCGGGCCGGCCAGCGCCCGCTGCACCGCATCGCCGAAGTCGCGGACCTGCTCGCCCGAGCCGTTCTCGACCGCCACCCGGTACCGCTGCAGCGGCCCGGATCGGCCCAGCACCCCGCCGGGCCGGTCGTCGTAGCCGAAGCTGCCCCGCCCCTTCGCCGGCCCCGGGTCGGACAGCGTCAGCACCGGCGGCGGCGAGGAACTGGGCGTCACCACCGGCGACGGGGACACGCTCGGCGGCGTCCGCGTCGGCGCCGGAGGCTGGGCCACGAACCCGTCGGTGACCCGCGTCCCCGCCCCCGCCGACGGAAGTTGCAGCGCCGCGCCGACGCCGACCGCGGCGACGGCGAGGAAGGCGCACACCACGAGGGCGGAGCGCCAGGGACGAGCGGAGGCCCGGGACCGGGCGGTGCGGGGAGGGCGTGAGCTGGGCATCCGGCTCAGCCTGCCATGTCGCGCCCCGTTCCGCTCTCCCCCGCACCGGCGTCCGGCGACGACGGCTCGCCGAGCAGCCCCAGCACCGCCCGCGCCACCGTCCGCGGGACCTCCAACTGCGCCACGTGCCCGACGCCGTCGAGCATCAGCAGCCGGCTGTCCGGGATCACGCGGGCCGCCTGCGGCGCCACCCGGACGTCGACCAGGCGGTCCTGCCTTCCGCCCACCACCAGCGTGGGCGCCCGCACCGCCGCCGCCTGCCGCCACAGCGCGCCCTCCCCCGGCAGGTACGAGCGCAGGAAACTGCCGACCAGTCCCCGGAAGGTACGCACGTACGCGGCGGCGTGGTGCGCGGCCTCGTACCGGACCCGGATCTCGTCGATCGCCTCCTGCCGGCGCTGCTCGCTGATCCGGGTCAGATCCGCGACGCACGCCTCCATCACCTGCTGCGCCGCCACCTCGGGCGTGAACTGGGCCAGCCGCCAGGCGGCCAGCCGCTCACCACGGGGGATCGCCAGCAGCGGAAGCATCCGCCCCTGCAACGAACGCCGGAAGTCCAGGAACGGCAGGGCCGGCGAGATCAGGGTGAGCGTGCGGACCAGGTCCGGCCGCAGCGCCGCCACCCGGACCGAGATCGCGCCGCCGAGCGAGTTGCCGAACAGGTGCACCGGCCCCCGGTCGGTGTGCTCGATCCAGCGGATCACCCGGTCGGCGAAGGCCGGGATGGTGTAGCGCGGTCCGGGCTCGCTGCGCCCGAAGCCGGGCAGGTCGATCGCCTGGCCGTCGAGCCGGCCGGCGAGCAGGCCGGCCAGGTCGGTCCAGTTCTGCGCGGACCCGCCGAGGCCGTGCACGTACAGCGCCGGTTCCGCGCCGGGCCCGGTCGCCGGGGTCTCCCGGACGTGCACGAGCGTGCCGTCGAGCCGGACGTGCCGGCCGGGCCAGGGCGGCGGGACCTCGTGCGCGGGGAGGCTGTGCTCCGGCCAGAGTGCGGCGCGTTTCATGTCTCCAGTCTTCCCCGCGCGCGCCGTACCGCACACCGTTCAGGCGAGCAGCGCCTCCAGCCGCCGGTTCACCGCCGCCAGCGTGGCCCGCACGACCGCCTGCCGGGGATCCCCGGCGACCAGGGCCGACCCGGCCAGTTGCTCCACCCAGCCGTCGCAGACCAGCAGCACGACAACGGTCGCCACCTCGCAGTTGCCGAACGGCACCACGGCGGCGTGCTCCACGAAGCACCGGCCGTGCTCACCGGCCGGGACGCCCCGGCCGAGCAACTCGTCCACCGCCGCGGCCGCCGCCACCGCGCACAGCCGCAGCACGTACCCGTCGACGGCCGGTCCGGTCGCGTGGCCCTCGGCGGTCCGGTCGCCCGCGATCAGGCGGACCTCAGTGGTGGCGTCCAGGCCGAACGTGCTCACCAGGACGTGCTCGATCACCACCCGGGGGCCCCGGGCGCGCCGCCGGTGTCGAGCGGTCGCGACGGGCGCGGTCTCCGTC
>NZ_KK037233.1:4957461-5007380 GCF_000568915.1 Micromonospora sp. M42 | reverse complement strand
GGCGGACGGGTTCCACTGCGGGCGGTTCCGGCACGACTGCACGTCCGGCTCGGCGGGGACGCGCTGCGGCAGCACCACTGGGGCCGGTTCCTCCGGTCGGGGCTCGGTGGCCGCGTCGGCGGCCGGCACGGGTTCCGGCGCGGACCGGCGGGCGGCGTAGGGGGGCGCGCTCGCCGGCTGGGGCGCGGAGGTGCGGTCGGTGTGGGCCGCGCCGCTCGTGGCGGGGACGCCGGAGATCGGCCGCGCCGGCACACCGGAGATCGGCCCGGCCGGGACGCCGGACGTCGGCCGGGCCGGCACGCCCGAGATCGGCTGTGCCGGGAGGCCGGAGGCCGGCTGCGCCGGGACTCCGGAGATCGGCCGGGCAGGGGCGGCCGGCGGCTGCCGGGGATCGTCGGCGGTCTCACCGGTGGCCCGGGTCGCGGGGTTGGCGACGGGCGCGGCGGCAGGCGGCGGCCCGGCGGGCGCGGCGGGGTAGCCGGGGAACGTCGGCGTGTACCCGCCGGCCGGGGCGGGTGGGGCGCTCGCCGGCTCGGGACCGGTGGCCGGGTTCACCGGCGGGACCGGCACCGGCGGCCCGGCCCACGAGGGTCGCTCGTACCCGTGCGGCGGCTCGCCGTCGCCCCGGGCCAGCCGGAACGGCCGGGTCGCCTCACGCGCCGGCTCCGGACCGGTGCCCGGCTCGGACTCGTACTGACGCGGCGGTTCCGGCTCGTACGGCCGGGTCGGTTCCGGTCCGGCGGCCGGCTCGGCGCGCAGCGGCTCGTACGGCCGTACCGGCTCGGGCCGGGGCGGCTCGTAGCCGGACGGCGGCTCGACGCGGGCCGGCATGTACGGCCGCACCGGCTCGGGCGCCCACTCGGCCGCGCGCTCGTCGCGGGCCGGCCGGTCGTCCCAGCCCGCCCGGTCGTCCCAGCCCGCGCGGTCGTCATGGCCGGCACGGTCGTCGTGGGCCGCGCGGTCGTCGTGGCTGGCACGGTCGTCATGGGCCGCGCGGTCGTCGCGGGCGGCGCGGCGGCCGGCGGTGTCGTCCTCCCGCTCGCGCCGGTCGGCGGGCTCCGCGGCGCGGCGCGCCGCCGGCTCGTCGGTGCGGGCCCACGGCGGGGCCCAGCCGTCGCCCCAGCTCGGGCGGTTCCAGGACGGTCCGGACCAGTCGGGTTCACCGGCGCCCGGGTCGTCCGCGGCGGGCTCCCGGGAGTCGGCGGCGGCCCGGGGCCCGGCGGCGCCCGCCGGTCCGTCCGGCGGGCGGACGTCGCCCACGGGCTGCGCGGAACGGCCGGCCGGGTCGGCGGACGGCTCGCCGGCCGCCCGGTCGGCCCAGCCACGGGAGAGCGACGGGGTGGACTCGGTGTTCGGCGCGTGGAAGCCCGGTGGCACCTCGAAGCCGGATGCGGCGGCGCCGACCGGCGGCACCTGCAGGGCCGGGGGCGCGGAGGCGGGGCCGCTCTCGGCCCAGCGGGGCGCGGCGGCCGGGTCGTCGGCGGCGTGCCGGGAGCCGGCGGCGTCGGCCGGGTTCACCTGCTGCTCGGCCGGGGGCCCCGGTCGCGGGGCCGGTACGGCCAGTCGCTCGCCGTCGCTCTGCCGGGGCGGTTCGTCCGCCGGCGGGGCACTGACCGGCGCCTGGCGGGTCACGCGCGACTCCTCCCCGGCGTGGTGCACGCCGTTGACGTGGCGGCCGTTCACCGGTCCCGGCTCCGGTCGGCCGGGTAGCGGAGCCGGCAGGTCACCGTGCCGGGGCGAGGAGGCGGCCCAGCCGCCGAGATCGCCGTAGGGCCAGCCGCCGGGCGCCGGAGCACCACGGGACCAGCCGTTCGGCGGGGGCGCCCAACCGCCGCCGGTACGGGCTGGTTCGTCCTGCCGGCCCGTCCCGTCGCCGTGCTCTCCCGGGGTGGCGGCTCCGGGTTGCCCTGTTTCACTCACCGCGCGCTCCTTGGTCGCCCCCGCTGAGGCTACCGTGTGGTGACAGTGGCGATAAGTTACAGCGGCGGGCCAATTCCGCGACGGGTTCACGAACCCGCACCGGTTCGGGTGATACGTGCCGGCTCGTACGCAGATACTCGGAGGTTCCCATGACCGCAGTGGGGAACGGTGCACAGACCGCCGGTCGGCCCACCCGCCTGCCCCGCTCGGCACGCCGTAAGCAGCTGCTCGCCGCTGCTCAGGAGGTGTTCGTCGCGCAGGGCTACCACGCCGCCGCGATGGACGACATCGCCGAGCGGGCCGGGGTCTCCAAGCCGGTGCTCTACCAACACTTCCCCGGGAAGATGGAGCTCTACCTGGCGCTGCTGGACACGCACTGTGACGCGATAGTGGCAAACGTGCAGGGCGCCATGAGCAGCACCAGCGACAACAAGGAACGGGTCAGCGCCGCGGTCCGCGCGTACTTCGACTTCGTCGACCACGAGAGCGAGGCGTTCCGGCTGGTCTTCGAGTCCGACCTGCGCAACGACCCGGCGGTGCGGCAGCGGGTGGAGCGGGTCGAGCAGGGCTGCATCGCGGCCATCACCGACACGATCATCTCGGACACCGGCGTCAGCCGGTCGCACGCCGAGCTGCTCGCATCGGGCCTGGTCGGCGCCGCCGAGACGGCCGCCCAGTTCTGGCTCGCCGGCGGCCGTCAGGTGCCCAAGGCGGAGGCCGAGGCGCTGGTCGCGGCCCTGTCCTGGCGGGGCATCGCCAGCTTCCCGCTGCAAGGTGAGTCAGCCTGAACATCGGGCCGCCGGATCGGATAGCCTTCCCACGGTGGCTTTTTCGCCCCAGTTGAGGAGGCACAGTGGAGGTCAAGATCGGCGTGCAGTACGCGCCGCGGGAGCTGGTCCTGGAAAGCGCGCAGTCGCCGGCCGAGATCGAGCAGATCGTGACCGACGCCTTCGCCAGGAGCGAGGGCACGCTCTCCCTGACCGACGAGAAGGGCCGGCGCGTGATCGTGCCGGTCGGCAAGGTCGCCTACGTCGAGATCGCCGAGGCGTCGCCTCGCGCGGTCGGGTTCACCGTTCGCTGATTCCCGCGGCGCCGGCCGCCGTGGCGGGCCTCCCGCCACGGCGGCTCAGTTGTTCAGCCCGACCGCCGTCATCCGCGCGGTGTGCGCCTCGGTCAGCCGGCGCAGCAGCCCCGGCACGTCCCCACCGGTCCGGCCGATCAACGCGCTGAGCGCGCCCCGGTCGGCGGCGGCGACCCGGCCGGCCTGGGACAGCGCCTCCCCGAGCAGCCGCCGGGCCCACATGGAGAGCCGGCCCGCGGCCCGGGGATCGGCCTCGATCGCGGCCCGGATCTCGGCCGCGGCGAACTCGGCGTACCGGGAGTCGTGCAGCACGTCGAGCAGCAGCGTCCGCTCCGGCCCGTCCAGGCCGTCGGCGATCCCGCGCAGGAAGTCGTCGGTGATCGCGTCGCCCACGTACGCCTTCGTCACCGCCTCCGCCCAGTCCCGCGGCTCGGTCGAGTCGTGGTACGCCCGCAGCGCCTCGACGTAGGGGACCATCGCCTCCTCCGGGGTGACGCCCCACGCGGCGAGGCGGTCGGTCAGCCAGCGATAGTGGGCGATCTCCGCGGCGGCCATCTCGCTGAGCGCGGCGCGGCGGCCCAGGTCGGGCGCGAGGCGGGCGTCGGCGGCGAGGCGGTCGAAGGCGAGCAGTTCGCCGTACGCGACGAGCCCGAACAGGTCGATCGCGGCGGGATCGGGGGCGGTGGGACCGGCGGCGGCAGAGCCGGTCGCGGCGGGGTCGGGGGCGGCCACGAGCGCAGGCTACCGGCGCCAACGCTGTGACTCAAGTCACATCGAGCCGCCCCGCGCGCACGGCCACCACCTGGGAATCGGGACGACTCAGGGGCCGTTCAGGTAGGATGAGACAGTTGCCGTGGGCACCGATTCGGTCAGCTTCGCTGATCAAGACCGGTCCCCGACGCGCGTGCGGCCCGGTCCGGCTCGGCGATTCGCCCCCGACCGCGTGGCCCGCGCCACACACCGAACGCGCCCTGAGGACATGAGGGGCGCACCACGAGAGGGCACCCCCACATCCACATGAGCGACCAGATTTCCGGCCAGCCACTGGCCCCCACCGCTCCGGTCCCGCCGGAGGCACCCACGTTCGCCGCGCTCGGCGCGCGGCAGGAAACCGTCGAGGCGCTGGCCGCCGCCGGCATCACCCGCGCCTTCGCCATCCAGGAGTACGCGCTGCCGATCGCGCTGCGCGGCGTCGACCTGATCGGGCAGGCCCCGACCGGCACCGGCAAGACGCTCGGCTTCGGCATCCCGCTGCTGGAGCGCGTGTTCGCCCCGTCCGAGGGCAGCGACGGCGTCCCGCAGGCGCTCGTCGTCGTACCCACCCGTGAGCTGGGCATCCAGGTCGCCAAGGACCTCGACGCCGCCGGTCGCACCCGGGGCGTCCGGGTGCTGCCGATCTACGGCGGCGTGGCGTACGAGCCGCAGATCGAGGCGCTGCGCAGGGGCGTCGAGATCCTGGTCGGCACCCCCGGCCGCCTGCTGGACCTGCAGAAGCAGAAGCACCTGCGGCTCGACCGGGTCCGCGCGCTCGTCCTCGACGAGGCCGACCGCATGCTCGACCTGGGCTTCCTGGACGACGTCGAGAAGATCCTGGCGATGCTGCCGGAGGACCGGCAGACCATGCTGTTCTCGGCCACCATGCCGGACCCGATCGTCGCGCTGTCGCGGCGGTTCCTGCGCCGGCCGGTGACGATCCACGCCGGGCACACCGCCGAGACCGGCCCGTCCCCGCAGACCACGCAGCTCGCGTACCGCACGCACTCGCTGAACAAGGTCGAGATCGTGGCGCGCATCCTCCAGGCGGAGGGCCGTGGCCTGACCATGATCTTCACCCGTACGAAGCGGGCCGCCGACCGGGTCGCCGAGGATCTCGACTTCCGTGGTTTCGCCGTGGCCGCCGTGCACGGCGATCTCGGCCAGGGCGCGCGGGAGCGGGCGCTGCGGGCGTTCCGCGCCGGCAAGATCGACACGCTGGTCGCGACCGACGTGGCGGCCCGGGGCATCGACGTCACCGGCGTCACGCACGTGATCAACTACGACTGCCCCGAGGACCAGGACACCTACACCCACCGCATCGGCCGTACCGGCCGGGCCGGGGCCACGGGTGTCGCGGTGACGTTCGTCGACTGGGACGACATGCCCCGCTGGCGGATCATCGACAAGACGCTCGGGCTGGACATGCCCGAGCCGCCGGAGACGTACCACACCTCCGCGCACCTCTACACCGACCTGGCCATCCCCACCGACGTCAGCGGCACGCTGCCGACCGCCGAGCGCACCCGCGCCGGGCTGTCCGCCGAGGTCGAGGAGGACCTGGGTGGCGGCGGCCGGGCACGCCGGGGCGCGCGTCGGGGTGACAGCCGGGGCCGCGAGCGCGGCGACCGTGACCGTGGTGACCGCGGTCGGGGCCGTACCAGCGACGGCGGGGACGCGCCCGCCGGGCAGGCCGAGGCCGGGGACGGCGAGGCGACCCGTACGCCGCGTCGGCGGCGGCGTCGCCGGGCCGGCGAGACGGTGGCCGGCGAGCCGACCGCGGTGATCAGCACCGAGGGCTCGACCGAGGCCCCCGCCGCACCGCAGGCCGCGGAGGGTGAGACGGCGAGCAAGCCGCGTCGCCGTCGTCGCCGCCGCAGCGGCAGCACCGGCGCGCCCGCCGAAGCCAGCAACGCCGACTGACGAACACCAACGGAAACGGCCTCCCGGACCCCGGTCCCGGAGGCCGTCCCCGTCCCACGACCGCCGGACCCACGCGGTGATCATGAAGTTGACGGCGCGACACGCCGTGCTCACGTACGGCCAACCTCATGATCGACCAGGTCGGCGGGGTGGGTGGAGAACTGGAGAGGTAGGTAGGGATGCCGGAAGCGCTGGAATCGGCGCTCGCCGAGGTACGGACGCTGCTGCTCGCGCCGGGGCTGACCCGGGCGGTGGCCGCCGGGCGGCGTCGTGGGCAGCGTCCCTCGGTGGTACGCGCGGAACTGCGCCCGGTCGCGCTCAAGAGCGGCCCCCGGTTGCAGATCGCCACCTCGGACGGGTCACGGCCGCACACCCGCAACGTGGCGCCGGGAGCCGAGGCCGACGCCGCGGTGGACGAACTGCTCGCCGAGCCGTTCGGCAACTGGCACGTCGAGACCGCCGACGCCACGATCCAGCTCCGGGTGACGAAGTCCGGTGAGGCGCAGGTGCACCGCGCGGCGGCCAGCCGTACCGCCGGCGAGCCGGAGCGGCACGACCGGGCCAAGGAGTGGCTGCTCGACCCGGGTGATCCCCTCTTCAAGGAGATCGGCGGCTCGGCGGCCAAACGCCGGCAGGTCGACGCGTTCCTGCGCGCGCTGGCCGCGACGCTGCCCGACGACCTCACCGGCGCGCTGCGGGTGGTGGACCTGGGCTGCGGCAACGCGTACCTGACCTTCGCCGCCTACCGCTACCTGCTGCGGCGCGGCCTGGACGTGACACTCGTCGGAGTGGACGTACGCGAGGACCAGCGCCGCCGCAACACCGAGCTGGCCGAGCGGCTGGGCTGGGCCGACCGGGTCAGCTTCGTGGCCGGCACCATCGCCGAGGCGCCCGTCGAACCGGCGCCGGACCTGGTGCTCGCGCTGCACGCCTGCGACACCGCCACCGACGAGGCGCTGGCCCGGGCGGTGCGCTGGGACGCCCGCTGGGTGCTCGCCGCGCCCTGCTGCCACCACGACCTGGCCGCCCAGCTCCGGGCGCGCCCGGCGCCGGGGCCGTACGAGCTGCTGACCCGGCAGGGCATCCTCCGGGAGCGGTTCGCCGACGTGCTGACCGACGCGCTGCGGGCCGGTCTGCTGCGCCTGCACGGGTACCGCGCCGAGGTGGTGGAGTTCGTCGACTCCCAGCACACGCCGCGCAACCTGCTCATCCGGGCACGCCGGACGGCCGGAGCGCCGACCGACGGGCAGCGCGCCGAGTATCGCGAGCTGGTCGGCCAGTGGGGCGTGACGCCCCGGCTGGAGACGCTGCTGGCGGAGCGGGCCTGAGGGGCGCGCTACCGCCCCCGGTCGCCCCGGTTGCGATCGCCCCGGTCCAGCACAGACACGCGCTCACCACGGTTGGCGGGCCGCTCGCCGTCCTCGGCCGCGGTCGGGAACGGCACCACCTTCCCGCCGAGCTGCTCGGCGTTGCCGGCGGCGGCGAAGGCGTTCCACGAGATGTCCACGAGCATCCGCTTCAGCTCGGCATGCCGGAGGGCGGCGTTGCGCTGCAACGCCACCCGCGCTCCCAACACGACCGAGGCCAGCGTGGTGCAGATCGCGCCGGTCGCGGCGATCAGGTGTACGCCGGTCGCCTCGCCACCGCGTACCGCCAGCACCAGCAGCCAGATCCAGAAGCCGAGAGCGAACAACGCGGCCTTGGCCACGAAGAAGAGGCTCACCGCGCCGGGGCGATGCGGTACGGGACGGTCCGGCTCGGCCATGCTTCTCCTCCATCGATTCTCAGGGTTCACTCAGCCTATTACCCGAAGCGCATTACCCGAAGCAAGCTTCCGCATTCACCCGAGTCCCGCCGACGAGATCTCCGGACCGATCAGTCAGTTACTTCTGCGCCCCGGCGTACTAGGCTCGATCGGCAGAGCCGGGCCACCGGCGGGAGGGGCAGATCCGACAGGGATGGGTTCGGCAGACGTTTCGCCGCAGATGGCCTTCGCGCGCTTCGTACGCCGGGCCATCGACGACGCGCGCGAGGAACGCGGCTGGACGGTCACCGATCTGGCCACCCACACCGGAGTCGGCCGCTCGACGGTGTTCCGCTGGCTGGCCGGCGACTGGCAGGACTACCCCGAACTCGCCAAGGTGCGCGGCTTCTGCGCCGCTCTCGACCTGCCCGTGGCGGCCGCGTTCCGCGCGCTGGGCCTGCCCGACGCCGGGCCGGTGCCGCGCCGCCGAGGTGCCGAGGAGGGTCCGGTGGAGGCCGACGTGCGGGTGATCCTGGACCGGCTGGCCGACCCGAGCGTGCCCGCCGAGGAGAAGCACCACATCCGCGACCTGCTCCGCTACCTGGCCCGCCGCCCGGTCCGCCGCGCCGGCTGACCGAGGGCTCAGGCCACCGTCAGCGTGAACTCGGCGGTCCGCACCACGCCGCCGACCTGGAAGTCCAGGAACATCCGGTAGTTGCCCGGCCCCGGCGCGGTCAGCCAGAACGTCACCTCGTCGCCGTCGCGCACCGGCTCCGGGTGTACGTGCAGGTAACCGAGGTCGCCCTCGCGCAGCGCGACCAGGTGCCCGAACGCGCCGAGGTACGGCTGAAGCGGCGCTGCCGCGCCGTCCGCGCCGGTGATCCGGAACCGCAGCGGCACCGAGCGTCCCACCTCCGGGGTGCCCGTGTACGCGGCGGTGAACCCGTCGACGGTGGCCGACGTCGCGGCGGCGGGCAACGGCCGGGGCCGGTACGCGCCGGGCGCGGCCAGGTCGGCGCCGAGCACCACGGCGACCTGTCCACCGTCGTCGGCGACGGCGGTGAAGTCCGCGTACATCCGCCAGGAGCCCGCCTCGATCGGCCCGAGCGGCACCGACCAGGTGCCGTCGGCGGCCATCGTGGGGTGCAGGTGCAGGTAACCGCTCAGGTCACGGCGCACCACGATCACATGCATCGGCTTGTCGTGCACCACGGCGAACCGGGTGACCGCGCGGCGCTTGTCGTCGCGGATCTGAAAGCGCAGCTCACCGGCGCGGCCGGCGGTCAGCTCGGCGTTCGACGGGACCAGCGTGTAACCGGCCGAGGTGATCGACAGCCCGGCCGCGCCGTCGCCGCCGCCCTGGGTGACGGTGGCGCCGTCGTGGGAGTGCGCGCCGGTGCCAGGCGCGTGGGCGTGCATGCCGCCGTCGCCCGTGGTGGCCCCGCTCGCCGTGGCTGCGGGCCGCGCCAGGTCGGCGGGCGCGTTCATCCGGCCGAGCCCGAAGCCGAGCAGCACGGCGAGCACGAGCCCGCCCACCACCAGGGCCAACCGCAGCGTCTCCCGATCCACCGCGACCGGGCCGCCCGCGGCCACCCCGGCGCGGGGCGGTGTCGCGCCGGCCACGGCGTCGTCGGGGACGACGCCGGTGCCGGACGTGCCGGACGACGACTCAGGCACCGCCGCCGACCAGCTCGTAACCCGCCTCGTCCACGGCGGCACGGACCGACTCGACCGCCAGCGGGGCGTCACTGGTGACGGTGGCGGTGCCACCGGCCAGATCGATCCGGACCTCCTCGACGCCGGGCAGCGCGGACAGCTCCTCGGTCACCGCCCGGACGCAGTGTTCGCAGGTCATCCCGGTCACGGCGTACGTCTGGACGACGGGTAGCTGCTCGGTCATGGCCCCACGGTACCGCCGGTCACCTGCGGCTCCGCCGACGGTCCGCCGACGGTGGCGACGCTCGCATTCCGGCCGCGCCGGGAACTTTTCGACGGCCGGGACCTGTCACGCGGACGCGACGGGTCAGGCGGCCACCGCGAGCGCCAGCGGCAGCACGTCCGGCGCGCCGGCCCGGCGCAGCAGCCGCGCCACCATGGCCATGGTCCAGCCCGAGTCGACCAGGTCGTCCACCAGCAGCACCGGCCCGTCCAGCCCCGGCAGCGCGTCGGCCAGCTCGTCCGGCAGGCGGAAGGCGTCGTGCAGCGTGCGTACCCGCTGGGCGCTGTTGCCGCGCGGCCCGCCGCCGCCGGACGGACCGGCCGGGACGACGTGGCCGAGCAGCGGCAGCCGGCCCACGGCGGCGATCCGCTCGGCCAGCGAGCCCACCAGCAGCGGTCGCGTCCGCGAGCCGACCGCCACCACGCCCACCGGCCGCCGGGGCCACGGGTCGTCACCGTGCGCCCACGCCTTCAGCACCTCGACCACGGCCGCCACCACGTCGTCGGGCACCGGGCCGTCGGGCGCCTCCGGCCCGACCAGCCCGCGCAGCCGCCCGCCCCACCCCAGGTCGGAGAGGCGTCCCACGGCCCGGCCGGGCAGCGCCTGCTCCGCCGGGGGGATGCGGCCCTTCAGGGGTACGCCGACCGCCTCCAACCCGGTCGGCCAGAGCTTCTTGGGCGGGATCGCGACGCCGGGGCGCCCGAGGAACGTCTGCGCGGCGGTCAGCGCCTCGTCGGAGACGGCTGCCTCGAACAGCGGGCCGGCGCAGTTGTCGCACCGCCCGCAGTCGGCCGCCCCGGTGTCGTCCAGCCCTTCCCGCAGGTAGCGCATGCGGCAGCCGGACGTCGAGGCGTACTCCCGCATGGCCCGCTGCTCGGCGGCGCGCGCGTCGGCGACGCGCCGCAACCGGGCCTCGTCGTAGACCCACGGCTCGCCGGTGGCGAGCCAGCCGCCGCGCACCCGGCGGACCGCGCCGTCCACGTCGAGCACCTTGAGCATCAGCTCCAGCCGGGCCCGGCGCAGGTCGACCACCGGTTCGAGGGCCTGGGTGGAGATCGGCCGCTCGGTGTCCAGCGCGGCGAGCACGGCGCGGACCTGCTCCTCGGGCGGGAAGGCGAGCGAGGCGAAGTACCGCCAAATGGCCGCGTCCTCCACGCCGGGCAGGAGCAGCACCTCGGCGTGCTCGACGGCCCGGCCGGCGCGGCCGACCTGCTGGTAGTAGGCGATCGGCGAGGGCGGCGCGCCCAGGTGCACCACGAAGCCGAGGTCGGGCTTGTCGAAGCCCATGCCGAGCGCGCTCGTGGCGACCAGCGCCTTGATCTTGTTGTCGAGCAGGTCCTGTTCGGCGGCCCGCCGGTCGGCGTCCTCGGCCTGCCCGGTGTAGGAGGCGACCGACCAGCCCCGGCCGCGCAGGAAGTCGGCCGTCTCGGTGGCCGCGGCCACGGTGAGCGTGTAGACGATCCCCGAGCCGGGGAGCCGGTCCAGGTGGTCGGCCAGCCAGGCCAGGCGGTGCGCCGGGGTCGGCAGGTCGAGTACGCCCAGGCGCAGCGACTCCCGGTCCAGCGTGCCCCGCAGCACCAGCGCGTCACCGAGTTGCTCGGCCACGTCCTGCGTGACCCGGGCGTTGGCGGTGGCGGTGGTGGCGAGCACCGGCGTGCGCTCGGGCAGGTTGGCCAGGAACGTCCGCAGCCGTCGGTAGTCGGGGCGGAAGTCGTGCCCCCAGTCGGAGACGCAGTGCGCCTCGTCCACCACCAGCAGCCCGGTGGTGGCGGCGAGCTTCGGCAGTACGCCGTCGCGGAAGTCCGGGTTGTTCAGCCGCTCCGGGCTGATCAGCAGCACGTCGACCGCCCCGGCGTGGATCTCGGCGGTGATCTCGTCCCACTCGTCCAGGTTCGCCGAGTTGATGGTGCGGGCCCGGATGCCGGCGCGGGCGGCCGACTCGACCTGGTTGCGCATCAGCGCCAGCAGCGGCGAGACGATCACCGTCGGCCCGTGCCGGTTGCCCTCGCGCAGCAGCGCGGTCGCCACGAAGTAGACGGCCGACTTGCCCCAGCCGGTGCGCTGCACGCAGAGCACCCGCCGCCGGTCGACCACCAGCGCCTCGATGGCCCGCCACTGGTCCTCGCGCAGCCGGGCGTGGTCACCCGCCAGCCGCCGCAGCACCGCTTCGGCGCGTTCCCGTACGGCCGTCCGATCCTGGCTCATCCGGCATTTCTACCAGGAGCGGCGGGGGCCGCCGTCCCTTCCGCGTGTCAGCGGCCGAGTACGGAACCGCCGTTGACGCCGAGCACCTGCCCGGTGACGTACCCGGCGGACGGGCCGACCAGGTAGCTGACCGCCGCTGCGATGTCGTCCGGCACACCGGCCCGGCCGACGAGCGTGGCGGCGACGCGCTTGGCGTGCCCCTCGGGCGTCATCCGGTCGCCGAAGAACTCGGTCTCGGCCACGTAGCCAGGGCTGACCACGTTCACGGTGATCTGGTCCGGGCCGAGTTGGGCGGCCAGGTCGTACGCCCAGCCGTGCAGCGCGGCCTTCGCGGCCGAGTACGGCCCGCCGCCGCCGCGCTGCGCGGCGATCGAGCTGAGCAGGACAACCCGGCCGCCGGGGCGGCGCAGGGCGGGCAGCAGCGCCTCGGTGAGCAGTACGGCGGTGAGCACGTTGGCGTCCAGGTTGGCCCGCCACCAGTCCGCCACCCCGCCGAGCGAGTCGGTGGACCCGCCCAGGAATCCACCGGCGTTGTTGACGACGGCGTCCACGGCGCGCTCACCCACGGCGTCCACGACCGCGCCGACCTGCCCCGGATCGGTCAGGTCGGCGACGACGGCCGTGACCGCCCCGTCCCGCCCGCTCTCGGCACCGATCCGGCGTGCGGCGGCGTCGAGCACGTCCCCCCGCCGCCCCACCACGAGAACGTCGAACCCGTCCCCGACGAGCCCCCGCGCCACGGCAGCCCCGATCCCGGTCCCACCCCCACTGACCACAGCCAGCCGCCGCTCCCCCATGACCGCTCCCCTTCCCGCTGTCCCCGCTCTCCCCGTTGATCAAGGAGTTTGCGTCATCCTAACCGCGAAATCAGGACACAAACTCCTTGATCAACGGGGTGGAGGGAGGGGGCCGGAGGTCAGCGGGGGCGGTGGAGGGCCTTCAGGAGGGGGGTCACGCGGGAGCGCAGGCTGGCCAGGCCGCCGGGGAAGAAGTAGACGGCCAGGATGAAGACGGTGCCCAGGACGAACAGCGGCTGGCTCAGCGGGTGACTGAGGAACGCGGGCAGGCTGTTCACCGCGTCGCTGCTGCCGAACGCGGTGAGCCGGTGGTCCAGGTACATGTAGAGGACGCCGCCCAGCACCGGCCCCCACCGCGTACCGGGACCGCCGAGCACCACCATGACCAGCAGCGACAGCGTCAGCTCCGACGAGGTGATGTGCGGGCTGGCGCCGCCGACGATCAGCACGTAGACCACCCCACCGGCCGACGCGAGACCACCGGCGAGCGTGAACGCGACGAGCTTGAACCGGTACGGGTCGAGCCCGAGCACGCCGATGCGTCGCTCGTCGTCGCGCAGCCCGGCCAGCACCCGCCCGGTCGGCGAGGCGCTGACCCGGTGCACGACCAGGACCACTATGGCCAGGTACGCCAGCGCCAGCCAGTACAGGTTCACCGTGTTGGTGACGCCCACCAAGGCAGCCGGCAGCCCCGACACGTCCAGCGGCAGGCCCTCCTCGCCACCGGTGAGGCCACCGAAGTCGCGGGCCACCAGGATCGCCCCGACCTGCGCGAACGCCAGCGTCACCATGGCGAACGCGATACCGACGGTGCGCAGCGCCACCGCGCCGAGCAGCGCGGCGAGCGTGGTTCCGCCGATCACCGTGAGCACGGCGGCCTGCCACAGCGGCAGCCCGGCCTTGGTGACCAGGATGTCGGTGCCGTACACCCCGGCGGCGAAGTAGAGGGCGTGGCCGAAGGAGAGCATCCCGGTACGCCCGAACAGCAGGTCGTATCCGGCCGCGAGCCCGCCGAACACCAGGCAGATGGCGAGCAGTTGCAGCGTGCCCGGCGAGTTGAGCGGCCCCTCGAAGATCCCGGGCAGGTTCAGCGTCGAGTACGGCAGGATCGCCGCCACCACCAGGGCCACCAACGGCAGGTACGGACGCAGGCCGTGCCAGCGGGAACGCCCGGGGGTCAGTTCGTCGGGCACCTGCGCCGGAGGCGCGTCGACCACCGAGTTGGTCATGCGTGAGCCACCTTTCCGGCCAGGCCCTGCGGACGCAGCAGCAGCACCACGGCGAGCAGACCGACCACGCACAGGTCGCCCAGCCCGGACGTGCCGTAGTAGTTGACGAACTGTTGCAGCAGCCCCACCGCGACCGCCGCGTACGCGGACCCGACCACCGAGCCCATCCCGCCGATCACCACCACGATGAACGCGAAGATCAGCAGTGAGCCGCCCTGCCCCGGCGAGACGGTGCCGAAGTAGACGCCGCCGAGCGCGCCGGCCAGCGCGGCGGCGGCCCCGCCGATCGCGAAGACCAGCGTGAACGCCTTGCGCACGTCGATGCCGAGCGCCGTCACCATCTCCCGGTTCTCCACGCCGGCCCGGATGATCAGGCCGTACCGGGTCCAGCGCAGGAACGCCAGCAACGCGCCTAGCACCACAGCGGCGGCGACGATCAGCAGCAGCCCGGCGTTCGGCACCTGCGCGCCGAGCACCGACGTCACGTTCCGGCTCCACTCCGGGCGCGGGAACGGTCGCGGGTCGGCGCCCCAGGTGGCCTGGAGCAGCGCCACCCCGGCGAGCGACAGGCCGACGGTGACGAGCACCTGCTCGATGGTGCGGGAGTAGAGCGGCCGGATCAGCACCAGCTCCACCAGCACGGCGACGAGCGAACCGGCCAGCACGCCGAAGACGACGGCGAGCACGAAGCCGAACCCGTCCGGTCCGGCGCCGGGCAGGTTGCCCGAGGCCCACCACGTCGCGTACGCGCCCACGCCGAGGAACAGCCCGTGCGCGAAGTTGAGCACGTCGGCGAGGCCGAACACCAGCGACAGGCCGGAGGCGACGAGGAAGTAGAGCGCCGCCAGGCCCAGCCCGGTCAGCGTCAGCAGGACCACGGTGTTCACGCGTGCACCTCCCCGGAGCCAGAACCCACACCGAGCAACGACTTCGTCAACGCGGTCTCCAGCAGCAACTCCTGGGCGTCACCGGTCCAGGCGACCTTGCCGGCGGAGAGCACCACCGCGTCGGTCGCCAGCCGCCGTACCACCGCCAGGTTCTGCTCGACCAGCAGCACCGGCACGGATTCCGCGACCCGTTCCAGCACCTCGGCCACTTCGGTCACCACCTTCGGCGCCAGCCCTTTCGTCGGCTCGTCGACGAGCAGCAGCCGGTTGTCGTTGAGCAGCACCCGGCCGATCGCGAGCATCTGCTGCTGCCCGCCGGACAGCGAGCCGGCCCGTTGCCGTCCGCGCCGCTCCAGCTCTGGGAAAAGAGCGAAGACCTTGTCGTACGCGGGCGCGACACCGCGCCGTTCGGCCAGCCGCAGGTTCTCCGCGACGGTGAGCCCGGCGAAGACGCAGCGGTCCTCCGGCACGTAGCCGAGGCCGTCGCGGACCAGCCGGTGGGTGGGGCGGGCGAGCAGGCTGCGCGCCCCCATGCGTACGCTGCCGCGCACCTCGCCGCCGCGCGGCGTCAGCCCGACGATCGCGCGCAGCGTGGTGGTCTTGCCGACGCCGTTGCGCCCGAGCAGCACCGTCACGCCGGTCGGCGCGACCTCGAACGACACGCCCTGGAGGATGTGCAGCCCGGCGATCCGCACGGACAGGTCCACCACGGACAGGACAGGTTCCGCCATCAGAGCGCCTCCCCCAGGTACGCCTCCTGCACTGTGGCGTTCGCCATCACCGTCTCCGGGGTGTCGCACGCCAGCAGCGCGCCGTGGTGCATCACGGCGATCCGGTCGGCCAGCTCCAGGATCACGTCCATGTGGTGTTCCACCATGAGCACCGCCCGGCCGCTGTCCCCGGTCAGCGACTTGATCACGCTGACCAGCTCGGGCACGTCCTCGGCGCTCACCCCGGCCATCGGCTCGTCCAGCAGCATCACCCGGGGCTCCCCGGCGAGCAGCAGCGCGATCTCCAGCTTGCGCTTCTCGCCGTGGGCCAGGGTGCCGGCGAGCGCCGTACCCCTGTGGTGCAGGCCGACCCGGTCGAGCGCCGCGTCGGCGGCGGCGGCCACCTCCCGGTCGGCCGCCGCCCGCCGCCACAGCTTCATCGAGCCACCCCGGTGTGCCTGTACGGCGAGCCGGACGTTCTCCCGCACGCTCAGCGAGCCGAAGACCGAGGACGCCTGGAAGGTACGCCCCAGTCCGAGCCGGGCACGCCGGTGCGGCGCAAGCGCGGTGATGTCCGCGCCGTCCAGCAGGACCGTGCCCTCGGTGGGCCGGCGCAGGCCGGTGATCAGGTTGAACAGGGAGGTCTTGCCGGCGCCGTTGGGCCCGATCACGCCGAGGAACTCCCCCGGCGCCAGATCGAGGTAGACGGAGTCGACGATGGCGACCTCACCGATCCGCCAGGTCAGACCGCGGGTGGCGAGCATCGGTCAGCCCTTCATCTGCGCGACCGGCGGCGCGCTCTCGTCACCGGTGAGCGACTTCTGCGCGGTCGCCGTGAAGGTGGTGCCGCTGCCGGAGAGCTTCGCCTGGTACATCGGCTGGAGCAGGGCGTGGTCCTCGGCGCGGATCTTCATGGTGCCCTTGACGCCCTCGAACTCCCAGCCCTCCAGCGCCTTCACCATCTTCTCCACGTCGTCGCCGCCCTCCTGCACGGCCCGGACGACCATCTGCGCGGCGGCGAACCCGTCCGGGTGGAACAGGTCGAGCGTGCCGCCCGGCACCTTCGCCTTCGCGGCCTTGGCGGCCTCGGTGTCGCTCGCGCCGTCGAAGTAGTGCGACAGGAACGAGATCTTGCTGCCGGCCGCGCCGAACGTCGGCCACGAGGCGCGGATGTCCAGACCGGTGACGACGGTGGTGGAGGCGAGGACGCCCTGCTGGTCGAGCGTCTGCCACATGGCGCCCGCGGTGGTGCCGGCCCAGGCGACGAAGAGCAGGTCCGGCTTGGCGGCCTTGATCTGGCTGGCGAACGGCGTGAACTCGGTGGCGCTGGCCGGGGCCCGGACGCTGCTCACGTTCGCGCCCGCGCCGCCGATGACGGCCTTGACGGCGGCCTCGTTGGCGTCGCCGAACGCGCCGTCCTGCGCGAACACCACTACCTTCTTGCCGCCCGCGTCGCCGATGAACGAACGGGCGGTCACCACGTCCTGCCACGACTGCCGGCCGGAACGGAACGTGTACTTGTTCGCGCCGGTCACCGCGTCCGTCGCGGCCGGGCCGGAGATGAACAGCACCTTGTTCTGCGCGGCGATCGGCGCGACCTGGAGCGCCACCCCGGAGGAGGTGGACCCGGCGATGATCTTCGTACCCTTGCCGATCAGGTCCTTCGCGGCGGACACGGCCTTGGCCGGGTCGCCCGCGTCGTCGGCCTCGGTCACCTCGATCGTGCGGTCACCGACCTTGCCGGTGCCCTTGGTGGCGAAGTCGAGGCCGGCCTTGAAGCCCTCGATGTACTGCTTGCCGTAGCTGGCGAGCGGGCCGGACTGGGAGTAGACCAGACCGACCTTGACCGGGGCGGCGGCGTCGCCGCCGCCGGATGCGGTGTCCTGCGGGCTGCCACAGGCCGTGGCGGCCAGAACGACCGCCACCGAGGTGGCGGCGGTAAGGAACACCCGTCGCGTGTGCCGGATCGTCATTGCGACTCCAGGTGAGGACAGGGGGAATGTCAGTTGTCGGCTCACGCTAGAAGTGACGTCACCCACGGGCTATGTGGTCGGCGCACACAAGTGCCCGGGACAGGATGGCCGCTCGTTACAACGCCGGACATCGGCACGTAACCGCGCCGACCCGGGATGGCCGCACCCACCACGCGCAGCTCGCCGGGAATGTCGGCCCACGCCATCGCGCGCCGGTCACCGCCCGCCGCAGTCCCCGTCGTGGTCGGCCGCCCGTGCGCATCGCCGGCCACCGTCGCGCGGCCGGTCGCACCAGACCCAGTGGCGTACCGACTGGTCGTCCTCCCGCGACACGGTCGTCCCGGCGCGCTCCACGTCGGCCAGGAACCCGAGCGCCCGGCAGATGGCCCGCGCGAACCCGCGCGCGCCGTCGAGGTCGGCCGCAAGAACCGGCAGGTGTACGACGAACCGCTCCCGGCTCACCGCTGCGCGCCCGGCGTGAACCGGGACTGCCAGCTCTTGAGCGCCGCCTTGATGCGGGTGTTCTCCTCGGCGTACCGGGACGCGTCGCGCCGGGCCAGCGCCAGGTCACCGGCCACCCGGTAGAGGAAGGCGTGCACCTCCGCCGGGTCGAGTCCGTGCCGCACGGTGCGGAACTTCCGCTCGCGGATCTGCCCGACGCTCAGCGGCCGGCACGACTCCGAGCGGTACCAGCCCTGGTTCGGCGGCCTCCGGGTCCGGTTACGCCGCGCCGACTGGAACAGGTTGAGCACGTTTCGCACGCCGATCCTCCTCACCGAGCCGTGGAGGCGGCCCGCCCGCAGACAGGGGACGCGAGCGGGCCGCCGACCCCGAGACCGCAGCCCGTTCGGCGGTACGACCCCGGAGCCCAATCCGGGTCCGACTCCCGAGGTTTGCCGAACCAACCGGAGCCGGACGCGGGTCAGCCTACCCAAAATACCTGTGTAGGTCGAGCGTCCACATCGGGCTTTCTGCTTGTTGCAGTTACTGGTGTAGGCCCGGCATGATCGGAGGTGCCGAACCGACCGGAGTCCTCACCATGCCTACAGCCGAAGCGCCGTATCGTCAGATCGCCAACGAACTCGCCGCAAAGATCAAGAGTGGCGAGTTGAAGCCCGGCGACAAGTTGCCCTCGACCCGTGAACTCGCCGAAGCCTACGGCGTCCACATGAACACGGCGTCCCGCGCTCTCTCACTGCTGCACGATCGCGAGCTGATCACTCGCCGCCCCGGCCTGATCAACTCCACTACGCCGAGGTGGCGGCATCATCCCGCCCCGCCCCGCCGATCTTGGAGTCCACATGAACACGGCGTCCCGCGCTCTCTCACTGCTGCACGATCGCGAGCTGATCACCGTGGAGCGGCCCGAGATCTTGGTACGGGATGGCCCCTCGGGGGGCTGTCATGTCCCGGGACATGTGTCAACGGGAAGTCCCGATAGATGTGTCAGGGGTTGTGGATCGTGGGGGTGGGGGTGAGGGGGATGTAGTTCTTGTCGGGGTTGAGGTGGAGGTAGCCGATGGGTTGGCCGTCGGGGTGGTAGATGGTGACGTGGTTGTTGTCGCGGATGGCGGTGACGGTGGTGCCGGCGTGGGTGGTGCCGACGCTGGTGCGGTGTCCGGCGACGGCGATGGCGCCGTTGCTGGCGACGGGGCAGTGGTGCAGGGTGGCGTCGGTTTGCAGGGGTGGGCTGGTGGGTCCGCCGAGGGTGGGTGCGTGGGTCCAGGCGTGGGCGGGTGTGGTGCGGTGGGGTAGGGCGCTGTGGCGGCGTTGGGTGTTGTAGTAGCGGCGGTAGGTGTCCAGGAGTGTTTGCAGGGCGGTGAGGGTCTGTGGTGGGGGTTGGGTGCTCAGCCATTTTTTGAGGGTTTGGTGGTGGCGTTCGACCTTGCCGCAGGTTTGTGGGTGGTAGGGGCTGGAGTTGATCGGGCGGGTGCCGTGGTCGATCAGGGTCTGCACGAAGGTGGAGATTGATCCGGGTCGGGTGCGGCGGCTGGTGAACGCGATGCCGTTGTCGCTGAGCACGATGGCCGGCACGCCGTAGGCGGTGAACGCCTGTCTGATCGCGGTGATCGCGGCTCGGGCGGTCTCCGCGGCGGCGGCGTGGCAGGCGACCAGGGTGCGGGTGCAGTCGTCCAGGACGTCGAAGACGACGACAGTGCGGCCGTCGGCGAGTTTCACTTCGGTGGCGTCGATCTGATAGCAGCCGCGGGGCCGGGCATAGCTGAAACGCCGCCACGAGCTACGCGGTCGTTTAGCCGGAGTAGCCACGAGCAGGTCATGCCGGGCCAGCACCCGGTTGACCGTCGAGCGTGACGGCACCGACCAGGACGCGTCGGTGCGCCGGCGCACATCGTCCAACGCGTCTCGGATGAAGTCAGCCCCGTTGTCCGGGCCCAGTTCAGCGCGCAGTTTGCAGATCCACGCGTCCACCTCCGGCGGCGTGACCCGCGGACTGGTACGCGGCCGCCGGGATCGTTCCTGCCACTGACCCTCGGCCCGGATACGTGCGCGGTGCCGGTACACCGTGCGCACCGACACCCCGTGCTCACGCGCGAACTCGGCCGCGTTCACCCGAACCCCCGCCGCCAGCAGCGCGTCCAGCAGGTTCATCACATGCCGCCGAGAAGCCATGCCCGGCAGCACATACCACCCGACCCAAGATCCCTACCACGTGACACATGTATCGGGACTTCAACGCTGACAGATGTCATGGGACTGAACAGCCCCTCGGGGGGCCGTTTCGTACCAAGATCTCGGGAGCGGGCGAGCGCGACGGACCCCGGGCACCCTAACGGGGTGCCCGCCGCTGCGGCGGGCACCCCGTGAACAGGAGCAACGGTCAGCGGCCGGCTCGGGCGGCGACCGCCGTGTCGGGGTGGTCGCTGAACACGCCGTCCAGGCCCAGGTCGAAGAACAGCTCGTACTCGGACGTGATGTCACCACGCGCGTTCGGGTCGGCACCGATGCGGAAGTCCACCGGCAGGAACTGGTTCTCGGCCCGGAACGTCCACGCGTGCACCACCAGCTTCTGCCGGTGCGCGTCGCGGATCACCGGGGTCGGCGCGAGCAGCCGTCCGGCGGAGTCCCGGGGCACGATCAGGTTCTTGTTCAGGCCGACGCCGTCGGCGTACCGGGAGATCCAGGCCAGCCCGGCGGGCGTGGCCAGGTCCGCGTAGGTCCGCTTGTCGCCGCCCGCGACGAAGTCGTAGGGCGCGCCGCTGGCGTCCATGAGCTGCACCAGCCGTACGTCGATCATCTTGTCGAGTTTGCGCAGGTTGGCGGTCTCGAAGCTCTGCACGAACACCGGGTCGGCGCGGTGGGTGAGCCGGTTGCGGCGCAGCACCGCCACCAGCGGCTCCTCCAGCGGGCGGCCGATCGAGGCGAAGTAGGTGGGGTGCTTGGTCTCCGGGTAGACACCGATGGTCCGGCCCCGGGCCTTCGACTCGGCCCGTGCCAGGTCGATGACCTCCTGGAAGGTCGGGATCTCGAACCTGCCGTCGAACGCGGTGTTCGCGACCCGCACCTGCGGCAGCCGCTCCTTGGCCCGCAGCGTCTTCAGCTCGGCCAGCGTGAAGTCCTCCGTGAACCAGCCGGTGACTGTCACCCCGTCGATGGTCTTCGTGGCCTTGCGGGCGGCGAACTCGGGGCGGGCGGCCACGTCTGTCGTACCGGAGATCTCGTTCTCGTGCCGCGCGACCAGGACGCCGTCCCTGGTCGCGACCAGGTCCGGTTCGATGAAGTCGGCGCCCTGCCGGATGGCGAGCCGGTAGGCCTCCAGGGTGTGCTCCGGGCGGTAGCCGCTCGCGCCGCGGTGGCCGATCACGATCGGCCGCTGGGTCGCGCGGGCCTGCTCGGCGGCGCGGTGGTCCGGGCCGGCCTGGGCGGCCACGGCCGGCACCACCACAGCCGCCGCGAGCAGCGCGCCGGCCACGCCGAGGGCGGAAAGGGTACGTCGCAACGCCGTCTCCTGTCGTCGATGGGTACGCACAGCAGACCGGGCGCGGTTGACCGCCAGTTGGTCGGTTCCTGACCTGCCGGTGAATCTCCGGACGGAAGATGACGGGATGCGCCGCCTGCTCCGGAAGCCCGTGCGGCTGGTGCCGTTGGGGTTCCTGGCGGTGATCCTGGTCGGCACCGGTCTGCTCATGCTGCCCTGGGCCACCAGCGAGGAGCGGTACACCCCGTTCGTCACCGCGCTGTTCACGTCCACGTCGGCGGTGTCGGTGACCGGGATGGCGGTGACCGACACGCCGAACTACTGGAACGGCTTCGGGCTCGTGATGATCACCGTGCTGACGCAGCTCGGCGGCCTGGGCATCCTGACCGGGGCGTCGCTGGTGATCCTGGCGGTCTCCCGCCAGCTCGGCCTGCGCAACCGGCTGCTCGTGCAGGCGGAGACCGCCGAGTTCGGCCTCGGCGACGTACGCCGGCTGCTGTTGCGCATCGCGGCGACCGTCTTCGTCACCGAGGCCCTGATGACGGCGGTGGTCGCCGCGCGCCTGTTCCTGGCCTACGACTACCGGCCGGGCCGGGCGCTCTGGTCGGCGGTGTTCCACTCGGTGCAGGCGTTCAACAACGGCGGCTTCGCGCTCTACTCCGACGGCCTGATCGCGTTCTCCCGCGACGGCTGGGTGGCGCTGCCGCTCAGCATCGGCGCGATCATCGGCGGCCTCGGTTTTCCGGCGCTGTTCGAGGCGGTACGCGAGTGGCGGCAGCCGGCGCGCTGGGCGGTCGCCACGAAGCTGACCATCTGGGGCAGTGTGGTGCTGACCGTCTTCGGCGTCGCCTACCTGCTGATGGCCGAGTGGGGCAACCCGTTCACGATCGGCACCTTCGACGTGCCGGGCAAGCTGCTGGCGTCGTTCACCCAGATCGCGTTGAGCCGTACCGGCGGCTTCGACGTCATAAACGTCGGGCGGCTCACCGACGAGAGCTACCCCATGCTGATCGGCCTGATGTTCATCGGCGGCGGCAGCGCCAGCACCGCCGGCGGCATCAAGGTCTCCACGTTCTTCCTGCTCGGCTTCGCCATCTGGGCCGAGCTGCGCGGCGAGCTGGACACCACCGTCGGGCGCCGCCGGGTTTTTACGCGTACACGCGAAGCCATAGTCACGTGCATGGAATGGGGGATGTGCACTGCCTAGAGTGCGCTCCATAGTTAAAGACCTGTAGGGTCAAAGATGCCCAACGGCAGCATCGTAGGCCGACAATGGACAACGTCTATTTCTCAAGAAATCTGCGGACATCATGGCTAGTCAGGTACAGCCTATAACCTTTGCCGCTTGCCTACATCAGGACGACTAGCACCTTGGGCGTATGCTTATTCTTTTTTCTAAACGAAAATCGAGTGAATGTTCTTTCAGAGTCTAGACGCGGTCCGGCATATTCCTCACGTGGGTGTGGACCAAGTGGAATGCAAACGCTTAGTCGGGCGCCGCCGGGTGGCGGCGGCCAGCCAGCGGCAGGCGCTGACGGTGGCGCTGCTGAGCGTGGCGCTGGTGGCGGGCGGGACGGTCGGCCTGATCGGGTTGACCTCGCACGTGTCGTTCTCGGCCGCGTTGTTCGAGGTCACCTCCGCGTTCAGCACCACCGGACTGACCGTCGGGGTGTCCGGGCAGCTCTCCCCGCCGGGCCAGTACGTGCTGATCGCGCTCATGTACATCGGCCGGGTCGGGCCGCTCACGCTCGGCTCGGCCATCGCGTTGAACACCCGTCGACGGCTGTACCGCTACCCGGAGGAGCAACCCATTGTCGGCTAGACGCCCGGAGGAGACCGGCATCGCGGTGATCGGCCTGGGCCGGTTCGGCTCGCGCCTCGCGGACTCGCTGTCCCGCCTCGGTTACGAGGTGCTGGCGATCGACCACGACCCGGCGCGGGTCCAGCACTGGTCGGCCGACCTCGACCGGGTGGTGCAGGCGGACACCACCGAGGAGGTGGTGCTGCGCCAGCTCGGGCTGGCGGACTTCGGCCGGGTGGTGGTCGCGATCGGGGCGTCGCTGGAGGCGAGCGTGCTCACCGTACTGGCCCTGGCCGAGCTGGGGATCGAGCAGATCTGGGCGCGGGCCACCTCGGAGAAGCACGCCAAGATCCTGCACTCGGTCGGCGCGCACCACGTGGTCTTTCCCGAGGCGGAGACCGGTGAGCGGGTGGCGCATCTGATCGTCAGCCGGATGCTCGACTTCATCGAGTTCGACGACGACTTCGCCATCGCCAAGATCAAGGTGCCGGCGCCGCTGGTCGGGCGGGCGCTGCGCGACATCGCGCCGCAGGACCGGTACGGCGTGATGGTGGTGGGCGAGAAGCAGGCCGGGGAACCGTTCCGGTACGTCGGACCGGACACCGTGCTGGAGGCGGACAGCGTGCTCATCGTGGAGGGCGGCATCACCCAGGTGCAACGCTTCTCCGCGCTGGCCTGACCGTCAGTCCTTCTTCGGGCCCTTGCCCTTGCCCTTGCCCGGCCCACCCCCCTTCGACTGGTCTACTGTGCTTTTCCCTTGGGGCCCTCCTTGCCCTTGCCGGGCTTCGGTGCGGCCTTGGGCTTCGCCGGTTTGGGCTTCGCCGGCCCGCTCTTGGTGGTGGTCTTCGCCGTGGTCTTGGTGGGCGACTTGACCGGCGTCTTCACCGGCGGCGCGGTGGTCGGCGCCGACCCGGCGATCCCGGACACCTGCACGCCGCAACTCTTGCCGCCGACGGTGAACTCCACCGGCAGCGTGTTGCTCCCGGTGTAGCGGCCGGCCAGCGTGAGCTTCGCCGACGCGCCGGGAGCCAGCGCCGGGGTCGCGGTGGGCGCGGGAATCGACACGGTACGCCCCTCCTGCCGCGCCGGCGGCTTGGCCGTGGTGACCGTCTGCTTGCCGGGGAACGTGAAGTTCATGGTCCAGCCGCGCAGTTCCCGGTCACCGGTGTTGGTAAGCGTCAACTCGGCGGAGAACTCCTTGCCGGTGTCGCGGCGCAGCGAGTAGTCGACGGCGCACAGCGTCGGCTCGGGCAGGCTCATCCGCGCCTCGGTCGGCTCGACACCGCCGCTGGCCGGGCTCCGCGACGTCAGCCCCCACATCGTGGCGGTCACCGCGATCAGGCCGACGGCGGCGACACCGGCCTCCACCTTGCGCCGCCGCACCACCGCCCGCCGCGTGCGGGTACGCACCGCCGAGAACGGCAACGCGTCGGTCTCCGCCGACCACGGCAGGATCGTGGTGCCCGCGTTCTCCGCGAGCGCCGGGTCCATCCGGCCGAACGCCGGTGACACCGGCACGACGGCGGCGATACCGGCCGCCTCGGCGAGCGTACGGGCCACCTCGGCGGTCGCCGGGCGGTCCTCGGGGCGCTTGGCCAGGCACCGCTGCACCAGCGCGGCGACCGGCTCGGGCAGGCCCGGCACCGGCGGCATCGGGTCCGGGTCGCGGTACATGTGCGCGCGCAGCATCTCGGTGGTGGTGCTGGCCTGCCACGGCAGACGGCCGGTGAGCATCCGGTACAGCAGCAGCCCGACCGCGTACACGTCGGTGGCGGGCGAGACGTGCCCGTTGTCCAGCCGCTCCGGCGCCAGGTAAGCCGGCGTGCCGAGCAGCGCGCCGTCCGGCCCCTTGTCGCTCTCCCCCACCAGCGCCGAGATGCCGAAGTCGACCACCTTCACCCCGGTCGGGGTCAGCATCACGTTGCCCGGGGTCACGTCCCGGTGCACCACGCCACGGGCGTGCGCGGCGGCCAGCGCCGAGGCGACCTCCGCGCCGATGGTCATCGCCTCCCTCCAGGGAAGCTGCCCGTCGCGGCCGAGCCGCCCGCTGAGCGGCCCGCCGTCGACAAGCTCCATGACCACGTACGGCACGGTCAGGCCGACCTGGACCGACTCGCCGTAGTCGTACACGTTGGTGATGTTGGGGTGGCACAGCCGCGCCGCGGCCTGCGCCTCCACCCGGATCCGGTGCCGGAACGCCTTGTCGCTGGCCAGCCGTGAGGCCAGCACCTTGACCGCCACCTGGCGGCCCAGCACCTCGTCGTAACCGCGCCAGACGACCGACATGCCGCCCGCACCCAACTGCTCGACGAGCCGATATCGCTCGCCGAGCAGTTGCACGCCGTTCCTGACCGGTCCACCCATGGTCGGTCCTGTTGCCCGAAGTGGGCCCCGGTACACCTCAGCGGTCGGAATCGGTCAGGAAAGTCACCCGTTCAGGCGGTCGCGAGGAGTTGGTCCACCGGCGCGTAGTCGTCGGTGAGCACCATCGCGTCGCCCACCCATTCGGTCACCCGCGCCTCGTCCATCAGCTCGGCCCGCTCCGGCAGCAGCTTCAGCCCGGGCGGGATCGCGGCCAGCGGCAGCGGCGCGTCCGAGGCGACGATCACGAAGTTGGCGCCCTGCTCCCCGTCGATCGCGCCGGGCGGCGCGATCAGCGCGACGTGCGCGAACTCGGCCTTCACCGTGGCCAGCTCGGCCCGGATGAACCGGCCCGGCGGGTAGTCGATGACGTTCTGCACGTAGATCCCGTCCGGGCGCAGCACCCGCCGGATGTCGGCGGCCATCTCCCGGGTCGCCAGGTGCCACGGCACCACCAGGTGCCCGAACGCGTCGCCGACGATGAAGTCACGGCTGTCGGTCGGCTCGCCGCGCAGCAGCACCCGCGCGTCGCCCACCTCGGCGCGCATCAGCGGGCCGGTGCGCAGGCCCAGCTCCCGCCGGTCCAGCTCGACCAGCCCGCCGTCCAGCTCGAACACCAGGTTGTCGGTGCCGGGCCGGGTCGCGGCCAGGTAGTTCGGCACGGTGAAGCCGCCGCCGCCCAGGTGCAGCGCGTCCATCGGCTGCTTCGCCGGCCGCGCCACGTCCGCAACCAGGCCGATCCACTGCGTGTACGCGTACTTCAGGTGGTTCGGCTCGTTCAGGTCGACGTAGGAGTGCTCGGCCGAGTTGAGGTAGAGCGTGCGTCCCTGCGGCCACGACGGGTCCACCTCGACCCGGGCGCAGTGGTACGCGGTCTCCACGTCGCACGGGTTCGGCGCGGCCGCGGTGAGCCCCGCCGCGGCGAGACCGAGCAACGCCAGCGCGGCCTTGACCCGGCCCGGCGTGGACGGCCCGCCGGCCCCGGCCTGCCGCCGCAGCCACACGCCGAGCCCCAGCCCGGTCACCCCGAGCGCGGCAGCCAGCCCCAGCACGATGACGGAGCTGGACAGCGCGGCCACCAGCACGAAGCCGGTGCCCAGCGTGGCGGTGATGCCGCCGAGCGTGCCGATGCTGGACAACTTGCCCACCACCTGGCCGGTGCGGCGCAGGTCGGCGAGCTGAAGCTTCACCACGAGCGGGGTGATCCCGGCCAGCAGCGCCGCCGGCAGCACCACTGTCAGCGCGGTCAGCAGGAGCACCGCGCTCGCCGCGCCACCGCGCAGCACCTCACCGGCGTACCTGACGATCGGCAGCGTGACGGCGGTGGCGATGCCCGCCAGCACCAGCGCCGGGGCGAGCAGGGTACGCGGGTCACGCCGGTCGGCGAGCCACCCGCCGAACCACGCCCCGTAGGCGATCGCGGCCAGCGCCATGCCGATGACCGAGCTGGTCACCTGGAGCGTCACCCCGACGTACGGGCCGACCAGGCGCAACGAGACGGTCTCCAGCACCAGCACCGCACCGCTGGAGAAGAAGACGAGGAACGCGGCGAGCCCGTTCGGGAGGGCCCGCGGCGGAACCGGGGCGTCGGCCGCCGGTTCCGCCATGACGTCGGACGATGTGCTGCTCACCGTGGCGATGGTACGCAGCGCCGGCGGCGGGCCGCGTCAATACATCGAGATGTGAACATGGTTTGTGTGGTCCGCAGCCGGGCTGCCGCCACCGCTGTACGCGCGCCAGCCGGTGTTCGGCATCCAGATCTGCCGATACCAGATGACGTACATGATGCCGAGCCGGTTCGCGTTGTTCTTCGCCCAGGCGGCGAGGCTGTCGCCGTACGCCTTGTCGCCGCCGGTGGCCGTCTTGTCCTCGAACCCGCCGCTGGCGGCGGAGAAGTCGCAGGCCCGGCCCTTGGGGTGCTCGCCGCCGCCACCGCTGCGGTGACACGAGGCGTAACGCTTGTAACCGGCCGCCTTGGCCTGCTGGAGCATGTGCAGCGTGCGCGGCGTGATGCAGCCGGACGCGGGCGTCGGGTCGTCCACCGAGCACGACTCCGACGGCCACGAGCCGTCCGAGTTGCGCGGCGCGGGCTTCGCCGACGAGGAGGTGCCGTTGAACCCGGACCCGGCGCCGGAGCTGACCTTCGCCAGCGCCACCTCGGCGTCCTTCTTCTTGCGGGCCTGCACCGCGACCTGCTTGGCCTGCTCCCGCACCTCGGCGTCGATGGCGAGCTTCGCCTCGGCCGCCTCGGCCTTCGCGTCGGCCAGCTCACGCAGACGCTTGCTGTCCCGCTGGGCCATCACGTCCAGCTCGGCCGCGCGCTTGAGGAAGTCGTTCGGGTCGGCGCTGGCCAGCAGCATCGACGTCGCGGTCAGCCGGCCCATCCGGTACGACTGCGCGGCCACCTCACCGGCCTGCGCGCTGAGCCCGACGAGGCGTACCTCGATGTCCTTGAGCTGGGTGTCGAGCGCCTTCTGCCGGCGCTTGGAGTTCTCCAGCTTGTTCTGGGCCTCGATGTGGCCCTTCGCCGCCGCCTCCAGCGCCGCCCGCAGCTGCTTGCTGCCGCCCTCGTTCGGGGCGTTCGGGCTGGGTACGGCGGCGGCCGGCCCGGCGGCAACGCCGGAGCCGAGAAGCACGGCCAGCGCGGCGAACGCGGCGAGCAGCGACCGCCGGGCGCGCCGGCCGGTAGAGCTGGTCCTGGGCACGTGATGGTCCTTCCGTCGACCGCCGGCCCCCGTACACCGAGCGGCGTCTCCGCCGGCGCCGGGCGGCGGCCTGCTGGCGGAGACCGCCGGTCACGATACCGGAACACGCGCGACACGCCAGGCCGACGACGGCGTACGGCGGCTGACGTCGACGCAGCGTGCCGTGGCCGTCGCGCAGCGCCGCTCAACCGCCCAGCAGGGCGGCGCTCACCTCGTCCCAGACGTCCGGGCTGGCCGCCACGAGCAGTCCCTTGCCGTCGTCGGCCGGGTGGTAGTCGGCGCCGTCGAACCGGCGGGCCACACCGCCGGCCTCGCGCACCAGCAACGTGCCGGGCGTGTGATCCCACGGCAGGGTGCGCCAGAACAACACGAACTGCTGCGCCCCGGTGAGGATGTCCAGGTACTCCCGGCCGGCGCAGTGCTGGCCGGGCAGCAGCTCACCGATGCGGCGCCCGCCCTCCTCCACCTGGCGGCGGAAGTCCGGCGGCAGGAACTTCGTCGCCGCGGTGCCCCGCAGCGCGCCCACCCGCGGCTCCGCCGGCGGCGTCCGCAGCGTCGCTCCGTCCAGCCGGGTGCCCGCGCCGAGCCGGCCCGCCGCCATCGTGCCGTCCAGCGGGTCGTACACCCAGGAGGCCACCGGTACGCCGTCGGTGAGCAGCGCCGCCATCAGCGCGAACGGCCGCCGCCCGGCGGCGAAGTTGGAGGTGCCGTCGACCGGGTCGACGAGCCAGACGTCACCGCTGCCGCGCAGGTGCCGCAGCAGGTCCGGGTCCTCGGCAACGGCCTCCTCGCCGACCACCACCGAACCGGGAAGCAACTGACGCAGACCCTCGGAGATCAGCGCCTCGGCCTCGCGGTCGGCGACAGTCACCACCTCGCCTGGCGCCTTCTCGGAGATGTCGGCCTCGTCGAGCCGGCGGAACAACGGCACGACGACCTTGGCCGCCGCCTCCCGCAGCAGCGTGCCGACGTCCTCCAGCAGCGGGTCAGCCACGAGGAGGCAGCTTGACCACGCTGACGAAGAACTCGTCGATCTGGCGGACCACCGAGATGAAGCGCTCGAAGTCCACCGGCTTGGTCACGTAGGCGTTGGCGTGCAGCTGGTAGCTGCGCAGGATGTCCTCGTCGGCCTGCGAGGTGGTGAGCACCACGACCGGGATCCGGCGCAGTTCCCCGTCCTTCTTGATCTCCTCCAGCACCTCCCGGCCGTCACGCCGGGGCAGGTTCAGGTCGAGCAGGATCAGGTCGGGCGTCACCGCGTCCGCGTACTGGCCCTCGCGGCGCAGGTACGCGAGCGCCTCGGCGCCGTCGGAGACGACGGTGAGGCGGTTGCGGAGCTTGTGCTCCTCGAACGCCTCCTGGGTCATCAGCACGTCGCCCGGATCGTCCTCGACGAGCAGGACCTCGATCGGGCTCTTGCCGTCCGCGGGCGCGGTCATCCCACCGTCTCCTTCATGCCACCGTTTGTACCGTGTCGGTCCGCCTCCGCGGGCGGCTCTTCGCGTGCTTCGCCGTCCGGCTGCCGCCCGACGGCCGCCGGGTCACCCTCGGCGCCCTCGGCGGCCGGCGCCTCGGCGTCGTCCGCGGCGTCGTCCGCGTTCTGCGCGGCCTCCGCCGCCCGGGCGGCCTCGATGTCCGCCTCCAGCGCGGGCAGCGTGAACCGGATCGTGGTGCCCTCGCCGGCCTCGGTGTCCACCCAGACCCGGCCGCCGTGATACTCCACGATCTTCTTGACGATGGCCAGCCCGATGCCGGTGCCCGGGTACGCGTCCTTCGAGTGCAGCCGCTGGAAGATCACGAAGATCTTGTCGGCGAACTCCGGCTCGATCCCGATGCCGTTGTCCCGGCAGCTGATCTCCCACTCGTCGCCGACCAGCCGCGCCGACACGTGCACCTTCGGCGGCACATCCGGACGGCGGAACTTCACCGAGTTGCTGACCAGGTTGACCAGCAGGTTGGTCAGCAGCGGCTCCTCGCCGCGGATGGTCGGCATCTCGCCCCAGGTCAGCTCCGCGTCGGCGTACTGCACGGCCGCCTCGGTCTGCCCCGCCACGTCGCCCATCACCTTGTTCAGGTCGACCTCGGTGAAACCGGTGGTCAACCGCCCGATCCGGGAGAACGCCAGCAGGTCGTTGATCAGCCGCTGCATGCGCTGCGCGCCGTCCACCGCGAACGCGATGTACTGGTCGGCCCGCTCGTCGAGCTGCCCGGCGTAGCGCCGCTGGAGAAGCTGGCAGAAGCTGGCCACCTTGCGCAGCGGCTCCTGCAGGTCGTGCGAGGCGACGTACGCGAACTGCTCCAGGTCACGGTTGGAGCGGGTCAGCTCCTCGGCCTGCTTCTGCAACTGGCTGTTGACCCACTCGATGCGCTCCCGCGCCTCGCGTACCTCGTCCAGCTCGCGGGCGATCTTCATCCGCATCTGGTCGATGTCCTCGGCGAGGCGGCGGAACTCCGGCGGCCCGGACCCCTCGATGCGGTGCCGGTAGTCGCCGTCGGCCACCTCGCGCACCTGGCTGACCAGGGCGGCCAGCGGGCGGATCAGGATCCGGTCCAGCGAGAGCAGCATGACCACGCCGGCCGTCGTCACCACCAGCGCGGCGATGATCAGCAGCACGACCAGAGTGTTGCTCGTCGCGTTGACCCGGTCCGCGGTCTCCTCCCGGACGGTGAGGATCTCGTCCTGGAGCGTGTTCACCGACGAACGGATGCCGTCGAACTGCTGCCGCGTCGCGTCGGTGATCAGCGCCTGGCCCGCCTCCGCGCCGTCCCGCTCGACGGTGGTGATCACCGGCTCGGCGACCTGGCTCCGCCACTGCGCGGTCTCCTGCTCCACCACGTCCAGCGACCGGCGCACGTCCGGGTAGTCGGCGGACAGATCGCGGATCGAGGCGACCAGGCTCTGCTCGCGCTTCACACCCTCCTGGTACGGCTCCAGGTCGCTGCGGTCGCCGTTCACCGCGTACCCGCGAACCGAGGTCTCCTGGTCGAGCAGCGCGCTCATCAGCTCCTGCGCCTGCACCCGCAGCGGACCGGTCTTGAGCAGCACCGCGTCGATGTTCTGGCGGTTCTGCGCGGCGACCGCCGCCTCCGCGCCGGCCAGCCCGAGCAGCAGCACCACCACCACGCCGAGCAGCGCGCCGACCCGCCGCCGCAGGGTCCACCCCTGCTGGTACGCCTTCACCGGTTCCTCCCCGTCGCCCTTCGCCCTCGCGCTCACCGTGTCGTCCTCGTTCGCGACTGCGGGGCTCGCAGGATCGGCTCACTCCTCGCGCTCACCGGCCACTGCCCCGCGTGACCAGCAACATCGCCACGTCGTCGGCCAACGGGCCACCGTTTATCTGCTCGGCGCGCCCCACCAGCCAGGCGGGCAGCTCGGACAGCGGCACCGCCCGGTTGGCCGGGTCGGCGAGCAGGTCGGTCAGACCGGGCACGTCGAGCCGTTCGTCACCGCCGTCCACCCGGCCCTCGATGAGGCCGTCGGTGTACATCAGCAGGGACCAGTCGTCGGTGTCGAACTCCAGGTCGAAGGCGATCGGGCGGCGCGGCCGTACGCCCAGCAGCAGCCCGCCCTTGGCCGGCACCGGCGCAACCTTGCCGCCACTGAGCAGCAGCGGCGGCGGGTGGCCGGCGAGGCGTACGGTGGCCCGCGCCGACGCCAGGTCGAGCCGGGTGGTGGCCACCGTCGCGAAGATCTCCTGGAGGCGGCGCTCACTCATCAGCACCTGCTCCAGCGCGGGCAGCACCTCGTCGTCCGGCACCCCGGCCAGCACCAGCGCCCGCCAGGCCACGCGCAGCTCGACACCGAGCGCCGCCTCGTCCACGCCGTGCCCGCAGACGTCGCCGACGATCAGGTCGATCCGGTCCGGCTGGGTCTGCACCACGTCGTAGAAGTCGCCGCCGATCAGCGCCGCGTGCCGGCCGGGCCGGTAGAACGTGTGCACCGACACCTCGTCGGTGGTCATCAGCGGCTGCGGCAGCAGGCCGCGTTCCAGGCGGGCGGACTCGGCCTGGCGCAGCTCCACCTCGCGCAGCCGGCGGGCGTTCTCGTCGGCCCGCTTGCGCTCGACCGCGTACCGCAGCGCCCGGGTCAGCAGGACCCCGTCGACCTGGCCCTTGACCAGGTAGTCCTGCGCCCCTTCGGCGACCGCGACGATGCCCAGGTGTTCGTCCGAGCGGCCGGTCAGCACGCAGACCGCCGCGCCGCTGGCCATCTCCAGCACCCGGCGCAGCCCGTCCAGCCCCTGCGCGTCGGGCAGGCCCAGGTCGAGCAGGACGCAGTCCACGCCCATCACCCGCTGCCGGGCCTCGCTGAGACTGGTCGCCACCAGCAGGTCGATCATCGAGTTGGTCTCGGCGAGCAGCTCGCCGACCAGGAAGGCGTCGCCCTCGTCGTCCTCGACCAGCAGCACCCGCAGCCGCTCGCCCGGCGGTACGCCGCCGTGCAGCCCCGCCCCGGCCGACGGCACGTGGACGGCGCCCGACGCGCCGGAACCCCGCTGCGGTCGGGTAACCGCCGCGAGTCGCGGGAGTTCGCTGGTGATGTCGGGCTCCTTCCGAATGCCCTGCTGATCCTGACTCAGACAACAGTCGCACACAACGCGAACCTTGCCGGTGCGGCGGAGCGTGTGACCGGTCCACTTCCATAGCGGCACGGTCGACAGACGATGTTACGCGGCAACTGTTGTCGCACCGGCGGCGCACCGACGGGGAGTGCCGCCGCAGCCCTCGGGGGTGCAGGATGATGCCCACCCCGTAGATCCACCCCGAGGAGTCCCCGTGGGCGCACCCCCCACCCGTCCCGCCGACCGGGCGCTCACCAGGCCCCGCCGACGGCTGACCAGCGCCGTCGCCGCGCTGGTCGCGCTGCTCGCCGTCGGGGCGGGCGTCCTGGTCGGCCTCTCCACCCCGGCCCCGGCCCCGGCCGACGCGCCCGAGCGCGAGTTCAGCGCCGCCCGGGCGTACCGGAACGTCGAAGTGATCGCGGCCGAGCCACACGTGGCAGGCAGCGCCGCCAACGACCGGGTACGCGAGCACCTGGTGGCGACGCTGCGCGGGCTGGGCCTTCAGACCGAGGTGCAGGACGCGGTCGCGCCCGAGGCCGGACAGCTGTCCGGCGCGGCCGGCGGGGCCACGCTGGCCCGGGTCCGCAACGTGGTGGCCCGCCTGCCCGGCACCGATCCGAGCGGGAAGGTGTTCCTGGTCTCCCACTACGACTCGGTGCAGACCGGGCCGGGCGGCAACGACGACGCCGCCGGCACCGCCACGATCCTGGAGGTGGCCCGGGCGCTCACCACCGGCCCGCGCCCCCGCAACGACATCGTCTTCGTGCTCACCGACGCGGAGGAGGCGTGCCTGTGCGGGGCCGCCGGGTTCGCCGCCGACCACCCGCTCGCCCGCGACGGCGGGGTGGTGCTCAACCTGGAGGCGCGTGGCTCCACCGGCCCGGTGATCATGTTCGAGACGTCCCGGAACAACGCGAAGCTCGTCGAGGTGTTCGGCAAGGCCGCACCGCACCCGGTGGGCACCTCGTTCGCCGTGGAGATCTACCGGGCGCTGCCGAACGACACCGACTTCACCGCGTTCCTCGACCGCAAGTTCGTGGGCCTCAACTCGGCGTACATCGACGGTGGCGCGATCTACCACACCCCGCTGGACGTGCCGGCCCGGGTGGACCGGGGCAGCCTCCAGATGCACGGCGACAACGCGCTCGGCCTGGCCCGCGAGTTCGGCCGTACCGACCTGGGCGACCTGCGCGCCGGCCACGACGACACCTACTTCCCCGTGCTCGGCGGGCTCGTCCGCTACCCCGGCTGGCTGACGCTGCCGCTCGCCGTCGCCGCGCTGCTCGCCGTCGGCGCGCTCGGCTGGCTCCTGCGCCGCCGGGGCCGGGCCACCGCCGGCACGCTCGCCGCCGGCTTCGGCCTGACCCTGCTGCCGGTCGTCGTGGCGCCGCTGGGCGCGTGGCTGCTCTGGGCCGCGATCACCACGATCCGCCCCGGGTACGCCGAACTGCTCGACCCGTACCGCCCGGTCTGGTACCGGCTCGCCGTGGTGGCGCTCTCCGCCGCGGTGCTGTTCTGCTGGTACGCGCTGCTGCGCCGCCGGGTCGGCCCGGCCGCGCTGGCGTTCGGCGGGCTGGCCTGGCTCGCCGTGTTCGGCGTGCTGCTGGCGGTGGCGGTGCCCGGCGGGGCGTACCTGACGACACTGCCCGCCCTGGCCGGCGCGCTCGCCGGTTTCGTGGCGCTCGCCACCCGGCGCGACGGACCATGGCCGGTGGTCGCGGTGACGCTCGCCGCCGCGGTGGCGGTGGTGATCCTGCTGCCTCCTGTGGTGCTGCTGTTCCCCGCGCTCGGCATGGGCATGGGCGCGGTAGCCGCGCTCGTCGCGGTGCTGCTCGGCCTCGCCGTACTCCCGGTGGTGGACCTGCTGCACCCCCGGGCCGGCGGCCAGCGCGGCCTGCTCGCGCTGCGCGCACGCCGGCTCGGCGCGCTGCCCGCCGCGGCCGCCGCGCTGGCGGCGGTGGTGCTCGCCGGGGTCGGCCTCGCCGTGGACCGCTTCGACGCCGCGCATCCCGTGCCGACCCATTTGATGTACGCGCTGGACGCGGGCACCGGCAAGGCGACCTGGCTGACCCGGGAGGAGAAGCCGCAGCCCTGGACCGACGGCTACGTCGACGGCACGGTCTCGATCGCCGACGACTTCCCCGGGCTGGGCGCCACCGAGTTGCGCGGCGGACCGGCCACCGCCGCGGCCCTGCCCGCCCCGAAGGTCGAGCTGCTCTCCGACACCCGCTCCTTCTCCGACCCTCCCTCGCGTGACCAGCGCGTGCTGCGGGTGCGGGTGGTGCCGCAGCGGCAGGTACGCCTGCTCACGCTGCACGTCGACACCGGCACCGCCACCGTTCGGTCCGCCTCGGTGGCCGGGCGGGACGTGCCGGTCGAGCCGGGCGACGGCAAGTGGGGATTCGGAATCGTGTTCCACGCCCCGCCGCCGGAGGGTGTCGAGGTCACGCTGACTGTTGTGCCGCGCGGCGGTGCCGTGTCGGTGCGCGCGATGGACGCCAGTGACGGGCTCTCCTCCGTGCCCGGGTTCCGGCCCCGGCCGGACGATGTGGGCGTGGTCGGCTCGCACAGTTCGGAGATGCTGGCGGTGGCACGTACGTACCCGCTCTGACCGGCCTGCTTGATCGACACCACCGCTTGATCGACACCACCTCGCCGAAGTGGCGGTATTCCCATGCCGGGATGCCGCCACTTCGGCGTACTGGAGTGGATCAACGCCGCCCCAGCACCTCGGCGACCCGCAGGAAACCGTCCGCGCCGTGGCCCAGCCCAACGGCCCGACGAGCCATGCCTTCGACCGCACGCATCACCCCGGCGTCGATGCCGTGCGCCTCGGACGTGTGGACGATGTGCGCCATGGACGACACCGCGGAGGTGATCGGGTTGCCGTCTCCGGGGAACGTGCCCGTGTCCATCTCCACCGCGCCCTCCTCGAAGATGGGCGGCAGGATCGCGGCGATGCCAGTGGCGAACGGCGCGAGTTCCCGGCCCGTGACGCCTTCCGTCCTCGCCACCGCCAGCGCGTGCGCGTAGCCCGCCATCGCGGTCCAGAAGATGTCGAGCAGCGCGATGTCGTACGCCGCCGCGCGCCCGATCTCCTCGCCGAGGTGGGTGTGGGTGCCGCCCAACGCGTCGAGCACCGGCTGGTGCTCCTGGAAGAGGCCGGCGGGACCGCTGTAGATGAGCACCGCGTCCGCGGTGCCGATGGTGGTGGTCGGCGTCATGATCGCGCCGTCCAGATACCGGATGCCGTGGTCGGCCGCCCACCGCGCGGTGTCGCGGGCGCGGTCCGGGGTGTCGGCCGTCAGGCTGACGACCGTTCGACCCGTGAGCGCGGCAGCCACCGCATCGCGTCGCAGAATGGCGTCCGACGCGTCGTAGTTCACCACGCAGACCACAGTCAGTTCGCTCGCGGCAACCGCCTCCGCTGCGGTCCGTGCGCTTGTCGCGCCCCGCTCGACCAGCTCGCGATCCTTGCCGGGCGTGCGGTTCCAGATCGTTGTGGGCACTCCCGCGTCCAGGAATGCGCCGGCCAGCGCGCGACCCATCGGCCCGAGACCGAGCACCGTGACAGACTTGTCGGGATTGGTGTTCACGCAGACTCCTCTTGTTGAACGGAACGCAGATGACGCGCAGCCGGGCCCAGGACCTGAACGTCTGTGGAGTGACAGCCGCGATCGCCGTGATCGACGGCAAGTGGAAGACAGCCCTGCTCTGGCTGCTGGAATCCGGCCCGCGCCGCCCCGGAGAGCTGCGCCGGCAGCTTCCGGGCCTCACCGAGAAGGTGCTGACTCAGGCGTTACGGGAGATGGAGGGCGACGGACTGGTGCACCGGGAGGCGTACGAGGTGCTGCCGTTGAAGACCGAGTACTCGCTGACCACTTTCGGCCGCGAACTGGCCGAGGCGCTGGCTCCCCTCTCCGACTGGGGCCACCGCCGCCTGGACAAACTCGCCGAAGCCCGCACCGCCTCCTGACACCGCCTCCACCCACAACCAGGTTCGTCGCGGTCGCGCACGCGGACAAGTACCCACAAAAAAGTGGCTACGCCTGTTGATCGACGGCGAGACTCGGGTCATGGAGTTCTTCTGCTACCACCGCGATCGGCTCGGCTCGGCAACACTGCGCCAGAAGCTGATCGAGGAGCACTGGTCCTACATGGACCGGTACGCGGAGCAGATGATCGCTCGCGGGCCGACCCTCGCCGACGACGGTTCACCGACCGGCAGCGTGCACATCCTGAGCCTGCACGACCCCGCCGCCGCCCGGGCGTTCGCCTTCGACGAGCCCACCTACCAGGCCGGCGCGTACCGGGACGTGATGCTGCGGCGGTGGACGAACATGCTGGGCCGCACCATGTGGGAGTTCCCCGGGGGCCGGACGGGCGGCAACCGCTACCTGGTGCTCGGCCTCGGTCCGGAGCAGGGCGCCGGGCCGGTGCTGCCGCAGCGGCAGGACGAGCTGATCGCGTACGGGCCGCTGCTGTCCGACGACGGCGGGACGTGGGTGGGGACTGCGGCGCTGGTCCGGGCGACCGGGCCGGACGAGGCACGCGCCGTTCTGGCCGCCGACCGGTACGCCGAAGTCGAGGTGCACAACTGGGTGTTCGGCGGGCGACCGGCGTAACCGGCTACTCGTGGTCTGCCAACCGCAGCAGCCACTCGTCACCCAGAGATGCGACGACCAGGCTGCAATGATCGAACCGCAGCAGGAGACCTGCGGGCTGCATCGTGCCGCCGAGGATGGGCGCGGCGTTCAGCAGCCGATGCCCCGGCAGCAGCGCCAGCAGATCAGGACGCTGCGCCGGTTCGACGCGCGTCTCACCGAATTCCCCCATGTCGTAGGCGGCGTACGGCTCGGCGAACTGAAGACGCAGCGACTCGCCGGATCCATGGGCCATGAGGACTGGCACGCCCTGAAAATGCAGCCAGAAGTGCAACAGGCTCTCCGCGTCGCCACTACGCCGGCCGCCCGACCAGTGGCGGGCCTCGGTGACCGCGACGAGGTCCCGGCCGATGACCTGACGCGGCACCGCTTCGGTGGGCTGGAGCGAATCACGCACGGCCACCTCCAGCGGTATCGATGCGGCGGGGGCGGGTCGCCGGCTGGGACACCCCGACAAGTATCCACAGGTGGCTAGGCTGGCGACATGCCCATCGATGTGGAGGGTGCGCGGCAGGCGCTGGCACTCTGGGACGACTTCCCCGTCCACCGCGAGCCGCGCCCGATCGTGCTGACGGAGATGGGCGTCGCAGCACTCGATCGGCTGAAGGCGGACACCGAGTGGCGAGCGTTGTTCGATGGTCCGGGCGTCTCAGAGGCTGACCTGCCGCCGGAGATCGCGCCAGACGCCATCGACTACTGCCGGGACGTGCAGAGCGGGGCGCAGCGACCGTTGGCGCGCATCATCCGGGCGCACGGGCCGTTCGCCACCGACCGGGGCGTACGTGACCTCCCGGCGTGGATGATGTACCCGGACGACCGGCGATGGCCGTTCATCGCGATGGACCCGGACGTGAAGCGTCGGATGACATGGCGGCCATCCGGCCTGGCAGCCGTTCATCACGAGGAAGCCGTGCTCGCAGACGACGGGCGCACTCTGACCTACCGGTTCACCGGGACGCCCAGGCAGTATGCCGACTACCCCGACGCCGAGGTGTTCGAGACGGACACGGCGGTGCTCGTCACGCCGGTAGAGGTCGACCTGGACGGGGACGGCATCCGGCTGGACTACGCCGAGGAGCGTGAGGTGGTGGTGCGCCTGGCCGCTCCGCTCGGCAACCGGGTCCTGATCCACACCGGCCACGGTCCCGGAACACCCACCTTCGGCTCCCCCATAACGGTGCTGACCCCGACTGACCGGGGAGCATGAGCGAGCGGGGCTACTTCCAGCGGTATTGATCAAGGGTCGGACCGTAGGAGGTCGAACCGGACGAGCATCCCTCCGACCTGCGACTACACATGGCGTGGATGGTCACTGTTAGGCCGTGTTTCGTAGGGCGTCGTTGTTGGGCGTGGCGGTGGTCGCTAATGGGAGAGGTCTCCGGTAGTTGGTTCAGCGACCAAGCTAGAACTTCACACCGGAGACCTCGTGCCGAGCGTAACGGCAGTGAGGCGACATGACCTGACCGATGTGCAGTGGGCGGCGCTGGAGCCGTTGCTGCCTGCCGGAATGGGTCATGCTCGGCCGCGCAGATGGACCATGAGAATGATCATCGACGGGATCCGGTGGCGGGTCCGGACCGGATCGCCGTGGCGCGATGTGCCTGCGGAGTATCCGCCGTGGCAGACCTTGTATCGATGGTTTCGGCGGTGGCAGCGTGACGGTGTCTGGGCCCGGATTCTCACCTCGTTGCAGGCCCGAGCGGACGAGGCGGGGTTGATTGGCTGGACGGTGAGCGTGGATTCGACCATCAGCCGCGCCCACCAGCACGCCGCAGGAGCCCGCCGCGACGGCCAGGCGCAGAAGGAGCCTGCTGGTGGTGTGCAGGCCGAGCCGGCAGATCATGGGCTCGGCCGATCGAGGGGCGGCTGGACCACCAAAACCCATCTGGCCTGCGAGCAGGGCCGCAAACTGATGGCCCTGGTCGTGACCGCCGGACAGCGCGGCGACAGCCCCCAGTTCATCCCCGTGCTGGCCAAGATCCGCATCCGGCGAGCCGGTGGTGGCCGACCACGGACCCGCCCCGACACCGTGTTGGCCGACAAGGCGTACACGTCCAAGGCCAACCGCGCCCACCTGCGATCGCGGGGCATCCGCGCGTGCATCCCGAGCAAGGCCGACCAGGACGCGCACCGCAAGGCCAAAGGATCCCAAGGCGGACGCCCACCCGCCTTCAACCCCGACCTCTACCGCCTACGCCACGCCGTGGAGTGCGGCATCAACCAGCTCAAACAACACCGCGCCATGGCCACCCGCTACGACAAACTCGCCGTGCGCTACGAAGCCACCCTCACCATCGCCGCCATCAACCAATGGCTCCGCGCCCTACGAAACACGGCCTAGCTCCCATTTGACGGCATGAGAACGGCATGACTCTGGAAGCTGCGTCGGGGCGGATCTAGTCCAGATGAACCCGAGCGCAGGAGCGCAGGGGTGAATTGGCGCAACCTTTTTATACGCACTGCCGCTAGTTGCACGTTGGTCACCCTTAGGCACGTCTAGCGCGAAGGCGCTTAAGAGTAAACCATCTACGCCGCCTCCACTCCGGCGGAGCCGTACTGCCTGGCACGCCAAGTTCAGCCCGCACGGTTTCAATGAAAGCGACGCTAGCCCTGCTCATGTCTTCACCAAAGGCCGTAGTTACCTCTTCCAGGAACCCCAGTGCCGACTCAGGATTCTCTTTCAGTAGCTCAATGAATTCACCGCGCCCATCCCCATCTAAAGAATTCACGTGGTCTTCGAATGCTCCAACCAGCTCACCAACATAGCAGAATGAAGTTGCCCATACTGTTGCTGCCGCATCATTCACAGGCTTTGTCGAGATTAGCCGCATCTTGTTCGTTAGATCGAACATGGGTTTGGCGTTTTCAATTCCCAGATCTGGCACTCTCTCGACCCCATGCTTCAAAAACTGAGCGACTTCTTCCCGAAACGATTCGAACGCATTTTCGAAATCCAGATAAAGCTTTAGGCGCTCATCGTGCCAACGATGCAAGTCCTCGCGTTTCGCTTTCCACCGCTCGTTTCCGATCACCACAGCCTGCCCGAGCAGGAGACCCGCAAGAGCCAAGATGCCAGACAATACCGGCACGGCCCACCATGAAGACCCCATTATCTGCATGTCCTCACAATCACTCGATAGGTAATCGGCAACGCCGACCGATTCCTGATGCTGGCAGATCGTGACAAGCCCACCGCTGCCATCCTGTCGGCCTTCGTCCGGACATCGTGGAGTGGGTGGGGCCTGCCCGGCAAAGGTGGAGTGCACCCCACCGTCCGAACGATCTTGACCGGGCGGCCCCACCTGCTCGGCTTTGCCCGGACGGAGGCTGTCGGGATGGCGCCACCGTCCCAGAGCGCCCGAGCGCCCCGCCGGAGGCACTTTCTTGTGTCTCGACCAACGTGACGCCCCGGAACCTTCATCGATCATGGCGGCCCGGGGCCTTCTTCATATGTCGCGCCGCTGGCGGGCTGGCGGCCGAAGGCCAGAGGCGCGGCGGCTAGCCATCGGCCCGGCCCTGTCGGCGGCGCGAGCGGCCTGCGAAGCGGGCCGCCTTGATCTCGTAAAGAACTTCTCACACGGTGCCGTCACGGCAGAGTGCCTCGTCGCGGCATCAGGACGAGTCCAGGGCCTTCGACCGCAACCGAGGCAGCTACGACAGTTCGTTCGTACTGCCCCTGCAGCGACTTTCACTCGCATGGCCGCTTGGCCAGGTAGCGCCCAGGCAACGTGCGCAGGCATCAACAAGGGCTGTTGAGGCTGGCGATCCTGGCCCCCCGATCCAGAATTCAAGATGAACGGACAGTGCTCGCTAGCGGCCTCCTTGCTAGGGTGCATCACCGTAGCGCGATAAGAGGGGCGTAAATGGAATTTCTGAAACCACTCATGCCATTTGGGGTGGGTCTCGCGGTGGTACTTGTGGCGCTATGGTGCCTCAAGCAGTTCCTTGGCGAGTCATTCAAGGAGCTCGGGAAGCGCTTCGCGACTTGGCTTATGGGCGGCAACCGCACCCTCGGGAGGAGACGGCAGAACCGCTACCGAAAGCACTTACTGTCAAACACGAGCAAGCACCCCCTCGGCTTCCTCCGCGACCAAACGATTCAGATTGACCGAATCTATGTCCCATTGCAGATGACGGATAACGGACGACGAGTTGACGTCTACAAAGAGATACGGGGCAGGAACCGGGTAGTAATTCTGGGAGGTGCCGGGGCAGGGAAGTCAATGCTCTTGAAGTCTTCGGCTTATCGGTGGGCCAAAGAACGACCGCAAGGTGTCCGACTACCGATCCTAGTCGAACTTCACCGATACAACGAAGAGGGGTCCACCCTAATCTCACTAGCAGAGGAAGCTCTTGCGCGGAATGGCCTTCGAGGTACACGATCCATGTTGGAGAGAGCATTGGAGGGTGGAAAGATCAGCTTACTGCTCGACGGCCTAGATGAAGTCTCTGCCACTCGACGGGGTCGAGCACTGCAGGAGATAAGATCAGTGGCGGAAACATATCCGGCTTCTCAGCTTATAGTCACGTGCCGTGACGCGGTATACGATGGCGGGCTTGCACCGACATTTGAGAATCCTGTAACTATAGCCGCCTTCGACGATGCGGCCATGCGTCGATTCCTGCTGCTTTGGTTCACACATCGTGAAGAACTGAAGGGGAATGTTCGCCAGCAGGTTGATCGCATGATGGCGGACTTGCGCAGTAATCCCTCGGTTCTACGCCTAGCGCGTAGCCCTCTGCTCCTCACCATCATGGCCTCGTTGCACGGGATGGACCCAGGACTGGGGCCCTCCTTCCTTCATTCACGCGCCGAATTTTATCGTGAAGCAGTCGAGCATCTACTGAGACGCGACTTCGATTTGGGGCGACACGAGAAAGTCGCCGCTTATAAAGCGGGCCCAAAACTATTAGCGCTACGCCGGATTGCGCTTCATACGCAAGGCGCCGATCGCCCTGGGTCGGACGGCCGCACGCTATCGGAGACCGACGCCCTCCAACTCATGAAGGCACTACTAACCGAACTCAACATGGAACCCATGCATGCCCGCCCAATGTTTGAGGAGATAGTTGACAGAAGCGAGCTGCTAATTCCCTTAGATGGCGCCCGGCTACGTTACGAGTTCCCCCACCTGACGCTGCAGGAGTACCTCGCAGCGGTAGAACTCGGCGATGACCCAAACCGCCTATTGGGCTTTTACCACGGCAACCCTGCGCGATGGCGCGAGACCGTTAAGCTCTGGTGCGCCGGCGTCAATCGCGACTGCACGAACGTCATCCTCGAGATATTCGGCATCGGAGGCGACCCAGTCCTAGCCCTAGAGTGTCTGGCCGAGGCCCGTAAGATCGATGACCTCGTCGCTCTGCGTATCATTAGTCATTTCCAGAACCGTATCGGAACAATCAACAGCGAGTCACATCTGGTAACTGCCGCTCTTGGCGCGGTGGCGGGCGACGCAGGGCCGCGAGGTAAGACCGTTTTTAGCTTCTTGCGGCAGACCGCGATGGACACAGACGAGGGCAGGAGCCGCGCCGCAATGCAGGCCCTTGCCGCCTCCCGACTGCCGGCGGCTGTCAAACTGCTGGCTCGTCTTGCCTCGCACCAATCGAGCGCCCACGAGGCGTTGAGGTCAATGGGCGAACAAGCGGTGCCGGAGTTGGTGGCACTTGCGCGTGCCGGGTCTCTCAAGGCGATCGACAATATTGCGGAAGTCGGGACACCGTCCGCAGCCTTAGGACTGTGTGAGCTGATATGGGACGACTCGCGCGTCGCATACCGGGCGGCCTGGCGGCTAGGCGCCTTGATAGGTAGCGCAGACGTGGAAGAAGAGATTCGCCTCTCGTCAATCGATTTCCCGCGAAATGCTCGACGGCATGACTGGGTTTGGGAGCCGTTCGGTGAAGGTTACATACGAAACATCATGGGACGAGTTGCGTTTCTAATTGCAAATTCGCCAGAAGATATCGTTTCCGAAGCCGTTCCCGCCCTCAACGCACGACTTGCCATGCCGCTTGCCTCGCTTGCCACCGCAAACGAATATAAGGCAGAGTATTTACCCTTCAGAGACCGCGAACTGGTTCATCGCCTAAAGTCTCTGATTGAAGAAGCCGCAAAGAAGGACGGCAAGCCGCGACCAAATTCGTTCGAGCTGCTGCATCCGGAATCCGCCCCACCTGCAACATTACGCAGGCTGCTTTTCGAGGTGAGCCCAAGATACGCTTTTCCCTTTTGCTTGGATTTCTTAAGCAAGGCGGGAGTAACAGCAAAAACAATCCGGCTATGGCGGGCACTCCCGCCGCAGGCGGTAGTTTCGCTGGCCTCCGGCGCGTTTTGGCGAGGCAAGCCAAAGCGGAAGATTGAAGGCGACTGGCGCCGGATCAATCAGAATCTCATCGATGATTCGGTGTTTGGTGGAACCGGGATCGTCCTACTGGCCATAGCAATACTTCTTCCCGCTACGGTGGGTCTCGTTCGTGCCGTGCTTTCGCTCTTCGGGCTCTGGAAATGGGGCCCTGGGTACCTTCACATACTCGCAGTACTCCCACTCATTCTTGCCGCTCTCGTTTTGTATGCCTCCGGCAAGAGCGGCGTGATCGGAGAGTTTATGGACAAGATTTCGGACCCTGTTGCGGCAGTCGCTGTGAGCGTTGCACTCATCGCGACGACGGTGATGGGCCTGGCCGCTATCGCGGGGTGGATTCCGCCATCTATCACCTTGGCAGCTTTCGCAATCTTCCTCGGCGCTGGAATTCTGTTAGTAGCCGTTGGCCTGCGGCTATCACTACGGCTGACCCATGTTTTCAGCGCCGCCTTGAGGGCTTCAAGAATTCAATCTAGTAGCGGCACGTCAATCATCGGCAAACATCGCGATGGAGGTCAGTCACTTCAAGGGAGTCGACGTTAACACTCCGGTCCAACTGGAACGGAGGCCAGTATTGCAGAGTTCGCCAAGAACGCGCACCTGTCGACGCCCGCCGGAACGGCCCTCACCGCTCGATGTTCAACTCCGGCGTCTGGAAACCCGCGATCCGGGCCACAGGGGCACCGGACGACAGGCACAACGGGATGCACGGGCTCCGGCACGCCTACGCCTCGGTGCTCCTCGACGCCGGGGAGAGCATCAAGGCGCTCTCGGCCTACCTCGGGCACGCGGACCCGGGCTTCACCCTCCGGACCTACACGCACCTGCTGCCAACGAGTGAGGACCGCACCCGGCAAGCCATCGACAAGGCGCTGGGTGAGGACCAGGAGGACGACGACCCTGCGGAGCCCGTAGACGGCCTGGAAACGGCATGACCTTGCTTCCGGCCCCCTCTGAACGACCCAAGATGCAGGTCTGGGGGCATGCGGCCTCTACTTCCAGCGGAAGTGCACGAACAGCCGGCCGAAGTTCTTCGAGTCCTTCTCGACCCGGTGGTAGAGCTGCTTCACGTCCTTCTGGTCGAGGAACCGCAGCACCTTCTTCTTCAGCGCGCCCGACCCCTTGCCCGGGATGATCTCCACGAGCGTGGCCTTCTTCGCCACCGCCTCGTCCATGATCCCGCGCAGCGCACGGTCGATGTCGTGGCCCTTGTTGTAGATGTCGTGGAGGTCGAGCTTGAGCTTCACGGTCCCATCCTAGGTACGCGGAAGGGCAGCCCGCCTGGGCTGCCCTTCCGCGTGATCAGTCAACGACCGACCTTGCCCTCCACCCGGCGCAGGGCGGTGGCGTAGTCGGTGTTCGTCGAGTACATCGCGGCCGCGATGCGCAGGTGCCGCAGCGCGTCCACGGGCCGGTTCATCCGCTCCAGCGTGCGGCCGAGCACGTGGTGCGCGTAGTGGTCGCTCGGGTCCCGGTCGACCAGCGCGCGCAACTGCTCCTCGGCCCGGTTGAGCTGGGCCGACTGGAAGTAGGCGCGGGCCAGCAGCTGCCGGACCGACGAGTTGTCCGGCTCGGCCTCGATGATCGGTTCGAGCAGCCGGGCCGCTCCGGTCGGGTCACCCGCTTCGAAGAACATGGTCGCCCGCCGGTACTCCGCCAGAAGATCCACTCGACCCACCTCCTCATGTCGTGCCAGGCCTTGGTCCGACGCTGGCACAACACCGGCGCGAGCGCGAGTGTTCCTGCGGGGCGAAAGATCAGGTGGTCGGGTCGTACCGGCCGCCGACCAGGTCCCAGGCCCGGACACCGCCGACGATTCCGGCCGTGTTCGGGACGATCACCACGTCGTCGCCCATCCGGGCCACCTGCTCGGGCCGGATCAGCCGGGAGTTGCCGCCGCCGAGATACAGCCGGTCCCAGCGGAACACCGGCCGCAGGCCGTCCACCACCTGCCGGATCCGCCGGGACCAGAACGCGTCGCCGAGGCGCCGCCGTTCCGGCTCCCCCACGTACGTGTCGTAGGTGGTGTTCCACCGCACCGGCGCGTGCGACAGCTCCAGGTGCGGCGCCAGCACCCCACCGTCGAACAACGCGCTGCCCAACCCGGTGCCGAGTGTCAGCACCAGCTCGCAGCCGGTCCCGGCGACCACGCCCGCGCCGTGCACCTCGGCGTCGTTGAGCACCAGCGCCGGCACGCCGAACGCCTCGGCCAGCGCGGTGCGCGCGTCGTACCCGGACCACTCGGCCATCAGGTCGGGGTCGACGCGGCTGCGCGGCCCGGACCGGGTCACGTAGTGCGGCGTCGCCACCACGACGCCGTGCCGGATCATGCCGGGCATGCCGACGGTGAGCCGGTCCGCCGTGGGCAGGCGGGCGCCGAGATCCAGCAGCGTCTTGACGAACAGGGCAGGCGGCAGCGGGTACGGCGTGGGCACGCGCAACGGCCGCGCGCGCATGGTCCCGGCGGCATCCAGTACGGAGGCCTTGATCCCGCCGCCACCGCAGTCGATCGCCAGTGTGGTCACCACGGCTGTGAGTCTCCCTCAGATCGGTGCCGCCGCGAGCGCGGGTCGCGGTAATCCGGAGGCGCGCGCCGGTAGGCTCGGTGCCCTGATGAGCGCCACGTTGATCGCCAAGGACCTCACCGCCGGCCACGGTGACCGCCTCCTCTTCGAAGACCTCGACCTGGTCGTCACGCCCGGCGACGTGGTGGGGCTGGTCGGGGTCAACGGCGCGGGGAAGTCCACGCTGCTGCGTACCCTCGCCGGGCTGGTCCCACGCGAGCAGGGCACGGTCTCGCTCAGCCCGCCCACGGCGACCGTCGGCTACCTGCCGCAGGAGCCGGAGCGCCGGCCTGGCGAGACGGTCCGCGAGTTCCTGGCCCGGCGCACCGGGGTCAGCGCCGCGCAGGCCGCGCTGGACGCCGCCACCGAGGCGCTCACCGCCGGGGCGGCGGGCGCCGACGACGCGTACGCGAATGCTCTGGAACGTTGGCTCGACCTCGGCGGCGCGGACCTGGACGAGCGGGCCGCGCAGGTCGCCGCGGAGCTGGGTCTCGACGTCGGCCTGGACCACCCGATGACCGGCCTGTCCGGCGGGCAGGCCGCCCGCGCCGGGCTCGCGTCGCTGCTGCTCAGCCGGTACGACGTCTTCCTGCTGGACGAGCCCACCAACGACCTGGACCTGGCCGGGCTGGACCGGCTGGAACGCTTCGTCACCGGCCTGCGCGCCGGGACCGTGGTGGTCAGCCACGATCGGGAGTTCCTCACCCGCACGGTCAACCGGATCGTGGAGCTGGACCTGCACCAGCGGCAGGTCAACCACTACGGCGGTGGCTACGCGGCCTACCTGGAGGAGCGGGAGGTGGCGCGCCGGCACGCCCGCGAGGAGTACGAGGAGTTCGCCGACACGAAGGCCGGCCTGGAGGCGCGCGCCCGCACCCAGCGCGCCTGGATGGAGAAGGGCGTCAAGAACGCCCGGCGCAAGGCCACCGACAACGACAAGGTCGGCCGCAAGTTCCGCGCCGAGTCGACCGAGAAGCAGGCCGCGAAGGCCAAGCAGACCGCCCGGCTGATCGAGCGGCTGGAGGAGGTCGAGGAGCCACGCAAGGAGTGGGAGCTGCGGATGGAGATCGCCGCCGCGCCCCGCGCCGGCGCCGTCGTGGCCTCGCTCCGAGGAGCAGTGGTACGCCGAGGCGGCTTCACGCTCGGCCCGGTGGACCTGCAGATCGACTGGGCCGACCGGGTGGCGATCACCGGGGCGAACGGCTCCGGCAAGAGCACCCTGCTCGCCGCGCTGCTCGGGCGGCTCCCGTTGGACGAGGGTCACGCCGCGCTCGGCCCCGGTGTGGTCGTCGGCGAGGTCGACCAGGCCCGGGGACTGTTCCTCGGCGACCAGCCGCTGCTCGACGCGTTCGGCGCCGCCGTACCCGATCTCGCCCCGGCGGACGTGCGGACGCTGCTGGCGAAGTTCGGGCTGCGCGCCGACCACGTGCTGCGGCCGGCGGCGACGCTGTCCCCCGGCGAGCGGACCCGGGCCGCGCTGGCGCTGCTGCAGGGGCGCGGCGTGAACCTGCTGGTGCTCGACGAGCCGACCAACCACCTCGACCTGGCCGCGATCGAGCAGCTCGAATCGGCGCTGGCGAGCTACCCGGGCACGCTGCTGCTGGTGACCCACGACCGGCGGATGCTCGACGCGGTGAGCGTCAACCGGCGGCTGCGCGTGGCGGACGGACGGATCGCCGAACACTGATCCATGCCGACCGGCGCGCGCGGGTCCACAATGAGCGCATGCTCAAGTGGGAGTACGCGCTGCTGGTCCGTCGTCGTCAACCCGCGTCGACCGACCTCGGGTTCGAGGTCGTCTTCATCTGGTACGGCCCGGACGGCTCCATGATCGACGTGACACCGTACGGCGACACCGCGCTGGCCCACCTGAACCGGGCCGGTGACCAGGGCTGGGAACTGGTCGCGATGAGCGAGGACCCGTCGCTGCCCGGCAACAACGAGCTGCACCGCTACCACCTCAAGCGCCCGAAGGCAGCGGCCGCCCAGCCGCGCCAGCGGATGCGCAGCTCCCGCACCATCCGCCGAACCCTCTCCCCCTGACCCTCCTCCCTCCCGCCCGCCACCCCTCCCTCCCCGCCCCTCCCTCCCCTCAGCGCGTCGATCTTGCAGTTGCGGCCCTCCGTCTGCCCCTTTCGCGAGCTTGGCCCGGGCCACAACTCCATGATCGACAGCGCCCACCCCAAGCCGCCCGTCGGAGCGTGCACCCCCGCCCCGAAACCGGCGGTGATCAAGGAGTTCGTGTGGACGTCGCCCTCGAAAATGGACACAAACTCCTTGATCAACGGGGTGGGGGGTGGCCTCTCGCGATCGAGGAGTTCGGGTCCATCCACGCCGACGCCAGCACGAACTCCTTGATCCCCGAGTCGCGGGAGATCTTGGAAGGAAAGTGCCCCCATGACCGCTGTCATGTCCCGGGACATGTGTCAACGGGAAGTCCCGATAGATGTGTCAGGGGTTGTGGATCGTGGGGGTGGGGGTGAGGGGGATGTAGTTCTTGTCGGGGTTGAGGTGGAGGTAGCCGATGGGTTGGCCGTCGGGGTGGTAGATGGTGACGTGGTTGTTGTCGCGGATGGCGGTGACGGTGGTGCCGGCGTGGGTGGTGCCGACGCTGGTGCGGTGTCCGGCGACGGCGATGGCGCCGTTGCTGGCGACGGGGCAGTGGTGCAGGGTGGCGTCGGTTTGCAGGGGTGGGCTGGTGGGTCCGCCGAGGGTGGGTGCGTGGGTCCAGGCGTGGGCGGGTGTGGTGCGGTGGGGTAGGGCGCTGTGGCGGCGTTGGGTGTTGTAGTAGCGGCGGTAGGTGTCCAGGAGTGTTTGCAGGGCGGTGAGGGTCTGTGGTGGGGGTTGGGTGCTCAGCCATTTTTTGAGGGTTTGGTGGTGGCGTTCGACCTTGCCGCAGGTTTGTGGGTGGTAGGGGCTGGAGTTGATCGGGCGGGTGCCGTGGTCGATCAGGGTCTGCACGAAGGTGGAGATTGATCCGGGTCGGGTGCGGCGGCTGGTGAACGCGATGCCGTTGTCGCTGAGCACGATGGCCGGCACGCCGTAGGCGGTGAACGCCTGTCTGATCGCGGTGATCGCGGCTCGGGCGGTCTCCGCGGCGGCGGCGTGGCAGGCGACCAGGGTGCGGGTGCAGTCGTCCAGGACGTCGAAGACGACGACAGTGCGGCCGTCGGCGAGTTTCACTTCGGTGGCGTCGATCTGATAGCAGTCGCGGGGCCGGGCATAGCTGAAACGCCGCCACGAGCTACGCGGTCGTTTAGCCGGAGTAGCCACGAGCAGGTCATGCCGGGCCAGCACCCGGTTGACCGTCGAGCGTGACGGCACCGACCAGGACGCGTCGGTGCGCCGGCGCACATCGTCCAACGCGTCTCGGATGAAGTCAGCCCCGTTGTCCGGGCCCAGTTCAGCGCGCAGTTTGCAGATCCACGCGTCCACCTCCGGCGGCGTGACCCGCGGACTGGTACGCGGCCGCCGGGATCGTTCCTGCCACTGACCCTCGGCCCGGATACGTGCGCGGTGCCGGTACACCGTGCGCACCGACACCCCGTGCTCACGCGCGAACTCGGCCGCGTTCACCCGAACCCCCGCCGCCAGCAGCGCGTCCAGCAGGTTCATCACATGCCGCCGAGAAGCCATGCCCGGCAGCACATACCACCCGACCCAAGATCCCTACCACGTGACACATGTATCGGGACTTCAACGCTGACAGATGTCATGGGACTGAACAGCCCCCATGACCGCCGAAGTCTTCCAAGATCTCGGGCGCGCCCCGGTGATCAAGGAGTTTGTGTCCTCGCGGGCG
>NZ_KK037233.1:4897440-4957055 GCF_000568915.1 Micromonospora sp. M42 | reverse complement strand
CCTCCGGCGGCGTGACCCGCGGACTGGTACGCGGCCGCCGGGATCGTTCCTGCCACTGACCCTCGGCCCGGATACGTGCGCGGTGCCGGTACACCGTGCGCACCGACACCCCGTGCTCACGCGCGAACTCGGCCGCGTTCACCCGAACCCCCGCCGCCAGCAGCGCGTCCAGCAGGTTCATCACATGCCGCCGAGAAGCCATGCCCGGCAGCACATACCACCCGACCCAAGATCCCTACCACGTGACACATGTATCGGGACTTCAACGCTGACAGATGTCATGGGACTGAACAGCCCCCATGACCGCCGAAGTCTTCCAAGATCTCGGGCGCGCCCCGGTGATCAAGGAGTTTGTGTCCTCGCGGGCGTCTTCTGGTGACACAAACTCCTTGATCAACGGGGTGGGGCGGGGCGGACGGCGGGAAGGGGTGGAGGAGGACGGCGGACAGGTCGGGGCATATTGGGGTGAAATGGGGGTAACGGGCCGCCGGAGGTGGCGCATGGTGGCGATGGGGCAGACCGCGCTCTCGGGTGAGCGACTCCGGCAGACCGACGAGTTTCTCGCCGAGGCGTGGGCCGACCTGGTCCGGCACGACGAGCGGCTACGCGGGACGACCGTCGAGGTGCGCTTCGACCGGGGGGTGGCGCACCTGACCGGCGCGGTCGCCGACCCGGCGCAGTTGCGGCTGGTACGGGAGTTGATCGGCCGGCTGTCGGGCGTACTCGGGGTCTGGTGCCGGGTCGCCGTGGGCGGGCGGGCGCCGGTGGTGGTCGACCTGGGCTGCGGTGCGACCAAGCAGTGGCCGGGCAACCTGGGGCTGGACATCTATCCGGCGCCGGGGGTGAACGCGGTCGCCAATCTCGCCGGCTCGCTGCCGCTGCGCGACGCCTCGGTGGACGTGTTCTTCGCGGTGCACATCGTCGAGCACCTGATCGACTTCCTGCCGCTGTTCGACGAGTGCCACCGGGTGCTGCGGCCCGGCGGTGTGCTCCACGTGATGAGCCCCTGGTGGCGGCACGTCAACGCGGTGGCCGACCCGACCCACGTACGCCTGCTGGACGTGCAGACGTTCAAGGGCATCTGCGGTCAGCGCCCGCCGGGTACGCCGCGCTGGTATCCGCTGCACGTCGGCTGCGACGGCGCGTCGGTCTTCGCCGACCTCACTCCCCTGCCCCCGGACGCGCCGCCCCCACCCGCATCCCACCTGGCCCGCTTCTTCGACTGACCCCGGCCGAGCCGGACCCACCCCGGACCCACCCGGACCCGGACCCACCCCGGACCCGGACCCACCCCGTCGATCATGAAGTTGGCGGCACTCAAGGAGATCGACATCGCCGCCAACTTCATGATCGACGCGGCTGGGACGCGGCTGAGACGCGGCTGGGACGCGGCTGAGACGCGGGGCTAGAGGGGGGCGGACTCTCGCAGGGCTAGGTGGTGAGGGGTTACCAGCTCGCGGGGTGGGGAGTCGCGGTCGGGGCCGAGACGTCCGGCCAGGAGCTCGACCGCCAGGCGGGCGATGCGTTCCTTGTCCGGGGCGACTGTGGTCAGCGTCGGGATCGAGAAGCGGCCGTCCTCGATGTCGTCGAAGCCGGCCACCGCGACGTCCTCGGGCACGCGCAGGCCCGCCTCGTGCAGGGCGCGCAGCGCGCCGAGCGCGAGCGTGTCGTTGAAGCAGAAGACGGCGTCGGGGCGTACCCCGGTGGCGAGCAGGTGCCGCATGGCGGCGGCGCCGTCCGCGCGGTGCCAGGCCGGCGCGGGCGCCACCAGGCGGTCGTCGTACGTGATGCCGGCCTCGGCCAGCGCGGCGGTGTAGCCGGCCAGGCGGAGCCGGGCGCTGGCGCCCTCGGGGGTGCGCTGGGAGCCGATCGCGGCGATCCGGCGGCGGCCGAGCCCGATCAGGTGGGCGGTGATCTCCCGGGCGGCGGCCACGTTGTCGATCATGATGTGGTCGGCGGGGCCGTTGTCGACCCGTTCGCCGAGCAGCACCACGGGCAGGCCGTGCAGGGCGGCGAGGTCGTCGGAGGTGAGCGCGAGCGGGCTCAGGATCAGGCCGTCGATCATGTGGTCGCCGATGCCGCTGGCGGCCTTGCGCTCCTGCTCGGAGCCGCCGCCGGTCTGGTGGATGAGCACCGTCCAGTCGTGGTCGGCGGCGGCGGTGACGACGTGCCGGGCCAGCTCGGCGAAGTAGGGGATGTCGAGCTCGGGCACGGCCAGGGCGATCACCCCGGTACGCCCTTTGCGCAGGTTGCGGGCCGACAGGTTGGGCCGGTAGTTGAGCGCGGCGATGGCCTCCTCGACCCGGGCCCGGGTGTCGGCGCGTACGTGTTGGTAGCCGTTGACGACGTTGGAAACGGTCTTCACCGACACTCCGGCCCGCTCCGCGACGTCCTTGAGCCTGTGCCGCACTGAACTGTCCTCCCGGTGAACGCTGGCCGCACTGTACCGCCTCACGACGACGTGACGACCTCTTCACACGGAGAGTTACAACGTTGCAGAAATTGACGATCGATCAGGGCGGAGCCCTCCCGACCCGCGCGTCGAGAGGGCTCCGCGGTGCCCGCCTCAGGGGGTGGGGGCGGGCTCGGGGGTGTCCGAGTGCTCGCGGCGGGCGAGCCGGTTCTTGCGGTGGCCGTACCCGAAGTAGATGACCGCGCCGATCAGCATCCAGGCGAGGAACCGCAGCCACGTCTCGACCGACAGGTTCAGGCTCAGGTAGAGGCACGCCACGGCGGTGAGGATCGGCAACACCGGCGAGAACGGCACCTTGAACGGCCGCTCCAGGTCGGGCCGGCGCTTGCGCAGGATCGGCACCGCGATCGCGACCAGCGTGAACGCGCAGAGCGCGCCGATGCTGACCAGGTCGGCCAGCGCCGACAGCGGAAGGAAACCGGCGAGCAGCGCCACCGCGACGGTCATGATCCCGGCGATCCGGTACGGGGTACCCCAGCGCGGGTGCACCTTGGCGATGGCGGGCGGGATGAGCCCGTCCCGGGCGATGGCGAAGCCGATCCGGCCCATGGCCACCAGGTCGACCAGGATCACGCTGGTGAGCCCGGCGACGGCGGCGATGGAGACGAGCACCGCGGCCCAGCCGGCGCCGACCGCCCGGAACGCGGACGCGATCGGCGCGCCCTCGTCGATCTCGGTGTACTTGACCATGCCGACCACGACCAGCGAGACGCCGATGTAGAGCACCGTGGAGATGAGCAGCGTGCCGAGCAGACCCAGCGGCAGGTCCCGCTTGGGCTTGCGGGTCTCCTCACCCAGGTTCGCCACGGCCTCGAACCCGGTGTACGCGAAGAACACCACTGCGGCGGCGGTGAGCACCCCGACGAAACCGAAGACGGAGGGCTCCAGCCCGAAGATGACCTGGGTGACCGGCTGCTTGATGCCGTCGTCCCCGGCGCCGGCCGGCTCGGCGGCCGGGATGAACGGGCTGAGGTTGGCCGCCTTGACGAAGAACAGCCCGGCGATGATGACGAAGGCGCAGATCGCCACCTTGACCAGCACCAGCAGGTTGGTGACCCGGGCGGACTCCCGGATGCCGACGATGGCGACCACGCCGAGCACCAGCACGATGCCGATCGCGCCGAGGTTGACGACGCTGCCCTCCTCGGCGAACCAGGCGCTGGGCAGGCCGAACAGGTCGGCGAGGTAGCCGGACCAGCCGCGGGCCACCACCGCCGCGCCGAGCGCGAACTCCAGCAGCAGGTCCCAGCCGATGATCCAGGCGACGATCTCGCCCATCGTCGCGTACGCGTAGGTGTAGGCGCTGCCGGCGGTCGGCACGCTGCTGGCCAGTTCGGCGTAGCAGAGCGCGGCGAGCAGCGCGACCAGGCCGGCGATGCCGAACGAGATCACCACGCCCGGCCCGGCGCTGTTGCGCGCCTCGACACCGGTGAGCGTGAAGATGCCGGTGCCGATCACGATGCCGATGCCGAAGCCCATCAGGTCGACCGCGCCGAGCCGGCGCCGCAGTCCCGGCTTGCCGTCCTCGCCGTCGGCGTCGCCCTGGGCGAGCACGTCCCCGATCGGCTTGGTTCGCAGGACCGACATCTGATCACCTCCCCCGCCGTGTGGCCGCCACGGTGGCGGTCTGTGACCGGGCTAGCTACCCAGCCGTTTTCCGCTCCAATCCCGCACGGCAGGTATCGGAATCGTCACGATCCGGCCGAGGTCGGACGGCGCGGGACATCGATCACCGGTCAAGGTCTTGCGCCGGGCACGGATAGATGAAAGTTTCCTACCGGAGGCGTGGGCAGTGCGGCGAATCTTGCCGCAACCCCGCCCGCCGATCGTCCCCCCGGACCCGACGAAGGGACCGCACCGCATGAAGGCAACTCGGCTCGGAGCCGCCGCGCTGGCCGCGGCGCTGCTCAGCGCGCTGGTCGCCGGCACGCCGGCGCAGGCCGCACCCGACGACACCAGCACCGCCACTTCCCCCTCCACCGACTGCGTCACCGACCCGGCCACCCCCAAGCGCCAGTTCCGGGCCATGTGGATCGCGTCGGTGACGAACATCGACTGGCCCACAAAGGACTCCTGGACCGCGCCGGACCAGGTGGCCAAGCAGAAGGCCGAATACCTGGCCTGGCTCGACCTGGCCCAGAAGCTCAACCACAACGCCGTCGTGGTCCAGGTCCGCCCGACCGCCGACGCGTTCTGGCCCTCGCCGTACGAGCCGTGGTCGGAGTACCTGACCGGAGTACGCGGCAAGAACCCCGGCTGGGACCCGCTGGCCTTCCTGGTCGACGAGTCGCACAAGCGGAACCTGGAGTTCCACGCCTGGTTCAACCCGTACCGCGTCTCCATGCCCGCCCCCGGCGGCGCCGGCGCCGACCTGTCGCAACTGGCCCCGGACAGCCCGGCCCGCCAGCACCCCGACTGGGTCTTCGCCTACCCGCCCGCCGGCGTCGCCGGCAGCCGGCTCTACTACAACCCCGGCGTCCCCGAGGTCCGCGAGTTCGTCCAGACCGCGATGATGGACGCGGTCAAGCGGTACGACATCGACGGCGTGCACTTCGACGACTACTTCTACCCGTACCCGAGCGGCACCCACCAGGTGCCCGACGACGCCACGTTCGCGGCGTACAACAGGGGCTTCACGGACAAGGCCGACTGGCGGCGGGACAACATCAACCTGCTGATCCAGGAGATGAACGCCAAGATCAAGGCGGTCAAGCCGTGGGTGAAGTTCGGCGTCAGCCCGTTCGGCATCTGGCGCAACGCGTCGGCCGACCCGAACGGCTCGGACACCACCGGCTCGCAGTCGTACGACATCATCTCCGCCGACTCCCGCAAGTGGGTGAAGGAGGAGTGGATCGACTACATCGTGCCGCAGCTCTACTGGTACATCGGCCAGTACCCGGCCGCGGACTACGCCCGGCTCGTGCCGTGGTGGGCCGAGCAGGTGCGCGGCACGCGGGTGCAGCTCTACATCGGCCAGGCCGACTACAAGAGCGGTGACCCGGCGTACGGGTCGTTCTGGATGAACCCGCAGGAGCTGTCGAACCACCTGACGCTCAACCGGTCGTACCCGGAGGTGCTCGGCAACGTGCACTTCTCCGCGGTGCAGGTACGGGCGAACCGGCTCGGCGCCACCGACATCTACGCCGCCGAGCACTACTCCCGCCCCGCGCTGGTGCCCACCATGACGCACCTGCCGCGCAAGCCGCTGCTGTTCCCGGTGGTCACCAAGGCCCAGCGGGAGGCGGGCGGGGTACGCCTGAGCTGGCGTCAGCCGGCCGACGGCAAGGGCCCGCTCGGCACCGCCGCGTCGTACGCGATCTACCGGTTCGACGGGCACGGCCTGGCCGGGCGCTGCGACTTCGCCGACGCCTCGCACCTGGTCGGCACCGTGCGGGCCACCGACGGCGCCGTGCAGTCCTGGGTGGACACCACGGCGGCCGACGGCGCCCGGTACACCTACTACGTGACCGCGCTGGACCGGCTGGCGAACGAGAGCCCGGCGAGCCCGCCGCGCTTCGTCCGCTGATTCACCCCGAATGCCCCCGGGCCGCCTCGCCGGTCCGGGGGCATTCGTCTGTTCAGGCGGATGTCAGCGAGCCGTTCCCCGGGGCATCGCCCCAGCTCACCCCTTTGATCGACACTTGTCGACACCCGGAGATCCCGGCCACCACCACGCGGAGGTTCCCGTGTCCCGTCGCCTCGCCACCACCCTCGCCGCCGGCGCACTCGCCCTGCTCACACTGCTCGGTCTGGCCACACCGGCCGCCGCCGCGGTGAGCACCCAGCAGAAGCTGTCCGTCCTGACCAACTGGACGCAGACCAGCGCGTCCAGCTACAACGCCTGGAACAGCGCCCGGCAGAACCGGTCCCCCTGGACCGAGTACGGCTTCGACTGGTCCACCGACTACTGCTCGTCCAGCCCGGACAACCCGATCGGCTTCAACTTCAAGCTCTCCTGCTACCGGCACGACTTCGGCTACCGCAACCACAAGGCGATGGGCGTCTTCTCCGCCAACAAGGCCCGTCTGGACAACGCCTTCTACGCCGACCTGAAGCGGGTCTGCGCCACGTACAACGCGGTGGTCCGGCCCGCCTGCTACAGCCTCGCCTGGACGTACTACCAGGCGGTGAGCGTCTTCGGTTCGGTCGCCGCCGTGTCCCCGGCCGACCTCGACCGCGCCGCCCGGATGAAGGCCGACGCCGAACGCCACGCCGCCGCCCGCGCCTGACGCACCACGCGGGGAGTCCGCCGCACGGCGGGCTCCCCGCCGCGCCCGGGCTCGCCCGCCTCAGCCCGCCGTGCTGCGCGGCTGGAACGCCGGCCAGGAGCCCTGCGCGGGAACGCCGAACCGGGGCGAGTCGGCGGCCAGGTCCGGGTGCTCGACATGCAGGGCCAGCGCCGCCACCTCGTCCAGCCGCAGCCCCGCCCCGGCGCCGTAGGCGGCGTCGAACGCCTCGTCGCCGAGCACCCGGCGCAGCTCCGCCTGCCGGGCCGCCCAGTACGGGCCGTATATCCCCGGCGTGGCCCGCAGGTTCGACCGGGTGGCCTGCGCCGCGCCGAACAGCCGGGCCGCGGAGAGCGCGTCCCCGGCCAGCGCGCAGCGCACCGCTATCGCGTTGATCGTGTCGCAGGCCCGGCCCAGGTAGCCGTGGCTCATCCGCGACCGCAACGCCACCAGCAGGTGCTCGTGCGCCGCCACCAGGTCACCCCGGGCCAGCGCCACCATCCCGAGCAGCATGTCCACCGAACGGCCGCCCCGCTCCGCCGGCCGCGACGCCTCGACCGGGCGGGCCGCGGCGAGCACCTCGGCGGCCTCGTCCAGCGCGCCCCGGCGCCAGAGCAGCTCGGCCAGGTTGTAGACGGCGAGCAGCGCGTCCCCGACCACGTCCTGCGCGTACGCCCAGTCGATCACCTCGCGGCAGACCCGCTCCGCCTCGGCGAACTGGCCCATGTCGACGAGCGGCGCGGCGCGCCCGGCCAGCACCCGGGCCAGCAGCCCCCGGTCACCGGACTGCCGGGCGGCCGCCTCGGCCCGCTGCGAGTACCGCAGCTCCTCGCCGAACTCGCCGTCCGCGCCCGCGTGCAGCGAATGCATGTGGTACGCGGCGGCCAGCTCGGCCTCCGGCATCACCTCACCGGTCTCGGCGAGCCGGCCGTAGAGCCGGAACAGCCAGAGCCGCCCCTCCCGGGCCAGCCCGCGTTCCCGCCACCACTGGTCCAGGTCGCCGGCCAGGCGCAGCCCCGCCCGGGCGCTACCGCCGGTCGCGCACCAGCGCAGCGCGGCCCGCAACTCACCGGCCAGCGGATCCAGCGCGTACAGGGAGAGCGTCACCGGACGGCCGTCCGGCCCGAGGCACGCCCGGTCCAGCGCGTGCCGGCACCAGTCCACGTGCCGGTCCCGGGCGCTCTGCTCCTCGCCCGCCTCGACCAGCCGCCGGGCCGCGTACGCCCGGATCGGGTCGAGCATCCGGTACGTGCTGCCCGAGGCGTGCGGCTCGGCCAGCACCATCGACTTGTCCACGAGCACCGAGAGCGGGTCGAGCGGGTCCTCGCCGAGCAGCCACTGCACGGTGGGCAGGTCCACCGGTCCGGCGAACACCGCCATCCAGCGCAGCAGCCGGGCCGAACGCGCGCCGAGCGTCCGGTACGACCAGGTGACGGTCGCCTGGATGGTCAGGTGCCGCTCACTGGCCGAGCGCTGCACCGCGCGGGTCGCCGGCGTGGGCGGTGCGGCACCGGTCGCCGCGGCCACCAGGTCCACAGTGTCCTGCTGGTTGCCGCTCCAGCCCGCCTCCACCGGCGGCGGCTCCGCCGTCTCCCGTCCCGCGTCGAGCGTGCCCAGCATGTCGTCCAGCCGCTCCGCCAGCTGCCCGGCGGAGAGCACCCGCAGCCGGGCGGCGGCCAGCTCTATGGCCAGCGGCAGCCCGTCCAGGCGGCGGACCACCCGGTGCAGGTCGGCCTGCTCGGCCGCCTCCGGCGCCCGCCCGCCCCGGGCCACCGCCGTGCGGTCCAGCAGCAACGCCACCGCGTCACTGCCACCGTCGGGCCCCTCGTCCACCGACAGCGGCGGGATCCGCCACACCACCTCACCGGGTACGCCGAACGACTCCCGGCTGGTCGCCAGCACCCGTACGCCCCGGCCACCGGCCAGCAGCCGGCTGATCACCTCGGCCGACGCCGCGGTCTGGGCGTCGCAGTGTCCAGCAGCACGAGCATCCGGCGCGGCGCCGCGTACTCGACGAGGGTGTCGAGCATCGGCCGGCCGGGCTCCGGGCGGAGGCCGAGCACGGCGGCGATCTCGAACGCCACGAGCCCCGGGTCGGTCACCGCGGCGATGTCGACGAACCAGACCCCGTCCGGGTAGTCCTCCACGATCCCGGAGGCCAGCTCCACGGCCAGCCGGGTCTTGCCGGCGCCGCCCGCGCCGAGCACCGTCACCAGGCGGTACGCCTCGACCAGCCGGCCCAGCTCGGCGCGCTCGGCCTGCCGGCCGACGAACGAGGTGACCTGGGTGGGCAGGTTGTGAGCCGCCGCGTCGGCGGTACGCGGGCGCGGGAAACGCCGCTCCAGACCGGGCGCGACGAGCTGGAACAGCCGCTCCCGGTCGTCGAAGCCACGCAGCCGGTGCAGGCCGAGGTCCAGCAGGGACACACCGTCCGGCAGCGGTTCGGCGTGCTTGGCGGTGGCGGCCGAGCAGAGCACCTGCCCGCCGTGCGCGGCGGCGGCCACCCGGGCGGCCCGGTGCACCTCGGGGCTGGCGTACTCGCCGTCGCGCGGCTCGGCGTAGCCGGTGTGCAGTCCCATCCGGACCCGGGGCGTGGCGTCCGGGTTGGGCCAGTCGTGACCGGCGAGCGCGCGCTGCGCGGTCAGGCAGGCGTGCACCGCGGCGGCGGCGTCCGGAAACGCGAGGAAGAACGAGTCGCCCTCGGTCAGCAGCTCGGCCCCGTCGGTGCCGGCGAGCGTGTCCCGCAGCAGCCGGCGATGCTCGTGCAGCACCGGCCGGTAGACCGGGCCCAGCATCCGGGCCAGCCGGGTCGAACCTTCGATGTCGGTGAACACGAAGGTCACCCACCCGCTCGGGAGGTGGTGTTCTGGCGACATACGTCGAACCTCCGCCCGCTGACGTCGGATCCATGCTGCCCTATGATCGCGCCGTCACGCATCGTGAGAACGGTTGGGCGGATTCCGACCCAAGGTGCCAAAAGATCACACGGGCGGCAAGAGCCGGTTCGACCCGCGGGACGAGCGGCGGAAACTCAGCAGCCGCAGGAGCCGCCGCAGCAACCTCCACCGCTGGGAATCCCACCAGTCGGGCCGGAACCACCACGCCCGGTGACGGCGACAGCGGAGAGCAGCTTCACCGTGTCGGCGTGACCCCGCGGGCAGGTGGCCGGCTGGGCGGCCTCGGCCATCGGGCGGTTGACCTCGAAGGTGTCGCCGCAGGCGCGGCAACGGAACTCGTACCGGGGCATGACATCAGCGTACGGCGGACCTGACGCCGTCACACGGATGGGTGATACTCGACGGGTGGTGGACGGCGAACGGCGAGCGACGGCCCGGCCCCTGCGACCCGCCGTGCCGCCCGACGGCGACGCCCGGCCCGTCCCGCGTCCCCGCCGCGAGCACGACCCCATTCCCCCGAAGCCGCCCGCCGGCCCGGCCCGCGACCCGGACGCCACGGCTGGCGAGCCGAGCACGGACCCGGGCGCGAAGCCGCAGCCCGAGCCGGACGCGAAGCCGGGGCGCACGCCCGCCGCCGGAGCCGACACGGACACCAAGGCTGACGCGGGCGCCCCGTCCGGCGAGAAGCCGGAGGCGAAGGCCGAGGCGGCGGACGACGCGCAGCCGGCCGGCGGGCGACGTCGGCGCGTGCCGTTCGCGCACGCCGTCCGCACCCGCCCGCGGCAGCTCGCCGTCGGCGCGGCCAACGCCACCCGCGCCTGGTCCCGCCGCCCCGCCGGGCGGACCACGCTGCCGGCGCTGTTCCTGCTCGCCCTGGTCGGCGCCGCCACCACGGCCGGCGCGGTGATCGTGCCGGCCGCCGTCGGCAGGCCGGCGTCGGTCGACGAGGCCCTGCCGGAGCCGACCGTGGCGCGGACCGCCGCGCCCGCCGCGACGCCCCTGTTCCCGGACCCGTCCGGGCTGTCCGGCACCGCCGCGCCGACCGGAACGCCGCTGCCCGGCGGCGTGACTGTCGCACCACCCACCGGTCGTCCCGCCGACGCCCTCACCGACTGGGCGAGGCGGGTCAGCGCGGTCACCGCCATCCCGGTGGTGGCGCTCCAGGCGTACGCCTACGCCGAGCTGGTGCTCGCCCAGACCAACCGTGCCTGCCAGCTGAGCTGGACCACGCTCGCCGCCATCGGGCACGTCGAGTCCGGGCACGGCTCGGCCAACGGCGCCACGCTCGGGCCCGACGGCCGGGCCCTGCCGGAGATCAAGGGGCAGCCGCTCGACGGGCAGGGCGGCCGGTCCCGGATCCTCGACACCGACCAGGGGCAGCTCGACGGCGACCGCGTCTACGACCGGGCGCTCGGGCCGATGCAGTTCATCCCGACCACCTGGCAGGAGATCGGCGCCGACGCGGACAACGACGGCGTGAAGAACCCCCACGACATCGACGACGCGGCGCTGGCCGCCGGCCAGTATCTGTGCAAGGGCGGCCGGAACATGACCATCCCGGGTGACTGGTGGGGGGCCATCCTCTCGTACAACGATGTGCGCCGGTACGCCCAGGCGGTCTTCGACAAGGCCGACGAGTACGGCAGGCTCAGCCGCCACGTGAGGTGACCGCTCGCGTACATTCGCGGACTGAACCCTTCCCCCCGGCAGCGGTTGACGGCAAGCTAGACGGGTGATGGTGCGCGAGTGGAACCCTCGGACCGCCTCGTCCGCCGAGATCGCGTCCCTGCTGGACACGCTGAACGCGGTCCTGGCGGCCGACCTGCCGCAGGACCCGCCCTGGCAGGAGAGCTCCATGCGGGAGTACCTGTCCGAGGTGATGCCCGGCGAGCGGCGGATCTCCTGGGTGGCGCAGGAGGACGACGCTCCGGACGGCACGCCCGGAGCGATCGTCGGGCATGTGCACGTGCTGCTGCTGGGCGGCATCGGCGTACTGGAGGTGCTGGTGCATCCGGCGGTCCGGCGCACCGGGCTCGGCCGTGAGCTGGTCCGGGTGGCCGCCCGCCGGGTCTGGGACGAGGGCTTCCAGTCGATCGGCGTGGAGGTGGTCGGCGACACCCCGGCCGTGGCGTTCTACGAGTCGCTGGGCTTCACCCGCGACTATGTGGAGACCCGCAGCGTGCTCGACCTGCGTACGGTGGACTGGCCGGCGCTGACCGAGATGGCCGCCGAGGTGGGCGCGGGCTATCACGTGGAGTTCTGGCCCGGCGGGCCGCCGGACGAGCTGCTCGAGGCGTACGCACGGGCCAAGGCCGAGGTGCGCGACTCCGACGACGTGGAACTGCGGCCCAGCTCCTACGACCCGGACCGGCTGCGGGACAGTCTCGCCACGTTGCACCGGCGCGGCATGAAGCCGTACATCGTGCTGGCGTTGCACGAGCGGACCGGGGACGTGGCCGGGCTGACCGAGGTGGTGGTGCCGGCGCAGCACCCGACCCGGGCGGACCAGTACGACACGATCGTCGTCCACGACCACCGTGGTTACGGCATCGACCGGGCCATCAAGGCGCGGATGCTGCTGGAGCTGCGCTCGGCCGAGCCCCAGCTGGTCGAGGTGCAGACCTGGAACGCGCAGGACAACGAGTCGATGCTGAAGGTCAACGCCGAGCTGGGTTACCGCCCCGACCGCGACTGGTGCGAGTACGGGGTGGACGTCGCCGAACTGGTGCACCGGCTGGACAGTCACCGCTGACCGTTCACCGGACGGCCACCGAAGGGCTGGACGGTGGACCCACGAGACCCTTAACGTTCGTTAGTTCCTGTCCACCCACCGTGGAGGCCCCATGCGCCCGCGCCGCACCCTCGCCGCGCTCGCGACCACCGCCGCCGTCACCCTCACGGCGATCGCTGTCGCACCCCCCGCGGCCAGCGCCGCGCCCACCGACCTGCTCATTTCCGAGTACGTCGAGGGGTCGTCCAACAACAAGGCCGTCGAGCTGTACAACGGCACCGGCGCCCCGATCGACCTGGCTGCCGCGGGCTACCAGCTCCAGCTCTACTTCAACGGCGCCAGCACGTCGACGAACATCGCGCTGACCGGCACCGTCGCCGCCGGGGACGTGTTCGTCTTCGCCGCCGCGTCGGCCGCGCCCGCGATCCTCGCCCAGGCCGACCAGACGTACGGCGGGTCGCTGTTCAACGGCGACGACGCGATCGTGCTGCGCAAGGGTGACACGGTGGTCGACTCCCTCGGCCAGGTCGGCGTCGACCCGGGCACCGAGTGGGGCAGCGGGCTCACCAGCACCGCCGACAACACGTTGCGCCGGCTGCCCTCGGTGACCGCCGGCGACACCGATCCGGCGGACCCGTTCGACCCGGCCGCGCAGTGGGCCGGCTTCGCCACCGACACGTTCGACGGGCTGGGCAGCCACACCATCGGCGGAGGCGGCCCGGTCGACCAGCCGCCGACGCTGGCCTGCGGCGGCGCGCTGACGCTGTCGGCGGGCGCCACCGCGACCCGCGAGGTGACCGCGACCGACGCCGACGACACGATCACCGACCTCGCGGTCACCGCCGTCGTGCCGGCTCCGGCGAGCGGCTCGATCAGCCGTACCGCGTTCACCCCGGCGGCCGGGGACGGCGGCACGGCCACCGCCACGCTGACCGCCACCGGCCTGCCGGCCGGCAGCTACGCGGTCACGGTGACCGCCACCGACGACGACGGCGACACCGCCACCTGCACGCTCTCCGTGCAGGCCACCAGCGTGCTGTCGATCGGCGAGGTGCAGGGCCGCACCGGCGACGACGAGGACGGCCGCGCCGACCGGTCGCCGCTCGCCCCGGCCAGCGGCAACGGCACCAGCTCCCAGTTGTACGACGTGCGCGGCGTCATCACCGGCATGTCGCTGACCCGCAGCTCGGCCGGGGCCGACCAGTGGGGCTTCTACCTGCAGAGCCGGCTCGGCACCGAGGACGGCGACCCGCTCACCTCCGACGGGCTGTTCGTCTTCATGGGCTCGTTCACCACGCTGATCGGCGGGTACGCCCCCACCGTCGGCGACGAGGTAGTGCTGCGCGGCCGGGTCTCCGAGTACTTCAACCAGACCCAGCTCTCCGGCGCCTCGCTGGTCCGCAAGCTCGACTCCGGCCTCGACGTGGACACCGCGGTCCGGGTCGACGACGCGGTCCCGCCGGCCGAGGCGGCCGCCGCCGACCTGTACTGGGAGCGGCACGAGGGCGAGCGGATGCGGGTACGCGCCGGCAGCGGCGTATCCGCGCCCAGGCACATCTACTCCTCCACCGCCGACTCCGAGATCTACGTGCTGGACCGGGAGGACCCGGTCATGAAGCGGTCCGACCCGTACGCCCGCCGGGTGTTCCGGGACGCGCACCCGCTCGACGACATCCCCGGCACGCTCTTCGACAACGGCAACAACCAGCGCATCCTGCTGGGAGCGGGCGGCGTGAAGGCGGCCGCCGGTGACTCCCGCGCGCTGCTGCCCGAGGCGCGCACGTTCGACACGCTGACCGAGGACGCCTACGGCTCCGTGTCGTACGCGTTCAGCAAGTACAGCGTGCAGCCCGAGCAGCTCACCCTGACCGGTGGCGCGGACCCGGCCGCGAACCACCCGCCGCAGCCGGCCGACCGCGGCAGCGAGGTCGCGATCGCCACCTACAACGTGGAGAACCTGTACGACTACCGGGACGACCCGTTCGACGGCTGCGACTTCGCCGGCAACACCGGATGTACGGGGGTCAGCCCGCCGTTCGACTACGTGCCGGCGAGCCAGGAGGCGTACGCCGCCAAGCTGGCCGCGCAGGCCCGGCAGATCGTCAACTCGCTGCACAGCCCGGACCTGATCCTGGTGCAGGAGGCCGAGGACCAGGACATCTGCTCGGTGGTCGACGGCGCCCTGGCGTGCGGTGACACGAACAACGCCGACGGCGCGCCGGACACCGTGCAGGAGCTGGCGCTGGCCATCGCGGCCAACGGCGGCCCCGCCTACGCCGCCGCGTACGACCGCACCGGCGCGGACGCCCGCGGCATCGCCTCGGCGTTCCTCTACCGCACCGACCGGCTCACGCTGGCCGAGGCGACCGCCGCGGACCCGCTGCTGGGCTCCGCGCCGACCGTCCAGTACCGCTCGGCGGCGCTCGCGTCCAACGCGGACGTGCAGAACCCGAAGGCGTTCAACGCGGTGCTGCCCGCCGACGTGGACCGGTCGACCGGCGTGGACGGCAGCAACGTCTACACCCGCGCGGCCCAGCTGGCCCGGTTCACCGTCAAGGCCGCGCCCGGCTCGACCGAGCGGTTCACGCTCTGGGCGGTCGCCAACCACTTCTCGTCCGGGCCGGACAGCCGGGTCGGGCAGCGCCGCGAGCAGGCCGCGTACGGCGCCGCGATCGTCGCGGCGGTCGAGGCGAGCGACCCGAACGCCCGCGTGGTCTACGGCGGCGACCTGAACGTGTTCCCCCGCCCGGACGACCCGATCGCCACCGCACAGAACCCGACCCCGTCGGACCAGCTCGCCCCGCTGTACGAGGCCGGGCTGCACAACCTCTGGGACGACCTGGTGGCGGACGCGCCCGCGTCGGCGTACTCGTACACCTTCAGCGGCCAGGCGCAGACGCTGGACAACCTGTTCGTGAACGACCCGATGCACGACGACCTGGTGCAGGTACGGACGGCGCACATCAACGCCGACTATCCGACCGACGCGCCGGAGCTGGGTGACCGGGGCGCCAGCGACCACGACCCGCAGGTGGCCCGGTTCCGGTCGCGTGCCTCGCTGCGGGTGGCCGACACCTCGGTGGCCGAGGGCGACAAGGGCACCCGCGCGATGACGTTCACCGTCACCGTGTCCCGCCCGCTCTCCGAGCCGGCGTTGATCTGCGCGACCACCTACGGCACGACCGCCCAGGCCGGGTCGGACTACGACCCGTACGTGGGTTGCAAGCTGCTCCCCGCGGGCCAGACCTCGCTGGCGTTCCCGGTCACCGTGCGCGGCGACCGCAAGCGCGAGGCGGACGAGAAGCTCACGCTGTACGTGGCGGGTGTGCCGGGCCTGCGGCTGGCCGACCCGTCCGGCGTCGGGACGATCCTGAACGACGACTGACAGGTGTTCCGGGCGGCGGCCCGTCGATTCGCTCATGGGCGGATCGGCGGGCCGCCGCGGTATCCGCACCGCTGCGGATCGGGCGGGGGCGGCACGTTCCGGTACTTGGCCACCCGCACCTCCCACTGGCTGCGGCGGCGCAGCGCGTCCCGGACCGCCCGGTCGCGGTAGAAGGTCTCCGGCGGGCGGGCCAGCCCGTACCGGTCGGCCCACCACTCCCCCGGCTCCGGGTCGGTGACGACGTCGAGGTGGGACGGGTACCGCCGCTCCGCGCCGTCACGCAGGTCGGCCCGGTCACGCATCGGCTTGAGCACCGTGCCGGCCTCGTCGACGACCACGAGCCGGAAGCCGGCCGTGCCCACGATGCGCGACAGCATGGCCAGGCTCGGTGTCAGGCTGCCCGCCTCGATCCGCCCGACCGTGCTCGGATGCACCCGGGCGAACCCCGCTCCGCACCCCTGTGGAAAACCTGGAATCCGCCGCCCGACCAGACCTCGCCGTGCGTCAACCGCCCCACTCAAGGCACACGGAGCGTGACATCACCGTGCGTTAGCCAGTACTGCCGAAGCGAACGCCGCACACTCAAGACAAATAACAACCAATCCGGACACAACGCTCGGAAGAGCCGAGCCAAGGAAGACCACCTCAGTCGACTTTGCTCTGCAACCTTCGAAGCACTGCTTACGCTTCGTGACAGTTGCGCCCGTGGCTGCAGAGCAAAGTCGGCTGAGGGGCATAGCGCCTGCCGCCCTGAAAACTACTGTGAGCTACCGCGTCTGGCTGTGGACAACTTGAGGCAACGCACCGCCCGCGGATCTCACCGACGCGCCACGACACGCGCGCCGGCGCGAGCCCGCCCCGGGTCCGACGCCGGGCGGCCGGGTGGGGGTCAGTAGCGCTCGCGCAGCAGCTGGGCCGCCTCGACCGCCCAGTAGGTGAGGATGATCTGCGCGCCGGCCCGGCGGATCGAGGTGAGCGTCTCCAGCATCACCCGCTCCCGGTCGATCCAGCCGTTCGCGGCGGCCGCCTCGACCATCGCGTACTCGCCGGAGACCTGGTAGGCGGCGACCGGGACGTCCACCGCGGCCCGGACCGCCGACACCACGTCGAGGTAGGGCAGCGCGGGCTTCACCATCACCATGTCGGCGCCCTCGGCCACGTCCAGCTCGACCTCGCGCAGCGACTCGCGCAGGTTCGCCGGGTCCTGCTGGTAGGTACGCCGGTCGCCCTCCAGCGCCGACTCCACCGCGTCGCGGAACGGGCCGTAGAAGGCGGAGGCGTACTTCACCGCGTACGCGAGCACCGAGACGTCCTGGTGCCCGGCGGCGTCGAGCGCCTTGCGGACCACGCCGACCTGGCCGTCCATCATCCCGGACGGGCCGACCACGTGGACCCCGGCGGCGGCCTGGGCCACCGCCATGTCGGCGTACGCGGCGAGCGTGGCGTCGTTGTCGACCCCGCCGTCCGGGGTGAGCAGGCCGCAGTGCCCGTGCGAGGTGAACTCGTCCAGGCAGAGGTCGCTCATCACCACAGTCGCGTCACCGACCTCGGCGACCACGTCCCGGATCGCCACGTTCAGGATGCCCGCCGGGTCGACACCGCCGGAGCCGGTCTCGTCGCGCGTCGCCGGCACCCCGAACAGCATGATCCCGCCGACCCCGGCCTGGACCGCTTCGACGGCGGCCTTGCGCAGCGAGTCCCGGGAGTGCTGGAGCACTCCCGGGAGCGACGCGATCGCCCTCGGCTCGGTCAGCCCCTCCTTGACGAACATCGGCACGACCAGTTCGGCCGGGTCGACGCGGGTCTCGGAGACCAGCCGCCGCACGGCCGCGTTGCGACGCAGCCGGCGGGGCCGGATCTCGGGGTACGGCATGAGGGAGCCTCCTGTCAGCGGAACCTCAGGGCGGTCGGGCCCTGCACCTTGGAGCCCCGGCGCTGCTTCGCCGGCATGGCGGCGAGCTTCTCCCGCAGTTCGACGGCGTAGGCGGCGAGCGCCTCCACCAGGTCGGGCACCGAGGCGTGCGGCGGCTGCACGTCGACCCGCAGGCCGAACTCGGTGGCGGTCTCCGCCGTCTTGGGCCCGATCACTGCAACAACCGTGCGCGCATGCGGCTTCCCGGCGATACCGACGAGGTTCCGCACCGTGGACGACGAGGTGAACAGCACGGCGTCGAACCCGCCCGACTTGATCGCGTCGCGGATCTCGGCCGGCGGCGGGGCCGCCCGCACCGTCCGGTACGCGGTCACGTCGTCGACCTCCCAGCCCCGCTCGGTGAGCCCGGCGGCAAGCGTCTCGGTCGCGATGTCGGCGCGCGGCAGCAGCACCCGGCCGACCGGGTCGAGGACCTCGTCGTGCGGCGAGAACTCGGCCAGCAGGCCCTCGGAGGACTGCTCCCCGGAGGGGATCAGCTCCGGCTGGATGCCGAACGCGCGGACCGCCTCGGCGGTGGCGTCACCGATACAGGCGATCTTGACGCCGCCGAAGTGGCGGGCGTCGAGGCCGTGCTCGGCGAACTTCTCCCACACCGCCCGGACCGCGTTGACCGAGGTGAAGATCACCCAGGCGTACCGACCGTCGACCAGGCCCTTGACCGCCCGCTCCATCTGCGCCGGGGTACGCGGCGGCTCGACCGCGATGGTCGGCACCTCGCACGGGATCGCCCCGTACGCGCGCAGCCGGGCGCTCATCACGCCGGCCTGCTCCTTGGTGCGGGGCACCAGCACCTTCCAGCCGTACAGCGGGCGGTTCTCCCACCAGCTCAGCTTGTCGCGGTCGGTGACGGCCGCACCGACGGTGAGCACCACCCGGCCGGTGAAGCCGAGCGCCGCGGCGACGAAGGAGTCGACAGTCGACGTGGTGGTGTACTGCGTCTCGCCGGTGCCGTCGCCGGTCACCCCGACCGCTGTGGTGCCGTCGACGCCGGCGGCCAGCAGGCCGTCCCGGACGGCGGCCAGGTCACCGGCGTCCACGGCGAGCGCCAGCGAACCCCGGCCCACGGCCGTGGCGAGCGCGTCGAAGTCGAGCGCGGTGACGTCCTCGACGTCGGCGGCGGTGCGTACGCCCGGCAGCGGGACGCCCGCGTAGGTGGCGACGCCCTCGGCCTGGCCGACGCCCGGCACCACCTCGAAGTGCGCTGCGGTACGCGCGACCGCCTGCACCTCCTTGACCACCGAGTCGTGGCCGAACGGGTCACCGGCGACCAGGTGCACAGCGTTCTGCCCGGACCGGGCCGCGGAGATCAGCACCTTCGCCACGTCCCCCGGCACACCCTCGGCGGGGCTGAACTCGGCGTCGGGCCGGGCCTGGGCGCGTACGTGCGCCAGGAGCGACTCGGGTACGCCCCGGTCGTAGACCACCTGGTCGGCCTCGACCAGGGCGTCCAGCGCCCGGCGGGTCAGCAGGCCGGGGTCGCCGGGACCGGCCCCGACGAAAGCGATCTGGCCTACGGGCTTACGGGTGCGGGTCATTCTGTGCTCCCAAGTTGCTGGGTCCCCGGGCCGGCCTGTGCGTCCTGGCCGAGGATCGAGTCGGCGCCGAGTTCGAGGAGTTCGGCGGCGAGTGCCTTGCCGATCTCCGCCGCGTCGGCGGGCGTTCCGGTGCGGGACAGCCGGAGGTCACGCGAACCGTCCGGGCTGATCACCGCACCGCGCAGGTAGATCTCCTGAATCACGTCGCCCTCGTCGGTGGGCTCGCCTTCGGCGAGGACGGCGTACGCGGCCACGGGTGCGCTGCATCCTGCCTCCAGGGTGGCCAGCAGCGCCCGTTCCGCGGTGATCGCGGCGCGGGACGGCTCGTGGTCGAGCAGCGCGAGCATCTCGATCACGTCCTGGTCGTCGGCCCGGCACTCGACGGCCAGCGCGCCCTGAGCGGGCGCGGGCAGCATGAGCATCGGGTCGAGCGTCTCGGTGATGACGTCGGCGCGGCCGATCCGGTTGAGCCCGGCCCGGGCCAGCACGACGGCGTCGAGGTCGGCGTCCGGGCCGAGCACCCGGCTGAGCCGGGTGTCGATGTTGCCCCGGATCGGGGTGACCTCCAACTGCATGCCCAGCGCGTGCAGCTGGGCGATCCGGCGCAGCGCGCCGGTGCCGACGCGGGCGCCGGGCGGCAGCTCGGCGAGCGTACGGCCGTCGGTGGCCAAGCGCGTCGCGCGGGTCCTGCCGGGGCGGCACGGCCGCGACGTGCAGGCCGGGCGCCGCCGCGGTGGGCAGGTCCTTGTACGAGTGGACGGCGAAGTCGATCTCACCGGCGGTCAGCGCGTCGCGCAGCGCGGACACGAACACGCCGACGCCGAGTCGCTGCACCGGGGCGGTCGACTTGTCCCCGGCGGTCACCACCTCGACCAGCTCGACCGGGCGGCCGGTGGCCGCGGTGAGGGCTTCGGCCACGTGGCCGGACTGGGCCATCGCCAGGGCGCTGCCCCGGGTGCCGAGGCGCAGTGGGGCGGTCATCGCGCACCTCCGGTGGGCGGGATGTCGGCGGCGTCGAACGACGGCCGCCCGTCGAGATCGGTGGCGACCACGTCGGGAACGGTGTCGACCGGGGACGTCTGCGGAACGTCCAGGTCGAACAGCTCGCGCAGCAGCGCCGCGTACTGGTCGCCGCCGGGCTCGGCGGCGAGCTGGCGGACCCGTACGGTCGGCTGGTGCAGCAGTCGCTGGACGACCCGGTGCACGGTCCGGGCCACCTCGGCGCGCTGGTCGTCGCTGAGGTCGGGGCGGCGCTGGCCGAGCCGGCGCAGCTCGGTGGCGACCACGTCGTCGGCCCGGCCGCGCAGGGCGGCCACCGTCGGCGCCACGTCGGCGCCGCGCAGCCAGCTCAGGAACGACTCGACCTCACCGGCGACGATCCGGGCCACCTCGGCGGCGTCGGCGGCGGCCGGCCCGTCGGCGAGCACGGCGGCCATCCGGTCGATGTCGACGACCTCGACGCCGGGCAGCTCGGCGACGCCGGGCTCGACGTCGCGCGGTACGGCCAGGTCGAGCAGGACCAGCGGGCCGCGGTCGGCGTCCCGGCGGGCCAGTGCCCGGGTCACCACGTCGCGGGTGAGCACCGGCTCGGTGGCGGCGGTGGCGGCGACCACGACGTCGACGTCGGCGAGCGCGGTGATCAGCTCGGCCATCGGCACGGCGGACGCGCCGTACGACTCGGCGAGCCGGACGGCACGGGCGGCGCCCCGGTTGGTCACGGTGAGCGGGCCGGCGCCCAGCCGGGACAGCGTGGCCACGCCCAGCGAGCCCATCGCGCCCGCGCCGACGATCATCGCGGGCCGCCCGGCCAGCTCGCCGTCGAGCATCTCGGCGGCGAGGTCGAGCGCGGCGGTGACGACGCTCTGCCCGGCCCGGTCGATGTTGGTCTCGGCGTGCGCGCGCTTGCCGACCCGCAGCGCCTGCTGCATCAGCTCGTGCAGCAGGCGGCCGGCCGAGTCGGCGCCACCGGCGGAGTGGTAGGCGTCGCGGAGCTGGCCGAGGATCTGCGCCTCGCCGACCACCATCGAGTCGAGCCCGGCGGCCACCCGGAAGACGTGGTCCACGGCGGCGGCGTCGTAGTGCACGTAGAGGTGCGGGGCGAGCGCCGCCGGCTGGCAGCCGGCCTGATCGGCCAGGACCGCGCAGATGTCGCCGAGTCCGCCGTGGAACCCGGAGACGGCGGCGTAGACCTCCACCCGGTTGCAGGTGGAGACCAGGACGGCCTCGGCGACGTACGGCTGGGCGATCAGGCGGTCCAGCGTCCGAGTGAGGTCGGCGGGCGGGACGGCGAGCTGTTCCAGGGTGGCGACCGGGGCGGTGCGGTAGGACGCGCCGACGACGAGCAGTTTCACGTGCCGATCGCCTCCTGGGTGTCGGTGGCCGCGAGCCCGCCGGGCAGGGCGGTGAGGGCGGTCCCGCCGGTGGCGGGGAGCGCGGTCAGCGACGCCTTGCGGTGCTCGTGGAAGGACAGGATCTGCAGCTCGATGGCGAGGTCGACCTTGCGCACGTCGACCCCGTCCGGGACCGAGAGTACGCAGGGCGCGAAGTTGAGGATGCTCGTCACGCCGACGGCGACCAGCTGATCGGCGACCGCCTGGGCGGCCGGGGCGGGCGTGGCGATGACGCCGATCGAGATCGATTCCTCGGCGACCACCTGGGGCAGGTCGTCGATGTGCTGGACGACGAGTCCGTTGATCCGCTCGCCGACCCGGGACCGGTCGGCGTCGAGGAGCGCGGCGATACGGAAGCCGCGGTTGGCGAAGCCGTCGTAGCCGGCCAGCGCGTGACCGAGGTTACCGACGCCGACGAGCGCGACGGCCCGGCACTGGGTGAGGCCGAGCACCGAGGAGATCTGGTCGACCAGGAGCGCCACGTCGTAGCCGACGCCCCGGGTGCCGTACGAGCCGAGGTGGGACAGGTCCTTGCGGAGCTTCGCGGAGTTGACGCCTGCCGCGTTGGCGAGCCCTTCGCTGGACACCGTCTCGTGCCCGGAGTCGGCGAGCGTGTGCAGCGCACGCAGGTATTCCGGGAGCCGGGACACGGTCGCCTCGGGCAGGTCCGGAAGCGCCGGTACGGCACCGGTGCGGCCGGGCGCGCCTGGTTGACGGTGCTGACTCATGAGACTCCGTGCGGTGCGATCCTCGACCAGCGACGGGGGCCGGTCGTTTCGGGACTCCCGCTGGCGACCGAGATTGCCGGCTGTGCTAGCAGGGCGCGTCGGAACTACAGAGTAGGCGCTTGTGAAGAGGTGCACAAATCGCGATCTTGAAAGCTCGCGACGCGCCTTCACCTGCCCCTCCATTCCCGCAAGATCGATCGACCGCCTCCCTTGGCGGCGCGTGGCGATTATTGCTCAATCCCGACTTCCCTGACCAATCGCGCGCGGCTCGTAGCGCTCCGTCACCGGCGTGGCGAGGCGAGTCTCACGTTTTGCAGTAGGGAGAACCCCACCCCCAAGAGGCCAGCGTGCGGGATGGGTCGGCGGGGCACGCGCCCATAGCCTCGAACCATGACCGCCGCACCACTGGCCACCGCGCCCACTCCGCTGTCCCCCGTCCACGGGCTGCTGCGCCGCCTCGCCCGCGACACCACCTACGTACTCGTGGGCTTCCCGCTGGCGATCGTCGGCTTCGTGCTCGCGGTGGTGGGGATCTCACTCAGCGCCGGGCTGCTGGTGACCACGCTCGGCCTGCCGATCCTCGCCGGCTTCCTCTACGCCGCCCGTGGGCTGGCCGACATCGAGCGGCTCCGGCTCGCCGCGGTGCTGGACCGGCCCCGGGTACGCCCGGTCTACCGCCGGCCGGAGCCGGGCGCCGGGTTCTGGCGGCGGGTGTTCACCCCGATCCGGGACGCGCAGTCGTGGCTCGACCTGCTGCACGCGTTCGTCCGGCTGCTGGTGGCCCTGCCCACGTTCGTGCTGCTGGTGGTCTGGTGGGTGCTGGCCCTGGGCGGCACGCTCTACATCGTCTACGACTGGGCCATCCCGCGCGGCGTCGACGACCAGGACCTGAGCCAGCTCCTCGGGATGGGTGACGGCGCCGGCGCCCGGATCGCCCTGAACACCGCGATCGGGCTGTTCGCCCTGTTCACGCTCCCGCTGGTGGCGCGCGGCTGCGCCCGCCTGCAGGCCGGGCTGGCGTACTCGCTGCTCACCGGCGTGGCCGAGATGCGGCAGCGGATCATCACGCTGGAGGAGCAGAAGCGCGCCGCCGCCTCGGCCGAGGCGGTCGCGCTGCGCCGGCTGGAGCGCGACATCCACGACGGCCCGCAGCAGCGGCTGGTCCGGCTCGCCATGGACCTCGGCCGGGCCCGCCACCAGCTCGCCGACAACCCGGACGCGGCCCGGCAGACGCTCGACGAGGCAGTCGCCCAGACCCGGGAGACGCTGGACGAGCTGCGCGCGCTGTCCCGGGGCATCGCGCCGCCGATCCTGGTCGACCGGGGCCTGCCCAGCGCGCTCGCCGCGCTGGCCGCCCGGGCGCTGGTGCCGACCGAACTGGTGGTGGACGACGACCTGGGCACCGCCGCCGGCCGGCTCGATCCGGGGCTGGAGAGCACCGCGTACTTCGTGGTGGCCGAGGCGCTGACGAACGTGTCGAAGCACAGCCGGGCGAACGCCTGCCGGGTGGAGGTCACCCGGAAGGTGGGCCGGCTGGAGATCACCGTCACCGACGACGGCGTCGGCGGCGCGCACCTGGCCAAGGGCCACGGGCTCAACGGCATCGCCGACCGGGTCCGGGCGGCCGGCGGCACGCTGGAGGTGACCAGCCCGGCCGGCGGCCCGACCCGGGTCCACGCCGAACTACCGAGGTGACCCGGACCGCCGGGTCGGGGCGTGATAGACACCGGACCCATGCGGGTGGTGATCGCGGACGACGCCGTACTGCTCCGGGAGGGGCTGATCCGGCTGCTGACCGAGTACGGGCACGAGGTGGTGGCGGCCGTCGGTGACGGTGACGCGCTGGTCGAGGCGGTGGTGGCGCACCGGCCCGACGTCTCGGTGGTGGACGTGCGGATGCCGCCCTCACACACCGACGAGGGACTGCGCGCCGCGGTGGAGGCCCGCCGCCGGGTGCCGGGTACGCCGATCCTGGTGCTGTCCCAGTACGTCGAGGTGTCGTACGCCGACGACCTGCTGGACACCGCGGGCGGGGCCGGCGGCGGCATCGGCTACCTGCTCAAGGACCGGGTCGCCGCGATCGACGAGTTCCTGGACGGGCTGGCCCGGGTGGCCGCCGGCGGCACCGTGCTCGACCCGGAGGTGATCAGCCAGTTGCTGGTCCGTCGGCGGCGCGACGACCCGCTGGCGTCGCTGACCCCGCGCGAGCGCGAGGTGCTGGCGCTGATGGCCGAGGGCCGCTCGAACACCGCCATCGCCCGGGCGCTGGTGGTCAGCGACGGCGCGGTCGAGAAGCACGTCCGCAACATCTTCACCAAGCTCGACCTGCCCCCGGACGCGACCACGCACCACCGCCGTGTCCTGGCCGTCCTGGCCCACCTGCGCGCCTGACCGGGCCGGGTCAGGCGAGCGTGCGGGCCAGCGTCACCGCCTCGGTGAGCGTGTCGGCGGCCGGGTGGCCGCTGCCGCGCAGCCGGTCCGGGTCGGACAGGCCACCGGTGTAGAGGACGCAGCGGGCGCCGACCGAGGCGGCCGCGTCGGCGTCGTCGAGCGAGTCACCGATCAGCACCACCTCGTGGCCGCCCAGCCCCAGCTCGGCCAGGTGCTTCTCCAGCCACTCGGCCTTGTGCCCGCCGCCGACTGTGGCACGCAGCCCGTCCACCCGGCGGAAGTGCGGCGTCAGCCCGTACGTGTGCACCGTCGGCACCAGCTCGTCGTGGAACCACATGGACAGCAGCGACTGGCTGCCCTCCCAGGACTCGATCGCGGTGGTGGCGTCGGCGGCCAGGGCGCAGGTGGTCAGCCCGGCCCGGTAGGCGTCGTGGAAGACCCGGTCCAGCGTGCCGAACGCCTCGGCGTCCACGGCCCGGCCGAGCATCTCGGCGTAGTAGTCGGCGATCGGCCGCCGGAACCGGACCCGGTGCTCGGCCGCGGTGACCGCCGGCCCGCCGGCGCTGGCGAAGGCCACGTTCGTGGCCTGGACCACCAGGTCGAGGTCGTCGAGGAGCGTTCCGTTCCAGTCCCACACGAGGTGGCGTCGCATACCCGTCACCCGAGCACTCTAAGGCTAGAGCTGCGGCGTGGTCAGGTCGCGCAGCAGCCGGTCCTCCTCGACCCGCCAGTAGCCGTGTTCCTTGCCGTCGAGCAGCACCACCGGCAGCCGGTCGCCGTAGTCGCGCTCCATCTCCAGGTCGCCGGTGACGTCCCGCTCCACCCACCGGTCGCCGGTGACCGCGACCACCCGGTCGAGCGCGGCCTTCGCGTCGTCGCACAGGTGGCAGCCGGGCCGGGTGATCAGGATGAGCCTCGGGTCACTGGACATCGGATACCTCCGTGCGGATCTCGGTCGGCGACGCCGGCGACGGCACCACGGGCGCCGGGCGCAGCTCGGTCTTGCGCACCTTCCCGATCGCCGAGTACGGCAGGCTGTCGACGAACTCGACGGCGGTCGGGCACTTGAACCGGGCCAGGTTACGCGCGCAGTGGGCGAGCAGTTCGTCAGCCGTCACCGGCGAACCGGCCGCCCGGACCACGTACGCCCGCACAGTCTCGCCGGTCCGCGGGTGCGGCACGCCGAGGACCGCCGACTCGGCCACCCCGGGGTGCGCCTGGAGCACCAGCTCCACCTCGTGCGGGTAGACGTTGAAGCCGTTTACCAGGATCAGCTCGCCGAGCCGGTCGACCAGGAACAGGTCGCCGTCGCCGTCGGCGTACGCGACGTCGCCGGTGGCCCACCAGCCGTCCGGGTCCGGCCCGCCCCGCCCGTCCGGCCAGTAACCGGCGAACAGGTTCTCCCCGCGTACCACGATCTGCCCGGGGTCGGTGCCGGCCAGCTCGTCGGAGAGGTCCATCTCGTCCTCGTCGGGGGCGTCGGCTGGCACTCCGTCGCGCCACAGCTCGACGCCGTCGGCCCCGGTCAGGCGCAGCTCGACGCCGGGCAGCGGACGGCCGATCGAGCCGGGTTTCGGCTCGCCGCCGACGAGTGTCGACGTGAGCACCGGCGCGGTCTCGGTGAGCCCGTAGCCGACGTGCACCGGGTGCCCGGTCAGCTCGGTGAAGCGCGCCCCGACGGCCGGCGGCAGCGGCGCCGCGCCGCACACCGCGACGCGCACCGAGGCGAGCGCCGCGGCCGGGTCACGCTCCGCCTCGGCCCAGGTCAGGAACATCGACGGTACGCCGACGAGCACCGTGACCCGGTGCCGGGCGATCTCGTCCAGCGCCCCGGACGGGCCGGGCTCGTCGACGAGCACACCCGTCGCGCCGTGCCGCACCACGGCGCCGAGCACCGTGTTCAGCCCGTACGCGTGGAACAGCGGAAGGGCGAGCAGCACGACGTCGTCGGGGCCGACCACCGGCGGCTCGATCCGGTCGGTCTGGTCGTGGTTGGCGGCGAGCGCGCGGTGCGACAGCATCGCGCCCTTGGGCCGTCCCTCGGTGCCGGAGGTGTAGAGCAGGACGGCGAGGTCGTCGCCGGCGCGGGCCGGGAACCCGTCCGGCCCGGTGTCGCCGCGTACCGGCGGCGCGGTGTGCACGGCGCGCAGCCCGGGCAGCTCGGCGCGGTCCACCCGGGCGGTCACCTCGGGGGCGCCGACCAGCACCGTCGCGCCGGAGTCGGTGAGCACGTGCCGCAGCTCGCGGGCGGTGAGCGCGGGGTTGACCGGTACGGCGACCAGGCCGGCCCGGAGCGCGGCGAGGTAGGTGACCACGAAGTCCGGGGTGTTGCCGAACGCGACAGCCACCCGGGGCGGATGTCCCGGTCCGGCGGCCGGCGGCGCGTCGGCGAGCAGCGCGCGGGCGGTGGCGGTGACCGCGTCGTCCAGCTCGGACCAGGTGAGCGTCCGCTCGCGCCAGCGCAGCGCGGCCCGGTCGCCCCGTTCGGTGGCGGCCCGGCGGAGCCGGTCGGCGAGGTTCGGCGCGGAGCTTTCGGCGGCGTCCTGCACGGTGGCTGAGTCTGGCACAGCGGCGTCCGCCGGACCATGCCCGGACACGGCACCGGGTCCGCCACACGGGACTGGGAATGCAGTACGGTGGGATTCCCGAGCGTGGGATAACGATCTCCAGCGGCACGAGCCGAGCGACCCGGGGCGACCCGTGCGAGCCGCCCTCGCGACACGCCGAGCGGAAAGAAAATCCGCTCCGACCAGGACTTTCCACTGCGGACCACGATCCGGCGCGAAAGTCAACCACACGCGACGGACAACGGGTCCGCCATTCGTGCGATCCGGCGGGAAATACTTCCGCTCTGTGTAACGGACTTGCCACGCGTGGGTGACGTTGGCCCTATCATCACTCGGGTCGGCTCACCCCATTTGCCGTGAGTCGACACCCCTCAGCCCGAGGAGGCCCCCGTGCCCGTCAGCGCATTGGACCAGCACCTCAAGGGGATCTGCCGCCCGTCGGCACGTCCCGACCCGGCCGTGCCCGGCCGGGTTCCACCCGGTCCCCCGGCACCACAGTGGCGCCCGGTGCGGTCGCTGCCCACTCGGACCGGGGAGGCGCGGTGACCACCTTCGGTTACGCCGAACGGCCGGCCGGCGTCACCGGCCCGACCCAGCGCAACCCGCTCAACGAGCGCGCGGACCCGCCTCCACGCAGCGCCGAGAGCCAGCTCGCGGTACGCGGCGAGGGGCGGCGCGTACGCAGCCGCGCACACCACACGAACGAGGCGCCGGCGCGTCCCGCGACGCCCGGCGGCAACGCGAAACCCGCGGCCGGCCGCCTCGGCAGCCCGGCCCGCCCGACCATGCCGGCCCAGGCCCGGCGCGGTGACGCGGCCACCGGCGCGGAGCCGTCCGCCGCGGAGACCGCGATCCTGCCGGCGGTGACCACAGGCGACACCGCCGTCCTGCCCGCCGTGCCGGCCGCCACGCCCGCCACCGGATTCCCCAGCCGCCCCGACCCCTCCGACCCGGCCACCGAGGTGTGGACGCTCGTCGAACGCGCGCAGGCCGGCGAGTCCGAGGCGTTCGGCCTGATCTACGACAGGTACGTCGACACCGTCTTCCGGTTCGTCTACTTCCGGGTCGGCAACCGCCAGCTCGCCGAGGACCTCACCTCCGACACGTTCCTGCGCGCGCTCAAGCGGATCGGCAGCTTCACCTGGCAGGGGCGCGACCTCGGCGCCTGGCTGGTCACCATCGCCCGCAACCTGGTCGCCGACCACTTCAAGTCGGGGCGCTACCGGCTGGAGGTGACCACCGGCGACGTCCTCGACGCCGACCGGGAGGACCGCGGTCCGGAGGGTAGCCCGGAGGCGGCGGTGGTGGAGCACATCACCAACGTCGCCCTGCTCACCGCCGTCAAGCAGCTCAACCCGGAGCAGCAGGAGTGCATCGTGCTGCGGTTCCTCCAGGGCTTCTCGGTGGCCGAGACGGCCCGTGCCATGGGCAAGAACGAGGGCGCCATCAAGGCCCTCCAGTACCGCGCGGTACGGGCCCTGGCCCGCCTGCTGCCCGACGGCTTCCACTCCTGACCGGCAGCCACCGTCCCGTTTCCTCACCGGCGCCACCGCCGGGCGCTGTCGCGTGCCCGACGCCCCACGCAGGCCGATCACTCTTGGTGATTTCGCCGCCGTCCCAGCCGTAACCGGCGACCGGCGCGGTCCGTTTCTCCGGGTGCGACCAGTGGTTGTCCCGGCGTCCCCCGGGCCACCCGGTCCGGCGGGTCGGGTCGGCCGTTCCGGTCGACTCGGTGCCACACGCTGCCACCGGTCGCTGGTGACGACGACGGCCGCCCGGCCGTGACCAGCGAGAGGGGGTGCCGCGGTGGACAGCGACCTCTTCTCCCGTCGGCGGGCCGAGCGCTTCGCGCAACTCCTCGACGAGGCCAACGGCGGACGCCGGCACCACGTCCGGTCCAAGGCGGACGGTGAACTCACCGCGCTCGTCGAGGTGAGCCGCCGGCTCAGCGCCGAACGGCCCGACGTCGAGCCCGGCGCCGAGTTCCGCACCGGACTGCGGGCGATGCTCGTGGCCACCGCCGAACGTGAGGGCGTCGGCACTCCGGCCAAGACCACCACCGGGGTACGCGGAACGCTGCTGCCCGCGATCACCGGACGCCGGGCGCGGGCCCGGGGCGCGATCCTGGTCGGCGTGGCCGCCGGCGCGGTCGCCCTCTCCGGCATCTCCGCCGCCAGCGAGAACGCGCTGCCCGGTGACGCCCTGTACGGCATGAAGCGCTCCACCGAGCGCGCCCAGCTCGCGCTCGCCAGCTCGGACATCAGCCGTGGGCAGCTCTTCCTCGACTTCGCCCGCACCCGGCTGGACGAGGCCGCCTCGGTGCGCGGCGACCGGCTCGGTTTCAGCGCCGTCCTGGACGACATGGACGCGGACACCCGGCAGGGCGTACGCCTGCTGACCACGGTCGCGGCGCAGCGTTCCGACCCGGTGGCGCTGGACGCGGTGGACACGTTCCTGGCCGGCCAGCGCCGGGTGGTCAGCGGCCTGCTGGACCGGCCCGACCACGCCGAGCGGGACCGCACCCGCCGCTCGCTGGCGCTGCTCGACGCGGCCGGCAAGCGCGCCGACGCGCTGCGCGAGGCGATCGCCTGCGGACTGCCCGCGCCGCAGGCCAGCGACGCGCTCGGGCCCGCCCCGGCGGCCTGCCCGGCCGACCGCTGAGCGCGTACGCCGACCGCGCCACACTTCTCCCGGCGGACACCCACCCGTCACACCGTGCCGGATACGCTCGACGCGGAGGGCGTACGCGGTCGTCGAGGCAGGGAGGTCACCGTGGCCGGAACCCGGAAGGTGACCGTCAGCACCGACGCGCACGGGCACACCACCGGCTGGTCGGAGGCCCCGTCGGCGCCCGCGACCACGATCCCGCCGGACCCCACCGCCGCCGCCTTCTTCGACGTGGACAACACGATGATGCAGGGCGCCTCGATCTACTGGTTCGCCCGCGGGCTGGCCGCCCGGAAGTACTTCACCACCGGTGACCTGGCCCGTTTCGCCTGGCAGCAGGCCCGGTTCCGGCTGCTCGCCACCGAGCACGCGGGCGACATGTCCCAGGCCAAGGAGGCAGCGCTCGCGTTCGTGCAGGGCTGGCGGGTGGACGACATCGAGCGTCTCGCCGACGAGATCTTCGACGAGCTGATGGCCCCGCGCATCTGGGCCGGCACCCGCCGCCTCGCCCAGCGTCACCTCGACGCGGGCGAGCGGGTCTGGCTGGTCAGCGCCGCCCCGGTGGAGATCGGCCGGGTGATCGCCGCCCGGCTCGGCCTTACCGGCGCGATCGGCACCGTGGCCGAGGTGGTCGACGGCGCGTACACCGGGCGGCTGGTCGGTGACCTGATGCACGGGCCGGCGAAGGCCGAGGCGGTAACCCAGCTCGCCGCCGTGGAAGGGCTGGACCTGGCCCGCTGCGCGGCCTACAGCGACTCGGCGAACGACCTACCGATGCTCTCCGCCGTCGGCCGTGCGGTCGCGGTGAATCCCGATCCGGCGCTGCTGCGGCAGGCCCGCGAGCGGGGCTGGGACGTGCGCGACTTCCGCACCGGGCGGCGGGCCGTACGCATCGCCGTGCCCTCCACAGCCGCCGCCGGGCTGCTGGCCGGCGCGGTCACGGCCGGACTGGCGCTGCACCGGCGCCGCCACCGCGAGGCCTGAGCCGGCGCGCGTTCGCTCAGGGCCCGAACGGGTCGGGGCGGCGTTCGAGCAGCTTGTGCAGCGTCTGCTGGATCGTCTCCCGCACCTGGTCGGCGAGGTTGAACACCACGAGCGGGTCGTCGGCGGAGTCACGCAGGTGCGCGGTCGGGATCGGCGGGCAGAACTCGATCAGCCACTTGCTCGGCAGCGGCACCATGCCCAGCGGCCCGAGCCAGGGGAACGTCGGCGTGACCGGGAAGTACGGCAGTTTGAGCAGCCGCGCGAGGGGCTTGATGTCGGCGAGCATCGGGTAGATCTCCTCGCCGCCGACGATCGCGACCGGCACGATCGGCGTGCCGGTGCGCAGCGCGGCGGAGACGAATCCGCCCCGGCCGAAGCGCTGGAGCTTGTAGCGGTCGGAGTAGAGCTTGCCGACCCCCTTGAAGCCCTCCGGGAACACGCCCACCAGTTCGCCGTTGCCGAGCAGCCGCTCCGCGTCCGGGTTGCAGGCGACGGTGCCGCCGGTCTTGCGGGCTATCTCGGAGACGACGGGCATCCGGAAGACCAGGTCGGCGCCGAGTAGCCGCAGGTAGCGGCGCGCCGGGTGCCGGTCGTGCAGCGCGGTGGAGAGGATCAGCGCGTCGAGCGCCACGGTGCCGGAGTGGTTGCCCACGACCAGGCCCGCGCCCTCGGCCGGTACGTGCTCGATGCCGCTGACCTCGGTGCGGAACCAGTCCCGGTAGAGCAGCCGGACCAGCGGGTGGACGACCGCGTCGGTCAGGTCGGGGTCGAAGCCGAACTCGTCGACCTCGTAGTCACCGGCGAGCCGCCGCCGCAGGAACGCCAGGCCCTGCGCCACCTTGCGGTCCCAGTGGTCGCCCGGCCGGTCGGCCACCGCCGGTCCGGGCGGCGTGTCACCGGCCGGCGCGTCGCCGGCCACGGCCTTCTTCGCCACGGCCTTCTTCGCGACCGGCTTCTTGGCCACGGTCTTCTTGGCCACCGTCTTCTCGGCCGTCGGGCGGTGCGCGGCCGGACCCGGGGCGGCCGACCCGGGCGGGGTGCCGGGCTCGTCGGCGGAGGTGTCCGGCTCGACCGGCGCGGCCGGGCGGGCGGACGGTGCGGTCACCCGGCGGTGTCCGTTGCGCCGTGCCGGCTCCGCGCCCGGCCCGGGCACGTCCAGCGGTACGTCGTAGCGCGCGTCGCGCCGCTCCTCCGGGCTGGTCACGAACGCTCCCGTACGGTCGAGCGGACCTGCCGGATGCTCTCCAGCACCAACGCTCGGCCGCGGCCAACTGGTCCCGGGTCACCACGACGCCGCCGTGGTGGGCGCGGATGAAGTCCTCGAACGCGGCGGCGGTCGAGCGGGGCGTGAAGCCGAACTCCCGCTCCAGCCGGCTGGTGTCCACCACCCGGCCGTGCACGAACAGGTCCACCTGGTCCAGGCCGTACCGGCCGAAGCCCAGGCTGCGGGCGATCGCGGCGACCCCGGCCAGGCCCGGTTCCAGCACCGGGACCGCCACCCGGCCGGCCCGGCGGATCGCCTGCGACAGCGACAGCACGCCCGGCCCGGCGACGTTGTACGTGCCCGGGTGGTCCTCGGCGACCGAGCGGTGCAGCACCTCCAGCGCGTCGTCGAAGTGCACGAACTGCAGGCGGGGGTCACGGCCGAAGACGGTGGGCACCACCGGCTGGGAGAAGTAGCGCGTGAGCGTGGTGTCGGCGGCGTACCCGATGAACGGCGCGAAGCGCAGCACGGTCGCGGTGACGTCGGGCCGGCGGCGGCGGAACCCGCGGACGTACCCCTCGATGTCGAGTATGTCGCGGCCGAAACCGCCGCGCGGCACCTCGCGCGGCTCGGTCTCCTCGGTGAAGACGGCCGGATCGCGGAACGACACCCCGTACGCGGCGGTGGACGATCGGACCACGAGCTTGCGCAGCCGGGGCGCGCGCTGCGCGGCGGCGAGCATCTGCATCGTGCCGATGACGTTCTGTTCCTTCATCGCCGACCGGCCGCCCTGCTGCGGGTCGGGGGACGTGACGAGCGCCAGGTGCACCACGGCGTCGACGTCGAGGTCGGCCAGGAGACCGCCGAGCGAGTCCAGGTCGAGACGGACCCGCTCCACGTCGGTGAGCAGGTCGGCCAGCTCGGGGTTGGGCGGCGCCGGATCGACCCCGATGACCCGCTCGATCCGCGGGTCGGCGGCGAGCCGCGCGGCGACGTGCGCGCCGAGCCAGCGACCGACCCCGGTCACGACGACGACCCCCGGGGCACCGGAGGTGTCACCGGGGGTCATGTCGTGCGCCTTGCGCGGCAGGCGGGATCGAGCCGGGACGTCCACGGCCTGATCACCTGAGCCTCCGAGGGTCGACAGTTGGCAAGTGGTGCCGGGTGCCGGGCCAGTGCCCGGCCCCGGTCACTTGCCGAGACGGCGACGCTGGACGCGGGTCTTGCGCAGCAGCTTGCGGTGCTTCTTCTTAGCCATGCGCTTGCGGCGCTTCTTGACCACCGAGCCCATACGACAGCCTTTCGATGCAACGTTCGGGGCGGACCGGAAGACACCACCGCCGGTGGCGTCTTGACCGCTTGCGGACAACGGACCGGACCAGCGTGGTGGGCAGGGCACACCAGAGGGCGATCACGGTCGTGGTCCAGCCTAACCGGAGTGCGTCAGCAGGACCAACGCGCCCCCGTCGATGCCCCTTTTCGTCGCACTCGGCGGACCGGCCCGCCGAGTGCTCAGGCGGACTCCTGGAAGGCGCCCCGGAGGTATTCGTGCACGGCGTGCTCGGGCACCCGGAACGAGCGGCCGACCCGCACCGCGGTCAGCTCACCGCTGTGCACGAGACGATAGACAGTCATCTTGGAGACCCGCATGACCGTCGCCACCTCGGCGACGGTCAGGAACCTGACATCCGACAGCCGTGCGTCGGACTGCGACCCGGCCATGGCTCACCGACCCATTCCCGTGCCCGGCGCGTGTCACCGGGCAGGTGCTCCCGCCTCGACGAGCGACGCGCGTGTAACCAGTACGGTAGCGGGACGGCTGTGACCTGCGCGATCCCTTCCACCCTTTGATCATGGCGGGACAGCCGTTCACCCGATGTCCACCAGGGGTTTTTCGCCCGGACGGGTGTCTCGTCCGTAACGCCTACTCCGCGCGCAGCGCCACCACCGGGTCGAGCCGGCCGGCCCGCTGCGCCGGCACCACGCCGAAGACGATGCCGACCGCCGCGGAGACGCCGAACGCCAGCGCCAGCGACCACCAGGTGATCGCCGCCGGGATCGGGGAGAACGCGTCCACGAGCAGCGCGGTGCCCACGCCCAGCGCCATCCCGGTCAGGCCGCCCACCGAGGTGAGCAGCACCGCCTCCAGCAGGAACTGCACGCCGATGTCCCGGGGACGCGCGCCGACCGCCTTGCGCAGGCCGATCTCGCGGGTCCGCTCGCGTACCGAGACCAGCATGATGTTGGACACGCCGACGCCGCCCACCAGCAGCGAGATGCCCGCGATGGCGGCCAGCACACCGGTGAGCACGCCCAGGATGTCGCCGAGCACGCCGAGGATCTGCCGCTGGGTGACGGCGCTGAACTCGGTGTCCGGGTGCCGGCGGGACAGCTCCGCGACGATCCGCTCGCCGAGTTCGTCGATCCGCTCCCGGTCCGGCGCCTTCACCGCGATGCCGTCGATGCGCTGGGTGCCCCACAGCCGTTGCGCCGCCGTCACCGGTACGTGCACCTCGTCGTCCCGGTCCACGCCGAGGCTCTGCCCGAGCGGCGCGAAGACGCCGATCACCCGGAACCGCACCCCGGCCAGCGTGACCTGCTGGCCGAGCGGATCCCGGTCGGGAAAGAGCGCCCGGGCCACCGAGTCGCCGAGCACCGCCACCCGGCGGCTGGTGTCCACGTCCGCCCCGGTGAGGTAGCGGCCCCGCGACAGCGATCTGGTGAACACCGACGGCGTTGTCTCCAGCACCCCCTGCACGGTGGTGAAGTCGGACCGGTTGCCGGCCCGGGCGGTCGCGCCGGAGGCCACTGTCACCGCGACCCGGCCGGGGTCGCCGACCACCCGGGAGACGGCGTCGGCGTCGCTGAGGTCCAGCGGCGAGACCACCGGCGCGTTGCCCACCTCGATCCGGCCCGGCACCACCAGCAGCAGGTTCGAGCCGAGCCCTTCGACCTGCTGCTCGACCTGCTGTTTGGTGCCGGTGCCGATGGCCACCAGGATCACCACCGAGGCCACCCCGATGATCACCCCGAGCATGGTCAGCACGCTGCGCAGCCGGTTGGCGCGAAGCGCGTCCCACGCCACCCGCCACGCCTCGGCCAGCCTCATCCCGCGTCCTCACCGGTCCACGTACGGCGCTGCTCGGCGCGAGGGCGCTCCCCGGGCCGCGGAAGGCGCCCGGTGGCACCGGCGGCGCCACCGGAGCCACCGGGCGGGTGCCCCGGGCCGCTTCCGGACACGGACCGGGGCTCCGCGCTGGGAGCGGGGTCCAGTGTCGCAGGTACGCCGGAGCTGTCCGACGGCGGTCGATCATGAGCGCTGTCCGAGCGGATCAGGCCGTCCCGCACCGCGATCCGCCGGCGCGCCCGGGCGGCCACCTCCTGGTCGTGGGTCACCATCACCAGCGCCACCCCGGACTCGGCGTTCAGCTGTTCCAGCAGCTCCAGCACCGCCTCGCCGGTGGCACTGTCCAGATTGCCGGTCGGCTCGTCGGCGAGCAGCACCGCCGGTTCGGTGACCAGCGCGCGGGCGATCGCCACCCGCTGCTGCTCGCCGCCGGAGAGCTGGTTGGGCCGGTGGTGCAGCCGGTGGCCGAGCCCGACCCGGCCCAGCATCGCCGCCGCCCGCTCCCGCCGCTGCCGCGCCCCGACGCCCCGGTAGACCAGCGGCAGCGCCACGTTGTCCACCGCCGACGTACGAGCCAGCAGGTGGAACGCCTGGAACACGAAGCCGATCGTCTCGTTGCGCAGCGTCGCCAGCTCCGGGGCGGTGAGCGTGGTGACGTCCCGGCCGCCGATCACCAGCCGGCCGCCGCTGGGCCGGTCCAGCCCACCGAGCAGGTGCATGAGCGTCGACTTGCCCGAGCCGGACGGGCCGATCACCGCCACGTACTCGCCCTGGTCGATGGTGAGCGACACCCCGCGCAGCGCGGACACCGAGACGCCGTCCAACTCGTACGTGCGCCAGACGTCGACCGCCTCGACCGCCGGTTCGGTCACGGGAGTTCCTGGCCGTCGCGGACCTGGTCGGCGCCGCGTACCACCACCCGGTCGCCGGCCCGTACGCCGTCGACGATCTGCACCAGGTCCTGCCCCTGCACGCCCACCGTCACCGGCACCCGGTCGGCGCGACCGTTCCGCAGCACCCAGACCGCGTCCCGCCCGTCGGCGGAGAAGACCGCCGACGCCGGCACCGCCACCGCGTCGGCGGCCTCCCGCACCCGCAGGCGTACCACCGCGTTCATGCCGGGGCGGGGCGCCGGGGCGGCCTCGGCCTCACCCATCCGTCCGGCACCGAGGTCGAGCCGGACCCGGTAGGTGACGCCACCCCGCGCCGAACTGGTCGGCAGCACATCCACCGACCGCACAGTGGCGTCGTACGTCGCGCCGGTCACCGCGTCCAACTCGACCGAGGCGGGCACCCCCGCCCGCACCAACAGCACGTCCGTCTCGTCCACCTCGGCGAGCAGGCCGAGCCGGCCGGTGTCCACCACAGTCAGCACCGGCGTGCCGGCGGTGACCCGGCCACCGGCCGGGATCGCGTCGTCCACGCCGGGCGGCGGTCCGCCCTGCCCGCCCGCGCCGAACGCCGACGGGTCGAGACCGGGCACCGCAGAGCCACCGGCCGCACCGAGCAGCCCGGCCAGATCGGCCGGCGCCGCCGCCCGGGTGCCGCCCGGCTGCACCACACCGGAGATCGGCGCGCGCAGCGTCAACGCGTCCACAGTCGCCTTCGCCAGGTCGTACGCCTGCTGGGCCTGGAGTCGCTGCGCGGCCGACAGCGCGCCGACGGCGCTGTTCAGCCCGGCGACCCCGCGCTGCACCTGGGCGACGGCCCGGTCGGCGGCGCGGGCGGCCGACTCGTACTGCCGCTGCGCCGAGGAGACCTGGAGCAGCAGCGCGGCGCGTACCTGCGGGTCGCCGACCTTGCCGGCGGCGGCGCGGGCGGCGGCGAACGCCTCGTCGGCGGCCCGGTCGGTGCCCCGCCGGCTGCCGCCCAGGTCACCGGTGCCGGTGCCCCGGCCGGCCCGCTTCGCCGCGCGCAGCGCCTCCCGGGCCTGCGCCAGGCGCTCCCGGGCGGACGGCGAGTCGATCACCGCGAGCACCTGCCCGCGGCTGACCCGCGCGCCGGGGGCGACCCGCAGGCTGGCGAGCGTGCCGTCGGCGGGCGCGGTGAGCGTGGCCGCGGCCCGTGCGGTCACTGTGGCGGGCGCGTCGATCACCTCGCTGACCGGGGCGCGGCCCACCTCGGCGACAGTCACCGCCGGGGCGTCGTCGCCGCAGGAGGCGGCGGTCGTGCCGGTCAGGGCGACGACGGCGAGCAGCGCGGTGACGAGACGGGGGCGGCGGGCCGCGGGCAGCCGCGGCGAGGGAGTGCGGGCCACCCGGCCCATGCTACGACCCCGTCGACAGGCGTCGACGTGTCAGCCGACGACGGCCCGCACGTACGCGACGCACTCGTCGTGCAGCATCGACCACGGGTCGCCGAGCACCTCGTCGGCGGCCTGCGCCGGTGACCGCCGCTCGTGCACCACGGCCCGGTAGAAGTCGAGCATCCGCTGCTCGCCGTAGCGGTCGACCAGGTGCCGCACGGCCAGGTAGCCGACGCCGTAGGCGCCGCCGACCCGGCTGTCGCTCGCGTCCGCCTCCGGCGCCACCGCCTCCAGCCGCCCGGACCAGCCGCCGCGCAGCAGATCGCGCACCTCGGTCAGGCCCTCGTAGCGGTGGACCGGCTGGCCGTCCGCACCGGCGTACTCGGCCAGCCCCTCCACCAGCCACCAGTCCGCGCGGTCGGCGTACCCCCGGTCGGGCAGCGAGGCGGCGTGGGTGAGTTCGTGCCGCAGCAGGTCGTCGACGCCGTCCGGGGTGAGGGTCTGGGCGTTGAGCACGACGTCGTGGCGTCCACCGCCGACGCCGACCGCGTACCCGGCGGTCCACTTCGGCCGGCCGCCGCCGTACCAGCGCCGCCACTCGGTCTTCCCGGCGTAGTAGACGAGATACCGGTCCGGCCGCGCGTCGCCGACCGCGTACCGGTCCGCGACCCGGGCGGCCGCCTCGGCCTGGGCGAGCAGGCCGGGCAGCTTGCTCCGCTGGGCGGTGGTGGTGGCCACCACCACCCGCTTCCCGACCGTCACGGCCAGGTCGTTCGCCTGCCACGGCCGGACGCCGGCCGGGTCCGTGCCGGACGGTTCCAGCGCGGTCAGCCGGGGCTCCTCCCCCACCAGCCGCCAGCGCGCGTCCAGCTCCACAGTGCTCGGCGCGCAGTCCGGCGCCACGAAGCAGTACCCCACTGTGATCGTCTGCCGCCACTGTCCGGGCTGCCCGTCGGCCGCCTCCGGCACCCCGTCGGCGGCCGGCCGCCACACGGTGACGCGCAGCGCCCGCAGCGCCGCGTACCGCCGGCTCAGGGCCGGCCGCGCCGCCGGTTCGGCGATGGCGAGGAAGCCGGCCCGGTCGGCGCCGACGAGCGCGGTGGCTGCCGGTCCAGCAGCGCGAGCATCCGCTCGCCGAGCCGCCGCTGCGCCGCCGTGCCCGGGTCGCCCTTCGCGGCCGACCGTCCGGCCGCGTCCGGCGCGGGCCCGCGCAGGAGTACGCCGGGCACCGCGCCCGCCACCAGGCCGAGCGCGAGTCCGAGCGCGGTCCAGAGCGGCCAGCGCCGCCGCTTCCGCACCGCCCGCGTCGGCTCGCCCACGTGCGCCATTGGTACGGGGTACGGCGCGGGTACCGCGACGGGGTGCGGCAACGACGCCGCGTCCGGTGCCGGTGCCGGTGCCGGTGCCGGTGCCGGTGCAATGGTGTCAACGGCGGCGTCCACCTCGGCGCTGTCGGCGCCGGCGTCAGCCGCGCGGGCGGTCTCGGCGCGGGTGTCGTCAGCGCAGGCGTTGGCGCTGAGGTTGGCCGCGACCGCGTCGGCGGCGCTCGCCTTGTCGACGGCATCGACGGCATCGACAGCGGGACGATGCTCGTCGCCGTCCGTCGTCCGGCCGGGAGGCTGCTCGTCGCCGTCGGTCACCGGCGAAGGGTACGACCAATCGGGCGTTCCGGGAAAGAGTCCCGCCGCTGTTCCGCCGCGCTCCGAGATCTTGGAAGGAAAGGGCCCCCAGAGGGGCCGAATTCTTCCAAGATCTCTCAGATCGGGGTGCCGGTCAGCATCAGCGTGGCCTTGTCGGCTGCCCAGAGGGCCACCAGGGCCACGCCGGGCACGGCATGACCGGCCAGGGCGAGCAGCACGCCGCCGGTGAGGAAGCAGGCGGCCTGGACGGCGAGCTTGGCCGGGTCGGGCAGCGTCACGGCGGCGCGCGGTGAGCAGAACAGTCCCCACACCACGGCGATCACCAGCGGCGCGCCGAGCCCGGCCAGCAGGCGCAGCGGCCAGCCGGCGTCGAGCGTGAAGCCCCAGTACCCGGCCGAGCCCAGCAGGGCCAGCTCCAGCAGGAAGATCACGCCCAGCAGCAGCGCGGTCATCGGTCTCCCCAGGAACGGTAGGCGCGGTCCAGGCCCGCGATCAGCTGGTCGAAGGAACGGTCGGTGTCGCGGGGCAACCCGAATCCGCCGGCCGCCTCCAGCGCGACGAAGCCGTGCACGGCGGCCCGGAACATCCGGATCGCGTCGATCGCGTCGTCGCCGTCGAGGCCGTACCCGAGCAGGATCGCCCGGATCGCGCCGACCGCGCGCTCACCGGCGGCGAGGTGTTCGGCGTCGGCCGGGTCGGGCGCCCGCTGGGCGGCCGGCCGCCTCCAGCGCGACGAAGCGCGTACGCCCGGTAGGCGGCGGCGACGGCGCGCAACGCGTCGCCGCCGTCGAGGCCGTACCCGAGCAGGATCGCCCGGATCGCGCCGACCGCGCGCTCACCGGCGGCGAGGTGTTCGGCGTCGGCCGGGTCGGGCGCCCGCTGGGCGGCCGGGTAGCGGCCGGGGTGCTGCCGCGCGTACGCCCGGTAGGCGGCGGCGACGGCGCGCAACGCGTCGCCGCCGGCCCGGCCCGCGGCGGCGGTGGTGAGCACGTCGGCGATCTCGGCGGTGGCGAGCACGGCGAGCTGCTGGTGCAGCGCGTCCACGCCGCGCACGTGCTTGTAGAGGCTGGGCAGCGCGACGCCGAGCCGGGCGGCGAGCGCCGCCAGTGTCAGCTTCTCGTAGCCGGCCTCGTCGGCGAGCACGGCCGCCTCCCGCACGACTGTGGCCGGGGTCAGGCCGGCCCTAGGCACGCGCGGTCACCGCCAGGAACTCGACCAGGTCGGCGGCGGTGGCGTCGGGCTGGTCGGCGTGCGGGTAGTGGCCGGAGTCGGCGATCATGCGCGCCTCGGCGACGGCGAACTGCCGGCGCGCGGCGCGCGCCTCGGCGCCCGGGTCGGGGAAGTCCGGGTCCTTGGTGCCCATCAGCACGAGCACCGGCCGGTTCACGTCGCGGGCCCGCGCGGTCCAGTGCGGGTCGACCGGGGCGACCACGCCGCGCACGGCGTCCATCCGGCCGCGCAGCTTGGCGACCAGCTCCTTGCGGTACGCGGCGTCGTCCGCCGGGCGCCCGCAGGGGAACAGCGTGCGGTGGAACAGCCCGAACAGCCGAGGGCTGCGCAGCACGACGGCTTGCGCGGCCCCCATCAGCGGGTTCGGCTTGGGCGTGCCGACGAACGCGCCGATCTGCACGATGCCGCTGACCAGTTCCGGCGCCTCGGCGGCGGCGAAGACGATCGCGGCGGCGCTGGACGAGCTGCCGACCAGGGTGGCCGGGCCTCCGCCGAGCGCCCGCACCACGGCGAGCAGATCGCCGCCGACGTGCTCCGGGGCGTACGTGGGCCAGCGCGGGCTGGAGTCGCCGTGCCCGCGTACGTCGACAGCTGCCACCCGGTAGCCGGCCGCGACCAGCCGGGGCGTCAGGTGCCGGAAGGCGGCCCGGTTCTCGCCCATGCCGTGCGCGAGCACCACGAGCGGGCCCGAGCCGTGCACCTCGTACGCGATAGTGCCGCCGTCCCGCGCCAACTGGCTAACTGTCATAGCCCTAAAGCTAATGCTATTAGCCAGGCCGCGTCAAGCTTGACCTCAACCAGGGATGAGGTCGCACGATCCGGCACATGCCGATCACCGCCGACACCCACGTACGCCTCGCCCGCCCGAGCCGCGACCTGGTGATGCTCGGCCTGCCCGGGGCCGGCTGGCACCTGGAGCTGGTCGGCGGCTCGACGCTCGCGGTCGAGCCGCGCCCCACCGGCGAGGACCCCTTCGTGCTCTACCTCGACGGACCACCCGACGACGAACTGGTCCCGAGACTGGAACGGGCCGGCGGGACCAGGGTCTCCGCCGGCCCGTACTGGGACAGGTGGGGTGCCGCGTTCGCCGACCCGGACGGCTACCGCCTCGTGCTGTGCACCCGGGCCTGGTCGAACGACTGACTCACTTCTTCGACAGCACCGCGCGGCCGAAGAACGCCAGGTTCGCCGGGCGCTCCGCGAGCCGGCGCATCAGGTAGCCGTACCACTGGTCGCCGTAGGGGACGTAGGTCCGCACCGTGTAGCCCTCGCCGACCAGGCGCTGCTGCTCCTCCGGCCGGATGCCGTAGAGCATCTGGAACTCGAACCGGGCCGGGTCGCGGTCGAACCAGCGGGCGCGGTCCTCGCCGATCGCGATCAGCCTCGGGTCGTGCGTGGCGAGCATCGGGTAGCCGTCGCCGGACATCAGCACGTTCATGCAGCGCACGTACGACTTGTCCACCTCGCGGGCCGACTGGTACGCCACCGACTCCGGCTCCTTGTACGCGCCCTTGCACAGCCGCACCCGCGACCCGGCGGAGGCCAGCTCCCGGCAGTCCGACTCGGTCCGCCGCAGGTACGCCTGGAGCACCGCCCCGGTCGACGGGTGGTCCTTGCGCAGCTTCGCCAGGATGTCCAGCGTCGAGTCGGTGGTGGTGTGGTCCTCCATGTCCAGCGTGACGGTGGTGCCCGCCGCGTCGGCCGCCGCGCAGATCGCCCGCGCGTTGTCGTACGCGAGCTGCTCGTCGAACATCTGGCCCAGCGCGGACAGCTTCACGCTGACCTCGGCGGCCGGGGTGAGCCCGGCGGCGCCGAGCCGGCTCAGCAGCGTGAGGTACTCGTCCCGGGTGGCGTTCGCCTGCTCCGGGGTGGTGGTGTCCTCGCCCAGGTAGTCGAGGGTGACCGCTTGGCCGTCGGCGACCAGCTCGCGGGTGGCGCGCAGCGCGTCGTCGGTGGCGGCGCCGGCGACGAACCGGCGGACGACGTCCCGGGTGAACGGGGCCGTCGCGACGAGCCGCTCCACCTGGGAAGACCGGGAGGCGGCGAGGATGACGGAACGGAGCATGAGCCGAGCGTAACGCTCATCACCGGCCCTCCGCCGGGCGCGTCCGAGGCCCGCTCGGGTCGGCGCGCGGACCCGGGGCGGGCACCCCCGGCTGGCGTCGATCGGCTACAACGTTCACGTGGATCGACGACACCCCCGGCGGCGGCTCCGCTCGGCCTCCGTGCAGCTCGGCGCGCTGACCGCGCTCGCCCTCGCGCTCTCCGGCTGCAACAACGGCTACGACGACGACGATGACGACTGCGCGCTCGGACCGGCCGGCGGGGGCGGCGACACCGTCGCGGTCGCCCTGCGTGTGCCGGCGACCGCCACCGCCGCGCGCGGCGAGCCGGCCCCGACGACCGCCGCGCTGCCCGAGCGCGGCGGCTTCGGCAGCCACCTCGCCTCCTGCGGCGGCTGACGTGCGCCGCGAGGCCAGCACGCCGCGCCCCGGCTGGGACGAGACCATCCGGGCCCAGGGCCTGGTGTACGTCGACACCGAGCTGCCCGACGGCAACGTCATGTCGTACTGGGACGAGACGGCCGCGTACTCGTTCACGCTGGACGAGGTGCTCCGCCTGGAGGAGGCGACGGAGGAGCTGCACCGGATGTCGGTGGCCGCCGCCGAGCACGTGGTGGCCCGCAACCGGTACGCCGAGTTCGGCATCCCCGAATGGGCCGCCGAGGCGGTCGCCCGCTCGCTGCGGGAGAGCCCGCCGACGCTGTACGGCCGGTTCGACCTCTGGTACGACGGCAGCGGCCCGCCGAAGATGCTGGAGTACAACGCCGACACCCCGACCGCGCTGGTCGAGGCGAGCATCGTGCAGTGGTACTGGCTGGAACACACCCGCCCGGACGCGGACCAGTGGAACAGCCTGCACGAACGGCTGGTCGGCGCGTGGGCCAAGATCGGCGCCGGGCTGCACGAGCGCCGGACGCACGTGCTCTGGTCCGAGGAAGAGGAGTCGGGCGAGGACCAGATCACCGCCGGCTACCTGGCCGAGACGGCCCGCCAGGCCGGGCTGGACGTGACGCTCATGCCGATCCAGCAGGTCGGCTGGGACGGGCGGCGCTTCGTCGACGCCGACGACCGCCCGATCACCACCTGCTTCAAGCTCTACCCCTGGGAGTGGATGCTGGCCGAGCCGTACGGGCGGCCCGCGCTCGACCCGGGCACGCCCACCACCTGGATCGAGCCGGCCTGGAAGCTGCTGCTGTCGAACAAGGCGCTGCTGGCGGTGCTCTGGGAGCTGTACCCGGGGCACGACTACCTGCTGCCCGCGTACCTGGACTCACCGCGCGGCATGACCGAGTACGTGGCCAAGCCGCTGCTCGGCCGCGAAGGCGGTTCGGTACGCATCGTGACCGCCGACACGGAGATCACCAACCCGGGGATCTACGGCGACGAGGGCTTCTGCTTCCAGGAGTTCCGCGCGTTGCCCGAGTTCGAGGGCAACCGGACGGTGCTCGGCAGCTGGATCGTGGACGGCGAGTCAGCCGGTGCCGGCGTACGGGAGAGCGAGAGCCTCATCACTGACGGTTACGCGCGGTTCCTGCCCCACTACATCGACGCACCGCGTCTGCCGTGAGTCGTCTACCGTTGGTGTCGTGAACTTCGACGCGTACGCCCGGACCGGGGTCGAGCTCGTCAACGCCCGGCTGGACGACCTGGACGGCCTACGGGCTGTCTTCTCGGACGAGCAGGGCTGGATGCGCGACGAAGTCGCGGAACGGGACCTGGCGATCTTCCGGCGGGCGCAGAAGCGACTCCGGGACGTCTTCGAGTACGGCACCTCGGGCCGGGACAACGAAGCGGTGGCGGAGCTGAACGCGCTGCTGGAGGCGTTCCCGGTGCAGCCGCGCATCTCCGGCCACGACTCCTCCGACTGGCACATGCACGTGACCAGCCGGGGCGCGTCGGTCTCCTCCGAATACCTGGCCGGGGCGGTCTGGGGCCTGTCGGTGTGGCTCTGCGAGTACGGCAGCGCCCGCTTCGGCGTCTGCGCCGACGACCGCTGCGGCAACGTCTACCTGGACACCTCGTCCAACTGCTGCCGGCGGTTCTGCTCCGAGCGCTGCGCCACCCGCTCCCACGTGGCGGCGCATCGGGCCCGCAAGCGGGCCGCGGTCGGCGAGCAGGCCGTCCCCGCGCAGCCGCTGTCCCCGGTGAGCTGACCTCCGGGGCGGCGCGCCCCGGTCAGGCGTCGACCGGCGAGGGCGCGGTCAGGTTCGCCCGGGCGAACTCCAGCGACTCGCGCAGGTCCGCCTCCCGGACCGCCCGGCTCTTCGCGCCCCGGGTGGTCACCTCTACCGCCACCGTGCCGCTGAACCCTCGGCCGGCGAGCGAGCGGAGCATCTCGGCGCAGGGCTGCCCGCCGCGACCGGGCACCAGGTGCTCGTCACGCCCCTCGCCGGTGCCGTCGCCCAGGTGCACGTGCGCCAGGCCGGAACCCATCCGGTCGGCCATCGCCATCGCGTCGGTGTGCGACGCAGCGCAGTGCGACAGGTCGAGCGTGTACGAGGCGTACCCGATCTCGGTCGGGTCCCAGCCCGGCGCGTACGGGACGAACTGCCGCCCCGCCATCCGCACCGGGTACATGTTCTCCACCCCGAAGTGCAGGCCGCCGAACTGCCCGGCGATCGTGTCGAGCCCGTCGGCGAAGGTACGCGCGTAGTCACGCTGCCAGGTGAACGGCGGGTGCACCACGACGGTCGGCGCCTCCAGCGTCTCGGCCAGCTCGGCGGCCTTGCGCAGCCGCTCCCACGGGTCGGGGCTCCACACCCGCTGGGTGACCAGCAGGCAGGGGGCGTGCACCGACAGCACCGGGACGCCGTAGTGCTCGGCGAGGCCGCGCAACGCGCCCGCGTCCTGGCTGACCGGGTCGGTCCAGACCATCACCTCGATGCCGTCGTAGCCGAGTTCGGCGGCGAGCTGGAACGCCGCCGCGGTCCGTTCGGGGAAGACCGAGGACGTGGACAGGAGTACCGGAACGCGGTAGGTCACGCCTCCGAGGGTAGCTCCAACCGCCAGCGAGCATCGGGACGAGCAACCGCAAAGCAACCCAGAGCGCTCGTACGGTCACATCGGCGCGAGCTGATCCAGCCGACGCAGGATGACGCCCTCGCGCAGCGCCCACGGGCAGATGTCCACGCCGTCCACACCGAGCCGCCGCATCACCGCCTCGGCCACCACCGCGCCCGCGAGCAACTGGTGCGCCCGCTGCGCGCTCACCCCCTCCAGCTCGGGCAACTGGGCCGGCGGGATGTGCCTGATGAACCCCAGCACCTGCCGCAGGCCGGTACGGGTCAGGCTGCGCCGCGCCCACAGGCCCGCACCGGAGGGAGCGGCCCCGGCCAGCCGGGCCAGCGTGCGGAACGTCTTCGACGTGGCGACCGGACGCTCCCAGCCCACCGCCGTCAACTGCTCCACCACCGGGTCGAGCTGCGCGTCCACGTACGCCCGCAGTTCCTCCACGGCCTCGGCCGACGGCGGCGCCGTGCCGGCCGGGTCGACCGCCAGCCGCTCCCGGCTCAGCCGGCCCGCGCCGAGCGGCAGCGAGATCGCCACGTCCGGGTGCTCGTCGATGCCGGCCGCCAGCTCCAGCGAGCCGCCGCCGATGTCCATCGCCAGCAGCCGCCCGGCGGACCAGCCGAACCACCGCCGCACCGCGAGGAACGTCATCCGCGCCTCGTCCGCCCCGGAGAGCACCTCCAGGCGTACGCCCGTCTCGTCGCGGACGCGGGCCAGCACGTCGGCGGCGTTCGTGGCGTCGCGAACAGCGCTCGTGGCGAACGCCAGCAGATCCTCGGCGCCCAGCCCGTCCGCCGCCGCCCGGGCCATGCCGACCGCCTTGACCAGGCCGTCCGCGCCGCCGACTGTGAGCGCGCCGTCCGGACCGATCTGCTCGGCCAGCCGCAGCACCACCTTCTCCGAGTGCGCCGGCCAGGGATGCGCGCCGTGGTGGGCGTCGACCACCAGCAGATGCACCGTGTTGGAACCGACGTCGAGGACACCCAGTCGCATGGGAAAGACCCTAGGGCCAACACGTTTCGTCGGCTCGGCGGCCGGGCGGGGTCACCGCGCGTACGCTGGTCCGAGTGACAGGGCAGATCGAGCTTCACGTGCTGGTGGACGACCCCGAGGACCCGCGCAGCCGCGAGGTCGGGCTGGACTTTCCCCGGGAGTGGATCGAGTTCGTCGACCCGGCCGACCCGAAGCACGTCGTCCGCGCCGACCTGACCTGGCTGCTCTCCCGCTGGACGTGCATCTTCGGGCAGGGCTGCCACGGCATCATCGCCGGACGGGCCGCCGACGGGTGCTGCTCGCACGGCGCGTTCTTCACCGACTCCGACGACGAGAAGCGGGTCCGGGCCGCGGTCAAGCGGCTGACGCCGGAGACGTGGCAGCACTTCCGGCGCGGGTTCAAGAACTGGACCGAGAACGACACGGTCGACGGCAAGACGCCGGCCCGGCGTACCGCCACCCGCGACGTGGACGCCCCGTGCGTGTTCCTCAACGACGCCGACTTCGCCGGCGGTGGCGGCTGCGCGCTGCACGCCCAGGCGCTGCGCGACGGGGTGCACCCGCTGGAGTACAAGCCGGACGTGTGCTGGCAACTGCCGGTACGCCGCGATCAGGAATGGCACAAGCGGCCGGACAACACGAAGGTGCTGATCTCCACGCTCGCCGAGTTCGACAGGCGCGGCTGGGGCGCGGGCGGGCACGACCTCGACTGGTGGTGCACCTCCTCGACCGACGCGCACGTCGGCGCCGAGCCGATGTACGTCTCGTACGGGCCGGAGCTGACCGCGCTGATCGGCGCGCCCGCGTACGCGAAGCTGGCCGAGCTGTGCGCCGCCCGGCAGCGCCAGGGTCAGATCGCCCCGCACCCCGCAAGCGAGTGAAGGCCGGCACCCCGTCTCGGGGTGCCGGCCTTCGTATCTCTTACTTGTTCCAGTGCTCGGCGACGAGGTCGGCGGCCTGCTGCTCCCACTGGGCGTAGTGGTCGGGGTAGGCGGAGACCTGGACGGTCTGGGCGGCCTTGGTCAGCGGCATGTCCTGCCAGCCGTCGACCTGCTTCAGACCCTTCAGGAACGCGGTCGTGGAGTATTCGGGGTCGGTGATCTGCTCGACCGTGCCCCACCCGGAGGAGGGGCGCTGCTGGAACAGGCCCTGCGAGTCGTGGTCGTTACGGTCACCGAGGTGGCCGAGGTTCTCCAGCTTCGACTCCTGCAACGCGGTAGCGATCGACACGACCGCGGCGCGCTCGTCCATGCCGGCCTTCTTCGTCGCGGCAATGATGGCCTTGACGTTGGCGGTCTGCTCGTCGTTGAGGTCGATGCGGGACTGGGCGCCCTGCACGCCGTGCGGGATCAGCTTGTCGGACTGCACCGTGGCGGTGACCGGCTTGACCGCGTGGGTGGGGTCAACGGCGTGAGCGGCGACCGGGCCGGCGAACACGCCACCGGTGAAAGCCAGACCAGCAATACCCAGAACGCTCTTGCGCAGAATCGTGTTCATGATGGGGGCTCCATTCGGGGGTCGACACACCCCCCGGGGGGACCGGGGGTGCGTGGGCACCGTCAGGCGCTCAAGAAAGTCTCAAGGGGGATCTCGGCTGCTCGCGGGGGCTGGGGGCCTCTACGCGGCGCCGGGAGCATGTCCAACGACTGTCGGCCCGGCATCATTCCCGGGCCAGCTCACGCTGTCGGGGTGCGGCGCGGGGCTCACGTCGTCGGAACCATGCTCAACGACCAGCCGGGCGGGATGATTCCCCGCGGCTCACGCCGTCGCACGTACTCAACGGCCTGAGGTCTGTTCCCACAGCCGACGCGCTCGGGGGCGCGGCCTTGCTCGGTCGTTCACCCGGTTACAACGCCCCGCACCCGCCAGCGATTCCGCCACCAGAGTGCCGCCCACCACCACCGAACCCGACACCCCGCCCACACACGCCAAACCTCACCGAGCCCGGCCCGGCCGCCTCGCTCCACGCCCTGTTGATCAAGGAGTTTGCGGCCCTTTCCGGCACCCACGAGCCCACTAACTCCTTGATCACCGCGATCTTGGAGTTGTGGCACCTCACGAAGGGCGTCAAGCCGGGCATCCTGGGCACCACAACTCCAAGGTCCGACAAGCCTTCACCAGGCCCCCACACCGGGTTGATCATGAGGTTAGCGGTGACAAACCGGACACCAAGTGCCGCCAAGTTCATGATCGACGCGACCGGGCAGGACGGGTGCGCTGGACGAGAGCGAAGCGGCCGCGACCGGTCCCGCGATCTTGCAGTTTGCGCCCTCCGTGCACCCGATTCGCCCGGTTTGCGGGGCACCAAAGTGCAAGATCGCGCGATCGAGGGAGGGCTGGGCGGAGAGTGGGGGTCGAGAACTCCCCCGGGAGGCCCCGAGGGTCGGCGATCTTGGAGTTGTGGTGCCTCGCGAAAGGTGCCAAGCCGGGCATCCTGGGCGCCACAACTCCAAGATCGGCGGGGGGCGTGGACGGGTGGACGGCGTGGACGGGGGACCAGGGGACGGGGCGGGGGCGGGGGGTGGTCAGGGCTCGAACTTGTAGCCCAGGCCTCGGACCGTGACGATGTAGCGCGGCGCGGACGGCTCCGGCTCGATCTTGGAACGCAGCCGCTTCACGTGCACATCCAGCGTCTTGGTGTCGCCCACGTAGTCGGCGCCCCAGACCCGGTCGATCAACTGCCCGCGGGTGAGCACCCGCCCGGCGTTGCGCAGCAGCAACTCCAGCAGCTCGAACTCCTTGAGCGGAAGCTGCACCCCGGCGCCGCCGACCGTCACCACGTGCCGTTCGATGTCCATCCGGACCGGGCCGGCGGCGAGCGTCGGCGCGCCCGTCTCGTTCGACTCGGCGCTCTGCCGGCGCAGCACCGCCCGGATACGGGCGACCAGTTCACGCGGCGAGTACGGCTTCGTCACGTAGTCGTCGGCGCCGATCTCCAGGCCGACCACCTTGTCGATCTCGCTGTCCCGCGCGGTGACCATGATGATCGGCACGTGCGAGCGCTGGCGGAGCTGCCGGCACACCTCGGTGCCCGACATCTCCGGCAGCATCAGGTCGAGCAGCACGATGTCGGCGCCGGTCCGGTCGAACTCGGTGAGGGCGTCGGTGCCCGTCGCGGCGACGGAGACCTCGAAACCCTCCTTGCGGAGCATGTAGGACAGGGCGTCGGAGAACGACTCCTCGTCCTCGACCACCAGTACGCGGCTCAACGGGTGTTTCCTTTCCTGTGGTCAGACCTGCCGGAGCTCGGCCGGGCCGGCCTCGATCCCAGCGGAGGCGAGTGTCGTCTCCAGGTCGTCCGGGGGGCGGGCGGGCAACCGGAGGGTGAACGTCGACCCCCCGCCAAGAGTGCTCGACACGTCCACCCGGCCGCCATGGTTGCTGGCGATGTGCTTGACGATGGCCAGTCCCAGGCCGGTGCCGCCGGTCGCGCGGGAGCGGGCCTGGTCGGCGCGGTAGAACCGCTCGAAGATCCGGTCCACGTCGTTCGGGGCGATGCCGATGCCCTGGTCGGCCACGGCGATCTCGACGTGTTCGTCGGTTCCGGTGACCGTCACCCGGACCGTGGTGTCCTCGCCGGAGTAGGTGATCGCGTTCTCCACCAGGTTCGCCACCGCGGTGGCGAGTTGGCTGTCGCTGCCGTACACGGTCAGGCCCCGCTGCCCGCCGACGGCGATCTCCACCCGGCGGGCGGCGGCCGCGGTGCGGGTGCGGTCGACGACCTCGGCGAGCACCCAGTCCACCGAGACCGGCTCGGGCGCGGGTTGCGGCTCGGCGCCCTGGAGGCGGGTCAGTTCCAGCAGCTCCTGCACGAGGCGGCCGAGCCGGGTCGACTCGTGCTGGATCCGCTCGGCGAACCGCCGCGCGGCGACCAGGTCCTCGGACAGGTCGGGCGCGCCGTCGGAGGCCGGTTCGGTGGCGTCGACGAGCGCTTCGGCGAGCAGTTGCAGCGCGCCGATGGGTGTCTTCAGCTCGTGGCTGACGTTAGCCACGAAGTCCCGGCGTACCCGGGCGAGACGGTGCGACTCGGTGACGTCGACGGCCTCGATCGAGACGTAGCCGGAGCCCAGTCCCATCGCCCGCAGGTGCACGCCGAGCGGGTTGTCGCCACCGCCGTCGCGGCCCCGGGGCAGGTCCAGCTCGATCTCGCGCCGCACGCCCGTGCGGCGGACCTGCCCGGCGAGGGTACGGATCAACGGGTGCGCCGCGATCGAGCCGGGTGTCGCCCCGGTACGCAGCAGACCCATCGCCCGGGCGGCCGGGTTTACGAGGACCGGCACGTCGTCCGGGCCGAGCACCACCACGCCGGCGCGCAGCGAGTCGATCGTCTTGCGTCCGAGCCCGGATAGGCCCCCCTGCTGGTCGTCCGGAATCGTCGGCCTCCCTGCGTCACGACGGGTGGTCCCGCCGCCCCGCGACGCCCGCCGGCGCCGCCACTGCTCAACCGGTCCGGACAGCGTCGCCCCGGCGACCAGCCCGGTCACCAGCGCCACGGCCACCGCGACGGCCACCGCCCATTCCACCCGGCGATCGTAGGGTCATTGTTAACCCAGGGATCGGGCACAAAGGGACGAACCACTCTCGCTTCCGGCAAAGTTCACCTGCGGGCCCCGCGTCGTTCACCCACGTTCATCCTGGTGCCGACCGTTCGGCCTAGCGTGGGGCGCGCACCTGCTCCCGCCGTACCCCTCGGGGTCGCGGCACCGACCCCAGGAAGTGACGATGCGCGACGAGTTCCGGGCCGACCTGCAGATTGTCAGCCAGTTGCTGGTGGACATGGCCGAGGCGGTACGCGCGGCCATGCGGCAGGCCACGAAGGGTCTGCTGACCGCCGACCGGACGGCCGCCGAGACGGTGATCGCGCGGGACGCCGAGATCGACGAGCTGTATCGGCACGTGGAGGAGCGGGTCTGCGACCTGCTGGCCCGGCAGGCGCCGGTCGCCTCCGACCTGCGTGCCATGATCACCGCGCTGCACGTGGCAGCCGATCTGGAACGGATGGGCGACCTGGCCGACCACGTGGCGAAGACGGCGCTGCGCCGGCACCCGTCCCCGGCCGTCCCGGCGGAGCTGCGGCCGGTCTTCACCGACATGGCCGGGATCGCCGACCGGATGGCGGAGAAGATCGGGTCCGTGCTGGCCAAGCCGGACGCCGCCGTGGCCGCCGAGCTGGACGGCGACGACGACGCGATGGACGACCTGCACAGGAGCCTGTTCGGTGTGCTGCTCGGCGACGACTGGCCGTACGGGGTGGAGACGGCGATCGACGCGACGCTGCTGGGCCGCTTCTACGAGCGTTTCGCCGACCACGCGGTGAACGCGGGCGAGCACGTGGTCTACCTGATCACCGGTTCGACGTCCGCCTGACCCCGGCCCGCGCGCAAGGAAGGGCCCCTTATTAACAGCGAGCGTTAATAAGGGGCCCTTCCTCTACCGCAGACGTTAAAAAGGGGCCCTTCCTTACACCAAGCTCAGCGGCCCTGGTTGGCTACCGCGGCGGCGGCGTCCTTGGCCGCGTCCGGGTCCAGGTACGTGCCGCCGAGCACCTGGGGACGCAGGTCGGCGTCCAGGTCGTAGCGCAGCGGGATGCCGGTGGGGATGTTCAGCTTGGCGATCGCCTCGTCGGAGATCTGGTCGAGGTGCTTGACCAGGGCGCGCAGCGAGTTGCCGTGCGCGGCCACCAGCACCGTCCGGCCGGCCAGGATGTCCGGCACGATCGAGTCGTACCAGTAGGGCAGCATCCGGTCGACGACGTCCTTCAGGCACTCGGTGCGCGGCATCAGCTCGGTCGGCAGCAGCGCGTACCGGGGGTCGCCGACCTGCGACCACTCGTCCGCGTCGTCGATCGGCGGCGGCGGCGTGTCGTACGACCGGCGCCAGAGCATGAACTGCTCCTCGCCGTACTCGTCGAGGGTCTGCTTCTTGTTCTTGCCCTGCAGGGCGCCGTAGTGGCGTTCGTTGAGCCGCCACGACCGGCGCACCGCGATCCAGTGCCGGTCGGCGGCGTTCAGCGCCAGCTCGGCGGTGCGGATGGCCCGGCGCAGCAGGCTCGTGTGCACCACGTCCGGCAGCAGGTCGTGCTCGCGGAGCAGCTCGCCGCCGCGCCGCGCCTCGGTCTCTCCCTTGGCGGTCAGGTCGACGTCGACCCAGCCGGTGAAGAGGTTCTTGGCGTTCCAGTCGCTCTCGCCGTGCCGCAGCAGGACCAGCGTCCCGACGGTGGGCCCCTCGCTCGCAGTCATGCCGATCATCCTGCCGTACCGGCGCGACGGACACGCGGCGACCTGTGGTGACGACCACCACGTGGAAAACCTGATGACCACGGCTTCGGCCCGGCACTAGGTTGTAAGGCGTTCTAAACAGATCGGTCATTACCACACGGGGGCGTCGGGATGCGGACGGTACGAGGCTGGTTCCAGGACACGACGGGTGGCCTGCCACGGACGTTCTGGTACCTCTGGGCCGGCACGCTGATCAACCGGCTCGGCTCGTTCGTCCTGATCTTCCTGGCCATCTACCTGACCCAGGAACGCGGCTTCTCCGCCGCCCAGGCCGGTCTGGTGATCGGTCTCTGGGGCGCCGGCGGCGCGGTCGGCACCACCATCGGCGGCACCCTGACCGACCGCTGGGGACGGCGGCCCACGCTGCTCGTCGCGCACGTCGGCGCGGCGGGCATGATGATCGCGCTGGGCCTCGCCCGGCCGCTCTGGGCGGTCGCCGTGGGCGCGCTGCTGCTCGGCGCGTTCGCCGAGGCGGCCCGCCCGGCCTTCGGCGCGATGATGGTCGACGTGGTGCCGGACAAGGACCGGCTGCGCGCCTTCTCGCTGAACTACTGGGCCATCAACCTCGGTTTCGCCTGCGCCGCCGTGCTCGCCGGCTTCGCCGCCCAGGGCAGCTACCTGCTGCTGTTCCTGGTGAACGCGACCACCACACTCGTGACCGCGCTGATCATCTTCGCCAAGGTCGGCGAGACCCGCGGCCCGGTCACCGTACTGCCGGCCAAGGGGATGCCGGCGCAGGCCGGCGCGCTGCGCACCATCCTCGCCGACCGGGTGTTCCTCGGCTTCGTCGCGCTCAACCTGCTCGCCGCGCTGGTGTTCCTCCAGCACATCTCGATGCTGCCGATCGCCATGGGCGACTCCGGGCTCAGCCCCGCCACGTACGGCTCGGTGATCGCGCTCAACGGCGTGCTCATCGTGGTCGGCCAGCTCTTCGTACCCCGGCTCATCAAGGGCCGCAGCCGCTCACACGTGCTGGCGCTCGCGTCGCTGGTGATGGGCGCCGGGTTCGGGCTCACCGCGTTCGCCGACACGGTCTGGCTCTACGGCCTGACCGTGCTGATCTGGACCGTCGGCGAGATGCTCAACTCGCCGTCCAACGCCACCCTGATCGCGGAGCTGTCGCCGACCGCGCTGCGCGGCCGCTACCAGGGCGTCTTCTCGCTGTCCTGGCAGCTCGCCGGCGCCGCCGCGCCGATCCTCGGCGGCCTGGTCCGCGAGCAAGCCGGCAACAGCACGCTCTGGCTCGGCTGCGCGGGCATCGGCGTCGTGGCGGCCGTCGCCCACCTGATCTCCGGCCCGGCCCGGGAGCGCCGCGCGCTCGCGCTGCGCGCAGTGGGCACGCCGGTCGCGCCGGTCACCGTCACCACCTCCCCGGCGCCCGAGGCGGGCGAGGCCGCGGCCACCGCACCCGCTGCGCCGGTCCGGGCCGGTTCCTGAGTACGCCCCGACGCGACCGCCCCGAGGCGGATGGATACCGTACGGGACGGAATCGGTAAGGAAACCTTCCTGGAGGACTGGTGCACGGCCTGCGGCGCTGGTGGGACGACACGGCCGGCGGGCTCCCCGCCACGTTCTGGTACCTCTGGTCCGGCCTGCTGATCAACCGGGCCGGCGCGTTCGCGCTGCTGTTCCTGTCGCTGTACCTGACCGTCGCGCGGGGTGCCCCGCCGTCGCTGGCCGGACTGGTGGTCGGCGCGTACGGGATCGGCGGCGCGGCCGGCACGCTGCTCGGCGGTGTGCTGGCGGACCGCTGGGGACGGCGGGCCACGCTGCTCGCCGCCCACCTGGTCGCCGCCGGGCTGATGGCGGCGCTGGCGTTCACCACGCACCTGGCGGTGATCGCCGTACTCGCCACGCTGGTCGGGGTGGCGCACTCGATGCCCAGCCCGGCGTTCGTGGCGGCCATCGTGGACGTGGTACCCGAGGCGCGCCGCTCCCGCGCGTTCAACCTGCAGTTCTGGGCGTTCAACCTGGGCATGGCGGTGGCCTCGCTGCTGGCCGGAATCCTCGCCGAGGCCAGCTTCACCGCGCTGTTCCTGGTCGACGCCGCAGCCACGCTGGCGGCGGCGGTGGTGATCGCGCTGAAGGTGCCGGAGACGCTCACCCGGCGGCCGGCGCTCACGCCACGGGCGGTGATGGGACGCCGTCCCGGGCTGCACACCGCGCTCACCGACCGCACGTTCCTGGTGTTCGTCGGGCTGACGTTCCTGCTGGCCGTGCTGACCATGCAGACCTCGACGATCATGCCGCTGGCGATGCGCGCGGACGGCCTGCGCCCGTCGGCGTACGGGCTGGTGGTGGCGCTCGGCGGGGCGCTCATCGTGGTCGGGCAGCTGTTCGTGCCCCGGCTCATCGAGCCGTACCGCAAGTCGACGGTGCTGGCCGCCTCCACCGCTCTGATGGCGCTCGGGTTCGGCACGCTGACAGTCGCCGACGGGCTGCCGCTCTACCTCGGCGCGGCGGTGGTCTGGACGGCCGGGCAGATGCTCGCCGCACCGCCGAACGCGCAGATCAACGCCGACCTCGCCCCGCCCGAGCTGCGGGCCCGCTACCAGTCGGTGTTCTACCTGACGTTCCCGGCCGCGTCGTTCGTCGCGCCGGCGCTGGGCGGGCTCAGCCTGGAACATCTGGGCGAGCGGCACTGGCTGGTGGTCGGCGCGCTCGGGCTGCTGGCCGCCGCCGGGCACCTGCTCGCCGGGCCGCCCCGGGAGCGCCGGGTGGCCGCGCTGCGGGCGGCAGCCGTGGAACCGGTCTCGTCTGCCCGCTGAGCGCCGACAACGGCAGAGCGCCCATCCCGACCCCCGTCGAGATGGGCGCTCTGACCGTACGCCCGGCGGCGGCGGGCGACACTCACCCCCGTAAGCGTCGCCCGCTCGCGCCGCCGGTTCCACGGGTGGCACCGTCCCCCAACGGCGTGCTCCACCCGATCTTCGCATCTCGCCTGCGCGGATCTGATCGATCCACCGCTCCCCCGAACGGAAACAAGCGTGACGCGGTGCAATAAAGTTAGTTCGCCCAGATTCCGGATTCAACCCAGATCGCTGTCTTGCCCGTCACAGCGTCCGTGTCGGGAATCCGGCTGTCCGTGCTGCGGTCCCTGGGATGGCAAACACCGGGTTCCCGGGGTCCATTCCCGTAAACCTCAGCCGTCCTCGCGATTCGGGTTCTCGGTCCGGAAGAAGTTGCTCTGCCGCCCGTCCCGCATCTGCTCCTGGTAGATCAGGTTCAGCCGCCGCAGGTCGAACGTCCGGAACCAGTCGTCCCAGGTGATCTCCCGGATCCGGCTGCTCTCCCGGTAGCCGGGGATGTTGAACGTCAGCACCCCGGGCCGGCCCGCACGCTCGGTGCCGGCGATGGTGGCCGGCTTCGCGCCCCGCGCCCGCGCCCAGCGCTGGATCACCTCGTGGTTACGGGTGACCAGGCTCCGGCCCGGACGCTCCGGCCGGTCCGCGAGCGACGTGATGAGCTGCGACGATCCGATCGACCGGCTGGACGCCGGCCCACGGGTCGGCGCGCTCTGCGCCCGAGCCGACGTCGCCTTCCGGGCCGGTGCCGCCTTGGCGCGTGAAGGAGCGGCCTTCGCCCTCGACGGAGCCGCCTTCTTCGCCCGGGCGGGCGTGGCCTTCGCGCGGGACGGGGCCGCCTTCGCGCGTCGCGGTCGCCCGCGACGAGGTGGCCTTGGCGCGGGGCGGGGCCGCCTTGCGCGTACCCGTCGCCTTGGCTCTGGCACCGGTGGCCCGCGCGGCCGGCGCGGACTTGGCCGGCGACGTGGCCCGGCGGGCAGTGGTCTTCTTCGCGGCGGTGCTCTTGCGGGTCGCGGCCGGCCGCCCGGCCGGTCCGGAGCTGCGCCGCGCGGCGCCGCCCTCCCCGCGCATCGTCCGCGCCAGGGTCTTCACGAGTTCCGGCTTCCGCAGCGCGGAGATCCCGGAGACCCCGCGCCGCTTGAGCTGGCTGCGGATGTCGTCCACCTTCATCCGGGAGATCGCCGACTCCGACACCCTCGGGGTGTTCGGCGTCTGGTTGCCGCTTTGCCGCTTGGTCCGGGTCGCAGTCGTGCCGCGACCTGAGCTGTTGCGCTGAGCCATGGGACACGCTCCTCGACAGTCCGTCCTCGGCCCGCGGTGGGTCCCAATGCTCCGCACCGCGCGGGGCGGCATACCCGTCAGGAGGGCTCCGAACCTCCGGCGGGCGATCCGGCAGTGGCGGACGGCTCGAAGAGGTGCGCGAACGCGGCCAGGTTGGCAGTCGACTCGCCGCGCTTGACCCGCCACTCCCACTCCCGGCGGATCGCCGTGCCGAAGCCGATCTCCAGCATGCTGTCGAACGACTCGTCGGCGTACGTCAGCACGGAGCCCAGCAGCCGGTCCAGCTCGTCGGCGTCGACCCCGGCCAGGTTGACCCGACCGGTCAGGTAGACGTCGCCGACCGCGTCGATGGAGAACGAGACGCCGTACATGCGGGCGTTGCGCTGCAGCAGCCAGGCCCACAGCTCCTCGCGGCGCTCGTCGGGCTGGCGCATCACGAACGCCTCGACCCGCAGCGCGTGCTCGCCCACGATCAGGTTGCAGATCGTCTTGAGCTTGTGCGTGCCCGGCAGGGTCACCGCGTACGACGCCTCGCCGGTCGACTCCCACTCCAGCTCGCGCTCGGCGCAGACGGACTCGATCAGCGCGGCGACCTCACTCCTGCGGCTCATCGCACCCACTCTACGACCGGTCGACCGGGGCCGCCGGACGGGTGATCACCAGGAGCACAGCATCGCCGGGTCGCCGAGCCGCCGCGCCAGCCGGGCCCGGTGCTCGGTGATCGCCTCCCCGTAGACGGCGAGCAGGCCGGAGGCGGTGCGGTGCCAGGAGAAGTCCCGGGCGTGCCGCTCGGCGCCCCGGCCCAGCGCGGCACGGCGTACCGGATCGGGCAGCAGGCGCGCCAGCGCCCGGGCCCAGTCGACCGGGTCGTGGCCGTCGATGAGCATGCCGCTGACGCCGTCGCGTACCGCGGTGACCAGGCCGCCCACGGCGGCGGCCAGCACCGGCGTGCCGCACGCCTGGGCCTCCAGCGCCACGAGGCCGAACGACTCGTTGTGCGACGGCACCGCGACCAGGTCGGCGGCGCGGTAGAGAGCGGGCAGGTCCGCGCCGGTCTGCGGCGGCAGGAAACGCACCCGGTCGGCGATGCCGAGCGCGTGCGCCAGCTCGATCAGGGCGGTGGGCCGGTCCAGGCCACTGCCGCTGGGCCCGCCGCAGATCACCACGGTCAGCTCGTCGGCCAGCGCCGGATCCCGTTCACGCAGCGCGGCGGCGGCACGGACCAGCACGTCCGGCGCCTTGAGCGGCTGGATGCGGCCGACGAACGCGACCACGTACCCGTCGGCCGGCAGGCCGAGCCGGCGGCGTGCGGCCCGGGTCGCGGCGTCCCGGTCACCGACGGCGGGACGGAACCGCTCCAGGTCGACGCCGGGTTCCACGATCGCCACCCGGTCCGGGTCGGCCGCGTACCGGTCGAGCAGATCACGGGCCTCGACCCGGGTGTTGGCGACCAGCCGGTCCGCCTCGGTGACCACCTGCTCCTCGCCGATCACGCGGGCCTTCGGCTCGGGGCGGTCCCCGGCGGCGAGGCGGGCGTTCTTGACCTTCGCCAGCGTGTGCGCGGTGTGCACCAGCGGTACGCCCCAGCGCTCCTTGGCCAGCCAGCCGACCTGGCCGGAGAGCCAGTAGTGCGAGTGGATCAGGTCGTAGTGGCCCGGCGGGCGGGCCGCCTCGGCGCGCAGCACCCCGGCCGTGAAGGCGCAGAGCTGGCCCGGCAGTTCCTCCTTGGTCAGCCCCTCCAGCGGCCCGGCGGTGACGTGCCGGACGGACACGCCGGGCGCCACCTCGACCACCGGGGGCAGGTCACCGGCGGTGGCCCGGGTGAAGATCTCCACCTCGACGTCGGCCTCGGCCAGCCGCCGGGCCACCTCCAGGATGTAGACGTTCATGCCCCCCGCGTCACCGGTGCCGGGCTGGTGCAGCGGCGACGTGTGCACCGAGAGCGTGGCGATACGGCGCGGCCGCGGCCACGGCAGGGCACCTCGCTGACGACCGACACCGGTGTGCAAATCCGCCACGTCCGCTCCCTCTGTCACGGTTGATGCCGTCCCGCACGACCGGCGCTTCTCGGTCAACCCGTGTGCCGGATCTCATCTTCCCCATCGGGGTTCGGAAATGCCCTTCGCCGGGTCCCCGGCGTGACGGACCTCATCACCGCGCGCGGCCGGGCGGCGGTGGACAATGTCCGGATGACTTCAGTCGCCATCGTCACCGGGGCGTCCAGCGGGATCGGCGCGGCCACCGCCCGCCGGCTCGCCGCCGAGGGATTCCACGTGCTCGCCGCCGCCCGGCGTACCGACCGGCTCGCCGCGCTGGTCGCCGAGATCGAGGCGGCCGGCGGCGCGGCGAGCGCGGTGGCCTGCGACGTGACCTCGGACGAGTCGGTCGCCGGGCTGGCCGCCGCGGCCGAGGCCGCCCCCGGGCCGGTCACGCTGCTGGTGAACAACGCCGGCGGCGCGCGCGGCCTGGACCCGGTCGAGACGGCCGACGTGGGCGACTGGCAATGGATGTACGACGTCAACGTGCTCGGCACGCTGCGCGTCACCAAGGCGCTGCTCCCGGCGCTGGAGCGCTCCGGCGCCGGCACGATCGTGATCGTCAGCTCCACCGCCGGGCACGTCGTCTACGAGGGCGGCGGCGGCTACACGGCCGCGAAGCACGCGCAGACCGCAGTCGCCGGCACGCTGCGGCTCGAACTGTGCGGCCGACCGGTCCGGGTGATCGAGATCGACCCCGGCATGGTGAAGACCGAGGAGTTCGGCCTGGTCCGTTTCGGCGGTGACGCCGACCGGGCCGAGGCGGTCTTCTGCGGTGTCGCCGAACCGCTGGTGGCC
>NZ_KK037233.1:4843051-4897227 GCF_000568915.1 Micromonospora sp. M42 | reverse complement strand
GCCACCCGGGGCACCACCAACCCAACCGGCTCCGGCGGGTGGACAACTGGGTCGTCGAGACCTGCGGGGACGCGCTGCGTGCCGCCGCCGACCCGCTCGTGGTCGACCTCGGCTACGGCGCCACCCCGGTCACCCCGGTCGAGCTGCGCGCCCGGCTGGCGTCCGGCGTCCGCGCCGACGTGCGGGTGGTCGGCCTGGAGATCGATCCGGTACGCGTCGCCGCCGCCCTGCCCGCCGCCGACCCGCCCGGGCTGACGTTCGCCAGGGGCGGCTTCGAGCTGGCCGGACTGCGTCCCGCGCTGGTGCGGGCGTTCAACGTGCTCCGCCAGTACGACGAGAGCGAGGTGGCCGACGCCTGGCACACAGTCACCGGGCGGCTCGCGCCCCGGCGGGCTGCTGGTCGAGGGCACCTGCGACGAGCTGGGGCGGCTCGGCTCCTGGGTGCTGCTGGACGCCACCGGCCCTCTCACGCTCACGTTGTCGGCGAAGCTGACCACGCTGGAGAGCCCGGCCACGCTCGCCGAGCGGCTGCCGAAGGCGCTGATCCACCGCAACGTCCCAGGTGAACGCATCCACGACCTGATCGAGGCGCTGGAGCAGGCGTGGCGCGCGGCCGCCGGCTACGCCCCGTTCGGCCCCCGGCAGCGCTGGCTGCGGACGGTAGAGGCGGTGAAGGAGTCAGGCTGGCCGATCCGGGACAGCCCTCGTACGTGGCGCCACGGCAACCTCACGCTCCCCTGGCCCGCCATCTCCCCCCGCTGACCCGCACGCCACCGCCCCGCCCACCGCCCACCGCCCCGCCGATCTTGGACTTGTGGCGCCCATCTTGCCCCGTTTGGCCCAGTTCACGAGGCACCACAACTCCAAGATCAAGGGAGGCGTCACCCCTCCCCTGGAACCCTCGGCGGGACCCTTCGAGCCAAGCGTTGATCTTGCACTTGCTGCCCCGGCAGAACGGGTCAAAACGCTCGGACCGAGGGCCGGAAGTGCAAGATCGCGGGGGTGGGAGGGGGAGTGGGAGGGGGCGGGGGGCGGGGGGCGGGGGCGCGGGTCAGATGGTGCAGTTGATCAGGACTGGTTCGGGGTGGAGGGTTACGCCGAAGCGGGACTGGACGCCGTCTCGGATCTCGCGGGCCAGCGCCACCAGCGCGGCCGTGCTGGCGCTGCCGGAGTGGTTGGTGAGCGCGAGCGTGTGCTTGCTGGAGATGGCGACGCCCTCCGGGCCCGCGTACCCCTTGCCGAAGCCCGCCTTGTCGATCAGCCAGGCGGCGCTGACCTTCACCGTGCCGTCGGCGCCCGGCCAGTGCGGCGGCTCACCCACCTCGGCGGCGCGTTCCCGTACCTGCTCGAACACCTCGCCCGGCAGCACCGGGTTGGTGAAGAACGAGCCGACCGACCAGGTGTCCGGGTCGGCCGCGTCCAGCACCATGCCCTTGCCGGCGCGCAGCTTCCGCACGGTGGCCCGGGCTTCGGCCAGCGGCACCCGGTCGCCGACCTCGACACCGAGCGCCCGGGCCAGTTCGGCGTAGCGGACCGGGCCGGAGCGCGGGGACCGGGTGAGCCGGAAGTCGACCGAGAGCACCACCCAGCGGTCGCTGTACTTGAAGATGCTCCCCCGGTAGACGAACCCGCAGTCGGCCGCCGCGATCCGCGCCACCCGGCGTTCGGTCCGGTCGTACGCCTCGACGGCGACGATGGTCTCGGCGACCTCCTGGCCGTACGCGCCGACGTTCTGGATCGGTGTCGCGCCGGCCGAGCCGGGGATGCCGGAGAGGCACTCCAGCCCGGACCAGCCGCGCTCGACGGTGGCGGCGACGAAGTCGTCCCACGGCTCGCCGGCTTCGACACGTACCGTGACGGTGTCGCCCTCCTCGGCCACGGCCTGGAACCCGCGCGAGCGGACGAGCACGACGGTGCCGGGGAAGCCCTGATCGCCGATCACGACGTTGCTGCCGCCCGCCAGCACCAGCACGGCCTGCTCGCGGGCCTCCGCTTCCTGCACTTTTCGCACGATCTGGGCGGCGTCCTCGGCGATCTCCAGCCGCCCGGCGGGTCCGCCGAGCCGGAGCGTGGTGTAGCGCGCCAGGGTGGCCGGATCGGTCGGTTCACCGGCAGTAGCCGGTTCGGCGTAGACGTCTGACACGCCTTTCACCCTAGGCTGAGGGGTAGCCGGCGCACCCACTGGTGGCCCGGTCACCCCCGGGAGGATGGCGATGAGCAGACTGCACCACACGAAGGACTTCTGGATCGGCGCGCTGCGCACGGAGGGTCCCGCCTTCGCCGCGGCGGTTTCGGAGGCGCCGCCCGAGACACCCGTGCTGTCCTGTCCCGGCTGGACGGTCACCGATCTCGCCCATCACCTGACCCGCGTGTACGTCTGGGCGGGCACCGTGCTGACCGCCGGTGGCACCACCCGCCCGGAGCGGCACGACCCGGAGCCGCCGGCGGACCTGACGCCGGCCCAGTGGTACGTGCGGGAGTACGAGCGGATCACCGCGCTGCTGGAGGCGGCGGATCCGGAGGCGCCGGCCTGGAACTTCGCGCCGCAGCCGAAGAAGGCGGCCTTCTGGCCGCGCCGGATGGCGCACGAGACGGCCGTGCACCGCTGGGACGCCCAGCTCGCGATCGGTGCGGGTGATCCGATCGAGGCGAAGCTCGCGGCCGACGGGGTGAGCGAGGTGCTGGACACCTGGCTGCCGGCGGGCCGGCGGGTGCAGCCCGGGCAGTGGCGCGGCGTGGTGCAGCTGACCGCGACCGACGCGGCCCAGGAGTGGTACCTGCGGTTGCGGGGTGAGGGGGTCGCGCTGCTGGACACCGCGACGATCCTGGACCACGACGACCACCGGGCCCGGGCACAGGTGGCCGGCACGGCGAGCGATCTGCTGCTGGCGCTGATGGGCCGAATCAGCTTCGACGCGCTGGACGTGGCGGGCGACCCGGCCCTGCTGGGGGGCCTGCGGGTCGGCTGACGACGGGCACCGGACGGAGAGGGGCGGCGGGCGCCCCTCTCCGTTTCTTTTCGGACAGCTCTGAGAGCGCTCTCTTGACAAGGTCCGTGACCCTCCACCACGCTGTCGTGAGAGCGCTCTCTAAGTTCCGGAACCGCCTTCCACCACCCGTTTCGACGACCCGAGAGGTCAGGACAGCATGCTCACCTTCACGCGCCGCCGCCTGGCGGCGGTTGCAGTGGTCGCCGCCACCGCGCTGCTCGGCACCACCGCCTGCGGCGGCGGCGACGATGCCGCCGCCGACGGGCCGATAACGCTCACCGTCGACGTCTTCGGCCAGTTCGGTTACGCCGATCTCTACCAGGAGTACATGGCCAGCCACCCCGGCGTGAAGATCGTCGAGCGCGGCACCGGCGGCAACCTCGACGAGTACTCCCCGAAGCTCACCCAGTGGCTCGCCGCGGGCAAGGGCGCCGGTGACGTGGTCGCCATCGAGGAGGGCCTGCTCGTCGAGTACAAGGCCAACCCGCAGAACTTCGTCAACCTGCTCGACCACGGCGCGGCCGACCTGAAGGGCAACTTCCTCGACTGGAAGTGGAACCAGGGCCTCACCGCCGACGGCAAGCAGCTCATCGGCCTCGGCACTGACGTCGGCGGCATGGCGATGTGCTACCGCACCGACCTGTTCGCCAAGGCCGGCCTGCCCACCGACCGGGAGGCCGTGTCCAAGCTCTGGCCCACCTGGCAGGACTACATCAAGGTCGGCGAGCAGTTCACCGCGAAGAAGACGGGCGCGTCGTTCCTGGACGCCGCGACCAACACCTTCAACACGATCCTGCTCCAGACCGCCGGCAACAGCAGCGGCTACAGCTACTACGACACCAGCAACAACCTGGTCGTGGGCAGCAACCCGGCGGTGAAGCAGGCGTACGACACCACGATGGACATCATCGACTCGGGGCTGTCCGGCAAGTACGGCTCGTGGTCCGAGGAGTGGGTGTCGGCGTTCAAGCAGTCGAAGTTCGCCACCATCGCCTGCCCGGCCTGGATGACCGGCGTGATCGAGGGCAACGCGGGCGCGGGCGCCAAGGGCAAGTGGGACATCGCCCAGATCCCCGGCAACGGCGGCAACTGGGGCGGCTCGTTCCTCGCGGTGCCGAAGCAGAGCAAGCACCAGGCCGAGGCGATCGAGCTGGCCAAGTTCCTGACCAGCGCCAAGGGTCAGATCGGCGCGTTCAAGGCGAAGGGTCCCCTGCCCTCTTCGCCGCAGGCGCTGGAGGACCCGGCGATCATCGACTCGAAGAACGCCTACTTCTCCGAGGCGCCGGTCGGGAAGATCTTCGCCGAGGGCGCCAAGAGCCTGAAGCCGGTCTACATGGGACCGAAGAACCAGGCCGTACGCACCGAGGTCGAGAACGCCGTCCGCAGCGTCGAGCTGGGCAAGCGCTCCCCGGAACAGGGCTGGACCGACGCGGTCGCCAACGCCGAGAAGGCCGCCGCCAAGTAACCCGAGCAGCGCGTGCGGGCGGCCACCCGGCCACGGGGGCCGCCCGCACGGCGGAAAGGAGTCCCGGGTCATGGCCGTCCAGCTCGACGCCCGCCCGCCGGTCGCACCGGCACCCCGCCCCACCCGTCCCGGCCTGGGCAACCGGCTCAGCCGACTCGACACGAAGTACTCGCCGTACCTGTTCATCGCCCCGTTCTTCCTGCTGTTCGGCGTCTTCGGGGCGTACCCGCTGGCGTACACGTTCTGGGTCTCGCTGCACGACTGGGACCTGCTCGGCGCCGAACACCCGTACATCGGCTTCGACAACTACACCCAGCTGCTCGCCGACTCGGACTTCTGGCACTCGGTGGTCAACACGCTGGGCATCTTCGTGATCTCCACGGTCCCGCAGCTGCTCGCCGCGCTCTGGCTGGCCAACCTGCTCAACCGGCAGTTGCGCGCCCGTACCACCTGGCGGATGGCGGTGCTGATCCCGAACGTCACCTCGACCGCCGCCGTGGCGATCGTGTTCGCAGTCCTGTTCGGCCGCGAGTTCGGCATGATCAACTGGCTGCTCGACCACGTCGGGATCAGCGCGATCGACTGGAAGGCGAACCGGTTCGCCGCCTGGGTCGCCATCTCCACCATGGTCGACTGGCGCTGGACCGGCTACAACGCGCTGATCTTCCTGGCCGCCATGCAGGCCATCCCGCGCGACCTGTACGAGTCGGCGGCGATCGACGGGGCCGGCCGGGCCCGCCAGTTCTGGTCCATCACGGTGCCGCTGCTCAAGCCCACGATCATCTTCGCGGTCATCATCTCCACCATCGGCGGCCTCCAGCTCTTCACCGAGCCGCGGATGTTCAACTCCGGCACCAACGCGATCCGCGGCGGACCGCTGCGGGAGTCGCAGACGGTGACCATGTACATGTTCGAGAACGCCTTCGCGCCGCACTACAACTTCGGCTACGGGTCGGCGGTCGCCTGGCTGCTGTTCGCGCTCATCGCCGTGGTCGCGGCGATAAACGTCCTGCTCCTGCGCCGGCTCGGCGGCGGCTCCCGCAAGGAGGTCTCCCGATGACCCGCCTCTGGTCGGCAAGCCGGCTCACCTACCTGGCGCTGACGCTCTCGGCCGTCCTGTCGATCTTCCCGATCTACTGGATGTTCGTGGTGGCCAGCCGCACCAGCGACACGATGGGCCAGGTGCCGCCGCCGCTCACCCCCGGCGGCAACCTCGGCGCCAACATCGCCCGGCTGTTCGACAACACCGACGCGTACTTCCTGACCGGCCTGATCAACTCGGCGATCGTGGCCACCACCGTCACGATCTCGGTGGTGTTCTTCTCCACGCTGGCCGGGTTCGCCTTCGCCAAGTTGCGCTTCCGGGGGCGCAACGCGCTGCTGCTGGTCATCGTCGCCACCATGATGGTCCCGACGCAGCTCGGCGTGATCCCGCTCTACCTGCTGATGACGAAGCTGAACTGGAACGACCGGCTGCCCGCCGTGATCGTGCCGGCGCTGGTCACCGGCTTCGGCGTGTTCATGATGCGCCAGTACGCGGGCCAGGCGGTCAGCACCGAACTGATCGAGGCGGCCCGGATGGACGGCTGCAACACCGCCCGGATCTACTGGAACGTGGTGCTGCCCGCGCTGCGCCCGGCCGCCGCCGTGCTCGGCCTGCTCACGTTCATGACCACCTGGAACGACTTCCTGTGGCCGTACGCGGTGCTGAACGACCCGGAGAACCCGACGGTGCAGCTGTCGCTGCGGGCCCTCTCCGACGGGTACTACCAGGACATGTCGCAGGTGTTCACCGGCACGGCCATCGCCACGCTGCCGCTGCTGCTGGTGTTCATCGTCTTCGGCCGCCAGATCATCGGCGGCATCATGGAAGGTGCGGTCAAGGCATGAGCAACGTCCGATTCCCGGAGGGCTTCGTCTGGGGCGGAGCCACCGCCGCGTACCAGATCGAGGGCGCCGCCCGCGACGACGGTCGCGGTCCGTCGATCTGGGACACCTTCAGCCGTACGCCGGGCGCGGTGTTCGCCGGCCACACCGGCGACGTGGCCTGCGACCACTACCACCGGTACGCCGAGGACGTCGCGCTGATGGCCGAGCTGGGGCTGCGGGCGTACCGGTTCTCGGTGTCCTGGCCCCGGGTGCGGCCGGACGGCACCGGCCCGGTCGAGCCGCGCGGGCTCGACTTCTACGACCGGCTGACCGACGCGCTGCTCGACGCCGGCCTCGACCCGATCGTCACGCTCTACCACTGGGACCTGCCGCAGGCGCTGGAGGACCGGGGCGGTTGGACCGTCCGGGAGACCGCCGAGCACTTCGCCGAGTACGCGCTCGCCGTGCACGGCCGCCTCGGCGACCGGGTCCGCACCTGGACCACGCTCAACGAGCCGTGGTGCTCGGCCTACCTCGGGTACGGCTCCGGGGTGCACGCGCCGGGGCGGCGGAACGCCGGTGACGCGTTCCGGGCCGTACACCATCTGCTGCTCGGCCACGGCCTGGCGGCGCGGGCGCTGCGCGCGGCCGGCGTGGAGACGCTGGGGATCACGCTCAACCTGGCCGACGTGCAGCCGGCGGACGCCGCGAGCGCCGCTGACGCCGAGGCGGTACGGCTGGTCGACGGCCTGCACAACCGGATCTTCCTGGACCCGCTCACCGGCGGCGGCTACCCGGCGGACATGCTGGCCCACGTCGGCCGGATCGTCGCGCCGGACTTCATCAGGGACGGGGACGAGAAGCTGATCGCCGCGCCGCTGGACCTGCTCGGCCTGAACTACTACGCGCCCACCTACGTGGCCGGGCGGGCGGGCGGCGCGGGCGGGGACGCGTACCCGGGCACCGCCGGGACCGTCGAGTTCCTGCCGCCGGCCGGGCCGCTCACCGACATGGGCTGGTCGATCGAGCCGGCCGGGCTGACCCGGCTGCTGGAACGGGTGGCCGCCGACCACCCCGGGCTGCCCCTGATGATCACCGAGAACGGCGGGGCGTTTCCGGACACCGACCTCGACGAGCAGGGCGGGGTGGCGGACACCGACCGGGTCGCCTACCTCGACGGGCACCTGCGCGCCGCGCACGAAGCCATCGCCCGCGGCGTGGACCTGCGCGGTTATCTCGTATGGTCGGTGCTGGACAACTTCGAATGGGCCGAGGGTTACCGGAAGCGATTCGGGATCGTCCACGTCGACTACCTGACCCAGCGGCGCACACCAAAGCACAGCGCCCGCTGGTACCAGGAGGTGATCGCCCGGAACGGGCTGTGACGAGGTGGTGGTTACGGGGATGACGACGGCACAGCGACCGACCCTGGAGGCGGTGGCCCGGCTGGCCGGCGTGTCCCGGGCCACCGTCTCCCGGGTGGTGAACGGCTCGACCACTGTGGCCGAGCCGATCCGGCAGGCGGTACGCCGGGCGGTCGAGGAACTCGGGTACGTCCCGAACCTCGCCGCCCGCAGCCTGGTCACCCAGCGGACCGACTCGGTGGCGCTGGTGCTGCCCGAGGCGGCCACCCGGGTCTTCTCCGACGACCAGGTGTTCCCGGGCATCATCAGGGGCGCGGCGCAGGAGCTGGAGGCGGCGGACAAGCAGCTCGTGCTGATGCTCGCCGGCTCACCGGCCGGACACGAACGGGTCGAGCGGTACACCACCGGCCGGCACGTCGACGGGGTGCTGTTCGCCTCGCTGCACGGCGAGGACCCGCTGCCCGGCCGGCTGGCCCGCCTCGGCATCCCGGTGGTGTGCAGCGGACGGCCGCTGGACGGCGCCGACGTGCCGTACGTGGACGTCGACCACGAAGGCGGCGTGAGCACGGCGGTCCAGCACCTGATCGCGAGCGGACGCCGTCGGATCGCCACCATCGCCGGGCCGCAGGACATGGTCGCCGGAATCGAGCGGCTGATCGGCTACCGCAGCGCGATCACCGAGGCCGGGCTGCCGGAGCTGGTCGCGTACGGCGACTTCACCCGGGAGTCGGGCACCGCCGCGATGCGGGAGCTGCTCGCCGCCGACCCGGAACTGGACGCCGTGTTCGCCGCCTCCGACCTGATGGCGCACGCCGCCCTGCGGACGCTGCGGGAGGCCGGGCGGCGGGTGCCCGAGGACGTGGCGGTGATCGGGTTCGACGACATCGAGACGGCCGCGTACACCGAGCCGCCGCTGAGCACCGTGCGGCAGCCGATAGTGGAGCTGGGCCGGTCGATGACCCGGCAGTTGCTGCGCATAGCGGCGGGCGAGACGGTCGAGCAGGCGCTGGTGCTGCCCACCGAGCTGGTGCTGCGCGAGTCCGCGTAAGGAAGGGCCCCCTCTTAACGCCTCCGGTAGAGGAGGGGGCCCTTCTTAACAGCCCGCCCCGCGTTAACCGGTCGCGGCGCGGGTGGCGGCGGGTCTAGGGTCCGCCGGATGAACGCAGCCGAGATCCGTCCCGCCCGCCCCGACGACGCGCCCGCCGTGGTGGCGTTGCGTGCGCTCGTCTTCCCCTATCTGGTGCGCGGCGTCGAGTCGACCCGCCGCATGATCGCCGAACCGCCGCCCGGCGAGGACTGGGCGGCCTGGGTCGCCGAGGCGGACGGCGAGGTCGTCGGCTGGGCGTCGGCGTACCGCAACACGCAGACCTCGACGCCCGGCGTGGGGATGATCTCCCTGCTGCACGTACACCCGGCGCATCGCCGCCACGGCACCGGCGCGGCGCTGTTCGACACCGCGCTCGGGCACCTGCTGACGCTCGGGTCCACCGAGGTGCTCACCTACGCGCATACCGAGTCGCTGCCGTTCGCGCAGCGGCACGGCTTCACGCCCAGCCGGGAGGTGCGCTACTCGGCGCTGGACCTGAGCACGCCCCCGCCGATGCCGCAGCCGCCGCCGGGCGTACGGCTGGTGTCCGCCGCCGGGCTCGACCCGCGTCTGGTGCACCGGGTCGACGCCGAGGCGTCCCGGGACGAGCCGGGGGACGTGCCGACGGACTCGCTCGGCTTCGACCTGTGGCGGTACGAGTGCTGGGACAACCCGGGGCTGGACCGGGAGGCGAGCACGCTCGCCGAGGTGGACGGGGAACTGGTCGCGCTGACCCTGGTCCAGCGGGACGGCGAGCGGATGTGGTCGGACTTCACCGGCACGCTGCCCGCGTACCGGGGGCGGGGGCTGGCCCGGCTGGCCAAGCAGGCCGCGCTTCACCGTGCGGCGGCGCGCGGGGCTCGCACCGCGTACACCTCGAACCACGAGGTGAACGCGCCGATGCTGGCGATCAACGAGCGGCTCGGCTACCGGCCGGTGGACAGCCAGTGGTCGTGCCGGCGCACGCTCAGCTGAGCCCGGCGGCCACCCGCACCGCAGTGGCGTACGTATCGGCGCCGAACAGCACCAGCCGCGCCTCGGTGACGTGCTCCGGGGTGGCCGCGTGCAGCACGGTGAGCGCCTGCGCCACCGCGTCCTCGACCGGCCAGCCGTAGATCCCGGCGGAGATCAGCGGGAACGCGATCCGGGTGGCGCCCAGCCCGTCGGCGACCCGCAGGCTGTTGGCGTAGCAGTCGCGCAGCAGCGCCGAGCGGTCCTCGCCCGGCGAGAAGACCGGGCCGACCGTGTGCACCACCCAACGCGCGGGCAGGTTGCCGGCGGTGGTGGCTACGGCCTGGCCGGTGGGCAGCCCGCGCGGGTAGCGGGAGGCGCGCAACGCCTCGCACTCCTCCAGGATCGCCGGTCCGCCGCGGCGGTGGATCGCGCCGTCCACGCCCCCGCCGCCGAGCAGCGACGAGTTGGCGGCGTTGACTATCGCGTCGACCTGCTGCGCGGTGATGTCCCCCTCGATCAGGACGGTGTCCATCTCAGCTCTCCTCGATGGGCTGGCCCAGCGACCGGCGGGCCAGCAGCGCGGCCCCGGCCACGGCGGCCGGCATGACCAGCACCGCGCCGAGCGGGATCAGGAAGCACAGGAAGACCGCCACCCCGAAGCCGAGCGCCGTCGGCCGGTCGGCCCGCAGCCGCGCCCGCCGGTCCGGCAGCCGCATCCCGCGCCGGTAGAACGGCGCGCCGACCAGCTCCAGCGCCAGGAACCAGCCACCCACCAGGGCGCCGACCACCGGGACCACCGTCTGTCCCACCACCGGGATGAAACCGGCGGCGAACAGGGGTACGCCGATCAGCGCGGACAGCGCCACCAGGCGCAACGAGTCGGCGAGGCTGCGTCGCAGCGAGGACCAGAACGGCACGTCCACGGCGCCGGGGGTGCCGCCGAGCCGGTCCTCGACCCGCTCCGAGATCGCCTCGTAGAACGGGTCGCCGATGACGAGCGTGACGGCGGTGAACGTGAGCACCCCGACCAGCCCGGCGACGCCGACCACCGCCAGCCCGGCGGCGACCCGCAGCAGATTGCGCCAGGGCGACGACCAGTCGTCGGCGAACGGGGTGAGCCAGCCCGCCAGGTCGCCGACGAAGTAGAGCAGCGTGGCGAACAACGCCACGTAGAGCGCGCCGGTGATCAGCGCCGGGATCACGCCGAGCAGCATCAGCTTCGGGCTGCGGACGTACATGCCGAAGCCGCGCAGCAGCAGCCCGGCGCCGCCGAGGAAGCGGGTGGCCGCGCCAGTGACCGGCGCGATCGTACGGGAGGCGTTCACGACGGCACAGCCTAATCTGCCGGTGCACCACAATGGGCCGGTGCGTGCGTCCCGGCTGATCTCGCTTGTGCTGCTGCTCCAGTCGCGGGAGACGATGACCGCTGCCGAGCTGGCCCACGAGCTGGAGGTGTCCGAGCGGACCGTCTACCGGGACGTGCTGGCGCTCTCCGCCGCCGGTGTCCCGGTGTACGCGGACCGGGGCCGGGCCGGCGGCTACCGGCTGCTGGGCGGCTACCGGACCCGGCTGACCGGGTTGAGCCGGGACGAGGCCGAGGCGCTGTTCCTGGCCGGGCTGCCCGGACCGGCAGGGGACATGGGACTGGCCGACTCGGTGGCCGCCGCCGAGCTGAAGGTGCTCGCCGCGCTGCCGCCGAGCCTGCGGGACGCGCCCGCGCGTACCGGGCAGCGGTTCCACCTGGACGTCCCCGGCTGGTTCCGGGAGACCGCGCCGCCGCCCGCCCTCGCCGAGCTGGCCCGGGCGGTCTGGCGGGACCTGATGGTGGAGCTGCGCTACCGGCGCGGGGACCGGGAGGTGACCCGCACGCTGGCGCCGTACGGGCTGGTGCTGAAGAACGGGGTCTGGTACCTGGTCGGCCGGGTCGGTGACGGCTGGCGGACGTACCGGGTGGACCGGGTTGTCTCGGCCGAGGTGAGCGCCGACGGCTTCGACCGGGACGAGGACTTCGACCTCGGGGCGTACTGGCGGGAACAGGCCGGCGCGTTCCTGCGTGAGCTGCTGCGGGAGCGGGTCACCGTGCGGCTCGGCCCGGCCGGGTTGCGGGCGCTGCGGCACCTGGTAGACGCGCCGTTCGTCTACACCGAGGCGGTCGACGCGGCCGGTCCGCCGGACGATCAGGGCCGGCTGGTGCTGCGGCTGCCGGTCGAGTCGGTCGATGTGGCGTACACCCAGTTGCTGGCGCTCGGCCCGGAGGTGGAGGTGCTGGCGCCGCCGCGGTTGCGGGCGCGCTTCGCCGAGGCGGCCCGCCGCGCGGCGGCGCTCTACACCGATCCGCCGTCAGACGGTCAGCGGTAGCCGTCCGGGTCGGCCGGCTTACCAGGCTTGACCACCTCCTCGTAGTAGCGGGCCCAGTGCGGGCGGCTGCCGTCGACGTCGGTGAAGCCGTACACCTGGGCCAGACCGCCGCTGTCCAGCGACTTGCCGTTCCAGCGGGCCCGGTCCGGGTCGGCGGCCAGGGCCGCCACCGCGCGCCCGACGAACGCCGGCGTCTCCGACATGACGAAGTGGGGCTCGGTCTTCGCGCCGTCACGCCAGTTCGCCTCGGTGACGCCGTAGTGTTCGAGCATCGCCTCCGAGCGCAGCCAGCCCGGCGTGAGCGCGACGGCGGTGCAGCCGTGCGGGGCCAGCTCGTGCGCCTGGCTGAAGCCGAGCCGGTTCACCGACACCTTCGCCAGGTCGTAGAAGACCGACAGGCGGTACTCGCTGTCGTTGTGCTCCTTGGTGCCGTCGCCGACCTCGACCACCAGGCCGCCCGGGTTGCGGATCAGCAGCGGCAGCGCGAAGTGGCTGGTGATGATGTGCGTGTCGACAGCCAGCCGCAGCGTACGGAAACCGGCGTCGAGCGGCTGCTCCCAGACCGGCTTCTCCCAGGTGATCAGCGGGTCGGCGCCCCAGACGTCGTTCACCAGCACGTCGAGGCGGCCCTGCTCGGCGTCGATCCGCTCGACCAGGGCGCGTACCTGCTCGGGGTCGAGGTGGTCGACAGCGACGGCGATTCCGGTGCCCCCGGCGGCGGTGACCAGCTCGGCGGTCTCCTCGATGGTCTCCGGCCGGCCCATCTCGGAGCGGCGCTCGCGGGTGGTGCGGCCGGTGGCGTAGACGGTGGCCCCGGCGGCGCCGAGCTGCACGGCGATCTGCCGGCCGGCGCCCCGGGTAGCGCCCGCGACGAGCGCGACAGTTCCGGTCAGTGGTGAGTTCATGGGATCACCGTGTCAGCGATACCTGACAACGGAAGTCCGGTTTCCCGAACGAACCGGATGGGCGATCATCACCGGTATGCACCTGCTGCTGTCCGGGATCGTCGGCTCGGTCGCGTACGGGCTGGCCGGACCCGGCTCGGACACCGACCGGCTCGGCGTGTTCGCCGCGCCCACAGTCGCGTTCCACGGCCTGCGCCCGCCCCGCGAGTCGGTGGTCACCACCGACCCGGACGTCACGCTGCACGAGGCCCGCAAGTACGCGCTGCTGGCGCTGAGCGGCAACCCCACCGCCACCGAGCTGATGTGGCTGCCCGACGACTGCTACGAGACCCGTACCGGGTTCGGTGAGGAGCTGATCGCGATCCGGTCGGCGTTCCTCAGCGCGCCGCGCGTCCGTGACGCCTACCTCGGGTACGCCGCGCAGCAGTTCCGCAAACTCGCCGGCCGGCCCGCCGACGCCGGTGGGCGGCTGCGCTCGGCGAAGCACGCCCGGCACCTGGCCCGGCTGCTGCACCAGGGCCGGGTGCTGTACGCGACAGGCGTACTGGAGATCCGCCTCGCCGACCCGGAGTGGTTCCGCGCGTTCGGCGAACGGGTCGCCGGCGGCGCGCTGGAGGAGGCGCAGGCACTGGTGGCGGACGCCGAGGCGGAGTTCGACCGGATCCGCTCACCGCTGCCGGAGCGCCCGGACGAGGAGACGGTGGAACGCTGGCTGCTCGCCGTCCGGGCGGCGTACCTGCCGCGCTGAGCGGGTCAGTCCGCCAGGCGCACCCGTACCCGGCGGTTGGCCCGCCCCTTGCTCTCCACCTTGACCACCTGGACCTTGCCGATCTGGGCGGTGGAGGCGACGTGCGTACCGCCGTCGGCCTGCACGTCCAGCCCGACGATGTCCACGATCCGCACCTCCTGCTCCTCCGGCGGGATCAGGTTCGACTGGGTACGGATGATGTCCGGCAGCGCGAGCGCCTCGGCGCGCGGCAGCACCCGCACCGCCACCGACCGGTCGGCGGCCACCTCGGCGTTCACCAGCTCCTCGATGCGGGCCTTGAAGTCCGGCGGCACCTCGGGCAGGTTGAAGTCCATCCTCGCCTCGCCCGGCTCCATGTTGCCGCCGGTGACGAGCGCGCCGAAGTCACGGAACACCACGCCGCAGAGCACGTGCAGCCCGGAGTGGGTACGCATCAGCATGGTCCGGCGGGCGTCCTCCACCGCGCCGACCACCTCGCTGCCGACCGGCGGCACCGGGTCGCCCTCGGCCGGGATCAGCCACAGGTCGTCGCCCTTGCGGGTGCCGACGATCCGGGTCTGTACGCCCTGCCAGAGCAGCACCCCGTGATCCGGCGGCTGCCCGCCCCCACCCGGGTAGAACGCGGACCGGTCCAGCACGATGCCCTGCTCGGGATCGGCCGCCAGCACCCGGCAGGTCCACTCGCGCAGGGTCGGGTCGGCGAGGTCGAGCCGGTGCGTACGGCCGTGGTGTGTGACGCCCATGGACGGCGACGTTACCCGTTCAGGAACTCCGAGACGCGCCCCCGCAGGTCGGCGCGTTCGGTCCAGAGCACGCCGGGCCGGTCGTACACGTGCAGTGTGGCGTTCGGGAGCGCGGCGGCGAGCCGTTCGGCGACGGCGACCGGGTGCAGGTCGTCGTCGGCGGCGGCGATGACCAGCGCCGGCGCGGTGACCGCGGCGAGCGACCCGGCGTCGTCGAGCGGGGCCTGGGCTGGCAGGTCGGCCAGCCCCGGCGCGAGCCCGTCGCGCAACAACTGGTCGAGCCGCTGCCGCAGGTAGGCCCAGCCGGCCGGGGTGTTGCGCACCGACGGCGGCAACTCCAGCGACACCACGTCGGCCAGCGCCGAGGCGTCGCCCTCGGCCACCGCGTCGAGCAGGCCGGTGAGCCGGGCGCGGGCCACCTCGCCGCGCGGTGTGTCCAGCACGGCGGGCAGGAAGAAGACGAGTCTCTCGAAGCGTTCCGGGCTCTCCGCGAGCAGCCGGCAGAGCGCGCCCGCGCCGAGGCTCGCGCCGAACGCCCGGGTCGCGCCGCTCAGGTCCGCCATCGCGCGCAGGTCACGGGCGAGGTCCAGGTAGGTCCACGGGCCGGGCGGGGAGTCGGAGCGGCCGTGCCCGCGGAACTGGAAGAAGACGCGCCGCCCGGCGACGCCGCTGCCGAACGGGCGGGTGGTGGCGATGCCACTGCCCAGCCCGTGCGCGAACACGGTGACTGGGTCACCGGTGCCGGTGACCAGCCGTTCCAGGCTCACCCCGTGCGGGGTGGCGACCAGCTCCGTCTCCGGCTCGGGCAGCGCGGGACGCCCGGTCCGGGGCGCGCCGGGGCCGGGCCCCCAGGTGCGGGGACCGCCGTCCGGCGGCGGAGGCCAGCGGAAACCTCTCACCAGGACCCTCGGCCGTCGTGCAGGTCCCGCAGGCCGGGCCGCACGTCGAGCAGGTAGATCAGACCGGCGGCGATGCCGATCAGTCCGAACAGGCTGATCGGGCCGAAGCCGAGCAGGGTCAGCAGCAGGCAGACCGCCAGGATGGCGACCCAGCCGCCCTTCGGCAGCGTGCCGAGCGCGGCGAAACCGTCGCCGCGCTGGGTGACCGCGTGCACCAGCGCCACTCCCTGTACGACCAGGGCGAAGACGAGCAGGATCAGCTGGATCACGTCTTGGACTGCGAACGCGAAGATCGGCGCGGCGATGGCCATGGGGGCAAGCTTATGCCGAGACCCCGGAAACGTCCGACAAGACGTTGTCCGGGGTCCGGTGGAGCATCAGGTCACTCGGCGGCCGGGCGGGTCCGCTTCGTGGCCTTCGGCAGCTTCGCCGACGGGGTGGCCGGCTTGGTGGCCTTGGTGGCGGTCGTCTTGGCGACGGCCTTGGTGGCGGTCGCCTTGGTGGCGCGGGTGCGCTTCACCGCGGCCGGCTTGGCGGCCACCGCCTCGGCCACCTCGGCCGGGCTGGGCACATCGGTCGTCGCGGCGGCGGTGTCCGGCTTCGCGGCCACCTCGGTCTTCGTCGCGACCGCGGCCTTCGGGGTGACCTCGGCCTTCGGGGCCACGTCGGTGCCGGTGGCCTCGGTGGCCTGGATGTCGGCGTTCACCGTGTCGGCGGCCTCCAGCACGCCGGCGCCGACGACACGCTCACCACGGGCGACCAGTTCGGCGTACGCGGCCAGCGCGCGCTCCTGCGCGGCGTGCGCGCCGGCGACCACGACGGCGGCGTTGCGGGTGGCGGCCTCGCGCAGCTTGTCCAGGTTGGCGGCCTCGCGCAGCTTCTCCAGGTTCGCCGCCTCGCGCAGCTTCTCCAGGTTGGCGGCCTCGCGGAGCTGGTCGAGGTCGGTGGCGACGGCGCGCTCGCGCAGCCCGGTCGCGGTCTGGTTGGCGGTCTTCAGCGTCTCGGTGGCCTTCTGGCGCAGCTCGAAACCGGTGACGACGGCCTTGCCGCCGAGGTCGGTCACGACCCGGGTGCCGAGGCCGCTGACCACGGTGGGCAGCTTGCGCAGCTGCTCCAGGGCCAGCTCACCGGCGCCGGCGGCGGCGTAGAGGGGTGCGGGGATGCGGTTGGTCTTCGGCTGGGTGGTCATGACTGCTCCTCTTCGGCCGCACCGGCGGCCTTCCGGGCCGCCCGGCGGGCGGTCGTGTCCTGCGGGGCGGCGGTGGTCGGGGCGGGCGCGGTGGTCGGGGCGGGCGCGGTGGTCGGGGCGGGCGCGGCACCCGCTTCGGTGACGGCTACCGATTCGAGGACCGCCTCGGTCGGCGTGCCCTCCGGCGTGACCGGACCGGTAGCGGCCGCCGCCACTGTCGCCGGGGCCTCCGGCGCGGTGGCCGGCTCGGTCGCGGCGGCCTTCTCGGCCGTCTCCGCCGTCCCGGCGGCCTCGGTCGCCTCGGCCAGGCGGGCGTTCTCGCGCCGGAACGTCTCGTAGATCTGGGTGAGCGACTGCTTCTGGGCCATGGTCAGCTCGGGGTCGACGGCGATCGCCGCGAGCACGCCCTGCCCCTCCTTGTCGTCCAGCAGCCCGGCCCGCAGGTACATCGCCGGGGTGGAGACGCGCAGCGCGCTCGCGAGCTGCTGGAGCACCTCGGCGCTCGGCTTGCGCAGCCCTCGCTCGATCTGGCTCAGGTAGGGATTGCTGACACCCGCCTGCTCGGCGAGCTGGCGCAGTGAGATCTTCGCGTTGCGCCGCAGGTCGCGAATGAACCCGCCGACATCGGGAAGGTCCTTGCTGGTGGCCATGACTCAACGCTAGCTCGGTCCGCTAACTGCTGCAAGCAAAACGCTAGCCAGAGTTAGCAGGGTCACCGATGGCGGGTTGCGGAGCCCATGTCCGTTCCGTACGGTTCTCCCCCGTGACCAAGATCGATATCAACGGTGCCCAGCTCGCGTACGACGAGAGCGGCACCGGCACCGCCGTGGTGCTGCTGCACGCCGGCATCGCCGACCGGCGGATGTGGCGCGGGCAGATCCCGGCACTCGCCCAGCGGCATCGGGTGATCGCGCTGGACCTGCGCGGCTACGGCGAGTCGGAGTTGCCGCCCGCGCCGTTCGCCCACCACGACGACGTGATCGGGCTGCTCGACGCGCTGGGCATCGAGCAGGCCGCGCTCGTCGGCTGCTCGTTCGGCGGCCGGGTCGCGGTGGACACCGCGCTCGCCCACCCGCAGCGGGTCTCGGCGCTGGCGCTCTTCGGCGCGCCCGTCTCCGGCAACGAGTGGTCCGAGGAGACCGAGCAGCTCTGGGAGGACCTGGTCGGCGACGTGGACCCGGAGGACTTCGCCGCCACCGCCGCCGGGGAGGTGCGGTTCTGGGTGGTCGGCCCGACCCGCCGCCCGGAGGACGTCGACCCGGAGCTGATCCGGTTCGCCGAGGAGATGGATCGCCGGGCGCTCGCCGCCGAGCAGGCGCTGAGCGCGGTCGACGTCGACGAGCTGGACCCGCCGGCGATCGACCGGCTGGGCGAGCTGCGCGTACCGGTGCTGGTCGGCACGGGCGCCGACGACCTGGCCGACATCCGCCGCCTGGCCGACCGCATCGCCGACGAGGCCCCCCAGGGCGTACGCATGCCGGACGTCCACAACGCGGCCCACCTGCTCCCCCTGGAGCGCCCCACCGAAACCAACACCGCCCTCCTGGCTTTCCTCCCCTGACCGCCCCCTCCCTCCCTTCGCCGTGTTGATCTTGCACTTGTGGCCCTCGGTGCGCCTGGAATGCGCGTTTCGCCTGGGGCAGCAAGTGCAAGATCGACGGGGATGGAGGGCGGGGTGGGGTTACCAGATGGGGCGGGTTGCGCCTACGGGGAGGCCGCCGCCGAGCACGGGAGTCTCGGCGTACTCGGTGAGGATCGGCGCGTCGACGCCCAGCCGGGACAGCGCCGAGACGAGGACCGGCATGCGGGCCCTGGCCGCGCCGTCGTCGATCTTCAGCGCGACCGCGCCGACCCCCGGGACCGCCGCCGCGATCACACCCTCCGCGCCGATCTTGGCGAGCAGACCGGGTACGCCGCGCATCAGCCGCGTGTCCTCGGCCTGGGTACCGCCGACCAGTTCCGGGTACTTGCGCATCGCGTCCGCCACAGTCCGCTCGACGGTGCCCGGCTCGGCGTCGACCAGCCGCAGGAACGCCCGCGCCAGCCCGGTGAGCGAGACGGCGAGCACCGGCGCGCCGCAGCCGTCCACCCCGACCGCCGCCGCCCGCTCCCCGGTGAACTCCTCGATCGTGGCGGTCAGGCGCTGCTGGAGCGGGTGCTCGGGCCGCCAGTAGCCGTCCAGCGGCCAGCCGGCGGCCAGGCAGGTGCGCAGCATACCGGCGTGCTTGCCGGAGCAGTTCATCAGCACCCGGGCGGGACCGCCGCCGGCCCGCAGCACCGCCTCCCGGGCGGCTTCGCCGACCGGCAGGTCCGGCGGGCAGTGCAGCGCGTCCCCGGTGAGGCCGCCGCCGCGCAGCAACGCGGTGACCCGCTCGATGTGGAACTCCTCACCGGCGTGGCTGGCCGAGACGAGCGCCAGGTCGGCCGGGTCGGTGAGCGGCAGCCCGGCCCGCAGCATCCCGATCGCCTGCATCGGCTTGTTGGACGAGCGGGGAAGATCGGCGAGGTCACGTCTCCGGCCCCGGCGACAGGCGCTCCGGCGGCGTCGAGCACCACCACGGAACCCCGGTGGAAGCCCTCCACGAAACCGGACCGGACCACCTCGGCGAGCGGCGCGCCGCCCTCGTACGTCTTTCCCACGTAATGGACCGTACCGATGGGGCGGGCCCGGCCGACGGCGGGGTGACCTGCGGCGTCGCCCGGGGCCATACAGGGCCGGCGGCCGGTACGCCGCTTACCGGCCGGTGACCGGAAGACCGAGCAGCGTACGGGCCTCGGCGGTGGTCAGCGGAGGCCGCTGGGCGAGCTGGGCGAAGCCGACCGCCCGCGCGACGAGCTGCATGTTGGACTCCACCGGGCGCCCCTTGGCGTACGTGACCGTGTCCTCCATGCCGACCCGCAGGTGACCGCCGGCCGACAGCGACGCCAGCATCACCGGGATGGTGCTGCGCCCGATGCCGGTGGCCGCGAACGTGGTGCCCTCGGGCAGGTCACGCAGCATCTGCTGGGCCGCCACCAGGGTCGCCGTGGTGCCGGGCATGCCACCCGGCACCCCCATCACGAAGTCGACGTGCACGTGCCCGCCGTGCGGCAGGCCGTACTTGCCGAGCAGCCGCTGCAGGGCGGTGAGGTGGCCCAGGTCGAAGATCTCGTACTCGGGGACGACGCCGCGTTCCTGCATCCGGGTGTGCAGGTCGACGATGAACTCCCACCGGTTGAGGAACACGTCGTCGCCGAAGTTGACGGTGCCCATGGTGCAGGAGGCCATGTCCGGCGCGGCGTCGAGCACCGCGAGCCGGGCGGACTCCCGGGTCGGTCACCGCGCCCCCGGAGGAGAGCTGCACGATCAGGTCGGTGCTCTCCCGCAGCGCCGCCCACGGTGTTCGCGCAGCCGCCCCTGGTCGAGCGTGGGCCGCGCCTCGTCGTCGCGGATGTGGACGTGGATCACGGCGGCGCCGAGCGCCTCGCACTCCTTGGCGGTCAGCAGCAGCTCGTCGAGCGTCACCGGCAGCGCCGGCACCTCAGCCTTCGCCGACTCCGCGCCGGTGGGGGCAACCGTGATCAACGTCCCTGTCGTCATGCCCCGGATCCTAGACCGGTGCCCGACGTCGGGTCGACCGGAGGATTTCCGGTGCGGGCGGCGTTAAGAAGGGACCCTTCCTCTACCGGAGGCGTTAATAGGGGGCCCTTCCTTACACGTCGATGGCGGCGGCGCTCTCGCCCACGAGCAGGCGGGCATCGTCGGGCGTGTTGCGCTTCAGCACGGCGAGCGCCACCTGACCCAGCTCGAAGTGCTGCACGGCGGTGCCCACGAAGCCGACCGTCCGGCCGTCGAGCGTCACCGGCGTACCGGCCACCGGCGGCTGGTCGCTCGCCACGCCGTCCAGATGCAGCAGGACCAGCCGGCGGGGCGGCTTGCCCAGGTTGTGCACCCGGGCCACCGTCTCCTGGCCCCGGTAGCAACCCTTGTCCAGGTGCACGGCCGGGGCGATCAGGTCCACCTCGGCCGGGATCGTCCGGTGGTCGGTGTCCACCCCGGCCCGTACCTGCTTGGCGGCGACCCGGACCGCCTCGTACGCCCACAGCCCGGCGACCGGCACCCCGGCGCCGCGCAGTTCGGCGACCACCCCGTCCGTGGCGGCGCGGGGCACGAGCAGGTCGACGCCGAGCGCCACCCGGCGGGCCCAGCCGCCGACCGGCAGCGGCTTGACGTCGTACACCACGGAGGGCCGCGCGGGCAGCTCGCCGGAACGGAACTTCGGACCCGGCACCGCTGCCACGTCGGGAGCCGCCAGCCCGGTCACGCCGAGCGTGTCGAGCGCGCCGGGAGCCTCCGGCCCGACCAGCGACAGCAGCGCGAACTCGGCGGTGGCGTCGCGCGGGTCGACCTTGCTGAAGAACCGCATCTTCTCCAGGTACGACACCAGGCCGCCGGTCATGCCCGGCTCGGTGTCCAGCCAGGTGGTCTCGCCGTCGTCGGCGACCATCGCGTGCTGCTCGACGTGCCCGTGCGGGGAGAGCACCAGCAGTTCGGTGCCCTGCCAGGGGGCCAGCGCGGCCAGGTGCTGGCTGGTGAGCGTGTGCAGCCAGCTGATCCGTTCCTCGCCGGGCACCGCGACCACGCCCCGGTGCGACCGGTCGACCAGGCCCACGCCGGTGGCCAGGAGCCGCTGCTCACGCATCGGGTCGCCGTAGTGCGCGGCCACCGGCGCGACACCGGCCGCCCGGTGGGCCGGCTCGGGCTGGTCCCGGGTCTGGTCGTCGATGCTCTCGGTGGTCACCGCTCCGGCGATGTCGATCATGCGTGTTCCCCGTTCAGTGTGCAGCGGCCGCAGACTCCGAAGAGCGCGACGTGCCCGATGTCGACCTGGAATCCGCGCTGGTCGGCCAGCTGGTCGGCGAGCGGGCGGAGCATCTCGGGTGAGATCTCGTCGATCGCCCCGCACTCCCGGCACACCAGGTGCACGTGCTGGTGCTCGCCGGCCGCGTGGTAAGTGGGCGCGCCGTGCGAGAGGTGCGTGTGCGTGACCAGGCCGAGCCGCTCCAGCAGCTCCAGGGTGCGGTAGATGGTGGTGATGTTGACGCCGGCCGCCACCTCGCGGACCGCCGTGTGTACCTGCTCCGGGGTGGCGTGCCCGAGGTCGAGGACGGCCTGGAGCACCAGCTGCCGCTGCGCCGTCAGCCGCAGCCCGCGCGCGCGGAGCATTTCCGCGAGGGAGGATTCGGACACCCTTCGATCATAGTTCGGCCGCCGCGCCGGTCCGTCCGCCGCCGGGGTACGCCACTACGCTGCGCCCGTGGAGGCGACGCGGGTGGCGGTGCTCGGCCGGGGGCTCGTACCGGCCGGTGAGCCGGTGGTGCGCGGCGACGACCGGGGTGTGCTGCACGGCGACGGCCTGTTCGAGACGCTGCACCTGCGCGACGGGGTCCCCTGGCTGCTGGAGCCGCACCTGGCCCGGCTGCGGGCGGGCGCGGCGGCGATCGACCTGCCGCTGCCCCCGGACGACGCGCTCGTCGAGCTGCTGGACGCGGTCCGCGCCGGCTGGCCGCCGGAGACCGAGGGCGCGTTGCGGCTGGTCTGCACCCGGGGGCCGGAGGGCGGCGGGCGGGCCACGGTGTACGCCACGCTGGGCGAGGTGCCCGCCGCCGCCCGGCTGGCTCGGCGTACCGGGGTGACGGTGGCCACGCTGCCGCTCGGGGTGGCCGCCCGGTCCCGCCCCGAGCTGGGGTGGCTGCCGAACGGCGTGAAGTCCACCTCGTACGCGCTCAGCACCGCCGCCCGGCGCTGGGCGCAGCGGACGGGCGTGGACGACGTGCTCTGGGTCTCGACCGACGGCTACGTGCTGGAGGGACCCACCGCGAACGTGGTGTGGCTGCGTGGCGGGACGCTCTGCACGGTGCCGGCGGCGCAGACCGGCATCCTGCCCGGCGTGACCGCCCACCACCTGGTGAGCCGTGCCGGAGAGCTGGGCCTGACCCCGGCCGAGCACCTGCCCACAGTGCCCGACCTGCACGCCGCCGAGGCGATCTGGCTGACCAGCTCACTACGCGGCCCCACAGAGGTCACGACCCTGAACGGAACCCCCCGCCCGAGTTCCCCCCTGACCCCCCGCATCCAGGCCCTCCTGAACTTCCCCCGGCCCTCCCCCCGTTGATCATGAAGTTGGCGGTGACAAATCGGGCAGCCGACGCCGTCAACTTCATGATCAACGGGGGAAGCGGGACGGGTCAGCCGGCCACCCGGGTGAGGCGGGCGGAGAGGTGCGGGCTCAAGGGCTGACCCACGGCGGCCATCTCCTGCGCGTACAGCAGAGCGCCCTCGACGATGCCGAACAGCCGGGCGCCGGCGGTGACCTCCTTCGCCGTCGCGGTACGCACGACCGCGTCGGTGGCGAACTCGATCTGGGTGCCCTTGCGCTTGCCGATGTGCAGCTCCATCACGCCGGTCGGCGTGGTCATCAACGCCTCCAGCTCGTCGGTGACCCGCTCACCGTCGAGCACCGGACGCCACCAGCCCACCTCGCGGCCGGCCGGCCGGACCGGACGGCTCTGCTCGTCCAGGATCCAGGCCCGCGACTCGTAGAACAGGAACGGCCGGCCGTCGTGGCTGATCCGGATCTCCTGCGCGTAGTCGAAGTCCTCGATCGTCGGGAACCCACCCCGGCCCCGGCCGCGCCACACCCCGATGTACGGCAGCAGGCCGTCCAGGCTCGGGTGCAGCTTCGGGCCGACGCGCAGGTCGTGGCTCTCCTCGTACGGGTACTCCTCGACCGGCGGCGCGTTCAACCACGGCGGCTGAAGCGGATTCTCACTCACAGATTCACCACTTACCTCTAGCTATGCGGACCGCGAGATAGGCCAGGCCACCGGCGAGCGCGCCCAGGCCGGCGACCAGCAGGCTGACGAACCCGATCTCGGTAACCATCCGGACCATCCTATGCTGGGTGGCATGGCGCGCTCTCTCGTCGTCAAGGCCACCGCCGGCGCGGACTCCCCGGAACGCTGCGCCCAGGCGTTCACAGTCGCCGCCACCGCCGCCGCGGCCGGGGTGGACGTGTCGCTCTGGCTCACCGGCGAATCGACCTGGTTCGCGCTCCCCGGCCGGGCCGAGTCGTTCGAGCTGCCGCATTCCGCGCCACTGGGCGAGCTGCTGCACGTCGTCCTGGCCACCGGCCGGGTGACCGCCTGCACCCAGTGCGCGGCCCGGCGGGACATCGGCACCGGCGACGTCATCCCCGGCGTACGCATCGCGGGCGCAGCCGTGTTCGTCGAGGAAGCGATGACCGAGGGCGCACAGGCGCTGGTCTACTGACAACCGGCCCGGGTTGTCCATTCTGCCCAGTGCGCCGATCCTGACCCGGCATGTCCGGATGCTGCCTACCATGCGAATGTGAGTCAGGCCATCCAGGAGTTCTTCGCGTCGCTGCCGGCGCGTGCCGCAGCCGTTCTGAACAGCCCGATCGGCGGGACACTCCAGATCGACCTGGCCGACGGCAACCGCACCGAGCACTGGTACGTGACGCTGGCCCCCGGCACGGCACAGGTGAGCCGGGAGGAGCTACGGCCGGCGGACGGCGTGCTGACGCTGTCCACCGAGCTGTTCGAGAAGCTCGTCACCGGGCGGGCGGCCGGCATGGCGGCGGTGCTGCGCAACGAGGCCACGTTCAGCGGCCACGTCGTGCTGTTCCTGGCGTTCCGCCGATTCCTGCCGCAACGGCCCGACGTGCGGGACCCCCGGGACGCCGCCCGCGAGCACGTCCGGCGGCTGGTGTGAAGGACCGGGTCAGCATCCTCGACGGCAACACGTTCCTGGTCAGCGACGATCGCGGCAACATCGAACCGTCGTACGACTTCCCCACCGGGCTGTTCTCCTTCGACACCCGGTTCCTGTCCACCTGGTTCCTCACCATCGACGGGCAACGTCTGCACGCGCTCTCGATCGACGACTCGCTGTCGTACAAGACGCGGTTCTTCCTGGTCCCCGGCGAGCCGACGCACTACCTGGACGCCAACGTCTCGGTGATCCGCAGCCGCGCCATCGGCGGCAGCCTCGACGAGGAACTGACCGTGCTCAACCACTCCGAACAGGAACAGGAGTTCCACCTCCGGCTGGACATCGGCTCCGACTTCGCCGACCTCCTGGAGATCAAGAACCGGCGCGACAAGAAGGGACTCACCACGCCGACGGTGGAACCGAACGGCCTGCGGCTCACCTACCGCCGGGAGGCGTTCCGCCGCGAGACGCTGGTGACCAGCAGCGCGCCGGTCGAGGTCGACGCGGACGGGATGACCTTCCGGGTCCGGATCAGCCCGCACGGCGAGTGGACCACCCGGCTGCACGTCAGCACCATCATCTACGGCGCGCGTGGTGAGGACATCCGGGCCATCCTGCCGCTGGGCGGCCAGCGCACGGCAGCCGAGATCGAGGCCGAGCAGAGCGCCCTGATCAGCCGTGCGCCGAAGCTGGGCTGCGACTGCGAGCCGCTGGCCAGCGCGTACCGGCGCAGCCTCAACGACCTGGCCGCGCTCCGGTACGAGTCGATCACGCTCGGCGTCCGGCTGCTCGCGGCCGGCCTGCCCTGGTTCATGACGCTGTTCGGCCGCGACAGCATCTTCACCTCGCTCCAGGTGCTGCCGTTCCTCCCCGACCTGGTCAAACCGACGATCATCATGCTGGCCGGTCTTCAGGGCAGCCGGGTCGACGACTTCCGCGACGAGGAGCCGGGCAAGATCCTGCACGAGCTGCGCTACGGCGAGAGCGCCGGATTCGAGGAACAGCCGCACTCGCCGTACTACGGCGCGGCCGACACGACGGCGCTGTTCGTGATCCTGCTCGACGAGTACGAGCGGTGGACCGGGGACGCCGATCTGGTACGCAAGCTGGAGTACGAGACCCGGGCGGCGCTGACCTGGCTCGACACGTACGGGGACCTGCTCGGCACCGGCTACGTCTGGTACATGTCCCGCAACCCGGAGACGGGGCTGCCGAACCAGTGCTGGAAGGACTCACCGGAAGCCATCTCCTACGCCGACGGGCGGATGCCGGAGTTCCCCCGGGCCACCTGCGAGCTGCAGGGGTACGCGTACGACGCGAAGATGCGCGGCGCCCGCCTGGCCCGCACCTACTGGCAGGACCCGGCGTACGCGGACCGGCTGGAGCAGGAGGCGGCGGCGCTGAAGGAACGGTTCAACCGCGACTTCTGGATCGCCGACCGGGAGTACTACGCGCTGGCGCTCGATCCGCGCGGGCGGCAGGTGGACGCGCTCTCCTCGAACATCGGCCACCTGCTGTGGAGCGGCATCGTGGACGAGTCCCGGGCCCCCGCGGTCGCCGCCCATCTGCTCGGCCCGCGCCTGTTCTCCGGCTGGGGGGTACGCACGCTCGCCGACGACCAGGGCCGGTACAACCCGGTCGGATACCACGTCGGCACGGTGTGGCCGTTCGACAACTCGATCATCGCCTGGGGTCTGTGGCGGTACGGCTTCCGGCAGGAGGCCGGCCGGATCTGCGACGCGCTGCTCAGCGCGTCGCACTTCTTCGACGGGCGGCTGCCCGAGGTGTTCGCCGGCTACGAACGTGGCCTCACCGACTACCCGGTGGAGTACCCCACCGCGTGCAGCCCGCAGGCGTGGTCCGCCGGTACGCCTCTGCTGCTGCTACGGGTGATCCTGGGACTGGAGCCGCAGGGCGAGCACCTGATCATCGACCCGGCCGTACCGCCGGGGATGGGCCGGGTGGAACTGCTCGACATCCCGGGCCGCTGGGGCCGGGTGGACGCGCTGGGCCGCAGCCGGGAACCGCACGAGGAACCGGCACCGCCGCCGCTCGGGCTGCCCGGCCGGTGAGTCAGCCGGGCAGGGCGTGGTCACCGCCACGCGCACCCGCTCGTCGGCCCGCTCGGCCAGCACGGCCGGCTCGCCGGGGCGCGCGTACCGGTCGGCGGAGTCCACCACCGGCGCGACGCCACCGCCGAACGCGGCGGCGAGCGGCTGATCCGCCGGCGCGGCGGCCTCACCCCGGGCGGTGCGGGCCGCGCCCCCACCGGGGCAGGGCGCGGTCAGGACCTGGACCGCGCCGGTCGCGCCGCCCCACCGGCCCAGCGCCGACGCCAGCGCGGCGGCTTCGGCAGCGGCGTCGGCGGTCGGCGCGCGGTAGCCGGAACCCAGCGGCCGGCAGCCGGTCGCGGCGGTCAGAAGGATCCGGCCCGGGCCGTCGGCCCGGCCCTCGACCGCGACGAAGTCGCCCGCGTCGGCGCGCAGCAGCGGCTCGCCGTCGAACGTCGACACGCCCGCCCGCCACGCCTGCGGCAGCCGGTCGGCGACGCGTCGCAGCACTTCGCGTACGTCGTCGCCGCCGATCGCCACCTCGACGCCGCGCTCGAGCGACGCGCCGGAGTCCATCGGCGTGATCCGGCAGCCGCGTTCCAGGCGGTCCGGTACGAGCGCGGGTACGCCGTCGGCGCCGACCGCGCCGGTCAGCTCGCCGATCGCCCGGTCCACCACCGGACCGGCCTGGTCCAGTGAGCGCTGCTCCTTGACCGTCGGCGGGTCGGTCCGCACCGACCACCAGGTCAGCCCGGCCAGCAGCACGGCCCACGCCACAGTGGCGGCCGTCAGCCAGCGCAGCCGACGCCGGCCGGCGCCCGGCTGATCTCCAGGGTTGGGCGGGGCGTAGCCCGTCTCGACGGCAGTCACCCGGCAATGGTGTCACGTGCCGGCGAGGCGCCCGGCCGCGCCTCGGCACGCCCGGTCAGGCCGGGACGGACCGGCGGGACAGCAGCCACAGCAGGTAGAAGGGGCGCTGCCGCAGCTCGCCACGACGGTCGGCGTACTGGTCGGCGGCGAGCACCGCGGAGAAGAACCCGCCCGCGCCCAGCATGCCGAGCACCGGTGCCAGGTGGGTGCCCTCGACCGCCACCAGCGTCGCGGCGACGGTCGCCACCGCGGCGCCCGCGGCCTGCACCGCCGAGCGCCGGGCCACCCGGGCGACCTCGGAGCGAGCCGCCCGCACCCCCTCCTGGATCTCCGCGTCGAGCTTCGCGAGCTGCACCAGCGCCTTGTCCGGATCCGTGTCGACGTCCAGCATCCGGCCGCGCAGGTACGCCTGGGTCGCGGCGAGCGCGTCGCTCTCCTGGGTCAGGATGGCGCAGTAGTCCCGCAGCGAGGTGCCCTCCAGCATCGGCAGGTCGAGCTGGAGCAGCGGGGTCACCAGCCGCGCCTTCACCGGATCCCCGCTCGGCACGTCGACGACCCGGTGCCCCTTGACGATCAGGTCGAGTGTGCGGTCCGGGTTGTCGCCCAGCTCGATCCGGCCCATCGTGTCGAACGGCGAGGAGGTCGACTGGGAGTCCGGCGCACGCGACTCCAGGTGGGTGCGGCGGAAGGTCTGCGGGAAGTAGACGAGCTGCCCCAGCTCCAGCAGCGGCGCGCAGTCCCGCAGGTACGCGCCGAGGCGGTCCAGGTCGTCGCATTCGGCGTAGAGCTGGTCGATTCGGATGTCCTCGTACCGGCAGCGCGGGTCGCAGTGATCCGGATCCTTGCCGCACCACTTGCAGGTCTCCCGGTTGGCCAGGTAGCAGTGCTTGCCGCCCGGCTGGGAGAGGACCAGCTTGCCGGTGACGAGCGTGGCCCGCTTCGTGAGGAACGACAGGTCCGTGTCGAGGCTGGCGACCGAGACGTCGAACGGGCGCGCGCGGCCGGACCCGGCGGTGCGCTGGAGTTCGCGGGCGATCTCCTCACCCCGGTTGCCGTCGATGAAGTCGATCAGATAGCGAACTGCGTGGGCGGCGGCGTCGTCGGGCACCTGATCCCCCTCCGGCGCGTCCGGGGCGCGCCGCCGTCCAGCCTGCCAGCCACGGGCAAGCCGCACAGTCACCGGAACGGCTCGTGGCCCGCCACCCGGCTGGGGTGGCGGGCCACGATCAGAGCGTGGGTCAGGCGGCGACCGAGACGGTCACCTCGTTGATCCCGCGAGCCGCGGCGACGGCGGTGTCGCCGTTGCCCTGGCGGGACAGCGCCCGCAGCGTCCACGAGCCCGGCGCGGCGAAGAACCGGAACTGCCCGGCCGGCGACGTCACCACCTCGGCGGTGAACTCACCGGTGGAGTCGAGCAGCCGCACGTACGCGCCCGGCACGACCTCGCCGGACTCGGACAGCACACGGCCGGTGATGACGGTTTCCTTCTCCAGGTCCAGGCTGGCCGGGAGGGGGGCGGCCTGGTCCGGCGCGGCGCAGCCGGCGGCAGCCGTCGAGGCGGCGGAGGTGGCGGAGGTGGCGGTCATCAGGCCTCCCCCGGCTCGTCACCGAGCGCCACCGGCACGCCGACGAGCGAGCCGTACTCGGTCCAGGAACCGTCGTAGTTCTTCACGTTGCGGTGCCCGAGCAGCTCCTGGAGCACGAACCAGCTGTGCGAGGAGCGCTCGCCGATCCGGCAGTACGCGATCGTCTCCTTGCTGTCGTCCAGCCCGGCGTCGGCGTAGATCTTGCGCAGCTCGTCGTCGGACTTGAACGTGCCGTCCTCGTTCGCCGCCTTGGACCACGGCACGCTGATCGCGGTCGGGATGTGGCCGGCCCGCTGCGCCTGCTCCTGCGGCAGGTGGGCGGGGGCGAGCAGGCGGCCGGCGAACTCGTCGGGGCTGCGCACGTCGACCAGGTTCTTGGTGCCGATCGCGGCTACCACCTCGTCGCGGAACGCGCGGATCGAGGTGTCCGGCTCCTGCGCGACGTACTGCGTCTTCGGCCGCTCCACCACGTCGGTGACGAGCGGACGGGCGTCCAGCTCCCACTTCTTGCGGCCGCCGTCGAGCAGCTTGACGTCGCCGTGGCCGTAGAGCTTGAAGTACCAGTACGCGTACGCGGCGAACCAGTTGTTGTTGCCGCCGTACAGGATCACGGTGTCGTCGTTGGCGATGCCCCGGTCGGACAGCAGCGCCTCGAACTGGCTCTTGTTGACGAAGTCCCGGCGGACCTGGTCCTGCAGGTCGGTACGCCAGTCGAGCTTGACGGCGCCGGCGATGTGCCCGGTGTCGTAGGCCGAGGTGTCCTCGTCGACCTCGACGAAGACGACGCCCGGGGCGCCGAGGTTCTTCTCGGCCCACTCGGCCGAAACGAGTGCGGTGTCGCGACTCATCAGATCACTCCCTGGTGAGGATGGTTGGTGAGCCTGCGCGCGGAGATCGATGTCGATTGTTGTCGCACCACGCGCGGGACCCAGAGCTAGGAACGGATCACGGGTACGTGCGACGGCGCCGCTGCCGGGCGTTGAGGGGAACCGGGAGAGGTTCGTGGACCCTGGGTGGCCGCCGTTCAGGCGGCCGGAGACAGCCCCGCCGTCAGATGACGGGGCGACACAGGCAGGTGGCCACGCGGCACAGGTCGACCGCGCGCCGTTTGGTGAGGTGGGTCCCCATGGGCAGGGAGATTACCAGCCCACGCCACAGCTGCCACCAGGCCGACCAGCATCCGGGACGGCCGGCCCGCTCCCCGGACCGGCCGTGTACGGCTTTCAGCCGGCGGAGTTGATGGGCACGTTCGCCGCGTCCGCCGTGACCACCAGGCCCTCCGGCTTCGGCTCCACCTTGCGCAGGTTGAGCTGGAACGGCAGCTCCGGCAGCGGCACGTCGATCGAGATGCCCTGCGCGTACCGGGTGAGCGCGGCCCGGGCCAGCGGCACGTTCGGCAGGCCGTCGGCGGTGAGGTCGTTGAAGCGCAGCGCCACCTTGCCGCCGGCCACCGTGACGTCGGCGGTGCCGTTGACGGTGAGCTTGACGCCGAGGATGTCCACCGGGGCGGTGACGGCGAGCTTGCCGTTCCGCTCGCCGAGCGTCAGCCCGGGACGGTCCAGCAGCTTGGCCAGGCTCTCGTAGGTGACGGTGCCCCGCCCGTCCACGCTCTCGGCCACCACGTCGCCCCGGCCGGAGCGCAGCGTGTCCAGCGACGCGGTCACGTTGCGCGCGTCCACGTCCAGCTTCGGCACCTCCACGGCGTCACCCTGGACGGCGCCCCGCACGTCGGTGAGCTGGATCGAGATGCGCTCGTACCGGCCGTCGAGCACCTGGGTGAGGAACGGGAAGCCACCCACCTCGACCTGCGGCGCGGCGGACTGCGCGTCCTGCTTGGCGATCTCCTGCCGCACCTGGTCGGCGATCGCCCGCTCGGCGACCCCGGCGGCGACCCGGTCGGCGACGACGAGCAGCCCGACCAGCACCAGCAGCAGGACGACGAAGCCGATCAGCACCTTCCGGCCGCGTCGCCGCGGTCGGCCCTCCGCCGGATACGCCTCTGCCACGCCGCCTCCCGTCCTCGCCGCCGTCACCGCGTCTCGCGGCGCAACCGTACTTACCCGAGGCGAATCTTCCCCAACCGTTTCAGAGGAACAGCACGCACATCGCGTACGCGGCCGGCGCGGCCAGCGCGAATCCGCCCAGCGGCCCCTGCATGTGCCGGGCCACCCACATCGTCGGCGGTTCACCGGCCATCAGGCGGCCCGCCTCGGTGTACCCCACGGCGAGGTCGGCCAGGACGGCGGTGGCGGCGCTGACCACGCCGACCAGGGCGGCGCTGGTCGGGGTGAAACCGACCAGGTAGCTGCCGAGCAGGGCGCTGGTGAGGGTGCCGAGCATCGCGCCCGCGACCACGCCGGCCGCGCCGCGCGGCACCTGCGGGGCGAGCCGCGGCCACGGCGCCACCGCGTCGGTGAGCCGCGCCACCAGCAACGCCACCCCGGCGGCGGTGAGGCAGACCGTGATCGCCTGGGTGCCCTTGGGAATCCGGCTGAGCACGACGAGCGTGCCGAAGGCGACCACGCCCACCACGATGAGCAGGGTGCCGCCGAGCGAGTCGGTCACCCGGACCCGGTCCACCCGCCGGACGAGCTGCCCCAGCACGGCGAGCAGCAGCCCGGCGGCCGCGGCGTAGCCGAGCGGGGCCAGGCCGGCGATGTCCGACTGGACCGCCGCGACGTCGGCGATCACGGCCGTGCCGGCGCTGACCAGGGCGACGACCAGCAGGGCGGGCGGTCGCATGGCCATCGTCCAGGCGAGCACGAAGAGCATCTGGACGCCGAAGATGATGGCCGCGAACGGCAGCCGGTGCCCGGGGCCGGAGGTCTGCGCGCCGAGCACCAGGCCGACGCCGAGCAGCGCGGCGAAGCCGGCGACGGTGAGCGCCAGCGGCCGGCGGACCGGGACCGGTGGCATCTCCTCCTCGGGCGCCTCGTCGGACTCGTCGTCGGCGCGCCGGCCGGGTCCGCCCTTCCGTAGCCGACGCGGTCCCTTCCGCTCCGGCCGGTCGCCCTCCTCGTCGGCGGGGCCGGTACGCGGGGCGGGCGGGTAGCCACGGGCGGGGCCGGAGGGCCCGGCGGACGGGTCGTCGGCCCACGGTTCACGACCGGTGTCGCGCGAGGTGGAGGGAAACACGCCCCGATCGTGCCAGACCCGGGCGGCTCGGCGGAGGTCCCGGTTTCGGTGACGTTAAAACCTGCACCGCGATCAAGGGCAGAAGGGGCAAACGGGAAAGCACCCCGGAGGTGACGGCGGGTCCATCGGTTACGCTCAGGCCGTTACCCGCCCGTCAGCGACGCCGGGACCCACGCAAGTTCACAGCGCCGCCCTCACCCGGGCGTGTCGCTGGTCGCGCGCGGCCGAAGGGCCGCCGGGACGGAGGTGATCGTGGAGCTCCTGCTGCTCGTGACCGCACGGGCCGGTGAGCCGTCGGCGGTGTTGCCGGCACTCGACCTGCTGCCGCACTCGGTCCGCACCGCACCCCGCGACGTCCGCACGCTGGTCTCCGGCCCCACGCCGGACGCCGTCCTGGTGGACGCCCGCTCCGAACTGAGCGAGGCGCGCGCCACGTGCCGGATGCTGCACGCCACCGGGCTCGGCGTACCGCTCGTCGCGGTGGTCACCGAAGCGGGCCTGATCGCGCTCAACGCGGACTGGGGTGTCGACGACGTGATCCTGGCCGGCGCCGGGCCGGCCGAGGTGGAGGCCCGGCTGCGGCTCGCCGTCGGCCGGCTGAGCAACGCGACCGCCGGCGCCGGCGGCTCGATCCGGGCCGGTGAGCTGAACATCGATCCGGACACCTACGCCGCCAAGCTGAAGGGCCGCCCGCTCGACCTCACGTACAAGGAGTTCGAGCTGTTGAAGTTCCTGGCCCAGCACCCGGGGCGGGTGTTCACCCGGGACCAGCTGCTGCGGGAGGTCTGGGGTTACGACTACTTCGGCGGCACCCGCACGGTCGACGTGCACGTGCGGCGCCTGCGCGCCAAGCTCGGCTCGGAGTACGAGTCGATGATCGGCACGGTCCGACAGGTGGGCTACAAGTTCGTCGTCCCGCCGTCGCGTTCGCTGCCGGAGTCGGAGCCCGCGCCGCTGCCGGTCTGACCGCCCACGCCCCACTCCGGTAGGGGGCATTTCCGCAGAACGCCCTTTTTGCCCGATCAGTCAGACATATCCTGACTGCCGGATTTACCGGGCAAAGGGGGCGGCGGTGCGTGCGGTGAACACGGGGGCGACGAACGGCCGGTGCCGCTGATGCGGGGCCCGACGCTGCGCGCCACCGGGCTCGTGACCGTGGTGCTCGCGGGCCTGCTCGGCTCGGCGTTCGCGCTGGGCCGCAGCCTGGTCCCGGAACACCCGCCGTCGAACGCCGGCGCCACCACCGCGCTCAACGGACCGCGCTACGCCGACCAGCCGCCCAGCACGGACTTCCCCGGCGGCCGGGCCACCGCCGGGCCGAGCCCCGACGCCGCGCCGGACGCCGCCCCGGTCGAACCGGGCGGCGACGGCCCGTACGGCAGCCTGGTCGTCACCGGCTCGTCCCGGGTCGCGCTGACCTTCGACGACGGCCCCGATCCGCGCTGGACCCCGCAGGTGCTCGCGCTGCTGGCCCAGTACGGCGTGAAGGCGACGTTCTGCGTCGTCGGCGAGAACGCCGAGGCCCATCCGGATCTGATCCGGTCGATAGTCGCCGAGGGGCACACCCTGTGCAACCACTCCTGGGAGCACGACGTCGACCTGGGCAAGCGGTCCCCGGCGACGATCCGGGCCGACATCCTGCGCACGAACGACGCGATCCTGGCCGCCGCGCCGGGGGCGCGGATCGCGTACTACCGCCAGCCGGGCGGGGCCTGGACGCGCCCGGTGATCTCGGCCTGCGCCGACCTGGGCCTCACCCCGCTGCACTGGAGCGTGGACCCGTCGGACTGGAGGGCGCCGGGCGCGCTCACCATCGAGTCGAGGATCCGCACACAGATGGGACCGGGGGCGATCGTGCTCATGCACGACGCGGGCGGGGACCGTTCCGGCACGGTCGCGGCGTTGCAGCAACTCCTGCCCGAGATACTGGCGCGGTTCGAGCTGGAGTCGTTGCCCGTCGGCCCGCAGTGACGAGCGCCACCGACCGCCGCCCTCGTCCGGCGCGAACCGCCGCCGGACGGCGGCTACCGTGACTCAGATGAGCCCCGAGCCGACCAGTGGCCCCGCAAGCGACCGGACGGACCGGCTGACGCCGGCCGAGGTCGCCGAGGTGCTGGCGCTGGCCCGCGCCGCCGGTGACGCCGACGGCGCCGACCCGCTCGACGAGCACGTGCTGCTGCGGCTGCGCGACCCCGAGGCTCCCGCCGTGCACCTCACCGCCCGCACCGCCGACGGCGCACTCACCGGGTACGCGCATCTCGACGTCACCGCCCCGGCCGAGGGCGTCGGCGCCGAACTGGTCGTGCATCCCGCGTACCGGCGGCGCGGCGTCGGCCGGGCGCTGGCCCGGGGCGTGGTGGACGCCGCGCCCGGTCCGCTGCGCGCCTGGGCCCACGGCGACCACCCGTCGGCCGCCGCGCTCGCTGTCGACCTGGGCTTCGCCCGGGCGCGGGTGCTCTGGCAGATGCGCCGTCCGCTGACCGCCGAGCTGCCGGCGCCGGTGGTGCCGGACGGCGTGACGCTTCGCGCGTTCCGCCCCGGCGAGGACGACGAGGCGTGGCTGGCGGTGAACAACGCGGCCTTCGCCCAGCACCCCGAGCAGGGCAAGTGGACGCTCGACGACCTGCGCGTACGCATCGCCGAGCCGTGGTTCGATCCGGCCGGCTTCCTGCTCGCCGTCGACTCCACGACCGGGCGGCTGCTCGGCTTCCACTGGACCAAGGTGCACGAGCGGCCGGGCTCGGCCCGCATCGGCGAGGTCTACGTGCTCGGCGTCGACCCGTCCGCGCACCGGGGCGGCCTGGGCCGGGTGCTCACCGCCGCCGGCCTGACCCACCTGCGCGACGAGCGCGGGCTGGACCGGGTGATGCTCTACGTGGACGAGAGCAACACCGCCGCGGTCGCGCTCTACGAGCGGCTGGGCTTCGCCATGTGGTCCGCGCACGTCAACTACCAGCGCGGCTGAGCGTTCCGCGGCCCCGGAAAATCGCCATAAAGGCGATACCAGGCTGCTAGTTCACGAAATGGACAACCCTTCCTCAGCGTACGGCCATCTCGTCGGCTGAACGTGTTCACCGCGCGTTCACTTGCGTCCGGCGAACCGTCCACCTGGCCCTCCTACCTTTCGTGTCAGCCGGTCAGCGCCGGCCCCCGGCACTCCGGGCGACCTGACCAAAGACGTGAAGGGAAACCCCTGAAGTGAAGCTCCAGCGGCACGGCGCCATCGCCTGTCTCGCTCTTACCGCGGTTCTCGGTCTCAGCGCCTGCGGCTCGGACAACAACGAGCCCGCCGGCGCCTCCGGTTCCACCGCCGCGGTGGACTGCGCGACGGGCACGCTGAACGCGCAGGGCTCCTCGGCCCAGAAGAACGCCATGGCCGAGTGGATCAAGGCGTACCAGCAGAAGTGCGCCGGCACCACGATCAACTACGAGCCGAGCGGCTCGGGCGCCGGCATCCAGGCCTTCATCGCCGGTACCGCAGACTTCGCCGGTTCGGACTCCCCCCTCAAGCCGGAGGAGCAGCCGCAGGCCGACGCCAAGTGCGTCGGCGGCCAGGCGCTCAACCTGCCGATGGTGATCGGCCCGGTCGCCGTGGTCTACAACGTCAGCGGCGCGGACAACCTCCAGTTCAGCCCGGCCACCCTGGCGAAGATCTTCGCCGGCAAGGTGACCAAGTGGGACGACCCGGCGATCAAGGCCGACAACCCGGACGCCAAGCTCCCGTCGACCGCGATCCAGGCGGTGCACCGCTCCGACGAGTCGGGCACCACCGACAACTTCACCAAGTACCTCTCCAAGACCGCCGAGGCGGACTGGACGCTCGGCAACTCCAAGGCGTGGAAGGCCCCGGGCGGCGTCGGCGCGGCCAAGTCCGACGGCGTGGCCAGCAAGGTCAAGAGCACCGACGGCACCATCAGCTACGTCGAGTGGTCGTACGCCGAGAACTCCGACCTGAAGATGGCGAAGGTCAAGAACGGTAACGGCGAGTTCGTCGAGCTGACCGGTGACTCGGCCGGCAAGACCATCGCCGGCGCCAAGTTCGAGGGTCAGGGCAACGACCTGAAGATGTCGATCGACTACAACACCAAGGAGGCCGGGGCGTACCCGATCGTCCTGGCGACCTACGAGATCGTCTGCAGCAAGGGCCTCGCCGCCGACAAGCTGCCGCTGGTCAAGGGCCTGCTCGGCCACGCCGCCAGCGCCGAGGGGCAGAAGGAGCTGGTCGAGCTCGGCTACGCCCCGCTGCCCGAGACCGTCCGCACCAAGGTCGAGGCCGCGGTCAAGAGCCTCTCCTGACGCTCCCGACCGACACCTCCTCAACGCGAAGCGAGCGAGCAGATGGGTGACACCCCTCAGCGCTCGGCCCACGCCGGCACCGGCGGGACTCCCGTGGCCACGAGCCACGAGGGACCCGCCGGTGCCTCGGCGCGTGTGGCCGAGCGCCCCGGTAACCCGGGCCGCCCCGACGGTGGCCTCGGCGGCGGCGGCGCCCTCCCCCGGGCCCGCGCCTTCGGCGCGGAACGGGCGTTCCGCGGCCTGACCCTGGCCGCCGGCACCACGGTCCTGGTGGTCATCGCGGCCATCGCGATCTTCCTGGTCGCCAAGGCCGTCCCGGCGTTGCGGGCGAACACCGAGTCGTTCTGGACGTTCGAGGGCTGGTTCCCGAACGACAACCCGCCGCAGTTCGGCATCGGCGCGCTCGCCTTCGGCACCGTCCTGAGCTCGCTGCTGGCGCTGCTCATGGCGGTGCCGGTCGCGCTGGGCATCGCCCTGTACCTGTCGCACTACGCGCCCCGGCGGCTCGGCAACGCCCTGGGCTTCCTGATCGACCTGCTGGCCGCCGTGCCGAGCGTCGTCTTCGGCCTCTGGGGCCGGGACTACTTCGCCCAGCCGGTCGCCGACCTGTCCGCCTGGCTGAACAGGTACTTCGGCTGGATCCCCATCTTCGGCGACGGCCCGTACGGGAACTCGATCCTGCTCGGCTCCGTGGTGCTGGCGATCATGGTGCTGCCGATCATCACCTCGCTGTCCCGCGAGGTGTTCCGGCAGACCCCGACCGCGAACGAGGAAGCCGCGCTCGCGCTCGGCGCCACCCGCTGGGAGATGATCCGCACCGCCGTCCTGCCGTACGGGCGTCCGGGCGTCATCGCCGCGGTGATGCTCGGGCTGGGCCGGGCGCTCGGCGAGACCATCGCGCTGGCGCTCACGCTCGGCTCCACGTACGCCATCTCGTTCAACATCCTGGCCAGCGGCGGCAACTCGATCGCCGCGAACATCGCCAACCGGTTCGCCGAGGCGAACGACACCGGCCGGGGCGCGCTCATCGCCTCCGGCCTGGTGCTGTTCGCGATCACGTTGATCGTCAACATCACCGCCCGGGCGATCATCTACCGGCGGCGCGAGTTCACGGAGTCGGCCGCATGACCACCACCCTCACCTCCCGCCGCCCGCGCCCGCCGGCCCAGCCGGCCACGCTGCGGGCGAGGCGACTTCCCGCGTACGCCGCTCCGGCCATCGCCGTCGCGGCGCTGCTGCTCGCGGCGGGCATCGTGTACGGCGCCGGCATCGGCGGCCCGGTCCTGGTCGTGGTGGTCGGCGCGCTGCTCTACCTGGCCGGTCTGTTCGTCGCGGCGAACGCGGTGGAGGGCCGCCGGTCGGCCCGCAACCGGACCTGGAGCGCGCTGATCCACTCCGCCTTCGTGCTGGCCGTGCTGCCGCTGGCCTCGGTGGTCTGGACGCTGGTCAGCAAGGGCTCCGAGCGGCTGGACGCGAACTTCTTCGGTACCTCGATGAACAACATCGGGTCGCGGGACGCCAACGGCGGCGCGTACCACGCGATCGTCGGCACGCTGCAGCAGGTGGGCATCGCCACGCTGATCACGGTGCCGCTCGGCGTGCTCTGCGCGATCTACATCGTCGAGTACGGCCGGGGCCGGTTCGCGTTCACCATCCGCTTCTTCGTGGACGTGATGACCGGCATCCCGTCGATCGTCACCGGCCTGTTCGTGCTGGCCTTCTGGGTGCTGATCGTCTCGCCGTGGTTCAACGACGGGCGGCCCGGTTTCTCCGGCTTCGCCGCCGCGCTGGCGCTGAGCGTGCTGATGCTGCCCACAGTGGTCCGCTCCACCGAGGAGATGCTCCGCCTGGTGCCCGCGCCGCTGCGCGAGGGCGCGTACGCGCTGGGCGTACCGAAGTGGAAGACCATCCTGCGGGTCGTACTGCCGACCGCGCTGCCCGGCATCGTCACCGGCGTCATGCTCGCCATCGCGCGGGCCGCCGGTGAGACCGCGCCGGTGCTGCTCGTCGCCGGCGGCGGCGCGGCGATCAACTTCAACCCGTTCGAGAACAACCAGTCGTCGCTGGCCCTCTTCGTCTACCAGCAGGCCGGTGAGGCGTCGAGGTACTCGCCGGCACGGGCGTGGACCGCCGCGCTGACCCTGGTCGCCCTCGTCCTCGTCCTCACCGTGGCGGCGAAGCTGCTGTCCCGCCGCAACCGGCTCGGCCGATGAACCCCGGAGGTACCGCCACCATGGCCAAGCGCATCGAAGCCACGAACGTGACCGCCTACTACGGCGGGTTCAAGGCGATCGAGAACATCAACCTGACCGTCGAGCCGAAGACCGTCACCGCCCTGATCGGGCCGTCCGGCTGCGGCAAGTCCACCTTCCTGCGGTCGATCAACCGGATGCACGAGGTGCTGCCCGGCGCCCGGGTCGAGGGCAGCCTCACCATCGACGACCAGGACATCTACGACCGCGACGTGGACGTCACGGCGGTCCGCCGGATGATCGGGATGGTCTTCCAGCGGCCGAACCCGTTCCCCACCATGAGCATCTTCGAGAACGTGGTGGCGGGCCTGCGGCTCAACGGCGTGCGGCGCAAGTCGATCCTGGAGGAGGCGGCCGAGCGGGCGCTCCGCTCGGCGAACCTGTGGGACGAGGTGAAGGACCGCCTCGCGAAGCCCGGCGCGGGCCTGTCCGGCGGTCAGCAGCAGCGGCTCTGCATCGCCCGCACCATCGCGGTCGAGCCGCAGGTGGTGCTGATGGACGAGCCCTGCTCGGCGCTGGACCCGATCTCCACGCTGGCCATCGAGGACCTGATGTTCCAGCTCAAGGACAAGTTCACCATCATCATCGTCACGCACAACATGCAGCAGGCCGCGCGGGTGTCGGACCGGACCGCATTCTTCTCGATCGAGAAGACCGGCGACCCGGGCCGCCTGATCGAGTACGACAACACGCAGAAGATCTTCAGCAACCCGAGCCAGAAGAAGACCGAGGACTACATCACCGGCCGCTTCGGCTGAGGCGGAAGCTGGGCTCGGCGCCGTCCAGCCCCTCGATGTACGGCAGGATCGGCGTACCCGGGTCGCGCTCCGCCGCATCCCGCGCCACGCCGCCGAGGTCGCCCGCGGCGGCGACCTCGGCGAGCGTGACCATGGTCGGCGGCAGCATGGTCAGCTCGCCGGCCTCCGCGCGGGCCAGCGCGTCCGCCGGGCGCAGCCACAGCGTGTGGTCGGCCTCGCCGGACACGTCCCGGGTCCGCTGCCCCTCGGGCAGCAGGGCGACGAAGAAGTACGTGTCGAAGCGGCGCGGCTCGAACTCCGGGGTGATCCACCGGCTCCACGGCAGCAGCAGGTCGGACCGGAGCGTGAGGCCGCGCCCGGCCAGCAGGTCCGCGAAGCCGACCCGCCGTCCCTCCAGGTCCTGCCGGGCCGCCTCCCAGTCGTCGCCGCTCACGTCGCCGACCACCGTGTCGGGGTCCGGCCCGGCGAGCAGCACGCCCGCCTCCTCGAAGACCTCGCGGGCGGCGGCGCACACCACCGCCTGCGCGGCCGCCGGGTCGAGTCCGAGCCGCACACCCCACGCCGCCGGGTCCGGGCCGGCCCAGCCGAGGTGCGCCTCCGAGTCGGAGCGGTCCACGCCGCCGCCGGGGAAGGCGTACATGCCGCCGAAGGTCATCGCCGCCACCCGGCGGATCATGTAGACCTCGAACCCGTCGCCGGCCGGGCGGAGCAGCAGCACGGTGGCGGCGACCCGGGGCACGGCCGGTACGGCGCCCTCGGCCCGGAACCGGCGAGCGTGCTCCACCAGGGCGGGGGGTGCGGCGAAGCCGTCGATCGTCATGCGGCCGAGCCTAGTTCCCGCCCGAGCGGCCGGGCCGGGGGCGGCCTGGCACCGCCTGGCGCGGTGCACGCCGCCGCACGCAAGCATCCGCACCGCGCGAACCCAACCCGGTCACTTTGTGTAGTTTTCGGCCGCCGCCACCATGAACCCCTCCGCCGACTTTGCTCTGCAGCCAGATCCGCAGCGGCAACCTTCCGTAACCAGTGCGCATGGGGCTGCAGAGCAAAGTCGGCGAGAGGCGATTGGCCCAGCCCGAAATCGGGCTGACTTATGTCTGCCTAGTGGCTTTTGGGTACCCGGCTCTGCGAGGAGTCGAACGGGATCCATTACGCTCCGCAACCTTCACGCTAAGTGGTCACTAGCGAAGTGACTTCAGCCGCCTGGAGGACCGCCGCGCACCCACCGGCGCGCACCGGGCAGCGTGCGCCGGCCGCGCCTGGCAGGGTGGTGACCTGTGATCGACGACTTCGCGAAGCAGTATCTGCACAACGACCTGCGTCAGATCCGCGAGGTGCTGTTGTGGAAGCTCGACGGGCTGTCCGAGTACGACGTGCGCCGCCCCCTGACCGCGTCCGGCACCAACCTGCTCGGCCTGGTCAAGCACCTGGCGTTCACAGAGGCCCGGTACTTCGGCGAGGTGTTCGGCAGGCCGTTCCCGGAACCGCTGCCCCGGTGGGACGATCCGGATCCGGACGGCGCCGACATGTGGGCGACCGAGCACGAGACCCGCGAGGAGGTGATCGGCCGCTACCGACGGGCGTGGGAGCACGCGGACGCGACCATCGAGGCCCTCCCCATCGACGCGCCCGGCCACGTGCCGTGGTGGCCCCGCCCCGACGTCAAGCTGTTCAACGTCATGGTCCACGTGCTGGCCGAGACCAACCGGCACGCCGGGCACGCCGACATCCTGCGGGAACAGCTCGACGGCTCGACCGGGGCATGGGCCGCGTACGCGCACCTGGAACCCGACCGGCCGACGCTGGCGACGCGGCGGGCGACGATCGAACTGGCCGCCCTGGCCGTCGCCGACACCCCCCGCTGAGCCGTCCCGACCGGTGGATCACCCTGCCGGTCCCGCAGCGGGAAGGGATAGCGTGCCGGGCATGACGCGTTGGGGAATCCTGGCCACCGGAAACATCGCCGCCCGCTTCGCCGAGGACCTGCGGCTGGTGCCGGACGCCGAACTGGTCGCGGTCGGCTCGCGTACCCGGGAGAGCGCCGAACTGTTCGCGCGCCGGCACGACGTGCCGCGGGCGTACGCCTCGTGGGCGGAACTGGCCGCGGACCCGGACGTGGACGCGATCTATGTGGCCACCCCGCACGCGGCGCACCACGAGGCGGCGCTGGCGTGCCTGGCCGGCGGCAAGGCCGTGCTGGTGGAGAAGCCCTGCACGCTGGACCTGCCGACCACCACCGAGCTGGTGGAGACGGCCCGTGCCCGGGGCCTGTTCCTCATGGAGGCCATGTGGATGCGGACCAACCCGCTGATCCTGCGCGTGCTGGAGCTGATCCGGGACGGCGCGATCGGCGAGGTGACGCACGTACGGGCGGATTTCGGCGTGGCCGGCCCGTTCCCGCCGGAGCACCGGATGCGGGCCCGCACACTCGGCGGCGGCGCGCTGCTCGACCTCGGCGTCTACCCGCTGAGCCTGGCCCACCTGGTGCTCGGCGTGCCGCAGCACGTGCAGGCGTGGGCGAAGCTGACCCCGGAGGCGGTGGACGAGAACACCGGCATGGTGCTCGGCTGGGACTCCGGCGCGGTGGCAACGCTCAGCTGCGGCATGGTCGGCGCGACAGCGATCACCGCGTCGATCACCGGCACGACCGGCCGGATCGACCTGCCCGAGCTGTTCTTCCGGCCCGCGCACGCCGTGCTGCACCGGGCCGGCGCCGAGCCGGAGACGATCCCGGCGGACCTGACCGGCGGCGGCTACCAGTACGAGGCGATCGAGGTGCAGCGCTGCCTGGCGGCCGGGCTGACCGAGAGCCCGCTGGTGCCGCACGCCGCCACGCTCGAGGTGATGGGCCTGATCGACGACATCAAGGCCCGGATCGGCGTCTCCTACGCGTGAGGGGTTCCCCGCCACGGCGGGGAACCCCTCGACGTCGTTGCGCGGGAGCTCAGAACAGGGGGCGGACCAGCAGGTACGCGAGGCAGGCGATCGCGGCGGCGGCCGGGAACGTGATGATCCAGGCGATCACGATGTTGCCGGCCACGTTCCAGCGCACCGCGGAGAGCCGTTTCGTCGCGCCCACACCCATGATCGCCGAGGTGATCGTGTGCGTGGTGGAGATCGGCGCCTTGAGCACGAGCGCGTTGAAGTAGAGCACCGCGCTGGCCACGGTCTCGGCCGCGAAGCCCTCCGCCGGGCCGAGGTCGATGATCTTCCGGCCGAGCGTCCGGATGATCCGCCAACCACCCGCGTACGTGCCGGCGGCCAGCATCGCCGCGGAGGTCCAGAAGACCCAGCCCGGGATGTGGGTCTTGCTCTCCTGGAAGCCACCGGTGTAGAGCGCCAGCACGATGATGCCCATGGTCTTGGCGGCGTCCTGCATGCCGTGGCCGACCGACATGGCGGCGGCGGACGCGGTCTGCGCCCAGCGGAAGCCGCGGCTGAGCTTGCCCGGCTGCCCCTTCCGGAACAGCCACATGATCGCCAGCATCACCAGGAAGCCGAGCACCAGGCCGACCACCGGCGAGAGCACCATCGGGATGAGGACCTTCTCGATGATGGTGCCCCACTGGACGATGCCGTCGGCGGCGAACAGGGTCGCGCCGACCAGGCCGCCGAAGAGGGCGTGCGAGGAGGAGGACGGCAGGCCGAAGTACCAGGTGATCAGGTTCCAGATGATCGCGCCCAGCACGCCGGCGAAGACCACGCCGAGGCTCTCCACCCCGGTCGGCAACGTGACCAGGCCGTCGCCGACCGTCTTGGCGACGCCGGCGCCGAAATGCGCGCCGACGAAGTTGCCGACGGCGGCCAGCGCCAGGGCGATCCGGGGAGTCAGCGCCCGGGTCGAGATGCTGGTGGCGATCGCGTTCGCCGCGTCGTGGAAGCCGTTCGTGTAGTCGAACGCCATGGCGACCGCGATCACCGCCAGCACGGCGATGAGTTCGGGACTCACTGGATCAGGACTCCTTGACCGCGATGGTCTCGACGGTGTTGGCGACGTGCTCGAAGGCGTCGCAGGCGGCCTCCAGCTCGTCGGCCACCTCCTTCATCTTCAGCACCGTGAGCGCGTCGTACTCACCGGAGAAGAGGCGTACCAGCAGCATCCGGTACGCCTGGTCGCCGTCGTTCTCGAGCCGGTTGCACTCGATCCAGTAGTCCTCAAGATCCTTCATCGACTTCAGCCGGGGCATCGCCTCGGCGGTGAGCTTGGCCTGCAGGTCGAGCACGTTGACCAGCTCGTGCAGCTCACGCGGAAGGGACGGGAGCTTGGTCAGGCCGTACAGGTAGAGCAGGTTGCCGACCGCCTCCAGGTGGTCCATCACGTCGTCGAGCAGCGAGCCCAGCCGGTAGATGTCCTCCCGGTCGAACGGCGTGATGAACGTGGAGTTGATCTTCTTGTAGAGCTCGTGCGTGATCTGGTCGCTGTCGTGCTCGATGTCGGTCAGCCGCTCGCTGATCGACTGCACGTCGGCGCCGGGCAGACCCAGCTCGTTGAGCAGGTCGGTCCCCTTGACCAGGTTCTGCGCGGCCCTGGTGAAGAGCTCGTAGAAGGCGCCCTCGGTGGGACGGAAGGAAAACTTCACAGCACGGACCTCGTCGTGTCGGTGGAAGGGTGGCCGTCGCCGCCCGGGCGTCTGCATTGCGCATGCTAGGGATCGCGTCCAGGCGGCTTTCGATCGGCCCACCCCTGGTCAAGCCCGATTCACCGCTCGTTCACCTTCCGTTCACCTGATCACCCGCCGAGTTGGCTCCGTAACCGGTCACGCTCCCGTTCAACGTCGAAATCGGCAGGCGGATACCCCAGATGCAACTCGTCGAACGTCTCGCGCAGCAGGTGGGCTACCGCCCAGTCCCGGTACCACTTGCGGTCCGCCGGGACCACGAACCAGGGCGCGTCGTCGGCGCCGCACCGCTCGATCGCCTCGGCGTACGCCGCCTGGTAGTCGTCCCATCGTGCCCGGGTGTCCAGGTCACTGGGGTTGTACTTCCAGAACTTCGTCGGGTCGGTCAGCCGCTGCATCAGCCGCTCGCCCTGCTCCGCGTACGAGATGTGCAGCATGACTTTGATCACGGTCACCGCCTGCTCGGCCAGTTCCCGCTCGAAGTCGTTGATGATCGCGTACCGGGATTGCCAGGTCGCCTCGTCGACAAGCCCTTCGACCCGGGCGATCAGCACGTCCTCGTAGTGCGAGCGATTGAACACGCCCACGTACCCGGGCGGCGGCAGCGCCCGGCGTACCCGCCACAGGAAGTCGTGCCGCAGTTCCTCCTCGGTGGGCGGCCCGAACGAGCGGATGTGCAGCCCGAGCGGGTTCATCGCGCCCGCCACCCGCTTCACCGTGCCGTCCTTGCCGCCGCAGTCCATCGCCTGGAGCACCAGCAGCAGCCGGCGCGGCCGGCCCTCACCGAGCCCCGCGCCCGCCTGGGCCGGCGCGCTCGTGGCGCTGCCCGGACCTGAGGCGCCCTGCGCCGAGGCGTACAGCATCTCCTGCTGCCGCCCCAGTTCCGCGCCGACCAGCTCGACCTGGGCCCGTGCCCACTCCTTGCGCGCGGGCCCGCGCCCGGCCACCGCCGGCAGCCCGGGCGTCGACCGGGGGTCGATCGCCGCCAGATCCACCGCCCCCGGCCCCACCCGCAGCAGTTCCCGCATCGGCCCGCCCTCGGGCCCCACCACCTCACTCATCCCCCGATCCTCACCCCCGAAGCCCTTTCCCGCCCGCCCCACCCCGCTGATCTTGCAGTTGCGGCCCCTGGTGCATCCGGAAAGCGGCTTTTGCCGGGGCGGCAAGCGCAAGATCGGCGAGGGTGGGCGGCGGGGTGCCGGGGCGGGTGGTGGGGCGGGAGAATGGGTGGGTGGATGAACTTACGGGGGAGTTCGAAGCGGAGCGGGGGCATCTGCTGGCGGTCGCGCGGCGGATGCTCGGCAGCCGCAGCGAGGCCGAGGACGCCGTCCAGGAGACCTGGCTGCGCTTCTCCGGCGCGTTGAGCGACCCCGAGCAGCGCGCCCGCGTACGCGATCTGCGCGGTTGGCTCATCACCACCTGCTCGCGGATCTGCCTGGACGTGCTCCGCTCCGCCCGGGTGCGCCGGGAGGCGTACCCGGGTCAGTGGCTCCCCGAGCCGGTGGTGACCACCGTGCCGGCGGCGGACGGGTTCGCGCCCGACCCGGCCGAGCGGGCGGTACGCGCCGACCAGATCGGCACCGCGCTGCTGGTGGTGCTGGAACGGCTGACGCCGGAGCAGCGGGTGGCGTTCGTGCTGCACGACGTGTTCGCGGTGCCGTTCTCCGACGTGGCGGACGTCCTCGCGGTCACGCCGGAGGCGGCGCGTCAACTCGCGTCGCGGGCCCGGCGGGCGGTGCACCGGCCGGACGCGCCGCAGCACAGCGCCGACCTCGCCGAGCAGCGACGGGTACTCACCGCGTTCGTCGCCGCCGTGGAGTCCGGCGAGCTGGAGCAGTTGGTCCGGGTGCTCGCACCCGACGTGGTGGCGATCGGCGACTCCGGCGGCCACTTCCCGGCGGCCCGCCAGCCGGTTGTCGGCGCGGAGGCGGCCGGTCGCCTGCTCCTCGGCCTGTTCAACCAGGCCCGCAAGTGGGGCGCGATGCGGGTCCGGCCGGTGGTGGTGGACGGCACGCTGGGCTGGCAGTCGGAGGTCCCCTACCGGGACGGGCGGACCATGCGGATCGTCACCTCGTTCGCCGTCCACGAGGGGCGGGTCACCGGGGTGTTCAACCAGCTCAACCCGGACAAGGTCGGCGAGCTGCCGCCGCTGGGGCCGGACGCCGCCTGGCCGCCGCGCTGGTGAGCCGGCTCAGACCACCAGCGCCAGCCACTTCCGGTACGACGTGGCGAACGGCTCGGTGCCGTCGCCGAGCGCGCCGAGCAGCCAGCGGGCGGCCGCCTCGGCCTCGGTGACCACGTCGTCCGGGTAGCCCCAGCGGGCCCGGTGCTCGGCGAACTCGTCCTCGTCGCGCAGCTCGACCACTGCGGTCTCGCGGCGGCGCACCACGTCCAGGTCGAGGTCGATCAGGTGGACCGTCTCCGCGCCCTCCCAGCGGGCCGGGGTGGCGATGTCGCAGTAGACCTCGCTGGTGCGCGGCGGCGGGTTGAACATGCCGGTCCACCAGCCGTGGTGGGGCACCAGCAGGACGAACGGGATCTGCTCGACGGACGGGCGGCCGTGGTAGACGGATTCGGTGCCGGCGGGCACGCCGAGCCAGACGCCGAGATCGTCCTCGGCGAGGCGGCGGGCCGGGTAGTCGCGGTGGGCGCTGCCGTCGTACTTGCGGTAGATCACGCGGACCACGTCGCTCGGCATGCCTGGCACCCTAACCGATTCCGGCCACGCCACGCGATCGGGAGGTAACCGGACGCGACCCGCCGTCCCGCCACGCCGCCGGAGCGACCGGACCCCCGTCGGTGCCGGCGGGTACGGTCGCACGGTGACCCCGTCCCGCACCGCCACCGGCCCGGCCGTCCCGAAGAAGCGCCGCAGTGGTCGCGCCGGCGCCGGGGAGCTGCTGACCGCCGCGGTTGGGCGCGGTTCCCGGCGGCGCGGCCCGGCCCGTCAGCAGCAGATGGCCGAGGCGATCGAGCGCAGCATCGCCTCCGGCGAGCACCTGTTGGTGCAGGCCGGCACCGGCACCGGCAAGTCCCTGGCCTACCTCGCGCCGGCGCTGACGGTGGACGGGCCGGTGGTGGTCTCCACCGCCACGCTGGCGTTGCAGTCCCAGCTGGTCGAGCACGACCTGCCCCGGCTGGCCGACGCGGTCGAGCCGGTGCTGGGCCGGCGCCCCACGTTCGCCGTGCTGAAGGGTCGCCACCACTATCTGTGCCTGGCGAGGTTGGACAGCTCGGTCGAGGACGAGCCGGACGACGCGCTCTTCGACGCGCCGCGCCCCGGCAACGGCGGCACCAAGTGGCTCGGCGAGGCGGGCCGCCTGGGCAAGCAGGTGCAGCGGCTGCGTGACTGGGCCGAGGAGACCGCCACCGGCGACCGGGACGAGCTGGATCCGGGCGTGGACGACCAGGTGTGGCGCACCGTCTCCATGCCGGCGCGCGAGTGCGTGGGCGCGAGCCGCTGCCCGTTCGGTCAGGAGTGCTTCGCGGAGGCGTCCCGGGCGCGCGCCCGCGAGGCGGACATCGTGGTGACGAACCACAGCCTGCTCGCCGTCGACATGCTCGCCGGTCGGCACATCGTGCCGCCGCACAAGCTGCTGGTGGTGGACGAGGCGCACGAGCTGGCCGACCGGGTCTCCTCGGCGGCCCAGGCCGAGCTGGTGCCGGAGCTGATCGACAGGTCCACCCGCCGGGCCCGGCCGCTGCTGCGCCCGGACCTGGCCGAGCGGCTCACCGAGGCCGGTGACGCGCTCGCCGTGGGGCTGGCCGAGGCGCCGGCCGGGCGGCTCACCGCCGGTCTGCCGTCCGCGCTGCGCGAGGCGTGCACGCTGCTGGACTCGGCGACCCGGGCCGCGCTGGAGGCGATCGGCGACGTGAAGTCCGACGACCCCGACCCGGTACGCAAGCAGCAGGCCAAGGCGGTGCTGGACGAACTGTCCACCACCGCCCAGCGGCTGCTGGAGGAGGCCGACCACGACGTCGCCTGGGTCGAGAAGCCGGACAACGGCAGCCGCCGGGCGCTGGTGGTCGCGCCGCTGTCGGTCGCGGGCACGCTCGCCACCCACCTGTACGACGAGCGCACGGTCGTCGCCACCTCGGCGACGCTGGCGCTGGGCGGCCGCTTCGACACGGTGGCCCGGGCGCTGGGGCTGGACGCGCCGCCGCCTGCCCCGCCGTCCCCGGCCGCCGCCGCGATCGCCACCGCTGCCGCCGCGGGCCGCACCCCGGTCACGCCGCCGGTGGCCGCCGCCGAGGGCAGCCGGGCGTCGATCGGCACCGTGCCGGCCACCGAGGGGCCGGGCTGGAGTTCGCTGGACGTCGGCTCGCCGTTCGACTACGCCCGGCAGGGCATCCTGTACGTGGCCGCGCACCTGCCCCGCCCCAGCGTCTCCGGGCTGCCCGGGCCGGCCGGTGAGGAGCTGCTGGCGCTGGTCGAGGCGCTCGGTGGTCGTACCCTCGGGCTCTTCTCGTCGCGACGGGCCGCGCAGCAGGCGGCGGAGCTGGTCCGCGCGCGGACCGACCTGCCCGTGCTGCTGCAGGGCGAGGAGGCGCTGCCGCTGCTGGTGCGCCGCTTCCGCGAGGTGCGGGAGAGCTGTTTGTTCGGGGTGATGTCGCTCTGGCAGGGGGTGGACGTGCCGGGCGACGCCTGCCAGCTCGTGGTGATCGACAGGTTGCCGTTCCCCCGGCCGGACGAGCCGCTCGCCGCGGCGCGCGCCGCGGCGGTGGACGCCGGTGGCGGCTCGGGTTTCGCGGCGGTGAGCGTGCCGATCGCGGCGGTCCGGCTGGCCCAGGGCGTCGGCCGGTTGATCCGGGCCACCGGCGACCGGGGTGTGGTGGCGGTGCTCGACTCGCGGCTGGAGACGGCGCGCGGGTACGGCCCGTTCCTGCGCCGTTCGTGCCGCCGTTCTGGTACACGACCCGGCCCAAGGTGCCCGGGGCGCGCTGGAACGGCTCGCCAAGAGCTGACGCCCGCGCCTCCCCGGGCGACACGGGCGTCAGGGGGTCGTGCGGTCAGGGCGCCTGGGAGGCGATCAACACCGGTCTGGTGGGGTGTCCGGGCACGGTACGCGCGGGCGAGCCCGCCGGACCCGCGGTGTTGAGCACGGCGATTCAGCGGCTCCGCGAACCAGTGTGCCGGCTATGCCGCATACGGATTCGGTGGGTTTCGCTCAACACAATCCAGGGCAGTTAGTTCACCACGATTAACTGGGGGACTCACAAAAGCTTTGACTTGCACTATTCAGGACCAATCGATCAGCTAGCGACAGTAAGGTGGCCGGGGCGCGCTGGAACGGCTCGGCAAGAGCTGACGCCGCGCTCCCCGGGCGGGGCGACACGGGCGTCAGGGGGTCGTGCGGGTCAGGGCGCCTGGGAGGCGACCACCACGCGTCCGGTGGGGTGTCCGGCACGGTACGCGCGGCGAGCCGCCGGACCGCGGTGTTGAGCACGGCGATCAGCGGCACCGCGACCAGCGCGCCGGCGATGCCGGCCAGCACCACGCCCGCGGCGATGCCGATGATCACGGCGAGCGGGTGGATGGCCACCGCCCGGCCCATGATCAGCGGCTGGAGCACGTGGCCCTCGACCTGCTGCACCCCGACCACCACGCCGAGGATGATCAGCGCGGTCACCGGGCCGCTGTCGACGAGCGCGACCAGCACTGCGACCACGCCGGACAGGAACGCGCCGACGATCGGGATGAACGCGCCCAGGAAGACCAGCGCGGCCAGCGGGAACGCGAACGGGATGTCGAACAGCACCAGGAAGATGCCGATGCCGACCGCGTCGATGAAGGCGACCAGCACGGTGGCCCGCACGTACGCGCCGAGCGTCGCCCAGGACGCGCGACCGGCGTCGTCGACCTTCCAGCGGGCCGCGACCGGCAGCAGCCGGACCAGGAACCGCCAGATGGAGTTGCCGTCACGCAGGAAGAAGAACGTGGCGAACAGCACGAGCACGGTGCCGGTGAGCACCTCGGCCAGCGTGGCGGCGGTGCTGAGCGCACCGCTGGTGAACCGCTCGGTGTTGCCGTTGATCCAGTTCTGCGCCTCGTTGATGTAGCGGTCGAGCTGGCTGTCGGACAGGTGCAGCGGGCCGGTCTTGAACCAGTCCTGGATCTGCCGGATACCCTGCGAGGACTTCTCGCTCAGCTCCGGTACGCCCTTGATGAACTCGTTGACCACCAGCGTCAGCGTGCCGACCACGGCGGCCAGGCCGCCGACGAGTACCACACCGGTGGCCAGGGAGCGGGGCAGGCGGGCCCGGAGCAGCCAGCCGACCGCCGGGGCGAGCAGCGCGGAGAGCAGCAGAGCGACGGTCAGCGGGATGATCACGATGCTGATGGTGCCGATGATCTTGATGAGCGCCCAGGTCACGATGCCGATCACGATCAGCCGCCAGCACCACGCGGCGGTGATCCGCAGCGCGTGCGGCACCTCGGTGTCGTCCCGGCTCACAGTCGACGAGTGCATCGCGGCCGGCGGCTCGACGCCCACCACAGTCGCCTCCGGCGACGCCGACGGTCCCGGTGACGCGGGCGAGGCCACTCCTGCCTCCCCCGGCGCCGCTTCCGGGTCGGCCCGGCGGGTCCGGGCGGCCTCCCGGCCCGACTCGTACGCGCGGCGGAGCCGTCCGCGCATCCGCTCGAAGCGGCTCAAGCGCACCTCCGGCAAAGTCGGCCCCACCACGTCGCAGGGGGCACAGGATACGTCTGCTCGCCCCACCCTAGGGCGGCTCGGCCACACATTGCCCGCCCGGCGCTCCTGCGAACCACGGCGGAATCGACAGCCGGGCACGCGGTAGCGTCTTCGCGTGACCGCCGACCAGAGTCTCGACGCCGGGCTGCCGATCCGCCTGCTGCACGACCGCGTGCTGGTACGCACCGAGGGCGCCGAGGGCGAACGCCGCTCCACCGCCGGCATCGTGATCCCCGCGACCGCCGCCGTGGGCAAGCGGCTGGCCTGGGCGACAGCCGTCGGCGTCGGGCCGAACGTCCGCTCGATCGTGGCCGGCGACCGGGTGCTCTTCGACCCGGACGACCGCTCCGAGGTCGAGTTGCACGGGCGGGCGTACGTGCTCCTGCGCGAGCGGGACGTGCACGCCGTGGCGGCCGAGCGGGTGGAGAGCACCGCCGCCGGCTCCACCGGTCTCTACCTCTGATCCGGCTCTCCACCCTCCGACCCGGCATCGGCGCCGTTTGCGGCGCTTCCCGGCGGGAAGCCCAGGCACCTGAGCGCCCTGGGGAGGGACACCATGCCGGTAGTGATCAAGAAGATCCTCGCCTGGGGATTCCTCGCGTTCCTGATCTACTTCATGGCGTTCCGTCCGGACGGGGCCGCGCAGGTGTTCAGGGGGATCGGGGCCGCGCTCATGGCCATCGCCCAGGGGCTCGGCGACTTCCTGACCGGCCTGATGAGCTGACCCGTCAGCGCCCGGGATGCCAGGGCGCGCCCGGGCCGTGCCAGCCGCCCGGGCCGTAGCCGGGCGGCGGGTACGCGGGCGGCGCGGCGAGCACCACCGGGATCGGCACCACCGGGTCGTCGGGCGCCTCCACCGGGCGCTGCGAACCGTCCGGGAACCGCAGGTGGTAGCGCTGACCGTCCCAGACCCCGACCGGCGCCTGCGGGTCCCGGCCGACGAAGAACGACCGGTACGCGGAGATCGCCTCCAGCAGTTCCCGTTCCTCCCTCGCTGTCCGTTCCCGCTCGGCGGGTTTGCGGTCCAGTCCCCGGCGCATGCCGTCGCGCAGCAGCGCGAGCCGGGTCGCGGCGAACTGGTAGCCGCGCATCGCCTTCACCCCGCCGTCACCGGCGACCCGCCGGGCCCACGTACGCGCCGCGTGCCGGCGGCCCAGGCTGCCCAGCGCGGCCACCTCGGGCGGGGTGAGCCAGCCCGCCCGCACGTAGTCCGGCAGCGTGCGCTCGGTGAGGCGGCCCTCCCAGGCGCGCAGCCAGATCGCCAGCCCCACCATGGCGAAGAAGATCGGCACCATCACGCCGATGTACCCGTAGAGCACGATCACCGTCTGCCCGGTGGCCTGGGCCAGCGAGGGCAGCAGGTTCCAGGTGCCGTGCAGGATCATCGCCAGCAGCAGGCCGGCCAGCGGGGCGAGCACCCGTACCCTTCGGTCGGCGGTACGCGCCGCGACGCCCAGCCCGACGCCGGTCATCGAGGTGAACAGCGGGTGGGCGAAGCCGAACAGCAGGATCCGGACGATGAAGATCGCGATCACCTGCTGCGCGCCGGTGGCCGGGCCGTACTGCTCCACGCCGGTGCGGTAGCCGTACCCGCCCAGGTAGAGGATGTTCTCGACCATGGCGAAGCCGACCGCGGAGAGCCCGCAGTAGACCAGGCCGTCGGTGATCCCGGAGAACTCCCGGCGCCGGAAGATCAGCACCAGGAGCGGGCCCGCCGCCTTGGTCAGCTCCTCGATGAACGGGGCGACGAGCACCGCTGTCAGCGCGGCGGGCAGCCCCAGGTCGTCGAACAGCCGCGCGCCGGTCTCGTTGACCAGCAGCGAGATCGCGGTGGAGACGAAGGCGCCCCACGCGAAGCAGAAGATCAGATACTTCAACGGCTCCGGCTCGTAGCGGTCGAGCCACAGGAAGCAGGAGACCAGCACCGGCACCGGCAGGATCGCCGCGACCAGGCCCACCAGCAGCGCCTCGGCGCCGAGGCTCTCGCCCAGCGTGAAGACCATGAACAGCGCGCCGGCCGCGATCAGCAGCACCACACCGGCCAGCGCGAGGAAGCGCCGCCAGCCGAGCCGGCGCAGCGGCATCCGGGGCGTCGGCCCTCCCGGCGGCGGGGCGGCGGGCGCGGGCGGCGGCGGCAGGGCTCCGCCGGGCGGGGTGTCGGCCATGCGGTCAGCGTAGTCACCCGCGACCCACTGGTCCGGGCCGAACGCTACGGCTATGCTCCCGAACAGGTCACGAGCGCCAGCGTCAAGCCCCGGCTTGCTGGCCGGCAACCCTCGTCGAGGTTCGCGGTGGGGTGCCCCGGGTGATGACCGGGCCCAGCGCCGCTCCGCGTGCTGGGCAAGCGCGGACCCCGTCCCGGCACCACCCGGGGTCCACCTGTGACCCGGGAGGCTCCGCCATGACCCTCACTCTCGTACCCCCGTCGCCAGTGCTGCCCGCGCCGGTCCGGCCCGACCCGCTCGGCGTGCTCGGCGTACCGGGGGAGATCAACCTGGACCACGCCGCCAGCGCGCCGTGCGCGCGGGCCGCGGCCGACGCGGTGGCCGGGCTTTCCTGGTAACGCGAGCGTGCATCGCGGCGCGGGCGGCTGTCCCGGCGCTGCACGCTCGCCTACGAGCAGGCCCGGCAGACCGTCGGCGACTTCCTCGGCGCCCGCCCCGACGACCACGTGATCTTCACGCGGAACACCACAGACGCGCTGAACCTGCTGGCCCGGGCGCTGCCCGCGGGCACCACGGTGATCACGTTCGGCGGCGAGCACCACGCCAACCTGCTGCCCTGGCCGCGCGGCTCGGTACGCCTGCCGGTGCCGGACAGCCCGGCCGGCGCGGTCCGGTCCCTCGCGGCGGCGCTCGGCGAGCTGGCCCGCGACGCCCGGCCCGGCCTGCCCGTGCTGGTCGCGGTCACCGGCGCCGGCAACGTCACCGGCGAGGTGTGGCCGATCGCCGAACTGGCCCGGGTCGCGCACCGGCACGGCGCACGCATCCTGGTCGACGCCGCGCAGCTCGCCCCGCACGCCCCGGTCGACCTGGCCGCGCTGGACGTGGACTACGTGGCGCTGTCCGGCCACAAGCTGTACGCCCCGTTCGGCGCGGGCGTGCTCGCCGGGCGGGCGGACTGGCTGGACGCGGCCCCGCCGTACCTGGCCGGTGGCGGCGCCACCAGCCACGTCGGCGCGGCCACGCACGAGGTGCGGTGGACCACCGGCCCGGCACGGCACGAGGCCGGCACCCCGAACCTGCTCGGCGCGGTGGCGCTGGCGGCGGTCTGCGCCGCGCTCGGCGAGGCCGACCGGCAGGCGCTGCACGTACGGGAACAGGCGCTGCTGACCCGGCTGCGCCGTGGCCTCGCCACGCTGCCCGACCTGGTCGAGCTGCGCATGTTCGGCCCGGACGCCCCACGGGTGGGGATCGTCAGCTTCGTGGTCGCCGGGCGGGACTCGGCCGACGTGGCCGCGCATCTGGCGAGCCGGCACCGGATCGGGGTACGGCGGCCTGTCTGCGCCCACCCGCTGACCCGTCGCTGCTGCCGAGCCCCGCCCGTACCGGCCGCACCGACCTGCCCCCGAC
>NZ_KK037233.1:4841293-4842836 GCF_000568915.1 Micromonospora sp. M42 | reverse complement strand
TAGCGGTCACAGAAAGCGCTTCCCCACCAGCCAACTTCATGATCAGCCGGCCCCCATGGAGGTGATCAAGGAGTTTGGGTCCGAGTTGATCTCCGGGAGGGACACAAACTCCTTGATCAACGCGGCGGGCAGGAGGCGGGCCGGGCGGGGCGGGGCAGGGCGGGGCGGGGCAGGGCGGGTCAGCCGACTGGGGGGGCTGTGGGAGGGTGGGCGGCGGGGTTTCGGTCGGTGGGTGGGCCGGTGCGGTGCTCCTTCTCGCCGAACGCCTGCCGGACCAGGCGGTTCGCCTCCTCCTGCTCGATCCCGGAGGCCACCATCAGGTCGCTCGCCGTGGTACGCACCTGCGCGATCACCACGCTGCCGGAGAAGCCGACCCCCTCGGCGTACGCCCGGCCGGCCTCGCTCACCGCGCGCAGCGACCGTTCGCGGGCCTCCTGCGGCTCCTGCCCGGCGGCGAACTCATGGCGGAGCAGGCGCACCGACTCGGCCAGATGACCGATCGCGTCCGGCATCGGCTCGGGGGCCGGTTCGTCGTCCTCGATCATGGTGACCGCGCGGCGGATCAGCGTGCCGGTGTTGCGCATGGCCCGGTCGATCGGGTCGGCCGCCTCGGCGTAGTGGGTCAGCTCGCCACGCCGGTGCCAGCGGGCCGGGGACAGCGTGCTGGTCTCCTTGGCACCCTCGATCGCCTCGGAGAGGGCGGCCAGTTCCTCCTTGTTCTCCCGCAGCCGGAACAGCGCGCGCTGGGCCGCCTCCCGGTCCTGGTTTCGCAGCGCCTCGGCGCAGGCGTCGAGCTGGTCGGCGAGGAGGTCCAGCGCGGGCCGGGCGGCCCGGTTGATCACCCGTAGCGGGTTGAGCGGCAGCAGGATGGCGGTGACGAGCAGCGCGATGCCGCCACCGAGTAACGCGTCGATGAAGCGGGGGAATTCCAGGTTCTCGGTGGACGGGCTGAGCGTCACGATCAGCACCGCGGTGGCCGCGGCCTGGATCACGATCGCCACGCTCGCCCCGGCGAAGATGCTCAGCAGGATCGCCGAGGTCACCACGAGCGCGAGCTGCCAGGCGCCGGTGCCGACGAAGTAGATGAGCGCGTCGCCGACCAGCACGCCGACGGCCACGCCGGCGATCAGCTCGACCGTACGCCGGAACCGCTGCCCCACCGAGGCGGCGAGCGTGCCGACGGCGGAGATCGGGGCGAAGACCGGCTGGGGGTTCTTCAGCAGCCGGTGCGAGATCAGGTACGCCAGGCCGGCGGCGAGCCCGGCCTGCACCGCCAGGCCGAACGCGGTCCGGACCCGGTGCAGCCGGTCGTGCAGGGTCGCCTTGCCCCGGTGCCGCAGCTCCTCCATCGCGGAGGCGATCCGCTGCCCGTCGCGGTCGGCCCGCCCCTCACGCAGCTTTCCGCGACGCAAGAACTGCAGTCGTCCGTCCCGGGCCATGGCCGGTACTACCCGTACCGCCCCGGCTGAATCCCTCTACCCGGGCCGGAGGGGGCAGACTGCATCCGATGGACGACCTGACAGGCACGGTGGCGGGAGACGGC
>NZ_KK037233.1:4836046-4840980 GCF_000568915.1 Micromonospora sp. M42 | reverse complement strand
TCACCGCCGGTCACGCGGTCGGGCCGGACGACCCGGACGGCGCGCTGCTCTGCGACGCGGACCTGGCGGTGCTGGCGGCCCCGGCGGAGCGCTACGACAGGTACGCCGCCGCGATCCGCGCCGAGTACGCGCACGTGCCCGAACCGGACTTCCGCGCCGGCCGGTCGGCGGCGCTGCGGCACCTGCTCGCGCTGCCGGCGCTGTACCGGCTACCCGAGCCGCACGCCCGCTGGGAGTCCCGCGCCCGGGCCAACCTGTCCCGGGAGCTGGCCGCGCTGGCCTGAGAAGCGGTGCTTCGGACGGCGAAGGCCGGTGTCCCGCAGCAGCCGGACGATCTCCCGCGAGGGCACGACAGTCGCGCCCAGCCACACCGCCGCCCGGAACCGTTCGGCGGGCACGTCGTAGTGGTCCCGGTCGAAGCCGCGCCGGGGCGCGCCGAGCATCTCCGCGAACGCGTGCAGCTCGGCGTACGAGACGTCGCTGATCAGGTGCGACCAGAGCCGGCCGCGCCAGGGCACGGCGGGCGGGTCCAGGTAGAGCACGGCAACAGACGGTACGCCGGTAGCCTTCCCGGCATGGCCGCCCATCCCCTCCTCGACGACCTGCGGGGCGCGCTCGGCGACGCCGCCGTGCTGACCGACCCGGACCTGCTGGCCGGGCACGCCCGCGACGAGGCAGACCTGTGCGACTCGGGCGTCCCGCTGGTGGTGGTCCGCCCCCGTGACACCGAGGGCGTGGTGGCGGTGGTCCGGGCGGCGGGGCGGCACGGCGTACCGGTGGTGCCGCAGGGCGCGCGGACCGGGCTGGCCGGCGCGGCGAACGCGGTGGACGGCGCGGTGGTGGTGAGCACCGTGGCGATGAACCGGGTCCGCGAGATCGACCCGGTCGGCCGGATCGCCGTGGTGCAGCCCGGCGTGGTCAACGCGGCGCTCGCCCGCGCGGTGCGGGAGCACGGCCTCTGGTATCCGCCGGATCCCGGCTCGTGGGAGTCGTCCACCGTCGGCGGCAACGTGGCCACCAACGCCGGTGGCATGTGCTGCGTGAAGTACGGCGTGACCGGCGAGTACGTGCTGGGCCTGGAGGTGGTGCTCGCCTCCGGCGAGGTGCTGCGCACCGGGCGGCGTACCGCGAAGGGGGTCGCCGGGTACGACCTGACCCGGCTCTTCGTCGGTTCGGAGGGCACGCTCGGCGTGATCACCGAGGTGACAGTGGCGTTGCGTCCGGCCCCGGAGCAGTCACTGACACTGGTCGCGGTCTTCCCCACGGTGGCCACGGCCGGCGGTGCGGTCGCCGGGATCGCCGGGCGGGGGCTCACCCCGAGCCTGCTGGAACTGCTGGACCGGACCCATCTGCGGGCGATCGAGGCGTACCGGCCGATGGGTCTGCGCACTGATGCCGAGGCGCTGCTGCTGGCAGCGGTGGACACCGGCGCCCGGGCCGCCGACGACCTGGCCCGGCTGGCCGAGGTGTGCACGGCGGCGGGCGCCGACGAGGTGTACGCGGCCGGCGACGCGACCGAGGCGGCGGCGCTGCTGCAGGCCCGGCGGCTGGCCCACCCGGCGATGGAGCGGTTCGCGGCGCAGACCTACCCCGGCGGCAACGGTGGCCTGGTCATCGACGACGTGGCGGTGCCGCGCGCCCGGCTGGCGGAACTGCTGGACGGGGTGGCCCGGATCGCCGAGGCGTGCCGGGTGCCGATCGGCGTGGTCGGTCACGCGGGCGACGGCAACATGCACCCGAACATCGTGGTCGACCGGGCCGACCCGGACAGCCTGGCCCGGGGGCGGCGGGCCTTCGACGAGATCATGGCGCTCGGGCTTGAGCTGGGCGGCACCTGCACCGGGGAGCACGGCGTGGGGCTGCTCAAGCGGGACTGGCTGGCCCGCGAGATCGGCCCGGTGGGCGTACGGGTACACCAGGCGATCAAGGCGGCGCTGGACCCGGCCGGGTTGTTCAACCCCGGCAAGGTGTTCTAACCCTTGTCCTCCGCGGGCGTGGCCTGGGTGACGAGCAGCAGCACGTCATAGGCCACCTTCGGCTTCGGCTCGCCCGGGCAGTCCTGAATGGTGACGGTCAGGCCGGGCGGGACGAGCAACGTCGAAGTCAGCACGCCGATGCAGCCCTGCTTGTAGCCGCGGGCCTCGTCGGTCTCCTTCGCCAGCGCCGGGTCGGCGAGCATCCGCTGGAGCCGCCGGCTCTGCTCGGGGCTCAGCGTGCCGGTGGCGTCCACGCCGTCACCGGCGCAGTCGCGGCACTGCCAGCGGCCGGACGGGTCCACGTCGAGGTGGCGGATCGGGCCCTCGTCGCCGAGCTTCTGCACCAGGGAGACGCGCTTGCCGGCCGGGGTGGGGCTGGCTGTTCCCGCTGTTCCGGGCGCGGTGGCGCCTTCGGCCCGGCCGAAGGCGCATCCGGTCAGAGCGGTCGCCAGCAGGACGGCAGCGGACAGGGCGGGGACGCGCGACGACCATGATGGGCGGACCACGCGGGGAAACCTACACTTCCGTAGGTAGCGCGCACTAGCGGCCGAGCGGCCCGGGGTGGGGATCCCCTACCTGGGGGAGGCCGGAAGTTCAACGCCCGGGCCGTCGGTCCCTCGGTCTGCTGCGAAACCACGCACATCGGGCGCGCCGAGGCGGGCCGCGTCGGCGGCGATGTCGTCCGTCATGAGCTGCGACTCCCGCTCGGCCAGCACCCGCGCCCGGTAGTGGGCCACCTCCCGGTCCCGGGTCGCCGCGTCCCAGCCGAGCACCGCGCCCATCAGCTCCGCGGCGTGCTCCGCCGACTCCAGGCCGCGGTGGCTGGTCTCGATCGAGATCCGGGTACGCCGGGTGAGCACGTCCTCCAGGTGCAGCGCGCCCTCGGCGCGGGCGGCGTACGTCACCTCGGCGGCCAGGTATTCCGGCGCGCCGGCCAGCGGCGAACCGAGCAGCGGATCGGCGTCGACCAGCGCGAGCAGGTCCAGCGTGAGGTTGCCGTATCGCTCCAGCAGGTGCTCGACCACGCCGACCGCGACTCCGTGCCGGCGGGCCAGGTCGGCCCGGTCCCGCCACAGGGCCGCGTAGCCGTCGGCGCCCAGCAGCGGCAGGTCTGCGGTACGCGAGGGGCGGGTCCGGCCGAGCCGGTGCATCGCGCGGTCGACCACGTCCGACGCCATCACCCGGTAGGTGGTGTACTTGCCGCCGGCCACCAGCAGCAGGCCGAGCATCGGCTCCACCACGGCGTGCTCGCGGGACAGCTTCGAGGTGGAGTCCGCCTCGCCGGCCAGCAGCGGGCGCAGCCCGGCGTAGACGCCCTCGATGTCGGCGGTGGTCAGCGGCCGGTCCAGCACCGTGTTGACCTGGGAGAGCAGGTATTCGATGTCGCTGGCGGTCGCAGCCGGGTGGGACCTGTCGAGTTGCCAGTCCGTGTCGGTGGTGCCGATGATCCAGTGCCCGCCCCAGGGGATCACGAAGAGCACGCTCGTGGCGGTACGCAGGATCAGGCCGGTCTCGCCGACGATCGCCGATCGGGGCACCACCAGGTGCACTCCCTTGGAGGCCCGGACCCGCAGCTTCGGGCGGAGCCCGACGTCGTTGAGCATCCGCGACATGTCGTCGCTCCACACGCCGGTGGCGGCGATCACGGTGCGCGCGCGTACCTCGAACTCGGCGTCCGGCGAGCCGGCCGGCGCCTCCAGGTCGCGTACCCGCACGCCGGTGACCTCGCGGGCCTGGCGGGTCAGGCCGACCGCGCGGGCGCTGGTCACCACCGTCGCGCCGAGGCTCGCCGCGGTACGCGCCAGCGTCACCACGAGACGGGCGTCGTCGACCTGACCGTCGTAGTAGCGGATCGCGCCGGCCAGCTTGTCCGGACGCAGGCTCGGGAAGATCCGGCGCGTGCCCTCGCGGCTCAGGTGCCGGTGCAGCGGCATCCCCCGCCCGCCGCCGAACACCCCGGCGAACGCGTCGTACGCGGCCACGCCGAGCCCGTAGTAGGAGCGGCGGAAGAACCGCCGGGGCAGGTCCCGCGCGCCGCCCTCGGCGGGCAGCGGAACCAGGATCGGCACCGGACGGACCAGGTGCGGGGCGAGCCGGGTGGCGAGCAGTCCGCGTTCGGTCAGCGCCTCGTGGACCAGGTGGAACTCCAGCTGCTCCAGGTAGCGCAGGCCGCCGTGGATCAGCTTGCTGGACCGGCTGGAGGTGCCGGCGGCGTAGTCGCGCGCCTCCACCAGGGCGACCTTCAGCCCGCGGGACGCGGCGTCGAGCGCGGCGCCCGCTCCGGTCACCCCGCCGCCGATGACCAGGACGTCGAACCGCTCGGCCCGAAGGCGGCGCAGGTCGTCGGCGCGGCGCTCGGCGGAGAGCTGGCCGGCCACGGATCGGGACACGTTGGGGTCGCGCACCCGTCCACGGTAACCGTCCGGGGCCGCGGGAACGGCCCGGCCGTACCGTGATGACCATGCTGACCGGCCCGCCGTTCGGCCCGTACCGCCGCCGCCACCGGTGAGACCGGGCCGTGGCCGGGTCGTCGCGGCCGTGCTCACCGGGTTCTGGGTCGTGCTGGTGACCGTTCCGGGTCAGGTCGGCGGCTGGCTCGTCGAGCAGGTCATGCTGGTCATGGGCCTGGACCGGGCGGTGGCGGTCTGGCCGGTGGTGGCGGTGGTCACCGTGCTGCTGGCCGGGGCGCCCTCGCTGGCGCTGGCGCTGGCGCCCCGCTCCCCCGCGCTGCGGGCGACCGGCCGCGCCTGGACCGCCGCCGTGGTCGCGCTGGGCGCGACGACGCTGCTGCGGACGGTGCCGCCGGTGCACCACGAGGCGTACCTGGCCGCGCTGGCGGTGACCGCCGCGGTGCTCGCGTTCGTCGCCGCCCGGCTGGACCCGCGTGCGTCCGCCCGTCGCCGTGGACGCGGTCCCGGAGGGCCGTTTCGGGACGGTGCCGCTGCTGGCGGTCGCGGC
>NZ_KK037233.1:4815904-4835501 GCF_000568915.1 Micromonospora sp. M42 | reverse complement strand
CGTGGTGTACGTGGTCCCCGGCCAGCCGGGTCTGCACGGCGAGCGGCTGCTCGTGGTGCTGCGCGAGCAGGCCGACCTGACCGGGTTGCCGGCCGGGACGCCGGGACGGGCCGGGCGGGACGCCCGGGCGACCGAGGTCTACCGGCGGCTGGTCGCCACCGCCGACCGCACCCAGGGCGACCTGCGCCGCACGCTGACCGACATGCGGCTGAAGCCGACACCGTACTACCTGGTCAACGCGATCGAGACGGACGGCGGCCCGGCGGTGCGGGCCTGGCTGTCCGGCCGGCCCGAGGTGGCCCGGGTGCTGGTCAGCCAGCGGCTGCGTCCGCTGCCCGCGCTCGCCCCGACGGCGCGCGGCGACGCCCCGGCGCCGACCGGACCGGCCTGGAACATCTCGCTGATCGGGGCGGACCGGGTCTGGTCGGAGCTGGGCGTCACCGGCTCCGGCGTGGTGGTGGGCAGCTCCGACTCCGGAGTGGACGGCCGGCACCCGGCGCTCGCCGGCGGCTTCCGGGGTGGCGACGACTCCTGGTACGACCCGTGGGAGGACCGCCGCGCCCCGGCCGACCGGGGTGGCCACGGCACCCACACGCTGGGCAGCGCGGTGGGCCGGGACGGCATCGGCGTGGCGCCCGGCGCGAGCTGGGTCGGCTGCGTCAACCTGGACCGCAACCTGGGCAGCCCGGCCCGCTACCTCGACTGTCTCCAGTTCATGCTGGCCCCGTTCCCGCCGGGCGGGAACCCGCTGACCGACGGGCGTCCGGCGCGCGCCCCGGACGTGCTCACGAACTCGTGGGGCTGCCCGCCGCTGGAGGGCTGCGATCCGGGGGCGCTGCGCCCGGCGACCGCCGCGCTGACCGCGGCCGGCATCCTGGTGGTGGCCGCCGCCGGCAACACCCGGCCCGTCCTGCGGCTCGATCGTGGACCCGCCCGCACCGTACCCGGACGTGCTGACCGTCGGGGCGGTGGACCGGCAGCGCCGCGTCACCGACTTCTCCAGCCGTGGTCCCGCGCCGGACGGCGTGGCCAGCCGGACCTATTCGCCCCGGGCGCGGCTTGTGCTCTCCGCGATGCCCGGGCGGCGGGTACGCGACGCTGGACGGCACCTCGATGGCCACGCCGCAGTGGCGGGCGTGGTGGCGCTGATGTGGTCGGCGAACCCCGCGCTGGTCGGGGACCTGGAACGGACCCGGGCCATCCTGCGCGACACCGCGCAGCCGGTCCCGCAGCCCGCCGAGGCCTGCGGCGGACCGCGGGACGTCTCCGGCGCCGGGCTGGTCGACGCGTACGCGGCGGTACGCGCGGCCCGGGCGGCCGCCACCGGTTAACAACCCTGTCCATTGGCCTGCCGATGCCCTACTGTCGGCGTCCATGGACGTGGAGATCATCGAGCTGGGCCGGGACCGGCTGCCCGAGGTGGTCGAGTTGTGCCGCGTGTCGCTCGACCTGCCGGAGGACGCGGTCGAGGCGTCCGCGGTGGTGGTCACCGTGGCGGAACGCGCCGGGGCCGACCGCCCGGTGCTGCGGCTCGGCGCGGTACGCGACGGCGCGTTGATCGGGGTGCTCGTCGGGTCGCTGTCGGCAGCCGATCCGCGGCTCGGCCACGTCGACCTGATCGCGGTCGCCCCGCCGGAGCGCCGCCAGGGTGTGGGCGGGGCGCTGCTGGCCGAGGCGGAGAGCCGGCTCGGCGCGCTCGGCGCGGCCGAGGTGCTGCTCGCCGGCAACCCGCCGCACTACGCCTGGCCCGGCATCGACGTGCGCTACACCCCGGCGGTCTGCGCCGCGCAGCGGCTCGGCTACCGGCAGGACCGGACCGCCTGGAACATGACCGCCGACCTGTCCGAGGGGTCGGTGGCGCTGCGTCGCACCGAGGCCGCCGAGCGGCGGCTGGCCGGGCGGGGCGTGACGGTACGCCGGGCCACCCCGGACGACCTGCCGGCGCTCGCCGCGTTCGCCAGGTCCACGTTCGGCGGCACCTGGGACGGTGAGCTGGCCGGTTCGGTGGGGCGGCCGGACGCGGGCGTGCACCTGGCCGAGCGGGACGGTGAGATCCTCGGTTTCGCCGCCTACGGGTCGGCCCGGCCGAGCTGGTTCGGGCCGATGGGCACCGCGCCGGCGGCGGAGGGCTCCGGGATCGGTGGTGTGCTGCTGCGCCGCTGCCTGCGTGACCAGGCGGCGGCCGGGATCACCGCGGCGCAGATCGGCTGGGTGGGGCCGGTGCCGTTCTACTCGAACGCGGCGGGGGCCCGGATCGAACGGGTGTTCTTCCTCTACCGGAAAGCCATCAAAGGGGCATAGACGCTAATAGCGCCATTCGACCTCCTTCGTCATCGACCGGGCTCTACGGTCGGGGCAGAGGAGGCGGTGCATGACCACGAATGACGAACGGGCCGAGGAACCGTCCGACGAGCTTCCCGGCCAGCTCCCGTTCGACCGGCTCGACATCGGCGACGCCGAGCAGCTCGCCGAGCTGACCGGCGCGGACCGGCCACCGGTGGAGGAGCAACGGCAGCCGGTGGACGAGCCGCGGCGGCTGCCGCCGTACGACCGGACGCACAAGCGACGCAACCAGCGCCCGCTGCCCACCTGACACGCACACGGAAAGGGGCGGACCGCTGACGCGGCCCGCCCCTTTCGGCGTACTGGGTGGAGCTGGACTCAGAAGTCCATCTCCCCGCCACCCGGGCCCGCCGGAGCGGCCGGGGTCTTCTCCGGCTTGTCCGCCACGACGGCCTCGGTGGTGAGGAACAGCGCGGCGATCGACGCGGCGTTCTGCAGCGCGGAACGGGTCACCTTGGCCGGGTCGATGATGCCCGCGGCCAGCAGGTCCACGTACTCGCCGGTCGCGGCGTTGAGGCCGTGACCCGGGTCGAGGTTGCGAACCCGCTCGACGACGACGCCACCCTCCATGCCGGCGTTGACGGCGATCTGCCGCAGCGGGGCGTCCAGCGCGATCTTGACGATCTGCGCGCCGGTCGCCTCGTCGCCGGCCAGGTCCAGCTTGTCGAAGGCGGTCTTGCCGGCCTGCACCAGCGCGACGCCACCACCCGGGACGATGCCCTCCTCGACGGCGGCCTTCGCGTTGCGGACGGCGTCCTCGATGCGGTGCTTGCGCTCCTTCAGCTCGACCTCGGTGGCCGCGCCGACCTTGATCACCGCAACACCGCCAGCCAGCTTGGCCAGACGCTCCTGCAGCTTCTCCCGGTCGTAGTCGGAGTCGCTCTTGTCGATCTCGGCCCGGATCTGGTTCACCCGGCCCTGGATCTGCTCGGCGTCGCCGGCGCCGTCGACGATGGTGGTCTCGTCCTTGGTCACCACGACCTTGCGGGCGCGGCCCAGCATCTCGAGGCCGGTCGCGTCCAGCTTGAGGCCGACCTCCTCGCTGATGACCTGGCCACCGGTGAGGATGGCGATGTCGGTCAGCATGGCCTTGCGGCGGTCACCGAAGCCCGGCGCCTTGACGGCGACCGACTTGAAGGTGCCACGGACCTTGTTGACCACCAGGGTGGCCAGGGCCTCGCCCTCCAGGTCCTCGGCGATGATCAGCAGCGGCTTGCCCGACTGCATGACCTTCTCCAGGATCGGGAGCAGGTCCTTCACCGACGAGATCTTGCTGTTGACGATCAGGATGTACGGGTCGTCGAAGACGGCCTCCATACGCTCCGGGTCGGTCATGAAGTAGGCGGAGATGTAGCCCTTGTCGAAGCGCATGCCCTCGGTGAGCTCAAGCTCCAGGCCGAAGGTGTTGCTCTCCTCGACGGTGATGACACCTTCCTTGCCCACCTTGTCCATCGCCTCGGCGATGATCTCGCCGACGCTGGGGTCGGCGGCGGAGATGGAGGCGGTGGAGGCGATCTGCTCCTTGGTCTCCACGTCCTTGGCGAGCTTGAGCAGCTCCTCCGAGACGTTGGCCACGGCGGCCTCGATGCCCCGCTTCAGGGCCATCGGGTTGGCGCCGGCGGCCACGTTGCGCAGACCCTCACGAACCAGGGCCTGGGCCAGGACGGTCGCCGTCGTCGTGCCGTCACCGGCGACGTCGTCGGTCTTCTTCGCGACCTCCTTGACCAGCTCGGCGCCGATCTTCTCGTACGGGTCCTCGAGCTCGATCTCCTTGGCGATGCTCACACCATCGTTGGTGATGGTGGGGGCACCCCACTTCTTCTCGAGCACGACGTTGCGGCCCTTGGGGCCGAGCGTCACCTTCACGGCGTCGGCGAGCTGGTTCATGCCCCGCTCGAGGCCGCGGCGCGCCTCTTCGTCGAACGCGATGATCTTGGCCATGTGAAGTGGTCCTCCCAGGACACGGGGTGGGCTGAGGGACCGTGTGGCGCCCGTCTGGTGTACGCACCTTGGGGACGTCGCCACCTGGCGACGACGACGTCTCCTCGGTCGGGCCGGACAGCCCGCGACGACCGGCCCCGTACCGCTCCGGCGCCACCTGGGACACCGGTGCGGCCGTGGCCCTACCGCCCCGACCTTCTGGCACTCACCGTATGCGAGTGCCAATGACTTGTTTAGCACTCTCCCTAGCCGAGTGCAAGCACGACCGCCCCGCTCAGCCGAGTTCCGCCGCCAGCTGAGCCGCGGTCACCGGGCCCTCCTGGGCCCGCTGCTCGGCGTACGTGACCACCAGCCCCACCTGCTGCGCCAGGTAGGCCGGAGCCGCCACCACGGCGCTGAGAACGGTAAGCGTCACCGCGCCGATCGCGGTGCCCACGGCGCCCATCGGCTCGAGCCCGAAGAGCGCCCCGCTGATCCCGCTCAGCACGACGTCCAGCAGCGTCGACACGACCAACGCCGCCACCACCAGCGCGACCCGGCCCAGCACCATGCCGAACCGGCTGTGGAACATCCGCCACGACCGCCCGACCGGATCCCGCCGCTCGAACAGGTAGACCGGACCGAACAGGGCGAGCGCGAGCGCGGCGTAGAGGCCGGGCAGCAGGCAGAAGCAGGCGCCGAGCGTGACCAGCAGCGACACCACGATGGTCCAGCCCCAGAGGCCGAGGGCACGGCTCAGCCCGTACCGGAAGGCGGCGCCGAGCCCGGCCGGCTGACCGGCCGCCTGCCGGGCGATCACCCAGGTGCCCGCCGCCCAGCCCATCGCCTGGAGCGCGCCGAAGATCAGCCCGGCGAACAGGATCGCGCCGTAGAAGCCGAGCGTCTGCGCCCAGAAGTCCTCCGGCAGCACCGGCGACCCGTCCGGCGCGGTCGCCATCTGCCCGTCGGGGCTGAGGACGAGCGTGAGGACGCCGATCACCATCGCCGGGGGGACCTGGGTGAGCAGCACGATCGGCAGGAGCTGCCGCCAACCGCGCCGCAGCGCCCCCCAGCAACGGGCGAACCATGGGCCGATGCCCGCGTGCGGCGGGTTGACGAGCGGGTCCTGCGGGTCGATGCCGGGGAACCAGCCGGCGTACGCACCGGGGCCGGCGGCCACCGGGTAGGCGGCGCCCGGCATCGGATGAGCCGGGTACCCGGGCCAGCCCGCCTGGGGAGGACCAGCCGGGTAGCCCGGCATCGTGGGGTAGCCCGGCGGCGTGGGGTAGCTGGGGGGCGGGGCGGCACCCGGCGCGGTCCAGCCGGCCGGGTCGCCCCCACCGGGCGGGGTGGCCGGGTCGGCGGGAGTGGCCGGGCCGGACGGGTTCGGGTGGGCGGGCTGCGCGTCGTACCCGGGTTGTTGCGGAATGCTCGGGCCGTAGCCGGTCTGGTCGGCCCAGGGATCGGCGGGCGCCGGGCCGGGAGCGGGCACGGACGGGCCGGCGCTCCCCGACGACGCCGGATCGGTGGCCGGAGGCGGAGGCGCGGTCGGGTCGGCCGGAGAGCCGGACGGCGTCGGCGACACCGGTTCGGTGGAACCCGGCGGAGGCAGATCGGACATGGGCCCTCCTCAGCGGCTACGGCTGGAACGGCTCATGATCTTCCATGGTGCACGCTCACAGCGCAGCCCCCCGGTCGGCGGACCCGGCTGCGGAACCGCCCGGCAGGCGGAGGTCAGGCGATGACGCGGACCCGCTCGGCCTGCGGACCCTTCTGCCCCTGCGCGATCTCGAACTCGACCCGCTGGCCGTCGTCCAGCGCCTTGTAACCGTCCATCTCGATCGCGGAGAAGTGGACGAAGACGTCCTGCCCGCCGTCGACGGCGATGAAGCCGTAGCCCTTTTCGGCGTTGAACCACTTCACGGTGCCCTGTGCCACGGTGCACTTCCTCACTCTGCGCGGCGTTCCAACACCCGGAAACCGGCGGACCGGCACCGGTAGCACACCGGTTCAGCGATCGGCGACGACCACTGAATTCGGTGACCGAAATCGCACGCTACACGAGGCGTGACGACGGCGCACGACCACAAATCGGGCATATTCCGGGCGGTACCCGGCCCCGGTCACGCGCCTGCGCCGGCCCGTCCGGTATGCATGCGGCATGACCAGCGCGCCCACCACGACCACCGTTCGCCGGGTCCGGCCGACCGACGCCGCCCGGATGCGGGCGCTGCGGCTGGAGATGCTGGCCGACTCCCCACTGGCCTTCCTGGAGACGGTGGCCGAGGCCGCCGCCCGGCCGCACGCGGAGTTCGCGGCCCGGGTCGCGGCCGTCTCCCGGGGCGACCACACCGCCCAGTTCGTGGCCGACCCGGGCGGCCGGCTGGTCGGCCACGCCGGTGGCACCGCCGCGCCGGACGAGCCGGGCCTGACGCTCGTCTACGCGGTCTACGTGACGCCGGCCCGACGGGGCAGCGGTCTGCTCGCCGCGCTCGTCGACGAGGTGGCCGCCTGGTCGCGCGCCTGCGGACGGCCCGAGCTGATGATGGAGGTGGTGGTCGGCAACGACCGGGCCTACCGGGCCTACCAGAAGCTGGGCTTCGTGGACACCGGCGTACGCGTGCCGCACCCCAGGATCCCCCGCCTGCACGAACTCCAGATGCGCCGCCCGGCGTGAGGCCGACCGGACGCAGTTGTTAAGAGGGGGCCCCTCCTATACCGCAGGCGTTAAGAAGGGGCCCCTCCTTTCAGGCGTGGCGGCGGCTCTGGACGATGCGGAACCGGTTCGCCACGTACGCGCCGTCGGTCAGCGCCGAGTTGGCCGCCGCGTTCGCGCCGGAGCCGTGGAAGTCGGAGAACGCCGCCGACTGGTTGACGAACACCCCGCCGGTGAGGTTGCAGGACAGGTGCACCCCGGCGTCGATGGCCGCCTTCTCTGCCTCGTCCAGCACGGCCTCGTCGGTGGAGTAGACGCCCGCGGTCAGCGCGCCCTTCTCGCCCACCGTCTCGCGCAGGATGCGCAGGCTGTGCTCGGTCGAGTCGGTCGCGATGGCGAACGAGATCGGCCCGAACCACTCCCGCGAGTAGGTGGCGGTGTCGGAGGCGTCCAGCTTCACCACAGTCGGCGTACGCACCACCGCGCCGGGGAAGGACGGGTGCTCGACTACGCGCGACTCCAGCACCGGCTCGCCGACCTTGGTGACCTCGTCCAGCCGCTCCAGCACGCCGTCGTTGACGATCGCGCCGGTCAGCTCGACGCCGCGGGCCGGGTCGGCGGTCAGCTTGGCGACCGCGCCGGCGATCCCGGCGGCCACCTCGTCGAAGCTCTTGTGCCCCTGGTCGGTCTCGATTCCGTCGCGCGGGATCAGCAGGTTCTGCGAGGTGGTGCACATCTGGCCGCTGTACAGCGTCAGCGTGAAGCCGAGGTTGCGGCAGAGCCCGGCGAAGTCGTCGGTGGAGTCGATCACCACCGTGTTCAGGCCGGCCTTCTCGGTGTAGACGGCCGCCTGCCGGGCGTTCGCCTCCAGCCAGTCGCCGTACTCGGTGGAGCCGGTGAAGTCGACGATCTTCACGGCCGGGTCCAGGGCCAGCGTCGTGGCGAGCTTCTCGCCGGGCGCCTCGGGCGCGAGCTGCACCAGGTTCGGGTCGAACCCGGCCTCGGCGAGCACCTCGCGGGCGTACTTCACGGTGATCGCCAGCGGCAGCACCGCGCGCGGGTGCGGCTTCACCACGACCGGGTTGCCGGTGGCCAGCGAGGCGAACAGACCGGGGTACGAGTTCCAGGTGGGGAACGTGTTGCAGCCGATGACCAGCGCGACCCCGCGCGGCACCACGTGGAACGTCTTGGTCATCCGGAGCGGGTCGCCCTTGCCCGCGGCCTTCTCCCAGCCGGCGGTCCCCGGGTGGCGGGTCATCTCGGCGTACGCGTACGCGACCGCCTCCAGCGCCCGGTCCAGCGCGTGCGCGCCACCGGCCTGGAACGCCATCACGAACGCCTGGCCGCTGGTGAACTGCACCGCGTTCGCCAGCTCGAAGACGTTCTTGTGCAGCCGGGCGAGGATCTCCAGGCAGACGCCCACCCGGGCCTGCGGGCCGGCGTCGCGCCAGGCGGGCAGCGCGGCGCTCGCGGCGGACACGAGCTGGTCGGCGCCCGCGTGCGGGTAGCGCACGTCCAGCGCCACGCCGAACGGGCTGACCTCGGTGGCGACCGTGCTGCCGTCACCGGCCTGGTCGAGCGGGAAGTCGCCACCCAGGTACGCCTCGAAGGCGGCCTTGCCGTCGGCGGCGGCGGTCTCGCCGTACACCCGGGGGCTGGGTGACTCGGGGTAGGCCGACCAGTACCCGCGCTCCGCGATGGCGGTCAGCGCCCGGTCGAGGGTCTCGCGGTGCCTGTCGTACAGGGGGTGCGGGGTCTCCGTCATGCCCGCCATCATGCAACAGAAAGGCACCAGATCAGTAGGGGCGTGTCACAACTCAGATCGTCAACTGCCAGTCGACGGAACCGGCGGCCGGGCGGAAGCCCAGTTGCTCGTTGATCGCGATCATGTGCCGGTTCGCGACCGCGTTCCAGGTGTCGACGGCCCGCAACGCCGGTTCGTGTGTCAGCGCGTACTCCAGGTTCCCGGCCTTGCAGAGCAGGCCGAGCCGGCGGCCGCGGTGGTCGGGGTCGACGAGGGTGATCTCCTGCCAGGCGTGGTCGGCGCTGCTCGCGTCCAGGCTGAGCTGGGTCCAGCCGACCAGGCGGCCGGTCGCCTCGTGCACCACGCCGGTGTTGTACCGGCGTACGCCCCGGGCATCGAGCGCCCGCTCCGCGTCGCGTACCCGCGCCGCGTCCATCCGCTCCGGCTTCCAGTCCAGCTCACCCATCGGCGCGTCGAGCAGCAGCCGGCCCTGGAGGTAGGCGACGTCCGCGACGTACTCTCGGGGGTGTGATCGCGCCACCGCACCGGCCGGTATCCGGTGGCGCGGTGCGGGCCTGGGCCAGCAGCGCGGCGAGCCGGTCACGGTCGAGCCCGGTCACGTCGAGGCGGCGGCGGACGTCGGCCAGCGCCGGCTTGGCGCCCAGGGCGGCGGCGAACGCAGCGCCGGGGAAGACCCGGTCCTCCTCGCCGGGCAGCGCGGCGGTGGTCGAGCCGACCAGGCGTTTGCCGCCGTGCTCGCGGAGCAGCCGCACGCCGTGCTCGTGCAGCACGCGGCCGATGCCGCGCCTCCGGTACGCCGGGTCGACTGTCAGTTCGACTGTCGCGTTCTCGGTGTTCTCGATCGTGTGCAGGTGCAGCCGGAGCCAGCCCACCGGCAGCCCGTCCAGGCGGGCGACGAGCCAGCGTCCCTCGATGCCGGGCATCGGGTGCGACAGCAGCGCCTCGAAGCGGCGGCGGCAGATCGGCGGGAGGTCCGGCTCGTCGACGGCCTGGGCGGCGCAGGCGATCCGGTACGCCGCGTCGAGCGTCTGCCGGTCGGCGGGATCAAGCGGCGTCACGGTCAGCGTCATGTCACCCAGGGTGCGCCGGACACAGCGAAGAGGCCAGCGGTTTCCCGCTGGCCTCTTCGGACGTTGGTCGGGAGGGACGTCCGCACAACGCCTCCGGCGTTGGGTCGCAAGAACTTGAAAAGTCTCCGGCGGATGCCCTCCCGCACGAAGCATCTTGCGCCGTCCGGTTCCTGCCGTCAAGTCCTTGAGGGTGGTTTTCTGGCACTCACCGCACATCACCGGTTACCCACCGGTCTCACCCGATCCCCCACCCGGGCGAGCCCCACCTCCCCCACCCGGCCGAGGCGCCGGGCTCCGGGTCAGGACAGCAGGCCGGCGTCCCGGGCGGCGCGCAGGGACGGCTTGATGCGGTGGGTGGGCCCGACCTGGGCGGCCACCGCGTCGAGCGTCTTCAGGCCCTCGCCGGTGTTGAACACGACCGTCTCGGCGGACGGGTCGAGCCGGCCCGACTCGACCAGCTTGCGCAACACCGCGACCGTCACGCCGCCCGCCGTCTCGGCGAACACCCCGGTGGTACGGGCGAGCAGCCGGATGCCGGCGCGGATCTCGTCGTCGTCGGCGTAGTCCATCCAGCCGCCGGTACGGCGCACCGCCTCCAGCGCGTACAGCCCGGCGGCGGGGTCGCCGATGTTCAGCGACTTGGCGATGCCGGTCGGCTTGACCGGCGTGATCGTGTCGGTGTCGCCGTGCAGCGCGGTGGCGATCGGGTTGCAGCCGGCCGACTGCGCGCCGAAAACCTTCCAGCCACCGGCCGGCGCCTCGACCAGGCCGATCTCGACCAGCTCGGTGAACGCCTTGTCGATCTTGGTGAGCAGCTCGCCACTGGCCATCGGGATGACCACCTGGGCCGGGATCCGCCAGCCGAGCTGCTCGGCCACCTCGTAGCCGAGCGTCTTGGAGCCCTCGGCGTAGTAGGGCCGCACGTTCACGTTGACGAACGCGGTGTCCTCGAACTCGTCGGTCTCCACCAGTTCGCCGCAGAGCCGGTTCACGTCGTCGTACGAGCCGTCGATGGCGACCAGGTCGCCGCCGTAGACAGCGGTGGTGACGACCTTGCCCTGCTCCAGGTCGCCGGGGATGAAGACGACAGACGGCACGCCGGCCCGGGCCGCGTGCGCGGCGACGGAGTTGGCGAGGTTGCCGGTGGAGGCGCAGGCGTAGCGGGTGAAGCCGAGCTGCCGGGCCGCGGTCAGCGCCACCGAGACGACCCGGTCCTTGAACGAGTGGGTGGGGTTCGCGCTGTCGTCCTTGACCCACAGCGGCGCGGTGAGTCCCAGCTCGGCGGCGAGGTTCGGGGCGGCGACCAGCGGGGTCAGCCCCGGGTCGAGCGTGACCCGGGTGTCCGGGTCCTGACCGGCCGGCAGCAGCGCCGCGTACCGCCAGATGTTCGCCGGACCGGCCTCGATCTGCTCCCGGGTGACGGTGGCGAGCGCGGCGGTGTCGTAGTCGACCTCCAGCGGCCCGAAGCACTCGTAACAGGCGTGCTGGGCGGCCAGCGGGTAGCGCGCCGAACAGGCGCGGCAGACCAGGGCGCGGGCCGGGCTGAGGGTGGTGTCGATGCCGGTGGCGGCGGGAAGCGTCGACGTCATGTCGAGGATTTCCTCTCATCTTTCCCCGCATCGCCGGGTGCGGCGGGGACGGAATTGGCACCTGCCCGCTGTCGCTCGTCGTCGAGCGTGCGGGTGGTTGCCGGGGCGTCGTCGGGCCGTATCCCTCAGCCCCTCTGGATGAGGTATTCAGTTGTGCCGCCGAGTCTATGCGCTGCTCACGGCCGCGCCACCCCGGGATCCCACGCTGTGGGCCGGCTCAGCGTCCGACCACCGCGGCCGGCTCCACCACGGCGGGCCGGTCCACCACCGCGAGCGGCTCCGGCGCCGTCGTGGTCACGGCTGCCGGGCGGGTACGGGTGACCAGGTTCGCGGCCACCAGGGCGGCGATGGTCAGCCCGGCGCCCACCAGCTCGATCGCGACCGGCCGGTACCCGCGCAGGATCTGCACCGCGAACGTGACCACCGGCACCAGGTTCATGAACAGCGCGGCGTCGGCCGGGCCGAGTCGCCGTACACCGGTGTTCCAGGCCAGCACCGCGAGGACGGCGGCGATCAGCACCGCGTACGCCAGTTGGGGGGCGACCGCGACGAGGTCGGCGGCGGCCGGCGCGTGCTGGAGCCCGGTGAGGTCGGCGACGGCGCTGGCGGCGAGCATGGCGAGCATGCCCGTGACGGCGGTCAGCGTGGTGTAGCGCAGCGCCGACCATTCGGGGAACCGGCTCGCGCCGTGCGTGTAGAAGGCCCAGCCGATCACCGCGCCCAGCATGAGCAGCCCGCCGACGCCGAACTGTCCGAGCCCGTCCAGCCGGCCGCGGGTGATCACCAGGCCGACGCCGACCAGGGCCACCAGTGCCAGTCCGAGCAGCGCCGGGCGGGGGCGTACGCCGTCGCGCGCCCAGCGGACCAGCTGGGTGATCAGCGGCACGGTGGCGCCGAACAGCGCGATCTGCTGCGGGGTGGCATGGCCGAGGGCGAGGTTCGTCAGTGTGTTGAAGCCGGCGAAGCCGAGTGCGCCGAGCAGCCACACCTCGGCCGCGCGCCCGCGCGTGGCGAGTGCGGCCAGCCCTTCGCGGGCCAGCAGCAGGGCGACCAGCACGGCGGTGGCGAGGACGTACCGGGCGGTGGTCAGGTTGAGGGCGTCCACCCGGGTCAGCGCGCTCGCCAGCACGGGGAACATGACGCCCCAGCTGAGCACTGCGAAGATCGGGAAGGCGGCGGAACGGAAGCGCATCCCAGCTCCTATGTTCGAGTATCGTCGAACCAAACGCCACGACTCTAGGAGCTTGTTCGACGATTGTCGAACATGGGTTATCGTAGTCACATGGAGCTGCACGAACCCGAGCTGCGCGACGTCCCGGTCACCGCCGTGCTGGCGGCGCTGGCCGACGACGTGCGGCTGCAGATCGTGCGCGCGCTCGCGCCGGGCGGGGAGCACGCCTGCGGCTCGTTCGAGTTCGGCGTCTCCAAGGCCACCCGCAGCCACCACCTGAAGGTGCTGCGCGAGGCGGGGCTGACCCGCACCCGCATCGCGGGCACCACCCGGTACGTGCGGCTGCGCCGCGACGAGCTGGACCGCCTCTACCCGGGCCTGCTCGACGCCGTCCTCACCGCGCCCGCCCGGCCGCAATGATCAGCCTCCCCCGCCACTCCCGGCGGGATGACATGATCGCCTGATGCGGAAGGCGACTGCCCGGATCGGGCTCCTCGCCGGCGCGGCACTGCTCGCCGGCTGCACCCCGGCACCGGCCCCGGTCGACGGGCCGCCGTCGGCACGACCCCGGCCCGGCGCCGAGCCCGCCGCCACGTGCTCCCCGGAGGGCATCCGGATCACCGGGCTCGGGGTGAGCGCGGCGATGGGGCTGCGGGCGATGGGCCTGGACCTGGTCAACTGCGGCGACCGCCCGTACGAGCTGCGTGGCTATCCGGCGGTCGCGCTCCGGGACGCCGACGGGGACGCGATAACGGTACGGATCATCCCGGGCGCCGCGCCGATCACCGCCGGCTTCGACCACCCGCCCACCCGGATCGTGCTGGCGCCGGGCGAACGGGCCGGCGCGGCGCTGATCTGGCGCAACCTCGTCACCGACCCGACCGTGGTGGCCACCGCGGGCGCCGAACTCGACGTCGCCCCGTCGACCGGCCGGCCGGCGTACCCGGTCGAGCTGGACGGGCCGATCGACCTCGGGAACACCGGCCGGCTCGGCGTCAGCGCCTGGAAGCGCCGCGACGCCGACCCGGCGACGCAGGCGCCCCCGCGCTCCGATCCACCGGCCCCCTCGACCTCGCCGGTCAACCCGCTCTGACTCAGATCGCGGTACGGAAGCGCCCTCCCGTACCGCGATCTCGCCGGACGGCGGCTCAGGCCGGGACCGACGCGGGCGACGCGGTGGCGGGCTCGGCCGGGGCGGCGCGGCGGCGGGCGAGCAGCGCGTCCAGCGCCCAGTTGCCCGGGCCGAGCACGGCGACCAGCAGGAACGACCAGCAGAAGAGCGCCGCCAGTTCGCCGCCGTTCTGCAGCGGCATCAGGTTCTGCGGCTGGTGCACAGTGAAGTACGCGTACGCCATCGAACCGGAGGCGAGCAGCGCGGCCGGACGGGTGAGCAGGCCGACGAGCACCAGCACGCCGCAGACGAGCTGGATCAGCGCCGCCCACCAACCGGGCCAGGTGGCGAACGGGACGGCCTCGCCGGAGCCTCGGTTACCGCCGAGGACGCCGAATATCGACGCCGCGCCGTGGCATAGGAACAGCAGCCCCACAACAGCGCGGAACAGGGACAGGACAGGGCCGCTGAGCTGGGTCGGAATCATGTGTGACCTCCTGGGGCGGGTGTTTGACCGCTCCAGGATGGCGATTGCACGTATCGATGTTAATCAATTTCTTTGCAGGCGGGACAATTGCATGGGAACGCTCCCATGATATGGGCGGACGCGCCAATGCGGGTACCCCCGACAGTCACCTCAGCTGGTGACGTCCTTGCGGGTGAAACGCCAGAAGGCCAGGCTCCAGAACAACGTGGCGTAGACGATTGCCGAGAACGCGCCCTTGACCACGTCGTCGGTCTGCATCGGCGTGGACAGCAGCCCCAGCCAGGCGCTGCTGTAGTGGGTGGGCAGCAGGTTCCGCAGCCCGCCCAGCGCGGTGATCTGATCCAGGATGCTGGACAGGATCCAGAGCAGCACCGCGCCACCGACCGCGCCGAGCGCGGCATCGGTGGTCACCGACAGCAGGAACGCCAGCCCGGCCACCACCAGCAGCACCACCGCCAGGTACCCGAGCACCCCGAGCAGCCGCAGCAAGCCGTCGGCCGGGGCCAGCTCGGCCGAGACCTGGCTGCTCAACGGCTTCCAGCCGTACCGCAGCGTGCCGACCAGCAGCGCGGTGCCCGCGAGCAACAGCAGCGCCAGCCCGGAGTACGCGAGCGCGACGACCAGCTTCACCGCGAGCAGCCGGGCCCGGGGCACCGGCACCGCCAGCAGGTAGCGCAGGCTGCCCCAGCTCGCCTCGCTGGCCACCGTGTCGCCGCAGAACAACGCCACCACCACGACCAGCAGGAACGACGCGGAGACCAGGATCGAGAACAAGGTGAAGTTGAGCCCGCCCGAGGTGGCCAGGTCGGCCAGGCTGGAGAACTCGCCCCGCCCGCCGCGGTCGTCGTCCCCGGAGTCGAACTGGAACGCCACCAGGATGATCAGCGGCAGCAGCACCATGAACCCCAGCGCGAGCTGGGTACGCCGACGCGACGCCTGCCGCCGGAACTCCGCGGCGAACGGAAGCGTGGCCGAGGGCCGGTAACCGGCCGCCGCACCGCCCGCGCCGGGCCCGGACGTGCCGCCACCAGGCGACGATGCCACAGACGAACCCGCCATCACCGGTCCCCGCTTCCCCGAGAGTTCTCGCCGACCAGGGCGAGGAACGCGTCCTCCAGGCGGCGCCGGGGCACCACCCGGTCCACTCCGATACCGGCCCGGACCAGCTCGGCCACCACCTCGCTGCGCGCGGTGCCGTTGGTGTCGACCACCAGCGCGCCCTCGGCGTCGGGCAGCACCCGTACGCCGTCGAGCCGGTCGAGCACCGTACGCGCCGCGTCCGGGTCGCTCACCTCGAACAGCACGCTCGGCGACTCGCCGACGATCTCCTCGACCGGACCCGAGGCGACGATCCGGCCCTTGTTCACCACCACGGCGTGCGTGCAGGTCTGCTCCACCTCGGCCAGCAGGTGGCTGGAGACCAGCACCGCCCGGCCGTCGGTGGCGTAGCGCTGGAGCACCCGGCGCATCTCGGCGATCTGCGGCGGGTCCAGCCCGTCCGTCGGCTCGTCCAGCACCAGCAGCTCGGGCAGGCCGAGCATGGCCTGGGCGATGGCCAGCCGCTGCCGCATGCCGTGGCTGTACTTCCTCGTCCGCCGGTGCACCGAGTCGCCCAGGCCGGCGATCTCCAGCGCCTCGTCGAAGTGCGCGTCCTCCCACGGCCGCCCGGTCGCCCGCCAGTACGCCTTGAGGTTGTCCAGGCCGGACAGGTGCGGCAGGAAGCCCGGCCCCTCGACCAGCGCGCCGATCCGGGACAGCACCGGCGAGCCGGGCACCAGCCGGTGCCCGAAGACGTAGATCTCCCCGGCGGTGGGCTGGGTCAGCCCCATCAGCACCCGCAGCGTGGTGGTCTTGCCCGCGCCGTTGGGGCCGAGCAGGCCGACCACCTGCCCGGGGTGCACCTCGAAGTCGACGTCGGAGACCGCGACGAAGCCGTCCGCGTACTCCTTGCGCAGGTTGCGCACGGCGAGCGGGACGCCCGCGTACTCCGGGTGCACGGAGTTGTCCTGGCGGCGGTGCCGGCGGCGGGTGAGCAGCACGACCACGACGAGCCCGAGCACGATGGCGGTGAGCAGACCGGCCAGCGCCCAGCGCCACACCACTGCCGTGGTGGGGATGGGCGTGGCTCGACGGTGGGCAGCGTCAGCGGCCCGTCGGCCAGCGCCACCGTGTGCACGGCCGGCTCGGCCGGCGAGGCGTACGCCTGGTCCGACGTCGCCACCACGAGCCGCAGCCGGTGCCCGGCCTCGACCCGCCGGACGATCCCCGGCAGCGTGACGGTGACCGGCGTGGCCGCGTCGACCGAGCTGGGCAGGCCGGTCAGGCGCACCGGCGCGACCAGGCCGGACGGCAGCGTGGCCGCCCCCTGCGGGTCGACGTCGTAGAGCTTCACGAACAGCACCGCCTCGCCGGTCGGGGAGGCGGCCCGGATCCGCACCGTGGGCGCGCCCACCACGTCGACCGGCTCGTCCAGCGGCGCGGACTCGAAGCGGGCGTGCTGGCCGGGGATGTCACCGGCCACGCCGTCCAGCAGCGAGCCGAGCGCGCCGGCGAACGGCACCGAGGAGATCGCCGCCGGGTTGCCGTTGGGCGGTACGGCGACCGGCTGGGGCGGACCGGCGAGCGTGACCTCGCGGCGGTCCTCCCCGGCCAGGCCCGGATAGTCGGCGGTACGGAAGCCGGTGGCGACCAGGCCCCGGTCGAGCGCGTCGAACCCGGCGATGCGGGAGAACGTGAACGTGTCGCCGGGCGCCGCCCCGTCCCCCTTGACGTAGTGGTCGAGCCACTGCGCGGTCAGGAACTTCACCCGGTCGGAGTCGGAGGTGGGTCCGGAGCCGCCGTCGTGGCCGCCGGTGAACCAGGCGACCCGCACCGGCGTGCCGGCGGCGGCGATGCCCCGGGCGTTGGCGTCCGCCTCGGCCAGCGGGAAGAGCGTGTCCGCCTCGCCCTGGACCAGCAGCGTCGGGGACTTGATCCGGTCCAGCACGCCGGCCGGCGACGACCGGCGCAGCAGCTCGACCGCCGCCGCGTCGGCCCGGCCCGTGGTCGCGATACGCAGGTACGCGGCGCAGACGTCGGCGGCGAAGCGCCCGCAGGACGGGTCGGCGGCGCCGGCCGGCGCACGACCGGAGCCGGTACCGGGACCGGCGCCCGGCTGCGGGCTCGGCGGTCCGGCCGACTCGGGCGCGCCCTCCGGCGCGGCGGCGGTGGCCCCGGAGAGCCCGGCCGGACCGGAGCCGGCGTTCCCGCCGCCACCGAAGAAGATCCCCGCCCAGCCCTTCTTGAACACGCCGTCGGTGGGCTGCCGGCCGGTGCTCTCCGGCAGGAACGCGCGGGACAGGTCGTTCCAGGTGATCATCGGGACGATCGCGTCGACCCGCTGGTCCTGCGCGGCCAGCAGCAGGGCCAGGCCGCCGCCGTAGGAGCCGCCGACCACGCCGACGCGGGGGTCGCCCGGCGAGTCGAGGCGGATGTCCGGCCGGGCCGCGAGCCGGTCGAGCAGGCGCTGGGCGTCCCGCACCTCGTAGTCGGGGCTGTCCAGGTGGATCTGGCCGCCGCTGCGCCCGAAGCCGCGGGCGGTCCAGGTGAGCACCGCGTACCCCCGGGCGGCCAGGTCCTCGGCGTCGGAGCGGACCGAGTCCTTGGTGCCACCGAACCCGTGCGCCAGCAGCACCGCCGGCACGCGGTTCGCTTCCGACGCGCGGTCCGGCAGGTAGAGCGTGGTGTCCAGCTCGACCGGCTCGTCACCGGAGGGCCCGGAGCGGACCGTCACCAGCGCCGACTCGGTGCGGAAGTCCGGGCTCTGCGGCCGGGCCACCCAGACGAGCGCGGCGGCGCCGAGGACTACCACCGCCACGACGGCGACGATCCGGCGTGGGCGTCCGGCCAGGGCGCGCCGGATCCGCGCGACTGGTGATCTCATGCGGCACACGGTACGGGCCGATCGCTGTGCATTCGCTGAGATCCGCCGTACGTCCGTCCGGTTGCGCCGTTCGTCGTTCGCCCACCGTCGTCCGCCAAAGGTCCAGAGCATCCCAGCGGCACATGTTCGGATCATGTGAATTCACATCTACACGCGCAAACCATCGTCGATGTCACTTCTCGGCAACATGATCGGACGCTGAGTGACGTCAAAGCTCACTCAGCGTCGCCCAGAATGGACTGACGTGAAGCCGACTCATCGGCCGAGGTTGCACAGACGTCCGGTTCGGCTACTTTTCCGGTCCGGTGCACGGGACTGCGTACGGCGACCTCCCGGGGCACCGAACGCCCCGCCGTCGCCGGAGGAGACACACCATGACAGTCCCCGCGCCGCGGGTCCGTCGGCGGCCCGCCGTACCGGGCCGCACGCTTCCCCTGCTGCTGGTGCTGGCGCTGCTCGTACCGCTCGGGTTCATCTTCGCCCAGTCCGAGAGCAGCGCCGCGGACGACCACGACCTGGCGAGCCGGGAACGGCTCGGTGTGCGCTACCTGCGCGCCCTCGGCCCGATCACCGACGCGCTGGTGGAGGCCCAGGCGATAGCGGTCGCCGAGGGAGCCGTCTCCCGGGGCGCGCTCACCGCCGCGATCGAGGGCGTCGCCGAGGTGGACAGCGCCGTCGGCGACGAGTTGCGCACCCACGAGCGCTGGGCCGGGCTGCGGGCGAAGCTCGAGTCGCTGCCGGACCGCGGGCTCGGCGACCCCGAGGCGGCCTTCCGGGCCTACGGCGAGGCGTCCGACCTGCTCCTGGCCCTCTACCGCAAGGTGCGGGAGAGCTCCGGGCTGATCCGCGACCCGCGCTCGGACTCGTTCTTCCTCCAGGACGGCATCGGCGGTGACCTGCCCACCGCGACCGTGCTGGCCGGGCGGCTCGTCGACCTGGCCCGGCTGGCGGCCAAGCGCCCCGCCGCCGAGCGCGCGCGGACCGGCGCGGAACTGGCCGAGCTGCGCGTCGCCGCGCTCGGCCCGGCCACCGACCTCGTCGCCGACCTGCGCTCCGCCGTCGACAGCTCGGAGAGCACCGACCTGGGCGCCAACGTGCTCACCCCGCTGGACACCTACCAGCGCTCGCTGGAGACGTTCTCGGTCTACTCGGCGCCCGGCGGCGGGCGGTCCGCGCCGAGCACCGACCAGCTCACCCAGGCCGGCATCACCGCGCAGAACGCCGCCAAGCAGCTCCGGACGGTCATCCTCGACCAGCTCGACGCGCTGCTGAAGGAACGGCTGGACGCGATCGACCGGGACCGCCTGCTGGGCCGGGCCGCGGCCGGCACCGCTGTCGCGCTGCTCGCCGGGATCGCCGCGCTGCACCTCGCCGCGCTACGGCGGGCGCGGGCCGCCGGCCCTCCCCCGGCGCGCCGCACGCCGGCCGAGGCCGGACCGCCCCGGCGGTCCACGCTGACCCGCCGATCACCGTGTCCGAGGGTGACCGCCAGCCGGTCGCCGTCGGCCGGGGCGGCGACGCCGACCGGGGAGGCCGTTCGATGCTGCTCGCTAGGTTACGGAT
>NZ_KK037233.1:4701273-4815501 GCF_000568915.1 Micromonospora sp. M42 | reverse complement strand
GGGTGTCCCGCACCGAGCTGATCCAGAAGTCGGCCACCGTCGACGACCGGGTCGCCGATCTGCGCGCCGAGACGCTGCCGGCGACGGTCCGCGAGAGCCTCGACGGGGTACGCAAGCTGGACGACGTCCGCACCGCCACGCTCGCCGGCCGGGCCAGGCCGGACCAGATCCTGACCGCGTTCAGCGAGGTCGACACCGCCCTGATCGACGCGCTGCGACTGCCGTACCAGGTGGACACCGACACCGCCGCCGGGCGGCAGGTGCTCGCCCTGGACGCGTTGCTGCGCGTCGACGAGGCGCTCAGCTCCTGCACCACCCAGATCGTGCTGGTCAAGGCGACCGGCGACCCGCGGATGTCGCGGTCGTTCGTGGCGTGCATGGCGGCGCTCAACGTCGACAACCGGCGCTTCCGCCGGCTGATCACGCCGGAGCAGCTCAAGGTGGCCGAGTTGGACGACGCGGCGGTGGCCGCGCGGACCAGCCCGACGTTCCTGGTGGACAGCCTCCGGGACCCCGACGCGGCGATCGCGCCGGTCTCGCTGGACGTGCTCTTCCCCGCGTCCCGGTCGATGATCACGCTGGGCCAGTTCGTCGAGAAGAAGGTCGTCGCGGACGTCATCGCGGAGACCCGCGCCCGGGAGCGGGAGGCTCTGACCGCGGCCTGGCTGGTCACCGTGGCGGCGGGCGTCATCCTGCTGGTCGTGGTGCTGCTGAGCATGACGGTGGCCCGTACCGTCGCCCGCCCGCTGAGCCGGCTCACCCGCTCCGCCGAGCGGGTCGCCCGGGTCGCCGAGGCGGAGCTGACCCGGGTCGCCGACGACGAGTCCGAGAGCGTGCCCCCGGTACGCCTCGACCCGGTGGAGGTGAGCGCCCGGGACGAGATCGGTGAGCTGGCCCGCGCGTTCGACCGGGTGCAGCACACCGCCGCCCGGCTGGTCGAGCGGCAGGTGGCCGGACGCCGCAACGTGGCGCAGATGTTCGGCCACGTCGGACGGCGTACCCAGAACCTGGTCGGCCGCCAGATCGCGCTCATCGACCGGCTGGAGCGGCAGGAGACGGACCCGGGCCGGCTGGAGCACCTGTACCGGCTGGACCACATCTCCAGCCGTCTGCGCCGCAACGCGGGCAGCCTGGTGGTGCTCTCCGGCGCCACCGGCTCGGACGGCCACGTGGCGCCGGTCCCGCTGGCCGACGTGGTCCGGCTCGCGCTCGGCGAGATCGAGGACTACACCCGCGTCGACGTGGAGGTGCCGCCCGGCGTCGCGGCGGCGCCGGCGATCGTCGGCGACCTGGTGCTGACGCTGGCCGAGCTGATGGAGAACGCCACCTCCTTCTCGGCGCCGCACACCCGCGTGGTGGTGACCGGCGAGCTGACCGACGGCGGCGCCCGGCTCGTGGTGGTCGACCACGGCATCGGCCTGACCGAGGAGCGGATGGCCGAGGAGAACGCGCGGTTCGACCGCCGGGAGCGGCTCGACCTCGCCCCGACCGAGGTGCTCGGCCTCTTCGTCGTCGGCCGGCTGGCCCGGCGGCACGGCTGGCACGTCCGGCTGACGCCGACCCCGGGGGGCGGAGTCACCGCCACCCTGGAGGTCCCGGCCGACTCGCTCGTGGTCCGCCGCCCCGAGCCGGTCTTCGCCACCGCCACGCTGGCCCGCTGTGCCGCCCGGCGGGCACGAGCACGGGACGGCAGCGGTCGAACCGCCCGCCGGCTTCGACGCGGAGCTGCTGAGCCGGGCCACCCGCAGCATGTCCAGCGGCGACCCGTGGAACGCCTTCGGCAAGCGGGACGACGCTCCGGAGCCGGCCGAGGATCCGGGCCTGCCCACCGCCGGCGCGCCGCCCGCCTGGCCGCCGGCCGCAGGTGCGCCCGCCACCCGGCCGGCCGGGCCGGTGGCGCACCCCGGCCGTACCTCCCCGCCGACACCGGTCGTCGGCCCGGTCCCGGTCGCTCCCCCGGCCGCCGGGCCGACGACCGGCCCGACCCGCACCGCGCCGGCCGGCCCAGCCCTGACCCCACCGGCGGGTCCGGCCCTGACGCCGCCCGCCGGCCCGGCCCTCGCACCGGCCGCCGGGGCCGGCCTGGCCGTCGGGCCGTCGTCGCCACCGGCTGTCCGGCCGGCGCGCACGCCGACCGTCGGGTCCGCGCCCGTACCGACCGCCGGACCGGCGTCGGCCCCGCCGGTCGGTCCGGCCCGCACGGCACCCCCCGCCGGTGGTCGCCCGTCGGTCCCGGCCGGGCCGGAACCGGTCGGCCCGCCCACCGGACGGCCCGGCACGCGGTCGCCGATCCGGCAGCGGGTGCCCGGCGCGAACCTCCCGGCCCCCGCGCCCACCACCCCGGCCGCCCCGGCGACCGGCGGGCCGCTGATCGGCGTACCGGCCGATCCGGCCTCCGTCCGGGCCCTGGTCGAGGCGTTCCAGGACGGCGTACGCCGGGCCGAGGGCCACACCACCCTCGTCCCGCCCGCAACGGAGCGTCCCCGGCTGAGCCGGCGGGTGCCGGGCGCGAACCTGGCCGACACCCCGGTCCAGTCCACGCCCCCGGCCAGCTCCGACCCCGGCGACCCCGTCGAGGTCCGCAATCTCGTCAACGAATTCGAGGCGGGCGTCGCCCGCGCTCTGCGCGAAGTCAGCCCAGACCGTCATTACGAAGAGGACCCATCACGGTGACCAGCCCCTTCTTGCACGACAACATCGAACAGAGCGCCGCCGGCGACCTCAGCCCCGAGGCGCGCACCTTCAACTGGCTGCTCGACTCGTTCACCTCCAGCACCGCCGGGGTGATGGAGGCGATCGCGGTCTCCTCGGACGGGCTGCTGATGGCCATGTCCGCCATCAAGGACCGGTCCAACGCGGAACGGCTCGCCGCCGTGGTCTCCGGCATGACCAGCCTCGCCGGAGGCGCCGCGAGCTGGTACGCGCTGGGCGCGCTCAACCGGGTGATCGTCGACATGGCCGAGGGTTACCTGCTGATCAGCGCGATCAGCAGTGGTTCGGTCCTCGGCGTCGTCGCCGACCGGACGGCCAACCTGGGCACCGTGGCGTACGAGATGACGCTCTTCGCCGGCCGGGCCGGCGGCGCCCTGAGTCCCCGCCTGATCGCCGAGCTGAAGAACGCCGTTCAGCAATGATCCCGGGGGCCGCCGGCGCGGACCCGGAGCCGGAACCCGGCATCCGGGTCCGCCCCTTCCTGCACGCGTCCGTTCCGGTTCCGGAGCCGGACGCGGGCGACGGGGAGCCGACCGGCCCGCGCCCGTTCGTGCTGACCGCCGGACGAGTGGACGGCGACCCGGCGATCGGTCTGGAGACCCAGGTCACCGCTCGTCCGGGCAGCACCTCGTGGGCGGTGACGGCCCGGCTGTCCCCGGAACTGGCGGCGATCGTCGCGATCTGCGCCGAGCCCGTCTCGGTGGCGGAGATCTCCGCCCGGACCCGGATGCACTTCGGTGTGACCCGGGTACTCGTCGGCGACCTCCGCGCCGCCGGCCATCTCGACGTGCACGTCGCGGACGGCGACGACGCCCTCGATCCCGACATCATCCTGCGAGTGATTGATGGACTTCGTGCGATCTCCTGAATGGCCGGCGGCGGCCCTGGGCGGGCCGTCCGCGAACAGCGCCCCGAGCCGCTACGGCGGACCGGCCCCGCTGATCGGCCGCGCCACACCGCCACCGCCCACCCCGCCGCTGCCGTACCTGCCGCCCGGGGTGCCGCCCCAGGAACCGGCCCCGATCGTGAGCCGGGTCCCGGCGCCCCGCCCGCCGATCCCGGTCAAGATCCTGATCGCCGGCGGGTTCGGGGTCGGCAAGACCACCACGGTGGGGGCGATCTCGGAGATCGCGCCGCTGACCACCGAGGCCGAGATGACCACCGTCGGGATCGGCATCGACGACCCGGGCGGCGTCGCCGGGAAGACCACCACGACCGTCGCCATGGACTTCGGCTGCGTCACCATCGACCGCAGCCTCAAGCTCTACCTCTTCGGTACGCCCGGTCAGGCGCGGTTCGGTTTCATGTGGGACGACCTGGCCCGGGGGGCGCTCGGCGCGCTCGTGGTGGTGGACAGCGCCCGCCTCGACGACTGCTATCCGGCCATCGACTTCTTCGAACGTTCCGGGCTGCCGTTCGCCGTCGGCGTCAACGCCTTCGACGGGCGGCTGGCCCTCGACCTGCCGTCGATCCGCTGGGCGCTGGCGATCGCGGAGCACGTGCCGCTCGTGCAGTTCGACGCCCGGGACCGGCTCTCCGTCCGGGACGCCCTGCTGGTCGTCCTGGACCGGGCGCTGGACCGGGCGACCCGTTCGGGGCGGCGCGGCGACGGGCCCGCCCCGCAGCCACGGGCGGGCTGAACACCGACAGTCGTTTCGATCCGTTGTCTGGCGAAGGGGTGGACGCCATGAGAGGTGATCTGGACGAGACACTGGCCCGGATGGCGCGGCGCGAGGAGGCGATGCGCCGCCGGGCGCCCGGCGAACCGGCCGGCGGGACCGACCAGGACGTGGTCCCGGAGGAACTGCCGGCCGAGCCGGGCAACGGGCGGGCGGGCCACGGCGCGTACCGGCTGCGGGGCGGCGCGGCGCCGGCGCGGCGTGACCCGGTCGAGGAGGTCGCCGACGCGGTCCGGCGGGTCGTGGCCGACCACCCCGGGGTCGCCGTCACGCTGCGGGTGGAAGTGGGCGACCAGGCGTACCCGCTGCGGGTCTCCTGGTCGGGCCCCGCGGTCACGGTGGGCCCGGCCTCGGCGCCGACGCCCCCGCCGGCGTGGCCCATGTCGGTGAAGACGGTGCCCGCCCCCGGGCAGGACTCGGTCGAGTCGGACCCGGCGGCCCGGCTGGCGGAGATGATCCGGCGGGATCCCTCGCTGCTGGACGGCCCGGACCCGCGCTGAGGCGGCACCTCGTGGTCACGGCGGCTACTGTCGGCGGGTGGCGGAACCCGATCTGACCCTGACCGCGACGCTGCGGCCGGCCGCGCTCGACGCCCGCCGCGGCGTGGTACGCCTGCACCCCGAGGTGCTCACCGCGCTGGCGCTGCGCCCCGGCGATCCGGTGCGGCTGACCGGCCGCCGGACGACCGCCGGCATCGCGGCCGCCGCCGACCCGGGCACCAGCGGCGTCCTGCTGCACGCCGACGACCTGCTGCTCGGCAACCTGGGGCTGCGGGCCGGCGGCCAGGTGACGGTGAGCCCGCTGCCGGCCACCCCGGCGCGCCGGCTCACGCTGGCCGGCCCGGCCGCCGTGGTCGCCGCGGTCCCGCCGGAGATGCTGCGACTCGCGCTGCTCGGCAAGGTCGTCACGCCCGGCGACGACGTCTCGCTGCTGCCGCAGGACGTGCTCCCGGACGCCGCCGTGCGCGGCCTGATCGAGGCCGCGCGGCGCAGTCTCGCCAGCTCCGTCGGGTACGCCTGGACCAGCACGCTGCTCAACGTCGTGTCCGTCGAGCCGGCGGCCGGCGCGCTCGTCACCATGGACACGGTGGTGGGCTGGGAGCACGGTCCGGCCACCCGGGGCTCCGGCCCGGTGTCCCCGGGCGCGCCCGTCTCCGCGCCCTCGGCCGCGCCGGCCGGGACGGAACGGGCCGAGGGCCTGCTCGGCCCGGAGGACGCCCCGGACGTCGACGAGCTGCCCGGCCTGCGCGCCCAGGCCGAGGAGCTGACCGAGCTGCTGGACCTGGGCTTCCACCACCGTGAGGTGCTGGGCCGGCTCGGCACCACCGTCTCGCTCGGCGTGCTGGTGGAGGGACCGGCGGGCTCGGGCAAGTCAGCGCTCGTGCGCGCCGTCGCGGCCCGGGTCGGCGCGGGTCTGCGCCCGCTCTGGGCGCCGGAGCTGGCCGCGCTCACGAACGACGCGGCGGCCCGCAGGCTCCGCGAGGCGGCGTCGGCGGTACGCGCCGGCGGACCGGCCGTGCTGCTGGTCACCGACGTGGAGGCGATCGCCCCGGCCGACGAGCCGGGTCCGCTGGCCACCGTGTTCCGCCAGGTGGTCGCCGAGGCGCTGCGGGCCGGCGTGGCGGTGGTCTGCACCAGCGGGCGACCGGAGGCGGTGGACCCGGGACTGCGCGGCCCGGACCTGCTGGCGCTGCGGATCACCGTGCCGCTGCCCGACGCGGCGCTGCGCCGGGAACAGCTGACAGTGCTCACCCGGCAGGTGCCGCTGGCCGGCGACGTACGGCTGGACGAGGTGGCCGGCCGTACCCCCGGGTTCGTCGCGGCGGACCTGGCGGCGCTCGTCCGCGAGGCCGGGGTACGCGCGGCGCTGCGGCAGAAGACGGCGGAGACGCCGACGGTGGCGATGACGGACTTCACCGAGGCGCTGGAGGTGGTCCGGCCGACGACGATGTCCGCGTCCACGCTGGAGCTGGCGTCGGTGACGCTCGACGACGTGGGCGGACTGCACGACGTCAAGCAGACGCTCACCGAGTCGGTGCTCTGGCCGCTCACCTACCCGGACACGTTCGCCCGGCTGGGCGTGACGCCGCCGCGCGGGGTGCTGCTCTACGGGCCGCCCGGCTGCGGCAAGACCTACCTGGTCACCGCGCTGGCCGGGTCCGGGCGGGCGAACGTGTTGTCGGTGAAGGGCGCCGAGCTGCTCTCCAAGTGGGTGGGTGAGAGCGAGCGGGCGGTGCGGGAGCTGTTCCGCCGGGCCCGCCAGGCCGCGCCCACGCTGGTGTTCCTGGACGAGGTGGACGCGCTGGCCCCGGTACGCGGGCAGGCCAGCGACGGCGGCACCACCGACCGGGTGGTGGCGGCGCTGCTCACCGAGCTGGACGGGGTGGAGGCGCTGCGCAACGTGGTGGTGGTCGGCGCGACGAACCGGCCGGAGCTGGTCGACCCGGCGCTGCTGCGTCCCGGCCGGCTGGAACGTCTGGTCTACGTGCCGCCGCCGGACGGGCCGGCCCGCGCGGAGATCCTCCGCGCCGCCGCCCGGGGCGTACCGCTCGCGCCGGACGTCGACCTCGACGCGCTCGGCGCCGAGCTGGACGGCTTCTCCGCCGCCGACTGCGCCGCGCTGGTACGGGAGGCGGCGCTCGCCGCCATGCGGGAGTCGCTCAACGCGAGCACCGTGACTGCCGCGCACGTCGGGGCGGCCCGGGACCGTGTCCGGCCGTCGCTGGACCCGGTGCAGCTCGCGCACCTGGAGTCGTACGCCGCCGGCCGGTCCTGACCGGTCAGCGCTCGTCGCGGCGGCGGGCACGCTCCGGTGCCGTGAGGACCGGCTCGTCGGCGTACTCGTCGTCGGCGAAGTCGTTGCCCTCGTCGTAGGCGGCGTACTCGTCGTCGGCCGGCCCGGTCTCTCCCCGCTCCTCCCGGAGCGCGGTCTCGTGGTCCTTGACGACCTGGGAGTCCTCGATCTCGCCGCGCCAGCCCTCGACCGCGTCCGGGTCGAGCACGGTCCGGGTCATCACGTGCCGGACGAAGTGCTTCAGCTCCAGCCGGACCCGGCGGCCCTGGGCCCGCCACAGGTTGCCGGTGTGCTCGAAGAAGCCCCGCGGGTGGTACTGCAGCACGACCAGGATCCGGGTCAGCTCCGGGGCGACCTCGTGGAAGCTGACGCTGCCGTCGACCGAGCCCTTCTCGCCGGTGGACCGCCAGTGGATGAGCCGGTCCGGGATCTGCCGCACGATCGTCGACTCCCAGGTCCGGTGCGACCAGAGCACCTGCGCCTTCCAGGTCATCTTCTCGTCGTCGCAGTCGGCCTGTTCGACCTTCTTCATGAAGCTCGGGAAGTCGCCGAACGTCGTCCACTGGTTGTAGGCGACCCGGACCGGTACGCCGACCTCGATGGTCTCGACGATGTTGGTGACCTTGAGCTTCCGGCCGCCGTCGCCGCCGCCCTTGCGGCCGAACGCCGCCATCAGCTTCTCCCTACCGCCGGCCACGCCGGCATGGAACATGGCCTTCACCGGGGAGCTGCCCTCGGCGAGCTTCCGCGCGCCGGTGGCGGCGGCGACCAGGCCGGGGTCGCCGCCCTGCTGCGCGTACTCGCTGAGTCGTCCGGTCGCGGCGGTGACCCGGTCGCTGATCGCCTGGACGGCCCGTTCACCGAGAGCCGCGGCGAGGTTGCGCAGCTCGCCGCCGATCTCGTCGCGTACCCGGCCGGTCAGATCGGTCGTCGCCATCGTCACCGCCCCCGCTGCTGTCGGTCCGGCGCCTCGGGCTGCTCGTCCAGCTCCGGTTCCTCGTCCGGCGCGGAACGCTCGGCGTCCGGCCGGCCCGGGCCGCTCCGGCGGCGCAGCGCGTCGGCCCCGTCGCGCAGCCGGCCGCCGATCGCGTCGATGCCGCTGCCGGCGGCGGCGGTCGCCGCGGCCCGCCCGGCCGCCACCAGCGGCGGCGCCAGCCCGCCGAGGTTGCGCAGCTGCGGACTGGCGCCCATCAGATCCGCGCCGAGCCGCTTGATGCCGCCGGGACGCTGGCTGGCCCGCCCGGCGGCGACCGCCGCGGCGAGCGTCAACGCGGTACGCATCTTCCTCCGGCGACCCAGCAGGTAGCCGAAGCCCACCGCCAGCGCCACCCGTGCTCCGCTTTTCATCCGCTCTCCTCCGCACTCCCCGGGGCGCGAACTACCCGTCACCCCGTTGGGAAAACATTTCCTCAGGGGAACGGAAAAGGCGGCCGAAACTTCACGTCAAGCGTCAGGGAGCTGCAAGAACGGGTTTCAGCGGATCGGCAGCGCCGAGTCGAGGCACATTCGGGCGTGCACTTCTCCGCCCTCCTCGCGCAATTCCGCACCGCATTTACGAAGAACGGAGAGAGCGCCCGCGTTGTCCGGCGTGGTGTCCGCGACCACTGTGTGCATCCCGGCCGCCGCGGCGGTGTGCAGCAGCTGCCGCAGCGCGGCGGCGCCGAGACCCCGGCCCCGGGCGGAGCGGCCCAGCCACATGCCCGTCTCCACAGTGCCGGGCTCGTCCCGGCGGGTCATCCGGATCATGCCGACGACCTCGCCGCCGGAGACGATCGCGTACATGGCGGTGCGGGTCGGGCCGTCGAGTCCGCCGAGGTTCGCCCGGTGGAACTCCCGGAACGCGTCCCGGCGGGCGAGCGACCAGCCCGCGGGCGCCTGCACCGGAGGCATCACGTCCTCCGGTTCCGCCTCCGCCGCCGCTACGGAGAGCAACGGTTCCAGGTTCCGCTCGTCCACCGGCTCCAGCCGTACCGCACCCGTCACGAGGCGCAGTCTGCCGCTACCTGTCCGGGCCGTCCACCCCTTTGGGCCCGGATTGCCGCTATGGCCGACCGCCTCGGCCGGTCGTACCCCCGGGGTGTTCCGCCTCACGCTGCGTTGTCATCCGACCGGGTGTTCCGGCGTGAGCGTGCTCACGCCGGAGGAGCGAACTCGCACAGCACCACCGAGGCGTCGTCGGTGCGCTTGCGCCGCCGCAGCCGCTCCGGGTGGTCCCGCTCGGCCGCGCGGACCCGGTCGATCAGCCCTTCCGGGCCCGCCACGGTCAGCACCTCCAGCAGCCCGGCCCAGTCGAACAGGCCGAACTGGTCGACCGCGCAGGAGGCGCCGTCGCTGAGCAGCGCGGCCCGGCGCAGCGCACCCGGACCGCGCAGCGGAAGCGTGCCGGTCAGCGCGTGGTACGCCGCGTCCGGGTCGCTCGCCGCCGCCCAGTAGCCGTGGGTGCGGTTCATCCGGGTCCGCTGCACCGTCGTCGCCCGCCGGAACCGGGTCGCCGGGTCGGTCTCGCCGTCGGGCAGCGCGGCGGCGTTGCGCCGCAGGTCGGCCACCGCGTCCGCGAGCCGGTCGTCGGTGACCACCTCGATCCCGCGGTCGGTGTCGAGCACCAGCGGGCTGTCGCAGAGCACCAGGTAGTCGACCCGGTCGCCGCTTTCCCGCAGCAGGCAGACGGTGGACGAGGGGGTGCCGGGATGGTCCAGGTCGCACGTCCCGCCGTGGTCGGCCCGGACCGCGAGGATCGCCGCCGCGAGGCTGCTCATCAGCGTGGCGGCGGGCCGCGCCGCGATCGCCAGGCCGATCCGGGCGGCCAGGTGCCGGACGTACCAGGCGGGACCGTGCACGCATCCGGTGTCGAAGCCCTCCGGCACGGTGGCCCCGTCGAGGACGCCGACGAGCGGGCCGATCCGGAAGACCACGTCCTCGTTCTCCGGGCGGCCCGGCGCCGGGTCGGAGGCGGAACGCACCCGCATCACCGGCGCCTCCCCGGCCGGGCGGGCCGGCCCGCTGCCGATCGCGTACCGGCGGTCCGGTGCTCCCATCGTCGCCTCCGTTCGTCGTCGCCGGCCGCCTACCCGGCCCGCGCCAGGTCATCCGCCACCGGCCCGATCGCGGTAACCCTGCGTCATTACTCCCGCACTTTCGGTAGCGTCGAACGCGACCGGGTCGGTCCCGGTGACAGGGGGATTCGAGATGTTGGAGCGGTTGCACGAGGGCGGCATCCGGGCGGAGCACGCATACCTCGCCGGGTTCGTCAGCATCGGCCTCTCGGTCACCAGCTGGTTCCTCTCCAAGCACATGGAGCGCGCCGGAGTGGCGCGGGCGGACCGCTGGGGCATCTTCATCGGCGAGTGGGCGCCGACGTTCTTCGCCATCGGCAACGGGCTGCGCACGTACGAGAAGTGAGGCGGGTCAGCGCCGCCGGTTGCGGGCCCGCGACGAGCGCAGCCGGCGCAGCCGGCCGATCAGCACCGGATCGGCGGCGAGCGCGGCCGGGTGGTCGAGCAGCGCGTTGAGCAGCTGGTAGTAGCGGGTCGCGGAGAGCCCGAACGTGTCCCGGATGGCCTGTTCCTTGGCTCCGGCGTGCTTCCACCACTGCGCCTCGAAGGCGAGGATCCGCTGCTCCCGCTCGGTGAGGCCGGCCGGCGTCGTGCCCGCGGCGCCCGTATCCGCCGCTTCCGGACCGGGCTGCTCGACCGGCGCGGTGGACTCGACGGGCGGCGACCCGGGCCGGACGGACTCCGACGGCTCCGACGGTGCGGTGGACTCGACGGGCGGAGCGGTGCGCGGTGGCGGAACCGTCCCGCCCGCGTGGCGCGTACCCGCTGCCGGGCCGGACGGGTCGACGGCGGCCCGCTGCGAGGCGTCGGCGGACATGGCGCTCCTCTCCGACGGCGGGTGACCGGCACGCGGAGCGCGCCGGCCGGGGGAGCCCCAGCGTAACCAGGGCCGCCCCCGGCCGCATCGGACGCGGGGTCCGCGCCGCCGGGGGGAGCCGGCGGCGCGGACCAGGTCAGGCGATGTCCCGCCGCCGCATCGTCCAGAACGCGGCCACGACCGCGCCCACCAGGGCCACGCCGAACACCACAGCCGACTGCTGCCAGGTGACCACGTACGTGGCCGGCTCGCAGGCGCCCTGGGAGAACTGACAGGTGTCGTAGTCGAACAGTTCCGCCTGCTTCAGGAACCACGACTGGGCGTACGTGGAGAGCACGTACCGGTCGCCGAACTGCACCCCGAGCACGGCGACCGCGATCCGGATGCCGATCTCACTCACCGCGAAGATGCCCACCGCCGCGCCGAGCGCCATCGCCGTGTGCCGGCCCAGCGAGGCCAGCGCGAACCCGACCGCCGCCACGAGGAGCGTCATGCCCAGCGCGCGCAGCCCGTCCAGCCCGATCGACTGCCACACCCCGGCGGTCATCTTCGCGGTACTGCCCCGCTGGCCGGCGATCAGCCAGAACGCCGCCGTCCAGAGCGCGCCGAGCACCACGGTCAGGCCGAACACCGTGGTCAGCAGGGCGGCCAGCTTCGTGCCCAGCACGGTCAGCCGCTTCGGTCGCCACAACAGCAGGTTCATCATCCCGCCGGTGTTCCACTCGGCGCCCACGAAGGAGGCGCCGACGATGAAGCCGAACAGCGCCACGGAGGCGGCGAACACGGCGATGAACATGGGGAACTCGGCCCGGAAGTCGAACTGGTACGGCAGGTACCACTTCGCCTCGAACATGTCGGGCTGCGGCTGGTAGTCCTTGCCGCAGTTCGGGCCGTACCGCTCCTCGGTCTTCTCGCCGCGCGCCTGGGCCGCCTCGCACTCCGCGACGTTACGCTTCCAGTCCGTCATCGCGGACTGGTAGTCGTTGTTCGCCTTGGCCTCGGCCTCGGCCACCACCACGGGCGAGAGCTTCTCGCTGGAGAAACTGAACGCGGTCGCGACGGTGGCCAGGCCGAGCACCAGGAGCACGAGCATCAGCCGGGTCACCCGGCGCTTGCCGAGCCGGCGCAGCTCGGTGACGAACAGGCTCATGCGCCCCAACCTCCTGCGGTGCCGGTCTGGTCGACCTTGGCGGACTGATCGACCTGACGGTGCTGGCCGGGGACCGGCGCGGTGGCGGTCAGTTCGAGGAAGACGCTCTCCAGGTCGACGGCGACCGGGGTGAGCTCGCTGACGTACAGGCCCTGCTCGGCGAGTAGGCGGCTGACGGTGGCCGGCTTGTCCACACCGGACAGCATCAGGTGGTCCGGCTCGGCGGTCACGCCGACCCCGGCACGGCTGAGCGCGTCGGCGGCCTGGGGCAGGTCGTCGACCGCCTCCAGGCGTACCCGCACGGCGCCCTGGGAGTGGGCCGCGAGCACCTGGTCGACCGGTCCGAACGCGACCCGGCGGCCGAGCGAGATGATGGTGACCGAGTCGCAGATGAGTTGGATCTCGCCCAGGATGTGGCTCGAGAGCACCACAGTCATCCCGGCCTCGGACAGCTCCCGCATCAGCCCGCGCATCTCCCGGATGCCGCCCGGGTCGAGGCCGTTCGCCGGCTCGTCGAGGATCAGCAGCTTGGGGTTCTTGAGCAGCGCGGACGCGACCGCGAGGCGCTGCTTCATGCCGAGCGAGTAGGTCTTGACCCGCTCACCCGCCCGGTCGCGCAGCCCGACCAGCTCCAGCACCTCGTCCACGCGCTGCTTGGGCAGCTCACCCGCCTGGGCGAGCAGGCCCAGCGTGTCCCGCGCGCTGAAGTGCGGGAAGAACTGCGGACTCTCCACGATGGCGCCGACCTGCCCGGCGACGGCCGGCAGCGCGTGCGGCAGCTCCTGACCGAGGATCGCCATCCGGCCGCCGTTCGGCTTGATCAGGCCGAGCAGCGTACGCAGCGTGGTGGTCTTGCCCGAACCGTTCGGGCCGAGGAAGCCGTGCACCTGGCCGGCTTCCACTCGCATGTCGAAGCCGTCGAGCGCGTGGCGGACCCCGCGCTTCCGGCTCCGGTACGTCTTGCGGAGACCTTCGATCTCCAGGACAGCCGACACAGCTGACCTCCCCCGATAAGTAGGCGTCAGCGACACCATACGCGGTATGCACCGGATGGCAATACCCGGTATGCAGTGTCGGCGCGTCGAGGCGCGTCGAGGCGCGTTAAAAAGGGGCCCCTCCTCTACCGCAGGCGTTAAGAAGGGTCCCTTCCTTGCGCCGTCAGGCGCAGACGACGTGGACGCCGGCCTCGCGGAACGCCGCCACGACGTCCGGGGACGCGCCGGAGTCGGTCACCAGCGTCTCGACCCGGTCCACCGGGCAGATCCGGGCGAACGCGTGCCCACCGAGCTTCGAGGAATCGGCTATCACGACGACCCGCTTGGCGCGGGCGACCATGAGACTGTTCATGGCCGCCTCCCCCTCGTGGTGCGCGGCGGCGCCGAGCTGCGGGTCGATCGCGTCCACGCCGAGCAGCGCGACGTCGAGCGTGACCTCACGCAGCAGCGCCCCGCCCAGCGGGCCGACCAGCTCGAACGACTTGGGCCGGACCACGCCGCCGGCCACCACCACCTTCATCCGCGAGCGCACCAGCAGCTCGTTGGCGATGTTCAGCGCGTTGGTGACCACGGTGAGCTGGGCGCCCTCCGCGCTGGTGTTGAGGTCGGGGCGTACGGCCAGAGCCCGCGCGACCTCGGTGCTCGTGGTGCCGCCGTTGAGGCCGACCACCGTTCCCGGGGAGACGAGGGCGGCGGCGGCCGTGCCGATCCGCTGCTTCTCGGCCGAGTGCTTCGCGGTCTTGTAGCGCAGCGGCAGGTCGTAGGAGACGCCGTTGGCGACCGCGCCACCCCGGGTACGGGTGATCATCTGCTGCTGGGCGAGCTGGTCGAAGTCACGCCGGATGGTGGCCTGGGAGACGTCCAGCCGGTCGGCCGCCTCCTCGACGGTGACCCGGCCGCTGTCGGTCAGCATCTCCAGCAGCGCGTTCCAGCGCGCGTAGCGGTCCACCGCTGGGGCCTCCCTGACTATGCGTGAACGGTGATCGGTTGCGTGCACACTAGTGCGCGAAACTCAGTCCGCGCAAAAGCCTTCGCTGCGCGAACTTGGAGACAGTTGCCACAACCACGCCGCTTCGCGCAGAATGACGCGCGAAAGACGGCAGTATCGCGCCGTATTGCGCAAGGGTTTTTCCCGGCGAGGAGTTGTCATGGCGTACGTGCACGCGGAGATCGCGAGCCAGCCCGACTGCTGGCGGGAGGCGGCGCGACTCGCTCCGACCGTCGCCGAGCGCCTGCCGCGCCCCGGCGAGCGGGTCGCGGTGGTCGGTTGCGGCACGTCGTGGTTCATGGCCATGGCGTACGCCGGGCTGCGCGAGGCCGCCGGCCACGGCGAGACCGACGCCTTCCAGGCCAGCGAGTTCCCCACCGGCCGCCACTACGACCGGCTCATCGCGATCACCCGCTCCGGCACCACCACCGAGGTGCTCGACCTGCTCGCCGCGCTGCGCGGGCGGATCCCCACCACGGTCCTCGTCGGCGACCCGGACTCGGCCGCCGTCGCGTCCGCGGACGCCACTGTCGCGCTCCCCTTCGCCGACGAGCGGTCGGTGGTGCAGACCCGCTTCGCCACCACCGCGCTCGCGCTGCTGCGCGCCCACCTCGGCGAGGACCTCAGCCGGCTCGCCGCCGACGCGGAGGTGGCCGTCCGGGCCCCGCTGCCGATCGACCCGGCCGGCATCGAGCAGGTCACCTTCCTCGGCCGCGGCTGGACCGTCGGGCTGGCCCAGGAGGCCGCGCTGAAGTGCCGCGAGGCGGCCACGTTCTGGGCCGAGGCGTACCCGGCGATGGACTACCGGCACGGCCCGATCTCGGTCGCCGCCCCCGGCCGGCTGGTGTGGGCGCTCGGCGAGATCCCGGACGGCCTGCCGGAGGACGTGGCCGCCACCGGCGCCGCGTTCGTGCACAGCCGCACTCACGGCTGGCGCACGGTGCTGACGAGCTGGGCGGCCGGGCGCAACCCGGTCGACCCGATGGCCGACCTGATCCTGGCCCAGCGTTTCGCGGTCGCGCTCGCGACCACCCGTGGCCTCGACCCGGACGCGCCGCGCCACCTGACCCGGTCCGTGGTCCTGGCATGAGCGAACGCACCGAGCGCAGCGAGGGCCGTGAGCGCATGCCCAGTCAGCACGGCGTGAGCGAGCGAAGCGAGCCCACGGCGTGAGTGGAGGCGACGAGGTCGTCGTCGCGCTGGACGTGGGCGGCACCGGGATGAAGTGCGCCCTGGTCCGGCCGGACGGCACGACAGTGCACACCGAACGGCACGACACCGGCGCGCAGCGCGGCCCGGAGGCGGTGGTCGGCACGATCCTCGACGTGGCCGAAGGGCTGGCCGGCAAGGCCCGCGCCGACGGCCATACGCCGGTGGCCTGCGGCATCGCCGTACCCGGAGTGATCGACGAGGCGCGCGGCGTGGCGGTCTGGTCGGCGAACGTAGGCTTCCGGGACGTACCCCTGCGGGAGCTGGCGGGCACGCGGCTGGGACTGCCCGCGGCGCTCGGCCACGACGTGCGTGCCGGCGGCCTGGCCGAGGCGCGCCTCGGGGCCGGGCGGGACGCCGGCCACGTCCTGTTCGTCGCCATCGGCACCGGCATCGCCGCCGCCCACGTGGTCGACGGGTCGGCCGCCACCGGCGCGCACGGCGCCGCCGGGGAGATCGGCCACATCCTGGTACGGCCCGGCGGACCGCGCTGCGGCTGCGGGCGGACCGGCTGCCTGGAGGCGGTGTCGTCGGCCTCGGCGATCGGACGCCGGTACGCGGAGCTGTCCGGCGCGCCCACCACCGCCGCCCAGGTTGCCGAGCGCGCGGCGGCCGGTGAACCGCTCGCCGTGGAGGTGTGGCAGGACGCGGTCGAGGCGCTCGCCGACGGACTGGCCACCGGGCAGGCGCTCTACGATGTGTCGACAGTGGTGCTCGGCGGCGGGCTGGCCCAGGCCGGTGCCCGGCTGTTCGACCCGCTGCGGGCGGCGCTGCGCGAGCGGCTGACGTTCCATCGCGAACCGCGCCTGGTCGCGGCCGACCTCGGCGACGAGGCCGGCTGCCTCGGCGCCGCCCTGCTGGCCCTGGACACCCTGGTGAAGGAGAGTCGATGACCCGGCGCGTGACCGGCAAGGTGGTGACCCCGACCGGCGTCATCCGGCAGGGCTGCGTGGAGATCGCGGACGGGCGGATCACCGCCGTCGCCGAGTATCCGTCGGTGCGCGACGGGCACTGGATCGTGCCGGGCTTCGTGGACATGCACACCCACGGCGGCGGCGGGCACACGTTCACCACCGGCGACCCGGAGGCGGCGCGGCAGGCCGCCGCGTTCCATCTCGGGCACGGCACCACCACGCTGCTGGCCAGCCTGGTCAGTTCCCCGTTCGAGCTGATGCGCGACGCCACCGCCGCCTACCGCCCGCTGGTCGAGTCCGGCGTGCTCGCCGGCGTCCACTTCGAGGGCCCGTACCTGTCTGCCGACCGCTGCGGCGCGCAGAACCCGGAGTTCCTGCGGGACCCGTCCACGGCCGAGCTGACCGAGCTGATCGAGCTGGGCGGCGGCGCGGTACGCATGGTCACGCTCGCGCCGGAACGCGACGGCGCCACCAAGGCGATCGAGCTGCTGGTGTCGCAGGGCGTGGTGGCGGCGGTCGGGCACACCGACGCGACCTGGGAGCAGACCCGCGCGGCGGTGGCCGCGGGCGCGACGGTCGGCACCCACCTGTTCAACGGGATGCGCCCGGTGCACCACCGTGAGCCCGGCCCGGTGGTGGCGCTGCTGGAGGCCCCGAACGTGGTGTGCGAGCTGGTCGCCGACGGGGTGCACCTGCACGACGGGATGCTCGGTTTCGCCACCTCGGTGGCCGGCCCGGAGCGGGCCGCGCTGATCACCGACGCGATGGCCGCCGCCGGCATGCCCGACGGCGAGTACGAGCTGGGCGGCCAGGCGGTCACCGTGGCCGGCGGGGAGGCCCGGCTCGCCCACAACGGCGCGATCGCCGGCAGCACGCTCACCATGGACGCCGCGCTGCGGCACGCGGTCGGCGCGGGCGTGGCCCTGCCGGACGCCTGCCGCATGGTCGCCACCACCCCGGCCCGCGCGATCGGCCTGGGCGACCGGGTCGGCGCGCTGGTCGCCGGGCTGCGCGCCGACCTGGTGGTGCTTGACGACGACCTGAACGTGGTGCGGGTGATGCGCGGCGGTAACTGGGTGGAGTGACCCGCCCGGCGGTCAGGCGGTGGGCACCTCGACGCCGAGTACCGCCTGCTCGTCCGGCCGGTGCACCAGCACGTCCGCCAGGTACGACTGCACCGCCCGGCGCATCCCCACGTCCCGCCCGGCCTGCTCGGACAGCAGCCACTTGTGCTCGATGATCTGGGCGAACAGCTCCTGCGGCTCCAGCTTGCGGCGCAGGTGCGCGGGCACCGCCCGGACCACCGGCTCGAAGACCTCGGTCAGCCAGCGGTGCGCCGCCTGCTGCTCGTCGGTCAGGTCGCTCTCCACCCGGTAGGCGTCCAGGTCGTTGAGGAGCCGGCGGGCCTGGTTCTCCTCCGCGTCCAGGCCGGTGAGGCGCAGCAGCCGCCGGGTGTGGTAGCCGACGTCGACCACCTTCGGCCGCACCAGGTAACGCCCGTTGTCGACAGTGGACATCGCCACCTCGGCCACGTCGAAGCCCAGCTCGTTGAGGCGGCGGATGCGGCGCTCGATGTCGTGCCGGGCAGCGCGCTCGACCTGCTGCTCGTAGGTGATCTCGTGCCAGAGCTGCTCGTAGCGCCGTACGACCTCCTCGCAGACCACCTCCGGGTCGATCGACTCGTGCAGCAGGCCGGCGGCCTGCAGGTCGAGCGCCTCGCCGAAGATGTTGACCCGGGCGATCTCCAGGTCCTCGCCGCGCTGCCCGTTGGACAGCGACGGGTGCAGCGCGCCGGTCTCCGCGTCCACCAGGTAGGCGGCGAACGCGCCCGCGTCCCGCCGGAACAGCGTGTTGGACAGCGAGCAGTCGCCCCAGAAGAAACCGGTCAGGTGCATCCGGACCAGCAGCACCGCGAGCGCGTCGAGCAGACGGTTCATGGTCTCCGGCCGCAGCGTGCGGGAGAACAGCGCCCGGTAGGGCAGGGAGAACTGGAGGTGGCGGGTGATCAGCACCGGGTCCAGCGGCTCGCCGTCGTCGCTCTGCCGGTCGGCCACGATGGCGACGGCCTCCACCGACGGGAAGTCGATTCGCTCCAGCGCCCGCAGCAGGTCGTACTCGCGCTCGGCGACCCGCTCGCCGGTCTCCTTCACCGCGTAGACGTACCCGCCGAGCCGGACGAACCGCACGATGTGCCGGGAGATGCCCTGCGGCAGCGCCACCAGGTGCTCGGCAGGCCACTGCTCCAGCGGGGTCGACCAAGGGAGGTCGAGCAGCGCCGGGTCGACGAGAGCCGAGGTGATCCGCACGGCAACCAGTGTGACCGCTCACCCCCGGACCGCGCTTCCCTTCGTGGCTCGGCACACAGCCGCCGATGCCCGCGCCGCCCCGGCGCCGTCGGCGGCCGGTAGCGTGGTCGCGTGCGTCAGACCTCAGGGGTACGCGGTCACCTGCGGCTGCGGCCGGTCCGGCCGGCCGGGTGGTGGTTCGACGGGCTGCTGCTCGCGTCAGTGGTGGCGCTCACCGTGGCGCTCGCCTCCGGGCACCTGTTCGGGCTCGACCGGGCGGTCGCCGACTGGTCCGACGAGCACCGCCCGACCGCCGCCCGCTGGGTGGCGATGACGCTCAACCTGCTCGGCCAGGGCACCCCGCTGACGCTGCTCGCGGCCGGGCTGGGCGTGCTGCTGGCGCTGCGGCTGCGCTCGGTGCGGCCGATCCTGCCGCCGGTGGTCGCGTTCGTGCTGACGTTCTTCACGATCGGGCCGCTGAAGGTGTGGACGGCCCGGCCGGCGCCGAGCGCCTCGGTCAAGGAGCCGTTCCTGTCGCCCGAGCAGACGCTGCCGCTGTTCCAGCACGACCTGCCGGTCCGCTTCGCCCAGTCGTACCCGTCCGGGCACGTCGCCAACGCGATCGTCTGGTACGGCGTGCTGGCCCTGCTACTGGCCCCGCTCGTGCGCACGGTCGGCCGGACCGTGCCGCCCCGGCTGGTCACCGTGGTCCGGGTGGTGCCCCCGGCGGTGGTCTTCTGCACCACCGTCTACCTGGGCTGGCACTGGCTCACCGACTCGATCGCCGGTCTGCTGCTCGGCCTGCTGCTGGACCGACTGCTGCGCCGGGTGCCCTGGGACGACCTGCCGCTGCCGCGCCGGCTCGGCGACTGGCGGCGGCCGGTCGACTGGTCCGCGCCGGGCTGACCGGGCGACCGCACCCGCTGTTCACCGCACGCTCCTAGGCTGCCGGTGTGGAACAACTGGCGCGGCGACTCGGCGTACCCGACGCGGTCGTCATCGGTCTCGGCTCGATGCTCGGCGCGGGCGTCTTCGTGGTCTTCGCCCCCGCCGCGGCGGCAGCCGGCGGCGTCGGTCTGCTGGTCGCGCTGGCGGTCGCCGGCTTCATCGCCTACTGCAACGCCACCAGCTCGGCCCGGCTCGCCGCCCGCTACCCCGAGTCCGGCGGCACCTACGTCTACGGCCGGGAACGGCTGCACCCGTTCGCCGGTTTCCTGGCCGGCTGGGGCTTCGTGGTCGGCAAGACCGCGAGCTGCGCGGCCATGGCGCTGACCGTCGGGGCGTACCTGTGGCCGGGGCGGGCGCGGCTCGTCGCCGTCCTCGCGGTGGTGGCGGTGACGGTGGTGAACCTGCGCGGCATCGGCAAGACCGCCGCCGCCACCCGGGTGCTGGTCGCGCTGGTGCTCACAGTGCTCGCCGTGGTGGCGGTGACCGGCGCCCCGCAGGTGGCGGCCGACCGGCTCACCGCCCCCGCCGACCTCGGGGTACGCGGTGTGCTCACCGCCGCCGGGCTGCTGTTCTTCGCGTTCGCCGGGTACGCGCGGATCGCCACGCTGGGCGAGGAGGTACGCGACCCGGAGCGCACCATCCCGCGCGCGGTGCCGCTGGCGCTCGGCGCGGTGCTGGCGATCTACCTGACGCTGGCGGTGGTCGCGCTCGGCGTGCTGGGCGCCGACCGCTGGCGTCCACCGACGCGCCACTGGTCGAGGTGGTGACCGCCGCCGGCACCCGGGGACTGGCCTGGCTGGTCCGGGCCGGCGCGGCGGTAGCGGTGACCGGGGTGCTGCTGTCGCTGCTCGCGGGCGTCGGCCGCACCTCGCTGGCGATGGCCCGCCGCCGGGACCTGCCGCGCGCGCTGGCGGCGGTGCACCCGCGCCACCGGGTGCCGCACCGCGCCGAGCTGGCCGTGGCCGCCGTGGTGATCGCCGTCGTCGCGGTCGGCGACGTCCGGGGCGCGATCGGCTTCTCCAGCTGCACCGTGCTGGTCTACTACGCGATCACCAACGCGGCGGCGCTGACGCTCGGCCCGGACCCGGCCCGGCGTGTCCCGGCCCGGCTGCTCGCCGCGCTGGGGCTGGTCGGCTGCCTGGTGCTGGCGGTCAACCTGCCGCTGCCGAGCGTGCTCGCCGGGTTCGGCGTGCTCGCGCTCGGCGCGCTCGGGTACACGGTCCGCCGCCGTCGTCGACCTGCCTGACGCGGCCGGTCACTCCTCCGGGCGGCGCGCGGCGGGTGGACCGGCGGGCGCCGGCGGCGGCGCGGGCGTGGTCTCCCGCAGCAGCGCGGTCAGCCCGGCCCGCCGGGCCACCACAGTCAACCGGTCACCGGCCTGGATCACCATCCGCGGATCGGCCGTCCAGTCGGCTTTCTGGTTCGGCCGGGTGTACGCGAGCAGGCGTACCTCGCCGGGCCGGGCCACCGCGCTCAGCGGACGCCCGTCCAGCGGTGAGCCCGCCACCACCGGCACCTCGGTGACCAGCAGCGCGTGCCGGTCGACCGGGATGGTGGCGACGACCGCGCGGTCCAGCAGCGCCGCCGCGAACGACGGCGCGGCCAGATAGGACACACTGCGCGAGATGCCGATGCCGAACGCCTGCTGGATCCGCTCGGCGAAGTCGCCGTCGAACAGCCGCAGCACCACCCGCAGGTCCGGGTCGAGCGACCGGGCGATCAGCGCGGCACGCAGGTTCGTCCCGTCGTCGGTGGAGACCACCACCAGCGCCTGGCAGGTGTCGACGGACGCGGACCGCAGCGTCTCCTCCCGGCCCGCGTCGCCGACGATCAGCGGCACCCCCAGCCGGTGCGCCAGCGCGGCGCCCCGCGCGTCCGCGTTCTTGTCGATCGCCACCACCTCGACGCCGAAGTCGTGCAGCTGGGCCATCACCCGGGTGCCGATGTTGCCCAGCCCGACCAGCACCACGTGCCCGGAGCGGTCCGGCTGGACCCGGCCGGCGTGCAGGGCCAGCCGGGCGTTTACGACGCCGTCGACCACCGCTGCGGTGATCAGCGGGATCAGCGCCAGCCCGGCCAGGTTGAGCACCACCTGCATGACCTGGGCGGCGACCGGCTTGTTGACGTCCGGGTCCTGGCCGGTGAGCGTGGTGACCAGCGTCAGGTAGACCGCCTCGCTCCAGCTGACGTCGGCGGCCCGCGCGTTGAGCCAGCCCAGCACCGCGATCACCCCGAGCAGCACCAGCACCGCGATGCCGATCTTGCGGGTGGCGAAGTGGCGGACCGCGCGCAGCAGCACCGCCGCCGGCTGCCGTCGCCGCCGCGCCCGCACCAGCCGCCGCGCGGCCACCTCCGTGCCCGCCGGCCGGCCGGTCGCCTCGGCCAGCACCACGTCGGCCGCGGCCTCGTCGGCGGGCAGCACCCGGACCAGGTCCGGGTCCGTGGTGACGGCCAGGCCGCAGACCACGTCCTGCGGGCGTACGTCGTCGCGCCGCGCCACGTACAGCGTGCGCCCGGCGTGCCGGAAGTGGGTCGGCGCCACCTCGCCCAGCGCTGCGGCGACGAAGGCGGGCGCGGCCATCGAGGCGTCGGAGAGCACCGCCGAGTCGGGGAAGAGCTGGCGCAGCCCGTCCGCCAGGTTGGTGTTGAACATGCGCACCACCAGGCGCAGCCGGGACTCGACCTCCTGGGCGCAGAGCGCGGCGTGCATGTTGCCCACGTCGTCCTGGTTCAGCAGCGCCAGCCCGGCCGCGCCGGCCAGTCCGGCCCGGCGGAACGCCGCCTCATCGAGGCGTTCGGCGGTGACGACCCGTACCCCCGGCACGTCCCGCCCGTCCGGGCCCTCGGACCGGCGGCGGGCCGGCACCACGAGCGTGACCCGCACCCGCCCGTCGGCACTGTCGGTGGCGAGCAGCGACCGGACCACCCAGTAGGCGAGCGGATCGGAGCCGCACACCACGAAGTGGGGGCGTTCGTCCCCGTTCATCCGGAGCCGCCAGCCGGTCGCGCGGCGTGCGCGGTCACGCAGGGGCTCGGCCATGTCCGGATGGTAGTCAGCCGCTCGCGGTACGCGCAGCCCCCTCGATCATGAACGCATGGCGTGGCCGGGTACGGGTAGAGCACCGGCATGCAGACGTTCCTGCCGTATCCGGACTTCCTGGCCAGCGCCCGGACGCTGGACCAGAAGCGGCTGGGCAAGCAGCGCGTGGAGACGATCCAGGTGCTGCGCGGCCTGACCCGGCCGGACTACGGCTGGCGCAACCATCCCGCCGTGAAGATGTGGGCCGGGTACGAGGAGGCGCTGACCCGGTACGGGCTGGACATGTGCGCGGTGTGGTGCGAGCCGGGCCGGGCCGACACCTGCGCCGGCACGCTCGCCACCGACCTCGCCACCGCCTGCGGCATCGCGGTGATCCGCACCCAGGACGAGCTGGCCGCCGCCGGTGAGCTGCCGCCCTGGCTGGGCCGCGACGACCTGCACCGCAGCCACCGGTCGTCGCTGCTACGCAAGGACCCGGTCCACTATGCGCGGCTGTTCACCGACGTCTCCCCCGACCTGGAGTACGTCTGGCCCCCCTCCGACCGCCCCCGCCACTGCCTGGAGTGAAAGGAAGGGCCCCTTTTTAACGCCTCCGGTAGAGGAAGGGCCCCTTGTTAACACCTCCCCCACGCCGCCGCGCGGCGCACTCGGCGCGCGGGCGGCCGGCGCGCGGCGCGGACGTAACCGGGCCGCCCCGGCGTTAAGAAGGGCCCCCGCACATCCGTATGCGTTAAAAAGGGCCCCTTCCTTTCACCTCGGGCAGACTGGGGGGACCACCGACTGAAGGATGCCCCCGTGAGTCTGTCGCAAGTGGTAGGTCGCCTGATCGGCGTACGCGAGCACGTGGTGGACCCGGGCGGCGGTGGCGCTCCCCGCGTGCCGCGACCGGTCGCGGCGCTGGTGGTCGGCGGCGGCATCGCCGGCATGTCGGCGGCGGTGGTGCTGGCCGAGCGCGGGGTTGCGGTGACCGTGCTGGAGGCCGCGCCGCACCTCGGCGGCCGGCTCGGCGCCTGGCCGGAGGAGCTGCCCGACGGCGTCCAGCGCAACGAGCACGGCTTCCACGCGTTCTTCCGGCAGTACTGGAACTGGCGGTCGATCCTGCGCCGCGTCGACCCGGCGCTGGGCTTCCTCAAGCCGATCCCGGGTTACCCGATCCTGTCCGAGCAGTGGCCCACGGAGGAGTTCGGCAAGCTGCCGCCCGCGCCGCCGGCGAACCTGCTGGCACTGCTGCTGCGCAGCCCGAGCCTGCGCCTGGCGGACCTGCGCACGATGGATCGGGACGCCGCGCTGCCGCTGCTCACCTACGACCCGGTGCGCACCTACGAGGAGTTCGACGAGCGCACTGCCGACGAGTTGCTCACCTCGCTGCGGCTGCCGGACCGGGCGCGGGCCATGCTCTTCGAGGTCTTCTCCCACTCGTTCTTCAACCACGAGGCCGAGATGTCGGCCGCCGAGATGATCGCGCAGTTCCACTTCTACCTGCTCGGCAACCCGGAGGGGCTGGCGTTCGACTGCCCGGACCGGGACTACGCGACGGCGATCTGGGAGCCGCTGACCCGGCACGTGGAGAAGCACGGCGGCCGGGTGCTGACCGGCGCTCCGGCGGCCCGGCTGGACCGTACCCCCGAGGGCTGGCGCGTCACCGGCGCGGACGGCGACGTCTGGGAGGCGCCGCACGTGGTGCTCGCGGTGGACCCGCCGGCGCTCGCCGCGCTGGTCGCCGCCTCGCCCGGCCTGGTCGCGGCGGCGCCCGAGCTGGTGGCGCGGATGCCCGCGTTCGGCACACCCGGACCGCCGTACGCGGTGGCGCGGTACTGGATGGACGGGGACGTCCGCCCGGACCGGGCGGTGTTCAGTGGCGTGTCCCGGCAGCCCACGCTGGACTCGGTGACGCTCTACCACCGGCTGGAGGACGAGCCCCGCCGCTGGGCGGAGCGGACCGGCGGCTCGGTGGTGGAGTTGCACGCGTACGCCTGCGAGCCGGACGTGCCGGCCGACGAGCTGGCCGCCCGGATGCTGCGGGAGCTGACCGCGCTCTGGCCGGAGGTGGCCGATCTGCGGGTACGCGAGTTGCGCGCCCGGGTCGAGGCGCAGGCACCGGCGTTCACGCCGGGTAGCCACGCCGGGCGGCCGGGGGTGGAGACCGACGCGGCGGGCCTCTACCTGGCCGGGGACGGCATCCGCACGGAGTTCCCGAGCGCGCTGATGGAACGGTCGGCGGCCACCGGGATCATCGCGGCGAACCACATCCTGCGTGCCGAGGGGGCGTCGGCCGAGGCGGTCCGCTCGATCCGTCCGCGCGGCCTGCTGGCCGGCAGGGTGGGCCCGAAACGGTCATAGGCGGACGAAAACGCCTCTACGCTCGACTGATCCGATGACACGGGAGGTCGGGCGGTGAGCACCGCGACGCGGGAGCGGCGCGACGAGGAGCACGGGACACCACGGGACGAACGGACCGCGGTGGTCACCGCGCTGCGACTCGGCTGGTCGATGGCGGACGCCTACCACCACGCGCAGACCGCCGACCTGACCGACGGCGGGAACCGGCCGACGGTCGCGCCGCCGAAGCTGTCGAACCTGACCGAGCTGGCCGGGTGGCACCGGCTCGGCATGTACCTGGACGGCGTGGACGTGGCGCTGGCGCAGATCGCGCCGCTGACCCCGGCGGGCCGTACCGTGCCGTCCACCGCCGCCGCCCGCCGCGCCACCGGCGCCGACCGGGACCCGTTGCTGCGGGCGCTCGACGACCTCAACATCGACGTGCTGCGCTGGACGATGGCGACGAACCACCGGGTGGGTGTGGCGTACCGGCTCGGGCGCTCGCTCGCCGACACCGTACGGCGCGGCGACGCCGACCGGCTCCCGGGCCGGTTCGGTGGCCGGCACCTCCAGATCGGCAGGTGGCTGGACGAGCTGGCGAGCGTGCTGCCGCCGTACTCGGCCGCCGTGGTGCGCCGCTCGCTCGCCGCCTGGGCCACGGCTGTCGGCCGGGCCACCGTCGGCGACCCGGGCGAGGCCGGACTCGCCGACCTGGCCCGGGAGCTGCGCAACCAGGGCGACCTGTGGCAGGACGTGCTCACCGGTGGGCTGCATCCGCGCGACCTGCTGGACGAGGAGAACTGGGCGGTGATCGCCCGCAACGTCGTCATCCGGGACCGGAAGCTGGTGGCGCAGGCGGCCCGGGGCATCTTCTGGCCGGTGCTGGCACCACTGCTTGTGGTGCTGCTGGCGGTGGTGGGTGTCAGCGCCGCCGCGGCGGCCGGCTCCCCCACCACCCGGGCGGCGGTGGCGCTCGTCGGCCTCGGCGCCGGGCTCACCGCGATCTGGCGGTCGATCTCCACGCCGACGCTGTCGGTGGCCGCCGAGGTGAACCGTCCGCTGCTGGACAGCGAGCTGGTGGTGCAGATGACCGCCCGGATCGACCGGCCGCTCGCCGCCGCGCGAAGCGCCGGCCGGGCCGGACGGCAGCGGCGACCCACCGAGGACGGATCGAAATACGTTGGCCACGATTCCCGAATCGATCTACCGTGAGCGAGCAAGGTCAACCACCGTTCCAGGAGCCGTCGATGTCGCTGCGATACGCCACCACGATGACGTCGTGGCTGCTCGGCGACGGCTGCCGGGAACACGGTCCCTGGCCCGGAGGGCACGACTGACGCGCGTCGCGCGTCCCCGTCGTCGCCGCCCGGTCCCGTGGACCGGGCGGTTTTTTCGTCGCCGTACCGCCGATCGTGAAGGGAGAGCCCGGTGGACGCCGTCCTCGTCATAAACGCCGACCTCGGCCCGCTGCACCGGGTCACCGTCAAGCACGCGATCCGGATGCTCTGCCGCCGGGTCGCCGAGATCCACGAGGCCGAGCCGGACCGGGTGATCGGCGTCTTCCCGCTGCCGCGGGTGGTCCGCCTCGTCCGGTACGTGGTGACCCGCTGGCGGTTCAGCGCCGGCCCGGCCTGGTCTCGGGCCGGGGTGCTGGCGCGCGACCGGCGGCGGTGCGCCTACTGCGACGGCGCGGCCAGCACGATCGACCACGTCCTGCCCCGCTCGCGCGGTGGCCGGAACACCTGGGGGAACACCACCGCCGCCTGCTACGCGTGCAACCAGCGCAAGGGTGACCGGACCCCGGCCGAGGCGGGCATGCCGCTGCGGCGGGCTCCGGTGACGCCGAGCTGGGCCGCGCTGGCGCGGTGACGGACGGCCGGCGGGCACAGGGGGCGGTGTCGGGGGTACGCCCCGGCGCCGCGCCCGCCGGTCCCACCAGTGCGCCTACCTGTCGAGACGCCGGGCCAGCCCGTCGAGCAGGAGGTCCAGCCCGCCGCCGAACTCGTCCTCCGGTACGACCACGCCGGCGTCGCGCGCGGTCGCGGCGAGCAGGGGGAACTCGTCGCGGGGCAGCGCCGCGATGACAGCCGTGCCGGGCCCGGCCAGCGCGCCGAGGTGTTCCATCTGGATCGCGCCGACCACGTAGCCGAGCAGGGCGCGGAACGCGATCACCCGTCCGGTGCCGGTGAAGCCGGCCCCGGTCAGCACCGCGAGCACCGCCTCGCCCCAGCGCAGGATCGTCGGCGAGCGGTGCCGGTACGCGGGGAGCAACGGCACCACTGCCGGGTGGAGACCGACCGCGCGGCGTACCCGCTCGGCCAGGTCCCGGATGCCGTCCGCCCACGGGACGTCGGGCGGCGGGCGGGTGTCGACCGGTTCGAGGACCCGCTCGACGACGAGCGCTTCCAACTCGTCGCGGTCGGCGACGTAGCGGTAGAGGCCCATCGTGCTGGTGCCGAGCTGCGCGCCGACCGCGCGCATGGTGAGGCTGGCGAGGCCGTCCCGGTCGAGCACCGCGAGCGCCGCGTCGGCGAGCTGGGCCGGGGTCAGGGAACGGGGACGAGGCATGGCCTTGACAGCGTACAAGATACGCCTACGGTTGTAGGAGTACGTCGTACGCCTACAACGGGAGCGCGCATGGACGTCGTCACCCCTCGCCATCTCACCAGCGTGACCGGTGCCCAGGTCGCCCTGCCGGACCCGGACCGCCTCATCCACCTCCAGTTCCGTCGCTTCGCCGGCTGCCCGGTCTGCAACCTCCACCTGCGCTCGATCGTCCGCCGGCACGCCGAGATCGAGGCGGCGGGCGTACGCGAGGTGGTGCTCTTCCACTCCCCCGCTGACGAGTTGCGCGAGCACGTCGCCGACCTGCCGTTCGCCGTGGTGGCCGATCCGGACCGGCGGCTCTACCGGGAGTTCGGGGTGGAGTCGGCGCGGCGGTCGCTGCTCGACCCGCGCGCCTGGCTGCCGATCCTGCGCGGCGTGGCGATCAGCACCTGGCACATCCTGCGCGGACGGGAGCGGTCGCCGTCCCTTACGCCGCACGGCGGCCGGTTCGGGCTGCCGGCCGACTTCCTGATCGCGCCGGACGGGCGGGTGCTCGCCGAGAAGTACGGCGAACACGCCTCCGACCAGTGGTCGGTGGACGAACTGCTGGCCCAGGTCAGCCGGAGCCGGTCGGCGCGGTGACCGCTGGATCGCCGGTCGGGACGTACCCGCCGAGGGGTGCCGGGCAAACGGCGGTCAGTGGGCGGTCGGCGGGGTCCAGCCGAAGCGCGGCGGGCGGCGCTCGTTCATGGCCGCCACCCCCTCGCGGGCCTCGCCGCTGTCCCGCACCTGGCCGTGCCACCAGGCCAGCCGGTCGGCGTCGGCGCGTCCGTCGACGATCTCCTTCGCGGCGGCCACCGTGAGCCGGGAACGCTCGGCGATGGTGGCGGTCAGCGTTGTCACCCGCCCGGCCAGCTCCCCGGCCGGCAGCACCTCGTCCACCAGGCCGATCCGCAGCGCCCGCTCGGCGTCGACCAGCTCGCTGCTGAACAGCAGGTGCTTGGCGGCGGACGGACCGACGAGCGCGGCCAGCCGGCGGGTGGTCGGCGCCGGGTAGACCAGGCCGAGCCGGGCCGGGGGTACGCCGAACCGGGCCTCCGCCGAGGCCAGCCGCAGATCGCAGGCGACGGCGAGCTGGCAGCCGCCGCCCACGCAGGCGCCCTCGATCGCGGCCACAGTGGGACGGCCGAACGCGGTGAGCCGTTCCTCGGCGGCCACCGCGATGCTGCCGTCTCCGGCGGCCAGCAGCTCGTCCAGGTCGCCGAGGTCGGCCCCGGCGCAGAACGTGCCGGCCGCGCCGGTGAGCACCAGCACCCGTACCGCCGGGTCGGCCTCCAGGCCGTCGAGCAGCACCGGGAGCTGCCGCCACATGGCCGGGGTCATGGCGTTGCGCCGGGCCGGGTTGTGGATGACCACGGTTGCCACCGGGCCGTCCACCCTGACCGTGAGTTCCGCGTCGGACATGGTGCGACCGTAACGGGCGGGGCCCTTCGTCGACGCCGTTCGTGGTCTCGGCGACGACGTTCCGGGTGCCGTACGCCGAGGCGCTGCGCACCCACCGGCTGGCGCTCGCGGTGGCCGAGTCGGCGCGTACCGGCCGGCCGGTGGCGCTGCCCACCGGCCCGGCGTCGCGGCTGACCGCGCCGGTCGTGGACGCGGGGGTGGGCGTCGATGCGTGACCGGGTGGGGGTGGTCGGCGGCCCGGGCCGGGTCGAGCTGGCCGAACTGGACGCGCCGGGAGCTGCGCGAGGGCACCGTTCCGGGTTGGAGATGCTCTACAGCTGCGTGTCCGCTGGCATCGAGCTGAGCTTCGTCAAGGGCACCAACCTCGTACTCTGCACGTCTGCGCAGGGGCGATTTACGTCACGCGCGAGACACTGCTCTGCTAGCAATCCGGGAGCGCTCTCCTACCATACTCTCCGGCTGCTACAGAGCTTAAGTCATTGCCTAGATTTTCTGGAGAAGATACGCTCCCCTATGCGATCACTGTCTTTCCTATCATCTGCGAGAGCATCGCCCGAGGCTAGCATTAAACCGCCAAGTCCAATAGTGGCGCTGGTGGGGCTTCATAGATAGTCTCACTACATTTTATAGGAGAAGGCCCTGGCCCCTTTACATGTGCAATGTACGAACGGGCCTCCGGCGAGCCAGCCGATAATCGGCGGCCACCCGCGTGGGGTGGCCGCCGGGCCCCGGGGTCGGGCGGTCAGGTCAGGTCAGGTCAGGTCAGGAGACGTTGACAGCGGTGTCGTCGAGCACGAACGACGTCTGCAGGGAGACGTCCTCGGTGCCGGTGAACTTCAGCGTGACGGTCTGCCCGGCGTACGACGCCAGGGAGAACGACTTCTGGCTGTAGCCGCTGGCCTTGTTCAGGTTCGAGTAGGTCGCCAGCGTGGCCAGCACCGAACCGGAGGAGTTGAGCACCTGCACGTTCAGCTTGTCGTACTGGACGCTGCTGGTGGTCTCGGCCGAGTCGATGTGCAGCCAGAACGAGAAGGTGTACGTGGAGCAGCCGCTCGGCAGGCTCACCGACTGCGACAGCGAGTCGGTGCGGGTGGTGCCGTAGCCGTTGAGCCAGGCGTTCCACGTACCGGTGCGGGTCGGCTGGCCCTGCGAGCCGTACTGGCCGATCACGCCGGAGGTGGAGGTCCAGACCGTGTTGCCGGACTCGAAGCCCGGGTTGCCGAGCTTCTGGCCCGCGCCGGTGCAGCCGCCGCCGGTGCCGTTCACCGTCAGCGAGAACGTGGCGGTCTTCGTGCCGGACGCCGCGCTGCCGGTGACGGTCACCGAGTAGGTGCCGGTCGGCGTGCTGGAGCTGGTGGAGATGGTGAGCGTGGACGAGCCGCCCGAGGTCACCGAGGAGGGGCTGAACGACGCGGTGGCGCCGGTCGGCAGGCCGGACGCGGAGAACGTCACGGTCTGCGCGCTGCCGTTGGTGGTGGCCGTGGCGACGGTGGCGGTGACCGAACCGCCCGCGGTGACCGACCCGGCGGTCGGCGAGAGCGAGACGGAGAAGTCGTTGCCGGTGGAGCTGCACGGCGCGTCGTTACCGGCGACGTTCACCGCGGTCCAGGCGGCCTGGACGGTCTTGTACTCGGTGGAGCAGTTGCCGTACAGGTCGGTGGCGGCCCGCAGGGTGTACGCGCGGGCGGTGTTGGCCGGGTTGCTGGTGTTGACGTACGAGGTGTTCGAGGTGAAGTACACGTCGAGCGCCCGGTACCAGATCTTCTCCGCCTTGGTGCGGCCGATGCCGGTGACCGCCGGGGCCGAGCCGCAGACCGGCGAGGTGCCGTACGCGGTGGCGCCGGTGCCCTCGGCGAGGTTGAAGAAGAAGTGGTTGCCGACGCCGGAGGAGTAGTGCACGTCCTTGTTCTTCGTGCTGGTGGACCAGCAGGAGTCGGACGAGCCGTCCAGCGACGGGTTGTACATGTAGCGCAGCGGCGTACCGTTGCCGTTGATGTTGATCTTCTCGCCGACCTGGTAGTCGCCCGGGTCGCTCGGCGCGGCGGCGTAGAACTCCACCATGTTGCCGAAGATGTCGCTGGTGGACTCGTTCAGGCCACCGGACTCACCGGAGTAGACCAGCCCGGCCAGCGCCTCGGTGACGCCGTGGCTCATCTCGTGGCCGGCGACGTCCAGCGAGACCAGCGGGCGGGAGTTGCCCGAGCCGTCGCCGTAGGTCATCTGGGCCCCGTCCCAGAAGGCGTTGACGTAGTTGTTGCCGTAGTGCACCCGGCTCGGCACGCCCTGGCCGTTGCCGAAGATGCCGTTGCGGCCGTGCACGTTCTTGAAGTAGTCGAACGTCTTGGCGGCGCCGAAGTGGGCGTCCACGGCGGCCGACTGCCGGTTCGAGGTGGCGCCGTTGCCCCACGCGTTGTCCGCGTCGGTGAACGTGGTGCAGGTGGAGGTCCCGTTGTTCATGTCGCAGGTGCGGCCGTTGCCGCGTACCGGGTCGATCATCTGGTACGTGCTGCCGGAGAGCGTGGTGTCGATGGTGACCGAGCCGGTGTAGATGCCCTGGCCGGTGCCGGCCACCGTCTCGATCTCGTCGTACGAGCCGATCACCTTGCCGGTGGTGGCGTCGGTGACGACGTGCAGCTTCGACGGGGTCTGCTTGTCCGCCTTCCAGCCCGTCGCGACGGTCTCCCAGGCGAGGCGGCCCTTGCCGCTGCTGGCGTCGACGAACAACTCCGGCGTGCCGACCGAGGTGAGCGAGCCGGAGAACGTCTTGCGGGCGCTGGCCTTGGCCGCGTCCGCGCCGACCTTCGCGGTGGTGCTCAGGGTCAGCGGGGCGTCGAGGCTGACCGACGCGCTGGTCATGGTGCCGTTGGGGGCGGTGTGGATGACGAAGTCACCGCCGTACACCCGGAGACCCTGATAGGTCCGGCTGTACCGGGTGTGCGCCGCCCCGGAGGGGTCGACCTTGGTGCGGACGGCCTGATAGGCCTCACCGCCGGCGCCCTTGACGACGCCGGGGTTGGCGCGCAGCAGGCTCGCGGCCTTGGCCGCGGCCGAGGTCTCGGGGCTGGGGGCGGTTGGCGCTGCCGCTTGCGCCGAGGTGGTGACGCAGGCCAGCACGCTGCTGGTGAGCAGCGCTGCGCTGACGGCGGCGACGGATCTTTTCACGGGCCCTCCTGGAAGGCGAATGTTGTGACGGGGGTAGTCACTGATGTAGATATAGCGATACATCGACGAACGTGAAAGAGGCTGGCGGGAACCCGCCGGAGACACTGACCGAACGGATGAGGAGGACCGGTGGACCGGAACCGGGTGGTCCCGTCGCGCGTCCGAACCGGTATGAGAGCTGCCCCCGCCGTGGCGGCCGTCGCCGCCCTTCTCGTCCCGCTCGCCGGCTGCGCCCGCACCGACGCGCCACCCGTCGTCACGGACGGGCCCTCGCCGCTGGCCACCGAGGTCGTGCTCGTGAAGTCGGGCGGCATCGCCGGGCTGACCGACACCGTCCGGGTCGGGCCGGACGGCCACTGGACCCGCACCGACCGCGCCGGCGCCTCCCGAGAGGGGCAGCTCGCCGCGGAGAAGCTCACCCGGCTGCGGCAACTCGCGGCCGACCCCCGGCTGGCCGCCGAAGCCGCCGTCACCGCGCCGGCGACCATGTGCGCCGACGCGTTCAGCTACCGGCTCACCGTCGGGCCCAACCAGGTCAGCTACGTGGACTGCCCGCCGCAGGCCACGCCGCCCGCCGTCACCGCGCAGGTGGTGGACCTGCTCAACGGCGCCACCGGCTGACCGGCGCCGACTTCAAACCCGTTCCGGCTGTGACATCGGCCTATGGCCGGCCGGCCGGCGGCGGGGCCAGCATGGAAGGCATGACTCGCGCACTCATCGCCCTGACCAGTCACTCCGAGCTGGGCCGCACCGGCCGCTCGACCGGCTACTACGTCGGCGAGGCCGCCGAGCCGTGGGAGGTGTTCCGGGCCGCCGGGTACGACGTCGACCTGGTCTCCGTGGCCGGCGGGGAGCCGCCCGTCGACGGGCGGGACGAGAACGACACCACCCAGAACGACTTCCTCGCCACCGCCGGCGTCACCGACACCCCGAAGGCCGCCGACGTCGACCCGGCCGGGTACGACGTGATCCTCTTCGCCGGCGGTCACGGCACCATGTGGGACTTCCCCGACGACCCCGACCTGGCCCGGATCGCCCGCTCGGTCTACGAGCGCGGCGGTGTGGTGGCCGCCGTCTGCCACGGCCCGTCGGCGCTGGTGAACCTCACGCTCACCGACGGCTCCCGGCTCGTCGCCGGCAAGCGGGTCGCCGGCTTCACCAACAGCGAGGAGGCAGCCGTCGGCCTCACCGACGAGGTGCCGTTCCTGCTCGCCGACAAGCTCACCGAGGCGGGCGCGCAGCACGTGCCGGCGCCTGACTTCACCGAGCACGTGGTGGTCGACGAGCGCCTGGTGACCGGCCAGAACCCGCAGTCCGCCCGCGCCGTCGCCGACGCAGTGGTGAAGCTGATCGCCTGAGCGCCGGATCAGAACCGGTAGTCGTCGGGCAGACCGGTGGCGCGCAGCTCGGGTGGCAGGTGGGCGACGTCGTTCAGCGCGACGAGCGTCGGCGGGCCACCCGAGCTGTACCGGATCACCGTGAGCCCGCAGTTCTGGTGGTTGAGCCCGATCCAGCGGTGCGGCGGCGCCTCCAGCGCGTGCAGCACCAGCCAGGCGACCAGGAAGTTGTGGGTGACGACCAACTCGCGTACGTCACCCTCCGCGGGGGCGGCGGCGAACCGCGCCACCGCCTCCGCGGTCACACGCGGCCCGTCGCGCCGCTCCCGCTCGGTGAACCCGGCCAGGAACTCCGCGTACCGCTCGGGCAGGCCGGCCGGGTCGGTGTCGTGCGGCACGTGGTCGCCGGCGCGGTCGTCCTCGCGTACCGGAACACCCGGCAGCGACGCCGCGACCAGCGCGGCGGTCTCCGCGGCCCGGCGGGCCGGCCCATGGTGTACGGCGGCGAAGCGCGTGCCGCGCAGCCGCTCCCCCAGCAGCGTCGCCTGCCGCCGGCCGCGCTCGGACAGGCCGGTGTCGGCCTCCTGGTCCGGGCGGTCCTGCTCGCCGTGGCGGACCAGGTAGAGCAGGCGGCTGGGCATCGGCGCCTCCACGGTCGGGGACCGCGAGACTAGCCCGCCGCCGCGCCGTTCACTGCCCCTGGCGCATCTGACCGATCCGGATCCGGTTGCCGAACGGGTCGCGGATGCCGAAGTCGATCCCGTACGGCCGGTCGGTCGGCTCGTCGGTCACCTCCACACCCTTCGCGACCAGATCCGCGTACGTCTTGTGCGCGTCGTCGGTGGTGAAGAACAGGAAACCGCCCGCGGCGCCCTTGGTCAGCAGCTCCCGGACCTGCTCGGCGGTCTTCGGGTCCAGGGCCGGCGGGCCCGGCTTCTCCAGCAGGATCTCCCGGCCCGGGTCCCCCGGCACGTTCACGGTGAGCCAGCGCATGAAGCCGAGGTCCTGGTCGGTGCTGACCTCCAGGCCCAGCTTCCCGACGTAGAAGTCGAGCGCCTCGTCCTGGTCGAGCACGTAGATCTGCGAGCGGGAAGTCGAAGTCATCGTCATGCCGACGACGCTAGAGCAGCGGCCTGACCTGCTGCTTATCCAAAACTGCTCGGTCTGCTCCAGGACTTGGCGAAGCAGCTCGGCACGTCCGGCGGCGCGGCCCGGCGGCGCCGGAAGGCCGAGGGCGACGCACCGACGATGCCGTGGAACGTCCGGCTGAACGTGCCGAGGCTGTTGAAGCCGACGGCGAGGCAGATGTCGGTGACGTCGCGGTCGGTCTCCAGCAGCAGGGCCATGGCCCGCTCGACCCGGCGGCGTTGCAGGTAGCGGTGCGGGGTCTCGCCGAAGGTGGCCCGGAAGGTACGGATGAAGTGCGCCTCGGACACGTGGGCGATCCGGGCCAGCGCGGCGATGTCCAGCGGCTGCGCGTACGCCCGGTCCATCGCGTCGCGGGCCCGCAGCATCGCCCGATTGGACTCCTCGACCGCTCTGCTCACGCCGTCCCCCCGCTGGCCAGCGTACCGAGACGTCGATCGGCGGCGCGCCCGCCGACACTCCGGTCGGAGAACTGTGTACGCCGCTGTCATCCGGCCCGAGCGACGGCTCCTGCGATCACGAGGCGCAGGTGTTGAGCATGCTCTGCAAGGCGGACTTCTCGGATGATTGGAGCGTCAGGCCCCAGTTGTACTTCACGGTGATCCACATCTTGCTGTAGGTGCAGCGGTACGACGTCAGCGGCGGCTGCCACGTCGAGGGGTCCTGATCGCCCTTGGCCTGGTTGACGTTGTCGGTGACCGCGATCAGTTGCGGGCGGGTCAGATCGTTGGCGAAGCTCTGCCGGCGGCTCGTCGTCCAGGAGTTGGCTCCTGACCGCCACGCCTCCGCCAGGGGCACGACGTGGTCGATGTCGACGTCGGAGGCGGCGTACCAGGTCGCACCGTCGTAGGGGCTGTACCAGCGGCCGGACGTAGCGGCACAGGAGCTGTCGACCACGACGGACGTGCCGTCACGCTTGAGGACCTGCTCGCGGGTGTTGCAGGCGCCGGTGATGGTGATCCAGTGGGGAAACAGGTCCCGCGAGTAGCCGGCCATCGAGCCCTGTGCTGCCACTGTCAGGGCGTTGAGCTGCGACTGCGCCGTTGCCCGGGAGGGGATGCCGGGAGGGGTGGCCGAGGCCGGCTGTCCGTTCACGACTGCGAGAACGGCGGCTGCGAGGGCGGCGGCGGTGATCGTGGCGGCACGGCGCCAGGCACGCGGGGTGAGGGTGACGGGCGTGATCGGCATGACGGCGACCCTTCGTCGAGGAAAGTGACAGCAACCTTCCCTGACGATCATGTCCATCGATCATCGTCCCTGTAAAGTACAGCTGTCCGGTTGTCGAGCATCGAGCCGCCCCGCACCGCCGACGCGCCGACTCCGCCGGCGTCACTCAGGGCAGCGGCGGCGTGACGGTCGCCGTGGCCCTGACCGTGGTGGGCGTGACCGGCATGTTCCTCACGGACCAGGGCAGGTCAGCTGACCTGCGGTGTTGTCGGCATCTTGTCCGGAGTGCGAGGTACAGGTCCGTTAGCTGCCGTCCACCGGGTCGTCGTACGGCGGCGACACCTCGTCGTTCCAGGAACGTTTCACGTAACCGCCGGTGAGATCTTGGAGCTGTAGGTTGACCTCGATCAGGGTGTTGACTTCCTGGAGCACCTCGTCGAGATCGTCGAACGTGACCTGGAACCGGCGGTCGTAGGCGGCCATCTCGGGGATGCCATAGTCCTCGGCGACCTCAGCGGCCTCAGCGACAATCCGTGGCCCCGCGTCGAAGGTCACCTCCAGCTGGGGACCATCGGACCATTGGACGGTGAAACGGTCGCTCTCCTCGGCCACCACCATCGACTTCAGGCGCTGCACGGCGTCGGCAAGGGTGACGGACCCGGTGAAGTAGACCCGGAACCCATCGCGCGGCCAGAGGTGAGACGAAACGGGATCGTCCAACAGCAGATCGACCGCGGCGTCGATCCTGGACTCAGCTTCGGTCAGCGGCACACCCAGTTGCGAAACATGGGCGACCAGGCCCGTCGCGTCCGCTACCACGTGCCCGATCCGGTACATGGTCCGGACGAGCCCTTCAGCATCCACGTCACTGCCACTGGGCCAGAACGGCAGATTGATGGCCGTCTCACCGGACCGGTAGCGCACCGTAATGCCGCTGGGCTGGTGCGTCAGCGTGCGGCTCGGGCCGTCCTCGCCCAGAACCACCTCGCCGACGACGTCCCGTACGCCGGAAACGATGGCGTCCCATGCCTGCGAGTCGGACGGCTCACCCGCACCCTTCCGTTCGCCGTCCGACGCCTTCAGCGAGGGCTGTCCGACGGGCTCGGGTAGCAGGATGAGATCAAGAGTCATGGCCGTCAGGCTAGGGCCTGTGACGGGCGGTCGTGACCCTCGTTGCTGTCATCCGGCCGGATCGCAGCGGCTGCCGCCGCGAAACGCCTGATGGAATTGGAGCCCCCGGCCGGGATCGAACCGGCGACATCTCGCTTACAAGGCGAGTGCTCTGGCCAGCTGAGCTACAGGGGCGCGTGCGTCGGGCTCAGCATAGCGACTGAGCCCCGGAAAACCCGCCTCGCAGGGCTCCCGAGCACGGAAAACGTCGGCATCCCGACCGGTGCGGCCGATGGATCATCGCCCGGGCGCGCTCCCAGCGGGGAGATTGATGCCTCGCAGTGCCCGACTGACCGTTATGCGTATGCCGTCCATCCCACCCGGAGCGACACGTCTTGGCACGATCGCGAAAGCCGTTTACCGTGCAGTGACACGGACGACACTCCGGCGGGCTTCGGCTGCCTGAGCGACGACCCCGTTGGCCGGTGCCTTGGGCGCCGGTCGCTCCTTCACTCGGATCGTCCGGCACGTTCCTGCCGGTGAAAGGAAGCGCTCCATCATGGCTACGGTCACCTACGCGAAGGCGTCCCGGATCTACCCGGGCACCGAGCGCCCCGCCGTCAACCAGCTCGACCTCCAGATCGGTGACGGGGAGTTCCTCGTCCTGGTCGGTCCGTCCGGCTGCGGCAAGTCCACCAGCCTCCGGATGCTCGCCGGCCTGGAGGACGTCGACGACGGCGCGATCTACATCGACGACCGCGACGTCACGCACCTCCCCCCGAAGGCCCGCGACATCGCGATGGTCTTCCAGAACTACGCCCTCTACCCGCACATGACGGTGTACGAGAACATGGCGTTCGCGCTCAAGCTGCGCAAGACCTCGAAGTCGGAGATCGACCGGCGGGTCAAGGAGGCGGCCGGGCTGCTCCAGCTGGAGGAGTTCCTCAGCCGCAAGCCGAAGGCGCTCTCCGGCGGTCAGCGCCAGCGTGTCGCCATGGGCCGCGCGATCGTCCGCGAGCCGCAGGTCTTCCTCATGGACGAGCCGCTGTCGAACCTCGACGCCAAGCTGCGTGTCCAGACCCGTACCCAGATCGCCTCGCTGCAGGCGAAGCTGGGCGTCACCACCGTGTACGTCACCCACGACCAGGTCGAGGCCATGACCATGGGTCACCGGGTGGCGGTCATGCTGGACGGCGTGCTCCAGCAGGTGGACACCCCGCGGGCGCTCTACGACACCCCGGCCAACGTCTTCGTCGCCGGCTTCATGGGCTCCCCGGCCATGAACATCAAGACGGTGAAGCTGACCGAGCAGGGCGGCGCGTTCGCCGAGATGATCGTGCCGCTGACCCGCGAGCAGGTCCAGGCGGCCAGCGCCGAGGGCGGCGACGGCAAGGTCACCGTCGGCTTCCGGCCGGAGGACTGCGACCTGGTCAGCCCGTCCGAGGGCGGCATGCCGGTGGTGGTCGAGCTGGTCGAGGACCTGGGCTCCGACGCCAACGTCTACGGCCACGCCGCGCTGGAGGGCCACAACGAGCGGTTCGTGGTCCGTACCGACCGGCGCAGCATGCCGAACATGGGTGACACCGTGTTCGTCAAGCCGCGTACCGGCCGCAGCCACGTCTTCCACTCCGCCACCGGCCAGCGGATCTGACGTACCCGAGAAAAGGGGCGGCCCGCCACGGCGGACCGCCCCTTTTTCGTACTCTCGATCAAACCTCGACGGACCGGCGGCGCGCGACCTCGGCCAGCGTGACGGCGGCGGCGACGCTCGCGTTGAGCGACTCCACGTCGGAGACCATCGGGATGCTGACGGTCAGGTCGCAGGTCTCGCCGACCAGGCGGGACAGGCCGCGCCCCTCCGAGCCGACCACCACGACGAGCGGGCCGACGGCGGCCTCCAGGTCGTACAGGTCGGTCTGCCCGTCGGCGTCCAGGCCGACCACGACGAAGCCGGCGTCCTTGCACGCCTTGAGCGACCGGGTCAGGTTGGTGACCTGGGCGACGGGCACGCGCGCGGCCGCGCCGGCGCTGGTCCGCCAGGCGGTCGCGGTGATCCCGGCGGCACGCCTTTCGGGTACGAACACACCCTGCGCGCCGAACGCGGCGGCCGACCGGATGACCGCGCCGAGGTTGCGCGGGTCGGTGACGCCGTCCAGCGCGACGAGCAGCGGGGCGGCCTGTTCCAGCGCGGCGGCCACCAGGTCGTCGAACGGCTCGTAGGCGAACGGCGGCACCTGGAGGCCGACGCCCTGGTGCAGCACCCCGCCGGTCATCCGGTCCAGCTCGGCGCGGCTGACCTCCAGGATCGCGATGCCCCGGTCGGCGGCGGTACGGACGATCTCCTTGACCCGGTCGTCGACGTCGATGCCCTGCGCGGTGTAGAGGGCGGTCGCCGGCACCTGGGTGCGCAGCGACTCCAGCACCGGGTTGCGCCCGACCAGCAGCTCGGGGCTGTCCTTCGCCGGGTTGGCCTTGCGGCCCGGCGCGACCCGGGGGCCGCCCCGGCCGGCCGGCTTTCCGCCCCGCCCCTTCGTCGTGGGCGTGCCCCGGCCACCGCCCTTGCCCCAGGTGGTGTCCTTGGTGCCGGGCTGGCCGATCTTGGGGGCGCGGCCCTCCTCGGCGGCGGCGCGGCGCTCCTTCTCCTGCTTCCAGGCGGTGCGCTGGGGCAGCTTCTCGGTGCCCGAGTACGCCTTGTGCCACGGCCGCTCGTCGGCGGGCAGCGTGCGCCCACGCCCGGCGAGGGAGTCCTTGTTCTTGCCGCCGGTGCCCTTGGGGGCGCCCGCCTTCGGTGCCAGTCGCCGGCCTCGGCGCTGTGAGTTGCCGGCCATCAGTCCTGCTCTCCAATAGTCCAACGCGGGCCCTGGGGGGTGTCCTCGACGACCACGCCGGCCTGCTTGAGCTGGTCGCGTACGGCGTCGGCGGCGGCCCAGTCCTTGCGGCCGCGGGCCTGCGCGCGCTGCTCCAGGGCCAGCGCGATCAGGGAGTCCACCACGCCGCGCAGGTCGTCCGTGCGGCCGCCGCCGGTCCAGGCCGGGTCCAGGGGGTCGACGCCGAGGATATCCAGCATCGCCCGGGTGGAGGCGAGCGTCGTGCGGACGGTCACATCGTCACCGGCGGTCAACGCGGTGTTGCCGTCGCGGACCACCTCGTGCAGCGCCGCGAGCGCCGCCGAGGTGTTGAGGTCGTCGTCCATCGCGGCGACGAAAGCGGCCGGCAGGTCGCCGGGCCGGCCGCCGCCGACCCGCTCGGCCGCCCGCTGCACGAAGCCCTCGACCCGCCGGTACGCCACGGCGGCCTCGCGCAGCGCGTCCTCGGAGTAGTCGATGCGGGACCGGTAGTGCGCGGCGACGTAGTAGTAGCGCAGCTCCACCGGGCGCACCCCGAGCGAGGCCACGTAGTCGAGGTCGAGCGTGTTGCCCAGCGACTTGCCCATCTTGGTGCCACCGATGCCGAGCAGGCCGTGGTGCACCCAGTAGCGCGCGAACGGCAGGTCGGCCGCCTGCGACTGGGCGATCTCGTTCTCGTGGTGCGGGAACGTCAGGTCGAGCCCGCCGCCGTGGATGTCGAACTCGGGGCCCAGGTAACGCCAGCACATGGCCGAGCACTCGATGTGCCAGCCGGGCCGGCCACGACCCCACGGCGACGGCCACGAGGCGTCGGCCGGCTCGTCCGGCTTGACGCCCTTCCAAAGCGCGAAGTCTCGCGGGTCCCGCTTGCCCCGGTCGGGGGCGTCACCGGCCGGCTGCATGTCCGCCGGGGACTGGCCGGACAGCGAGCCGTACGCCGGCCAGGAGGCCACATCGAAGTAGACGTCGCCGGAGCCGTCGGTGGCCGGGTAGGCGTGACCGGTCTCGATCAACCGGGCGATCAGCTCGTGCATCTCCGGGACGTGCCCGGTGGCCCGCGGCTCGTACGTCGGCGGGAGCACGTTGAGCGCCCGGTAGGAGGCGGCGAGGATCTGCTCGTTGGTGTACGCGATCGACCAGAACGGCCGGTCCTGCTCCATCGCCTTGGCCAGGACCTTGTCGTCGATGTCGGTCAGGTTGCGGATGAACGTGACCTCGAAGCCCTTGTCGAGCAGCCAGCGGCGCAGCACGTCGTAGTTGACGCCGGAGCGAAGGTGGCCGATGTGTGGCGGGGCCTGGAGCGTGAGACCACACAGGTAGACCCCCACCTTGCCGGCTTCCCGCGGGACGAAGTCCCGCACCGATCGGGTGGCGGTGTCATACAGGCGTAGCGTCACCTCACAAGGGTAGCCGTCCGCACATTTCGAGGTTGGCCGGAGCCGGGTCGTACGCTGCGTGCTGTGGACACGGCGGCGCGCACGGGAGAGACCGCACAGACCCTGGACCGGGGTCTGCGCCTGCTGCACCTCGTCGCGGACGCGCCGGGCGGGCTCACCGTCACCGAGGCGGCGCACCGGCTGGGCATCGGCCGCGCCGCTGTCTACCGGCTGGTCGGCGCGCTGACCGGCCACGGCATGCTCCGGCGCGACGGCGAGGGCCGGCTGCGCATCGGCGTGGGCGTGCTGCACCTGGCCCGCCGCGCCCAGCCGCTGCTCGCCGAGGGCGCGCTACCGGCGTTGCGCCGCCTCGCCGAGGGCACCGGGGCGACGGCCCACCTGACCGTGGTCGAGGGCGGCGAGGGGGTGGCGCTCGCGGTGGTCGAGCCGAGCTGGACGTCCTTCCACGTGGCGTACCGGACCGGCACCCGGCACCCCCTGGAGCGGGGCGCCGCCGGCCGGGCCGTGCTGGCCGGGCGGGCCGGCGATCCGGGGCCGGTGAGCACCAGCGGCGAGCTTCAATCAGGCGCGTACGGGGTGGCGGCGCCGGTGCTGGGTGTGCCCGGCCTGGAGGGCAGCGTCGGGGTGGTGTCGCTGACCCCGCTCGACGTGGCGGACATCGGCGCCCAGGTGACGGCCGCCGCCGAGGCGGTCGCCACCGCGCTCTCCTGACCCGCGCGCGCCCTTTACGCCAGCTCGGCGAGGTGGCTGCATCAAGCGGCCCGGACACCACCACCTCCCCGAGGTGGAGTGGATCATGAGCAGGTCGAAGGCCATAGCACGCGGACAGGCCGCGCGGGGGTTGTCCACAGGGCGCGGAGGGCGGCACGGTTGCGGCTGTCCACAGGGGTACCGATCTCGACCCGTGCGCCGCCACGCTCGTCACATGCCACCTCATCCTCATCGCCCACCGGAGCTGGCCTGGCAGGTCTTCCGGGGCTCGGAAGCGATCCGGCACGGGCTGCTGTCCCGGCACCATCTGCGCGGCGCGTCCTGGGTCCGGCTCCGGCAGGACGTCTACGCCGACGCGCGGCTCGACCGCGACCACGCGCTGGCCTGCCGCGCGGCACTGCTGCGCCTGCCACCCGGCGCGGCGATCGCCGGCCCTTCGGCGGCCTACCTGCACGGGGTCGAGCACGCCGCGGGCTTCACCGACGACGTGCACGTCCTGCTGCCGGCCACGGTCCGGGCCGACTCCCAGCCGGGTGTCCGGGTGCACCACGCCCCGATGTCGAGCACCCGCAGCGGCCTCCTGGTCCCCGTCGGCGCCGCCACACCCGCGCGCACGAGCCCACCCGACGGCACGAGCCCATCCGCAGGCACACGCCCTGCCACCGGCACCAGGTCGCTCGTAGCAGCACCGCCTGCGGCGGACCGCCTCCCGGGCACACCGGGCCGGACCAGATCGCCGGATCCGGCCCACCCCCACAACCACCCCGGACCGCCCGGCCCGGCCGACCCGCAGAACTCAGCCGCATCGAGCCCGTTCACAGAGTCGTCCCCCGGCGCGGCGTTGACCCTGGCCGGGCCGCCGCCACGCACCGAGCCGGCCGCCTGTGCCTGGGAGACAGCGGTCTGGGCCGATCCGGTGAAGGCGGTCGGCATCATCGACGGGCTGCTGCGTACCGGTTCGGTGAACCGGTCGGCGCTGGCGAGCGAGGCGGCCCGGAACGCCTGCCGCCCCGGTGGGCGGCGGGCGGCGTGGGTGTTCGGCCTGACCGACGGGCTGGCCCAGTCCCCGCCCGAGTCCCACCTGCGGGTCCGTCTCGCCCTCGCCGGCCTGCCCCGCGCGGTGGCCCAGTATCCGGTGCGGGTGTCGACCGGCCTGATCCTGCACCCCGACCTGGCCTGGCCGGAGTTCCGGGTCGCGGTCGAGTACGACGGTCAGTGGCACTCCGACGCGGACCGGATGCACCTCGACCGGCGGCGGCTCAACCAGCTCGTCGCGGCCGGCTGGCTGGTGCTGCACGTGACCGGCCGCCGCCTGCGCAAGGAGTTCCCCGACCTGGTGCGGGAGATCCGCGCCGCACTGGTGGCCCGGGGGTGGCGCCCGTGACACCCGCCGGAACGCCGAGGTGGCGGCGTCCGGGTGATCCGGACACCGCCACCTCGGGGAAACGGTCGTTACGGTCGTACGTTCGGCTTGACCGGGGTCTTCACCGCGGCGTAGGCGTCGACGATGCCGTAGCCGTAGAAGCCGTTGAAGTTCAGCGAGCCCGCGCAGTACGCGTCGAACTCGGCGCTCCGGCCCTCGTTGGTGTAGCTCTGCAGCCGCGGCTCCGGGCAGGCGTGCTCGGCCGCCGTCCGGTAGAGGTGCTGCTCGACCAGGTTCGGCGCCATGCCGTAGCCGTTGCGGCCCTCCTTCTTGCCGTGCTTGCTGACGATCAGCGCCGCCACGCCCGAGACGTGCGGGGACGCCATCGAGGTGCCCTGGAGGTAGGTGTAGTAGCCACACTCACCCTTCGCGGTGCACTGCTTGAACACCGAGTTCTCGAAGCCGGCGACGACGTTGCCGTTCTCGTCGACCGACCCCTCCTCCTGGAGCACCTTCTTCGGGTACGTGGAGAGGATCATGTTGGCGTCGGTGCGGTACGTGTCGGTGCCGAAGCCGTCCCGGAACCAGCCACCCGGCGCCGCCACCGAGATCTGCTCGGTGCCGTAGTTCGAGTAGTCGGACTTCTTGCCGGACGGCCCGACCGCCGACACGCCGATCACGTGCGGGCCCTCGACCGGCAGGTCCCAGCAGGTCGCGTTGTCGATCGGGCGCGGGTACGGGTCGGCGCCGTAGTCCGGGCTGCTCACGTCGGTGCGCGGCGCGCCCAGGTCCTCGTGGTTGTTGCCGAGCGAGCCGACGAGCGTGACGCCCTTGCGGTGCGCGAAGTTGAGCGCCCGCTTCATGGCCTCGATGACGGTGCGCTGCTCGGCCTGCGCCTCCGGCGAGTCGGCCGGGTTGGCGGTGCAGTTGTAGAGCCACGGGTCGACGTAGAAGGACATGTTGACCACGTCCAGGCCGGAGCGGCCCGCGTGCACCAGGGCGTTGACCACCGGGTTGAGGAAGAAGTAGCCGCTGTCCTGGCCACCCTTCAGCTCGACCAGGGAGACGTTCGGGGCCACGCCGGACAGGCCGAAGCCGTTGGCGGCGGCGCCGATGGTGCCGGCCACGTGGGTGCCGTGCCCGCCGTCGTCGGTGCCGACCGGGTCGAGGCAGCTGGCCACCTCGCACGGGCCGTCGACCTCGGGGATGTCCGGGGCGAAGTTGCGCGACAGTGCCCAGTTGAAGTTCGGTGCCAGGTCGGGCTGGCTGGCGTCGACGCCGGTGTCCAGGATGCCGACGGTCACCCGGCGGTCACCCGGCTCGATCTTGCGGGCCTTGTCGGCCCGGATCATGTCCAGACCCCAGAGCTTGTCGTCGAGCGGGTCCATCTTCTTGCCGTTGTTCTTGGCGGCCTTGCCCTTGGTCGCCGCGGCGGCCAGCAGGTGCTCCTGCTCGACCCGGTCCAGCTTCGGCTTGCGGCCGATCGCCTTCTCCTCGGCCGCGCCGACCAGGGCGCCGGCGGCGGTGGCCCGGCTGGCGAAGTCCGCCCGGTCGCTCGTGACCTGGAAGAGGCCGACATCGTCGGTACGGGCGACGACAGTGCCGCCGGCGGCGGTGATCGCGGCGATCGCGGCGTCGGTGGACACACCGCTCTCGGCCAGCACGGTGAAGGTCCGGGTGTCCGACGGCGCGGCGTTCGCCGGGATCCCCAGGCCGGTCACCGTGAGTGCCAGCGAGGCCGCAGCCGCGACCGCGCCGACGGTGAAGCGCTTGCTCACCACATCAGATCCTCTCGTTGAGGGACGTGGTGTCATCCCACATCACGGGAGCGGGTTCCGCCAGATCGACGTCCGTTATCGGCCGCAACTAGGCATTCGCGCTTGTCAAGGTGTTGAGCACCGTGGACAGTCCGGCGAGCGTAGACACTTCGGCGTCCGGTTCGAGGCCCCGAGGCCGGGGCAGCCCGCCCCGGTTGAGCCAGACGGCACGCAGTCCGGCCCGCTGGGCGGCGACCACGTCGTGCTCCGGCGAGTCGCCCACGTGCACGATCCGCGCGGCGGGCAGCCCGCAGGCCGCCACCACGGCCGCGAAGAACTCCCCGGCCGGCTTCTTCGGCAGGCCGCCCTCGTGGGCGTACAACTCGAAGGCGAACTGCCCGGCGAGGCCGCAGCGTTCGGCGCGGCTGTTGCCGTTCGTGGCGAAGCCCAGCACGTGGTGCGGGCGCAGTGCCGCCAACGCGGGCAGCGCGTCGGGGAAGGGCCGGCTCAGCGCGTACCGGCGGGCGAAGAACAACTCCGCCAACTCGTCCAGCTCCGTCTCCAGCCCGGCCCGGGCCAGCGAGCGGGCCAGCGCGGCCCGCCGGATCTCCTGCACCGGGGCGGCGCTGAGCGCGCCGAAGACCGCACCCCAGTCCTCCTCCAGGTCCGCGAGCGACACCGCGGCCGCCGCCGGGGTCCGCCGCCGCATCTCCTCCAGTACGGCGACGAGCGCGCCGGTGACCGCCGGACGCAGGTCGACGAGTGTCTCGTCGGCGTCGAAGACGACAGCGCTGCGCGGCCCGCTCACCGGTCGCCTGCCAGCACCGGCTCGGCGGACGTGGACGCCGAAGGTGTGCCGCGCAGTTCGTCCGCCCGGACCAGGGCGACGCCGCCGAGGATGAGCACCCCGCCGGCCAGCTGGATCAGGCTGGGCAGTTCGTCGAGCACCAGCCACGCGATCAGCACCGCGAACATCACCTCGGTCAGCCCCACGAAGGAGGACAGCCGGGCCCCGAGCAGCCGGGTGCCGGCGACCCCGGCCAGGTACGCGACCACGGCGGCGATCAGCGACAGCCCGGCGATCGGCACCAGCCAGCTCACCTGGTGCCCGGCGAAGGTGACGTCGGCGGTGCCGGCGGCGAGCGGCAGCGCGCCGATGCCGCCGAGCAGGAGCAGCGCCACCGCGCCGACAGCCATGCCGCCGCTGGCCATCACCACCGACGGCAGTTCGGCGTCGATCCGGCCGGCGATGACGAAGTATCCGGCCAGCCCGACGCCCGCGCCGAGACCCCACAGCACGCCCACCGGTTCCAGGCGGCCGGCTCCGGTGAGGTCGAGGACGAGCGCCAGCCCGCACAGGGCGGTAACCGAGCCGGCCACCGTCAGCGCTCGCGGGCGCTGCCCGTGGACCAGCCACATCCATCCGACCACCAGCACGATGCCGAGGTATTCCAGCAGCAGCGCCACACCGACCGGGAGGTAGCGGACCGCGTTGAAGAAGCACGCCTGCGCGGTGGCGACGCCGAGCAGCCCGAACAGCAGCACCGTGACGCCGTTGCGCCGCAGCACCGACCACTTGCCGCGCAGGGCCAGCAGGGCGGGCACGGCGAGCACCAGCGCGGCGATGCCGACCCGGGCGATCACCACCGCGACCGCCGACCACTCGCCGGTGATCAGCGGGCGGGCGAACGTGCCCGAGGTCGCGAACGTGATCGCGGAGAGCAGTGCCAGACCGAGCCCGACGCCGGATCGTTCACGCATCGACAGCTCCAGGTCATGAGTGAAGGACGGTTATGCTGATGACGCTAGGCGGAGCCCCTGACAGGAGTCAAGTTGCTTTTCGCTCATGACACCGAATGCGCGCTGGTCGGTGCCGCCGCACTGGTGAACACCGCCGACGGCGACCGGGAAGGGCTGCCCGACGTGGCCGCCCTGGACGCCTTCTTCACCACCCACGGGTGGAGCGGCCGGCACGAGCACACCGAAACCGAACTGCGCCAGGTCCGCGCGCTGCGGCCCCGGCTGCGCCGCATCTGGTACGCCGACACCGACGAGGTGGTGGCGATCGTCAACCAGCTGCTGCGCGAGTCGCACGCGCTGCCGCAACTCGTCCGGCACGACGACGAGCCGTACCACCTGCACGCCGTGCCGCGGGACGCGCCGCTGGCGACCCGGATGGCGGTCGAGGCCGCGATGGCGATGGCCGACCTGGTACGCATGGGCGAGCTGAGCCGGCTGCGGCACTGCGACCACCCCGACTGCGACAACGTGCTTGTCGACCTGTCCCGGAACCGCTCCCGCCGGTTCTGCGACGCCGGCTGCGGCAACCGGGCCGCGGTGAGCGCCTACCGGGCCCGCAGGGCGGCGTCCCAGTCCTGACGGGTCGCGGGCCAGTCCTCCCGGGACAGCTCGTACTCCACCTCGCCGTGCTCCGTACCCGGGATCGGGTCGTCGAACGCGAGGTGGAACGTGCGGACGTAGCGCAACCCGGCGCGGGCCATGACCGCCCGGGAGCGGTCGTTCACCGCCATCGTCTGCGCCCACACGCGGCGGACGCCGACCGTGTCGAACGCGTGCCGCACCAGCGCCCGCGCGCCCTCGGTGGCCAGCCCGTGCCCCCACGCCGCGCGGCGCAGCCGGTAGCCCAGCTCCGCCTCGGCGCCGTCGTCGGACGGGTCGAGCGAGTGCCAGCCGAGGAACTCGCCGGTGAACCGGTCGAGCGTCGCCCAGCGGCCGAGCCCGGGGTGCCGGGTGTACTGCGCGAGCACCCGGGGCAGCACGTCGTCCCGGAATGTCGTGGCCGGAGTCGGCACGCCGCCGGTCAGGAAGCGCATGACCTCCGGGTCGGCGTCCAGCGCCACCAACCGGTCCACGTCGTCCATCGTGAACCGGCGCAGCGTCAGCCGCGCGGTCTCCAGCAGCACCCCGCCGTCGTCACGCACCGTCGGATCATGCCGCGCCCACGGTGACGGGTCGAGGCAATTACCGGCGCCGGCCTCAGGGGTGGGTCATCCGGAGCAGATCCAGCGCCTCGTCCAGCTGGGTCTCGGTGAGCTTGCCCGAGTCGACGTGACCCCGGGAGATCACCACCTCGCGGATGGACACCTGCTTGGCCAGCGCCTCCTTCGCGATCGAGGCGGCCTCGTCGTACCCGAGGTGGCGGTTGAGCGGGGTGACGATCGACGGCGAGCCCTCCGCGTACGCCAGGCAGACCTCGGCGTCCGCGACCAGGCCGGCCACCAGCCGCTCGGCGAACAGCCGGCTGGACGCGGCGATCAGCTTGATCGACTCCAGCAGGTTGCGGCCCATCACCGGGAGCATCACGTTCAGCTCGAAGTCGCCCTGCGACCCGGCGAACGCCACCGCCGCGTCGTTGCCGACCACCTGGGCGCAGACCTGCCGCATCGCCTCGGCCACCACCGGGTTCACCTTGCCGGGCATGATCGACGAGCCGGGCTGGAGGTCGGGGATGCGCAGCTCACGCAGGCCGGCGCGCGGGCCGGAACCCATCCAGCGCACGTCGTTGGCGATCTTGTAGAGACCGACCGCGACGGTACGGAGCTGGCCCGAGGTCTCCACCAGCGCGTCCCGGGCGCCCTGCGCCTCGAAGTGGTTGCGCGCCTCGGTCAACGGCAGCCCGGTCGACTCCCGCAGCTTGCCGATCACCCGCTCGGCGAACCCCAGCGGCGTGTTGATGCCGGTGCCCACGGCGGTGCCGCCCAGCGGCAGCTCGGCCAGCCGGGGCAACGCCGACTCCAGCCGCTCGACGCCGTAGCGGACCTGCGCCGCGTAGCCGCCGAACTCCTGCCCGAGCGTGACCGGCGTGGCGTCCATGAGGTGGGTACGCCCGGCCTTGACCACCGTCTCGAACTCGGCCGCCTTCTCCTCCAGCGCGCCCGCGAGCTGCTTCAACGACGGGATCAGGTCCTCCACCACGAACTGCGTGGCGGCCAGGTGGATCGAGGTGGGGAACACGTCGTTGCTGGACTGCGACGCGTTGACGTGGTCGTTCGGGTGCACGTCGCGGCCCAGCTCGCGGCTCGCGAGGGTGGCGATGACCTCGTTGGTGTTCATGTTGGACGACGTACCGGAGCCGGTCTGGAACACGTCCACCGGGAACTGGTCGTCGTAGCCGCCCTCGGCGACGTGCGCGGCGGCGGTGGCGATCGCCTGCGCCACGTCCGCGTCGATCACCCCCAGCTCACCGTTCACCAGTGCCGCCGCCCCCTTGATCTGCGCCAGGGCCTTGATCTGGGCCGGTTCCAGCCCGCGCCCCGAGATCGGGAAGTTCTGCACCGCGCGCTGGGTCTGCGCCCGCCACAGTGCCTCGGCGGGCACCTCCACCTCGCCCATCGAGTCGCGTTCGATCCGGTAGCCGGTCGCCTCTGGAGTCGTCACGCCTACCATCCTGCCGCGCCGCCGGTCGGAGTGCAGGGAAAGTGGCGGCCCCCTCAGCCAAGCTCGACCAGCAGCTTCTCGGTGTCCCGCTGGTCCGGCGTCTCGACCTGACGGAACAGCGCCAGCGCACGCCCGGCGTACCGGCGGGCCTGGTCGGGGTCGTCGTGGCGCAGGCATCGCGCGAGGCCGTCCAGGGCGCGGGCCTGCTCGTAGCGCAGGCCCAGCCGCTCGGCGTCGGCTAGCACCCGGCGGTGCAGGTCCAGCGCGCTGGCCACGTCACCCTGGTCGAAGATCGCCCGGGCCAGCAGGTTCCGGGAGGCGCACTGCCCGACCAGATCCCCGGCGTCGATCATGGCCACGAGGGCGTCCCGGTGCAGCGAGGCGGCCAGCTCCGGCCGGCCCTCCTCGCGCTCCATCATGCCCAGCTCGTTGAGCAGCTCGCCCTCGCCGTACCGGTTGCCCACCCGGCGCTTGAGCCTCAGGCCGACGCGCAGGAGCCGGCGCGCGGGCCCGTGCTCGCCGCGCCGGTGCCGCGCCATGCTGAGGTGCCCGATCGAGTTGCCGAGCTGCCGCAGGTCGCCGGCCTGCCGTGCGACAGCCATCTGGTTGCGGCACATCCGCACAGCCTCGTCGTACCGGCCGTGCGAGATCAGGGTGAACGAGAGGTTGTTCAGCAGGTTGGACAACCACGACGACTCGCCCGACCGGCGGGCGATCGCCGCGGACTCGGTCAGGAGTTCGATACCCCGCTGGTGCTGCCCGTCGACCGCGTACGCGGTGCCGAGGTTGCCCAGCACCTTGCGCAGCTCGCCCGGCCGGTCGAGCCTGCGGTAGATACCGACCACCGCCTCCAGCCGCCGGATGGCCTCGGCGAACCGCGCCCGGCGGTAGTCCGCCGAGGCGAGATAGTTGAGCATCGTCGCAACGGCCTCCTCGTCGCCCAGGCGCTCGGCGGCCCGCAGACCGATCTGATGCGTCTCGATCAGGTCGTCCAGGCGACCGCCGTAGAAGTTGCTGACCCAGGCGACCCGGGCGAACTGCCAGCTCTGCCGGAGAAAACCCTCGTTCTCCGCCAGCCGGACGAGCGCCGTCAGGGTCGAGCGGTTCTCCTCCAACCATGCTCGGCCGAGGCCGACAGTGGCTGCCACCAGGTCGGGCCGCGCCGGCTCCGGCAGGTCGAACAGGGACGGCTCGGCGCCCGTCTCCAGCGACCGCCCGATGGACGCGGTGACCTGAAGATGGAAGTCGATGAGACGGCCCACCGCCGCCCGCCGCTCGTCGGCGGTCTCGCGTCCGGCGCCGAGCGTGCGCGCGTACTCGCGGATCAGGTCGTGCAGCTGGTAGCGGCCCGGTTCCACCTCCTCGACGAGGTGCGCGTCGACAAGTTCGTCGAGCGCGTCCTGCGCCTGCGGCAGCAGCAGGTCGGCGAGCGCGGCCGGCACCCGGTTGTCGACACACTGACCCGGGTGCAGGCCCAGCAGGCGGAAGACCCGCTGCGCGAGCGGCGACACCTGCTCGTACGACAACGCGAAGGCGCCGGCCACCGACCGCTCTCCCGCGACCAGCTCGGCCAGCGGGTCGGACGCGCCGGCCAGCCGCTCCGCCAGGTCGGCCACCCGCCACCGCGGCCGGTGCGCGAGCCGGGCCCCGGCCAGCCGCAGGGCCAGCGGAAGGTGTCCGCAGCGGCGGGCCACCTCCATCGCCGCCTCGGGCTCGGCGGCCACCCTCTCCGCGCCGGCCACGCGGGCCAGCAGCTCGACCGCCTCGTCGGCGTCGAGTACCGGCAGCGAGGACGGGCGGCCCGAGTCCAGGCCGATCAGGCGACGACGGCTGGTGATCAGTATCAGGCAGTCCGGACCGTTGGGCAGCAGCGGTGCGACCTGGCCGGCGTCGGCCGCGTTGTCGAGCACCACCACGGCCCGACGCCCGGCCAGCTCGGAACGCCACATCGCCAGCCGGTCCGTCGGGTCGGCCGGCACCCGTTCAGCCGGCACGCCGAGCTGCCGGAGCAGGGTGGCGGCGGCCACTGTCGTACTGAGCGGGCTGCGGTCGCTGTGCCCGTGCAGGTCGATGAAGAGCTGCGCGTCGGGGAACCGGCCGGCCACAGCGGTCGCCACCTGCACGGCCAGCGTGGTCTTGCCGCTGCCCGCCATGCCGTCGACGAGCTGGACCCGGCTACCCTCCTCGACCTCCCGCACCAGCCGGGCCACTGTCTGCTGCCGCCCGGTGAAGTCGCTGATCGCGCGCGGCAGCGCCCGCACCGGCGCGGCAACCCGGCTCTCCGGGCCGCTCAGCGCCAGGTCGCCGGCGAGTATCCGCTGGTGCAGCTCCTGCAACGCGGCACCCGGCTCGATGCCCAGCTCCTCGGCGTAGATCCGCCGCCCTTCCCGGTAGACAGCCAGCGCGTCCGCGTGGCGGCCGACCGCCGACAGGGCCAGCATCAACTGCCCCCGCAACCGTTCCCGCAGCGGCTCGCGCTCGACCGCCTCGGTGAGCTCGTCGACCAGCTCGGGCGCCCGGCGCAGCCGCAACTCGATGTCGACGCAGTCCTCCAGCGCGGCGAGCCGCTGTTCGTCGAGCGCCTGCGCCCGCCGCCGCACGCTACGGGCGGGGATGCCGGCCAGCACCGGCCCACGCCACAACGCCAGCGCGTCCCGGTAGTTCTGACGCGCCTCGATCAGCCGGCCCGCTTCGGCGTTCCGGCGGGCCGCCTCCACACCGTTGGCGAACACCTCTGCGTCGAGGTCGCCCGGCTCGATCCGGATGCCGTATCCGGCCGGGTCGGTGACGATGGTCACGGTGGGCAGGCCGAGCGCCGCGAACCGCTGCCGCAGTCGAGACACGCAGATCTGGAGCTGGGTCCGCGCGGTCGCCGGGGGACGGTCCTCCCACACGGCGTCGATCAGGTCCTCGGTCGGCACCACCAGGCCCGGACGCAGCAGAAACATGGCGAGGACGATTCGATCTCGACCCGCGGTGACGGTGGCTTCACCGCCGCCGACCCGCAGGGGCCCCAAGATTCCGAACCGCACCGCGCTCCCCCGACCGCCGTATCAACCCTGCAGCAGCGTAGCCCGGCGGTCACCGAGCGCCGCGCCGAGGCGATAGCGATCCGATAGCGGCGGCGCACAGACTCGGTGCGGGTTGCCGATGACGGCATCCGACGGGGGCGGTGCGCCTGTCCGGTGGTCCGACCGGGCAGGCGCACCGATGTCGGAAGATGGATCAGGGCCGTACGAAGCAGGTAGTATGGCTGTTGTCAGGAGCAGTAGCTCCTGAAAGTGGACCCGGCAGCCTTCCGGACGGTGGGTGAGCCGGGTCTCGCGCATTCAGTGCGCGACCGACCGGATCTCCTCCACCATCGGCAGCACCGCGGCCTTCCACTCGCCACCTCTCGCCCAGGACCAGGCAACCGCGTCCGGAAGCGAGAGCAGGCGCTCCTCGTGCGCCCGCATGTGGTCGTACCGGAGGCGTCCGGTCGCACCGGCCAGCCGCATCTCGTGGTTGAGGGTGCGCGTGTCGGCGACGTGCCGGGAATCGTCGAGTTCCAGGACCAGCCGCTCGGCATCGAGCTTGACCGCGTCCAGGACCAGCGCTCGGAGGCACGCCTCCCGCGCGGCCCGTTGGTCTCGATGCGCCGTGGCGTCGTAGAGCACCACCGCCGCGCCGAGTCGGCGGAAGGTCCCGAGGATCTCCCGTCTCCGATCGTTGCGTTCCTTGCAGAAGTGGATGCTGCGTTGCCCGCGCAGCGTAAGAGCGGCGACGGCCTGACGGGCGGCGGCCAGCCGGGGCACGTCGACGATGGCCGCCGCGAGGATCAGGCCGTGCTCCTTGGTCTCGTCCACGAATATGTGTGGTCCCACGCCGCCCACCTCAGCGGTGCCGCAGCGTCTGCAGCGGGGCGGCCGTTCCGGAGATGAGGAAGAAGCTCCAGCCGTTGCGGTGCGGGCTCACGTCCGGGTTGTAGTGCTTGACGATCTCTCGGGCCGCTTGACTCGGGGTCTTGTAGACCTTCCCGGCGAGGGGCCCGGAAGTGATCTCGATGCGCCCCGGCCCGGGCACGAACGAGGCGTGGGTGCGGTGCCCCGCGTAGTCGGCGTAAATCCTGACGGTCGACGGTTCACCACTCGGGTCCGGCGCCTCCGGTCGGCTTTCCGCCCGTGCCCGTACTTCGTTGACCAGGCGCGCGACAACCTGCCCCTTCGTCAGACCGGCAATACCGGCAGCGAAGGCGAGATAGGAGTCGGTGTCCTCGTCTATTTCGATGGATGGCATGGTGTCCCCTCGTCGTCTGAGGAAAGCCTACAGGACGAGGAGACTCCACAAACACAAATTTCCCAGGAGTTTCTGAGGAACTCAGTTTTCTTAACGGCGGCCGACGGTGAGCACCGGCTTGGTGACCTCGGCGAAGAAGTCGTTGCCCTTGTCGTCGACGACGATGAAGGCGGGGAAGTCCTCCACCTCGATCTTCCAGACCGCCTCCATGCCCAGCTCGGCGTATTCGAGCACCTCGACGTGCTTGATGCAGTCCTGGGCGAGGCGGGCGGCCGGGCCACCGATCGAGCCGAGGTAGAACCCGCCGTGGGCCTGGCAGGAGCGGGTGACCTGGGCGGACCGGTTGCCCTTGGCGAGCATCACCATCGAGCCGCCGGCCGCCTGGAACTTCTCCACGTACGCGTCCATCCGGCCGGCCGTGGTGGGACCGAACGAGCCGGAGGCGTAGCCCTCGGGGGTCTTCGCCGGGCCGGCGTAGTAGACCGCGTGGTCGCGCAGGTACTGCGGCATCGGCTCGCCCGCGTCCAGCCGCTCGGCGATCTTCGCGTGTGCGATGTCCCGCGCGACGACCAGCGGCCCGGTGAGCGACAGCCGGGTCTTCACCGGGTACTTCGACAGCTCGGCCCGGATCTCGTCCATCGGCCGGTTCAGGTCGACGCGGACGACCTCCTCGGTCTCCAGCGTCTCGTCGGTCACGTCGGGCAGGTAGCGCGCCGGGTCGGTCTCCAGGCGCTCCAGCCAGACGCCGGACGGGGTGATCTTCGCCACCGCCTGCCGGTCCGCGGAGCAGGACACCGCGATCGCCACCGGGCAGGAGGCGCCGTGCCGGGGCAGCCGGACCACCCGTACGTCGTGGCAGAAGTAGCGGCCACCGAACTGCGCGCCGATGCCGAAGTTGCGGGTCAGCTCCAGCACCTCGGCCTCCAGCTCCAGGTCGCGGAAGCCGTGCGCGCTCATCGAGCCCTCGGTAGGCAGCGCGTCGAGGTACTTCGCGGAGGCGTACTTGGCGGTCTTCAGCGCGTACTCGGCCGAGGTGCCGCCGATGACGATGGCCAGGTGGTACGGCGGGCAGGCCGCGGTGCCGATGAGCCGGAGCTTCTCCTCCAGGAACTGCATCATCCGCGTCGGGTTCAGCAGGGCCTTGGTCTCCTGGTAGAGGTAGGACTTGTTGGCCGAGCCGCCGCCCTTGGCCATGAAGAGGAACTTGTACGCGTCGGCGTGGCCGTCCGGGTCCTCGGCGTACAGCTCCACCTGGGCGGGCAGGTTGCTGCCGGTGTTCCGCTCGTCCCACATGGTCAGCGGGGCGAGCTGCGAGTAGCGCAGGTTCAGCCGGGTGTACGCCTGGTAGACGCCGCGCGAGATCGCCTCCGCGTCGGTGCCGTCGGTGAGCACGTGCCGCCCGCGCTTGCCCATCACGATCGCGGTGCCGGTGTCCTGACACATCGGCAGCACACCGCCGGCCGCGATGTTGGCGTTGCGCAGCAGGTCGAGCGCGACGAACCGGTCGTTCGGCGAGGCCGCCGGGTCGTCGATGATCGAGCGGAGCTGGGCCAGGTGGGCCGGGCGCAGGAAGTGGGCGATGTCGTGCATCGCCTCGGCCGTCAGCGCGGTGAGCGCGCCCGGATCGACGGTCAGGAACCGGCGGCCACCCGGGCCGTTGACGACGTCCACGCCCTCATCGGTGACCAGGCGGTATTCCGTCAGGTCGGGGCCGGTCGGCAGCAGGGGTGCGTACGAGAAGGCGGCGGCACTGCTCATGACCGAAAAGCCTAGGGCAGAGCCGTCGATCGGTGACACCCGCAGGTGGGGTCGTGACCCGACCTCTCACCCGCTGTCACTTGCCGTCGACGCAGAGTTCCCGCTTCGGGCCGCAACTGCCCTGGTCGCCGGGCGGCTGCCAGCTGCCCCCGGGGTTCGGCGCCACCGGCGCGTCGCCCTGCCCCGGCCCGGGCGCGCCGGTCGTGCCGGCGCCCCAGCGGACGTACCCGATCTCCCGGCCCTCACCGATGATCATGCCGTTGGGGCCGACCGCCAGCGCGTTCGCCGCGGTCCGCAGCTCGACCAGGACGCGGCCCTCGCGCGGTTCGACCGCGATCAGCCGAGACGGCTTCTCCTCGCTGATCAGCGCCGCGTACGGGGTGAGCGCGGCGCCGCTCTTACCGCCCGCCGGCCGGGTCCACCGGGTCCGGTCCGCCGACAGCTCCCGCCCCAGCAGCGACTCCTTGTCGGCGCTGCGCACCACGGCGTAGCGGTCGTCCACGGCGAGCAGCTTCTCACCGTCCGCGCCCACCTGGAGCAGGCGGCCGTCGTACCCGTCGAGCACCGCCTCGCGCCCGTCCGGGGCGACACCGATCAGGACGTTGCGCGCGCCCTGCGGGTCCTCCCGCTGTACGCAGCCGGCGTAGTCGGCCGTACGCAGGTTGATCCCGGTCCGCCGCCACACCTGCTGACCCGTCGCCGGGTCGACTGCCGTGACGGTGTAGTAGCAGCTCCCGTCGCGGGAGGTGGCCGCGATCCGGAGCAGCCGGCCGCCGACCACCGCCAGCCGCTCCTCCCGGCCCGGCTCGACGTTCTGCAGCACCCGGCCGGTCGCGGTGTCCACCACGTGCACCCGGCCGTCGACCGGGAAGCCGAGCAGCGGCGGTACCGCCTCCGGCCCGGCCACCCCGCCGTCGATCCGGGTGGCGCCCAGCCGCCGCGTACCGAGCAGCTCCGGGTTGTCGGCGAGCACGCCGCTGTGCACGCCGGGCAGGAACGCGCTCCACAGCGGAGCGGTGCCGCGCGGCTCCCAGGCCCGCAACGTGCAGTCCGTGGCCCGCACGCAGTAGGCGTCCAGCAGCAGGTTCCGGTACGTCCAGACGGCGATCGCCCGATCGTCGCGACGCCGGGTCACGCCGCTGACCGGGTCGAGCACCTCGTACCCCTTGTCCAGCAGCTTGCCCACGGCGACGACCGGGTCCCGGTCGCCGCCCGCGACCGCCGACCAGTCGGCCTTGCGCTCCCAGAGCTGGCGGCCGTCGGCGAGGCTGCGCGCCTCGACGCGGGTGCGCTGCTCCACGATCACCGTGTCGCCGGCGATGGTGACGCTGCGCGGGGTGCCGCCGACGCGCTGCTGCCAGACCACGTCCGGCTCGGAGATCGGCTTGCTGCGGTCGACCCAGTCCCACAGCGCCGGGAACGGGTTCCAGACGCCTGTCGCGGCGAGTACGACCACGGTGACGAGCCCGAGCAGCAACCAGCCGCGTACCCCTAGGCCCTTCACACCGCACACGGTAGCGACGATCACCGGTCCCCCGGGTCGCGCGCGGGGCGTGTCGCAGCGCTTCTTGCCCGGGCAGGTGTTAATAAGGGGCCCTTCCACCTCCGCAGGCGTTAACAGGGGGCCCTTCCTTACCCCCGGGCGGCGGAGCGGACCAGCGGCAGCGTGCGGTACGGGATCTGCTCGGCCAGCGCGATGATGGTGGACGCGCGCCGGATGCCCTCGGAGGCGACGATCTGGTCGATGACCCGCTGGAGGTCGGTGTTCGACCGGGCGACGATGCGGCAGAGCAGGTCGCTGGAGCCGGTGATGGTGTGCGCCTCCAGCACCTCGGGGATGGCGGCCAGGTGCGCGGTGACCTGGTCGTGGCCGTGCCGCTGGCTGATCTCCAGCGTGACGAAGCTGGTCACCCCGAAGCCGATCGCGGCGGGCGTGATGTCCGGCCCGAACCCGGTCACCACGCCGCGGCCGACCAGCTTGTCCAGCCGGGCCTGGACCGTGCCGCGGGCCACGCCGAGCCGCCGGGAGCACTCCAGCACCCCGATCCGCGGTTCCTCCGCCAGCAGTTCGATCAAGCGCGCGTCCAGCTCGTCCAGCTGTACATCCTGACCAGTGTTCATGGTGTCCGACGGTACCGAATGCACAACCTGACCAGGAATAACGCCAACTGTTGCCCAACTCACCGTGCGCCGTAGATCCTCCCCGGAAGAGCACATCCACGGCGGCCCACGAGGCCGGCCGGTACGCGAGGGAGGCCACCATGACCCAGGCGATCGACCGACCCCAGTCGACCGAGGAGGTCGACGTCGACGCTCTCGTCGGCGCCGTCGACCACGACATCAGCCGCGACCCGTTCCCGGTCAAGGGCATGGACCACGTCCACTTCCTGGTCGGCAACGCCAAGCAGGCCGCGCACTACTACTCGACCGCGTTCGGCATGACCTGCGTGGCGTACCGGGGGCCGGAGCAGGGCTACCGCGACCACGCGCAGTACGTCCTGACCAGCGGTTCGGCCCGCTTCGTGCTGACCGGCGCGGTCCGCCCGGACGCCGACGGCGCCGAGCACGTGGCGAAGCACAGCGACGGCGTCTCCGACATCGCGCTGGAGGTGCCGGACGTGGACGCCGCGTACGCGCACGCCGTCGCGCAGGGCGCCACCGGCCTGGTCGAGCCGCACGACGTCAGCGACGAGCACGGCACCGTGCGGATGGCGTCCATCGCCGCGTACGGCGACACCCGGCACAGCCTGATCGACAGGTCCCGTTACACCGGCCCGTTCCTGCCCGGCTTCGTGGCCCGCGGCCCGATCGTGGACCGGCAGCCGATGATCGACGCCGGCCTCCAGCCGAAGCGGTTCTTCCAGGCCGTCGACCACGTGGTCGGCAACGTGGAGCTGGGCCGGATGGACGAGTGGGTCGAGTTCTACAAGCGCGTCATGGGCTTCTCGAACATGGCCGAGTTCATCGGCGACGACATCGCCACCGACTACTCGGCGCTGATGAGCAAGGTCGTCGCCAACGGCACCCGCAAGGTGAAGTTCCCGCTCAACGAGCCGGCCGTGGCCCGAAAGAAGTCGCAGATCGACGAGTACCTGGAGTTCTACCAGGGCCCCGGCGCCCAGCACATCGCGGTGGCCACCAACGACATCCTGGCCAGCGTGGACGCCATGCGCGCGGCGGGCGTCGAGTTCCTGGACACCCCGGACTCGTACTACGAGGACCCGGAGCTGCGCGCCCGCATCGGCAACGTCCGGGTGCCGATCGAGGAGCTGCAGTCCCGCAAGATCCTGGTCGACCGGGACGAGGACGGCTACCTGCTCCAGATCTTCACCAAGCCGGTGCAGGACCGTCCCACCGTCTTCTTCGAGCTGATCGAGCGGCACGGCTCCCTCGGCTTCGGCAAGGGCAACTTCAAGGCCCTGTTCGAGGCGATCGAGCGGGAGCAGGAGAAGCGCGGCAACCTGTAACACTGTCGGCGTGACCCAGCCTCCCCCGAACCCGACGCCGCCGCCTGCCGGGCCTGCACCCGCGGGCGGCGGCTTCGCGCCGCCCACCGGGCCCGCGGTGCCCGCGCAGCACGTTCCTCCGGGGTACGCCGGCCCGCCCGGCTACCCGCCGCCCGGTTACCCCCCACCGGGGTACGCCCCGAGGCCCGTCCCGCCCCCGGTAGCGCCGAACGGGCAGCCGCTGGCGAGCTTCGGTGACCGGCTGCTCGCCTACCTGATCGACACCGCCGTCGCGATGGCGGTGACGATGGTGCTGTTCCTGCCGGTCTTCGCCCTCGTCTTCGTCCGGATGATCGACGAGATCGAGCAGGCGGGCCCGAACGGTCCCGAGCCGGCCGAACTCTGGACCGGCGTGTTCCTGCCGCTGCTCGCCGCCGAGCTCGGGGTCCTGCTGCTGATGCTCGTCTTCTACTGGGTCTACCACGTCGAGTACGCCCGCCGGACCGGCCAGACGCTGGGCAAGAAGGTGATGAAGCTGCGGATCGTGCCGGTGCAGCCGGACGCCGCGCTGAGCCGGGGCATGCTCGGCAAGCGCTGGGCCGTCGAGTTCGCCGGCGGGATGTTCGTGCCGTTCCTCAACTACCTCGACGGTTTCTGGCAACTGTGGGACAAGCCCTGGCAGCAGTGCCTCCACGACAAGTTCGCCGGAACGGTCGTCGTTAAGGTTGGCCCGTGAGCGCGAGGAGTGAGCCGGGCCTGCGAGCCCCGCAGTCGCGAACTGAGGGGAGCACTGTGAGCGCGAGGAGTGAGCCGGGCCTGCGAGCCCCGCAGTCGGGAACAAGGACGGCGCTGTGAGCTTGGAACCTGGATGGTACGTCGACCCCGCCGACCCGGAGACCCGCCGCTGGTGGGACGGCGAGGGCTGGATCGGCGCGCCGATCCCGGTCGACGTCACCCCGCCCGACGGTCCACCGCCCGCCGAACCCGAGCCGGCCGCCGCCGCGACGCCCGGTGCCGGGACGGGTAGCGGGTCCGAGGTCGCCCCGTCGTCCGGCGCGCCCGCCCAGCCGGGCGGACCGTGGCCGGGCCAGCCGGGTCAGGCCGGCCCCTGGCCCGGACAGCCCGGTCCCTGGCCGGGACAGCCGGGGCAGCCGGGACAGCCCGGACAGCCGGGGCCGGGCGGCCCGTGGCCGCGGCAGCCCGGTCAGGCCGGGCCGGCGCCGCAGGGACCGCCGCCGGGCTGGCCGTACCCGCACTGGCCGGGCGCGCAGCCGATTCCGCGCCCGCACGGGCTGCCGCTCGCCTCGTACGGCGCGCGGCTGGTCGCCCGCCTGATCGACTTCGGCGTGGTGTTCCTGCTCAACGCGGTGGTGAACGGCTGGTTCGTCTGGCGCTACTTCGAGGCCGTCGCGCCGTACCTGCGTGAGTCGGTGCGCCGCGCGATGAACGGTGACACCTCCACCGAGGGGCTGCCCCAGATCGACGACCAGGCCGGCGGCCTCCAGATCGCCATCCTGGTGATCGCCACCGCGCTCTGGTACGCCTACGAGGTGCCGTCGATGGCGGCGCGCGGGCAGACGTTCGGCAAGCGGCTGATGGGCGTACGCGCGCTGCCGGTCGAGGCGGACCAGCCGCTCGGCTTCGGCCGGGCCACCCGGCGCTGGAGCACGCTCGGCCTGCCCACGCTGCTCTGGTACTGCTGCGGGCTCGGTCTGCTGCTGCAGCTCATCGACGCGGTCTCGCCCCTGTTCGACCAGCCGCTGCGCCAGGCCCTGCACGACAAGCGGGCGCAGACGGTGGTGGTCCAGCTTCCCCGTAAGCGGCCCGACCCCCGTACCACCCCGCGCGACCGCGCCGACACCCCGGGAGACACCCCATGACCGAGACCGGACGCCACCAGCCTCCGCTGCGGCTCACCCGCGCCGACCTGGACGCGTTGCCCAACTACGTGCCCGGCCGCAGCCCGGCCGACCTGGCGCGGGAGCTGGGTTTGCCCGAGGCGATCAAGCTGGCCAGCAACGAGGTGCCCTACGGCCCGCTGCCCGGCGTGGTGGAGGCGGTCGCCGAGGCGGTGGCGGGTTCGCACCGCTACCCGGACATGGGCGTGGTGGCGCTGCGTCAGGCGCTCGCCGAGCGGTACGGCGTGGACGCCGACCGGATCGCCACCGGCTGCGGCTCGGTGGCGCTGGCCGAGCACCTGGTCCGCGCCACCTGCCTGCCCGGTGACGAGCTGCTCTACTCGTGGCGCTCCTTCGAGGCGTACCCGATCATCGCGGCGACCAGCGGCGCGACCAGCGTGCGGGTGCCGAACGACGCCGGCCACGGTCACGACCTCACCGCGATGGCGGCGGCGGTGACCGACCGGACCCGGATGATCCTGGTCTGCAACCCGAACAACCCGACCGGTACGGCGGTGCGCCGGGCGGAGCTGGACCGCTTCCTCGACGCGGTGCCGGACGACGTGCTCGTGGTGATCGACGAGGCGTACCGGGAGTTCGTCACCGACCCGGAGGTGCCGGACGGCCTGACCTACCTGGACCGGCCGAACGTGGCGGTGCTGCGCACGCTGTCCAAGGCGTGGGGCCTGGCCGGCCTGCGGATCGGCTGGCTGGTCGCGGCGCCGGAGGTGGCCGCCGCCGTGCGCAAGGTGGTCACGCCGTTCTCCACCAGCATGGCCGCCCAGGCCGGCGCGCTGGCCGCGCTGGCGCAGGCCGACGAGGTGGAGCGGCGCTGCGCGCTGGTAGTGGCCGAGCGGGACCGGGTCACCGAGGCGCTGCGCAAGTTCGTCCCGGACGTGCCGGAGAGCCAGGCCAACTTCGTCTGGCTGCCGCTCGGCGAGCGGGCGGTGGAGTTCGGCCGGGCGTGCGAGGCGCGCGGCGTGATCGTCCGCCCGTTCCCGGGCGACGGCGTCCGGGTCACCATCGGCACCCCGGCCGAGAACGACGCGTTCCTGGCGGTGGCCGAGTCCGCCCTGGCCTGACCGGGGCGCGCCCGGGGCCGGTCCGTCAACCCCCTACGGACCGGCCCTGGGCGTCTCATCCGACAACAATAGTGGCTTTTGTCCGTTTTGCAGGCCGAACCGCCGGTCAGGTGGCGGCGAGCAGCACCGGCTCGGCCATCAGGAAGTAGCCCTGGTCGTCGTCCTCCGGCGTGGCGCTCTCCCGCAGCCGTTCCACGGCGACGTAGCCGTCCACCGCGTACGCCCGGCCCGGCCGCCAGCCGATCCCGTCCCGCCCGACGTCGAGCACGAAACTGGACCGGGTCGCGCCGGTGAGCGGGTCGACAGTGACCAGCTCCCGCCGGTCGGTCAGCAGGTGCACCCGCCCCGGCTCGGTCGCGAGCACCCGGGCCGGGTGGATGTCCGCCCTGCGCCACAGCTCCGCGCCGGTACGCGCCGAACGCCCGACCACCACCGGGCCGGACGTGTCCACCACCCGCTCGCCGTCCAGCACCGTGTCCATCGCGTCCAGGCCCGGCGCGGCGCTCGGCTCGCCCGGGTCGGTCACCAGCCAGCCCTTGCCGCCCGCACCGCCCGGCCCGGCGGTGCGCAACCCGCGGCAGCCGGAGTGCCCGTGCGGGCAGCCGACCGGCGTGACCACGAGCTGATCCGGCGCGTCCGGGGGACGCCAGCGGGTCCGCACCGTGCCGGTCGCCGCGTCCCGCAGCTCGACCACGGGCGGCCCCTCGCAGCTGTCCACCCCGACCACTTCGCCGCTGGCTGTCGTACCCACGTCGGCCCGGCAGTCGCGGGGCAGGTCGGCGCGCCAGAGCCGGCGCCCGTCGGCGAGGTCGTACCCGCCGACCCCGCCGGGACCCGCCGACACCAGCACGGATCGGCCGGCGGCACGAGCGACGTGCAGCCCGGCCGGGTCCCAGACCGTGCCGGCGTAGGTCCGCCTCGGCTCCGGCACCGGCCCCGGCTCCGGGCCGTCGGCCCGCCAGGCGACCCGTCCGGTACGCGCGTCCAGTGCCACCAGCTTCCCGTCGGACCAGCGGCTGACCACAGTGGTGTCCTGGGCGAGCACCGCGGTCAACGTGGCCGGCCAGCGACGGTACGACCAGAACGGGGTGACCCGGTGCCGCCCGGTGACCGGCTGGTCCGCGTACACCTGACGGGCGCCCGCGTAGACGCGCAGCCGGCCGTCGACGACGAGCGGCGCCACCGGCAGCCGCCCGATCACCCCGGCGGTCGGCGCGGGCGCCGCCGGGTACGGCTCCCGGGCGACGGTCTCGACCTCGGCCGGCGCCAGCACCCGGACCACCACGGCGACCGTCGCCGCGACGGCGAGTACCGCCACCAGCGCCACCACGGCCCGCCGCCTCGCGGCCTTCGCCATCCGTCACCTCCGACCCGGCACCCTACCGGCCAGGTCCGGGCCGGGCGCGGCGAGCGGCCAGGTCGGCTCAGGCGGCCTCGGAGGACCGGGCCGGTCCGGCGGCCAGCGCCAGGTCGGCCAGGTCGCGTCGGAGCGCGCCCTCCACCGCGCGGGCGGCCAGGCCGCCGAGGATCAGGGCCAACACCCGGCCGTACGGGCGGGTCGGCGCCGCCTCCTGCTCGACCGTGACCTCGGTGCAGCCGCGGCGTCGCCGCTCGACGGTGCGCAGCGTCCAGGTGATGCGGTAGTCCGCGCCGGCGCCGCGCGAGCCGAGCACCAGCCGGCTCGGGGCGACCGCCTCGATCACTTCGAACTCCTCCGGTTCGGCGCCGCCGTCCGGCCGGACGCGGGTCTCCCGCCAGGTCGAGCCGGGCCCGAACCCGCCGCCGCCGAGGACCTCGACCGCGCTCACCGCCGAGAGCCAGTCGGCGCGGGCCGGGAGGTCGGTCAGCAGGCGCCACAGGTCGGCGGCCTGCGCTTCGATGAATGCGGACACCGTGACCGTCGACATGGCACCTCCCGTGTCGTACACGGTACGGGCCGTGACCGGAAACGGGGAGCCTCGCTGTGACATTTCCACCGCCGGTGCCCCGATCGTCGGGGCACCGGGGTGTGGCACTGACGGTCAGCCGCGGAACGAACCGCCCCGCAGCGCGGTGACGAACGCGGCCCAGCCCGGGGGGCTCACCGCGAGCGCCGGGCCGTCCGGGTCCTTGGAGTCGCGTACGCCCACCACGCCGTGCGCGGCGACCACGTTCGTCGCCACCTCGACGCAGAGGCCCTGATCGTTCGAGCGGCTGCTGGTGCGCCAGACGGCGCCGGTCAACTCGGTCATGCTCGTCCTTCCTGTTCGGCTACCCGGGTACGCCCCCCGACCCGGCACCATCGGCGGCTCCGTTCCGGCCGGGAGCCGCCGTCCGGGGCGTACGTGATCCGGAGCGATAAACGCGGAAGGAAACGGCCCCGGTCGCACATCGGGTGCGACCGGGGCCGTTCGGGATGGCAGAACTCAGCGGGCCGGGAGGATCGTCCCGGTGACCTCGCCCAGCGCGACAGTGGTGCCGTCCGGGCCGGGCGCGGTGGCGGTGATCGTCACCGTGTCGCCGTCCTCCAGGAACGTCCGCTCGCTGCCGTCGGCGAACTTGACCGGCTCGGACCCGCCCCAGGTCAGCTCCAGGAACGACCCGACCTGGCCGCGCTCCGGACCGGAGACGGTGCCGGAGGCGTAGAGATCACCGGTACGCAGCGACGCGCCGTTGACGGTGAGGTGGGCGAGCTGCTGCGCCGGGGTCCAGTACATGCCGGCGAACGGCGGCTCGGCGACCCGCTCGCCGTTCCACTGCACCGACAACGTCAGGTCCAACCCGAGGTGCGGCGTGTCGCGCAGATAGTCCTGCACCGGCGGGTCCTGGTCCGGCGCGGGTACGAACGCATCGGCGAGCGCCTCCAGCGGCGTCACCCAGGCCGAGACGGACGTGGCGAACGACTTGCCGAGGAACGGCCCGAGCGGCTGGTACTCCCACGCCTGGATGTCCCGGGCCGACCAGTCGTTGACGAGCACCACACCGAAGACGTGGTCGGCGAAGTCGGCCACCGGCACCCGCTCGCCCAGCCGGCTCGGTACGCCCACCACGAAGCCCACCTCGGCCTCGATGTCCAGCCGTACCGACGCGCCGGTGGTCGGGCCCTGCGCGCTGGCGCGCTGCCCGGTCGGGCGGATCACCGGGGTGCCGGAGACGACCACGGTGCCGGCCCGGCCGTGGTAGCCGATCGGCACGTGCTTCCAGTTCGGCAGCAGCGGCGGCTGGCCGGGCCGGAAGATCTGCCCGACGTTCGAGGCGTGGTGCTCCGAGGAGTAGAAGTCGACGTAGTCGGCCACCTCGAACGGCAGCGCCATCTCGACCTCGCGCAGCGGCACCAGCAGCGGCTCGACCGCCGCCCGGTGCTCCGGTTCGGTGAGCAGCTCGACGACCCGCTGCCGGACCGCCGTCCACTGCGGGCGGCCGAGCGCCATGAAGGCGTTGAGCGTCGGCCGGCCCAGCGCCCCGCCGGCCAGCACCAGACCGGCGGCCTCCGCGCCGGCCAGGTCCAGCGCGAAGTCACCGATGCGGACGCCGATACGCGGCTCGCCCTCGCCGTGCCGGAACACGCCGTACGGCAGGTTCGTCACCCCGTACGGCGACCCCGCCGCCCCTGGTACCCAGGTCATACCGTGCCGGCCGGGCACGCCCTCACGGCCCTCGCTCCGCTCGGTGCGTTCGGTCATGCCGTGCAGACTGGGCACGCCCTCACGGCCCTCGCTCCGCTCGGTGCGTTCGGTCATGCCTCGAAGCCTCCGTTCACCAGCCCCAGCCGGATCAGATCGGTAAGTGGTTCGGAGATGCTGCACGAGCCGTACCCGACCCAGAGCGGGCGCTCGGCGTCGCGGTGCGCCCGCGCCGGCTCGACCACACGGACCGGGTCGGTGGCGGCGAGCAGCTCGGCCACGCCGTCCACCTCGGCGCCCCCGACCGCGGCGAGCGTGGCGCCCAGCACGTTGACGAAACCGTGGTGGTTGAAGCCGGTCTCCGGGTCGCGGTGCCGGACCGCGTGGTGCAGCCCGGCGGTGAGCTTGAACGGCAGCTTACGGTCCCGGCAGGCGCAGATCACCGCGGCCAGCTCGACCGGGGTGGGGAACAGCTCGGCGGCGAGCCCGCCGGTACGGAACTTGGCCGCCACCGGCAGCCCGCCCGCGCGCGCCTCGGCGAGCGTGTCGAGCGCGCCCATCAGCCCGAAGGTCAGCGGGATCTCCGCGTAGACGGCGGTGCCGTCGAGCCGGTCGGCGAGCGCGACCAGTTCGGACAGCCCGGGTTGCGGGTCCTCACCGCGTTTGGCCACCGGCGCCTCGATCTGCCGGGCGGTCACCCCGTCGGGCGCGAGCGCGTCCAGCGCCTGCGGGAGCTGGTCCAGGCCGGTGTCGCCGATCAGCCCGATGACCAGCCCTTCGGCCGGGTCCACCAGGCCGCGCAGCGACCCGCGCTGGATCTCCGAGGCGGGCAGCAGCAGCGGGCCGACCATGTCGGTGTACCAGGCGGCGCGGTGGGTGCGGTGCGCGGTCACCGCGTCGGGCAGCGCGGCGTTTCCGGGCGGAAAGACCGCGGCGTCGTCCACCAGGCCGGAGAGGAGGCGGGGCACCTGCGTTGACACGAGACAAGAATGTACGGGACGCTACGAGGAACGGACAACAGCGTCCGATTATCGGACGCCACCGGCCGGAGAACGGGACATATCGGGAGGCGAAATGCCGTACTACCGCAGCGTCGGCGACGTGCCGCGCAAGCGCCACACCCAGTTCCGCCAGCCCGACGGCACGCTCTACGCGGAGGAACTGGTCGGCCAGGAGGGCTTCTCCTCCGACTCGTCGCTGCTCTACCACCGGCACGCGCCGACCGCGATCCTCGCCGCCGAGGAGTTCGCCCCGCCCACCGTCACCCGCGTGCCGAACCTGCCGCTCAAGCCGCGTCACCTGCGCACCCACAAGCTCGACGGCACCGGCGCGGACCCGGTGCTCGGCCGGCAGTACCTGCTCGCCAACGACGACGTACGCATCGCGTACGTGCTCGCCGACCGCCCGTCACCGCTGTTCCGCGACGCCACCGGCGACCACTGCCTCTACCTGGAGGCCGGGTCGATGCGGGTGGAGTCGCCGTTCGGCGTGCTCGACGCGGTCGCCGGCGACTACGTCGTCATCCCCACCTCGACCATCCACCGCCTGGTGCCCACCGGCGACGAACCGACCCGGCTGCTCGCCGTCGAGGCGTCCGGCCACATCGGCCCGCCCAAGCGCTACCTCTCCGTACGCGGACAGTTCCTGGAGCACGCGCCCTACTGCGAGCGCGACGTCCGCGGACCGGACACGCCGCTGCTCGTCGACGGCGAGGAGGTGGAGGTGCTCGTCAAGCACCGCCGCGGGTGGACGAGGTACGTCTACGCCAACCACCCGTTCGACGTGGTCGGCTGGGACGGGCACATGTACCCGTGGGCGTTCTCCATCCACGACTTCGAGCCGATCACCGGGCGGATCCACCAGCCGCCGCCCGTGCACCAGACGTTCCAGGGCCCGAACTTCGTGATCTGCTCGTTCGTGCCGCGCAAGGTGGACTACCACCCGGCCGCCATCCCGGTGCCGTACAACCACCACAACGTCGACTCCGACGAGATGCTGTTCTACACCGGCGGCAACTACGAGGCCCGGCGCGGCTCCGGCATCGAGCAGGGCTCGATCTCGCTGCACCCGTCCGGCTTCACCCACGGCCCCCAGCCGGGCGCGGCCGAACGCTCGATCGGCGCGGAGTTCTTCGACGAGCTGGCGGTCATGGTGGACACGTTCCGCCCGCTCGACCTCTGCGACGCGGCCGCCGACTGCGAGGACGACGGCTACGCCTGGACCTGGGCACGCAAGCCCTGACGTACGCGAAAAGGGGCCGCGCCCGGCACGGACGCGGCCCCTTCGCACGCGGTCGTCAGAACGTGGACGCGTCGATGACGAAGCGGTAGCGCACGTCGGAGGCGAGCACCCGCTCGTACGCCTCGTTGATCTTCTCGGCTCCAATGACCTCGATCTCGGCGCCCAGCCCGTGCTCGGCGCAGAAGTCGAGCATCTCCTGGGTCTCCGCGATGCCGCCGATGTTCGACCCGGCGAACGAACGGCGGGCCGGGATCAGCGAGAACGCGTGCACCGACAGCGAATCCTCGGGCGCGCCCACGTTGACCAGCGTCCCGTCCACCGCGAGCAGCCGCAGGTACGCGTCCATGTCGAGGGTCGCGCTGACCGTGTTGATGATCAGGTCGAACGAGTTGGCCAGCTCACGGAACGTCTCCTCGTCCGAGGTGGCGTAGTAGTGGTCGGCACCGAGCCGCAGCCCGTCCTCCCGCTTCTTCAGCGACTGCGACAGCACAGTCACCTCGGCGCCCATCGGGTGGGCCAGCTTCACGGCCATGTGGCCGAGGCCGCCCATGCCGATCACCGCAACCCGGGTGCCCGGCCCGGCGTTCCAGTGCCGCAGCGGCGAGTACGTGGTGATGCCGGCGCAGAGCAGCGGCGCGGCGGCGTCCAGCTCGATGCCGTCCGGGATGCGCAGCACGAAGTCCTCGGTGACCACGATGGCCTGCGAGTAGCCGCCCTGGGTCGGCTTGCCGTCCCGCCCCACCCCGCCGTACGTGCCGGTGCTGCCCTTCAGGCAGTACTGCTCCAGCCCTTTGCGGCAGTTGTCGCACTCCCGGCAGGAGTCGACCAGGCAGCCGACGCCGACCCGGTCGCCGACGGCGAACTTCGTGACCGCCGAGCCGACCTCACGCACCACGCCCGCGATCTCGTGGCCGACCACGATCGGGTAGCGGGTCGGGCCCCACTCGCTGCGCGCGGTGTGGATGTCGGAGTGACAGATGCCGGAGAACTTGATGTCGATGAGAACGTCGTCCGGGCCGAGATCCCGCCGCTCGATGGTGGTCGGGACGAGCGGTTCGGTCGCGGACGTCGCCGCGTAGGCATTGACGGTGAGCACGGGTCCCCGCATTCCTTGAGCCGGTGTTTCCGGTCCTCCTACCCTCTCACCGGCGAGCGAACGCGGTGAGTCCGGCCACCACCGACGCGGTCACCACCCCGGCCAGCGGCCACGGGCTGCCGACCAGCGCGTACACGAGAAGCAGCAGCACCGCGGCGGCGGCCGCCCAGACCGGCACGGCCAGGCCGCGCGACATCGCCTCCCGCAGGCCGGGCCGCCACGTCGCCGGACGCCGCAGCAGCACCGCCACGCCGGCCACCGACAGCGCCGCGAACAGCCGGGACGCGCCGGACGAGGCCGGGGCCAGGACGCCGGCCAGCAGGCTCGCGAGCAGCGACCAGCCGGCCACCGACAGCAGGAGCCGCCGGATCCCGTCGTCCACGGTCCGGACCGGGTCGGGCCGGGCCACCGGCAGGTCCGCCAGCGCGGTCAGGTGCTCCAGCGTCTCGGCGTAGCGGCGTCGCTCCAGCCGGGCCACGCCCACGTCCTGCCCCGCCTCGCCCAGCTCCGGGTCCAGCCGCAGCGCCTCCCGGTAGGCCCGCTCGGCCAGGTCGAACAGTTGCAGCCGCACCGCGACCAGGCCCAGCACCAGGTGCGCCTCCGGCTCCTCCGGGGCCAGCTCGACACCCCGCCACGCCGCGTCCAGCGCCGCCTGCCCGTTGCGCGACGCGGAGAGAATGGCGGCGGCGCTGCGCTGCGCGTACGCGTCGCCCGGACCGTGCGCCAGGATCTCGTCGGCGGTGGCCGCTGCGGGCTTCCAGCGTTCGAGGTCGAGCAGCGCGAAGCCACGGGCCACGAGCACCGGCAGGACACCCCCGGCCGCTTCGGCGGCACGCGTCCCGGACGTCTCAGCGGCAGTGGGCGGCTCGACGGCGGACGTTTCGCCGTCGGCTGTCACGGCGTCCGGAACTGGGGTCACGGCCGTCTCGGCGACGGCCAGCGCCTCCGCCGGACGCCCGGCGGCCAGGTGCATCCGGGCCAGCATGGTCAACGCGGGCAGGTGCCCGGGCTCGTCCGCGAGCAGCGCGGTGAGTTCGCCGACGCCCTCGTCGTAGCGGCCCAGCTCGGCGAGGAGATGGGCGCGTTGCAGGTAGCCGTCGGCGGCGGACTGGTCGGGTGCGGCGTCACTCGGCATCCCGGCGAGCGTATCCGCCCCGGCCCACCAGCTGCCGACAGCTCCCGTCGTCAGGAACTCCGGCAGGCGACGCCCGCCCGGCCGCCACACGTCCCGAGGCTGCACCACCGGCGCAGCCCGCTCTCGTCCAGGAACAACCACCCGCAGCTCCGGTCCGGGCAGGCCCGCACGGTGAACCGGGCCGGATCGGCGAGCAGTTGCGCGCCGCTGAACGCGGCGGCGTGCACCGGCACCCGAAGGCCGGCGGCGAGGTCCGGCCACCAGCGACCGCGTCCGTCGACCGCGCGCCGGAACGCGAGCGTACGGGCGGCGGCCTCGGCGGCCCGGGCGACCGCTTCGAAGGCCGGGCCGTCGTCCGGGTCGACCAGGCTGGCGTAGAGCGCGGCGCGGAGCGTACGGGCCTCGTCGAGCACCACCTCCGCCGTGCCGGGATCGCGCCGGGCGAGGTGAAGCAGACGGTTCATCGACACCTCGTCCACCAGCCCGACATGGCCGGCCCAGACAGCAAGGGTGCGATAGCCGCGCAGCCACTCGGCGCCGGGCAACGGGGACTCGCGCCCCCAACCGGCGAGGGTGTTGCAGAAGTCCAGGGCCGGGTGGCCGCCCACGCTCCACGGCAGGCTCTCGTCGTTCACCCGGATCTCGTGCATCGGCCGGCCGACCCGGTCCAGGCGGTCGTCGCCCGCGAGCACCCGCCGCTGCACCTCGCGGAGCCGGGGGCCCGGCTCGACACCGAAGTCGGCCACGAGCAGGTCCCGCGTGGCGCGGTAGAGGCGCAGCGCGTCGGCCCGCCGGGCACCCCGGTACAGGGCGGTCATCAGGACCGCCACGAGGTGTTCCCGCGTCGGGTGCTCGGCGGCCAGCGGCAGCAGTTCGGCGATCGCCCGCGTGTGCTGGCCCAGCGCGAGCTGCGCCTCGGCCCGTAGCTCCACGGCCACCAGGCGCAGCTCCTCGACAGTGCCGTGCAGCCGGTGCCGCAGCTCGTCGTCCGCCGCGTCGGCGAGCAACGGCCCGCGCCAGAGAGCCAGCGCCCGGTCGAGCGACCGCACCCGCTCGGCGGGATCGGCGGCTCGCCCGGCCCTCCGGACCAGTTCGGCGAACTCGTCGACGTCGACCCGGTGCCCGTCCTCCTCGACCACGTAGCCCTCGCCCCGGGTGCTGATCCGCACTCCGTACGCGTGGAGCGAGCCCCGCAGCCGCCCGACGTACGTCTGCACCACGCCCCGGGCGGCGGCCGGCGGCCGGCCGTTCCAGAGCAGGTCGACGAGGCGGTCGGTCGGCACCACGCGCCCCACGTCGAGCAACAGCATCCCGAGCAGGCATCGCTCCTGGCGTCGGCTGCCGACCTCGACCGGCCGACCGTCGTGGCGGGCCTCGAACGGCCCGAGCAGGCGGAACTCCATACCGAACAGGACCGGTCGATCCGGGCCGGAGGTTGCCGTGCGGCGGTGATCGCATGGTCAGCCGTCCGGTCGTCCGGTCCGCCCGCTCGGAACGTCTCCGCGCAGTGCGGTCAGCAAGTGGTGAGCCGGCCCGGCGATCCTGACCGCCCTGACCACCGACGAGATGGAGAGCGGACATGCGTTTCAGGATGAGCGTCGCGGTGGCGGCGGTTGTGGCAGTGGTTGTCGCGGCGCTACCCGGCTCGGCGACCGCCGCGCCGGACCGGCACCACGGCGTCGGCGCCTGGGAGCCGGCCCCGCAGGCGCCGTTCGAGTTGCCCGCCGGCGCGCGGTGCGAGTTCGCGGTACGCGTGGAGCCGATCGTGGACGAGGTGCGCAAGTTGACGCTCGCCACGTATCCGGACGGCGCACCGAAGCGGGAACTGTTCACCGGCGCCCTGATCAACCGGGTGACGAACCTGGAGACCGGCGCCACGTCCACCGCTGACGCGAGCGGCACCTCGCTCGTCGACTACCGCACCGACGGCTCGATGACCTGGTACGTGACCGGGCCGGTGCTCCTCGGCTTCCGGGAGAACGCCGGCACGCTGCCGAAGGGGCTGTGGATCGTCGACGGCCAGTTCCGGGTGGAGTTCTCCCCCACCTACGACAAGACCATCACGATGCTCCACGGCACGACCCACAACGTCTGCACCGACGTCGACTGATCGGGTGACGCGGTGACCGGCGTCCCCGGTCACCGCGTCAGTCGGCCGGGGCCTCGTAGACCAGGGCCACCGCGATCCCGGCCAGCCCTTCCCCACGCCCGGTGAAGCCGAGGCCGTCGGTGGTCGCAGCGGACACGGTCACCGGCGCGCCGACCGCCTCGGAGAGCACCCGCTGCGCTTCCTCCCGGCGCGGCCCGATCTTGGGGCGGTTGCCGACGACCTGCACCGACACGTTGCCGATCCGGAAGCCCGCCGCCCGTACCCGGCGCGCGCTCTCGGTCAGCAGCGCCACCCCGGAGGCACCGGCCCACTCCGGCTGGTCCACGCCGAAGTTCGCGCCCAGGTCACCCAGGCCGGCGGCGGAGAGCAGCGCGTTGCAGGCGGCGTGCGCCGCCACGTCGGCGTCGGAGTGACCGGCCAGGCCGTCCTGGTCCGGCCAGTGCAGGCCCGCGACCCAGCAGGGCCGCCCGGCCGCGAACGCGTGCACGTCGGTGCCGACGGCCACCCGAGGAACGATCATGACCAGAGGGTACGCGCTGCGCCTTGACGGCCGCCCGGGCTGTGGTTAGCTTGGTTTCTGTACGCCCCAGTGTCGCCTCTGCCTCGCGCATGCGCCTGGGGCTCTTTCTTGCCGTCGGCGCGCCGGACAATCCGCCGCGATCGTCACGCTTAGCATCCAGCCCGTGACGCCACACCCCCATGCGCGAACCGTGCATCACTGGATCTCCCTCGGCAGGTTCCATCCCTATCTGGCTGCCGCCGGTGGCGACGAGAGCAAGGCCTGTGAGCTTTACGAGTGGAGCGTCGCCCTGACGGGCGCGTCGTTCGAGGCGTTTCACTACGTCGAGGTCGTCACCCGCAACGCGATAGATCGGGAGATGAGGGCGCACCTCAACGAGCCGGGCCGCGGTATCCCATGGTTCCTTCTGACGGTCAGCGGTAAGCGCCAGGTGCAGGATGGAATCGATCGAAACGTCTCCGAGGTCCGCGCGCGCTTGCGTCGAGAGCACTCCCAGAAGGAAACCCGCGACCAGATCATCGCGGGCTTGAGCTTCGGCTTCTGGGTCTCGATGTTGGGTTCGGAGCACGAGCAACTCTGGCGGGAGGCCCTGCACCGTGCCTTCCCCTACTCGTCCGGCAAGCGCCACGATGTCGCCAGCGCCATGAATGCGCTCCGGGTGTTCCGCAATCGGCTGGCTCATCATGATTCGCTTCTCGCCACCGACGTGCCGTTCCGCCTCAGCCAGATGATCGATGTCGTCGCGTGGGCGGACCCGGACGCCGCACGCTGGCTCAGGAGGATCGAGCGGGTGACCGAGGTGCACCGACTGCGCCCAGCCGCCCGCAACGACACCGTGGTGGTCCCCGCCAGGAACGCATGGGGGCTCTATCAGTCGACGCGAGCGTACGTCTGCCAGGCGGGCAGATCATTTCAACCTGTGGATCATCTGGCCTTCTACTCTCAGCGCCAGATCCTTCCAGAGGTGCCCAAGATTCTCTTTCGGCTCGACAACGTCGATTGGACAGTCGGTGAGGTGAACCGGCTCCGAGCGACGGGCGAACGGCGCGACGCCCTCCTCGCCGACATCATCGAGGTCAGCCGCAAGCAGGGGTGGACCGAAGGGCGCTATCAGGTATTCGGCCTCACCGCGCCAGGTTCGGCTGGCCACCCTGACGCTACCGACGCCCATCCCGCATCACAGCCGAGGCAGAGGTAGCGCCTTCACCCAGGGTCAGCGGTATGTCGTCCGAGACCGCCTGCGCCGGGCTCGATCCACCGCCGACCTGTGAGGAGTACGTCAGGCGCCGGTGGACAGCAGGTGTTCGGCCAGGGACAGGTCGAACGGGCGGGTGATCTTCAGGGCCAGCTCGGAGCCGGGTACGCAGGTGACCGCGATCCCCTGCTTCTCGACCAGCCCGGCGTCGTCGGTGAGCGCGTCACCCGCCGACCGGTGGGCCGCGAGCAGTACCGAGCGGCGGAAGCCCTGCGGCGTCTGGACCGCCCGCAACGCGGACCGGTCGACGGTGCCGAGCACCCGCTCGGCCGCGTCGACCTCCTTGACGGTGTCGACCACCGGCAGCACCGGGATCACCGCGTCGTGCCCGTAGCGGACCGCCGCCGCCACCGACTCGACCAGGCCCGGCGGGGTGAGCGCACGGGCGGCGTCGTGCACCAGGACGATCTCCGGACCGGCGGGCACCGCTGCGAGAGCCGCCGCCACCGACGCCTGACGCTCGGCGCCACCGGGCACCACTGTCACCGGCGCCACGGGCGCCAGCATCGCGCGTACCGCCTCGACCTCGGTGGCCGGTGCGGCCACCACGATCGTGTGCACAGAGGGCGCGGCGGCGACCCGGCGGACGGCGTGCACGAGCAGTGGTTCACCGGCGAGCGGGCGGAGCGCCTTGGGGGCGCCGGGTCCGAGGCGTACGCCGGCACCGGCCGCAGGAACGAGGACCGCGACGTCACCGCGCGGATTGAGCTGCGCGGTCACGTCGCGGTCCTCGGATTCGTTCGCTGCGGGGTGGGTAGAGGCAGAGGTGTGGATCAGGCCTCGGTCAGCACCTTGTCGAGCAGCGTCTCGGCCTCGTCCTTGGTGCTCTTCTCGGCCAGCGCGACCTCGCCGACGAGAATGTCACGAGCCTTGGCGAGCATCCGCTTCTCGCCCGCCGACAGGCCCCGCTCCCGCTCCCGGCGCCACAGGTCGCGGACGACCTCGGCCACCTTCAGCGGGTTACCGGAGGCCAGCTTCTCCAGATTCGCCTTGTAACGCCGCGACCAGTTGGTCGGCTCCTCGGTGTGTGGTGCACGGAGCACGTCGAAGACCTTGCCCAGGCCCTCTTCGCCAACCACCTCGCGCACACCCACGATCTCGGCGTTCTCGGCGGGAACCCGGACCGTCAGGTCACCCTGTGCGACCCTCAGGACGAGGTATTGCTTGGGCTCGCCCTTGATGACCCGAGTCTCGATTGCCTCGATGAGTGCGGCCCCGTGGTGGGGGTAAACAACGGTCTCGCCGACACTGAAAACCATAGGTTCGAAACCCCTTTCGCTGTGTCTAGGGTAACACGCTCAGGCACCGATGTCTCACCGCTGTCCTGACCGTTGGCGCAGCTCAGGGGCCCTGTGAGAGGTATTTCTTCAGCTTGACAGGCGGCCAAACCGATGGTTTCGACACGCTCCGTGAGGATCACGTGACAACCCGGTAAGGGGTGACGGGAGCGTCCAGATCTAGGGCAATGCGCTCCTTCCATGGTAGCTCCGCAAGTCCGTCCGCGCCCAGGTGTGGCGTTACGGCGGCCGGTGCGGGACGCTGGGAGAGGACGCGACGTCCGCTCACCGAGACGTTCCTGGGGGTCCGATGGGCGTGCCTGACGCTGACGGCCAGGGGCCGCCGGACGGGCTCCCGGGCCTGCCCCCGGAGTGGGGCCGCGTGGTCGTCCCGGACGACGCCTCGGCGCTCGCCGACGAGGCCCGGCAGGTCCGCCGGGAGCTACGGCGGGCACGAACGGCCGCCGGCCGCCGCACCGGCTCGCTCCGCCTCGGACTACCGGCGCTGATCCTGCTCGTATCGGTGCTGATCACACTCGCCGGCCTCGCGGCGGTCACCTGGCCACGCGCCACCCGGTCCGGCGCACCGACAGTGCTCCCCCACGGCGGCGGCGCAGCGCCGCAACCGGTCGGCCCGCTTCCCGCGCTGGACCTGGTCGGCGCAGACGACGTGCCGGTGCCGCTGCGCAGCATGCTGCCCGCCATGATCATCCTGACCGACGCCTGCGCCTGCGCCGAGCAGGTCACCGCGGCGGCCGGAGCCGCCCCGCCCGGCGTCACGGTGGTCACCGTGACCGCGGGCCGGCGGGCCGGCTCGGCGAGCGTCCCGGGGGTACGCCCACTCGGCGACCCGGCCGGCGGGCTGCGCTCCTACCTGCACCTGTCCGCCCAGCCCGGCATCGCCCCGGCGCTGCTGGTGGACCGGCAGGGCGCGCTGGTGCGGGTGGTGCCGGAGCTGGGCCCGCTGTCGGACTACCGGGCCGACCTGGCCCGGCTGGCCGGCTGACCGACGGTCAGTAGAGCGCCTCGAGCCGGGCGTCCAGGTCGGCCCGGCCCCTTATCGCGACGAACCGCATCTGCACCAGCTCGCCACTGCCGCCCACCACCGGCACGTCCAGCTGCCCGCCGCAGCGCAGCGCCCGCCGGAACTCGTCGTCCCCGAGGCCGGAGACGAGTACGACGACCAGCCCGTCACCGGCGCAGCTCACCGACAGCCGGTAGTTGTCGCCCCGCGTAGGCCGTACCTGCCGGACGACAGGCGGCCCGCCCGGCGTCAGCCGGGACCTCTCCCGCCACACGACGTGCGACACCTGGAGCAGACGCGTCGTGCCGTCGTCCTCCACCCGTATCACCACCGAGCGGTCCGGCTCGGCACGCGGCACGCGGCGGTTGTCCAACGCCGCTTCGCGCCCGGCGCGTGGCACCGGACGCGCTGCGCCCGTCGACGGGTCGACCCGCCAGTTGCGCGGGGCCAGATCCACGCTCGCGGGCGCGGCCGACGTGGCCGGGCCGGGCTGCGGGGCCGCCGACCGCCACCAGGCCGAGCCGAGCAACAGCGCCAGGACGGTCAGGCCGGCCAGCAACGCCCGCCCGTCCCGCTCCTCGGAGGCCATGCGGGCAGCGTATCGGCGCGGCGCGACCGGGGCGACCCGTCAGCCCACGCGTTCCAGCAGCGCCGCGTAGAGCGTCAGCCCCGGCCCGAACGCGAGCATCACCACCCAGCGCGGCGGCGACGGCTCCGTACGCCACAGCCGGTCCAGGATCAGCAGCGTCGTCGGGGACGAACAGTTGCCGTGCTCGGCGAGCGTCCCCCGGGAGGCGGCGAGCCCGTCCGGCGGCAGCGCCAGCTCACGCTCCACCACGTTGAGGATCCGCGGCCCGCCCGGGTGCACCGCCCAGCCGTCCACGTCGGAGCGTTCGCACCCGTGCCGTGCCAGCAGCTCGTCGACCAGGGTCCGCACGTGCCGGGAGAGGACCTGCGGCACCTTTGGCGACAGCCCCATCCGGAAGCCGGTGTCGGTGACGTCCCACGTCATGTGGTCGGCCGTGGAGGTGTCGGTGACCGAGGTGACCTCGCGCAGCGCGTACCCCCGGCCGCCGGGGACGACCACGGCGGCGACCGCGGCGTCCGAGAACAGCGCGTGGGAGACGATCTGCTGGGTGTCCACCCGGGCGCCCGGCGGCTGGATGTGCAGGCTGGTCAGCTCCGCGCAGAGCAGCAGCGCGGGACGCCCCCGGGCGGTGACGAAGTCGCTCGCCGCGCCCAGCCCGGGCAGGGCCGCGTAGCAGCCCATGTGCCCGACGAACATGCGCTGGGTGCTCGGCGACATGCCGAGGTCCCGGGCGAGCAGGATGTCCAGGCCCGGGGTGGCGTACCCGGTGCAGGAGCAGACGATGAACATCCCGATGTCGGCGGCGTCCAGGCCGGCGGCGGTGAGCGCCCGGCTGACCGCCTCCTTGCCCAGCGGCAGCGCCTCGACCTGGTAGCGGCGCATCCGGCGCTCGGTCGGCCACTCCGAGACGTCCTCCAGCAGCGGGTTGACCGCCGCCTGCCGCCGGGTGACGCCCGAGTTCGCGAAGATCCGCTGCGCCAGCGCCCGGGTGTTCCCCTGGAAGTGCCCCGCGAAGAAACCCGTCCACAGCTCGTCCTGGTCCGCGCCCGGCGGATGCGCCGTACCCAGGCCCGCGATCACCGGCATGCCCACGTCCCCCACCCCTCCCTCATCTCTCGCACCAACCCTGGTCACCCGGCAGCCTTTCGTTCGCGACTGCGGGGCTCGCAAAACCGGCTCGCTCCTCGCGCTTCACCAACGAGGGAGCGCGCTGTCCCGGTCCGGGTCGCCGCCGAGCGCGGCGATGCCGAGCCAGTCGGCGCACACGTCGGACGTGGCCGGGTGCAGCGAACCGCAGCGGGCGTCCCGGTAGAGCCGCTCCAGCGGATGCCCGCGCCGGGTCGCCGAGGTGCCGGCCGCCTCCAGCATCGAGGCCGCGACCTCGGCGGCGGTGGTGCCGGCCAGCAGCTTGGCCCGCCACACCCAGCGGTTCGTCTCGGCGTCGCCGGGCGCCTCGTCGACCCGGCGGGCCGCCTCGGCGACCACCAGTTCGGCGGCGGCGGTGGCCGCGTCCGCCCGGCCCAGGCGGGCCCGCACCGCGGGCAGCCCGGCGAGGTTGCGGGCGTTGAGGTGCTCGGCGGCCGCGTCGATCGCGGCCCGGGCCACGCCCACGTAGACCGCCGCGTAGCTCGCCACCAGCCAGTGCGGCATGAGCTGCGCGACCACCAGAGCCAGCCCCTCGACGCCGCCGAGCAGCCGGTCGGCCGGAACCGTCACGTCCAGGTGCACGTCGTGCGACGAGGTGGCCCGCATGCCGAGCGAGTCCCAGGTGGGCTCCACGGTGATCCCGTCCCCGGCCGGGACCAGGAACTGCGACACCACCGACTGGTCGGCGGCGCTGCGGGCAGCCACCAGGTAGCCGTCCGGGTGGCCGGCGCCGGAGCAGAACGTCTTGCTGCCCTTGATGTGCCAGCCGCCCTCGACCGGCTCGTAGACGGTGCTGAGCTGCGACAGCCGGGCGCCGGCGCCGCGTTCGCTCATCGCCACCGCGTACCAGGCGCCGTCGGCCGCCGCGCGCAGCAGCCGGTCCCGCGCCGCAAGCGCCTCATCCGGTACGCCGAGCGCCTCGGCCAGTTCCTCGGTGACCGCGCCCAGCGCGCCGGTGACCGAGGCGTGCATGTTGAACACCAGCGCGGTCGCGCCGTTGCCCCGGGCCAGCTCGGTGGCGACCGCCGCGTACTCGGCGAAGCTCGCGCCCGCGCCACCCAGCTCGGGCGGCACCATCAGCCCGAACAGCCCGGCCGCCCGCAGGTCCGCGAAGTCTTCCACGGGGAACGAGCCGTCGCGGTCGTGCCCGGCCGCGCGGGCGGCCAGTCGCGGCGCCAACCGGCGGGCCGCCTCCAGCGCGTGCACAGTCATGTCGCCCCCTTCTCGGCGTCCCTTTACCCCGGGCGGCCCCGGCTACCCGCCCCGGCGCCCCCAGCCCTGGTACAGCACCGCCGCCGACCGGGTCGGCACCATGCGCGGCTCGGTCCTCGCCGGACGGTCGCCGCCGCGCATACGGCGCAGCAACCAGGCAAGCGTGCCGCCCAACTCCGGGCGGACCCCGCGTACCTCGAGCGACACGCCGTGCCGGGCGCACTCGGCGACGAGCGCGCGGGCGTCGACGAACAACCGGGGGTCGTGGATGCCGCGCGGCACTGTGGGCAGCCGTTCGCCCAGCTCCACCGCGACCAGCCGGGCCAGCAGCGTGTCGTTCAGCGTGTCCAGCACCAGCAGGCCGCCGGGCCGCAGCAGCCGGCACGCCTCGGCGACCGCGCGCCGCCAGTCCGGCACGTGCTCCAGCACCTCTCCGGCGGAGACCACCGCCGCGCAGCCGTCGGTCAGCGGCACCGCCGTCGCGTCGCCCTGGACCGCTGTCACCCCGTGGTCGGCGGCCTGGTCCAGCGCGGAGCGGGTCAGGTCCACCCCGACGTGGCGGTAGCCCTTGCCGGCCAGGTGCGGGGCCAGCAGCCCGGCGCCGCAGCCCAGATCGACGAGCAGATCGTCCGGCGTGGACGCCGGTGGCACCAGCGCCGCGCGCGCGCGCCAGCCAGTGCAGCATCGCGAACGCGCCGTCCGGCCGCCACCACTCGTCGGCCAGATCGTCGTACTGCCGGGGGTCGTTCGGCGGCAGCACCCGGTGCGGAGTGGACACCCCGGGCACGTCAGGCATGCGTCGAGCGTGGCACGACTGCCCGGTAACGACCAGACTTCCCTTATGTCGACACGGGTGTTAGGGCTGGTCAAGGCGAGCCATCCGGAACCCGCTGCGGCGGTCACCGTGGTCGCCGCGCTGCTCGCCGCCGGCGCCGGGCACTCCGCGGCCGGCGTCGCGGCGGTGGCGCTGACGGTGCTGGCCAGCCAGCTCGCTGTCGGCTGGAGCAACGATCTGATCGACGCCGAGCGGGACGCCGCGGTGGGGCGTACCGACAAACCGGTGACCACCGGCGCGGTCAGCCGGCCGGCGCTGGCCCGGGCCGTCGTGGTCGCCGCCGTCGCCACCCCGCTGCTGGCGCTGGCCGGCGGCCCGGCCGCGGCGGCCTGCGCCACGCTGGGCCTGGTCTCCGCGCTGCTCTACAACCGGCCGCTGAAGTCGACGGCGGTGTCGGTGCTGCCCTACGCGGTCTCGTTTCGGCGCGCTGCCCGCGTTCGTGGTGCTGGCGCTGCCCGGCTCGCCCGCGCCGCCGGCCTGGCTGGTGGCCGCCGCCGCGCTGCTGGGCGCCGGCGCGCACTTCGCGAACGTGCTGCCCGACCTGGCCGACGACGCCCGGACCGGGGTGCGCGGCCTGCCGCACCGGCTGGGCCCCGCCGGCAGCCGGCTCGCCGCCGCCGGGCTGCTCCTGGCGTCCACCGTCGCGCTGGTCTTCGGCCCGCCGGGACCGCCGTCGTGGGCCGGGCTGTCGGCCGTCGCCGCCGCCGTCGCCGTGCCGGCCCTCGGCTGGTACGCGGGACGCGCCGCCGCCGGACGCTCGGCCAGCGCCTTCCGGGCGGTGCTGGTGGTGGCGCTCATCGATGTGCTGCTGCTGGTGACGAGCGGCCGGGTGGTCTGACGGTCTCCCTCGCCGGGTGGCATTGCCGGGTCCGCGTGCGGGCCTCGATCAGCTCCAACTACCCTGGAGCGCGGTCTGCGCGGGTATGGCCACCCCGTGCCCGGTGGTCGACCGGGCGGGGATCGTGACGAGGAGGACCGACGTGACGCGCTCGATCAGGGGTTCCCGGGGGCCGGCCCTGCTGCTGGCCGGCACGGCGGCGGCGAGCCTGCTGCTGTCCGGGTGCGGCACCGGGCAGATTTCCGAGACCGCCAACAAGATCCCGTCGGTACAGGGCGTCAACGTCCAGACCTCCGACAACCTGTACAAGGTGCGCGGTCTCTACGTGCGGACGCCGGGGCCGAAGGGCTACGAGGCGGGGTCGAACGCGCCGGTCAACGTGGTGATCTACAACGACAGCGAGAAGCCGGTGACCGTGACGGTCACCACCGACAGCGCCCGGGAGATCGTGCTCACCGGTTCCGGCGCGGGCGAGAGCGGCGCCGCCACCCCGACCGGTTCACCCACCGAGCCGGGCACCGCCTCGCCGACCGCGAGCGATCCGAGCGCGTCGCCGAGCCAGTCGCTGGGGACGTCCGAGTCGCCGTCGGCCAGCCCGTCGCCGAGCGAGACCGGGTCCGCGCCCGCCGGTCAGCCGGCCCGGATCGAGATCCCGGCGCTCAGCTACGCCCAGCTCAACGCCGACAACCCGCGGTTCCTCCAGCTCGTCGGCCTGAACCAGAAGCTGCTCGTCGGCCAGCAGGTCAACCTGACCTTCGACTTCGGCGACGGCAAGGTCATCACGACCCCGGCGCCGATCGGCATCCCGCTGACCGCGGAGCCCACCCCGTCCAAGATCGTCAACCCGCGTGAGCACGGGGCCGAGGACGGTGGCGTCGAGGGCGGCCACTGACCCCCGTCCTCCTTCCGTCGGCACCGCCGCCGTGGCCAGCGCCACGCCGGCGGTGTCGCCGTTTCCGGTGGGCTTTCGTCGTACGGGCCGGTTAGCGTCCTGTGGTGACCACGCCCCGATCGACCCCCTCCCGTGCCGGCGCCGGCCGCGGTCGCGCCGCCCGTGAGCCCCGTCCGGCCTACGAGTGCGACGCCTGCGGTCACCAGCCCCCGAAGTGGGTGGGCCGGTGCCCCGAGTGCGGCGAGTGGGGCTCGGTGGTCGAGTCCACGATCACCGGCCCGCTGGTCTCCGGCCAGGTGGTCAGCTCGCGGATGCCGGCCGAGCCGGCCCGGCCGATCGCCACCATCAGCGCCGCGCCCGCCCGCGCCCGGGCCACCGGCGTCAGCGAGCTCGACCGGGTGCTCGGCGGCGGCCTCGTTCCCGGCGCCGTGGTGCTGCTCGCCGGTGAGCCGGGCGTGGGCAAGTCGACGCTGCTGCTCGACGTGGCCCAGCAGTGGGCCGCCGGGGCCGGCAGCCCGTCGCTGGTGGTCAGCGGCGAGGAGTCGGTCAGCCAGGTGCGGCTGCGCGCCGAGCGGATGGGCACCCTGCACGACCAGCTCTACCTGGCCGCCGAGAGCGACCTGTCGGCGGTGCTCGGCCACCTCGACGCGGTCAAGCCCGGCCTGCTGGTGCTCGACTCGGTGCAGACCATCTCCACCACCGGCACCGAGGGCGTGCCCGGCGGCGTCACCCAGGTCCGCGCGGTCACCGCCGCCCTGGTCGCGGTCGCCAAGGAGCGCGGCATCGCCACCGTGCTGGTCGGCCACGTCACCAAGGACGGCCAGGTGGCCGGCCCCCGGGTGCTGGAACACCTGGTCGACGTGGTGCTGCACTTCGAGGGCGACAAGCACTCCTCGCTGCGCATGGTGCGCGGCGTGAAGAACCGCTTCGGCGCGGCCGACGAGGTGGGCTGCTTCGAGATGCACGAGGGCGGCATCAGCAGCCTGGCCGACCCGTCCGGCCTGTTCCTGACCCGCTACTCCGAGCCGGTGCCGGGCACCTGCGTGACGGTGGCGATGGAGGGGCGCCGGGCGCTGGTGACGGAGGTGCAGGCGCTGATCGGGGCCACCGTCGCCGGTTCGCCCCGGCGTACCGTCTCCGGCCTCGACAGCGCCCGGCTCGCCATGGTTCTCGCGGTGCTCCAGCGCCGGACCGAGCGGCTCACGCTGCACGACCGGGAGGTCTTCGCCGCCACTGTCGGCGGCATCCGGGTGGTCGAGCCGGCGGCCGACCTGGCGGTGGCGCTCGCGGTCGCCTCCGGCGGGCTCAACCTGGCGCTCAACCCGCATCTGGTGGCCATCGGCGAGGTCGGGCTCACCGGCGAGGTACGCCGGGTCGGCGCGGTGCCCCGCCGGCTGTCCGAGGCGGCCCGGCTGGGCTTCCGGCTGGCCCTCGTGCCGCCCGGGTGCGGGCCGGAGAGCAGCGGCGCCGGGCCGGAGAACATGCGCGTGATCGAGGTCACTGACGTGCGGGCCGCCCTCCAGGCCGCCGCCCGCGCATCGGCGGAGTGACACGGTGGGATCCGCCGGGCGTTCCCGGACACACGGCGCAGCCCGTGAAGAGCCGCCCGAGCCGGGCATCGTGACACATCACAGTAACCACGAGAGCACCCACCGCACGGCAGTCCGTAGACTGTGCCCGTGCCGATCGACCGCGATGCCACCAAGCCCGCAACGGCGACGCCGCACGCCCGTACCGGCGCCGTGAGCGGCAACCCCGCTCGTGCCATCAGCGTGAGCGTCAACGGAAGCGTCGGCGGCGGGGCCGGTGGCGACCCGCTGCGCGCCAACCTCGCCCTGATGGCTCCCGGCACCGCCCTGCGGGACGGCCTGGAGCGGATCCTGCGCGGCCGCACCGGCGCGCTGATCGTGCTCGGCTACGACAAGGTGGTCGAGCAGATCTGCACCGGCGGCTTCCCGATGGACGTGGAGTTCTCCGCCACCCGGGTCCGGGAGCTGTGCAAGATGGACGGCGCTGTCGTCCTCTCCAGCGACGGCACCCGGATCGTGCAGGCCGGCGTGCACCTGATGCCCGACCCGTCGATCCCGACCGAGGAGTCCGGCACCCGGCACCGCACCGCCGAGCGGGTGGCCCGGCAGACCGGCTACCCGGTCATCTCGGTCAGCCAGTCGATGCGGATCATCAGCCTCTACGTCAACGGCCAGCGGCACGTGCTGGACGACTCCGCGGCCATCCTGTCCCGCGCCAACCAGGCGCTGGCCACGCTGGAGCGCTACAAGCTGCGGCTGGACGAGGTCTCCGGCACGCTCTCCGCGCTGGAGATCGAGGATCTGGTCACCGTCCGCGACGCGGTGGCTGTGGTGCAGCGGCTGGAGATGGTCCGCCGCATCGCCGACGAGATCGCCGGTTACGTGGTGGAGCTGGGCACCGACGGCCGTCTGCTGGCCCTTCAGCTCGACGAGCTGATGGCCGGCGTGGACGCCGACCGCACCCTGGTCATCCGCGACTACCTGCCGGTCGGCCGCAAGTCACGCACCCTGGACGAGGCGCTCGTCGAACTCGACCTGCTCAGCGCCACCGAGCTGATCGATCTCGTGGCTGTCGCCAAGGCGATCGGCTACCCGTCCGCCTCCGACGCGCTCGACGCGGCGGTCAGCCCGCGCGGGTTCCGCCTGCTCGCCAAGGTGCCCCGGCTGCCGGTCGCCGTGGTCGACCGGCTGGTGGTGCACTTCGGCAGCCTCCAGCGGCTGCTCGGCGCGACAGTGGAAGACCTCCAGGCCGTCGAGGGCGTGGGCGACGCACGCGCCCGTGGGGTCCGCGAGGGCCTGTCCCGGCTCGCCGAGGCATCCATCCTCGAACGGTACGTCTGACCGACCGCTCAGCCGGTGATGGTCAGCTTCACCGGCTCGCTGATCTTGGTGCCGACGCGGGCGAACACCTGGTACGCGCCGATCGCCGCGAACTCACCGTTCGCGAGCCCGTTGGCGCACCGGTTGTCCACCCGGCCGTTCCAGCCCAGCTCGTAGGAGCGCTCGAAGTTCGGCGTGAACGACTGCGGGTCCGAGCCCTTGCCGGTGCCGCACGTGTCCGAGGACCAGATCTTCTCCGCGCCCGCCTTGATGTACAGCTCCTGCAGATCGGCGCCCACGTCCCGGCTGCACGTCCGGTTCGACACGTTCTTGACCTTGAGGCGCAGCGTGACCACAGTGCCCCGCTGGGCGGTGGCCGGCACCGCGACCGGCGTCACCAGCAGCTCCGAGTCGGTGCAGTTGCCGTCGTCCGAGACCGGCTGCCCGTTCGCGCCGCCGTTACCGGTGCCGCCGCCGTTGTTCGCGCCGCCACCGGTGTTGCCGCCGCCGTCGCCCGTACCGCCGCCGGTGTTACCGCCGGTGCTGCCGCCGCCCGCGTCACCGGCCGTCGGTGACGGGCTGCCCGACTGCGGGGTCAGCACCGAGCCGGACGGGGCCGGCTCAGCCCCGGCGGAACCGGTCGGCGACGGGTCCGTGCCCGGCGCGCCGGTGTTGCGGTCCGTGCCGGTGCACGAGTAGAGCAGGACAATCAGGAAGAGCAGGCCCGCTCCGAGCACGACGGCACGACGCCGCCAGTACACGGCAGGGGGCAGGGGGCCGACCGTCAGACGCATGATGCGCCTACCGTAGCCGCGCGGCGCACGGCTCGCCGGTCCGACGCGCCGGGAACCCGCCGCCGTACGGCCGCCTCCGTCCACACCGGATAGCCGCCACCACCGTCAGAGGTAGACCTTGCGCTGGTAGATCGCGTGCGCGCCGGCCACCCGGTCGAGGAAGAGCAACCCGGCACAGTGGTCGATCTCGTGCTGGAGCGCGCGCGCCTCGAAACCGTCGGTCACCAGCCGGACCGGCTCCCCGGTGCCCGGCAGCACGCCCTCGACCACCAGCCGGCTGGCCCGCTTCACGTCGCCGGTCAGGTCCGGCACCGACATGCAGCCCTCCCGGCCGGCCTTCCACCGGCTCGCCTCCACCACCCGCGCGTTGCAGAGCACGAACGTGCCGTGCACGGTGACCGCCTTCGGGTGCCCGGTGACGTCCACCGCGAACACCTGCGCGCTCACCCCCACCTGCGGCGCCGCCAGACCCACACAGCCGGGCGAGACCCGCATCGTGGCCACCAGGTCGGCGGCGAGGCGTACCACCTCGGCAGACGTCGGGTCGACCTCCGGGCCGGGTTGGCTCAGCACCGGCTCCGGGGCGGTGACCACCGGACGTACCTCGCCGGGGACGCCGAGCTTCTCCGGGGTCCAGCCGCCCAGGCCCGCGTACTCCGGCCCGGTCACAGCAGATCCGTGTCCGCCGGGCGGAGGCTTACCCCGACACCCAGCTCCGCCGCGACGCGGGTGAGCCGGCCGGCCACCTCGTCGGAGACGCCCGGCGGCAGCTCGACCTCGGCGACCACCACGTAGAGCGAACCGGTCAACCGCGTGCTCAGGTCGGTCACGTTCCCGCCCGCGTCGGTGAGCACCCGGGTCATCGCCGCCACGATGCCCATCCGGTCGGCGCCGTGCACCGCCAGCACGTACGGCTCCCCGGTGGGCTCGCTGCCGCCGTCCGGCGTGACCGCGCGTACGGTGGCCAGCAGATGTCCGTCGGCGGCGAGCGGGGCCAGCGCGGCCTCGACGTCGGCAGCGGCCGGGCCCACGCAGATCAGGGTCATCGCGAAGTGTCCACGCAGCCGGGTCATAGTCGAGTCGGTGAGGTTCGCGCCGAGCCGGGCGAGGACCTCCGCGACGTCGGCCACGATGCCCGGCCGGTCCCGGCCGATGACGGTGATCGCGAGCTCGTTCATTCGGACATTCTGCCCCGTCGCCCATGATCGATCGCGCCCGGCCACCCGCCCCGCCCAACCTGCGGGAAAGACAGCCGTGACATGATCGGCGGCGCGATGTCCGAGCCCACATTCGCCACCCAGGTCAGCCGGTGGTACGAGCGCAACGCCCGCGACCTGCCCTGGCGCAAGCCGGGCATCGGCGCCTGGGCGATCCTGGTCAGCGAGGTCATGCTCCAGCAGACGCCGGTGGTCCGGGTGGTGCCCGCCTGGGAGGCGTGGCTGGCCCGCTGGCCGGATCCGCGCGCGCTCGCCGAGGACACCCCGGCCGAGGCGATCCGGATGTGGGGACGGCTCGGCTACCCCCGCCGGGCGGTACGCCTGCGCGAATGCGCGGTGGCCGTCGTGGAGCGGCACGGCGGCGTGGTACCCGACCGGCTCGATCATCTGCTGGCGCTGCCCGGCGTCGGCACGTACACGGCTCGCGCGGTCGCCGCTTTCGCGTACGGGCAGCGGCACCCCGTGGTGGACACGAATGTCCGGCGGGTTGTGTGCCGGGCGATCGCCGGTGAACCCGACGCCGGTCCGACGACCCGCCCGGCCGACCTGGTCGCCACCGAGGAACTGCTGCCGATCGAGCCGGCCGCCGCCGCGCTGGCGAGCGCCGCGTTCATGGAACTCGGGGCGGTCGTCTGCACCGCCCGCGCCCCGCGCTGCGCGATCTGCCCCGTCGAGTCGAGCTGCGCCTGGCGGGCGTCCGGCCAGGCGGCCCCCACGGGACCGACGCGCCGCCCGCAGCGCTACGCCGGCACCGACCGGCAGGTACGCGGGCTGCTGCTCGCCGTGCTGCGGGAGTCCACCGGGCCGGTGCCGCATCAGCGGCTGGACCAGGTCTGGCACGACGACGTGCAGCGGGCGCGAGCGCTGGCCGGCCTGGTCATGGACGGCCTGGTGGAACCGGTGGGCGAGGAGTCGTTCCGCCTGGCCGGCGACGGCCCCGCCGTCCCCCTCCCCTGACCGCCCCCACCCCACCCCTCCCACCCCGACCCCGCCTCCGCCCGCCCTCGGCTCGCCCCGTTGATCATGAAGTTAGCGGCGACAAATCGGGCGCCAAGTGCGGTCAACCTCATGATCGACCACGGCAGGGCTGGGGCGAGGAGGGCGTGGTGGGTGGGCACGGAAAGGCGACGGCCCCGGTGGCTTTCGCCTACCGGGGCCGTCGCCCTCGAACTGTGCGAACCTTACGCGGCGTCGTCCGCGCCGGTGGCGGCGGTGCCGCCGAGGTCCGCCGGGACCGCGTCCGGCACGGCGTCCGGCCGGTCCGCGCCCCGGAAGACGAGCTTGGACTTGTCGATGTCCTCCGGGTCGCCCTCGCAGTCCACGACCACGATCTGACCCGGTGTCAGCTCGTTGAACAGGATCCGTTCGGACAGGTTGTCTTCGATGTCGCGCTGGATCGTGCGGCGTAGTGGCCGTGCGCCGAGGACGGGGTCGAAGCCCTTCTTCGCGAGGTACTTCTTGGCGTTGTCGGTCAGTTCCAGGCCCATGTCCTTGTTGCGGAGCTGGGTTTCGATGCGCTGGATCATGATGTCGACGATCGAGAGGATCTCGGTCTCGCGCAGCTGGTGGAAGACGATGGTGTCGTCGATCCGGTTGAGGAACTCGGGCCGGAAGTGCTGCTTGAGTTCGTCGTTGACCTTCTGCTTCATCCGGTCGTAGTTCGACTCGGAGTCCTCCGACGCCTGGAAGCCGAGGGAGACGGCTTTGGCGACGTCGCGGGTGCCGAGGTTGGTGGTCAGGATGATGACCGTGTTCTTGAAGTCCACGATCCGGCCCTGACCGTCGGTGAGGCGCCCGTCCTCCAGGATCTGCAGGAGCGTGTTGAACACGTCCGGGTGGGCCTTCTCGATCTCGTCGAAGAGGACCACCGAGAACGGCCGGCGGCGTACCTTCTCGGTCAGCTGCCCGCCCTCGTCGTAGCCGACGTAGCCGGGAGGGGCACCGACGAGCCGGGACACCGTGTACCGGTCGTGGAACTCCGACATGTCCAGCTGGATGAGGGCGTCCTCGCTGCCGAACAGGAACTCCGCCAGGGCCTTGGACAGCTCGGTCTTACCGACGCCGGACGGGCCGGCGAAGATGAACGACCCGGACGGGCGCTTCGGGTCCTTCAACCCGGCCCGGGTACGCCGGATCGCCTTCGAGACCGCCTTGACCGCGTCCTCCTGGCCGATGACGCGCTTGTGCAGCTCGTCCTCCATGCGCAGCAGGCGCGAGGTTTCCTCCTCGGTCAGCTTGTAGACCGGGATACCGGTCCAGTTACCGAGGACCTCGGCGATCTGCTCGTCGTCGACCTCGCTGACGACGTCCAGGTCACCGGCCTTCCACTCCTTCTCCCGCTGCGCCTTCTGGCCCAGCAGCTGCTTCTCGGTGTCCCGCAGCTGCGCGGCCCGCTCGAAGTCCTGCGCGTCGATCGCGGACTCCTTGTCGCGGCGCACCTGGGCGATGCGCTCGTCGAAGTCCCGCAGGTCCGGCGGCGCGGTCATCCGACGGATCCGCATCCGAGCGCCCGCCTCGTCGATCAGGTCGATCGCCTTGTCCGGCAGGAACCGGTCGGAGATGTACCGGTCGGCCAGCGTCGCGGCGGCGACCAGGGCGGCGTCGGTGATGGACACGCGGTGGTGCGCCTCGTAGCGGTCCCGCAGGCCCTTGAGGATCTCGATGGTGTGGGCCAGCGACGGCTCACCCACCTGGATCGGCTGGAAACGACGCTCCAGAGCGGCGTCCTTCTCCAGGTGCTTGCGGTACTCATCCAGCGTGGTGGCGCCGATGGTCTGCAGCTCACCCCGGGCCAGCATCGGCTTCAAAATGCTGGCGGCGTCGATCGCGCCCTCGGCCGCGCCCGCACCGACGAGCGTGTGGATCTCGTCGATGAACAGGATGATGTCACCGCGGGTGCGGATCTCCTTGAGCACCTTCTTCAGCCGCTCCTCGAAGTCACCGCGGTAGCGGGAACCGGCCACCAGGGCACCGAGGTCGAGCGTGTAGAGCTGCTTGTCCTTCAGCGTCTCCGGCACCTCACCCTTGATGATCTTCTGCGACAGCCCCTCCACCACGGCGGTCTTACCGACGCCGGGCTCACCGATCAGCACCGGGTTGTTCTTCGTACGGCGGGACAGCACCTGCATGACCCGCTCGATCTCCTTCTCCCGCCCGATCACCGGGTCGAGCTTGCCCTCCCGGGCAGCCTGGGTCAGGTTCCGGCCGAACTGATCCAACACCAGACTGGTCGACGGCGCGGCCTCACCCGGCGCCGCACCCGCAGCGGCCGGCTCCTTACCCTGATACCCCGACAGCAGCTGGATCACCTGCTGACGCACCCGGTTCAGGTCCGCGCCCAGCTTCACCAGGACCTGCGCGGCGACGCCCTCACCCTCACGGATCAGGCCCAACAGGATGTGCTCGGTGCCGATGTAGTTGTGGCCCAGCTGCAACGCCTCACGCAGCGACAGCTCCAACACCTTCTTCGCCCGCGGCGTGAACGGGATGTGCCCGCTCGGCGCCTGCTGGCCCTGGCCGATGATCTCCTCGACCTGCTGACGCACACCCTCCAGGGAGATGCCGAGGCTCTCCAGGGCCTTTGCCGCGACACCCTCACCCTCATGGATCAGGCCCAACAGGATGTGCTCCGTACCGATGTAGTTGTGGTTGAGCATCCGGGCCTCTTCCTGGGCCAGGACGACAACCCGTCGCGCTCGGTCGGTGAACCGCTCGAACATGCCCTCGTGCTCCTCACGTGCCGTGCGCCTTGATGGTCAGATCTCGGCGGGGCCGGTGCGCGGACGTCCGGGACGGGCGTCCGTGCCTCCTTACTCTATCGCCGCGGACCGTCTCCGCTGAGGTCGTGTGGCCCCGCGAATGCTCGTTCCGACGTCGTTTCAGACAACCGTCCACGCTCAGGAGGTGTTCCGGGACCCCTGCCTGTACGCGCAGAGCGAAATTCGACCGGCGGCAGAGGGCCGGCCGAGCAGACCTGGGCGGCGTCACACACCCGCCGCGGTTGTCCACAACCTGTGGACGGAATCTCCACCGCCTGTGGACAACTTCCCCGGGTGGAGATTTCTTCCCACCCCACTCCGCCTCGCCGCCAGGCGGATCGGACATCCGCAACTCGGCGGGACGCCGGCCGCGACCGTGACAACGGGGCGGAAACGGCGACGCCGGGCCGGAGTCGCACTCCGGTCCGGCGTCGCGTCGCCCGTGACGAAGGTGGGGTCAGTGCCCCGCCTTCGCGTGGTACTCGTCCACGATCTCCTGCGGGATCCGGCCCCGGTCGGAGATGTCCTTGCCGGCCTTCTTGGCCCACTCGCGGATGGCCCGGTTCTGCTCGCGGTCGGCGGTCGCGCCGCCCCGGCCCCGAGCGGCCCGGCCACCCACGACCACACCCCCGCGACCGACCTTCGTTCCGTTCGCGATGTACGGCGCGAATACGTCACGCAATTTCTCCGCGTTGGATGCGGAGAGGTCGATCTCGTACTGCACGCCGTCGAGCGCGAACTTGACGGTCTCGTCAGCGTCCCCGCCGTCCAGGTCATCGACCAGCTTGTGAATGATCTGCTTGGCCACGTCCCACATTCCTTTCGAGCAGGGTGCTGCTCCTGCAATACTCGCAAGAGCACAATAACCCGTCCGGCGCTTGTTCCGTCAATAGGACGGGGTAACGAGCCGGAGAAGCTTTGCGGGAGCGCCTACTCCGGCCGGACCAACGGGAACAGGATCGTTTCCCGAATTCCCAGCCCGGTCAGCGCCATCAGCAGGCGGTCGATTCCCATTCCCATGCCACCGGACGGCGGCATTCCATACTCCATCGCTCGGAGAAAATCCTCGTCCAGCCGCATCGCCTCGTCGTCGCCGCGCGCCGCGAGCTGCGCCTGGGCGACCAGCCGATCCCGCTGCACGACCGGGTCGACCAGCTCCGAGTACGCGGTACCCAGCTCGAATCCCAGCACGTACAGGTCCCACTTCTCGGCCAGGCCCGGCTCACTGCGGTGGGCCCGGGTCAGCGGGCTGGTCTCCTCCGGGTAGTCGCGGACGAACGTGGGCGCCTGAAGCGACGGCACCACGAGTTCCTCGAACAACTCCTCGGCCAGCTTGCCCGGTCCCCACTTCGGGTCTACGGAGAGACCGACCTTGTCCGCGTACTCGACCAGCCGTGCCCTTTCGGTGCGGACGGTGACCTCCTCACCGAGCGCTTCGGAAAGGACACCGAACAGTGTCACCGAGCGCCACTCGCCGCCCAGATCGAACTCACGCCCGTCGGCGTGGGTCACCACGGTCGATCCGGCGACCGCGATCGCGGCCTGCTGTACGAGATTTCGGGTCAGCTCGGCCATCGTGTCGTAGTCGCCGTACGCCTGGTACGCCTCCAGCATCGCGAACTCCGGCGAGTGCGAAGAGTCGATGCCCTCATTACGGAAGTTACGGTTGATCTCGAAGACGCGGTCGACGCCACCGACCACCGCGCGCTTGAGAAACAGTTCCGGCGCGATTCGCAGATACAGATCCGTGTCGAGCGCATTGCTGTGGGTCACGAATGGGCGGGCCGCCGCGCCACCGTGCAGCAGTTGCAGCATCGGGGTCTCGACCTCGATGAAGTCCTGCCCGTGCAGCGTGTCCCGCAGGCTGCGGACGGCGGTGGCCCGGGTGCGGACCATCTGCCGGGCCTGCGGGCGGACCACCAGGTCCACGTAGCGCTGGCGGACCCGGGACTCCTCGCTCAGCGGCTTGTGCGCCACCGGCAGCGGGCGCAGCGCCTTGGCGGTGACCGCCCATTCCTCGGCCAGCACGGACAGCTCGCCGCGCCGGCTGGTGATCACCTCGCCGGTCACGCCGACGTGGTCGCCGAGGTCGACGAGGCGCTTCCAGTCCGCCAGCCGCTCCGGCCCGACCCGGTCCAGCGAGAGCATCGCCTGGAGTTCGGTGCCGTCACCGTCGCGAAGCGTCGCGAAGCAGAGCTTGCCGGTGTTGCGAATGAAGATCACCCGGCCGGTGACCGAGGCGCGGTCGCCGGTGGCGGTGTCGGTGGGCAGGTCGGCGTAGCGCTCGCGCAGCTGCGCGAGCGTGGTGGTGCGCGGGAAGCCCACCGGGTACGGCTCGGTGCCCTCGGCGAGCATCCGGTCCCGCTTCTCCCGGCGGACCTTCATCTGCTCGGGAAGGTCGTCGGCGGGGTCTGCTGGCAGGGCGTTCTGCTCGGTCACGGCACGCTTCCTCAGGCCTTGGGAACATCGGCGGGGTCAGCACATGAGCGTACTCAAGCGGCCTGGCGGCCGTTACGGGATAACCTGCCCGTCATGACCGACCCCACTGCGGCGCTCTCGTTCGGCGCCGCCGCGGCCGAGTACGACCGGTTCCGTCCCCGTTATCCCCGGGCCGCGTTGCGCTGGGCACTGGACGGGCTGCACGACGCCCGGGTGGTCGACCTCGGCGCGGGCACCGGCATCCTCACCCGGGGACTGCTGGCGCTCACCGCGGACGGGACGGTGGCTCAGGTCGTACCCGTGGAACCGGATCCGGGGATGCGGGCGCAACTGGCCGCCGCCACGCCGGGCACGACGGCGCTCGCGGGCAGCGCCGAGGCCGTGCCGCTGCCGGACGGGTCGGTGGACGCGGTGCTGGTCGGGCAGGCCTACCACTGGTTCGACAGGGAGCGGGCGCACGCCGAGGCCGCGCGCGTCCTGCGCCCGAGCGGCACGTTCGCGCCGGTCTGGAACATCCGGGACGAGCGGGTCGGGTGGGTGGCGGAGCTGACCCGGATCGCGCACCTCGGGGACAACGCGGGCGACGTGACGCAGCGGTACGCGGACTTCGGCGCCGCCTTCACCGCTGTCGAGATCGGCGAGTTCGCCCACGCGACCACGCTCACGCCGGACGAGGTGGTGAGCATGCTGCACACCCGCTCGTTCTGGCTGACCGCCGACGCGGACGAGCGGCGACGGGTGGACGCGGAGCTGGCGGAGCTGTTCGCCACCCACCCCGACCTGGCCGGCCGGGAGACGGTCGAGCTGCCCTACCGCACGATGGTGCTCCGGGCCCGGCGGCGTTAAAAAGGGGCCCCTCCTCTACCGGAGGCGTTAACAGGGGGCCCTTCCTTGCACCTCAGGTGTTGCGGTCGTAGACCATCCGCAGGCCGATCAGCGTGATCATCGGCTCGTGGTGGGTGATGGTGTGGCACTCGCCGAGCACCAGCGACGCCAGGCCGCCGGTGGCGATGACCGCCTTGACCCCGCCCAGCTCCTCGGACATCCGCTCGACGATGCGGTCCACCTGACCGGCGAAGCCGAAGTAGAGCCCGGCCTGGAGACACTCGACGGTGTTCTTGCCGATCACCGAGCGCGGGCGGGTCGCCTCCACCTTGCGCAACTGCGCCGCGCGGGCGGCCAGCGCGTCGAAGGAGATCTCGATGCCCGGCGCGAACGCCCCGCCGAGGAACTCCCCCCGGCTGCTGATCACGTCGAAGTTGGTGGTGGTGCCGAAGTCCACCACGATCGACGGCCCGCCGTAGAGCGTGTACGCGGCAAGCGTGTTCACCACGCGGTCCGCGCCCACCTCCTTCGGGTTGTCGATGGCGAGCTGGACGCCGGTGCGGACGCCGGGCTCGACGATCACGCTGGGCAGGTCGGCGTAGTACCTGTCGAGCATGGTGCGCAACGAGCGCAGCGCGGCCGGCACTGTCGAGCAGGCGGCCACCCCGGTGATCTCCACAGCGTCACCGGCGAGCAGCCCGCGGAACATCAGCCCCAGTTCGTCCGCGGTGGAGCGGGCGTCGGTCTTGATGCGCCACGAGTGCACCAGCTTGTCGCCGTCGAAGGTCGCCAGCACGGTGTTCGTGTTTCCGATGTCGATGCAGAGCAGCACAGCGGCAGCCTAGACGTCGCGCAGGTCGAGGGCGATGTCCAGGATCGGCGAGGAGTGGGTGAGCGCGCCGACGGAGAGGAAGTCGACGCCGGTCGCGCCGTACTCGGCGGCCATCGGCAGCGTCAGCCCGCCGGTGGCCTCCAGCTCCGCCCGGTCGCCCACCGACGCCACCACCTCGCGCAGCTGTGCCGGGGTCATGTTGTCCAGCAGCAGGAACTTCGCGCCCGCCTCCACCGCCTCCACCGCCTCGGCCGGCGTGTCCACCTCGACCTGCACCGGGACGTCGGGGAACGCCTCCCGGACCCGGCGGAACGCGGCGCTGATCCCGCCCGCGGCGACCTTGTGGTTGTCCTTGATCATGGCGACGTCGTACAGGCCCATCCGCTTGTTGGTGCCGCCACCGGCCCGGACCGCGTACTTCTCCAGCGCCCGCAGACCCGGCGTGGTCTTGCGGGTGTCCAGCACCGTCGCCTTCGTACCGGCCAGCTCGTCGGCCCAGGCCCGGGTGTGCGTCGCCACGCCGGACATGCGGGACAGCAGGTTCAGCGCCGTCCGCTCGGCGGTCAGCAGCAGCCGGGTCGGGCCGGTCACAGTGGCCAGCACGTCGCCGCGCGCCACCCGCTGCCCGTCGTGGGCCACCAGCTCGACCTCGACCGTACGCCCGGCGCCGGTCACGTCGGCGACCAGCTCGAACACGGCGGCGGCCACCGGCAGCCCGGCCACCACGCCGTCGGCGCGCGCCACCAGATCGGCCGTGTCCTGCTGCTCGTCGGGGATGGTGGCCACGCTCGTGACGTCGAGGAAGTCGGGTCCGAGGTCCTCGTGCAGCGTGTCCAGGATGATCCGCCGGACCCGCTCCGGGTCCAGGCCACCGTCGCGCAGCGCCTGCTCCGTCGACTCCCTCATGAGTGCTTCTCCTCCCAGCGCTCGGCCACCCGGCCGTCCGTACCCACCTCGGCCACCAGGTGGCCCAGCCACCGCTCGTCGGCCGTCGGGAAGTCCTCCCGCCAGTGACAGCCCCGCGTCTCCTGCCGGGCGTACGCGGCCGCGACCAGCGTCGACGCCACGGTGAGCAGGTTCGTCGCCTCCCAGTCGGCGGTACGCGGCACGCCCCGCCCCGCGCCCAGCCCGGTGAGCGCGGCGGCGGTGGCCTCCAGCGTCCGCGCCGACCGGAGCACTCCCGCGCCCCGCGTCATCGCCCGTTGCAGTTCCGCCGTGCCGGACGCCGGCACCAGCGCGCCCGGGCCGCCGATCCAGGCGCCGGTCTCCGCCGGGCGGGCCTGCTCGGGCAGCCCGGCGGCGATGTCCTCGGCGATCCGGCGGGAGAAGACCAGCCCTTCCAGCAGCGAGTTGCTGGCCAGCCGGTTCGCGCCGTGCACGCCGGTGCAGGCGACCTCGCCGCAGGCGTACAGGCCGGGGATTGAGGTACGGCCGCGCAGGTCGGTCCGGACGCCGCCGGAGGCGTAGTGGGCGGCCGGCGCGACCGGGATCAGGTCGGTCGCCGGGTCCACGCCGATGGCCAGGCAGGACGCGACGATGGTGGGGAACCGCCGGGCCAGGAAGTCACCGCCGAGGTGCCGGGCGTCCAGGAACACGTGGTCCGCGCCGGACGCGAGCAGCACCCGGTGGATGCCCTTGGCGACCACGTCCCGGGGCGCCAGCTCGGCCAGTTCGTGCTGGCCCACCATGAACCGCTTGCCGTCGCCGTCGACCAGGTGCGCGCCCTCGCCGCGCAGCGCCTCGGAGACCAGCGGCTGCTGGGCCAGCCCCGCGCCCGGCCCGCCGGGCGGCACGATCAGCGCGGTCGGGTGGAACTGCACGAACTCCACGTCGGTGACGGCCGCGCCGGCGCGCAGCGCCAGTGCCACCCCGTCGCCGGTGGAGACCGCCGGGTTGGTGGTGGCGGCGAAGATCTGCCCCATCCCGCCGGTGGCCAGCACGACCGCGCGGCCGAGGATCGCGCCGACGCCGTCCTCGCTGCCCTCGCCGAGCACGTGCAGCGTGATGCCGCAGGCCGGGCCGAGCCCGCCCGGCCCGTCGCCGGGGGCGCGCAGCAGGTCCAGCACCAGCGCGTGCTCGACCAGCCGGATCCACGGGTCGCGGCGTACCGCGTCGTGCAGCGCCCGCTGCACCTCCGCGCCGGTGGCGTCACCGCCGGCGTGCACGATCCGGTCGGCGCGGTGGCCGCCCTCCCGGGTCAGCATCAGCGACCCGTCCGCGTTGCGGTCGAACTCCGCCCCGATCCGCATCAGCTCGCGCAGCCGGGTCGGGCCCTCGGCCACGAGCGCGCGGACCGCCGCCGGGTCGCAGAGGCCGACGCCGGCCACCTCGGTGTCGTACGCGTGCGCGTCCGGCGTGTCCGCCGGGTCCAGTACGGCGGCGATGCCGCCCTGCGCCCAGCGCGTCGAACCCTCGTCCATGTCGACCTTGGTGACCACAGTGACGTGCAGACCCGCCTCGCGCAGGTGCAGCGCGGCGGTCAGCCCGGCCACGCCGGAGCCGACCACGATCACGTCTGTCGTCTCCACCCACCCGGGGGCGGGCGCGGCGAGCAGCCGGGGCAGCGTCGGCAGGTCGACGGTGGGTAGGTCCATGAGCACAGTCAACCCGAAGCGAACTCGGCTCGGGCGCGGGGGGCGTGACGAGTGCCCTCGGCTACCTCGTCCGGCGCGGCAGGGCAGCCGGTCCGGCGCCCTTGAGCGAGGTGGTCACCGTACGGTCGCTGAGCCACAGGTAGCAGCGCACGCCCCGGTCGCCGACCGCCCAGCGACCGGCGGCGGGCGGGCGGACCACCACGTCGCTGCGGTAGCGCAGGAACGCGTCGGCGGGCACCCCGGTGTAGCGGGCGATCACGGCGAAGCAGCCGTCGTAGAGGGGAACCCAGTCCTCCGGCTTCTTCGGGTACGGGCGGTCCGGCGCGGCCCACACGCCGACGAACTCGGCGTCGTGCGCGACAGCGCAGTCGACCGGGGTGAGCCGCTGCACCCGGCCCGCCTCCCGGGTGGTGCGCTGGCAGCCCAGCCGCAGCGGGGAGGGCGGCTTGAGCGCGTCGCGCAGGCTGCCGGTACGGGTGACCACGGTGGCCGCCGCCTCGACCGTGGTCAGCTCGGTCAGGTCGCACCGGTACCAGCGGGAGCCGGCCGTCCAGCCGAGGGCGGTCGGCACCGCCACCGCCAGCCGGAGGCGTCCGGCGCGCCAGTCGTCACCCACGTACCCGCTGGCCCGTTTGTCGCAGTCGGCGAACGCGGTACGCATCTCCGGTGAGGCGAGCGCCGGCGGGGCGGGCCGGTCGGCGGTGAACGCCCCGACGTGCACGGTCTCCACCCGGTGCGGCAGTTCGCAGCCGACCGGCGCGTACGCGGACAGGCCGACGCTCGGGATGAAGTCGGCGACCTGGCAGACCTCTGCGGCCGGGGTGAACGGCCCGGGTGCGGCCATCGCAGGCCAGTCGTCGGCGAGGTCGCCGTCCAGGCCGCCGGTGCCGGCGCAGCCGGTCAGAGCGGCGCTCGCGACCATCGCGGCGACCAGGAAGCTCATCGCACGGCGCATCGCGGCCTCCCCCAGCCGACGACCGTCGATCCCCGACGGTCCGCCCAGGGTAGCCGAAAATGACCTTCCGGTGACAGACCGCGTTCCCCGCTCTTCCGCCCCGTCGATCTTGCACTAACCGCCTCGACAAACCGCCCAAAAGGGGTGGCGGAGGGGCCGCGACTGCAAGATCAACGGGGAGAGGCGGCGAGGGGGTTGGGGACGGGGGCGCCTGCGGTGCCGGGGGCGGCCGTGGCCGGGTCGGCGGTCAGGTCCACGACCCTGTTGTCGGCGTCGACGTGGACCACCTTCGGGTGGTACGTGCGGGCCTCGGCGTCGTCCATCTGCCCGTACGAGATGAGGATGACCAGGTCACCGGGGTGCACCAGGTGCGCGGCGGCGCCGTTGATGCCGATCACGCCGCTGCCCCGCCGCCCCGGGATCACGTACGTCTCCAGCCGCGCGCCGTTCGTGATGTCCACGATCGCCACCTGCTCGCCGGGGAGCAGGTCCGCCGCGTCGAGCAGATCCTCGTCCACAGTCACCGAGCCGACGTAGTGCAGGTCGGCCTGGGTCACGGTGGCGCGATGGATCTTCGACTTGAGCATGGTCCGGAACATCGGGGTGCCTTTCCGCATTCGTGGTGGGGTCAGGGACGCGGCGCGAGGTGGATCGCCGTGTTGTCGATCAGGCGGGTGGCGCCGACCCAGGCCGCGATCAGCAGCCGGGCCGGGCCGGTGACCGGGCCGGGCTCCAGCTCGGTGTCGGTGAGCACCAGGTAGTCGAGGCGGGCGGCCGGGTTGTCGAAGGCCCGGTGGGCGGCCGCGAGCACCGCGCCCGCGTCCTCGCCCCGCTCGGCCGCCGCCGCCCCGGCCCGCAGCGCTACGGACAGGCTCAGCGCCGCCTCCCGCTCCGCCGCCGACAGGTAACGGTTGCGGCTGGACAGGGCCAGGCCGTCCGGCTCGCGTACGGTCGGCACGCCGACGATCTCGGTCGGCACGTCGAGGTCGCGGACCATCCGGCGCACCAGGGTGAGCTGCTGGTAGTCCTTCTCGCCGAAGAAGGCCAGGTCGGGCTGCGTGAGCTGGAGCAGCTTCATGACCACCGTGAGCACGCCGTGGAAGAAGCCGGGACGGCTCAGACCCTCCAGGTCCTCGCCGAGCGGCCCCGGGTTCAGCCGTACCGTCGGCTGCCCCTCCGGGTACATCTCGGCCACCGGCGGCGCGAACACCGCGTCCACCCCCACCCGGCGGCAGATCTCCAGGTCCGTGTCGAGCGTGCGCGGGTAGCGGTCGAAGTCCTCGTTCGGGCCGAACTGCAGCGGGTTCACGAAGATCGTCACGATGACGTGGTCGGCCCGCTCGCGGGCGGCCCGCAGCAGCATCTCGTGCCCGGCGTGCAGCGCGCCCATGGTCATCACCACGCCGACCGTGCCGGTCATCGCCTCGCGGGCGGCCGCCAGCTCCTTGCGCGTGTGCAGCACCTCGGCCATCAGGCCGCCACCTCGATTCCGTCCAGCACGTCCCGGAGGGCGGCCGCGTCCGCCGGGCGCAGGCGGCCGACCGCGACGGCGCGGTCCGCCGTCCGTCGTGCCAACGCCAGATACGCGGGTACGGATTCCGGCGCGGTCCGCGCCAGCCGGTCCAGATGCCGGCGTACGGTGCCCGCGTCGCCCCGCGACACCGGGCCGGTCAGCGCGTCGTCGCCCAACCGCAGCGCGTTCTCCAGCGCGGCCCGCAGCAGCGGGGCGAGCACTTTCTCCGGCCGCTCCACGCCGGCGTCACGCAGCCGGTCCGACGCCTCGTTGACCAGCGTCACCAGGTGGTTCGCGCCGTGCGCGAGCGCCGCGTGGTAGAGCGGCCGGTCGGTCTCGCCGACCCACTCCGGCACACCGCCCAGGTCGGCCACCAGCCGGGGCCGCGAACGCGCGCAGCTCGGCCGGGGCGGTCACGCCGTACGAGATGCCGGGCAGGCGGGACAAGGTCGTCCGGCGTACCGGTGAAGGTCATCGCCGGGTGCAGCGCGAGCGGCCGGGCGCCGGCCTCGGCGGCCGGGGCCAGCACGGCCAGCCCGTGCGCGCCGGACGTGTGCGCCACCACCTGGCCGGGGCGCAGCGCGCCGCTCGCGGCCAGGTCGGCGATCACGCCCGCGAGCGCGTCGTCGGGGACGGCGACGATCAGCAGGTGGGTGGCGGCACGCGCCGCCTCGGACGCGGAGCGGTGCGGGGTCTCGGGCAGCACAGCGCCAGCCGGGCCCCTGTCGCGCCCGAGGCGCCGGACGCGGCGACCACGCGGTGGCCGGCGGCGGCGAGAGCCGCGCCCAGCGTGGCGCCGACCCGGCCGGCGCCGAGCACGCCGACGGCGAGGGTACGCGGGAAGACGAGCGGGGCAGCGGTGGCCCGGTGGCGCAGCGGTGCGCTCATGGCGGCGATCCAGTCCTCGAAGGGGGTACCGGTCGATGGCAAGTATGCGCCCGGGTGACAGACCGGAAACAAGAAGGTGTGAAAACCTTCACCGGCCGCCCGAAGAGGCCGCTGCGGTGGCGGGCAAACCGCACTTTCGGGTACGTCCCGTAGGGTCGGCGGGTGACCACCCCGCTGCGCTGGCGCGACGCGATGGAGCAGGCGTTGTACGGGCCGGACGGGTTCTTCGTCTCCGGCGCCGGCCCAGCCGCGCACTTCCGCACGAGCGTGCACGCCTCACCCGTCTTCGCCGCCTGCCTGCTGCGGCAACTCGAAGCGGTGGACGCGGCGCTGGGCCACCCGGACCGGCTGGACGTGGTGGACGTGGGCGCGGGCCGGGGCGAACTGCTCCGGGCCCTGCTGGCCCGGGCCGCACCCGAGCTGTCCGCCCGGATCCACCCGGTGGCAGTGGAACGAGCCACCCGCCCGCCGGACCTGCCTCCGGAGATCGACTGGCGAACCGACATCCCCGACGGCATCACCGGCCTGCTCCTGGCCACCGAATGGCTGGACAACGTCCCGGTGGACGTGGCGGTCCACACCCAGGCAGGCTGGCGCCTCCTCCTGGTGAACCCGAGAACCGGCGAGGAGACGCTGGGCCCGCCCCCGTCCCCCACCGAAACCACCTGGCTGACCCACTGGTGGCCCCCGGCCCTCCCGCGCAACGCCCCGTTGATCAAGGAGTTTGCGGACGTGGAGAGCTCGGATCAGGACACAAACTCCTTGATCAACGCCGTTGGTGGGGGCGGCAGCAGCGGTGGGCGGGCGGAGATCGGGGTGGGGCGGGATCTGGCCTGGGCGGGGGCCGTCGGGAAGGTGGCGCGGGGGCTGGCGCTTGCGGTGGACTACGGGCATCTGCGGGACTCGCGTCCCCTGGACGGGACGTTGACCGGGTATCGGGGTGGGCGGCAGGTGCCGCCGGTTCCGGACGGGTCGTGCGACGTGACGGCGCACGTCGCCATGGACTCGGTCGCCTCCGCCGGTGAGCGGGTCGCGCGGTGCGCGTACTCAGTGGTCTCTCAGCGGGAGGCGCTGCGGGCGCTCGGGGCCGACGGCGGGCGACCGCCGCTGAGCCTGGCCTCCCGCGACCCGGCCGGCTACCTGCGGGCGCTCGCCGCGGCGTCGGCGGCGGCCGAGCTGACCGACCCGGCCGGGCTCGGCGGGCACCTGTGGCTGCGGCAGCCGGTCGGCGTCACGCTCGACGCGGTCGTGGCACGATGACGGGCATGACCACGGACGCCGCCGACCTCCGCGAGCTCACAGTCGGCACCGGCGCGGGCGGTGAGCAGCTCGGCACCGACATGGTGCTCAACATCGGGCCGCAGCACCCCTCGACGCACGGCGTGCTGCGGCTGAAGCTGGTGCTCGACGGCGAGCGGGTGGTCGCCGCCGAACCGATCGTCGGCTACATGCACCGGGGAGCGGAGAAGCTCTTCGAGGTACGCGACTACCGGCAGATCATCGTGCTGGCGAACCGGCACGACTGGCTGTCGGCGTTCTCCAACGAGCTGGGCGTGGTGCTCGCGGTCGAGCGGCTGATGGGCATGGAGGTGCCGGAACGCGCCACCTGGCTGCGGATGGCGCTGGCCGAGCTGAACCGGGTGCTCAACCACCTGATGTTCCTCGGCTCGTACCCGCTGGAGATCGGCGCGATCACGCCGATGTTCTACGCGTTCCGGGAACGGGAGACCATCCAGGCGGTGATGGAGGAGGTCTCCGGCGGCCGGATCCACTACATGTTCAACCGGGTCGGCGGCCTGAAGGAGGAGGTGCCGTCCGGCTGGACCGGGCGCGCCCGCGCCGCCGTCGCCGAGGTACGCCGCCGGATGCCCGACCTGGACAACCTGATCCGGCGCAACGACATCTTCCTGGCCCGTACCGTCGGGGTCGGCGTGCTCTCCGCCGCCGACGCCGCCGCGTTCGGCGCGTCCGGGCCGGTCGCCCGCGCCTCCGGGCTCGACCTCGACCTGCGTCGCGACGAGCCGTACCTGGCCTACGACCAGCTCGACGTGCCCGTGGTGACGAAGACCGCCGGGGACTGTCACGCCCGCTTCGAGGTGCTGCTCGACCAGGTGTACGTCTCGCTCGACCTCGCCGAGCAGTGCCTGGACCGGGTGGACCGGATCAGCGGGCCGGTGAACACGCGGCTGCCGAAGGTGCTGAAGGCGCCGGAGGGGCACACGTACGCCTGGACCGAGAACCCGCTCGGCATCAACGGCTACTACCTGGTGTCCCGGGGCGAGAAGACGCCGTGGCGGATGAAGCTGCGCACCGCCTCGTACGCGAACGTGCAGGCGCTGTCGTCGCTGCTGCCCGGTTGCCTGGTGCCCGACCTGATCGCCATCCTCGGCTCGATGTTCTTCGTGGTCGGCGACATCGACAAGTGACGGCCGTCCCGGACGCTCAGCGCCAGCGGTCGGCGGTGTCCCGCTGCTGGCCGTGGGCGCCGCGCTCCGAGCCTCGCCATTCCGGTTCCGGCTGACGCCACTGCGGTTCCGGCTGACGCCACTCCGGCTCGGCCGGACGCCACTGCGGTTCCGGCTGACGCCACTGCGGCTCGGGCTCGGGCTCGGGCTCGCGGCGCGCCGATTCGGGCTGACGCCACTCCGGGGGCGGCTGGCGCCACTCCGGCTGGCCGCTGCGCTGGGTCGGCGGCCGCCACTCGTCCGGCACCGGCACCCCGCCGGCCGGCAACGCCGGGTGGCCGTCACCCGGCCCACCCGCGTCCGCCCTGCCGCCGCGCACCGACGCCCATCGGTCCTCGATCCGGTACTCCGTGCCGGCGCTGTCGGCGTGCATCGCGGCCCGTCGCTCCCCGAGGCGGATCTCCCGGCCCGCGTCGTCGTCGCGAACCGCCGCCCAGCGGTTACCCGCACGCAGCTCGGACCAGTGATCGCCGTCCGCCCGGTCCCGGCCTTCCCGCGCGTCCAGGGCCCCGGACGCGCCCGGTTCGCTGTGCCGGACGGCCGGTTCGCTGTGCCGCGCGGCGGGTTCGCTGTGCCGCGCGGCCGGTGGCCAGGCCGGAACGTCGGCCGCGCCGCCCGGCGCCCAGCCGGCCCGGTCGTCGCCCGACCACTGTCGCTGCTCCTGGGCCGCCGCCCGGCCCTGGTCGTCCGACCAACGGCCACCCACGGACCAGCCCTGCTCCCCGCCGACGCCCGCCCACGGATGCTCGGCGCCCGCGCGTCCGGCGTCGGCAGGCGAGTGCCCGTCACCCGGCCCGAAGCCGTCGTCCCGCGCACTCCCGACCCGGCGGCCGTACCCGGAGCGCTCGCCACCCGCCGGAGCACCCCAGCCGCTGTCGTCCGTGCCGGTCCGTCCCGCGTCGGCCCGGTCCTCGCGGCCCCGCTCACGCTGCCCCGCGCCCCGGTGATCGGCCGGGTCGCCGCCCCGGGAGCGGTCCTCGTCCGACCAGCCGCCGGGGAATCCGCCGTACCGGGAGCCGGTCGGCTCGGCGCCACCGCCGACGATGGTGTGCCGGGTGGTGACGTGCACGGTCTCGGTGTGGTGGACCACGCCCACCGGGCGGGACTCCGGCCGGGCGGTCGGATCGGACACGCGCGCCGACCCGTACACGCCGCTCCCGGGCCGGTCCGGCGGGCGTACCGCCGCCCGCGCCGGCTCGGCGTCGTGGCGGCCCGCCCGCGGCGGTTCGCCGTCGGGCTCGCCGCCGTAGCGGCCACCGGAGTACGCCGGACGAGCCGGTTCGTCCTCGTCGCGACCGGCCGGGTGACCCCGATCCGCCTCGTACGCCCCGGCGGCCGGCACCCGGGCCGCGCCGCTCGGGCGATCCTGGGCGGGCGCGGAGGCCAGTCCGGCGGCCGCCGCGTCGAGCCGATGCCGCACCGCCCCGGCCGCCTCCTCCGCCCGGCGTGCCTGGTCCAGCGCCTGGTTGCCGCGTTGAGCGGCGGCCACTATCTCGGCCCGCAGCTCCCGCCGGAGCTGCTCCAGCTCCTCGCGCAACTCCTCGGACGCCGCGCCGCCCGAACCGCCCTCCGGCCGCAGCGCGATGGACAGGCCGATCAGCACGACGGCGAGGATCGCCAGGACCGCGCCGAACCGGAGCGAGCCGTTGCCGTCGGCGATCAGCAGGATGAGCGCGGCCAGCGGCGCCAGCCCCACACCGGCCCAGAACAGGGCTGTCAGCGGGGTGGGGTTGCGCTTGTCGGCAGGAGCGACCGAGGCGGGCATGGCTGAGCACAGTACCGAGAGTTCCACCTGAGGGGAACGGGTCGGCGTGACTCGATGTGCGGGCCTGCTGAGCAGGCAACCGCCCGGGGTGCGCGGCCGGCCGGCGCGAGTGGCGCCGGCCGGCCGCGGCGCGTCAGCTCGTGGCCAGCGCGGCGTCGGAGGAGAAGACCAGGCCGACGCTCGCGGCGCCGGTCTTCAGCGCGTTCTTGGTCTGCGGGCCGCCCGCGTCCAGCGAACTGAACGAGCCCGCCTTGAAGTCGTAGACCTCGACCAGACCGGCCTGGCACTTCGGCCGCTGCGGGCACTCCGGCGGACCGGCGAGCACGGTGGCCTGCCCGGAGCACTTCGCGGCCAGCTCGGAGAGCGTGGACACGCCGTACTTGTCGGCGAACGCCTTGGTCACCGCGAACGCGTTCTGGTCCTGCGCCTGGGACGGCTGGCCGAAGACCAGGCCGGCCTTGTCGCCCTCGGTCTTCAGCGCGGCGACCGTCTTGTCCAGCTCCGGTGAGGAGACGGGCTGGGCGTCCTTGCCGTTGGCCTTGGTGTTGAGGAACTCCGCCATGGTGGCGGCGTACTCCGGGACGACCTGGATCTGCCCCTTCTCCAGGGCCGGGCCGTACAGCTCCCGGTTGCCGATCGTCTGCACCTTGACCTGGTAGCCGGCCGCCTCCAGCGCGATCTTGTAGAGCTCGGCGATGGTCTGGCTCTCGCTGAAGTTGCCGGCGCCGACGGTGATCTGGCCGCCTGGGCCCTTCTCGATCCCGTCGGTCACGCCGTTGGCGGACGCGAACTCCTTCGCCGCCGCCTGCGGCGTCTTGCGGTCGACGTCGACCGCCCGGTTGAGCTGGATCAGCTTCGGGGTGTCGAGCTTCGCGGAGACCTTGTCCAGCGCGGCGACGAGCTGCGGCGTGGCCGCCTTCGCGTTGATCGCGGGAATGACGTTGTCGGTGTTCTGGAGCTTCTTGTCGTCGGTCAGGACGACGAGCTGGTCGCCCGCCACCGGGGCACAGCCGGCCCCCGAGGCGCCCTGCTCGGGCGCGTCGGTGCCGGACGAGCCGGCGTCGCCGCAGCCGGTGAGGAGAGCGGCCGCGGTGAGTGCGCCGAACGCCCCCGCGACCAGTCGTGTACGCGCACGCATGAGTGCCCGCCTTCCGTGTCCCGGCGCGACCCGTCGGGCCGGCCGCGTGTCCGACGGGCGAACCGGACGGCCACCCGCGACTCCAGCCAATATCCTCCGGACCCGACCGACAAACTCGGAGCGGTTTTCGTCACCCGATCGTCACCGGCGGCTCAACTTCCGGCCGTCGCAGCCGTCGCGCGGCGGTTCGCCCGGCGGCGGACCGGGCGCAGCGGACGTGGCGTGACGAGCCGCTCCACGATCGCGAGCAGCCCCTCGACGAGCAGCGCCAGCCCGGCGACCAGCACCCCGCCGGCGATGATCTGGCCGCCGCCGGCGGCGATGTCGAGCCCGAAGCCGGCCCGGATGATCTGGCCCAGCCCGCCGCCGTTGACGAACGAGGCCAGCGCGGCGGTGGCCACCACCTGCACGGCCGCGGTACGGAAACCGGCCGCCAGGTAGGGCACGGCAAGCGGCAGCTCCACCCGGCGCAGCACCTGCCCGCCGGACAGCCCCATCCCATGTGCCGCGTCCCGCGCCTCCGGGTCGGCCTGCCGCACCCCGGTGTACGCGTTCGCCAGCAGCGGCGGCACCGCGAAGACCGCGAGCGCCACCACCACCGCCGGCCGGCCGAAGCCGAGGAAGGTCAGCGGGAGGATGGTCAGCAGGGCCAGGGTCGGGATCGCCAGCGTGACGTTGGAGACCAGCAGCACCAGCCCGCCGCCCCGGCCGCTGTGCCCGAGCCAGAGTCCGATCGGCCAGGCCACCAGGCATCCGAGCAGCACCGCCAGGGCGGACATGCTCAGGTGCTCGCCGAGGCGGTCCAGCACGCCGCCGGGATTGGTCCAGTTCAGCGGGTCGTTCAGCCAGACGACCGCCTGCTCGACGGGGTTCACCGGGCGGACCTCCCGCGCAGCCACGGGGTGAGCAGGCGGCCCACGCCGGCCAGCACCAGGTCCAGCACCAGCGCCAGCAGCACGCACAGCACCGTGCCGGTCATGATCTGTGCCTTGTAGAAGTTGTTCTGGAAGCCGGCGAAGATGAGCTGGCCGAGCCCGCCCCGGCCGACCACCACACCCACCGTGACCAGCGCGACAGTCGACACCGTCGCCAGCCGTACGCCGGTGAGGATGCCGGGCAGCGCCAGCGGCAGCTCGATCCGGAACAGCCGCCCCCACCGGCCGTACCCCATGCCCTCGGCGGCCTCCCGCACCTCCGGCGGCACCTGGTTCAGCCCGGCCAGCGCGTTGCGCACGATGACCAGCAGCGCGTACAGCGCCACCACGGTGAGCACGGTGATCGCGCCGATGCCCAGGTAGGGCGCGAGGAAGGCGAACAGCGCCAGCGACGGGACGGTGTAGAGCACCCCGGTCAGCGCAAGGATGGAGGCCGACAACGACCGGAACCAGTACGCGAGCACCGCGAGCGGCAGCGCCACCAGCGCGGCGATCACCACGGCCCGGGCGGTCAGCCAGGTGTGCTCACGCAGCGCGGCCAGGATCGTGTCAGAGTTGTCCCGCACGTACTGCCAGGAGAACCACGGATTACCCGGGTCGGCCCGGTAGCTCAGGTGGAGGGACACAGGTGGACGGTACCCCGGGGGACGCTGCCGGACACGGCGCGGCGTCGATCACGCTGGAACGCATCCGCAAGCGCTACCCGGACGGCACCGAGGCGGTACGCGAGCTGAGCCTGCAGGTCGGCGCCGGTGAGCTGGTGGTCCTGATCGGCCCGTCCGGCTGCGGCAAGTCGACGGTGCTGCGGATGATCAACCGGCTGATCGAGCCGACCGGCGGGCGGATCCTGCTCGGCGACGACGACGTCACCCGGGTCGACCCGGTGGCGCTGCGCCGCCGCATCGGGTACGTCATCCAGAACGTCGGCCTCTTCCCGCACCAGACCGTCGCGGCGAACGTGGCGACAGTGCCGGGACTGCTGGGCTGGCCGAAGCAGCGCACCCGCGCCCGCGTCGGCGAGTTGCTGGAGCTGGTCGGCCTCGACCCGGCCCAGTTCGGCCGGCGGTACCCGCACGAGCTGTCCGGCGGGCAGCGGCAGCGGGTCGGGGTGGCCCGGGCGCTCGCCGCCGACCCGGTGGTGCTGCTGATGGACGAGCCGTTCTCCGCCGTGGACCCGATCGTCCGGACCCGCCTGCAGGAGGAGTTCCTGCGCCTGCAGGCCGAGGTACGCAAGACGATCGTGCTGGTCACGCACGACCTCGACGAGGCGGTCCGGCTCGGCGACCGGATCGCGGTGCTCTCCGAGGGCGGCCGGCTGGAGCAGTACGACACGCCCGCCGCGCTGCTCGGGTCACCCGCCTCGGACTTCGTCCGCGAGTTCGTCGGCGCCGACCGGGGCATCCGGCGCCTCGCCGTGACCCCGGTGACCCGCGCCGTCCTCGACCCGCTCCCGGCCGACGGGGGCGCCGGCCTGCCCACTGTGGCGCTCGGCGACTCGGCGTACGACGCGCTCGGCGCGCTGCTCACCTCCGGCGCGGAGCACGCCGTGGTGACCGAGGAGGGCCGGGCGGTGGGCCTGCTCGCCCGTACCCGGGTGCTGGCGCTGGGCGCTGTGGACTGAGCTCAGGCCCGGCCGCCCAGGCTGGCCAGCCCGACGATCCAGCCGGCGAAGAAGCCGTACGTGACGCCGGTGCTGGCGGACTGGAACGCGGCGAACAGCGAGCCGTGCGGGCCGAGGAGCGTGGCGAGCAGGGCGCTGAGCCCGGCGGCGAGCACGTACGCGCCCCAGCCGGAGAGGAACTGGCTGCCCGAGGACGCCACCCGGTCGACCTGCGGGCCGGGCAGCAGGTAGAGCAGCGCAGCGGCCAGCACGATCAGCAGGATCGCCCGCAGGTTGGTGGCGAACACGCCCTCGTCGGCGTGCCACCGCCAGGACGGCCAGGCCAGCAGCCGCAGGAACCAGCCGCCCGCCCCGGTCGGGTCGGTGGCGCGCTGCGCCCAGTCCACGTACATCGGACTGCCGCCGACGGCGACCAGCAGGAACGCGGCGAGGGTGCCGGTGCCGGCGGCCGTGCCGTACCGGGAGACGGCGCGGGGGCGGTTGCCCAGAGCCATGCGACGGTCAGTTCCCGGCCGGTCGCGCCGGGCAAACCTGCGCAACCGTCCGGCCGTCGCCGGCCGGCGGGTCGTCATCGACGTCAGTGCTTCATCAGGTAGTCGATGAAGGCGGCGCGCAGCAACGGCGCGGACTCCTCGTAGCCGTGCCCGGTCAGCTCGCGCCAGAGCGCGTTCGCCTCGTCGATGGTCGGGCCGATCGAGTTCGGCGCGCCGTCCAGCGCGGCGGCCTCGTCGGCGTTGGGCAGGTGCCGCAGGACCGACCAGAAGAAGCCCACGTCGCGACGCTCGCGGGCCAGGTTGAACGCCTGCTCGCGCAACTCCTCGGTGGAGAGCTTGTCGAGCTCGTCGAAGGTGCGGCCGCCGGGGGCAGGAGTCTCGCTCATGCCGCCGAGCCTAACCGGCGAGATCAGCTCCGGCGCGCCGGACGCACGGCCACGGTCGGGTCAGCGTTCGTCGGCGTCCCAGCGCCGGGGCTCACTCTCCCAGCGCGGGGCCTCCCAGGCCTCCACCGGGGTGTCGTTCTGGCGTACCGGCAGCACCGACGGCCAGGTGTCGGCGGGCTCGGGCGCCGGGGTCATCCCCCAACCGCCGCTCGTCGCGCCGTCCCGCAGCGGGCGGACCGGAACCGGTCCCACAGTCGCCGGCGGCGCCGGGCGGGGCCGGCCGAACGTCTCCACCAGCCGGGTGACGAGCAGCCCCGCGCCGAGCGTGGCGCCGCCCAGCGCCCACCGGCCGACCGACCAGCCCTGCGGCACGGTCCAGGCCAGGAACACCACCACCAGGCATACCGCGAGCAGGGTGCCGAAGATGCCGCCGCGACGGCCGTACGCGCTGGTGCCGCCGAGCATCACCGTTCCGACCGCCAGCACGGTCCAGTCCAGGCCGGTGCCGGGCGCGACGGCGCCGTCCCCGTTCGCGGCGATCAGCACGCCGCCGAGCGCCGCCAGCACGGTGGACGCGACCAGCGCCAGCGCGGTCACCGTGGCGGCCACCGCGCCGCGCCGCCGGGCCGGGTCGGCGACCGGCCGGAACCGGCCGATCAGCCGGCGCACCGGCATCATCGCGGCGAACAGGCCACCGAGGACGGCCACCGCGGCGAAGCCCACGAAGAGGTACAGCGCGTTGCGGCGCGGGTCGTAGTCACTCTGCACCGCGACCGGCACGCTCCGGCGCTCCAGATAGACGATCACGCCGGCCGCCCCGGCCAGGCTCGCCGCCCAGCCGGGCACGTGCAGCACCACCACGGCCAGCGCGAGCGCCAGCCCGGCCGCCGCCGCCACCGCGAGCGCCGGCAGCAGCGCCTCCCGCATGCCGCGGTCGCCCTGCTCGGCGAAGTGCAGCGCGGCGGCCAGCGCGACCGGGCCGACCGCCAGGTTCACCGCGCCGGCCCGCAGGCTCAGGCCGGCGGCCAGGGTGAGCAGGCCGAGCGCGGCCACGTCGACGAGCAGCGTCTTCAGGGAGCCGCCGCGCAGCGCGTCCGCGTTCTCCCGCCAGAGCAGCCAGGTCACCGCGACCAGCGCGGCGAGCAGCACGAACTCCCAGAGCACGTGCACCGCGATGCGGTCCCGGCCGGGCTCGCCGTGCGCCGGGTCGTCGAAGACGTGCTCCAGTACGGCGGCGGGCACGCCGGACGATGTCTCCGGCGGCGCTGTCCGACCCGCGTCGTCGTACGCCATAGACCCGCGCCTCCCAGGTGGCCGCGTCCGGCCCACGGGCGGGCGGACCGTGGCGGCCGTCGCTCTCCGGTCGCCAGGGACGGTACCGCCGGGCCGGGGTGTGGGGAACCCCGGATCAGAGACGCCCGCGCGGCGTCTCGCGGTCGCCCGGCTCGCGGTCCTCGTCGTCCTCCTGCTCCGGCACCCGGCAGGAGCGTTCCAGCCAGAGCGCGGCGGCGACGAGCGCGAGCGACGCGATCAGACCGCCGAGCGCGGCGGGCCGATCGCCCTGGGCGGCATTGGTCCGTTCCACGAAGAGCCAGCCGGTCAGGCCGGCGTAGAAGCCGGCGAAGATGGCACCGGCCAGCGCGGACGCCTTGGCCAGCACCACGAACCGGGCGACCAGCAGTGGGTTCACCGGCTCGCGGCCGGGCCGCCGCTCGATCCGGCTGCGGGTGTTCACCGCCGCGTAGCCCTCCAGCACGGCCAGGCCGGCCAGCGTGATCACCGGCAGCCAGGGCAGGTCGGGCGCGAAGTCGTAGTAGAAGCCGCTGATCAGCAGCCAGGCCACCGCGGCGGCGGCCAGGCCGGCCACCACGAGCGTGGAGGCCCGGGTCGGCCCCATCCGGAAGCGGTCGGGCCCCTGCGGGGAGCGGTCGGTGCTCACCGCGCCTCCTCAGCTCGCCACTGCCGGGCCACGCTCCTGCGGGTCATGTGTCCGACTCTAGCGTCAGATCGGGTCGTGGGCTCAGTTCCAGGGCGTCACCGGCCAGCGGCTCGGCGTTGAGCAGATCGGTCAGCCAGCCGTGCCCGGGCAGCCGGCCGTGCGGCTCGACGTCGATCCACGGGCGCAGCACGAACGCGCGCAGGTGGGCCCGGGGATGCGGCACCGTCAGCTCGGGGTCGTCGCGGAGCACCGGCTGGCCGGCGTCGTCCCAGACCGCGATCACGTCCACGTCGAGCGTGCGCGGCCCGTACCGCCGCTCCGGGTCGCGGGCCCGCCCGGCCGCCGCCTCCGCGGCCCGGGCGCGGGCCAGCCAGTCCTCCGGCGTCGCCGCCGGGTCCGCGACCATCACCACCGCGTTCAGGTACGCGGGCTGGTCCGCGTCCCCCCACGGTGGAGTCTCGTAGACACCGGAGACCAGCAGGACCCGGTCGCCGAGCGCGGCCACCGCGCCGCGCAGGTGGCCGAGGCGGTCGCCCAGGTTGCTGCCGATCGACAGCACGGCCCGGGTCACCGGGTACGCCTCATCGTGACGGCGACGTCCCGGAACGCGTGCGGGATCGGTGCCTCCGGCTTGTGCACGGTCACCGTCGCCGCGGCGACCAGCGGCTCGGCCAGGCAGACCGCGAGCAGCCGGTCGGCGAGTGTCTCGATGAGGTTCACCGGTTCGCCGGTGATCACCGCGACCAGCCGTTCGGCGAGTTCCCCGTAGTGCACGGTGTCGGTCACCTCGTCGGAGCGGGCGGCCGGGCCCAGGTCCAGTTCGAGCACCGCGTCGACCACGAACTCCTGCCCCTGGGCGCGCTCGAAGTCGTAGACGCCGTGCCGGCCGTGCGCGCGCAGGCCGGTCAGCTCGATCCGGTCGGTCACCTGTCGCCTCCACTCGCGCCGGTGGCCGCTTCCGCCGGACGGCTGCGGGTGACCGCTTCGGCCGGCGGCGCGGTCGCGGGCCGCCTGCCGGTCGCGGTGGCGAGACGGGGGCTGCCGGTGGCCTGCCAGACGGCGAGCGCGTCGGCGGTGCCGCGGACGTCGTGCACGCGTACCCCCCAGGCGCCGGCCGCGACGGCGAGCACGCTCGTCGCGACGGTCGCGGCCTCCCGCCCGGCGGTGGGCCGCGGCTCGCCCGCCGCGTCGGCGAGCAACCGGCCCAGGTAGGACTTGCGGCTGGCCCCGAAGAGCACCGGAAAGCCCAGGTCGACCAGCTCGGGCAGGCGGGCGCTGAGCGCCCAGTTGTGCGCGGCGGTCTTCGCGAAGCCCAGACCTGGGTCGACGACGATCCGGTCGGCGGCCACTCCGGCGGCGAGCGCGGCGTCGACCCGCCGGCTCAGCTCGTCCCGGACCTCGGTCACCACGTCGGTGTACGTGGCCAGCTCGCGCATCTCCCGCGAGTGTCCCCGCCAGTGCATGAGCACCCACGGACAGCCGGCGTCGCGGACCACCCGGGCCATGTCCGGGTCGGCGAGGCCGCCGGAGACGTCGTTCACCAGGTACGCGCCGGCGGCGAGGACCGCCTCGGCGACCCGGGCCCGGCTGGTGTCGATGCTGACGACGATGCCGGCGGCGCTCAGCTCACGGACCACCGGCAGCACCCGGGCGGTCTCCGTCTCCGCGTCGACCCGCTCGGCGCCGGGCCGGGTGGACTCGCCGCCCACGTCGATCAGGTCGGCGCCGTCGGCGCGAAGTCGCACCCCGTGTGCGACTGCCGCGTCCAAATCGGCGTATCTGCCGCCGTCGGAGAAGGAGTCGGGCGTGACGTTCAGGACGCCCATCACCACCGGGGTCTCCGCCCGTACCAGATCGGTCACGGAGCCGACAGTACCGCTCGTGGGCGGGGCTTCCGGCGACCGGGCGAGCCGCCGACGCAGCAGCCCTGACATGCGGATTGGAACAGGTGTACGATCGGTCTTCCGGGCGATTCACGGTCGACTCTTCGCGGCTTGTCGCAAAGGTGGCCGGGCCGTACGCTTTGGAATTGCCCAGCATCGAGATGGCGAAGCCTGGAGGGAGGGCCGAAGCGGGAAGAATCCGCCCAAAACTCACCACCCAGCGTGGTGGGTCACGGACACAGCGTTGACCACTTCCGTGTCCGCCGAGCACCATCCCGCCAGGCTTGCCTACTTGCACCAACGCGGCACCGCCGGCCGCGACCTTGGGGAGGTTTCCAGTGATCGCCATCGAGCTCATGGCAGCGGCGTCGAGCGCCGTCGACCACGCGCTCCACACCCTGGCGTCGACTCCACTCGCCGAGCCGGCTCCGAAGGGCATCGACACCGACAACGTCGTCACCTTCTTCGCCAGCAAGATCGCACCGATCCTGCTCGCCGTCCTCGGGGTGATCTTCATCGGCCGGGCCAGCCGGGGTGAGATCTCCAAGGTGCTGACCAGCTCGGCCATCGCCATCATCGGCCTGGCCTTCATCGCCGGCGCCGCCACACTCTTCTTCGTCGGCGACTACCTGATCAACCTGATCTTCGAGTAGGACGCTGGGCGACGATGCGGCTGCGCACCGACGACGACATCTACCGGGCACGCCTCGTCTACCTGGGGCCGCCCGGGTACACCCTTCCCGTTCACCTGCCGTACGCCCAGTACGGCCTGTTCATGCTGCTCGTACCCCTCTACATGTTCATCCACTGGCTGTTCACGCTCCAGGTCGAGCTCTTCCCCGCCTGGGAGATCTCGCTGGCGATCGTGACGACCTCGTTCATCTTCCGGTACGTCGACCCGGACCGGCCCGCGCGCATGGTGATCCGGACCGCGCTGACCGACTGGCGACGCACCCGGGAACCGGCCACCGAGCAGCGGGATCCGCGGCTCGTCGCGAGCCGGATCAGGATCCGGGAGGAACTGGCATGACCGGGCGTACGACAACCGTGCAGACGAACGACGCGGGTGAGGCGGTCGCATGAGTCGCTCTTCCACGCCGGGTTCCCCGGCCGGGCGTCCGGCCGGGCCGAATGGTAACCGTCAGCGATCGTTCGACTACCCACCGGACGAGGATCTGGACGAGGTCGTCCTGGACGGCGCGCTCGTCACCAGCCCGGGACACAGCCGGGTCGGTGTCTTCCAACCGCCGCGACCGATCACGCCCCGCGAGCCGGTACGCCCCGACGGCGACATCGACTCGCCCTTCCTCGACCTCTTCGGCGGCGCGCAGCCCCGGGTCCGGCGACCCGCCCCCACCCCGCCCCCGCCGGTCGAGCCGGTGGTGGCGCCGCCCCGCCGC
>NZ_KK037233.1:4692997-4700750 GCF_000568915.1 Micromonospora sp. M42 | reverse complement strand
GGAACGCCGCAACCGGCCGACCAAGCCGGTCCGGGTCCGCGCCCCGAAGATCAAGTTCGGTGACCGGGACCCGTCGGTCGAGCTGGCCATCACCGAGATCGCCGGCCACCTCACCTTCACCCCCAACACCGTCACCGCCTGGTACTGGCTGCCCGAGGTGCGGTGGGCGTTCCGGCCCGACGCCGAACGCGAGGCACTGCTCTCGGCGATCTCCGAGCAGTACGCCGGACTCGCCGGATTCCGGCTGCACCTGCGCCGCACCACCCGGCCCTTCCCGGCCGACGAGTGGGCCCGCACCATCGACGCGCACACCGCCGCCCCGCTGCCCGACGTACCGGGCACCACCGGCTGGGCCGACCACCTGGTCGCCGCCCAGCGGCACCTGATGGCGGTCAACCACGCCGAGGGCCAGACCTACCTCGGCGTCACGTTCGCCCGCCGGTCGCTCGGCGACTCGCTCACCGAACGTCTGCTCCGCACGTTCGGCCGGGGCACCGCCGACGGCGAGCGGCGCCGGCTGAGCCGTACCGTCGAGCAGTTCGACGAGGTCCTCGGCGCGTTCGGCATGCGCGGGCGGCGGGTCACCGCGCCCGAACTGGAATGGCTGCTCTACCGGTCGGTGGCGCTGTGCATGGCGCCGCCCGGCGTCCTGTCCCCGATCACCAACGGCCGGTGGGAACGCGGCGACCTGCTGGCCCTCACCGAGCAGGTGGAGCGCTACCGCACCCCGTACGGCTCGACGGTGAAGCTGGTCAACCGGATGACCGGCGAGGAACGCCACGTCGCGGTGCTCGCGGTCGGCCGGATGGAGCCGCTGGAGATCCCCGAGCGGCACGAGCCCTGGCTGCACTTCCACGAGCGGCTGCCCTGGCCGATGGAGCTGTCCACCCGGGTCGACATCCTCGGCCCCAACGACTCGTTCCGGAACCTCGAACACCGGCTGCGGATGATCCGCTCCCAGCAGCTCGACTACGCCGAGCACGGCATCGACGCGCCGCCCGAGCTGGAACGCCTGGCCAAGCGCGCGCTGGTGATCGGCGACGAGATGACCACCGGCCTGCCCGTCGACTCGGCCCGGGCACACGGCTGGCACCGCATCGCCGTCGGCGGCCGTACCCGGGAGGAGTGCCTGGAGCGGGCCCGGCGGCTCATCCAGCTCTACTCCCGTGAGCTGCGGATCTCGCTCCAGCACCCGAAGAACCAGGACTGGCTGGCCCGCGAGTTCATCCCCGGCGAGCCGATCGCCAACACCGGCTACGTCCGGCGGATGCCGGTCAACCTGCTCGCCGCCGCGCTGCCGCAGGCAGCGTCCACAGTCGGCGACCGGCGCGGCGACCTGATCGGGCGTACCGCCGGCACCTGCCGCCGTCCGGTCTTCCTCGACCTGCACTTCCCGATGGAGGTACGCGAACGCTCCGGCCTCGCCGTCTTCGTCGCCGAACCCGGTGGTGGCAAGTCGACGCTGCTCGGCGCGCTCGGCTACCTGGCAGCGCGCCGTGGCGCGCAGGTGACGCTGCTCGACCCGTCCGGCCCGCTGGCCCGGCTCTGCGCCATGCCCGAACTCGCCCCGTACTCCCGGGTGCTCAACCTGACCGGCTCGGAGCAGGGCACGCTGGCGCCGTACGCGCTGATCCCGACGCCGCTGCGCACCGAGTTCGGCGCCGGGGCGGCCGGTGACCGCGAGTTCGAGATCGCCGTGTCGAACGCCCGCGCCGAGCGCCGAATGCTCGTGCAGGACATCTGCATGATGCTGGTGCCGCCGCAGGTGGCCCGGGAGGCGTCCACCGCCACGCTGTTCCGGCACGCCGTACGCCAGGTTCCCGCCGAGGAGACCTCCACGCTCGACGACGTGGTGGCCTGCCTGCAAGGGCTCGACGACGACGCCGGGCGCGAGCTGGCCCACCTGCTGCTCGACACCGCCGAGATGCCGCTGGCCATGCTCTTCTTCGGCCGGCCGCCGGAAGGGCTGCTCGGCGCCGACGCCGCGCTCACCGTCATCACCATGGCCGGCCTGCGGCTCCCCGACCTCAAGATCGAACGGGAGTACTGGTCGGCCGAGGAGGCGCTCGCGCTGCCGATGCTGCACACCGCGCACCGGCTGGCCGTACGCCGCTGCTACGGCGGGTCGATGTCCTCCCGGAAACTGGTCGGCCTCGACGAGGCCCACTTCATGGAGGGCTGGCGCTCCGGCCGGTCGTTCCTGGTCCGGCTCGCCCGCGACTCCCGCAAGTGGAACCTCGCCGCGCTCGTCGCCTCGCAGAACCCGAAGGACATCCTCGGCCTCGACGTGCAGAACCTCGTCTCCACCGTCTTCGTCGGCCGGATCGCCGAGGACAGCGAGATCGCCTCCGAGGCGCTGCGCCTGCTGCGGGTGCCCGTCGACGACGGTTACGAGGCCACACTCGCCTCGCTCTCCCAGGCGGACAGCGGATCGGCCAACCGGCTCGGCTTCCGCGAGTTCGTCATGCGCGACGTCGACGGTCGCGTGCAGAAGGTCCGGGTCGACGTGTCGTACGTCGACGGGCTGCTGGAGCACCTGGACACCACCCCCGCCGCGGTCGCCCAGGCCGCCGGGATACTGCCGACCGTCCTGGCTGACCTGGAGGCGTGACATGGCGAGGGCACGGATCGCGGCGCTCCTCCTCGCGCTCGGCGTACTCGCCGGGGCCACGATCTCCTGGCCGGTGATCGGTGCGGCCACACCCGCGTACGCCGCCGCGCCGGTCACCCAGGCGCGGGCCGAGTTGTGCAGCACCAAGGAGTGGCAGGCCGACTTCCGCGCCTGCGTCGGCCGCCTCAAGGCGGTCAGCGAGGACCAGGTCGAGTGCCGCAACGCGCCGGTGCCCGCCGCGCCGGACTCGGGCCTGGCCGGCTGGTTCGCGTCCCGGCCCGACTCGGCGAAGGAGCCCGGCCCGAAGGGCCTCTACAGCGACTACGGCTACGCCGGCTACAGCTACAACACGTACGACGTCGACGGGGGCTGCGCCTCCTCGGTGCTGCATCCGGACTACCGCTTCACCACGATGGTCGCCAACGGCGAGTTCATGTTCGCCAACGCGGTGATCGGCGCGTCCAACGCGCTGCGGGAGCGCGCGTGGGATCCGCGCACCATGTGGAGCTGGGCCGACCCGCTGGTGGAGCAGGCCACGAAGGCCGTCTACCAGAAGGTGTTCAGCGTCTTCGGCATCATCACGGTCTGCGTGGTCGGCCTCTACCTGCTCTGGCGGTCCCGCCAGTCGGACATGAGCAACGCGATGACCACTGCGGGCTGGGCGCTGCTGGTGATGGTGGCGGTGACCGCGCTGGCCGCCTGGCCGGTCAAGTCCGCGAACATCGCCGACAGCACGCTGATCACCACACTGGGCGTGGTGCACGACGCGGTCGGCCCCTCCTCCAAGACCGTTCCGCCGGACAAGTGCGCGCTGCCGAACCCGAGCGCCTGCGTCGACAAGCGACCACCCGCCGTGCGCGCCAGCGACACGGCGACCGAGACAATGCTCTACCGGAACTGGCTGCGCGGTGTGCTCGGCTCGGCGGACAGCGAGACCGCGAAGAAGTACGGCCCGGCCCTGTACGACGCCAAGTCACTGACATGGGGCGAGGCGGAGGCTATCCGGTCCAAGCCCGCCACTCGCGACGTCGTCATCAAGGCCAAGCAGCAGCAGTGGGCCAAGGTCGCCGAGCAGATCAAGACCGAGGACCCCGAGGCGTACGAGTACCTCCAGGGCACGCGGGACATGGATCGAATCGGTGCCGGGTTCATCGCGGTGCTGGCCTCGGTGCTGTTCGCCATGTTCGACCTCACCGCGTCGCTACTGGTGCTGCTCGGCTTCCTGATCTTCCGCTGGGCGGTGATCGCCGCGCCGATCCTCGGCACGGTCGGCCTGATGCGCCCGGCCAGCGCCGGCCTCCGGCGGCTGGCGAACGCGGTGGTCGCCGCCGTCTTCAACATCGCCATCTTCGGCACCGGCGCGGCCATCTACCTCTTCGCCGTCGACCTGATCATGAACACCGCCACGCTGCCCGGCTGGCTCCAGGTGGTCCTGGTCTGGCTCTGCGGCGTGGTCGGCTGGCTGCTGCTGCGGCCGTACCGCCGCATCACCCAGCTCGGCGGCAAGGACAGCAGCGAGGCCGTCAGCTCGGCCGGTTCCTGGCACCGCCGGTTCTTCCGGGACATGCGGATCGCCGCCCGGCTGGACGTGGCCGAGCCCGGCGGCACCAACGAGCCGACCATCGGCAGACGCCGTACCGTCACCGCCGATCAGCGCAGCCTCCGGCCGGAGGCCCGCCACGAGGATCCGGCGCACAGCGCCACACCGGCCGAACGGGAGCGGCCGGACGGACGGGAACGGACGGAGGGGGCGCCCGCGAGCGGGCGGCCGGGCGAGAGTCCCGGTAGCACGCCCCGCCCCCGGCGCGCGCCGTCGACCTGGACCGAGCCGGACGTGCCGGAGGAGGCGCCCTCCTACGCCGTCTACCGGCCGGACTCCGCGGGCCGCGGCACATCCCCGGCCCGGCCGGCGCCGCGCATCCGCTCCGAGGCCCGGTGAGTCCGGTGCGGCGCGCGCTGGAGTTCCTCTTCACCCGGGTACTCCGGTCGAGGCTCGGCGTCGCCCTGGTGATCGCCGTGCTGGTCTTCGGTGTGATCGGCGCGGCCCGCCTGGTCGGCGGGCCCGGCGATTCGGGGCTCGGCCTGACCAGCCGGCCTAGCCAGCCGATCAGCACCGCGGACCCGGAGGCCGGTGACGACGGCGTGCTGGCCAGCCCGCCGACCGCTGTCGCCCCGAAGACCCGGCCGGGCGAGGACACGCCGGAGCAGGTCGCCGGGCGGTTCACCAACGCGTGGCTGAGCGGCCCGGGCAGCACCGGCGACGCCTGGCAGGCCCGGCTCCGGCCGCTCTCCACCCCCGCGCTGGCGGAGAAGATGACAGACGCCGACCCGGAGACCGTGCCGGCGCGGAAGACGACAGGCGCACCTTCCCTCCGGCCCCGCACCGAGTCGTTCGTGGAGGCGCTCGTTCCGCTGGACAACGGCACGCTCCGGCTCGAACTCGTCGCACCGGACGGCCCCTGGCTGGTGGACGCCGTCGACTGGGAGCGGTCGTGACCGCCGGCCCGGCCGTCGCCGGACAGGTCCGCCGGAAGTTGCGGGTCGGCGTGCTCGCCACCGCTGTCACGGCGGCACTCGCCCTGCTCTGCTGCGTCGGCGGCGCCGGCGCCTTCTTCCTCACCGAACTCGGCGGCGACGGGGACGACCCGAAGCTCGCCGCCCTGAGCTGCGACCCGGCCTACCAGGTGAACCTGACCGGGGACATGCCGCGCTTCGCCGAGTACGGCGAGCGTCAGCTGCGCAACGCAGCGGTCATCATCAAGGTCGGCCAGGACATGAAGGTCCCCGCCCGCGGCTGGGTGATCGCGCTGGCCACCGCTATGCAGGAATCAGCGCTGCGCAACCTAGCGAACAGCACGGTCCCGGCGTCGCTGGCGCTGCCGCACGAAGGGGTCGGCGCCGACCACGACTCGCTCGGCCTGTTCCAGCAGCGGCCCGGGTGGGGCAGCGTCGAGCAGCGGATGACGCCCTCGTACACGGCCCGGAAGTTCTACCAGAAGATGGTGAAGGTGCCGAACTGGCAGCAGCGCCCGCTGACCGTCGTGGCCCAGCGGGTCCAGGTGAGCGCCTACCCCGATGCCTACGCCAAACACGAGGAACTGGCCGGACGCATCGTCGACGCGCTGGCCGGCGGCGCCGCCCGGACCGTGGAGATCGCCGGCAAGGCCGTGTGCGACGCGGCGGCCGGAGACCGGATCGCCGCCTCCGGCTGGACCGCGCCGCTGCCCGGCGGCGTGGTCTCCGGCTTCCGGACCACCGCCCGTCCCAGCCACCACGGCGTGGACCTGGCTGCCTCGAAGGGCACGCCGATCCACGCCGCCTCGGCGGGCCGGGTGCTGGTGGCCCGTTGCGATCCCGACAGCGCCGGGCGGAAGGACTGCGACCGGGACGGCTGGCCGAACAAGGGCGGATGCGGATGGTTCGTGGACATCCTGCACGCCGGCGGGTTCATCACCCGCTACTGCCACATGGTCGAGCGTCCCCGGGTGGTGCCGGGTCAGTCGGTCGCGGCGGGCGAGGTCATCGGGCTCTCCGGCAGCAGCGGCAACTCGTCCGGCCCGCACCTGCACTTCGAGGTGCACAGGAACGGCGACCGGTCCAGCAACGGCGCGGACAACCCGGTGCCCTTCATGCGCAAGCGGGGCGCGCCCCTCGGCGAGACCGAGTGAGGCCGGGCGGATGAGCAACCCCCTGCCCGACCCGTTCGCCGACCGGCCGGACTGGGCACCGCTGCCGCCCCGGCCGGTCGAGACGGTGCCCGCCACGAGCGGAACCGAGCTGCGCGGCCGGCGGGTACTCGTCGGCCTTCCCGGCCTCGGCTGGCGCGGGGACCTGCGGGCTGACGAGCGCGTGGTGCAGGGCAGCCGCACCTACGTGCCGGTCATCCCCGAGCACGAGTGGTACCGGGCCGAATCCGAGCAGGTGGAGGTGTTCGCCCCGCTGGTGCCCGTGGAACGGGTCTGGGTGGAGACGATCGGCGAGCGACCCCCGCCGACCTCACCAGCCCCCTCGGGAATCCGGCTGGTCTCGCTGGACGCCCCGAACCGCCGGCCGCCCACCCCGGTGTTCGAGGCCGACGCGGTGACCGGCCGGCGCGTGGTGCACGTGGACAACGGTGTGGAACGGCGTGACCTGCGCGCCGTCACCGAGACCTACTCCGGGGCGGACGGCGACATCTGCGTGCGGGTCACGCCGGAACTGGAGTGGTACCGGTGGGCCTGGCGCGGTCAGGCACCGACCACGTTGGAGATACCGGTGCACGTGCTCTGGCTGGAGTAGCTGGATCAGGCACCGCGTTGCGCTGAGCACACGCCCCAGCCGCCTTGGCGCCTTGTCTCGAAAACCCAAGTCTGGCGATCGCTTTGGCGGATCTCATCCACAACCGCTGAGATCACCAGGTCCACCCGCACCTGAGCCTTGTCCCCCGTCTGCTCAACGCTGAGGTTCTCCCAGCTGACAGAGATCGTCGTGTTGAACCGCTGCTCCCGTGCGACGAGGTCATCGCGGAGTGATCGCAGATCGTCAAGGTCGGTGTCGTTTCGGCACTCGAACTCCGAGGCCTTCACGTCATTGCGTTGGTCGACCAAGTACTGGATGTAGCTCGCGACGACAACCTCGGGAGAGCCTTGGTCCGGGGCTGTCGCGCGGTCGTACAGCACGAATCCGGCCACCGCTCCACCCGTGCACAGCAGCGCCAGCACCCCCGCGACGACGCCGACGACCGTCCGCAGCGACCGCTTGGGGCGTACCGGCGCGGGAGCGGGCGCGGGAGGCGCCAACTGCTCCGGCGGGGTCCGCTGCGCCGGTACTCGGGACACCTGGGAACCGGCGGGGGGCTGCACTGATTCCACCTCCTGAGGCTATCGGCTGCGCGTCGCGTACCCAATGCCTGGAACCGGCGGATCGTGGCGAACCGCCGGGCGGAGGCCGCCCGGCGGCGGGGTGAGGCTGCTCACCGCCGACCAGCTCACCGCGCCGACCGACATCCCGGTGGACGGCCCCCGGCTGGGTTACCGTCACACCTCGGGGAGGACATGTCGGCCTCGGGAAGAGAGGTGGACGCGGTGGCGACTCCGAAGGCGCGCGCCGGCCGGGCCGCCGCGCTGCACCGCCGGGCCGAGGCCGCCGCGACGGCGGCGGCGG
>NZ_KK037233.1:4617091-4691899 GCF_000568915.1 Micromonospora sp. M42 | reverse complement strand
GACCGTTCCTGGGTGCCGCAGGTGCGCGCCGCCGGGATGGCGGCCGACCGGGAGTACGTGGCCGACCTGTTCGGCGAGCTGGAGGCGGAGTTGCGCCGCCGCGAGGAGGCGTCCCGGCGGGGCGGCGGGCAGCGCTACGCCGAGCTGCGGCAGCACCAGCCGTTGCCCCGGATCGTCTGCGTGATCGACAACTTCCCGCTGGTGCTACGCGAGCGGGACCGGCTCGCCGCCGACCTGCTGGCCCGGCTGGACGCGCTGGCCCGCGCCGGCCGGTCGTACGGCATCCACCTGGTCCTCGCGGGCGAGGGTGACCTGGGCATCGGCGGCCCGCGGGATCCGCTGCTCGGCCAGTTCCCGGTGCGGGTGGCACTGCCCGGCGGCTCGGCGGTGCTGGAGCCGGCGAACGACTCGGCGGCCGGGCTGCCGGTGGGCAGCGCGGTGGTGAACACGGCGGGCGGTCTGGGCGGTCCGCGCGGCGCGACCCGCGGGCATGAGCGGATGATCCGCTTCCCGGACCCGTACGAGGATCCGGAGGTCCTGGCCGGCCTGCGGCGACGCCTCTGGGAGGCGCGGGGCGAGTCGGCGACGCCGCCGGTGGTGTTTCGCCGGGTACGCCCGCCCGCTGCTCGCCAAACGACCCGCGGCACCGGGGCGCTGGCGGGCCGGGCCCACGCTCCCGCCGCCCTGCTGGGCCGGGGGGTGGACGTGCGGCGCTCCACAGTGACGGTGCCGCTCGGGCCGGGCGCCGGGCGCAACCTGGCCGTCCTGGGCCGGGACGAGGAGGCCGAGCGGCTGTTGGTGACGGCGGTCCGCAGCGCGGCGGCGGCGCATCCGGGCGCGGCCCGGTTCGTGCTGGCGCCGCTGGCGAACGGGTCGGCCGAGCCGGCCGGGGTGCTGGCCGCCGAACTGGCCGGGCGGCATCGGGTGGAGACCGTCGACGCGGCCGGGCTGCGGACCGCGATGGCGTCGGACGAGCCCGGCTACCTGGTGGTGTTCGGGGTGGACGTGCCGGACGCCACCGAGTTGCCGCCGGAGTTGCTGCGGTCGCTGCTGCTGGAGGGCCCGCCGGCCGGGCGGCACCTGCTCGGCTGGTGGCGGACGCCGGCGCCGCTGGCCGGGCTGCTCGGCCCGGAGGGTGAGTTGGACAAGCTCACCGCCGTGGCGGTCACCGACGTGCCGGGCGGGCGGCTGGAGCAGCTCTTCGACCGTCCGGTCTGGTGGCGGCCCCGGCCGGGCCGCGCGATGCTCTGGGACGGCCCGGACGAGCAGGGCACCGTTTTCGTGCCGTTCGGCGCCGGGGAGGGTTCGGCATGAGCGAGACCGGCACGACCGTGCCCGGGCCCCGCAACGGCGGACCGACAACAGTGGCGGAACCCGCCGAGTCGGCCTGGACGGAGTACGTCGCGGCCGCACGGGCGCTCGACGGCGTACGCCGGGCGGCGGCCACCGCCGCCGGGGAGCAGGCGCGGTCGGTGGCGGCGGCCCGCGAGGAGCTGACAGCGGTACGCGAACGGCTGGCGTCGCAGCAGTCCCGGCTGCGTGAGCTGGGCGTACCGGCGTTGTCGCTGGTACCGACGCCGCCGGAGGTGACCGAGGCGGCCCGGTCGATGGCGGGTGGGCCGTCGGCGGTGCTGGCGGCGTTGCGCGCCGCCGGGGACTGGGCGGACGCGGCGGACGACACGCTAGCCGCGCGGGGCCTGCCCCGGCTGGCGCGGTGGCCGTCCCGGCCGCGCAACCTGCTGGTGTACGGGCCGCTGGCGCTCGTGGTGCCGCTGCTCCAGCTCGTGCTGTACGCGGTGGCCGGGCCGGGGGCGGTGACGGTGCTGGCGCTGCTGGTGGGGCTGCCGCTGCCGGCCGTCGCGTTCATGCTGGGCTGGCTCGCGGTGGGGCGGCTCTTCCGCCCGCGTCCGACCGACCGGGTGGACCGCACGCCCCGGTTCGGGGCCCTGGTCTGCCTGATCCCGGCCGTGCTCACCGCCGCCGGCCTGCTGCTGGCCATGCTGCCGAGCTGACGACGGCCGCGTCTCCCGGGCGGGAGTACGCGGCCGTCGGTGTCGGTCGAGGGTCAGCGGGCCATGATCAGTGCCATCGCCTCGGCCCGCGACTTCGCGTCGTTCTGCAGGCCGCCGCGCACCGCGGACGTGATCGTCTTCGCGCCGGACTTCTGGATGCCGCGCATCGCCATGCACATGTGCTCGCACTCCAGCACCACGATCACGCCGCGCGGGGCGAGGCTGGACATCAGCAGGTCGGCGATCTGCGAGGTGAGCCGCTCCTGCACCTGCGGCCGCCGGGCGAACACCTCGACCAGCCGGGCCAGCTTGGACAGGCCGGTGATGCGGCCGTCCGGGCCGGGGATGTAGCCGATGTGCGCGCTGCCCCGGAACGGCAGCAGGTGGTGCTCGCAGAGGCTCATCACGTCGATGTCCCGGACGAGCACCAGTTCCTCGTGGTTGGCCTCGAACGTGGTGCGCAGCACCTGCGCCGGGTCGACCCGCAGGCCGGCGAAGAGCTCGGCGTACGCGCGGGCGACCCGGGCCGGGGTCTGCTGGAGGCCGTCGCGGTCCGGGTCCTCGCCGACCGCGATGAGGATCTCGCGTACCGCCTTCTCGATCCGGGCGAGGTCGACGCTGTCCTCCACCGGGCCGCCTGTCAGCTTTCCGCTGATCAGGCGCGCGGCCACGTAGTCGAGCGCGTCGTCGCCGTCGGGCTCGGTCGCGGAGACGGCCGACTCCCTGTGCGGGGAGCCGGCCGTCGTCGGATCGCTGTTCAGTGCGTACCGTCCGAGTTGTTGCTGGAACCACCGATCGAGCTGGAACCACCGATCGAGGCGGCCGCGTCGGCGCGGGCCTGCGTCGCCAGCGCCTCCTTCTCGGCCGGGGTGAGCACCGGCGGCTCGGTGGAGGGCTGACGCTTGCCGAAGCCGTGGTACGGGGCCATCGGCGGGCGCTTGACCACCCGGGCGCAGATGCGGGCCATGTCGGCGGTGGAGAGGGTCTCCTTCTCCATCAGCTCCAGGACCATGTTGTCCAGGACGTCCCGGTATTCCACCAGGATCTCCCAGGCCTCGTCGTGGGCCAGCTCGATCAGCGCGCGCATCTCGCCGTCGATCTCGGCGGCCACCGCGTCGGAGTAGTCCCGCTCGTGGCCCATGTTGCGGCCGAGGAACGGCTCGTCGCCGCTGGTGCCGTACTTGATCGCACCGAGCTTGGAGCTCATGCCGTACTGCGTGATCATCGCGCGGGCCAGCTGGGTGGCCTTCTCGATGTCGTTGCCGGCGCCGGTGGTCGGCTCGTGGAAGACCAGCTCCTCCGCCGCCCGGCCACCGAGCGCGTACGCCAGGGTGTCGATCATCTCGGCCCGGGTCTGGGTGTACTTGTCCTCCGTCGGGAGGACGAGCGTGTGACCCAGCGAACGACCCCGGGACAGGATGGTCACCTTGTGCACCGGCGCGGCGTGCGGCAGCGCCCAGGCGACCAGCGCGTGCCCACCCTCGTGGTACGCGGTGATCTTCTTCTCCTGGTCGCTCATCACCCGGGTCCGGCGCTGCGGGCCGGCGATCACCCGGTCGATCGACTCCTCCAGGGAGTCGTTGGTGATCGCCCGCTGCTCCTTACGGGCGGTGAGCAGCGCGGCCTCGTTGATCACGTTGGCCAGGTCGGCGCCGCTGAAGCCCGGGGTACGCCGGGCGACCGCGTCGAGGTCGACGTCGGGCGTGAACGGCTTGCCCTTGGCGTGCACCCGCAGGATGGCCTTGCGGCCCTCCATGTCGGGGGCGTCGACCGGGATCTGCCTGTCGAACCGGCCCGGGCGCAGCAGCGCCGGGTCGAGGATGTCCGGCCGGTTGGTGGCGGCGATCAGGATCACGCCGCCCTTGGTGTCGAAGCCGTCCATCTCGACCAGAAGCTGGTTGAGCGTCTGCTCCCGCTCGTCGTGGCCGCCGCCCATGCCGGCGCCACGGTGGCGGCCGACCGCGTCGATCTCGTCGACGAAGACGATCGCCGGGGCGTTCGACTTGGCCTGCTCGAACAGGTCGCGGACACGGCTGGCGCCGACGCCGACGAACATCTCGACGAAGTCGGAGCCGGAGATGGAGTAGAAGGGCACCCCGGCCTCGCCGGCGACCGCGCGGGCCAGCAGCGTCTTGCCGGTTCCGGGCGGGCCGAACAGCAGCACGCCCTTCGGGATCTTGGCGCCGAGGGCCTGGTACTTCGCCGGGTTCTGCAGGAAGTCCTTGATCTCGTGCAGTTCCTCGACGGCCTCCTCGGCCCCGGCCACGTCCGCGAAGGTGGTCTTCGGCGTGTCCTTGGTGATCATCTTCGCCTTGGACTTGCCGAAGTTGAGCACCCGCGAGCCGCCACCCTGCATCTGCGACATGAAGAACAGCAGCAGGAGCACGAGAAGCGCGATGGGAAGCAGGTTGACCAGCAGGCTGACCCAGATGCTGTCCGACGACACCTTGGTGTCGACCGGGCCGGTGATCCGGTCCGCCGCCTCGGCCTCGCGGACCTGGTTCCAGACCTGGCCGCCGACCTCGTACGGGAACTGCGCCTCGATCTTGTCGGTGGTGGTGTCGTCGCCGAACTTGGCCTTGTCCTTCAGGTCGAGCTGGAGCGTCTGCTCCTTGTCCTGGAAGACGACCTTCTCGATGCCGCCCTTGTTGAGCTGGTCGAGCGCGACGGACGTGTCCACCCGGTGGTAGCTGGGACCAGCGGTGAACAGTTGACTGAGCACAACGGCGCCGAGGATGACCAGGATGATCCAGACCACCGGTCGGCGGAAGAAACGCGTACGTTCCATGCTGTTGTCGGGTGCCGAGGCGCCCGCATCCTCCTGATCGACGTCCTGACCGTCTGAATGGTGTCGCCGCCTTGAGCGGCGGCCGGGGCCGCCGTGCGGGCCGGCCCGACCCCCGGGGCACGCAAACTGCCGCACCACGGTCATTCGACGGTACACCGTACGCGCGACGAGCGAGCTTGCGAGCCCGTCACTTACGCGCAGGGCGAACCCGGGTTTGGGCCGGCGTGGCGGGGAGCTCCGCACCCGGCCCACCCATACCGCACGGTCAGCGGTTCGAGGGGTCGGGCGTGGAGGGTGCCTCCACGTCACCGGCCCCTACCGTAGACCGGAAGGCTGAGAGCCCGCTGAATGTCCGCTGACGAAGGGCTCGGCGGAACTCACGCCCGGGCGTACACCTCGGGCTTGAGCACCCCGACGTAGGGCACCTCGCGGTAGCGCTCGCCGAAGTCGAGGCCGTAGCCCACGACGAACTCGGTGGGGATGTCGAATCCGACGTACTTGACCGGAACCTGCACCTTGACCGCGTCCGGCTTGCGGAACAGCGCGACCACCTCGACGCTGGCCGCGGAGCGCGACTCCAGGTAGCGCAGCAGCCAGGACAGGGTCAAACCGGAGTCGACGATGTCCTCGACCACCACCACGTGCCGGCCGGCGATGTCCCGGTCCAGGTCCTTGAGGATGCGGACCACGCCGGACGAGGTGGTGCCCTGGCCGTAGGAGGAGACGGCCATGAACTCCAGCTCGGCGGGCGGGCCCTGGCGGCCCAGCGCGCGGGCGAAGTCGGCCATGAACATGACCGCGCCCTTGAGCACGCAGACGAGCAGGAGGCCGTCCTCGACGTGCGCGTAGTCCGCCGAGACCTGCTTGGCCAGCTCCGCGGTCTTGTCGCGGATCTGGGCCTCCGAGATGATCACGTGGTCGATGTCGGCGTCGTACCAGGAGCCGTCAGCCATGCTCCTAGCCTGCCGTACGCCCCACGGCGGCCGTCGGCGGGGCCGCTCCTTTTGGCGCGGCCCCGCCGGGGATTTTCGGCGCGATCTGAACAAATCACCTCAGCAGGTACGGGAGCGCCAGCGCTGCCCGTCGTCGCTCGGCTTCCAGTCGGCCGAGTCGCGGGTGTCGGCGGTGAGCCCGAAGGCGCTGGCCCCGACGAGGAGAAGCAGGAAGAGCAGGAACGTCAGAACGGTCATGGCGGCGCTCGCTTTCGCATGGTTGAGACGGTTTTCGCCGCCGGTGCGCACCGGACACCATTGATTCTGCGAGCCACCGACCGATACGGACAGTGGCAGGAATGTCATTGGGCATCGATTTACTGCCACCGGTCGGGTTACCCTCGTCACATGCTCCGCTCGGTCGCCGTCATCGTCATGGACCAGGTCGCCGCATTCGAGCTCGGCGTGCTCGCCGAGGTCTTCGGCACCGACCGCACCGCCGACGGCTTCCCCAGCTACCGGTTCGATGTCTGCACCGCCGACGGCGGCCCGGTCCGCAGCCGCTCCGGATTCCTGCTCGCCCCCACCGCCGACCTCAAAGTGGTCGAGGACGCCGACCTGGTGGCGGTGCCCGCGCACGCCGACGGCGCCCCGGTGCCCGAACCGGTGCTCGCCGCGCTGCGCCGCGCGGCCGACCGCGGAGCCTGGCTGCTCAGCGTCTGCGCCGGCGCGTTCGTCCTCGGCGAAGCCGGCGTGCTCGACGAGCGCGCCTGCACCACCCACTGGCGCTACACAGACGAGCTCCAGCGACGCTTCCCGGCCGCCCAGGTGCAGTGCGACTCGCTCTACGTGCAGGACGGCCGGCTGCTCACCAGCGCCGGCACCGCCGCCGGCATCGACGCCTGCCTGCATCTGGTACGCCAGGAGCACGGCTCCGCCGTGGCCACCCGGCTGGCCCGCCGGATGGTCGTCCCACCGCACCGCGACGGCGGCCAGTCCCAGTACGTCGAGGCGCCCATCCCGAAGGCCCCCGAGGCGCCCACCCTGGAACCGGTGCTGGAGTGGCTGATGGGGCACCTCCGCCACCCGGTGACAGTGGACGAGCTGGCCGCGCGCGCCGGCATGGCCCCGCGCACGTTCGCCCGCCGGTTCCGCGCCGAGACCGGCACCACCCCGCACGACTGGCTGACCAACCAGCGGGTGCTGCTGGCCCGGCACCTGCTGGAGGACACCACGCTGAGCGTGGAAGGCGTCGCCGAGCAGGCCGGCTTCGGCGACGCGGCGGCGCTGCGGCACCACTTCACCCGCCGCGTCGGCACCACCCCGCTCGCCTACCGCACCACCTTCCGCGAACGCACCACCGCCTGACGCTCCCCCTCCACCCGGCCCGCCCCGGCCCACCCCGGCCCGGCCCACCCCGGCGATCATGAAGTTGACCGTGGATTTCGTCCGTTTCCTCCCCGTCAACCTCATGATCACCGCCCCCGGGTGGGCCCGCTTCCCGCGCCGCACCCGTGATCAAGGAGTTTGCGGGCTGCCGGAGGCGTGAAGTGGACACAAAGTCCTTGATCACCGCCAGGCGAGGCGAGGCGGGAGGGGCGAGACGCCGCGGGGCGCCAGGCCGCCGGAGTGGCGGCGCGAACCCGGCTGGATCACCGGTCAGGGCAGGAGGTGACCGGCCTGGCGGCGTACCTGGTGGCCGCCGGGCAGGTGCACCGGGCCCTGGCCGCGCCAATCAGTGACCAGGGCGTCCAGTGCTGCCACGTGACTGTGGGACAGCGCGGCCGGCGCGGCGCCCAGCTCGCGGGCCCAGGTGTGCAGCACCCGGGTACGGACTGCGGCCGGCAACCCGGCCAGCCCGTCGACGGCGAGCGCACGGCCGTCGGCCCGGACGTCGGCCAGCGCGGCGTCCGCGAGCGCGGCGAGCGCGGCATTGTCCGCGGCGAGCAGGCGGGCGGTACGGGCCAGGTTCGCCACCACCCCCGGCCCGAGCGCGTCGACGAGTGCCGGCAGCGCGTCGGACCGGACCCGGGCCCGGGCGTACGCGGGGTCGGCGTTGTGCGGGTCCGCCCACGGGTCGAGCCCGAGCGCGGCGCAGGCGTCCCGGGTGTCGGCACGTGGGATGTCGAGAAGTGGGCGCAGCAGCGGTACCCCGTCGAGATCACGACTTTCCGGCATCCCGGACAGCCCTCGTGGCCCGGCGCCCCGGGCCAGCGCGAGCAGGACGGTCTCGGCCTGGTCGTCCCGGGTGTGCCCGAGCAGCACCCCGGCCGCGTGGTGCCGGTGGGCCGCCGCGACCAGCGCCTCGTACCGGGCCTCGCGGGCGGCCGCCTCGGGGCCGCCGGGCCGGCCGTCCACCCGTACCGGAAGCACCTCGACCGGGTCGAGCCCGGCCGAGCGGGCCCAGGCGGCGACCGCCTCGGCCCGCTCGGCGGAGCCGGGCTGCAAGCCGTGGTCGACTGTCACCAGGCCCGCCGGGCGGCCGAGGCGGGGAGCCACGAACGCGGTGGCGGCGGCGAGCGCGAGCGAGTCGGCGCCGCCGGAGCAGGCCACCAGCACCGGTCCGGCGCCGGGCAGGCCGGTCAGCGTCCGGCGTACGGTGAGCCGCACGGCGGCGACGGCGGGAGCGGGCGACGGAGAGCGGCGCGATCGCGCGCCGGAATCAGCCCGGCCGGGGCGATCCACCGAGCCAGCCGGATCCGCCGAGCCGGCGGGACCGCCCGGCACGACCGAGCCAGCCGAACTCAGCGCACCAACCGAACTGGGCGAACCACCCGGGCCGGGCGGGTCAGCCGAGGGGCGGGGTGGCACCGGCGGGCCCGTGTACGCGGTTCACCCAGGCGTCCGGGTCGCCCAGCTCGTCCAGGCGCGGCAGCGTCAGCGGCGACGAGAAGATCTTGTTGAAGCCCGGCATCCCCACCCGGTCGACCACGCCGTGCACGAACTTGCGGCCCTCGGCGTACTGGCGCATCTTGACCTCGATGCCGAGCAGCCGCCGGATCGCCTTCTCCAGTGGGTTGCCGGACTCGCGGCGGCGGTTGAACGCCGCCCGGATCGACTCGACGCTGGGGATGACCTGCGGGCCGACGCCGTCCATCACGAACTCGGCGTGCCCCTCCAGCAGCGTCATCAGCGCGGTCAGCCGGTCCAGCACGGCGCGCTGGGCCGGGGTCTGCACGATGTCCAGCACGCTGGCCCGGCTCTCCGGGTCCTTGACCGCGTCGGAGAGCGTCGCCACGCCGCGGCGGAGCCGTTCCAGCAGGTGCTCGCCGCCCTGGGAGGCGTCCACGAACGCCTGCACCTCGCCGAGGAAGTACGCGCGCATCCACGGCACGGCGGTGAACTGGGTGCGGTGGGTGACCTCGTGCAGGCACACCCAGAGCCGGAAGTCGCGCGAGTTCGCGCCGAGCTTCCGCTCCACCTCGAGGATGTTCGGGGCCACCAGCAGCAGCTGGCCGGGGTCACCGGCGAACACCTCGTACTGGCCGAGCACGCGGCCGCTGAGGTACGCCAGCACGGTGCCGGCCTGCACACCCGTCACGCGGGAGCCGATCGCCTCGGTGAGCGCGCCCGGCCGCTTGTCGCCGGAGAGGCGCTCCACGAGCGGGGACACCACCTCACGCAGCCCGGCGATGTTCGCCGCGGCCCAGTCCCGGCGGTCGACCACGCGTACCGGCGGGTGGGCGACCTGCGGACGCAGGCCGGTGTAGTCGGCGACGTGCCCGGCCGCCTCCTCGGTCAGCCGGCGCAGGTCGCCGACCACGTCGGTGGCCTCGGCGTACGACACCCGGGGGCCCGACTTGCTCAGCGCCCCCGCTGTCGCGGCGGCCAGATCCCAGTCCACGAACTGCGCCATGAACCCACCGTACCCGCGCCGGAACACCCCCACCCGGGCTCGCGCCCGCCGATCGACGCCCGTCGGTCAGCGGCAGCCGCACCCGGCCAGCGCGGAGGTGATCCGGTCCAGGGCCGCCCGGGTCTCGTCCAGCGAGCCCTGCGTCCGGTCGGTGAGCACGGCGAACGTGAGCAGCCGGCCGTCGGCGGTGGTGACCGTGCCGGCGATGGCGTTGACCCCGCTGAGCGTGCCGGTCTTGGCGCGCACCACGCCCGCGCCGGCGCTCGTCGCCGCCGCCCGGTAGCGCTCGTCGAGCGTGCCGGACCAGCCGCCGACCGGCAGGCCGCCGAAGATCGCGGCGAGTTCGGGGTGGCTGCCGTTGCCGGCGAGCGTGATCAGGTCGGTGAGCAGCGAGGGGCTGATCCGGTTGGTGCGGGACAGCCCGCTGCCGTCGGCCAGGCTGATCTCGCCGGCCGGCAGACCCAGTTCGCCGAGCACCTGGCCGGTGGCCGCGGCGCCGCCGGCGAACGAGCCGGGTTTGCCCTTGGCGAGCGCCACCTGGCGGGCCATCGCCTCGGCGATCACGTTGTCGCTGTCGCTGATCATGATGTCGACCAGCCGGATCATCGGCAGGGACTCGACGGTGCCCAGTTCGGCGCCGGGGGCCGAACCGGTGGCGCCGGACGCGGCCGGCGCGGTGCCCCGGGTCACCTGGGCCGCGCCGCCGGTGAGCCCGAGCAGCTTGGCGAACTGCCGGCCGGCGGTCAGGTCCGGCTGGGGCACCCGTTCGGCGGCGTGGTTGGTCTGCTCGGCGGTGCGGCGCGCCTCCGCCGGGTTCTTCCGGGCGCCGTCGGTCATCAGCGCGGTGATCGCCGCGCCGAACCCGCCGGTGGGGATGTCGGAGTCCCAGCCGGGTTCGAAGACCGGGCCGGTGAACAGCGACGAGTCGACGATCACCTTGGTCGGCGCGGTGCCGCCGAGCGCGTTGCGCACCTGGGCGGCGAGGTCGTCCAGCCGGGCCGCGCCCGGGTAGAAGCCGTCCTTGTCCACGGCGAGCGTGGGGTCACCGCCGCCGACCAGGACCACCTCGCCCGGGTTCGGGCCGGCCACCGCCCTCGTCGGGATCCGGTAGGCCGGGCCGCGCGCCGCGAGCACCGCCACGCCGGTCGCCAGCTTGGTCACCGAGGCGGGCACCGTCGGGGTGTCCTGGCCGCTGCCGTAGAGCGCCTGGCCGGTGCTCACGTCGGCCACCGACAGGTGCACCCGGTCGCCGAGCGCGGCGGCGCGCACCAGCGGGTCCAGGGCGGCGCGGATTCCGGCCTCGGTGGGCAGCGGGGCGTTGCCGTCCGGCCCGGCCAGCACGGCCGGCGGGGTGGGCTCGGGCGGCGCGGCGACCGCCGTACCCGAAGAACTGTCGTCGCCCAGCCAGCCCGCGACCGGACCGGGCCGGAACACGGCCAGCCCGGCGACCGCCAGGGCCAGCACGAGTACGCACGCGAGCGCCGCGACCAGCCGGGAGCGCGACGCGGCGCGGCCGGAGGCGGGGAGGGCGGGGCGGCGCGGCGCCGGTCGGCGGGACCGGCGGGCTCACCGGGATCGGACCCGGAGCCGGACGGTGGGGGACGTTCGCACCCGGTACGGACACCCGGCCGGTGGCGCCACCGGAACCGGAACCCCCGGAAGCGGACCCGTCAACCCTCTCGGGGCGGTAGTGTGAATCTTCCCTCCCCACGGCCCCCTCCTCCCCGCTCGAAATCGCCTTGGGCGACACTACTTCGGTCCGAACACTATGCGGCGGCCGAGGCCGACGGGGGGCGTTCCCCCCGCGCCGGGGGCGAACCGCTGGTTCCGTTAGCCAGCGTGGGCAAACGAGGGAGCGTGGAAGATGGATTTCGACGTCACGGTTGAGATCCCCAAGGGTCACCGCAACAAGTACGAGGTAGACCACGCGACCGGCCGTATCCGGCTGGACCGTACCCTCTTCACCTCCACGCAGTATCCGGCCGACTACGGCTTCATCGAGGGCACCCTCGGCGAGGACGGCGACCCGCTGGACGCGCTGGTGCTGGTGCCCGAGCCGACCTTCCCCGGCTGCCTGATCCGCTGCCGCACCATCGGCATGTTCCGGATGACGGACGAGAAGGGCGGCGACGACAAGGTCCTCTGCGTGCCCTACGAGGACCCGCGCCAGGAGCACCTGCGCGACATCCACCACCTGGGCGAGTTCGACCGGCTGGAGATCCAGCACTTCTTCGAGGTCTACAAGGACCTGGAGCCGGGCAAGTCGGTCGAGGGCGCGACCTGGGTCGGCCGGGTCGAGGCCGAGACGGAGATCGCCGCCTCGTACCGGCGCGCCAAGGAGGCCGAGGAGCGCGGCGAGACGCTGCACTGACGCTCACGCTCGACGAAGGCCCGGGTCGCGCTTCGCGACCCGGGCCTTCGCGTGTTCAGGCGAGCAGGTCGCGGGCCCGGTCGTAGAGGCCCAGCACCGCGCAGGCCACCGGCACCACCGCGACCACCAGCGCGGTGTCGGTCAGGTCGGCCAGCCGGCCGAGGTACGGGGAGACGGGTCGCCGGGCGTACGTGGCGCCTGCGGTGACCGCGACCAGGGCCAGCGCCAGCCCGCCCACGGCCAGCGCGAACCGGCCGGCCGGACCGGCGCGTTCGGCCAGCACCACGCCGAGCAGGGCGTACCCGGCCAGCCCGGCGACGACGGCGGGCACCCGGTGGCGTACCGCCACGAACAGCCGGGAGCGCAGCAGCAGCACCCCGCAGGCGACGGCAGCGAGCAGCAGCCCGGCGGTCCGGCCGGTGGCGACGAGCACCGCGACCGCGCCGACCGCGAGCAGCGCGTGGCCGAGGAGCATCCCGGTCAGCACCTCCTCGGCGCGGGCCACCGCCGCGTGCACCCGGCCCCGGTCCGGCAGGTCCCGGGTGCCGGCCGGGCTGGGCAGGGTGAGTGGTGGCAGCGGCAGCTTGCCGACCCGGATCGCCAGCAGCGGCAGCCCGCCGAGCGCGAACACCAGCACGGCGAGCAGGACGGCCGCGGCGCCGGCCGGGTCGAGCAGCAGCCCGCCGAGCGCGGACGCCACACCGGCCACACCCACCGTCACCCCGGCCACGAAGACCCGGGACCGGCTGGCCACGCCCAGCAGCCCGAGCACCGCCACCAGCAGCAGCGCCACCGAGCCGACCAGCAGTTCCGGAGCGCCCACCCAGCGCAGGCCGGGAATCGGGCCGACCGGATCGCCGGAGGCGACGGCGAGCGCGCCAGCCGTCGCCGCCCAGGGCAGCGCGTACCCGCCGAGGGTGGCGCCGACGGCGCCGTCGGCGTACGCCCGCGAGGCCGCGGTGGCGGTGAGCACCAGGATCAGGGCGACCGCGGCGGCGACCGGCCAGCCGCGCTCGTCCGGTCCGGCCGCGACGACGGCGACCAGCCCGACGGCCAGTGGTACGGCGGCGCCGCCGAGCGCGGCGGCCCTTGTGGCGCGGGCCGACCAGGCGGCGCCCCGGCGTCGGGCCCCGTCGACTATCGCCTCGACCACGTCGTCGTACTCCAGCTCGGGCCACTCGGCACGGGCCGGCACCAGGTGCAGCACCTCGCCGTCGCGGACGCCCTGCGGCAGGAGCGCCTGCGCGGTGGCGAGCACCCCGCCGTCGGTGCGGCGCAGCACCCAGCCGCCGTGCCGTTCCCCGTCGTCGGCCAGGCCTTCCCCGGCGTGCCGGAGCACCTCGGGCAGCAGCTCGGCCAGGGGGACCTGCTCCGGTAGGGCCACGTCGACCCGCCGCCGGGGCGCGCTGATGGTGACCCGGGCGAGCCCGCTTGTCATCGAGGCACCTCCATATCGAGCGGGAACAGTGGGCTGACGGACGAGAGGACTTTACCTACGATGAGCCAGGCTCGGGTTACCCAGAGCCACTTCCGGGGAGGGTGAGTGTCCACTGTCGTCATCAAGCGGCCGCCACGCCGCCCGGCGCCGGAGATTCCGGTCGGCGAGCTGCCGGTCGAGGCGCCGCCGGAGATCCCGGTGGCTGCCGGCGGGCGCTGGCAGCAGGCGCTGATGGTGCTGCCGATGCTCGGCGGGACGGTGGCCATGGCGATGATGTTCGGCCGGGGCGGCGGGGCCTACTCGTACGTGGTGGGCGGCATGTTCGGCCTCTCCTCGCTGGCGATGCTGGTGACCACCTGGGGCAGCGCCGGGCCGAAGAAGTCCGAGCTGATGGCCGCCCGCCGGGAGTACCTGCGGCACCTGGCCACGCTGCGCCGCCGCGTACGGGAGACCGCCGGCGCGCAGCGGGCCGGCCTGTCCTACCGCCATCCCGATCCGGGGCGACTCTGGTCGACTGTCGACAGCCACCGGGTCTGGGAACGGCGGCCCGGCGACGGGGACTTCGCCGTGGTCCGGGTCGGTGTCGGGCCGCAGACGCTGGCCACCCCGCTGGTCCCGCCGGTCACCCGCCCGCTGGAGGAGCTGGAGCCGATGACGGCCGGGGCGCTGCGGCGCTTCCTGGACGCGTACTCGGTGGTGCCGGACCTGCCGGTGGCGCTGTCGCTGCGCAGTTTCGCCCGGGTCTTCGTGCGCGGGCCGGCCGGCCCGGTACGCGGCACCGGATCGCCCGCCGCGCAGGCGCTGGCCCGGGCGGTGCTCACCCAGCTCGCCGTCTTCCACGCGCCGGACGAGCTGCTGATCGCGGTCTGCTCCGGGCCGGAACGCCGGGCCGCCTGGGAGTGGGTCAAGTGGCTGCCGCACGCCCACCACCCGAGCCGTACCGACGCGCTCGGCCCGGTGCGGCTGGTCACCAGTTCCGCCGCCGACCTGGAACGGCTGCTGCACGACGTGCTCGGCGCCCGGTCGCGGTTCAGTCCGCACGGCGTGGCCACGGACGGGCCGCACGTCGTGGTGGTGCTCGACGGCGGCGACCTGACCGGGGCCACCGACCTGGCCGGCGACGGCGGCATCGACGCGGTCACCGTGCTCGACCTGGACACTCCGCCGCCCCGGCTGCTCGACCGGTACGCCCTCCTGCTCGACCTGGTCGACGGCCGGCTGCACTCGCACTCCGCCGAGGGGCACGCCGAGGTGGGCGCCGCCGACGCGCTGGCGACCGCCGACGCCGAGGCGGTGGCCCGGCGGCTCGCGCCGCTGCGGCTCGCCGGCACGGTACGCGGGCCGGACGCGCCGCCCGGCGCCGAACCCGGCCTGCCCGAGCTGCTCGGGCTCGGTGACCCGGACGGCTTCACCGCAGAGCAGGGCTGGGCGCCCCGGGCCGCGCGGGACCGGCTGCGGGTGCCGATCGGGGTGGGCGCGGACGGCGGCGCGATCGACCTCGACCTGAAGGAGTCGGCGCAGGACGGCATGGGCCCGCACGGCCTGCTGATCGGCGCGACCGGCTCCGGCAAGTCGGAGCTGCTGCGCACGCTCGTGCTCGGGCTGGCCGCCACGCACAGCTCGGAGCAGCTCAACTTCGTGCTCGTCGACTTCAAGGGCGGCGCCACGTTCGCGCCGTTCGAGCGGCTGCCGCACACCGCCGCCGTGATCACCAACCTGGCCGACGCGCTGCCACTGGTGGACCGGATGGTGGACGCGATAAACGGTGAGCTGATGCGCCGGCAGGAACTGCTGCGCCGGGCGGGCAACTTCGCGAGCGTGCGCGACTACGAGCGCGCCCGGGCGGCCGGCTCGCCGCTGGCGCCGCTGCCGTCACTGCTGCTGATCTGCGACGAGTTCTCCGAGCTGCTGTCCGCCAAGCCCGACTTCATCGACCTGTTCGTGCAGATCGGCCGCCTGGGCCGGTCGCTCGGGGTGCACCTGCTGCTGGCCAGCCAGCGGCTGGAGGAGGGGCGGTTGCGCGGGCTGGACACGCACCTGTCGTACCGGATCGGGTTGCGGACGTTCTCGGCGCTGGAGTCGCGGACGGTGCTGGGCGTGCCGGACGCGCACGAACTGCCGCGCAGCCCGGGGCACGGCTACCTGCGTTCCGGCACCGACCCGCTGGTGCGGTTCAAGGCCGCGTACGTCTCCGGCGCGGTCCACCGGCGCGGCGGGGCCGGCGGGCGCGCCCGACCCGGTGAGTCGCGGGTGCTCGCCTTCTCCACCCATTGGTGCCGGTGCCCGAGCCGGCCACGCCCGCCGCTCTCCCCGCCGAGGACGACAGCGGGCGAGACGCTGCTGGACCTGCTGGTGGACCGGCTGTCCGGGCAGGGCCCGCCGGCGCACCAGGTGTGGCTGCCGCCGCTGGACGCCTCGCCCGCCCTGGACGAGCTGCTCGGCCCGGTCGGCGCCGACCCGGCACGCGGGCTCACGGTGGCGAATCCGGAGCTGCACGGGGCGCTGCAGGTGCCGGTGGCGGTGGTGGACAAGCCGTTCGAGCAGCGGCGTGACCTGCTCTGGCTGGCGCTGGACGGCGCGGCCGGGCACGTCGCGGTGGTCGGCACCACCCGCAGCGGCCGGTCCAGCCTGCTGCGCACCCTGGTCTGCGCGCTGGCGCTCACCCACACCCCGGCCGAGGTGCAGGTCTACTGCCTCGACTTCGGCAGCGGCACGCTGGGCACGTTGCGCGACCTGCCACACGTGGGCGGTGTCACCGGGCGCTCCGACGGCACCGCGGTGCGCCGTACCGTCGGCGAGGTCGCCGGCCTGCTCGCGGAGCGGGAGCGGCGCTTCGCCGAGGCGGGCGTGGAGTCGATGGCCGCGTGGCGACAGCGCCGGGCGGCGGGCGCGACCGACGCCTTCGGCGACGTGTTCCTGGTGGTGGACGGCTGGAACACCCTGCGCGGCGAGTACGAGGACCTGGAACCGCTGGTCACCGAACTGGCCACTCGCGGCCTGGCGTACGGGGTGCACGTGGTGGCGACCGCGCTGCGCTGGTCGGACTTCCGCCCGGCGATCCGCGACCTGTTCGGCTCCCGGCTGGAGCTGCGCCTGGGCGACCCGGCCGACTCGGTGGTGGTCAAGCGGGCGCTGGCGGCGACGGTGCCGGAGGAGCGGCCGGGGCGGGGCATCACCGCCGGCGGGTTGCACTTCCTCACCGCCGTGCCCCGGGTCGACGCGCTCGGCGGCGAGACCGCCGACCTGGTGAAGGCGGTCGCCGGGGCGTGGACCGGTCCGCCCGCGCCCCGGGTGCGGCTGCTGCCGCCGGTGCTGCCCTACGCCGAGCTGGACCAGAGCGCGACAACCGGGCTGGCGTTCCCGATCGGCGTGGCGGAGGCGGACCTCGCCCCGGTGGTGCTGGACTTCGCCACCGAGCCGAACTTCATGGTCTTCGGCGACGCCGAGTGCGGCAAGTCGTCGTTCCTGCGCGCGCTCGCCACGTCGATCGTCAACCGGTTCACCCCGGAGCAGGCCCGGGTGATGCTCGTGGACTACCGCCGCAGCCTGATGGGCGTGATCGACACTCCACACCTGATCGGGTACGGCACGGCGGCGCCGCACACCGCCGAGCTGATCGAGTCGGCCGCCGGCTACCTCGCGGGGCGGCAGCCGGGGCCGGAGGTGACCCCGGCTCAACTGCGCAGCCGGTCCTGGTGGCAGGGGCCGGAGCTGTTCGTGCTGGTGGACGACTACGACCTGGTGGCCGGCGGCCCGACGAACCCGCTGCGCGCGCTGGAGGAGCACCTGCCGCACGCCCGGGACGTCGGGCTGCATCTGGTGCTGGCGCGGCGGACCGGCGGGGCGGGACGGACCGCGTACGAGCCGATCGTGCAGCGACTGCGGGAGTTGTCCACGGCCGGGCTGGTGATGTCGGGCGGCCCGGAGGAGGGCGCGCTCGTCGGTCAGGTGAAGGCCGGGCCGCTGCCGCCGGGCCGGGCCCGTCTGGTCACCCGTCGTGAGGGGGTGCGCCTGGTGCAGTTGGCGCATCTTCCGCCCGGGTGATCCGAAGTGCCGAGTTGGCCCGTGACGGCCGGGACAACCGGTAATCTCCGAGCGGCATGTGTCTGACGCGACGGAACGGCTGGGGAATGTGACCAGGGATCGGCAGGGCCTGCCCGGTGGGCCGCCCCGGCGCGTCGCCCGGCGCGCGTTGCTGGCCGTCGCGTCACAGCTGGTCGTCGTCGCCGGTCCGCTGACGCCGCCGGCACAGGCCGGCGGCGTCAGCGGACCGGTCGCCGCCTCTCAGCGGCAGTTGGCGGCTCCCGACCGGGTGCTCCGCGGCGACCACGTCCGCGACGAGCAGTGGCAGTTGGAGAAGCTGCGGGCGAAGACCGCCTGGCGCACCTCGACCGGGCGCGGCGTGGTGGTCGCGGTGATCGATTCCGGTGTGGACGGATCGCATCCCGACCTGGCCGGCCAGGTCCTGCCCGGCCTCGACCTGGTGACTCCGGACGGTTCGGACGGGCCTGATCCGGTGGGGCACGGCACCACCGTGGCCGGGCTGATCGCCGGGCGGGCCGACGACGACCGGGGCGTGGTGGGGCTGGCGCCGGACGCCAAGATCCTCCCGGTCCGGGTGCTCGACGCCGAGAACCGCTACGACGACGCGCTCATCATCGCCAAGGCGGTGCGCTGGGCGGTGGACAACGGCGCCGGAGTGGTCAACCTGTCGCTGGGCGGCAGCAGCGACAGCGCGGCCCTGGCCGCAGCGCTCGACTACGCCTTCGCCCGGGACGTGGTGGTGGTCGCCTGCACCGGCAACCTGGCCACCTCGACGACCACCAAGGTCTGGTATCCGGCCCGGGAGCCCGGCGTGCTGGCCGTCGCCGGGCTGGAACGCTCCGGCGAGAACCTCTGGTCCGGCTCGATCACCGGCCACGAGACGGTCCTCAGCGCACCCGCCACCGCGCTCTACGGCGCGCGGCCGGAGGGGGGCTACTGGCGGGTGCAGGGGACGAGCTTCGCCGCGCCGCTGGTGGCCGCGACCGCCGCGCTGGTCCGCTCGCGGTACCCGAAGATGTCCGCCGGGGACGTGGTCAACCGGCTGATCAGCACGGCCCGGGACCTCGGCCCGACCGGACGCGACGACCGGTTCGGCTACGGCCTGGTGGACCCGGTGGCGGCGCTCACCGCCGACGTGCCGTCGGTGGGTCACAACCCGCTGGACGACAACGACTCTCCCGGCGTGGTGGGCTTCGGGCCGGCTCCGGAGGACGGACGCGACACCCGGGCCGCGGCGGCGGGCCGCGGCGGCGACCCGCTGGGGCGTAGGCCGGAGGGCTGGTCGGCGCTGCCGGCGGGGCAGACCGTCGTGGGCGCCCCGGAGCGGCTCTGGAGCGGCCTGGCGCTGTTCGTGGCGCTGATCACCGGCAGCGCGCTGATGGTGCGCCGGTTCCGGCAGATCCGCCGCTGACCGACGCGGTGGTCTGACCGCGCCCGTTCCTGGGTAGGGAAGCCCCCATGGACACCACCGGGGCGACTGTCACGCGCCGCCGGTCGTGGCGGAGCCGCCGCCTCGACCGGGACCACTCACTGGGTCTGCGGCTCTCCCTGGCCACCGCCGCCGCGTTCCTGGTGCTGATCCCGTTCGCCCTGCTCGCGCTGCTGGTGCTCGGCGCCTGGTCGCCGCTGCTCCGGCTGGACGCTTCGATCACCGACGCGTTCCACGGGTACGCGCAGGACCATCCCGCCTGGGTCGCGGTGATGACGGTCTGGACGCACGTCTTCGGGCCCGGCCCGCTGCGGGTGGCCGCGGCAGTGGTGGCGGTGTGGCTGTTCCGGCGCGGCGCGTCCCGGCTCGCGGCCTGGGTGGTCGTCACCATGATCGCCGGTGGGCTGCTCGGCGCGCTGCTCAAGCTCCTGGTCGGGCGGGACCGGCCGGACCTGCTCGAACCGGTGGCCCGGGCGGCCGGTTACTCGTTCCCGTCCGGTCACGCGCTCAACGCGGCGCTGGCGGCCGCGGTGCTGTTGCTGGTGTTCCTGCCGTTCGCCCGGGACAGCCGCGCCGGCCGGATCATGCTGTGGGCAGCCGCGCTGCTGGTGACTGTGGTGACCGGGCTCAGCCGGATCGCGCTGGGCGTGCACTGGACCAGCGACGTGGTGGGTGGCTGGGTGCTCGGGGCGGCGGTGGTGGCCGCGACCTCGGCCGCGTTCGCCACCTGGCGCAGCGGATCCGGGCGACCGTCCGCCCGTCCGCTCCGCGAGGGCGTCGAGCCGGAGCTGGCAGATCAGCGGCCGGAGGACGGCCGGGCGTAGCCGGAGCCACCACGGGGTACAGGCGAGCCCATGTCCGATGTCGTGATCCGAGTCACCCGGCGTGTCCTGCTGCCGCTGGCCCTGCTCTTCGCGCTGATGGTGGGTCTGGGCCTGCTGGTGACCCGGGTGCTGGCGCGTACCTGGCCGTTCACCGTGGAGGACACGGTCAACCGGGAGCTGGCCGGCGATCGCACGCCGGGCTGGAACGACGTCTCGCTGGTGTTCAGCACGCTCGCCAGCACCCAGATGATCGTCGTGGTCACGGTGCTGGCGGCGCTGGTGCTGCGGCTGGTGCTGCACCGCTGGCGGGAGCCGCTGTTCCTCTGCGCGGCGGTGACCGCGCAGGCACTGATCTTCCTGTTCACCACGATGGTGATCGACCGGAACCGTCCGGCCGTCGAGCACATGGACGCCTCCCCGCCGACTTCGAGCTTCCCGTCCGGGCACACGTCGGCGGCCACCGCGCTCTACGTGGGTCTCGCGGTGCTGCTGGCGCTGCGGGCGCGCAGCACCCCCGTGAAGGTGGGCTGGTGGGCGCTGCTGGTGCTGGTGCCGGTGGGCGTGGCGCTCACCCGGATGTACCGGGGCATGCATCACCCCAGCGACGTGGTCGCCTCGTTCCTCAACGGCGGCGCCTGCGTGGCGATCATGGCGCGGGCGGTGCTCGACCGCACGCTCACCTGGGGTCGCGCCCGGCTGCCGCTGTCCCGCTCCGGCGACGAGGCGACACCGGCGGGAGCGCCGGCGGGCGGCTGAGCGCCGCCGGCCGGCTCAGGTGCACTCGCCGGTGGCCACTCCCCGGGTACGCTCCGCGCCCGCCAGCGCCACCGGCCGCGCCTCGGCCGCTGTCACCGCGAAACCGGTGTTCGGGTCGTCCGCCGCCGCCGCGAAGATCACGCCGAGCACCAGCCCGTTCGAGGAGACCAGCGGGCCACCGGAGTTGCCGCTGCGGACCAGCGCCCGGATCGTGTAGATCTCCCGGGTGACGTCCCCGGCCGAGTAGATGTCCGGACCGGTGATCCGGTCGACGTCCCGGATCCGGGCCGGGCGGGCGTCGTACGGGCCGTCGAGCGGGAAGCCGAGCACGATCGCGTCCGCGCCGGTGGCGGCCTGACCGGCGGCGAAGCGCAGCGACGGGCCGGGCAGCCCGGGAACGTAGAGCACGGCGAGGTCCCGGTCCGGGTCGTAGACGACGACCTCGCCGTCGTACCGCTCGCCGCGCAGCTCCACCGCCACTGAGCGGGTGCCGGCGACCACGTGCGCGTTCGTCATCACCCGGTCGTCGGCGTACACGAAGCCGGAGCCCTCGATGCGGCGCGAGCAGCTCGGCGCGGAGCCCAGCACCTTCACCACCGACCGCCTGCTGTTCTGCACCACCTGCGAGTTGGCCAGCGCCGGGTCGGGCGGGGCGACCTGCCGGGCCCGGGTCGGCGCGAGATCGCCGAACACGTCCGGGAAGCCGTTGGTGTCGACGGTGTCACGCAGCGCGGTGGACAGGTCCTGCGCCTTGTCCGGCAGCACCTGGTCGACGACGGTGAGCAGCGCGCTGTTACGGACCGAGGAGGCCAGCCACGGCACCGAGGAGGAGCCGAGCGGCACGGCGACCAGCCAGGCCACCAGCATGACCGCGATGACCGAGATGAACGCGCCACCGACGTCGTCGACCTTCCGCCCGGCCGGCCCGGTGATGGCCGCCCGCAGGTTGGAGCCGAGCCAGCCGGCCAGCGCCTGCCCAAGCACCGCGAGCCCGAAGATCGCCACCAGGGAGACCAGCACGCGGGTGCCGCTCGCCGTGAACTGCTGGGCGATCAGCGGCCCGACCTGGAGGCCGAGCAGCGCGCCCAGGAAGAAGCCGGAGAACGACAGGGCCCCGATGACGAAACCCTGACGGTATCCGCTGATCGCGAACACGAGCATGAGCAGGAGAAGGACGAGATCCACGGCGGACACGCCCCAAGGGTACGGGCACCGGGCCCGTGCTCGGCTCAGCGCTCGCGGAACGTGACCCGAGGATGCGTACCGGTGATCAACGCACGGGTGTCTCGTCGGCCGGTTCGGTGCCCGCCGACGGCGCGGGTGTGGCGTCGACCGGCGGCAGCTCCACCACCCGTGAGCGCGGCCAGGGCCGGGACCAGCCGCCCATCTCCAGCAACCGGTCGATCACGCCGGCGGTGAAGCCCCAGACCAGCATGCCGCGCACCGAGAACGCCGGGCCGGTCCAGCCGCTCGGATGACGGACCCGCATCCGGTTCTCCGGGTCGACCAGCTCGGTGACCGGCAGCCGGGCCACGTGCGCGACCTCGGCCGGCTCGCGCGGGTGCACCGGGTGCGGGTCGTGCCACCAGGCGAGCACCGGCGTGACCACGAAGTCGCTGACCGGGATCCAGAGCCGGGGAAGCTCGGCCAGCACGGTGACGCTGCCGGGGTCGAGCCCGACCTCCTCGTTCGCCTCGCGCAGCGCGGTGGCGCGGGCGTCGGCGTCCTCCGGGTCGGCGGCGCCGCCGGGAAACGCCGGCTGACCGGCGTGGTTGCGCAGCGTCGCGGCGCGCTGGAGGACCAGCACGTCCGGCCCGGCGCCGGGCTCCTCACCGAGCAGCACCAGCACGGCGCTCTCCCGGCCGCCGCGCTCCGGCGTGACGATGCGGGTGAAGTCTTCCGCGCGCGCGGTGCCGAGCCGGCCCAGCAGCGGGTCGAACCACCCCGGCGGCCGTCGGGTCATACCTTCACCCCGAGGTGGCGCTGGAGCAGCGCGGCGAGGCGGGCGTCGTCGAGCGCGCCGGTGGCGTCGGTGTGCCGGATCCGCCCGTCGGCGTCGACGAGCACCGTGAGCGGGAACGCGTTGCGTTCCAGCGCGCGCTGGAACGCGTCGCCCTGGTCGAGCAGCATCGGGAAGCCGACGCCGTAGTCCTCGCCGATGGACTGTGCGCCGCCGCGGCTGTCCCGGCTGTTCACGCCGATGACCTGGAACCGGCCGTCGGCCCGCTCGCTGAGCCGCTGGAACGCGGGCAGCTCCTTGCGGCACGGCGGGCACCAGGACGCCCACACGTTGATCACCGCCGGGCCCTTGACGTCGCGCAGGTTCACCGGCGCGCCGCCGGTGAAGCAGTTGAGCGTCAGGTCGGGGAGCTGGTCCCCGGCCTTACCGGCGGGCGTCGGAGCCGCGGCGGCGGGCACGACGGTCAGCGGAGCACAGTCGGCGAACGGCGAGGGGCGCTCGGCCCGGGTCGCCGGCGCCGGACGTTCCGGCTCGTCGGCCGTGGCGGTGCAGCCCGCCACCGCGAGCAGCAGCGGGACGAGCAGGTACGCGAGACGGCGCATCACGGCACGTCCGCCGCGGCGGCCTGCTGCGGCACCAGGTCGGGGTCGAGGCCGACGGCCTCCGCCAGGTCACGGGCCCGGGGGCCCTTGAGCAGCTTGGCCGCAGCGGCCGGCTCGGTCGGCCCGGTGCCGTACGCGGGACACAGCTTCGCCAGCGTGCACGCGCCGCAGGCAGGCTTGCGGGCGTGGCAGACCCGGCGGCCGTGGAAGATCACCCGGTGCGACAGCATCGTCCAGTCGCGCTTCGGGTAGAGCGCGCCGATCGCGTGCTCGATCTTCACCGGGTCGGTCTCGGTGGTGAGCGCCCACCGCTGCACGAGCCGCTGGAAGTGCGTGTCGACGGTGATGCCGGGGACGCCGAAGGCGTTGCCGAGGATGACGTTGGCGGTCTTGCGGCCGATCCCCGGCAGCGTGACCAGGTCGTCGAGCCGGCCGGGCACCTCGCCGTCGTACCGCTCGCAGAGCGCGCGCCCGAGGTTGATCAGGGAGCTGGTCTTGTTGCGGTAGAACCCGGTGGGCCGGATCAGCTCCTCCAGCTCGGCGCGGTCCGCCCCGGCGTAGTCGGCCGCGGTGCGGTAGCGGGCGAACAGCTTCGGCGTGACCTCGTTGACCTTCTTGTCGGTGCACTGGGCGGACAGGATCGTCGCGACTGCCAGCTCCAGCGCGTTGGAGTGGTCGAGTTCACAGTGCGCGTCGGGGTGCGTCTCGGTCAGCACGCGGCCGATGCGCCGGGCGCGGCGCGTACGGCCGAGGTCGGTCTCGGGGGAGCGCGTGGTCACGTCGGCCAGCCTACGTCGCGGGGCCGACGCTCCGGCGGCTCGGCGCGGTGGTCGTGCGCTCAGCCACCCGCGGGCGCGGTGATCCTCCCGGTCGCGTCGAGCTTCGCCCCGGTGTCCGGGAAGTCGGCCCCGTTCAGCTCGCGGACCAGCCCGAGGCCACGGTTCTGCCGGTCGACCGACGGGCGTCCCACTCCGTTCATCACGGTGGAGGTGAACGTGCCGCCGACGAACTTCCCCTCGGCGGTGAGCGACACCTTGAGCACGCCGCCCCAGCCGAGTCGCCCGGAGCTGTTCAGCGACTTCCCGCCGCCGGCGAAGTTGCCCAGGCTGTACGCGATCAGCCGCCCCTTGTAGAACTCCATCCCGCGAAGCACGTGCGGACCATGGCCGATGACCAGGTCGGCCCCGGCGTCGATGACCGTGCGGGAGAAGCGGATCGGGTCGCCACGGTTCTCGCCGAAGAACATCTCGGTGCCCGGCTTCACCCGGGTCTTGTCCGACCCCTCGGCGCCCATGTGCACCTGCACCACGACGATCTGGGCCGCCTCCTTGGCCATCTCGATCACCTGCTTGGCGGCGTTCAGGTCGACCAGGCTGTTGGACCAGGGGTACGACGAGAAGCCCACCACGGCGACCTTGACGCCCTTGACGTCCACCACGGTGATCTCACCGGGCGCGCCGGTGTGCTTGAGCCCGTGCGCCTCCAGCGCCGACTGGGTGTTCTCGTAGCCCTGGCGGCCGTAGTCGTAGCCGTGGTTGTTGGCCTGGTTGAGCAGCTGGAACCCGGCCGAGCGCAGGTGCGCGGCGTAGCCGGGCGGCGCCCGGAACTGGTAGCAGTTCTTCGGCTGCGGGCCGCACTTGCCGGCGCCGGTGTCGTCGGTGAGCGGCTCCTCCAGGTTGCCCATCACCAGGTCACCCTTGAGCGCCGACTTCACGTCGTCGAAGAAGCCCTTGCCACCGTTGGGCGGCAGCCGGTCCGGGGCGTTGCCCATGATCACGTCGCCGGTCGCGGTGAGCGAGATCGACGGCTCGTCGGGGGCGTTCGGCGCCGCGGGCTGGTCACCGGTGGCGGGTCCGGCCGCGCCGGTCGACCCGCCGCCCTGACCGGCCTGCCACCTCGCGTCGCCGCCCGATCCGCCGGCGTCACCGGCGCAGCCGGTGGCGAACAGGACGGCGGCGAGCGCGGCGAGCGCGGCCAGACGGGTCCGGACCGCGCCTCGACGAGGTCCGGGGAGGGCTGGGCGCGGCGCGGCGACGGCGGCGCGGCGGGCACGGGGCACAGAACGGGCGGGAGCGTACATCGTCGGCGACGCTACCGTCCCCGGAACGCCGCGACGAGGGCCGATCGGTCGGAAAACCCGGCGTGTCGCATGTGAGGGGCGCACGTCAGCCCGCCCGCCGGTCGGACCAGGGCACCACGGTTCCGGCGCCGCCCGAGCGGACGGCGGCGTGCACGGCCCGGGCCAGTGGCGCGCCCCAGGCCGACCGGGGCCCGCCGTACGGGGCCGGATCGCCGTCGGCCGGGCAGAGCACAGTCACCGCGTCGGTGGGGGTGCCGGTGGCAGGCAGTCCGAGTTCCCAGATCGCCTGCGCCTTCGCCTCGGTGGCGGTGGCCACCGCGTTGACGAGTGCCGCGTCGCCGAGCCGCTGCGGCACGTACGCGACGATGTTGACCGTGCCGACGCGCTGCGCGGGCTCGGGCACGGCGGGCCGCGCCGGCTCGGGCGCGGCGGCCCAGACCGGCGTGCCCAGGCCGACGGTCGCCCAGACCCGGACGCCGCCGTCGGCGCGGCTGACCACCTCGGTCACGTCCACGCCGGTCAGCAGCCCGACGCCGGGTCCGCCCAGGCCGAGGCCGTGCGCCAGTTCGGCCAGGTGCGCGGCGGGGTCGTCCCGGTCGTACGACATCGGCACCGTCGCGTTCAGCACCCACCCGCGGACGCCGATCCCGCCGCCCAGCGGAGCGGAGCCGACCGCCAGCAGCGGCGTCTCGGGCCGCCAGACCAGCAGGGGGATGTCCCACCCGGCTTCGGACCGGGTGGTCAGGAACGGCTCACACAGCACGCCGGTCACCCTACGATCACAGGAGGGAACGGGTGGCGCCGGCCCGGACCGGAAGCGGGATCTTAGCTGCTCACCGGGTCGGGCGGGTTACGCCCAACGATCAAGATTCCAGGGGTGCACCTCTGATTCCTACTCATGTGCGCCTAGACTGGCGGCGCGCGAGGGATCAGCGGACGGCGGACCCGGCCGACGGACGGCACGCGCAGGCGGAGGTGCGCGATGGACGAGGTACTGGCCCGCAGCGGGATCTTCCAGGGTGTCGACCCGGAGGCTGCCGAGGCGCTCGCCAAGGAGATGGAGACGATCGAGGTCCGCAAGGGCGAAATCGTCTTCAACGAGGGCGAACCCGGCGACAGTCTCTACATCCTCCTGTCCGGCAAGATCAAGGTGGGTCGCCGCGCGGCGGACGGCCGGCAGAACCTGATCGCCGTGATGGGCCCGTCGGACATGGTCGGTGAGCTGTCGCTCTTCGACCCCGGTCCGCGTACGGCGACCGCCACCGCGGTCACCGACACCCGGCTCGTACGCCTGCGCAAGCAGGCCCTGCGGCCGTGGCTGAACAACCGGCCCGAGATCGCCGAGCAGTTGCTGCGGGTGCTGGCCCGCCGGCTGCGCCGGACCAACGACTCGCTCGCCGACCTGATCTTCACGGACGTGCCGGGTCGGGTCGCCAAGAACCTGCTCCAGATGGCCGGCCGCTTCGGCACCCGCGACGGCGGCGTGCTGCGCGTGACGCACGACCTCACCCAGGAGGAGATCGCCCAGCTCGTCGGCGCCTCCCGGGAGACCGTCAACAAGGCGCTCGCCGACTTCGCCTCGCGCGGCTGGCTGCGACTGGACGGCAAGAGCATCATCATCCTCGACCCGGAGCGCCTGGCCCGCCGCGCGCGGGTCTGACCTCCGTACCGGCTTCTCCGGCCCGGCCCGCCATCGCGCGGAGCCGGGCCGGTGCCGTCTTGAGCGCATCGGGCCGGTGCCGCGTCTGAGCGGGCCGGTGCCGTCTCTGCCCGCCGCAGAATCGCTTGGTCCTGCCGGGCCGGTGTCGCCAGGCTGGGGCGATGCCCGATCGTGTCGCCGTCCTCTCCGACATCCACGGTGTGCTGCCCGCGCTGGAAGCAGTGCTGGCCGAGCCGGACGTGGCCGCCGCCGACCTGATCGTCCTCACCGGTGACCTGGCGGCCGGCCCGCAACCGGTCGAGGTGCTGGACCGGCTGGCCGCGCTCGGCGACCGGGCCTGCTGGGTCGGCGGGAACGCCGACCGGGAGCTGGTGCAGGCGCGTGCCGGGGCGGCGTCCCCGATCGAGGTGTCGAACTGGGCCGCGGGGCAGCTCCGCGACGACCAGGTGGCCCGGCTGGCCGCGCTGCCGCCGTCCGTCACGCTGCCGGTCACCGGTCTGGGCGACGTGCTGTTCTGCCACGCCACCCCGCGCGACGACGAGGAGGTCGTGCTCGTCGACTCGCGGCTGGACCGCTGGGCCGAGGTCTTCGCCGGCCTGCCGCCCGAGGTCGGCACCGTGGTCTGCGGGCACACGCACATGCCGTTCACCCGGCTGGCCGACCGCCGCCTGGTGGTGAACCCGGGCAGCGTCGGCATGCCGTACGGGGGCGCGGGCGCCTGGTGGGCGCTGCTCGGTCCGGGCGTGCAACTGCGCCGTACGCGCTTCGACGTGGACGCCGCCTGCGCCCGGATCGCCACCGAGTCCGCCTTTCCGGACGCGGCGGCCTGGGCCGACGAGTACGTCCGCTCCCGCCACTCCGACGCCGACGCGCTCACCGTCTTCGCTCCGCGCGACGGCCGCTGAGGCGTTAAAAAGGGGCCCTTCCGCTACCGCAGGCGTTAACAAGGGCCCCCTCCTTTCAAAAAAGTCAGGCTTGACTGTTTGTTTTGGGGGCGGCAGGCTGATGGCGTGTCCACCGCACCGAGCCGAGTTCCGCAGCAGGAGCGCAGCCGCGCCACCCAGGCCCGGCTGCTGGAGGCGACAGTCGACTGCCTGGTGGAGCACGGCTGGTCCGGCACCACCACGACAGTGGTGGCGGCCCGCGCCGGGGTCTCCCGGGGCGCCCAGCTGCACCACTACCCCACCAAGGCCGCGCTGGTCACCGCCGCCGTCGCGCACCTGACCGAGCGCCGGGCGGCCGAGCTGCGCGCCGAGGCGGCGGCCCTGCCGGTCGGCCCGCAGCGGCTCGACGGCGTGGTCGACCTGCTCGCCGCCTCCTTCACCGGCCCGCTGTTCGCGGCCGCGCTGGAGCTGTGGGTGGCCGCGCGTACCGACGCCGAGCTGCGCGCCGCGCTGGTGCCGCTGGAGGCGCGGATCGGCCGCGAGATGCACCGGCTCACCGTCGAGCTGCTCGGCGTGGACGAGCGCAAGCCGGGCGTACGCGAGTCGGTGCAGGCCACGCTCGACCTGCTCCGCGGCCTCGGCGTGGCCAACCTGCTCAGCGACGACTCGCCCCGCCGCGCCGCCCTGCTGCACACCTGGAAACGCCAGCTCGCCGCGCTGCTCACCCCCGAGAGCGAGCGGCACTGATCCCCTGACCCACCCCCGTCCGGAGGCACAATGGTCGACCTGACAGCCCTGCTCGCGGATCTGGCCGCCGAGTCCGAACAACTCGACGCGCTCGTCGCGGACCTGCCGCCGGACGGATGGGAGCGGCCGACACCGGCCCCGGGCTGGACCGTCGCACACCAGATCGCACACCTGGCCTGGACCGACCACGTCGCCTACCTGGCGGCCACCGACGAGTCCGCGTTCTTCGCCTCGGTGATGGCCGCGCCGGACCCGTCGCGCCTGGTCGAGGACGGCGCGGAGTCCTTCCTCGCGCCCCCGCCTGCGCTGCTGGCCCGCTGGCGTTCCGGCCGGTCGGCGCTCGCCGGCGCGCTCACCGCCGTCCCGTCCGGGCAGAAGATCCCCTGGTACGGCACCAGCATGTCGCCCACCTCGATGGTGACGGCCCGGCTGATGGAGACGTGGGCGCACGGCGAGGACGTGGCAGACGCGCTGGGCGTCAGCCGTGCCCCGACGCAGCGCCTGCGCCACATCGCGCACCTCGGCTTCCGTACCCTCGGGCACGGCTTCGCCGCCCACGGCCGTGCGGTGCCCACGGCGCCGGTGCGGGTGGAGCTGACCGCGCCCGCGGGCGGTGACGTGTGGGAGTTCGGGCCAGCCGACGCGGCCGACCGGGTGACCGGCCCGGCGCTCGACTTCTGCCTGCTCGTCACGCAGCGCCGGCACCGCGCCGACCTGGCCCTGACCGCCACCGGGCCGGTGGCCGACGAGTGGCTGGACGTGGCCCAGGCGTTCGCCGGCCCGCCCGGTGACAAGCGGGAACCGGCGAGCGGAGTTCCCTCATGAGCGTGCTGCGGATCGGGAACGCGTCGGGCTTCTACGGCGACCGTTTCGCCGCCTGGCGGGAGATGCTCGACGGCGGCGAGCTGGACGTGCTGACCGGTGACTACCTGGCCGAGCTGACCATGCTCATCCTCGGCCGGGACCGGATGCGCGACCCGTCGCTGGGCTACGCGAAGACGTTCCTGCGCCAGGCGGAGGGCGTGCTCGGCGCCGCGCTGGAGCGCGGCGTCACGCTGGTCACAAACGCGGGTGGCCTCAACCCGGCGGGGCTGGCCGACGCGATCCGGTCGCTCGGCGACCGGCTCGGCCTCCAGGTGCGGGTCGGGTACGTCGAGGGCGACGCGATCCAGCGGCCGGACGCGCTGACCGCCAACGCGTACCTGGGCGCGTTCGGGATCGCGGCCTGCCTGGACGCGGGCGCGGACGTGGTGGTCACCGGTCGGGTCACCGACGCCTCGTTGGCGGTCGGCCCGGCGATCGCCCGCTTCGGGTGGACCCGCGACGACCTCGACGCGCTGGCCGGGGCCACGGTGGCCGGGCACCTGATCGAGTGCGGCGCGCAGGTCACCGGCGGCAACTTCAGCTTCTTCACCGAACTGCCGGACGGCGGGCACCGGCCCGGATTCCCGATCGCCGAGCTGCACGCGGACGGCTCGTCGGTGCTCACCAAGCACGCCGGCACCGGCGGCGCGGTGACGGTCGAGACGGTCACCGCCCAGCTGCTGTACGAGGTGGGCGGCCCGGACTACCTCGGGCCGGACGTGGTGACCCGACTCGACACGGTACGGCTGGAGCAGGAGGGCCCGGACCGGGTCCGGGTGTCCGGGGTGCGCGGCACGCCGCCGCCGGACACGCTGAAGGTGGGCGTCAACAACCTGGGCGGCTTCCGCAACTCGATGACGTTCGTGCTGTGCGGGCTGGACATCCCGGCCAAGGCGGCACTGGTCCGCGCCCAGATCGAGGAGTCGGTCGGCACGGAAGGGCTGGAGTTCACGCTGGCCCGTACCGACCACCCGGACACCGGCGACACCGAGGCGGCGAGCGCGCTGCTGCACGTACACCTGCGCGACGGCGACAAGTCGCGGGCCGGGCGGGCGTTCTCGGCGGCGGCGGTGGAGCTGGCGCTGGCCTCCTATCCGGGTTGCACGCTCACCACGCTGCCCGGTGACGCGACGCCGTACGGGGTGTTCACCGCCGACGCGATCGCGCAGGACGCGGTCGAGCACGTGGCGGTGCTGCCCTCCGGCGAGCGGGTGCCGATCCCGCCGCCGACGGTGACGAGCGGTTTGGAAGGGACCCTTGTACAACACGAGGCGTTAACAGGGGGCCCTTCCTTGCACGCCACCCGGCGGGGGCCGCTCGGTGAGCTGGTCGGCGCGCGCTCGGGCGACAAGGGCGGCGACGCCAACCTGGGCGTCTGGGCGCGTACCGACGCGACCTGGCCGTGGCTGCGCGACTGGCTGACCGTGGAACGGCTGGCCGAGCTGCTGCCGGAGACGGCGTCGCTCACCGTCGAGCGGTACGAGCTGCCGAACCTGCGCGCCGTCAACTTCGTGATCCGCGGGCTGCTCGGGCAGGGCGTGGCCGCGTCCACCCGGTTCGACCCCCAGGCCAAGGCGCTCGGCGAGCTGCTGCGCTCGCGAGTGGTCGACCTTCCGACGGAGGTTGCGGCATGACCATCGTGGACACGCCGGAACGCCGGCAGCTACGCGAGCTGACCCGCTCGTTCGTGGTCCGGGAGGTGCTGCCGCACCTGTCCGACTGGGAGCGGGCCGGCGAACTGCCCCGGTCGCTGCACGAGACCGCCGCGAAGGTCGGCCTGCTCGGCATCGGCTTCCCGGAGTCGGTCGGCGGCAGCGGCGGCGACCTGCTCGACTCGATGGTGGTCACCGAGGAGATCATCCGCTCGGGCGGGTCGTCGGGGCTGATCGCCGCGCTGTTCACGCACGGCATCGCGCTGCCGCACATGGTTCAGGCTCAGGACGAGGCGCTGATCGAGAAGTACGTCCGTCCCGCGCTCGCCGGGACGATGATCGGCGCGCTGGCGATCACCGAGCCGGACGGCGGCTCGGACGTGGCGGGCATCCGCACCTGCGCCGTACGCGACGGCGACCACTACGTCGTGAACGGCGCCAAGACGTACATCACCAGCGGGGTCCGGGCAGACTTCGTCACCACTGCGGTCTGCACCGACTTTCCCGGGTCGGGCTCGCTCAGCCTGCTCGTGATCGACAAGGGCACGCCGGGGTTCACGGTGGGCCGGCGGCTGGAGAAGCTGGGCTGGCACTGCTCCGACACGGCCGAACTGTCCTTCGTCGACGTCCGGGTGCCGGTGCGCAACCGGGTCGGCCCGGAGGACACCGGCTTCCTCGCCATCATGCAGCAGTTCGCCGCCGAGCGGCTGTCGCTCGCCACGCAGGCGTACGCGACCGCGCAGCGCTGCGTGGACCTGACGGTGCGGTGGTGCCGGGACCGTCAGACGTTCGGCCGGCCGCTCGTTTCGCGGCAGGTGGTGCGGCACCGGCTGGCCGAGATGCACTCCCGTACCGAGGCGGCCCGGGCGTACGTGCACGAGGTCGCCGAGCGGGTCGCCGCCGGGCAGCCGGTGGTGACCGAGGTGGCGATCGCGAAGAACGTGGCGGTGTCCGCGTGCGACTTCGTCGTCGACGCCGCGCTGCAACTGCACGGCGGTTTCGGCTACATGCGTGACGCCGAGGTGGAGCGGCACTACCGCGACGCCCGGCTGCTCGGCATCGGCGGCGGCGCCACCGAGATCATGAACGAGATCATCGCGAAGGGCATGGGCCTGTGAGCACGACAGTTCTGCAGAGCACGATCGACCCGTCCGCGCCCGCCTTCACCGCCAACCGGGAGGCGCTGCTGGAACGCCTCGCCGAACTGGAGGCGGCGCTCGACCAGGCCCGGGGCGGTGGCGGCGAGAAGTACGTGACCCGCCATCACGGTCGCGGCAAGCTGCTCCCGCGGGAGCGGATCGAGCTGCTGCTCGACCCGGACAGCCCGTTCCTGGAGCTGTCGTCGGTGGCCGCGTTCGGCACCGACTTCCCGGTCGGCGCCAGCACCGTGACCGGCATCGGCGTGGTCGAGGGCGTCGAGTGCCTGATCGTGGCGAACGACCCGACGGTACGCGGCGGCGCGATCAACCCGTGGTCGCTGGCGAAGACGCGGCGGGCTGGTGAGATCGCGGCGGCGAACCGGCTGCCGATGGTGAACCTGGTCGAGTCGGCCGGGGCGGACCTGCCCACCCAGGCGGAGATCTTCATTCCGGGCGGTCGGGTGTTCCGGGACCTGACCCGGCTGTCGGCGCAGCGGATCCCGACGGTGAGCGTGGTCTTCGGCAACGCCACCGCCGGTGGCGCGTACGTGCCCGGCATGTCGGACTTCACCATCATGATCCGGGACCGCTCGCAGGTCTACCTCGCCGGGCCGCCGCTGGTGAAGATGGCCACCGGCGAGGTCACCGACGACGAGTCGCTGGGCGGCGCGGCGATGCACGCCACCACGTCCGGCCTGGCCGACTTCCTCGCCTCCGACGAGCGCGACGGGATCCGGCTGGCCCGGCAGTGCGTGCGCCGGCTCAACTGGCGCAAGCAGGGCCCGCCGCCCCGCAACCCGCACCCGCTGCCACCCCGGTACGACCCGGAGGAGCTGCTCGGCATCGCCAGCGCCGACCTGAAGGTGCCGTTCGACCCGCGCGAGGTGCTGGCCCGGGTACTCGACGACAGCGCGTTCGACGAGTTCAAGCCCGGCTACGGCACCGCGCTCGTGACCGGCTGGGGTGAGCTGCACGGCTACCCGGTCGGCGTGCTGGCGAACGCCCGGGGCGTGCTGTTCAGCGAGGAGGCGCAGAAGGCCGCGCAGTTCATCCAGCTCGCCAACGCGGCGGACACACCGCTGGTCTTCCTGCAGAACACCACCGGTTACATGGTCGGCACCGAGTACGAGCAGCGCGGCATCATCAAGCACGGCGCCCTGATGATCAACGCGGTGTCGAACTCGAAGGTGCCGCACCTGACGGTCAACCTGGGCGCCTCCTACGGCGCCGGCAACTACGGCATGTGCGGCCGGGCGTACGAGCCGCGGTTCCTGTTCACCTGGCCGAACGCGAAGTCGGCGGTGATGGGCCCGGCGCAGCTCGCCGGGGTGCTGTCCATCGTGGCCCGGCAGGCCGCCGCCGCCCGGGGCCGCGAGTACGACGAGGACACCGACGCCGCCATGCGGATGATGGTCGAGCAGCAGATCGAGTCGCAGTCCGGCGCGCTGTTCCTGTCCGGGCGGCTCTACGACGACGGGGTGATCGACCCTCGGGACACCCGTACCGTCCTCGGGCTGTGCCTGTCGGCGATCCACAACGGACCGGTGAAGGGCGCCGACGGTTTCGGCGTCTTCCGGATGTAGGGGCGTACTCAAATGATCACCAAGCTTCTGGTTGCGAACCGGGGCGAGATCGCCCGCCGGGTCTTCGCCACCTGCCGCGCCCTCGGCGTGGCCACCGTCGCCGTGCACTCCGACGCGGACGCCGACGCGCCGTTCGTCGCCGACGCCGACCAGGCGGTACGGCTGCCGGGCAACACGCCGGCCGAGACGTACCTGCGCGTCGACGCCATCCTCGACGCGGCCCGCCGGTCCGGCGCGGACGCCGTCCACCCCGGTTACGGCTTCCTGGCCGAGAACGCCGAGTTCGCGGCGGCGGTGACCGACGCGGGTCTGACCTGGGTCGGGCCGTCCGCGAAGGCGATCGCGGCGATGGGCGACAAGATGGCCGCCAAGGCGCTGCTCGCCGACGCGGGCGTGCCGATGCTGCCCACCTGGACCGACCCGGCCGAGGTCACCGCCTTCCCGGTGCTGGTCAAGGCCGCCGCCGGTGGCGGCGGCCGGGGCATGCGGATCGTCCACGACGCGGCCGGGCTGGCCGAGGCCGTCGCGGGCGCGCGCCGCGAGGCGGCGGCGGCGTTCGGCGACGGCACGGTCTTCATCGAGCGGTACGTGGAACGCGGCCGCCACGTCGAGGTGCAGATCTTCGGCGACACCCACGGCACCGTCGTGGCCCTCGGGGTACGCGACTGCTCGATCCAGCGCCGCCACCAGAAGATCGTCGAGGAGGCGCCCGGCGTGCTGCCCGACGACGTGCGCGCGGCGCTGCACGAGGCGGCGGTGGCGGCCGGGCGGGCCGTCGACTACGTCGGCGCGGGAACAGTGGAGTTCCTGCTCGCGCCGGACGGGCAGGTGCACTTCCTGGAGATGAACACCCGCCTCCAGGTGGAGCACCCGGTCACCGAGCTGACCACCGGGCTGGACCTGGTACGGCTGCAACTGCTCGTCGCCGAGGGCGAGCCGCTGCCGGTCACCACCACGCCGCCGGCCGACGGCCACGCCATCGAGGTACGGCTGTGCGCCGAGGACCCGGCTCAGGGCTTCCGTCCGGCCACCGGCACGCTGCACCGGTTCGCGATCCCCGGGGTCGCCGCCGAGTTCGGTCCGGCCCGGGGGCTGCGCCTGGACTCGGGCGTGGTGGACGGCTCGACGGTGAGCGTGCACTACGACTCGATGCTGGCGAAGCTCGTCGCCTGGGCGCCCACCCGCACCGAGGCGGCCCGCGCCCTGGCCGGCGCGCTGGCCCGCGCCGAGCTGCATGGCGTGGCCACCAACCGGGACCTGCTGGTACGCGTGCTGCGCAGCCCGGAGTTCGCCGCCGTGGACGTCGACACCGGCTTCCTGGACCGGCACCCGGAGGTGTTCGAGCCGCTGCTGCCGGCCGAGCAGCTTCCGGTGGTGGCGCTGGCCGCCGCGCTGGCCGCTGCCGCCGCGCGCCGGGCCGCCGCCCCGGTGCTGGCCGGGCTGCCGTCGGGCTGGCGCAACGTGCCTTCCTTCCCGCAGGTCACCCGGTTCACCGGCCCGGGCGACGAGGAGATCGAGGTCCACTACCGCCTGGACCGCACCGGCGCCCTCGCCGAGTGGGGAAGGAAGGGCCCCCTCTTAACGGATCCGGTAGAGGAAGGGTCCCCTGTTAACACCGAGCTGCCGGTGGTCGAGCTGGTGACAGCCGCCCCGGCCCGGGTGGTGCTCGACGTCGACGGGGTTCGGCGGGCCTTCCGCGTACACCGGGTGGGGTCGTCGGTCTTCGTGGACGGCCCGGACGGGGCGGCGAGCCTCACCGAGCTGCCCCGCCTGCCCCTGCCCACCGCGGAGCTGGCGGCCGGGTCGCTGCTCGCGCCGCTGCCCGGGGCGGTCACCCGGGTGCACGTCGAGGTCGGTCAGCGCGTCGCCGCCGGTGACCTGCTGCTGACGCTCGAAGCGATGAAGCTCGAACATCCCGTGCTCGCCCCCGCCGACGGCGTGGTGACGGAACTGCCGGTGCCCGCCGGCGGCCAGGTCGAGACGGGTGCCGTACTGGCCGTCGTGGACCCCGAGGAGGACCCCCAGTGAACTTCGACCTCACCCCCGAACAGGACCAGCTCCGCGATGCGGTACGGGAGCTGGGACGCAAGTACGGCCATTCCTACTTCGTGTCGAAGGCCAAGGCCGGCGAGCACACCACCGAGCTGTGGCACGAGGCCGGCCGGCTGGGCTACCTGGGCGTCAACATCCCTACCGAGTACGGCGGCGGGGGCGGCGGCATCACCGATCTGGCGCTCGTCTGCGAGGAGCTGGCCGCGACCGGCTGCCCGCTGCTGCTCCTGGTGGTCTCCCCCGCCATCGCCGCCACGATCATCAGCAAGCACGGCACGGAGGAGCAGCGCAAGAAGCACCTCCCCGGGCTCGCCGACGGCTCCGAGAAGATCGTCTTCGCGATCACCGAGCCGGACGCCGGTTCGAACTTCCACCGGCTCTCCACAGTGGCCCGCCGCGACGGCGACGACTGGCTGCTCAGCGGCCGGAAGATCTACATCTCCGGCGTGGACGAGGCCGGGCACGTCCTCGTGGTCGCTCGCACCGAGGACGCGTCCACCGGGAAGCTGAAGCCGGCGCTGTTCATCGTGCCGACCGACGCGCCGGGCCTGGAGAAGTCCAAGCTGGACATGGAGATCCTGTCGCCGGAGAACCAGTTCCTGCTCTTCCTCGACGACGTCCGGCTGCCCGCCGACGCGCTCGTCGGCGAGTCGCTCGACGCCGGGCTGCCGGCGCTGTTCGCCGGGCTCAACCCGGAGCGCATCACGGTGGCCGCGATGGGCGCCGGCACCGGCCGGTACGCGATCGACAGGGCGAGCGACTACACCGCCACCCGCAAGGTGTGGGGCGGGAACTCGATCGGCTCGCACCAGGGCGTGGCGCACCCGCTCGCGCACGCGGCGGTACAGGTCGAGCTGGCCCGTCTGATGATCTACAAGGCGGCGACGCTGTACGACGCGGGTCGCGACCTGGAAGCGGGCATCTCCGGCAACATGGCCAAGTACGCGGCCGGTGAGGCCGCCGCGCTCGCCGTCGACACCGCCGTCCAGGCGCTCGGCGGGGCCGGCATGACCACCGAGTACGGCGTGTCGACGCTGCTCGGCGCGGTACGCGCGGGCCGGATCGCCCCGGTCAGCCGCGAGATGATCCTCAACTTCGTCGCCCAGCACGTCCTCGGCCAGGACAAGTCCTACTGACCGAGGTGGGCCCGGGGTACGGCGGGTGCCCGATCACCTGCCGTACCCCGGGGGTCCGTCACTGGGCGGTGTGGTCGAGGAGACCTCGGCCTCGCCACTCCCGGATCGACGCTCACGGTAGCGGCTTCCCAACCCGGAGCGATACGGCAGCCGGCCAACAGATGTAACGATTTTTGCTCGATCGACGCTTCTGCCGCTCCGAAGTGGAGCGTGACTGACGGGAAGCCGTCTCGGCCCGCCGGTTGACAGGTTGCCGCGCTGGGCCATGCTTGTCGGGTGAGATCGTTCCCGAAGCCCGATGCGCGGGCGAAGGCCGTCGTCGCGTCCCTGGCGACGGTTGCGGCGGTGGTGGCCCTCGCGGTGTGGCGCCCGCCCGGCATCCTGTCGGTCGTGCTGGCCCTGGTCTGCGTCGTGCTGGGCATGATCGCCGGGGTGACGATCACCGCGGCCCGCCAGCCCGTCAGCGGTGGTGGGCACACCCCGTCGCCCGAGACCTGGCTGCCCGAGGCCGGGTACGGAGTGGACGCCGACACGCTCGAGGCGATCGACCCCCGGGCGGTACGGAACCTGCGCGCCCCCGGCGGCCATCCGGTCGACGCGGACACGCTCGAGACGCTGGACCCGCGGGCGGTACGCGGCCTGCGGACGCAGACCGCGGTGGACGCCGACACGCTGGAGACGCTCGACCCGAGGTCGGTGCGGCAGAGCCGAGGGCTCAGCGGCCGGTGAGCGTGGGCCCGGCGAGCGCGTTCACTCCCCGCCCGGCCAGGCACCGGTAGGTGCGGTCGGCGTCGGTCTCCGGCGGCAGCACCTCGAGGTTCCATCCGTTCGCCGGGTCCGCGCCACTGACCACCCGGAACGTGTCGGGGTTGCACACCTTGCCGACGGCCGGGTCGGCGACCACCGCGTCGTGCTTGGCGCCGGCGAGACCGGGCGGCATGTCACCCGCGGCGTACGTTTCCAGGTGTGCTGGCCGTTCCCAGGCAACCCGGCTCGCCTCGGCCCGGTCGCGGCGCAGTCTTACCGGACCGAAGCACTCCAGCTCGGAAGCGCACCGCCGCCGGCCGGCAGCCGCACGTCGGCGGACGCGCAGCCGGGCACCGGCCCCCCGGCCACGCCGCTCGTCACCGGGGTCGGCGGAGCGGCGGGCGTGTGACCGGCGGCCAGCCAGCCGCCACCGGCCGACGCCGCCAGCGCGAGCACCCCGGCGCCGCCGAGGAACCAGCGCTTGGGCCAGCGGCGGGCCCGCGACGCCACAGTCGGGTGGTCGTCGTCGGCGGGCGGGCGCGGGTTCGGGCCGCCGCTACGGCGGTAGCGCTCGGCGCCGTCGTAGAGCGCGCCGCCGGCCGGGGCGCCGTCCAGCGGCAGCCCGGCGAGCAGGCCGCGCAACTCGACCGCGGAGGGACGCGCACCCGGGTCGTTCGACATCCCCAGCCGGAGTACGTCGATCAGCTCGCCGGGCACCCCGGGCAGCCCGGGGATGGGCTGCTGGAACATCTCCAGCACGGTCACCAGACTCGGGTTGCGTTCCGAGTGCCAGCGCGGCGGCCGGCCGTACATCACCGCGTAGAGGGTGGCGCACAGCGAGTAGACGTCGACGGCCGGGCTGGGCGGGCTGTGGTTGAACGTCTCGGGCGGCGCGTACGCCGGGGTGAGCGCCTCCAGCATGACCGAGGAGTCACGGAACTCGGCGAGCACCGCCAGGCCGAAGTCGGCGAGGACCGCCGAGTTGAACTCGGAGTGCAGGATGTTTGCCGGCTTGACGTCCCGGTGCAGCACGCCCGCCGCGTGCGAGTGGGCCAGCGCGTCGGCGATCTTCACGCCGAGGTCGCGGGTCTCCTCCGGGCCCAGCGGCGAGGTGCGCATCCGCTCCGCGTACGAGCCGTCGCACAGTTCCATGATCAGGTAGGGGTGCTGGTCGACGGTGACCCCGACGTCGAAGAGGTCGACCACGTGGGGGTGCGACGACATCCGCCCGGCGGCGCGGGCCTCGCGCAGGAAGCGGGCCTGGTCGCGTTCGCTGTCCAGCGTCCGGTTCTCGATCTTGACCGCCACCTCGCGCCCCACCGAGATCTGGGTGGCCCGGTAGATGGTGGCGTAGCCGCCCCGGGCGAACACCTGCAGATCGGTCAGACCGGGCACGATTGGCAGCCGCACGGCGCCGGGCGGGGTCTCGGTCACGGTTCGAAAATACCCAACTGGTCCGGCCGCTCAGCGGGCCGCATCGGTGGCCGGCACCGGATCCGGCGCGGAGTCGTCAGTGGCGGTGCCCGCCCGGCGCGCGTCCCACCACAGGCCGACGGCTGTCGCGACCGCGCCCAGCCCTTCCCACGCGGCGACCGCGAAGAACCGGTCCGGCGCGACGTCGGACAGCACCGCGATGGTGAAGACGGTGAACGTGACCAGGCGGAACCAGACCGTGAAGCGGTAGAACGGCCGCCACTCGGTGGCGACGGCGAGCAGGTAGTAGACCCCCATGTTGAACGAGGCCATCGACGACGCGGTGAGGAACGTGCCGGTGTAGTCGCCCGGGGCGCGTTCGGCCGGCACCTCGAAGCCGAGCAGACGAAGCTGAGTCTCCGGCCAGATCAGGCCGAGCGCGCCGAGGAGCAGCGCGAGGAGCCCGAAGACCGCGATCGTCCAGCCGGCGCCCGAGCGCGGCAGCCTCATCGTCCCTCCCCAGCGTGGTCCGCCGGTGACGCAGGCGCGCACCGGGAGGCGGCAGTCGATCCACGACTGTCGCCGCCCACGCTAACCGGCTCCACCGACGAACACATCCCCGGAACCGTCAGAACACGGGCGATCAGCCGCCGGAGAGGCGGACCCGCAACGCGTCGGCGACCATCCGCTCACTGCGCTGTTCGGTGGCGTACGCGAGGCGTACCGCCTCCTCCGCGTTCGTCAGCGCCTCGGCCCGGCGGCCGCACGCGTCGAGCGCCTCGGCCAGCACCAGCCGCGCCACCACCTGGCTGCGCACGTCCTCGGCCGGCGCCGTGATCGACCGCTGCGCCCAGTCGAGCGCCTGTTCGCGCTGGCCGTGGGCGAGCAGCGCGGCGGCGTACCGGGCCATCGTCTGCCGCCGGGAGAACAGCAGCGAGGGCGCGTTCGCCGCGCCGGTGGCGACCGGGGGCGAGCAGCCCCCGGCGGTGCCCGGGTCACCGGCCGCGAGGCGGGCCATGGCGAGCAGCACCCGGGGCGCGACCTGGGCCGGGGCCTGCGGGTTGTGCGGCTCCACCCGGGTCAGCACCGACCGTGCCTCCCGCTCGGCGGTCTCGTGGTCGCCCATGTCCAGCGCCACGAAGCCGCGCAGCGTCCCGGCCATGCCGGTCAGCAGCGGGTGGGTGGTGCGGTCGGCGTACTCGAGCGCGTCGGTGAACAGGTCAGCGGCGTGTTCCGGCTCGCCCAGCCCGCGCGCCACCACGCCGCGCACCACGAGCGCGAAGCCCTGTCCCCAGTCGTCGCCCACCTCGGCGAAGTCCCGGTACGCGCGCCGCGCCCCCGGTCCGCCTCGGCCAGGTCGCCCAGCTCGGCGGTGGCGTACGCCTCGACCGCGCGCAGCGTGCCGACCGCCCACGCCTCGCCGACCCGCTCCCCGAACGGCAGGAACACCCGCGCCATCCGGCACGCCTCCCGCAGCCGTCCGGCGAGCAGCCGGGCGAACGCGGTGGTGCCGCGCAGCCAGGCCCGCCCGTACGGGTCCTTCAGCTCGGCGAAGAGCCGGGCGGCCCGCCCGAGCACCGCGTCGGTGCCGGCGAAGTCGCCCCGGGTGGTGGTCACCCAGGCCAGGTTCTGCAACGACCAGGCCTGCCCGCGCGGATCCCGGGCGGCCAGGCTGACCTGATAGGACGCGGCCAGCCGGCTGCTCGCCTGCCCGAGCCGGCCGGCGATGAAGTCGGCCATGCCGAGCCGCCGCATCGCCGACGCCCGCATGGTGGGCAGGTCGGCGTCGGTGGCCACCTGCAACGCCTCCTGCCAGCTGCGCTCGGCCCGCTCGGCGTCACCCAGCGTCTGCTGGGCCTGCCCGGCCAGCAGCAGCGCGGCGGTCCGGGTGGCCGGGTCACCGGTGTTCGCGGCGATCTTCTCGGCGAACGCGAGCGCGTCGGCCGGGCGGCCGATCTGGAGCAGCGCCCGGGCGTGCGTCACCCGGTCGGCCGGCGGTACGCCGTCGCGGGCCAGCTCGGCCGCGCGTTCGGCGTACTCGACCGCGAGAGCCGGCTCCCCCGACCGCAGTGACCGGCGGGCGGCCCGGCCCAGCGCGGCCACGCCCAGCGGGGTGACCGCCCGGGCCGGCGCGTCCGGGCGCAGCTTGACCGCGTCGGCGAGCGCTGTGGCCCGCTCGACGTGCTCGGCGACGAAGTCGTCCCGGGCGGCCTCGGTGAAGGCGCCCGCCGGGGCGCCGCCCGTCCCGTCCACGCTCTCCGGCGCGGCCCAGCGGGCCAGCGCCGCGTGCCGTTCGGCCAGCTCGGCCTTGCTGACCCCGGCGTACGCGGCCTCCCGCATGAGCGGGGTGGCGAAGGCGAACCCGGTGCGGGTGCGGTGCAGCATGCGGCGTTGCAGCAGCTCCTCCACGGCCCGGTCCAGCTCGACGGCGGCCACCGCGGCGGGCCGGCCGTCCTGCCCGAGCCGCTGCTCGCGCAGCGCCTCCAGCGCACCGGCGGGCACTGTGTCGCCCACCACCGCGGCGTCGCGCAGCGCCGAGCGGGCATCCGGCGGCAGCGCGTCGATACGCGCCGCGAGCACCGCGGCCAGGTCCCGGGAGAGCAGCCGGCTGCCGAGCGAGCCGGGCGCGAGACGCCAGCCGACGTCCGCGCCGCGGCCGGGCCCGGCGGTCAGCGCGCCGCGCTCCATCAGCAGCGTTACGAGTTCGGCCAGGTAGAACGGGTTGCCCTGGGCGGTGGCGAGCAGCCGGTCCGTGTCGGCCTGGGGCATGCGGCCACCGGCGAGGTAGCTGGTGAGCAGCCGGGAGGCGTCCGCGCCGCGCAGCGGCGGCAGCGCGTGCACCTCGGCGTCCGCGACCCGGGTCAGCGCGCCGGCGGTCCGCACCAGCTCGGGACGGCCGAGCAGCAGCACGAGCACCGGCCCGCTGAGCCGGTTGAGGGTCAGCGCCAACGCCTTGAGCGTCTCGGCCGTGGCGTCGTGCAGGTCGTCCACCACGATCACCAGCGGCGCCTCCACGGCGAGCGCGGTGAGCAGGTCCGCGACAGCGGTCGGCACGGCTTCGTCGTCCGGTGGCGGCCCGGCCGCGTTCCACTCACCGTTCTCCGTGGCGGGCGGCAGTTCGGCGTACCCGAGCAGGGCCAGGAGCTGGTCCACGGCGATCGGTGGCGGGTCGCCGGGGAGCCGGGACAGGCGCTGGCCGAGGCGGCGCAGCCGCTCCTCGACGGCCGGGCGGGTGACGGCGGTGGCCGCGTCGCCGGGCAGGCCGACGGCGGCGCGGACCAGGTCGGCCAGCGGGGCCAGGCGGCGGCGCTCGCCGAACGCGGCGCACCGCACCGACAGCACCCGGGCGCCGGTGTGCGCGGCGTACCGGCCGGCGCCGACGTCGTATCCGGCGGCGAGGCGTTCCACCTCGGCCGCGAACCGGGACTTGCCGATGCCCGCCTCGGCGGTCATCAGCAGCACCCGGGGCTCGCCCCGGTCGATCACCTCGGCGAGCCGGCCGGCGACCCGGCCGATTTCGGTCTCCCGGCCCACGAACGGCGCCTCGTCGCCGAGACCGGACCGGGTGCCGGGCGCGTCCAGCAGGCCCAGCAGCTCGTACGCCTCGACCGGCTCCCGCTTGCCCTTGAGCCGCAGCGGGCGCAGCGCCCGCCAGGAGGCGACGTGCCGGGTGGCGGCGGAGGTGCGCGCCCCGGCGTAGACCGCGCCGACCGCGGCGGCGTCGGCGAGCCGCGCGGCGGTGTTCACCGTGTCGCCGATGACCGTGTACTCGATCGCCGCCTGGATGCCCGCGATCACGTCCCCGGTGTTGAGGCCGACGCGCAGGCCCAGCGGCGCGCCGCCGCCCCGCTCGTCGTCGAGCACCCGCCGCACCGCGCGCTGCATGGACAGCGCCGCGCGGACCGCCCGCTCGGCGTCGTCCTCGTGGGCGACCGGCGCGCCGAAGACCGCCATGATCCCGTCGCCGGTGAGCTTGTCGACGTGGCCGCCGAACGTCTTGACCGCGCCCGCGAGGGCGGCGAGCACCCGGTCGGTGACCGCGCCGACCCGTTCCGGGTCCAGGTCCTCCGACCAGGAGGTGAAGTCGGACAGGTCACCGAAGAGCACTGTCACCACGCGGCGTTCGGCGGCGGGCAGCGTGGCGGCGGCCGGCAGCGCCGCGCCGCAGTTGTGACAGAACCGCGCCCCGGGTACCGCTACCGTCCCGCACACCGGGCAGGTCACGGCTGCTCCACTCCGAGGTGTTCGAGCTGGGCGCGGACGGACCACTCGGCGGCCCACCACAGCGACCTGTCGACGTCGGCGTAGACCACGGCGACCACCTCGGGCGCGGTGGTGGCGCCCGTGGCCACGGCGGCGCGCACCTGGTCCAGCCGGGCCCGCCGGTGGGCCAGGTAGAAGTCGGCCGCCGCGCCGCAGTCGGCGAGCGCCGGGCCGTGGCCCGGGAGCACCGGGACCTCCCGGTACGTGGAGAGCAGTTCCAGGCTCGACAAATAGTCGCCGAGGTGCCCGTCGGGGTGGGCCACCACGGTGGTGCCCCGCCCGAGGATCGTGTCGCCGGTCAGCACCACCCGATCGCCGTCGTGCTCGGCGAGGAGGCAGACCGAGTCGGCGGTGTGCCCGGGGGTGGGCAGCAGCCGCAGGTCGAGCCCCAGGTCGAGGCGCGTGTCGGCGGTGAGCGGGTCACCGCCGGCGGTGTGGGCCGGGTCGGCGGCGAGCACGGGTACGCCGTCGAGCAGCTCACGCAGCCGGGGCGCGCCCTCGGTGTGGTCGGGGTGCCCGTGCGTGATCAGCACCGCGCCGATCGGCCCCTGGGCCGCGATCGCGGCGAGGTGCCCCTCGTCGGTGGGGCCCGGGTCGACCACCAGGGCCGGCGCGTCCGGCCCGGCCCGCAGCACCCACGTGTTGGTCCCGTCGAGCGTCATCGGCCCCGGATTGGGCGCGCGCAACAGCGTCACCCACCCCGGCAGCCCATCTGCAAGCGCCCCAGCGGCCCCGGTCACACGCCCACCCATGGCAGCGATCGTACGACTCCCCCGGCCACTCCCCGCGATCTTGCAGTTCCCGCCGCTGGTTTGTCCCCGTCTGGGGCTTCTGCCAGGGCGGTAACCGCAAGATCGCGGGCTCGTCGGCGCGGGTCAGACGACCTCGACGATGACCTCTACCTCTACCGGGGCGTCGAGGGGGAGTTCGGCCACGCCCACCGCGCTGCGGGCGTGGCGGCCGGCCTCGCCGAACACGGCGCCGAACAGATCCGAGGCACCGTTGATCACACCGGGCTGGCCGGTGAAGCCGGGCGCGCTGGCCACGAAGCCGGTCAGCTTCACGACCTTCACCACGTTCTCCAGCCCGACCAGCGCGTCGATCGCGGCCAGCGCGTTCAGCGCGCACCGCTGCGCCAGGTCCTTCGCCTGCTCGGCGGAGACGCCGTTGCCGACCTTGCCGGTGGCGAGCAGCTTGCCCTCGGCCATCGGCAGCTGGCCGGAGACGTAGACGTGCTGCCCGGACTGGACGGCCGGCACGTAGCTGGCCACCGGCGGCACCACCTCGGGCAGTGCGAGGCCGAGTTCGGCGAGCTTCGCGTGGGGTCCGTTGCTCATGCCGGTCAGCCCTTCGGGCGCTTCAGGTACGCGACGAGCTGCTCCGGGTTCGGGCCGGGCACCACCGAGACCAGTTCCCAGCCGTCCTCGCCCCAGTTGTCGAGGATCTGCTTGGTCGCGTGGACCAGCAGCGGCACCGTGGCGTATTCCCACTTCTGCATCGGAGGAGGGCTCCCTTGCCTGACTTGGACTTCGGTCAGGCACAGCCTACGGTCCGCCGTCGTCAACGGGACGCGGGACGCGGCTCCGGCGCGGAGGGCGGCTCGCCGCACGGGCCCTCGTGCTCGAAGCGCTGCGGGCACCGGCTGCGGTCGGGCAGCAGCAGATCGCAGAAGACCCGGTGCCTGTTGTTCTGGTCGTCGGCGGTGGAGACGGTGGTCTCGCCCGCGTCCAGCTCCACCAGGAAGCTCAGCGAGGTGGCCACGGTGCCGGCGAGCGCGGTGGCCGCGGCGAGGTCGGCCACCCGTACCGGCAGGTGGATGACGTAGCCGGGCTCGTCCTCGTCCCGCCCCTTCGCGCCGGGGCGGGACGGCGTCCGGACCACCTCGACCGGAAGGCGGTACGACCGCTCGTTGAACGAGGCGGGCACGTCGGCCTCGCCGGGCCGGCCGGACCGGTCGCCGGGGAACTGGGCTCGGGGGGTGTTCTCCGCGTCGCGCATGCGTCGCCTCCGGGCGTCGTACCTGCTCACTGACACCGCCATCCGCCTCGGCACCGTCCGGCGGGTCCGGCTCTCCGTGTCGGGACGAACGTAGGACCTCCGGCCAGTCCCGGCAACGGGACGCGCATGCTTCGTCACAACCAGTCACATATGTGACACAAGCCTGGTCCGGAACGCGACCGCGAACTCGCCTCCCGCCGGTGCGTACGCGGGGCTGGCAAGCGCCCCGCCGACCGCTACCCTTCCGGACTGGGCACGCGCGGACGCGCGCCCGACCACCTCGACCCGTGCCCGTCGCCTGGGGCGGCGACGGGAGCCGCAACCCGGGGGAGACAGATGACCCAACCGCCCGCCGGTGGCGACACCGGCACGCCCGGCGACCCGCACCCACAATCACCGCCCGGCGGCGGCACACCGCCGGGCGCCTTTCCTGTCGCCGGGCCACCGGCGTATCCGCCCGGCCCGCCCGGCGGCCCGCCACGCAAGCGACCGGCGCTGCTCATCGCCTCGTTGGTGCTGGCCGCCGCGGTCTTTTCTTTGCGGCGGTGGGGGCACTGCCGCGTTCCTGGTCCTGCGCGACGCCGAGAACGGCCAGGGAGCGAAGGAACCGCAGATCGCGGTGGACGGCTTCCTCAAGGCCGTCTACCAGGAGCGGGACGCCGAGAAGGCGGCCACGTTCGTCTGCTCGGCGGCCCGGGACGACGAGAAGATCGCCGCCAAGGTCGCCGAGGTGCGCAAGTACGCCGAGCAGTACCAGAACCCCCGGTTCCGCTGGAGCAACCCGACCGTCGACAACGAGACCGGCGACCGGGCCACCGTCTCCGCCCGGGTGACCATGACCACCGCCGACGAGAAGGTCGCCGAGCAGTCCCTGCGCTTCACAGTGGTGCGGAAGACGGGTTGGTGGGTCTGCGAGGTCGGCTGATCCGGCCGGCTGGTTAGGCTCGACGAGTGGCAGCGAGTGAGCAGCCGGCCGAGTCCGCCGGCAGATGGCCGGCCCGCCTGCACGTGGTGACCGGCAAGGGCGGCACAGGCAAGACGAGCGTGGCCGCCGCGCTGGCCCTCGGCCTGGCCGCCGGGGGCCGGCGCACCCTGCTGGTCGAGGTGGAGGGCCGGCAGGGCATCGCCCAGCTCTTCGGCACCGACCCGCTGCCGTACGAGGAGCGGCACCTCGCCGACGCGCCCGGCGGCGGTGAGGTGCGGGCGCTGGCGGTCGACGCCGAGGCGGCGCTCCTGGAATACCTGGACATGTTCTACAAGCTCGGCGCGGCCGGGCGGGCGCTGCGCAAGCTCGGCGCGATCGACTTCGCCACCACGATCGCGCCGGGCCTGCGCGACGTGCTGCTCACCGGCAAGGTCAAGGAGGCGACCACCCGGACCAGCGGCTCGCGCCGGACGTACGACGCGGTCGTGCTGGACGCGCCGCCGACCGGGCGCATCGGCCGCTTCCTGAACGTGACAGCGGAGACCGCCCGGCTGGCCAAGGTCGGCCCGATCAAGACCCAGAGCGAGGGCGTCTCCGCGCTGCTCCGGTCGCCGATGACAGCCGTGCACGTGGTCACGCTGCTGGAGGAGATGCCGGTCCAGGAGACGCTGGACGCAGTCGCCGAGCTGACCCAGCTCGGCTTCCCGGTCGGCCGGGTGATCGTCAACGGCGTCCGCCCGCCGGTGCCGGCCGGCCGGGCCGTGACCGCGGCCGAGCTGGAGCGCGGGCTGGCCGCCGCCGGCCTGCCGACCGACGGCCCGACCGTGGCCGGGCTCGTCGAGGAGGCCCACGACCAGCAGGTACGCCGAGAGCTGGAGGACTCGCTCCGGGGCGACCTGGTGGAGCTGGGCCTGCCCATGATCGAACTGCCGCTGCTGCCCGGAGGAGTCGACCGGGCCGGGTTGGAGGCGCTCGCCGAGACCCTCGTCCGGGCGGATTGACTCACACCTGCGACCGGCACGGAGCAGAGTGCCCCTCGGGACCGATACGCTCGATTGGTGCCTTCCGAAGACGCGGCGCCTCCGCTTGACGTCGACCAGATCCTCGCCGACGACGGTGTACGGATCGTGGTCTGCTGCGGGGCGGGCGGCGTGGGCAAGACGACCACCGCCGCGGCGCTGGCGCTGCGCGCGGCCGAGCGGCACGGCCGCCGGACCGTGGTGCTCACCATCGACCCGGCCCGCCGGCTGGCGCAGTCGCTCGGCCTGACCGAGCTGGACAACACACCCCGCCAGGTCAAGGGCATCGACGTCGAGGCCAGCGGCGGCGAGCTGCACGCCATGATGCTGGACATGAAGCGCACGTTCGACGACGTGGTGCTCCAGCACACCGACCCGGCGAAGGCCGCGGAGATCTTCGCCAACCCGTTCTACCAGGCCATGAGTTCCACCTTCGCCGGTACGCAGGAGTACATGGCGATGGAGAAGCTGGGCCAGTTGCACGCCCGGGGCGAGTGGGACCTGATCGTGGTGGACACGCCGCCGTCTCGGTCCGCGCTCGACTTCCTGGACGCTCCGGCCCGCCTGTCCCGATTCCTCGACGGCCGCATGCTGCGGCTGCTGCTGGCCCCGGCGCGCACCGGCGGACGCAGCATGTTCAACCTGGTGACGGCGAGCTTCGGGATGTTCTCCAAGGTGGTGCAGAAGGTGCTCGGCGCCCAACTGCTCACCGACCTGTCCGGCTTCGTCGCCGCCCTCGACTCGATGTTCGGCGGGTTCCGGCAGCGGGCCGAGCAGACGTACCGGATCCTGCAGGCCCGGGAGACGGCGTTCCTGCTGGTCGCGGCCCCGGAGCCGGACGCGGTCCGGGAGGCCGCCTACTTCGCGGGTCGCCTGCGGGAAGAGCAGATGCCGCTGGCCGGGCTGGTGCTCAACCGGGTACACCGGCCGGCGGCGGACCTGTCCGCGGCGGAGAGCCTGGCCGCCGCGGAGCGGCTGGCCGCGGCGGGCGGGCACGAGGGCACCGTCGAAGTGCTGCGCGCGCATGCCGCGCTGGCCCAGCAGGCGGTACGCGAGGAGCAGGTGGCGGCCCGGTTCACCGAGGCGTTCCCGGCGGTGCCGGCGGTGTCGGTGGCCGCGCAGCCCGCCGACGTGCACGACGTCGACGGGCTGCGGACGATCGGCGAGGCGATCAGCCGGAGCTGACCTGGCGGTCAGGTGGCAGTGGTCACCAGGACCTTGTCCTTGCCGGCCTTCTCCTTGGCGTTCTTCTTCATGGCCGCCTCGAACATCTTGCGCCAGCTGGTCACCTGCGGGTGACGGCGCAGCAACGCCCGGCGCTCGCGTTCGGTCATGCCACCCCACACACCGAACTCGATCCGGTTGTCGAGCGCGTCGGCCAGGCACTCGTACCGAACTGGGCAGCTCCGGCAGATCCTCTTCGCCACGTTCTGTTCGGCGCCCTGTACGAACAACGCGTCCGGGTCTCCGTTCTGACATGCCGCCAGTGACGGCCAGTCAGTGATCATGCCCATCTGTACACGTCCCCCCTTGCAGTACCTACCGACTTCGTGCGAGCAGCCCTCGAACTCCCCCCGGTCGTCCGCGCCGGCCTCCCCAGGGCGGCACGAACGACGCACGGCTGCCTTCGCCGCCACCATCATGCTGTGTAGTCGCCCGATTACGCAACGTTGTCGGCGAAATCCATCATTCCGGACACTCCCGGCTTCCCGGGCTTTCGCCCGGCGTCTACCCCGCCCGGGTACGTGAAAACGCTGCGCCCCTCCCGGGTTTCAGAGAGACTTCCGCCGGATCTCACGCAACCCAGGACCAGGGCTCGTGCGTTTAGCACAACGAGGCCGGCGCATGCAGGAAATGGGGAAAGTTCCCCGCGCGCCCGCCGATCCCTGCTCGCGTACCCTGTCGAGGTGACCTGGATGCGGAAACGTGACCACAACGTGCTGACCAACGCCGCATCGCTGCTGATCTGCGGCCTGTTGGCCGGAGTGGTGGTCGCTGCGGCGGCCTTCCCCGCGGTGGCGATGACCGGACTGGCCGCGAAGGCCGGCTCGGAGACATTCGGCGCGCTGCCCAAGGAGCTCACAGTCGCCCGGTCGCCGCAGATGACCAAGCTGCTCGCGTCCGACGGCAAGACCGTGCTGGCCACGATGTACGACGAGAACCGCAAGGACGTCAAGCTCAAGGACATCTCGCCGCACATGCAGAAGTCCATCATCGCGGCCGAGGACCACGACTTCTACAAGCACAACGGCGTGGACCTCAACGGTGTGGCACGGGCGTTCGTCAACAACCAGGCCGCCGGCTCCTCCCGGCAGGGCGCGTCGACGCTGACCATGCAGTACGTCCGGCTGGCCATCTCCTACTCGGCCACCCACCCGGCCGACGTGGTCGCCGCCACCGAGGACACCAGCGCCCGCAAGCTGCGCGAGATGAGCCTGGCGCTGCAGATCGACAAGGAGCTCTCCAAGGACGAGATCCTGGAGCGCTACCTGAACATCGCCGCGTTCGGCAACGGCGCGTACGGCATCTGGGCGGCCAGCCAGGTCTACTTCAACAAGCCGCCGAGCAAGCTGGACATCCAGGAGTCGGCCATGCTCGCCGGCATGGTGAAGGCGCCCACCGCGTTCGACCCGACCACCCCCGCGGGCTATCCCGAGGCGGTCGGCCGGCGCGACTACGTCATCGACAACATGGTGCAGATCGGGGCGATCACCCAGCAGGAGGCGGACGCCGCCAAGAAGATCAAGCTCGTCGTCAAGGGCAAGCGCACCCCGAACGGCTGCACCCAGACCACCACCCGCTCCTGGGGCTTCTTCTGCGACTACCTCTACCGCTGGTGGCTGCAGCAGGAGACGTTCGGCGCCACCTCGTACGACCGTGAGCGGCGGCTCAAGAGCGGCGGCTACACCATCATCTCCACGCTCGACGTGCAGGCGCAGAAGGCCGCTGACAAGGCCGTCCGCAAGAACCTGGGCGAGAGCAGCAAGGCGGCCCGGATGGTGGCCGCCGTCGAGCCCGGCACCGGCCGGGTACGCGCCGTCGCCGTCAACCGCAACTTCAAGCTCGACGACCCGGACGACCCGCAGAACAAGATCTCCAGCGACCCGGCGAAGGCCAAGAAGAAGATCCGGGGCAACTACCCCAACACGGTGAACCCGCTGATCACCGGTGGCCCCGGCATCGCCGGCTACCAGGCGGGCTCGACCTTCAAGATCTTCACGCTGGTGGCCGCGCTGGAGAAGGGCTACCCGCTCAGCTACCCGATCAACGCGCAGCCGGTGTTCAAGTCGAACTACCCGGTCGAGTTCAACTCGCCGGCCGCCTGCCCGGGCACCAACAAGTACTGCCCGAAGAACGCCAACGCCTCGATGGCCGGCATGCACAACATGTGGAGCGGCTTCGGCTTCTCGGTCAACACGTTCTTCATCGACCTGCAGCAGCGGGTCGGCGCGGAGAACGTGGTGAAGGCGGCGCAGAAGCTCGGCATCTCGTTCCGCTCGTCGAGCGACGCGCAACTTGCCGCCAACCCGCACCAGTGGGGCGCGTTCAGCCTCGGCGTCTCGCAGACCACCCCGCTGGAGCTGGCGAACGCGTACGCGACGCTCGGCGCCGACGGCAAGTACTGCGAGCCGATCCCGGTGCAGGAGATCCGCGGCCCGGAGGGCGAGAAGCTCGACGTCGCGAACCCGCGCTGCGAGCAGCGGGTCAGCACCGAGGTGGCCCGGGCCGCCGTGGACGCCGCCCGCTGCCCGGTGGGTGACCGCTCCTCGACCACGAAGTGCGGCACCGCCACCGCCGGCAACGTCCGCAACATCGTCGACGCGCCGGTGGCCGGCAAGTCCGGCACCACCGACTCGGAGAAGACCTCCTCGCTGGTCGCCATGACCAAGCAGTACGCGGTCGCCGGCATCATGGCCGACCCGGACTGGCCGCAGACCAACCAGAAGATGGGCCACGACGTGCCCACCGGCATCAACCCGGCGGTCTACGAGACGCTGCGGGACGCCATGAAGGGCAAGGACCGGAAGAACTTCACCCCGCCCAGCGGCAAGATCGTCCTGGGTGACCAGCGGTCCATCCCGGATGTGAAGTGCGCGTCCATCGAGAGCGCGAAGTCCCGGCTCAAGGGCGCCGGCTTCGAGCCGGTGGTCTCCAGCAACAAGGTGGCGTCGGACTGCCCGGCGGGCACCGCGGCCGGCACCAGCCCGAACGGGCGCACCATCAAGGGCGGCGTCGTCATGATCGAGGTCAGCTCCGGCAAGGGCGACTCGGACCAGGGCGGCACCGCGACGCCGGACCGACCAGGTGGCCCGGGCGGACCGGGTAACGGCCGACCAGGACGACCGGGGAACTGATCCCAGACGAAGCGACGGCCACCTCCGTGAAGGGGGTGGCCGTCGCTTCTTCTTGTGTCTACGGGACGGTCAGAGGCCCAGCTGGCGGCGTACCTCGGCGGCCACCCGGCCCCCCTCGGCGCGGCCGGCCACCGCGGCCTGGGCAGCCTTCATGGCCGGGCCCATCTGCGCCTTGCCGGTGAAGCCGCCCGCGGCGAGCGCCCCCGAGACCAGCTCGGCCAGTTCCTCGTCGGAGAGCTGCTTGGGCAGGTAGCGCTCCAGCACCTCACCCTCGGCGGTCTCCTTGCCGGCCTGCTCGGCGCGCCCGGCGTCGGCGAACGCCACTGCCGCCTCGCGGCGCTTCTTCGCCTCCTTGGCCAGCACCGCGAGCACCTCGTCGTCGCTGAGCTCGCGCTTTTCCCGGCCGGCCACCTCGGCGTTGCCCACGGCCGCGAGGGCCATGCGAAGCGTGGAGGTGGTCAGCTCGTCGCGCGCCTTCAGGGCGGCGCGCATGTCGGCGGTGAGACGGTCCTTCAGCGTGCTCATGGACGGTGAAACTACCCTGAACGCCATGCGAAAGCGCACACTATTCCGTCTCGCGGCCGGAACCGTCGCCGCCGGGGCGGCCACCCTCGCGTACGCGTCGCTCATCGAGCGCAACATGTTCACCCTGCGCCGGTACGACGTGCCGGTGCTCCCGACCGACGCCGAACCGCTGCGGGTGCTGCACCTCTCGGACCTGCACATGATGCCCGCCCAGCGGCGCAAGCAGGACTGGGTGGCCTCGCTGGCCGCGCTCGACCCGGACCTGGTCGTGGTCACCGGCGACAACATGGCCCACCCGGAGTCGGTGCCGGGCGTGCTGCGCGCGCTGCAACCGCTGCTCGACCTGCCCGGCGCGTTCGTCTTCGGCTCCAACGACTACACCGGCCCGGTCCTGAAGAACCCCTTCACCTACTTCCTGCCCGACCGGGAGTACACCGAGGGCACGCCCCTGCCGTACGAGGAACTACGCGACATCCTCACCGGCGCCGGCTGGGTCGACATGAACAACGCACGCACCTCGCTCAAGGCCGGCGGGCGGGAGATCGAGCTGGTCGGCGTGGACGACCCGCACATCGAACGCGACGACTACGACGCCGTGGCCGGCCCGGTCAGCGGCGACGCGGCGCTGTCGATCGCGCTGTCCCACTCCCCCGAGCCCGCGGTGCTGGACCGGATGGCGGCCGACGGCTTCGGCCTGCTGCTCGCCGGGCACACCCACGGCGGCCAGGTGTGCGTGCCCGGGTACGGCGCGCTGGTGACCAACTGCGGGCTGCCCCGCTCGATGGCGCGCGGACTGCACCGCTGGCCCGGCTCGGACTCGTGGCTGCACGTCTCCGCCGGCCTCGGCACCCACCCCACCGCCCCCATCCGCTTCGCCTGCCCCCCCGAGGCCAGCATCCTCACGCTGATCTCCCGCTGACCCCGCCGCCCGGCGTCCCCGCTTCCCGGCAGATCTTGGTACGCGCCCGCCCCTCCGAGGGCCGGTTCGTACCAAGATCTGCCGCCCGCGCGGGGCGGGGGGGTACCGAGTTTGACCGTGCGGGCGGGTGGGCTACTATTTGTCGGCACGCCTCGGGGTGTGGCGCAGCTTGGTAGCGCGCTTCGTTCGGGACGAAGAGGTCGTCGGTTCGAATCCGGCCACCCCGACCAGAGGTAAGAGGGCACATCCGATCCATCGGATGTGCCCTCTGCGTTTCCCCAGCCGTGATCACCCTCGCAGTAGGATCCCGGCATGCCACGGCCGGTCGTCTTCGACCTCTTCCACACCCTGGTCCACGGCGCCGACGACGAGCGGGACCGGGTGGTCGGCGAGATGGCGCTCCTGGTCGGGGTGGCTCCGGCGGCGCTCGTCGCCGCGTACCACGCGACGTGGCGGGACCGGCTCGTCCGGTGGAGCGCGGAGGAGACCGTCCGCATCCTCGCCGAACGCCTCGGCGGCTCGCCGACGGACGAGCAGGTAAGCCGCGCCGCCGCGCATCGGCGTGCGCTGGCCCGCCGCGTGTTGGGCCGCGTCCCGGTCGGCACCCTGGACGTGCTCGACGCGCTGCGCGAGCGCGGCCACCGGCTGGCCCTGATCAGCAATGCCACTTCCGAGACCGCCGAGGCGTGGGCGGCCGGCCCACTCGCCCGGCGCTTCGACGTCGCGGTCTTCTCCAGCGCGGTCGGGCTGGCCAAGCCGGACCCGGCGATCTACCGCACCGCCGCGCAGCGCCTGGGCGTCGCGCCGGCGGAATGCGTCTACGTGGGCGACGGCGCGGACGGCGAACTGGCCGGCGCGGCGGCGGTCGGCATGACGGTGCTGCGGACCACCGAGCACCAGGACACCGATCCCGGCTGGATCGGACCGGTGATCGCGAACCTCCGTGACCTGCCCACCCATGTGGAGCAAACGGCCTCGACCGAATAGATCGACAGGACTGCCCGAGGCCACCCCGCCACGCGGCGTCGACCCTGCCGCCTGGCAAAGTTATGCGCATGCCGCCGATGATCCGATCCCGCCTGACCGATTGGACCACCGTCGCGCCCCTGGTCGCCGTGCTCGTGCTCGTGATGACCTGGGGACGGGAGCTGCCCGGCCCGCTCATCTTCGTGGTGGCGGCCCTGCTCGCCGCGGCTGTGCTGGCGGCCGTACACCACGCCGAGGTGGTGGCGCACAAGGTCGGTGAGCCGTACGGCTCGCTCGTGCTGGCGGTGGCGGTCACCGTGATCGAAGTCGGTCTGATCGTCACGCTGATGATCAGCGGTGGGGACAAGACGCAGGCGCTGGCGCGGGACACCGTCTTCGCCGCCGTCATGATCACCTGCAACGGCATCCTCGGCCTGTCGCTGCTGCTCGGCGCGCTGCGCCGGCAGGTGGCGGTGTTCAATCCGGAGGGCACCGGAGGGGCGCTGGCGACGGTGGCGACGCTCGCCACGCTCAGCATGGTGGTGCCGACGTTCACCACGAGCCGGCCGGGTCCGGAGTTCTCCCCCGCCCAGCTCGCCTTCGCGGCGGTCGCCTCGCTGGCCCTCTATCTGCTGTTCGTGATGGTGCAGACCGGCCGGCACCGCGACTACTTCCTCCCGGTCACCCAGGAGGGCAGCATCCTCGCCGAGGACAAGACCGGCGACGGCCACGCCGAGCCGCCGTCCACACGTACCGCCCTGGCCAGCCTGGCCCTGCTGGTGGTGGCGTTGGTCGCGGTGGTCGGCGACGCGAAGACGATCTCTCCGGCGATCGAGACCGCGGTCAGCGCGGCGAACCTGCCGCAGGCGTTCGTCGGCGTGGTCATCGCGCTGCTGGTGCTGCTGCCGGAGACGCTCGCCGCCGCCCGGGCGGCCCGGCGGGACCGCGTGCAGATCAGCCTCAACCTCGCGCTCGGCTCGGCCATGGCCAGCATCGGCCTGACCATCCCGGCCATCGCGATCGCCTCGATCTGGCTGGACGGGCCGCTGATGCTGGGCCTGGGCGGCACCCAGATGACGCTGCTGGCGCTGACCGCTGTCACAGCGGTGCTCACCGTGGTGCCGGGTCGGGCCACAGTGCTCCAGGGTGGCGTGCACCTGGTGCTGCTCGCCGCGTTCGTCTTCCTGGCCGCGAGCCCGTAGGCCGACGCGCCAGCCGCGGGCCCGTAAACCGACGCGCCAGCCGCCGGCCGGTGAGCCGCCGGCCAACGGGTCCGTCAGTCGTGCGTCTCCGTGCGCGCCACCTCGGCGAACGCGGCGGTCAGGTACTCGGCGAACGGTCGTCCGGTGACCGCCAGCAGGTCGGCCACGAGCAGCGGCGCGTGCCGGGCGACCGCTGCCGGGCCGGGCGGATTGTCGTCGTCACCGGGGTCGTAGACGCCGAGCGCCCCGGCCAGCAGCACCAGCAGCACGTGCGGGTCGACGTCGGGCCACCAGGCCGCCGCCGACCGGACGCACTGTTCCAGCACCTGGCGTACGTCGTCGCCGTCCAGCCCGTCCGGATGCCCCTCCTCCAGCAGCAGCCGGACCACACCGCCGAGCACCAGCCCGGACCGGTCGGCGGTGGCCAGCCGCTCGACGGCCGGGGCGTACGCCTCGGCGTCGCGGGCCTGCGCGGCGCCCACCGCGTCGGTGGCCGTCTCGGCGATCTCGCGGGCCGGTGCGGGCAGGTGCCGCCAGGTCGTCGTCACCGGGTCAGCATGGCAGAGCACGTGTGTTCGCTCACCTTCCGGCCCAGCGACCGCGTGTGTAAGGGGTAAACGGGTCGCGAGAGTCGTACCCGAAGCACAGAATCCCTGCCATGCTGCGCCGCGCCCTGCCCGCCCGTCCCGAAGCCCGCCGGATCCTGCTCGGCACCCTGTTCTCCGCGGTCGGTCGCGGCCTCACCCTGCCGTTCCTGTTCATCTACCTCACCGACGTACGCGGCCTGACCGACACCCGGGCCGGGCTGGTGATCGGCTGGTTCGGCGCTGTCACGCTGGCGCTCTCGCCGCTGGCCGGCACGTTCATCGACCGCTTCGGCGCGCGCCGGGTCGTGTTGCCCTGCCTGGTGATCGAGGCGATCGGCGTCATCTGCCTCACCTCGTCTACTCGACCGCCTCGGCGTTCGGCGTGATGACGCTCATCGCCGTCGGCAGCTCGGCGATCTGGGCCGGGCAGAACACGATCCTCGCCTCGCTCACCGACGACGGCGAGCGGCAGCGCGTCTTCGGGCTCAACTTCGCGCTGCTCAACCTCGGTATCGGCACGGGCGGCCTGATCTCCGGCGCGGTGGTCGACGTGGCCCGTCCGGTCACGTTCGAGGTGATCTACCTGCTGGACGCGGTGAGCTACCTGACGCCGGCGCTGATCCTGCTGACGCTGCCGCACGTGGGGCGCCGGCCGGTCGCGGCCACGGGGGCGAAGGCCGCCGATCGGAGGACCGGCGGCTACCTCACGGTGCTGCGGGACCGGCCGTTCCGCCGCCTGGTCATCTTCGGCCTGGTGCTCACCACCTGCGGGTACGCGCAGATCGAGGTGGGCTTCGCGGCGTACTCGGTGCGGGTGGTCGAGGTGACGCCGCGCGTGGTGGCGTGGGCGCTCGCCGCGAACACCGTCATGATCGTGCTCTCCCAGCTGCTGGTGATCCGGCGGCTGGAGGGGCGCAGCCGTACCCGTGCCCTGGCCACCGTCGGCGCGGTGTTCGCCGGCGCGTGGCTGGTGCTCGGCGCGGCCGGCGTGGTGGGCAGCGGCAACGCGCTGCTCGCGGCGCTCGGCGTGGTGGCCTGCTCGGCGATCTTCGGGTTCGGCGAGACGATGCTGTCTCCGGTCATGCCCGCGCTCACGAACGCGCTCGCCACCGACGAGCTGCGTGGCCGGTACAACGCGATGAGCTCGATGATCTTCGGGATCAGCGGTGTGGTCGGCCCGGTGACCGCCGGGCCGCTGATCGGCGCGGCGAACGGCCGGGTCTGGGTGGCGGTCGTGGTGGGCGGCTGCCTGGCCGCCTCGCTGCTCGCGCTGTCGCTGCGTCCGCTGCTCACCGCCGCGCAGGACGGCCGCCTGACGGCCGCCGAGACGCCGGAGCCCGAGCCCGCGCGGGCGACCTGACCCGGGACACGTCCCCGGCGGCCTGACACGCGAACGGGCCCCGCAGCATTCGCTCCGGGGCCCGTCGGCGGTGCGGTCGGCGGTCAGCCGGCGGCGACCTCGGTGGTGGTGCGGATCCGGTCCAGCGCCGGCGGGGAGACCGGCGACTTCTCGGTCAGGTACGCGGTGAAGGCGTCCAGGTCGATCTGGCCGGTCACCGCGTTGGTGCCGCCGGTCAGGACGCTGAAGCCGTCACCGCCACCGGCGAGGAAGTTGTTCACGGTGACCCGGTAGGTGGCGGTGTCCGTCACCGGGGTGCCGTTGATGGTGAGGCTGCCCCGGACCACCCGGGTGCCGGCGCACGGCGTGCCGGCCGGCGCGGTGGTGCCGTCGACGTCCACGACGTAGTTGACGGTCGAGGACGCGTAGAGCACGCGCGCCACTGTGAACTGCTGCTCCAGCATGCAGTAGAGCTGCGCGCCGGTCAGGTCGAGCGTCACCAGGTTGTTGGCGAACGGCTGCACGGTGAACGCCTCGGCGTAGGTGACCGGGCCGGCGTCGAGGTCGGCGCGTACGCCACCGGGGTTCATGAACGCGGCGACCGCGTTCTGCTCGGTGTCGGTCGCGGCGAGCTGCGCGTCGGCGATCACGTTGCCCAGCGGCGACTCACCGGTCTGGTACGTCGGCTTGCCGTTGACGTCGACCCCGGTCTGGTACAGGTTCTCCTGGGTCTTGGTGATCGCCGCGGTGGTCTCGCCGACGACCCGGTCGGCCACCGGGCCGAGCGCGGTCTTGTACCGGTTGATCAGGTCGGTCGAGGGCTTGTCCGGCGCCACGTCCCGGGTGACCACCACGTTGTTCGCGGACGCGCTCACCACGTCGCGGGTACGCGGGTCGATCTTCAGGTCGATCTGGGTGACCAGGCGGCCGAACGAGCTGGCGCTGGTGACCAGCTTGCCGTTGATGTTGCAGTTGTACGCGGCGTGGGTGTGCCCGCTGACGATCACGTCGATGGACGGGTCCATCCGGTTGGCGATGTCGACGATCGGGCCGCTGAACCCGGTGCAGTCGTTGATGCCGCCGCCGTTCTGCACGCCGCCCTCGTGCAGCAGCACGACGATGCTCTTGACGCCGAGCAGGCGCAGGATCTTGGCGTACTTGTTGGCGGTGTCGGCCTCGTCGCTGAACCGCAGGCCGGCGACGCCCTGCTGGCTGACGATGTTCGGGGTGCCCTCCAGGGTCATCCCGATGAAGCCGATCGGCACACCCTTGACGATCTTGATGCCGAACGGCTGCATCAGCGGCAGGCCGGTGGAGGTCTTGAACGCGTTCGCCGAGAGGTACTTGAACTTGGCGCCGCCGAACGGGGTGCCGTCGGCGCAGCCGTCCACCGGGTGGCAGCCGCCGCGCTGCATGCGCAGCAGCTCGGCCGCGCCCTCGTCGAACTCGTGGTTGCCGACGCTCGCGAACTCCAGCCCGGCGAGGTTCATCTCCTCGATGGTCGGCTCGTCGTGGAACGCGGCGGACAGCAGCGGCGAGGCGCCGATCAGGTCACCGGCGGCGACAGTGACGGTGCCCTTGCCCTGCTTCTTGGCCTCGGCGCGCATCGACTTCAGGTGGCTGGCCAGGTATTCCGCGCCACCGGCCGGCTGGCCGTCGATGGTGCCGCTGGACCCGCTCGGCGGCTCCAGGTTGCCGTGGAAGTCGTTGATCGCGAGCAGCTGGACGTCGACCGGCTTCGGGCGCGCCTCGGCCTGGTCGGGGGTGACGGCGACAGCGGTGAACGCGGTCGCGGCGAGTGCGGCCAGGCCGACTACGGCCCGGCGTCGCATCCCGGTGACGGACATGGAACTCCTCGTGAGATACCGATGCTGGTGTCCGGACGATGGTTCGCCCGGTGGCCCTGGTCCGTGCCATGACAGGGGTCGATCGTGGAAGGCGGCAATCGGGGAACGCCACCCCCGCTCGGGGGTAGCTTCTCATCCACCGGGCCTCAGGTCGACCGGGGTGGCATTCGGAATCGTCGACGTGGTGGGAGACCCGTACCGGTCCGCCGGACGAGTCGGACATGACGGTCTGGTGAATTTCCGCGCGGCGCTCGCTGTCGATGCCCGCGTCGTGAAGGGCGCCGGCTCCCAGGGACAGGGAGCCGGCGCCGACGCTCATGTCACGCGCAATTCCTTGCGCTGGCAACCGTCCTCGCCGGAATCAGCGCCTGGCGGACACCCATCGCGAGCCGAACGGTCGTTCACGTCTGACGGATCGACATCCGCAACGGACTGTCCGAATTCGACCGAAGCCCCGGAGAGCCGGTTCGAAAGCCGGCTGTGGGTGGCGGCGACGAGCCCGCGCAACGCCCGCCGGTTCCACCGCCCGGCGACTCCCGGACGGCCCGCCAGGTAGCCGACGATCCGCGCGGTGTCCCAGCCGTGCGCCTCCCGCAGACCGCGCGCCAGCATCCCGAGATAGAGCGGAGCGGGCCGGGTCCACGGCACCTCCACCGCGCGGTGCGGCGCGGTGAACGTGAGCATCGGCAGCCCTTCGCGGACGCCGACCCGCAGCAGCGTCTCGTAGCGGCCCGGCCCGAGCCTCGCCCGCCCGGTCTCGACCGCCGCGCGGATACCGGCCAGGTCGGCGCCCGGCGGCCGGTACATCTCCTGCACCGCGATGTCGGCGAACTGCTCGACGGTCACCAGGTAGCCGCGCGCCGCCGCCCGGCCGGGCAGCTGCGGGTCGTAGAACGCCATGCCGCCGGTCCAGGCCCGCGACTCGCCCGCGAAATAGACCCCGCCGGGGATCAGCGCCGGGACGGTCCGGCGCGGTGGCCGGCAGTCCCGGCAGCCGGGGTACGTGCGCAGCCCGCCGGGTGGGCGTCCGCCACGCAGGTACCAGTCGAGCCGGGCGGCGTGCAGGTTCGAGCCGTACGCGACGTACCAGAGCATCGGCGTCGCCGTCAGAACCAGCAGGTGCGCCCGGCGGCGTGGCTGACCTGGACGGTGTGTGTCACGCAGCCGCCGTCGGCGACCAGGTGCAGCAGGAAGGCCGTCGGCTCGGCGACGAACCCCGGCTCCTCCTCGTCGGACATACTCAGGCTCACCTGGATCCACGTGCTCGGCGCGACGGTCAGCACCGTACCGGCGAACGCGCTTGTCACCTGGCGGTGCAGGTGCCCCGCGGCGACGCGTACGACATGGGGGTGCCGGCCGACCACGGCGGCGAGCGCGTCGGCGTCCGCGAGGCCCATCGCGTCCATGCCCGGTACGCCGACCGCGACCGGCGGATGGTGCAGGCACACGACGGCGGGCGCGTCGGTACGCCCGCCGAGCACCCCGTCGAGCCAGGCGAGCTGCTCGTCGCCGAGCCGGCCGCCGGTGCTGCCCGGGGTGAGCGAGTCGAGCACCACGAGCGTCGCGTCCGGCAGGTCGACGTGGTAGTGCGCCGAGAAGCCGCCGGCCAGGTAGGGGGTGCCGCCGAACGTGTCGAGCAGCGACTCGCGGTCGTCGTGGTTGCCGGTGGCCAGGTGCACCGGTAGCGGGAACGCGCCGACGATCTCGCGCAGGGCGAGGTATTCGTCCGGCCGGCCGTTGGCGGTCAGGTCGCCGGTGATCACCACGCAGTCGGGCCGGGGACGCAGCGCGAGCACCGTGCCGAGCGCCCGGTGCAGCCCGGACGCCGGGTCGGCCGCGAGCGGGCCGGTGGTCACGTGCGGGTCGCTGAGCTGGGCGATGAGCATCGGCCGCCTCCTCGGGGTGCCCGGGCCCTCACGCTATCGCCGCGCGCCCTCCCCGCGCAGGCCCGATCCCGCCCACAGGCTGCGTCCACAGCCTGTGGATAGCACATGTGTACGAAGGTCGGTGACGGTCGCGCTGAGTACGCTTGATCGCGACCTACCCCCTCCGAGCAGGAACGACGTGGATCACGAGCGAGTACTCCGCGACGTCACGGTGCGCCTCCCCACGGCGTCCACCGTCCCGGAGGCGTGCCAGTGGACGGTCGCCGCGCTCGCCCGGCACACCCCGGCGACCGCCGCCGTCCTGCTCCGGGTCCACGACCGTCTGCGCTGCGTCGCCGCCACCGGCGCGTGGCAGGTCTTCTCGCACGTCCCGGCGACCGCCGACGCGCCCGCCCGCCACCGACCCGAACCCTCGGTGGTGCGGCGGGTGTACGCCTCCGGGGTGACCGCCGTCGTGCCCGACGTGAGCGCCGACCCCGACTACCTGCCGGTCCGGCCGGACGTCACCGCCGAACTCTGCGTTCCGGTACGTGACCCGGACGGCCGGCCCATCGGCGTGCTCGACCTGCAGTGGTGCGAGCCCGTCCCGCTCGCGGCGTGGCGGGAGACCGCCGAACTGGTGGCCGACCGCCTCGGCGGGCGGATCGCCGCGCTCGGCGGGTCACCGGCCGAGAGCCGCAGCGAGAAGCTGCTCCGGCACGCCGCCGCGTTCACCGCCGCCCCGACCGACTGGGACCTGATGACCGCCGCGCTCGCCGCGGCCCGGGACGTGTCGGCGCTCTCCGCCGCCGTGCTGGTCCTCACCGGGCGGAGCGGCCCACGCCTCGGCGCGCCCACCGACACCCCCGGCGAGTTGGAGGCACGCATCCGCGCCGAGCTGGCCGAGGCCGGCCCGGCCGCGCTGGACCGCATGATCGACCGGGCCCACCGGTACGGCTCGGCGTACACGCTGGGCGAGGCGGGGCACCCGCCCACCGAGGAGTACCTGCCGCTGACCCGGGCGGGCGCGCGCACACTGGTGGCGGTGCCGGTCGGCACGCCGGCTGCCGGCGGCGTGCTGCTGGTCGCCGACGAGCAGCGCCTGCGCCCCGACCCGACCACTGTCAACCTGATCGAACTGCTCGCCGGGCAGGCGTGGACCTGCCTGGACCGGCTGCGTACGCTCGCCCGGCTGCGCGAGCAGGCCAGCTCCGACCCGCTCACCGGGCTACGGCACACCGGCTCGTTCGGGCAGCGGATCGCCACCGCCACGCCGGGGCGTACCGCCCTGCTGGCGATCGACGTGGACGGGTTCAAGGACGTCAACGACACGTACGGCCACCAGGCCGGCGACCGGTTGCTGGTGGGGCTGGCCCGGGCACTGGAGGGCGCGCTGCGCCAGGGCGACGAGCTGTACCGGACCGGCGGGGACGAGTTCGTGGCGGTGATCGAGGTGAGCCGCCCGGAGGAGGCGGTCCGGATCGCGGAGCGGCTCACCGAGGCGGCCCGCCGTACCGGCCGGACGATCAGCGTCGGCATCGCGCTGCCGCGGCCCGGCGAGTCCCCCGAACGCACCCTGCACCGAGCCGACCAGGCCCTCTACGCGGTCAAGCGCCACGGCCGAGACGGAGTCCACCTCTCCGCCGCCTGACCCACCTTCTCCCCCGCGATCCCGCGATCTTGCACTTGCGGCCCGAAGCACGGGGCATTTACCCCTTATGCCAAGGCGCGAAGTGCAAGATCGACGGGGCTAGGCGGTGAGTTCCCTGGCGAGGAGTTCGGCGATCTGGGCCGTGTTCAGGGCGGCGCCCTTGCGGAGGTTGTCGCCGGTCACGAAGAGGTCGAGGGCTCTCGGGTCGTCCACCGCGCGGCGGATGCGGCCCACCCAGGACGGGTCGGTGCCGACCGCGTCGATCGGCATCGGGAACTCCCCGGACGCCGGGTCGTCGACCAGGATCACGCCCGGCGCGTTGCGCAGCACCTCGCGGGCTTCCTCGGCGTCCACCTCGGTGGCGAAGACCGCGTGCACGGCGACCGAGTGACCGGTCACCACCGGCACCCGTACGCAGGTGGCGGAGACCTTGAGATCGGGCAGCCCGAGGATCTTGCGGGACTCGTTGCGGAGCTTCAACTCCTCCGACGACCAGCCGTCGTCTGCGAGCGAGCCCGCCCACGGTACGACGTTGAGCGCCAGCGGCGCCGGGAACGGACCCAGCTCGTCGCCGACGGCCTGGCGCACGTCACCGGCGCGGGAGCCGAGCGCCCGGTCCCCGGCGATCTTGCCGAGCTGCAGGTGCAGCGCGTCCACGCCGGCCTGCCCGGCCCCGGACACCGCCTGGTACGACGCGAGCACCAGCTCGCGCAGGCCGTACGCGCGGTGCAGCGGGGCGATCGCCACGATCATGGCCAGCGTGGTGCAGTTGGCGTTGGCGATGATGCCCCGGGGTCGGTTGCGTACCTGGTCGGGGTTGATCTCGGGGACGACGAGCGGCACGTCGCGGTCCATCCGGAACGCGCCGGAGTTGTCGACCACCACCGCGCCGCGCGCGACGGCGACCGGGGCCCACTGCGCCGACACGTCGTCCGGCACGTCGAACATGGCCACGTCGACGCCGTCGAGAGCGTCCGCGGTGAGGGCCTGGACGGTCAGCTCCTCGCCCCGGCACTGCACGCGCCGGCCGGCCGACCGCTCGGAGGCGAGCAGCCGGATCTCGCCCCACACGTTGCGCCGGGAGGAGAGGATCTGGCACATCACCGTACCGACGGCACCTGTCGCCCCGACCACGGCGAGGGTGGGCAGCGACGCCACGGCGCGTTACCGCCCGGTGCCGGCGTAGACGACGGCTTCGGTGTCACCACCCAGCTCGAAGGCGTCGTGGATGGCGCGGACCGCCTTGTCCAGGTCGGTGTCGCGGCAGACCACGGAGACCCGGATCTCCGAGGTGGAGATCATCTCGATGTTGACGCCGGCCGCGCCGAGGGCGGCGAAGAAGCCGGCGGCCACGCCCGGGTGCGAGCGCATGCCGGCGCCGATCAGGCTGACCTTGCCGACGTGGTCGTCGTAGAGCAGGCCCTTGAACTTGACCGTCTCCTGGATCTTGCTGAGCGCGGTCATCGCGGTCGGGCCGTCCGCCTTGGGCAGCGTGAACGAGATGTCGGTGCGGCCGGTGCCCTCGGTGGACACGTTCTGCACGATCATGTCGATGTTGATCTCCGCGCCGGCGACCGTGTCGAAGATGCGCGCGGCGGCGCCCGGCTCGTCGGGCACGCCGACGATCGTGATCTTCGCTTCGCTGCGGTCGTGGGCGACCCCGGTGATCAGTGCCTGTTCCACAGGAAGGTCCTCCATCGATCCGGTGACCATCGTGCCGGTGTTGGTCGAGTATGACGAACGGACGTGGATCGGCAAGCCCGCGCGCCGCGCGTACTCGACGCTGCGCAGATGCAGCACCTTCGCGCCGCAGGCGGCCAGCTCCAGCATCTCCTCGTAGGTGATCCGGGTGATGTGCCGGGCGTTCGGCACGATCCGCGGGTCAGCGGTGAAGATGCCGTCCACATCGGTGTAGATCTCGCAGACGTCCGCCTCCAGCGCGGCGGCGAGCGCCACTGCGGTGGTGTCCGAGCCGCCCCGCCCGAGTGTGGTGACGTCCTTGGTGTCCTGCGAGACGCCCTGGAAGCCGGCGACGATGACCACCGCGCCCTCGTCCAGCGCGCCCTTGAGCCGCCCCGGGGTCACGTCGATGATCCGGGCCCGGCCGTGCACCGATGTGGTGATCACGCCCGCCTGGGAACCGGTGAACGAGCGGGCCTCGTACCCCAGGTTGTGGATGGCCATGGCGAGCAGCGCCATGGAGATCCGCTCCCCGGCGGTGAGCAGCATGTCCAGCTCGCGGCCGGGCGGCAGCGGGCTGACCTGGTTGGCGAGGTCGAGCAGCTCGTCGGTGGTGTCGCCCATGGCGGACACCACCACGACCACGTCGTCGCCGGCCGGATCGCGTACACGTTCGGCTTGGCCACCCGCTTGATCCGCTCGGCGTTGGCGACGGAGGACCCGCCGTACTTCTGCACCACGAGTGCCACGACGGTGCACTCCCTCCCAGCGACGACCCTGAGCGTGCCGACGCCGCCGGGTCTCTCGGTCCGGCGGCGCGTGTCAGACCGCCTCAGCCTATCGGGCGGCCCGCGACGCCGGGTCGGGTGATCCCACCATCCGGCCCCGGCGTGGGGCGGCTCACCAGCCCCGGAGTACGCGACACGCCAAGCGGTACAGCCGTACGGTGGGCTGTCCGCGGCCGCCCGGACGACGCAGAATGAGCCGGTGCACGCTCATCGACGCGCGGCCCGCCGGGCGACCGGCGCGCTCGCGCTCATCCTGCCGACGCTGCTGGCCGCCTGTGTGAACGACCGGCCCGAAACGGCGCCCACCGGCTCCGCCGACCCGGTGCCGGTGCAGGTGGACGCCGCCCGCGACGAGCTGGCCGGGCTGGCCGCCGCCGCGCAGGACCGGCACCACACCGCCGCGTACTCCTTCACCCCGGCCGAAGGCGCTCCCCGCACGGTGGCGGTGACCAGCGCCAACGACGGCAGCTGGCGGGTCGACGTGCCCGGCTGGGGGCGGGACGGGACGGTGGACGTCTCGCTCGCCGCCACCTCCGACGGGCTGTTCCAGTGCGCGCTGCCCTCGGCCGGCTGGACGCAGGCGGCCAGCTGTGTCCGGCTCGGCGACGCCGACGACGCGGTGCCCCGCCGGCTGGACCCCCGGGTGCAGCACCCGTTCACCGACTGGCTGGAGGTGCTGACCGACAGGCGCGCGCCGCTCGCTGTCTCCCCCGCCGCGCCGCTGCCCGGCGTCACCGGCCGGTGCTACTCGGTCGACACGACCTCCGCCTCGCTGAACGCGCCGTTGGACGTGGGCATCTACTGCTTCCGGGAGGACGGCACACCGGCGGCGGTCCGGGCCGGCTTCGGCACGCTGACGCTGACCGGCGAGCCCGGCGCCGCGCCGGGCACCGTCGAACTGGCCGGCGCGGTGACCGACGGCGAGCCGGTGAGCCGGGACGCCCCGAGCCCGGGAGCGCCATGACGCGTTCCGCTCAGCCGCCACGCGCGGCGCGGAGCAACGCGGCACCGACCTCGGTGTTGCGGTAGAGCACGTGCCGCCCGGCGCGGGACCGGGTGACGAGACCGGCGGCGTGCAGCGCGGAGAGGTGCTGGGACACGTTCCCGGCGGACAGCCCGGTGAGCCGGGCGAGGTCCGTGGTGGTCGTCGCCGCGTCGAGCAGGTTCAGCAGGGCGGCCCGACCGCCGCCGACCACCCGGGCGAGCGCGTCGCCGGCCGGTTCAGGTCCGCGTTCCCACAGCGTCCCGACCGCCCGAACCGGGTACGCCGCGGCCGGCAACGAGTCCTCCAGCAGGTTCCACAGCACCCGCTGGCGGCTGAACACGCTCGGGTTCAACGCCAGCCCTCGCCCCCGCAGGTCGAAGTCCCGCTCGAACGGGTCGTCGCTGACCACCCGGTCGCCGAGCCACCGCAGGCCGGGGTGGAGCCGCTCGAACAGATTCCCCGTCCCGCCCTCGGCGAGCTGGGCCGCCCGGTACGCGACGTCGGCGTGGAGCACCGCTCGCATCCGCGGCCAGTCCGGGGCGATCGCCTCGTCGTACCAGACCCGCATCGCCTCGACGAGCGGCGGCAACAGCTCGGTCGGGTCGGCGAGCAACGCCCGCCCGAACGGGCGTAGTGGTCCGCTCGGCGTGGTCGCCAGCAGGTCCCGGACCACCACGTCGGGCGGCGTCGCGGCGATCTGGTCGAGCTGGCCGTCCATCTCCACCCCGGGGCGGGCCGCCGGGGTGAGGAAGTCGGGCAGCCAGCGGCGCGGCAGGGTGAGGTGCACCAGCGGAGCGACCCGCTCGGCCACCTCCGGGCGGCGCAGCGTCGCCCGGGCCCGGTCGATCCACTGCAGGTGCACCGGATAGCGGGCCGGATCGGCGAGCGCCCACAGGCTCATGACCGTCTCGTTGGCCGGCGACACACCGAATCGCACGCCCGCGACGTCGGCCAGCGTGAACCGCAACTCGGACATGCGCACCCCCCGATTCGCCTCAGCCTAAAAGGCTCGACCGGCGCGTGGGGGGCACGATCTGCTCATCGGTCATGGGGGCCAGAGAGAGCATCCGCACCGCCGTCCGCGACGTCGTACCACCGGCCGGGCTGACCCGCGCCCTGGCCGTGCAGGCGATGGTCTACGCCGTCGGCACCGGACTGTTCCAGGCGGGCAGCGCCGTGTTCTTCACCCGGGCGCTCGGGCTGAGTCCGGCCCAGGTGGGTCTCGGCCTCTCCCTCGCCGCCGGCGCGTCACTGCTCGGCACCGTGCCGCTGGGCGGGCTCACCGACCGGTACGGGCCGCAGCGGGTGTGGATCGTCTGCCTGTTGCTGGACGCGGCGCTGTTCGCGGCGTACCCGTTCGTCGGCGGCTTCGCCGGGTTCCTCGCGGTGGTGATCGCGCTGGCCGTGACGGGCGCGGCGACCGGCGTGGCCCGCCAGGTCTACTCGATCAACGTGCTGCGCCCGGAGGAACGGGTCACCGCCATGGCCTACCAGCGCTCCTCGCTGAACGTCGGCTTCGGGATCGGCGCGCTGATCAGCGGCCTGGTGCTGGCCGTCGACACGATCTGGGCGTACCGCGGGATGGTCTGGTTCATCGCCGTGGTCTTCCTGGTGACCGCCGGTTTCGTCCGCCGGCTGCCGCGACTGCCGGAGGTGACCCGCACGGCCGAGCCGATGAGCCGGCTGGCGGTGCTGCGGGACCGGCCGTTCATGACCGTCGCGCTGCTCTCCGGGCTGCTCACCGCGCACCAGACGCTCTACCTGACGGTGATGCCGCTGTGGATCCTCACCCACACCGACGCGCCGAAGACGATCATCGCCGGGCTGGTGCTGCTCAACACCGTGCTGATCGTGCTGTTCCAGGTACGCGCCAGCCGGGGCGCGGACGACGCGCCGGGCGCGGCCCGTGCGTCCCGTCGGGGCGCGGTTTTGATCGCCCTGTTCTGCCTGGTCCTGCCGATTTCCGGCGCGACCCGGGGAGCGCTCACCGTGGTCGCGCTGGTGGCCGCCGCGACACTGCTCATCCTGGCGGAGCTGATCGAGTCGGCGGGCGCCTGGGGACTCACCGCCACGCTGCCACCCGCCGCCCAGCGCGGCGCGTACGTCGGCGCGTTCGGGCTCGGCTCCCAGTTGCAGTTCCTGATCGCTCCGGCCGGGCTGACCGCGCTCGGCGTGAGCACCGGCGGCTGGGGCTGGTACCCGGCCTCGGCGATCTTCATCCTCGTCGGACTGGCGATCGTGCCCGCGGTGACCCGGGCGGAACGGACACCTCGGCTACCGGACGTGGCGAAGCCCTCCGGCTCCGTGACTCTGGTCCCATAGTCCGGACCAGCCTTCCCACCGCACGTCCCACCACGTAGGGTGACCTTGTCATGTGGCGCGCGTACCTTCTCCTTGGCTGCCGCGACGAGGCCTGACCGGCCGGCACCTCGTCGCGGAGTCGCTACGCGCCGTCCAGCACATCCGATCTTCTTCTCGGCACCGCCGCGCACCGTCGCCCGGCATTCCGCCGACACCTTTCCGATCTGCTGACGCCACATGTTCCAGGGAGCACTCCGAGATGGCTCAACCTGTCACCGCCACCGATCCGTTCGCCAGCCAGCGCCCCAGCCGGATGCCGGTCCACCGCTACGTCCCGTACGACCGTGAGTTCGGCGTCGACCTGCCGGACCGCTCCTGGCCCACCCGCCGCGTCGAGGCCGCGCCCCGCTGGTGCGCAGTCGACCTCCGCGACGGCAACCAGGCGCTGATCGACCCGATGTCGCCCGAGCGCAAGCGGCGGATGTTCCAGCTGCTGGTGCAGATGGGCTACAAGGAGATCGAGGTCGGCTTCCCGTCGGCGAGCCAGACCGACTACGACTTCGTACGGCAGCTGATCGAGCAGGACCTGATCCCGGAGGACGTCACCATCCAGGTGCTGACCCAGTGCCGGGAGCACCTGATCGAGCGGACCTTCGAGTCGCTGCGCGGCGCCCGCCGGGCCATCGTGCACTTCTACAACTCCACCTCGACGCTGCAGCGCCGGGTGGTCTTCGGCCTGGACCGCGACGGCATCACCGACATCGCCACCCAGGGCGCGCGGCTGTGCCAGAAGTACGCGGAGATCCACACCCCGGACACCGACATCCACTACGAGTACTCGCCGGAGTCGTACACGGGCACCGAGCTGGAGTACGCGCTGGAGGTCTGCTCGGCGGTGATCGACGTGATCGACCCGACGCCGGACCGGAAGCTGATCATCAACCTGCCGGCCACGGTCGAGATGGCGATGCCGAACGTCTACGCCGACTCGATCGAGTGGATGCACCGGCGTCTGCCCCGGCGGGACAGCCTGGTGCTGAGCCTGCACCCGCACAACGACCGGGGCACCGGCGTGGCCGCCGCCGAGCTGGGCCTGCTGGCCGGCGCGGACCGGATCGAGGGCTGCCTGTTCGGCAACGGTGAGCGCACCGGCAACGTCGACCTGGTGACGCTGGGCCTGAACATGTTCTCCCAGGGCATCGACCCGATGATCGACTTCTCGAACATCGACGAGATCAAGCGCGCCGTCGAGTACTGCAACCAGCTGCCGGTGCACGAGCGCCACCCGTACGCGGGCGACCTGGTCTACACCGCGTTCTCCGGCTCCCACCAGGACGCGATCAACAAGGGCTTCGCCGCGCTGAACGCCGACGCGGCGGCGGCCGGGGTGCCGGTGGACGACTTCACCTGGGCGGTGCCCTACCTGCCGATCGACCCGAAGGACCTGGGCCGCACCTACGAGGCGGTCATCCGGGTCAACTCGCAGTCCGGCAAGGGCGGCGTCGCGTACATCATGAAGACCGAGCACCAGCTCGACCTGCCGCGCCGCCTCCAGATCGAGTTCTCCGGCGTGGTGCAGCAGGTCACCGACCACGACGGCGGCGAGGTCGAGCCGGGCTCGATGTGGGATATCTTCGCCCGCAACTACCTGGTCGACCACCAGGTCGACCCGGCCGTGAAGCTGGCCGAGTACACCATCGGCACCGTCGACGGCAAGGTCGAGATCGACGCCCGCGTCGGCTTCGGCGGGGAGACCCGCGCGCTGACCTCCGTCGGCAACGGCCCGATCGACGCGTACGTCAACGCGCTGCAGTCCCTGGGCGTGGCGGTACGGGTGCTCGACTACCACGAGCACGCGCTGTCCTCCGGTGGGGACGCGCAGGCCGCCGCGTACGTGGAGTGCGAGGTGGACGGCCGTACGGTGTGGGGCGTCGGGGTGGACGCGAACATCGTCACCGCCTCGATCAAGGCGGTCACGAGCGCGGTGAACCGCACCCGCGCCTGAGGTGTAAGGAAGGGCCCCTTCTTAACGCATTCTGCATAGGAGGGGGCCCTTCTTAACGCTTCCGCCCGGGGCGGTGGATCAGCACGGCGGCTAGCACCGCGCCGGCGAGCAGCAGCCCCGCGCACCACGCCAACGCCCCCCGGTACGCGACTGCGAGCGCGCCCTTCTGCTCGTACCCGGTGCCCGACAGCCCGACCAGCAGCGGCAGCGCGGCCACCGCGAGCAGGCCGCCGGCCCGGGACGCGGCGTTGTTGAAGCCGCTCGCCACCCCGGCGAACCGGTCCGAGACCGCGCCGAGCACCGACGTGGTCAGCGGCGCGACCACGAGCGTGAGCCCGGCGCCGAACAGCGCCACGCCCGGCAGCACGTCCACCCAGTACGACGCGCCCGGACCGACCCGGCGCAGCAGCAGCAGACCCACGGCGGCGATCACCGGTCCGACGGTCAGCGGCAGGCGGGGGCCGATGCGGGCCGACAGCGCGCCGGCGCGCGGTGAGCCGACCAGCAGCAGCACCGTCATCGGCACTGTGGCCAGGCCGGTGAGCAGCGCCGACCAGCCGACCACGTTCTGCAGGTAGACGGCGAGGAAGAAGGTGAACCCGCCGAGCGCGGCGTAAACCACGACGGTGAAGACGTTCAGCACGGAGAACAGCCGGCTGGAGAACAGCCCGGTGGGCAGCATCGCGGTGTCGCCGCGCCACCGCTCGACCAGCACGAAGACCACCACGGCGACCACCCCGAGCACTGCTGCGACCAGCACCGCCGGGGAGGTGCCCTGCGCCGGGGCGTCGATCAGCGCGTACGTGACTCCGCCGAGCGCGAGCGCGCCGAGCAGCGCACCGGCCACGTCGAACCGCCGCCCCTCCCCGGTACGCGAGACCTCCTCGTCGCAGCTCTCCGGCACCCAGCGCAGCGCGGCGAGCACCACGCCGACGGCCAGCGGCAGGTTGACGAAGAAGATCCACCGCCAGGAGAGCGTGTCGATGAGCCAGCCGCCGAGCAGCGGGCCGAGCGCTGTGGACACCCCGGACAGTCCGGACCAGGTGCCGATGGCCCGGCCCCTGTCGTCCGGGTGGAAGCTGGCCTGGAGCACCGACAGCGATCCGGGGGTGAGCAGCGCCCCGCCTGCCCCCTGGAGGAACCGGGCGGCGACGAGCCAGCCGGTGTCCTGGGCCAGCCCGCAGAGCACCGACGCCACCGCGAACCAGACCACGCCGAGCAGGAAGACGCGCCGCCGCCCGAACCGGTCCCCGAGCGCGCCGCCGAGCAGCACGAACGCGGCCAGCATGAGCAGGTAGCCGTTCACTGTCCACTGGAGACCGGCGACGTTGGCGTCCAGTTCGGCGCCGAGGCGCGGCAGCGCGACGTTGACGACAGTGCTGTCGAGGAACACCATGCCGGAGGCGAGGATCGCGGCGAGCAGCGTGCCGCGTCCGGCGGCGGAGCCGGTACGCAGCGCGGGAGCGGGTGCGGTCACGTCTCACCACTCTGCCCGCCGCCCATCCTCGACGCCACGAATCGCGGAAACCGCCGCCGGGTACTGTGCGGACTCGCCCGGAGCACGCAAGCTGGAGAGGTGTCGTCTGTGCGTACGAGATCAGGAGCCCGAGCCGGGCTGGCCGCCGCGCTGAGCGCGGTGCTCGCCCTCGGCGTGGCCGGCTGCGAGGTGTCGGTCACCGAGCCGGAGGCGCCGCCGAGCGCCGCCGGGAACGTCAACAAGCAGCTCGGTGAGCTGACAGTGGCCACCGCCGGGTCGATGAAGGGCTACAGCCGTTCCCGCTTCCCGCACTGGCGCGGCACCGGCAAGAACTGCGACGTACGCGACAGTGTGCTGCAACGCGACGGCGAGGGCATCAAGCTGTCCGGCTGCAACGTGGTGGGTGGCCGGTGGGAGAGCGTCTACGACGGTGTGGTGCTGACCGACCCGTCGGGCGTGGACATCGACCACACGGTGCCGCTGGCCGCCGCGTGGCGGTCGGGCGCGGACGAGTGGGACGACTCGAAGCGCGGCGACTTCGCCAACGACCTGACCCGGCCGCAGCTCATCGCGGTTTCGGCGCGGTCCAACCGGGCAAAGGGTGACCAGGATCCGTCCCAGTGGAAGCCGCCGAACCGGTCCTCCTGGTGTCAGTACGCGGCGGACTGGGTGACGGTCAAGCACTACTGGCGGCTGACTGTGACAAGTGCCGAGAAGGCCGCTCTCACCGACATGCTGGAGGGCTGCACATGGGCGAGCAAACCGTGACCGGGCCGGACGCGACACCGACACCGACACCGGCGCCAGAGTCGGCTGCGGCACCCGCCCCGGAGACGGCGGCCGGTCCGGCTTCGGCCGGGATGACGGCGGACGGCCGGCAGCCGGAGCCCGCGGACGTCGCCGGGGCGGGCATGACCGCCGACGCGGTGCCGGGGGCGCCGGCCGGGGGCGCGCCGGCCGGACCGGCGGACCGGACCACCGACATCGTCCCCGGTCCGGGCGGGGTCATGACCGACGAGGTGGGCGTGGTGACCGGCGAGCTGACGCTGCGCACCGAGCACGCCGACGGCCGGGTGACGCTGCGGGTGCAGTACAAGGACGCCGACGAGTGGTACGCGGTCACCGGCGGTTCCGCGCCGCTGGCCGACCCGGCCGCGCTGGACGCGGTGCACACGATCGCGGTGGGCCTGCTCAACCGCCCCGAGGGCTGACCGACAGACAAGGCGCGTCCCCACCCGGCCCGGGTGGGGACGCGCCTTTTCGGGTCAGACGTACGAGCCGGGCTCGCTGGGCGCGGAGACCACGCCCGGCTCCTCGCCCTCGCCCTCCGGCCGGGTGATCTTCGCGGTCACCTCGTGCGGGCGCAGCTCACCGGCGGCGATCTGCTCGGCCCAGTGGCAGGCCACCCGGCTGGCGCCGATCTGGCGCAGCTCCGGCCGCTCGTCGGCGCAGCGGGTCGGCTGGGCCCAGGGGCAGCGGGTGTGGAACCGGCAGCCCGACGGCGGGTTGGCCGGCGACGGCAGGTCCCCGGCGAGCAGGATGCGCTCGCGCCGGTCCTCCACGTCCGGGTCCGGCACCGGGACCGCCGACATCAGCGCCCGGGTGTACGGGTGCAGCGGCTCGGTGTAGAGCCGGTCGCTCGGGGCCTCCTCGACCAGCGCGCCCAGGTACATCACGCCGACGATGTCGGAGATGTGCCGCACCACCGCCAGGTCGTGCGCGATGACCAGGTAGGTCAGGCCGAGGCTGTCCTGGAGTTCGTCCAGCAGGTTCACCACCTGCGCCTGGATCGACACGTCGAGCGCGGAGACCGGCTCGTCGGCGACGATCAGCTCCGGGCCGAGGACGAGCGCGCGGGCGATGCCGATGCGCTGGCGCTGGCCGCCGGAGAACTCGTGCGGGTAGCGGGACAGCGCCCACTTCGGCAGTCCCACCGCGTCCAGCGTCTCGCCGATGATTCGCCGCCGGTCGTCGCGGTCGGTGCCGATGCCGTGGGTCTGGAGGCCCTCGGTGAGGATCGACTCGACGTTCTGCCGGGGGTCCAGGCTGGACATCGGGTCCTGGAAGATCATCTGCATCCGGCGGCGCATCGTCCGCAGCTTTCCGGCCGGAAGCGTGGTCAGCTCGACGCCGTCGAACTTCACCTCACCAGCGGTCGGCGGGGTGAGTTGCAGCAGCGCCCGGCCGAGCGTGGACTTGCCGCAGCCCGACTCGCCCACCAGCCCGTACGTCTTGCCGCGCGGGATGCTCAGGTCGACCCCGTCGACGGCCTTGACGTGCCCGACGGTCCGGTCGAAGATCACGCCCCGCCGGATCGGGAAGTGCACCTTCAGGTCGCGGACCTCGACGAGGATGTCGTTGTCGCTCATGTGGTCTCCTCCTCGCGCGGAGCCGGTCCGAAACCGGGCGCCGCGGGCGGGTCGGCCGGCTCGGCCTGGGCCGGCACCGTACCCGGCTCGGCGGTCGTCGGCGCGGTAGCCCGGACGTCCGCCTCCGGGGTCAGGCCGGGGATCGGCACCGGGTTGACGCAGCGGTAGCTGCGCGCGTCGTGGGTGAGCACCATCTCCGGCGGCTCGCCCACGCACTCGTCGACGCGGCGGGCGCAGCGCGGGGCGAACGCGCAGCCGTCCGGCCAGGGCAGCACGTCGCGCACCGAGCCGGGGATGGGGTTGAGCCGTTCGCCGCGGCCGGCGTCCAGGCGGGGCACCGAACCGAGCAACCCCTCGGTGTACGGGTGCCGGGGCTGGCGGAACAGCGGACGGCGGGTGGCCGTCTCCACCACCCGGCCGGCGTAGAGCACGTTGATGGTGTCGCACATGCCGGCGACCACCCCGAGGTCGTGGGTGATCATCACCAGCGCGGTGCCGGAGTCGCGGACCAGGTCCTTCAGCAGTTCCAGGATCTGCGCCTGGATGGTGACGTCCAGCGCGGTGGTCGGCTCGTCGGCGATCAGCAGCCGGGGCTGGCAGGCGACCGCCATGGCGATCAGCGCCCGCTGCCGCATGCCGCCGGAGAGCTGGTGCGGGTACTCCTTGAGCCGGCGACGCGGGTCCGGGATGCCCACCCGGTCGAGCAGGGCGGCGGCCTCCTTGGCGGCCGCCTCACCCTTCATCCCCCGGTGGCGGGTCAGCACCTCGGTCAC
>NZ_KK037233.1:4566301-4616991 GCF_000568915.1 Micromonospora sp. M42 | reverse complement strand
CATCGCCACGTCCCGGCCACGGAGGCGCGGCGGGACCGGTCGTCGAGCTGGAGCAGGTCGGTGCCGTCGAAGACCGCCTTGCCGCCGACCCGCAGGCCCGGCTGCTTGGGCAGCAGGCCCATGATCGCCAGCGACGTGACGCTCTTGCCGCAGCCGGACTCGCCGACCAGGCCGACCACCTCACCGGCGTCGACCGAGAAGGACACCCCGTCCACCGCGTGCACGGTGCGCTGCCCACGACGGGCGAACGTGACGGAGAGGTCGTCCACTTCGAGCAGTGCCATGAGAGACCTACTTCCGCAGCTTCGGGTCGAGGGCCTCGCGCATCGCCTCGCCGAGCAGGGTGAAACCGAGCGCGGTGATGATGATGCCGAGCGCCGGGTAGATCGCCAGGCCCGGCCGGATGCCCAGGTACGGCTGCGCGTCGGCGAGCATGACGCCCCACTCGGGGATGGCCGAGTCGGGGTTGCCGAGGCCGAGGAAGGAGAGCGCGGCGGCCTCGATGATCGCGGTCGCCAGCGTCAGCGTGGCCTGGACGATGACCGGGGCGATCGAGTTCGGCACCACGTGGGTGAGGGCGATCTTCGACCGCTTCACGCCGAGCGCCGTCGCCGCCAGCACGTAGTCGCTGTTGGACTGCGCGATCATCGAGCCGCGCAGCAGCCGGGCGAAGATCGGCACGGAGACCACGCCGACAGCGATCATCACGGTGGTGAGGCTGGCGCCGAGCAGCGCCGCGATGCTCACCGCGAGCAGCAGGCTCGGCATGGCCAGCAGCATGTCGATGAAGCGCATCAGGGTGGTGTCGATCCAGCGGCCCCAGCGGCCGCCCAGCCCGGCCGCCGCGCCGGCGACGCCACCGATCAGCGCACCGACGGCGAGACCGATCAGGGTGGAGACCACGCCGACGAGCAGCGTCTGCCGGGCCCCGACGATCAGCCGGCTGAACTCGTCCCGGCCCTGGTGGTCGAAGCCGAGCCAGTGGTCGGCGGAGGCGCCCGGGATGATGCCCTGGCCGGACTTGACCAGCCCTTCCCGGATGCCGATGGAGTCCGTCGGGCTGTACGGGACGAAGAACGGCCCGATCACCGCGACCAGGACGAAGACGGCCAGGATGACCACGCCGATGATGGCCGCCGGGTTGCGGCGCAGGCGGCGGAACGCCTCCTTCCAGAGGCTCACCCCCTGCTCGTCCTCGCGGGCGGACAGTTCGGCGAGCCGGTCGATCTTCTCGCGCTTCTTTCCTCCGGTGATGGTCATCGCACCCTCACCCTCGGGTCGATCACGCTGTAGGAGAGGTCGACCAGGAGATTCACCAGCACGTACACCACCGCAATGATCATGATGAAGCCCATCAGCACCGGATAGTCGCGCTGGCTGATCGACTCGGCGACGAACGCGCCGATGCCGCTGAAGGCGAACACGGTCTCGGTGAGCACCGCGCCGGAGAGCAGGAGACCGGTCTGCAGACCGATCGAGGTGGCCACCGGCAGCATGGCGTTACGCAGCACGTGCCGGCGACGGACGGTCCGCTCGGTCAGGCCCTTGGCCTCGGCGGTCCGGACGAAGTCCTCGTTGAGCACCTCCAGGACGCTGGCCCGGGTGATCCGGACGATGATCGCGAGCGGGATGCTCGCCAGCGCGATGCCCGGCAGCACGAGGTGCCAGAGCGCGTCGGCGGCGGCGTCCCACTCGCGGGTCATGATCCCGTCGAGGACGAAGAAGTTGGTGACCCGGGTCGCCCCGATGGTCGGGTCCTGCCGGCCGCTGGAGGGGAACCAGCCCAGGTTCTCGGCGAAGATCGCCTTGAGCACGTACGCCAGGAAGAAGACCGGGATGCAGATGCCGATGAGCGATCCGCCGACCGAGGCGTGGTCGAGGAACCGGCCGCGGCGGCGTGCGGCGAGGTAGCCGAGCGGGATCCCGATGCCGATCGCCAGCACCATGGCCATGATCGTCAGCTCGACGGTGCCGGGGAACCGCTCCACGAACTCCGTGGTGACAGCCCGCTTCGTACCGGTCGAGGTGCCCAGGTCGAGCCGGATCATCCGCCGCAGGAAGCGGGCGTACTGAACCAGGATCGGCTCGTCGAGACCGAGGTTGCGCCGGATCGCGGCGCGCGACTCGGGCGTGCCCCGTTCACCGAGGATCGCGGTCTCGGGACCGCCGGGAAGTCGGCGGAGCCAGATGAACAGCAGGACGGAGAGCCCGAACAGCGTTGGTATCAGCTGTAGCAGGCGTCTGACGATGAACCGGAACACGGGCGCCTCGGAGGGTGTGCGGAGGGGTGCGGGCGGGCGCTGTGGTCACAGCGCCCGCCCGCGTACGGTGCCTTCAGATCACTTGAACTCTGCGCTCGAGTACCGCTCGTCGGTGAGCGGGCTCGCCTTGACCCCGGTCACGTCCTTGCCGAACACGATCGCCGGCGGGGAGTGCGAGATCGGCACACCCGGCAGGAAGTCCATGATCGTCTTGTTCAGCGCCTTGTACTTCTCCGTCCGGGCCGCCACGTCGGCGGTGGTGTCGGCGTCCTTGAACTGCGCGAAGAGCGCGGGGTTGTTGAAGCCCCACTCGTCCTTCTGGCGGTCGAAGAAGGTGCCGATGAAGTTGTACGCGTCGCCGTAGTCACCGGTCCAGCCGAGGAAGTGCAGGTCGTGCTTGTTGCCGGAGGTGGTGGCGTTCAGGTAGTCCGGGCTCCACTTCAGCGGGATGGCCTGGACGTTGATGCCGACCGCCTTGAGGTCCGCCGAGAGCAGCTCGAAGATGTCCTTCGGGTTCGGCATGTACGGCCGGGTGACCTCGGTCGGGTAGTGGAACCGCAGCGTCAGGTTCGACGCGCCCGCCTCGGCCAGCAGAGCCTTGGCCTTGGCCGGGTCGTAGTCGTACTTGGTGACGTCGCCGTTCCAGCCCTCGACGGTGTCCGGGAAGAAGTTCATCGCGACCTTGGCGCCCGGGGGCAGCTTCGAGTCGACCAGGGCCTGCCGGTTCAGCGCGTGCGCGATGGCCTGCCGGACCTTCAGGTCGGCCAGCTTCGGGTTCCCCTTCTGGTTGATCGCCAGGTAGAGGATGTTGAAGGCCGGACGGGTGAGGACGTTGAAGCCCTCCTTCTTCAGCGGCTCCACGTCCGCCGGGCCGACGAGGTCGTAGCCCTGGATGTCACCCGAGCGGAGCGCCTGCTTGCGGGCGTTCTCGTCCGAGATCGTCTTGAAGATGATGGTCTTCAGCTTGGCCTTGTCGCCGTGGTAGTCGTCGTTGCGCTCGATGGTGAGCGTCTTGTTCGCGATGTCCCAGGCCTTGAACTTGAACGGGCCGGTGCCGGTCGGGTGCTCCATCGCGTACGCCGGGTACTTGATGTCCTCGGCGGTGCCGGTCACGTTGCTGGCGTCGTACTGCTGCATCGCCTTGGGGCTCTGCATCGAGAACGACGGCAGCATCAGCGCGGCCGGGATCTTGCTGGAGACCCGGGTGAACGCGAGGTCCACAGTGGTGGCGTCCTTGGCGGTGCAGGACTTGAAGAGGCTCGGCCCGAGCTCCGGGTCCTCGTTCTTGGCGAACCCGCCCATGACGTCCTGCCAGTACGCGGTCACGTCCGGGCTCTGCATGAGGCCCTTGGCGTTGTACCAGCGGTCGAAGTTGGCGCAGACGGCCTCGGCGTTGAAGTCGGTGCCGTCGTGGAACTTCACGCCCGAGCGGAGCTTGAAGGTCCAGGTGGTGCCCGCCGCGTCCGGGGTCCAGGACTCCGCGAGACCCGGCGTCACCTTGGTGCCGCCCTCCTCCGGACGGACCAGCGTCTCGAAGACCTGGCGCGCCACGCGCAGCGACTCACCGTCGCTGGCGAAGCTGGGGTCGAGCACCTTCGGGTCTCCGGCGACGCCGAAGACGAGGGTGTCCTTCTTCTTATCTCCTCCGGAGCCACTTTCACGGTCGCTCTCGGCGCAGCCTGCAACCGCGAGGGCCGCGACCGCGACGGCCGCGATTGCGACCTTCGGCCTGGATGCACGCATGGTGCTTCACCTCGTCCTTGGGGGTACGGACAACGTGGTGACAGGGTCACCGATGTGCGCAGACCTTAGCCCTCGGGTGGACGGCGCGGAAACGGGCGGGGGGTGGGTTGGTATCGAATCGTGTCTGTTCTGGACCAAGGCATTCGATTCGAAGGAGAACACTGCCTAGTACCGAATTTTCGTCGGTTTGAAGGCCAAATTTATTACGTCGATCCGGTCCCGGACGCACGTTCGTGTCAGATCAGCGCGGGGCGGAGTTCAGCGCGTAGACACGTCCGGCGGGCACCCCGCAGGGCACCCGCCGGAAGCGACGCGACACGACTCAGACGGCTCGGCGCCCCTCGAAGGCACGGCCCAGCGTGATCTCGTCGGCGTACTCCAGATCGCCGCCGACCGGCAGCCCACTCGCCAGCCGGGTCACCGCGATCCCCATCGGCTTGACCATCAGCGCCAGATAGGTGGCGGTCGCCTCGCCCTCGGTGTTCGGGTCGGTGGCCAGGATCAGCTCCCGTACCGAGCCAGTGCCGAGGCGGGTCATCAGCTCACGGATCCGCAGGTTGTCCGGGCCGATGCCCTCCAGCGGATTGATCGCGCCACCGAGCACGTGGTAGCGCCCGCGGAACTCGCCGGTCCGCTCGATCGCCACCACGTCCTTGGGCTCCTCGACCACGCAGAGCACCTCGTCGGTACGCCGCGGATCACGGCAGATCCGGCACTGCTCCGACTCGGCCACGTTGTAGCAGGTCGTGCAGAACCGGACCAGGTCCTTGACCTTGCGCAGCGCGCCGGCCAGCCGGTTCACGTCGGCCGGATCCGCCGACAGCACATGGAACGCGATCCGCTGGGCGCTCTTCGGCCCCACGCCCGGCAGCCGGCCCAGCTCGTCGATCAGGTCCTGGATGGCACCCTCGTACATCTGCCGGCTCAGAACCCGGGCAGGCCGAGGCCGCCCATGCCGCCCGCGACCGGGCCCATCTTCTTCTCGGTCAGCTCACGGGCCGCCTCGGCGGCGTTGTGCACGGCCGCGACCACCAGGTCCTCAAGCGTCTCGACGTCCTCCGGGTCGACCGCCTTCGGGTCGATCTTGATCGCCTTCAGCTCACCGGTGCCGGCGACGGTCGCGGTGACCAGGCCACCGCCGGCGGTGCCGGTCAGCTCCGCCTCGGCCAGCTCGGCCTGGGCCTTGGCGATCTGCTGCTGCATCTTCTGCGCCTGCTTCAGCATCTGCTGCATGTTCGGCTGTCCACCTGGGCGCACGGACCGCTCCTTCTTCCACTCGTCTGCTCGGCCGCGCCCAGCCTAGTCGGGCCACGGCGCTGCTGAATCGCGGTCGGCGCGCGCTCAGCGCGCGTCCACCTCGTCGATCTTCTCGGCTCCGAACGTCTCGCGCAGCAGCTGAACCGCCTGCTCCTCGCTCGACTGCCGGGCCGTCCGCTCGTCGATCACGTCGTCGAGCGGCTCGTCGCCCGGGTCGAACCCCTCGTAGGCCGGCGCCGCGGCGGGCGCCCGCCCACCCCGCACCGGGCCGTCGAAGTCCGGGTCGTAGGGCGGCTCGCCCGCCCACTCGGCGTCGGCCGTCTTCCGCGCCGGCTGCGCCGCGCGCGACCCCTTGCCGGGACCACCGCCGGCAGCAGCCGCCGCGGCGGCCGCACGCGCCGCCGCGATCGCGCTGTTCTTCGGCCCGCCGCCCCCCGGCCTCGCCCCACCGGCCGGCGCCGTCGCGGGTGCAGCAGGCTTGGGTACGGCGACAGGGGCGGTAGCGGTCGCCGTGCCCCCGCCCGGACGGGCCGCCGCCGGCCAGTCCTCCGCGTCGCCGGTGCTCGCGGCCGAGGCGCCACCGGTCGCCGCGCCACCGGGCCGCACCGGCTCCGGCCAGTCGTCCTCGTCGGCCTGCCCGGCCGCGCCCTGACTGCCGAGGGTTCGGTTGCCCGTGGCACCGGTCGAGCCGGACACCGGCTGTCCCGGGGCGTCGCCGAGACCGGCGGATGCCGGACGACCGGCAGCGCCGGAGTCAGGACGGCCCGGTCCGGCGTCCGTCGAGCCAGGACGGCTCCCGTCGGGTGTGGTCGAGTGGGAGAAGTCGCCCGAGCTGCCGGAAGCGGAGCGCGCCTGAGCGTTGGCCGCCACTCCGGGGGCCGGGCGACCGGGTGAGGTGTCGGACGACCCCGGAGCCGTCGGAGCGGACGCCGGGCGACCCGGGACGCTGTCGGACGGTGCGCGGTCGGGCGTGCTGTCGGTCTGCGCTCGTGCCGCGCCGGACGGGCGGGACGGGCCGCCGAGCGATGCGGCGCCGCGCTCGCCCGCCACCTCGCAGCGGATCTGCCAGCGACCGCCGAACTCCTCGTAGAGCGCGTCGGTCAGCACGGCCGCGTGGTCGGCCATCATCTTCGCCAGCACCGTCGACTTCACGGTCAGTACGAGCGTGTCGCCGTCCAGGTCGCGCACCACCGCGTCCCGCATCAGCGCGGCGATCCGCTTGTTGCTCCGGTTCACCTTGCCTACTACCTCGGGCCAGACCCGGCGCACCGCCACCGCGTCGAGCGCCCCCGGATTCGCCGCGCCGGGGCGGGGCGGCTCGGGCGTGGCGGGGTCGGGCATCACCGCAGACGGCGGCACCGGGCGGCGGGCGGCGGCCTGACCGGAAGTCGTCGGGCCGGCAGTTGACCGCTCGGAGGCCGACGCGGAGAACCCGGCGTCCGTGCCGGGGTGAGTTCCGGCAGCCGCTGTCGCCTCGGTCGTCGACGAGCCGGAATCGGCAGCGGCCGGGCCGGCGTCGGCAGCCGCACCGGCCGGGGCGGGACGGGAGCCGGTAGCCCCGACGGCAGAGCCCGGGCGGGAACCGGGCGCGGCGCTGCGGGAACCGGCAGCGGCGGCTGCGGCGGCACGTGCGGCGGCGGCACCGGTCGGGGCACCGGGAGCCGCCGGCGTGCCGGCGGTGTCCGGGTGGACCGCGGCGGCAGCCGCGCCCGGGGCGGAAGCCGCCGGGCGTACCTCAGGGGTCTGGGTGGGATGCGCGGACGGCGACGGCTCGACGCCGCCCAGCGTCAGCCGGCGTTCCATCCGCTCCAGGCGCTGGAGCAGGCCGCCGGACGAGTCGTCCGCGCCGGGCAGCAGCATCCGGGCGCAGATCAGCTCCAGCAGCAGCCGGGGCGCCGTGGTGCCGCGCATCTCGACCAGGCCGTTGTGCACGATGTCCGCGCAGCGGGACAGCGTGGCCGGGCCGAGGCGCTGCGCCTGGGCGGCCATCCGCTCGATCTGGTCGGCCGGGCCGTCGATGAGGCCCTTGGCGGCGGCATCCGGCACCTGCTGGAGCACGATCAGGTCGCGGAGGCGTTCCAGCAGGTCGGAGGCGAAGCGGCGCGGGTCGTGGCCGGCCTCGGCGACCCGGTCGACAGTCGCGTACGCGGCGGCGCCGTCACCGGCGGCGAGCGCGTCGCACATCTCGTCGATCAGCGCCGAGTCGGTGACGCCGAGCAACGCGGCGGCCCGGGCGTAGCCGACACCCTCCGGGCCGGCGCCGGCGATGAGCTGGTCGAGTACGGAGAGGCTGTCCCGGGCGCTGCCGCCACCGGCGCGGACCACCAGCGGGAATACAGCCGGATCGACAGTGACGCCCTCGGCCTCGCAGAGCTGCTCAAGGTAGGGACGGAGCACCTTCGGCGGGATCAGCCGGAACGGGTAGTGGTGGGTCCGCGACTTGATCGTGCCGAGGACCTTCTCCGGTTCGGTGGTGGCGAAGATGAACTTGACGTACTCCGGGGGCTCCTCGACCAGCTTCAGCAACGCGTTGAAGCCGGCCGACGAGACCATGTGCGCCTCGTCGATGACGTAGATCTTGAAGCGGCTGCGGGCCGGCGCGAAGAACGCCTTCTCCCGCAGCTCACGGGCGTCGTCGACACCACCGTGGCTGGCCGCGTCGATCTCGATCACGTCGATCGAGCCGGCACCGTCGGTCGCGAGCGAACGGCAGGACTCGCACTGCCCGCACGGCTCGGGCGTGGGGCCCTGCTCACAGTTGAGCGAGCGGGCCAGGATCCGGGCGCTGGAGGTCTTGCCGCAGCCCCGGGGGCCGGAGAAGAGGTACGCGTGGTTCAGCCGGCCGCTGCGCAGCGCCTGCGACAACGGCTCGGTGACGTGATCCTGGCCGATGATCTCGGCGAACGTCCGCGGCCGGTACTTGCGGTAAAGGGCCAGTGCCACCCGCCCCGCCTCCTCTCGACCGAGCCATTCTGCGCCGGTCGGCCCCGGGTGACCACCCACCACCCCGTGACCCGACCCGCAGCGACGTTACCCGGCCCGGGAGACAGAAAGGCCTCCCGTGCACCCGGCAGAGCTCGCTTATCCTTGCTGCCTTCCGGCCCTGGGGAGGTTCACGAGGTACCGCCGCACGGGAGGTGACGCCAAGCCTACCCGAAGGGTTGTGGATCTTCCGGGAGGGTGGGGTGGCCCGCCGTCGGGAGACCTGTATCCTGGCTCGCGGAGGATTCGCCTAGAGGCCTAGGGCGCACGCTTGGAAAGCGTGTTGGGTTTACACCCTCACGAGTTCGAATCTCGTATCCTCCGCTCGCTTGAGCAGGAAAAACGACAGGGCCGGCCCCCACGGGACCGGCCCTGAGTCGTCTCTACGCTCGCCCTCGTCTCACTTGCCATGGTCCGGCCCGCCTGGTTGCTCGCGGCCGGCCGCTCGGCCAGATCGCTGGCGGCTGTCATGAATCGCAGAGATCAGCTCTCCCCGCACTCGCGCGCAGACACAGGCTGATCTTTTGTCGCACTCCTGACGCTACGTAGTATCAGACCTTCACTTCAGTAAGGATGACCCGGATTCCGCAGGCCAGGTGGCCGCCGCCATTGACCTGCTCGCCGAGGAAGGCCCGGCCCTCGGGCGGCCCCTCGTTGACCATGTGAAGGGCTCCGACTACAAGAACATGAAGGAGCTCCGGCCGGGCTCGGCGGGGGATACGGAGATCAGGATCCTGTTCGCCTTCGACCCCCAGCGGGAGGCCATCCTCCTGGTCGCGGGTGACAAGGCCGGCAACTGGAAAGGCTGGTACGAGACCAGCATCCTCGAAGCGGACCAGAAGTTCACCGAGCACCTGCGAGAGCTGAAGGGACAACGCTGATGGCACGTAGCTGGCGGGACGTTCGCTCCCGCGCCGACCTGAACGAGACCACCGTCGAGCAGCACAAGGAGCGGATGCGCGGCGAGGTCCGCGCCGCGCGCCTGCGCGAGATGCGCGAGCGCAGGGGCCTGACCCAGCAGCAGGTCGCTGACCGCATGAAGGTGTCGCAGCCTCGCGTCGCGGCGATCGAGAACGGCGAGTTGCCGAAGGCCGAGGTCGGCACTGTTGTGCGTTACATCAGGGCCCTCGGCGGCAACGTGGAGATCGTCGCTGACTTCGAGGGCGAGCGGGTCACCCTCAGCTGAGTGGGCAAGAGACAGACACGAAGGGGCACCGCTTGCGGCGCCCCTTCGGCGTTCCATGGCACTCCTCACCCGGTGCCCAACTGGTCCCGCCGCCGCTTCAAGTACGCCGTCTCCGCGCTGTTCCCCGCCAACTCGATCGCCCGCTCGTACGCCTCCCGCGCCTCCCCACCCCGCCCGATCCGCCGCAGCAGCTCGGCCCGCGTCGCGTGGTACGCGTGATATCCCTCCAGCGGCAACCCGTCCACCTCGGCGAGCGCCACCTGCGGCCCGTCCAGTTCGGCGACCGCCACGGCCCGGTTGAGTCGCACGATCGGCGACGGGTCGACGCGTACCAAATGGTCGTAGAGCGCGGCGACCTGCGACCAGTCGGTGTCCCGCGCGTCGCGGGCGTCGGTGTGTACGGCGTTTATCGCGGCGAGGATCTGGTAGCGGCCCGGCGGCCGTGCGGCGGCGATGCACGCGCGGACCAAGGCGTGGCCCTCGGCGATGAGGCCGCGGTCCCAGGCGCTGCGGTCCTGCTCGGCGAGGACGACGAGTTCGCCGGTCGCGGAGACCCGGGCGGGCCGGCGGGCCTCGGTCAGCAGCATCAGAGCCAGGAGACCGGTGACCTCGTGGTCGTCGGGCAGCAGCGTACGGACCAGCCGGGTGAGCCGGATCGCCTCGCCGGTCAGGTCGGCGCGCACCGCCTCCTTGTCGGGGTCGGAGGCGAGGTAGCCCTCGTTGAAAACCAGATAGAGAACGGCGAGCACGCCGGTGACGCGGGTCGGCAGGTCCTCGCGGGACGGCACCCGGTACGGGATCCCGGCCGCCTTGATCTTCGTCTTGGCCCTGGTGATCCGCCGGCTCATGGCGGCTTCCTGAACCAGGTACGCCCGGGCGATCTCCGGCACTGTGAGTCCGCCGACCAGGCGCAGCGTCAGCGCCACCCGCGCTTCCATGGCCAGCGCCGGATGGCAGCAGGTGAAGATCAGGCGGAGCCGGTCGTCGTCGATGACACCGAGCGGTTCCGGCACGTCGGTCAGCATCAGCGCCTCCCGGTGCTTGTCCTCCCGCCGGCTCTCGCGCCGGATCCGGTCGACGGCCCGGCGGTACGCGGTGGTGGTGAGCCACGCGCCCGGGTTCGGCGGTACGCCGTCGGCCGTCCACCGTTCGACGGCGGCGGCGAACGCCTCGGCGGTCATCTCCTCGGCCACGTCGAGATCGCCGATGCGCCGGGCGAGCGTGGCGACCACCCGGGCCCACTCCTCGCGGTGGACCCGGGTCAGCACCTCGCCGACGTCTGTCACGCGCCCAGGAACGGCCGCAGCTCGACCCGCCTGTTGCACCGCTGCGACGCCAGCGCGGCGAGCGGGAGCGCCACGTCGAAGTCCGGGGCCTCGATGATCCAGAACCCGCCGACGTACTCCTTCGTCTCCAGGTAGGGCCCGTCGGTGAGCAGCGGGCTCCCGTCCCGCGCGTCCACCACCGTGGCGGTCTCGGGCGCCGCGAGGCCACCGGCGAAGACCCAGTGGCCGTCGGCGCGCAACCGCTCGTTGAACTCACCGATCGCGGCCATCTCCGCCTCGGTGGCCGAGCCGGTGGTGTCGTCGAGTACGGAGATCAGGTACTGCGCCATCGGTTCCTCTTTTACTATCGTCGGCCGCCGTCACCCCGGCTACGAACGCCTCCACCCCGATCCGACCACCTCCGCCGAGATCGACCAGGCGATTCTCGTACGCGAACGCCGAGGCCGCTGCCGACGGCGTGAGGACGGCCGACAATCGTCGGTATGGCCGACGAGCGTCCCCTGTACGAGCGAGATCCGGCAGCCTGGCAGGCCCACCTCGCCGAGGGCAACGCGCGGCAGCCCCGGAAGCGGGTGGGAGCCGACGTACTGCTGCGCAACGGTGACGGCGACGTCCTGCTGGTAGATCCGCGCTACAAGCCGGACTGGGACCTGCCGGGCGGCATGGCGGAGGCGAACGAGCCGCCGCACCTGGCCGCCGAGCGGGAGATGCGCGAGGAGTTGGGTCTCGAACTACGCGTCGGACCGTTGCTGGTGGTGGACTGGGTCGCACCGCACGGCCCGTGGGACGACAGCCTGATGTTCATCTTCGACGGCGGTGCACTGCCTCCCGCCGAGCCGTTGAAACCGGCTGACGGCGAACTGGCTGACGCACGATTCGTTGCGCTCGATGATGCGCAGGCGCTGCTTCGCCCGTACGTTTGGCATCGGCTGCGTCACGCGGTGGCCGCGCTGAGCGACGGACGCCCGAGGTATCTGACCAACGGAGCCACCTGAGATCGTCGTACACATGTTCCATCCACAGCCTGTGGACGCCGAGAGGACCGGATGAGTTACCAGCTCAGCGCCGTGGTCGCCGACGTCGAGCTGCTTCGCGAGCAGACCGCCGACCTGGACCACGCGGTGCTCGCCGCGCTCCGCCAGGACTTCGCGCTGCTGCCGGTGACCCCGCAACTGGTGCAGGAACTGACCGGCGGGCTGCCGGACTTCGCCACCGACGAGCCGCGCGCCGAGCGCCCGTTCCGGCTGGTGCTCTCGCCGCCGCTGGCGGAGGTGCTGGCCCGCTGGTCGACCAGCGGCCCGGTCGCGTACCTGGAGGCGGAGTTCGCGGGCGGGCTGGGCCACCAGTCGGCGGTGGTGTGGCTCGGCGGCGAGGTGAGCTGGGGGCCGCGGTACGACGCCGCGCTGGACCGGCCGCGTACCGAGTGGCCGATCAACACGGCGCTGGCCAGGCTGGGCGCGGAGCCGGGCGCGTGGATCGACCCGTTCGCCGAGCTGGGCCTGCACCTGGAGCGCGACACCGACGGCTGGCTGACGCACGGTCGGCGCGGGCTGTCCGCCGACTACTGGGACGAGCTGGCCGAAGAGTGGGAACTTCGCCAATCCGGCCAGCACCAGCAACCTCATCGCCCCGGTCCCGTTGGTGACTGGGGGATTGCATGAAATTACGACAATTCGGCTTTATTGCCGTACTGCTTGCTGCCGCATCAGTGGCGGGCAGCGGCGTTCATCCACAGTGGCCGGCCCGGCCAGTCGGCGCCGCCCAGGTGGTCAGCCTGGAGGGCCTGCGCGACGCGGAGTTCGGCGCCACCGAGGCGGACCTGACCCGCCGCGGCGTGCTGCGCGCCGACGAGGAGGCCTGCGGGCCCGCACTCGTCGGACACGGGGCGGTCAGCCCGATCTTCGTCGACGACCGGCTCGTCCTGCTCTGGCTGGACGACCCGATGAGCACACCCGAGGGCATCAGCGCCGGCACGCCGATCGGCGAGGTCCGCGCCGCGTACCCCGGCGCCACCGACCTGCCGGCGCCGCCCGGCAGTCACCGCTTCGCCGGGCTGCTCGCCCGCGACGGCGACCGCGCGTACCTGTTCCTGCACGACGGCGTCACCGTCCGGGAGATCATCGCCGGGTACGCGGACTGGGCCCGCCGCCTCTTCGACGAGGGCTACGGCCCCTGCTGACATTCGGCTCGACCACCTGGCTGCGGCGATCACGTGCTCGGGCTCATGGACCGCATACCGGAAGCCGCGATCACCTGCTTCCTCGACGCGGTCGAGGCGCACCGCCCCGCCCGTCTCGCCGTGACCTCGCCGACGCGGCCCCGAGGCCACCAACGGAGGATCATGTTCCGGCAGTGCTCGTCGCCGGTACCGCGCTGACCACCCCCCGGGCGGCGAGAACGCCCGGCCGAGCTGACAGCGGTCAGTACTTCCGCGTCGGCTCCGCCGGCCCGGCACCCGACACGCTCGCGGGCAGTGCCGGTTGCAGGGCCTCCAGCGCCCGGCTGACGCCCAGGCCGGCGAGGATCGCCAGCGCGAAGACGACAGTCGGCAGCCACCGGGGGCCGCCCGCGACGAGGATGATCATCTGCACCAGGCACAGCAGGGTGACCCCCAGCACGGTGCCCGCGAAGCCGCCCCGCCCGCCGGCCACGCTCACGCCGCCGAGCAGGACGGCACCGGCCACCAACGTCAGCTGGCCGATGTCGGCCGATGCGGTTGCGGCACCGATCCGGCCGGCCAGCAGGACTCCGGCCGCGCCCGCGATCAGGCTGGAACCGCCCAGGCCGATGACCGCGCCCAGCAGCCGTGCACCGAACGGCGACAGCGGCTCCCCGGCGACGACCCGGTTACCGCTCAGCGCCCGCCGCACCGCCGGGATCGACCACACCACCGCGCCGCCGATCGACAGCAGGAGAAACAGCACCAGCCACCCGGCCCCGGCACCGTCGGACCGGATCCAACCTTCGCTCGCGAGCCGCCGCGGACCGCCGCTGCCGGTGGTCGCGAGCAGAATGCCCTGCGTCAGGGCAAGCCCGCCCAGCGACACCGCCCACCCGGGCGCCTGCAGCAGCCCGGCGATCAGGCCCATCCCGAGACCGAAGAACGCCGCGGCGGCGATCGCGGCGACCGCCGCGACGAGGACCGGGGCGCCGGCGTCGAGCACCTCCGCGTACGTCAGGCCGGCGAGTGCCCCGACTGCGACGACCGCGAGGTTGGGCGTGGCGGTGCGCAGCGACAGCGCGAAAGCGGTCGCCAACAGGCCGGCGGAGGCGATGTTGAACACCAGCGGCGACAGCCGCGACCCGTCCTGGGAGTACCACACCACCGCGGCGACGACGGTCAGCGCCAGCAGCACCGCCTCCCAGATCAGGTGCGGCCGAAAGGAGCCACCGGAACGGGACATGACCGGTCCGGCGGGTGCCAACGGTTGTTCAGGCGTGAAAACCACAGCGATTCCTCCCTTGTGCGGACGCTGACACTAACCGGCAGGACGCCGCAGATACACGAGCCCGGATACCTAGGGCTGTCCGGACGCTCGCCGAGCAGCCGGGCGCTCACCCCCGCCGGTCACGTTCGCCGGGTACGCGGACTGGGCCCGCCGCCTCTTCGACGAGGGCTACGGGCCCTGCTGACCCGACCCGCCGGAGCTCCGGTGTGACCGATACGGCGACTCGACCGGTCCCTAAGAGAGGACGCCGTCGGACACCAGGAGCGAGTTGTGGACCAGAAACTGCATGTGCTCTTCGAGCGGGCACTCGAGGTGGAACCCGTACCCCCGACCGGGGAACTGGCCCGGGAGGCCATGGCCGGGGGCGCCGCGCTGCGACGCAGACGCCGGCTGGTCACGGGAGGCACGGCGGCCTGCCTCGTCACGATCGCCGCTGTCCTGGTCGCCCTGAACCTGACGCCGGTATCGAGGGAACCGGTGCCGCCGGTGGTGGCGGCCGGCGCGCTGATGCCCTCCGCCGACGCCACCTGTGAGCGACAGTGGGGTGACGAGCCGGTCGACGTCCGCGTCTTCCTGCGGCATGACATCACTGATCAGCAGCGGCTCGACCTACACGACGCGCTCCAGTCGGATCCGCTCGTGCGGAGCGTAACGTTCCAGAGCCGGGACGAGGCGTATGCCAGATTCAAGGAGATGTACCGGAACAGCCCGGATCTGGTCCACGCGGTCAAACCGGAGCAGATGCCCGAGTCCTTCCAGGTCACGTTGACGAGGGCGAAGGACTACTCCGAACTCGTGGCGAACTTCCACGACCGGGACGGCGTCGATCAGGTCCTGGGCGGTCCGTGCCCGACGCGCTCGGAGTCCGGGGAGGGTGAGTGACCAGCGGGCAGATCGACGTACGCGCTACGCCGACTGCCGAACGCCCGGCCGGACCGCTGGCCCGGTGGAGCGCCGCCCGTCGCCGTGAGCGCTGCACCCGGGACGAGGACTTCAGCGCGTTCGTCGCGGCGACCGCGCCCCGGCTGAGACGCACCGCCTACCTCATGTGCCGGGACTGGCACCTCGCCCAGGACCTGACCCAGATCACGTTCACCCGGATGTACGCCTCATGGGCCCGCATCCGGCATGCCGCGAACCTCGACGCGTACAGCCGCCGGGTGCTCATGAACGCCGTCTTCGACCAGCGGAGCCGGCGCAGCGGCACCGAGGTGGTCTGCGCCGATCTCCCCGAGCGGCCGGAACCGGCGGCGGCGACGGACCTGCACGTCGCGTTGATGACCGCGCTGGCGACGCTGCCGATCCGGGACCAGGCGATCGTGGTGCTGCGGCACTGGGAGGACCAGAGCGTCGCCACCGTCGCCCAGATCCTGCGCATCTCCGTATCGGCCGTGAAGATGCGGGACGCCCGGGCGTTGAGCCGGATCCGCGCGCTGCTCGGCGAGGACTTCACCGGGAGTTGACCCGGCACGCGGAACGCCCGGTCGATCCGTGAGGATCGACCGGGCGTTCTCGCTGTTCACGAGCGGTGGCGGAGGGATTTGAACCCTCGGAGGGCGTAAACGCTCACACGCTTTCGAGGTCTGCGATCACGCGTCCGGGCCGGTCCGATGGTGCATAGGACCAGTAGTTCGGTGCCCGTCGGACGCTCGTGAACGACCGCGTATGGCAACGAATGAGACCGCAGTTGAGACCACCAGTCCCCGCAGGCCCCTGTCGAGCCACGATGCGTGGCGCTCGGCCTATCCGCCGCCGGCCGCATGCTTGAGGCGTTGGCGCGACCGCCGAAGCGGCGTTGACTGCGCGGGCCGGCCCGCGCCGTCTTCGTGTCTCCGGTGACGTCCAGCCTGATGACGACCTAATCGACCGGCGACGCCGCCTCACCTTCGCGCTGCAGCAACACCTTGCCCGTTTGCTTCTCGCTCTCGGCCACGAGCTCGTGGAACCTTTGCAGCACTCTCACCCGCGCCACCGCCTGCCACCAGCGGCCGTCCAGAATCAACGCCATCTGCTGCGACAGCTCGAAGACGAGCTTCGCCTTGTCGTGGCGGGTGCGGGCCGACAGCAAAATACCCTGCATGGTGCCGATGTACGACATCACGATCTTCATGGGCATGGAGTGGAAGGTCCCGGCGTGTCGGTCCATGCTGTCCGTCATTGCTTGCGCCTGCTGGCGCATCCGTTCGTACTGGCGCCACCGTTCCTCTTTCAGGGTCTCGCGGACCTGCGACTCCGCCTCTCTCGGTATATCCATACTGAGGAACGCCGCCGGAAGGGAGACGGCGGTGAGCGCCGCTGACAGCTCCCGGCGCGACCGGAGCGCGGCGAGAATCCGCTCCTTGCGGGCCTCAAGGCGCGGCTTAGCGGCGTACTCGATCCCCAAGGTGACGATCAGGGCTGTGGCGGCAGAGGTGGCGACGATGTCCCAGTTGACAAATGGCATGCCGGGCAGTGTGCCGCGCCCGCCCGTCCGGATAGTCGCTTGACGCTGTCGGGTTAGCGACTTGCTCCTGCGTCGGCGCCTGCCGGTGCCTGCCGCGCTGCGTGGATGGTCCGCGCCGCGTGGTCCATTGCAGATCTAGCAACCTCTAGGGACTCCGAACGTCGCACGCCTCCCCTATCGTGCCGGTATGCCGAAGCGGACCTACGGTGAGATCCTTGGCTTCCCGCCGGGCTCGAGTTTTTCAAACCGTACTGACCTCGCAAAGTCACAAGTTTACAGACCAAACCAGGGTGGCATCTGCGGAGGTGCCGACGACGCAGAATCCATCGACGTCTCCGGCGGGTACGTCGATGACGAGGACTACGGCGACGAGATCGTGTACACCGGCCAGGGCGGCAATCACCCCAGCACCAAGCGGCAGATCGCGGACCAGAAGCTGACCCTCGGCAACCTAGGGTTGGCCAGAAGTCAGCTCGACGGGAACCCCGTACGCATGATCCGCGGGGCTGGAGGAGAGCCCAAGCACTCGCCTGCGGTAGGCCTTCGCTACGACGGCCTGTTCCGAGTGGTCGATCACTGGACCGCTACTGGCATCGACGGCATCGGGATCTGGCGATATCGGCTGGTCACCTTCGAGAGCGTGGACGCACCACCGCGCCTCGTTGAGAGTCAGACGAACAAAAGCGTGCCCCGTGTAGAAGCGACGATCCAGCGGCTAGTCAGGAGCACTGCCGTAGCCATTGGCGTGAAGCGGTTGCATGACTACACCTGCCAGGCCTGCCGTTTACGGCTCGTCACCCCTGGTGGGCCGTATGCCGAAGCTGCTCGCATCAGACCCTTGGGAAAGCCTCACAACGGCCCCGATGTTCCTAGCAATATTTTCTGTCTATGCCCCAGCCATCACCTGCCCTTCGATGCCGTAGCGACGTACATCGATCACGCCGGTCAAGTGCTGGACGCTGTCACTGGGACAATCGTCGGCGACCTTCGACTCGTCAAGGGACACCCGCTCGACTGGACCCATCTGGAGTAACACCGGGACCATCACAGGATTGACAAGCAAGCATCTGATACCGCAACTGCCGCAAACGCTCGGATCCTGAATGGGAAATAGCTGTGACCGTAAATCCGGATGCTCGGCCTTGGGCAACAGTCGACGGGCCGTCGCTTGCGCAAGCTGCCGCCGCGTTGCAACTCCTCCCCGATAACCGACCCGCCCTCCTCCGGCTACAGCGCGCCGTCGCAATCGGCGCAGGGCTCCCGGCACGCGAACAGCCGGCGATCTTGACACCCAGCGCTCTACGGCAGGTTTTCAAGCAGCCGGCAGTCGCGGGCCTCATGCAGACCGAAGACCCGCCAGAAGACCTGTTCACGCGCGAAATTCCCTACCATGGCGGACCTCATCTGGCGATTGAAGGTCTATCGACCGAATCTGGATACGTCGCGACACTTTTGCTTCGAGCGATATTCAACCCACGCGACAACCATTTGCCGGAGGAGTATCGGAGTCAGGCGGCGCTCCTGGCGACGACCCTTCTACGCGTCAGCGACCTTCTTTGCCGCCGTGCCGGACTCAGTCGCGGACGGGTGCCCAACACCAAAATGCGAGAGAACATATTCGTTCCCGGGCGCGACTATCTTACGGAACTGTCCGAAGCCGTTCTGCTAACCCCTGAGGATCTAGCACGGATTCTCCCGCTCGCGGCGACCCACGTCATCTATGACCTCGCGCTGCCCCCACGGGATGAAGTATCCACTTCCCCCGAGCCCAATGAGAGTCTGCTCGTAGTTAAGCCGTTTATGAAAGTGGCCGACGGCGTCCTGGTGACCAATCCGGCTGAGCTTACAGCATCCCTGCGTCACAACCTCATTACGCTGGCGCAACGACACGGGTGCGCGGCCGAGCTGGCAGAAGCGTTCAGGCTAGAAGTGGCGCGACAGACAGTTTGGGTCTTGGGGCTATTCGGCATGAGGCCAATAGCGCCGTTGGATAGGGGCCAGGATCCCCTAGTTGCTCGACAGCGCTTCGAGTTCGCTGGTGACAAAATCCTAGATCTGGCCGTGATTACCGACGACCTGGATGGCTACGATCCAAACGATCCTTACGGCATGTGGAACGTACCGAATCTGAGCGAGCGGGTACACGATGTGATTGACCCCGCCAGAGATCCGGTTCCCGAAGATTCGAATACGCTACGTCTAATCCTGCAAGAACCACTTGGCCGAGGATACGTCCTTGGCCTAATGCCCAGCCGACTCAGCGGACCGATCCTCATGGCGCGGCTCAGCGAGTTGGAGGTGATCGCCGCGCTCGACGGGAACGACCCCCTGGCTCTTTGGCGGTTCGCCGAGGCCGAATCACGGCTTGAGCAGTCGACCAGAGTCGTCTCGTTTGGCGCACTTGACAGCTATGGCTTGTACCGCAGCCACGAGTACAGCTATTACCTTTCAGACGATCACAAGCCGACCTTCCTCACCATATCTTCCGACCATTCCCTGCCCTTGAAGGCCGAGGCAAACCGCAAAACCGACGCCCATGAGGTCCCAAGTCCACACAGGCCTGCATACATACAAGTTGTGTCAATGCACGGTGCCGACAAGGCCCCCATATACCTTATTCACCCTCGCCACGATGAAGACGAAACGCTGGTCGAGCTCGACGGCCTTAATGTGTGGTTCGGAGCTGGCGCCGCTCCGCCCCATAACCTCCGGGGATTCGTAAACGAAATCGCACCTGCTGCCGCCTACTGGACTTGGCAACTGTCCAAGCAAGTGCCAGAGCTCCTGCAGGGTTCTACGTTCGAAGGCCGGCTGTATGTTGAGCTGGTGCCCGACGATGCGGAAGCATGGTCCGCCGTACTGTCACAAGTGCCAGAGGAAACCAATGAGCAGACATGGGTCTGCGCCGGAGATTCCAATTGGGGTCAGGCGAAGCTTCTGCTTAAGGCGCAAGGCGCGTGGACCCTCTTCCTAGATCAGAATCATGCAGACCGGTTACTTGTTTCGGCTCTTGCCATGGCGCTTTCCGACGCCACTGGCGTTGCACTCCAAGATATTCCGTCCATAGTCGATCGGGTCGCTCCAGTAGGCAGAAAGAAAGTTATCAGGGTCAACAAAGGCAGCCAGGTGGCTCTACGACCACCGTTCTTCCGAAGCGCGCGGCTGGTGCAACCCGCCGTATCTGGGTTCATCCTTGACGAATTAGGCGAGTGGCTGACTGCGGATGGGCTGCCGGAAGGACAGGTCCCGGACGAGAAGCGCAACGAACTGCTTCAGAAGTGCGTTTCCCACCACTTCGAGCAGATACAAGCTATTGTGAGCGAACTCGACCCAAACGGCTTGATTGAGTTCCTTGTTCGGAGGGATGAGACACTCATACATTCTGACGCCGTAGAGCGAGAATCCCTTGCCTATCGCATCGCTTGCTTCGGCGAGAGTCCTGACCTGACGCAGGAGATTGCGGAAGGTGAGCGGAAGCGAACGGAGGCGGCAATCGCGAGTCGCTTCTTGGTGGAATATGTGGCCGCAACACCGCCATCAGGCCAGAGGCCTATCACTTTGGACACATACGATCGACTGCTGGCTACGGCTGCGGAAATTTACGCGAGGGCTACGCTGTCAGACGCGATCCACCACGAGTTCTCAGATGCGACGTTATCGCTTCTCAAATCGGGTCGACTGGGCACCTCTCGTGGCGACAGGTACGACTCTGGCACGGGCGCGTTCAGCATCGCTCAGGCAGAGGCAATCAGACTCATGGCCCTTGGCGTCGAGTCGAGTCCAAGGCCGGTTTCAGCAAAGGTGGGCCCACCCGCATCGACCGTCGAGGCAGGAATGCTCGCCGAATTCGGGTTCACACTAACCGAACTGGGAGAGGGAATAGGTACGCTCATTGGCTTTGGCGATGAACGTTGTAGCCAAGAGCCATGTCGTGTTCCGATAGTGGAGGTTGAGCAGGAACTAACGAGCACGCTCGGCTGGACGAAAGAAAAAGCGAGGCGCTTCATCGATGCGCTTGCCTTGCGCCCCCGCAGGAATTTCCTCTCGGTGGGTCCGGATGCTTGGCCGTGGCGATATAACCGAGAGTGGTCATACGCACGGCGTCCCCTCATTCAGGCCGGGAACTCGGATGGCGGCGAAGATCTAGTTTGGGGAGTGCGTCGCCTATGGTCGACCGCCGGCTACTGGGTAGGTCTCCTCTACTCAGGACGGATGCGCGCGAAGTCGCCTGAGCTGACGAGAGTCGTCAGTACCATCCGACAAGACGAGAATAAAGCTTTCGAGCAGAGGGTGGCTGACGCACTCGGCTCGGGAGGATGCGCAATCACCGCCACGGGGCTTGCGAAGGTTCGTGGCAAAAAGCTGCAATCTTCCGCAGGCGATGACCTGGGCGACATTGACGCGTTGGGCATCCATGTGCAGCGCCGGCTGATCTTCGTAGCCGAGGCCAAGGATTTCGAGTTGGCGCGCATTCCGAGAGAGCTCGCTAATGAAGCAGAGAGCCTTCTGTATGGCCAGCGTAGTGCACTACGGAAACTTACTGGTAGGGCGAACTGGGTGCGGCAGAACCTACCTGCCGTCATCCAACACTTCAACTTGGACCTGGACGCTTCTGGTTGGAGCGTGGTTCCCGTCATCGTTACCAGTCGGAGCCTGGTCACGCCTAAAGTCCTTGCCTGCCCCTTGCCGGTCATTGCAATTGACGATGTCGAGGAATTCGTCCAGAAGGCCGTTAGTCGCGCTAGACCCTCGCGGGTAACCCGGAAGGCAGCCAGACGAGGTCGATAGACGCCACTTGGGCCGTTGGACGAAGGACTAGTGGGGGCAATTCCAAAGGTGAGGAAAATTTGCGAAAATTGGAGCGGCACGTCCTTGCCCATCAGGTCGTAGATCGCCACGGGCTCGCCCTTGATCGAGACGGTCCGCTCAACAACCGGGCCGCCACGGTGCTGCTGATCCTCGGCGTGGCCTAGCGGTCGTTGATGGGCATCATGGGCTGGTCCAACTCGACGACGGCGGCCCGCTACCAACATCTCACCGCCCAGGTGCGTCGGGACATCGCCCAGCGCGTCGGAGGGCTGCTGTGGGGACAGCCCGACAGAGGACCCGAAGTCGACTCTTGAGCAGCAACTGAGACCGAAACTGAGACCACAAGCGGAACGCCCGGTGCGATCCTCGCGGATCGACCGGGCGTTCTCGCTGTTCACGAGCGGTGGCGGCGGGATTTGAACCCGCGGAGGGCGTAAACCCTCACACGCTTTCGAGGCGTGCTCCTTAGGCCACTCGGACACGCCACCGCCGACGAGGGTACAGGACCGCCGGCTTGGACGCCGAACCGGTATGCCTCGGCCCGGCCTGGCAGGATCTTTGCCATGAGTACGCACATCGGCGCTGAGCCGGGAGAGATCGCCGAGCGGGTCCTGATGCCGGGCGACCCGCTGCGGGCCAAGTGGATCGCGGAGACCTACCTGGAGGGGGCCCGCTGCTACACGACGGTGCGCGGCATGCTGGGCTTCACCGGCAAGTGGAACGGCGTTGACGTGTCCGTCCAGGGCTCCGGCATGGGCATGCCGTCCGCTTCGATCTACGCCCACGAACTGGTAAACGAGTACGGCGTGAAGTCGCTGATCCGGGTCGGCTCCTGCGGCGCGCTGACCGAGGATCTGCAGCTGCGGGACGTGGTGGCGGCGATCGGCTCGTCCACCGACTCGAACATGAACCGGATGCGCTTCGACGGGCTGATCGACTACGCCCCGGTGGCCGACTTCGGGTTGCTGCGTACCTCGGTCGAGGTGGCCGAGCGGCGCGGCATCAGCATGCGGGTGGGGCCGATCCTGGCGGCGGACGCCTTCTACACGGACCGGCCGGACCTGTACGACACGCTCGCCGACTACGGCGTGCTGGCGGTGGAGATGGAGTCGGCGGCGCTCTACACGATCGCGGCGCGCTTCAAGGCCCGCGCGCTGACGATCCTGACCGTCAGCGACCACATCAAGACCGGCGAGAAGACCACGTCGCAGGAGCGTGAGCAGACGTTCGGCCAGATGGTCGAGATCGCGCTGGACACCATCATCGCCTGACCTGATCGACCCTGGACCGCCCCGCCGCCGCGAGGTGGCGGGGCGGTCGCGCGTTACCCGGGTCACAAAAATAAATACGACCGGTCGTGCTTGTTTCCCGATACGCTGCCCGCATGACCTCCGACGGCCGCGTCGCCCGTGGCGACCGCACCCGCACCGCGGTGCTGGACACCGCCGTGGCGCTGGCCACCGAGGTCGGCCTGCACGGCCTCTCCCTGGCCCAGCTCGCCGACCGGCTGGAGGTGAGCAAGTCCGGCCTCTTCGCGCACTGGCGCTCCAAGGAGGCGCTGCAACTCGCCACCGTCGACCGGGCCGTGGCGCAGTGGCAGGAGATGATCGTCGCGCCCGCCCTGGAGGCGCCCCGGGGCGTACGCCGGCTGCGCGCGCTGCACGAGGCCCGGATCGACTTCTACGCCGCCCGGGTGCTGCCCGGCGGCTGCTTCTTCGCGAACACCGAGTTCGAGTACAACGCCCGCCCCGGCCCGGTCCGCGACCGGCTCGCCGAGGCGTTCGCCCGCTGGACCGCGCTGCTGGAACGCCTCGTCCAGGAGGCGGTGGACCTCGGCGAACTCCCCGCCGACCTGGACGTGCCACTGCTCGCGTACGAGATCGACGCGCTGGGGATCAGCGCGGTGATGCGGTCCCGGCTGCTCGACCCGGACGCCACCTACCGGCACGCCCGCCAGGGCCTGCTGACCCGGCTGCGGGCGCTCTGCCCGGATCCGACCCTGCTACCGGAAGGCCAGTCATGAGCCACACCACAGTCGAGCGGCAGGCCGCCGAGTTCGGGCACGTCGCGCACGTGCCGGTGCACTTCGACGACCTCGACGCCATGGGCCTGCTGCACAACGCCCGCTACGCGGTGCTGCTGGAACGCGCGCTCACGCCGTACTGGGCCGAGCGCGGCGTCGCCTTCCGCGGCGATGTGCACGCCGCGCCGGACGTGTTCCACGCGGTCCGCGAGTTCACCATCAGCTACCGCGCGCCGGTCACCGGCGTCGGCACTGTGGCTGTGCACTTCTGGCTGGAGCACTTCGGCACCAGCAGCGCCCGGTACGCCTTCGAGTTCCGCTCGACCGACGGCGCCACCGTGCACGCCACCGGCACCCGGTCGATCGTCCGGCTCGACCCGGCGACGTTGCGCCCGACCGCGTGGACCGAGGTCGCCCAGGGGGTCGCCGCGACGCTGCTGCGCCCGGCGCCGACGAGCGCCTGAGCCGAGCACACCTCAGCGGAAGAACGCGCGCAGCAGCGCGGCGCTCTCGCGTTCCAGCACGCCGCCGTACACCTCGGGGCGGTGCGTGACGCGGCGGTCGCGCAGCACGTCCCAGAGCGACCCGACGGCGCCGGTCTTGGGTTCCCACGCGCCGAACACCACTGTCGAGACGCGGGCCAGCGCGATCGCCCCGGCGCACATGGTGCACGGTTCCAGCGTCACGACGAGCGTGCAGTCGTCCAGCCGCCAGCGGCCCAGCCGCTGCGCGGCCCGGCGCAACGCCAGCACCTCGGCGTGCGCGGTCGGGTCGCCGGTCAGCTCCCGCTCGTTGCGCCCGATCGCCAGTTCGGCGCCGTCGGGACCGTAGAGCACCGCGCCGACCGGCACGTCGTCGGCGTCGGGGATCGCCTCGTCCGGGCCAGTCACCGCGACCTCCAGGGCCCGGCGCATCCACAGCTCGTGCCGCTGCCGGCGGCCGACCGCGCCCGGTTCGGCGAGCGCCTCGTCCGCGCCGGGACCGACGCGCGCGGTCCGGCCGGGGGTGGGCTGCCCCGGGCGTACGGTCTCCAGCGCCGGATCGGTCGCGTCGGCGGGTTCGGCGGCGCCGGGCGTCCGGGACTCCCCGGGCTCAGACCTCACGCAGCTCCTCGACCTCGTCCACGCAGCCGAGCACCTGGCAGATCTCGGCGGTGACGTCGGCCGGCATGGAACCCTCGTGTGCGCAGAGCGCGAGCAGCTTCTGCGCCGGGATGCCCAGGTCGGCCAGCAGGTCCGCGTCACCGACCGGGTCGGCTTCCGGGTCCACAGCGGGCTGCTCGTTGTCGTCGTCGCCGCTGGAGGCGCGCGGCTCGTCGACCTCCTCCAGCCCGGTGACCGACGTCTTCAGGTCGCCGACCAGCAGCGCGCCCAGGCGGGACTCCTCCGCGAACGCCGAGTCGGAGCCGAAGACCCGCAGGTCCTCCCCCTCGTCCAGGCGCAGGACGACCAGGTACGTGTCGTCGGCCTCGACGAACAGCAGCGACAGGTCGGCGTCCGGCTCGACGTCGCGCAGCCGGTCCGCCACCTCCTCGATGTCGGTGACGCCCCGCAGGCTCACCTCGCCCGCGGTCCAGCCGCCGTCGACGCGCGCCACGGCAGCAGCGAAGTACGACACGGTCCCCCCAAATTGGCCTCGGCAGCACGCCGACAGGTCACGCGATGCACGTTAACCGGTCGGGTCGGCGGGCGACCGGTCAACGCCCCGTAAGGGCCGGCCGTTCTGAAGAGAAAGCCGGTCAGCCGACGACGCGCCGACGGGTGGCGATGAGTTGGCGCAGCCGCTCGGTACGCGCGCGCTGTGGTCGCTGGCGCTGCTGCACCGCGCGGGCACCGGCCAACTCGGCAAGGAGTTGCAGGCGACGGCGGCTCCGCTCGGGGTCGAGCCGCGGCGGTGTGGTCCAGGCCATACCGCCGAGCGTGGACCGTCACCGCGCGAACGTCAAGGTGGCCTTCGCTACGCAGCGAAACCGGCACCCATGGTCACCAGAGCGGCCAGTCGCCGGTCTGCGCCCACCGCATCGCGACCAGCGCGGCGGCGATGCTCCAACCACCGGCGGTGACGATCGCGACCCCGGTGGCGACCCCCCGGTCACCGTGGCGGACCAGCACCGCTGCCGCCGCCCAGGCCAGGGCGCCGGCCAGCAGAGTCCACCAGGCGTAACCCGCGATGTTGCGGCCGAGCAGCCCGAACAGCAGCAACCAGGCGAACGCGACGAGCGCGCCGACCGCGACCCCGGAGCCGGTGATCGGGTACGGCTCGCGGTAGCTGGGCCGGATCGGCGCGTTGGACGGGAAGAGTCCCGAGGGGGTACGCGGCGGAGGTGGGAACGCCCCCGGACCGGTCCCCTCGGGTCCGCCCTGCCACCCGTACGTCACCGCCGCCCCCTTCCCCGAACGATCCACGTCGGCGTCACGCACCGTGACCGGCGGGTGTGACGCGGTCGCGGCGTTCGTCCCTACGGTAGTGGTCTGTCAGGATGACCGGATGCGCTCGCCATCGATCGGACGCCGGACGCGGCCGGCGTACCCGGTCCTGCTGCTCGTCGCGGCGCTCGCCGCCGGGGGGTGTGGCGCCTCCACCGGGCGCGCCGACAGGTGGCAGGAACCGAGCCCGATCGCGACGGGCGCGCAGCCTGCCGACCCGGCGAGCCCGGCACCGCCGACCGCCTCCCCGCCGTCGCCGGCCCGCACGGACGTGAAGCGGGTCTTCCCCGTCCGCGCCGGCAACGTCGACTACCACCCGACGCACGGCGGCTACCCGGGCACCGACGTGTTCGCCGACTGCGGCGAGCCGGTGGTGGCGGTCACCGACGGCGTGGTGCTGGAGGTGAGCCGGGTCGACCGGTTCGACAAGCGCGGGCCGCAGGGGCCGAACAACGGCGGGCTCTCCGTCTCGCTGCTCGGTGACGACGGGGTGCGCTACTACGGCTCGCACCTGAGCGCGGTCGCGGCCGGCATCGACCCGGGCGTACGGGTCCGGGCCGGGCAGCAGCTCGGCAAGGTCGGCCGTACCGGCAACGCCAACAACGTCTGTCACCTGCACTTCGGACTCTCCCCGAAGTGCACGGGAAAGGACGACTGGTGGATCCGCCGGGGCGTGGTCTGGCCGGCGCCCTACCTGAACTCGTGGCGCAAGGACGGCAACCGCTCGCCGGTCGCCGAGGTCACCGCCTGGCAGCGCAAGCACGGCTGCCCGGCGTCGCCGGGCCGGTCCACCACGGGCGGCTGACGGTGCGGGGTCGCGCGGCGGGCGGCGGATGCGCGTAGGTTCCAGGGCATGAGTGCCCGGGATCCCATCGCCGACCTGCGCCGGATCGCGTTCCTGCTGGAACGGGCCAACGAGGCCACCTACCGGGTCCGGGCGTTCCGGTCGGCCGCGAAGACGCTCGGCGCGCTGCCCGCCGCCGAGGTGGCCGAGCGGGCCCGCACCGGCAAGCTGACCGAGCTGTCCGGCGTCGGTGACGTCACCGCCCGCTGCGTGGCCGAGTCGCTGGCCGGGGAGGAGCCGGTCTACCTGCGCCGGCTGCTGGCGACCGAGGGCACCGACCTGGACGAGGCGGCGGCGAAGCTGCGGGACGCGCTGCGCGGCGACTGCCACACCCACTCGGACTGGTCCGACGGCGGCTCGCCGATCGAGGAGATGGCGCTGGCGGCGGTCGAGCTGGGCCACGAGTACCTGGTGCTCACCGACCACTCGCCCCGGCTGAAGGTGGCCCGGGGCCTGACCGCGGAGCGGTTGCGTAAGCAGCTCGACCACGTCGCGGCCGTGAACGAGGCGCTGCCGAAGGGCTTCCGCCTGCTCACCGGCATCGAGGTGGACATCCTCGCCGACGGCTCGCTGGACCAGGACGCGGACCTGCTGGCCCGCCTGGACGTGGTGGTCGGCTCGGTGCACAGCGGGCTGAACGACGACCGGGCGAAGATGACCCGCCGGATGCTGACCGCGATCGCCAACCCGCACCTGGACATCCTCGGGCACTGCACCGGCCGGATGGTCTCCTCCCGGCCCGCCGGCGTGACCGGGCCGGGCGACAAGGGGCACCGCGCGCGTACCCGCAAGGAGAGCGAGTTCGACGCGGACGCCGTCTTCGCGGCGTGCGCCGAGCACGACGTGGCCGTCGAGATCAACTCCCGGCCGGAACGGCAGGACCCGCCGAAGCGGCTGATCCGGCTCGCGCTGGAGGCCGGGTGCCGGTTCGCCATCGACACCGACGCGCACGCCCCCGGCCAGCTCGACTGGCAGCGGTTCGGCTGCGAGCGGGCCGCGCTGTGCGGGGTGCCGGCGAACCGGGTGGTGAACACCTGGACGGCCGACCGCCTGGTGAAGTGGACAGCCGGCCGTAGCTGAGGGTCAGCCCTGGGCAGCCGGTTCGACAGTGCGGGCCGGCACCACCACGTCCGGGCGCGTGCGGCGCCGCCCGAACAGGCCCTGCGCGACCGCCACGCCGGCCAGCACCACGAGCGCACCCACCGGCTGGTGCCAGGTCATCCGCTCACCCAGCACGACCGCGCCGACGAGCACCGCGAACACCGGAACCAGGTACGTCACTGTGGACGCCGTGCTCGCCCCGGCCAGCCGGATGTTGCGCATGTTGATGACAAAGGCGAGCCCGGTGCCGAGCGCGCCGAGCGCCAGCACGCTCGCGATCACGCGCGGCGAGAGCCCGGCCGGGGACGGCGGCGTCCCGACGAACGGCGCGACCAGCGCGAGCTGCGCGGTCGCCACCAGCAGCTGGGCCGCCGACAGCGACAGCCCGGAGTACGCGCTGCCCGCGACGAACTTCTTCTGGTACGGAATGGCGAGCCCGTAGCAGGCAGCCGCGCCGAAGCACATGAGCTGGCCGACGAAGTGGGCGCCACCGACGCCCTCCCAGACGCCGAGCACCACGAGCACCCCGACGAAGCCCAGCCCCAGCCCGACCGCCCGCCGCACGGTCAGCCGCTCGGTGCGGAACACCAGCACCGCCAGCGGCAGCACGATCAGCGGCGTGGTGGCGTTCCAGATGCCGGCGAGCATCGACTCGACCCGCTGCTCGCCGTAGCCGAACAGCGTGAACGGCACCGCGACGCCGAACGCGGCCACCACGAGCATGTGCCCCCAGACGCGAAGGTCGCGGGGCAGCCGGTCGCGCAGCACGGCGAGCACCACCAGCAGCGTGACCGCGCCGGTGGCCACCCGGTAGAGAGTGAGGTGCACGGGGTGCAGCTCGGCCACGCCGACCTTGATGAACAGAAAACTCGAACCCCAGATGGCGGCAAGCGCGACGAACCCCGGCAGCCAGCTCCGCAGCGGCGCGCGGTCAGGAGTGAAATCGACTGTCACCCCTGACACTTTGCCCCACGGGTACGACGATGTCGTGCGGAATTCGGCTGCGGGGTCACGTAGGGTCCCCTCGTGGGACGAATCGATGACCTCGCCAACCGGTACGTGGCCGAGTGGGCTCCGCTGAGCCCGACCGGGGCCACCTACGTCGGCATCGCCGGCTACGACGACCAGCTCGACGACCTGTCGCCCGACGGCTACGCGGCCCGCGCCGACCTGGCCCGGCGCACGCTCGGCGAACTCGACGTGACCGAGCCGGAGACCGAGGCCGAGCGGACCGCAAAGGAGGCCATGCAGGAGCGCCTCGGCCTGGAGCTGGCCCGGTACGAGGCCGGCGAGACCGGCAGCGAGGTCAACGTCATCTCCAGCGGGCTGCACGAGATCCGGATGGTCTTCGACCTCATGCCGACCGACGGCGAGGAGGCGAAGGCCAACGTGGCGGCCCGGCTCAACCGCTTCGCGTCGGCGCTCGACGGCTACAAGCGCACGCTGCGCGAGGCCGCCGCCGCGGGACGGGTCAGCTCGCAGGTGCAGCTCGTCGAGGTGGCCAAGCAGTGCGACGTCTGGGTCGACCCGGAGGGCGACAACTTCTTCCACGGCATGGTCGAGCGGCTCGACGCCGACGGCGCGCTCGGCGCGGAGCTGCGCAAGGGCGCGGCCGCCGCCACCGCCGCCACCGCCGAGTTCGGGCAGTTCCTGCGCAACGAGCTGGCGCCGGCCGGGCGGGAGAAGCAGGCCGCCGGGCGGGAGCGCTACGAACTGGCCTCGCAGTACTTCCTCGGCGCGAAGGTCGACCTGGACGAGACGTACGCCTGGGGTTTCGCGGAGCTGGCCCGGCTGGAGGCCGACATGCGGACGGTGTCCGCGCGCATCGCCGGGCCCGGCGCCTCGATCGACGACGCGGTACGCGCGCTCGACGCCGACCCGGCGCGGACGGTACGCGGCAAGGAGGCGTTCCGGGACTGGATGCAGGCGCTCGCCGACCAGGCGGTCAGCGACCTGAACGGCACCCACTTCGACATCCCCGAGCAGGTACGCCGGATTGAGTGCTGCCTCGCGCCGACGAGCGACGGTGCCATCTACTACACCGGCCCGAGCGAGGACTTCTCCCGGCCGGGACGGATGTGGTGGGCGGTGCCGCAGGGCATCACCGACTTCTCCACCTGGCGGGAGGTGACCACCGTCTACCACGAGGGCGTGCCGGGTCACCACCTGCAGGTCGCGCAGACGGCCGTCCGGGCCGACCTGCTCAACCGCTGGCAGCGGCTGTTGTGCTGGGTCTCCGGGCACGGCGAGGGCTGGGCGCTCTACTCCGAGCGGCTGATGGACGAGCTGGGCTACCTCGGCGACCCCGGTGACCGGCTCGGCATGCTCGACGGGCAGGCGCTGCGCGCGGCCCGGGTCATCGTCGACATCGGCATGCACCTGGAGCTGGAGATCCCGAAGGACAACCCGTTCGGCTTCCACCCGGGCGAGCGGTGGACGCCGGAGCTGGGCTGGGAGTTCATGCGGGCGCACTGCCGGGTGCCGGACGAGAACCTGCGTTTCGAGCTGAACCGCTACCTGGGCTGGCCCGGGCAGGCCCCGTCGTACAAGGTGGGCGAGCGGATCTGGTTGCAGGCCCGGGAGGACGCGAAGGCCCGCAAGGGCGCCGACTTCGACCTCAAGGAGTTCCACCGCCAGGCGCTCGACCTGGGCTCGCTGGGGCTGGACCCGCTGCGTAAGGCGCTGGCCCGGCTCTGAGCCGGCTTCCGGGTGCCGGCGGCGCGTTCCGCCGGCACCCGTCCGGTCAGGCGCCGAGCGTCACCTTCAGCGTCGGCCGGCCGGTGAGCGTGTTGCTGGTGACGTACGCCAGGTCGATGACCGGGTCGGTGAACGTCACCGGGATGGGCAGCGTGACCGGCAGGCCGTCCGGGAACGGCAGGTCCGGCGTCAGCGTCAGCTTGATGCCGGCGAGCTTGCCGACGAACCGGGTGCAGTAGAACGCGACGTCGTCGCGGACGGTGAGACGGTCGGTCGCGTACCGCTGGGTGCGACCGCTGGGGCCGTCGGCGACCAGCAGGAAGTCGTCGGTCACGGCTTCCTTCATGCTGAACTTCAGCACCTTGAGCGCGCCCTGCTCGGTCCGCAGGTCGGTGATCCCCTCGAACCGCAGCCCGGTCATGGTCACCTTGGAGCCGGTGAGCTTCGACGGCTGCTTGGCCACCTTCGGCAGGCCCGGGTCGGCGGCGATACGCGGCAGCGGCTTGCCGGGCTCCACCTTGCCGGGCTTCGCCGGTTCCTTTTTGCCCGGCTTGCCCGGTGTCGGGCAGTCGGTCGAGCCGGGACGGGTGGTCGGCTTGCTCGTCGGGGCCGCCGATCCGCTCGCGGTCGGTGTGGGCGAGGGCGTCTCGCTCTTCTTGCTGCCGCCCTTGAACAGGTCACCGATCCCCTCGAAGAAGTCGGTGATGATGTTGCCCTCCCGCGTCGGGCTCGCGCTCGGCGTCGGGGTGGGCGTCGCGGAGGGTGCCTTCGACGGCGTGGCGGGCTTCGTCGGGCAGGCGCTGGCGGCGGGCCTGCTCGGTGCGGCCTGTACCGCGCGCGGCTGCACGGCCAGGCCGGCGGTGGCCAGGCCGAGCACCAGCAGGACGATGCCGAAGGCACGCGGGTCCGCTGAACGGCCCGCCCACTCGGGCGGGCCGCCGTCGGATCCGGCCGCCTGCCCGTTCACCGACTGCCGAGGGACCGGCCGCTCCCCGCCCGGCCGCTCGGCAGTCGGCTGCTCGACGGCCGACCGTACGCCGGCCGGCACCTCGACGGTCGCCAGTTCCCCGGCCGGCTGCTCGTCAGCGGGTTCCGGGGCGGCCGGCCGGCCGGTGAACGACTGGTCGACGCCGACCTGCTCGACGCCGACCGGGCCGTCGACGTCGAGCAGGTCGGCGTCCCGCTGGTCCACCCTGGTGTCGCGCTCGTCGTCCGCCTCGGTGTCGCGCTCGTCAGCCGCCAGCTTTGCCGGCCGGGCCGGCACCCAGGCGAAGGCGAGCGCGCTGCCCACGATGCCCAGCAGCAGGCCGAGGAAGAAGCCGCCGAGGTTGAGCCCGATCAGCGAGTAGACGGTCGTGACCGCCGCGACGATCGAGTAGAACAGCCGCTGCGCCGGACTGAGCCAGAGCAGCACGCCGCAGGTCCCGAGGATGGCCGGGATCAGCAACGAGAGCAGGCCGGTGGCGCCGCTGCTGAAGCTCAGGCCGTTGAGGGTCAGCCGGGTGGAGGCGAGCATCTCCACCCCGGCCAGGATGATGAACAGGCCGCCCCAGAACGGCCGGCTCCGCTGCCAGCGGCGGAAGGTCCGCCACGTCCGGGCCGCGGTGCCGAGCCGGGCGTGGGACGGTTCGACGGTTGTCACGTACTCCTCCTGGCGGAGCGGGGGCGGGGACGGTGGGGCGGGCCCGCGGTGGTCGGCCACCGCGGGCCGTGCTCAGCTCAGAAGCACTCCTTGCCCTTGGCGTCGTCACCCACGTTGACCTTGAGCCGCAGCCCGACCAGGTTGAACGTCGAGGACGTGGTGTAGCGGGACACCTGCTTCAGGTCGCGGATGGTGACCCGGTCGGAGTTCTGGCCGAACGAGCCGCGCTGGGCCGTCGGGTTCAGGTCGCTGGCGTCGCGGCCGATCTGGATGTTGGTGAAGGTCGCGTTGCCTTCGAGCGAGTCCATCGCGATCACCAGGTCCTTGGCGCGGGCCGGGTCCTTGCCCTCGCCGGCGTTGATGGTGAGCACCACCGGCAGGCCGGGCAGGTCGGCGCGGACGGACTGGCAGAGGTTGTACAGGTCGGCGCTGCTGATCTCGGCCATCGCGACCGGGCGCGTCGCGCCGGCCTTGCCGTCCTCACCCTTCTCGCGGACGATGCCGCCGTACTGCTTGAAGCCCTCGCCCTCCAGGCGGTCCGCGCCGATCTTGAAGGTCTGCCCGGACACGGTGATGTCGGAGGCGATGGCGCCGGTCGACATGCCGAACAGGATGGCACCGGCGGCGGCCGTGGTGGGCACGATCATGGCGGCGAACCGCTTCCACCGGGTACGACCCTGGTTGTCGAGCCGATTCTGCACGGGTTCCTCCTCGAGCGAATGTGCGCGGCGGCCGGTTGTCGTACCGGTGGCCCGCGCCGGGCCCCGCCCTCTGTTACCGACGGGTAACGATCGAGCCTGATCGTGCACCCGATGCGGCGCAGCTCACAACCCCCTCGTGTACCCGGCGGTAACACGAGCGCGCCACGAAGCTTGCTCGCCATCACCACGCGTTGACGCTCCGGAGCAGGAAAATGGCGTCAAAGTGCGCAAAGACACCGTCATCGAGCGCCCGATCAACCCACAGTGACGGCACATCGAGGGATTACAATCAAGTAACAAATGTACAGTGCGTCGAGCGCGATGGGCCGTTCGGGGCAGTGTCGTCGGCCGAACATCCGAGCCGGCAGATGACCGGGTCGATCCAGCCGCACCCCCGGATGTCCTAGGGTTTCGGCGTGAATCTCGACGACGTACGGCGCGACTGGACCAAGCTGGGCGCCGAAGATCCGCTGTGGGCCGTCCTCGTCCAGCCCGGTAAGCGCGGCGGGCAGTGGGACGTCGAGGAGTTCCTGGCCACCGGCCGCGCCGACGTCGAGGAGACGACCGGATGGCTGGGCCGGCTCGGCCTGCCCACGCGATGGGACCGCGCGCTGGACTTCGGATGCGGGGCCGGTCGGCTGTCGCAGGCGCTCGCGCCGCACGCCGGCGAGGTCGTCGCCGTCGACATCGCCCCGTCGATGCTGGAGACCGCCCGGCGCCTGGACCGCAGCGCCGGGAACATCCGCTTCGTCCTCAACGACGCGCCGGACCTGAGCCAGTTCCCCGACGGGCACTTCGACCTGGTCTACAGCGCGCTCGTGTTGCAGCACCTGCCGCGCCCGGCGATCGACAGCTACCTCGCCGAGTTCCTGCGCGTCCTGCGCCCCGGCGGGGTCGCCGTCGTGGGCCTGCCGACCGAGCCGGCCCGTACGGCCAAGGGCGTCATCTGGAAGCTCGCGCCGTTCCGCCTGATCAGCTGGGCGCAGCGCCGGCTGCTCAACTACCCCGCGCCGATGAAGATGACAGCGGTGCCGGACGCCGACATGACCCGGCTGGTGGCCGCCAACGGCGGGGAGATCGTCGGGCAGCGGCCCGACCTGCCGTACACCGAGGACTGGATCTGCACCCGGTACGCGGTGCGCCGCCTCTGACCTGCCACCTGCCGCGCACACGAGCAGGCCGGCCGACCCGGGTGGGTCGGCCGGCCTGCTCGTGTGGTGGTGCGAGGGTTGGCGCTCAGGACTCCGCGCGGTCCGCGGCGTGGCGTCCGCCGGCGGGCACGGTCGGGTCGTCGTCGACCGGCTCCGCCGAACGCTGCGACGGCACGTCGTCCACCGGTCCGTCGCCAGCGTCCACCGGGGTCGCGTCGGGCCGGCGGCGAGCCGCGCGGACGATGATGAACAGGCCGAGCAGGAGCAGGAGCAGACCCACGACGCCGAGGACGATCGGCAGCACGGTGGTCAGCAGGTTGATCTGCCCACGCGCGTCCTTGGCCGCCTTGGCCTGCTGCTTCTGGGTGTCCTCGGTGAAGACGAGCGTGGCGTCGATGATCTTGATCTTGTCCGCGCCGGTCTCGTCACGCAGGGTCTGGAGCTGCTTCTCCTGCCCCTTGACGATGACGCCGCTGTCCGGCTCCACCCAGAGGGTGCGGGTGTTGGCGTAGAAGCGGCCGGCCGTCACCGTGGGCTGGGCCGATCCGACCAGGTTGCCCGGCACGTCGATCTCGCTGATCTTGATCGGTTCGGCCGTCATCTCGAACTTGTAGACGGTCAGCCCCTGCAGCTTCTCGGTGCCCACGTACTCGGCGGGGTACGCCTTCCGAGCGGTGTTGTCGAAGTACTGGTACGTCTTCTTCTCCGTACCGAACGGGAAGGTGTAGGTGAGCCCCTCGTGCTTGAAGGGCGCGCCGTTGACCGCCTCGGCACAGCAGGCGACCGACTCCGCCGTACGCCGGTCGAGGGCGACCCGGTCCGTGCTGACCGTGATCTCCTTGCCCGCGTCGTCGATCACCCGGACACCGACGTTGAAGACCGTCCGGTCGGCGTTGCCGGCCTCGACGTCGCCGCGCACCGCGCGGTGGGCGGTCAGGTTGACGCCGCTGCGCTCGGCCAGCGTGCTGAAATCAAGAACGGTCGCGTTCTTCGCCTCTGAAACCGTTACCGAACTCTGGTCAAGGGGCACCTTGACCAGAGCGGGCGCGACGGCCAGCGGCGTCGCCACGGCCCCGACGATCAGGAACGCGCCTGCCGCCACCAAGATGGCACCCGACGTGGGTCGCATGAAACTCCTCCCCTTGTAAAGACTCGACTAGTCGGCTGACAGTACATGACGAGGCCGATTTCGGATATGGTCCGATGCGACCTCTCGCGACGTACTGACTCCGGGGGTGCAGCAGCCACCGGGCTGCGAGATCAAATGGATGTCGAGGGAACTGTGAGCCGACCCGTCAGACCGGACTCGAGCAACGGACAGGCGATCCTGTCCGCAACTAATACCGGCCGTTCGGACGGCTGGTTGCCCGCATTGGAAGGGCTGCGGGCGGTGGCGGTGATCGGCGTGGTCGTCCACCATGTCTCCTTTCTCAGCGGACTGACCAACTCCTTCGCCCACCTCGCAGCTGTGCTGGCCAGGCTGGATGTCGGGGTGGCGATCTTCTTTGCGTTGTCCGGTTTCCTCCTCTATCGGCCATTCGCGCTCGCTGCCATTAACGGACAGTCAGGACCATCCGTTCGGCGATACCTCTGGCACCGCGCGCTGCGCATTCTGCCCGGGTACTGGGCAATGGCGATCGTCGCACTGACTTGGCTCAACATCGACTATCTGAAGTCCGTCTGGGACTGGGCGATCCCCTTTCTTCTGGCACAGATTTACGAGCCATTGCGACTCCCGGTCGGCATGGAGCAGACCTGGAGCCTGGCTACGGAGGCGACTTTCTACCTTGCGCTGCCACTGATAGCGGTGCTCGGCCGCCGAATGGGCGGTCGTACCCCGCTCGGGCGAGCCCGGCGCCAACTGGCGTTCGGTGCCGTACTCGTCCTTGCCGGCCTCATCTGGAATGCGTACGCACACGGTCCCGACTCGCCTCTACCGGGACTCGCGGTGCTCTGGCTGCCCGCCTTTCTCGACTGGTTCGGCATCGGCATCATGCTGGCCGTGCTCGCCTCGTGGCCCGTCGGCACGACCTCGACCCCGTTCCTCACCGGGCTGACCGGTGACGGGTCTGGGCGGGGCGACGAGGACCTGTGGTCCGCCACGCCGCGCGGCCTGCGCGTGTTCACCTTCGCCCCGGGAACGTCCTGGCTCATCGCCGGCGCGCTGCTCTGGATCGCGAGCACGCCCATCGCCGGCCCGCGCGGGGTCGAACCCGCCAAGCCGGTCGAGTCGGTCACCGAGCACCTGCTGTTCCTGCTCGTCGCCTGGTGCCTGATCGCCCCCCTCGTCGGGCCGGGGTCCGGCGGGGTGCCCCGCGCTCTCCTCAGTCACCGGGCGGTCATGTTCCTCGGCCGGATCTCCTACGGCATCTTCCTCTGGCACCTCCTCGCGCTCGAGGTCTGCTTCCGCCTGCTCGGATTCACCCGGATGAACAGCTCGTTCTGGGTTCTCCTCGCCGTCACCCTGGCCCTCACCGTCCCGGTCGCGACGGCCAGCTACTACCTCATCGAGCGGCCCGCGCGACGGCTGCGGCGGCTCGGTGGCCGCCGCCGGCCCGTGGCCGTCGAGCCCGACCTCCCGCTCCGGGCCGCGACGCCGGCGCCAGCGCTTCAGGGCGCCGGCCCGGCCGGCCTCGGAACTCGCCTCGTACCGGCCGCGGACCCGACGGAACCGCAACACGAGAGCGGCGACCGCCACGAGGAGCAGCCCGGTCGGCAACAGGACCAGTAGCTCCGCCACCCGTTCCGCGCCGACCCGGGGCAGCCACAGACGCTCGGTCCCGTAGACGGTGAGCCCCAGCGCGGCCGGCACCCAGATCCATGCCGGGCCGGGCGTGCGGCGCCGGTGCAGCGCCACCACCGCGGCGGCGCAGCCGAGCCCGACCAGGCCCCCGAGCAGCGCCGGCACCGCCACCGCGAGCAGCGGCGCGGTCGGCATCATCGTCGGCACCACCGGGTACGCGGGTCGATGGCGGCGCGCGGGAATCAGCGCCCCGACCACCAGCAGCACCAACAGGCCCCCGGCGACGAACAGGACGATCCGGTAGTGCTCGCCGGGCGTGAAGACCAGCTCGACGCGGCCGGCGGGACCGGCCGGCACGAACCATCCCTGCTTCCACCCGTCCAGGCGGGCCGCGATCAGCTCCTGCCCGTCGAGCGTCGCCCGCCAGCCGGCGTTGGCGTTCTCCGGAACCATCAGGTAGCTGCCGCCACCCGCACCGATCTCGATCGACCGGCGCTGGTCGTCCCAGTCGACCACGCTCAACGCCCGGCGCGGCGACGCGGCGACGACGGGCCGTTCGGCCGGCGTACCGCTGAAGATCACGCTGTCCACGACGAACCGGTCCGCCGGGGCGGAGACCTCGTTGCCGCCCGCCCGCAGCGTGACCTGCTCCGCGCCCGCCTTCGCGGCCCGGCCCGACGACGTGGCGGGAGCGCAGGCGCGGTAGCGCAGGGGCCGCAGGTCGCGCAGGTCGCGCAGCGTCCCGGTGGCCGTCGTGGGCACCTTCACCCCGTTGACCACGATGGTGGGCCCCGCGCCGCACGGGAGCGTCACCTCACGGTCGAGGCCGCGCGGCTGGTTCAGTTCGGGCACGCCCTGCACGTCCACGCCGCTGAGACCGACCGGCAGCGACTGCGGCTCGAACAGCGCCGTCGACCGGCTGACCCTCGGCACGGTAGAGGTCACTGCAACGGTGAGCCCACGGGTACGCAGAGCCGGGAAGCGGGCGACACCGTCCAGGTCGACAGTCACCTCCCGGATGCCGTCGTCACCGGTGATCCGGACCGTCCTGGGCGGCGCCGCGACGAGGCTCTCCGCGAACCGCAGCCGCACCCAGCTCACCTTGCGCGCGGTGGCCCAGCGCATCTTCACTGTCGGTTGCGGATCGCTCGGATCCGCCCACCAGGCCGTGCCGTCGTCCCCGTCCCCCAGCGACCTCGACGAGGCGACCGGGTCGGCGAACCACGAACTCGACGTCGTGAACGTCTCGCCGCCCGTCATCTCGTCGTACGCCGCGAGCGCGGTGGCGGGCGTGGCCCGGGCCAGGCCGGTCAGCTGGGTGGGGATCGCGGCCGGCAGGTCGAAGCGCCGGGGCACCAGCCCGGTCTCCTCGCCCTGCCGGATCAGGTCGGGAGCGCACAGGTAGTGGTCACCGGCGACCGCGCAGGCGGATCGATCGGTGGCCTTGCGGGCCAGCGCGACCACCTCGGGCGCGACGGCGTCGGCGGGCACCTCCGGCAGTCGCAGGTAGCGCTCGGGCGTCACCCCGGCGACACTCAGCTCCCGGATACCCGCCCGGCGGCCCGGAACGTCGGCGTCCGCGACACTCTCGACTGTCACCCGCAGCCAACTGCTCCGGCCGGCGGGCAGCGGCAACCGCGCCGTCGACCGGCCCGCGCCGGTCACCGGGTGCACCTGGGAACCGCCCTCGGTGCTGACCCGTACCGAGGTGACCGGCGCGCCGATCACCTCGTCGCCCATCACCTGCACCTCCACCGAGCCGGCCTCGATCGGGTCGGCGAAGCGCAGCTCGACCCACTGGCCCACTGGTTTGCGCGCGCCGTCGGACAACCACGCGGTGCCGATGTCGCCGTCGACGGCGGCGAAGGGTGTGGCCGACGGGTCGCGCAGCCCGGCCGGACCGGTGACGTCCGCCGCGCTGGACGACGCCCGGACGTCGGCCACCCCGGCGTACGCCGAGGAGGTGATCGACGACCGCCACGCCGGGTCGAGGATGTCGTGCTCCAGGCGCTCCAACTGGGTCGGGTCCTGCTCGGTCAGGGTCCGCGAGGTGTTGCCCCGGACCAGACCGAAGTCGACCTCCCGGTCCCGGAGGCTGTCGGCGAGCACGGTGCCGCCGTCGCTGACCAGCGGGGGATCGCCGTCGAGGATCACCGGCCGGTTGCCCAGCACACCGGCGTCGCTGAGGTCCAGCAACGTCTCCGGCGCGCCGACCAGGTTGAGCGGCAGCGCGGCGTCGGTCAGCGTGGCCCGGGGCGTCGGCCGGTCCACCTCGTAGATCTCCACCGCCGGGTACGGCTCGTGCAGGCCGTAGTCCCACGCCCCGTTCAGGTCGGGCTTCACCCCGGACGCCGGGCCGAACGCGGCGACCCGGAACAGGCCCGGTGCGCTGTCCAGCGTGCGGTGTACCAGGACCGGCCAGGCGATGCCGCCGACCGGCTGGCGGAGGTCGTTGCGGACGAGCAGGTAGCGCACGCCGAGCCGGCTGAGCACGTCGACCAGTCCGGGCGAGGCGGTGCCCGAGGCGAGCCGCTCGTCGATCGCGGAGAGCAGCCGCGAGTTGCCAGCCGATCCGCCCGGCACCAGCGCCCGCACCGCCCATGGCGAGTCCAGCAGCGGCTGCACCGGCTCGTCCAGCGGACGTCCCCAGTTGTACTCGGCGAAGTTGGAGCCGGGAACCAGCAGGGTGGTGCCCGGCCCGGCGTGCCGGTCGAGCCACCCGGTCGCCTGCCGCCAGTGCTCGGGCAGCGCGTGGAAGCCGCCGCCCGGAGCGAGTCCCGCCATCCCGGCGCCGCTGGTCACCGCCACGAGCGCGGCGGCGGTCGCGCCCAGCGCCACCCGCCGGGGCGCCATGTTCGTGGGGCGCGTGAAGCGGCGGATGAGCGCGATCCGGCCGACCGTGTCCAGCATGTGCGCGGCGGCCAGCGCCAGCGGCAGGCGGATCACGACGTCGAACTTGTGCAGGTTGCGGAGGGCGGCGAGCGGACCGTCGAGCAGTTCACGCATCGGCGACGCGAACGCGGCGCCCCCGGTCGACAGGTTCCCCGCGGTCAGGGCCAGCAGGCCGACCAGCGCGCCGACGAGCAGGAACCGCCGCTCCGGCAGGTCCCGACGGGCGAGCCCGGCCAGGCCGACGCAGGCGATCAGGGCGGTGAGCACGATCATCCACGGGGTGGTGACCAGCGCCCATCCCGCGCGCCACCACGGCACGCCGTCGACGGCCAGGTAACCCACCCAGTGGGTGCTGCCGCGTACCGCCGACGGGAGCGACGTCACGCTGGTCGTGACCGCCGCGCTCTCGGTGTACGGGAGGAACGGGAACCCGTAGCGCTGCAGCAACAGCAGCGGCACCAGCCACCAGAAGGTGGCCGCCACCATCGCCACCGTCCACCACGCCAGCAGGCGGATCCGCCGCCGGCCGGGCGCACGGGTCACCACGTACAGGAACGCGGGCAGCACGGCGCACGCGACGGCCGCGCCGTTCGCGCCGCCCATGCAGACCACAGCGAGCCCGCTGAGCGCCGCGGCCCGCCGCAACGAACCGCCCGCGGCCCCCTTGACCAGTGGCAGCAGGACCCAGGGGGCGACGCAGTACGGCAGCAGTTCCAGCGAGACCGTGCCGACCAGGGACAGCGCCCGGGGGGACAGCGCGAAGATCGCGCCGGCCACCAGACGCGATCCCGGACCGCCGAGGTCGAGGGCGCGCGCCAGGCGCACCACGCCGGTGAGGGCGACGCAGAGCAGGGTCGCCATCCAGAGCCGCTGGACCAGCCAGGCCGGCAGGCCCACCGCCTCACCGAGCAGGAAGAACGGGCCCATCGGGAAGAAGTAGCCGACGGCCTGGTTCTGGAGCGTGCCGAACTGCCAGTCCCCGGTCCACAGGTGAGCCGCGCGGGCGAGGAAACCGCCCGGGTCCAGGGCCATGTCCAGCTTCGTCTCGGGCACGATGAGCCCGGGCTCCTGGGTGACGCAGAGACCGATCAGCGCGAGACAGACCAGTAGCTCGCGCAGGCGCCACACCGCCAGGGACACCGTGGCGCTCGGAATTCCGGGGGTACGGCGAGCGGTCGACCAGGCGGTCAGCACTGCCGTACCGGAACGCCGGTGAGCAGTTCGTCCGCTCCGGCGTTCCGCTCGTCGATGTCGTCGGCTGCGACCCCCGCCCGCAGCAGCGCCTGCCGGACGGCGGCCGGCTCGGCGGCCGGCACCAGGAGCAGCAGGTTCTGCCCGTCGATCGCGACGTGCCGGGTACGCGGCAGGAGCGGTGCCACCCGGGCCAGAAGGCGTTCCGGCTGGTCGGTCCGGACCACCACCGACGTGTTCCCGGCGGCCCAGGGCAGCGGGCGCGGCGTCAGCAGATCCCCGAGGACCGCACGCACCCGCCGGCCGGTGTCGGTCCAGCGGAACGAGTCGCTCCACCGCCGGCACTCCGCGGCCATCCGGTCCGGCTCTCCGGGCGTCGCCAGGGAGTCCAGCGCGCGGTCGAGGCCGGCGGCCAGGTTCTGCGCCGGATCCTCACCCTCGTCGACCAACCATCCGGTACGGCCCGGCCGGACCGCGTCGCGCAGCCCGTCCACGTCGAAGGCGACAGTGGGCAGCCCGGCGGCGGCCGCCTCCACCACCACGAGACCCCAGCCCTCACCCCACGAGGCGGAGACGTGCAACCAGGCGGCGGCCAGCAGGGCGTCCCGCTCGGCGGCGGGCAGGTGGCCGTGCACGGTGACCATGTCGTTCAGCCCGCGCTCGTCGACCAGCCGGCGGACGCTCGCCGCGTCCGGCCCACCGCCGACGATGTCCAGACGCAGGTCGGGCCGTTGCGCCCGGAGCCGGGCCACGGCGTCGACCACCAGGTCCACCCGCTTGTGCCGGGTCACCCGGCCGACGCAGACGACACGTGGCCGGTCGGCGCGGGTCACGCCCGCGGCGGCCGGCCGGGACGCGTCGGCGCCGTTGGGCGCCACGACCACCGGGCCGGTCCAGCGCAGCCGCTCCCGGATCGCCACCGCCGTCGAGGGGGAGACCGCGAGCGTCACCGCGCGGCGGTAGACGCGCCGGGCGACCGGTCCCTCCAGCCAGGCGCCGAAGCGACCCACGACCGGGCCGAAGTACAACCGGAACTGCCGGTCGTGCACGTGGTGGATCACGCAGATCACCGGCACGGCCGCCGGCAGGACCGCCGGACTGAAGAACGGGATGCCGTTCTGGCAGTCCACCACCGCGTCGAACTGCCGGCGGTGGCGCGCCAGCCAGCCCAGCACCCGGGGGTAGATGGTCCACCGGCCGCCGGTACGGACGATCCGGATGCCCTCGCGGACCTCGTCGCCGGGCTGCCCGTTCGGGCGCGCGGTGACGAAGGTGACCTCCGCGCCGGCGGTCACCAGGTCGCGGGCGACCTGCCAGGCGTACACCTCGGCGCCCCCGGCGTCAGGATGCCAGGGGTCCTTCCAGTTGAGCACCACGACCCGGCGGCCCACCACGGTGGCGTCGGTGGTGGGTGCCGCGTCGGTAGAGGGTGTTCCGACACTCACGGCCGCATTCCAACGGCGGCCGTGCCGCCGGTGACGTCCGGCGTGACCGGAAGCGTGACGAGTGGCATCACCGGGGCGACGTCGGCGCCACGGAGCCACCAGTTGATCTTCGCGACGTCCACGAAGCTCTGCCAGCCGTGCCGGACCGGTGAGAAGCGGGAGCCGGGTACGTCCACCCAGCTGACCGGAATCTCCACCAGGCGGGCGCCCGCCCGCTCGGCGCGGCCCAGCACCTCGACGTCGAACGCGAATCCACCGCCCGCAGGGCGCGAAGACCCGCCGGGCGACGTCGTGCGGAAGACTTGAACCCGCACTGCGTCTCGCTGACGCCGCGCACCACCTGCCGGACCGCGCCCCGGAACGCCACCGCGCCCCAGCGTCGCAGCACGCTGTGCCGCTCCTCGACGACCGACTCGGGGTGGGCCCGCGACCCGACCACCGCGTCCGCGCCGTCGTACAGGAGATTGAGCACCTGGGCGAGAGCGGCCGGCGCGGTGGCCAGATCGGCGTCACAGAAGCCTACGTAACGGGCGTCGCTGGCCAGCACACCCCGACGCACCGCGAAGCCCTTGCCCGGTTCGCCGCACCAGAGCAGGCGGACCGGAACCGGGCCGGGCGGCGCGTTCACCACCACGGCACTCGTCCCGTCGTCGCTGGCGTTGTCCACCACGGTGACCCGGCAGGGCACACCGAGTTCGGCCAGCGCCGCCCGGAGCAGGACCAGGGTGTCGGGCAGCCGGAGCGCCTCGTTGTACGCGGGCACCACGACGTCGAGTACGACCAGTTCTGACGAGACGTCAGGAGGGGGGACCTCCATGCCGCACCGTCAGCGCTCGCCGTACACGATGATGGGCTGCTCCACGCTCGCTGGCTTGCTGTTGCTGTTGCCGAGGGTGGACGCCCCGATCGAGACGGCCAGGATTCCCAGCACGGCACCCACCGCCGCGGCGACTACCGCGGTGAGGAGGGGATTGAAGGATGCCTTCATCGATGATCCCTTCGGAAAAAGGTACCGAAGAGTAACATGCGTCACTGCCGCTTGACCCGGTGCGAAAGGGCGATCATCAGGGTGGCCCCCAGTACCGAATACCCCAGGACCGGCATTATGCCGATGCGACCGGACGAGCCGGAGAAATCGGAATCCGGCAGACGCAACAGCGTCAATGCCCCGTCCCGCCGGACCAGCTCGGCGCTCACGAACCGGCCCTCCACCTGTGCGGCGTCCGGTTGGTCCGTCTGCACGAGCACATACCGCACCCCGAGCCGGCGCAGAGCCGGTCCCGGATCACCCGGCGCCGCCAACGCCGCCGCCACCCGGTCCGCCTCCCGGCTCTCCCCACGGATCCGGTCCCGGCCGACAAGCACGTCCTGGTCCCCGACCACCGGCCGGCGGAACGCCCGCGAGGCCGGATCGAGCACCGGCACGTTCCCCGCCCACGGATAGGCCCGGAACGAGGACCAGGGCAGCGACACCAGGGTGCCCCCGGCCGGATCCCGGTTCACCTCGGCGCGCACCGCCGCCCACTCCGCCGGGTACCGCACCGTGTCGAACTGACCACCGAGACCCCACGCCAGACCGGGCATGAGCAGCACCGGAGCGACCACCAGCAGCGGGGCCAGCGCCCGGGCGCCGGTCGTCACGAGCGACTCCACGAGCATCCCGAGACCCACCGCCTGCACCAGTGCCAGCGGAGCGAGCAGCCGGGTGCCGTCCCGGACCGCGCCGGCCAGCGGAACGTGCTCGACCAGCGCGACCATCCCCTGCGCGCCCAGCGACCACGCCGGCGCCACGGCGACCACAGTGCCCAGGACCGCGCCGGCGAGCAGACCCCACCAGGCCGCCGACGGCCAGCGGCGACGGGTAAGCACGTACCCCCACAGCGCCGCGCCGGCCAGCGTCAGTGCGATCAGGGCGACCGCCCACTGGTCCCGGCCGACCGGCACGGCGTTCCGGCTCCACACGCCGCCCAGAGTCGCGACGCTGCCGAGCACGCCGAGTGGCGTGTCCGCGCGGACCGCGAACGCGGCCACCCCCCGCTCGTCGACGTCGACGGCGCCGCCCCGGCTCAGCAGCGCGAGCCACCACGGAGCGGTCAGGCCGGCCAACGTCGCCGCCCCCGCCACAAACGCCCGCCACCGGCGCGCCAGAGCCAGCACCGGGGCACAGGCGAACACCGCCGCCAGCACCATCGCCGGGCCGCCCAGCACCACCGCGGCCCCTCCGGCCACTGCGGAACGCCGCCCCGGGCCGGTGCCCTCGGGCGGCGGCCGGAGCACCCCCAGCACCCAGGCGAACGCCCAGGGCAACGCCGCGAACCCCGCCACCACCGCCCACTGCCCGAGGTGCAGCCGCCCGTACACCCAGGGGTTCCAGACGTACGCGAGCCCGGCGGCGACCCGCGCCAGCGGATGACCGACGGGCGCCAGCCGCGCCGCGCCCACCGCGGCCAGGACGAGACAGCCGGCCAGGAGCACCTTCTGGGCCACGTCTGCCGGGACGACCTGCGACAGCCCGACCGCGAGCAGCTCGCTCGGTACCGCACGCGGCAGTTCGGAGCCGCTGCCCCAGACCACCGCGCCGAACGGCGGGTCCGGCACGAACACCAGGTCGTACCGGAGGACGAAGCCACGGCGCAGCACCGGGCCGAGGATCGCGACGACCACGCCGACACCGAGCGCCGTCTCCGGCCACCAGCGGCGCAGCGCGACGGCGGCCCGCGACGGCGCCGGACCGAAGCTCGGTGACGCTCGACGCACACGGACCCCCATGAACCTGGACGGAAGCGGGCCCGACGTCGCACCCGGGGCTCCGGACAGCACTCTAGGCACAGGGCGAGTACGGACGGTAGCTTGCCTCACGACGTCGACGAGCGAGCCGCGACGACGACGCGAGGCTCAAGGCGAACCCGTTCCACCGGCGACACCGACATGAGGCGCAATGACAGAGACCACGGCAGGGCCCGGCGCGAGCCGCCTGGGAACCGCCGGCGCGGCCGTCGCGGTCGCCGCGATGGCGACGAACGGGCTCGCCTACCTGCTGCCCATGCTCGGTGCCCGGTACCTGCCGGTCGAGGAGCTGAGCGTCCTCGCCACGACGCTGGCCCTCGTCGCGATCGCCGGGGTCGCCGGCGTGGGGCTGCAGATGGCGGTCGCTGTGCACCGGGCCCGCCACCCCGGCGCGCCGACGCACCGGGTCAGCCTCGTCACCACGGCGGTCGCTGGCGGCGCCGTCGTCGTGGCCGCGCCGCTGATGATCACCGGTCTGCGGCTGTCGTCGACCGTCGTGGCGCTGGTCGCCGGCACCACTGTCGCTGTCGTCCTGGCCGCCCGGTGGCTCGGCGAACTGCAGGGTGAGCAACGCTTCGTCCGTCTCGCCTGGGCGATGGGGGTGGTGGCGCTCGGGCGGTACGGCGGCATGATCGTCGCGCTGGTCCTCGGCGCCGACGTCGTGGTCACCCTGCTCGCCGGCATGCTCACCGCCTGGCTCGTGCTACCGGCGCTGGCCTGGATCGCCCGCCCCGACCGGCCCGCCGGGAACGACGTCGCCGCCACCATGCGGATCCGGCAGGTGGCGAGCGCCGGCACCGCCGCGCTGGCGATGCTCGCGGTGTCGTACGCCGACCTGATCTTCGCCCGCCAGCTGCTCTCGCCCGCCGACTCCGGGGCGTACGCGGTCGGAACCGTGCTCACCAAGGGCGCGCTCTGGGCCCCCCAGGTGATCGTGGTGCTGGCGCTGCCCCGGCTCGCCGTGGGAGACAACCGGGTCCGTACCGTCGTGCTCGCCATCGTCGCCGGCTGCGGCGTCGTGCTCGTCGCCGCCTCGGCCCTGGCCGGCGGGTTCGCGTTCCGGCTGGTGGGCGGCGAGGACTACACGTCCCTGGGGAGGTACGCCCCGTTCTTCGCCGCCACCGGCGCGCTCTACGCACTGATCTTCGCGGCCGTGAACGCGAAGATCGCGGCGGGCGCGCGCTGGCCGTCCGCGCCGCTCTGGGTCGCCGCGGCCGTCCTGGCCGTGCTCACCACCACCGTCGCGCCCCGCACGTTCCAGGGCATCATGTGGTGCGCGCTCGCCACCGCCGCGGGAACCGCGCTGGTGATGGTGTTCAGCCCTCCGCGAGCCAGTCGCCCAGCAGCCGGTGATCGATCGAGTCCACCCGGCCCAGCGGCCGCCCTGCCGCGACCCGCGCCCGCAGCTCCGCCCGGCTGAACCAGCGCGCCGCCAGCAACTCCACCCCGTCGACCCGGACCTCCTCGGACACGGCGACAGCCCGGAAACCCGCCATCAGCCCGGCGGGAAACGGCCACGCCTGCGACCCCTGGTAGACCACGTCGGTGACGGTGACGCCCGCCTCCTCGGCCAACTCCCGGCGGACCGCGTCCTCCAGGCTCTCGCCGACCTCGACAAAGCCGGCCAGCGTCGAATAGCTGCCCTCGGCCGCGCCCGCGTGCCGGGCCAGCAGGCAGCGCCCGGTCCGGCCGGGCGCCTCGACCAGCACGATCACGGCCGGCTCGATCCGGGGGAACCACAGCCGCCCGCACTCCCCACCGCTACAGGTCCGCATGTGCCCGCCGCCACCGGCCACGGCCCGGGCGCCGCACGCGCCGCAGTACCGCTGCTGCCGGTGCCAGAGCAGCAACCCCCGGGCGTACGCCTGCACCGCCGCCCCGGCCGGGTCGAGCCGGCCCACGAGCGTCCGGACGTCGACAGCGCGCGTCGCGGCGGCCAACTCGACGGCGGCCCGCTCGCCGAGCGCGGAGAGATCGGCCGCGAACACCGCGACGTCGTCGTCGAGCCCCAGGAAGACGGTCTCCCCGGCGGCCGACCGGACGCGGGACGCGTGCTCGCCGGTGAGCCGGACCGGACCGGCCGCGTCGACCAGGCAGCGGTCCCGCCACAGCGGCAACACCACGCTCACCGGATCGGCCAGCCGCCCGGCCAGCCACTCCGCGTCACCGCGCAGCGCCGCCGCCCGGTCGAGCCATCCACCGCCGTACGCCAGCACCCGCTCACCGTGCCACGATCCGCGCCCGGGCGCGGCCCCGAATCGGGTGATCGGGCCGACACCGCCGAACGCCCGACACGACGCCGGGCCGGAGACTCCCGGCGCGCCCGGGCGTTGGTTACCGTAGGTGTCTCCCGCGGGGGAAGCGGTCCCCGCGTGTACTTCCGATCGAGGTTGCAGTGACGATGTACGGCGAGAAGGTGCCGGCTGCCGACGACCGGCCCACCATCAAGGTGGCGGCGGTGAGCTGGCCCGGCGTCGAGATGGAGCCGGTCGCCACACCGCCCGGAGGCGACACGGGCCGGCCGGGGCGGTCGCGACGGGCCCGGCTGCTGCTGGCCGGGGGGATCGTCGCGGCCGTGCTCGCCGGCGGCGTCGGCCTGGGCGCCTACGCGTACGCCGGTGACGTGCCCCGCGGCACCACGGTGCTCGGCACCGAGCTGGGCGGGCGCAGCCGCGCGGAGGCGGCGGCGGCGCTCCGCGCCGAGCTGGAGCGCCGGGCCGAGGCGTTGAACGCCCCGCTGGCGGTCACCGTCGGTGAGAAGAAGGCCGAGCTGAAGCCGTCCGACGTGGGGCTCGCCATCGACGTGGACGCCACTGTGGCGGCCGCCGCGAAGGCCGACGCGCACGCGGTGAGCCGGCTCGTCGGCTCCCGTACGGTCGAGCCGGTGGTCACCGTCGACCGGCCCAAGCTGGAGGCCGCCCTGCGGAAGGTGATGGGCTCGCAGGGGCGCGAGATGACGATGCCGGCGATCATCTGGACCGGCACCACCCCGAAGCCGGTCTACCCGAAGCCGGCGCTCACCGTCGACACCGACGGCGCCACCGGTGTGGTGAAGGCCGGCTGGCTGGCCGCCGAGCCGATCACCGTGCCGCTCGTCGAGAAGTGGCCCGCCACCACCCGTGAGGAGGTCGACCGCCTCGTCGCCGAGCTGGCCCGGCCCGCCGTCGCCGCGCCGGTGACGCTCACCACCGACGGCGGTTCGGTCACCATCCCGCCCGCCGCCATCGCCCGGGCACTGCGCTTCTCCGCCGACGACGCCGGCACGCTCACCCCGAAGGTCGACGTCAAGCGGCTCCGCGCCGCGCTCGGCGACCGGCTGACGAAGCTGGAGGTCGAGCCGCAGGACGCCGGGCTGACCATCAGCGGCGGCAAGCCGAAGGTGGTGCCCAGCAAGGCCGGCCGCCAGGTCGACGCCGCCGCGCTCGGCCCGGCCCTGCTCGCGGTGCTGCCCAAGTCCGAGGGCCGTACGGTGTCCGCCGAGCTCAAGCCGGCCGCGCCCGAGCTGACCGAGGCGGAGCTGGCGAAGCTGGGCATCAAGGAGCGGGTGTCGACCTTCACCACCCACTTCACCGGCGGCCTCTCCTCGCCGCGCAGCCAGAACATCGTCCGCGCGGCGAAGGACGTGGACGGCACGCTCGTGAAGCCGGGTGAGACGTTCTCGCTCAACGGGCACACCGGCGAACGCGGCTACGACCAGGGATACAAGGACGCGCCCACGATCGTGAACGGCAAGCTGGTGCCGGGCGTCGGTGGCGGCGTCTCCCAGTTCACCACCACGCTTTTCAACGCCACCTACTACGCCGGGCTGGAGGACGTGGAGCACAAGCCGCACTCGTTCTACTTCAGCCGCTACCCGGCCGTGATCGAGTCGACCATCTACTGGCCGCAGCTCGACTTCAAGTTCCGCAACAACACGCCCCACGGCGTGCTCATCGACACCTCGTACACGTCCAGCTCGATCACCGTCTCGATCTGGAGCACCAAGATCTACGACAGCGTCAAGACGGAGTACGGCCCCCGCCGCAACATCACCCAGCCGAAGACCGTGTACCTGACCCCGGGGCCGTCCTGCATCCCCGCCGCCGGCGCCGTCGGGTTCGCCCAGGACGCCTTCCGGGTCATCAAGAAGGACGGCAAGGTCGTCAAGCGGGAGAAGTTCAGCTGGCGCTACGACGCCGAGCCGCGCTTCATCTGCGCCCCGAAGCCGGGCGACGACTGATCCACGACACACGGAAAGGCCCCGCCGGATCGTCCGGCGGGGCCTTTCCCATGCTTGTCACGGCCGCGCCGCGGCCAGCCCTTCGCGTACGCCGTCGGCGTCCCGGTCGGTGCCGTAGACGGGCGTGTCCGGCTGCTGCCGCCAGCTCTCGTCCAGGGTGCCCGCGTCGACCGGGTCGAAGCCCAGATCGTCCACGAGGCCCATCACGATCCGCTTGGCGTCCGCGTCGTCGCCGGCCACCGGCAACGCGATCCGGCCTGCCGTACCCGCCGGCTTGCCCTCGTCCATCAGGTGCGCCGCCTGGATGTTGTTGAAGACCTTCACCACCCGGGCGCCCTTGAGGTGGTCAGCGGTCCAGCGACTGGAGCTGAGGCTGCGGTCGAGCAGCTCGGCGATGTCGCCGTCCCGCTGGGGGTAGTAGTTGTTGGCGTCGACCACCAGCTTGCCGTCGAACAGCGCCGCCGGGAGCTGCGGCACCGCCTTCAGCGGGATCGCGATGACCACCAGCTCGGCGCCCTGCACGGCGTCCTCCACCGACACCGCCCGGGCGCCGGTCTCGGCGGCCAGGTCGGCGAGGCTCTGCGGCCCGCGGGAGTTGGCCACCGCGACGTCGTGGCCGAGTGAACGCAGACGACGGGTGAGGGTGCCCCCGATGTGCCCCGACCCGATGATTCCAATCTCCATGTCCACTCCTGTACCCCGTGCGGTCGGCCCCGATCACGGTCCCGACGTACGCCATGTCACGTTTCGGCCCACCGGCGTGGCCGGTGTCAGAGGTCCCGGCTCGACGGTACGAGACTGACGCGGCCGACGTGGTGATTCCCGTCGGCCGGCCCGAATCCAGGCGGTGTGGTGGCCGGTTTTCGGGGTGGACGCGTTTCAGGGCCACCCCCGTGAGGGGTGGCCCTGAAACGAAAGGTTGTCCGGCGGTGTCCTACTCTCCCACACCCTCCCGAGTGCAGTACCATCGGCGCTGGAGGGCTTAGCTTCCGGGTTCGGAATGTGACCGGGCGTTTCCCCTCCGCCATGACCGCCGTAACTCTATGAACATGTCAACCAACCCTGTGGGTGATCGTTTGTTCAGAGTTGCACAGTGGACGCGTAGCAGCTTGGTAGTCAAGTCCTCGGCCTATTAGTACCGGTCAACTGAACCCGTTACCGGGCTTACATTTCCGGCCTATCAACCCAGTCGTCTAGCTGGGGGCCTTACCCCACAAAGTGGGTGGGATACCTCATCTTGAAGCGAGCTTCCCGCTTAGATGCTTTCAGCGGTTATCCCTTCCGAACGTAGCTAACCAGCCGTGCCCCTGGCGGGACAACTGGCACACCAGAGGTTCGTCCGTCCCGGTCCTCTCGTACTAGGGACAGCCCTTCTCAAGTATCCTACGCGCACGGCGGATAGGGACCGAACT
>NZ_KK037233.1:4565641-4566201 GCF_000568915.1 Micromonospora sp. M42 | reverse complement strand
ATGCGACGAGCCGACATCGAGGTGCCAAACCATCCCGTCGATATGGACTCTTGGGGAAGATCAGCCTGTTATCCCCGGGGTACCTTTTATCCGTTGAGCGACACCGCTTCCACATGCCAGTGCCGGATCACTAGTCCCGACTTTCGTCCCTGCTCGACCTGTCAGTCTCACAGTCAAGCTCCCTTGTGCACTTGCACTCAACACCTGATTGCCAACCAGGCTGAGGGAACCTTTGGGCGCCTCCGTTACCCTTTAGGAGGCAACCGCCCCAGTTAAACTACCCACCAGACACTGTCCCTGAACCGGATAACGGTCCGAAGTTAGATACCCAAATCAACCAGAGTGGTATTTCAAGATTGCCTCCACCCATACTGGCGTATAGGCTTCACCGGCTCCCACCTATCCTACACAAGCTAATTCAGATACCAATGTCAAGCTATAGTAAAGGTCCCGGGGTCTTTCCGTCCTGCCGCGCGTAACGAGCATCTTTACTCGTACTGCAATTTCGCCAGACCAGTGGTTGAGACAGTGGGGAAGTCGTTACGCCATTCGTGCAGGTC
>NZ_KK037233.1:4565220-4565541 GCF_000568915.1 Micromonospora sp. M42 | reverse complement strand
AGGAATTTCGCTACCTTAGGATGGTTATAGTTACCACCGCCGTTTACTGGCGCTTAAGTTCTCCGCTTCGCCCCGAAGAGCTAACAGGTCCCCTTAACGTTCCAGCACCGGGCAGGCGTCAGTCCATATACATCGAATTACTTCTTCGCATGGACCTGTGTTTTTAGTAAACAGTCGCTTCCCCCTGCTCTCTGCGGCCATACAACGCTCCACCCGCGCGGGGCTTCACGTCTCCGGCCCCCCTTCTCCCTAAGTTACGGGGGCAATTTGCCGAGTTCCTTAACCACAGTTCGCCCGATCGCCTCGGTATTCTCTACCTGA
>NZ_KK037233.1:4562784-4565120 GCF_000568915.1 Micromonospora sp. M42 | reverse complement strand
GGCCGCTAAGAACTCGCTAGAGGCTTTTCTCGGCAGCATAGGATCACTGACTTCACCTGAATCGGCTCGGCATCACGTCTCAGCCCCATGGTGTGCGGATTTGCCTACACACCGGCCTACACGCTTACCCCGGCACAACCACCGGCCGGGCTCAGCTACCTTCCTGCGTCACCCCATCGCTTGACTACTACCCGCCAGGTTCCCACGCTCCCCACCTTTGGTCCGAAGACCGCCGGCAGTTCTGGGTGGTTAGCACAACGAGGTTCGTCAGGTCGCTCTTTCGCGGGTACGGAATATCAACCCGTTGTCCATCGACTACGCCTCTCGGCCTCGCCTTAGTCCCGACTCACCCAGGCGGATTAGCCTGGCCCTGGAACCCTTGGTCATCCGGCGGAAGGGTTTCTCACCCTTCTTTCGCTACTCATGCCTGCATTCTCACTCGTGCCGCGTCCACAACTGGGTCACCCCGCTGCTTCACCCCCGGCACGACGCTCCCCTACCCATCCACACACCTGCACCTGGCATCAAGGCCAGGCGAAGTTAAAATGTGAATGCCACAGCTTCGGCGGTGTGCTTGAGCCCCGCTACATTGTCGGCGCGGAACCACTTGACCAGTGAGCTATTACGCACTCTTTAAAGGGTGGCTGCTTCTAAGCCAACCTCCTGGTTGTCTATGCGACCCCACATCCTTTTCCACTTAGCACACGCTTAGGGGCCTTAGCTGGTGATCTGGGCTGTTTCCCTCTCGACTACGAAGCTTATCCCCCGCAGTCTCACTGCCGCGCTCTCACTTACCGGCATTCGGAGTTTGGCTGATTTCGGTAAGCTTGTGGGCCCCCTAGACCATCCAGTGCTCTACCTCCGGCAAGAAACACGCGACGCTGCACCTAAATGCATTTCGGGGAGAACCAGCTATCACGGAGTTTGATTGGCCTTTCACCCCTAACCACAGGTCATCCCCCAACTTTTCAACGTTGGTGGGTTCGGCCCTCCACGCGGTCTTACCCGCGCTTCAGCCTGCCCATGGCTAGATCACTCCGCTTCGGGTCTAGAGCATGCGACTAAAAACGCCCTATTCAGACTCGCTTTCGCTACGGCTCCCCCACACGGGTTAACCTCGCCACATGCCACTAACTCGCAGGCTCATTCTTCAAAAGGCACGCCGTCACCCCGCAAGGCTCCGACGGATTGTAGGCGAACGGTTTCAGGTACTATTTCACTCCCCTCCCGGGGTACTTTTCACCATTCCCTCACGGTACTCGTCCGCTATCGGTCACCAGGAAGTATTTAGGCTTACCAGGTGGTCCTGGCAGATTCACGGCAGATTTCAGGAGTCCGCCGCTACTCGGGAACACCCACAGAAGACCAGCAACTTTCACCTACCGGACTATCACCGTCTACGGTCAGCCATTCCAGACTGTTCGACTAACCACTGGCTTTGTAACTTCTCGAACAAGTGTCAGCTTGCTCAGCAGGGTCCCACAACCCCGACCACGCAACCCCTGACAGGTATCACACGCAGCCGGTTTAGCCTCAATCCGCTTTCGCTCGCCACTACTCACGGAATCACTAAATTGTTTTCTCTTCCTACGGGTACTGAGATGTTTCACTTCCCCGCGTTCCCCCCACACACCCTATGTGTTCAGGTGCGGGTGACATCACATGACTGATGCCGGGTTTCCCCATTCGGACACCCTGGGATCACAGCTTGGTTGACAGCTCCCCCAGGCCTATCGCGGCCTCCCACGTCCTTCATCGGCTCCTGGTGCCAAGGCATCCACCGTTCGCCCTTGACAACTTGACCACAAAGATGCTCGCGTCCACTGTGCAATTCTCAACAAACAACCAACCCACAACCCACAGCCCCACACCTGCAACCACCACGTGGCCACGGTTTGCGAGACCAGGCCATGCCTGGCGCCTCACGCCCCCGGGACCAACGTCCACACGGGGCATCTCAAGGCTCTGAAACAACAACCGCTCGGGTTGTTCCTTCAGGACCCAACAGGGTGCTTACGCTCCTCACCAGCCGCACCAGGAACTCGTTCCCACCACCGAAGTGGCTGTACTAGAGGTATCCCGGCCGTTGCCGGCGCCGAACTTGCCAGTGTCTCCGCCATCTGAGCACCCCACCACCACGTTCGGGCGGTGCGGGCTCCATGCCACCTTTCGGTGGATGGTGCTCCTTAGAAAGGAGGTGATCCAGCCGCACCTTCCGGTACGGCTACCTTGTTACGACTTCGTCCCAATCGCCAGCCCCACCTTCGACGGCTCCCTCCACAAGGGTTGGGCCACCGGCTTCGGGTGTTGCCGACTTTCGTGACGTGACGTGTTTT
>NZ_KK037233.1:4499970-4561720 GCF_000568915.1 Micromonospora sp. M42 | reverse complement strand
CCCAGTGTGGCCGGTCGCCCTCTCAGGCCGGCTACCCGTCGTCGCCTTGGTAGGCCATCACCCCACCAACAAGCTGATAGGCCGCGAGCCCATCCCAAGCCGAAAAACTTTCCACCAAACACCATGCGGTGCAAGGTCATATCCGGTATTAGCCCCGGTTTCCCGGGGTTATCCCAAAGCCTGGGGCAGGTTGCTCACGTGTTACTCACCCGTTCGCCGCTCGAGTACCCCGAAGGGCCTTTCCGCTCGACTTGCATGTGTTAAGCACGCCGCCAGCGTTCGTCCTGAGCCAGGATCAAACTCTCCAACAAAAACTTTGTCGAACAGCATCCTGGCAACAAAAGTGTTGCCAAAGGAATCCCAACCAGCAACCATTCCAAAGAACAGCCACCAGTCCGGGGTATAAAACAATTGGCACTGGCTTTACAAGCACCCTGTTGAGTTCTCAAAGAACAACCACACACCAACCAGAAACCCCGCACCGCGGAGCCCCCGTTTGGGGCATTTCGTTCAACCACCCGCCGCTCTCGCGCCGGGCACTTTTACTACGTTACCTCACCGTCTCTGCCGTGTCAAACCGTGTGTCCCGGTCTGTCACGCTTCGTACGGGTCGGCGCCGCTGAACCCACGCAGCAGTCACCCGCTGCGTCTGATCATCGGATTTGGCAGGCCGGCCGCTGCGGTCTCCCGCTAGCTCGCCCGGTTCCCTGCCGGTCGACAACCTTACCCGGTCGGTTTCGCTCCGCCAAATCCGCCCTCCGGCGTCTTGGCGAGCATCGCCCGGACCAGGTCTTGCGGAGGTGAGAACCTCGTTCGGACCCGGCGCCAATCCCGGTTCGGTGCTTCAGGACTTTCGTCCCGTTTGCCCCGTTCCGCGCTGGCAGAGAGAAAGTTACGCGGCCACAGGTTTGATCGTCAAATCGGTGGGTAGCGGCGCGCGTCACACCCGTCCGACGCGGGCAGGGCGGCGGGAGGCACGGTAGGCGCGGATGCCCAGGACACCGACAGTCGTGCCGATCGCCAGAGAGGCGCCGATCAGCAGGGCGTGCACCCAGAGGAAGCCCGTCGGACTGCCCTCGCCGACGACGCCGGCAGACCAGGCGCGCTCGTCGTTCCAGATGGCGACCGCGAACCTCGGCCAGATCGCCCAGGTCCACACGCCGACGGCGACCAGGAACAGTGACCAACCACGTGACAGGACCATGGTCGGCCAGTATGCCAGCGGGCCGTACCTGCAGGTCAGGGCGTCGGGGACGGCGACGCGTGTTTCCGGCGTGGCCGCCGGGGCACTGTTCCCGGCGTCGAGCCGATGCGCGGGAGGTGCCACCTATGCAGCCGTTCAACCCCTGGGCCTGGCGGGACCCGTCCGCCCTGGCGGGTGGGTACGACCAGACCCGGCCCGGAGACGTACCGCGGCAGCGCGCCGCGGACACCGACGACCAGCTCGACGCCCCCGGTCCCGGTACGCCGCTCGACCTCACCGGCTACCGGGTGGAGGCGACTGACGGCCGGATCGGGTCGATCGACGAGGCGAACGAGGACGCCGACGGGCGCTACCTGGTGGTGGACACCGGGCCGTGGATCTTCGGGAAAAAGGTGCTGCTGCCGGCCGGCACCGTGGCCCGGGTCGACCACCTGGACCGCGTGGTGCACGTGGACCGCACCCGCGACCAGGTGAAGGAGTCGCCCGCGTTCGACAGCGACCACTTCGCGCACCCGGAGTACCGGGAGCGGGTCGGCAGCTACTACTCCGAGAGCTATCGACAGCAGTAAGCGCGGCAGGAGGCAGCGGCGCAGACCGGTGAGCGGTTACCGTGTCAGGCATGGTCGGGCCGCGCAGCTGCCTCCCGGAGACCCGTAGCGGTCTTCCGGGCCACGCTGTCGACGGCCGGGAGCAGATCCTCGACGTACTCCGTGCCGGCGGACTCCGATTCCGCGCCGGCGGGCGATGGCGGCGCTCGTTCTGACGAGCCCGCTCCACCGACCCGGGTGACACCCGGGTCGCTTCTCCCCGCCAGCGAACGGCACGAAAGGCGTACGACCATGTCCTCTGCACGCATGCTCACCGGAGACCGCCCGACCGGGCGGCTGCACCTCGGCCACTACGTGGGCAGCATCGCCAACCGGGTGCGGCTGCACCAGCGCTACGAGAGCTTCTTCATCATCGCCGACCTGCACATGCTCACCACTCGCAACAGCCGCGCGGACATCGAGCAGGTGGCGCACAACGCCCGCGAGATGGTCACCGACATCCTCGCCGCCGGGGTGGAGCCGGAACGGGCGACGTTCTACCTCCAGTCGGCGATCCCCGAGGTCGGCGACCTGAACACACTGTTCCAGAACCTGATCACGGTGCCCCGGCTGGAACGGGTGCCGTCGCTGAAGGAGATGACCCGGGACGCCGGCAAGGACGAGATGCCGTACGGCCTGCTCGGCTACCCCGTCCTCCAGGCCGCCGACATCCTCTGCGTGAAGGGGCAGGTCGTGCCGGTCGGGAAGGACAACGCCGCGCACGTCGAGGTGACCCGGGAGATCGCCCGGCGGTTCAACCATCTCTACGGCGAGGTCTTCCCGGTGCCCGACATGCTCATGTCGGAAACGCCCACGCTGGTCGGCACGGACGGCGCCGGGAAGATGAGCAAGAGCAAGGGGAACGCGATCGCGCTCTCCGACGACACGGCGACGGTGCGCCGCAAGGTGATGGGGATGTACACCGACCCGAACCGGGTCCGCGCCGACGTGCCCGGCACCGTCGAGGGGAACCCGGTCTTCGAGTACCACGACATCTTCAACCCGGACCGGGCGCAGGTGGCGGAGTTCAAGGACCGCTACCGGGCCGGGCGGGTCGGTGACGTCGAGGTCAAGGAGGCGCTGGCGACGGCGCTCAACCGGTTCCTCGACCCGATCCGGGACCGCCGGGCCCGGATCGAGGCGCAGCCCGGCCTGGTCGACGAGCTGATCGTCACCGGCACCGAGCGGACCCGCGTCGAGGTGCGCCGCACGCTCGTCGAGGTCCGCCGGGCGATGGGCCTGAGCAGCGCGTACGCCCAGGTGCGGCGCCGGGCCGAGCGCTACCGCAAGGCCGTCGCCACCTCGGCCTGACGACAGACCGGCCCGGGGTACGCGCTTGCGCACGCCCCGGGCCGGCCGGTTACGCTGCCGACATGGCCAGTTCGCACGCGTACCCGATGACGTCCTCCGACGTCCGGCTCGGCGCGCTGCGACGCCGGCGGTCCCGCGACCGCCTGCGCTGAGCCTTCCCTCCTGCGACCGGCGGATCGAGCCGCCGGTCGTCATCGACCGTTCTCGCTCCGCCGTCGCGTTCCCGTCAGGTGATCCGCGCGGCGGATCCACAGCGAGATCGGCGTACCCATGGATCTTGAAAGGTTGCTCACCGACCGGCTGGCGCCGGCGTTCGCGGCGGTGGCCGGCGTGCCGGTTGACCCGGCCGTGCGGCGCTCCCAGCACGCGGACTTCCAGTCCGACGCGGCGCTGGGCCTGGCCCGGCGGCTCAGCCGGCCGCCGCGGGAGATCGCCGCGGAGGTACGGGAGCGCGCGGCGCTGGCCGACGTCTGCGCGTCGGTCGAGGTGTCCGGTCCGGGTTTCCTGAACCTGACGGTGGCCGACCACGCGCTCGGCGGGCTGGTGTCCGCGCTGGCCGCCGACCCGCGGCTCGGCGTGCCGCCGGTGGCCGAGCCGGAGACGGTGGTGGTCGACTACTCGGCGCCGAACGTGGCGAAGGAGATGCACGTCGGGCACCTGCGGTCGACGGTGATCGGGGACGCGGCGGCCCGGACGCTGGAGTGGCTCGGGCACCGGGTGCTGCGCGCCAACCACCTCGGCGACTGGGGCACGCCGTTCGGCATGCTCATCGAGCACCTGCTCGACCTGGGCGAGGCCGGGGCGGCGCAGGAGCTGTCGATGGGTGACCTGGACGGGTTCTACAAGGCGGCGCGGGCGAAGTTCGACGACGACGAGGCGTTCCGGGAACGGTCGCGGCGGCGGGTGGTGGCGTTGCAGGGCGGTGACCCGGCGACGCTGCGGCTGTGGCGGCTGCTGGTGACGCAGTCGGAGAGCTACTTCCTGACCGTGTACGACCTGCTCGACGTGACGCTGACCGGCGATGACTTCCGGGGTGAGAGCAGCTACCACGACCAGCTCGCGCCGACTGTCGAGGAACTGGACCGGCTCGGGCTGCTGCGGCGCAGCGAGGGCGCGGACTGCGTGTTCCCGCCCGGATCGGTGGGCCGTGACGGCGAGCCGTTGCCGCTGATCGTGCGCAAGTCCGACGGCGGGTTCGGCTATCCGGCCACAGATCTGGCCGCGCTGCGGCACCGGACCGGCACGCTCGGCGCGACCCGGCTGCTCTACGTGGTCGGGCTGCCGCAACGGCGGCACTTCGAGATGGTGTTCGCGGTCGGCGCGCAGGCCGGCTGGCTGACCGCGCCGGTGCGGGCCGAGCACGTCGGGTTCGGCTCGATCCTCGGCCCGGACGGGCGGATGCTGCGCAGCCGGGCCGGCGGGTCGGTGAAGCTGGTCGGGCTGCTCACCGAGGCTGTGGAGCGGGCCACCGCGCTGGCCCGGGAACGCAACCCGGAGCTGGGCGAGGCGGAGGCCGCCGAGGTGGGGCGCGCGGTGGGCATCGGCGCGATCAAGTACGCCGACCTGTCCGGGGACCGGCACAAGGACTACGTGCTGGACTGGGAGCGGATGCTGTCGCTGGACGGGAACACCGCGCCGTACCTCCAGTACGCGTACTCCCGGGTCCGGTCGATCTTCCGGCGGGCAGGCGCGGCGGCGCGGCCGGACGCGGACGTCTCGCTCGCCGAGCCGGCCGAGCGGGCGCTCGCGATGGAACTGGTCGGCTTCGCCGCTGTGGTCGAGGAGGTGGCGGGCAGCCTGGAGTTCCACCGCCTGACCGCGTATCTGCACCGGCTGGCTGTCGCGTTCAGCGCGTTCTACGAGCGCTGCCCGGTGCTGCGGGCAGACGGGCCGGTACGCGAGAGCCGGCTCGTGTTGTGCGAGCTGACCGGGCGGGTGCTGCGGCAGGGCCTGGACCTGCTCGGCATCCGTACCCCGGAACGGTTGTGAGGCCGCGGGGCCACCGGAAGCCCGTGCGGCGGCTAGCGTGACGCATCGATCGAACGAGAGGTAGGCGGCCATGGCGGATCGACGCGCGGTACTCGCTCCGGGACGGGGCTACGACACCCGGGGGCCGCTGTTCGTCTACCTCGGGGAGGCGTTGCGCCGGCGCGGTTTCGAGGTGCACGAGGTGACCTGGCGGTCGATCGGCGATCTGCGCCACGACGCCGCGCCGGAGTGGGTCGCCGAGCAGTTGGATCCGGTCCTCGACGCCGGGGTGGATCTGCTCGTGGGCAAGTCGCTCGGTAGTTTCGCCGCCCCGCTCGCCGCCGACCGGGGCATCCCGGCGGTCTGGCTGACGCCGTTGCTGACCGACCCCGCGGTACGGGAGCCGCTGGCCCGGGCCACCGCGCCGTTCCTGCTGGCCGGCGGCACCGCCGACCCGGTCTGGGACGGGGCGGTGGCGCGCCGGCTCACCCCGTACGTGGTGGAGGTCGCCGACGCCGACCACTCGATGATGGTGCCCGGACCGCTGGCGGCCTCGGCCGAGGCGCTGGGGCGGGTCTGCACGGCGGTGGAGGAGTTCGTCGCCGGCCGGTGACGGGTCAGCGGCGGCGTCGCCGCGTCCACACCACCCCCGCCACCGCAGCGATGAGCGGCAGCAGGCAGCAGAGCGTCAGGATGAACAGGTGCCACGGCTTGATCGCTCCCATGCCGCGAACGATAGGCGTCGCTGTCCACGCCCCGCTACGCGGCGGCGCGGGCGGCCTTGCCGTCCAGCCACAGCGTGTCGCTGTCGTCGCGGTGCGAGCCGGTGGAGCCGACGTGCTTGGCGCTGATCTTCGGCCCGTTCCTGATCACGTGGACCAGGGCCATCGCGTGTCCCCGGCCGAGGCCGTACTCGTCCTTGAGCCAGCCGACGATCACGCCGGCCTTCACGTCGGCGGCGTCGTAGCCACGCTCCCGGGCCTGGGCGACCAGGGCTCGCGGGGTCTTGCCGGTCTTGTCCTCGATCGCGTCGAGGTATGCCTGGAAGGACATCTGCTCAACCCTTCGTCCGGGAGGTGGTGACAACTCCACCCTCCCGGGCGGCGCGGGTCCGATCAACGACGGACCGGGCCACCGTCGTTGCCTCCAGGACAACGATCGGGCGAGACGCCGGAGAGCCCGGCCCGCGTGGTCGCGGGCCGGGCTCTCCACACCTCGGGGTACGCGCTCAGCGCTGAAGCGTGAGCAGTCCGGGGCGGTAGGGCAGGAGGCCGTAGTCGCCGCCGGAGTTGGGGGATCGGCCCTGGTAGAGCAGTTGGAGGTTGCAGGGGTCGACGGTGAAGGTCTGGTCCGCGGTGGTGCGGATCAGTTCACCGTGGCTGATGTCGTTGGTCCAGGTGGCGCCGCTGTTGGCCTTGCCGGCGAACGGGTTGGACTCGGTGGCCGCCTGCGGGGTCCAGGAGCCGTTCAGGCTGGTGGCGGTGAACGAGCGGAAGTAGCGGCCCTGGGAGCCGATGGCCTCGACGATCATCAGGTAGCGGGTCTGGCCCTGGAGTTTGTAGACCTGCACGGCTTCGAACAGGTTGTTCGTGGAGTCGGACATGATGGTGGTGTAGTTGGAGCCGAAGCTGCCGGGGAAGTTCCCGATCGGCATGCTGGAGCGGTAGATCTTGCCGTTGTCACCGGCGAAGAACAGGTACATGTTCTGGTCGTCGGCGATCAGCGTCTGGTCGATCGGGCCGGTGCCGGAGCCGGAGATGCTGCCGGTGAACAGCGGCTGCGCCGACGACCACCCGTTGGGGTTGGTGGGGTCGTTGGAGGTGCGGTAGGAGAACGCGGTCGGTCCCCACTGGTACGCCAGGACCCAGATGTTGCGCGGCGCGAAGTAGAACAACGTCGGCGCCACGGTCCCCGACGACATCGCGTTCTGGCTGGCCGACGCCATCTGCGACCAGTTCGAGAACAGACCGAAGTTCATCGACCCCCACGACGACCCGGTGTCGTGGGTGGTGGCGTAGACCAGGTGCTGCCCGTTGTACGGCACCACCGTGAAGTCCTTCAACGACACCCAACCCGACCGCGGCTGCGCCAACGCGCCCGTCGACGACCACCGGTACGACGACGGCAGGTTGCACGTGCCACCCGGCGGCGGCGTGGTGGGAGGCGGCGTGGTGGGGTTGCCGCCACCACCGTCGACGCGGACGAGCTGCCACTGCTGGTTGGCGCCGTTCCAGTCGTCGTACTGGACGATGTTTCCGCCGTCGGCGGTCGAGGCGCCCTGCACCTCCACCACCTTGTTGCTGTTGCGGTTGATCAGCCGGATGTAGCCGCTGTCGGAGTCGGCCAGCCGGAACTGCTGGTTGGTGCCGTTCAGGTCGGACCACTGCACGATGCTGCCGCCGTTGGCGGTCGACCAGTTGTAGACGTCGAGCACCTTGCCGGACAGCCGGGACTTCAGCCGGTAGTAGCCGCCGCCGGAGTCGACGAACTGCCACTGCTGCTGGTTGCCGTTGTTGCGCGTCCACTGGGTGATCCGTGCGCCGTCGTTGGTGGCCAGGTTGTAGACGTCAAGCGCCTTGCCGCTGTTGCGGTTGACCAGGACGTACCAGGCGTTCGTGTCGACGCTCGCGGCGACGGCGGGCGCGGACACGGCCGCCACGGCGGCGGCGCCGACGAGGACCGCGGCAGCGCCGGTCGCGACGACTCGCGGCAGCCATCCGCGCCGTCGCGGGGGCGACACCGTCGATGGGGATCTACCAAAAGCAAACATGTTCCTCCCTCAGATCACACTTGTGAGCGCTAACAACTAGCGCTGGCGCACTGACCTCACACCCGGCCTGCCACGCGGCCGTCCGCGCCCGCTCGGCGACCCATCGCTCCCGCCGCCCCGTGCCATCGACTGTGAGCGATAACACGCCGTTCGTCAAGTCGTAACAGTCGATGGAAGGCGGGCGCGTGACGTTACCGGCCCATGTCAGCTTCTCGACCCAGCACTACCGCTGCCCGCACCACGGCTCGACAGTGCACACGGCTGGAGGGGGTGGGGGAATTGGGGCAGCCGGCGAACGAATCCGTCATGATCCGGGACTGGTTCAGCGTGCCGCGGGTGTCCGCCGAGGACCGGGCCGCGATCTTCGGCGTACGCACCCAGGACCCGCGGGTGGAGTTCGTCGCGCTGACCGTCAAGTACTGGCTGGACGCGCACGCCACCCGGTCGATGACCCGCGAGCGGGTCCTGACCGCGATGAGCGGGCGCATCACCGCCGACAACGTCTGGGACCTGGTCGCGATGCTGGCGAGACTGCGGCTGGCCGAGGCGTTCTTCGACCTGGCCGCCTCGGACGTCGACACCGACGGCGCGTTCCGCCGTCTCCTGCTCGGCCTCGACCCCGCGCTGCTCGACGCGATGCGGCACTACGCGGCCTGGAACGGGATCAACCCGAAGCTGTTCCTCGACGGGTTCGCCGTCGGCGTCGGGGAATCCGTCGCGACGGTGGTGGTCGACCTCGGCAAGCTCGTGCAGTTGATCGGCCGCCTTCAGCAGGAACACTTCACCACGCTCATCGTGCTGACGGTCGACCCCCGCGCCGGTGTGCAACGCATCGCCGACCAGGCCACCGTCGTACGCCAGGCGCTGGCCGGGATCGTGGCCGCGCTGGACCCGACCACCGTCCCGGATCGGCTGCTGGCGCTGTGGCGCGGCTGGGCGGCCGAGTTCGCCCGCCACCTGGAGAACCTCGACCCGTTCGCCGCCGGCCGGCTGCTCGGCCGCGTCGCCGGCGACCTGTACCAGGTGCTCACCGGCCTGGTGCATCTCGCCCGGCTGCTCGGCGGCGTCGCGGTGCGCGCCGCCGTCCGGTACGTGCCGCTGCTGCTCGCGGGTGCCCGCGAGGCGCGCCTGCTGACCGCCCAGATGGCCGCGCTGCTGGTGGCGATCGGCCGGGCCGCGATCGCCGCCACGCCCCGGGTGGGGCTGGCCGTCCTGCGCACGCTCTTCCCGCCGAAGGTGCTCGACGCGCTGTTCCGGCAGGGCCGGGTGCTGCTCGCCGACGCCGAGCTGACGTTGAGCGTGTTCAACCAGGCGGCGCACGCCGAGGCGTTCGCGGGTGCCGGCGCGGGCACCCGGCTCGGCGCGCTGGTCAGCCTCGACGGCCGGCCGGTGCTGATGGCGAGCATGTCGGAGACGGTGTCGTCGGCCGGCCGGGCGGCGACCCGGGCCGAGCTGAGCGAGGCGCTGGACGAGATCATCAAGCGGGTCGAGGACCTGCGCGAGCTGAAGCCGCCGAAGACACCCCGGGATGTCCAGGCCGCCGTCGTGCGCGCGGCCATCGCCCGGCAAATGGAGCAGCGGCTGACCACCGCGTTCAACAGGGCGCTCCAGACCGCCGCGTACGAGGAGTTCCGCGCGCTGCGCAAGGCCGGGCAGGCGCAACCGTGGCGGCTCGGCCAGCAGGTGCACCGGCGGATGGCCGCCGAGGTCGCCCAGCTCGTCGGCCGGTCGCCGGGCCTGGAGGCGTTCGCGGAGAAGTCACTGGCGACAGTGGTCGAGGCGGTCCGCACGGCCCACCCGGAGCTGGCGCCCGCGCTGCGCGGCTCCGACGCGGTGCTGCGCCAGACCGTCGCCCAGATGCTGCTCGGCCACCCGGACCGGGATCTGCTGCTGCGCCTCGTCGGCTTCACCGGCAACCCGGCCGCGACCGGGGCGGAGAAGGCCCTCGCCGGCCACCTCGCCGAGCGGTTCCGGTGGAAGGCCTCCACCACCGTCGGGGACCTCCGCTCCGACCTGCTGCTCGTCGACCCCGAGGCGGCCCGCGTCACGAACGTCGACTGGACCTCCTCGACCAAACTGGAGCGCTTCGAGAAGACCTGGGGCACCGTCGCCGACGACCTCGGGGAGACGTTCGACGGTCGCTGGGAGGCGATCGCGGAGGCGTACCAGCGGGCCGCCAAGGGCGGGGTGCCGGCGGAGGTCGTCGCCGGTCTCGAAGAACTGACCGCGCACGCCGTACGCGAGACGGTCGTCCGCCAGGCCGCCCTCAGCCAGTTGTTCCCCGGATTCTTCGTCACCTCGCACGAGATGACGTACCAGGGGCTGCACTCCCTGTTCACACTGCCGCTGTAGAGGAGCACCGATGGGCAGAGTCGTCGTCGCCGACGCCGATCCGGCGACGCTTGGTTTCAGCACCGCGCATTCCGACAGGTACGTCTACTCCAACTACTTCGTACCGGTCCGGCTCACGTTCGGCGGTGGCGAGACGCCCATCCTGCCGTTCTACGTCAAGCAGGCGCTGATCGAGGCGATCCGCTACGGCGGGCTCGACGGCGACCGGCTGCCGCACCTGCTCAAACAACTCGGCCTCTACGACCTGTGGAAGGCCAACGAGATGGACGCCGCCACCGAGGCGCTGCCCGGCGCCGACTCGGGCATGTCGTACCGGGAGCCGCCGGCGCGACGCCAGACGCTCCTCGGCGACCAGCAGGCGGAGTTCCTCGCCGGCCTGCTCCAGTCCGACGTGGGCATCGCGTTCCTCGACCGCACCCGGATCCGGCCGGTGGGCTTCGCGCTCGGCGAGCACGTCTACGCGCTGGCGCTCGCCCCCGGTGAGGAGGCCGTGCTGGAGCAGCGCACCTACACCAAGCGCGAGCTGACCCTGGAGGAGCAGAACGAGTCGGAACAGCAGACCGACGTCGAGCTGACCAGCGCGCTCACCACCGAACTCCAGGAGGGCTTCGAGCGGCAGAAGTCGCTCACCGACACCTGGGGGCTCAACGCGAGCCACACCGGCCAGTACACCAGCCCGACCGGCATCTGGGGCACCTTCAACGCCAGCCACACCATCGGCTTCGCCACCAGCGTCACCGCGGCGAGCCAGGAGACGAGCCGCCGCGCGGTCAAGGACAGCCGGACCGCCACCTCGAAGGTCGCGGCGCGCTACCGCACCCAGCACAAGACCGATTTCAAGCTCGTCACCGAGACGGGCACGGAGTCGTCCTCGAAGCGCACCGTCCGCAATCCGAACCGGGCCACGCCGATCACGCTGCACTACTTCAAGGTGCTGCAACGGCTGGAGCTGGCCCACGAGCGGTACGGCGCACGGGTCTGCTGGGCCCCCACGATCAAGGACCCGGCGCTCGCCTTCGCCCAGAAGATCACCAGCGGGCGGCAGCGGATCCGCGACAACGCGGTCGCCGCGCTGCCCCCGATGCCGGTGAAGCCGGAGCGCCCGCCGCGTGGCGCGCCCGCCGCGGTGGAGACGCGCGTCGTGTACTCCGCCGTGGTCACGCTCGACAAGTGGGGATTCACCGGCGACATGAGCGCCGACTACGACATCGACGTCCCCGTCGACGCAGGCTGGGAGTGGGACGGCAACGTCGACACGATCCGGCAGAACCTCAACCTGATCACCCGCCGCCCGCCGACCGCCATCGCGGCCCAGGTCGTCGGTGTGCCGGTGGTGACGGAGGCGGACGGCCGACCAGTCCTGCGCGTCCGCATCCATGTGGGCGCGGCCAGCTGGCTGGGCGGTCCCGGCGCGCAGGCCCAGATCGCGGCCGGGTTCCGGCGTACCCCGACGGTGGTGGACCAGACCGCCGACGACGCGGCGTACAACGCGCTGGTCGCGGGCTACCTGACCGATCTTCAGGAGTGGCAGGACCGGCGCGACGCGGCGCTGGCGGCGGCGGAGACGGCGGGGGACGAGTTCGAGGCGCGGCTGCGGGCCGGCTTCTCCCCGGTCAACGAGATGGTCTCGCAGATCGTGGAGGCGCACTTCCCGGCCAGCGTGCGGGACGAGGCGTGGGAGATCGACTTCTGGCACCGGGTCTTCGACTGGGAGCGCGCGTCGTTCGTGGCGTACCCCGGGTGGTGGTCCGGCGGCGACGCCCGCGCCCCGGAGCGCGACCCCGGCGACTTCGTCAACGCCAGCTGGGCGAAGCTCTACCTGCCGGTCCGGGCCGGCATGGAGCTGGCCGCGCTGCGGTGGATCTTCGGCAAGGTGGTGGCGACCAGCCTCTCGCCGCAGGTGGAGCACGAGCTGAAGGCGTTCGTGGACGAGCTGACGGCGTACCGGGCCGGCCACCTCGGCAGCGGCGACGAGATGCCCGAGCTGAGCACCGAGTGCCAGGACGTGCCGGAGCGGGTGTACTGCCTGGCGAAGTGGACCGAGTTGATGCCCACCGACGGCACCCACCTGGAGGTGGTGCAGGGCGCCACCACGGCGGCCGACGAGGTGACCGCCAAGGAGATCAGCGACGCGGAGGCGCTGCGGGCGGCGCTGCTCGACGGCGAGGTGCAGACCAACCGGCTGCGGACCAGGGCGTACGACCAGATGACCGAGCCGGCCGACGTCGACATCCACCTCGGCACGCCGTCCGGGAGCGGCCCCACCGCCTGAGCCGCTCGTCCACCCCGATCCCTCGCCTGACCAGGGGATCGGGGTGGACGATTTCTGGCAAAGTCTGAACTTTCGATTCGTGGCCTAGATCGGTAAAAAGGCGCATAATTGATCCCTTACGCTCGCTCCCTCGGGGCGACGACGACGCCGGCCGGCGAACCGTCCAAAAAGAACCGTCTCCCACCGGTGGGTCGATGGCGCTGGATCCCTAAAGCCACTAGGTTGGCCGTCGCCGCTGTGCTCGGCCGGCATTCACAAACCTAAGGAACACTCATGACGACCGCACCCTTGCGCCAGGATGAGCCCCCGGTCTCGCTGGTCAGGGTCCGCGCGGAGCCGCTCGACCGGCTCTCCGCCGCGGACATCTCCCCCATCGTGCGCCGGGTGATGGCGGCTCACCTCGATCAGACCCGGATCCCGGCGGCGAAGTTCTCGTCGTTCATCTGATCCGCGATGGCCCCGGGGCCCGCCCGCGCGGCGCTCACCGAGTTCGTCCTCAAGGTGCACGCCAGGTGTGACCTGGCGTGCGACCACTGCTACGTCTACGAACACGCCGACCAGAGCTGGCGCCGCCGCCCGGTACGGATGACGCCGGACGTGCTCCGGGCCGCGGCCGGACGGATCGCCGAGCACGCGGCGGCCCACGGGCTGCCGGACGTCACAGTCGTCCTGCACGGCGGGGAGCCGCTGCTGCTCGGCCCCGACGGGCTGGGCCGGGTGCTCGCCGAACTGCGGCGCGTCATCGGGCCGGTCACCCGGCTCCGGATCGGCATGCAGACAAACGGCGTGCTGCTCTCCGAGCGGTTCTGCGACGTACTCGCCGAACACGACGTGGCGGTCGGCGTATCGCTCGACGGTGACCGGGCCGCCAACGACAGGCACCGGATCTACCGGTCCGGCGCCAGCAGTTACGACCAGGTGCTGCGCGCGCTCGCCCTGCTGCGCCGCCCGGCGTACCGGCGGCTCTGGTCCGGCCTGCTCTGCACGGTGGACGTGCGCAACGACCCGATAGCCGTGTACGAGGCGCTGCTCGCCCAGGAGCCCTCGCGGATCGACTTTCTGCTCCCGCACGCCACCTGGGACGACCCGCCGTGGCGGCCGGCCGCCGGGGACACCGCGTACGCCCGCTGGCTGCGCGCCGTCCACGACCGCTGGCGCGCGGACGGCCGACCGGTCCCGGTGCGCCTGTTCGACTCGCTCCTGTCCACCGCACGCGGCGGGCCCAGCGGCACCGAATGGCTGGGCCTCGACCCGGTCGACCTGGCCGTGATCGAGACGGACGGCGAATGGGAGCAGGCGGACTCGCTCAAGACCGCGTACGACGGCGCGCCGGCCACCGGCATGACCGTCTTCTCGCACGCGGCCGACGACGTGGCGGCAAGCCCGCTTCTGGCTCGCCGCCGCTCCGGCCGGGCCGGTCTCAGCGACGAGTGCCGGCGGTGCCCAGTGGTCGACCAGTGCGGCGGCGGACTCTTCGCCCACCGGTACGGCGCCGGGCACTTCGACCATCCGAGTGTCTACTGCGCCGATCTGAAAGAGCTGATCGTGCACGTGAACGAGAACCCACCGGAACCCGTCCGGCTCGACGCCGGCCTACCCGACGACTTCATCGACCGCCTCGCGGCGCTGACCGGCGACCGGGTCGCCACCGGCCGGCTCGTGGAGGCACAGATCGCCATCGTCCGCGCGCTGCTCGCCGAGGTGGCCGACCGCCTGCCGGCCGGCGGGGCCGGAGCTGACGGCTGGGAGGCGCTGACCGCGCTCGACCGCAGCGCGCCGGAATCAGTGGCCCGGATCGCGGCCCATCCGTACGTGCGCGCGTGGGCTGTCGACTGCCTCGCCGGCACCGGCACCGGCGCCCGCCAGGGGCCGGGCTACCTGAGCGCGCTCGCCGCCGCCGCCGCGCTCGACGCAGGCGTTCCGGTACGCCTCGACGTGCCGGTGCGATCCGGCCGCCTGCACCTGCCGACGATGGGCACGGTTCTGCTGCCCGAGGTGGGTGACGGCACCGCCCGGGTGGAGACCGGCCCGGGCTCGCTGCGGGTGCGGGCCGGGGACGTGACGGTGGCCGTGAGTCCGGGCGCGGCGGGCGGGCCCCGCTGGTGGCCGACCCGCCGTCTCGTCGCGCCGGACGTGTCGGTGCTGCTGGAGGACGGCGACCCGCACCGCGACTGCCACCGGCTGCCCGCCGATGACCGGCTCGACGACGCGGGCGCCGTGCGCTGGGCGGAGACGTTCGCGGCGGCGTGGCAGGTGATCCGGGACGAGGTGCCTGGCCACGCCGAGGAACTGCGTACCGGGCTGCGGGCGGTGGTGCCGTTGCGGCGCAGCGGCGACGGGGTCAGCGAGGCGTCGACCGCCCGGCAGGCGTTCGGCGGTGTCGCGGCCACGGAGACCGACGCCGGGTCGCTGGCGGTGCTGCTCGTGCACGAGTTCCAGCACAGCAAGATGAACGCGCTGCTGGACGTCTGCGACCTGGTCGACGGCACCGGGCCGATCGACATCACTGTGGGCTGGCGGCCCGACCCGCGGCCGGCGGAGGCCGTCCTGCACGGCATCTACGCGCACGCGGCGGTGGCCGACATCTGGCGCGTCCGGGCGGACCGCCAGGTCGACGGCGCGCAGGCGGTCTACCGGCAGTACCGGGACTGGACGGCCGAGGCGATCGGTGCGCTGCAACGGGCGGACGCGCTCACCCCGGCCGGCTCACGGCTGGTCCGGCAGGTGGCCCGCTCGATGTCCGGATGGCCGTCGTGACCACCGCCGTCCCGCCCGCGCACCGGGTCGACACGCTCGCCGCCGACCTACGGGCGCTCGGGCTCGGCAGCGGTGACGTGGTGCTCGTGCACTGCTCCCTGCGTGCCCTCGGACCGGTGGCCGGCGGGCCGGCCACGCTGGCCGACGCGCTGCGGGCCGTCGTCGGGCCGTCCGGCACCGTCGTCGTCCCGGCGCAGACCCCCGACAACTCGGTGAGCAGCCCCGCGTACCACGCCGCGACCGCCGGACTCACCGACGAGGAACGCCGGGCGTACGAGGACCGGATGCCCGGCTTCGACCCGGCCGTCACGCCGTCGTTCGGCGTGGGCGCGTTCGCCGAGCACGTACGCCGGTTGCCCGGCGCGGTACGCAGCCCGCACCCGCAGACGTCGTTCAGCGCCTGGGGCCCCCGGGCGGAGGAGCTGATGCGCGTCCACGACCTGGACTCGCATCTCGGCGAGCGCTCGCCGCTGGCCGCGCTGGAGGCCGCCGGGGCCTGGACCCTGCTGCTCGGTGTCGGCTATTCGACATGTACCGCGTTGCACCTCGCCGAGTACCGGTTGCGCCGCCCGCCGCAGCAGCGTCCGTACCGCTGCTACGTGCTGCGCGACGGCCGCCGGGAACGGCTGGACTTCGAGGCGCCGCACCTCGACGCGAGCCCGTTCGCCGAGGTCGGAGTGGAACTCGACAGGGAACCGTTCACCCGGCGCGGCACGGTCGGGAGCGCCCCGGCACGGCTGCTGCCGATAGCCGCGGCGGTACGCGCCACGGTCGCGTGGATGGACGCCCACATCGGACGGTGAGGGCCTGGTAACCCGAGCGCAACCTCTCTACCCTGATCGATAGACGCCGTATCGTGTCGACCGGGGAGCAGCGCGTGATCATTGACGGTTGGGGGTCAGGCGCACTACCCGTGGAACGGTCGTGTCGCCGTGACCTCTGAGCGGCCCGCGCTGCCGGGCCCGCCCTATTTCTTCCTCAGCTACGTCCCCCCGCCGACGCACAACGACCGCACCCCGGGCGACCACTGGGTCCGCCGCTTCTACCACGATCTCAACCTGGCCATCGACGGCCGGCCCGGCGACCGGTTACGCCGGCAGGGCTTCGCCGACTTCATCGTGCGGCCGCCGGAGGACCGGACGGAACGAAAACGCACCGCGCTCGCCGAGGCCGAGGTGTTCGTGCCGCTGTACTCGCCGGACTATCTCAACCGGGACGACTCGCGCCGGGAACGGGAGTGGTTCCGGCAACGGCTGATCCGGGCCGGCCGCCCGCCCGACGGCGACAACATCCTGCCGGTCCTGTGGATCCCGTCGCCCGCCGCCGTGCACGCGCCGGACCAGGCCCGCGCGATGGCGATGGCCGCCGACGTGGACGCGTACGCGGCGAACGGGATGAGCGCGCTCTGCCGGCTGCAGAAGTTCCAGCACGCCTACAAGGAGGTGCTGGGCCGGCTCGCGCAGCACATCGTCGACACCGCCGAGCAGACCCCGCTGCAGGCGGCCGAGCCGCCGACCGGCCCGACCGACCTGCCGTCGTCGCCGACCAGCGAGGTGCCGTTCCGGGCGGTGGTGATCGCGCCCGAGCAACCGCACGAGCCGGGCCGGCTCAACGGACGATCCGACACGCACGCCGGCCGGTGGCGCCCGTTCCACGGCCGGCCTCCCGTGGTCGACGACGTGACCGACGCGGTGCAGCGGCTGCGGATGCCGATCGACGTCCGCGACTTCGTACCCGATGCCGGGCTGTTCCGGGGCTGCCCGGGCGTACTCATGATCGATCCTCGGGTGGTCGAGACGCCGGACGGTGCGGAGGCCGTCCGCGCGGCCGCCGCCTCGCTGCACCGCTGGGTGGGCGTCGTGGTCATCATCGAGGACCCGGCACCCGGCCGTCGCTCCCAGGCGACGGTGCTGCTCGACCGGGCCATCGCGATCTTTCCGGCTGCGGCACGCCCCCTGGCGATCACCACGTACGACGACTGGCGGGCCGGGATCCACGGCCTGGTCGACCGGATGCGCCGCCGCTACCTGGAGGCGAGACCGGCCTACCCGCCGCCAGGACGGCCGATCAGCAAACCCCGGCTCTGGGAGAACCCGCCGCCCGACGAGGGAGTGGACACATGACCCGACGCGAGGGACAGGTCGTCACCTTCTACTCCTACAAGGGCGGCACCGGCCGGACGATGGCGCTGGCCAACGTCGCCTGGATCCTCGCCGCCAACGGCAAGCGGGTGCTCGCCGTCGACTGGGACCTGGAGTCCCCCGGCCTGTCGCGCTTCTTCGCGCCGTTCATCGACCGGGACGCGCTGGAGAGCACCGGCGGGGTGATCGACCTGATCCGCGAGTACGAGTGGGCGACCACCACCAAGCAGGACAAGGGCGACGACCGCTGGCACGAGCAGTACGCCCGCGTGCACAAGTACTCGTTCTCGCTGAACTGGTCCAACTTCCCCGGTGACGGGACGCTGGACTTCCTCGGCGCCGGCCAGCAGAACAACGACTACGCGGGCGCGCTCGCCGGGATGAACTGGGACGAGTTCTACGAGCGGCAGGGCGGCGGCTACTTCTTCGACGCGCTGCGCGCCGACATGAAACGCAACTACGACTACGTGCTCATCGACAGCCGTACCGGGTTCTCCGACGTCGCCGACATCTGCACCATCCAACTGCCGGACGTGCTGGTCACCTGCTTCACCCTCAGCGAGCAGGGCATCACCGGCGCGGCGAAGGTGGCGCGGTTGGTCGAGCACCGCTACGGGTCGCGACGGATCCGGGTGCTGCCCGTGCCGATGCGGATCGACCCGGCGGAGAAGGTCAAGGCGGACACCGGTCGGGCGGTGGCCCGGCAGCGCTTCAGCGGGCTGCCGAGCGGGATGAGCGAGGCCGACCGGGACCGGTACTGGGCCCGGATGCAGGTGCCCTACCAGGCGTTCTATGCGTACGAGGAGCTGCTCGCCACGTTCGCCGACCAACCAGGAGTCAATGGGTCGCTGCTGTCCGCGTACGAGGTGCTGGCCCGGGAGATCACCCGGGGCGAGGTGGAGTCGCTGCCGCCGATGAGCAGCGCGGTACGCGAGCGGGTGAACGCCCGGTTCACCCGTACCTCCACGTCGGTGGAGAGCGAGATCGTGCTCCGGCACGCCCCGTACGACCGGGTGTGGGCGGAGTGGATCGGCCACCTGCTGGTCTCGGCCGACGTCCGGGTGACCGACCCGTGGTTCACCGACGACGAGGTGCCCCGGACCGCCCGGGAGCTGATCATCGTCTCCGAGTCCAACGCCAACGAGGAGGCGGTGCTCGCCGCGCCGGACCGCTCGCCCGACCAGGTGCCGCTCGTCGTCTACGTGGCGGACGTACGGCGCCTGGCGAACGTGCCCGCGGCGCACACCGTCTCGGTGGCCGGCCTGGAGGCGCGGACCGCCGCCGCGCGGATCCTGCGCCTGGTCGGCCGCGAGGGGGTGCCGGCCGACCTGGAGCTGCCCACCGGTCCCCGGTTCCCCGGCCGGGACAACACCGTGTTCGAGGTGCCGGGCCGCAACAAGCGCTTCACCGGCCGCGAGGCGGACCTGCGCGAGCTGCGGACGCTGCTGCGCAGCAGCCCGAAGGTGGTGCTCTCCGGCACCGGGCCGGTGGCGTTGCAGGGCATGGGCGGCATCGGCAAGAGCCAGCTCGCGCTGGAGTACGCCCACCGTTACCGCGCCGCGTACGACATGGTGTGGTGGATCGACGCCGACCAGGTGCCGTTCATCGAGTCCGCAATCGGTGACCTCGCGCCCTACCTGGGCGTGCCGTCGTCGGAATCGAACCGGGAGAACGCCCGTCTGGTGCTCCAGGCGCTGCGCCGCACCGACCTGCGCTGGTTGCTGATCATGGACAACGCGGACGAGATCGAGGGCGTGCTGCCGTACGTGCCGGACGGCAAGGGCCACGTCCTGATCACGTCCCGGAACCTCCAGTGGGTCGAGCGGGCCACCACCGTCCAGGTCGACGTGTTCAAGCGCGCGGAGAGCATCCAGCACCTCACCGAGCGGGTGCCGAACATGCGCGTCGACCAGGCCGACCGGATCGCCGCCCTGCTCGGCGACCTGCCGATCGCTGTCACCGCCGCCGCGGCCTGGCTCGCCGACACCGGCCACTCCGTCGACAGCTACCTCACCGAGATCGCCAAGTTCGGTCCGGGCGCGGTGATGGAGCCGAACAGCAACGTCTCGGTGGAGGCCACCTGGGAGCTGTCGCTCAACCACCTGCGCACCCGCAACCCGGCGGCCTACCGGGTGCTGCAACTTTGCTCGGTGTTCGCCCCGGAGATCTCCGCCGACCTGGTCTACAGCGACGAGTTCGCCGAAGCGCTGGTGCCGTTCCACCCGCAGGCCAAGGAGCGGCTGGTCCGCCAGCAACTGGTGCAGCAGGCCAACCGGCTCGCCCTGGTGCGCGTCGACCTGCGCGCCGAGAACCCGGCGGGCGGCGAGCGGGGCCGGGGCGGCCTGGTGCTCATGCACCGCCTGCTCCAGCACGCCGTCCGGTCCCGGATGACGGAGGCGGAACTCGACGAGGCCCGCCGGCAGGTCCACCTCGTGCTCGCCGCCGCCCGGCCCGAGGGCGAGGTCGACGACCCCGACGGGTGGCCGCGGTTCCGGGTCATCTGGCCGCACCTGGAGGCGTCCAAGGCGCCGCTGAGCAGCAAGGTTGAGGTGCGGGCGCTGATGATCGACCGGGTCCGCTACCTCCAGTTGCGCGGCGACCTGGAGACCGGCCGGCGGCTCGGGCAGGAGGTCGCGCAGACCTGGGAGCAGATGCTCGCCGAGGAGACCGACCCGCGGGCTCGCGACGACCTGCGCCGGCAGTTGCTGCACCTCCAGTTCAACCTCGCCAACATCCTCGCCTTCCTCGGCCAGTTCACCGAGTCCCGGGCGCTGGACGAGGAGGTGCTGGCAGCCCAACGGGAACTGCTCGGCGAGGACCACCCGCACACGCTGATGACCGCCGGCGGGCTCGCCCGCGACCTGCGCGGCATGGGCATGTACAACGAGGCGCTGCGCCTCGACGAGATCACGTTCAACGCGTGGAAGCGGAACTTCACCGAGGAGCACCCGCGTACGCTCGCCGCGCTCAACAACCTCGCCAGCACCCAGCGCCTGATGGGCGACTTCCGGGAGGCCCGCAAGAACGACGAGATGGTGCTGGCCGGGCGCCGCGCGATCCTCGGGGAGAACCACCCGGACACGCTCGCCTCCTCCGCGTACGTCGGCATCGACATGCGCGACGCCGGCGACTTCGAGCAGTCGGTCACCCGCCTGCGCAGCGTCCACCGGGAACTGCTGAACACGGCCGGAGCCGAACACCTGATCACCCTGCGGACGCAGACGAACCTGGCGGTGTCGCTGCGCGCGGCCGGGCACGCGGTCGAGGCGGGCAAGCTCCTCGAAGCCGCCTACGAGCTGCTGAACGAGCGGTTCGGGCCGGACAACCCGGAGACGCTCACCTGCCGGCTGAGCCTGTCGATCAACCTGCTCACCGTCGACCTGTTCCAGCGCGCCAGCCGGGAACTGACCGAGGTGCACCGCATCTACCAGCGCAACCTCGGCCCGACGCACCCGCTGACGCTGGTCTGCATGGTCAACCTCGCCATGGTGGCCCGCCGCGCCGGGGACTTCGCCGAGGCCCGGCAGCTCGCCGGCCGGTCCGCCGACGCGCTCGCCGGCGTGCTGGGCAGCGGGCACCCGTACCCGCTCTCCGGCTGGATGAACCAGGGCATCTGCATCGCCGAACAGCCCGACCCGCCGGAAGGTCGGGAGGCCGCCGACGTGGAGGCGCTGAGCCTGCTGCGGCGCGCGTACGACGGGTTGGTCCGGATCCTCGGCCGCGACCACACGAACACGCTGCGCTGCCAGGCGAACCTGGTGGTGATGCAGGAGCGGGTGGAGAGCGGCCGGCGCGCGGAGCTGGAGGCGGTCACCCGTGAGCTGACCTACCGGCTGGGCGAGAACCACCCGGCCGTCGAGGCCGTCCGGGAGAGCCGGTTGCAGCGGCGCATCATCGACCCGCATCCGATCTGACGGTGGCCCGCTCCACCGGGTCGGCCAGCCAGGCGAGGATCTCCGGCAGCACCTCGACCGCGCCGAAGTGCGCGCTGCGCGGCTGCACGTGCAGTTGCGCGCCGGGGATCTGCTCGGCCAGCCACCGGGTCCCGAACCACAAAAAAACGAAGTTGTCGTCGGCGCCGTGCCAGAGCCGGACCGGCATCCGGATCTCGGCCAGCGTGACGCCCCAGTCGGCGCGCAGCGCCAGCACGTCGTCGATCCAGCCGTCCGGCCCCTGGCGCAGCGCCTCGGCGTAGGCGTCGGTGAGCTGTCGGCGGATCGGCACCCCGGCCACCACCCGGCGGTCGGCCTCGGTCATCTGCTCGACCAGCAGCGCGAGCAGCGAGCCCGGATCGTCCATCGTGCGCTCGGCCCGCAGCCGCAACTGCTCGGCGAGCACCGGCACGGCGCGCTCGGCGGCACCGTAGTCACGGACGTTGGCGTCGGTCATGCCGCCGAACCAGTCCAGCCCGGCCGCCCCCGCCGGGGCGAGACCGACCAGGACGGCGGTACGCCGTACCCGCTCCGGCAGCAGCGCGGCGCAGGCCAGGGCGTGCGGGCCGCCGCCGGACCGGCCGACCACCGAGAACCCGTCCAGGCCCAGGTCGTCGGCGATGGCCGCGACGTCGGCGGCGGCGTCCGCGACCCGGCGGCCGGGCAGCCGGCTGGAACCGCCATAACCCGGCCGGTCGTAGGAGATCAGGCGTACGCCGAGGCGGTGGAGCACGATCGAGCGTGGTCGTGGACCGTTCCGGCTGCCGGGTGTGCCGTGCATCAGGAACACGGGCCAGCCGCGTTCCGCCCCGGCGATGTCGACCGCCAGATCCCTCCTTCCTGTTCGGACGATGTGCTCTCGATGCCGGGGCGAGTGTGCCAATCGGGGCCTCCGAACGGGTGGTGGCGGTACGGGTGGCGTGGTCAGACCGCCTCGGCGGCCGGGACCTGGTCGGGCTGGTCGGTGGGGTCGGTCGCTGCGAGGACGCGCAGCGTGTCGAGGGCGGACACCAGCGAGACCTCGGCCGGCGCCCGGTCGTGCGCCCGCAGGTAGTCCACGAGCAGCCGGCACAGGCTCGCCTCGTCGAGGAACTCGTCCGGCAGCCGGTGCGCCAGCAGCTCGGCCATCGTCCGGGGCGGTATCTTCCGCCAGGCCAGGTCGCCGTACTCGGTCAACGCCATGAGCAGCCACAGCGCGGTGCGGTTGTCGACCCGCGCGGCCGCGAACTGCTCGGCCATCTCGGCCGAGACCACGCCGTCCTCCAGCGGCAGCTCCGCGAGCCGACCCTCGATGTCGGTGAGCACCTCCCGCACCCGGGCCACGTACCGCTGCGGCAGCCGGTCGAGCCCGTGCCGCAGGATGAGCGCGTGCAGGACCGCGTGGTCGTCGGTCGTGCCGAGCGAGTCGACCAGCTCGGGGAACTCGTCGATCAGGTACGGACACGAGATGATCAGCTCCGGCGGCGCTGTCGGTGAGCTGGGCAAGCGGCTCAGCGCCACCCGGGTCAGCCCGCACACCACCTCGCGTGGCAACTGCGCGCCGTCCTCGGCGAGGCATTCCAGCAGGACCGTGGCGCTCGTGCTGGACACCGCCTCCGGGAACTCGACGGCACGCGCCCACAGCCGCCGGTAGCTGCGCTCGTCGTACAGGATCAGCTGGTGCAGTGACGGCACCGGCCAGCGGCGGGTGGCCAGCTCCACCAGGTCGGCGTGGAACCGGCCCGCCTCGAAGCTGGTCGGCGCCTGGCCGCGCCACGTCCGCGCGCCGGCCTGCAACTGGCCGTAGGTGGTGACGTCGCCGAGCAGCCGGGCCTCCTCGGCCGCCACGTTCACCTTCTCCCCCCGCCGTTCCCGCCGCAGCCCGGCGACGATCCGGCCGTCGGCGTCCCGGCGCAGCCAACTGATCATCGCGAGCTGGCCCTTCTCGTCCAGGCCCGCCCGCCACAGCCGCACCGTGGACACCCAGGTCTCGTCGTCCATCAGGTCGCTGTGGCGCACCCCGTCCGGTGACACGAGCGCGGCCAGCGCGACCAGGTTCGCGGTGTACGCGGCGAGCAACCGCACCGGGTCGTACGGCGCGGGCCGGTAGCCGCCCACACCGGCCAGGTTGGTCCGCTGCCGGGCCTCGGCCAGCAGTCCGGCGACCGTCTCCACGATCGCGTCCCGGTCCCGTGGGTGCCGGAAGGCGAGTTCCCGCGCGAAGCCCACCACCGCCTCCCGCTTGACCAGCGGCTGGTGCGAGAGAAGCGCCCGGAACTGACCGGTGTCCAGCTGATAGCCGAACCCGGCCGGGCTGCGGGTGCGCCGCCGCAGCTCGGCCAGACTCCGCAGCGCCCCGATGACGTACTCGGCGATCAGGAAGTCGCCGATGGTGGTGTGCAGGAACTCGTACGTGCGCCGGGCGTCCTCGCCCTGCACGTCGTCCGGGCCGTACACGACGAAGAAGGCGGCGGTGACCAGTTGCTCCGGGCCGAGCACGTCGCCGAGTTCGAACCGGGAGCCGTCGCCGGCCCCGGGCCCGAAACAGTCGAGGTCGGCGCGGAGCGCGGCCCGGTTCACCAGTTCCCGGTTGCGGTTGAACATGGCGAACGCGGTGATCGCGAGATCGCGCCGCAGTTGGTGTTCGCGGGCCTCCCGCTCGTGCGTCGGGAGGGCGGTCGGCGCCTTCTCGCTCACCTGCCGTCTGATGAACGCGGTGAGCAGGCCGGTGAACAGGTCGGACGATGACATGGCGCCGGGACGGCGGTCGGCCCAGTGCTCGTTGTAGTAGATGGCGAGCAGTGTGAGCAGCAAGGGCTGGCGGGCCAGCTCGCCGTGCCACAGCAGCTCGCGGGCGGAGAGCCGACGGTAGCCGGGCCGGTCCTCGTTTGCCGCGTTGACGGCGGCCAACCAGGCCGTCACCTGGGCGTCGGTCAGGTCTTCCAGCCGCACCAGCGCGGTGCCCTGCGGCACGCTGGCGCGGTCCATCACCAGCATCCGGGACGTGATGATCGGGATGACGGAGTAGCCCAGGTCCCACTGGGTCTCCTGGAACTCGGCCACCCGGTCGATGTACTGGGAGTGGGCGGTGCCGGTGACCTGGACGAGTTCGTCGAACCCGTCGAAGATCACCACCACCGTGGTGTGCTCGGTGGCCCGGCGCAGGTCCGCCCAGCGGATGCGCTCGTCCATCACCTGCTCGATCGCTGCTTCGATCTGCTCGGTCGGCGACGAGTCCCCGGACATCCGGCGCAGCGGCACCACTATCGCGGTGAACCGGCTCGCCGGCAGCCGGGCCGCGATGACCCGGGTCAGCAACGTCTTGCCGGCGCCCGGCTGACCGAGGAGCAGCAGCGGACGGTGCAGGCTCGCCGGATCGGTCAGGTATTCGGAGAGGAAACCGACCAGGTCGCCCCGGCGCGGCTGGTCGTCCCACCAGGCATCACGCTCCGGGGACGTGTGCTTGCCGTACTCGGCGGCCCGGAAGTCCGGGCTGATGAACCCCTCCTCCACCGTGGGCAGACGCAGGTGGAAGTCGACGTCCTTGATCCGCAGCAGCGGCTGCCGGAACACCGCGGCCAGCGAGCCGGTGAGCCGGTCGAGCGACTCCCGGAGCAGGTCGGGGCGGTCGGCCGGGGCCGGGCCGGACAGCTCGGCGAGATTGCGGTACAGCTGCGCCAGCGCGTCCAGCCGGGCCGAGACCTCGGTGGTCAGGTTCCGGTTGTCGATCAGGTTGTGCTCGATCGCCTGCCGGAGCATCCGGAACCCGAACTCGGGGAGGTCCGCGGCGAGCCGGTCGAAACGGTCCTCGTAGTGCCACATGGCCCGGCCCACCACCCGGGACCGCAGCGACGTGAGGTCGAGCCCACGCCGCACCGACGGCCAGGCGGCGAGGCCCTCGCAGAACGCGATGGTGGCGTCGTACAGCTTGACGTAGGCGGCCTCGACGTCGCGCCGGGTGTCGTCCATGCCGTGGACCGAGGACGGCAGCGGGAAGTATCCGCCGTCGATCTCCTTCGGCAGCGTGTGCTGGCGACGGTCGGCCGCCACCATGCCCACCTTTTCGGCGTCGGTCAGCTCCAGCCGGTCGAAACCCGGCCCGACCTCGTCGCGGAAACCGTCGAAGAACGCGGAGAGCGCCAGCACGGTATGGCTGGCCTCCAGCAGCTTGTAATACGATTTTCCGCCGGTCGTGCGGATGCGGCCGGCCTGGTTTCCGGTGGCGTCCCGGACGAGTTGCATGAGCGCGTTCTTCGGGCCGAGCAGAGCGAGCGCCGCGCCCTGGGTGAGCGCCCCGGCGCCGAGGATCCCCGCGCTGACGACCTTGTCGGTCTCGGTGATGCGCGTGCTGCCCGGGGCCAGCAGCTTCAACGCATCTCGATAGCTGAGGCTCGAACGGCGCGGCATGCCGCCCCTTCCGCTGCTGGCGATCGGGATTCTTCAAGGATAGAAACTTCAGTGACGGAAAGCTATCGATTCCGCACCGGGCGGCTGCTTTGCGACGACTTTTCCATTCATTCATCTCATTCATCTGCTAAATGCGGCCAAGGCGTCGGCCCCCTATGGTCGAGCGGTGGACGACACACGGGTACGGCAGGCGTACGGGGCGGTCGCGGAGCTCTACATCGAACTGTTCGGCAGCACCGCCGCGGTGCACCCGGACGACCTCGCCCTCATCGGGCGGCACCTGGCCGGCCGGACCGGCCCGGTGCTCGACCTCGGGTGCGGACCGGGGCACCTCACCGACCACCTCCGGTCGCGGGGCGTCGACGCCACCGGGATCGACATGGTTCCCGAGTTCGTCGCGCACGCGCGGGCCACCCATCCGGGCGGCGCGTACCGGCTCGGGTCGCTGGACGACCTCGCCGTCCCGGACCACTCCGTCGACGGCATCCTCGCCTGGTACTCGCTGATCCACCTCCCGCCACCGGATCTCGACGGCGTGCTGGCCGGGTTCCGGCGCGCGATCGTGCCCGGTGGACCGCTCGTGGTCGGCATCTTCGTCGGTGACGAAGTGAGCGCCTTCGACCACAAGGTCGCCACCGCGTACCGCTGGCCGGTGGACGAGTTCTCCGCGCGGCTGCGGCGGGCCGGGTTCACCGAGGTCGAGCGCCTGACGCGCCAGGACGACGAGGCCCACCGGCCGCACGCCGCCGTCGCGGCCGTGGCGTCCGGTGCCTGAGCGCGCGCCGTCGTCGGCGCCGGGAAAATGGGCGCGAACGTCTGCCGTCCGCTGTGTCAGGATCGGCGTTCGGAGTTCGACGGCCGGAAGGACACCATGCCCGCGTACGCCATCGCCCACCTCCAGGACGCCGCCCCGCACCCGGACATCGCCGAGTACATCGAGCGCCTCCCGGCCACCCTCGCCCCGTACGGCGGCCGGTTCCTCGTGCACGCCACGCCGCACGAGGTGAAGGAGGGCGCCTGGCCCGGCGCGGTCGTGATGCTCGGCTTCCCGGGCATCGCCGAGGCGCGCGCGTGGTGGGACTCGCCCGCGTACCAGGAGATCGCGCCCCTGCGCTCCCGGCACATCGAGGGCGACATCATCCTGGTCGAGGGCGTCCCCGACGACTACTCACCGACCGGCATCGTGCAGGCGATCCGGGCGGCGCTGCCCTGAGCCGGACCGGCCGGCGCGCCCGTGACCTCGGCGTCGTCGTCGGAACGCTGCCCACCGGACGCCACAACGCGATCACCGACGTCCCCGGCGTCCTGGTGGGGCACACCACCGTGGACGACGGCGGCGACCTGCACACCGGCGTCACAGCGATCGTGCCGAGCGGGCTCGGCCCCGGACGGTGGACTCTGCCGGCGGCGGTGTTCTCCGGCAACGGGCACGGGAAACTCGTCGGCTCGACCCAGGTGGACGAACTCGGCGTACTGGAATCCCCGGTCGTGCTGACCGCGACGCTGTCGGTGTTCCGGGCGGCGGACGCGCTGCTCGGCTGGTTGATGGAGCGCCGGCCGGACGGGGTGTCGTTCAACCCCCTGGTCGGCGAGACGAACGACGGGCACCTGTCCGACATCCGCCGCCGCCCGATCACCGAGGACCACGTCCTGGCCGCCATCGCTCAGGCGACCGACGGGCCGCCCGCCGAGGGCTGCGTCGGTGCCGGCGCCGGCACCACCGCGCTGGGCTTCAAGGGCGGCATCGGCACCTCGTCCCGGACCGTGCGGGCCGCCGGCCGTACGGGGACTGTCGGCGCGCTGGTCCAGTCCAACTTCGGCGGCGTCCTCAGAGTGCTCGGCGTGCCGATGCCGGCCGAAGAACTGGTCCCCGCCGCCGACCGGGCCGAGCCGCCCGGCAACTCGTGCATGATCGTGGTGGCCACCGACGTACCGCTGGACGCGCGCCAGCTCGGGCGGGTCGCCCGCCGGGCGGTGTTCGCCATGGCCCGGGTCGGCGCGTCCTTCAGCGGCACCAGCGGCGACTACGCGATCGGGTTCACCACGTCGGATCAGCAGCCGATCCCGGACGGGGAGATCGACCCGGTGTTCGCGGCCGTGCTGGACGCGGTCGAGGAGGCGCTGCTGAACTCGCTGTTCACCGCGGTCACCACCACGGGCGTGGGTGGCCGTACCAGTCACGCGGTTCCGCACCGGGCCGTGCTCGAGCGGCTGACGGCGGCTGGCCGGCTGATTCCGGAATCACCGGCGGAAACGCGCTGATTGCTCGCAACCCGGCCCGCCCCGCCCAGCCGCGGTGGCTACGGTTGACGCTGCCGGAGGGTCCGGCCGAGGAGGCGTCGAACTGGCCGTGGACGGCTATGGCGTGCAGGTCACGCTCGTGTTCGTGTTGGTGTTGGTGAACGCGGTGTTCGCGGGCAGCGAGATGGCGTTGGTGTCGCTGCGGGAGAGCCAACTGCAGCGCCTGGAGCGGACCTCCCGGGGCGGCCGGGTGCTGGAGAAGCTGGCGCGGGATCCGAACCGCTTCCTGGCCACCATTCAGATCGGCATCACGCTGGCCGGTTTCCTCGCCTCGGCCGCCGCCGCGGTGTCCCTCGCGGCGCCGCTGGTGAGCCCGCTGGGATTCCTCGGGTCGGCCGCCGAGCCGGTCTCGGTCGTCGTCGTCACCATCATCCTGACCTTCGTCACGCTGGTGCTCGGCGAGCTGGCGCCGAAGCGGATCACGATGCAGCGTGCCGAGGGCTGGGCGCTGCTGGTGGCCCGCCCGATCGACGCGCTGTCGACGTTCTCCCGCCCGGCGGTGTGGCTCCTGAGCAGGTCGAGCGACGCCGTCGTACGCCTGGCCGGCGGCGACCCCCGGGCGCGCCGGGAGGAGGTCACCACCGAGGAGCTGCGGGACATGGTCGCCGCGCAGCGCAACCTCACCCCGGAGCACCGCACGATCATCTCGGGCGCGTTCGAGGTGGCCGAGCGGATCCTGCGGGAGATCCTCGTCCCGCGCCGCGACGTCGTCACGTTGTCGGCGGATCTGTCCGCGCCGCAGGCGCTGCGCGAGCTGGGCAGGTCGGGGCAGACACGCGCCCCGGTCGTGGGTCGCGGCGGACTGGACGACACCGTCGGCGTGGTGCACATGCGGGACCTGCTCGACCAGGAAGGGCCGGTCGCCGACCACGCCAGCCCGGCGGTGTACCTGCCGGAGACGCTGAAGGTGACCGAGGCGATCCGGGAGCTGCGCGCCCAACGGCAGCAGTTCGCGCTCGTGGTCGACGAGCGCGGGTCCATCGACGGCATCGTCACGATGGAGGACCTGGTCGAGGAGATCGTCGGGGAGATCTACGACGAGACCGACAGGGACGTGCAGGCCGTCGTACGGGAGGCGGACGGCGCGCTGCTGATGCCCGGCGGGTTCCCGCTGCACGACCTGGTCGACGTGGGCATCGACCTCGACGAGGCCACCCTCGAAGCCGGGGACTACACGACGGTGGCCGGCCTGGTCCTGGCGCATCTCGGCCACATCCCGAAGGCCCCCGGCGAGACGGTCGAGCTGCCCGGCCTGAGCGCCGAGGTGGCGGAGGTGACGGGCCGGGCCATCACCCGGGTACGCCTGCGGACGACGCCGACGCGCGACGAGCCGGACTCCTGAGTCCGGCCGTACTCGTCACCCCAGCTCGGCGTCGAAGCTCCGGCGGGCCTGCTCGATCTGGGGCAGGTACGCGTCGGCCCAGTCGAGCAGGACGTCGATCGGCGCACGCAGGGTCTTGCCCAGCCGCGTGATCCGGTACTCGACCGCGACCGGCCGGGTCGCCACCACGTGGCGTTCGACGATGCCGTTGCGTTCGAGCCGTCGCAGCGTCGCCGTGAGCGACTTCTGTGTCACCGCCGGGATCGCGCGGCGCAGCTCGTTGAAGCGACAAGGGCGTTCGCACAGCTCGTTGAGGACGCTCAGCGACCACTTGTCCAGCACCTGATCGAGCAGCTCGCGGTGCGGGGCGTCGATGCGCAGCTCGTCGGCGCGGGCGCCTGCGGTATCGCCCATGAAACCAGGTCTCCTTGAAGTGTCCTTCGTCAACTAGGTATCAATGGTAAACCACCTAGGTCCCCATGGAGGAGACACGATGTCCGTCACCCGCTTCAGCCCTGCCGGTCTTCAGCCGCACACGCCGTACCACCACGTGGCGGTGGGCACCGGCGCCCGTCACATCCACGTCAGCGGCCAGGTCGCGCGACTGGGCGACGGCACCCCTGTCGCACCGGGCGACCTCGGTGGGCAGGTCGCGCAGGTGCTGCGCAACACCGGGCGCGCCCTCGCCGGCGCGGACGCCTCGTTCCAGGACGTGGTCCGGCTGACCTTCTACGTCACCGATTGGACGCCGGACAAGATCGGGCCGTTCATGGCCGGCATCGAGTCGGTCGCCGAGGAACTCGGGCTGCCCCAGCCGCTTCCGCCGGCGTCGCTGATCGGCGTCGAGTCCCTCTTCGAGCCCGACGTGCTCGTGGAGCTGGAGGCGACCGCCGTCGCGGAGTGAGATGGGGCAGGCAGCATCACCGGACAGCGACCCGGGGCCGCGGTCGGCGGATTTCCGCCGGCCGCGGGTTGCCGCGTGGTCGAGGGGATCGGTGAAACTTGATGGACGCCCGCAACGTTGCGATCAGGCCGCGCGTGTAGTCGCCGATGAGGGACTTCGACGACTTTTACGCGGCGAGCTACGCGGACCTGACGGTGCAGGTGTACGCCTACTTCGGCGACCTGCACGAGGCCCAGGACGTCGTTCAGGAGGCGTTCTGCCGGGCGCTCGCCCGATGGCGGCAGGTCTCCGGCTACGACGACCCGCCGCCTGGGTCCGGCGGGTCGCCTGGAACCTCGCGACCAGCCGCTGGCGGAGACTGCGCGTGATGCGGGCGTTTCACCGACGCCAGCACGGCGAGCCGGTCGTCGCGGGACCGGAACCGGACCACGTCGCGCTGGTCGAGGCCCTGGCCTCGCTGCCCGCCGCGCAGCGGCGGGCAATGGTGCTGCGCTATCTCGCCGACCTGCCGGTCGCGGAGATCGCCGACCGCGAGGGGGTGCCCGAAGGCACCGTCAGGTCATGGCTGCATCGCGGTCGGGCCACGCTCGCCGCCCGGCTCGGCCCCGAACACATGGAGAAGTCGCATGCCTGAGGACATCACCGAGGAGCAGACCCGGAACGCTTTCGCCCTCATGCGCGCGGAGACTCTGACACACATCCGCCCACCGGGAACCGCGGCGGCGCAGCGGACCGTACGGAACCGGCGCCGCACCGGAATCGCCGCCCTCGCCGCCGGCGTCGGGATCGTGGTGGCGGGTGGCTTCGCCGTGACCCACCTGGCCACCAGCGAGCGATCCGCCACCCCGCCTGCGGCACCGAGCCCGTCGCCGTCCCCGTCGGAACTGCCCGCCGAACAACTCGACCGCATGGCCGCCACAGCAGCCGCCGCGCTCGGGATCACCTCCGTGGACAACAAGCAGCGCAGACGTGAGGGCAAAGGGCCCATCCTCATGATCGGCTCCGAGCCCGCCCGGCGCGGCGGCATCAGTGGCACCGGGTACAACGAGAACAAGACCGGCGTCTACGTGCTCGACGTCCTGTGCGTCGGGGAAGGGACGCTCCGGACGCGGTTCTGGGCCGCGACCTCGGGGGCGGACGAGGCCGGGAATCCGGCCCCCATCCCTCCCGACGCCGCCGAGGCGCAGGTGCCCTGCAGTGACGAGCCGGAGCGCGTAAGCCTCAGCGTGCGCGCGCCCTGGCCCAAGAAGGTCTACGTCTCGATCGAGCCGGACCAGGCGGCCGAAGGGCGCGCCGCCCACGCGTCACTCGTCCGCGTGCCGTAGCGCCGCCCGGGCCGCTCCCGCGTCTCGTCGGCGGCCGCGTCGCCCGGTTCCGCTCGTCCAGCGTCGCCGTCGCCGGCTCGGGTACGAGCGGCTACGAGCGCGCTTGGGTGAGGCCTGCGACTTCCGCGTCCATCGTCATCCGCGTATCCATGGAACCAGTCCCGCCCTCGGGTAGATCCACCACCACAGGAGGCACGCGGGTGGCCAGTAGGTCACGGCGGCGACGGCGAGATACCAGGGACGCCATCCGTCGAGCAATCCGCGGTAGTCGTGGGCATCAGCCCAGCCGTACACGGCCCAACTCCACAGCGCATAGCCGGCAAGGAGGGCGAGAGACCAGCCGACCCGAGCTGTTCTCCCGGGCCTCCGCCCGCGTCGGCGGAACAGCGCCTCTCGCGCACGCCAGGCCACGCGTACATCATGATCCTGCCTTGCCAAGGTCACGACCTGTTGGGGAGTTGAGACCGTGATCCGGCGGAACGACCCGCTCGCTCTGATGACGATCGTCATGTGCACGGCGGCCGGCGCTTTCGGCCTCGTAACGCCCTCCCGCATCGTCGACACCCAGCAGTTGCTGCTGATGGTTCTCACGCCACTCGGCACGTGCGTACTGCTCATGTACCTCGCGGGGCCGGCTGCCTTCGTGGCGGTGACCCGCACGCATGTCGTCGTGGGCAACCCGCTCGTCAGATACAGCGTTCCACGGTCACTGGTCGACGGAGTACGGCTCGACGGGTTCGACATCGAGCTGCGAGTCTCCGGGCACCCGCCTGTTCCGATTGCCGCCCTGACCCCCAGCGTGGGTGGCCATCACCGGGTGCGTCCGGGCGGGTACCAGACGCGCTTGAACAAGATCGCGGCGCTCCTGGACCACACGCCGGCGACGCCCGTAGCCGGCACGATGGTGCGCCGCTACCGGTATGCGCACCTCGGTCTCTTGACGGTGGACGTGCTGGCTCTGGTCGGAATGGTGCTTCACATCAGAACCGAAACGCTCGCGTAGAAGCGAACCGTGCCCCTACGGTCCAGGGTCAGCTGGACCGTAGGGGCACCTGGTCGACCACGCTCACCCGAGCCGTTTCCGGTGACCTGGGTGGGCCACCGGGATCAGCCCGCGGTGCAGGAACGGATCTGCGGTCTGGCGCCGCTGTTGCCGTTCATCATCGTGGTGAAGCCGAAGGTGTTGCCGCTGCCGTTGGACCGCATCGTCATCACGTAACCGGTGCTGTCCCAACTGGGGGAGCCGTTCCAGGTAGTGGAGACCCGCTGCGGCGGGGTCAGAGCCACGACCACGGTCCAGTTGCTGGCCCCCTGAACCGTCACCGAGGTGTTGTACCGGTCACCCCAGACGTTGGGGGTCGTCGCCGTCGCTGTGCATCCGCCGCTGGGAGGCGGAGTGGTCGGCGGCGGAGTGGTCGGCGTGCCGGTCGGCGGCGGAGTGGTCGGCGGCGGAGTTCCGTCCGGGGCCACCGCTCGGCCGGTGCTCGGTGAGATCATGCCCGGGCAGAGGTTGCGGCTGGTCAGGTTGGCCATGATCTGCGGAATCGCGTCGCGGGTGTTCTGAATGCCGTCGTGCATCAGGATCACCTGGCCGTCCTGAAGACGGCTGGCGTTGGAGACGATCTGGCTGACGCTGGCGCCGTTCCAGTCCTGGGAGTCGACGTCCCAGATCACCTGGCGCAGGCCGAGCGACGAGGCGACCGACTGGAGGGTCGAGTTCGTCTCCCCGTAGGGCGGGCGGAACAACTGCGGCCGGACGCCGGTCGCCGCCTGGATCGCCGAGTTGGTCTGGGAGAGGTCCGACTGCATCTGGCTCTGGTTCATCGAGGTCATGTGCGCGTGGTTCCAACTGTGGTTGGCCACCCACATGCCCGCGTCGACCTGGGCCCGCGCGGCGGACTGGTTGTTCTGCACGTTCTGGCCGACGTTGAACATGGTCGCCCGTACGCCGTTCGCGCGCAGCACGGACAGCAGCGCGCTGGTGCTGCCGGTCGGCCCGTCGTCGAAGGTGAGGCCGACGTAGCCGTTGCAGGTGGCGGCGCTGGACGGAGTGGCGGCGACCGCAAGGCCGGCGGCGCCCAGCGCCACAGTGGAGGCGAGCACTGCCAACCGGAAGGTGAGACGCGATTTTCGGGGAGTGGACGGGCGGCGGGAGCCGCGGATGCTGGCGTACATGCGCAGGTCCTCCTTGGGACGAGTGACACCTGACGACGCATGGCTTCAATCGACGCATGCTGATGTCGCAGTGTTCGGAGTATTGCAGCGGCGTTTCGAACAGGTCAATGATTTTCCGGAAGTTTTCCGGAAGGATCGGCTCCCAGTCAGTCGCTGCGCATCCGGACCCATCAGTCGCCATCGCTCGGTGGCTGGGCGACGCGAGGCGGCATGACCGCCGGTGGAGCGCACGAAAAAGGGCCGCCCCGGTTTCCCGAAGCGGCCCCTCAACTGCTGTGCGCCCGAAGGGACTCGAACCCCTAACCTTCTGATCCGTAGTCAGATGCTCTATCCGTTGAGCTACGGGCGCTTGTGCTCGGCCAGTCTACACAACCGGCTTTCGCGCGGAGACTCCGGGATTCGAACCCGGGAGGGGCTTTAAGACCCCAACCGCATTAGCAGTGCGGCGCCATAGACCAGACTAGGCGAAGTCTCCCTGGTGACCCTGAGGTCACCGCGCCCGAGGATACAGGCCCGCACCCGCCCGGGGCAAAGCGGATGCCGGGACCGGCCCTCACGACCGCGTTTCCGTCGTGTGCCAGATCACGTCCACGGCTACGCTCCATCGATATGCAGGAGCAGCCGCCGAGCGATCCGCCCCGTCGCGAGCCTGCCGCGAAGGCCCGGCGGACCCGCTCCCCCCGACCCACGTTCAGCCCGCCACCCACGCCGGAGCCTCCCGCCGGGAGCGCGACGAGCGACACACCGCCACCCCGGCGTCCGCGCCGGGCCGCGCCGACTGTCGTCTTCCAGCCGCCGACGGCGGCCGACGCCACAGCGCCGGCACCGCGACCACGCCCGGCCGCCGAGCCTTCGACAAACGATCCGGGTACGCCTGCCGCCGCGCAGCCCGACCCCGTGCCCGCGGAGGCCGAAGCGAGTACACCTTCCGCCAAGCCGATCGCGCGAACACGCCGTCCGGCCAAGGAGTCGGTGCCGACCGAGCCGCCGAGCGAGGACGAGACGCCGAAGCGGACCCGCCGTGCGCCCGCCGCGAAGAAGGCCGTCCCGAAGAAGGCCGCTCCCCCGGTCAAGAAGGCCGCTCCCGCCGTCAAGAAGGCAACCCGGACCGCCAAGAGCGCCAAGACCCCCACGACCACGGAGGCCTCGACGGCGGCCACGGACGCCACCGCCGTCACGGCGACCCCTCCGGCACCGGAGACACCCCCGTCAGCGGTCGACCCCGCCGAGCCCGCAGCCGCAGCCGGCGATCAAGCCCTGGCCGTCGATCAACCCGCCGTCAACGAGAGTCGCAAGACCGAACCGCCCGCCCTGGACTCGTCGATAGAAGAGCAGCCGTACGACAAGACCGAGACCCTGTCGGTCACCGTCGACGGCCGGCACCCTGCGCGTACCCAGGAAAAGGGCTGGCGGGCGGTGGGGCCGCAACTGCGCGACCACCCCGGGTTCGCGCCGGAGCTGCTGGCGCTGGCGGCGGTGGACGCGCTCGGGCCGCGCGCCCGGGACTGGGTCGCGCAGGTCCGGCGGGCCTACCCGGAGGCGGACGCCGACGGGGTGGCCCGGCTGGCGACGCGGCGGTTCGTCCGGATGGCCGGTACGGGTGGGGCGCTGGCGGCCGGCGCCGGGATGTTCGCGCCGGTCGCGGAGCTGGCAGCGGTGCTGTGGACGCAGGCGAACCTGGTGCTGCACCTGGCCGCCGCGTACGGGCGGGATCCGGCGCATCCGGATCGGGCGGCCGAGCTGCTGGCATCGTACCCTACCTCGGAACGCGAGCTACGTCTACCTCATCCTGAACAGGTCGAAGAAATGGAGCTATTTTTAGAAGGAATGAATACACCGACACCTAAAGAGTACTCGCTTGAGGGACATCGTCAAGCTCGTCAGGCGTGGATCCACATGTACGGGACGTTGCGGTGGTGGCGGTCATATAACGCATACAGATCTAAATCTTCCCTACGTCGGAGATTGAAAAGATAGATTCCCAACCTTAATCCGGGGCTCTCCGGCGGCCCCAGACATTGGATGAATACCTCGATTTACTCGAGCACGAGGAAGGTTCATGTCTATCTGGGGATCTAGTTGACAGCTTGAGTGCCAAGAAGGAATGTATGGCCTATGGAGCACGCGTTACTCTCAGGACCCGACAGGTAAATGTGCCCAGGCAAGTAATTATCGTACCGACCACCCAGGGGCGATCACTTCGTAACCAACATTGAGGCAAACGATCCATCTCCGGTAAAACCTCAGCCCGGTCAGTGAACTCGGCCGAGGATAATGATGCACCGCCGAAGGATATAGTTGCTACTTTTGATCTTTCATCTGCCGCTCTCTGTTACAAGTAAAGGGTTAATGTTCCCCCCCTCCTTGATCGGGCGGCGCGCCGACGAGCCGGCGGACGGGCCGTGGGGGCGGGTGGCGGAGGCGGCGTGGCGGCTGGCGACGCCGGTGGCGGGCAGGCGGGCGGGTGGCTCGGGCTGCGGCTGGCCGCCCGGCGCCTGCCGGGTGCGGCGGCGTTGGCGGCGGCGATCGGCGGTACGGCGACGGCCGAGCGGGTGGCCGCGCGGGCGGTCGCCCGGTACCGGCCCGGCCGTACCTGATCGACGCCGGTTCGGCGAGGTGGCGGGGTCCGTCGGGCCGCGACACCGCCACCTCGCCGACCCGGCGAAGCCATCAGGCCGGCAGCCGGGATCAGAGCCAGTCGAACCAGGACTTGGGCAGCATCGCGTACCCGACGAACGCGAAGATGTCGAGCAGCGTGTGCGCGACGATCAGCGGGGCGACCCGGCGGGTGCGCAGGTAGAACAGCCCGAAGATCACACCCATGACGGCGTTGCCGACGAACGCGCCGAAGCCCTGGTAGAGGTGGTAGGAGCCGCGCAGCAGCGCGCTCGTGGCCAGCACCGCGCCGATGCGCCAGTTGAGCTGCCGCAGCCGGGTGATCAGGTAGCCGACCACGATCACCTCCTCCAGCACGGCGTTCTGCACGGCGGCGAGGATCAGCACCGGCACCGTCCACCAGAGGTCGGGCAGCGCGGCCGGGACCAGGGTGGCGTTGAGGCCGAGCTGCGCCGCCGCCCAGAACAGCGCCAGCCCGGGCAGGCCGATGAGCGCGGTCAGGCCCGCGCCCCGCGCCAGGTCCGAGCCGGGCCGCCGGAAGTCGACGCCGAGCGTCCGCGCCGGGTCGCCGGGGTCGCGCGCCAGCAGGTGTACGGCGAGCAGCACCGGCAGCAGCGCGAAGACGATCCCGAGCAGCTGGTACGTCAGGTCGAGGTAGGGCCGGGCCGACGCGGAGGTGTTCAGCGCGGCGGTCTGCTTGGACAGCCCACCGGTAGCGGTCAGCTTCGCGATCAGCGACACCAGCGCGTACACGGCCGACTGGCCGAGGGACAGACCGAGCACGAGCAGCGTCTCGGTGCCCAGCATCCGGCGGGAGACCGGGCGGGCCAGCTCGTCAACCGTCACCGGACCATGAAATCACTTCGGCGTCCCGGCCCGGCGATCGCACAGTCTGTGCGACCGACGTACACGCTCCGTGGAGATTCTATGGCTGCCGATCCGCCCGTACGGAGAAGGAGCGTGCCCCTGTGGAGAACTTCGCGCGGCTGCTGAAGGAGAGCTGGGCCCTGGTCGAGGAGGACCGGGAGCGGCTCAGCGGTCACTTCTACGCCCGGCTGTTCCTCCTCGACCCGGAGCTGCGCAAGCTCTTCCCGGTGCAGATGAACGGGCAGGGCGACCGGATCCTGGAGGCGATCGTCACCGCCACCCAGACCGTGGGCGACCCGGAGAGCTTCGACGAGTACCTGCGGGCGCTGGGTCGGGACCACCGGAAGTACCACGTGACGGCCGAGCACTACGCGACCATGGGTGTCGCGCTGCTCGACGCGCTGCGCAGCACCGCCGGGGACGGCTGGAACCTGGAGTACGACCAGGCGTGGCGGGAGGCGTACGCGAGCATCAGCGCGCGGATGCTGGCCGGCGCGGAGGCCGACGGAAACCCGCCGTACTGGCACGCCGAGGTGCTCACCCACGAGCGGCACGGCCCGGACACGGCGGTGCTGACCGTACGCGCGCTCCAGCACCCGCTGCCCTGGCAGGCGGGGCAGTACGTCAGCGTGGAGGTGCCCCGCTACCACCCGCGGGTGTGGCGGACGTACTCGGTGGCGAACGCGCCGAACGAGGAGAACGTGCTGGAGTTCCACGTGCGGACGCCGCCCGGCGCGGCCGGCTGGGTGTCCGGGGCGCTGGTGCGCCGCACCAAGCCGGGTGACCTGCTGCGGGTGGCCGCGCCGATGGGCTCGATGACGCTTGATCCGGAGTCCACCCGGGACGTCCTCTGCGTGGCCGGCGGGGTCGGGCTGGCGCCGATCAAGGCGCTGGTGGAGGAGCTGACCCGGGTCAACCGCACCCGCTGGGTGCACGTCTTCTACGGCGCGCGCCGCCCGGACGAGCTGTACGGGCTGGCCGGCCTGGAGGACCTGGTCGCGACCCACCCGTGGTTGTCGGTGACGCCGTCGTGCAGCGAGGACCCCGACTTCGGCGGCGAACTCGGTGACGTGTCCGAGGTGGTCACCCGGTACGGGCCGTGGACCACGCACGACTGTTACGTCTCCGGCTCGGCCGCGATGGTCCGGGCCACCCTGCGGGCGCTCGCCGCCGACGACGTCCCGCCGGACCACATCCGGTACGACACGTTCGGCAACCTCTGAACCTTGCTCCCCCCGAGCCGGGTCGCGTGCCCCCGCCCCCTGGGGCACGCGACCCGGCCCCCCGTTTCAGTAGCGCCAGGGGGTGCCGGTCTCGCGGTACTCCTCCACCGGCACGAGCGGCACGCCGGGCGCCATCCGGTCGACGTAGAGCCGCCCGTCCAGGTGGTCGATCTCGTGCGCGACCAGCCGCGCCATCGCGTACTCGAACGAGGTGATCACCCGGCTGCCGTCCCAGAGCGCGTGTTCCACGTCGATCCGCAGCGGCCGGGGCACCAGGCCGCGGTGGTCGAAGAAGGAGAGGCACCCCTCGTACTGCTCGTCGGTCTCGGCGGCGGTGTCCACGACGCGCGGGTTGAGCAGCACCACCGGTTCGGCCGCGCGGTCGGCGGGCCGGACCAGCGCGGCGGACCAGCCGATGCCGAGCTGGGGCGCGGCGAGGCCGACGCCCTTGCTGAACGGGTGCAGCTCGTCCAGCCGGGCCAGCATCGCGGCGAGCCGGTCGATGACCTGCCGGGCGTGCCGTTCCTCGGCCGGCAGGTCGAACTGGCGGGCCGGCTGCCGCAGCAGGTCGTCGCCGCGCTGCACGATGCCCACGGCACGCATCCGGTCGCTGGCCCGAACCCGGGCGCCGCCGGTGGGCGCGCTGTCGGGCTCGGCGTCCGCCTGCGGGCTGCGGAACCGCCACTGCATCCGGTAGCGGGCGTTGAGCGGCGGGTCGTCGGTCCCCCAGTCGAAGATCACCCGGTCGCCGTCCACGGCACGCTGGATCGGCGTACGCAGCGGTCCTTCCTCGGCCGACAGCGAGGTCTCCGCGCCCCACACCTTGGGGTCGAGGTCCGCGGGCAGGTCGAGCCGCACCGCCAGGTGCCGGGTGGGCAGGCGTACGGCCCGCTGGAACCAGGGGCCCCACTTGTCCTGGCCGACGCGGTACGCGTACTCGATGGTGACCCGGTCGCCCGGGTAGAGCGGGAAGCGTCCCTCGTCGTTCTCGAAGAGCAGCCAGATCTCCTTGAACGCGTCCCGGTCGTGCTTGGCCCGCCAGTGCATCGGCTCGCGTCCGTTGCCGTCGTCCCGGTACGCGGTCAGTTGCAGCTCGGCGAAGGTGAGCGGGTGTTCCCGGTGGTGCCGGTTGGAGCGGCCCGGGTCGTTCGGGTAGCGGTCGACGGCGACCCGGACCAGGTAGCGGGTGACCGGTTCGGTGCCCGCGTTGTACAGCTCCCGCCGGATCGCGCAGTGGTAGCCGTCGCCGATGTGGGTGAGCGTGGCCACCTCGCGCTCGACCACGAGGCCGGTGCCGGGCGGCAGCCACTGCCCGGGGACCGGCGGGTCGCGGTGCGCTCCGCCGGCGCGGCCGTGCCGCAGCTCGTCGTACTCCCGGAAGCGCTGCCAGATCGCGCCGCTGGCCTCCAGGACGGCCTCGGCGCGGCGGGCGAAGTCTTCGGTGGGCCGGTGCCGGCGCCCTTCGACGTGGCTGACGTAGGACGGGTCGAAGCCCATCAGCGTCGCCAACTGCTTCTTGGACAGCCCTCGGCCGGTCCGGTGCCGGGCAAGTTCCGCCGCGAACGAGTCCGCGGCACGCTCGATCGGTGAGGTCGTCATCAGCTTCCTCGTGGCGGGAAGCCCATTTTCACGTTGGGTGGCCGAACGTGTACGGAAACTGCCTCATATTCGACATACACCTTGACATCTGAACGGAGCGCATCGATCCTTACACCGTGCGTCGCCGTTTCCGGCGGCGTTTTTCGTCTTCCGGGCCGGGTAGTACGCGACCGGCGCCGGAGTGACCGGGACCTCCCCGCGACACCGCGACGTCACTTCCCCTCCCGCCGAGGGAGTGGTTAGGCTAGCCTTAGCTTCGGTCGACGGCACGCGCCGGCCGACAGGGCGACCAGACAGGGGACGGCCAGGTGACTGCGGTGATGCCGGGGCGCGACGCCGCCACCCCGTACGCCCCAGTGACCGCGACCCTGCGCGCCATGTTCGGCACCGACGACCTGCCCGGGCTCGCGCCCGGCCTGCTGGTCCGCGACGAGCTGGACCGCTGGTCCCCGGCCGCCCGGCTGATCGACGGCACGCTGCTTCCCGAGTTCCTGACCCGCGCCGGCCGCCGCTGGGGCGGCACCCCGCACGCCTGTGCCGCGCTCGCGTGGAAGTCCTACAGCTACTGGACGGCGCTCCCAGCGGTGCTCGGCTGGGCGTCGGCCCGGCGGGTGCCGCTGCTCGACCCGGCCGACGTCCTCGTGCACTTCGAGGACCACCACCAGCTGCTCACGCTGGGGCTGCGCGCGTCCACCCCGGTGGCGGTGCTGCCCGGTGACCCGCTGGCGCTGGCCGGCGCGCCCGGTGTGGTCGTGGTGCCGGACGAGGCCGCGCTGCTCGGCGCGCTGCGCGCGTCCCTGCTCGACGCGCACTTCGCCCCGCTGATCGCCGCCATCCAGGGCGAGGTGCGGATCGGCACCCGTACGCTGCTCGGCTCGGTGGCCTCCGGCATCGCGCACGGCATCCTGCGCGCGGCGGACGCGCTGCCCGGCTCGTCCGTGGCGACCGTCGGCACGCTGCTCGGCGCGCTCGACCTGAACGACCTGGTCGAACTGGTGCCCGGTCCGGCCGGCGAGCCGACAGTGCAGCGGCGCACCTGCTGCCTGGCGTTCACGCTGCCCCGGCCCAAGGTGTGCCAGGGCTGCTGCGTCCGCCAGGGCTGACGGGTCAGTCGGCCAGCGGCCGGACGTCCCACAACCACACCCCGCCGGTACGGGTGGGCGTGATCCCGCTCAGCTCCGTCATCGCCCGGCGCAGCGCGTCGGCCTGCGGCAGCCGGGGGTCGAGGATCACCGCGCCGGCCCGCCAGTAGCGCAGGTCGTCGACGGCGGCCACCCGATCCTGCGGCGTGATCGGCGGAACCGCGTCGGTGCGCCGTACCGTCTCGAAGAACGTGCTGGTGGGACGCGGCGGCGCGGTGAACAGCGCGATCCGGTCCCCGCCGGGGCGGGTGTCCGGATAGAGGAAGTAGCCGCGGGCCAGCGGCATGTCCAGCCGGGTCTCGGCGGACCAGCGCAGCGGAACCGCGTACGTGGTGTCGGGCAGCGGCAGCGTGACGATGCTGCGTCCGTCGGCGACGTAGGGGCGCCAGGCGCCGGAGGTGACGAACGCCGGGGTCGGTTCGAGGCGCTTGGCCGGCAGCGGGGTGGGCAGGATCGGCAGCAGCGCCATCGCGAGCACGGTGACGGTGGCGAACCGGATCTGCCCGCGTGCGTCCGGATGCCGGGCGGCCAGCCGGCGGACCCGCTCGGCGCCGAGCGCGAGCAGCACGCCGATGATCGGGGTGAGCGCGAGCGACCAGCGGGTGGGCACCACCGAGTGCAGGACCGGCAGGTTCTCCAGCGCGGCCCACGGGCCGGGGATGCCGGTGTCGCGTCCGTCGTAGCGGATCTCCCGGCCGAGCGAGAAGAGCGCGAACACGAGGCCGACCGCGGCCAGGCCGAGCACCACCGCGTTGCGGCGCATCCACCAGACCAGCGCGGCCACCAGGATCACCAGCGGCCAGCCGAAGAACGCGTTCTCCTCGGTGGCGTTCTTGACCAGCGGTTCACTGCCCCGGGCGTCACCGGCCACCGACTCCCGGGACCAGGCGACGTACGCGGCGAGGTCGGTGGAGTAGCCCCGGATCAGCGTGGAGAGCCCGCTGTACGCGCCGGGACCGAAGAACTGGACCCAGAGCGGGTACGCGAGCAGCGCCCCGGCGACCACCGCGGCCACGGCGAGGCCGGCGGCGAACGGGCGGGCCGCCGAGCGCAGCGCGGGACGGCCGAGTACGAGCGCCAGCACCACCACGCCGAGGCCGATGGCGGTCATCAGCAGGATCTCCAGGTTGAGGAACGCCTGCCAGACGATCACCAGGGCGAGCAGTACGCCGTTGCGCAGCCACCGGCCGGGCTCGGCCAGGCGCAGCGTCCGCCAGATGATCAGCGGCACCACGAACTGGCTGACGATGTTGGGGTGCGAGTTGGCGTGCGAGATCATCGCCGGCGCGAACGCGCAGAAGGCGGCACCCAGCCAGGCCGGACCGCTAGACCGCACGACAACTCGGGAGAGAAGGAAATACCAGGACACGCCGGTGGCGGCGAGCCCGAGGGTGAGGAAAATCAGGAATGACCAGCGCGGACCCGCCCAGAGCGTGATCGGGGTCAGCGGTAATGAAACAGATAATACGGACGTATTGGCCATGAGATTGACGACATCCGGCACATTCATCCGGTCCGAGGTGAACGGATAGGCGAAATCGGTGACGACGCGCGCACCATGCGCCATCATCCATTCGAATTGCGCCTGATCTGTCCGATTGTCCCGAATCCCGTTGCGGGGGTCCACCCACAACCGGGCGGTGACCCAGAGCGCGAGCAGCACGAAGCTGAGCACGGCGAGCACATCGATCCGCCTGCCGTGCCCCGTTTTCGCCGGGTCCGCCGCTGATTCCGGAGTAGTCATGACATTTCAGAGCGTAGTCAGGGTATGACCGGCAGGTGCAATGTTCCGCAGACTCACGTACTATGTGCCGAGTTCGCCGACCGCCGATCAGGCACCCCTCCGCATCACAATTCGGCCCCCCTCCGTCCCCCGATTTCCCCCTCAGCCATCCAGATGGTTGACTCTGACGGTCCAGGCGCGGGTCAGTCATATCGTGAGGAATCGACGCATGGCAGAAATCACTGGGGACCAGCGCGTCCAGTCCGAGGTGCTCGAAGGCCTCGCGACCGCTGTCAACCACCGGCAGTGGTTCGTCGAGCTGGCGGTGCCCTACCTCGGTGACAACCCGATCGAAATCGGCAGCGGCCTGGGCGACTACGCCTCCGCGTGGGCCGAGCAGGTGCCCCGGATCACCGCCACCGAGGCGGACCCGGACCGGCTGGTCCAGCTCAAGGAGCGGCTGGCCGACCACCCGGGCGTCGAGGTCCGGCAGATGCTGCTCCCGCACCACGAGCGTGGCGACTACAGCGCGGCCGTCTCGTACAACGTGCTGGAGCACATCGACGACCACGTGGGCGCGCTGCGCAGCATGCGCGACCTGGTCCGCCCCGGCGGCGCGGTGGTCATCATCGTGCCGGCGTTCCAGTTCGCCATGAGCCCCGCCGACATCGCCACCGGCCACGTCCGCCGCTACACGAAGAAGACGCTCGCCGCGGCCATGACCGAGGCCGGCCTCACCGTGGAGCGGATCCACTACGCCAACGCGCTCGGCCTGATCGGCTACTTCATGGCCACCAAGGTCTTCCGGCTGATGCCGAAGGAGGGCCCGATGGTGAAGGTGTACGACACGCTCGTGCTCCCCGTCACCAAGGCCGCCGAGCAGCGCGTCCGCCCGCCGTTCGGCCAGTCCGTCTTCGCTGTCGCCCGCGTGTAAGGAAGGGCCCCTTGTTAACAGACGTCTGTTAACAAGGGGCCCTTCCTTACACCTCACTCCTTGATCTGGTACGTCGGGCGGATGACCGCCCGGGCCAGGGTGTGGAACGCCAGGTTGAAGCCGACGAAGGCCGGGCTCGCCCCGGCGGGAATGTCGAGGCGGTCCACGTCCACGGCGTGCACCGCGAACACGTACCGGTGCGGGCGGTCCCCGGCGGGCGGCGCGGCGCCGCCGTAGCCGGTCTCGCCGTAGTCGTTGCGGACGCTGAACGCGCCGCCCAGGTCGCCCTCGTCAACGCCGCTGGGCAGCTCGGTGACGGACGCGGGCACGTTCACCAGCACCCAGTGCCAGAAGCCGCTGCCGGTCGGGGCGTCCGGGTCGAAGCACGTGACCACGAAGCTCTTGGTCTCGGCCGGGAAGCCCGACCAGGACAGCTGCGGGGAGACGTTCTCGCCGCCGGTGCTGCCGTGCGCGTACCGCGCGTCCATCGGCTCGCCGTTGTGCACGTCCTCGCTCGTCAGGTCGAACGACGGCACCGTCGGCAACAGCTCGTACGGGTCCGGGGCGATCGGTCGTTCCAGGGTCATCGAAACGGTCCTTCCGGGTACGCGAATGTCCTGCGCCCCTTCATACCCCGTTGTCCGGGCCGCCGTGCTGTCGGCGCACCATCTCGTTGATCCAGACCGGCGCGTACGGCGACGTGCAGCCCGGCGGCGTGGGGTAGTCCTTGAGCACCCCGAGCCGCTCGCCGATGCCGATCGCGCGTTCCCGGTACGCCGGATGTTCGATCCCGATCTGCGCGAGGCAGTGGTTCATCGCCCACTGGAGGCGCTCCGGCGCGCCGGCCATCTCCGCCTCGATCACGTCGAGCAGACCGGCCAGGTCCAGCCCGTCCGGGTTCCGCGCCACCCGCTCGGTGGTCAGCGCCCAGCCGGCGCTCGCCACCACCGGATCGGGATCGGCCGACCAGGCCAGGCGCAGCGGCTCCGCGTGCGGGCTCTTCCTCACCACGTAGTTGACGAGCCAGTCGTGCACCTTCGGCGTACGCGCCTCGCGCAGCATCGCGTCCAGCTCGTCCCGCCCGTACGCCTTCGGCCGGCAGATCAGCAGCGCAAGCAGCCGCGCCGCGCTGTCGCCGGTCGCCCACAGCTCCCGCGCGAGGTCCTGCTGCGTCTTCAGCCGCTTCGCGACCGCCCGCAGCTTGCCCAGGTTGACCCCGTGGTCGTCGCCGTGCCGCTCGTTGACCGCGCGGATCTTCGGATCGTCGAGCGCGGCCAGCTCGGCCGTCACCTCGGCCACCGTCGTCGTCTCCGCCACCAGGCCCTCCCGCCGTATCCGTGCCCCGCAGCCTACGGCCGCGCCCGGCGCTCCCGCTGTTCCGCCGCCCCGCCGGTCAGCGTCGTCCCGTCTCATCGCGTTCCCCCGATTCCGGCAACTCGCTCGGTATCAGGCACATCCGGTGCGGCCGAGACTCGCCGTGGGGGTCGCCGAAGAAGAGAGCAGTCATAAGCCGCAGAGGCGATGGTTACTTCCGGGGCGACACGCCCATGTGTCCGCACGCGCGGCAGACCGAGGCGAGGCGGGGTGGGAGTTGGCGGAGGGTGTGGGATTCGAACCCACGAAGACATCGCTGCCTTACCGGTTTTCAAGACCAGCGCCATCGGCCACTAGGCGAACCCTCCCGGCACGCCCCCGAGGGGTGCGCGACCGGGACCCAGTCTGCCACGAACCCCGTACCGGGCAAGCCGCCGTCCCACCTCCGTTGCGAGAATGTGTGCGTGTGGGAGAGTCCGGCAGTGGTGCTGATCAGCGGAATCATGGCCGCAGGCAAGTCCACAGTGGCCGAAGGGCTGGCCCGGCGGCTGCCCCGCTCGGTGCACCTGCGCGGCGACGTGTTCCGCCGCGTGATCGTCAACGGGCGGGCCGACATGACCGCCGAGCCGAGCGACGAGGCGCTGCGGCAGCTCCGGCTGCGCTACGACCTGGCCGCCTCGACCGCCGACCGGTACGCAGCGGCGGGCTTCACCGTCGTACTCCAGGATGTGGTCCTCGGCGCGGACCTGCCGGCCATGGTCGGCCGGATCCGGCACCGGCCGCTCGCCGTGGTGGTGCTCGCGCCCCGCGCCGAGGTGGTCGCGGCCCGCGAGCGGGACCGGCCCAAGACCGGGTACGGGGACTGGCCGGTGGCGGACCTGGACGCCGGGTTCCGGGCCGACACGCCCCGGATCGGGCTCTGGCTGGACACGTCCGACCAGACGCCGGACGAGACGGTGGCCGAGATCCTCGCCCGCGCGTGGACCGACGGGCAGATCGGGTAAGACTGAGTCATGCGCGCGATCACGATCACGGAACCCGGCGGACCCGAGGCGCTCGTCTGGACCCACGTGCCGGACCCGGAGCCCGGCCCCGGCGAGGTGGTCGTGGAGGTGCGGGCCAGCGCGGTGAACCGGGCCGACCTGTTGCAGCGGCAGGGGCACTACCCGCCGCCGCCGGGCGCGTCCGCGTACCCCGGTCTGGAATGTTCGGGGACGGTGCGGGCGCTCGGTCCCGGCGTGACCGGCTGGTCGGTGGGTCAGGAGGTCTGCGCGCTGCTCGCCGGCGGCGGCTACGCCGAGCAGGTCGCGGTGCCGGCCGGGCAGTTGCTGCCGGTGCCGGCCGGGGTGGAGCTGGTCGACGCGGCGGCGCTGCCGGAGGTGGCCTGCACGGTCTGGTCGAACGTGGTGGACCTGGCCCGGCTGGCCGAGGGTGACACGCTGCTGGTGCACGGCGGCGGCAGCGGGATCGGCACGTTCGCGATCCAGCTCGGCGTGGCGCTCGGCGCGACAGTGGTGGTGACCGCCCGCTCGGCGAAGCACGACCGGCTGCGGGAGCTGGGCGCCGCGCACACGATCGACTACCGGGAGCAGGACTTCGTGGACGAGGTACGCCGGGTGACCGACGGCCGGGGCGCGGACGTGATCCTGGACATCATGGGCGCGTCCTACCTGCCCCGGAACGTGGCGGCGCTGGCGACCGGCGGGCGGCTCGTGGTGATCGGCATGCAGGGCGGCCGCAAGGGCGAACTCGACCTGGGGATGCTGCTGGCGAAGCGGGCGGCGGTGCACGCGACAGCGCTGCGGTCCCGTCCGGACGAGCAGAAGGCGGCGATCGTCCGGGGCGTACGCGATCAGGTGTGGCCGCTGGTGGAGGCGGGCCGGGTCCGGCCGGTGGTGCACGCCCGGGTGGACATGGCCGACGCCGCCGCCGCGCACCGCCTGGTCGAGACCAACGACCACCTGGGCAAGGTGCTGCTGGTCCGGTGACGGTCAGCCCTGGCCGGGGCGCGGGAGCATGAGACGCGGGCCGGGGCCCTCGTCGGCGAGCGAGTCGCCGGGGTTGTAGAGCGTGCAGCGCTGCAACGACAGGCAGCCGCAGCCGATGCAGCCGTCCAGGTCGTCGCGGAGCTTGCCGAGCAGCCGGATCCGCTCGTCCAGCCGGTCCCGCCAGGCGCGGGACAGCGCGGCCCAGTCGTCGGGCGTGGGGGTACGCCCCGACGGCAGCGAGTCGAGCGCCGCGCGGATCTCCTCCAGCGAGACACCTACCTGCTGGGAGATCCGGATGAACGCGACCCGGCGCAGCTCGGTGCGGGCGTAGCGGCGCTGGTTCCCGCCGGTGCGGGCGGCGTGGATCAGGCCGAGCCGCTCGTAGTAGCGCAGCGCCGAGGGGGCGACGCCACTGCGGTCGGCGAGCTGTCCGATGGTCAGTGTTGCTTCGTGCATCACACGGCCTTGAGTTGAAGTTCGCTTCAAGTCCGAGGCTATCGGTATGACGACGACCACCGCCACCGAGCTGGGCGCGCTGCTGGACCGGGTGCGCGCCGGCCGCGAGTTCGGCGCCAACGTGTACTCGACGCTGGACGTGCTCCAGGTGCTCTACGACCGGGTGCTCCGGATCACCCCGGCCACCGTGGACGACCCGGACCGGGACCGCTTCCTGCTCTCCAAGGGGCACGCGGTCGCCGGCTACTACGCGCTGCTCGCCGCCCGCGGCTTCGTACCGCCCGATTGGCTGGACGACCAGGGCGGCCCGGCCAGCCGCCTCGGCGACCACCCGGACCGCACGCTCGTGCCGGGCGTCGAGATCGGTTCCGGTTCGCTCGGCCACGGCCTCGGGCTGGGCGTGGGCACCGCGCTCGGGCTGCGGGCCCAGGGCCGCACCGACCCCCGGGTGTACGTGCTGCTCGGCGACGCCGAACTGGACGAGGGCTCCAACCACGAGGCGATCGCGTACGCGGGCGCGACCGGGCTGGGCAACCTGACCGCGATCGTGCTGGACAACCGCTCGGCCACGTACGGCTGGCCGGGTGGCGCGGCGAGCCGGTTCACGGTGAACGGGTGGAGCGCCGCCACCGTCGACGGGCGCGACCACGACGCCCTGCACGCCGCCCTCACCGGGCACGACGATCACCGGCCGCACGTCGTCGTCGCGGTCGTCACGGACGGAGAGTGAGCATGAGCAGCACCATGCGGGACGCGTTCGTCACCAGCACCGAGGAGGTGCTCGCCGATCCGCGTACGACAGTCGTGCTCGCCGACATCTCCGCCGCCGCGTTCGAGCCGGCCGCCGCCCGGTACCCGGACCGGGTGATCAACGTCGGAATCCGGGAGCAGTTGATGGTCGGGGTCGCCGGTGGGCTGGCGCTGACCGGGCAGCGGCCGATCGTGCACAGCTACGCCCCGTTCCTGGTCGAGCGGGCGTACGAGCAGATCAAGCTGGACCTCGACCACCAGGGCGTCGGCGCGGTGCTCGTCGGCATCGGCGGCTCGTACGACCGGGCGGAGGCGGGACGCACCCACCTCGGTCCGGCCGACGTGGCGCTGATCGACACGCTCCACGGCTGGACCGTGCACGTGCCGGGGCACCCGGACGAGGTCCGGCCGCTGCTGCGCGACGTCGTGTGCGGGCAGGACTCGGCGTACCTGCGGTTGTCGATCCGGGCCAACGCGCGGGCGTACCCGGAGGCGGGTGACCTGCGGGTGGTGCGCGACGCCGGGCCGGGCGCGGCGCTGCTGGTGGCGGTCGGGCCGGTGCTGGACGCGGCGCTGGCCGCGACCGCCGACCGGGCGGTGACCGTGGCCTACACCCACCGGCCACGCCCGTTCGACACGGCCGGGCTGCGGGCGCTGGCCGGAACCGAGGTGATGGTGGTCGAGCCGTACCTGGCGGGCACCTCGGCGCGGGTGGTGTCGGAGGCGCTGGCCGACCGGCCGCACCGGCTGCTGTCGCTGGGGGTGGGCCGCGAGGACCTGCGCCGCTACGGCAGCGCCGAGGACCACGAACGCTGGCACGGCCTGGACGCCGCGGGGCTGCGCCGCTCGGTGGACACGTTCCTCGGCTGAGCGCCCCGGACACGACGCAACCCCGCGGCCTCGGCTCGTGCCGGGATCGCGGGGTTGCGGCGGTGCGGGCTCAGTGCGCGGCGGCGGGAGTGGCCGGGCGGCGGCGGGCGCGCTCGCGGGCCAGGATCCAGATCGCCTCGACGCCGTCCTTCCAGGTGATCTTCTTGCCCTCCTCGCGGCCCCGCGCGCGGTAGCTGATCGGCACCTCGTAGGGGCGAATGCGCTGGCGGAGCAGCTTGCCGGTGACCTCCGCCTCCATGCCGAAGCCCCGGGAGCGGACCTGCAGCGAGCGGTACAGCTCCAGCGGCATCAGCTTGAAGCAGGTCTCCAGGTCGCCGATGTAGGAGTTGTAGAGCACGTTCGCGGCGAGCGTGACGCCCTTGTTGCCCATCACGTACCAGAAGCTGTACGAGCTGTGGCTGCCGAAGGTCCGATTGCCGTAGACGACTGTCGCCCGACCGTCGAGCACCGGCTCCAGCAGACGCGGGATGTCCTGCGGGTCGTACTCGAGGTCGGCGTCGAGGATGACCATGTACTCGCCCTCGGCGCTGTCGACGGCGGTCTTGATGGCCGCGCCCTTGCCGGCGTTGCGCTGGTGGGTGATCACCCGGAGGCGCGCGTCGTCGACCCGGCCCAGAATCTCGCCGGTGCCGTCCCGGCTGCCGTCGTCCACGACGACAAGCTCGATCTCGCACGGGTAGTCGACCGCCAATGCCTGCTTGAGGGCATCCGCGATACGTTCTTCCTCGTTGTAGACCGGCATGAGGATCGAGAGCTTCACGGATTCTCCACGGAGGCGATGTCGGGTCGGGGCATAGCGTAGCCTGGCACATTGCTTCCGTCACGACAGCCCAGGCACCTATTCCTGGCGAATCGGCACCACCACGAGCCGGGCCACGTTCCCGCCGTCGTCCTTCGCTCCGGCCACCGCGACAGTCGTGCCGATCTTGATGTCGTTCGATCGGATCGCGGTCCGGCGCTCGACCACCCGCAGTTTGTCGCCGAACGTCCAGGTCGCTGTGAAACCGTCGGTGGATTTCACGGTCATCGACCGTTCGTCGATCGCGGTCACCTCGCCGCGCTGGACCGCCACCGTCCTGGTGCCGCCGTCCCTGGTCCGCACCACCGCCTCGCCGTGCAGCGTGTTGCGCCGCAGCAGCACCCGGGCCCGGTGGCGCTTGTTCCCCTCCGCCCGCTCGCCCTTGCCGTCCGGCCCGGCCTGCGGCGTACCGGTGGACGCCGGTGCGGCTACCGGTTCGACGTCCAGGTCACCGGCGTCGAGGCCGAGCGCGGCGAGCGCCTGGCCCTCCGCGCCCATGGCGGCGCTCACCTCGACCGCCCGGTCGGGTTCCGCGCCGGGCCGGCTCGCGCCGCACCCGGCGAGTCCGAGCGCGGCGGCGGCGAGCAGCGCGGTGGCGCCGGTGGCGATTCGCTGACGTGCCATCTGTGGTCCTTTCCTCGCGGTGACGACCCGAGCGTTCCGCACCGACACGAGGGAACGGTCAAGCCGATGTTCGAGCCCGGTAAGGATCCGGGGGCACCACGACGGTGAAGGCGGCCCCGCCCTCCGGGGCGTGCCCGGCGGTGATGTCGCCGCCGAGCCGGCGGACCAGCCCGGCGGCCAGCGCCAGGCCCAGACCGCTGCCCACCTTGCGCACCCCCCGGTACCGCTGGTGCAGCGCGCCCCGCTCGAACGCCACGTCCAGGTCGTCGTCGGTGAGGCCGGGTCCGCCGTCCCGGACCTCCAGCGTCCCGCCGCCCGCCGGACCGGCGGCCCGGACCGCGAGCACCACCGGCGCCCCCGGCGGTACGACCCGCAGCGCGTTCACCAGCAGCCCGTCCACCACCTGCCGGATCCGGCCCGGATCGGTGTACGCCGGCACCGGCGCGTCCGGCGTCTCCAGCCGGAACGGCACCCCGAGCGCCGCACACCGGCCGGACCAGGCGCGCTCCGCGTCGGCGGCGAGCCGGGTCAGGTCGACCGGCACCGGTTCCAGCGGGAAGTCGACCGCCTCCAACCGGGCCAGCGCCAGCAGGTCGCGGACCAGCCGGTCCAGGTGTTCGGCCTCGGCGAGCACGGTCCGGCCGGTCGCCGGCACCGCGTCGGCCTCGATCACCCCGTCGGCCAGCGCCTCGGCGTAGCCACGGATCGCGGTCAGCGGGGTCCGCAACTCGTGCGAGACGGAGAGCAGGAACTCGCGCTGCCGACCCTCGCTCGTGGCCAGCGCGGCGGCGAGGCCGTTGAGCGCGTACGCCAGGTCGGCCACCTCGTCGGGCGGCTCGACCGGCACCCGGACCGTCCGGTCCCCGGCCCGGAGCCGCGCGGCGGCGGTGGCGGCGGTACGGATCGGCCGGGCCAGCCGGCGGGCGAGCAGCAGTCCGGGGCCGCCCCGGCGGCGAGTCCGGCGAGCAGCGGCAGCCAGAGGCCGCGCAGCACCTGCCGCCACGGCGCGGCGCTGCGGGCGCGGGTCAGAACCACACCGTCCCCGCCGGGCAGCGCCCGCGCTCGACCAGCCGGCGTTCCCCGTCGACGAGCCGCCGGCCGGAGACGTTGTCGCCGCCGGCCACCCGTGTCACGAGCGGTCGGGGCAGGCCCGGCCGGTCGGCCTGCCCGTCCCGGATCAGGTACACCTCGATCCGCTGCTGACCCAGTTGGCGGATGAGCCGGTCCCCGGCGCCGTCGCGCTGGCGTACCGCCCGCACCCGGAGCACGTCGGCGGCGAGCCGGGCCTGGGCGGCCAGCGCCTCCTGGTCCCGGCGCTCCGCGCCGCGTACCGCCAGGGGCACCGCCACCAGCGCGGTGACGAGCACCGACACGAGCGCCACCGCGCAGGTGGCCACTACCGCGCGGGCGGTGAGCGTCCGCCCGGGGCGGCGTGGCATCGGTCCGGCCGGCTGCTCAGGCATCGGCGGCGTACCCGACGCCCCGGTGGGTGCGGATCACGCTGTCCGGGCCGAGCTTGGCCCGGACCTGCGCCACGTGCACGTCGACGGTCCGGGTGCCGGCGTGCGCCGCGTACCCCCACACGCCGGCCAGCAGTTCCTCCCTGGTGAACACCCGGCCCGGACGGGCCATCAGGTGCGCGAGCAGGTCGAACTCGGTGGAGGTGAGCTGCACCGGCGTACCGGCGGCGGTCACCGTGCGGCGGGCCGGGTCGAGCGTGACGGCGCCGAGCGTGCGGGGCTGCTCGGCGGACACGCCGGACGTGCGGCGCAGCACCGCCCGCAGCCGGGCGAGCAGCTCGCGCGGGCTGAACGGCTTGGTGACGTAGTCGTCGGCGCCCAGTTCCAGCCCGACGACGCGGTCCACCTCGTCGTCCCGGGCGGTGAGGAAGATGACCGGCGTCCAGTCACCGGCCGCGCGCAGCCGACGGCAGATCTCGGTGCCGGCCAGGCCGGGCAGCGCCATGTCGAGCACGCAGGCCACCGGGCGCAGCCGCCGCGCGGCGGCCAGCCCGGCCTCGCCGTCACGTTCCAGGTGTACGCCGAACCCGTCCCGGGTCAGGTAGAGCCGGACCAGGTCGGCGATGGCGGGCTCGTCCTCCACCACGAGGACGAGCCCGGGCGGGGCGGCGGTGGTCACCGGCCCATGATGACCGACGGTCGACCGCCCGGCCGGTCAGGAAATGTTCGGATCCGGTAAGGAGAGTGTCAGCGGGCCGGCGCCGGCCGGAGCACTGTGGGCCGGGCGCTCGCCGGCGGCTCGCCGATCGTGGCGACGACCCGCTCGGCCGGAGTCCGCAGGCGGGTACGGAAGGCGTGGTTGAGCAGCGTGTCGAGCTGCCACACCTGCTTCGGGTGGTGGGTACGGATGACGAAACGCTCCCGCGCCCCGTCGATGGCGGTCGCTGCCAGCTCCACGCTGTGCGCGCGGGGGTCGGGGCTCCACGTCACGTTGCTCAGCTCGCGCAGCTCCGTGTTGAGGTGCAGGCGCAGCCGGTGCAGCACGCGGGTCTGCCGGGTGACCACCAGGCGGCGGTGGGTGAGCAGCATCAGGTAGTCGCCGCCGACCGGGTCGTCCGGGCGGCTGCACCGGGTGACCAGGATGGTGGCGTCGCCGGAGCCGACGCACCGGCGGAACACCGGCATGTGCCGGGTGACGGTCTGGGTCGCCAGGCCGGTCTCGGCGGCGGCCGGAAGGAACGTTCGCGAGAACACGTCCATGCCCGGTCCAACGACGCGATGACCAGGGGTGATATGGGTCACGCCCGATTTCTGGAACTTCCACACGTGCAAGTCGCACCTGAGGTGCGACACCGGCGGCCGGTCGGATCAGAGCAGCTCGACGATCGTGGCGTTGGCCATGCCGCCGCCCTCGCACATGGTCTGCAGGCCGTAGCGGATGCCGTTGTCCCGCATGTGCTGGAGCATCGTGGTCATGATCCGCGCGCCGGACCCGCCGAGCGGGTGACCGAGCGCGATCGCCCCGCCCCGGGGGTTGAGCCGCTCCGGGTCCGCCTCGGTCTCGGCCAGCCAGGCCAGCGGCACCGGGGCGAACGCCTCGTTCACCTCGTACACGCCGATCTCCTCGATGCCCAGCCCCGCGCGGCGCAGCGCCTTCGCGGTGGCCGGGATGGGCGCGGTGAGCATGGTGACCGGGTCGTCGGCGGCGACCACTGCGGTGTGCACCCGGGCCAGCGGGCGCAGGCCGTGCCGGCTGGCCCACTCGGCGGTGGTGACCGCGAGCGCGGCGGCGCCGTCGGAGATCTGCGACGCGGAACCGGCGGTGACCACGCCGTCGGCGCGGAACGGGGTGGCCAGCTCGCCCAGCTTGGCCAGCGAGGTGTCGCGGCGGATGCCCTCGTCGGCGGAGAACTTGCCGCCGTCGGCGAGCGCCACCGGCGCCAGCTCGGCCTCGAACGCGCCCGCGTCCTGCGCGGCTGCCGCCTTCTCGTGGCTGGCCAGCGCGAACTCGTCCAGCTGGGTACGCGAGAAGCGCCACCGCTGGGCGATCAGCTCGGCCCCGACGCCCTGGTTGAACGGCAGCGGCGAGTCCGCCGCGACGCCCTCGACACCCCGGTAGCGCTCCAGGATCGCCGCGCTGAACGGCATCCCACCGGCGACGCTGGACCCCATCGGCACCCGGGTCATCGACTCGACGCCACCGGCCACCACCAGGTCGGCCTGGCCGGAGAGAACAGTGGCGGCGGCGAAGTGCAGCGCCTGCTGGCTCGACCCGCACTGACGGTCGAGCGTGGTGCCCGGGACGGACTCCGGCCAGCCGGCGGCAAGCACCGCATTGCGGGCCACGTTCCAGGACTGCTCGCCGACCTGCGACACACAGCCCCAGATCACGTCGTCGACCAGGCCGGGGTCGATGCCGGTGCGCTCGGCGAGCGCACGCAGCACGTGCGCCGAGAGGTCGACCGGGTGCACTCCGGCGAGGCTGCCCTTGCGCCGCCCGACCGGGGTCCGTACCGCGCCGACGATGACCGCGTCACTCATGTCTACTCCCGGGTAACCTCGCTTGCCCCGATAGTACGTGCTGACCGGACCGGCCGTCCTCCCCCGGCGTGCGGACGGCACGGCTGGCATGCTGGTCGGATGGATCCACAGTCGCCACCGGTCCGGCAGTGGCGGGTGCCCCGGGAGGCGCCGGTGCTCAAGGCGCTCGGCGCGCTCGCGCTGCTGGCCCTGGGGCTGCTCTTCGCCGGCGGTGACCCGGTCCGCCCGGGGCTGGCCGGGCTGGCCGCGGCCGGCCTGCTCCTCTGGGCGCTGCGCGACGTGGTCGCGCCGGTCCGCCTCGCCGTCGACAGGGACGGGCTGACGGTGCTGCGGGGGTTCGCCGGGCGACGCCGGCTGCCGTGGGACTCGGTCGAGGCGATCCGCCTGGAGCGGCGCGCCCGGCGCGGAATCACCGCCGAGACGCTGGAGATCGACGCCGGGGAGTCGCTGCACCTGTTCGGCCGCCGCGACCTGGACGCGCCGCTGGACGAGGTGGCGGCGGCGCTGGACGAGGCCCGCCCCGCCGCGGGCTGAGGCTCAGCCGAGCAGGGCGGCGGCACGGACCAGGGTCAGGCCGATCATCGCGACCAGCACGATCGCGCAGCCCGCCACCTGGAATGCGGTCCGGCGTGACCGGGGGGCGTACGCCAGGATCAGCGACACCACCGCGCCGGCCGCCAGACCGCCGAGGTGCCCGGCCACCGAGATGCTCGGCACGGTGAACGTGAAGATCAGGTTGATCACCAGGATCGGGACGATCGCCGAGGTGTCCCGGCCGAGCCGCCGCATGATCACGAAGATCGCGGCGAACAGGCCGAAGACCGCCGTCGAGGCGCCGGCCGTGAAGCGGTTCGGCTCGGTGAAGACGTACGCCGCGACGTTGCCGCCCAGCCCGGCGAGCAGGTAGAGCGCCAGGAAGCGCAGCGGCCCGAGCACCGCCTCCAGCGTCCGGCCGAGCACCCAGAGCGCCCACATGTTCAGCAGCAGGTGCAGCACGCCGAAGTGCAGGAACATGGCGGTGACCAGCCGGTACCACTGGCCGTCGGCCACTCCGCCGATGTGCCCGTCGGGGAAGCGCGCCAGCCCGAGCACCGAACCCCATTCGGTGAGCGGTGTCCCGCTGCCCATCAGGCCGCCCAGGCCACCGCCGGCCACCGCGTTGCCGCTGCGGGCCGAGGCGATGGAGACCAGCATCATCAGCACGTTCAGCGCGATCAGCGCCTTCGTGACGTTGCCCTGGCGGCCGGCGGCACCGCCACCGAAGGCGGTACGCGCCGGCCGCACGCTGCGGCGTCCCTCGGCGACACACTCCGGGCACTGGTGGCCGACGGAGGCGTCCCGCATGCACTCGGTGCAGATCGGCCGGTCGCATCGAGAGCAGCGGATGTACGTCTCCCGGCCGGGGTGCCGGTAGCAGACCGGAGTGGTCGGCACCGGGTCCCCGGTGGTGTCGCCGGGCTGGCCGGAGCGCTCAGTCATGCGAGCAAAGGTACCCGCGTGTCGCTCAGGCCTGCTTGTGCTCGATCTCGACCCGCTCGATCACCACGTCCTGCAGCGGCCGGTCGCTCGGGCCGGTCGGGGTGTTGGCGATCGAGTCGACGACCTTGGCGGACTGCTCGTCGGCGACCTGGCCGAAGATGGTGTGCCGGTTGTTCAGGTGTGGCGTGGGCGACACCGTGATGAAGAACTGCGAGCCGTTGGTGCCCGGCCCGGCGTTCGCCATGGCCAGCAGGTACGGCCGGTCGAAGCGCAGCTCGGGGTGGAACTCGTCGCCGAACTTGTAGCCCGGGCCACCGCGTCCGGTGCCGGTCGGGTCGCCCATCTGAATCATGAAACCGCTGATCACGCGGTGCGAGACGGTGCCGTCGTAGTACGGCCCGCTGCCCGGCTGACCGGTACGCGGGTCGATGTACTCCCGGGTGCCCTCGGCCAGCTCCACGAAGTTGCGGACGGTCTTCGGCGCGTGGTTCGGGAAGAGCTCCAGCCGGATCGGGCCGGCGTTGGTGTGCAAGGTGGCGTAGACAGCCTCGGCCACGGGTACTCCTCACTCGTTGGTCAGTTCCTTGCGGATCCTCCCATGTGCCCGATCTGGCCATGCGGAGGCATCCGAAGGTGGAGGATGACGAAGGAACAACTCCCAGGAGGTGGGACCGTGTTTGGAATCGGGCGGCGAAAGACCCAGGGCCAGCTCGCCAAGGTGGAGCTGAACCAGGGCATCGGTCACCTGAGGCAAGCCGCGACGCACGCGGCGAAGGGTGCCGGCGCCACTGTCGGCCCGCGGGTCCAGGCAGCCCGGGGTGCCGTCGCGCCGACCGCGGTCATGGTCCGGGACCGGGCGTCCAGCGGGTTCGCGTCGACCGCCGCGGCGCTCGCGCCGGTGCTGCTGGCCGTGCGCAACGCCCGGGTCGAGGCCGCCGGCAAGGCGTCGGGCGGCCGCAAGGCGATGGCCGCGAAGCAGTCCGCGATGACGAAGAAGGCGAAGAGCATGAAGGCCGGAAAGAAGAAGCAGCGCAGGTCGCGGGGCATGACCGCGGGCCTGCTGGTGGCCGGCACCGTCGCCGGCCTGGCCGGGGCGATGGCCATGCGCCGCCGCCGCGAGCAGCAGGAGTGGGCCGAGTACGACCCGACCGGCACGCTCGGCACGACGGGCACGCTCGGCGCGACCGGCCGGGACAAGCTGGAGCCGATGCGGGAGGACGTGGACACGATCGTGGTGGAGACCCCGGACGCGAGCGCGAAGGTGACGCAGGCCGGCCCGACCGGCGCCGGCTCCTCGGCCGTGGCCAAGGGCAGCAGCGCGTCGACCGCCACCTCCGGCAGCCAGCCGGTGATCCACCCGAACGACCAGGTCCCCGCCGTCGCCGAGGGCGCCCGGGACGTCTCCGGCCGTCCGGCCGACGACATCACCAAGGCCGTGCAGGCCGGCAAGAACGCCGCGAAGGCCGGCGGTCGCCGCTGACCTCGTACCGTCGGATCAGCGCCGGCACGCGGGGCGACCCGCGTGGCCGGCGCTTCCGCGTGTACGGGGCGGCTACAGCCAGCCGTTACGGCGGAACAGGCGGTACAGCGTGAAGGACGCCGCGAGCATCAGCGCCCACACGCCCGGATAGCCGTACGTCCATTTCAGCTCGGGCATGTTGTCGAAGTTCATGCCGTAGATGCCGGCGATCGCCGTCCACACCGCACCGATCGCGGCCCAGGCGGCGATCTTGCGCATGTCGTTGTTCTGGTCGACGGTGACCTGGGCCAGCCGGGCCTGGAGGATCGAGTTCAGCAGGTCGTCGTAGGAGTTCACCTGCTCGACCGTGCGGCTGAGGTGGTCCTGCACGTCCCGGAAGTAGCGCCGGACCTCCTGCGGCACCGCGCGGTTGACCTGCGAGGTGAGCGTCATCAGCGGGCGCTGCAGCGGCGCCACCGCCCGCTTGAACTCGACCAGCTCCCGCTTCATCTGGTAGATCCGCTGGATCCGGCCGCTGCTCTGCCGGTCGAAGACGTCCGCCTCCAGCACGTCGAGGTCGTCCTCCAGCCGGTCGGCGACCTCCAGGTAGAGGTCGACCACGCGGTCGGTGATCGCGTACGCGACCGCCCATGGGCCGTGCCGCAGCAGGTCCCGCTTCGCCTCCAGGTCGGCGCGGACCGGCGCCAGCCGGCAGGCGTCGCCGTGACGCACGCTGATCACGAAGTGCGGCCCGATGAAGAGCATCACCTGGCCGGTCTCCACCACCTCGGAGTTCTCGGTCAGCTCCGCGTGCTCGCAGTAGCGGGCGGTCCGCAGCACCAGGAAGACGATCTCGCCGAAGTGCTCCAGCTTCGGGCGCTGCTGGGCCTTCACCGCGTCCTCCACAGCCAGCTCGTGCAGGCCGAAGGTGGCGGCGATCTCGGTCATCTCGGTCAGGTCGGGCTCGTGCAGGCCGAGCCAGACGAAGCCGTCCCGCTCCTGCCGGGCGGCGGCCAGGGCCTCGGCGTACTGGGGGCGGCCGGGGCGGCGCTCGCCGTCGACGTACAGCCCGCAGTCGACGATCCCGCTGCGCTCCGGGCCGGCCGGCTGGGCGGCACGGGGGGAGCCGTCGGCGTTGAGGATGCGGGACATCGCGCGTACCGGGGCCGCCCAGGCGCGGGGGCGCAGTGCCCGGCTGCCGCCGTCGGCGCCGGCGGTTCGGTCGCGTGCCACCCGGTCCGTCATCTCTCGCCCCCTCTCCCTAGAGCTGCGGCTTGCAGGTTACGCCGACCGGCGGCAGGCGCAGCGCGGGAGCGGGACGGGCGGTGCGACGGGCGTCACGCCCCGGCGCCGGGCGGGCCGGGCCGCGTCAGGGGGGTGAGGGGCGACACGGCCCACCCGGCACCCCTTGGGGGCGGGAGTGATGCTGGGCGTGCCGTCGGCCCTGGCCGGAGCGGCCCGGCCACCGGAAAGGTGAACGGCACTCGCAGCATTGTGGGCTGCTGGCCGGTCCAGCGGGAGTGCCGAACCGGCCAGCGGGGCCTTTTTGTCAGAAACCCGACAGAAAATCAGCCGCGTACGGCGGCCATCGCCTCCGCGAGACGCCGGACGCCCTCGTCGATCCGGTCCGCGGTCACCGCCGAGTACGCCAGCCGCAGCGCGTGCCGGCCGCCGTCGACCATGAAGTCGCTGCCCTTCACCACCGCCACGCCACGCTCGGCGGCGGCCGGCGCGAGCCGGTCGACCTCGACGTCCTCCGGCAGCTCGACCCAGAGGAAGTAGCCGCCGTCCGGCTCCACGAACCGGGCCTCCGGGATGTGCCGGCGCAGCGACTCGGCCAGTACCGCCGACCGCTCGCCGAGCGCCGTACGGACCGTCCGGATCGACTCCTCGATCGCGCCGGAGACGCAGAACTGGTGCACGATCGCCTGGGCCACCATGCCCGGCGAGATGTAGAGGTTGGTGGCGCGCTTCGCGATCGTCGCGATCAGCTCGGCCGGGCCGACCAGGTAGCCGACCCGCACCCCCGGGCAGACCGTCTTGGTGAAGCTGGACGCGTGCACCACCACGCCACGGGTGTCCATCGACAGCATCGACGGCAGCGGCTCGCCCCGGAACCGGATGTCCGCGTACGGGTCGTCCTCGAAGATCGTGAACCCGTACTCGGCGGCCAGGTCGAGCAGCTCACGGCGCTTCTCCAGGGAGAGGGTCACACCGGCCGGGTTCTGGTAGTTGGGGATCACGTGCGCCAGCCGCGGCCGCACCCCGGACTCCAGGAGCTTGCGCAGCTCGGCGGTGTCCAGGCCGTCCGGCTGGATCGTCACGCCGTGCACCTCGCCGCCCATCTGCTGGAGGTTGAGCAGCGTGCGGTCGTACGTCGGGCGCTCGACCACCACCGCGTCGCCCCGGCGGACCAGGTGGTCGAAGAGGAACGCGTCGGCCTGCAGCGAGCCGTTGGTGATCAGCACCTGATCGGCCTCGACGCCGTGCTTCTCGGCGATCCACTTCCGCAGGGGCGGGTAGCCGACGGAGGTGCCGTACGCGGTGACCCCGGCGGGGTCGGCGTCGAAGGCGCGGACAGCGGCGGCCTTGAGCCCTTCGACATCGACGATGTCCAGCGAAGGCGCGCCACGGGCGAACGAGATCAGCTGCTCGGCGGTCATGCGCAGAGCCTAGGGCCTGGCCCGGCGGGTCCGACCGCCATACACGCGAAGTTCAACATGCGGGCGGCCGGGCGGGGCACCGGGTGCGTCCGGGGGATCCGAGGGCACCTCGCGACTGTCTACGATCCGACGGACGCTGGCGCCGGTCCGACCGGACGCCGAAGGATGACGGGTCGCGGCAGACCCGGGAGAACAAGGGATGAGGCTCGTGACCGAGGACGAGGCGGGACGGCTCGACGACCAGCGGTTCGCGCAGTGGCTGGCGACCGAGGCCGGCAAGGCGCTCACCGCGCTGCGGGACCGGCAGGGCTTCGCCGACCCGAAGGCGCTCAAGGACGCCGGCGACCGCGCGTCGCACGAGCTGATGACGGCGGCGCTGGCCCGCCTGCGGCCGGCCGACGCGGTGCTTTCCGAAGAGGAGGCCGACGCCCGCCGCGCATGGGCGGACGGCGAGCGCGCGCCCCGGCACGAGGCGGACCGGGTCTGGATCATCGACCCGCTGGACGGCACCCGTGAGTTCTCCGAGGAGGGGCGGGACGACTGGGCGGTGCACGTGGCGCTCTGGCAGCGCTCCGCCGCGCCCGACGGCGCCCTGGTCGCCGGTGCCGTCGGCATGCCGGCGCGGACCACGGTGGACGGTACGCCGCTCGTGCTCGGCACCACCTGCCCGCCGCCGAAGCCGACCGACGGGCCGATCCGGATCGCGGTGAGCCGCAGCCGCCCGCCCGCGTTCGTGGGCGAGCTGGTCGAGATGCTCGGTGCGACCGCCGTACCGATGGGCTCGGCCGGTGTGAAGGTCTGCGCCGTGGTGACCGGCGAGGTCGACGCGTACGTCCACGCGGGCGGCCAGTACGAGTGGGACAGTGCCGCCCCGGTCGCGGTGGCGCTCGGCGCGGGCATGCACGCGTCCCGGATCGACGGTTCGCCGCTGCGCTACAACCGCGCCGACCCGCGCCTGCCCGACCTGCTGGTCTGCCGGCCGGAGCTGGCCGACCAGTTGCTCGACGCGATCGCGCGGACCGGGGTCGAGATGCCCGCTTCGACCGTCACCGACACCCCCGGTCAGGCGTTCGGCTGAGTGTCACGGTACATACGGCCAGGTGAATGAGGGTTATCGTCGGGCAGGTATGCGTGGCGATCTGAGCCCGGACACGGGCCGCCGACAGCCAGGGAGGGTCATGCCGGCCGATCGAGAGCCGCACAACGCCTTCGGGCAGCCGACCGGCCTGTGGCCGGGTCAGGACATTCCACGCCAGGCAGGCGGCCCGTCGCTGCCCTGGCCGGAGGCCGAGGTCACCTCGTCTCCGCCGCCACCGGCTCGGACCGGCGGCGGCGGCCTGCCGTGGCCGGAACGGCCGGACGCCGGCCGCCGGGACGCCGCCTGGCCGCAGGACGAGCCGACGGTCCACGGTGACCCCGGCTGGGCGCCGCACGACGACGCCGACTGGGCCGGGCCGGGTCCGGCGGGCGACGCGGTACGGGGTGAAAACGCGGCGGCGACCGCCACCCTGACCGG
>NZ_KK037233.1:4404666-4499870 GCF_000568915.1 Micromonospora sp. M42 | reverse complement strand
GCCGCTCGCACCGGGGACGACTCCGCCGCCCGGCGGCGCCCGGCGACGCTGGCGCGTGGCGGTCGCGGCGGCGCTGGCGCTGGCAGTGGCCGGCGGCGGGGTGGCGGTGGCCGCGCTGCGGCCCGACTCCGCGAACCCGCAAGCAGGCGAGGCCCCCGGATCGGTCGGCCCGGCGACCTCGATGGGCCCGGGCGCGCCAGCTACGCCGGGTGCGTCCCCGAGCGCCGACCAGGGTCTAGGTGGCAAACCCTCGGCCCGCCCGTCGGCCTCCGAGAACGCGGGCCCGGCCTTCGGCGGTACGCGGCTGACGCTGCCCGGCGCCTCGATCGGCGTGCAGAACGGGGAGACCTTCGGTCAGGCGCTGGCCCGCTCCGACCGGACGTTCGGCAAGCTGCGGATGGCCCGGATCTTCTTCCCCGGCCTGCCGCCGGCCTGGTCCGGCAGCCGGGCCGACGTGGTGGACCGGACCGTTGTGGTGTCCTTCAAGGCGGCGCCGCAGGAGATCAACACCGGCAAGTTCGACTCCCGCCTGACCTCCTGGTTCGCCTCGATCCCGCGCGAGCACAACGTCTACTGGTCGTACTTCCACGAGCCGGAGGACGACGTCGAGCGCGGCGCCTTCACCACCGAGGCGTACCGGACCGCGTGGAAGCGGGTGGCCGGGCTGGCCGCCCGGGCGAACAACCCCAAGCTGATCAACACGCTGATCCTGATGTGCTGGACGCTCGACCCGAAGTCCGGGCGCAGCTTCGACGCGTTCTACCCCGGCTCCGACGTGATCGAGACACTCGGCTGGGACTGCTACAACTGGGGCAAGAAGTGGAAGCGGTACGCCCCGCCGCAGGAGATCTACGGCCCGATGATCAGCAAGTCGAAGGCGCTGGGCAAGCCGTGGGGCGTCGCGGAGACCGGCAGCGACCTGGTGCCGGGTGACCCGGGCACCGGCCGGGCGGCCTGGATCCGGTCGATGACGAACTTCCTCAACGGCCAGCGGCCGGAATTCGTCGCGTACTACAACCAGACCGTCAGCCAGGGCGACTTCCGGCTGCTCGACCAGCCGAGCATCCAGGCGTGGAAGTCCTTCTGCACGGCCTGACCTGATGACCGGACGAGAACGGGCGGGCGACCTCGGTCGCCCGCCCGTTCCGCGTACGCGTCAGATGCCCCGGCCGCGCTTGTGCAGCGTGCGCAGCACCCGGTCGGCCTGCACCGCCCGGCTCGCCACCGCCAGCGCCAGGTAGGCACGCGGCTCCTTCGGGTTGCGGGCCAGCGTGCGCCGCGCCCAGCGGACCGCGTCCCGCCGGTTACCCATGGCGGCCTGCGCGAACGCGATCTGACCGGCCACCCGAGCCTCGCCGTGCGGCACGGTGGCGAACTCCGGGTAGCGGCGCAGAAGCCACTGCAACGCGGTCGAGATGGTCTCCCAGCGCTGTGCGAAGTAGGACCGCTTGTGCCAGCGGACCAGCACGTACGGGCTCTCCACGTTCACCAGCGGCGCGTACCGGGCGGCGCGGAGCAGGAACTCGTAGTCCTCCGCGTAGCTGCCCGGGATCTGCTCGTCGACCAGGCCGATCGCGTCGAGCAGCGCGGCCCGGCGGATCAGGAACGTGGACGGGTGCAGCTCGGTGAGCCGGTCGCGCAGCAGCGCCTCCAGCGAGATCCGGGCGCGGTCCAGCGATCGGTCCACCGTACGGTCGTCGTAGCTGACCCGGATGCCGCAGCTCACCAGCGCGCCGTCCGGGTGCGCGTCGAGCGCCCCGAACTGGGCGGCGAGCTTGCCGGGCAGCCACTCGTCGTCGTCGTCGCAGAACGCCACCCAGTCGCCGGTGGCCGCCTCGATGCCGGTGTTGCGCGCCCCGGCCAGCCCGGCGGTACGGGTGTTGGTGATCACCCGGATCCGCCGGTCACCCCGGTCGGTCTCCAGCGACCGGTCCGGCTCGGACTGGTCGTAGACCACGATCGCCTCGATCAGGCCCGGGTGCGCCTGGCTGAGGATCGCGTCGAGCGCCGCGCGCAGCAACTCCGGACGGTCCCGCGTCGGTACGACCACCGAGATGCTCGGCCCACTCATGCTCTCTCCACGGACTCGTCGGATCCCCGCTGGCCCAGATAGCCGTAACGGACCCGCAGGGGAAGCGTGGCCAGGCTGACCACGGCACGGCTGCGTCGCGGCAGGCGGTCGCGCCATGCCTCGTCGCGGCGCACTGTCAACGGCCCGCCGCTGAACCGCAACGGGTTGCCGGCGACGCTGTGCGCGCGGAACGGCGCGGCCGGCTCGCTCGCCGCGTCGGCCGCGTCCGCCGAGAGGATCCGCAGCGCGGCCGGGTCGTCCGGCAGGCCGGCGAAGTCCCGCACCCGGCTTACGGTGCCGGCCGGGTCGGCGGTGAAGTCCTCGTACCGCAGCCGCAGCACCTTGGCCCGGGAGGCGAGCAGGTGGAACGCCGCGTTCTGCGCGGTCCACAGCTTGCTCACCTCGAACGGCGAGAAGGTCGGCATGAAGTCCTCGCCGTCGACCACCTCGGGACGGCGCACCTGCTTGCCCCACGAGTACGCCACCGCCCGGCTGTCCCGGACCAGGTGCAGGACCCGCAGGTCGAGCCCTTCGGCCCAGCGCAGCGCGAACGCGAGCGAGGCGTGCTTGCTGGAGTCCACCACGACCCGGGCGCCGGTCACCGCGAGCGCGGCCCGGTAGATCCGGGTGTACAGGTCGGCGTAGCGGCGCACGTCGGCGAGCTGCTCCGGCGGGAGCGCCTCCTTGGCGAGCCGGGGGATGTGCCGGGTCCGGTCGACCCGGTCCTTGAGCGCCAGCACGTCGTCCCGGTCGACCGCGTCCCAGCCGCCGAACGCCTGGTCGCCGACCTGCCGCCAGAACGGGCAGCCGGTGAACCGCTCGCCGCAGCCGCACCGCTCGTCGGCCCCGAGCGCCCGCTCCCACAGGTGCACGACCTCACCGACGGCGCACACGTCGGCGCTCTGCGCGAGCAGCAGCTCCAGCAGCGTGGAGCCGCTGCGGCCGAGGCCGCCGACGAAGAGGACCCGCGGCGCAGCCGGGTCCGGGCCGCTCATCCGCGCCGCCCGGCGGTCCGCTGGCGTACCCGGCCGGCGACCAGGCCGTCGATCACCGCGCCGACGCGGGCGACCGCCTCGGCGCGCGGGTCCGGACGGCCCGGGTCGGCGGCCAGGACGAACCGGCTCGGGTCGGCCAGGCCCTCGTCCAGCGCGGCGACCAGCTCGGCCTCGGACTCGCACAGCCGCACCATGCCGGCCGCGCCCAGGCGGCGGGAGAACAGCTGCTGGTGGTTGTCGACGTGCTCGTCGTGGGCCGGGTCGCGGGGCACCACGATCGGCAGGTGGCCGGTGCGCCGGGCCTCGGTGATGGTGGCCGGGCCGCCGTGGCTGACCACGAGCGTGGACTCCGCCATCGCCTGCTGGAGTTCCTCGTGGCCGAGGAACGGGGTGGCCTCGGGCAGGGCCGGGGTGCGGCTGTGGCCGTACTGGAGGACCAGCCGGACCTCGGGCCGGGCCGCGTGCCAGCGTTCCAGCCAGCCGACCAGCCGGTCGAAGCGGTGCACGTCGGTGCCGACCACGACCAGCACGAACGGCCTGGACCGCCGGTCCCGCTGCTGGGGAATGTGCGCCATCAGAGGAGGTTCCCCACGACGGTCGCCTCCGGGTACATCCGGCGCTGCTCCTCCCACTGCACGAGCATCGCGGAGAGGAAGGGACGGCAGAGCCGGGCGGTGAGCGTCGCGCTGTCGATCCGGTCGTACACCTCGATGTAGACCGTGGGGATCTTGCGCATGCGGGCCGCCACCACGAACGGCAGGGCGACCCCGGCGCCGGTGGTGACGACCGCGTCGACCTGGCGCCGGCGGATGACCTTCAGCGCGAGGAACGCGTTGCGTACCAGGTTCTTGACGTTGCGTGTGGTGGGGTGGTGCGCCCAGACCACGTCCTCGCCGGCGAGCAGCGAGCGCGCGTCCGGGGTGTCGAAGGTTACCCATGCGCGGCGCCGATCCCGGTACCACGGTTCCAGGGCCAGGAGCTGGGCCAGGTGCCCGCCACTGGAACCCACCAGCAGGACCTGTCCCGAGTCCTCGGTTGACCCGCTCACCACAAACGTCCTCCCGTACGCGGATGACGCGTCCGGATTTTTGTGAATGCCCCTCGGACGCGTCCTGACAACCTACTGGCGGGCCCGTGGGCAACTGAAGGGGCCATTGGACGGATCCTGGCTCGCCGGTCGGCTCACCTCGCGATTCCCGTCAACGGGATGCGCGTCGACCGGCCGTCGGGCAGGTCAGCCCGGCCGCGCCCGGACCACGGGCCGGGACACCCGGACGAAGTGAGATGTGTCAGGATTCCGTCACCGCTCCGCACGAGAGCCGTCGGCGACGTCGGCTTACCGGGGGCAAGTCGGGCCCGGCACCGGGAAACCCGCCGAATGGTCAGCGCCGATCGGCCATTTCTACGCGGGCTGCCCACACCCGGGCAGGCTTACCGGAACGTGAGCAGACTTTCCCTCGTCGTTCGGATCGGGGACACTCAAGGCCACGGTCAGGTCCAGCTGTGCCGTGGACTGCCCGGCTCGGTCGAAAGGGAGCGACAGACTCTGATGCCCTCACCCCATTTGGCCGAGAGCGACGCCGACGGTCTTGCCCTGATGGCCTACCTGGGCTGGCTGCGCCGCCGTTGGTGGATCCTGCTGCTCGCCGCGGTCCTCGGCCTGGGCGGAGGGCTGGCGCTGAGCCAGATCCAGGAGGCGCGCTACACCTCGACCACGTCGCTGCTGGTGCGCCCGCTCGGCTCGGGCGCGGAGAACAACCCCAACGCCAAGGTCAACCTCGACACCGAGGCGCAGGTGGTCCGCTCGCTCGTGGTGGCGGAGCGGGCCAAGGCGCTGATGAAGGTCGACACCGGGGCCGACCAGCTCGTCAAGTCGGTGACCGTCAAGGTCCCGCCGAACAGCCAGATCCTCCAGGTGGCGTACGAGGCGAACAGCCCCGAGGGCGCCCAGTCGGGCTCGCACGCGTTCGCCCAGGCCTACCTCGACCTGCGCAAGGCCACCGCGCAGAAGTCGCTGGAGAACGAGACGAACACGCTCAAGCAGCAGATCGCCGATCTGCAGAAGCAGTTGAGCGCGATCGCCGGGCGGATCTCGGCGGCGCCGTCCAACTCGCCCGAGCGGGAGCGGGCCGAATCCGACCGCCAGCTCGTCACCAACCAGATCAGCAACCTGTACAACCGGCTCAACCCGCTGAGCGCGGCCGGCTCCGATCCCGGCGAGATCATCTCCGACGCCCGGCTGCCGGAGCGGCCCAGCTCGCCGAACCGCACGCTCAACCTCGCCAGCGGCATGGGCGCGGGTCTGCTGCTCGGCATCGTGCTGGCGCTGGTGCTGGACCGGCTGGACACCCGGATCCGCCGCGGACGCGACATCTCCGACCGGGTCGGCCTGCCGCTGCTTGTGGAACTGCCGTCGCGCGCGCCGTCGCTCGCAGTCCTGCCGGCCACCCACCGGGCCTCCCGCGAGCTGGGCCGGCTGCGCAACGTGCTGCTCTCCGCGGTGCCCGAAGCGGCGCAGGGCGGGCGCGGGCGCCAACTGCTGCTCTGTGACGCCTCGGCCGGCACCGCCGCCGGGTTCGTCGCCGCCAACCTGGCCGCCTCGTACGCCCGTACCGGCCAGCAGGTCGCGCTGATCACCACCAAGCCCGACTCGGCGGTGGGCGCGATCACCGGCGTGGCCGAGGGGCGGCACAGCCTCGCCTCGGTGCTGCGCCGCGACGTGCCCCCGCTCAAGGCGCTCGCGCCGGTGCCGGGGCTCGGCCAGCTCCGGGTGCTGGTGCCGGGCGACCTGGACGCCGAGGTGGAGCTGCCGGTCGCCGGTCTGCTGGAGATCCTGCACGAGCTGTCCGCGCGCTTCGACCACGTGATCATCGAGACCGCGCAGCCCACGTTCGCCGTGGAGGCCCAGGCCCTGGGCCGGTACGTCGACGCGGTGATCATGGTGGCCGAGGCGGGCAAGACCCGCAGCGGTGAGATCACCGCCGCGCTCCAGCAGTTCGAGCAGGTGAACGCGCCGGTGATCGGCGCCGTGCTGGCTCCGCGCCTGCCCGAACCGCCCGCCGGCGCCACCCGCCCGGCGACGTCCGGCGGGTCGAGCGCGCCGGCTGCCCCGGCCAACCGGCCCAAGCCCCGGCCCAGCCCCGGCCCGTCCGCCGAGTCGACCATGGTGCTGCCGCGCATGCAGTCGTCCCGGCCCGCCCCGGCGAAGCCGGCCGCTCCGGCGCCGCAGATGCCCGGCAAGGCCACCCCGCCCGCCGCCCCGGGCAAGCCGGTGCCGCTCAACGGCACCGGCGGCACGTACCGCTCCCGGGGTGACGGCGACGGCCGCAGCTACGCCCTCGACTCCGGCGAGGATCTGGGGTGAACCGTCGGCAGATGCTCCGCGCCGCCATCGCCCCCGCCGTCGTCCTCGGCGTCGGGACCGGGTGCAGCGAGCCCGAGCCCAAGCCGGGCAAGGTCCAGGTGGTGGACCCGGGCGACGTCACCTCCTCGCCGTCCGCGGCCAGCGCTTCGCCGACCCTGCCCAAGGGCCCGCTGACCGGGGCTCCGGTCAGCACCCCGGCCGCGGCGACCCGCCAGGCGGTCGCGGTGCCGCTGCGGGTGAGCCCCGCGACCACACCGGCCGGCCTGGACGCCGCCGACCTGGTCTACGCCGAGTTCGCCGAGGCGGACACGCTGCACCTGACCGCGGTGTTCCACTCCAGGGACGCCGCGAAGATCGGCCCGGTCACCGAGATCCGGCCGGTCGACATCCGGTCGCTCACTGTGCTGCGCCCGTTCGTCGGCTACAACGGCGGCCCCACCGGCTTCCTCACCCAGTTCGAGAACTCCGACCTCGACGGCGTCACGCCCGACGACGACAGCAAGGTCTTCTCCGGCGGCTACACGTCGACCGCCGCGCTGCTCAAGGCCGCCCCGAAGGGGGGCCAGCCGCCCCCTGCGCCGATCGACCACACCACCGACGGCGAGGCGCTCGCCACCCGCGACCTGGCACCCGCCACCGAACTCACCGTCACCGTCTCCGGCGGTCCGCCGATGGTCTGGCGGTACGACCAGACGAAGTCCGTCTGGGCCGGCAGGATCGGCAAGGTCACCGTGACCGCCGCATCCGTCATCGTGCTGACGATGGAGTACCGCACGCTCGACGTACGCAACCCGTCCCCGCGCTCGCTGCCCTCGGCGAACGTCTTCGGTGAGGGCGCGGTGCTCGCCGTGTCCGGGCCGAACAGCGCCAAGGGCCGGTGGCGCAAGCCCGGCCTGCCTCTGGTCTGCACGCTCGCCGACACCGGCGGCGACCTCCTGCGCCCCCAGCCCGGCAACGCGTGGGTCATCTACGCGCCGACCACCGCCAAGGTCTCCGTGAAATGAGCACCGCCACCCCGCCCCGTACCGCGCGCGGGTCGGTTCCGCTCGCCGCGGTGTCGCCCGGCGGGAACCGCCTCCGCCCGGTGCGGGTACGGCCGGAGGGCTGGTCGTGGCGGCTGCCGACGGCATGGCCGCTGATCGCGGTCTTCCTGCTGTACCCGCTGTGGTGGGTGCTCGGCGTGTCGAGCTTCGTGTTCGTCATCTTCGCGGTGCCGATGGTGGCGCAGATGCGCAAACGCGGCCCGGTCCGGGTGCCGCCCGGCTTCGGGATCTGGATGGTCCTGCTTCTCTGGGTGTTCCTGTCCGTGCTCACCCTCGACCTCACCGCGCCGAACACGCTGCCGCCCGGCGGCAGCGGCAAGTACATCGGCTGGGGCATCCGGCTCGCCAACTACGTCGCGATGACAGTGACCATGCTCTACGTCTACAACCTGCGCGAGCGGGAGCTGTCCCAGCGCCGGATGGTCCGGCTGTTCGGGTTCATGGGCGTGGTCGTGGTGCTCGGCGGCTGGATCGGCTCGCTCTTCCCGAACCTCAGGTTCGTCGCGCCGCTGCGGTTCGTGCTGCCGCAGTCGATCGCCGGCCACCCGTACGTCACCTCGCTCATGGAGATCAAGTTCGCCCAGGTGCAGCAGGTGATCGAGGGGGAGGCCAGCTCGCCCCGCCCGTCCGCGCCGTTCACCTACACGAACTCGTGGGGCCAGAACACCGCCATCCTGCTGGTCTGGCTGATCGTCGGCTGGGTGGTGCTGGGCAAGCCGCTGCGCCGTACCGCCGGCGTGGCCATCGCGTTGGCGGCGATCTTCCCGATCGTCTACTCCCTCAACCGCGGCCTCTGGATCGGCCTCGGCATCGCCGCCGCGTACGTGGCGCTGCGGCTCGCGCTGCGCGGCCGGATGGTGGTGCTCGGCGGGCTCGCCCTGGCGGTCGGACTGATCGGCGTGCTGATCATCGCGACCCCGCTCGGCCGCACCTTCGACGAACGCCTGCAGAACGGGCACAGCGACGACATCCGCACCACCCTGTCGCAGGGCGCGGTCCGGGCGGCCAACCAGTCGCCGATCCTCGGCTACGGCGGCAACCGGGCGCTGATCGGCAGCAACCGGTCGATCGCCATCGGCAAGTCCGAGGACTGCAAGCAGTGCGGCAACCGGGAGCTGGGCAGCAACGGCCAGGTCTGGGCGCTGCTCGTCGGGCAGGGCTGGGTCGGCGCGATCTGCTACAACGCGTTCTTCATCTACTGCATCTGGCGCTACCGGCGCGACCACAGCGCCATCGGGATCGCCGGCACGCTCGTGCTCATCCTCATGCTCTTCTTCCAGTTCACCTACGGTGCGATGGAAGCAACCCTCGCCTACGCCCTGATCACTGTCGCCCTGCTGGCCCGCAACGACCGGATCCGCCGGTCGCTCGCGCCCGCGCCACCGCAGGGCACGATCGCCGGGCTACGGGCCCGGCTGGAAGCGACCGGTGACCGCTGATGGTGTTCCGCGTACCCCCGGACGGCGACGGCCGTGCCGCGTACCTCGGTGAACTGGCCGGGCTGATCTGGCCCGCGCCGGCCGAGCCCAGCCTGCGCCGCGGCGGCGCCGGCTGGGTGGTGGTGCCCTCGGCGGCCCGCCCCCGGCTGCTCGTGCCCACCGGCTCCGGCCGGGCGGCGGCGAGCGCGGTCCGGCACTCCACCGAGGCCGTCGGCCGCAAGGCCAAGCTGGTCCGGCAGGGCCTCGCCACCGCGTTCCGGCTCGGTCTCGGGCCGCTCGTCTTCCGCGACCGGCTGGTCGTCGACGGCGGCGGGCTGGACGCGCACCTGGCCGAGGTGCTGGGTGAGCCGGCGCTGGTCAGCCTGCACATCGGGCCGGCCCGCGCGAACCGCAAGCCGGTGCTGCAACTGCTCGCCCCGGACGGCCGGGCCCTCGGGTACGCGAAACTCGGCGTCGACCCGCTGACCCGCGCGCTCGTGCACGCGGAGGCGGACGCGCTGCGCCGCCTCGCCGAGGTGCCGCTCGGCCCGGTGGTCCTGGCCGGGGTACGCCACCACGGCGACTGGCACGGGCACGCGCTGCTCGTGCAGGAGGCGCTGCCGGTGCGGCTGCCCCGGGCCGCCCCGGCGCCGGCAGGCGGCCGAACGCGCGGCCATGGTGGCGGTCGCCGGCTGTCTCGGCGTACGCCGGGAGTCGTGGGCGGCCAGCGGGCACGCGGCCCGGCTCACCGCCGCGGTGGACGCGCTCGGAACCCGGCCGGAGGCCGGGCGGCTGCGCGCGGTGCTGAAGTCCGTCGCGGACGCCGACCCGGTGGTCGCCTTCGGCGCGTGGCACGGGGACTGGAACGGCGGCAACAGCGCGGTGCTCGCCGACGGCCGGGTGCTGGTCTGGGACTGGGGCGGTTCGAGGCGGACGTGCCGGCCGGGTACGACGCGCTGCACCTGGCGGTGCAGGGCGCGATGAGCCACGACGGGGTGGAACCGGTCGAGGCCGCGCGTGCGCTGATCGCCGGCGCCGGGGCAACCCTGGCACCGTTCGACCAGACCGGTGGGGGCGCCGATCTGGTCGCCGTGCTCTACCTGGTGGAGCTGGCTGCGCGCTACCTGCGCGACCGGCAGGCGGAGGCGGGTGCGCGACTGGGGCACGTCGACACCTGGCTGCTGCCCGCCGTGGAGGAACACCTGGCCCGCCGGGCCCGGTGAGAGTGAGGAGTGGGGACGTGACGGTGGCCAGGGAGCAGGCGCTCCGCGCGGTGAAGTCGGTGAGCCGGACGGTCGGTCGGTTGACCGCCGGTTCACGGATGGTGCCGGGATTCCTGATCGTGGGGGCGCAGCGCTGCGGCACCACCTCGCTCTTCAAGACGCTCTCGCAGCACCCCGGCGTGCTGCCGCCCGCGTACCACAAGGGCGTGCACTACTTCGACATGGACTACCACCGGGGGATGAACTGGTACCTCGGGCACTTCCCCACCACGGCCAAGGCCGAGGCGGTCAAGGCCCAGATCGGGGTACGCGGGATCACCGGCGAGTCCAGCCCGTACTACATGTTCCACCCGCTGGCCGGGCAGCGCATCGCCAAGGACCTGCCCTCGGTGAAGCTGCTGGTGCTGCTGCGTGACCCGGTGGAGCGGGCGTACTCGGCGCACTCGCACGAGCTGGCGCGGGGCTACGAGACCGAGTCTGACTTCGAGCGGGCGCTGGCGCTGGAGGAGCAGCGGACCGCGGGCGAGCGGGAGCGGATGATCCGCTCGGCCGCGTACGCGAGCGAGCACCTGCAGCACAACGCGTACCTGGCCCGGGGCCGCTACATCGAGCAGCTGGAGCGGCTGGAGGCGCTCGTCGGGCGGGAGCGGATGCACGTCATCGACAGCGACGACTTCTTCGCCGACCCGCGCCCGTCCTTCGACGCGGTCTGCGACTTCCTCGGGCTGCCCCGCTGGGCGGACATCGCGTTCGGCAAGCACAACTCGCGGTCCCGTTCGCCCATGTCGGCGGAGCTGCGGGCCCGGCTGGAGGACCACTTCGCCCCGTACGACGAGCGGCTGGCGGCGTGGTGGGGACGCGTGCCGTCGTGGCGGCGGTGACCCGGCCGGACGCCGGCGGCACCCCGACGCTCACCGCACCGCCGCCCGGGCCGGGCGCGGGGCTCGGCGGCGCGGCCCGGCAGGGCTTCGCGAACCTGGTCGGTGTCGGCCTGGCCGCGGTGGCCGGGTTCGGGCTCAACATCGTCATCGCCCGGGGCTGGTCCGTCCGCGAGGCCGGCATGTTCTTCGCGGCCACCAGCGCGTTCATGATCGCCGCGTCGGCGGCCCGGCTCGGCACCGACGTCGGCACCGTCTACTTCGTCAGCCGCCAGCGCACGCTGGACCGCCGCGACCAGATCCGGGGCACGATCCTGGTCGGGTTGCTGCCGGTGCTCGCGGTCGGCGCGCTGCTCGGCCTCGCCGGCTGGCTGGCCGCGCCGGCGCTGGCCCGGGCCACCATGCCGGAGGCCGGGCCGGAGGCGGTGACCGCGCTGCGCATCCTGCTGGCGTTCGTGCCGCTGGCCGCGCTCAACGACTACGCGCTCGCCGCCTGCCGGGGCTTCGGCCAGATGCGCCCGCTGCTGACAGTGGAGCGACTCGGCCGCACGCTGGTGCAGTTCCTGGCCGTGGCGGTGGCCGCCTGGCTCGGGCTGTCCGCCACCGTCGCGCTGCCGCTGGCCTGGGTGGTGCCGTACCTGCTCGCCGCGGTGGTCGCGCTGTTCTGGCTGAGCCGGCTCGTCGGCCGGGCCGGGCGGCAGGTGACCCGGCCGGTGCCGGCGCGTGAGCTGGCCGGGCCGTTCTGGCGCTTCACCGGACCGCGCGCGGTCAGCAGCCTGGCCGCGATCGTGGTGCAGCGGCTGGACATCGTGCTGCTCAGCGCGCTGCGCGGGCCGGCCGAGGCGGCCATCTACACGGCGGCGACCCGGTTCCTGGCGCTGGGCCAGCTCTCCAGCGTCGCGCTGTCCAGCTCGGTGCAGCACCGGCTGGCCGCCGCGTTCGCCCGCAACGACCGGGCCGAGGCGGGCCAGCTCTACCAGGTCGCCACCGGCTGGCTGGTGATCCTCTCCTGGCCCGCGTACCTGATCTTCGCGGCCTTCGCGACGCCGATGCTGGCGCTCTTCGGCGCCGGTTACGCCGACGGCCGCCGGGTCGTGGTGCTGCTGGCGCTGACCATGCTGCTGGCCACCGGATGCGGCATGGTCGACATGGTGCTCAACATGGCCGGGCGCACCGCGTGGACGTTCTACAACGCGATGACCGGCACCGTGCTCAACGTGGTCGGCAACCTGCTGCTCATCCCGCGGTTCGGCATCCTCGGCGCGGCTCTGGCCTGGACGATCTCGATCCTGGTCACCAACCTGGTGCCGCTGACCCAGCTCTGGTGGTCGATGCGGCTGCACCCGTTCGGCGCCGGCACCCGTACCGCGATGGCGCTCGCCGTCGTGGCGCTGGGCCTGCCGCTGGGCGCGGCGAGCCTGCTCGACGCCACGCCGCCGGTGCTCGCGCTGGTGAGCGCCGTCGGCCTGGCCGCGTACGCGGCGGGTGTCTGGCGCTGGCGGCGCACGCTGAACCTCGACGCGCTGCGGTCCCTTCGCCGCGGCCGCAACCGCGCCGGGTCGGACCCGGCCGCCCAGTCCTGACCGATCCTGCGCACCGATGGGACCTTCGATGACCAGCGACTCCCCCCTCGCCCCGCACTCCGGGCTGTCCACCGTGAAGGCCGCGAAGCTCGCCGCGGTCGGCCTGCTGGCGGACCGCAAGGAACGCCGCGAGCTGGAACGGCCGGTGGAGGCGGGCAACCGCCGCCTCACGCTGAAGGTGGAGCGCCCGATCTTCATCCTGGGGGCCCCGCGTTCCGGCACCACGTTCCTGGGCAGTTGCGTCGGCGCGCTGCCGGACGTGTCGTACCACTTCGAGCCGCGCCTGACCAAGGCGGTCGCCCGCTGTGTCTACGAGGGAAGCTGGACGCCGCAGCGGGCGGCCCGCTACTTCCGGGGCTACTACGGCGCGCTGCTCGCCGCGTCCGGGCACGGTGGACTGCGCTTCGCCGAGAAGGACCCGGAGAACTGCTTCATCGTGCCGTTCCTGACCGAGGTCTTCCCGGACGCGGTCTTCCTGCACGTCTACCGGGACGGCCGGGACGTGGCGGTGTCGCACGCCGAGCAGCCCTGGCTGAACGCCGCGTCCACCGGCACCGGTCGCAGCGGCCGGGGCGGTACGCCCTGGGGCGCCGCGCCGCGGTTCTGGGTGGAGCCGGAGCGGCGCGACGAGTTCACGCAGGTCTCCGACCTGGGCCGGTCGGCCTGGATGTGGCGGCGCTTCACCAGCAGCGCGCTCACCCAGCTCGCCGAGCTGCCCGCGGACCGGGTGCGGCACCTGCGCTACGAGGAGGTCGTCACCCGGCCGGCGGAGGCCGCCGAGGTGGTCGCCGACTTCCTGGAGGTACGCGACCCGGCCGGCCGGGCGGCGTTGCACGCCCGCTTCGCCAAGGCCCGGCCGGGCTCGGTGGGGCGCTGGCGGCAGCGACTGACCGAAAAGGATCTGGCCGATGTGCTGGCGCAGGCCGGACCGCTGCTGACCGAGCTCGGCTACCCCGCCTGAGCGCTCCTCCCCGGGTAGAGTGCCAGGGGTCGCCCGCCCGGCCCGGCGTGCCTCTCCGCTCACGCGGATCCGTCAGGGCCCCACCGTGGCCGGCGACCGTCCTGGGGAGAGGTTGCGGTGGTACGACGGTTACGACTGACGATGGCTGCCGTGCTGGGCCTGGCCTTGCTGGCACCGGCCGTGACGGCCTGTGAGATCGGCTCCGAACGGTCCGACGAGGGGACCACGGCGGCGCCGCCTCCACCGACCGTGACGCCGCGGACCGCGCCGGTCCGCACCACCGGCCGCGGGCCGGAGCCGCCGGAGCAGGGCGCCTGGCTCGGCACCTGGGTCAAGCCGCAGTACCACACCGCCACCGGGCGGGCCGCCGCGTTCGACGAGTTCAACCGGGCCGCCGGCGGCACACTCGCCATCGCGCACATGTTCCACGAGTGGAACGAGCCGTTCCCGGGCGCCAGCGAGCGGGCGTTCCAGGCCCGGGGCAGGCTCCAGATGATCTCCTGGCAGGGCACCGACACCCGCTCCACGGTCAGCGGCATCTACGACACGCTGATCCGGGAACGCGCGCGCGACGTCAAGGAGTTCGGCGTTCCGGTGCTGCTGCGCTACCGGTGGGAGATGGACCGGCCGAACCTGGCCGCGAGCATGCACTCGCCGGAGGACTACGTCGCCGCGTGGAAGCACGTCCGCGGCATCTTCACGGAGATGGGCGTCACCAACGCGGCCTGGGTGTGGTGCCCGCACGCGGACGGCTTCGCCGAGCCGCAGCGCCGGGCCGCCGCCTACTACCCCGGCGACGACCAGGTCGACTGGCTCTGCGCCGACGTCTATCCCAGCCCGGAGTGGAACAGCTTCTCCAATCGCATGGACCACTTCATGGCGTTCGCCAAGAAGCACCCGCGGCCTGTCGTCATCGGCGAGTTCGGCCTGACCCAGGACGGGCGTCCGGGCCAGCGGGCCGACTGGATGCGCGAGGTCGGGCCGTACCTGAAGAAGCACCCGCAGATCAAGGCGGCGGTCTACTTCGCGGCGAAGCAGACGCAGAAGCCGATTTACGACAGCACGTTCGGCGACGACCCGGAAAGCGAGAAGGTCTTCCGGGAGATGGCGACGGATCCGTACTTCCAGCCGCCGATGCCCGACCTGAGCGTCCCCTCAGGGACACCCTCCGTGTCCGGCGAGTGATAGTCGCTCGTCTTTTCGTGCGACCCGGGCCGTTTCCTCGGCCAAAAAGGCCGATCCCGGGTGGACGCGCGACCGGCGAATGCGAGAAGGTATTGCTCTCACGTCTGCGGTCGGTCGAGTGACGCCCCGCCTCAAGTCGGCACCGGCCACGATCGCAGCGCCTCCGACGTATTCCCCCCGGAGTAGCCTGTGGCTTCCTCGATCCTGAGACACCGCTCGGTGTCCGCCTTCGGCGCTGCCGTACTCGGCATCGCCACCCTGTTCACACCGGTGCCGGCGCTCGCCGCGCCGACCACCGCGCCCGCGCCCGACCACAGCACGATGGTCGGCGAGGTGCCGTCGGACAAGACGCCGAACATCAACGACGGCAACGTGGTGGCCATCCACGACGCCGGCAGCAAGGTGATCGTCGGCGGCTCGTTCACCAACGCGCAGAACCGGGGTTCCTCACCCACTCCGGTCGACCGGCGCGGGCTGCTCGCCTTCGACAAGGCCACCGGCAAGATCGACAATGCGTTCGCGCCGGTGCTGGACAACGACGTCACCGCCATCATCGCCGGCCCGACCCCGGGCACCGTCTACGTGGCCGGCAAGTTCAACAAGGTCGGCGACAAGAACTTCCGCAAGCTGGCGCTGCTGAACGTCGCCGACGGCACCCCCGTCGAAGGGTTCAAGGGCCCGGCGTTCAACGGCACCGTCAGCGACATCGCGCTCGTCGACGGCCACCTGCTCGTCGGCGGCATCTTCACCACCGTCACCGCGACGACCAACCGCAACGGGCTGGCCTCGCTGAACCCGACCACCGGCGCGGTGGACGACTACCTCACCGTGGCGCTGACCGAGAACCACAACTGGACCCCGACCAACAACGGGGCCTCGGCCGGTGTGGGCGTGGAGAAGTTCACCGTCTCGCCGGACGGCAAGCACCTCGTGGTCATCGGCAACTTCAAGAAGGCCGACGGCGTCGTGCACGACCAGATCGTGCGGATCAACCTCGGTGAGAACTCCGCGACCATCGCCGACTGGAACACCGACAGCTACGCCGCGGCCTGCAAGTACACCGCGTTCGACTCGTGGGTGCGCGACGTCCAGTTCTCCCCGGACAGCAAGTACTTCGTGGTGGTCACCACCGGCGCGTCCTACCCCGGCACGCTCTGTGACTCCGCAGCCCGCTGGGAGACCGACGCCACCGGCGCCGGCCAGAAGCCGACCTGGACGAACTTCAGCGGCGGCGACACCTTCCTCTCCGTCGGCATCAGCGAGAAGGCCATCTACGTCGGCGGCCACTTCCGCTGGTCGAACAACCCGCTCGCCCGGGACAAGGCCGGACCGGGCGCGGTGCCGCGTGCCAGCATCGCCGCCCTCGACCCGGTCAGCGGCCTGCCGCTGTCCTGGAACCCGGGCCGCCACCCGCGCGGCTACGGCGTCACCGAGATGCTGGTGACCCCGGAGGGGCTCTGGCTGGGCAGCGACCAGGAGTACATCGGCGACTTCGACTACCAGCGCAAGCGGCTCGCGTTCTTCCCGCTGGCCGGTGGCAACGCCCCGCACTCGACCAGCACCAAGGGCCTGCCGGGCAACGTCTACCAGGCCGGTCGCGCGGCGCAGACCGAGGTGCTCTACCGGGTCAACGCCGGCGGTCCGGCCATCCCGGCCACCGACGGCGGGCCGGACTGGGCCGCCGACAGCGAGGCCTCGCCGAGCCCGTACCACAACACCGGCAACAGCGTGACCACGTACCCGACGAACGCCACGTTCGACGCCACCGTGCCGGCGAGCACGCCGGCCACGCTGTTCAACTCGGAGCGGTGGGACGAGTCGACCGCGCCGGACATGCAGTGGGACATCCCGGTCGCGGCCGGCACCCGGATCGACGTCCGGATCTACATGGCCAACCGCTGGTCCGGCACGAGCAAGCCGGGTAACCGCAAGTTCGACGTCAGCGTCGACGGCGTGCTCAAGCTGAACGACTTCGACCCGGTCGTGGCCGCCGGTGGCACCGACCGCGGCACGATGCAGTCGATCTCCCTGGTCAGCGACGGCGTGGTCGACATCGACTTCGGCCGGGTGGTCCAGAACCCGCTGGTCCACGGCATCGAGATCGTCAAGACCGCGCCCACCCCGGACGCCTCGGACGTGCTCTACCGGGTCAACGCCGGTGGCGACCAGATGGCCGCGCCGAGCGGGCCGGCCTGGGCTGCGGACACCGCCGCCGCGCCGAGCACCTACCACAACACCGGCAGCCAGGTGACCAGCTACCCCACCAACGCCGCGCTCGACGCCACCGTGCCGGCCGGCACGCCGGTCGAGCTGTTCAACTCGGAGCGGTGGGACGAGTCGACCGCGCCGGACATGCAGTGGGACTTCCCGGTTCCGGCCGGCACGCCGGTGCAGGTGCGCCTCTACCTGGCGAACCGCTACGCCGGTACCGCCACCGCCGGCAAGCGCAAGTTCAACGTCAGCATCGACGGCGTCGTCAAGCTGAGCAACTTCGACCCGATCACGGCGATCGGCGCCACCAACCGGGGCACCATGCGGGCGTTCCCGGTCACCAGTGACGGCAACATCGACATCGACTTCGGTCGCGTCCTGGAGAACCCGCTGGTGCAGGCCATCGAGATCGTCAAGCTGCCGCCGGTGCCGCCGTCCACCACGGTGGACAGCATCACCAAGCGGACGTACGACGGCGCGTCCTCGGTCGGCAACGCGATGTCGGTGCCGAACGGCGACAACACCGGCTGGTCGAACATCAAGGGCGCGTTCTGGGTCGGCGGTGACCTGTTCTACGGCGTCGGCGGCGACCTCTACAAGCGCTCGTTCGACGGCACCGAGTTCGGCACCGCGAAGAAGCTGGACCCGTACCACGACGCGAAGTGGGACCTGGTCGTCACCGGCTCCGCGCCGGAGGGCTCCACCTACGCCGGCATGACCGGCAACTTCTCCGCCGAACTGCCGAACGTGACCGCGATGTTCTACTCCAAGGGCCGGGTCTACTACTCGCTGGCCGGTCAGAGCACGCTGTTCTGGCGCGGGTTCGCGCCGGACACCGGCACCGTCGGCGCCGAGCGCAACACGGTCACCGGCACCACCGGCTTCGCCGACGCGGGCGGCCTGTTCCTGGACGGCGACACGCTCTACGTCGTCTCCCGGAGCACCGGCAACCTCGCCTCGATGGCGTGGTCGGGCGGCGTGCCGACCGGTACCGCCACGGTGCGCAGCGGTCCGAGCGTCGACGACGTGGACTGGCGCGGCACCTCGGTCTTCGTCGGCCCCTGACGGGCGGCACGACCGAAACAGAACACACACGACGATGGCCCGGCCGGTATCGGCCGGGCCATCGCCCTTCTCCGGCGCCCGTCGCGCCGGCCCGGTTCAGCTCCGGGTCGGCGCGTGCTGCCCCGCCCAGACCCGCATCAGATCCCGTACCGAGATCACTCCAGCCACCTCACGCCCGTCGAGCACGACCAGGTGCCGGAAACCGCCCCGGGCCATCGCCGCGGCGGCCTCCTCGACCGTCCAGTCCGGGCCGGCGTAGACGACGTCCCAGGTCAGGTGCGCGCCGGTGCGCTCGACATCCGGGTCGAGCCCGGCACCGATCGCCTTCAGCACGTCGCGTTCGGTCATGATCCCGACCCCTTCGGAGTCCGGGTCGATCACGACCGCCGACCCGACACCGCGGGCCGACATCATCCGGGCCGCCTGCCGGAGCGTGTGCTCCGGCCCGACCACGAGTACCTCGCTGGACATCGCTTCGCGTACCTGCATCACACATCACCCCTGTGGGACGGCGACTGAGTACGGACATGGTGGGCCCTCTATGCGTACCGGGACAAGGACGGGCATCGCCGGAGGCGGCGCGGATGGCTACTGTCGGAGGGTGCCCACCGAGCCCCTGCGCTGCGCCGGCGCGCTGATCGTCGACGACGACGGCCGCATCTTCATCCAACGCCGATCCCCCGACCGACGCCTCTTCCCGAACTGCTGGGACATCGTCGGCGGCCACCTCGAACCGGGCGAGGAGATCGACGACGCGCTGCGCCGGGAGGTCACCGAGGAGACCGGCTGGTCCGTGTCGCACGTGCTCGGCCTGGTCGGCGAATACCGTTACACCGCCGACGACGGGCTGACCCGGGTGGAGACCGACTTCCTGGTCCGGGTGGACGGCGACCTGAGCCGCCCTCGGCTGGAGGCCGGCAAGCACACCGAGTTCCGCTGGCTGGCGGAGTCGGACGTCGACCTGCTCGACGAGCACCGGAACGTCAACGACGGGCTGATCCGGCGGATCGCCGAGGACGGCTTCGCCGCGCTGCGTTCGATCGGGCTGACGGGCTGAACCACTGCCGGTCGGCGCCCGGCGATATCCTCGCCGGGTGGAATCGGGTCGAGAAGAGGAGCGTGTCGGCATGATCGGGATGGTGCTCGCCGCGGGAGCGGGGCGCCGGCTGCGGCCGTACACCGACACCCTGCCCAAGGCCCTGGTGCCGGTCGACGGGGAGACCACCATCCTCGACATCGCGCTGCGCAACCTCGCCGAGGTGGGGCTGAACGAGGTCGTGATCGTGGTCGGCTACGCGGCCGACGCGGTGCGGCAGCGGCAGGCCGCCCTGGAGGAGAAGTACGGCGTCACGCTCACCCTGGTCCACAACGACAAGGCCGAGGAGTGGAACAACGCGTACTCGCTCTGGCTGGCGCGCGAGTACTTCTCCCGGGGCGTGTTGCTCGTCAACGGCGACACCGTGCACCCGGTGAGCGTGGAGAAGACGCTGCTGGCCGAGCGCGGGCCGGGCATCCTGCTCGCCGTGGACACGCTCAAGCCGCTGGCCGAGGAGGAGATGAAGACCACCTTCGACGCCGCCGGCCAGCTCACCCGCATCACCAAGCTGATGGACCCGGGCGAGGCGTACGGCGAGTACATCGGCGCGACGCTGATCGAGCCGCAGGTGGCCGAGCCGCTCGCGGACGCGCTGGAGGCGACCTGGCGGCGCGACCCGAACCTCTACTACGAGGACGGCTACCAGGAGTTCGCCGAGCGCGGCGGCGAGGTGCGGGCGGCCCCGATCGGTGACGTCTCCTGGGTCGAGGTCGACAACCACGCCGATCTGGCCCGGGCGCGGGAGATCGCGTGCCGCTACTAGCCCGCAGCGTCCTCACCCCGCTGCACATCGACGTGCGGCGGGGCGCGGTGGCCGACCTGGCGGCGATCCTCTCCGACGGGCGCATCTCCGCCGGTGGCGACGTCGCCGTGGTGGTCGGGCCGGGGCAGGGCGAACGGATCGCCGAGCTGATCCGGCCGTCGTTGCGCTCGGCCGACGTGTTCACCGTGGCCGGGGGCACGCTGGACGCCGCCGACGACCTGGGGACGAAGCTGCGCGCCCGGTCGTACGACGCGGTGGTCGGCATCGGCGGCGGCAAGACGATCGACGTGGCCAAGTACGCGGCGACCCGGCGCGGGCTGCCGATGGTGTCGGTGGCGACGAGCCTCGCCAACGACGGCATCGCCTCCCCGGTGGCGAGCCTGATCACCGAGGGCCTGAAGGGCTCCTACGGCGTGCACATCCCGATCGCCGTGATCGTGGACCTGGACTTCGTGGAGGCCGGGCCGGAGCGGCACAACCGGGCCGGCATCGGCGACGTGGTCAGCAACATCAGCGCGCTGGCGGACTGGGAACTGGCCCGGCGGGTCCGCGGTGAGCGGGTCGACGGGCTGGCCGCCTCGCTGTCGCGCGCGGGCGCCGAGGCGGTGCTCAACCACCCGGGTGACATGAACGACGACGGCTTCGTCACGGTGCTCGCCGACGCGCTGATCTCCAGTGGCCTGGCGATGGCGATCGAGGGCACCAGCCGGCCGTGCAGCGGCGGCTGCCACGAGATCATGCACGCGATCGACGCGCTCTTCCCCGGTACCGCCTCGCACGGCGAGCTGGCCGGGCTCGGCGCGCTGTTCTGCACGTACCTGCGCGGCGACGAGCGCCGGTTCGCCGAGATGGCGGCTTGCCTGACCCGGCACGGGCTGCCCCGGCTGCCGGCCGAGGTCGAGCTGACCGACGACCAGTTCGTGGAGGCGGTGCAGTTCGCGCCGGCCACCCGGCCGGACCGTTACACCATCCTCGAACACCTCGCGATGTCCGCTACCGAGACGCGGGAGCGGCTGGCAGACTACGCCGGTGCCCTCCGCGACCACATTGGCTGAGCCCCGTCCCACAGTCGCCGACTTCCACCGGGTCAACCGGGGAGGCGGCTTGTTCAGCGAGTCGATCAGTCAGTGGATCGGGGCGGCCTTCGCGCTCGTCGCCCAGCGCCTCGGGTTGCGCCCGACCGCGCTGACGCTGGCCAACCTGGTGCTGGGGCTGGCCGCCTCGGTCACCGTGGTGGCGCTCGCCGACGACGTGGCCGCCGGCACCGTACCGGCCTGGGCGGTCGGGCTGTTCGCGCTGGTCGCGTGGCAGATCGCGTACGCGCTGGACTGCGCCGACGGGCAGCTCGCCCGGGTGACCGGGCAGGGCAGCGCGGCCGGCGCCCGGATCGACGTGCTCTGCGACGTGGCCGCCCAGATCGCGCTGGTCGCGGCCATCGGCGCGACGGCGGTGGCGCAGCGCCCGTCCACGCCGGTGTGGCTGGTGGCGGTGTTCGCCGGCACCTGGATGGTCAACCTGGTGACGTCGGTGATGCAGTCCGGGCCGAACGCGGCGAGCATGGTCACCTCGACCTCGCTCCCGGTACGCCTGGTGAAGCTGGTCCGCGACTACGGCGCGGTGATCTTCGTGGCCGGTCTGGTGCTGGCTTTCGCGCCCGCGCTGGCGTTCTGGGTGATGGTCGCGTTCACGACCGTCAACGGCGGCTTCCTGCTGGCGAGCATCGCCTTCTCCGCCCGCGCCTCCCTGCGGTAAGGAAGGGCCCCTTCTTAACGCCTCGTGCATAAAAAGGGGCCCTTCCTAACACCTGGGCTCAGCACACCTGGGCTCAGCGCGCGGGGCGGCCTCCGGGGGCGGCCAGGCCGGCGTAGATGTCGATCAGGCGCTTGGTGATCACGTCGGGGTGGAACGTGCGCTCGTACCGGGATCGGGCCGGACCGGCGAGCATCCCCGCCTCGGCGGCGGCCAGCGGCAGCGCGGCGGCCAGCGCGTCGACCTCCGGCGCCACCACCCAACCCGCCTCGCCGCGCTGCACCCCGACCGGCAACGCGACATGCCCGTCGCCGGGCGCGGCGGTGGCCACCTCGGCCGGGCCGGTGCCGGCGGGCTCACGCGGGCCGTCCGCACCCACCAGGTACGGGATGCCGCCCAGCGCGGTGCCGAGCACCGGCCGCCCGGACGCCAGCGCCTCGATGATCACGGTGGGCAGCACGTCGTGCCAAGTGGAGGTGGCCAGCACCACGGAGCTGTCGGCCAGCGCCGCGCGTACCCCGGAGCGGTCGAGCTGGCCTAGGTAGTGCACGTCGGGCCGCTCGGCGGCGGCCGCCTCGGCGAGCGGGCGCAGCTCGCCGTCACCGGCGATGCGCAGCGGGCCGAGCGCACCCACCGGATGCCGCCGCCACGCGGCGAGCAGCAGGTCCAGCCCCTTCTCCGGGCTGAGCCGCCCCATGAAGAGGAAGCCGTTCCCGACCGGCGCCGGGGTGCCCGGGTCGGGTACCGCGTTCGGCTTGACCACGATCCGCTCGTCCGGGATGCCGTAGTCGCGCAGATGATCAGCCACAGCCGTGGTGAGCGCGATGTACCGGTCCACCGACTTCCAGGTCGGGCGGTGCACGGCGAGCGTGGTCGCCATCAGCGCGCTCTGCGCCCGCGAGTTGCGGTAGCAACGGTGCACGATCGCCGGCACGCCCAGCGCCCGGCCCCGGCAGTCCTGGCAGATCACGCCGTCGCGGAAGTACAGCCCGGAGGAGCAGACCTGCCGGTAGTTGTGCACGGTCTGCACCACCGGCACCCCGCGCTTGTGCGCGGTCCGCACCACCCAGGGCGAGAGCAGAGGGTACGGGTTGTGCAGGTGCAGCACGTCCGGCCGGTGCTCGGTCAGCAGGCGGTCGAGGTCGTGCTGGGCCTTCGGGGCCCAGATCGGCGAGATCGGCAGCAGCGCCTTGGCCGGCTTGGACATCGACGGGATCTCGTCCGAGCTGCGCAGGAACGGCAGCACCTCCACGCCGGCGGCGGTCAGCTGGGCGATCTCCGCGTCGACGATGGTGTTCTCGCCGGAGGGCTGGGCTTCCCGGTACCGGTTGTGCGCCACCACGATTCTCACGGGAAAGAAGGCTACCGTTGGACGATGCCCGAACTTCCGGAGGTGGAAGCGCTCGCCGGTTACCTGCGCGAGCGTGCGGTGGGCCGCCGCGTGGAGCGGTTCGAGGTCGCCGCGATCAGCGCGCTCAAGACGTACGACCCGCCGCCGAGCACTGTCGCCGGCCGTACGATCACCGGTGCCGGCCGGTACGGCAAGTTCCTCGATGTCCGGTTCGACGAGGGACTGCACCTGGTGGTCCACCTGGCCCGGGCAGGCTGGCTGCACTACCGGGAGGCGTTCCCGGCGGCGACCCCGCTGCGGCCCGGCAAGGGCCCGATAGCGGTGCGGGTACGCCTCGACGACGGCTCCGGCTTCGACCTGACCGAGGCGGGCACCCAGAAGAAGCTGGCCGCCTATCTGGTCACCGACCCGGCGCTGGTGCCGGGTGTGGCGAAGCTCGGGCCGGACGCGCTGGAGGCGGATCTGCCGACCTTCGCCGAGCGGCTGCGCAGTCGCCGGGGCCAGGTGAAGGGCGTGCTGACCGACCAGTCGGTGCTCGCCGGGGTGGGTAACGCGTACTCCGACGAGATCCTGCACACGGCGCGGCTCTCGCCGTTCGCGATCACCGACCGGCTCACCGACGACCAGCTCGCCGGCCTGCACGCGGCGACGCGCACGGTCCTCGGCGACGCGGTACGCCGGTCGATGGGCCAGCGGGCGGCGGAGCTGAAGGGCGAGAAGCGCTCCGGGCTCAAGGTGCACGCCCGCAAGGGCCTGCCATGTCCGGTCTGCGGCGACACGGTGCGTGAGGTCTCGTTCGCCGATTCGAGCCTCCAGTACTGCCCCACATGTCAGACCGGCGGGAAGCCGCTGGCTGACCGAAGGTTGTCCCGTCTCGTACGGTGAGTAACCGCACCCGGCGATTACTGAGTGGAATCGACCCGGGATCACCGAAGGTCCGGGTCCGCCCCTCTACCCGAGTGGTCATCCATCGGTATAGTGGCTCGGTCCCCGGCTTCACAACTGATTCGGAGCCGGCCAGATCTCACCGAGCACCAGCGGCACGGCTTCTTCGCGGGGGCCGGTCCGGGCCGGGCCCGCGTGGGAGACTGGGACGGTGAGCGACCCGGATCCTCACGGCGAGTGAGGGTGCGGGTCATGCGGGAGGACATGGGTTGAGGTGACGACAAGCCTCCAGCGCCCGGTAACCGACAGAGGCCGGAGCAAGAGCGTGCGGCACGTCGACAGCTTTGAGATCCAGCCGCCGACTCCGCCGTCGCACAACGGCGTACCCCGGTCGGCGTGGGCCCGCGCCCGGCGCCGGGTCTCCCGGTGGCACCGGCCCTACATCCTTTTCCTGCTGCTGCTCGACTTCGGCGCGGCGGCTCTGGCCAGCTTCCTGGCCGTGCAGATCTTCGAGCAGGCGGCCTCCGGTTTCCGGGACGCGCCCGAGGCGTGGTTCTACACCGTGGCGTTCCTGCTGCTGCCGCTCGGCTGGGTGCTCATCCTCTGGGGCAACCGGGCGTACGACCGGCGCTACCTCGGCCTCGGTCCGGACGAGTTCAAGCGGGTGATCCGCTCGGGCCTGGCGGTCGCAGCGACCGTGTCGTTCCTCGCCTTCGCGACGAAGACCACACTGTCCCGGTGGACCGTCGGCTTCGCGCTGCTCGGCGCGCTGCTGCTGATCCTGCTCGGCCGCCTGATCGCCCGGGCCGCCCTGCACGGGCTGCGCCGCCGGTTCGGGCACGCCGGGCACCGGATGGTGCTCGTCGGCACGCTGCCCGAGTGCCTGGAGGTCTACACCACTGTCACCCGGCACCCGTCGGTCGGCCTGATCCCGGTGGCCATCCACCTCACCGACGGGTACGCCGCCGCCCGCGGCCTGGAGACCCCGGTGCCGGTGTACGCGGGCCGCGACGTGCTCGCCCTGGTACGTGAGGTCGGCGGCGACACCATCGCGGTCTGCGGCTCGGCCAGCGCCGAGCCGGGCGAGCTGCGCCGCCTGGCCTGGCAGCTGGAGGGCTCCGGCGTCGACCTGGTGGTCGCGCCCCAGCTCACCGACATCGCCGGTCCCCGGGTGCACATCCGCCCGATCGAGGGCCTGCCGCTGCTGCACGTCGAGGAGCCGACCCTGTCCGGGCCGGCGCTGCTGGTCAAGAACCTGATGGACCGGGTGGCCGCCGGCCTGGGCCTGCTGATGCTGGTCCCGCTCTTCGCCGCCATCGCCCTGGCCATCCGGATCTCCGACCCCGGGCCGGTCTTCTTTCGCCAGCCCCGCGTCGGGCACGAGGGGCGGACGTTCCGGGTCTGGAAGTTCCGGACCATGTACGTCGACGCCGAGGAGCGGCTCGCCGGTCTGGTCGACCGGAACGAGACCGACGGCATGCTGTTCAAGATGAAGCAGGACCCCCGGGTCTTCCCGGTGGGCCGCTTCCTGCGGGCCACGTCGCTGGACGAGCTGCCCCAGCTGATCAACGTGCTGTGGGGCGAGATGTCGCTCATGCCGTTCCACTGTCAACCAATCAAGCCAGGGTCCAGGTCGCCCTTGTACGTGGTTCGGGGCAGGTAATGTACCGTGCACGTTTAAATTACTGACGTGATACCCGCTCGACGGGGCCTCTGACTCTCTCGCGGTGCGGTTCGACCGTCCACGTGCCCTCTTCTCCTCGCCTTACCTATAGAGACAGTCTTTCAATGCTGCACGCACGCGCGGCCGGGTGCTGCCGTTATCGGAAGGTCTTTAAGTGAATTTCACCCAGCAAGACAATTCGGAACGGGAACGCAGCGATCGTTCTCAGAACCCCCGCGACGCAACCCCCTCCACAACTCGTTTGATCTTTCCTGGTAGCGCGGGATGCAGCCGGTGCTCAAGACGGTCCTCGACCGCGTGCTCGCCGTGCTCGGGATCGCCGTCGTCTCGCCGCTCCTGTTCGGGATCGCGCTCGCCGTCAAGCTCACCTCGCGCGGCCCGGTCTTCTACCGCAGCGAGCGCGTGGGGCAGAACGGCGTGCCGTTCATGATGTGGAAGTTCCGCTCGATGAAGGTCGGCGCGGACGCGATGAAGGCCGAGCTGGCGGGCGAGAACGAGAACGACGGCGCGATGTTCAAGATGCGCAGGGATCCCCGCGTGACACGCGTGGGCCGTCTCCTGCGCCGTACCTCGCTCGACGAACTGCCCCAGTTGCTCAATGTCGTGAGCGGCCAGATGTCCCTCGTGGGACCGCCTCCGCCGCTGCCCGACGAGGTCGCCACGTACTCGGAGACCGAGCGCCGCCGTCTCGCGGTGCGCCCGGGGATGACGGGGCTCTGGCAGATCAGCGGGCGCTCCGACCTGTCCTGGGACGAGGCGGTCCGGCTCGACCTCTACTACGTCGACAACTGGTCGCTGGCGTACGACCTGAGCATCCTGTGGCGGACCGTGGGCGTGGTGCTGGCCCGCAAGGGCGCGTACTAGCGCTACCGGGCCGGCACCCGGCAGGATCGCTGCGTGGGTGGCAACCTCTCCGCCGTCTTCGCCGTCGTCTCGCTCGTGACCGCGGAGGCGGCGGCGCTCTGGGCGGTGCTGCGGCTGGGGCCGACGGGGCATCGCCACGGCGACGCAGCGCGCCACGTACGGGGCTGCACACCGCCGGGCTCGCCGCCGAGCCGCTGCGCGCCGGGCTGACCGCCGCGGACGCGGCGAAGGCCGTACGCCATCTGCGGGCCCTGGTGGGCGCGGCCGGGCTGGCGCTGACGGACCGGGACACGCTGCTCGCCGTCGACGGGCAGGGCGCGCACCACGGCGATCAACTGGTCGCGGCGGCCCGGCGCGCGGTCGGCAGCGGGCGTTCCACCGTGCTGGGCGAGTCGGAGCTGCGCTGCGACCTGGTCGACTGCCCGGTCCGCGGCGCGGTGGTGGCGCCGCTGCGCGCGGACGGCCGGGTGGTCGGCGCGCTGGTGGCGGTTGGCCGGCGAGCGGCCGGCCCCGGGTCTGGTGCAGGCCACGCTGGAGACCGCGCACTGGGCGGGCGACCAGCTCGCCCTGGCCGAGCTGGAGTCGTCGCGGGAGCGGCTCGCCCGGGCCGAGGTGCGCGCGTTGCGCGCCCAGATCAGCCCGCACTTCATCTACAACGCGCTGACCGCGATCGGTTCGTTCGTGCGTACCGACCCGGAGCGGGCCCGGGAGCTGATCCTGGAGTTCGCCGAGTTCACCCGCTACTCGTTCCGGGCGCACGGCGAGTTCACCACGCTCGCCGAGGAGCTGCGCTCGATCGACCGCTACCTGACCATCGAGCGGGCACGGTTCGGCGAGCGGCTCCAGGTGCGCCTGCAGATCGCCCCCGAGGTGCTGCCGGTGACGCTGCCGTTCCTCTGCCTGCAGCCGCTCGTGGAGAACGCGGTCCGCCACGGGTTGTCCCGCAAGCCGGGCACCGGCATGGTGAGCATCGAGGCCCGGGACGCGGGCGCGGAGTGTCACATTACGGTGGAGGACGACGGGGTGGGGATGGATCCGACGACGCTGACCGCCGGGATCGCCGAGCTGTCCGGGGCGGGCAGCGACCCGGCCGACGACCCGGGGCAGCACGTCGGTCTCTCGAACGTCGACGAACGGCTCCGGTCGGTCTTCGGGGACGGGTTCGGCCTGGTCGTCGAGACCGGCCTCGGCTCGGGTACGAAGGTGAGCATGCGGGTGCCGAAGTTCCACCCCGGCGTACGGGTTTCCTCGTGACGGGGTTCCTTCGGGTGCTGGCGGTGGACGACGAGCCGCCCGCGCTGGACGAGCTGGCGTACCACCTGCGCGCCGATCCCCGGGTGGCCCGGCTGCACACGGCGGGGGACGCGACAGAGGCGCTGCGGGTGCTCCGCGACGACGACGTGGACGTGGTGTTCCTCGACATCCGGATGCCGGGGCTGGACGGCATGGAACTGGCCCGGGTGCTGCGCCGGTTCGCCCGTCCGCCTGCGATCGTGTTCGTCACCGCGTACGACGACGGCGCGGTGGACGCGTTCGACCTGGGCGCCACCGACTACGTCCGCAAGCCGGTACGCGCCGAGCGGCTGGCCGAGTCGCTGCGCCGGGTGATCGGCTCCCGGGTGGTGCCGTCGCACCCGGCCGCGCTGGCCCGGGCGGAGGAGGATCCGACCATCCCGATCGAGCTGGCGGGCACCACCCGGATGCTGCCCCGTTCGGCGGTGCGGTGGGTGGAGGCGCAGGGCGACTACGCGCGCCTGCACACGGCGGACGGGTCGCACCTGGTCCGGGTCTCGCTGGCGACGCTGGCCGAGCGCTGGGCCGATGCCGGGTTCGTCCGGATCCACCGCTCGTACCTGGTGCAGTTGCGGCTCATCGCCGAGTTGCGGCTGGTCAACTCCGGCTATGTGGTGGTGATCGACGGATCCGAGCTGCCGGTCAGCCGCCGGCACACCCGGGAGCTGAAGGACAAGCTGGTCCGTGCCGCGAAGCAGGACTGGAGTCGCTGAGGGAGGGGCCACCGCCGACGCTGGCGTACAATGTACGGCAGACCGTACGACAGGGTGGGGGACCGCATGTCCGACGACCGCTTCGACGCCGCCGCAGAATTCGACAGCCAGCTCGACCGCCTCGTTCAACTCGGCTATCCGGCGCTGGCCGGGCAGACCGAGGAGACGTTCCGCGCCCTGCTCAGCCCGCTGCGCGACGCGGCGGTCACCGGTTCCGCCGGGCTGCGCGGCCCCACCGGGGGACGGGTGCCGTTCCTGCTGGTGACCACGCGGGAACTGGTGCCGGTGCCGGAGCGGATCGCGCTCACCACGCTCGCCGGCAAGCGCAAGCCCGGCATCCTCGACCGGAACTTCCCCGCCGACGACCTGCCCACCTTCCACCCGATCAAGGAGCTGGAGGTGCCGGCCGGGCCCGCGTACCTGCTCTTCGACGTGGATCGGGGCGAGGAGTACCGCAACGTGGCGCCGTCGGCCGCGCTGGAGGACATGACCGCGAAGGACCGGCTCCCCATCACCATCGACGAAGGTCTGGCGTTCGTCACGCTGTACCCGGCGGCGCTGGCGAGCAACAGGTGCTTCTCGCTGGTGGGCTCGCGCTGCGGTGACCGGCGGGTGCCCGCGCTCTGGATCAGTCAGGGCGCGCCGAAGCTCGGGTGGTGCTGGTTCGGCAACCCGCACACCTGGCTGGGCTCGGCGACAGCGAACCCGGTACGGGTGGGCCTCGGCTGACGCCCAGGCGGGATCAGGGCGCTCAGAAGATCTCGGCGACCGGCAGGACGAGCGGGAACGGCTGGTCGGCGCGGCACACGTCGGCGGTGGAGAGCACCGCCGCCTCGCGGTAGCGGCCGTCGACGTTCTCCAGCACGGTCAGGGTCTCCTTGCGCGGCTCGACGAGCCAGTAACGCGCGATGCCGGCCACGCCGTACTCGTGGCGCTTGAGGACCAGGTCACGACCGGCGTTGCCGGGCGAGACGACCTCGACCACGAGCAGCACGTCGGCCGGGGCGAGGGCCGGGCCACCCCGCTCCAGTGCCTCCTCGCGGGCGACGAAGACCTCCGGCACGAAGTAGGAGGAGCGCTTCGCGCTGACGCCGACGTCCTGCCCGACGAGCAGACCGGCCGGAGCCTGCCGGTCGAGGAGCCGGCGGAGACGGTTGGCGATCGCGCCGTGCCGGACGTCGGCGTGTGGGGACACGAGCAGGCTCCCGTCGAAGATCTCGTAGTCCTGGCCGTCCTCGGGGAGGTCCTGGAGGTCGTCCACCGTCCAGACGTCGCCGGTGCCGGGCCGTGCCGGGCTGGTCACTGTCACACCTCCTCTCTACCGGCTCACCCTGACACCCCGCCCGGTCGTCCACAACGACTCCGCGCCGTCCACCGGGTTATCCACAGGGGTGAAGCGTTATCCACAGGTTGTGCACAGGGCGCAACGGCGCGGTCTTGACAATTCGGCTCAGCGGGCGAGACTGCCGGGGGTGACCGGAGCCGAGGAACAGCATCCACCGGGGCGGCCCGTCGAGACCGCCCCGGTGCCCGGCCCGCGCGCGTCGCCGGCGCCCGCCCCCCGGCAGCCGGAGAGCCCGCAGCCGGCCGCCACCCCGCAGCGGACCCGGATCGTGCTGGCCGAGGTCTCCCGGGCCGGCAGCCCGGCCGACCGCACCCGCTCCGAACTGGCCCAGCAGACCCCTGTGGGCGAGACGCTGGTGCAGGGACTGATGCGGGCCCAGCTCTCGCTCGCGTTGCGGCTCAGCCTGCTGGTGATGATCGGGCTCGGCGGCCTGCCGTGGCTGTTCGCCATCGCGCCCTCGGTCGGCCGGGTCACGGTGCTCGGGGTCAACCTGCCGTGGCTGCTGCTCGGCGTCGTGTCCTTCCCGTTCCTGATCGTGGTCGGGTGGGCGTACGTGCGGCTGGCCGAACGCAACGAGCAGGACTTCGTCGACCTGATCCGACGGCCGGAACGCTGATGTCCAACGGGTACGTGGTCCCGGCGATCGTCGCCGTCACGCTGGTCACCGTCGGCATCGGTTTCTACGGGCTGCGGCTGGCCCGGACCACGTCGGACTTCCTGGTCGCGTCCCGGGCGATCAGCCCGACCTGGAACGCCGCCGCGATCGGCGGCGAGTACCTGTCGGCCGCGAGCTTCCTCGGCGTCGCCGGGCTGATCCTCAAGTACGGCGTGGACGTGCTCTGGTACCCGGTCGGCTTCGCCGCCGGATACCTCGCGCTGCTGCTGTTCGTGGCCGCGCCGCTGCGCCGCTCCGGCGCGTTCACGCTGCCCGACTTCTGCGAGGTACGGCTCGGCTCCCGGCGGCTGCGGACGCTCGCCACCGTCTTCGTGATCTTCATCGGCTGGCTCTACCTGGTGCCGCAGTTGCAGGGCGCCGGGCTGACCCTGGCCACGCTCACCGGCTCGCCGTACCCGCTCGGCGCGCTGCTGGTCGCCGTGGTGGTGACCGCGAACGTGGCGCTGGGCGGCATGCGGGCGATCACCTTCGTGCAGGCGTTCCAGTACTGGCTGAAGCTCACCGCGCTCGCCGTACCCGCGATCTTCCTGGCGTTGCAGTGGCAGGCCGACGCCCGCCCGGCGGTGACCCCGCCCGACGGGCCGACGTTCCGGACCGCGACCACCGTCGTGGTCGAGCACCGCGCGACGCTCACGCTGCCCGACGGCGACATCCGGGAGGTACGCCCCGGCGACCGCCTCGAATTCGCCGCCGGTGACCCGGTGCCGGAGGTGTCCGGCGCGGCGACCGGCCCCACCGAGTGGCTGCTGCCGGACACGGCGGGGGAGAACGACAGAGGGCTGTTCGCCACGTACTCGCTGATCCTGGCCACGTTCCTCGGCACCATGGGCCTGCCGCACGTGCTGGTCCGCTTCTACACCAACCCCGACGGCGCCGCCGCCCGCCGCACCACGCTCGTGGTGCTGGCGCTCGTCGGCGTCTTCTACCTGCTGCCCACCGTCTACGGCGTACTGGGCCGCATCTACACGCCGCAACTACTTGTCAGCGGCCAGACCGACGCGGTGGTGGTGCTGCTGCCCGGGGCGGCGCTCGGCGACGGCACCACCGGCCGGCTGCTCGCCGCGCTGGTCGCGGCCGGCGCGTTCGCGGCGTTCCTGTCCACCTCGTCCGGCCTGCTCACCAGCGTCGCCGGGGTGATCTCCACGGATGTGCTGGGCCGCGGCTCGGTACGCGGCTTCCGGCTCGCCACGGTGATCGCCGGCGGAGTGCCGGCGTTGCTCTCGCTGAACGTCTCCGGGCTGGACGTCTCGCAGGTGGTGGGGCTGGCGTTCGCGGTGGCCGCGTCGAGTTTCTGCCCGCTGCTGGTGCTCGGCATCTGGTGGCGCGGCCTGACCGACCTGGGCGCCGCCGCCGGGGTGCTGGTCGGCGGCGGCGCGGCGGTCGGCGCGGTCCTGCTCACCGTGCTCGGCCCGCCGCTGACCGGATGGCCGGCGACGCTCACCACGCAGCCGGCCGCGTGGACGGTGCCGCTGGCGTTCACGGTGATGGTGCTCGTCTCCATGGCCAGCCGGCGGCGTCTCCCGCGTGACGTCGGCGCCACCATGCTCCGCCTGCACACCCCGGAGTCGCTGCGCCTGTGAGGCGGGGCCGCGCTCGCTCGGCCCCGCCTCACCTCCGCGCACCCGTCAGCAGGTGTCCGTGCCGGCACACAGCCGGTTCGCCACCGACCGGGCGGTACGGCGGGCCTCGGTGGGCGTGGTCTGGGAGTCGAGGCGGAGCTGCGCCACCAGATCGCCCTGCCGGACGACGAGCCAGCGACCGGGCCGCCCTCCGACGTCGCTTCCCACCAGCACGCCGTCGTCACCGCCGAGCGACTCCGCCATGATCGACAGCGAGTCGCCCGGCTGCTCCATCTCGCAGCCCGTGACCAGCTTGCGGAGATTCTTCATCACCGTGGTGGCGGACGTGCCCGAGTGCCGGGTCACCCGCTGGACGATCCAGTCGGTGGGCGAGTTGAACGCCACCGACCGGGTGGCCACCTCCCCGTCGGACAGCGTCGGCGACTCGTTCACGCAGAAGGAGGACATGAACTCCAGGGACCAGTCACCGTCCACCTTTCCCGTCTGCATCGTGAAGCCCGTCGGCAGGTCGGCGAGCTGGAGCGTCGCCGCCGCCGGAATCGTCCGGCTCGGCGTACGGCTGGTCGGCCCGCCGCCGATGCTGGCGGCCGGCTCTCCCGCGGTGCGACTCGGCGTCGGCGCCCCGCTCGCCGACGGCTCGGCCGACGGCGTGGTGCTCGGCGTGGGCGCCGGCGTCGGCGTGATCGGTTCGACTGTCGCCGGGGGCACCGGCGGCGGTGCGGCGTCCGGACGGGCCAGCACCACACCGGTCGCCACGACCGCGACGGCGACCGCGGCGGCCAGGCCGGCGGCGAGCTGGGTACGCCGGGCCCGTTGCCGCCCTCGGCGGCGCACCTGCTCGGTGGGCGCCCAGATCAGGTCCTCGGTGTCCTGGTAGAGGTCGGAGAAGATCGGGTCAGGCATTGCGGACCTCCTCCGGGAAGTTCACGTCGAGCAGGGCGGCGAGAGCCTTGCGGCCCCGGGCCAGGCGGGCCTTGACGGTGCCGCTCGGCACGCCGATCTGCGCCGCGATCTCCGCGACCGACAGGTCGGCCAGGTGGTAGAGGACGATCGCCTGCCGCTGGTCCGCCGACAACTGCCGCAACGCGCTGACCAGCGCGACAGTGTTCTCGGAGGGTGGCCGGACCGGAGGTGGTGGTCCGTGCCGCCGGTAGGCGACCACGCTGTTGCGGACCTTGCGCCACCGGTTGACCAGCAGGCGGTGCCCGACGGTGCGCACCCACGCCTCCGGGTCGTCGTACGTGCCGACCTGGGACCAACGCTGCCAGGCCCGCGCGTACGCCTCCTGGGCGGCGTCCTGCGCCTCGCTCCGGTCGCCGCCGAGCGCGTACAGCACTGTCACCACGCGTTGTCTGCTGTTCCGGTAGAACTCCTCGAACCCACTGTCCGGATCCATCTCTCTCCCCGCTGCCGTTCGTACGCCTGACACCCCCCGCCGTGGTGGGCGGTTGCACGCCGTCGGCGATCCGACTCGTACCTCTCAGGGATGAGGCGAGATCATCCTGCCGTCCGAGCAGCCGTTGGGCGGGGACCGATACGGTCGGACCATGACCGACCAGCACCCCGCGCTCTCCCTTCGTGGCCTGGCCAAGCGCTTCGACACCAAGATCGCGGTGGCGGGCGTCGACCTCGCCGTGCCGACCGGCTCGTTCTACGGCCTGCTCGGACCGAACGGGGCCGGCAAGACCACCACGCTCTCCATGGCCGTCGGCCTGCTACGGCCCGACGCCGGTGAGGCGCGGGTGCTCGGGTACGACGTCTGGGCCGACCCGGTACGCGCCAAGAGCCTGCTCGGCGTGATGCCGGACGGCGTACGCCTCTTCGACCGGCTGAGCGGGGCGGAGCTGCTCGCGTACCACGGTCTGTTGCGCGGCATGGACCCGGCGGTGGTCGACCAGCGGGCGGCGGAGCTGCTCGACGTGCTGGCGCTCTCCGACGCCGGGCGCACGCTCGTCGTCGACTACTCGGCCGGCATGAAGAAGAAGATCGGCCTGGCCTGCGCGTTGCTGCACGGCCCGCGCCTGCTGGTGCTGGACGAGCCGTTCGAGGCGGTCGACCCGGTCTCGGCCGCGCTGATCCGGGACATCCTGCACCGGTACGTCAGCGGCGGCGGCACGGTGATCTTCTCCAGTCACGTGATGGAGGTGGTCGAGCGGCTCTGCTCGCACGTGGCGATCCTGGCCGAGGGCCGGATCAAGCGGGTCGGCACGCTCACCGAGGTGCGCGGCGACCGGTCGCTGGAGGACGTCTTCGTGGAGGTCGTGGGCGGCCGGACCGCCACCGGGGAGGAGCTGTCGTGGCTGTCCCGGTGACCGCCCCCGAGCGGCCGGCCCGGCGCGTGTCGTCCCGGCACTTCGTCCGGCTCAAGCTGCGGGTGCTCGGCAACAACTTCCGGGGCCAGAAGTGGCGGATCGCGCTGTTCGTGCTGGGCCTGCTGCTCGGGCTCTGGTTCGCCGCCGTCGGGTTCTTCCTGCTCGCCACGCCGGGCCTGGCCGACGAGCCCCGGTACGCCCTGATGGTGGCCGCCTTCGGCGGTGGTCTGCTCACGCTCGGCTGGCTGCTCCTGCCGCTCGTCTTCTTCGGCGTGGACGAGACGCTCGACCCGGCCCGGTTCGCGCTGCTGCCGTTGTCCCGCCGCACCCTGGTCACCGGCCTGCTCGCCGCCGCCCTGGTGAGCGTGCCCGCGCTGGCGACGGCGCTCACCGCGGCCGGTCTGGTGGTCACCGCCGGGCTGCTGGGCGGCTGGTCAGCCGCAGTGGTCGGCGCGCTCGGCGTGGTCGCCGGGCTGCTGGTCTGCCTGGCCGGGGCCCGCGCGCTGACCAGCGCGTTCGCCACGATGCTGCGGTCCCGCCGGGTACGCGACCTGGCGGCGGTGCTGCTCGCCGTCCTGGCCGCCCTGCTCGGGCCGTTGCAGTTGCTGGTGCTCGCCGCGGTGCAGCAGACCGACTGGGACCGGCTGGACGGGGTGGCCCGGGTGGTCGGCTGGACGCCGTTCGGCGCGCCGTGGACGGTCGGCGTCGACGTGGCCGAGGGCCGGGCCGGCGCGGCGGTCGCGAAGCTGCTGATCGCGGTCGCGACGCTCGGCGTACTCCTGTTCTGGTGGTCGCGGTCGCTGGAGTCGGCGATGGTGGGCGCGGCGAGCGCCGGCCCTTCGCGCGCGCCGCGCGGCGTGGCCGGCGGCGCGGTCACGCAGTTGTTCCCCCGCGCGGTGGTCTGGGCGCGGCGGGACCGGTTCGGGGCGCTCGTCGCCCGCGAGTGCCGCTACTGGTGGCGGGACGCGCGGCGGCGGGCCAACCTCATCACGGTCGCCGTGGTCGGTGTGTTCGTACCGGTGATGGTCAACCTCGGCGGCGTCTCGTTCTCCACCGAGGGCGGGGCGGAGTTCGGTGGCGGCGACTCCTCACCGGCGCTGGTCAGCCTTTCCATGATCTTCGTCGGGGTGCTCGCGTCGCTGACGCTGGCCAACCAGTTCGGCTTCGACGGCAGCTCGTACGCCGCGAACCTGGTCGCCGGGGTGCCCGGGCGGGTGGAGCTGCGGGCCCGGATGACCGCGTTCTCGATCTACGTGGTGCCGATGCTCGTCGTGATCGCGGTCGCGCTGGCGCTCTTCCTGGGGCGTCCCGCATGGCTCGGCGTGATGGGTGGCGCGTTGGCCGCCGCGTACGGCTGCGGGCTGGCGATCAACGGGTTCGTGTCGGTGCTCGGCGCCTACTCGCTGCCCGAGTCGAGCAACCCGTTCGCCATGAACAGCGGCGCGGGGTTCACCAAGGGCCTGCTCACGCTGGTTTCCATGGTCGCCTCCGCGGTGGTGGCGGTGCCGTTCGTGGTGGCCGCCGCGCTGCTCGGCGACGTGTGGCTGTGGCTGGCGCTGCCGATCGGACTGGCGTACGGGGTGGGCGCGGCGCTGCTCGGCGCGTACCTCGCGGGGGACACACTGGACCGTCGGCAGCCGGAGCTGCTGGCCACCGTCACGCCGAGGCGCTGATGCCGGTCGTCGAGGCGGTCACCACGGTCCCGATCCCGCCGGAGCTGGCGTTCGCGGTCTCCCAGACGGTCGCGCCGGTCCGCTACCGCTGGGATCCGTTCGTCCGTGAGCAGCACTTCGTCGACGGCGCGACGGCGCCCGGCCGGGGCGTGCGCACGTACACCCGCTCCCGGCACGGCCTGGTCATGGTCAGCGAGTACGTCTCCTGGTCACCGCCGACGAACGTCGGCATGAAGATGGTGCGCGGGCCGTGGTTCTTCGAGCGGTTCGGCGGCGGCTGGCGCTTCGCGCCCGGCCCCGAGGCCGGCACCACGATCGCGACCTGGCGGTACAACTTCCGCTGCCGCCCGGCGTTCCTGCGCCCGGTGGCCGAGCGGATCGGGGTGTGGCTGCTCGGGCGCGACATCCGCCGCCGGATCGCCGGGTACGCGGCCGGATGCGCGGACCCGGAGGTGCTGGCCGCCGCCCGCCGCCTGCTCGCCGACGGCTGATCCCGGTTACGCGGTGCGGCGCATCGCCGCGTAGACGTGGTGGCCGTCGCCGACGCTCGTCATGGTGACCAGCTCCCAGCCGTAGTTGGACAGGTGCTCGACCGCTTCCATCAGCGGCTGGAACGCCCGGCGGCCCCAGGTGTTGTTCGCCCGGACCAGCAGGTGCCGGTGTGGATAGGCACGCAGGTCGACCTGACCGCCGAGGACGGCGTCGGCGGCGACGACCCGTTCCTGGGCGAGTTGCTGCGGGGGGATGAGACTCATGCCCGGCAGGGTATGGCGTTGCGTCGAACCCCGCCCGGCAGCGGGCGGCACAATGTTTCACGTGAATCCAGAGCCGGGCGCGCAGATCCATTCCACCGACCCGTTCGCGGCGCCGGCCGGGCAACGCTCGCCGGCACGCCGGCTGCGCGGCCGGCTGGCGGCCCCGGTGACGCTCTGGACCGCACCCGGCCCGGCCGGGCTGACCGTCTCGTCCACGCTGGTCGCCGAGGGCGAGCCGGACCGGCTACTCGGCCTGGTCGACGCGGAGTCGGACCTGTGGGCGGCCATCGAGGAGGCGGGGCGGTTCGCGGTGGTCCCGCTGGGCCCGCAGCACCGGCAGCTCGCCGACCGCTTCGCCGGCCTGTTCCCGTCGCCCGGCGGCCTGTTCGCGCTGGACGCCTGGAACGAGACGCCGTACGGGCCGGTGCCGGCGGACGCCGGCGGGTGGGCGGGGTGCCGGCTCGACACCGCCCGGGAGTACGGCTGGGGCCTGCTGGTCGAGGCGACCATCGAGTCGGTCGACCTCCCCGAGGACACCCTCCCCCTGCTGCACTACCGCGGCCGCTACCGCGAGCTGACCGACTGACCCACCCGGCGGTCGGGGTGACCGGTTAGCGGAGTGACGTGGGTCACTCGGCGCAGCCGGGGCGCCGTTCGGCGCAGCCGTTCGCCGCCGGGCGGCGGAGCCTTCCCGGGCGGGGAGCGCGCTCTCTACCGTGCGCGAAACTCCCCCCACGCCTGCGAAGGTGGTGATCCACAGATGTCCACGGACACACCCGCGTCCGCGCCCGCCGAGTCGGCGGCGGAACGGTACCTCGCCGTCCAGCGGTCCGACGAGTTCGCCGGGTTGCGGCGCGCGCTGCGCGGCTTCATCTTCCCGATGACCGTCGCGTTCTTCCTGTGGTACGCGCTCTACGTCATCCTCTCCGCGTACGCGCGGGGATTCATGGGCACGAAGCTGATCGGCAACATCAACGTCGCCCTGGTCTTCGGCCTGCTCCAGTTCGTCTCCACGTTCCTCATCGCCTGGTTCTACTCGCGGTTCGCCAACCGCCGGATCGACCCGGTCGCCGACCGGATCCGCGACGAGATGGGGGAGGTGACCCATGAACACGGTCCTCGCGGCTGAGGCGGGCAGCACCACCGCCCGGAACCTCACCATCACGCTGTTCCTGGTCTTCGTGGCGATCACGCTGGCGATCACCGTATGGGCCAGCCGGCAGACCAAGACCGCCACCGACTTCTACGCCGGCGGCCGGTCGTTCTCCGGTTTCCAGAACGGCATGGCGATCGGCGGCGACTACATGTCGGCGGCGTCCTTCCTGGGCATCGCCGGCATCATCGCGCTCTACGGCTACGACGGCTTCCTCTACTCGATCGGCTTCCTGGTCGCCTGGCTGGTGGCGTTGCTGCTGGTGGCGGAACTGCTGCGCAACTCCGGCCGGTACACGATGGCGGACGTGCTGGCGTTCCGGATGCGGCAGCGGCCGGTCCGGACCGCGGCGGCGGTCTCCACCATCACCGTGTCGATCTTCTACCTGCTGGCCCAGATGGTCGGCGCCGGCGCGCTCGTCGCGCTGCTGCTCGGCATCAAGCCGGGCACCACCTTCCTCGGCATGGACGCCGACACCGCCAAGGTCGCCACGATCATCATGGTCGGCGCCCTGATGATCATCTACGTGACGGTCGGCGGCATGAAGGGCACGACGTACGTGCAGATCGTCAAGGCGTTCCTGCTCATGGGCGGCGCGCTGGTGATGACGCTGCTGGTGCTCGCCAAGTACAAGTTCAACCTGTCCTCGCTGCTCGGCGACGCGGCCAGCGCCTCGGGCAAGGGAGCGGCGTTCCTCGAACCCGGGCTGCGCTACGGAGTGGAGACACCCGGCGACGCGCTGAAGACGTTCTACAGCAAGATGGACCTGCTCTCGCTGGGCATCGCGCTGGTCCTCGGCACGGCCGGCCTGCCGCACATCCTGATCCGCTTCTACACCGTGCCGACCGCGCGGGCGGCCCGCAAGAGCGTGCTCTGGGCGATCGGCATCATCGGTGCGTTCTACCTGCTCACCCTGGCCCTCGGCTTCGGCGCGGCGGCGATCGTCGGCGGGCAGGCGATCACCGAGCAGGACAAGGCCGGCAACACGGCCGCGCCACAGCTGGCCGAGGCGCTCGGCGTGGACTTCCTCGGCGGGAACCTGGGCGGGGCGACACTGCTGGCGATCATCGCGGCGGTCGCGTTCGCCACGATCCTCGCCGTGGTCGCCGGGTTGACGTTGGCGTCGTCGTCCAGCCTGGCGCACGACTTCTACGCCAACGTGGTGAAGAAGGGTGAGGCGTCGGAACGGCAGGAGGTGAACGTCGCCCGGATCTCCGCGCTGGTGATCGGCGCGGTCTCGATCGTCCTGTCCATCTTCGCGCAGAACCTGAACGTGGCGTTCCTGGTCGCGCTGGCGTTCGCGGTGGCCGCCTCGGGCAACCTGCCGGCGATCCTCTACAGCCTGTTCTGGAAGCGGTTCAACACCTCGGGCGCGGTCTGGGCGATCTACGGCGGCCTGCTCTCCGCCGTGCTGCTCGTCTTCTTCTCGCCGGTCGTCTCCGGCGCGCCGACGGCGATGTTCCCCGACCACGACTGGCACTGGTTCCCGCTGTCGAACCCGGGCATCATCTCGATCCCGTTCGGCTTCCTGTGCGGCTGGCTCGGCACGATCCTGTCCAAGGAGAGCGACGAGGAGAAGTACGCGGAGCTGGAGGTGCGCTCGCTCACCGGAGCCGGCGCGCACTGATCGGCACGTCGAGCGGGGCCCCTGCCGTACGCGGGGGCCCCGCCTCGCGTGTATAGGCTGACCGCCATGAAGGTCGCTCCCCGCTTCGGTAGCGGACACCGCATCCTGGTCACCGGCGGCGCCGGTTTCGTCCCGTCCCACCTGGTCGACCGGCTCGTCGAGCGCGGCTGCACGGTAGTGGTGCTGGACAACTTCGTCACCGGGTCCAAGGAGAACGTGGCCCACCTGCTGGACAAGCCGACCTTCACGCTGGTCGAGGCGGACATCTCCGACGGCCTGCCGCACCACCCGGCGATGACCGAGCGGTTCGACGCGATCCTGCACATGGCGTCCCCGGCCAGTCCCACCGACTTCGAGAAGCTGCCGGTGGAGATCCTCCGGGTGGGCTCGGTGGCCACGCTGGCGCTGCTGGAGCGGGCCACCGACGACGGCGCGCGGTTCCTGATGGCCTCCACCTCTGAGGCGTACGGCGACCCGAAGGAGCACCCGCAGCGGGAGACGTACTGGGGCAACGTCAACCCGATCGGCATCCGGAGCGTCTACGACGAGGCGAAGCGCTTCTCCGAGGCGGCCACCATGGCCTACCACCGCAGCCGGGGCACCGACACCGCGATCGTGCGGATCTTCAACACGTACGGCCCGCGGATGCGCCCGGACGACGGCCGGGCCATCCCGACGTTCATCTCCCAGGCGCTGCGCGGCGAGCCGATCACCGTGCACGGCACCGGCAACCAGACCCGCTCGATCTGTTACGTCGACGATCTGGTGCGCGGAATCCTGCTGCTGCTCGACTCGACGCAGACCGGTCCGATCAACTGCGGCACCGAGCACGAGATGTCGATGCGGCAACTGGCCGAGACGATCGTGTCACTCACCGGAAGCACGTCCGAGGTGAGCTACATCACTCGCGCTTCGGACGACCCGGAGATGCGCCGCCCGGACCTGACCCTCGCCCGCGAACTGCTCGGATATGAGCCGAGCGTCACGCCCGAAGACGGACTCCGGCGCACGATCGAGTACTTCCGCGGGCGGCTCGGGTACTGAACCCGCCCGGGACGCGGCTGACATCGGCGCGCGTACGAGGGCGTCGGTGGCCCGGCCGACCTACCCTCGGTTACATGTCAGCGACCTCGTCTGCCGGCTCTCCGTTCCCGCACCCCCTGAACCGGGACGCGGGCCGCGCTTCGGTTCCCGGCTCCGGCCGGGGCGCCACCGGGCGCGCCCGCACCTCGGATGCCCGCTGGTATCCCCCGCACGACGAGGCGCCCCGCTCGGGGCGTACCGGCGGTCCGGTGGGGCCGACCGGACCCGGCGGCCCGGGCGACGGCGGTCCGGGCGGTCCGGGCCGGCGCGGCCCTCGACCGCGCTGGGGACGCATCGGCCTGGTGGCCGGCGTCGCGGTGCTGGTGCTGGCGCTGCTCGGCGGCCTCGGCGCCTGGTTCTACGCCCGTAATCTCGACGACGACCTGGCCCGCACGGACCCGTTCGCCGGGATCACCGGCGGACGCCCGGCCAAGCAGGTCGACGGCGCGTTCAACATCCTGCTCGTGGGCAGCGACTCGCGGGATCCGGACGCCCCGGTCGACGGCTCCGGCAAGTGGCGCGCGGACACCGTGATCGTCATGCACATCCCGGCCGACCACAAGCGCGCCTACCTGGTCTCGGTGCCGCGTGACCTGTACGTGCCGATTCCGGAGAGCGCGGGCGCGTCCTGCGACTCCGGCTCCCGCAACAAGATCAACGCGGCGTTCGCGTTCGGCGGCCTGCCGCTCGCGGTGAAGACCGTGGAGTGCTTCACCGACGTACGGATCGACCACGTGATGGCCATCGACTTCGGCGGCTTCAAGGAGGTCACCGACGCCCTGGGCGGGGTCGACCTGAAGGTGGAGCGGACCATCACGTCGATCCACAAGCCGTACCGGACGTTCACCAAGGGCGTGAACCACATGAACGGCGCCGAGGCGCTGGACTGGGTCCGGCAGCGCAAGCAGTTCCCGGACGGCGACTTCGCCCGGATGCGGCACCAGCAGGAGTTCCTGAAGGCGCTGATGGACAAGGCGGCAAGCAGCGGAACGCTCACCAACCCGAAGAAGCTGAACGACTTCCTCAAGGCGGTGACCGCCGCCGTCACGGTCGACCAGGGATTCTCGTTGACCGACATGGCAGTGCAGTTCCGCAGCCTGCGGGGCGAGAACCTGACGTTCGTCACCAGCCCGCACCTGGGTGGCCAGACCATCGACGGCCAGTCGGTGGTGGTCTCCGACCGGGAGAAGGCGCTGGCGATGTACAAGGCGATCGCCGCGGACCGGATGGCCGAGTGGATGCAGGCCAACCAGAAGGGTTCGGGCGACAACGCGGGCGGCTGACGCCGGCACGGCATGACCGGGAACGAGCGCTAGGGCCTCGCCACCACGGAGGCCAACCGCCGACCGGCTCCTTACCCCTGCCCGTTCGGCCACAACCCGAAGATGTGGGCCGGTATTGATGGGAATTGCCGCCCTACGAGGTCGCGAGAACGGGAACAGATACGTAAAGTGGTCCCGCCCCCGATCACCGAGCTGGAGCACGCATGTCGGTCCAGACCAGCCGTCGCCCGCAGTCACCGGCACCCGGATCATCCGGGCGGGTCCCTCCGGTCATCCCCACACAGCCCGGTTCCGGCGGTCGCGGTCCCGGCGGTGGCAAGAAGAAGCGCACCAAGCGCAAGGACCCGCTCTGGGCGAAGCTCACGCTTGTGCTCGGCGCCGTGCTGATGGTGACCAGTGGCGTCGCCATCGTCGGCAGCAAGGCGGTCATCGGCCAGGCCACCGACAACATCGCCCAGCGCAACCTGCTCGGCGGCGCGGGCAAAAGCGAGGCCGAAGGCGGCAACAGCCTCGAGGGCCCGATCGACATGCTGCTGCTCGGTGTGGACGCCCGCGAGCGCTGGGCCGCCGACGACGTCCGGTCGGACACGATCATCATCCTGCACATCCCCGCCAGCCACGACCAGGCGTACCTGATCTCGATCCCCCGGGACACCGAGGCGCGTATCCCCGCGTTCGAGAAGAGCGGCTACAAAGGCGGCACCGACAAGATCAATGCGGCCTTCTTCCACGGCGCCCAGAACGGCGGCGGCTGGGAGGGCGGCGCCCAGCTGATGGCCAAGACGATCAAGTCGATGACCGGAATCGGCTTCGACGGCGCCGCGATCATCAACTTCGGCGGCTTCAAGAGCGTGATCGACGCGCTCGGCTCGGTACGCATCTGCGTGAGCCACGAGGTCAAGTCGCACCACATGTCGTACGTCGACGGCAAGCCGATGTGGAACGCCGACGCGAAGAAGACCGGCAAGCCGTACAAGGCAGTGGTGCACAAGAAGGGCTGCCGGGAGATGCAGGGCTGGGAGGCGCTCGACTACTCCCGCCAGCGCTACGGCCTGCCGAACAGCGACTACGACCGGCAGCAGAACCAGCAGCAGCTGATCAAGGCGATGGCCAAAAAGGCCACCGAGGGCGGCATGCTGACCAACCCGATCAAGCTGAACTCGCTGATGAAGGCCGCCGGCAAGGCGTTCGTCCTGGACACCGGCGGCGTGCCGATCGCCGACTTCATCTTCACGCTCAAGAACCTCAACGGGAACGACCTGGTCACCCTGCGGACCAACGGCGGCACGTTCGCCGGCAACAGCAACGGCCGGGAGACGTTCAACGAGACGACCATGGACATGTTCCAGGCGGTCAAGAACGACAAGCTGGCCGACTTCGTGGTGAGCAACCCGGACGTCCTCTCCACCCGTAAATGACCTGCTGACCTGCGCGAAAGCGCCATCGGTCGGCCGATCCCCCCGTAGCCTGACGTGAGCGGGTCTCATGTCGCGGCTACGGGGGGATCGTCACGTCCAGGCCAGCACGGAACCGACGCGGGCGGGGCGCACCCGCCCGCTGGGCCCGGTTCCTGCTCGGCACCGGACTCGTCCTGGTCCTGCTCGCCGCGCTCGGCGTGGCCGGGCTGAACTGGCTCACCCACCGCTACGACCGCACCGTCGCCAAGGAGCAACTGCTCGACCCGGCCGCCCGGAACAAGCGGACAGACCTGGACGGCGCGCTCAACTACCTCCTGATCGGCTCCGACCACCGGCCCGGCGCGAACCCCGAGGACCAGCGCTCCGACAGCATCCTGATCGTGCACGTGCCGGCCGGCATGCGGCAGGCGTACCTGATCTCCGTGCCGCGCGACCTGCTGGTGGCGCTCCCGGCGGCGCCCGGCTTCCCCGGCGGCCAGGACAAGGTCAACGCCGCGTACGAGCACGGCGGCGGGGGCGAGGGCGGTGCCCGGCTGCTCAGCACCACGCTGACCCGGCTCACCGGCATCCGCTTCGACGGCGCCGCGCTCGTCGACTTCTCCGGTTTCAAACAGGTGATCGACGAACTCGGCGGCATCCGGATGTGCGTGGACACGCCGGTGCGCTCGATCCACACGAAGCACCAGTTCGACGCCGGCTGCCAGCAGATGGATGGCGCCCGGACGCTCGACTACGTCCGCCAGCGCTACGACCTGCCCGGCGGCGACTACGACAGGCAGCGCCACCAGCAGCAGATGCTCCGGGCGGTGCTCGACCGGGCGGGCGAGACCCGCCTGCGCACCGATCCGGTGAAGCTCGACCGGGTGCTGCGCGCGGCCGGCGGAGCGCTGACCGTGGACACCAACGGCGTACCCCTGGACGAGCTGCTGTTCGCGTTGCGCGGGCTACCGGCGGATGCCCTGCGCGGCGTCCAGGTGCCCTCGTACCCGCAGACCATCGACGGCGTCTCGTACGTGGTGCTGGACAACGGCGGCGGCGGTCTGTTCACCGCGCTGCGCGACACCCGGATGCCGCAGTGGGCCGGCGCGAATCCGCGCTGGGTCAACCGGCTGTGAGCGGTCCGGGCGGCTAGGCTTGGTGACCGTGTTCGGAGCCTCACTACCAAGCGTCCCCGCGTCGGCCGTGCCCGACGACGTCTACCTGCTCGACGTCCGCGAGGACGACGAGTGGGCCGCCGGCCACGCGCCGGCCGCCCGTCACCTGCCGATGACCGAGCTGCCCGCCCGGCTGGCCGAGATCCCGCAGGACCGCGACGTGGCGGTGATCTGCCGCTCCGGCGGCCGCTCCGCCCAGGTCGTCGGCTATCTGCTGCGTAACGGCTGGGACCAGGTGCGCAACGTCGAGGGCGGGATGGGCGACTGGGCCGCCGCCGGCCGCCCGGTGGTCACCGACGACGGGCAGCCGGGCCGGGTCGCCTGAGGCGGTCATGACCGTCCCCCTGGTCTTCGCCCACCGCGGCGCCTCGTACGACCTGCCGGAGCACACGCTCGCGGCCTACCTCCGTGCCATCGAGGAGGGCGCGGACGGGCTGGAGTGCGACGTCCGGCTGACCCGTGACGGGCACCTGGTCTGCGTGCACGACCGCCGGCTGGACCGCACCAGCAACGGGCACGGGCTGGTCAGCGCGCGTACGCTCGCCGAACTGGACGCGCTCGACTTCGGCTCCTGGCACCGGGCCGCGACGCTCGCCGAGGACGACGAGCCGCTGGACGAGTCGCACACCCGGCTGCTCACGCTGGAGCGGCTGCTCGACGCGGTGCTCGACGCCGGGCGGCCGGTCCGGCTGCTGATCGAGACCAAGCACCCGTCGCGTTACCGGGGCGAGGTCGAGCGCCGCCTGGTCACGCTGCTGCGCCGGTACGGGCTGGACGAGCCCCGCCCGGGCCACCGGGTCCAGGTGACTGTGATGTCGTTCTCGCCGCTGGCCGTACGCCGGATGCGGGAACTCGCCCCGGCGCTGCCCACGGTGCTGCTGCTGGAGGTGCTGCCGCGGCTGCTGCCGCTGGGCCGGCTGCCGTTCGGCGCCCGGATCGCCGGTCCCGGCGTGGACCTGGTCCGGGCCCGCCCGCGCCTGGTTCCCTCGCTGCGCGCGGCCGGCCACTCGGTGTACGTGTGGACCGTCAACGAGCCGGAGGATCTGGAACTCGTGCTGGAAGCCGGCGTGGACGGGGTGATCACGGACCGGCCGGCCCGTGCGCTGGCCCGGTTGGGCCGGTGAGTCCGGTCGATCGGTATCGGCCACGGTCGACCGGCCGGGGGTGTCCGGGAGGGCTGCCGCGCGGCACACTCGGGACATGCCGGAGCGAACCGACTACCCCGCCCTCATCGCCGGCCACACGACTGTGATCAACATGATCAACGCGGGCGAGTCCGGTCCCGCAGTGCTCAACCGCCTGCTCCACGAGGTCGGACCGGCGGTGGGCGCGGCCGGTCTGGTCTTCGTGGAGTTCACCCCGGCCGGCGGACGGGTGATCGCGGCGACCGGCCGCGCCGAGTTCGTGCTCGGCCGACCGCTGCCCGCCACCGACCCGGCCACCGTCTGCCTGCTCGCCGGGCCGCCGGTGCGGGAGGTCCGGGTCGACGCGATCCCGGGCGCGCTCGCCGACGAGGTGGCCGGCCGGGGGCTCAGCCGGATGATCGTGGCGCGTGCCGAGATCGGCGGTCTCACCGTCGGCAGCCTGCACGCGCTCTACCCGCTGGGCGAGCCGCCGGATGCCGCGCAACGCGCCGTGATCGGCTACGTGGCCGCGTGCGTCGCGCACATGTACGGCGACCAGACCGGCCTGCCGGTGCACGGGGACGGCCCGGTGGTGGCGGCGCTCGCCGACGGGCTGGCCGTGGTGGACCGCGACGGGCGGATCCGGCTCTGGAACCCGGCGGCGGTCCAGGTGACCGGCCGTCCGGCGGAGGAGGCGCTGAGCCGCCCGCTGCCGTTCCCGCTGCCGCCGCCGGGCCAGGTGCTCGACCACCGGATGCCGGACGGGCGCTGGCTGAGGATCACCTCCGGCGAGCTGCCCGGCCCGAACGCGCTGCGCGTGGTCACCTTCCGCGACGTCACCGACCAGCAGCGGCGCGACCACGACCGCGATCTCTTCGTGGCGGTGACCAGCCACGAGCTGCGGACCCCGGTCACCGTGATCAAGGGGTACGCGGACACCCTCACCGACCACTGGGACTCGCTGAGCGACGACGACCGCCGGCAGGCCGCGCGGATCATCGGCCAACGCGCGAACGAGCTGGCCCGCCTGGTCGACAGGCTGCTGACCGCCGCCACCGAGAACCGTCCCGGCGGGGAACCGGCCGCGCCGTTCGACCTGGTCGACGCGCTGCGCGCGGCGGCGACGGACCTGCCGGCCGACATCCGGCACCGGGTCGTGCTCGACCTGCCGGCCGACCTACCCAAGGCGCTCGGCGACCGGCACAGCCTCGCCACAGTGCTCACCGAGCTGGGCACGAACGCCGGGAAGTACTCACTGCCGGACACCCCGATCGAGGTCACCGCCGAGGCGAACGAGCGGACCGTCTCGTTCCGGGTGGCCGACCGGGGCATCGGCATCCGCCCGGAACACGTGGAGCGGGCCTTCGACCGGTTCTGGCAGGGCGAGTCCGGTGACCGCCGGCGGTATCCGGGCGCGGGACTCGGTCTCTATCTCGTCCGCCAGATCGTTGAACAGCAGAATGGATGGGTATCCCTCCGGCCCAGAGCCGGTGGCGGTACGGTCGCAGAGGTGCGGCTGCCGCGGGGTTGACCCGGCGCTCGCAGACGGGGAAGGAACGACGTGTCGACTGGTCCGCCCGAACGGTCGTGGTGTGTGGTGGTGCCCCACGACCCGACCGGCGCGCGTCTGGCCCGGCACCGGCTCGCCGACGAGCTGACCGGCGTCGTACCCCCGATTCTGCTGGCCGACCTGGTCGCGGTCCTCGCCGAACTGGTCGGCAACGCGGTCCGGCACGCCGACGCGCTGCCCGGCGGCGTGGTCCGGGTGGCCTGGCGGCTGCGGGTCACCGAGCAGGGGCCGAGCATCCAGCTCCGGGTCACCGACGGTGGTTCCGGCGCCGGCCCGTGCATGCGGGCCGCCTCGCCGGACGCCGCCGACGGGCGCGGGCTGCACATCGTCGCCGGGCTCGCCAGCGGCTGGGGCGTGGAGCGCGACGGCCTGGGCCAGAGCGTCTGGGCACGGTTCGATCCGGCCCCGGCGCACCGGCCGGGCCTGGTCGCGGCCGGCTGAACGCACGGGCAGGCGGGTCCTGCCCCCACCCGCGCGGCCCGGCATCTAGGCTGTCTCGCCATGAGCAAGCGTCGGAAGAACCAGCGGGTCGGCGAGAGCACCCCCAAGCGGGAGAAGGTGCGCGACGTCTTCGTGCCCCGGCCGTTCGAGGGCCTGGTCGACGAGCCGGAGTGGATCGCCCTGCGTGAGCTGGTCCCGGCCGCGTCCGCGCCGCTGCGGCTCACCCCGGAACTGATCGAGGAGTACGGCGACCGCCCGGTCACGCTGGCCACCGTGCTGCCGATGGCCGCCCCGGCGATGACCAAGCCGGACGGGCGCGTCTTCGTCGGTCTGCAGCGGCACCAGCAGTCCGGCGACGTCTCCCGGGACCTGGCCGACGCGCTGATCTCCGCGCTGCGCACCGAGCCGGGCGGCCAGGTGAGCGTGCCGCCGCTGCCCGGGCCCGGCCCCCGCCTCCAGGACATCCTGGTGGACGGCCCGCTGGACATCACCATGCACGACGGGTTCGACTTCTGGCTCGACCCGGGCGCCGCCGACGACCCGAACGTGCAGGCGTCCCTGGAGCGGGCCAACTCGGCCATCTACCCGACCGTGAAGCTGGCCGCCGCGCGGGCCGCGTACTGGTGCCAGGTGCCGGAGAAGGCCCACGTGCGGATGGTCCTGCCGGAGGACGAGGACGCCGCGCTGGACGCGCTGTCCCGGCTCGGCGCGGCCGGCGCGCTGACGCTCGGCGACGACACGAAGTTCGCCGGCATGTTCCGGGCGCACGGGCGTCTCGCGCCGGTCTGGGACCTGCCGGAGGACACCCCGGCCGCCGAGTGGGAGGCGCCGCTGGCGGAGTTCGCCAAGCGTTACGCCGAGGCGGTCGCCGAGCAGGCGCCGCTGGACGCGGCCGGCCGCCGGTCGCGGCAGGGGCTGCTCGGCCGCCAGCTGACGCTGCGCTGACGTTCCGGTCAGGCGGCCCCGCCCTTCTCCCGCACCAGCGGGCAGGACATGCAGCGCGGGCCGCCGCGCCCGGAGCCCAGCTCCGATCCGGCGATCGCGATCACCTCGATGCCGGCCCGTTCCAGTTGCGCGTTGGTCTCCACGTTGCGCTCGTACCCGACGCAGAGCCGGGGCGCGAGCGCGAGCGTGTTGTTGCCGTCGTCCCACTGCTCGCGTTCGGCGGTGACCGGGTCGAGGCCGGTGTCGATCACCCGGAGCTGATCGAGGTCCATCGCGTCGGCGGCGGCGCGCAGGAACGGCGCCGGGCCGTCGACCCGCAGGTCGTCGCCGTCCGCGCCGACGATCACCGTGTACGCGGACAGCTCGTTGGCGATGTTCGGGTACATCAGCACGGCGTCGGTGTCGACCATCGTGCAGACCGTGTCCAGGTGCATGGTGGCGCGCTCCTGCGCGATCGGGACCACCAGGATGGTGTGCGCCAGGCCGGCGGCGAACACCTGCCGGGCCAGCCGCTCCGCGCCGGCCGGGGTAGTGCGTTCGCCGACGCCGACGGCGAGCACCCCCGGGGCGAGCAGCAGCACGTCGCCGCCCTCCAGATGCTCCAGCCGCGGGTGGTAGACGAACTCGGTGCCGACGAACCGGGGGTGGTAGCGGTAGATCGCGTCGGTGAGCGTGGTCTCCCGCCGTCGCGCCGGCATGGCCAGGCTGGTGACACCGACCCGGTCCCCGATCCACACCGACGAGTCGCGGGTGAACAGCAGGTTGGGCAGTGGGTCGATGACGAAGTCGTGCCGGTCCATCAGGGTCCACACGAGACCGCCGGGTCGGTCGCCGCCGATTCGCAGCTCCTCGTGGGCGAGGCCGGCGATCAGCACGTCGGCCAGCCCGGCCGGGTCCAGGTACGCCAGGTGGTCGGCGACCCGGCGCCGCAGGGTGTGGCCGAGCCGGCGGGACCGCAGCACCTGATCGGTCAGCTCGGCCCGGGCGTCCGGCACGGCGAGCGTCTCGGCCAGCAGGTCGGCCAGGTAGAGCACCTCGACCCCGCGGGACCGCAGCGCCGCCGCGAACGCGTCGTGCTCCTCCTGCGCCCGTCCCACCCACGGGATGGCGTCGAACAGCAACGAGTCGTTGTTGCGTGGGGTGAGGCGGGCGAGTTCCGGTCCCGGGCGGTGCAGCAACACCGTCCCGAGCCGGGCGACTTCGCTGTCCACATAGTGGGTCACCCCCGCAGCCTAGGGCAGGCTTGCGCACCATTCGGAAAAGAAGCGTGGATGAATATGGCATTCATCCACACTCACTCCGGCGCCCCGGCTTGCCGAGCCCCCGGGGGCGCAACGTAGGGTAGTGGAGACATAACTTCGAGAGACCTTTTGCCGGAGGTCGCGATGACTGTCTTTCCCGCTCGTCGAGCCGTACCGAGCAGGGCACTGCCGCCCCGCACGGTGCCGCACACCCGGGTCGAGCCCACGTCGGTGCTCGAACCGGCCCGACCGACTCCACTGGAGTGGGCCCGGCGTCGCCGGGCGGAGCGGGGGGCCCGCCGGTTGGAAGCCGCCGGGGCCCGCGCCCTCGGCCAGCTCGACCACCTCGGGCCCGCCTGGCACGTCATCGAGTGGCCCCGGACGGACCCGGCCGACATGCTGCTCGACCGCGTCCGCGACGACCGGGCCGGGTTCCTGGCCATCGGCCCGAGCGGCCTGTTCGCGGTCACCATCGCCGACCACGGCCGCGCGCGCGTGCTCGTCGCCGGTGACGTCGTGCAGATCAACGGCAAGCGCCCGCCGTACGTGGCGGAGGCGCGCCGGGACGCCAAGCGGGCCAGCAAGGCCCTCTCCGACGCGGTCGGCCTGCCGATCCCGGTCACGCCGGTGCTGACGTTCGTCGGCTCCGGCGTGATCAGCGTCTACGGACTGCCGAAGGACTGCCTCATGGCCACCCACCGGGAGCTGGACCGCCTGCTCGTGGCCGGCGGGAACCGGATCAGCCCGGCCACCGCCGAGAAGCTGTCCCGCGTGGCCCAGGCGCCGTCGACGTGGTTCAACGGCACGTACCGTCCAACCGCCGACTACCGGTGGTACGACGAGGGCCGAACGGCCGCTGACAAGCGGGCCGCCCGCCGGTAACGTCTCCGGCGACGCCACGCGGCCCCCGGCTCCGCCCCCGACTGGTTCCGTCGGTCCGCGTCGTCGCCGGCCGCCCGGCAGCCGATGCTCCCGCCGCACCGACCGGCTAGCGTGGACAGACCGTCGGTGTACATAGGAGGCGCGGTGGCCCACGTCGAACTCTCACTCTCGGACGTGTTCGCGCCCCCGGCGGGCTCCACCGAGCAGGAGTCCGACAACTTCGGGCAGTGGTCCGGCATGGTCTCCCGAGCCGCCGAGCCGTGCCTGCTGATCGACGCCGGCACCACGGTCGTGGCGATCTCCTCGTCCGGCTGCGCGCTGCTCTGCCTGGGCGCGCCGGGGGACGTGATCGGCCTGCCGCTGCTGGAGGGCGGCCTGCGCCTGGTGGACTTCACGGCCAGCCCGAGCGAGCTGACCGAGCAGGAGACCGACAAGATCCCGCCGCTGCTCGCGCTGCACTCCGGGCGACTCGCCCGGGGTCTGCTCCGCGTGCAGGGGCCCAACTCCGACGCCGGCCGCACGGTCGACGCGATCTCCACCCCGGTGCTCACCGACGGCGTGGTGGCCGGCTCGCTCACCTTCCTCTCCGCGGTCTGACCGGCACGCTTCCACCCGGGCCCGGCCTCCTCCTACGATGGGCTCGGCCCCCGCCGTACGACGACATCCCTCGATGCCGAGGACGCCCACCGTGCTCCGCACCCCCCACCCCGGTCGCCGGCACCGCCCACTGGCGCTGCTGGCGGTGCTCGCCCTCGCCGCCTGCGGCGCGCCGCCCGAGCTGCGCACGCCGCCCGCCGTCGCCACGCCCGCGCCGGTCCCGTCGACGTCCGCCACGCCCACCCCGAGCGCCACGACGGTGGCACCTGTCACACCGTCCGCGCCCGTGCTCTCCCCGTCCACGCCGGTGACGGCGACGCCGTGCCGGGGCCGGCCGTCCGGCGACCGGATCGTCGCGCTGCTGCGCGGGTCCGCCGGAGTGCTGCCCCGCGACGTCCGGGTCACAGTGGCCACCGGTCCGCTCTGCGCCGAAGGGTGGCAGTACACCGTGCTGGCGGTCACCGGACACGAGGAGCTGCAGGTCGTCACCCGGGGCGGCAGCGGCACGCCGACGCTGGTGACGGCCGGGACGGACGTGTGCGGCGTCGAGGTGCGGACCCTCGCGCCGCCCGGCATCCGTACCCTGGCCTGCGACGGCACGCCGGGTGCGTAGGCTGGTCGGCATGCCGGGAACACCGCCGACCCGCTTCGTCTACCTGGGCCCCGAGGGCACCTTCGCCGAACAGGCCCTGCGAACGGTGCCCGCCGCCGAACGCGGGGAGCGCACACCGGCGCGCAGCGTCGGCGAGGCGCTCGACGCGGTACGCGCCGGCGACGCGGATGCGGCCCTGGTGCCGCTGGAGAACTCCATCGGCGGCGCCGTCGGCGTGACGCTCGACGAGCTGGCCGAGGGCGACCCGTTGGTGATCACCCGCGAGGTCGTCCTCCCGGTGGAGTTCGTGCTCGCCGCCCGGCCCGGCACCACGCTCGCCGACGTGCGCGGCGTGGCCGCCCACCCGCAGGCGTCCACCCAGTGCCGGGGCTGGCTGCGCGAGCACCTGCCCGATGCCACGGTTGTCGACGTGCTCTCCAACGGCGCCGCAGCGGCCGGCGCGGCGAGCGGCGAGTACGACGCCGCCATCTGCGCCCCGATCGGCGCGACCCGGCACCGGCTGGCGGTCCTCGCCGACAAGATCGCCGACCACCCGGACGCGGTGACCCGCTTCGCGCTGGTGTCCCGCCCCGGGCCGCCTCCGCCGCCGACCGGTGACGACCTCACCTCGCTGGCCGTCTACATCGCGCACGACCGGGTGGGCGCGCTGCTGGCGGTGCTCATGGAACTGGCGGTTCGGGGCGTGAACATGACCCGCATCGAGTCCCGCCCCACCGGTGAGGCGCTCGGCCGGTACGTGTTCTTCCTGGACTGTGCCGGGCACGTCGCCGACGTACGCCTCGGCGAGGCGTTGCAGGGGCTGCGCCGGGTCTGCGCCGACGTGCGGTTCCTGGGGTCGTACCCCCGGCACCGCTGGAACGCGGCGGCGGGTGACCGGTCGGCGGCGGCGTCCACCGGGCCCTCCGACCTCGACTACGCCGACGCGGCGGCCTGGGTGGCCCGGCTGCGGTCCGGCGAGCTGAGCTGACCGGCCCGGGGCGACCACGGCGGGCGCCCCGGGCACCGGAGGGTCACTGCAGCAGGCCGCCGAGCACGCCGCCCTGCTGCTGGGTGCCGCTGCCGGCCACCGGAGGCTCCTCCGAGGGCTGGACGACGACGAAACCCTGTCCGGCGAAGCTCATCGTGAACGCCTCACCGGTGCTGCGGCCGAGCAGCGTGCCGAGGCCGAGCTGCTCGGCGCGGTGGTAGCCGGTCTGGAGGTTCGCCGACCAGCAGACCGCCGCCTGCGGGTCCACGTACGTCGGCGCGTCCACGTTGAGCACCACCGGGGTGCCCTTGGTGGTGATGGCGATCCGGCCGTGCCCGGTGAACACGCAGTTGAACAGGCCGGAGGAGGACGCGAAACCGGCGCCGCCGACCATCTTGATGTCGTACTGCAGGGTCGAGTCGAAGGCCAGCACGCTGGAGCCGTTGATGGACAGCGCGTCGCCCGGCTCCAGGTCGATGACGTGCACGTCCTTGGCGAAGTCGGCGAGGAACACGTCGCCGCGCCCGGAGACCTTCATCAGCGGCACGCCCTCACCGGTGAGGCGCTGCTTGATGAACTTGCCGATGCCGCCGGAGCCGAGGGCCTGGAACTGCACCTGGCCCTGGTAGGCGACCATCGAGCCGACGCGGGCCATCGCCTCGCCGTTCAGCTCGATCTTCAGCATCTTGGAGTTCTGCAACCGCATGCCCGGCTGCTGGGACTCCTTCTCAAGGTTCTCCGCGGAGAACAGCGCGCTGCGCATGGGTTTTCCTCCTGGGTCAGAATGTGCCTGAACACGGAGGTTAGGGGACCGGCGCAACCGCCGGAATCAGCCGGGCGGGGACCCGGTCAGCCCCAGCCCAGGGCGTGCAGACGCTCGTCGTCGATGCCGAAATGGTGGGCGATCTCGTGCACCACGGTCACCGCGACCTCCTCGACGACGTCGTCGTCGGTGTCGCAGATCGCCAGGATCGGATTGCGGTAGATCAGGATGCGGTCGGGCAGCACGCCGGAGTAGTCCCAGCCGCGATCGGTGAGCGCGTGCCCCTCGTACAGGCCGAGCAGGTCCTCGCCCGGCGGCGGGTCGTCCTCGACCAGGATGACCACGTTGCTCATGAGCCCGAGCAGCTCCTCGGGCACCTCGTCGAGTGCCTCGCCGACCAGTTCCTCGAACCGGTCCCGGCTCATCTCCACGGCCACGCGGCCCGGTCACTCCCCCAGAATCGGCACGTCACACGGCGAGGGCGGCCCGCAGGACACCCCCGCCGTGCCGTACGTGATGGTCAGGCCAGGCGGGCGTTCAGCGTGATCTGCGCGCCCGGCGACAGCAGCCGGGAGATCGGGCAGTTCTCCTTGGCCGCCTCGGCCAGCTTGGTGAACTCGGCCTGGTCGATGCCCGGAACCTGACCGACGGTCTCCAGGTCGATCCGGGTGACTGTCATGCCGGCGTCGGTCTTGTCGAAGTGCACCTTGGCGGTGGTCTCCACCGCCGTTTCCTGGGCGCCGGCGTCGGCGAGCTGCTTGGACAGCGCCATCGAGAAGCAGCCGGCGTGCGCGGCGCCGATCAGCTCCTCGGGGTTGGTGCCCTCGCCCTCCTCGAAGCGCGACTTGAAGGAGTAGTTGCCGGACAGGCCGCCCTTGCCGGTGCGGACGGTGCCGGACCCCTCGGTGAGGTTGCCCTGCCAGCGAGCGGATGCGGTACGGATAGGCATGGCACGACGCTACGCGAAAGCGGGCCGCGTCGCACCGCACCTGTGGACCACGATCCGGGCCGTCGGGTGTGTGCTGTGCCATGATTCGACGCAGGCCCGCGTACGGGAAGGGTGGCCATGTCACAGGATCTCCCCGTCCCCCGCCAGGAGAAGCGAATCCCCGTGCGGGACGACGACACCACTGTCGTCGAGTGGGGTGACGCCGAGCCGGAGTCCCCCGGCCGGGCCGGACGCTCGCTCGCCGCCCTGGGCCGGGACCGCCGCCTGCCGACAGTGCTCGCCGGGCTCGCCACGGTGGCCGCTGTCGCCTCGCTGATCGGCGAGTGGCTGATCATCACGGTGCCGGCCGAGGCCCGGGACGACGACGCGCCCACCCGGCTGACCAGTGGCATCTCCGAGATCGGCGGGTTCGGGGTGGCGTACCTGGTGGGCCTGCTCGGGCTGTCCGTGGCGCTGGCTCTGGCGCTGCGCGGCGCCCCGGCGGTCCGTCGGCACGCCGCGCTCGCCGGGCTGGGCCTGTCGGCGGGCGTGCTCGGCGTGCTGGTCGCGACCGCCGCCTCCCTCGAGCAGCTGGCCCGGCGCATCCTGTTCTTCGTCGGAGACCAGCGCCTCGACGTGGAGCACGGGCGCGGCCTGGTCACCGCGTTCCTCGCCGTGGCGCTGCTGGCCGCCGCGCTGCACCTGGCCGGCCGGAGCGCCGGGGACACGCCCGCCGACGAGGAACCGGACCACGACCACCCGGACGACCGGCACGCCTGGCGGGGGCGCGCCGCCACGGACGACCTGCCGCCGGCCCCCGCGGACCTGACGGTGCAGCCCACGGTGCCGTTCGCGGACCCCGACCGGTCCCGCTGACGCCGCCTACGTCGGCCACCGCGGCTTCGCCTCCGATTCGCCGGAAAGCCGTGGTTGCCGCCCGTTCCGCGAGATACGGTTGCTGCCCGCCGTCCCGTGGTCGCGGCACCGAAGACCTGGTCGGCCGGCGTGACGGCGCGGGCGAAGGAGGAACCATGACCCGCCCGGGACTGCCCAAGCTGATCGCCACCGACCTCGACGGCACGCTCGTCCGCAGCGACGAGACCGTCTCCGCGTACACCCACCGGGTGCTGGACCGGGTGCGGTCCGCCGGGATTCCGGTGGTCGGCGCGACCGGCCGCGGACCGCGCCTGACCGAGCTGACCCGTAACGACATCCGGGCCGCCGACTTCCTGGTGATGGCCGGTGGCGGCCGGGTGGTGGACCAGAGCGACCCCGACGGGCCGCTGGTGCTGCGCGACGAGCGGCTGCCCGGCGAGGTGCTGGCCCGGATCCTCACCGACCTGGAGGCGGCGGTCGGCCCGCTCACCGTGATGGTCGAGGCGTCGGACGAGCACGACGCGCCGCTGTGGGGCGACTACCACCCGAGCTGGCCCTACCCGGACCGGTTCGAGGCGCGCAGCCGGATGGAGTGCCTGTCCTGCGACGTGATCAAGGCGTTCGCGCGTACCGCCGACCACCACGTGGACGAGCTGCTGGCCGCCGCCCGGGCGATCGTGCCGCCGGAGGTGGCCACGCTCACCCAGGCCGGGCTCGGCTTCATCGAGATCTGCCCGCCCCGCACCGACAAGGCCAGCGGCCTGAGCGTGATCGCCGAGCGGCTCGGCGTCGACCCGGCCGACGTGCTGGTCTTCGGCGACCAGCCGAACGACCTGCCGATGTTCGACTGGGCCGGGTGGGCGCGGGTGGCTGTGGCGAACGCCCACCCGGAGGTACGCGCCGCCGCGGACGAGATCACCTTGCGCAACGACGACGACGGGGTGGCCGTCTACCTGGACCGACTACTGTCCCGGTGATGGAAGATCCACCTCGGCTCGTCGCCTCCGACATCGACGGCACGCTGCTGCGCGACGACCGGACGCTCAGCCCGCGTACCGCCGGCGTGCTGGCCCGCATCGCCGCCGCCGGCACGCCGGTGGTCCTGGTCACCGGCCGTCCGATCCGCTGGCTGCAAATGGTGTACGAGCAGCTCGCCGCGCCGCTGCCGGCGATCTGCGCGAACGGCGCGGTGGTGTACGACCCGGTCACCGACCAGGTGCTGCGGGCCGACCCGCTCGCCCCGGAGCTGCTGGCCGAGGTGGCCCGGCGACTACGGGCCGAGGTGCCCGGGGTCAGTCTCGCGGTGGAGATCGTGGACAGCCGGCAGATGCGGCACGAGGCGCACTACCCGCTGCGCTGGGACGCCGACCTCGACGCCATCCGGGCCGTCGAGTCGCCCGAGGAACTGCTGGCCGCACCCGCGGTGAAGCTGCTGGCGCGCGCCGGTGAGCAGGACCCGGACGTCTTCGTGCAGGTGGTGGCGGGCGCGTTGGAGGGGCTGGCCGAGGCGACCCACTCGTCGTACAGCGGGCTGATCGAGATCTCGGCCGCCGGCGTGACGAAGGCGGCCGGCCTGGCCTGGTACGCGGAACGGCTGGGCGTCGGCGAGCGGGACGTGCTGGCCTTCGGCGACATGCCCAACGACGTGCCGATGCTGGCCTGGGCCGGACGCGCGGTGGCGGTCGCCAACGCCCACCCGGCGGTACGGGAGATCGCGCACGAGGTCACCGGGCCGAACACCGAGGACGGCGTGGCGGCGTACCTGGAGAAGGTCTTCGAGCTGGACTGAGCGGCCGGGGCGCGTGACGCGCCCCGGCCGACGGGTCACAGGTACTGGCCGGGCGCGTGGCCCTCGCCGGCGCCGGGCATCCCGGGCATGCCCGGGATCACGCCGCCGGGGCCGCTGGGCAGCGCCTGACGGCCCGAGCGCATCTGCTCCAGCTGCACACGGGCGGCCATCTGCTGGGCCACCAGCGCGGCCTGGATGCCGTGGAACAGGCCCTCCAGCCAGCCCACGAGCTGGGCGTGCGCGATCCGCAGCTCGCCCTCGCTCGGCGTCTGCCGCTCGGTGAACGGCAGCGAGAGCCGCTCCAGCTCCTCGCGCAGCTCGGGCGCGAGACCCTCCTTCAGCTCGACGATCGAGCGCTCGTGGATCTCCCGCATCCGGTTCCGGCTGGCGTCGTCCAGCGGCGCCGCCTTCACCTCCTCCAGCAGCTGCTTGATCATGCTGCCGATCCGCATCACCTTGGCCGGCTGCTCGACCAGGCGGGTCGGGTCCTCGCCCTTGCCCTCCTCGTCGGTCTGCACCGTGCCGACCGGGCGGCCGTCCGGCCCGACCACCACCACGGTGCCGGGGATGCCATCGTTGCCCTGCTCGTCGTCCCGTCCGGAATGCGCTTCGGTCATGGCACCCATCTTTACCCACGCCGACCATGTGCACGCGGCCGGACCGGAGGGAGCTACCGTCGCCGCATGCTCTCCGACCCACGCGAGGTGCTGACCCGCCCGTCTCCGCCGCCGGACGCCACAGTCGCCTACGGCGACCACCCGGACCAGCTCGCCGACCTGCGCCGGCCCGCCGGCGACGGGCCGGCCCGGCCGCTCGTGGTCGTGGTGCACGGCGGTTTCTGGCGGGCCGAGTACGACAGGGCCCACACCGGCCCGATGGCGGCGGCGCTGGCCGCGCTCGGCCACCCGGTCGCGCAGATCGAGTACCGCCGGACCGGCCAGCCCGGCGGCGGCTGGCCGCACACCCTCACCGACGTCCGCACCGGGGTCGCCGCCCTGCCCGGTCTGGCCGCCGCCGCGCTGCCCGGCCGGGTGGCGCCCGTACCGCCGATCCTGATCGGCCATTCCGCGGGCGGGCACCTGGCCCTGTACGTGGCCGCGCGCGCCCCGGAGACGGTCGCCGGGGTGGTCGCGCTGGCCCCGGTGGCCGACCTCGCGCAGGCGTACCGGCTGGACCTGGACGGCGGGGCGGTGGCCGCGCTGCTCGGCGGCTCCCCGGAGGACGTGCCGGACCGGTACGCGGACGCGGATCCGTCGAATTTCGTACCCATGCGAACACGGACCGTAGTCGTGCATGGCGAGCAGGATCTTCAGGTTCCCACCTCGATCAGCCGATCCTGGGTGGCCGCCGACCGGGCTGCCGGCGGCACTTCCACCTTGATTGAGCTGCCTGAATGCGAGCATTTCGGGCTGATCGACCCGGAGGCGGCCGCCTGGCCCCGGGTGACACAGGCGTTGCGGTCGCTTCACGATGATCTTCCGGGCATTGACGCAGCGTCGCCGACCAGGTAGAACGCCGAAGGGGTGTGCACCATGGCCACCCCGTCGGGAAGGAAATCGGTGGCACAGATGAACCGCAGGCGGGCTCTGCAACTGCTGGCCGCGCTGGGCACCACCGGACTGGCGGCGGGTTGCGGCTCCGGGGAGGACGACACCGGGGAGCAGGCCGGATCCGGCAGCCCGATCAAGATCGGGCTGATCGTGCCCGGCAGCGGGGCGAACAAGGCCATCGGCGACGAGATCACCAACGGCTTCCAGCTCTACCTCCGCCTGCGCGGCCAGCAGATCGCCGGCCATCCGGTCACGCTGGTGCCGGCCGAGGAGGGCTCCACCGCCGCCAGCGGCAAGGCCGCCGTGGAGCGGCTGATCAAGGAGGGCGTGCTCGCGCTCACCGGCGTGGTCAGCCCCACCGTGATGACCGGCATCAAGGACTCGGTCGAGCAGGCCCGGGTGCCGCTGATCGGCTCCAACGCCTCCCCCTCGACGCTGCAGGGCGTCGTCTACATCTGGCGCACGTCGTACGTGCTGACCGAGCCGGGCGAGGCGCTCGGGGAGTACCTGCGCCAGAAGCTCGACGCGTCGAGCCGTATCGCCATCTTCGGCACCCGCGGCCAGGGCAGCCAGGACGTCGTCGAAGGGCTGCGGCGCGCGTACGAGCGGGGTCGCCGGCTCACCGAGGACCCGATCTACACCGACGACTCCGACAACCCCTCGCGGAATCTCTACGCCGGGCCGATCCGCAAGGCGCTGGAGCGGAAGCCGGACGCGGTCTTCTGCCACTACTCGGGCGCCCAGGCCGTCCAGTTCGTCAAGCAGCTCTACGCCCTGGGCTACCGGGGGCCGATCTACGCCCCCGGGTTCCTCACCGAGGGCACCGCGCTGGACCAGCTCGACGACGGCGAGAAGGGCCGCGACCGCAAGCTGATCGAGGCGAACGGCATCGAGACCGCGCTCAACTACTCGGCCGATCTCAACAACACCGCGAACCGGATCTTCGCCTCGGCGTACCGGAAGACGTTCAACTCCGCGCCGACCACGTACGCGATGGCCTCCTACGACGCCGCGCTGGTGCTGGACAAGGCGATCCGGCTGGCCGGGGCGAACCCGTCCCCGCAGCAGGTCAACCTGGCGCTGGGCAAGGTCGGCCAGGTGGACAGCCCGCGCGGCCCCTGGCAGTTCAACCAGACCCGTACCCCGCAGCAGAAGTGGTACCTGCGCCGGGTGCAGACCGACGGCCGGCTGCTGTCCAACATCGTGATCAACGAGCTGGCCACGCTCGGCTGACCGGCCCCGTACGCGACGAAGGGCGGTCTCCCCACCGGGAGGCCGCCCTTCGCGCCGAGGCGTGGCTCAGTGCCGCAGTTCGGCGATGCAGCACTTCACGCTGCCACCGCCCTTCTTCAGCTCGGACAGCTCCACCGGGACCGGGTGGTAGCCGGCCGCCTTCAACTTGCCGGCCAGCCGCGTCGCCTCGTTGTTCAGCACCACGTTGAGCCCGTCGCTGACCAGGTTCAGGCCGAACGCCAGCGCGTCCTCGTCGTCGGCGACGATCGCGTCCGGGAACAGCTGGGCCAGCACCTTCTGGCTGGCGGCGGAGAAGGCGCCCGGGTAGTAGACGATGTTCTCGTCGTCGATCGAGGCGAGCGCCACGTCCAGGTGGTAGAAGCGCGGATCGATCAGGCGCAGCGAGACCACCGGGCGGCCGAGCGCCTCCTGCGCCTCGGCGTGCGCGGCCGGTTCGGTCCGGAAGCCGTGCCCGGCGAGGATCAGGCCGCCGTGGGCCTCCGGCAGGTACGCGAAGTCGCCCTCGCCCTCGTTGGTCTCGTTCGGGGCGATGAACCGCCAGCCCTGCTCCTCGTAGAACGCCCGGTGCGCGGCGGCCTCGGCGGTCCGCTGCTCGTGCTTGAACCGGGCGCCGTAGACGGTGCCGTCGACCACGAACGCGCCGTTCGCCGCGTAGACCATGTCCGGCAGCCCCGCCTCGGGCGTGAGCAGGTGCACGTCGTGGCCGAGCCCGACGAGCGTCTCCCGCAGCCGGTCCCACTGCTTGACCGCCAGGTCGGCGTCGACCGCCGTGGTCACGTCCATCCACGGGTTGATCGCGTACTCGACCGTGAAGTGCTCGGGCGAGCACATGAGATATGTCCGCTTTCGCGAGACTCGCTGCTGGTTCACGGTCACCAAGAGTAGGTACGGTACAACTTTGGTAACAGCCACAAGCATTGCTTCCCGGGAGCAGAACGTTGCAGATAGACGCGGTAGACCAGCGAATCATTGCGTTGCTCGTGGCTGACGCCCGCGCCTCGTACGCGGACATCGGCACCCGGGTGTCACTCTCCGCCCCCGCCGTCAAGCGACGGGTCGACCGACTCCGGTCCGCCGGGGTGATCCGGGGATTCACCGCCGTCGTCGACCCGGCCGCTGTCGGCTGGACCACCGAGGCGTTCGTCGAACTGTTCTGCGCCGGCCGGACCACCCCGGCACAGATCGGCGCCGCCGCCCGACGGCACCCCGAAGTGGTCGGCGCGTACACCGTCTCCGGCGAGGCCGACGCGCTCGTGCACCTGCGCGCCGCGGACATCTCGCACCTGGAGGAGGCGCTGGAGCGGCTGCGCGCCGAATCGTTCGTCACCTCGTCCCGCAGCACCATCGTGCTCTCCCGGCTGGTCGAGTCCCCCGGCGTCGGACCGTCCACGCCTTGACCTCAACCTCGCTTCATGTCGTGCACTGGTGACCGGCTCGAAGCGAGGGGGCGGTATGCGTGCGGTGTGGCTGCGGGAGTTCGGCGGACCGGAGGTGCTCGTGCCCGGGACGGCACCCGATCCGGCACCCGGACCGGGCCAGGTGCTCGTCGACGTGGCACACGCGAACATCACGTTCGTCGAGACGATGTTCCGGGCCACCGGCTTCGGGCCGTTCGACGCCGAACTGCCACTGATCCCCGGCAACGGCGTCGGCGGGACGATCATCGAACTCGGACCCGGCGTCGATCCGGCGCTCGCCGGGCGCGTCGTGGTCACCGCCACCGGCGGCACCGGCGGGTACGCCGAGCGCGTCGTGGTCGACCGGAGCGCCCCTGTCCCCGTACCCCCGGGGTTGGCCCTGGACGCGGCGGTGGCGCTGATGGCCGACGGCCGGACCGCCCTGATGCTGGCCCGGGCGGCCGGGCTGCGGCGCGGCGACCGGGTCCTGGTGGAGGCGGCGGCCGGCGGCGTCGGGTCGCTGCTCACGCAGTTGGCGGCGGCGTCCGGGGCGACGGTGGTGGCCGCCGCCGGCGGCCCGGCGAAGGTGGCCGGGCTCCGCGCGGCCGGCCTCGACCTGGCAGTCGACTACCGGCAGCCCGGCTGGACCGGCCGGGTCCGGGACGCCGTCGGCGCGGTCGACGTGGTGTTCGACGGCGTGGGCGGACCGCTCGCCCGGGAGGCGTTCGACCTGCTCGACCCGGGCGGGCGGATGCTCAGCTTCGGGCTCGCCGGCGGCGCCTGGGCGGACATCCCGGCCGAGGCGGCCACCGCACGCGGCGTCACGCTGCTGAGTCCGTGGCCCGGCCCGGACGAGCTGCGCGCTCTCACCGAGGCGGCGCTCGCCGAGGGCGCCGCCGGCCGGCTGCGACCGCAGATCGGGCAGCGCTTCCCGCTGGACCGGGCCGCCGACGCGCACGCCGCGATCGAGGCCCGGCAGACCGTCGGCAAGACCCTGCTCGACGTGCGTTGACCCGGCTCAGAGGTACATGCCGGTGCGGTGCTCCTCGGCCCGGGCCGGCTTGTCCCCCTCGCCGAAGAAGCGCTTGCCGCCGAACTCGCCGTGCAGACGGTCGTCCAGCTCGTCGGCGAGACCGGTCATCACCTGCACCGCGAGCATCAGGTGGGTGGGCTGGAAGTTGCGGCCGAACACCGGAATCGAGGCCCACACCGTGTCGTCGGCGCAGTAGAGCCGCCCGATCGGCATCCGGTTGGTCAACTCGGACAGCTTCACGTACAGGCGCTCGGTCGGCTCGACCTCGGTCAGCACCGGCGAGAAGACGTCCACGAGCGGCGGGTTGTCGCGCACCCGGACGAACACCATCGCCGAGCCGGCCCGGATGTTGATGTCACCGTCGGAGTCGACCTGAAGCTGGTCGGACGCGGACTTCAGCATGGTCGACACGACGGTGCGGACCCGCTCCTCCAGGGCCAGCACGTCGTTCTCGCCGGACTGCGCGGCCGCCGCCGCGGCCAACGCCTCGTCCAGGTCGGCCTCGACGTCGCGGTCCGGGCCGAACTCGCTACGGGCGGTGCCGAGCGGCTCCACCGGCAACGGCTCACCCTCGGTGTCGTGCACCAGGTAGACGAGGAAGGCGGGATGCGGGGCGCCGTAGACGTCACGCAGCGTCCGGGACAGCACGGCGGCCAGCCGGGTCGCCTCGTCGGTGCCGCAGTCCAGCCCGAACTGCTCACCGGAACCCGGCACCACGCCCGGCGGCGACCAGCCGAGCGCCACCATGTCGGCCACCGCCGCCCGGTCCAACCGGTAGCCCTGGGGCAGCGTGGCGTTGCCGACCGCCCGGGCCGAGAGGCGACCCTCCTCGCCCGCGTCCACGCTCACCGAGTAGACGGCGTCCCCGGTGCCGGAGGCGGTCGGATCGAGTGTCACCTCCAGGTGACCACCGGCGGGCAGTGCGCGTAGCCGCTCGGCGAGCGCCCGCGCGAACTCACGCCAGGCCTCGGTGACCTTGGCCCGCAGATCAGCGGTGGTCGGCTCGTCGAGCAGGATCGACTCGTGATGCTCCGGCACGCTGCCGGTGGCGTGGTGTTCCGGCGCGCTGCCGGTGGCGTGGTGTTCCGGCGTGCTGCCGGCAGGCTTGTCGACCGGCGCCGAGGGGTGGTCTGCCGTCATGATCGCCTCCGTCCGTCCCCGCCACCCTACCCACGCGCGGCGGCCACCGAATCACGCGCAAGGCGCTATTCCGCGGGCGTGGACCCACCCAGATCCACCGGCCACGAGCCGGCCAGCGCGCTGAGCCGCTCGGCCGCCGCCGCCGGGTCCGCCCCGCGCCCCACCGCCACCCCCAACAGGTACGCGGTGACCGGCGCCCCCGGCCGGACCACCTGATGCGCCACGTCCCGGGCCACGTCCAGCACTGTCGGCACCGGCACCCCGGCCGGGTCCAGGTCCAGCTCGGCGCAGACCGCCGTGACCCAGTCGTCCAGCACCGTCATCTCGACCACTCCTCCGCCCGGCGTACGTCCTCGTCAGTGTCGCAGTCGAACCAGGGCGGAGGACCTGAGCCGGACCACGACACCTCGCGTACGGCGACACCGGTCAGCAGTCCGCGTACCGGCGCCCCGTCGAGGGTGCCGCCCCGCGTCGCGGCGAGCCGGTCGAGGGCGGCCCGCAGGGCCGGTAACCGCCACACCGCGCAGAGCTGCTGGCGGCGGCCGTCGCCGTCCACGTAACAGGCGAGGGCGACGGTCGGTCCGCGCGGGGTGAGCGCTGATGCCCGCTCGGTAGCGCGGTCGAGTTCCCGATCAGCGGCCGGTTCGCGTTCCCGCTCGGCGGCCCGATCGTGTTCCCGCTCGGCGGCCAGGTCGCGTTCCCGCTCGGCGGCCGGGGTGTCGAGCGCGTGCCGCAGCTCGGTCACGGCGGCGGCGGTGAGCAGCGGGAGATCGGCGGCGAGCAGGGCGACTGTTGTCGTACCCGGGTCGAGCAGCGCCAGCCCGGCCGCAATGGCGGCCACCGGCCCGCCACCGGGTGGCTCCTCACGTGTCGTCCGGACGCCGTCGGGCACCGGACCGGACGGGCCGACCACGATCCGCTGGTCCGCGTCGGCCACCGCGGCCAGCACCCGGTGCAGCATCGGCCGGCCGCCGACCGGGCGGGCCGGTTTGTCGACACCGCCCATCCGCCGGGCCGCGCCACCGGCAAGGACCACCGCCGCGTACCCCGTCACCGCCTCACCCTATCCACGGCCACGACCGTCGAATCCCGGCTCGGACACGAGGCCCGGGCCCGGGCCCGGCTTCGCTGGCGGTTTTCCGACGTTGATCAACTCCATCTCGCCGAAGTGGCGGCATCCGGGGCCGTCCGATACCGCCACTTCGGCGATCTGGTGTCGATCATGATCGGCTGGGCCGGCGGGGCACATGAAGGAGTGGGGTGGGGTGCGGGCAGTGGAGGGGCCGGGGAGGATGGCGGGATGGGACGGGCGACAGACCGGCGGAGCGTGCTGCGGATCGACCTCGACGCGACGGGCGAAGGCCGGGGCCGGATCCGCCGCCAGGACACCCTGGCCGCGGAGGAGCCACTGGAGATCCGCGTGGGCGCGGCCGGGCCGGGTCGGCGTCGGCCGCTCGCGGTGACGATGCGTACGCCCGGCGACGATCTGGACCTGGCGATCGGCTTCCTGCTCACCGAAGGACTGATCCGGTCGGCCGAGGACGTGCACACCGCACAGCTCTGCGCCGGTGCGGAGACCCCGAACACCTACAACGTGGTCGACGTGGCGCTCACCCCCGGTGTTCCGGAGCCGGTCACCGATCCGTCGCGCAACTTCTACACCACCAGTTCGTGCGGCGTGTGCGGCAAGGCCAGCATCGAGTCGGTGCGTACCCGTTCGCGGTTCGCCGTGCGGGACGACCCGCTGGTGGTCACCGCCGAGTTGCTGGCCGCGCTGCCGGACCGGCTGCGGGCCGCGCAGCGCGCCTTCGACCGCACCGGCGGCCTGCACGCGGCCGGCCTCTTCACCGCCGACGGGGAGATGGTGGTGCTGCGGGAGGACGTCGGGCGGCACAACGCGGTGGACAAGGTGATCGGCTGGGCCGCCCGGGAAGGGCGGTTGCCGCTGGCCGGGCACGTGCTGCTGGTCTCCGGGCGGGCCAGTTTCGAACTCACCCAGAAGGCGTGGATGGCGGGCGTGCCGCTGCTCGCCGCGGTGTCCGCGCCCAGCACGCTCGCCGTCGAGCTGGCCGAGGAGGCCGGGATGACGCTTGTCGGCTTCCTGCGCGGGCCGACCATGAACGTCTACACCGGGGCGGCCCGGATCGGCGGCTGACGGCTCAGCGCCGTGGACGGCGACGGCGACGGCGCAGCACCGGGCCTCCGTCGGAACCGGGCCAGCCGTCCAGCTCGGACGGGGCCACCCCGCGCCGAAGCGCCTCGTCGAGCAGCAGCGCGAGCGAATAGCCGGGGTGGGCGGACAGCACCCGTTCCAGGGCGACAGCCGCCAGCGCCCCGTGTCCGGAGCGCCAGGCGGAGAACGCGAGCAGGCAGCCCGGCGCGGCGATCAGGTCCGGCTCGGCACGCCGCGTCACGTCGGTCCAGAGGCTGATGTCGGCGTCCCGGCCGTCGGTCCGGGACCAGGCGTGATCGCGTACCGGGATGTGGGTGAGCAGGACGGTCAGCCAGGCCACCTCGTCGTCGTCGAGCCGCTCGCCACGCCGCTGCCTGCGGAACGCGGCCCGCACCGCCGCCGTGCCCGCGCTCCGCACCGCGCGTGGTGAATCCTCCGGACCTCCACCGTCGGCCCGCACATCACCGTCCCCCGGCACGGAACTGCCGGCCTCCGGGCCCCGGCCGGACTGCGCGGGCGTCCCGCCGGTGAGCGCGGCCAGGCGCAGACGGGCCCGGCCGGTGGCCCGGCGCATGGCGAGGCGTACCGGCCCGTCGAGCGGGGACACCTGCGCGGCCAGCGCGGCCCGGTCGGGCAGGGCGACCTGGCCGGCGAACACGGCGGCGGCGCTGACCTGGCTGGCGGCCGGGTCGTACGGGGTGCCCTCGGGCGGGCAGCAGGACGGCTCGGCGCACAGGTACGACCACCAGCGGCCGTCGGTGACCCGCAGGGCGTCGAGCACGACCAGGCCGGCAGCGGTCAGCGCGTCGCCGATCGCGTCCACGGCACCGGTCACCCGGGCGGCCGGACCGTAGCCGACGACTGTGGCGGCGTCGGCGTCCTGCCGGGCCACGACGTGTGCCAGGTGCCGGGCCGCCGGGCCGGGGTCGGCGCCGGGTGTGGGCAGGTCTCCCCGGGCGGCGAAGACGACGCGCCGGCCGCGTACCGCGACCACCACGACGCTGTCGGCCGGGTGGAAGCCGAGCAGGTAGGGCACGGCCGTGACCATGTCGGCGGGCGTGCGGACGGAGAGGCGGGGTTGCTCGGTGGAGTTCATGCCGGGAGCGTGGGCGGTGGAGTGCCACCGCGTCCGCCCCTGTGGACGACACGCGGTCCGTCCACAGATACGGAGCGTATCGGTCCAGGTCAGCGGCGATCCGTGGCGTCGCTTGCCCCACGGTTGTCCGGGGTACCCGCTACCTTGCGCTCATGGACCTGGCGTACCTGCGGGCACACCCGGAGCACCTGCCGACCTTCCTGACCCACCAGCGGATCCGGGAGACCCCGGTCTCCGGCGGCGACATCTGCGCCGCTTCCCGGCTCACGCTGGACGACGGGCACTCGGTGTTCGCCAAGACGTGGCCGGAGCGGGCGGCGCGTCCGCTGCCCGAGGGCTTCTTCGCCACCGAGGCGGCCGGGCTGCGCTGGCTGCGCGAGGCGGGTTCGGTGCCGGTGCCGGAGGTGATCGTGGCGTTGCCCGATCTGCTCGCGCTCGACTGGGTGGAGCCGGGCGAGCCGACGCCGGAGGCCGCGGAGGCGTTCGGGCGTGACCTGGCCGGGCTGCACCGGGCCGGGGCGCCCGCGTTCGGCGCGGACTGGGCCGGGTTCATCGGTGCGCTGCCGCAGGACAACACGCCCGATCCCGGTCCCTGGCCGGACTGGTTCGCCCGGCGCCGCCTCCTGCCCTACCTACGCAGTTCGGTCGACGGCGGCGCGCTCGACGGTTCCGGGGCGGCGCTGGTCGAGCAGGTCGTCGCCCGGATCGGCGAGTTCGGCGGTGACGAGCCGCCGGCCCGGGTGCACGGCGATCTCTGGCCCGGCAACCTGCTCTGGGGCGCCGACGACCGGGTCTGGCTGGTCGACCCGGCCGCGCACGGTGGGCACCGCGAGACCGACCTGGCGCAGCTCGCCCTCTTCGGCGGCCCGCCTCACCTGGACCGCGTCCTGGCCGCCTATCGGGAGGCGTGGCCGCTGGCCGACGGCTGGCGGGAACGGGTGCCGCTGCATCAGCTGCACCTGCTGCTCGTGCACACCGCGATCTTCGGCGCGGCGTACGCGGACGCGGTGGCCGCCACCGCCCGGGCCGCCCTCCGGGGCCTCGACCGCGCTACGGTCGACGGATGAGCGCCCCCCGGACGACGACCGACGGCGTCCTCGCCGACCGGTACGGCCGCGTCGCCCGGGACCTGCGGGTCTCGCTGACCGACAAGTGCAACCTGCGCTGCACCTACTGCATGCCGGCCGAGGGCCTGCCCTGGCTCTCCGGTCCGCAGCTGCTCACCGACGACGAGATCGTCCGGCTGGTTGGTGTCGCGGTGACCCGGCTCGGCATCACCGAGGTGCGCTTCACCGGCGGTGAGCCGCTCATCCGGCCCGGCCTGCCCGGCATCGTGGCGGCGGTCGCCGCGCTCACGCCCCGGCCGCGCATCTCGCTGACCACGAACGGCATCGGCCTGGCCCGCATGGCGTCGGCGCTGCGCGACGCCGGGCTGGACCGCGTCAACGTCTCGCTCGACACGCTGGACCGCGACCGGTTCACCGCGCTGACCCGCCGCGACCGGCTCGCCGACGTGCTCGCCGGGCTGGCCGGGGCCGCCGAAGCCGGGCTGACCCCGGTGAAGGTCAACTCGGTGCTCATGCGGGGCACGAACGACGACGAGGCGCCCGCGCTGCTCCGGTTCGCGCTCGCGCACGGCTACGAGCTGCGGTTCATCGAGCAGATGCCGCTCGACGCGCAGCACGGCTGGGACCGCTCGACCATGGTCACCGCCGACGAGATCCTGGCCTCCCTGAAGGCCGCGTTCGCGTTGACGCCGGACCCTTCCGAGCGGGGCGCGGCACCGGCCGAGACGTGGCTGGTCGACGGCGGGCCGGCCCGGGTCGGGGTGATCGCCAGCGTGACCCGGCCGTTCTGCGGCGACTGCGACCGCACCCGGCTCACCGCCGACGGCCAGGTGCGCAACTGCCTGTTCGCCACCGAGGAGTCGGACCTGCGCGGCGCGTTGCGCGACGGCGCGGACGACGAGGAGCTGGCCCGGCGCTGGCGCGCCGCGATGTGGGCCAAGCGGGCCGGTCACGGCATCGACGATCCGACGTTCCTCCAGCCCGCGCGTTCGATGTCCGCGATCGGAGGCTGAGGGTGGAGCTGACCGTCCGCTACTTCGCCGGCGCCCGAGCGGCGGCCGGACTCTCCGAGGAGACCGCATCCGCCGGCCGGTCCCTGGACGAACTCCTCGATGACCTGGCCGCCCGCCACGGCGAACGCCTCGCGGTGGTGCTGAAGGCGGCGAGTTTCCTGGTCGACGGCGTGGCCTGTCATGATCGACGGGCGCTGTTGCCGGCCGGGGTGACGGTGGACGTGCTGCCGCCCTTCGCGGGCGGCTGAGGGGGGCACACGTGCTGGCCATGGCGACATTCCTGGGCTTCGTCGTGCTCGTGATCGGCTTGATCCACTTCTACCTGTGGAAGCGGCTGGTCCGGGACACCACGCGCCCGGGGCGGTGGCGCCGGGTCGGCGGGGTGGCGATCGCGGCGCTGGCGGTGCTCGTACCGGTGACTCTGGCGGGCACCCGCAACGGCTGGTACTGGCTGGCCTGGCCCGGCTACCTCTGGGTCGCGCTCATGTTCTACCTGCTGGTGATCCTGCTGGTGCTCGAAGTGCCGACCGCAGTGGCCCGGCTGGTGCTGCGCCGCCGCGCCCGCTCGGTGGTCGCCACCGGCCCGGAGCCCGAGCCCGTACTCGTGGGCGCGGCGACGGCGGAGGGTGCGACGCCACCGCCGGTCGACAGCGCCGGCGCGCCGCCGGCCGGTGCCCTCGCGCCGGACCACGACCCCTCCCGGCGGCTGCTGCTCGCGCGCGGGGCGGCGATCTTCGCCGGGCTCACCGCCGCCGGCGTCACCGGGTACGGCGTCCGCACCGCCATCGGTCCGCCGCAGCTCGACCGGGTCCAGATCCCGCTGGCCAGGCTGCCCCGGAGCATGGACGGGCTGCGCATCGCCACCGTCTCCGACATCCACCTCGGGCCGCTGCGCGGCCGGGCGCACACCGAGCGGATCGTCGCGATGATCAACCGGATGGACGCCGACCTGGTCGCCGTGGTCGGTGACCTGGTCGACGGCACGGTGGCCGAGCTGGGGGAGGCCGCCGAACCGCTGCGTGACCTGCGGTCCCGCTACGGCAGCTTCTTCGTCACCGGCAACCACGAGTACTACTCCGGCGTGGAGGAGTGGGTCCGCGAGGTGGACCGGCTCGGCCTGCGGGTGCTGCAGAACGAGCGGCAGGAGATCCAGGCCCGGGGCGGCGTGCTGGACCTGGCCGGGGTGAACGACGTGAGCGCCGCCGGCACCGGGGTGGCCGCGCCCGCCGACTACGCCGCCGCGCTCGGCGACCGTGACCCGAGCCGGCCGGTCGTGCTGCTGGCGCACCAGCCGGTGGCCGCGCAGGAGGCGGCGAAGTTCGGCGTCGACCTCCAGCTCTCCGGGCACACGCACGGCGGCCAGATGGTGCCGTTCAACCTGGCGGTGAAGCTCGAACAGCCGGTGGTCTCCGGTCTCGGCGAGATCGACGGCACGAAGGTCTACGTCACGAACGGCGCCGGTTTCTGGGGTCCGCCGGTGCGGGTGGGCGCGCCTCCCCAGGTGACGCTCGTGGAGCTGCGCGCCCCATAGCGCGCACCCGCCGCCGAGTCCAGCACCGCATTGCTCAGGTCACCCGTTCGCGTGGCGGCGGGCGGGCGGGGGACCGGACGTGACAGGATGCGGCGTGCCTCCGTTCAGCGCCGCACCCTCCGGTGGCCTCCCGCCGTACGTGGCGGACCTGCACATCCACTCGAAGTACTCGCGTGCGTGCAGCCGCGACCTGACCCTGCCGAACCTGGCCTGGTGGGCCCGGCGCAAGGGCATCGGCGTGCTCGGCACCGGCGACTTCACCCATCCCGCCTGGTACGACCACCTGCGCGAGACGCTGCACCCGGCCGAGCCGGGCCTGTACCGCCTCGCGCCCGAGGCGGAGCGGGACGTCGCCCGGCGGCTGCCGCCCCGGCTCGCCAGTGAGGCGGAGGCGGACCCGGTCCGGTTCATGCTGAGCGTGGAGATCTCCACGATCTACAAGCGCGACGACCGCACCCGGAAGGTGCACCACCTGATCTACCTGCCGGACCTGGACGCGGTGGCCCGGTTCAACACGGCGCTGGGCCGGATCGGCAACCTCGGCTCGGACGGGCGGCCGATCCTCGGGCTGGACTCCCGCGACCTGCTGGAGATCACGCTGGAGGCGAGTCCGGACGGCTATCTGGTGCCGGCACACATCTGGACGCCGTGGTTCTCCGCGCTCGGCTCGAAGTCGGGCTTCGACGCGATCGCCGACTGCTACGCGGATCTGGCCGAGCACATCTTCGCGGTGGAGACCGGCCTGTCGTCCGACCCGGAGATGAACTGGCGGGTCGGCAGCCTGGACCGCTATCAGCTGGTGTCCAACTCGGACGCGCACTCACCGCCGGCTCTGGCCCGGGAGGCCACGGTCCTCACCGCCGACCGTGACTACTTCGCGATCCGCGAGGCGCTGCGCACCGGGGACGGGCTCGCCGGAACTGTCGAGTTCTTCCCGGAGGAGGGCAAGTACCACGCCGACGGGCACCGGTTGTGCGGGGTGAACTGGTCGCCGCAGCGGACCCGTGAGGCGGGCGGACGCTGCCCGGAGTGCGGCAAGCCGCTCACCGTGGGCGTACTCAGCCGGGTGGAGGAGCTGGCGGACCGGCCGGAGGGGCACCGCCCGGCGCACGCGCGCGAGGTGACCCATCTGGTGCCGCTGGCCGAGATCCTGGGCGAGCTGAACCGGGTCGGCGCGCGGTCGAAGAAGGTCGAGGGCAAGCTCAACGAGCTGGTCGCTGCGCTCGGCCCGGAGCTGGAGATCCTGACCCGTACCCCGGTGGAGGAGATCGGCCGGGTCGGCGGCGAGCTGCTCGCGGAGGGCATCGGCCGGCTGCGCCGCGGCGACGTGCGTCGGGTGCCGGGCTACGACGGGGAGTACGGCGTGATCACGCTGTTCGACCCGGCGGAACTGGGCGGCCCGGGCGCCGGGGCGGGGCAGGAGACGCTGTTCGACGTACCGGTGCCCGCGCAGCGGCGGCCCGCGGAGCCGGCGCCGAAGCCGAAGGCCAAGCGCCCGGCGGCGGTCCGGCCGGAGCCGAAGCGGACGCCGCCGCCCGCGCCTCCGATCGCGACGCCGCCGTCCCCGCACGAGCCGTTCGAGCCGATGCTCGCCGGGATGGAGGAGGTCGGCACCGGCCTGCTGGACCGGCTGGACGCGATGCAGCGGGTGGCCGCGTCCGCGCCGGGCGGTCCGCTGCTCATCGTGGCCGGTCCGGGCACCGGCAAGACCCGCACGCTCACCCACCGGATCGCGTACCTGTGCGCGGAGTTGAACGTCTTCCCCGATCAGTGCCTGGCGATCACGTTCACCCGGCGGGCGGCCGAGGAGCTGCGGCACCGGCTGGACGGGCTGCTCGGCCCGGTCGCCGAGGACGTCACTGTGGGTACGTTCCACTCGCTGGGCCTGACCGTGCTGCGGGAGAACGCGGCGGCGGCGGGGCTGCCGGCGGACTTCCGGATCGCCGACGACGCGGACCGGGCGGCGGCGCGCGCGGAGGCCGGTGACGACGACGAGCGGTACGCGGCGTTGCTGCGCAAGCGGGACCTGGTCGACCTGGACGAGCTGCTGACGCTGCCGGTGTCGCTGCTCAAGGGGGACCGGAAGCTGGTCCGCGAGTACCGCGAGCGGTGGAAGTGGATCTTCGTCGACGAGTACCAGGACGTCGACGCGGTGCAGTACGACCTGCTGCGGCTGCTCAGCCCGCCGGACGGGAACCTCTGCGCGATCGGTGACCCGGACCAGGCGATCTACTCGTTCCGGGGCGCCGACGTGGGCTACTTCCTGCGCTTCTCGCAGGACTTCACCGACGCGCGGCTGGTCCGGCTGAACCGCAACTACCGCTCCTCGGCGCCGATCCTGGCCGCCGCGGTGCAGGCCATCGCGCCGTCGTCGCTGGTGCGGGGCCGTCGCCTCGACCCGGCCCGGCTCGACCCGGAGGCGCCTCTGGTCGGCCGGTACGCGGCGGCTTCGCCGTACGACGAGGCCGACTTCGTGGTCCGTACCGTGGACGAGCTGGTCGGTGGGCTGTCCCACCGCTCGCTGGACTCGGGGCGGATCGACGGGCGGACCACGTCGCTGTCCTTCTCCGACATCGCGGTGCTGTACCGCACGGACGCGCAGGCCGCGCCGATCGTGGACGCGCTGGCCCGGGCGAACATCCCGGTGCAGAAGCGCTCGCACGACCGGCTGCGGGACCGTCCCGGTGTGCCGGCCATCGCCCGCGAGCTGCGCCACGCCGGGCTGGACGGTTCGCTCGCCGCCCGGGTACGCCAGGCCGGGCAGATCCTGGCCGAGCGCTTCGCCGTGCCGACGCTCGACGGTTCCGGCGCGGTACGCCCCGAGGACGTCCGCACGGCGGTTGACCTGCTCACCCCGCTGGCCCGGCGCTGCGACGACGACCTGGAGCTGTTCCTCAACCAGCTCGCCACCGGCGCGGAGGTGGACGCCCTGGACCCGCGCGCCGAGGCGGTCACGCTGCTGACGCTGCACGCCGCGAAGGGCCTGGAGTTCCCGGTGGTGTTCCTGGTCGGGGCCGAGGACGGGCTGCTGCCGCTGCGCTGGCCCGGAAGCGAGCCGGACGACGACGCGGTGGCCGAGGAGCGGCGGCTGTTCTTCGTCGGGCTGACCCGGGCGCAGGACCGGCTCTACGTCAGCCACGCGGGCCGCCGTGCCCGGCACGGCGCGGAACGCGACACCCGCCCGTCGCCGTTCCTCGACGTGATCGACCCGGCGTTGTTCGAGCGCCTGGACGCGACCGAGCCCCGCCGCCCGAAGGACCACCAGCTCCGGCTGATCTGACCGGGCACGCCTCAGCTGAGGACGGCGGCGAGCCACGCGCCGCCGAGCAGCGCCGGGCCGAACGGCACCGGCGTGTCCCGGCGTACCCGGCCGGCGGCGAGCAGGACGAGCACGGCAACTCCGGCGAGCACGTGCGGCAGGAGCAGCCCGAGGCGCAGCGCCGGCCAGCCGAGCCAGCCCAGCGGCAACCCGAGCGCGGCGGCGAGCTTCACGTCGCCGAAGCCGAGCCGGGCCCGGGGCAGCAGCGCCAGCAGCGCGTACCCGAGGAAGGAGAGCGCGGCCCCGGCCGCCGCGACGGCCAGGCGGCGCGGTTCGCCGGTCGCCGCCGTGGCAGCGGTGAGGCCGAGCCCGCCGCCGAGCGCGACCACGCCGACGAGCGGGTCGGGCAGCCGCAGCGCTGTCACGTCGGTGACCGCGAGCGCCAGCCCGACGGCGGCGACCAGCAGCAGCGCGGGCAGCGCCGGGTCGGCGGCCCGGGTGGCGGCGAGCCCGCCGAACGCCACGGCGCCGGCCAGCGCGAACGCGCCCCGGCGCGGAGCGTCGCCGGCGGGAACTGTGACGAACGACCGGCCGACCGGTACGGCCACCCACCCGGCCGACGCGCCCAGCAGCGCGGCCCCTGTCACCAGCAGCGCCGACACGGGCGGGACGCTACCGCCCGGCGGGTTCCCCGGCTGCCCCGTCGACGGCTGGTGGCGGGGACCGGCGGGGTCGCTCGGTGCTCACCACCACCGCCCCCCCCGACCACTTTTGATTTTTTCCGCCCAGCAGCACTTGCGAGGTGATCGGTTCGGCGACGAACAGCGCGCCGAGCGCCACCGCGACCACCGGGACACGTACGCGTACGTGGAGACCATTTTTTATTCGGCGCGTGCGCGAGCAGCCAGACGTACGCGGTGAAGGCGACGAGCGAACCGGCCACCATCAGGTACGCCAGCGCCGCCCAGGACCGCCCGGTCACCTCGGCGAAGCTGAAGCCGCGCAGCTCGCCACGGGCGACGCCGACGAGCGCGAGCACCGCCGCGCCGGCCAGCATCTCGTAGACGGTGGCCACGAACGGGTCGGCGGGCATCCGGATCCGCCCGGACAGGTACGAGCCGACCGACCAGCTGGTGGCGGCCGCGACCACAGTGAGCGCGCCGGCCACCGGCACGCCGTCCACGCCGTCGCGGGGCAGCACCAGCACGACGAGGCCGGCGAACCCGAGCGCCACCCCGAGGAACGTCCACGGCCGGGGCCGGTCCCCGCCCACGGTCCGCAGCACCACCACCAGCAGCGGCACGGTGGCCACCAGCAGCGCGGCCACGCCCGAGGGAACCGCGGTGCCGGCCGGACCCGACTCGGCGAGCACCACCAGTCCGTTTCCGCCGGCGAGCAGCAGCACGCCGATCAGAGCGGCGGAGCCGACGCGGCGCACGGGCACCCGCAGCGCGCCGGGGCCGCGCCGCAGGCGCAGCACCACGGCGAGCACCACGGCCGCGCCGGCGAACCGCATCGCCGCGGAGATGAGCGGCGGCAGGGACTCGACGGCGACCCGGATGCCCAGGTACGTCGAGCCCCAGAGCAGGTAGACCAGCACGAGTGCGGTCCAGATCAGGGCGGTGCGTGTCGGCGGCGTCGCGGAATCGACAGCGTTCGTCGCACTCGTGGGGCGTGAGCTCATCGAGGGTCCACGCTACGGTGACCACGGCGTCGGCGTCCCCAGTTGGTGGCCGGCCTCTCAGCACTGGCGTACGCAGGAGGCGTTCATGTCGAACTTCGGTCCACCGGGCGGCGGCTCCCCCGACCCCTGGGGACGGCCCGACGACGGCTACGCCCCGCAGCCCGATCCCCGCTACGCCGCGCAGCCCGATCCGCGTCACGACCCGCAGTACGGCCCGCCGGGCGCGCAACCGTACGGCCCGCCGGCCGATCAGTACGGGCCGCCGACCCAGCAGTACGGGCCCGCCGACCGGTACGGCCCGCCGGCCGATCAGTACGGCCCGCCGACGCAGCGCTACGAGCCGGCGCCGGCGTGGTCCCCCGGCCCACCGCGGCAGGGTCACCCGGCCGACCCCTACGCCGGGCCGCAGTACGGCGGCGGGGAGCCGCAGTACGCCGAGCCGACGCCGCCGAAGCGCGGCAAGGGCCCGCTGCTGGTGGTGGTGGTCGTGCTGGCGGTGCTGCTGCTCGGCGGCGCCGGGGCGTACTGGATGCTCGGCCGGGACGAGGAGAGCCCGACCGCCGGGACGACGGCGGCCACCGCGCCGGCCGCTGATCCGACCGAGGCGGCGCCGAGCGATCCGGCGGAGGCCACGCCGACCGCGCCCGCGCCGGCCTCCTCGACCGATCCGCGTTTCGTGAAGGCGGGCCAGTGCGTCGCCAACGAGGGTGGCGGCGGTCAGCCGAAGCTGGTGATCGCCGACTGCGCCCCGAAGACGTACGAGGTGCTGCGGCGCATCGACGGCGCGACGAGCGGCAAGAAGGACGCGGAGGCGAAGTGCGGGAAGGTCGACGGGTACACCGACTGGTACTTCTTCGACAGTGAGCTGGACACGCTCGACTTCGTGCTCTGCCTGAAGCGCCGCTGACGCGCCACTGACGCCCCGGCTCGTCGGTAACCAAAACTAGGGCTGTCTAGCTTTCACGCTAGACAGCCCTAGTTTTATGTCGAGACCGACACGCGGTAGCTGCATCTACGCACGTCTAGCCTGGCCGCTAGAGAAGCCGATACTGTGCGATTCGTGGATCCGGTCCGCAACCCGTACGCGCCGGGCGCCGGCCAGCGCCCGCCCGAACTCGCCGGGCGGGGGCGGGAACTGGACGTGTTCGACGTGGTGCTGGAACGCATCGCGCGTGGCCGGCCCGAACGCAGCCTGATGCTCACCGGGCTGCGCGGCGTCGGCAAGACCGTCCTGCTCAACACGCTGCGGTCCGAGGCGATCAACCACCTCTGGGGCACCGGCAAGATCGAGGCGCGGCCGGACCAGTCGCTGCGCCGCCCGATCGCCGCCGCGCTGCACATGGCGGTCCGCGAACTCGCGCCCCGGCACCGCGCCCCGGACCGGATCGACGCCTTCCTCGGCGTACTCAAGGCCTTCGCGCAACGCTCCGCCCCCACCGGGCGCGGCGGCGCGGCGCCCAAGCTGCGCGACCGCTGGCAGCCCGGCATCGACGTGCCCGCGAGCAGCGGACGCGCCGACTCCGGCGACATCGAGATCGACCTGGTCGAACTGCTCAGCGACGCGGCAGCGGTCGCCACCGACGTCGGCACCGGCATCGCGATCTTCATCGACGAGATGCAGGACGTCGGCGCCGAGGACGTCTCCGCGCTCTGCGCCGCCTGCCACGAGCTGTCCCAGCTCGGCGCGCCTCTCATCGTGGTGGGCGCGGGACTGCCGCACCTGCCCGCGGTGCTCAGCGCCGCCAAGTCCTACTCCGAGCGGCTCTACCGCTACCAGCGCATCGACCGGCTCGACCGGATCGCCGCCGACCAGGCGCTCTGCGCGCCGGCCGAGCGGGAGGAGGTCGAGTACGAGCAGAAGGCCCTCGACCTGCTCTACGAGAAGTCCGGCGGCTACCCCTACTTCGTCCAGGCGTACGGCAAGGCCACCTGGGACCACGCGCCCCGCTCGCCGATCACCGCGGCGGACGTCCGGGTCGCCGCGCCCGAGGCGGAGGCGGAACTGGCGGTGGGGTTCTTCGGCTCCCGGTTCGAGCGGGCCACCCCGGCCGAACGCGAGTACATGCGCGCCATGGCGACGCTGGCGCTGGTGGACGGCGAGGAGGGCAGCCGCGACGACATGGACGCCGCGGTGCCGACCGCCGAGATCGCCCGCGCGCTCGGCCGCAAGCCGGCCAGCCTCTCCCCGGCCCGCGACGCGCTGATCAAGAAGGGGCTGATCTACTCCGGCGAGCGGGGGACCGTGGCGTTCACCGTCCCGCACTTCGGCCGCTACCTGCGCACCCAGCCCGCGTGACGGCCGCGACCGCTCAGACCCGCGACCACGGTGGTGGGAAGACCACCTCGCCGGACGGCGGTGGCGGTTCCTCGCTCGCCGACGGCGGCAGCACCAGCGCCTGCCACGGCTCGCCCAGCCCGGACCACGGGCTGGTCAGGCCCAGCCGGTCCGCCGGGCCGAACCCGAACCGCCGGTAGTACGCCGGGTCGCCCAGCACCACCACCAGCCGTTCGCCCAGCTCGGTCGCGGCGTCGAGCGCCGCCTGCACCGCCGCCGTGCCGTGACCGAGCCGCTGCCGGTGCCGTGCCACAGCCACCGGGCCCAGCGCCAGCGCCGGCCACACGCGGCCGTCGTCGGTGCGTACGCCGACGCGCGTGAGCAGCGCGTACGCCACCACCTCGCCGCCGTACTCGGCGACCATGGCCAGCTCGGGAATCCACGCCGGGCTGTGCCGCAGCTCCTCGACCAGGCCGACCTCCGGCGGGGTGGCCACGTCGGGCCGGGCGAAGGCGGCGGCCAGCACCCGGGCCACCGCCGGCTCGTCGGCGGGGCCCTCCGGGCGTAGTCGCAGCGTCGTCACCCGCGCGACCTTACCGAACGCGACCGGTCCATCCGCGACGGTCGCTGAAATCGATACCGTCCGGACGTCCACGTCGGCCGATACCTTTCGTGTGTTGCGGGGATGACGACGCCCCCGACGGGGTAAGACTGAGCCATGAAGCCCGTGCGCTCCCTCGCCCGAGTCATGTTGAGCGGCATCTTCGTGGTCAGCGGCGCCCGCAACCTGCGCAACCCGGAACGCCTGGTGCAGGCCGCGGAGCCGGTCACCGGGAAGGTCGCCCCGCTGATCCGCAACGTGCACCCGCGCATCCCCACCGACACCGTGTCGCTCATCCGGGCCAACGCCGCCACCCAGCTCGTCGGCGGTCTGATGCTGGCCACCGGCCGGTTCACCCGTCCGGCCGCGCTGGTGCTCGCCGGCTCCCTGATCCCGACCACCGCCGCCGGTCACGCCTTCTGGAACAACGACGACCCGGCGGCGCGCAACAACAACCAGGTCCACTTCCTGAAGAACCTCGGCCTGCTCGGTGGCCTCCTCCTCGCCGCCGCCGACACCGAGGGCAAGCCGGGGCTGCGCTGGCGCGCCGGCCACCGGATCGACCACTCGCGCCGGTCGGTCACGCGCGCGGTCCGCACCGCCCGCCGCGATGCGAAGATCGCCGTACGCTCCGCGGCGGCCGCCCGCCGAATCCCTGGTTGACACCCCTTTCGTACGGCCACCACCCCCCGCAAGGCCACCAATCACCTGAACCGTCCGAGACCCGTTAACGCGGTGGAAATGTCGCAAACACGTGTGGGATCGGACACGGTCGCGTAACGCGGGAGGCAGCAACGTGAGGCGCCGTTCTAGGCTCCGTTCTGGACCTGGACGGGTACGACGACCTTGGTACGGGGGTGGCCACGCCATGCCGACGTCAGTCGGTAGACGGACCAACCGCCTCGCCCCGACCTCCCGCGTCGACCGCCGGACCGTCGTGCGCCTCGGGATCGTGGCCGCCGTGTCGTACGCCGCGTGGCTGGCCATCGGCGCCTTCGGACGGCCGTACAACTTCTTCGACATGAAGATCTACCACGGCGCGGTGGTGTGGTGGGCCAGCGGAAACGAGCTGTACGACTTCGTCGCGCCGTCGACGACACTGGGCTTCACCTATCCACCGTTCGCCGGTGTGGTCATGCTCCCGATGTCCTGGCTGCCCGTCGACGGCGCCGGCTTCGTCAACGCCCTGGCCAGCATCGCCGCGCTCGCGGTCGTCCTGGCGGCGCTGCTGCGCCCCATCGTGGACCGGCTCGGCTGGCCGCTCTGGTTCACCGTCGGCATCGCCACCCCGCTCGCGGTGGCCATCGAGCCGTCCCGGGAGACGCTCGGCTACGGCCAGGTCAACCTGCTGCTGTTCGCGCTCGTCATGGCCGACATGGTGGGCCTGCGCTGGCGCGCCAAGCGGGGCACCCACCACGAGACCGCCGACTCGCCGCTGGCCCGCTTCGTCTACAGCGGCGCGTGGGCGGGCGTCGGCATCGGGCTCGCCACCGCCGTCAAGCTCACCCCGGCGTTGTTCGTCGCGTACCTGATGCTGACCCGGCAGTGGCGGGCCGCGCTCACCGCCGTCGGCACCACGATCGGCGTGACCATCGCGACGTTCGGCCTGGTCGGTGAGGAGTCCCGCGCGTACTTCACGAGCGTGCTGTGGCAGACCGAGCGGGTCGGCGCGGCGGACATGACCGCCAACCAGTCGCTCGCCGGGCTGCTGGCGCGGCTCTACGACTCGATCGAGACGCCCGGCCTGCTCTGGCTCGCCTTCTCGGTGCTGCTCCTGGCGCTGGGCCTGTCCCGCGCGATCAGCGCCCGCGCCGACGGCGACGAGCTGACCGCGTTCACACTCGTCGGGCTCACCGCCAACGTGATCAGCCCGATCTCCTGGTCGCACCACCTGATCTGGGTCATCCCGGCGATCATCGTGCTGGCCGACGCCGCGGTACGCCGCCGCGACGCCAGCCGTGGCCTGCCCCTGCGCGGCAGCGGCCCCTCGGCCAACGGTGTGCCGGCGCTGCGCCCGCCGATCTGGTACCCGACGTTGACCGGGCTCCGCCACGGCGTCGGCGCGCTCGGGCTCTACCTGCTGTTCCTGATCTCACCGATCTGGCCGTACGAGCACCAACTCCCCGAGGTGTCCCACTACCAGGACGGCCTGTTCGGCGCGCTGATGGAGAACTCCCTGGCCATCGCGCTGATCGTGCTGGTGGCGGCGCTGCCGTGGCGTCCGGGAGCCGAGCCCGCGTTCTACCACGACCGGTTCAGCCGCGCGGCCGCGCTCGCCGGCCGGCGCTGAGCACTCAGGGGCAGTTCACCCATTCCTCGGTGCCGTCGTCGAAGACCTGCCGCTTCCAGATCGGCAGCCGCGCCTTCACCTCGTCGACCAGCCGGGCGCACGCGGCGAACGCGGCCGCCCGGTGGGCGGTGCTGACCGCCGCCGCCAGCGCCACGTCGCCGATCTCCAGCGGGCCGATCCGGTGCGACACCGCGACCGCGTACACCGCCGGGTCGGCGGCGATCTCGGCCACCACCTCACGCAGCACCGCCTCGGCGGTGGGGTGGCCCTCGTACTCCAGCCGGGTGACCCCCCGCCCGTGGTCGTGGTCGCGGACCACGCCCTGGAAGGAGACCACCGCGCCGGCCCGGCGGTCGGCGACCGCCGCCTCGTGCGCGGCCAGGTCGAGCGGCCGGTCGGTCACCGCGCCGAGCACCACGCCTGCCCGCACCGTCACAACGTCTCCCGTCGGCTCGTTCGTCGCGCTCACCCGGCACGCTCCCCGGGGGTCAGCGGCAGCGGCACCAGCGGCACCCGGTCGCCGGCCGCGCCGCTGGCGCCGGGCCGGATCACCGCGAAACCATCCGCGCCCGCGAGACCGCGCAGCATCGCCGACCCGACGTGCCGCACCGGGTACGCCGTGCCGGCGACCCGGTCCCAGCGGGCCAGCGCCAGATGGGTGTAGTCGCCGCGCCCCGGAATCGGCTCGGCCAGCGTCACGTGCGGCAGCACCGGCATCGGCCGGCCGGTGAGACCGGCGAGCAGCGGCGCGACGAGCGACACGAGCGCCACCACCGCGGACTGCGGGTTGCCCGGCAGACCGGCCACGAACCGCACCCGCCCGTCGTCGCCCACCAGCCGGGCCAGCAGCATCGGGAAGCCCGGGCGCACCGCCACCGTGTTGACCACGTAGTCGGCGCCGAGCGCCTCCAGCGTCGGGTGCAGATGGTCGACCGGCCCGTGCATGGTGCCGCCGGTGGTGCAGACCAGGTCGGCGTTGGCGAGCGCGCCACGCACCGCCGCCACGTGCGCGGGCAGCGTGTCGGCGACCGGGCCGACCACGTCGGCCGTACGCACCTGGCAGCCGTAACGGCGCAGCCAGGCGGGCACCGACGGGCCGAGCGCGTCGCGGACCCGGCCCGCGCCCGGCGGGCCCGAGGTGAGCAGTTCGTCGCCGAAGACCAGCAGCGCGGCCCGGGGTGGGCGGCGGACCCGCAGCGTGTCGTGCCCGCAGGAGGCGGCCAGGCCGAGCACCGCCGGATCCACCGGCGTGCCGGCGGGCAACAGCTCCTCCCCGAGGTACGCCTCCTCGCCCGGTTCCCGCCACTCCGGCGCCGGGCGGGGCGTGCCGGTCACCAGGCCGTCCGCCGTGCGGGCAGACTCCTCGATCCGCAGGATCGCCGTCGTGCCCTCGGGAACCATCGCGCCGGTGGCGATCTCGACGGTGCTGCCGTCGGTCTCCAGCGGCGCGGCGGTGTGCCCGGCGAGCACCCGGCCCACCACCCGCCACGGCCCCGGGCCCCGCACCGCCCAGCCGTCCACGCTGGAGGTGGGGAACGCCGGCAGGTCGGTACGCGTCGTCAACGGCTCGGCGAGGGTGTGCCCGTCGGCCTCGGCCAGCGGGCGGGCGACGGCGGGGAGCGCGGCGGACAGGCCCACCGCGTACACCCGGGAGCGGGCCTCCTCCCACCCGGCCGGTGGTGGCGTGCCCGCCTCGGCCGCGGCGGCTTCGGTTTCCGTGCTCATCCGGCGAGCCTAGCGCCGGGGCACGTGGCCCGCGGGTTCAGTGGTCGCCGCCGCGAAGCTGGTCGACCGCGTGCCGCAGGATCGGCCCGAGCACCGCAAGGCCGTCGCGGGCGCCGCCCCGCGAGCCGGGCAGGTTGACCACGAGCGTCCGGCCGGTCACCCCGGCCAGCCCGCGGGACAGCGCCGCGGTCGGCACGGTGTCGCGGCTGTACGCGCGGATCGCCTCGGCGATGCCGGGGATCTCGTAGTCGAGCAGCGCACGGGTCACGTCGGGCGTGCGATCGGTCGGGGTGATGCCCGTGCCACCGCTGGTCAGCACCACGTCCACACGTTCCTCGCGGGCGGCGAGCAGCGCCTCACCGACCGGATCGCCGTCCGGCACCACCACCGGCGGGTCGACCTCGCAGCCCATCTCCCGCAGGCCGGTCACGAGCAGCGGGCCGCTGGTGTCCTCGTACACCCCGGCGGCGGCCCGGTTGGAGGCCACGATCACCCGGGCCCGGATCACGGCCGGTCCTCCGGCCGGACCCATTCGCCGGTCTTGCCGCCCTCCTTGCGGAGCACCCGGACGGCCTCCACCGAGGCGGCCGGGTCGACCGCCTTCACCATGTCGATGAGAGCGAGGCCGGCGACCGCCACCGCGGTCAGCGCCTCCATCTCGACGCCCGTCCGGTCGGCGGTCTTCGCGGTGGCGGTGATCTCGACCGTGTCGGCGGTCAGGTCGAGGTCGACGGTGACGCCGTGCAGCGCGATCGGGTGGCAGAGCGGGATCAGGTCGGGCGTGCGCTTGGCGCCCATGATGCCGGCGAGCCGGCCGACGGCCAGCGCGTCGCCCTTGGGCAGGCCGTCGCGCCGCAGCAGCTCGACCACCTCGGCGGTGGTGCGGAGCCGGCCGGCGGCGACCGCGAGCCGGCCCGAGACCGGCTTGGCGGAGACGTCGACCATCCGGGCCGCGCCGGCCGGGTCGACGTGGGTGAGCTGCGCGGGTTCGGTCACGGCCCGACCCTATCCGCCGGGTACGACGACGCGCGTGCTCCGGGCCGTCGGCGGGGAGGAGCGCCGTGTCGGGTGCAGATCCACGACGCCCCTCCCTCACCTACCCACCGCCGATTCGCTGGGGGGAACTGGCGGTGGGGGCCTCGTTCGGCCTGGCCCGCCCTGGCGGTGAGCCCTCCCCGTGGCCGATGGCGGGGACGTTAACGAACGCCGCGATAAGAAATCGATAAGCCGGGTCCACCGCTCAGTCGGAGAGCAAAGTTCGTACGCGCTGCTGTTCCGGCCCGCCGATCCGCTCGAAGATCGCCAGTGCCCTCCGCCACAGCCGGCGCGCTTCGTCCCGGTCCTTACTCGTCATGAGGTCACCGAGCCGGGCCAGGGCCCGGGCTTGTTCTTGTGGGTGGGCGATACGAGTAGCCAACTTCAATGCCTGCTCGTGGAGCAGAATCGCTTCCAGCGGATCACCTTGCGCCCCGGCCGTCGTGCCGAGCTCATTCAGAGCGGCACACTGCGCGTGGCGTTCGCCGTTGTCGAGAGCCAGCCGCAATGCTGTTTCGTGCTGGTGCCGAGCCTCGTCCAGTCTGTTCAGTTCGCGTAACGCGACGCCGAGTTCCACCCGAAGTTCCGGTTCTCCATAACGGTGGCCGGTGCGGTCCCGCAGCCGGAGCGAGGCCTGCATGATCCGGATGCCCGGCAGATGGTCACCCATCTTGGACCGCACGATGCCGACGTGCCCGAGAGCGTTGAGAAGCTGGAACTGGTCGGCCTCGAGCCGAGCCAGGAACAGGTGGAGTCGATGCAGTTCCAGGGATTCGGCATACCTACCGACGGCCGCCAGCGCGATGCCGTGGTTCGGCAGCACCAGGTCGATCCAGTCGTGGCCGTACAGCAACACGTCTCGGCGCATCTGCGCGCCGAGACGCACCGCTGCTTCGAGCCTGCCCGTCAACCAGTAGACCACGCCGAGATTGGCCCGGAATCGCGCCGCGCTGCGCACATCACCCAGTGCCTGGTAGATGTCCACGGCGGATTCCACCAGCCGAGCCGCTTCGGGATAGTCGCCGGTCCGCACGCAGGCCGAAGCGAGGTAATTCTGCATCTGCGCAACCGCCACTCGGTCCCCGAGCCGCTCGGCGGAAAGCAGGCCGTACCGATGGGTCGACAACATGTCGTCGAAGTACGTCCGAATGTAGAAGAAGCGCCAGAGTGCACGTGCCAGTCGCCAAGCGAGTTCGTCCCGCCCGGCCTCTGTCGCATATGCCACTAGTGCGGTGAGGGTGGTCCGTTCGCGTTCCAGCCACTCGACGTCCGGTTCAACGGCAGCGAGCAGATCTGACCTGAACGTGGGTTCGACGGCCAGTCGCTTCCCGCCGAGACGCGCTTCGAGCACGACCGCCACTGACAGCGCGGCGTGAAGACACAGCTTCAGAAGCCGGTCCGTGGCTTCCAGCAGCGCCTCCGGCTTGTCGACCAGCCGTGACATCTCGCCGGCGTATTCGCGGATCAGGTCGTGCATGCGGTAACGCCCGCTCGCGGTCTCCTCCAGCAGGTGACGATCGATCAGATCCTCGAGGATTCGTATGGTCTCGGGCAGTGGCAGGTCGGCCAGCGCTGCAGCCATCGGCTGGCTCAGATCGTCACCGGGGTGGAGCGCGAGCATCCGGAACACCCGCCGGCTCTGATCGTCAAGCGGTTCGTAGGAGGTGGCGAACGCGCCAGCCAGCGTCTGGTCACCCACGGCGAATTGACCGATCCGTCCACGCTCGTCAGCGAGGCGAGTCGCCAGGTCCGCCACCAGCCACGTGGAACGGTGAGCCAGTCGGGCTCCCGCAAGCCGGATGGCGAGAGGAAGATGACCACAGCGCCGTACCACCTCCTCGGCCGCATCCGGCTCCGCGAGCACCCGATCCGACCCGGCCGTGGAGGCAAGGAGACTCATTGCCTCGTCGCGGCTCAGCACGCCGAGCGATTCCGGGACGCCGAACTCGGTGGCGAGCACCCGTGACCGGGAGGTCACCAGCACTGCCGTGCCCGCTCCTCGAGGCAGCAGCGGGAGTACCTGATCAATCCCCGCGGCGTTGTCCAGAACCAGTACTACCTTGCGTTTCGCCAACTCACGGCGCCAGAGGTCGACCCGATCCTCGAGATCGGGCGGTACCCGTCCTGGTGGCACGCCCAACTGTCGGAGCAGGGTCAGCAGCACCGCCGCCGGTTCGAGGGGAGCAGCTTCCCCGTGCCCTCGTAGGTCCACGAACAACTGGCCGTCGGGATACTCGGCCCACAACATCTCCGCCAGCCGCACCGCGAGAGTGGTCTTTCCGCAGCCCGCCATCCCATCGATCACCTGGACGGCAGCGGCTCGCCCGGATCGCTCCTTGATCTCCCTCGACAACCGGTTCAGCACGTCCTCCCTGCCGACGAAGTCGCTCGTCGGCAGAGGGAGCCATCTAGCAGGTTGGGTAACCGGCCTCGATGCTCCCGGCCGGTCAACCGCGCTCGGAAGTGGTCGGGCAGCCTTGATCGCCACTCGGTGAAGCTCATCCAACGTCGGCCCAGGACGTACGCCCATCTCCTCAGCCAGCGCTGCACGAGTTGCCCGATAGACGGCGACCGCCCCGGCTGCGTCCGCACACGCGAGCAGAGCCTGCATGAAAACCGCCTGGAGCCGCTCCCCGGTGGGATGACGCGCGGCATGGGGACGGAGCAACGCGACGGCACGCTCAGGCTGTCCGGAACTGAGGTACAAGCTTGCCAGCAGCAGCACTGCCTCTTCGTGTTCCCCATCGACCGCCTCGCGTCGTGCGGTCAACGTGGGCCCCAGCGGCAGCCCGTGCAGCAAAGGCCCCGGCCAACGCCCAAGCGCATTCACGAGCACACGGATCGCGGCGGCCCCCTGGTTCGTGTCGGCCAACGCGCGGCCCTGCGCGAACTGCCGCTGCATCCCGAACAGGTCGACGGCCTCCAGACTGGCGGAGAGCTGGTAACCGCCCTGATGACGGACGACCGCCGCTTCCCCGCCGGCTGTGGCGAACGCCCGCCTGAGGTTTGCCGCGTACGTGCGGACGTTCGCCACAGCCGAGCGCGGCGGCGATTCGGGCCACAGCTCGTCGACCAAACTGTCGAGGGTCACGAGGCGGCCCGCATCAACGGCCAACATGCCGAAGACAAGTCGTTGCTTCGGCGTTCCGAGATGCAGGGAGTCGCGCCCGGTCCTGACCGCCATGCCGCCTAAGACCCGAATCTCCACGCCGCTCGACCCCGGATTCAGCGAACTCCATTGCGCAACTTGAAATGCTAGTCCCGATCGCGGGTCATCGCTGACCGGCCAAGGCGTGGTCAAGGCCCGGGATAGCCGATTCGGCATGAAACCCGCGCTGCCCGACGGTTGAATTCCGGTCTACAGGTCATCAGGCTGACAGCGGATAGGAGTGCCGATCGAGCGGCGGTTGCAATCCGCAACCGGGCAGGCACATGGGGGATACCTCCGACTCCGTTCTGCACAACCACCGTGGACAGAACGTCATTAATCGCCACAGACTTAACTGATATTGCGCATAGCGACATTTATGTCTTCTAACCGGGAGCTTTCCTCTCCTAAGCTTCTTTCGAGGTTTTGCCCAGCCGCAACGGCTTCGAAAAGAGCAGGAAAGGAGTTCGGCGATGCGCGGTAGCGAGTGGCACTGAAAATCCGGCACTTCTCGCCGAGAAACTCCTCGCGGTAGGCTCCTGACGTCACGACGCTGGGCCACACCAGCACGAACGTCAGCCTCTCAGCCCTGGGAGCTGAATGAGTCACACCGCCGGACGACACGATGTTGGGACCGATCGGCGTCTACTGACGCTCGTCGGTCTCATCGTCGTTCTCTCGTCAGGCGTCGTGATCGGCGCCATGGCGTCACTTCCCCGGACACTCCCCGATTCGGTCCGGGACATCGGCACCTTCGCCACCCTCATCTTCATGATCACATTGGGTGGGGTCGTCAAAGCGTCCATTCGGATCCGCTCCACCACGCACTCCATCGCATGGGTGGAGACGGCAGTGGTCATCGGTGTAGCGATCGCACCAGCGTCCTGGGTCGTCGCCAGCACCGTGCTGGGCGTGGCCCTGTCCTCGTTCATCCTGCGCCTGCCGGCGATCAAGTCGGCCTTCGGCATCGGGAAGAACGTGCTGATCGCCGGCGGCACGGTGGCCATGGCCTCGGCCCTGGACTGGCCGGCCGCATCACCATCGGTGAGCAACCTCATCGGCACCCTGGCGATTGTCTACCTGGTAGCGGCGTTGCTCGATGACCTGCTGGCGATGCCGGTCATCGCGCTCGCGTCCGGCACGCCCATCGTGCGGCAGTTCCGCACCGACCTCGACCTGCGGGTGGCCGGCTTCGCGGTCCGCTTCCTGGTGGCCGCCTGCACCGTACTCATCCTGCGGGCCGATCCCCGGCTGCTGCTCGCCGTGCCGGCACTGGTGCTCAGCCTCCACCTGGCCTATTCCACGCGGATCCGCACCCGCACCGAGCAGCAGGCGTGGCAACGACTCGCCCGCGCCACCGACGCGCTCAACGTGGTCGACCTCGACCAGGTGCTGACCACCGCAGTAACCGAAGCCAGCGAACTCTTCTCCGCCGACGAGATCGAGATCGAACTGCGCGACGGCGGACGCACCGTCCGCGGCAACGCCGCAGGCATCGCGTACGACGGAACGTCGCCCCAGCCCAGCGACATCGACGGCCGGGTCATGCCGGTCGCGCTGGAAGGCCACAACCGCACCGACGACCTCGGCGTGCTGCGGCTACGGTTCGCCGGTCCGGTCGAACTCTCCGAGCGCGAGCAGTACACCCTGCGTACCTTCGCCTCCGCCCTGTGCACCGCGGTCCGCAACGCCCAGGCGTACGCCGAACTCGCCCGCATCGCCGAGGACCACGCCTACGCCGCCACCCACGACGCCCTCACCGACCTGTCCAACCGGCGCCACCTGCTGGACGAGGGCAGCGCCCAGCTCACCACCCGGCACGCCGACGGCGTCACCGCGCTGGTGCTGATCGACCTCAACCACTTCAAGGAAGTGAACGACACCCTCGGCCACGGCGCCGGTGACCAGGTGCTGATCCAGGTCGCCGAGCGGCTGCGCGACGCCGCCCGCCCCGACGACCTAGTCGCCCGGCTCGGCGGCGACGAGTTCGCCGTGCTGCTGCGCGGGCTGCCCGCCCCGGCCGTCGCCTCCCACCGCGCCGAGGCCCTGCTCAACGCCCTGCACGACCCGCTCGACGTGGACGGCATGCGGATCAGCGTGGAAGCCAGCGGCGGCATCGCCGTCGCCCCCGCCACCGGCGGGATGCCCGAGCTGCTTCGCCGCGCCGACGTGGCCATGTACCAGGCCAAACGCGCCGGCCAACGACTCGCCACCTACGCCCCCGCCCGCGACACCGCAGACCTCAGCCGGCTCACCCTCGGCGGGGAACTGCCCCGCGCCGTCGCCGACCACGAGTTCACAGTCAACTTCCAGCCCATCGTCGACCTCGCCGGCGGCGAGGTGATCGGCGCGGAGGCCCTCGCCCGCTGGCACCACCCCACCCACGGGCTCATCGACCCACTGCGCTTCCTCGAAGCGGTGGAACGCTCCGGCCTGCTGCCCGCGTTCGCCGAGGCGATCCTCGACCAGGCGCTCATCGCCGCCGGCTCCTGGCGCGACGCCGGCTTCGACCTGCCCGTCTCGGTCAACGTGTCACCCCGCAGCCTGCTCGACGCCCGCTTCCCCGGCGCGGTCCTGGCCCGGCTGCGCGCCCACGACCTCCCGCCGGACCGGCTCGTGCTGGAACTCACCGAGACGCTCACGCTCAGCCAGCTCGACGTCGTCGACCGCGTCCTCAGCCGCCTGCGCGACTCCGGCGTCCGCCTGGCGCTCGACGACTTCGGCACCGGATATTCGTCGCTCTCCCTGCTCTCCCGCATCCCCGTACACGAACTGAAGATCGACCGCAGCTTCGTCACCGCCATGGAGACCGCGCCCGAGGCCGCCGCCGTCATCCGCTCCACCCTCGACCTCGGCCGCAGCCTCAACCTCACAGTCGTCGCCGAGGGCGTGGAGAGCGAACCCCAGCGCCGCGCCCTCTGGGAACTCGGCTGCGCCGCCGGCCAGGGCCACCTGTTCGCCCGGCCACTGCCCGCCGCCGCGCTGCTCGCCAGCCTCCAGCGCGGCCACGGCGGCCGCACCGGCGCGCTCGCCCCGGCACTGCACGACGCGGGCGCCGTGATCCGCCTCCCCGGACGCCGCGCCGGCGGCGCCCGAACCCGCCCCAACCCGTCCGCCGCCGGCGACTCCCGGCAACCCTGACCCCGCCGGGCCACCGCGCCGGTCTGCCAGACTGGCCCGCGTGACCGCCCACGCCGACCCCGCAACCACCGTCTCCCGCCGCTGGTCGGCACTCGACACCGCAGCCGGTGGTCTCGCCCTCGACCTGGGCCTCTACGCCGCCGCCACCGTCTTCGCCGCGGTCACCGCCGCCACCTCCACACTGCCGCCGCACCGCGCCTGGGGCGCCGTCGCCACCATCGGGTACGCGCTCGCCACCCTCGCCGCGACCACGCAACTGCTCGCCCGCCGCCGCGCCCCCGGAACACCCCTGGCCGCGCTGCCCGCACGCTGGACGGTCACCGGAATCACCTGGGCCACCACCGCGCTGCTGCCGATCGTCACGCAGAGCCTCGAACGGGCCGGCGGGCGTACCGACCGCGCCCAGGAGGAGGTGATCGTGGTCGAACACGCCGGCGCCCGCCTCGCCGAGCACGGCACCCCCTACCTCGGTCCCGACGCCATCGCCGCGCTGCCCCCCGGCGAACAACTCCTCGGCTACACCCCCTACCAGCCCGGCATGGCCCTGTTCGGGCTGCCCCGCGCCGCGGTGGACGCCTGGTGGACCGACGCCCGCGTCTGGTTCGCCGTCGTCACCGCGCTCACAGTGATCGCCCTCGTCGCCACACTGCGCGCGAGCGGCGGCCCGGCCGCGCCCCGCCGCGACGCCGCCGTACTGCGCGCCGTCCAAGCCGCCACCGTCCTGCCCGTCTGCGCGCTCACCCTCGCCACCGGCGGCGACGACCTGCCCGTACTCGCGCTCTGCCTGCTCGCCCTCGCACTCGCAGCCACCGGCCGACCCGGCCGCGCCGGTCTCGCCGTCGGCGCCGCCGGCGCGCTGAAACTCTTCGCCTGGCCGATCGCCCTCGTGCTGCTCTTCTGGGCCGCCACCCGCCGCGCCACCCTGCGCACCGCCCTCGGCGCCCTCGGCCTACCAGTCCTCGCACTGATCCCGGTGCTGCTCGTCGACCGCGAAGCCCTCGTCGAGAACGTGCTGCGCTTCCCCCTCGGCCACGGCCTGGTCACCAGCCCCGCCCAGTCACCCTTCCCCGGCCACCTGATCGCCGAGACGCTCCCGGCCGGCCGGGCGATCGCCGCCGCGCTGCTCGTCGCCGCCGGAGGAGCCATCGCCGTCCGGCTGCTGCGCCGCCCGCCGCGCACCGCCGCCGCCACCACGATCATCTGCGGGTACGGGCTGCTCGCCGCGATCCTGCTCATGCCCTCCACCCGCTTCGGCTACCTGCTCTACCCGATCGCGCTGCTCGTGCTCGCCCCGGCGCTGGCGCTCACCCGACCAGGCGACCCGACGGCATTCCCGGCAACCGCCCCGCGCGATGCGGCCGGAAGGCGTACACCTGAGGGATGACCACCTACCGCGACCGGGCCGAGGCGGGACGGCAACTCGCCGAACGTCTGACCGACCTCGCCGGCCGACCCGACGTCATAGTGCTCGGCCTGGTCCGCGGCGGCGTACCCGTCGCCCGGGTGATCGCCGACCGGCTCGGCGCCCCCCTCGACGTGCTGGTCGTCCGCAAGCTCGGCGTGCCCTGGGCGCCCGAGGTCGCGTACGGCGCGCTCGGCCCCGGCGGCGTGCAGATCCTCAACGAGATGGTCGCCGGCCGGATCAGCGAGAACGACCGCGCCCAGGTCCGCCGCCGCGAACAGGCCGAACTGGAACGCCGCGAACAGCGCTACCGCGGCGGCCGCCCGCCACTGGACCTGACCGGACGCACCGCCGTCGTCGTGGACGACGGACTCGCCACCGGCGCCACCGCACGCGCCGCCGTCCAGGTCGCCCGCCACCTCGGCGCCGCCCGCGTCCTCGTAAAAAAAAACGGTCGGCTCCGAGCAGGCGTACGAGATGCTCGCGCCCGAAGCCGACACGGTCGTGAGCTGCCAACTCCCGCCCGACTTCGCCGCCGTCGGCGCGTACTTCGAGGACTTCCACGAGGTCTCCGACGACGAGGTGACGCAGGCGCTGACCGCCACCGCGTGAAAACACCCGGTACCGTCGTTGTCATGCAGATGACCTGTCCCAAGTGCCGCGGAGAGATGCGCCAGTACGAGCGCAGCGGAGTAGTCATCGACCAGTGCGGCGAATGCCGGGGCATCTTCCTCGACCGCGGCGAGCTGGAAAAGCTGTTCGATGCCGAGGCCAACTGGAACCAGCAGCACGGCGGCGCCCGGCAGCCCGCGCCGTCTCCGGAGGCGTTGTAGAATCAAAGGGGGTTTAGAATGTGCTTTTTTCGCGCCGCACCAGCCCGGTTCGGCGCGGTCCCCCCGCCCCCTCCTCCGCCGCCGCCCGGCCACGGCTACGCCCAGCCCGCGTACGGCCACGGTCAGCAGCACTACGGCTACCACGGCCACTACCGCCGGAAGAAGAAGCACGGCTTCCTCGGCGAACTGTTCGACTGACCGCCGACGTCGCCCACGCCGGGCCGGTGCGCCGCATCGACCCGGCGTGCTCGTCGTCGTCTTTCTTCACCGTGCCGGGCGTGGCGCGCCGTGGCAGGCTGCACGGCATGAGCCCGATCCGGCAGCACGAAGCGCTGGCCCAGGCGTACGACGGCATCACCGCCGTGGTCACCCCGCTCGACGACGCCGCCCTGCAACGCCCCACCCGGTGCCGCGGCTGGCTCGTCGCCGACCTGCTCTTCCACGTGCTCTGCGACGCCCAGCGCGCGCTCGTCGCCCTGGCCAGCCCCGCACCCGGGCCGCCCGACGTGGACGACGTCAGCTACTGGCGCGCGTTCCCTCCCGGCGACGACGACGCGAGCGCCCGGCACGCCTGGTGGGCACGCCGCTCCGCCGTCGCCTTCGACCGGCCCACCGGCGTGGTCCGGCTCTGGTCCGACACCGCGCCCGCCGCCGTCCGCGCGGCCACCGCAATAGACCCCGACGGGTACGTGACCACCCAGGGTCACGTGCTGCGCGTACCCCATCTGCTCGCCACCCTGACCACCGAGGCGGTCATCCACCACCTCGACCTCGTGGTGGATCTGCCGGACGCGCCGCTGCCGGCGGCCGACCCGACGCGGGTCGCGGTGACCACCATGGACGGGCTGCTCAGCGACGAGGCGGTACGGCCGGCCGGCTGGGACGACCACGAGTACCTGCTGAAGGCCGCCGGCCGGGTGCCGCTGACCGACCGGGACCGGCTGGAGCTGGGCGAGGCCGCCGGCTGGTTCCCGCTGCTCGGCTGACGCCGCTCAGACGATGGCCATGTCCACGAAGCGCGACAGGTGCAACTGCGCGGCAACCGTCACCGTGTCGGTCGGCCCATTCCTGTGCTTGGCAACAATAAAATCCGCCTCGCCCGCGCGCGGCGACTCCTTGTCGTAGTAGTCGTCGCGGTGCAAAAGGATAACAACGTCCGCATCCTGCTCAATTGATCCCGATTCACGCAAATCGGACAATTGCGGACGCTTGTCGGTACGCTGTTCCGGGCCACGGTTCAGCTGACTCACCGCGATCACCGGGCACTCGACTTCCTTGGCCAGCAGCTTCAGGCCACGGGACAGGTCCGCGACCTCCTGCTGCCGGCTCTCGGTGCGCTTCGGTGAGGTCATCAGCTGGAGATAGTCGACCACGATCAGCTTCAGGTCGTGCTTCTGCTTGAGCCGCCGCGCCTTCGCCCGGATCTCCATCAGGTTCATGCTCGGTGTGTCGTCGACGAAGAGCGGCGCCTCGCTGATCTCGCCCATGCAGCGGGCCAGCTTGGTCCAGTCGTCGTCGGAGAGCTGCCCGCTGCGCAGCACGTGCAGCGGTACGCGCGCCTCGGCCGAGAGCAGTCGCATGACGATCTCGACCTTGCTCATTTCCAGCGAGAAGATCGCCGACGCCTGGTTGGCCCGGATCGCCGCATTTCGGGCAAAGTCCATAGATGCGGTTGATTTGCCCAAACCAGGCCTGCCGGCCACGATAATAAGTTGGCCGGCGTGCAGGCCGTTGAGCAGTCGGTCCAGGTCGGTGAAGCCGGTCGGCACACCGGTCATCACGCCGCCCTGGGCGCCGACCGCCTCGATCTCGTCGAGCGTGGGCTGCAGCATGTCGGCCAGGACCGCGAAGTCCTCGCTGACGCGCTTCTCGGTGATCTCGTAGACGGCCTGCTGGGCGAGGTCGACGATGTCGTCGACGTCGCGGCTGCCGCTCGGCCCGGTGCCGTAGCCGAGCTGCACGATCCGGGTGCCGGCCTCGACCAGGCGGCGGAGCACCGCCCGTTCCCCGACGATGCGGGCGTAGTAGGCGGCGTTCGCGGCGGTGGGCACGCTGGCGATGAGCGTGTGCAGGTAGGGCGCGCCGCCGATGCGGGCGAGGTCGCCGGAGTCGGCGAGCGCGGCGGCGACGGTGATCGGGTCGGCGGGTTCGCCGCGTCCGTAGATGTCGAGGATCGCGTCGAAGATGGTGGCGTGGACGGGGCGGTAGAAGTCGTTGGTCTTCAGGATCTCCACGACGTCCGCGATGGCGTCCTTGGACAGCAGCATGCCGCCGAGTACGCACTGCTCGGCGGCCACGTCCTGCGGTGGTGTCTTCTCGAACGGCGCGTCGCGCGGCGGCGGCGGCTCGGACGACGGTTGCCCCCCGGTCCGTTCCGTACGCGCCTCGTCGGTGACCGACACGGGTGCCCCCCTTGCTGCGTCGGATCGAGTCCAGCTCTATCGCTGGGGTGTGACAACTTCCGCCGACCCCTCCGGTCGATCGGGGGTCATCGCCCGGCGGTCGGGGGGACCACGATACGGAACCCGAGGTCAGCGACTCAACAAGGCCGGTGGATGAGCCTCGGGACAACCTGTGGACGCCTGGGGACCGGCATGTGCGCAGGGTGTGCACAGGGTGTGGAAAAGTGATGGGGAATTCCGGGCGTATCGCCTCTGACCTGCGCTTTTACTGTCCCCACCCTGTGGACGGAAGATTTCCGGCTGAGCTTTGTCGTCGTTCGTCCCGTACTATCGCTGCGAACGGCGACACCTGGGACAGCGGGTTTACTTTCGGGTTGAGAGAGGTCACGCTCCGGCCGTGAGACACCGGGACTGGGGAAGCGGGGAGGACAGCCCGCGCGAGCGACGGCCGAGCGGTTCCTGGGACGAGCCCGCCGGGCCGCGCCGGGCCGACTCGTACGCGCCGGAGAGCTACCGCACGCCGAGTCGGCGGCGGGCGATCGAGCGCGGCCAGGACGAGCCGGTGGACACCTACCTTCCCCGCTGGGCTCTGGAGTCCGGGGTGAGCCGCGCGGACGGGGCGGGCGGCACGCGGCGCCCGACTTCTTACGAGATCGAGGTCGAGACGCCGTCGTCCGAGGGTGGCCGGCGCACGGAGGCGGGCCGCCGTCGGCGCGATCGGCCCGAGCCGCGGGTGATAGGTGCGGGTCCGTTGTCGGACCACACTGCCGAGTGGACGATGGACGCCCCCCAGGAGCGGGGGTACGTGGGGAACAGGCGTGCCGACTCGGACGACGAGCCGGTGTCGGGGGTGTCGCCACGTAGTCGTCCCCGTCGCGCGGCGACTCGGCGTCCGCAGGTGATCTGGTCCGGGCTGCCGGATTTCGGCGGGCTCGGGCGACGAGGAACCCGCGCGGGACAGCGGG
>NZ_KK037233.1:4377869-4404450 GCF_000568915.1 Micromonospora sp. M42 | reverse complement strand
CCTGTCGCCGTGCCCGGCCTCAAAGTGCGTGGTCTGCTGGCTGACCTGCTGGTTCACGAGGGGCGCCCGGTGACCGCCGACCGGCTGATCGAAGATCTCTGGGGTGACGAGGCGCCGGGCAACGCGCTCGGGGCGCTCCAGACCAAGGTGTCGCAGTTGCGGCGGCCGGCGTCGGAGTCGGAGTCGGGCTGGTCGCGGTCGGCGTCGTCGGGCCGGTCGGCTTCGGAGCCGGGCTGGTCGTCCTCGGCGGCTTCGGAGACGGGCTGGTCGCGGTCGGTGGCCCCGTCGGGTTCGGAGCAGTCCCGGCCGGCGGCGGATCCCTGGCAGCGGCGTCGGGCGGCCGACCGTGAGCCGCCGGAGCCGCCGCCTGCGGTCGACCCGTGGGACGCGTCGGGCGTGCACGCCTGGGGCCGGTCGGCGCCCGGTGGCCGCTGGGAGCAGGCGGAACGCCGGTGGGACCGCACGGAGCACACGGGCGAGTGGGACCGGTTCACCGACACCGGTTATCTGGAGCCGGTGCGCGACGAGGTCGATCCGTGGGATCGCACGGCTCCGCCGGTGCGGGAGGGATGGGCGTCACCGGAGCGGGCCGAGGCGTTCTGGTCGGGTACCCGGCTGGCCGGGGACGATCCGCGGTGGATGGAGACACCGCCGTCGGCGCCGAGGTCACCGGCGGTGGCGTACTCGGCTCCGCGTCCGCGTGCCGTGCCGCGCGGTCGGCCGGTGGCGCCGGCCGGGTCGACGCTGCGCCGGCGGGTGGAGACGATCGGTGGCGGCTCGTGGGGCCGGCGGCTGGAAGACGACCTGCTGGATCCGGATCCGGGCGGTCCGCTGCGGCCTCTGGTCTACACGGTGGCCTGCTATCTGGTCCCGGCCGTGCTGCTACTCGTCGGTCTGCTGTTCCTGAGCGGTCAGCCGCCGGAGGGTTGCGTCACCGACATCACCGGTGGCGGTTGCGACTCGCCGCGTACGCATGCCCTGGATTCGCTGGTGTCGGCGGCGCCGCGGTTCGGTTTGGCGTTGGTGAGCAGCCTGGTGGTGGCGGTGCTGCTACGGCAGGTCGGGACGACCTGGCGGGCGGCGACGGTGGCGCTGGCGGCTGCCGTGGTGGGCGGTGGTCTGTCGACCGTGGTGATCAGCGCGGTGACCGGCAACCCCCTCGGCTGAGACCCGGAGGTGCGGCCGGGGCCGTGGTGACGGAGATGCGGAAGGGCCCGCACCGGTGTCCGGTGCGGGCCCTTCGCGTCGTGCTACGGGTGTCAGCCCTTGACCACGTTCAGGTCGAACTTGGCGGTCACCTCGGGGTGCAGCCGGATGCTGACCGGGTAGGAGCCGAGCGCCTTGATGTGGCCGGGCAGCTCCAGCCGGCGGCGGTCCAGGGTCGGGCCGCCGGCGGCCTTGACGGCGTCGACGATCTCGGCCGGGGTGACCGAGCCGAAGAGCCGGCCGCCGTCGCCGGCGCGGGCCTTCAGGTTGACCTTCAGACCCTCGATCTGGGTCTTGACCTCGGTGGCGTGGCCCAGGTCGCGGATCTCGCGGGCCGAGCGGGCCCGCTTGATGACCGTGACCTGCTTCTCCGCGCCCTTGGTCCAGGCGATCGCGAAGCCCTGCGGCAGCAGGTAGTTACGGCCGAAGCCGTCCTTCACCTCGACGATGTCGCCCGGAGAGCCGAGGCCGGACACCTCCTGAGTGAGGATGATCTTCATGTCCGTGCCTCCTCTCAGCGGGCCGTGGCCGTGTACGGCAGGAGCGCCATCTCGCGGGCGTTCTTGACCGCACGGGCGATCTGCCGCTGCTGCTGCGAGGTCACGCCGGTCACCCGCCGAGCGCGGATCTTGCCGCGGTCGGAGATGAACTTGCGCAGCAGCGCGGTGTCCTTGTAGTCGATGTAGGTGATCCCGTCCTTGTCGAGCGGGTTCACCTTCTTCTTCGGCTTGCGAAGTGCCGCAGCCTTAGCCATTGCTCGTGCTCCTGGTTTGCGATCGCGGGCGCTCGGCGCCATTAGAACGGAGGCTCCTCGTCGAAGTTTCCGCCCGAACCACCGCGGGAGGGGGCGGGGGCAGCAGAGGCCCAGGGGTCGTCGAAGTTGCCTCCGCCGCCACCCTGGCCGCCACCACCACCGAAGCCGCCGCCACCGCCACCGGAGCGGGACATCTTCTGCACCTTCGCCGTGGCGTAGCGCAGCGACGGGCCGATCTCGTCGACCTCCAGCTCGATGACGGTGCGCTTCTCACCCTCACGGGTCTCGTACGACCGCTGACGCAGCCGGCCGGACACGATCACCCGAGCGCCACGCTGCAGCGACTCGGCGACGTTCTCGGCGGCCTGGCGCCAGACCGTGCACGAGAGGAACAGCGGCTCGCCGTCCTTCCACTCGCCGGAGGCCTTGTCCATGAAGCGGGGCGTCGAAGCGACCCGGAACTTGGCGACCGCCGCGCCGGAGGGGGTGAAACGCAACTCGGGGTCATCGGTCAGGTTGCCGATGACCGTGATGGTGGTGTCTCCTGCCATGACCATCTCCTCGCGCACTCATCTTTGTGCGGTACAGGCTCTCAGAGCCGTACGACAGCGTGGATGAGGCTTGATCCGGACGTGCCGGGACTAGATGCTCAGCGCATCTCCGGACGGATGACCTTGGTGCGCAGCACCGACTCGTTGAGTCGGAGCTGACGGTCCAGCTCGCCAACGGCCTCCGGCGTCGCCTGGAGGTCGATGACGGCGTAGATGCCCTCGGCCTTCTTGTTGATCTCGTACGCGAGGCGCCGGCGGCCCCACACGTCGGTCTTCTCCACCGAGCCACCCGCGGTCCGGATCACGTTCAGGTACGTGTCGAGCGACGGGGCGACGGTGCGCTCCTCGAGGCTGGGGTCGAGGATCACCATGACTTCGTAATGACGCAAGACGTGCTCACCTCCTGTGGGCTAAGCGGCCACGGTCCTTCCGTGGCAGGAGGTCGTGCGTCGCTGCCCGTGACCGGTTCCGGGGGAACCCGGCTGGACACGGGCAACCGGACCAGGATAGCCGGTGCGGACGATCATGGCCGGACCGGTCGACCGGCACGGCCCGGACGCGGCGACAGGGGCCCACCTTCGGCTTCGAGAGCCGGCAGGTGGACCCCTGTCCACGGGGCCGCGGGGCGTCCCGTCCGCATTCCTTGGGTGGGACCTGGGGAGGAACGACCACACCGATGAGGTTGGATCGAAGACGCCCCGCGGAGCTTTATCGTGTTGTCACCTGTGCTGACCATACAATGGCTCTCGTCACCACTTGGGGTAAATTGAGGATTTAGTCCGGACTTCCATTTGGTGTGCCGGATTCCTGATGGATCCCGCCCCGTCGTGCCGGGCCGCACGCCGGGGCGTCCCGTCACCGGGCGTCGGCCCCCTCACCCGTACGTGCTGTGGACCACGTCCGGGCGGAGCGTCGACCATCGATCCCACCTCGGACAACGACCGCCGGGCCGGGTGGTGACGCCTCCGACCCGCCGGGCGTCTCCGGCGAGCGCGGCGACCGTCGCAGGCGCGACGTAGGCTGCCCTGCATGCGAATCGGAGCCCACGTCGATCCGACCGACCCGCTGGCCGAGGCGGCCGCCCGGCAGGCCGAGGCGGTGCAGTTCTTCCTGGCCGACCCGCAGGGCTGGAAGGCCCCGAAGCCGCGCGAGGACGCCGAGCGCCTGCGCGCCGCCGACGTCGACCTCTACGTGCACGCGCCGTACGTGATCAACGTGGCCACGCTCAACAACCGGATCCGCATCCCCAGCCGCAAGCTGCTGCTCGCCCACGCCACCGCCGCGGCGGCCGTCGGCGCCAAGGGCCTGATCGTGCACGGCGGCCACGTCAACGCCGGCCAGGACGTCGCCGTCGGCTTCGACAACTGGCGCAAGACCTTCGCGTACGCGGCGGAGTCCGGCGGATTCCCGCTGCCGGTGCTGATCGAGAACACCGCCGGCGGTGACAACGCCTGTGCCCGGCACCTCGACTCGCTGGCCCGGCTCTGGGACGCGCTCGGCGACCACGAGGTCGGCTTCTGCCTCGACACCTGCCACGCCCACGCGGGCGGCGAGGAGCTGCTGGGCCTGGTCGACCGGGTGAAGGCGATCACCGGCCGGATCGACCTGATCCACGCGAACAACTCGAAGGGCGCCTTCAACTCCGGTCAGGACCGGCACGACAACCTCACCGGCGGCACCATCGACCCGGAGCTGCTGGTGGCGGTGATCCGCGCGGCAGGCGCGCCGGTGATCGTGGAGACCCCCGGCGGCGTCGAGGGCCAGGCCGCCGACATCGCGTTCCTGCGCGGGCAGTTGGGTGCGGCGGAGTGACCGCCGAGAAGTCCGGCACGACCGGCCGCCGGTCCGGCGCCGAGACCCGGGCGGACGGGACCGGCGCGAAGAACCCGCCGGACGACGCGGCCGGGGCCGGGCCGGGGAGCGGCTCGCCCGACGAGCGCGCGTCCGGCGCGGACAGCTCCGGCGAGGATGACACCGCGGGCACGGTGACGAGTGCCGGCAAGGCGAAGCGGACCCGCAAGGCTCGCCGCACCGGCGCGGCGAAGGCGGCAGGCGCGGCGAGCACCGCCGACAAGACGAGCACCGCCGACAAGGCGGGTGCCGGCACCGACAAGGCGGAGGCCGGCACCGAAGCCGGGACCGAGGCCGAGGCCCGGGACAGAGCGGACGCCGCCAAGAAGGACGGCGACGCCGCGGAGAAGAACGACGCCGCGAAGCAGGACGGTACGGGCGACGACGAGCCGGCCGACCCCTGGTCCGCGTTCGGTCCGGCACCCGAGCCGGTGCTCGGCCGCCCCCGCCGGGCCGTCCGCGCCGTGGGCCGGTTCCTGGTGCACGAGTGGACGCTCGCCGTCGTCGCCGCGCTGGCGCTGGCGGCGGCGATGACCTGGCCCACGCTGCGCTATCCGCGGCACACGCTGCCGCAGGACTACTGGGACCCGAGCCTGCAGGCGTGGCAGATGGCCTGGTCCGGGCACATCCTGCGGACGAACCCGGCGCAGCTGTGGCACTCGAACACGTTCTATCCGGAGAACTGGAGCTTCGCGTTCTCCGACACGCTCCTCGGGTACGCCCCGGCCGGCCTGATCGGGGTCGGCCCGGAGCACGCCGTGCTGCGCTACAACATCATGTTCGTGCTGGCGCACGCGCTCGCCGCGTTCGGCGCGTACGCGCTGGCCCGGCAGCTCGGCGCGGGCCGGATCGGCGGCGCGGTGGCCGGGGCGAGCTTCGCCTACGCGCCGTGGCTGCTGGCCCAGGCCGGCCACCTGCACATCATCTCCAACGGCGGCATCCCGTTGGCGCTGGCCATGCTGGCCCGGGGGCACGGCTGGTCACTGCGGTACGGGTACCGGCCGCGCCGCCGGCACGCGGGCTGGGCGTTCGCCGGCTGGCTGGTGGCCGCGTGGCAGCTCAGTCTCGGCTTCGGCATCGGGCTGCCGTTCGCGTACATGCTGGCCGGGGTGGTCCTGGTCTCGGTGGTGCTGTGGTTCGTGCGGCGGCGCAAGGTGAAGCGCCCGTTCGGCCGGCGGCTGTTCCTGGCCGACGTGCTGGGCGGGCTCGTCTTCGCGGCGGTGGGCGCGGCGCTGGCGGTGCCCTACTTCAAGGTCGCCGAGCTGCACCCGAACGCGGAGCGCACGATCGGCGACATCGGGCTCTACTCGCCGCCGGCGAGCGGGTTCTTCACCGCGCCGGCCGAGTCCCGGGTCTGGGGTGGTCTGCACGAGGGTGCCCGGGCCGTGCTGCCCTGGCATCCGGAGATGACGTTGCTGCCGGGCTTCGTGCTCTACGCGCTCGCCGCCGGGGGGCTGTTCTTCTCGGTGTGGCGGGTCCGGCACCGGATCTTCCTGCTCGCCGGTGTGCTCGTCACTATGGCGCTGGCGATGGGCACCCGGTTCTTCGGCGGCCGGTTCACCTACGTGCCGTTGTTCGACTATCTGCCGGGCTGGAGCGGGCTGCGCACGCCGGGCCGGATGATGCTCTGGACCACGCTGCTGCTGGGCCTGCTCGCGGCGGGTGCGGTCACCGCGTTCTGCATGCGGGTACGCGAGCTGGCCGCCGAGCGGGTGCCGCCGTGGCCGGGTCCGTGGCTGCGGCTGGCGACGCTGCTGCCGTTGGCTCTGGTGCTGGTGGAGGGGCTGAACGCCACGCCGCAGCCGGTGGTGCCGCGGCAGCCGGCGGCGCTGCGGACCGTGGACGGGCCGATGCTCGTGCTGCCGAGCAGCCAGAACCTGGATCAGCCGGTGATGCTCTGGTCCACCGACCGGTTCCAGCCCATGGTCAACGGTGGCAGCGGCTTCACGCCACGGTCGCAGGCCCAGATCCGCGAGGCGACAGTCAGCTTCCCGGACTACGCGAGCGTCGACTACCTGCGGCAGATCGGCGTGAAGAACGTGGTGGTGTTGCGCGACGAGCTGGAGGGCACCCCGTGGGAGGGGATGCTGGACCGGCCGGTCGACGCGCTGGGCGTGGCCCGGGAGCAGGTCGGCGAGGCGGTCGTGTTCCGGCTCTAGACCGACCTGCTCCCGTCGCTCAGACGGGCACGGGTTCGGCGGGCTGTTCGGCGGCGCGCGCCCGCCAGCGCTGGTGCCAGGGCGCGTCGGGCGCGCCGTCGAGCACCCCGCCGTCGGGGTCGTCGGCGTAGGTCTGCCGGACCGCGTCGAGTTCGGGCCGCATGATGTCCCGGATGATGAATCCGCAGAGCACCGCCACGGTGATCAGACGCAGGCTCGACGCCAGCACGAAGACGCCCTCGGGGAAGACGGGCCGGGACATGGCCGTGCCGAGCAGTTCGCCGTAGAACGCGGCGAAGTAGCCGACCTCGGCGATCTGCCAGGCGAGGAACGCGCCCCAGCGCGGCCGGGCGAGCACCGCGAGCGGCAGCAGCCAGAGCACGAACTGCTGGGACCAGACCTTGCTGAAGATGAGGAACGCGGCGACCACCAGGAAGGCGAGCTGGGCCAGCCGGGGCCGGCGCGGCGCCAGCAGCGCCAGCCCGGCCACGCCGAGGCAGGCCAGCCCGAAGAGCAGGTACGACACCCAGTTGAGCGTGGGGATGTTGGCGTTGAGCCATTCGAACGGCCCGAGTTCGCCGGGTGCGGACGGGCTGATCCGGCCGTCCAGGTAGCGGCCGATGTACCAGAGCGTGCCCCAGTCGATGGGTCGTGTGGTGTTCAGGTCGAAGAAGCGTTCCCAGTTCTCCCGGTAGGGGATCGCCACGGGCAGGTTGACCGCCACGAGGGACACCAGTGCGGTGGCGGTGGCGACGAGCCCGGCGGCCAGTTTTCCGGCCCGTAGCGCGAGCACCAGGATCGGGCCGAGGAGGAACAGCGGCCACATCTTGGCCGCGCCGCCGAGTCCGATCAGGACGCCCGCCACCGCGGGCAGCAGCATCGCGTACCGGTCGGGGCGGGCGCGTGCCCAGGCCAGCAGGCCGAACGCGGCCAGGCCGATGGCGAGCAGGTCCCAGTTGACGGTGGCGGTGAGCACCAGGGCCGGGGAGAGCGCGAACAACGCGGCGTCCCAGGGTCGTCGGCGGCGCAGGCTGAGGATGACCGCGACGGTGGCGACGGCGAGCGCGCCGAGCACCAGCGCGTTGAGGTTGTAGAACCACTGCCCCTGGTTGATGGCGGGGTTGTCGACGCCGAGGGCGTGCACCGGCAGGCCGAGCGCGCCCATGAAGTAGCCGGTCAGCACCGGGTACTCCACCGGGTGGTCGGCGTAGGGCACCTTGCCCTCGTTGAGCCCTTCGGCGTAGTAGAGCGCCAGCACGTCGGTGTAGCACATGCGGGTGTACTGGATGTTGTTCTGCCACGCGCCGTCCTGGCAGGGGGATTTCTGCACCCAGTGCAGTGCCAGCGTCAGGCAGACCAGCGCCAGCACGATCCGGCCGGCGGTCCAGAACCGGCTCTCGCGGTCGGCCGGCCGGTCCAGGGCGGCGGCGTGGTCGCCGAGCGGCCCCCCGATCAGACCGGAGGCGCCGCGGACGAACCAGTCCGAGCGGGACGGGTGGTCAATCGTCTCTGCCGATCGCGGCGCCGCCTCGGACGCGCCGGGCTCATCGATGCCTGCGGGCGACTGGGTGCTCATGGAGAGGCATCCTGCCGTACACAGGGGGTCGCCGTCCCGTCGCGCGCGGAGAAATTCCGGTACGCGAAACGCCGGCGGCGGCCGGACCGCTCGGACGGCTGTCTGTATGTCGCCACCGCCGCCACCACCGCCGGGGCGTCCGCCGCCACCGGGTAGCCCGCCCCCGCCGGGGTTGCCGCCCTGGTCGCCGCCGCCGGGGTTGCCGCCGCCGGGCGTACCGCCGGGGCAGAACAGGCCCAGCGGGTCGCAGCCCGGCCCGCCCGGCTGGCCCGGCTCGTTCGCCGGCGGCGGCGGGGCCTCGCCGTTGCCGGCGTCGTCCTTGCCGACGTTCGCCGCGGGCGGGAACTCTTCCTTGTCCTTGCCCTTGAGCGCGTCGTTCATAAAGCGCTGGAAGATGTCACCGGGCATCCGGGCGCCGCTGATGTCCCGGCCGTCCTTGTACTGGATCGCCTTGCGGTCCTTGACGTTGCCGACCCAGACGGCGGTGGCGAGTTGTGGCGTGTAGCCGATCATCCAGGCGTCGCCGTTGCGGGTGGTCTTGTCGCCGAGTTCCCAGGTGCCGGTCTTCTCGGCGACCTGGCGGCCCTCGTCGAGCCGCTTGTTGATCTGGCCCGGGTACTGCTTCAGCACGGAGGTGACGTCCGCGACGATGTCCTTGTCGATCCGCTGCTGCCCCTTGAGCTTCTCCGCGCCGACCAGGTCCCACTTACCCGTGTCCGGGTTCTGCTTCTCCACCTTCCGGATGAAGTGCGCCTTGTGGTACATGCCCTGGTTCGCGAACGTGGCGACACCGTTTGCGTGGTCGAGCACCGTGATCGGGTACTGGCCGTAACCGAGGACGTGGAAGAACGGCGACGGTGCCAGGTCCTTCGGGTCGGCCTTGGTCAGGTCGTGCGCCTTGGCCGGGTTGGTGTCGGTCTGCCACATGGTGGTGACGCCGGCCTGCTTGGCCATGTCGAGCACCTTGTCCGGGCCGATCTGCTCGGTGATGTAGTAGAACGGCACGTTCAGCGACTTCAGCGTCGACAGTTCGAGCGTGCAGGAGTCACCGCAGGAGACCTTGTCCGCGCCGGCGTTGCTGACCTTGAACTTGGTGCCCTTCGGCGTGAACGCCGATCCCTTCCACCGGGACTTGAGCGAGATGCCTTCCTTCAGCGCCGCCGCCAACGTGTAGATCTTGAAGCTCGAACCCGGTGAGTGGCCACCGCTCACGACGCCGTTGTCGACGTTCTTGCCGGCGTAGTCGGTGCCGGTGCCGTTGTCGCCGCCGTAGTAGGCGAGCACGCGCCCGGTCTTCGGGTCGATCGCCACCACGGCGGCCATCAGGTTCGACGGCTGGCCGGCGAGTTCGGACTTCTTCCTGGCCCGCTGGGCCGCGTCGAGCGCCGCCTCCTGCATCTTCCGGTTGATCGTGGTGGTGATCCTGTAGCCGCCGCGGCTGAGCGCCTTGGCGCACAGCGGCTTCTTGTCCGTCACCTCGGCCTCGTTGTCGGTGCAGAGCTTCATCTCGCGCAGTTCCTGCGAGACGTAGTTGACGACGTTGCCGTACGGGGTGTCGATGCCGTAGCCACCAGCGCTGCTCTTCGACGGCTTCTGGATGTTCTTCGGGTACTCGGTGGGGTGCTGCGGCGTGTTCGGCGCGTCCAGCCACTTCTCCGTGATCATGCCGTTGATCACGTAGTTCCACCGGTCGACAGCGGCCTGCGCGTTGATCGCCGGGTCGTAGCCCTTGTGCGTGGCGCTCGGCTCCGGCTGCTTGATCAGGGCGGCGAGCACCGCGGCCTCGGCGACGTTCAGGTCCTTGACGTTCTTGGCGAAGTACGTCTGCGCCGCCGACTGGATGCCGTAGGCGCCCCGGCCGAAGTAGATGACGTTCAGGTAGTGCTGCATGATCACGCGCTTGTCGTACTTGTCGTTCAGCTTGGAGGCGAGGATCGCCTCCTTCACCTTGCGGCCGTACGTGTCCTGGTTCAGGTTGTCGAACGCGTTGCGCGCGTACTGCTGGGTGATGGTCGAGGCGCCCTGCTTGTCGCCGCCGGTGAGGTTGTTCCACGCGGCCCGCGTGATGCCCTTGTAGTCCACACCGGAGTGCTTGTAGAAGTTCCGGTCCTCCGCCGCGGCCACCGCGTGCTGGACGTGCTCCGGAATCTGGTCGATGGTGACGAGCTGGCGGTTCTGGTCACCGATCCGCGCGAAGGCCTTGCCGCTCGAGTCCAAGATCGTGGTGGACAGCGGCGGGATCGTGTCCTCCGGGAGCACCACCTTGGTGGAGTACCAGGTGAAGCTCACCACGCCGATGCCGGCGAGCATGATGAACACGGCGAAGCCGGCGATCAGCATGTTGATCCGGCGGCGCTTCTTCGCGCGCGCCGGGTCCTCGCCGCGACCGCCCCGGCCGGGGCCGGTCGGGCCGCCGGGACCGCCGGGACCGCCACCGGCGGCGCCGGGCACCCGGGCGCGGCCGCCCACCGCCGCCGCGCCGACGCTCGCCCGGGCGCCGACGCTCGCGCGCCCGCCCACGCTCGCCGCCCCCACGCTCGCCGCGCCGACCGCGGCACGTCCGGCCGGAGCGGCCGGGGAGACCGGAACCGACGCCCGTCCGGCGCCCGCGCGCCCGGAGGCGCCGGGTGCCGGCGAGACGGGCACCGAGGCGCGGCCGCCCGCGCCGGCCCGGCCCACCGAGGCCGAGCCCGATGCCGGGCGCGGCGCCGGAGCGGCGCCACCGACCGAGGCCCGGCCGCCCGAGCCGTACGGTGTCGCGGAGGCGCGCGCCGAGGCGCCGCCGTCCGGGGAGCCGGACCAACCGTTCCCGCCCTGGTTCCACTCGGAACCGGGGTCGCCGTTCGGGCCCGGGATCTGGGCCCGCCCACGCGAAGAACTGGGATCGCCGTAGTTCATTCCTCACACCCTGCCGGTCGCGGTGGGGCGCGGGGGCGCCGCCACCGGGTTGCCGTGAGCTGGAACACGGGACGTTACCCGCCGGCCGTGCCCGCGGTTGCCCGTAAAATCCGATCTATTCGGACTAATTACGTCTAAGGGCTGTCGATTCCGCCACCCGGGGAATGGGCCGGCAGAGATCGGGACAGCCACGTTCACCGTTGCGCCTCTCGCCTTCGCCGAGGGGTGGAGCCGTTGGCCGCGACGGAATCCTCCGCGCCCTCCGCCTCGCCCGCGAGACCGTCCCGGCCGAGCAGGAACTGCTCGACGAGATGGTTCCAGTCGCAGCCGGGGCAGACCTCCACCACGAACACCTGGAACTCACGCAGCGTCATGGCCAGGACGGGCAACTCGGCCCGGGTACGCGCCTGGCCGGCCGACTGCTTGAGTTCGTCACCGTAAATGTAGTGGACGTGGATCAGGTTCTCGCTGCGGCAGATCGGGCAGCGGTGATCGGTCGGCTCGCCGTGGAAGCGCGCAGCGTTCTTCAGGTACGGCGAGGCGTCGCAGACGTCGTACGTGCCGATCCGCCCGGCGAGCAGTTCACGCAGCACCGCCCGCTTCTGGAGCGAGTAGTCGACGACCTGGCGCTGCGTACGCATGCGGCAAAGGGTACGCGCTCCGACGAACCCAGGCGACCATGGTCACGATGCGTGATGATCGCGTCGCGTAAGACAGGGTTTGCCCCGTACATCGGCGTCCGCTAACGTGCGATGTATCGGTCCGATACATCGCGGTGGTTAGTGCTCCGCGCAGGGGGAAAGAAGGGATGGCCCGTGCTCGAGCTCGCCATCCTCGGCCTCCTGCAGGAGGCGCCGATGCACGGCTACGAACTGCGCAAGGAGCTGACCGCCAAGCTCGGCGCCATCCGGGCGGCGATCAGCTACGGCTCGCTCTACCCGACCCTGCGCCGGCTGCAGGCGGCGGGATGGATCACCGAAGCCGCTGAGACACCCGCGACCGCCGAGGAGGTTCCCGCGCTGACCAGCCGACGTGGTCGGGTGGTCTACACCATTACCGCGGAGGGCAAGGAACGCTTCGCCCAGCTGATAGCGCAGGCTGGACCCGAGACGTACGACGACACGGGCTTCGGGGTGCACTTCGCGTTCTTCGCCCGGACCGACCAGGCCACCCGGCTCCGGATCCTGGAAGGTCGTCGTCGCAAGATCGAGGAACGTCGCGAAGGTCTTCGTGACGTGCTCGGCCGGGCAGCCGAGCGACTCGACGCGTACACCCTGGAACTGCAACGCCACGGGCTCGACGCCTGTGAGCGCGAAGTCCGCTGGCTGGAGGAGCTCATCGCCAACGAGCGCTCCGGCCGGGCCCCGGCCGACCCGCGAACCGGGACGGCCGACGGCCGACGAGACAACGACAGCCCGCCCACGCCTGGAACGTCCAGGACAGAGCGGCCGTGATGAAGAAGAAGGAGGCAGACGCTATGGGCTCCGTCCGCGTCGCCATCGTCGGTGTGGGTAACTGCGCCTCGTCCCTGGTCCAGGGCGTGGAGTACTACCGGAACGCCGACCCGAACGACCGCGTCCCGGGTCTCATGCACGTCACCTTCGGCGACTACCACGTATCCGACGTGAAGTTCGTCGCGGCGTTCGACGTGGACGCCAAGAAGGTGGGCATGGACCTCGCGGAGGCGATCGTCGCCAGCGAGAACAACACGATCAAGCTGTGCGACGTGCCGCCGACCGGCGTCACCGTGCAGCGCGGCCCGACCTTCGACGGTCTCGGCCAGTACTACCGCGAGATCGTCGAGGAGTCGGACGCCAAGCCGGTCGACGTGGCGCAGGCGCTGCGCGACGCGCAGGTCGACGTGGTCGTCTCCTACCTCCCGGTGGGCTCCGAGGAGGCCGACAAGTTCTACGCCCAGGCCGCGATCGACGCCGGCTGCGCGTTCGTGAACGCCCTGCCGGTCTTCATCGCCTCCGACCCGGAGTGGGCGAAGAAGTTCACCGACGCCGGCCTGCCGATCGTCGGCGACGACATCAAGAGCCAGGTCGGCGCCACGATCGTCCACCGCGCCCTGGCGAAGCTCTTCGAGGACCGCGGGGTCGAGCTGCTGCGCACGTACCAGCTCAACTTCGGCGGCAACATGGACTTCATGAACATGCTGGAGCGCAACCGCCTGGTCTCGAAGAAGATCTCGAAGACCCAGTCGGTGACCTCCCAGATCCCGCACGAGATGCAGAAGAGCGACGTGCACATCGGCCCGTCCGACCACGTGCCGTGGCTGGACGACCGCAAGTGGGCGTACATCCGCCTGGAGGGCCGTTCCTTCGGCGACACCCCGCTCAACGCGGAGCTGAAGCTCGAGGTGTGGGACTCGCCGAACTCGGCCGGTGTCATCATCGACGCCGTCCGCGCCGCGAAGATCGCGCTGGACCGGAAGATCGGTGGCCCGATCCTCTCCGCCTCCTCGTACTTCATGAAGTCCCCGCCGGAGCAGTACGCCGACCACGACGCGCACGCCGCCGTCGAGGCGTTCATCGCCGGCGAGATCGAGCGCTGACGCGCTGGAACGCTGAAGAAGGAAGGCCGGGTCCGCGCGGACCCGGCCTTCCTTCTTCGGGTACGTCAGGACCAGGCGCGCCGCAGCGCCACGGCCGCCTCCAGCTCCAGCAGCGTCACCTTGCGCGGCAGCCCGCCGCCGAAGCCGACCAGCTTGCCGCCCGCGCCGACGATCCGGTGACAGGGCACGATCACCGGTACCGGATTGCGGTTGCAGGCCACCCCGACCGCCCGCGCGCCGCCCGGGTCGCCGACCGCCTTCGCCACCTCGCCGTAGGTCTTCGTCTCCCCGTACGGGATGCCTGTCATCTCCCGCCAGACCGCGCGTTCGAACTCCGAGCCGCGCGGGGCCGACACCGGCACCGTGAACTCGGTCAGCTCACCGGCGAAGTACGCCCGCAACTCCGTCACCGCCAGCCGGGCCACCGCGTCGCCGGGCTCGTCGGCCGCCCCGTCCACCCGGCCGAAGTGCGCGCCGCGCACCGCGTCGTCGTCGGTGCCGACGGAGAACTCCCCGATCGGTGAGTCGAGCACTGTCCAGCGCATGCCACCCATTGTCGCGCGACGGGCAAAGATTTCCCCGCCCCGGGCGTCTGGAGATGCGGAGGTGGACGGTGGCAGAGGTCGACGGGGAGTTCACCGCGTTCGTCAACGAGCGGGGAGCGGCCCTGCTGCGGGTCGCCTACGCGCTGGCCGGCAGCCAGCACGCGGCGGAGGATCTGCTGCAGAACGCGCTGGCCAAGGCGTACGTCCGGTGGCCCCGGATCCACGGCGACGCGGAGCCGTACGTGAAACGGATCCTCTACCACGACCAGGTCTCCGGCTGGCGGCGGCGGGCGCGACGCGCGGAGGTGCCGGTGGCCGAACTGCCGGAGCGACCGGCCGCCGGCGACGACAGCGACCTGCGGCTGCTGGTGCGGGACGCGCTGCGGACACTGCCGCCGCGCCAGCGGGCCGTGCTCACCCTGCGCTACCTGGAGGACCTGAGCGTCGAGCAGACAGCCGCGCTGCTCGGCTGCCGCCCCGGCACCGTGGCCAGCCAGAGCACCAAGGCGCTGGCCCGTCTCCGGAAGCTGGTGCCGGGGCTGGACGGGCTGACGAACCGGACGGAGGTGACCCGATGAGCACGTCGCTGGACGAGACGCTGCGGACAGCCGTACACGATCTCGCCGACGGCGCCGCGCCCGCGCCGGACCTGGCGTGGCGCGCGCTCGGCCGGGGCCGCAGGCTGCGCCGCCGACGGCGGGTGGGCACCGCCGCTGCCGCGCTCGTCGCCGTGGTCGCGGTGGCGCTGCCGTTCGTCCTGCTCCGGCCGCGTCCCGCCCCGCCGCCGACCGCGCCGCCGGTCACCGTCGACCCGTCGCCTGTCATCAGGTCGGCGCCCGGACCGGACTGGGCGGACGGGCCGCTGGTGCTGCCCGGCGACTGGGTGGTCACCGGCACGCAGGCGAGGGCGGGCGCCGCCGGGCCGTCGTACCTGCTCGACCGGGGACGCGGCCGGTACTTCGGCAACGGCCGCTACGACGCCGTCCTGCCCGCGCCCACCGGCTCGCTGGTGGCGGTCTGGGACGACGACCGGCCCCGGCAGGTCGGCCTGGTCGACGTGGTCCGGGGCACCACCCGCTGGTACGAGCCGGGCCGCGCGCTGGGCTCGCCGAACTGGTCGCCGGACGGCCGCAGCCTGCTGTTCACCAGTAACCGGGTCGGTCACCCTGGGTTCGTCGTGCTCGACGTGGACGGCACCGTCCGCTCCCACGCTGTCGACACCGGCCGCTACCCCTGCACCGATTCCTGCCCCTTCCTGTGGAGCCGGGACGGGCGGGAGGTGCTGCTACCGCAGACCGACCCGAGCGGTCCCCGGTCCGAGGCGGTCCGGCACCCCCGCCGGGGCGTGCAGTTCTTCGCCGCCGACAGCGGCCGGCCCACCCGGTTCGAGCCGCTGCCGGGCGACCCGGCCGGGCCGTGGGCGTGGTCACCGGACGGGCGGCTGGTGGTGGTGCAGGGGCAGAAGGAGCCGCTGCTCGTGGAGGCGGCGACCGGCCGGGTGGTGAACCCGTTGCCGGTGGCCGACGTCGTCTGGGTCGGCGACGACCGCCTGCTCTACCGGCGGCCGTACGGGTCGCGGGACTTCGTGCTCGCCGACACCACCGGCCGCGAACTCGTGCGTCAGCCGCTGCCGGAGGACCTCGCCCTCGCCGAGGTGACGATCGCGCCGCGCTGACCCGGCGCTGAACCTCTGCTGGACGTAGTGGATGTTGCACGGCGTCGATACCGTGCAGGTCATGGCCACCGGGACGCTCATCTTCCTGATCATCGGCGGGGTCGGTGTGGGCGTGCTGACGCTCGCCCTGCTCGGCTCGGGAGTGCTCCACCTCGGCCAGCCGGACGTCGACGGGCCGGTGTCGCTGGAGGCGGCCGCCGGGTTCACCGGCGCGTTCGGCTTCGGCGCCGCGATCGTCAACGAGCTGCTCGGCGGGCGTACCCCCGGGATGATCGCGGCGGCGGTGGCCGGCGGCGCGCTCGCCGCCGTGCCCACCGGCTGGCTGGCGGCCCGGCTCAGTCGCGCGGCCCGCAACATGCGCACCGACGCCACCCCCACCCGCGACCACCTGGCCGGCGCGATCGGCCTGGTGGTGACGCCGATCCCCAGCGGCGGCTACGGCGAGGTGCGGGTACGCCTCGCCGGCCAGCCGGTGAAGCTCAACGCCCGCGCCGACGGGCCGATCCCGGTCGGCACCCGGATCTTCGTGGTCGAAGCACTGAGCGAGACCAGCGTGCACGTCGAGACCTACTGACACCAACAGACGGGAATGCCCATGCCCCTGCTCGTCGCCATCGGCGGCGCGGTCCTCCTCGCCGTCGTCCTCGTCCTCTTCGTGTTGTCCCGGATCAAGGTGGCCGGGCCGAACCAGGCGTTCATCGTCACCGGCCGCAAGGGCCGCACCACCCAGACCGCCGACGGAGCCCGCTCCACCGACATGTCCGGGCAGAAGGTCGTGCTCGGCGCCTCGGTGTTCGTCCTGCCGGTGGTGCAGAAGCTCCAGTCGCTCGACCTGTCCAGCCGCCGGATCGACGTCAGCATCCGCGGCGCGGTGAGCAAGCAGGGCATCCGCACCGAGCTGCACGGCGTCGCGATCGTCAAGGTCGGCGGCACCGAGGACGCGATCCGCGCCGCCGCCCAACGTTTCCTGAACCAGCAGGAGGAGATCGACAACTTCACCCGCGAGGTGCTCGCCGGCGCGCTCCGCTCGATCGTCGGGCGGCTCACCGTCGAGGAGATCATCCGGGACCGGGCGGCGTTCGCCAGCGCGGTCGCCGAGGAGGCCGAGCACTCGATGACCAACCAGGGCCTGGTGCTGGACACGTTCCAGCTCCAGGACATCCTGGCCGAGGGCTCCTACCTGCAGGACCTGGGCCGGCCGGAGGCGGCCCGGGTGCTCAAGGACGCGGCCATCGCCGAGGCGCGGGCCCGCCAGCAGGCCGAGCAGGAGCGGCTGCTCGCCGAGGAGGCGATCGCCGAGGCGAACCGGAACCTGGCGCTCAAGCAGGCCGGCATCCAGGCCGAGATCGACGCGGCCAAGGCGAAGTCGGCGGCGGCCGGGCCGCTCGCCCAGGCCGAGCGGGACCAGGCGATCCTCTCCGAGCAGCAGAAGGTGGCCGAGCGCAACGCCGAGCTGAAGCAGCGCCAGCTCGACACCGAGGTGCGCAAGCCGGCCGACGCGGCCCGGTACAAGGTGGAGCAGGAGGCCGAGGCGAACCGCAACGCGGCGGTGCTCAACGCCGACGCGCAACGGCAGGCGACCATCGCCGCCGCGCAGGCCGCCGCCGAGCAGGCCCGCCTCACCGGTGAGGGCGAGCGGGCCCGCCGGGCCGCGCTGGCCGAGGCGAACGCGATCGAGGGCGCCAAGGAGGGCGAGGCGGAGCAGCGCCGGCGTTCCGCGATCGCCGAGGCGGTCGAGCGGGAGGGCCAGGCCGAGGCGGCGGCCATCCTCGCCAAGGGTCAGGCCGAGGCCGACGCGATGGCCCGCAAGGCCGAGGCGTTCGCCGCGTACGGCGAGGCGGCCGTCCTGGACCTGCTGGTCAAGGTGCTGCCCGAGGTGGTCGGCGCGGCCAGCGCCCCGATCGGCGCGATCGACAAGATGACGGTGATCTCCACCGACGGCGCGTCGTCGCTGACCAAGTCGGTGGCCGGGAACGTCGCCCAGGGTCTCCAGCTGGGCAGCGACCTCACCGGCATCGACCTGGCCGGGCTGCTGGCGCGGCTGGGCAGCAGCGCGCAGAACAACGGCAAGAGCACTGTGGACGGCAGCACCGTCGACGCGTGACGAACGACGGCGCCCGCCGGGTCTCCCCTCGGGGAGCCGGCGGGCGCCGTTTCGGTGTGGCGGGTCAGAGCGCGGCGAAGACGAACTTCTCGCCGGTGCTCAGGCCCAGGGTCTCGCTGTTCCAGTCGATGACGCGGCTGGCGATGAGCTGGCTGCCCCCGGTCGCGCCGGCGGTGACCGCCTTGCCGTTGGCGTTCGCCCGCAGGTAGACCGAGCCGTCGGTGTTGTAGTCGAGGAAGTCGAAGACCTCCCAGGCGTCGATCACGGTGGCCTTCGCGATCAGCGCCCGGTTGCCGCCGGCGTCCGCCGTGACGAACTGGTTGTTCGCCAGCGCGCGCAGGGCGAAGAACCCGTCGCCCACGCTGACGACCTCGTACCGCTCCCAGGCCCCGACGGTCGCGGCCCGGGCGATCAGGGGCCGGGTGCCGCCGCTCTCGGTGGTCACGTAGTTGCCGTTTGCCACCGCCTTGATGCCGACCACCGGGGGCGCCGCGTCGAAGTCGAACTTCTCCGCCGCGCCGATGGTGGTCTTGCTGGCGATCAGCGGGTTGGTGGTGTTCGAGGCGGTGACGTACTTGCCGTTTGTGACGGCCTTCAGACTGACCGAGCCGTCGGTGTTCGTGACGATCTGGAACTTCTCCCAGTCGCCGATCGCGGCGGACCGGGCGATCAGCGGACGGTTGCCGCCGCTCTCGGCGGTGACGAACAGGTTGTTCGTGACGGCACGCAGGCCGTAGTAGCCGTTGCCGGCGTCCACCACGTCGTACCGCTCCCAGGCGCCGACCTCGGTGCCGCGCGCGATCAGCGGCCGGTTGCCGCCGCTCTCCGCCGTCACGTACAGGCCGTTGCCGCGGGCCTTGAGGCCGTACGACTCGCGCGCCACCACCGCGTCGCCGACGTGCAGCAGCCGGTCGGGCGAGCCCATGATGTCGTGCACCGCGCCGCTGACGCTCGTGCCCACGACCGAGTCGCGCACCTGCTGCGGGGTCCAGCCCGGGTGTGCCTCCAGCACCAGCGCCGCGGCGCCCGCCACGTGCGGGGAGGCCATCGACGTGCCGTTCATCGTCTCCGTGCCGGTGGCGGTGCCGGCCTTGGCCGAGACGATGCCGGTGCCCGGCGCGAAGGTGTCCAGGCAGGTGCCGTAGTTGGAGAACCAGGCCCGGAAGTCGATCTGGTCGGTGGCGCCGACGGTGATGGCCGCCGGCACCCGCGCCGGTGACTCGCCGCAGGCGTCCTGCATGCTGTTGCCGGCCGCGACGGCGTAGGTAATGCCGGAGGCGATGGAGCGGGCGACCGCGTCGTTCACCGCCTGGTCGATGCCCCCGAAGCCGAGGCTCATGTTGGCCACCGACGGCCCGGTGGCGTGCGAGGTGACCCAGTCGATGCCGGCGAGCACCTGTTCGCTGCTGCCGCCGCCGTCGCAGTCGAGCACACGTACGGCGACGAGCGCGACGTCCTTGGCGACGCCGTACTTCGTGCCGCCGATCGTGCCGGCCACGTGCGTGCCGTGCCCGTCGCAGTCCTGCGCCACGTCGTCGGACTCCACCGCGTCGTAGCCGTTGCGGGCCCGGCCGCCGAAGTCCTCGTGGTCGATGTCGATGCCGGTGTCGATGACGTAGGCGGTCACTCCGGCGCCGGTCGCCGGGTAGGTGTACCGGCCGTCGGTCTTCGTCCGGGACTGGTCGATCCGGTCCAGCCCCCACGGCGGGGTGGTCTGGGTGCCGGTGGCCTGGTAGCGCTGGACCTGCTGCACGTAGGCGACGGCCGGGTCCGCGGCGAGGCGCTCCGCCTGCCGGCGGTCCATGCTGGCGGAGTAGCCGGACAGCGCCTTGCCGAACACCCGACGTACGGAGCCGCCGTGCTCGCCGGCGAGGGCCGACGCGGTGGACTTCACCTTGGCGGGACCGGCCTTGCCGTCCTTGAGGACGACGATGTAGCGGCCGGGTACCGCCGCGGCGGTGTCGGCGCCCCGGACCGGGGCACGCTTCGGGCCGGCCGGGTCGGCCGAGGCGGCGCCGCCGGTGGCGGCGCAGATGATGGAGGTCGCGGAGGTGAGGGCAAGCCCCACCAGCGCGGAGCGGCGCAGCGCGCCATGACGTGACACTGAATGCTCTCCCCGTGTCCAGCGGCCGTCCCTTCGGGACGGGCGGATGTGATCAGGACAGCCGTACCCGTCGATCCGGGTGGCTGATGATGACCATCATCATGCGCGAGACATCGACCGATGCACGTCAACCTTTCGGTCGACACGCCGCCGTATCGTCGTGGAGCTTCCCCGCGCGGGGAGGTCAGCCGATGATGCCCTCGTCGCGGGCCCAGCGCAGCAGCGCCGCCTCGGCCTCGTCGCGGTCCAGCGGCCCGCGCTCCAGTCGCAGCTCCTTGAGGTGCTGCCAGGCACGGCCGACCACCGGTCCCGGCGGTACGCCGAGCAACTCCATGATCGCGTTGCCGTCCAGGTCGGGCCGCACCCGGGCCAGGTCCTCCTCGGCGGCGATCCGGGCGATCCGCTCCTCCAACGCGTCGTAGTCGGCCGCGAGCTGCGCGGCCTTGCGCCGGTTGCGGGTGGTGCAGTCGGAACGGGTCAGCTTGTGCAGGCGGGACAGCAGGTCGCCGGCGTCGGTGACGTACCGGCGCACCGCCGAGTCGGTCCACTCGCCCCGGCCGTACCCGTAGAAGCGCAGGTGCAGGCCGACCAGCTTGACCACCTGGGAGGTGATCTCCTTGGAGTAGCGCATCGCCTTCATCCGGGCCTTGGTCAGCCGGGCCCCGACCACCTCGTGGTGGTGGAAGCTGACCCGGCCGTCCGCGCCGACCGCCTTGGTGGCCGGCTTGCCGACGTCGTGCATCAGCGCGGCCATCCGCAGCACGAAGTCGCAGCCGTCGGACTCCAGTGACATGGCGTTGCTGACCACTGTGAGCGTGTGCTCGTAGACGTCCTTGTGCTGGGCGTGCTCGTCGATGGTGAGCTTCAGGCCGGTCAGCTCGGGCAGGAAGCGCTCGGCCAGGCCGGTGTCGACGAGCAGCCGCAGCCCGGTGATCGGGTCGGCGCCGCAGAGCAGCTTGGTGAACTCGTCCCGGATCCGTTCCGCGGTGATCCGGTCCAGGTCGCCGGCCATCTCGGTCATCGCGGCGCGGACGTCCGGGTGGACGGCGAAGCGGAGCTGGGCGGCGAACCGGGCCGCGCGCAGCATCCGCAGGGGGTCGTCGCGGAACGACTCCTGCGGCGTGCCGGGGGTACGGATGATCTTGGCGGCCAGGTCGGCCAGCCCGCCGTACGGGTCGGTGAACCGGTGGTCGGGCAGGCTGACCGCCATCGCGTTGACGGTGAAGTCGCGGCGCTTCAGGTCTTCGACCAGGCTGGTGCCGTACTGCACCACCGGGTTACGGCTGACCTGGTCGTAGACCTCGGCCCGGAAGGTGGTGATCTCCAGGTTGAGGCCGTCGCGCTGGCAGGCGATGGTGCCGAACTCACGCCCGGTCTCCCAGATCGACTCCGCCCAGCCACGGATGACCTTGACCGTCTCGTCGGGGTGGGCGTCGGTGCAGAAGTCGAGGTCGTTGCCGAGCCGGCCGAGCAGCGCGTCGCGGACGGATCCGCCCACCAGGTGCAGTTCGTGACCGGCCTGGGCGAAGCGCCGGCCCAGCTCGTCGGCGACCGGTGAGACTCGGAGCAGTTCGGCGACGGCGTTGCGCTGCGCGGCGGTCAGCTCGCGGCGGTCGGCGGCGTGGGAGGCGGAGGCTTCGGACATGGGATCGCCAGCCTATCGGGCCGAGGGTGGATCGACCGCGCCGGGCGCGGGTAACGGGCGGAGGTTGACTAAGGTTCCGGTTGGGCGGGGCCGGCCGGACCCGGTTGCGACGTACCCCTTGGAGGCTGGCAGATGAGCGGCGGGCTCTACCGCAGCGCGAACGCGCACGGCGGCGGCCTGCCGCCGGACGACGGCGCCACCTTCATCTCCGCCGAGCCGCTGAACCAGCCGGGCGTCGAGGCCGTCGCGCCCCCGCAGGAGGTGGTGGCCGAGACCAGCGCCGCGGCGAACAGCGCGGTGATGGCCATCGGCAGCCTGGTCAGCCGGGGTACGGGCTTCATCCGCAACCTGATGATCGGCGCCGCGCTCGGCACCATGGTCGGTGACGCGTTCACCACCGCCCAGTTCCTGCCCAACCAGGTCTACGAGTTCCTGCTCGGCGGCGTGCTGACCAGCGTCCTGGTGCCGGTGCTGGTCCGCCGCCGCAAGATCGACGCGGACCGGGGCGAGGCGTACGCGCAGCGCCTGCTGACCCTCGCGGTGCTGGCCCTGGCCGCGACCGCGCTGATCGCCGTGGTGCTGGCCCCGGTGCTCACCGCCGTGTACGCGGCCGGCAGCGACGACCCGGCGTACACCACGCTGGTCACCCGGCTGTCGTACCTGATGCTGCCGATGCTGTTCTTCACCGGCATCAGCGCGTTGATCGCCGCGGTGCTGAACACCCGGGGGCACTTCGCCGCCCCGATGTGGGCGCCGATCCTCAACAACATCGTGTCCATCGGCACGTTCGGCCTGTACATCGTCGTCTACAGCGCGAAGGCGCTGCCGCCCGGCGAGGTGGGCTGGGACCGGATCCTGCTGGTCGGCGGCGGCACCCTGCTGGGCGTCGCGGTGCAGGCGATCGGCCTGCTGCCCGCGCTGCGCAAGGTCGGCTTCCGGTGGAAGGCACGGTTCGACTTCCGCGAGCTGGGGCTGCGCGAGCTGGCCCGGCTCGGCGCCTGGATGTTCTGCTACGTCGCGGTCAACCAGCTCGGCCTCTTCGTGGTGGTCAACCTGCTCAACCGGGCCACCGGCGGGGACGGCCAGAACGCCGGCCTGCTGATCTACAACAACGTCTTCCTGCTGCTGATGATGGCGCACGGCATCATCGCCGTCTCGATCATCACCGCGCTGATGCCGCGGATGAGCGCGGCCGCCGCCGAGAACCGGTTCCACGACGTCACCGCCGACCTGTCCCGGGGCACCCGGATGGTCACCGCGGTGCTCGCGCCCATCGCGGTCTGCTACGCGGTGCTGGCCGCCCCGATCTCGGTGGTGGTGTTCCGGTACGGCGCGTTCACCGGCGACAACGCGGTGGCCACCTCGACGGTGCTGCTGGTGGCGGCGCTCGGCCTGGTGCCGTTCGCGGTCAGCCAGCTCTTCACCTTCGCGTTCTACGCGCTGCCGGACACCCGTACCCCGGCTCTGGTCAACATTCCGGTGGTGGCGCTGCGCGTCCTGCTCCAGGTCGGTCTGTTCCTGATCTTCTCGAACACGTTCGCGGCGGCCGGGATGATGCTCGGCAACGCCGTGTCGTACCTGGCGGCGGCGATCATCTCGGCGATGCTGCTGCGGCCCCGGGTGGGCCGGATCGGGCTGGGCGGGATCATGCGCACGCTCGGCCGGGTGGTCGTGGCGGCCCTCGGCGCGGCGGTCGTCGGCCTGCTCGTGGTCGCGGTGCTGCCGGGCGACCCGGCGTGTGTAGCTGTCAGTCCGAGCCTGAGCTGGCTCGCCGCGGCGGTCCAGTTGGTGATCGGCGGCGCGGCGATCGGCGCCACCTACCTCGGGCTCGCCATGGTGCTGCGGATCGGCGAGATCACCGAGGTGGTCGGGATGGTCCGGCGGCGCCTCGGGCGTTGACCCCCTCGGTGACCGACGGTGAACGAGGATCACCAGGCTGGGGATACGGCTGTGGATAACTTGGAATTCCCCCGTCCACTGGGCCTCTCGGCCTGTGGACAACCAACCGTACGGACGAGGGAGCGCAGGCCGGGAAGGGGAAAACCTCCCCGTCGCCGCACCGGTACGCCCCTGTGCCACCTCGTTGCCGTCAACCTCTAGATTGGCGGTGCGTGTCCGGCTCGCCCGCCGGGTGGGCGGGCGACCCGGCCGGGAGCCCGTGGCGACTGGCCTTCCGGCCGGTCACAGCGGGAAGATGACATGTCGGAGAACCGGGCATCCCGGGTAAGGTCGCTCTCGACGGGTACGACCGGGATCGACGCGGGCGTCGAGACCGCGGCCGTTCCACCGAAGGCAGAGCGGGAAGCCACATGCCCAGCAGCACGGGTCCATCGATCGACGCGATCACCGAGGGAGGACGGGTGACCCAGGTCGGCGAGGGTCAGGAAGCGGAGGAGACCTCTCCTGCGGTCGTGACCTTCGGTGCTCCCACGGTCGGTGAGCTGCTCGCCGAGCGGTACGAACTGGTCGAGCACATCAACAACGACAGCGCGGGCCGGTTGGTCTGGCGCGGTGTCGACGTGGTGCTCCGCCGTCCCGTCGCGGTGGTCCTCCGCTACCCGGGTGGCGACTCCGCCACCGAGATGCTTCAGGCCGCGGTCGCCGCGAGCCGCGTCATCCACCCCAACCTGGTCGGCGTCTACGACGCGATCGACGAGGACGACCGCGCCTACGTGGTCCGCGAGTGGGTGGACGGGCAGTCGCTGCGCGAGATGGTCGCCGCCGACGGGCCGCTCGACCCGGCTCGGGCCACGGCGATCGGCAACGCCGTCGCGAGCGCCCTCGCCGCCGTACACGCCACCGGCATGGTGCACGGCAACCTGCACCCCGGCACGGTGATGATCAGCGACGACGGCCGGGTGGTGCTCGCCGACGCGCGTACCGACGGGGCGGACAGCCAGCAGAACGACCTGCGCGCGGTAGGTGGGGTGCTCTACTTCGCCCTGACCGGGCACTGGCCGCACGGCGAGGCCCCGCTGCACGGCGCCACCGCCGGGCACGGCCGCGCCGCCCTGCCGGACGCGGTCCGCGACGCCACCGGCGCCATCGCCGCGCCCCGGCAGGTGCGTGCCGGCGTGCCGGCGTACCTCGACGACCTGACCATGGACCTGCTCGACCGGGAGATCGACCCGCCGGCGTCGGACGTGCTGGCCGCCGAGCTGAGCCGGCTCGACATCCCGGCCGACGAGCAGTTCCTGGAGCAGGCCGGGCCGCTGCGTTTCACCGCCGAGCCCGGCGAGGAGCCCTCGCCGCTGGCCGCGGCCGGCGGGCGCAAGGTCGCCATCGGCATCGCCGGCATGCTGGCTGTCGCCCTGGTCGGGCTGCTCATCGGCATCAACGCGCTCGGCGGTGGCGACGACGGCGACAAGGAGCCGGTCGCCCAGCCGTCGAACAGCGCGCCGGCCAGCGCCGGCGGTGGCGACGAGCCCGCAGCGCAGGTCCGCAAGCTCACCATCCAGGACGTACGGATCATCGACCCGGACGGCGATCGCGCGGAGGTGCGCAACGCCGAGAAGGTCATCGACGGCGACGACGACGAGGGCTGGGAGACCAACACCTACCGGACGAACGCCAAGTTCGGCGGCCTCAAGAAGGGCATGGGCGTCTGGATCGACCTGGGTGCCCCGCACTCGGTCAAGCAGCTGGAGGCGACGCTGTCGGCCACCGGCGCCACCGTCGAGCTGCGTACCGGTGCCCGCGGCGACTTCCCGTCCACCTCCGCCGGCGACAAGCAGCTGGTGAACGCCTACTCCACGGTGGTCGGGCCGGCGAACGAGAACGGCGGCACGAAGATGATCTTCGACGCCTTCCAGCCGGACCAGAAGTACCAGTACCTCCTCTTCTGGATCACCAAGCTGCCGGTGAAGGACAACGGCAGCACCTGGAAGCTCGGCGTCCAGGAGATCACGGTCCAGGGCTCGTGACCCGTCGGCCGCGCCCGCCGCGCCACCTCCGCCGGACGTGGTGATGGCGGAACGCGACGACCCGCAGCCCGGCCGCTCCGACCTGGACCTGCTCCGGGCCCACGTGGCGGGCGACCGGGACGCCTTCACCGAACTGTTCCAGCGGCACCGCGACCGGCTCTGGGCGGTCGCCCTGCGTACGATCGGCGACCGCGAGGAGGCGGCCGACGCCCTCCAGGACGCCATGCTCTCCGCCCACCGCGCCGCCGCCCGGTTCCGGGGCGACTCGGCGGTCACCACCTGGATGCACCGGATCGTGGTGAACGCCTGCCTGGACCGGATCCGGCGGCGGCAGACCCACGCCACCGTCCCGCTGCCGGACGGGACGCACACCGACGGCGAACCGGGCCGGCACACCGGCGGGCGGGAACCGGCCGCACCGGCACACGACCACGACACCGCGCTCGTGGTCCGGCAGGCTCTCGCGGCGCTACCGGCCGAACAGCGGGCCGCGCTGGTCCTGGTGGACGTGCAGGGCTATCCGGTCGCCGAGGTGGCCCTGATGCTCGGCGTCGCCGAGGGGACCGTGAAGAGCCGGTGCGCCCGGGGCCGGGCGAGGCTCGCCGTCCAAATCGGGCACCTGCGGACCGGTTCCGACTCCCCTGCGGCCGACGTGCCGCGGGTCACCTCCGGGAACCGGCGGGGCCCCGAGGGCGTCGGATCCTCGTCGGGAGCGTCCCGTCAGGCCGTCAGCCAGGAGGAGCCGTGACTTCCCGGGAGTTCAGCGAGGTCGACCACGACCTGCTCGCCGACTACCTCGGCGGGGCGCTGGACGGCACCCCCGAGCAGGCGACAGTGGCCCGGCTGGTCGAGCAGGACCCGGCATGGCGGGTCGCGTACGAGACGCTCGCCGAGGCGGTCGACCTGGTGCACGCCGACCTGGCCGGCTGGGCGGCGGCGCCCACGCCGGAGATGCCGGTGGCGGTGACCGACCGGATCACGGCGGCGCTCGCCGGGGCCGGACCGGGCGCGCTGCGCGACGGTACGCCCGTCG
>NZ_KK037233.1:4361046-4377541 GCF_000568915.1 Micromonospora sp. M42 | reverse complement strand
CCGCCGCCCGCGTGCCCACCGGGGCGAAGTCGACGCCGCAGGACATGGCCGCTCCGTCCGGCGCGGCGCGGGAGAACGGCCCGGAGACGCCGCTGTACAGCGACAAGTACCGCGCCGGGGGGTTCGCCGGGCTGGACCGGCTGACCCGGCCGGAAACGCTCGGCGCGTGCCTCACCGCGATCGGCGCGGAGCACGGCGCCACCCCGCTCACCATCGACATGATCGACTACGCCCGGTACCAGGGCGCTCCGGCGCTCGTGGTGACGTTCGCCGACGCGACCGGCGCCCGCTGGGGCTGGGCGAGCGGGCCGGAGTGCGGCGTGCCCGGGTCCGGCGCGGACACGCGCTTCCGTACGCGGGTAGGGTGAAAACGCGGTCATCACGCGTGTCCCGCCACGTGACCTGACCCACCGGATGACCGGCTCGGGAATCCCCGCTTCGTACGATGACGTTCTGCAAGTCAGGCGCCGGCGCCGCTGAGCCGTCGGCACTCGGGATCGACATCGGTGCGGCCGGTGACGAACACACACATCGGGAGACGGCAGTGGACGAGGTCCGCAACCTGATCATCATCGGCTCCGGTCCGGCCGGCTACACGGCTGCGGTCTACGCCGCACGCGCCAACCTGGAGCCGCTGGTGATCGAGGGCGTGCAGTCGGGTGGCGCGCTGATGACCACCACCGAGGTGGAGAACTTCCCCGGTTTCGCCGACGGCATCCTCGGGCCCGAGCTGATGGACAACATGCGCAAGCAGGCCGAGCGTTTCGGCGCCGAGTTCCTCACCGACGACGTGACCCGGGTCGAGCTGAAGGACACCGGCGAGATCGGCTCCGACGCGGTCAGCACCGTGTGGGTGGGCGAGACCGCGTACCGCGCCCGCGCCGTCATCCTCTCCACCGGCTCCGCCTGGCGGCCGCTCGGTGTGCCGGGCGAGCAGGAATACCTCGGCCACGGGGTGTCGTCCTGCGCCACCTGTGACGGCTTCTTCTTCCGCAACCAGCACATCGTGGTGGTCGGCGGCGGCGACTCGGCGATGGAGGAGGCCAGCTTCCTCACCCGGTTCGCCGAGTCGGTGACGATCCTCCACCGCCGCGACTCGTTCCGCGCCAGCAAGATCATGGCGGACCGGGCGCTGAGCAACGAGAAGATCAAGGTCGAGTGGAACACCGTGGTCGAGGAGATCCTCGGCGACGACGGCAAGGTCAACGGCGTACGGGTGCGCAACGTGCACACCGGCGAGAGCAAGGTGCTCGACGTCACGGGCGTGTTCGTGGCGATCGGGCACGACCCGCGCAGTGAGCTGTTCCGCGGCCAGGTGGAGCTCGACGACGAGGGGTACGTGAAGGTCGAAGCGCCGAGCACCCGTACCAGCGTGCCGGGCGTGTTCGCGGCCGGTGACGTGGTCGACCACACCTACCGGCAGGCCATCACGGCGGCCGGCACCGGCTGTGCCGCCGCGCTGGACGCCGAGCGCTTCATCGCCACCATCCAGGGCTGAGAGTTCGACGAGCAAGGTTCGGAGGAGGAGAGTTCATAGTGGGAGCAACCAAGGCGGTCACTGACGCGAGTTTCGTCAGCGACGTGCTGCAGTCCGACAAGCCGGTCCTGGTGGACTTCTGGGCGGAGTGGTGCGGCCCGTGCCGCAAGGTCTCGCCGCTGCTGGAGGAGATCGCCGGCGAGATGAAGGACCAGGTCACCATCGTCAAGCTCAACATCGACGAGAACCCGGAGACGGCGCGCGCCTACCGGGTCATGTCGGTGCCGACGCTGACGATCTTCAAGAACGGCCAGCCCGTGCAGTCGATCGCCGGCGCCAAGCCGAAGGGCGAGTTGCTCAAGCTCATCGAGTCGGCGCTCTGAGCCGTACCGGCAGCGCCGGAACCCCCGTCACCCCGCCCGGGTGACGGGGGTTCCGGCTTTCCTGACCTGCATGAACACGAACCCGCCGGGTACCGGTCACGGTACGCTCCGTAAGCATCTCGTCGGAGTTCCGGTCCTGCCAACGTCCGTGCATAGGGGGTCGTCGTGCATCCGATCCGACCCGGTGACCAGGGACCGGCGGTGGCCGAGATCCGGACCGTCCTCGTCGGCCTGGAGCTTCTTCCCGCCGAGGGCGGAGGCGACGACTACGACGCCGAGACCGAACGCGCGGTCCGGGCGTTCCAGCAGTCCCGCGGCCTCAGCGTCGACGGGCGCGTCGGCGCCGAGACCTGGCGGGCGCTGGACGCGGCCCGCTGGCGGTTCGGCGCCCGCGCGCTCTTCCACGCCGTACCCGAGCCGATCACCGGCGAGGACGTCCGCTCGCTCCAGGAACGCCTCCTGGAGATGGGGTACGACGTGGGACGCGCCGACGCCATCTACGGCATCCGCACCTCCCGCGCGGTGGCCCAGTTCCAGCGGGAGATGGGGCTGAAACCGGACGGGTCGTGCGGGCCGCACACCGTCAACGCGCTGCGCCGCCTCGGCCGCAAGGTGGTCGGCGGACGCCCGCAGTGGCTGCGCGAGTCCGACGCCATCCGGCAGGCCGGGCCGGAGCTGGTCGGGCGGACCGTGGTGATCGACCCGGGGCACGGAGGCACCGACCCGGGCGTGGTGGTGCCCGACGGCCCGCTGCACTGGACCGAGGCGGACCTCGTGCACGACCTCGCCAGCCGGCTGGAGGGGCGGCTCGCCGCGGCCGGCGTACGGGTGCAGCTGACCCGGGGCCCCGCGCCCGCGAGTTGCCTGCCCGACGCGGACCGGGCCCAGCTCGCCAATTCCCTCGGCGCCGACGTGTTCATCTCGCTGCACACCGACCACCACGCCAACCCGGCCGCCGAGGGGGTCGCCACCTACCACTACGGCACCGACAACGGCGTCACGTCGGCGACCGGCGAACGTCTGGCCGGGCTGGTGCAGCGGGAGATCGTGGCCCGCACCGGGCTGCGTGACTGCCGTACCCACGCCAAGGCGTGGGAGCTGCTCCGGCTCACCCGGATGCCCGCGGTACGCGTCGAGGTCGGCTACCTGACCTCGCCGGACGACCGGGCCCGGCTGGTCGACCCCCGGTTCCGGGACCGGGTGGCCGAGGCCATCGTCGCCGCGGTGCAGCGGATGTACCTGCCGATCGAGCGCGACGTGCCGACCGGCTCGATCGACGTGACCGAACTGCGGGCGGCACTCGCCGCCGGCACCGTCGTCGACTGATCCCCGCTCAGCTGGTCGAGCGGGTGGCCGGCGCCGGGCGGACCGGCCGCAGCAGCGTCTCCGGGCTCATCGAGCCGAGCAGCTTCTCCAGCGCGTACTCGACGTCCGACTTCCAGCTCAGCGCCGTCCGCAACTCCAACCGCAGGCGCGGGTAGCGCGGGTGCGGCCGGACCGTCTTGAATCCCACCGAGAGGAAGAAGTCGGCGGGCGCCACGCAGGCGCGGGCCGGGTCGTCCGCGTCGTCGCCGAACTTGGCGTCCCCGAACGCCTCGATCGCCTTGATGCCGCGCTTGGTCAGGTCGCGGGCCACGCCCTGGACCAGCATCCGGCCCAGGCCGCCGTCGGCGAAGGCAGGCACCACGTGCGCCGTCATCAGCAGCGCCGCGTCCGCCGAGACCGGCGAGGTGGGAAACGCCATCGAGCGCGGGACGTACGCCGGCGGCGCGTACATGACGAAGCCGGCCGGCATCCCGTCGACGTAGACGAGCTTGCCGCAGGAACCCCACTCCAGCAGCGTCTGGGAGACCCACGCCTCCTTCTCCAGGCCCGGGTCACCTGCTGCGCAGGCCCGCTCCGCGGAGACCGGATCCAGCTCCCAGTAGACGCAGCGCCGGCACGATCGAGGCAGGTCCTCCAGCGTGTCCAGGGTCAGGCTGACCAGACGTCGCGACATGAGCGCACCCCACCAATAGGCTCGGAGCGCCGGTTCCTCCCGCGCCCTCCTGCTCCCGACGAGCGATCGTACGCCCCTGTCCGGCGGTACGGGAGGGAACGCGTTAACCCCCGCCCGGACGGCCGAGTGGCGGGTCCGGGATGTGGACGTGTCCACACGGCCGGTGCCGCTACCGTCACCGGGGACTACGATCGACCAACCGGCCCTCGCCGCCAATGGATGTCGGCATCGCGGGTACCACACCGGGCGGCAGCCCCGCCGACACCCGATCGAGGTGATGTCATGACCGGCACGACGCTCGACGACTACACCGACAGGTACGCCCGGCGCGTCCGCGGGATGACCGCCTCGGAGATCCGGGCGCTCTTCGCGGTGGCCAACCGGCCGGAGGTCGTCTCGCTCGCCGGTGGGGCACCCTACATCGCGGCGCTGCCGCTCGACGCGGTCGGCGAGATGCTCGGCCGGCTCGGCTCCGAGCACGGCGCCACCACCCTCCAGTACGGCGTCGGCCAGGGCGCCCCGGAGCTGCGTGAGCGGATCTGCGAGGTGATGTCCCTCTCCGGGATCGACGCCTCGTGCGGCGCCTCCCCGGAGGACGTGGTCGTCACCGTCGGCGGCCAGCAGGCCCTCGACCTGGTGGCCCGGCTCTTCCTGGACCCGGGTGACGTGGTGCTCGCCGAGGGGCCGACGTACGTCGGCGCGCTCGGGGTGTTCCAGGCCGCCCAGGCCCAGGTGGCCCACGTGCCGATGGACGACGAAGGGCTCATCCCGGAGGCGCTGGAGGTGGCCATCGCCGACCTGGCCCGGGCCGGCCGCCGGGTGAAGTTCCTCTACACCATCCCCACCTACCAGAACCCCGCCGGCGTGACGCTGAGCGAGGAGCGGCGCGAACGGGTGCTCGACATCTGTGAGCGCGCCGGGCTGCTCGTGGTGGAGGACGACCCGTACGGTCAGCTCGGCTTTGAGGGCGAGGCGCCCCGGCCGCTGCGGGCCCGGCGGCGCGAGGGGGTCTTCTACCTGAGCACGTTCTCCAAGACGTTCGCGCCGGGCCTGCGGGTGGGCTGGATCCTGGCCCCGCACGCGGTCCGCGACAAGCTGGTCATCGCCAGTGAGGCGCAGATCCTCTGCCCGAGCGCCTACGCCCAGTCGGCCGTCTCGACGTACCTCGGCACCATGCCCTGGCGGCAGCAGCTCAAGGTCTACCGCGAGATTCTACCGCGAGCGCCGGGACGCGCTGCTCGACGCGATGGCCGACCTGATGCCGGAGGGCACCACCTGGACCAGGCGCAGGGCGGCCTGTTCGTCTGGGCGACGCTGCCCGACGGGCTCGACTCCAAGGCGATGATGCCGCGGGCAGTGGCCGCCCGCGTCGCGTACGTGCCGGGGACCGGTTTCTACGCCGACGGCACCGGCGCCGGGAACATGCGGCTGAACTTCTCCTTCCCGACGCCGGAGCGGATCCGCGAGGGTGTCCGCCGGCTGGCCGGGGTGATGGAGCAGGAGATCGCGATGCGGAAGGTCTTCGGTGCGGTCGGCGGTGCCGGACCCCGCCGACGCCAGGGCGGCTCGGACGCGCCCGGTCCCGACTTGGCATGATGCCCGCATGTCCGACAGCCCTGCCGCACCGCCTCCCGTGACCGGATCCGCCGTCGACGAGCTGCACGTGCTCGTACTCGCCGGTGGCCTCTCCTACGAGCGGGACGTCTCGCTGCGGTCGGGCCGCCGGGTGCTCGACGCGCTGCGCGCGGTCGGCGTGCAGGCGGAGCTGCGCGACGCCGACGTGGCGTTGCTGCCCGCGCTGACCGCCGACCCGCCGGACGCGGTGGTGATCGCCCTGCACGGCGCCACCGGCGAGGACGGCTCGCTGCGCGGCGTGCTCGACCTCTGGGACGTGCCCTACGTCGGCTGCGACGCCCGGTCGTCCCGGCTCGCCTGGGACAAGCCGTCGGCGAAGGCGGTGCTGCGCGAGGCGGGCATCCCGACGCCCGACTGGGTGGCGTTGCCGCACGACCGTTTCTCCGAGCTGGGCGCGGTCGCCGTCCTGGACCGGATCGTCGACCGGCTCGGGCTGCCGCTGATGGTCAAACCGGCGCAGGGCGGCTCCGGACTGGGCGCCGCCGTGGTCCGGGAGGCGGCGTCGCTGCCGGCCGCCATGGTGGGTTGTTTCGCGTACGACCAGACCGCACTCGTGGAGCGCTACGTGCCCGGAATGGACGTGGCGGTCTCCGTGCTCGACCTCGGCAAGGGCCCGCAGGCCCTGCCCCCGGTCGAGATCGTGCCGCGCAACGGCGTCTACGACTACGCGGCCCGCTACACCGCCGGCCGTACCACCTGGCACGCGCCCGCCCGGCTCGACGCCGCGACGACAGCCCGGGTGACCGAGGTGGCGCTCGCCGCGCACACCGCGCTCGGCCTGCGCGACGTTTCCCGGGTCGACCTGATCGTCGACGCCGGCGGTGACCCGCACGTGCTGGAGGTGAACGTCTCCCCGGGCATGACCGAGACGTCGCTGCTGCCGCTGGCGATCCAGGCGGCCGGGCTGGACTTCGGCCGGGTGCTCGGCACGCTCGTGACCCGGGCCGCCGCCCGCCGCTGAGGTCAGCCCTCCCGGGTACGCCCCGCCCGCGGCTGGTCGTCCTCGACCACGTCCTCGGCCTCGCCCGCAGTCGGGGCGTCCCCGGTCTCCTGCTCCTCGGCCGCCTCGGATCCGTCCTCCGGCTCCGGGTCGTCGACCGACGGGCCCGCGGAGGGGTCTGAGACGCCCCCTGCCGCCTCGGACTCCGGGATCTCGTCCGCAGCCTCGATCACTGATGCGGGCTCGTCCTCGGGCTCCTCAGCGGCGTCCGCAGCCGAGGCCGGGGCAAAGCTCGACGGGGCCTGCCACTGGATGCGCGGCGGCTCGGCGAGCGGCCGGCCACCGAACTCGGCGAGCCACGCGGCCACCAGGGCCAGATTCTCCCGCCACTTGTCCTCGGAGATGGGGGGCAGGATCGAGTCCCACAGCGACAGGAACGTGCCGCGCAGTTGCAGCCGCCCGTACGGCCGGGCCAGGAACCACAGGTGCAGGTGCGCGGAACCGTCGCCCCAACGATTCACGTGGACCCGGGCGACGCCGTCGAGCGACCGGACGGCCCGCTCCAGGCGCACGGTCATCACGCCCAGCTCGGCGGCGAGCAGATTCGGCAGGTCGCCCAGATCCAGGTGGGACCGGGACTCCAGGATCAGGACCATCGGCAGACCGGTGGGCCGGTCCATGGCACGGACCCGCCACCGCTCACCGACCCAGATGTACGCCTCGTCGGGCGCATTGCAGGCGGTGCACTCCCGGTCCGCCTCGCCGCGGCGGGGAGGTTCGAACGGTACGGGCTCGTCGAGCTGCTTGACGCGGAGATCGCCCTCGAAGGGAAAGGACGGCCACTGGGTGAAGTCTGGAACTGAGGGAGGGGTGTCCGGCACGACGCTGACCCTAACCGAGTTGGCGACGCCTGTCCCTACCCGTTCCACTGGCCGCGCACAGGTTGTCCACCACGTTGTCCACAGGGTGCCGAGATCACCAGTACGGTGCGTCATCCACTGCTCAGCAAGGGTTTCCGCGCTTCGTTTCACGTGAAACGAGACGAGCCTGTGGACAACTGCTGTGGATAACTGGAGGGCGTGTGGATCCGTTCTTCCAACGATCGGGCGCGCGATCCGTACCGGGTTCGGGAAGGGCTTCTTGCGGTCGGTTTCACGTGAAACGACGGCGGTCGGATCGTCCGTGGTTCCACGCCGGTCCTCGGTGCGCCGGAGTGCTGGGTCCTACGTCAGCCCGGCGCGGGGGTTCGCTGGGCCGGGGTTCTCGATGGCCGGCTGATCCACTGTGACTCTCGACCGGTCCGCCGCCCCGCCGAGTCGACCAACCGGTCTGCGACATGAGGGCACAGCCCGGCCGGACACCCCGTCGAGTGCCATGCAGCCGGGACGGCGGCGTCCGCCAGGCCGGCCCACGAAGCGGCACCCGAGCCACCTCGGCTCAGCGGCGCACCGCGGCTCACCCCGAGCCACCGCGGCCAGCCGGGTCACCGGGGCTCCTGCCGTTCCCGGCCGCCCCGCCGCTTTGGCTGCCCCGGCCGGACGGCCCGCTCCGGCCCGCTCCGGTCGCTCGGTCGCTCCGGTCGCTCGGTCGCTCCGGTCGCTCGGTCGCTCGGTCGCTCGGTCGCTCGGTCGAGCATTCTCGCGCCCGCTTCGAACCTGCGAGAAATCAGCGGCTAGCGACAACTCATCCGGCTCCTGTGCGGGTGGTCTGGAGGCGTTGCTGACAGGGTGGTCATCGGCCGGGGCGACGGGGACATCTTGGGAAACGCGCGCCCCCAGACGGAACCACTTCGGTCCGGGCTCGCCAACGCCAGCCGCCCCGGGGTGCGGTGGAACACCATGGGTGTCTCCGAGGCGTTTTGACACCCATGGTGTTCCACTCGGTCCAGCTGCCGCTCTGGCGGGATGGCAGCGCGCGGGGCGGTGAGTGTCGGGGCGGTGAGTGCGCAGCGGCGGCGGCTGCACCGACGGCCACCGGCGCGGGGCATCGGCGAGACGGCCGCATCGGCGACGCGATGTCAGCATCGACGCGATGGACGCGCGTCATCGTTTGGCCGGGTGGCCAGTAGCGGCCGGCATGGAACTGGGCCGCCCGAAGGGCGGGCCACGGTAGCCAAAGGCGACGAGCCCAGGTCTACAACCCACGTGGTTGCCCTTTGCCCACGCCCGAGCGGAGGTTCACGTTCGGCAGCGGCCGCCGCTTCGTGGGCAGTTCGATGTACAACTTCGACCAGTAGCGTCGCGCGCCGCATCGGCGGGGCGGCGGGAGTGCTCAGCGGCCTCACGCGGGCCTACACCAGCTCGTCGACCTCTGCCGCGTCGAGGCGACGCCGCCCGGTCAGGTACTCCAGCCGCCGCCATTCGGCGTTGAGTTCGGCACCCCAACTCGGGGCAGAAGCGAACCAGCCGCCCAGGTTCCGCCAGTCGCCTTAGCCACCCGGCCTATCCCGCCGCCGCGCGACCGCGTCGCCTCGGCACATCGCCACCGCGCTACCACCGCTACCCCCGCCACCCGCATTACGGCGCCACCGCGCCACGACGCCACCGCGTCACCCGCGCCACGACGCCACCGCGTCACCCGCGCCCCCTCGCCACGCGCCACCGCGCCACCGCGCCACCGCGCACCGGGCACCAGGCACCGGGCACCGGGCACCGGGCACCGGCATTCTCGTTTCACGTGAAACCAGCGGGAAGGACGCCGAGCCGGCCACGCCCTCGCGCGGGCAGCAGCAGACGGTTCGCAACCGAAACCGCGTCCTGGAGAAAGAGAACCGGCCGCACCCCCTCGCGGGCGATGCGGCCGGCCGGACAACCTCTGACGGCTACGCCTCGGGCTGCTCCTCACCGTCCATGCCGATGATCCCGACGATCCGCTCCAGGTCGTCAACGGTGGCGAACTCGATCGTGATCTTGCCTTTGCTCCGGCCGATGTCGACCTTCACCCGGGTGTCGAACCGGTCGGAGAGCCGGTCCGCGAGATCGGTGAGCGCCGGGGCGTGCGGCTTCGGCCGGCGCTTCGCGGCAGCCGTCTTCGCCGGCTCCTCGGCGAGCGCCAGGTGAACCAGTTCCTCGGCACCGCGTACGGAGATGCCCTCGGCGACGATCCGCTTGGCGAGCTGCTCCTGCGCCTCGGCGTCGTCGAGGCTGAGCAGTGCCCGGGCGTGACCGGCGGAGAGCACTCCGGCGGCGACCCGGCGCTGCACAGCGGCCGGCAGGTTCATCAGCCGGATGGTGTTGGAGATCTGCGGGCGGCTGCGGCCGATCCGCCGGGCCAGCTCCTCGTGGGTGGCGCCGAACTCCTCCAGCAGTTGCTGGTAGGCCGCCGCTTCTTCCAGCGGGTTCAGGTTGGCGCGGTGGATGTTCTCCAGCAGCGCGTCCCGGAGCATCGCGTCGTCCTTGGTGTCCCGGACGATCGCGGGGATGGTCTCCCGGCCGACCGCCTGGGCGGCGCGCCAGCGCCGCTCACCCATGACGAGTTCGTACTTCTCGGTGTCGAGCTGGCGGACCACGATCGGCTGGAGGAAGCCGACCTCCTGGATCGAGGTCTTCAGCTCCTCCAGCGCCTCCTCGTCGAAGACGTGCCGGGGCTGCTTCGGGTTCGGCACGATGGCGTCGACCGGGATCTCGGCGAAGCGTGCGCCGGGCACCGGGCTCAGGTGCGACTCGGGCTCGACGGCCGGCGACGGGGTGCTTCCGACACCGCCGGTGATGGCAGTGGTCGCGCCCGCGACCGGAGCCGAGGGCGACGCGGCAACTGCCGACGACTCCGGTTCGGTGGCCGCCGGTTCGGCGCCCGGTACCGGTCCGGTGGGGATGAGGGCGCCGAGCCCTCGGCCCAGTCCGCCGCGGGGACGGTTCTTCATGCGACGCCTCCCAGCGACATCTCCGCACTACGCATTCCGGCTCACCGGCTCCTTGACGCCTCGTTCCGCGATCTCCTGGGCGGCCTCGAAGTAACTCGTGGCTCCCCGCGAACCGGGATCGTAGGTCATCACCGACTGGCCGTAGCTCGGTGCCTCGGAGACACGCACGTTGCGCGGGATGACGGCCTGGAGCACCTTGTCGCCGAAGTGGTTCCGGACGTCCTGCTCCACCGCGTCCGCGAGCCGGGTGCGCCTGTCGTACATGGTGAGCAGGATGGTGGAGACCTCGAGCTTCGGGTTGAGGTGCTGGCGCACCAGGTTGATGTTGTTGATCAACTGGTTGAGCCCTTCCAGCGCGTAGTACTCGCACTGGATCGGGATCAGCACCTCCTGCGCGGCGACGAGCGCGTTGACGGTCAGCAGGCCGAGCGACGGGGGGCAGTCTATGAAGACGTAGTCGAAGTGCCCCGGGTACGCGGCGATCGCCCGCGCCAGGCGCGACTCCCGGGCCACCACGGAGACCAGTTCGATCTCGGCGCCCGCCAGGTCGATCGTGGCCGGTACGCACCACAGGTTGGGGATGCCCTCGACGGCCTGCGCCACCTCTTCGAGCGGCACGCTGTCGATCAGGCAGTCGTAGACGTCGGGCACGCCGGTGTGGTGCGGGACGTTCAGACCGGTGGAGGCGTTGCCCTGGGGATCAAGGTCGACCACGAGCACCCGGTTGCCGTGCAGCGCGAGCGCCACGGCCAGGTTCACGGTGGTGGTCGTCTTACCCACGCCGCCCTTCTGGTTGGCGACGCACATCACCCGGGTCCGGTCCGGGCGGGGCATGGTGACCTCGCCACTGGGATTCAGGATCTGCACGGCGCGCATCGCCTCCATAGCCAACGGTGGATCATCCTCTTCGCGCGTCGGGGTTTCACGTGAAACGTACGTGCTGGCGTCTACCTCATCGCCGTACCCGCTCGCCTGTGGCGTGTCGGACGGCATCACGGTGACCTCGGGAGCGGCCTGGTGCGGCACGGCCGAGACGGGCGGCTGGGGTTCGAAGCGAGCGGGCACCGCGACGTTCGCCCGCACCGCGGCCGGTCGCGGCGTCGGCGCGTTCGCCGGGCCGTCTGCCGGGTCGAGCGGGTCACGGGCCGGCGGGACGTTCGCCGGCGCCGACGAGACGGGCCGTACGGAACCGGCGGGCGGCGTGTCCCGCCGCTGCGGCGGCGGCTCGGCCGGCGGGTAAGAGGCGGACGGATCGCGGGGCTCGTTCACCGTCCACTCCCGGTAGTTGGTTTCACGTGAAACGGGGCCGGGGGATTTCCCTCCGGGCCCGGTCAACCGTGGATCGTCGTACCTGCCGTCGTCATGCACCTGTCATCCCTACCCGCTCCGGATGGTCAGTCCGCACCCGTCGAATCGAATACCGGGCCCTCGCCCGGCGTGGTCGGCTCGGCGGGAACCATCGGGTTCGGGTGCCGCCCGGCACCGCCGTTCCACACTATCGACGCGCGGTCAGCCTACGGCCGACGGGCGCGGTGGGTCCATGTCGGGTTGTGATCGATCGCGTCACGCCCACCCGGTCCAACGACCGGGTGGGCGTCCGGACAGCCGTTTCGGTCAGCGGTCGCCACGACGGCGGCCGCCACGCGACCGCTTCGGCTTCTTGGCCCGGCGCGGGTTCACCACGCGCTCGCGGACCACCTCGATCACGGTCGCCGGGGACTCGACCACCCCGTCGCCGCAACGGTGCAACTCCGGCGTGCCGCCACCGAGGCGTACCACCGCTTCGGTGTGCTCGGCGATCTCCTCGGCGGCCGAGGCTCCCTTGAGTGCCACCAGGCGGCCGCCGGAGACCAGCAGCGGCAGGCACCAGCCGGCGAGCCGGTCCAGCGGCGCCACCGCGCGGGCGGTCACGATGTCGGCGGAGAGCGGCTCCCGGTCTCGCGACCCGGCCGCTGCCTCCTCGGCCCGTCCGCGGAAGACGCGGACGTCGCGGGTCAGGCCGAGGCGTTGCACCGCCTCGATCAGGAAGGAGGTACGCCGCGCGAGCGGCTCCACGAGCGTCACTGTGAGATCGGGACGCGCGATCGCCAGCACCAGGCCGGGCAGTCCGGCGCCGGAGCCGACGTCGATCACGCTCGCCCCCTCCGGGATCCGCTCGGCCACCACCGCGCAGTTGAGCAGGTGCCGGTCCCAGAGCCGCGGCGTCTCGCGGGGGCCGATCAGACCGCGCACGACGCCGTCGGTGGCAAGCAGTTCCGCGTACGCGGCGGCGAGGTCGAGCCGATCGCCGAAGAGCGCGCGGGCCGCCTCCGCCAGTTCCGGCGGCAGCGTCGCGGACGCCGGGTCGGGGACGGCCGTCGGCTCCGCACCGTCCACAGGGGATGGCATGTCCTCCGCCGGCTCCGCGAACACCGGGTCGGCCGCCGCAGCCGCGGCCACCGGTGCCACGTCCGCCGCCGGCTCACCGGAGAAGGCGGGCATCACGTCCATCGCCGGGTCGGCGGGCTCGACCCCGGTCACCACCGCCGGCTCGGCCGAGAAGGCGGGCTCGCCGGGGTCGGTCGCGGCCCTTTCCGGGTACGACGGGTCGGCCGGGCCGTCGTCGTCGGAGAAGACCGGGTCGACTGTGGGATCGGGGCGCACAGCCGACGGCCCGGGCGGCGTACCACCCGGGCCGGCCACGGCGCCTGCCGTCGTCTCGTCGGAGATCACGGACCTCAGTCCGTCACCGGACGGACGACGATGCGGCGGTTGGGCTCGACGCCCTCGGACTCGCTCTCCACGCCGCTCATCGCGTTCACCACGTCGTGCACGCACTTGCGCTCGAACGCGGACATCGGCTCCAGGCGCACCGGCTCACCGTGCTCCTTGACCTTCTCGACCGCGTTCTTCGCCACGGCGGCCAGTTCCTTGCGCCGGGCGGCCCGGTAACCGCCGACGTCCAGCAGCAGGCGGCTCGGCGTGCCGGTCTGGCGGAACACGGCCAGCCGGGCCAGTTCCTGGAGCGCCTCCAGGGTCGCGCCGCGCTGGCCGACCAGGTTCTGCAGCCGTCCGCCGACCACTTCGACTACCGGACGGCCGCCGGAGACCAGCTCGTCGATGTCGCCGTCGTAGTCGAGGATGTCCAGCAGACCCTCGACGTAGTCGGCGGCGATCTCACTCTGCCGGAACAGGTCGCTGTCGGCCGGGGCCTTCTTCTCCCGGGCCTCGCCCGAGGCGTCCTCGGTCTCGGTGGCGGCGGTAACGGGGGTCTCCTCGTCCAGGGACTGGTCGGCGCTGGGGATGCTGGTCTCGGTCACGGGTCTCATCTCCGTACTCGCTCGGCCGGACCGTTCGGGGGTCCGCTGGTCTCCCGGGGCCGGCGGGAGGTTCGCCGGTTGCCCTCGGGCACGTCTGTACGGGCCAGTTTCGCCCGCGGCCGCGCGTCGCGCGGCGATTCCGGCCCGGCGCCGACTCCTCGGATGGCAGCACGTGACCGGAACGGGCCACCGCCGGTGTCGCGGCGGTGGCCCGGTGGAACTCAGCCCTGTCGCTTGGCGGGCCGGCTGCCGCCCTTCTTCGGGTTGACCGGCTTGGCGCCCGGCTTCGGTCCAGCCACCTTCGGCGCCGCGGCCGGGGCCTTCGCCGCCGGCTGGGCCGCCTTGCGGCCGAACAGACCACCGGTCTTGGCCGGCTGCACCGGGCCCTTGCCGCCGGTGTTCTTGGCGGCGGTGGTGCTCTTCGCGGTGGGCGGCGGCGGGAACTTCCGCAGCACCCACTGCTGCTGGCCGAGCGTGAAGAGGTTGTTGGTGACCCAGTAGATGATCACACCGATCGGGAAGATCGCGCCCGAGATCAGCAGCGACAGCGGGATGCCGTAGAGCATCAGGCGCTGCACCATGCGCTGCTGCGGGTCCTCGGCCCAGCCGGTCTTGAGGATCATCTGACGGCTGGTCAGGTAGGTGGTGGCGATCATGATGATCACCAGGATGCCGGCGACGACCTTGACGGTGCCGGTGTTCGCGCCCAGCCGGCTGAGCTCCTCGGCGGTGGAGCCGAACTTGCCGGAGATCGGCGCGGTGAAGAGCGTCGCGTTCGAGGCGCTGTTGAACTGGTCGACAGTCCAGCCGTACAGGGTCTTGCCCTGGTTGTCCGGGCTGAGGCGGCGCAGCGTGTGGAACAGGCCCAGGAAGACCGGGATCTGGAGGAACATCGGAAGGCAGCCCATGAGCGGGTTGGCCTTTTCCTTCCGGTAGAGCTCCATCATCTCTTTCTGGAGCGTCTCCCGGTCACCCTTGTGCTTCTCCTGGAGCTCCTTCACCTTCGGCTGGAGCGCCTGCATGGCACGCTGCGACTTGATCTGCTTGACGAAGACCGGGAACAGGATCACCCGGACCGTCACCACCAGGAAGATGATGGCGAGGATCCAGGCCCAGTTCGTACCGATCACGGCCCCGACCGGAACTCCGATGGCGTCCCAGGCCGAGTGCCAGGTCAGCAGGATCCACGAGATCGCGTAGTAGATCCAGTCGAGACTAAACACTCAGGCTCCAGTCACGTCGGCACGGCGGCGGTCGCCCGGCTCCGGAACCGGGTCGTGTCCACCTGGGTGGAAGGGATGGCAGCGCGACAGCCGACGGACCGTCAGCCAGGCGCCCCGCAGCGCACCGTGCCGGGACACCGCCTCCACGGCGTAGGCACTGCACGACGGGTAGAACCGGCAGCGGGCCGGCAGAGCCGGACTTATCCACCGACGGTACGCGATGATAGGCGCCAGCAGCATGCGGGCACCGCTTGTGGGCGACGGAGTCGCGGTCGGGCCGGTCACCGCGACCGCCGTCCCCGGGGGGAGCGCGCGGCGGCGAGAGCGGCGTCGAGGTCGGCCCCGAGCCGGGTGTACGTCGCGTCGGCGGCTGCCGGCAGCGCGCGTACCACGAGGGTCGTGCCGGCGGGCAGCTCGGCCAGCCGCTCGCGGACCAGGTGCCGGAGCCGGCGGCGGACCTTGTTCCGGACCACCGCGCCGCCGACGGCCTTGGACACGACGAAGCCGGCGCGGCTCGGTGCGGAGGTCTCCGCACCGCTGGTCCGCGCCGGCTCCGGCGAAGGTGTCGCGGTGGTGCCGATCGGCTCGGGGATGGTCAGGTGGACCACGACGGCGCCACGGCCGACGCGTCGGCCACCGCGAACCGCTGCGGCGAAGTCGCTACTGCGCCGCAGTCGTTGCGCGGCGGCCAGCACGACTGCCCACGTCCCCGGACCGGACCTGTCGGCCTCAGGCCGACAGGCGGGCGCGGCCCTTGGAACGACGGGTAGCGATGATGGCGCGGCCGGCACGGGTGCGCATGCGCAGCCGGAAGCCGTGGGTCTTCGCGCGCCGGCGGTTGTTCGGCTGGTAGGTGCGCTTGCTCACGTCAGGCTCTCCGTTGTCGTACGCCCCCGCGCGGCGGATCGCCCGGGGTCGTGTGCTGGTCCAGGCCACCTTGTCGGTGACCTCCGATCGGCGCTGCCGTGACGCGCTCCCCGGCGATGCGAGGTGACAGCCACGGACAGCAAGCATCAATCACCCTAGCAGAGGGCGAGAGAGCAGCCGCTCCAGCCTACGCAGGGGCGCAATGACCGTCAAACGTCACACTCGGGCGTCCGACCTGCGTCGGAACGACGACCGAAGGGGCGGTTTTCACTGATGTTGCCAACGTCGTCAGGGTGTCGCCGGTTGATGGCGTGGGGTCCGCGCTGTTAGCGTGCCCGATTGCGGTCGGCGTCGGGGGTCCGGGGTTTGTCGCCGATCGGCAAGACCGGACACGCTGTTGAATCGTTCGGCACGGTGAACCCGCTTCAGCGCCTCCGTGGATCGAGGGGGGCAGGTCCGACCCGCGTCCGGTGGGCGGTCACAATCGGTCGGTACACAGGCTGTGGATAACTTGTGGATGACGACCGGTCAGCCGTCCGGGCGGGCGTGAGGAGCAGGCGAGGGGGTGGCACGACGGTGACCGGAGCGACCGACCTGGCCGCGGTGTGGACGGCGACCACCGACGAACTCGCCGACGAGATCATCTCCGCGCAGCAACGGGCGTACCTCCGGCTCACCCGGCTGCGGGCGATCGTCGAGGACACCGCGTTGCTCTCGGTGCCGGACGCCTTCACCCGCGACGTGATCGAGTCACGGCTCCGCCCGGCCATCACCGAGGCGCTGAGCCGCCGGCTCGGACGGCCGATACAG
>NZ_KK037233.1:4235685-4360469 GCF_000568915.1 Micromonospora sp. M42 | reverse complement strand
GCCGATCGCAGGCTCCCCGGCGGTACGGAGAGCGGCGGCAACCGGCTCAACCCGAAGTACATGTTCGAGACGTTCGTCATCGGCTCGTCCAACCGGTTCGCGCACGCGGCGAGCGTGGCGGTGGCCGAGTCGCCGGCCAAGGCGTACAACCCGCTGTTCATCTACGGCAGCTCCGGGCTGGGCAAGACCCACCTGCTGCACGCCATCGGGCACTACGCGACGACGCTCGGCAACGCCCGCTCGGTCCGGTACGTCTCGACCGAGGAGTTCACGAACGACTTCATCAACTCGCTGCGCGACGACAAGACCAGCGCGTTCCAGCGCCGCTACCGGGACGTGGACATCCTCCTGATCGACGACATCCAGTTCCTGGAGAACCGGGAACGGACGCAGGAGGAGTTCTTCCACACCTTCAACACGCTGCACAACGCCAACAAGCAGATCGTGATCACGTCCGACCGCTCGCCGAAGCAGCTGGCGACGCTGGAGGACCGGCTGCGTACGCGCTTCGAGTGGGGCCTGCTCGCCGACATCCAGCCGCCGGACCTGGAGACGCGGATCGCGATCCTGCAGAAGAAGGCCGCCCAGGAGCGGCTGTTCGCACCGCCGGACGTGCTGGAGTTCATCGCCTCCCGGGTGTCGAACTCGATCCGCGAACTGGAGGGGGCCCTGATCCGGGTCACCGCCTTCGCCAGCCTCACCCGTTCCTCGGTCGAACTGTCGCTGGCCGAGGAGGTGCTGCGGGACTTCATCCCGGACGGCGCCGGCCCGGAGATCACCGCGGACCAGATCATGGTGTCGACCGCCGACTACTTCGGGGTGAGCCTGGAGGACCTGCGCGGCCACTCCCGGTCCCGGGTGCTCGTCAACGCCCGCCAGGTGGCCATGTACCTGTGCCGCGAGCTGACCGACCTGTCGCTGCCCCGGATCGGGCAGGCGTTCGGCGGCCGGGACCACACCACGGTGATGCACGCGGACCGCAAGATCCGCCAGCAGATGGCGGAGCGGCGCTCGCTCTACAACCAGATCGCCGAGCTGACCAACCGCATCAAGCAGAACACCTGACCCCAGCTCTCCCACGCCGCCCGCGCGCCGCCCGCGCACTGCCCGTCCGGCGGCTCCGGCGGTGATCAAGGAGTTTGTGTCGGGACGACACGTCATTCCTGCCCCGAACTCCTTGGTCAACAAGGCGGGGCTGCTGCGCAGGAGTCCGCCGACCCGAGCGCCTCGCCCAGCGTCTGCACGGACCCCGACCGCAGATCTTGGAAGGAAACGGCCGCTACAGGGGCCCTCGCCTTCCAAGATCTCTGCGGAGCCGCGGCTTGGCCTCGCACGAGTCGACCGGGGCCCCGAGCCCCATCGAAACTTTGCGTCGATCATGAGGTTGACGGCGACAAACCGGGCGCCAACTGCCGCCAACTTCATGGTCGACACGTGCGAGGCGGGAGCCGGAGGACGGGCGGGGACGGGGGCGGCGCGCCGAGGAAGGCTCGTGTCGACGCCCTGTTGACGTGATGAAGGTGACCAGCGGACGCCGACAGGCGGCTGACGGCAAGCCGACAGCACGGGTTCGTTGACCCTCGACCCGGTGGAGGGCCCAGGATCGGCGCTGTGTTCGTCCACAGCTCGTACCCCTTGTCCACAGCCCCTGTGTCACAGGCAGTGGACAACCACCGTCCGCACCCGGCCGGTTACCCACAGACTGTGGACAACTCCTGGGGACGAGGCTGTGGACGCCTGGGGATGACGATCACGTTGTCCCCAGATGACAGGTCGCCTGTGGGCGAGCTGTTGAAGGTTCTGGGGATTAAGGCGGTCGACGCTGTCGGCGCTGTCCACAGCGCTGGGGAGAAAACCGGTGGATTAGCGGTGGACAACCGGTGGACAGCCGTGGAAAACCCGGCGGCTGGCGGGGGCTGTGGACCGGGACACGAGTTTTACCCCCGGTTCTCCACAGCCAAACCACCGGTGGATAACGTGTCTGACCTGCGCAGACGTTGGTTCTCCACAGTTTGCACAGGTGCGATGAAGACGATGAGTTATCTCTTCTAAACAACAAAAACCAATCATCACCGTTGGACTTCCTGTGGATCGGGCCGGAGCGCTGCCGTCGGCAGTCACCCCGGGCACCTGGATCCACGGGGTCGGGCGCACAGCCGATGCCCGCGCGCCCTAAGGTGCGATGGGTACCCGCACGGTCGGGCGGGATGGGTGGCAGCGGTCGGCATGAGAGAGTTGTCGCTGACGTCGACGCGGAGGCATTGATGAAGTTCCGAGTGGAGCGCGACGCGCTCGCCGAGGCGGTCGCGTGGACCGCCAAGAGCCTGCCCAACCGGCCCTCCGTACCGGTGCTGGCCGGGGTGATGCTCCGCGTCACCGACGGCAACCTGCAGGTCTCCGGCTTCGACTACGAGGTCTCCAGCCAGGTGACGGTCGAGGTGCAGGGTGACGCGGACGGCGCCGCCCTGGTCTCCGGCCGCCTGCTCGCCGAGATCACCAAGGCCCTGCCGGCCAAGCCGGTGGACATCGCCGCCGTCGGCGCCCACCTGGAGCTGGTCTGCGGCAGCGCCCGCTTCACGCTGCCCACCATGCCGGTGGAGGACTACCCGACGCTGCCGGAGATGCCGGAGAGCGCGGGCACCGTCGACGCCGCCGCCTTCGCCACGGCCGTGGCCCAGGTTGCGGTGGCCGCCGGCCGCGACGAGACGCTGCCGATGATGACCGGTGTACGCCTCGAGCTGAGCGGCGGCACGATGGCCATGCTGGCGACCGACCGATACCGCCTCGCGCTGCGCGAGATGGAGTGGAACCCGGACGACCCGGAGATCAGCCTCAACGCGCTGGTGCCGGCCCGTACGCTGCACGACACCGCCAAGGCGCTCGGCCCGCTCGGCGGCCACGTCACCATGGCGCTCTCCTCCGGCGGCGCCGGCGAAGGCATGATCGGCTTCTCCGGTGGCACCCGCCGGACCACCAGCCGCCTGCTCGACGGCGCCAACTACCCGCCGGTGCGTTCGCTGTTCCCGGCCGACCACAACGCCGAGGCCCGCGTCGCCGTCGCCACGCTCATCGAGGTGGTCAAGCGGGTCGCTCTCGTCGCCGAGCGCACCACCCCCGTGCTGCTCAGCTTCAGCGCCGACGGCCTCGTGGTGGAGGCGGGCGGCACCGAGGAGGCCCGGGCCAGCGAGGCGATGGAGGCCACCTTTACCGGTGAGCCGCTCACCATCGGCTTCAACCCGCAGTACCTCATCGACGGCCTGTCCAACCTCGGCGCCCAGCACGCCCTGCTCCGGTTCGTCGACGCGTTCAAGCCCGCGGTCATTTCCCCGGCCGGCGAGGATGGCGAGGTCATACCGGGGTACCGGTACCTCATCATGCCGATCCGCGTGTCCCGCTGATCGCAGGCAGCACGACCCTGACGTACGGAGGTAGGAGCAGATGCAGCTCGGCCTGGTAGGACTCGGCCGGATGGGCGGCAACATGCGGGAGCGGCTGCGCGCCGCCGGGCACGAGGTGGTCGGCTTCGACCACAACCCGGAGATCAGCGACGCCGCGAGCCTGACTGAGCTGGCCGAGAAGCTCCAGTCGCCCCGCGCGGTCTGGGTCATGGTTCCCGCCGGCGTCACCGACGCCACCATCGACGAGCTCGCCGAGGTGCTCGGCGAGGGCGACATCATCATCGACGGCGGCAACTCCCGGTTCAGCGACGACGCCCCGCGCGCCGAGCGGCTGAACGAGCAGGGCATCGGCTACATCGACGTCGGCGTCTCCGGCGGCGTCTGGGGCCGGCAGAACGGGTACGGGCTGATGGTCGGCGGCGCGCAGGAGCACGTCGAGCGCCTGATGCCGATCTTCGAGGCGCTCAAGCCGGAGGGCGAGTTCGGCTTCGTGCACGCCGGCCCGGTCGGCGCCGGCCACTACGCCAAGATGGTGCACAACGGCATCGAGTACGGCCTGATGCACGCCTACGCCGAGGGCTACGAGCTGCTGACCGCCTCCGAGCTGGTCACGAACGTTCCCGGCGTGTTCAAGTCGTGGCGCGAGGGCACCGTGGTCCGGTCCTGGCTGCTCGACCTGCTGGACCGGGCGCTGGACGAGGACCCGGAGCTGGCCGAGCTGAGCGGCTACACGGAGGACACCGGCGAGGGCCGTTGGACCGTGGACGAGGCGGTACGGCTCGCCGTGCCGCTCAACGTCATCACCGCGTCGCTGTTCGCCCGGTTCGCGTCCCGGCAGGACGACTCGCCCGCCATGAAGGCCGTCGCCGCGCTGCGCCAGCAGTTCGGCGGCCACGCCGTCCACAAGCGCTGACCGGTATCCACAGCCTGTGTACGTCCGCCGGCTCGAACTGGTCGACTTCCGCTCGTACGAGCGCGTCGGCGTGGACCTGGAGCCGGGGCCGAACGTGCTCGTCGGCGCCAACGGCGTTGGCAAGACGAACCTGGTCGAGGCGCTCGGCTACGTGGCGACCCTGGATTCGCACCGGGTCGCCACGGACGCCCCGCTGGTCCGGATGGGCGCCACCTCGGCGGTGATCCGCTGCGCGGTGGTGCACGAGGGCCGGGAACTGCTTGTCGAGCTGGAGATCGTGCCGGGCAAGGCCAACCGGGCCCGCCTCGGCCGGTCCCCGGCCCGGCGCGCCCGGGACGTCCTCGGCGCGCTGCGCCTGGTGCTGTTCGCGCCGGAGGACCTGGAACTGGTCCGCGGGGACCCCTCGGAACGTCGCCGCTACCTGGACGACCTGCTGGTCACCCGCCAGCCCCGCTTCGCCGGGGTACGCGCCGACTACGAGCGCGTGGTGAAGCAACGCAACGCGCTGCTGCGTACCTCGTACCTCGCTCGCAAGACCGGTGGCACACGCGGCGGTGACCTGTCGACGCTGGCCGTGTGGGACGCGCATCTGGCCCAGCACGGCGCGGACCTGCTCGCCGGCCGTCTGGAACTGGTCGCCGCGCTCACCCCGCACGTGGCGAAGGCGTACGACGCGGTGGCGGCCGGCCGCGGCGCGGCGGGCATCGCGTACCGGCCCTCGGTCGAGCTGCCCGAACCCGGCGCCGACCGCGCGGCGCTGGCGGAGGCGCTGGCCGCGGCGCTGACCGCGAACCGCGCCGCCGAGATCGAGCGCGGCACCACGCTCGTCGGCCCGCACCGCGACGACCTGGCGCTCACCCTCGGCCCGCTGCCCGCCAAGGGGTACGCGAGCCACGGCGAGTCGTGGTCCTACGCGCTGGCGCTGCGGCTGGCCGGGTACGACCTGCTGCGCGCCGACGGGATCGAGCCGGTGCTGGTGCTCGACGACGTCTTCGCCGAGCTGGACACCGGCCGGCGGGACCGGCTGGCCGAGCTGGTGGGCGGCGCGAGCCAGCTGCTCGTCACCTGCGCTGTGGACGACGACGTGCCGGCGACCCTGCGCGGCACCCGGTACGCGGTGGGCGACGGGACGGTGCGACGTGTCTGACGACGAGGTGCAGCTACCGCCCGCGCGGCTCGGGCCGGGACGCGACGCGCGTACCCCGGGAAAGCCCGCGGACGGCGAGCCGGGCGCGAACCTGCCGGAGGGCGCGACCGGGCCGGAACTGGCGCGGGCGGTGCTCGACGCGGCGAAGGCCCGGCGGCAGGCGGCGGCTCCCCGGCGGCGCGGCGCGGTCCGCGGCGACGGCGAGAAGCGGCTGCGCGGCTACTCCGGCCCGGGGCCGGACCCGCGCGACCCGCAGCCGCTGGGTGCGGTGCTGGACAAGCTGGTCAAGGCGCGGGGCTGGCAGCAGCCGGCGGCCGAGGCGACGGTGTTCGGCGCGTGGGAGAAGGTGGTCGGCCCGGAGGTCGCCCAGCACAGCCGCCCGGTGAAGCTGGAGGACGGCGAGCTGACGGTGGAGGCGCGCTCGACGGCGTGGGCGACGCAGTTGCGTCTGCTGGCGGGCTCGCTGTTGCAGCAGATCGCCCGCGAGGTCGGCCACAACGTGGTGCGCAAGCTGCACATTCACGGCCCGGCTGCGCCGTCGTGGTCGCGCGGCCCCCGGCGGGTACGCGGGCGCGGGCCCCGCGACACCTACGGCTGACCGTCGCCGCCCGAGCGCTGGGCCTCCCGCCGGGCGCGCTTGAGTTCGCGCTGCTCGCGGCTCCACTGCTTGCGGCGTTCCAGGTCCTGCTTCCAGGCTTCGCGGGCCAGCCGGGAGCCGCCCTGCACCGCGCCCTGGACCTGGGAGGGGCCGGCGAGGTTCTGGAACACCCAGCCCAACAGGCGGCCACCCTTGCCGGAGGCGTCGCCCACCTGCTCGTCGTCGCTCATCCCGCCGCCCTCCCTGTTTTGTGTGCAAACCATTGGTACACCAATCGTTGCTAGGATCGCAACGACGACGAGGAGGACGAGGTGACCGACCCGATCGAGGAGGACCCCCTGGCGCTGGAGCAGCAGGTCTGCTTCGCGCTGTCGGTCGCCGCCCGGAGCGTCGTCGCGGTCTACCGCCCGCTGCTGGAGCCGATGGGGCTCACCCACCCGCAGTACCTGGTCATGCTGGCGCTCTGGCAGCACGCGCCACTGTCCGGGCGGGATCTGAGCCGGCTGCTCCAGCTCGACCCGGGCACGCTGTCACCGCTGCTCAAGCGGCTGGAGGCGGCCGGCTACATCCGGCGGGAACGCGACGCCGCCGACGAGCGCAGCCTGGCCGTCTCGCTCACCGCCGAGGGGCAGGCGCTGCGGACGCAGGCCGAGCGGATCCCGCCGGCCATCGTGCAGCGCCTGGGTCTGCCGCTGGCCGACCTGCGGCACCTGCACACGGCGCTGACCGAGGTGATCGCGGCTGCCAACCGGGCCACGTCTTCTTCCGGCGCTGCGACGCCCGGTCAGGCGTCGGCGTAGACCGCGAAGCCGCGCTCCGCGCAGCGCCGGTAGAAGGCCGCCAGCACGCTCAGCTCGGCGCAGGTGAAGTTCCACTGCGGCGGGTCGCCGCTCTCGTCGCGCAGCCGGTCCAGCCGGCTGTCCAGCCAGCGGAGCTGCTGCTCGGCGAGCCGCCCGTCACCCAGCAACGCGCGCAGCACCTCGCTCACCGACTCGAACGTGACCGCCTCGCCGTACGGCCGGTGCCGGGCGACGAACTTCTCCAGGCCCTCGGCGATCCACGAGCAGCCGTCCGGGTCGATCACCGGGTCCTCGTCCTCGGCCGAGTTCTCCGTGGCGTAGAGCACATTTTCCAGCCCGAGGATCAGGTCGACCAGTTCGGTGTACGCGGTCGCCCGTACCGTGCCGGTCTTGGCGATCAGCTCGGCGAGCGCGGCGGTCGGCGCGGAGATCCGGGGGACGTCCACGATCTCGCCGAAGTCCACGAACTCGGCCGGCGCGACCGGGTCGTAGAAGCGGCCGGTCCGCGGCCAGTGCACCGCGACGTTGTCCAGCCCCATCGGGCGTCACCTCTCACCAAGCGTTTTCGGACCATCTTCGACGATCGTCCCGGTTGCGGGTGCGAAAGATCAAGACCGCAACGGCGGCGCCGCAAAAGCTACGGCACGCCGGACCCGGCCGCGACCCCCGGTCGGGACAGCAGCCGATCACCGGTCGGATGATCGTCACGGCTCACGGTGGCCGGTGGCGCGGCGGTGCCCCGTTGGCGTGTAGGGGGAGTCGCGGGAGGCGCGGTTCGTCCGGCTACGGCATTCTCAGCCGCCTCGGAGAGGGTGCCGAGTGGCGGTTTGGTCGGCTCCGCACAGTAAGATTGGGAGCGAGACGAAAGACCCGAGACGGAGCGACGGGCAGGGGCCCTCCGGGCCCTCGATCATAGTCCCGCCTCGGGTCCGAGCCGATCGCGATCCGCGGGCAACCGTGGCGCCCGGCGTACACGATCCGTGCCTGGTGATCCCAGGGGCGGTCCGTGCGCGCCGACGTCGCGTCCTGTCCGCCGAACCCGCGCCCCCGCGCCCACGCGCGGCCGGTGCGAGAAAGTGGCCGAGCGTGGCAGCGGAGGACAACAAGAAGTACGGTGCCGAGTCCATCACCGTTCTCGAAGGCCTGGAAGCGGTCCGGAAGCGCCCCGGTATGTACATCGGGTCCACCGGCGAGCGCGGTCTGCACCACCTGGTGTGGGAGGTCGTCGACAACGCGGTGGACGAGGCGCTGGCCGGGCACTGCGACACCATCGACGTGGTGCTGCTGGCCGACGGCGGCGTCCGGGTGACCGACAACGGCCGTGGCTTCCCGGTCGACCTGCACCCGAAGCTGAAGAAGCCGGGTGTCGAGGTCGCGCTGACCGTGCTGCACGCCGGCGGCAAGTTCGACGGCAAGGCGTACGCGGTCTCCGGCGGCCTGCACGGCGTGGGCGTCTCCGTGGTCAACGCGCTGTCCACCCGGATGGCGGTCGAGATCCACAAGGACGGTTTCGTCTGGCGCCAGCGCTACGACCACTCCAAGCCGACGCCGCTGGAGAAGGGCGAGGAGACCGACCGCACCGGTTCGGCCGTCTCCTTCTGGCCCGACCCCGACGTCTTCGAGACCGTCGACTTCGACTTCCACACCATCTACCGGCGCCTCCAGGAGATGGCCTTCCTCACCCGGGGCCTCACCATCCACCTGCTCGACGAGCGGGTGCCGGAGGACGAGGACGGCAAGACCCGCGAGGTCACCTTCCACTACGAGGGCGGCATCGCCGACTTCGTCCGCCACCTCAACGCCTCCAAGAGCCCGATCCACAAGACGGTGGTCGAGTTCGGCGCCGAGGAGACCGGCATGTCGGTCGAGATCGCCATGCAGTGGAACGAGTCGTACGGCGAGTCGGTCTACACGTTCGCCAACAACATCAACACCCACGAGGGCGGCACCCACGAGGAGGGCTTTCGGGCCGCGTTGACGAGCGTCGTCAACCGCTACGGCGCCGACAAGAAGCTGCTCAAGGGCGACGAGCGCCTCTCCGGTGAGGACATCCGCGAGGGCCTGGCCGCGATCATCTCGGTCAAGCTCACCGACCCGCAGTTCGAGGGCCAGACCAAGACCAAGCTGGGCAACACCCCGGTCAAGGGCTTCGTGCAGCGGGTCTGCAACGAGTCGCTCGTCGACTGGTTCGACCGCAACCCGGCCGAGGCGAAGATCATCATCCAGAAGGCGTCCCAGGCGGCCCGGGCCCGTATCGCCGCCCAGCAGGCGCGCAAGCTCGCCCGGCGCAAGTCGCTGCTGGAGTCCGGCTCGATGCCCGGCAAGCTGGCCGACTGCCAGTCCACCGACCCGCGCGAGTCCGAGGTCTTCATCGTCGAGGGCGACTCGGCCGGCGGCTCGGCCAAGCAGGGCCGCGACCCGCGTACGCAGGCGATCCTGCCGATCCGCGGCAAGATCCTCAACGTGGAGAAGGCCCGCATCGACCGGGTGCTGAAGAACAACGAGGTGCAGGCGCTGATCACCGCGCTGGGCACCGGCATCCACGACGACTTCGACATCGAGAAGCTGCGCTACCACAAGATCGTGCTGATGGCCGACGCCGACGTCGACGGCCAGCACATCCAGACGCTGCTGCTCACGCTGCTGTTCCGGTTCATGCGGCCGCTGGTGGAGCTGGGGCACGTCTACCTGGCCGCCCCGCCGCTCTACAAGATCAAGTGGAACAAGAAGGGCGACGACGCCCAGTACGCGTACTCGGACCGGGAACGCGACGGGCTGATCGCGCTGCGCCAGCAGAAGAAGCCCAACGCCCGCCCGGACGACATCCAGCGGTTCAAGGGTCTCGGTGAGATGAACTACCCCGAGCTGTGGGAGACCACGATGAACCCGGCGACGCGCACGCTGCGCCAGGTCACGCTCGACGACGCCGCAACCGCGGACGAGCTGTTCAGCGTCCTGATGGGTGAGGACGTCGAGGCACGTCGGTCGTTCATCCAGCGCAACGCCAAGGACGTGCGGTTCCTGGACATCTGACGGACGCGCCGGGCCGGCCGGTGATCCACCGGCCGGCCCGGTAGTCCACAGAGTTATCCACAGTCTGAACGCTTTCCACAGCCGTTATCCACAGCGAGACCATGACTGAAGAGTCTGATAAGGGTTAACAGTGACCGATACTCCCGAGTCCACCCCGAACGAGCCGGAGACCCCGGAGACACTGGCCGCGGTCGTCCAGCACGACCGGATCGAGCCGGTCGGCCTCGAGGTCGAGATGCAGCGCTCGTACCTCGACTACGCGATGAGCGTCATCGTCGGGCGGGCCCTGCCGGACGTCCGGGACGGGCTCAAGCCGGTCCACCGCAAGATCCTCTACGCCATGTTCGACTCCGGCTACCGGCCGGACCGCGGGTACGTGAAGTGCTCCCGCGTCGTCGGCGACGTGATGGGCCAGTTCCACCCGCACGGCGACTCCGCCATCTACGACGCGCTGGTCCGGATGGCGCAGCCCTGGTCGCTGCGCTACCCGCTGGTCGACGGCAACGGCAACTTCGGCTCCCCCGGAAACGACCCGGCCGCCGCCATGCGATACTGCCTCGTCGGCGATGCCCGCATCCGTACCGCCGAGGGTTCCGTCCGGATCGGCGACGTCGTGCCGGACGCTGCGGCGAGCAGCGAGACCGACGTCGACCTCAAGGTCCGCGACCGCAACGGCGACCTGGTCCGCGCCAGCAAGTTTTTCCACTCCGGCGAGCACCCGACGCTGCGGCTGCGCACCCGTGAGGGGTACGAGCTGACCGGCACCCACAACCACCCGGTGCTCTGCCTGGTGGACGTGGCCGGCGTGCCGACCCTGCTGTGGAAGCTGCTCGCCGAGATCGCCCCGGGCGACCGGGTGGTCCTGCAGCGCACCGTGCCGGACGAGATTGGCTACCCGATGCTGGAACACGTCGAGGCGGCCGTGCTCGCGGGCGCGTTCGTGTCCGAGGGGTGGGTGTCGGAGAATCGGGCGGGCTTCAACAACGTGGACCGGGAGTTCTTCGTCCGGGTCCTCACCGCCTACGACCTCGCGGTCGGCGGCCCTCGGTACGTCGCCGAGCGGGTCATCGCCTCCGGCAGCAGGCTGCACGAGCTCGACGTGCAGGACCTCACCGCGCTTCGGGCGAGCGTGCTCGGCGAGATGGTGGGCGCGCGGAGCGCCGGCAAGTTCGTGCCGGAGTTCGTCTGGCGCGGACCGGCCGCGGTCAAGCGGGCCTTCCTCCAGGCGCTGTTCGAGGGCGACGGTTCGTCGTCGCTGCTGCCCCGCCACACGATCCAGGTCTCGTACTCGACCCGCAGCGAGCGGCTGGCCCGCGAGGTGCAGCAGCTGCTGCTGGAGTTCGGCGTGGTCAGCCGGCAGTGCCGGTACGACAGCGGTGAGATCAAGGTCGTCGTCACCAACCGTAGGGACGCCCGGATCTTCGCCGCTCACGTCGGCTTCCTCGGCCGCAAGCAGGCCAAGCTGGAATCCGAGCTGGCCCAGGTGCCGGCGACCAGCACCGCGCTTTCCGGCGATCACGTGCCGTTCGTCGGGGACTTCGTCCGCGAGCACGGCGCGAGCCGCTGGACCGAACGCGACTGGCTGCGCCGGCACAACGTGGACCGGATCGAGCGCTGGGAGCGGGACCGCGACGAGATCGCGGCCCGGATCACCGAGCCCGGCATCCTCGACGTGGTCGAGCCGCTTGTCGACGGGCGCTTCTACTACGCCGAGGTGACCGAGATCACCGACGCCGGTGTGCGGCCGGTCTACAGCATCCGGGTGGACACCGAGGACCACTCGTTCGTCTCCGACGGTTTCGTCAGCCACAACACCGAGTGCAAGCTCGACCCGCTGGCGATGGAGATGCTGCGGGACATCGACGAGGACACCGTCGACCTGCAGGACAACTACGACGGCCGGGCCAAGGAGCCCACGATCCTGCCGTCGCGGATCCCGAACCTGCTGATCAACGGCTCCGAGGGCATCGCGGTCGGCATGGCCACCAAGATCCCGCCGCACAACCTGCGCGAGATCGGCGCGGCGGTGCAGTGGTGCCTGGAGCACCCGGAGGCCGACGAGGCCACCACGCTGGAAGCCCTGCTGGAGATCGTCAAGGGCCCGGACTTCCCGACCCACGGCCTGATCGTCGGCCAGGCGGGCATCCAGGACGCGTACCGGACCGGGCGCGGCTCGATCCGGATGCGCGCCGTGGTCGAGGTCGAGGAGGACAAGCGTGGCCGGCCGGCGCTCGTGGTCAGCGAGCTGCCGTACCAGGTCAACCCGGACAACCTCGCCGAGCGCATCGCCGAGCTGATCAAGGAGGGCAAGCTCGCCGGCATCGCCGACATCCGCGACGAGTCCTCCGGGCGTACCGGCATGCGGATCGTGCTCGTGCTCAAGCGCGACGCGGTCGCCAAGGTGGTGCTGAACAACCTCTACAAGCACACCCAGCTCCAGGAGACGTTCGGCGCCAACATGCTGGCGCTCGTCGACGGCGTGCCGCGCACGCTCAACCTGGCCCAGTTCATCCGGTACTACGTCGAGCACCAGATCGAGGTGATCCGGCGGCGGACCGCGTTCCGGCTGCGCAAGGCCGAGGAGCGGGCGCACATCCTGCGCGGTCTGTCCAAGGCGCTGGACGCGCTGGACGAGGTGATCGCCCTGATCCGGCGTTCGCCCACGGTGGAGGACGCCCGGCAGGGCCTGATCCGGCTGCTGGACATCGACGAGGTCCAGGCGACCGCGATCCTGGACATGCAGCTGCGCCGGCTGGCCGCCCTGGAGCGGCAGCGCATCCTGGACGACCTGGCGAAGCTCGAACTGGAGATCGCCGACCTCAAGGACATCCTGGCCAAGCCGGAGCGGCAGCGGCGGATCGTCTCGGAGGAACTGGGCGAGATCGTCGCGAAGTGGGGCGACGACCGGCGTACGAAGATCGTCCCGTTCGACGGCGAGGTCTCGATGGAGGACCTCATCGCCCGCGAGGACGTGGTCGTGACGATCACCCGCACCGGGTACGCGAAGCGGACGAAGGTCGACCTCTACCGGTCGCAGCGGCGTGGCGGCAAGGGCGTCAGCGGGGCGACGCTCCGCCAGGACGACATCGTCAGCCACTTCTTCGTATGCTCTACCCACGACTGGATCCTGTTCTTCACGAACAAGGGTCGGGTCTACCGGGCGAAGGCGTACGAGCTTCCCGAGGCCAGTAGGGTGGCCAAGGGCCAGCACGTGGCCAACCTGCTCGCGTTCCAGCCCGACGAGCAGATCGCGCAGATCATTGAAATCCCGAACTACCAGGTGGCGCCCTACCTGGTACTGGCCACGAAGAACGGCCTGGTGAAGAAGACGCGGCTCGAGGAGTTCGACTCCAACCGTTCCGGCGGCATCATCGCGATCAACCTGCGCGATGAGGACGAACTGGTCGGTGCGGTCCTGGCCGCTCCGGAGGACGACCTGCTGCTCGTGTCGAAGAACGCCCAGGCGATCCGCTTCAACGCCACCGACGAGGCGCTGCGTCCGATGGGCCGGGCCACGTCCGGTGTGATCGGCATGCGCTTCAGCGGCGAGGACGAGTTGCTCGCGGTCGAGGTGGTGCGAGAGGGTCTGGACGTTCTGGTCGCGACGAACGGGGGTTACGCGAAACGTACCCCGATCGAGGAATACCCGGTGCAGGGCCGGGGAGGTAAGGGCGTGCTGACCGCGAAGATCACCGAGCGACGCGGTGGCCTGGTCGGCGCGGTAGTGATCGATCCGGAGGACGAGCTGTTCGCCATCACCAGCAACGGCGGCGTCATCCGGACTCCGGTGAAGCCTGTACGCCGTACGCGTGACCGGAACACAATGGGGGTCAAGCTGATGGACCTCCCGGACGGCGTGACTATCGTGGCGATTGCTCGCAATGCCGACGAGCCTGACGAACAGGACTAGTTGATGACGGAGACACAGGCGAAGTCGGGGAACAAGGGGACCTCGGCCACCCCGGCCGAGGAGGAGGCTGCGCAGGGCGGTACACCAGCTACCGGCCGTGCGGCCGTGGGCCGGGCCACGGTTCCCGCCGATGCGCCTGCCCCGAAGTTCACCCGCGCCCCCGGCATGGCGCCGCCTCCGGACAAGCCGGGCGAGGACTCGGGTTCCCGGGACTCGTCGGCCGAGACCAAGGTCGACGCGCCGACGTCGGCCAACGGTCTGGCCGCTCCGGCGGCCAAGCCCGCGAACGCCACGAGCACACAGCCGATCAAGCCACCGGCCGCGGCCGGCCGGGCCTCCACCGGTACGACCGGCACCCAGCCGCGTATCGGCGCCGGCCTGGGCACCGCGCCGAAGACGTCGCCCGACGGCGCCCGTCCGACCACCACCGGCGCCACCGGCCAGTCCCGGCCCGCGAACGGCGGGGGCCTGCCGCCGGGCGTCAGCGGCGCGGCCGCAGTCGGCGCCGCGCGCGTGGGCGAGGCGGTACGCGCCGCGCGTACCTCGGTCAGTTCGGCCGCGTCGCGCGGGCCGCGACGGGCCCGGCTGAACCTGAAGCGGATCGACCCCTGGTCCGTGATGAAGTTCGCGTTCGCGGTGTCCGTGGTGCTCTTCATCGTGGTCGTCGTGGCGACCTCGGTGCTCTACCTCGCGCTGGACGCGATGGGCGTGTTCAAGAGCGTCAACGACAGCCTGACCGACCTGGTGAACGCCGGCGGCGGCCAGGGCGGCGGCGGCTTCCGGATCACCGCCAAGGGCGTGATCCTGACGTCGGCGCTGATCGGCCTGGTCAACGTCGTGCTGTTCACCGCGCTGGCCACGCTCAGCGCATTCGTCTACAACGTCTGCGCCGACCTGGTCGGCGGGATCGAGCTGACGCTCGCCGAGCGGGACTGATCGGTCGACGCCGGGGCGCCGCGCAAAGCGGTCGCCCCGGCGTCGTGCGTCCGGGTAGGTTCGGGGTGGCGCGGGTGCTTCCGCCACGGACCCCCCGATTTGGGCGCGGCGGAGGCGATGGGTTAACCTTGCTCGTCGCCACGCGGGGCTATAGCTCAGTCGGTTAGAGCGCAGAGCTGATAACTCTGAGGTCGCTGGTTCGATTCCAGCTAGCCCCACCGCACATCGTCCGACGGCAGTCGAGCACGAGGGGTCAAGCACATGTTCAAGAAGCTCCTGATCCTGGCCGGCATCGTCGGTGTGGCCGCCGTCGTGGCCAAGAAGGTCAAGGCGTCGAACGACGAGCGCGCCCTGTGGCACGAGGCGACCACCGCGCCCGACCTGCGCTGAGCGCCGACACGGGGCCCTAGCTCAACTGGCAGAGCACTGCCTTTGCAAGGCAGGGGTTAGGGGTTCGAGTCCCCTGGGCTCCACCAGCACTTTCCTCGGTTGATCTCGGTCCCGGTACAGCCGACCCGCGGATCTGCCTAGATTCCGTGATCGGCCCTGCGGGACCGTCGGTGCCTGAAGGCGTAGATGACGGCTGCCAGGCCGACGACGGCGAGTGCGCCCGCGGTGGCTGCGTAGAGGGCGAGTTTGCGTTCGGCTGCGGCGATGTCGATGGCCTGCTTTTCCAGCATCTCGGGGGTCGGGTCCTGATAGGGCATCGAGATGCCGGACAGGTCCAGGAACGGCAGGCACGGCAGCATGCAGGAGGCGACGAGCAGGAGAACCCCGGCGGTGAGCGCCAGGCGGGCACGCGACATCGCGACAGGCTCCCACAGGGGTCGTGCTCGCGCCATCCGCCACATGCCGTGGTCATCGTGCGACGTGGGCCGGCTGTGAGGTTGCGGACGGGTCAGCAGAGCCTGATGTTCACCCCTCAACTGGACGACTCCACAGCCGAGCAGACGGCCGCCGCGATGGCCGAGCGGCGCTACTTCGGCGCCGGACCCGACGTCTACGCCGACGCGATCGTCCAGGCCCGCCGGTACGGCGGCCCGCTGACCGACAAGATCGAGACGCCGCACAGCGAGGCGGCGTTCCTCGGCCAGTTCGGCACCCGGCTGGAGGCGCTGGACCCTGACCGCCGCCGGAAGGCGCTACCGCCTCGTCGCGTACCTGCTCAGGGTCACGCCGCCGGGAAACGTCCGCGTCTCCACCAGGTCGAGCTTCGACCAGCCGTCCAGCGCGCCGAAGAACGGCGTGCCGGCGCCCACGAGGACCGGGTGGGTGACGATCTCGTACTCGTCGATCAGCCCGGCCCGCATGGCCGCCCCCGCGAGGGCTGCGCCACCGACCCTCATCGGGCCGCCGTCCCCGGCCTTGAGCCTGGTTATCTCGGCGATCGCGTCCCCGGTGAACAGGCGGGCATTCCAGTCGACCTTGTCGATGGTGGAGGAGAACACCACCTTCGGCGTGTCCCGCCAGTTCCGGGCGAACTCGATCTGCGCCGGGGTGGCGCCCGGCTGCTGGTCGCCGGTCGGCCAGTAGGAGCTCATGTTCTCCCACAGGCGGCGCCCGTACAGGAACAGGCTGACCGCCCGCTCCTGATCGAGCCACCACTGGAACAGTTCGTCGCTCGATTCGCCCCACCCGATGTCGTCGCCGGGCGCGGACACGTAGCCGTCCACTGTCAGGTTCATGCCGTAGATCAATTTCCGCACAGCGCATGCCTCCGTCGGTCGGTCCCGCAACACCGGACCCCGCAGGTCAGTCGTGGCGGTGACGCAGAATGTAGTCGATGTGGCGGATGGTGTCCCGGCGGTCGTACTCGCTGATCGAGTCCCACATGTCCGCCAGCCAGTAGAGCGATACGGACAGCATCCACGCCCATCCGCGTACCCAGGTCGCCTCGTCGAACCCGAGCGCCTCCCGGTAGGCGGCTCGCGCGCGGGCGTCGAACAGGCTCCAGCCGGGTCGCACCTCGACGGCCGGATCGCCGCGGCCGAGACCGCCGAAGTCGATCACGCCGGTGAGCCGGCCCCGGTCGACCAGCAGGTTGCCCGCCAGCAGATCGCCGTGCAGCCACACCGGCGGTCCCGGCCACTCGTCCGCCGCCATCGCCTCGTCCCACGCCGCGGTCACTGCCCGGCCGTCGATCCGGTCGCCCAGCTCCGCGATCGACCGGCGGGTCAGTTCGTCGCGCTGCACCAGGGGTACGCCGCGCTGAATGCCTTCCTTGACCGGCCCGCCCATCGGGTCGATCGCGATCATCGCCCGTACGAAGCGGGCGAGGTCGACGGCGAGGTCGACGTGGTCCTGCCCGGATTGTGGGTTGTCCCCGTCGAGCCACGGGACGACGGTCCACGGCCACTGATAGTCCCCGCCGGGTCGGCCGACCGCGACCGGCACCGGCACGGGCACCGGGAGGTGAGGGGCGAGCCGCGGCAGCCAGGTCGCGTCGGTGGTCACCTGGTCGACCGCCCACGGCGCCCGTGGCAGCCGTGCCGTCAGGGAGTCGCCCAGCCGGAACAGCGCGTTGTCGGTGCCGTTCAGCGGCTGCGGCACGATCGGCAGGCTCGACCATTCGGGGAACTGGTCGCTGACCAGGGCGCGTACCTGCTCCACAGTGACGACGATCTCTCCCGGACGCATCGACGCGACCGTAGGACCCGCCGGATCACACGGTCAATCGAATTCGGAGCGCGGCGTGATCCTGATCATGAACCGATCGGTACAGAACCCTGCTACGGTTGGCTCCGAACCGAGCGGTACAAAATATGCGGAGGGGAACGAGCGATCATGAGCGCCGCCACTGAGGAACTACGTGACTTCTACCTGCGGTACGTCGATCTGGCGAACAATCGGGAGTTCGACCGCATGGCCGACTTCGCCCACGAAGAGGTGATCATGAACGGCACGCCGGTCCGGATGGCGGACATGGTGGCCGAGTTCTACAAGCACGTCGAGGCGGTGCCGGATCTTCACTGGGAGATCCAGGATCTCGTCGTCGAGGGCGACCGGATCGCCGCCCGCCTCGTCGACACCGGAACGCCCGTCAAGGAGTGGAACGGCCTGGCACCTACCGGCGCCTCGGTCTCGTTCGTCGAGACCGCCTTCTACCGGCTCCAGGACGGCAAGTTCAAGCACATGTCGTACCTGATGGACACCGACTCGGTGCGGCGGCAGCTCGCCGGCTGACCGGGGAATCCGGAAACGCGGCGCGCCCAGCCCGATGCGACATCGAGCTGGGCGCGCCCAGGAAGCTATGCGACGAAGCGGGAACGACGTCGGCGTCCGATGACGTAGCTGGCGCCGCCGAGGAGCAGCAGCGCCCCGCCGATGCCGGCCACTGTCGCGGTGTCGGAGCCGGTCACCGGCAGGCCGCCACCCTCGCCGCCGGGTACGCCCACGCTGGCGGAGGGACTGAGGGGCGGCACGACTGTCGACGTGGCGCTGGGCGTCGCGGTCGGCGTGGTCGTGGGCTGAGACGGCGTCGGCGTCGGCTGGGATGCGCAGTCGAGCGCGCGAGCCTCGTACAGGCCGTTGTTCAGGTAGGCGAGGTAGGCCTCGACGGACGGGTTGTCGAGCACCTTCTGCGCGGCGGCCCGCACGTTGGGGCCGGCACCCGTCATGGTCTGGCCGATCGAGACGCGCAGAGCCGTCGCCCAGCGATTCTCCACGTTCTTGAGGTATGCGCGAAGGTCGTCCGAGGTGCCCTTCAGCCGCTCCTCGATCTCGCCCGGCAGAACGGGCAGCGATTCGGCCTGCGCCTCGGCCAGGAGCCGGTAGGCCAGCAGCCGCAGCTCGGAAACGTTGGCCGTGTCCAGGTCGATGGTGACGAGCTCGCGGAAATCCTTGTACACCTTGCGTTCGACCGTCTGGCAGGCGTCGTTCAGCCCGGGCACTGCGGTCTGCGCCGCCGCGGGCGCCGCCGGAATCACAAAGGCCAGCGCCACCAGGGCGCCGGCCGGGATTTTCCATCGCATGTGGACTTTCCTCCCCGTGTAGATCAAAACATGGAGATGTTACCGGTGTCCCTCCGAAGCGCAAGGAGCATTGATTGCGCTAACGGTGCAGTCGATCAACCGCCTTTCTTATCGCCGCGACCCGGCTCGCCAGTGGGCCGGCCGGCACGTCGGCGAGGTCGAATCCGGCCTCGCGATAGGTCAACTCGTGGATTCGCTCGAAGACGAGTGATTCCTCGAAGGTGATCCGGCGAGCGGCGGTCGCCTCCACGAAGCCCTGATGGCGTACGAAGAAAACGGTTTGTTCGTAGTGGCGATTCGCCGTCATGTCCTTGATCTCGGCGAGCAGCGCGGACGGTGCGGCCCGGCCCAGATAGCGGCACAACGCCAGCGTGCAGACGGGCGAACGGTCGTGGAAGACGACCTCGCCGGCGTTCGCCGCGGCTCGGCGACGGCGCTCCCGTTGGAGATTCAGCACCCGGTCGGCGAAGCCCGGCTCACGCCACGGCTCCGGTCGTCCGAGCGCCTGGTGAAGCGCGATCACGTCGGTCGCCGCCTCCTCCACGACGGGGTACCCGTCGATCTCCAGGTGCCGGAGAATCGCTGTCTTACCGGAGCCGGGAGCGCCGGTGAGGATGTATCCGGGCATGTCGTCCTCCGAATGGCGGGCAATCCGCTTGATAGGCAAGCCGTCACTTGCATATGGTGGGTGACGTGGGCGATCTGTACCAGGCGCTGGCCGACCACACCCGCCGCCTGATCCTCGACGAGCTGACCGAGCGCGACGGTCAGACCCTGTTCGAGATCTGCGGGCGGCTGGCCACGAAGCACCAGGTCACGTCGTCCCGGCAAGCGATCTCCCAGCACCTCGACGTCCTGGAGGCCGCCGGCCTGGTAGTCACGCGGCGGCAGGGTCGCTACAAGTTCCACCACCTCGACACCCGGCCGCTGCGGGCCGTCACCGAACGATGGCTCAGGTCCGCCGAACCCACCCAGGAGAACCCATGAGAATCAACCTCACCAGCGTGTACGTCGACGACCAGGACAAGGCGCTGCGCTTCTACACCGACGTGCTGGGCTTCGTGCCGAAGACAGACGTGCCGACCGGGGAGTACCGCTGGCTGACAGTGGTCTCGCCGGACGCCCCGGACGGCGTGGAGCTGCTGCTGGAGCCCGACGCGCACCCGGCCGCCAAGGCGTTCAAGGAGGCGCTCGCGGCCGACGGCATCCCGCTGACGCAGTTCGCGGTGGACGACGTGGCCGCCGAGCACGAGCGGCTGCGGGGCCTCGGCGTGCTGTTCACCCAGGAGCCGGTCGACATGGGCCCGGTGACCACCGCGGTGTTCGACGACACCTGCGGCAACCTGATCCAGATCGCACAGTACCGGTAGCCGGGCGCTGACGCCGCGCTGAACCGCTGGACACGATCGGTCACCCTGGCGGCATGACGGTGTGGCGGCGCCCGTACTCGCTGGACCTGGCCACCTCCGGCTCCATGGTCGTGGCGGGGCTGGCGGTCGGCTACTTCGTGCTCATCGTGTTCGGGGTCCGTAGCGGCAGTCTCCTGGAACGGGAGGCGGTGGTCCTCGGAGTGTGGAACGCCGGCGTCCTCGCCGTCGCGGTCCGCCGCGCGATGCTCGGCGTCTGGGTGAGCCCCGTCGGCGTACGTTCGCGCTCGCTTCTCCGCACGACCACGGTGCCGTGGGCGTCGGTCGTGGAGATCCACAGCGGTACGGGTTCGATAGCAGGTCTGGACATGGGACGCGACGCGATCGTCGTCGAGCGGACCGACGGCGCGCCGGTGCAGACGCCGATCCAGTCCGGCGCCATCGTCCGGCCGTTCCGCCTGGAGCTGACCCGGCTGGTCACCTGGCCGGAGCACTACGACGAGATCCTCGCGAACCTGCGGGAGTGCCACCGCGAGGCCCGGCCCCCGGAGCAGCGCGCGGCGGCGAGCCCGGCGCCGGGTCCGGTCCGCGTCGACCGTCCGGACCGGACCCGGCCGCCCGCGCCGAGCGCCGGGCGGCGGCGTGACATCCACGCGCTGACCCGGCAGTACGAGCGCGGGGTGCTGACCGACGCCGAGTACGCGGCCGAGTTGGCGCGGCTGCGGGGTGACGAGTAGGCGTCAGGCGAGCCGGTCGAGCAGTTCGCGGCTGCGGCTCACCACGAGCGCGGTCGCCTCGGCGTCGTACGAGGGCAGCGAGCTGTCGGTGAACAGATGCCGGTCGCCGGGGTAGACGTACAGCTCGCCGCGTTCGGGGCCGACGATCGACATCAGCTCGCGGGCGGCGTCCACGTCGCCTTCCAGCCCGAAGAACGGGTCCCGCTCCATGCCGTGCACCTGTACCGCCACGCCGTCGGGCCAGGGGCCGATCGCCCACTCACCGGTCACCGGCAGGCAGGCTTCGTAGAGCAGGGCGGCCCGGGCGCCGGGCCGGGTCTGGGCGAGCCGCTGGGCGATGGCGGCACCCCAGGAGACACCCGCGTGGACGAGGTCGGCGGGCAGGTCGGCGACGACCGCGTCGGCGCGCTGGTCGAGGACGTCGCCGCCGATGCGCTTGACCAGCGCGGCGCCGTCGGAGATGGTGGCCGGCCGTTCGCCGTCGAATAAGTCCGGGGTGTGCACGGTGTGTCCGCCGGCGCGCAGGGAGTCGGCGAGGGCGCGTACGCCGTCGGTGAGCCCTTGAATGTGGTGGAAGAGCACGATCTCGGCCATCACTACACTCCTGAGTTGTCAGACCAGAGTTATCGAACGAACCAGAATCTTAGAACGGTCGAGAAATGTCGGTCAATCAGCGGATCCCGGACTACGACCTCGAGGACCTGCTCGTGGTCACCGCCCCGGAGCAGTTGCGCGCGCTCGCCGACCCGCTGCGCAGCACGCTCCTGGAACTGCTGCTGGAACGCGCCGCCACGGTGAACGAGCTGGCCCGCGCGGTCGACCGGCCGAAGAGCAGCGTCGCGTACCACGTGAACCAACTGGTGGACGCCGGGCTGCTGCGCGTGGTGCGGACCCGGCGGGTACGCGCCATCGAAGAGCGGTTCTACGGGCGTGTCGCCCGCACCTTCTACGTCGGCACGCTCACCCGGACAGAGGACAAGCAGGTCGTGTCCCGGATCAACGGCCTCGCCGAGGCGGCAGCTGAAGCGGCCGCCGCGCACGCCGCCGACGAACTGCGGTGCACGCTCGTGCACGCGCGCATCCCGATCGAGGACGTCCGCGAGTTCTGGGCGGAGGTGCAGGCGCTGGCCCGGCGGTTCGCGCAGATCCCCCGCGCCGGGGACCAGGTGTACGGCTTCGCCGCCGGCCTCTACCCCACGGACGCGCCCACGCTCCCGGACACGGACCCCGCCCCTTCGACGGGGTCTTGCCGGGGCGGCGAAGAGAGCAGGCTAGCGTCGGAAGCGTGAGCACCGGATCCCCGCGCGTCCTGCCGGCCGAGCGCGGCATCGACGAGGCCGCCGCCGTTCTGCGCGCCGGCGGGCTGGTCGCCTTCCCCACCGAAACCGTCTACGGCCTGGGCGCCAACGCGCTCGACGCGCGGGCGGCGGCCCGGATCTTCGAGGCCAAGGCGCGGCCCAGCTTCGACCCGCTGATCAGCCACCTGGCCGACGCCGCCGACCTGGCCGCGCTGGTGGGCGAGGTGCCGGCGGCGGTGGCCGAGCTGGCGAAGCGCTTCTGGCCCGGCCCGCTCACCCTGATCGTGGACCGACCGGAGATCATCCCGCCGATCGTCACCTCCGGCCTGGACACCATGGCGGTACGCGTACCGGACGAGCCGTCGGCGCGGGCGCTGATCGCGGCGGCCGGCGTGCCGGTGGCCGCGCCGAGCGCGAACCGGTTCGGCCAGCTCAGTCCGACACGCGCCGAGCACGTGGTGGCCGGGCTGGGCGGCGCCGTGGACGTGGTGCTCGACGGCGGGCCCACCCGGTGCGGCATCGAGTCGACGATCGTGGACGCGCGCGGCGACCGGCCGGTGGTGCTGCGGCTGGGCGCGCTGCCGGTCGAGGCGATCATCGAGGCGGTCGGCCCGGTCGAGGTGCGCCAGGGCAGCTCCGGTCAGCCCGTCGCGCCCGGGACGCTGGCCGCGCACTACGCCCCGCGTACCCCGTTGCGGTTGGGCGCGGCGGCCGAGCCCGGCGGCGGCCGGCGGGGGTTCCTGGCCTTCCGGGAGCCACCGGCGGACGGCGACTGGGCGGCGGTGGAGGTGCTGTCGCCCGACGGCGACGTGACCGCGGCGGCGGCGCGACTGTTCGACGCGCTGCACCGGCTGGACGCGGCCGGGGTGACCGAGATCGTCGCCGAGCCGGTGCCGGACACCGGAGTGGGCCGCGCGATAAACGACCGGCTGCGCCGGGCCGCCGCCACTTGGCACTAGAACTGTTCCGCGTCGGGACGCCCGTGCGAGCCGGGCTGCGGCATGCGGTCCATCAGCTTGGTGAGCGTGCCGTTGGCGAACGTCGCGCCGAGCGCCGAGCCGGTGGCGATTGCCCAGCCCACCGGTCCCATCGGGGTGCAGCCGAAGAACTGGCTGACACCAGGCGTCTGCACCACCGCGACCAGCGCGCCCACCGACGCGGCGGTGGCGGCGAGCACGCTGGGGCTGGTGCCGCCGGCCAGTACGGTCTGGCCGAGCTGAGTGCCGATCAGGGACGCCAGCGCGACGGTGCTGGCCCGCCGCTGGGTGCCGGTCCACCTGGCGATCGTCCAGCCGGCGGTTGCGCCCAGCGTGGTCGACGCCGCCCGCAGCCCGATCTCCCGGGTCATGGTCACACCGAGCGAGGAGTCCGGACCCTCGCGTAGCAGGTGGTCGGCGCGGTCGTCGGCCGGCGGCCGTACCGCGATGGCGAGCGCCGGCGCGAGATCGGTGAGCAGGTTGACCAGCAGCAGTTGCCGGCCGTTCAAGGCGGAGCGGCCGGTCGCGGCGGCGCTGAGCACACTGAACGCGATCTCGCCGAGGTTGCCGCCGACCAGGATGCTGAGCGCGTGCCGCACCGACGACCACATGGCCCGGCCCTCGACCAGCGTGGCGATGATCGTCTCCAGCCGGTCGTCGGTGACCACCAGGTCGGCGGCGGCGCGGGCGGCGGGTGTGCCCCGTTGACCGAGCGCGATACCGACGTCGGCGAGCCGGATCGCCGGGGCGTCGTTGGCGCCGTCACCGGTCATCGCGACGGTCCGGTCCTGGCGCTGCAACGCCTGGATGATCCGTACCTTGTGCGCCGGCGTGCAGCGCGCCACCACGTCGGTGGCCATCAGGCGCTCGGCGAGCGCGGCGTCGTCCAGCCGGTCCAGGTCGGTGGCGGTGACAACGCGCTGGCCGCCGTCCTCCGGGCTGATCGTGGCGGCGATCGCCTCGGCGGTGGCCGGGTGATCGCCGGTGATCATGACGGTGTGTACGCCGGCGGCCCGGATCCGGGCCACCGCCGGCCGGGCGCTGTCCCGCACCCCGTCGGCGAGCGTCAGGAAACCCACGAAGACCAGCCCGTTCACCTGCTCGTCGCTGACCTGCTCGGTGGAGACCCGGCACTCGGCCACGGCGAGAATGCGGTGCCCGGCCCCGGCCCGCCCGGCCAGCATGGCCTGCACCTCCTCGCGCCCCGCCGCATCGAGCGGCCGGTCCCCCTCGGCGGTGCGCCGCGACGCGCAGCGCGGCAGCACCGACTCGGGGGCGCCCTTCACGCTCAGCAGCAGCCCACCGGAGGAGCGGCCGACAGCGGCGCTGTAGCCCCGGGACGGCTCGAACGGCAGCCCGGCCGTGGCGGTCCACTCCGCGGCGCCGGTCCGCTCGGTCACCCCGGCGGCGTCCGCGCCGTGGCGTACCGCCCGGTCGGTCTGCTGCGGCAACTCGTCCGGGTCGGCGGCGGACGGGGTGGCCCGCACCGCGGCGGCCAGCGTCGACCGCAGCGGCTCGTCCAGTTCGCCCAGCACGGCGTACCGGCCGTCACCGGTGCCCACCCCGGCCAGCAGCAGCTTCCCCTCGGTGAGCGTGCCGGTCTTGTCGAAGCAGAGCACGTCGACGCGGCCCAGCGCCTCGATCGTCCGGGGGTTGCGGACCAGGGCGCCGTGCTCGGCCAGCCGCCGCGCCGCCGCCAGCTGCGCGGCGCTGACCAGGAACGGCAAGCCCTCCGGCACCGACGCCACGGCCAGGTTCGCGGCGGTCGCCGCCGTTTCGGCAAGGGGTACGCCCCGAAGCAGCCCCGCACCGGCCACCGAGATCGCCGAGGCGGCCGCCAGCGGTACGGCGCTGCTGGTCAGCTTGCCCAGCCGCGCCTCCACACCACTTGCGGGTGGGGCCTGCCGGGCCATCGCGAGGCTCCGCCCGGACTCGGTCTCCGCGCCGGTGGCCACCACCACAGCGGTGCCGTGCCCGGCGGCGACTGTGGTGCCCTCGAACAGCATCGAGTGCCGCTCGGCGATGGCCGCCGCGACCACCGGATCGGGGCTCTTCGCCACCGGCAGCGACTCACCGGTCAGTGACGACTCGTCCGCCTCCAGCCCGTCACTCGTCAGCACCCGGCAGTCGGCCGGTACGGCGTCCCCGGAGCTGATCGTGATCACGTCGCCGCGTACCAGCTCCTCGGCGGGCACCACCCGTTCCGCGCCGTCGCGCAGAACCCGGGCGGTGACCGCCGAGCGGGACAGCAGCTCGGCCAGCGACCGTTCGGTGTTGCGCTGGTGCACCGCGCCGACCAGCGCCGACCCGCCCACCACGCCGCCGACCAGCGCCGCGTCGACGAGTGAGCCGAACGCGGCGGAGAGCACCGCACCGGCGGCCAGCACCGGGGTGAGCGGGTTGGACAGCTCCTCGACGAACGAGCGGAGCAGCCCGGCCGGACCGTGCTCGTCGCCGACCTCGACGCGCCGCCGCCGGGTCGCCTCGCTCTCGGTCAGCCCGGACGCGTCGGTGTCGAGCTGTTCGAGGACGGTCTCCACCGGCATGAGATGCCAGGCGCTGAGCGCGGGCACCGGTACGCCGGTGCGGTCCGGCAGCCGGTGCGCCCGGAACACGCCGTGCGCGAACGCGAGCGCCGCCGCGCCGTTCACCGCCGCGAGCGTCGGGCGGGGCAGCCGCCGACGGTCGGCGGTGAATGCTCCGAGCGCGCCGAGCCCGGCGCCGGCCATGGCGATCCGGATGTTCTGCTCGGTCATCCGGCGGGCCACCCCGGCCGCGTCGATGAGCCGTGCCGGTACCCGCAGGTCGTCGCCGACCAGCAGGTGCGCGCCCCACGGGGGCAGGTCCTCCGGGCCGTACACGCCGAGGCCGCAGTCCGAGGCGGCGAGCGCCGACCGCTCGCCGGAGACCACCATCACCACCGCGCCCTCGCGTTGCAGGTCGTGCACCGCGCCGGCGAGCCGGGCGCCACCGGGTACGAGCAGGTCGGCGAAGTCGTACCGGCCGTCGTCCGCGCCGCCGACCACGAGCCGCAGGCCCGCCTGCCGGGCGGCCGACGCCAGCGCGTCCACGCCCGGTGCGGGCTCGGGCTCGACCCGCAGTACGGCGGCGAGCCGGCCGTTCTCGGCCAGCCCGAGCAGCCGTCCACCGTCGGCGCGCAGCCGCGCGCTGTCCGCGGTGTCCCCGGGATCGTCGGCGCCGAGCCGGTCCAGCGGGCCGATCCGCCAGCCGTCGGCGGCGCGTACCGCGTCCGGCTCGGCCGGGTCGAACAGCGCGAACGCCCGGGCGGCGACCTGCCCGGTGTCGGCGTCGGCCAGCGGCGCCAGGTCGGCCAGCACCCCCCGGTCCGAACCGAGCACCGCCGCGTCCAGCACCACCGTGTCGATCCGGTCCAGCTCACGCAGCACGCTGCGGTCCATCGCGATCACGCCGCGCCGGGCGAGCATCCGGCCCAGTTGGGCGCCGTAACCCTCGCGGCCGGAACCGGGCGCCTTCGGCAGCGAGGACAGTGCCAGCGCGGCGGCCCGCTTGGGTCCCAGCACCGGCAGCGCCGCCGCTCCGGCGACCGCGCCGGCCGGGAGTACCCGCTTGGCGTAGCGCTCCGGCTGCCCGTCCGGCACCGGGCACGGCCGCTCGCCGTCCGGCACCCGGGCCACCGCCCGTTCCGGGTCACCGGTCAGGTGTGGCTCGGCCCGCCGCCACGCGGCCAGTTGAGCGGCCCCCTCGCCCCACTGCACGACGCGCTGCGCGCCGTCCAGCACGATCCCGGCCCAGCCGCCGGTGAGACCCTGCACCACCGCCTCGGCCAGCGGGAACAGCACCTCGGCGCGCGGGTCGGCGCGGATGCCCAGCCCGGCCAGCGCGTGCAGCTTCGGGTGCAGGTCGACAGCGCCGAGCAGCCCGGCGACCTCGGCCGGCACGGGGGTGAGCGGCAGCACCCGGGTGGCGGCGGAGATGCCCAGTCCGAGCACGTCGGACAGCAGCGCGCCGAACGTGCGCGCGGTACGCGGGCCGTCCTCGGGCGGCTGCGGCGGCTCGATCTCCGGGTCCGGCTCGTACGGGCAGGTCTGCTCGACGCGGGCCACTGTGGCGATCAGATCGCGCAGTTTCGGCGCCGGCTCCCCGGTCGCCACCACCACCCGGCCGGACGGCGCGTTCACCCGCGCCCAGGTCACGCCCGGCATCGACTCCAGCGCCGCCTCGACCTGACGGGCGAGCCGGTCGCCGCCGTCCTGGCAGACGCCGTGCACCTCGATGTGGTGGCGGCCGTCCTGCGACCACACCCGGCGGCTGGTCAGCCCGGTGAGCCGGGCCAGCCGGGCGGCGGCCGTACCCACGCTTCCCGCGACCTCGGAGACCTTGGTGGGTACGACCGTCGGGGACAGCAGGAGGCCGGCGAAGCGTCCCAGCGCCATCTCGCCTCCCGGTCTCGTCCCGGCGGCCCGACTTCCCGGCGCGGCGTCCGTTATGCCACCCGGACGGCAGAAGTTCGGGGTCCGGTCGTTCCCGCCGGACGAGACGGGGACCACAGTTGACCTCAACCCGGGGTGAGGTCCGAGGCTGTAGCCCATGACCAGCACCGCCGCCCTCCCGGCCGATCCACCCGTCGACCTGTGGTCGCCGCGCCTTCGGGCGATGACTGTGGGCAGCGTCGCCCTGGTGTCCCTGCTCGCGTTCGAGGCGCTGGCGGTGGGCACCGCCATGCCGACGGTGGCCCGCGCGCTGGACGGGCTCGGCCTGTACGCGCTGGCGTTCGGCGGCTCGTTCGCCTCCGGCGTGGTGGCGATGGTCGCCTCCGGCATCTGGTGCGACGCGCGCGGACCACGGCCGGCGATGTGGCACGGCGTCGCCTGGTTCGTCGCCGGGCTGGTGGTGGCCGGTTCCGCGACGACCATGGAGATGCTGGTCGTCGGGCGGGTGGTGCAGGGCTTCGGTTCCGGACTCGTCTCGGTGGCGCTCTACGTGGTGGTCGGTCAGGCGTACCCGGAGCAGTTGCGGCGGCGGATCTTCGCCGCGTTCGCCGCGGCCTGGGTGGTGCCGTCGCTGGTCGGCCCGGCGCTGGCCGGCCTGATCGTGGAACATCTGGGCTGGCGATGGGTGTTCCTCGCGGTACCGGCGGTGGCGATTCCGGCGGCGCTGCTGATCCAGCCGGGTCTGAAGGCGCTGGCCGGCACCGTGCCGACCCGGCCGCCCGCGGGCGCGCTGGCCCGCGTCGGCTGGGCCTGCGGGGCGGGGGCGAGCGCCGCACTGCTGCACTACGGGGGGCAGCAGCGCGGCGTGCTCGCCGCCGCCCTGACCGCCGGGGCGCTGGCCGGGCTGTTCGTCTGCGTGCCGCACCTGTTGCCGTCCGGGTTCCTGCGCGCGGCACGCGGTCTGCCGACGGTGATCGGCCTGCGCGCGCTGGCGTCGGCGGCGTTCGTGGCCGCCGAGGTGGTGATCCCGCTGATGCTGTCGCGGGAGCGCGGCTTCTCGCCCACCGGCGCCGGCCTGGTGCTGACCGTGGGGGCGCTGTCCTGGTCGGTGGGCTCGTGGATCCAGGGCCGGATCGCTTCGCCCCGGTCGGCGGCGAGCCTGCCCCGGGCCGGGCTGGCCTGCATCACCATCGGTACGGCGGGCGTCGCGTCGGCGCTTCGGGCCGGACCACCTCGACCTGTCCGTGTCCTCCTGGGCCGTGGCCGGGCTCGGCATGGGACTGCTCTACCCGTCGCTGTCGGTGCTCACCCTGGAGCAGTCGGCCCCGGCCGAGCAGGGCCGCAACAGCTCGGCGCTGCAACTGGGCGACTCGCTCGCCGCGGCCACCGTGCTGGCGCTGACCGGCGCGGTCCTGGCCGCCGGTGCGTCACCCGGCCCGGCCAGCTACGCGACCACGCTGGCGGTGGCAGCGGGCTGCGCCCTGCTCGGCCTGACCCTTGCCGGTCGAGTGGTGCCTCGCCCGGCGGGCTGAGGCGTCGCCGGCCCGGTCGCCGCTCACGCGCAGTAACGCTCCTGCCGAAGGCATCGCCTGACTGCGGTATGACTCCTGGTCATGATTATGACTCTCAGGTATATCGCTCAACAGTCGTAGTCGCCTGCGCCGGGCTCACACACTGTGATGGAGCAGCCCGGCAAGCGCGACTTCGGGCCGACGGCCCGGCGGGCGGTCACGATCCCGGCCGGGCTGCCGTCCTGAATGCGGACCGAGTGGGCAGGGCGGGGCTGGGAGGAGTGGCGATGCGGGTGCTGGTGACCGGGGCGACCGGACGGCTCGGGCGGGTGGTGGTGCCCCGGCTGCGGGACGAGGGCTTCACGCTCCGGGCGACCAGCCGTCGGCCCCGTACCGGAGACGGGGTGGAGTGGGTGAGCACCGACCTGGCCACCGGCGCCGGGCTGGCGGAGGCGGTCGCCGGGGTGGACGCGGTGCTGCACCTGGCCTCGTCGCCGCAACGGCGTACCCACGAGATCGACGTGCTCGGCACCCGCCGGCTGACCATGGCCGCCGGCCACGCCGGGGTCCGCCACCTGGTGTACGTCTCGATCGTCGGCGTCGACCGGGTGCCGATCGCCTACTACCGGCACAAGCTCGCGGCCGAAGAGGTGGTGGCCGCCGGAACGGTGCCGTGGAGCGTGCTGCGCGCGACCCAGTTCCCCGAGTTCCTGGCGGACCTGCTGAAAGGCGCGAGCCGCCTCGGCCCGGTGATCGGGGACCGGGCCGTACTCGCCCAGCCGGTCGACCCGGCCGACGTGGCGGACCGGCTCGCGGTGCTGCTGCTCGCCGGACCGTCGCACCGGGTCGAGGACTTCGCCGGGCCGGAGGTGCTGCGCTTCGACGAGGCGGCCCGCACCTGGCTCGCGGCCCGCCGGGTACGCCGTCCGCTGCTGCCGGTCCGGATTCCCGGCCGCCTCGGGCGGGAGTTGCGCGGGGGCGGACTCACCACGACGGCCACGCCGACCGGCACCCGGACCTGGGCCGACTACCTCGCGGACACGTACGGGGGAACCGGCGGAAGATGAGAACCGGTCGGGTCCGCACCGGCCTACCGTGACCGCATGCTGGTCTTCGTCGCCACAGTGCTCCTCTACGTCTTCGGTTTCGTCTTCCTCTACGGCGTGATCCGGGTCGGCGTCCGGCACGGCATCGAGGACGCCGAGGCGAACCGTCCCGAGGTGCTGCGCCGCCGGCAGCTCACCACCGCCGAGAACCGGGACTTCGCGCAGGAGAACGCGTTCCTCAGCAATCCCAACTGAGGGGCGGAGCCGGGGCCCGGAGGGGCGATCCGCGAAGCGGGTGCGAGGATCGCGACATGATGGGGACGCTGAAGACGGAGCCGGCCCGGGCACGGCTCGACCTGCTGGCCCCGCCGGTCGCCGCGGCGCTGCAGGAGTGGCCGGCCGAGGCCCCGGTGGACGTGGACGACGTACTCGTCGCCCCGATCGACGCCGACCTGGCCGACACCGCCGCGTTCTGCGAGGCGTACCAGGTGGGGCTGGAGGAATCGGCCAACTGCGTGGTGGTCGCCGGTAAGCGCGGCGGCGAGACCCGGTACGCGGCCTGCGTCGTGCTCGCCACCACCCGCGCCGACGTCAACGGCGTGGTCCGCAAGCTGCTCGACGTGCGCAAGGCGAGCTTCGCGCCGATGGCCGAGGCGGTCGAGTTGAGTGGAATGGAGTACGGCGGCATCACGCCCATCGGGCTGCCGGCGGACTGGCCGGTCCTCGTCGACTCCCGGGTGATCGCCACCCCGCACGTGATCATCGGATCAGGCGTACGGCACAGCAAGATCGCCCTGCCCGGGCCGGCGCTCGGCGCGCTGCCCGGGGCGAGGGTGGTGGAGGACCTGGCCAGGCCGGCCTAGGTCCTCATTCGCATCGATCTTGTTCCACGTGAAACATCAGGCTGCCGCTTCGCGCTGCGCCACCTCGCGCAACGCGGCGAGCAGCGTCTCCGGCTCCTGCGCGCCGGTGACCGCGTACTTTCCGGCCAGCACGAACGTCGGGACGCTGGAGACGCCGAGCTGGTGCGCGGCGCTCAGGTCGGCGGCGACCTCCCGGCGGCCCAGGTTCGACTCCAGGTACTCCCGCGCCTCGGTCTCGTCCAGACCGGCCTCGCCGGCCAGCGTGACCAGCGCGTCGATCGATCCGACGTCGATGCCGTCGTGGAAGTGCGCCCGGTAGAGCCGCTCGACCATCTCGGCGGAACGGCCGCGCTCGGCGGCGAAACGCACCAGCCGGTGCGCGTCGAACGTGTTCGCCGCCACCGCCCGGTCGAACCGCAGGTCCAGGCCCGCGCCCGCGGCGACGCCGGTGACGTGCGCGGCCATGCCCTCGGCCTTGTCCCGTCCGCCGAACTTGTCGCCGAGCGCCTCCAGCAGCGGCTTCGGCTCGGTGACCGGCGTCGGGTCGAGCTGGAACGGCCGGAACCGGACGTTCACCTCGCCGTCGTACGACTCCAGTGCCTGTTCCAGTCGGCGCTTGCCGATCCAGCACCAGGGGCAGACCACGTCGGCGTAGATCTCGATGTCCATGACCAGCGACAACCCGCCGGTCAGGAGATCTGTTCCCGGACCTGGCGCTTGAGCCGGGCCAGGATGGCGGTGCCGCCGCGTACGCGCAGCGGGCTGATCGCCTGCGCCAGGCCCATCCGCTGGTAGAGATCGTCCGGCACGGCCAGCACCTCCTCGGCGCTCGCCCCGGCCAGCCCTTCGGCGAGGATGCCGGCGAACGCCCGGGTGGTGGGCGCCTCCGGCGGGCAGTCGAAGACGGTGCTGACCGTCTTGTTCGCGTTCACCTCGGCGCGCAGGAAGAACGCGGTCTGGCACTCGGGGACCTGCTCCAGCTCCTCCCGGTTCACACCCTCGGGCAGGGGCGGGATCACGTCGGCGAACTCCAGCAGCATCTCCAGCACGACGTCGCGCGGTGCGGCGGCGAACTCGTCCACGATCTCGGCCAGCTTCGTCGGCATCTCGGGCATGGGTCGAGGCTATCCGCCGCCGCGCGCCGTCATGCGACGGTGGTGGCGGTGCCCCGCGTCACGCGAGCGGGCCCGCTCTCACGCGTTCGGCGCGGCCTCGCTGATGTCGCTGAGCGCCGACTGGGGGTCGAGCTGCATGGCGAGGTCACCGAGGGAGACGATGCCGACGAGCTTGCGGTCGCTGTCGCAGACCAGCACGCGCCGGATGTTGCGCTCGCGCATCAGCGCCGCCGCCTCGTTCGCCGTGCAGTGCTGCTCGATCATGACCACCTCACGGGTGATGATCGAGCCGATCGTGGTGGTGCCCGGGTCGGCGCGTTCGGCCACCGCCCGCACCACGATGTCGCGGTCGGTCAGCATGCCGGCGAGCGTGGCGCCGTCGGTCACCACCACGTCGCCGATGTCCGACTCCTTCATCACCCGGGCCGCCTCGTCCAGCGGGGTCTCCGCCGGGAGGTAGATCACCTGCCTGGTCATCACGTCACTGACGCGGTACATGAGAGCCTCCGAACACCTCGGTCGATCCGTATGCGGTACCCGGTACCGCGTTCGCTACACCCCGTCGTGGCGCGTCGCGCCCACCTCGTCGCGCAGACGCTCCACGATGTCCTCCACCGGCACCTCGGCCCGTTCACCGGTGGCCCGGTCACGTAGTTCCACGTACCCGTCGGCCAGACGGCGGCCGACCACGACGGCGCGCGGAATGCCGATCAGCTCGGCGTCGGTGAACTTCACCCCGGCGGACACGTGCGTGCGGTCGTCGACCAGCACCCGCAGGCCGGCGGCGGCGAGGCGCCCGCCGAGGTCGAGCGCCGCGTCGAGTTGCGGCCCCTTCCCGGCGGCGACCAGGTGTACGTCGCACGGCGCGACAGCCGCGGGCCACACCAGCCCCCGGTCGTCGTGGTGCTGCTCGGCCACCGCGGCGACCGCCCGGGACACGCCGATGCCGTAGCAGCCCATCGTGGGCCGGACCGGCTTGCCCTCCGGGCCGAGCACGTCGACCGCGAACGCGTCGGTGTACCGGCGTCCGAGCTGGAAGATGTGCCCGACCTCGATGCCCCGCCGGATGGTCAGCTCACCGGCGTCGCAGGCCGGGCAGGGGTCGCCGGGCCGCACCTCGGCCGCCTCGATCGTGCCGTCCGGTACGAAGTCGCGCCCGCAGACCACGTCGGTGGCGTGCCGGCCCGGCTCGTTCGCGCCGGTCAGCCAGGCGGTGCCGGGCACCACGCGGGGATCGACCAGGTAGCGGATGCCGTGCTTGGCCAGGATCTGCGGCCCGATGTAGCCGCGGACCAGCTCCGGGTGGGCGTCCCAGTCCTCGAAGACCGCCACCGTGGCGGGGGCCAGCACCGCCTCGACCCGCTTCAGGTCCACCTCGCGGTCGCCGGGCAGGCCGATGACCAGCGGTTCGGCCTGCTCGGCACCGGGCCTGCGGACGGTGAGGACCACGTTCTTCAACGTGTCGGCGGCGGTCCAGCCGGTGCGCCCGCTCAGCTTGCGGGCCTCGGCCAGCTCGACCAGCGCCGCGATGGTGGGCGTCTCCGGGGTGTCGTGCGTCTCGGCGGGCGGGTGCGCGTCCGGGTCACCGGCGGCCGGGGCGCGGGTCACCACCGCCTCGGTGTTCGCCGCGTAGTCGCAGGCGGTGCAGCCGACGAACGTGTCCTCACCGACCGGCGTGGCGGCCAGGAACTCCTCCGAGGCGGACCCACCCATCGCGCCGGACATCGCGTGGACAGTGGTGAAGTCCAGCCCGAGCCGGGTGAAGACGCGCTCGTAGGCGGCCCGGTGCCTGTCGTACGCGGCCTGGAGCCCCGCGTCGTCCAGGTCGAACGAGTAGGCGTCCTTCATCAGGAACTCGCGCCCGCGCAGCAGACCGGCGCGGGGACGGGCCTCGTCGCGGAACTTCGTCTGGATCTGGAACAGCGTCACCGGGAAGTCCCGGTACGAGGTGAACAGGTCCTTCACCAGCAGCGCGGCCAGCTCCTCGTGGGTCGGCGCGAGCAGATGGTCGGCGCCCTTGCGGTCGGCGAGCGTGAAGATGTCGTCCCCGTATTCGGTCCACCGCCCGCTGGTCCGGTAGGGCTCGGCCGGGAGCAGCGACGGGAAGTGCACCTCCTGGTCGCCGATCGCTGTCATCTCGTCCCGGACGATCGCGGTGATCCGGTCCAGCACGAGCTTGCCCAGCGGCAGCCAGGTGTAGCCGCCCGGCGCGGCCCGGCGGACGTATCCGGCGCGCAGCAGCAGCCGGTGGCTCGGCACTTCCGCGTCGGCCGGGTCCTCACGCAGGGTCCGGAGCAGCAGGGTCGACATGCGCAGCAGCATTGCCGCAGCTTATGGCGCGAGCGGAGGGCCGGGCGACCCCTTTCGGCGTCCGCGCGGACCGATCGTCGCCGGCTCGGGGAGGTGGCGGCATCCGACTGGTGTCGATGCCGCCACCCCGCCGAGATGGTGCGGACGGGCCGGTAAATGTCGCGGGTGCCGGGTAGGAATGCGGCATGGCTGAGCGACCGCTGATGAAGCTGACGACAACGGTGCTGGACGCGCCGTCCGCAGAGGACCTGGCCGCGTTCTACGAGCGGCTGCTCGGCTGGATCCGGCGCGAGAAGGAAGCCGACTGGGTCCTCCTCGCGCCGCCGGAGGGCGGCCACTGGCTGGCGTTCCAGGACGAGCCGGCCTACGTGCGGCCGGTGTGGCCGGCCGGTCCCGGCGACCAGCAGATGTCTGTCCACCTGGACATCAAGGTCGACGACCTGGAGGCAGCCGTGGCGTACGCGGTCTCCGTGGGCGCGACGCTGCCCGACTTCCAGCCGCAGGACGACGTCCGGGTGCTCCTCGACCCGGATGGTCACCCGTTCTGCTTCTACCTCTCATGACGGGCGACGCCACCGCGTCGGCGCGGGCGACCAGCCAGTACGCGACGACGACCGGCAACCTGACCGCTCGCATCGCGCTGCACGCCTACGGCACCAATCCGCAGAGCTGGTTCGCCTGGCTGGGCGAGCGGCTTCCACTGGCCCGGGACGTGCTGGAGGTCGGGGCCGGCACGGGCGAGCTGTGGCACCGGATCGGCCCTCGGGGCCGGCTCGCGCTCACCGATTTCTCGCCCGCCATGTGCGCTCGGCTGCGCGAGGTGCCCGGCGCCCGGGTGCAGCGCTGTGACGCCACGCGCCTGCCGTTCCGTGACGGCGCCGTCGACGCGGTGATCGCCAACCACATGCTCTACCACCTGGACGACCCGGACGCCGCGCTGCGCGAGTTCGCCCGGGTGCTGCGTCCCGGCGGGCGGCTCGCCGTCGCGGTGAACGGCCGCGACCACCTCGCCGAGCTGGACGCGCTCGGACCAGCCATGGGGCGCCCCGACCTCGCCGTCGGACTGCACCAGAACGACGTCACGGCCGAGACGGCACCCGCCCGGGTCGCCGCCCACTTCACCGACGTGACAGTTGAGCGCTACCCGGACGAGCTTGTGGTGCCCGCCGCGGAGCCGATCCTGGCGTACATCGTCAGCATGATCGGGCCGCTCACCGTGGCGGAGGAGTCGGCCGCGCGCGCCGCGATCGAGGCCCGCATCGACGCCGAGGGCGCCTTCCGGGTACGCAAGCACACGGTGCTGATCAGCGCGACGCGCGGCTCCCGCTGAGCCGGACGAAGGCCCGCCAGGCGTCGGGTGTGAAGGTGAGCACCGGCCCGGCCGGGTCCTTGCTGTCCCGCACCCCGACCACACCGGCCAGGTTGTCCGCCACCTCGACACACTCGCTCTGCCCGCTGCGGGTTGACTTGCGCCAGAGCGCGCCGATCAGCTCCATGACTCGACCACTTCCTTCATCAGCTCGATCGACTGCCGGCGGGACAGCGCCTCACTGCGGACGCTCTCCCATCTGGACAGCAGGATAGCCACGTCTTCATCTTTGTCGATCACTGTTCCGCCGAGCTGGTTCTCCAGATAGCCGATCCAACCCCCGTCACCGCCCCGGGCGAGAGTGAACGGTCCGGTCAGTCCGATGTGCAGTCCGATGTCGGCCGGAATGACGTGCACCGCGATGTGTGGGTGGCTGCTCGCCTCGATCAGGTGCGTCACCTGTTGACTCATCAACCCGCGAAAGCTCTCGTCGGCGCGGCGCAGCACGGTTTCCTCGATCACCGCGACGAACTTGGGTGGATCGGCGCCGGCCAGAACGGTCTGCCGGTCGAGCCGGACCGCGAGTCGCCGTTCGGCTTCCTGCTCGGCGAGCATGTCGTCAGTGCGGATCATCGCCCGGGCATAGTTCTCGGTCTGCAACAGGCCAGGGATGAGGCTCGGCTGGTAACAGCGCAACTGTTGCGCCTGGCGTTCGGCTTCCAGCCAGGGGCGGAACCAGCTCGGCTGGCCGTCGCGCTCGGCGAGCTTGAGCAGCGACATCAACAGTCCGCCGGTGCCGAGCACCTCGTCGGCCCGGGCGAGGAAGAACCTGTCGAGCGGCCGGTGGCCCAGCTCGACCGCCGACACCTGGGAGCCGGAGAAGTGCACGAGCCTCCCGAACTCCTCCTGGCTCAGTTCGGCCCGCACCCGCAGCCGCCGCAGTTGCGCGCGGATCAGCTCGGCGGTCGGCTCGCTCTCCACACGCCCTCCTCAGATTGCGGCCGGTCTCCCGGCCTCTCCCCGGACCTGCAGCGAGGACTTCCGAGCGTAGTGGCGCGATCAGCAGACTGTCACGCATGAACCTTCCCGTACCGCGGCTCGGGCCGTACCCCGATCGGCCCCGCCCCTACCCGCCGGACCACCCGGCCCACCTGCCGATCCGGCCGCTCTGGCTGTGCCGCGCCTGCGGCGCGCCGTGGCCCTGTGCGCAGGCGCGCCTACTGCTCAAGGTCGAGTACGCGGACCACCCCGTCGACCTGGCCGTCTACCTGTCCGGGCTCTACCACGAGGCCACCCACGACCTGTTCCGCCTCAACCCGCAGGACGGGCCGACCCCGCGCGAGCTGTTCGAGCGGTTCGTCGGCTGGGGCCCGTACCGGCGTGGCATCACCGATACGATGCCCGCGACATGACTGCGCCCGGGGACTTCGACCTGACGATGGACGAGTTGCGCGAGGTGGCGCGGTACGCGGTCCGGCACGCGGAGGACGTCCTCCCGGTCTACGAGCGGGCGGTTCCCGGCGATCCGCGTCCCCGTGCGGCTGTCGACGCGGCGTGGACGTTCGCGCGCGGCGCCGCCCGGACGAAACTCCAGCGGGTCACGTCCCTCGACGCGCACCGGGCCGCCCGGTCCGCGCCCACCGAGTCCGCGCGCCTGGCCGCCCGGGCCGCCGGTGACGCCGCCGCGGCCGCGTACCTGCACCCGATCGCGAAGGCCACCCAGGTCGCCCACATTCTGCGGGCCGCCGCCAACGCCGCGCGCGTCGCCGAACTGGAGGCCGGCGGTGACGAGACCGTCGGCGTGGCAGCGCTGGACCGGTACCGGCAGCTCGCCGCCCCCGTGCTGGTCGACGTGCTCCGCCGCTATCCGCCGGTGACCGGCGGCGGCAGCCGGGTCGCCCGGCTGATGAGCGCACTCGACCACGACCTGCGCCAGGGCGCCGCCGGGCCGGAGGCCGCATCGTGATCCTGCCGAAGGTCCGCGATCCCCGGTTCACCACGATCCGCCGGGGCGGCACGCTCACCGACGAGCACCACCACCTGCTGGCGCTCTGGGCCGCCACCTGCGCCGAGCACGTCCTCGGCCTGTTCGAGGCGGTCCGGCCGGACGACAGCCGCCCGCGTGAGGCGATCGCGTACGCCCGCGCCTGGGTGCGGGGCGAGGTCAGGATGATGGAGGCGCGCGCGGCGGGCGGGCACGCCATGGGCGCGGCCCGGGACCTGCGCGGGGCGGCACGCAACGCCGCGTACGCCGCCGGACAGGCCGCCGTCGTGGCCCACGTGGCCGCCCACGAACTCGGCGCCGCCGCGTACGCGATCAAGGCGGTACGCGCGGCGGCGCCCGCCGGTCTCGGCGAGGCGGCCGGGCGCGACGAGTGCCGGTGGCAGCGCGATCAGCTTCCGGCCGAGATCCGCGAGCTGGTCCTGGACGACCAGCGGCTGCGCAACGACATCTGCTGGTCGGTCTTCGACTGCTGACACCGGCCGGAGCCTGTCGGGAAAGTGCCACCGGAGGTGGCAACCATGGCGTGGCCGGGTGGCGTCTCGGAAGGCGTCACGCCGATGCACCACCTGACCCCAAGGACCGGCTCGTGTGGATCTTCTCCTGACTGAGTTCGACCTGTTCGTCCGAACTCGTACGCCCGCGCTGCTGCGCTCCGCCTACCTGCTGACCGGCGACCAGCATCTGGCCGAGGACCTCGTCCAGTCCGCGCTGGCCCGTACGCACCGTGCCTGGAATCGGTTGCACGAGACCGGCAACGCGGAGGCGTACACCCGGAAGGTCATGTACCACCTGCAGGTCTCCTGGTGGCGACGCCGCCGGGTGGCCGAGTCGATGCCGGGCGACGTGCCCGAGCCGCGCGGAGGCGACTCGGCCCCCGACCACGCCCAGCAGACCACGCTCCGGCTGACCCTCCGGGCCGCGCTGGCCCGGCTCTCTCCCAAACAACGGGCCGTGCTGGTTCTGCGGTTCTTCGAGGACCGCACCGAGACCGAGGCCGCCGACCTGCTCGGTGTGACAGTCGGCACCGTCAAGAGCCAGACCTCGAAGGCGCTGGCGAAGCTGCGCAGCGTGGCACCGGAGCTCGCCGAGCTGTACGTCACGGAAGGAACCGCCCGATGAACCAGGACCGACTGCGTTTCGACCTGGCCGATCTGGCCGAGGAGGTCACCCCGGTCGACCTGCGGGACCGGGCACTGCGTACCTCGCGGCGGCTCGGCCTCCAGCGGGCCGCCGCCACTTCTGCCGCCGTGCTGGTGGTGCTGGCCGCCGCGACCGGAACGGCACTGGCGATCCGGCCGAACAGCCAGACGCCCGTGCCGGCCGGGCCGTCGGTCACAGTCACCGCCCCGCCGGTCGAGCCCACCCCGACCCCGTCCGCCGAGCCGTCGAGCACGCCGTCGACCAGTCCCAGCGAAACCACAGGCGGGGGGCCGAACGGTGACGCGACCTTCGGGCGGCTCGTCTACGGCCCGTCCGACCTGGCGAACGCCCCGTCCCCGACGAGCACCGTCCGGCTTCAGTCCTGGCGTCCGGGCGACGACCCGGTCCGCCTGCTCGGTCTCCCGTACGGGCCGGCGCAGGTAAACGTCTCGGTGTCACCCGACGGACAGAGGGTCGCCTGGGCCGAGACGACCGGTGCGGTGTGGGTGTCGGCCATCGACGGCTCGGGGCGGCGCAAGCTCCGGGACGGCGTCGACGACGTCTGCTGGTCACCCGTCTGGCTGCCGAACTCGCAACAGCTCGTCGTGCGTCTGAACGCTGGCGGAGACGACCCGGCCACCGGCGTGCTCGACGTCTCCTCCGGGAAGTTCACCAGGGTGACGGGCCTCGACGGCTGTCACGCCGTGTTCGCGGCGGACGGGACGCTGGCGTTCGCCGACGGCTCCGACGGCACGATCGTCCTCACCGACCGGAACGGCAGGGCGCGCCGGACGGTGCCGGGCCTGGGCACCAAGGGCAGCCGGTACGTCTCCTTCGACCTGTCCAGTCTCTCCCCGGACGGCCGGCGGGTCGCGCTCCTGCGGATCGACCGGAACGGTACGTACGGGGACGCGGCACGGGAGCTACTGGTCAACGCCGTGCTCGACACCCGGACCGGCGCGGAGGTGTCGCTGCCGCTGGAGGGACGTCAACTGCGGCAGGTCTTCTTCCAGCCGGACGGGTCGATGGTGGTCCGGGTGCGCAGCGGTGACCGCTACACGGTGGTCCTGGTGGATGCGAACGGCAAGAAGATCACGGAGCGGGCGGAGCCCTCGGCGCTGCGGGACATGCAGATCATCACCGCAGGACCGTGATCGCCGCGTCCGCCGTGACCTGCTTCCACGGCACCAGCACCACTGTGCCGTCGCGCTCCAGCACCTTCGCGTCGCTGCCCTCGGTGCCGGCCGACAGCGGCGCCTCGGCCACCACGCCCACCTTCCCGGTGGCGGGGTCGATCCGGACCAGCCGTGGGGCGAGATCCCGCCGGTCACCCACCTCCCACGCCAGCACGCCCTGCCCGTCGAGGCGGACGAGTTCCACCTCGCTGTCGGTGTGCCCGGCCGACACCCAGCGCCGCTTCCCGGTGGCCAGGTCGATCGCCACCACCTGGTTGGCCTGGCGCATCTTGTCGCCCACCGGAGAGGGCTCGGTCGGCAGGTAGAGCGTGTCCGCGTCGGCCAGGTACGGCCGGACCGCCGGCCCGCTCACCGTGTTGGAACGGTTGACCGGCAGGTCGCTGAACCGCGTACCGTCGACGGGGTTGCCGAACGCGGCCCGCTCCTTGCCGGTGGCGTCGCGCGCGACGAACGTCTCGGTGTTCAGGCCGGGCCGGCTGACCAGCGGGTCGACGCTGAGCACCCCGTCGCTCTGCTGCGCGGCGGGCAGGTCCTGCTTCCAGCGCGGCTTGCCGGTGGCCGGGTCCAGGCCGAGCAGCGCGCCCCGGTCGCCGTCGCAGAGCGTGGTGACGACGGCCTGGTCCCCGGCGGCCTGCGCGTCGGTCAGGCGGCAGTCGCGGCCGGGCAGCAGCCGGTCGGCGTCGGTCTGCCACAGCCGCTTGCCGTCGGCCAGCGAGTAGCCGAGGACGTTCCCGCCGCTGCGGACGACCACCTGCCCGGCGGCCACCGACAGGTCGGGGGCGACGGTCTCGGACCGGCCCGTCCGGCGTTCCACAGGGAACGTCACCCGCCACGTCTGCGTGCCGGCGGCCGCGTCGAACCCGACGAGCGTGTCGCACGAGTCGGCCGGGCCGAGCGCCACCACACCCCGCCCGTCGGCGAGGGTCTGCGCGGCCGCGCACAGCGAGGCCCCCTGCGGCGCGGGCACGCCCCACGCCTGGCCGCCGTCGCCGAGCCGGTAGGCGATGATCCCGTCCGGCTGCGCGCGGACCACCGCGTCACTGGCCAGCCAGGCGCCGAACATGTCCTGCCCGTCGTACGTCTTCAGGCCGTTGCGCTGCAGCTCCGGGAAGTCGAGCACCCACGCGGCACGCAGCTTCCTCCCGCCGTCGTCACCGCCGCCGACCAGCCGGGACACGCCGTAGGCGGTGCCGGCCGCGACCGCGAGCACGGCCACCAGCCCACCGGCCACCAGCAACGCGACGCGCCCGCGCCGCTTCGGCGCCGCCGGCGGCGCACCGCCCGGACCCGGCCGGCCCACCGGTGGGTACGCGGGCGGCGGGTACTGCTGGTGCTGATACGTCATCGGTCGTCTCCCGTTTCCGTCAGCCCGCCAGTTCGCGGACGTAGTCGGACCAGCCGGCCTGGAACTCGTCGAGCGACACGCCGAGCACGTCCCGGGCGGCGCGGTCGGTCGGGGCGCCGGCGTAGACCGCCTCGACGAAGCGGAACAGCTTCGGCTCACCGTGCTTGTCGGCGAGGTGCGTCATCGCGGTGTGCCCGAGCCAGTAGTGGAAGGTCAGCAGGCCGCTCTTCTGCCAGTCGGCGTTGCTGGGCAGCGTGCCGTTCCAGCCGTTCCCGCCGTCGCGGACCAGTTGGAGGGCGGGCGCGGTGCGCTCGCTGGCGGCCAGCGGGCGGCCGTGGAAGGCGATGTACTCGGCGAACCCCTCGACCACCCACTCGTCGAGCTTGCTGAACTCGTCCACGGCGGCCGGGTCGGTGCGGGGCGTCATCAGCGAGTGCGCGATCTCGTGCCGCAACACCATGTGGGCGTCGTTGTCGCCGCCGGAGCGGGTGAAGTAACGATCTCCGGTGTCCACCACGATGCGGGTGCCGCCGATCGTGTTCCTGCCGTCCTTGCGCTCGGCCGCGACCATGCCCACCGAGTAGCCCGCCTCGGTGGCCTTCTCGGTGCCGATTCGGTAGAGCGAGGTCATCTCGTCCTTGCCGGCGGCGAGCGTGACGACGAACTTGTCAGACACCGGCTCGGGCGGCGCGTTGGCCCGCCACACGGCCAGGTTGCTCGTCACCGCCTTGTCGACGGCCGGGGCGTACCGCCTCGCCACGGCAGCCCGGGCCGCATCGGTGATGATCAGGGCGTACGGGGTCCGCTCGACATGGATGTCCCGCCACTTGTCCCACGGCCCGGGGTAGTAGACGGTTTTCGAGTCGCCGTTGCCGCCGGCCGGCGCGCCGGTGACGGCGGTGACCTGGATCGGCGCGTCCTTGCCGGCGCGGACGATCGTCCAGCGGTACCACTCGGCGACCGGCGCCAGGTCGTAGCCGTCCAGCTGGTGCACGAAGGAGACGTCGAGCTGGAACGTGACGCCCTGCCCGAAGGCGTCGCTGACGCGGCCCTGCTTCTCGATCGTCTCGTAGCGGGCCACCGACAGCGGCAGCTTGCCCAGGTTGCGGAACAGCTGGGTCTGCCCGGCGATCAGTTCCTTGCGGGCCGGGTCGAACGCGGCCAGGTAGCCGTCCAGGTCCTTCGCCGCCAGCGCCTTGCTGTGCCGGTCGAGCAGGGCGGTCAGCTCGGCGTCGGTGACGGTGACACCGTTCGCGCCGGCTGCCGCCTTCGGCGCGGAGCCGTCCTCGTCGTCGCCGCGCAGGCCCAGCCCGACGCCGACCGCCGTGCCGGCGCAGACCGCCAGCGCGAGCGCGCCCGCCGCGAGCCCGATCCAGAGCCCACGGCGGGACTTCGGCGGCGGGGGCGGCGTACCCCACGGCACCGGCTGCGCGGGCGGCGGCGGTCCGCCGTACCGGGGGTCGGCGTTGCCGGGCGGTGGCCAACCTGCCGCCGGTGGGTGCCCCTGCGTCATGTGGTTCCTCGCTCGTGCCGGATGCGGGACCGGCCGGACGGTTTCGCGCGGCCGGATGACGGCAGCCATCATCCCCGGTCCGGACGACGGATTCTGCCCCGCCTGGACGGGTCGGGGCTTTTGTCCCCGGGGGTGGTTGTCGTGAACAGGACGTCGAGACATCCGCCACGTCCGGCGTCCAGGGCCAGCGGGAGCGGCCCGCGCGGTGACAGACTGTGCGACGCACTTCTGCCGGGACGTCTGAGGGAGGCGCCGTGCGCTGGCGCAGCTACGTGGCGGTGGGCGACAGCTTCACCGAAGGCATGGACGACGCGTATCCGGACGGCAGCTACCGGGGCTGGGCCGATCTGGTCGCCACCCGTCTCGCCGTCGAGGCCGGGCCCGACTTCGGCTACGCCAACCTGGCCATCCGGGGCCGGCTGTTCCCGAACGTGGTGGCCGAGCAGGTGCCGTCCGCGCTGGCCATGAAGCCCGACCTGATCAGCTTCGCGGCCGGCGGCAACGACGTGCTGCGCCGCACCTTCGACCCGGACGCGTTCGTCCCCCGCTTCGACTCGGTCGTGCAGCGGCTGCGCTCCGGCGGCAGCGACGTGGTGCTGTTCCGGTTCGCCGACGTGATGTCCCGGCTGCCCGGCCAGCGGCTGATGGCCCCGCGCGTGACGCTGCTCAACCGGGTGGTCGGCGAGGTGGCCGAGCGGCACGGCGCGATCCTGGTCGACCTGTACTCCGACGACACCTACCTCAACCCGCTGCTCTGGAGCACCGACCGGATTCACCTGTCGGCGGCGGGCCACCGCCGGGTCGCCGCCCAGGTGCTCACCGCGCTCGGCGTCGGCTGCGACGAGGAGTGGCTGCTGGTCCCGCCGCACCCGGCGCCCAGCCCGTGGCTCGCCGCGCGCGCCGCCGACCTGCGCTGGGCCGGCAAGCACCTGGCGCCGTGGATCAGGCGCCGGCTGACCGGGCGGTCCTCCGGCGACTTCGTCACCGCCAAGCGGCCGGTGCTCGGGCCGGTCGAGCGCGACTGAGTGTGCGTACCGTCCACGCCGCCGACCTGCTGCGGCTGACAGCCGACGACCCGCCCCGAGCCGGGCTGGCCGTCGTGGTCGCCGGTGACCGGGTCGAGGCGATCGTGCCGACGGACGAGCTTCCCGGCGCGTACCCCGGGATGCGGGTGCGGCGGTGGGCCGGCACGCTCGGGCCGGCGCTCGTGCACGACGGTCCGCTGCCCCCGGCGCCCACGCCGCGCGAGCGGGTGCACGCGCTGTTCCGGCTCGGCGTCGCCGCGGTGGTCGAGGAGCACGTGGCCGACCCGGCGCTGCGGGCTGCCGCGGCCCGCAACGACGTGGCGGTGCTGCCCGGCGTGCGGCCGCCAGCGCTGGTGACCGGCGGGCGGGCCGACCTCGCCGTGTTCGGCCCGGACGGCGCCTGCCTGGCCACAGTGGTCGCCGGCCGCCTGGTGCACCGCCGCGCCTGACCCCGCCGCACGGCTCGACCTTCACCGCCGTTCGTCCGATGTGTCCGGTTGCCCGCTTATCGGGATCGCCCGATGTCCGCCCCACTGGATAGCATCCGCTACCCCCGTCGATCGAGTACGGGGCGAAATCGGGGAAAGGTGGATGAGGGATGACCCTCATGCCTGACAGAAATCCACGTCGAACCGCCCGGCGAGGCGTGCTCGCCGCCGCGCTGTCGATGGTGGTCGCGGCCGGAACGGTGGCTGCCACCGCGGCGCCGGCAGCCGCGTACGACATCCGCTACGAGACGAACACCTCGTGGGCCTGGACCGACTCGCACTCGCCCACCACGGTCGACATCGACCGGTCCGGGGACGTGCCGGTCGGCACGTGGAAGGACGGGAAAGGCCGCCCGCACACGTCGCGCGCCTACTTCACGTTCGACATCTCCCGCTACCGGGGAGCGGACATCGAGTCCGCAGTCCTCGACGTGAAGGAGACGGCAGGCGGCGACTGCACCAGACGTCCCGTGGTCGAGCTGCGGCGTACCGCCGCCTACACCGCCCGGTCGAGCTGGCGGAACCCCCCGGCCGACCTGGGGCTGGTCGACAGCCGCCAGCTCAGCGACCAGACCGTCTGCCCGGCGCCCCGGGTGGAGTTCGACGCGCTCGACGGGCTGCGCCAGGCGCTCGCCGAGGGCCGGTCGACGCTGACCCTCTCGCTGCGGCTGCCCGCCGACGCCGAGCGGGACCCGGCACTGGCACGGAAGTACGCCAGCAAGGTCGGCATCTCGATCGACTACAACTTCCGCCCCGGCGTGCCGACCGACCTGCGGAGCGAGACCGGCACGGCGTGCACCACCACCGAGCCGTACCAGGTGATCCGCTACCCCGCCCCCTCCGGAGTGGTGCACGACCGGGACCGCAACGACAGCGGGGGCACGGACCAGCTCACCGTCTCCTTCGCGGCCTGGCCGGTCGATCAGCCGGAGGCGCGGATCGAGCAGACCGACTACGCGCGCGACGGCGAGCGGGCCGTCGGCCGCTACGACACCATCTATCCGTCGCCGTTCGAGCACGACCGGACGTACGCCTGGCAGATGCGGGCGGCGGACAGCCGGGCCACCGGCGAGTGGAGCCCGGTCTGCTACTTCCGCCTCGACGTCCGGGGGCCGGCCACGCCGCCCGTCGTGACGTCGACCGACTTCCCCGACGACGACGGGTGGTACCCGGCTCTGCCCGGCGAGTTCACCTTCACCGCCAACGGCGCCGCCGACGTGGTGCGGTACGGCTACTCGCTGGACTCCGGCGTCGAGAAGACGATCGACGCGGACCGGACGGGCGGCACGGCCACCGTCACGCTCACCCCGGACAGCGGCCCGAACACCCTGCGGGTGTGGAGCCTCGACGCGGTCGGCAACCGCTCGGCGACCACCGAGTACACGTTCCGCGCCTCGGACGTGTCGCCGGTCGTGGAGGGACGGCTGAGTGAGATCGGGGTGCCTGCCACGTTCCAGCTGCGTCCGCAGATGGACGGCGTGGTGCGCTACCGCTACGCCCTCGACGGCGACCCCGAGCAGACGGTGGACGCGGCGGCGGACGGCTCCGCCGCGATCACCGTCACCGCGACCCGGGGCGGCTCCCGCACCCTCACCGTCACCAGCGTCACGGCCGACGGTGTGGAGGCCACCAGCAACCGGCAGTTCAGCCTGCCGACCGCGCCGAAGGTCTCGGCCACCGTCTACCTGCCCATCCCCAGCGGTGGGCAGGGCATTCCGGGCGTCTTCACCTTCACCCCCCGCCTGCCCGACACGGTCAGCTACCGCTACCAGTTCACCGGCGAGGACCAGCAGGTGGTGGCCGCGCAGGCCGACGGCACCGCGTCTGTCACCTGGGCGCCGACCGAGGCGGGCGTGGTCAACCTGGTCGTGCGCAGCGTGAGCGGGGACGGCACCGTGTCGGAGCCGGCGACCTTCTCCTTCCGGGTGCGGGACCTGCGCCCCGCCGTCACCGCCGACCCGTACCGGACGGACGTGCCCATGGGCGGTCCGGGCCAGCCGGGCGAGTTCCGGTTCACGTCGCAACTCACCACGACGGTGGCCTTCCTCTACCGGTTCGACGACGGCGTCGAGCAACGCGTCGAGACCGGCAACCGCGCGACGGTGAGCTGGACGCCCACCGAGGGCGGGACGCACACGCTCACTGTCGTCGGGGTCACCGCGGACGGCACCCGCTCGCCCGAGCAGGTCTGGACGTTCCTGGTGGCCGAGGGCTGAGCACCTGACCGCGCCGGCCCCACCACCTTTCCGAGGCGGTGGGGCCGGTGTCACATCCGTGGCCCGCGATCCGGCGTACCTTGGGGATCATGCCTGTGCCGAGCGATCCGCATCCTGATCTCCAGTCGTACGCCGACCCGCAGCGCCTGGTCACCACCGAATGGCTGGCCGAGCACCTGGGCGACGAAGGGCTCGTGGTGGTCGAGTCCGACGAGGACGTGCTCCTCTACGACACCGGCCACATCCCCGGCGCCGTCAAGGTCGACTGGCACACCGAACTCAACGACCAGGTCACCCGCGACTACCTGGACGCCGCGAGCTTCGCCGAGCTGTGCGCGGCCAAGGGCATCGGGCGGGACGACACGGTCGTCTTCTACGGCGACAACTTCAACTGGTGGGCCGCGTACGCCCTCTGGGTCTTCACCCTCTTCGGTCACCCGGACGTACGGCTGCTCGACGGCGGCCGGCAGAAGTGGATCGCCGAGGGGCGGGAGCTGACCCGCGACAAGGTGAGCCGGCCCCGCGCCTCGTACCCGGTGCCGGAGCGCAACGACGCGCCGATCCGCGCGTACCGGGAGCAGGTCATGGCGCACGTGGCGGCCGGTCGGCCGCTGGTGGACGTGCGGTCGCCGGGCGAGTACACCGGCGAGATGCTGCACATGCCGGACTACCCGCAGGAGGGCGCGCTGCGTGGCGGGCACATCCCGGGCGCGGTGAGCAAGCCGTGGAAGTCCGCCGCGAACGACGACGGCACGTTCAAGTCCGCCGACGAACTGCGCGCCATCTACGCCGACCAGCTCGGGCTGAGCCCGTCCGACGACGTGGTGGCGTACTGCCGGATCGGCGAGCGGTCCAGCCACACCTGGTTCGTGCTGCACCACCTGCTCGGCTTCCCGCAGGTGCGCAACTACGACGGTTCGTGGACCGAGTGGGGCAACCTGGTCCGGGCTCCCGTCGTGAAGGGCGACCAGCCCGGCGGCCTGACCCGCTGAGCGTCCCGGCCGGTCCCGCCGTCACCGCGGCGGGACCGGCCGCGTTCCGGACCCGTCAGCGGGCGGCGATCGACAGGCTCCCGGGGACGTCGGCCGCCACCAGGTCGACAGCGCCGGTCTCCGGTCGCCAGCGGGCCAGCCCGGCGTCGTAGCGGAACAGCAGGCCGCCGTCGGCGGTCCAGCCGTACACCTCGCAGCACGCCTTGGCCCGGCCCTCCCGGCCCAGGTCGAGCAGGCGGGTCACCGCGCCGGTGCGGGCGTCCAGCACCGCCACGCCCTCGCCCCCGCTCATCGTGCCGGCGCCACTGGCGGTGGTGGTCCACCCGGCCTGGCCGATCCGGTCGCCGCGCTGCCAGCCCCGTCCGTACACCTCGTCCAGCCGGTAGCCGGGGGGAAGCGCGCCGGTGGTCACCGGCAGCCGGTCCGGCGCGCCGCCGGAGGCGGGGAACCGGCGTACGGCCAGGCCGCCGTCCCCGGACCAGCCGCCCACTGTGAGCAGGTCGCCGGACCGGGCCGGCTCGGGTACGACGAGCGTCCACGGGTCGACTGTCAGCTTCGGCGCCGCTCCGGTGCGCCGGTCCAGCTCGTACGCGGTGTCGTTGTCCCCGACGATCAGCCGGTCACCGGCCCAGACCACGTGTTCCAGGTAGCCCGCGAGCGGATAGCGACGCACCTCGGCGTCGGTCAGGTCGACCACCACCACCTCGCCGGTCTGCGCGAACGCGGCGGTCCGGCCGTCCGGCGACAGGCTGCCCGGCTTGAGTGCCGTCGCCTCGTTGCCCCCGGCGTCGCGGGTGGGCGCGAGCGTGACCACGTCGAGTTCCCGGACGATGCCGTCGTCACCCAGCACCCGGACCGTGCCCGCCTCGCCGGTTTCCGGGTCGACCGGCTGGTACAGCGCCAGCGCCCGGCTCACCGGGCGGTCGGAGAGGTCGGCGCCGACCCGGTCGCCGAGCCGGCCGAGCGGGTAGCCCGCCTCGCCGAGCCGGTCCGGGGGCCGCTGCACGACCGGCGCGTTGGGGGCCGAGGTCACCGCCGGGCGGGGTGGCGCCGCGGGGGGCGGGCCGGAGCGGTGCAGGAGCGCTGTCGTACCGCCGCCGACCAGGACCACGGCGACGGCGGCGGCCCCGGCGGCGCGGCGGGCACGACGGACCCGCCCGGCCCGTTCCCATCCGGCGGCGGCCGGCCGGGTCGGGCGGATCTCCTCGGTGGCCCGGGTCAGCAGCCGGGTCAGCTCCGTCTCGTTCACGGGTTCACCTCGCTTCCGGCGGCCAGGCCGTCGCCGGACCGGCCGGGGGCGGGCACCACGTCGCGCAGCCGGCGCAGCGCGTCGTGGCACTGGCTCTTGACGGTGCCGACCGTGACGCCGAGCGCCGCGTGGAACGAGACGCTGTGCGGTCTGCTGGCCGAGCTGCGACCCGACGTGTACGGGGGTTGGGAGGCGGCGCAGCTCACCACCGCGCTCAAGCCCCACCCGGCGGTGAAGGTCGCCGTCCGTGTCCGGCCGCTCCGGCGGGTACGCGCTGAGCCACTCCCGCCGCCGGCGTCGCCACCAGGACACGGCGTCGCGGTAGAGGATGGCGCGCACGTACGCGGCCGGGTCGCCGTCGCGCACCGACGGCCAGCGCAGCGCCAGCTTGAGCAGCGCGTCCTGGAGCAGGTCCTCGGCCTGGTGCCGGTTGCCGCAGATCAGGTACGCGGCGCGCAGCAGCCGGTGCTGGTGCGACTCGACGAAGGCGAGGTAGTCCGCCCGCCCGTCGTCCGAGTCACGCCCCATCCGGCTCCTCCTCCGTCACCGGCCAGACGCGCGGGACGGGGGCAAAGGTTGGGTCAGGTAGCGCTGAATCGTCGGGCCGACCCAGGCGGTCAGTTCCTCCGGGTCGAGGTCCACCACGGGTGGCAGCCGGACGACGTACCGGGTGAGGGCCAGTCCGAGGATCTGGCTGGCCACCAGACCGGCCCGCCGCTCGGCAGTCGCCGGGTCGGCGCTCGACCGGGCCACCGCGGTGGCGAGCTGGCCGGCGAAGATGCCGCGCATCCGTTCGGCCGCGCCGGGGTTGGTGGCGGCGGCCCGGAGCAGGGCGACGAGTGTCCCGTCCGCCTCCCAGCGGCGTACGAAGTGCCGGGTCAGTGTCTCGCCGAGCCGGTCCGGCGGCACCTCGGCCAGGTCGGGCAGGCGCAGGTCGAACTCGGCCGCCGCGGCGAAGAGTCCCTCCTTGCTGCCGTAGTAGCGCATCACCATCGACGGGTCGATGTGGGCGTCGGCGGCGATGGCCCGGATGGTGGCCCGGTCGTAGCCGTCGGCGGCGAAGCGTTCCCGGGCGGCGCGCAGGATGGCCGCCCGGGTGGCGTCCGAGCGGCGGGTTCGGGTGGCGGGTTCGGTCACGTCCACGACTGTAGGCCAACACGTGTTGACATTGGTTCTACAGTGAAGTCAACATGTGTTGGCAAACAGTTGTTGACCGAGCCGGAGGTGGGAGCGATGCTGCCCGAACGCACCGACGTCCTCGTGGTGGGCGCCGGGCCGACCGGCCTGGCGGTGGCCGTGACGCTGGCCGGGCACGGGGTTGCCGCGACCGTCGTCGACCGGCTCGCCGAGCCGCCCGTCACGTCGCGCGCCGCCGTCGTGCACGCCGGCACCCTCGAAGTGCTGGACCGGATCGCTGTCGCCGCGCCGCTGGCCGCCCGAGGGCTGCGCTCGGCCCGGTTCAGCGTCCGCGACCGGGACCGGGTGCTGCTCACCGTCCCCTTCGACCGGTTGCCGTCGCGCTACCCGTACGCGCTGCTGATCTCGCAGGCGGAGACCGAGGCGGTGCTCACCGACCGGCTCGCCGCGCTCGGCGGGCGCGTGCTGCGGCCGTACGAGATGACCGGCCTGGACCTCGACGGCGACGGCGCTCTCGCGCGCTTCGACGGCGGTCGCGCGGTCCGGGCGCGCTGGGTCGTCGGCGCGGACGGGATGCACAGCCGGGTCCGCGAATTCGCCGGCATCGGCTTCGGCGGCCCGGCCGACCCCGGGGAGTCGTTCCTGCTCGCCGACGTCCGGGTGGACAGCGCGTTGCCGCGCGACCAGGTGAGCCTCTTCCTGTCCCGGCGGGGCCCGCTGGTCTGGGCGCCGCTGCCCGACGGTACGGTGCGGCTGGTCGCCGCGGTGGCGGACGCGCCGCGCGACCCGCAGGCGCACCACTTCCAGGCGCTGCTCGACGAGCGCGGTCCGGCGCGCCGGCCGGACCGGGTCACCGGGATGGACTGGTCGTCCCGGTTCCGGATCCACCACCGGATCGCGAGCACCTACCGCTGCGGGCCGGTGCTGCTCGCCGGGGACGCGGCGCACGTGCACAGCCCGGCCGGCGGGCAGGGGATGAATCTCGGCCTGCGCGACGCGGTCGCGCTCGGCGACGCGCTCGCCGCCGGTCCGCGGGCCCTCGACGGGTACGCGGCCGACCGCCGCCCCCGCGCCGAGGAGGTGCTCGGCTTCGCCGCCACCCTGACCCGCCTAGCCGCCGCCCCACCCCCACTCCGCCCGTTGCGAAACCTCCTGCTCCAGGCGGTCTCCACCCTCCCCCCGATGCGCGCCCGAATCGCAACCCGCCTCGCCGGCTTCGAACCCCCACCCCGCTGATCTTGCAGTTCGGGCCCTCGACGGGTCCTTTTTGTGCGCCTTCGACCGGGCGGAAAGTGCAAGATCAGCGAGGAGGTGGGTGGGCGGGGGAGGGATGAAACGGGTCGGACACTGTCGGCGCTGACCGGTACGGTGAGCGCCGAAATCCGAACCGGGAGCGCGATTGGACCGCACCTTCCAGGTGGACCTCCGTGGCGTGGTCGACCTGCTCAGTCACCACCTGTACGGCAGCCCGCGCGTCTACGTGCGCGAGCTGCTCCAGAACGCCGTCGACGCGATCACCGCGCGCCGGTCCACCGAGCCGAACGCCCCGGCCCGGGTACGCATCGAGCCGCCCGAGCTGACCGGCGACGGCACCCTGCGCGTGCACGACACCGGCATCGGTCTCACCGAGGCGCAGGTGCACGAGCTGCTCGCCACCATCGGCCGCAGCTCCAAACGCGACGAGCTGGGCTTCTCCCGGCACGAGTTCCTCGGCCAGTTCGGCATCGGGCTGCTCTCCTGCTTCCTGGTCGCCGACGAGATCCGGGTGGTCACCCGGCACGCCGACGAGCCCACGGTGCTCTGGACGGGCTGGTCCGACGGCCGGTACGCGGTGCGGCTCGCCGAGCCGGAGCAGGCCCGCGACGAGCCCGGCACCACAGTGACGCTGGTGCCCCGGCGCGACGCCGACCAGTGGCTCGGCGTACCCACCGTCACCGAGCTGGCCCGCCTCTACGGCAGCCTGCTGCCGGTCGACGTCCGGGTCGGCGACATGTCGACCACCTCCGGGCCGCCGCCGTGGCCCACCACACCCGGCGCGCCCGTCGACCGCGCCGGGCTCCAGCGGTACGCGCAGGAGCTGCTCGGGTTCGTCCCGTTCGACGTGGTGCCGCTGTCGGTGCCTGAGGCCGGCCTCACCGGAGTGGCGTTCATCCTGCCCACCGCGGTGAACCCGGCCGCCCGCGCCGGGCACCGGGTCTACCTCAAGCGGATGCTGCTCAGCGAGCACGCCGACGGGCTGCTGCCCGAGTGGGCCTTCTTCGCCCACTGCGTGGTCGACGCGAGCGAGCTGCGCCCGACCGCGAGCCGCGAGGCGCTCTACGAGGACGCGCTGCTCACCTCCGTTCGGGAGGCGCTCGGCGACCAGATCCGGGGCTGGCTGGTGCGGCTGGCCAAGCACGACCCGCGCCGGCTCGGCGAGTTCCTCCAGGTGCACCACCTCGGCGTCAAGGCGCTCGCGATGCACGACGACGAGATGCTGCGGCTGGTCGACCAGTGGTGGCCGATGGACACCAACGTGGGCACGATGACGCTCGCCGAGTTCCGGCAGCGCCACGGCGTGCTCCGGTACGCCGCCGGCCTGGACGAGTTCCGCCAGCTCGCCGCCGTGGCCGCCGCGCAGGACCTGGCGGTGGTGAACGGCGGCTACACGTACGACACCGAGCTGATCGAGCGATTGCCCACAGTGGATCGATCGGTGCTCATCGAACGGCTGGAGCCGAGTGACCTCACCACCCGGTTCGAGATCCTCGACCCGGCGACCGAGCTGGCCCTGCGGCCGTTCCTGACCGGCGCGCAGCGGGCGCTGGAACGGCTCGGCTGCGAGGTCGTCATCCGGGCGTACGACCCGGTCTCGCTGCCCGCGCTCTACCTGGTGTCCCGCTCGGCCGCGTTCCACGACCAGCTCGCCGCCAGCCGGGACAAGGCCGACGAGCTGTGGGGCGGCGTGCTCGACGCGCTCGCCGCCTCCGCCCCGCCGGACCGCCCGCAACTCGTGCTCAACCACCGCAACCCGCTGGTCCGCCGGGTGACCACGCTCGCCGACCCGGAGCTGGTCGGGCTGGCCGTCGAGGCGCTCTACGGGCAGGCCCTGCTGCTCGGGCACCACCCGATCCGGGCGGCCGACGCCGCGCTGCTGAACAGTTCCTTCCTCGGCCTGCTCGGCCGGGCCGTACCGGGAGTGACCCGTGACTGACGACGACCTCTGGCGCATGCACCACGAGATCGAGACCATGCCGTACGGCCCGGGGCAGATCGCCGCGCTGGAACAACTGCTGCGCCGCGCCGACGCGGGCGACGACCGGCACCTCGCCTTCGCCGCCCGGGTCACCGGCACCACCGCGTACGTCTACGGCGGCGAACCGGCGAAGTCGTTCGTCACGTTCTCCTGGTGCCTGTCCGAGTACGACAAGGATCCGCAGCCCTACCACCAGGGCTACACGCACCAGCTGCTCTGGGCCTTCAAGTACATGGTCAACGCCATGGTGAAGTTCCCGGAGCTGCCGCTGGACCGGACGTACGCGGTGCTCGACGACATGGAGCGGCGCTACCGCGACGCCGGGCACTCGTTGCAGGCGGTCCACAAGCACCGCTACCTGGTCGCCGCGCACGTGGGCGATGAGGACGCGGCGGAGCAGTGGTACCGCAAGTGGATGACCACGCCCCGCGACACGCTCTCCGACTGCGCCGGCTGCGACCCGACCACGCAGGTCGCGCACCTGGTCCGGCTGGGCCGGCACGAGGAGGCGGTGGCCCTCGCCGAGCCGGTGCTCGCCGGCCGGCTGACCTGCAGCGAGCAGCCGCAGGGAATCCTCACCGCGCTGCTCACGCCCTACCGCGAGACCGGCCGGGGCGACGCCGCGCGGGACGCGCACCGGGAGGCGTACCGGCGGCTGCGTGGGCACCTGGCCAACCTGTGGGACGTCGCCGAGCACATCGAGTTCTGCACCGCGACCGGCAACGAGGCCCGCGCGCTGGAGCTGGTCGAGCGGCACCTGGACTGGCTGGACCGGGCACCCACCCCGGCTGCCGCGATGCATTTCGCGGCCGCCGCGTCGGCGGCGCTGCGTCAGGTGCCGGCCGAGCTGACTGTGCACCGTCGCGCCTCCGGTGACCGGCCGGCCGCCGACGTGCCGGTGGGCGCGCTCGCCGACGAGCTGGCCGGTACGGCCACCGGGCTGGCCGGGCGCTTCGACGCGCGTAACGGCACCACGCACCAGTCCGCGTTGATCGCCCGGAAGCTGGTGGCCGGGCCGGAGGGCGAGCACCTGCCGCTCTCCGCCAGCGTGCGCCGCCCGGTGGTGCCCGCGCCGCGTACCGCGCCGGACGACCGGGCGACGACCGAGCCGCCGGTCAGCGTGCCCGCCGACGCCGGCGCCGACGAGCTGCTGGCGCTGGCCGAGGAGTGCTGGCGCACCAACTGCCGGGAGGGGCTGGGCACCGTGCTGCGCGCGTACGACGAGCGGTACGGCGACGCCGACCTGCCGCCGGCCACCCGGGCGTGGCGGCTGGAGCTGCGGGCGGGCGAGTTGTCCCAGGAGGACGACGACGGCGTGGCGGTGGCGACCGCTGTCAACCGGGAGGCGCTGGCCGCGTGGCGGGAGGTGCCGGACCCGCTGCGGGCGCAGGTGGTGGCCGGGCGGCTCGGTGTGCTGCTGAGCATGACCGAGGAGAGCGCGGACGAGGGGCTGACGCTGGCCCGGGAGTCGGCCGCGTACCTGGCCGCGCACGGCGAACCGCGGGATCGGGCCGCCGGTTGGGACCGGCTCGCGCTCGCCCACGTGCACCGGGAGCGGTGGGCGGAGGCGCTCGACGCGCTCGACCGCGCCGACGCGGAGGCGGACGCCGATCCGTGGCTGGCCGGGCGGGTCGCGCTGCACCGCACGCACGTGCTGGAGCAGTTGGAGCGGGCCGAGGAGTTCCGGGACGCGGCGGCACGGTCCCGCCGGCTGGCCGGCGAGCTGGGCGACGCCGAGATGCTGACCAGCGCCTGCCTGGCGTACGCCCGCTCCACCGACGATCCGGCCGACGCGGTGGCCGCCTGCGACGAGGCGCTGACTGTCGCCCCGGCCGGCGCCCACCTGCCGCTGCGGGTGACCCGGGGCCGGGCGTTGCTGGCCGCCGACCGGGCCGGCGAGGCGGTGGACGATCTGGCCGAGGCGGTCACGCTCTGCGTCGAGCAGGGGCTGGAGGGCGACGCGCTGCTGCGGTGGGAGCTGGCCGAGGCGTACCGGATGGCCGGCCGGCTGGCCGAGGCCGCCGAGGTGGCCGAGGAGGCGGTGCTCGGCCTGGACCGGGCCGGCGCGCAGGCGGAGGCGGACCGGTGCCGGCACATGCTGTCGGGGATCTACGCGGGGCTCGGTGAGACGGATCTGGCGCTCGCGGTGCTCGACACGTTGGCGGAGAACCTGGACGGGCCGGACAATCTTCCCCGCCGGGCGCAGGTGCTGGAAGAGTCCGGCGGCCTGCTCTACGACGCCGACCGGGACGCGCTGGCCGCGCAGCGGTTCGCGGCGGCGGCCAGCGCGTGGCGGCTGGCCGGATTCCAGGTGGACGAGTTGCGGGCCCGGCGGCGGGAACTCCTCGCCCTGCACTGGTCCGGTGACCTGCCGGCCGCGGTGGCCGCGATCGAGGGGGTGGACGCCGCGGCGGCCGCGGTCTCCGGTCAGCCCGACGAGCCGCCCGTGGTCACGTACGAGCGGGCGATGGCCGCCGACGCGGTCGCCCGGGTGCTGATCGGCGAGGACCGGCTCACCGCCGCGCTGGACCGGCTGGAGGGTGTGCCGGGGCGGCTCCGGTCGATCGAGGCGTTCGGCGAGGCGGCGCAGGTCGAGGTGCTGACCGGCGAGCTGCTGTTGCGCGACGGCCGGCCGGAGCAGGCCGAAGGGCTGCTGCGTCCGGTGCTGGGTGGTCTGCCCACCGGCTCCCGGCCCGCCGCGCATGCCGCCTGGCTGCTGGCCCGCGCGCTCGACGACCAGGGCCGGCCGGCCGAGGCGGCGACGGTCCGCGCCGAGCACGGCATCGAGGAGGACTGAGGCGACTGCCGGGTAACCGCGGCTGCTCTAGATCGACGCCGAGGTCTAGGCTGATCCGGTGGCGGTGGAACAGCAGGCACGGGGGACGGCGGGCACGGCCCGGCGCCGGTCCCGGCGGGACGAGATCCTGGAGATCGCGGTCGGCCTCTTCGCGGCGCGCGGCTACCACGGCGTGTCGATGGACGACATCGGCGCGGCGGCCGGTGTCACCGGGCCGGCTCTCTACCACCACTTCGCCGGCAAGGAGGCGATGCTCGTCGCCGCGCTGGTGCCGGTCAGCGAGGGGCTGCTCGCGGGCGGGCGGGAGCGGGCCGCCGGGCACCCGGACGACCCGCGTGGCGCGCTGGAGTCGCTGATCGACTTTCACGTCGAGTTCGCGCTGGCCAACCCGGCGGTGATCGCCCTGCACCTGCACGAGCTGGACCGCCTTCCGGACGAGCCGCGCCGGCGCATCCGCCGGCTTCAACGGATGTACGTCGAGGAGTGGGTGACGGTGCTGACCGCGCTGCACCCCGGCCTGCCGGACGGCGCGGCCCGGGTGCTCGCCCACGCGGCGTTCGGCCTGATGAACTCGACGCCGTTCCTCGGTGGCGAGGTCGATCGCCGGCGCCGGGCCGAGCTGCTGCGCGGCGCGACGCTCGCGGCCCTGCTCGCGCCCACCGACCCGACCTGACACGCCGCCCGGACCTTAACGCATGTTAAGAAGAGACCCCGGCTTTGCGTCGAGAAGGGGTCACGTCCGTGCAGAAGATGATCGAATCGTTGTTGGTCGCCAACCGGGGGGAGATCGCGCGCCGGATCATCCGTACCGGCAGGCGGCTCGGGATCCGGACGATCGCTGTGCACTCGGAGGCCGACGGCGCGCTGCCGTTCGTGACCGAGGCCGATGAGGCGGTCTGCGTCGGCCCGGCGAACCCGGCGCAGAGCTACCGGAACGTCGAGGCGATCCTCGAGGCCGCCCGCAGCACCGGCGCGCAGGCGATCCACCCCGGCTACGGCTTCCTGTCCGAGAACGCGGACTTCGCCCGTACCGTCGAGGGGTCGGGTCTGATCTGGGTCGGACCCGGCGCGGACGCGATCACCGCGATGGGCGACAAGATCAACGCCCGGAACCTGATGGCGGCGGCCGGGGTGCCGGTCGCGCCCGGCACCACCGAGCCGGCGGCCGACCTGGACGCGGCGGTCGCGGCGGCCGCGGAGATCGGCTACCCGGTGATGGTCAAGGCCGCCGCCGGTGGCGGTGGCATGGGCATGGGCGTGGCCGCCGACGAGGCGGCGCTGCGCACCGAGTACGACAAGGTCCGCGCGTTCGCGGAGCGGATGTTCGGCGACGGCTCGGTGCTGATCGAGCGGTACTTCCCCCGGGTACGCCATGTCGAGGTGCAGATCCTCGGCCTGGCCGACGGCCGGGTGGTGGCGCTCGGCGAGCGGGAGTGCTCGGTGCAGCGGCGCAACCAGAAGCTGGTCGAGGAGTCGCCGTCCCCGGCGGTCTCGCCGGAGCTGCGCGAGCGCTTCCTGGCCGCCGCGGTACGGGCCGGCGAGGCGGTGAACTACCGCAACGCGGGCACCGTGGAATGTCTGCTCGATCCTTCGACGCAGGAGTTCTTCTTCCTGGAGATGAACACGCGGCTGCAGGTCGAGCACCCGGTCACCGAGTACGTCTACGGCGTCGACCTGGTCGAGGAGCAGCTCCGGGTGGCGGCCGGGCTGGCGCCGACGTTCGACCCGGACGCGCTCGCCCCGCGCGGCCACGCCATCGAGCTGCGGATCAACGCCGAGGACCCGAAGCGCTTCCTGCCCGGCCCGGGCGCGATCACCACCTGGAACGAGCCGGCCGGCGCCGGCGTACGGGTGGACTCCGGCTACGTCGCCGGCAACACGGTCACGCCGTTCTACGACAGCCTGATGGCCAAGCTGATCGTCAGCGGGGACACCCGCGAGGAGGCGGTCGAGCGGGCCCGGGCGGCGGTCGCCCAGTTCGAGATCGCCGGCCCGAAGTGCAACCTGCCGTTCTTCGCCGAGCTGCTGGAGAACCCGGAGTTCCTCTCCGGCGACTACGACACCGGCATCGTCTCCCGGATGCGCTGACCTTCGACCCGAACGAGGTGAACCTGATGGCGGAACTCCCCGACTCCGTGAGCATCCGTGAGGTCGGCCCCCGGGACGGCCTCCAGAACGAGGAGCCCATCCCCACCGACGCCAAGGTGCGGTTGCTCGACGCGCTGTCCCGTACCGGGGTGCGGCGCATCGAGGCCGTCTCCTTCGTCCACCCCCGGGCGATCCCGCAGATGGCCGACGCCGATGAGGTGTGGCAGCGGGCGGAGAAGGCCGACGGGGTGCGCTACTCCGCGCTGGTGCCGAACACCCGGGGCGCGCAGCGGGCGCTGGCCGCCGGCTTCACCGAGATCGAGGTGGTGGTCTCGGCCAGCGACACGCACAACCGGCGCAACGTCAACCGCTCCACCGACGAGTCGCTGGACGACATCGCCGAGCTGATCGACCTGCTGCACGGCGCGGGCGCGACCGCCGAGGTGATCGTGGCGACCAGCTTCGGCTGCCCCTACGAGGGCGACGTGGACCCCCGCCGGGTCGCCGCGATCGTGGACCGGGTCGCCCGCGACGGCGCCGACCGCGTCGCCTTCGGCGACACCACAGGCATGGGTACGCCCCGGCGCGTCCGCGAGCTGGTCACGGCGGTGCGGGACCGCAACGCCCACCTGCCGGTGCTGCTGCACTTCCACAACACCCGGGGTACCGCGCTGGCGAACATGCTCACCGCGATGGAGTTGGGCGTCACCGAGTTCGACGCCAGCGTGGGCGGCCTCGGCGGCTGCCCGTACGCGCCGGGGGCCAGCGGCAACCTGGCCACCGAGGAGGCGGTGCACATGCTGCACGACATGGGCATCGACACCGGCATCGACCTGGACGCCCTGATCGCTGCCGCCGAGCTGGCCGAGACCCTGGTGGGCAAGAAGCTCCCGTCGGGAGTCCTCCGGGCCGGCCCCCGTACCCGCCTGACCCCCCTCCCCTCCTGACCGTTTCCGCGTTGATCAAGGAGTTTGTGTCCTCATTCGGCCGCGTGGAGGACGCAAACTCCTTGATCACGGGAGTGGATGGGTGGGGGTGCGAGGAGCGGGTCGCCGGAGAGGGCGGCGGTGGGGTAGCCTAACGATCGTTCAGGTCGGTGGCGCCCTGCGCGGGCGGTGGCAACGGGAGTCGGCGTGACGCTCGACGGTGAGGCACTGGAGCAGCTGCGCAAGCGCGCCCGCGCCGGTGGTGCGGACAAGTACCACGCGGCGAACGCCGCGAAGGGCAAGCTGTTCGCCCGGGAGCGGGTGGCGTACCTGGTCGACGAGGGCTCCTTCGTCGAGGACGGGCTCTACGCCAACGCGATGGCCGACGGGCTGCCCGCCGACGGCGTCGTCACCGGCACCGCGACCATCGACGGCCGCCAGGTCTGCCTGATGGCGAACGACTCCACGGTCAAGGCCGGCAGCTGGGGCGCGCGTACCGTCGAGAAGATCATCCGGATCATCGAGCGGGCGTACGCGACCGGCGTGCCGATGGTCTACCTGGTCGACTCGGCCGGGGCCCGGATCACCGACCAGGTCGACCTGTTCCCCGGTCGGCGCGGCGCCGGGAAGATCTTCTGGAACCAGGTCCGCGCCTCCGGCTCGATCCCGCAGGTGTGCGCGCTGTTCGGGCCGAGCGCGGCGGGCGGGGCGTACATCCCGGCGTTCTGCGATGTGGTCGCCATGGTGGACGGCAACGCCAGCATGTACCTCGGCTCCGACCGGATGGTCGAGATGGTCACCGGCGAGAAGACCACGCTGGAGGCGATGGGCGGCGCCAAGGTGCACTGCGCCGAGTCCGGCGTCGGTCACTTCCTCTGCAAGACCGAGAACGACGCGCTCGACGTGGTACGGACCTACCTGTCGTACCTGCCGTCGAACTGGAAGCAGGACCCGCCCGCCGCCGACGCGGTGGACGCGCCGGAGAAGGCCGACCTGGCCGCGCTGGTGCCGGCCAGCGAGCGGCAGGCGTTCGACATGCGCCGGTACGTCAAGGGTCTGCTCGACTCCGGCAGCTTCTTCGAGATCCAGGCGCTGTGGGCCAAGGAGCTGACCATCGGGTTCGGCCGGCTGAACGGCGAGGTCGTCGGCGTGGTCGGCAACAACTCGATGTTCAAGGGCGGCGTGCTCTTCGTCGACTCGGCCGACAAGGCGACCCGGTTCGTGCAGCTCTGCGACGCGTTCAACGTGCCGCTGCTGTTCCTGTCCGACGTGCCCGGCTTCATGGTCGGCAGCGCGGTGGAGAAGCAGGGGATCATCAGGCACGGTGCGAAAATGATCACGGCGATCTCCGAGGCGACCGTACCCAAGATCTGTGTGGTGGTCCGCAAGGCGTACGGCGCGGGTCTCTACGCGATGGCCGGCCCCGGCTTCGAGCCGGACGCCACGATCGCGCTGCCCACCGCGAAGATCGCGGTGATGGGCGCGGAGGCCGCCGTCAACGCGGTCTACGCCAACAAGATCGCCGCCATCTCCGACGAGGCCGAGCGGGCCGCGTTCGTGGCCGCGAAGCGCGAGGAGTACGAGCGCGACATCGACGTGGTCCGCCTCGCCAGCGAGCTGGTGGTGGACGCGATCGTCGAGCCGCACGAGCTGCGCGCCGAGCTGGTACGCCGGTTCGCCGCCGCGCGCGGCAAGGAGCGGCACTTCTCCCGGCGCCGCCACGGAGTCACCCCCGTCTGACCCGGTAAGGAAGGGCCCCCTCTTAACGCCTGGTGCATGTAAAGGGGCCCCTCCTAACGCTTCGCCGCTCACGGCGTCACGAGCGCCCGGCGGCCCGCCCTTTCCAGGAGGATCGACATGGACTTCCGGCTCGACGAGGAGCAGCAGGCGCTGCGGGAGAGCGTCCGGGAATTCGCCCGCGAGGTGGTCGCGCCCACCATCGCCGAGCACTACGAGCAGCACACCTTCCCGTACGAGATCGTCCGTCAGATGGGCAAGATGGGCCTGTTCGGGCTGCCGTTCGCGGAGGAGCACGGCGGTATGGGCGGCGACTACTTCGCGCTCTGCCTGGCCCTGGAGGAGCTGGCCCGGGTCGACTCCAGCGTGGCGATCACGCTGGAGGCCGCGGTGTCGCTCGGCGCGATGCCGATCTACCGGTTCGGCACCGAGGAGCAGAAGGCGCAGTGGTTGCCGAAGCTGCTCAGCGGTGAGGCGCTGGCCGGGTTCGGGCTCACCGAGCCGGGCACCGGGTCGGACGCGGGCGGCACCCGGACGCGGGCGGTCCTGGACGGCGACGAGTGGGTGATCAACGGCTCGAAGGCGTTCATCACCAACTCCGGCACCGACATCACCGCGCTGGTCACCGTCACCGCAGTCACCGGTACGCGGCCGGACGGCGGCAAGGAGCTGTCCACGATCATCGTGCCGTCGGGTACGCCCGGCTTCACCGTCGCGCCCGGCTACTCGAAGGTCGGCTGGACCGCGTCGGACACGCACGAGCTGACGTTCGACGACTGCCGGGTGCCGGCGGCCAACCTGCTCGGCGAGCGCGGCCGGGGCTTCGCCCAGTTCCTGCGCATCCTGGACGAGGGCCGGATCGCCATCGCGGCGCTCGCCGTCGGCCTGGCCCAGGGCTGCGTGGACGAGTCGATCAAGTACGCCAAGGAGCGCCAGGCGTTCGGTCAGCCGATCGGCAACTACCAGGCCATCCAGTTCAAGATCGCGGACATGGAGATGAAGGCGCACACCGCCCGGCTGGCCTACTACGACGCCGCCGCGCGGATGCTCGCCGGTGAGCCGTTCAAGCGCCAGGCGGCGATCGCCAAGCTGCACGCGAGCACCGTCGCGGTGGACAACGCCCGCGAGGCGACGCAGATCCACGGCGGGTACGGCTTCATGAACGAGTACCCGGTGGCCCGCTTCTGGCGCGATTCCAAGATCCTGGAGATCGGTGAGGGCACCAGCGAGGTGCAGCGCATGATCATCGCCCGTGACCTCGGCATGTGAGAGGCGCACTCGTCCGCATCCTGTCGGATAACGGCAGGGGACGGTCGGGTGGGTGACGATGGGCTGTGGAGCGTCGGAGTCGATCCGTACTCTTCGTGCCCATGACTCCGGATCATGACGGTGCGCGGAGCCCAGGCGGTCGCACCGGTCTGTCCGATCTGTTGCGCGGGCACCGGCTCGCCGCCGGCCTGACCCAGGCCGAGCTGGCGGGCCGGGCCGGCGTGGGCGTGCGGACGGTCCGCGATCTGGAGCGAGGGCGGGCCGTCCGCCCTCAGCGCACCACAGTGGATCTGCTGGCCGACGCGCTCGGCCTGGCCGGTGACGACCGGCGGGAGTTCGTCGCCACCGCCCGGCCCACGCCGGCCCGGCCCGGACCCCGCCTCCCCGACACCGCAGCCGCCGGACCGTCGGCCGCGCCGGTCGCGTTGCCCCAGCCCGTACCCCTGGTGGGCCGCGACCGGGACGTGGCCGAGGTGTCCGGTCTGCTCGACGCCCACCCGGTGGTGAGCCTGGTCGGGCTCGCCGGGGTCGGCAAGACCGCGCTCGCCGTCACTGTCGCGCACGCGGTGGCGGCCCGGCACCCGGGCGGTGTCAGCGGGGTGCTGGTCGGGGAGGGCTCGGACGTCGCCGACGTGCTCGCCGCGTCCGCGTCGGTGTTCGGTGTGAACCGGCTGGCCGACCTCGCCTGCCGGCTCGACGGCCGGCCGGCGTTGCTGGTCGTCGACGCGGTCGACCGGGCACCCGAGCCGGTGGCCGGGGCGCTTCGCGCCCTGACCGCCGCCGCGCCGGATCTCCGGGTGCTGGTGACCGGCCGCCGCCCGGTCGGGTTGCCCGGCGAGCTGGTCCGCCCGGTCGCGCCGCTCGACGTGCCACCGGCGGACGCCGCGCCCGCCGACCGGGCCGACCTGGATCGCTGGCCCGCTGCGGCGCTGTTCGCCGCCCGCCTCGCCCAGGCCCGCCGCGAACCACCCACGGCGGCCGAGCTGCCGGCGCTCGCCGCGCTGGTACGCCGCCTCGGCGGGCTGCCGCTGGCGATCGAGCTGATGGCGGCGCGGGGACGCATCCTCGACGTCACCGAACTGCTCGACCGCTACGGCGACCGCGTGCTGGACCTGACCGGCGCCCATCCCGGGTGGGAGCCCGCCGCCGACCGATCGGCCGGCACGGTGACGCTGCGCGAGGCGGTGGCCAGCAGCTACCACCTGCTCGCGCCCGCCGACCGGGCCGCGTTGCGGCGGCTCTCCGCGTTCCGTAACCGCTGGTCGGTCGAGCTGGCCGAGGAGCTGCTCGCCGGGAGGCTGCTCGCCGGGGAGCTGCTCGCCGGTGGCGGCGAGCGGTGGGACGCGGCGCCGATGCTGGACCGGCTGCGCGAGCTGGGCCTGCTCAGCGTCCGGGGCACCGGCCCGTTCCGGTTCCGGTTGCTGGACGCGGTCCGTGACTTCGCGGCCGAGCAGGCCGACGTCGAGGGCGAGACCGCCGGGATCCGGCTCCGGCACGCCGCGGTGATCGCCAGGTTCGTCCACCGCACCGCGCCCGGGCTGGTGGGCGCACAGTTGTCCGGCGCGGTACGCCTGCTCGACGAGGCGACGAGCGACATCACCGCCGCCCTCGCGTACGCCGCCGAGCATGCGCCGGAGACGGCGCTGCTGCTGGCCGCGTCGCTGCCCCGGTGGTGGCGGCTGCGCGGGCGGGACGTCTCCGGCCGGCGCTGGCTGCGGCGGCTGCTGGCCGATCCGCGTACCGCCGGCACCCGGTCCACGCTGCGGGCCTGGGCGATGCTCGGCGCGGCCCGGCTGGCCGCCGAGCACGGCGCGGGCGCGGAGGAGTTGCCGGCCGCCCGGGCCGCGCTCGTCATCTTCGCCGAGGCGGGTGACGTGGTCGGGGAGCTGTCGGCCCGGTCCGTTCTCTGCGTGCTGCTGCGCGGGCTCGGTGCGCACGACGAGGCCCGTGAGCAGGCCGAGGCCGCGCTGGCGACGGCCACCCGCCACGGCCGGGTACGCGAGATGGCCGTTGCCCAGTCGCACCTCACCTGGCACGACGTACGCGCGGCGCGGCTGGCCGACGCCCGGCGGCGGCTGGCCACCGTGGACCGCCTGGCGGCGCAGTGCGGCGACCGGCGCCTGCGCCTGCTGGCGCGGGCCGATCAGGCCGAGCTGACCCGTCTGGAGGGCCGGTACGCGGAGGCGGTCGAGCAGGGCCGCCGGGTGGCGACAGCGCTCGCCGAGCTGGGCGATCCCCGCCGACAGCGACGGACGGTCGGCAAGGTCGCGCTGGCGCTCGCCGGCCAGGGCCGGGGCGACGAGGCGCTGGCCGCGGCCGCCGAGCTTTGGCCCTCGGGTGCGGTGCCGGGCCAGCGTCGGCCGCCGGTCGTGGAGAGCCTGAATCCACCCGGCGCGGTGGCGGACGCACGCGCCGAGGACGCGCTGCGTGGGCTGATCGAGGGGCACGTGGCGCTGCGCCGGGGGGACCGGGAACTGGCGGTGGAGTGGTTCGCGGCGGCGGCCGACGCGGCGGCGGGCGGCGCGGGCCGGCGCGACCTGGTCGAGGCGCTCGTGGGGCTGGCGGTCAGCAGCGGGGACCCGGCCGTGCTGGACCGCCTGGACGCCGCTCGGCGGGCCACCGGCGTCAGCCTGCTGCCGCAGGAGGAGGAACTGCTCTTCTCCCTGGCGGCCCGGCGTCAGAAGGCACGCTGACCAGCGGCCGCGTGCGCCAGGAGGCGGAGGGCGCGGGGGTGGCGCGAACGAAGTAGCCCCCTGGTGCTGCCCCTCGCTCGACGCTCGCGCCAGCACCCCCCGGTGCCCCCCGCTCCGGGAAGACTACCGATGGGCTGCAAGAGATATGGGGGCTTTTGCGCCCCTTTGCCCGACTGTTTGAGCGGTTCTGCCGGTCATTCTGCCGGTGACCCGCCGGTATCAATCGGCGGATAGTGGAGCTGTGGACCGTCGGCAGTGGACCGTCAGGCGGCGTCCTCGTCCGGCTCGGTGCTGCCGGCCGTGGCGCCCGGGTGGACCGCGTCCCGGACCCGGCGCAGCCCGTCCAGCAGCCCGTCGAGCTGGCTCGGGTCGAGCTGGCCGGTGAACCACTGCTCGATGATCCGCAGGTGGCCGGGAAGGATGGCGTCCAGCCGGCTCAGGCCCGCTGCGGTCACCACCGCGAAGGAGCTGCGGCGGTCGGACGGGCAGGCGCGCCGGCGGATCAGCCCGTCCCGCTCCATCCGGTCCACCACGCGGGTCACGCCGCTGGTGGAGAGCGAGGTCTGCGCCGCCAGGTCGGTCATCCGCAGCTGGTTGTTGGGTGAGCGGGCGAGTCGGGTGAGCACCTCGAACTCGACCGGGGAGAGGCCGTGCTCGTCGAACTGGGCGGCGAACCGGGCGGAGAGCCCGGCGTGCGCCTCGACGAGGAGGCCGACGGCGGTGATCCGGGGATCGTCGAACACGTTCTGGTCCACGCCACCATCCTAGCAACACTTGACACAGGGAATATTGCTGTAGCTATAGTTGCTCAGTCAGTCGTTGGGATACTAAACCGTTTTCCCCGGAGGAGAGCACCATGACCAGCAGCACCGAGGCGACTACCCGCGACTGGGAGGGTCTCACCATCCCCACCCCCGGCACCTATCTTCTGGATGCCGCGCACAAGCGTGTCGGATTCGTCGCCCGGCACATGATGGTCAGCAAGGTACGCGGTGAGTTCGCCGACGCGACCGCCACCATCACCATCGCCGACGACCCGATGCAGTCCACGGTCACCGCCAGCATCCAGGCCGCCAGCATCAACACCGCACAGGCGGACCGCGACGCGCACCTGCGCAGCCCGGAGTTCCTCGACGTCGAGCAGTACCCGACGCTGGAGTTCCGCAGCACCGAGGTGAAGTCCCGCGACGGCAACGAGTTCGTGCTCGTCGGCGAGCTGACCATCAAGGGCGTGACCCGTCAGGTCGAGCTGGAGGTCGAGTTCGAGGGCGTCGGCCGCAGCCCCTTCGGGCAGGACATCTTCGGCTTCTCCGCCTCCACCGAGATCGACCGCGAGGACTTCGGCCTGACCTGGAACGTGGCGCTGGAGACCGGCGGCGTCCTGGTCGGCCGCAAGGTCAAGATCGAGATCGAGGGTGAGGCCATCCGCCAGGGCTGAGCCCGGCCAGGCCCGCGGGGCCCGCACCGTCCGCCGACGGTGCGGGCCCTTCCCGTGTACGCGCAGCGGGTGCGAATCGTCACCCGATGTTCTCCGGCCGACGGCGCTGGTGGGGGTGCCGACGGGGTACAGGTGCAGATCTGCCGCCCGTACAGCGGGCTGCGGACGGGGCGCACTTACGCGCACCACGTGAATGGTTCACAATGCGTTGCGGAACGGTACGGTTCCGTCGCACCGGCGTCGGGAGGACACATGGGCAGAGACGTCGACCAGGGCGCCTTCTCCCGCGAGGATCGGGTCCGCTACCGGCAGAAGGTCCGGCGCTGCCTGGACGTCTTCGCACTGATGCTCGACGACTTCGGCTTCGACGCCGACCGGCCGATGACCGGGCTGGAGATCGAGCTGAACCTGATCGACGCCGCCGCCGAACCCGCCATGCGCAACGACCAGATCCTGGCCGACATCGCCGACCCGCTGTTCCAGACCGAGCTGGGGCAGTTCAACCTCGAACTGAACGCCTCACCCCGGCTGATCGAGGGCAGCGGCTTCGCCGACTACGAGCAGGACCTGCGCAGCAGCCTCAGCCGCGCCGACGAGCGGGCCGCCAAGTCCGACGCGACGATCATGATGGTCGGCATCCTGCCCACGCTCACCGAACGCCACCTGGTCGCCGACAACCTCTCCACGAACGAGCGGTACCGCGTCCTCAACGACCAGATCGTGGGCGCCCGGGGCGAGGACATCGAGCTGGACATCAACGGCGTCGAGCGGCTGCGTACGCACACCGACTCGATCGCGCCGGAGGCCGCCTGCACCAGCCTCCAGTTCCACCTGCAGGTCGCGCCGGACAGCTTCGCCGACTACTGGAACGCGTCCCAGGCGATCGCCGGCGTCCAGGTCGCCGTCGGGGCCAACTCGCCGTTCCTCTACGGCCGGCAGCTCTGGGCGGAGACCCGGATCGCGCTGTTCCAGCAGGCCACCGACACCCGCCCGGACGAGCTGAAGGCCCAGGGAGTACGCCCCCGGGTGTGGTTCGGGGAGCGCTGGATCACCTCGATCTTCGACCTGTTCGAGGAGAACGTCCGCTACTTCCCGCCGCTGCTGCCGATCTGCGAGGACGAGGACCCGGTCGAGGTGCTGCACGCCGGGGGCGTGCCCCAGCTCGGTGAGCTGCGGCTGCACAACGGCACCGTCTACCGCTGGAACCGGCCGGTCTACGACATCATGAACGACCGCCCGCACCTGCGGGTCGAGAACCGGGTGCTGCCCGCCGGCCCGACAGTGGTGGACATGCTCGCCAACGCGGCGTTCTACTTCGGGCTGGCCCGCGGCCTCGCCGAGGCGGACCGTCCCATCTGGAGCCAGCTGACGTTCAGCTCGGCGGAGGAGAACTTCCACGCCGCCGCCCGGCGCGGCATCGAGGCGGTCCTGCACTGGCCGCGCCTCGGCGACGTACCGGTGACCAAGCTCGTCCTCGAGACGCTGCTCCCGGTGGCCGAGCAGGGGCTGGACCGGTTCGGCGTCGCCCCGGCCGAGCGGGACCGTCTGCTGGGCGTGATCGAGGGCCGTTGCCGTACCGGCCGCAACGGCGCGGTCTGGCAGACCGAGACGGTGTGGGCGGCCGAGCGGCACCGCGGCCTGGACCGCGAGGCCGCCCTGCACCACATGGTCAAGCGCTACGCCGAACTCCAGCGCAGCAACGAGCCCGTACACACCTGGCCCGCCGACTAACCCCGCCCCCGCCCCCGCCCCCGCCCTCCCGCCCCCGCCTCGCCGATCTTGGAGTTGTGGCGCCTCGGATGCCCTTGTTGGGCGGTTTGGGAGGCACCACAACTCCAAGATCGATGGGAGTGGGCGGGATTCGGGCGACCGCTGAGGAGCCTCGGGGTACTACGAGGGCTTGTCTGAACGTGACGAGGGACCGTCCTGGCTGGTCTGCGGGTGGTCCAGGGCTTCGGGCTGGCGCTGCGGCGGGACAGCCCGACCCCGACGGCCGGTAGCCGACCGGGTGGCACGGCCCTTCTCCGTTCCGGTCCGGCCGACGGCTACGCCAGGCTCGGCTGCGGCCGTCGCCTCACGCGTGCCGGCCGAGGTGTCCGGTGCCTTGTCCGTCCCGGCCGCCCAGTCCGCCGACCGGTCCGAAGCTGACCGGTCCGACGCTGACCGGTCCGATGCTGACCGGTCCGACGCTGACCGGCCGACCGCTGACGGGCTCGACGGATCTGCCGCCGACGGACCCGATGTGCCGACCGCTGACGGGCTTGACGGATCTGCCGCTGACGGGCGGGCCTTCCGCGCCCCGAACAATCCGGTCGAGCGCCGGCGCGACACGCCCGACGGGCGTTCACCGGAGCTGCCCGCCGACGACGTGCCGGACGGGTCCGACGCGGATCCGGCCGGCTCCGACGGCCCGTCCTTCGAGGCCGGGTCGCCGGTCGCCAGGTCGCCGGTCGCCGGGTCGGCCTCGCCGACGACCGGGTCCGGCTCGCCGGTGCGCTGGCGCGGAACGGTGACCCGCTCGGCGGCGCGACGCTCGGCGCGCTGGGCGAGCGCGGCCGTCAGCATCGAGCCGCCGACACCGGCGATCACCGCGTACGGGGCGATCAGGTGGGCCGACAACTGCTCGGCGGCGATCCCGGCGAGCCGCGGTACGGCGAGCAGGTACGCCAGTGCCACGAGCAGCGGTCCGGCCGCTCCGGAGGCGGCCGCGCCGACCCGTACCTCGGCGGCGCGGGCCGCGCGCCGGGCCGCCAGCACGCCGATCACGAGCGCGGAGAGTACCGACAGCAGCGCGCCGGGCCAGTAGAAGTAGTCGCGGATCCAGAACGCGCCTCGGTCCGCGCTGATCTGCCAGATGCCGAGTTGGGCGGTGGTCAGGCCACGGCCGGCGATCACCCCGTCGACCACCGACACGACGGCGAGCAGCCAGAGCCAGCCCGAGGTGGCGATGAGGTTGGTGGCGGCGGCGCGGGTGTGCAACGCCCAGGTGGCGAGCAGCATCCCGAGAAGCAGTCCGGCTCCCGCGTACGCGGCGGCGACGGTCTGCGGCGCGGACACGTCCGGCACCTGGGCCGCCCGCGCCGGCACCGCCACCAGCAGTACGGTGACGAGCGCGCCGACAGCTGCGGCGAGCACCAGCGCGAACCGGGGCGGCCGGCCCTGCGACTCGTCGTCCCGGCCCCGCAGGCGCTGGGCGCAGACCGCGCCGGCGATGACCGAGGTCGCCGCGATCCAGGTCGCCCACGCGAGGCTCGCCACCCAGGCCGCCTCGATCCGTACCGCGCCGGTCGGCGCCCAGTTGATGATGCCCAACCCGTACCCGAAACCGAGCTGCGCGGCGCCCGCGCCGGCAGCGACGCCGAACGCGGCGGCGGTCGATCCTCCCCAGCCCCGACTGACCATGCCGGGGAGCGTAACGTCCCGAGGTCGGCGCGGCGAGTCGTGGCGACACGCCGTGACCGTTTGGCAGCGGTGGATACGGTCGTCGATGAGCGGGGGCGGGGGACATGACGGACGAGCGGCGACCGGACGGCGACGGCACCGGCCCGGGACGGGCCCGGCTGTTCCTCGGGGGTGGCCTGGCAGTGGTTCTGCTGGCGGTGATCGGGGGCAGCGCCGGCTGGATCCTGGCCGGCGACCCGGACCGCCCGGCCGCCTCCGGCGAGGCCACGCCGGTTGTCACCGCCTCGACGTCCGCGCCGGCCACCACGCCTCCCGCGACCACGGCCCCGACCGGTACGCGGACGAGCACGCCCGCCGGGCTCACCGTGCCCGAGGTGGTCGGCGTCGACTTCGAGCAGGCCCGCCGGGAGTTGCGTGACCGCCGGCTCGGCTGGCGACTGGTCTTCGGCACCGGCGCCGGACGCTCGGTGGAGCGCGCCTCCCCGGCGCCGGGTACGCCGGTGAAGCGCGGCGTCACCGTCTCCCTGTTCGTGACCGGACCGGCCCCGGCGGTCAGCGTGCCCGACGTGGGTGCGCTGTCCTGCTCCGACGCCGCGGACGATCTGGTGGACGCCGGGCTCTATCCCCGCTACGGCACTGGTCGCCAGGGCCCGGTCACGGCACAGGAGCCGGTCGCGGGCAGCCCGGCGCGATGGAACGACCAGGTGGTGCTGACCTGCGGCGACACCCGGTCCGAGTCGCCGTCCGCCACCCCGTCGCAGACTGGCTGACCGGCGCGGGCGCGCTGATCCCGGCCGACCTGGCGGTGGCCCGTTACGGTGGACGATCGAGGGCCGTGCGCCCCGTCCCGGTGGGGAAAGGACGTGCCATGAGCGACGACCGTCAGGATCCTCCCGCCGGTGACGCGGACGAGACCCGCGCCATGCCCCGGCATCCGGCCGGGGAGGACGCCGACGCCACCCGCGCGATGCCGCGCGACTCGGGCGGAGAGGACGTCGACGCGACCCGCGCCATGCCGCGCAATGCCGCCGGGAGCGACGAGACCCAAGCGATGCCGCCGGACGCGGGCGGTGACGCAACCCGTCCGCTGCCCGGCGGGCCGTCGCGGCGTCCGTTGGACGCCACCGCACCGCAGGAGCCGGTGGGCGCCTGGTCCGGCCGGGCCGGGGTGCCGCCGCCGCGACCGGCCGGCTATCCCGAGCCCGGGGGCGAGTGGTACGGCGACGAGCAGGCCGGACGCCGCTGGTGGATGCCGATCCTGCTGGGCATCCTGGCGCTGCTCCTGCTGGGCTTGATCGGGGCGGGCGTGTGGCTGGCGCTGCGTGCCGCCGACCGGGATTCGGATCCGGGCACGGTGCCGTCGGCGATGCCGAGCACCTCGGCGCAGACCAGTGCCGCCCCGACGAGCGCCGCGCCGAGCAGTTCCCCGCCGAGCACGCCACCCACGACCGAGGCGGTCGAGGTGCCGATGCCACCGCTTGTGGGGCTGCCGGAGGCCGCCGCCCGGGCGGCGCTCGACCGGCTGGACGTGGACTACCGGGTGCAGCGGCGGGCGTCGGACCGGCCGGCCGGCACGGTGATCTCGACCGATCCGGAGGCCGGCTACCCGGTGGGTGAGGACGACCGGGTCACCATCGTGGTGGCCGTACCTGCGCCGCCGACCGCCGGCCCGAGCTCGCCGGGTTCCGCCCCGGCGACCACCACCACGCCCTGACGTCCACGACCGGCGTCGGAACGTTCACCACTGACGCCGGCGGGCGCCGACCAGCCCGAGGCCGGCGAGGGAGATGGCGAGCCCGAGCAGGCCGGAGTAGAACAGCGACCGGCTGAGGTCGTCGGTGGGGTCGGTGGGCCGCTCGGCGAGCGCGCCCTCGCCGCCTCCGGTGCCTGCGGGCGGCGCGTCGGCCTCCGGATCGTCCTCGTCCTGCGACGGGTCGGTGGGAGACCAGCCGTCGTCCTCGCCGGCCGCCGCCCGGGCGTCCTCGCCGGATGCGGCTCGGCCGTCCTCACCGGCCACGGTGATCTCCGGGGCCGGTACCGGCTCGGCGAGCTGCTGGGTGGCGGAGAAGGCGGGGTGCCGCACCACGAGCGCGAGCGCGGTGGCCACGACGAGGAAGGCGAACAGCCCGAGGGCATAGCCGACACGGGACCGGTGGTGCCGCCGCGCGGCGGGCAGATTGACCATGACCATCCCAGGTTCAGGGTCCGTGGCGCGCGGGTGGAACATGCCGGGGCGGGCGTACCGATTCTATGGCGTCGGCACGCCCTCCCGACCGGGAATCGTGAGGTCAGCCCACCCGGACCGGAGTCCGGACCACCGGGCGGCGGGCCGTCCGGACGGTGTGCTGCCGGGGGACCGGCGCAGCGTGGACCTGCTGCAACCCCTCTTCGAGTACGAAGATCGACCGCCGGTTGACCGCGTCCCCCGCCGCGTTCAACTCGTAGCCGTCGAGCCAGAGCCAACCGTCGTAGGTCGGCCAGTCGAGAATCCGGATCACCCGGAACATGATCGGTCGGAAGAACTGGACACTCGCCGCGCGCGTCACGTGCAGTACGTCACCGGAGCGGGGAAGCACATGGGCTCCTGGGGAGGGTCGGCCGGTCGTCGGGACCGGCGAGGCTGAACGAGGTCGGTGCGGTCCGGTGACGGGGGTCTGCCTCGTGGACCGGCGGTCGTTTGGCGGTGCTGGTCGGGCCGTACCCGCGGTGGCGGACCGCCACCCGACCATCACCCGGCTGCTCCCGGTTACCGCTCCCGCCGCCGCAGCCAAGCTGGCTTGCAGCGACGGGGTCTTCATTCCGGGGCAGGTCGCACGGCGCGGGACGGCTCCCCTCCGGCCGTCCCACGGACCGCGGTGTCACCACGCCCGGAGATCGTTCGAAGACGGTGAGTAACCCGTGCCATACGGACAGAGTGCTACAGCGACGTGCGACATGCAAGTTGCACGTCGTGTTTTGCGGATAGGTGAGGAGGACACGTGAACGGGAAACTTGAAGCGTCAGGTATCGGGGCGTCACACTGGACGCCGGTTTCGCCCGTCGCGGCCGGTCGACGACCGGCACCACCCCTGCCGCGAACGCTCGCCCGCCGCCCGCCGGTCGCGCCCGCGGTGGGTGCGGAATCGGGGCGCGACCGACCGGAGGTAGCCGGGTGACTGTGACGCAGTCGCGAGCCGAGGAGATGCCGTGACCGAACGGCGCAGCCCCACCATCCGGCGGCGCCGGCTGGGGGCGGAACTCCGCCGGCAGCGCGAGGCCGCGGGCATCACCATAGAAGCGGTGGCCGAGCAGTTGGAGTGCTCGGCGTCGAAGGTCTCCCGGATCGAGACCGGCCACACCACCGCCACGCCGCGCGACGTGCGCGACATGCTCCGTATCTACGGAGTCGTCGGCGCGGAGAGCGACGAGCTGGTGCAGATCGCCCGTGAGGCCCGGCAGAAGGGCTGGTGGCATCCGTACAGCACGGTGCTGGTCGGGGCGTACGTCGGCCTGGAAGCCGCGGCCAGCTCCATCCGGGCGTACGAGCAGCAGGTCGTGCCGGGGCTGCTGGAGACCGAGGAGTACGCCGGCGCGATGATCCGGGCGGCCCGGCCGGACTTCACCGCCGAACAAGTAGACCAACGGGTGCGTGTCCGATTGGGCCGTCAGTCGTTGTTGACGCAGGACGATCCGGTCGATCTGTGGGTGGTGCTCGATGAGGCGGTGCTGAGCAGGCCGGTTGGCGGCGACGCGGTGATGCGTGGTCAGCTCAAGCGGCTGGTGGAGGTGGCTGAACTGCCGAACGTGACAGTGCAGGTCCTGCCCTTCGAGGTGGGCGCGCACGCGGGCATGGACGGCACCTTCACGATCCTCAGCTTCCCCGAGCCGAGTGATCCCGATGTCGTGTACGCGGAGAACGCCACGGGTGGGCTCTTCCTGGAGAAGAGCGACGAACTGCAGAAGTACAGCTTCATCTTCGATCACATTCGAGCAGCGGCCATACGCCCGGAGGAATCCATCGCACATATCGCGAAACTGGCAGAGGAGCCACTGTGGAAATGGCGACCAAGGAGTTCCCCGTGGACCTGACGCAGGCGACGTGGTTCAAGAGCTCGAAGAGCGGGCCGAACTGCGACAACTGCGTGGAGGTCGCGTACGTGACCGGGGCGGTCGGGGTCCGGGACTCGAAGGACAAGACAGGCCCGGCCCTGATCTTCGCTCCGGACGACTGGCAGACCTTCGTCGCCCGCGCCCGGGGCGGCGCGTTCGGCCGGAGCTGACCGGCACCGCAGCGTGGTCCCGTCCGGCAGCGTTGCCGGGCGGGACCATTCGCGTCCGGACGCCGCACCCGTCGCCAGTTTCGATCCGCCTCGTTGAACCGCACGGATCGGCAACCGAACGAGGCAGGCGAGACGGATGACGACGATCGGTTCAGAGAACCTCACCAGCGGCCCGGGCAAGCCCGAGCGGTTCGGTGGCAAGTACCGCGGCGCCCGCCGGGACACCGTCCTCACCGAGGTGGTCTCCGGCGACGGCGAGGAGGCCCGCGAGGGTGGCGTGCCCGAGCAGGCCGCGACGCCGCTGTCCCTGCCGTCGCTGGACCCCAACCCGCTCACCGAGCCGTCGTTCCCGCCGAGCGGCTGGCCGATCGAGCAGCAGGAGTCCCTGGTGGACCATCCGCTGCTGCGCGGTCTGCTGATGGAACTGCCGCCGAAGGGCAGCGTCCCTCCGCCCGGCTGGCTGGACCGATGGTTCGAGGCGACCCGCGCGATCCTGGAGCTGCTATACGTGCAGGGCGCGAGCCGGTCGCGCTGACACCGGCTCGGCCGCCGGCATGGCCCGCTCGGCGAGCCGGTTGTGCCGCAGCGCGTGGCGTACCCCGATCGCGCACACACCGAGCACCGCGACGGTGATCACCGGGCCGGCCACTCCGGGCGCGGCGAGCAGGTCGACGCCGAGCGCCGGCAGCACGGCCACCAGCACCGCGAGCGCCGTCGCCTGCAACGGCAGCGCGATCAGCGGATGCGCCGCGGCCGCGCGCAGCCCGTGCGGGGCGGGCGTTCCCGGCGCCGCCGCGAACGCGCCCGCGCCGGAGCGCAGCCGCCGGACCCGCCGTACCGTGCAGACCGCCACCACGGCCGCCGGCGCCGCCGCGAGGCCGAGCGCGGCGGCGGCCCGGTCCACAGCGGTGTCGCCGGCGCTCTGCAGGCCCGCGGCGAGGACCGCCGCGGTGAGCGCGAGGCCGGTCAGCACCAGGGCGGACAACCATCCGGTACGCCGGCGCAGCGCGCGGGCGCGGTCGAGCCCGGGCAGGCCCTCCGCGACCAGTCCGGCGGCGAGCCAGACGGCGGCGACGGGAAGCAGTACGGCGAGGCGGTCATCCATGCCCCTCAGCCTTGCCCGTTTCGACGTTCGCCGAATCCGGGACGGCACCCCGGTTCGTCCCGTATCCGGGCCCGTAGGGGTCGTCGGGGCGGGTCAGACGTCGAAAGTGGCCGGTCGGGCGGTGGCCGGCGCCGGCGGGGTGCCTTCCACAGCCCGGTCTTCTGGGCGGCGAGCCAGAGAGAAGTAGGCCGGGTTGAGGATGACGTACCGGCGCCACAGGCGCTTGGGCTCCAGGGAGGCGCCAGAACCACTCCAGCCCGGCGCGCTGCATCACGGGCGGGTTGCGCAGCAGACCGGCGTGGTAGTCGAACGCCGCGCCGACAGCCATCAGCGGCATGTCCAGCAGCGGGCGCATGGCGTACGCGAAGACCTCCTGGCGCGGGCAGCCCAGCCCGACCAGGACGAGGCGGGCGCCGCTGGCCCGGATCCGGTCGGCGATCTCGGCGTCCTCGCCCGGGGTGGCGGCGCGGAACTTGGACGGCTCGACCCCGGCGATCTTCAGCGCGGGGAACTTGCGCTCCAGCGCCGGGACCAGCCGGGACAGCGTCTCCTCGGTGGAGCCGTAGAGATAGACCGGCAGCCCCTCCTCGGCGAACCGGGCGAGCACCCGCAGGGTCAGCTCCGGGCCGTAGACGCGGTCGGTGAGCCCGGCGCCGTGCAGCAGGTTGAGCGCCCAGCGCACCGGCTGACCGTCCGGGGTGACCACGTCGAACGAGTTGAGCCGGGCGTTGTGCGCCGGGTCGAGCACGCCGGTCATCACGCCGTGCACGGCGAGCGCGGTGAGCGCCAGTGGGCGGCGCTCGTGCGCGGCCGAGACCACGGCCTCGGTGGCCCGGGCGTAGTCGGTCGCGTCGACCCCGACGCCGAGGACGTTGCGCTTGGTCCCGGCGCTCATGCCTTCGGCACCCACTTGTCGACGTTGGCCTCGTAGATCTCGCGGAGGATCATCGGCACGTCGTACGTAATCTTCCAGGACGGGTAGTGCTCCTCGAAGCGGGCCATGCTGCTGACGTACCACTGGTGGTCGCCGGTGCGGGCCTGCTCGACGTAGTTGATCCGGGCCTCGCGGCCGGTGATCTCCTGGGCGATCCGGAACGCCTCGATGTGCGAGGTGTTCGAGTGCCGGCCGCCGCCGAGGTTGTAGACCTGGGCCGAGCGCGGCTCGCGGAAGAACGCCTCGAACGCGGTGAGCACGTCGTGCGAGTGGATCGCGTCCCGGACCATCTTCCCCTTGTAGCCGAAGAGGTTGTACGTCCGGCCCTCCATCACGCAGCGCATCAGGTACGCCAGGAAGCCGTGCAACTCGGCGGCGGAGTGCGCCGGGCCGGTCAGTGTGCCGCCCCGGAAGCAGGCGGTCTTCATGTCGAAGTAACGGCCGTACTCCTGGACCATCACGTCCGAGGCGACCTTCGAGGCGCCGAAGATCGAGTGCAGCGACTCGTCGATCGACATGTCCTCGGTGATGCCGTCGTACCAGCGGTGGTCCTCGGGCAGCTCGTAGCGGGTCTCCAGCTCGATCAGCGGCAGCGAGTTGGGCCGGTCGCCGTACACCTTGTTGGTGGAGCAGTGGATGAACGGCGCGTCGATCGCGTGCCGCCGGGTGTACTCCAGCACGTTGAGCGTGCCGCCGGCGTTCACGTCGAAGTCGGTGAACGGCTCCTTGGCGGCCCAGTCGTGGCTCGGCTGGGCGGCGCTGTGGATCACCACGGCGATGTCCTTGCCGTACCGCTTGAAGACCTGCTCCAGGCCGTCCCGGTCGCGGATGTCCACGGCGTGGTGGGTGTACGCGGAGCCGAGGTCGGCGGCGAGCCGGTCCAGGCTCCAGGCGGTCGAGCCGTCCTCGCCGAAGAAGTACCGCCGCATGTCGTTGTCGATGCCGACCACGTCGAGACCCAGTCCGGCGAAGTGCCGGGCCGCCTCGGAGCCGATCAGACCGCCGGAACCGGTCACCAACGCGACAGTCACACGCCACTCCTGGTCCGTGGGAGGCAGGGAAACCATCGGAGCATAGCGTGACGTCCGAAACGCCCCGATACGAAGCAAGGGCCCCGCTGTCTGCGGAGCCCTTGTTCTGGTGGGGATGGGGGGAGTTGAACCCCCACGTCCTTTCGGACACACGGACCTGAACCGTGCGCGTCTGCCATTCCGCCACATCCCCGTGGCACGACCCGGAACACCATATCGCATCCCGCGCCCGCCATCTGCGACGGGTGCCGGGACATATTACGCTGTCCACTGGCCACGCCACGAACGATCACCGCTCGTGGCGGGCGAAACTTTAGCACGTCCGCGGGCCTGGTCACGAACGGGCCGACGGCAGCCGGCCGAGCGGCGTGTGAGCTGCGGAGGCGGTGTCCGGATACCATCATTGCCTCGGGACCCGAGGAGGAGCCGGTGAGCGTGCTGCAACGCTTCGAGAAGCGTCTGGAAGGCCTGGTCGAGGGGGCCTTCGCCAAGGTCTTCAAAGGGGTGGTCCACCCCGTGGAGATCCTCAACGCCATGCAGCGGGAGGCCGAGGCGCACAAGGCGATCCTGGCCGGTGGGCGCACCCTTGTGCCCAACCGCTACGTGATCGATCTCTCGCCCTACGACCACAGTCGGCTGGCGCCGTACGCTGCCGCGCTGGCCCAGGAGCTGGCGCAGTCGCAGGCCGAGTTCATCGGCGAGCAGGCGTGGACGGTCTACGGCGACGTGATCGTCGAGGTCGAGCGCGGTGAGGGCCTGGACACCGGCATGTTCCGGGTCACCGCCGAGGTCTACACCGGCGGGGACGTCGCCCCGGTCTCCGCGCCCGGTGGCTACGACGCCGGCCCGGCGTACCCGGCGTACGACCAGGGCGGCGGCTACGGCCCTCCGCCCGGTCACGGCGGGGGCCGCAACGTCCGCCTGGTCTCCGGCGACGGCCGCACCTACCCCCTCCAGATGGGCTCGACCGTGATCGGCCGCGGCGACCAGGCCAACCTGCGCCTGCCCGACGTCGGCATCTCGCGACGCCACGCCCGGCTGGACTTCGACGGCGGGCAGGTCGTGCTGACCGACCTGGGCTCCACGAACGGCACGATGGTCAACGGCCAGCGGGTCTCGGCGGTCGCCCTCAACCCCGGCGACATGATCCAGCTCGGCACCACGACGCTGACCTTCCGCGTGGACGGCTGATCCCCGTTGCCGGAGCTCGTCATCACCGTCGCCCGGTTCGGGTTCCTCATCCTGCTGTGGATCTTCGTGTTCACGGTCGTCGGTGTGATCCGCCGGGACCTGTTCGCGGGCGCCCGGTCGGGCCGCCTGGTGGCCGCGCCGCGGGGGATCGGCGCGTCGACCGGGCAGGCGGGGAAGCCGGCGAAGGCCAAGCGCGGCCGGGCCGCCCACCAGCTCGTGGTCACCGCCGGTCAGCTGGCCGGCACCCGGATCACGCTCGGCGAGGCCCAGATCACCATCGGCCGGGCGGAGGACTCGACCCTGGTGATCACCGACGACTACGCCTCGGCGCGACACGCCCGGCTGGTGCCCCGTGAGGGGCAGTGGTACGTCGAGGACCTCGGATCGACTAACGGCACCTATCTCGATCGCGCTAAGGTCACCGGACCAACCCCCGTCCCCCTCGGCGTGCCGATCCGGATCGGCCGCACTTCCCTCGAATTACGGCCATGACTCTGACCCTGCGCTACGCGGCCCACAGCGACCGCGGTCTGATCCGAGACGGCAATCAGGATTCCGTCTACGCCGGACCGCGGCTGCTCGCCGTGGCCGACGGCATGGGCGGCATGGCCGCCGGTGACGTCGCCAGCAACATCGTCATCGGTGCCATGGCGCCGCTCGACGAGGACGTCCCCGGTGACGCCCTGGTCGACGCGCTCCGCTCCGCCGTGGGCACCGCCAACCAGCAGCTCCGCGACACCGTGGACGCCAACCCGCAGCTGGAGGGGATGGGCACCACGCTCACCGCGACCCTCTTCTCCGGCAGCAAGCTCGGGATGGTCCACATCGGTGACTCGCGGGCCTATCTCCTGCGCAACGGTGAGTTCGCGCAGATCACCAAGGACGACACGTACGTCCAGATGCTCGTCGACGAGGGCCGGATCAGCGCGGAGGAGGCGAGCAGCCACCCCCAGCGCTCGCTGCTCACCCGGGCGCTCGACGGCCGCGACATCGACCCGGAGTACAGCGTCCGGCAGGTGCTGCCCGGCGACCGCTACCTGATCTGCTCCGACGGGCTCTCCGGCGTGGTCAGCGCGGACACCATCGCCGACACCATGCGGGAGTACCCCGACCCGCAGCGGTGCGTGGAACGCCTGGTGCAGCTCGCGCTGCGCGGCGGCGGCCCGGACAACATCACCGTGATCATCGCCGACGCCACCGACCAGGACATCGTCGAGGCGTCCCCGATCGTGGGCGGCGCCGCCGCCCGGGACCGCGGCATGGCGACCTCGGCCGACGACTCCACCCCGGCCGCCCGCGCCTCGGCGCTGTCCGCGCCCCGGCCACCCGTCCCCGAGGAGCCGGCGGACAACCGCGACGACGAGCCCGACGGCCGGCGCCGCCGACCGCTGCGCACCGTCGCGATGGTGCTGGCGCTCGCGGTCATCGTCGGCGGCGGCGTGTTCGGCGGCTGGACGTACACCCAGCGGCAGTACTACGTCGGCGCCACCGACGACGGCCAGCTCGCGGTCTTCCGCGGCGTGCCCGGCCAGGTCGCCGGGCTGGACCTGTCGAACGTGCACGAGCGCAGTAACGCCCGGCTCGACGACCTGACGCTGGCCGCCCAGGAGCGGGTGAAGCAGGGCATCCAGGCCCGCAACGAGCCGGACGCCGAGCGCCGGCTGGCGGAGCTGACCAGCGACGACCCGGGCAACCCGAACCTCAAGCCGCTCTGCCCGCCCGACCCGACGCCCGGTGTGACCAGTCCGACGCCGGTGGCCACCACCGACCCGCTGCCCCCGCCGAGCGGCAGCCCGCTCCCGTCCACGCCGCCCGCGGGCGCGTCGACGCCCACCCCCGACGCGCCGACGCCGACGTTCACCACCACGCCCGACGCCGTTCCCTCCGACACCGTTCCGCCGGCCGATCCGGCGGGTTGCCGGTCGCCGCAGTGAGTGCCGGCTCGATCCCGAGGACGTATCCGTGACCGCAGCCGCCGTACCGGCCGCCTCGCCCGCTTCGACGGGCGAGCAGTCCGGCGTACGCCTGGCCCGGTCCCGGCGTAACGCCGAGCTGTCCCTGCTCCTGCTCGCCATGGTGCTCGTGGCGGCGTACGCGGCGATGGTCGAGGCGAAGGCGCTGGACACGATCACGTCCGACTTCTGGATCCCGGCCGCCGCGCTGGGGCTGGTCTTCCTCGGCCTGCACCTGGTGATCCGCTGGCTGGCGCCGTACGCCGATCCGGCGCTGCTGCCGGCGGTGGCCCTGCTCAACGGCATCGGCGTGGGCTTCCTGCGCCGGTACGACCTGGCCAAGGCCGCGCCCGCGGAGCGGGAGGACCTGGCCATCTTCGCCGGCACCGGTGGCCGGCAGCTCGCCTGGACGCTGGCCGCCGTGGTGCTTGCCGCCGGGCTGCTGGCGATCCTGCGCGACCACCGGTCGCTGTCCCGGTACGCGTACACGCTGGGCCTCGCCGGCATCGTGCTGGTGATGATCCCGGCGGTGCTGCCCAGCCGCTTCTCCGAGATCAACGGCGCCAAGCTGTGGATCAAGTTCGGCGGGTTCTCCATCCAGCCGGGCGAGTTCGCCAAGCTGGCCCTGCTCACGTTCTTCGCCTACTACCTGGTGCGCAAGCGTGAGGTGCTCTCGCTCGCCAGCCGGCGGGTGCTCGGCATCGACTTCCCGCGCGGGCGCGACCTCGGCCCGGTGCTGGTGGTGTGGCTGGTCAGCCTCCTGGTCCTGATCTTCGAGAAGGACCTGGGCACCTCGCTGCTCTACTTCGGCATGTTCGTGGTGACGCTCTACATCGCCACCGAGCGGGTCAGCTGGCTGCTCATCGGTCTGATCCTGTTCTTCGGCGGCGCCTATCTGGCGTACGTGCTGGGCAGCACCGTGGGCGGCCCGTTCGCGAACTTCTACGACCGGGCGCAGATCTGGCTCGACCCGTTCGCCGAGCCGTACGACCGGGGTTACCAGTTGGTGCAGGGCCTGCTCACGCTCGGCACCGGCGGTCTGTTCGGGGCCGGTCCGGGTGGCGGCCAGCCGACGCTGCTGCCCGAGGTGCAGACCGACTTCATCTTCGCCGGCATCGGTGAGGAGATCGGCCTGTTCGGTCTCTCCGCGCTGCTGGTGATCTACCTGCTGATCGTGGAGCGGGGTCTGCGCGCCGCGCTGGCGGTGCGGGACTCGTTCGGCAAGCTGCTCGCCGGTGGCCTGGCGTTCACGCTGGGCCTGCAGGTCTTCGTCATCGTCGGCGGCATCAGCAAGCTCATCCCGCTGACCGGCCAGACCACCCCGTTCCTGTCCGCCGGTGGCTCCTCGCTGATGGCGAACTGGCTGCTGATCGCGGTGCTGTTGCGCGTCTCCGACGGTGCCCGCCGACCGGTGACCGGTGGTGGCGGCCCGGCGGCCCGGCCGTCCGGTGGTCCACCCGAGCAGTTGCACGGCGCCCCGACGGAGGTGATCCGACCGTGAACGCCCCTCTGCGCCGCGTCGGCGTGGTCGTGATGGTCCTGTTCGGGCTCCTCTTCGCGAACCTGAACTGGATCCAGGCCTACAAGGCCGACGAATACCGCAACAGTGACTACAACGGCCGGGTCCAGGTCGCCGAGTACGACCGCAAGCGCGGCAACATCGAGGTCGGCGGCACCGCGTACGCGCTCAGCAAGGAGACCGGCGGTGAGCTGAAGTACCAGCGCACCTACCCGGGCGGCGAGATGTACGCGCACGTGCTCGGCTGGAAGCCGGTCAACGGCAGCGCGAGCGGTATCGAGCGGGTGGAGAACGACTTCCTCGCCGGCACCAGCGACGCGCTGATCGCCAACCGGATCAAGGACATGTTCACCGGTGACGAGACCGGTGGCGGGAACGTGGTGCTGACGCTGTCGAAGCGGGCCCAGGAGACGGCGTACAAGCAGCTGAACGACAACCAGGTGGGCGCGACGAAGGGCGCGGCGATCGCGATCGACCCGCGTACCGGCGCGGTGCAGGCGCTGGTCTCCATGCCGAGCTTCGACCCGAACCCGCTGGCCAGCCACAACAGCACCGAGGCGGACCGGGCGTACAACACGCTGGAGAAGGACAAGGATCGGCCGCTGGCGAACCGGGCGCTGTCCGAGACGCTGCCGCCCGGCTCCACCTTCAAGATCATCATGGCGGCTGCCGCGCTGGAGAACGGCGTCGGCCAGCAGACCCGCATCCCCGCCGGCTCCAGCTACACCGCGCCCGGCGCCGGGCAGCCGATCCGCAACGCCGCGCCGTCGATCTGCCCCGAGTCGCAGGTGACGCTGCGCGAGGCGGTCACCGAGTCCTGCAACACCGGCTTCGCCCAGCTCGGCGTACGCCTCGGCGCGGACAAGGTGAAGGAGAAGGCCAAGCAGTTCGGCTTCGAGCAGGACGACCTCACCGTCGGCCAGCTCGGCGAGGGTGGCCTGCCGGTGGCGGCCAGCCGCACCGGCGACATGCAGAACCCGGACGGCAGCACCGACCCGGCCGCGCTCGCCCAGTCGTCGATCGGCCAGAACAACGTGCGGATGACGCCGCTGCAGGGCGCGCTGATCGCTGCCGCGGTGGCGAACAAGGACGGCAAGCAGATGCGTCCGTACCTGGTCAAGCAGTTGCTCGGGCCGGACCGCACCACCGTCTACGACCCCGCCCAGCCGCGCGAGCTGCGCCGCCCGATCAGCGGTCAGGTCGCGGCCGACCTGCGCGACATGATGCAGAACGTGGTGAAGGAGGGCACCGGCCGCCGGGCCGCCATCGACGGCTACCTGGTCGGTGGCAAGACCGGTACCGCGCAGTCCGGCCCGAACACCCCGGACCACGGCTGGTTCATCGGCTTCGCGCTGGACAAGGACGGCACGCCGCTGTCCGCCGTCTGCGTCGAGCTGGAGCAGGCGGGCAACGGTGGCAGCGCCGAGGCGGCCCGCATCGCCGGCCGGATCATGGCGGCGGCCATCGCGGACTCCGGGAGGCGCTGACGTGCTGAGCCCGGGGGTGAAGCTCGGCAACCGCTACCGCCTCGACGAGCGGATCGCCAGCGGTGGCATGGGCGACGTGTGGCGCGGCACCGACCAGGTGCTGGGCCGTACCGTCGCGGTCAAGAGCCTGCTCCCCGCGCTGCTGGACGAGCCGGGCTTCGCCGAGCGGTTCCGGGGCGAGGCGCGGACCATGGCGACCATCAACCACCCGGGCGTGGTCGACGTCTACGACTTCGGCAGCGACCAGCACATCGCGTTCCTGGTGATGGAGTACGTCGAGGGCGACGCGCTGTCGGCCACGCTCAGCCGGGTCGGCCGGCTGACCCCGGCGCGGACCATGGCGCTGCTGGCCCAGGCCGCCGACGCGCTGCACGCCGCGCACGAGAAGGGCATCGTGCACCGTGACGTGAAGCCCGGCAACCTGCTGGTCCGGCCGAACGGCACGCTCGTGCTCACCGACTTCGGCATCGCCCGCTCCGAGCTGGTCGGCCAGCTCACCGCCGCCGGCTCGGTGCTCGGCACCGCCTCGTACATCTCGCCGGAGCAGGCCACCGGTGCGGTGGCCACGCCCGCCTCGGACGTCTACGCGCTCGGCGTGGTCGCGTACCAGTGCCTCGCGGGCCGGCGCCCCTTCGAGGGGGACAACCCGCTCGAAATCGCCATGAAGCACGTACGGGAGACGCCCCGGGCGCTTCCGGCCGACATCCCGCCGCAGGTCCGGGCCATCGTGGAGCGGGCCATGGCGAAGGACCCTTCCGCCCGCTGGCCCAGCGCCGCCGCGCTGGCGAGCATCGCCCGGCAGGCCAAGCTCGCGCTCTCCCAGGCGGCCCGCGCCGGACGGCCCATCTCGGCCGCGCCCGCCTCACCGGCCGCACCCGTCGCACGCGCTCAGGTGCCGACCGCTCCCCGGCCGCAGCCACCGGCCGCCGCCGCGCATCCGCAGCCCCGTCCGCCGGTCTCCCCGGCCCGTCCGCCCGTTTCGCCGGCCCGCCCGCCGGTGACGCAGCGCCCGGCCGTGATCGCCCACCCGGCCCCGATGCCCCGCCCGCCGGTGGCGCCGCGTGGCGCGGCACCCGTACCGCAGCGGCCCGTGCCCCAGCACAACCCCATGCCGTACGCGCGCCCGGCCGCCCCGCCCCCGCCCCGGCGCTCCCGGTCCGGGCTCTGGACGACGGCGATCGTGGTGGCCGTACTGGTCATCCTCTGCTCGGGCGTGATTTCGTTCCTGTACCGGAAATACGGTGCTACCGCATCCGCTCCGGCGAGTGTGAGCGTGACCTCCGGCGCGGTGCGGCCGCACGGAGGCGACTATCCGGTCCGCACGTCGTACCGTCGTGAGGTACGCCTCCTGCCGGCCGACGGCGGTACGACGACGAGCGAAGGACGAGACACGCGATGACAGCGCAGGCCCGCCTGCTCGGTGGCAGGTATCAGGTCGGCGAGCTGCTGGGCTACGGCGGCATGGCCGAGGTGCACCGCGGCCGCGACCTCCGGCTCGGGCGGGATGTCGCGATCAAGATGCTCCGTGCCGACCTGGCCCGGGATGCCACCTTCCAGATGCGGTTCCGCCGCGAGGCCCAGAACGCCGCCTCGCTGAACCACCCGGCCATCGTCGCCGTCTACGACACCGGTGAGGAAACCGGCCCGACGGGCGAAACCCTGCCGTTCATCGTGATGGAGTTCGTGAACGGCAGGACGCTCAAGGAGGTCCTCGGCGTCGAGGGGCGGCTCCAGCCGCGCCGGGCGCTGGAGATCTGCGCCGACATGTGCGCGGCGCTGGAGTTCAGCCACCGGCACGGGATCATCCACCGGGACATCAAGCCCGGCAACGTGATGCTCACCCAGACCGGCCAGGTCAAGGTGATGGACTTCGGCATCGCCCGGGCGCTGGCCAGCGGCGCCACCACGATGACGCAGACCAGCGCGGTCATCGGCACCGCGCAATACCTCTCTCCCGAGCAGGCGCGCGGCGAGGCGGTCGACGCCCGCTCCGACGTCTACGCGGCCGGCTGCGTGCTGTTCGAGCTGCTCTGCGGCCACCCGCCGTTCGTCGGCGACAGCCCGGTCAGCGTCGCGTACCAGCACGTGCGGGAGCAGCCGCCGACGCCGAGCACGATCAACCCGGACGTCAACCCGGCGGTCGACGCCATCGTGCTCAAGGCGCTGTCGAAGAACCCGCTCAACCGCTATCAGAGCGCCGGTGAGATGCGGGCGGACCTGCTCCGCGCCGCCGCCGGCCGGCCGGTGCTGGCCACCCCGGTGATGCCGGCCGAGGAGACCATGCCGATGGGCGCCGCCGCGGGCGGCTACCAGCAGGCGCAGCAGACCCAGATGATGGGCCCGCAGACCCGCCCGCAGCCGGTGGCGCGGGTCGGTGACCCGGGCAAGCGCAAGAGCTCGTCCTGGGTCATCGCGGCGTTCGCCGCGCTCGGCGTGCTCGCGGTGATCGCGCTGGGGACAGCGCTCTGGCTCAACCAGGCCGGCAACGAGAAGGTGTCGGTGCCCCAGCTGGTGGGCCGGTCGGCGGACGACGCGAAGGCCGCGCTCACCCAGGCCGGGCTGCGGTACGCCCCCGGCGACCCGGTGCAGAACACCACCTGCGAGAGGGGCTCGGTGGTCGAGCAGAGCCCGACGTTCGGCCAGCGGGTGGACAAGGACACCGAGGTCACCGTCAAGGTCTGCACCGGCCCGGGCCAGGTCACCATTCCCGGAAACCTGACGGGCAGCACCTACGACGCCGCGAAGGCCCGCCTGGACGAACGGAACCTGGTCGCGGTGCGCGAGGACGTCAGCAACAGCGCGCCGGAGGGTCAGGTCATCTCCGTCTCGCCCACCGAGGGCAGCTCGGTCGCCGAGGGCAGCAAGGTGACGCTCAAGGTCTCCAAGGGCAACGTCGGCGAGGTGCCGACCGTCATCGGCTACACCGAGGAGCAGGCGACACAACAGCTCAAGGAGGCCGGCTACACGGTCCGGGTCCGGGAGGGCAACGAGGTCGACCCGTCCCAGGCGGGCAAGGTCAGCAAACAGTCGCCGGCCGGCAAGACGAAGCTGGCCAAGGGCGAGCGGGTGACCATCGAGGTCGACGTGCCGCGCGAGGACGAGGAGCCGACCAGCCCGACGCCGAGCGGCAGCCCCAGCACGACGCCGACCACGCCGGGCGGTGGTGGCGGCAACGGCGGCGGCAACGGCGGCGGCAGTGGCTTCCCGTTCCCGACCATCGCGCCCAGCCGTACCGAACGCTGAGCATCACCTGACCGACGACGCGGCGGCGTCCCCGATCCCGGGGCCGCCGCCGCGCCCGTCCCAGCGCCCGCCCCTTCCCCGTCGATCATGAACTTGACGGCGACAAATCGGGCGTCGAACGCCGTCAACTTCATGATCGACGGGGCGGGCGGCGGGGGGAGGAGCGGGCGGCGGGTCAGGCTGCGGCGAAGGCGGCCCGGCGGCGGGCGTCGACCTCGGCGGCCAGCTCCGGGGCACGCTCCAGCGCTTCCGGGAAGCCGCAGGCGGCCAGCCAGTTCGCCAGCATGAGGTGACCGCCCTCGGTCAGCACCGACTCCGGGTGGAACTGCACGCCCTCGATCGGCAGCGTCCGGTGCCGCATCGCCATCACCACGTCGGAGCCGGTCCGGCCGGTGACCTCCAGCTCGTCCGGCAGCGTCTCGGGCAGTACGGCGAGCGAGTGGTAACGGGTGGCGGTGAACGGGTCGGGCAGGCCGACGAGCACGCCCACGCCGTCGTGGCGTACCTCGGAGGTCTTGCCGTGCAGCAGTTCCGGCGCGCGCGCCACTGTGGCGCCGAACGCCTCGCCGATCGCCTGGTGACCGAGGCAGACGCCGAAGATCGGGAGCTTGCCGGCGTACTCGCGGATGACGTCCAGGCAGATGCCGGCCCGGTCCGGGCTGCCCGGACCGGGCGACAGCAGGATGCCACCGGCGCCGGCCCGGCCCACCTCGGCGACGTCGATCTCGTCGTTGCGCCGTACGTCGCAGTCGGCCCCGAGCTGGCCGAGGTACTGCACGAGGTTGAAGACGAACGAGTCGTAGTTGTCGATCACCAGGACACGCATCGGGGTCACCTGTTCGGGGTGGGGGGCGGGGCGTTGTTCGTCTCGGTGCTGTACGGCAGCTCCTCGTCGCCGGGCAGCCCGGTCGGCTCGGTGAGCCCGCCGTCACCCGGTACGCCGGAGTCCTGGGTGACCTGCACGTCGTCGAAGGGCAGCAGCGGCTCGGCCCACGGGAACACCACGAACCAGAGCAGCGCGACGGTGGCGGTGGCCAGCAGCAGCGAGCCGATCAGCTTTCCGGGCAGCCCGAAGGGAAGTTTCCGCCAGATCCAGGAGTACACGGCTCACGTCTCCAGTTCGGCCGGGCGGCCCGCCGACTTGGCCTGGACGGTGTCCAGCCGGGCGTGGATGATCAGCCGCTGGTAGTTGTCGAACTTCGGGTTGCAGGTGGTGAGCGTGAGCAGCTTCTCGGTGGGCTTCTGGCCCGGCTTGCCCGGCACCGGTGCGACCACCTCGACCTGGGACGGCTTGACGATGCGCTGCTCGTACACGCGGTAGACGAGCCAGTCGGTGCGGGTCTCGACCACTATGGCGTCGCCGGTCTTCAGCTCGTCCAGCCGCCAGAACGTGGAGCGGATCCGGTGGCCCGCCACGGCGAAGTTGCCCACCTCGCCGGGCATGGCGCTGTCCGGGTAGCGGCCCGGGGCGTACCGGATGTCGTTGGGGGTGACCCCCTCGACCACCACCCAGTGCTTGTCGAACTTGGGGATGTAGAGGCCGGCGACCGGTTTTCCGTTGGCCGGCGGCTTCGGCTTCACGGTCGGCCCGGTGGTCGGGGCGACCGTCGGGTCCGCGCCCCACTCCTGGGCGAGCTGGCTGTTCAGGTCGCTCTGGTGGGCGTCGACGATGACCGCCTTGCCCCAGATCTCGTAGCCGGCGAAGAGGAGCACCACCAGGCCGAACGTGATGAGCAGTTCGCCGGCGCCGCGTACGACGGTGCGCAGCCGGGAGCCGGCGCTGGGGCGGGTCAGCTCGGAGTAGACGCTCCGGTAGCCCTCGCCGGTCTGCTCGGGCCGCAACTGCACCACCCGCTCGCCGCGCCGGGGGCGGGGCGGCTCGGCCGGTGGCTCGTCGCCGCTGTCCGCCGCGTCCGGCGCCGGAGGCACCGCGCCCATCAGCCCGGTGGCGTCCATCCGGGGGTCCGCGGGCGGCCGGGTGACGGCGGGCAGCACCGCCGTCGCTCCCGGGTCGGCCGGCGGGGTCCGGTCCGCGTCGGCCGGGCCGCCGAAACCGAGGTAAGGCAGGGCGCACCGGCCGCCTGCCGTCCCTCGCCCCCCGGCGTACGTCCTCCGTTCTCCCACGGCTGCGGGCCGGTGTGCGGACGGCTGGGCCCCGCGCACACCGCGTTCCGGCGGGAGCGCGCCGCCGGCCGGGCGGGCGGGATTCTGGTGCGCCGCCGGTCCGTACGCGCCCGGCCGCATCTGCCGCTCACCCGTCCCGGGCGGGGCATCGCCGGGTCGCGTCCGGCGTTCACCCGCCGAGGGTGGGACGTCGCCCGGTCGCGTCGTGCGTTCGCCCGTCCGGGGCGGCACGTCGGCCGGCGTGGCGGGACGCATCCCGGGCCCGCGCTGGGGCGCGGCCGTGTGCTGCGGTGGACCGCCCGGCTGGCCGGTGCCGGGTCCGGCCGGCCCGGCGAAACGCGCCGGGCCGGACCCGCCCGCGCCCGGACGGCCGGGCGATCGGTGCGCCGACTCGGGGATCCCGTCACCGGAAGGCTGGAACCCGGACTCGGGAACTCTGCCACCGGAGGGCTGGAACCCGGATTCGGGAATCCCGCCGGCGGAGGGGCGGAACCGCCTGTCGGCCTCGGCGCGGTGCGGGCCGGCCGGCGGATGGGCCTGGTTGCCCGGCCAGGGCGGCGGAGCGGACCGTGGCGGGCCGGGCGGTGGCGGGGCGGTCGACGGTGGGGCGGTCGACGGCGGGGCGGTCCGTGGCGGGGCGCTCCGTGGTGGGGCGGGCGTCGGTGGGAACGGGCCCCGTCGCGCCGGAGAGGTGTGCGACGGTCCGGCGTCGGGCCAGGGCAGGTCGAGCGGGGGCGGCGACGCCGGGGCGGGGGCCGGGCGCTCGACCTTGGGGAGGAACGCGGTGGGCTCCTCCTGGCGGTCGTGGCCGCGGCGGTCCCGGGGGTCGCCGCCGCTCACCGGGGCACCGTCGCCGACTGCAACGCGGTGGAGTCCTCGAACGCCGGCACGGTGACTGTGGAGACGCGCTCGACGTAGCCGAGTTGGTAGTGCTCAGCCACTTCCTTGAACACCCGCACTCCCTCAGAGGCGGCGAGCGCCCGCTGGAGTTCCGCGGGGTCGCCGATTGCCACGATCTTGAAAGGAGGGGAGTACACCCGGCCATGCAGCAGCAGGGTGTTACCGACGCAGCGTACCGCGCTGGTGCTGAGCACGCGGACGTTCATGATTGACATGGCCTCCGCGCCGCCGGCCCAGAGCGCGTTGACCACCGCCTGGACGTCGCCCTGGTGCACGACCAGGTCGTCGTTGCTGGCGCCCTTGGGCAGGGGCTGGTCGGGCCGGCGGTCGGCGTCGTTCAGCTCGACCGTCACGCCGCTGCCGGTGAGCGCGGTGAACCCGGCAGCCTGCCGGCTCGCGGCGGCCCGGTCCCGCTCGGTCTTGATCGGCCCGTCGGCGCCGGCCAGCGCGGCGGTCTGCTCCTCCACCTCGGTGCGGAGCCGGGCGGCCTTCGCCTCGCTCGCCGCCACCTGCTCCCGGCGGTCCTCGATCAGCTGGGTGAGCTGGGGCCGGCGGTCCTCGCGCAGCGGCGTGCCGCCCGCGGTGGTGGCGGTGGTGGTGAACAGCAGCCCGGCCGCGGCGGCGATCAGGGGTACGCCGATCGACCAGCCCGGGCGGCGCTGGCGGGCGCGCCGGGGCAACAGGGCGGCTGCCGCGCGGCGGAGGACCTTCTGCCAGGAGGCGGCGCCGGACGTGTACTCCACCGGGCGTTCCCTTTCCCGTCGTCTCGTTCCGGCTCGCGCCGATGCGAACCGACCTGATCGACCCGGAAAGTCCGCTCTTTCCGGTTACTGAGTGCACCGGCCTGGCCCCATTCGTGGCCTGGACGGTCCGTCGGGACTACGCTAGCTGTCGAACATTATTGGCCATGGACCGTCGCCCTCGCGCCCGGTTGTCAGGCCGGACGAGGTCGTACCCCCCTCTGGAGAGCGTCGTGCCCAAGTCTCAGGTCCGCAAGAAGAAGGTGTACACCCCGCCCACGGACGTTCGTCCGACGGCGACGGCGTCGACGCGCAAGCCTAGCCCGGTCTGGCTGCCGGTCACGGCGGTCGCGCTGATCGTGGTCGGCATCGGCTGGCTGGTGCTCTACTACCTGTCCGAGCAGGCGTACCCGGTCGCCACCTGGGGTTACTGGAACCTCGCCGTCGGCTTCGGCGCGATGGTCTCCTCGCTGATCCTGCTCTCCCGCTGGCGCTGAGCCGGCCGCCCGTCGACCGGTCGTAGGTCACGCCACGCCGCCCCTGCCAGGCGCTTCGTCGCCGCTACACCTAAGGTGTGCGCAGGGCGGCGTGGCCTGGTGCGAGAAGACTCACGTTACTGCTGGGTAACCTTGCGCGTAGGCTGCACGGACAAGCAGCAGACCGGGAGGCCAACTCGATGGGCAGCGTCCAGATCGTCACCACGATCCTCGCGGCCGCCATCACCGCTGTCGCGGTGTGGCTTGCGGTGCGCGCGGTCATGAAGATGACCGCCGTCATCCGGCTCGGTCAGCCCGCGCCGGAGCGCTTCGGCGACAAGGGCGCGCGTACCAAGAAGATGCTGGTGGAGACCGCAGGTCACACCCGCATGCTGAAGTGGAGCGTGGTCGGCGCCGCCCACTGGTTCGTGATGGTCGGCTTCATCGTGCTGTCGCTGCTGGTGCTGGAGGCCTACTTCGAGGTGGTCTCGACCGGCGGCGGGCTGCCGATCATCGGGCACTGGACGATCTTCGGCCTGGTCACCGAGTGGATCGGCATCCTCGGCCTGGTCGGCATCCTGGTACTGATGGCGATCCGCCTGCGCAACCGGCCGGGCCGCGCGGAGAACCGCTCCCGGTTCACCGGTTCGAGCATGTGGCAGGGCTACTTCGTCGAGTGGGTCGTCCTGCTGGTCCTGATCTTCGGGTTCGTGATCCGGGGCTTCAAGGTCGCCACCGACCACTTCGAGTACCCGGTCTGGGCCGCCCCGCTCAGCCACGCGATCGGCTCGGTCCTCCCGAACTGGGAGGCCGGCGTCAGCGTCGCCGCGCTCATCAAGATCTGCATCTCGATGACCTGGCTCATCGTGATCTCGCTGAACGTCACCATGGGCGTGGCCTGGCACCGCTTCCTGGCCTTCCCGAACATCTTCTTCAAGCGCGACCCGGAGAAGCCGGCCGGCTCGGGCCTCGGCCCGCTGCGCCCGATGACCAGCGAGGGCAAGCCGCTGGACTTCGAGGAGGCCGACCCGGAGAAGGACCAGTTCGGCGTCGCCCAGGTCGAGCAGTTCAGCTGGAAGGGCCTGCTCGACTTCAGCACCTGCACCGAGTGCGGCCGCTGCCAGTCGCAGTGCCCGGCCTGGAACACCGGCAAGCCGCTGTCGCCGAAGCTGCTGGTGCTGAGCCTGCGCGACCACGCGTACGCCAAGGCGCCCTACCTCCTCGCCGGCGGCGGCAAGGACCTCACCGGCGAGGAGAAGGCGACGCAGGAGCAGCTGGCCGGCGTCGACGTGCTCGCGATGGCCGAGGCCGACCGGCCGCTGATCGGCACCGCCGAAGAGGGCGGCGTCATCGACCCGGACGTGCTCTGGTCCTGCACCACCTGTGGCGCGTGCGTCGAGCAGTGCCCGGTGGACATCGAGCACGTGGACCACATCGTCGACATGCGCCGCTACCAGGTGCTGATCGAGTCGAGCTTCCCGTCCGAGGCCGGCGTCATGCTGCGCAACCTGGAGAACAAGGGCAACCCGTGGGGCGCCCCGCAGAACACCCGCGAGGACTGGACCAAGGGCCTCGGGTTCGAGGTGCCGCGGGTCGGCGAGGTCGACGACTTCGAGTACCTGTTCTGGGTCGGCTGCGCCGGCGCGTTCGAGGACCGGGCCAAGAAGACCACCCGTGCGGTCGCCACGCTGCTCAACGAGGCGGGCGTCTCCTTCGCCATCCTCGGCGAGGGCGAGACCTGCTCCGGTGACCCGGCCCGCCGCATCGGCAACGAGTTCGTCTTCCAGATGCTCGCCCAGCAGAACGTCGAGACGCTGAACGAGGCGTTCGAGGGCCGGGAGAAGACCAAGCGCAAGATCGTCGCCACCTGCCCGCACTGCTTCAACACGCTCGGCAACGAGTACGGCCAGCTCGGCGGCGAGTTCGAGGTCGTGCACCACACCCAGTTGCTGGCCCACCTGGTCAGCGCCGGCAAGCTCACCCCGGTGCAGCCGGTGGACGGCGGCGTCACCTACCACGACCCGTGCTACCTGGGCCGCCACAACCGGATCTTCGCCGCGCCGCGTGAGGTGCTCGGCGATTCGATCCAGGGCGAGCTGACCGAGATGCCGCGTAACAGCGAGCGCTCCTTCTGCTGCGGCGCCGGCGGCGCCCGGATGTGGATGGAGGAGAAGATCGGCAAGCGGATCAACGTGGACCGGGTCGAGGAGGCCATGTCCACCGGGGCGAAGACCATCGCGGTCGGCTGCCCGTTCTGCTCGACGATGCTGAACGACGGCGTGAACGGCAAGGGCGCGGGCGAACAGGTCGAGGTGGTCGACGTGGCCAGCGTGCTGCTGCGCTCGGTCAAGCCGGAGGCCCCGGCTGGCGAGCCGGAGGTCGCGCCGAGCGCGAGCTGAGGCGTACCCCGGCGGAAGCCGGACCACGACGGCGGCGGCACCCGTGCGGTGCCGCCGCCGTCGCGCGCCACGGGGGCCCACCGTCGGCGCTCGCGTGCCACAATCACGCCCATCGACGGCCTTCTTCTTCTGACGCTGTTGCCCCTGGTCGGTTTCGTGCTGCTGACCGCCGGCAACGCCTTCTTCGTCGCGGCCGAGTTCGCCCTCGTCACCGTGGACCGGGCGGAGATCGACAGGCGGGCCGGCGAGGGCGACGGCCGGGCCGCCACGGTACGCCGCGCGCTGCGCGAACTGTCCTTCCAGCTCTCCGGCGCGCAACTCGGCATCACCCTCACCGCGCTGCTCACCGGCTACCTCGCCGAACCCGCGCTGGCCCGGATCTTCGCCCCGCTGCTGCATCCGCTCGGCGGCGCGGAACGCTTCTCCGGCCTGCTCGCGCTGGCCCTCGCCACGCTCATCTCGATGCTCTTCGGCGAGCTGGTGCCGAAGAACCTGGCGCTGGCCCGCCCGATGCCGGCGGCGCTCGCCACCGCCGCGCCGATGCGCGCGTTCTCCCGCATGTTCGGCTGGCTGATCCGGCTGCTGAACGAATCAGCCAACCGGCTGGTGCGCCGCCTCGGCGTGGAGCCGCAGGAGGAGCTGGCCAGCGCCCGCTCCCCGGAAGAGCTGGGCCTGCTCGCCGCCATCTCGGCGCGGGCCGGCGCGCTGCCGCCGGACACCGCGATGCTGCTGCGGCGCACGATCCGCTTCGGTGACAAGCGGGCCGCCGAGGCGATGACGCCCCGGGTGGACGTCACCGCGCTGCGCGCCACCGCGTCCGTCGCCGACCTGCTGGACCTCTCCCGGCAGACCGGCCGGACCCGGTTCCCGGTCTACGAGGAGACGCTCGACCTGGTCACCGGCGTCGCCGGGGTGCCCGACGCGCTGGGGGTGCCGCTGGCCCGCCGGGCCGTCACCTCGGTGGCCGCGGTGGCCCGGGAACCGGTGTACGTGCCGGAGAGCCTCAACCTGAACGGGGTGCTGGCCGCGCTGAAGGCCGCCGGGGCGGACCTGGCGATCGTGGTGGACGAGTACGGCGGCACCGACGGCGTGGTGACGGTGGAGGACCTGGTCGAGGAACTGGTCGGGGAGATCGCCGACGAGTTCGACCCGGACGCGGTCGACGACGCCGGGCCGGTGGAGCTCACCGTGCCGGGCGGCGAGCGGACCGTCCTGGCCGACGGCGTGCTGCGCGCCGACGAACTGGTCGAGCAGACCGGGTTCCGGCTGCCCGACGGGCCGTACGAGACGCTGGGCGGCTTCCTGATGGCGCGGCTGGGCCACATCCCGGTGCCGGGCGAGACGGTCGACGAGGCCGGGTACGAGTTCACGGTGGTGGAGGTCGACCGGCACCGGATCGAGCAGGTGCGGGTGGTGCGCCCCGAGGAGCCCGACGACGGTGCCTGAGCTACTCGTGGCGGTGGTGTTGCTGCTCGGCAACGCGTTCTTCGTGGGCAGCGAGTTCGCGCTGATCGCCTCCCGCCGTACCGTGATCGAACCGCTTGCGGCGACGTCGAAGCGGGCCCGGTGGGCGCTGGCCGCGATGAACCAGATCCCGCTGATGATCGCCGGAGCGCAGCTCGGCATCACCGTCTGTTCCCTCGGCCTCGGCGCGATCGCCGAGCCGGCGCTGGCCCACCTGCTGGAGGGGCCGTTCGCCGCGCTGGGGATGCCCGCCTCGGCGGTGCACCCGGTGACCTTCGTCATCGCGCTGGCGGTGGTGGTGTTCCTGCACACGGTGGTCGGCGAGATGGTGCCGAAGAACATCACGCTGGCCGGTCCGGAGCCCTCGGCGCTCTGGCTCGGCCCGGCCATGCTGGCGTTCTGCCTGGTCACCAAGCCGCTGCTGCTGGCGATGAAGTGGGCGTCCCGGCAGGTCCTGCGGTGGTGGCGGGTGGAGGCGACAGACGCGGTGAAAACCGTGTTCACCGCCGAGGAACTGGCCGGGCTGGTCTCGCAGGCGCGTACCGAGGGGTTGCTGGACGCCGAGGAGCACGCCCGGATCACCGGCGCGCTGGCCCTGCACAGCCGTACGGCGGCGGACGCGCTGCAACAGTGGTCCACTGTCACCACAGTCGCCGAGGACGTCTCACCGGCGTCGCTGGAGGTGCTGGCGACCCGCACCGGCCGGTCCCGCTTCCCGGTGGTGAAGCGGTCCACCCGCCGGGTGCTCGGTTTCGTGCACGTGAAGGACGTGCTCGGGTACGCCGGCGCGAGTCGCCGGGCCCCCGTGCCGGCCGCTGTCTACCGGCCGCTGGCGGTGGTGCCGCCGGACCGTACGCTCGCCGACCTGCTGCTCGCGATGCGCCGCGAACGCCGCCACATGGTGCTGGTCAGCGACGGACGGCGGCCGATGGGCGTGGTGACGCTCGACGACGTATTGACAGCCATCGTCGGAAGATGAAATGAATACCCTTGGTGTGCAATCGATTGCGGATACGTGATTGAACAAACGGTCGCCTTGATTCCACCGGACGCCTTCCCTAATGTGGGGCACCGACCGCTGTGGGTCGTCTGCCTCGATCTTCCCTCTCGCGAGGCGCCCGGCGGTCGGTTGCAAAGGAGTCCGTGCCGGTGGCAACCACGCCCCCTCAACGTCACGCCCCGAGCGCTCCACCCGGCCGACGTGCCGGGTTCCACCGGATGGCACGCCGTCTGGTCACCCTGGTCGCGGCCGCCGCGGTCGGCGCCGGGATGCTGACGGCTCCGGCGCACGCGGTGCCGTCGGTGGACGAGATCGACGCGCAGATCGACAAGCAGTGGGAGCAGCTCGAACCCACCATCGAGCAGTTCAACAAGGTCCGCTCGCAGCTTCGCGCCAACCAGAAGAAGTCCAAGGCGCTGAAGGACAAGATGGTGCCGCTGGAGCTGGCCTCCACGCTCGCCATGAACAAGGTCGGCGACATCGCGGCCCGCTACTACATCCAGGGCCCGTCGCAGGAGCTGGGCGCGCTGCTGGTGAGCACCAAGCCGGGCACGCTGGCCGAGCAGCTGGTCATGCTGGACCGGATCGCCGACGACCAGCGCCGTCAGATCGCCGGTGTGCTCAAGGTGCGGGACGAGTACAACAGGCAGAAGGAGAAGCTCGACGAGCTGATCGAGCTGGAGACCAAGCAGCAGAACGACCTCGCGGCGAAGAAGAAGCAGATCGACTCGGAGATCAAGCGGCTCACCGCCATGCTGCCGGTGACCTCGATCCGCCCGGCGGGCTGCCCGAAGATCGACGGCGTGGTGAGCAGCGCCGCGCGTACCGCGATCGCGACGGCGTGCGCCCAGGTCGGCGACCCGTACGTGTGGGGTGCCACCGGCCCGAACGCGTTCGACTGCTCCGGCCTCACGCAGTACGCGTACAAGGCGGCGGGCATCTCGCTCACCCACTTCACCGGCGCGCAGTGGAACGAGGGCCGCAAGGTGTCCCGTTCCGAGGCGCGCCCGGGTGACCTGGTGTTCTTCGGCTCCGATCTGCATCACGTCGGGCTCTATCTCGGCAACGGGGTGATGGTGCACGCGCCCCGGACAGGCAAGCCGGTCCAGGTGTCGAGCATCAACACCCAGCCGCTCGCCGGCTTCGTCCGGGTCACCTGACCTCGGTCACACCGAAAGGCCCCCGGTCCGCATGGACCGGGGGCCTTCGCGTTCTCGGGGAGGGGTCAGCGCGGCGCGCCGACCGGGGACGGCAGGATCAGCACGTCGTCCAGGTTCACGAACATGATCCGGTGGCCGAACTGGACCTGCACGTACTGGTTCTTCCCGCGTACCACGGTCCGGTCACCCGGCGCGGAACCGTCGAACGAGACCGCCCGGTAGTACTCGCCGGGCAGCACCCCGCCGACCGCGTACCGCTGGCCGGCGGCGAACGTGTACTGCAGCGGAGAGATGGCCTGGTACGGGATGGTGTCCGGGTAGGCGGACTGCTCCGGGTAGGCGCGGCCGTACACCGGGATGGTGGCCTTGCCGGGCCGCGGGGTCACCACGAAGCCGGTGGCCCACTTGGCGGTGGGCGCGGAGGCCGGGTTGTGGAACCACGCCTTCTGGCCGAGGTACCAGATCGCGGTCCAGTCGCCCTGCCGGCCGGCGAGCGCGTACGTCTGGCCGGCCGAGGCGCGGGCGCCGTGGTCGGAGATGTACATGGTGTCCGGCGTGCCGTCCGGGCGCAGCCCGAGGTCGTTGACGAGCGGGGCGTCCGGGCTCGGCGCGGTCCGCAGGATCACCGCCGAGGAGCCGCGCGAGGGGCACGGCTGCGCCGGCGGGGTGGGCGTCGGGACGCCCGGCGGCTGCTGGTTGCAACCGGTGAACGCGGGCCGGTTGGTGGCGAAGTCCGGGTCGATGGTGACCAGGCCGGTCTTCGCCGTGCCGGTGCCGCGGAACGGCGCCTTCATCAGGTCGAAGTAGTGCGACCAGTCCCAGTAGGGCCCCGGGTCCCAGTGCATGCCGCCCACGTTGGCGGCGGTGATGCCGGGCACGTTGTCGTGGCCGATGATGTGCTGCCGGTCCATCGGGATGCCGAACTTCAGCGCCAGGTGGCGGACCAGCTTGGCGGAGGTGCGGTACATCGCCTCGGTGTACCAGGTGCCCTGGCCGGCGAAGCCCTCGTGCTCCAGGCCGATGGACTTGGCGTTGACGTACCAGTTGCCGGCGTGCCAGCCCACGTCCTTGGTCTTGATGTGCTGGGCGATGTAGCCGTCCACCGAGCGCAGCGTGTAGTGCCAGCCCAGGTAGTCGGCCCGCTTCACCAGGTCGACGCTCGGGCCGAAGTAGCCCTCGGTGTCGTGGATGACGATGTACTCGATCTTCTGCTGCTTCGGCCGGTCAGCCAGGTCGTGGTTGCCGTAGTCGCCCGGGTCGTCGCTGAGCTGCTCGTAGGGCGCGGGAATCCACTCGCAGGCCAGCCGGACCGGGCACTCCAGTCCGTCCGGCCGCTGCGCGGTGCGCAGGCCGAGGCGGGCCAGCCGGGCGCGGTCCGGCTTCGCGGCGGTGGCGGCGAGCGTGACCCGCTGGCCGTCGTCGGTGGTCCGGGTGGCGCCCTGGCCGAGCTGGTCGTAGACCTCGTCGGCGAAGGCCGCCGCCGCGTCGGCGGTGTCCGCGCCGGAGTAGCGGGCCACCGCGGCGTACCAGGCCGCCGGGTCGGTGCCGGCGCCGACCGGCCCGCCCAGAGCCTTCTGGTACGACGACAGCAGCGCCGCGCCGCCGCGGATGTTCGCGGCCGGGTCGGTGCGCAGCGTCCCCGCGTCCAGCCCGGTGAGCGCGGCGGCCGCGTCGAGCGTCTGGAGCGAGGCGCTCGGCAGCGGCGTCTCCCGCGTCGGCGCGGCGGCGGTGGCCGGGTCGAGCTTCAGCGGCCGGGAGTCGTCGCCGCGCGGGTCCTCGTCCTCGTCGACGTGGGCGCTGCCCGGCGTGGCGAGGATGTGCGCGGCGTCGGTCAGGTGCATCGGGCCGTAGCCGCCGCTGGTGCTGGGCTGACCCGGGTGGGTGTCCCAGCGGGACTCCAGATAGGAGACACCGAGCAGCACGTTCTGGGGGACGCCGTACTCGGCCGCGGCGGCGGCGTATTGTTGTTGCCGGTCGCTCGCGGGCGCGGACGTGTCCGGCGCGGCGGTAACCGGGCCGGTGGTCGCCAGCGCGGTGGCCGTGGCCACGGCGGCGGCGAGCAGTATCCGTCTGCCCGACGGCGGGGCGGAGAGATGCATCGAACCTCCTGGACAGGGATGGGGGTCACTGCGTTTCCACCCTCACTCCGCACACCCGCGACGGTCAATACCTTTCCAGTAAGTAATCAGTCGTGAAAGAAAATTTCACCTCCGTGCGCGGTGTGGCGCTGGATCGCGTACGGAGTGTCACGGCGCTGGAAGTTGCGGATCGATAACGGTGGTCCCTACTCTGGTGAATCGTCGGCCGCACGTCTCACCGTCCAACCCGGTCGGTGACGGTCCGACACCGCCGAGTCGCCTCCGGGCGAGCCGGGGAACCAGGTACCTGGGGTGAATCCGCAGCGCTGCTGCGGTAGGGCGGCTCCCTTCCCGCCCGAATCCGTCAGCTAACCCGGTAGGCGGTACGGAAGAAGGAGTACGGACGCCCGGTGGCACTCCATGCCCCGCGGCCGTCGTCGAACCGGTCGGTCGACCGGTCCAGCGCCGCGCCGCGTTCCCGCTGGTCCCGCTTCACCACCGCCCTCGCCGCACTGGTCGGCACCGCCGTCGTACTGACCGGCGGCGCCACTGCGGCACACGCCGAACCCTCGGTCGCCGAGATCGAGGCCCAGATCGACCGCGACTGGAACAAGCTCGAACCGGTCATCGAGCAGGTCAACGACGTACGCGAGCAGCTCGCCGCGCGGCGCAGGCAGGCCGACGCGCTCGGCCGGCAGATCGCACCCCTGCAAGCCCGGGTGGACGCCGCGCTCGGCCAGGTGGGCGGCCTCGCCGCCGACGCCTACAAGGCCGACAACCTCTCCACGGTCAACGCGCTGCTCGGCAGCCGCTCACCCGGTGACCTGGTCGACGGCCTGGAGCTGCTCGACCGCTTCGCGCACCGCCAGCACGAGCAGGTGCGCTCGGTCGCCGCGCTGCGCGACGAGCTGGCGGCGAAGAAGAAGCCGCTGGACGAGATGATCGCCGGCCTGGCGCGCACCGAGGCCCAGCTCGCGGCGAAGAAGAAGCAGATCGACGCCGAGATCGCCAAGCTGGAGAAGCTGCGGCTCAAGGTGTACGGCAAGGGCGGCGGCGGCCCGCTGCGCCCGGCGCCCTGCCCGGCCGGCTATCCCGGCGGCCCGGCCGGAGCGGCGGTGAAGTTCGCCTGCGCCCAGATCGGCAAGATCTACGTCTGGGGCGCCGCCGGCCCGGACCACTTCGACTGCTCGGGCCTCACCATGGCGGCCTGGGCCAAGGGCGGCGTCTCGCTGCCGCACAGCGCACGCCAGCAGCACGGCGTGACGAAGCGCATCAGCCGGGCCGAGCTGCGCGCCGGCGACCTCGTCTTCTACTACAGCGACCTGCACCACGTGGCGATGTACGTGGGCGACGGCTGGGTGGTGCACGCCTCCCAGTCCGGCAAGCCCATCACGATGAAGCGGGTCGACGACGGCGACATCAACAGCTACGGCCGCGTGTAAGGAAGGGCCCCCTCTTAACGCCTCCGGTAGAGGAGGGGGCCCTTCTTAACAACTGCGGGCGGCGTCAGCGCGTCGGCCAGGTGCGCCAGCTCTGCCAGGACCGGCTCGGCGTCGGGCCGCGCTGCCCCTGGTAACGCGAGCCGTAGACGGCCGAGCCGTACGGGTGCTCGGCCGGCGAGGAGAGCCGGAAGATGCAGAGCTGGCCGATCTTCATGCCGGGCCAGAGCGTGATCGGCAGGTTCGCCACGTTCGACAGCTCCAGCGTGACGTGGCCGGAGAAGCCGGGGTCGATGAAGCCGGCTGTCGAGTGGGTCAGCAGCCCCAGCCGCCCCAGGCTCGACTTGCCCTCGAGCCGGCCCGCGAGCTGGTCGCCCAGCGAGATCACCTCAAGCGTGGAGGCGAGCACGAACTCGCCCGGGTGCAGCACGAACGGCTGGCCCTCGGGCACCTCCACCATCGAGGTGAGGTCGTCCTGCTGGACCGACGGGTCGATGTGTGTGTAGAGGTGGTTGTTGAAGACCCGGAAGAGCCGGTCCAGGCGTACGTCGATGCTCGACGGCTGCACCAGCGTGGGCTCGAAGGGCTCCAGCGCGAGCGTGCCGGCCTTGATCTCGGAGATCAGGTCGCGGTCGGAGAGCAGCATCGGAACACCATAGCGACCGGTATGGGTGACCTGCGTGTCGCACTACTTCTTCGTACACGTGTTCGATAGGATGTCCGCATGGCTTCCTGGTCCGAATTCGCCGCCGACGAGCCCCGCCTCGCCGGCGAGATCCGCCTCCTGATGCAGCAGTACGGGCCGGGCTTCGGCTACCTCGCCACGGTCCGCGCCGACGGCGGCCCCCGCGTGCACCCGGTCTCCCCGGTGTTCACCGACGACGGCCTATGGTGCTTCGTCATCGACTCGCCGAAGCGCCGTGACCTCGAACGCGACGGCCGCTACGCGCTGCACTCGTTCCCGCCCGAGGAGAGCGACGACGAGGCGTACATCGCGGGGCGCGCGCGGCCGGTGACCGACCCGGCCACCGTGACGCGGCTGGCCCGGATCGCCCGCGCGTCGCCACATGGTGACTGGCGGCTGTTCGAGTTCACAGTCGAGGCGGCGATGCTGACCCGGCGCGACCCTGTCGCCCAGCCCGGCGCCGCTCCGCCGCAGGTGCGGGTGTGGCTCGACCCGCTCGGGGCCGAACCGGCCCGGCGTGAGCCGGTGGGCGCGGAGGGCCGGCGCGGCCGGCACGGCTTCGACACCCGCCGCCCGGCCGCCTGACCCCGACCCCGAAACGAGCGGTGCCGGCCCCGTCCGAGGACAGGGCCGGCACCGGTACGTGGTACGAGGCGGTCAGGCCGCGCGGTAGGCGTTCCACGCGGTGAGCATGCGGCTCGCCTGGCCGGCGGTGAACTGGTACATGCAGGAGTCGTACGTGTAGTCCATGAAGTTGGTGATCGGGTCCTTGCCGGCGGTCGAGCAGGTGTCGCGGCCGGTCGGGCACTGGTACGCCGGGGACGCCTCGGCCGGGGTGTCGGAGACGCTGTCGCCCGAGCCGGAGCAGCCGCCCTGGAAGGTGTGGTAGAGGTTCAGCCAGTGGCCGACCTCGTGGGTGCCGGTGTCACCCTGGTTGTAGTTGGTGGCGGTGCCGCCGGGCAGCGACTCGTTGAGCACGACCACGCCGTCCATCTTGTCCAGCGTCCGCTTCGGGAACGTCGCCCAGCCCAGCAGGCTGTCGCTCAGCTCGCCGAGGTAGATGTTCAGCGTGTTCTTGCCGCCCTCACGCAGCGAGGTCTTCATCGAGCGCTCGGCGGAGGAGCCCTGCACGATCGGGTACCACGACGGGTTGGTCACCCGGTTGATCTTCGTGAGCTGGAACCCGAAGGCGGTGGCGGCGCCGCCGGTCGAGCCCGCGTACGACTGGTTCAGCACGGTGATCTGCTGGTTGATCATCGAGTCGGTGATGTTGCCGCCGGCCCGGGTGCTGTTCTCCTGGATGACGTGCACGACGACCGGGATCGTCACGGTGGCCAGCGGGGTGACCGCGCCGGTCCGGAAGTTGGCCCGCTCGCGCTGCGCGGCGGCGAGGTCGGCCTCCCGGTCCTGGACCTGCTTGGCGGTCAGGTGGTTGGGGTCGAGCTTGGCGTTGCCGCCCTTCGCGACGCGAGCGTTCGCGTGCTCGTCGGCGTGGGCGTCAGCAGGCTCGGCGCAGACGCCGGCCGGGGCGGCCGAGAAGGCCGAAGCAGCGGGAACGACGCCGACGGCGGCGGTGCTGAGCAGCAGCGCGAGGGTCGACGTCGCGACACCGGCGGTACGCCGGGTCAGCAGGTTGGGACGGAGTCCCATGGGCCCACCTCTTTCTGACGGCGTGCCAGGGGGTGTGTCACGCCGGTGCGGAAACGTGGGGCAGACGTTACATCCCATCGATGCATTTGAGAATGCCCATACGTTTCCGACGTGCAACTTCGCGCCTGCCGGCGCCGGTGAGTGCTTGATCCACTCCAGTTCGGGGAGGTGGCTGGGTCAGCCGCCCGCCGATGCCGCCACCTCGCCGAGGTGGCGCGCGCACCTGACTGCACGGGGGTGGGGGGCTTCAGGTAGAGTGGTGCCGCCTGCGGGTGTAGTTCAATGGCAGAACATCAGCTTCCCAAGCTGACAGTGCGGGTTCGATTCCCGTCACCCGCTCCAACGTGAGGCCCCAGCTCAGGACAGGTTTCCTGGCTGGGGCCTCGTTCGTTGCTACCGCTTCTTGCGCTGGCCGTGCCCGCTACGTGCCCGATCACGGCCCTTCTTGATCTGCTCGCTGAGCCCGCTCGCGATGTGCTCGTCGCGCTCCTTGGCGGTGTGCTGGTAGATCAATGCCGCGCGAGTCGAGGCGTGACCCATCCTGGCCATGAGGTCGGCAAGGCTCGCCCCGGTCCGGGACGCCAGGGTATTACCGGTGTGCCGCAGGTCGTGGAAGTGGAAGCCGGGCAGGCCAGCCGCAGCCACGCAGTCACGCCACTTGCAGGCGGTCTGGAAGTTGGAGCGGCGCAGGACAGCACCCTTCGCGCCGGTGAAGACGAGCGCGTCCTGGTCCTCGTCGACGAAGTCGTCCAGGTGTGGGCGGATGTCACGGCGGATCGCGTCGGGAATGGTGACGGTCCGAATGTCGGCATCGGCGACTGGGCCTGCCGGGGGAGGGGCCGTTCGTGCGTCAAGTCCGTCTTGAAGTTGGCGGGTCGGGCAGCGGCCTGCCCCCGCGAGGCCGGGTCGACGGCAGAAAGTTCGGATGGCGAGGATAAGCAGAGTGACGAATGTCACAAATTTCCCCGGCGTGTCGCGTCTTTGAAGCACCCGGCCCCGACTAGGCTCCGGCTAGCTATCCTAGCCTTTGAGCGCCGGAGCCTAGTCGGGGCCGGGTGCGCGGGACTTGACAGCATCCACTACGCTCAGGCCGTCGCTCCGCGATGCTTGCACCCAACGGGCGGCCTGAGCGTAGTGGATGCTCCCTCTTTCGCCCTCTTGTCGCAGGCTCCTGTAGGCCGGTTTGGTGCGAAGCGAACCCCCGCCTTGCCGGCCCTGGCGGTTGCATACCCGCAGGTCAGAGCGTGGAAGCGTCGAGGGGTTGGGTGCTTCGGCCCAAAAAAAACCCGGCCCCTCTAGGGGAACCGGGTGGTATATGCGGTGAACTGTAGCGCAGCCTAGTTCGACCTGCAACCGAGACAGACTATAGAGCTACCAGCCGGCTGGGCGCGCGTAGGTGCCGGCAGGGCTCACTACAGGGTCACTGAGCTGACAGGCTTGGAGGTCTCCCGCCGTGAGCTGCTTCCACCAGTGGCTGCCGACCCCGTCCCCTCGTTGTCCCTTCAAGGCTCCTGCCAGGTAGTTCCGCGAGGGGTTAATCGTGCCGACGGGGACGAGTGTCCTCGCATATGACACCGGAAATTTAAGATCACTGTCGTTGGAGATCACGAGGGCCGCGTCTACCTGCGACGTGAGTACGTCGACCAGGAGGTGGGAAGCCACGTTGACGTCGGAACCCTTTTCCTCTCGGTGGGCGTACGACACCATGAATGTCGCGTTTTGTACTGGATTGCCCTGCGCGTCCTGAACCATGATCGGCCACTGCGAGGTTACGAGCTGGGGGCCTGCGCTGCGGCTCTGGGCCTTTACTGCAAGCGGGGCGTACTTCACGCGAGAGACATAGCTGCCGTACTCGATGAGGTCGACGCTCGATGACGCCATCAGAGCCTTGAGGTAGATGTCTTGATCGATGAAGCCCGAGGGGTTGCTAGCCGCGTCGATTACAGCAGTGCAGTAGACGATTCGGTGCGCCTGAGCACCAGCCCAGGTCGGCACGTTGGCTAGCAGGCGCTCTGCAAGGGCCCGGATGTCGAGCCAGCGCCAGCCAGGGGTTCCCTGTCCGCATAGCCCTCGGCCACCGTAGTAGAGGTTGTGCCCATCGACATACACTCCAACGCGCACCGGCGAACGCTACCAGTAACGAGCCGGAGTCTTCGACTCTCACGTGCCCGTGGCATGCCCGTTCGGGCGGCCAACAGAGGTCAAGGCGAGGTTCCAGGCAAGGGCCGCCAGTCCAATCACGGTCAAATAAAAAGTACAAAGACTGCCATCTATTCGTGATTGAGCCTGATTCCCAAGCTGACAGTGCGGGTTCGATTCTCGTCACCCGCTCCAGCGTGAAGGCCCTGATCAGGACGTCAGTCCCGGTCAGGGCCTTCGATGTTCCACGAGTGCGGGCCCGGTGGTCCGCCCGGCGGCAAGCCGCCGACAGCCGACGGGTTGCCACGCCCGCATCGGGCAGACAGTCGATCGCGGCCAGGCAATGACGATCGCCAAGGTGGCTGGCGGCCGTCGAGCTTTCGGCGATCGGCTGCCGCACCGGCTACGCCGGCTTGCCCTCGGCCCTCCGGCCTCACCCACACCGCACCGGAACTGACCGCTCAGCGCCGCCTACGCTGTCGCGATGGACGCGGGCAGGGTGTGGCGGCTGTACCGCCGGGGCGAGCTGGCCGGCGAGATCGATGAGCAGACTCACGACTTCCCGTGGACGTACGGCCGATTCCGTCCGCTGCCTGCATTCGAGCCGCTGCGTCCGCTCTTCGTCGCCCGGAACGCCGCCCTCGACGCGGCCGATGACGAGGCCATGATCCGGATCGACGACGAGATTCGGGTCGCCCTCACGATAACCGACCCGGACGGCCACCAGGTGGCCGAGTTTCTTCTCAGCATCGAGGGCGACGAAGCCGGCGCCTATGGTTCTGCACATGAGTGAGAACGCGTTCGTCTTCCCGGCCGTGTCCAGGGCGGACGTGTTGCGGCTCCTGGGTTCCCTCGGTGAGACCCAGTCTGATCAGTGGGTCGCGCCGGGCTCGGTCTTCCTCTGGCTGGTGGAGGAACACCGTGACCTGTACCTCGACTGGGAGCGCGAGATGGTGGCGGAGTTGGAGCGCGTTGTCGGCGAGCGGCCGCCGTGGGCGGTCCAGGTGAACTACCGGTTGTCGCGGCGGCAGGACGCAGTGGCAGCGATCCGGACGCTGCTCGGACGCGGTGGCGTCGCAGTGGACGACTTCGTCGGTCACGTCTGGACGGTCCAGGAAGTCGAGACCGATTCCGTCGTTCGTGGTGGCAGATTCGGCGAGCCGCCGGTTCGCACCTGACGTGCGGACGAGATAGGGCTGCTGACCCCGGCGAGCAGGGCGGTGAGCATCGGGAGAAGCGGCTTATGGTTGAGACGCAGGCCGGCGAGATCGGACGTCGCGAACCAGACCACGGCGTCGTGCTCGTCCGGCGTCCTGCGAGCCGTCGCGAGGCCGCTGCTTGTCGGCCGTCGTCGGTACGATCGCAAGATCCCCATCTGTTGATTAACGGAGAGAACCGTGCAACTGCGCCTGAAGTACGCGCCCGTCCCGGAGAACGCAGCCCGGTTCGCTGGCGACATCGTGGTGTCAGCGGCCCAGGTCAGCGGTGTGCACCTGGACTACACGCCGGACAGCCTGGCATCCGTGGACGCCATCCTCGACGGCTTTCGGGCCGAGGGCCTCATGGCTGGGCAGGTGGCGGAGACTCTCTTCGGCTTCGGTTGCTACGTCGGCGAGGTGTTGAACCGGCATGCCGGTGGACGGTGGCGCGCAACGGCGGCAGACGAACTGACCGTCGTCGGGTGGCCTATGGTGGTGGAGCTCGGCGGGCAGCGCTGGTGCAATCCGATCGCGAAGGCCTTCAAGCGATTGGAGAACGGCCCGGAGGACAGCCTCCGGTACTTCTATGCCGTGTTCGCACCGAGCGGAGCCCGCTAGGGAGGGCGCCGTAGCGCTGATCTCGCCCCCACCGTCGGCGGATCGACTGACACAATGCGGCGTGCGCTCGCGTCTGCGGTTGATCAGGGTGACGACGTCTGCGGTCCAGGTACGGGAGGCGGCCACCGTCGACCTGCCCACGAGTGCGGAGGCAGCCTTCGGCTTCATGGAGGATCCGGCGTCGTCGGTGGCGCTGCACGACTCGACGGAGCTCGGCGTGACGCTGCCCGGCCCGAAGGGAGTCGGCGAGATCCAGGCGTTCGTGGATCGGAGCCCCGGCGGTCGAACGGGCATGATGCACGAGGTGGTCGAGGTGGAACCGGGACGCCGCGCCGTCACCCGCAACCTGACGGCCGGCTGTCCCAGCGGCGGCGTGCTCACCGTTGTGCCGCTCGGGCCCGACTCGTGCCGTCTCACCCAGGAGTTCTGGGCAGAGCTTCCGGCAGGCTCACTGGTGGGCGCCGATGCGCAGGTGCGCCACGAGTACCAGATGTTGCTCGCGGACCTGATGCGGCGGCTCGCCGCCTGGGCCGCTCACGTGCCCCGGGACGCCGCCTAGGTCCAAGGCGGCGAGCACCCCGAAGACAGCGTCCAGGACGGCTTGTCGGTCCGCCGTCACAAGGACGTCGACATCGAGGTGGGAGCCGTGCTCCACGAAATCCATCACGTACACCTCGGCGATGAGTTGCGGGTCGTTGACGGGTCTGTCGGGGGACGAGCGGAAACCGGAGGAGCAGACCCATGGGTACGTTGATCGTGACCGAGTTCCTGACCCTCGACGGCGTGGCGCAGGCGCCCGGCGAGCCTGACGAGGACCGCGACGGCGGCTTCAGCCACGGCGGATGGCAGATGCCGCTGCTGGACGACGAGTCCGGCACGGTGATGTTCCAGCAGGCGAGCAGCATGGACGCGCTGCTGCTGGGCCGCAAGACGTACGACATCTTCGCCGGCTACTGGCCGAAGGCGCCGGAGGAGATCCCCTTCACCGGCCTGCTCAACGGCGTGCCCAAGTACGTGGCCAGCCGTACCCTCACCGAGCCGCTGACCTGGGCGAACTCCACGCTGGTGAACGGTGACCTCGCCGAGCGCGTCACCGAGATCAAGGCCCGCCACGACGAGGTGCACGTGATCGGCAGCCTCGACCTGGCGCAGTCGCTGCTGCGCGCCGGCCTCGTGGACCGGCTCAACCTGTGGGTGTACCCGGTGCTCCTCGGCACCGGCAAGCGGCTGTTCGGCGAGGGCACGGTGCCGACCGCGCTGCGGCTCACCGAGTCGGTCACCCACGCCCACGGCACGCTCCAGTTGACGTACGAGCCGGCCGGCGCGCCCGCCTACGGCGACGCCGCAGCGTAGGGCACGTCGAGGTCGAGCGTGTGCCGCAGGCCGGGCTCCCCGTCCAGTTCCACCGGACCGTCCGGTACGAAGCCGGCACGCGTGAGCACCGCCAGTGAGGCCGGGTTCGCCAGCGCCGCCGAGGCGATGAGCCGGTGCAGCCCGTACTCGCTGCGGGCCAGTTCGCAGACGCGCCGTACGCCTTCGCCGGCGAGCCCGCGCCCGGCGGCGCGCTCGGCCACGCGGTAGCCCAGCTCGGCGCTGCCGCCTGCGACGTCGACCAGGTTGAAGCGCCCGAGCACGGCGCCGTAGTCGCCGACCAGCACGTGGAAGTGGCAGGTGCCGCGGTCCTGCTCGGTCAGCAGGGCCGCGTGCCGGGCGGCGTAGCCCGTGAAGAAGTCGTCGCCCCGGTCGGGGACGTACCGGGCGAAGTAGGCCCGGTTCTCCCGCTCGAACCGCAGCACGGCGGGCGCGTGGCGGGCGGCGAGTCGTTCCAGCTCCGGCATCGGGCCAGGTTAGGCGTCGGCCGGGTAGGAACGCAGTTCGATGGTGTTGCCGTCCGGGTCGCTGACGTAGATCGAGGTGCCGGTGCCCCGTGCGCCGAAGCGCGGGACCGGGCCGGTCAGCACCGTGAACACCCCGGAGTCGACCACCCGCTGCCAGTCGACCGGCTCCACGACGAGGCAGAAGTGGTCCACGTTGGACCCGGTCGGGTCGCCCGCGATCAGGTCGATGATGGTGCCGGCGTCGATGCGCACGGACGGGAACGGCACCTCGCCGGCCCGCCACCTGTCGACCCGCACCGGGGCCAGCCCGAGCGTGCCGCAGTAGAAGTCGAGGGAACGCTCGACGTCGCTCACCGATAGCACGAGATGGTCGAACCCGGTCACCGTCACGAGATCGTTCCGCATGCCGTCAACTCTGGCCCGGCGCGGCGGCGGGACCAACCCCCGATCGCACTACGATCGTTGACTCACGGGCAACGACGGAGGCGCCTTGTGCTGGAGCGGTACGAGATCGAGACGTTCCTGACCCTGGCCGAGGAGCTGCACTTCGGGCGGACCGCCGAGCGGCTGCGGGTGAGCACCGGCCGGGTCAGTCACGTGGTGCGCAAGCTGGAACGCCGCATCGGCGCGCCGCTGTTCGAGCGCACCAGCCGGGTCGTCCGGCTCACCCCCATCGGTGCCCGCCTGGCCGAGGAGATGCGCCCGCTGGTGGCCGGCATCGAGGCGGTGGTGCAGCGGGCCGTGGACGCCGGGCGCGGGCTCACCGGCGAGCTGCGGGTGGCGTACGTCGGCGAGTCGACAGCGCCGGTGCTGCTGCGGGCGGTCGCGCTGTTCACCGAGCGCCATCCGGACTGCGAGGTGCACGTGCACGAGGCGCCGCTGGCCAGCACCCGGTCGAGCCTGCTGGACGGCACGATCGACGTCCTGATCGCCTCGTACCCCTTCGACGGCATGGCGAACGGCCCGGTGCTGCTGCGCGAGCGCCGGGTGCTCGCGGTGGCCGCGGGCCATCCGCTCGCCGCCGAGGGGTCGGTGTCGCTGGAGGTGCTCGGCGACCATCCGGTGGTGCAGTACCCGGCGGTGACGTCGACCGCGTTCAAGCAGGACCGCACGCCGGACCGCACCCCGTCCGGCCGTCCGGTGCCGAAGGGCCCGGTGGGTGGCAGCTTCTCCGAGATGCTGGCGCTCGTCGCGCTCGGGCGCGGGGTGCTGCCGGTGGGTGAGCAGGCCCGGCAGTTCTACGCCCGCCCGGACGTGGCCTACGTGCCGATCCATGACGCGCCGCCGATCTGTCGCGGTCCGGTGTGGCCGGCCGGGAACACCACATCCCGGGTACGCGAGTTCGTCCGCGCAGCAGCCGACGCCAACCCGCTCCCTGACGCGGCTTGACCCGTCCCCTGCGGCAAGGCCCAGCGTGGTCGGTGCCGGTCGCGGTGACCGGCACGAGGAGCGCGAGGGAGGCACGGTGCGACTGCTGACCATCGGGGCGTTCGCCCGCGCGACCGGCCTGAGCGCCAAGGCGTTGCGCATCTACGACGACTGCGGGCTTCTGCCCCCGGCTGCGGTGGACCCGCACTCGGGCTACCGCTACTACGCGCCGGAGCAGGCGGACCGGGCGCGGCTGATCGCCGGGCTGCGCCGGGCGGGGATGCCGCTGGCCGAGATCCGTACCGTCTGCGGCCTGCCGCCCGCGGCCGCCGCCGAAGCGCTCGACGCCTGGTGGCGGCGGGTCAGCGCGGACACCGCGGCGCGCGGCCGGGCCGTCGCGCTCCTCGTCGACACGCTCAGCGAGAGGGGCACCACCATGTCCGAGACGATCTTCCGGTACGCGACGCGCTGCGAAACGGGAACGGTCCGCGACTCCAACGAGGACACCGCGTACGCGAGCGCAGCGCTGCTCGCTGTCGCCGACGGCGTACGCGGCCCGGCCGGGTCCACCGCCAGTGCGGCGGCGGTGGACGCGCTGCGGCCGCTGGAGCAGACGGACGAGTCGCAGGCCGATCTGCTCGCCGCGCTGGCCGACGCGGTGACCCGGGCCGACCGGGCGGTACGCGCGCACGCCACCGACGCCGACCAGCCTGCCACCACGCTCACCGCGCTCGTGCGACGTGGTACCCGGCTCGCGCTGGTGCACGTCGGGGACAGCCGGGCGTATCTGCTGCGCGGCGGTGAGCTGTCCCGGCTCACCCAGGACCACACGTACGTGCAGACGCTCGTCGACCAGGGCCGGCTCACCCCGGCCGAGGCGGGATCGCATCCGCAGCGGGCGCTGCTGGCCCGGGCGCTCGGCGCGGGCGCGGAGGTCGAGGCGGACCTGGCGCTGCGGACCGCGCTGCCCGGCGACCGCTATCTGCTCTGCTCCGACGGTCTCTCCGCCGTGGTGGACCCGGGCGCGCTGCACGGCGCGCTGGCCGAGGCGGACGACCCGGAGAGCGCCGTCGAGCGCCTGGTGGAGCTGGCGTACGCGGCCGGCGCACCGGACAACATCGCCTGCGTGGTCGCCGATCTGGCGGCGTGATCACCGCGACCCGGGTCGGAGTGTCCGACCCGGGTCGTACCCTGGCGGGCATGCGAATCGGCATCGTGATCCTGCCTGACCAGCGCTGGTCGGAAGCACGTCGGCGGTGGGCCCAGGTGGACGAGTGGGGCTTCGACCACGCCTGGACCTACGACCACCTGGGCTGGCGTGACCTGGTCGACGGGCCGTGGTTCGACTCGTGGACGACGCTGACCGCGGCGGCCGGCGTGACGTCCCGGGTCAAGCTGGGGACGCTCGTGGCCTCGCCGAACTTCCGGCACCCGGTGGCGTTCGCCCGGCAGGTGACGGCGCTCGACGACGTGTCCGACGGCCGCGTGCTGCTCGGCCTGGGCGCGGGGGGCATCGGCTTCGACTCGGCGGTGCTCGGCGGCGAGACGCTGCCGCCCCGGCAGCGCGTGGACCGGTTCGCCGAGTTCATCGAGCTGCTCGACGCGATCCTGCGGGAGGACGGCACGACCTGGCACGGGGACTGGTTCACCGCAGTCGACGCGCGCAACAACCCGGGGTGTGTCCAGCAGCCCCGGGTGCCGTTCGTGGTGGCCGCGAACGGTCCCCGCTCGATGCGGCTGGCCGCCCGGTTCGGGCAGGGCTGGGTGACCATCGGGCAGGGCAGCGACGATGTGGAGAGCTGGTGGCGGACGGTCACGGAGCTGTCCGAGCGGATGGACCGCACGCTGGAGCAGGCCGGCCGTGACCCGGCGACGCTGGACCGCTACCTCTCGCTCGACTCCGCTCCGATGTTCTCGCTGACCAGCGCCGACTTCTTCGCCGAGCAGGTGGCCCGGGCGGCCCGGCTGGGCTTCACCGACGTGGTGACGCACTGGCCCCGGGCCAGCAGCTGGTACGCGGGCGACGAGGCGGTGCTGGTGGAGGCGGCGGCGCTGCTGCCGGAGCTGCGCCGGGTCGGTTAGGTGCCGACGCTGCCCTCGGTGGAGACCAGCCGGAACCGAAGGCAGACGATCCGGGTGTCGTCGGTGACCGGGGTGCCCTGCCGGGCCCAGTAGGCGCCGTGGCCCTCGCGCCACTCCTCGATCGACCTGTCGCCCTCGCCCTCGGCGCGGGCGAAGTCCCACGGCACGTCGGCGAAGCGCACCACCTCGACGCCTGTCACCTCCACGACGGCGACGAACCGGTCGTTGTCGTCGACCAGGACCAGTCGCTCGCCGACGTACTCCAGTTCCTCGTTCTCGTCGTCGTACTCCTGCACGAGGCCGGCGGTGGCGGTCTTCACGCCGGAGAGCACGAGGGTGTTGAGCCGGGTGCGCAGCTCACCGGGCGTGCCGAGGGTGAGTGCGCGCAATCCACCGATGCGGGGCCACATGCCGCCGACGCTACGGCACGCTCCGCCACCGCCGGCGGCTCACGGCAGGTCGGCGCCGGTGAGCAGGGCGCGCAGCCTGAGCCGCGCGGCGACCTCGGGCGGGCAGGTCGCGACGAGCGCGGCGGCGCCGATCAGGTCGGCCCCGGCGTCCCGGACGACCCGGCACAGTGCGTCGAGTTGCGCGCCGGTGTCGACCCAGTCGTCGACGAGCAGCACCCGGTCGCCGGTGCCGAGCCGCCTGCTGTCCACGCCGACCCGCAGCCGCCGGCCCCGGTAGTCGGGGGGTGTCTGCGCCCAGCGCGTCGGCCCGGCCCGGCGCCGCTCGCCGCCGTCCTTGTACGCGGGCAGGAAACCGGCTCCGGCGGCGACCGCGACGAGCGGGCCGAGCAGCAGCCCGGTCACCTCGGGCGCGATCACGACGGTCGGGCGGGCGTCCGGAAAGAGCCCGGCCAGCGCCGGGCCGACCTGGGCGAGCACCTCGGGGTCACGCCACCAGCCGGAGGTGTCGCTGACCAGGTGGGTGCTGCCGGGGCCGGGGTCGATCCACCGGAACAGCTCGACCAGGCGACGGTTCAGCACGGTTTCCATCCTCGGGGATCGGTGGGCCGTTCGGCCGATCGAGCGTGGCGTGATCGGCTACACGTACCGGGGTAAATACGGGCATAGCACCATGATCACGTTGACTTCGGAAGTGCTTCTCTCGTTACGGTCCGGGCCGGTTTGTTCAGTTGACGAAAGGACCGGGCCGGTGGCTGCTAGGCACCTTCGTACCCGCAAGTTCTCCTCGCCCGCCGCCATCGCCGCGACCGCGGCGGTCGGCGTGGCGCTCGCGGTCGGCGGTACCGTCGGCGCCGTGCGGCTCACCTCCGCCGAGCCGCCCGCCGAGCCGGTCGCGGTCGCGACGCTGCCCAGCACGCCCGCCCCCACCTCGGCGGCCCCCTCGCCGAGCGCGTCGGCCTCGCCGAGCGCGAGCCTCAGCCCGTCGCCGACGGCCACCGCGAGCCCGAAGTCGAGCCGGACCCAGGCGGCCTCCCGGAGCAAGGCCCGGACCGCCTCCCCGTCGCCGACGGCGAAGAAGACCAGCAGCCCGAAGGTCGTGGACAGCGGCTCCTGCGGCGCGTCCTTCTACGCCGAGGGTCAGATGACCGCGAACGGCGAGTCGTTCAACCCGAACGCGCTGACCGCCGCGCACAAGACGCTGCCGTTCAACACGAAGGTCCGGGTCACCAACCCGGACAACGGCAAGTCGGTGGTGGTGCGGATCAACGACCGGGGCCCGTTCATCGAGGGCCGGTGCCTGGACCTGTCCCGCGCCGCGTTCGCGTCCATCGCCGCCACCGGTCTCGGGCACATCCAGGTCCGGTACGAGGTCCTCGGCTGACCGTCCACTCGGCCAGAACTTCCACGGCCGACGGGCCAGGTTCATTCTCCCGTTCACGTCCATCAGGCATGCTGTCCGATGTACGCACGCAACCCTTCCAGCCGGGCCGTCGCCCGCTGAGCCCCGGATCCCGCGCCGGCCTCGGCGCGGCCCTCGGGCTGCTCGCGATCGTCGCCGCGGCGGAACTGGCCGACGGCCGTCCGGCGCACTACCTCGCGCTGATGGTCATCGCGCCGTTCCTGGCGGCGGCGCTGGCCTCCTGGCGGGTGGTGCTCGCGATGGGCGGGCTGGCCACCGCCGTCGGTGTCGCCTTCGCCCTCGCCGAGCGGGGCACCACGCTGGTGACCGCCGTGAACGTGACAGCCATCGCGGTGGGGACTGTCGTCGCCGCGGCCACGGCGGCGGTACGCCAGCGGCAGGTGGACCGCATCGCGGAGCTGTCCCGGCTCGCCTCGGTGGCCCAGCAGGCGGTGCTGCGCCCGCTCGGACCGCAGGTCGGCACGCTCGCGGTGGCCGCCCGGTACATCTCCTCGACCGCTACCGCCGAGATCGGCGGCGACCTGTACGAGGCGATGGACACCCCGTACGGCGTCCGCATGATCATCGGTGACGTCCGGGGCAAGGGGCTGGACGCGGTCCGCCTGGCCAGCATCGTGCTCGGCTCCTACCGGCACGTCGCGTACGAGCGGGCCGACCTGCGCGCGGTGGTGACCGACCTGGACCGCGCGGTGGCCCGCAACGTCGGCGACGAGGACTTCGTCACCGCGGCGCTGGTCGAGGAGCGCGGCGGCACCCTCACGATCGTCAACTGCGGGCACCCGCCGCCGTTGCTGCTGCGCCGGGGCGCGGTGATCCCGCTGGAGCCGCCCGCGCCCGCGCCGCCGCTCGGCTTCATGCCGGTGGTCCGGCCGCGCGTGGAGCGGCTGGAGCCGGGCGACCGGCTGCTGCTGTTCACCGACGGGCTTGGCGAGGCGCGCCGGGACGGCGAGTTCTTCCCCACCGCCGACCGGGCCTGGCGGCTGCTCGGCCACGGCACCGTCGCCGACGGGCTGGCCTCGCTGGAGACCGCCCTGGTCGAGTGGGTGCACGGCCGGCTCGACGACGACATCGCGCTGGTCCTGATGGAGTACGCCGGCCCGTACAGCGCCACCGCGACGCCGGTGCCGAGCTGGGAGGTCGGCGCCGCCGACGGATGAACGGGAAGTGTGTAATCGCTGTCACTTCCGAGATCCGCTTGTCGTTGCCTACCGGTGAGTAATACAGTCTGGAGTTACTGATCGGTAACACCTGTCCGGAAGCGGGGCCAGCGAGCATGACCCACTACAAGAGCAACGTGCGGGACCTCGAGTTCAACCTGTTCGAGGTATTCGGGGCGGACCGGACGCTCGGCCAGGCCCCGTTCACGGACCTGGACGTCGACACCGCCCGCAGCTTCCTCGGCGAGGTCGACCGTCTCGCCCGCGAGGACCTGGCTGCCAGCTACACGGACAGCGACCGCAACCCGCCGGTCTTCGACCCGGCGACGTTCACCGCGCCGCTGCCGGAGTCGTTCAAGAAGTCGTACAAGGCGTTCATGGACTCCGAGTTCTGGCGCCTCGACCTGCCGGAGTCCCTGGGCGGCACCAACGCCCCGCGTGCCCTCTGGTGGTCGCTCGCCGAGCTGGTGCTCGGCGCCAACGCCCCGATCTGGATGTACGCCTCCGGCCCGTCCTTCGCCCACGTGCTGCACGTCGAGGGCACCGAGGAGCAGAAGAAGTGGGCCCGGCTGTTCATCGACAAGCAGTGGGGTTCGACCATGGTCCTCACCGAGCCGGACGCCGGCTCGGACGTGGGCGCCGGCCGTACCCGCGCGATCCAGCAGCCGGACGGCTCGTGGCACATCGAGGGCGTGAAGCGCTTCATCACCTCCGGTGAGCACGACCTGAGCGACAACATCGTCCACTACGTGCTGGCCCGCCCGGTCGGCGTCGAGGGCGTCGGTGGCCCGGGCACCAAGGGCCTGTCGCTGTTCGTCGTGCCGAAGTACCACTTCGACGCCGAGACCGGCGAGCTGGGCGAGCGCAACGGCGTCTACGCCACAAACGTCGAGCACAAGATGGGCCTGAAGGTCTCGAACACCTGCGAGGTGACCTTCGGCGAGCACGGCGTACCGGCCAAGGGCTGGCTGCTGGGTGAGAAGCACGACGGCATCCGCCAGATGTTCATGATCATCGAGTACGCCCGGATGCTGGTCGGCACCAAGGCGATCGCCACGCTCTCCACCGGCTACCTGAACGCGCTGGAGTACGCCAAGAACCGGGTGCAGGGCGCCGACCTCACCCAGATGGCCGACAAGACCGCGCCGCGGGTGACCATCACCAACCACCCGGACGTGCGCCGCTCGCTGCTGCTGCAGAAGTCGTACGCCGAGGGCCTGCGCGCGCTCGTCTGCTACACCGCGACCTGGCAGGACAAGGTCACGATCGCCGAGGCGGCCGGTGACGAGAAGGCCACCAAGCTGGCCAAGCGCGTCAACGACCTGCTCCTGCCGCTGGTCAAGGGCGTCGGTTCGGAGCGGGCGTACGAGCTGCTCGGGCACGAGGCGCTGCAGACCTTCGGCGGCTCCGGCTTCCTCCAGGACTACCCGCTGGAGCAGTACGTCCGGGACGCCAAGATCGACACCCTGTACGAGGGCACCACGGCGATCCAGAGCCTGGACCTGATCTTCCGCAAGATCGTCCGGGACAACGGCAAGGCCCTGATGGCTGTCGCCGCCGAGATCCAGGAGCACATCACCTCCGAGGCCGGCAACGGCCAGCTCAAGGAGGAGCGGCAGGCGCTCGGCAAGGCGCTCGCCGAGATCCAGAACATCCTCGGCGTGATGACCGGCTGGCTGGGCGAGGCCCAGGGTGGCGACACCCGCGCCCTCTACAAGGTCGGCCTGAGCAGCCGCCGGTTCCTGCTCGCGATCGGCGACCTGGTGGTCGGCTGGCTGCTGCAGAAGCAGGCGGACGTGGCGCTGAAGGCGCTGGCCGGCGAGGTCTCCGCGGCCGACAAGTCCTTCTACACCGGCAAGGTCGCCGCCGCCCGGTTCTTCGCCCGCGAGGTGCTGCCCCGCATCGGCGCGGACCGGCGGATCATCGAGGGCACCGACCTGGAGATCATGGACCTCCCGGAGGAGGCTTTCTGAGCCCTTCCGGGGGCTTTCACCCCTGAAGCGTCACTCTCCCCCTCATGACGACGGCCGGCGGGCCCCAGCCCGCCGGCCGTCGTCGTGCGTGCGCTCCGGGCGGATAGGCGGCCCGGTGGCGGGTAACCGTCGCGGACCACGACCGGAGTACGCCCAAGGCCATCGCACGGGGGAGTGCAGCGCACATGGGCATTGGTAGCGCCATCTTTCTCATCGCGCTCGGCGCGATCATGACCTTCGCCATCCGGGCCAACGTCTGGTGGATCGACCTGCGCGCGGTCGGCTGGGTCTTCATCCTGGCCGGGCTGGGCGTCCTGCTGACCACGCTGTGGTTCTGGCAGGACCGCCGCAAGCGGGCCCGCACGCTCATCGTGGAGGAGAACCGGCTCTCGCATCCGACCGCGATGATGCCGCCGCCGCCCGACCCGCCGCCGCCGACGGCGCCGCCGTCCTGACGCCGCGTCTCAGCTGCCGATCCGGTCCAGCTCGGCGAGATCCTCGCCGGAGAGGGCCAGCCCGGCGCCCGCGACGTTCTCGCGCAGGTGCGCGACGGACTTGGTGCCGGGGATCAGCAGGATGTTCGGGGAACGGCGCAGCAGCCAGGCCAGGGCGACGCCCATCGGTGTCGCCCCGAGGCGCGCGGCCACTGCCGACAGCGCCGAGGACTGCAGCGGGGTGAAGCCGCCGAGCGGGAAGTACGGCACGTAGGCGACGCCCTGCCAGGCCAGCTCGTCGATCAGGTCGTCGTCTGCGCGGTGCGCCAGGTTGTAGTGGTTCTGCACGCAGACGATGGGTGTGATGGCCTGTGCCTCGGTGACCTGTTCCGGCGTCACGTTGCTCAGGCCGAGGTGGCGGATCAGGCCCTCCCGCTGGAGCGCGACGAGCGTCTCCAGCGGCTCGGCGAGTGAGCCGGGCTGCGGGCCCGTGGCGTCGCCGAGCCGCAGGTTGACCAGGTCGAGCCTCTCCAGGCCGAGCGTCTCCAGGTTCTCCCGGACCTGCCGGCGCAGGCTGCGCGGGTCGCGCGCGGTGGGCCAGCCGCCCTGCTCGTCCCGGTCCGCGCCGACCTTGGTGACGACGTGCAGCGACTCCGGGTACGGGTGCAGCGCCTCCCGGATCAGCCGGTTGGTGACGTACGGCCCGTACGCCGCGCTGGTGTCGATGTGGGTGATGCCGAGCGCGACCGCCTCGCGCAGCACCGCGAGGGCGCCCTCGTGGTCCGCCGGTGGTCCCATGACCCACTGGCCGGCGAGCTGCATCGCGCCGTAGCCGAACCGGGTCACGGTCAGGTCGCCCAGCGTCCAGGTGCCGCCGGGAAGGGTGGTGGGGGCCATGCGTGTACCTCTCGTCGTTACGCGACGCCGCCGGGTCGCGGCGGCCGCCTTCCACTATCCGGGTGTTACTTTCTCGTGGGAAGTAGGCACCTGAAAGTGCGTAGCTCACCGGGCGGCAGGAGCAGAAGATGAGCAAGGCCGAGTACGACGCGTTCCTGGCCGGGTGCCCCAGCCGGCAACTGCTCGACCGGATCACCGACAAGTGGGTCGCACTCGTGCTGGCCGCACTGCGCAGCGACGGCTCACACCGGTTCGGGGCGGACTGCGCGGGCGACCCACGACCGAGGCGATACTCCGAGCTGTTCCGCACGCTGCCCGGGGTCAGCCAGAAGATGCTCACCCAGACGCTGCGCGCCCTGGAGCGCGACGGTCTGATCACCCGCACCGTCGAGCCGACAGTGCCGGTGACGGTCACCTACGAGATGACCGACCTCGGGTTCTCCCTGCACGAGATGATCCGCGGCCTGAAGTCCTGGGCGGAGGCGCACATGGACGACGTGCTCGCCAACCGGGCCGCGTACGACACCCGCGTCGGCTGAGCGCTGTGGATCAGGCGCGGGCGGTGTGGCGGCCGGTGATCGGCGCGGTTCCCGGCCCGAGGTCGGCCCAGCGGGTCGTCGGCCGGTGCACCACAAGGTCACTGGTCCGCAGCCCGTCCGGGTCGGCCCGCTGCGGGTCGAGCAGCGCCGACAACAGTGAGATCCCCGGATTGTGGGCGACCAGGAGCACGGTGCCGGCGGTCGGCTCGACGGTCCACAGCAGCTCCAGCAGCTGATCCGGAAGCGCGTCGTACGCGCTCGCCTCGTACCGCACCGCGGGCGCCGAGCCCGCCGGACCGCTCTCCGTCGGCGAACCGCTCATGCCCATCGCCGCGTCGTGCCAGGTCTGCCGGGTGCGCCGGGCGGGCGAGCAGAGCACCACGTCGGGGAGCAGCCCGTGCCGGGCCAGCCAGGCCCCGGCGGTGGCCGCGTCGGCGTGCCCCCGCGCGGTGAGTGACCGCTCCACGTCCGGGAGGTCCCCGGACGGCTCGGCCTTGGCGTGCCGCAGCAGCACCAGCGTCCGCTGCCCGTTCCTGCCGTCCGTCATACCGCCCAGCTTGCCTGATTGACGATCAAAGCGCCTGGGTATGTCGATGTGTGCCGCTACCTCATCCATGGCCGCGGCGGGCAGGAAACGCCAGCAGGACGCCAAGGAGGCGACGTCATGGGCATCGGTGCCAGCATCTTTCTCATCGCGCTCGGCGCGATCTTCGCGTTCGCCGTCGACGCCAATCTGGGATGGCTGAACCTCAACGTGGTGGGCTGGGTGCTCATGCTCGCCGGCGTCGCCGGCCTGCTCACCACGCTCTACTTCTGGAACAGCCGCCGCCGGGTCGTGGCCGCGCCGGTGCGTGAGCGGGTCGTCGCCGAGCCGGTCGCACCGGTGCGGGAGGACCGCGTCGTACGCGAGGAGTACCGCGAGGTGCGTGGTCCGGGCTCGGGTTACCCGGCCTGATCCCGTACCCCCGAACCCGAGGGCCCCGCAACGGCGCGGGGCCCTCGCGCGTGTCCGGGGCCGGCTCGGCTCAGGCGAACAGGGCGAAGTAGATCGCGATGTGGTGGCAGATCGCCGCGACGAGCGTGCAGGCGTGGAAGAACTCGTGGTGGCCGAAGACCGTGGGCCACGGGTTCGGGCGGCGCAGCGCGTAGAACACCGCGCCCACGCTGTAGATCGCGCCGCCCACCGCCAGCAGCACCAGCGCGGTGACGCCGCCGGAGTGCAGGATCTGCGGCAGCATGGCCACCGCTACCCAGCCGAGCGCGAGATAGAGCGGGGCGGAGACCCAGCGCGGCGCGTGCGGCCAGATCAGCTTCACCGCCACGCCCGCGATCGCGCCGCCCCAGACCAGGCTCAGCATGATCGTGGCCTGCCGGGTGTCCAGCAGCAGCGCGCAGAACGGCGTGTAGGTGCCGGCGATGAACACGAAGATCATCGAGTGGTCCATCCGGCGCATGATCTGGTAGCCGCGTTCGGACCAGACCCGCCGGTGGTAGAGCGCGCTGGTGCCGAACAGCCCGCACACGGTGAAGCTGTAGATCAGGCAGCTCACCAGCGGCGCCCAGCCGGGACGGCCGGCGGCGATCGAACAGAGCACGATGCCGCAGACGAGAGCGGCGAAGAACGCGTATGCGTGCAGCCAGCCGCGCATGCGCGGCTTCCCGATGTCGGCCGGCCGGAGCCGGAACGGTGCGGATGTGGTCACGTCAACAGGTTACGACAGCGTAGGTTACTTGCAAGTAGTGTGGACCGTCACGTCAGCCGACGGGAGGATGACCGGATGCGGATCCGGCCGGTCGGGACCCACGCCCTGCTGCTCGACTGCGACGACCCCGAGCAGGTCGAGGCATGGCGGGCCGAACTGTGGCACCGGCGCGCGAGCGGCGAGCTGACCGCCACCGAAATCGTCCCGGGCGCGGTCACCGTGCTGCTCGACGGCGTACCGGACCCGTCGGCCGCCGCCGACCGGATCGCCGGCTGGCGGCCCCGGACCGGCGGCCCCGGCGCGACCACCGCCGAGGTCCGGGTGCCAGTCGTGTACGACGGCGAGGACCTGCCGCGCGTCGCCGCCCACTGGGACACCGACGTGCCCGCCGTGATCGACCGGCTGCGGCGTACCGAGTTCCGGGTCGCGTTCTGCGGATTCGCGCCCGGGTTCGCGTACCTGACCGGGCTGCCGCCCGCGCTCGCCGTGCCCCGGCTCGCCACACCGCGTACCCGGGTGCCGGCCGGCTCGGTCGCGCTCGCCGGCCCGTACGCGGGCATCTACCCCGCCGCGTCACCCGGCGGCTGGCTGCTGGTCGGCCGGACCGACCTGCCGCTGTTCGACGTGCACGCCGACCCGCCGGCCCGGCTCACCCCCGGCACCCGGGTCCGGCTGGTCGACACGCCGTGATCGAGGTACTGCGGGCCGGGGCGCTCACCACCGTCCAGGACCAGGGCCGACCGGGGTGGGCGCACCTCGGCGTACCCCGCTCCGGCGCGCTCGACCCGGCCGCCCTGCGCCTGGCCAACCGCCTCGTCGGCAACCACGAGCACGCCGCCGGGCTGGAGATCACCATGACCGGCTGCGCGCTGCGCTTCACCCGGGCCGTCGCGCTCGCGCTCACCGGCGCCCCGGCCGACGTGGTCGTCGAGTGGCCGGCCGGGGACACCCGGCCGGGGGACGTGGGACTGCCGCTCGCACTACCGGCGGGCGCGGTGCTGCGCGTCGGGCCGGCCCGGGCCGGCGTACGCACCTGGGTGGCGGTCAGCGGCGGAATCACCGTCGAACCGGTGCTCGGCAGCCGATCCACCGACACGCTCTCCGGGCTCGGGCCGCCTCCGCTGCGCGACGGGGACCGGCTGCCACTCGGCACCGCGGACCGGCCGCCGCCCCCGGTCGACCTCGCCGTCACCCGGCCGGTCCCGGACGAACTGCGGCTGACAGTGCGCCCCGGCCCCGGGCAGGACTGGTTCACCCCGCAGGCGCTGGACCTGCTGTGCGGCACCGCGTACACGGTGAGCCCGGACAGCAACCGGGTCGGCGCGCGGCTGGCCGGCGCGGCGCTGCCCCGCGCGGTCGCCGGCGAACTGCCCAGCGAGGGCCTGGTGCTCGGCGCGGTGCAGGTCCCGCCGGACGGCCAGCCGCTGGTCTTCCTGGCCGACCACCCCACCACCGGCGGTTACCCGGTCGTCGGAGTGGTGGACGACGTGACAGCGCTCGCCCAGGCCCGGCCAGGCACTACGGTGACGTTCCATGGACCTCAACGCTGACCTGGGCGAGGGATTCGGAAGCTGGCGGCTCGGCGACGACCACGCGCTGCTCGACCTGATCAGCTCCGCGAACGTCGCCTGCGGCTTCCACGCCGGCGACGCGGCCACCATGCACCAGGTCTGCGCCGCCGCCGCCGAACGCGGCGTAGCGGTCGGCGCGCAGGTCGGCTACCGGGACCTCGCCGGCTTCGGTCGGCGGCACATCGCGTACGACTTCGCCGAGCTGCGCGACGAGACGATCTACCAGCTCGGCGCGCTCGACGCCTTCTGCCGGCTGTACCGCACCCGGGTCCGCTACCTCAAACCGCACGGCGCGCTCTACCACGCGGCGGCCCGCGACGAGGCCCAGGCCGCCGCGCTGGTGGCCGCGATCAGCGGGTACGACCACGAGCTGCCCGTGCTCTGCCAGCCCGGCAGCGTGCTCGCGCAGCTCGCCACCGGCGCCGGCCTGCGGGTGGTGGCCGAGGGGTTCGCCGACCGCAACTACCTCCCGAACGGCACGCTGGTGCCGCGCAGCTCCCCCGACGCGCTGGTGACCGACCCGGAGCAGGTGGCCGTCCGGGCGGTACGGATGGCCGTCGAGCAGACGCTCGTCGCCGTCGACGGGACGGTGATCGCCTGCCCGGTCGAGTCGATCTGCCTGCACGGGGACACGCCCGGCGCGGTGCGCTGCGCGGAGCTGGTCCGCGCCGCGCTCATCGACGCGGGGGTCACGCTCACTCCGTTCGCGTGAAAGGAAGGGCCCCTTCTTAACGCCTCCGGTAGAGGAAGGGCCCCTTCTTAACACGCGCTGTCAGGCGTCCATGCCACGCAGGGACCAGCGGCACGCGGGTCGCGCCGCCGGTGACCACCCGGACCGGCACGCCCCAGTCCTGCCGCGTCAGGTGACAGGCCGCGTGCTCCACATCGGCGTCGCAGGTCGCCGCCTGGGCGGTCACCTGCAGCACCCCCTGCGTCACGTCGCCGCTGACCACCAGCTTGCGGGACAGGTCGGTGGTCGTGCCCGCGCCCTCGACCAGCAGCTCCGGCGGGGACGCCGAGACCACCAGCCGGGTCGACGGCCCGTACGTCTCGTCGAGCTTCTGCCCCGGCGCCGGCGTGAAGATCACGTCCAAGGTCAGCTCCCCGGCCGCCACGTCGGTCGGCTTGCGCTCCAGCCGGTGCCGGGGGCCGTCCACCGTGTTCGCCCCGGCCGACGTCAGCGCGCCCGGCGCCAGCCGGGTCAGCCGGTGCGCGGCCGACTCGACCACGAGCACGTCGCCCTCGCCGGTCAGCACCAGGTCGCTCGGCTCGGCCAGCCCGTCCGCCACGGTGCCCACCTGGCCGGTCTCCGGGTCGAAGCGGCGCACCGCCCCGTTGTACGTGTCGGCGATCAGCACCGAACCGTCGGGCAGCGCGCACACGCCCAGCGGGTGCTGGAGCAACGCCTGGTCGGCCGGGCCGTCGACGTGCCCGAAGTCGAACAGGCCCTGACCGACTGCGGTGTGCATCTCGCCGCCGGAGACCCACCGGATCGCGCTGGTCTCGCTGTCGGCCACCCAGAGCCGTGTCCCGTCGACGGAGACGGACAACCCGGACGGCTGGGCCATCCACACGTCCGGCAGCGGGCCGTCGCGCAGCGCCTCGACTGTGGTCCCGGCGTACATGCCGGCGGTCCGCTTGATCGGGTCGAACCACCAGAGCTGGTGGATGCCGGCCATGGCGACGATCACCCGATCGCCGTACCAGGCCACGTCCCACGGGGACGACAGGTCGACGGCGCGGGCGTCGTGCGCGTGGTCGTCGACGGTCGAGCGCCACTGCCGCCCGGTGCCCGCGATCGTGACCACCTCGCCGGAGGACAGCCGTACGCCGCGCAGCAGGTGGTTGACGGTGTCCGCGACGACCACGTCGTAACCGGCGACCTCGGCCACGTGCGGCGGCAGCAGGCAGAGCCCCTGCGGCTCGGCGAACGTGGCGGCGGAGGCCGGGCCGTCCGTACGGCCCCGGGAACCCGGCGCCGATGCGGCGCACCACCGTCTCGCCGTCGGCGGCCAGCTCGACCAGTGAGTGCCGGGCCGAGTCGCTGACCAGCAGGTTCCCGCCGTCGAGCGGCAGCGCCTTGCCGGGGAACCGCAGCACGGTGTCCGGCTCGGCCGGCGGCACGTACGGGCCCTCGCCCCGGTGCAGCGTGCCCTTCGCCTCATGGGTGGCGATCAACTCGTCGATCAGCCGCGCCAGCCCTTCGGCGTGCCCCTCGCCGGCCATGGTGGCGACCACGTACCCCTCGGGGTCGACCACGGCCAGAGTCGGCCATGCCTTGGCCGCGTACTGCTGCCACATGTCCATGTCGGCGTCGTCGAGCACCGGGTGGTGCACGCCGTACCGCTCGACGGCCGCCGCCAGCGCCGCCGGGTCCTTCTCGTGCTCGAACTTCGGCGAGTGCACCCCGATCACGACCAGGACGTCGCCGTACTTCTCTTCGAGCGGGCGCAGTTCGTCCAGCACGTGCAGGCAGTTGATGCAGCAGAAGGTCCAGAAGTCCAACAGGACGATCTTGCCTCGCAGGTCGGCCAGCGTGACGGCCTTGCCGCCGGTGTTCAGCCAGGCCCGACCCCGCAGTTCCGGTGCCCGTACGCGCGCGCTCATGCCCCCATCGTGCCGCACCGGCCGGGTGCGCTCGCGGCGAACCCGGGGTGAACAGAGGTCACACCGGAACGGCGCGGAGCGCCCGCCCGGTGAGGGGTGGACGCTCCGCGTACGTGTGGTTACTGGCCGGCCGGCTTCAGGCAGAGCACTCGGGTGGTCCCGCCGTTCTCGACGGAGACGGTGGGCTGCGTCAGATCGGCGCACTTGTCCTTGTTGTCCACCTTCGACACCACGCTGAACGCGCCCTGCTCACCGCAGTCGGCGGGAACGGCGGTCTCGCCGGACTGCTTGACGCAGGAACCGACCGCCGGGTCGAAGCCCGCCGGCTTGTCGTCGCCGACCTTGCCGAGCAGCGTGAGCAGACCGAGCGGTACGGCGAGATGAGCACCGCCGCGATCAGTACGTTTTTTTAGCACCCGTCCGTTGCGTACCTTCGGCGGGGGCGCCTCGG
>NZ_KK037233.1:4170861-4234427 GCF_000568915.1 Micromonospora sp. M42 | reverse complement strand
CCGGGTCGTCGGGGCGGGCGGGCTAGTCCCAGCCACCCGGCCGGTTCTCGGCCTGCGGGGCGGGCCATCCGCCGTCGTGCTGTCCACCGGTCGGACGCCAGCCGCCGGAGCGGTGCGAGTCGTCCTCGCCAGCGGCGGAGCGGTTGTCCTGATCGGACTGCTCCGGAGTGGACCACGCGTTGTCCGGCCGGGTGACGCCGGGCACCGAGACCGCGGCGGCGGCACGGGCGGGCGGGTCGGCCGGCGGCCAGGTGGCGCCGGTCTGCTGACCCGGAGGTGCCCAGGCCGGCTGGCTCTCACGCGGCGTCCAGCCGCCGGAGCGGCCGGGGTCGTCGGCCGCGGCGGGCTGCTCGTCGCGCGGGTTCCAGCCGCCGGAGCGGTTCGGATCGTCCGGCGGCGCGGCGGTGGACCAGCCACCGGCGTGTCCCGGGGCGTCGTCGTGCTGCCCACCGGTGGGCGCGAAGCCGCCGGAGCGGTGCGGGTCGTCCGGCGGGGCGGGCGTGACCCAGGTCTCGTTCGGCACGGTGGCCGGGGCGGGGACGTAACCGGTGCTGCGGGCGGCCGGGTCGCCGGACGGCGACCGGGCCGGCTGCTCACCGGAGCCCCACCCCTGGCGGTTCTGCTCGGCGGCCCAGGCCGGCGCCGTCGCTCGACCGGGCTGCCCGGCGGCGTGGCGGCCCACGCGGGCGGCGCCGGGTCGGCGGCGCGGTCCGGGCCGGGCTGCTCCTGAGCGCCCCACACGGGACTGCCCTGGCCGGGACCGGCCCAGGCGGGGCGCCCTAGTCGGTGAAGCCCCAGGCGGGATGATGCCCACGGTCGGCGGGCGGTGGGACCTGGGCGGTGGCCCGGCCGGTCACCGGCTGGCCCGCGGGGGGGCCCAGGCGGGGGGCTGTTCGTCGTTAGCGGCCCAGGCCGGGGCCGGCTGCGCGGGCCGACCGGCCGGCGGGGGCGGCGCCCAGCCGAGGTCGGGCGCTCCGTTGTACCCGTTGTCCTGCTGCGCCGGCTGATCGCCGTACGGCACCGGTCCGCCGGTGCCCGGCGACACCTCGCCCGGCTCCTGGCCGGGGCGGTGCGGAGCCTCGGACGTCATGGGTGCGCCTCCTCCATCACAGGTCGGCCGCCGATGCCGGTCCGGGGAACCGTCGGCATGGCTGCCGGCGTCGCCGGCGGGTACCGGCCGTGCGGGCTCCCCGCACCGTATCCGGTGGTTGCCCGGAGCCGCCCGGGGGAGCATCGGCCGTCACCGAAAGTCACCGGACGACGTCGATGGGTTTCACTTGCCCGCGTCGGCCCGGAACCACCGGTTGGCGACCGTGCCAACCGTACCGGGCGGTGCGGCGAGGTGGAATCCCGGTGCCGACCGATGCCGATACGCCGAAGACCCGCCCGGTGTCGGGCGGGTCTTCGGACTGGAGGAGGTGAGAAAGGTCTGTGGCGTCAGCTCATGTGACGCTGGGCGATGGCGAGAAGCTCCTCGCGGACCGCGGGCGAGTTCGCGGAACGCAGCGCGTGCTCGATGGCGCGGGCGCGGCGGTTGGCGTCGCGGCGGGTGCGGATTCGCTCGATCATGCTCATCTTGGGTCTCTCCTCCTGGCTATTCGGTTGTCAGCCCCTTGATGTCTCTATTTAAGCGCACCAGGCCGCCCATCGCCATCGATTATTAGGTGAGCTGAACCACGTACCTAAGGATCGTAGGTCAGCCTGCCCTCAGATCCTATGATTCCGTTCCCGAAACGGTTACGGCCGGTGTGCCGGGCGTTCACCCGTGGCACACCGGCCGTGACCGGAGCGGTGGTGCGTCAGGTCCAGGCGAGCAGCGCCGCCTCCGGGTCGGCCAGGAAGTCCCCGATGTCGCGGAGGAACTTCGAGCCCAGCTCACCGTCGATGATGCGGTGGTCGAAGGAGAGGCCGAGCGTGGTCACCAGGCGCGGCTTCACCTTGCCCTTGTGCACCCACGGCTGCTCCCGTACCGCGCCGAAGGCGAGGATCGCCGACTCGCCCGGGGGCAGGATCGGCGTACCGGTGTCGACGCCGAAGACGCCGACGTTGGTGATGGTGAACGTGCCGCCGGACATGTCCGCCGGGGACGTCCTCCCCGACTTCGCGGTCTGCACCAGGTCCGTCATCGCGTCCGCCAGCTCGCGCAGCGAGAGCCGCCCGGCGTCCTTGATGTTCGGCACGATCAGGCCGCGCTCGGTGGCCGCCGCGATGCCGAGGTTGACGTACTCCTTCACCACGATCTCGTCGCCGGCCCAGGTCGAGTTGACCATCGGGTGCCGCTTGACCGCCAGCAGCACCGCCTTGGCGACCAGCAGCAGCGGCGAGACCCGCACGTCGCGCCACTCCCGCCGGTCGCGCAGCCGGTCCAGCGCCTTCATCGCCCGGGTCACGTCGACGGTCAGGAACTCCGTCACGTGCGGGGCGGTGAACGCCGAGCGGGCCATGTTCTCCGCGGTGAGCTTGCGTACCCCCTTGACCGGGATGCGCTGCTCGCGGTCCGCGCCGAAGCTCGCGGCCGACGCGGCCGGCGTCGTGACCGTCAGCGGCTCGGCCGCCGCCGGGGTCGCGGTCGCCGCCCGCTGTACGTCCTCACGGGTGATCGAGCCGAGCGGACCCGAGCCGGTCAGCGTGGCCAGGTCGATGCCGAGGTCCTTCGCCAGCTTGCGGACCGGCGGCTTGGCCAGCACCGGACCGGAGACCCGGCCGTTGCCGTTGACCGCCGGGGCGGGAGCGGGCGGGGCGGGCGCGACCGGCGCGGGCGCCACCGGGGCGGCGGCCTGAGCCGGTGCCGGCGCGTCACCCTTGCGCGGGCGGCGCTTGGCCGGGGCGTTGCGCGGGCCGTAGCCGACCAGCACGGCGGTACGCCCACCCGGGGCCACACCACCGATCAGGCCCGGCTCGACCATGCCCTCGGCGGGCGCGACCTGGACCGCGGCGAGCGACGCTGCCGACGGAGCGGGCAGGTCCGACGCCGGGGTCGCGGTCGTCGACTCCTCGATCGGCCCGGCGCCCGGGTCGGTGTCGATCGCGATGATCGGCACGCCGACCTCGACAGTGGACCCCTCCGGGTGGAAGATCGCCTGCACCCGGCCGGCCCACTTCGCCGGGATCTCGACCGCCGCCTTCGCGGTCTCCACCTCGACGATCGGCTGGTTCAGCTCGATGTCGTCGCCGACCTTGACCAGCCAGGCGAGGATCTCGCCCTCGGTCAGGCCCTCGCCCAGGTCGGGAAGGTTGAACTCCTTGATCCGGGACATGCCGCTCACCAGCCGAACGTGCGGTCGACGGCGTCGAGCACCCGGTCCAGGTCGGGCAGGTACTCCTCCTCCACCCGGGCGGCCGGGTAGGGGGTGTCGAAGCCGGTCACCCGCAGCACCGGGGACTCCAGGGAGTAGAAGCACTCCTCGGTGATCCGGGCCGCGATCTCCGACCCGAGACCCAGGTTGCCCGGGGCCTCGTGCACGACCACGCAGCGGCCGGTGCGCCGCACCGACTCGTACGCCGCGGTCAGGTCCAGCGGCGAGATCGTGCGCAGGTCGATGACCTCCAGCTCGCGGCCGTCCTCGGCGGCGGCGGTGGCCGCGTCGAGCGCGGTGCGGACCATCGGGCCGTACGCCAGGACCGTCGCGTCCGTGCCGGGCCGTGCGACCCGGGCCGAGTGCAGGGGGTACGCGTCGGCGATCGGCGCGTCCAGGTCCACCGGACCCTTCTCCCAGTAGCGCCGCTTCGGCTCCAGGAACACGATCGGGTCGTCCGACGCGATCGCCTGCTGGATCATCACGTACGCGTCCTGCGGGTTCGCGCAGCTCACCACCTTGAGACCGGCGGTGTGCGCGAAGTACGCCTCGGGCGACTCGGAGTGGTGCTCGACCGCGCCGATACCGCCGCCGAACGGGATGCGGATGACCATCGGGATCCGCACCTTGCCCTGCGAGCGGTAGTGCATCTTCGCCACCTGCGACACGATCTGGTCGTACGCGGGGTAGACGAAGCCGTCGAACTGGATCTCGCAGACCGGCCGGAAACCGCGGATGGCCAGGCCGACAGCGGTGCCGATGATGCCGGACTCGGCCAGCGGGGTGTCGATGACGCGCTGGTCGCCGAAGTCCTTCTGGAGGCCGTCGGTGATCCGGAACACGCCGCCGAGCTTGCCGACGTCCTCGCCCATGATGACGACCTTCGGGTCGTTCTCCAAGGCCCGCCGCAGGCCGGTGTTCAGTGCCTTGCCGAGGGTGAGCGTCTCCGTGGCCATCAGTGCGCGCTCCCCTCGAAGGACTCCATGTACTGCGTGAACCGGGCCCGCTGCTCGTCCAGCTCGGGAGAGCCGTTGGGGTAGACGTGGTCGAACATGCTCACCGGCTGCGGGTCGGGCATGGCGAGCACACGCTCGCGCAGGTGCACCGACTCGGTGCGGGCCTGCTCGTCGACAGCGGTGAAGAACGACTCGTCGGCGATCTTCTGCTTGGTCAGGAACGCCTTCATCCGGGCGATCGGGTCCTTCGCCTGCCACGCCTCGACCTCGCTGGCGATGCGGTAGCGGGTCGGGTCGTCGGAGGTGGTGTGCGCGCCCATCCGGTAGGTGTACGCCTCGACCAGGCTCGGGCCCTGGCCGTTGCGCGCGTTGTCCAGCGCGTGCCGGGTCACCGCGTACGACGCGAGCACGTCGTTGCCGTCCACCCGGACGCCGGGGAAGCCGAACCCGCCGGCCCGCCGGTACAGCGGCACGCGGGTCTGCCGCTCCAGCGGCTCGGAGATGGCGTACTGGTTGTTCTGGCAGAAGAACACCAGCGGGGCGTTGAAGACGCTGGCCCAGACGAACGACTCGTTGACGTCGCCCTGGCTGGTGGCGCCGTCACCGAAGTAGGCGATGACCGCCTCGCCGTCCTCGCCGCCGGTCTTGCCGTCCATGGCGACACCCATGGCGTACCCGGTCGCGTGCAGGGTCTGCGCCCCGATCACGATCGTGTACATGTTGAACTTGAACTCGTTCGGGTCCCAGCCGCCCTGGTCGACGCCGCGGAACAGGCCCAGCGGCATGATCGGGTCGATGCCGCGGCAGTAGAGCACGCCGTGCTCGCGGTAGGTCGGGAACGCCATGTCCTGCGTACGCAGCGCCCGGCCGGAGCCGACCTGCGCCGCCTCCTGGCCCAGCAGGCTGGCCCACAGTCCCAGCTCGCCCTGGCGCTGCAGCGCGGTGGCCTCGGCGTCCAGCTTGCGGACCAGCACGAGGTCGCGGTAGAGCCCGCGGTACTCCTCGTCGGTGAAGTCGACGCGGTACTCGGTCCCGTCCGGGCCGAGCGCGGTCTCGATGCGCTCACCTTCCGGCGTGAGCAGCTGTACGAGTTCCGGTTCACCGGCCGCGGCGGCGCGCCTGGTGCGGGGTGCGGCCCGCTTGCTGCGGGTGGCGGCCCCGGGGTCGCCCTTTGCCATCCGTCTCTCCCTGTCTGTCTGCGCCGGCGCCGGGGGTTACCCGAGCCGAGCACCTCGTGCGCCCGCCCGGCTGATGCCGGGTCGGTCCCTGGCGACCGCGCCTGACCCCGGTAGGGGTTGCCGCGCGGCGTGAGCCGGAGTCGGTCGGGGACAGACCCAGGCCCGGGAGCGCCGGCGCCGTTCCGCACCAGCCGCGGGGTACGCGGAGGTGGCGGCTGCGTTGCCGTCGTGTCTGAATGATTGCAGAGGAGGTGAGCGGGCCCACAGTATGGCCTCCTTGGTGAGTGAGGTTCCATCGTCTTCATGACGGATAGCCGTCTTTGTCCCCAGTGGCGGGATCGGCTGACGTACAAAATGTGTGTCGACACGCGGTTGCGACTGGTGAACTGAGCGTCACTGGGTCAAGCTTGCGGTGAGCTGTTGCGCGGCATTTGTCCGAATATCCGCGCGTGCTCTCCCGTCCCCGTTCGCGCGTGAGGAGTGTGCCGGTGTCCGAACCAGAGGGTCCCCCCGGCTCACCTTTCCTCGGCCGGCACCGCGCGCTGCCCGCCTCCCCGTACCGCCGGGTCGTCGGCGCGCACCGCGCCCCCGGCGCCGGCGCCCCCAGCCGGGGCTACCTGCTCACAGTGGCGCTGCTCGCCGGCACGGCGTCGATGCCGATCCTCGCCGCCATCAGCACCGGATCGGCGACGGTGGGCAACAGCGCGCTCCCCGACACCAGCACCCCGTTCCTGCCGACACCCTCGATCGGGCCGGTGGTGATCCCGCCGCCCCAGGCGACCCAGCCTGCAGTGCCGTCCACGCCCACCCCCGACGTCACCTCCGTACCCCCGGCGCGGCCCGTCCTCCCCGCCGCGCCGAGCCTGCCCGACGACAGCGACCTCGCCCGCCACCGGTCCCGCCCGGTGGCCGCGCCGCCGCCACCGTCCACGCCGGTCCGGCCCACCCCGGTCCGCCCGCCGCACCCCTCGCCGGTGCCCTCACCGTCGCCGTCGCACCCGCCGTCCGACCCGGGTACGCCGACGCCCGAGCCGAGCCCCAGCCCCGAGCCGTCCGCCACGTCCGTCGAGCCGACGCCCTCGGCAGGTTCGTCCGACCCGTCCGGCCCATCGGGTACGTCCGGTCCCGCTGATCCGTCGGGTCCTGCCGAGCCGACCGGTTCCGCTGGGCCGTCGGGTCCCGCTGAGCCGTCCGGTCCTGCTGATCCGTCGGGTCCTGCCGATCCGTCCGGTTCTGCTGGGCCGTCGGGTCCTGCCGGGTCGTCCGCCGCGTCCGCTCCTTCCGGCCCGGCCCGCCCATCGGTGTCCCGCGCCTCATGATCGACACCACTTCGGCGTAGTGGTGTGGTCCCAGCCGGTCTGATGCAGCCACCTCGCCGAGGTGGTGTGGATCAACAGGGGTCTGGGGGGGCGTGCCCTCGTTCCGGGGTGGGGTGGTCGGGGGACGGCAGGCCTCATGATCGACACCGTTACGCCGTGCTGGTGTGGTCCCGGCCGGTCCGATGCAGCCACCTCGCCGAGGTGGTGTCGATCAACGAGGTCCGGGGGCCTGGCCCTCGTGCGGGGCGGGGTGGTCTGGAGGGGGCAGGCTGCATGATCAACACCATTACGGGGTGGTGGTGTGGTTCCGGCCAGTTCGATGCAGCCACCTCGCCGGGGCGGTGTCGATCAACAGGGGTCTGGGGGGTGTGCCCTCGTGCCGGGGTGGGGTGGTCGGGGGACGGCAGGCCTCATGATCGACACCGTTACGCCGTGGTGGTGTGGTCCCGGCCGGTCTGATGCAGCCACCTCGCCGAGGTGGTGTCGATCAACGAGGTCCGGGGGCCTGGCCCTCGTGCGGGGCGGGGTGGTCTGGAGGGCGCAGGCTGCATGATCAACACCATTACGGGGTGGTGGTGTGGTTCCGGCCGGTCTGATACAGCCACCTCGCCGTGCTGGTGTCGATCAAGGAGGTTCGGGGAGGCCTCTCGCGCGGGGCACCCAGGGCCGCATGATCGACACCGTTACGCCGTGCTGGTGTGGTTCCGGCCGGTTTGATACAACCACCTCGCCGGGGTGGTGTGGATCAACGAGGGGCGGGGCCACCGAGGGCCGGCGCCCGCATGATCGACACCAGTACGGCGTAGTGGTGTGGTTCCGGCCGGGGTGATGCCGCCACCTCGCCGAGGTGGTGCCGATCATGCGTGTGCGACTGCCTAGGCCGGGTCGTCGGTCAGGCGGTGGCGGTTCGCCTCGATCCAGGCGTTGAGCGCCTCCGGGTCGTCCGGGTCCACGCCGTCCGCCATCAGCTGGGCGACCGCCGCGGTGGCCGGGCTGCGCCGCTCACCGGTGCTGTAGAGCCGCGCGAACTCCGGGACCATCTCGGTGATCGCCTCGTCCGTCCGGGCGGACGCCGACTGCGACAGCCCGCGCTGCCGGGCCGCGTACGCCGCCCAGGCGCGCAGCACCCGGGGCAGCATCGCCGCGTCGTCCATGTCCAGCACGGCCCGGCGGTGCACCCAGTCGAGCAGGAACAGCTCGGCGACCATCGGGCTCCACCGCATCGGGTCGGCGTCCGGGAAGCTGGCCGCGTGGTCGAGCAGCAGGCCGAGGCAGAAGTGCAGTGAGGCCAGCTCACCGTCGGCGACCTCGGGCAGGCCGAACCGGGACGCCTCGGGCGAGTCGAGGAATGCGCGTACCAGGCGGGTGCGCTCCTCGTCGGTGGGCGGCGGCACGACCGCCGGACCGGCCGGCGGGGTCGGCCCGGGCAGCGCGGCCAGCCGTGCGCCCACGAGCGCCCGGTCGGTGGCGAGCGAGCCCTGTGCGGGCAGCTCGGCGAGGTCGTCGGTGACCGCCAGGTGGCGGCTCACCTCGGCGTGCATCCGGGCCGGGTCCTCGGTACGGAACCAGGTGAACTCGTCCTCTGTGCAGATCTCCCGGGCCTGCTCCACGATCCGGGCCGCCGGGCCGCCGACGAAGACGTCCTTGGTGATGCCGATGTTGTGGTCGACCAGCGCCACCAGCGCGTGCTCGGGCCCGCCCTGTTCCTCGTCGTCGTACGCGAACGTGGCGAGGTAGGACGTCTGGTCGCCGTACACGTCGCCGTACGCCCAGGCGCCTGTGACGTGCACCCGGCCGAGCTGGCCGGCCCACGTCGGGGCGTACGCGCCGGGCCGGACCCGGGCGGCGCCCTCGGCGTCGGGCACCAGGGCGGCGAAGACGGCGCGCAGTGTGGTCGCGGCGGCGCTGCGCCGCCGGGACGTGGCGGCGAGGAAGCCGGTGACGAACTCGCGGACGGCCTGTTCCCGGTCGTGCTCCGCGACGGCGTAGACGCTGCCCAGCAACGCGGCGCCGAGCATCTCCGCGTCCAGGGCCGAGTCGAGCCTCGTCACGTCGCGCGCGGCGTGCAGAACCGCGTCGTAGGGGGTCTGTGGCGTGGCCATGCATCGACCCTACGCCGCGCGGGCCGCCCCCACACCGGTCAGCGCGCCGGGTTCAGCGCCGCACGGCTTCGCGCAGCGCCTCCCGGGCCGTGCCGTAGCGGGTCAGCACCGCCCACACCGGGTCCAGCACGTACTTCTCGCCGACGCTGCCCACCGACGTGAGCAGGCGTCGCTCGGCCCGCGCCCGGGCCCGGCGGGCCGCCCACCCGACCACCGGCCGGGTCAGCGCCGCGATCAGCAGCCCGGCCAGCAGGCCACCGAGCAGCAGGACCGTCGGCCACGGCACCACGCCGAGCGTGGGGTGTTCCAGCGGGGGCAGGCCGAGCAGGCGCACCGCGTACCCGAGGAGCAGCCAGACCAGGCCGGCCAGCGCGGCCAGGGTGACCACCCACTGAAGCGCGCCGACCACCCGCCACCAGGCCGGCCGGCGGTCCATGCCCAGGTCGGTCGCGGCGACCGCGTGGTCGAGCGCGCCCGGCAGGTCGGCCTGCCGGGACCGGGCCGCCGCGGTCACCGCGGCCGGCCACGGCGCCGGCAGACCGGCGCCGTTCCGGTCGGCCACCGCGCGGATCGCCAGCGTCAGCGCCGAGCGCTGCGCGGCTGTCGGATCGGGTACGGAGGTGGCCGCGACCAGGCTGTCCGCCGGCGCGTCCGGGTCCCGCCCGGGCAGGTGCAGCCGGCGCAGCGGATCGGGTCGTAGCTTGCGCCAGCTCCGCAGCAGCGGCCAGCCGGTGTTGCTGACGGCCCGGTGCCGGTACGCCCCCTCGACCGCCGCCGCCACAGTCGGCACCCCGGCCGCCCCGGCCAGCGCCCGGTTCAGCTCCTGTGCCGAGGCGTCGCCGGGTTTGCTGCTCGGCGGTTCCGGCCCGACGAGCGGTTCGAGATCGGCCACCACGGCGTCCACGTCGCCGGAGAGCCGGCGCAGGGCGGCCTGCCGTTCGGCGACCGTACGCTCCAGCTCGGCCCGCAGGCCGCTCAGCCCGTTCGGGTCGACCGCTACCGTGGGCAGCAGCGGCACCCCGCCCAGCCCGTCCTCGTCGAGCAGCCGGCGCAGATCCTCGAGGACCTTGGGCAGCTCGGTCGGGTGCAGCCGGTCGGCCTGGTTGAGCACCACCACCGTGACGTCCTTGTGCCTGTGGAACTCGCGCAGATAGCTGGTGTGGATCACGCGGTCGGCGTACTTCTGCGGGTCGACCACCCAGACCACCAGGTCGACCAGGCCCAGCAGGCGGTCGACCTCCAGCCGGTGACCGTGCTGCACCGAGTCGAAGTCGGGCAGGTCGAGCAGGACGAGGCCGTGCAACGTCGACTCGTCGTCGGCGTCCAGCGGGCTCTCCCGGACGAACCGGTGCCGGGGCAGCACGCCGATCCAGTCGAGCAGCCGGACCGCGCCGTCCAGCGGACCCCACACGCAGGCGTGCGCGACGCCGGTGGTCGGCCGGCGCACCCCGACCGGGGAGAGGTCGAGCCGGGCCAGCGAGTTGAACAGGCTCGACTTGCCGCTGCCGGTCGCGCCGGCCAGCGCGACCACCGTGTGCCGGCCGGAGAGGGCGAGCCGGTCACCGGCCCGCTCGACCACCGTGTGCGCGGCGACCAGTTGAGCGTCGGGCACATCGCCGTCCACCGCGGAAAGGAACCGCTGGATCGCCTGGAGGCGCTCGATCAGCACGTCCGGGTCGACCCGCTGCTCGCCGCGCAGCGCGTCCCGCATCCGTCCGACGACGTTACTCACTGGCGTCCGTCCTGCTCGGGGCTCGGGAACAAGCCGCTCCGGTGCCGGGCCCGCTCGACCTCCAGGGCGGCCCAGCGCAGCGCCGCGCCGGCGTTGTCGGCCGGGCGTTCGGCCTCGGTGCGGGCCAGGAAGCGCTCGGCCTCCTCGGCCAGCAGCTTGCCGGTCCGGTCGAGCAGGTCGATCCGGGCCTTGCGGGCCAGGTTCCGCACCGCCTGGTCGCCGAAGATCGCCTGGAGCACGGTCTGCCCGGCGACCGCCGTGCCGGTGCCGGCGGCGACCTCCAGCCCGGTGGGGATGAACGCGGTGGAGGCGAACACGCCGATCATGACGGCGAGGCCGGTGGCGTTCACCGCGTACGCCGCGGTGCGGGCCACGAACCGCCGGTCGCCGCCCTCGACCCGGACCAGTTCCAGCACGCCGCGCTGCCAGTCGCGGACCAGCTGCTCGGCCCGCTCCGGCAGGTCGGCCGAGGCGTGGGCCAGGTCCGGCTCCAGCAGCGCCGCGCCGGCCGGGTGCGCCTTCCAACCGGTGTACGCGTTCTCCGCCGCCTCGGCGGCCACGCCGCGCAGCAGCGTGACGAGCTGCGACTCGATCGCGGTACGCAGTTCCGCGGCGGGCGCGGGCCGCCCGGTGACCGCCGCGACGACCCGGTCCCGCAGCCGGCCGATGCGTGCCTCCAGGCCCCGGAAGAACTCGCCGGTGCCGATGAACTCCTGCCAGCGGGCCAGCACCTCGCCGCGCAGCAGCCGGCCGTCCCGGAGCCCCTGGTCGACGCTCCGCTCGGCGCCCCGGTACGCGGCCCGTACCCGTTCGTCCAGCGCGTCGGCCGCGGTGCACTGCTCGTCGGCGGCCTCGGCGAGCGCCTCCACCACCGGGTGCAGCGCGGCCAGCGCGCCGTCGAGCGTCTGCCGGACCACCACGGCGCGGGCGTCGGCGTCGGCGGCGAGCCGGGCGAACCAGTCACTGAGCGGGGCGGTGATCCGGTCCGGCAGCAGCCCCTGCCCGTCCACCCACGTCTCCGGCAGCACGAACAGCGGCGCGGCGCCCAGCTCCTGCTCGGCGAGCATCTCGGACAGGTGGGCGGCGACCTCGTCGGCGGCCTCCGGGGGGACCCGGTCCAGCACCATCGCCACTGCGGTGCCCCGGGCGCGGGCGCTGCGCAGCAGCTCCCAGGGGACGGCGTCGGCGTACCGGGCGGCGGTGGTGACGAACAGCCAGAGGTCGGCGGCGGCGAGCAGTTGCCCGGCGAGCGCCCGGTTGGCGTCGACCACCGAGTCGATGTCGGGCGCGTCGAGGAAGGCCAGGCCGGGCGGCAGCGCCGGTGCGGTGACCAGGTGCAGGGTGCCCGGCTGCTCGCTCGGCTCGGTGGTCCGGGTCAGGCCGGGCAGCAGCTCGCCCTGCCGGAACCAGGCCGCGTCGGTCGGGCTGCACACCAGCACCGGGGAGCGGGTGGTGGGGCGGAGCACCCCGGCCGCGCTGACCCGTGCCTGGACCAGGCTGTTGACGAGCGTCGACTTGCCCGCGCCGGTGGAGCCGCCGACCACCACCAGCAGCGGGGCGTCGAGCCGGGCCAGCCGGGGAAGCAGGTAGTCGTCGAGCTGGTCGGTGAGGCTCGTGGCGGCGTGCCGGGCCGGCTCGGCCGACGGGAGGGCGAGCGGGAAGCGGGCCGCGCCGATCGCCGACCGCAGGCCGGTGAGCGCGGCGGGCAGGCCCTCCGCGGCGTGCGCAGGCTGGTCGGCGCCGGTGGTGGCTCCGGTGCGGGCTGCGACGGCGGGCGCGCCGGCACGGGTGGCGGAATCGCCATGCGTCGTCACCGCTAAAGCGTGCCCGACCGACGCAAGGTAAGACAACCGGACAGTAGTAACGGTCGGGTTGCGCCGGGTCGGCTCAACCTCGACTTGCGGATTGGCGATGGCGTGGCACTATTGAGTCAAGTTCACTCAACTTGTGGTGCGGTCGCTTCCGGGCGGCCCTCCCGGGCAGGCCGTCTGACCTGCTCACCCGTTACGAAGCGAGGAAGCGAACATGGCACGTGCGGTCGGCATCGACCTCGGCACGACGAACTCCTGCGTCAGCGTTCTCGAGGGCGGTGAGCCCACCGTCATCGCCAACGCAGAGGGCTCGCGTACGACTCCCTCGATCGTCGCGTTCGCCCGCAACGGCGAGGTGCTCGTCGGTGAGGTCGCCAAGCGCCAGGCGGTGACCAACCCCGACCGGACCATCCGCTCGGTCAAGCGGGAGATCGGCACCAACTGGACCGTCGACATCGACGGCAAGAAGTACACCCCGCAGGAGATCTCGGCCCGCACGCTGATGAAGCTCAAGCGGGACGCCGAGGCGTACCTGGGCGAGCAGATCACCGACGCGGTGATCACCGTCCCCGCCTACTTCAACGACGGGCAGCGCCAGGCTACCAAGGAGGCCGGTGAGATCGCCGGCTTCAACGTGCTGCGGATCGTGAACGAGCCGACCGCGGCCGCCCTGGCGTACGGCCTGGACAAGGGTTCCAAGGAGCAGACCGTCCTGGTCTTCGACCTCGGTGGCGGCACCTTCGACGTGTCGCTGCTGGAGCTGGCCGAGGGCGTGGTGGAGGTCAAGTCCACCAGCGGTGACAACCAGCTCGGCGGTGACGACTGGGACCAGCGCATCATCGACCACCTGGTGAAGACGTTCCGCGGTGAGCACGGCATCGACCTCTCGCAGGACAAGATGGCCATGCAGCGGCTCAAGGAGGCGGCCGAGAAGGCCAAGATCGAGCTGTCCGCCGCCACCACCAGCAACATCAACCTGCCGTACATCACCGCCGGCTCGGCCGGCCCGCTGCACCTCGACGTGACGCTCAGCCGCGCCGAGTTCCAGCGCATGACGCAGGACCTGCTGGACCGCTGCAAGGGCCCGTTCGAGCAGGCCGTCAAGGACGCCGGCATCAAGATCTCCGACGTCGACCACGTCATCCTGGTCGGCGGCTCGACCCGGATGCCGGCCGTCACCGACCTGGTCAAGCAGCTCACCGGCCGGGACCCGAACAAGGGCGTCAACCCGGACGAGGTCGTCGCCGTCGGCGCCGCGCTCCAGGCCGGTGTGCTCAAGGGCGAGGTCAAGGACGTCCTGCTGCTCGACGTGACCCCGCTGAGCCTGGGCATCGAGACCAAGGGCGGCATCTTCACCAAGCTCATCGAGCGCAATACCACCATCCCGACCAAGCGCTCCGAGGTCTTCACCACGGCCGACGACAACCAGCCGTCGGTGCTGATCCAGGTGTTCCAGGGCGAGCGGGAGATCGCGGCCTACAACAAGAAGCTCGGCACCTTCGAGCTGACCGGCCTCCCGCCGGCCCCGCGCGGCGTGCCGCAGATCGAGGTCACGTTCGACATCGACGCCAACGGCATCGTGAACGTGCACGCCAAGGACCTGGGCACCGGCAAGGAGCAGAAGATGACGATCACCGGCGGCTCCTCGCTGCCGAAGGACGACATCGAGCGGATGCGCCGGGACGCCGAGGAGCACGCCGACGAGGACAAGCGCCGCCGCGAGGAGGCCGAGACCCGCAACGTGGCCGAGGCGCTCCAGTGGCAGACCGAGAAGTTCCTCGCCGAGAGCGGCGACAAGCTGCCCAGCGAGAACCGTGACCAGCTCAACGAGGCGCTCGGCGAGCTGCGCAGCGCGCTCGGCGGCCAGGACATCGAGAAGATCAAGTCCGCGCACGAGAAGCTGGCGCAGGTCTCCCAGCAGGCCGGCTCGCTGCTCTACGCCCAGCAGCAGGAGGGCGAGCAGGCGGCGCCGGGTGGCGCGGCCGGGCCGGGCGCCGGCGCGGGCGCGGGCGCGACCGGTGGCCCGAAGGCCGGCGGCGACGACGACGTGGTCGACGCGGAGATCGTGGACGAGGACAAGAAGTGACATCCGGTCCCGGACACGATTCGCACGGCAGAGGGATGAGGTAACCGCATGACGGACAAGCCACGCGCGGCCGACCCGGGTGCCACCGGGTCGGCGGGCGCCGGCAAGGACGCCGGCGACGAACCCCGGGTCGTCATCCGCGACAAGCGCAAGCTCGGCAAGGTGACCGAGCAGCCGGCGAACGACGCCTCGGCGGCGGACGCCGCTGCCGACGCGCCCGCCGAAGGGCTGGTCGAGGAGGCCGAGGTCGTGGTCGACGAGATCGGCGGCGAGGCCGAGGTCACCGGGCCGACGGTGGTCGACTCCCCGGCCGAGCCGAGCGGGGAGACGGAGGCGACCGCGCCGCTCGGCGCCGAGCTGGAGTCGCTCCGCACCGACCTGGAGGAGCGCACCCGCGACCTCCAGCGGGTCACGGCGGAGTACGCCAACTACCGCAAGCGGGTCGACCGGGACCGCAACCTGGTCCAGGAGCAGGCCACCGGCACTGTGCTCAGCGCGCTGCTGCCGATCCTGGACGACCTGGACCGGGCCCGTGAGCACGGCGATCTGGTGGGCCCGTTCGGCAGCGTGGCCGAGCAGCTCACCGCCGCGCTGGGCAAGTTCGGCCTGACCGCGTTCGGCGAGAAGGGCGACCCGTTCGACCCGACCCGGCACGAGGCGGTGGCGCACCAGACCTCCGCCGACGTGACCGAGTCGACCTGCGTACAGGTCATGCGCCGCGGTTACCAGCTCGGCGAGCGGCTGCTGCGGCCCGCCATGGTCGCGGTCGCGGACCCGGAGTAGTGCCGACCCGTGACGTCCCGCCCGCCCCCACCGGGCGGGCGGGACGGCCGGGCTTCGACCCGTGGAAGGGGGTGGACCGGTGAGTTCCAAGGACTGGATCGAGAAGGACTACTACGCCGCGTTGGGCGTGGAGAAGTCCGCCTCCTCGGACGAGATCAAGAAGGCGTACCGCAAGCTGGCCCGGGAGTCGCACCCGGACCACAACCCCGGCGACACCGGGGCCGAGGAGCGGTTCAAGACCGTCTCCGAGGCGTACGCGGTGCTGGGCGACGAGAAGAAGCGACGCGAGTACGACGAGATGCGCTCGCTGTTCGGCTCGGGCGCCTTCCGCCGCAGCGCCCGCGGCGCGGGCCAGCCGGGCGGCGTGCCGTTCGACGTCTCCGACCTGTTCGGCGGCGGCGCGGGCGGCGGGGACACCCGGTTCGGCGGCGGCGGTTTCACCGACCTGTTCAGCTCGATCTTCTCCGGCGGCGGGGGCGGCGCGGCGCGTCCGCGCGGTCCGGCGCGGGGCCGGGACGTCGAGACCGAGGTGGCGCTCGATTTCGAGGATGCGGTACGCGGCGTCACGCTGCCGCTGACGCTGCGCGCGCCCGGCGTCTGCGACACCTGCCACGGCAACGGCGCGAAGCCGGGTACCCAGCCGGTGGCCTGCCCGGTCTGCCACGGCGCCGGCGTGACCACCCGCAACCAGGGGTCGTTCAGCTTCTCCGAGCCGTGCCGCAACTGCCAGGGCGTCGGCACGATCGTCGAGGAGAAGTGCCCGGAGTGCCACGGCACCGGCGGTGTCACCAAGACCCGCACGCTGAACGTGCGCTTCCCGGCCGGGGTGGCCGACGGGCAGCGGATCCGCCTGGCCGGCCGGGGTGAGCCCGGTGAGCGGGGCGGCGCGGCCGGCGACCTGTTCGTGCAGGTGAAGGTCCGCCCGGACGAGCTGTTCGGGCGTACCGGGGACGATCTGACCCTGAACGTCCCGATCACGTACGCCGAGGCGGTCCTCGGCACCGACCTGCGCGTGCCGACCCTGGACGGGACGGTGACGCTGCGGGTGCCACCGGGTACGCCCAGCGGGCGGGTGCTGCGCGCCCGCGGCAAGGGCGTCGTACGCAAGGACGGCCGCGCCGGTGACCTGCTGGTCACGCTCGACGTGGTGGTCCCGGCGAAGGTCTCGGACGAGGCGCGGGCGGCGCTGGAGACCTTCGCGGAGCAGACTCCGCCCGCCGCGCGGGAACATCTCGACGCGCGGGTACGTCGATTCAGTTGACGGCGGCAGCGGAGGTGAGCGGGCATGTCGGAGGAGTACGTCGGCTCGGGTGACCCGGCCTACGAGGCCAAGGTGTTGATGATCTCGGTGGCTGCGCGGATGGCGGGAATGCACCCCCAGACGCTGCGCCAGTACGACCGGCTGGGCCTGGTGCAGGCGGGCCGGGCGTCCGGCGGTGGTCGCCGGTACAGCGTCCGGGACGTGGTGCTGCTGCGCGAGGTGCAGCGGCTCAGCCAGGACGACGGGATCAACCTGGCCGGGGTCAAGCGGATCATCGGGTTGGAGCGGCTGCTCGAAGAGGCACAGCAGCGGGTGGCCCGGCTGGAGGCGGAGCTGGACGCCGCGTACCGGCGGATCGCCGAGCTGGAGTCGCTCGGTGGCTTTGCCCGCGGCGACCTCGTGCCGACCAACCGCACGTCCACCGCGCTCGTCGTCTGGCGACCACGCCGCGCTCCCGACCGCTGACCTTTCACCGGAAGGCCGGCGCGCCCCGCTCCCCCGGGGCCGCGCCGGCCTTCGTACGTCCGGCCCTCGTGCGTCCCTGGTTCGGGGCGCTCGTCGGGGAATGCGGGATGCGGCAGGGCGCTGTCGACTAGGCTCGCCGGTAGGGCCAAAACCCCTAAATCGGACGCCGAGTTGGCAGGGGGAGCCATGGCGGAACCGGCTAAGAAGGTGGCGGAACGCGCCGAGGAACGGCTGGAGAAGGTGGCCGAGAACGTCCGCGAGCGGTTCGACCGGGTCACCGAGGGACGCTTCAGCGACAAGGTCAAGGAAGGGCGCTTCGCCGACCAGACGGACCACGGCGTGGACCGGGCCCGGGACGACGAGAGGCGCAAGAAGCAGGGCGGGTCGACCTGACGATCCGCCGACGTGCGGGCCGGGATCCACGGGGGATCCCGGCCCGTTCGCCGTTCAAGCCGGCGACGTGTCAGAGGCGGCGGTTCTCGCGGACCAGGCCGCCCTCGCACCAGTCCCGGTAGACGAACAGGTCGGGCCGGGCGAGCAGCACGCGGCTGTTGTGCGCCCAGTTGCGCATCAGGTCGTCACCGGCGCGTTCGGCCTGCTCGACAAGCTTGCGGAACCGGCGTTTGGGATGGGCGCGGAAGTTCGTCCGGATGCCGTCGGCGGCGTAGATGTAGAGGCAGTGCAGCGCGAACCGCCGGGCCGGGCAGCGCTCGTCCATCGCCAGGTCGAACAGCGTCTGCACCAGATGGTCACCGGCGACCAGCAGGTCCCAGTCGGGCGGCATCGAGGTCAGCGGCACCGAATCCGGTTGATAGGCCCACGCCCGGAGTTCGGCGGGCGAGGGATCGACCGGATTGGCGAAGCCGTGGAACGTATCTTCCTGCACGCTCACCGGCCGACCTTCCGCTTGCGCTGGCGGGGGCACCGGCCACCCGCGGACCCTGGCTGCTGGGCCGAAACGTTAACGCGGCTGAGCGGAGCAGTGGTAGACCTTCCGGGGATCAATTTGACAACGCCGGGCCGGATCTGCCTGTGGCAGGTCCGGCCCGGCGCGGGTCAGTCCCCGGTCGGCGCGGGCAACGCCGCTGCCGCACGGGCGGCGGCGGCGCGGGAGCGCAGCCACTGCTTGAACCACTGGGTGTCGGGCAGCCGGGCGAGCAGCGGCCCGGTCACCACCGTGATCAACACGTACGCGGTGGCGAGCGCCGCCAGCTTCGGGTTCACCGGGTAGGCGGCCGCGACGGCCAGTCCGGCGATGACGATGGAGAACTCGCCGCGCGGGGTCAGCGCCAGGCCGGCCCGCCAGCGACCGGGCTCGGCGATCCCCGCCCGGCGGGCGGCCAGGTAGCCGGTGGCCACCTTCGTCGCCATGGTGACCACTGCCAGCACCAGCGCCGGCAGCAGCACCGGCGGCATGTCCAGCGGGTTGGTGACCAGCCCGAAGAACACGAAGAAGACAGCGGCGAAGAGATCCCGCAGCGGGGAAAGCAGTTCGGTGGCGTGGTGCGCCACCGGCCCGGACAACGCGATGCCGACCAGGAACGCGCCGACAGCGGCGGAGACCTGGAGTTTGGCCGCGATACCGGCGACCAGCAGGGTCAGGCCGAGCACCCCGAGCAGGAGCGCCTCCGGGTCCTTGGCGGAGAGCGCAGCGGAGATCAGGTGGCCGTACCGGATCGCCACGGCCAGCACCACGACGACGGTGAACACCGCGATGGCGAGCGCGATGCCGCCCTTCATCAGGCCGACCCCGGCGAGCAGCGCGGTGACCAGCGGCAGGTAGAGGGCCATCGCCAGGTCCTCGATCACCAGGACGGAGAGGATCACCGGCGTCTCCCGGTTACCGACCCGGCCCAGGTCGCCGAGCACCTTGGCGATCACGCCCGACGACGACACCCAGGTGACGCCTCCGAGCACCACTGCGGCGACCCAGCCCCACCCGAGCAGCAGCGCGAACCCGAAGCCGGGCAGCGCGTTGAGCACCGCGTCGATCAGACCGGCCGGCGCGGCCGAGCGGAGGTTGCCCACCAGTTCGTTGGCGCTGTACTCCAGGCCGAGCATGACCAGCAGCAGGATCACGCCGATCTCGGCGCCGACGGCGAAGAACTCCTCGCTGGCGTTGAGCGGCAGCAGGCCACCGTGCCCGAACGCCAGGCCGGCGAGCAGGTAGAGCGGGATGGGCGAGACACCGACGCGACGGCTCAGCCGGCCGAGCAGGCCGAGCAGGAGCAGCAGCGCACCGACCTCGATGAGCAGGATTGTGGTTTCGTGCATACGCGTCAGACGTCCGGGTCGGTCTCGGCGAGGATCGCGGTCACGCCGTCGAGCCCCTGGCGGGTACCGACCACGACGACCACGTCGCCGGCTTCGAACCGGAAAGTGGGATCCGGCGAGACGTTCACCGTGCCCTGACGCAGCACGGCGACGATCGACGCGCTGGTCCGGGTCCGGGCCTTGGTGTCACCCAGCCGCTTGCCGACGTATTTCGAGCCGGCCGGAATGGCGATCTGCTCGGTCAGCAGCCCGGCGGCCTGCTCGCGCAGCCCGGAGAGCTGACCCAGCATCAGCGACGCGCCGAGGATGTCGGCGAGCGCCTCCGCCTCGTCGTCCGTCAGGGGGATGTCGTGCTGGCAGGAGTCGGGATCGTCCGGGTCGTAGAGGACCAGGTCGCGACGGCCATTGCGGTGGGAGACCACACCGAGCCGGCGGCCGGACTCCGTCATCAGGTCATGACGTACGCCGATACCCGGCAGGGCGGTCTGTTCGACACGTACTCGCACGCGGGTGAGGCTACTCCGGGCGCGCACCTGCTGCGTCCGGGGTCGATCGATCGCCCGTCATCGTGCGATCAGGGGGTCTCGTCCCGACCGGTTACGTAGGTGCCCTTGCCCTGGTGCCCCTCGACGAGACCTTCGGCCTGAAGGATCAACAGCGCCGACCGGACCGGCTCTGCGGACACTTGGTAGTGCGCGATCAGTTCACGCAGGGAGGGGAGTTTGTCGCCGGGGCCGTACTCGCCCGAAGCGATCTTGTCTCTGATGTCCTGCGCGATTCTCTGACGGTCTGAAACTCGGGGCATGGCGGCAACTCCTGGTAGGCCCCAAGATCTTCCCACGAGTCAGACCGGTCAGCCAACACTTCGCGTGCTAAGCATGCTCACTCCTTGTCATACAATGCTTTGCATTGTATGTTGCTCGTGCGGATGCCCTCGGCGGAACGCCTGGTAGGCAAACCGGCCCTCCGGTTGGCACCCGTGGTCGGCGCGACTGGTCGTGCGCGGCCAGTCGTGTCGCCTTACCCGTCTCCTTGGCCTGGAAGAAGGGACAGTGTCGTGCGCAATCTCCTGCGAATACGTCCGAAGCGGCGGAACGCGCGCCCGCCCGACTCCGCGCCGGGCGCCGCGTACCGCTCCGCGTCGTACCTTCCGCTCCGGCCCTGGCAGGTGCGGGGCCGCAGCTTCGCGACGCGCCGCCGGGGGGCTGGACCCCGCCGAGGTCGCCGCGTTCCTCGACCGCGTGGCCGGGGACCTCGCCGCCGCGTACGCCGAAGTCGCCCGGAGCCGTGAGGAGACGGCGCGGATCAAGGGCGCGTTGCGCGAGTGGCAGTCCCGTCAGGCTCCCTCAATGCGCGACCTGGCCGGGCGGCCGTGACCGGGCGGTACGTGATCCATCTGCCGGTGCGCGCGGCGGATCTGACCCGGGCGAAGATGCTCGGTCGCACGGCCGGCCGGTCGTTGACGTTCCTCGCGGTGGTGGAGTTGGGCGGGATCACCGTGTCGACGGAGGACGACCAGGCCGTACGCCATTGGGTTTTCTGTGACCGCAAGCTGGACGGCGGCCGGCGTTGCGTGCTGCGCGCCGACCACGAGACCCCTTGCCTTACGCGCCTCCCGCGTCGATGAGATCTTGGTACGAAAGGGCCCCTATGAGGGCCGTTTCGTACCAAGATCTACCCGGCCTCGCCGGCGGAGGGTGACTCAGGTCACAGGAGTGGAGTTGAGCGGAATAGACTCAACTCTGGTTGTGTCATGTCCAGTGGACACGCCGATCCGGGGGAGCCCATGAACACGGAACGTCTCACCACCAAGAGCCGCGAGGCCATCACCGGTGCCGTCGCGCTGGCGAACCAGCGCGGTCACGCCACCGTGGAGCCCTGGCACCTGCTGCTGTCACTGCTGGACACCGAGGGCTCGACCGCCGCGGGCCTGCTGCGCGCCGTCGGGGCCGACCCCGCCGAGCTGCGCCGCGTCGCCCAGCGGTCGGTCGACGCGCTGCCCGCCGCCCGCGGGTCGAGCATCGCCGAGCCGACGCTGGCCCGCGAGTTCGTCAACGCCATCGGCGCCGCCGAGCAGATCGCGCGGCCGCTGGGCGACGAGTACACCTCCACCGAGCACCTGCTGGCCGGGCTGGCCCGGGTCGGCGGCGCGGTCTCGGTCGCGCTGAAGAACTCGGGCGCCACCGAGGAGAACCTGGTCGCCGCGTTCCCGACCGTCCGGGGCGGGGACCGGCGGGTCACCACCGCCGACCCGGAGCAGACCTACCAGGCCCTGGCCAAGTACGGCGTGGACCTCACCGCCAGCGCCCGCGACGGCAAGATCGACCCGGTGATCGGCCGGGACTCGGAGATCCGCCGGGTGATCCAGGTGCTGTCCCGGCGTACCAAGAACAACCCGGTGCTGATCGGCGAGCCGGGCGTCGGCAAGACCGCGATCGTGGAGGGCCTGGCCCAGCGGATCGTGGCCGGCGACGTGCCGGAGTCGCTGCGGGACAAGAAGCTGGTCTCGCTCGACCTCGGCGCGATGGTCGCCGGCGCGTCATACCGCGGCCAGTTCGAGGAGCGGCTGAAGTCCGTGCTGGAGGAGATCAAGAACTCCGACGGCCAGGTCATCACGTTCCTCGACGAGCTGCACACCGTGGTCGGCGCCGGCAAGGGCGAGGGCTCGATGGACGCCGGCAACATGCTCAAGCCGATGCTGGCCCGCGGTGAGCTGCGGATGGTCGGCGCTACCACGCTCGACGAGTACCGCGAGCACATCGAGAAGGACCCCGCGCTGGAGCGCCGCTTCCAGCCGGTGCTGGTCGGCGAGCCCACCATCGAGGACACCATCGGCATCCTGCGCGGGCTCAAGGAGCGCTACGAGGTGCACCACGGCGTACGCATCACCGACGCCGCCCTGGTCGCCGCCGCCGCGCTCTCCGACCGGTACATCACCGACCGCTTCCTGCCGGACAAGGCGATCGACCTGGTGGACGAGTCCGCGTCCCGGCTGCGCATGGAGATCGACTCGCGCCCGGTCGAGGTGGACGAGATCGAGCGGGCGGTACGCCGCCTGGAGATCGAGGAGATGGCGCTGGCCAAGGAGCCGGACGCCGCGTCCGCCGAACGCCTGGAGCGGCTGCGCAAGGAGCTGGCCGACAAGCGCGAGCAGCTCACCGCGCTGTCCGAACGCTGGCAGACCGAGAAGAGCCACATCACCAAGCTCTCCACCGCCAAGGAGGAGCTGGAGCGCCTCGGCGGCGAGGCCGAGCGGGCCGAGCGCGACGGCGAGCTGGAACGCGCCGCCGAGCTGCGGTACGGCCGGATCCCGGCGCTGCGGACCGAGCTGAAGCAGGCCGAGGAGGAGCTGGCCCGGCTCCAGGCCGACGGCGCGATGCTCAAGGAGGAGGTCGGCGCGGACGACATCGCCGCGGTGGTCGCCTCCTGGACCGGCATCCCCGCCGGCCGGCTGCTCGAAGGCGAGACCGCCAAGCTGCTCCGGATGGAGGAGTCGCTGCGGGCCCGCGTCGTCGGCCAGGCCGAGGCGGTGGGCGCGGTCTCCGACGCGGTACGCCGCGCCCGGGCCGGCGTCGCCGACCCGGACCGCCCGACCGGCAGCTTCCTGTTCCTCGGCCCGACCGGTGTCGGCAAGACCGAGCTGGCAAAGGCGCTCGCCGAGTTCCTCTTCGACGACGAGCGGGCCATGGTCCGCATCGACATGAGCGAGTACGGCGAGAAGCACTCGGTGGCCCGCCTGGTCGGTGCCCCACCCGGATACGTCGGCTACGAGGAGGGCGGCCAGCTCACCGAGGCGGTACGCCGCCGGCCGTACTCGGTGATCCTGCTGGACGAGGTGGAGAAGGCCCACCCGGACGTCTTCGACGTACTGCTGCAGGTGCTCGACGACGGCCGGCTCACCGACGGTCAGGGCCGTACCGTGGACTTCCGCAACGCGATCCTGATCCTCACCTCGAATCTGGGCTCGTCGGTGATCAGCGACCTGACGCTCACCGAGAATGAGCGCCGGGAAGGTGTGCTCGCGGTGGTCCGGTCGCACTTCAAGCCGGAGTTCCTCAACCGGCTCGACGACATCGTGGTGTTCGCCGCGCTCCAGGGCGAGGACCTGCGTTCGATCGTGGACATTCAGCTCGACCGGATGCGCCGCCGACTGGCGGACCGCCGGTTGGGCCTGGAGATCACTGAAGCCGCCCGCACGTGGCTGGCCGAGCACGGGTACGACCCGATCTACGGTGCCCGCCCGCTGCGCCGGCTGGTGCAGTCGGCGATCGGCGACCAGCTCGCGAAGGCGCTGCTGGCCGGCGACATCCGCGACGGCGACACGGTCCGCGTAGACCTGTCCGACACCAAGGAGTCCCTGGCGGTCACCGCCGCCTGACCCGCTCCTGCGAAGGCCCGGCCGTCCTGGCCGGGCCTTCGCCGTTCCCGGCCGCGCCCTGCTCGTGGAGGTTGTTAACAAGGGGCCCTTCCTCTACCGGAGGCGTTAAAAGGGGGCCCTTCCTTGCGGTTGGAGGGGGTGGTGGGGTGGGCACATAGTGGGGCATGAGTGGGAGCTGGGAGCGGGAACTGGACGAGGCGGCGCGGGAACTCGACGGCGCGGACACCCTCGCCTTCGGCGGGGTGGGACTGGCGGGGCAGGTGCTGCCCGCGACCGAGGCGTACCGACGGCTGGAACAGGGGTTGCGGGAGCACCCGGAGGCGGCCCGCAAGCGGGTCGACAAGCTGCTCCGCAAGGGTTCCCCGGCCGGGCGGGCGTACGCGGCGACGCTGCTGGAGGCGGCCGACCCGGCCGCCGGGCGGGACGCCTGGGCGCGGCTGCGCGACGACGACGGCGAGTTCACCACGTTCTCCGGCTGCCTGATGGGCCGCGCCACGCTGGGCGAATACGCCGCCGACCGGCTCGCCGGCGGCGAGCAGTAGCTGACCGCACACTCAGCGAACAGGACTTCAGAAGGCGTGCATGCGGTTGTTACCGTTCCCGCCTAGCAGGTTGGGGGAGGCGGTCGTGAACGGTTCGTTGGCGTACGTGGTGACCACGCTGGGGTGCCTCGTCGGGGTCGCCGGTGTGGTGATCGCCGTGATCGCGGTACGGAAGTCCCGGTCGGAGTCCCGCCCGAAGACGAAGGCGGCGCCGGGTGACCCGTTCCGGGACCGGGACGCGGACGCGCTGCGCGGCGACCCGCGCGCGCTCAAGCCCGGCGACATCGTCGAGATCCGTACGGTGCCGTACACCGTGCGGGGCTCGGTGCACCTGGTTGAGGGTGGCTGGAGCTGGGCGGAGCACCTGCTCGACGACGCGGGCGGCGTGAAGCGCTGGCTCTCCGTCGAGTCCGACCCGGACCTGGAGCTGGTGCTCTGGACCAGCGAGCCGGGGGCCACCGTGACGCCGGGCGCCCCGACGCTGGAGATCGCCGGCCGCCGCTACAACTGGGACGAGTCGGGCCAGGCCCGGTACACCGCGACCGAGGGCACCGGCCTCGATCCGCACGGCACCATGCGCTACTACGACTACCAGGCGCCGGGCGGCGCGCGGCTGTCGTTCGAGGCGTACGGGGAGGCCGGCTGGGAGGTCAACCTTGGTGAGGAGCTGCGCCGCGCCGAGGTGATGATCTACCCGCAGGGCGGCCCGGAAACGGTGCGCTGACGTGCTCGTCTGCCTGGACACGCCCTACGTCGACACCAGCGCCGCCGATCTGAGCCTGGCCCTGGGCGGCCCGGAGCTGCCGGCGCTCGCCGTACGCGACATCGACCTGCCCGGGCTGCCCCGGCTGCGGCTGCGCCTGCTCGGCGCCTCCCACCAGGTGATGCTCGGCGGGCTCACGGAGACGGTCGCCTGCCTGCCCGGCCGCCCGCCGCACCTGCCGGACGCGCTGCACGACGAAACGACCGGCTACCGGTTCATGGCCACCGTGCTCCGGCCGGACGGCGACGGCCTGCGTACCCGGGTCGCGGCGCTGCGCGCCGAGCTGGCCGAGGACCCGTACGCGCTGATCGGGGTCTTCCCCGGCGACGAGGACGCGGTCACCGCGCTCTCCGTCCGGCCCCGGCCGCCGGACGGCGTGCTCGCCTGGCGTACCTGGCACGTCTACCCCCAGACGAACGAGCTGGTCCTGACCGAGACCGTGGTGGAGGAGCTGTGACGTACCGACGGTGGTTCGTGGTGGGCGTGGCGGTCGCCGTCATCGGCGCGCTCATCGCCACCTTCACGATCTTCTACGGCAACTTCTCGCCCCGGGGCTACGTGGAGGACAACTTCTCCCGCGCCTCCGGGCGGGACATCGGCTCGAACGCGATCGCGTACACCTCCCGGAAGACGCCGAGCGAGGTGTCCAAGCAGATCACCGACGCCTGGAAGCCGGCCGACCAGTACGTCGACGGCAGCGGGGTCTACCTGCGCTACGACGACGACTCGGTGGTGATCCTCCCGCTCGCCGTCGGCTCGGTGATCCTGCTGGAGAAGATGACCACCGCCTACCCCCGCTACCACACCGTCGTCGGCAACAGCTGGGGCTGGGGCCGAGGCAGCACGGTCCGGGGCGGCGGCCCCGGTTCCGGTAAGTAGCCCCCTTCGCCCCCCTCACCCTGGAGTCTTCTGTGCAGCATCTCGTCACCGATCTGCTGGTCACCCTCGCGTACGGCGTGGTCGGCGTCGTTCTGATGGCCATCGGTTACGTCCTGGTCGACGTGGCCACCCCGGGCAAGCTTCACGAGCTGATCTGGGTCGAGCGCAACCGCAACGCGGCGCTGTTGCTCTCGTCGAACCTGGTCGGGGTGGGCACCATCGTGGTGGCCGCGATCGTGGCCAGCGACAACGATTTCCGGCTGGGGCTGATCGGCGCGGGCGCGTACGGCATCCTCGGCCTGGTGATCATGGCGGTGGCGTTCATGCTGCTCGACGCCGCCACTCCGGGCAAGCTCGGTGAGCTGCTGGTCGACCCGGAGCCGCACCCGGCGGTGTGGGTCTCGGCCACCGTGCACCTCGCCACCGGCGCGATCATCGCAGCCGCAATCATCTGATGAGCGGAAAGCCCGCACAGCATTCGGCGGGGAAGGACAAACGCACCCAGACGGTGATCTGGTCCGTGGTCGTGGGGGTCGTGGTCGTCGTCTGCGCCGTCGGCGCGTTCAGCGGCGACTCGGACACCTCCGTCCCCGCGCCGGCCGCCGACGAACGCTCCGGCACCGTGCCGATCCTCCGGGCCGCCGCCGACAGCCAGGGCATCTGCTACGGCTGGGAACTGCTCGACGTGTACGACGAGGTGAGCGTCGGCTCCAACCTCGGCGACGGCACCACAGTCGTCGACGCGCCCGGCTGCGCGCGCTGGATCGCGGTCTCCGTGAACGTCAGGTACACCTCGTCCAGCAGCGAGTCGGAGGACTCCGCCACGATCCGGATCAAGGGGTCGGACGACATCGAGTTCGCCGACCTCGCCGCGATCGAGACCCGGCTGGGTCGCTTCGGGCTGGACGAGGACGCGTTCCTCGACGACCCGGGCTGGGCCGTCACCCGGGCCGCCACGATCCTGCCGCTGCTCGCCGCCGAGCGCGGGCTCGCCGAGCCGGCCGCGACGCCCACCGCCGCGCCGTCCACCGCTGCCGCGCCGCTGCCGGACGCCGGCAACGACTTCTGGCGGGACCGCTGGATCTACGTCCTCAGCTCGGTCGGACTGTTCCTGCTCGCCGCGCTGTTCATCGCCGTGGGCGTGCGGCAGCGCCGCAGCCACCGGGGACGGGTGCCCGCGCAGCGCCCCGGGGCGGGAGCCGCCGGACGTACCCGGAGCAGACGGTGACCGCCGACGTGGCCGCACGGCCGCGGTGGCGCCTGGCCCGCGCGGCGGTCCTGCTCGCGGTCTTCGTCTGCGCGGCCTGCGGCCTGGTGTACGAGCTGGCGCTGGTCGCGCTCGGCAGCTACCTGATCGGCGACACGGTCGGTCAGGCGTCGATCGTGCTCGGCGTGATGGTCTTCGCGATGGGCGTCGGCGCGCTGGTGGCGAAGCCGTTGCAGTCCCGGGCGGTGGTCTCGTTCGCGGTGATCGAGCTGACGCTGGCGCTGCTCGGCGGCCTCTCCGTGCTCGGCCTCTACGCCGCGTTCGCCTGGCTCGACCTGTACGGCCCGGCGCTCGTCGGCACCGCGTTCGTGCTCGGCCTGCTGATCGGCGCGGAGATCCCGCTGCTCATGGTGATGCTGCAACGCATCCGGGAACAGTCCGCGGGCAGCGCGGTGGCCGACCTGTTCGCCGCCGACTACGTGGGCGCGCTGCTCGGCGGGCTGGCCTTCCCGTTCCTGCTGATCCCGGCCTTCGGCCAGCTCAAGGGCGCGCTCGTGGTGGGCGCGGTGAACGCGGTCGCCGGGGTGGTGCTCGTCTTCACCGTGTTCCGCGCCGACCTCAGCCGCCGGGCGCGGGCCGCGCTGGGCGCGGCCCACCGCCGTGGTCGGCCTGCTCCTCGGGTACGCCTGGGTGACCGCCCACGACTTCGAGGTGACCACCCGCCAGCAGCTCTACCGCGACCCGGTGGTGCACGCCGAGCGCAGCCGCTACCAGGAGATCGTGCTGACCCGGTCGGTGCCCGAGCCCGGCCGCTCCGACACCGACCTGCGGCTGTTCCTCAACGGCGACCTGCAGTTCAGCTCGATCGACGAGTACCGCTACCACGAGGCACTCGTGCACCCGGCGATGCGCGGGGCGCACGGCGACGTGCTGGTGCTCGGCGCCGGGGACGGGCTGGCCGCGCGGGAGATCCTCAAGTACCCGGACGTGCGTTCGGTGACGCTCGTCGACCTCGACCCGGCAGTGGTCGAGCTGGCCCGCCGCGAGCCGCAACTGCGCGAGCTGAACGGCGGCTCGCTCACCGACCCCCGGGTACGGGTGCTCAACCTTGACGCGTTCGCGTGGCTGCGTACCGCCACGGACCGCTTCGACGTGGTGATCGCCGACCTGCCCGACCCGGACGAGACGGCCACCGCGAAGCTCTACACGATCGAGTTCTACACGCTGATCCGGCCGGTGCTGGCCCCCGGCGGGCGGCTCGTCGTGCAGTCCGGGTCGCCCTACTTCGCACCCCGGTCGTACTGGTCGATCGAGCGGTCGATCCGCGAGGCCGGCTTCGCCACCGTGCCGTACCACGTCGACGTGCCGAGCTTCGGCGACTGGGGATTCGTGCTCGCCGCGCCGGGTGACGTGGCGCCGGAACTGGCGCTGCCGGACGACAGGCCGCCGCTGCGTTTCCTCACCCCGGAGGTGGTGGCCGCAGCCGCCACGTTCCCCGCCGACCGGGCCCGGCTGGACATGCCGGCCAACACGTTGTTGCGACCGAGGGTGCTGGACTACGCCCGCGAGGAGTGGCGCGGCTACTAGGTTTCGGGGCATGCCACCCGAATCGCCGCGCTACCGGCCGGGGATCGGCTGGCTGGTCCGCCGGCTGCCGACCCGGGCGATCCAGGCTGCGTCCTACCTCCAGGCGTTCGTGCTCTCCGGCGTGGTCACCGTGCTGGCCGTACGCGCGTACCTGAAGGCCGCCGACTATCCACAGCTCGGCGGCGGCGGGCTGCACATCGCGCACGTGCTCTGGGGCGGCCTGCTGCTCGCCGTGGGTCTGGGCATCCCGCTGGTCTTCCTCGGCGGTGGCGCCCGCAGCGGCGGGGCGGTGATCGGCGGCATCGGGTTCGGGCTGTTCATCGACGAGGTGGGCAAGTTCGTCACCACCGGCACCGACTACTTCTACGCCCCCGCCGCCGCCATCATCTACGTCGCGTTCGCGCTGCTGGTCCTGCTCACCCAGGCGGTACGCGGGCGCACCGGCCGCTCCCGGCTCACCCCCGCCGAACGCACCGCCAACGCGCTGGACGTGGTGCTCAGCGGCCTGCCCGGCGGATTGACCGACAGGCGGCGGATCGCCGTGCTGCGTCTCGTGCAGGGCACCGGACCGGCCACCGAGACGGCGGTGGCGCAACTGCTGGACGCCGTACCCCGCCGGGAGCCGCCGCCGGTGCGGTTCTGGCAGCGAGCGGCGGACCGGGCCCGGCGTCTCGCCGTCTGGGCGGCCGGACGCCGCTGGCTCATCTGGCCGGTGGTGGTCTATCTGGTGGTGGAGCCGGTGCTCACCGTGCTGGCCGTGTTCCTCGACGGCGTGACCGGGCACCTGGGCGAGGAACGGGAGTGGGGTGCGATCCTCGGTGTCAGCGCCAGCGCGCTGATCACGGCCGTGCTCGGCCTGTGGGCCGCCTGGCTGCTGCGCCGCGACCGGGCCGAGGCGTTCCGGCTGTTCAAGCTGGCGCTCCTGGTCGACCTGCTGTTCGGGCAGGTCTTCAACTTCACCGTCAACCAGTTCGGCGCGGTCTCCGCGGTCGCGCTCGACCTGGCGCTGCTCGGTGTGGTCACCGCCGAGCACCGCCGGCTGCGCCGCGCAGCGGACCGGTGAGCCGTTCCGACATGCTGACCTGGTGCGAGATCGCTACGGTGGTCACCTGATCCAGGAAAGGGAGAATCATGGCCGATGCTCCGGGCACCGCGCCCCGCGCGCGTCCCAGTGTGGTGACGCTTTCCAGCTGGCTGCTCATTCTTGTCGCCGCGATCCAGGTGGTGAACCTGATCGTGGCGCTGACCGTCGCGGGCACCGTCCGCGACGTCCTCACCGACGCGTACGCGGGCTCCTCGGCCGAGGGGGCCGCCGACATCGCGTACGTGTTCAGCATCGTCACGGCGATCGTGTCGCTGCTGATCGCGGCCGGGCTCGTCGTGCTCGCGCTGCTGAACAACAGGGGCAAGAACGCCTCCCGGATCACCACCTGGGTGCTGGGCGGCATCCTGCTCTGCTGCACCGGCGGCGGGCTGCTCACCGGCCTCACCGGTGGCATGACCGGCGGCACCGCCACGGGTGACATGCCCAGCCCGGACGAGATCCAACGCCGGCTCGACGACGCTCTGCCGTCCTGGTACACCCCGGTCAACCTGCTGCTGGGCCTGGTGGCGCTGCTCGCCCTGCTGGCCGCGCTGATCCTGCTGGCGCTGCCGAAGGCGAACGAGTTCTTCCGCAAGCCCAAGGCCGGCTGGGAGCCGCCGGTACCGGGCGGCGCGTACCCGGCGGCCCCGGGGCACGCGGGTGACCCGTCGTACCCGTCGTACCCGGGCCCGACCGGCGACCCGGCGTACCCGCCGGCTCCCGGCACCCCGCCGCCGTCCACGCCGGGCGGTCCGCCGCCGTCGGCCGGTCAGCCGTCGGCCGGTCAGCCGCCGGCCGGGCCGGGCGGTCAGCCGGGCGAGCGCCGCGACCCGGAGCCGCCACCCGGAAGTTGACGTCCGGATTGTGGCGACGCCGACGATCCCTCCGAGTAGGTTGCATCCGACGCCTACCGGAGGGATCAGTCGTGTCGTACCCCGATCGGGCCGCCCCCCGCCGGCCGGGCGCCGTCCTCGCCGCGGTGGCGGTGCTGCTGGCGATGGCGGTCGGCGCCGTGGCGTACGCGGTGGCGAACCTCGCCGTCACCGGCGGCACGGTGGACCGGTTCCGGGCCGCCGCGGCGGACGAGACCGGCGCGAGCGGCGGCGACATCGACCAGGTGGCCGGCCTGCTGCGCGCCTCGACCTACCTCGCCGCCGTGCTCGGCGTGCTGGCCGCGCTGCTGCTGGTCGGGCTGGCGCTCGGCCTGCTCGCCGGCCGGTCCGGGGCCCGCGTGGGAACCTGGGTCGTCGCCGGCACCGGCCTGCTCTGCGGCTGTTGCGGGCTGGCGTTGCTGGTCGGCCAGCGGGCCGCCCCGTTGCAACTCGGCCCCGAGGACCGGATCACCGCCGACCTGCTCGGGCTGGTCGGGGACGCCTACCCGGGGTGGTGGATCCCGGTGAACGCGGTGGTGTCGGTGGCGCAGATCCTCGGCTATCTGGTGGTCGCCGCGCTGCTCACGTTGCCGTCGGCCGGCGCGTTCCTGCGCAGCGGCACCGGACCGGCGCGGCCGTCCGGGTACGGCGCCACCGTGTCCGGCGCGCCCGTCTCCGGGCCGACGCCCTGGGGACCGCCGCCCGGCCTGCAACAGCCGTCCGCCCCGCCCGCGTCCGCCCCGCCCGCGTCGCCGTGGGCCGCACCGCCGCCTCCCGAGGACCGCCCATGACCGGTGACACCCACCCCTCCCGGCGCCGTGCCCTGGTCACCGGCGCCAGCCTCGGCATCGGCGAGGCGTTCGCCCGGCGGCTCGCCGCCGACGGCTGGGACCTCGTCCTGGTGGCCCGGGACGCCACCCGGCTCGACGCGCTCGCGACCGAGCTGACCGGCCGGCACGGCGGCGACGCGGAGACGATCGCGGCCGATCTGTCCACCGAGGACGGTTGTGCGACGGTCGAGCGCCGGCTTGCCGACGGCCCACCGGTCGACCTGCTGGTGAACAACGCGGGAATCAGCTTGAACACCTCGTTCGTCCGGTCGCCGGTGGCCGACGAGGCGCGGCTGGTACGGCTCAACGTGCTCGCGGTGCTGCGTCTGACCCACGCCGCGCTCGGCCCGATGATCGAACGAGGGCAAGGGGCAGTGATAAATGTCTCTTCCGTTGCGGGCTTCGGTGTCCCCATGCCGGGATCCACGTACTCGGCCAGCAAGGCGTGGGTGACGAATTTCAGCGAGTCGATCGGCCAGTCCGTCGCGCCGCTCGGCGTACGGGTGATGGCGCTCTGCCCCGGCTACACCCGCACCGGCATCCACGAGCGGGTCGGCATCGACATGTCGCGCCTGCCCGCCTGGGCCTGGCTGCGTGCCGACGATGTGGTCGCCGAAGGGCTCCGTGACCTACATAAAGGCAAGTTCGTGAGTGTCCCGGACTGGAAGTACAAGGTGGCGGTCGCCGGGCTGCGGTACGCCCCGAAGCGCCTGCTGCGGGGCTTCCGCCGGGACACCCGGGGCGCGGTCGACCGGCGACGCGGCTGAGCGGCGGCGGGGCCGGTCGGCGGCCGACCTCGATGGACGGTCGCGCAGCGTAGCCGCTCATCGCCACCCATCGGTCGCCCACTGGGTTGATCAGGGCGGACCCCGAGCACGGCTCTCAGACTTGCGAAGTACTCTCTTGGGCCATGGGCGACCGCGACGACCTGCGCAAATTCATCAGTGACCTGGCTGTGGTCCACGGCCGGGTGGTGCTCTCGTCGGGCCGCGAGGCGGACTGGTACGTGGATCTGCGCCGAGTCACGCTCCATCACGAAGCGGCTCCGTTGATCGGTCGGGTCATGCTCGATCTGACCGCCGACTGGGCGTACGACGCGGTTGGTGGGCTGACCCTGGGCGCCGATCCGGTGGCCGCCGCCATGTTGCACGCCTCGGCCGGCACCGACGGCGCGGTGGACGCGTTCGTGGTCCGTAAGGAGGGCAAGGCGCACGGCCTCCAGCGCCGGATCGAAGGTCCGGACGTGGCCGGTCGCCGGGTCCTGGCGGTCGAGGACACCTCCACCACTGGCGGAAGTGTTTTGACGGCGGTCGAGGCATTACGCGAGGCGGGGGCCGAAGTGGTGGGTGTGGCGGTTATTGTTGATCGAGGCGCCGGCGACGCGGTGCGAGCCGCCGGATTGCCCTATCGGGCGGCCTATACGTTGGCTGACCTCGGCCTTGTGGCGTAAAAGTCTGCCGATTCGGATCTGCTGATATGCAGGCGGATCGATGCTGCTGGTGGAAGGATGGAATACGTGGGAACTGCGTTGGCTGAAATGACCATGCCTCAGATCTCGCCGCTTGCCGGCGAGCCGATCGAACGCGCCGACGCCGAGCGGCTTGCGGGGGTCCTCAAGGCCCTCGCGGACCCCGCACGGCTGCGGCTGCTCAGCCTGATCCAGTCGGCTCCCGAGGGGGAGGCGTGCGTGTGTGACCTCACCGCGCCGCTCGGCCTCTCGCAGCCGACGGTCAGCCACCACCTGCGAATCCTCACCGAGGCCGGCTTGCTGGAGCGGGAGAAGCGCGGGGTCTGGGCGTACTACCGGCTGGTGCCGTCCGCGATCGCCACGATCGCGGATCTGCTCACCCCGCCGCGGAAGCGGGCCACCAAGAAGGCTCGCTGAAACCTTTCGGGCCGGCCCGTAGAGGGTCGTCCCGGCCGGGTGCCCGGTGGCGTGCGAGGGGTGGCGCCATCAGCGCACGATGACGGCTGCGGCCGTTCGTGTGACCCGGTTCGATCAGTCATGCCGAAGGCCGGTCCTCGCCCGAGGGCCGGCCGTCGGTGTCTGAACCGTGCTCAGCGGCGGTGCTGCCCGCCGTCTCCGTGGCCCGGCCGGTGCTCCTCGATGCCCTCGCGAGCCGCCTCCACGGTGCCGGCCACGGTCGCCGCGGTGATCACCGCGACCGCCTCGCCGCGCTTGCGCGCACGCCGGTCCCGCAGGAACTCGAAGAAGATCGGCAGCACCGAGATCACGATGATCAGCGCGACCACCGGCAGGATGTACCTGTCGATCTTGTCGCCGATGGCGTCGTAGATCTGCCGGGCCAGCAGGTAGCCGATCAGCAGGATGCCGTCGACCCAGAGGACCGCGCCCACCACGTTCCACACGAAGAACTGGCGGGCCGACATGCCGAGCACCCCGGCCACCGGGTTGAGGAACGTCCGCACGATCGGGATGAACCGGGCCAGCACCACCGCCTTCGCCGGCCCGAACTTCTGGAAGTAGTACTCGGCCTTCTCCACGTACTCCCGCTTGAACAGACGGGAGTTGGGCTTGTCGAACATGCGGCGGCCGTACCGGGCGCCGAGCCAGTGTCCGAGCTGCGCCCCGACGATGGCGCAGAGCGGCCCGCCGATCAGCAGCCCGGCCAGGGACAGGCGGGTGCCGTCGCCGAAGATGGCGTCGGCCACCGGGGAAGCGGCCACCCCGGCCAGGAACAACAGCGAGTCGCCCGGGAAGAAGAAGCCGACCAGCAGCCCGGTCTCGGCGAAGAGAATGACCCAGACGCCGATCATGCCGAAGGTGTGGATGAGGTCCTTCGGATCGAGCGGGTTCAGCGCCACGCTCTCGGAGAACATCCGTGTCTTCTCTGCTGTGTCCACGGCCACACAGGGTACCCCGGCCCGGTCCGGCATTTCGGCCGGACCGGGCGTCCTCGTCAGAGGCGGGGATCGACGGGCTCGGACTCGCAGGCGAGGATCGCGAACACCAGCTCGTGGCGGCGCCAGAGCGGCGCGTCCTCGGACAGCGCGTCCAGCGCGGCCAGGCCGAGGCCGTGCTCGCGCAGCGCGAGCCCGCGCTTGCGACCCAGCGAGCGCCGGCGCAACGCGGCGAGCTGACGTGCGTCCGTGTAACCGGGACCGTAGATGATCCGCAGGTACTCGCGGCCCCGGCACTTGATCCCCGGCTGCAGCAGCGGGCCCTTCGGACCACGGGCGGCCAGGCCCGCGTACGGCTTGACCACCATGCCCTCGCCGCCGGCCGCGGTGAGCGCCAGCCACCACTGCGTCGCGTCCGCCACCGCCGACTCGTCGGACAGGTCCACCACCCGCCGCCGGGTGGGTGTGAAGAACTCCGGGTCGGCGGCGCAGAGCCGGTCGGCCAGCGCCAGGTGCCAGCCGTGGTCGCGGTCGGCGTAGCTCACCCCGGCCCCGGCCAGCACCGCGAACGGTGCCAGCGTCACCCCGCGCAACCCGTCGGTCGGCCGGACGTACGCCCGGTAGGCCGCCGAGTAGGCGGTCACCTCGGCGGCCCGCTCGGCCATCCGGTCACGCAGCCCGTCCACCGGCAGCCCGCGCGCGGCGGCCGAGTCCAGCGCGGCGAGCACCGGCGGCAGCGCCGCCCGCCCGGCCGCGCCCACCCCGGCGTACTGCTCGCGGATCAGCCCGCTCGCCTTCGCCGACCAGGGCAGCAGCTCGGCGTCGAGCAGCAGCCAGTCGGCGCCCAGCTCGGCCCAGAGACCGGCGGTGGTGACCGCGGCGCGCACCCGGGCCAGCAGCTCGCCGTCGAGCGGCGGGCCGAAGAACGGCCTACCGGTACGGGTGTGCACCACCCCACCGCCGAACCGGCCCGGCTCCCGCTCCACGAGCACCACCGCCCGCGAGCCCATGTGCTTCTCCTCGCAGACCACCCGGTCGACACCGGCCGCCCGGTAGTCGGCGAACGCCTCGGCCGGGTGCTCCAGGAACCCCTCGACAGTCGACGTGGAGCAGGGCGCCATGGTCGGCGGCAGCCACACCAGCCGGCCCGGGTCGACAGCGAAGCGGCTCATCACCTCCAGCGCGGCGGCGGCGTTCTCGGCCGGCACGGTGAGCGACCCGTACGCGTGGGTGACGTGGCGTCGCCCGGTCACGTCGGCCAGGTCCAGCACGGTGTCCGGCCGCGCGGGCGCGACCGGGACCAGCGGCCGGGCCGGGGCGTACCACTCCTTCACCGCCGGTACGGCGACCAGCTCCTTCTCCGGGTAGCGCAGCGCGGTCAGCTTTCCGCCGAACACGCAACCGGTGTCCAGGCAGATGGTGTTGTTCACCCACTCCGGCTCGGGCGTCGGCGTGTGCCCGTACACGACCATCGCCGAGCCCCGGTAGTCGCGCGCCCACGGGTAGCGCACCGGCAGGCCGTACTCGTCGGTCTCGCCGGTGGTCTCGCCGTAGAGCGCGAACGACCGCACCCGGCCGGACGCCCGCCCGTGGTACGCCTCCTTCAGCCCGGCGTGCGCCACCACCAGCCGGCCGCCGTCGAGCACGAAGTGGCTGACCAGGCCGTCGATGAACGTCTCCACCTCGGCGACGAACTCCGGCGGCTCCGCGGCGAGCTGCTCCATCGTCTCGGCCAGACCGTGGGTCAGCCGGACGTCCCGGCCGCGCAGCTTGCGCTGCAGCTTCTGCTCGTGGTTGCCCGGCACGCAGATCGCGTGGCCGGCCGCCACCATGCCCATCACCAGGCGGAGCACGCCGGGGGAGTCCGGGCCGCGGTCCACCAGGTCACCGACGAACACCGCGGTACGCCCCGACGGGTGCTCCGCGTCCACCGGGCGGCCCGCGTCGTCGCGTCGCAGCACGTAGCCGAGCCGGGACAGCAGCGCCTCCAGCTCGGTACGGCAGCCGTGCACGTCCCCGATCACGTCGAACGGGCCGGTCAGCTCGCGCCGGTCGTTGAACAGCTTCTCGTAGCGGATCTCCGCGGCGTCGATCTCCTCCACGCCGCGCAGCACGTGCACCTTGCGGAAGCCCTCGCGGGCCAGCCGCCCGTACGACTGCCGCAGGTCGCGGCGCATCCGGTTGAGCACCTGCCGGCCGTGCGTGCGGTCGGCGCGCGCCTCGGTACGCTCCCAGGCCACCGCCTCCGGCACGTCCAGCACGATCGCCACCGGCAGCACGTCGTGCTCCCGGGCGACCCGGATCAGCCCGGCGCGGGCGTGCGGCTGGAGGTTCGTCGCGTCGACCACTGTCAGCAGGCCGCGGCGCAGCCGGATGGCGGCGACGTGGTGCAGCGCGTCGAACGCGTCGGCGGACGCGGACTGGTCGTTCTCGTCGTCGGCCACCAGGCCGCGGAACGTGTCCGAGGAGAGCACCTGGCTGGGCGCGAAGTGCCGCCGTGCGAACGTGGACTTGCCGGAGCCGGAGACGCCGACGAGTGCCACCAGTGCCAGCTCGGGGATGTCCAGGACGGTCATCGGTTCGTCGCCTCCTTCCGGTCGTCGCTGGTGTTCTCGTTGCGGTCGGCGCGGGTGAGCACCGCCATCTGGGTCGGCGCGCCCACCTCCGGGTCGTCGTCGCCGACACCGCCGACGACAGCCGTGTAGCCGTGCGCCGCCGCCACCTGATCCACCCAGGCCGCGAACTCGGCCCGGGTCCACTCGAACCGGTGGTCCGCGTGCCGGAACCGGCCCGGCCCGAGCCCCTCGTAGCGGACGTTGTACTCGATGTTCGGGGTGGTCACCACCACCGTGCCCGGCCGGGCGTGACCGAACACCGCGTCCTCCAGCGCGGGCAGGCGCGGCGGATCGAGGTGCTCCACGACCTCCATCAGCACCGCCGCGTCGTATCCCCGGAGCCGGTCGTCGCGGTAGGTCAGCGCCGACTGCCACAGCCGGATCCGGTCCCGCTGCCGCTCCGGCAGCCGGTCCAGGCGCAGCCGCCGGGCCGCCATGGCCAGCGACCGGTCGGACACGTCGACGCCCACCACCTCGGTGAAGCGCCGGTCGGCGACGAGCGCGGTCAGCAGCGCGCCGCCACCGCAGCCCAGATCCAGCACCCGGCTCGCACCGCTGTCCCGCAGCGCGGCGAGCACCGCCTCGCGTCGCCGTACCGCCAGCGAGGCGCGGCGGACGTCCTCCACCACCGGCGCCTCCCCGGGCGCGGGGTCGATGCTGTCGTCGGCGGGCGGCTCGTCGGCCAGGCGCAGCTCGGTCAGGCGGGCCATCGCCACGCCCGCGAGCGCCCGCCGGTGCGCCAGGTAGCGCCGCGTGATCAGGGCCCGCTCCGGATGACCGGCCAGCCAGCCGGCGCCCGCGCGCAGCAGCTTGTCCACCTCGTCCGGCGCCACCCAGTAGTGCTTCGCGTCGTCGAGCACCGGCAGCAGCACGTACAGGTGGTTGAGGGCGTCCGCGAGCCGCAGCGTGCCGGTCAGCGTCAGGTCGACGTAGCGGCTGTCACCCCACTCCGGGTACGTCTCGTCGAGCGGGATCGGGGTGGCAGTAACGGTCCAGCCCAGCGGGGCGAAGATCCGTACCGCCAGCTCCGCGCCGCCCCGGCAGCGCAGCACCGGCACCCGTACGGTCAGCGGGATCGCGGTCGCGGCCAGTTCGGGACGGTCACGCGACTCGCCCCGCAGCGCGGAGCGGAACACCTTCGACAGCGCCGACGAGAGCAGGCTGGAGGCGGCGTACGGGCGGTCGTTGACGTACTGCCCGAGCGCGAAGCCCTCCGGCGCGCGGTTCTTCCGGCCCCCGCCCAGCCTGAGTGGATCGACCTCGACCAGCAGCGCCGCCGTGCAGCGCGCCTCGTCCGCCTCCGGGTAGAACACATGCGCGGCGCCGGCGGGCAGATCGAAGGTCTGCACGCGGTCCGGATGCTTCACCAGGAGGTGGCCGAGGTCGGTCGCGGGGCGGTGGGTCGTGGTCAGGGTCAGCAGCACTTGTCGATGATCTCGTTGTTTTCTGGTTTTTGTCGTGGGGGTTTCCGGGGCTCCGGGTCGTGGGGGTTTCCGGGGAGCCCGACCCGCTCCGGGCGGTCAGGCTTGATCCCTGCGCGGGCCGGGCTCCCCGGAAACCTGACGTGGTCCGGCTTCGTCGACGGGTGTACCGCTTGGGGCTTGGTGTTCGGCTTCTATGTGGTGGTGCCCCGCCGACCGGTGGGTCGACGGGGCACCTGGGGCGCTTCGGGTCAGGCTACGAAGCGGGTCTTGCGGCGGCGGGTCAGCACGTAGCCGACCGCGCCGGCGGCGAGCAGCAGCGCACCGAGGCCGGCGATCAGGCCGGTGGAGGAACCGGTGATCGGCAGCGTGCCGCCGTCACCGCCGCCCTGGCCACCGTCGCCGCCACCCGGCGCCGCGTTGACGACGACCTTGGCGGTGTCGTTGGCCGGCTTCAGGTCACGGTAGAAGCCGCCGTCGCACTCGCACGGCACGTTGATCTTCACGAGGCCGGTGTCGTTGGCGATCACCTTGTCGATCTTCAGGCCGAAGTCCAGCTTCACGGTGTCCCCGGCCTTCAGGAACGAGTCGAAGTAGCAGCGGTAGTGACGCGCGCCCGGCTTGCCCGGCTCACCCCACTCGTCGCCCTTCACCGGGAAGCAGTTCTCCGGCACGGCGGTCGTGGTGGTGCCCTTCGGCACGTCGAAGGTCAGGTACGTGACCGAGCTGCCGGAGCGGCTGTAGTCGAGCGTGGCCGGGCCGTTGTTGCGCAGCCCCACCGTCGCCTTGACGGTCGCGCCCGCCTTGCCGGTGACCGACGCGCCGAGCGCCTCCAGGTCGGTGCTGTTGTTGCCGGTGACCTTCACCTGCAGGTACGAGGCGTTGTTCTCCGGCCGCGGGTCGGCCTGGAAACCCCGCGCGGCGGCGCGGCCGGCGGCCTCGGCCAGCGTCAGCTTGCCGTCGGTGCCCGGCTTGCCGATGGTCACGTCGTAGTTGCCGAGGTAGTTCTCGAAGTCCTCGAACTCGTCCGGCGTCATCCAGATGATCTCGCCGTACCGGTTGCCGGGCGCCATGGTGTCCGCGCCGAGCGCGTACGGCAGCGTCGCGCCGAACGTGCTGCCGCCGGGGAGCTCCTCGTCGAACCGGCAGGTGCGCAGCTCGTCACCGACGTACGTGCAGTTGCTGTAGTGCTTGGCGGCGTTCATGCCGTAGTCGTTGTAGAAGACGACGGCGGCGCCCTTGGCGGTGGTCTCGCCGACGTTCGTCACCTTCAGCGGCGCGGTGAAGCCCTTGCCCGGAGCGGCCGACACCGTGGTCTCCGGGCCGGCGGCCAGGTCGACGCCCTCACCGACGCGCACCTTGGCCTCGTGCGAGACGCTGTCGACGCCGTTCGCCGACAGCGTCACCTTGAGCGTGCCGGTGTCGCCGTCCTGGGCCTTGCCGGTGGGCTTGATCTGCACCGGGAAGACGCCGGACAGACCCCACTCGTCGAGCTCCACCTCCCAGGGCGTCGTGCACACGAGCACGTTCGCCGACGGCGAGGTGCAGTCCGTACCGGTGTTCTCCTCCTCGCCGACGGTCACCTTGCCGGCGAGGCCGGTGAGGTCGTAGCGGACGGTGAGGTCGTGCAGCACGACCGAGGTCGAACTGCGGATGATGCTGTAGTCGATCTTGCCGTCCGAGTCGGCGGCGATCGTCGTGTCGCTGAAGTAGACGCCGAGCTTGACCTTGGGGTCAGCCGCGAAGCCGGGTGTGGCGGAGGCGGCGACGAACGCGCCTGCGACGCCCAACCCGGCGAGCAGACGCCGGCTGGAGTTGCTGAGCATGTGGAGGGTCCTCCCGTGGGGGTGATCAGGTGGAGCCCACGGAGCTTAAAGATTCCTTAAGGGATCGCGTTGTCCCAGATGATGAATATTGACCGAACGGATGATCGTCGCCGCCGCAATGTTCCAGCCGCCCGGGACCGTCCTTCAAACGGACACCGGGAGGTGCAGTGACGTACGAGGAGTTCGCCGACGCGCGGTTGGGCGCCCTGCTGCGGTACGCGGTCATGCTGACCGGAGACCCGCACCAGGCCCAGGACCTGGTGCAGGACACCATGGTCCGGGTGCAGCTGCACTGGCGGCGGGTGGCTCGCAGCGACGCCCCGGAGCGATACGTGCGACGCATGCTCACCAACCAGTTCATCGACTGGCGGCGCGGCTCGTGGGCCCGGCGCGTGCTGCTGCGCGGCGACGTCGACGACTCGGTGCCCGCGTCCGCCGACCACGCCCAGTCCGCAGTCGACCGGGACCAGGTCCGCTCCTGGCTGTCCCGACTGCCCCGGCGGCAGCGCGCCGCGCTGGTGCTGCGCTACTACGAGGACCTGCCGGACGGGGAGATAGCCGAGATCCTCGGCTGCGCCGTGGGCACCGTCCGGTCCAGCATCTCGCGCGCGCTGGCCACCCTCCGAGCCGAACTCGTGGAGGTCTCCTGATGATCGAGGACGAGCTGCGGGCCGCGTTCGCCCGCCTCGAGGAGTCGACCCCGCCCGTCGGCCCGGTCCGGGCCGCAGTCGACCGGGCGGTGATCACCCGCCGTCGACGCCGTCGGCGCGTACGCCTGGCCGGCACGGCGCTGGCGGTCGCCGCCGTCGCGTTGGTCGGCTTCACCGCCATGGCGCCCCGGCCACCGGCGCCCACGGCGGCGCCCCTGCTCGCCACGCCGGAGCCGGAACCCGGCGGCGCGCTGAACCTGCTGCTGCTCGGCGTCGACCAGTCGGCCGGCAGCCGCCGTGCCGACTCGGTGCTCCTGGTGCACGTGCCGGCCGACCGGAGCCGGCTCTACCTGGTGTCGCTCCCGCGTGACCTGCTGGTGCCGGCGCCGGGCGGAACGGAGAAACTCAACGCGACCTTCTCCCGCGCCACCGGTTCGGGCACCGACCTGGCGGCCGGCTACCGGGCGACCCGCCAGGCGGTCGCCCGGCTGACCGGGGTACGCGTCGACGCCGGCGCGGTGCTCACGTACCCCGGGGCCCGTGACCTGACCGACGCGGTCGGCGGCGTGCCGGTCTGCCTGCCGGAGCCGGTTCGCTCGGTGCACACCGAGCGGCGCTTTCCCGCCGGATGCCAGCGGCTCGACGGCGCGGCGGCGGTGGACCTGCTGCGGCAGCGGTACGGCCTGCGCGACGGCGGACTGGACCGCGACCGCAACGCGGCCCGCTACGCCGCCGGCCTGCTCCGCCAGATGCGTGAGCGGGGAACGGCGACCGATCCGGCGCAACTCAACCGGCTGCTCATCCGGATCGGCCCGGCCGTCACTGTCGACGCCGGTGACCTGTCGTTGCCGGCGCTGGTGGGCGCGACCGCCCGGGCCGGCGCCGCCGAGCCGGTCGCGGTCGCCTTCCCGGTGCTCGCCGAGTGGAACGGTCGCGGGTACGAGGCGGACCCCGAACTCACCCCGGGGTTCCTGGACGCGCTGCGGGCCGACCGGCTGGGGGAATGGGCCGCCGCCCATCCGGCCCGGGTCACCGCCCTGCGGTGACCCGGGCGCCGGATCAGCGGTAGTCGTCCTCGTCGGCGGTGACGACGCGGGCCTGCTCCATGGCGTCCCAGTCGTCGACCTCCAGGCCGCGGTGCGGCTCGCCGTCGCTGTCGTCGGTCACCGTGGTGGCCTGCTCGACCGCGTCGGCCGGCTCGGCCTCCAGATCCCGCTCCTCCGGGGCGAGGTGGTCACTGGGCGCGAAGTCCTCGTCGGGCTGACCCATCGTCCCTCCCTGATCTCCGTGCGGGCATCGTCCCCACCACCGTACGGGCTGGTCCGGGCCGCCGCCCGGCGGCGGGCGGAACGCGGAGTCGGCGATTGTCCCGCTCCCGGCGCGCGGCCGGTGCCAGGATGGTTGCCATGGGCTTTCTGATCCGACTGGCGATCACGGCGGTCGCGTTGTGGATCGCGACGCTGATCGTGCCCGGGGTGGAGGTGAGCGGCCGTAACACCGGCAACAACGTGCTCACCCTGATCGTGGTGGCGCTGGTCTTCGGTGTCGTGAACGCGGTGCTCAAGCCGCTCATCAAGGTGTTCGGCTGTGTGTTCTACCTGCTCACGCTCGGCCTGTTCGCGCTGGTGGTGAACGCGCTGCTGTTCATGCTGACCGACTGGATCGCCGGTCTGCTGAAGCTCCCGTTCCACGTGGACGGGTTCTGGGCCGCCTTCTGGGGCGCCATCGTGGTGGCGGTGGTGAGCTGGCTGATCAGCGTCGTCGTGCCGGACCGGCTGGAGAATCGGTGAGCAGCGCCCGGGCCGGTTGTGCCCCGTGCGCGCTCCTACGGGATACTGCCCGCGGTGGACAGCGCGGTCCGGCGCACCCGTGGACGTGAGCGACCGGAACGGTCGCGCCCATGGAAGACAGCGGCCTGCACGGCCGAGAGCGGTAAGTAAGGAGCGTTCGACATGCCCATCGCTTCCCCTGAGGCTTACGCGGAGATGCTGGACCGGGCCAAGGCCGGCCGGTACGCGTACCCCGCGATCAACGTGACCTCCTCGCAGACGCTGAACGCGGCGCTCAAGGGCTTCGCCGACGCGGAGAGCGACGGCATCATCCAGGTCTCCACCGGCGGCGCGGAGTACCTGTCCGGCCCGTCCGTGAAGGACATGGTGACCGGCGCGGTGGCGTTCGCCGCGTACGCCCACGAGGTCGCCAAGAAGTACCCGGTGAACATCGCGCTGCACACCGACCACTGCCCGAAGGACAAGCTGGACAAGTTCGTCCGGCCGCTGATGGCCATCTCGCAGGAGCGCGTCAAGGCCGGCCAGGAGCCGCTGTTCCAGTCGCACATGTGGGACGGCTCGGCCGTGCCGGTGGCGGAGAACCTGGAGATCGCCGAGCAGCTCCTCACCGAGGCCGCCAAGGGCAAGATCGTCCTGGAGATCGAGGTCGGCGTCGTCGGCGGCGAGGAGGACGGCGTCGAGAACGCCATCAACGACAAGCTCTACACCACCGTCGAGGACGGCCTGGCCATGGTCGACGCGCTCGGCCTGGGCGAGAAGGGCCGCTACATGGCGGCGCTGACCTTCGGCAACGTGCACGGCGTCTACAAGCCGGGCAACGTCAAGCTGCGCCCCGAGGTGCTCAAGCAGATCCAGGACGCGGTCGGCGCCAAGTACGGCAAGGACAAGCCGCTCAGCCTGGTCTTCCACGGCGGCTCCGGCTCGCTGCTCTCGGAGATCCGGGAGGCGCTGGACTACGGCGTGGTGAAGATGAACATCGACACCGACACCCAGTACACCTTCACCCGCCCGGTCGCGGACCACATGTTCCGCAACTACGACGGCGTGCTGAAGGTCGACGGCGAGGTCGGCAACAAGAAGATGTACGACCCGCGCGTCTGGGGCAAGGCCGCCGAGGCCGGCATGGCCGCCCGCGTGGTCGAGGCCTGCGAGCACCTGCGCTCCACCGGCACCACCATGAAGTGACCCTCCGCGTGTAAGGAAGGGCCCCTTGTTAACGCCGTGCGTTAACAAGGGGCCCTTCCTCTACCGGAGGCGTTAAAAAGGGGCCCTTCCTTTCACTGCACCAGCAGGCGGACGGCGTCGCGTACGTCGTCGGTCAGGTGGATCGTGTGCGACAGGTCGCCGAACGGGGACGCGGCGAACAGCGGCCGCAGCAGCGACTCCACCGGCAGCTCGGTGGTCCAGTACGCGCGGTCCAGGAACACGTACGCCCCGCTCGCCCCGTCGGTGCCGTAGAACGTCTTGGTGGCCGCCTGGAACACCTCCTGCACGGTGCCGGCCTTGCCTGGTGCGAACACGATCCCGCCCCGGGCCAGCCGCAGGATCGTGTCCTCCCGGATGGCGTTGGAGAAGTACTTCGCGATCCGGCCCGCGAACAGGTTCGCCGGCTCGTGGCCGTACAGCCAGGTGGGGATGGCCAGCCCGCCGGACCGGGCCCACTCGGTGCCGGGCGCCGACGGACGGGGCGACGGCAGCGACGGGCCGTCCGCGTACCGCTTGCGCACCGCCAGCGCCGCCGCCGTGTACCGCTCGTGGTCGGTGAAGTCCGGCGCGACGGCGAGCGTGTCGATCGCGGCGGACAGCTCCTCGGCCGGCCACGCAGCGAGGAACGCGCCGAGGTTCGCCGCCTCCATCACGCCCGGACCGCCGCCGGTCACCACCAGGCGGTCGGCCCGCGCCAGTTCCCAGCCCAGCACCGCCGCCATCCGGTACGCGACGCTGCCGCGCGGCACCGCGTGCCCGCCCATCACGCCCACCACGGACTGCGGGCCGTGCGCGGCCAGCCACGACCGGGTGGCGTCGGCCAGCGCGTTGTCCACACCGTGGTCGTGCAGTCGCTGCCCGAGCGCCTCGCGTACGTCCGGCAGCGCGCCGCCGTGCGCCCGGAAGTGCGCGTACACCCGGGTGTCGTACATCCCGGCGAACCCGCTCTCGGCGAACCCGGCGGCCAGCTCGTCGGCCGTGTAGAGGTGCGACGGCTGGGTCGGGTAGGGCAGCCCGGAGAACGGCGGGACCACGTTGGCGCCCCGCCGGACCAGGTCCGCGCCCACCTCGCGGCCGGCGAACCGGCAGCCCACGAAGAGCGTGCCGGTGACGTCGACGTGGCGCAGGTCGGGGACCGGGTCGAGGTCGAGGCGCAGGCCCTGCACGGTCAGCCCGGCCAAGGTCCCCCCGGCCAGCCGCTGCTCGAACGCGGTGCGGGTCTCGATCTCGTTGACGTGGGGCGCGTGCGGCTCGATGACGTCCGCGGGTGGTGGAGTCGGCACCCCGTCATCCTGCCTCCGCACGGCAAGTGCCGAAACCGGGGGCGGGAACGACAGGAGCCCGGCGGGCACGCCGCCGGGCTCCTGCGTAACCGGGTCCTGGGGAGGCTCCGGATCTGTATTTGTAGTGCAAGAACGACGTCGGCGGCATGGGCCGCGGGTACGTGTGCTCCCGCCGCAGGCGTGACGAAACCCTCAGCCGTTCAGCCAACCGTACGGGCGAGGCCCCTCGCGTACCCGATGGCGAAGCGGGTTGAATGGGGCGATGCAGAACCTGTTGCCTGAGCCACCGGCCACCCTGCTCCCGGCCCACGAGGAGGCCGACGCCGCGCTGGCGGCGGCGGCCGAGCAGGGCACCGACGAGGCGTACGCCGAGGTCGCGGCCCGCTTCCCGACCTACAGTGCGGCCTGGGCCGCGCTGGCCGGCCGCGCGCTCGCCGCGGGCCAGGTCGTCACGGCGTACGCGTACGCCCGCACCGGCTACCACCGGGGCCTCGACCAGCTGCGCCGCAGCGGCTGGAAGGGCCACGGCCCGGTGCCCTGGTCGCACGCGCCCAACCAGGGCTTCCTGCGCTGCCTCTACGTGCTGTCCCGCGCGGCGGGCGAGATCGGCGAGGCGGACGAGGCGGCCCGGTGCGCCCAGTTCCTCCGTGACTGCGACCCGGCCGCCGGAGACGCGCTCTCCGGCGACTGACCACTGCCGCGACGGCCGGTCCCCACCCGGGTACCGGCCGTCGCGCCCGTCCTACAGCCCTTCCGCCACCGACGCGGCGATCTTCAGCCAGGCGTCCCGGGTGGCGGAGGAGAGCTGCCCGTACCGCAGCGGCTCGCCGGTGTCGATGAGCCGCTCGTACGGCGCCAGCAGCACCGCCCGGGTCCGCGCCGCGAAGTGGGCCTGGATCGCGGGCAGGTCGATCTCCTTGCGCGACGGCGGCATCGACACCACTGTCACCGCCTGCCGGACCAGCCGCTGCCGGCCGCTCTGCTCCAGGTGGTCGAGCATCCGGGCGGCGGTCTCGGCCGAGTCGTTCCGGGCCGACATGGTCACCACGAGCTGGTCGGTGGCGTCCATCGCAGCCTGCCAGTTCTGCGCCCGGACGTTGTTCCCGGTGTCCACGAAGATCAGCTTGTAGAAGCGGCTGACCACCTCGCGGATCTCCGCGAACGCGGCGGCGGTGAGCATCTCGCCGCCGGTCGCCGACTCGTCCGAGGCGAGCACGTCGAACATGCCCTCGCCCTGCGAGCGGACGTACTGCGACAGATCGCCGACCCGGCCGTGCGGCCCCTGGAACTGCGCCAGGTCACGCAGCATGTCGCGCACCGTACGGGCGTGGAAGTCCTGCTGCGCCCGCATGCCGAGGGTGCCCTGGGTCTCGTTGTTGTCCCAGGCCAGCACGTATCCGCCGCGCTTTTGGCCGAACGTCATGGCGAGCAGCAGGATCGCCACCGTCTTGCCGGCGCCGCCCTTCGGGTTGACCACAGTCACCTGGCGCAGCCCGCCGAAGTTGCGGCGGACCATCTCGATGTCGCGCTTCACCTCCTGCTCGTGCCGCCCGGGCGCGAGCCGGACCAGCCCGATCTTGTTGACCACCGCGCGTACGCCCATGGTGGCCACCGGGTCGACCGGCCGGGCCTGGCGGCGGCGGGCGAAGTCCTCGGCGGTCGGGGGTACCGCCTGCTGCGGCGTCCAGCCCTGCTCCGGGTACGCCGGCTGCTGTGGTGGCTGGGGCGCGGCCGGGCCGGACACCGGCGGGGCGGGCACGTGCGGTGGCACCGGGGCACCGGTCTGCGCCGGCCCGGTCTGCGCTGGGCCGGTCTGCGCTGGGGCGGTCTGCGCTGGGCCGTTGTGCGCCGGGCCTGCCTGCGTCGGACTGGCCTGCGCCGGGCCGGTCGGGGGCGGGCCGGGCTGTGGCGCCCAGCCGGGCGGCGGGTACCAGCCGGGCTGGCCGGGTTGCGGCTGGTAGCCGGCCTGGGGGTAGCCGGCCTGCGGGTAGCCGTTGCCATAGGGCGACGGCGGTGAAACACGCCCGGCGACGGTGGGAACGGCCCGGGCGCGGCGGCTCCGGCGCCGGCTCACCCGTGCCCGGCGACGACGCTCCGGTGACCTGCGCCCGGCCGGTCACCGGGGCGGTGTCGGGCGGCGGGAGCGCAGTGCCGGCGACCGAGGCCCGGCCGGAGACGGCGCCGTCGGCGTGGACGGCCCGCGCCGGGTCGGTGCCGGACCCCGGCGTGTCGCTGTCAGCGGGAACGAGGTCCGGTGCGGAGTCGGCGGTGGCCCGCTGCGGCGGCTGGGCCCACGGAGACACGGCCCGGCCGTTGCCGGCGCCCTCGCCGTCCGCGTCGGCCGTCGTCCGCGCGTCGGCCGAGCGCGCCGTTGTCCGCGTGTCCTCCGGGTCGGCTGCCGTCTGCGTGTCAGCCGGGTCCGGCAGTGTCCGCGTGGCGGCCGGATCGGGAGCGGGCGCGCCCTGCAACGAGGGATATGCGGCGGCCGGATCCGGGCCGGGCGCTGCCTGCGACGCGGGAGGCGTGGCGGCCGTGACCGGTGAGCCCGGCTGGGCCGGCGTCGCGCCGGCAGGCGGCTGGTCGAGCGTGAACGGCAGGTCCAGATCGACCGCGGGCGCCGGTGGCCCCGGGACGTCCGACGTCGACGGCGTGGGGGCGTCGGCCGGCGGAAGCGGCCAGGGCACGGCCGCCCAGGGCGGGGCGGTGACCACGCCGTCGGTCTCCTCCGGCGGCCAGAGCGGCTCGACGTCCCGCTCCGGCACCTGCCCTCGACCCGGCACGTGGGCCCGGTCGTCGTTGTCGTGCACCACGGTTCCTCCCCATTCCTTCCGCCGAGGATAGGCGGTACGGCCAGCGGCGCGAGCCGGACGGGGATCGACCGAGGTCAGCCCGTCCAGACCGCCCAGGCGCCCGGCTCGGTCCACCAGGAGCGCTTGCGGCTCAGCTCGCCCTCGACGCCGTCGTCGAGGAAGGGCACCTTCTCGTCGCGGGGCACCACCGCCACCGCACGTCCCCGCGCCCGCCGTACCTCCAGGCGGACCTTCTTCCGGCCCAACGCCGACCGGGTCACCACTGGTACGGCGACGCCGACCGTCACCCGTCCGTCGGCCGGGTCCGGCCCGCCCAGCAGGTCCACCTCGCCGAGGCGCGCGTACCCGCCCGCGTTGCCGATCGCGCACGCGGTGATCGGCTCGGCGCCGTCGCTGAGCACCGTGCCGTCGACCTCGACCCGGGCCCGCCAGTGCAGCGGCCGGCCGGCGTCGTCGGCGGCGCCGAGCAGCGCGCCGTCGAGCGTCACCGAGCCGCCGTCGTTGCGCAGCAGGTCCAGCCGCCGGGCCGTGCCGTCCAGCACCGCCGCGGCCACCCCGGCCGGATCCCGGGGCAGCCCGAGCTGCGCGGCCAGGTCACGCGCCGTCCCGGACCGGGCCGGATCGAGCGGGAGTACGCCGACCGGGGGCAGGTCGGGCACCGTCCGGTTGTCGGCCAGGTCCGCGGGGCGGCGGCTCGGTGGCGGAGCGTACCGGCGCACCAGCCGGCGCAGGACGGCGCGCAACTGACCGTCACTGGCCGTGGCGACGATCAGCCGGGTCTTGCCGTCGGGGTCCGGCCAGGTGAGGCCGTCGGGGCGCGGTGGGCCGTCGAGCCGGGCCAGCACCTCGTCGATCTCGGCGTCCGACCGGGCGGTCACCGTGGTCACCCGGGCACCCCGGGCGGTCAGCTCGTCCGCGCAGGCCAGCACCGGTACGCGCGGCGTCTCGCAGCGCTCCTCGCCGCTCTCGGCGGCGGTGTCGTCCGCGCCGCCGCAGCAGGCGCCGCCGCTGCCGCAGCCACCACCGGGAGCGTCCCGCTCCGAGCCGAGGGTGAGCAGCACCACGTCGTACACGAAGGAGCCTCCTGCTTCTCGACCAACCCCTGCTGGTCCCGCCGTCACTACTTGTTAGCCTGACACCCCGGGCTCGCAGACCGGTCGCCACCTGGCACCCGAGCCTTCTGGAGGCGGAAGAGATGCCAGCGATCGTGCTGCTCGGCGCCCAGTGGGGCGACGAGGGCAAGGGCAAGGTTACCGACCTGCTGGGTGAGCGGGTCGACTACGTCGTGCGCTACTCCGGCGGCAACAACGCAGGCCACACGGTGATCACGCCGGACGGCCAGAAGTACGCGCTGCACCTGATGCCGTCCGGTGCGCTGTCACCGAGCGCGATGATCGTGATCGGCAACGGCGTGGTGGTCGACCCGAAGGTGCTGCTGCAGGAGATCGACGGGCTCGCCGAGCGCGGCGTGGACGTGTCCCGCCTGCGCATCTCCGGCGACGCGCACCTGATCATGCCGCACCACCGGGCGCTGGACCGGGTGGTCGAGCGCTACCTCGGCAGCGCCCGCATCGGCACCACCGGCCGGGGCATCGGCCCCGCGTACGGCGACAAGGTCGCCCGGATGGGCATCCGCCTGCAGGACCTGCTCGACCCGGGCATCCTGCGCAAGAAGCTGGAGCTGGCGCTCCGCGAGAAGAACCAGCTGCTGTTCAAGGTCTACAACCGCAAGGCGATCGACGTCGAGGAGACGGTCGAGGAGTACCTCCAGTACGCCGAGCGGCTGCGCCCGTACATCGCCGAGACCCGGGTGATGCTCTGGGACGCGCTCGACCGCGGCGAGACCGTGCTGCTGGAGGGCGCCCAGGCCACCATGCTCGACATGGACCACGGCACCTACCCGTTCGTCACCTCGTCGAACCCGACGGCCGGCGGGGCGTGCGTGGGCGCGGGCATCCCGCCGACCGCGATCACCAAGGTCATCGCGGTGAGCAAGGCGTACACGACGCGGGTGGGCTCCGGCCCGTTCCCGACCGAGCTGTTCGACGACAACGGGCAGCACCTGCGCAAGGTCGGCCACGAGTACGGCACCACCACCGGCCGGGAGCGCCGCTGCGGCTGGTTCGACGCGGTGGTGGCCCGGTACGCGTGCCGCCTCAACGGCGTCACCGACCTCGTGGTCACGAAGCTGGACGTGCTGACCGGTCTGGCGAAGGTGCCGATCTGCGTCGGGTACGAGATCAACGGCGAGCGCTTCGACGACATGCCGATGACGCAGACCGACTTCCACCACGCCACGCCGATCTACGAAGAGCACGACGGCTGGTGGGAGGACATCACCAAGGCGCGCACCGAGGACGAGCTCCCGGAGAACGCGAGGCGCTACATCGCCCGCATCGAGGAGCTGACCGGCACCCGCGTGAGCGTGGTGGGTGTGGGCCCGGGCCGAGAGGAAAACGTCCTCCGCCACCCCCTCCTCCCCTAAACCCGCCCTTTGCACCACTCCGTTGATCATGAAGTTAGCGGCTGTTTTGTAGATCCACATCGCCGCTAACTTCATGATCAACGGGGCGAGGGCGAGGGCGAGGGCGAGGGGGTGGGTTATCCACAGGGTGGGGTGGGTTGTCCACAGGGGCTTCGCGTGGGTGGGGTGCGCGGGGACGCTCGGTGGGTGGAACGGGCTTGGGTGATCCGGCAGATCGCGCGTGACCAGGGCGGCGTTGTCACCCGTGTGCAGGCGCTCCGAGCCGGCTACAGCAGGCACGAGATCGACAATCTCCTGACCTCGCGCCGGTGGCGGCGGCTGGCTCGTGCGACCTACGCCGTCGAGCGCTCCGGCCCCGACTGCGTGGAACGGCGTCGGCGGATCCGGGCGGCGGTCCTGTCGCTGGGCCCGGCGGCGCACGCAGTGCTCGGCGCCGCCGCCGAGCTGCACGGGATCGCGGGGCTGCCGAGAACGGGTGCGATTCACGTCGCGGTGCCGGGTCGCGCGGCCCGGCCGGCCCGCGTCAGGGATCCTGCCGTGACGTTGCACCAGTTCGAGCATCCCGAGCAGGCGCTGACGACTGTCGACGGCATTCCGGTGACAACTCCCACGCACACGCTCGCGGGACTCGTCCTCCGGGTGCGCCGCTACTACGCGGTAGCCCTGCTCGACTCGGCGCTCAACCAGGGAGTGATCGACGAGGGCGAGTTCGGCGCCATCCCCGCACTGATCGCGGGCCGGAGGGGTGTGGTGAACGCGCGTCGCCATCTGGCCGAGGCGAACGGCGGCGCCCAGTCTCCGCTGGAGACGCGTACCCGGTTGCGGTGCGTCGACGGCGGCGTTCCGCCCGACGCGTTCCAGATCGAGGTGCGCGACGCCGATGGTTACCTGCTCGGCATCGGTGACATGGGCTGGCGGGCGGCCCGGGTGATCGCCGAGGCGGACGGGAGAGATCCGCACTCCACGCCCGGTGCGCTCTTCGACGACCGGCAGCGGCAGAACCGCCTGACCAACGCCGGCTGGACCGTCCTCAGATTCACCTGGCCCGACACCCTCCGCCCCGACTACATCCCCCAGGTCGTCCGCGCGGCACTGGCCGCGAGGAGCGGGGATCGATCATGAAGTTGACGGCGATTTCGATCTCACATCCTGCCGCCAACTTCATGATCAACGGGGTGGGGTGGGGTGGTCAGTAGGATGCGGGGTCGTGCGCGTACTTCTTGTGGGTGGTGGTGGGCGGGAGCACGCTCTCGCGCTCGGACTCGCCGGGGATCCGGCTGTCGAGGCGCTCGTCGCAGCGCCGGGGAATCCGGGGATCGGCGAGGTCGCCTCGCTTCGGGAGGTGACACCCACCGACCCGGCGGCCGTGGCGGCCCTCGCCGTCGAGGTCGCGGCGGACCTGGTGGTCATCGGCCCGGAGGCGCCGCTGGTGGCGGGCGTCGCCGACGCGGTACGCGCCAAGGGCATCGCGGTGTTCGGCCCGAGCGCGCAGGCGGCCCGGCTGGAGGGCTCGAAGACGTTCGCGAAGGACGTGATGACGGCTGCCGGTGTCCCGACCGCGCGCGCGTACACCTGCGAGGACGCGGCTGCGGTGGCGCGGGCGCTGGACGAGTTCGGCGCGCCGTACGTGGTGAAGGACGACGGGCTGGCCGCTGGCAAGGGCGTCGTGGTCACCGACGACCGGGCCGCCGCCGAGCGGCACGCCGCGGAGTGCGGCCGGGTGGTGATCGAGGAGTACCTGTCCGGTCCCGAGGTCTCCCTGTTCGTGGTGACCGATGGTGAAGCGGCGGTGCCGCTGCTGCCCGCGCAGGACTTCAAGCGCGTCGGCGACGGCGACACCGGCCCGAACACGGGCGGGATGGGCGCGTACGCGCCGCTGCCGTGGGCCCCGCCGAACCTGGTGGACGACGTGATGCGCGACGTGGTGCACCCGACGCTCGCGGAGCTGCGCGACCGGGGCACCCCGTTCGCCGGCCTGCTCTACGTGGGCCTGGCGATCACCCCGTCCGGCCCGCGCGTGATCGAGTTCAACGCGCGCTTCGGCGACCCGGAGACCCAGGTGGTGCTCGCCCTGCTGGAGACGCCGCTGGGTGGGCTGCTGCACGCCGCCGCCACCGGCACGCTCGGCGCGCACCCGCCGCTGCGGTGGCGCGACGGCGCGGCGGTGACAGTCGTGGTGGCGGCCGAGGGCTACCCGGCGGGCCCGCGTACCGGTGACGTGATCACCGGCGCGGACCGCGCCGGGATCATCCACGCCGGGACCCGCCGCGACGCCGACGGCACGTTGCGCTCCGCGGGCGGCCGGGTCCTCTGCGGTACGGCGACCGGCCCGGACCTGGCCGCCGCGCGCGACGCCGCCTACGAGTTGGTACGCGAGGTCGAGCTGGCCGGCTCCCACCACCGCACCGACATCGCGGCGGGTGCGGTGGAGGGCCGGATCACGATTCCCCGGCTGACGGACGGCGCCCGGCGGCGGGACCGGTTCGCGGGGTGCCGTCCGTCAGTCGAAGTAGCGGCGCAACTCCCGGCTCAGCACCTTTGCCGGTGGCGTTGCGCGGCAGGTACTTGACGAACACCACGTCCGCGGCACGGAGAAGCGGGCCAGGTAGCGCCGGACGTACTCGCGGACCGCCTCCGGGTCGAGCGTCTCGCCCGGCCGCAGCGCCAGGAACGCGGCCAGCCGCTCGCCGTAGTCGGGGTCCGGTACGCCGATCACCGCGACCTCGCGGACCTGCGGCAGCCGGGCGATCAGGTCCTCCACCTCGGACGGGAACACGTTCTCGCCGCCGGAGACGATCATGTCGTCCGCCCGGCCGTCCACGAAGAGCAGGCCGTCGGCGTCGAGCCGGCCGAGGTCGCCGGTGTCCAGCAGGCCGTCGCGGCTCTCCCGCCCGACGCCCGAGGTGTAGCCCTCGAAGAGCATCTCGTTGCCCACGAAGATCCGCCCGACCTCGCCGTCCCGGACGGGGCGGCCGTTCTCGTCCAGGATCGCCAGCCGGGTGCCGTGCGGCGGCCGGCCCGCGGTGGTGGGCGCGGCGCGCAGTTCGCGTGGGCCGGCGATGGAGGCCCAGGAGACCTCGGTCGAGCCGTAGAGGTTGTACAGCACATCGCCGTAGCGGTCCATGAAGGCGGTGGCCAGGTTGCCGGGCAGGGCGGATCCGCTGACCGCGACCACCTTGAGCGGGGGCCGGGGCAGCGGCGGCTCGACCTCCATGAGTCGTTGCAGCATCACCGGCACGGCGAACATCGCGTCGCACCGCTGGGCGACGAGCGCGGTCAGCGTGGCGGCGGGGTCGAATCGGCGGTGCAGCACGACTGTGGCCCGTAGCGCGAACGAGACCTGGAGGGCGGCGTACCCCCAGGTGTGGAAGATCGGCGCGGCGATCATGGTGGTGTTCCGCGCGTGCAGCGGGATGCGGTCGATGATGGACACCAGCGGGCCGAAGCCGTGCGGGGTGGGGCGGCGGGCGCCCTTGGGCGCGCCGGTGGTGCCGGAGGTCAGCACTATGGTGCGGCCGTCCCGCTCGGGCGGCTGGAGTTGTTCGCCGGGGACCGCGGCGGCGATCAGCTCCTCGTGCCGCCGTTCGTCGACCCGGTGCACCTCGGCGGGGAGGCCGAGGACGCGCTCGGTGAACTCGCCGTCGTGGACCAGGACGCGCAGGCCCTGTTCCTCGGCCACGGTGCCCAGCTGAGCCGCGGACAGGCCGGTGTTTACCAGGACGGCGTCCGCGCCGAGGAGCATCGCGGCGACTATCGCCTCGATCAGGCCGTGGTGGTTGCGGCAGAGCACGCCGACCCGGTCGCCGGCCTGGACGCCGAGGTGGGACCGGAGGGAGCGGGCCAGCCGTTCGGAGCGCTCCAGCAGTTCCTGGTACGTCATGGTGGCGCCGCGCTCGTCGACCACCGCGACGCGGCCGGGGTCGCGGGCGGCGGCCTGGCGCAGCTCCCCGGCCAGGCTCCAGCCCCACCGGCGCAGCGCGTTCAGCTGCGAGACGACCCGGATCGGGCGGCCCGGGGTGAGTAGTCCACGGCGGGTCAGCGTGGCGGCGATGAACGGCAGGTCCAAGGCGCAACTCCTTCGCGTTCGTGGTTCGTCGACCAGGCTCCGGACGGGTCGGCCGTCCGGTTTTGCGTGATCTTGCGCCCGATCGCGGGTCGGGTCGGCCAGGCGGGGGCGCCCGGCCCGCGACGGCGCTGCCTGTCGTCACGGGCCGGGCGGCGTGCCGCCGGCGGTCAGCGGATCTGCATCCCGGAGATGGCCCGGGAGATGACCAGCCGCTGGATCTCGGAGGTGCCCTCGAAGATGGTGTAGATCTTGGCGTCGCGGTACCACCGCTCGACCGGGTGGTCGCGCAGGAAACCCGCGCCGCCGAGGAGCTGGACCGCCTTGTCGGTCACCGAGACGGCCACCTCACCGGCCTTGAGCTTGGACATCGAGCCTTCGCCGGCGGCGAACGGCCGGTTGTTGCGGCCCATCCAGGAGGCGCGCCAGACCAGGAGCCGGGCGGCGTCGATCTCCATCTTCATGTCGGCGAGCGCGAACGCGACCGCCTGGTTGGTGATGATCGGCCGTCCGAACTGGACCCGTTCCTTGGCGTAGTCCAGGGCGTACTCGTAGGCGGCGCGGGCCACGCCGAGCGCCTGCGCGCCGACTGTCGGACGGGACAGCTCGAACGTCCGCATCGCCGCCTGGCCGGAGGCGCGCTGCCCGGACCGGGCGCGGGCCAGACGCTCGTCGAGCGTGTCCTTGCCGCCGAGCAGGCAGCGGCCCGGCACCCGGACGTCGTCGAGGAAGACGTCCGCGGTGTGCGAGGCGCGCAGCCCGAGCTTGCGCAGCTTGCGGGTGGCGGTCAGACCGGAGGTGCCCGGGGGTACGACGAACGCGGCCTGCCCGCGCGAGCCCAGCTCGGGGTCGATCGAGGCGGTGACCACGTGCACGCCGGCGATGCCGCCGTTCGTGGCGTACGCCTTCTGCCCGTTGAGCACCCACTCGTCGGTGGCCTCGTCGTAGACGGCGCGGGTACGCATCGATCCGACGTCGGAGCCGGCTTCCGGCTCGCTCGTGCAGAACGCGGCGACGGCCGGGGAGTCGACGTCGCCGAAGCACTGCGGCACCCATTCGACGAGCTGGTCGGGGGTGCCGGCGCCGTAGATCGCGGCGACCGCGAGCGAGGTGCCGAAGATGCTCAGGCCGATGCCGGCGTCACCCCAGAAGAGTTCCTCGCTGGCGATCGGCAGGGAGAGGCCGGTGGGGTCGGCCCAGCAGGTGGCGAGGAACTCGAAGCCGTACAGGCCGACCTTCGCCGCCTCCTGGATGATCGGCCACGGGGTCTCCTCCCGGGCGTCCCACTCGGCCGCGGCCGGGCGCACGACCTCGGCTGCGAAGCCGTGCACCCAGTCGCGTAGATCCCGCTGTTCCTCGTTCAGGTCGAGCGAGAACTCGGCCATGTCAGGCCTTGGGGATGTCGAACAGGTTGGCGATGTTGGCAGCCAGGCCCAGGTCGCCCTTGGCCTTCAGCTTGCCGGTCATGAACATCATCACCGGGTTGGCGCCACCGGAGACGATCTTCAGGAACTCGACCGGGCCCATGGTGAGGCTCAGCTTCGGGTCGCGGGTGGCGGTCTCCGAGACGGTGCAGGCGCCGTTCTCGATGACGATCTCGTACGTGTCGGTGCCACCGTCCGGGCGGCCGGTGATGTTCCAGTGGATGACCGCGTTGGTGGCACCGGCGCGGTCGGCGCGGAACAGCGTGGGCATCCGGTTGAAGACCTCGCTGAGGATCTTGCCGCGCGACTCGCCGGACATGATCTCGGCGATCTTGGCGTCCGGCGTGGACTTGACCAGCTGCGCGAACTCCTTGGGGCCGACGTTCGCGAAGTTGGCCGGGTCGAAGTCAGTCATCAGGAAATGCACCTCTCGGGCGGGGCCAGCTTGGTTACTCTGGCGTAACCCTACGCACGGGTAGGTATGCTCGCAAGAGTGTCCAGCACGCCGACCTTCAAGCGCCTTCCCCGAGCCGTACGCGAGCAGCAGATGCTCGACGCGGCGGTGAAGGTGTTCTCCCGCCGCGGCTTCCACGCCGCCAGCATGGACGAGATCGCCGACGACGCCGGCATCTCCAAACCGATGGTCTACGCCTACCTCGGCACCAAGGAAGAACTCTTCATCGCCTGCCTGCACCGGGAGAGCACCCGGATGATGGAGGCCATCGCCGGCGCCGCCGCCCCCGACCTGCCCGCCGACGAGCGGCTCTGGCGCGGGCTGCGCGCGTTCTTCGGCTTCGTCGGCGCGCACCGGGACGGCTGGGCCGTGCTCTACCGGCAGGCCCGCGGCTCGCAGCCGTTCGCCGCCGAACTCGCCGCCATGCGGGGACGGCTGGTCGAGGTGGTGGCCGGGATGCTCGACCACGCGCTGCGCGCCGCCGGACGGGAGGTCGGCGCCCCCGACCTGGAGGTGGTCTCGTACGCGCTCGTCGGCGCCTCCGAGTCGCTCGCCGACTGGCTGGCCGACCACCCGGAGGCCGATGCCGGCAAGACCGCGACCCGGATGATGAACGTGGCCTGGCTCGGCGCCGACCAACTGTTGCGCGGCGCCACCTGGCACCCCGGTGCTGTGTAAGGAAGGGCCCCTTCTTAACGCCTCCGGTAGTGGAAGGGCCCCTTTTTAACAGTCGCGGCGCGCGGCGGCTCGCCGGTGCGCCCGCCGCCGGCCCCAGCGGGCGGCCTCGAACAGCCCGGTGACCGCGAGCGAGATGGCGACCCCGGCGAGGAGCCCGGAGACGGGGTTGTGCTCGAACGCCAGGCCGCCGAAGTAGCCGAGCAGCGTGCAGTAGATCCCCCAGGTCGCGCAGGCCAGCGCGTCGTACAGCAGGAACATCCGCACCGGATAGCGGACCGCACCCATGGTCAGCGTGACGGCGGTGCGGCCGCCGGGGACGTACCGGGCGGTGGTCAGGATCATCCCGCCGCGCCTGTCGACGGCCCGGCGGGCCCACTCGGAGCCGGCCCGCCGCCGGCTGTCCGCCGGGAAGCGGGCCAGCCGGTGCGCGCCGCCGCCGCGCCCGATCGCGTAGGAGACGTGATCGCCGACGAGCGCGCCGAACGCGGCGGTCACGATCACCAGCGCCAGGTCCGGCTCGCCGCCCGCCGCGAAGACCCCGGCCGTGATCACCACGGTCTCGCCGGGCACCGCCGGGAAGAACGCGTCGACGGCGGTGACCGCGATGATCACCAGGTACACCCACGGTGAGGTCACCGTGTGGTGCAGCAGGTCGAGCGCGTCCCCCATGCACCCATGCTCGGTGGTGCGGTGTTAAGCAGGGGCCCTTCCCATACAAAAGGCGTTAACAAGGGGCCCTTCCTTCTCCTCGGCCGTGGGCCCGCGCGACGTGAGCACCACCGGCGCCCCCAGCGCCTCCGAGACCGCCCCCGCCCAGTCGGCGGGCGCCGAGTCCAGCACCGGCCGGGCCCGCAGCAGCCGCTGCGTGAGCGCCGCCTGCCGGTCCAGGTCACCGGCCGGGCCGGGGACGAGCCGGTCCAGGCCCTCGTACCGGCGGCAGATCCGCAGCTCGGACCCGGCCAGGTCGAGGTGGGTCAGCGCCAGCCCGTCCACCCCACCCGCGACCTCCAGCGCGTACCGGTGGGCGACCGCGTCGAAGTGCCCGAACCGGAACCGGCCCTGCCAGGGGTTCGTCCCGTTGTGCCGGTCGCGGAACGGCAGCGCCGCGTCCTCGGTGACCAGCGGCCCGGGACCGTGCCGCGTGGTGGTCGTGCGCAGCACGCCGAGCCGCTGCGCGGTACCGGCCATCCCCGCCTCGGCGAGCAGCGTCTCGGCGTTGGCGAACGTCGTGGTGCTCCACGTCGTGTACGGGTGGAAGCCGTGCCACTCGTCCAGCAGCACCCCCTGCGCGCCCTCGAACACGCAGGTGCCCTCGCGCAGCGCGGATGCCAGCCAGGTCCGGTCGACGATCGCCACCCGGCGCGCGAAGGCCGCGTACGCGGGCAGGCAGTCCTCGACCGGCGGCGCGTCCAGCGGGCCCAGCTCGGCGGTGAGCCGGTCCCGCAGCGCGGTCAGCCGCCGGCGCAGCACCGCCGGGCGGCGGCAGTCCGCCACCCGGGGTGCCTCGTCGGGGTGGGCGAGGCCGTACGCGACCGCCTCGCCCACCCCGAGCCCGCAGGAGCCGTGCCGGTCGGCTCCCCGGGCGATCTCCCGGGCGCGGTTGGCGGCCCGGTGGTACGGGGTGGCGAGCAGCGCCTCCCCGTCCACAGTCAGACGGTCGAGCGCGTCGGGCACGCCGACCGACGCGAGGTGGTCGGCCTCGGCGGCCAGCGCCAGCGGGTCCACCACCACGTGCCGCGCCAGGTGCGTCCGTACGCCCGGACGGAACGTCCCGGCGCCGAACTGCGCGAACGTGTGGTGCCGCCCGTCGCGCAGGACGACGTTGTGCGCCGCCTGCGCGCCCCCGTTGAACCGGATCACCGTGTGCACCTGCCGGGTGGCGCAGAGCAGGTCCACCACTGTGCCCTTGCCGGCGTCGCCGTAGCCGAGGTCGACCACCATCACGTGGTTCACAGCCGGGTGACCCCGCTTCCGCCGTCGGCCGGGCTGAACGGCAGCGTCGCCACCGCGCGGCGGCCGGAGCCGAGCCGGGCGAGCGCCTTCGAGACGGTCCGGGTGGCGGTGGAGCCGGCGCGGTCCAGGTCGCGCAGCCCGGCGTCCAGGTCGATGGCCTGCTCGCCGAGCCCGACGGTGAGCGCGATCGTCTCGCAGACCGCGTCCAGGTCGTCCAGCTCGACCGCGTTCTGCCCGAGCAGGCCGCGCCAGAAGTCCAGCACCTTGCGGTTGCCCGCGTAGTGGCTGCCGGCGGGCAGCAGGTAGTAGGTGTCCCAGCGCGCGGTCACCTCGTCCACGATCTGCCGGACCGGCACGTCCTCGCTCAGGTCGTCGCCGATCAGCCGGGCCACCTCCGCGCGCTTCACCCCCGCGTACGCCAGCTCGTCGCCGATGATGAACAGGTAGCCGCGCCGGCCGCGCTTGTCCCAGCTGTCGGTGGCCGTGTGCCGGGCCATGAAGTACAGCGCCAGCTCGTACGACTCCATCATCTGGCCGCCTCCGCCGCCCTCCAGCACGATCCGGCCGAGGTCGTCGTCCATCCGGTTGTCGGACTCGAACTGCCCGATCTGCAACGGCACCCGGTCGCAGGTGGCGTCGCCGATCGCGCCGAACATGACCTGCGGGTCGCTCGCGTACCCCTGGCGCAGCAGCAGGCCCAGCAGCTGCGGCAGCTTGCTCTGCAGCACCCGGGGCACGTGCCCCATCGAGCCGGTGACGTCGAACAGCACGGCGATCGGCGTCGACTGCGGGTGCTCGGCGGAGTCGCGGCTCTCCCGCAGCGCGTCGCGCGGGTCGAGCGCCGGGTGCACCTTGCGCGCGCCGCTGTCGCTGTACGAGAACGCGCTCTTGCCGGTGCGGCGCCGGTAGCGGTCGGCGGCGTCGTACACGTCGGTGGGCCCAGATTCCACTGCCCATGGCAGCCTCCCTACGGGTTGAGGGTGAAGGGTCGGAAGGTGCGCGGCCCGTACAGCCGGTGCAGCACCTCGTCCAGTTCGCGCAGCAGCCGCCAGGCGTCGTCGGGCCGGGTGGCGAGCGCGGCGCCCTGGCAGCCGTCGGCGAAGGCGCGCAGCTCGCGGGGCGCGCGGTCGCCCATCAGCCAGGTCATGCAGCGGGCGGCCAGCGCGATGTCGGTGCCGGGGCCGCACTGCCGCTTCGCGGCGACCTCCGGCGGATACCAGTCCTCGTGGCCGGGCACCAGCGCCGGCACGAGCCCGCCCGGCTCGGCCGAGAAGCACCAGTCGACGAGCACCAGGCCGTGCGCGTCCGGCTCGATCAGCACGTGCCGGGGCAGCACCGCGCCGTGCACCACGCCCGCGCGGTGGGCCAGGCCGAGCGCCACGAGCAGCCGCCGCCACATCCAGGCCGCGTCGCGCGGGTCCAGCCCGTCCGGGTACGCGCGGCGCACGTCGTCAAGGCTGCGCAGCCCGGGTACGGTCACCAGCTCGTTGACCTGCCGCTGCACGCCGGTCGACGGGTCACGCGCCGGGTAGGAGTCGACCAGCTTCGGCACGTACGCGAGGTGTCTGGCGTCGCCGCGCTCGGCGATGCGGCGCAAACGCGCGCGCCTCGCGGGCCATCAGGTCGTTGTCGCCGGGGTGCCGGGCCACCTTGGCCAGGTGATAAGAAGGGGCCCCTCCTCTACCGGAGGCGTTAACAGGGGGCCCTTCCTTGCGTTCGTGCAGGGTGGCGACATCGCCGGTGTACGCGGGGGCCGGGGTGCGCCACCGGGTGGTGACCGTGACGAGTGCTTCGGCGGCGGCGGCGCGTACGCCGGGGTCGGCCGCGCCCAGCCGGTCGGGGTGCAGCGCGCCGACCAGCTCGCGGTAGCGGCGGGCCGGCTCGTCGGCGCCGAACAGGTCGGCGTCGGTACGCGCGGCAGTGACCAGCCGGATCGCTTCTTCGGTCCTCACCGCACCGTCTCCTCCCGGGCGGGGCGCAGCAGCGCCGGGTGCAGCAGCCGGGCGTCTCCGGCGCGGTAGAGCTTGGCCCGGGGGCCGCCGCGCGCGCCGCCGCGCTCGGTGCTGGCGCCGGTGCTCTCCACGAAGCCGGGCACCGAGAGCACCTTGCGGTGGAAGTTGCCGGCGTGCAGCGGGTGCCCCCAGACCGTCTCGTAGACCTCCCGCAGCTCGGTGATCGTGAACTCGGGGGCGAGGAAGCGGGTGGCCAGCGGCGTGTACTCCAGCTTGGAACGGGCGCGCTCCAAGCCGTCGTCGATGATCCGGCCGTGGTCGAAGGCGAGCTGCCGGCTGGTCAGCGCGGTGACCGGCAGCCAGATCGCCTCGTCGGCGTCGGTGTCGGCGACCGGGTCGGGCAGGTCGGGGGCGAACGCCAGGTGCGCGACCGAGACCACCCGCATGCGCGGGTCGCGGTCCGGCGCGCCGTAGCTGCCGAGCTGTTCCAGGTGCACCCGGCGCAGCCGCTCACCGCCGAGGCCGGTCTCCTCGGCCAGCTCGCGCCGGGCACCGGCGGTCAGGTCCTCGTCCGGCTGGACGAAGCCGCCGGGCAGCGCCCAGTGCCCCGCGAAGGGCGGCGCGCCGCGGCGGATCAGCAGCAGGTGCAGCGCGCCCTCGCGGATGGTCAGCGCGACCACGTCGACGGTGACCGCGACCGCCGGGTAGTCCCGCGGGTCGTACCCGGCGAGGAAGTCCTGCTCGTTCACGGTCACTCACTCTCTCGGGTTGAGAACAACTCACTCTGAGAACAACTTAGCGCCGAAAAGAGGGGACGGCAAGTCCCCTCTTTTCCTCAGCGCACCGAACCGGTCAGGTGCGGCCTCCCGTCCCGGGCGCTGTGCAGCGCGAAGTCCCAGCCCGCGCCGTTCGGCGAGGCGCTGAACGCCACAGTCGACGGCAGCGGCACCGGCAGCTTGAACGCCACGTCCACCGTGTACGCCTCCGGTAGCCGGGGTTCCAGCGCGGCCAGGCATCGGGCCTTGCTCCACATGCCGTGCGCGATCGGGCGCGGGAAACCGAACAGCCGCGCGCCCAGCTTCGAGGTGTGGATCGGGTTGTGGTCGCCGGAGACGCGCGCGTAGTCAGTACCCACGCGGGGCATCACCCGCCACTGCGCGGAGAAGGCCGGCGGTTCCGGGCGGTCAGCCCGGTCGCGCCGCGGGCCGCCGCCGGACGCGCGCTCCTTCCCGAGGTACGTGGACACGCCGCGCCACACCTCCTCGCCGCCGATCGAGCCGACAAGCACCACGTCGAGCTGGCGGCCCCGCTCGTGTGGGCGCAGGTTCTCCGCGTACGTGTGGAAGTCGACGCGCTCGCCGACCTCGACCGGCCGGCGCACGGTGATCCGGTTGGCCACGTGCACCACACCGGTGAGCGGGATGGGGAAGCCCGGGCTCGTCATCAGCCGCAGCGACAGCGGAAACCCGAGCACGTGCAGGTACGTCGCCGGCAGCCGGTCGGTCAGCCGGAACCCGCACACCCGGTCGTAGTCCGCCAGGTGCCGCTGATCCACAGAGACCCCGCCAACGGCGAGTTCCAGCCCCGGCACGTCAGCCCCGCGCCGCCCCCCAACCCCCGGAACGACCCCGAGTAGCGCCCGCCGATAAAGCGCCCCACTGGCAGGCAGCCCGTCCAACTCCACCCGCCGCCGCCCCACCGCTCCTTCACCCCGTCGATCATGAGGTTGGCTGCCTTGTGGATCTCCAGAAGTGCCGTCAACTTCATGATCGTCGGAGGTGGGGCGGGCGGCGGCGTTGGTGCGGGCCAGGGCGGCGGCTCGGGCGGCCGTGAGGTCGCGGGTGGGGCCCTCGATCAGGTCGTGCAGGGTCAGGTCGTCGTCCTCGTGGTCACGGGGTGCCATCACGCCCCCAGGAGGCTCTGGCCGCAGACCCGGACCACGTTGCCGCTGACCGCGCCGCTCGCCGGCCAGGAGAGCCAGCCGATCGTCTCGGCCACGTCCACCGGCAGGCCGCCCTGCGCCATGCTGTTCATCCGCCGTCCCGCCTCGCGGATCGTCAGCGGGATACGCGCGGTCAGCCGCGTCTCGATGAAGCCCGGCGCCACCGCGTTCAGGCTGATCCCGCGCTCGCGCAGCACCGGGGAGAGCGAGTCGACCAGGCCGATCACGCCGGCCTTGCTGGTCGCGTAGTTGGTCTGCCCCCGGTTGCCGGCGATCCCGGCGATCGACGAGACCGAGACGATCCGGCCGCCGGCCGGGATCAGGTCGCGTTCCAGCAGTACGTCGTTGATCCGCTCCTGGCTGGACAGGTTCACGTCGATCACCGAGTCCCACCGGTCGGCGTCCATCCGGCCCAGCGTCTTGTCCCGGGTGATGCCCGCGTTGTGCACCACCACGTCGACCCGCCCGTGCCGGGACGCCAGGTGCTCCGCCAGCCGGGTCGGCGCATCCGGCGCGGTCAGGTCGAGCTGCACCGCGCTGCCGCCGATGTCGTTGGCGACGGCGGCCAGCTCGTCCCCGGCCGCGGGGATGTCCAGCGCCACCACCTGGGCGCCGTCGCGGGCCAGCACCTTCGCCAGCGCCGCGCCGATGCCCCGCGCCGCGCCGGTCACCAGCACCACCTGCCCGTCCAGCGGCCGGTCCCAGTCGGCCGGCGCGACGGCGGTGCCGGCGCCGACCCGGATCACC
>NZ_KK037233.1:4159001-4170761 GCF_000568915.1 Micromonospora sp. M42 | reverse complement strand
TCCCCTTCGCCCGGTCCAACTCGCGCTACGCGCACGCGTCGAACGCCGACATGCTCCTCGCGGCGCTCGACGGGCTGGTCGCCCGGTTCGGGCTGGCCGGCGAGCGGGTCGGCGAAGTGGTGGCCGGCGCGGTGCTCAAGCACTCCCGCGACTTCAACCTCACCCGTGAGGTGGTGCTCGGCTCCCGGCTCGACCCGCACACCCCCGCGTACGACATCCAGCAGGCCTGCGGCACCGGCCTGGAAGCCGCCATCCTGGTCGCCAACAAGATCGCCCTCGGGCAGATCGAGGTCGGCATCGCCGGTGGCGTCGACACCACCTCGGACGCGCCACTCGCCGTCAACGAGGACATGCGGCGCACCCTGCTCCAGCTCAACTCCGCCCGTACGCTCGGCGAACGGCTCAAGATCGCGGCGAAGCTGCGCCCGCACCAGCCGTTCAAGCCGGAGATCCCGCGCAACGCCGAGCCGCGTACCGGACTGTCCATGGGTGAGCACGCGGCCCGGACGGCGCTGCGCTGGAACGTCGACCGGACCGCGCAGGACGAACTCGCGCTGCGCTCGCACCAGCGGCTCGCCGCCGCGTACGACAAGGGGTTCTTCGACGACCTGATGACCCCCTACCTGGGGCTGACCCGCGACCAGAACCTGCGGCCGGACACCAGCCTGGAGAAGCTCGGCTCGCTCAAGCCGGTCTTCGGCGCCTCCGGCGCGGACGCCGAGCGGGCCACCATGACCGCCGGCAACTCCTCGCCGCTCACCGACGGCGCGTCGACCGTCCTGCTCGCGTCCGAGGAGTGGGCCAAGGCGCACAACCTGCCGGTGCTCGCCTGGTTCTCCTGGTCCGAGACCGCCGCCGTCGACTTCGTGCACGGCGACGAGGGGCTGCTGATGGCCCCCACGTACGCGGTGCCCCGGATGCTGGCCCGGGCCGGGCTCAGCCTCCAGGACTTCGACTTCTACGAGATCCACGAGGCGTTCGCCTCCCAGGTGCTGGCCACCCTCGCCGCCTGGGAGTCGCCGGAGTTCTGCAAGGAGCGCCTCGGCCTGGACGCGCCGCTCGGCTCGATCGACCGGGAGAAGCTGAACGTCAACGGCTCCTCGCTGGCGGCCGGCCACCCGTTCGCCGCCACCGGCGGCCGGATCGTCGCCACGCTCGCCAAGCTGCTTGATCAGAAGGGGAGCGGGCGCGGCCTGATCTCCATCTGCGCGGCCGGTGGGCAGGGCGTGACAGCCATCCTGGAGCGCTGACGGCTTCCGGCAGGGCTGCGGTCCCGGCCGCAGCCCTGCTCCACGTTCCCGGCGCCCCGAGCAACCCGACGGCGGCTCGGCCGCGTCACCTGGGCATGAGGCGTACGAGAGGCTCCGGGACGTGAACCGGGCCGAGGAAGACGAGTACCGGCAGTTCGTCACCGCCCGGCTGGAGTCGTTGCGCCGCACCGCGTACCTCCTCTGCCGCGAGTGGCACACCGCCGACGACCTGGTCTCCATCACGATCGGCAAGCTCTACCGGCACTGGCGCCGAGTCCGCGCGGCGGAGAACATCGACGCGTACGTGCGCGGAATGCTCACAAACGCCTGGCTGGACGAGCGGCGGCGGCCCTGGCGGCGCGAGCACAGCACCGACACGGTGCCGGAGACCGCCGACATGATCCTGCCGGAGCCCACGCTCGCCGAACGCGACATGCTGCTCGCCCTGCTCGGCCAGCTGCCGCCCCGGCGGCGCGCCGTGCTGGTGCTCCGCTACTACTGCGACCTGTCGGTGGAGGAGACCGCCGACGTCATGGGTATCAGTACCGGCACTGTGAAGAGCCAGTCCGCACGCGGCCTGGAGGCGTTGCGCCTGCTGCTGGGCGGCATCCCGTCGACCCGAGGGGAGCTGTCATGACGTACCGACAGTTGTTCGACGACCTGATCGGCGAGCCGCCGGTCTCCACGGTGGATGTCGACCGGGTGATCAGCGGACAGCGCCGGGCCCGGCGGCTGCGGATCGGGGGCGGCATGACGGCTGTCGCCGCGGTGGTGGCGGCAGTGCTGGTCGGCACCACGACGCTCATCGGCAAGCCGCACGCCCAGCCGGCCAAGCCGGCACCGGCCGTCACGACGATTCCCGGCAGCGATCAGGACCTGGACCTGATCGACGCCGCGGTGATCGCGGCGTTGACCCGCGCGGTGCCGCGCCTGTCCTGGGCGAGGAAGGACGCACCCGTCATCGACACCCCCAACTGGGCTTCCCAGGCTGTGGGCCGGCCCGGCGGCGTCGGTTATTGGGGGACCGGCAGCGTCCGGGTGGACGGCGTGGATCTGATCGCAGACCTGGAGATAACCCGGGAGGGCGCGAAGCGCTGGCAGGCCGAGGCGGCTCATGCCTGCTCCAAGAACGCCGTCGAATGCGGCGAGCAGACGGGTCCGGACGGGGAGAAGATCAGGTATCGGCGGTCGGTCTCGGAGCAGGAGGTGCCGCCGCGGTTCCAGGATGAGATGCCGAGCCGAATGGAGACCGCTGACGCGGCGGCGCTGCGCCGGGACGGCACGTTGCTACGCCTGAACGTTCGGACCGTCACCGCCGAGGACAATCTCCCGATCGCCGTCGGTCAGCTGATCGCGGTGGTGGTGGATCGCGCCGTCGCTCTCGCGCCTATGCCGTCCCCCACACCGGCGGCCACGTCGACCGTCACCACTGTCGCGGGCACCGCCGCGGACGCGGCGCGTCTCGACGCTGCTCTGACCAGCGCCCTGCGCCGGCAGGCACCCGACTTCACCTGGCTGACCAAGTGGGGCGGCGAGAGCAGCCCGACCCCGGTCGGATTCGAGCCCAAGGGCCGGCTGAACGTCGACGCACCGGTGCTGTATGCCGCCACGTTCCGGGTCGGGAACCGGGCCGGGCAGGTCACGCTACGGCTGGTGCGCGACGGAGAGGCTGCCTGGTCTCTCGCCCCGCCCTGCCCGACCACCGCGCTCGCCGCCCGCTACTGCACGGTGACCGAGTTCCCTGGTGGCGAGCGCCTGCGGGCCCGGCGGTTGCTCACCGGTTTCGGCTCGCGCCCCGGCTCGGCACGGCCGGTGGGAAGCAACAGCTACCTGATCGAGTCGCTCCGCTCGGACGGCACGCTGGTCCGCCTCTATCTCACGCAGGACAAGCCGGCGCTCTCGATGGAACAGACGATCGAGATGGCTCGGGAGCGGTCGCTCGTTCTGGCCCCACGACCACCGGCAGGGACCGACACTGCGCAGGCCTACGGTCCCCCCAGGTGGGACTACGACGGCCCAGCGGGGGATGCGGTCACCGCCGCGCTCGACGCCGCCTCGCCGGACGGAATGATCTATCTGCTGCCCTTCCGCGGAGGGGACGACGGGCCCAACGGCGCGACTCTCCTGTCGTACAACTTCATGGTGCAGCGAGGCGGGCTGGCCGGCGACGGGGAGATCATCGTGGAGCGCCGCGCGGCCCTGGTGCTGAGCTGCGCCACGGTCGGAGCGCTCCCGCCCGCGACGCACCGGGCGCACGCGCATGACGGCGAGTGCACCGAGTCGACCCGCCCGGACGGGAACCGGGTCGTCACGATCGTCTCCCGTCCGGCCGGGTCGGTGGTCTACAGCGTGTTCGTCCAGCGACCCGACCGCGGCACGGTCGAGGTGGTGATCGACAACCGGCCCAACACCGGAGGCGCCTCGGACATGCCGACGGACGGAGAGTTCGGAAGCCGCTGGCCGAAGGGCGTCAAGGGTGGCGCGACCCCGCCGCTCACTCTGGAGCAGGTCACGGCGCTTGCCGGTCACCCGGATCTGATCAACCTGTTGCCCTGACCGGATAAGACGGACGCCCCGGGCCGGACCGGTTCAGGGCGTCCGCCACCAGCGGGCCGACCGGTGGCGGCGCGAGCCCGTACGCGAGAATGAGGGCCGTGACGACGATCCCGAACGTGCTCGCCAACCGGTACGCCTCGCCCGAACTGGTCGCCCTCTGGTCGCCGGAGGAGAAGGTCCGGATGGAGCGCCGGCTCTGGCTGGCGGTGCTCAAGGCCCAGCGTGATCTCGGCGTGCCGGTGCCGGACGGTGTGGTCGAGGCGTACGAGCGGGTGGTCGACGACGTCGACCTGGCCTCGATCGCGGCGCGGGAGCGGGTCACCCGGCACGACGTGAAGGCCCGGATCGAGGAGTTCAGCGCGCTCGCCGGGCACGAGCACGTGCACAAGGGGATGACCTCCCGGGACCTCACCGAGAACGTCGAGCAGCTCCAGATCCGTGCCTCGCTGGAGCTGATCCGGGACCGGGTGGTCGCCACGCTGGCCCGGCTGGGCTGGCACGCGGGCGAGTACTCGGCGCTGGTGATGACCGGCCGGTCGCACAACGTCGCCGCGCAGGCCACCACGCTCGGCAAGCGCTTCGCGTCCGCCGCGGAGGAGCTGCTGATCGCGTACGAGCGGCTGGAGGACCTGATCGGCCGCTACCCGCTGCGCGGGATCAAGGGGCCGGTGGGCACCGCCGCCGACCAGCTCGACCTCTTCGACGGCGACGCCGGGAAGGTGGCCGAGCTGGAGCGCCGGGTGGCCGGGCACCTGGGCTTCAGCCGGGTGCTGGACAGCGTCGGCCAGGTCTACCCGCGTTCGCTGGACTTCGACGTGCTCTCCGCGCTGGCCCAGGTGGCCGCCGCGCCGTCGTCGCTGGCCACCACGATCCGGCTGATGGTGGGCCAGGAGCTGGTCACCGAGGGCTTCAAGCCGGGCCAGGTCGGGTCCAGCGCCATGCCGCACAAGATGAACACGCGCTCGTCGGAGCGGGTGAACGGCTTCGCGGTGATCATCAGGGGTTACCTGTCGATGGTCGGTGAGCTGGCCGGTGACCAGTGGAACGAGGGCGACGTCTCCTGCTCGGTGGTACGCCGGGTGGCGCTGCCTGATGCGTTCTTCGCTGCCGACGGGCTGTTCCAGACGTTCCTCACCGTGCTGGACGAGTTCGGTCCGTACCCAGCGGTGATCAACCGGGAGCTGGAGCGCTTCCTGCCGTTCCTCGCCACCACGAAGATCCTGGTGGCAGCCGTACGCCGGGGTGTCGGCCGGGAGGTCGCGCACGAGGTGATCAAGGAGCACGCGGTCGCCGTGGCGCTGGCCATGCGGGAGAAGGGCGCGGCGGAGAACGACCTGTTCGACCGCCTGGCAGCCGACGGCCGGCTGGGCCTGACCCGGGCCGAGATCGACACCCTGGTGGCCGACCGCAACGCCTTCGTTGGCGCCGCCGCCGACCAGGTCAACCGCGTGACCGCACGAATCACCGGTGTGGTCGAGTCCCACCCCCAGGCCGCCACCTACACCCCGCCCCCCATCCTCTGACCCAGGCCCTTTCCCCGGCGATCATGAAGTTGACGGCACTCAGGGAGATCATTCCTGCCGTCAACTTCATGATCGACGCCGCAGGGCGAGGGGTCAGGGGCCGGTGGGGGTTTCGGCTGCGGAACTCAGGTTGGGGGCGCTGGCCGGTTCGGCGATGCCGCCCGGGGCGGAGGCGATCTCCGGGTCGTGGGCGGTCTCGGCCGCGATCGCCGGCTGGTCCGGCGGCATGACGTCCGGCATCTTGGGCGCGACGATCACCGCCGTGCCGTACGCGCAGATCTCCATCCACATCTCGCCGCAGTCGCGGCTGTCGAAGCGCATGCCGATCACCGCGTTCGCGCCGAGGCGGCGGGCCTCTTCGCCGAGCCGGGCCACCGAGTCGGTACGCCACCGGGTCAGGTTGTCCGGCGCCAGCGGGTCGTATGCGCCACCGCGCAGGTTCTTGACCCCCTCGCGGTACGGGTTGCGGGTCCTCGCCATCGACGAGACCACTTCGCCGAGGATCTGGCGGATCTCGTAGCCAGGCAGTTGATCCGTCGTCACGACCAGCACGTTTCCGATGCTGTCAGCCCTCGGCCGGGTGGTTCGGGAGCCGTGTTCAGCTGATCGCATGCTGAAAAACGACGCGGCGCGGACGGCCGGGCTGCTCCCGGCCGATCCGCGCCGCATCGGCATCAACCGTCAGACACCGGCCGTCGAGGCGATCCAGGACCGGTTGTACGCGACACTGCCGTAGTTCTGGATGCTCTGGCCGTCGGCGGTGGAGGCCACGCCGACCTGCTGGCCGTTGTAGAACTGCGGGCCACCCGAGTCGCCCCGCCAGGCGTTGCCGTTGACCCGGGTGCTCCGGATCGCCTGGCCGCCGTACGCGTCGGTGACGCTGGTGCTGGTCACCCGTACGCTCGCGGTCTTGAGCTGGGGCGACGCGCCGCAACCGCTGTAGCAGGTCATGCCCCAGCCGTAGATGGTGTTCGTGGAGCCGACCGGCGGGTTGCTGCTGGCGAGCGAGACGGCGGAGGTGCTCACCGTGCTGGACAGGCGCAGCAGGGCCAGGTCGTAGCGGGTGTAGGAGGCGCTCACGGTGCGGGTGACGCCACCCGAGGCGTAGTAGACGCTGCCGACCCGCACGGACATGGTGCCGCTGACGCAGTGCCGGGCGGTGAGCACCCACTGGGGCGCGATCACGCTGCCGGAGCAGGTGAACGAGCCGTTGCTGAAGACGGCGGCGGCCCAGGGCGCGGACGAGACGGTGCCGCCACCGATGATCGGCTGCGGGCCGGCCGGCGCGGCGGCGGCGCCGGAGGCGGTGGCCAGGACACCGGCCAGCGCGGTGGTCAGCACGGCGAGCAGGGGACGGAGGCGCATGTCGGGGCTCCTTCTGCGCGACGCCCGGGGTTGCCGGGCAGAATGACACCCGCCGGACGGGGGAGCCGGCGAGAGACATCGATCGGGTGCATCGACATCTGACGATGCATGCTACGGGCGTGCCTCGCGGTGTCACAAGAGATGAATCGAAAAACGCCGATGGCGTGACGTCCGCCGCGTGTCGCGTCGACGTGCTGTCGGATACCTGTCCAAGCTGGGGCGTTTCGCAGCAGAATGCCTGGTAGAGGGTGGTGCGGAGGGTCACCCACAGGCACCGAGCGCAACGAATTCGCATCGACGCAGCAACGAACGGGCAACGGTGCCCGGCCGGCGTCGCCGGTCCCGCCCGGCACTGCCGGAACTGCCCCCGGCCGGTTCGGGCCGGGCGGTATCTGCCAGGTAGGCTGGCTGCGCTCGCCCGATAGTGGGCCGGCACCCAACTGCGTACACAGTCAGGAGTGCCCCGTGCCTCGCGTCGTAGTCGACGTCATGCTCAAGCCCGAGATCCTCGATCCGCAGGGCCAGGCCGTCGCGAACGCGCTGCCCCGGCTCGGCGTCAGCGACGTCGCCTCGGTTCGGATCGGCAGGCGGATCGAGATCGAGTTCACCGGCGAACCGGACCTGGACCGGGCCCGCGAGATCGCCGACAAGCTGCTGGCCAACCCGGTCATCGAGGACTTCACCGTCCGCGTGGTAAACACCGACGAGACCGCGGGCGCGCAGTCGTGACCGCCCGGGTCGGTGTGGTGACCTTCCCCGGCTCGCTCGACGACGGGGACGCGGCCCGGGCCGTGCGGATCGCCGGCGCCGAGGCGGTCCGGCTCTGGCACGGCGACCCGGACCTGCACGGGGTGGACGCCGTCGTCCTGCCCGGCGGCTTCTCCTACGGTGACTACCTGCGCTGCGGCGCCATCGCCCGGTTCGCCCCGGTGATGGAGACGATCGTCCAGGCCGCGCGAGGTGGCCTGCCGGTCCTCGGCATCTGCAACGGCTTCCAGATCCTCTGCGAGGCGCACCTGCTGCCCGGCGCGCTCACCCGCAACCAGCACCTGCACTTCCGCAACCGGGACCAGGTCCTGCGGATCGAGGCCACCGGCACCGCCTGGACCAACGCGTTCCAGCCGGGCCAGGAGGTGCTCGTCCCGGTCAAGAACGGCGAGGGCTGCTACGTCGCGGACGCCGCGACGCTCGACCGGCTGGAGGGCGAGGGCCGCGTCGTCGCCCGCTACGTCGGCGGCAACCCCAACGGATCGCTGCGCGACATCGCCGCGATCACCAACGAGGCCGGCAACGTGGTCGGCATCATGCCGCACCCCGAGCACGCGGTGGAGGCGCTCACCGGCCCGTCCCTGGACGGCCTCGGCTTCTTCACCTCGGTGCTCAAGCACCTGGTGGGAGCGCCGGCGTGATGGTGGCCGTGATCATCGGTCGGCTCACCCGCCGCACGGGCGGCGAGCGCAACAAGGAGACGTCATGACCACCCATCCGGACCCGGCCCTGCGGGAGCCGCAGGGCGGCCCGACCGACGAGTGGGCGCCGGGCGTGGACACCGTCCCCCGGGCCGCCGAGACGCCGGAAGAGCTTCAGCCGTACGCCGAGCTGGGCCTCCGCGACGACGAGTACGACCGGATCCGGCACATCCTCGGCCGCCGGCCCACCCAGGCCGAGCTGGCCATGTACTCGATCATGTGGAGCGAGCACTGCTCCTACAAGTCGAGCAAGGTGCACCTGCGCCAGTTCGGCGAGAAGGCCCCGCCGAGCGACCGGCTGCTCGCCGGCATCGGGGAGAACGCCGGCGTGGTCCAGGTCTCCGACGAGCTGGCGGTGACCTTCAAGGTCGAGTCGCACAACCACCCGAGCTTCGTCGAGCCGTACCAGGGCGCGGCGACCGGCGTCGGCGGCATCGTCCGCGACATCCTCGCCATGGGCGCGCGCCCGGTCGCCGTGATGGACCCGCTGCGCTTCGGCGCGGCCGACCACCCGGACACCGCCCGGGTGCTGCCCGGCGTGGTCGCCGGCGTCGGCGGCTACGGCAACTGCCTCGGCCTGCCCAACATCGGCGGCGAGGTCGTCTTCGACCCCTGCTACCAGGGCAACCCGCTGGTCAACGCGCTCTGCCTGGGCGTGCTGCCGGTCGACCGGCTGCAGAAGAAGGACGCCACCGGCCCCGGCAACATCGTGGTCCTGATGGGCGCCAAGACCGGCCGCGACGGCATCGGCGGCGTGTCGGTGCTGGCCAGCGCCACCTTCGACGAGGGCAGCGAGCAGCGCCGCCCGTCCGTGCAGGTCGGCGACCCGTTCATGGAGAAGCTACTGATCGAGGCGTGCCTGGAGCTGTACGACGCCGAACTGGTCGTCGGCATCCAGGACCTCGGCGGCGCCGGCCTGACCTGCGCGCTCACCGAGACCGCCGCCTCCGCCGGCACCGGCATGCGGGTGTGGCTGGAGCGGGTGCCGCTGCGCGAGCCGTCGATGGAGCCGCACGAGATCCTGGCCAGCGAGTCCCAGGAGCGGATGCTGCTCGTCGTCTCGCCGGACAAGCTCGACGCGGTCCTCAAGACCGCCGAGAAGTGGGGCGTCTGGGCCACCGCCATCGGCGAGGTCACCGCGCCGTCCCCGGACGGCCAGCCGGGCCGCCTGGTCGTCACCTGGCGTGACCAGCTCGTGGTGGACGTGCCGCCGGGCTCGCTCGTCGACGACGGCCCGGTCTACGCCCGGCCGATGCGCGAGCCGGCCGACCTGATCCTGCTCCAGGCCGACCGCGCCGAGACGCTGCCCCGGCCGAACACCCCGGAGGCGCTCCGGGAGACCGTGCTGCGCATGATCGCGTCGCCCAACCTGGCCGACAAGACCTGGGTCACCGAGCAGTACGACCGCTACGTGCTCGGCAACACCGTGCTCGCCCAGCCGGAGGACTCCGGCGTGATCCGGATCGACGAGCGCAGCGGCCTCGGCGTCGCGCTCTCCGTCGACGGCAACGGCCGGTACGCCCGCCTCGACCCGTACCACGGGACGAAGCTGGCGCTGGCCGAGGCGTACCGGAACGTGGCGGTGACCGGCGCGAAGCCGATCGCGGTCACCAACTGCCTGAACTTCGGCTCGCCGGAGGACCCGGGCGTGATGTGGCAGTTCGCCGAGGCCGTACGCGGCCTGGCGGACGGCTGCCTGGAGCTGGGCATCCCGGTGACCGGCGGCAACGTCAGCTTCTACAACCAGACCGGCGCGGCGGCCATCCACCCGACCCCGGTGGTCGGCGTGCTCGGCGTGCTCGACGACGTGGCGAACCGGGTGCCGATGGGCTTCGTGCCCCGCGCGGCCGGCGACCACGACCAGCTCTTCCTGCTGGGCGAGACGCACGTCGAGCTGTCCGGCTCGGAGTGGGCCTGGGTGACCCACGAGCACCTGGGCGGCATCCCGCCGCAGGTCGACCTGGCCCGTGAGCGGCAGCTCGCCGAGCTGCTGGCCGAGGCGGCCCGCGTCGGTCACCTCAGCTCGGCGCACGATCTCTCCGACGGCGGCCTGGCGCAGAGCCTGGTCGAGTCGGCCCTGCGCCGCGGCGTCGGCGCCCGGGTCGTGGTGCCGGAGCACTTCGCCGGTGGCTCGATGCCGTTCGTGTTCCTGTTCAGCGAGTCCGCCGGCCGGGCGCTGGTGTCGGTGCCGCGCGGGCACGAGAAGGCGTTCACCGCCCTCTGCGCCGAGCGCGGCGTGCCGTGGGAGTTCATCGGCGTCACCGACCCGGCCTCCGGCGCGCTGGAGGTGCACGGCCAGTTCCGGATCGGCCTGGACGAGCTGCGCGAGGCGCACAGCGGCACGCTGCCGCGCCTGTTCGGCGCGGCCGAGGCGGCGCGGGTGGAGGTGGCGGCGACCCGTACCGGGACCACCACCGTGCTTCCGGCCACCGCCGAGCAGCCGGTCGGCGTGGACCCGGCCGAGGTCGCCTCCGAGCCGATCGCCGAGACGGGCACGGACGCCTCGCCGGCCGAGGCGCCCGCGCCGGCCGCCACCGACTCCGCTCCGGCCGCGTCCGACGCGGATTCCGACGAGACCGCGCCGGCCTCCGACGCGATCCCGGCGCAGGACGCTTCGGCGCCTGCCGACGGGTCCGACGGCCCGGCTCCCGGTGAGCCGGCGCCGGACCGGCGCTGAGGCCCCGGCCTTGGCCGTTTTCGCCCAGCCCGGCGCCGGTGCCCGCTTCGACTGGGGACTGACCGGGGCGGCGGAGCTCGGCCGGGTCTGCGCCGCCCTGGTGGTGGTGGACGTGCTGTCGTTCACCACCGCCGTGGAGGTGGCGGTGAGCCGCGGCATGCGGGTGCACCCGTTCCCGTGGGGCGAGCAGGCCGCCGACTACGCCCGCCGGGTCGGCGCCGTAGCCGCGGTGGGCCGCCGGAGGGCGACAGCGGAGCACCCGTGGTCGCTCTCCCCGGCGGCGCTGCGGGCCGCGCCCGTCGTCGCCGACCTGGTGCTGCCGTCGCCGAACGGCTCCGCGATCAGCGCCGCCGCGAGCGCCACCGGAGTGCCGGTGGTCGCGGCCTGCCTGCGCAACGCGCGCGCCGTCGGGCGCTGGCTCCGCACCCAGGGGTACGGCTCGACCGACGCTCCCGTGGGTGTGGTGGCGGCCGGGGAGCGCTGGCCCGACGGGTCACTGCGGCCTTGCGTGGAGGACCAGCTCGGCGCGGCCTGCGTGCTCGACGCGCTCGCCGGGGTGCCGGCGGACTTTCGGTGGAGGCAGCGATTGCGCTGGCCGCGCTAACCAAGCACCCCTGATGTCCGGCGGCGGTGCGGGGGTGCGTGTCCGGCCGGGAACTCGCCGAGGGTGGCTTCGCCGAGGACGTCGACGTCGCGACCGAGGTCGGCGTCTCCGACGTGGTGCCGGTGCTGCGCCAGGACTACTTCGCCGCCGCCTGAGTCACCGGCTCCACCACCCGCTCGCCGGGGTATCAACCAACGACTGTGGCCGCCCGCGAACGCGGGCGGCCACAGTCATGCGTGCTGGTGGCTGTCAGTCGTCCAGCCAGTCGAGACGCCGGCCGCCGCGGTCCCCCTGCGCGTCCGGGCGGGCGCGACCG
>NZ_KK037233.1:3935539-4158452 GCF_000568915.1 Micromonospora sp. M42 | reverse complement strand
CGCCGGGGCGTCGCCGTAACCGCCCTGCTGGCGGCCGCTGTCGTAGCCGCCGGTGGGCGCGTTGTCGTAGCCACCCGAGGCGGCGCCGTACCCGCCGCCGGAGCGGTAGCCGTCACCCTGCTCCGCGCCGCGGCCGTACCCGGCCGGGCCGGACTGGTCGTACCCGCGGTCCTGCTCCGGCTGGTAGGTGCTGGTCGGGTACGGGTCGGCCGCCGGCGCGTACTGCGTGCTGTCGCCGGTGTAGCGGCCGGTGGGCTCGTCGAAGCGCTCGTTGCCGTAGCCGCCGCCCTGGGCCGCGTATCCGGCCGCGCCGCCCGCGGCGTAGTCCGGGCTGCCGTAGCCGGCCCCGGAGGACGGACCGTTGCCGTAGCCGCCGCCCGAGGAGGGCGCGATGCCGTATCCGCCGCCGGAGGCGGGCGCGTCGCCGTAGCCGTTGCCGGCGCCGTAGCCGCCCTGCCCGGGCGCGTCGTCGCCGTAGCCGTACCCGGCCTGTCCCGCGCCGACGCCGTACGCCGGTCCGGGCGGTGCGCCGTACGGGTCCGGTGGGACGTCGTCCACGACCGGCCGCTGGAGCATGGTGGGGGCGTCGCTGATCGACGGGCCGCCGACCATCGTCGCCGCCGGTCCGGCGCCCATGCCGTTCACCACACGGGTCTGGTCGTCGGTGCCGTGGTAGGCACCCGGGGCCGCGGGGATCGCGCCGGCCGCGGCGGCGCCGCCGGGGCCACCCGGACCGACCGGTCCACCTGGGCCGTCGCCGTCACCGTCGTCGCCCTCGTTCTTGCGCCGCATGTAGAGCAGCACGATGGTGCCCACACCGACGGCGACGAACAGGCCGCCGAGCAGGATCAGCAGCCAGGAGCCCATGCCCCCGGAGTCCTCGTTCGCGGTCGGCTCCTGGGCGGCCGGCGCGTCGGTGGCCGGGGTGTCGGCCGGGTCCTCCTCGAGCGGCTCGTCCGACGGCGGGGCGGACTCACTCGCCGACGGGGTGGCGCTCGGGCTCGCCGACGCCCGCAGCTGAATGCTGAGCCGGACGCCGGTCACGGACTGGCCGGCGCTGGCGTTTATCGACCTGGCGACCGGGGTGGCGCCGTCGGTCGAGGCACCCACCTCGATCCGGCCGGGCGCGATCGGGTTGGAGTCGGAGCCGCTGAAGCTGAAGTTGCCGTTGCCGCTGGTGTTGGTACGGCGCTCCTTGCCCGCGCTGTCGCGCAGCATCACGAGGGCGCCTTCGATCGGGTCGCCGTCGGCGTTCACCACCTTGCCGGACACCGTCTTGACGGTCTGCGGCTGGTCCGGCGTGGGCGGCGCGGCCGCCCTGACGGTGACACGGAGCGGACGCGCGCCCCCGCCGCTCACCGTGATTCGTGCTGAGGCGTTATTGGCGGGAGCGTTGGCGGCAGCCGACAGGTTCAGCGTGACCGTCTGGTCCTGCTCGCCGTTGAAATCGACCCGGCCGCAGCCTCCGCAGTTGACGCCGTCGGGCAGGTCCTGCACGTCGATATCGGCAGAGGTCTCACCGTTGTTCGGGCGAACCGTGACCGTGACTGCGCTGCTTCGGCCGGCCTCGATCGTCACGGAGTTAGTCGCGGTGACGATCTGTGCGGCCAGGGCGGGGGTGGCGGGGACGGTGAGCAGGGCGCCGAAGAGCAGCGCTACGACCACACCGGCCCGCTGCTTCCAGGCACGTCGGTGTGTTGACACGTCCACCGCCTTCCGGGTCTGATCTCTCCGCCGGCCGCTCGGCCGAGGTTGATCACTCACGGTACGAATAACGCCGTCGGCAACTATGCCTTGTCTGACCGGATCATCTCTACCCAGGGCCGCCGCAGGGCGGCGTTCTGCCGGGTCGTATCGTCCCGTCGTGTCCTCTCCGCACGCTTATTCCGAAGCGGTACTCGCCGCCCTGGCGGCGCTGGACGAGGGGCGTACGCCCGAACGGCCGGTCCTCCGGGAGGCGGTCCGGACCCTCTTGGCTGCCCTCACGGATCGCGCCCCCGGCCGATCGGTGGAGGTGCGCGTCCCACCCTACGGTGCGGTGCAGTGCGTGAGTGGTCCACGACACACCCGCGGCACGCCCCCGAACGTGGTGGAGATGGACCCGCCGACGTGGCTGGCGCTCGCCACCGGACGCCTCGACTGGGCGCGAGCGGTCACCGACGGTCGCGTACGGGTGTCGGGGAACCGGGCCGACCTTTCCGCGTACCTCCCGATTTAGCCGGCGGGCGGCCGCAACCTGCACTCACCCTGAGCGGGGACTCCGTGACTGTCGGTATCGACTGCTGTTCGCGTACACTGAGAGCCGACGACGGTCCCGGCCCATAGCGTGCGGAGCTGACCCCCGACTCCGCCAGGCCAGTTCAGACCCCACCAAGAGGGAGCGGCAGGTGCCCCGAGGCGATGGCCGGCTGAGCCACGACCTTGACCCCGAGCGACCCGGCCCCCAGGACGCGTGCGGCGTCTTCGGCGTCTGGGCCCCCGGGGAAGAGGTCGCCAACCTCACCTACTTCGGGCTCTACGCCCTCCAGCACCGGGGCCAGGAGGCCGCGGGCATCGCAGTGAGCGACGGTTCCGGCGTCGTGGTCTACAAGGATCTCGGCCTGGTCGCCCAGGTGTTCGACGAGCCGACGCTGGCGAGCCTGCGCGGGCACGTCGCGATCGGGCACGCGCGCTACTCCACCACCGGCGGCTCGACCTGGGAGAACGCCCAGCCGACGATCCGCGCCACCAGCGCCGGCACCACCATCGCGCTGGCGCACAACGGCAACCTGGTCAACACCGCCGAGCTGCAGCGCGAGGCCGCAGTGCGCGGGCTCGACCCGGACGGCTCGACGAACGACACCTCGCTGGTGACGATGCTGCTGGCCAGCCGGCCCGACCTGTCGGTCGAGGCGGCGGCGCTGGAGGTGCTGCCGCAACTGCGCGGCGCGTTCAGCTTCGTTTTCATGGACGAGTCGACGCTCTACGCGGCGCGCGACGCGCACGGCGTACGCCCGCTGGTGCTCGGCCGCCTCGAACGCGGCTGGGTGGTGGCCAGCGAGACCGCCGCGCTGGACATCGTCGGCGCGAGCGTGGTCCGCGAGGTCGAGCCGGGCGAGCTGATCGCCATCGACGAGAACGGGCTGCGCTCCAGCCGGTTCGCCGCGCCCGAGCCCAAGGGCTGCCTCTTCGAGTACGTGTACATCGCCCGGCCGGACGCCACCATCGCCGGCCGTAACGTGCACGCCGCGCGGGTGCAGATCGGCCGTCAGCTCGCCAAGGAGCACCCGGTCGAGGCCGACCTGGTGATCCCGGTGCCGGAGTCCGGCACGCCGGCCGCGATCGGCTACGCCGAGGAATCAGGCATCACCTACGGCCAGGGCCTGATGAAGAACCCGTACGTCGGGCGCACCTTCATCCAGCCCTCGCAGACGCTGCGCGCGCTCGGCGTCCGGCTGAAGCTGAACCCGCTGCGGCAGAACGTGCGCGGCAAGCGCCTGGTGGTGGTGGACGACTCGATCGTCCGGGGCACCACCCAGCGGGCGATCGTCCGGTTGCTGCGCGAGGCGGGCGCCCTGGAGGTCCATGTCCGGATCTCCTCGCCGCCGGTGAGCTGGCCCTGCTTCTACGGCATCGACTTCGCCACCCGGGCCGAACTGCTGGCCAACGGGCTGGACAACGAGGGCATCCGGCGCTCGATCGGCGCCGACACGCTCGGGTACGTATCGCTGCCCGGTCTCATCGCCGCGACCGAGCAGCCGAAGAGCCGGCTCTGCCGGGCGTGCTTCGATGGGGAGTATCCGATCGAACTGCCGGCCGGGAACCTGATCGGCAAGCACGTGCTCGAAGGAGTGGGACGCCGGGTCGCCGCCGAGGCGGCCGGGCCGACCGGTCCGCTCGTCGCCACACCGACCCACCACCCGTAGCACCACCGACGCGGGTCCGGCCGCTCCGGGCTCGCGGGAACCACAAAGGGGAGAACCGTGACGCACGTGTCCGAGCGCAGCGGCGCAGGATCCAGCCCGACGGGCGCCGGCGGCGACCGCCAGCCCTGGTCGGCGGGGTCCGGCCGGACGCAGCGCAAACGCTCGGTCTCGTACGCCGACGCCGGGGTGTCGATCGAGGCGGGCGACCGCGCGGTCGAGCTGCTCAAGTCCAAGGTCAAGGAGACCCGGCGCCCGGAGGTCCTGGGTGACCTGGGCGGCTTCGCCGGCCTGTTCCGGCTGGACACGAAGAAGTACAAGAATCCGATCCTGGCCTCCTCGACCGACGGCGTCGGCACCAAGCTGGTGATCGCGCAGCAGCTCGACATCCACGACACGGTCGGCATCGACCTGGTCGCCATGGTCGTCGACGACCTGGTCGCCTGCGGCGCCGAGCCGCTGTTCCTGCTCGACTACATCGCCACCGGCGAGGTCGTGCCGGACAAGGTCGCCGAGATCGGCGCCGGCATCGCGGACGGCTGCCGGTACGCCGGCTGCGCGCTGCTGGGTGGCGAGACCGCCGAGCACCCGGGCGTGCTGCGCCCCGACGAGTACGACATCTCCGCCACCGGCGTCGGCGTGGTGGAGGAGAGCGAGATCCTCACCCCGGAGCGGGTGGAGGTGGGTGACGTGGTGATCGCCATGCGCTCCTCCGGCCTGCACTCCAACGGCTACTCCCTGGTCCGGCACGTGCTGCTGGGCGCCGGCCGGATGCGGCTGGACGTGGTGATCGACGACTTCGGCCGCCAGCGGACGCTCGGCGAGGAGCTGCTCACCCCGACCAAGATCTACGCGCAGGACTGCCTCAAGCTGATCGCCGAGGCCGAGGTGCGGGCGCTGGCCCACGTCACCGGCGGCGGCATCCCCGGCAACCTGGTCCGGGTGCTGCCCGAGCACGTCGACGCCGTGGTCAACCGCTCCACCTGGAAGCCGCAGCCGATCTTCGACCTGATCCAGACCAAGGGCCGGATCGAGGACCCGGAGATGGAGGCGACGTTCAACATGGGCGTCGGCATGTTCGCGATCGTCTCCGCCGAGGACGCCGACCGCGCGCTGGCCACCCTGACCGGCCGGGGCGTGGACGCCTGGCAGGCAGGCGAGATCATCGAGGGGTCCGGCAACGTGCAGATGGTCGGGCAGCACACCCGGGGCTGATCACCCTGCGCCGATCGGCCGGGCACCTGATCGGGGGTTCACCCGAGCGGTCGCCGCGGCCTAGCCTGGAGGTTCGGTTTTCAGGCAGGCGGGGGAGGTGCTGATGGCCGCACGTGCGCCCGAAGGGATGCGGGGTATCGCCGCCGTCCCGTCGTACGTGGTGATGCAGCCGACCACCCTGTGCAACCTCGACTGCGCCTACTGCTACCTGCCGCTTCGGGCGGCCGATCGGCGGATGCCGGTGGCCGTCGCCGAGGCGGTGGCGGCGTCGGTGAACCCGTGGGCGACGGGTGGTCGCTTCTCCGTGGTCTGGCACGGCGGCGAGCCGCTCGCGGCCGGCCGGGAGCATCTGGCCGCCCTGCTGGCGCCGTTCGGGCCGGACGTCGAGCACCACGTGCAGACGAACGCCACGCTGATCGACGACGCCTGGTGCGCGTTCTTCGCCGAGCACCGGGTGCGGGTCAGCGTCAGCGTGGACGGGCCACGGGCCCGCAACGCCGAGCGGGTCACCCGGGGCGGGCGGCCCGCGTACGACCGGATCGTGGCCGGGGTGGCGGCGCTGCGCCGCCACGGCGTGCCGTTCTCGGCGCTGGCTGTGGTGTCCCGGCCGGAGCCGGGCCTGGCGACCGAGCTGTACGACTACTTCCTCGACCTGGGCTGCGACGTGCTCGGCGTCAACATCGAGGAGACCGAGGGCGTCAACACCCGGACCAACGCCCGGGACGCGGGCGCGGTCACCGGGTTCTGGGCGGAGCTGGTCGCGGCCTGGCGGCGTGATCCCCGGATCCACCTGCGCGAGGTGGAGTGGTCGCTGCGGTACGCGGGCGCGGTGCTGGCCGGCACCGCCGACGACCTGCTGCCCCGCCGCCTCGACCCGATCCCGACGGTCGGGCACGACGGTTCGGTGGTGGTGCTCTCGCCGGAGCTGGCCGGCTTCACGGACCCGCACTACGGCGACTTCACCAGCGGGAACGTGCTCACCACCCCGCTGGGCGAGATCCTCGCCGACGCGGCCGGCACGCCCTGGGTGGGCGAGTTCCTCACCGGCGTGGAGGCGTGCCGGACGTCCTGCGCGTACTTCGGCTTCTGTGGGGGTGGGCACGCCGCCAACCGCTACTTCGAGCTGGGGCGTTTCGACGGTACGGAGACCGAGCATTGCCGGAACAGCAAGATCCGCCTACTGGAGGGAGTGTTGGAGCATGCCCGAGACCATCAGTGACACCGACCGGGGGGCAGTGGCCGACCGGGTGCGGGACGCCGCTGCGGGGCTTACCGCTCTGCTCCGTGAGGCGGAGGCGGCGCGGCTGCTGCGGGCGGAGGTGTCGGGCGGCGACGGCGCCAACGCGGTCTGCGCCTGGAACCACTTCGAGAACATCCCGACGTTCTACAACTGGAACAACCGGCCGCGCTGAGGGCTCGGTTCCGCGATCAGGGACCTGCCGGCGAGTCGGGGCGGCACCCCGGCACGGCAGGTCCCTGATCGTCGGTCGTACGCCGGCTCAGCAGAGCACATGCGTGAGCACGCGGGGGTTACCGCGTGCTCAGATGTGACCGGAGGTCAGCGGGTCGGACGAGCCCAGGTGTCCGGGTCGTCGTCCGCGTGGTCCTCGTCATCGTCGTCGACATACTCTTTGTAGTCGTCGTCGAAGTTGTGCTCAGACTTCCCACTACCCGCCAGTTCGCGCTGCAAGGCGGTTAGGTCGGTGTTCGGGGAGTGATACTTCAACTCCCGCGCCACCTTCGTCTGCTTGGCCTTAGCACGGCCGCGCCCCATGGCTCGACCCCCTCGCACAGAATGCGGGGCAGCCCGAAGGCGGGCCCCGATGACGTCAGGCATCTCTCGTGGCTCTTACGGTACATGGGGATGCCATCGTTCGGCACCTCGGGTCACCGTCGACCGGACCTGCGCGTCGCAGTGGTCCAGCCGTCACCAAGTGTACCGGGTAAGGGGTAAGGTCCGGGGCTGGCCGTGACAGCGGACAAATGGGTACGAACGGGCCCGAGGCTCAGCTTAACGCGCACGGCCTCCGGGGGTGGAGTCGCCGCTCCGCCCCCGGAGGTGAGCTTCACCGCAGATGGATCGCGCGCAGCCGGCCGACCTCGGCCATCCGCCGCTCGGCGAGCCGGTCCGCGGCCACCGCCGGGGGTACGCCCTCGTCGTCGGCGAGCTGGAGGATCTGCCGGGTGGTGTCGAAGATCCGGGTGGCGCGCAGCTTGGCGCGCTCGAAGTTGAAGCCCTCGATCTCGTCGGCCACCTGGATCACGCCGCCCGCGTTCACCACGTAGTCCGGGGTGTAGAGGATGCCCCGGTCGGCGAGCACCTTCTCGATGCCCGAGTGGGCGAGCTGGTTGTTCGCCGCTCCGGTGACGACCTTCGCCCGCAGCACCGGCACGGTCTCGTCGTTCAGCGCGCCGCCGAGCGCGCACGGGGCGTACACGTCGATGTCGGAGGCGACCAGCGCCGCGGTGTCGTCGACCAGGGTGACCTGCGGGTGGGTGGCGCGCGCCCACTCCAGGGCGCGCGGGTTCACGTCGGTCGCCACGACCTCGGCGCCGTCGTCGAGCAGGTGGGCGGTCAGGTACTTGCCGACCTTGCCCAGCCCGGCCACGCCGACCCGGCGGCCGGCCAGCGTCGGGCTGCCCCAGACGTGCTCGGCGGCGGCCCGCATGCCCTGGAACACGCCCCACGCGGTGAGGATCGAGGAGTCGCCCGCGCCGCCGTGCTCCACGCTGCGGCCGGTGACGTACCGGGTCTCGCGCGCGATCACGTCCATGTCCGCGACGTACGTGCCGACGTCACAGGCGGTGTAGTAGCGGCCGTTGAGCGACTCGACGAAGCGGCCGTACGCGCGCAGCAGCGCCTCGCTCTTGATCTGCTCGGGGTCGCCCCAGATGACCGCCTTGCCGCCACCGAGGTCGAGGTTCGCCAGCGCGTTCTTGTAGGCCATGCCGCGGGAGAGGTCGAGCACGTCGGCGAGGGCGTCGGCCTCCGTGGCGTACGGGTAGAACCGGGTCCCGCCGAGCGCGGGGCCCAGCGCGGTGGAGTAGATCCCGATGATCGCCTTCAGGCCGGACTGCTTGTCCTGGCAGAACACGACCTGCTCATGCCCCGTGGAAACGGGGTCGTCGGTGCTGGCGAATACGCCCATGGCTGACTCCTGTGTCGGTGAGCGCCCTTGTGGGGAGCGGAACCTGGTGGCACGCCGGCGGGATGCTGCCGGTGTCTCTGAGCCTAATATCGGCCCGAACCGTACTGTCGCGCACGTCACGCCACGGGCTCACGGGCGGCGACGGGCGGTCCCGTCTCGTGGGAGGATCGCGCCGTGCCGTCGCTCTTCGCTTCATACCTGCGCGTGTACGAGCCGCTGACCGCCTTCGACCGGGACCGGCAGTCCTACTGGCGCCGGTACGTCAGCGAGGGCCGGGCGATCGCCCCGCTGGAAGGGCCGGTACGACAACGGACCGCCGTGATCGAGGCGCTGGGCGCGGGCTGGACCCGGCTGCCCGACCTGCCCGACGAGGCGTACGTCCTGGAGTCGGACGACTCGTTGCTGGTCTGCCCCTGGAACCTGCGCATCCGGGTCGCCGAGGCGGCGCTGAGCGCCCGCGACGGCGTGCCCTCGGTGCTGGCCGACGCGTTCGTGCCGCCGGTGCTCGCCGGGCAGGCCAAGGCGGTGGTGGAGGACTGGCGCAGCGGCGCCCGGGTGCTGGAGCACGGCGTGCCCCGGGTGCACGAGCAGATCGCCACCTGGGGCGTGCCGCTGCGCTGGTTCGTGCTGTTCGAGGCGGGTGAGCGGCACCTGGTCACCGAGCCGGAGCGGCGCGCGCTGCGCTACCGCACCGAGATCTCCAAGGCGCGCCGCCGCGCGTCGCGGGCGCTGTCGGTGCTGCGCAAGTCGATCGGCGAGGCGCCGATCACCGAGGCGGTCGAGGAGGCGGCCCGGTGGCTGGAGGAGTTCCACCCGCGCTCGGTGGTCGAGCTGGACTACGGCGGCCTGGTTCAACTGCTGCCGGACGAGACGCTCGAAGCCGACGACTCGACCGATCTGGTGGCCACCGGACTGTCCGGACTGGGCCGGGGCGAGGCCGAGGAGGCGTCCGCCGCGTACGACAAGCTGGTCGCCCGCTGGCGCGCGGTGCAGCTGTTGGAGCGCTGCAACTGACGCCCGGTTTACCCCGATAAGTGGTCTTGGACACGAGAGTGTCTCGTAGTTGATGCGTCACGAACCGTGATCATGAGTCCTAATAAGGTAGTTTCTGCGGCATAAAAGTCGTAAAAATCGGGCATGCTTCATCCGTCCGTCTAGGGACCTTCAGCCGTTCGGCCCATGTCGGACATCGGGGACTAGCCGGACCATGGGAGACGCGTCGGCCGGCGGGACCCCGGCCGATGTCTATACATGTGGAGGAGTGACCCCGATGGCATCGCGAACGCACGAACCTGAGCCGCTACTCACACCGGCCGAGGTGGCGTCGATGTTCCGTGTCGACCCGAAGACGGTGACCCGGTGGGCCAAGGCTGGCAAGCTCAGCGCCATCCGGACCCTTGGCGGCCACCGCCGCTACCGTGAGTCAGAGGTTCGGGCGCTACTGCAGGGGCAGATCCCCCAGCAGCGCCAGGGAGACTGACGAACCGGCGTTCTCCGGCGTTCCGATCAGGGGCGGTGCCGTCGCGGCGCCGCCCTTAATCGTGCCCGGGCTCAATCGTGTCCGGGGGCCGCGCCGTCCAGCACGATCCGCAGCCCCACCGTGCCCCCCTCGCCCCGGCGCAGCCGGCTGCCGAGCAGGCTCAGCCGCCCGATCAGCCGGTACTTCTGCTTGAGCAGGCCCCGCACCCGCCGGGTGCTCTCCGGATCGGCGATCGTCGCGTGTGCCGGCACCGCATCGCCGTGCGGTCGCCCGCGCACGTCGCACGGCGCCACAGTGACCCGGCCGTCGCGCCGGATCCGCTTCACCTTGCCGGAGTCGGACACCGTCCACACCGCCAGCGAGTCACCGTCGCGTACCGCCCACACCGGTGTCGCCACTGCCCGGCCGTCCTTGCGGAACGTGGTGAGCAGGACGTACTTCTCCGCCGCCAGGCGGTCCAGGTCGGTCACGCCGCCCAGGATACGGCGGCCACGGCGCCGCCGACCCCCGGATAGCGTTGCGGGCATGACCGGGGAACCCGAGATCGGCGACGTGTTCGGCGAGATGATCCGCGACGCGTACGCGGTCGCCACCGGGATCGGACCCCGGCCGATGGCCGGTGGACGCCTGCCCCGGCCGGTCATCGAGATCATCGAGCGGGACGACGGGCTGATCAACGGCGCGCCCGCCGGGCACTACCTGGACCCGCCGCAGCTGTGGCAGCCGCACGACCACCGGGCGGTGAACCGGGTACGCGGGCACGTGCTCGACGTCGGCGTCGGCGCCGGACGGATCGCGCTGGAACTCCAGGAGCGCGGCGTGCCCGTCACCGGCCTGGACACCTCGCTGGGCGCGCTGCGGGTCAGCCGGCACCGGGGCGTACGCGACCTCGTCCACGGCACCGTCGACGAGCACACCGCCGACGAGCCGCGCTACGACACGTTCCTGCTGCTCGGCAACAACCTCGGGCTGTTCGAGGGGCGGGAACGGGCGCCCGCGATGCTGGCCGCGCTCGCCGCCCTGGCCCGCCCCGGCGCCCGGGTGATCGCCCACGGTACCGACCCGTACGGCACCACCGACCCGGTGCACACCGCCTATCACGAGCGCAACCGGCAGCGGGGCCGGATCGGCGGGCAACTGCGGCTGCGGCTGCGCTACCGGCTGCTCGGCACCGGGTGGTTCGACTACCTGGTCTGCTCGCCCGAGGAGTTCGCCGAGCTGGTCCACGGCTCACCGTGGCGACTGGCCGACGTGGACGACACCGACCACCCGTACTACCTCGCCACGCTGGAGCTGCGGCGTTAGGAAGGGCCCCTTTCAAGCGCCCAGGCGTTAACAAGGGGCCCTTCCTTACATGCTCAGACCTGGACGGTGGGGGTGGTCTGCTCCGGGGGCAGTCCGCCGTCGCCGTCGACCACCTCGTCCGGCGTGCCGTCCTCGTCGATGTCCACCATGGTGATGTCCACCTTGCCGTCACCGTCGGTGTCGAACTGGAACAGGTCGGCCTTGCCGTCGCCGTCGGTGTCCACCACCCACACGTCGGTCTTGCCGTCGTTGTTGGTGTCCGCGCGGAGCAGGTCCACCCGCTCGTCGCCGCGGGTCTCGACCGTCTCGGTGTTCTCCGCGCTCTCCGGTGCCTGGCTCATCTCGTTCCTTCCTTCGACGTTGACGGCCGTCCTTACCCCGTCCGCTCCGCCCCCACTCATCCCGGCGGCCCGGCCCTGCATAGGGTCGCATGCAGGAACGAGCGAGCGGACGGGCCCGGCGGCGGAGACCCCGCGCGCCCCCGCCGCGGCGAGGGGACACCGATGAGTGGTCGTTTTGTGGTCGTCGGGGCCGGCACCATGGGCCTCGGCATCGCGTACGTGGCGGCCGGCGCCGGGTACGCGGTCGAACTGGTCGAGGTCGACCCCGCGCGGGGCGCCGAGGCCGTCCGCCGGCTCGGCGAGCTGTGGGACCGGGGCGTGCAGCGCGGCAAGCTGACCGAGGAGGCCGCCACCGCCAACCGCGGGCGCGTCACGTTGCGGGCCGGGCTCACCGAGGTGCCCGAGGGCGCCGACGTGATCGTGGAGGCGGTGCCCGAGCGGCTCGACCTGAAGCGCGCCGTGCTGCGCGAGGCGGAGAGCCGCCGCCCCGCGCTGCTGGGCAGCAACACGTCCAGCATCCCGATCGCCGAACTGGCCGCCGGGCTGGACCGCCCGGCCGACTTCGTCGGGCTGCACTTCTTCAACCCGGTCTGGGCGATGGCGCTGCTGGAGGTCGTGGTCGGCCCGGCCACCGCGCCGCAGACCACCGAGGCGGCCGTCGCGCTCGCCGCCCGGCTGGGCAAGGACCCCGTCGTCGTACGCGACATGCCCGGCTTCGCCACCTCCCGCCTCGGCGTCACGCTCGGCCTGGAGGCGATCCGGATGGTGGCCGACGAGGTGGCGAGCCCGGCCGACATCGACAAGGCGATGGTGCTCGGCTACCGGCACCCGATCGGACCGCTGGAGCTGACCGACCTGGTCGGACTGGACGTGCGGCTCGACATCGCGCGTACGCTCCAGGCCGCGTACGGGGACCGCTTCGCGCCGCCGCCGCTGCTGGTCGAGATGGTGGCCGCCGGGAAGCTGGGCAAGAAGTCCGGGCAGGGCTTCTACACCTGGAAGGACGGCCAGAAGAAATGAGCGGGCTGCGGATCGAGGAGCTGCCGGACCGGCTGGTCGTGACGCTGGACCGGCCGGAGAAACGCAACGCGATCGACGCCGACCTGGTGGCCGAGCTGCACGCGGTCTGCGCCGACCTGGAGGCACGCCCCCGGCTGCTGCTGCTCACCGGCGGGACGGTGGGCATCTTCGCCGGCGGCGCCGACATCGCCCAGCTGCGCGAGCGCGGCCGGCTGGACGCGCTGGCCGCCATCAACCAGGGCGTCTTCGCCCGCATCCGGGCGCTCCCGATGCCCACCGTGGCCGCCGTCGACGGGCCGGCGCTGGGCGGCGGCGCCGAACTCGCGTACGCCTGCGATCTGCGGGTGTGCACGGACCGCGCGGTCTTCGGTCAGCCCGAGGTGCGGCTGGGCATCCTGGCCGGCGCGGGCGCGACCTACCGGCTGCCGGCGTTGATCGGTGAGGCCCGCGCCAAGGAGCTGCTCTTCACCGGCCGGCGGGTGGACGCCGCGGAGGCGCTGCGGATCGGGCTGGTGAACCGGGTGGTGGCCGAACCGGACGAGCTGCTGCCCACCGCGCACGGTCTGCTCGACGAGATGGCGAAGGGCTCCGCGCTGGCCCTGCGGCTGACCAAGCTGGCGGTGGACGCCCCGGCGGCCGCGCACCCGCAACTCGACCTGCTCAGCCAGGCGGTGCTCTTCGAGGACGAGGAGAAACACCGGCGGATGACCGAGTTCCTGGACCGGCGCAAGGCGCGCTGAGCCGGAACACGACGAGGGCCGCGCCGGTGTTCCCGGTGCGGCCCTCGTCGTCGGCGCTTCTCAGCGTCTGATCTGGACTCCGGCGTCCGCCAGAGCCGGGATCGCCGGCGCGGACTCGGCGAAGCCGATGAGCAGCAGCGCCTCCGGCCCGTACGCCTTGATCTCCTGGGCGATGCCGGAGAAGTCGACGGGGGTCTTCGGGTCCTCCGGCGGCTCGTAGGTCAGCAGCTTGACCCGGTCCGCGCCGATGCCGGCCTTCTCCAGCTCCGAACGGACGTTCTCCTGGAGGCCCTCGCCGTAGGAGTCCTTACGGGCCAGGATCGCGATCTTGCGCGGCCCGTCCCGGAGCATCACGTCGGCCAGCGCGCGACCCTGGAGGCTGTCCGGCGGGGCGGTACGGAAGTAGAGGCCGTTGTCGTCCACCGCGCTCAGCCCCGCGTCGGTGTTCGACGGCGAGAACAGGATCCGCCCGGCGGCCACCACGTCCGGCAGCACCGCCCGGGAGATGCCGGAACCACCGGCGCCGATGATGACGTGGACGCCCTCCCGGACGTGCGAGGCGACAGTGGCCTTGGCGACCGCCGGGTTGGTGCCGTCGTCGCCCTCGACCCACCTCACCGGCTCACCGAGCACACCACCGGCGGCGTTGACCTCGCGGAGCGCGAGCGCGGCGCCAGCGGCCAGCGGCGGGTACGCCAGCGCCAGGTCACCGGTCTTCGGCAGGAGGCCGCCGAGGACCAGCGGCGCGTCCTTCGCCTTCCCGTCGCGCAGCTTGCGACCGCGCGGCGGCGTCTTGCTGCTCGCCCCGGACTCCTCACCGGCGCCGACGAACTCGGTCTTGCTGTCGTCGATCTTCTGGTTGTCGAAGTGCATGGTGCCGTAGCTGGCGGTGGCCGGCTCGCCGTTGTCGGTGAACCCGGCCCGGGTGAGCGACACGCCCCGGTACTGGATGTCCTGACCGGCGCGGGCGAGCTGGAGGCAGGTCGCCACCTCGTCGCAGCGCTCGCCGCCGGTGGTGACCCCGACGATCTGCTTGGCGATCTCGCCCGGCGCGGTGGTGCCGGCGAGCTGGGCGGCCAGCGCGCTGATCACGACCGCGTCGTAGGACTCGGCGGAGTAGAGGAAGTCACCCAGCTTCGCGTCTACGGCGAGTAGTCGTTCCTTGAAGCTCTCGGGCAGCGGAGTGAGGGGCGTGGTGCCCTTCATCCCGTTCACCAGATCCGCCCGATCCTTCAGCTCGGCTGGGTATGAATTGAGCATGTTGCCGTCGGTGCCGTAGAGGCGCACCTGGGTGGCGGGCGCTTCTTCCGGCTCGTCGCTCCCGCAGGCGCTCGTGGCGAGCAGGAGCGCCGCGCAGGCCATGGACAGGGCCGCGCGCGACGTGCGTGTTCTCAGCATGGTCGTCCTTCCTCCGGCGAAGGTCCGCTGCGCACCTTAGCGTGCCCACGCGGTAGGCGGGACTGTGGAGTCGGCTCCGTCGGCACCCCGACTGCGGGAATCACGCTGCGTGTTCATCGAGCGATTTCCGGGTCACGGCTTGACCCCCGGCGCTACTGTTCCGCGGGTGAACGACGAAGCACAGCAGACGCTGGACGACGCGACCGCCGTGCTCCGTTCCGCCCTCGCCGGCGACGGCGCCGGGGTGGTGGGCACGTTCGACGCGGTGGTGGACCGCTCCGGCCTGGCCGGGGCGTACGGGGTGGCGTGGTGCCTGGCCGCCACCATGCTCGGCGACGACGCGCCGGCCGGCGGGGCGGCCCTCGACTTCCCCGGCATCGACCAGGCCGACTACGACACCCGCTGGGTGGCCCGCTTCGTCAGCGCGTGCGCCAACGACGACGCCGACACCGGTGAGGCGCTGTTCGGCGCGGCCGCCGCCGACGGGCTGCTGCCCGACTGCCTGCTCACCCTCGCCGGCTCGACCATCGCCACGCTGCGCAGCCGGTCCGACTGAGCCCGCCGCGCCGCGACGCGCGCCGGCTGTGATAGCTCTGGGTCATGTCCGAGGCGATGCTCAGCAAGGTGCGCAAGCTGCTCGCCCAGGCCGAGGACCCGGCCTGCACGCCCGCCGAGTCGGCCGCGTTCATGGCCAAGGCCACCGAGCTGATCGCCCGTTACGGCGTCGACCGGGCGCTGCTCGCGGCACGCGACCCGGCCGTCGACCCGGTGGGCGACCGGACGGTCGAGGTGGTCGCGCCGTACGCCCGGGACAAGGCCGGACTTCTGGCCGCGGTCGCCGAACCGTTGCGCTGCCGCTGCGTACGCCGACGGCAGGGCAACGGTTTCGCCATGCACCTGTTCGGCTTCGCCAGCGACCTGGAACGCGTCGAGTTGCTGTTCACCTCGCTGCTGGTGCAGGCCGCGCACGGACTGGCGGGAGCCGCCGTGCCGGACGGGGAGCACCCGGCCGCGTTCCGGCGTACCTGGCTGGCCGGCTTCGCGTACGTCGTCGCGCAGCGGCTGCGCGCAGCCGAGGAGAACGCGGTGGCCGAGGCGGGCGGCCCCTCGACGGCCCTGGTACTCGCCGACCGTTCCGACCGCGTCCAGCGCCGGGTCGCCGAGGCGTACCCCAGGTTGCGCACCGCGCCGCGACGGCGCCTCGCGGGCGGTGGTTTCGCGCCGGGCGCGGACGCCGGCCGCCGCGCCGACCTCGGCGGCACCGGCGTGCCCGGCGCCGCGGCGACGCCGGGCATCACCGGCTGACCGGGCCCATCGGGTACGGGTCAGGCGGTGCGGGCGACCGTCGCCAGGTAGCGGCAGAGCAACTCGTGCCAGCCGGCCGTGAGCGCCTCGCGGTAGCCCTCGGCCGCGGCGCCGTGCCGGTCGAAGTAGCGGTGCTCGACCTCGACCCGGGTCAGTTCCGGGCCCTCGGGGTGGAACAGGACCTCCACCTCGCTGGCGCCGGCCGGGTCCGGCACCGGCACCCGGTCCGGGCCGATCTGCCAGGTGAAGACCAGACGCCGGGGCGGATCCCAGGTCAGCACGCGGCCCCAGTCGTTGCGGAAGCCGTACGGGCCGATCTCGTAGAGCATGCCGCCGGCCCGGGGTTCGATGCCGAGCGCGGCGAGCGCCTGCGGGCCGGACCAGGTGTACTCGCGTACCCACCAGTCGGCGAGCGATCCGGTGAACACGGCGTACGCCCGCTCGGCCGACGCCGGGACGAACAGGTTGCTGCGGAGGGAGAAGCGGTCGGATTCCTGCCGGACCTCATCCGGATCGGCCATCTCCTGTCCCATAGGTCCGGACCATACCGGCTCATGTCTCGGTGCGCAGCTTCCGTTGCGCCCGCTTCCGGACACCGGGAACGCCGCTCCACGACAGCGCTGTGTGGTGGGACAGGCGCGCCGAGTTGGCGGAACGCCTCCGGGCGTACCCGGTGCCAGGCCCAGGTGCCACGCCGCTCGGAGTCGGACGCAGATCTCCGACGCCGAGGCGCCGGCAGCGCTTGTTTCGACATTTCTCTAGGTTGACAGACTTCAAAGCAGAGGGCAGGGTGGAGTCTGCTTCGATAAACATCTAGACAGGGAGTTCACATGTCCCGCGTCCAGCTCGCCCTGCGCGTCTCCGACCTCGAAGGCTCCGTCGCCTTCTACAGCAAGCTGTTCGGCGTCGAGCCGGCCAAGCGCCGCCCCGGCTACGCCAACTTCGCGGTGGAGAACCCGCCGCTGAAGCTCGTACTCCTCGAAGGTGAGCCCGGCCTGCCGACGGTGATGGACCACCTCGGGGTCGAGGTGGCCACCACCGGCGAGGTGAACGCCGCGACCAGCCGGCTCACCGAGTCCGGCCTGATCACGCTGGAGGAGAACGACACCGAGTGCTGCTACGCGCTCCAGGACAAGGTCTGGGTGCGCGGCCCCGGCGACGAGCCGTGGGAGGTCTACACGGTCAAGGCCGACTCACCGCAGCTGGAGAAGGTGACCGAGAGCGCCTGCTGCGCCTCGGACACCGCGGAGCAGCCCGCCGGCGTCTGAACGGCGGATCCCCACCGGCGTCTCCGCCGGTGGGGATCTCTGTCGTACGGTCAGGTGCGGCGATTCCGCATGACCCAGGTGGGCAGCGGCTCCGCGAAGGCGTGCACCACCTCCCAGCCGGCGCGCCGGTACACCTCGACGTTGTCCGGGTTGCTGGTCTCCAGAATCGCCGGCAGGCCGTCCGCGGCGGCCCGGTCCAGCCCCACCCGCATCACGGCGTGGCCCCACCTGCGGCCGGCGTGGTCCGGGTGCGTACCCAGCACCCCCAGGTACCAGAACGGCGCCGACGGCAGCGCGGCGTGCACCGCCTCGTCGTAGGCGCGTACGCGGTGCAACACGTCGGCGGGAAGCCGGGCGGCGAGATCGTCGTCCGGCTGTGCGCTCCCGGATGCCGGCGGCTCCCAGATCGCCACCGACGCGCCGTGCCCGATCGTCCAGATCGTCTCCTTGTGCACCCGCTTGTCGAACAGGTGCCCGAAGAAGACGGCCGCATAACGCGCATAGGTCGCCTGGTCGGGGAACAGGTGCCGCAGGACCGGATCCTTGGTGAACGCCGCGACCAGCGAGGTGACCACGCTGCCACGGTCTTCCGGCGTCGCAACGGTGATCTCAGGCCCTGTCACAGCGTGCAACATATCGTGCGGCCGAGGCGCGGGGCGTCCCTCGCGGCGTGAGCCGGCCGGCGACTACCGTGCCTCGGCGAACCTCAGCCGCCTGAAGGCCTCGACGTAGACGAACCGCTTGCCGTCCGGAGAGAAGCTCGGGTGGTACGCGCGCTTACCGTCGGCGATCCGCGTCTTCTTCCCGGTGTCGACGTCGACCGACCACACGCCGCCCACGTGATCCGACGCGACGGCGGCGATCACCGACCTGCCGTCCGGCGACACCGCCAGGTCGGCGAGCCCGGGAAGCTCCGCGAGGAACCTGGCCGTGGCCGATCCGACGTCCCACTCGGTCAGGTGCCAGGTGAAGTCAGACGGATACACCTCGACAGGCAGCGGCAACCTGCCGAGGGTGTCGGGTGCGGTGATGAAGAACAGCCGCTCACCCATGGTTGTCGGCGACCGCACCAGCACCATGGACTCGCAACCCGTATCACTGCCACTGAGGTTGAAGGTTGTCCCGTCGACCGTCACCGGAGAGGGGAACTCAGACGCCTTCCCGTCAGCGAGCAGCTGGATTCCCCCCGGCCCGCACTGCCGGCGCGCCTGCACATATCCCCTGCCGTCACCGTTCACGAGTGCGGCACCGGCGAGGAAGCGCGTCGACGCCAGAGGCTCGAACGTCTTGTCGGCCGGCGAGTAGGTGAGCAGCTCCGTTCCGTCCCAGCCGCATTCGAGGGCCACCCCGAGGTCGCCGTCGGGGTCGGCGAACAAGAAGCTGAACAAGCCCGCTTCGCAGGCGGGCACCGCCGGGGCGCGCGTGAGAACGGCTTCCTCGCCGCTCCCGTCGGGCCGCTGCCGCCACACCTCGGCTACTCCCGAGCCCGAGGTCGAGGTCACCTCCCGCAGGTAGTAGACCCAGCCGTCGGCGGCCCACACCGGATGGAACAGGGAGACGGAATCCAGGAGCCCCGAGACCCGGCCGCACCCGCCCACCAGGATCACGGCCAGTACGAGGACCGACGTCAGAGCCGTACGCAGCGTCCGCACACGCGACCTTCTGGTGCTCACCTGCCTCATTCCGTCCGTCACTCAGCGGGCTCACCGTAGGCGCCGCCGCCGTTGCCGGGGACTGTACACCCGTTAGGTACTCAGGGTGGCGACCTGTGCCGGCCGTGGATACGGCCCGTCGATCGGGAAGCGCAATCGTCGCGACACCTAGCGGGACCGGACCACGGCCGTGACCTCGACCTCGAGCACAGCGCCCGGCAGGAAGAGCTTGCTGATCTCGACAGTCGTGCTCGCCGGCGGCGGTGTGCCAGTGAAGAGTCGGCGCCGGACGGCCGCGTACGCCGACAGGTCAGCCAGGTCCGTCATGAACGTGCGGACGTGCAGCACGTCGTCGAAGCTCGCACCGTGCGCCGCGAGCACGCCGCCCACGATCTCGAAGATCCGTTCGGCCTGGGCGCCGGCGTCTCCGGGGGCCACCACCTCGCCGTCGTCGTCGACGGCGACCTGTCCGGCGAGCATCAGCAGCGCGCCGCCGCCGACATCGATCCGGGCGACGTGCGCGAAGCGGTCGCCGAACGGGGCCGCGACGGATTCGGGGTTGTCCAGGGTGAGGCGCATCAGCGTCCCTTCGCAGAAGTCGGGGGAGACGAGGGAGGAGAGATCGGCGTCCTGGTCCGGCGCGGCCCGCATCAGGTCGAGGGCGGCCTCCAGCACGGGGGCCGGCACCGGGCGGCGCAGCGCCAGCCGCGCGTCCTTCGCCGCCATCGTGACTGCGAACGAGGCGCCCGGGGCGGTGGCCCGTCCGACCGCGCCGCCGAGGGCCCCACGGTCGAGCACGTCGAGGGCGGTCTGCCTGTCGACACCGAGCGCTGCGGCGACAGCCAGCGCGTCGTGCAGCGCGGCGACAGCCGTCACCAGGCCCGTGTTCGCGACGAGTTTGACGGCGGCACCTGCGCCGATCGGACCGCAGTGACGGACCGTCCCGAGCTGCCCCAGCACCGGAGCCGCCCTCTCCACGGCATCGGCAGGGCCGCCCGCGAAGATCACCAGCGTGCCGGCCCGGGCGGCGTTGACGCTGCCGCCGACGGGGGCGTCGAGGAGGTAGACGCCCGCCGGAAGCCGGCCGGCCACCGCTCGGACTTCGTCCGGCCCGATCGTCGACATCTGCACCACGACCGTCCCGGGTCGGAGCGCGGTGGCGGCGCCGTCCGGCCCGAACAGCACCGTCTCGACCGCGCCGGCGTCGGCGAGCATGACGACGACGACCTCGGCTCCGTCGACTGCGGCGGACGGGCTCGCGGCCACCGTCGCGCCGACCGCGGCGAGCGACTCCGAACGCTCCGGGCTGCGGTTCCACACTCTGACCCGGTTGCCGCCGGCCAGGAGGCGGCGCGCGATCGGCGTACCCATGTGCCCGGTCCCGAGGACCGCGATGATCTTCACGCGGTAACGCTAGGCCGGTGAAAGCAATGCGACAAACGAATGTCTTGCATGCCTGCCATGCGTGATTACCATGCCTGCCCATGGAGACTCAGCTGCTGGAGGTGTTCCGCACCGTCGCGCGGCACGGCTCGATCACCACCGCCGCGCGCGCCCTCAGCTTCACCCAGTCGGCTGTCTCCCGGCAGATAGCCGCGCTCGAGGCCGACATCGGCGCCCGGCTCTTCGACCGGCTGCCCCGCGGCGTCGCCCTCACCGAGGAGGGACGAGAGCTGCTCCCGCACGCCGAGGCGGTCCTCGACCGGCTCGCCGCGGCCCGGCGTGACCTCGACGACCTGCGTGGGCTCGGCCGAGGGCGGCTGCGTGTGGGCGCCTTCCCGACCGCTGTCGCGGCCCTCGTACCCCGGGCGATGGCGTCGTTCCGCTCGGCCTACCCGGAGGTCTCGCTTTCGCTGGTCGAGGGCGTGACGCCGCGGCTGCTGGAGCGCCTGCTCGCCGAGGAGGCGGATGTGGCAGTGGTCAGCACCTCGCCCACGGGCGAGCTGGACCGCGAACGATTCGACCTGCGACACCTGCTCGACGAGCGGCTCCTGGTCGCGGTCGCGCGTGACCACCGGCTGGCGCGCCGCCGCTCGGTGCGCCTGGCGGACCTCGCCCCGGAAGCGTTCGTCGTGGGCTCGGCCACCGCGGAGAACAGCCTGCTCCGCGCAAGCCTGCCCAGCGGTTTCTCGCCGCGCATCGACATCGTCGCGGCCGAGTGGACCGGCAAGCTGGGATGCGTCGCCGCCGGGTTGGGGGTGGCCCTGGTTCCGGCCCTGGCGGTACGCGGAACCCCGCCGGACATCGCCCTGCTCCGCCTGCACCCGGACGACGAGTCGGTACGGCAGATATTCGCGGCGACCGTGCGGGGCAGGACGCCGCCGCCGGCGGTCACGCACTTTCTCGAGCATCTGCGGGCGGAGGCGGCCCATCTGGGCTGAAAAGCAGAACGCCGACCTGCGTATCCGCTGGTCGGCGTTCCTGTAGCCCGGCGAAAGGCTATGTGGCCAGGGGCGGGGTCGAACCGCCGACCTTCCGATTTTCAGTCGGACGCTCGTACCAACTGAGCTACCTGGCCGTGGTGCTCGGCACATGCTACCGCACGAGCCGATACGCAGAACGCCGCGCATTGAGCTGCGCGGCGTCAGCGCTTGCGGTCCTGACGGGACTTGAACCCGCGACCTCCGCCTTGACAGGGCGGCGAGCACTCCAACTGCTCCACAGGACCTGGCTGGTGTTGCATCCGGCGCGAGCCGGACCGTGCCCCCAACGGGATTCGAACCCGTGCTACCGCCTTGAAAGGGCGGCGTCCTGGGCCGCTAGACGATGAGGGCGGCCCCGCCATCATTGCACACTCGCAACTTCAAGCGGACTTGCTCCCATCCGGCCCCGCCGGAGGCAGGAGAAGCATATGTCATGTCTGCACGGACGGCCAAACCGGTATGGGCATGGCCGCGACGCCGGGCAAAACCGCAGGTCAGGGTAGTCGCGCGATGCCGTACCGCCGCTTCAGGTCCGGGATCAGGTGCCGGCACGCGGCCATCGTCTGGGCCCGGTCACCGCCCGCGTCGTGCATCAGCACGATCGAGCCGTTCCGGGTGGCGCCCTTCACCCGCTTGATGATCGTCTTCGCCGGCGGGTGGTCCCAGTCCTGCGGGTCCACGCTCCAGTGCAGCGGGCGCAGGCCCATCTGCCGGGCCACCACGATCTCCTCGGCGGTCCACCGGCCGCCGGGCTGGCGGAACCAGGTGATCGGCGCCTTGGGCGCGGCGGCGCGGATGGCGTCGTTGGTCCGTTCCAGGTCGGCCCGGATCTCGGTGGCCGACCGCCGGCCGAGGTTCACGTCGTGGTGCCAGCTGTGGTTGCAGAGCTGGTGACCCTCGCGGACGATCCGGGCCACCAGCTCCGGGTAGCGCTTGGCCTGCTGGCCGACCACGCAGAACGTCGCGGTGACCCGGGCCGCCCGGAGCTGGGCCAGGATCTGCGGGGTGTAGCGGGGATCCGGTCCGTCGTCGAAGGTGAGCGCCACCCCGCTGCTCCCGCTGGCCCGGTGCAGGCCCGCCGGGAGCTTCTTGGGCACCGGGCGCAGCTTCGGCTTCCTGGGGGTGGCGGTCGGGGTCGGTGAGGGCTTCGTCACGGGCGACGGCGACGCCGAGACCGACGGCGAGGCCGCCGCCTGATCGGGTGACTTGCCGGCTTCGCCGCAGGCGGTGACGAGGAGCACCAGGCCCAGGGCGAGCGCCGGCAGGGCGCGTGGACGCATTCGTCGCTCCCGGAGGGGTCGGGGTCAGACGGACTTTCCGACCGTAGTGGACGCGCCCCGGAGCGAAAAGGGCCGTCAGCCCTTCGTCGACTGGTCCAGCGAGTCCCGTACCGCCAGGGCGAGGGAGAGCGCCTCGGCCAGATCCACCGGCCGGACCACCCCGGCCGGCAGCGAGTCGGCCCGCCAGCCGGGCCCGGCGGCGAGCACCAGCAGCGGCCGGCGGGGGACGGTCAGCAGCGCGGTGAGCTGGCACGGGTCGGCGGTCGCGCGGGTGTGCGACCAGAGGACCACGGCCGCCGGCCCGGTCCGGTTGACCGCCTCCACCAGGGCGGGCAACGGCACCCGGGCGCCGAGCATGCGAGAGCTCACACCGGCCTCCGCGAGCGCGGCGGCGAGCGCCTCCAGCGGCAACGAGTGCTGTTCCTCGTCGGCGCAGGAGAGCAGGATCCGGGGCGGTCCGCCGTTCGGGTGGGCCCGGATCACCGTGGCGAACGCCACCGAGACGCACCGGGACATCAGGTGTTCCACCTCGATCAGGCCGGCGGTGGCGGCGTGCCGTTCCCCGATCCCGGTGAGCACCGGCCGGAGCAGCCCCTCCCAGGTCGCCACCACCCCGTCGGCGGCGAGCGCCTCGGCGATGGTCCGCGCGATGGTCACCGAGTCCAGGCGCATCGCGGCACGGGCCAGCCCCCGTGCGGCGGGGCCGGCCCGGCCGACCGGGATGGTCGTGCCGCCGCCGTCGCGTACCGCCGAGGTCCGTGCCTTGAGCGCGAGCCGGTCCGGCGGCGGCACGGCCGGGGCCTGCCGGGCCCAGCGGGCCGCCTCGGCGGGCGCCACCCCCTCGGTGGTCAGCCGGCGCATGATCTCCAGGCGGGCGAGGTCGGCGGGCGTGTAGCGCCGGTGGTGGCCCGGCACGTGCTCGCTGGGACCGAGGCCGTACCGCTGGTGCCAGGTGCGCAGCGTGGTGACCGCCACACCCAACCGGCGTGCCACGGCCCCCGCGCTCAGCGCCTCATCGGCCACCCGACCGCTCCGGTGCCTCGGAGGCCGCGACGCCCGGCCGGGCCGGGCCCGCCGGATGCAGCAGCCGGTTGACCACGCCGCCCAGCCACGGGGCGTACGCGCGGGGGTCGGCGTCCAGGTCGGCCACCACCGCGCCGGGGTCGGCCCAGCGCAGCTCGGCCACCTCGTCCGGATCGGGCCGCGTCACCAGGTCGGCGGGTACGTCGGCGCGCAGCACGTGGTCGTACTCGAACTCGACGCGGCCGGTCGCCGGGTCCTCGGCGTAGTAGATGTAGACGCCCACCTCGGTGAGCTCGACCGGGCCGACGCCGAGTTCCTCGCCGAGCCGCCGGTTGGCGGCCTCGGTCAGCGACTGGCCCGGCAGCGGGTGCCCGCAGCAGGAGTTCGCCCAGCGCAGCGGGAACCGCGTCTTCACCGCGGCCCGCTGCTGCAGCAGCACCCGCCCCTGCGGGTCGACCAGGAGCACCGAGAAGGCCCGGTGCAGCCGGCCGGGTGGCTGGTGGGCGGTCGCCACGGTGGTCTCGCCGAGCACCTGCCCGTCGTCGCCGACCAGCTCGACCAGGTGTTCCTCCCGCTCGCTCATGCCGTCGCCCCGGTGATCCGGGCCGCCGCGAGCTTGCCGCTGATCAGCACCATCGGTACCCCCACGCCCGGCTGCGTGCCGGAGCCGACGAAGACCACGTTGTCCAGCTTCCGGTGCAGGTTGGAGGGGCGGAACGGCCCGGTCTGGAAGAGGCTGTGCGCGGCGGCGAACGGCGTGCCGGCGGCCATGCCCTGTGCCGCCCAGTCGGCCGGGGTGACGGCCCGCATCACCTCGATGCCGTCGCCGAAGCCGACGTATCCGCGTTCCTCCAGCGTGCCTACGAGCTGGTCGGCGTACCGCTGGGTGAGGTCGCCCGTCCAGTCGAACGGCGCCCGCTCCAGGTTCGGCACCGGCGCCAGCACGTAGTAGGTGTGCTTCCCGGCCGGCGCCACCGACGGGTCGGTGCGGCTCGGGTTCGTCACCAGCAGCGACGGGTCGGTCATCAGCTCGCCTCGGCGGATCACCTCGTCGAACGTCCCCTTCCAGGAGCGCCCGAAGTGGATGTTGTGGTGGGCGATCTTGCCATAGCCCTGCGTCGAACCGATGTGCAGCACCACGCAGGACGGCGAGTAGGTGAGCTTGCGTTGCCGGCTGGGCGGCAGCAGGTCCTCGTAGGCGACCGGCAGGTCGGGGTTGAGCACCACCGTGTCGGCGGGGACGAAGTCGCCGTCGGAGGTGATCACGCCGGTGGCGCGGCCGTTGGCGGTCTCCACCCGGGTCACCGTGGTGCCGTACCGGAACTGCACGCCGTGCTTCTCGGCCGCGCCGGCCATCCCGCGGGAGACCGCGTGGATGCCGCCGCGCGGGAAGCAGACACCGGCCACCGAGTCGAGGTACGCGATGACCGCGTAGATCGCCAGCGCGTCGTGCGGCGACAGGCCCGCGTACATGGCCTGGAAGGAGAAGATCCGCTGGGTACGCGGGTCGCGGAAGAACTGGTTGATCTTCGTCTGGAGCCGCCGGAAGGCGCCGTTGGCGAACAACTTCAGCAGGTTGCCGGTGAGCAGGTCGGTCGGCGCGTCGAGGTTGCGCTCGATGAAGTCGGCCCGTTCCCACTGCCACAGGTTGCGGGCGTAGTCGACGAAACGCAGGTAGCCGTCCGCCTCCCGGGGGCCGCAGACACGCGCGATCTCGGCCGCCATCCGGGTGGTGTCGGTGATGACGTCGAGCGTCGACCCGTCCGGGTAGTAGGCGCGGTACGCCGGGTCGAGCGGGCTCAGGTCGAGCCAGTCGGTCAGCTCCTCGCCGACCGCGCCGAGCGCCTCGGCGATCAGGTCGGGCATGGTGAGGACGGTCGGGCCGGTGTCGAACTCGTACCCGTCGACGCTGAGCCGCCCGGCGCGCCCGCCGGGCACCGGCTCGCGCTCCAGCACCGTCACCTGCCGGCCGCTGCCGGCCAGGTGCAGCGCGCACGCCAGCCCACCCAGCCCGGCGCCGACCACCACCACCCGGTCGGTCCGTCCCTTGACGGTACGCATTCCGGCCCCCTTGCTCGCGAAGTTGCTCATCATGCCCGCCGCGCGGTGGCGGCGGTGGCGAGACCCGTCAGCGCGGTGCGCGCGGTCTCGTCGATCGGTGCGGTGCCGAGCGCGGCGAGCGCCTCGGTGACCCGGTCGGCGATCATCCGTTCCACCCGGGCGGTGGCGCCGGTGTCGCGGACCACGTCGGCAAGCCGGTCCACGTCGCGTGCCGTGGTGACCGAGCCGGCCCGGTCCAGCGCCCGGCGCTGCGCCGGGTCGGCGAGTTGCCGGGCCAGCATCAGCAGCGCGGTCGGCTTGCCGGTACGCAGGTCGTCCCCGGCCGGCTTGCCGGTGGTCTCCGGGTCGCCGTAGACGCCGAGCAGGTCGTCGCGGAGCTGGAACGCCTCGCCGACGGCCAGCCCGTACCGGGTGTACGCGGCGATGAGCGGGTCGTCCGCGTCGGTGCCGGCCAGGCAGGCGCCGAAGAGCAGCGGCCGCTGGACCGTGTAGCTGGCGGTCTTGTACCGGGCCACCCGTAGCGCCCGGTCGACCGTCCAGTTCCCCGCGTCGTTCTCGCCGAGCACGTCCAGGAACTGCCCGGCGACCGTCTCCACCCGCATCTGGTCGTAGCAGCGGCGCACGTCGAGCAGCCGCTCGGCGGGGACCGCCGCGTGGCCCATGAGCCGGTCGGCCCACACCATGCAGAGGTCGCCGATGAGGACGGCGACCGCTTCGCCGTACCGGTCGGGGTCGCCCGCGTGCCCGGCGGCGCGGTGCCGGGCGGCGGCGGCCCGGTGCGCGGTCGGCAGCCCGCGCCGGGTGTCGGAAGCGTCCATCACGTCGTCGTGCACGAGCGCGAACGTGTGCAGCAGTTCGAGGGCGGACAGGGCCGGGAGCACCGAACACATCGGTTCCTCCCCGCCGACAGCGCCCCGCCATCCCCAGTACGCGAACGTGGGCCGGACCCGTTTGCCGCCGGCCAGCACGCAGTCGCGCGCGGTTGCGGCGAATGCACCCATCGCTGCGTCGATCTCGGTCAGCGAATCGACTTCTGCGGCCAGGAACGCCACCAGCGTCTCATCGACCCCTTTGATCAGGTCTTTCGTGAACGCGGCCAGTACGCCGCGGACCGGATCGTCCGTCGCCCCGGCCTGAGCCGGCGCGACGCGGAGCGCATTACCCGCAACTGCGTCGTTGGCCATGTGGGCGAGCGTACCCTAGGGTTACGAGTTGCGTCGATTGCTGCGTCGAAACTGAGGAGGGCCGATGGACGTGGATCTGGCCGCCGCCTATGACCGCTGCCGCGAGCTGCACCGGCGTCACGGCCGTACCTACTATCTCGCCACCCGGCTGCTCCCCGCCTGGAAACGGCGACATGTGCACGCCTTGTACGGATTCACCCGCTACGCGGACGAGATCGTCGACCGTACCGAGGACCTGCCGCCCGCCGAGCGCGCGGCCCGGCTGCGCGAGTGGTCGGATCGATTCGTGGCCGGGCTGCACGGCGCGTCGGTCGACGACCCGCTGCTCCCCGCCGTGCTGCACACCATCGCCGTGTTCGACCTGGACCGCGACGACTTCGCGTCGTTCCTGCGCAGCATGGCGATGGACCTGACGGTGATGTCGTACCCGACCTACGACGACCTGCTCGACTACATGGAGGGCTCGGCCGCCGTCATCGGCACCATGATGCTGCCGATCCTGGGCAGCTCCGACCCGGCCGCCGCCCGGGAGCCCGCCCGCCAGCTCGGCTTCGCCTTCCAGCTCACCAACTTCATCCGGGACGTCGCCGAGGACCTCGACCGGGGCCGGACCTACCTGCCCGACGAGGATCTGGCCAAGTTCGACGTCACCCGCGCCGACCTCGTCGCGGCCAAGGCCGCCGGTCGCACCACGCCGCGCATCCGCGAGCTGATCGAGTACGAGGTGACCCGCGCGCAGGCCCACTACCTCGCCGCCGCGCCGGGCATCCCGCTGCTCAACCCCGCCTCGCAGGCGTGCATGCGCACCGCGTACGCGCTCTACGGCGGCATCCTGGACGAGGTCGCCGCGCAGGACTACGACGTCTTCGTCCGCCGGGCCCTGGTGCCGCAGCGGCGCCGGATGGCGGTGGCCGCGCGGGCGCTGCTCACCCCGCCCGGCACGCCGGTTCAGGTGCCCGGCCCGGCGCTGGAACCGGCCCTGGCCGGATGACCGGCCGGACGGCGGTCGTGCTGTTCACCCGCGACCTGCGGGTGCACGACCACCCGGCGCTGGCGGCCGCCTGTTCCGCGTTCGAGCGGGTGGTGCCGCTCTACGTGCTCGACCCGGAGTTGCAGCAGCTCTCGCCGAACCGCACCCGCTTCCTGCACCAGAGCCTGGCCGACCTGCGCGAGGCGCTGCGCAAGCGCGGCGGCGACCTGGTGATCAGGCGCGGCGACCCGGTGGCCGAGACGGTGAAGCTGGCCCGGAAGGTGGGCGCCGAGGGCGTCGGGCTCTCCGCCGACTTCAGCCACTACGCCCGCAGCCGGGAACCCGCCTGCGCGCCGAGTGCGACCGGCACCGCATGTTCCTGCGGTTGTTCCCCGGCCTCAAAAATACGAACGAGCCGGGCGCGCTGCGCCCGAGCGGCGGCGACCACTACCGCGTGTTCAGCCCCTACTTCCGCGCCTGGCAGGGCGTGCGCCTGCGGGACGAACTGGCCGCGCCGAAGCGGGTCCGGCTGCCCGACGGCGTCGACCCGGGCCGCCTGCCCGACCCGCCGAAGGGCGACAGCCCGGCCGCCGCCGTGGGCGGGGAGAACGCCGCCCGCCGCCGGCTCACCGCCTGGCTGCCCACCCTCGACCGGTACGACGACATCCACGACGACATGGCCGGCGACGAGACCTCCCGGCTCAGCCCGTACCTGCGCTTCGGCTGCGTCTCCCCGCTGGCGGTGGCGACCCGGGCCGGCGACCGCGACGGCCCGTTCGTCCGGCAGCTCTGCTGGCGCGACTTCTACCACCAGGTCGTCGCCGGATTCCCGGACCTGTCCACGGCCGCCTACCGGCGGGGCGCCCGGGAGGACTGGCGGTACGACGAGCACGCGCTCGACGCCTGGACCGAGGGACGGACCGGCATGCCGATCGTGGACGCCGGCATGCGTCAGATGCGCGCCGAGGGCTGGATGCACAACCGGGCCCGCCTGATCACCGCCGGCTACCTGACCAAGCACCTCGGGCTGGACTGGCGGCCCGGCCTGGAAGTCTTCTTCCGGTGGTTGCTCGACGGCGACCGGGTCAACAACTCGGGCAACTGGCAGTGGGTGGCCGGCACCGGCAACGACACCCGGCCGTACCGCGGCTTCAACCCGGTACGGCAGGCCGAGCGCTACGACCCCGACGGCGCGTACGTGCGGCGGTGGGTGCCGGAGCTGGAATCGGTGGCGGGCAAGGCGGTGCACCAGCCGTGGCGGCTGCCCGACGCTGTGCGTCGCACGCTCGACTACCCGCCGCCGCTGGAGGTGCCCGGCGCCGACCCGGTCTGGCTCCGCTGACGCCCTCGCCCCTCGCCGCCCGCCGCCCGCGCACGAGCGCGAACGTCACACGAGCCCAACGTCGCTGGCGGCCCGCGCGGGCCGCAGCACGGCGCCCACGATTACTGCGGGTGACTACACCTCTAGCCCGCGCCTATCCACCTCCGCCGACTTTGCTCTGCAGCCATATCCGCACCCGTTGCGGAACGTGACCGTGCGGGCCTCTCGCGGATTTCGGACCTAGCGGAAATCCGCTGCTCAACTCGGTGCTGCGCCAATGGGTGCAGAGCAAAGTCGGAAAAGGGGAAGCCAGGCGCGACTGCCGGCCGAATGCGCTGCGTGACGACGCGCCGGAATTACAGAACGTGACTGACCGTCAGAGGCAGGAGTGCAGCGCCTCGACCAGCTCCTCCACCCGATCGTGGTCGGCCAGCCGGGCGGTCGCGTACGCGAAGGTGTAGCCCCGCTCCGGGTCGGCCCAGGCGCTGCTGCCGCCGATCCCGCCCATGCCCCAGCTGCCGTCCGGCTCCCACTGCATGCCGAGCGTCCAGTACACCGGCCGGTCCAGCAGCAGGTCCGGCCCGGAATACTGCACCCGCGTCGCCTCGGCGACCAGCTCCGGGCTGAACAGGCGTACCCCGTCCAGGGCGCCGCCGGCGAGCAGGCCCGCGTACAGCCGGGCGAGCCCGGCGGCGGTGGCGTGCAGGTTCACCGCCGGGATCTCGGCGGCCCGCCAGAGGTCGCTGTTCACCATCGCGACGTCGCGCCCGCCGGGCGGGTTGTCCAGCGCCCGCGCCCGCAACGAACCCGGCTCGCCGCGCATCGCGTCCGGCCAGGCCGGATCGGCGTACGACAGGTCGGCGCACCGCCGCCGGTCGGCCTCACCCAGCCCGAAGGCCAGGTCCAGGCGCCACGGACCGGCGATCTCCTCGGCCAGGAACCGGCCCACCGGCCGCCCGTCCACCCGGCGGACCAACTCGCCCACCAGGTGCCCGTACGTCCAGGCGTGCTCGCCCGCGACGGCGCCCGGGTCCCACTCCGGCTCGGCCGCCGCCAGGTCGGCGCAGAGCAGGCCCCAGTCGGCGATGGCCGCGGCGGGCCGGGGCACCGGGAAGGCGGGCAGCCCGGCGGTGTGGGCGAGGACCTGCCGGACGGTCGCCGGGGTGCGGAACTCCGGCCAGTACGCCGACACCGGCGTGTCCAGGTCGACCCGGCCCCGGTCGACGAGCAGCAGCAGACAGAGCGCCACCACCGGCTTGCCGGTCGAGTAGACGTCCACGAGCGTGTCCGGACGCCACGCGCGGTCCGCCCCTGCCATCGGCACGACCGCACTGGGCGGGACCGCCGCCGCCGTGCCGCCCATCAGCTCGATCACCGGTACGCCGTCGTGCCACACCGCGAGCGACGCGCCGGTCTCCCGGCCGGTGACGAACAGGTCGTGGAAGCAGTCCCGGACCGGGGTGAAGCGCGTGTGCATGCGGCCACGGTAGGCGGTCGCGTTCGTGACGAGCGCGGGAATTCGGGGCCGGTACGGTGGCCGGTGTCCCGAAGGTACGGAATGCTTGCGGAATGGCGGAGCCGGAACAGGTTGACGTAGTAGTGGTCGGGCTCGGCGTCGGCGGCGAGGAGGTGGCCGGACGGCTCGCCGAGGCCGGCCTCACAGTGGTCGGCATCGAACGGGACCTGGTCGGCGGCGAGTGCCCCTACTGGGGGTGCGTGCCGAGCAAGATGATGATCCGGGCGGCGAACGCGCTGGCCGAGGCGCACCGGGTCAACGAGTTGGCCGGGTCCGCCCAGGTGCGGCCGGACTGGGCGCCGGTGGCGAAGCGGATCCGCGCCGAGGCCACCGACACCTGGGACGACAAGGTGGCGGTGGACCGCTTCACCGGCAAGGGCGGCCGGTTCGTCCGGGGCAGCGGGCGGCTCGACGGCCCGAACCGGGTACGCGTCGGCGACCAGGTGTTCCAGGCCCGGTACGGCGTGGTCCTCGGCACCGGCACCCGGCCCTCGGTCCCGCCGATCGACGGGCTGGCCGACACGCCGTACTGGACGAATCACCAGGCCATCGAGGTGGAGGAGCTGCCCGCGTCGCTGCTGGTGCTCGGCGGCGGCGCGATCGGGCTGGAACTCGCGCAGGTCTTCGCCCGGTTCGGCGTCCGGGTGACGGTGATCGAAGCGGCCGACCGGGTGCTCGCCGTCGAGGAGCCGGAGGCGTCAGCGCTCGCCGCCGACGCGCTGCGCGCCGACGGGGTGGAGATCCACACCGGGGTCAAGGCCGGCCGGGTCGGCCACGACGGCGGCGCGTTCACCGTGTACGCCGACGGCGCCGAGTTCACCGGCGAGAAGCTGCTCGTGGTGACCGGCCGCAAGGCGCACCTGGAGGAGTTGGGCCTGGACACGGTCGGGGTGGACGCCGGGCAGCGCTACCTGCCGGTGAACGACCGGATGCACGTCACCGACGGGATCTGGGCGGTCGGTGACCTCACCGGCGAGGGCGCGTTCACCCACATCGCCATGTACCAGGCCGGCATCGTGGTGGCCGACGTCCTCGACCACATGCGGCGTACCAAGGGCGGCCCGGACGCCAGCGGCACCGCGAGCGTGGTCGGCGGCGCGGCCGGTGTGGTCAGCTCGGTCGGCGGCGCGATGAGCGCGGGCGGGTCGAGCGTCGCGCCGGGCAGCGTCCCGGTCGCCGACTACCGGGCGCTGCCCCGGGTCACGTTCACCGACCCCGAGGTCGGCGCGGTCGGCCTCACCGAGCAGCAGGCCCGCGAGCGCGGCGTCAACGTCCAGGTCGGATACGCCGATCTCACCTCGTCGGCCCGGGGCTGGATCCACAAGACCGGCAACGCCGGGTTCATCAAGCTGGTTGCCGACGCCGACCAGGGCGTGCTCATCGGGGCCACCTCGGCCGGACCGGCCGGCGGCGAGGTGCTCTCCGCGCTCGTCGTGGCGGTGCACGCGGCGGTGCCGATCAGCCAGCTCCGGCACATGATCTACGCGTACCCCACGTTCCACCGGGCCATCGAGGACGCGTTGCGCGCCCTGAAGTGACGCCTCAGCCGGCCGGCGCACCGTGCCGGCCGGCCCCGGCGGCGAACCGGCCGGCCCCGCGTACCCCGTCCACCGCCAGCGACTCCATGCCGTAGGCCAGCTCGGTGGCCATCGCCTCCGGCTCCGGCTGCCCCGCGCCGTCCAGCACCGCCGCCCGGTCGTTGCGCAGGCACGTCTGCGGATGCCCGGCGATCGCGGCGGCCAGTTCCTCGGCCGCCGCGCGGGCCCCACCCGGCGCGACCAGCCGGTTGACCAGACCCATCGCGTACGCCTCGTCGGCGCCGACCGGGCGTCCGGTGAGGATCAGGTCCATCGCCCGGCTCTCGCCGATCAGCCGGGGCAGCCGGACCGTCCCGCCGTCGATCAGCGGTACGCCCCACCGGCGGCAGAACACGCCGAGCGTCGCGTCCGACTCGGCGATACGCAGGTCGCACCAGAGCGCCAGCTCCAGCCCGCCCGCCACCGCGTACCCGGAGATCGCCGCGATCACCGGCTTGGACAGCCGCATCCGGGTGGGGCCCATCGGTCCGTCCCCCTCGGGCTCGACGCGGTTGCCGCGCGGCGTGCCGACGGCCTTCAGATCGGCGCCGGAGCAGAACGTGCCGCCCGCGCCCCAGAGCACCGCGACCGCCGCGTCCGGGTCGGCGTCGAACGCGCGGAACGCGTCGGCCAGCGCTCGTGCGGTCGGCCCGTCCACGGCGTTACGGGCCTCGGGCCGGTCCAGGATCACAGTGGTCACGGCACCGGCGTGCTCGACGCGTACCCCCATGGGCTCAGCATGCCCGCGACGGCGCTGCCGTGGCTACGCCCTATTTGATCGAGCCGGGTCGGGTCAGCCAGCGCATCGGCTGGCCGGTGACGGCGCCGACCTGGTCGAAGTCCCGGTCGTAGTGCAGCAGCGAGAGGCCGTGGTACTCGGCGGTGGCGGCGATGAGCAGGTCGACCGCGCCCGCCGAGCGGTGCGTGCCCCGCGCGGTCAGCTCGCCCTGGATCTCGGCGGCGCGTTCGTAGATCCGGTCCGGCATGACCACCCAGCCGAAGGCGGCCCGGAGCTGCTCGGTCAGGCGCGCCCGGTCGGCGACCGAGCGGGCGGTGTAGAGGAATTCCAGCTCGACCAGCGGGCACACGGCGAGCAGACCCGCTGTCACCTGCTGTTCCCAGCGAGCCAGCACGTCGGGATCACGCAGGAGCCGGACGAGGGCGCTGGTGTCGATCAGGTAGTCGGCCAGCTTCACGAGCGGTAGGCACCCTTGTCGAGCAGTTCGTCGAAATCACCGGCCTGCCCGCGCTCGGCCAGCTCCGCCAGTGCCCGGGCGCGGCGCAGTCGCGCCGCGCCCTCGCGGAGAGCGACGTTCACCGTGTCCTTCTTGGTCTTCGTGCCGAACGCCTCGGCGGCATCCGCCAGCGCCTCGTCGTCGACGTCCACCAGGATCTTGGTCATCGCGGCTCCCTATATACGACCAGCCGCCCGAGTATATCCAGCGCGGAGGTCGTGCGAGGGAATTCCGGGGCGTCCGGTTTGGGGGCTCTCCTGCCGGGAAGTCGGAACGGGTGCGCGAACTACTGACGAAGATCGAACAGGCCACCGGTCTCGACCGGGTGGGTGACCGGTTGCAGCGCGCCGTCCAGGGCACGCTGCGTTCCCAGCGGGTACGCGACGCGCTGCACGGCGTGTGGCTCGGCCATCCGCTGCACCCCGCGATGGTGCAGGTGCCGGTCGGCGCGTGGATCTCCGCCGCCGTGGTGGACCTGCTGCCCGGCCAGCGCCGGGCCGCCACCGCGCTGGTGGGTCTCGGTACGGTCAGCGCGCTCCCGGCGGCGGTCGCCGGGCTCAACGACTGGGCCACGCTCTCCCGCGACCAGCGCCGGATCGGCCTGGTGCACGCCGCCGCCAACACGGTCGGCCTGGCGCTGTACGCCGGCTCGCTGGCGGCCCGCCTCAACGGGCGGCACGGCCTCGGCCGGGCGCTGTCCTACCTCGGTCTGTCCGCCGCCAGCGGTGGCGCGTACCTGGGTGGGCACCTCGCGTACAAGCAGGGCGCCCAGGCCAGCCAGAGCGTCTCCGAGCTGCACCTGATCAGCGACGGCTGGCACCGGGTCGGCGACCTGGGCAGCCTGCCCCGGCACGAACTGGTCACCAAGAAGATCGACGACGTCTCGGTGATCCTCTACCGGGACGGCGACGACGTCACGGTCATGCTGGAGCGCTGCCCGCACCAGAGCGGCCCGCTCGCCGAGGGCACTGTGGAGCAGATCGACGGTCACGCCTGCGTGGTCTGCCCCTGGCACGGCAGCGCGTTCCGGCTCAACGGCGGCGAGGTGGTGCACGGCCCGGCCGCGAACGACCAGATCGTGCTCCCCACCCGCGTGGTGTCCGGCCGGGTCGAGGCCCGGCTGCCCTGACTCACTCCCGCCGGTGCCGCCCGCTGGAACCCGCGCGGGCGGGCACCGGCCGCTTGCGCAACCCCAGCAGCGCGCCGATCTGCGCGCCCACGATGCTCGCGACCGCCAGCACCGCCGAGATGGCGAGCGGACGGTTGATGCCCTCCTCGGCGGTGGGCCGGGACGCGCCCGCCGACATGGCCGGCGGCTGACCGACCGGCGCCTCCACGGTGGGCGTCGCGTCCCGCGGGGTGGGCTTCGGCTTCGCCTGCGGCGCGCTCGACGACGCGCCGCCGCCACCCGGCTTGACCGGTGCGGTCTGGGCCGGTTTGGTCACCACCAGCCGCCCGGTGGCGTGCCGCCGGGCGCCGGAGTCCGTCGCGCCGTCCGGCAGCGTGATGAGCTGGCCGGGGCGGATCCGGTCCGGGTCGGCGAGCCGGTTCAGCCGGGCCAGCTCCTTGTACCTGTCGAAGTCGTCCAGGTAGCGGTCCGCCACCTCGCCCAGGTAGTCGCCCTTCGCCACCCGGTACACGGCCGGGTCGTCCGCCTTCGACGCGACCGGGGCCGGCGGCGCGACCCGGCTCGGCGCGGTGACGGCAGAAGCGGCGACCGCCGGCTGCGGGGCGGTCAGCGCGGCGGCGCTCGCCGCGGCCGGGCTCGCGGCCAGGATCAGCGCGACCGAACCGACGAGCGCGGCTGCGGCCTTCTGCTGGCGGTGCATGCCGGGCAGCTTCGGCGCCGGCCGGCGTACCGCAGCCGCGAGCAACTCCACCACGACGGAGAACGTGAACGTGGCCCAGCCGAACCAGCCCACCACCGCCAGCGCGCGCAGGAACAGTTGACCGTCGTCGCGGCTGGTCAACGTCGTACCGATCTCGGCGAACGTGGGCAGGTGATCCGGCAGCGGGTTGCCGGCGAACGCCAGCAGCGCGACCGGCCCGCCGGCCAGCACGCCGACGAGCACGACGAGGGCGCCGAGGCCGGTGAGAACCTGGCCGGCGCGGCGGACGGGGGAGCGTCGGGGTGCGCCCATGGCGGCCTTCCCTTCCTACGGTGGGCCGGTGAGCGCCCGAGCGGTGGCCTCACCGGTGACGGTGGCTGATTTCTGCACGCCGAACAGACTCAGCAGGTCCCGGCTGTAGGTGATCTGCACGCTCACCCGGATCTGGGTCTCGGCGCCGACCACGGGGAAGTCGACCTCGTGGTCCTGGACGCCGCCCGCCGCGTCGAGGTAGGCGGCGACAGCGGCGCGGGCGGCGACCTGGTCGATCTGCTTCGGGCCGCCCTCGATGGCCCGCGCGCGGTCGATCATCTGGCCGCCGGCGCGGGCCGCCTCGGCGGCCAGGTTGTCCGCGCGCTGGAGCGTGCGCAGTTGGCCGGCGCCGTCGTAGGCGAGGCTGATGATCGCCAGTACGCCGGTCATCGCCACGGCCAGGAAGAGACTCACCCGGCCGTTCTCCGCCGCGCGCCGCCCGGTCATCCGCGACTCCGGTAGGTGTCCAGCGGCGAGGTGAACCTCGCCGAGACGGTCTTGCCGCCGGGCACGCCGGGCAGGCCGGGCGCGCTCAGGTCGTCGAAGGAGACGGTGCAGGTCACAGTGACCGTCACGGTCGCCGGCACGCCTGCGGCGCTTGCGTACGCGGCGGCGAAGCTCGTCGTCGTACCGGCCACCGAGCCCGCGAGGTCGAGCTGGGGCGGGCCGGAGCAGTTCAGCCCCGCCCAGCCGAGCTGGTTCCGGGCCGCCTCCTCGGCGGCCTCCGCGCCGTCGTCGGCGTTGCGGGCCAGCGAGGCGGCCCGCGCGGCGTCGTGCGCGGCCGACTCCACCGCCTCGTCCGCGATCGCGGTCCGCCCGGCGACCCCGGCCAGCACCATCAGCCCGATGAAGGCGGGCGCGAGCACCGCCACCTCGATCGAGACGGAACCCCGGTCCCGCCGCGGCCCGGCGCTCATCCGGTGGTCCAGCGTTCGGCCGGGCCGTGCGCGGTCTGCGTGACCGCGAACGAGACACCCGGGATGACCGACAGGGAGCGCCCCTGCACCGTGCAGGTGACGGCGGTGGCGGTCTCGACGCACGTCGGGCCGGTCTGCTCCCAGTCGACCAGCCAGTCCCCGGACTGCTGCAGGAAGCTGATCGCCCGCTCCCGGCCGGCGTCCGGCCCGGCGTCGATCGTGCGCTGGGCGTTCACACCGGTCTGCGCGGCGTTGAGCGCCGTGGACCGGGCCACGAACCAGACGGCGACCTGGATCGAGCCGAACAGCATCACCAGGATCACCGGCATCACCACGGCCAGCTCGACCGGATTGGCGCCCCGCTCGCCCTCGGCCAGACGGGCGCGCAGAGCAGCGGCGATCCGCCCCGGACCGGGCGGACCGGCGGGCCGGCCGGCGGGCGCCGGCCGGCTCCGGACCGTACGGGCGGGGCGGGGCATCACGGGGCCTGCGGCGCCGTGTTGTTCGGGATGGCGTTCATCCAGTTGTTCGCCTTGGCCAGGGCGAGCCCGGTGACCGCCATGGCCACCGCGACCAGGCCGAAGATGATCACCGCGGTCGGCACCGGGCTGTCGCCGCGCTCGGAGTCCCGGCGCAGCTCGGCGAGGCGGGTGCTCACCGCCACGTACAGGTAGGCGTAGAGGTGCATGGTCGTCTCCTTCTCGATGGGGTTCACAGACGGGCGAGGAACGGATAGACGGCGAAGCCGAGCAGGACGAACACCAGCAGTGAGCCGGGGATGTCCAACTTGCTGGTGACCCCCTCGGCCCGGGCCAGGTTGTCGGTACGGATCTGGTCGCGCAGCGAGTCGGCACGGGACCGCAACGTCTCGTGCACCTGGGCGCCCTCGCTGCCGGAGGAGCGCATGATCGCGCCCACGTCGCCCAGCTCCGGGATGCCGATCCGGTCGGCCAGCTCCTGCAACTCGTCCCAGGGCGAGTGCATCTGGAGCTGGGCGAGCCGCAGCGCCTCCCGGATCCGGTCGAAGACCCAGCCGTCGCAGACCGCCGCCGCGCGTTCCAGCGACTGCACCGGGCCGTGCGCGGCGGACAGCTGCAGCGCCACCAGGTCGAGGTAGGTGCAGACCGCCTGCCGGAACTCGTCCCGGGCGGCGTCGGCCTTGGCGAGGACCGAGCGGTGCGCGAGCAGTCCGGCGCCGAGCGCCAGACCCAGGCTGGCCACCACCGGCACGGCCAGCGGCAGCGCCACCCCGCCGACGAAGAGCACCGCCGAGGCGACCGCCGGGGTGGCGAACCCGACGAGCGCGGAGAGCAGCACCGACAGCGCGTACTGCTCGGGGGTGCGGTCGAGCAGGGCGAGCTGCCGGTGCGGCGGGCGCAGCCAGCGGGCGAACCCGCCGAGCCAGTCCGGTCCGGCGCCGGCGGCCGGGGCCTGGCCGGGCGGCTGGTGCAGCCGGCGCAGCGCCGGGCCGAGCGCCGGGGTGGCCGGCAGCGCCTCGCGTACCACCAGGAACAGCCCGAGCCCGACCGCGCACCCGCCGAGGACTGCGATCGCCATCTGCCAGTTGAGGATCACGCGATTGCCTCCTCCGGATCGGGCGCCGGGAGGAAGCGCGCGGGCCGGGGCGGCTGGCTCATCGAGCGCACCCAGACCAGCAGGCCGACGAACGCCGCGCCGAGCACCGCCATCACGAGCTGACCGGTGAGCGTCCCGTAGGGACGGATGTAGTCGCTGTTCACCAGCCCGTACGCCAGGGTCGCCAGCGTCATGCCGGTGAGGAAGCGGACCGCGAACCGCGGCTGGGTGCGTTTGGCCTCGACCTCGCGCCGCGTCGCCACCTCGGCCGAGGCGGCGGTGGCGATCGAGCCGAGCACGTCGCCGAGGCGCTCACCCCGGTCGGTGAGGTGCAGGATCAGCGCGGCCACCACCTGGTCGGCGACCGGGTCGGCGATCTCGTCGGCGAAGGCGAGCAGGGCGGAGCGGGCCAGCCAGCCGGCCTGCAGGCGGGCGGCGAGCGTGCGTACCTCCTCCTGGATCTCCTCCGGCGCGGTGGCGATGGTGCCGATGATCGCCTGCTGGAGCCCCTGGCCGGTGGCCGAGATGTCCTTGAGCCGGCGGGTCCACTCGCCTACGGCTTCGACCCGGGCGATGGCCCGCTGCTCGGCCCGGCCCACCGCGAACAGCCACGGCACGCCCGGCACCGCGAGCGCCACCAGCAGGCCGACCACCGGCAGCCCGGTGAGCAGGAACGCCGCCGCCCCGGCGACCACCGCGGCGCCGAGCAGGAGCTGGTAGCGGCGCTGGTCGGCGCGGCTCGCGCCGGAACCGGTCCAGAGCCGGCTCAGGCCGGGCCCGGCGCCCGGGGCCGGGCCCGGTGGGCGGCGGGTGCCGACGAGCGCGACCACCGCCAGCACCAGCCCGGCCACGCAGGCCGCGCCGGAGACCAGGGCGATCAGTTCGATCTGCGTCACGCCGGGCCTCCGTTCGGCCGTGCCCCTAGGCGGGTGTGCCGGGGCCGCCGCCACGCGCCCACGCCGGCCTCGACGAACCGGGTGAGCAGGCGGGCGTCGTAGCCGACGCGCAGCAGTTGGTCGCGGATGCGTTCGGGCAGGTGACGGGGGACCGCGCGGCCGTCCGGCCCGGGGCCGAAGACGGTCGTGGTGGTGATCCGGTTGCCTTCGCCGACGCCGATGACCTCCTCGACGTGCGAGACGAAGCGGTGCTTGCGCCCGCCGATCGCGGTCTCGTCCTCGACCGTCACGTAGACGATCAGGTCGAGCGCGTTGCCGGCCATCCGGCGGGCCTGGTCGACTGTCATTTCCCGGCCGTGCGACAGCGCCAGCTCGATGATGCGTTCGCTCACCCCCGAGGGGGTACGCGCGTGGATGGTGCACATCGAGCCCCGGCTCGTGGTCATCGCCTGGAGCATCGGCACGATCTCCCGGGACCGCACCTCGCCGACGATGATCCGCAGCACGCCCATGCGCAGCGACACCGGGATCAGGTCGGCGATGCTGACCTCACCCGCCGGCCGTCCGTCCGCGCCGCGCTCGCCGTGCCCCTCCCGGGACTCGAAGCTCATCACCGCCCGGTGCTTGTGCCCACGCCGGGCCGGCAGCAGTTCCCGGCTCTCCTCCAGCAGCACGTACGGCTCGTCGGCCGGGATCTCGTCCATCAGCGCCCGGATGACAGTGGTCTTCCCGGCCCCGGCGAGCCCGGCGACCATGATGTTCAGCCCGGCCCGCATGGACGCGCGCAGGAAGTCGCGCAGCAGCGGGTCGATCATCTCGTCCAGGTCGGGCCGGCCGCCCGCGATGTCCTCCAGGCTCACCGCGAGCGTGTTGTGCTTGCGGATCACCGCGTACGGGCGGTGGCTGACCAGGAACACGGCGGCGAGGCGGCTGCCGTCGGGCAGTTGCAGGTCGAGCGTGGGCTTCGAGGTGGACAGCGACCGTTCGGTGGCACCCGCCCGGCGGGCCGCCGCCTGGAGGATCTCCACCAGCTCGTCGTCGGTCTCGGCGATCGGCTCGGCCCAGTCGACGCCGCCGCCGTGCCGGGTGATGCGTACCTGGTCGCAGCCGAGGATGTGCACCTCCTCGATGCTGTCGTCGACGAGCAGCGTCTGGAGCCGGCCCAGCCCGACGAGTTCGGCTGTCACCTGGTCGAGCAGCAGCCGTTCCTCGTCCGCCGCCATCGGCGTGCCGGACCGGCGTACCGAGTCGGCGTACGCGGAGACCACGGTGACCGCCAGCCGGGCGCGCTCGACCTCCTCGGCGTCGGCGTCGAACTCGCGGCCGCGCTGCCAATGGGTGAGCCGTTCGCTCAGTTCCCGGCGCAGCTCGCGGACCACGGCGAAGTCGATCCGGGGGCGCGGCGGTGGCGGGGGCGCGGCGGGGAGCGGGCCGGGCACGTGGTGCCGCCCGTTCGGCGGCGCCAGCGGCGGAACCGTGGAGACGACACCGGGCTGCTGCCCGCGCGGGTCGTGGGAGACCGGCTCAAACCGCACCGGACACCCCCGGCACGCTCGGGGCGGTCACCGCGCGCGGTGTGGTCGCGCCCGGCCAGGCGAGCCGGGCCCGCCGCCGGTCCAGCAGCGCCCGGACCGGCACCTCCAGGGCGCCGGCCGCGCGCATCAGCGGCCGGTTCGCGCGTACGGTGCCGCCGTGTGCGAGCACCTCGGCGGTACGCGGGTCGTGCGGCAGGCGGGCGATCACCGGCAGCCGCAGCGCCTTGCTGATCTCGCTGGTGCCGTGCCCGTCCCCGACCACGAGCAGCCGCAGCGTGCCCGGCGGTACGCGGTGCTCGGTGAGGTCCCGTTCGATCGCCCGGGCGGTGGCCCGGGTGGCGGAGAGGTCGGGCAGGGTCGCGCGGGTGACCAGCAGCACCACGGTGGCGGCCCGGAGCAGCGGCCACGGTGGACCGCCGACGGCGAGCCGGCCACAGTCGACGAGCACGTCGTACGGCGGTTCGCCGCGCTCCAGCCCGGTGAAGTAGTCGGCGAAGCGCTGCCACAGCGGGATCACGCTGCCGGCCTGGGCCGGGTCCACCACGCCGGGCAGCAGCAGCCGCTCGCGCCGGGGCGCGTCCAGGTCGACCAGCTGGGACCAGAACGTGTGCTCCAGGCTGCCGTCGCGCAGCTCGCCCACCGCCAGCTCACCGATGCCGCGCGGGCCGTCCAGGGCCCCGCCGAGGTAGCCGGCGAGGATCGAGCCGCCCGCCGGGTCGCACTCGGCCAGCACGAGCCGCCGGTGCCAGCTCAGCGCGGCGGCGAGCGCCGCGGTGGTGACGCCCGGCGATCCCTTCGCCGAGACCAGGGCGATGATCGCCATCAGGCCGCCTCGGTGAGCACGAGCGCGATCCGGTCGGCGGCGGCGAGCGCCACGACCGCCGGCACGTCCCGCACGGTCAGCGCCAGGTAGACCACCACGTCGCCGTTCTGCGGCGTGGCGGTGTCGATCACGGTGCCCTCGAACCGGGTTCCGCCGGCACGGGACGCGTCGGAGCCGTTCGTGGCGTTGCTCGGTGTGCTGACCAGCAGCACCTTGTCGCCGGGGTTCAGCTTGCGGGCCGGCACCTGCTCCGGTTCCAGCCCGAGAGCGATCTGCTGCTGGCCGGCGCCGAGCAGCGGGGCCTCGGTGAGCTGCGCCTCGGTGAGCAGCGTGCCCGGGGTGAGCCGGACGGCCGCCCGCAGTCCCAGCACCTCGTCCATCCGGTCGGCCGGCACCGGCTGGAGTTCCCGCCCGCCGGAGACGCGCACCGGCACCAGGTCGTCGGCTGTGAGTTGCCGGCCCACGTCGACCGGCCGGGCCACGGCCAGGTACGTGCCGGTGGAGCGCACCGAGGTGACCGCGAACGCCGCGCCGAGCCCGCCGAGGGCGATCAGCAGGATCGCCAGGCCGAGCAGGCCGGGCCGGACACGTCGCTGCCGGACCACCTTCGGCGGCGCGACCGGCGCCTCCATCGGGGTTCCGTTGCGGGCTGCCACCACACTCATCGGGTCACCACCTGAAGCTCGTTGATCTGTACCGGGATGACGCCGCTGGACCGGCTCTGGGCGATCACGCCGCTCTCCCCGCCGCCGGACCACTCGACGGTCCAGAACGTGGTGGCGCTGACCTGGTAGGTGTCGGCCTTCGGATAGCCGGCGTCGAGACCGCAGTCGGGCGAGGTCAAGCCGGCCCGTGGCCCGTCGGCCCGGTACGGTGTGCCCGGTCCGTGGCAGGTGACGTCGATGTCGTCGGACATGTGCCAGACGATCCGGTCCACCTTCGCCGTGATCCTCACGGTCAGCCCGCGGTCGGAGGCGGAGGCGCTCAGCGGCCCGAAGTACGCCTCGCCCGGGCTGGCCCACATCCAGACCGGCAGCCCGACCAGGCCGGGTCCCTGACTGCGCCGGGGCGCGACCGAGGCCCGGGGCGGGAGCAGCGAGATCGAGGCCAGCGCGCGCCGGGCCAGCTCCTCCGGGTCCGGCGGGGCGCCGTAGCCGGGCGGCGGGGCGTCCAGGAGTTCCTGGCGCATGCTGCCCGGGCTGGTGTCGCCGCCGTTGCAGGTGAGCTGGTACCACTGCTTGCCGGGAGGTGCCTCGTCCTGCGGCTCGGCGAGCTTGTAGTAGCAGCCGTCGGCGTTGTTGAACCAGCCGAGCGTCTCGTTGTAGCAGGGGATGACGCGGCCGTTCCACTGGCACTTCGGCGCGCCGCCGCCGTTGCCGCCGCCGCCGTTGTCCCCGCCGCCCGGCCCGCCCGGGCCGCCCGGGGTGCCGGGGTCGTCGTCCCACACGTCGCAGTCGGTCTGTTCCGGCGGGCACGAGCCACCGGGGTCGGCGGCACGCGCGGGCGCGCCGGTGAGCGTCAGCAGCGCGGCGAGGCCGGCGGCGAGCAGCACCCGGCGGAGCGTCCCGGCCCGGGGCGGGCGGGCCGGGACACCCCTTCCTCCCCAGGTCAGCACGGCTGGTCCTGATGTGCGGCGCCGCCGTTGATCAGCCACCGGCCGTCCGGGAAGCGGGCCGCTGTGGCGGTGGCGAGGTAGCGCCCGCCGCGGGTGCCCGGCACGGCCTTGCGGTCCTTGGCGTAGACGAGCCGGTAGCCGCTCGCGTCCAGGCAGTCCTGGATCTCGACGGTGGGTGGGCGGGCGGTCAGGTCGACCGAGACCACTGTGGGGTCGGAGACCAGTTTCCCGGTACGCATCGCGCCGTGCTCCTTCGCGTCGAGAATTGCCATTCGCACCCGGGTCAGCAGCGGATCAGCCAGAAAACGGGCCAGAGCGGGATGGGACGGATCGCTTCGGGCGCTCGCCGCCCGGGACGCGTCGAGATAGCCGGAATACGCGGCAAGCGCCGCCTTTTCGGCTTCCTTCTCCGCCTCGGCGGAATGGGTGGCGGGGGCGGCGGCGCGGCCGGTGAGCGGTCGGTTGGCCGCCTCCGGCTCGGTGCCGCAGCCGGCCGCGCCGACCGCCAGCGCGAGGCTGAGCAGGTAGATTTCCCATCGGCGGGATTGCCGTGTGCGCAACGCCGATCCCTCCTCGGTGCCGGCCCGGGGCGATCACGCCGACCCGCTCCGGGCATGCGGAAGCGCACCCGGAACTGTCGCTCCGGGTCCCCGTCGCCGCCACTCGTATTGACCTGTACTGATAGCTGCGGGTTCTGTGCCCTGACTCCTCCGACGCCAATTGATCGGGGGTTGCGTCGTACCCAAGGGGCGAGCATAAGCTCACGTCCGCCGATGCAACAGAGGCAATTCACGTGAACACGGTGAGTGAAGACGGGAGGTGGTGGCCGGTGTGTGTCGTCACGATGACGAGCGGGCTTCCGGTGGGCTCCGGGCCGGCGGGCGTGTGCTCACCCGTACCCGCCGTGGCGGTGGCGACGAGCCGCCGGTATGGGTGGGGAGCGGGCCGCTCGTCCGATCCGTCCCGCCGGTTCGATAGGGCTCACACCGCGGTCGGTCCCGGCCGGTCGCGCGTCGCGCCGCACGCCGCTGCGGGCTCCCCCGTCACATCAGCGCGAACGAGAAATCACTCTGCGTGCTCCACCATGGAACATACGGCGACCGGACGGGGGAGCCGGCGTGACCACTGAACGGGTACGGCGTACCGGACCGGTGGCCGAGGTCAGCCGTCCGGTCGTCCGGCTGCTGGCCGCCCTCGCGGTCGTACCGCTGCTCCGGCTGGCGGTGGCGCGTTACGCCGTACCCCCGGATTGTCCGGACCGGACGGCGTGCGACGGCTGCGCCGCCCCGATCGGGCTGGACCGGCCACTGCCGGCGCTCGGCCCCGCGGCCCGGTGCCCGGCTGCCGGGCGCCGGAGACGCACCTCGTCCAAGGGTGACACATCTCGTGAATCAGTTAGAGCCTTCCGTCATACGTGGTGGTCCACATCAGTCTCCGTCTATCAGTATTTCATTCATTAGGGCACCTGGCCAACTGAAGGTCTGACTAAGAGATAGGCAGAAAGAGTCAAGCACGTCCTCCCCGAGCAAACGTCGGCGGTTCGCTATTTGTGATATCAGGAATATTTGGCAGCCCAAATACACACTCGTCGAAAAAAGCATGAAAAATTGGAGCTGTTATACTTTCGTGTTGCTTACCAGAAATCTGAGGTACCATTTTTCAGACCTGCTCAGAACCTACACTCGCTTCTACGAATATAAAATCTAATTTCGGGCGTATTATAGAAGTGTATCGATCAGAAGAAGCGTTTGCGATACTTTCCGCCTAAATATAGCGCGACAGCGGAACCCATTGAATCTAGCGCAGCACGTGTCCAGGACCGGGGTAGGGCAATAAAGATGCAGGGTCAGGGTTCTAGACCCATTCTATGGATGGACCGCGGATGTGTAGACGGAGCAGTTTCGAACTGTATACAGGTGGACCTCTTCAGCAGAACGCGGTTGCGAAATAAAACTTGCATTAACGGGTGGTCAGACATTGTTAAGGGGCTTCCCGGTTTACCAGCAGCTTGGACCTAGTTCCTGCGTTCCTGTTATAGTAGAACCGTAACAGTATGACTGCTGAGCCCGTGGATCGCGCCACAGCCGCCGCTCTGGCGCTCGGCGGCGGCTTCGCCGCGACCACGCTGCTGCTCGGGCGGCGCGGTTTCGGCCTCGGCGACGCCAAGCTGGCGCTCGGCGCGGGCGCGCTGCTTGGCTGGTACGGCTGGCCGGTGCTGGTGGCCGGGCTGGTGCTCGCGCTCCTCCTCGCCGGGGCGACCGGAGTGGCGCTGCTCGCCGCCCGGCGGGTCCGCTGGTCCGGGCACCTGCCGTTCGGGCCGTTCCTGGTGCTCGGCACCGCCGCCACGCTGGTGCTCGTCACCGTGTGATCGGCCACCCGCAGGTGCGGGCGGGGTCGCCACGGGTATCGGGGTCCCAGCCGCCTCCCAGCCGGGTCTGGTTCGGTGGCGGTCCAGGCTTCGGACTCGGGAGGGCACGTGTCGCACGGCGACGACGGTTGGCGGATCCGGCGTACCAGCGCGGACCTGGACCGGCTGGGCGAGACCGAGTCGGTCTTCGCGCTCGCCAACGGCTGGGTGGGCTGGCGCGGGACGCTCGACGAGGGCGAGCCGTGCGGCATGCCGGGCAGCTACCTCAACGGGTTCCACGAGCAGCACGAGCTGAGCTACCCGGAGAGCGGGTACGCGTTCCCGGAACGCAGCGATACCGTGATCAGCGCGCCGAACGCCGCCCTGATCCGGCTCTGGGTGGGCGACGAGCCGCTGGACCTGCGCACCGGCACGATCCGGCGGCACCACCAGGAGCTGGACCTGCGCGCCGGGGTGGTCCGGCGGGAGACCGAATGGGTCTCGCCGGGTGGCCGGGGTGTCCGGATCCGCAGCACCCGCCTGGTCTCGCTGACCCGCCGTCCGGTCGCCGCCGTCGACTGGGCTGTCGAACCGCTGGACGAGCCGGTACGGCTGCGGATCGGCGCCGACCTGCTCGCCAACCAGCGTGTGCCGGAACGTGCCGACGACCCCCGGGCCGCCTCGGTGATCCACGACCCGCTCACCGGCGAGATCCGCCGCGACGACGGCTTGGACGGGGTGCTCGTGCACCGGACCGGGCGCAGCGGGCAGCGGGTCGCCGTCGCCGTCGCGCACCGGGTCGAGGCACCCGACGAGATCGCCACCGGCACCGAGCTGACCGCCGACCGGTTCCGGCTGGCGCTGTCCGGTCCGGTACGCCCCGGCGAGCGGATCCGGGTCACCCGGTTCGCCGCGTACGAGTGGGCGGAGGTCGACGGCACCCCGCCCGGTGAGCTGGCCGACCTGGTCGTCGCGGAGGCGGACGCGGCCCGGGCCGACGGGTTCGACGCCCTGCTCGCCGAGCAGCGCGCCGCGCTGGATGCCGCGTGGGCCACCGCCGACGTCGAGCTGGACGGTGACCCGGAGCTGCAGCTCGCGGTGCGGTTCTCGGTGTTCCACCTGCTCCAGTCGGGGCGCGCCGACGGGGCCCGGACCATCCCGGCGAAGGGGCTGACCGGCAACGGCTACGACGGGCACGTGCTCTGGGACACCGAGGGCTACGTGCTGCCGGTGCTGACGTACCTGGCGCCGGAGCTGGCCCGCTCGGCGCTGCGCTGGCGGCACGCCCACCTGCCCGAGGCCCGCGAGCGTGCGGCCGAGCTGCGTCTGACCGGCGTCACCTATCCGTGGCGGACGCTCAGCGGCCGGGAGTGCTCCGGCTACTGGCCGGCCGGCAGCGCGGGCCTGCACGTCAACGCGGACATCGCGGACGCGATCCTGCGGTACGTCGCGGCCACCGGCGACACCGCGTTCCTCGCCGAGTGCGGCGCCGAGGTGCTGATCGAGACCGCCCGGCTGTGGCACGGCTACGGCCACTTCGACGACGCCGGCGCGTTCCACCTGACCGGCGTCACCGGGCCGGACGAGTACTCCGCGCTGGTCGACGACAACGTCTTCACGAACCTGATGGCCCGGCGCAACCTGCGCGGCGCCGCCGACGCCGCCGAGGACTGGCCCGAGGTGGCCGCCCGGCTGGGTGTCGACGCCGCCGAGGTGGCCGGCTGGCGGGCCGCCGCCGACGCGATGTTCGTCCCGTACGACGGCAAGCGCGGCGTGCACGAGCAGTCGGCCGGGTTCACCGCGCAGCCGGAGTGGGACTTCGCCGGCACCGGCGAGGACGACTATCCGCTGCTGCTGCACTTCCCCTACCAGGAGCTGTACCGCAAGCAGGTGGTCAAGCAGGCCGACCTGGTGCTGGCCATGCTGCGCTGCCCGGGGGAGTTCACCGCCGAGGAGAAGACGCGCAACGTCGCCTACTACGAGGCGCGGACCGTCCGGGACTCGTCGCTGTCGGCGTCCGCGCAGGCGATCCTCGCCGCCGAGGTCGGGCACCTCGACCTGGCGTACGACCTGTTCGCCGAGACGGCGTTGCAGGACCTCGCCGACCTGGGCGACAAGACCGCGGACGGGCTGCACCTGGCGTCCCTGGCCGGCGCCTGGCTGGTGGTGGCGCAGGGCTTCGGCGGGCTGCGCGACGACCGGGGCGTGCTCGCGTTCGAGCCGCGGCTACCGGGGCGGATCACCCGGCTGGTGTTCCACCTGCGCCGGCACGGGCACCGGCTGCGGGTCACGCTCACGCCGCGGGAGGCCCGCTACGAGCTGCCGGACGCCGGTCCGGGCGACGCGGTCGAGCTGTGGCACCACGGCGAACAGCTCCGCGTCACCGGCGACGGGCCGGTCATCCGGCCGATGCCGCCGGTGCCCGACCCCGGCCCGGAGCCGCAGGCCCCGCCCGGCCGCCGTCCGGAACGGCGCGCTCAGGAGGCGGCGGGCGGCGACGACTGAGCCGGCAGGCCGGACATCCGGGCGACGACCTCCTCCAGCGCCTCGAACGCGTACGCCCAGTTGTGGCACTTGAAGCTGCGCAACCCGGTGATCGGGGTGCGGCAGTCGGCACAGTGGACGCCCGGGATCGCGTCCGGGACCTCGGTGTTCACGTACTTGCGTTCGCCGAGGATCACCCGGGCGATCATCGTGCGGTCGTGCACGCCGTGCAGCGCGGACGCGACGATGTCGTACCAGGTCGGCCGCCGCCCGCACTTCGGGCAGTCCGGCTCGTCGCCGCTGACCCACAGCGGGGCGCCGATGCTGCGCGCCGGCATGTTCAGCAGCTTCTCCAGCCGGCGTACGTCCGCCTCCGGGGTGGTCCAGCGGTGCCGCCCGGGCAGCGACGCGGGCGAGTCGTAGACGGCGCGGAACACCGCCGGCTCGACCTCCACTGTCTCCCGTCCACCTGTCATCGGTACCTCCTCGCGACGGCGTGTCCCACCGTCGTACCAGGTGGACGGCGGGATCGGCCGGATCGTCGACACGACGGGTCAGCGGTGTGTCGCGCAGAGTGCTAGACATCGAGGCGTGACGGAGGCTGAGAACCGACCCAATGTCGCCCGGATGTACGACTACTACCTGGGCGGCTGCCACAACTTCGCCGCCGACCGGGCCGCCGCCGAGGAGGTCCTGAGGATCTTCCCGGACACCGGCGTCGCCGCGCAGAGCAACCGCGCGTTCCTGCGCCGGGTCGTGCGCTGGGCCGCCGAGCAGGGGATTCGCCAGTTCCTCGACATCGGCGCCGGCCTGCCCACGCAGGGCAACGTGCACGAGGTGGTGCGCGCGATCCGCCCCGACGCCCGGGTGGTCTACGTCGACCACGACGAGGTGGCGGTCGCGTACGCCCGGCGGTTGCTGCCCACCGACGGCCGCACCGTGGTGCTCCGGGGTGACCTGCGGCGGCCCGGCGAGTTGCTGGCCGACCCGACGCTGCGGGCCACCATCGACCTGAGCGAGCCGGTGGCGGTGCTGCTGTTGGCGGTGCTGCACTTCGTGCCGGACGCCGACGACCCGTACGCGGCGGTGGCGACGCTGCGCGACGCCACAGTGCCGGGCAGCGTGCTCGCGCTGTCCCACCTCACGCTGGACGGCCTGCCGACGCTGCCCACCGAGCAGGGCACCGCGATCTACCGCCGCAGCAGCTCCCCGCTGGTGCCCCGCACCCGCGACGAGGTGGCCCGCTTCCTCGACGGGTACGAGTTCGTCGATCCGGGCCTGGTCAAGGTGGCGGACTGGCGGCCCGACGGCGAGCCGCAGGCCGCGGTGTCGCACGGCTACGGCGGGGTGGGCGTGCGCCGCTGAGGCGGGAGTCAGTCCAGGCCGCCGTGCGCGGCCCAGAGCGCGGCGGCGCGGTCAGCCGCCGCCGCCACGAGCGCGGCCAGTTCGGGCCGGTCGGGCACCCGGAACGACACGTACGCGCCGCGGCCGCCGGCGGTGGGCCGGCCGTACGCCTTCGCGGCGAGCCGCCCGTCCGGCAGCAGCCGCACGTTGAGCGTGGTCAGGGTGAACTCCTCGCCGCGCCGGGTGTCGGTCCAGCGCAGCTCCTCCGGCACCGTCACGTTGATGGCGAGGGCGCTGACGTCGGGTGAGGCGGCGCTGCTCATCCGGCGATCGTCCCACGACCACGCGCTCACCGGCGCAGTGTGGTTTCCCGGGTCATGCGGGACAGCTTTTCCGGGTTGCGCACCGCGTAGAGGCCGCTGATCCGGCCGTCGTCGAGGCGTACCGCGACGACGGTGTCCAGCTCGCCGTCGAGGCGTACCAGCAGCGCCGGGTAGCCGTTCACCTGCGCCGGTTCCATCGACGCCACGGCGGCGATCCGGGACCAGCCGCCGGTCAGCAGCCGGGCCACCTTGTCGCCGCCGGTGACCGGGCGGGCGAGCGCCTGCTTGATCCCGCCGCCGTCGCCGACCAGCACCGCGTCCGGGGCCAGGACGCGGAGCAGCCCGTCCAGGTCGCCGGTCTCGACCGCCCGCCGGAACGCGTCGAGGGCGTCGCGGGCCTCGGCCGCCGGGACGGTACGCCGGGGGCGGCGCGCCGCGACGTGGGCGCGCGCCCGGTGCGCGATCTGCCGCACGGCGACGGGCGTCCGCTCGACCGTCTCGGCGATCTCGTCGTAGCCGACGTCGAACACCTCACGCAGCACGAACACGGCCCGCTCGGTCGGCGTCAGCGTCTCCAGCACCAGCAGCATCGCCATCGACACGCTCTCGGCCAACGCCACGTCGTCCGCCACGTCGGGCGCGGTGAGCAGCGGCTCGGGCAGCCACGACCCGACGTACGACTCCTTGCGCCGCCCGAGCGTGCGCAGCCGGGTCAGCGCCTGGCGGGTGGTGATCCGCACCAGGTAGGCGCGCCGGTCCCGCACCTCGCCGAGGTCGACGCCGGCCCAGCGCAGCCAGGTCTCCTGCACCACGTCCTCCGCGTCGGCGGCCGAGCCGAGCATCTCGTACGCGACGGTGAAGAGCAGGTTGCGGTGCGCGAGGAAGTCCTCGGTGGCCTGGTCCGCCATGACTGGCTCCTCCGCTGTCTGGCTGCGCTCCCCACCAGACGCCGCCCGCGACCGCCGTGTGACATCGGGTCGCTGTGGTGGTCCTCACCCGCCGGCGCCGTCACGCCGGAGCGGTCCCCGGCATCTCGTGTTCGTCCGACACCACCGAAGCAGAGAGGGCGCAACCCATGCAGACCCGATTCAACCTGTTCGAGAACCCGGTCTCGGCGGCGTTCATGAAGCGTTTCGCCGGCGCGGGCCTGGCGATCCACCAGTCGACGTTGCCGCGCACCGTCCAGGAGCTGGTGTCGCTGCGGGCCAGCCAGATCAACGGCTGCGGCTGGTGCATCGACATGCACACCAAGGAGGCGGTGGCCGGGGGTGAGAGCGCGGTCCGGCTGAACCTGGTCGCCGCCTGGCGCGAGTCGACAGTGTTCACCGAGGCCGAGCGCGCGGCGCTGGCGTTCGCCGAGGAGGGCACCCGGTTGGCCGACGCGCATCAGGGCGTGTCCGACGAGACGTGGGCGCGGGTACGCGAGCACTACGACGACGACCAGATCGCCGCGCTGGTGTGCCTGCTCGGGCTGATCAACGCGGCGAACCGGTTCGCGGTGCTCGTGCACCAGCGCGGCGGCTCGTACGAGCCGGGGATGTTCGCGGCGGCGATGAGCTGAGCGTCGCGGCGGCGGTCCGGCCCGGTCGTCCCGGGCCGGACCGCCCCCGGAAAACGCGGCGACACCCGTGCTCCCCGGTGGCCATACTGCTCGCCATGAAGATTGCGGAGGCCCTTGCGCTGCGGGCGGATGCGGCGCGACGCGCCGAACAGCTCCGTGCCCGCATCACCGCGAGCGCCCGCTACCAGGAGGGCGAGACGCCCGCCGAGGACGCCTCGGCGCTGCTCGTGGAGGCGGCCGGGGTGCTCGGTGAGCTGGAGACGCTGATCCGGCGGATCAACCGTACGAACGCGGCGACCGTCGTGGACGGTGGCACCCTGACCGACGCGCTCGCGCGGCGCGACGTGCTGCGCCTGCGGCACGGCGTGGTCACCGCCGCTGCGGACGCCGCTGCGGGCGAGGGCCAGCGCGGCTACCGTCAGCTCCGGTCGGAGCTGAAGATGGTCCCGGCGTTGCCGGTGGCGGAGCTGCGCCGGCAGGCCGACGACCTGGCCCGGCAGATCCGCGAGGTGGACACCACGATCCAGCGGACGAACTGGGAGGTCGACCTGCTGGACTGACGAGTCGCGGAGCAGGTAGCCGACGTGGAGGCGTGCACGCCCCCGAGAGCCGGCGGGCAATCCGGCTCACTCCTGGTGCGCCGAGGGCAGGCGCCGGGGTTCGACTCCCCAGCACACACCGCACGCCCAGCACGGGACACAGGTGACGGCGCACAGGGCACGGCACACCACCAGGTGCAGATCCACGTCGGTGAGGGTGGGACAGGGGACTTCCGCGACTCGTCCCGTCACCGTAGGTTCCAGAAGAACGACCGGACGTCGTCGACGAACAGGTCCGGCACCTCCAGCGCGGCGAAGTGACCGCCCCGGTCGAACTCGCTCCAGTGCCGGATCGTGTACGTCAGCTCGGCGATCGGGCGTACGGACCGGGTGATGTCGTGCGCGAACACGGCGACTCCGAGCGGGGGCGGGCAGGGCGCGGGCGGGCCACCGAACGCGCTCTCCCGCACCAGCCGCGCGGACGAGGCGGCGGTGCCGGTGAACCAGTAGACCGAGACGTCGGTGAGGATGCGGTCCACGCTGACGGCCGATCCCGGGTCGGTCCACTCGGTGAACTTCTCCGCGATCCACGCGAGCTGCCCGACGGGTGAGTCGTTGAGCGCGTACGACACGGTCTGCGGGCGGCTGGCGTAGAGCACCTGGTGCGGGTGCCGCTGCGTCTTGAGCCGCATGATCCGGGTGAGCCGGTCCCGGTCCTCGCCGGACAGTCCGGCCTCGCCGGTCCAGCCGGGTGGCGGGGGCGTGGGCAGGTAGTTGAGGTGCACGCCGACGACGTGTTCCGGGTCGACGCCGCCGAGCCGGGTGGAGATCACCGAGCCCCAGTCGCCGCCCTGGGCGCCGTACCGCCGGTAGCCGAGCCGGCGCATCAGCTCGGCCCAGGCGCGGGCGACGCGGTCGACGTCCCAGCCGCGTTCCCGGGTCGGGCCGGAGAAGCCAAATCCGGGGATCGACGGTACGACCAGGTGGAACTGCTCGGACAGCAGGCCGATCACGTCGAGGAACTCCACGACCGAGCCGGGCCAGCCGTGCGTGAGGATCAGCGGCAGCGCGTCCGGGTCGGCGGCCCGTACGTGCAGGAAATGGATGTTCTGTCCGTCGATGGTGGTGGTGAACTGCGGATACCGGTTCAGTTCGGCCTCGGCCCGCCGCCAGTCGTACGCGGTGCGCCAGCGCTCGGCCAGCTCGCGTACGCGGGCCAGCGGGATGCCGTAGTCCCACCCGGCGCCTGGTAGCTCGTCGGGCCAGCGGGTGCGGGCCAGGCGGTCGGCCAGGTCGTCGAGGTCGGCCTGGGGGACGTGGATACGGAACGGCTCGATCACGGTAGCTCCGATCGTTGGTGTCACTAATGTTTGTGCGACGAACGATAGCGCAGATCGTTGGGGGCGCCAACGTTTTTGGATAGGCTGGGCATGTGGAGAACCCGGAGCCGGATGTCGTACCCACCCGCCTGGCCGGCCTGCCGAGCTGGCTGATCACCCAGACCGCCGTACGCGCCGGCCGGCTGGTGAGCGACGGGCTGGCGGCGGTCGACGCGCGTGGCTACCACTTCCGGCTGCTCGCCACGCTCGACGAGTTCGGCCCGGCCAGTCAGGCGGCGCTCGGCCGGCGCAGCGGCATCCACGTCAGCGACGTGGTGGCGGCCCTCAACGAGCTCGCCGAGCGGGAGTTCGTGGTCCGCGCCCCGGACCCGTCCGACCGGCGGCGCAACGTCGTCACCATCACCGCGGCGGGGCGGCGGCAGTTGCGGCGGCTGGAGAAGCGACTCGCCGAGGTGCAGGACGACCTGCTCGCGCCGCTGACGCCGGACGAGCGGGCGGACCTGACCCGGCTCCTTGCTCGGGTGCTGGCCCACCACACCCGTCCGCCCGTCTGATCGTCCGGCTTTCGCGCCCGGTCGCCCCACTCCCTACCTATATCACTATCGATAGTGATACGGTTCAGTCATGGCGATGTCGATGGAGCGGTGGGCGGAGGTGGCGCTGCACCCGGTGCGGCTCCGCGTCCTGCGTGCCGTGGCGGGCACCCGGGTGACCACTCACGACCTGGCCGAGCTGCTGCCCGACGTCCCGCACGCCACGCTCTACCGGCACCTGGCGACGCTCGTGAAGGCCGGGATGCTCGACGTGGTGCAGGAGCGCAAGGTGCGCGGCGCCGTCGAGCGGGTGTACGCGCTGCCCGCGCACGGCGCGGCGCTGGACCCGGCGGCCCTGGCCACGGCCACGCCGGAGGACCACGCGCGCTACTTCACCGCGTTCGTGTCGAGCCTGCTGTCCGAGTTCTCCCGCTACCTCGCCCGCGACCGCGTCGACTTCGTCGCCGACGGGGTCGGATACCAGCAGCTCGTACTGCACCTGACCGACGCCGAGCTGCACGAGTTCGCGGCCGGGCTCAACGCGCTGGTCGGCCCGTTGCTCGCCAGAGGGCCCGGCGACGGCCGGATCCCCCGGCTGCTGGCGACCGTCCTGATGCCCGCCGATCGCCCGGTGCCCCCCGGCGACACGCACACGTCAGCGCACGACTCCGACACGACGAAGGGCGACGACTGATGGCCTCCGTAATGCTCAACGGCGATGTGATCGACATCCGGTTCACCGGATGGGAACGGATGTGGGTCAGGCGGGAGCGGTTCGCGCTGCGCCTGGCCGCCGTGCGGCACGCCGCCCCGGTGGACGAGCCGATCCGGCTGGCCCGGGGCGCCCGGCGCGGGTACGCCGTGTCCGGCTTCGCCAAGATCGGCGTCTGGGGTCTGTTCGGCGGTCCCCGGCAGCTCGTGGCGGCCCGGCGCGGTCAGCCCGGCCTGCACCTGGTGCTGGACCGCGCGGCGGCCGGCGGCGAGTTCGACGAGGTGGTGGTCTCCGACCCGGCCGCGCCGGGCCTCGCCGAGACGATCGGGCGTGCGACGCGGGGCCGGCCATGACCGGCGACCACCTGGCGATCGAGGCGTCGGGCCTGACCAAACGCTACGGCGACGTCACCGCCGTACGCGATCTGACCTTCACCGTACGACCCGGCGCGGTCACCGGCTTCCTCGGCCCGAACGGCGCCGGCAAGACCACCACGATGCGCATGCTGACCGGGCTGGTGACGCCGACCAGCGGCACCGCCACCATCGGCGGGCAGCCGTACGGCCGGCTGGCCCAGCCGGCACGGACCGTCGGCGCGGTGTTCGACGGCAACGCGTTCCACCCCGGCCACACCGCCCGTGACCACCTGGGCGTCTACGCCGCGATGGCCGGCTGCCCGGACAGCCGGGTCGCGGAACTGCTGGATCTGCTCGGCCTCGCGCAGGCCGCCGACCGTCGTACCCGGGGGTTCTCCACCGGCATGCGGCAACGGCTCAGCCTCGCCACGGCGCTGCTCGGCGACCCGCGCGTCCTGCTGCTCGACGAACCGTCGAACGGCCTGGACCCGGAAGGCATGTCGTGGCTGCGCGGGCTGCTGCGCGGCCTCGCCGACGAGGGCCGCACCGTACTGGTCTCCAGCCACGTCCTGCACGAGGTCCAGCAGGTGGTCGACGACGTGGTGGTGATCCGGCGCGGCGAACTCGTCGCCGCCGGGCCGTGGTCGCGGCTCACCGGCCCGCCGACGGTGCTCGTCACCTCGCCGGACGCGACAGCCCTGGCCGCCGCGCTGGCGGCCGCCGCCGGGTCCGTCGAGGCCGCCGGGCCCGGCCGCCTGCGGGTACGCGGACTGGACGCGCCGCGCGTCGCCGACCTGGCCGCGGCCCATCGCGTGCGGGTCCACGAGCTGGTCACCGAGACCACAAGCCTCGAACAGCTCTTCCTCGACCTGACCACCGAGACGGCGGAGGCCCGATGAACCTGATCAGAGCGGAACTACGCCGGGTCCTGGCCACCCGCATGTGGACCGGGCTGCTGCTCGCGGCCGTCGCGCTCGGCGGCGGCCTGGTCGGGCTCATGGCGCTCGTCGGGCCGGAGAACTTCGACCCGCCGATGCCCGGCCTGCACACCGAGGAGGGCCTGCGGTCCATCCTCGGCATCCTCGGCTTCACCGCCTTCGTGCCCGCCGCCGCCGGCGCCCTCGCGGCCACCTCCGAGCACCGGCACGGCACCGCCGCCGTCACGTTCATGTTCGCGCCGCGCCGAGGGCGGGTGCTGGCCGCCAAACTCGCCACCCACGCGATCGTCGGCCTCGCCTACGGCCTCGTGCTCGCCGTCGCCGCCGCGGCAGCCCTGTTCACAGTCGCCGCCGCGCGTGGCGTGTCGCTGGGCCTGCCCGCTCCCACGGTGCTGGCGCTGCTCGCCCGCATCGGCGTCGCGATGGCGGTGTACCTGCTCGTCGGCACCGGCGTGGGCGCGCTGCTCCGCAACCAGGTCGCGGCCGTGTGCGTCGTGGTCGGCTACCTGTACCTGGCCGAGCCCGTACTGATGATGATCCCCGGCGTCAACGCGCTCTACCCGCTCCTGCCCGGCGGCGCCACCGCCGCGCTCACCGACTTCACGTACGTCGCCGACGCGATGTCCGCGCAGCTCGGCAACGACGCCGTCGCGCTCCTGCCGCCGGCGGCCGGCGCACTGCTGCTGACCGGGTACGCGCTCGCCGCAGCCGCGATCGCCGTGGTCGTCCCGATGCGCCGCGACATCACCTGAGCGTCGCGAGCCGGACGATCTCCTCAGCGGTCAGCGGGCTGCGGGGATGGTGGGTCAGGCACATGGGAGCTTGCATCTTGACGAACCGGGCCCCCTCGACCGCGGCGTAGAACTGGCCGGTACGCAGCTTGCCGATGTCCGGGACGTCGGTGCCCTTCGCCCTGGCCACATCCCGGGCCGCCTCGATCTGCACCGGCACGGTGAGCAGGCCGAAGAACTGCGTGGCGGCGTTGCCGGGGATCTGGTTGTGCAACGCCTTCGGCGCCTGGGTGGCGAAGACCAGCCCCAGCCCGTACTTGCGGGCCTGCGAGGTCAGCGCGAGCGTGCTCTGGGTGCAGGCGGTCACGGCGCCGGACGGGGCCAGCGTCTGCGCCTCGTCCATGACGAAGAGTCCACCGAGTGGCCGGTCCCCGGCCGGATGACGCTTGATCCAGGTGAACAGGGCGAGCTGCAACTGGTTGACGAAGCTCTGCCGCTGATTGTCCTCGGGCAACCCGGCGAGGTTGATCACCGAGACCCGGGCGCGGCGACCGGGGGGCGGGGTGAGCAGCTCGCCCGGGTCGACAGGCGTTCCGACGCCGCCCAGGAGCGGATCGTTGATCAGGGCGGCCTTGAGCAGCTGGGCCATGCCGGCGGCCAGCTTGGGCGCGCTGTCGAGCTGACTCACCCCGTCCGGTAAATCGTTGAGGACGTCGGTGAACTCACGCAGGTCACTCGCGCCGCTGCGGGCGTAGCCGATCAGCGCCTCGCGCAGCACGGCCCGGCCGAGCCGGGCCTTGTCGGTGCCGCCGTCCACCCGGGCGTGCGGGGCGAGCGTGGCGACGGCGGCGTTGACGGCCGAGGTGAACCCGTCCGGGTCGTCGAGCACGTCGGCGAAGGCCGGCAACGGCTGGAAGCTCAACGGCCGACCGGCCTGCCGTCCCGGCGTCCAGACGACCACGTCGGTGCCGGCCAGATATTCCGCCGCGCGGCGGGCGTCGTCCGCGCCCCAGCCCGGCGGTGCGGCGGGCCAGGTCTCGCCGAGCCGGGCCAGGTCATTGTTGGGGTCGAGCACGATGGCCGACACGCCGCGCAGGGCGCACTCCTCGACCAGGCGGCGGATCAGTACGGTCTTGCCGGAACCGGAGCCGGCGAAGATGACTGTGTGCCGGCGCAGCGCTTCCAGGTCGAGGCCGACCGGTTCGGGCCGCCCGGTGACAGTGCCGATCTCCATCCGCTCCGGGTCGATGCCCGCCACCGGTGGCAGGGGAGCGACCACCGGCGGCGCCGGGTCGAGCCCGGCGGAGCGCGGCGTCGGGACGGGACCGGCAGAGCGCGGTGCAGCGGTGACCGGCGGTGGCGTCCCGACCGGGGGTCGGTCCGGCGCCTCCTCTGGCCGCTCCTCGGTCCGGACGGCTTCCGGCGCACCCGGCCAGTCGCCCAGCGCCTCCCGCAGGCAGGTGATGTGGGACGCCGGCCGGCGATCGGCGAACCAGGGCCGCAGCGTCTCCCGCCCGTAGTCCTGGATGAGTTGTTCGAGCGCGGCCAGCCGGGCGACGTCCGGCGCGTCCAGGGGAAGCCGCCGACCGCCGGCCCGCTCGAACGCGTCAAGCACCTCACGGGTACGGGCACCGGCCGACCACTCCGCGCTGCGCAGCAGGAAGAGCCGTCGTTTGGCGACCCCCTCGGTGAGTCCGGCGGTCGTGATCGCGTTGCGGATCCGGTTGAGCACGGCGATGTGGTGCGGCGCGGAGATCGCCCGGAACGACCAGTGCTCCTCGTCCTCGCTGTCCTCGCTCAGGCTGTGCCGTAGCCGGGCGTGCAGCGCCGGCTTGGTTCCGGCGGGGATCGGGTCGAGGCTGAACGCGTCGACTGCCGCGCCCTGCGCGGCGATCCACGCGGTCAGGCCGGCTTCGAGCAGGCGCGGGACGCGGGCGTCCTCCGTCTGCGGGGACAGGGCGGTGTCGGCGGCGGCGACCAGCTCCGCGTACCGGGCGTCGAGCTTGCCGAATCCGTTCGTCCGGCTCTCCGGTGGCGGCCCGGTGACCGTGGCGGGCGCGATATCCCCGGCGACGCGCTCGCCGGTCGCGTGCAGCAGGTGCCGCAGTTCCCGCGCCTCGCCGTCGGCCAGGCAGGCCCGGACGTGCGTGTCGATCCGCCGTAGCAGCTCACGAGGGGTGAAGCCGACAACCTCCTGGAACGCGTCCGGGTGGACCGGCCAGGTGGGGTGCGGCGGGGTGAACCCGAGGCCCTCGAAAAGCACCGCGAACCGCTTCTCGACCAGCTCGCGGCCCACCTCGACGGAGGGGATCTCCTTGAGCGGGGCGGCCTCCCGGAACCGGTCCTGGACGGTGTCCGTCGCCTGCTGCTGGATGCTGCGCCACGTCTGCGGCAGGCACGAGACGACGGACAGCGTCCGGCGAGTGGTCTCGCGTAGCGCCATCAGACCGCTGGCGACCTGTTCGAGCAGGAGCGAGGTCTGCCAGTCCGCCTCGCCCCGGGCGTCCTGGTTCGTGGCCTTCACGGACTGGGCGATCATCAGGTCGATCTGGTCCACCGCGATCACGGTCGGACCGACGACGGCGAGCAGCCGGGAGATGTCCCGGACCACCTCCTGGGGCGCACGACGATTGCGCCGCAGCCCCCACCCGGCCCGTTGGCCGGGCTCCTCCTCGTCCATCGAGGAGAGGAAGTCGTAGCCGATGTCCTGCACGGCTGACTGCTCGGCCGCGTAGAGCACCAGGGCCCGCGCGGTGTCCTGGCACTCCGTGCCGATCTGCCGGTCCTTCTTGCGGATCAGGTCGACGAAGGCGTCGAGCGTCGGACGGCTGAGTTCGGTCTCACCGGCGACCGCGCGCCGTACCGTCCGGGGCGCACCCACCGCGTCGGCCAGCCGGCGCAGGAACGCCCGTAGCTGGGTCGTCTCGTCCGGCATCGGACGGACCAGGCCCTCCAGCATCGAGATCGCGGTGCGTTGCCAGAACGTCCGGGCTTCGAGCAGTTCGACCAGGAAGAAGAAGCCGCCGCGTCCCTGCACCTGCTGGCGGACCGTGCCGATGAGGTGGGTCTTGCCGGTGCCGCGCTGGCCGAGGATGGCCACGCCCACCGGACTGGAGTCGGTGCTGGCCTGAGCCTCCGCGAAGCTGTCCAGCACCGTCGTGACGACGTCGTGGTGCAGACCCTCCACGTGGAACGGTGTGGGTTTCCAGACGTCGTCCGGGGTCGGAGCCCAGTTGAACCTCAGCGCCGCCAGGGCACGGCGTTGCTCGTCACCGATCATGACGAGATGGCGACCAGATGCTTGTCCTGGTTGCCGATGGTCACCGCCGCCGCCCGCTCCTGCGGCTTCAGCACCTTCTGGTTGGACTCGGGCACCAGGTGCACGCCGCGCTCCCGGTTAAGCGTCACGAGCGCGGCGTCGAACTCGGGGCGGGGCAGGTCGGAGAGGGCGTCGCGAAGATCGGCCAGCATGACGTAGTCGCCGGGCTTGGCGGCCAGCTCGTGGTACGCCTGCCGGATCAGCGTGACCGCGTCCGCGGCCGGGGACGCCGACGACGCCACCGGCGGCGGCGCGACGACCTCGTCCCGGTTGATCTGCATCCGGAACAGGTCGTCGGCGCGGGTCCCGGAATGGTCGATCAGCCGGCGCAGGAAGTCGAGCGCGACGTAGAGCGTTCCGCCCGCGGTACCGGCGCCCTTCGGCGGTTCCGCGCCCAACTCCTCGGTGGCGCGGTCCCATCCCTTGTCGGTGAGCGCCAGCGTGATCGGCTTCTCGGTGACCTCGATCAGGCCGAGTGATTCAAGTCGACGGCGGTGATCGGCTTTCAGGCCGATACCGGCGACATTGGTGAAGTAGGTCTGCGGCAAAGGCGCCGCCTTCACCATCAGCGTGACAAGAATGCACCGGTCGACGAGGGTCAGTTCCTTTTCCGGCATGCGGATGCTCCTCTGCGGCACGAGCTCCCACCGCGTCGACGGTGTGATCGAAGGCTCGGAAGGGGTGGCCATGATCGAGGTGGGCAACGGGGACGGCCCCGGCGCACGGGCCGATTCTGCCGACGGCGCCGGACTCGCGCAAGGTCACCGATCTCGCTGACGAAAGCCGACAGGGCCGCGTAGTGGATCTCCAACGGTCCTGCGTGGACGCCTCGATTGAAACGCCTGTTCGGCGGCTTCGGCGCGGTCGGTCGACCCGACCATTGCGAAATGACAAGGACAGCGGGCAGCATGGCAGACCGGCGCGAGGGCCGGAGTTCTGCTCCGCCGCGAACCCTCCCGCCTGTTCTCCAGAAATACGTCACGGAGGTGACCGTGCAGTCTGAGGTGGTCCGCTACCAGGTCGACGACGAAACGGTTGCCTTGATCGAAGTCGAGCCGACACCCGGTTTCCAGCCCGCAGGCTTCGGCGACGTCGCCGGCTGGGTACGCGAATCCGCGGCACCGGCGGTCGCCGCCGCCCGGGAATTGCTGGAACAGGTCAAGACCGTCTCTCCCGACGCGGTGGAGGTGCGCTTCGGGATCAAGGCCACCGGCACGGCGAGCTGGGTGGTGGCGAAGGCGACCGGAGAGGCGAACTTCGAGGTCACCCTCGCCTGGCAGCCGGACGGCCCCACCGATCGCGGTGCCGGTCCACGGCGCTGACGGACGGCTCGGCCCGTGACAACGGCCCCGGACGAGAGCTCGTGGGCGGTTGCCCTGCACCGTGAGGCGGACCCGCACACGGCACTCGGCACCGGCATCGTCATCGCCGCCAACCTGGTGCTCACCTGCCACCACGTGGCGTTCGCCGCCGACGGCACCCTCCGCCCCTATCTCACTGTCGCCTTCCCGCGCGCGCCCAAGGTCGCCTACTTCGACCGGCGCAAGGTCCGGCGGTGCCGGCACGACGGCATGCCGGCGGCGCACGTCGACGTGGTGGTGCTCGAACTCGTCGAGCCGGTGCCGGCGACCGTCACCCCGGCGCGGCTGCGCTGCCTCGCCCCCAAGCCGCTGCTCGACCGCCCCTTCTGGGCGTACGGCTTCCCGGCCGGGGTGGTCGGCGGCCTGCAGGCGACCGGTTCCGTCGTCGAAGACGGCGGGTACGGCCGCGTCACCATCGACAGCGGCGCTGCCGGGCCGCTCAGCAAGGGGTTCAGCGGGGGCGCGTTGTGGTCCCCGGAGTACCAGGCGGTGGTCGGCGTCGTCGTCACGGCCGACGGCAAGGGCAAGGGGCAGGCGGTGACGCTGCACCACGTCGACGAGCAGGTGCCGGCGATGACGTTGGGCGCGTTGTCGGCCTGGCGGGTCGAGGACGCCGACGACGCCGCGCTATCGGCCTGGGGGTGGACGTTGAGCACCGACGGTGAGGCCGGCCGGCACTGGCTGCCCCGGGCGCGGGGCGTCGCCGTGGACACCGAGGGCGGCGCGCGGTTCCGGGGTCGTACGGCCGCGCTCCGGCGGATCGTCGACTTCATCGACGGGAAGGCGCCCGCCACCCGGCCGCTGATCGTCACGGGTTCGCCAGGCGTCGGCAAGTCCGCCGTCCTGGGCCGCGTGGTGACCACGGCCGACCAGCAGATCCGGGACAGCCTGCCGGGCGGCGACACCGCCGTACGGGCCACTGTCGGCTCGGTGTCCTGCGCCGTGCACGCCAAGGGCAAGACCGCGCTGGAGGTGGCGCTCGAGATCGCCCGGGCGGCCGCCGTCGACCTGCCCGGTGCGCCGGCCGATCTGATGCCGGCCGTGCGGGACCGGCTGGCGCGGCGTCCGGCTCGCTTCGCGCTCGTCATCGATGCGCTGGACGAGACGGCCGACCCCGGTCAGGCCCGGCAGGTCATCGACGACGTCCTGCTGCCGCTGGCCCGGGAGTGCGGCCGGTACGGCGTGCGGGTGGTTGTCGGCACCCGGCGCGGCGACGACCGGGGTGACCTGATCGCCTGCTTCGGTGATCCGGTCGAGCTGGTGGATCTGGACACACCGGAATACTTCGCCGGGGCCGATCTGGTGAACTACGCCCTGGCGACCCTGCGACTGCTCGGCGCGGAACGGCCGGGCAACCCATACAGCGACTCGGCGGCGGCTATCCCGCTGGCCCGCCGGATCGCCGAGCTGGCGAAGGGAAACTTCCTGGTGGCCGGTCTCGTCGCACGGGCACACGCGCTGCGCGACATCGAGCCCGTCGACCCGGCTTCGGTGTCGTTCAGCGCGACAGTGGCCCATGCGCTCGACTCCTATCTGGCCGGGCTGCCGGCTGCCGGCTCGGCCTCCGCCCGGCTCGCCCTCACCGCCCTGGCGTACGCCGAGACGCCGGGTCTGCCGCTGTCGCTCTGGCGGATCGCGGTGACCGCGCTCGGCGGCACGGTCACCGAGGACGAACTCCTCGCGTTCGCCCGTACGTCGGCGGCGAACTTCCTGGTCGAGACCGGTGGCGGCAGCCGGCCCGCGTACCGCCTGTTCCACCAGGCCCTCAACGACGCGTTGTTGGACGGCGCGTCACGCCGGGACGACCAGCGACGGCTGGTCGCCGCCTGGGCGGACCTGGCGGCCGAGGTAGGATGGGCCTCGGTGCCCGACTACCTACGGCGCTCCCTGCCCCAGCACGCCTCCCGCGCCGGGCTCGTGGAGCGGCTCCTCGCCGACGAGGGCTACCTACTGCACGCGCACCTGGAGCGGTTGCTCTCGGTCGTCGACATGGAGAGACTGCTGGAGCCGCTGTCCCGATCACGGGTGCGGCTGCTGCACCGGACGCCGCTCGCTGTCGCGGCGGCACCGGCCGAGCGCGCCGCCCTCTTCTCGGTCGTCGACCGGCTCGACGGACTGGGCAGCGGGATCGAGGCCGACGGCGCGCCGTACCGTGCGCGCTGGGCGCACACCCCGCCCCGGCAGGAGCGCAGCGTGCTGGACGGGCACTCGCAGGCCGTCTACGACGTGGCGGCCGTCGAGCTGGACGATCGGTGGTTGCTCGCCTCCGCCGGTGACGACGGCACGGTCCGGCTCTGGGACCCGATGACCAACCAGGCCGTGGGAGTCTTCCCGTGTCACAACGACACGATCCGCGGGCTGTGCGCTGTCCGTACCGGCGGCGGCGAGACGCTGATCGCCACCGCCAGCCACGACGGGACCGTCGGCCTGTGGGATCCCCGGACCGGCCAGCGTCGGCACGAACTGAGCGGGCACGACGACTGGGTCCGCAACATCTGCGTCATTCCACTGCCGGACGGCGACCTGCTCGCCTCGGCCGGCGACGACCGGACGGTCCGGATCTGGGATCCGGTGACCGGGACGCAGCGCTACGCGTTGACCGGACACTCGGGCTGGGTGACGGCCGTGACGTACGTCCCGTCGGACGGCCGGCACCTGCTCGCCTCCACCGGCTTCGACGGCGTGGTCCGGGTCTGGGAGCCGACGGCCGACACGCGCCCGACGCTGACCCTCACCGGACACGTCGGCTGGGTGACCACGCTCTACGCCGTTCGAGCGCCGGGTGGCACGTTGCTCGCCTCGGCCGGCTACGACGGCACGGTCCGGCTCTGGGACCCGCAGAGCGGCGAATGCGTCCACGTCCTTGCCACCGGTGGACCGGTCACGGATCTGTGCACGGTCGAGGTCGACGAGGGCTGTCTGCTCGTGTCGACGGGTGAGGACGGGCTCATCCGGGTCTGGGACGTGCCGACGTGGACGAGCCGGCCGAGCCTGCGGGGGCACGCGAGCTGGATCCGTGCGGTCTGCGAGCTGCGTACGGCGAAGGACCGGATGCTGGCGACGGCGGGTGACGACGGCACCGTGCGGCTGTGGGACCCGGCCGGCGGCCGACCCGACACCGTCGCCGAGCGGGACCGGCTCGGGCCCGTGCACAGCCTCTGCGCGGTCCCTGACGAGCGACCGGGCCTGGTCGCCTCCGGCGGTGCCGACGGCCGGGTGCGGATCTGGGACGCCGCCACGGGCGAGCGGCTGCGGGAGATCCCGACACCCGGCGGGCCGGTGAACGCGATGTGCGCGGTCGCCGACGTCGAGGAGCCGCTGCTCGTCACCGCCCAGGACGACAACACGGTCGGAACCTGGAGTGTGCGGCACAGCGCCTTGGTGGGGGAGATGACCGAGCACCACGCTCCGGTGGCGGCGGTCTGCCCGATCGTCATCGGCGGTGAGACGCTCGTCGCGTCGGCCGGCGACGACCAGGCCATCCGGCTCTGGCACCCGCAGACCGGCACCGTGCGGGCGGTCCTGCTCGGGCACGTCACCCGTGCCTGGGTGACGGCCCTCGCGACGGTTCGGTGGCCCGAGGTGGAGGCGCTCGCCTCGGCCGACAAGAGCGGCACGGTGATGCTGTGGGGCGGTGGTGACACGCCGGTCTGGACCCGGCAGGGACATCAGGACGCGGTCACCGCGCTCTGCGGCCTGGTCGTGGCGGGTCGCCGGATGCTGGCGTCGGCCAGCGCCGACCACACGATCCGTCTGTGGGACGCCGAATGGGGTGAGCCCGTGGACGTGTTCACCGGCCACACGGCTGCCGTAACCGGGCTGAGCCTGGTGCGGGTCGGCGGGCGGGATCTGCTCGCCTCGACCAGCCGGGACCGGACGGTGCGGATCTGGGACCCGTCCACCGGACGGGCGCTGCACACCATCCCCGTCTATCACCCGGCGCTGACGTGCTGCACTGTCGACGGAACGTTGCTCGTCGGTCTGGATCAGGGCCTGCTGGCGTTGGACGTCGACGGCCGGAGCGACCTGCCACCCGAGGCCGCGGACCGTGCGGTCGCTCGGGTGGCGGTGCGCTGCTGATCAGGGGCGCAGCACGTAGCGTCCGCGTACCCCGCCCTCGGCCGCCTCCCGGTGGGCGTCCGCCACCCGGTCCAGCGGCACCACCGCGTGCACCCGCGCCGGCAGCTCACCGGCGGCGGTGCGGGCGAGCAGGTCGGCCAGGCGTGTCCCGTCGGCGTGCACCTCGACCGCGCGCACCGTGACACCGCGTTCGGCGGCCGGGTGGGCGTTCGGCCGTACCCCGACGAACACGCCGCCGTCGCCCACCAGCGCGAGCCCTCGGTCCTGGAGCGCCGCGGCGTCGGCGACCGCGTCCCAGCCCGGCTCGGCGGCGGTGGTGAAGTCGGCGCCGAGCCCGCGGACGAACTTCTCGTCCCCGGCCCGCGCCAGGCCGGTCACCCGCCATCCCCGGTCCCGGGCGAGCGGCACGACGTAGCCGCCGACCGCGCCGGCGGCGCCGGTGATCAGCAGCCGGCCGCCGGCGGGCGGGTCGCCGAGCAGGTCGACGATCTGCGCCGCGGTCAGGCCGTTGAGCGGCACTGTCGCCGCCGCCACCAGGTCCAGATCATCGGGTACGACGGCCAGGTCGGCCACTGGTACGACGAGTTGCTCGGCGTACGTGCCGAAGTCGCGGTCGAACCCGCCGACCAGCCCGGCGACAGGGGTGCCCACGGCGAGGTCGACGCCCGGCCCGGCGGCGGCGACGACACCGGCGAAGTCCCAGCCCAGGCCGGTGTGGTGCGGCTGGTGGATGAGCCCCAGCGAGTGGAAGAAGCCGCCGACGACGCCGAGGTCGGCCGGGTTGACCGGTGCCGCCGCGACGTCCACCCGGACCTCGCCGGGCCCCGGCTCGCGCTGCGGAACGTCGATGATCTCGATGGCCTCGGGTCCGCCCGGGGTGCGGACGACTGCGGTGCGGAAGGTACGCGTACCCATGGTTCTGTCTCCTTGGTCGTGAGGGATGCCCTGCTCCACGATGGAGGGGTAACTTTCCATCGGGAAGTACGCACTTCGGAGTGCGTTGGGTACCCCCGGGTAGGAGGCGCGGACGATGCCGACGCAGACGGCGGCGGAGAAGCGGGCGCAGGCGCGGGAGGAGTACGACGCGTTCCTCGCCGGCTGCCCGAGCCGGCAACTCCTGGACCGGATCTCCGACAAGTGGGTGGCGCTGATCCTGGCCGCGCTCGGCCGCGACGGGCCCGACCGCAACGCGGAACCGCGGGTCATGCGCTACTCCGAGCTGTCGCGGCGGCTGGCCGGGGTCAGCCAGAAGATGCTCACCCAGACGTTGCGCTCACTGGAACGCGACGGCCTTGTCACCCGGACCGTGACGCCGAGCGTGCCGGTGACTGTCACCTACGAGCTGACCGACCTCGGTCAGTCGCTGCACCAGCTGATGTACGGCATGAAGCTGTGGGCCGAGGCGCACATGGACGAGGTGCACGCCAACCGCGAGCGGTACGACGCCGCCGGTCACTGACCGGATCTCCGAAACTTTCGGTCGTGCTCGCGCTTCTCGGCGCCCTTCGCTCGCACGGTCATCCATGGACTCCCGCGCTGATCAGCCGTTTGAGTCCATGTTCGCGTCGACATCGACATTGACCGATCGTGCCGTCGCGGATATCTTCCCAGGGAAGTTACCGGTACATCTTCGAAAAGTTTCAGGGCAGTGACGCGGGGGTGGGCGCACCGCCGGCTCCCGCCCGCGTCAAGCCGGGCATCGCCAGCGCATCATCGTCCGATATGCAGAGGAGTGTCATGAAACATCTACCGAGGCGCAGCCACCGCGTGGTGCTGGCCGCCGTCAGCAGCGCGCTGGCTCTCGCCGGCGCCGCGCTCGTGGTGCCCACCATTGCCCAGGCGGCGGCGAGCACGCTCGGTGCCGCCGCGGCACAGTCGGGCCGCTACTTCGGCACCGCCATCGCGGCGAACCGACTGGGCGACTCGACGTACAGCACGATCGCGGCGCGTGAGTTCAACATGATCACCGCCGAGAACGAGATGAAGCCGGAAGCGCTCCAGCCCAACCGGGGCCAGTTCAACTTCTCCTCCGGCGACCAGATCTACAACTGGGCCACCCAGCGCGGTCTCCAGGTCCGCGGCCACACCCTCGCGTGGCACGCGCAGCAGCCGGGCTGGATGCAGAGCCTGAACGGCAGCAACCTGCGTCAGGCGATGATCGACCACATCAACGGCGTGATGGCCCACTACAAGGGCAAGCTGGCCGCGTGGGACGTGGTGAACGAGGCGTTCAACGAGGACGGCAGCCGTCGGCAGTCGAACCTGCAGGGCACCGGTAACGACTGGATCGAGGTGGCGTTCCGCACCGCGCGGGCGGCCGACCCGTCGACGAAGCTGTGCTACAACGACTACAACATCGAGAACTGGTCGTACGGCAAGACGCAGGGTGTCTACAACATGATCCGGGACTTCAAGTCCCGTGGTGTGCCGATCGACTGCGTGGGTCTGCAGACCCACTTCACCGGTGGCAGCTCGTTGCCGGGCAACTTCCAGACCACGCTGCAGAACTTCGCCGCGCTGGGTGTGGACGTGGCGCTGACCGAGGTCGACGTCACGAACTCCTCGACCAGCCAGTACGCGGGTCTGACGCAGGCGTGCATCAACGTGCCGCGCTGCATCGGCATCACGGTGTGGGGCGTGCGTGACAGCGACTCGTGGCGTTCCAACGAGAGCCCGCTGCTGTTCGACGGCGGAGGCAACAAGAAGGCCGCGTACAACTCGGTCCTCAACGTCCTCAACTCCGCGTCGCCCAACCCCACGCCGACCGCGACCGTGTCGCCGACTGTGTCGCCGACCGTGTCGCCGACCGGCGGGCCGACCACGCCGCCGCCGACCACCGGCGCGAGCCGGATCGTCGGCAACCAGTCCGGCCGGTGCATCGACGTGCCGAACTCCTCGCAGAGCAACGGCACCCGGGTGCAGCTCTACGACTGCCACGGCCAGACCAACCAGCGGTGGACCTACACCTCCAGCCGGCAACTGACCGTGTACGGCTCGGTGTGCCTGGACGCCGCCGGCTCCGGCAACGGCTCGGCGGTCCAGATCTACAGCTGCAACGGCCAGACGAACCAGCAGTGGAACGTCAACTCCAACGGCACCATCACCGGAGTCCAGTCCGGCCGCTGCCTCGACGTCTGGGGCACCGGCAACGGCCAGCAGGTGCAGATCTACGACTGCAACGGCCAGGCCAACCAGCGGTTCCAGCTCGTCGCGACGAGCTGACCTTCGCGTACGGAAAACGGCTCACCGTCGTGGTCTCGGCCACGGCGGTGAGCCGCTTTCGTGGTGCTCGCGTGCTGCCGGTGTCAGCCGATCAGCAACTCCGTGCGGTAGTCGGCGGCCAGCGCGGCGGCCCGGTTCCGGCGCTCGGCCTGCTCCTCCTCGGTCAGAGCCGGCGGCGGCGAAGTGGGACCGTCCACCCGGTCGCCGACGCGCAGGAAATACTCGTCCTGCCCGGCCGGCGTGCACATGCACAGCAGCCGCGCCGGCTGGTCGAAGGAGTTGCGGAAGAAATGCGGCGCGTTCGCCGGAATGTTCACCGTCTCCCCGGCCCGCGCGACGGTCTGCTCGCCCCGGAACGTGAACTCCACCGCCCCGTCGAGCACCGTGAACATCTCCTCGAAGTCGTGCCGGTGCGGAGGCGGCCCACCACCCGGCGGAACCCGCATGTCGATCAGGCAGTACCGGCCGGCCGTCTGCTCACCGGTGACCAGGATCGTGTAGGTGCCGCCCGCGATGGCGAGGTGCGCGAGGCCGGGGTCGTCGGGCCGGGCATGGACGAGGGTACGGGTCGGATCGTCGGACGGGATCGCACCGCTGGCCATCGGCTCTCTCCTCGATCGTCGGTCTGCGGATCGATTCCCCTCATAGCCATCCGGCAAGCTGCTAAACCTGGGGCGCTTCCCGTGCTGGGACCGTCATGCCGGGCGGCGGGCGACAACCGCCAGGGCCATGCCGAAGAACTTCAACGGCGAGCGTTCGATCGCGTCGGTCACCGGCCGGATGCGACGCCCGAAGCGGGACCTGTCGAACGGCGGCATGATGTAGTCCACCGCTACCGGCTCCAACCCGGCCCGCCGCAGCTGCGCGGACAAGCCACGGGCGGTGAAGGAGCGGGCGTCGGCGAGCCGACGGTGCAGCGGCACGATCCACGGCAGGAACGGGCCCCGCGCCGGCCGGTACCGCCGGCCCCGGATCAGGAAGCCGTGCGTCTCGAACGGGAACCACCGGTTGGGTGTCGTCAGCGCGAACCGGCCGCCGGGCACGAGCACGCGGTGGACCTGCCGCAGGGCGGCATCCAGGTCGTCGATGTGCTCCACCACCTCGATTGCGGTGACCAGGTCGAAGCTGCCGTCCGGGTAGTCCAGCTCGGTGGCGGACAACTCCCGTACGTTGATCTTCCGGGCCGCCGCCGGATCGCCGGCCAGCCGCTCCCGGAACAGCTCCAGCCGATCCTGCTGGATGTCGACGGCCTCGATCTGCGCGAACGCGTCGACCAGCCGCATCGTGTATGTGCCGTCCCCGCAGCCGATCTCCAGTAATCGCCGGCCGGTCAGCGATGTGTGCCGGCCCAATGTGCCGAGCCTCTTCGCCACCCCACGCTCGCCGAATGCGCTGCCGTGCCCCAGCCCCAGATTGCGATTCGCATTCACCATGGTCGCTGACCATAGACCTAACGAGCGTTAGCGTGGGGGCGTCGATCGACAGGCAGTGCCGGCTCTGGCCGACCCCTCTGGCGTCCCGATCTCCGACACCGGAGGGGCCGGCGCGTACGCGGTCGTAGTGCCGGGAACACCGGCACCGCCCGACCAGGTGCCGTCGGGATACTGAGCGGTGACGACATAGGGCGCGTTGCCGACGGGGAACTCGAAGTCCGTCACGGGCGAGAACTCACCCTCCGTCGGCCGGACCTAGTCGGCCTGCCTGGTCCAGCCGAGAAAGCGGCGGTGCAACACCCCGGCTGGCGTCCACGGCATGTCCTCAGTGGCTTGGACCAGGTAGGCGCCGAGGTAGAGGGCCAGTGACACGGGAGCGCGGTCATACTCCGCGCGCAGCTCGCGTTTCCGTGTCGGGCAGGGCCAGGGCAGATCGCAACCTCCGCAGCTCCAGACCGGCATGACCGGGCCGTGGGTGGTCACCGCACACCCTCGAGGAAACGGGCGGTGATCGTCCGTGCCTGCCGGCTGGTCGCCCATTCCACCTGCCAGCAGGGGTACGGCGACAGCCGCGACCACCAGGCGCGGCAGCCGGTGCACATGCCGTCGAACCCACGGACATGCACAGCCAGGATCGCCTGCTCCAGGTCGTCCTTCACGACGCGTCCTCTCCCGGCCAGTGGCCACGATTGATAGGGATTCGGTGCCGGGCGCGGCAGGGCAGATCTGCTCCGCAGCGGCAGATCCGTCGCCACTTCCGCCAGCACCAGACAGGGCGGTGCCTCCGGGCGAGAGTGAGTGCCGTCGCGACCAGGTAGTCCTCGTACGAGACGTGTCGTCTGCTCGGAGTCGTCCGGGCCGCCCTTCGGCTCATCGATGCTCTGCCGCGTCCTGCGCCGGCTCACGGTTGCCTTCCGGTCGCCCTAGCTGCGCTGCCAGGTCGAGTAAGCGCTGTCGCGCTGCCGCGCGCTCGGCGTCCTGGTACCGCTGCCCTGTTCCGGGCGGTGATGCCGGATCGGGTTGCCGGAACAGCCATCGCACCAACGGACACAGGCGACCCCGGATAGTCACGAGCCCATCCTGTCGTGCAGGGTCGGGAAGGCGAGCCTGACCGGCGGCTCAGAGCCGTAGACGAACATCCCGCCCGGCGAGTCGTCAACGTCGAAGTCCATGCCGGAGACGGTCCCGCCGAGTGGGGTGCGGTGACCATGTCGACCGGTCATGTCACGGTGACATGAGCGGACTCGACCTGCCCGTACACCGACCGTAGGCTCCTGATCGACCACCATGGGTAGTCGTCTGACGACGCTGGGAGCCGTAGTGCTGCTGGAAAACCTCCGGATACCCGACGACCTCTGGTCGCGCGAGGAAATGCACAAGGCTCTGGCGGCCCGCGACATCGGTGCGGTGTTCCGGCTGCTCGCTCGGCACACCGGCGCGAGCCAAACTCGCATCGGCGCGGCTGTCGGCCTGGAGCAGGGCTACATCAGCCGGATCATCGCCGGCCGACGGGTGACCTCGATCGACGTGCTGGAGCGGATCGCCGACGGCTGCGGCATGCCCGACGAAGCTCGGATGACGCTGGGGCTCGCGCCCTACCAGCGGTCATATCGCCCGGCCATGGCGGATCACTCCCGCGGTCGGCACAGTGACGTGCCGGCCAACCGGTCCTGGCGCGAGGACGTCCGGGCCGCCGCGCAGCTATGGGAAGGCGATGTGAACCGTCGAGAACTGCTTCGCCAGACAGTGTTCAGCTCCACCGCGTACACCTTGCCCGCCCTACGCTGGTTCACCGCCACCACGGCGCAGCCCGTCGAGCAGGAGGGCCGACGAACGGTCGGTCAACCCGACATCGACACGATCCGGCAGATGACCGCCACTTATCGGCGACTCGACAACCAGTACGGCGGCGGGCATGCCCGCGACAACGTCACCCGCTTCCTGCACCACGAGGTGGCGCCCCTGGTGACCGAGTGCCGGTACGACCCGGCGACCGGCCGCAGACTGCTCGCCGCTGCTGCCGAACTGACGCAGCTCGCCGGGTGGCAGGCGTACGACATGGCCGAACACGGCCTCGCCCAGCGATACCTCACGCATGCCCTGGACCTCGCCCGAACGGCCGCCGACGCCGGCCTCACGGCGCTGACTGCCGAAGCGCTGGTCATGGAAGCGCATGCCCACGCTGTCGCCCTCCACGAACGCGACTGCGCGACCGCGCTTCACCAAGCGGAGCGAACCCTCGACCGAGCGGACCGCAGCAGCGATCCTCAGTGGCTCGGCTACTTCGACGAGGCGTACCTGTCGGCCAAGTTCGGCCACTGCTTCCACGCGCTCGGTCAACACCGCCGAGCCGAGCGCTTCGCCGCTCGCTCACTCAAGATGGACGAGCGCTACGTACGCGGCAAAGCCTTCAACCTCGCCCTGCTGGCCAGCGTCCACGCTCGCCACGGCGAGCCGGAACGTGCCAGTGCCGTCGGCGCGGAGGCGCTCACCCTGACCACCCAACTGCGGTCGGCTCGTGCCGTCCGCTACCTACGCGATCTGCAGACCGGTCTGGCGCCCCACCGCCGCAAGCCGGCAGTACGGCAGTTCATCACCCGGGTCGACGCGGTGCTCGGCCAGCGGCGCTGACTACAGCTCACCCCGAGCCTTGCGCGCCATCAGCTCCAACACGGCGATCACCGTGCCGGCACCCACGATCTCTCCCTCGGAGATGAGTTGCCGCGTCTCCTCCAGCGGAACCCAGGCCACCCGCTCCGTCTCGTTGACGTCCACCGGAGCACCGGTGTACTCCGCGGTCCGGGTAAGGAACAGCAAGTTCTCCGCGTCTGCGGTTGCTACCCAAGGCTGAAACGACACCAAGGGCTCCATGGCGCCCGGGCGCCAGCCGGTTTCCTCCTCGACCTCGCGGATCGCGCAGGTCGCCGCGTCCTCGCCCTCATCGACGTAGCCGCCAGGTAGCTCCCACACCCATCTGTCGAATACGAACCGGTGCCGCCGCATCAGCAACAGGCGCTCCTGGCCGTCGAGCACGGCAACCATGGCCGACCGGGGCGCCCGGATCACGTACTGCTCGAAGCGGACCCCGTCCGGCAACTCCACGTCGGCGATGCTCAACCGGGAGCGCCGGCTGCCGTCCACTACCCGCTCGCCGTGAATCGTCCAGCGCGTCGACCTGCTAGCCAGTTCCTCCGTCACACGGCCAGTATCCGACCAGCGGTGCCGGGTCGCGGCCCGCGGCGCCCGCGACTCGGCTCGACCCCGGAGGACCCGGGAGGCGGTATGTGGTGGGCCGGCAGAGCTTCGAACCCTGCATCACGTCCGCGATGAGGCCGTTGATGAGCTCGACCAGCTTTTGGCCCGTGTGGCTGAGGTACTGGTTCTAGTCAGCCGCGTCGCCCTTCTCGAGCTCCTCCATCGAACGGCGCAGCGCGGCGGCGTTGGCCGGGCTGCGAAAGAGGTACTCGGTTTCCTTCATCGCCTCGTACTCGGCAAGCGGGACGATGACCACCGGTTCGTGGCCCGAGCGGGTCACCACCACTTCCTCGGCGTCGTTGATGACGCTGTCGAGTTCAGCGGCCAGGTTCTGCCGTAGCTGGGTGAAGTTGACGGTCCGCATGACCACCTCCAGAGCAAGTGGTCCGCGTCTCGTCCTGGTCGAACCATGCTGAGCCAAGATCGCGCCCACACAATGGGGCGCTGAGCTGCAAGAGAGTGGGCCTCCAGGGACTCGAACCCTGAATCCGGCGGGCCTCATGACTATCCGCCGTGACCGGACAGATCGGGCTGCTGAGCAGGGCGTCCGTTCACGGTGCCTGGCAACGTTTGACAGCCCTTGTCGCCCTCTGTTGTGCCGGAGTTGTGCCCGTTGATCTTGTCGCAAGGGGGAGGGAGCGTGCCCGATCGCAGGGCTACTTGAAGACGCCGATGATCCCCGTGACCGTGCCGACGATGCCGCTGACTGTTGCAAGCTTCGCTGACGCGCCGGTCCAGATGCCCTTGGTCTTCTCCCGCCAGCCGAGAGACCACCAGTCACGCCCGAACTTCTGCCACTTGTGCTGTCTGAGGTGGCATCCCAGGATCAGCCCCGTCGAGTTGTTGCGGCAGAACTCGACCACGCCGCCGCGCTTGCGGTTGATCGCGCCGCAGTACACCGGTGCTTGGAAGAGGACGAAGACGATCAGTAGGCCGACGAGAACGGCGTAGACGCCCGGCCCGATCGCGTTGTTGCCCAGGGATAGGAAGAGCAGCGCCAGAACCGCGTAGCCCCAGTACTGCCACAACTTCGATCTTCCCCGCGACGCCATGAGTGCGTACGGTACGGACGCGAGTGCACGACGTGAAGGATTCTGGGCTGTCGGTCTTCTGACGAGGCCGCTTCCAGCGGTATTGATCTACGGCAGGGGTGCATTGAACCAAACCGGATGATGGCGATCCTGACCTGCCGCTACGCTTGGCGTAGTTGGTCAACGATAGTCAGCGCCAGCCTCCCTTGGACGGCTTGGCAACGGCATGATCTTGGATGCCGGCCGGAGGCGCTTGGCCGACCTACATGCCCGTGGCCCTCAGCTTCGCTGACGCTTGCTTGGCGAGAGTCTGCTGCCTCAGGGCCCGATCGACAACGATGTCGCCCACATAACGATCGTGATGGCGGGGATCGGGTAGCGGCTTACCGATCATCTGATTTCGGAAGCAACGCATGACAAAATCAGCAATGTCACTTGCACTCGCCGCCGCCCGGGCGACTTCGCATAATTCAGGATGCGGTGGCCCCAGGACGATATGAGCAAACATTTTGCTGCCGCGCACTGCCGAATTCAAGGTTTCCGCGACCCAGGCCAGCTCGTGCGAGATAGTCGGATGCAAGAATGCGTGATGCAGCGGGTACAACTTCTCATATTCAATCACTAGTTCCGCAGCGATCTCCGGCGGATCGACCTCTTCTGGACAGCGCCCATCTTCTGTCGGATAGTGCATGTGCGCTGTTTCGAGACTGGCAAGTGCCTCTAGCTGCCTCGTCACTAGTGGATAGTAAGCTCTTATCGCTTCATGCTCTGACTGCTCCTTGCGCAGTAGTCGCTGCGCCTCAATAGCGTTGTCGGCTTGCATTTTGGCGACCCGCATTGCTGCTCTAACCTGCATCCATGCGGCTAGCCAACTAGCGACACCGCCAACGACCGCACCAATTAGGGCACTCACGGCCCCGCTCCAGAAACCATCCACGTTGTGATGGTGTCTTGCCGCCGCAACCACCGCCCACGGAGAACACCTGGCACTCCCGCTAGCCATCCACTCGGCTTTGCCCGGACGGAGGTTGTCGGGATGGCGCCACCATCCCAGAGCGCCCGAGCGCCCCGCCGGAGGCACTGTCTGTGTCTCGTTCAACGTGAAGCCCTGGAACTGCCATCGATCATGGCGGCCCGGGGCTTCTTCGTATGTCGCGCCGCCGGCGGGCTGTCACCGTCGCGCTGGCGGCCGAAGGCCAGAGGCGCGGCGGCGGGCCATCGGCCCGGCCCAGGTTCGGCCCCCGCGCGGCCTGCGAAGCGGGCCGCCTTCATCCCGTACAGAGGCTTCTCACAGGTTTGCGCGAGTTGCGCGTGTCCGGTCTCAAGACCTGCGTGACACATCGGTATTAGAAACTCCTGACGCTGCACCTCGTGACATGTGCCCACAGCAGCACGGCGTGGGGAACGAGTCCTTGCCCGACATCGCTGCCTGGCGCGTCGTCCCAAGTAGGGCACAAGGATGTGAGACCCTGTCGCGATGCTTGGCCTGTTGGATGACGCCTTACTTGACGGCGCACTCGAGGTTCACACTCGGCTACGCCCACAGCGCTGGGCCCGCCCGGTTTCTGCGGGGGACATGACAAGCCTAATCGAGGAGATTAGTCACCTGTGTCAGGTCTGGGGTGGTAGTGGACAGCCCCTCCTCCCGGTCACCCGTGGCCGAATTCCAGAAGCCTATGCGAGGCTGCTGGAGACACAGCAGGTCGACTACATATCTGGGCTAAAGGAAGTTGATGTACGCCTCCCCAGGCGCGTTGGAAAACGGGCGGTGTGGGACTACCCTGTGATTGTTCTCGCGTCTACTAAATCGGCCGAGAACTGGCGACCGGTCAAAATTGCGGAACTAGAATCTACTGACCCTTGGTATCCGATTTATGCCGCAACTCTCGGAGCTTGGCCTTCAAGCCCCAGTGAGAGACTCTCAGAGTTCGCCTCGTTGAAGCCGGATCTGCGATTCGAAGACATCTTTAATGTCACGCGCGAGCGCGTGTCAGGCTCCCTCGATGATCTTATCGCGCGCCTCAACCACGAGGAGTTTATTAGCCCGCGGCGAGTAAGTAATGCCTTCCTGGCCGCTGGCAGCGAGCCCGACACTAGCTACATCGCTACAGACTCGGTCATCCCACGGCCGAACTCGATTCGGCGTGCGGCCGGCCCTAATATTGTCGTTGCGGTTAGTCCCGGCTCAGTCGAAGACGTCGCACTGCTGTGGAACCTCCGGGCCGCACATGGAGACCACAGAGCGCTCCCAATAGGTCTGCCGATTGCTGAAATATCTGCCGCGACACTCGATCGGCTTTCCGAGCCGGGCATCGCAACTATGTTCGGCTTCAGCGGCGGGAAGTGCTACGTTACAAGCGCTTCGCTGGATACTTCCGAGTTGCAGTCCCTTACGGCAGACGCATCCAGTGCACTGTGCGCCAACTACGAGGATCTAGTTACATTCGGCTACCCACCCTCCCGACCTCGTAGCCAGGTGGCGATATGGCGTAACGGAAGAGCGAAGCTGGATGCCCTCAGTGACTCCGACCGCGAAATCCTAAACCCCACTCTCTCAGGGTTTCGCCAACCCAGCATGGTTCTTGACGTTTATGTCTCGGGGCATCCCATCCCGGCGGATCCCACCTTACGGGGAGAGCAGTTCTTTGCTCGGTTCCAGGCTGGGGCAGCCCAAGTGCCCGTAGCCCTTAACCGGGAACGCACGGTTGAGGTGGCCTGGCCGCCTACCTGGACATGCCTTGCCGCCGTAGCGCAAAGCCGAAAGCTGAAGGTAGCTCCGTCGGAAGCAGGACTAGCTGCATCGACACTCATTGAATCAATCGGCGATGTGAGTGGGATCCGCTGGCTTCTACATCGGCCGCTGATCCACCTTCTTTATGAGATCGGTGAGCGTAGTGGGATGTCGTGGTGGAGGCAGCGGTGGACCCGCACCCATCGCGAGCTAATGAAGCTTGGAGCCGATCCGCAAGCGTTCGAGTCTGCGGCCCAAGAGCTTGGAAGGGATGACCCCGCAGTAGCTCCCGCCGGGGAGGGTCGAGCCCTTCCCTTTCAGAAGTTCCGGCAAGCCCTAGGAAATGAGGCTGCCGCAAAGCGCTGGGTTGCCTGGGCAGAGCGCAGACACCTGCTAGTGCGTGGAACTAACATTACATGCCCCTACTGCTCCAGCTCCTCATGGCTGCCGATAGCCTCACTACCGCCCCCGGTCGGCTGCCCGGGATGTGGAAGGGCCATTGCCCAGCCGTATGGCGCCCGCGATTTGCTATTCACCTATCGGATCGGTGAGCCGCTGCGACGGGTCCTAGAAACGGATAGTCTTGGCCACATTTTCGCTCTACGGTGGCTGACCGAACTGTTGGACGGACACGGACTAGTTGGCGCTCACCCAGGCGTCCGCTTCATAGATCCCAAAACGAATCTCGACGTTGGGGAGGCTGATGTCCTGCTTCTCTTTTCGGATGGGAGTCTTGTACCTGTAGAAGTAAAGCGTAGAGTTGGAGGCACGTCCGGCCGAACTGTGGAATTGCTTGACACTCTCGCAGACGCGATTCAGGCCCCGTATGATGTGGTGGCGGTTACCGAACCAGCACGCGAATGCCAGTCGCTGACCAATCTAGCAAAGTCCCTGCCTGAGCGACCGCGACTGTTGTTGACGGACGATCAGCTTTACGATGATTTTGTCGTATGGTCGCTCGGAGGGAACCCCTTCGCTTGGAAGCCTCGCACCGCGGAAGAGGATTTCAAGCGGGAATCGAACTTCGTTCAACGATTGCTGGCCACCGAGCCCGACGCTCCTCGGGACTTCGCTACCGAGGCTCTGCTTGAAATTCCAGACCCAGACGATCAGGTGGACTGACGGGTACCGGAACGTGGCGCAGGCTAAGCCAGCGTGTGTACCATTCCCTGCGTGACTTCTCTTAGCGGCTGGGCGGCGGAAACTTCCGCTCGCCACCTGGCTTCTACCTCGCCGCGCCGCTGGCGACACGTCCAGGCAGTGGCAGCCAAGGCCAAGACACTAGGAAGGTTGGTCGGCGAAGACGCGGACCTGCTAGTCGCGTCCGCTTGGCTGCACGATATCGGCTATGCGCCCGATGTTGCTGACACCGGTTTTCATGCGCTCGATGGGGCGCGATGGGCGCGGCGGGAGGGCTTCAGCCCGCGGTTGGCTGCCCTGATCGCTTATCACTCTTGCACCTCCTATGAGGCGGATGAACGCGGTCTCGGTGACGTTCTGGCAGGCGAGTTCTCCTTTGAGGAGTCTGCAACATCAGACGCGCTATGGTTCGCAGATATGACGACTGGGACGGACGGCCAAGATCTGACGGTCGAGGAACGGCTCGCTGGATTCGCGAGCGGTACGGGCCTGATGACCTGGTGACACGTTTCTGGCAGAAGGCCGAGGCGCCATTGCTGGTTGCGGTACGGCGTATGCAGAAACGCTTGGCTGATCAACCAATATAGGGCTCGCCCCGCTGCTCAAATCCGTGGTCGATACGTAGCCGCATTGATGGGTGAATAGATAAATCCTCGAGTTCTTCTTGCGCCACCCAGCGCACTGCCGAGGACTCGTCGCTAGTCGTAGGCGCCCCGCCGATATACCGGCCTCGGAAGCAGATCGAGAACTCCTGCCGCGCCCCGCCGTCGCTGTACTCGACCACATGATTCGGGTTGGTGTAGATCCCGACCACGCTGATCACCTCGATCTCTACGCCGGTCTCCTCGCGCGTCTCCCGTACGGCCGTCTCGGCGATGTACTCGCCGAAGTCCTGGGCGCCACCTGGTAGCGCCCACAGGCCGTTGTCGGTCCGCTGGATGAGCAGCACCCGGCCCTGCTCGTCCTGCACGAAGACCGTCACCGCGACGACGATGCTGTTCGGCTTCGGGGCGTTCGGGTTGTTGAAGTGCTCGATCCGGGCCATGGCCTAGCCTCTTACCGCTGCCAGCTCAGTGTCCGGGCCAGACGGCCCGCTTCTTGCCGAGTACACGGTTGAAGCTGGCGACATAGCTGTCGAACAGGTCCGTGCCCCCGAGCCGGCGCAGGGTGCAGGACCGGGCGTAGGCGGCTGGCGTGCCGTAGAGGTGGGTGTTGACCAGCATCTCGTCATCGAAGCGATAGATGGAGTTGTACAGGATCGTGTCGTGGTAGTAGATCCCGACCGTGCCCAGGTCTCGAAGGTCCTTGTAGAAGGCCAGCGCGTTCAGAATCTTGGTCGACATGGCTACGCCGATGCCTTCGTCGTCTCCCCGTTCGGCGATGTGCTTGCCCTCCGGATCTCCGAATAGCAACTCCACCTGAGACCCGGCCAGCGCCTTCTCTCGCAGAGTCGGCACCCACCGGTGGTTGAACTCGGGCAGGAACAGCCCGCCGTAGACCAGGACGCCGACCTGTTGAGTGGCCTTCTCCAGGAGCTGCTGCCAGAGGTCGGTCGGCACAGCGCCGCGGCGCGGGTAAATGTGGACGACTTCGGACTGGCTGACCTGCACCGCTCGCTGCGTCGGCAAGGCGTCTGGCCAGAGATACGACTCGCTCTCCTCCAGTGTTCGGGCGTGGCTGGAAGAACAGGCGGCCTGACATGCCGATCGATGACCTGTGGTACCTCAAGAAGCGCGACCCCGACACGAAGAAGCCGATTCCGTCCAAGCGGTATGGCCGGGGCAAGCGCTGGCGGGTCCGCTACGCCGATGCCGATAGCAACGATCGGAAACGGTTGTTCGATCTCAAGCGCGAAGCGGAAACCTTCGATCTGGCGTGCCGCTCCGGTGTAGCACCAGAGGTGTTGGTCAAGCGGGCGGAAGCCGAGCTGACCTTCGGTGAATACGCGCAGCGGTGGAGAGAGGCCCGCGAATCCGGGTGGTCGACGGAGACCCGGCGGCGGATACCGCAGAACCTGCGCAAGCACCTCCTGTCCGCGTTCGGCGAGAAGAGAATCGGTCGATCACCCTGACGGACGTGCTGCCTGGCTCGGGCGGCTGCTCGACAAGCAAACGCCGAAGTCCTCGGTGAGTCTGTACTTCGGGCTGTTCAAGACCATCATGAACGCGGCCGTCGTCGACAAGGCGATTCCCGGACAACCCTTGCAACGGCGTGAAGCTCGCCCAGATCCTGCGCGGTCTGTCGCGGGCACCGAAATGGGTTCCCACCGGGGACCAGGTGCTCAAACTCGTTGAGGTGGTACCCCGGCGATTCCGGGCGGCTATCTGGCTGGGAGCAGGGGAAGGGCTTCGCCTCGGTGAGGTCCTGGGAATGGAAGCCGGTTCACGCTGTGCTGACTTCGAGCACGGCGAGCTGCACGTGATGCAGCAACTACGGCACTCGCCGGAGCACTTCGGCGGCTTCTACCTCTCGCCACCTAAGAGCGGGTCCACCGGGACCGTCGACCTGGACGCGGTGGTCGCGGAGGAACTGACCGCCCATCTCAACGAGGTCGGTCCTGTCGAGTTCGAGCTGCCCGACATCACCACCGGAGAGCGCTTGATCCGACCGGTGGCGGTCCTGTTCACCTCGGCGCGCGGCAAGCTGCTGACGGACACCTACTGGTCGGAGCTGTGGGCGGATCGGCGGCAGGCCGCCGGGTGGCCGAAGGAAGGCACCTTCCACTCCCTGCGCCACTTCTTCGCCACCACGCTCATGAGCAACGGTGTCGAGCCCCAGGAGGTACAGAAGGCGCTGAGGCACGCCAACCTGCGGATCACGTTGGAGACCTACGTGCACTGGCTGCCGAAGAAGGACCGCCCGCGCGGACTGGTCGGCAGCCTGCTGCGGCAGGCAGACGGCAAGTCATCCGCACCCCGCGTCAGCCAAGATCATGCCTGAGTTGTGCCCTGGTTGTGCCCGATGATCTTCGGCCGATGTTCTCGCAGCTCAGATGCGCTGTTGAGTGGGCCGCCAGGGACTCGAACCCTGAACCTATGGATTAAAAGTCCACAGCTCTGCCATTGAGCTAGCGGCCCGCCCGCTCAGGTTACCGGAACCCGGCCGCCCTAAGCTCGCGGCTTCCACCGCCTGTCGATCTTCAGACCCGAACCAGGCGACCTGTCAGACGCGAGGCGTGAATCTCCCCGCCCGGGGAACCGAGGCAACCATGCGAGTGACCAGCACCGCCGCCGTCGCGGCCTCCCGCGAGGTCCCGGGCGCCGACGGCGTACGCCGGCCCGGCGGCGAGGTGCACGCCTGGCTGCCGGGCCAGAACCAGACGCTGTGCGGGCTGCCGCTGAGCCGTACCCGCCTGCGCCGCTTCCCGCACGTGCCGTTCGACTACTCCGGCACTGACGTCCTCACCGAGGCCGACCCGGAGGGCTGGGTCTGTCCGCGCTGCCTGGCCGCCACGTCGGGTCGCCGCGATCGGGAGAAGGGCTGGGTGCGCACGAACCCCCGTCCGTGAGCGGTTGCTGCCCGGTTCAGCGGGTACCGCACCGGACATGCGCATCGTGATCGTGGGAGCGACCGGCAACGTGGGGACGGCCGTGCTGCGCCGGCTGCGGCGGGAGGCGGAAGCGGAACTGGTGGGCGTCGCGCGCCGGCTGCCCGGGCCGGACGCCGGTGAGCCGTACGCCGACGTGGAGTGGCATTCCTGCGACATCGGCGCGCCCGGGGCGGCCGACCAGCTCGTGCGGATCTTCGCCGGGGCGCGGGCGGTGGTGCATCTGGCCTGGCAGATCCAGCCCAGCCACGACCGCCGCACGCTCTACCGGACCAACGTCGGCGGCAGCCGCGCGGTGATCGAGGCCGCCGTCCGGGTCGGCGTTCCGGCCCTGGTGTACGCCTCATCGGTCGGCACCTACGCGCCCGGCCCGAAGAACCATCCGGTCAGCGAGAACTGGCCGGCGACCGGGGTGGAGACGTCGTCGTACAGCCGGGACAAGGCGGAGGTGGAGGCGCTGCTCGACGGTGTGCAGCGGGAGCACCCGAAGCTCCGGGTGGTACGGCTGCGCCCGGGGCTGATCTTCCAGCGGGAGGCCGGTACGGAGATCAGCCGCTACTTCCTCGGCCCGCTGGCGCCGGTGCGCCTTCTCCGGTACGGCCGCATTCCGCTGGTGCCGTCGAACAAGCGGCTGCGGATGCAGGCGGTGCACGCCGACGACGTGGCCGACGCGTACGCCCGGGCGGTTCTGGGGGATGCGGGCGGCGCCTTCAACGTGGCGGCCGACCCGGTGCTGACGCCGGAGCTGGTGGCCCGGCACTTCCACGGCTGGACGGTGCCGGTGGCGACGCCGGTGCTGCGCGCGGCGGCGGCGCTGACCTGGCGGGCGCGGCTGCAACCGGTCGACACCGGCTGGGTCGACCTGGCGCTGAACGTGCCGCTGATGTCCAGCCACCGTGCCGAGACCGAACTCGGCTGGGCCCCGGCGATCGACTCGGTGACCGCCCTGAAGGACCTGTTCACCGGCATGGCCACGAGAGCCGGCACGGATTCCCCGCCGCTGTCCCCGGACCCGACCCTCCCCGGTCGCCCCGCAGCCCTGACCCGAGGCCACCTCCCCGGCCACCCCAACCCCTACTGATCCCACCCTTCGCCGCTGCCCGCCGCTGTCCCATCCGCTCCGCCCTCGCCCCACCCCGCCACCCCGCCCTGTTGATCAAGGAGTTTGTGTCACGCGCAGAGATCAACTGGAACACAAACTCCTTGATCACCGAGTTGAAGGGCAGGTGCGAGGGTGGGGCGGGTGGGGCGGGCGCCGTAGGGCGGAGGACTGGCCGGTGATCATGAAGTTGGCGGGTCGACACGCCGATATCGGGACCGCCAACTTCATGATCGACGGGGCGAGGTGAGGCGGGGCAAGGCGGGGCAAGGCGAGGCGGGGCGGGGCGGGGCAGGGAGGGGGTCAGGAGATTTGGGCACCCAGGAAGAAGATGCCGGGGTGGCCCTTTGTCTCGAAGCCTCTGCTCGGGTTGCGGCGCAGCGTTGAACTGTCGATCTGCAGCGTGCCGGTGCGGTTGTTGCTGACGAAGAAGATTGCGCCGCCGCCCTCGTTCGCGCTGTTGTCCTCGATGACCGTGCCGGCGATCCGCACCGCGAACTCGTTGCCGTCGCAGTAGGTCGCGCCGCCGCTGCCACCACCCGGCGTGCCGCCCCGGGCCGGGTTCGCGCCGGTGCCGATCGCCCGGTTGTCGCGGAAGACGCTGTTCAGCACCGTCCAGGAGACGCCGATGCTGCTCAGCGCCCCGCCGTTGGCGCACACACCGCCGGTGAAGGTGCTGCTCACCACGTACACCGGTTTGTTCTCGAACTGGCTGAGCACGCGCAGCGCCGCGCCGCCCAGGTCGGGGCCGGTACGGTCGCAGCGGTTGCCGACGAACCGCGAGTTGACCACCTTGAACCGCCCGCCCCGGACGAAGATCGCGCCGCCCCCGCCGCCCTCGGTCCGCTCGCCGGTGGAGTCGCCGTCGGCGAACGTCAGGTTCTGCACGGTGAGCTGCGGGTGGTCCTGGTTCTGGCAGTGCGAGGTGGTGAAGCCCTGCGCCTGGTCGCAGGTGTTCATGTAGAGGATGCGGCGCTTGCCGCCGCCGCTGAGCGTGACAGTGCCGCCGCCGTCCAGCACGATGCGCGGGCCGTGCGAGTTCACCACCTTGGCGGTGGCCTTCATGGTGATGGTGACCGGCGCGGGCCCGCAGTCGAAGGTGATGACGCCGCCGGCCGCGACGGCCTTCACCACCGCCTCGGAGGTGCAGCTCGCCGGGGTGCCGCTGCCGACGGTACGGGTCGGGCGCGAGGTGTCCACCGGACGCGCCTCGGCCGGCACGCTCGCCCGGCCGGCGGGGTTGCCGGCGCGGAACGCCACTGTGGCGGGGGTGGGGCTCGGCCGGGCGCTGCCGAGTCCGGAACGCCCGCTCGGGGAGAGCGAGGGCGACGGGGCGGCTGCCGGACCGGCCGGCGAACCGGGGTCGGCGGCGGGTGCGGGGGCCGGATCGTCGCCGCAGGCGGGCAGCGTCGCCGTCGCCAGGGCGAGGACGAGCAGAGTGACAGCCGACTTCACGCGCACCGCCCGATGCTAGGAGGCCCGGCCGCCCCGGCACGACTCCACAGCCGATCCTTAACCCGCCGCTAAGCCGCAACCGCAGCCACCACCGCAACTGGCACCCCAGCCGCAGCCCCAGCCACCACCACCGCAGCCGCAGCCGCAGCTGGCACCGCAGCCGCAGCGAGCGGCCGCGTGCCCGCAGGCAGCGGCCCCGGCAAAGCGCGCGACGGTCAGGCGTGCGACAGCGCGAACGCGACCAGGAAGCCGAGCACTGTGATCAGCCCGACCAGCAGGTGCGCGTCCGCGAACGCCTCCGGCACCATCGTGTCGGTGATCATCGCGAGGATCGCACCCGCCGCGAGCGCGGTGATCGTCGCCAGCACCTCCGGCGGCGCGCCGCCGAGCAGCGTGTACCCGGCCAGCGCCGCCGCGCCGGAGATCAACGCGATGGCCGTCCACAGCCCGAACACGTAGCGCCGGGTGCGCCCGGCCTGCCGCATGCCGGCCGCGCTGGACAGCCCTTCCGGCACGTTGCTGAGGAACACCGCGATGACGGTGACCAGGCTGACCGGGCCGCCGGCCAGCAGGCTCGCGCCGATCACCACCGATTCGGGTACGCCGTCGAGCAGCGCGCCGACAGCGATCGCCGTACCCGAGCCGGGCTGTTCCCGCTCGGAGGGCTGTTCGTCGCCGGAGCGCTTGCGGTGCCGCGCGCCGTGCCGGGCCAGCAGGACGTTCGCCCCGGTGTACGCGAGCGCGCCGATCGCCGCGCCGATCACCACGGGCCGCAGGCCACCCTGCTCGTGCGCCTCGTCGATCAGCTCGAACGAGACGGCGGAGAGCAGCACGCCCGCCCCGAACGCCATCACCGAGGCGGTCGTCCGGCGCGGTACGCGCGCGAAGAACCCGACGGCCGCCCCGATCAGCAGGGCCGACCCGGCGAGCAGGCCCCAGAATCCCGCTTCCAGCCATTCCGGCACGCGCTGGACCCTACCCCCGCGCGGGTGCCGCCAACCGGGTCAGAAGTCGGCGAACAGGTGCGGCAGTTCGCGGGGGAAGAGGCGGCGTAGCTCACCGGCCGCGTCCACCGGCACGTCGCCCAGGCCGCGTACGACCACCTCGGCCGGGTCGAGCACCCCGTACGCCAGGGCGGACAGCCCGGCGGCGGTGAGCCGCGCGGCCGGCACGCCGCCCTCGGCGGTGGTCTGCGCGGGCAGCACCGCGAGCTTGCCGGTGGTGCCGTCGAGCAGGTGCCGGCCGGCGAGCCAGCGGTCGCCGACCACCTCGATCAGCACCCGGCCCACCCCGACCGGCTGGTCGGCGAGCGCGTCCAGGCTGAGCAGCCGGGCCATCGGCGCGGTCGGGTCGGGCCGGGCCACCCTCGCCTCCACCTGCACGTCGAGGTCGGTGAGCCACAGCTCGGGCAGTTCGTCCGGGGGAATCTGGACGCTGATCCGGGCCACCTGGTCGACGTGCCGGGCGAAGAACTGGAGCACCGACGCCCGGGCGTACGGGTCGTCGACGAGCAGGTCGTCGGCGTGCAGCGTGCCGGCGTGGTCGTCGATCCGGTAGGTGACAGCGCCGACCGTCTCGCCGCCGCGCACCACGCTGACCAGCCAGCGGTCGTCGCGGTCGCGCAGCCCGACCGCCCGGAAGTCCGGGAAGACCGCGAAGCCGTGCCGTTCCCGCAGGCACCGTTCGGTGTACGCGCGCCACCGCGCATAGCCGGTGCCGATCCGCTCCCAGACCAGCTCGTCCGGCAGTTCGGCGCGCAGCAGCGGCGCCAGGTCCGCGGGGGAGAAGACAGCGGTACGCCGCCGGGGCAGCCCGATGTAGCCGAAGCGCTCGTAGAACGAGGCGCGGAACGGGTGCAGCGCGCTGAGCTGCTGCCCCTCGTCCCGCATGCCGTCGAGGAGCTGGTGCATGAGCGTGCGGACGTGTCCGCGCCGGCGGGCCAGCGGGTGGGTGGCCACGCCCGCGACACCGGCCATCGGCAGCACCGCGCCGCGCAGGTTCTGCCGCATCGGGATCGCCGAGACCGCCGCCGCGGTGACGCCGTCCTCCTCGGCCACCAGTGTCGTGTTCCCGGCGTTGTACGGCAGGTAGGCGCGGAACTGGTCGGTCCGGGAGGCGCCCATCGGCGAGGCCTCGAACGCGTACGCCTGGAGCGGGAAGCTGGTGGTCAGTCGTTCATCGGCGGCCAGCCGGCGGATGTGCATCCGTTCATCCCAACCGCAGCGGGCGCGCTCCGCAACCGGAAAGGACGCCGACTCACGCCTCGGTGACGTCCGAGATGACCACAGTCACGTTGTCCGGCGCGCCGGCCTGGTGGGCCAGCTTCACCAGTTGCTCGCCGCACTGCTGGCGGTCGCCGTAGGTGGCGAGCGCCGCCGCGATGGCGGCGTCCTCCACGTAGTCGGAGAGGCCGTCGCTGCACAGCAGCAGCCGGTCGCCGGGGAACACGGTGAGCGCCCCGACGGCGGGTGGCGCGTCGGAGCCCTGCACCGCGCGGGTGACCAGCGAGCGCTGCGGGTGGTGCCGGGCCTGGTCGCGGGAGAGCGCGCCCTGGTCGACGAGCGCCTGCACGAACGTGTCGTCGCGGGTGAGCTGGGTCAGCTCGTGGTCGCGCAGCAGGTAGCAGCGGGAGTCGCCGACCTGGGCGAGCACCAGGGTGTCCCCGGCGAGCAGGGCGGCGGTCAGCGTCGTACCCATGCCGTCGCGGGCCGGGTCGACGGTGATGGCCGCGCGGATGCGCTGGTTGGCGGTGCTGACCACGGCGCGCAGCGCGTCGGCTGCCTCGTCGGCGCCGGTGGGCGGGGTCAGCTCGTCCAAAATCCGGATGACGATCTCGCTGGCCACCTCGCCGGCGGGGAGCCCGCCCATGCCGTCGGCCACCGCCACGAGGCGGTCACCGGCGAGGGCGGAGTCCTCGTTGTTGGTCCGGACGAGGCCGACGTCGTTGAGGATGGCCGAGCGGAGGATGAGCGTCATGAGGACAAGCTTGCCAAGAAGAACGGCTCCGCGTCTCTACGCGGTGGCGGGTCTGCTGAAAGAAATGTCATCCGCTTGCATCCTGGGTATGCGTCAACTGTCCGGTGTGGACGGTCGAGGATAACGCAGCAGCAGGCTCGCGTGGACCTCCTCCTCACCCACCGCCGCGTACGTGTGCGGCACGTCGGAGATCCACCGCAGGTAGCCGCCGGGACCGGCGGTGAGCGGGGCGTCGACCGGGCCGGCGCGCAGTACGCCGGAGAAGACTGTGACGTGCTCGGTCACGCCGCTGGAGTGGGCGGGGGAGAGCTGCGCCGGACCCGGGGTGACCCACATCCGGTACAGCTCGAAGGTCGCCTCCCGGTCGCCGAAGACCTCCAGCAGCGTGGCGCCGACCGCGGCCCCGCGTACCGTCGGTGCCTGCTCGGGCGCGGAGAGTACGGCGGTCAGCGGCACGCCGAGCTGCGCGGTGATCGCGTACAGGGTTTCCAGCCGGGGGTTGCGTACGCCGTTCTCCAGGCCGGAGAGCGTGGCCTTGCCGACGCCCGCGAGGCGGGCCAGCTCGGACAGGGAGATGCCCCGTTCGGTGCGGAGCGAGCGGATGCGCCGGCCGACCTCCCGGGCGCCCCGGTCATCGGGTGGTGCGGCGGCTGTCATGAGGGCTATCGTGCTACACCGTGCCGTTCCGTAAACGGAACGGCGGAGGAGGAGAGCATGGGGGGTCGGCTCCAACCCGTCCTGGCCGGCGTGGTGACCGCCCTGGTCGGCTTCGCCAGCTCGTTCACAGTCGTCCTGGCCGGGCTGCGCGCCGTCGGCGCCGACCGGGACCAGGCCGCCTCCGGCCTGCTCGCGCTCTGCGTCGCCAGTGGCGCCTGCGCGGTCTGGCTCGGCCTGCGGCACCGGCTGCCACTGTCGATCGCCTGGTCCACGCCGGGCGCGGCGCTGCTCGTCGCCACCGGGCCGGTCACCGGCGGCTGGCCCGCCGCGGTCGGCGCGTTCCTGCTCGCCGGCCTGCTGATCGTCGCCGCCGGGCTGATCCCCGCGCTCGGCCGCGCGGTCGCCGCGATCCCCGCCCCGATCGCCTCCGCCATGCTCGCCGGGGTGCTGCTGCCGCTGTGTACGGCGCCCGTACGCGCCCTCGTGGAGGTGCCCTGGCTGGCCGGGCCGGTGGTGCTGGTCTGGCTCCTGCTGCACCGGTTCGCCCGCCGCTGGGCGGTACCCGGCGCGCTCGCCGTGGCGGTGGTGGCGATCGCGCTCACCACCTCCGGCCCGGCCCGGATGGACGCCGCGCCGGTCGTCGCGCTCACCGCGCCGGCCTGGACGCTGCCCGCCGTCGTCGGGCTCGCGCTGCCGCTGTTCCTGGTCACCATGGCCGCCCAGAACGTGCCCGGCACCGCCGTGCTCGCCGGCTACGGCTATCGGGCCCCGCTGGGCTCGGCGCTGCGGGTGACCGGGCTCGCCACCGCCCTCGGCGCGCCGGCCGGCGGGCACGCGGTGAACCTGGCCGCGATCACCGCCGCGCTGGCGGCCGGGCCGGACGCCCACCCGGACCCGGAACGGCGCTGGATCGCCTCGGTCACCGCCGGGATCGGGCTGGCGCTGCTCGGGCTCGGCGCGGGCGTGGCCACCACACTGGTGTTGCTCTCCCCGCCGGTGCTGGTCGAGGCCGTCGCCGGGCTCGCCCTGCTCGGCGCGCTGGCCGGGGCGGTCGCGGCGGCGGTGGCCCAGCCGGACGCGCGGGAGGCGGCGGTGGTGACGTTCGTGGTCACCGCCTCCGGGGTGAGCCTGTTCGGGGTGGGCGGCGCGTTCTGGGGACTGGTCGCGGGCTGGCTGATGCTGCTGCTGTTCCGCCGCCGCGCGGCCGCGTCCCCGCCGGCCGGGTCGCCCGAGGCGGAACCCGCCCCGCCGGTTCCCAGCCGGGCCGGGTGACGACCGGTCATCCCATGGCGGTCTGCTGAGGCAGGAGCCGCAGTTCGAGTTCGACGCTCTGCACCTCCTCCTGGCTCACAGTTATCGGTTCCGGCCGCCCGATCTGATATCCCTGCGCGAAGTCGACCTCCGCGGCGCGCAGGAGATCGAGGGTCTCCTGGTCCTGGACGTACTCCGCGGCGACCCGGATGCCGAGCGTGTGGCACAGCTCGACGAGCGCCGACACCACAGCCTGGTCGGCCGGCGACCGGCACAGGTCGACGATGAACGCGCCGTCGATCTTCACCAGGTCCACCGGCAGGTATTTGAGCTGGGCGAGGGCGCCGTATCCGGTGCCGAAGTCGTCGAGCGCCAGGTGGCAGCCGACCTCTCTGATTCCGGTGGCGAAGGCCAGCGCCTCGTTGCGGTTCTCGATGAGCGCGGTCTCGGTGATTTCGAACGTCAGGCATTCCGGCTTGACGTGGTGCCGGTGGATCGCCCCGGTCACGAAAGCGAGCAGTCCCGGGTCGGCGAGCGACTTCCCGGAAATGTTCACCTGGTAATGGGAGGTCTGTGCCCCGCGGCCGATCAGTTCCAGAGCGTGGTCGATGACCCACTTGTCCACCGCCAGGATTTCGCCGACCCGCTCGGCCATGTCGAGAAAGGCCCACGGCGCGACCGGTTCACCGGTGTCGCTGCGAACGCGCAGCAGAATCTCGTGACGGGCCACCTGATTGAGCCCGAGATCGATGATGGGCTGGGCGTACAGGGCGAACCGGTTGGCCGAGACGGCGCGGTGAATCCGGCGGCGGCACCGGTCCGTCCGTTCCCGCTCGGCGACCGGCCGCTCCAGGACCTTGACGGCGGTGGCGTTGCGGTGCGCGTCGCGGGCCGCGTGCTCGCCGTCCACGAGAAGGTCGAAGCCGGTGTCCGGGATGTCGTTGTCGAAATGGACCACGCCGGCCGAGGTGTTGAGCCGCAGGGGCTTCTGCCGGACGCTGAACAGATGGTTCCGGAACTTGTCCACGATCCGGGCGGCCAGGGCCTCGGCCTTCCCCGCGTCGTCCCGGGGGGCGAGCAGTAGCCCCCACGAGCCGGAACCCACCAGCCCGCTGGTGACGCCGTCCCCGGCGACTGCGCGCAGGGTCCGGGCGATCTCCGCCGTCACCTGGTCGCGGTCCTCGTCGGTCAGCGCGTCGGGCAGCCGGGTGGCCGGTTCGGTCGCCACGACGATCAGGGCGCCGCCGGTGGTGCGCCGCGCCCGGTCGACCTCGTCGATCACGTACCCGCGGGTCTGGAGCCCGGTGAGCACGTCCCGGACGGCCGGGTCGGGGCCGAGCATCCGGCTGCGTACGGCGAGCCGGCGCTGCTCCTGGCGGGCGAGTTCGAGCGCGGTGATGTCCTCGCCGGTGGCGATGACGCCGACCGGCCGGCCCGCGTCGGTGAGGATCTCGAGGTGGCAGTACACGTGGCGGACGCTGCCTCCGGGCTGGACCACCCGGAAGCCGATCTCGTCGGGGCGGCTCTGTTCCCACGCCGTCCGCACCGCGGCGAGGACGCGCTCGACATCGGCGGGATGAACGAGGTCGGCGAGCGTCCGCGGGGTGAGGCGGAGCGTTCCCGGCGCGTGCCCGACGATCATCGCCATCTCGTCGGACCAGGAGAGCCGCTCGAAGCGCTCCGCGTCGTGGTCGCCGGGCAGCCAGGTGACGGTGCCCTGCTTCGCCAGCTGGGCGGCGCGGGTGACCCGGACGGCCTCGTCGGCGTCCCAGGTCAGGGGATCGGCGAGGTCGGTGTCGACGATGATCTTGTAGCCCTCGGCGAGGGACAGGTCGTGCTGGCTCTGCACGGTCCGCGCCACCCGGCGGGCGCGCGCGAGCTCCAACGGGCTGGGTGTGGTCTCGGCGAGCGCCAGGATGTCATCGAGATCCACGGCCGGCCCCCTGCCGCCGCTCGCTCTCCGAGCGGGTGAAGCCGGCCTTCTCGGCCAGTTCGCACAGCTCCTTCTTGGCGGCGGCCTTGTAGGAGCGGACGCTGTTCTCGGTCAGGCCGAGGATGCGGGCGATCTCCTGGTTGGAGAAGCCCTCCTTCGACATCTGGAACACCTCGGCGTGCCGTACCGGCAACTGGTGCAACCAGCCGCGCAGCGTCTCCTGCGCCTCCCACGCGTCAGCGATGTCCGAGTGGGACGACGGCGGCAGGTCCTCCGGCGCCACCGCGGCCTCCCGCAGTCGTCGGTCGTGATCCTTCAGCATCTTGAACCGCGCCGTACGGACGATCCACCCGATCGGCCGGACGTGGTCGCGGAGCTTGGACCACTCGACCCGACCGTGCAGAAAGGCTTCGTGAAGCGCGTCCTCCACCGCCTGACGGTCCCGGCATCTCGCCCGGAGAATCCGTTCCACGGTGTGGTACGAGCCTTCGGTGAATTCGGCGAACTCCCGGTCGTGAACGGCCTTCAGGCGGGCCGCCTCCGCCTCGCGCAGAGCGTCGTTGTCGTCGGGATCCGGTGTGAGAGCGGCGGTGCCCTTGATGTCTGTCACGCCGCCTCCTCGACGGGGCCGGGCTTCGACGCGCCGCGCCCGCCCAGTTCGACCTCCCGATGCCCGTCGCGATCGCGCTCCACGATCCGTACGACGTCATGGTCCGCCTCGGCCAGCCGGATCAGCCACGTGACCCGCGCTGTGGTGCGTGTTGTCGCCTCGCGTTCCTCGTTCATGCGGGCGCGGTATGCCACGTAGGCCCGCACCAGGCCCGCCACCACTCCGGCGACGGCAGTGGCCACGGCCACCACCTGATATCCGGTGAGCGGTTCCGCCAGCGCTTCGTTCATTGTTCCCCCTCGGCCCCCTTGGTTCGCCAATTACTATCCGTGGCGAGAGGCCGATGTAGATACCAGAACGCGCGCAATGTTTTTGAAGATCAACGATCAAGTCGTTCATCAGCGATTAAAGCGCAAAGTCATGGCATTGAGACTCTGCGCAAGGGGATTGACGGGCGGCTTTTCCGGGCAACTTGCATTGATCACCTATTACTGCGGGTGACAAATCCATCACCTCGGCGGGCGTCACTCCTCGGCGGGCAGCTCCGTGGCCGGGACGGTCAGGCGTACCGCGCCGTCGTGCACCGCGGCGATCCGGTCGGCCAGCACGTAGACCGCGCCGGTGCGGACCAGCTCGGTGGAGACCTTGAGGTAGCCGTCGCGCAGCAGTCGCGCGGCCAGGTCGGCCGGCACGTCCGGCTCCTCGACCGCCGCCGACTCGATCAGTTCGTCCAGGCTGCTGCCCGGGTCGACCGGCGCGGGTGCCTGCACGGTCACCGCGGCCGGGTCGCCGCGCTGGACGAGATCGACTGTGCCCACCTCGACGCCTGCGGAGTCGACCACCCGCATGCCGGTGGTGACCCGGGAGACGGTGTCCTGCTGCTGGCTCATACGGCAGCGGTTCCCGGGTCACGCGGGCGCTAAACGGACGGGGCCCAGCCGCCCGGCGGGCGGGGGGACAGTTCGCGCCACGTGTCGGTGCCGTCCAGCAGCGCCCGGACCGTCTCCTCCGCCTCCTCGACGCTGGCGTGCTCGTAGAACCGGGAAACCCCCTCGGCGCCGCCGGCCCGCTGCTCCACGTGCCAGCGGTCGCCGTCCACCCGGAGGAAGACGTCACGCCGGGCGAGGCGTCCCCATTTCCCGTTCCACCAGTGCCTACGCTGCTCCATGCCCGGACTCTATCGAACATGTGTTCGATGCACGTCGGCCCCCGCGAGATTGTCGCGGGGGCCGATCGGCTATGGCGTCAGCGCGGCGCGGGCGGCTCCTGCCGGCGGCCGAGCACGTCGTCCAGGGCGCTGCGCTGGCCCGGGGTGCCGTGGTTGCCGGCGAGCAGCGCGTCACGGATCTCGGTGAGCAGCTTGACCTCCTCGCTCGGGGCCGACGGCGGCGGCTCCTCGCCGCGCTTGCGGCGCTCGGCGAGCTTGTTCATCGGGTAGACGACCAGGAAGTACAGCGCCGCCGCGGTGAGCACGAACGTGATCAGCGCGTTGACGAAGGCCACCCAGTCGAAGGCGACGCCGCGGAAGGACGGCGTCGAGCCGCCGATCCCGTCCTCGTTGCCGGTGATCAACACGATGAACACGCGTACCAGCGGTTCCAGGAACGACTTGGTGAGCTGGGTCACCACGCCGGTGAACGCCGCGCCGATGACGACACCGACCGCCAGGTCGACGACGTTGCCGCGCATGATGAAGTCTTTGAAGCCCTTGAGCATCCGTACTCCCGTGCCCTGATGAGTCTGCGTCGGGGACAACCTATGCCCCGGCGGGCCCTTCGAGAAAAGCACCGGCCTCGATCGCCGCCCGCTGCGGGTCGCCGGCCCGGATCGCCTCCACCAGCCGGCCGTGATCCACGTACCGCTCCGGGGTCAGCGCCTCGCCCATCGCCTGGGCCACGGTGCTGCGCAGCGCGGCGCCGACCGAGGCGTACAGCTCGGCCAGCATGGCGTTGTGCGCGGCCGCCACCACTGCCGTGTGCAGCGCGGCGTCCGCCTCGACGAACTCGTCCACCCGGCCGCCGCGCCACGCGGCCTCGCGGGCCGCGAGCGCGCCGTCGAGCGCCACCAGGTCCTCGGGGGTACGCCTCAACGCGGCGAGCCGGGCGGCCTCCACCTCGAACGCGCGCCGGACCTCGATCACCTCGGTCATCCGGTCGTCGGTGAGCCGGCGGGCCACCACCGGGGCCAGCTCGTCGGTCGACACCACGTACGTGCCGGAGCCCTGCCGGCACACCAGCACCCCGGCGTGCACGAGCGCCCGGACCGCCTCGCGGACCGTGTTCCGGCCCACGCCGAGCTCGGCGACGAGTTGCGGTTCGGTGGGGATGCGCCCGCCCACCGGCCACTCGCCGCCGAGGATGCGCTCGCGGAGCTGCTCGATGGTCTGGCGGACCCGGTGACCGCGCGGCGGCACGACGACGGAATCCACGGCGGGTGTCACCGGTTACACCTCGTGCCGAAATTCATCCCATGATTGTAGGTTCGAGGTCATGACTCCGCCACCCGCGCCCGCCGCGACAGTGCCCGCCCCCGGCGCCGGCTCCGCGGCCCTCCCCACCCCGGCGCCCCGCGCGGTCCGAGGCGGACTGCTCGTGCTGACCGGGATGCTGCTCGTCGCGCTGAACCTGCGCGCGGCGGTGACCAGCCTCGGCGCACTGCTCGACGAGGTACGGGTCGGTCTCGGCCTCTCCGGGGCGATGGCCGGCCTGGTCACCACGCTGCCCACCATCGCGTTCGCCGGACTGGGCGCGCTCACCCCGTGGCTGGTCCGCCGCTGGGCCGCGCCCCGGGTGCTGGTGCTCGCCATGCTGGCGCTCACCGTCGGGCAGGTGCTGCGCGCGCTCACCGGCTCGGCGGCGGTCTTCGTGGCCACCAGCGCGCTCGCGCTGGCCGGCATCGCGGTGGCGAACATCCTGCTGCCGATGCTCGTCAAGCAGCACTTCCCGCACCGCACCGGGCTGGTCACCGGGGCGTACACGATGGCCCTGACGGTGGGCACGACGGTGGCCGCCGCCGCGGCGGTGCCGGTCGCGCACGCCTTCGGCTCCTGGCGGGCCGGACTCGGCGTCTGGGCCGGGCTGGCCGCGCTGGCCGTACTCCCGTGGGTGCCCCTGGCGCTGCGGGCCCGCGCGGCGCGACGGGCCGCGCCCCCGGCGGTGGCCGTCGCCGCCCCGGCGCGGGTGCAACCCGCCCGGACCCGGCTCGGCTGGGCCATGGCGGTCTACTTCGGGGCGCAGTCGCTCAGCGGGTACGCGATCATGGGCTGGCTGGCCCAGCTCTTCCGGGACGCCGGGTACCGCCCGGAGGCGGCCGGGCTGCTGCTCGCCGGCGTGACCGCGCTGGGCGTGCCGGTGGCGCTGATGATGCCGGCGCTGGCCGGCCGGCTGGCCACGCTCCGGCCGCTGGTGCTGTCGCTCACCGTGTTCTCCGCCGCCGCGTACACCGGTCTGGCGCTGGCCCCGCACGGCCTGGCGCCGCTGTGGGTGCTGCTGCTGGCGCTCGGCCAGGGCGCATTCCCGCTCATCCTGACCACGATCGGGCTGCGCGCCCGGACCGCCGAGGGCACCGTGGCGTTGTCCGCGTTCGCGCAGAGCACCGGGTACGTCATCGCGGCGCTCGGGCCGCTGCTGGTGGGCATCCTCTACGAGGCGACCGGCGGCTGGACCGCCCCGATCGGCTTCCTGCTGGTGGCGCTCGCCGTGCAGACGGCGGCGGGCATGGTGATCGCCCGTCCCCGCTACATCGAGGACGAGCGCTGAGCGGAACCGGTCAGGAGGAGGTCGGGGTGGGCTCGCCCGCGACGGCCTGTTCCACGGTCGGGTACGTGTGCAGCACCTCGACCAGCCCGCTGACCTCGAGGATGCGCAGCACGCCGCGCTGCGGAGCGGCCAGCCGGACGACGCCGCCGGCCTCGTCGCAGTTGTTCTTCGCCCGGACGAACACCGACAGGCCGGTGGAGTCGCAGAACGACACCTCGGCCAGGTCGAAGACGAGGCGGTTGCGCCCCTTGTCGAGCAGATCCGTGATCTGGTCCTGCAGTTGCGGTGCCGTGGCCATGTCCAGCTCGCCCGCGACCGACACGACGACCACGTCGCCGCGCTGTTCCGTGTGCACCGTCAAGGACATTCGTCGACCTCCTGTGTTCGGGGGAAACGGTATCCCACGACGGGCGCGCCGCGCAGAACGGGAGCGGTCACGGGTGCGGTCGATCATTCTTTGCTCCGCGACAAGTACCGCGTCAGCCCCCGGTGATAGAGTCCGCCCGTCCAAATCAGGGAGGTCAGGATGGCGTTGAGCGCCGAACAGGGTGGTCGGCTCGCCCACCTGCTCAGTCAGCACGCGGACCGGCTGACCAACCGCTGGACGGAGATCGTCGCCAGTTCGCTGCGCGGTCGCCTGAGCCGGGCCGAGCTGGCCCGGCAGGTCCAGGAACTGCACCGTGCGCTGGTCGACGCCGGGCGCCAGGGCGTCTCCGACCTGGCCGACGAGCACGGCGGTGAGCTGCGAGCGGTGCTGTCCGAGCTGTCCACCAACCGGGCCCGGCAGGGGTTCTCCGCCACCGAGACCGCGATCAGCGTGTTCGCGTGCAAGGACGCCCTGCTGGAGCTGATGGAAGAGGAGAAGGGTGACGACACCCTGCGCGACTTCGTCGCCTTCTCCGCGCTCGTCGACCAGATGGGCCTGTTCACGTTCGAGACGTTCGTCCGGGCCCGGGAGAGCCTGATCGCCGACCAGGCGGAGCAGCTGCTGGAGCTGTCCACCCCGGTGGTCAAGCTCTGGGAGGGCGTGGTCGCCGTCCCGCTGGTCGGGACGCTGGACTCGGCCCGCGCCCAGGTGGTGATGGAGCGGCTGCTCCAGACCCTGGTCGACACCGGCTCGCCGTACGCGATCATCGACATCACCGGCGTGCCGGCGGTGGACACCCAGGTCGCGCAGCACATCCTCAAGACCGTGGTGGCCGCCCGGCTGATGGGCGCCGACTGCATCATCTCCGGCATCCGCCCGCAGATCGCCCAGACGATCGTCGCCCTCGGCATCGAGTTCGGCGACATCGCCACCAAGGCGAGCCTCGCCGACGCGCTGCGCCACGTGCTGCGCCTGACCGGGGTCGAGACCACCGCTCGCCGCCCGCGGCGGGAGTCCTGATGGAACGGGTGCCGATCCTCAAGATCGGCGACATCCTGCTGGTCTCCATCCAGGTCGACATGTCCGACCAGACGGCGATCCAGTTGCAGGAGGACCTGGCCGAGCGGATCGTCGCCACCGGCTGCCACGGCGTGATCATCGACATCACGGCGCTGGACATCGTCGACTCCTTCGTCGGCCGGATGCTCTCCACCATCGCGTCCATCTCGAAGGTGCTGGACGCCGAGACGGTGGTGGTCGGCATGCGCCCGGCCGTCGCCATCACGCTCGTCGAGCTGGGGCTGTCGCTCAACGGCATCCGTACCGCGCTGAACGTCGAGCGCGGCATGGAGCTGATCGCGGCCAGCCGAGCCGACGAGTGGGACGAGGGCGCCGACGACGAGGACACCGAGACGACGGCGACGGCATGACCACGGGCGTCGACCTCGGCGTGCCGGCGACGCAGGCGATCCGCAGCGACGAGGACGTGGTGCGGGTCCGGCAGTTGGTGCGTACCACGGCCGTCGCGGTCCGGCTCTCCCTGGTCGACCAGACGAAGCTGGTGACCGCCGCCAGCGAGCTGGCCCGCAACACGCTGATCTACGGCGGCGGGGGCAGCGCCGAGGTGAGCACAGTGGAGGACGGCCGACGGCGTGGCGTACGGATCCTCTTCGCCGACGAAGGGCCGGGCATCCCCGACCTCGACTTGGCGCTGACCGACGGCTACACCACGGGGGGCGGGCTGGGCCTCGGGCTCAGCGGGGCCCGCCGGCTGGTGGACGACTTCGACATCCAGACGGCTGTCGGCGAGGGGACGAGGATCACCGTCACCAAGTGGTCGCGATGACCGCCGACGTGGTCCCCGACCACGGGGTGTGGTTCCGGGTCGACAACGGCGCGACCGCCGGCGGCGTACGCCGGGCCGCCGAGCGTCTCGGCCGGCAGCTCGAACTGAGCACCGATCGTGTCGCGGACCTGGCCATCGTCACCGCCGAGATCACCAGCAACCTGGTCAAGCACGCCCGCGAGGGCACGCTCCTGCTGCGCCCGGCGCGCCGGGCCGGACGGGCCGGGGTGGAACTGGTGGCCATCGACTCCGGCCCCGGCATGGCCGACCTCACGCTCTCGTCGGTCGACGGCCACTCCACCGCCGGCACGCTCGGCATCGGGCTCGGCGCGATCACCCGGCAGTCGAGCCGGTTCGACGGCTACTCGACGCCCGGCCGGGGCACGGTCCTGGTCGTCCAGGTCTGGGACGGAGCGCCGCCGGAGCCGGACTGGGCGGCCGGGCTGGCCCGGCCGATCACCGGCGAGCAGAGCAGCGGCGACGGGTACGCGGTGCGCGAGGTGGACGGCCGTCGCCAGGTGCTGGTCTCCGACGGCCTCGGCCACGGGCCACTGGCCGCCGCCGCGACCGGGGCCGCCGTGTCCGCGTTCCGCTCGGCGCCGGACGGGCCGCCGGACGTCGTGGTGCGGCACCTGCACGCCGCCATGTCGCACACCCGGGGCGCGGCGCTCGCGGTGGCCGAACCGGATCCCGCCGCCGGGCTGCTCCGCTTCGCCGGCCTGGGCAACATCGCCGCGATGATCGTCGCGCCGGGCGAGCGGCGGCGCGGGCTCGTCTCGCTGCCGGGCATCGCCGGGCACCAGCGTCCGGCGATCCGCGGGTACGACTACCCCTTCTCGCGTGACTCCACCCTGGTCATGCACAGTGACGGGGTGGTGGATCGCTGGGACCTGGACGACTACCCCGGGCTGGCCGGGCGCAACCCGTTGCTGGCCGCCGCGACGCTGCTGCGTGACGCCGCCATCCGTCGCGACGACGCCTGCGTCCTGGTCGCGCGGGGGGCGGCATGACCGAACCCCTTCTGCACCTGGCACTCCGGGTCGAGCAGGACATCTTCCTGGTCCGGCAGCGCGGCCGCGAGGTGGCCGCGGCGGTCGGGCTGGAACACCAGGACCAGGTGCGGATCGCCACCGCGCTCAGCGAGGTGGCCCGGGAGTTGTTGAGCGGCGCCGACGGCGCGGACGTCACGTTCGCTCTCGACCGGGACGCCGTGGGCCGCCGGATCCTCCAGGTCGACCTGTCGCCGTTGCGTCCACTGCCAGGCGGCCGGTACGAGCCGAAGTCCGGCGCCGTCGCGCGTCTGGTGGACACGTTGCAGGTCGTGGCCGTCGAGGGCGATACCGTCGTGAGGATGTCCAGACGGGTGCCCGACCACGCCGAGGAGCTGACGCCGGAACGCGCCGGCCGGCTCCGGGCCGAGCTGGCCGAGCGTGCTCCGGCCTCCGCGCTGGACGAGCTGGCCGCGCAGAACTCCCAGCTCATCGCGGCCCTCGACGAGGTACGCAGTCAGCGCGACGAGCTGGCGGTGCTCAACTCCGAACTGCAGGAGACCAACCGGGGCGTGATGGCGCTCTACAACCAGCTCACCGAGGAGCTGGAGGAGACCAACCGGGGCGTGGTGGCGCTCTACGCCGAGCTGGAGGAGAAGTCCACACAGCTGCGGGCCGCGAGCGAGTCGAAGAGCCGGTTCCTCGCCAACGTCAGCCACGAGCTGCGCGCGCCGGTCACCGCGATCATCGGTCTGGCCCGGCTGCTGGCCGACTCCGCCTCCGACCCGCTCACCGGCGAGCAGGCCCGCCAGGTGGGGCTGATCCGGTCCTCCGCCGGTGACCTGCTGGGGCTGGTCAACGAGCTGCTCGACCTGGCGAAGGCGGAGTCGGGCCGGATCGAGCCGGACTGGTCCGAGGTCGACCTGCGCGCGGTGTTCGGGCAGCTGCGCGGCACGCTGCGGGCGCTCACCGTCCGCTCCGATGTGGAGCTTGTGGTCGAGGAGCCCCCGGCCCCGGCGATGCTCCGCTCGGACGAGGTGCTGCTCGCCCAGGTGCTGCGCAACCTGCTGCACAACGGCCTGAAGTTCACCGAGCGCGGCGAGGTACGCCTGCGCGCCGAGCGCCGGGGCGAGCAGTGGACGCTGTCGGTCACCGACACCGGCGTCGGCATCCCGCCCGAACTGCACGAGCGGGTCTTCGAGGAGTTCTACCAGGTGCCCGGCACGACGCGGGTCGGTGGCACCGGGCTCGGCCTGCCGTACGCGCGGCGGCTGGTCACGCTGCTCGGCGGGACGCTGGAGCTGACGAGCGAGACCGGCCGGGGCAGCACGTTCACAGTGGTCCTTCCCGCGGGCGGAGCGTGACGGTGGACAGCGGGCCGGTGACCGTGCTGGTGGTCGACGACAGCGGCCCCAAGCGGTACCTGCTGGTGAACTGGCTCACCCGGGCCGGTTTCGTCACCGTGGAGGCGGAGAACGGCACGGAGGCGCTGGACCGGGTGGCCCGTGAGCACGTCGACCTCGTGGTGCTCGACGTGCGGCTGCCCGACATGAGCGGCTTCGAGGTGTGCGAGCGGATCAAGGAGACGCACCCGTACATTCCGGTCATCCACGTCTCCGCCCACGCGGTGGACGTGGTCGACCGGGCGCAGGGTCTCACCCGGGGCGCGGACGCCTACCTGGCCGAGCCGATCGAGCCGGAGGAACTGGTCGCCACCGCGCACGCGGTGCTGCGCTACTACCAGGCCCGGCTGCGTGCCGAGCAGCTCGCCGAGCGGCTCGCCGCGCTCGCCGACGCCACGGTGGAGATGCACGCGACGCCGAACTTCGTCCGGCTGCTGGAGGCGGCAGCGAGCGGCGCGGCGCGGATCTTCAAGGCCCCAGCGGCGGTGGTCGCCGAGACGTTCGACGGGGACTGCCTGGCGGGGGTGGCGGTCGACCCGCACACGCCGGCCACGATCGTGCCGTGGGTGGTGGACGACACCGGCGTGCCGATCGGCACCCGGGTACGGGTCGACGACCCGGGCGACTGGGCGCTGACGGGCTGGCCGGACGGGGACACGGTGACGGTGGCCGCCTCCCGGCTGCGGGAGGACCGCGCCCCGCTGTACGTGGTGGTGCCGACCGCCACCCAGACCGTCCGTACGCCGGTGCTGGTGCAGCTCGCCCAGGCCGTCGCCTCGGCGGTGGAGGCGCAGCGCTCCTTCGACGAGGAGCACCGGATCGCCGTGACGTTGCAGCGCAGCCTGCTGCCGCAGCGGCTGCCCGACGTCGTGGGCCTGGACCTGGCCGTGCGGTACGAGCCGGCGAGCGCGCAGACCGAGGTGGGCGGCGACTTCTACGAGCTGGTGATGCTCGACGGGCACCTGCTGGTGGCGATCGGTGACGTGGCCGGGCACTCGCTGCACGCGGCCACCGTGATGGCCGAGCTGCGCCACGCGGTACGGGCGTACGCGGTCGAGGGCCATCAGCCCGGGGTGATCCTGGACCGGGTCAACGAGCTGATGCGCAACCTGCTGCCGAATGAGCTGGCCACCATCTGCGTGCTGCTGCTCCAGCCGTCGACCGGGCTGGTCCGGATGGCCAGCGCCGGGCACCTGCCGGCGTTGCTGAGCCGGGACGGCCGGGTCGAGTTCGTGGCGCAGTCCGCGCCGCTGCTCGGGGTACGCGCGCCGCGCCCGCCCGACCTGGAGTTCGTGCTTCCCGCCGGGGCGACGCTCGTGCTCTACACCGACGGGCTGATCGAGCGGCGGGACGCCACCATCGACGACGGCATGGCGGCGCTCGGCGTGGCCGCCGCCCGGGTGGACGACGACCTGGACCAGTTCTGCCAGCGGCTGCTGGTCGAGTTGGCGCCGCCGGAGATCCAGGACGACGTTGCGGTGGTGGCGGTCCGCCGCCGCTGACGCGCGTTCCCGGTCACGTACCGTAGCCAAGCTGCCTGTAACACTGCGTCACGGCCGCCGCTGGGCGAGTGAGTGGGCTTGCTGCCGACTTTGCTCTGCAGCCATCGGTGCAGCAGGCGCCTGAGCAGGCGCTTCCTGTTGACCATGGTCGGCGGCGTCGCACCGCCACCGTCACCGTCGGTGTGCGTTGCGTCAGTGGCTGCAGAGCAAAGTCGGCGCGAGGCGAGGCCCGCCGCTCGGGCCGACTGTCACCGTGCGTAACCGCGCGGAGTGAGGGTTGGCCCGCGCTCGGCAGGCCTGACCCGCGTCACGGCCGCAGGGCCGCCAGCGAGCGGGCGTACGCCGCGGGCGAGACCCCGGCGACGGCGGTGAACTCGCGGACCAGGTGGGCCTGGTCGGCGTACCCCAGATCGGCGGCGACCCGCGACCAGTCCAGCGGCCCGGCGGCGGCCTGTTCGATCGCCTCCTGGAGCCGGTAGCGGCGGATCACCCACTTCGGACCGACGCCCACGTGGTCGAGGAAGAGGCGCTGGAGCCGGCGGACGGAGACGCCGCGCCGCCGGGCGAAGTCGGTCACCCGCAGCACGGTCCGGTCGGCGCGGATCTCCTCGACCAGCGCGGTGGCCTCCGCGGCGAGCGGATCCGCGACCGGCGGCCACGAGGTCAGCAGCTCGTCCAGCCTCGCGCAGCGCTCGTCGTCGGTCCCCGGGCAGATCGGCCCGCCGGGGATCGGCACGCGCCGGCCGGTCAGTTCGGCGACCGGGCGCCGCCAGAACGGCCGGAAGCCGCCCGGGCGGAACTGGACGCCGGAGACCCGGCCGACGCCGTGCAGCGTGACGGCGAACAGGCCGGTGTCGACGCCGGCGATCTCGCCCTGTTCGGGCGCGCCCTCCTGCGCCTGGAACACCACGTTCACGGTCGGGTGCGGCACCACCCGCTGCTCGAACGGCTCGTCCAGATCCCAGTCGATCAACCAGTAGTGCTCCACCCACCGGCGCAACGCCGGGGCGGCCATCCGGCGCCGGAACCGGACCTGCTGCCGCAGCCGGCCCGGATCGAGGATGCCCCGGTTGTCACGCCGCGGTTCGTGTCGCATTTCTTCAAGACCGCCCTCATACGCTGCCCCTATGAGCACGAAGACTAGTGAGCTGCTCGCCGTCGCGGCGCCGCGTACGGTCGCTGTGGTTCGCGGCATCTCCGACGAGCAACTCGGCCTGCCCACCCCGTGCCCCGACTACACGGTGCGCGACCTGCTCGGGCACCTGTTCGACGTGGTGGTCAACTTCCAGGCGCTGGCCCGCCGGGAAGAGGTCGACTGGTCCGGCAAGACCGATCACCTGACCGAGGGCTGGCGTGACCGGTTCGCGACCGAGACGGCCCGGCTCACCGAGGCCTGGTCCGACCCGGCCGCGCTGGAGGGCGTGTCACCCGGCATGGGGCTCCCACAGGAGACCGTCGGGTCGATGGCGCTGATCGACCTCACGGTGCACGGGTGGGACCTGGCCCGGGCCACCGGCCAGGAGCTGACAGTGGATCCGGCCGTGGTGTCGGCCGGGCACGAGTTCATGGACCGGATGGGCGACATGGGGCAGAAGATGGGCGCGTTCGGCCCGCCGGTGCCCACCGAGGCGGCGCCGGCCAGCATGGACGCGCTGCTCGGCCGGGCCGGACGGAACCCGGCCTGGACCCGCTGACGTTGCTTGCTCGCCGGCACGGGGCGGCGAGCGGCACGGACGGCGGCGCCCGCCGGGCCGGGACGGCCGGCGTCCGGCCCGGCGGTCAGCGACCGAGCAGCCCGGCGGAGCCGGCGACGACCAGCCCGATCACCGTCGAACAGCAGCAGACGACGAGCGCGGCGGCCACCACCACGAGGATCAGCCAGGTCGGTCCGCGTCGCGCCGCCGAGGGCTCCTCCGCACTCATGCCGGCAGTCTAGGTTGGTGCGATGGAGCTGATCTCGATCGCCGACATCCGCGCCGCCGCCGAGGACGTGGCCGGCACCGTGCTGCGGACCCCGTTGGTGCCGGTGCTCTGGGACGATCAGCTGTGGCTCAAGCCGGAGAACCTGCAACCGGTGGGGTCGTTCAAGCTGCGCGGCGCCACCCACGCGGTGGCCCGGCTCGATCCCGCGACCCGCGCCCGGGGGGGTGGTCACCCACTCGTCGGGAAAACCACGGGCAAGCCCTGGCGTACGCGGCCCGCGCCCTCGGCGCGCCCTGCACGGTGGTGGTCCCCGAGGGGGCGCCGGAGGTCAAGGTGGCCCGGATGCGGGCTCTCGGCGCGGACGTACGGCTGGTGCCGCCGGCCCGGCGGCTCGCCGAGGCGGAGCGGATCGTGGCCGGGACCGGCGCGACGCTGGTGCCGCCGTTCGACCATCCAGCTGTCATCGCCGGTCAGGGCACCGTCGGGCTGGAGATCGTCGCCGACCTGCCGGAAGTGGACGTGGTGCTGGTGCCGGTGGGCGGCGGCGGGCTCGGCTCGGGCGTGGCCACTGCGGTCAAGGCGCTGCGCCCGTCCGCCGTCGTGATCGGCGTGGAGCCGGCGCTGGCCGCCGACGCCCAGGAGTCACTCGCCGCCGGTGAGGTGGTCGTCTGGGACGTCGAACGCACCTACCGGACGTGCGCCGACGGGCTGCGGACCAGCCTGTCCGCGTTGACGCTGGCCCACCTGCGGGACCGGCTCGACGGCATCGTCACGGTCACCGAGGACGAGATCATGGCGGCCACCGGCCGGCTGATTCGGGACGCGCGACTGGTGGCCGAGCCGAGCGGCGCGGTCGCCCTGGCCGCCCGGCTCTTCCACAGTGGCGAGCTGCCGGCCGGCCGTACCGTCGCGGTCGTGACCGGCGGCAACGCCGACCCGCAGGTGCTCACCGCGGCACTGGCCGCCTGAACCCCGTCACGCGCGGCCGACGCGGTCCAGGATCCAGGCGTTGACGAACGCCTCCTCACGCCACGAGTCGTACCGGCCGCTCGGCCCGCCGTGGCCCGCGCCCATCTCGGTCTTGAGCAGGTAGTCGCCGGCCGGCGCGAGCGCGCGCAGCCGGGCGATCCACTTGGCCGGCTCGTGATAGAGCACGCGGGTGTCGTTGAGGCTGGTCACCGCCAGGATCGCCGGGTAGTCGGCGGCGGTCACATTCTCGTACGGCGTGTACGACTTCATGTACGCGTACACCTCGGGGTCGTCCAGCGGGTTGCCCCACTCCTCCCACTCGGTGACCGTCAACGGCAGCGACGGGTCGAGGATCGAGGTGAGCGCGTCCACGAACGGCACCTGCGCGACGATCCCGGTGAACGCGTCCGGGGCGAGGTTCGCCACCGCGCCCATCAGCAGGCCACCGGCCGAGGCGCCCCGGGCGACCAGCCGGTCGCTCGCCGTCCAGCCCGCCTTCACCAGGTGCCGGGCGCAGGCCACGAAATCGGTGAACGTGTTCTTCTTGGCCAGCAGCTTGCCCTCGTCGTACCAGCGCCGGCCCAGCTCGCCACCGCCCCGGATGTGCGCCACCGCGAAGATCACGCCGCGGTCGAGCAGGCTCAGCCGGGCGATCGAGAACCACGGGTCCATGCTCGCCTCGTACGACCCGTAGCCGTAGATGACGGCGGGCGCCGAGCCGTCGCGCGGGGTGTCCCGGCGGCAGACCAGCGAGATCGGCACCCGGGTGCCGTCGTCGGCGAGCGCCCAGTCCCGGTGCTGCTCGTAGTCGGCCGGGTCGTACGGCCGCCCGTCCGGCCCGGGGCGTACCGGCTTCTGCCGCCGCAGCGTCAGCTCCCGGGTCACCAGGTCGTAGTCGTAGACCGAGTCCGGGGTGACGAGCGAGGTGTAGCGCAGCCGTACCTCGTTCGTGCGGTACTCCGGGTTCGCGTCCAGCCCGACGCTGTAGATCGGCTCGGGGAAGTCGATGTCCCAGCTGTCGTCGCTGCCGACCGGCAGCACCCGCAGACCGGTCAGCCCGTTGGCCCGCAGCGACACCACGAGGTGGTTCTCGAACGCGTCGACCGCCTCCAGCCGGGTGCCCGGCGCGTGCGGGATCAGCGGCGTCCACTCGCCCGGCGCGTCCGCCGAGGTGTACGCCAGCGCGAAGTCCTCCGCGCCGTCGTTGTGCAGGATCAGGAAGCGGTGGCCGTGGTGCTCCACCGCGTACTCGATGCCCTGACGCCGCGGGGCCACGACGGCGGGCTCGCCGGTCGGGTTGGCGGCCGGGATCACCCGCACCTCGCTGGTGATCTTGCTGTGGATGTCGATCACCACGAAGCGCTCGGAGCGGGTCAGCTCGACGCCGACCCAGAACCGCTCGTCGTCCTCCTGGTAGACCACCACGTCCTCGGTGGACGACGTGCCGACGGTGTGCCGCCAGACCCGGTTCGGCCGCCACGCCTCGTCCACCGTCACGTAGAACAGAGTCGAGGCGTCGCTCGACCACGCCGTGCCGTAGAACGTGTCCGGCACCTCGTCCGGCAGCGACTCGCCGGTGGTCAGGTCCTTGATCCGCAGCGTGAAGCGCTCGTCGCCGGAGAAGTCGGTGGAGTAGGCCAGCCAGCGGCCGTCCGGGCTGACGTCGAACGCGCCGAGCGAGAAGAAGTCGTGCCCCTCGGCGAGCTGGTTGCCGTCGAGCAGCACCTCCTCGCCGTCGAGCGGCGCGCCGTCGGCGCTGACCGGGGGCGCGGTCTCGCCGGGGCGGACCGCGCGGCGGCAGTGCACGCCGTACTGCTGCCCCTCGACGGTGCGGGTGTAGTACCAGTGACCGTCCTTGCGGGTCGGCACCGACAGGTCGGTCTCCTGGGTGCGCCGGCGCGTCTCCTCGAACAGCTCCGCGCGCAACTCGGCCAGGTGGGCGGTGCGCGCCTCGGTGTACGCGTTCTCGGCGTCCAGGTAGGCGATCGTGTCCGGGTCGTCCTTGGCGGCGAGCCAGGCGTACTCGTCGAGGACTGTGTCACCGTGATGGACGCGCTCGGTCGGGACGCGCTTGGCGACGGGCAGTGGGGTTTCGGTCACGGCGCCACGTTACCGGGCGCCGGACCGCCGCCGGGGCCGCCCGCCGCGCGAATCCGGCGACTCGCCGCCAGGGCTTTCGAACATGTGTACGATAAGCGCCATGGCGGATGCAGCTCGTTCCACCAACCGACCCGGAGCCCTCGACATCACCCGGAAGCTGGCGGAGATCTGTGGTTCGCCGTTCGCCCGCTTCGCCGGCCCGGCCGACGAGGTGGCCGGGCGTACCGCCCGCTGGGTGGCCGTGCCGGGCGGCCCGCACGCCGCCGCCGAGGTGTTGCGGCTGGCCGCGGCGTACGACCTGACAGTGGTGCCCCGCGGCGCCGGCACGAAGATCGACTGGGGCGCCGCTCCGGCGCAGGTGGACATCATGCTCGACACCGGCCGCCTCGCCGGCGTCTGGCACGAGCCGCATGCCGCGGCGGTGGCCGAGATCGGCGCCGGTACGCCGCTGCGCGCCGTCCAGGCCACGCTGGCGCGCACCAACCGGCGGCTGCCTGTCGACGCGCCCTCGCCGGGCGCGACGCTCGGCGGGGTGCTCGCCGCCGACGAGTCCGGTCCGCTGCGGCACCGGCACGGCAGCCCGTGCGCCCAGCTCATCGGCGTGCGCTATCTCGACGCCGACGGCGAGTTGGTGAGCGTCGGCGAGTCCGGCACGGAGGCGTTCGGCCGGGCCACCCCGGGTGTCGGCGGTGGCCGTCCGGGCGGACGCGCTCCGGCGGCCGATGCCGGTGCCGACGGAGGTCCGGGTCGCGGTGGTGGCGATGCGATCCTCGGTCGGGGTGGGATGCCCGGGCTGGACGTGGCACGGCTGCTCTGCGGCTCGCAGGGCGGGCTCGGCGTGCTGGTCTCGGCCACCATGCGGGTGCAGGCCGTGCCCGCGAGCCGGGTCTGGGTGTCCCGTCCGGTCTGGACCCCGCTGGAGGTGCACGACCTGGTCCGTGCCGTACTGGCGTCCGGCGTCGGCCCGGCCGCCGTCGAGCTGGACCTGCCCGTGCCGGTGCCGTTGCCCCGTCGCAGGATTCCGGCCACGCACCCGTCGGTGATCAACCGCCCCGATCACCCGGCCGTGACCGGCCGACCCGCGGCGGGCAACCTGGTGGTGCTCCTGGAGGGCGGCCCGGCCGACGTGACCGAGCGGGCCGAACGGCTCACCGCCGTGCTCGGCGCCCCGGCGATGGTCAGCCACCACGCGCCGGAGTGGTGGGGGCGCTATCCCTTCGCGCCCGGAGACACCGCGCTGCGCATCGAGGTGCCGATCAACGACCTGCACGCCGCCGTCTACGCGCTGCGCGACGCCGCCGGCACCCCCGTGCCGGTACGCGGCTCGGCCGGCGGCGGCGCGGTGCACGCCGCCCTGCCCGGCGCGCTGCCGCCGGAGCGGGTCGCCTCGATCCTCACCGCCGTCCGCAGCGTGCTGATCGCCCGGCGAGGCCGGTGTGTGGTGGTGGCCGCGCCGACGGCGGTGCGCCGTGCCGTGGACCTCTGGGGCGAGCTGCCCGCGTTGCCGCGCCTGCGCAGCGCCAAGGCCCACCTGGACCCGCACCACCGGCTGGCCCCCGGCCGCCTCCCCGGTGGTCTCTGAATCCGGCCCGCCTCGGCCTGCTCACCCGGCACCCCGACCTGCCTCCACACTGGACGCCCGTCCCAGCGGGCGCGGCAGCGGCAGGCACCAGTTCGGGGTGGTGGTTGTGTCCACGTGCGCCGGATGCCGCCACTTCGGCGAGCTGGCGCCGCCCACCCGCCACCGACAACCCGCACTCCCCACCACTGTCGTGATCAAGGAGTTTGTGTCACGTTTCGCGCCTCCCCAGGCCACAAACTCCTTGATCACCGCCGGGTCGGAACCGGAGTCGGAACCGGGGGCGGGTTGGGTGGGCGGGGCGCGGGGAGAGGGCTACGGGGTGTCGTTTCGGAGGACCAGGACGGCTATGTCGTCGCGCGGTGGCTCCACCGAGAAGGCGATCGTCGCCGCGCGCAGCCGGGCGGCCACCACGTCGGCCGAGTACCCGGCCAGCGGCGCCGCCGACTCGCGCAGCCGTTCGGTGCCGAACAGCTCGCGTCCGCGCCGCCGCTCGGTGACCCCGTCGGTGTAGAAGATCAGCGCGTCGCCGGGTTTGAGCGCCAGCTCGGCGGTCGGCGTGGTGATGGTGTCGAGCAGGCCCAGCGCCGTACCGCCGGTGCCGACGAAGGTGGCGCCGCCTCCACCGTGCAGCAGCACCGGGCGGTCGTGGCCGGCGAGGTGCAGCGAGACGTCGAGCTGGTCGCCGTCGCCGGGTGAGACGGCCGCCAGCGCCAGCGTGCAGTAGCGTCCGCCGCCGCGCTCGACGAGCGTCTCGTTGAGCCGGCTGAGCACCTCGGGCAGCGGCTTGCCGTCGCCGACGAGGACCCGGATCACGTCCCGGACCAGGCCGGTCACGGCGGCGGCCTGCACGCCCTTGCCGGAAACGTCGCCGACCACCACGAGCCAGCGGCCGTCCGGCAGCGGGACCACGTCGTAGAAGTCGCCGCCGACTTCCGCGTCGTCGCCGGTGGGGACGTACTCGGCGGCGAAGCCGATGCCCTCGACCACCGGGAGCACCGGCGGCAGCAGGGACTGCTGGAGCGTCTGGGCGACCCGGCGGCGTTCGGCGTGGATGCGCGCGTTCTCGATGGCGAGGGCGGCGCGGCGGGCCACGTCCTCCAGCACCGAGACCTCGTCCGGGTCGTGCCGGTGCCGCTGGTGCCGGCCCACCGCGAGGGTGCCGAGCCGCTGGCCACGGGCGATCAGCGGTACGGCGAAGCCCTCCATCGGTCCGCCGAGCGGCACCTGGGCGGCGTTGCGGGACGCCTCGCGCAGCCGGGACTGGATCGAGTCCGGGCCGGTTTCCTGGAGGATCCGGTGCAGCTGCGGCAGCATGGCCTCGTCGGCGTGGCTGGACGCGGCGAGACGCAGCCGCCCCCACTCGTCGGTGGTGTGCACGGCGCACCACTGGCCGAGCCGGGGCACCACGAGCTGCGGGATGAGCGCCATGGTCAGTTCGACGTCCAGCGACTGGGCGAGCAGTTCGCTCGCCTCGGCCAGGAACGTCAGCCAGGTGGACCGGCGTACGTCGGCGCGGCGCAGCCGGTCGTTCTCCAGGTGCAGCGACAGCCGCTCGGCGGCCAGCACCGCCAGCGGCCGCGCGTACGTGGAGGGCGCCGCGTCCAGTTCCAGCTCACCGGTGTACGGGCGGTGCACGGCGAGCGGTACGCGCAGCAGTTCGTTGCCCTCACGCGGGTGCCGGCCGTACCGGGCGAACACCTGGGTGCCGAGCCCGTCGCCCCGGTCCAGCCGGACCGTGCCACCGGCGGCGCCGACCATCTCGCCGACCCGGCTCAGCAGGGCGGTCGCGAACTCGGGCAGTGGCTCGTCGGCGTACGGGTCGGGGGTGATCTGCATCAACTCGCTCATCGCGGCGGCGCTGGGCGTACCGTCGCCGGTCCGTTCCGGCTCGGTCACCGGCGGTGGGCCGGCCGACGGGCGGGCGGGGCCGCCGGGGCCGGGCCGGTCGAGGCGGAACCAGACGCCCTTGCCGGTGGGCAGGTACGTGGTGCCCCACCGGCTGGAGAAGTGGTCGACGAGCAGCAGTCCGCGTCCCCGCGCGGCCACTTCGGTGATGTCGGAGGTGGTGTTGCGCACGCCGACGATCAGTTCGTCGACGGGTCCGGAGGCGAAGTCGGTGACGGTGACGGTGAGGCCGTTCGGGTCGGCTTCGACCTCGATGTCCAGTTCGGTGCGTGCGTGTTCGACGGCGTTCGTGGTCAGCTCGGTGGTGAGCAGCAGCGCCTCGTTCAGCAGTTCGGGCAGCCGCGCTTCGAGCAGCATGGTGCGTACCACCGCGCGGGCCGCCGCCGGGGTGCGGCGGTCTGCGGGGAGGCGGACGCGGCGGACGTGCTCGTCCGCACCGCCGCTCCGAGTGGCCCCCGCCTCCGCTGACACCTCCGTATCCTCCACCGGTCCGGCCCCGGGTGCCAAGGGTCCGGCGAACCGGCCAGTCGGGCGGATACGGCGCGTGACGCGCGGTTGCACGCCGTGACCTCGACGGATCGCGCGGCAGAATGATGGGATGGCCGCGTGACGGCACGAGCCCGAGCGGAGCGAGGAACCATGACCACGGCAAAACAGTCGGTGACCGCGGACCCGTCCGCGCCCGACCACGAGGTGCTCCTCGGCGAGCTGGTCGACGCGTTGCGCCGGGTGGCGCACGGTGACCTGCGGGTACGCCTGCCGCGCCGGGCCGGACTGCCCGGTGAGGTCGCCGACGCCTTCAACGACGTGGTGTCGTTGCAGGAGCGGCAGCACCTGGACCTGCGCCGGATCAGCCGGATCGTCGGCCGCGACGGCCGGCTCACCGAGCGCCTGGACGACGAGGGCCTGGACGGCTCCTGGGCGGAGGGGCAGCGGGCGGTCAACTCGCTCATCGACGACCTGGGCCGGCCCACCACGGAGATCGCCCGGGTGATCGTGGCGGTCGCCGACGGTGACCTCTCCCAGCACATGGCGCTGGAGATAGACGGTCGTCCGCTCCGGGGTGAGTATCTGCGCATCGGCCGCACGGTGAACACGATGGTGGACCAGCTGTCGTCGTTCGCCGACGAGGTGACGCGGGTGGCCCGTGAGGTGGGCACCGAGGGCAAGCTGGGCGGCCAGGCCGACGTGCGTGGCGTGGCCGGCACCTGGAAGGACCTCACCGACTCGGTGAACACCATGGCGTCGAACCTCACCGGCCAGGTGCGGTCGATCTCGCAGGTGGCCACCGCCGTCGCGAAGGGCGACCTGTCGCAGAAGATCACGGTCGGGGCGCGCGGCGAGGTGGCCGAGCTGGCCGACACGATGAACTCGCTCACCGACACGCTGCGGCTGTTCGCCGAGCAGGTGACCCGGGTGGCCCGTGAGGTGGGCACCGAGGGCAAGCTGGGCGGCCAGGCCGAGGTGCCGGGCGTGGCCGGCACCTGGAAGGACCTGACCGACAACGTCAACTCGATGGCGTCGAACCTGACCGCGCAGGTCCGCAACATCGCCCAGGTGTCGACGGCTGTCGCCAAGGGTGACCTGTCGCAGAAGATCACGGTGGCCGCGCAGGGCGAGATCCTGGAGCTGAAGGACACCGTCAACACGATGGTGGACCAGCTGTCGTCGTTCGCCGACGAGGTCACGCGGGTGGCGCGCGAGGTCGGCATCGAGGGCAAGCTGGGCGGCCAGGCGCAGGTGCGCGGCGTCTCCGGCACCTGGCGGGACCTCACCGAGAACGTGAACCAGCTCGCCGGCAACCTGACCAGCCAGGTCCGCAACATCTCCCAGGTCTCCACGGCGGTGGCCAAGGGCGACCTGGGCCAGAAGATCACCGTGGACGCGCAGGGCGAGATCCTGGAGCTGAAGAACACCGTCAACACGATGGTCGACCAGCTCTCCTCGTTCGCCGACGAGGTGACGCGCGTGGCGCGTGAGGTGGGCACCGAGGGCAAGCTGGGTGGTCAGGCCCAGGTCAAGGGCGTCTCCGGTACGTGGCGGGACCTGACCGACAACGTGAACTCGATGGCGTCGAACCTGACCAGCCAGGTGCGGAACATCGCCTCGGTCACCACGGCGGTGGCGAAGGGTGACCTGTCGCAGAAGATCACCGTGGACGCCCGGGGCGAGATCCTGGAGCTGAAGTCGACTGTCAACACGATGGTGGACCAGCTGTCGTCGTTCGCCGACGAGGTCACCCGGGTGGCCCGTGAGGTGGGTACCGAGGGCAAGCTCGGCGGCCAGGCGCAGGTGCGCGGCGTCGCCGGCACCTGGCGGGACCTGACGGACAACGTCAACTCGATGGCGTCGAACCTGACCGCGCAGGTGCGCAACATCGCCCAGGTGTCCACGGCGGTGGCGAAGGGCGACCTGTCGCAGAAGATCACCGTGGACGCGCAGGGCGAGATCCTGGAGCTGAAGTCCACTGTCAACACGATGGTGGACCAGCTGTCGTCGTTCGCGGACGAGGTCACGCGGGTGGCGCGTGAGGTGGGTACCGAGGGCAAGCTGGGTGGTCAGGCCCAGGTCAAGGGCGTCTCGGGTACGTGGCGGGACCTGACCGACAACGTGAACTCGATGGCGTCGAACCTGACCAGCCAGGTGCGGAACATCGCCTCGGTCACCACCGCCGTGGCGAACGGCGACCTGGGTCAGAAGATCACCGTGGACGCACAGGGCGAGATCCTGGAGCTGAAGAACACCGTCAACACGATGGTGGACCAGCTCTCCTCGTTCGCGGACGAGGTGACGCGCGTGGCGCGCGAGGTGGGCACCGAGGGCAAGCTGGGTGGTCAGGCCCAGGTCAAGGGCGTCTCCGGTACGTGGCGCGACCTCACCGAGAACGTCAACCAGCTCGCCTCCACGCTCACCACGCAGTTGCGCGCGATCGCGCAGGTCTCCACGTCGGTGACCCGCGGCGACCTGACCCAGCGGATCAACGTGAAGGCGCAGGGCGAGGTCGCCGAGCTGAAGGACAACATCAACCAGATGATCGTCACCCTCCGGGAGACGACGAAGAAGAACGCCGAGCAGGGCTGGCTCGACTCGAACCTGGCCCGGATCGGTGGTCTGCTGCAGGGCCAGCGCGACCTGGGCGAGGTCTGCCGCATGATCATGATGGAGGTGACCCCGCTGGTGGACGCGCAGCTCGGCGCGTTCTTCCTGGCGGACAGCTCCGAGGGCAGCATGCGGCTGCGGCTCACCGCCTCCTACGGGTACGTGGCCCGGGGGCACGACGTCACGTTCGGCCCGGGTGAGGGGCTGGTCGGGCAGGCCGCGTTGTCCCGCCGGACCATCCGGGTCAAGGCGCAGCCGGACGGGCGCCTCGTGGTGCGCTCCGGGCTGGCCGACACGCCCCCGGCCGACCTGGTGGTGCTCCCGGTCCTGTTCGAGGGCGAACTGCTCGCCGTGATCGAGTTCGCCGGCGTGGCCACGTTCTCCGACCTGCACCTGGCGTTCCTGGAGCGGCTGGTGCTCACCATCGGCGTCGCGGTCAACACCATCCAGGCCAACCGGCGTACGGAGGAGCTGCTGGCGCAGTCGCAGCGGCTGGCGCACGAGATGCAGGACCAGTCGGCCGAGTTGCAGCGCACCAACGCCGAGCTGGAGGACAAGGCGAAGCTGCTGTCCGAGCAGAAGGCCAACATCGAGACGCAGAACCGGGAGATCGAGCTGGCCCGCCTCGGCCTGGAGGAGAAGGCGCAGCAGCTCACCCGGGCGTCGGCGTACAAGTCGGAGTTCCTGGCGAACATGAGCCACGAGCTGCGTACGCCGCTGAACTCGCTGCTCCTGCTGGCCCGGCTGCTGGCCGAGAACCCGGAGCGCAACCTCAGCGCGAAGCAGATCGAGTTCGCGCGGACCATCCACGGCGCCGGCTCGGACCTGCTCTCGCTGATCGACGACATCCTCGACCTGTCGAAGATCGAGGCGGGCCGGATGGACGTGGAGCCCACCGAGATCCAGTTCGCCGAGATCCGGAGCTACGTCGAGCAGGCGTTCGCGCCGCAGGCCGAGGAGAAGGGCCTGGACTTCCAGGTACGGGTCAGCAGCGATCTGCCGCCGGCGCTGGTGACCGACGCCCAGCGGTTGCAGCAGATCCTGCGCAACCTGCTCTCCAACGCGGTGAAGTTCACCGACAACGGCGCGGTGACGCTGCGGATCGGGCCGGCGGCCGAGAACGCCGTCTTCGACGTGCCGGCGCTGACGAACGCGCAGCGGGTGATCGCGTTCACCGTGATCGACACCGGCATCGGCATCTCCGACGACAAGCTGTCGCTGATCTTCGAGGCGTTCCAGCAGGCGGACGGCACCACCAGCCGGCGGTACGGCGGGACCGGCCTGGGCCTGTCCATCAGCCGTGATCTGGCCCGCCTGCTCGGCGGCACGATCACCGTCTCGTCCGCGCCCGGTCAGGGTTCGACGTTCACTCTCTTCGTACCCGATGTGCTGGCGCCGGACGCGGTGGTGGCGCCGGCGCCGCCGTCGCCGAGCCGCGCGGGCCTGCCGTCGTCGCTGCTCATGCCGATGGAGCTGCCGCAGCCGCAGGAGACGCCGGCCACCCGGCGGCTGGACGGCGTGACCGTGCTGATCATCGACGACGACGTGCGGAACGTGTTCGCATTGACGTCCGCGTTGGAACTGCACGGCATGACCGTGTTGTACTCGGACAACGGGGCGGACGGCGTCCGCCAGCTCGCCGAGCATCCGGAGGTGGACATCGTCCTGATGGACGCCATGATGCCGGACCAGGACGGGTACGAGACGACAGCGCAGATCCGCCGCAACCACCGGTTCGCGGACCTGCCGATCGTCTTCCTGACCGCCAAGGCGATGCCCGGCGACCGGGAGTCGGCGCTCAGCGCCGGCGGCAGCGACTACATCACCAAGCCGGTGGACCTGGACGAGCTGATCGAGCTGATGGCGTCCTGGATCGGCCGCAGCCGAGGCGAGGAGAACGCGTGACGCAGACGGCCAAGGCCCTGCTGGTGGACGACCGGCGGGAGAACCTGATGGCGCTGGAGGCGATCCTCCAGGGTCTCCCGGTGCAGTCGGTCGCGGTGGAGAGCGGCGAGGCCGCGCTCAAGCAGCTCCTCGTGGACGACTTCGCGGTGATCCTGCTGGACGCCCAGATGCCCGACATGGACGGCTTCGAGACGGCGACGCACATCAAGCGGCGCGAGCGCACCCGGCACGTACCGATCATCTTCCTGACCGCCGCGGACAAGGACGCGCAGCTCGCGTTGCGCGGCTACGCGGCGGGTGCGGTCGACTACCTGACCAAGCCGTTCGATCCGTGGGTGCTGCGGGCGAAGGTGACCGTCTTCGTCGACCTGTGGGTGAAGACCCGGCAGCTCGCCGCCCAGTCGGACCTGGTGCGGGAGCGGGATCTGCAGTGGCGGCACCTGACCGACGCGGTGGACGAGGCGACGGCGCTGCTGCGCGCCGACGACGACCCGTCCACCCGCGAACGCGCGGTCGAGCTGCTGGAGCAGGCGCGCTGGGGCAACACCCGCTGACGGTTCAGCCGCCGGCCGGGCCGCCGTGCCCGGTCGCGGCCCGCCGGGCCCGCCACCGGTCGCCGAGCGATTCCAGTTCCTCCTGTACGAAGAGGAAGAAGTCGCGCATCTCAGCGACCCGTTCACCGGCCGGGGTGCTGCGGCCGTGCAGCGCGTCGACCCCGCCGGCGGCGATGTCGATGAAGTTCTTGTAGAGCGTGGTCTTGGTGATCGTCGCCTCGTACCAGGGGTTGTCCGGCATCCGGTAGCGGTCGCGCCGGGAGCCCTTGACCGGCTCGCGGACCAGCATGGCGAACTGGGTCAGGTAGCGGACCGCGCCGCTGACCGCCGCCGCGCTGACGCCGAGCCGTTCGGCGATCTCGCCCGCGGTGAGCGGGTCGTCGGCGCTCATGACTGTGAACAGGACCCGGGCGGCCATCCGGGGGAAGCCCACGTCGGCGAAGGCCATCGCCATCCGCTCCACGAAGAGGTGTACCTCCTCCTCGTCGTGGCGGAACGGCTCGTTCATGGTCGGCTCCTCGACACTCACCCCGTGACCCTACAGTCTTCACAAGTTTGTGAAACGAGCGTAGCTTCTGAATTATGGAAACGGCAATCGATGTGTCCGGCCTGGTGAAGACCTTCGGCCGCACCCGGGCCCTCGACGGGCTCGACCTGACCGTCCGCACCGGGGAGGTGCACGGCTTCCTCGGCCCGAACGGCTCCGGCAAGTCGACCACCATCCGGGTGCTGCTCGGCCTGCTGCGGGCGGACGCGGGGGCCGCCCGGCTGCTGGGCGGCGACCCCTGGCGGGACGCGGTCGCGCTGCACCGCCGCCTCGCGTACGTGCCCGGCGACGTCACGCTCTGGCCCAACCTCAGCGGCGGCGAGGTGATCGACCTGCTCGGCCGGATGCGCGGCGGGCTCGACCCGAAACGCCGCGCCGAACTGCTGGACTCCTTCGAGCTGGACCCGCGCAAGAAGGGCCGCACCTACTCCAAGGGCAACCGGCAGAAGGTCGGCCTGGTCGCCGCGCTCGCCTCCGACGTCGAACTGCTCATCCTCGACGAGCCGACCTCCGGGCTCGACCCGCTGATGGAGGAGGTCTTCCAGCACTGGGTCCGCCGCGCCGTCCACGACGGACGCACGGTGCTGCTGTCCAGCCACATCCTCGCCGAGGTGGAGGCGCTCTGCGACCGGGTGACGATCATCCGGGCCGGCCGGACGGTGGAGTCCGGCACGCTCGGCGACCTGCGCCACCTGCACCGCACCGCCATCGACGCCGAGGTCGCCGCGCCGCTCGACGGCCTGGCCGACCTGCCCGGTGTGCACGACCTGCGGGTCGACGGGCGGCGGGTGCGCTTCGACGTCGACACCGCCGCGCTCGACGCCGCGCTGCGCCGGCTCACCGAACTGGGCGTACGCAGCCTGGTCAGCACCCCGCCCACGCTGGAGGAACTGTTCCTGCGGCACTACGAAACGGCGGACCGGGCATGAGCACGCTCACCGGCACCCGCCACCTGGTCCGGCTGATCCTGCGCCGGGACCGTCTCCTGCTGCCGCTGTGGGTGCTGATCCTCGCGGTGCTGCCGATGACGTACGCGGCCAGCTTCGCCGGGCTGTTCCCGACCGCCGCCGAGCGGGCCGCGTACCTGGAGGGCACCGCCCGCAACCCGTCGATCGTCGCGCTGCTCGGCCCCGCCTACGGCGACAGCATCGGCGGGCTGACCGCGCAGCGCAGCGGCTTCCTGCTGCTCATCGTCGCGCTGGCCAGCCTGCTCACCGTCATCCGGCACACCCGCACCGAGGAGGAGGCCGGCCGGCGGGAACTGCTCGGCGGCAACGTGCTCGGGCGGCACGCCGGGCTGACCGCCGCGCTGCTCGTCACGTACGCGGCGGATCTGCTGCTCGGCCTGCTCACCGCCGCCGGGCTGGTCGCGACCGGGCTGCCGGTCGGCGGCTCGCTGGCGTACGGCCTGGTCACCGTGCTGACCGGCGTCGTGTTCGCCACGCTCGGCGGGCTGGCGGCCCAGTTGACCGAGACCGCGGGTGGGGCGCGGGGCATCGGCCTCGCCGGTCTCGGCGCCGCGTTCGGGCTGCGCCTGGCCGGGGACACGGCGGGCAACGACTGGCCGAGCTGGCTGTCCCCGCTGGGCTGGGCCGCCCGGGTCCGCCCGTACGAGGGGGAGCGGTGGTGGGTGCTGCTGCTGCCGCTTGCCGCCACGGCACTGCTCGCCGCGTTCGCGTACCCGGTCTCGGTCCGCCGCGACCTGGGCGCGGGCGTGCTGCCGCCCCGGCTCGGCCCGGCCGCCGCCGGTGGTGGCCTGTCCGGTCCGTTCGGCCTGGCCTGGCGGCTGCACCGGGGGCAGATCCTCTGGTGGTCGGTCGGGTTCGGCCTGCTCGGGCTGATCCTCGGTGGCGCGGCCGAGGCGGCCGGCCGGTCCGTCGAGGGCAGCCCGCGGATGGAGGAGATCGTGGCCCGGCTCGGCGGGGCGTCCGGCATGGCCGACGCGTACCTGGGCGTGACGCTGAGCCTGGCCGGGCTGGCCGCCGCCGGGTACGGCATCCAGGCCGCGCTGCGGATGCGCGCCGAGGAGTCCGCCGGGCACGCCGAGCCGGTGCTGGCCACCGGCACCCGCCGCTCGACCTGGCTGCTCTCGCACGTGACGTTCGCGCTGCTCGGCCCGGTGGTGGTGCTCGCGGTGACCGGGCTGGCCACCGGCCTGACGTACGGGCTGAGCACCGGTGACGTGCCCCGGCAACTCGGCCGGATGCTCGCCGCGGGCCTGGCTCAGGTGCCGGCGGCGTGGGTGCTGGCCGGGCTCGCCGTGCTGCTCTACGGCCTGCTGCCCCGGCTCGCGCCGGTCACCTGGGCGGTGCTGGCGGTCTGCGTGCTGCTCGGGCAGCTCGGCGCGGTGCTGGAGCTGGACCAGTGGCTGCTGGACCTGTCCCCGTTCACGCACACCCCGCAGGTGCTCCGCGACGCCTGGACCCCCACCCCGCTCTACCTGCTCACGGCCCTGGCGGTGACCCTGGCCACGGCTGGCCTGCTCACCTTCCGCCGCCGCGACCTCCCCGTCCTCTAGCAGCGTTGATCTTGCACTTGCGGCCCCGGCGAAAGGGGTGAATCACCCTCGTGGAGGGCCGCAAGTGCAAGATCGCGGAGGAAAGCGAGGGTCGGGCTACGGGGTGGCTTCGTTGCGGATCATCAGGGCGCTGCGGAGACCGGTGATGTCCAGGACGCGGATCAGGAAGTCGCCGACGTTGGTGAGTATCAGCAGGCACTGGGCATGACTGGCCTTGCGGCTGAGCACCACGAGCGTGCCGAGGCCCTGCGAGTCGCAGAACGTGACCCCGGCCAGGTCGAGCACGATGCGCGGGGGCGGATCCGCCAGCACCTCGTTGACCACCGTCGAGAGCTGGGCGGCCGTGAGCATGTCGATCTCACCGGCCAGACGAAGCACTGCTTCGTCACCGGTCCGCTGTACGGCGATGGACAGTTCGGCACGATCCACCCGGTCAGCCTATCGCGATCTCGACCGACGGGCCTGTCGAGCGGATCGCTGGCGGCCTGCCGCCGCTCACCGGGGTGAGCCTGGTAACCCCCGTCGCGGGGTGCGTGCCAGGCAGTGCTCCGACGCTGACACAATGGGCCCATCGTGACCGAGACGCTTTCCGCCGGATCCGGCCGCTACCCGGCCGACGCCCCGGCCTCCGAGGCCCTGTTCGACCGCGCCAAGGCCGTCGTGCCCGGCGGGGTGAACTCTCCCGTGCGCGCGTTCCGTGCCGTCGGCGGCACCCCGCGCTTCATGGTCCGGGGGGAGGGTCCGTGGCTCTTCGACGCCGACGGTCGTCGGTACGTCGACCTGGTCTGCTCCTGGGGCCCGCTCATTCTCGGCCACGCGCACCCGGCGGTGGTGGAGGCGCTGCGCGAGGCCGCCACGCTGGGCACGAGCTTCGGCACGCCCACCCCGGGTGAGGTGGACCTCGCCGAGGAGATCATCGCGCGGACGCCGGTCGAGCAGGTGCGCCTGGTCAACTCCGGCACCGAGGCGACCATGTCGGCGATCCGGCTGGCCCGCGGCTTCACCGGCCGCTCCAAAATCATCAAGTTCGCCGGCTGCTACCACGGCCACTCGGACGCGCTGCTCGCCGCCGCCGGCTCCGGCGTGGCCACGTTCGGCCTGCCCGACTCGCCCGGCGTGACCGGCGCGGCGGCGAGCGACACGATCGTGCTGCCGTACAACGACCTGCGCGCGGTCGAGGAGGCGTTCGCCGCCCAGGGCCAGCACATCGCCGCGATCATCACCGAGGCCGCCGCCGGCAACATGGGCGTGATCGCCCCGCGTGACGGCTTCAACGCCGAACTGGCCCGGATCGCGCACGCGCACGGCGCGCTGCTCATCGTCGACGAGGTGATGACCGGGTTCCGGGTGTCCCGCGCCGGATGGCACGGCCTCGACCCGTCGGACGCGGACCTGTGGACGTACGGGAAGGTCATGGGTGGCGGCCTGCCCGCCGCGGCGTTCGGCGGGCGCGCGGAGATCATGGCGAAGCTCGCCCCGGCCGGCCCGGTCTACCAGGCCGGGACGCTCTCCGGTAACCCGCTGGCCTGCGCCGCCGGACTGGCCACGCTGCGGCTGGCCGACGACGCGCTCTACCGGCGGCTCGACGAGACCTCCGCCGCGCTCGGCAAGCTCACCACCGAGGCGCTGTCCGCGGCCGGCGTGCCGCACCGCCTCTCCACCGCCGGCAACATGTTCTCGGTCTTCTTCACCGACGCGGACGTGCGCGACTACGACAGCGCCCGTACCCAGGTGGTGCCGGCGTTCAAGGCGTTCTTCCACGCGATGCTCGCCGGTGGCGTCTACCTGCCGCCGAGCGCGTTCGAGTCGTGGTTCGTCTCGACCGCGATCGACGACGCGGCGTGGGAGCAGATCGCCGCCGCCCTGCCGGTGGCGGCGCGGGCGGCGGCAGCGGCGGGAAGCGGGGGGTAACTATGGCGGAGACCGTGGTGCACGTGCTGCGGCACGGTGAGGTGCACAACCCGGACGGCATCCTCTACGGCCGCCTGCCCGGGTTCCGCCTCTCCGAGCTGGGCGTGCAGATGGCGAAGGCGGCCGCGCAGGCGCTCGCCGACCGGACCGTGGTGCACGTGGTGGCCAGCCCGCTGGAGCGCGCCCAGCAGACCGCCGAGCCGATCGCGGCGCAGTTCGGCCTCTCCGTCGGCGTCGACGAGCGGCTGATCGAGAGCGCGAACTGGTTCGAGGGCAAGAAGGTCTCGCCCGGTGACGGCTCGTTCCGCGACCCGCGCAACTGGTGGGTGCTGCGCGACCCGGTGACCCCGTCCTGGGGCGAGGCGTACCGGGCCATCGCCGAGCGCATGTTCGCCGCGCTGCACGCCGCCCGCGTCGCCGCCGAGGGCCGCGAGGCGGTGCTCGTGTCGCACCAGCTCCCGATCTGGACGCTGCGCCGGCACGTCGAGCGCAAGCGCCTCTGGCACGACCCGCGCCGCCGCCAGTGCGGCCTGGCCAGCCTCACCTCGTTCCACTTCGACGGCGCCAAGATCGTCGGCATCGGGTACTCCGAGCCGGCCGCCCACCTGGTGTCGATCTCGCCGACCGCCCGGACGGCCAAGGGGGCCTGATGCTCACCCGGAGGCTCGCCGCCGCCCTGCTCGCCGCCGTCACCGCCGGTACGGCGCTGGTCGGCTGCTCCTCCGGCAGCCAGGAGAGCCGGTGCGCGGCCGACGGCTCCGTCGTCACCTGCGCACCCGACCAGCGCTCGAAGACGCCGAAGGTCAGCGGTGAGCTGCTCACCGGCGGCGGCTACGACATCTCCCGCGACCGCGGCCAGGTCGTCGTGGTCAACTTCTGGGGCTCCTGGTGCGCGCCCTGCCGTGCCGAGGCGGACGACCTGGAGGACACCTACCAGGCCACGAAGGGCTCCGGCGTGACGTTCCTCGGCATCAACGTGCAGGACAGCAAGGACAAGGCGCTCGCCTTCGAGGAGGGCCGGGTCACGTACCCGAGCATCTTCGACCCGGCCAGCCGGCAGGCGCTCAACTTCGACATCCCGCCGAACACCACGCCGGCCACCGTCGTGCTCGACCGTGAGGGCCGGATCGCCGTGGTGATCCGCCGGGCCGTCACCCGCGACGAGCTGCGGCCGATCGTCGAGAAGATCGCCGCCGAGTCACCGGCGCCGAACGGCGCCCGCTGATGGGCGAGACGTTCCGCCAGCTCGCCGAGTCCGGCCCGCTGCTGTTCGCGGTGGGCGCGGCCGCACTGGCCGGGCTGGTGAGTTTCCTGTCCCCGTGCGTGCTCCCGCTGATGCCCGGCTACCTGTCGTACGTGACCGGCCTGGCCGGCGCCGACCTGGAGGGTGCAAGGAAGGGCCCCCTGTTAACGCCTTCGGTAGAGGAAGGGCCCCTTGTTAACAGCGGCGGCGCGAGTGGGGGCGGTGTGGGCGTCGCCGAGCGGGCGGCGCCGGCCCGGACCACCGCGGCCGTCAAGGGCCGGGTGCTCGCCGGCACGCTGCTGTTCATTGCCGGCTTCACAGTCGTGTTCGTCGCCACCGCGATCCTCTTCTCCGGCGTCGGCAAGCTCTTCTTCCGGTACGAGCGCACGCTGGAGATCGTCATCGGCGCGCTCGTGGTGGTGCTCGGGCTCGGCTACCTCGGGGTGATCCCCGGCATGCAGCGGGAGTTCCGCATCCGCTGGCTGCCCTCCGCCGGGCTGCTCGGCGCGCCGGTGCTCGGCGCGGTCTTCGCGCTCAGCTGGCTGCCCTGCACCGGCCCGACGCTCGGCGCGGTGCTCGGCATGGCGGCCACCGAGGGGGGCACCGACCGGGCCGTGGTGCTCGCCGTGGCGTACTGCCTCGGGCTGGGGATACCGTTCGTCGTCTTCGGGCTGGGCTTCCAGCGCCTGCTCGGGGTGTTCCGCGCCGTCCGGCGCAACAGCCGCTGGGTCACCCGCATCGGCGGGGCCCTGCTGATCGCGATCGGCCTGGCGCTGATCACCGGCGGCTGGGTGAACGTGGTGATCTGGCTGCAGACGAACGTGGGCGTGGGCGAGGTGAGCATCTGATGACGACCGTCGACGACCGGCCGTCGACCCCTCCGGCGCAGGCGCCCCGACGGCGGGTCAACCCGGTGCTGGCCCTGCTGCGCAACTCGTGGCGGCAGCTCACCAGCATGCGTACCGCGCTGATCCTGCTGTTCCTGCTCGCCGTCGCGGCCATCCCCGGCTCGGTGCTGCCGCAGCGCGGCGTCAACCCGGAGCGGGTCAACCAGTGGTTCGTGGACCACCCCGATCTCGCACCCCGGCTGGACCAGATCGGCGCGTTCGAGGTCTTCGGCTCGGTCTGGTTCTCCGCGATCTACCTGCTGCTGTTCACCTCGCTGATCGGCTGCATCCTGCCCCGCGCCCGGGACCACGTCCGCGCGCTGCGGATGAAGCCGCCGGCCGCGCCGAAGCGGCTCGAACGGCTGCCCCAGCACACGGTGCTGGAGGCCCCGGCCGCCGCCGACCCCGAGGCGATCGCGGCGGTGCTGCGCGGCCGCCGGTGGCGGGTCACCGTGCGCGGCAACGAGGTCTCCGCCGAGAAGGGCTACCTCAAGGAGACCGGCAACCTGCTCTTCCACGTATCGCTGGTCGCCGTCCTGCTCGGGGTCGCGCTCGGTTCCTGGTACGGATGGCACGGCAACCGCATCCTGGTCGCGGGCGAGGACAACGCCTTCTGCAACACCCGTCAGCAGTACGCCGAGGCGTCGCTCGGCCCGCGCGTGGACAGCGCCGACCTGCCGCCGTTCTGCCTGACGCTGGAGAAGTTCGAGGCCGACTACCTGCCGTCCGGGCTGGCGTCCCGCTACTGGGCCACGGTGACCGTGGACGAGCCGGGCGGCGAGGCGCGGACCGCCGGCTTCTCGGTCAACTCGCCGCTGCGGCTCGGCTCGGCGAACGTCTACCTGCTCGGCAACGGCTACGCGCCGCTGCTGAAGTACACCGACAAGTACGGCCGCAGCCAGACCAGCGAGGCGCCGTTCCTGCGTACCGGCGACTCCAACGCGACCGAGGAGGGCGTGGCGATCTTCCCGGACGCCAACGTCGACCCGAAGACCGGCGCGCGGGCCCCGGACCAGCAGATCGCCTTCGACGGGCTCTACCTGCCCACGGGGCCGGAGAGCGCGCCGTACGTGGCGTCGCAGTACCCGGCCGAGCGCAACCCGATGGTGAACCTGACCGCGTACCGGGGGAACCTCGGGATGGACGCCGGCATCCCCGGCTCGGTCTACGCGCTGGACCGGCGGCAGATCGACGACGGCAAGCTCAAGGAGATCGGCACCAAGCTGCTGCGGCCGGGGGAGAAGTGGACCCTCGACGACGGCAGCACGCTGGAGTTCGTCGGCACCAAGCCGTACATCACGCTCGCGGTCCGGCACGCGCCCGGGCAGACGCTGCTGCTGGTGGCCAGCGGCACGCTGCTGCTGGGCCTGATGGGCTCGCTGTTCGCCCGGCGGCGACGGGTGTGGTTCCGGGTTTCGCCCCCGGAGGGTGGATCTCCGACGGGCGGTAGTAGTTTGGTGGAGGCCGGTGGGCTTCCGCGCACCGAGCACCCAGGGTTCGCCGACGAGTTCGCGCAGCTCGTCGCCGCGGTGAGCGGCGACGAGCCGGACGCGCGGCGGGCGCGAGAAGGAGACGAGTGATGTCCGCACTCTCCGACCAGCTGGTCGCGTACGCGATCCTGGTGTACCTGATCGCGATGATCAGCCACGCCGTGGAGTTCGCGCTGGGCAACGCGCGGAAGGTCCCCGCGGCCGCGCCCGCGCGGGAACTGGTCGGCGCGGGCGTCGGCGGCGCCGGCGGCACCGTCGACGAGCCGGCCGCGCCGCCGCGCCCGGACCACTCCGCCGCCCGGGCCGTGCTGGCCGGCCGGATCGCCGGCTGGCTCACCGCGGTCGCCGCCGCCGTGCACCTGGGCGCGGTGATCACGCGGGGCGTCGCCGCCGACCGGATGCCCTGGGGCAACATGTACGAGTTCGTGCTGACCGGCACCTGGATCGGTGTGGCGGCCTGGCTCGTGGTGCTCTGGAAGCAGCCGTGGCTGCGCCGGCTCGGGCTGTTCCTGACGCTGGTGATGGTGCTGCTGCTGGCGTTCGCCGAGCTGAAGCTCTACGTGCCGATCGAGCCGCTGATGCCGGCACTGCAGTCGTGGTGGTTCATCATCCACGTCTCGACGATCATCTTTGCCTCGGGCCTCTTCCTGCTGGGCGTGGTGCCCGCTGCCGCGTACCTGATGCGGGCCGGCTGGGAGCAGGGTCGCCGCAGCTTCCCGTACACCCTGGCCCGCCGCCTTCCGGCGGCGGCCGGGCTGGAGCGGTTGACCTTCACGCTGCACGCCTTCTCGTTCCCGATCTTCACGTTCGCGGTGATCGCGGGCGCGATCTGGGCCGAGGCGGCCTGGGGCCGCGCCTGGGGCTGGGACCCCAAGGAGACCTGGGCGTTCATCTCCTGGGTGGTGTACGCGGGCTACCTGCACGCCCGGGCCACGCCGAGCGTGAAGCGCAGCGTGGCCACCTGGATCTCCATCGTGGGCTTCCTGACCGTGATGATGAACCTGTTCGGCGTGAACTTCTTCTTCACCGGTCTGCACTCGTACGCCGGGGTGTAGTGGCCGGGCGCGCGCTCAGCACCTCGTCCACCCGGCGCGTGACCTGGTAGGCCACCTCCGGCAGGTCGGCCAGTTCGAGGCGGTCGGCCCGGAGCGCGAACTGGGCGTGCAGTTCGCGGGCCACCGCGTCGCGGATCTCTGCCTGGAGTGGGCTGAGGCCGTCCGGGTCACCCACCACGTATGCGTCGTCCATCCGTCGATGATGAACCGCCGTCGGCGATCCTGTCAGTGACGAATTCATCCGCCGAACCAGCCGGGGACGTCGAGGCGGAACACGTCGGCGGGAACCATCCGGCGCAGGTCGTCCTCGATGGCGGCGACCCGGTCCGCGCCGAGCGTGGCCGCCCAGCGGTCGCGTAGCTCGTCGAAGACCGCCGCCGAGCGGTGCAGCCCGTCGCGGCCCTTCGCGGTCGTCCGGACCAGCTTGCGTCGGGCGTCGGTCGGGTCGTCCACGCGTTCCAGGTAGCCGAGCGCGACCAGCCGGTCCACCGTCTTGCCCGCTGCCTGCTTGGAGACGCCGAGACGCTGGCCGAGGTCGGAGGCGGTGGTGCCGTCCGGGCCGACGGCCTGGAGGACGAACCCGTGGGCCGGGCGCAGCTCGGGGTGCCCCTGGCGGGCCAGCTCGGCGTGCAGGTCGTCGACGAGCGTACGGAAGCCGGCGAGCAGGAGCAGCGGCAGCGCGAAGCCGGGGCGGTCAGGCGTTGCCACGTTCGACAACCACGTTTACTATTTCGTCAACCACGTTGACCATCTTACGAGAGGGGCACAGTCATGTCCCGCTTCACCACGTACGAGCCGGACACCGCACCCGCCGCCGCCCGCCCGGTCATGGCCGGGGTACGCCGCACACTGGGCCACCTGCCCGCTGCCGTCGGCCTGATGGCGGGCTCACCCGAGCTGCTCAAGGGCTTCCTCGCCGCCAACGCCGCGTTCGAGGCGACCGACCTCGACGCGGTCGCCCGGGAGGTGGTCGTGCTCGCCGTCGCCACCCGCAACGGCTGCCACCTCTGCGTGGCCATGCACACCGCTACGCTCGTCCGGCACGCCGCCGCGCCGGAGCTGATCGAGGCGCTGCGGACCGGCGCGACGCTGCCCGACCCTCGGCTGGAGGCGCTGCGCCGGTTCACCGTCGCCGTCCTCGACCACCGGGGCGCGGTCCCCGACGCCGACCTCGACGCGCTGCTCGCCGCCGGGTGGCAGCGCCGGCACGCGCTGGACGTGGTGCTCGGCGTCGGCACGTACACCATCTCCACGTTCGCCAACCGGCTCACCGAGGCGCCGCTCGACGCGCCGCTGGCCGCGTACGCCTGGACGTCCGCGGCCTGAGCTGCGGGGTGTTAAGAAGGGGCCCCTCCTCTACCGGAGGCGTTAACAGGGGGCCCTTCCTTACCTCCCAGGAACGTGCGGGAGGATGGCGGCATGGCGGCTCGTGGCTTCCCGTACACCGATCTCAAGGACTTCCTCGCGGCGCTGGAGCGCGCGGGCGAGCTGCGGCGGGTGAGCGCGCCGGTCGACCCCACGCTGGAGATCAGCGAGATCGTCACCCGCACCGTCCGGGCCGGCGGGCCGGCGCTGCTGTTCGAGCGCCCCACCCGGGGTGAGATGCCGGTGGCGATCAACCTGTTCGGCACCGAGAAGCGGATGGCGATGGCGCTCGGGGTGGAAGACCTCGACGAGATCGGCGCGCGGATCGGCGACATGCTCAAGCCGGAGCTGCCGCAGGGCTTCTCCGGGATGATGGGTGGCCTCGGCAAGGTCATGCAGCTCAAGTCGATGCCGCCGAAGAAGGTCAAGACCGCCCCCTGCCAGCAGGTCGTCTACCGGGGCGACGACGTCGACCTGAACCGGCTGCCCGGGTTGCAGGTGTGGCCCGGCGACGGCGGGATCTTCCACAACTTCGGGCTGACCCACACCAAGCACCCGGAGACCGGCAAGCGCAACCTCGGGCTCTACCGGCTCCAGCAGCACAGCCACAACACGATCGGCATGCACTGGCAGATCCACAAGAACTCCACCGCGCACCACGCGGTCGCGGAGCGGCTGGGCGAGCGGCTGCCGGTGGCGATCGCCATCGGCGCGGACCCGGTGGTGGCGTACTCGGCCAGCGCGCCGCTGCCCGCCGACATCGACGAGTACCTGTTCGCCGGGTTCCTCGCCGGTGAGCGGGTCGAGATGGTCGACTGCCTGACCGTCCCGCTCCAGGTGCCGGCGCACGCGCAGATCGTGCTGGAGGGCTACATCGAGCCGGGCGAGCGGCTGCCCGAGGGCCCGTTCGGCGACCACACCGGCTTCTACACGCCGGTCGAGCCGTTCCCGGTGATGCACATCGAGTGCATGACCATGCAGCGCGACCCGGTCTACCACTCGATCGTCACGTCCCAGCCGCCGCAGGAGGACCACGGTCTCGGCAAGGCCACCGAGCGGATCTTCGCGCCGCTGCTGCGCTTCCTGATCCCGGACATCGTCGACTACGACCTGCCCGCCGCCGGTGTCTTCCACAACTGCGCGATCGTGTCGATCCGCAAGCGCTACCCGAAGCACGCGCAGAAGGTCATGAACGCGATCTGGGGCGCGCACATGATGTCGCTGACCAAGCTGATCGTGATCGTGGACGAGGACTGCGACGTCCACGACTACAACGAGGTCGCGTTCCGCGCCTTCGGCAACGTCGACTACGCCCGTGACCTGCTCCTCACCGAGGGCCCGGTGGACCACCTCGACCACGCCTCGTACCAGCAGTTCTGGGGCGGCAAGGCGGGCATCGACGCGACCCGCAAGCTGCCCGAGGAGGGCTACACCCGGGGCTGGCCGGAGGAGATGCGGATGTCGCCCGAGGTGGTCTCACTGGTGGACAAGCGCTGGAAGGAATACGGGATCTGATGACGGCGGCGGTACAGGAACGGCCCGGCCGGGTCGCGTCCTTCCTCAAGCTCGTCGCCATCGAGCACTCGGTCTTCGCGCTGCCGTTCGCGTACCTGTCGGCGCTGACCGCCATGCAGCTCAACGGCGGCCGGGTGCGCTGGGGCGACCTGCTGCTGATCACCGTGGCGATGGTCGGCGCGCGGACGTTCGCCATGGCCGCGAACCGCATCCTCGACCGGCGGATCGACGCGCGGAACCCGCGTACGGCGAACCGGGAACTGGTCACCGGCGCGGTGAGCGTGCGGACGGCCTGGACCGGCGCGGCCGTCGCGCTCGTGGTGTTCCTGGCCGCCGCCGCCCTGCTCAACCCGCTCTGCCTGGTGCTCGCGCCGCTGGCCGTGGTGCCGCTGATCGTCTACCCGTACGGCAAGCGGTTCACCAACTGGCCGCACGCCATCCTCGCGGTGGCGCAGGCGGTCGGCCCGGTCGGCGCCTGGCTGGCGGTCACCGGCACGCTCGACGGCTCCGGCCCGGCCTGGCTGCTCGGCGCGGCGGTCGGCCTCTGGATCGGCGGCTTCGACCTGATCTACGCCTGCCAGGACTCGGAGATCGACCGGGAGATCGGCGTGCACAGCGTCCCCGCCCGGTACGGCCGGCGCTTCGCGCTGCACGCCTCCACCGTCGCGCACGTGGTGACGTTCGCGCTGTTCATCTGGTTCGGCGCGTGGGTCGGCTTCGGCTGGCTGTGGTGGATCGGGCTGGCGCTGACCGCTGCCGCCTTCGCGTACCAGCACCTGGTGGTCAGCCCGACCGACCTGAGCAAGGTCAACCGGGCGTTCTTCACCGCGAACGGCTTCGTCGGCATCGCGTTGTTCGTCCTCGCGCTGCTCGACCTGGTGATCCGGCTCGGCCTGCGGCCGTAACGGCAACGCCGGAACGCGGTCAGGACGCCGGGGTGACCGGATAGCGGGCGCTCTCCAGCGTCCAGTCCACGGTGCCGCGCACGGCGGCGGCCAGGCCGTCGAGGTGGACGGAGACGGCGTCGTCGAGCGTCGGGCCGAACGACGGCGCCGCCGCGCGGAGCGCCGCGAACCGGTCCATCTCGGCCCGCCAGTGCCCGGCCACCAGGTCGACCGCCGCCGGCAGCGGCACGCCCCGCTCGGCGGCCACCGCCAGCACCAGGTTGTGCCCGCCGCCGGTGGCGTGGTCGCGCTCCAGCGAGGCGATGTCGTTGAACCAGGACAGCAGGTCGTTCGCGAGGTCCGCGAGCCGCCGCAGCGCCGGGTGGTGGTAGACCGCGTCGGGCAGCGGGCGTCCGGACGCGAACTCGATGAGCGGGTACGACACGTACGCCGCCGAGGTGGCCCGGCGCAGCCGCACGTACTCGGCGACGCCCGGCGGACGGCCCGACCCGGTGGCGGTGGCCTCCCGGTGGACGCCGTCGAGGTGGTCGGCGACCGCGTCGGCGAAACGTAGCCGCCAGCGGGCCGGCATCCGGCGGCGGGGCTCCCGCCACGCCTGCACCAACAGGCGGCGCAGCGGGCCGGAGAAGCCCGGATGGCGGGCTCGGGGACCTTCGCGCAGCAACGCGAGCGCGCCGTCGCGCAACGCGCGGATCTGCCCCGGCGTCAGCCCGTCCTGCCCGTCGCAGGCGTCGTCGACCAGAAAGAACCAGGTGAACAGCGCGGTCAGCACCCGCAGGTCCGCCTCGGTGGCGTCCGGGTAGAGGCGGCCGGCGTACCGGGCGAACCCGGCCCGCGCCAGCCGCCGCCGGGTGGCCGGGTCGGGCGGCAGGCCGAGCCGGTCGATCAGCTCCACCAGCCAGCCCTGCACGTCGTCCGCGTACGGGGAGAGGCGGGGCGTGATGGGGCAGTCGGAGCGCAGCGCCCGCAGCACCGCCGCAGTCATCACCGGCCCTTCCCACGGAAGTGGACTTGCCGATCGAAGAATTTCACGTCGCGGGAACTCCCGTGAACCCTCTGGACATCCCGGGCGGGCCGCCCGAACGGGGGTCGTGGTCCGTCGCCCGCGGCGACCAGGCACGCTTGAGGGCATGCGCGAACCATGGGTGGTGGGTGTCTCCGGCGCCTCGGGCACGCCGTACGCGGCGGCGGTCGTCCGGGCACTGCTCGACGCGGGCCAGGCGGTGGACCTGATCGTGTCCCGGGCGGCCCGGCTGACAGTGCTGGACGAGACCGGCCGGCCCTTCCGGGACGGGCACTGGGCCGAGGACCTGGCCGCCTGGCTCGACCGCGACCTCACCGGCGCGGACATCCGGCACTGGCCCGCCGGTGACCTGGCCGCCGGCCCGAGCAGCGGCTCCTATCGGGTACGCGGGATGGCGGTGGTGCCGGCCAGCACCGCCGCCTGCGCCGGCATCGCCATCGGGCTCTCCAAGGATCTGCTCCAGCGTGCCGCCGAGGTGAACCTCAAGGAGCGCCGCCCGGTAGTGGTGGTGCCCCGGGAGACCCCGGTGACCCGCAGCCACCTGGAGCACCTCATCGCGCTGCACGACGCGGGCGCCGTGGTGCTGCCGGCCAGCCCGGGCTTCTACGGCGCCGGGGCGGCGGCCTCCGCCGGGCAGCTCGTGGACTTCGTGGCCGGCAAGGTGCTGGACGCGCTGGGCGTCCCGCACACGCTGTTCCGCCGGTGGGCCGGCGAGCTGGCCTCCGGTCGCCGGGAGCCCGGCCCGGCCTGACCGGACCCGGCGTACGACGAGCGGGGCGCGGCCTCGATCGGACCGCGCCCCGCACGTTCAGTACATGCCGGCGTTCGCCGGGCCGGGGCCGGTGGAAGCGGTCGGGCCCATGTTGCGGGCCTTGCCCATGTCCTCCGCCTCGTCCAGCATGCCCTCCCCCTCGAGCAGGGCCCGCACCTCGGATTCCCGAAACCGGCGGTGCCCTCCTGGAGTCCGGATACTGCCGATCCGGCCGGCCGCTGCCCATCTGGTCACGGTTTTCGGGTCAACCCGAAACAGCGCAGCGACCTCACCCGGTGTCAGCAGGCGATCTCCAGTGTCCACAGCCCCCTCCTCGCGTCGACGAAGCCCCCGGCTGAACACACTGCCCCCGGCCGGTGCGAGCCCAGAGCCGTCATGAGGGACGTATGGCAATTACAGCACCGGCTACCGGACGTGTCCGCCAAACGCGAAAAACGCACACACTGGGAAGTTAGGAAATGGTACCGGCGGAGAACCCCCGTGAGCGCACGTTTGTGATAGGCGCGGCCCGACCTCATCGTCGCCCGGTGGCCGCAGTGCCGGGCCCCGATCGAGATAGGGTCACTCTCCGTGGACACGATCGACCTGAGCCTTGTGGAGCTGTTGCGAGGCAACGCCCGTCTGTCGTACGCCGAGCTGGCCCGTCAGGTCGGCCTCTCCGCCCCGGCCGTGCACGAGCGGGTCGGCAAGCTGGAGTCCAGCGGCGTGATCCGGGCGTACCGGGCCGAGGTCGAGCCGGAGTCGATCGGGCTCGGCGTCACCGCGCTCATCGGCATCATCGAGGACTCCGACGCGGACACCGACGACGTGCTGGAGTCGTTCCGGCGCATCCCCGAGATCGAGTCCTGCTACTTCATGGCCGGCGTCGAGTCCTTCCTGCTCAAGGCGCGGGTCGGCACGATCGCCGAGCTGGAGCAGCTGATCGTCCGGCTGAACCGGACGGCCGGCGTGGCATCCACCCGTACCAGCATCGCCCTGTCGACCAAGTGGGAGAACCGCCCGCAGCCGCTGGAACCGCCCACCGCCTGATCACTCTGGCCCCGGCGCGGGGATTGCGGTTACCGTGCGCCGATGACGATCTCGGGACGCGGCGCCGCAGTGGTCACCGGTGCGGCCGGCGGGCTGGGCCGGGCCATCGCCGTCGCGCTGCACGCCGACGGCTGGAACGTGCTGCTCACCGACGTCGACGCCGATGCCGTGGCGACCGCCGCCGCGCCGCTGGGTGGCTGGTCGCGCCCGCTCGACGTACGCGACGAATCCGCCTGCGCGGACGTGGCCGCCGAGGCGGCGGCCGCACCCGGCGGCCTCGGGCTCTGGGTGAACAACGCGGGCATCCTGTTCACCGGCCCGTCCTGGGCGCACGACGCCCCGACCCGGCGCGCGGTGGTCGAGGTGAACGCGCTCGGCGCGATGAACGGCACGCTCGCCGCCGTCGCGGTGATGCGCGAGCAGGGCCGCGGCCACGTGCTGAACGTCGTCTCGCTGGCCGGGCTGATCGCCGCGCCCGGCGAGACGGTGTACGCGGCCAGCAAGCACGCCCTGCTCGCGTTCAGCCTCGGCACGCTGAGCGACCTGCGGATGGCCGGCGTCCGGGGCGTACACGTGTCGTGCCTGTGCCCGGACGGGATCTGGACGCCGATGCTGCACGACAAGCTGGACGACCCGGGCGCGCTGGCATCCTTCACCGGTTCGCTGCTGACGCCGGAGCGGGTGGCCGCGCGGGCCGTCCGGCTGGCCCGGCGGCCCCGGCCGGTGGTCAGCCTGCCGCGCTGGCGCGGCGTCCAGGTACGGCTCCTGGACGCCTTCCCCCGGCTCGCCCTGGCGCTCACCCCGGTGATCCGGGCCACCGGCCGGGCCGGTCAACGGCGGCAGGCCCGCCGGGTCCGGGAAAACCCGAGCCCACCTCGCTTGTAACGTTGCCGACGTGACTCATCTCGACCGGTGCGACGAGGCCAGCCGGCGCTGGGTGACCGAGGCGATCGCCGCTGTCGAGGCGGACGCCAACCGCTCCGCCGACACCCACCTGCTGCCGTTCCCGCTGCCCCGCGAGTGGGGGATCGACCTCTACCTCAAGGACGAGTCGGTGCACCCCACCGGCTCGCTCAAGCACCGGCTCGCCCGCTCGCTGTTCCTCTACGGGCTCTGCAACGGCTGGATCGGCCCGGACACCACGATCGTCGAGGCGTCGTCCGGCTCGACGGCGGTCTCCGAGGCGTACTTCGCGCGGATGCTCGGGCTGCCGTTCATCGCGGTCATGCCCGCCTCCACCTCGCCGGAGAAGATCGCCCAGATCGAGTTCCAGGGCGGGCGCTGCCACCTCGTCCAGGACCCGGCGAAGGTGGTGGTGGAGGCGCGCTGGCTCGCCGAGGACACCGGCGGCCGGTTCATGGACCAGTTCACGTACGCCGAGCGGGCCACCGACTGGCGGGGCAACAACAACATCGCCGAGTCGATCTACGCCCAGCTCGCGCTGGAACGGCACCCGGTGCCCGCCTGGATCGTCGTCGGCGCCGGCACCGGCGGCACCAGCGCCACCATCGGCCGCTACGCCCGCTACCGGCGGCTGCCCACCAAGCTCTGCGTGGTGGACCCGGAGAACTCCGCGTTCTACCCCGCCTGGCAGGCCGGTGACTGGTCGGCGTGCACCGGCCGCGGCTCCCGGATCGAGGGCATCGGGCGGCCCACCGTCGAGGCGTCCTTCCTGCCCAGCGTGGTGGACCGGATGGTGCAGGTGCCGGACGCCGCGTCGCTCGCCGCCATGCGGGCCGGCTCGGCGGTGCTCGGCCGCCGCGTGGGCGGCTCCACCGGCACCAACCTGTGGGGCGCGTTCGGGCTGATCGCCCAGATGCTGGCGGACGGACGTACCGGCTCGGTGGTCACGCTCATCTGCGACCCGGGCGACCGGTACGTCGACACCTACTACTCCGACGAGTGGGTGGCCGGGCAGGGCCTCGACCTCGCCCCGCACCTGGCCACCATCGACCGGTTCCTCACCGACGGCACCTGGCCGGCGGCCTGAGCCGGCCCCCGGACTGTCAGCGCGGGTCGACCCGCTCGGCCAGCCCCGGATAGCGCACCACGAAACCCTCCGGGTCGACCTCCAGGTCGGCCGTGAACGTGCCGCTGGCGTACCGGACCCGGCCCGGGCCGAGCGAGGTGTAGACCTGCTCGGCGGGGACCACGGCCAGGCCGGGCAGCAGCACCCAGGCCACGGTCACCGCCGTCGCCATGTCGGCGGGCAGCCGCCCCAACCCGATCCGGCGGATCGGCAGCGTGTTCGTCAGCGGGGACCCGCCCAGGTCGACGTCGAGCGCGTCGTCCAGCCGGCCCGGGTCGTCGGTGCCCGGCAACCCCGCCGGTGGGTGGCCCGCCGCGCTCAGCGCCGCGTCCAGGTCACCCTCCTCGCCGGTACGCACGCGCCACCCGTCCCGGCCCCGTTCCAGGCGTACGCTTCGCGACCAGCCCGCGCCCTCTGCCTCGACCTCCAGCTGGTCGGTCGACCAGTCGGGCGCGAGCGCCAGGCGGTAACGGCAGGTGTACGGGATCGGGTCCACGGCGAGTGCCACGCCCTGCGCGGTCAGCCCCTGCCCGCCGTCGAGCACGACGTGCTCGCAGCCGGCGGTGTCGGTCCGGGCCCAGAAGAGCGACTTCGGCATGGTCCGGACGTTACGCGACCCGGCCGTCGGCGGCAGCGGATGCGCGAACGCCGCCGCCGAGCGGGTGCTCGGCGGCGGCGTCGTGGGTGCGCTCCGATCAGTGGGTACGCGCCGGCGGTCGCCCGCCGAAGCCGCGCCGGTCGTCCCGGCCCCGCCCCTCGGCCCGGAAACCGCCACTCCGGCGCTCGGCCGGGCGCGCGTCGCCCCGGTCACCGAAACGCCGCTCGGCGTGCGGGCGGTCCTCCTGGCGACGGTCACCGAAGCCACCCGGCCGGTCGTCGTACCGCCGCTCGTCGCGGTCGTACCCGCGCCCGGCCGCCGGCCGGTGCCGGTCCCCGAACGGGCGGTCGGCGCGCTCGCCGAAACGCCTGTCGTCGCGCTGGTCGCCGAAGCGGTCGCTGCGCTGGCCACGGTCGTCGGACCGCTGCTCGCCGAAGCTCCGGCCGTCGGACCGCCGGTCGCCGAAGCTCCGGTCGTCGCGACGCTCCGGCCGCCCGAAGCGGCGCTCGCCGCCACCGGCCCGCTCGCCCGAGTAGCGCTCGCCCGCCGGCCGGTCGCCGAACCGGCGGTCACCGCCACGGTCCGCGAACCGGTCGCCGGACCGCTCGCCCGCGGGCCGGTCGCCGTAGCGGCGCTCGCCCCGGCCGTCGCGGTCGCCGAACCGGCGCTCGCCACGGTCGGAGAAGCCGCTCCGGCCACCCCGGTCGAAGCCCCGGCCGTCCCGGTCGCCGAAGCGGCGCGGGCCGCCGCGCCGCGGCTCCGGCTCGTCCCGGACGGGTACGCCGCTGGGCTCGCGCGCGCCGGTCAGCTCGGCCAGCGCCTCGTCGCCCGCCCGGACCCGGGTCTCGGCCGGCTCGACGCCCGCCTTCTCCATCATCGCCAGAGTGGTGCGGCGCTGCTTGGGCAGCACGAGCGTCGCCACCGCGCCCGACTCGCCGGCCCGGGCCGTACGGCCGGCCCGGTGCAGGTAGTCCTTGGGGTCCTTCGGCGGGTCCACGTGCAGCACCAGCGACACGCCGTCGACGTGGATGCCGCGGGCCGCCACGTCGGTAGCGACCAGCACGGGCGTGCGGCCCTCGCGGAACTCGGCGAGCGTCTTGGTACGCATTCGCTGGGTCTTGCCGCCGTGCAGCCCGCCGGCCCGCACGCCGACGGCCGCGAGCTGCTCGACCAGCCGGTCCACGCCGAGCTGCGTACGGGCGAACAGCATGGTGCGGCCCTCGCGGGCGGCGATGGACGCGGCGACCGCGAACTTGTCGTGCGGCGGGATCAGCAGCAGGTGGTGGTCCATGGTGGACACGGCGGCGGTGGCCGGCGCGGTCGAGTGGGTGACCGGGTCGGTCATGAACCGCTTGACGAGCGTGTCGACGTCGTTGTCCAGGGTGGCCGAGAACAGCAGCCGCTGCGCGTCCGCCGGGGTCTTCGACAGCAGCTGGGTGACCTCGGGCAGGAAGCCCATGTCGGCCATCTGGTCGGCCTCGTCCAGCACGGTGATCTCGACGTCGTCGAGCCGGCATACGCCGCGCTCGATCAGGTCGCCGAGCCGGCCCGGGGTGGCCACGACGATCTCCACGCCACGGCGCAGCGCGTCGATCTGCCGGTCGTACGGCACGCCGCCGACGGCGGTCTTCAGGAAGACGCCCACCGACTTGCCGAGCGGCACGAGGGCGTCGTTCACCTGCATGGCGAGTTCACGGGTGGGGACCAGGACGAGCGCGCGGGGGTGCAGCGGCCGGGCCCGGTTGCGGTCGGCGACCCGGGCGATCACCGGCAGGCCGAAGGCGAGCGTCTTGCCCGAGCCGGTCTGGCCCCGGCCGAGTACGTCGCGTCCCGCGAGCGAGTCGGGCAGGGTGGCCCGCTGGATCTCGAACGGGGTGGTGATGCCCTGCCGGGCGAGCGCCTCGACGAGCTGCCGGGGCAGGCCGAGCGACGCGAAGTCGACGGCGTCGGAGTTCGGGTCGACGGACGGGGACGTGCTGGATTCAGCGAACGTGGTCAAGAAATGCCTCTCGAGCGGGGCGCATCTTCGCGATGGCCCGCCGCGGCCTGTCACGCCGCCGAATCGCCCGCAAGATCGCCCATGAGCGCGCAATCGGGGCGCGCCAGGTCAGTAATCGGAGACAAGTGTACGGCGCTTCGCCCACTCCGCCACGGCAGCGCGAGGCGGTAGTGGGCGGGCTCACCCCCATCACTCGACCGGCATGGCTCCGGTCAGGCCGCTGAGCGCGTCGTTGGCCAGGAAGACCACGAGCAGGCTGATGGCGATGAGCATGGTGAGCGCGACCGCCAGCACGATGATCACCTTGGTGTTGCCGCCCCGGGCCGCCGGGCTCTCCTCGGACCAGCCCTGAGCCAGGATGTGCCCGGTCAGCGAGCCGGAGTTCTCCAGCGGATTGCCCTGCGGGAACGACACGGTGGCGAAACCGGGTCCGTCCGTCCCGCCGCCGTAGACGGCGCCGGCGAGGTCCGTGCTGCCGGACTGCTGACGTACCGGACGGGTCGCGTCGGCGTCGCGGGCCGGCGTGGCCGGCGGCGGCCAGGTCGGCAGCGCCGGCGCCGGGACCGCGGGCGGCGGCGGGGCGGAGACGGGCGCGGCGGCCCACGAGGGCGGCGACTCGGCGGAGGACGCCGGAGTGCCGGTCGTGGCCGGCGGCGCGGACGGGAAGGGCGTGGTGGCCGGCGCGGGCGGCACTGCCGAGCCGGCCGACGGCGGGGCGAACGACGGCGGGCCCGCGGTGACCGGTGGCGTGACGAACGACGGCGCGCCTGGGGTGGCCGACGGCGTGCCGAACGACGGGCCTGCGGTGGCCGGTGGCGCGGGGAACAGCGGCGCGGGCAGCGGGTTCGCCGCGGCCGTCATCGCCGGTGGTGGCGGGAACGGAGGCGCGGGCATCGGACCCGGTGGGGGCGGCGGCGGGGGCACCGCGGGTCCGGGCGGCGGCACCGGCGGCCCCGGTACGGGCGGAACCGGCCCCGGTGGGGTGGGCGCCGGCGCGGGCGGCGCGGGCGCGGGCGGCGCGGGCGCGGGCGGCGTGGGCCGGAACGGCGGCTCCGGCTCCGGCACCGGCGGCGCGGGCGACGGCGGGGTCGGACCCGGTACCGGGGTCGGCGCCGGCTCGGGCTCCTGAGCCGTGCGGGGCCGGGGCTGCGCGGGCTCCGGCGGCCTTTGTCGCCACCTCGTTAACGCTAACAAAGGATCTCTCTTATTAGCGCGGGCACTTACCTGAACCCCAATTACCCAGTGACACAAGCCGCGAGGTCACAAGCGAGCCGCGGATTGTTAGCGTAACCAATGCCGCGATTTAGGCTTGAGCTACCGTCGGGCTTTGCGAGAAGGTTTAAACTCCCTACGAGGCACACTGTTCCTTGGGGCGACCAACTGTGCACGGCGTACTCGAATATGTATAACCCAAGCGGTAGAATGGGATTCAAGGGACGGACTGCTCGTGTGCCACTGTGGGCCCATCACGCTTAGTTGCAGCTCCGATAAAAACTTGGGCTAATCAGGTTAATCACCAGTTGAATAAATCATTAAGAGGTAGTCTAGGATGGTTTGCGATGTGATGTACTTGTGGATGTGAGGAGACCAAACTAAGAAAGTAACGGTCGCGGCGGCGGGAGCGGTCACCACCGAGGCGGCGATCTCGTCGGCGGACACCCGGCTCAGGCCGGGTACCGCGGCGCTGGCCCCGGGCGTGCGCCGTCCCGCCTTGCCCGGCCGGCTTCGTGGACAGCGCCGCATTGAGCCCGGCGGGCTTCGCGGACGGCGCCGCATCGAGGTCGGCGGGCTTCGCGGAGGGCACCGCACCCGGCCCGGCCGGTTGCTCGGCGAGGGCGGGGGACGCGGTGCCGGAGTCGGCGGACCCGGCTGCCGGGGCGCCGTCCCGGGGATCGGTGGCGGTGCTTCCAGCCGCGTTCTCCGGCCAGCCCGGCGCGGCGTCGCGGTCCGGTCGATCGTCGGTCGCGACCGCATCCGCGCCGGCGGCGTCCTCACCCGGCGTCTCGCCGCCCACCGAAGTCGACGCGCCCGCCGGAGTGGACACGCCAGCCGGAGCGGCCGGTGTGGACGAGTCGGCGGGAGCGGACACGGCGGGAGCGGACACGGCAGGCGGAACGGACGGGGCAGCCGAGTCGGCGAGGGCCGTCGGAATGGGCGCGGGCACCCGGGCGGAACCGGAGACACGGGGAGCCGGGATACCGGCCGCCGGGCCGTCCGGCGTGGCCGGGGAGGGCGTACCCGCAGCGGGTGTGCTGATGGGGGCCTCGGGCGTCGCCGGGCGTTCGGCCACGGCGAAGGCGGACCAGGTCGACGGGGGAACTGTCGCGCCGGGCTGACGCCGGTCCAGCGGCGGGGCGTCCGCCGGGGTGCCCGCGCGGTACGTGGTGGGGCTCGACGGCGCCGCCGGCGGCTCGTCGCCGGCGGGAGGCGGTACGGCCGCCCCGGCGACGGTCACCCGTGCCCGCGCGACGGCCACCGGCCCGGGGCGGGCCGCTGCCGGGCTGTCGTCGGCAGGGTCGGCGGCGTCGGGCGTCGGTCCGGGGTGGACCTTCTCCGCCGGAACCTCGTGCTCGCCCATCTCGCCCCTCCGCACCTACGCTCGCCCCCGACCGTGGCGCCGGCCGAAAGTGCCTGGATCTCACCGTGCCATATTCCGGCCCGGGCGCACAGCCGGAGTGCGGGTTGGGTCAGTCGGCGCTGCCGCTCGCGCTGGCAGAGGCGCTGGCGGAAGCGCTGGCGGACGTGCTGCGCGACGGGGCGACGCTGCTGCTGCTCGGGGCGGCGCTGGTGCTCGGCGCGGCGCTCTTGCTCTCGCTCGGCGTCGGCGTCGGCTCCTCGGGCGGGCTGGGCGGCGTGCTGGGCGTCGGGCTGGAGGTCGTCGGGTCCGGCGTGGGCGTGGTCGGCCTCGGGGTGGTCGGCGTCGGCCTGGGGGTCGTCGGCGTCGGCTTCGGCGTGGTGGGCGTCGGCTTCGGCGCCGGGGACGACGGCGGCGGGGTGGTCGGCACGGGCGGCGGGGGAGCCGGGGTGGCCGGGGCGGCGACGGCTCCGATCACCCGGGTCGCGGCGTAGAGCCGGGACCAGCGGACCACCGAGATCTTGACGACGTCGCCGGTCCGGGGCGCCTCCACCATCTTGCCGTTGCCGATGTACATGGCGACGTGGTGGATGCTCGTCCAGCTGCTGCTGGAGGCGAAGAAGAGCAGGTCGCCGGGGAGCAGCGCGTTCGGTGAGACGGTGCGGGAGCGGGTGGCGTAGTACTGGTCCTTGGCGACCCGCGGCAGGCCCTTGTAGCCGGCCGACCGGTAGGAGGCGAGCACCAGGCCGGAGCAGTCGAACCGGTCCGGGCCCTCGGCGGCCCAGAGGTACGGGTCGCCGAGCTGGGCGAGGGCGTAGCGGACCGCGGCGAGCGCCTTGGGGTCCGCCGCCAGACCGTCGATGCTCTGGTTGACGACGTACGAGCTGCCGAGCTGCTGCTCGGCGGCGTCGGCCAGGCGCTCGATCTCGAGCAGCTTGGCGGCGTTCTCCTTGCGCAGCGCGACGAGCGTCGTCTCCTGCTTGCGCAGGTCGGTCTCGGCGCGGGTGAACTCGGCGGCCTTCTCGGTCGCCCGGCGCTGGGCCGAGTCGTGCGCCTCCCGGGCGATCCGCTCGGCGTTCGTGGCCCGGAGGAGTTCGCCGGTCACCGACGTGGTGGCGCCCTCGGCCTTGTCGCCCCGGGTGATGCGCTGGAGGTTGGCGAAGTCACGCAGGCTGGCGCCGAACTCGCCCGGCGGCAGCGCCGCGTCGGCCTTGACCGCGTCGGCGGCGGCGCTCTTCGCGTTCTCCTGGGCCCGGGTGAGCGCGTCCTCGGCTTCCTTGAGCCGGGCGGCGGACTGGGTCAGCTCGGCCTGTGCGGCGTCCCGCTCGCCCTTGATCCGCAGCATTTCCTCGCCCAGCAGCCCGACCTGGGCGTCGAGCTGGTTGATCTGCGCGATCAGCGGGCCGTCGGCCGGGTTGGTGACGCCGGTGGTGCCGCCCGGCAGGCCCGGGACGGTTACTCCGGGCACGCCCGGAACGCTGCCGGGCAGGCCGGGGACGCTGCCGGGCAGTTGCAGGGGGCCGGTGACCTGGGGGCGGGAGCCGGTGCTGGGCACGGTGTCGGGCAGCGGGTCGGCCCAGGCCGGGGTGGCGAGCGCCGCCGCCGCGACCGCACCGAGGAGGGCGGACCAGAGGGCCGGACGCAGGACCGGTGAGATCACCGGCTGCCGGCCTCGTCGCCGCCGGGCCTTGGTGCTGTCGGACATTCCGCTCCCCGTCCGGTCTGGTGCCCGCCACGCGAGGTGGGGCGTGTCAGGACAGGACGGCACTGGTGTGTGTTCCGCCCCACCCTGTCTTACCTCACCGTCGCAGCGATGTCGATGTGCGGAGAGTGACGGCGGGTGAACTGGCTCGACCACGTCGGCGGCTGGTCGGACCCGCGACGTACGCTCGATCGGGAACCCAGGGGGAAGGACGTGGCTTTCGGATGGACGCCGGACTCAAGCGCGAACTCGAAGCGAAGGTGTACGCCGGGGAGCGGTTGACCCGCGAGGACGGCATCGCCCTCTACGACAGCGACGACCTGACCTGGCTGGGCCGGCTGGCCCACCACAGGCGTACGGAGCTCAACGGCGACCGGGTGATGTTCAACGTCAACCGGCACCTGAACCTGACGAACGTCTGCTCGGCGTCGTGCGCGTACTGCTCGTTCCAGCGCAAGCCGGGCGAGAAGGACGCCTACACGATGCGGATCGACGAGGCGGTCCGTAAGGCCAAGGAGATGGAGGACGAGCAGCTCACCGAGCTGCACATCGTCAACGGCCTGCACCCGACGCTGCCCTGGCGCTACTACCCGAAGGTGCTGCGGGAGCTGAAGGCCGCGCTGCCGAACGTCAACCTCAAGGCGTTCACCGCGACCGAGGTGCAGTGGTTCGAGAAGATCAGCGGGCTCACCGCCGACGCGATCCTCGACGAGCTGATGGACGCCGGCCTGGAGTCGCTGACCGGCGGCGGCGCGGAGATCTTCGACTGGGAGATCCGCCAGCACATCGTCGACCACAACTGCCACTGGGAGGACTGGTCGCGCATCCACCGGCTTGCCCACTCCAAGGGCATGAAGACGCCGTCGACCATGCTCTACGGCCACATCGAGGAGCCCCGGCACCGGGTCGACCACGTGCTGCGGCTGCGCGAGCTGCAGGACGAGACCGGTGGCTTCCAGGTCTTCATCCCGCTGCGCTACCAGCACGACTTCGTCGACTCGGCGGACGGCAAGATCCGTAACCGGATCCAGGCCCGCACCACGATGGCCTCGCCGGCCGAGTCGCTGAAGACGTTCGCGGTCTCCCGGCTGCTGTTCGACAACGTGCCGCACGTCAAGTGCTTCTGGGTCATGCACGGCCTGTCGGTGGCGCAGCTCTCGCTGAACTTCGGCGTCGACGACCTGGACGGCTCGGTCGTGGAATACAAGATCACCCACGACGCCGACTCGTACGGCACGCCGAACACCATGCACCGCGACGACCTGCTGCACATGATCTGGGACGCCGGGTTCCGCCCGGTCGAGCGGAACACCCGCTACGAGATCGTGCGCGAGTACGACGGGCCGCCGTCGCTGGCCGAGCGCCGGTCCGAGCCGCAGCAGGTCTGGGCCTGAGCGGGCGATGAGCGGCGAGGAACAGCAGCGCGCCTTCCCCCGGCGTGACGCCGAGGGGCGCATCCTGACCCTCGGTGACCTGCTCGGCGTGAGCCTCGCCGGCCTGGTCATCGGGGTGCTGGCGCTGCTGGTCTTCGAATGGGCGTTCGCCACCATCGGCGACAGCGGCTTCGGGGGCACGAACGGCTGGCTGGCGGTGATCCTGCCGCTCTGGTTGTTCTGGGACGAGTTCCGGGCCTGGGAGTTCGGCGCCGCCCGGGTGGTGGCGGCGCTGGCCGGCATCGCGCTCGGCGTGCTCGCCGGTCTGCTGGCCGCCGGACTGGCCTCGGGGCTGCCCGCGCTGTTCACGGGAGCGTTGGCCGCGGCGGTGTTCACCGTGGTCTACGCGGTCGTCTGGTTTCATGGCGTGCACTGGCTGGCCCGGCGTACGGGCTGAGGCACGAAGAGAGTGGGAATGCGGGAATGAGCGCGGCGCTCAAGTACACGCTGGGCCGGATCGGGCTGTTCGTCGTCGTGCTGGCGGCCCTCTGGTTCGTCGACATGAACATGTTCCTGCGGCTGATGCTGGCGTTGATCTTCTCCGCCACGCTGTCGTTCTTCCTGCTCAAGGGCCTGCGGGACCAGATGGCCGGGGAGATGGCGGAGGCGGCCGAGCGGCGTCGCCTGGAGAAGGACCGGCTGCGCTCCGCGCTGGCCGGTGAGGACCAGGCCGAGCCGGACGGCGAACGCCGCGACAGCTGAGCGGACCGGCGGGGCCCGGCGCGCGACGTCGCGCCGGGCCCTTCGCGGTTCACCAGCCGGTCGAGCGGTTCACCGGATGGTCGAGCCGCTCACCAGTTGGTCGAGCCCGGGACGACCGGCCACGGCCGGTCGACCGGCTTGATCAGGTACGCGATGCCGCCCGAGCCGGAGGCCACTGTGCCGTTGGCGCGGTAGCGCTTGGTGCGCAGCCAGATCTGCTCGAACTGCTCCCGCTTGTAGACGTTGCGCACCGCCTCGTTCGAGGAGGACGCGGGGTCGTTCACGATCACGTCGCCCTCGGCGGTGAAGCCGACGATCACGAACAGGTGCCCGGCGGTGCCGTAGTTGGCCCCGTCGAGTTCGCTGGCGAGGAACGACTGCGAGGTGACCACCGGGATGCCGGCCTTGATGAAGCGTTCCGCCTCGTCCAGCGAGTGCAGCCGGGTGACCCGGCCCTCCAGGCCGGGGAAGCTCGCCGCGTACGCGGTGTTGAACGGCCAGTTGCCCGCGCCGTCGTACTCGTAGTCGTAGGTCATCCGGGCGGCGTGGTCGACGGTCGGGTCGGGGTAGGCGGGGTCGACCCAGGAGGTGTCCTCGGCCGAGGGCTTGCGGCCCCAGTACTCGACCACCATCTCCGTCGAGGTGGGTGAGCACCACGCCTCGCCGCCGCCGTTGTACTCGGGGTACTCGCCGATGTGGACGTTCTGCGAGTAGCGCGGCACGGCCAGCTCGGTGCCCCAGGCGATGCCGCCCCGGCTCGGGGTGACGGTGAACCGGTCGGGCACGTTCGAGGCCATCGCGCCGACCATCCGCACCTGCGGCGCGGCGGCCTGGCCGGGCGCGCGGTAGAGCGTCAGCCGCAACTGGTACGAGCGCAGCAGCACTCCGGCGTCGGCGTCGTCGATCGAGAACGTGTCGGTCCAGATGCTCGACCAGGGGTCGCCCTGGCCGTCCAGCGTGGACCGCTTGATGTCCTGGTCGCCGGAGGCCCAGCGGCCCATGACGAACCACGGGGTCTGCGTCCCGGTGTTGTACGTGCCGTGCAGCTCGACCTGGATCCAGGTGCCGGCCGGGGTGGCGGCGTTCCAGGACGCGACCATCTCGCTGGCGTCGAAGCCGATCCGCCGCTCGGGCGAGGTCCAGGTGGCGTACTCCCAGGTGCGGGTCGTGCCGGTGTGCTCGTCGGTGAACTCGGTGGTGCCCACCGGGCGGTCGATGGTCAGCGCGGGGTGACGGCCCGGTACGGCGCGGGTGCCCTGGTGGGAGCCGCTGCGCCAGTCGGGGAAGCGGGAGAACTCCTGGAACGTGATCTGTTCGTCGTGTGTGAGGCCCGGCCGCGGGGCTTGTGCCTGGGCCGGTGCGGTGGTGCCGAGGAGGGTGAGCGCGGTGAGGCCGGCGAGGGCGGCCGCGCGCATGGGTCGTCCGAACATGGCAGCTCCACGGGGAGACGGCATCGTTGCCGTTCACTGTCGCGCCTGGCGGGAAGTTTCGCCAGATGTTCAGGCATGGAAAATCATTGCCGAAGTGACGATCAGGTCGGGATGACTAAAGGAAGAGACAGATATTGATATGACCATGTGTCTCCTGGTGGAGTGTGCGGACAACGGGAGCTCTCCCGTACCCCCAGGAGGTTGTCCATGGCCTTCCGCACCTCTCCGTTCCGCCGCCGGCTGGCGCTCGCCGCCGCCGTCGGCCTGACCATCGTCAGCGCGGCCGCCGCGCCCGCCGTCGCCCGGCCCGCGCCGGAGGGCTCCGGCGAGCCGGCCGCCGTCGCGTACCGGGTGCTCGGCCCCCGCACCGCCGCGGACCGCACCGCGGTCGCCGGCACCGGCGCCGCCATCGACTACTCCGAACACGGTGTGTTGCACGTCACGGCCACCAAGGCCGAGGCGAACGCGATCACCCGGCTCGGGTTCCGGCTCGAGAAGGACGTCGTGCCGGAGCACAACCACGCCGACGGGGGCATGACCGCCAACGCGTTCCCGCCCGCCGACTCGAACTACCACGACTACGCCGAGCTGACCGCGGTGGTGAACAAGGTGGTCGCCGACCACCCGACCATCGCGCGGAAGCTGAGCATCGGCACGTCCTACCAGGGCCGGGACCTGATGGCCGTGAAGATCTCCGACAACGTCGCCACCGACGAGGCGGAGCCGGAGATCCTGTTCAACGCCCAGCAGCACGCGCGTGAGCACCTCACCGTCGAAATGGCGATCTACCTGCTCAACCTCTTCACCGACAACTACGGCAGCGACTCCCGGATCACAAACATCGTCAACACCCGGGAGATCTGGATCGTCCCCACCGTCAACCCCGACGGCAGCGAATACGACATCGCCACCGGCTCCTACCGCTCCTGGCGCAAGAACCGGCAGCCCAACAGCGGCTCCACCGCCGTCGGCACCGACCTGAACCGCAACTGGGGCTACCAGTGGGGCTGCTGCGGCGGCTCGTCCAGCTCGAAGTCGTCGGACACCTACCGGGGCCCGTCCGCCTTCTCCGCGCCGGAGACCGCGGCGCTGCGCAACTTCGTCAACAGCCGGGTCGTCGGCGGGGTGCAGCAGATCAAGGCGAACATCGACTTCCACACCTACTCGCAGCTGGTGCTCTGGCCGTACGGGTACACGTACAACAACACCGCCACCGGGATGAACACCGACCAGTACAACACCTTCGCCACCATCGGACGGCAGATGGCGGCGACCAACAACTACACCCCGGAACAGTCGAGCGACCTCTACATCGCCGACGGCACCAGCATCGACTGGATGTGGGGCGCCCACAAGATCTGGGCGTACACCTTCGAGATGTACCCCGGCTCGGCCTCCGGCGGCGGCTTCTACCCGCCGGACGAGGTGATCCCGGCGCAGACCTCACGCAACCGGGAGGCCGTGCTGATCCTGTCCGAGTACGCCGACTGCCCGTACCGGGCGATCGGCAAGCAGAGCCAGTACTGCTGACCTCACCACCGGGTGGGAACCCCGGTTCCACCCCCGCCGGGGTTCCCACCCACCCCCACCGTCCGGACGATCTCCGCTGGTCGTGCGCTACCGTGGCACCGACCGTGCCACAGCGAAGCCGGTGCGAAACCGGCGCTGTCCCGCAACTGTGATGCCCCGTACGCGCGGCGTCGGCCTCCCGCCGGCGCCGACGGACGTGGGACGAGCCAGGTCGCCTGCGGCCCGGTCGCGACACGCGCTCTCGAGGAAGGGCGCCTCGCGGACGGGCCTCTCTTCCTGTCGGCGAAGCACCACACTCCTCGACCGACAGGAGGCTTCATGTCCCGACGTACCCCCCGGCTCTTCGCCACCGCGCTCGCGGCCGGCGTGCTGCTTCTCGGCGGTTGCGCCGAGAAGACCTCGACCGACACCCCCGCCGCCGGCGCCTCCGGCGGCGCGTTCCCGGCCACCGTCGGCAAGCTGACGCTGGAGAAGCGGCCCGAGAAGATCGTCTCGCTCTCGCCGACCTCCACCGAGATGCTCTTCGCCATCGGCGCCGGCAAGCAGGTCACCGCCGTCGACGACCAGTCGAACTACCCGGCCGACGCGCCCCGCACCGACCTGTCCGGCTACCAGCCGAACGCGGAGGCGGTCGCCTCCCGCAACCCCGACCTGGTGGTGATCTCGGACAACCTCAACAAGATCGCCGACCAGCTCGTCGCGCTGAAGATCCCGGTGCTGCAGATCCCCGCCGCGGCCACGCTCGACGACACGTACCGGCAGCTCACCGACCTGGGCACGCTCACCGGCCACCGGTCCGAGGCCGAGGCCGTGGTGCAGAAGATGAAGGACGACATCACCGCGCTGACCAAGGACCTGCCCAAGCGCACCGAGAAGCTGACCTACTTCCACGAACTGGGTCCGGAGCTGTACACCGCGACCAGCAAGACGTTCATCGGCACCATCTACGCGCTCGCCGGGCTGGAGAACATCGCCGACCCGTCCGACGCCGACGGGAAGAACGGCGGCTACCCGCAGCTCTCCCAGGAGGTCATCGTCAAGGCGAACCCCGACTTCGTCTTCCTGTCCGACACCAAGTGCTGCAAGCAGAACGCCGACACGGTGAAGGCGCGCAGCGGGTGGGCCGGCATCAACGCGGTGAAGAACAACCAGATCGTGGAGCTGGACGACGACATCGCCTCGCGCTGGGGCCCGCGCGTGGTCGACCTGCTCAAGGTCATCGTCGACGCCACCGCCAAGGTCCCGGCCTGACAGTGGCCCTACGACAGGCGGACTCCGCCCCGAACCCGGCCGGAACGCCTCGGGCGTCCCGGCCGGGCATCCGGCCGCTGTCCCGCCCCGGGCGGCGCGGGGCGCCCGGCGCGGGCGGCGCCCCGGTCCGGCCCGCCGGGCTACGCAAGCGCTGGCTGCTCGCCGGAGTCGTGGCCGTGCTCGTCGCGCTGGTGGCCGGCGTCTCACTCGGCCCGGTCAGCCTGCCGCCCGGCAGCGTCGCCGCCGAACTGCTCAACCTGCTACCCGGGGTACGCCTCGACAGCGGGCTCACCGAGCGGGAAATCGCGATCATCACCGAGCTGCGGCTGCCCCGGGTCGTGCTCGGCCTGCTCGTCGGCGCGCTCCTCGCCCTGGCCGGCGGCTGCTACCAGGGCGTCTTCCGCAACCCGCTGGCCGACCCGTACCTGCTCGGCGTGGCGGCCGGCGCCGGCTTCGCGGTCACCACGGCGATCGTGCTCGGCGCCGGAGCCGGCGGGGCGCTGACCGGGTTGCCGATCACCATCCCGCTCGCCGCGTTCGTCGGCTCGCTCGGCGCGGTCGTGCTGACGTACCTGCTCGGCGCGGCCGGCGGACGGGACCGGTCACCGGCCACGCTGATCCTGGCCGGGGTGGCGGTCTCGGCGTTCTTCGGCGCCGGGCAGACGTACCTGCTGCAACAGCACTCCGACAACATCCAGCAGGTCTACTCCTGGCTGCTCGGGCGGCTCGCCACCGCCGGCTGGCACGACGTGTGGCTGGTCCTGCCGTACTTCGTGCTCACCGCCGTGGTGGTGCTGCTGCACCGGCGTGAGCTGGACGTGCTCTCCGTCGGCGACGACGAGGCCACCGGTCTCGGCCTGCACCCGCAGCGCTCCCGCTACCTGCTGATCGCCGCCGCGTCGCTCGGTACCGCCGCCGCGGTCTCCGCGTCCGGGCTGATCGGCTTCGTCGGCATCATCGTGCCGCACACCATGCGGCTGCTCTTCGGCTCCAGCCACCGGATCATCCTGCCGCTGTCCATGCTGTTCGGCGGCGCGTTCCTCGCGCTCACCGACGTGGTCGCCCGTACCGCCGCCGCCCCCGCCGAGATCCCGATCGGCGTGGTCACCGCGCTGCTCGGCGGCCCGTTCTTCGTCCTCGTCCTGCGTACCGCCCGCCGGGTGGCGATGTGAACGCCCCCGCCGTGCGCGTGCACGACCTGCGGGTCGCCCTCGGCGGCAACCCGATCCTGGCCGGCGTCGACCTCACGGTCTCCGCCGGTGAGTGGGTCACCGTGATCGGACCCAACGGCGCCGGCAAGTCGACCCTGCTGCGCGCCGTCGGCGGCCTGCTGACCGGCCCGGGCGAGGTCGCACTCTTCGGTACGCCGATCGGCGCGCTCCGCCGCCGCGAACGGGCCCGGGTGGTGGCCACGGTGGCCCAGTCCCCGGTGGTGCCGGCCGGCATGTCGGTCTTCGACTACACGCTGCTCGGGCGTACCCCGTACATCCCGGCGCTGGGCCGCGAGTCCGCCGCCGACCTGGCCGCCGTGCACGAGGTGCTGGACCGGCTCGACCTCGGCCCGTTCGCACACCGTGAGCTGGCCACGCTCTCCGGCGGCGAGCGGCAGCGCGTCTTCCTGGCCCGGGCGCTGGCCCAGGGAGCCACCCTGCTGCTGCTGGACGAGCCGACGAGCGCGCTGGACATCGGGCACCAGCAGGAGGTGCTGGAACTGGTCGACCAGCTCCGCCGCGAGCACGGCCTGACCGTGCTGGCCACCATGCACGACCTCTCGATCGCCGGCGAGTACGCCGACCGTCTGGTGCTGCTGGCCGACGGCCGGGTGGCCGCCGCCGGTCCACCGGACGAGGTGCTCACCGAGGCCCTGCTGGCCCGCCACTACCGAGCCCACATCCGGGTGATCCCCGGCGACCACGGCCCCTTGGTGGTCCCCGTCCGCCCAACCTGACCCCACCCGCCCCGCCTTCGCGCGCCCGCCCTCTCGCGCCGTCGATCTTGCACTTCCGGCCCCGACAAAAGGTGCGAATGTAACGCCACGAGGGCCGCAACTGCAAGATCGGCGGACGGGGTGGCGGCTTTGCCGCTGAACAGCCCACCCTCAGGGAGCGCCGTCCCGAATCCTGAGCAGGTGTTCCGATTGCCGGGAGGGCAGATAGATCTTGGTACGAACAGGCCCTCCTGGGGGCCAACCCGTACCAAGATCTCGACCGGACCCGCCTCGCGCGCGGCGGAGGGGGTCAGCGGAGGGTGGAGATGGAGAAGAGGGCGCCGGACGGGTCGCGCAGGGCGGCGCTGCGGCCGGCCGGGTTGTCGCGCGGCGGGACCAGGACGGTGCCGCCCAGCTCGGCGGCCCGCGCGGCGGTGACGTCGGCGTCCTCCACCGCGAAGTAGACGGCCCAGTACGCGGGCAGGTCCTCCGGCATCGGCTCGGCCCGGGGCAGCATCCCGGCGACGATCCGGGCGCCGCAGCGCCATCCGGTGTACGGCACCGGCCCGGCGGGACGTTCCTCCGGGTGCCAGCCGAAGACCAGCGCGTAGAACTCCTTGGCGTTCTCCGGATCGGGGGTGACCAGCTCGTTCCAGCACATCGCGCCGGGTGCGTTGAACAGTTCGGCCCCGCGCATCGCCATCGGCTGCCAGACGCTGAACACCGCGCCCGCCGGGTCGGCGAGCACCGCCATCCGGCCCTGCGTGGCGACGTCGAACGGGGAGACCACCACCTGCCCGCCGGCCGCCTCCACCCGGGTCGCGACAAGGTCGGCGTCGTCGGTGGCCACGTACATCGACCAGACCGGCACCTGGTCCGGCGTGGCCGGTGGGCCGGCCCCGGCGACGGCTTTGCCGTCCTTCTGGAAGACGGTGTAGCCGCCCGCTTCCGGCTCGGGGGAGATCTGCCCGGTCCAGCCGAACAGCTCGGGGTAGAACCGTCGCGCGTCCTCCAGCCCCGGCGTGGCCAGGTCGGTCCAGCAGGGTGTGCCGGGCTCGACGCCGTTCACGGTGACCCCTCTCGCCGGGGACGGTCCCGCTGACCCGCCCTGTCGGCATCGTGGCACCGCCGGGTCGGCCACCGGGCCGGAACCGGACAAAAGGTCAGGTGAAGCGGCGTCCCTCGTCCCGCCGGTACGCCCAGCCGGCGGCCGCGGCGAGCACCAGCACCCAGACTCCCAGCATCACCAGCGACAGGGTGCCGGGCCGGAAGTCGGTGACCGCCGCCCAGATCAGTTCCACCGCGCCCCGGGTCGGCAGGTAGGGGGCGATCGCCTTGATGAAGCCGGGCGCGTCGTCCGGCCCGGAGAGCAGGCCGCCGCCGAACGCCAGCGGGAAGAAGATCACCTGCGCCACCACGATCGCCGCCTTGCTCGGCAGCGCGTAGCCGATCGCCAGGCCGAGCAGCGTGAACGGCACCGAGATCACCGCTACCGCGCCGAGCCCGAGCAGGAACTGCAGCGCGCTGACCCGGGCCTCGGTGGCCACCGCGGCGATCACCACCACCGGGATCATCGACACGTACGTCAGCACCAGCCCGGCCAGGATCCGCCCGGTGAGTCGCGGGGCCGGTCCGGTCGGCAGGGTCCGGGTGTACGGGTTCCAGGGCTGGTCGCGGTCCTCGGCGACACCCACGCCGTACTGGAAGATGTTGGCGCTCATCACCGCGAACGTCACCATGGCGGCGGTGGCGTAGGTGGCGCCGGTGGGGTCGTCGCCGGCGAACGGCACCACGAAGAAGAGCATCGCGGCCGCGGGGAAGAAGGCGCTGCCCACCACCGCCACCGGAATCCGGATGATCTCCAGGAGGTGGTAGCGGGCGTGGACGAGGGCGAGCGGCACGACTGTCTCCTAGGCGGGGGTGGGCGCGGGCCGGTCGCCGGCCGTGATGGCGAGGAACGCCTCCTCCAGCGAGGTGGGCCGGACCTCCAGGTCGCGGAACGCCACCCCGGCGGTGACCAGGTCGCGGACGAGCTGGTCGGCGTCGGTGGTGAGCAGGTGCACCCGCCCGTCGGCGCGTTCGGTGGCGACCACCCCGGGCAGCGTCGGCAGGTCGTCGGCGACCAGGCTGACCCGGCGTACGCCGACCATCCCGCGGATCGCCGCCACCGAGTCGTCGGCCAGTACCCGCCCGTGGCCGATCACCACGACGCGCTGCGCGAGCGCCTCCACCTCCTCCAGGTAGTGGCTGCTCAGCAGCACGGCGCCGCCGTCGGCGTGGAAGCCGCGGATCGCGTCCCAGAGCGCGTGCCGCGCCTCCACGTCGAGGCCGGTGGTCGGCTCGTCCAGCACCACCAGCCGGGGACGGCCGACGAACGCCAGCGCCACCGCCAGCCGGCGACGCTGGCCGCCGGAGAGGCCGCCGGTCTGCCGGCGTACCTGGTCGGCGAGGCCGAACCGGTCGAGCAGTTCGCCCCGGGGCACCGGGTCGGGGAAGTGCGCGGAGACGAAGTCGACCACCTCGCCGACCCGCAGCGTGCCGGGCAGGCCGGTCTCCTGCGGCGTGACGCCGAGCTGCCGCCGGCTCGCCGGGTCACGCGGGTCGCCGCCGCACAGCTCGACCCGGCCGCCGCTCGGGCGGCGCAGCCCGACCAGCAGGTTGATCAGGGTGCTCTTGCCGGCGCCGTTCGGGCCGAGCAGGCCGACCAGCTCCCCGGCCCGGACGGTCAGGTCGACCCGGTCCAGGGCCAGCACGTCGCCGTAGCGGCGACTGACCTGTTCGGCGCGGGCCAGGATCATCCGGGGCTCCTCGGGCGGCGGAAGGGTGCTCGTGCACTCCCTGTCTACCGTGCCGGGGCAACCGTCGCCGCCCCCTGTGGAACTGCGCACATCCCCTAGGCTGGTGGCGCCGTCGAGGACGGTGGAAGTTCCGACCGGACACTGGGGAGGGTCCGTGACCAGTCCGAGCAGGAATCTCGAGGTGCAGCCGGAGGCGTTGACGGCGTTCGCCGCCGCCTCCCGGGACCGGGCCGGCCAGTTCCGTGAGCTGCACCGGCTGTTCCGCGACGGCCACGTGGCCCGGCACGCGTTCGGCGTGATGCCCGCGTCGTTCAGTCTCGCCGCCGCGTACGAGCAGCAGTTCGAGGCGTGCCTGGCAGGGCTGGAGGACGGCGCCGAGGTGATGGCGACGATCGCCGAGGGGCTCCGCGACACCGCCGAGGCGTACACCGGCACGGACGTGGCCAACACCGACATGTTCCAGCCGGGCGCCTGAGGGGGGCGGGATGAGCACCGAGGCGCTGCAGCGCAACAAGACCTACTTCGAGCAGATCGTGTCGGGCACGCCCGACCCGTTCAAGCCGCTCTCGAACGCCGTGCTGTGGCCGTTCGAGCAGCTGCTGGAGCTGGTCGCCGGCGAGCCGGACGATCTGATGCGGGCGGCCCAGCTCGCGCTGACCACCGGCGACGCGGTCCGGCGGATCGCCGGCGACCAGGTCGCCGACCGGGCTCGGCTGCGCGGCGCCTGGGACGGCGACGCGGCGGACAAGTTCCACGCCTCGATGGAGTCGATCGAGGAGGCGATGGAGGAACTGGCCAAGGGGCTGGACGGCACCAAGGAGGTGCTGGTCGACGCCGCCAATGCCGCTGTCGACGCGTTCAACCTGCTGGTCGAGCTGATCCTGGAGTTCCTGCTCTGGTTCCTGACCGAGGTCATCATCGCCGCGGTGGCGGCAGTGCTGAGCGCCGGGGTGAGCCTGGCCGCCACAGTGGTGCGGGTGCTGGCCCGGCTCGCCACCACCGTCGGCCGCATGGTCAAGATCGTGGCGCGGTTCGCGGAGATCCTCACGAAGCTCGCCACCAAGCTCCAGAAGGTCGCCGAGTTGCTCATGCGCTACCGCCAGGTGGTGCTGGAGCTCCGCAAGGCCAAGAAGGCGTACGGCGCGTTCAGTAAGGCCGGCTACACCAGGGAGGCGGTGCTGTTCAAGGCCAAACGCGCCGCCATCCTGTTCCCGGGCAAGTTCGCCATCAACCAGGCGTCACCGGTGAACATCCCCGGTATCGGCGGCGCCCTGCTCGACACCGGCATGGGGCTGCACGACATCTCCGACGGGCGCAAGGACCGCAACTACCTGGTGGACGGCACGTACCGCGAGGATCTCGGCCCGTACACAAAGGGCGTGCAGAACGTGTTCGACTCGATCGTGAACTGAGAGGCACCCATGACGTTCCCGGCCCTGGACCGGATCGAGGCGCTGGCCCGCAACCTGGACGGGTGGCAGCGCGAACTCGGCGCGCGGATGGCCGAGCTGGAGCAGAGCAGCGCCCAGGGGGTCAGCGACTCCGGCCTGGTCACCGTGGTGGCCGCCGCCGACGGCAAGATTCTCTCCACCGATATCAACGCGCGGGCCATGCGGTTCGACTCGTACACGCTGGCCGAGGAGATCACCGCCGCGGCGAACCGGGCGCAGGAGGCCGCCGCCGCCCGGGTACGCGAGATCGTCGGCGAGGTGATGGGCAACGCCCCGGCGGCGGAGCGCCGTACCGACGACGGCTACGGCGACGGCCGATACTGAGCCGATGGACGAGACCAGATACCGCGACCCGATCGACCGGCTCGTCGAGCCGGGCGAGCGCGTGCTGGCCCACGCCAAGGCCGACGTCGGCCAGGGCCTCGCTCCGGCGCCGCCGCCCGAACCGGAGTCCACTGCCGAGCCGGGTCGGCGGACGCTCGGCTCGGTGCTGCTGAACGTCCTCCTGCCGCTCGCCACCTGGGACCGCGGCGACCGGCTGGTCGATGCGATCGGCTGGGGGATCGCCGGCCGTGGCGAGCCCGGCTCGGCCGCCTCCCGCCTGCACCGCGCGCTCCGCCCGGCCCGGCCCGACCTCCAGGTCCGGGAGACGCTGCTCGCGGTCACCGACCGGCGGCTGCTGGTCTGCCGTACCGGCGGGGTCAAGCTGCTGGCCGGGCGCGAGGCCGAGGAACGCGCGCTGGCCGAGACGTCGGTGGCGTGGTCGGCCGCGCGTGCGGAGGTCGCCTCGGCCCGGGTCGGGTGGCACCGGCTGAACCCGAAGCGGCTGCGGATCGACTTCACCGACGGTTCCTGGCTGTCGTTCACCGTGCCGATCGCCGAGTCCGGCCGTCCGCTGCGCGAGGTCGCCGCCGCGTTGTCCGCCTGACGGATCCGCCCGCCCGGGCCGCAGCCGCCCGCCCGGGTCAGGTGGCCAGCGGCGCGGGCAGCGGCTCGCGGTGCAGCACGGCCAGGCGGGAGACCGCCCGGGTCAGCACCACGTAGAGGCGGTGCAGCCCACGCGGCTCGGCGGCCACGATCGCGGCCGGCTCGACGACCACCACGTGGTCGTACTCCAGGCCCTTGACCAGCGTCGCCGGGACCACTGTGACGCGCGCCGCGGCCTCGACGTCGTCGGCCGTCGCGGTTGCGACGCCCGCGTCGGCGAGCGCCGCGCGCAGCCGGTCCACCGCGTCGTCCGCGGCGATCACACCGACCGAGCCGTCGTGCGCGAGCGCCGCCCGCACCTCGGCCACCGTCGCGGCCGCCAGGTCCTCGGCGGTACGCACATCCAGCGCGCCGTCGTGGCGAAGCGAGCGGGCCGGGGGTACGTCGACGGCGAGCGCCGGCAGCAGCCGGTTCGCGAACGCCACCACTGCCGCCGGCACCCGGAAGCCCACGCTCAGCGGCACCACAGCGGCGTCCGGCTTGCCCAGGTGGGCCAGGGACTCCCGCCAATCGGTCGCGGCCCACGGCGCGGTGCCCTGGGCGAGGTCGCCGAGAAGAGTGATCGAGCCGTGCTCGCTGCGCCGGGCGATGGCGCGGCACTGCATCGGGGAGAGGTCCTGCGCCTCGTCCACCACCACGTGCCCGAAGCCGGCGGGCCGTTCCAGCAGCCCGGCCACCTCGTCGATGAGCACCGCGTCGGCGGCGGTCCACCGGGTCGCCTTCGCGGTACGCGCGGTCTTGCCGGACCGGAACAACTCCTGCTCCTCGGGCGTGAGCAGGCCGTCCGCGGCGGCGGCGAGCGCGTCGGCATCGGTACGCAGCCGGTGCAGCAGCCCGTCCGGGGTGAGCGCCGGCCAGACCGCGTCGAGCAGGTCGGTGACCGGCTTGATCCGGCTCATCCGCCGCAGCCAGGCGTCGCTCGGCGACTCCGCCCGGCGCGCCTCCGCCTGGCGTTGCAGCAGCCCCACCACCCGCGCCCGGACCCGTTCCCGGCCGGTGGCGTAGGGCAGCCCTTCCTGGCGCGTCTCGGTGACCAGCCGGTGCAGCGGGTCGAGCCCGATCCGCCACCGGTACGAGCCGTCCGACACCATGATCGGCTCGGTGGGCGTACCGATGTGGGCCTCGACGGCCCGGCGCAGCACCTCGGCCATCCGGACGTCGTGCTTGAGCGCGGCGGCGGCCGGGTCGTCGACAGCGCGGACCGGGACCCGCGCGACCAGGTCCTCCACGGTGGCCTGCTCGACCTCGACCTCACCGAGCGCGGGGAGCACCGCCGCGATGTACGACAGGAACGCCCGGTTCGGCCCGACGATCAGCACTCCCGAGCGGCGCAGTCGTTCCCGGTGCAGGTAGAGCAGGTACGCGGCGCGGTGCAGCCCGACCGCCGTCTTGCCGGTGCCGGGCGCGCCCTGCACGCAGATCGAGTCGGCCAGGTCGGCCCGGACCAGTTCGTCCTGCTCCGGCTGGATGGTGGCGACGATGTCGCGCATCGGGCCGACGCGGGGGCGCTCGATCTCGGCGGTGAGGATGCGGCTGGCGGTGCCGAGTTCCTCGCCCCGGTCCAGGTGCTCGTCCTCGAAGCTGGTCAGCACGCCCGCGCTGAACCCGAACCGGCGGCGTACGGCGACGCCCTGCGGGTCACGCGCGCTGGCCCGGTAGAACGACCGGGACACCGGGGCCCGCCAGTCCAGCACCAGCGGCTCGCCCAGCTCGTCGGTGACGTGCCGCCGCCCGACGTGGTAGTCCCGCCCGGCGTGGTCCGGGTCCGTCTCCCCGAAGTCGAGGCGGCCGAAGAACAGCGGCGTGGTCGGGTCGTCGGCCAGCTCCTTGACCCGCCGGGCCATGTGCCGGCCGAGCTGCTCGGCGGTGTACGAGTCACCGGCCACCTTGTCGCCGGTGGCGAAGAGCGCCTCGGCGCGTTCCCGCATCCGTTTCAGCGCGGCTCGGGAGGCGTCGAGGTGGGCGCGCTCGGCGGCGAGTTCGGCGTCGAGGTCGGGCGTGGCGTCACGTTCGGGCGTGGTGTCAAGTTCGGTTGCGGGCACTGTGAACTCCGATGGCTCAACTGAGGCTCGCTCGCGTGTCCGGGGCGGTTGGCCTGCTCCCGGCGCGGGGACGTCCGCTGCGGTGCATGCTCACCGCGGCCGTCGGGCGGCCATCCACGCTACGGCCATCCAGCCGCCCGCACCACCGATTTTTCCTGCCGAGCGTGTCACTCGACCGACCCGGCTCTTAATAATATTCTTAAGTTCGGGGATGAGAAGTGGAGTGGGAGATTCTGATGACCGGGCAGGTCGAGGACTTCCTCGATGAGCTCTACGCTGCCGACCGTGAGTCGCACCGCCTGGTGAACCAGGCAATCCTGGTGCTGGAACGCAACGGTCCCATCGAGGGGCGCCCGCTGGTCGACAGCATCACCGCATCTCGCCTCAGTAACCTCAAGGAGCTGCGGCCTCCCTCTGCCGGGCGCACCGAGATCAGGATTCTCTTCGTCTTCGACCCGTGGCGCTCCGCGGTTCTGCTGGTCGCCGGCGACAAGTCGGGGCAGTGGACGCGCTGGTACCGGGATGCCATTCCGGAGGCGGAGCAGCTCTACGACACCTACCTCAAGGAGCGGCAGGAGGAGATTCGATGAGCGGCGTCAAGCGGTGGCGTGACACCTCGCACCTGGGCCGGGCGGTGGAGACCGCCGGTGGTGTGCAGGCATTCGAGGCCGCGATCGGTGGCATGCTCGACGAGGCCCGCGGGTGGCGTCTCGCGGAGCTGCGCAAGCGGCGCGAGATGACTCAGGAGCAGGTCGCGTTGAGGATGGGTGTGTCGGTCGCGCGAGTGTCGCAGATCGAGGCGGGCAGTGTCGCGACCCAGGACGTGCTCGCGCGGTACATCGCCGCTCTCGGCGGCACGCTCAAGCTGATCGCCGATTTCGGCGACGAGCAGCTCAAGGTCGCCTGAGTCGACGGGCTCCACCCTGCGTGTCCAGGTGTCGGCGGCGCGGGATCATTGGGGCATGACCGAGGCGCGGCCCGAGCAGCGCCGAGTGACGATCAGCGACCCGCAGGTGATGCGGGCGCTGGCTCACCCGGCCCGTATGGCGATCATGGAACATCTCGGCACGCTGGAGGGCGGTGCGACGGCCACCGAGTGCGCCGAGATCGCCGGGCTGTCGCCGAGCGCGACCAGCTACCACCTGCGTGAGCTGGCGAAGTTCGGGCTGATCCGGCAGGCGCCCGGCCGGGGGGACGCGCGGGAGCGGGTGTGGCAGGCGGTGAATCCGTCGTTCCACGTCGAGGTGGGGCCGGATGCCGAACCGGAGGCACGCGCCGCCGAGGCGGCCCTGGTCGAGGCGCACATGGTCCGCGATGCCCAGCGGGTCCGGGACTGGCTGCGCCGCGCGCCGGACGAGTCGCCGGAGTGGTACGCGGCGACCTGGTTCAGCGACAGCGTGCTGCTGGTGACCGCCGAGGAGTTGAGCGAGTTGAACCAGGCGATCCAGGCGCTGATGGAGCCGTACCGGCGGCGGCATCGGGCCGATCCACCCGCCGGGGTCCGTGCGGTGGCGGCTCAGTACCGGGCGATGCCCATCGATTGAGGGGTTGTGCGCACCAGGTGTGAAGGATTATTTTCGAAGTATGTCCTTCACACCTGGCTCCTCGTGCTGGCCGGACGTCTGGCTCGCGGCCACCGCGCGTGGCATCTCCAGTTGCGGGAACTTCCTGGTCACCAGCGCCCTCACGCTGGCGCTCCAGTCCGCCGGGGCCGGTGGGCTCGCCGTCTCCGGGCTGCTGCTCGCCGCGACGCTGCCGCTGGTCGCGCTCGCGCCGCTGACCGGTCGTCTCGCCGACCGGGTGGACAGCCGGGTGCTGCTGATCGCGACCGGGCTCGGTCAGGGGGCGACCTGCCTGGCGCTCGCCTACGCACCGGGTCCGGCGCTGGTGATCGCGCTGGTGGCGCTGCTGGCCACCGGCCTCGCGGTCTCCCAGCCGGTGATCTCCGCGCTGGTGCCGGTGATGGTGCGGCCGGAGGACCTGCCCCGGGCCGGCGCGCTCAACCAGACCGCCGGTACACTCGGCGCGCTCGCCGGACCGGCGTTGGCCGGGCTCCTGGTCGGCCAGTTCGGCACCCGGGTACCGCTGCTCCTCGGCGCGCTCAGCTATCTCTCCCTGGTGGCGGCCGGGCTGCTCGTCCGTACCCGAAGGGGTGGCCGCCGGGTGACCGTCGGCGCCGCCGCGGCGGTCGCGCCCCCGTGGCGGTTCCGGCGCGACCCGCTGCTGACGGTGATGGTCGGCAGCGTGGCCGCGGTGATCGGCGCGGTCGGGGCGGTGAACGTGATCGAGGTCTTCTTCATCCGGGAGACGCTCGGCAGCAGCGCCACCGTGTACGGGCTGGTCACCGGCTCGTGGACGCTCGGCATCGTGCTCGGCGCGTGGCTGTTCGCCCGGGTCGCCCGCCGGCTCGCCGACGACGGCGCGCTGCTCGGCGCCGGGCTGGTGCTGCTCGGCGGATGCTGCCTGGCGGTGCTCGTGTCGGCGGCGGTGCCCTCGGCGTGGCTGCTCGTGCCGATCTGGTTGCTGGGCGGGGTCGGTAACGGCGGCGACAACGTCTTCAACAACCTCCTGCTGGCCCGGCGGGTGCCGGAGGCGGCCCGGGGCCGGGCGTTCGCGGTCTTCGGCGCGGCGGCACAGGGCGCCGCGATGGGCGGCTACCTGGTCGGGGGCCTGCTGCTGGAGGTGGCCGGCCCGCGCACGCTGATCGCCGGCTGCGGCGTGGCCGGCCTGCTGGTGGTGGCGGCGCTGGCCGGGCCGGTCCGCCGGGCGGTACGCGCCGAGCGCGCCGTCGTCCCCGCCGCAGCCGTGGCGGCGGAGCCGGTCTGACCGCTGGTTAAGAAGGGCCCCTTCCTATACCGGAGGCGTTAATAGGGGGCCCTTCCTTACCGCCGGGTGCGGGGTTCACCACTCCATCGGATCCCCCGGCGGCGGGGGAGAGGCCGCGGCGATACGGTCGGGTCATGGCCGATCGCATCGCCCGCCCCCGGGTGGGGCACATCCAGTTCCTCAACTGCCTGCCCATCTACTGGGGGCTGATGCGGTCCGGCGCGCTCATCGACGTCGACCTGCACAAGGACTCGCCGGACCGGCTCAGCGCCGACCTGGTCGCCGGTGACCTCGACATCGGCCCGATCACGCTCGTGGAGTTCCTCAAGCACGCCGACGACCTGCTGCTCCTGCCCGACCTGGCGGTCGGCAGCGACGGGCCGGTGCTCTCGGTGAACATTGTGTCCACTCGCCCGCTGGGTGAGCTGGACGGCGCCCGGGTCGCGCTCGGCTCGACGTCGCGTACCGGGGTGCTGCTGGCCCAGCTGCTGCTCGCCGAGCGGCACGGGGTGCGGCCGGAGTACTTCCGCTGCCCGCCGGACCTGACCCAGATGCTGCTGGAGGCCGACGCCGGGGTGCTGATCGGCGACGTGGCGCTGCGCGCGCTGTACGAGGCGCCCGCCAAGGGCCTCGAGGTGACCGACCTGGGTCAGGCGTGGCACGACTGGACCGGGCTGCCGATGGTCTTCGCCGTCTGGGCGGTACGCCGTGACTTCGCCGCCGCCCACCCCGGCCTGGTCAAGGAGGTGCACGAGGCGTTCCTGCGCTCGCGTGACCTGTGCCTGGCCGAGCTGGACCAGGTGGCGGAGGCGGCGGCCCGCTGGGAGACGTTCGACGCGGACACGCTCGCCACGTACTTCCGGGCGCTGGACTTCTCGCTCGGTGAGCGGCAGGTGGCCGGGCTGCGCGAGTTCGCCCGCCGGGCGGCCGCGTACGGGGAGGTGCCGGCGCTGCCGGCCGACGGTCCGGAGTTCTTCCAGGGCTGAGCGTGCGGCCCGGCTGCCGACCCCGCGGTGGGCGGCCGGGCGGATCAGGTCGCCGGTCGCAGCAGCGCCTTGGTGATCCGTTCGCAGGCGTCCATGCCGTACTCCCAGCCGCCCTCGACACCGAACGGGCTGCGGACCATCACGCCCATCGTCCACGTGTCGCCGATGGCGAGGCAGTTGACGTGGTACTCCTTTTCCTTGTCCCGGTCGATCCACCCGTTCTTGATGGCGATCTTCTTCTGCTGGGCGGCCGGGAACGCCTTGCGGATGCCGAAGTCACCGGGGGCGCGTACCTGGCGCATCTCGTTGAGCAGCCACTTGGTCCACTTCGGCCCCGCCGCGCGGCCGTCGTCGATGCAGAGCCCGAGCCGGGCGGTGTCCCGGGGGGACAGCTCGGTGCGGCTCCAGCCGCCGTCGTCGGCGACCGCGCTGTCGGTGAGCTTGCAGATCGAGATGAGCCGCTCGATCGAGTCGGAACCGCCCACGCTCTCGTAGAACTCCTGGGCGCGGGTGTTGTCGCTGTCGCGAATGATCTTCGTGGCGTCGGCCAGCTTCGCCTCGCTCGGCGTCCTGCCGTCCTCGGCGCGCAGGCGCAGGTAGTCGGCCACCACCCAGGACTTGATCAGCGAAGCGGTCGTGCTGGTCTCGTCCATGTTCGCCGAACCGATGATCTTTCCGGTGCGCTTGTCCAGCACGGACCAGGCGTACCAGCCCTTGATCTTCAGGCTGTCCAGGTTCTTCTCCTGGAACGGCAGCGGGGTGAGCGCCGGTGAGGGGGCGACGCGCGGCGCGTTGCGGTCGACCGGTTGCCGGGCGGACCGCTCGTTGGTCGGCTCGGGGTGCGAGCTTGCGGTGGCCTCCAGCGGCGAGCCGGGGATCACCCGCAGGGAGAGGCCGAGCAGTCCGAGGAGAACCACTGCCAGGGCGCTGAACGCCAGCGGGCGGCGATGGCTGCCGGGTCGACGCCGGGCGCCGGCCATCAGAGCTTCCCGGCCGGCTGTTGCGGCACCTTGAGCGCGGCGCCGGGCTGCGGCGTCACGAGCTGGGTGGCGACGCTGGCGCACATCTTCGCGCCGTACGACAGGCCGGCCCTGGCCGGGTAGCGCATCATGACCGAGAGACTCCACTTGTCGGTGAACGCCAAGCAGCTGACGTGCCAGTTGCCGTCGTAGGCGAGCCGCGTCCAGCCGTTCTTCATGTGCACCGGGCCCTGCGCCTTGATCGTCGCGGGCAGGCCGTCGATGATGCCCCACCGGCCGCCGCCGGAGCGCTCCTCCTGCTGCTTGACGCTGCCGGCCACCTTGGTCATTTCGCTGAGCAGCCACTTCGTCCACTTGGGCCCGGCGGCGCGGCCGTCGGCGATGCAGTCGCCGAGGCGAACGGCGTCCCGGGGGGACATCTCGGTGAAGCTCCACCAGCCTTCGTAGTCGGGCACGTCGCCGGGCCTGGTGTCGGTCAGGCCGCAGATCCGGATCGCGCGCGCGATGACCGGGTCCGGCTTGCCGCCCGGCTGCGGGCGGTAGGAGCCGCCGGCCGCCCGGTAGACCCGGTTGGCGCCGTCGTCGTCGCTGTCCCGGATCGCCAGGATCGCCGCCTTCTTCAGGTCGTCGCTCGGCTCCTTCTCGCCGAGCTGGCGCAGGTAGTCCGCGACGATCCAGGCCTTGAGCATCGACTCGGTGGAGCTGGTCTGGTTCATGTTCTTCGCGCCGGTGACGGTGCCCGTCTCGCGGTCCATCAGTGCCCAGGAGAAGAACTCGCCCTCGAACTTCACCGAGACCGGCGCGTCGGCGAGCGTCGGCGGTGCGGGGGCGGTCGGGCTCGGCGCCGGGACCTGTCCACCGCCGCCGATGCCGCCCTCGCCGCTGCCGCCGGCGAACTTGGCGTACGCGGCGGGCACCAGCATGACGCCACCGACGAGGACCGCCACGATGGCGAGCACCATGGTCACGCGAGGTCGCATGAGTGGTGAACTCCAGATGTATGGCCGGGGGGACCGGCGCTTCCGCAGGTTTCGCTCCGGTCGCCACAAGGCCGGGGGACGTTGGCCTGAACGGTGACGATCTTGGAGCCGAACGGCTTGCCGGGGGAAGTCTACTTCCGGACTGTCGATATGCCAGGTCTCGACACCCGCCGACTTGGTGGGAAGGGCGGGTTATTGACGTGCTTTGCCAGCCTTGGGAGGTTTCACCTTCATCGAGTGATCGACATCACAGTCACTCTCCGATTGCTGGCGATGACGGCAGGCGCTTGTCCGGTCGTGGAAGGCGGCTCGCGAATGCTGTTACACCCTCTGGTGTCAATCGTGCCGAGCTGTAACACTAGCTACATGTATGGCAATGACTTCGCTCCGCCGGAGGACGCTCCGGGCGGCGGCCTGCTCGGCGAAGTGGAGGCCGCGGAGGCGGCGCTGCGCGAAGCGGCGGCGCGTGCGCGGCGCGGCGGTCCGGCGCCGGGCGAGGACGTCGAGGCGTACTTCGCCGACGTCATCGACGCGGACCAGAAGATCGAGCCCCGCGACTGGATGCCCGAGGCGTACCGCAGGACGCTGATCCGGCAGATCGCGCAGCACGCGCACTCCGAGATCATCGGCATGCAGCCGGAGGGCAACTGGATCAGCCGGGCGCCGTCGCTCAAGCGCAAGGCGATCCTGCTGGCGAAGGTGCAGGACGAGGCCGGCCACGGCCTCTACCTCTACGCGGCGGCCGAGACGCTCGGGATCAGCCGCGACGAGCTGGTGGACCTGCTGCTCGACGGGCGGCAGAAGTACAGCTCGATCTTCAACTACCCGACGCTGACCTGGGCCGACGTCGGCGCGATCGGCTGGCTCGTGGACGGCGCGGCGATCGTCAACCAGGTGCCGCTGTGCCGCTGCTCCTACGGCCCGTACGCCCGGGCGATGATCCGGGTCTGCAAGGAGGAGTCGTTCCACCAGCGGCAGGGCTACGAGATCCTGCACACGCTGGCGCACGGCACCGAGGCGCAGAAGGCGATGGCGCAGGACGCGGTGGACCGCTGGTGGTACCCGTCACTTGCCATGTTCGGCCCGCCGGACGGCGACTCGACGCACAGCGCCCAGTCGATGGCCTGGAAGATCAAGCGCTTCTCCAACGACGAGCTGCGCCAGCGCTTCGTCGACATGTGCGTCGGCCAGGCGGAGGTGCTCGGCCTCACCCTGCCCGACCCGGACCTGCGCTGGAACGACGAGCGCCAGGCGTACGACTACACCCAGCCCGACTACGACGAGCTGATGCGGGTCATCAAGGGCAACGGGCCGTGCAACAGGGAGCGCATGGCGCACCGGCGCAAGGCGCACGCCGACGGCGCGTGGGTACGGGAGGCCGCCGCGGCGTACGCCGCGAAGCGGTCAGATCGAAAGGAGCCGGTGGCGGCATGAGCAGCTCGTCCTCTCCCCTCTGGGAGGTCTTCGTGCGGGCCCGCCGTGGCCTGTCGCACACCCACGTCGGCAGCCTGCACGCCCCCGACGCCGAGCTGGCCCTGCGCAACGCCCGGGACCTCTACACCCGCCGCCAGGAGGGCGTATCCATCTGGGTGGTGCCGGCGAGCGCGATCACCGCGTCCAGCCCGGACGAGAAGGACTCGTTCTTCGACCCGGCCGCCGACAAGGTCTACCGGCACCCCACCTTCTACGAGGTCCCCGAAGGGGCGGCGAACCTATGAGCCGGTTCGACTTCACGCTCGCCATCGGCGACGACGCGCTCATCGCGGCGCAGCGCCTCGGCGAGTGGACCTCCCGCGCGCCGGAGATGGAAGAGGACATCGCGCTCGCGAACATCGCCCTCGACCAGCTCGGCGCGGCGCGGCTGCTGCTCACGTACGCGGGCGAGCTGGAGGGCGCGGGCCGCGACGAGGACGACCTGGCCTTCTTGCGCGACGACCGCGAGTTCCGCAACTGCCTGCTGGTCGAGCTGCCGAACGGCGACTTCGGCGTGACCATGGCGAAGCTGTTCTTCCTGGCCGCGTACCAGGTGCCGCTCTACACGGCGCTGGCCGGCTGCGCGGACGAACGGCTCGCGGCGGTCGGCGCGAAGGCGCGCAAGGAGTCGGCGTACCACCTGGACCACGCGGCGCTGTGGGTGAAGCGGCTCGGCGACGGCACGGAGGAGTCGCACCGGCGCATGCAGGACGCGGTCGACGAGGTGTGGCCGTACGTCCACGAGCTGTTCAACCCGGATCCGGCGGCGCCGGTCGACCCGTCCACCCTTCGGGCCGACTTCGACGCCACCGTGTCCGCCGTGCTGGACGAGGCGACGCTCACCCGCCCGGAGACGGGCTGGACGCCCGGTGGTGGCCGGGACGGCCTGCACACCGAGCACCTCTCGTACCTGCTCGCCGAGATGCAGGTGCTGCACCGCGCCCACCCCGGAGCGAGCTGGTGACAAGCGCGAGGGACGCCGCGGCGGCGGTGGTGGACCCGGAGATCCGGGTCATCACCATCGACGAGCTGGGCATCCTGCGCGCCGTCGACGAGGAGCCCGGCACCGGCCGGGTCGTCGTCACGATCACCCCCACCTACACCGGCTGCCCGGCCATGGACGTGATCCGGGCGGACATCCGCCGGGCGCTGGCCGCCGCCGGGCATCCGGACGCCGAGGTCCGCACGGTCTACCACCCGGCGTGGAGCACCGACTGGATCTCCGACGCCGGGCGGGCCAAGCTCGCCGCCGCCGGCATCGCCCCGCCCGCGCCGCGCGGCGACGACACCGTGGTGCCGCTGACGCTGGCCGTACGCTGCCCGCGCTGCGGGTCGCCGGAGACCACCCAGATCAGCCGCTTCGGCTCGACCGCGTGCAAGGCGCTGTGGCGCTGCCGCTCCTGTTCCGAACCCTTCGACCACCTGAAGGCGCTGTGACTGTCACCATCACGCGGCCGGTTCGCCGCCGGCCGGTCTTCCACCCGCTGCCCGTGGCCGCCGTGGACCGGCTCACCGACGACTCGGTGTCGATCACGTTCGCGGTGCCGGAGGAGCTGCGCGAGACGTTCGCGTTCTCCGCCGGGCAGCACCTCACCGTCCGCCGCCCGGCCGACGCCGACGGCGGGGAGGTGCGGCGGTCGTACTCGATCTGCTCCACCCCCGACGAGCTGGCCCGGCACGGCCGGTTGCGGGTCGGGGTGCGTGAGGTGCCGGGCGGGGCGTTCTCCGCGTACGCCTGCGGCGCGCTGCGTGGCGGCGACACCGTCGAGGTGCTGCCGCCGCTGGGCCACTTCACCTCCGCGTTCACCCCGGACCGGGTCCGCCGGTACGGCGCGGTGGTCGCCGGTTCCGGCATCACCCCGGTCCTCGGCCTGGCCGCGACCGCGCTGGCGACCGAGCCGCGCAGCACGTTCACGCTGGTGTACGGCAACCGCACGGCGAACTCGGTGATGTTCGCCGAGGAGCTGGCGGACCTGAAGGACCGCTATCCGACCCGGCTGCACCTGGTGCACGTGCTGTCCCGGGAGATGGGCGAGTCGGCGCTGCTGTCGGGGCGGATCGACGCCGACCGGCTGACCCGGCTGCTCGACACCGTCGTACCGGGGGACGAGATCGAGGAGTGGTTCCTCTGCGGCCCGTACGGGATGGTGGTGGACGCCAAGGCGGTGCTGGCCGGTCGCGGCGTGCCGGACGCGGCGGTGCACACCGAGCTGTTCCACGTCGACGCCCCGCCGGAGCCGGTCCGGCGTGAGGCCGAGCGGCCCGGCGCGGGCACCGACGTGACGATCGTGCTGGACGGGCGCTCGTCCAGTTTCACGATGGGCCGGGACGAGCGGGTGCTGGACGCGGCACTGCGGGTGCGCGGCGAGCTGCCGTACGCCTGCAAGGGCGGGGTGTGCTCGACCTGCCGGGCCAAGGTGACGTCCGGCGAGGTGACGATGGCGCGCAACTACGCGCTGGAGCCGGACGAGGTGGCCGCCGGTTACGTACTGACCTGTCAGTCGAGTCCCGTAACCGACGAGCTGACCGTCGACTACGACGCCTAGCGGCGCCGCCGCTCAGATCACCACGGGCGGTGCCGTGGCGGCGCGGCCACGGGCCCGGCTGACGTGGCCGCGCCACCCGCCGACGAGCGCGAACAGGGTCCATCCCGCCGCGCCGAACACGAGCATGCCCCGCTTTCCGTCCGGGTCCACGTCCCGCGCGTCGGTCAGTTCCACCTCACCACGCGGGTCGACGACCACTGTCAGCCGCTGGCCCACCCGGTAGCCGGGGGAACTGCCCCGGTAGACCAGCGGCTCGTCCAGCCGGCCGGCGTCGCCCTGGAGGGCGAACTCGTGCCGCTTGCCGGCCGTCTGCACGTCGGTGATGGTCACCTGCTGGGCGACGCCGCGCTCCCGGAGCACCGACTCGGGGGCGAGCTGGACGGCGCCCACCAGCACGAACAGGGCCGGCAGCACCGACAGGAGGGTCAGCCACCAGCCCCGGTGCAGCAGGCGCAGGCCGACCGCGAAGGCGAGGCAGCCGACCAGGCCGACGGAGATCGGCACCGCGATCGGGAGTCCCACGGTGAGGTGGCCGACCGCCGCGGTCACGACGATCACGGCGAGGCCGAAGCCGACGAGCACGGCGGTCATCGTGAGGGACCAGAGGGCGGAGCGGGCGCCGGCCACGCGTACGGGGGTGGGCGGGGGCGATACGACTGACACGCCGAGAGCGTAGACGGGCGACGCCAGCGCTCCGCTTCCCGCGGTGGCGCTTCGGGTCGACCACCATCCGTGACGGGTAGAACGTTACGTTCTACACTTGCCTGATGGAGCAGATCGCCGTCCGGGAGCTGAACCAGCACACCAGCCGGGTGCTGGCGCGGGTGCGCGCCGGTGAGACGGTCGAGGTGACCGATCGGGGTGAGCCGATCGCCCGCCTGGTCCCGGTGCTGGCCGGCGACGCGCTTCTCGGCCGGTTGGTGGCCGAGGGCCGGGCCACGGCCCCGACCACGACCGGCCCGGTCCCGATGCCGCCGGTGCTCGGGGATCCCACGGTGGACGCCGCGGCCGCGCTGGTCGAGGCACGCGACGAGGAGCGTTGGTGATCTACCTCGACTCGGCGGCGGTCATCAAGATGCTGCGGCGGGAGGCGGAGACGCCGGATCTGCTCGGCTGGCTGAACGAGCGCGCCGGCACCGCGCTGGTGTCGTCGGCTCTCGTCGAGGTGGAGGTGCCGCGGGCGTTGCGTCGTGCCGCTCCACAGGCGCTGGTGGGTGTCCCCTCGGTGCTGGGACGTCTCTACCGGGTCGAGATCGACGCCACGGTCCGTGCGACGGCGGGCGCGTACCCGGAGCCGATGCTGCGCAGCCTGGACGCCGTCCACCTCGCCACCGCCGAGGTCCTGGCCCGGCAGGCGGCGGCCGAGTTCGTCGCGTTCGTCACGTACGACAAGCGGCTGCTGGAGGCGGCCAGGGCGATCGGGCTGCCGGTGGCCAGTCCGGGGATGCCCTGACCGGGTGGGTCTCTCGTCACCGGGTGAGGAGTGGCGTTTCCCGCCGTCGGGCCCGCGACGTACGCTCGGGAGTGTGACGGCGAACCGGGAGATCGACGACATCCTGCAACGCGGCGCGGACGGCGGGCGCATCACGCCCGAGGAGGCGCTGCTGCTCTACACCGACGCGCCCTTCCACGCGCTGGGCGAGGCGGCCGACGCGGTACGGCGGCGCCGCTACCCGGACAACATCGTCACGTACCTGATCGACCGCAACATCAACTACACGAACGTCTGCGTGACGGCGTGCAAGTTCTGCGCGTTCTACCGGGCCCCCAAGCACAAGGAGGGCTGGACCCACCCGACCGAGGAGATCCTGCGCCGCTGCGGCGAGGCGGTCGAGTTGGGCGCCACCCAGGTCATGCTCCAGGGCGGCCACCACCCGGACTACGGCGTGGAGTACTACGAGGAGCTGTTCTCCTCGGTCAAGAAGGCGTACCCGCAGCTCGCGATCCACTCGATCGGCCCGAGCGAGATCCTGCACATGGCGAAGGTCTCCGGCGTGAGCCTGGACGAGGCCATCGCCCGGATCAAGGCCGCCGGCCTGGACTCGATCGCCGGCGCCGGCGCCGAGATGCTGCCGGACCGGCCGCGCAAGGCGATCGCGCCGCTGAAGGAGTCCGGCGCCCGCTGGCTGGAGGTCATGGAGCTGGCCCACCGGCAGGGCCTGGAGTCGACCGCCACCATGATGATGGGCACCGGCGAGACCAACGCCGAGCGCATCGAGCACCTGCGGATGATCCGCGACGTGCAGGACCGCACCGGCGGCTTCCGGGCCTTCATCCCGTGGACGTACCAGCCGGAGAACAACCACCTGAAGGGCCGCACCCAGGCGACCACGCTGGAATACCTGCGGCTGGTCGCGGTGGCCCGGCTGTTCTTCGAGACGGTGCCGCACCTGCAGGCGTCCTGGCTGACCACCGGTAAGGACGTCGGGCAGCTCGCGCTGCACATGGGCGTGGACGACCTCGGCTCGATCATGTTGGAGGAGAACGTCATCTCCTCCGCCGGGGCCCGGCACCGCTCCAACCTGCACGAGCTGATCGGCATGATCCGGTCGGCCGACCGGATCCCCGCCCAGCGGGACACGCTCTACAACCGGCTCGCGGTGCACCACACGCCCGCCGACGACCCGAGCGACGACCGCGTGGTCTCGCACTTCTCGTCGATCGCTCTGCCCGGCGGCGGGGCCGGGAAGTCGCTGCCGCTGGTCGAGGTCAACTGACCTCGTTCCCCCGTTCGGCCGGTCGGCTCCCGTCGTGCGGCCGGAGCTCCGCCCGTTTCCGGTGAAGCTTCCGCCAGGGGTCTTCACCTGCGTGATCACCGGCGGCTAGCCTGCCCGCGCGACACCACCGATCCGGGCCGCGAGCAGGCAGGTAACAGGTCGGCGGCGACCCGGGTGAGCACCGCCCGGCAAGCCGGCGACGCCATTACGCTGGCGGCGTCCGTCGGGGACCGTCGTCCTCCATCGGCCCATGAGGGCCGTTCACATAACGCACCGCGGCAGGGGCGGGATGGGTGACCATCCCGCCCCTGCCGTCTGTCGAATCGATGGGAATTCCCACCGTACGACGCTGGCGCGGCGATGCGTCGCTCCGGTACCGTCCCTTCGTTCCGTGCGTTGATCGGCACGTCCCTACCCCCGGGGGAACCATGACCTTCCGCTACCGGTCCACGCTGGCGCGCGCCGGCGTGGTGGCCCTGCTCTCCACCGCCGGCCTCGGCGCGGTCGCCGGCCCGGCGTACGCCGTCGACAAGGCCGACCTCCAGCTCATCCCGCTCAGCTACCAGCTCGCCAAGGGCGTCAGCGAAGCCAAGGCCAAGCCGTTCAAGTTCCAGGTGAACAACGCCGCCGGGACCGTCGACGCGAAGGGCGTCCGGGTCACCGTCGAGACGAAGGACCTCAAGCCCGGCAAGGTCGGCGTGCTGGCGCCGAAGGGCTGCGACATCCGCGGCACCGCCTTCTCCTGCCTGCTGGGCGACGTGCCCGCCGGGACCACCGAGGACTTCGGCATCCCGCTGTTCTCCACCGGCGGCAAGGGCGGGGCGGGCACGCTGACGGTGTCGATCAGCGCGGCCAACGGCGCCGGCGTGCTGGACACGGTCGAGCACGACATCACCGTCACCGACCCCGGCTACGACCTCACCACCTGGGTCCAGGACGTGTACGCCGACGTGGTCGTCGACGGCGACGACGCCGGTGAGGCGAACCTGCGCCCGGTCCGGCCGGGCCAGACCGCGCCGCTGGACTGGGCCGTGTTCAACGACGGAAGCGAGAACGCCACGGGCGTCGCGTACGGCATCACGCTGCCGGTTGGTGTCACCTTCGCCGAGCTGCCCGAGGGCTGCGTCGAGCAGAACCTGGGCGGCTTCGCCAACGCGTACTGCGAGGACCTGGGCGCGGTGCTGAAGCCCGGCCAGTACTACACCGCCGACGTGCGGGTGAAGGTCGGCGCGGACGTGACCGAGAAGCTGCTCCGGCCGGGCTTCGTCTGGGCCGCCGGGCTGGAGGCGGCCTCCGGCACGCCGGAGGAGCAGCCGAAGGCCGCCACCTCGGCGCAGCGTCGCGCGTTCTCCGAGGCCGACGACGGCGACAACACGGCCCAGTTCGACGTCTTCGTCGACCAGAGCCCGCAGTCGACCCCGAGCCCGACGCCGAGCGCTGAGCCGACCTCGACGCCGACCGCCGAGCCGACCCCGACCGGCAGCGTGACCGCGGTGCCGACGCCGACCTCCGGTGGTGGCGCGGGTGGCGGCACCGGCGGCGGTGGCCTGCCGGTGACCGGTATGCAGGTCGGCCTGATCGGCGGGATCGGCGCTGCGGTGGTCGCCGCCGGTGTGGCGCTGATGATGCTGTCCCGGCGCCGCAAGGTGGTGCTCGTCACGCCGGGCGAGGAGCGCACCGAGGACTGACACCGTCACCGTGGACACGGCGAGGGCGGGGTGGGCGACCACCCCGCCCTCTCGCGTACCCGGGGCGGGGCGGAAGGGGCGCGGCTGGCAGAGTGGAGGGGTGAGCCGTACCCCGCAGGGCCAGCGCGCCAGCCTGGACAAGCAGCCGCACGAGGTAGCCGCGATGTTCGACGGTGTCGCGGCCCGCTACGACCTGACCAACACCGTGCTCTCCTTCGGGCAGGACCGGTCCTGGCGGCGGGCCACCCGGGCGGCGCTCGGGTTGGCGCCGGGCGAGCGGGTGCTCGACGTGGGCGCCGGCACCGGTGTCTCGACCGAGGAGCTGGCCCATTCCGGGGCGTACGCGGTCGGCGCCGACCTGTCGCTGGGCATGCTGTACGCGGGCAAGCGCACCCGCCCGTCGGTGCCGCTGCTGGCCGGGGACGCGCTCCGGCTGCCGTTCGCCGACGCCAGCTTCGACGCGGTGACCATCTCCTTCGCGTTGCGCAACGTCAACGACACCGACGCGGCGCTGCGCGAGCTGGCCCGGGTGACCCGGCCGGGCGGGCGGCTGGTGGTCTGCGAGTTCAGCACCCCGGTCAACCCGGCGTTCCGCACCGTCTACCTGTCGTACCTGATGCAGTCGTTGCCGGCCGTGGCGCGCGCGGTGTCCAGCAACCCCGACGCCTACGTCTATCTGGCGGAGTCGATCCGGGCCTGGCCGGACCAGCCGGCGCTGGCCGCGCGGATCGGCGCGGCCGGCTGGGGCCGGGTGGCGTGGCGCAACCTGACCGGGGGCGTGGTGGCCCTGCACCGGGCCGTCCGAAACTGACCGGCCGACCAGGCGTTAGCCGGTCATTTCGTGAATATCCGGTTCTGGTCTACTTTGTCCCCGTAGGCTCGCCTGCATGACGGGACCAGACCAGGCCGCCACCGACGACGACGCCGCCGAGCTGATCGCCCAGCTCCGCGAGTTGGCCGGCGCGGATCCCGCTGATGTCCGGCAGGTCGTCGCCGAGGTGCTGGCGGCGCTCGACCGTGCGGCAGGTGGCGCGTTGCGTGACCACCTGCCCGAGGCGATCCGGCTCGACGCCGGGCTCGGACCGGCCGCGCCGGCTCGCCCCTGACCGGTTTCGGCCCGCCTACCGGCCCGTTTCCGCGAAGTTAGGCCCCCCTCAACGCGTCCTGGTGTAACAGCGGTCATAGACTCCATCCGGATGGGCTTGTGAAGCATTTCACGAGCATGCGGGAGGAGGCGCGGATGACCGCGGTGGAGAACGACGCCGACGTCATCGTCGTGGGCGCCGGTCCCGGAGGATCGGCCACGGCGTACCACCTGGCGCGGCACGGCGTACGCGTGCTGCTGCTGGAGAAGACGGAGTTTCCCCGGGAGAAGGTCTGCGGCGACGGGCTCACGCCCCGGGCCGTGCGCCAGCTCATCCGGATGGGCGTGGACACCTCGCCCGAGGCCGGCTGGCTGCACAACAAGGGCCTGCGGGTGATCGGCGGCGGGGTGCGCCTGGAGCTGGACTGGCCCGACCTGGCGAGCTTCCCCAACTACGGCCTCGTGCGGACCCGGCTCGACTTCGACGACCTGCTCGCGCAGCGGGCCGTCGCCGCCGGGGCGAAGCTGCGCACCAGCGTCAACGTCCTCGGCCCGGTGCTCGGTGCCGACGACCGGGTGATCGGCGTGCAGGCCGAGGTCGGCCCGGACAAGGAGCCCGCCACCTTCCACGCGCCGCTCGTGGTCGCCGCCGACGGCGTCTCCGGCCGCTTCCCGCTCGCCCTCGGGCTGGCCAAGCGGGAGGACCGCCCGATCGGCGTGGCGGTCCGCCGCTACTACCGCTCGCCCGCCAAGCACGACGACGACTACCTGGAGTCGTGGCTGGAGCTGCGGGCCAAGGGCAGCGACGCGCTGCTGCCCGGCTACGGCTGGATCTTCGGCCTCGGCGACGGCCGGGTGAACGTCGGCCTCGGCGTGCTGAACTCGTCCTCGGCGTTCGGCAAGACGAACTACCGCAAGCTGCTCACCGACTGGCTCGCGAACACCCCCGAGGAGTGGGGGATGACCGACGAGTCCAACGCGGAGGGTCCCACCCTCGGGGCCGCGCTGCCGATGGGCTTCAACCGGGTCCCGCACTACACCCGCGGGGTCCTGCTGGTCGGCGACTCCGGCGGCATGGTCAACCCGTTCAACGGCGAGGGCATCGCGTACGCGATGGAGTCCGGCGAGATGGCCGCGGAGGTCATGGTGCAGGCGCTGGCCCGCCCGGCCGGCGCGGAACGGGAGCGGGCGCTGATGGCGTACCCGCAGGAGCTGAAGGCCCGCTTCGGCGGCTACTACCGGCTCGGCGGCGTGTTCGTGAAGCTCATCGGCCGCCCCGAGATCATGCGGATGGCGACCAAGCACGGCATGCCGCACCCGATGCTCATGCGCTTCGTGCTCAAGCTGCTGGCCAACCTGACCGACCCGCGCGGCGGGGACGCGATGGACCGGGTCATCAACGCGATGACGAAGGTGGCCCCGGCCGTGTAGAAGACGACCGACCACGAGCCGGACAGAGATCGACCCCCCGACGACCGAGGTCTCAGGGACGTGAATAGTGTGATTTTGGCCAACCACCGAGGTCAGGGAAGGACGAGCAGGGGACAACGATGACGCTCTCTCCTTACGCACCCATCATCGGGCTGTTCGCCCTCGCTGCGGCGTTCGCGCTGTTCTCCGTGGCCGCTGCCCGACTCGCCGGCCCGCGGCGTCTGAACAAGGCCAAGCTCGAGGCGTACGAGTGTGGCATCGAGCCGAGCCCGCAGCCGGTCGGCGGCGGCCGGTTCCCGATCAAGTTCTACCTGACGGCGATGCTCTTCATCGTCTTCGACATCGAGATCATCTTCCTCTACCCCTGGGCGGTCTCCTTCGACGCTCTGCCGATCTTCGGCTTCGTGGAGATGGTCCTGTTCATCGTCGCGGTCTTCGTCGCCTACGCCTATGTCTGGCGTCGCGGCGGCCTGGACTGGGACTGAGGAGGTAGCAGATGGGCATCGAGGAGAAACTCCCCTCCGGCGTCCTGCTCACCAGCGTCGAGAAGCTGGTCAACTGGACGCGGAAGACCTCGGTCTGGGGCGCGACGTTCGGTCTGGCCTGCTGCGCCATCGAGATGATGGCGGCGGGCGGCCCGCACTACGACATGGGCCGCTGGGGCATGGAGGTCTTCCGGGCCTCGCCCCGCCAGGCGGACCTGATGATCGTGGCCGGCCGGGTGAGCCAGAAGATGGCCCCGGTGCTGCGCCAGATCTACGACCAGATGGCCGAGCCCCGCTGGGTCATCTCGATGGGCGTCTGCGCCAGCAGCGGCGGCATGTTCAACAACTACGCCATCGTGCAGGGCGTCGACCACGTCGTCCCGGTCGACATGTACCTGCCCGGCTGCCCGCCCCGGCCGGAGATGCTCATCGACGCCGTGCTCAAGCTGCGCGAGAAGATCATGCACGAGCCGCTGGGCCCGAACGGCCGCAAGATGCTGGAGGCCCGCCAGGCGCGCGGTGACGTGCCGGTCGTGCCGTACGGCTCGATGCCCTCGTCGTACCGCAGCGACAAGGCCCGCCGTGCCGAGTGGACGAAGGCCGTCCGCGAGGGGCGCGAGGAGCAGCTGCGGATCGAGAACTGGATGAAGGCGCAGAACCACCTTCAGGCGTCGCATAGGGGCCCGAAATGAGCAACGACAAGACCAACGACGGCGGGGTGCCGGTGCCGACCACCCCGGTCGGCGCCAGCTCCACCGCTCCGGCCGAGTACCCGCCGGCCAGCCCGGCCGGCCGGGGGATGTTCGGCAACCAGGGCACCGGTGACGTCTCCGGCTACGGCGGGCTGGTCCGCCAGCGCAAGCCGATCGAGGAGGCGACCCGCCCGTACGGGAGCTACTTCGACGAGGTGCGGGACGCGCTGGAGGAGGCGTACCCGGACTTCAACGACGCGATCGAGAAGGTCGTGGTCGACCGGGGCGAACTGACGCTGCACGTACGCCCGGAGCGCATCGCCGAGGTCTGCCAGGTGATGCGCGACGACCTGTCGCTGCGCTTCGAGCTGCTCTCGTCGCTGTCCGGCGTGGACTACCTGGGCGCGGAACGGCGCCTGCACGTGGTCTACCAGCTGACCTCGATGACCTACCGCCGCATCGTCCGGCTGGAGGTGGCGGTCTCCGCCGAGCAGCCGCACGTACCGAGCGTCACCGCCGTCTACCCGACCGCCGACTGGCAGGAGCGGGAGACGTACGACATGTTCGGCGTCGTCTTCGACGGCCACCCCGCCCTGACCCGGATCCTCATGCCGGACGACTGGGAGGGTCACCCGCAGCGCAAGGACTACCCGCTCGGCGGCGTGCCGGTCGAGTACAAGGGTGCGGAAATCCCGCCGCCGGACCGTAGGAGGTCGTACCAGTGACCACGTCTAACTACGCGACCGAGCGCGAGACCACCGAGGGCAAGGTCTTCACCGTCACCGGCGGGGACTGGGACGAGGTCGTCTCCGGCACGGACCCGATCAACGACGAGCGGATCGTCGTCAACATGGGCCCGCAGCACCCGTCCACCCACGGCGTGCTCCGGCTGGTCCTGGAGCTGGAGGGCGAGACGGTCCGCGAGGCCCGCTCGGTCGTCGGCTACCTGCACACCGGCATCGAGAAGAACCTGGAGTACCGCAACTGGGTCCAGGGCTCGACGTTCGTGACCCGGATGGACTACCTCTCCCCGCTGTTCAACGAGACGGCGTACGCGCTCGCGGTGGAGAAGCTGCTCGGGATCACCGACGACATCACCGAGCGCGCGAACACCATCCGCGTGCTGATGATGGAGCTCAACCGGATCTCGTCGCACCTGGTCTGGCTGGCGACCACCGCCATGGAGCTGGGCGCGATCAACATGATGCTGTACGGCTTCCGCGAGCGGGAGTACGTCCTCGACATCTTCGAGACCATCACCGGCCTGCGGATGAACCACGCGTACGTGCGGCCGGGCGGCGTGGCGCAGGACGTGCCGGACGACGCGATCCGCAAGATCCGCGACTTCCTCCAGCTGATGCCGAAGCGGCTCAAGGAGTACGAGAACCTGCTCTCCGGTCAGCCGATCTGGCTGGAACGGACGCAGAACGTGGCGGTGCTCGACGTGACCGGCTGCATGGCGCTCGGCGTCACCGGCCCGGTGCTGCGCTCCGCCGGCCTCGCCTGGGACCTGCGCAAGACCATGCCGTACTGCGGCTACGAGACGTACGAGTTCGACGTGCCGACCCACACCGACGGTGACGTGTGGGGCCGCTACCTGGTCCGGGTCGCGGAGATCCGGGAGTCGCTGAAGCTCGTCGAGCAGGCGCTGGACCGTCTGAAGCCGGGCCCGGTGATGGTCTCCGACAAGAAGATCGCCTGGCCGGCGCAGCTCGCCATCGGCGTCGACGGCATGGGCAACTCCCTGGAGCACGTCGCGAAGATCATGGGTCAGTCGATGGAGTCGCTGATCCACCACTTCAAGCTCGTCACCGAGGGCTTCCGGGTCCCGCCGGGCCAGGTGTACGTCGCCGTCGAGTCGCCCCGCGGCGAACTCGGCGTGCACGCGGTGTCCGACGGCGGCACCCGGCCCTACCGGGTGCACTACCGGGAGCCGAGCTTCGTCAACCTCCAGGCCCTCCCGGCGATGGCCGAGGGCGGCCTGATCGCCGACGTGATCGCCGGCGGCGCCTCGCTGGACCCCGTGATGGGTGGTTGTGACCGATGAGCACGTTCACTGAAGAGACCCGGCTCCGGGCGCGGGAGATCATCGCCCGGTACCCGGCCGACCGGTCCCGCTCGGCGCTGCTGCCGCTGCTGCACCTGGTCCAGTCCGAGGAGGGGTACGTCTCCCCGGCCGGTGTCGAGTTCTGCGCCGAGGTGCTCGGGCTGAACAAGGCCCAGGTCGGCGCCGTCGCCACCTTCTACACCATGTACAAGCGCAAGCCCACCGGTGAATACCTGGTCAGCGTCTGCACCAACACCATGTGCGACGTGCTCGGCGGGCAGAAGGTCTACGACGCCCTGGCCGAGCACCTCGGCGTCGGGCACGAGGAGACCACCGCCGACGGGAAGATCACCCTGGAGCACGCCGAGTGCCTGGCGGCGTGCGACTACGGCCCGGTCATGACCGTGAACTACGACTTCTTCGACAACGTGGAGCCGCAGGGCGCGCTCGACGTGGTCGAGGAGCTGCGGGCCGGCGGCCGGCCGATGCCGACCCGGGGCGCGCGCCTGTGCACGCTCAAGGAGATGGCGGTCCAGCTCGCCGGTTTCGCCGACGAGCGCGACGGCGCGGTGGCCGACGGCGGGCCGGGCGAGCCCAGCTTGCGCGGCCTGCGCCTGGCCGAGCAGCACGGCGTCTCGGTGCCGGGCTTCGACCCGAAGACCCCGATCCGCAGCAAGGCCGAGGCCGACCGGGCCGCCGCCGAGGCGAAGGCGAAGGCCGAGGCCGCGAAGCCGGCCCCCGCGCCCGAGCCGGCCAAGGCCGCCGAGCAGGTTTTGCCGGAGGCGGCCACCGGCAGCACCGCGCCGGACGTGAAGGCGCCGGACGCCAAGTCGCCGCAGGTGCGTACCGCCGAGACCCGGCAGCCGGACGCGGCCACCGCCGTACCGGACGCGCCGGGCACCAAGATCCCGGTGGACGGCCCGCCGCCGGTGCCGCGCGACGCGCAGGCGGCGGAGGCGGCCGGCACGGCGGCGAACCCGCCGGCCGGCGACGGCAAGCCCGCCGGCGACGCGGCCGGCGCGCAGGAGCGCAACCTCAAGGAAGCGGAGGCCGGTACGGGCGCGGACGGCGCCGACCCGGCGGACGCCAACGGATCGGGGGTCCGCAAGTGACCACGCCTCGGCCGGAGACGCTGGCCAAGCTCACGCCGGTGCTCACCAAGCGCTGGCTGTCGCCGGACGCCTGGCGGATCGGCACCTACGAGAACCTGGACGGCTACGCCGCCCTGCGCAAGGCGCTCAAGGCGCACCCGGACGACCTGATCCAGCTGGTCAAGGACTCCGGGCTGCGCGGCCGTGGCGGCGCGGGCTTCCCGACCGGCCTGAAGTGGGGCTTCATCCCGCAGGGCGACGGCAAGCCGCACTACCTGGTGGTGAACGCCGACGAGGGCGAGCCGGGCACCTGCAAGGACCTGCCGCTGATGACCTACGACCCGCACTCGCTGGTCGAGGGCGTCATCATCGCCTCGTACGCGATCCGGGCCAACCGGGCGTACATCTACATCCGCGGTGAGGCGGTGCACGCCGCCCGGCGGCTGCGCAGCGCGGTCGCCGAGGCGTACGCCAAGGGCTACCTCGGCCGGAACATCCTCGGCTCCGGGTTCGACCTGGACCTGGTGGTGCACTCCGGCGCCGGGGCGTACATCTGCGGTGAGGAGACCGCGCTGCTGGACTCGCTGGAGGGCTTCCGCGGCCAGCCCCGGCTGCGCCCGCCGTTCCCGGCGACCCACGGCCTGTACGCCAGCCCGACCGTTGTCAACAACGTCGGCACCATCGCCAGCGTGCCGTACATCGTGCTCGGTGGCGCGGACTGGTGGAAGACGATGGGCACGGAGAAGTCGTCCGGCCCGATGATCTACTCGCTGTCCGGCCGGATCGCGAACCCGGGCCAGTACGAGTGCTCGATGGGCATCACGCTGCGCGAGCTGATCGAGCTGGCCGGCGGGATGAAGCCGGGGCACAACCTGAAGTTCTGGACCCCGGGTGGTTCGTCGACGCCGCTGCTGACCGCCGAGCACCTGGACGTGCCGCTGGACTTCGAGGGGGTGGCGGGGGCCGGCTCGATCCTGGGCACCACCGCCACGCAGATCTTCTCCGACCAGGACTGCCCGGTGTACGCGACCTACCGGTGGCTGGAGTTCTACCACCACGAGTCGTGCGGCAAGTGCACCCCGTGCCGGGAGGGCAACTACTGGATGGTCCGGGTCTACCGGCGCATCCTGTCCGGCCAGGGCACCCACGAGGACCTGGACACCCTGCTCGACACCTGCGACAACATCCTCGGCCGCTCGTTCTGCGGTCTGGGTGACGGCGCGACCAGCTCGGTCACCTCGTCGCTGAAGTACTTCAAGCAGGACTACCTCGACTACATCGAGGGACGTACCGCTCCGAAGCTGTCGGAGAAGACCCTGGTAGGGGCGCACTGATGACCGACGTAGCCAAGCAGACCGAGACCGTCACGCTGACCATCGACGGCGTCGAGGTCACCGCCCCCAAGGGGGCGCTGCTGATCCGGGTCGCCGAGCAGCTGGGCACCGAGATCCCCCGCTTCTGCGACCACCCGCTGCTGGCCCCGGCCGGCGCCTGCCGGCAGTGCCTGGTGGAGGTGGAGGGCCAGCGCAAGCCGGTCGCCTCCTGCACCCAGACCGTCGCCGACGGCATGGTGGTGCGGACCCAGCTCACCTCCCCGGTCGCCAAGAAGGCCCAGGAGGGGGTGATGGAGCTGCTGCTCCTCAACCACCCCCTGGACTGCCCGATGTGTGACAAGGGCGGCGAGTGCCCGCTGCAGAACCAGGCGATGTCCACCGGCCGGACGGACTCGCGGTTCCACGAGCACAAGCGGGAGTACCCGAAGCCGCTGCCGATCAGCACCCAGGTGCTGCTCGACCGCGAGCGCTGCGTGCTCTGCCAGCGGTGCACCCGGTTCTCCGAGGAGATCGCCGGGGACAAGTTCATCGACCTGATGGGCCGCTCCTCGCACGAGGAGATCAACATCTACCGGGACGAGGAGTACGGCGAGGAGGGCGACGAGGGGGACGTCCCGTTCAACTCGTACTTCTCCGGCAACACCGTGCAGATCTGCCCGGTGGGCGCGCTGACCGGCGCGCAGTACCGGTTCCGGGCCCGCCCGTTCGACCTGGTCTCCACGCCGAGCGTCTGCGAGCACTGCTCGGCCGGTTGCGCCCAGCGCACCGACTGGCGGCGCGGGAAGGTGCTGCGCCGGCTGGCCGGCGACGACCCGGCGGTGAACGAGGAGTGGAACTGCGACAAGGGCCGCTGGGGCTTCCAGTACACCCGCGCGTTCGACCGGATCAGCACCCCGATGGTGCGCGACGAGAAGACCGGTGAGCTGCGCGAGGCGTCCTGGAGCGAGGCGCTGACCCGGGCCGCCGAGGGGCTGCGCGAGGCCCGTGACGGCGCGACCGGCACGGCGGTGCTGACCGGCGGCCGGCTCACCGTCGAGGACGCCTACGCGTACGCGAAGTTCGCCCGGATCGCACTGCACACGAACGACATCGACTTCCGGGCCCGCCCGGTCTCCCGCGAGGAGGCCGACTTCCTGGCCAGCAGCGTCGCCGGGGTCACCGACGTGACCTACACGGACGTGGAGAACGCGCCCGCCGTGGTGCTGGTCGGCTTGGAGCCGGAGGAGGAGTGCCCGATCCTCTTCCTGCGGCTGCGCAAGGCGTACCTGAAGAAGAAGCTCACGGTGTACGCGATCGCGCCGTTCGCGACGCGCGGCCTGGAGAAGCTCGGGGCGAAGCTCGCCCGCGTGGTGCCGGGCGAGGAGGCCGGCGTGCTGGCCGAGCACGCCACGGTGGCGGAGGCGCTGGGTAAGCCCGGCGCGATCCTGATCGTCGGCGAGCGGCTGGCCGAGGTGCCGGGCGGGCTGTCGGCGGCGGCGGACGTCGCCCGGCGTACCGGTGCCCGGCTGGTCTGGGTGCCGCGGCGCGCGGGTGACCGCGGCGCTGTCGACGCGGGCTGCCTGCCCAACCTGCTCCCCGGCGGCCGTGTGGTCACCGAGCCGGCCGCCCGCGCGGAGCTCGGCGAGGCGTGGGACATCCCGGCCGGGGTGATCCCGAGCCAGGCCGGCCGCGACACCGACGGCATCCTCACCGCCGCCGCGAACGGTCAGCTCGGCGCCCTGGTGGTGGCCGGTGTCGACCCGGCCGACCTGGCCGACCCGCGCCTGGCCGAGAAGGCCCTGGACGCGGTGCCGTTCCTGGTCAGCCTGGAACTGCGGATGAGCGCGGTGTCGCGCCGGGCCGACGTGGTCCTGCCGGTCGCGCCGGTGGTCGAGAAGGCCGGCAGCTTCCTGGACTGGGAGGGCCGGCTGCGCACGTTCGAGAAGGTGCTGGACACCGGCGCGATGACCGACGCCCGGATCCTGGACGCGATCGCCGCGCAGCTCGACGTGCGGCTGGGCACCGGCGACGTGCCGAGCATCCGCCGCGAGCTGGGCACGCTGCCGCGTACCCGGGTCGAGCGGCCGTCGGCGCCATCGGTCGAGCCGGCCGCCGTCCGGCAGCCGGGCGCGGGCGAGGCCGTGCTGTCCACCTGGCACCAGCTCATCGACCTGGGCAGCCTCACCGACGGCGACGAGCACCTCGCCGGCACCGCCCGCCCGCCGGTGGTCCGGCTGGGCAAGGGCACCGCCGAGTCCCTCGGCGTGGCCGACGGCGACGCGGTCACCGTCGGCACCGACCGTGGCGCGGTCACGCTGCCGGCGGCGATCACCGAGATGCCGGACGGCGTCGTCTGGCTGCCGACCAACTCGCCCGGCTCCACCGTGCGGCGCAGCCTCGGCGCGACGTCCGGTTCGCTGGTGAAGGTCTCCGTCGGCGCCGCCGGCGGTTCGGCCGTCCCGGCGGGGCGGGTCGCGGCGGACGCCGCGGACCGGCCGGGCCCGCTGCTGAACACCGGGAGTGCACAGTGAGCGCGCGCAGGCAACGAGCGGAGCGAGTACGCCTCGCGGTCGCGAACGAAAGGTCGGTGCAGTGAATCTCTACCTCGCGGCGCAGGACCCGACGCTTGCCGACTTCGGCAAGGACCCGTGGTGGCTGGTCCTCGGCAAGATCCTCTTCGCGTTCGTCGTCGCCGTGGCGGCCACGCTGCTGGGCGTCTGGTTCGAGCGCCGGGTCGTGGGCCGGATGGCGGTGCGGCCCGGCCCCAACCAGGCCGGACCGTTCGGTCTGCTCCAGACGCTCGCCGACGGCGTGAAGCTGGCCTTCAAGGAGGACATCCTCCCGCGCAAGGCCGACAAGGTGGTCTACTTCTTCGCCCCGGTGATCTCCGTGGTCTGCGCGGTCACCGCGCTGTCGGTGATCCCGTTCGGGCCGATGGTGAGCATCTTCGGGCACCGCACGCCGCTGCAGGTCACCGACGTGTCGGTGGCGGTGCTGGTGGTGCTGGCCTTCTCCTCGCTGGCCGTGTACGGCATCGTGCTCGGCGGCTGGGCCAGCGGCTCCACCTACCCGCTGCTCGGTGGTCTGCGCTCCGCCGCCCAGCTGGTGTCCTACGAGGTCACCATGGGCCTGAGTGTGGTCGCGGTCTTCATGACCGCCGGCACCATGTCGACCAGCGGGATCGTCGCCGCGCAGGGCGACGGCACCCGGCTGAGCATCGGCGGCTTCGACCTCGCCGCGCCCGGCTGGTACGCGATCCTGCTGCTGCCCAGCTTCATCATGTTCTTCATCGCCATCGTCGGTGAGACCAACCGGGCGCCGTTCGACCTGCCCGAGGCGGAGTCGGAGCTGGTGGCCGGCTTCCAGACCGAGTACAGCTCGCTGAAGTTCGCGCTGTTCATGCTCAGCGAGTACGTCGCGATGGTCACCATGTCGGCGTTCACCGTGACGCTGTTCCTCGGCGGCTGGCACGCGCCGTGGCCGATCACGATCTGGTCGGGCGCCAACGAGGGCTGGTGGCCGATGCTGTGGTTCTTCGGCAAGGTCATCCTGCTGGTGTTCGTCTTCGTCTGGCTGCGCGGCACGCTGCCCCGGCTCCGCTACGACCAGTTCATGCGCTTCGGCTGGAAGGTGCTGCTGCCGCTGAACCTGGTCTGGATCATGGTGCTCGCCGGGCTGCGCTCGATCGAGGACTGGCAGGCCCGGGACCGGCTGCTCGTCACCGCCGTCGGCGCGGGCGTGCTGCTGCTGGTCACGCTCTTCTGGCCGAGCCGGAAGAAGGAGCTGAAGCAGTCGCCCCAGGAGCAGGCGGACAGCCGGCCGTACGGCAGCTTCCCGCTGCCGCCGATGGATCTTCAGGTTCCGCCGAGCCCGCGTACCAAGCGCGTGCTCGCCGAGCGGGAGCCGGCCAACGTGGTCGCCGGCCCGGACTCCAGGGAGGTGTGACGTGGGCGCGATCACCGGAACGTTCAAGGGCTTCGGTGTCACCTTCTCGCACATGTTCAAGAAGGTCGTCACCACCGACTACCCGTTCAAGCCGCCGGTCTCGGCGCCGCGCTACCACGGGCGGCACATCCTCAACCGGCACCCGGACGGGCTGGAGAAGTGCATCGGCTGCGAGCTGTGCGCCTGGGCCTGCCCGGCCGACGCGATCTACGTGGAGGGTGGCGACAACACCGAGGAGCAGCGCTTCTCCCCGGGTGAGCGGTACGCCAGCATCTACCAGATCAACTACGCCCGGTGCATCTTCTGCGGGCTCTGCATCGAGGCCTGCCCGACCCGTTCGCTCACCATGAGCAACGAGTACGAGCTGGCCCGGGACAACCGGCAGGACCTGATCTTCACCAAGGAGCAGCTGCTCGCGCCGCTGCTCGAAGGCATGGAGCAGCCGCCGCACCCGATGCGGCTGGGCGACAGCGAGAAGGACTACTACGTCGGCGCGCTGACCAACCCGGGCACCTCGGCCGGTGCCGAGCGCTCGCCGATGGGCCCCGGCCGGTACCAGGTGGAGGAGCACCCCGGCGTGACCTTCCCCGGCGCCGAGCAGGCCGAGCAGCGGTCCGCCGCCGCGGCGGGCAAGGGAGGCAAGGCATGACCTCGGCAACGGTGCTCGCCGCTGCGGGCCAGGTGTCCGGGGGTGAGGAGGTCACCTTCTGGATCCTCGCCCCGCTGGCCCTGCTCGGGGCGGTTGGCATGGTGTGGGCCCGCAACGCGGTGCACTCCGCGCTCTGGCTCGTGCTGACCATGCTCTGCCTGGGCGTGTTCTACGTGCTCCAGGCGGGGCCGTTCATCGGCATGGTGCAGATCATCGTCTACACCGGCGCGATCATGATGCTGTTCCTGTTCGTGCTGATGCTCGTCGGCCGGGACGCCTCCGACTCGCTCATCGAGACGCTGCGCGGCCAGCGGGTCGCCGCCGTCGTCCTCGGGCTCGGCTTCGCCGGCCTGGTGGGCAGCGGCCTGTACCGCGCGCTCGACGGCGTGCCGGCGGCCGGGCTCGACGAGGCGAACGCCGAGGGCAACGTGCAGGGCATCGCCCGGCTGCTGTTCACCAAGTACGTCTTCGCCTTCGAGCTGACCTCGGCGCTGCTGATCACCGCCGCGGTGGGCGCGATGGTGCTGGCGCACGTCGAGCGGCGCAAGGCGGACCGGATGGACCAGATCGCCACCATGAAGGCGCGGTTCCGCCCCGGCAACTACCCCGGCCCGAAGCCCGGCCCGGGTGTCTACGCCACCTCCTCCTCGGTGGCCACCCCGGCCCGCCTGCCCGACGGCCGGCTGACCGACCGCAGCATCCCGGAGATCCTGCCGGTGCGCGAGCTGACGGCCGAGGAGACCGCACCGAAGGGGACGGACAAATGACCCCGGACTACTACCTGATCCTCGCGGCGGTGCTGTTCACCATCGGCGCCGTCGGCGTGCTGGTCCGGCGCAACGCGATCGTGCTGTTCATGTGCATCGAGCTGATGCTCAACGCGGCCAACCTGACCCTGGTCACATTCAGCCGGATCAACGGCGACCTGAACGGCCAGATCATGGCGTTCTTCGTGATGGTGGTCGCGGCGGCCGAGGTCGTGGTCGGTCTCGCGATCATCATGGCGATCTTCCGTACCCGGCGCTCGGCGAGCGTCGACGACGCCAACCTGCTGAAGTACTGAGGGGCTCGTGGTGGAACAGATTCTGACGATCGCCCAGTCTGAGCCAGCCGAGGCCGTCACCTTCGCCACGGCGGACGGGATGCTGGGCTCGGTCTGGCTGCTGGTGGCGATCCCGCTGGTCAGCGCGGCGATCCTGCTGCTGCTCGGCAAGCGGGCGGACCGCTGGGGCCACTGGCTCGGCGTGGGCGCCATCGGCGCCGCCTTCCTGCTCGGTCTCACCTACTTCTTCCAGCTTCGCGGCCTGGAGAACAAGCAGGTCGAGCTGAGCCTCTGGGACTTCATGGCGGTCGGCAACCTGAGGGTGGACTTCGGTCTGCTCTTCGACCCGCTGGCCGCGGTCTTCGTCCTGCTGATCACCGGGGTGGGTTTCCTGATCCACCTCTACGCCGTGGAGTACATGGCGCACGACGCGGGCCGGCGACTGTTCTTCGCGTACTTCAACCTGTTCGTCGCCGCGATGTTGCTGCTGGTGCTCGGCAACAACTACGTGATGCTCTACTTCGGCTGGGAGGGCGTCGGTCTGGCGTCGTACCTGCTGATCTCCTTCTGGTACGGCCGGCCGAGCGCGGCCACCGCCGGCAAGAAGGCGTTCCTGATGAACCGGGTCGGCGACGCCGGCCTGGCCATCGGCATCTTCATCATGTTCGCCATGCTCGGCACCACCCAGTACGACGAGGTGTTCAACGGGGTCGGCTCGATGACCTCGACCACGGTGCTGGTGCTCGGCCTGCTCCTGCTGCTCGGCGCGGCCGGCAAGTCCGGCCAGTTCCCGCTGCAGGCGTGGTTGCCGGACGCGATGGAGGGCCCGACCCCGGTGTCCGCGCTCATCCACGCGGCCACCATGGTCACCGCGGGCGTCTACCTGATCGCCCGCTCCAACGCGATCTTCTCGGCCAACGAGACGCTGCAGCTCGTGGTGGTCAGCGTCGGCGCGCTCACGCTGCTGATGGGCTGCATCATCGGCGCGGCCAAGGACGACATCAAGCGGGTGCTGGCCTGGTCGACGGTCAGCCAGATCGGCTACATGTTCCTCGGCGTCGGGCTCGGCGGCGGAGCGTACGCGCTGGCCATCGTGCACCTGCTGGCGCACGGCTTCTTCAAGGCCAACATGTTCCTCGGCGCCGGCTCGGTCATGCACGGCATGAACGACCAGGTGGACATCCGCCGCTTCGGCGGGCTGTCGAAGTACATGAAGGTCACCTGGCTGACGTTCATGATGGGCTGGCTCGCCATCATCGGCATGTTCCCGTTCTCCGGCTACTTCTCCAAGGAGCCGATCATCGTGGCCGCGTTCGAGCGGGAGGGCTGGACGGCCTGGCTGTTCGGCCTGGCCGCGCTGCTCGGCGCCGGGCTCACCGCGTTCTACATGACGCGGCTGTTCGTGCTCACGTTCCACGGCCCGAAGCGCTGGACCGAGGACATCGAGCACCCGCACGAGTCGCCGAAGCTGATGACGATCCCGCTGATCCTGCTGGCGATCGGCTCGGTCGGCGCGGGCTTCCTGCTCGCCACCTCCGTGCCGGACTGGCTCACCGCCACCAACGGGCTCGGCGGCGAGAGCGGGGAGCACGCGCCGGTGCTGGCGCACTGGCTGCTCACCGCGCTGTCGCTGCTGGTCACCGTGCTGGGCGCCGGGCTGGCCTGGTTCCTGTTCCGGGGCGGTACGGCCACCGAGCCGCAGCCGGCCGGCGTGGTGGTCACCGCTGCGCGCCGGAACCTCTACACGGACGCCTTCAACGAGGCGGTCTTCGAGAAGCCGGGCATCTTCCTCACCCGGGCGCTGGTGTTCCTCGACAACCGGGGCGTGGACGGGCTGGTCAACGGCCTGGCCGCCGCCGTGGGCGGGGGCTCGGGCCGGCTCCGGCGGCTGCAGACCGGCTTCGTGCGGTCGTACGCGACCTCGATCCTGACCGGCGCGCTGCTCGTGGTCGCGGCGTTCCTGGCGGTGCAGGCGGGGTGGCTGGCGTGATCGACCTCAACGCGGCCGCCCCCGCCGGCGGGCCACGCAGTCACGACGGAGGTAAGGCCGAATAATGTCCAACTTCCCGTTCCTCTCGGTGCTGACCGTGGCGCCGCTGGTCGGCGCCCTGGTGGTGGCGCTGCTGCCACGCAGCCGTCCGGACCTGGCCAAGCTGGTGGCGTTCGGCTGGTCGCTGCTGGTGCTGGTGCTCTCGGTGGTGATGTGGTTCGCCTTCTCCGCCGGTGGTGACCGGTTCCAGTTCCGCGAGTCGTACCCGTGGATCCCGAACTGGGGCGTGAACTTCACCTTCGAGGTGGACGGCATCGCGCTGGTCATGCTGATGCTGATCGCGATCCTGGTGCCGCTGGTGATCCTGGCGTCCTGGCACGACGCCGAGGCGTCGAAGCGCTCGGTGCCCGCCTACTTCGCGCTGCTGCTCGTCCTCGAGTGCACGATGATCGGCGTCTTCGCCGCCGCCGACGTCTTCCTGTTCTACGTGTTCTTCGAGGTCATGCTGGTGCCTCATGTACTTCCTGATCGGCAGCTACGGCGGCCACCAGCGGCAGTACGCGGCGGTGAAGTTCTTCCTCTACTCGCTGGTCGGCGGTCTGTTCATGCTGGCCGCGGTGATCGGCCTCTGGGTGGTCGGCGGGAAGACCTTCGACTGGCAGGCGCTGAGCCAGGCGGAGTTCGCCACCGACACGGCCCGCTGGCTGTTCCTCGGCTTCTTCGTCGCCTTCGCGATCAAGGCGCCGTTCTTCCCGTTCCACACCTGGCTGCCGGACGCCGGTGGCGCGGCCCCGGCCGGCGCCGCGGCGCTGCTGGTCGGCGTGCTGGACAAGGTCGGAACGTTCGGCATCCTGCGCTACTGCCTCCCGCTGTTCCCGGAGGCGTCGCGGTGGTTCGCGCCGTGGGCGCTGGCGCTGGGTGTCATCGGCATCATCTACGCCGCGCTGCTGGCGGTCGGCCAGAACGACCTGAAGCGGCTGGTGTCGTACACCTCGATCGCGCACTTCGGGTTCATCGGCATCGGCATCTTCGCCTTCACCACCCAGGCCGGCACCGGCGCGGTGCTCTACATGCTCAACCACGGCCTGGCCACCGGCCTGCTGTTCCTGGTGGTCGGCATGCTGATCGCCCGGCGCGGCTCGGCCCTGATCAGCGACTTCGGCGGCGCAGGCAAGCTCGTGCCGGTGCTGGCCGGCGTGCTGTTCTTCGCCGGTCTGGCCTCGCTGGCGCTGCCCGGCACGGCGCCGTTCGTCTCCGAGTTCCTGGTGCTGATCGGCACGTTCACCGTCAACAAGCCGGTCGCGGTGATCGCCACGCTCGGCATCATCCTGGCGGCGGCGTACGTGCTGTGGATGGTGCAGCGCACCACGCAGGGCACGCTGAACCCGGCGCTGACCGAGGTCGAGGGCATGCGCCGGGACCTCACGCTGCGCGAGAAGGTCGTCGTCGCGCCGCTGATCGCGCTGATCGTGCTGCTCGGCTTCTACCCGAAGCCGGTCACCGATGTCATCAACCCCGCCGTCCAGGCGACCATGCAGGACGTCGGCAAGTCCGATCCCGCCCCTGAGGTCGGCAGCGTCCAGGAGGCCGCGAAGTGAGTGAACTGAAGCTGCCGTCGATCGACTACGCGGCGCTCGCTCCGATCCTGATCATGCTGGGCGCGGCCCTGGTCGGGATCCTGGTCGAGGCGTTCGTGCCGCGTCGGCTGCGCAACGCGGTGCAGCTCGGGCTCGCCCTGGTGGCGATGCTCGCGGCGATCGTGATGGTGATCCTGAACGCGGACGCCCGGCTGATCACCATCGGCGGGGCCATCGCGGTCGACGGGCCCACGCTGTTCCTCCAGGGCGCGATCCTGGTCCTGGCCGTCATGGCGCTGCTGCTCGTCGGCGAGCGCACGGTGGAGCGGGGCGGCGCGTTCGTGGCGCACGCCGCGGTCACCGCCGAGTCGGCCGAGGACCGCCGGCAGGCCGAGGGCGTCGGTGGCGCCACCGAGGTCTACCCGCTGATGTCGTTCGCGATCGCCGGCATGCTGATCTTCGTGGCGGCGAACGACCTGCTGACCATGTTCATCGCGCTCGAGGTCTTCTCGCTGCCGCTCTACCTGCTCTGCGCGCTGGCCCGCCGCCGGCGTCTGCTGAGCCAGGAGGCGGCGCTGAAGTACTTCATGCTCGGCGCGTACGCCTCGGCGTTCTTCCTGTTCGGTGTCGCCCTGATCTACGGCTTCACCTCCGGCATCCCGGGCCGTGGGGCCGGCGTCGACTTTGCCACCGTGCACGCGGCGGTCACCGACTCCTCGTCCAGCCCGGTGCTGCTCTTCGCCGGCATGGCGCTGCTCGCCATCGGCCTGCTGTTCAAGGCCGCCGCCGCGCCGTTCCACGTCTGGACGCCGGACGTCTACCAGGGCGCGCCGACCCCGGTCACCGGCTTCATGGCCGCCTGCACCAAGGTCGCCGCGTTCGGCGCGCTGCTGCGCGTCTTCCACGTGGCGTTCGCCGGGGCGTCCTGGGACTTCACCCCGGTGCTCGGCGCGATCGCGGTGCTGACCATGCTGGTCGGCGCGGTGCTCGCGGTCACCCAGACCGACATCAAGCGCCTGCTGGCGTACTCGTCCATCGCGAACGCCGGCTACCTGCTGGTCGGTGTGCTGGCGCCGAGCCGCGAAGGGCTCTCCGGCACGATGTTCTACCTGGCCGCGTACGGCTTCTCGGTGCTCGCCGCGTTCGCCGTGGTGACGCTGGTGCGCGACGCCGACGGGGAGGCCACCCACCTGTCCCGCTGGGCCGGGCTGGGCCGCCGCTCGCCGTTCTTCGCGGCGATCTTCACGTTCATCCTGCTGGCCTTCGCCGGCATCCCGCTGACCAGCGGCTTCACCAGCAAGTTCGCGGTCTTCGGCCCGGCCCTGGAGGCGAACCAGGCGTGGCTGGTGATCGCCGGTGTGCTGACCAGCATGGTGCTGGCCTTCCCGTACCTGCGGGTCGTGGTGATGATGTGGCTGTCCGAGCCGGGCGAGTCCACCCCGACGGTGACCGTGCCGGGCGCGCTCACCTCGGCGGCGCTGGTCATCGGCGTGGTGGCCACGCTGGCGCTGGGTGTGGTCCCCGGTCCGCTGCTCGACCTGACCACCGGTGCTGCCGAATTCGTCAGATGACCGACGTGATCCCACCGGGGGCCGGTACGCCGTGGCGTGCCGGCCCCCGGCCCGTATCCCCCTCGACGAGCAGGTCGAACGGGTGTGGCATGGTTGAGGACGTGGCGAATCCGGCTGGCGAGCGTTCAGGTCAGTTCGGCGCGCTCGGCCTGCACCTCGCGGACCCGCGCGTCGAAGCCTCGGTGCTGGGCGTGCTCGACCGGGTCGAGACGAGCCTGCGGGCGAGCGTGGCGAGCGCTGACCCGCTGGTGACCGAGGCGTCCCGGCACCTGGTCGAGGCCGGCGGCAAGCGGTTCCGCCCGCTGCTGGTGGCGCTGAGCGCCCAGTTCGGCGACCCGGAGGCCGCGCAGGTCGTCCCGGCCGCCGTGGTGATGGAACTCACCCACCTGGCGACGCTCTACCACGACGACGTGATGGACGAGGCCGCCGTGCGGCGGGGCGCGCCGAGCGCCAACTCCCGCTGGACCAACTCGGTGGCCATCCTGGTCGGCGACTACCTCTTCGCCCGGGCCGCGGACATCGCCGCCGAACTGGGCACGGAGGCGGTACGCCTGCAGGCGCGCACGTTCGCTCGGCTGGTGCACGGCCAGATCGCCGAGACGGTCGGCCCGCGCGACGACGACCCGGTCGCGCACTACCTGCACGTGATCGCCGAGAAGACCGGTTCGCTGATCGCCACGTCGGCCCGCTTCGGCGGCATGTTCGGCGGCGCGTCCCCCGAGCACATCGAGGCGCTCGCCGGGTACGGCGAGATCATCGGCGTCGCGTTCCAGCTCTCCGACGACCTGCTGGACATCTCCAGCGAGTCGATCCAGTCCGGCAAGACGCCCGGCACCGACCTGCGCGAGGGCGTGCCCACCCTGCCGGTGCTCTACGCGCTGGCCTCGGACGACGCGGACGCGGCGAGCGTACGGCTGCGGGAGATCCTGGCCACCGGCCCGCTGGTGGACGACGCGCTGCACGCCGAGGCGCTCGGCCTGCTGCGGGAGTCCCCGGCGCTCAAGCGGGCCCGGGAGACGGTACGCAGCTACGCCGAGGACGCGCGGGCCCGGCTGGCCCCGCTGCCCGAGAGCCCGGCGCGCCGCGCGCTGGAGTCCCTCTGCGACTACATCGCCGACCGCACCAGCTGACCCCCGCACCCAGGGCGAGGGCGGTCAGCCGAGCGCGGGGGCGCGGCGGAGCAGGCGGGCGCCGAGCAGCATCAGTACGGCGGCCACGAGCATGGCTGCCGCCGCCGTCAGCCACATCGCCGGGTAGCCGGCCGCGCCGGCCAGCGCGCCCAGGCCGAGCGGGCCCAGGCAGCCGCCCGCGTACACGCCGGTCTGGGTGATCGAGGTGGCGGCGGCCGGGGCCTGCGGGTGCAGCCGGACCACCGCGAAGTTCATCAGCCCGGGCCAGGCCCAGCCGAGCCCGAAGCCGAGCACCACGCCCGCGACCAGCGGCGCGGAGCCGGCCACCGCGAGCAGGATCAGGCCGACCGACCCGGTCAGCAGCATCCCGGCGATCAGCCCGACGTGCCCGTCGGCCCGCCGGTCGGCGAGCCAGCCGACGCCCACCCGGGCCAGCACGCACACCGCGCTGCCGAGCGTGAGCGTCAGGCCGGCCAGGCCGGGGGAGAGACCCCGCGTCGCCGCCGAGTCGACCAGGAACGTGCCCAGCGCGTTCGCCGCGGCTGCCGCCAGCGTCGCGGCCAGCCCGATGACCACGAGCGGGGCGGTGCCGCCGTAGCGGCCCCCGGAGGCGGCCCGGGCGTGCCGGTCCCGTCCGGTCCGGGGTACGGCCGGCAGCGCGGCCAGCGCCGCCCCGGCGGCGACCACGAAGGCCCAGCGCCAGCCGGCGGTGAGCGCGACGGTGGGGACCGCCACGCCGGCCAGCAGCGTCGCGACCGGGACGGCGGCCTGCTTCACGCCGAACGAGAGCCCCTGCCGGTGGGCGGGCACGTGCTCGGCGAGCGCGGCGTTGCTGGCGAGCTGTCCGAGGGCGTTGGCGGCGGCGCTGAGCGCCAGCAGCGTCACCAGCATCGGGTACGACCGGGCCAGCCCGGCCACGGCCAGCAGGGAGGCGGCGGAGAGCAGGATGCCGGCGCGGGCGACGGTGGCCGGGCCGTACCGCTCGACCAGGGCCCCGGAGGGCACCGAGGCGAGCGCGCTCACGCCGAAGTAGATCGAGACGGCCAGGCCCAGGCCGGCCGGGCTGAACCGGAGTTCGTCGCCGAGCTGCACGGCGAGCCCGCCGACGAGGAAGACGGGCAGGACGCACACGATCGTGGTGACGGTGGCGCCGGCGCCCGCCCGGACCGCCCGCCGGGCCGACGCGGGCGCGTCTTGCGAAACTGTTTCAGTCATTGCGAGCACACCCTACGCCCGCACGTTTTGGCTGCTCATCGTGTCCGTCGACCTACCGTCTGTGTCCGGTGATCTGGCATCCTCCATCCGAACAGGCATTTCGCACTCGGCCGGTTTTTCATATGGTGTAAGTCCCCGGCGGCGGAGGTGGTTGTGCGCGACCCCTTGGCGGAACCCTCGGACCTGATCCGCAGCGTGTCCCGCGCGCTTCGAGTGCTCGAGTCGGTCGGCCGTGCGCCGAGAGGGCTCACCGTGAAGCAGATCGCCCGGCGTTGCGAGTTGACAGTCGCCACGACCTACCACCTGGTGCGCACGCTCGCGTACGAGGGCTACGTGATCCGGCGCGAGGACGGGACGTACATCGTGGGGTTGGAGGTGGCCGACCGCTACCGCGAGCTGGTCACCGCGTTCCGCGGGCCGCCCGCGGTCGGCGAGGCGCTGCGCCGCGCGGCGTCGGACACCGGCTGGAGCCACTACCTCGGCCGTTTCATCGGCGGGCAGGTGGCGGTGACCGCCTCCGCCGAGGGGCCACGCTCGCCCTTCCTGGAGGACCTGGTGCCGGGCTTCGACGAGGGCGCCCACGCCACCGCGCTCGGCAAGAGCCTGCTCGCCACGCTCACCACCGAACAGCGCTTCCGCTACCTGCGCGAGTACGGCATGCGCCCGTTCACCACCGCCACCCTCACCACCGTGGAGGCGTTCGAGGCCGACCTGGCCGCCGGTGACCGGCGCGGCATGCAACTGGAACTCGGGCAGTTCCGGCAGGGCGTGGCGTGCGCGGCGGTGCTCGTCGCCCCGGACAAGGACATCGAGCGCCGGGTGGTGCTGGCGTGCGCGCTGCCGGCCGGCGAGATGATGACCTCGGCCCGGGTGGTCCGCGCGAAGCTGCTCACCGCCGCCAGGTCGATCGCCGACGGCATCGCCTCCGAGAACTGACGAAGGGCCGCCGACCTGGTGGGTCGACGGCCCCTCGCGGAGCGGACCAGCGCCGGACCGCTCCCGGGGTGGGTCAGCTGCCGACCGGGCCGCCGTCGAGGCGCCAGGTGACCACCACGCCGGGCTTGGCGAAGTCGCCGTCCGGCCAGGTGGAGGCCGGGTTCTCCACCGACGCGCCGGTCACCTCGCCCGGGTGCTGCACCGCCACGAAGACCGAGCGGTTGTCACCGGTGATGAACGGGCCGCAGGTCTCCGCGCCGAGCGGCACGGTGAGGAACTGCTTCAGGTGACCTCGCTCCGGGCCCTCCACGGCGGTGGCGAACAGGCCGTCGTTGCTGCCCAGCGCGTTGCCGTCGGTCGAGATCCACAGGTTGCCGGTGGCGTCGAAGGCGACGTTGTCCGGGCAGGAGATCGGCGAGACCCTGGTCTTGTCGTACCCGGCGAAGTGCGTCGAGGCGTCGGCCGGGTCGCCGCAGACGATCGGCAGCGACCAGGCGAAGGTCTCGGCCGTGTTGTCGCCGCGGTCCTCGACCAGCTCCAGGATCTGCCCGTGCCGGTTGCTGTTGCGCGGGTTCGCCTCGTCAGCCGGGGCCTTGCCCGCCTTGCCGCGGTCGCTGTTGTTCGTCAGCGCCACGTACACCTTGCCGGTGAGCAGGCTCGGCTCGACGTCCTCGGGGCGGTCCATCTTCGTCGCGCCGACCCTGTCCCCGGCCAGCCGGGTGAACGTGAGCACGTCGGCGGCGGTCATGCCGTCGACGTACGAGCGGTTGCCGCTGACCAGCTTGATCCAGCGCCCCCGGCCGCCGAAACCGCCGTCGGCCGGGAGCTTGCCGGAACCGTCGATCTCGGCGGCCGGGCTGTTCCCCTCGATCCTGGCGACGTAGAGCGTGCCCGACTCCAGCAGCGTCAGGTTGTGCCGCCGGGCCACCGAGGACTTGCCCGGCATGAACTTCTTGTCCGACACGAACTTGTAGAGGTAGTCGAAGCGCTCGTCGTCGCCCATGTACGCGACCACGCGGCCGTCGCGCGCCACGATGACGTTCGCGCCCTCGTGCTTGAACCGGCCCAGCGCGGTGTGCTTGCGCGGCTTGGACTGCGGGTCGAACGGGTCGATCTCGACGACCCAGCCGAACCGGTTCGCCTCGTTGGGGTGCCGGGCCAGGTCGAAGCGCTCGTCCGCCCGGTCCCACTTGCGGCTGCCGCTCGGGTAGCGCACGTCGGTCGGGATGCCGTAGCGGGTCAGCTTCGCCTTCTGCTCCTCGGCCACCGCGTCGCCGCCGACGAAGTACTGGTTGAAGTTCTCCTCGCCGGAGAGCACAGTGCCCCACGGGGTGACGCCGCCGGCGCAGTTGTTGAGCGTGCCGACGACGGTCCGGCCCTTCGGGTCGGCGGCGGTACGCAGCCACGCCGACCCGGCCGCCGGGCCGGTCATCTCGAACTTCGTCGCCAGCGCCGTGACCCGGCGGTTGTACTCGCGCCGACCGCGCCGGACCGGCTGCCACTGCCCGGTGTTCTCCACCCGCTCCAGCTCGACCACTGACATGCCGTGCGCGGCCATCGCCACCCGCACCTGCTCCACGGTCAGCGCGTCCTGGCTGGTGAAGCCGGGGAACATGAGGTCCTCGTTTGTGTACTCGTGGTTCACCACGAGCAGCGCGCGCCGACGGTCGATCGGCAGCACGCCGACGAAGTCGTTGTTGTAGCCGAACTGCTTGGACTGGGCGGCGGCGGTCTGCCGGCCCAGGTTGAACGCGGGCGCGCCGGGCACGACCTCGTCACCCCAGCGGATCACCACCGAGTGGTCGTACCCGTTCGGCACGACGAGCGTGTCGAGCTTGTTCGGCGGGATCGGCTTGAACGTCAGCGCGCCGCTGCCGGGACGACCCGCGCCGGTGGCGGCCACCCCGCCCTCGCCGGGCACCGGCGGAGCGGCGGGGGCGGCGGCCCCGGGGACCCGGCCAGCGCGCCCGCCGCGGCGCCGCCGAAGCCGAGCACCAGCGCGCCGACCGCGCCGGCCCGGACCACGCCGCGCCGGGAGATCTCGGTGTCGACCACGTCCCCGAAGTACGGGTTGTCGGTCGGGTTGGGCACCGGGTGGTCGCAGGCGTTGCCGCACCGGTACAGACAGGTCATCGCGTCGCGGCTGCCGTGGCGGGTGCCACCGAGCAGCGGAAGCAGGCGAGGCCGGTCGCTCATGAGGTGGAGCCTCCAGATCGGACGAGGGGGAAGGCGCACGGGCGAGGGAGCCCGCGCTCACCCGCCGGACGCTGCCAGGGCGCCGTGAGCGGCGGTCGGCCCGCAGCTGAACCGGACGTGAACAGCTCCGTCGTGACCTGCGGCTGAACCGTTCGGCGACACGGCACGTATGGAAGGGCGTACACATCGCCGGTCTCCCCGCCGCCGGAAGCGAGGTACCGCCATCAGCGACCACGACGCCCAACTGCTGCGCGCGCTGCACGACGAGCATGCCGACGCGCTGTACGCGCACGCCCTGCGGCTGGTCAACGGCGATCGGCCCCGCGCCGAGGACCTGGTGCAGGAGACGCTGCTGCGCGCCTGGCGGCACCCCGAGTCGCTGGACCCGCGACGCGGCTCGGTACGCGCCTGGCTGTTCACCACGGCGCGGAACCTGGCCATCGACGCCTGGCGGCGGCGCTCGGCCCGGGTCGGCGAGGTGTACACGGACGAACTGCCGGAGACCGCCGAGACGGTCGACGAGACGGAGCGCGCGGTGGAGGCGTGGACCGTGGCCGAGGCGCTCAACCGGCTCAGCCCGACCCATCGGGAAGTGCTCGTCGAGTGCTTCTACCAGGGGCGTTCGGTGGCGGAGGCGGCGGCGCGGCTGGGCGTACCGCCCGGCACGGTGAAGTCGCGTACCCACTACGCGCTGCGCTCACTACGGTTGGCGCTGGCCGAGATGGGGGTGACCGGATGACACGCTGCGAGTTCGCTCACGACGACGGGGCGTACGTGCTTGGTGCCCTCGCCCCGGCGGACCGGGTCGCCTACGAGCGGCACCTGGCCGGCTGCGCCCAGTGCCGGGAGGCGGTGGCCGAGATCGCCGTGCTGCCCGGCCTGCTGGGCCGGCTCGACCCGGCCGGCCTGGAGCAGTTCCTGGAGGTCGGGCCGGAGACGTCGCGGGTGCCCGCGCTGCTCGACGCCGCGCGGGAGCGCAAGCGCCGCGAGCGGTCCCGCTCCCGCCGCCGGTACGCGCTGACCGCGCTCGCCGCCGCCGCGCTCGCGGTGCTGGCCGGCGTCGGGGTGGCGCTGGTCCAGCCGCCGGCTGAGCCGTCCACGCCGCAGGTGGCGTTGACCTCCATGCGGCCGGTGGCCGGGACGGTGCCGGTGCACGCCGAGGTGGGGCTGACCGAGACGCCGTGGGGCACCGAGGTCACCATGCACTGCGGCTACGACAGGCGGGCCGGGCACCGGGAGGCGTACACGTTCCGGCTGGTGGCGCACGGCCCGGACGGCGCGACGGAGCAGATCGGCTCCTGGCTCGCCGCCCCCGGCGACGACCTGCGGTTCTCCGGGGTAACCCGGTTCACCAAGGGTGAACTGGTCCGCCTGGAACTCCTCCGAGGCGCCAATTCCCCCGTCCTGGCTTACGACTTCCGCTGACCGCCGTCCCCCTCCCCGTTGATCTTGCAGTTGCGGCCCTCGGCGCGGGTGATTGGTCCCTTTCGCGGGGGCGGTAAGTGCAAGATCAACGGGACGGGGTGGGTGCGGCGGCCGGGGTGGGGGTGCGGGTGGACTGGCGGGTGCGGTGGGAGTGACGCAGGGCGTCGGCGGTGAAGACCATCAGGGCCAGCCACACCAGCGCGAAGCCGGCCAGCCGGACCGGGGGCATCGGCTCGTGGAAGATCAGCACGCCGCAGCCGAGCTGGAGGATCGGGGCCAGATATTGCAGCATGCCGACAGTGGACAGCGGCAGCCGGTTCGCCGCCCCGGCGAACAGCAGCAGCGGGATCGCGGTGGCAGCGCCGGCCAGCACCAGCAGCGCGGTGTGCCCGGCCGAGACGTGCCCGAACGTCGAGTCACCGCGCGCCGACAGCCAGCCCAGGTACGCCAGCGCGGGCAGCGCCAGCACCGCCGACTCCACGAACAGCCCTTCCGTGGCGGGCAGCGCGAGGCGCTTCTTGACCAGGCCGTACCCGGCGAAGCTGAACGCCAGGGTGAGCGCCAGCCAGGGCAGCCGGCCGTAGTCGATGGCGAGCACCGCCACCGCGAGCCCGCCGACGCCGAGCGCCGCCCACTGCGCCGGTCGCAGCCGTTCGCGCAGCAGGAAGACGCCGAACAGCACCGACACCAGCGGGTTGATGAAGTACCCGAGCGCCGTCTCCACCACCCGGTCGGAGTTCACGCCGTAGATGTACGTGCCCCAGTTGACGGCGATCAGCGCGGCGGCGAGCCCGATGCCGGCGAGCGCCCGCGGCCGCCCGGCCAGCCTGCGCAGAAAACCGGCGTGCCGCGTGGCGGCCAGCAGCAACGCCACGAACGCCACCGACCAGAGGATCCGGTGCGCGAGGATCTCCATCGGCCCGGCCGGGCGCAGCAGCTTCAGGTAGATCGGGAAGAAACCCCAGATCAGGTACGCGCCGACGCCGTACAGGTAGCCGAGCCGGAGCTGGTTCACCGCTCCACCGTAAGTGGTGGATCTGTCTGCTGATCCTTATCGGTGACCGGCGTCACCCGCTGATCCAGCTCCATCCACCGATCCGGCGCGACCGGGCGGAAGCCGAGCTTCGCGTAGACCCCGTGCGCGTCGAGCGTCGCCAGCAGGATCCGGCGTACGCCCAGCTCGGCCAAGTGGTCGCGGACCGCGCCGGCCAGCCAGGTGCCCAGCCCGCGACCGCGCTCGGCCGGGTCGACGTAGACGTCGCAGAGCCAGGCGAACGTGGCCCGGTCGGTGACCACCCGGGCGACAGCGACCTGCCGGCCGTCACCGGCGCGGTAGACGCCGAAGCCGATCGAGCCGGCGAACGAGCGCGCGACCGTCTCCCGCTCCCGCCCCCGCGCCCAGTAGGCGTCGCCGGCGAGCCAGGCGTGCACCCGGTCCAGGTCGATCCGGTCCGGGTCGGTGCTGATCTGGTAGCCGTCCGCGCGGGTCACAGTGAACACCCGCCGACGCTAGCGCCGACACCCGGGCCGCTCGCCAGCCAATTCCCTCCTGGTGGTCCCGGCCGGTCGCCGTCGCGCCCGGCCGGGACCGGGGGTGTCAGTCGCGGTCGAGGACGGCGCCCAGGATCCAGGTGACGATGCCGACGAACAGCGCGCCCAGCACCGCCTCCGGCCAGAACCCGTCCACGTGGAAGGGCAACCCGGCCTCACCGGCGATCCAACTGGTGAGCAGGAAGAGCAGGCCGTTCACCACGAGCGCGATCAAACCGAGGGTGAGCAGGTAGAAGCCGCAACCCACGGTCTTGATGATCGGCTGGAGCACCGCGTTGACCACTCCGAAGATCACCGCGACGAGAACCAGCGTGATCACGGTCTCGGTGGCCGACCCGGAGTCCAGCGAGATGCCGGGGATGAGCAGCGTGGCGAGCCAGAACGCCACTGCCGTCGAGCCCACACGAATCAGAAGACCCTTCAGGAAATCCATGGCCGGGATCGTGCCACGGACGTACCACCAGGGAAAGCAGCGTGACGCCCCCGCGCGCCTCAGCGTCGCGCCGGGCGACCGACCAGTTGCGACTCCACAGGCGTCGGTGAGAGCAGCGCCCACCGCAGGGCCCGCCGGTTGACCACCGCCACCATGTCGTCGCGGATGCGGGTCAACCAGTCGGCGGATCCGCCGAGCCCGAGCGCCGCTCCGGCCAGCGCCGCCTCGTCCGGGTCGAGTGGCTGCAGGATCACCAGGTCGGCGCGGGCCAGCGTCGCCGTGTCGGCCGCGGTCAGCTCGTCGCGGACCACGAGCACGGACTGCCAGGCCGCGTCCGGCCCGGCCTCCGGCGGCACCGGGCCGACGTCGACCACCACCAGCAGCGGGCACAGCGGTGAGGCGGGCGCGCCGCCGGGCGGACGCCCCGGCGGAAGCAGCGGTACGCCGCCACCGAGCGTCCCGACGCCGCGGACGAACGGCTCCCAGGCCCGGGGACGGCCGGTCTGCACCGCCACCCGGGCGCCCAGCGCCAGCGCCCGCAGCACGAGCAGCTGAGCGGCCGGCACACCGCCGATCAGCAGCACCCGTGTCGGGGTGGGCCGGAACAGGCGCACGGTGAGCGCGGCGCCGTGGCGGTTGGCGCCCACCATCAGACCGGCGGTGGCCGGGGGCAGTTCCAGCGCGGGCGGCGGCGACCCGGACCCACCGGTCACCCCGAGCGGCAGCGTGGCGGCGAGCCCGGCCAGGTGCTCCCCGTCGAGCCGGCGCAGCTCCCCGCCGACGTCACCGGCGACGCGCCGAAGCGTCCGATCCACCGCCGACAACTCGTCCGCGCTGCCGGCGGCGACCCGCACCGCCAGCTCGGCCGGGGCCGGATTCGTCCCGGTGCGGGGTCCGACCGTCAGCGCGACGGTGGTGGCGGTGGCCGGCACCGCGAGCAGCCGGGTGACCAGCCCCGGGGAGGGCTCGCCCCGCGGATCGGGCCACCGGCGCAGTCGCCAGGTGGCCTGCGCCAGCCCGCCCACGGTGAGCAGCGGCCACGTCTCCCGGACCGGGGCGCCGGGCTCGTGATGGGCCAGCTCGGCGATCACCCGCAGCGCCGCGTCCCCGCCGAGCGGCCGGGCGGTGAGCGGCCCGAGCCGGCGGACGATCCGCCGCAGCGTGCCGGAGAGCGCCCGCAGCAACTCCTCGTCCGGCCAGCCGTCCGCCCGCAACACCTGGACGGCCAGGACCGCGCGCGTCCGCCCCGGCACCCGGCCGTCGGTGAGCTGCCGGTAGGACGTCCCGGCGGGACCGCCCGCGACGGCCGGCACGGGCGCGGGGGAGGACGAGAAGACGAGCTGCAACCGGACCGCTGGGGCGTCCGGGCCGCTCGGCGGGAGCAGGTCGGACGGTACGGGCAGCCGGCGCGCGTGGTCACCGAGCAGGTCGTCCGGGTCGCCGAGTTCCAGCAGCGCGGTCAGGCCGGCGGCGTCGTGCAGCACCGCGGCCGGACCGCCGGCCAGCTCGGTGGAGCCGGCCACCGCCCCCGGCCGGACCAGTTCCAGCAGCGCCGCCGGATCGGCGGCCGACGGCAGGGCGCGGCGCCGGGTCAGGTACGCGACGGCGGTGACGAGCCATTCGTGCAGCCAGCGGCCGCGTACCCGGATCCACGCGGCCGGCAGCATCAGCGCGGCGGTGAGCAGCGCGGCGGCGGTCGCCACGAAGCCCCGCCCGGCGGCGGCCACCAGCACGGCCGCCGCGACCTGTGTCGCCACGACCTGACCGGCCCGCTGCCGCGCGCCCGGCCGCCGTGTCCACAGTGGGGCGGACGCGGCCGGCCGGGTCGTTGTCGTCGCGGCCACCGCACCTCCTCGCTCGGGTCCTGCTGTGACGTCACCGTGGCACATCGTAATGGCCGAGTTGTCCACAGGGGAGCCCGAGGGGGTAGCAGAACCGGAGTGGGGCGGCTACCGTCAGCGACGAAATCGTCGAGTCGCGTGTCCGCCGCCGCCTGGTCTTCCCCTCCACCGGCCCCGGGCGCCCCCGGCGAGTCCACGGTGGTCACCGGGGTGACCAGCCACGACCGAGGAGACGAGGTGACGTCCGGGATGTCCCAGACCCAGGCAGAAGCCGCGGTGATGCAGCAGACCGCCGCGAAGTTCGAGCAGGTCGACCAGTCGCTGCAGACCATGCTCAGCGGCCTGATGGCCGAGCTGGAGGTGCTGCAGCAGGCCTGGCGGGGCGCCGGAGGGCGCTCGTTCGCGCAGGTCAAGCAGCAGTGGGCGCAGGACCAGGCGGCCCTGCAGCGGGCGCTGCGGGAGACCGCCACCGCGATCCGCACCGCCGGCCGGCAGTACGACCTGTCCGACACCGAGGCCGCCGGCCGGGTGGCGGGCACCAACCGCGGCATCCAGCTGCCGCTCTGACAACCGGAAGGATCGAACTCATGGAGCACGGTGTGCTGGTCGTCAACTTCGCCGCCCTGCAACAGGCCGGCGCCGACATCCAACGGGCGCTGTCCACCCTGGAGAGCCAGCTCGGCCAGTTGGAACGCGACGCCGCCCCGCTGGTGGCGAGCTGGAACGGCGCCGCCCGCGAGGCGTACGAGGTGCGGCAGTCCCGGTGGCGGGCCGCCTCGCAGGACCTGCAGGCGATGCTGCGCGACATCAAGCTCGCGGTGGAGGATTCCGCGGCCGACTACCTCGACACCGAGAAGCGCAACACCAACCTGTTCCAGTGAAGCGTCCCGTGCGGCCCGGGTCTGCCGATCCGGGCCGCACGGCGGTTCAGGCCGGGTCGGCCGCCCGCCAGCGGCGCCGTGCTCCGCGCGGCAGCACCAGGGCGAGCGCCGCCACGAGTGCCACGGTCCCGCCCACGACGGCGGCGGTCAGCAGCGCCCGGTCCCGGGCCGTCCCGCGGCGAGCCTCGCGGGCCAGCGCGGCCGGATCCGGCCGGTCGGCGGGCAGCGCGGCGCCCGGCCGGGGCCGGGAGTCCACCACGCCCGCCGACTCGGTCACCGCCCGGTACGGGTTGAGCACCCCCGCGCCGTAGCCGGTCTCCCGTCCCGGGGCCGGGTCGGCGGCGGCCACGATCCGGGCGGCCACCTCGTCCGCGCTCAGCCGGGGCCGGTACTGACGCAGCAGCGCCGCGGTGCCGGCCACGAACGGAGTGGCGTAGCTGGTGCCCTCCGCCCGGTGGTGTCCCTGGCGGGGCGCCGCCATCAGCACCTCGCTGCCCGGGGCGACCACGTCGACGTACGGGCCGGTCTGGGAGAACGCCGAGCGGGTGCCGTCCGGGCCGATCGCGCCCACCCCCAGCACGCCGTCGTACGCGGCCGGGTAGGGCCGGGGATCGCCGTTGTCGTGCAGGTTCCCGGCGGCGGCCACCACCACCACGTCCTGTCGCAGCGCGTACGCGACGGCGGCGCGCACGTCGGGGTCGTCCGCGTACAGCACGACCGACAGGTTGAGCACGTCGGCGTCGTGGTCCACCGCCCACCGGATCGCCCGGGCGAACCCGGCCGCGTCGACGGTACGCCCCGACTCCCGCCCCTCGACCACCTGCTGCTCGCTCACCCGTACCGGCAGGATGCGCGCGTCCGGCGCGAGGCCGCGGAACGCGACGCCGGGCTGCGGGGCGGCGGCGACGATGCTCGCGACACCGGTGCCGTGCCCGGCGCAGTCCCGGGTGCCGTCCCCGCCCGGGTCGAGGAAGTCGGCGCCGGACAGGACGCGCCCGGCGAGCTGCGGATGGGACCGGTCCACGCCCGAGTCGATCACCGCGACCACGACTCCGGCGCCGGTGGCGAGCGGGGCGAGCCGGTCCGGGGCGTACCGTTGCTGCGGCCACGGCTGTTGCGCGACCGGCCGCGCCGGGGCGGGTGGCGAGGCGCAGCCGGCCGGCGCGCGAGCCGCCGCGGGGGCGACCGGAGACCCGACGGCGAGGAGCGTCGCCAGGGCGGCCACGGCCGGGTGCGCGACAGGCCGATACATCGACGACCTCCGTAACGTGTCGGCTCCGGGACGGGATGTTATCGCCTCGTGGACATCGGGGCGGACCGTCGATGGCCAGAAGTCCTGATCTTGCTGCCACCTTGTAGGTTGTAGGCGATGCCTGTGGCCTGTTCGCGGAAGGAGAGGTGGCCGTGACCGGATGGGAGCCGGCCACCGAGGCCGAGGTGGCGATGCGGGACGCGCTGCGCGCCCAGGACCAGCAGCAGTACTTTCGGGTGCTGACGCGCGTCGATCTGTTCCTGCCGGTCGCGGGCGGCCCGGCCGGCGGATGGGGCACCTGGACCTCCGGCGGCCGCACGCACGTGCTCGCCTTCACCTCCGCCGCCGCGCTGCGGGCCAGCCTGGGGGAGAACGCCGGCACGGCCCGCCGTGTCCCCTACCCGGAACTGGCGGACGGCTGGCCCAACCCGGAGTGGTGGCTGGCGGTCAACCCCGGGCTGCCGATCGAGGGCTACCTGCCCGCCTGGTACGTCGCTCAGCTCTCCCGGGGCGACGTCCGGCTGCCCGGGCGGACCATGGGCGCTCGGGCCCGGCTGGAGCGGGTGGAGGGCGCGGCCCGGAGCGCTCGCAACGGCGTACCCGATTCCGCGCCTCGCCCGTCCGCCGTACCCGTCCCGCCGGCCGCCGTCCCGCCCCCTGTCGTTCCGGCTCCCGCGGTTCCGCCCGCAGCCGTTCCGCCTCCCGCGGTGCCGCCTCCGGCGGTGCCGGGCGACCGGGGCGGACGGCGGACTGCGGACGACGAGCCGCCGACGGTGCCGGTACGCGGCGGTTCGGTGCTGGGGCGGCGGCTGCCGACCGTGCCGCCCCGCCGCCGGGAGCCGGACCGGGACAGCCCGGGCCGCGCCGACCCGGGCGACGAACCGGGTACGGACGCCCTGGACGGCTGGCTCACCGACCTGCGCCGCCGCCCCGACGAGCCGGACCCCTTCGCCGCCGAGCCCGCGTCGACCGACGAGCCGCCGCCGACCCCCACGCCACCGCCACCGTCGCGGTCCTTCTTCGAGCCCGCCTCCGGTCGCTCGGCCCGGCGCCCGTCACCGCTGGACGCGCCACGGCGGGCCGCCGACCGGGCCACCCCGCCGACCCGGTTCGCCGGTGGCCAGCCGTTTCCGCGTCGCCGTCCGCTGAACGAGCCGGTACGGGAGGACCCCACCCAGGCGTTCGCGGCGCAGGCGGACGAGCCGCCTCCGGCGCTCCGGACCGACGAGGCGACCCAGGCGTTCCGGCCGAGCCGCCCACCCGAGGACGCCATCGGGACGCTGCCCCGGCGTCACTCCGGCCCTGCCACCCCCGCGACGGACACGTGGGCCGACCCGGTCGGCCCCGACCGGGAGGCCCCGCCCTGGAACGCTGCCGAGGACCCGACGGAGGCGCTGTCGCCCTCGATCGCCGAGCCGGTGTCGAGCCCGCCCGCGCCGCGCCGGGACTTCACCCCCATCGTCATCGAGGGCACGGTCATCGAGGCCCGCGACCTGACCGAGCCCGATCAGCCCTGGTCCGCGCAGTACGCCGACCCGGTACGTGCCGCGTCGGCCGATCACGCGGCGGCACCCTGGGCCGGTGACCCGACCGCGCCGCTCCCGGCCGACCCGCTGCTGACGACCGGCGACGAGACGATGAACCTCACCGAGGCCGCCCACACCGTTGCGCCGGCCGAGACGGCGCCGTTCGACCGGGCCGGGCGGCTCGACGATCCGACGGTGTCGTTCACCTCGACGGCCGAACCCACTGTTTCCCTGTTCGAGGCGCACACGCCGGCTGCCGAGCCGACCACCTCGCTGTTCGCGCCGACGCCGCCCGAGCAGACGGCGGCCCTGTTCGCGCCGGCCACCGCCGGGGAACAGGCCACCGTGTCGCTCTTCGAGCCGGCCGCCGACGCCGAGCCGGCCACGCAGCCGGCCACCGAGGCCGAACCGGCGGCCTTCGACGACTCCGTCACCACGTCGCTGTTCGCGCCGGGTGAGCCGACCGTCGCGCTGTCCACCCCGCACGAGACGCCGGACACCTCGGCGCCGCCCGCGCCCCTGGCGGAGCCGGCGCCGATCGACGGCGACCCGGTGAGCGCCGCCGCTCCGGCCGACTTCGTGCCGGCGAACAACGTGGAGGAGGAGTTGCTGGCCGCCGCGGGCAGCGGGAGCACCGACGGCTTCCTCACCACCCTGCTGCTGGCCCGGGTGCTGCTGCCGGCCGCGCCCGACTCGGCCGCGGGCAGCCGGCCGGGTGAGCCGGGGTTCGTCTGGCACACCGAGCCGGTGGACGGCGAGACGTCCGTCTCGGTCTACACCTCCCCGGAACGCCTCGCCGAGCACGCCGGAGACGCGGTCGAGACGGTACGGGTCAAGTTCGTCCAGCTCATTCGCAAGTGGCCGGACGTGTCCTGGTCGTTCCGGGTGAACCCGGACAGCCCGGTCGGCGCGACGTACCCGGGGGAGCAGGTTCTCGCGCTCGCCAACTGGGCGGCCGAGGTGGGCCTCGGCGACGACCCGGAGCCGGCCGCCGCGCAGCAGCCGGCGGAACGACAGCGCCCCGAGGCGCCGACCATCGCCGCGAACCAGCCGGTGACCATGCAGAAGGCGATCGCGGCGAGCCAGCTCGCGTACTACCTGGAGCGTGGCTACGACCGGGTCTCCGGCTTCGTGCACCGGGCCGGGGAACTGGCGCACCTGAACAGCCCGGCGGAGCTGTACCGGGCGCTCGGGCTCGGCCACCCGGGTTCGCCGTTCTCCCCGGACGACGAGGAGATCTACCTGCTGCGCTGGCCGGCCTACCGGCCGAGCCTCTACCGGATCCCCTACGGCGGGCCGAACGAGGCCGCGATGCGGGCGATGGAGGGCTGGGTGATCGAGCGGCCGCCGTTCCGCGGCAACGGCTTCGCTCCCGGGGAGAGCAGCGACGTGATCGCCGAGTTCAAGGTGGACAGCGCCCGCCTGCCGCACGGCGCCGAGCTGTGGCGGCTCGGCGCGGACGGCGCCACGCGGCTGGTCGCGGTTCTGGACACCGACGCGCTGGTCTGGCGGAAGGCGGACGAGGCGTGACCCGCGACGGCTACGTGGCCCGCTGGCGGGGGCGGGAGTACCAGGCCAGCCCCGCCGGGGACGAGGTCCGCCTCTACCAGCCCGGACCGGAGGAGGGGTTCACCGAGGTACGTCCCGGCCGGTACGTCCGGGTGGTGCCGGCGGCCGAGGTCGACGATCTCGCGTACGTGCGGACCACCTGCACCTGGCAGGGACAGCCGTTCATCGTGCTGGCCGAGCACGAGGGCTGGCTGCGGCTGGAGTACACGGGTGGGCGCTGGCCGGTGGCCGAGGCGATGGGGCTGGAGGCGTTCGATTTCGGCGTCTACCAGGGCTGGGCGCCCGCGACCGAGGTGGCCGACCTGGGCGAGCAGCGGGTCTGAGTCAGGACTTCGCCCAGCGCAGGACCTCGCCGAGCACCAGGTCACGGGCCTCCACGTGGGGGAAGTGCCCCACGTCGTCGAGCAGCCGCCACTCGTACGGCGCGCTGACGTAGCGGCCGGAGCCCTGGGCGGTACGGGGAAGCGACGCGCGGTCCAGCGCGCCGTGCAGTTGCAGGGTCGGCGTGACGAGCGGCTTCTGCATCAGCTTCACGAAGCGGTAGCCGTGCAGCCGCAGCACCGAGCGGAACGCCCAGCGGTAGCCCTCCATCGCGCAGAACGCGGCCTGCGGGATCTGCATCGCGACCCGGCAGCAGTGGGCGTACGCGGCGAAGTCGGGGCTGTCCGCCCAACGTGGGCCGCCCCACCGGCGCAGGATCTCCTCCACCTCGGCGGCGTCGTCCCGGGTCAGGACGTGCTCGTACCGGGGGAGCTGGAACTTGAGCGTCGCGGTGGCCGAGGCGAACTGGCCGCGCGGGTCGGCGAAGATGGCGGCCCGCAGCCGCAGCGGGTGCGGCGCGCCGAGCACCACGAGCCGCCGGACCAGGGTCGGGTGGAAGGAGGCGGCGGTCCAGGCGATGAGCCCGCCCGCGCCGGTGCCGACCACCGTGGCCGATCGCTCGCCCAGTGCGCGGATCAGGCCGGCGACGTCGGCGGCGAGCGTGTAGCCGTCGTACCCCCGGGGTGGTTTGTCGCTCGCGCCGTAGCCGCGCAGGTCGACGGCGACCGCCCGGAAGCCCGCGTCCGCGACCGCCGGCAGCATCTCGTGCCAGGCGTACCAGTACTCGGGGAAGCCGTGGAGGAAGAGCACCATCGGACCGGCGCCCGCCTCGACGACGTGGAACCGGCTGCCGTTGGCGCCGACGAACCGGTGCGTCCACGGCCCCTCGGGCAGGACGCAGGACTCGTCGACGGGTCCGCCGCGCTGGTCGGTCATGGGGCACAGCCTAGGGCCGCCGATCGCGCATCGGGCTCGCAGGTGACCAGGATCAGGGATTTCTCCGGGAGGTGACCCATGCGGCCCGGCGACCGCTTGCGGGGTCAGGATTCGGCGACGCGCATGGGGATGCCGGGCCCGCAGTCCACCGAGCGGTCCCGTGCGGTGAGCCGCAGTGAGACGAAGTCGCCCTTGCGCAACTCCCCGGCGTTCGGGCCGTACACGGCGTACTCCGTGCCGTTCTCGTCCATCAGGCCGTAGCAGGGTCCGGAGCCGCCCCGGGTGATCCATCCGGCGACGACGCCGGCCGGGCGGTTGTCGGTCGGCTTCCTCGGCGGGCCGGCGGGACGCCGCAGCGTCGGCAGTTCGGTGGCGGACAGCGGCGCGGGCCGGTCGGCGGGCGTGCCCGCGCCGCTCGCGGCCGGCTGGTGGTCGTCGGACACGGATCCTCCGTCTCGGCCGCGCCGTCGATCAGCGCCGTCGTGGGGCGGCCGGCAGCGTGGGGCGGGTGTCGAACGGATGGGACGCGGGCGGGGTACGCCGGGTTCCCGGAAAGGGCGATGCCCGGGCGGTGAGCCCGCCCGGGCATCGCGTGGCGCGTCGATCAGTGGATCAGGAGAAGCGGACCTTCAGCGAGGTGCCATTCTGCTCCAGGACCTTGATCTTGGTGCCGGTGGCCGGGAGCTTGACGCCGTGGTTCGGCAGCTCCGGGTACCAGTACTGCTTGGTGTCGTCGAACAGCGGCTGCGCGTCCTGACCGCGGATGTACTGCGGCTGGCTGTTGATGTGCAGCGTGAACGAGTCGGCCTTCTTCAGGCTGAACGGCGCGTCGTAGACCTGGACACGGGCCCGCCAGGGCTGGCCGGTCAGGTTGTAGATCGGCCGCGGGTGCGCGTCGATGATCATGTTCCGACCCTCACCCGGGTGCGCGAACGTGTCGTTGTCCGCGAACCGCAGGTTCCAGTAGGAGATCAGCAGACCCTCCTGGTACGCGTAGTGGTCCACGTAGTCCGGGCGGGTGTTCGCGTAGCCGAAGAAGTACGGGCCGGTCTTGAGGTACTTGTCGTACGAGACGTACGACCGGTGACCGGCGATGTAGTAGTTGTCGAACTTACGGGTGTAGGTCTCCTCGACGATGCTGAAGCCGCTGAGGGTCCAGCCGTTGGCACCGGCCTCGGCGCCGTCGGTGAGGAGGGTCTGACCGTCGGCGGTCACGGTGATCGCGTCACCGTAGAAGCCGCCCTCGGACACGCCGCCGTCCGTCTGGTAGCGGAGCCGGAACTGCACGACCTTGCCGGCGACCGCGTCCATCGGGATGTTGACGTCGACCCACTGGTCGTTGCTGGAGCCGTCCAGGGCGTAGCGCCCGGGGGAGATCTCCTTCAGCGGGGTGCCGTTGGCCGTACCGGGCAGCGAGGTCCAGGTCTGGCCACCGTCGGTGGACGCCTCGAAGAACAGGTAGTCGTAGTCCGCCTCGATGCTGTAGCGACCCTTCATCGACAGCGCGGCGCTGGTCTTCCCGGTGAGGTCGACAGTGCGCGTCATCGTGTTGTTCAGGTCGTCGTCGTTGCCCGAGAAGAACTGCTTCGTACCCTCGAACGGCTTGCCGTTCTGGAACGTGTACTCCCGCTGCGGCAGCACCACCACGGCGCCCTGGGCCTTGTTGGAGTTGTACTCCTGCGGCCCGAGTTCCAGGGTGCGCTTCTGGCCGGCCACGATCACCTCGTAGTCGAGCCAGCCGAGCTGGAGCTTGTTCCAGGCGCCGAGGTCGCCACCGCGCTCGCCGATGCCGCCGTCGTTCTTGGCGCCGAGCCGGCTCTGGGCCATCAGGGTCCAGTGCTCGTTGTTGTTGTCCCCACCGCTGACCACGTTGTAGTCGTCCGGCAGACCGAGGTCGTGGCCGTACTCGTGGTAGAAGACGCTCCGGCCACCGTTCTCCGGCTGGATCGTGTAGTCACCGATCCAGACGCCGGTGTTGCCGATCTGGGTGCCGCCGGCCGGGAAGTTCTCCGGGCCGGTGTTGCCCTGGTCGCTGGCGAAGGCGTACCACCGGTGGCTCCAGATGGCGTCCTCACCCTGGTACGGGTCACCGTCGGCCTCGTCGCCGCCGGCGTGGACGATCTGGAAGTGGTCGATGTAGCCGTCCGGCTCGTTGAAGTCGCCGTCGCCGTCGAAGTCGTACCGGTCCCACTGGTCCATCGCCTTGACGTCCGCGGCGATCTCCGCGTCGGAGCGGCCCTGCGCCTTCTGGTCGGCGACCCACTGGTTGGCGGCGTCGCGGACCAGGGCCCAGGTGTTGGTGCAGACGTTCGAGGCACACGGGTAGCCGCCGGAGCGGCCGTAGCGAGCCTCGTTGTACCGCACCTTCACCCAGTTGGTGACCTCGCCGTCGACGCTGTACCGACCCGAGGACTGGGCCTCGTAGTACTGCTTCAGCGACTCGTCGCCCGGGTTGGTGCCGAAGTACAGCTGCCGGTAGTAGTCGGCGCTGTAGTCCGCCTGCCAGACCGTGGAGTTGTCCACCGCGCGGTTGGGCTGGGGGATCTGGTTGCGGAGCGGACCGTCGAACCGGGTCGGGCCCGGGGTGTCCGGGTCGGTGTCCTGGTCCGGGTAGTTCGGGTGCCGCTCGTCGCCGAACTCCGCGAGGATGACGAAGATCCTGTCGGTCCGCTCGCGGGAGAGTTCGACGTACTGGTCCTTGGTCGGACCCTTGCCGGCCTTGGTGCTCTTGGCTGCCTTGCCCGCCGCGGGACCGGCGGCGGCCCGCTCGCCGACCTTGACGACCGTGCTGCCGTTGATCTTCTGGGCCTTCGCCCTGCCGGACAGGACCTCGCTGAGGCCTTCCTGGCGCAGCGCGCGCCGCTTCTCCTCGAGCGGGTTGGGCAGGTCGTGCTCAGCCTGCGCAGGCTCGGCCACCGACGGAGCGGCGGCCGGCAGCTTCGGCGTCGGCGCGGCGCTGGCGGCCGTGCCTGCCACCAGCCCCGTCGCGGTCAGCGAAAGCCCGAGCAGACCCACTGCGACTTTGCGCACGTGGTACCTCCGGTGTGAGGGAACCGGCCCAACTGGGGGTACGGGCCGGTGGAACGGTCCACTGGTGGGACCAAGGGTGAACATAGACACTGCTGCGACTGGTGGGAAGACGCGTGCGTCGATTTGTTGCAACTTTTTGTTGAGAACGCTTTTCACCGTCACACACCTGCCCGTCACCGAGCCGTTGACCAGCGACGATGCGCGGAGCCGCGATTGCAGAGACATGCATGGATTAATGGGTTACGCGGAAGGGCCGGGAGCGCTCACGCTCCCGGCCCTTCCCCCATCGAGCTAGATCAGATCATTTTTCGGTCATTCCGGTTCCGCTTTGACCGTGCCCGTTTCAGGGACGCGGCGGGACCACGTACACCTGGGCGTACGAGTTGTCCTTGGCGGCCCGCTTGATGATGATCGAGACGCCGTACTGGACGCCCGCGTCACCCGGGTTGCCGGTGCCGAGCACGATCGCCCCGCCACCCAGCGTCGAACCGTAGTAGTCCGTCGCCGGAGTGCCGTCCGGGTTCACCACCCGGGTCGTGTACTGCTGGTTGCCCCGCGACGGGACGACCACCGAGGCGTCGTTGTCCCGCGCGTACGCGGCGCCGTCACGGATCTCGATGCCCGGGTACCAGCCCTTGGCGTCGGTGAAGCCCTTCACCGGCGCCTGCGGGCCGAACTTCGTGCAGTACTCGCTGTACGGCTCGTCCGCCGCCTCCAGGCACTCCTTGAACGGGTACGTGGGCTTGAGGCCGAACGCGGCGTTGGAGGACTGCGGCCGGCTGGGCAGGTTCTTCAGCACCGACGGGTCCTTCTCGGCCGCGGTGCCCTTGCGGCGCAGCGGGTCGTTGTGCGAGTCGACGATCAGCAGACCGCCCTTGGCGCCGTAGCTGGGCAGCGCGGTCATCTGCGCGGTGACGTGGTTGACGTCGCCGAGCTGGGTGTCCCGGTACCAGACCAGCATGCCCGGCGCGTTGTACGCGATCCGGTCGACCTTCCAGGCCTCGTGCGAGTAGACGGTGTCGTAGGTGTACTTCAGGCCGTTGTCGAAGCCGTCGAAGTTACGCCACTCGGCCAGGTAGTAGTGCGACTTGACCTGCGTGCCCGAGTCGATGTACCAACCCGCGCCGCTGGTGTCGGTGAAGGTGCCGCCGGTCTGGGTCCAGCCCGCCGCGCCGCTCTCCACGTCGTCGCTCCACGTGGTCGCGCCGCCGCCGGTCACCGAGAAGTCGTCGGCGAACCAGCCGCGCTCGACGAACGCCTCGTCGGTGGCGTACCGCAGCCGCACCTGCACGGTCTGCCCCGCGAACGACGACAGGTCGACGTAGTCGTGCCGCCAGCCGCCGGTGCTGCCGCTCAGGCCGTACTTCTTGTTGCCGAAGTCGACCATCCGGCCGTTCGGGTCGGCGTAGCCGTCGTTTGTGGAGACGAGCGCGCCGCCCTCGGCGTACACCTTCTGCTCGTTCCAGGTGGCGCCGCCGTCGGTGGAGACCTCGACGAAGCCGAAGTCCCAGTCCGCCTCGATGACGTAGTTGTTCCACATCCAGAACTTCGCGTCGGCGGCGTTCGGGACGGTCACCGTGCGGCTGAGCTTGACGTCGGCCCAGTTCTGGTCCGCGCCGGAGTACCACATGTTGCCGCCGCTGTGCGGCGTCGCCAGTGAGATCACCTTGTCCGGCAGGTCGATCTTGATGCCGTCCTCGGTGCCGACCGGAGTACGCGACGTCTGCCCGAGCTTGACCAGTTTGGACCGGTCACCCGGCCCGAACGTCTTCGGCTCGGCCCAGCCCAGCACCCACTTGTCCCACAGGCCCATGTGGGTGGGCAGCGCCTGGAAGATCTCGCCGGAGTGCGAGCCGGACGCCATCAGGTCCCAGAAGTCCACGTCCGAGTCGGCGTTGCCGGAGGTGTCGTAGAGGTCCGGCAGGCCCAGGTCGTGGCCGAACTCGTGGGCGAAGACGCCGACGCCGGCGTCCTCCGGCTGCACGATGTAGTTCGACACCTTCAGGTTGGTGCCGGGGATCGTGTAGCCGCCGGCCACCGTCGAGGAGTGCGCCCAGACCGAGTAGATGCCGATGTCGCCGCCGCCACGGGACTTGCCCTGGTTGGCGTGCACCAGCACCAGGTGGTCGATCACGCCGTCCGGCTCGTGGTAGTTGCCGTCGCCGTCGCGGTCGCTCTGGTCCTCGATGTCGTAGTCGGCCCAGGGGAAGTTCGGGTCGGCCGCGGCCAGCGCGTCGATCGCGTCGGTGGCGAGGCGGCCGGCGCCCTGCGGGTTGTCCGGGTGGCCGTTCATCGACTGCTCACGCCCGGCGACCCAGTTGCCGTTCTCGTCCTGGAAACAGCGCGACGCGGCGTACCAGCCCTCCGAGTGCGGCACCGTGATCCACGGGGTGGCCTGCCCGTCCACCGTGTACGCGCCCTTGGACATCTCCAGGTACATGTTGTGCATGGTCCGCCCGGCGAGGCTGATGCCCGGCTTGCCGTCCGGCCCCTTGAGGTCCTTGCGGACCCGCTCGGTGATGCCCTTCTTGCTGTAGAGCATCTTGTCGTAGTGGGCCGGCGAGAAGTCCGGCACCCACATCGAGTTGTTGTCCTTGTGCGGCAGCGTGGCCGGGTTCGGGATGGTGTTGTGCCGCGGCCCGTTCTGCACCGTGCCGGGAACGCAGGTGCGGTCCTCGAACACCGTCTTCGGGACCATCACGTCTGTGAAGTCGTCGTTGGCGTTGTCGTTGAACTCGACGAGCAGCGTCAGCAGCTTGGCGGTCTGCGTACTCTTTGCCTGCTTGATCTTGCGAGGGCTCTTGCCGGTCCGGATGGACTTGGCCTCCAGCTTGGCCAGCTCACGGGCCGCGATCGGGTTGCCCCCGGCGTACTTGCGGTCGTAGGCGCGGGCCTCGTCCGCGGGCGAGGTGAAGACGCCGTCACGGCCCTTGATCTCCTTGCCGCCGGTGTCCGGCTGCACCTCGGGCTCGGCGTAGTTGATGTAGTGCTCGTCCGCCCCGATCGTGACCGGTGCGGACCGGGACGGCTGGGCCGCCGCGCTGCCCGTCACGGTCAGCGACGTGGCCGCGAGCGCGATGACGGGCAGCGCGACGAGTAAGCGTCGCCGTGCCCTGTGCTGCGACATGGGGAGCATGCCACTCCGTTCGTAGGGAATGGTGGGGAACCGGCCGTCTCACTGACGCTCGTCGAAATCCGCCGGTGCGGCTGAACGTAACCGACAACAAGCGACATCGACAGTGGTGGAAAAGTGCTCTGGCCGATCAGGTCAGATCGGGTCCCCCGATCGACCGGCGCGGATCCCGGATACGACGAAGGGGGCGGACCGCGCCGCGGTCCGCCCCCTGGTCGGCTGTCGTCAGTCCTCGTCGGACTTGCCGCCGCTCATCCCCGACGAGATCAACTCCATCACCGAGGAGTCCTGGAGCGTGGTCACGTCGCCGAGCGACCGGTTCTCCGCCACGTCCCGCAGCAACCGGCGCATGATCTTGCCGGAGCGGGTCTTCGGCAGCTCCGGCACCAGCATGATCTGCCGCGGCTTGGCGATCGGGCCGAGCGTCTTCGCCACGTGGTTGCGCAGCTCGGCGATGAGCTGCTCGCCCGCGTCGCCGGCGGTCTCCGCGGTGCCGCGCGGGATGGCGAACGCGACGATCGCCTGCCCGGTGGTCGGGTCGGTCGCGCCGACCACCGCCGCCTCCGCCACCGACGGGTGGCTGACCAGCGCCGACTCCACCTCTGTGGTGGAGATGTTGTGGCCGGACACCAGCATCACGTCGTCCACCCGGCCGAGCAGCCAGATGTGCCCGTCGTCGTCCTTCTTCGCGCCGTCACCGGCGAAGTAGACCCACTCGTCGCCGATGTTGGCGCCCGCGCCGAACCGCGACCAGTACGTCTCCAGGAAGCGGTTGTCGTCGCCCCACACCGTCCGCAGCATCGACGGCCACGGCTCCTTCAGCACCAGGTAACCGCCGCCGCCGTTCGGCACCGACTCACCCTGGTCGTCCACCACGTCGGCGACGATGCCGGGCAGCGGGCCCATCGCCGAGCCGGGCTTCGCCTCGGTCACACCGGGCAGCGGCGAGATCATGATGGCGCCGGTCTCGGTCTGCCACCAGGTGTCCACCACCGGCAGTTCGCCGCGGCCGACGTGCTGCCGGTACCAGATCCACGCCTCCGGGTTGATCGGCTCACCGACGCTGCCGAGCAGACGCAGCGAAGACAGGTCGTAGCCGGCCGGGATGTCCTCGCCCCACTTCATCATGGTGCGGATCAGCGTCGGCGCCGTGTACAGGATGGTCACCTTGTACTTGTCGACGATCTCCCAGAACCGGCCCTTGTGCGGGGTGTCCGGCGTGCCCTCGTACATGACCTGGGTGGCGCCGTTGGAGAGCGGGCCGTACACGATGTAGGAGTGCCCGGTCACCCAGCCGATGTCGGCCGTGCACCAGTAGACGTCCGACTCCGGCTTCAGGTCGAACACCGCGTGCGTGGTGTACGACGCCTGGGTCAGGTAGCCGCCGGTGGTGTGCAGGATGCCCTTCGGCCGGGCCGTCGTGCCGCTGGTGTAGAGGATGAACAGCGGGTGCTCGGCGTCGAACGGCTGCGCCTCGTGCTCCGGCGCCGCCGTCTCCACCGTCTCGTGCCACCAGTGGTCCCTGCCCGACCAGGCGACCTCCTCACCGGTACGCCGCACCACCAGCACGTGCTCCACCGACGGGCACTTCGCCACCGCCTCGTCCACGGTCGGCTTGAGCGCCGACGGCTTGCCCCGCCGGTACCCGCCGTCCGCGGTGATCACCACCTTGGCGCTGGCGTCCTGGATCCGGTTGGTGAGCGCGTCGGCGGAGAAGCCGCCGAACACCACGCTGTGCGTGGCGCCGATCCGGGCGCAGGCGAGCATCGCCACCGCCGCCTCCGGGATCATCGGCATGTAGATCGCCACCCGGTCACCGGCGGTCACGCCCAGCTCCGTCAGCGCGTTCGCCGCCTGGCAGGTGAGCCGGTGCAGGTCGGCGTAGGTGACGGTGCGGGTGTCGCCGGGCTCGCCCTCCCAGTGGATCGCCACCTTGTCGCCGAGGCCCGCCTCGACGTGCCGGTCCAGGCAGTTGTACGCCACGTTCAGCGTGCCCCCGGTGAACCACTTCGCGAACGGGGCGTTCGACCAGTCGAGCACCTGCTCCCACGGCTGGGCCCAGGCCAGCCGGCCGGCCTGACGCGCCCAGAAGGCCAGCCGGTCACCGGCCGCCTCCTCGTACGCCTCGGCGGTCACGTTGGCGTTCGCGGCGAGTTCAGCCGGCGGCGGGAACTGGCGCGTCTCGTTCAGCAAGTTGGCCAATGCCTCGCTCATGCGGTGACTCCTTCGTCGCGTGACCTGCGTCTCCTACTCCGGGGAAGGTTAGTCCCGCCGTACCCCGGTCGCGACCGCCCGGCCCCGCACCGCGCGCCCAGCGGCCCTCCCCTCGCGCCGAGGTGTAAGGAAGGGCCCCTTGTTAACGCCTCCGGTAGAGGAAGGGACCCTTATTAACAACCCCGGGCATGGGGGGAGCCCGGCGGTCGCTAGCGTGACGGGGTGACCACCGATCCGCTCGCCCCGCTGCTCGCGCTCGCCGACGTCGCCCCCGCCGTCGAGCAGGCCCGCGAGCGGGTCGACCTGGCCCACCGGCACCGCGCGCTGCGCCGCCAGGGCGGCCAGGTCGCCGCCGAGGTCAGCCTCCGCTCCGCCGTGGCCAGCGCCGCGCTGGAGGGCCGCGTCCACGACCGCGAGGAAGTGCGCGCCGGCACCGTCACCGACCCGGTGATGCAGGGCGCGCTGCGGGTGGCCGGAGCGCTGCCCGGGCTCAGCGACCTCTGGCCCAAGGCGCCCCGGCAGGTGCTGGCCCGGCTGCACGTGCTCGCCGCCCGCGACGTGGTGACCGAGGAGGAGCTGGGCCGGCCGGTCGCCGACCCGGTGGTCGCGGCCCGCCTCGACGGCCTGGCCGCCCTGGTCGCCGGCGGCACCAAGGTGCCACCGCTGGTGCTGGCCGCCGTCGTACACGGCGAGCTGCTGAACCTGCGCCCGTTCCCCGGCCCGTCCGGGGTGGTGGCCCGCGCCGCCGCCCGGCTGGTGCTGATCTCCACCGGGTTCGACCCCCGTGGGCTGGTCGCTGTCGACGTCGGTCACCGCGAGCGCGAACCGGAGTACGTGGGCGCGGCCGGCGCGTTCGCCACCGGCACGCCCGACGGCCTGCGCTCCTGGCTGCGGCACTACATGACGGCTGTCGAGGTCGGCGCCGACCAGATCACGCTCATCGGCGACGAGATCCTCGCCGCGTCCTGAGGTCGCGGGTGTCAGGCGGTCGGCGCGGCGGCGCGGGTGCGGCGGTGCCGGCCGTACCAGGCGATGCCGATGGCCACGCCGACTCCGACACCGAGCGCCGCGGCCGCGACCGGCACGGCCGGCCGCTCACGCAGGCGGCGGCCCAGCGGAATCGGGTGCCGGAACTCCAGCACCGGCCACGAGTTCTCCACCGCCAGCTTGCGCAGCGCCCGGTCCGGGTTGACCACCGTCGGGTGCCCCACGCACTCCAGCAGCGGCCGATCCGAGTACGAGTCGGAGTACGCGTACGAGTCGCTGAGGTCGTAGTCGCGTTCCAGAGCCAGCTCGCTGACCGCCTCGACCTTGCTCGGACCGGCGGCGTAGAACTCGACCTCACCGCTGTAGCGGCCGTCCACCACACCCATCCGGGTGGCGATCACGTCGGTGATCCCGAGCAGCTCACCGATCGGCCGGACCATCTCGTCACCCGACGCGGAAACCAGCACCACGTCCCGGCCGGCGGCCTGGTGCTCCTCGATGAGGGCGGCCGCCTCGGCGTACACATAGGGGTTGATCAGTTCGTGCAGCGTCTCCGCGACGATCTGGCGGACCTGTTCCACCGGCCAGCCCTTGCAGAGTGTGGCCAGGTAGTCCCGCGTGCGGGCCATGGTCTGCTCGTCGGTGCCGCCCAGCCGGAACATCAACTGCGCGTACGCCGACTTGACCACGTCACGCCGAGTGATCAGCCCGTCCCGGTAGAACGGCCGACCGAATGCCAGTGCGCTTGACTTGGCGATGACGGTCTTGTCGAGATCGAAGAAAGCGGCGCTGCGGCCCACGGCGCGAAAGTCTAGCCCGACGGCGGCGCGGAGGCGTCCGCCCAGGGTCATGGAAGTGGATGAGCACCCGCAGGAGTGACGGCGGTCACATCTGATGTGCAAGAAATTAGCTTTGCGTGGACTGAACACCACTCGACGTATAAGGGTCGGCTGCGGCATGCTTGTCCTCGCGACGGGAGTTCACATTCCCGACGCCGCAGGCCTCGGCGGTTGCACCCCCCGTAACCGCTGAGTCGGTTCGGCTCGACCCCCCCGGAGCCGAACCACAAGACGACCCCCGTCTCCCCCCGACGGGGGTCGTCCCTTTGCGCCGGGAGCGTTCCGCCGCAGGTCACAGCCCCTCCCCGTCGCCTACGGGTGGCGTCCCCGGCATCGGGCGGGCTGAAACCGTACGGCTTCCCGCGATGCCCGGACTCCGGCCTGGTTGCAGATCGGTCTCAAGGCCCTGTCGCAGAACCAGCAGGCCGACATGATCGTCCGAGGTGGCTTTCTGCGGTACGGGGAGGAACGGCGTGGGCGCGAAGACGGCACTGCTGGCGTTTACTGACGGCGACATTCGTCCGGCGCTGCGTGGCGCCGGGCGATCGGCGCGAGCCGAAGTCGAGGCGTTGATACGTCGAGTCCACCCCGGCCACGTCGTCGAACCAGCCGACGACGACACCCTGCTCGACGGCGTCTACCCGCCGGACGGCGTCACGTACGCCACCGTGCTGGCCGGGGCGGAGCTGTACTGCGACCGACGGGTCATGCTCGACCGCCCGTCCGAGCTGCCGGAGCACCTTCGCCTGGCCGGAGCAGGCCGGCGAATCATCATGCACGGGATGCACTCTGCCGTGGACTGGCTCGGCTTCGCGGAGTGGGAGGACGGCGTACTGGTCAGATCGCTGAGCCTGTCGCCCGGCGGCAGCATCCAGGAGAACATCGGCGAGCCGTACGACTTCGAGCTGCCGTACTGGGCCGGTGAGCATCGCGTCGAGCCGGGCCCGTACCCGTTGCCGTTTCATCCCCTCGACCTCGGCGAGGAAGCGTTGCGTGCGCTGTTCGGCTTCGTCGTCGAGGGCCGTCCGTCCCCCGACGACATCGACCCCGACGATGTTCATCTGCACGGCTTCCGCGTGAGCGACCCGTCCGGCGAGGAACAGGCCGCCCGTCAGGCCGCATATGCGGAGGCACTGCGAGCCATGGGACCGCCGCGGAGGTACCGCATGGGACCGGACGGAACGATGCACGAGATCAGCTCCTGACCCGCCGACGGGCGGACCAGCAGGCGCGTGCCCGGTCAGGTGGGGCCGAGCGCCGTGAGGAGTTGCGTGAACCTGGGCGCCACCAGCCGCCAGGAGCATCGGGTGGGGTCGGTCCAGAAGTCACTGGCGACGACCCTCGGGTCGGCGACGTCGGTGCGGTAGTCGAGCGCGAGGGCTACATCGTCTCCAGGGTCCCGGTTGACCGCGATGAACACCGCGCGATCGGCATCGAGCCACGGCAGGGCGACCGGACGATTCATGCGGCTGCCGCGGGTCACTCGAAACAGCTGCGACAACGGGGCGTCGTCGGCGAAGAGGTCCAGGGCATTGTTCTCGAACCGCATTCCGTCAAGACTGGTGGGGAACATCAGTGGGTATTCGAACCACGGCATGACGCTCCGGAGCACGTGGTCTCCGGGGTGCCGCCAACGGTCCTGTTCCAGCAAGGTGGCCAGCGTGGTGGGCAGGGGGAGACCTCGGACCGTCCAATCCTGTGGACGAGGGCTCTTGTGCACGTCACCTCGCAACGTCAGATGTCGGCAGGGCGGCCAGAGTAGCTGTTCACGGCGCGTAGGCGGGTTCGGCGACGGCCTCGGCGATGCGGGTGAGCCAATGCAGGTCGTTGGCCCGGGACTCCGGACTGGCCCCGGGCCTCAGGATGCTGCGAAGGAACTCGGCGGCATCGTCGAGGTGTCGCTCGCCGCGGTAGTAACTCAGCAACCTCTGATCCGGCTCGACCGGGCCGTAGCCCCGCCGGAAGAGATCGGCCCGGCGCGCGTCGGCCGGGTGGTCGCCGAAGTCCCGGCTGTAGACGAACATCAGGTCCCGCTCGCGCGGCGCGAACATCGGCGCGTCCCAGTCCACGACGTGTAGCGGACCGTCGCCGTCGGCGATCAGGTTGCCCGGGTGGATGTCGGCGTGGGCGATGACGTGCCGAGCGCGCGTGACACCGGACGCAAGCTCATCCACCGTGTCCGCCAATCGGTGCAGCGCGGTGCCGTACCGTTTCCAGAACGCGCCGAGGGCGTCGCTCGCCGCGGCCTGATCGCCGAGCGTTCGCAGCCGGTCGCCCGCGGTCGACCGGTAGGTCTCCACCGGCAGGACGGCGGCGAGTTCGGCGCTCGGCGTGACCTGGTGCAGCCGGCCCAGGAACTCGCCGTACCCGATCCACTGGCGGTCGGTTAGACCGCGAGCCCACAGACTGCCGCCCTCATGGAACGGGTAGAGCAGCAGCCGGTAGCCCTCGAAGCCGTGTACGGCGCCGCCGTCCGGCAGGTCGATCGGCGCGACGACCTGCCGGAGGCCTCGCGCGCGGAGGAATCCTGGCAGCGCGACGGCGGCCCCTGTGAACTCGCCGCGGCGCAGCTTCAGGAAGTACCGCGCACCGCCGGTCGTGTCCACCCGGTACGCCCAGGCGTTCCCGTCGAGCCCCACCGGCAGGAAGACGAGGTCGGCGACGCTCAGGGCCCAGGCGGCGGCCACCTCGGCGGCCAGCAGCGGCTCGTCGACGCCAGGTCTGTCGATCACGGCCGGAGCGTCGCAGCCGGGGTCCCGGCCGGCAAGCGAGTTGTGGTCGGGTCAGCGAATCACCGCGCGCGAGGTGTGCCTGGCCGGCTCGAAACACACCAGCGCTCCGCCGCGCTCGTCGGTGACCACCCAGGGATGACCGACGTACGTCTGCTGCCGGTAGGACTGCCCAGGCTCGAGCAGCGCGTACCGCTGACGCCGCCCCTCGTAGTTGAGCCAGTAGACGGCTACGCGCTCCCGCCGGGCGTTGACGAAGTCGATGAACGTCTCCGGTCCGCCGCCGTGTGAACGCAGCCTCCGTTCGCGTGACGGCGACAGCGGTCTGAGCTCGTCGGGCCCGGCGACAGGCGGTTTCGAAGGCCTGGAACGGGAGGGCTTCGGCGACGCCGGCCGGCTGGTCGGAGCGGCCGCCCGGCTCGGCTCGGCCGTCCGGGTGGGCAGGACGGAGCGGCTGGAGAGCGACACCGGCGGCGGCGACCAGGACGCCTCCGGTGGTTCCGCGGCCCCCTTGGACAGCGCCGGGGATGCCAGGATCGCCTGCCCCTCGATCGGCGGTGGAAGGTCGGGGCGGCGGGGCGTCGCGAAGGCGCTGACGATGCTGGCGAGCACCACTACCACGAGCCCGACCGCGATCGCGGCGAGCGCTGCCGGTGACGGATCGCGCAGCCAGGCCTCGCCGCCGGTCGGTCCGTCGGGCAGCGCGTGGCGCGGAGGTGGGGGAATCGCGAGGGGATGCGATGAATCGGTCATGGCCTCGAATCCGCAAAGCCGGTGCCGTCCATGGAGCGGCGAGGGGTCCCCGATTATCCGTTACTGATCATCCCCGTAGTCAATGGCTGACCGTGCGTTCGCTGCTCAACCCTCGCGCCACATAGCAGATCCACTCCTCCGCCGAGGTCTGTCCACATCGCATTCCGCCGTCCACAGGGGAGTCCGCATCTCCCGCATTCGGCTCATCGGCCGGGCAGGCTGCCGGGCACGTCCGAGTCCGACCGAGGGAGACAGCCATGCCGCCCCGCACTCCGCTCCCGCCGTACCGTCGCCTGCCTCTGCTCGTCACCTCCGACGGCGACCTTCTCGACGAGCTGTTGCGACTCGCGGCCGCCGGTGGCACCGAGGTCGAACTGGCCGCCGACCCGGCGGCCGCCCGGGCCCGCTGGGCGCCGGCGCCGCTGGTCCTCATCGGCGCCGACCAGGCGGCGGCCTGCCTGCGGGCACGCCTTCCCCGCCGCGCCCGCACGGTCCTGGTCGGTCGCTCCGGAGAACTCGATCCGGGTACGGAGTTGGCCGAGCTGATCGGCGCGGAGCACGTCGCGACACTGCCGGCGGCCGAGCCCTGGCTGATCGACCGGTTCGCCGAATGCGGGGCCGGCCCGGCGGGTCCGCCGTCGGGGCGGGTGGTGGCGGTGCTCGGCGGGCGGGGCGGCGCCGGGGCCAGCGTGCTCGCCGGCGGGCTCGCCGTCACCGCGGCCCGGTCACGCCTGCGCACGCTGCTTGTGGACGCCGACCCGCTCGGCGGAGGCCTCGATCTCGTACTCGGGTGGGAGCAGCTCGACGGATTGCGCTGGCCCGAGCTGGCCGGCACGGACGGGCCGTCGACCCGCCGTCGGTGGTCCGCGCGCTGCCCAGCCGAGGCGACCTGGTGGTGCTCTCCTGGGATCGCGGGGAGCTGCGGCACCTGCCGGCCGAGGCGATGGCCGCCACTGTCGACGCCAGCCGTCGCGGGCGGGACCTGGTCGTGCTAGACCCACTCGGCACCTCGAAGACGCGGCGGTGATCGCGCTCCAGGCCGCCGACCGCGCGCTGCTCGTCGTACCGGCCGAGCTGCGGGCGGCAGCCGCGGCGGCCCGGGTCGCCGCCCTCGCCGCGCCACACTGCGTCGACCTGTCGGTGATCGTGCGCGGCCCGGCGCCCGGCCGGCTCCGCGCGGCCGAGGTGTCCCGGGCGCTGGGCCTGCCGCTCGCCGGCACGCTGCGGCCCGAGCCGGGGCTGTGCCGAGGGCTGGAGCGGGGCGAGGCGCCGGGCGCGAGCGGCAAGGGCCCACTCGCCGTCCTGTGTCAGCGGCTCGTGGAAGAGCTGGTCGGGTCGTCGGCGGCGGGTGCGGCATGACCGGGCCGGCCGACCCCGGGGAACTGGCCGTCCGGGTCCGGCAACCGGTTCGCCGCCGAGGCGACGCCGGTCACCCCGGCGGCGATCGTCTCGGCCGTACGCGCCGAACCGGCGACCGCGGTGCTCGGCGACACCACGTTGCTGCGGATCGCCGACCGGGTCCACGACGACCTGATCGGCGCCGGTCCGCTCGCGCCGCTGCTCGCCGACCCGCAGGTCACCGACGTGCTGGTGAACGGGGTACGGGTCTGGGTCGACAGGGGGCAGGGGCTGCGTCAGGTGGCGGTGCCGCTGGGCACGCTCGACGACGTACGCCGGTTGGCGCAGCGCCTCACCGCCGCTGCCGGACGCAGGCTGGACGACGCCGCGCCGTACGCCGACGCGCGGCTGCCCGACGGCACCCGGTTGCACGCCGTGCTGCCGCCGGTGGCGACCGACGGGCCGTACCTGTCGCTGCGTACCTTCCGGCAGCGGCCGTTCACCCTCGACGAGCTGGTGGATCGGGGCACGGTTGCCCGGCCGGTCGCCCCGCTGCTCGCCGCAGTGGTGGCCGGCCGCCTCGCGTACCTGGTCAGCGGCGGCACCGGCTCCGGCAAGACGACGCTGCTCAACACGCTGCTCGGGCTGGTGCCCGGCACCGAGCGGATCGTGCTGGTGGAGGACGCCGCCGAGCTGCGGCCGGTGCACCCGCACGTGATCGGGTTGCAGGCGCGCACCGCGAACGTCGAGGGCGCCGGGGCGGTAGGGCTCGGTGACCTGGTCCGGCAGGCACTGCGGATGCGGCCGGACCGGCTGGTCGTGGGCGAGTGCCGGGGCGCCGAGGTGGTGGACCTGCTCGCCGCGTTGAACACCGGCCACGACGGCGGGGCGGGGACGCTGCACGCGAACGCTCCGGCCGACGTCCCGGCCCGGCTGGAAGCGCTCGGGATGCTCGGCGGTCTGCCGCGCCTCGCACTGCACGCGCAGGTCGCCGCCGCGCTGCAGGTCGTCCTCCAGCTCCGCCGGACCGGCGAGGGACGGGTGCTGGACTCCATCGGCCTGCTGCTGCCCGACGGCCCCGACCGCGTGGTGACAGTGGTTCCGGCCTGGGTACGAGGACGGGGTCCCGGTCCGGCGGCCCGTGCGCTCGGCGCCCTGCTGCGGCAGCGGGGTGTGCCGGTGCCGCCGGTCCTCCGGGTGCCCGGGGCGGAACCGTCGTGACCGCGCAGCTCGGGCTGTTGGCGCTGCTTCTCGCGGTCGCGGCAGCGCCGTCGCCTGGCCCGGTACGCGCAGGTCGCGCCCGCGACTGGGCGATTTCTGGACGGCGGGCCCCGGCCCAGCGGGCAGGCGGTTTCGGGCCGTCCCGCTCGACGCCCGGGCCGCAGTCGTCCGGCCAGCCACCGGGCCGCGCTCGGGAAACCACGTCGGGCCCGGAGCCGGGCACCCGGCACATCAGTGGATCAAGCCCGGCCCTGCCGCAGACCGGGCAGGGCAGTGGACCGGCGTCGGGCCTGCTCGCGAGCCGGCGCAACGGGCAGGGGAGTGGGCCGGCCTCGGGCCTGCGTCCGCGCTGGCGCATCGGGCACGGCGGTGGGTCGGCCTCGGCCCGGGGACGCTCGCGGCGGACGGCGACCGGGCCGCCGGTCCGCCGGTCCTGTTCACGCCTCGACGCGCGCTACCCGTGGCGGCGCTGCTCGGCGCCGTGTCCGGGGCGTTGCTCGGCGGTCCGGTGGCGCCCCTGGCGCTGGCCACCTACGGCGTCCTCGCGGCCCG
>NZ_KK037233.1:3881790-3933866 GCF_000568915.1 Micromonospora sp. M42 | reverse complement strand
TGCGGCCCGGGGCGAGTCCGGCGAGGTCGCCGGCCAGCGTTACGCCCCCGACGGCGCCGAGGTGTCGGTGACTGTGGCAGGCGACCGGGTCACGGCGACGGTTCGGGCGCCGGTCCGGACGTTCGGCGCGCTGCTGCCGCGACTGAGCGTGTCGGGGCAGGCGGCAGCGGCTGTGGAACCCGGCGCGCCGGGGCCGGTGCCGTGACGGTCGCCCGGTCGTCGCGCCAGACCGCCGCCGAGCGGGGCGGAGCCACTGTGTGCCTGCTCGCGATCGGGCTGGTGTTCGTGCTGGTCGGGATGTTCGGCGCGGCGCTCGGGGCCGCCCGCTGTGCTCGGCACCAGGCCCGCAACGCGGCGGACTTCGGGGCGCTCGCCGGTGCCGGGCGGGTGCTCGACGGCGTCGAGGGCGCGTGCGCTCGCGCGGCCGAGCTGGTGGCGGCCAACGGCGGCCGGATGACCGGCTGCCGGATCGACGGGCTCGATCTGATCGTCACGGCGCGGGTACGTGTCGAGCCGCTGCCCGGGCTGACCCGGGACGCCACCGCGACGTCCCGGGCCGGGCCGGCCCGGGACACCGACGGTTGAGGCGGCCGAGCCGGGGGCGTCGATCGCTGGCGTTCCCGGCTCCGGCCGGCGGGTGGAAAAGGTGGCGCGGGGTCAGCGGGACTGGAGCGCGTCCAACCCGACGGCCATCGCGATGACCAGGCGCCGGTCGATCTGCGGGTGGGGGATGTCGACGACGTACCGGTCGCGCAGGCCCCACTTCTTGTCGACCGAGAACACCGGCTGGCCACCGGCCACGAAGTCGAAGTGGTACGGCAGCCAGGAGAGCGAGTCGACGAACCGGCGCAGCAGCGCGACCGGCAGGCTGCGCTCCTGCCCGGTGGCCGGCGGCAGCCCGGGCTGCTCGACGTGCCACGTCGAGCGCAGCAGCGACTGCGCGAAGTCCTTGCGGAACAGCCCGATCGGGTTGCCGGCGTGGTCGGTCACGTCGTATGTGGCGCCGAGGTCGAGCCGCTGCCGGGCCTTGAACCCGAGAAGGGGGTACTGCTTGGAGTCGTCGGTGTAGATGGTCACCTGCTCCTTGAAGGCGAGCCGCTTCTGCTGCGCGAACGCGAGCAGCCCGGCCTCGGAGCCGTCGGGTGCCGCGGCGTGCACCTCGTACTGGTTGACCATCATCCGGATCCGCTGTCGGACGATGAACCGGTTATGGGCCTGCAGGTTGTCGAGCGACATCAGATCTCCTTCGAGGGGTCGCCGGAGTCTCGCACAGCAGGCCCGCCGCCGCTTGCCCCCGCTCGCGCCAGGATCACCGCTCGCGAGGGCCTCCGGCGTCCGGGCACCCACCCACCCCACAAGGCGAACGACGACGAAAGGTCAACGACCGCCGTCGACCGTGGCCTTCATCGCCCAACTGTTCAGCACCTGGTGAATGCCGCGCAGGCGCTCGTTGATCTGCTCCAGCCGCTCCGCCTGGGCGAGCGTGGCCAGCGCGGTGCCCAGCGCGATCTGCTGGTCGGGGGTTAGGTTTTCCTGGTCGATGGTGTAGAGCAACTCGACGGTCTCGGCGATCGTGTCGGCCACGGCGGCACCTCCGGCGGGACGGGTCTGGGGTCACCTGCGCTACTGGAAATGATGCATGGAAGCGCTCCCATACATCAATGCCCCGAGAGCCCTGCCCTCATGCACCCGTCCCACCAACCAGACCCCCGGGGCACGGCCCATCTTGATCGACACCAGTTCGGCGAAGTGGCGGGGTCCAGCACCCGCCTATACAGCAACCACCCCGATCTGGCGGGAGGCCCCACCCGACGGGTGCGGACCAGGTCAGGCGGGTGGGCCACCGGCCGTCTGAGCTGGGCGGGCCACCCGGTCGCCTTGCCGGGGCAACACCTCGCCGCTCCCCGGGCCGCCCGCCTCCGGGCCGGCACCCGCCTCCGGGCCGTCCGCCTCCGGGCCAGAGGTGGGCGGGTCCGGGTCAGACACCGCGTCCGGGCCGCCGACCGTGGCGAGATTCGCCAGCACCACGTCGAGGACCTTCACCGCCTCTGCCTTCGCCAGCGGGTTGTTGCCGTTTCCGCACTTCGGGGACTGGACGCAGGACGGGCACCCGGTCTCGCACCCGCATTCGGCGATCGCGTCCCGAGTGGCGCGCAGCCAGGCGGCGGCGGTGCCGTACGCCCGCTCGGCGAAACCCGCCCCGCCGGGATGCCCGTCGTAGACGAAGACCGTGGGCGCCTCGGTGTCCGGGTGCAGGGCGGTGGACAGCCCACCGATGTCCCAGCGATCGCAGGTCGCCATCAGCGGCAGCAGGCCGATGGCGGCGTGCTCGGCGGCGTGCAGCGCGCCCGGCACGTCGGCCGCCTCGACACCGGCGGCGGTCAGCGACTCGGGGGAGAGCGTGAACCACACCGCGACGGTGCGCAGCTCCCGGGCCGGCAGGTCGAGCGGGCGGGTGTCGATCACCTCGCCGGTGGCGATGCGCCGCCGCTGGTACGACACCACCTGGCTGGTCACGTCCACCTCGCCGAGGAAGAGCCCGACCGGGCCGGCGTCCAAGTACGAGCGGACCGACACCACCGACAGCGAGGTGACGTCGCGGGCGTGGGTGGACCAGTCCGGCTCCTCGGCGTGCACGAGCGCGCACCCGTCGGCCAGGTCGAGTGAGTCGACCACGTACGAGACGCCCTGGTGCAGGTAGACCGCGCCGGTGTGCAGCAGGAAGTGCGACGATCCGCCGTCGACAGTGCCGAGCAGCCGGCCGGTGGACTCCTCCACCACGCACACCGGGGCGCCGCCCTCGCCGCGCAGGTCGACCTCGGGGCGTTCCCGGTGCCGCCAGTACCAGCCGGTGGGCCGCTGCCGCAGCGCTCCCGCCTCGACCAGCGAGTCCACCGCCTCCTTCGCGCCCTCACCGAACAGGTCAAGGTCGGCGGGGGTGAGCGGGGACTCGTGGGCGGCGCAGGCGAGCTGCGGCGCGAGGACGTACGGGTTGGCCGGGTCGAGCACCGTCGCCTCGACCGGCCGCCCGAACAGCGCCTCCGGGTGGTGCACCAGATAGGTGTCGAGCGGGTCGTCGCGGGCCACCAGCACGGCGAGCGCCTCGTCGCCGGAACGCCCGGCCCGCCCGGCCTGCTGCCACAGCGACGCGCGGGTGCCGGGCCAGCCGCAGATCAGCACCGCGTCCAGCCCGACCAGGTCGACGCCGAGTTCGAGCGCGTTCGTGGAGGCGAGCCCGAGCAGGTCGCCGTGCAGTAGCGCCCGTTCCAGCTCGCGGCGTTCCTCGCGCAGGTAGCCGGCCCGGTAGGCGGCCACCCGCTCGCCGAGGCCGGGCACCGCCTCGTCCAGCGACCGCCGGGCGTTCGCGGCGACCACCTCGGCGCCCCGGCGGGACCGCACGAACGCGAGCGTGCGTACCCCCTCGACCACGCTGTCGGCGAGCAGGTCGGCGGTCTCCCGCAGCGCGGAGCGCCGGACCTGGACGAGGTCGGCGTCGGGAGCCGAGTCGGAGGGCGGCAGCAGCGGCGGCTCCCAGAGCGCGAACGTCACGCCGCCGCGCGGCGACGTGTCCTCGGTGACGGCGGTGACTGCTAGACCGGTGAGCCGCCCGGCCGCCGTCGCCGGGTCACCCGACGTGGCCGAGGCCAGCAGAAACACGGGGGTACGCCCGAAGCGCGCGCACTGCCGCCGCAACCGCCGCAGTACGTGCGCGACGTGTGAGCCGAAGACGCCCCGGTAGGTGTGGCACTCGTCGACCACCACGTACGCGAGGCGGCGCAGGAACCCGGACCAGTGGGCGTGACCGGGCAGGATGCCGTGGTGCAGCATGTCCGGGTTGGTCAGCACGAACCGGGAGTGTCGCCGAATCCACTCCCGCTCGGCGCGCGGCGTGTCCCCGTCGTAGGTGGCGGGGCGTACCCCGTCGAGGTCGAGACCGGCGACGGCGCGGAGCTGGTCGGCGGCGAGCGCCTTGGTCGGCGCCAGGTAGAGCACAGTGGCGCGCGGGTCGGCGAGCAGCGTGCTCAGCGCGGGCAGCTGGTACGCCAGGGACTTGCCGGACGCCGTGCCGGTGGCCACCACGACGTGATTGCCGGCGTACGCCAGCTCGGCGGCCTCGGCCTGGTGCCGCCACGGGGCGGTGACGCCGCGCCGCGCGAACGCCGCCCGCAGTTCCTCCGGCGCCCAGCCGGGCCACCCGACCGGCTCGCCGGCCCGCGCCGGGACGCGCTCGACGTGGGTGACCGGGTCGGTGGGGTGCCGCAGCCGCAGCCGGCGCAGCAGCTCACCCGGAGCACGCCGCGGGCCGGGGCTGTGGTCGGTCACGTCCTGCACTCTCGCACTGGTGTTCGGAATTGGGAACCGCAGGGTGGGGGTAAGGGAGGGGCGTGGCCGGTGATCCGAGAGGGCCGCACGGGGGATGGTTAGATGCCCTGGAGAGTTTACCGAGGAGGGGCCGATGGAGCTGTCGCTGGCGACCCGCGCCGTGGGGGAGCACACGGTGCTCGAGGTCGGTGGTGAGGTGGACGTCTACACCGCCCCCCGCCTGCGGGAACGGCTTCTTGAGCTGATCGACGGCGGGGCCCGCCACGTGGTGGTCGACCTGGGCCGGGTGGACTTCCTCGACTCGACCGGACTGGGCGTGCTGGTCGGCGCGCTCAAGCGGCTGCGCTCGGCCGGCGGCTCGTTCGCCCTGGTCTGCGACAAGGAGCCGCTGCTCAAGATTTTCCGGATCACCGCCCTGGACCAGGTCTTCCCGCTGCATCCGACGGTCGACGCGGCCATCGCCGCCGACTCCACCGGCGCGTGATGGCCACCGTCAAGCTTTCCTTCTCTCCGGCCCCGGTGCACGTGCGTACCGCACGCCTGGTCGGCGTCGCGGTGGCCCGGCGGGCCGGCGTACGCGAGGACCTGCTGGACGAGGTGCGCCTGGCCATCGGTGAGGCGTGCACGCGGGCGGTCGCGCTGCACCGGCAGTACGGCCTGGCGGATCCGGTGTACGTGGAGATGTCCGACACCGGTGGCTACACGGTCCGGGTGGTGGACCGGGCGCCGATCGAGGCGGGCCTCGGCCTGGCCGCGCTCGGGCCGGACGAGCTGGCCAAGGAGTCGCTGAGCGAGGACGCGCTCACCACCGGGGTGGGCTTCGCGCTGCTCGCCGGTTTCGTGGAGGACCTCCAGGTCCGCCCGGTCGACGAGGGCGTCGGCACCGAGGTCCGGATGACCTGGCCGGCCGGACGCGCCTGACCTTCCCGTTCACGTAGGCCGCGTTCCCCGCACGGGGAGCGCGGCCTCGTCGTGTTGACCGGGCCATATATCAGATTTCTTCGTATAACACAGTTACGAAGATCATCGAGACACGGTGCCCCCTGCCTGTGACCCTCGCCACGCCGGAGGGCTACAGTACCCGGGTTGTCAGCAAGTGATCCCGTCCCGTAGCCAGCGGGAACGGTCCGCCGGAGTGGGTGGCGCGCGCTTGCGAGTCCGCATCCAGGCGTCGGCCCGTGCGTCTCCACCGGCCGGCGCGAGTTGTTCGGTACAGGAGGACATAGATGTCCGGGACCTTGGCCGCTGACGGCGGCGCACTGTCCCTTACCGGAGCCAACGTGACGTACGTCGTCATCGCCGCGGTCATCGCGCTGGTGGCGCTCGTCTTCGCGGCCGCCCTCACCAGGGCGGTCCTGGCGGCCGGTAAGGGAACCACAAACATGCAGGAGATCTCCGGCGCGGTGCAGGAGGGCGCGTCGGCGTACCTGCTGCGGCAGTTCCGCACGCTGGCGATCTTCGTCGTGATCGCCGTCGTGCTGCTGTTCCTGCTGCCGGTGCACGACACCGACGGCAACGAAACGCTGGTGAAGCTCGGCCGCTCGGCGTTCTTCGTGGTGGGTGCGCTGTTCAGCGCGTTCATCGGCGGCGCCGGCATGTGGCTGGCCACCCGCGCCAACCTGCGGGTGGCAGCGGCCGCGCGGGAGCGCGAAGGCGGACGCGAAGGCGCCATGAAGATCGCCTTCCGCACCGGCGGCGTGGTCGGCTTCCTCACCGTCGGCCTCGGTCTGTTCGGCGCGGCGCTCGTCGTGCTGATCTACCGGGGTGACGCCCCGACCGTGCTGGAGGGCTTCGGTTTCGGCGCCGCGCTGCTCGCCATGTTCATGCGGGTCGGCGGCGGCATCTTCACCAAGGCCGCCGACGTCGGCGCCGACCTGGTCGGCAAGGTCGAGCAGGGCATCCCGGAGGACGACCCGCGCAACGCCGCCACCATCGCCGACAACGTGGGCGACAACGTCGGCGACTGCGCCGGCATGGCCGCCGACCTGTTCGAGTCGTACGCGGTCACGCTCGTCGCGGCGCTGATCCTCGGCCGGGCCGCGTTCGGTGAGACCGGCCTGGTCTTCCCGCTGATCATCTCCACCATCGGCGTGCTCGTCGCGATCGTCGGCGTCTTCATCACCCGGCTGCGCGCCAGCGACCGCAACGGCCTGACCGCCATCAACCGGGCCTTCTACCTCTCCGCGCTCATCGCCGCGGTGCTCGTCGCGATCGCCGCGTTCGCCTACCTGCCGGCCACGTTCGCCGAGCTGGAGGGCGGGCTGACCGACGTCGACCGCAACCCGCGGCTGGTGGCCATCGGCGCGGTCGTGATCGGTATCGTGCTGGCCGCCGCGATCCAGGCGCTGACCGGCTACTTCACCGAGACCAACAGGCGCCCGGTGCAGGACATCGGCAAGAGCTCGCAGACCGGCCCGGCCACCGTCATCCTCGCCGGCATCAGCGTCGGCCTGGAGTCGGCCGTCTACTCGGCGCTGCTGATCGGCGCCGGCGTGTTCGGCGCGTTCCTGCTCGGCGGCAGCTCGATCACGCTGTCGCTGTTCGCCGTCGCGCTGGCCGGCACCGGCCTGCTCACCACCGTCGGCGTCATCGTCGCCATGGACACGTTCGGCCCGATCTCCGACAACGCGCAGGGCGTGGCCGAGATGTCCGGCGACATCGACGAGCACGGCGCGCGGACGCTCACCGAGCTGGACGCCGTCGGCAACACCACCAAGGCGATCACCAAGGGCATCGCGATCGCCACCGCCGTGCTGGCCGCCACCGCGCTGTTCGGCTCGTACACCGACACGCTGCGCTCCTCGTACGAGGACGCGGGCGTGAACGACGTCGGCAACGAGATCCTCAACTCGCTCAACGTCGCCAACCCCCGCAACCTGGTCGGCCTCATCATCGGCGCCGCGGTGGTCTTCCTCTTCTCCGGCCTGGCCATCAACGCGGTGTCCCGCTCGGCCGGCGCCGTGGTGATGGAGGTACGCCGCCAGTTCCGTGAGCTGCCCGGCATCATGGACCGCACCCAGCGGCCCGAGTACGGCAAGGTCGTGGACATCTGCACCCGGGACGCCCAGCGCGAGCTGCTGACCCCCGGCCTGCTGGCCATCCTGGCCCCGATCGCTGTCGGCTTCGGCCTCGGCCCGGGCGCGCTGGCCGCGTACCTGGCCGGCGCGATCGGCGCGGGCACGCTGATGGCGGTGTTCCTGGCCAACTCCGGTGGCGCCTGGGACAACGCCAAGAAGCTGGTGGAGGACGGCGCGTACGGCGGCAAGGGCTCCGACGCGCACGCCGCCACCGTCATCGGCGACACCGTCGGCGACCCGTTCAAGGACACCGCCGGCCCGGCGATCAACCCGCTGATCAAGGTGATGAACCTGGTCTCGCTGCTGATCGCGCCGGCCGTGGTGGCCTGGAGCGTGGGCAACGACCAGAACAACCCGCTGCGCATCACGATCGCCGTGGTCGCCGCGTTGATCATCGCGGGGGCCGTGGTGTTCAGCAAGCGCAAGGGCGTGGCGATGACCGACTCGGACAGCGACGCCGGCAAGCCGGACCAGCGCCCGGAGACGGTCAACGCCTGAGGTCCACGCGACGGCTCCCGGCCGGTCCCGGCCGGCCGGGAGCCCCGTGCCCGGCAAACCTGAGCGGTGGCGGTTCCGCCCGGAGGTCGTACGCTGCAACGCATGCGTACGCGCCGGGCGGCAACCGCCGGAAAGCTCACGGTGGTCCTGGCCACGCTGGTCCTCGTCGTCGCCGGGTGCGGCGGCGGCCCGAGCCCCCGGGTCTGGGCCGCGTCGGTGTGCCAGGCGCTCACCCCGTGGCGCGCGGAGATCTCCAAGCTGACCAGCAGCACCCAGCAGCAGATGACCGCGCAGACCACTCCGGCGCAGGCCAAGGAGAACCTGGTCCGGCTCTTCGCCGGCGCCGAGCAGGCCAGCGAGACGGCCCGGCGCAAGGTCGAGGAGGCGGGCGTGCCCGAGGCCGAGCGCGGCGCCGAGGTGTCCGCCGGGTTCCTGGGGTCGCTGAGCAAGATGCGCGACGCGTACGGCCGGGCCCGGTCCGCCATCGACGGGCTCGACACCGCCCAGGCCGGTCCGTTCTACGACGGCGTGCGCGCCGCCGTGGACACGCTCAACAAGGAGTACGACGCGAGCGCGCTGGACACCAGCAAGCTCAACTCGACCGAGCTGAAAGAGGCCTTCGACGAGGTCCCGGAGTGTCGCTGACCCCTCCCACCCCGAAACCGGCCCGCCAGCCCTCGCTGTTCTCCACCGAGGCGGCCGATCCCGTGCTGGCGGATCTCGCCGGCCTGCTCGCCGGGCCGGGTGAGGTGGGGCGGATGGGCGGCACGGCCCGGATCTCCGTGGTGGTGGACGCCGCCTGGCGGGTGCACGTGCTGGTGGCGGAGCTGGGCGCCCGGGGCGTGCCGGCGAGCTGGGAGCCGACCGAGGACGGGCGGCACCGGGTGCGCACCGCGTACACGAGCATGCTGGCGCCGCTCGCGCGGGCCTGGCTGCGCGGGGCGGTGAAGCGGCCACCGGCCCGATTCCACCTGGACGGGCGGCGGCTGCGGCTCTGGGCGGCCGCGGCCGGCACGGCCGAGCCGGCCGGGTTCCGGCTGCGGCTCGGACCGGCCGACGAGCCGTGCTGGCCGGTGGTGCGCGCCGCGCTGGCGGCGGTCGGCCTGCCGGCCGCGTTCGTGGAGCCGGACGAGGGCGGGCCCGCGTTCCGGGTCGGCGGGCGGCGCATGTCGCGGCTGGCCGAGTTGGTGGGGGAACGGCCGGTCACGGCGCCGGCGGCGGAGTGGCCGGGCGCGCCCGGCTGACCGTCCGGTGTCCGAACCCGGACACCCGGCGACGGCTCCGCCGGGTGTACGCGATCGTCACAGTGACACGCCTGCCGCCCTACCCACGGTGTACCGTGACGCCGTCCGGCAGGGTGCGGCCGGCGGTCGCCGGGAGAGCGGCCCGTTTGCCGCCCACGAAACCCGGAACGCGGACGGCGCGTTACGTTGGACATCCGGACCGCCCGTGGTCCGGGTGGCGCAACACGGCCCGAAGCGGGCATGGCGTAGGAGTGAGGTCGGGGAGAGACGTGCCGAGCAACGCTGGAACCACCCGTCTGGTCATCGTCGAGTCTCCGGCGAAGGCCAAGACGATCTCGGGCTACCTCGGCCCGGGGTACGTCGTGGAGGCCAGCTTCGGCCACGTCCGGGACCTGCCCCGCAACGCCGCCGACGTCCCGGCGAAGTACAAGGGTGAGCCCTGGGCGCGTCTCGGCGTCGACGTCGACAACGGCTTCCACGCGCTCTACGTGGTGTCGCCCGACCGTAAGCAGCAGATCAGCAAGCTGGTGAAGCTGGCCAAGGAGGTCGACGAGATCTTCCTGGCGACGGATGAGGACCGCGAGGGCGAGGCCATCGCCTGGCACCTGGTGGAGACGCTCAAGCCCAAGGTGCCGGTCAAGCGGATGGTCTTCCACGAGATCACCAAGCCGGCCATCCAGGCCGCGGTGGCCAACCCCCGGGAGATCGACCGCGACCTGGTCGACGCCCAGGAGGCGCGGCGCATCCTCGACCGCCTCTACGGGTACGAGGTATCGCCGGTGCTGTGGAAGAAGGTCATGCCGAAGCTGTCGGCGGGCCGGGTGCAGTCAGTGGCGACCCGGATCGTGGTCGAGCGGGAGCGCCAGCGGATGGCGTTCCGCACCGCCGAGTACTGGGACATCCTGGCCACGCTCGCGGTGGCGAAGCCGGGCGAGGGCCCGCGCACGTTCAACGCCACGCTGGTCGCGCTGAACGGTGACCGGATCGCCACCGGCAAGGACTTCGAGCCGACCACGGGTCGTGTTCGCGCCGGCGCGGGTGTCGTCCACCTCGACGAGGGCGGGGCCCGGGGGCTGGCCGCCCGCCTGGCCGACCGGCCGTTCACCGTCACCCGGGTCGAGGAGAAGCCCTACCGCCGCCGCCCGTACGCGCCGTTCATCACCTCCACGCTCCAGCAGGAGGCGGCCCGCAAACTGCGGTTCTCGTCGCAGCAGACGATGCGCACCGCGCAGCGCCTGTACGAGAACGGCTACATCACCTACATGCGTACCGACTCGGTGAACCTGTCCGAGACCGCCATCGCGGCGGCCCGCCGACAGATCGTCGAGCTGTACGGCGAGCGCAGCGTGCCGCCGGAGCCGCGCCGCTACACCGGCAAGGTGAAGAACGCGCAGGAGGCGCACGAGGCGATCCGCCCGGCGGGCGACAACTTCCGCACCCCGGGCGAGGTGGCCAAGGAGCTGTCCGCCGAGGAGTACAAGCTCTACGAGCTGATCTGGCGGCGCACCATCGCCTCGCAGATGACCGACGCGGTCGGCTCCAGCGTGTCGGTGCGCATCCGCGCCGTCTCCTCCGCCCAGGAGGAGGCCGACTTCGGGGCGACCGGCAAGACCATCACCGACCCGGGCTTCCTGCGCGCGTACGTCGAGTCCAGCGACGACGAGAACGCCGAGGCGGAGGACGCCGAGCGGCGGCTGCCCACGCTCGTCAAGGATCAGCCGCTGACCGCCGACGAGCTGGCCGCGCAGGGCCACCACACCCAGCCGCCGTCGCGCTACACCGAGGCGTCGCTGGTGAAGGCCCTGGAGGAGCTGGGCATCGGCCGGCCCTCCACGTACGCGTCGATCATGCAGACGATCCAGGACCGCGGGTACGTGACCAAACGCGGCCAGGCCATGATCCCCACGTTCCTGGCGTTCGCGGTGATCGGGCTGATGGAGCGGCACTACCCGCGCCTGATCGACTACGACTTCACGGCCAGCATGGAGAACGAGCTGGACGAGATCGCCGGTGGCGACCACGCCGCCGTCGACTTCCTCACCTCCTTCTACTTCGGCAGCACCAACGGCGCCGGCGACCAGGCCATCGCGCACGCCGGTGGCCTGAAGAAGCTGGTCACCGAGAACCTCAGCGAGATCGACGCGCGCAGCGTCAACTCGATCCCGCTGTTCACCGACGACGAGGGCCGCGAGGTCGTCGTCCGGGTCGGCCGGTACGGGCCGTACCTGCAGCGGGCGCTCCCCGGCTCGGTTTCGGGCACGGCCTCGGTTTCGGGCTCGGCCTCGGGTGAGGGTGAGGGCGAGGAGGGCGGCTCGCAGGGCGACCGGGCGCCGATCCCGGAGGGCCTCGCGCCGGACGAGCTGACCCCGGAGAAGGTGCACGAGCTGTTCCTCGGCGGCGGCGGTGAGCGCAAGCTCGGCGACGACCCGTCGACCGGCGAGCCGATCCTGCTCAAGTCCGGCCGGTTCGGCCCGTACGTGGCCAGCGGTGAGCGCAAGTCGTCGCTGCTGCGCTCGCAGTCGCCGGACAGCCTCACCCTGGAGCAGGCGTTGCAGCTGCTGCGCCTGCCCCGGCTCATCGGCGTGGCCCCGGACGGCACCGAGGTGTTCGCCAACAACGGCCGCTACGGCCCGTACGTCAAGCGCGGTGACGAGTTCCGCTCGCTGGACTCGGAAGACAAGATGTTCACCGTCACGCTGGACGAGGCGCTGGCGTTGCTGGCCGCCCCGAAGACGCGCCAGCGCCGGGCCGCCGCGCCGCCGCTGCGGGAGATGGGCAACGACCCGCTCACCGAGAAGCCGCTGGTGATCAAGGACGGGCGCTTCGGGCCGTATGTCACGGACGGCGAGTTCAACGCGTCGCTGCGGCGCGGGCAGACGCCGGAGGAGCTGACGCTGGAGCAGGCGTCGGAGATGCTCGCCGAGAAGCGTGCGAAGGGCCCGGCGCCGAAGAAGAAGGCCGCGAAGAAGGCCGCCCCGGCCAAGAAGGCAACGGCGGCCAAGAAAACGACGGCCGCCAAGAAGACGACCGCGGCGAAGAAGGCCCCCGCGAAGAAGGCGGCCCCCAAGAAGGCGACCTCAACCCCGAACGAGTGATCTTGGTACGGAGTCGCCCCTGGAAGGGCGTTTCCGTACCAAGATCTCAGCCGGGCCAGCCTGCGGATCGCAGGGCGGCACGCAACTGGGTGATCACGCGGGTGGGGTCGTTGCGGACGGCCCAGGCGGGGAAGCGGAGCACCCGGTCACCGGTGGACCAGACGTCGTTCTGCCGCTGCATGTCCGCCCAGGCGGTCCTCGGGTCGAAGTGCTGCCCGCCGTCGATCTCGACGTGCACACGCCACCGCTCGAACCAGACGTCGAGGTAGCGCCGCCGCCCGGTGGCGTCTCGCCGCACGACCTGGAGAGACGGTTCGGGTAGCCCGGCCCGCCGGACTAGATCGAGGAAGTCGAGTTCGGCGAGGGAGTGGGCGCCGCCCGCCGCGTCGGTGGCGGTCGTCAGGATCAGGCGGTGGCGACGCGCCCGGGGAAGCCGTTCCAGCACCCGGTGCAGGTCGTCGCCCCAGACCAGGCGTTGCTGGAAGCCCGCCGCGATGACGGCCCGTGCCTCCTCGTCGGTCGCTGCCCACTGCGCCGCGTCGACGAGCGAGCGGGCCGGCATGGTCCGGCGGGGCCGGCCGATCGCGAGCACGTCCTCCGGCGGTAGCACTGTGGTGCGGTGGACCCGTACGCCAGGTGGTATCGCCCGGGTCTGGTGCCGGGCCGGCAGCAGCAGATGGATGAGTCGGCTCTCGTAGCGCCTGAGCCCCCAGCACTGGGCTGCGGTGAGCCCGCCCAATGTCGCGGCCGGTCCAGCCGCCAGCACCGCGATCCAGCGCCGCTCATCCGGGCCGACGGGACCGTCGTGCGTGACGTAGACCCGGGGGTGCACCTGCCGCCAGCGCCCGCTGGCGATGCGGTGCCGGATCGTCTTCTCGGACAGGAACCGCCGAGCCTGCGCCGTACCCAGCACTCGCGCCTGACGGAAGAGCAACCAGCTCAGTTCCCCCGCGTCGTCCCCCGGCATCTCCACACCGGCAACCCCACCCGAACAGCACCCGTCACGCTGCCCCTGTGGACAACCGCCGAGATCTTGGTACGAAGACGCCCCTCGATGGGCGTCTTCGTACCAAGATCTTCAGGAGCCCAGGACCTGGGTCAAGTACGGGTTCTGGAAAAGGTTGTGGGGGTCCAGGCGGGTGCGGACGGATCGGAAGTCTTCGAATCTCGGGTAGGCGGTGGCCAGCGACTCCGCATCGCGCCAGTGCAGCTTGCCCCAGTGCGGGCGACCACCCAGTTCCGTCGCCACCTGCTCGAACGCGCGAAAATAAGGCTCGTACGGCATGCCCACGTACTGGTGCACGGCGATGTACGCGGAGTCCCGCCCGTACGAGTGGGACAGCCAGATGTCGTCGGCGGCGGTGAACCGCACCTCGACCGGGAACAGCACCTTGAACGGCAGCCGCTCCACGATCCGGCGCAGCTCGGTGAGCGCCGTCGGCAGCGTCTCGCGCGGCAGGCCGTACTCCATCTCCACGAAGCGGACCCGGCGTGGTGTGCAGAAGACCTGGTCGGAGCGGCCGGTGTAGGTGCGTTCGGTGAGCGCGCGGGCGGAGACGGCACTGATCGTGGGGGCGAGGGCGGGTACGGCGCGGCCGAGGCGGCAGGCGCCGGCGAAGACGGTGTTGGAGAGGAACTCGTCGTCGAGCCAGCCGCGCCAGCCGGGCAGCGGCTGGTCGTCGGCGGGTACCCGGTCGTTGGTCTTGACCTGCACCCGGTCGGTGTACGGGAACCAGTAGAACTCGGCGTGGTCGTGCGCCTCGTACAGGCCGGGCAGGTCGTCGAGCACCTCGGCGAGCGGGGCGGGGCGTTCGTGCGCGCGCAGCACGAAGGCGTCGACGCAGCGCAGCGTGACCTCGACCAGTACGCCGACCGCGCCGAGCCCGACCCGGGCGGCGTCGAAGACGTCGCGGTTCTCCTCGGCCGAGCAGCGCAGCACCTCGCCGGTGCCGGTGACGAGCGTCAGCCCAGCCACGAAGGTGGACAGGCAGCCCAGTTTCGCCCCGGTGCCGTGGGTGCCGGTGGAGAGCGCGCCGGCGATGGTCTGGGCGTCGATGTCGCCGAGATTCGGCATCGCCAGCCCGTGCCCGGCGAGCAGTTCGTTGAGCGTGTGCAACGTCATTCCAGCCGGTACGGTGACCAGGCGGCGCGCCACATCGACGGTGACGTCTGTCTCCAGTTCGGCGAGGTCGATGCGGTGCCCGTCGGCCACAGCCGTGGCGGTGAAGGAGTGGCCGCTGCCGGTGGCCCGGACGGTCCGGCCGGCCGCGGCGGCCTGACGGACCGCCTCGACGACGTCGGAGACGCTACGCGGGCGCACGGTGAGGAGCGCGGAGCTGTGCTGGTTGCCGGCCCAGTTGGACCAGGTGGCGGTGGTACCGGTCATCGCGGCCACTCCTCGACATGAATATGAACTGAATTCATATCAGGAACGTTGTGCCTGGTAAATACCGCAATCGAGCCCGGCTCGTTGTACCGGTAGTCACAGACTCGTGACGTGCAGATATGTTCATCCGTCGAAGGGGGGTGGCGCCGAGTGTCCACACCAGCCGCCACGACCGGGCCGCTGCGTCGGGTACCGGTGCAGGGTCGAAGTGTCGCGCGGGTCCAGCGGATGCTGGACGCCTGCGCCGAGCTCGTCGACGAGGTGGGGTACGAAGGGCTGACCACGACCCTGCTCGCCGAGCGCGCCGAGGTGGCGATCGGGTCGGTGTACCAGTTCTTTCCGGACAAGCGGGCCATCGTGCAGGCGCTGACGCTGCGGACCATGGAGTCCTACCTCCAGCGGCTCGACGAGCGGTTCGCGTCGGACGATCTGACGCACTGGTGGGACGGCGTCGACGCGGCGATCGACGAGTACATCTCGATGCACCGCACCGTCCCCGGTTTCCGTACCCTGCACTTCGGCGACGTGGTCGACCTGCATCTGCTGGACGACCAGCGGGACAACAACGGTGTCATCGCGGAGCAGCTCGCCCGCGTACTCACCGAGCGTTTCGGCCTGGCCGGGGTGCCCGACCTGCGGTTCCACCTGGAGGTCGCGGTCGAGGCGGCCGACGCCCTGATCAAGCTGGCCTTCCGCCGCCGCACCGACGGCGACGAGCGGGTGCTGGTCGAGGCGAAGGCCCTCATCCGGGAGTACCTGCACCGGCAGGTCAACGCTCCCACGGAGGCCGTGTCCCAGGGCTGAGCGGCACGCCGAGCGGCGGGTTCCCGGGTGCGCCGGGGCCCGCCGTCGTCACGCCGGCGGCGGGTCAGAGGAAGGCGTGGCCCTCGCCCCGGTAGGTGGGCACCGTCGCGACCACCGCGTCCCCGTCGACCAGGTGCACCTCGTTGACGTGCTCGCACATCTCGCCGGCCTTGGCGTGGCGGAACCACACCCGGTCACCGACCCGCAGGCCGTCCGCGGCGTCCCCGGCGAGCGGCGTCTGCACCTCACCGGCGCCCTCCGCGCCGAGCAGCTTCAGGCCGTCCGGCAGCCAGGGCCGGGGCAGCCGGCTGCTCGCCGCCTGGCCGGAGGCGATCCAGCCGCCGCCGAGCACCGTCGCCAACCCGGGCGCCGGGCGGCGGACCACCGCGCAGGCGAAGAACGCCGCCGGGGTCGGCCGCCAGGCACGGTACGCGTCGAACAGCGTCGGCCCGTACAGGCCGGAGCCCGCGGTGACCTCGGTGACCGCGGGGTCGGCGCTGGTGGCGGCCACGCTGCCGGTGCCGCCGCCGTTGACGAACTCCAGGTCGGCGTGTTCGCGTACCGCGGCGACCGCGTCCGAGCGGCGGGCCAGCAGTTCCCGGTACGACCCGCGCTGCGCGACCCGGATCGCCGAGCCGAGCACCGCCTGCCCGGGTGGCGCGTCGCCCAGACCGGCGATCTGCGCCTCGTACGACATCAGGCCGACCAGCCGGAAGCCCGGCCGGGCGGCGACGGCGGCGGCGAGCGCGCCGGCCGCCGTGGCGCTGTGCACCGGGGAGCGGCGCACGCCGACGTGCACCCGGCCCCGCAGCGGCCGCCAGGAGGCGTCCAGGTCGAGGCAGACCCGCAGCGCGGGGCGGCGCGCGGGCGGGCAGACCTGGTCGATCAGGTCGAGCTGGGCGGGGTCGTCGACCATCAGCGTCACCGCGTCGGCGAGCGCCGGGTCGGCGGCCAGTTCGGCGAGGCCGGCCCGGTGCGCCGTCGGGTACGCCACCAGCACGTCGTCGCTGACGCCGGAGCGGGCGAGCCAGACCGCCTCGGGCAGGGTGAAGGCCATCACGCCCTGCCAGCCGGGGCGGCCGAGCACGCGGGTGAGCAGCTCGCGGACCCGTACCGACTTGCTCGCCACGCGCAGCGGCTTGCCGTCGGCCCGGCCGGTCAGCGCGCCGGCGTTGGCGTCGAACGCGGAGAGGTCGACCACCGCGTACGGCGGGTCGAGGTGAGCGGTCGCCCGGTCGAGACGCTCGCGAAGTTTGTCACGGTCGATGGCCACGTCTGCACGCTAACTGTCTGGGCGAGAATGCGAAATACCCTCGCGTCTGTCCGGGCTGCGGGCGGTGGTCCCGGCGGCCTAGGCTCAGCGAGCAGGTGAATGTCGCGCAGGCCTGCTCCTCCCGCGCGACTAGAGTGTTCCACCGGGGATGCCCAAACCTGGGCCGGCACGTGGAGGTACGGCCATCGAAAGCCAGAACAACGGCGAGTCGCCCGGCGTGTCGTCGCCCGGGACAGCCGCCGACCACTCCGGCGTCGCCGCCATCCGCTCGGTGCTGCGCATCCGGCCGTTCCGCAGGCTGTGGATCGTCCTCAGCGCCGCCTCCTTCGGCGACTGGCTCGGTCTGCTCGCCACCGCGCTGTTCGCCGCCTCCCAGGTCTCCGGCAGCACCGCCCAGGGCGCCGCGTTCGGCGGTGTGACAGCGATCCGGCTGCTCCCGGCGCTGGTGCTCGGCCCGGTGGCGGGCGTGTTCGCCGACCGGTTCGACCGCCGGTGGACGATGGTCATCTGCGACCTGCTGCGCTTCGTGCTGTTCGCCTCGATCCCGCTCTACGCGCTGACCGGTGCCGCCGGCGGGCTGGTGGTCGGCTGGGCGCTGATCGCCACGTTCCTGATCGAGTCGATCACGCTGATGTGGATCCCGGCCAAGGAAGCGGCGGTTCCCAACCTCATCCCGCGTACCCGGCTGGAAGCGGCGAACCAGCTCACGCTGATCACCACGTACGGCCTCACGCCGGTGGCCGCGGCCATCGCGCTGGCCGTGCTGGACCGCGGCGTCCGCGGCGCGGTCGGCGGCGACCTGCCGAACTGGGCCGAGCCGGCCCAGCTCGCGCTCTGGTTCAACGCGTTCTCCCGGCTGGCCACCGCGCTCGTGGTGGCGTTCGGGATCAAGGAGATCAGCCACGCCCAGCGCGGCGAGGCCGAGCGCTCCGAGCAGAGCATGTTCCGGCAGTTCTCCGAGGGCTGGAAGTACATCGGCCAGACCCCGCTCGTCCGCGGCCTGGTGCTGGGCATCTTCGGCGCGTTCGCCGGCGGCGGCATCGTGGTCGGCACGGCCAAGTTCTTCGCCAACTCGCTCGGCGCCGGTGACGCCGCGTTCTCGCTGCTCTTCGGCGCGATCTTCGTCGGCCTGGCGCTCGGCATCGGCCTCGGTCCGATGATCGTGCGGGACATGTCCCGCCGCCGCTGGTTCGGCATGAGCATCGTGCTCGCCAGCGCCTCGGTGCTGGTGCTCGCGTTCGCCATCCACCTGTCGATGGCCATCCTCGGCGCGATCCTGGTCGGCGCGGGCGCCGGCATGGCGTTCCTGGCCGGCACCACGCTGCTCGGCGGCGAGGTCGCCGACGAGGTACGCGGCCGGGTCTTCGCGGTGGTGCAGATCGGCACCCGGCTGGTGCTGATCCTCGCCATCGCGCTCAGCAGCCTCCTGGTCGGTGTCGGCGGCTCCCGCCAGCTCACCATCGCCGACCTGGGCATCTCCATCTCCTCGACGCGCTTGCTGCTGCTCGCCGCCGGCGCGGCCGGCATCATCGCCGGCATCAGCGCGTTCGGCCAGATGGACGACAAGAAGGGCGTGCCGGTCCTCGCCGACCTGTGGGGCTCGATCCGGGGCCGCCCGCTGATGCCGGCCGAGCCGTTCGTCTCCAGCGGTCTCTTCGTGGTCTTCGAGGGCGGCGAGGGCGCCGGCAAGTCCACCCAGCTCGCCGTGCTCGCCGAGCGCCTGCGCGCGCAGGGGCGGGACGTGGTGGTCACCCGCGAGCCGGGCGCCACACCGGTCGGTGAGCGGATCCGCTCGCTGGTGCTTGACACCGGCACGGCCGAGGCGCCGTCGCCGCGCGCCGAGGCGCTGCTCTACGCCGCCGACCGGGCGCACCACGTCGCGACCGTCGTCCGCCCGGCGCTCGTGCGCGGCGCGGTGGTGATCAGTGACCGGTACGTCGACTCGTCACTGGCCTACCAGGGCGCCGGCCGGACACTGCCGGTGGACGAGGTCTCCTGGCTCTCGTCCTGGGCCACCGGCGGGCTCAAGCCCGATCTGGTGGTGCTGCTCGACGTCGAGCCGCGTACCGGCCTGAGCCGGGTGGAGACGCGCAACGAGGGGGCCGACCGGCTGGAGGCCGAGTCGCTGACGTTCCACGAGCGCGTCCGGTACGCCTTCCTCGACCTGGCCGCCGGTGACCCGAAGCGTTACCTCGTGCTCGACGCGTCCCGGCCGGTGGACGAGATCGCCGACGCGGTGGCCCGCCGGGTGGGTGAGTTCCTCGCCGACCCGGCCGGGATCGTGCACCCGCGTCCGGCGCAGGGTCCGGACACCTCGGTCCAGCCTGAGTTATCCGACGCGGAGCTGGTGACGATGGAGCAACCCCGAAGATGACCGACGTCTTCGGCGATCTGGTCGGGCAGGACGAGGCGGTGGACACGCTGCGGCGGGCCGCCGCCTCGGCCGCCGCGCTGCTGCGCGCCGCCGTGCCCGTCGCGGCCGGCGCGCCGGCGGGCGGGTACGACGACCTCGACGCGCTCGCCGAGGAGTTCGACGGCGCCGACGCCGATCCGCCTCCGGCGCCCGCCGCTGAAGCCGATCCCGGTGCCGGGATGACCCACGCCTGGATCTTCACCGGGCCGCCCGGATCCGGCCGGTCGGTGGCCGCCCGCGCGTTCGCCGCCGCCCTGCAGTGCGTGCACGGCACCGGATGCGGCAGCTGCCCCGGCTGCCACACCACGCTCACCGGCACGCACGCCGACGTGCGCCTCGTCGTTCCGGACGGGCTCTCCATCGGTGTCGGCGAGATGCGCGCGCTGGTGCTCAGGGCGGCGAGCACGCCGTCCGGTGGCCGGTGGCAGGTAGTGATCATCGAGGACGCCGACCGGCTCACCGAGGCCGCCGGCAACGCGCTGCTCAAGGCGATCGAGGAGCCGCCGCCGCGTACCGTCTTCCTGCTCTGCGCCCCGTCCACCCACCCCGACGACATCTCCGTGACCATCCGGTCGCGCTGCCGCGTCGTACCGCTGCGCCAGCCGCCGCCGGCCGCGGTGGCCGAGGTGCTGGTCCGCCGGGACGGCATCGCGCCGGACGTGGCCGAGTGGGCCGCGGCGGCCGCGCAGGGGCACGTGGGCCGGGCCCGGCGGCTGGCCCGCGACCCGGAGGCCCGGCAGCGGCGCGACGCGGTGCTGGCCGTGCCGCGCCGGCTGACCGGCGTGGGCGCGGCGTTCGACGCCGCCTCGGCGCTGATCGAGGCCGCCGAGGCGGAGGCCGCCGCCTCGGTCGTCGAGATCGACGAGGCGGAGCGTACGGCGTTGCAGACCGCGCTCGGTGCGGGCGGCACCGGCCGGGGCGCGGCCGGCGCCATGCGCGGCGCGGCCGGCCAGCTCAAGGATTTGGAGAAGCGGCAGAAGTCGCGGGCCACCCGCGCTCAGCGGGACGCGCTCGACCGGGCGCTTGTCGACCTGGCCGGGTTCTACCGCGATGCGCTCACCATGGCGTTGCGGGCGCCGGTCGCCCCGGTGCACACCGACACCGCGGCGCTGGCCGGCGCGGGCGCGCAGAAGTGGGACGCCGAGGGCTCGCTGCGCCGCCTGGAGGCGGTGCTGGAGTGCCGGGCGGCGATCGAGGCGAACGTCAAGCCGCGGATCGCGGTGGAGGCGATGATGCTCGCCCTCTGGCGCGGCTGACCCACGCCCGCACCACGCTGTCCACAGGGCATCGACACGCGCGATTGGCGTGCGGTACGGTCCCCGGTGATGCCGCCGTGATCGAGGCGGCACGCTCAGTGATGTTGGGGCCGACCGGCCGGGAGGAGTCCGCCGATGCCGCGGGGCGAGATCGACGAGGCCTGGATCGAGGAGGCGGTGCGGCGCTACCGCCGCATCGAGAACCTGCAGGCCGAGTTCGACCAGGCGGTGGCCACTGTCGAGGTCACCGTCCGCTCGCCCGACGGCCTTGTCGAGGTGGTGGTGACAGCCGGTGGGCGCATCACCGACGTGCGTTTCCTCGGGCCGCTGCACCACCGCAGCCCACGTGACGTGGCCGGGTCGGTGCAGGCGGCGGTCACCGCCGCCGCCGACGCGGCGCAGTGGGCGCGGGAGAAGCTGCACAACGAGACGTTCGCGGCCTACCGGCCGCTGGCGGGAGCCTGACATGGAGACGCTGCGCGCCCTGGCCGCCCGCCTCGACGAGGCCGGCGCGACCCTCGCCACGCTGGCCCGCACGGTCACCGCCACCGACCCGCCGCACCCCGCGTTCGGCGCGCACGCCGCCGGCCGGCCCGGTGAGGTGGGCCGCGCGCTGCACCGGCAGTGGACCGCCGCCACCGCCGACCGGGCGCGCGAGGCACAGGCTGCCGCCGTCCGGCTGGCCGCCGCCGCGGCCGCGCTGCGCAGCGCCGCCGACCGCTATGCCGCCGCCGACGACGGCGTGGCCCGGCGGCTGGCCCGGGAGGCCTGATGGACGCGCTCGACCGCCTCGCGGAGCCGGGGCTCGACCTGCTCGCCCGCGTCGACACGCTGCTCGCCGCCGGCGCGCCCGAGGGCCACCGCCTCTGGCCGCTGCTGCGCCGCATGCAGGTGCTCCCCGGCGCGGCCGTGCGCGAGTTCCTCGACCTGCACCCCGCGCCGCTGACCGACGCCGGCCACGCCGTGCGCCGGCTCGTCCGGGGGTACGACGACACCTGCGCCCTGCTCGGCGACCAGGTCGCCTGGTCCGGCGCCGCCGCGTCGGCGTACGACGAGGCGCGCGCAACACTGCTCCGGCACCTGGACGAGGGGCCGGAGAGCCTGGTCGGGCGGCTGGAGTCGACGGCGAGTTTCGCGGACGCGCTGGCCGGCTGGGTGGAGGGCAGCCGGGTCGCGCTGGCCCGCGCGCTGGCCGAGGTGCTGGGTTCGTCCGAGGCGGTCGCCGTGCACGCGGCGACCCGGCCCGGCGTCCACGCCGGACCGGCCGGGGCGTCGGCCGCGGCCGAGATCGCCACCCGGATCCTGGGCGTGCTCGGAGTCGCCTACGACGGCGCCGAGACGCTGCTGCGTCAGTGGGGGCCGAGCCTCGCCGAGACGGTCTGGCGGGATCGGCCGGCGGTCGCGCCGCACTACGGCGGCACCACCCGAATCGGCTACTGACGGTCCACGGCGCCGCGCGCCGGACCGGCCGTGGCCGGGCAACGGCGGCGACGCCGTGGACTTCCCCTGCACCCCCCGCAGGTATGTCTTCACTCAACGCTGTCGGCAGACGCTTGTCCCGGCGGCGGGCGAGGTTTCAGCCGTCCGGGCGAGGCGAAGGGGCGATTCGGCCGGGTCGACGGAGCCGATCGCCGCTGTCGGTGACCGTACGGCGACCGCCCGCCGTACGGCGGGCCCCGATCCGCGTAGGGTGGGGCGCATGGGCATGCTCTGCGCGGTCAGTTTCAACCGGTACGGGCGCCTCTACTACCTCGACCCGGGCGAGCTGCGCCCGCAGGTGGGCGACCGGGTGCTGGTGCCCACCGACGAGGGGCCCGAGGTGGCCGAGTGCGTCTGGGCGGCCCAGTGGGTCACCGAGGACACCGACGGATTCCCGAAACTCGCCGGGCTCGCCGAGGACGACGATCTGCGCCGCGACGAGATGCTGCGCCGGCGCAAGGCCGAGGCGAAGGTGGCCGCCAAGCGGCTGATCCGCGAACACGGCCTGCCGATGAAGGTGGTAGCCGTCGACCACGTCCTGGCCACGCCGGAGAACGGCAGCGACCGCACCACCATCTACTTCACCGCGCCGCACCGGGTCGACTTCCGTTCCCTGGTCCGTGACCTGGGCGCCACCCTGCACTGCCGGGTCGAGCTGCGGCAGCTGTCCGCCCGCGACTCGGCACGGGTGCAGGGCGGCATCGGCTCCTGCGGGCGTGACCTGTGCTGCGCCACGTTCCTGACCGACTTCGAGCCGGTGACCATCCGGATGGCGAAGGACCAGGACCTGCCGCTCAACCCGCTGCGCATCTCCGGCGCGTGCGGGCGGCTGATGTGCTGCCTGAAGTACGAGCACCCGCTGTACCAGAAGTTCCAGGAGACGGCCCCCGCGGTCGGCAGCCGGGTGTCCACGCCGCAGGGTGAGGGCAAGGTGGTCGGCCACAGCGTCCCGCGCGACGCGGTGACGGTCCGCCTGGACGCCGACGGCTCCCGCTCGATGTGCTCCCGCGCGTCGGTCTGCGGCCCCAGACAGGCCCACGACCAGCACTACCCCCAGCCCTGACCCTCCCGCCCCTTCGGCGGCGATCAGGGGTCAGCGGATGACGATGGGGGGTTCGGCCAGGCGGGGGGTCAGCGGGGTCTTCGGGGTCAGCCAGGAGGCAGTGGGGGACTGGTCGGGGTTGAGCTGCCAGTCGTGGGACACCTTGTCCACGGCGATCGGGTAGATCGTCAACGTGCCGTCCGGGTCGATCCGGAACCGCAGGAACGCCTTCGAGTCCTCGATGCCCTGGGCGGCGAACAACTCGTTCAGGTTGACCCCGAACGCGCCGGCCACCAGCAGGTACAGCGCGACGAGCTGGCTGGCGACCAGACCGCTCACCGGCCCGTAGAGCACCGCCGCGGCGACCGCCGGCAGCGGCCACGGCCAGTCGTAGAACGGCAGCTGCAACCAGACCCACGTGCCGCCGGCGGCGAGAGCTATCTGGGCCAGTCCGTGCGCCACCCCGAGGATCCAGTGCCGGGCGTGCCGCTTCCCGCCCGCCGTGGGCGGCTTGGCGAAGAACACAGCGCCCATCATCGCCACCACCAGCATGATCGCCAGCGGCACGCTGAACAGGCGCTGCTCGGTGGTGCCCACCCGCTGCACCGCCACGCCGGCCATGGCCAGCATCAGCAGCGTGTGCAGGGTGCCGAGCAGCGTGGTGAAGCCCGGATTGCGGAACGGCAGCCGGGCGAAGATCCCCCAGCCGTACCGGCGGGAGCGCGCCTTGTCCGGGTAGCGCGCCGCCAGGTCGTACTCCTGGGTGTTGCTGGCCCGCCGGGTCAGCGTGTCACGCGGCGGGACCTCCAGCTTCTTCGGCAGCCGGTGCGTGGGGTACAGGTAGGCGCCGCCACCTCCGCACGTGACGAGCTGCCGGTCCGCCCCGGCGTAGCGGGCGTAGTGGTGCAGGTCGCCGGAGACCAGCACCCGCACCTGCGCGCCGGTCGGCGCGACGAGGGTACGGATGAAGTAGTCGATCGAGTCGTACGCGTTGGGGTGGTCCACGGCCTTGACCCACGTCGGCGCCGGCACCGCCAGGATCACCTTCGACTCCGGGGTGAGCTTGCGGGCCACCTCGTCGAAGTAGGTGAGCTGCGGGTCGTCCAGGTACGAGCCGGACTGGTCGTCGAGGCCGAGCAGCCACCAGCCGGCCGGCAGCTCGACCGCGAAGTACGAGCGGGACTGGCCGGTGCCCCAGCCGCCGAAGTGCCGGTCCCGGGTACGCACGAACAGCCGCAGGAACGCGGTCAGCCCGTCGTACCAGTCGTGGTTACCCGGCACCGCGAACAGCGTCGGCTGCTCCGGCGGCGCGACCGGCAGCGCGGACTGGTACGGGCCCTTGCAGCGGTCCTCGTACGCCTCGTAGCCCGCCGCCGGGTAGACCTGGTCACCACCCATCACCAGCGTCTGCGCCCGCGGAAGCCGGTGCCCGTCCACCGTCAGCTCCGGCTGGGCGAGCAGGTACGCCACCGAGTACGTGGCGTCGAAGCCGTCACCCAGGTCGGCCACGTAGTCGAGCCAGAGCCCGCCGTCCGGCCCGACCTGCCGGAACGTGCCGTCGCCGAACGCGTTCTGCAGCTCGCGCTTGTCCAGGTACGCCCCGAACAGCATCGCCAGCAGCGTACGCAGGCCGGTGCTGATCAACAGCAGCGGCGCGAGCCAGGGCACCGGCCGGCGCGGGGTGAAGCCCAACTCCTGCGGGTCGATCTTGCGGGGGCGGCGGGTGGCGCGCTCGCCGGGATGCGCCTCGGGGGCCGCTGGCCGCGGCGGTTCGTCGGTCACCCGCCGCAGGGTAGTCGGGACGCGGCGCGAAGTCTCTCCCGTGACGGGGCGGATGTGGCTCGGTGTCCGGGGTTCGGAGGCGGGGGGATCCGGTTCGGCTTCGGCCGGGGAGTGCCGTACACTTTACGATCGTTGCCGCCTTAGCTCAGTCGGCTAGAGCGACGCACTCGTAATGCGTAGGTCGACGGTTCGATTCCGTCAGGCGGCTCGGTACAGAATCCCAGGTCATCGGCCTGGGATTCGCCGTTTCCGGGGCGGACAACAGCGCCCTTCGACGGAGATGGGCTTCAGGAAGAGGAGTGGTTGGCGGCAGCGCGGCCTACGCTGCCGGAATGAAGGTGGGCAGGGTCTGGCGAGTGCACCACCGCAGCGAGTTGGTCGGTGAGGTCGATGAGCGGGAGCTCGACTTCCCCTGGATCCGCGGCCGCTTTCGGCCAGAGCCTGCTTTCCGACCACTGCGACCGATTTTCGCGGCATGGATCGAGGCCGTGAACTCCGGGGATGTTGAGGCATTGCGCCAGGCGCACGAGGCCATCTATCCGGCCGTGACGATGACTGACCCGACCGGGCGCGAAGTGCCATGGTTCATCTTGGTCATCGAAGGGGACGAGGCGCGCTTCCGGTGGCGTGATGAGCCCGTCACTGATCGGTAGCAAACCGGCCAGCACGTGGGCGGGCGGGGCCTGCCGAGCCACCCTCAGTCCAGCTTCGGTTGTTCGTACAGTTCGCGGGCGGACAGGATCACCGCGCTGCCGTCTGCGAGGCGGACGGTCAGTGTGGTGGTGTTGCTGCTCGACTCATCGAGGCCTTCGGGGTACCAGGCGCCGAAGTAACCGTCGCGAACGGTTGCCCGCGCCGTCCGTGACGAATCGCCATCCTCGGTCCGCAAGTTGATCTCCACGCTCGTCACCTGTGAGCCGACGTGTCCCGCCATGATCCGGACGTAGCCTTCGTCGGTGCGTAGCTGACCCCACGAGTACAGCTCGACACCCCCGGCGCCGAGCCGCTCGGTGCTGGTCAGCACGGTCAGGATGCTGGTATTCGTCACGTCCCCGTTGCGATCGCGGAAGCATGTCTGGCTTCCAGCCGGCGACACGGCGTTCACGTATGCGTACTCGCCGCGTTTTTCACCGATGACCACCCTTGCGACGCTCGCGTCCTGGGCAGGCAGGCATTTGCCGGCGATGTCGCGTGCCTCGGTATCCGAGATCGGACTCGGCTCGGGCGTCCACGACGCAAACGCGGGACCAGCGTTGAGAAATGTCAGGGTGAAGGCGACAGCGGCGGCGAGCGCTCCGGCCGCGCCGGCGATCGCCAGGCGAGGCCGACGGTGCGGTGTGCGCGCTGGTGCCGGGCGCGGTCGCCGATCAGTGGCGACGATCCGCTCGAGCAATTCTCGCGCGGGTTCCTGCGCGACGCGTGCGGGCACCGGGACGGCGGCAGAGCGGATTGTCCGGGCGAGGACGTCGTCGTGGGTCATGCGGAGCCTCCGCGTCGTGAAGGGCCGGCCGGTGCAGGGACGTTTGTGGGTTCGCTGATCGGCCGCTGACCAAGATGCTGACGCAGGCGGCGACGGGCGCGCAGCAGGCGCAAACTGAACGCGGGCCGGGAAATGCCCAGTACGTGTGCTGCCTGCGGCCCGGTGAGGTCTTCGATCGCGGTCAGCGTCAGCACTTCCTGATCGGCCGATGACAGGCGCTGCCAAGCCTTCACCAGGTCGACGCGGGTAGCCGCGAGGTCGGCCTCGGCGCTGCTCGGAGCATCGGGTTCCTGGAGGACGCGAAGCGCGAGGCTCTGCTGCCGCTGGTCGCTGCGCTGCCGATTGTGCAGAACATTGCGGGCGACGGTGAACAGCCAGGCGCGGGCCTCGCCGAGTGACTTCGGTACTTCGTCCAAGCGGCGCCACGCTATCAAGAACGTCTCGGCGACCACGTCTTCGGCAACGGCGAGGTGTGCACGGCGTTCGACGAAGAGCAGCAAATCGTCATACGCGGCCTCGAACAGCTCGCGGAAGGCGGAATCGGCCTCCGCGGTCGTCGGATCCACACCCTTCCTCGTGTTCGGCGCGTGGCGTCTGGTGCTCATTGTCGTCGCCGGTCCAATACGAAGCCGCGGATCAAGGGTGCGAGTGGGCGCTCGACGAAGCGATGGACAAGCCAGGCTGCCGCCAGCAGCCCAAGCACGGTGCCGCCGATCAGTATCGACGCGGGAAGGTTGGTTTCCTCGTACACGTTGCGGATCACGCTGTATCCAATGCGCGGGTGCAAGAGGTAGAAGGGGTAGCTGATGGCACCCGCAATGGCCAGCCAGCGCATTCTCACCCGGTCGGTGTAGCCGAGCGCGATGACGAGCATCAGAAGGTACACCCCGGTGAGCAGTACCGGTGCCGGCCAGACGGGCACCTCGAAGCCGGGCTTCAACTCCAGGGTCCGCCCGTACACGCGCTGCAGGCTGACCAGCCACGTGGCGAGTAGCAGCACCCACAGCCATGGATCGGATCGGTTGCGGCGAAGCAGGAACAGGGTGATTCCGGCGATGAAGTACGGCGCGAAGTCGGACATCACGACCTCGTCCAGGGCGGCGCCCCGGAAGACGGGCATGACCACGGCGACTGCCAGCCACACGGCAGCGAATATTTTTACTCCCCGCTCGGTCGGCTTGGCCGCAAGAATGCACGCCGCGATCAGATAGAACCGGAGCTCGATCCAGAGGGTCCAGTACACGGTGTCGACAAGCGGCGTGTTGAGGGGCTCCGCCAACATGGTCAGGTTGACCAGCACGCCCCACCCGTCCGGCAGAGGTGGGAAAGGCAGCCCGCCGCTGATCGGCAGCACTGCCGCCACGGCTGTCGTGGTCAGCACGCACACCCAGAACGCCGGATAGAGTCGCGCGACGCGGGAGGCAGCGAACTCGCGAACGGTACGCCCCCAGCCGCTCATGAGGATCACAAATCCGCTGATCAGAAAGAACGTCTCGACTCCGAGGAAGCCATAGATCAGAACCGGTGCCGCGTCCGGCAGGAAGTATGCCGGCGGGCGCACGCCGTCCAACCTCCATGAGTCGCCGAAGTGGTATCCGGCCACCGCAAGAGCACAGATCAGCCGCAACCCGTCCAGCACGTACAACCGGGGCGCCCGCCCGGGAGGGCTGCTGACGGGCGGCGGCGTCGGCGCGCGGTCGAGCACCGCGGTCGTCATACTCTGCTCCTGTCCTGGATACACGACTGCATCCAGGACAGACATGTGCAGCACCGCGTCAAGTGCTACAGGTGATCACCGTCACGGGTGGTTCGACCGGATCTGGCGCCTCTGGCCTCAGCCGATGCGTAGCAGCAATACCTGGTCGTCGCGGAGTTCGGAGATGCTGTCGCGCAACAGCCTCAGCCCATCCAAACCGGCCGTGCCGCTCTCCTCGAAGTCCAGTCCCATTTCCTCGAAGTGGGCGGCCAACTCCGCCTCGCGGTGCCCGGCGGGGTCGAGCTGATCCAGGAACCGCTTGTGTGCGGGAGTGATGAGCACGGTCAGGTCGTGCACCTTGTTGATGGCCGCCGACTCGGCATCGAACTCCGACTGCTCCAGGTCTACGTCGCGCTCCTCCAGATAGCTCAAGACGTGCAGCATGCAGTACCCGGACCAGTCGTACTCCTCCCGCGGCTCGCGTCCGTGTTCGGCGAGGTAGGAGCCGAGTGACGACGACGATGTGCGGGCGAGGTGGGCCAACTCGGGGATGCTTCTCCTGGGAACCAGGGTCAGTGACGCGACAGCAGACAACGCACCCTCCGTCGTACGGACTCTGCCGGGCAGGCTACGGGGAGGGAGCGACAACGTGTCAGCGGATCGTTGCGGCGGCCGATGGCTCCCTAGCCATCCGTGCAGCCAAGGAAAGCCGCAGGCGCTGACGGCACCCGACCCATGTCGTAACCGCCTGTTACGGTGCGCCGCAGTTGGCCGGTCAGAGCAACCCCACGCAGACCCACGAGCCCGAGGTGAGCGGCCCGCATCCAATCCGCATCTCGCGTTGCGACCGCCTTGCCCAGCCGGTTGGCGACGGCGTCCAGGTCGTCACCGAACAGAGCCACGTACACCTCCAAGTGATGGTGCGGGGGAGCCGGACAAGACGGCGGCAGCGGCCCAGGCCAGCAGCAAGCCCATGGTCAGGCCGGGCGGCAGGTACCAGAACGTGAGGAAGCCGGCTGGTGGCGTCAACGGCAGTGCCGCGACGAGCGCCCATGCGACGCGGCGCGGCAGCACGCCGCGACGCAGCCCCTGCAGCCCGCACCAGACGGTGCCCACCAGCGCCGTCAACAGGGCCACGAGGTCGAACAACCACCCGTACCCGGGGGTGCTGTATTCCAGGCCGATCGCGATGCCTGCGGTGAGGAGCCCGTACCTCGTGAGGCGGCGGGGCATCGCGGTGGCGTGGCCGGTGACCGTCCGGACGAGCGGCAGCGCCAGCAGCACGGACACGAAGAAGGGCCCGCGCCAGATCCACGCCGGCTCCCCACCGTCGAACAACGGCAGGTTCTCGGCCATCCATCGCGACGGAGCGGGTAGGGAGCTGACGGCTCGGCCGCCGCCGACCTCCCACTGCGTGGCCATCGCGGCGCCGAGCACTGCCGCGATCACCGGCGCGAGAACCGCCAGGACGCGCCGCCAGCGGGCGACCGGCAACTTGCCCTCGACGCCGGTCGGGCCGGCACGATCGGGTACGCGCTGCGGATGCTTCTGTCGCATCGCACGATCGTCATTGCGTCGCTGGGAATTCTCATCAGGGGAACAGCCGGGATCACCATCGGCGTATCGGCGGTCCACGTGGGTTGTCTCGGTCCGCGGCGGTCAGCGCACCAGCAGGTCGATGACGCCCGTCAGGTCCTCCTCGCCGCTGCCCTCGGCCAGGCGGCGGCGCATCAGCTCGAAGTAGGGGCTGAGCAGTTCCGGGCTGACGCCCTGCTCTGCCGCGGTGCGCAGGAACGTCGGTGTGCCGGCCACCTGCATGGCGAGATTGGAGACGACGCCCTTCGTGTAGTCGCCGCTGCGCAGCTGGTCGGCGGTCTGGTGAACGGTCGGGGCCATCGCGACGAGCCAGTCGGCGAGCAGCGGGGCCAGCGACGCGGGGTCGATGTCCTCCCGGCGGATCAGGGCGAAAGCGTGCGCTGCCCCGGCGAACATGCCGTACATGGCGCTGAGCAGGGCCACGTCGTGCAGGGCGGCGAAGCCCGCGTCCCGGCCGACGTAGGTGGTGCCGGCGGGGACGGCGAGCGTCTCCCGGTGCCGTTCGAACAGCTCGCGGGAGCCGCTGTAGAAGACGTAGCCGCCGGCGTCCGGGACGCCGATCATCGGAGGGACGGCCATGATTCCGCCGTCCAGGTAGCGAGCGCCGCGCTCGCGGGCCCAGTCGGCCCGGGCGCGGGCCTGGGCGGGCGTACCCGTGGTCAGGTTGACCAGATCCCTGCCGGCCAGGTCGGCGCCGGCCAGCACCTCCTCGACCGAGGCGTCGTCCAGCAGGCAGACGACGACAAGGGTGTTCGCGGCGACGGCCTCGGCGGCGCTGTCGGCGACCGTCGCTCCCTCGGCGGATATCGCCGCGGCGCGGGTCGGGGTGCGGTTCCAGACGGTGAGCGGGTGGCGGGCGGCGAGCCAGGCGCGGGCCAGCGCGGCGCCCATCGCGCCGAGGCCCAGCAGCGTCACGGGCGTCTTCTCCACAGTGTCGGGTGCCATGCCGAAAAGGCTGGTCGCAGGCCCGCAGGCGATCAAGTACGCACTTCGGAGTAGGTGGTTACCCTGTGGTGAGCGAGCAGGTCGGAAGGGCGGGGGCATGACGACGTTGAACCGGCCGGGCGCACCGGACGGCCATGTCTGCGGGATCGACGCCGCGATGGAGGTGATCGGGGGCAAGTGGAAGGTGCTGATCCTCTGGGCACTCCACGAGCACCCGTACCGCCGCTTCGGCGAGTTGCGCCGGCTGCTGCCGGGGATCACCGAGAAGGTGCTGGCCGCCCACCTGCGCGAGATGGAGGCGGACGGCGTCGTGCACCGGGTCTCCTACGACGAGGTGCCGCCCCGCGTCGAGTACTCGCTGACCGAGGACGGCGTACGCCTCAACGACGCGCTCGAACCGCTGGCCGCCTGGGGACGTGAGCGGCCGTCGAGGACCGCTACCGGCACGGCCGCCTCGTAGCGGCGGGCCCAGGCATCACCGCTGCTTCGCGCGCTGGCGGGCGGCCTCGTACAGCGCCACCGTCCCGGCCGCCGCCGCGTTCAGCGAACTCGCCGCACCGACGATCGGAATGCGTACGATCCGGTCGGCCGCCTCCTGCCAGCCCTTGCTGAGTCCGTGCGTCTCGTTGCCGACGAGCAGGAGAGTGGGCCCGGTCAGGTCGTGCTCCGCTACGTCCACGTCGCCGTGTTCGTCCGTACCGATGATCTGGATCTGTGGTCCCGCCTTCCGCATCGCGGCGACCCAGTCGAGGACGGCGTGGTGGCTGGGGACGCGCACGGCCGGTACGGCGAACAGCGACCCGGTGCTGGCCCGTACCGCCTTCGGGTCGTACGGGTCGGCGGCGTGACCGGTGACCACCACGCCGGACGCGCCGAAGGCGTCGGCGGACCGGATCAGCGTGCCGATGTTGCCCGGGGTCTTGGGGCGGTCGAAGACCACCACGAGCATGTCGGGCCCGACCGGGATGCGGGCCAGGTCGTCATCGGGCTGCGCCACCACGGCCAGCAGTTCGGGGGACTCCTCCTCCTTGCCGCTGAGTTCCCGCATCAGCTCGGGCGCGAGGGCCACCCGCCGGGCGTCGGTGCGGTCGAGCAGTTCCCGGCACCAGCGGGACAACTGTTGCCGGTCCGGGTACAGCAGCGCCCGGATCTCCCAGCCCTGTTCCAGGGCGACGGTGATCGGGCGTACCCCCTGGACCAGGAACTCCCCGGCACGCTGGCGCTTGTTGCGGTTGGTCAGCAGCGCCTGCCACTGCTGGAAGCTCGCGTTCCGGGTGGTGATCGTCAAGGTCTTCGCCACGCAGCCGATTCAACCCCATCCGGTGCCGGTCCCGGGGTTGCGGGCCCCGGCGACGATGGCCGGGTGATCAACCGCCGGCCGTTCCTGATCCGCCTCGCGTGCGTACTGCTGGTGGTCGGCGGCGGCGCGTTGCTGTGGCTGCCGTTCCACACCCAGATGGAGTTGGACGACTGGGCGGTGACGCTGCGCGAGCGGGGTACGCCCGCGCGGGCGGTCGTCGTCGACCAGGTGACGGAGAGCGGCGGCAACCGGAGTCCCTCGTCGAGCACGATGTATTTCAGCTACGAGGTGGACGGCCGGACGCACGCGCAGGAGGTGGCCTGCTTCGAGGTGTGCCGGGCCGCCGGAGCGGAGGTGTCGATCTGGGTGAACCCGGCGGACCCGGCGTGTCACCCCGCCGCGCCGCGACCGGCCGCGCCGGGTGGAGCCGGCGACGGGCGGTCGCGGGTACGTGGGCCGGGGCAAGCGCAAGCGCAACGTCCGGCCCTGACCACGGGACTCAGCGGTACAGGGTCTCCAGGTACGCCGGGCCGTAGTGGCGTTCCAGGTCGGCCAGGCTCTCCGCCGGCGCCTCCACCTCCTTGATCAGCCGGGCCCGGGTCGGCAGCACGTCCGGCTGCCAGGTCTCCGGCTGCCACAGCTCGGAGCGCAGGAACGCCTTCGCGCAGTGGTAGAAGATCTGCTCGATCGCGACCTCGACGGCCAGCACCGGCCGGTGGCCCTTGACCTCCATGTCGGCGAACCACGGCGCGTCGGCGATCAGCCGGGCGCGCCCGTTGATCCGCAGCGTGTCGGTGCGGCCGGGAATCAGGAAGATCAACCCGACGTGCGGGTTGGCCAGGATGTTGCGGTAGCCGTCGGCCCGCCGGTTGCCGGGCCGCTCCGGAATCGCGATCGTGGTGTCGTCGAGCACCAGCGCGAAGCCGGGCGGGTCACCCTTGGGGGAGACGTCGCAGGTGCCGTCCGCGCCAGCGGTGGCGATCAGGCAGAACGGTGACGCGGCGAGCCACTCCCGGTCGCGTTCGTGCAGCGTACGGCGGTCCTTGGCGGCAGCGCGCGGCATCGGCGTGCCGATCAGCTCGCGTAGTTCGGCCTCGCTGGTGATCTCCCGGGTCGTCACGTCTTCCTCCCCCGTCCGTTGATCGTCACGACGGTTCCGGCCCGCGACGGGCCGCGTTCCGCCATGGTCAGCCTAGGAGAGCGCGTCGAGCGTCGGGTTTGCCCCCGGGGCCGGCGGGTAGGGACCGGTTCGCAGCGTGCGGCCGGACGTGACGGATGGAGGCCGAGATGGAGAGCCGGCTCAAGGTGCTCGGCCATCCCGTGCACCCGATGCTCGTGATGTTTCCGGTGGCGCTCTTCGTGACCGCCGTGATCTTCGACGTGGTGGACACCGTGGGCGGGCCCGGCTTCCTGGCCGAAGTCGCGTACTGGAACATCACCGTCGGTCTGATCGGCGGCCTGCTGGCCGCGGCGGCCGGGGCGTTCGACCTGCTCGCCCTGCCGGCCGGCACCCGCGCCAAGCGGGTCGGTGTCACCCACGCCGCCGCCAACGTGGCGGTGATCCTGCTGTTCGCCGCGGTCTGGGTGGTCCGGCTCAACGCCGACTCGCGGGCGGCCGGGGGCGCGCTCGTCGCCATCGAGGTGGTCGCCCTGGCGATCCTCGGCGTCAGCGCGTGGCTCGGCGGTGAACTGGTGGACCGCCTCGGCGTCGGCGTCGACCCGGAGCACGATCTCAACGCGCCCAGCTCGCTGCGACCCCCCTCGGCGACCCAGCGGATCGGAGACGCGCGATGACGGAACAGGGCAGCGGACGGGGCTGGCGTGGCCGCCAGCAGGGCTGGGACCCGATGGGCGAGCTCCAGTCGCTGCGCTCCGAGCTGAGCCGGCTGGTCGGCGGACGCTCCGGCAGCCAGGACGTGGATCTGGCCGAGACGGCGGACGGCTGGGAGGTGGTCGTCCGGCTCCCCGGTGTGGCGCCGGAGGAGGTGGCCGTCGAGCTGGACGACCGGGAGCTGTGCGTACGCGCCCGGTCGGAAGCCGAGGTCAACGCCGACCACGGCATCCCGGGCGGGTTCACCACGCGCGGCTTCGAGTACCGCGTCGACCTGCCGTCCCGGGTGGACCCGGACCGGATCGACGCGGTGATGGACCACGGCCTGCTGCGGGTGCGGTTGCCCCGGGCGGCCCGGCCCGCGCCGCGCACCATCACCGTCGGCCGCACCGGCCCGCGCGCGGGCGTCGACCGTACGCCGATGCCGGCCGACCCGGCCGCGGACCGGGAGCTGCACCACCCGGACACCGCGCTCGACGAGATCGACAGGCCGTAGGGGCCGCGTGACCAGCCCGTCGGGCGACTCCGACCCGCCGCGCCGCGACCCGGAGCCGTCGCTGCTCGGCCCGGTCGGCGAGCGTGTGCCCGACGTCGAGCGGATCGCCGTGCTGCGCGCCAACGCGCTCGGCGACTTCATCTTCGTGCTGCCGGCGCTGGACGCGCTGCGGTCGGCGTACCCGTCGGCGGAGATCGTGCTGCTCGGCGCGCCGTGGCACGCGGCGCTCTGGCGCGACCGGCCCGGCCCGGTGGACCGGGTGCTGGTGGTGCCGGCGGCGCCCGGCATCCGCGATCCGGGCCCGGGCGAGTCGCCGGGCGACGTGCCGGGCTTCCTGGCCGCGGCCCGCGCCGAGCGGTTCGACCTGGCGTTGCAGGTGCACGGCGGTGGCGCGAACTCCAACCCGCTGGTGGCGGGCCTGGGCGCGCGGGTCACCGCCGGCCTGCGGGCCGAGGGCGCGCCGCCGCTCGACCGCTGGCTGCGCTACGTCTACTACCAGCACGAGGTGATCCGCTACCTGGAGGTCGCCGCGCTGGTCGGCGCGCCCGCCACCACGATCACCCCGTCGCTGGCGGTCACCGCCGCCGACCGGGCCGAGGCCGCCGCCGTGCTCGGCCCGCCCACCCAGCCCCGGGTGGCGCTGCACCCGGGCGCCACCGACACGCGACGCCGCTGGCCGCCGGAATGCTTCGCCGAGGTCGCCCGCGCGCTCACCGGCGACGGGTACGAGGTGCTTGTCACCGGCACCCCCGCCGAGCAGGAGACGGTGGACGCTGTGGTGGCGGCGGCCGGCGTGCCGGTGCGTCCGCAGGTCGGCACGCTCAGCCTCGGCGCGCTGGCCGCCGCGTACGCGGACTGCGCGCTCGTGGTCTCCAACGACACCGGCCCGCTGCACCTGGCCGCCGCCGTGGGCGCGCCGACCGTCGGGGTGTTCTGGGTCGGCAACCTGATCAACGGGGCGTCGCCGCTGCGTGGGCGGCACCGCCCGATCGCCGCCTGGACCACCCACTGCCCGGTCTGCGGCGTCGACTGCACACCCGGGATCTACCCGCACCGGCCCGGCGACGGGGAGTGCCCGCACCGGGTGTCGTTCGTGGCCGACGTGCCGGCGGCCGAGGTGATCGAGGCGGCCCGCGAGCTGCTCACACCTCCGCCGTCGACTCGCTGAGCACCACTTCCCACGCCTCCACGTCCCGCTCGGTGACTGTGGTCGGCGACTCCAGGTGGTAGGCCCCGCTGGGCAGCACGCCGGCGCCGCCGTGGCGCTCCAGCACGGCGAGCTGGGCGGCGACGTCCTCGCCCTGGTGCCGGTCGGGCAGCCGCTCCCAGAAGTCGAAGCCACCGGACTCGACCAGCTTCGTCCGGTCGTAGAGCACGCAGCCGCCGATCCAGGAGACCTTGTACGCCCGCCACTGCCCGGGCGGCAGGTTCAGCTTCTCGGTGACGTGCAGCAGGTTCGCGGCCGGGTGGATCGACGCCCGATGCCACTCCGGCGTGCCCGGCATGATGCGTTCCGGCACCGGCCGTCCGGCCCACTCCTCGTAGTGCTGGTGCGTTTCCGGGCGGACGTCGTCGGCGTAGGAGAGCCCGTGCACCGCGTTGCCGACGAACCCGCAGCCCAGCTCGTCCAGCGCGGTCATCAGCCGGGACAGCGTGCCCGGCTCCAGCCACACGTCGTCGTCGAGGCAGAGCACCGCGTCGGCCGCCGACTGGGCCAGCAGGTAGCACCGGTGTTCGGCCAGGCCGCGACGGGGCAGCCGCCGGGTCAGCAGCACCGGATGCCCCCGGTGCCGCAGCGCCCGGACCATGGTGGCGGCGGCCGGATGCGCGTACGCGGGCTCGCCGTCGGACTGGTCGCTGACCACCACCCCGAACCCGGGTACGCCCTCCTGCGCGGCCAGCCCGGACAGCGTGACAGCCAGTTCGGCGGGCCGGTTGCGGGTGGGGATCAGCACGTCGAGGCGGCGGCGCTGCCGGAACTGCCCGGGCGTGCCCGGGTCGAGCGGTCGCGTCACGCCGGCCTGCCCTCGCCCACGGGGCTGTCCTCGCTCCGCTCGGTGCGTTCGCTCATGAGCGACTGGGCGCGGATGCGGTCGATGATCGCCGAGGTGGAGCGGTCCGGCACGTACCCGAGCGTGCGCACCTGCCCGCCCAGCCGCCGCACCAGCGGCGCCTCCGGCACCATCTCCGGCGGGTAGTCGCCGCCCTTGACGTAGACGTCGGGGCGGACCGCCTCGATCAGCCGGGCCGGCGAGTCCTCCTCGAAGACCACCACGTGGTCGACGCAGGCCAGCGCCGCCAGCAACGCGATCCGGTCCTCGACCGGGTTGACCGGCCGGTCCGCGCCCTTGAGCCGGCGGACGCTGCCGTCCGAGTTGACCGCCACGATCAGCAGGTCACCGAGCGCGCGGGCCTGGGTCAGGTAGCGGACGTGCCCCGGGTGCAGCACGTCGAAGCAGCCGTTTGTGAACACCACCGACCGGCCGGCCTGCCGGTGCTCGTCCACCAGCGCGGCCAGTTCGTCGGCGCCGACCAGCGCCGGGTGCCCGCCGTCGTCCGGGCCGGTGCCGAGCGCGGCGAGGAGGTCCTCGCGGCGGCACACGCAGGTGCCGGTGTCGGCGACCGTGATGGTGGCGGCGAGCTGCGCGAGCTGGGCGGCGGTGGGCAGGCCGGCGTCGGCGGCGAGCGCCAGCGTCATGGCCGCCAGGTACGCGTCCCCGGCGCCCACCGCGTGACTGGCCGGGACCGGGGTGCTGTGGCTGCGCCGGGGCTCGCCCTCGGCGCCGCCGACCACCGCGCCCTCGGTGTCCAGGGTCACCGCCACCACGTCCGCGCCGGTGTGGGCGCGCAGCTCGGGCAGGCGCGACTCGGCGAGCACGGCCCGGTCCACGCCGGTGCCGGCGGTCGCGCTCACCGTCACGCCGGTGCCGGTGACGCTGAGCCCGTCCCCGGTGAGCGCCACCCGCTCCTCGCCGGGCGTCGGCTCGCCGGTCGGGCCGGTCGAGCCGCCGGACGTCGCTGCGGCGGGCGCGCCCGAGGTCGGGTGCGGGCTGCCCGGCGCGCGGTCGCCGGACCCGCCGGGCGCCGCGCCGACCATCAGCTCGGACGGGCCGTCGGCCTCCGCCGGGTGGTCCAGGTGCAGGTCACCCCCATTGGGTACGGCGTTGCGCTCGCCGTGTGCGAAACCGGCGGCGGCGCGGGCCAGCAGCCGGGTGGCCTCGGCGAAGCTCGGCGTCACCACAGTCGGGTTCAGTCCACGCCAGTCGGCCAGGTCGTGCGCGTCCAGCGCCACGGTGCCGTAGCGGTCCCGGTTGGCGACCAGCCAGGCGCGTACCGCCGAGGGCAGGGCGCCCAGGCCGTAGTCGCAGACCACGAGCGTGAGCGGCTGTCCCGGGGCCACCGCGCGCAGCTCCTCGGTGGCGCAGTGCAGGGCGGTCAGCAGCCGTGCCACCCCGTCGTCGTCCAGCGCGTCCTCCGGGCCGCCGGAGTCCTCACGGAGCAGGATCTGGTTGCCGGCGAGCATCCGCCGCTTCACCGGCGTGGGCCGGCCGGGCTGGCTCACCGTACGGTCCCAGACCGCGGCGCGGTCCAGGCAGTCGTGCAGCTCGTCACCGGCCACGTCGGCGCCGACCGGGGCGACGAGCGCCGCCCGTCCACCGAGCGCCGCCACGTTGACCGCCGTGTTGGCGGCGCCCCCGGCCGCGGAGATCCGCCGCCGCAGGGTGAGGACCGGCGCGGGCGCCTCACGGCAGAGCCGCTCCGACTCGGCGAACCGCCACTCGTCCAGCATGGCGTCCCCGACGACCAGCACGGGACGCTGCTGCCAGCTCGCCACCACGGTGGCCAGCCGGCGCTCTTCCGCTGCTGCTCCTGCCATGCCTCTGCGGATCCCCCCGCGCCGTCGGGCCAAACGCGACGCGGGCCACCCGGTGCGCCCGGTTTCGCCGCATCGGCCGGGGGAACGGTGCAGACATACCCCGGAGAGGAGAGAAGAGCATGGCAGCGACACTTCAGGGCAAGCGCATCGCCTTCCTGGCCGCCGACGGCGTCGAGGAGGTCGAGTACACCCAGCCCCGGGAGGCGGTGGAGAACGCCGGCGCGCAGGTCGAGCTGGTCTCCCTCGACTCCGGCTCGATCCAGGCCTTCAACCACCTGGACCACGGCAAGCAGTACCGGGTCGACGTCACCGTCAAGGAAGCGGACGCCGGCGCGTACGACGGTCTGGTCCTGCCCGGTGGCGTGGCGAACCCGGACTTCCTGCGCGCGGACCCGGACGCGGTCCGGTTCGTGAAGTCGTTCTTCGACGCCGGCAAGCCGGTCGGCGTGATCTGCCACGGCCCGTGGACGCTGGTCGAGGCGGACGTGGTGCGGGGCCGGACCATCACCTCCTGGCCGAGCCTGCGCACCGACCTCACAAACGCCGGCGCGAACTGGGTCGACAAGGAGGTCGTCACCGACAACGGGCTGGTCAGCAGCCGCAAGCCGGACGACCTGCCGGCGTTCTGCGCCAAGATCGTGGAGGAGTTCGCCGAGGGCCGGCACGCCGCCTGAGGAAAGTCACAGGCCCACCGGGGGCATGATCCGCCCCCGGTGGGATAGGAAGCGGGATGACCGCCCAGACCGCCCCGCCCGCGCTGCCCGTCCGCCAGATCCGCCTGCTGATGTTCGGTCTGATGACCGGGATGCTGCTGGCGGCGCTCGACCAGACCATCGTCGGCACCGCCCTGCCGACGATCGTGGGGGAGCTGGGCGGCATCAACCACTACTCGTGGGTGGTCACCGCGTACCTGCTGGCGTCGACCGCCTCGACGCCGCTGTACGGCAAGATGGCCGACCTGTACGGACGCCGGCCGGTCTTCCTGTTCTCGATCGGCATGTTCCTGCTCGGCTCGCTGCTGGCCGGGCTGTCGCAGGACATGACCCAGCTGATCGTCACGCGCGGCGTGCAGGGTCTCGGCGCGGGTGGGCTGATGACGCTGGCGTTCACCATCATCTCGGACGTGGTCTCGCCCCGGGAGCGCGGTCGCTACCAGGGGTTGTTCGGCGCGGTGTTCGGCGTCTCCTCGGTGGCCGGGCCGCTCGTCGGCGGTTACTTCGCGGAGACCAACTGGCGGTGGATCTTCTACATCAACGTGCCGCTGGCGATCCTCGCCATCGTGGTCTGCTGGCACGTGATGCGGCTGGTGCCGTTCGAGCGGCGGGAGCACACGGTCGACTGGATCGGCGCGGCGCTGCTGGTGGCCGGCGTGAGCTGCCTGCTGCTGGCGCTGAGCTGGGGCGGCGCCGAGTACGCCTGGGGCTCCGGCGTGATCGTCGGCCTGTTCGCCGCGGGCGCGGTGCTGGGCGTGCTGTTCGTCGTCCAGGAGGCGCGGACCAAGGAGCCGATCCTGCCGCTGCGGCTGTTCCGCAGCGCCACGTTCGCGCTGGCGAACGCGGCGGGTTTCGTCCTCGGTCTGGTGATGTTCGGGTCGATCATCTTCATCCCGCTCTACCTCCAGATCGTCAAGGGCGCCTCGCCGACGCGCAGCGGTCTGCTGATGCTGCCGATGATGGCCGGCGTCATCATCACCTCGATCGTCACCGGCCGGGCGATGAGCCGGATCGGCAGGTACAAGTGGTTCCCGGTGGCGGGCGCGGCCGTGCTGGTGGTCGGCATGCTGCTGTTCCAGCAGCTGCGGGTGGCCACCTCGCTCTGGGCCGCGTTCGGCTACATGGTGGTGATCGGGATCGGGCTGGGCCTGTGCATGCAGTCGCTGATCCTCGCCGTGCAGAACGCGGTGAGCGTGCGCGACCTGGGCGCGGGCACGTCCTCGGCCACGTTCTTCCGGTCGCTCGGCGGCTCGTTCGGCGTGGCCATCCTGGGCGCGGTGCTGTCGTCCCGGCTCACCACCGAGCTGGCCGGCCGGCTGCCGGGCGCGCTCGCGCAGCTCCCACCGGAGCAGCGGGCCGCGGTGTCTGCAGGCGGGAACTTCTCGATCAACGACCCGGCGGCCATCCTGGCCCTGCCCGCCCCGGTACGCGCCGCCGTCCAGGCCTCGTTCGTCGAGTCGCTGCACCTGGTCTTCCTGACCACCGGGCTGATCGCGATCGTCGCGGTGCTGGTCACGCTGGCCATGCCGAACCACCAGTTGCGCGGCACCGGTCCGCAGGGCGCCACCGGCGGCGCCGACCCGATCGGCGGCAAGGCCCCCGCGCCCGGCGGCAAGCCGCTGACGAAGGAGTCGAAGGAGGAGGCCGCCGCCGACATGGAGGCGAAGTCGCAGACGATGCTGTGACCGGCGGCTACTTGAGGATGAGCCGGTTGGTCTGCTCGAACACGTCCAGGTCGGCGAGTGTCTCGTGGACGCTCGACGAGAGCGGGTGCGGGAAGTCCGCCGGACGGAAGAAGGCGGCGTCGGTGGTCTCGTCGGTGAACCGGTCCAGCTCGCCGTCCCACTCGTCGACGCGGAACGCGGTGGTGAAGACCTGGTACGTGTGCCCGTACATGTTGGTGTGGGTGCGGTCCGGGCCGGTGTAGAGCGCGAACGCGCTGACCCGCAGCGCCCGCAGGCCGGTCTCCTCCCGCACCTCGCGAACCGCGCAGTCGGCGATCGACTCGCCCAGTTCCATGGCGCCGGCCGGCAGCGCCCACTGGCCGTTGTCGGAGCGCTGGATCAGCAGCACCCGGGCGGCGTTGTCGCGCACCACGGCGCGGGCGCCGACGAACATCAGGGTGCGGTCACCGGCCAGGGCGCGGAGCTGCCCCACGTACGAGTCGGCCCACGAGATGCTCACCCGGACAATCTACGCATCATCCGTGATCACCTCGGTGGTTCCGGGGGGTTCCGTAGATGTGACCGCCGCCACTACGTTGTTACCCATGCGTAGCACGATGATGGACGCCCCCCTCCAGGTCGCCCGGATCCTCGAACACGGCTCCACCGTGCACGGCGCGGCGGAGGTGGTCACCTGGACCGGCGCCGAACCGCGCCGGATGACGTACGCGGAGGTCGGCCGCGCCGCCGCCCGGCTGGCCCACGCGCTGCGCGACGAGTGCGGCGTGACCAGCGACGAGCGGGTCGCGACGTTCATGTGGAACAACAACGAGCACCTGGTGGCGTACTTCGCCGTGCCGAGCATGGGGGCGGTGCTGCACACGCTCAACATCCGGCTCTTCCCCGACCAGGTCGCCTACATCGCCAACCACGCCGAGGACCGCGTGGTGCTCGTCGACACCACGCTCATCCCGCTGCTCGCCCGGGTGATCGGCGAGATGACGACCGTCGCGCACGTGGTGGTGGTCGGCGGCGGCGACCCGGCCCCGCTGCTGGCCGCCGCCGGTGACCGGATCACCGTGCACCACTGGGACGCGCTGCTGGCCGACCGCCCCGACCACTTCGACTGGCCGGAGGTGGACGAGCGGGACGCGGCCGCGCTCTGCTACACCTCGGGCACCACCGGCCACCCCAAGGGCGTCGCCTACTCGCACCGCTCGATCTACCTGCACTCGCTCCAGGTCTGCATGCCGGAGGGCTTCGGGCTCGGGCCGAACGACCGCGAGCTGGCCATCGTGCCGATGTTCCACGCCATGTCCTGGGGCCTGCCGTACGCGGCCTTCCTCTCCGGCGCCTCGCTGATCATGCCGGACCGGTTCCTCCAGGCCGAGCCGATCGCCGCGATGATCGCCGCCGAGCGCCCCACGCTGGCCGGGGCGGTGCCGACCATCTGGACCGACCTGCTGGCCTACCTGGACGCGCACGAGGTGGACCTCTCCTCACTGAAGGAGGTCATCGTGGGCGGGTCGGCGTGCCCGCCGGCGCTGATGCACGCCTTCCACGACCGCTACGGCATCGACGTCATCCACGCCTGGGGCATGACCGAGATGTCGCCGCTGGGCTCGGTGTCCCGGGCGCCGGCCGGCGCGACCGGCGACGACGCCTGGCGTTACCGCTACACGCAGGGCCGCGTACCGGCGGGCGTGACCGCGCGGATCGTCGGTCCGGCCGGTGAGCCGCTGCCCGCGGACGGGACGTCGGTGGGCGAGCTGGAGGTGCGCGGGCCGTGGGTGACCGCCCGGTACATCGGCGACGACGTGCCGGAGGAGGAGAAGTTCCGGGACGGCTGGCTGCGGACCGGTGACGTCGGCACGCTCTCGCCGGACGGCTACATCACGCTCACCGACCGCGCCAAGGACGTGATCAAGTCGGGCGGGGAGTGGATCTCCTCGGTCGAGCTGGAGAACGCCCTGATGGCGCACCCGGCGGTGCTGGAGGCGTGCGTGGTGGGCGTACCGGACGAGCGCTGGGACGAGCGTCCGCTGGCCACCGTCGTGGTTCGCGAGGGCGCCTCGGTGACCGCCGAGGAGCTGCGGGACTTCCTGGCCGGCTCGGTGGCCCGCTGGCAGTTGCCGGAACGCTGGGCGTTCATCGACGCCGTGCCCAAGACCAGCGTCGGCAAGTTCGACAAGAAGGTGGTGCGCTCGCGGTACGCCGACGGCGGGCTCGACGTACGGGAACTGACCGCGTCGTAACGTTTCGGGGCGTACCGTCGCCTACACGGGCAGGAACACGTTTCCAACGGGCATTCCTCCCAGAGGGCGGCCCCGGCGTTCGCACCGCGCCGGGGCCGCCCGTCCGTTACGGGCTGACCCGCACCGTCATTGTTGCGAAACTTGTTCGCGTCTGTCCGGCTGTCGGGGAAATCCGGTCACCTACTCGTCCGCGGTGGTGACCAGCACCTTGCCCACCACGCTGTCCTGCACCGCCTGCTGGGCGGCAGCGGCGTCCGCCAGCGGATACCGGTGCAGCGGCAGCCCGGCGTCCTCACCGACCCGGATCGCGCCCTGCGCCACCGCCGCCGCGATGTCGGTGACCGCCTGCGCCTTGGCGACCTTCGGCGCGGTGTAGATCAGCACGAACTGCCAGCGCGCGTTCGGAACCATCAGCGGCCGGATCGGCAACGTGATCTCGTCGCCGCCGTCGTCTGCGTACACGCAGACCGCCCCGCCGGTACGCAGCATCCGCACGTCGGCGGCGGCGTTGCGGGCGGCGGAGACCTCGACGATCGTGTGCACCCCGTCGGGCGCGACCTTGCGGACCTCCTCGACCACGTCCTGCTCGCGATAGTTGATCACGAAGTCGGCCCCGGCCGCCGCCGCGAGCTGCGCCTTCTCCGGGCTGCTCACAGTCGCGATGACACAGGCGTCGGCCCAGCTCGCGAGCTGGATCGCCGCGTTGCCCACCGCGCCCGCGCCGCCCTGCACCAGCACCACATGGTCGCTCAGCGCGCCCGCGTGCAGCTTGTCCGGCATGTACTCACCGGCGGTCAGGCAGCGGTGCGCCGTCATGAACGGGATGCCGAGCGCCGCCCCCAGATCGAACGACGCCGGACCGAGCGGCACCGCGTGCCGGACCGGAACCAGCGTGTACTCCGCGGCGGTGCCCCACGGCCGCTGCCACGCCGCCTCCCACACCCAGACCCGCTCGCCGATCAGCGTCCGGTCCACGCCCTCACCGACCGCCTCGACCACCCCGGCGCCGTCCTGGTGCGGAATCTGCCAGCCGGCCGGCAGCGGCCACGCCTGGCGGGCCTTCCAGTCGGTCGGGTTCACCCCCGACACGGCCATCCGCACCAGCACCTCGCCGGGGCCGGGCTCCGGCACGGGCCGCTCGACCACCTGGAGCACCGAGGCGTCCCCGCTGCGCTCGTACACGATCGCCTTCATCGCCGTCCCTCCGCCGTCCTTCCGGGTGCGCTACCCGGCAGCCGCCCGAACATGCGGCCCAGGGCGCACCCGGCCACCGTACGACGGCTCGTCAGGCGGCCGGCTTGAGCACGACCTTCGAGTAGCCCGGCTCGCGGCGGTCGAAGCGCTGGTACGCCTCCGGCGCCGCGTCCAGCGGCAACTCCTTGCTCACCACGAAGCTCGGGGTCGCCCGCCCCGCCATGATCAGGTTTCGCAGGTACGCATTGTAGGTCTTCACGTTCGCCTGCCCGGTGCCGATCCGCAGGCCCTTCTCGAACAGCTTGCCCACCTTGAACAGCAGCTCACCCCGGGCGGAGTGCTCGTCCGGGGCGCCCGGGTCCGCCGAGAGGTAGAGCCCGACCACGCCGATCGCCCCGGTCGCGCGCACCACCTCCACGAGCGTGTTCAGCACCAGCGCCGGCTGCTCCTCGCCGCTGGGCGCGGACGCTTGGTATCCCACCGCGTCCACGCCGTGATCGGTCCCCACCCCGGCGGTCCGGTCCCGGATCTGCTCGACCGGGTCGCCCGCGCTGAAGTCGATCGGGGTGGCGCCGATCGACTCGGCCAGCCGCAGCCGGTCCGGCACCCGGTCCACCACGAACACCTCGGACGCCCCGATCAGCACCGCCGAGTACGCCGCCATCAGCCCGACCGGCCCGCCGCCCATCACGGTCAGGTTCTCGCCCGGCCGCAGCCCGGTCATCGCCACCCCGTGGTAGCCGGTCGGGAAGATGTCGGCGAGCATCGCGTAGTCGTTCTCGTGTTCGGTGCCCGGCGGCAGCTTCAGGCAGTTGAAGTCGGCGAACGGCACCCGCAGGTACTCCGCCTGCCCACCCCGGTACGGCCCCATCGACACATAGCCGTACGCGCCGCCGGCGAAGCCCGGGTTCACCGTCAGGCAGAACCCGGTGCGCTGCTCCCGGCAGTTGCGGCAGAACCCGCACGCCACATTGAACGGCATCGAGACCCGGTCGCCCACGCGCAGGCTCGTCACGCCCGGCCCGGTCTCGACGATCACGCCCATGTTCTCGTGGCCGAACACGATGCCCGGTTCGGCGGCCGTCCGTCCCTCGTACATGTGCAGGTCCGAACCGCAGATCGCGGTCGTCGTGACCTGGACGACCACGTCGTTCGGATCCTCGATCCGCGGGTCGTCGACCTCGTTGACGGCCACCTCGTGCGGCCCCTCGTACACCACAGCCCTCATGTCACCGACCGTAGGCCGGGTGGTGGCGGCGGGTGGGTGGTTCAGTCGATCCCCGCCACCACAGCGGGCGTGAGCGCGCCGATCGAGGGGAGCAGCACGGTCGCGAGCGCCTCGGCGTCCGGATCGAGCGGGTACGACCCGTGCGGCACCGCCACCACCCGGCACCCGGCGGCAGCTGCCGAACGGACCCCGTTCGACGAGTCCTCCACGGCCACGCAGCGGGCCGGGTCGACGCCCAGCCGCCCGGCCACTGCGAGCCACACGTCCGGCGCGGGCTTGCCCCGGGCGGTCTCCTCCGTCGACAGCGTCGCGCCGAACGAGCCGGCCAGGCCCGTCGCGTCCAGCGCCGCCGCGATCAGCCGGGTCGGGGAGGAGCTGGCCAGCCCGAGCGGCCACCGCGCGGCGATGCGGCGCACGACCTCGTCGGCGCCGTCGATCAGCGGTACGTGTTGCGCGTACCGGCGGGCCATCTCGGTCACCACCTCGGTGGCGACCTGCTCGGCCGACCTGCCGACGCCCAGCTCACCGCTGAGGTACTCGGCCCACTCGCCGGTGCTCATGCCCATCAGCCGGCGCTGCGTGTCCGGCTGCCAGACGCCGCCGTGCTCGGCCACGTACGCGCGCCGGACCTCCTCCCAGACCGGCTCGGAGTCCACGATCACGCCGTCCAGGTCGAAAAGCACCGCGTCCACCATGCCGCCATCCTGCCCCAGCCGGCGGCCCGGCTCACCGTGGCAGCGCGGCTCCGACCGACCGCTGCGCCGGCAGGCCGATCGGCGCCTTGGCCGGGATGATCGTGCGGCAGCGGGTAGCGATCGGCTCCAGCAGGTCCCGCAGCCGGGCGGTACGTTCCGCGCCCAGCGCCCGCCACGGCCCCGCAGCGGCCCGGTCGGTGGCCTCCTCGACCGCGCGGAACGTCTCCGTGGCGTACGGCGTGGCCGTCCGGTCGGCGGTCAGCCAGCCCTTCTCCACCAGCCGCTCCTCGGCCGCGGTCCACTGCTCGTCGGTCCAGCCCCGGGCGGGCTGGTGGAACTCGCGGGACTGGTCGACCCGGCACCGCCAGGCCACCACCTCGGCCGGTTCCAGCCCGGTCGTCACCAGCGCCGCCACGTGGCCGTCACCGCGGTGCTCGCGCAGCGTGGTGGCGGCCTGCCAGAGCCGGGCCAGCGGGTACTCGCCCCGGGGCAGGGCGGCGTTCACCGCGCCGAGCACCCGGCCGGCGACGTCCACCCGCGCGGCCGCCTCCTCCAGCAGGTCGGCGGCCTCGACCAGATGCGACTCGGGCAGCTCGTAGGTGAACTCGGCGAGCGCCTGCACACCACCGGTGAGCCGCGCCCGCAGCGCCTCCTCCGGGGTGGCCAGACGCCACACCGACGGCAGCGCGCGGGCCACCATGGCCGGCGCGAAGCTGAAGAACGCCGCGGTCACGGCGGGCGCGTCGACCGCGCCGAGCGGCGCGGCCCGCCCCGCGAAGTAGCCGCGCCAGTAGCCGCGCAGCCCGACCGCCTCAAACGCGGTGCGGGCCCGCGGGTGGAAGTAGGTCACCGCGTGGACCGGCTCGTACAGCGTCCACATCTGCCGGGTCGCCCCGGCCCCGTCCAGCGCCGCCACGTGCACCTCCGCGTCGGTGAGCAGATCACCGCGGACGGACGTGCCGCCCGCGGTGACCATGAACCTACTGCCGCAGGGTGACCGGACGGAAGCCTGGAGTGAGCTACTGCGCAGCCAGCACGTCGACGACGAAGCGCAGCGGCCCGGCCGGGCGGCCACCGGCGGCGTCGTTGCCGTACGCCAGATCGGCCGGCAGGTCCAGCTGCACCCGGCTGCCCACCGGCACGCCGACCAGGCCCTGGTCCCAGCCCTTGATGACCTGGCCCACGCCGATCTGGAAGGTGGCCGGCTGGCCGTTGTCCCAGGACGCGTCGAACTGCTTGCCGTCGGAGTAGAACACGCCCACGTAGTTGGTGGTGATGTTCTGCCCGGCCTTCACCGCCGGCCCGGTGCCCTTCACCAGCGTGGTGACGGTGAGCTTGGTCAGCTCGCCGGTGCCGGCCTGCACTGTCGGCTTGGTCTTCAGCGCCGGGTCGATGCCGGCGGGCAGCTCCGGAGCGGGCATCTCGGTGGGCTCGACCGGGGCGGTGGGGCTGGCCGAGGAGCCGGCGGTGGCCGCCTTGTCGTCGTCCCCGCTGTTCAGCCAGACCAGGCCACCGACCAGGGCCACCACGGCGAGCACGCCGACAGCCGCGCCGAGCATCGACTGCCGGCGGCGACGCGCCTCGGCGGCCTTCTTCTCGGCCAGCTGGGCGGCCAGCCGCCGCCCTGCCTTGGTGGCCGGGGCGGCCTGGCCCTCCGACCGGTTCTCCACACGCTCGCTCACGTCGACTCCCTGCAGGGTGGGTGGGTGCGCCCCCGGCGGGCCGCCGCCGAGGCCAGCGCACACGGTACCCGCCCGGAGCCCCAGCGTGCCCATACGCCCGCACCGATCAGGACACGGAGACCGATACGGGGGCACCGCACAGGGTACGTTTCGGGCATGGCGATCCTCAGCGAAGAAGACCTGGCCCTGCTCGGCGAGCCGCAGCTCGCGCACGTGGCGACGATCGAGGCCGACGGCACCCCGCACGTCACCCCGGTCTGGGTCGACACCGACGGCGAGCACATCGTGTTCAACACGGCCAAGGGGCGGCAGAAGTACCTGAACATGGCCCGCAACCCGGTGGTCGCGGTGTCGGTGGCGGACAAGGCCGACGACTTCCGCACGCTCTGGATCAAGGGCACCGTCGAGTTCGTCACCGAGGGCGCCGACGAGCACATCGACCGGCTGGCGAAGAAGTACCTCGGCCAGGACACGTACCCGTGGCGGCGCCCCGGCGAGGAGCGCGTCATCGTCCGGGTCACCCCGACCGAGAAGCTCGGGCGAGGCTGAGCGGCCCGGCCCCGCCCTCCACCGAGGGCGGGGCCCCGGCCGTACGCGCGTCAGGCGCTCTTCTTCGCGGCGGCCTTCTTCGCCGTCGTCTTCTTGGCGGCGGTCTTCTTGGCCGGTTCGGTCTTCTTCTCCGCCGTCTTCTTCGCGGGGGTCTTCTTGGCGGCCGTCTTCTTCGCCGGCTCGGCCTTCTTCTCGGCCGGCTTCCGGGCCGGGGCCTTCTTCGCGGCCTTCTTCGCCGATCGGGCCGACGAGATCGGCGTCGGCTCGGCCCCACCGCCGGACGGCGCCTCGCCCCGGGCCGCCCGGGCCCGCTCCACGGACGCCTTCAGCGCGGCCATCAGGTCCACCGCGGCGGCCGGCGCGGCCTCTTCCTCCTCCGGCTGCACCACCTCGCGGCCCTCGACCTTCGCGTCGATGACCTCCTGCAACGCCGCCCGGTAGTCGTCGGTGAAGGCGTCCGGCTCGAACTCGCCGGCCATCGAGTCGATCAGTGAACTGGCCATCGCCAGCTCCGGCGGGCGTACCTTCAGGTCCTCGTCCAGGAAACCGAAGTCGGGCCGGCGGATCTCGTCCGGCCACAGCATGGTGTTGAGCAGCAGCACGCCCTCGCGGACCCGCAGCGTCGCGAGCTGCTCCCGCTGGCGCAGCGCCACCTTGACGATCGCCACCCGCTCCGAGTCGGACAGCGCGTCGCGCAGCAGCACGTACGGCTTCGTCGCCGAGCCCTCCGGCTCCAGGAAGTACGCCTTGTTGTAGAGGATCGGATCGACCTGCTCGGCCGGTACGAACTCCAGCACGTCGATCGCGTGCGAGGTGCTCAACGGCAGGTCGGCGAAGTCCTCGTCGGTGAGGATGACCATCTCGCCACCACCGATGTCGTACCCCTTGGCGATGTCGTCGTAGGTGACCTCCTCGCCGCAGACCGAGCAGGTGCGCTTGTAGCGGATCCGGCCGCCGTCCTCACGGTGCACCTGGTGGAAACGGATGTCCTTCTCCTCGGTGGCCGAGTAGACCTTCACCCCGATCGACACCAGGCCGAACGACACCGCTCCTTTCCAGATCGCCCGCATTTCGCGCTCCTCTCCCCGGTTGACCACCAGAATCGCAAACGATCGAACGGGACGCACGCGCTTCCGCACCCAACTACAGTCGGAACGTGCCCGGCGCGCCGTTGAAGCCGATGCTCGCGACGACCGGGCAGCTCCCGGCCGGCGCTGCCTGGTCGTACGAGTTCAAGTGGGACGGCGTCCGCGCGCTCGCCGACATCTCCCGCGGCGACCGGCACTTCTACGCCCGCTCCGGCGTCGAGATCACCACCGCGTACCCGGAACTGCTCAACCTGGCCGAGCAGGTAGGTGACGCGCTGCTCGACGGCGAGGTGGTCCTCTTCACCGACGGGCAGCCCTCGTTCACCGCGCTCGCCGAACGGATGCACGTGCGCAACCCGGCCAAGGCGGCTCGGCTGGCGGCGACCGTGCCCGTCACGTACATGATCTTCGACCTGTTGCGGCTCGACGGCGAGGACCTGACCGCCCGGCCGTGGCGGGAGCGGCGGGCGGCGCTGGAGTCGCTCGGGCTCGGCGCCGCCCGGTGGGCGGTGCCGCCGGTCTTCGGCGACGGCCCGGCCACCTACGCGGCGGCCGGCGAGCACGGGCTGGAGGGGGTGATGGCCAAGCGGGTCGACTCGCTCTACCGGCCCGGCGTGCGCTCCCCGGACTGGGTGAAGGTCAAGCTGGAGGTCACCGGCGACTTCGTGGTCGGCGGCTGGCGGCCCGGCGCGCGGCGCGTCGGCGGTCTGCTCGTCGGCGTGCCCGGCCCGGACGGGCGGCTGATCTACCGGGGGCGGGTCGGCGGCGGGATCGGCGCGGCCATCGAACGGGAACTGCTGCGTGAGCTGGAACCGCTGCGGGCCACCGCGTCGCCGTTCGCCGCCGGGGTGCCGCGCGAGGATGCCCGCGGCGCGATCTGGGTAACTCCCCGGATCGTGGTGGAGGTCAAGTACGGCCAGCGCACGCCGGACGGGAGGCTGCGCTTCCCGCGCATCCTGCGCCTGCGCCCGGACAAGCCGCCCGAGGAGGTCGACGATGCCGGCTGACCGGCTCAAGGTCGAGGTCGAGGGGCGCTCGCTGGAGCTGTCCAACCTGGACAAGGTGCTCTTCCCGCAGGCCGGCTTCACCAAGGGCGAGGTGATCGACTACTACACCCGGATCGCCCCGGTGCTGCTGCCGCACCTGCACGACCGCGCGCTCACCCGGATCCGGTTTCCCAACGGCGTCGACGGCGGCTCGTTCTTCGAGAAGAACGCACCCGCCGCGACCCCCGGCTGGGTACGCACCGAGAACCTGCCCGCCCCCGGCTCTACGAAGGGGCGGGAAACCATCGACTACGTGGTCTGCGACGAGCTGCCCACGCTGGTGTGGCTGGCGAATCTCGCCGCGTTGGAGCTGCACACTCCGCAGTGGAAGATCGGCGCGCACCCGGACATGATGGTGGTCGACCTGGATCCGGGCGCCCCGGCCGCGCTCAAGCAGTGCTGCCAGGTGGCGCTGCTGATGCGCGACCGGCTGGCTTCCGACGGGATCTCCTCGTTCCCGAAGACGTCCGGGAAGAAGGGCATGCAGCTGTGCTGCCCGATCGCCGGTACGCAGGACGCCGAGATCGTCTCCGACTACGCCAAGCGGATCGCGCAGGAACTGGAGCAGGCGCACCCGAAGCTGGTCGTGTCGAAGATGGCGAAGAACCTTCGGCCCGGCAAGGTCTTCATCGACTGGAGCCAGAACAACGCGGCGAAGACGACAGTGGCGCCGTACTCGCTGCGGGCCCAGCCGGTGCCGGCCGTGTCGACGCCGCTGACCTGGGACGAGGTGGAGGCCGGGGCGGCCGGGAAGCGGCCGTCGACGCGGCCGTACACCGCCGGGGAGGTGCTCAAGCGGGTGGAGAAGCAGGGTGACCTGCTGGCGCCGCTGCTCGACGGTGGTCCAGAGCTGCCCGTGCGCTGATCCGGGCTGCTTCGGTTGCTCCGGACGGGCGGCTCGGACGGTTAGGGTGAGCGGACCGGCAGACAGGAGTTTCGCGCATGGCCCACCAGGCAGCCGTCGCCGTCGCGCCCGACGCGGTCGGGTACCCGCTGCTCAGCTACCACGACGACGGGACGGGCGAACGCACCGACCTGACCGCCGCGCAGCTCGGCGAGTGGACGGCCCGCAGCGCCGGGCTGCTCCGCGACGGGTGCGGGCTGCGCCCCGGTGACCGGGTGGCGGTGCTGCTGCCGCCGCACTGGCGTACCGCGGCGGTGCTGCTCGGGGCCTGGTCGGTCGGGTTGACGGTGTCGTTCCGTCCCCGCGCGCTGGCCGGCCTGCCGGTGCTGGAACCGGGCGCGGACCGGCCGTACGACGCGGTGTTCGTGACGCCGGAACGCCTCGACGACTGGCTGGAGGACGTACCCGAGGGGACGCACCGCTATCTGGTGGGCACCGGTCCGGGGCCGCTCGGCGAGGTGCCGCCGGGCTGGCTGGACTGGTCGGCCGAGGTGCTGCGGCACCCCACCGACCCGCCGGACTACACGGCAGTCGACCCGTCCGGGCCGGCCACGGCGGACGGCACCAGCTTCGGGGCCTGGCGTCGCCTGGCCGCCGAGATCGCCACCCAGCTCGATCTGCACCCCGGCGACCGCCTCCGGGTGGACCCGACCGAGGACGAGCAGCCCCTGAAGTGGCTCTTGGCCCCCCTCTCCGCGGGTGCCACGGTCCTGATCCACGCCAACTCCGCCTCCGCCTCCTCGCCTCGCTGATCTTGCAGTCGCGGCCCCTCGGGTGCCCGTTTTGCGGCTCTTGCCCGGGCCGCAACTGCATGATCAACGGCACTCCTGGCGTTTCGCGTCGATCCACGCAGAGATCTTGGAAGGAAGCGGTCGTCATGAGGGCCCTCTCCTTCCAAGATCTCCGCGAGTCCCAGCGAGCGAAACGCTCGTCTCATGTTGCGGGCGCGCGGGGTAGTCGCGCGGCCCTCTTCTGCGCTGCCCACGCGCTCGCGCCGATCTTGGAGTTGTGGTGCCTCGCGTAAGCCGCGAAGCGGGCATCTGAGGCGCCACAACTCCAAGATCGACGCGGGGGGTGGGCGGGTGGGTGGGTGGGTGGGGAATCCGGTTGACCGTGAGGGACGGGGTTTGGCCTACTGCGTCGGAGTGCTGGGCCGTGGGGTCGG
>NZ_KK037233.1:3873726-3881690 GCF_000568915.1 Micromonospora sp. M42 | reverse complement strand
GGGACGGGTGCGCTTGTGTGGCGGGAAGTCGGCGAGGACGACCTGCCCGCGTTGACCGGCCTGGCGCAGGCGTGCCTCGCCACTGACGGCGGGCTGCCGCTGTTCGGGCGTACCCCGCTGGTGCGGGCGCGGCTGCTTCAGGCGCGTACCCACGGGGCGTGGTCCGGCGGCGACCTGGTCGCGGCCGTCGGGGTCGGCGCCGGGCGGACGCCGGCCACCGCCACCGGCCTCGTGCACCCCGCGTGGCGCGGGCGCGGGCTCGGCGGCGCGCTGCTCGACTGGGCGGAGAAGCACGTCGGCGACGCTGGACTGCTGGTCACCACGGAGACGTGGAACGCGGGCGCGGAGGAGTTGTTCGCCAAGCGCGGCTACACGCGGACGTTCCTGGAGTGGGTGCTGCGGCACGACCTCGACGCGCTGCCCGAGGTCACCGCGCCGGACGGCGTCACAGTGGAGCCCGCCACGCTGGGACTGGAGCTGTTCGCCACCTACCGCGCGTCGTTCGCCGACCGGCCCGGCTTCGTGGAGCCGGAGGCCGACGAGTGGCTGGGCGACCTGCGCGACGACGAGGACTTCCGGCCGGAGTTGACGCTGCTCGCGCGCGGCCCGGACGGCACCGCGGCCGGCTTCGTCACCGTGCTCGACAACTGGATCGACCAGGTCGGCGTCGTGCCGGGCTGGCGCGGGCGGCGAGTCGGCGCGTACCTGGTGGCGCGCGTGCTGCGGGGCCTCGCCGACGCGGGCACGGACGGCGCGTGGCTCTGCGTCAACGACGACAACCCGGCGGCCGGGCTGTACCGGCGGCTGGGCTTCCGCGACTTCGGCCGCCGCGCCCGCTACCTGCGTGGCTGACCCGGCGCGGGAGGCGATTCCTGCGCGGGCTGGCGGCGCTGAGCCGCTGTCCGAGCGCAGGTACTCGGGCAAGTTCAACCTGCGGGTCGGCGAGAGCCTGCACCGAGAGTTGGCCATCCACGCCGCCGAGGAAGGCATGAGCCTGAACCAGTACCTGCTGAGGAAGCTGAGCGCCGCCTGACCCGTCCGGAGCGGTCCCTGCCGGGGACTGTTGCCGATGCCCATTGACGTGGTCTTATGGCGGGACGACGACGTCATCGATCCGCAGCTTTGACAACCCCGCGTCGGTACTCCTTTCATGCCTTCCGAAAGGTGCAACGATGCACAGGAAACCGACGATTCACCTGGCAGTGCTCGTCGCTGCCGCCGCCACCTTCCTGACCACCGGCGGAGCCCCCGTCGCGGCCACGGCCGCCTCTCCCGCCGCCGCCGAGTGCGAGCCGGGTGCCGATAACCACAGCGCCGCCCGGGTACGCGAGGGCGCCACCGCCAAGGAGCCCGCGCTCTACTCGACGAACGAGGCCAAGGCGTACGGCGTCATCAAGGACTCGCCGCGCCTCGCCAACGGCAGCGTCACCGTGCCGACGGTCTTCCACATGATCTCCGACCACGAGCTGAGCGCGACCGAGAAGGCCCGCTGGAGCACGCTCATCTCGGCGCAGATGACGGTGCTCAACGACTCGTTCGCGGGTCGTACCGCGGCCGACGCCTCGGACACGCCGTTCCGCTTCTCGCTTGTCGACACCACCTGGACCGTGAACAGCGCCTGGTACACGGTGGTGCCGGGCAAGAACGAGCGGGACATGAAGAAGGCGCTCTACACCGGCGACTCCCGCACCCTGAACGTCTACGCGGCGAACATCGGTGACGGGCTGCTCGGCTGGGCGTACTTCCCGAAGGGCTACAACAACGGCCGCGACTACATCGACGGCGTGGTGATGCTGGACGAGTCGATGCCGGGCGGCACGGCCGGCAAGTACGCGCTCGGCGACACGCTCACGCACGAGGTCGGGCACTGGCTGATGCTGGAGCACACGTTCGCGCACGGCTGCTCCGCGTCCGGCGACTTCGTGGCGGACACGCCGCGTGAGGCGGCGCCGCAGTTCAACTGCCCGATCGGGGCGGACACCTGCACCGCGCCGGGGCTGGACCCGATCCACAACTTCATGGACTACACGCAGGACTCCTGCATGAACATGTTCACCCCGGGCCAGGCCGACCGGATGAGCGACGCCTGGGTCGCGTTCCGCGCCAGCGGCAAGGGCTGACCGCGAGACCGGGCGGGCCGCACCACGGCGGCCCGCCCGGCCGCGCGCCGGTCAGTCGACAGTCGGCAGCGTCGGCCCGAGCACGTCGTCGGCGTCCACGATGGTGTATGCGTACCCCTGCTCGGCCAGGAAGCGCTGCCGGTGCGCGGCGTACTCGGTGTCGATGGTGTCCCGGGAGACCACCGTGTAGAAGTGCGCCTGCCGCCCGTCGGCCTTCGGGCGCAGCACCCGCCCGAGCCGCTGCGCCTCCTCCTGCCGGGAGCCGAACGTGCCGGACACCTGGATCGCGACAGCCGCCTCGGGCAGGTCGATGGAGAAGTTGCCGACCTTCGAGAGCACCAGCGTCCGCAACGAGCCGGAGCGGAACGCGTCGAACAGCCGCTCGCGTTCCTTGTTCGTGGTGGAGCCCTGCACGATCGGCGCGTCGAGGTATTCGCCCAACTGGTGCAGCTGGTCGAGGAACCCACCGATGACGAGGACCTGCTCGTCCGGGTGCCGGTCCACCAGGGCACGGACCACCGGCAGCTTCGTGCGGGCGGTGGCCGCCATCCGGTAGCGCTCCTCGGCCTCCGCCGTCGCGTACGCCATGCGCTCGGCGTCGGTGAGCGTCACCCGTACCTCGGTGCACTCCGCCGGGGCGATCCAGCCCTGCTGCTCGATGTCCTTCCACGGCGCGTCGTACCGCTTCGGGCCGATCAGGCTGAACACGTCGCCCTCGCGGCCGTCCTCGCGTACCAGAGTCGCGGTGAGGCCGAGCCGGCGACGGGCCTGGAGGTCCGCCGTGAAGCGGAAGATCGGCGCGGGCAGCAGGTGCACCTCGTCGTAGACGACCAGGCCCCAGTCGCGGGCGCCGAACAGGTCCAGGTGGGTGAACGCGCCGCCGCGCCGCGAGGTGAGCACCTGGTACGTGGCGATGGTGACCGGGCGGATCTCCTTGCGCTCGCCCGAGTACTCGCCGATCTCCTCCTCGGTCAGCGACGTGCGGGCGATCAGCTCCCGCTTCCACTGCCGTCCCGCCACGGTGTTGGTGACCAGGATCAGCGTGGTCGCCTTCGCCTCGGCCATGGCCGCCGCGCCGACCAGCGTCTTGCCGGCGCCACAGGGCAGCACCACCACGCCGGAGCCGCCGGCCCAGAACGCCTCGACGGCTTCCCGCTGGTACGACCGCAGCGTCCACGGCTTGCCGCCGTCCTTGCCGGCCTCGGCCAGCTCGATCGGGTGCGCCTCGCCGTCCACGTACCCGGCCAGGTCCTCGGCCGGCCAGCCCAGCTTGAGCAGCGCCTGCTTGAGCCGGCCCCGCTCGGACGGGTGCACCGCGATGGTGTCGTCGTCGAGCTTCGCGCCGAGCATGCCGGCGAGCTTCTTGCTCTTGGCGACCTCGATCAGCACCACCCGGTCCAGCGCGCGCAGCACCAGGCCGTGCACCGGGTCGTTGGCGAGCTGGAGCCGGCCGTACCGGTCCATCGTCTCGGCCACGTCGACCAGCAGCGCGTGCGGCACCGGGTAGCGGGAGTACTTGATCAGCGAGTCGACCACGCCCTCGGCGTCGTGGCCGGCGGCCCGCGCGTTCCACAGGCCCAGCGGCGTCAGCCGGTACGTGTGCACGTGCTCGGGGGAGCGTTCCAGCTCGGCGAAGGGCGCGATGGCCATCCGGCACGCCTGCGCGTCGGGGTGGTCGATCTCCAGTAGCAGCGTCTTGTCCGACTGCACGATCAGTGGTCCACCGCTCACGCCAGCGTCCTCTCGCATCGCCCGGAACCCCGCTGCCCGGAACCCCGCCGCACCCCGGCTGACCTGCCGGAGGCCGACCAACCAGTGTTGCACGCCGGAGGGCTGCGCAAAAAAGTCCGGCTGGACAGGCAACGTCATACTCGTCCCACACGTCTAGCAAGCGGGACGACTGTCCAGGGAGGGCCCATGCAGCGTGTCCGGTTTCTCGCCCGGGTCACCGCCCTGGCGGTGGTCGTGCTGGTCGGTGTCGGCGCCTGCGCGCTCGATCCGCAGGCGGACGGCGCCGGGGGGAGCACCCCCGGCCCGGTCGGGCTGACGGAGGGAGCATCGGGGGCGAGCGCGTCGCCCACGCCGGAGCAGCCGGTCACGTCCCCGTCGGCGCAGCCGAGCCGGACGGCCTCGCCGAAACCCTCCCGATCGCCGGAGGCGACGAAGACGACGAAACCCAAGCCGAAGCCGAGCGCGTCCGCCGGGTGCCCGCAGGGCGAGCACCAGCGGGCCGTGGAGACGTACCTGACCCGGCTGGGCGGCTTCGGGACGCTGACCGTGGACGGCGAGCAGTCCGCCGCCGACTGCGCCGCGATCAAGAAGTTCCAGATCCGGTACGGCATCAGCCCGTCCTCGGGTCGCGCGGGCCCCACCACGTACGACGTGGCGAAGCGGCTTGCCGCCACCGACACCGCGCGGTGCAAGGCCGGTTCCCGGCTGACGTTCTGCGTCGACCTGACCCGGCAGACGGTCTGGGCGATGCGCGGCGGCGAGGTGGTGATGGGCCCGACAGTCACCCGCACCGGCATGTCCGGCTACGCCACCCCGGCCGGCACGTACACGGTGGGGCGGAAGAACCCGCGCGAGTGGTCCAACCCGTACGAGGTGTGGCTGCCGTACTGGCAGCAGTTCAACGGCGGGATCGGCTTCCACGAGACCACCACGTACCTGCACAACGGCGCGATCGGCTCGCACGGCTGCGTGAACCTGCTGCACCGCGACGCGGTACGCCTGTGGGAGCTGGGTTCGGTCGGCACCCGCGTGGTGGTGATCGGCCGCCGCCCCGGCACCTGAACCGGCCCGGAACCCGCCCTCACCCGTGACCGGACGGCCCGGATCAGGGTTTTAACCCCTGTCCGCCCGGTCCGGCAGGTGCCACTCTGGAAGCCGGGTCCAAGCCGGGACGGGGAGGGACTGCCATGACCGTTGACCAGGACGTGCTTCCCGACGAGGAGCGGACGCAGCAGCAGGAGGTGCCCACGGCGGTCCTGTTCGGCTACGCGGCCGCCGCCGTCGGGGTGTTCGGCTGGTTCCTGTTCGGGCTGCTGGTGCAGCAGCAGGGCTTCGTGGACTCGGTCGGCGAGTCGGCCGGCGCGGCGTTCGCGTTGCTGCTGGCCGTGTCGGTGGTGGGCACGTTGCGCCGCAACGGGGAGTGACGCCTCACTCCTCCAGCACGGCCGCGGTGATCCGGTGCAGCGCGAACGTGTGCAGCATCTCCGTCCGGTCGTCCTCGGCGCGCAGGTAGCCGGCGCCGATAGACACCGGCCGGACCAGCCGGGACGCGGTCGCCCCGTGCGCGTCGACGTAGCCGACCCAGACCAGTGCCTTGTCCCGTACCGCCTGCTGAAGCACCGCCAGCGCGTCACCGTGACCGGGCACCGGGGCGGGACCGCCCGCCGCCGCGCCGCCCCGGACCACCGCCGGGGCCCGCCGCGCCGCCCGGGCCGCCGCGTCGCCCCGGCGGATCTGCTCCACCACGCCGAGCAGACGGGGCATCGGCAGCTTCGGCGTGGCGAGCGGGTCCACCGCGCGGCCGATCCCGGTACGGGCCGGCGCCCGCCGGGTCTTCGGCCGGGCCAGCACCGTCGCTCCGCTGGCGTCCTCGGGCACCGGGGCGTACCCGGCGTCGCGCAACGCGGTGAGCATCCGGTTGACCTGGTACGGCGTGACCAGCACGGTGGGTGCGAGCCGGCGGAACGCCAGCGGCTCCAGGCGCCGGTCGGCCTGCACCTCGGTGAGCAGCGCCTCGTCGTCGCTGCGCACGTATGCGCCGGACGACCCGACGCGCAGCCCGCCGTGCTTACGGGCCACGTCGTCGACCAGATAGGTCAGGCCCTGCGGCACCGGGGTACGGGACCGGCGGCGGAACAGCGCGTGCAGGTCCTCCGCGGTGTAGCCGGCGTCCAGCGCCCGCCGGATGCTGCCCGTGGTGACCCGGTGCACGCTCGCACCGCCCGCCGACTCGTGCTCGGCCACCACGTCCAGTTCGGCGGCGAGCGCCGGGTCGGGCGGGCCGGGCACCACGACTGTCAGGTCGGCCTGCACCAGCACGTGGTCGACCGGGGCGGGCAGCAGCCCGTCCAGCGCGCGGACGGTGGTCGACGGGTCGCCCGACTCGGCGTCGGAGCGCAGCCCGAGCGGGTCGTCGCCGCGTTCGTCGGCGTCGGTCAGCTCGGCGAGCAGCAGCCGCCCGTACGTGGTGAGCGCGCCGAGTCCGGTCACGCCCAGCGAGGCCGCCTCGGCCAGCACCTCCCGGTGCGCCGTCTCCCGCCCCCGGGCCCGCCGGGGCGCGCGCCAGTCCAGCAGTTCCAGCACTTCGTCCGGGGTGGGCGCGGTGCCGGCCGGCAGGTCGGCGAGCACGGCGAGCACCGCACGCCGGGCGGCGGGCGCGCCGGCTCGTTCCGCCTCGGCGGAGAGCACCGAGATGGGCCGGTCCCGGTCGTCGCGCTGCCCGATCAGGCCGGCCTGGCGGGGCATCGACATCCAGGCGCGGGCGAGCTGCTCCCAGCGCTGGGCCAGCGACGCCGCGCGCCACACCTCGTACCCGCCGGTGGGCAGGATCTGCTGGTCGCCGCCGTAGCGGGTGGTGGCCGCGCCGGTCAGCTCCATCTCACCGGTCAGCCCGGCCGCGTACGCGACCTCGAACAGCAGCGCGGTGGTCGTCTCGTCCAGTCCGAGTCCACGGGCGAGCCGGCGCAGGTCGCGGACGCCGATGCCGCCGGAGCGCAGCACCGGGGCCGGCTCCACGATCAGCGCCTCCAGCAGCGCCTCGGTGTGCCGGACCACCTCCATGGTCTGCCCGGCCCCGGCCGAGTCGACGGACTTGACCTCGCGGGGCGGGCCGGACACCACGGGTGGGCTGGTGCGCAGCGGGCCGAGCGGGCCGGAGTCGCGGCGCAGCACCAGCCCCACCTCGCGGGGCAGCTCGACGGTGCCGTTGCGGCCGCCGGACATCCGCACCAGCAGCCGGTGCTCGACCAGCCAGCGGATCGGGGAGCCGGTCGGCGCGCCGCCGTTTACCAGGTCCGGCGGGAGCACGTCCTCGGCGCCGGTCGCGGGGGCCTCCAACGCGCCCGGCGCGACGGTGCCGACCGGCGGTCCGGCGGCGAGCCGGTCCAGGACGGCGCGGGCCGAGGGCGGGGCGGACAGCAGCGTCCGCCGCAGCTTCGCCGGGTCCGCGCAGAGGGCGCGCCACGCGCGGGTCCAGCTCCGCCGCCGGCCGGCCCAGCCCCGCCGGGTACGGGGACACCTCGTCGATGCCCCCGGCCAAGCACAGGTCGTGCTCGGGGCCGTACAGCAGGAACCGGGCCCGGAGCCGGTCGACGGCGGCGCGGACCGCGGTGGGCGCGGGGGGTCGTGGCCCGGCGGTGGCCATGGCCAGGATCTGGTCGGTGGAGGTGGCGCCCTCGGGGCCGCGGGTGAGGCGGGCGGCGTCGAGGATCTGGAGGGTGAACTGGTCCAGCCCGTCGAGCGCCCGGGCCACGGAGACCCGGGACTGGGCGCGCAGGGCGAGGGCGGACACGTCGGCCGGCACCGGTACGACGAGGTCCGGCCGCAGCTGGAGCAGCGCGGCGAGGGACTCGTCGGGGAGGGCCCGCAGGTGGTCGGCGAGTGAGGTGGTCATCGTCGTACCACGCTAGCCCGCTGGGTAGGTTCTCGGCATGCCTCCGCTGATGGTCGGCTTCGACCTCGACATGACACTGGTCGACTCCCGCCCCGGGATCGCCGCCGCGTTCCGGGCGCTCACCACGCGGACCGGCGTGCACGTGGACGGGGATCTGGCGGTGTCGCGGCTGGGCCCGCCGCTGCGCACCGAGCTGGCGCACTGGTTCCCGCCGGAGCGCA
>NZ_KK037233.1:3822359-3873626 GCF_000568915.1 Micromonospora sp. M42 | reverse complement strand
GCGCGCGGTGCAGGCGCGCGGCGGCCGGACGATGGTGGTGACCGCGAAGATCGGCCGGCTGGCGAAGCTGCACCTGGACCACCTCGGGCTACCGGTGGACGAGCTGGCCGGGGACGTGTTCGCCGAGCAGAAGGCGGTCGCGTTGCGCGAGCACGGCGCGACGCTCTACGTGGGTGACCACGTGGCCGACATGGCCGCCGCGCGAGCTGCGGGAATCCCAGGCGTGGCAGTGGCGACCGGTCCCTGCTCGGTCGACGAACTGACCGAGGCCGGGGCGTACCTGGTGCTTGATGATCTCGTCGAATTCCCGAGGGCGCTGGACCGGATCATCGGGCTAGCCTTGGAGGGGTAGACGGTTCGAGTGGAGCGGGGTTCAACAGGTGCCGACGGGTCGAGTGAAGTGGTACGACGCCGCCAAGGGGTACGGGTTCGTCACCAGTGACGAGGGTGGCGACGTGTTCCTGTCGAAGGGCGCGCTACCCGGCGGGTGTCGCCGACCTGAAGGGTGGCCAGCGGGTCGATTTCAGCGTCGTGGACAGCCGGCGGGGCGCCCAGGCGATGGGGGTCAAGCTGCTGGAGGCGCCGCCTTCGGTGGCGGAGCTGCGCCGCCGGCCGGCCGAGGAGTTGCACGGCCTGGTCGAAGACATGATCAAGGTGCTGGAGGCGAAGGTCCAGCCGGACCTGCGCCGGGGTCGCTTCCCGGATCGGAAGACCTCCCAGAAGATCGCTCAGCTGGTCCACGCGGTGGCGCGCGAGCTGGAGGTCTGAGGGACGAGCCCGGCGTCGGCGGCCCGGCCCAGCAGCGCCTCCACGGCGGCGAAGCCGGCCTCACCCAGGTCGGCGGTGAATTCGTTGACGTAGAGGCCGATGTGCCGGTCCACCACGTCGGGCTCCATCTCCTGCGCGTGCGTGAGGACGTACTCGCGGCTCGCAGCCGGGTCGGCCCACGCCTGGCGTACCGACTCGCGGATCCAGGCGGCGGCCTCGGCCGGGTCGACAGCGCCTCGGCGGGCCAGGATCGCGCCCAGCGGGATCGGCAGCCCGGTGTCGCCCTCCCACCACTCGCCCAGGTCGACGAGCGCGGTCAGCCCGTGCCGCGGGTAGGTGAAGCGCGCCTCGTGGATCACCAGGCCGGCGTCGTACCGGCCGGCGGCCACGCCCGGCATGATCTCGTGGAACGGCACCACCTCGATGCGCGCCGGCGCCTGGTCGGCCGCCCAGAGCCGGAACAGCAGGTACGCGGTGGTCCGCTCGCCGGGCACCGCCACCGTCGCGCCGGACAGGTCGGTCCGGTCGCCGCGGGTCAGCACCAGCGGGCCGCAGCCCCGGCCGAGCGCGCCGCCGCAGGGCAGCAGGTGGTAGTCGTCCAGCAGCCAGGGCAGCGCCGCGTAGCTGACCTTCACCAGGTCGAACGCGCCCCGCTCGGCGGCCGTGTTGGTCACGTCGACGTCCGCGTAGGTCACCTCGACCGGCGGCGCGCCGGGCACCCGGCCGTGCACCAGGGCGTCGAAGACGAACGTGTCGTTGGGGCAGGGGGAGATCGCCAGGGAGAGCGCCACGTCCCCACCGTAACCCCGGGGGCCGGGCCGCCCTTCACAGCGTCCGGTGTGACGTCCAGCCGCCCCGGTGCAGCCGTTCGATGCCGTCGAGCAGCAGGTCCAGCGCGAACTCGAATTCGAACTGGTCGTCGCAGCCCGGCCCGACGACCGAGTCGCCGTCGTGCGACGCCGCGGTGGCGATCGCCGCGAGGTTGGGGAATCGGGCGGCCATCTCCGGCGGCAGGTCGGCCGGTGGCTCGGGCACTGTCGCGCCGGACCGGCCGGCCTGCCGGGTGGCGTCGAACAGTTCCTGGCTGAAGCCCAGCACCCGGCTGCCCATCGCGTGCATTACGTGGTGGGCGAGGTCGGTGGAGAACCCTCCGGCGCGCAGCGCCCCGACGGTGGAGTCGAGGTACGCCAGCACGGCCGGCGTCGCCGTGCTGCGGGACTCGATCGCCAGCGGCGCCCAGGGGTGGCGCAGCAGCACCTGTCGCGCCGAGAGGATGCGCCGCCGGATCGCCTGCTTCCAGTCACCGGCCTCCGGCGGATCGATCTCCGCGACCACGACGTCGATCATGCCGTCGACCAGTTCGTCCTTGTTCGCCACGTGCTTGTAGAGCGCCATCGGCACGACGCCCAGGTCTTGGGCGAGGTTGCGCATGCTGAGCGACTCGATGCCGGTCCCGTCGGCGAGCGCGACGGCGGCACGCAGGATCCGGTCCCTGCTCAGCGGTGCCCGGCGCACCTTCTCCGCCTGCTTCGGCATGTGGTTCCTCGCCTTCCCGGGGGCGGTTGTCACAGTATCCGCCTTGACGGGTGTACGGCGTACACCTAGCCTGGTCCCATCGAGGTGTACGCCGTACACCTGGGGTGGTGCCGACCAGCCGCCCCCGGCAGGGCGGCCCGCAGCCCGGCCAGCAGGCCCGGATCGGCGGGCACGATCCGGCCGCCGCCCAGCAGCTCGGGGGGCATCCCCAGGTCCTCGACCGGGATGAACCCGCCGGGCGACTCGGCGCCCAGGTCGGCGGCGACACTGCGGTCGGCGAGCACCGTGCCGCCCACCGCGACCCGGCCGACGAAGCCACCGGCGATGCCGGCGCTGACCACCGCCCGGTACGGCCGCCCGGCCGCCTCGGCCAGCGCCAGCAGCCGTGCCGTGGCGGCAGCGGCGACAGCCGGGCCGACACCGACCGGCAGCACCGTCACGTCCGGCGGTGCCGTCCCGTCCGGCGCGGCGGATGCGGTCAGGCCGGCGCGGATCGCCTCGGCCTCGGCGGGTACCGCCGTGACCACGAGCAGCCCGGTCACGCCACCGGCCCCCGGGGGTCGCGCCGCTCGGTGTCCTCGACGCCGCCGGAACCGCCCACCGATGAGGAGGGCCGGTAGATGTGGAAGCCGGGCGGCGCGAGCCCGTCGTCCTCCGGCGGGCCGGCACGCTGAGGCGCCGGTGACGTGGGCGCCGGGTCGTCGAACGAGGTGGTGGCCGGTTCCGCGGCTCGGGTGGCCTGCTCCGCCGCCAGTTCCTCGTCGCCGAGCGGCCGGCCGACCAGGTGCTCACCCCGCAGCTTGCCGGCGACCAGCACGCCGCGTACGGCCACCAGCGCGGCCACCACGGCGGCGACGGTCACCCCGATCAGCCCGGTGAACGGCACCAGCCCGAGCCCGCCCCCGGCTACGAACGCGAGCATCAGCGCGGTCTCCGAGTGCGCGAACGAACTGGCCCGCAGCCGCTCCGGGATGCGTTCCTGGATCGAGGCGTCCACCGTCAGCTTGGCGATCCCGCTCATCATCGCCGCCACCAGGCAGAGCAGCGCCACCATGGGCAGGGAGAACTTCAGCGCGGCGAGCACCGCCACGCCGGCCACCACTATCGTGCCGCTGGACTGGAGCGCGGTCGGCCGGTGGATGCGCAGCCGGGTGCCGATCGCGGTGGCCAGGAACGTGCCGACGGCCAGCGCGCCGCCGACCAGGCCCAGCGCGCCCTGGGCGCCGAGGTCACGGCCGAAGAAATCGGTGGTCAGGTCGCCGGCCTTGATGGCGAAGGCCAGGAAGAGCAGCAGGAAGCCGTAGAGCCCGCGCAGCGCCGCCGCGCCGATCAGCGTGGCGATCACCAGGCGGCCGGCCGGGCGGCCCCGGCCCAGCGGGCGCTCGCCATCACGGCGGCGCATCGCGCGCAGCGGGTGCGGCATCCGCTCCGGCGGCTCGGAGTCGGCCTTCGGCGGCAGCCGCAGGGAGATCACCATGCCGACCAGGAAGATCACCGACGCGACCCGCAGCGGCCACTGCGGCCCGAACCAGAACGCGGCCAGCCCGATCGGCGCGACGAGCGCGCCCGCCACCGTGCCGTAGACGCTCGCCCGCGCCCCGACCTGGGACAGTCCCAGGCCCTCGGGCAGCAGCCGGGGGACCGCTGCCGAGCGGGCCACGCCGTACGCCCGGGAGAGCGCGAGCACGCCGAACGCCGCCGGGTAGAGCCCGAAGCCGCCGATGTAGTCGGAGATCAGCCAGGCCAGGAACGCGCGGCCGAGCATGGTGGTGGCCAGCGCGTACCGCCGGCCGTGGCGGAAGTGGTCGAGCAGCGGGCCGACCACCGGGGCGAGCATGGCGAACGGGACCATGGTCACCAGCAGGTAGAGGGCGACCTTGTTGCGTGCCTCGCCCAGCGGCACGTCGAAGAAGATCGTCCCGGCCAGGCCGATGGCGATGAGCGTGTCGCCGGCGCAGGAGAGGGCGTGCAGGTCGAACAGCCGGACCATGCCCACCTCGTTGCCGGCGCTGCGGGCCCGGGCGGTGCCGGCGCGGCGGGTCATCCAGCGCCCGCCGTGCAGAGACCCGCGCAACAGCAGCCGGGTGGCGCGGATGCCGGTGCCGACGGTCCGCCCCAGAAAGGAGCGGCCGGAGCGGGAGGACAGCGCCATGCGTCCCATCCTCGCCCATTCGATCCACGCGCGCCGCATCACCCGCGGAGAACGACTCCGGGGAGTGCCTGTCACCCGTGGACCGGCATGGGGAACAATGGTCCGGTGACCAGGCCCGCCTCCGCCCGCGCTCCCCGGCTCGACCAGGTCTGCGCCGCCGCCGTCGAGGTGGCCCGCGACGCCATCACCGAGGTGGAGCCGACAGACATCGGCGACCATCTCCAGGCCGTCGCCGAGGGCGACCGGGTCGTCACCCACTACTTCGAATGCCGGATGGCCGGTTACCGCGGCTGGCGCTGGGCCGTCACGGTGACCCGGGTGCCGCGCAGCCGGCACGTCACCATCTGCGAGACGGTGCTGCTGCCCGGCCCGGACGCGCTGCTCGCCCCGGGCTGGTTGCCCTGGCAGGAGCGGCTCAAGCCGGGCGACCTGGGCCCGGGCGACCTGCTGCCCACCCCGGCCGACGACGAGCGGCTCGCGCCCGGCTACCTGCTCTCCGACGACCCGGCGGTCGAGGAGACCGCCTGGGAGCTGGGGCTGGGCCGGGCCCGGGTGCTGTCCCGGGAGGGGCGCGCCGAGACCGCCCAGCGCTGGTACGACGGTGACCACGGCCCGGACGCCGCGATCTCGACGGCCGCGCCGGCCGCCGCCCGCTGCGGCACCTGCGGTTTCTACCTGCCGCTGGCCGGGGCGCTGCGACTGGCCTTCGGCGCGTGCGGCAACTTCTACGCGCCCGACGACGGCCGGGTGGTCAGCGCCGACCACGGGTGCGGCGCGCACTCGGAGACGCTTGTGGAGACGCCCGAGACGCCGGTCGAGGAGCTGCCCACCGTCTACGACGACAGCGCGGTCGAGGCCATGACGGTCAGCCGGGCCCCCGGGTCGGTCGAGGCGTCCGAGCCGGCGGAGCCGTACGGCCACCCCTGACCGGTCAGCGCGGCCGCTGCGCGGCGGCCGCGCGTCGGCGACGCCGGTTGGCGTCGTGCCGCATCATCACCGCCAGGCCGGGAAAGCCCCACAGAAAACCGGCCAGGCAGGTCCAGAGCCAGTTCTGACGCCCGGACTCGGTGAGCCAGTCCCGGAAGAAGATCAGTAGCACCAGACCGGCCACCGCCCAGGCGATCAGCCCGGCGACGGCGAACGGCACCATCGGCGGGTCGAGCGGCTCCGGCCGCGGCTGTTGCTCCTGTGACACCGGCCCAGCCTACGTGATCGTTCTTCCCTGCCCGCCAGGTGATCTGGGACGATGCGCGCGACAAAACCCGGCCGATGACCAGATGAGGAACCATGTCCATTGCTCCACCGCCGGATCACGGCACTCCGCCCGATCCCGCGCATCCACGTAACGGCTTCGACCGCTTCTTCCTGATCTCGGCACGCGGGTCCACGCTGAGCCGGGAGCTTCGGGGCGGTTTCGCCACGTTCTTCACGATGGCGTACATCGTGGTGTTGAACCCGCTGATCCTGGGCAGCGGGAAGGACGGCGACGGCCGTTCGCTGGCGATTCCGGCGCTCGCCGCGGCGACCGCGCTGGTCGCCGGCCTGATGACCATCCTGATGGGCGTGGTGGCCCGGTTCCCGATCGCGCTCGCGGCCGGCCTGGGTGTGAACGCGCTCGTCGCGTACGAGATCGCGCCCCAGATGACCTGGGCGGACGCGATGGGCCTGGTGGTCATCGAGGGTGTGCTGATCGGCATCCTGGTGCTCACCGGACTGCGTACCGCGGTGTTCCGGTCGGTGCCGACGCAGCTCAAGACCGCGATCGGCGTCGGCATCGGTCTGTTCCTGACCATCATCGGCCTGGTCGACGCCGGGTTCGTCCGGCGCGTGCCGGACGCCGCGAACTCCACCGTGCCGGTCGGGCTGGGTATCAACGGCAAGATCGTCAGCTGGCCGATGCTGGTCTTCGTGGTCGGCCTGCTGATCACGCTGGTCCTGGTGGTACGCCGGGTCCGGGGCGCGATCCTGATCGGCATCCTCGCCTCCACCGTGCTGGCCATCGTGGTCGAGGCGATCGCCAACGTCGGCCCGTCCTTCGTCGACGGCAAGCCGAACCCGAAGGGCTGGGCGCTGAACGTGCCCGAGCTGCCGAAGCAGATCGTGGACGTGCCCGACCTGTCGCTGCTGGGCCAGTTCAACGTGCTGAACTCGTGGAGCCGGGTCGGCTGGCTGGTGCCGCTGATGTTCATCTTCACGCTGCTGATCACGGACTTCTTCGACACCATGGGCACGATGGTCGCGATCGGCCAGGAAGGGGACATGCTCGACGAGACGGGCACCCCGCCGAAGGCCAAGGAGATCCTGCTCGTCGACTCGATCGCCGCCGCGGCCGGTGGCGCCGCCTCGGTGTCCAGCAACACGTCGTACATCGAGAGCGCCGCAGGTGTCGCGGAGGGCGCCCGGACCGGCGTGGCCAACCTGGTCACCGGCAGCCTGTTCCTGCTGGCCATGTTCCTCGCGCCGCTGTCGTTGATCGTGCCGTTCGAGGCCGCGTCGACGGCCCTGGTGGTGGTCGGCTTCCTGATGATGACGGCGGTCCGCACGATCGACTGGACCGACTACGAGATCGCCATCCCGGCGTTCCTCACCATCGCGCTGATGCCGTTCACCTATTCGATCTCCAACGGCATCGGGGCCGGCGTGATCAGCTTCGTGCTGCTGAAGGTGGCGAAGGGCAAGGCCCGGGAGGTCCACCCGCTCCTGTACGGGGTCGCCGCGCTGTTCATCGTGTACTTCCTGCGCGGGCCGGTCGAGTCCGTGTTGCTCTGACGCTGGTGAGCCTGGTCATAACGCGTGTCGTTAGCCAGGCTCATTAGTTAAGCTAACTACCGTGACGGAGCGGACGGTGACGGCGAAACGCGTGCCACCGGCGCAGCTGGCCCCTCAGCTGCGAGATGCGATCACCCGGCTCAACCGGCGGGTCCGACAGGCCCGGCCGGTCGGCGACCTCACAGTCACCCAGCTGTCGGCGCTCACCAGCCTCAACCTGGCGGGCGCCCTCACACCACGGGAACTCGCTGATGTCGAACGGGTGCAGCCGCCCACGATGACGAAGATCGTCGCGAAGCTGGAGGAGCGGGGCCTCGTGCAACGCACCCCCCACCCGACCGACGGACGGCAGGTCATCCTGGCGGCTACCGAAGGGGGACGGGCCGTACTCGACCAGTTCGAGCGGGCCCGCAACGAGTGGCTGGCCACCCGGCTGGCCGAGCTCACCGAGGACGAACGCGAAACGCTACGGCGCGCCGCGGACATCCTCCAGGGCATCGCTCGCGCCTGACACCGCCGCCCGCGGTTCGCTTCGTCAGCTGTGGATGAAGCGTACCGACGCAAGGAGGCGCACCTAGAGTGCAGGCCAAATTGAGCACGATGTTCCAGTCCCTACGGGTCCGTAACTACCGACTCTTCGCCACCGGGCAGCTGATCAAACTGATCGGCGTCTGGATGATGTTCATCGCCCAGGACTGGCTCGTGCTCGAGCTCAGCGACAACTCGGCGACCGCGCTCGGCGTGGTCACCGCGTTGCAGTTCACGCCCGTGCTCCTGCTCACGCTGCTCTCCGGACGGCTCGCCGACCGCTACGACAAGCGGATGCTGCTCTTCGTCGCCAACGCGTTCTGGACCGTGCTCGCGCTGGCCATGAGCGTCCTGGTCCTCACCGGCCTGGTGCAGCTCTGGCACGTCTTCACGTTCGCCGCCCTGCTCGGCGTCTCCAACGCGGTCGAGACACCGGTCCGCCAGGCGTTCGTCTCCGAGCTGGTCGGCATGCCGCTGCTGCCGAACGCGCTCTCGCTCAACGCGGCAGTGTTCAACTCCGCCCGGATCGTCGGCCCCGCCGTCGCCGGCCTGGCCATCGCCGCCGTCGACGTCGGCCCGGTCTTCCTGGTCACCGCGCTCAGCTCGATCGCCCCGCTGGTCAACGTGGTCCGGATGCGTACCGAGGAACTGCACCGCAAGGACCTGCCGCCGGTCGGCGAGCGGGACCAGGCCCGGGTGGTCGACGGCCTCCGGTACGTGGCACGCCGCCCCGACATCCTGCTGCCGATGGTCCTCATGTCGGTGATCGGGATGAGCCTGTTCAACTTCCAGCTCACCCTCGCCGCGCTCGCGAAGACCGTGTTCAACACCGGCGCCGCCTCGTTCGGCCTGTTCAGCACCGCGCTCGCGGCCGGTGCGCTGGTCGGGGCGCTGGCCGGCACCGGACGGCGCAGCCGGCCCTCGGTCTGGCTCGTGCTCGGCGCCGCGATCGGCTGCGCGGTCTTCGGCACGCTCGTCGGGCTCGCCCCGGCGTACTGGCTGGTCGTGGCGCTGCTGCTGCCCGCCGGGTTCTTCATGATCTACTTCGCCCAGGCCGCCAACCAGCGTGTCCAGCTCGGTGTCGACGCCTCCTTCCGGGGACGGGTGATGGCGCTGTGGGTGCTGGTGTTCCTGGGCACCAACCCGGTCGGCGCGCCGCTGATCGGCTGGGTCGCCGAGCGCTACGGCGCGGGCGCGAGCATCTGGGCCGGCGGCCTGATCTCGCTGACCGCCGCGCTGCTGGCGCTCACCTGGCAGCTGCGCCGATCCGGCGCCCGGCTGCGGATGCGGGTGCTCCCGATGCCCCGCTTCTACGTCGTGTCGCCCGGAGCCAAGTAGCCCCGATAGCCGGTCGTACCGGCCCGATTACCCAAACGGGTGGCGGGCCGGTGCGGCAGGGCTTAGCGTCGATGTGTGGAAGTGGGGCAGGGACTGCTGCTGGCGCTGGCGATCCTCGCCGTCTGCTGCCTACCCGCCCTGTTCGCGCTGCTGTTCTGCGCTGACGAGATCATCGACCGGGTCGCGTGCGGGTGGGCCGAGTGGCGGGAGCAGCGCCGGGAACGCCGTACCATCGCGCGGCTCGACCGGGCCATCGAGGCCGAGGCGCTGACCCGCGACATCGACCTCACCGAGTTCGACCGGGACGGCCGACGGCCGCTGGACCAGCTCGCCACCGACCTGCGCCGCCTCGGCGGCCACCGGCTCGCCGCCAACGACCGCAGCGTGGTGTGGCACGGCGCGGTCATCGAGGCGTACGACGAACGGCTGCGCGCCGCCTGCCGGGCGCTCGGCATCGACGAGCACCTGGCCGAACTGGACGGCGTCGACCGGGAGATCGAACGGGTACGCGTCGAAGGGCTGCTGCACGCCGCCGGGCTGACGTTGCCGGCTGCCCGCGCCGCGCACCACCAGCGGCACCGCTGACCTGGTGCGTCTCTTCGCGGCGATCTACCCACCTGCCGTGGCGGTCGCCGACCTCACCGCCCGGGTCAAGGGCCTGCGGGTCGCGGCCGCCCGCCACGCCCGGCTGGCCGATCCGGCGGACCTGCACCTCACGCTGGCCTTCCTCGGCGAGGTGCCGGACGTCCGGCTCCCCGACGTGAAGTACGCGCTCGCCTCGGCCGCCCGGACGGCACGCTCGCCACTGCTGCGCCTCGCGGGCGGAGGCTGCTTCGGTCAGGGCCGGTCCACAGTGCTCTGGGTCGACGTACGCGGCGACGTCGAGGCGCTCGACGCGCTGGCCCGCTCGATTCGCGGCGGGCTGCGCGAGGCCGGGCTGCCTTGCGACGACAAGCCGTTCCGGGCGCACCTGACCATCGCCCGCCCCGGCGACCGGGTGCCCGAGGCCGACCTCCACGCCGACCGGGACACCCTCAACGGGTACGCCGGCCCACAGTGGTCGGCCGGTGAGGTGATGCTGACCCGCAGCCACCCGGGCCGTACGCCCCGCCACACGCGCATCGCCGCGTGGGCGCTGGCGCCGGCGCGTTGATGCGGGCGGCGTGCTAATTCGGCGGCGTGTTAAGAAGGGGCCCCTTCTCTACCTGAGGCGTTAAGAAGGGGCCCTTCCTTTCACCAGGCCCAGGCTTCGGGGCCGGGGCCGCCGTTGCCTACGGGCGGGAACAGCTCGTCCAGGCGGGTCAGCGTGGGCTCGTCCAGGTGGACGTCGAGCGCGCCGAGGTTGCGGTCGAGCTGGTCCATCGTGCGCGGGCCGACGATCGGGGCGGTCACGCCCGGACGGGACAGCAGCCACGCCAGCGCCACATCCGCCGGGTCGTGGCCCAGGTCGGCGCAGAGCTTCTCGTACGCCTCGATCGTGCTGCGGTGCTCGGCCAGCGCGTCGGCCGAGCGGCCCGTGGTGCCGCGCGCCGCGCTGCCCTCGGCCATCTTGCGGATGATGCCGGAGAGCAGCCCGCCGTGCAGTGGCGACCACGGGATGATGCCCAGCCCGTAGTGCTGGGCGGCCGGCACGACCTCCAGCTCGACGTACCGTGTCAGCAGGTTGTAGATGCACTGCTCGGAGACGAGGCCGAGGAAGTTGCGCTTTCCGGCTGCGGCCTGCGCCTGCGCGATGTGCCAGCCGGCGAAGTTGGACGAGCCGACGTAGAGCACCTTGCCCTGCGCGACGAGCGTCTCCATCGCCTGCCAGATCTCCTCCCACGGCGTGGTCCGGGAGATGTGGTGCATCTGGTAGAGGTCGATCGTGTCGGTCTGGAGGCGGCGCAGCGAGTCCTCGCAGGCCCGGATGATGTGCCGGGCGCTCAGGCCCTGCTCGTTGGGCCACTCGCCCATCTTGCCGTACACCTTGGTGGCGAGGACGACCTTGTCGCGGCGCCCGCCGCCCTGCGCGAACCAGCGGCCGACGATGTGCTCGGTGACGCCCTCACCGAGCTTCCAGCCGTAGACGTTCGCGGTGTCGAAGAAGTTGATCCCGTGTTCGAGCGCCCGGTCCATGATGGCGAAGCTGTCCGGCTCGTCGGTCTGCGGACCGAAGTTCATCGTGCCGAGGCAGAGTCGGCTCACGGACAGGCCGGTGCGTCCCAGGTTCGTGTACTCCATGACTCCACCCTGGCACGCCGGCACCTGGAGTGCCCTCTCAACGAGCCAGGGTGGAGCTTGCGGATCAGGAGGATTCGCGGGCCGCCGGGCCGGTGCCGAAGAGCACGTCGTCCCAGCTCGGCAGCCGCTTGCGTGGCTTGCCACCGGCCTCGGTGGACTCGCCGCCCGCGCCGCCGGTCGCCGCCGCGGCACCGGTGCGCCGCGGCCGCAGCACTGCCAGCGAGGGTACGGCCGGGATCTCCTTCGGCGCGTCCGAGTCGTCGTCGAAGGCCGAGCCCTGCCCACCCCCGAGCAGCGCGGCGGCACCACCGGCGACGGCCCGCTGGCGGGGCGCCTCCTGCGCGGCCGGGGACCGGGTGTCGAGACCGCGCCCGGACGTGCCGCCGAGCGGCCGGTCCAGCGAGGCGAGCAGCGCGTCCCGGCCGGCGCGGATCGGGTCACGCCCCGGACGGGCGTGCTCGGAGGCGGCCGGCAGGCCGTGCCCGCCCCGGCTCGGCTCGCCACGCGACGGACCGGGCAGCGCGTGACCGCCCCGCTCCGGCGCCGGCTCCTGGCCGAGGATCGGCGTGGGCCGCTCGGCGCAGAGGTATTGCGCCATGTCGTCGTGCGGGGCGACGTTCTGCCGGGTCTTGTCCAGGTCCCACACCGCCTGCGCGGTGGCCTTGCCGGACGGCCAGGTCGCGATGATCCGCCAGGTGCCGTCGTCGCGGCGGTAGGCGTCCCACGAGATCTTCTCGGTGTCGATGCCGTGCTGGGCCAGCCGGCCGTTGACGACCTCGGCCAGCGGGGTCGGCTTCTCCGCGCCCTTCAGCCGGGTGCGGCGGGCGTGCTGGGCGAGCATGGCCCGCTCCTGGAGCACCGGGCCGGCGTAGCGCAGCACCCGGTCGACCGGCACGCCGGCGATGCGGGCGACGTCCTCGGCGGACTCACCGGAGCGGATGCGGGCCTGGATGTCCCGTGGGGACAGCGACGGCGTCGGGTCGGTGGCGCTCGGCACCACAGCGAGCGGCGGGGCGCCCGGCTCGGCGTGCAGCGCCGACGCGATCCGCTCGTCGATGGGCAGCGCCAGCAGGCGCCCCACCTCGTCGGCGAGCACCAGGGCCTGGCCGTCCTCGGAGAGGGCGACGAAGCGTACTGGGCGCATGGGCTTGCCTCCGTCCCGCTTCGCTGGCCGTCACGCCACGGGAGCCGGCCACCCGGGCGTCTCGCACCACCGTACGCTCATCTACCCGCCGATGGGGACTGCGACACCCCGGCATGTCGTGACTGAGCTGCGGTAATGATCACGGTGGGTGGCCGCCGGAGCCCTGACGGCCACGCACCGTGACGGCGTGATCAGAGTCGCTCGACCACGTAGTCGATGGACGCGGTGAGCGCCTCGACGTCGGCCGGCTCGACGGCCGGGAACAGCGCCACCCGCAGCTGGTTGCGGCCCAGCTTGCGGTACGGCTCGGTGTCGACGATGCCGTTGGCGCGCAGCACCTTGGCGATCGCCGTGGCGTCCACCCCGTCGGCGAAGTCGACGGTGGCGACCACGTTGGACCGCAGCGCAGGGTCCGCCACGAACGGGGTGGCGAACGACGAGCGCTCGGCCCAGCCGTACACGATGCCGGCGCTCTCGGCGGTGCGCTTGGCCGCCCAGGCCAGCCCGCCCTGGGAGTTCATCCAGTCGGTCTGCTCAGCGGCCAGGAAGATGGTCGCCAGTGCCGGGGTGTTGTACGTCTGCTCCAGCCGCGAGTTGTCGATCGCGGTGACCAGGTCGAGGAAGGCCGGGATGTAGCGGCCCGACTCCTTGATCTCGGTGGCCCGGGCCAGCGCGGCCGGCGACATCAGGGCCAGCCAGAGGCCACCGTCGGAGCCGAAGCACTTCTGCGGGGCGAAGTAGTAGACGTCGGTCTGGGCGACGTCCACGTCCAGCCCGCCCGCGCCGGAGGTGGCGTCGACCAGCAGCAGCGAGCCCTCGTCGGCGCCCGCCACCCGGCTGATCGGCACCGCGACACCGGTGGAGGTCTCGTTGTGCGGGGTGGCGTAGACGTCCACGCCGGCCTCGGCGACCAGCGTCGGGGCGCTGCCCGCGTCGGACTTGCGCACCGTCGGCTCGCCCAGGAACGGCGCATCCTTCACCGACTTGGCGAACTTGGCGCCGAACTCGCCGAAGCTGGCGAACTGGGCCCGGTCCCGGATCAGGCCGAACGTGGCGACCTCCCAGAACGCGGTGGTGCCGCCGTTGCCGAGCACCACCTCGTACCCCTCGGGGAGGGAGTAGAACTCGGCCAGGCCGCGGCGCAGCCGGGCGACCTGGTCGCGGACCGTCTTCTGCCGGTGCGACGTGCCCAGGTAGCTGGTGGCGACGTCGGCGAGGGCGGAGACCGCGGCCGGACGGACCTTGGACGGGCCGCAGCCGAATCGTCCGTCGGCGGGCCTGATCTCGTCGGGAATCCGGATGGTCGGTGCGTCAGCCACGGTCTTGAAGATCCTTCCGCATGGGCGAGAGGTGAGCTGGCAGGGCGCGGACGAGGTGCTGCCGCGTGGCGGCGGGCGTCCGAGCCCGTTCCGGCGACACTGCCACGGCAATCCTCGCACCTGCTCCGGGCCGTCCGGCGGCCAGTCCCACGCCGGTCGGTGAGGCGTCCGCCACACGGGCCGCGAGCCGGTCCCGGACGTGCCGGAGCCCCGCTCCACCGGCGGGTGGAAGCGGGGCCCCGGGCGAGACGTCAGACGCCGTGCGGGATGGCGTCCCAGCCCTCGACCTCCTGCGGCTTGCGCGAGCCGTGGCCGACGTACGTCGCCGACGGGCGCACCAGCCGCTGGAGCTTCTTCTGCTCCAGGATGTGCGCCGACCAGCCGCCCATCCGCGCGCAGGTGAACATCGAGGTGAACATGTGCGCCGGCACCTCGGCGAAGTCCAGCACCACCGCCGACCAGAACTCGACGTTCGTGGCGAGGACGCGGTCCGGGCGGCGGGCCTGCAGCTCGGCCAGCGCGGCCTTCTCCAGCGCCTCGGCGACCTCGAAGCGCGGCGCGCCCAGCTCCTTGGCGGTGCGCCGCAGCACGCGGGCGCGGGGGTCCTCGGCCCGGTAGACCCGGTGGCCGAAGCCCATCAGCCGCTCGCCCCGGTCGAGCACGCCCTTGACGTACCCGTCGGCGTCGCCGCTGCGCTCGACCGCCTCCAGCATGCTGAGCACCCGGGACGGGGCGCCGCCGTGCAGCGGGCCGGAGAGCGCGCCGATGCCGGAGGAGATGCAGGCCGCGGCGTCCGCGCCGGTGGAGGCGACGATCCGGGCGGTGAAGGTGGAGGCGTTCAGGCCGTGCTCGGCGGCCGAGATGAAGTACGCGTCGACGGCCTTGACGTGCCGCGGGTCGGGCTCACCCCGCCAGCGCTTCATGAACCGCTCGACGATGGTCTCCGCCTTGTCGATCTCCTTCTGCGGCACGGCCGGCAGGCCCAGGCCGCGCGCCGACTGGGCGACGAAGGACAGCGCGGTGACCGACACCCGGGCCAGGTCCTCGCGGGCCTGCTCGTCGGAGATGTCGAGAAGCTGGCTGAGCCCCCAGTACGGCGCCAGCATGGCGACCGCGGACTGCACGTCGACGCGGATGTCACCGGAGTGCACCGGCACCGGGAACGGCTCGGCCGGCGGCAGGCCGGGGCCGAACCGGCCGTCCACCAGCAGCGCCCAGACGTTGCCGAACGAGACCTGGCCGATCAGGTCCTCGATGTCCACGCCCCGGTAGCGCAGTGAACCCCCCGCGCGGTCGGGTTCGGCGATCTCGGTCTCGAAGGCTACGACGCCCTCCAGGCCCGGTTTGAAATCGGACATGTCGTCTCCTGGCTTCGGCTCGGCGCGCCCGGGCGGGCTGATCGAGCCCCGCAGCTCAGGCGACCCTTCAGGGATGTGGTTCGGAACATCTTGCCCGGTGGGTAACCGGCTGCGCGACCCACAGCCACTGTGCGCCACACGACATCCCCGCCGCTGGCCGTCGGTGAGAGAGGGAGAAGACTGGGTACCGGGGCCTGGCCAGCGTCGGGGGACGCCGGCACGCCCGGGAGAGGGACGAGCACAGTGACAGGCGACACACCCGCACCGGCCGGTATGCGTAACGAGTACGCCGCCGACCTGGGCCTGACCGAGGCGGACCTGGCGCCGGACTGGCACACCCAGTTCGCCCGCTGGTTCGCCGACGCGGTGGCACATCCGCTGCCCGAGCCGAACGCGATGGTGCTCGGCACCGCCGACGCCCGGGGCCGGCCCAGCGGGCGCACCGTGCTGCTCAAGGGGTACGACCCGGAGGGCTTCGTCTTCTACACCAACCACGGCTCGCGCAAGGGTGCCGAGGTGACCGGGAACCCGTGGGCCAGCCTGGTGTTCCCCTGGTTCCCGATGCAGCGGCAGGTGACGGTGACCGGCCGGGTCGAGCCGGTGGACCGGGCCGAGACCGAGGCGTACTTCGCCAGCCGGCCGCGCGGCTCGCAGCTCGGGGCGTGGGCCAGCGCCCAGTCGACGGTGGTGCCGGACCGCGCCGCGCTCGACGAGGCGTACCGGGCGGCGGCGGAACGGTTCGCCGACGTGGACCCGATCCCCGCGCCGCCGCACTGGGGCGGGTTCCGGGTCCGGCCCGAGACGGTCGAGTTCTGGCAGGGCCGGGCCAGCCGGCTGCACGACCGGCTGCGCTTCCGGCGTACCGGGAACGGGGTTTTCGTCGTCGAGCGGCTCGCGCCGTGACCGACGTCACGCAGGCCCGGCGGCGGGGTGCGCGCCGCTGGGCGATCGACCTGCGCCCGCTGCGCGTGCCCGCGTACCGGCGGGTCTGGACCGGCAACGCGATCGCGATGTTCGGCTTCCAGTTCACCGCCGTGGCGGTGCCGGTGGAGATGTTCGACCTGACCGGCGGCTCGCTCTGGGTCGGCCTGCTGGGCATCGCCGGTTTCGTGCCGCTGCTGCTGTTCGGGTTGTGGGGCGGCGCGATCGCCGATGCCCGGGACCGCCGCCGGGTGCTGCTCGTCGGCGGTTGCGTGCTCTGGGCGTCGACGCTGGGGCTGCTGGTGCAGTCGCTGGCCGGCGTGCGCAGCCCGCTGCTGCTCCTGCTGCTCGTCGCCCTCCAGTCGACCGCCTTCGCGATCACCTCACCGGCCCGCAGCGCGATCCTGCCCCGGCTCGTGCCGGCCGAGCTGGTCCCGGCGGCAACCACGCTGAACTTCACCACGTTCACCGCCGCCGCCGTCTTCGGCCCGCTCGCCGCCGGCCTGATCTTCGCCGGGTGGGAGGTCGGGACGGCGCTGCCCATCGCGTACGCGGCGGACGCGCTGCTGTACACGGCGGCGCTCTGGGCCACGCTGCGGCTGCCCGCGATGCCGCCCGCGCCGGACCCGGACGGCGGCGTCCGCAAGGCCGGGCTGGCCAGCATCGTCGACGGTTTCCGCTACCTGGCCACCACGCGGGTGCTGCTGCTGTCCTTCGCCATCGACCTGATCGCGATGATCCTGGCCATGCCGCGGGCGCTCTTCCCCGAGCTGGCGCAGGAACGCTTCGGCGGCGCCTCGGCGGTGGGCTGGCTCTACAGCTCGATCGCCATCGGCGCGATGCTGGGCGGCCTGACCTCCGGGTGGATCGGCCGGGTACGCCGGCAGGGCCTCGCGCTCACCGTGGCGGTGGTCGGCTGGGGCGTGGCGATCGCGCTCGCCGGGCTGGCCGGGCAGTTGTGGGTGGCGGTGGTGCTGCTGGGCGTCGCCGGCGCCGCCGACCTGGTCAGCGCCACGCTGCGCCAGTCGATGCTGCTGGTCTACGCGCCGGACCGGATGCGGGGCCGCCTCCAGGGCGTGAACACCGTCGTGGTGGCCGGTGGCCCGCGTCTGGGCGATCTGCGGGCCGGCGCGACGGCCGCCGGGTTCGGCACCGGCGTCGCCATGGTCGGTGGTGGCCTGGCCGCCGCCGTACTCGCGGTGTTGCTGGTGGTGGCGTTCCCGGCGCTGCTGCGCTATCGCTCGACCACCCCCGCCGAGGAGCGCCACTGACGGTAGGGTCGCCGACATGGGGATCGACGTGCAGCCACCGTCCGGTACACAGTGGACCATTTCCGCCGACGGCCACGAGGCCGTCGTGGTCGAGGTGGGCGGCGGGCTGCGGGCCTACCGGCACGACGGCGTGGACTACCTCGACGGGTACGCCGAGGACGAGGTCTGCCCCGGCTCGGCCGGTCAGGTGCTCGCGCCCTGGCCGAACCGGATCCGGGACGGCGTCTACTCGTTCGGGGAGCGGTCGTTCCAGCTCGACCTCACCGAGCCGGAGCGGCACAACGCGCTGCACGGCCTGGTGAACTGGGCGCGGTGGCAACTGATCGAGCAGTCGGCCCAGAGCGTGACGATCGGCTACGACCTGCCGCCCAGCCCCGGCTACCCGTGGGCGCTGCGGCTGCGGGCCCGGTGGAGCGTCGGCCCGGACGGGCTGCGGGCCGAGCACGAGGCGACGAACCTGTCCGGCGAGCCGGCGCCGTTCGGCTTCTCCGTGCACCCCTACCTGCAACTGCCGAAGGCCGGCGTGGACGGGATTCGGCTGCACCTGCCGGCCCGGCGGCGGGTGCTGGTGGACGGCCGCCTGCTTCCGGTCGGTGCGACCGAGGTGACCGGCTCCGAGTTCGACTTCACCAGCCCGCGCCCGATCGGCGACCTGGTCCTCGACACCGCCTTCGGTGACGTCGAGCGGGACGCCGACGGCGGCTCGGCGGTGACGCTCGGCTCGCCGGACGGCTCGTCCGGGCTGCGGATCTGGGCGGACCGCGAGTTCGGCTGGTGGCAGGTGTTCACCGGCGACACGCTCGGCGGGGAACGGCACCGCCGGTCGGTGGCGGTCGAGCCGATGACCTGCCCGCCGGATGCGTTCCGCTCCGGCAGGGACGTCATCACGCTGGAGCCGGGGCAGACCTGGCGGGGCGCCTGGGGCGTCCGGCCGGAGGTCTGAGCGTGGAGTTCGCCGAGGTAGTCCGCCGCCGCCGGATGGTGCGCAACTACGACCCCGACCGCCCGGTGCCGCCGGAGGTGGTGGACCGCCTGCTGGACCACGCGGTCCGCGCGCCGTCGGCCGGGTTCGCCCAGGGCTGGGGCTTCCTGGTGCTGGAGGAACCCGAGGACCGGGAACGGTTCTGGGCGGCGACCACGCCCGGTGGCGGCGGCCGGGAACGCTGGCTGGCCGGGATGCGCCGGGCGCCGCTGATCGTGGTGCCGCACGCCAACCGTGACGCCTACCTGGACCGCTACGCCGAGCCGGACAAGGGCTGGGCGGACCGCGCCGAGGACCGCTGGCCGGTGCCCTACTGGTACGTGGACACCGGCTTCGCGGCGCTGCTGATGCTGCTCACCGCCGTGGACGAAGGGCTGGGCGCCTGCTTCTTCGGCATTCCGCCGCAGCGGATCGAGGCGTACCGGGAGGCGTTCGGGGTACCGCCGGAACTCAGCCCCGTCGGAGCCATCACAGTGGGTTATCGGGCCGTTGACCATCGGTCACCATCGCTGCGTAGAGGGCGGCGTCCGGTGCAGGATGTGGTGCGGCGGGGACGGTGGACCTGAGCGGTTAGGCTGACATCCACATCGTCAGCCGGGCCTGGGGGAGGAGAGCACGCCGTGATCTTCAGGGCGGTCCGGGACGGGCGTCCCTACCCGGAGCACAACCTCACGCTGAAGCAGTGGGCCGAGATCCCGCCGCGCCCGCTGCGGCTGGACCAGCTCATCACCACCAAGCGCGAACTGGCGCTGGACAAGCTGCTCGCGGAGGACTCCACCTTCTACGGCGACCTCTTCCCGCACGTGGTCCAGTGGAACGGCGGCCTCTACCTGGAGGACGGCCTGCACCGGGCGCTGCGCGCGGCGCTGCAGCAGCGCAACCAGATCCACGCGCGCGTGCTGGTCCTCGGCGACCAGGGCGAGTGACGCCCGGCTGAGCCTTGGTTAAGGTGACGCCATGACTCCTCTGGACCTGCTCGACATCGATGCGTCGCTCAGCGAGGAGGAGCGGCAGATCCGCGCCGTCGTGCGCCAGCTCGTGACCGACCGGGTACGCCCGCACGTCGCCGGCTGGTACGAGGACGGCCAGGTGCCGGCCCGTGAGCTGGCCCGCGAGTTCGGCAAGCTCGGCCTGCTCGGCATGCACCTGACCGGGTACGGCTGCGCCGGCGCGTCCGCGGTCGCGTACGGGCTGGCCTGCCTGGAACTGGAGGCCGGCGACTCCGGGGTCCGCTCGCTGGTGTCGGTGCAGGGATCGCTGGCCATGTACGCCATCTGGCGCTTCGGCAGCGAGGAGCAGAAGCAGCGCTGGCTGCCCGCCATGGCGGCCGGCGAGGCGATCGGCTGTTTCGGGCTCACCGAGCCCGACCACGGCTCCGACCCCGGCTCGATGGCCACCCGGGCCCGCCGCGACGGCGACGACTGGATCCTCAACGGCAGCAAACTGTGGATCACCAACGCGCCGATCGCCGACGTGGGCGTGATCTGGGCGCGCACCGACGAAGGCGTGCGCGGCTTCGCCGTACCCATGGACACGCCGGGGGTGACGGCGCGCGAGATCCGGCACAAGATGTCGCTGCGCGCGTCACTGACCGGCGAGATCGCGCTCGACGACGTCCGGCTGCCGGCCGACGCGCGACTGCCCGAGGCGATCGGGCTGAAGGCGCCGCTGGGGTGCCTGACCGAGGCCCGGCACGGCATCGTCTGGGGCGCGCTCGGCGCGGCCCGCGACTGCCTGGAAACCGCATTGGAGTACGCGACCACGCGCACCCAGTTCGGCCGCCCGCTCGCCGGTTTCCAGCTCACCCAGGCCAAGCTCGCCGACATGGCGGTGGAGTGGAACAAGGGGATGCTGCTCGCGCTGCACCTGGGCCGTCTCGCCGACGCCGGCTCGCTGCGGCCCCATCAGGTGAGCGTGGGCAAGTTGAACAACGTCCGGGAGGCGCTCGCCATCGCGCGGCAGTGCCGCACGATCCTCGGCGCGAACGGCGTCTCCGGCGAGTACCCGGTGATGCGGCACGCCAACAACCTGGAGAGCGTGCTCACCTACGAGGGCACCTCCGAGATCCACCAGCTCGTCATCGGCCAGCGGCTGACGGGCCTGTCCGCGTTCGCCTGACCTGCGGTTTCACCCGATCGGGACGCTCGACGCGCGACTGTCGCACGGTGGCCGTACCGTCTTTGTCAGTCGATGTGTCGGACGAGGACGGTGAGGGCGATGGCCCGCGACGGTGACATCAACGAGCCCACCCGGGAGTTCCCGGACTACCCCACCAGCGAGTCCCTTCGCGACCGGGCGGAAGGCTCGCCCGACCCGGGCCGCGATCCCGATCGCGAGCCCGGTCCGGGCGCCCCGGCGTCGGGCGGCGGCGCGGCTCGTGGCCTGCTCTGGGTGCTCGGCGCGGCGGCGCTGGCGGTGGTGGTGCTGCTCGGCGTGCAGGCCACCGGTCTGCTGCCCGACTTCCGCAACCCGTTCGCCAAGGAGCAGACCGACCGCAGCCAGCCGCCGCTGCTCAAGTCGATCCGCGACCTGAGCCGCTACGTCGCCGCCGAGGGCAACTTCCAGGTCGTGGTCGACGTGCAGAACGACCGGCGCAACGTGCCCGACTTCCTGCTCAACGAGCGCACGCTGTTCGTCGGGGCGGGGCGCGTCGAGGCGTACGTCGACTTCGCGAAGATCGCCGACGGCGCGGTGACGGTCTCCGAGGACGGCAAGTCCGCCGAGATCAAGCTGCCCGCGCCGCAGCTCGGCGAGACCGACCTGGACATGGACAAGAGCTACGTCTTCGCCCAGCAGCGGGGCCTGATCAACCGGCTCAACGACCTGGTGGCCGGCGACCCCAACCGGCAGCAGCAGATCTACAAGCTCGCCGAGGACCGGATCACCGCGGCGGCCCGCGACAGTGGGCTCGCCGCCCGCGCCGAGGAGAACACCCGCAAGATGCTGGAAGGGCTGCTGCGCTCGCTCGGCTACGAGAAGGTGACTGTCACCTACACCGCGCCCTGATCTTCGTGCGCTGACGCCGCGCGCCCGCCCCGATGGTCCGGGGCGGGCGTGTCGCGTGTGTGCCGGTGTCCCGGCTTCGTGTCGCGTCAGCGGGTGGCGAGGTAGCGGTCCTCGTTCGGCATCAGAACCCACAGGATCAGGTAGATGATCACCTGCGTGCCGGGCAGCAGCAGCGACAGCAGGAACAGCAGCCGGACCAGGCCGGCCGACATGCCGAACCGCTGCCCCAGGCCGGCGCAGACACCGGCGATCATGCGCCCCTGGCGGGGCCGGACCAGTTTGCGACTCATCGTCGTCTCCCACTTCTGCGGCGATCCGCCGCGCTGATTCCACGGTAGAGAGGGGTGCGCGCCGCGCCCTCGGCCCCGAGGATGATCGGCGACCCGGGCACCCGTAGGTGCATACCCCGGACCGTCCCCACCGACTCACCGCGGAGACTCCCGGGTCGCCGCCGCGGTTTCCGGTCCGAGGTGGTCCCGCAGTCACGGGTCGGGGAACTGCGGTTCCTGCTCAGCGCTTCCGCACTGCTGGCCACACCATCAGCCCTACCTCCCGCCCCCTCCCGCTCCCGCTCCCGTCTCCCGCCTTCCGTCTCCCGCCTTCCGCGATCTTGCACTTGAGGCCCTCGACGTGCCCTATTTGCTCTGGATTGACGGGGCGGGAAGTGCAAGATCGCGGCAGTTGACGGGGTGGCGTGCGGTGGGAGCCGCGCTCGGTCGCGTGTTGCGGCGAGTGGCGTTCCGTGGTGCGGGACTGGCGTTCCGTTGAGTGGGATTCGTGGAGATCTTGGAAGGAAAGGGTCCCTATGGGGGCCGTTTGGTTCCAAGATCTGCTGGGAGCTGGGAGCTGGGAGCTGGGAGCTGGGAGCTGGGAGCTGGGAGCTGGGAGCTGGGAGCTGGGAGCTGGGAGCTGGGAGCTGGGAGCTGGGAGCCGGGAGCCGGGAGCCGGGAGCCGGGAGCCGGCCTCCCGCCGCGCTGTGCGGCGATCTTGGAGTTGTGGCGGTTCACGAAGGTCGTAAATGCCGCCATCCGGGCGCCACAACTCCAAGATCGACGGGGGGAGTGGGGGCCGGAGGGGCAGCGCTCGCTTGCGGGCGGGCATGGGGCGGAGTGGGGGCGGGTATTCATGAGGGCGGGGTAGGCTCGCCGGTCGGGCGCCCCCACCCTGGGCGCCGGCCGTCCCGCCTGGCGGGGGCGGCAACCCCACGCACCGGCTCGGATCCGCACAACGGGGACGACGGCGAGGAAAGCAGCAAATGATCAGTGTTTTCGATCTTTTCAGTGTCGGTATCGGGCCGTCCAGCTCGCACACGGTCGGGCCGATGCGGGCGGCTCGTACGTTCGTGGCGGGCCTGAAGGCCGACGGGCAGCTCGCCGACGTGGCGCGCGTACGGGCGGAGCTGTTCGGTTCGCTCGGTGCGACCGGTCACGGGCATGGCAGTGACCGGGCGGTGCTGTTGGGGCTGGAGGGCGAGGTTCCGGAGACCGTCGACACCGACTCGGTGGGGCCGCGCGTCGAGCGGATCCGCACCCAGCGGCGGCTCGACCTGTTCGGCAGTCAGGGGATCGTCTTCGATCCGGACGCGGATCTGGTGTTGCATCGTCGGCGGTCGTTGCCGTATCACCCGAACGGGATGACGTTCGCGGCGTACGACGCGGCCGGGAACGAGGTGCGGACGCGCACGTACTACTCGGTGGGTGGCGGGTTCGTGGTGGACGAGGCGGCCGCCGGGGCGGACCGGATCAAGGCGGACAGCACCCGCGTGGAGCACCCGTTCCTCACCGGCGCGGAACTGCTCAAGGTCACCTCCGGGACCGGCCTGTCGATCAGTGAGGTGATGCTCGCCAACGAGCTGTCCTGGCGCAGCGAGGCGGACGTCCGGGCGGGGCTGCTGGAGATCTGGCGCGTGATGCGCGAGTGCGTGGAGAACGGCTGCACGCGTGACGGCGTACTCCCGGGTGGGTTGAAGGTCCGGCGGCGCGCGGCGGAGATGCGGCGCGGCCTGGAGGCGGAGACCGGTAGCGGGGATCCGTTGCGCGCGATGGACTGGGTGACGTTGTTCGCGTTGGCTGTCAACGAGGAGAACGCGGCGGGTGGGCGGGTGGTGACCGCGCCGACGAACGGGGCTGCCGGGATCATCCCGGCGGTGCTGCACTACTACACCCGGTTCGTGCCGGGCGCGTCCGAGGAGGGCGTGGTGCGGTTCCTGCTGGCGGCGGGCGCGATCGGTGTGTTGTTCAAGGAGAACGCGTCGATCTCGGGTGCGGAGGTGGGTTGTCAGGGTGAGGTGGGTTCGGCGTGTTCGATGGCGGCGGCCGGGCTGGCCGAGGCGTTGGGGGGTACGCCGGAGCAGGTGGAGAACGCCGCCGAGATCGGCATGGAGCACAACCTGGGGCTGACCTGCGATCCGGTGGGTGGCCTGGTGCAGATTCCGTGCATCGAGCGCAACGCGGTGGCGAGCATCAAGGCGATCACCGCGGCTCGGCTGGCGTTGCGCGGGGACGGGGTGCACCACGTGTCGTTGGACAAGGTCATCAAGACCATGCGGGAGACCGGCGCGGACATGAAGGTCAAGTACAAGGAGACCGCGCGGGGCGGGCTCGCCGTCAACGTGATCGAGTGCTGACCTCGTTGGGGTGATCCCGGCCCGCACCCGGCCCGGGAGCGCTACTGACAAAGCGACCATCATGCGGTGACGTCAGGCGTCGCGGCGCTCTGGTCCGCCCGCACCTCGCTGCGCATCCTGGTCCGGCGGGATCTCGCGGTGAAGTACCAGCAGTCGGTGCTGGGCTACTTCTGGTCGCTGATCGAACCGCTCGGCATGGGCTTGATCTACTGGTTCGTCTTCGGCGTGCTCTACTCCGGCGCGACCCGGCGGCACCTGGGTGAGGCGGCCGGGTCGTACCCGCTGTTCCTGATCACCGGGATCTTCGCCTGGATGTGGGCGAGTTCGGCGCTGACCGAGGCCGCGAACGCGCTCACCGGGCAGGCCCGGCTGATCACCACGATGAACCTGCCCCGGCCGATCTTCCCGATCGGGCGGGTCACCGGCCGCTTCGCCGAGTACCTGGCCGGGCTGCCGATCCTGGTCGCCGTCGCGGCGATCTACGCGAGCCAGGGGAAGATCCGCCCCGGCTGGAGCCTGCTCGCGCTGCCGCTGGCGGTGGCGGTGCAGTTCGTGCTGCTGGTGGGCCTGGCGCTGCTGCTGTCGGCGGGCAACGTGCTGATGCGCGACATCGAGCGCACCATGCGGCTGATCATCCGGCTGCTGTTCTACGCGACGCCGATCATCTATCCGCTCGACCTGGTCCGGGAGTCGGGCATGCCGGGCTGGCTCAAGATCGGGTACGAGCTGAACCCGCTGGTCGGGATCTTCCAGCTGCACCACGCGGTCTGGTACCCGGACGAGTTCCCGGACGCCCGGCTGCTCGCGATCACTGTGTGCGGCAGCGTGTTGGTGCTGGCGCTCGGCTGGTGGACGTTCCACCGCCTCGAACCGGCAGTGCTGAAGGAACTCTGAATGGCCCCGATCATCGAGGCGGACGGGCTCGGCATCCGGTTCGTCCGCAACCGGCGCCGTCAGCTGCGGCTGCGGGAGCTGATCGTGCACCGGGGCGCCCGCGACCCGGACGCGGGCCGGTTCTGGCCGCTGCGTGACCTGTCGTTCCGGATCGAACCGGGCGAGACGGTGGGCGTGGTGGGGCGCAACGGCACCGGCAAGAGCACGCTGCTGCGGCTGATCGCCGGTGTGCTCATCCCGGACGAGGGTTCGATCCGGGTGCACGGCCGGGTGGCGCCGCTGCTCGAACTGTCCGCCGGGTTCTCCGGGGACCTGACCGGCCGGGAGAACCTGTACCTGGTGGGCGGGCTGCACGGACTGTCGTCGGCGTACCTGCGGGAACATTTCGACGAGATCGTCTCGTTCGCCGGTGAGCAGGTGGAACGCGCCATCGACACGTCGGTGCGGCACTACTCGTCGGGGATGAAGGTGCGGCTGGGCTTCGCGGTGATCGCGCACCTGCCGCACCCGGTGCTGCTTGTGGACGAGGTGACAGCGGTCGGGGACGCGGAGTTCCGCGCGAAGTGCTATGCGACCATCGAGCGACTTCTCGCGGAAGGGCGCACGCTGGTGCTGGTGTCACACAACGACAAGGACCTCACCCGGTTCTGCCGTCGGGGGCTCTACCTCGACGCCGGACGGCTGATCGTCGACGGGACGATCGACGAGGCGCTGGCCGCCTACGCCGACGCGGCGAAGCGGTGACGCTCGCGATCGTGCTCGCCGCCGACCCGGCGGCGGGCCACCTCACCGAGCCGCCGGGCCGTCCGGCCGAGCCGGGCCGCCCGATCGAGCCGACAGCGGGCCGGCCCGCCGGGGAACCGCTCACCGAACGCCTGGCCGCGCAGTGGCGCCGGGCCGGGGCGGACGACGTGCGTATCGCCGCCGACCTGACCGAGCTGGCCGACCTGGTTGCCGCCGCGACCGGCCCGGTGCTGGTGAGCGGCGCGGACCTGGTGGCGCACACCGCCGTACTCAAGCATCTCGCGACCAGCCCGGTGGGGCCGACGGTGGCGCTGGTGCTCACCGATCCGCCCGCTCCCGGGCAGGCCACCGTGCGCGAGGAGCGCGGCCAGGTGGTCGAGGTCGACGCCGCCGACGCGACCGGCGTGTTCGGCGGCGCGCTGCGGGTGGGCGCGGCCGACCTGCCGGCGGTCGCCGACGCCGCCCGCCGCGCCGCAGGCGCCGCGCCGGATGCGCCGGACGCGCGCCTGACCGACCCGGCGTCCGCGCCGGGCGTCGGCGCAGCGGACGGCGGGCCGCGGGACGCGGTGGACCGGCTCGTGGCCGACCTCGCCGCCCGCGGCACGCTGATCTTCGCCCAGCGGGTACGTCTGCTCGTGGCGCACCGGGTCGGCGACGAGGCGCAGCGGGCGGCGGCCGAGGCGGCGGTGGCCGCTGTCGACGAGGACCGGGCCGAGTTGAAGCTGTCGGTGAAGGAGCGGGACGACTTCTTCACCACGTTCTTCGTCAGCACCTGGTCGCCGTACGTCACGAAGGCGGCGGCACGCATCGGGATCGGCCCGACCGGGGTCACCATGGTCTCGGTGGCGTTCGCGGTGGCCGCGGCGGTGCTGTTCGGCGTCGGTGGACGGCCCGCGCTGGTGGCCGGCGCGGTCCTGCTCTACCTGGGGTTCGTGCTCGACTGCGTGGACGGGCAACTGGCCCGCTACACCCGGCACTTCAGCGCCTGGGGCGGCTGGCTGGACACGATGGCCGACCGGTTCAAGGAGTACGTGGTCTACGCCGGGCTCGGCTTCGGGGCCACGCATGCCGGGTTCCGGTACGGCTGGGCGCTGGCGCTGGCCGCGATGACGTTGCAGACCGTGCGGCACATGACCGACACCTGGTACGGGGCGTTGCACGACGAGGCGGCCCGGCGGCCCAAGGTGGTGACCGCCGACGCGGGCGGCATCGGCGGGAAGCTGAACGCCGCGTCGACGCGGGTGCAGGCGGACACCGGCTCGGTGTCGTACTGGCTGAAGCGCACTGTGGTGTTCCCGATCGGGGAGCGGTGGGCGCTGATCGCGATCGCCGCCGCGCTGTTCGGGCCGCTGGTGGCGCTGGTCGCGGTGCTGGTCTGGGGGACGCTGGCGTTCGCGTACACCGGGGGGTTGCGGACCTTGCGGGCGCGGTGGATGCGGGTGCCGGTGATGGCCACTGTGGACGCGGGTCTGCACCGTGACGACGGCGTGCTGGCGCGGACGCTGCCGACCGCGCGGCGGCCGCTGCTGCTGGCGGTGCTGGGCGCGCTCGGCTCGGCGGGGACGCTGGTGTGGGCGCTGCTCGCGGTGCACGGTGGCGGCGACCTGCCGGTCTTCGTGCCGGTGCTCGCGCTGGTGCTGCTGCTGGGCGCCGCGCAGGGCTCGCGGGCGCCGCACGAGGGGTCGCTGGACTGGCTGGTGCCTGCTGCGTTGCGGGCCGCCGAGTATCTGTTCGCCATCGCGGTCGGGGTGGCGGGCCGGGCACCGGCCTGGCTGATCTTCGGGTACGTGCTGGTGCTGACGCTGCACCACTACGACCTGACCGCCCGGCTGGAGAAGCGGCAGTCGGCTCCGCCGCTGCACGCCGCCACGCTGGGCTGGCCGGGGCGTTCCCTGCTGCTGGCAATCGGGCTGATCGCCGGATATGCGAGTATCGCTCTGGCTACACTCGGTGCGTACCTTCTCGTGGTTTTTGTCGCGAGCGTGGTCCTCGCCTGGGTGGTCCTGCCGGCCCGCGCCCGTGGGGGTGTGCGCTCGCCGGGCTGACGGAGGGCGGGCCGGGGTGACCTTGATCAGCTTCGTCGTGCCGGCCTTCAAGGTGCAGGGCTACCTGCGGGAATGTCTCGACTCGATCCTCGACCAGCCGTTCGCCGACATCGAGGTGATCGGCGTCGACGACGCCTCCCCCGACGACAGCGGCGAGATCCTGGCCGAGTACGCGCTGCGCGACCCCCGGGTCCGCCCGGTGCGCCTCGCCGAGAACGTGGGGCTCGGTCCGGCCCGCAACATCGGGCTGGATCGGGCCGTCGGCGAGTACGTGTGGTTCGTCGACGGGGACGACTGGCTGGTGCCCGGCTGCCTGCCGCACGTCGCGGACCGGCTCCGCGACACCGCGCCGGACGTGCTGATCGTGGACCACGTCCGGGCGCACTGGAACAACATCGGCACCCGCAGCGCGATGCGCGAGGTGTTCCCGGTGCCGCCCGGCGCGACGACGTTCACGCTGCGGGACCGGCCGGAGACGCTGAAGCTGCTGCACACCGCGTGGAACCGGGTGGTACGGCGGGAGTTCCTGATCGAGCGCGGCCTGCGCTTCGAGCCGGGCTGGTACGAGGACGTCTCGTTCAGCTATCCGGCGCTGATGGCCGCCGGGCGGATCGGCGTACTCGACCGGATCTGCCTGAACTACCGGCAGCGCCGCACCGGCGCGATCACGAAGACCCGGGGGGACCGGCACTTCGAGGTCTTCGCCCAGTGGCACCGGGTGTTCGGGCTGATGGACCGCTGGCGGGTGACGGGGCTGCGACCGGCGGTCTTCGAGCGGATGATCTGGCACTACCTGACGGTGCTCGGCAACGGCGACCGGATCGCCCCCGAGCTGCGCGCGCCGTTCTTCGCCCAGATGCACGCCGACTACGTGCGGTTCCTGCCGCCCGAGGGCTACCCGGTCCCGCCCGGCCCGGAAGGGCTCAAGCACCGGCTGGTGGCGGCCGGCCGATGGCGGACGTTCAGCGCGTTGCGCGAGGCGCACCAGGCGACGGAGACGGCCCGGCGGACCGCGCGGCGGGCCCGGCGACGGGTCACGCCGGTGGTGCGGCGTACCGCCCGGCGGGCCCGTGACCTGGCGCTGGGCGAGTACTACCGGGCCGAGCTGCACCGGCCGGTCGACCCGACGCTCGCCGTGTACGCGGCCTACTGGTACCGGGGCTACTCGTGCAACCCGGCGGCGATCTACGAGGCGGCCCGCCGGCTCGCGCCGCAGGTGCGCGGCGTGTGGATCGTCCGCCGCGACCGGGTGGCCGCGCTGCCGCCCGGTGTCGAGTACGTGGTGGCCGGCACCAGCGAGTACCACCGCGTGCTGGCGCGTGCCCGCTGGCTGGTCAACAACGTCAACTTCCCGGACTTCGTCCGCAAGCGGCCGGGCTCGGTGCACGTGCAGACCCACCACGGCACGCCGGTCAAGGTGATGGGGCTGGACCAGCAGCGCTACCCGGTGGGCGCGATGGGGATGGACTTCGCCGGGCTGCTGCGCCGGGTCGACCGCTGGGACTACAGCATCACCTCGAACAGCTTCTCCACGCAGATGTGGGAGCGGGCGTACCCGGCGGACTACACCACGCTCGAGGTCGGCTACCCGCGCAACGACCGGCTGGCGCTGGCCACCGCCGAGGACCGAGGCCAGGTCCGCGCCGCGCTGGGCATCGCACCCGACGAGTACGTGGTGCTCTACGCGCCGACGCACCGCGAGCACCTGCCCGGGTGGCGGCCACCGTTCGACCCGGACCGGATGCTCGACGTGCTCGGGCCCCGGGGCCGGCTGCTGATGCGCAGCCACTACTTCCACGACCGGGAGCGGCATCCCCGGGGACCGGCGGCGGACGGCGTGCTGGACGTGAGCGCGTACGACCGGGTGGAGGACCTCTACCTGGCGGCGGACGTACTGATCACCGACTATTCCTCGGCGATGTTCGACTACGCGGTGCTGGACCGGCCGATAGTGGTCTACGCGCCGGACTGGGACGCCTACCGGGTGGCCCGGGGCGTCTACTTCGACCTGCTGGCCGAGCCGCCGGGCACCGTCGCGCTGGACTTCCCCGGGCTGCTCGACGTGTTCCGGTCCGGCGCGGTCGACGACGAGGCGGCCGAGCGGGCCCGGGCGGCGTTCCGGTCGCGGTTCTGCGCGCTGGACGACGGGCACGCCGCCGAGCGCGTGGTACGCCGCGTGTTCCTCGGCGAAACGCCGTAAAAGTGGTTACCGGCAGGTCACTTAACTGCGGAGCCCGGCGAATACCGCTTAATAGGACTGTCACGAGCCGAACATGGCACGTTTACCCGATGTGCGAATCAGATGATCCTGGTCACAGTCATTCCCGGGTTTGGGGAGAGAAAACTGGGGAGGTGGCGGTGGCGACCGTCGCGCTCAAGGATGTCACCAAGGTGTTCCCGGATGGAACAGTCGCGGTCGACACCATCAATCTGGACGTCAACGACGGCGAGTTCATGGTGCTGCTCGGCCCGTCGGGCTGCGGGAAGTCGACGGTGCTGCGCATGGTCGCCGGGCTGGAGGACCCGTCCTCCGGCGCGATCCTGCTCGGCGGTGAGCTGGCCAACGACCTGCCGCCACGCGACCGGAAGATCGCCATGGTCTTCCAGGACTTCGCGCTCTATCCGCACATGACTGTGGGCGACAACATCGGCTTCCCGCTGCGGCTCTCCGGCATCGAGCCCGGCCCGCGCGGCGAGCGGATCCAGGACGTGGCGAGCGCGCTCGGCATCGGCGACGTACTCGCGCGCAAGCCCAGCCAGCTCTCCGGCGGCCAGCGGCAGCGGGTCGCCATGGGGCGGGCGATAGTGCGCCGGCCCGGCCTGTTCCTCATGGACGAGCCGCTGTCGAACCTGGACAGCGGGCTGCGCGCCGAACTGCGGGCGGAGATCTCCGGCCTCACCCGCGAACTCGGCGTCACCACCATCTACGTCACCCACGACCAGGCCGAGGCGCTGACCATGGCCGACCGCGTCGCGATCATGCGCAAGGGCGTGCTCCAGGACGTGGGCACCCCCACCCAGGTGTACGGGCGGCCGGCCACGCTCTACGTCGCCGCGTTCCTGGGCAGCCCCCGGATGAACCTGCTGGAGGCGTCGGTCTACGTGCACCTCGACCGGTACGTCGCGCTGAACCTCGGCGAGCAGTCGCTCTACCTGCCCTGGGACGACATCCGCAGCCGGGCGGTGGCGCACTACCACGGCGAGCGGATCGTGGTCGGCATGCGGGCCGAGGCGCTCACCCCGGTCGCCCCGGACACCGCCGGTGACGTGCTGCACGGGCGTATCCGCTACCTGGAGCACCACGGCCACGAGTCGCTCGCGTTCCTCGACATCGGCGCCACCGCGATCGTGGTCGACGAGATGGGCACCCAGGTGGAGCAGGCCGCACCGGGCCAGCGCGGCCTGCGCCGGTTCAACCAGGTGATGCAGCGGCTCACCGGCCGCGCGACGGAGGCGTCAGCCCCGGCGCCGGAGGCCGGCGGGGGTGGCGGCAACCGCACCAGCGTGCTGCCCGACCCGGGCCGCCACCACCGTCGTCCGGCGGAACTGGCGGTACGGCTCGCGCCGTACCCGCAGGTGTCGCCCGGGCACCCGCTCGCCGTGCAGGTGCGGATGGACGCGCTGCACTTCTTCGACGAGCGAGGCGACCGCATCGACGTCGGCTGGCGGTGAAAGGAAGGGCACCCTGTTAACGCCTCCGGTAGAGGAAGGGCCCCTTCTTAACAGCCGCCGCCCGGAGGGACGGGCGGGTGACGGCGGTACGGGCCCCAGCCGACAAAGCGGGCGAACATGTCGGCCGGGGCGGGCGCGTCGTTCGGGTTCAGCCGGTAGAGGTCGCGCGTCGCCTCGTACAGCAGCCCGCACAGGTAGATCGACAGCCCGATCCGGTTGTCCTCGTACTCGCTGCGCAGCAGCAGACGGGCCGTCGGGCACGGCCACGGCTGGCCGCAGGCCCGGCAGCACCACATCGGACGCAGCGGCGTGTGCGGGGTGGCGTGCAACGGGTACGGCCGGGGTCGATCCGGCTTGGGTCCGTCCGGCGGCTGCCCGAGCTGGTGGCTGATCACCGAGGCTCCTCGTGGCCGTCGCGCCGGTTGCCGGCGTCGCCGCCGCGCTGCTCCGGGACCGGCCAGCGACCGCCGTTCGCCCGCCACTGCTGGGCCGGGGTGAGGTTGCCGACCCGGCCGGGACCCATCGTCGGGAGTGGACGGGTGGGTTGCCGCATCCAGTCCGGCAGATTGTCGCCCCGTACCCGCTGGGGCAGTGTCGGTGCCGACGCACCCCGGCAGCGGAACCAGCGCAGTCGCACGGCGCAACTCCTCTCGGTAGCGGGAATCGGACGAATTCGATTCCACTGCGTGACAGTCTCGTCACCGCGCCGCTAGGGTCGGAAGGCGTTCCACCCCCACCTTCCCGGCCGTCCGACCGGCCGATTTCCGTGTGCAGCCGTGTGCAGAGGTGTGCAGATGATCCGTGTGCCGTTGTGGGAACTGTTCGCCGGTGAGCTACGTCGGTTACGTACCGATGCGGGGCTTACCCAGGAGGCGCTGGGCGAGCGGGTGAGCTATTCGGCGTCGCTGGTGGCGGCCGTCGAGCAGTGCCGCCGCGCGCCGCGCGCCGAGTTCACCGAGCGCTGCGACGAGGTGCTGAACGGCGGCGGCCTGCTGGTGCGGATCCGGGACGCGCTGATGCAGGAGGCGCTGATGCCGTGGTTCCGCGAGTGGGTGAGCATCGAGCAGGAAGCTGCCTCACTGCGTAGCTTTCAACCGCTGGTGGTCCCTGGTCTGTTGCAGACCGAGGAGTACGCCCGCGCGCTCTACGAAGGGGCCGCGCAGTTCGTCGGCGAGGCTGTCGAACAGCAGGTGGCCGCCCGGCTGGCCCGGCAGGCGGTGCTGGACGGCCCGACGCCGCCGCAGTTCGTGGTGGTGCTCGACCACTCGGTGCTGGCTCGACCGGTCGGCGGGCCGAAGGTGATGCGGGAGCAGTTGGAGCACCTGATCGAGATGGCACGGCGACCCCGGGTCCACCTGCACCTGGTGCCGGAGACGGCCGGGGCATATCCGGGGCTCAACGGTGCCTTCGTGCTCGCGACCCCGGCCGACGGTGACGACGTGGGCTACCTGGACAACCAGTTGCACGGCACAATCGTGGAGCGCACGGTGGACGTGAACTCACTTCGGCAGACGTGGGAGTCCATCCGCGCGGAGGCGATGCCGCACGGGGGGACCCTGGCGGCGATTTCGGAGGCGGCGAAGCGATGGAGTTGACCGGCGCGATCTGGCGCAAGAGCACCCGCAGCAGCGGTAACGGCGGCGACTGCGTGGAGGTGGCGGACAATCTGCCCGGCGTGGTGGGGGTGCGGGACAGCAAGGACCGGCAGGGGCCGGCGCTGACGTTCACGCCGTCGAGCTGGGCGGCGTTCGTCGCGTACGCCAAGCGCGCCTGACCCGTAGCGGTCAACCGGCAGCCGGGTCGCGAACGCTGGTCCGACGATCAGCGTTCGTGCTCGGCTCATCAATGAGTGGCAGAGCTGGACGTCGTGCCGTGCGGAGGCGATGCCGCACGGGGCGACTCTGGCGGCGATCTCGGAGGCGGCGAAGCGATGGAGTTGACCGGCGCGATCTGGCGCAAGAGCACCCGCAGCAGCGGCAATTCCGGCGATTGTGTCGAGGTGGCGGACAATCTGCCCGGCGTGGTGGGGGTGCGGGACAGCAAGGACCGGCAGGGGCCGGCGCTGACGTTCACGCCGTCGAGCTGGGCGGCGTTCGTCGCGTACGCGAAGCGGGGTTAGGCAGCGACCGCCGTCGTCACCCGGCGGCGGTGGTCCGCCGTTCCGGCGCGAACGGCCACTCCTCGAACGACTGGCAGCGGCCGTCCTCGGCGAACCGCATGATCCAGAGGTCGCGCCACTCCTGGTGGACCGGGTCGCCGTACCGGACCTGCACCCGGGCCACAGCGGTGTCGCCGTCGACCGCGACGACCTCCGAGGTCATCTGGAAGACCTCGTCGGGTCCGTCGCGTTCGCTGTCCCACATGCGGACGATGGCGGGCAGGCCGACCACCGGATCCCGGTACGGCCCCTGCTGGTAGGTCGCGTCGGGCGTGAACATCGTGCCGAGCGCCGCAGTGCCCGGTGTGCGCCACGCCTGCTCGTACGCCGCGATCCAGGCGGCCACCCGATTCCTGTCCATGGGCTGCCAGCCTGCCATCCCCGCCCGCCCGGATCTCCCACATCGGCCGCCCGGGGTCGTCGTTGTGCACGACGACGTCGGCGTGCTCGGCCGGGCGGGCAGTGGCGAAGTAGAGCCGCTGGGCGGGAAAGTACCGCTCGTGCCAGCGCCGCTCGACGTCGGCTCTCGTCGACACGCGGCTCTCGCGGATCACGGCACGGTCCACCGTCTTGTCGAGCGCGGTGGACACGAAGACGCGCAGCTCCCACCGGTCGACCAGTTCCGGGCGCAGCAGGAAGACACCGTCGAAGACCAGCACGGCGTCCGCCGGAGCGGTCGTGGGCGGCGGGGACAGCACCGTATCCGTCGCGTGGTCGTAGACCGTCGGCCGGAAGCGTCGATCTCCGCCCGGGCCGAGCGGATCGAGCAGCACCCGGTTCAGCGACCCGTGATCGTGGGTGTCGACGTAGCAGCCCTCGGCCGAGAACTCGCCGCGCCGGTAACGCCGGGCGCGGGGGAAGAGGAAGTCGTCCACCGTCGCGCGGATGACGTACCGGCCCCGGGCGCGCAGGACGGCGGCCAGCTCGTCGGCGAGCGTGGTCTTGCCGGCGGCGGGCGGCCCGTCAACCGCGACCCGGGTCGGGTGCGGCACGGTGACGGACCCGACCGCGTCGGCCAGGAGGCCGATCAGCTCCCGGCGGGGATAAATGGATTGCCCCTGCGCCCGGCCGGGAGTTTCACTGCCGCCCATGCCGTCCCCCTCACCGGTCTTCGTCGCGGGCACAGGTCGTTCGGGCACCTCGCGGATCGCCGACGTCATCGGCCAGCACCCGCTGATCCACCGGATCCCGATGGAAACCAAGTTCATCGTCGAACCCGGCGGCCTGCGGGACCTGGCCGACGCGCTCACCGAACGGTACGACCCCATCGTCGGCGAGGACGCCCTGCAGCGGCTCAGCGACTTCCTGACCGTACGGGTGCCCGGACGGCGTGACGATCGTGGCAAGACCGTGCCCGAGCTGGTCGGCGAACGGCGCTACCGGGACGCCGTACACCAGCTCTGGCCGCTGTTGATCGCGGACGCCTTCGAGGAGCCCGCGCCCGCGGCGGGCTTCGGCGACGGCGACCGGCCCACCGGGCCGTTCGGGCCGACGGGCCGACGACGGGTCGTGCCGAGGTACTTCCGCGACCGGGCCGAGCTGATCGCCGTCCTGCGCGGCCTGGTCGAGACGCTGTTCGGCGGCGCGGCGGCCGACGCGGGCAAGCCGACGTGGTGCGAGAAGACGCCGTTCAACCTCTTCGCCATGGACTTCCTCTGGGAGCTGTTTCCCGAGGCGACGATCGTGCACATCACACGGCACCCGGTCTCGGTGCTCGCCTCCCACCTGGCCCAGCCGTGGGCGCCGTCCACCGTCGACGGGGCGCTGGCCTACCTCGTGCCGGTCTATCAACGATGGCTGGCCTGGAGGAACGCCGCCGACCTGACGAGCCGGCGGTACGTCGAGGTGAAGGCGGAAGACCTCGCGGCCGACTGGGCCGGGCAGCGGCGCGCCCTGTTCGCACGGCTCGGCGTCGAGGACGCCGTCACCGCGTCGACGTTCCAGGCGGGTAGGCTCGCGCACCGCGACGACCAGTTCGACGCCGGCACCCGCGCGTACGTCGAGCGGGAACTGGGCGAGATCATCCCCGCCATGGGCTACGAGTGACGGCCGAGCTGTCGAGGGCCGGCCCCGCTGTGCGGAGCTGACCGGCCCGATCAGGTGATGCGGCTCCGGATCACGCCTTGCGGCGCAGTTCGCGGAGCACGCCGTGCCGGCGGAGCGCCCACGCCAGTCGCCGCGCGCTCGGGTGCCGGACGAACAGCACCGCCGCCCCGCGGACCAGCCCGAACCGGTTGTCGCTCACCTGGTCGTCGGCCGCCCGCCAGATCAGCTCGCGGACGCCGGGGCTGTCCAGCATCGCCCTTACCTCGTGGCGTACCCGGGGGTCCTCGGCCGCGGACGTGACGGCGGTGACCAGGCCGGGACGGTCGGCGAGCGGCTCCACCGCCGCGGCGACGAGCGGCCGGCGTACGATGTCCCGCTCCAGCAGCAGCAACACCGCCTCCCGGACCTCGGTGCTGTCGAGCCCGGACCGCAGCAGGCCCAGCGCGCTGCGCTCGACCTCGCGGTCGCGGTCCGGAAGGGACAGTGCGGCCAGCAGCACTGTCACCTCGTCGAGGTCGACGAGGTGACGCAGCCCGTCGCGGAACTCCGGGAGCGCCCACGCCACCGTCAGCCCGCGCGCGAGATCGCGGTTCATGGGCCATTCGCTACCCGGAGTCGACAGCCGCCGAAACGCCGCGACAGCGCCGTGAAATAAGCCGTGGTTACAAGCGTTCACCTGAGCCGGTCGTATTGGCAGCCTCGGTTGCGAGAACGACCGGCATGGCCGGATAGGGGTCGCTGATCGGTTTGCGCTGAGCATGGACTCTTTCCCGCACCGTCACCAGCGTGGGGCCGGCGACGTAATGCCTGCCCCGCCGCTCACCTCGTGCTTCCAGAAGGCCCTGCTCGACAAGGCTGGCCAGATCCCGAGATGCGGTCCTGTCCTCGACATCGGCAAGTTTGACGTACCCGGAGCGACGGATGCGATAGCCCAGGACTGCCTCGTAGAGGAGATCGGTCACCCGCTCAGGGAGCCTGTTCTCGGCAACGATCGCGTCCAACTCCGACCAGATGCCGGACGCCTCCTCGAAGCGGCGAGCGACGGTCTGCGCCTGCATGTGATGGGCGCGCAGGTTGAACGACACCCAGAGGTGCGCCGAACCTTCGGGGTTCCAGCGGCCACGTCCGGTAACCGCCAACACCCGGTAGTAGTCCTCGGTGTTGCTGCCCAGCCATTCCTCGATGCTGGAGAAAGCAGGCTCGACGATCGCGCGTCGGGAGAGCACCAACGTCTGAAGGGCGCGTGCCATTCGCCCGTTGCCATCACGGAACGGATGGATCATCACCAGGTTCAGATGCGCCATGGCTGCTTTGACGAGCGGAGAGGCGGTGACATCCGACCGTAGATCTTCGGTTAGCTCCTCCATGAGGTGAGGCACGTGGTCGGCGTCCGCGCCCTCGTACACCCGCTCATCGGTTCGCTCATCGTGGACGTAGATCGGGCCCTTGCGATATTGCCCCGGGCTCTTGCCCAGATCGTGCGAGAGCATCATGTAGTGCATGCTGCGGATCACCGACGTGTCGAACCGGAAGTGCGGATCCCCGGCGGTTTGCAGCACGTATCCCAGAGCCTGCCGATAGCCCCGGATCTCGGCGAAGGTCCGGTCGTCGGCGCTCAGCGGCTCCTCGCCGTCTAGCGCGGCGGCGGCGTCGTCCTCGGCGACCACGTAGCCCTCGATGCTGTTGGAGCCGAGAATCGCGCGGGCCAACATCGTGCGCCGGAGGCCACCGGTCCACCGGCGAGGAGTGCGCAGGACATCAGCGAGCACGCGGCGCATGTCATGCACCTCGTCCAGCACGGTCTCGTCGTGATCGCTGAGTTCAGGGGTGGAGTAGATCATCTCATGTCCTAATGTCTCTTAATAAGAGACAAAGCTAGCTCCTTGTGGTGCGGATGTCACTTACTTAGTGACATTGGGTCGGCGCGTTCCGGCGTCTTGCCGGGTTGGTTACCGGCGAGTAGCGTTCGGGCATGAGCATCGACTCTCGCCAGGTGGCGGCCGGTCTCCTCGACGCTGTGCCGTTCGCCCGCACGCTCGGGATCGAGTTCGTCGAGGTGGCGCCCGAGGCCGAGGGCGGGGTCCGGGCCGTGGTCCGGCTCCCCGACGACCCGGCGCACCACAACCACGTGGGCGGCCCGCATGCCGGGGCCATGTTCACGCTGGGGGAGAGCGCCTCGGGCGCGGTTGTCCTGGCCGCGTTCGGGCAGGTGCTCGACCGGGCCGTACCCCTGGCCGTGACCGCGACCATCCGCTACCTCAAGGTGGCGGTGGGGCCGGTGCTGGCGACGGCGCGGCTCGGCGGTGTCCCCGCCGAGGTGCTGGCCGAGCTGGACGCCGGGCGACGGCCCGAGTTCCCGGTCGAGGTGGAGGTCCGCACCGAGGACGGCACGCTCACCTCCTCGCTCACCGTGATCTGGACGCTGCGCCCGAACCGCTGAGCCCTGAACGGGTTTGCCTGGGGCGAGCGCCGGATAGATTCAAGCGATGCTGGGCCTCCCCGCGCACGTGAGCGCGTGTCTCTTCGATCTGGACGGTGTGCTGACGCAGACCGCCAAGGTGCACAACGCCGCCTGGGCGGAGACGTTCGACGCCTACCTGCGGCGACGGTCCGTCGAAACCGGCGAGCCGTTCCAACCGTTCGACCCCGGACCGGACTACAACCGTTACGTGGACGGCAGACCGCGCGCCGACGGGGTGCGCACATTCCTGGCCTCGCGCGGCATCACCCTGCCCGAGGGCTCACCCGACGACCCGCCCGAGGCGGACACGGTCAACGGCCTCGGCAACCGCAAGAACGTCGTCCTGCTCCAGCGGATCGAGCAGCACGGCGTCGAGGCGTACGAAGGTTCGGTTCGCTACCTGGAGGCCGCCACCGCGGCCGGGCTGCGGCGGGCGGTCGTCTCGGCCAGCGCCAACTGCGCCGCCGTGGTGCACGCCGCCGGGCTGGACCGCTGGCTGGAGGCGCGGGTCGACGGCGTGGTCGCCCGCGCGAACGGGCTGCGCGGCAAACCGGACCCGGACACGTTCCTGGAAGGCGCGCGGCTGCTCGGCGTCGAACCGGCGCAGGCCGCCGTCTTCGAGGACGCCCTCGCCGGCGTGGCCGCCGGACGGGCCGGCGGATTCGGGTACGTGATCGGCGTCGACCGGGTCGGCCAGGCCGACGAACTGCTGGCGCACGGCGCCGACGTGGTGGTCACCGACCTCGCCGAACTGCTCGCGGCGGAGCCGGCCGCGTGATCCGGGAACGGGCGTATCCGGTCGAGCCCTGGCATGTCCGGGAGGTACGCCTCGACATGGACGTGCTGGCCCAGTCCGAGTCGGTGTTCGCGCTCTCCAACGGGCACATCGGGCTGCGCGGCAACCTCGACGAGGGCGAGCCGCACGGCCTGCCCGGCACCTACCTGAACTCCTTCTACGAGCTGCGCCCGCTGCCGTACGCGGAAGCCGGCTTCGGCTTCCCCGAGTCGGGGCAGACCATCGTCAACGTCACCAACGGCAAACTGATCCGGCTGCTCGTGGACGACGAACCGCTCGACGTCCGCTACGGCGAGGTGCTCGCCCACGAGCGGGTCCTCGACATGCGCGCCGGAACGCTCCAACGCGACCTGCACTGGCGTTCCCCGGCCGGGCGCGAGGTCAAGGTCCGCACCACCCGGCTGGTGTCGTTCACCCAGCGCTCGGTCGCCGCCATCCACTACGAGGTGGAGCCGGTCGACGGGCCGCTGCGGCTGATCCTCCAGTCCGAGCTGGTCGCCAACGAGACGCTGCCGCCGCAGAGCCGCGACCCCCGGGTGGCCGCCGTGCTGGAGTCACCGCTGCAGGCCGAGGAGGAACTCACCACCGACGACGGCGGCCTGCTCATCCACCGGACCAAGGTCAGCGGTCTGCGGGTCGCCGCCGCCATGGGCCACGACGTGCACGGCCCCGAACGCACCACGATCGAGAGCGAAGGGTACGAGGACTGGGTCCGCACCACCATCGGCTGCGTGCTCAAGCCCGGCGAGAAGCTGCACGTGATCAAGTACCTCACATACGGCTGGTCCAGCCGCCGGTCGCTGCCGGCGCTGCGCGACCAGGTCGGCGCGGCGCTCGCCGCGGCCCGGCTCGACGGCTGGGACGGGCTGCGCCGGGCGCAGCGGGAATACCTCGACGCGTTCTGGGACGCCGCCGACGTGCGCGTCGAAGGCGACCCGGAGGTCCAGCAGGCCGTCCGCTTCGGCCTCTTCCACGTGCTCCAGGCCGGCGCCCGCGGGGAACGGCGGCCGATCTCCGCCAAGGGCCTCACCGGCCCCGGGTACGACGGCCACGCGTTCTGGGACACCGAGATGTTCGTGCTGCCGGTGCTCACGTACACCCAGCCCGGCGCGGTCCGCGACGCGCTGCAGTGGCGGCACGCCACGCTCGCCCAGGCCCAGGAGCGGGCCCGCACGCTGAACCTCGAAGGCGCCGCCTTCCCGTGGCGCACCATCGAAGGACCCGAGTCGTCGGCGTACTGGCCGGCCGGAACCGCCGCGTTCCACATCGCCGCCGACGTCGCCGACGCGCTGCGCCGCTACGTGCTGGTCACCGGCGACGAGACACTGGAACGCGAGATCGGACTGGAACTGCTTGTCGAGACCGCCCGGCTGTGGCGATCCCTCGGCCACCACGACCGGGCCGGGCAGTTCCACATCGACGGCGTGACCGGCCCCGACGAGTACACAGCCGTGAAGAACGACAACGTCTACACCAACCTGATGGCGCAGCGGAACCTGCGTACCGCCGCGGACTGCGCGATGCGCTACCGGGACCAGGCCCTCGACCTCGGCGTCACCGAAGAGGAAGCCGCCGCGTGGCGGGACGCCGCGAACGACATGCACGTCCCGTACGACGCCGAGACCGAGGTGCACGAGCAGGTCGAGGGGTTCACCCGGTTCCAGGAGTGGGACTTCGAGCACACGCCACCGGAGAAGTACCCGCTGCTGCTGCACTACCCGTACTTCGACCTCTACCGCAAGCAGGTCGTCAAGCAGGCCGACCTGGTGCTCGCCATGCACTGGCGGGGCGACGCGTTCAGCGCCGCCGAGAAACTGCGCAACTTCGTCTACTACGAGCGGCGCACCGTACGCGACTCGTCGTTGAGCGCCTGCACCCAGGCGGTGCTCGCGGCCGAGGTCGGCTTCCTCGAACTGGCCCACCGCTACCTGCGCGAGGCCGCGCTGATGGATTTGCACGACCTGAACGAGAACACCCGCGACGGCGTGCACATGGCGTCCCTGGCCGGCGCCTGGATCGCGCTCGTCGCCGGATTCGGCGGCCTGCGGGACCACGACGGGACGCTCTCCTTCGCGCCCCGGCTCTCCAGCCGCCTCAGCCGACTGGAGTTCTCGCTCCAGTGGCGCGGGATGCGACTGCGCGTCGACGTGCGGCCGCACCAGACCACGTACTCGCTGCGCAACGGCGGCCCGGACACGGTGGTGGAGCTGCGGCACCACGGCGAGCCGCTGCGGGTCACCTCGGCGCAGCCGGTCACCGTGCCGATCCCGCCCGAGCACCCGACCGAGCCGCAGCCGGAGCAGCCGCAGGGCCGCGCGCCGCTGATGCACCTGCCGGAACGCATGTAGCGGTCCCGCCCCGAAGAGGCGGGACCGCTCGGTACGCGTACCCTCAGAACTGGCGGCCGTTGGACGGGCGCCCGCCGGCGTCGCGCGGCGCCGTGGCCCGCGGATCGTCGGATGTCCGCGCCGTCGAGGCGCGGTCGGCCCAGTCCGGCGAGCCCTCAAGCTCCCGCTTGCGGCGCTCCTGGTCGGTGAGTTCCTGTTCCCGGGACCTGTCCTGTTTCGCCATGACGATCCTCGCGATCCGTCGGGGTCCGTGGTCATCCCGCGCGTTCCCGCCCGGCGGCGGCTCAACCGTCCAGGTGGCGGGCGAAGCTGCGCCGCAGGTGGTCCTTGGGGCGGGAGCCGACGATCGAGCCGACCACCTCGCCGTCCCGGAACACCAGCATGGTCGGCGCGGACATGATCCGGTGGGCGCGGGTGGTCGCCGGGTTCTCGTCGGTGTTGAGGGTGACGAAGCGCAGCGCGTCGCCGAACTCCTCGGCCAGCTCGGCCAGGTGCTTCGACACCACCCGGCACGGCGGGCACCACTCGGCCCAGAAGTCGACCACCACGGGCCGGTCGGCGGCCAGCACGGTGGCCGCGAAGGTGTCGTCGGTGACCGGGGTCAGCCGGCCGGTCCCCGTGTCCTGAGGCATGTTTCCTCCCGTTGGGCGATCGCGTGGGCGAGCTGGTCGTGCAGGCGGCGGCGGACGTCGCCCAGCCGGTCGAGGTAGTCGTCCACCTCGGCGAGCTTGCGCCGCAGCACCGCCACCGAATCGGGGCAGACGTCACCGGAGTCGTTCCCCGCGCGCAGGCAGGCGACGAACGGGCGGATGTCGTCCAGGCCGAAACCGATCGCCAGCAGGGAGCGGATCTCGCGGACGACGCGCAGTTCCGCCTCGTCGTAGATCCGGTACCCGTTGGCGGACCGGCCCGGCCGGACCAGGCCGTGGGTCTCGTAGTAGCGCAGGGTGCGGGTGCTCGTACCGGCCCGCCGCGCCAGCTCCCCGATCCGCATCCGCCGCCCCCGTCCCTGCCTGGTGAATCGACGCTAAACCTTGCCGCCGACGTCAACGCAACCCCGCACGCGCGGCCTCCCCGTCGATCATGAGGTTGACGGCGTGGGGAAGCGCTTTCTGGGCCGTCAACTTCATGATCGTGCGGTTGGGGGGTATCGGGTGGGCGGGGGGTGGAGGGATATGCGTGAGGTTTCGGTGCCTGTTGTCGACGGGGGGCTCGTCGGGGATGTCAGTGTGCCCGGCGGGGCCGGTGGGGTGGTGCTGTTCGCGCACGGGAGCGGCAGCTCGCGGCACAGCCCGCGCAACACGGCCGTCGGTCGCGCGCTCAACGACCGTGGGCTGGCCACCGTGCTGGTCGACCTGCTGACCGCCGACGAGGAGGCGCGGGACGAGGTCACCGCCGAACTGCGCTTCGACATCGGGATGCTGGCCGAGCGCCTGGCCGGAATCGTCGACTGGATGGGCGCCGACCCGGAGCTGGGGCGGCTCCCGATCGGGCTGTTCGGGGCCAGCACCGGCGCCGCCGCCGCCCTGGTCGCCGCGGCGGCCCGGCCGGACCGGGTGGCCGCGGTGGTCTCCCGGGGCGGCCGGCCCGACCTGGCCGGCAGCTCACTGACCGCGGTACGCGCACCGACGCTGCTGCTCGTCGGCGGCCTGGACGAGCAGGTGATCGTGCTCAACGAGCAGGCCCGGGACGCGCTCGGCGAGGTGGCGGAGCTGCGGATCGTGCCCGGCGCCACCCACCTGTTCGAGGAGCCCGGCACGCTGGAGCAGGTGGCCGACCAGGCAGGTACCTGGTTCACCACCCACCTGCGCCAGCCGCACCCCGCCTGAGCGGCAGCCCGTCAGCCCGCGGCTTCGACGGCCGGGTCCGGCCCGGCGGCGCGGCCGGTTTCGGCGCGGTGCCGCTGCACGGTGTCCAGCACCCGCCAGAGCACCGCCGCGATCGGCACCGACACGAACGCGCCGGCCACCCCGGCGACCAGCGTGCCGGCGGTGACCACCACCAGGATGACCGCCGGATGCAGTTGCACCTGCCGCCGCATCACCAGTGGCTCCAGCAGGTTGCCCTCGATCTGCTGGACGGCGATCACCGCGGCGAGCGTGAGCAGAGCCGTGGTGGGACCGTTCGCGGCGAGCGCGACAAGCACCGCCACCGCGCCGGCCACCGTGGCACCGATGATCGGCACGAAGCCGCCGAGGAACGTGATCAGGGCGAGCGGCAGGGCCAGCGGGACCCGCAACACGACAAGCGCCAGTCCGATGCCGATGGCGTCGATGGCCGCGATGATCATCGTGCCCCGGCTGTACGCGCCGAGCGTGCGCCAGCCGGCCCGGCCCGCCTCGGCGGTCAGCTCCCGGCGCGGACCGGTCAGCCGGCGCAACACCCAGTGCCACATCGAACGGCCGTCCTTGAGCAGGAAGAACAGCAGCACCAGCGCGAGCAGGATCGCGCCGGCCACCTCGGCTGCCTTGCGCGCCCCGGCCACCGGGTCGGGCGTCCCGCTGCTCAGGCCCTGCCGGATCTGCTCCACCAGCCGGTCGAGCTGCTGATCGGTGACCGGCAGGCTGGAGGTGACGAAGTCGCGGGTGCGTTGCAGCCCCTCGTCGAGTTGCTGGCTCAGCTCGCCGAACTGGCTCGCGGTGAGGTTCCAGACCAGGACGCCGGCACCACCCAGGATGCCGAGCAACAGCAGGACGGTGAGCAGCGCGGCGAGCCCGGCCGGCACCCGCAGCCGGCGCAGGCGTACCAGGACCGGATCGAGCAGCGCGGTGAGGAAGAGCGTGCCGGCCAGCGCCACCGCCAGCGGCGCGAGCAGCACCGCGATCTGCCCCAGCAGCCACAACCCGGTCGTCACCACGAGGAGACAGGCGCTCCAGGTGACAGCGGTCCGTACCGGCCAGGGCAGCCCCGCCCAGGTCTGCCGGGGGCCGGTCGTCGGTGCCGGCCGCGTCGGCTCGGATCCATCAGCGTCCACGTCGCCTCCTCGATCGTGGCCGTTGGTACCCGACGCACGTCGATCCGACACCCCGGTGGGAATCGCCCACCCGGTGTTTGTGCCCCCAGCCCCAGGGAAGGCTTCCAACGTATCGAAGGGAGATCCGACATGAGCGACTTCATGGACAAGGCCAAGGACTTCGCCGACAAGCATGACAAGCAGGTCGACCAGGGCATCGAGAAGGCGGGTGACGCGGCCGACAAGCGCACCGGCGGCAAGTACGACGCCCAGATCGACAAGGGCGTCGACATGGCGCAGCAGCGGACCGGCGAGGGTGACACCGGGCGCTGACCCCGTACACCCGCACCGGCGCCGGACACGACGGCGGCCACGCCCCCTCAGGGAGCGTGGCCGCCGTGGCGTCGGGGTCAGGAGCTGTAGCCGCGTCCGGCGATCCAGTTGGCCAGCTCGGTCACGTCCATCCAGTACGTCGGCGTGTCCGGCCGGGCCGGGTCGGCGATGAGGACGGTGTCGGCGTCGCCCTCGTACCGCACCACGGTCAGGTAGTGGCCGGGGTAGTTGTGCTCCACCCCGTCGATGTCCCGGGCGCCGCCCAGGATGTTCGCCACCACCGGCCGGTCGTCGTCCACGGCGGTCCGGATGTCCGCGCGCAGGCGTGCCACCTGCTCCGGGGTGGCCACGTCGTCGCGGATCTCGGTGGTCCGGTACTTGCCGCCGGTGTACTCGTTGAGCACGCGGGTGATGTCGATGGCGGAGTCGGTGCCGTTCTGGGTGGTGCCCAGCTTCGCGGCCAGCTCGTCCTGGCTCACGTCCTTGCCCTCGGCCGAGAGCGCGATGCGGGCCGAGGCGGGACCACAGTAGAAGAAGTTCGGCTGAGCCTGGTACTCGTAGTCGGCGGTGCGGTCACCCTTGCCCTTGACCGGGGCCGCGTGGGCGGCGGCCGGGCCGGCGACGGCGCCGCCGGCAGCGGCGAGACCGGCGACGGAGAGGAGGCACTTGCGGATGATCGGATTCATGTCGAGGCTCCATTCGGGGGTCGACGGCTCCGTGCGGGAGACGCGGCACCAGGAGTGGCGCTCGGCGTACGGAGAGTTCAACCGCCCTGCTTCCGGGCCTCATTTCCGGGCGTGACCGGGGCCACCGCGAAACCGGACAGAGCGCCTCAGTCGGGCAGGCTGCCCAGGAGCCGGGTCACCGCGATCTCGATGACCACCCGCGCCGGATTCGGACGCGGGGTGCGATAACGTTCGGCGTACCGCCGTTCGGCCTCGGCCACCGAAGCCGGGTCGCGGCGCAGCGCCGCCCGGCCCTCCACGGTCAGCCACCAGCGGCCGTCGACCTGACACACCGCCACCGGAGTGCCGTCCGGTCCGGCCGCCGCGACGTGCCGCGCCTTGGCCGACCCCGCGGAGGTGATCACCCGGGCCAGGCCGGCCTCCGGGTCGAAGGTCACCCCCACCGGTACGACGTGCGGGGTGCCGTCGGCGCGCAGCGTGGTCAGCGTGGCGAGATGCCGGTCCGCGAAGAAGCGGGCCACCCGCCCGTCGTGCGGATCCAACCGGTGCCGTCCCGCCATGCCGTCTCCTCGTTCGCGTGTCTCATCGGCGGGGCGCCGCGCCGGGCGGCAGCGCCGGGGACTTCCCGGTGGCCCGCTGTTCCACCTGGGCGGCACGATGCTTGACGGCCAGCCGGCCCAGGTAGAACAGCGCGCCGGCCAGCACGCCCATGTCGTCCAGGTAGATCGGGTCGGGCAGCAGGTCCACCGGCAGGATCGTGTAGATCAGCGCGCCGTAGAACGCGACCTTGCCGCCGGCGCCGAGCGCGCCGAGCATGCGGCGGGTGCGGACCAGCCGGACGGCGAGCACGACCGCCCCGGCCAGCATGGCCGCCGCGACGACGGCGGCGAGTACGACGAGCACCCAGGCTTCACGGGACACGCCCTCACGCTAGCCGAGCCGGGTCGATGCCGCCCGCGGGTCGTGGCCGTGACGCCCCGGGGCGTGGCCCGGGGCACCGGACCGCCACTTCGCCGAAGTGGTGGCAACGGGCTCGGGACGCCGGGGCGCTCAGGCCGCCACGGCCGCCCGTCCCCGGGCAACCGGGGTCAGCTCGCGGGTGATGTCGACGGCGGCCGAACCGGTCGGCAGTTCCCGGGTGGTCTCCGGCCCGGCGAACCCGACGATGGACAGCTCCGCCTGCGGCTCAGGGGCCGGGTGCAGCGCCGCGAACGCCTCGTCGCGCAGGCTCTGCGCCGCCGCCGCGGCCCGCTCGGCGGCCTGCCAGGCGGCCTGTTCCCGCTGCGTGGCGGCCCGGTGCCGGGCGGCGAGGTTGTCCCGAACCAGCCGGCGCAGCAGCAGCTCCTGCTCCACCGGGTGCCGGCTCGGGTCCCAGCCGTTCCCGCCGAGGATGTCGCTGAGCTGCCGCACCGTGATCTCGTTGCGCCACTGGGCGTCCATCGCCGCCCGGTGCAGCCAGCGCTCCCGGTCCGCGTACTCGGCCGGGGTCCGGGCGGTCCGGGGCAGCGGCAGCGCCGCGGCGGCGGCCAGGCGCCGCACGTCGTCCTCCGCCGCCTGGTACGCCTGCCAGGCCGCCTCGGCCTCCTCCTGGGCGGTCAGCCACTCCGTCCGGCTCCGCTCGGCGGTGGCCGACGTCGACCAGCGGGCCATCACCACCTCGTCGGCGTACCGGTCCCGCTCCCGATCCTGTACGCGGGCCCGCTCGGCCTGATCGATGCTGCTCGGCCGGGCGGCGTCACTGATCCGGTCGACAAGCTCCGAGCGGAACCGGGACGGGCGGACGATCAGGGCGGCGACCACTGTGGCGGCCACGGCGAGCAGAGCCAGCCAGATCACGGCGGCAGCGGGGACGTCGGGCAGGACGGTGGAGAAGACGGTCTGCATCACCAGCACCTCAAGGTGGAACGACTGACGAACAACGGTTTGTGGCCCGGTCATCCGGGTGGGGTGCGTCTCGCTACGGAGACGCGGCAGGGCGCGCGGGTGCGGCAGGTGTGGCCGCGCCGGGGCGTACCGGAAAGGTGGCCCGGTCAGGCGCGCGGCGGACCGCGGCGGGCGATGGCTGCCCGAGCCGGGTCGGCGACGGCGACGGCCTCGACGCCGGGCACCCGCCCGGCGGCTGTGGATTCGGTGCCGGCCGCGTCGGCGGCGGGACCGGAGGTGGACCGCGGCGCGCCGTCGGCCGTCGTGCCGCCCGCCGCGACCGTCGTCAGGCCGACCTCGGCCGGAACCGGAGACGCGATCACGCTCGGCGCGGCGGCGGAGGCGACAGTGACCGCGACGGACTGCTCGGTCACGGTGGCATGGGCGGGTGCGGCGGCGATGCCCTGGAGGCCGACGATCAGCACCAGGCCGGCCACGGCCGTGCGGGCGATCCGGCGCAGCGTCGCCGTCCAGGTGGACGGGGCGAACGCTACGGGCAGCACCAATTCAACCTATCGGTCAGCGGACGATTTCGCAGCTCAAAGATCTTGCTGGTTACGTGAGCCGTCCCACGGGTCGCTGTGGACGGACCGCTGCCTCGATGCCGCTGTCAGTTGCCGCCGAGCACCGGCGGCGGAGCGCCGTCGCCGTCGCCCCAGACCATCTCGTCCTCGGTGAGCCAGGTCAGCCGGCCGTCGGACTCGTCGTCGCCGTGGCTGCCGCGACCACCGAGCACGCCGCCACGGCCGGCCATCGCGGGCCGCCCGGTGCCGCCGGCCCGCTCGCCGGACCTGCCCCCGGCCTCGACCACCAGGCCGCGACCGGAGGTGAGCCGGCCGGTGCCGGCCGCCGCGCGGTTCTCCGCGCCGGGCGCGCCGCCGAACCGGGCCGAGGACGCAGAGTTGGGACCGGTGCCCGCGAGCGACCCGGTGCTGAGCACGCCGGGGGCGCCGTAGAGCCCGCCGCTGCCCCCGCCGGCCGTCATCGTGGCGGGGCCGCCGCCGGAGCCGAAGCCCGCGCTGCCGCCGATCGTCGGGCCGCCGGTGGTGCCGGTCAACGGGCCGGCGCCGGCCAGCGAGGTGCCGCCCGGGTCGACGGTGCCGCCGGTGGTGACCGGCCCGGAGCGCCCGCGCCGGGGTTGCCGCCCGGTGTGCCCGCGCCCGGGGCGCCCGCACCGGGCGTGCCGCTGGTCGGCGCCGTGTGGTGCACGCCCGACGTGGTGGCGGTGGCGCTCGCTCCCGGGCCGAAACTGCCCAGGTTCGGGCCGGACGACGGCGTCTTGACCGAGGGGCCGTTCTGCAGCGTCGGGTCGCCGTTGCTGGTGTTGCCGGGCAGTTCGACCTCGGGCGGGTCCGGCACGACGATCCGGCCGTACGCCGAGAAGTCGTAGCCCTCGGCGAGCTTCGCCACGACCTGCACCATCCGCTGGTGCGCCTTCTCCTGCTCGGCCTTGTCCTGCTGGTGGCCGACGATCCCGCCGATCACCCGCGCCGGGGGCGCCGCCGAGCAGGAAGCCCTTGCCGGCGCCGGAGAGCAGCTTGTCGTTGTCGTCGGTCTTCTCCGGGCTCTCCGCCTTGGACTGCGCGGCCCGCAGCTCGCTGGACATCATGTCGAGGCCCTGCCGGATGCCCGTCATGCCCTCGGCGAGGTTGCCGGAGTAGCGCACGACCATGTCCAGCCGCCTGGTGAACTCGCGCGCGGCGTCGCCGGTCCAGCTCTTGGACAGCGCCTCCAGGTCGGCGGTGAGGTCGCGGCCGAGGTCGTCGAGCGTGCTCTTGAGGGAGGTCCACTGGGCGCTGAGCGCCTCGATCTGCTTCGGGTCGCCGGCGTTGACGCCCTGGTAGAGCTCCTCGTGGCTGACGTGCTCGTAGCGCCGGGTGTACTCAGACACGCGGGTCCTCCTTCGGCTGCTTCATCGCCTCGTTCAGCCCCGAGAGGGCGGCGGCGATGTCGGCCGCGGCGGCGGCGTTGCGGGCCTCGGCGGTCTTGTAGTTCGTCATGATCTTGTGGGTCGCCTCGCGGGCGGCCAGGATCGCCCGGCGCAGCCGGTCGACGTGGTTGACGTAGCTCTGGTGCGTCTCGGAGTAGCGACGTGCGTTGTCGGTCGCGTCGGTGAACGTGCCGAGCGCGGGCGGGCGGCACTGCATCTGGGTGTTCAGCTTGCGCAACACCGACTCCGCCTCGTCCAGCCGCCGCTCAAGTCGCTGGTGGAAGTCCTCCAGGGACAGTACGTCTACTGTCGTGCGCCCCGTCATGGCTGCATCCCCGTAGTCATCGTCGATAACCTTCGCCGCACTCAGGTTAGTCGAAACGCGCCAACCCGGGCGACCCGTGACAGGCCCCATCCACATCGGACCCGGGCGGGGCCGGTCAACCGCCCTGGACCTGGGCCGCGGCTCCGCCGGTGGAGGGGGTCGCGGTGGGCGCCGCCGGGGTCGAGGCATCGAAGTACGCCATCGCGTCCTGGCGCGACAGCGTCGGGCCGGTCGGCACCAGCGCCAGCAGCGAGGCGGGTACGGCCAGCGGGGTCACGTCGCCGTACCCGAGGGCGCTCTTCGCGTCGCCCCCGGCGGTGCCGAGCGGATAGCGGATGCCCTGGGCGGTGATCAGGTAGACCGTCGACCCGGCCGCCGGCTTGCCGCTCTCTCCGGCCGTGGCCTGCGCCAGCACGCCCTTGCCGCCGGGCAGCAGCACGTTCTCGGCGGTGCGTACCGCGTCCCGGCCGCCCTGCCGCGACGGCATCGCGGTCGCCTCGGTCAGCTCGGCCGGCGGGGAGTCGAAGACCTCAAGCGTGGTGGTCGGCGGCTGGCCGGCCGGGCCGGGCCGGTAGGTGGCGCAGAGCACCGTGCGCCCCGGGCGGACCTCGTGCGGCGTCGGCAGCCGGGCGGGCAGGCCGTCCGGCTCCAGCCGCTGGTCGGTGAGGAGCCGGCCCGCCTCGTCCGGCGTGATCTGCGCCACCTCGCCACCCCGGCCGAGCAGCAGCAGCGCGGTCACCTCCCGGAGCGTGGCCAGGCCCTGCCGGGTGAGCACGTAGTACTGGCCGGCCGCCTGGTAGACCTGGCCGATCCGGGCCGGCCGGCCGCCCACCGTGAGCCCGCTCGCGCCGCCGTCCCCGTCGATCGTGGGCTTGCGCAGCACCGGCCCCACCGGCACCGCGTTCAGCAGCTGCTGCCCGACGGTGAGGTTCGTGACGCCGGCCATCTTCAACGCCACCAGCGCCTGGTCGTCGCCGGCGACACGCAGCCGCGAGCCGCCGGTGAGCAGGTAGCGGGCGTCGCCGGTGCGCACCACGACGGCCCGGTCGGTGAGCGCGGTGCCGCCGGGCAGCGTCCGGTCGATCACCAGGTGCGTGGTGGAGCGCTGCGTGTCGTTCGGGTCGGGCACGTCGCACACCGACCAGGGGAGCCCGACCAGGGACTTGCGGTCCGGCAGGTCGTCGGGGGCGCCCACGATGCCGACCAGCCGGCCGCGCGGCCGGTCCTTGATGGACGCCTGGGACATGGTGCGGGGCTTCGCCGCCGCGTCGTTGATGATCAGCCGCGCCGAGGCGTAGTTGAGCGTCGGGCGCAGCACCCGGTCCTCGCCGAAGTAGTACGTCGCGCCGGTCTCCCGCTCGATCACCAGCGTGTTCGGCTCCAGCGGCGCCGAGTTGCTGGTGAGCTGCCCGTACGCGCCCACCCCGCCGAGCACCACGGCGGCCGCGATCACGCTGCCGAACACCGCCATGCCGAGGCGGCGCATCGGCAGGTCGTTGGTCTCCGGGTCGCCCGACAGCAGCGCCGAGACGATGCGGCGGGTGACGAAGCGGTACGCCTGGACCTGATCGCGGCGGGTCCGCATGACTAACCTCCGGCGGGGTGGGTCCAACGACGACAGGGCCGAGCGGCGTCGCGGGCTTCCCTACGATAAGGGGCCACCGGGGGTGCGCCGGACCCCGTCCGCCGCCCGAACGCCGCACCCCGCCGGCGGATGTCCAGGATGTCCAGAAGGGACGCACCGATGACGCAGCTGCAGGCGCCACCCGGTCGTACGGCCACCGCCCCCGCCGTACCGGTGGACCGGCCGGTCACCCCGGCCGACAAGCGCCGCCGGGGCCGGCTCGGCCCGGTCGTGGTCGGGCAGCTCGTCGTGGTGGAGTGCGCCGCGCTGGCGGTCTGGTTCGCCACCGCCGGCCCGCCCTGGCTGCTCGGGGTGTGGGCGGGCTGGCGCTGCTGGCAGTGGTCGCCGCGTTCGCCGCCGAGGCGGCCGATGGTGGTACGAGGACCTGATG
>NZ_KK037233.1:3774971-3820852 GCF_000568915.1 Micromonospora sp. M42 | reverse complement strand
CAGAACCTCATGCTCCAGGCCCGCGCCACGCTCGACCTGGCCGACGCGATCGACGCCGAGCTGTCCCGCGACGGCGAGCAGTCGGCCCGGCTGATGGCCGGCGCGGCGATCGCGCCGAACACCACCACGGCGGTGCCGGCGAGCAGGACGTGCGGGGCGGCCAGTTCGCCGAGCGTCCGCTCACCGGTGAGCACCAGCAGGCCGCCGACGCCCGCGTAGCCGATCCCGACCAGGGCCAGCACCGCGCCGGTGCGACTGTCTCCGGCCGCCCGGGACAGCACCGCGGCGCCGACCAGCAGCGCCACCGCGACCACGAAGGCGGCCGCCGCGCCGGGCAGGTGCGGCGGGCCGGTGAACAGCGCCGCCACCGCGCCGCCGGCAAGCGCGGAGGCGGCCAGGAGGACCGCGAACGCCCGCGTGGTGCCCACCTGCCAGGCGCCCGCCCCGCTGGGTGGTGGAGGTGGCGACCGCGTCCACCACGTCGTCGAAGACGATCTCCGGGGCGGTCGCGGCACGGGGGTTGAAGTAGAGCACCTCGCCGTCGCGGACCCCGAGCTGCGCGGCGGTACGGCCACCGTCGAGCGGCTGGCCGCCGAGCCGGGACAGGGCCCAGCCGCCGTGCCGCACACCCTCGTCGGCCAGGTCCTCGCCCGCGTAGCGCAGCAGCGTGGGCAGCAGGTCGGCGAGCGGCACGTCGGACGGCAGCGCCAGATCCATCCTGGTACGTGGCGCCACGATGGTGATCCGGCTCAGCCCACCGGTCGCCGTCTTCGTCGCCACAGTGGCCTCCTCGTTGCTCGCAAACGATCCGCTCGGCCCACGGCGTCGCCCCCACGGGTCCACGACGCCTCCGGGAGATTACCTACGATGGCGGTCGCACAGGTTGCCCACCCGACGCTCACCGGCGGTGGCAGACCACGATCAGGGCCGCTTCTGGGGAGGGGAGAGCCGTGAGTACGGTGGTGTTCCGCCGGCTTCCGCGTCAACAGGGGCCCGCGCTGCCGCGCGGCGAGGTGCTGCTGGAGTCCCCGCCCGAGCTGCCGGAGCCGAAGGCCAAGGGCATGGGGCAGGTGCTGATGATCCTGCCGATGCTCTGCGGCGTCGGCGCGATGGCCTTCCTCTACGCCGGCCGCGGCGGCGGCATGATGACGTACGTCGCGGGTGGCCTGTTCGGTGTGTCCATGTTGGGCATGGCGATCGGCACGCTCGGCAACGGCGGCAACGACAAGGCCGAGCTGAACGCGCAGCGGCGCGACTACATGCGTTACCTGGCGCAGATGCGCAAGCGCACCCGCCGGGCCGCCGAGCAGCAGCGCGCCGCGATGACCTGGCGGCACCCGGAGCCGGACGCGCTCTGGTCGATCGCCGCCTCCCGCCGGCTGTGGGAGCGGCGGATCACCGAGGACGACTTCGGCGAGGTGCGGATCGCGCTCGGCCCGCAGCGGCTGGCGGTGGAGATCGTGCCGCCGGAGACCAAGCCGGTGGAGGACCTGGAGCCGATGAGCGCGATCGCGCTGCGCCGGTTCGTCCGGGCCCACTCCAGCGTGCCGGATCTGCCGACCGCGTTGTCGCTGCGCGCGTTCAGCCGGATCGCGTTGCGCGGCGACCGGGAGCCGGTGCTCGACCTGGCCCGGGCCGCGCTGGGGCAGCTCGTCACGTTCCACGCCCCGGAGGACCTGCTGGTCGTCGTCGTGGCCGCGCCGGACCGGCAACCGGTCTGGGACTGGGTGAAGTGGCTGCCGCACGCCCAGCACCCGGGGCGTACCGACGCGGCGGGCGCGCGCCGGATGGTGTTCGCCGCGCTGGACGAGGCGGAGACCGCGCTGGCCCAGGAGCTGGGCGGGCGGCCCCGGTTCGCGCCGGAGGCGAAGCCGCTGACCACCGCGCCGCACGTGGTGGTGGTGCTGGACGGCGGCGAGGTCTCGGCGACCTGCGCGCTGACCGGGCCGGGCCTGCTCGGCACCACTGTGGTCGACCTGTCCGGCACGGTGCCCCGCGACGCCGGGCGCTGGCTGCTCTGCCTGGACGCCGGCGACGGCACCGGCCTGGACCTGGTCCGCGGCACCGCCACGTCCCGGCTCGGCAGCCCGGACCGGCTGTCCCTGTCCGCCGCCGAGGGGCTGGCCCGGCAGATCGCCCCGTTCCGGCTCTCCCAGCAGCAGGGCGCGAGCACCGAGGAGCCGCTGGCCCGCAGCATGGAGCTGCCCGACCTGCTCGGTGTCGGCGACGCGGCCACCGTGGACGTCCGGCAGACCTGGCGGCCGCGCAGCCACCGCGACCGGCTGCGCATCCCGCTCGGCCTGGGCCCGGACGGCAACGTGGTCGAGCTGGACTTCAAGGAGTCCGCGCACGAGGGCATGGGCCCGCACGGCCTGGTGATCGGCGCGACCGGCTCCGGCAAGAGCGAACTGCTGCGTACGGTGGTCGCCGCGCTGGCCGTGACGCACTCCTCGGAGGAGCTGAACTTCGTCCTGGTCGACTTCAAGGGCGGTGCGACGTTCGCCTCGCTGGACGCGCTGCCGCACACCAGCGCGGTGATCACCAACCTCTCGGACGAGCTGCCGCTGGTGGACCGCATGCGGGACGCGCTGGCCGGTGAGATGAACCGCCGGCAGGAGGTGCTGCGGGCGGCCGGCAACTACGTCTCCCGTTACGACTACGAGAAGGCGCGGGCGGCCGGTGAGCCGCTGGAGCCGATGCCGAGCCTGCTGATCATCTGTGACGAGTTCTCCGAGCTGCTGGCGGCCAAGCCGGACTTCATCGACCTGTTCGTGATGATCGGCCGCCTCGGCCGGTCGCTCGGCGTGCACCTGCTGCTCGCCTCGCAGCGGCTGGAGGAGGGCAAGCTGCGCGGCCTGGACACGCACCTGTCGTACCGGATCGGTCTGCGCACGTTCTCGGCGGTGGAGAGCCGGATCGTGCTCGGCGTGCCTGATGCGTACGAGCTGCCCAGCGCGCCGGGTCACGGTTACCTGAAGACCGACACCGCCACGATGCTGCGGTTCCGTGCGGCGTACGTGTCCGGCCCGTACCAGGCGCCGGGGCAGGCGCAGCGCTCCACCCGGGCGCAGGTGCAGCGGCGGATCGTCCCGTACGGCATCGACTACGTACCGGCGCCGGCGCTGCCGAGTCCGGCGGAGGCCACGCCGGAGCCGGAGCAGTCGGGCGACGGCAAGGCGGTGGCCATGCTGGACGTGCTGATCGACCAGCTCAAGGGCCGCGGCAAGCCGGCACACCAGGTCTGGCTGCCGCCGCTGGCCGAGCCGTCCGGGCTGGCCGAGCTGCTGCCGAAGCTGAGCGTGCACCCGACGTACGGCCTGACCACCGCCGACTGGCCGGGCCGCGGCCGGCTCGCCGTGCCGGTCGGCATCGTGGACCGCCCGTACGAGCAGCGCCGCGACCCGATGATGGTCGACCTGGCCGGGGCCGGCGGCAACGTGGTGATCGTCGGCGCGTCGCTGAGCGGCAAGAGCACGATGTTGCGCTCGATGCTGGCCTCGCTGGCGCTCACCCACACGCCGCGCGAGGTGCAGTTCTTCTGCCTCGACTTCGGTGGTGGCGCGCTGCGCAGCCTGGACGGGCTGCCGCACACCTCGGGCGTGGCGGGGCGGCGGGACACCGAGGCGGTCCGGCGGACGGTCGCCGAGGTGGTCGCGGTGATCGACGAGCGGGAGAACCGGTTCACCCAGCACGGCATCGACTCGGTGGCCAGCTACCGGCGCCGCCGCGCGGCCGGTGAGTTCGCCGACGACCCGTTCGGTGACGTCTTCCTCGTGGTGGACGGCTGGAACACGCTGCGCCAGGAGTACGAGGAGCTGGAGCAGACCATCACCAACCTGGCCAACCGGGGCCTCGGCTTCGGCGTCCACGTGGTGATCACGGCGGTGCGCTGGGCGGAGATCCGGATCAACATGCGGGACCTGCTCGGCACCAAGCTGGAGCTGCGGCTCGGTGACCCGTCGGAGTCGGAGATCGACCGGCGGGCCGCGCAGAACGTGCCGGTCGGCGCGCCGGGTCGCGGCCTGACCCGGGACAAGCTGCACTTCCTGACCGCGATCTCGCGGATCGACGGCAAGCGCGACATCGAGGACCTGACCGAGGCGTCGGTGGCGCTGGCCGGGCACGTCGCGGCGAACTGGCCGGGCCGTCCGGCGCCGAAGGTCCGGCTGCTGCCGCGCAAGCTGGCGGTCACCGAGCTGGCGAAGGTGGTCGACCGGTCCGTCCCGGGCATCCCGATCGGCGTCAACGAGTCGGCGCTCGCCCCGGTCTACCTGGACCTGGCGAGCGAGCCGCACCTGACCGTGTTCGGCGACGCCGAGTGCGGCAAGACGAACCTGCTGCGGCTGATCGCCCGGGGGATCGCCGAGCGGTACACCCCGGCCCAGGCGCGGCTGGTCATCGCCGACTACCGGCGCGGCCTGCTCGGCGCGGTCGAGGGGGACCACCTGCTCGACTACGCGCCGTCGAACCAGGTGTTCAGCCAGGGTCTCGGCTCGATCCGCAGCGCGTTGCAGAACCGGCTGCCCGGCCCGGACGTGACCACCGCGCAGCTGCGCGACCGGAGCTGGTGGAAGGGGCCGGACCTCTACATCCTGGTGGACGACTACGACCTGGTCGCCTCCGGCGGCAGCAATCCGCTCAGCGCGCTGCACGAGCTGCTGCCGCAGGCGCGGGACATCGGCCTGCACCTGATCGTCACGCGGCGGGTCGGTGGTGTGGCCCGGGCGCTGTACGAGCCGGTGCTGCAGCGTCTGCGTGAGCTGGACTCGCCGGGACTGCTCATGTCCGGCAGCCGGGAGGAGGGCGCGGTCTTCGGCAACCTGCGGCCGACCCCGCAGCCGCCGGGCCGGGGCACGCTGGTGCGCCGCCGCGACGGCCAGCAGCTGATCCAGACCGCCTGGACGGAACCGGTCTGACGGGACGGACGGCGGGCGTCACTTCCGGTAGCGTCGGCCCGATCGATCGTCGCGATTACGGGGAGAGCCGGAGTTGAGCAGCCCGTCGGGTATCGGTGGAGCCCTGGAGGGCCTGTTGCGGCAGGCGCAGGAGCAGCAGCGGCGGCTGGCCGAGCTCCAGCGGCAGCGTGCGGAGCTGCGGGTCACCGGGGAGAGCCCGGACGGGCTGGTGCGGGTGACCGTGGACGGCGACATGAAGGTCGGCGGCATCGAGCTGAACGCGCGGGCCATGCGGCTGGACAGCTTCTCCCTGGCCGAGTCGATGCAGGCCGCGATCGACGCCGCGTACGTGGCCTTCGAGGAGCGGCAGCGGGAGATGCTGGGCGAGATGCTCGGCGACTCCGAGACGGTCCGCCGGGCGCAGGACGGCACGCTGACCCCGGAGGACTGGTTCCGTCAGTTCGGGGTGGATCTGTCCGACCCGACCCGCAATCTGCGGCGCTGAGCGAGAGGGGACGACGATGCCGAACACCGTCGACGTCGACGCGATCCGGAAGGCGAGCCGGATGCTCGACGCCCCGGACGGGCCGATCCAGTACCTGCGCAACGTCGAGGCGCTGCTGGCCGAGGTCAAGCTGCCCGGCGGCGCACTGAGCTGGTTCGGCACCGGGGCGGTGGAGCGGCACAACGCGGCCGTGGACGGGCACCTCGACAACGTCCGCACCGGCGCGGAGCATCTGCGCAAGGCCGCCGCGCAGCTCGAACAGAGCGCGCAGAACTGGGAGAAGTCGGATCAGCCCTGGGTGGTCAAGTGACCGGCCGGGCCCGCCAGGGGAAGGACGCCTGATGCCACCGGAGATCCTCATCGCCAACGCCTCGGGGACGGTGACCGGCTCGGTGTCGGTCGCCCAGACCACGGCGCCGGTGCGGTCGGCCGCGGCCATCGCCCGGGGCAACCTGGTCTGGATCGCCGCCTCGGCGGCGCTGATCGGCACCATCCTCTACCTGGAGTCCTTCGACAACCAGCAGGTGAACGAGTCCATCAAGAAGTGGGACGAGGCGGCCCGCCTGCTCGGCGCGGACCAGTTCGGCGCGGCGATGGCGGCGGTCCCGCCGGAGGCGTCGGAGTGGGACTTCGACGACCGGGACGCGTTCGACCAGTTCATGCGCAAGCTCGGCGCGGAGATCAACTCGCTGGCCGAGGCGTTCGCCGCCAACCGCGACACGCTCACCGCGGCCCGGGACGCGTACAACGACGCGGTGTCCGGCCTGGCGCAGGCGCTCATGCCGATCCTGGTCGCGGTGATCGCCTCGATCGCGCTCCAGTTCTTCCCCGCGACCACCGCGCTGGCCCAGGCCATCGGCATCGCCGGCCTGGCCGCCACCGCCGCGATCCTGGTCCTGGTCTTCGGCGAGATCAGCGCGTTGCTGCACGCGCTGATGGCCGCGTTCCACACAGACAGCCGGTTCACGTTCACCGCGGACTCCCGGCCCGGCTGGGCGCCCGCCGGCTCCGACCCGGACATCAAGGACATCAAGATCGACTGGGTTCGGGACTCCGCGTTCTACAGGTGACGGGAGCGGGGCATGGACACTCTGATCTTCGTACTGTTCCTGTACGTCCTGCTGACCATTCCGGTCTTCGTGCTCCTGATGCTGTTCGCCGTGCTGACCCGCTCGGCGCGGCTGCGGCGGGCCGCCGAGGTGGTCTCGCTGAGCGCCTGCGCGGCGCTGCTGGTGCTGACGTTCGAGCGCGCGTTCGAGAAGCCGCTGCTGTGGATCGTGGTGGTACTGCTGGTCGCGGTGCTGGCCTTCGGTGTGTCGACGATCGTCAAAGCCGCACGTGAGCGGCCCTGACCTCGGGACGGACCGTCCAACTCGTACGGACAGCGCCGGATCGCCTTGCCGATTCCGGGCTGTCGGAGTACGTCGATGGGCCGGCAGGGCTGCGCGGGTTGGACATCGTCCGCTACGGTTCGGATGAAGTGTCCGTCGGTGGGGTGTGTTCGCCTTGCCGCGGGGGAGGGCGCGGCGGAACCGCCGCCACAAAAGACGGAAGGGTGTGAAGCATGGCGTTCGAGGTCAGTGCAGCGACTCTGCACACCGCCGCGAGTGACGTGCGGTCCACGCGCAGCGAGGTTGACGGTGAGCTCAAGAAGCTGTGGAACGTGGTCGACGACCTCGCGATGGCCTGGAAGGGCCAGGCGTCCACGGGCTTCCAGAGCCTGATGACTCGCTGGACCGAGGACACGAACAAGCTGCTGACCGCGATGGACAACATCGCGGACCTGCTCGACAAGTCGGGCACCACGCACCAGGTCAACGACGAAGAGCAGCAGCAGATGCTGGACAAGTTCCACGCTGCTCTCAACCCGTGATCCGCGAAGACAGGCAGAGGAGGAATCGATGAGCATCAAGGTTGACTACGCTGTTCTGGAGAGCAGCAACCAGCAGATGCAGGCCATCTCGCGGATCATCGACGAGAAGCTGGACACGCTGCGGGCGATGCTGACCAAGCTCGAGTGGGAGGGCCAGGACCGGGCCGCCTACCAGCAGCACCAGGCCCAGTGGGACGCCGCCGTGCGGGACATCAACAAGGTCCTGAACGAGATCGGCGGCGCGGTGGGCATCGCGCGGGAGAACTACATGACCACGGAGATGAGCAACTCCAAGGTCTGGGGCAGCTGACCCCCGACCGGTCCACGACGGCTCCGCTCCGGCTCGTGCCGGGCGGAGCCGTCGTGTATTCCGGCCCTGTCTCGTGTATTTCCGGCCCGGCCGTGCGGCGCGAGGAGGCCGGTCAGGCGTCCTGCGGGACGTCCCGCCGGCCGGGGCGCCATCCGCGTCGCCGGCCGCGGGCCAGGATCGGCCGCAGCGTCAGCAGGACCCCGGCGAGCAGCCCGCCGACGACGGCGACCCAGATCGCGACGGTGCGCTGCCAGGCCAGCGGATCGGTGGGCGGCGCCGGCGGCGGCATGGCGCCCAGCGGCGGGTCCGTGCGGGTGCCGAGCAGGCTGGTCACCGCCCGGTAGGGGTTGACCATCCCGTAGCCGACGTCGGCGTTGTGCCCGTCGGGTGGGTTGTCGGCGGTGCGGGTCAGCCGGTAGGCGACCTCGTCGGCGCTGATGTCGGGGTGCGCGGCCCGCACCAGCGCGGCGACACCGGAGACGTACGCGGTGGCGAAGCTCGTGCCGCCCTGCGGCTCGGCCCGGTAGCCGGACCCCTGCGGCGCGGGCCCGAGGATGTTCAGCCCGGGGCCGGCGATGTCCACATAGTCCCCGCTGACCGAGCTGCCGACGTGGCCGCCCTGCTCGTCCACACCGGCGACGGCGATGACCCCCGGGTACGCCGCCGGATAGGCCGGCCGGTCCTCCCGGTTCTCCTGCCGGTTGCCGGCGGAGGCGACGACCACCACGTCCTTGCCGAGCGCGTACTGCACCGCCGATTTCAGCTGCGGGTCGTCGAGCGTGACCAGGGACAGGTTGATCACGTCGGCGTCGTTGTCGACCGCCCAGCGGATCGCCTTGCCGATCTCGCCCGGCACGTCCGGGTCGAAGTTCTCCTTGTTCTCGGCCAGTACGCGCAGCGGCAGGATGCGGGCCTCCGGCGCGATGCCGGTGTACGGCGAGCCGGTGCCCTCCCGCCCGGCGATGATGCCGGCCACCATGGTGCCGTGCCCGACCAGGTCACACTGGCCCTGAAGCCGGACGAGCTGGTTGAAGTCCTCGCCGGGGAGCACCCGCCCGCGCAGCAGGGGATGCGACGGTGAGACCCCGGAGTCGATCACGGCGACGGTGATCCCCGCGCCCTTGCCGACCCGCCAGGCGGAGGCCGGGTCGAGGCGGCTCAGCGCCCACGGCGTTTCGGTGGGCGCAGGGCCGCCGGTCGGCCCGCACTTCGGGGCGGCCACGGCGGGCGCGGGCACCGCCAGCGCGCCGCCGAGCAGAGCGGCTGCCGCCGCTGCCGAGAGGACGGTCCGGATCGGGTGTCCGGCCCGGGCGCGCCTCTTTGTCGCGCCCGGCCGCAAGCTGTCGCGCACGCGGTGAGATTACCGTCGCGCCGGCCCGCGCGGGCGCACGCGGTCGCGGGAACCGGTCACCGGTCGGCGGTGACGTCCCCGGCCGGCTCGGCGGCGAAGAGGGCCAGCAGGGCGCCGACCTGCTGGTCGGCCTCCGCCGGGTGCCGGAAGCGTCCCTTCGGGTTGATCGTGTACTCGTTGCGCCGCCCCACGCGGGTGCGCCGCAGGTATCCCCCGGCTTCCAGGTCGGCGACGATGGCCTGGGCCGCCCGCTCGGTGACGCCCACCTCGTCGGCCACGTCCCGCAGCCGCGCCGTGGGGTTGCGCGCGATCGCCAGCAGCACATGTCCGTGATTGGTGAGGAAGGTCCAGTTGCGGCGGCTCCCGTCCTCACCTGGTGTCGTCGCCATGGTGGCCATGCTATGGCCATCGACGCTGCCGACCCGAATCGGACGCGGGCCGGCACGGGAAAGTATGAAATGCGTATCACGAATCTTGACGTGCCCCTGACGCCGTGTGACCGTGAAGTCGCGAGGCCGTCCGGCCTGGTCGTTCCGCAGGTAGACGAGGTGAGGCAGATGACGCCGAGAAGCCCGGAGCAGGCGCTCGCCGAGCTGCGTGCCGGCAACCACCGGTTCGTCACCGGTGTGCCGCAGCATCCGAATCAGGACGCCGGGCACCGGGCGGCGGTGGCCGACGGCCAGCACCCCTTCGCGGTGATCGTCGGCTGCTCCGACTCGCGGCTCGCCGCGGAGATCATCTTCGATCGGGGTCTCGGTGACCTCTTCGTGGTGCGTACCGCCGGGCACACCGCCGGGCCCGAGGTGCTCGGCAGCGTCGAGTACGCGGTCACCGTGCTGGGCACGCCGCTCGTGGTGGTGCTCGGGCACGACTCCTGCGGCGCGGTCCAGGCCGCCCGGGAGGGGGTCCGGACCGGCGCCGCTCCGGCCGGGCACCTGGGAGCGGTGGTGGACGCGGTCTCGCCCAGCCTGCTGCGCGCCGCCCGGCAGGGCATCGACGACCTCGACGGCATCATCGACGTCCACATCGCGCAGACCGTGGAGACGCTGCTGGCCCGGTCCTCCGTGCTGGCCGAGCGGGTCGCGGCGGGCCGGTGCACGGTGGCGGGGATGTCGTACCGGCTCTCCGGCGGCGAGGTGCGGACAGTGGCGCAGGTCCCGGCGTCACTGCCCGCTCCCTCGTCGCCGGCGGACGCGGACGCGGCGCTGGCCGGCTGACCGGAGCGCCGGACGACGAAGGGGCCGCCCACGGGGGCGGCCCCTTCTTGCTGCGTCCAGGTCAGAGCATCGACATGTGGACGTGGTCGGTGTGGTTCGACGGCCCGCTGTACGACCTCCAGCCGGTGGCCGGGAACCAGATCTGCCGGTTCCAGATCACGTAGTAGATGCCCAGCCGGTCGGCGTTGCGGATGAGGAAGGCGGCCACGTCGTTGCCGTACTTGCGGGTGTCGTTGTTGTGCCAGGGTGAGAAGCCGCTGTTCTGCAGCGACCAGTCGCACGCCTTGCCCTTGGGGTGCTCCCACGGCCCGCCCGGCCGGTAACAGCCCACGAAGCGCGTGTAGCCGGCGCGCCGGACCTCCTTGTAGGCGTGCAGCGTCCGCGGCGTGATGCAGCCCGAGGTGGTCGGGTCGTTCTCGCTGCACGACTCGGCCTTCCAGCCGCCGTCGGCGGTGCGGCCGGGGCCGATCTTGGCGACCGGTGAGGTGGCGTCGACCAGGCCGCCGGTGAAGCCGAGGCCGCCGACGAGCTTGAGGGCGCGTTCGGCCTGCACCTTCTCGCGCTCCATCGCGTTCTTCTGCTTCTCCTGCTCGCGCACCTCGGCGTCGAGCGCGATCTTGGCCGTCTCGGCGCGGTTCTTGACCGCGTTGATGGCGGCCAGGCGCTGCGCGTTGAGGAGGTTCAGCTCGTCCAGGGCGTTGACGCGGCGGACGAACGAGTCGGGCGAGTTGCTCTCCAGCAGCATCGCCATCGCGCCCATCCGGCCGGTCCGGTAGGACTGGGCGGCGAGCTGGTTGACCTGCGGGCTGAGCGCCTCGAGTTCGGCCTGTGCCGCCTGTACCTCGGCGGCCAGCCGCCGCTGGCGGTCCTGCGACTTGGCCAGCTTCGCCTTCGCCTGGAGGAAGTTCCGGTTGGCGCTGTCGATCGCCTCGGTGATGAGCGGTGGTTCGCCGTCCTCCTCGTGCCCGGACGGCTTCGGGGCCGCCGCGGCGGGGGCCGCCGTCGCCGAGTTCGGCCCGGCCAGCACTGCCAGCGAGGCCAGCACGGCCACCAGGGGTGTCAGCCAGCGGCGCAGGGGTGGCGTCACAGTGTTCCCTTCCGTCGGCCGCCGACCGGGTTAGCTGACGGGTTCGGGACGGAAGTGGCCCCTACCGCTCGCGCGGATTCACCCCATGTACCTGGTTCCCCGGCTCGCCCGCAGGCGATTGGGCGGCGGCACCGCTGGCGCCGGTGCGCGCCTTCGGCGGTGACCGGCAGCGAGGTTACCCGACAGCACTCCTGCGGATCTACGTCCGGAAGCCGACCAATAGCGAGATTTCGCCGTGGCGCACCGTGACCAGCGTCGCGTTTGAAATCGATGGTCACCGTGCGGAGTGTCACCATGTCGCCTCCGTACTTTTTCCGCCGCCGAGCGCCTCCAGCGCGTCGTCGCGTCCGGTCGGCGGACGGGGCGGCGGGGGCACGGGCGACGCCGGCTCCGGACCGGGCGCGCGCCGTCCGGCGGTGGTCACGATCGCGGCCAGTGCGGTCGTCAGCGGTACGGCGGCGATCAGGCCGAGCGTGGCCACCGCGCTGCGGACGATCTCCTGGGCGAGGAACTCGCTGGTGAGGATCTGGCTCACCGGGCGGGAGTCGGCGACCAGCAGGAGCAGCAGTGGCAGCGACGCGCCCGCGTACGCCAGCACGATGGTGTTGACGGTGGACGCGATGTGGGCCCGGCCGACGCGGGTCGCCGCCCGGTAGAGCTGCCGCCGGGACAGCCCCGGGTTGGCGTGCGCGAGTTCGGTGACGGTGGCCGCCTGGGTGACGGTGACGTCGTCCAGCACGCCCAGCGAGCCGATGATGATGCCCGCCAGCAGCAGCCCGTGCAGGTCCACGTCGCCCTGGAACATGGACAGCGTGGTGGCGTCCTCGCTGCCGAAGCCGGTCAGATGGGTGGCGGACGTGGCGAGCAGGCCGAGCACGCCGGTGATCACCAGGCTGCCGAGCGTGCCGAGCACCGCCACCGACGTCTGCGCGGTGATCCCGTGCGTCAGATAGAGCACCACGAACATGATCAACGCGGCGCCCACGATCGCCACCAGCAGCGGCGGCTGGCCGCCACCGATGCCGGGCAGCACGAAGCCGAGCAGGATGGCGAAGCTGGCCGCCAAGCCGCCGAGCGCGGCGAGCCCGCGCCAGCGGCCGAACGCCACGATCGCGGCGGCGAAGAGCACAAGCAGCCAGATCAGCGGTGTGCCGCGCTGGTGCTCGGCGATGTTGTAGGACTTCATCGAAGGGTCGGCCGGGTCGATCAGCTCGACCAGGACGATCTTGTCGCCGACCTCGACCCGGGGCGCGCCCGGTCCGGCCGGGAGCGGCGTCTCGACCTGCCGTCCCGCGTCCGGGCCCTGCTCGGCGGCGACGGTCGCGGTGCCGCAGGGGCCGCCCGCGCCCTCCGGGGCCTCCGGCGTCGGCGGGCAGGGTTCGGTGACCACCCGGGTCACGGTGCCGTGGTAGCGGGGGACGTCCGCGCCGCCGACCGGCTCCCGGTCCTGCCGGGGCCAGAGCACCAGCGCGGCGATCACGGTGAGCGCGAACAGCGGCACCACCACGGCGACGAGCAGCCGCCGTACGCCCGGTGGCGTGGGCGGTGCGGGGCGGGTGTGGTCGGCACCCAAGGCGTCTCTCCCAACGGTCGCGGCGACGCCTGGTCCGCCGGACCGGTCTGGTCACCGGGCCGGCGCGGACGTGTCGACCACGTCCGGGTCGTCGCCCCGACATGGTAGGCAGCCCGGCTGGGTGCTCCCGGACACCGTGACCGGTGACGCGCGCCCCGCGCGGGTCAGGCCAGTCCGGCCCGGCGTCGCCGGTACTCGTCCTCGTCGATCTCGCCGCGGGCGTACCGCTCGTCGAGGATGCGCCGGGCCGCCGTCGGCCCGGACCGCTGCGGGCCGGTCCACCGCACGGCCAGCCAGAGGAGCCCTGCCAGCACCGCCAGCACCGCCAGGGACCAGATCCACATCCAGCCCATCATCGGGCTCTGCCACATCATCGGGCCGCCCTCCGTCCGTCACCGCGGGTCCGCCGGGGCCGGCCTGCCCGCCACTTCGACGGTACGGCCGCACGGGCGCGTCGGCGCGGGTCGATGTGCCCTGCTCGGAGGGGCGGAGGTCCCGTTCAGCCGCGCTTCATCAGGCGGCCGACGGCGGCCATCATCTCGGTCGCCATCTCGTCGGCCCGGCCCTCGGCGGCGCCCTCGTGCATGCAGTGCCGCGCGTGCCCGTCGAGCAGGCCGAGGCCGACCTTGTCCAGCGCCGCCTGGATGGCCGAGATCTGGGTCAGCACGTCGATGCAGTAACGGTCGTCCTCGACCATCTTCTCGATGCCACGGACCTGACCCTCGATCCGGCGGAGCCGGGCGAGGAGCTGGTCCTTGCTGGCGGTGTAGCCCCGGGTCGGGCTGGACGGAGCGGTCATGAGAACGAGGATAGCGTACCCCTCGGGGGTATGCTAACGTTCCGGCTGTACCCCCAGGGGGTATGAGATCGGAGGGCGACATGGAGAGCACCTACCAGGTGAGCGGTATGACCTGCGGCCACTGCGTCAACTCGGTGAGCACCGAGCTGAGCGCGCTTCCGGGCGTCACCGGCGTCCAGGTCGACCTGGCCACCGGCCGGGTCACCGTCACCAGTCAGAACCCGCTGGACACGGACACCGTCCGCGCGGCGGTCGACGAGGCCGGCTACGACCTCGTCGGTGCGTGACGGGTCCACGGGACCCGCAGAACCGAGGAGAAACCATGAACACGGCGACGAAGCTCAGCGGCTTCGCGCTCGGCCTCGTGGCGGTCTTCGGCGCGGCGTACGGGATCGGCAACCTGGCCGATCCCGTCGCCCCGGCCGCCGAGACCCGCCACGACGACAGCGGCAGCGACCACGGGACCGGCGACACCGGTCACGGTGACGAGAACGGCGCCGACGCGCACCTGCCCGGCGGGCTGCTCGTCTCCGAAGGCGGCTACACGCTCCAGCCCGCCACCGCGCCGGCCGGGCAGTTCGCCTTCCGGATCACCGGCCCGGACGGCACGCCGGTCACCCGCTTCGAGGTGGCCCACGACAAGCGCATGCACCTGATCGTCGCGCGCCGGGACCTGTCCGGCTTCCGGCACGTCCACCCGGAGATGGCCGGCGACGGCACCTGGCGGGTCGCCTCCCCGCTCGACGGCCCCGGGGTGTGGCGGGCGTTCGCCGACTTCACGCCCGAAGGCGGCGAGCCGTTGACCCTCGGCCTGGACGTCACGGTCCCCGGCGAGCTGGCCGCCCGGCCGCTGCCGGCGCCGGTGACCAGCACCACCGTCGACGGCTACACAGTCACGCTGACCGGCACGCCGGAGCCGGGCCGGACCAGCCGGCTCACGCTCTCCGTCAGCCGCGACGGGAGACCGGTCACCGACCTTCAGCCCTACCTCGGCGCGTACGGGCACCTGGTGGCGCTGCGGCAGGGCGACCTGGCGTACCTGCACGTGCACCCGGAGGGCACACCCGGCGACGGGCGCACCCCCGCCGGTCCGGCGATCACGTTCGCCGCCGAGGTGCCCTCGGCCGGGGCGTACCGTCTCTACCTGGACTTCCGGCACGGCGACGCGGTGCACACCGCCGAATTCACCGTCCTGGCCGGCGACCCGACCGCGCCGGTATCCACCACCGCACCGACCCCGGACGCCGGACACGGCACGCCGGGGCACGGGCACAGTTGAGCGCCGGAGGTGCCGCGATGACTGCCACGGGAAAGACGCTGCCCACCGCGCCGAACCTGATCGAACTGGCGATCGGCGGGATGACCTGCGCGTCCTGTGCCGCCCGGATCGAGAAGAAGCTCAACCGGATGGACGGCGTCGAGGCGACAGTGAACTACGCCACCGAGAAGGCCACCGTCCGGTACGCCGACGACATCGCGCCGGCCGACCTGATCGCCACCGTCGAGAAGACCGGTTACACCGCCGTGGTGCCGCCCCCGCCCGAGCAGGCGGCCGCAGCGGCCGGGGAGCCGGCGGACGAGCTGCGCGTCGCGCGTACCCGGCTCTGGGTCTCCGCCGTGCTCACGCTGCCGGTGATCGTGCTCGCCATGGTCCCGGCCTGGCAGTTCGACTACTGGCAGTGGGCCTCGCTCACGCTGGCCGCCCCCGTGGTGGTCTGGGGCGGGCTGCCGTTCCACCGCGCCGCGCTGGTCAACCTGCGGCACGGCGCGGCGACCATGGACACGCTCGTCTCGCTGGGCACGCTCGCCGCGTTCGGCTGGTCGCTCTGGGCGCTGTTCCTCGGCGACGCCGGCATGCCCGGGATGAAGCACCCGTTCAGCCTCGACATCACCCGGGGCGACGGCGCCGGCAACATCTACCTGGAGGCCGCCGCCGGGGTGACGGTGTTCATCCTGGCCGGGCGGTACTTCGAGGCCCGCTCCAAGCGCACCGCCGGGGCGGCGCTGCGCGCCCTGCTCGAACTCGGGGCCAAGGACGTCGCGGTGCTGCGCGGCGGCCAGGAGGTCCGGGTCCCGGTCGACCGGCTCGCGGTCGGCGACCGGTTCGTGGTCCGGCCCGGCGAGAAGATCGCCACCGACGGCGTGGTCGAGGAGGGCACCTCGGCCGTCGACGCCAGCATGCTCACCGGCGAGTCGGTGCCGGTCGAGGTGGGGACGGGCGACACCGTGACCGGCGCGACCGTGAACGCCGGTGGCCGGCTGGTCGTCCGGGCCACCCGGGTCGGCGGCGACCCCAGCTCGCCCAGATGGCACGGCTCGTGGAGCAGGCGCAGACCGGCAAGGCGGCGGTGCAGCGGCTCGCCGACCGGATCTCCGGCGTCTTCGTGCCGATCGTGATCGCGCTGGCCGCCGGCACGCTCGGCTGGTGGCTCGGCACCGGCTCCGGTGCGACCGCCGCGTTCACCGCCGCGGTGGCCGTGCTGATCATCGCCTGCCCGTGCGCGCTCGGCCTGGCCACGCCGACCGCGCTGCTCGTCGGCACCGGACGCGGCGCGCAGCTCGGGGTGCTGATCAAGGGGCCGGAGATGCTGGAGTCCACCCGCCGGGTCGACACCGTGGTGCTGGACAAGACCGGCACCGTCACCACCGGCCGGATGGCGCTGGCCGAGGTGCTGCCCGCCGACGGCGAGGACGCCGACGAACTGCTCCGGGTGGCCGGCGCGCTGGAGGCCGCCTCCGAGCACCCGATCGCGCGGGCCGTCGCCGAGGCCGCGGCCGAAGCCGGACCGTTGCCGCCGGTCGGCGGGTTCGCCAACGCCGAAGGGCTGGGCGTGACCGGCACCGTGGACGGCCGGACCGTGGTGGTCGGCCGGGCACGGCTGCTGCGCGAGCGGGGTCTCGACGTACCCGAGGAGATCGCGCGGGCCGCGACCGGCGCGGAGGCCGCCGGCCGGACGGCGATCCTGGCCGGCTGGGACGGGCGGGCCCGGGGCGTGCTCGCGGTGGCCGACGCGGTGAAGCCGACCAGCCGGACGGCCGTCGCGCGGCTGCGCGAACTGGGGCTCACCCCGGTGCTGCTCACCGGCGACAACGCCACGGTGGCGAAGGCGGTGGCCGCCGAGGTCGGCATCGACGAGGTGATCGCGGAGGTGCTGCCCGCCGAGAAGGTCGCGGTGGTCGAGCGGCTGCAGGGCGAGGGCCGGGTGGTCGCGATGGTCGGCGACGGGGTCAACGACGCCGCCGCGCTGGCCCGGGCCGACCTCGGGCTGGCCATGGGCACCGGCACCGACGCGGCCATCGAGGCCGCCGACCTGACGCTGGTCCGGGGTGACCTGACCGCCGCCGCGGACGCCATCCGGCTCTCCCGGCGCACGCTGGCGATCATCAAGGGAAACCTGTTCTGGGCGTTCGCCTACAACGTCGCGGCGCTGCCGCTGGCGGCCGCCGGGCTGCTCAACCCGATGCTCGCCGGGGCGGCGATGGCCTTCTCGTCGGTCTTCGTGGTGGGCAACAGCCTGCGGCTGCGGCGCTTCCGCCCGATCGGGTGAGGGGATTGGGCGGGCGGTCGACGGGGTAACCAGTTGTCGTCAGGCAATCGCATCAGTGGAGGTCATCATGGGTCTCGACGACAAGATCGACAACACGTCGCAGGACGTCTCCGGCAAGGTCAAGGAGGGCGTCGGCCGCGCCACGGACAACGAGCGCCTGGAGGCCGAGGGCCGCAACGACCAGGCCGGCGCCAAGCTCAAGCAGGCCGCCGAGAAGATCAAGGACGCCTTCAAGAGCTGACGTACGCGACGCACACCCACCGGGTCGGCCCACGGGCCGGCCCGGCGTGCTGTCCGGGCGCGGATCAGCGCGGCCCGTCACCGGCCAGGCGGGCGGCGCGGGCCTGCAGGTACCGCCGTTCCGGCAGGCTCGTGGTGGCCCGGGCGGCGGCCAGGTACGCGGCCCGCGCGTCCGCCCGGTCCCCGGCCAGGTCGAGCAGATGCGCGCGGACAGCGGTGAGCCGGTGGTGGCCGGCGGTCCGGCCGTCGGCGTCGAGCGGCTCCAGCAGCGCGAGCCCGGCGCGCGGGCCGTCCACCATGGCCACCGCGACCGCCTGGTTCAGCGTGACCATCGGGTTCGGCGCGAGGTGGGCCAGCACCCGGTAGAGCGAGACGATCTGCGGCCAGTCGGTGGTCCCGGCGGTGGGCGCCTCCGCGTGCACCGCCGCGATGGCCGCCTGCACCTGGTACGGGCCCGGCGACGACCAGGTCAGCGCCTCGGTCACCAGCGCCACCCCCTCCTCGATCGCAGCCCGGTCCCATCGGCTGCGGTCCTGCTCGGCCAGCGGCACCAGCTCGCCGTCCGGCCCGGTACGCGCCGCCCGGTGCGCGTCGGTGAGCAGCATCAGCGCCAGCAGCCCGGCCACCTCGCCGTCGTCCGGGAGCAGCCGGCGCAGCTCGCGGGCCAGCCGGATCGCCTCGGCGGTCAGCTCCGCCCGGTGCAGCGCCTCGCCGCTCGACGCCGCGTACCCCTCGTTGAAGACCAGGTAGAGCACGCGCAGCACCGCGCCCAGCCGCTCGTCCCGGTCGGCCGGCGAGGGCAGCGTGAAACGCGCGCCGGCCGCCTCGATCCGCTGCTTCGCGCGCCGGATCCGCTGGCTCATGGCCGCCTCCGGCACCAGGTACGCGCGGGCGATCTCGGCGGTGCTCAACCCGCCCACCGCACGCAGCGTGAGCGCCACCTGCGCGCTGACCGGCAGCGCCGGATGACAGCAGAGGAACAGCAGCCTCAGCGTGTCGTCCCCGCCGGGCGGCTCCTCGTCGGCGGGCGGCGCGACAGTCGCGTACGCGGGCTGCCGGACCGCCACCGCGACCTCGCGTGCCCGGCGGGCGTGCTCACCGCGCCACTCGTCGGTGAGCCGGCGGGTGGCGACGGTGACCAGCCACGCTCGGGGATGGTCCGGCAGGCCCTGCTCCGGCCACTGCACGGCGGCAGCCAGCAGCGCCTCCTGGACCGCGTCCTCGCAGGCGTAGAACTGGCCGTGCCGGCGCACGAGCACGCCGAGGACCTGCGGCGCGAGCGTGCGCAGCAGGTCCTCGACCGCAGGTGAGGTCACATCTCCGTCCCGGCCTGCTCCATCACCGCGCGCACCTCCAGCACGCCGAAACCGTGCCGCACGTCCGGCCAGCGCGCGGCGATCTCGGCAGCCCGCTCCGGTGTCTCGCAGTCGACGGTCAGGTAGCCCGCGAACTGCTCCTTGCTCTCCACGAACGGCCCGTCGGTGATCTCGGTGCCGCCACCGGCGGCCGGACGGGCCGTACGGGCCTGCGACGGGTGCGCCAGCGCCTCACCGCCGACCAGCTCACCGGACTCGGACAGCTCCTTCATGATCTCGTCGACCTCGCCGAAGATCGCGTTGCGTTCCGCCTCGGACAGCTCCTCCACGAAGCCGGGCCGGTTCCAGATCAGCAGCATGTACTTCACCGTGCACTCCTCGGGTTCGGGCCACCGTCGGTGGCGCCTCGCAGACGGGTCGGAGCCGGTCCGCCCGAACCGACATCATCGGCCAGGAAGTCAGCGAGAACCGCGCACCGGGCGGCGCGCCGGGCGGCCCGGATCGAGCGAGGCGCGGTCGGCCGCGCTGGTGCCGGAGACCCAGCCCTGTTCGTCGCGCACCTGGAGCCGGTGCCGCGTGGTGCCGGGAAAGAGCTGGTCGACCCGCTCCCGGACGGCGTCCGAGCGGGCCGCGAGCACCGGCAGCAGGCGGTCGTCGTCGCTCTGTCCGGCCGCCGCCGCGCTGGCCTCCCGCAGCCGGTCGCCGATCCGCAGCGCGAACGCGTTGAGGAACGACTCGTCGTAGCCCTTGGTGCGCCGCCCGCCTGCCTGTCCGCGCTCGCGCCGGCCCGGGCCTGCCGTCCGTACTCCTGCCCGAGCGCGTGGGGGCGACGGACGGAGATCGACGTGGGCGGGTACGACCGAGGGCTGCACCGGCGACGGCGGAGGCCGCGATCACTGCGCATCCTGGCGGTGGTACTGGTCGGGGCCGCGCTCGCCGCCGGCGGATACGCCGCCCGGCACCCGGACCTGCTGGACCGCGTGGACGTGCGGCGGACCGTGCAGGCGGCGGCACCGACCCCGCCGGACGCGCGTCCCGCGCCGACGACGGTGCCGACGCCGGTCCCGGCGGCCGGGCGGGTGGTACCCGGCATCGTCTACCCGACCCGGGGCGGCGGCACCTTCCGCACCGCCGACACCGTCGGCGCGGTGGCCGGGCGCTCCGGCGAACTGCTGCGCTACCGGGTCGCCGTCGAGGACGGCATCCGCAACGTGGACGTGGAACGCTTCGCCAGTGAGGTGGCGGCGACGCTCGCCGACCGGCGGGGCTGGACCGGCGACGGCCGGTGGCGGCTGCAACGGGTGGGCCGCGACGACCGCGCCGACTTCACGGTGCTGCTCACCACGCCGGTGACCCGGGGGCGGCTCTGCGGCGACCCGAGCGACACCTACACGTCCTGCCGCAACGGCGACCGGGTGGTGATCAACGTGGCCCGCTGGGTGTACGGGGTGCCGCACGTGGCCGACCTCTCCCGCTACCGGGAGTACCTGCTCAACCACGAGGTCGGCCACCGGCTGGGCCGGGGACACGAGCTGTGCCCCCGGGCTGGCGGTCCGGCGCCGGTGATGGTGCAGCAGACGCTCGGGCTGCACGGGTGCACGCCGAACCCGTGGCCGATCGTGGGCGCCGAACCGCTCACCGGACCGCCCGGCCAGTACGACGACCCCGTCCCGGCCGGCGACCGCTGAACCGGCGGCGGGCCGTCAGCGGGAGAACGCGGCCCAGATGTTCTTGGTGGCGTCGGTGGCGTACCAGCCGACGTCGAGCGAGACCGACTGGGCCAGGAACAGTCCGCGCCCGCCCGAGTCGGTCGGGCTGATGTCGGTCAGCTCCGGCACCGAGCTGACGTCGTGGTCGGCGACGTCCAGCAGGAACCGGTCGTCGGTGGCGAGCAGCGTGACGATGGTCGGCGGCCGTCCGTGCCGCAGCGCGTTGCTGGCCAGCTCGGTGGCGACCAGCACGACCAGGTGCGGGACCTCGTCCAGGTCCTCGCCCTGCACCAGCCCGTGCCGGTTCAGCGCGTCCCGCAGCGAGGCGCGCAGACCGCGTAGATCCTCGGGACTGTCCAGCACCCATTGCTCCAGCTCAGTGGCCTCCGGCGGCGGAGGCGAGGTGCGCAACTGTCCCATGATCTGTCTTTACCCTGCGTAGCCGTTCGTTAAGCAGCTCACCGGCGCAGCAGCGCGAACACTCCCCACCCCAGGTACTCGCGCTGGAAACGGACGTATCGCAGCGGGTCCTCGGTCAGCTCCCGGCGCAGCTCCGGGGCCAGCTCGTCGTCCGGATTGGCGTCCAGCCAGCGACGCAGGTTCAGCCAGTGCGCCGCGGCGTACCGGTCCCAGCTGTCCTGGTCGGCGAGGACCATCTCGACCAGGTCCCAGCCGCACTCGCCGAAGAGCCGGACCAGACCGGGCAGGTCGCGGAACTCGTCCCGGGACCGGGCGTGCGACCCGGTGACGGCCTCCTCGTCCGGCGGGTCACGCCGCCAGTAGGGCTCCCCGACGAGCGCCATGCCGCCCGGCCGCAGCGCCCGGCCCAGCAGCTCCAGCGTGCCCGGCACCCCGTCGCCGATCCAGGTGGCGCCGACGCAGGCGGCCACGTCGACCGGCCGCTCCGGCGAGTACGCAGCCGCGTCGCCGTGCACGAAACGTACCCGGTCGGTGACGCCGAGTCCGGCGGCGCGTTCCCGGGCGGCGGCGGTGAAGGCGCTGCTGATGTCGACGCCGGTGCCGGTGATCCCGTGGTCGCGGGCCCAGGTGCAGAGCAGCTCGCCCTTCCCGCTGCACAGATCGAGCAGCTCGTCACCGGGGCGCAGCCGGATCGCGCGGCCCAGCGTGGCCAGCTTGACGTCGTCGAACGGGTTGAGGATCCGCAGGTCGCCCTCGCGGATGGTGAACTGGCGCGGCAGGTCCGGTGCTGTCATCCGGGGAGCGTCCCGCCGTACGGCCGGCGGTGGCAACCAATTTGCGTCTGTGCTGCTCCGGGTCTCCTGCGGTACGGTCACGGCATGGTGGTCGAGGAACACTGGTGGAACGGCGTCAGCAACCCTCGCGGACGGCGCGACGTCTACATCCGCACCGACGGAAGCCAGTGGCAGGTCCAGGCGCAGATCGGTGGGGCCAGCGGCCGGTCCCGCATCCAGCAGTGCCCGAGCCGCGGCTCGGCGAGCATCCTCGCCGGGGCGTGGCGGGCGAGCGGCTCCGGCTGGCGGGCGATGCCCCGCTGACCGCGCGCTCAGTCACGAGGCCCGTGCACCGCGCGATCGACGGGTGGCCCGGCGGCGTGAAACCGTCGTGAAACCGCGCTGATCCCGTCGGCCGTCACGGGCTCCGCGACGCCTCGCACCACCCTGCTCGCAGCCGTCGAGCACCCGCAGCACCGCCTTCACGTCCACCTGCGCGTCGGTGAGCGCCAGCCGGTAACCGGTGGCGGTCCGGACGATCAGGTCGGCGCCCAGCTCGTCCGACAGCACTGTCAGTTCGGTGGTCACCGGGCCAGCGTAGGCGGCGGACCGGCCCGTCACGGTCCCCGCGCCGGGCGGTCCGTGAAGGCGGCGTGAAAAGTCCCGGCCCGCCCGTACCGGATCCGTCAAAGCCGTCGACCGTGCCCACCCGGCCCGGCTGGTATGGCCCGCGAGGGACGTACCGACGCGGGAGGCGGACATGGGACGAGAACGGGCGGACGGGTGCACCGGATTCCGGGTGGCCGCCGGCGCCGTCGTGGTGGTCGGCGCGGCGCTGGTGGCGGCCGGGGTGTTCACACCCGACGAGCGGCCCGGGCGGGTCCTGGTGATGGCGGGCGTCGTCGGGGCGTACGCCGCTGTGGTGGCCGATCTGCGCGCGGTCGCGGCGGTGGCCGCGCTGGGTGCGGCGGTCTTCGTCGGGTTCCTCGCCCACCGCTACGGCGAGCTGACCGGCCCGGGTGACGCCTGGTCCCAGGCCGTGCCGATCGGGTTCGCCGCGGTGCTCGGCACCGGCTACCGGCACCTCCGGTCGATCGGGGCCGAGGCCCGTCCGGTGACCCGGATCACCGCCCACGGAGGCGGCGTGAAAAGCGCGTCAAGAAACCGCCGTCGCGCGTGATGGTCGCGTCAAGACCCCTGTCGGTCCGGCGGATACGGCGTTGTGATTGCCCGGCGCGGCCGGGAGGCGGTCGCGAGGACATCTTCCGCTAGGAGAGATCAGCCGTGTCTGACGTGCTGTTCGTGTTGCTGACGGTGGGGCTGTTCGCGGCTCTCGCCCTCGTGGTGAGGGGCGTGGAGAAGCTGTGAGCGCCGTCAACGCCGTCGGGCTGGTGCTGGCGATCGGGTTGGGCGTGTTCCTGGTCGTCGCCCTGCTGTTCCCGGAGCGCTTCTGATGAGCATGACCACAGCCGGCGTGCTCTTCGTCCTGTCGCTGGTGGTGGCGCTGGTCGCCGTGCACCGGCCGTTCGGCGACCACATGTACCGCGTGGTGGCCGGAACCCGGTCGTCCCGGGTCGAGCGGGGGATCTACCGCTTGGTCGGGGTCGACCCGGCCGCCGAGCAGACCTGGGGCGTGTACGCCCGCTCGGTGCTGGCCTTCTCGGCCGTCTCCCTGCTGTTCCTGTACGCGTTCCAGCGGCTGCAGAACCACCTGTGGCTCTCGCTGGGCTTCGACCCGGTGGTGCCGCACGGCGCCTGGAACACCGCTGTGTCGTTCGTGACCAACACGAACTGGCAGTGGTACTCGGGTGAGTCGACGATGGGCCACCTGGTCCAGATGGCCGGGCTGGCGGTGCAGAACTTCGTCTCGGCCGCCGTCGGCATCGCCGTGGCGGTGGCGCTGGTCCGGGGCTTCGCCCGTAGCCGCACCGGCGAGCTGGGCAACTTCTGGGTCGACCTGACCCGGGTCACGCTGCGGATCCTGCTGCCGATCGCGGTGCTCGGCGCGCTCGCGCTGATGCTCGGCGGCGTGGTGCAGAACCTCTCCGGCGGCACCGACGTGACCACGCTGACCGGCGGCGCCCAGACCGTCACCGGCGGACCGGTGGCGAGCCAGGAGGTCATCAAGGAGCTGGGCACCAACGGCGGCGGCTTCTACAACGTCAACAGCGCCCACCCGTTCGAGAACCCGACCGCGTGGACGAACTGGCTGGAGATCTTCCTGATCCTGGTGATCCCGTTCAGCCTGCCCCGGGTCTTCGGCCGGATGGTGGGGCAGAAGCGGCAGGGCTACGCGATCGTCGCCGTGATGGCGATCCTGGCGCTCGCCAGCATCACGTTGACCAACGTCTTCGAGCTGACCGGCGACGGCACGGTGCCGCAGGCGGTCGGCGCGGCGATGGAGGGCAAGGAGGTGCGCTTCGACGTGTCGAATTCGGCCACGTTCGCGGCGGCCACCACGCTCACCTCGACCGGCGCCGTCAACTCGTTCCACGACTCGTACACCGCGCTGGGCGGCATGATGACGCTGGGCAACATGATGCTCGGCGAGGTCGCGCCCGGCGGCGTCGGCGCGGGCCTGTACGGGCTGCTGATCCTCGCGGTGATCACGGTGTTCGTGGCCGGGCTGATGGTCGGGCGCACCCCGGAGTACCTGGGCAAGAAGATCGGCTCGCGCGAGATCAAGTTCGCCTCGATGTACTTCCTGATCACCCCGGCGCTGGTGCTCACCGGCACCGCCGCAGCGTTCGCCACCGGCAACGCCTCGACAGCGCTGAACGTCGGGCCGCACGGGCTGTCCGAAGTGCTCTACGCGTTCACCTCGGCCAGCAACAACAACGGCTCCGCGTTCGCCGGCATCACCGTTAACACGCCGTGGTGGAACACCGCGCTCGGGCTCTGCATGCTGCTCGGCCGGTTCCTGCCGATCATCTTCGTGCTCGCGCTGGCCGGCTCGCTGGCCCGCCAGCAACCCACACCCGCCTCCGAGGGCACCCTGCCGACCCACCGGCCGCTGTTCGTCGGCATGGTCGTCGGCGTCACGGTGGTCCTCGTCGCGCTCACCTTCCTTCCCGCGCTCGCGCTCGGCCCGCTGGCCGAAGGGCTGTGACCACCATGAGAGACAAGGACATGACAGCACCTGTGCAGACCGTCGAAGCGCCGGTGGCAGGTACGCCGGGGCGCCGCGACGACCGGGTCGGCGGCGGGCTGCTCGACCCTCGCCAGCTGATCGCGTCGCTGCCGGACGCGCTGCGCAAGCTCGACCCGCGCACGCTGTGGCGCAACCCGGTGATGCTGATCGTGGAGATCGGCGCGCTGTTCACCACTGTGCTCGCGGTGACCGACCCGTCGGTGTTCGCCGTGGCGATCACGGTCTGGCTCTGGCTCACGGTGATCTTCGCGAACCTGGCCGAGGCGGTCGCCGAGGGGCGTGGCAAGGCGCAGGCCGACACGCTGCGCCGGGCCAAGCAGGACACCGTCGCCACCCGCCTGGTCGGCTGGACTCCCGGCGCCGCCGCGAACGCGTTCCGGGACGAGGCGGTGCCCGCGCCGCAACTGCGCCAGGGTGACGTCGTCCTGGTCGAGGCCGGGCAGGTCATTCCCGGTGACGGCGACGTGGTCGAGGGCATCGCCAGCGTCGACGAGTCGGCGATCACCGGCGAGTCCGCCCCGGTGATCCGGGAGTCCGGCGGCGACCGCAGCGCGGTCACCGGCGGCACCCGGGTGCTCTCCGACCGGATCGTCGTGCGGATCACCCAGAAGCCCGGCGAGAGCTTCATCGACCGGATGATCGCGCTGGTCGAGGGCGCCAACCGGCAGAAGACGCCGAACGAGATCGCGCTGAACATCCTGCTGGCCGCGCTGACGATCGTCTTCCTGCTCGCCGTCGTCACGCTCCAGCCCATGGCGATCTTCGCGAAGGGTTACCAGGCCGCCGCGCCGGACACCGCGGCGATCACCGACTCCGGCGTCACCGGCGTCGTCCTCGTATCGCTGCTGGTCTGTCTCATCCCGACCACCATCGGCGCGCTGCTGTCCGCTATCGGCATCGCCGGCATGGACCGGCTCGTGCAGCGCAACGTGCTGGCGATGAGCGGCCGGGCGGTCGAGGCGGCGGGCGACGTCAACACGCTGCTGCTGGACAAGACCGGCACGATCACGCTCGGCAACCGGCAGGCCGCCGAGTTCCTGCCGGTGACCGGGGTCGACGCGGCCACGCTCGCCGACGCGGCGCAGCTGTCCAGCCTGGCCGACGAGACCCCCGAGGGCCGCTCGGTGGTGGTGCTCGCGAAGAACGGGTACGGGCTGCGCGAGCGCGAGCCCGGCCTCATCCCGCACGCCACGTTCGTGCCGTTCACCGCGCAGACCCGGATGAGCGGCGTCGACCTCGACGCCGGCGGCGGCGTCCGGCACGTCCGCAAGGGCGCCGCCGCCGCGGTGATGAAGTGGGTACGCGACAACGGCGGTCACCCGACCGAACAGGTGGGTGAACTGGTCGACGCGATCAGCGGCACCGGCGGTACGCCGCTGGTGGTGGCCGAGCACGTGGCGGGCGAACCGGCCCGGGCGCTCGGCGTCATCCACCTCAAGGACGTGGTGAAGGCCGGCATGCGGGAACGCTTCGACGAGATGCGCCGGATGGGCATCCGCACCGTGATGATCACCGGCGACAACCCGCGTACCGCGAAGGCGATCGCCGACGAGGCGGGCGTGGACGACTTCCTCGCCGAGGCCACGCCGGAGGACAAGCTCGCCCTGATCAAGAAGGAGCAGGAGGGCGGCCGGCTCGTCGCCATGACCGGCGACGGCACGAACGACGCGCCCGCGCTGGCCCAGGCGGACGTCGGCGTGGCCATGAACACCGGCACGTCGGCCGCGAAGGAGGCCGGCAACATGGTCGACCTCGACTCCGACCCGACCAAGCTGATCGAGATCGTGGAGATCGGCAAGCAGTTGCTGATCACCCGGGGCGCGCTGACGACGTTCAGCATCGCCAACGACATCGCGAAGTACTTCGCGATCATCCCGGCCATGTTCGCCGGCATCTACCCGTCGCTGGACCGGCTGAACATCATGCGCCTGGCCAGCCCCGAGTCGGCGATCCTCTCCGCCGTCATCTTCAACGCGATAGTCATCGTGGCGCTGATCCCGCTGGCCCTGCGCGGCGTGCGGTACCGCCCGGCCAGCGCTTCCGCGCTGCTGCGCCGCAACCTGTGGCTCTACGGCCTCGGCGGCATCGTGGTGCCGTTCGTCGGCATCAAGCTCATCGACCTGCTCGTCCAGTTCGTCCCGGGGATCTCGTGATGCGCCTTCCCAGTTGGCTCTCCCAGCACCTGGCCGCCCTGCGCGCGGTGCTCGTCTTCACCGTGCTGCTCGGCCTGCTCTACCCGCTCGCCCTGGTCGCCGCCGGCCGGCTCCCAGGCCTCGACGGCAGGGCCGACGGGTCACTGCTCACCGTCGACGGCCGTACCGTCGGCAGCTCGCTGATCGGCCAGTCGTTCACCGACGCGGACGGCAACCCGGTCCCGCGCTACTTCCAGTCCCGCCCGTCGGCCGCCGGGGACGGCTACGACCCGACCGCCACCGCGGCGAGCAACCTCGGCCCGGAGAGCGTGGTGGACACGCTCTCCGCCGACCCCGCCGACTCCACGTCGAGCCTGCTCACCCAGGTCTGCGCCCGCAGCAAGGCGATCGGCGAACTGGACGGCGTGGACGGGCGGCGCCCGTACTGCACGCCGGACGGGGTGGGCGCGGTGCTCGCCGTGTTCCGCGCCGACGGACTCACCGGCCGGATCACCCGCGTGGTGAGCGTCAACCAGGCCGCGCCCGCGACGCCGTTCGTCACCACCTGGCAGGGCGTACCGGTGGAGGCGGCGCGGCCCGGTCACGACTACGTGGCCGAGGGCGGCATCGTCACCCCGGTCCGCGGGGACGCCCCGGCCCGGCCCGCCGTACCGGCCGACGCGGTCACCGCCAGCGGCAGCGGCCTCGACCCGCACATCTCCCCGGCGTACGCCCGGATCCAGGTGGCCCGGGTGGCGCGGGAGCGCGGCGCGGACCCGGCGGCGGTACGGCGGCTGGTCGCCGAGCACACCACCGGCCGGGCGCTGGGCTTCATGGGCGAGCCGGGGGTGAACGTGCTGGAACTCAACCTCGCGCTGGACGAGGCGTTCCCGGCGCGCTGACGGAAGTGTTAAGAAGGGCCCCCTTCACCTCGCGAGGCGTTAACAGGGGGCCCTTCCTTGCACTCAGGGAGGATGGGGGCGTGGGCAGGGGTGAACTGCGGATCTATCTCGGGGCCGCCCCGGGCGTCGGCAAGACGTACGCGATGCTGGAGGAGGCCCAGCGCCGGGCCGAGCGCGGCACCGACGTGGTGATCGGCCTGGTCGAGACGCACGGGCGCCGGCACACCGCCGAGATGATCGGCGACCTGGAGGTGGTGCCGCGCCGCCCGATGACGTACCGGGGCGTCGAGTTCACCGAGATGGACCTGGACGCCGTGCTGGCCCGGCGGCCCGAGGTCGTCGTGGTGGACGAGCTGGCCCACACCAACGTGCCCGGCTCCCGGCACGAGAAGCGCTGGCAGGACGTGCAGGAGCTGCTCGACGCCGGCATCAGCGTGCTGTCCACGGTCAACGTGCAGCACCTGGAGTCGCTCAACGACGTGGTCGCGCAGATCACCGGCACCACCCAGCGCGAGACCGTGCCGGACCAGGTGGTCCGCGCCGCCGAGCAGGTCGAGCTGGTGGACATGACGCCGGAGGCGCTGCGCCGCCGGATGGCGCACGGCAACATCTACCGACCCGACAAGATCGACGCCGCGCTCGGCAACTACTTCCGGGTCGGCAACCTCACCGCGCTGCGCGAACTGGCGCTGCTCTGGCTGGCCGGCAAGGTCGACGAGCAGCTCGACGCGTACCGGGCCCAGCAGGGCATCTCCGACACCTGGGAGGCGCGGGAACGGGTGGTCGTCGCGCTGACCGGCGGCCCGGAGGGTGAGACGCTGATCCGCCGGGCGGCCCGGATCGCCGCCCGCAGCAAGGGCGCCGACCTGCTCGCCGTGCACGTCGCCCGCAGCGACGGGCTGGCCGGCGCCGACCCGGCCCAGCTGGCCCGGCAGCGGGTGCTGGTGGAGAGCCTCGGCGGCACGTACCACCAGGTGCTCGGCACCGACATCCCGGCGTCACTGCTGGACTTCGCCCGGGGCGTCAACGCCACCCAGCTCGTGCTCGGCGCGAGCCGCCGGGGCCGGTTCGCGCAGGTGTTCGCCCGGGGCGTCGGGGTGACCACCACCGCGCTGTCCGGCCCGATCGACGTGCACCTGGTCACCCACCCCGAGGCGGGCCGCGGGCGCCGGGGCACGTCGGTGCCCGCCGCGCTGTCGCGACGCCGGCGACTGATCGGGTACGCGCTCGCGGTGCTCGGCATGCCCCTGCTCACGCTGCTGCTGCGGACGCTGCCCGACCTCACGCTCACAAACGACATCCTGCTGTTCCTCGCCGGTGTGGTGGGCGTGGCGCTGGTCGGCGGGCTCTGGCCGGCGCTGGTCGCCGCGCTCGGCGGCTCGCTGCTGCTCAACTGGTTCTTCACCCCGCCGTACCGGACGCTGACCATCGCCGAGGCGGACAACCTGCTCGCCCTCGGCGTGTTCGTCGGTGTGGCCATCGCGGTGAGCTGGGTGGTCGACGTGGCGGCCCGGCGTACCCGGGAGGCGGCCCGGGCCTCCGCCGACGCGCAGACCCTGGCCACCGTCGCGGGCAGCGTGCTGCGCGGCGAGCGGCCGCTGCCCGCCCTGCTGGACCGGCTGCGGGAGACGTTCGGGTTGCGCGCGGTGAGCGTGCTGGAGCTGACCGACGAGGCCGGCGGACGCCCGGCGCGCGCCCGGGACGCGGACGCCTGGCGGGTGGTGGCGAGCGTCGGCGAGCGGCCGCCCGGTAGCCCGGGCGCGGGCGAGACGGTGGTGCCGGTCGACGACCGGCTCAGCGTGGTGCTCGCCGGCCGGCGGCTGGAGGCGGCCGACCGCCGGGTGGTGGAGGCGTTCGCCGCGCAGGCCGCCGTCGCGCTGCGCCAGGAACGGCTGGCCGAGGAGGCCGCCACCGCCCGCCCGCTGGCCGCCGCCGACCGGATGCGCACCGCGCTGCTCGCGGCGGTCAGCCACGACCTGCGTACGCCGCTGGCGTCGGCCAAGGCCGCGGTGAGCAGCCTGCGCAGCCACGACGTCGAGTTCGACCCGGACGACCGGGAGGAACTGCTGGCCACCGCCGACGAGTCGCTGGACCGGCTGGGCCGGCTGGTGGCGAACCTGCTCGACATGAGCCGCCTGCAGGCCGGCGCGCTGGGCGTCACCACCACCGCGATCGGGCTGGAGGACGCCGTACCCCGGGCCCTCGACGAACTGGGCCCGGCGGCGGCCGAGGTGACCACGGACATCCCGGCCGATCTGCCGGCGGCGCTGGCCGACCCGGGCCTGCTGGAGCGCGTGCTGGTAAACGTGGTGTCGAACGCGCTGCGGCACAGCCCGCCCGGCCGCCCGCCGACGATCACCGGCAGCGCGCACGCCGGGCAGGTCGAGCTGCGGGTGATCGACACCGGGCCGGGCATCCCGGAGGACCAGTGGGAGCACGTCTTCCTGCCGTTCCAGCGCCTCGGCGACCGGGACAACCAGACCGGCGTCGGCCTCGGGCTGGCGCTGTCCCGGGGCCTCGCCGAGGCGATGGGTGGCAGCATCACCCCGGAGACCACGCCCGGCGGCGGACTCACCATGGTGTTGCGGCTGCCGGCCGCCCCGCACGCGGAAGGGCCGCAGGAATGACCCGGATCCTGGTCGTCGACGACGAGCCGCAGATCCTGCGCGCCCTGCGGATCAACCTGCGCGCCCGGGGCTACGACGTGGAGGTCGCAGGCAGCGGCGCCGCCGCGCTCAAGGCCGCCGCCGGGCACCCGCCGGACCTGGTGGTGCTCGACCTGGGCCTGCCGGATCTGGACGGCACCGAGGTGATCCGGGGCCTGCGCGGCTGGACCGCCGTGCCGATCATCGTGCTCTCCGGCCGGGCCGGCAGCGAGGACAAGGTGGCCGCGCTCGACGCGGGCGCCGACGACTACGTCACCAAGCCGTTCGGGGTGGACGAGCTGCTGGCCCGCATCCGGGCGGTGACCCGGCGGCTCGCCCCGGCCACGCCCGCCGTGCCCGCGCTGCGGATCGGCCGCAACACCGTCGACCTGGCCGACCGGACCGTCACCCGGGACGACGGCGTCGAGGTCAAGCTGACCCCCACCCAGTGGGCGATGCTGGAGAAGCTGCTGCGCAACCCGGGCAAGCTGGTCAGCCAGCGTCAGCTGCTGCACGACGTGTGGGGGCCGGAGTACCACCAGGAGACGAACTACCTGCGGCAGTACATGGCCCAGTTGCGGCGCAAGCTGGAGGACGATCCGGCCCGGCCCCGGCACCTGATCACCGAGCCGGGGATGGGCTACCGCTACCGCCCCTGACGTTTGCGACCGCCTCGGCGGGGGACTCGGCGAGCCGGTCGGGCTGCGGGGGAGGGGCATGGCGGGCAACCGGTCCTCGGAGGGGTTCGGCCGGCAACTGGACGAACACGCCATCGACGCCGGCGCGGCGGAGCCGGAGCGCCCCGACGGGCTGGTCGACAGCGGCGTCTACGTCGGCGGGGTACGGCGGGCGTCGCCGGTCAGCCTCGCCGACACGTACCGCTGCCTGCAGCAGCTCGACGACGCGATGGCCTGGATCGGGCTGCTCCGGCCGGGCCGCGAGCAGATCGCCTCGCTCGCCGCCGAGTTCCAGCTCCCCGACCTGGCCGTCGAGGACGCGATCAACGCCCATCAGCGCCCCAAGCTGGAACGCTACGGCGACACCCTGTTCGTGGTGCTGCGCGCCGCCCGCTACCTGGACGAGCGGGACGCGGTCGAGTTCGCCGAGCTGCACCTGTTCCTCGGGCCCGGATTCGTGATCACCGTGCGGCACGGCGGCACGCCCGACCTGGCCGGCGTACGACGGCGGCTGGAGGCCGAGCCGAACGTGCTCGCGCTCGGCCCGGAAGCGGTGCTCTACGCCGTGCTCGACCGGGTGGTGGACGGCTACGCGCCGGTGGTGGCCGGGCTGGAGAACGACATCGACGAGGTCGAGACCGAGGTGTTCGGCGGCGACCCGAACGCCAGCCGCCGCATCTACGAGCTGAGCCGCGAGGTGATCCAGTTCCAGCGGGCCGCCCGCCCGCTGCTGAAGGTGGTGGACGAGCTGGCACACGGGTTCGACAAGTACGGCACGGACGAGGAGCTGCGCCGTCGGCTGCGCGACGTGGCCGACCACCTCACCCAGGTGGTGGAGCGGGTGGACGGGTTCCGGCACCTGCTCCAGAACATCCTCACCGTCAACGCCACACTGGTCTCACAGGCGCAGAACGAGGAGATGCGCAGCCTGACCGCCGCCAGCTTCGAGCAGAACGAGGAGATCAAGCGGGTCTCCGCCTGGGCCGCCATCCTGTTCGCGCCGACCCTGATCGGCACCGTGTACGGGATGAACTTCGGGCACATGCCGGAGCTGGGCTGGCGGTACGGCTATCTGTTCGCGCTCGCCCTGATGCTCGCCGTCTGCGGCGCGCTCTATCTGCTGTTCAAGCGCCGCGGCTGGCTGTGAGCCGGGCCGGCCGGGCCTCGGCCGTGACCGCGCGCCGTCGGTGATCCACTAAAGTGTCCGGGTGACTACCCCCCGTCGTCCGTACGTTGCCCGGACCTCGTGTCGTGGAGGTAGGCGCTGATCGGGGACACGGTGCCGACCCCGCGCGGCGGTCGCCGGACGAGCACGGGGAGGCGAGGGCTGGCGGGCCACTGTGCCCGGCTCGTCGCGTCCCGGCCGTTCGAGGTGGCCATCGTGGTGCTCATCATGGCCAACGGAGTGGTGCTGGGTATCGAGACGTACCCGAACCTGGGCGCCGCCGGGCCGGTGCTGCGGTGGACGGAGCTGATGTTCCGGGCGGCCTTCGTCGTGGAGATCACCATCCGGATCCTCGCGTACGGCCGCCGTCCGCAGGACTTCTTCCGGCACGGCTGGAACGTCTTCGACCTGCTGGTCACCGCGGCCATCTTCATCCCGGGACTGCACGGCGACTCGGGCGTGCTGCGGTTCATCCGGGTCGCCCGGGTGCTGCGGCTGGTCCGCTTCTCGCCCGGCCTGCGGACCATCGTCACGGCGCTGTGGCGCAGCCTGCCCGGCGTCGCCGGGTTCCTCGCGCTCGCCGCCGTCACGCTCTACGTGTACGGCATGGCCGGCTGGCTGATCTTCGGCGACCGTTACCCCGAGCAGTACGGCGACATCGGCCGTTCCCTCGTCACGCTGTTCGTGCTGCTGTCCCTGGAGACGTTGCCGGACCTGCTGGAACAGGGCCTTGAGGTGTCACCGTGGACGCTTCTCTACTACGTCAGCTTCGTGATGATCGCGGTCAACCTGCTGCTGAACATCCTCATCGCGGTCATCGTCAACTCGATGGAGGAGGCGCGCCGGCTGGAGATGACCGAAGGGCTGGCGCCGGACTACGACGAAGACGGCGACGGGATACCGGACGAGGTGGACCGGATCGCGATCAGTCAGCGCCTGGACGACCTGCGCATGGTCATCGCCGAGTTGGAGCGGGAACTGCGCATCGACCGGGACGAGCCGCCCGGCGCGCCGCGCCGCCGCCAGCACTCGGAGCACTGACCGGCCCGGTCATGACAGTTCTGTGACGAAATCGGACCGTACGTTTGGCCGGACGGTTGATCGGGGCAACCAGCGAGGCGCCAACACATCCGAGGGAAGGGACGCCTCTCGTGGAGATCACGGGCTTCTTCACCGCGCTCATCATCGGCCTGGTCATCGGTGCGCTCGGGCGCCTGGTGGTGCCGGGCAAGCAGAACATCCCGATCTGGCTGACCCTGCTCATCGGTGTGGTCGCCGCGCTCGTCGGCACCCTGGTGGCCGGCGCGTTCGGCGTCGCCGACACTCCCGGCATCGACTGGATCGAGCTGGCGCTCCAGGTCGGCTTCGCGGCCATCGGCGTCGCGATCTTCGCCGGCCTGTACGGTCGTCGCCGCGTCTGACCGGACCGAAGGAAGGGCCCCTTCTTAACGCATTCTGCATAAGAAGGGGCCCTTCCTAACGCGTGCGGCTACTCCCGCCAGCCGGTCAGCTCGACGCCCTTGGCCAGCTCCACCCGGAAGCCCAGCGCGATCTCGCCGCTCTCGCCCGGCGCGAGCGACAGCCGCCAGGTCAGCTCGCCCAGCTCCGTACGCTCGGCGGGCGGCGGCGTCAGCGTCGTCTCGCGTACCACCACCGACTCGTCCCGGGACACCGGCAACTGGTCGCGCACCTCGACGGTGGCCGGGCGGGGCGTGTGGTTCGCGACAGTGATCCGGTACTCCACCTCCCGCCGCCGCGTCGACCCGAGCGTCGCCCTGCTCTCGGTACGCCGGTGCAGCTTCCGCTCCACCCGTACCCGGTCGTCGACCCCCAGCGCCAGCTCGGTCTCCTCGCCCGGCGCCCACATGGTCAACCGCGTCGCCGCGACGAAGTCCGCGCCGTGGAACACCGACGCCGGGCCGGGCAGCAGCGTGTGGTCGGACGTGTTGCGTACCGTAGCCCGCAGGTGCGCCTCGGCGGCACGTACCGGCACGCTGACGTGGTCCAGCCGGGCCGGCAGCTCCAGCGCCGCGACCGTCACCCGGTGCGCGCTGCCGTCGGCCGGCACCACCACCGGCCGGGCGGGCCGGTAGGTCGCCGCCGTGACGCCCTGCTCGACCTCGGCCACGTTCTCCCGCACGGCCGGCCGGACCGCCGCCGACCGGGCCGCGCCGGCCCGGCCCGGCGGCGGCGCCGCGCCGGGCGCCGGGGGCGGCACCATGCCGTCGAACGACGCGGCTGACACGGCCATCGGCGGCTGCGGGCGGAGCCGGTCGAGATACCAGGGGGACAGTTCGGGTACGCCGCTCGCCGCCGCCGGGCGGGCGGTGGAGAGCAGGAGTTCGCACTCCGGCCAGTCCTCCCCGGTGTCCTGGCTGACCAGCCCGAACCAGGTGACGGTCATGGTGTCGCCGACCAGCCGCAGGTCGTAGGAGGGGGTCCAGCGGGCGCCGTCCACCAGGTAGGTCAGCTCCAGCTCCACCTCGGCGTCGTCGGCGTCCACCGAGACCGACACCTCGGCGGCCAGCCGGTCCGGCGCCCGCTTGCCGCGCGCCGCCGCCAGCTCGCGGTCGACGGCGGCCAGCTCCTCCGCCAGGTCGGTGCGCCGCCGGGCCAGCCCGCGCCGCCGGGCCCGGGACTCGGCGAGCTGACCGGACACCGACTCGGTGAAGGCCGCGACGTCGGCGGGGGCCGCGTCGCCGGCGGCCAGGGCCCGGGCGTACGTGCCACCGGCGCGCTCGGCCAGCCGGGTGAGGAACTCGCCGCGCTGGGCCTCGATCGCGTCCGTGTCCTCGACCTCGGCCACCTCGTCGGCGAGTTCCCGCCGCCGCCGTTCCAGCTCGACGACCTGCGCGTCGGTGCTGCGGGCCTGCCGGTGGGCGGTCACGTCGACACCGAGCACGGTGGCCGGGCCGTGACCGCCCACCCGGATCGAGTCCCGCCGCAGGCCCAGCGGGAGCGGCGCGACGCGTACCCGATGTTCCCCCGCGGCGAGCCGGAGGCCACCCCGGCGGGTGACCCGCGCGCGGTCCGGGTAGACGGTCACACCGACGACTGGCGCATCGATCTCCACAGTGTTCACCGGCGCGAGGGTAGTTCAGCCGCGCCCACCTCGGGGCTACCCAAGGTGCAGCCGCTGGTCGACGGCGAGCGTCGCCAGTTCGCGCGCGGTGAACGGCAGCGGGGACGCGGATGTCTGCCTGTCGTACGCGCCCTGCGCCACGAAGACCACCATGCCGTCGGGGTGCCGGTAGGCCGCCCACTGGTCGAACCGGTCGTCCGCGCCGGGACGAACCACCACACCCACAGTCGCGTCGCCGACGGTCATCGGCTGGCACTCGCCCCCCATGCCCCCCATGCCCCAGAACGCGCGCGCCAGGCCACACGGTTCGGTCGGCAGCGGGTTCCCCGGTGTGTGCACCTCGGTGAGCAGGCGTCCCCTCCACGTCCCCTTCGCCACGTCGACCGAGGCCGTGTAGCTCCACAGCTCGGCGCCGTCGGCCCGTCCGATGAAGTTGGCCTCGTGCGTGCCCAGCGTCTCCTTCCCGGTCTTGCTGGAGACGGTCTTCTCAGCGGTGTAGCCGGCGGGCACCACTGTGACGAGCTGGTCGAGCAGCAGGACGGCCTTGTGGTACCGGGTGCCCGCCCGCGCGGTGCGGTCCTCCTGGGGCAGGCCGTCGGGCCCGGTCGGCATCGGCTCGGCGCTGTCGTCCGGCGACGGGGCGGTCTGCGGCAGCGCGGCGGGCGGGCGTCGGTCGCCGCCGTCCGGGGTGGCGAGGGCCACGACACCCGCGACGGCGATTACCGCCGTCGCCGATCCGGCACACGCCCGGATGACCCGGCGCCGGTTGCGTGCCCGGCGGGCGGAGCGCAGCATGCCGTCCGTGCTCGGTCGCGGCGGCGCGGCGACGCCGAGCATCTCGTCGCGAAGCGCCTCGCGCAGCTGGTCTCCGTTCATCGTTGCCCCTTCTCGCTCGATGAGTGCATGGGTGACAGGAGGCCGCGCAACGTGTCCAGGCCCCGGGCGGACTGGCTCTTCACCGTTCCCGGCGAGCAGTTCAGCAGCGCCGCCACCTCGTCGACCGGCAGGTCCTCCCAGTAGCGGAGGACCAGGACGGCGCGCTGCCGGGGCGGTACGGCGGCGAGCGCCTGGAGCACCACGAGCCGGTCCTCGGACGGACTCGCGGGCGCCGGTGGATCGGCGTCGGGCGTGCCCACCCGTTCCCGCCGCCACCAGCCCCGCCGCCGTTCGTCGAGGAAGGACCGGACGATGATCTGGCGCACGTAGGAGTCGAGCGCGTCGTGCCGGTCGACCCGGTTCCAGACCAGGTACAGCTTGGTGAACCCGGTCTGGACCAGGTCCTCCGCGCGGTGCCAGTCACCGCAGAGCAGATACGCGGTGGCGCGCATGGCGCGGTGCCTCGCCGAGAAGTACTCCGCGAACGCCGTGTCGCGATCACTCATCCGGACCTCCGATCAGATTCGGGATAGTCACGCCAGGTGAGGCTCCCGGGGTTGCTCGAAGCCCGGAGGAATCCGCGTCGCCGACGGTCAGCCGCGGAAGCTGCGCGCGAGCAACCGGAGCCCGTCGGGCACGTCGGCGGTGCCGACGGCGCCGTAGCCGAGCACCAGACCGGTCGGGCCGGGCGGGCCCGCCCGGTAACCGGCGATCTCGCGTACCGTGACGCCGGCCTCCGCCGCCCGGGCGACGACTTCCGGCAGGTCGACGCCGGTCTCCGGGCGCAGCCGCGCGCACAGGTGCAGGCCCGCCGTCGACGGCACCGGGTCGAGCCAGTCGGCGAGGTCGGATCGCAACGCGGCGTCGATCAGGTCGCGCCGCTCGGCGTACACCCGGGTCGCCTTGCGGATGTGCCGGGCCAGTTCGCCGGAGTCGATGAACCGGGCCAGCGCGGCCTGAGTGGTGTGGTCGCCGTGCCAGTCGGTGAGCTGCCGGGCGGCCAGCAGCGCCGGGCGAAGCGACGCCGGGGCGACCAGGAAACCGAGGCGCAGCATGGGCAGCAGGGTCTTGGAGAACGTGCCGACGTAGACGACCTTCCCGGCCCGGTCCAGCGTCTGCAACGGGTCCAGCGGGCGGGCCGAGAAGCGGAACTCGGTGTCGTAGTCGTCCTCCACGACCACCGCGTCCCGGGCCGCCGCCCAGTTCAGCAGCGCCGCCCGGCGGGCCGGGGACATCCGGACGCCCAGCGGGAACTGGTGGGACGGGGTGACGTAGACCAGCCGCGCGTCGCCTGGTAGCGCGCGAACGTCGAGGCCCTGGTCGTCGACGGGCACCGGCACGACCCGCGCGCCGTGGCCGGCGAACAGCCGCCGGGCGGGGGGATAGCCGGGCTCCTCCACCGCCACCCGGTCGCCCGGTTCGAGCACCACCCGGGCGATCAGGTCCAACGCCTGCTGGGCGCCGTGGGTGACGACGACGTCCTCGGGCGCGGCCCGTACCGCGCGGGCGAGTCCCACGTAACGGGCGACGGCGGTACGCAGGCCCTGGTGCCCGGCCGGGTCGGCGTATCCGCCCCGGATCGTCGCGGTGCGCAGTTCCCCGGCGACCAGCCGCCGCCAGGTGGCCAGCGGGAACAGCCCGGTGTCAGGGGTGCCGGCCCGGAAGTCGTGGCCCGGTCGGGGCGCGGCGGTGGGGGCCGGCGCGGCGGACGCCCAGAACGCGCGGGGGCGTACGCCACCGGCCGGTGCCGGACGGGGCCGGGCGCGGGCGACCGGCTCGCCTGCGACGAAGGTGCCCGCGCCGACCCGGGCGGTGAGCAGGCCCTCGGCGGTCAGCCGCTCGTAGGCGACGGCGACCGTGTTGCGGGAGACGTCGAGCCGCCGGGCCAGCTCGCGGGTCGGTGGCAGCCGTTCGCCGGGCCGCAGCCGGCCGTCCAGGATCGCCTCCAGCAACTGCCTGTGGATCCGGGTGGCGCGGTCGCCGGGGCCGGCCAGGCTCACGTGTACGTCCACCGCGACGACCCTACATTGGCCCAATCGAATCGCCTGGAATCGGCGCTTCTGTGAGCCAATCCGCAGGTCTTGGATGGAGGAAGGAGCACGGCGAACGGGGGACGAGCAATGACCGATGTCGACACCGGCCGCCGGGTCCGGGTGCTGGCCCTGGCCCAGCTCGCCAACTCGGTGGGTGACGGCGCGTTCTACGCCTGCTCGGCGCTGTTCTTCATCCGGGTGGTCGGGTTGTCCCCGGCGCAGGTCGGGATCGCCCTCACCGTGGGCTGGTCGACGGGCATCCTCGCCGGGGTGCCCGCCGGCCAGCTGGCAGACCGCTACGGCGCGCGGCGGATGACAGTCGTCTTCGCCGTCGCCACCGCCGCCGCACTCAGCGGCTTCCTCGTGATCCGTTCCTTCCCGCTGTTCGTGCTGCTCGCATGTTGCTACGCCGCCTGTCAGGCCGGGCTCACCGCCAGCCGGCAGGCGCTGCTGGTCGGGCTGATCGAGCCCGCGCGGCGCACCGCGGTACGGGCCCGGTTGCAGTCGGTCTCGAACGCCGGCCTGGCCGCCGGGGCCGGGCTGGGCGCGCTCGTGCTCTGGGCGGACAGCCGCCCGGCGTACCTGTCCGCCTTCGCGCTCGACGCGGCGAGCTTCCTGGCCGCGGCCCTGCTGGTGCGCCGGCTGCCCGAGGCGGCGGCGCCGGTCCCGGCCGGACCCGAGCCGGGCCGGCTGGCCGTGCTGCGCGACCGCCCGTACGCGCTGATCACCCTGCTGAACGCGGTGATGTGCCTGAACATGCCGCTGCTCAGCCTGGCGTTGCCACTGTGGATCGCGGAACGGACCGACGCCCCGGCGCCGATGGGCGCGATCGTGCTCACCGTGAACATGCTGTGCGTGGTGCTGTGGCAGGTCCGGGTGGCCCGCCGGGTGACCGATCCGGGCACGGCGGCGCGGGCCAGCGGGCACGCCGGTTGGGTGCTGCTTGTCGCTTGCGGCGCGTACGCGGTCTCCGGGATGGTCGGCGGCGCGTGGGTGGCCTCGGCGGTGCTGCTGGGCGCGGCACTGGTGCAGGTGTTCGGCGAGATGGTGCAGGCGGCCAGCGGCTGGGAGGTCGGCTTCACCCTGGCCCGACCCGACCGGCAGGGGCAGTACCAGGGCTTCTTCGGCATGGCGCCGCAGCTCGCCCGGATGCTCGGCCCGGTGCTGCTGACCTCGCTGCTGCTCGGCTGGGGCACCCCGGGCTGGCTGGTGCTCGGCGGGCTGTTCGTGCTCGCCGGCCTGGCGATGCGGCCGGCGGTACGCCTCGCCGAGCGGCGCCGGGCCGCCGCCGAGGTGTGGATCCCCGCTCCGGTACCGGGCTCGACCGGCACTGAGGTGTCCTCCACCACGTTGCGGCGAGGCCGCTGAGCCGTCGCGCACCTACGGGAGGCGATCAGGGCGGATATCTGGCACGGTGGGTAGAAGTGTGGTGCCGTCGGTGGCGCGGTTGAGGGGGCGTGGTGGAGTTCTCGGTGACGACCCGGCAGGGGCGCGTCGGCCCGGTGATCGAGGTCGTCGGCGATCTGGACATGGCCAGTGCGCCTCAGCTGCGTGACCGGCTGCTCGAGGTGGTGGAGACCGGTGCGCGGACGGTGGTCGTCGACCTGACCCAGGTCGGATTCGTGGACTCCAGCGGCTTGGGCGCGCTGGTGCTCGTCTACAAGAACCTGCGGGAGCGCGACGGCTGGCTCGGTCTGGCCGTCGTACGCCAGTCGATCCGCAACGTCTTCTCGATCACCTCGGTGGACCGCGTCATCCCGCTCTTCGGCACGGTCCGCGAGGCCGAGGACGGCTCACCGACGGCGGTGCGCTGAACGCTCCTCGTCCGGGCTGACACGGGCGCTGTCCGCGCCGGCGGTGCTGCGGCGTGGCCCGTGGCCGCCGTACCAGTCGACGACGAGCAGCGTGGTGTCGTCGGCCAGAGCCGGCCCGGCGATCTCCAGCACCGCGTCGGACAGTGCCCGGACCGCCTCGCGGGGATGCAGGTGGGCGAGGCGGAGCAGGGCGGCGGCCAGGTCGAGGTCCGCGGCGTTGCGTTCGCGCATGCCGTCGGTGACCACCACCAGCCGGTCGCCGGGCAGCAGCGGTAGCTCCGCGCTGCGGTAGCTCTCGCCGGGGAACATCCCGAACGGAAAGTTGCCCGGCAGTTCCACGGGTACGACCCGGCCGTCCCGGACCAGCAGCGGCGGGACGTGCCCCGCATTCAGCAGCTCGCAGCGTCCGGTGGTCAGGTCGATACGGCCCAGCACGGCGGTGACGTACGCGCCGCGTACGTTGGCGTGCTCCGCGACCGCCCGGTTGGCCTCCTCGGCCTGCGCGACGAGACCGAGGCCGCGCCGGCGGGTGTTGCGCAGGCTGCCCACGCCGAGGGTGGCGGTGAGCGCGCTCGCCACGCCGTGGCCCATCGCGTCGGTGACGCTGAGGTGCAGCAGGTCCCGGGCCAGGCTGTAGTCGAAGGTGTCGCCGCCGACGCTCGCGGCGGGTTCCAGCCAGCCGGAGAGAGCGAAGGCGCCGGCCTCGCAGGTGAACGAGGCGGGCAGCAGGCGGCGCTGGATCTCGGCGGAGAGGGTGAAGGGGGTGGTGCGCTGTCCCCACTCGAACAGGTCGGTGTGCCTGCGGTTGGCGATGACCACGAACGCCAGCGCGTGCGCGGTACGGGCGACCCAGTTCACCACGTCGCCGTCCGGCTCGTCGGGCAGGTCGATCTCCAGCAGGCCGATCGCCTCACCGCGGTCGGTGACCGGCGCCAGCACGGTCCACGTGCCGTCGCCGGGGACGACCTCGGGGGCCTGCTGACGGAGGGCGCGTTCGTAGGGCCCGCCGTCGAACGGGAGGACCTCGGCCTCCTCCTCGCCGTGGCGTCGCCCGGCGCCGCCGCCGTCCGGCTGGTGGGTCAGCCGCACCAGCGCGCGACCGCTGAGGTCGGCGATCAGCAGCGAGACGCCGCGCGCGTTCAGCGCCGTGGCGATGACGCCGGTGACGGCCTCGACCGCCTGCACCGGGGCGGCGTCCTCCGCCGACTGCAACATCCCGGTCAGCACCGCCTGCTCGCTGTCCTCCACCCCTCGAGCATATTCAGCGGGCAGCACGGCCGCCTTGTGAGCGAGACCGGGGGCCGGCGGGTCACCGCCATCGACCGGCCGGTATTGCATATAGTTGGCAACTACAGAAGAGTGGCGGTAGCGGGCGCTCGGGCACGCGATGATCGATCCTCGCCGGAGCGCCCGCCCGGCTGCCATCCGTAGACGAGTGTTCGAGGGGTTGCCGGTGGCGATCAGACCCAAGCCCGTACGCGTGGCAGCGGTGCTCGCCGCCGCCCTGCTCGTCGTCGTCGGCTGCTCGTCACCCACGGCGTCGACCGGCGGCCCGGGCAACTCCGGCACGCTCGTGGTCGCCACCGCGGGCGAGCCGGACACGCTCAACCCGGTGCTCAACTACGGCGTCGACGGCGCGTCGCTGATCTTCGACGGGCTGGTCGCCCGGGACGCCCGCAACGACCTGGTGCCCGCCCTGGCCCGCGAGCTGCCCACCGTCTCGGCGGACGGGAAGACAGTCACCGCGAAGCTGCGCGAAGGCGTGCTGTTCCACGACGGCAGCCCGCTGACCGCACAGGACGTGGTGTTCACCTACCAGGCGGTGCTCGACCCGGCAGTCGACTCCACGCTGCGGTCCGATCTGGACATGCTCGCCTCCGTCACCGCGCCCGACCCGGCGACGGTCGTGTTCACGCTGAAGTACGCGTACGCGCCGTTCCTGCAGCGGCTGGCGCTGGGGATCGTCCCGGCGAAGGCGTTCGCCGGGCAGGACATCAACAAGGCGACCTTCAACCGCAAGCCGGTCGGCACCGGCCCGTACCGGTTCACCTCCTGGACCCCGGGTGACCGGCTCGTGCTCGCGGCGAACGAGACGTACTGGGACGGCAAACCGGCGAACTCGGGCGTGGTGGTGGCGTTCGTCGCCGACGACAACGTCCGCGCCCAGCGGATGCGGGCCGGCGAGTTCGACGCGGCGGAGCTGGCGCCGAAGCTCGCCTCCGGCTTCGAGAGCCGCGACGGCTACCAGGTGCACAAGGTGCCGACCGCCGACTACCGGGGCGTCATGCTGCCGATGGGCAACCCGGTCACCGGCGACCCCGCGATCCGGAAGGCGCTGAACGTCGCGGTGGACCGGCAGGCCATGGTGACCGGCGTGCTCGGCGGCGCGGGGGAGCCCGCGTTCGGGCCGGTGCCGCCCACGTCGGAGTACGCCGAGCCGACGATCGCCGGCACGCCCGCCGCCGACGTCGCCGCCGCCACGGCGGAGCTGGACGCCGCCGGGTGGAAGCCCGGCCCGGACGGCATCCGGGTCAAGGACGGGCGGCAGGCCGCGTTCACGATCCTGTACCCGGCCACCGACAGCCTGCGCAAGGAACTCGCACTGGCCGTCACCGCCGACGCGAAGAAGGTCGGGATCACTGTCACCCCGGAGGGCCTGACCTGGGACGCGATCACCCCGCGCATGAAGCGCGACGCGCTGATCATGGGCTACGGCACGCCGTACGATCCGGACTTCGTCTCCTACAAGCTGTTCAGCTCGGCCTTCGCCGGGCAGGGCTTCTTCAACCCCGGCTCGTACCGCTCGGCGGTCACCGACGCCGCGTTGCAGGCCGGCCGGGACAACGCCGACCCGGCCGCCCGCAAGGCCGCGTACGCCACGTTCCAGAAGCAGCTCGCCGCCGACGTGCCGTGGGTGTTCCTCACCTACCTCCAGCACACCTACGTGCTGAAGGACGCCGTGACCGGGGTGACGCCGCGGGTCGAGCCGCACGAGCACGACGTCGCCAACAGCATCTGGTGGAACGTGCACACCTGGACGAGAGAATCGTGACCGGACGGCGGCGGCTGGCCGGGGCGGGCACTGTGGTCCGGCGGCGGCTGCTGGTCGCCGTGCCGGTGCTGGCCGCCACCAGCATGGGCATGTTCGCCCTGGGCGCCGCCTCCCCGATCGACCCGGCCCAGCAGTACGCGGGCGCGGCGGCGTTCACCACCAGCGAGGAGAACCTGGCGCAGATCCGCGCCAACTGGGGTGTCGACGACCCGCTGCCGGTGCAGTACGCCCGCTGGGTCGGCAACCTGCTGCGCGGCGACCTGGGCTGGTCGACGAGCCGGCACGAGCCGGTCACCTCGGTGCTGGCCTCCCGGGCCGGATGGACGCTGCTGCTCGTCGGCACCGCGCTGGCCCTGGTGCTGGTGGCGAGCGTGCTGCTGGGCACGCTGGCCGCGTACCGGCGTGGCGGCTGGTTCGACCGGGCGCTGCGCGCCGTCGCGTACGCCGTGCAGTCCATGCCGGTGTTCTGGATCGGCCTCGCGGCGATCGCCGTGTTCGCCCTCAGCCTCGGCTGGCTGCCCGCCGGCGGGCTCACCGACATCACCGCCACGAGCACCGACCCGGCCGACGTGGCCCGGCACCTGGTGCTGCCGGTGACGGTGCTGGCGATCTCCCAGGCCCCGTGGTTCGTCCTGTTCGTCCGTGACGCGGTCGCCGAGAGCCTGCGCGACGACCACGTCCTGGCCGCCCGCGCCCGGGGACTGCCCGGCCGGGTCGTCCTGTTCGGACACGCGCTGCGTACCGCGTTGCTGCCGTTCCTCACCCTGGTCGGCACGCACCTGCCCGAACTCGTCGGCGGCGCGGTCCTGGTGGAGACCGTGTTCTCGCTGCCCGGCCTCGGCGCGGTCACCGTCGAGGCGGCGCTGGGCGCCGACTTCCCGCTGCTCGCGGCCACCACCCTGGCCACCGCCGTCGTGGTGCTGACCGCGAACCTGCTCACCGACCTCGCCTACGCCGCCGCCGACCCCCGGGTACGCCTCGATGACTGACCTCGCCCTCCCCGCGCGCGTCCGGCGCCTGCGCCGCCCCGGCAGCGCGGGCACGACTGTCGCCGTCGTGGTGCTCGCCGGTGTGGTAGCCGCCGCGCTGCTCGCCCCGGTCCTGTGGCCGCTGGACCAGAGCGCCGTCGACCTCTCCCGTACCCGGCTCGCGCCGTCGGCCGACAACCTGGCCGGCACCGACGACCTCGGCCGCGACGTGGCGTTGCGCAGCCTCTACGGCCTGCGCGTCTCGCTGCTTGTCGGCGCGGTCGCGGCGCTCGTCGCCGCAGTCATCGGCGGGCTGGTCGGCGCGCTCGCCGGCAGCGTCGGCGGCTGGGTCGACCGGGCGCTCATGCGCGTCGTGGACACCGTCGCCGCGCTGCCGCACCTGCTGCTGGGCATCTTCATCGTGGCGATGCTGCGCCCCAGCCTGGGCGCGGTGATCGCGTCCATCGCGCTGACGCACTGGCTGTCCACCGCCCGGATCGTCCGCTCCGAGCTGCTCAGCCTGCGCAACCGGCCGTTCGTGGACGCCGCCATCTCCGGCGGCGCGAGCCGGGCCCGGGTGCTCACCCGGCACCTGCTGCCGCACGTGCTGCCGCGCCTGGCGCTGGCGACAACGCTGATGGTGCCGCACGCCGTCTGGCACGAGACCGCGCTGTCCTTCCTCGGCCTCGGCCTGCCGCCGCACCTCGCCTCGATCGGCAACATGATCAACGACGGGCAGCGGTCGCTGCTCACCGGCGCCTGGTGGGCCAGCATCGTCCCCGGCCTCCTGCTCGTGGCGGCCACGCTGGCGCTCGCCGTGCTCACCGGCCGGTGGCGCGACCGCCTCGACCCGCGCGTACGGGCGGAGCTGCAGCTGTGACCGCCCCGGCGCTGCTGACCGTCGACGGGCTGACCGTCCGCTTCCGGCTGCGTGACGCGCTCGTGCACGCCGTCACCGACCTCAGCCTCACGCTGCGGCCCGGCGAGCTGCTGGCGGTGGTCGGTGAGTCCGGGTGCGGCAAGTCCGTCCTCGCGCACGCCCTGCTCGGCCTGCTGCCACGCAACGCCGCAGTCACCGGGCACGCCCGCCTGCGCGCGCCGGGACGCGACGAGGTCGACCTGATCGGCGCGGGGGAGCGGCACCTCGCCCGGCACGTACGCGGCCGGGGCGTCGGGCTGGTCCCGCAGAGCCCCGCCACCGCGCTCACCCCGGTGCGTACCGGGCGGAAGCTGCTGGAGGAGACGCTGCGCGCGCACGGGCACACCCGCCGCGACGCGCCGGCCGCCGCCGACCGGATCGCCGCCGACGTCGGCCTCGACCCGGCCGACCTGGACCGGTACCCGCACCAGCTGTCCGGCGGCATGGCCCAGCGGCTCGCCACCGCGCTGGCGCTCGCACCCGACCCGCCGGTGCTGCTCGCGGACGAACCCACCACCGGCCTGGACCGGCCGCTCGTCGACCACACGCTGGACCTGCTGCGCCGCCGCTGCGACACCGGCGCGGCCGTCCTGCTCATCACGCACGACCTGGCCGACGCGCGCCGCGTCGCGGACACCGTGGCCGTGATGTACGCCAGCCGGATCGTCGAGCACCGCCCCACCGAGGCGCTGTTCGACGCCCCGGCCCACCCGTACACCGCCGGGCTGCTCGACGCGCTGCCCGATCGCGCGTTCGTGCCGGTACCCGGCCACCCGCCGGCGCTCACCGACCTGCCCGGCGGCTGCGCCTTTCGCCCCGCGCTGCGCCCGCGCCACCGACACCTGCGCG
>NZ_KK037233.1:3699886-3774726 GCF_000568915.1 Micromonospora sp. M42 | reverse complement strand
CCCGCGTCCTCGCCCTGCTGCACGCACCGGACAGCGGGCACCTCACGCTCGACGGGAGTCCCGTCCGGGGCGCCCGGCACCGGCTGCCCGCCTCGGTGCGCACGCGTGTCGCGATCCTGTTCCAGAGCCCGCGCGCCGCCACCGACCCGCGGCTCAGCCTCGCCGACATCGTCGCCGAGCCGCTACGTGCCACCGGCACGCCGCGCGAGCAGGCCGCCGCCCGTACGGCGGAACTGGCCGACCTGGTCGGGCTGACAACCGACCTGCTGACCCGCCGCCCGCACGCGGTCAGCGACGGGCAGCTGCAACGCGCCTGCCTCGCCCGGGCCCTGGTCCACCGGCCGGACTACCTGCTCTGCGACGAGGCCACCGCGATGCTCGACGCCTCCACGCAGGCGCACGTCGCCGCCGTGATCGGCGACTACCAGCGCCGGCAGGGCGCCGGGGTCTTGGTCATCACCCACGACCCGGCGCTGATGGCCCGCTGGGCCACCCGGGTGGTGGACCTGCCGGCGGCGTGACGTCGCGTCACTCCCGCACCGGGCGGCGTACGGTGCCCAGCGCCCCGGCGACGACGGTCCCGAATCCGACCGCCATGAGCGGCATCCCCATCTCGAACGGCAGCTCACCGACCCAGTTGATGCTGTCGCGCTCCGGCAGCGCGCCCAGGCTCACCGCGACCACCGCGCCGGCGAGGAACATCCCGGCCACCGCCGCGCCGACCGAGAGCTTGGCGCACGCCACGCTCCGCCCGGCCCAGAGGCCGGCCAGGACGGCAATCGCCAGGGCCACCACGACCAGCCAGGTCCAGCCGCCCTCGGTCTCCAGATAGGCCCAGCCCGAGTACGACCACTGGTGCATGCGGCTGGCGCGGAACCACGGGATCAGGTAGCCGAGCAGCGCGGTGGCGCTGCCGACCAGGAGCAGCAGGTCAGGGACCGGGCGGTACCAGCGAGGGGAGTCGTCCATGCGTCCGGAAGGTAGCAGTGCCATGATCCACGCGCACGATCAGCACCAGCCGTTTACCGGCCCGTTTACCCCGGTGGAGAGGTAGGCGTCGGACACCCAGCTGCCGTCGCTGAGCCGGTCCCACAGCGCCGTGGTGCCGTAGCGGCCGGTGTGCGAGGTGCCGTTGGCGGAGCAGGAGACGGTGACGGTGGCGCCGTCGGCGACCGACCCGAGGACGCCGTACCCGGTGCCCGGTCCGGAGCGCCGGGTCAGCGTGCCGCCGCCGTTGGCGTCGACGACTCCCTGGTTGAAGCCGAGCGCGCCGTAGTTGTAGACGCCGCCGCCCGCGCCGACGTAGGCGGACCCGTGCCGGGCGCCGCCCTGGTACGCCGCCGCGCCGCTGACGAAGTCCCACTTGCCGATGCCGTGCCCGGCGATCGGGACGTACGCCGAGTTCTGCCGCAGTCCGAAGTGCACGTGCCGGCCGGTGGCGGAGCCGCCGCAGGTGACATCGGTGCCGGTGTTGCCCAGGAACGCGCCCTGGGCGACGCCCGCGCCGTTGACGGAGATGCTGTTCCACAGGTGGTAGTAGTCCGTCGAGTAGCCCCGGTCGTGGATGACCCGGATCCAGCCGGTGCACATCGTGTACGCGGTTCCGGCCCGGGCGGCGCGGACGACCTGGTCGCCGCCGGCGAGGTCGACCGAACTCCACGGCGCGGCGGCGCCGCCCCAGCCGTGCGGCCCGGAGGTGAGCGTCCACGTCTGCCCGACCGCGAACGGCAGCGCCATGCCGGTACGGAAGTCGCCGCCCGCGTACGTCGGTGTGACGGGCGTGGTGAAGACGGCCTTCTCGGTCTCGCTCACCAGCGGCGACGCGGCGGCCAGGTCGCCGAACGCGGCCTCCCCGTCGAACGCGACGGTCCAGCCCCTGGCGTCGGCCCGGGCGAGGAAGACCGAGCCGGTGGGGTGCGCGTCGGCGGACCGGTCCGCCGGCAGCACCGCGGTGCCGAAGGCCCACCGGCCGTTCGTGCGGGTGACGCTGATCCGGGCCTGCTGCGCGTCCGCCGTACGGGCGGCGGCGTCGGCCGAGCCGAGAAGCTTCGCGGTCACGGCGTCGGCGACGGGGCCGGGTGCCGGGCGGGGAGCGGCGGTCGCGGGTGCCGGGGCTGTTGCCCAGGCGCCGATGGCCGCCAGGGCGCAGGAGAGCATGAGCCGTCGCATGGAGCCTCCTTATCGACATGTGTCACTGAATGGAGGCTATCGACGGTGGTGAAAGTTGTCTACGACTATCGATGCGACGGTGAAGGATCTATGCATCGGGGCGTACCCGGAAGTGGATCTTCCGGGTGGCGGGGTTCCGAGGCCGGCGCTGTCGCGCGCGGCTCGACGGCGCGGCATCCGTTTCCGGTCGCCATTTCTAATCCGCCTTCAAGGATTGGCGGAAGTGACAATGCCGGCCGACGGTGGAGTAGAGATTTGACCGCTTCGGGTAGTTCGCGCGGCCGCACGTAATCGTAGTGATGTCGGTATCGTTCCGTCATTGTGGTGACCAGTCCCTTTCTGTGGGTTGTGGTGCGATGTCGGAAAGAATCGGCGTTCCGACATCCGGTGAAACAAAGGCCTGCCGTATTCGAGATCTTCGACATCTCCCGATGCTCCCGACGGTATAGTGCGACCATCCCCTATGGAGTGCCGGAAAGCGTCTGATCTGCGTGATGACACCTGGGCTGGAAAATGCGCCAACGGGCCCGTGCTTCGTCGGGCGGGGAGCACAGTTGGCGCGTATCGGAAAAGCCCAGGCCGCCGCGCTCGGCCACGGCCGGCAGATGGTCTGCGAAGTGGTCGGAGAGCCGGGCATCGGCAAGACCCGCTTCGTCCGCGAGGCCCTGGAACGATGCGCCCCCACGGTCCCGTGGGCCGTCGGGACGTGCGCGCCGGACGAGCGAGGAGTTCCCTTCCATGTGTTCCGGCACGCCCTCACGAAGGGCCAGCCACCCCGCCGCGGACTGCGTGCCGGGCGACCCGCACCGACCTGGGCGGAGCCCGCGGGCGCGGTGCCACCGGCGTCGGACGCCCGGCGGTTCCGGACCTACCAGGCGGCCCGCCGGCTGATCGGCCTGGCCGCCCGGGACGGACTGGTGCTGGTCCTCGACGACCTGCACTGGGCGGACGCCTCCTCCACCGGCCTGATCGCCCACCTCCTGAGGTATCCGGTGCCCGCGCCGCTGCTGCTCGTGCTCGTCTACCGCCCGCGCCAGATGGCGACCCCGATGCCGTTCGGCCCACCGGAGTCCGACGAGAACGCCGATCCGGAACCGACGTCCCGCGACCGGATCGAACTCCGCCCGCTCGGCCTCGCCGAGGTCGCGCTCCTGCACCCCCACGTCGACCAGGCGGAGCTGCGAGCCCGGTACGACCTGACCGGCGGCAACCCCGGTTACCTGGCGGCGCTCCCGGCCGGCCCCGCTCCGGCCGCCGCCGACCCGCTCCGGGAGGCGCCTGGTGTTCGGCTGCCCGACGCGGCGGTGGCCGTGCTGCGCCGCGAGTGGGCCGACCTGCCGTCCGTCGAACTGGCCTGCCTGCGAGCCGGAGCGATAGTGGATGCGCCCTTCGCCCCGGACCTGCTGGCCGAGGTCGCGCAGGTGCCGGCGGCACTGGCGGTCGCGGCCGGCTGGCGGTTGGCCCGGCTCGACCTGATCCGCCGCGGTCCCCGGCACCGGACGCTTCGCCTTCCGGCACCCGGTGCTGCGGATGGCGGTCGCCCAGGACACCGACCCGGCCTGGCGGGTGGACGCCTGCGCGCGAGCGCTCACCGCGCTCGTCGACCTGGGCGCGCCAGCCGCGGACCGGGCCCGCTACGCCGAGCGCCTGCTCGCCCTGCCGAACGGCCGCTGGGCCGGACGCTGCGTCGACGTGCTCTCCCGGGCCGCCCAGGAGATCCGGCGCGAGACACCGGACCTGGCCATCCGCTGGCTGCGGCTGGCGTTGCGGGCGCTGCGGCCGACGGCCGGTGAAGCCCAACGTCGCCGCGACGTGTCACTCGCGCTGGCCCAGGTCACCGGCGAGGCGGGCGACCTGGCCGAGAGCCGGGCCCTGCTCCAGGAGATCGTGCCGCTGTTCCCCGCCGACCCGGAGGGACGACGGGCCCAGGCGGTAGCCCTGTGGGCGCGCGTGGAACGCCTGCTCGGCAACTACGCGGAGGCGGTGGCGATCAGCCGGCGCGAGCTGGCCGCGCTGCCGGTCGGCACCGGGCCCGCCGGCGGCTACCGGCTCGCCACCGAGATCGGCGTCGCCGGCATCCTGGCCGGCCGTCCCGTGGCCGGGCTGCCCGACGCGTTCACCGCGGATCCCGGCGGCCCGGGCGTGGACCGGGCCGGCCTCCTGGCCGTACGCGGCCTGGCCGCCGTGCACGACGGCGCGCTCGACGACGCCCGTGGGCTGCTCGACGCCGGCGCCCGGATCGTCGACTCGCTGCCGGACCGGGACCTGCGGGACCACCCCGACTGCCTCACCGCGCTCGGCCTGACCGAGCTGTACCTCGAACGGCAGGCCGACGCGGTGCGGCACCTCGACCGCGGGCTGACGCTCGTCCGCGCCTCGCACCGCGACGACGGGTTGTGTCAGCTTCTGCTCGCGCGCACCGAGGTGGCGTACCACGCCGGCCGGCTGAGCACGGCCATCGGACTGGCCACCGAGGCCGGCATCGTCGCCCGGCGCATCGGCAGCCGCCACCTGCTGAGCTTCGCCCTGGCGTTCGAGGCGGAGGCGACCGCCTGGCGTGGCGGTCCTCGGGACGACGACCGGGCGGTGGCGCTGGCCCGCAGCGCCGTCGGAATCGCCACCGACCCCGCCACCTGGTGCGGTCGTACCGCCGCGACCGCGCTGGCGACGGCGGCGCTGCTGGCCGGTGATCCGGCGACCTGTGCCGAACTGGTGCGCTCGGCCGGCGGCGACAGCCGGCTCAGCCGCCTCCAGACCACCCTCCGTCCGATGTGGCACGAGCTTCTTCTGCGCCCCCCGCGCTCGCCGCCGGGCGAGGTGGACGACGCCGAGCGGCAGGCCCCGGCAGGCGATGGGCCGAGGCGGAGCAGGTGGGCCCTGCCGGGGCAGCGGGGGTTTCGCCGAGTCGGGCGTACGGGCGAGGGTGCTGCTCGCCCGCGGGCGAGGTCCCCGCGGCGCAGCTCCACCTGGAAGACCGCTGCCGACCTGTTCCGCTCCGGCGGCATGGCGCTGCGGCGCAAGCCTCGCGCTGGCCTCCCTGGCCCGGGCGGCCGAAGCCGCGGACCAGCCCGGCCCGGCGGCGCGGGCCCGCCGCCGGGCGCTGGAACTGGCCGGGTGGTGCGGTACGGAACGGGTCGCCCTGCGACTGGCGCGTCCGGTCGGCCCGCGCGAGGCCGCCGCGCTGACCGACCGGGAATGGCACATCGCGCGGCTGGCGACGACCGGAGTCACCAGCCGGCTGATCGGGCGGCAGCTCAACATCAGCCCGCGCACGGTGGAAGCGCACCTGACCCGGATCTACCGCAAAGCGGGCGTCGCGTCCCGGTCGGGCCTGGTCGCCTGGGTCGCCCGGCTCGACGACACCGATCGGTGACCGCTGTCCGGGCCGGATGACATCGTTCCGTGCAACGCCCGCGGGCCGGGTAGCACGAGGCCGCGCCGCCACCGGCCCGGGCCGACGGTCGCTCACATACTCGACTGCATCGGGCGCGATTCCCGCGCACCGGCTGTGGATGGAGGACGAGATGCTGGGCAGAAGATCCGTCAGGAGCCCGCGTACCCTCGCCGCGCCGGTGCCGGCGATGCCGTTCGCCGCCGCCGCTGCGGCGCTGCTGATGCTGACCGGCTGTGGCGGCGAACCGGTGGACGCGGCCACCCCCGCGCCCGAGGGCTCGGCCGGCTTCGGCCGAGACCGGGCCGCGCTGGTGCTCACCGCCTTCGACCAGGCCGACTCGGCCGCCTCGGTGGCCGGCGACATCGAGACGCTGCGGACCCAGGAGGTTCCGCCCTCGCTGGACCTCAGCGTCGCCGCGGTCCGCCGGGCCGCCTACAACCAGCAGGCGCAACCGTCGTTCCAGCACATCAACCCGGCGTTCGCGGTGCCGCCCGGCGACCCGGCGTGCTTCCTCGTCACGGCCACCCTCAAGCTGGCCGGCTCAGAGCTGGCCCCCACCGACGTCAGCCAGTTCGTGCTCGGCACGGACGGCCAGTGGAAGCTCAGCCACAACGTCCAGGTCACCCAGCCTGCGCTGGTGGCCGCCCGGAGCATCGACGGCCGGCCGGCCACCGAGGGCGGCACCGCCCTGGACGAGACCAGCCGCCGGGCGCTCGCCGCCGAGGTGTTCGCCCGCAGCATCGGGTCGACCACCGGCAACCGGTCCCTGATCGCGTCCAGCCCGCTGCTCGACGGCCAGTTCGCCGGCGGCTGGGAGGTCTACGGGCAGCAACTCGCCGGCGTCGGCGCGGAGGTCCGGCGAACCCTGGACCGGGCGGAGTGGTCGGACTGCGCGGTCACGACGCCGACCGGCACGCTGACCTTCCTGACCGTCCACGCCACCGACACGCTGCGCCCGGCGCCCGGCGGTCCGGCCACCGTCCGGATGGTGCCGCAGAGCCCGGACCTGATCGCCACCGGTCATCGCACGGCGGTGAGCGGAAAATCCATCCGGGTCAACCGGGTGGAGACCTTCCTGCTGCTCGTACCGGAGCAGACCACCGGCACGTCGGTGCTGGGACTCAACGACACCGCGTTGACGGTCACCGCCGGCTGACCGCGCACCGACCCCGCCGACGGCAGAAACCGGTGGCATCACTCGGGATCGGAGGCCGCGGACCGCGACGATGACAGCAGCCGTGATCGCCGGCGGGGCCGGTGGTACCCGCGGCCCGGCCACCAGGCTCGGGAGGAACCATGTGGCGTCCGCGCTTCCGATCGGACTACGTGCCGGTGCGGCTGCCCGACGGCCCGCTCGTGGTGCTGGGGGAGACCCGCAGCCTGCTCGTCGACGATCCGGTCGCCGCGGACCTGGCCGACCAGCTCGACGGCGCCGCGCCGCTGGCCGACGTGGTGGCCCGGCTGGCCACCCGGCACCCGGTCGCCGCCGTCGCCACCGCCCTCGCCCGGCTGCGTGACCACGGCCTGCTCACGTCCGGCCCGGCGCACACCTCGCCGGCCGAGGCCGCCGGCTGGGACGCCCGGGGCGTCCCGCCCGAGGCGGGGCGGCGGTGGATGGCCGGTGGCCCGGTCACCGTCGTGTACCTCGGGGCGCCCCGGGTGGCCGAGACCGCCGACGCGCTGCGCGCCCTCGGACTCGCCGTGACAGTGGTCGGGCCGGACGGACCGGACCCCGGCCCGGACGACGCCCAGGTGCTGGTGCTGCCGTCGTCGATGCTCGACCCCCGGCTGGCGTCGATGAACGACCGCCACCTGGCCGCCGGTCGCGCCTGGACCCTGGCCCGGCCGCACGGCAACGTCGTCTTCCTCGGCCCGCACCTGGTGCCGGGCCGTACCGGCTGCTGGGCCTGCCTGCGGCAACGCTGGCAGGAGAACGAGCAGGTGAACGCGTTCCTCGGCGGGCAGGACCTGGCCGGTCCGCTGCCGCAGCCCGGACGGGCGGTCCTGCCCGGACTGGCCACCACCGCCGCCGGCCTGCTCGCCGCCGAACTCGCCGTGCTCGCCGTGCGGGGTACGTCGCCCCGCCTCACCGGCCGGATGGTGGCCCTGGACACCCGGGACCTGAGCACGGAGAGCCACCAGCTCGTACGCCAACCGCAGTGCCCCGCGTGCGGCGACCCGGACCTCGTCCGCAAGGCCGAGCCCCGGATCGACCTGCCACCGAGCGGCGCCCAGCCCAGCCGGGCCGGAGACTCCCGTACCCGGGAACCCGCCGAGACGTACGCGGCACTCGCCCACCACGTCAGCCGGTACCTGGGCGTGGTGAGCCGGCTGACCCCGCTGGAGGCGACCGACAACGGCGTCACCCACACCTACTCCGCCGGGCACAACTTCGCCCAGCCCCGCGAGCTCGCCGGGCTGCGCCGCAACCTGCGCGGGCAGAGCGGCGGCAAGGGCCGGACCGACCTCCAGGCCCGGATGAGCGCGATCGGGGAGGCGGTGGAGCGCTACTGCGGGGTGTGGCGTGGCGACCGACCGGTGCACCGGGCGACCTACCGGCAGCTCGGTCCGGACCGCGCGGTGCACCTGCGCGAGCTGCTGCTGTTCTCGGACCGCCAGTACGCCGACCGGGACCGGCTCAACCGCGACCTCGGCCATCTGCACCGCGTTCCCCGCCCGTTGCCGGACGACGTGGAGCTGGACTGGACGACGGGCTGGTCGCTGACCCGGCAGACGCCGCGCGAGCTGCCCGCCGCGTACTGCTGGTACGGCCACCCGGAGCTGACCGGGCTGGGGGGTGTGCTCGGCCGACTCGAACGGCTGCGCGGCCGGCGGCAACCTGTCCGAGGCGATCCTGCAGGGCTTCTGCGAACTCGTGGAGCGGGACAGCGTCGCCCTGTGGTGGTACCACCGCTCCCGGATGCCCGGCGTGGACCTCGCCTCGTTCGCCGACCCGTGGACCACTGCCTGCGTCGACCACCACGCCACCGCCCTGAGCCGCGAGCTGTGGGCCCTCGATCTGACCGCCGACCTCGGCGTACCCACGTTCGCCGCGGTGTCCCGGCGGGCCGACGGCGGGACGGAGGACGTCCTGGTCGGCTTCGGCGCGCACCTGGACGCGCGGGTCGCGCTGACCCGGGCGCTCACCGAGGTGAACCAGTTCCTGCCCGCCGTGCCCGGACCCACCTCCGAGCGCAACCGGTACGGCGGCGACGACCCGGACACCGCGCGCTGGTTCGGCACGGTGCGGGTCGCCGATCAGCAGTGGCTGTCCCCGGATCCGACCCGGCCGCCGCGCACCGCCGCCGACCACCCGACGCTGACCACCGGCGACGTGGGCGACGACGTGCGCCGGTGCGTACGCCGGGCGGAGCGGGCCGGCCTGGAGGTGATCGTCGTCGACCAGTCTCGCCCGGACGTCGACCTGGCCGTGGTGAAGGTCGTCGTGCCGGGCCTGCGGCACTTCTGGCGCCGGCTCGGCCCCGGTCGGCTGTGGGACGTGCCGGGCCGCCTCGGCAGGGACCCGCTGGCCGCCGACGAGACGTCGGCCAACCCGCTGAACGTGTTCTTCTAGCCGGCGCTCCCGGCCCGCCGGTGAACGTGGAAGGGATGGTGGGGGATGACCACAGTGGCGGACCCGACCGGTCGGCGGCGGTCGTCGTGAACGGCGCCGGCGGCGGTCCTCCGGTCCAGGAGTCGTACCGGCTGCGCCGTGACGCGGAGCTGCGGCTCGGTGAGGACGGCTCGCTGCTGCTGCGGCAGACCCGCTTCCGGCTCACCCTGGAGCGACCCGGCATGGGCCGGCGGGCGCTGCTGCTGCGCCTCGCCGCCGACTGGGTCGGCGACGTCGAGGTCGGCCGGCTGATCAGCGGCCTGGAGGGGGAGAGCCGGGTGCTGCCGGCGCAGTTGCTGCTGCGCCGGCTGCTCGCCCACTCCTGGCTGGAGCGCCGCGTCCAGGTCGACGACCGGGCGCTGCTCGACCTCGTGCCCACCGGACTGGGCCGGGGCAGCCTGCCGGAGAGCCGCCCGCACACCCCCGGGGTCCGCTACCGGCTCTCCCGCTTCGCCACCCTCCAGCACGATCGGGGGACGCTGGTGGCCGCGTCGTCGCTGAGCACCCTCACCGTCGGTTGCGCCGACGCCGCCGTCGGCGCGGTGCTGGCCGCCGCCGTGCCGGGCCTCGGACCCGACACGGTGGCCCGCATGCTCGGCGTGCCGCCGGAGGCCGCCGGGCGGGTGCTCGACGAGCTGGCCACCGCCCGGATCCTGGTCACCGACGCCGAGTACGAGGCGGAGCACGACGACACGCCGCTCGCCTACTGGTCGCCGGAGGAGCTGCGGCTGCACCACCGCTCCCGGGCCGGCCGGCACGCGCTGCCGGTGGGCGGCACCTACCGGATGCGGGAACGCTTCGCGCCGCAGCCGCTGCGCCGCCCGTACGACGGGGGCCGGGCGGTCGAGCTGCCGCTGCCCGACCTGGCGACGATCGCCAAGGCGGATCCCGCGTTCAGCCAGGTCGTCGCGGACCGGCGCAGCGTGCGCGAACACGACGACACCTCGCCGCTGCCCCTGGAGCGGCTGGCCGAGTTCCTGTACCGGTCGCAGCACACCACAGTCGTCGGCGAGGCCGGTGGACAGGAGGTGGGCCACCGGCCCTACCCGGGCGGCGGCGGCGTCTACGAGCTGGAGATCTATCCGCTTGTCGCACGCTGCGCCGGGCTCGACCCCGGGCTCTACCACTACGACGGCGTCGGGCACCGGCTGGAGCCGGTCGCCGGCTGGGGCGCGGCCGCCGACCGGCTGCTGGCGTACGCCCGGGCGGCCGGCGCCATGCCCCGGCCGCCGCAGACGGTCCTGGTGGTCACCGCCCGGGTCCAGCGGCTGATGTGGAAGTACGAAGGGATGAGCTACGCCATGATTCTCAAGGACGCGGGTGTGCTGACCCAGCAGATGTACCTCGTCGCCACCGCCATGGGGCTGGCGCCGTGCGCCCTCGGCGCCGGGGACTCCCAGGCCTTCGCCGAGCTGTCCGGGCTCGATCCGCTCGTCGAACCGAGCGTGGCCGACTTCCTGCTCGGCTCCCGCCGTCCCGCCGACACGGGGGCCCGGCCGTGAAGTTCCGGCGGCAGGCGCTGCGTCAGCTGGAGGCGCCCGAGCAGCTCGACCGCGCGGTCCGGCTGACCACGGTGCCGAACTGGCTGGCCACCATGGCGCTGGTCATCGTCGTGGTGGCCGCCGGGGTCTGGTCGGTGCGCACCGTGGTGCCCCGGACCGTCGAGGCCGCCGGGGTGCTGATCCACTCCAACGGGATCTCCGCCCTCGATGCGCTCGACAGCGGCCAGGTCACCAAGGTGTGGGCGTCGCCGCACCAGCGGGTCACGAAGGGCACGCCCCTCTACAGCCTGCGCACCATGGACGGCAAGGTGCGGGTGGAGAACGCGCCGGGTGACGCGTACGTCGTGGCCTGGCTGGTCTCGGAGGGCGAGATCGTCACCCCCGGCACGCACCTGGCCGACCTGGAACGGCTCGACACCGCCGGGGACGCGTTGCAGGCCGTCGTCTACGCTCCCGCCGTCGCCGCGCCCCTGCTGCAACCGGGCGTACCCGTCGAGGTGGCCGCCGCGGCGGCGCCCCGCAACGTGTTCGGCACCCTGGCCGGCCGGGTGACCACCATCGGCGCCTTCCCGGAGACCGAGGCCTCGCTGCGCGCCTTCCTGGGCACCGGGCCGGACGTCCGGCGGCTGCTCGCCCGGGGCAGCGTGGTCCGGGTGACAGTCACCCTGGAGCCCGACCCGGCGGCCCCGGGTGGCCTGCGCTGGACCAAGTCCCCGCCGCCGTTCCAGCTCAACTCGGCCAGCGAGGTCACCGCCTGGTTCACAGTGGACCAGGAACACCCGATCGACTGGTTGCTGGGACGATGAGCGCGCCCCCGACCGCCGCCACCGGAACGCCGGAGCCTCCCCGCATCCGGCGTCGACGGGTCCGTACGCCCACCCTGATCCAGATGGAGGCGGTGGAGTGCGGCGCCGCCGCGCTCGGCATCCTGCTCGCCCACCACGGCCGGCACGTACCCCTGGAGGAGCTGCGCCGGGTGTGCGGGGTGAGCCGGGACGGCTCCACAGCGGCCACTGTGCTCCGGGGCGCCCGCCGGTACGGGATGGTGGCGAAGGGCTTCCAGATGGACCTGGCCGGCCTGGCCACGGTGGCGCTGCCGGCGGTGCTGTTCTGGCGGTTCGAGCACTTCGTGGTGCTGGAGGGGCTCGGCCGCAAGGTCTTCATAAACGATCCGGCCACCGGCCCCCGCGCGGTGAGCTGGGAGGAGTTCGACGGCGCCTTCACCGGCATCGCGCTCACCATGGAGCCCGGCCCGGAGTTCCGGCCGGGCGGCACCCGCTACCGGCTGGTGCGGGCGCTGGCCGAACGGTGGCGCGGCCCGGGCTCGGCGATCGCGCAGATGCTGCTGCTCGGCCTGCTGATCGCCGTGGTCGGCTTGACCATCCCGGTGATGGCGAAGGTCTTCGTCGACCGGGTGCTGCTCCAGGAGGACCGGGCCGCGTTCGCCGGCCTGGTGGCGGCGGTGGCGGTGGCCACCGTGCTGACCTTCCTGGCCGGCCTGCTCCAGCAACGCCTGACCGTGCGCGCGGAGACGGCGCTCGCCCTGAGCAGCGCGGCCCGGTTCTTCCGACATCTGCTGCGGCTGCCGCCGGCCTTCTTCGACCAGCGGCAGGCCGCCGACCTCAGCCAGCGGGTCCGGGGCAACGAGGTGGTCGCCGAGGTGCTCACCCGCCGCGCGGCCACCACGGTGGTGGACACCGGCCTGGTGCTGGCGTACGGGGCGCTGCTCTGCCAGTACGACCTGCTGCTCGGACTGTGCGCGGCGGTCCTCGCCGGGCTGAACGTGAGCGTGCTGCGTTACGTCGCCTCGACCCGGTCGACAGCCGTCGCCGGGCTCCAGGCGGACCGCAGCAAGCTGGTGACCACCGTCTACACCACGGTCCAGATGATCGAGACGGTGAAGGCCGGTGGCGAGGAGGAACGCGCCGTGGCCCGGTTCGCGGCGCGCCACGCCACAGTCGCCACCCGCCAGCAGCGGCTGGGGGTGCCCACCGCTGTGCTCTCCGTCCTGCCCGCGTTCCTCGCCTCCGGGACCACCGCCGTGCTGCTGGGGCTGGGCAGCCGGCAGGTGGTGGCGGAGGCGATGAGCGTCGGCGTGCTGGTCGGCATGCAGAGCCTGGCCGCCGCGATGAACCGGCCGTTGGGCAACCTGACCGCGCTGGGCTCGCGGCTGCAGGACATGAGCGCCGACCTCAACCGGCTGCGGGACGTGGAGCGGTACCCGCTGCCGTCGGCCGGGGACCGGCCCGCCGGGCCGTTGGCGCCGATGGAGGGGCACCTGCGCATCGAGGACGTCACCTTCGGCTACAACCCGCTGGGCCGGCCGCTGCTGGAGAACTTCAGCCTGGACCTGCCGCCGGGTGCCCGGGTGGCGCTCGTCGGGCGGTCGGGCAGCGGCAAGTCGACAGTGGGCCGGCTGGTGGCCGGGCTCTACCGCCCGTGGACCGGGCGGGTCACCGTGGACGGCCTCGAACGGCCGGGGACCGACGACGGACTCTGGGCGGCCACGGTGGCCATGGTGGACCAGGACCAGCGGCTGTTCGAGGGCACGGTGCGCGACAACGTCACCATGTGGGACCTCACAGTCGCGGACGAGGACGTCGTCACCGCGCTGACCGACGCCTGCCTCTACGACGAGGTGGCGGCCCGGCCGGGCGGCCTGGCCAGCCCGGTACGGGAGAACGCCCGCAACTTCTCCGGCGGGCAGCGGCAGCGGCTCGAGATCGCCCGCGCGCTCGTCCGCAATCCCCGGGTTCTCGTGCTCGACGAGGCGACCAGCGCGCTGGACGCCGAGACCGAACGCCAGATCGACAGGCACCTGCGGCGGCGGGGGGCGACCTGCCTGATCGTGGCCCACCGCCTGTCCACGGTCCGCGACTGCGACCTGATCGTCGTGCTGGACGGCGGCCGGGAGGTGGAGCGCGGCACCCACGAGCAACTGGTCGCCCGCGACGGCGCGTACGCACGCCTGGTCCGGGACCACTGACCACGACGACCCGAGGAGACGCTGATGAGCGGCGCGGTGGAGAATCCCTCGCCCGGCAATCTGATCGGCTTCTGCGCCGACGGCGTACGCCAGGTCTGCCGGCTCGACGACACGGTGGCGGGCTGGCTGGTGACCGGCGGCGAGGCCGACCTGTTCGCGGTGCGCCGGGCCGGGACGAACCCGTCGCGCCGGCACCACGTGGCCCGGCTGCCGGCGGGTGGCCTGGTGCCGACGTCCACCGCGATCGGTGTGTGGCAGCTGATCCTGGTGCCGCTGCCCGGCACGGACCTGCGCGGGCTGTCCCGGCCCCACCTGTCGCTGCTGGAGCGGCAGGTACGGCCCGGCCTCCCGGCGGACGAGGAGGTGTCGCCGCGGGCGCGGCGCGCCGCGGCGGAGCTGGTCGCGGCGGTGGACCTGGTGCTGGTGGCCGTCGCCGACGCGCTGCGCCGCGGGCAGGCGCCCCGGGAGGCGTCCACCCTGAGCGGGCGCGAGATCGTGTCGCTGGCGCAGGGGAGCGCCCTCGTCTCCACCGGCGGTGCCTGGTGGCTGCGCAGCGCCGGCGGGCAGTTGCGCCGCAACGACGGCGGTCCGGCGGAGATGTCGGGGGAGCGGGAGCTGTTGCTGGTCGCCGAGCGGGACTGGGTGGTGGCCGAGTCGCCGTGCGCGGTGGAGAGCCACGGCAGCTGGGACCTGCTGGTCAGCGGTCAGCTCCGGTCGGCGGTCGACCAGCACGTGGTGCGGCTGCTGCGGATGGTGGAGACCCGCGTCGAGGAGGCCGACGCGGCCCTGCTGAGCGGCGTGGAGCGGCGCCGGCAGATCGACGCCGAGGTGCTCGCCGCGGCGGCCCGCCGGTCGCTCGGGGTGATCGGCGCGGGCGGTTCGCTCCCGGTTCCGGACACCGAGGCCGGCTTCGACAGGTACGGGCGGGCGGCCTCGGTGGTCCGGGTGGTCACCGAGGGGATGGGCAGCCCGGTCAACGAGCCGGCCGACCGTAGCGGCGCGCCACTTGACGACCGGGTGGCGGTGCGTGCGGTGTCCCGGGCGTCCAGCCTGTTCCTGCGCGAGGTGCGGCTTCCGGACCGGTGGTGGCGGCGGGACCTGGGGCCGCTCGTGGGGTGGCGGACCGGCGACGACCCGTCCCGGGCCGTCGCGGTGCCGCTGGTGTTCCGCCGGGGCCGCTACCACCACGTCGACCCGGAGACCCGGGCGTACGGGCCCCTCGACGCGACGGTCGCCGCGACGTTCGCCGCCGAGGCGACCCAGGTGCAGGCGCCGCTGCCGCAGGCCGCCCGGATGCGCCACCTGCTGCGGGCCGGGCTCGTCGGTGCGGCCCGCGACCTGCGCGGGCTGCTCGTCGCCGCCGCCTGCGTGGCGCTGCTGGGCCTGGGCGTGCCGCTGGCCACCGGCGAGGTACTGGGCCAGTTGGCCCGGCAGGGCGAGGTGGACGGCCTGTTCGGTTTCCTCGCGCTGATGCTCAGCGCCGCTGTGGTCGCGGGACTGGTCGGCGTGGTGCAGAACCTGCGGTTGCTGCGGTTGGAGGGCCGGTTGCAGTCCGGCGCGCACCTGGCGCTCTGGGACCGGCTCATGCGGCTGCCCGCCCGGTTCTTCACCGGTCGCAGCAGTGGTGAGATCGCCAACTCGATGTTGGGGATCTCGTTCGTCGGCGAGGCGCTGAGCGCGCTGCTGCCGCAGCTCGTCTCCGCGGCCGCGACCGTCGCGGTGACCCTCGGCCTGCTCCTGGTGGTCGAGCCCGTGCTCGGGCTGTGGGGGGCGGGGATCGTCGCCGTCACCATGCTGGCCTTCGGCGCGTTCGCCGTCCTGATCGTCCGCCGGCAACGGATCGCGCTTCCGGCCGAGCACCGGGCGGCGGCGATGACCAACCAGTTGCTCGGGGGAATCGTCAAGATCAAGGTGGCGGCCGCCGAGGCCCGGGCGCACGCCCGCTGGTCGGAGGTGGCCGCGGTGGCCCGGGCGGCGCTGCAACGGGTCCGGCAGAGCCAGGCGGGCCTGGTCGCGTTCGCCACGGTGCTCCCGGTCGCCGGTCAACTGGTCCTGTTCGCCGTGCTGATGGGACCGCTCGCCGGCCGGGTCACGCCGGCCGACTTCTTCGTCCTCAACGTCAGCTTCGCGATGCTGCTCGGCGCGCTGCTCGTGCTGGTGTCGGCCGGGGTCGAAGTGATCGCGGCGGTGCCCCGCCTGGGCGGCCTGCGGGACATCCTGCGCGCCGACCCCGAGGCCCGGCCGGACCGGGTGGACCCGGGCGAGCTGCGCGGTGAGGTCGCACTGCACCGGGTCACCTTCGCCTACCAGCCGGACGAGCCGCCGGTGCTCGTCGACATCGACCTGCACGTGCGCCCGGGTGAGTTCGTCGCCATCGTCGGGCCGAGCGGCTGCGGGAAGTCCACACTGCTCCGGTTGCTGCTCGGTTTCGAACGCCAGCAGCAGGGCGCGGTGCTCTACGACGGCCAGGACCTCGCCGAACTCGACGTGCACGCGGTCCGCCGGCAGTGCGGGGTGGTCCTGCAGGACGGCCAGCTCTTCGCCGGCTCGGTGCGGGACAACATCTGCGGCGCCGGCAGCTTCCCGCTGGACCAGGTCTGGGAGGCGGCGCGGATGGCCGGCCTCGCCGACGACCTGGAGGCGCTGCCGATGGGGATGAGCACCATGGTGCCGTTCGGCGGCGGGACGCTCTCCGTCGGGCAGCGTCAGCGGGTGCTGATCGCCCGCGCGCTGGCTCCCCGGCCCCGGATCATCTTCCTCGACGAGGCGACGAGCGCGCTGGACAACCGGACCCAGGAGGTGGTCACCAGGAGCACCGCGGACCTGGCCGCGACCCGGCTGGTGATCGCCCACCGGCTGTCCACGGTCCGCGCGGCGGACACCAAAAAAAGAGCTCGAAGCGGGGCGGATCGTCCAGCGGGGCACCTACGACGAGTTGATGGACCAGCCCGACGGGCTGTTCCACCGGCTGGCGCGACGGCAACTCGTGGACCAGCCGGAACGGTCCGACGCCGTGGTGGAGAGCCGGCAGCCGGACGGGCAGCCCGCGACGGGCTGAGGGCCGGTCAGCCGTTGTCGATGACCGCGCCGTCCTCCACGCACACGTCCGTGCCGAGGTGGTTCTCCAGCAGTTCCGCGACGTGCGCCTCGGCCTGGTTCTCCACGGCCAGCCGGAACGCCTCGGTGAGCACGCCGACCACGCCCTGGGTCAACAGCAGGGTCTCCCGGTCGAGGTCGGCCCAGGACGATCGGTTGCCGCTGCGCACCAGCTCCGGCGCGAGGGCCAGCAGCCGGGCGGTGACGGCGGCGACCAGATCGTCGGCGACCGGCCGGAGGCTGTCCAGCACCTCGCTGAGGGTCTGCAACGCCGGCACCGTGCCCACCCGTACCCGATGCAGGTCCAGGGCGGCGCGCAGCGGACGTGGCCGGGAGGTGCGGACGGTGCCGTCGTCGGCTCGTCCGATCACGCCGTGCCGGGTCAGTGCATGGGCCAGCGCGGGACGGTCGGCGGCCAGGCGCTGCAGCATCGCGGTCAGCCCGTCCGGCGCCTCGTCACCGGCCCGGACCCCGAGCATGGCCTCGATGGAGACCAGGTTGAAGCCTTGCCGCTGCAGGGCGAGGATCGCGTCCAGCCGGCGGACGTGGGAGTCGTCGTAGAGCGCGGCCCGGCCGTGCCGAACCGGTGGGGGCAGCAGCCGCCGGGCCTGGTGGGCGCGGATGTTGCGCGGCGACATGCCGACCTTGCGGGCGAGTTCGTCCACGCTGTACCCGGCCGGGCCGCCGGGTGTCGTCGTCACCTCGTCGATGGTCACGGTGGCCTCCGGCAGCACTCGGTGACGGAACACGGCAGCCGCCGGACCGCTGTCACGGTGGGCGATCCGACGATCGCAGCGTAGGTGCGGGCGCCGCGCGGGTGACAGGCGAGGAATTACTACTTGTTCACACTGATGACAATCATTAGAATCGCCAATCCGCGTCACGCCGTTGATTTCCATTACCCGGCTTTCGCCGCGGCGCGGACCTGTCGCGGCCGCATTCGATGAAATTCCCACTCGTCGGGCGGGCCGGAACGGCCGGTGGCCCACGATGAATCGGGAACCGGCGGCCCGGACCCTCCCGCGCTGCCTGTCGCCGCCCCCGGTGTCGTCGTGGGTGGCTGACCGTCGAAGGGAGCAGGGGTGTGACAAATGTCGATCGAGCGGTCTTCGTGGCCGCGTACAGCCGGCTGGTCGCCGACGTCTGGGCCGACCCGGCCAAGGAGCAGGCGCTCGACCGGGACCCGCGGGGGTTCCTCGCCGGCTATGGCCTTCACCTGCCCGAAGAGGTGCAGGTCCGGGTGGTCCGGGACGTCGCCGACGCCGATCCGGACCTCGAGGTGCAGGTCAAGTCGTGGGAGCTGGCGGAGTCCAGCGGCGCCTTCGTGCTCTTCGTGCCCTCGCTGCTGCCGGTGGCCGAGGCGGAGCTGGCCGAGGACGAGCTGGACAGCGTCGTCGCCGGCCTGGACTCCAGCTGCGCGTGCTGCTGCCCGTGCTGCTGCACCTGACACCGATGTCTGCCGCCCGCCGGCCGGCACGGCAGATTCTGATGGCAGTCAGCGGAAATCCTTGATTGCCGAACCTCGATCTTCCTAGCGTTCTCGCCACAGCAATTAACCGCCCGGCCCGCAGCCCCAGGAAAGGACCGAACGATGAGCAACGACGAGCAGGAATACGGCGCGAGATTCGTGACCAAGTACTCGGAACTGGTCACCGCGGTGTGGCGCAGCGACGAGGAACTGCAGCGGCTCCTCGCCGACCCGACCGGCTACGCGACGGCGGCCGGCCTGCCGGTCGCCCCCGGCGCCACCGTCGAGGTCGACCGCGCCCAGCCCGCCACGCTCTACACCAAGGAGCAGATCGTCGCCGACTGGTCCGGTACGCCCGGCCGGCACGTGCTGCACGTGCCCGAGGTGCCGCTGGTCGACCTCAACGAGCTGACCGAGGCCGAGCTGGAGACCGTCGCCGGTGGCGTGGCGCCGGCGGCCGACAACAACGTCAACATCATCGCCGTCCTCATCGTCTGAGTTCCCCTCCGCACCCCGCCGGGAGCCTCGATGACTGACACGACCGAGACCATCGCGTTCCGATCCGGCACCTACCGGACGGCCACTGTGGAGCAGACCTGGGCACGGGTCGGCGGCATGCTCGACCGGTTCCGGATCACCCGGGTCGCCGACATCACCCGGCTCGACGAGATCGGCCTACCGGTGCACGTCGCCTACCGGCCGGTCGGAGCCACCATGGCGGTGAGCGTCGGCACCGGCGCCACGGCGACGCAGTCCCGGGTCAGCGCGGTGATGGAGAGCATCGAGTCCTGGCATGCCGAGAACCTCCGGCCGGGGACCGCCGTCCGGTCCCCGGCCGAGGCGCTCGACCTGCCGTACGACGTCCGGTGGCTGCACCTGGCGGAGCGGTCGCCCCTGACCCCCGCCGTCGAACTCGACTGGGTGGCCGGCCGTGGGCTGGTGACCGGAGCGCCCTGCCTGGTGCCGCGCGCCACGATCGAACTCGACTTCACCGTCCGGCGGGGCTGGGACCGCGCCCTGTTCACCCCCAGCAGCAACGGGCTGGCCACCGGCAACACCTTCGCCGAGGCCAGCCTGCACGCCCTGCTGGAGGTCGTCGAGCGCGACTGCATCGCCCCGTACTGCACCTCGCCGCTGGCCGAGCGCACCTACACCGACCCGGGCACCGCCACGAACGCGATGACCCGCACCGTGCACGAGGCGCTGGTGCGGGCCGGCTGCTGGGTGGAGGTCTGCGACATCACGAACGCGGTCGGCGTGCCCTGCTACGCCGCCTCGATCTGGTCCCCCGACCTGCCGGTCACCTTCGGCGGCTTCGGCTGCCACGTGGATCCGGAGATCGCTGTCGGCCGGGCCATGTCGGAGGCGGCACAGTCGCGGCTGGTCATGGTCTCCGGGGCCCGGGACGACATCGACGCCACCGCGTACCACGACGTCGGCGCGCCGCCGGTGCCGCCACCCACCGTCGACCGGCCGGTCCGGCCGGTCCGCCGCGACCCCCCGCCCGCCGGGGACGTGACCCAGGTGCTGCGCGAGCTCGCGTCGCGGGTGCAGCGGATCACCGGCGTCGAGCCGTTCAGCGTCGACCTGACGCACGACGACATCGGCATCCCGGTGAGCAAGGTTTTCGCCCCCGGCCTGCGGATGTTCGACGAGCGGGCCCTGAGCACCCGACCAGGAGTGCCCCGTGACTGACGTCGTCTTCATCGGTCCGAGCCTGCCGGCCGACGAGGTCGGCCGGCTGCTGCCCGACGCGGTGGTGCTGCCGCCCGTCGCGCACGGCGACCTGCTCCGCCTGGACGTCGGCCCCGGCGACCGGGTCCTCGTCGTCGACGGGTTCTTCCTGCAACACCCGCCCGTACGCCACCGGGAGATCCTCGACCTGCTCGACCGCGGGGTGACAGTGGCCGGCGCGGCCAGCATGGGTGCGCTGCGCGCCGCCGAGCTGTGGCCATTCGGCATGCGTGGCGTGGGCGAGGTGTTCCAGCTCTACCGCGACGGTGTCGTCACCGGCGACGACGAGGTGGCGGTGGTGCACGGGCCCGCCGAGGAGGGCCACCGCACGTTGAGCGAGCCGCTCGTGAACATCCGGGTCGAGCTGCGTCGCGCCGTCGCCGCCGGGGTGCTCGGCCAGGCCGAGGCCACGCTGTTGCTGGACGTCGCCCGGGACCTGCCGTTCCGACGGCGGTCGTACCGCGCGCTGGAGCGCACCGCGCCACCCGGGGCCGCGGCCGTGGTGGACCGGTTCCTGACCTGGCGCCGGCACGACCCCTGGGACGCCAAGGGCGCCGATGCGCGGCTGCTGCTGTCGATGGCGGCGGCAGACGCGCCGGAGCTGTGCCCGGCGCACGCCGGCGACCAGCCGATCGACAACCTCCACACCCGCTTCCTCGACAGCTGGCGGTCGCGGTTCGCCGGGAAGCAGGTCGGTGGGCACTGGGTCAGCGACCGGGACGCCGCGGCGGTGCTGATGCTGCTGCACCCCGAGGCGCCGGCCTGGCACCGGCGTGGGGTGCTGGCCGGGCTGGCCGAGGTCGACATCGCCGACCCGGCGGTCGAGGAACGCGCCCACCAGGCGGCGTGCGAGCGCGGCCTGACCGGCACGGCGCCGGGTGGGTGGGACTGGCTCACCGACCGGGAACGGGGCATCGGCGACCGCGAGGCGGTGCTGCGGGTGCTGGTGCGGGCGTTCGGCACCACGCCGTACCGCAGCCTGGCGCTGTGGATGGTCGCGGCGCCGCTGCGTACCCCCGCGTTGCTCGCGGCGGCGCGGCAGGTCGCGGCGACCGCGGCGTCGCTGAACGAGACGCTCGTCCCGCGTACGACGGGACACCGCCGCCCGGGCGGCCGGCTCCACTTCCGCACCGAGGTGGTCGACGAGTGCTTCGCGCGGTTGTGGGGCTGCGACGCCGACGGGCTGGAGTCGGCGGCGTGGGACCGGGGCTTCGACGGCCTGGCGTCGTTCCGGTTCGCCGCCGAGCCGCTCGTGGCGTACGTCAAGGCGTTCGGCGCCCCGCGACTGCCGGCGGTGGCGCAGGGCGCGCAGGAGGACATTCCGGCCGGTTGCACGGCCCGGGTCGGCTGAGGAGGCGTCGATGAGCGGAACGGTGAAGGCGGCACTAATCTACCCCCCGCTGACCGACCCCACCTCGGGGTACCACTCCCTGAACTACCTCGACTCGTACGCCCGGGCACAGGGGCACCGGCCGGCGGAGATCATCGACGCCAACATCGAGGCGTTCCACCACTCGTACACGCCGTCGGCGTACGAGTGGCTGCGACGGGAGCTGTCCCGGTCCTCGACCGACGACCTCAGCGGCCCGGACGCGCTGATGGCCCGGGCGAACCACCTCGGCCTGCCCGACCCCGATCCGGAGCGGCTGCGCCGGTCGATCGGGGTGTTGCAGGATCCGAACCTGTTCTACGACTACCGGCACTACCAGGACGCGGTCGAAGGCGTGATCTCCTGGATGGACGCGCTCGGCGCGGTCGGGTTCCCCGGGCAGTTCCGCGCCGGCTTCCGGCTGCAGCCACCGCCGATGATCTCGATCGGCTCGGTGGCCGCGCTCACCGACGAGGCGCTGCTCGGCCGGCTCAACAAGCCCTTCCAGCCGTACTACGAGGACGTGCTGATCCCGCGGCTGGCCGCCGGTGGCCACCAGGTGATCGGGATCAGCGCCACCTATCAGTGGCAGCTTCCGTTCGCGCTCTGGATCGCCCGGCTCGTCCGCCGGGCCTGCCCGGGCGTCTTCCTCGTCGCGGGCGGCACGGAGATCTCCGACGTCTGGAAGTGCGCCAGCAGACCCGAGTACGTCTTCCAGGTGCTCGCCGACTTCGACGCGATCGTGGTCGGGGAGGGGGAGAGCGCGTACACGGAGATCCTGGACGCGGTGGCGACCGGCACCCTGCCGGCCGGGCACCCCAACGTCCGCCTGCACCCGAAGTACGGCCGCCAGCGCCAGCTGCCCCTGCGCTACGAGCGTCTGGCGCAGGTGCCGGTCCCGGACTTCTCCGGTCTGCCCTGGGACCTCTACCTCAGCCCGGAACGGTTCGTCTACTACTCGCCGACCCGCGGCTGCTACTGGAACAAGTGCACGTTCTGCGACTACGGCCTGAACACCGACGGCCCGACGAGCCCGTGGCGGCAGGACACGGTCGGCAAGATGATCACGGACGTCACCGAGCTGTCGAAGTTCGCCAAGTTCATCTACTTCTCCGTGGACGTGCTCGCTCCCGCGACCATCCTGCGCTTCGCCGAGCAGGTCGTGGAGCGCGGGCTCGACTTCCGCTGGGGCGCCGAGATCCGGCTGGAGAAGTACTGGTCGGACGAGCGCTGCGAGCTGCTGCGGCGCAGCGGATGCGTGGCCGTGTCGGTCGGTTTCGAGTCCGGCAACCAGCGCATCCTCGACCTGATCGACAAGGGCACCAGACCGGAGCAGGTACGGCGCACCATGACCGCGATGACGAAGGCCAACATCGGCGTGCAGATGATGGGCTTCACCGGCTTTCCCACCGAGACCCGCGAGGAGGCGCTGGACAGCATCGCGTTCCTGCGCGACAACCCCGACCTGTGGACCCTCGGCGGGCTCGGCGACTTCATGCTGACCCCGGGCGCCATCGTCGCCAAGGAGCCGGAGCGGTTCGGCATCACGAACGTGCGGCCGGTGGAGGGTTCGGACATCGTCCGGATGCTCCGGTACGACGAACCGGTGACCGAGGCGGCGCAGGCCGAGGTCGCCCGGGCCAAGGCCGACCTCAACCCGGGACACTTCCACCGTCCCTGGCTGGGCAGCACCGACACCCCGCACACGTTCTTCTACCACGACCGGTACGGCACCGCGGTACGTGGTGTGCTCGCCCACGACCGGGTGCGGCACGACACCGACGACCGGACCGAGTTCCTCGCCAACGGCGCGTTCGTGGACCGCGACGACGAGCAGGTCTGGGACGCGTACCGGCGGATCCGGTCCGACGAGCAGGAGGGCGTCCCCGGCGACCTGCCGGCGAACCGGCACCTGTTCCGCCGCACCGACGGCCAGGTGTTCGCGCTCAACCGCAGCAGCCGTCTGTTCCTGGACCTGTTCAGCACGCCGCTCACGCTCGCCGAGGCGCAGCGTCGGCTCTGGATCGTCGAACCGGCGGTCGCCGACCGGGTCTGGCGCACGTTCATCGGGCAGCGGCTGATCCGCCGGCACCAGCTCCCGGCCCCGGCCCGGCCGACGCGGTGACCCGAGCGCCGGTCGGGCCGGCGCACCCCGCCGAGTGGGATTTTGCACTCCCAGTGCACTTGTCTCCGGTTTCGCTGCTGCCTAGCGTCAGGCCATGGCTGACTCGTGGACGTTCGCTGTGGCCCGTGACGACCTCTCCCGCACCGCGCTCGCCGACGGCGCGGCGCCCGCCCTCGCCGACGGGGAGGTGCTGCTGCGCGTGGACCGGGTCGGCCTGACCGCCAACAACGTGACGTACGCGGTGCTCGGCGAGGCGATGCGCTACTGGGAGTTCTTCCCGCCCGAGCCGCGCGGGCTCGACCGGCGGTGGGGACTGCCGCCGCTGTGGGGCTTCGCCGAGGTGGTTGCATCCACAGTGTCAGGAGTTGAGCCGGGCGTGCGGGTCTACGGCTACCTGCCGCCCGCCGGCCACCTCGTGGTACGCCCGGAGCGGGTGGACGGGACCGGCTTCCGGGACGCCAGCCCGCACCGGGCCGGGCTGCCCTCGCCGTACAACTCCTACCGGTCGACCACCGGCGACCCCGCGTACCGGGCGGAGCAGGAGGACCTGCTGATCCTGTTCCGGCCGCTGTTCTTCACCTCGTTCATGCTCGCCGACCAGGTCGTCGACAACGACTGGTACGGCGCGGAATCGCTGGTGCTGTCGTCGGCGTCGAGCAAGACGGCGTACGCCGCCGCGTTCGAGCTGCACGGCCGCGGCCATCGCCTGATCGGGCTCACCTCACCCGGCAACCTCGCCTTCACCAGGTCGCTCGGCTGCTACGACGATGTCCTCGCGTACGACGACATCGCGGCGCTCGACGTTGTGCCGACGGTCTACCTCGACCTGTCCGGCGCGCCCGCGCACCGGGCCGCCCTGCGGGCCCACCTCGGCGACCGGCTCGTCCGGGACATCGCCGTCGGCCTGACCCGGCAGACGCCGAACGCCGACGCCGCCGAGGAGGTCTTCTTCGCGCCGGTGCAGATGCGCAAGCGCAGCCGGGACTGGGGCCGCGACGGCCTCGACGCCCGGTTCGCCGACGCCTGGCAGCGGTTCTCGCAGGTGGTGAGCGGATGGCTCGACGTGCGGGCCGGCGCCGGTCCGGAGGCGCTGCGGGACGCCTGGCTCGACGTCCTCGCCGGCCGTACGCCGCCCCGGGTGGGCCACGTCGTGCAGCTCTGAGAGCGTCAGCGGTCGAGGTAGGCGGACAGGCCGCCGAGCTCCTCGTTGGCGATGAAGACCGAACGGACGTTGATGACGGCTTCCTCGACGTGCACCGGGCAGCCCCACGCCGAGTCGCCCCACGAGTCGGCGACCTTGATCTCGGCGGGCGCGGCGCAGCCGTCGCTGCCGCCGAGCTGACACCGCTCGGGGCGGGGAGTGGCGGCCTGCGCGGCGGCGGCGGCGCGCAGCCGGGCGGTGAGTTCCGCCGCCGCGGCGGCGCGCTGTTCCGCCTCGGCCCGTAGCTCCCGCTCCGCCCGCACCACCCGGGCCAGCTCGTCGTGGGCGGCTCGCGCGCGGGCGTCCGCTTCGGACTTCGCCTGTTCGATGTGGTGACGTTCGATGGCCAGGGCGGCGGTGCCGGTGAAGACCCGGGCGAGGGCCAGATCGGTGTCCCGCGGGACGCGCGGGGTGCGGTGGTACATGGCGAACGTGCCGAGCAGGCTGCCGTCGCGGGCCAGGATCGGCGTGGACCAGCAGGCGGCGAGTCCGGCCCGCTCGGCCAGATCGCGGAAGTCGGCCCAGAACGGGTCGGTGGCGATGTCGGTGACGACGACCGGCTCCCGCCGGTGCGCGGCGGTGCCGCACGATCCGACGCCCTCACCGGTGGCGATCCCGTCGATGGCCTCGTTGTAGAAGTCGGGCAGGCTGGGCGCGGCGCCGTGGCGCAGGTGCCGGCCGTCGGCGTCGGCGAGCAGGACGGAGACGAGCACCTCCTGCGGCGCGAGGTTCTCGATGCAGCGGGCCATCCCGTCGAGCACCTCGGTCAGGGGCGCCTGCCGGGCGATCTGCTCCAGCATGGCGCGGTGCTCGGCCATCAGCCGTTGCGCGTGCTTGACCTGCGTGGTCTCCACCCCGATCACGCGGATCCCGGTCACCGTGCCGGCGGGGTCGCGGCGCGCCTCGTAGGTGAAGTCGAAGAACGCCTCCCGCGCTTGCGAGCCGGTGCCCAGCATGATCCGGGCGTCGTGACCGGTGTAGGACTCGCCCGTCCGGTAGACCTCGTCCAGCAGGGCGATGAAGCCCTGGCCGTCCAGTTCCGGCATCAACTCGGCGAGCGGAACTCCGGTACGTGCGCGTTCCTCACCGATGGCGGCGAAGAATGCCGGGTTCGCCGCCTCCACCACGTGCGTCGGCCCGGCGAGCGCCGCGAAGACGGCGATGGACTTGCCGAACAGCGTCCGCAGATCCTCGTCCGCCGGCCTGGGCAGGTCCTGGCCTGATAGCGCCGTCATGCCTGGTCTTCCTCCCGCCGCTTCGTCGACCGTCGCAAGATTACGGGTCAGTGACCGACGTTCACATCTTGGCATCGACGTCCGCCTCCGTTACCGTCGTGGGAACGCTCCCACGAACTTAGATACGTCGATGTGATCAGGAGGAAACACGTCGTGGCTATCCTCTCCGCCCGCCGCAGGTCAGCGGCCATCAGCGTGGCGGCCGTAGCGGGTCTCGCCGCCGCCGGCGTCGGCCTCGCCGTCGGCGGCGCGTCCGCCGGCACCGTGTCCGGATCGCTCTACCGCGACCCGTCCTCGGCAGTCGTCCGCTGGGTCGCCGCCAACCCGGGCGACTCCCGCGCCGCCGTCATCCGCGACAAGATCGCCAGCCAGCCGCAGGCCCGCTGGTACGCCAACTTCAACCCGTCGACCATCCAGTCCGAGGTCTCCGCGTTCATCGGCGCCGCCAACTCGGCGCAGCAGATCCCGGTGCTGTCGGTGTACGAGATCACCAACCGCGACTGCGGCGGCGCCAGCGCCGGTGGCGCGCCGGACCTCAACCAGTACCAGACCTGGGTGTCCAACTTCGCCCGCGGGCTCGGCAACCAGACGGTCCTGATCATCCTGGAGACCGACTCGCTGGCCCTGCAGACCTGCCTGAGCACCAGCGAGCTGAACGCCCGCAACCAGGCGCTCACCACGGCGACCCAGACCATCAAGTCGGGCAACCCCAACGCCAAGGTGTACCTCGACGGCGGCCACTCCACCTGGAACAGCGCGAACGACACGGCCAACCGGCTCCGCGCGGCCGGCGTGCAGTACGCCGACGGCTTCTTCACCAACGTGTCGAACTTCAACCCCACGTCCAGCGAGGCGAACTTCGGCCGGGCCGTCATCTCCGCCCTCAACGGCATGGGCATCTCCGGCAAGCGGCAGGTCATCGACACCAGCCGCAACGGCGGAGCGGCCGGGGACTGGTGCGCCGACGACAACACCGACCGGCGCATCGGGCAGTACCCCACGACGAACACCGGCGACGCCAACATCGATGCGTACCTCTGGGTGAAGCCGCCGGGTGAGGCGGACGGCTGCCGCTACACGGCCGGTTCGTTCCAGCCGGACCTGGCCTTCAGCCTGGCCAACGGCGCGCCCAACCCGCCCACCACCACGCCGCCGACGACCAACCCGCCGACCACTGCTCCGCCCACCACCGCGCCGCCGACGACCGCGCCGCCGACCACGGCGCCCCCGACCACGCCGCCGCCGGCCGGTAACGGCTGCTCCGCCTCGGTCGCGATCAACCAGTGGAACGGCGGCTTCACCGCGAGCGTGAACGTCACCGCCGGCTCGGCGAGCATCAACGGCTGGACCGTGACCGTCGCGCTGCCCGGCGGCGCGGCGATCACCGGCACCTGGAACGCCCAGGCCAGCGGCACCAGCGGCACCGTCCGGTTCACGAACGTCGGCTACAACGGCCAGGTCGGCGCCGGGCAGACGACCAACTTCGGCTTCCAGGGCACCGGCACCGGTCAGGGCGCGACGGCCACCTGCGCCGCCTGACCCGCACGACACCTGCGGGCCCGGCGCGGAGGAACACTCCTCCGCGCCGGGCCCGTCCGCGTGCTCCTGGTCGACGTGGCTCGCCCAGGCGGCCGACGGGGGTTAGGCTGTCGATGCGGGGTTTCGACGGCTGATCGCCGACCCCCTGCCCTTCCCACGGTTTCCCAGCCGCGACGACTGAGTCGAGTGCTGCCGTGCAGATTCCCTTGGAGCACGACGTGCCCGACAAGACGTTCGCCCTGAATCCCTTCAGCATCGAGGGGGGCAAGGCCACCGACGAGGAGCGCAGTCCGGCCGCGGACATCAGCGCCGCCTCCATGACCCGCCTGCGCAGTCCGTTCGCCGCGGAGGAGCCCGCCCGCGAGCGAGCCGGCGAGCACGCCCGGCGCTGACGCCGAGAGTCACGCCTGCGCGTGGCGCCGCGCTCTCCTCAGGTTGAGGGCCAGCTCCTCGCGGTTCTGGTGCGCGTGCCGGATCCACGCGGGCTGACCCGGGCCGGTGCGCCACGATTCGCTCAGCGGGCTGTTGTCCACGGTGTCGAAGCCGAACTGGTCGTACAGCCGCGTCACCAGAGCAACCGCCTCCGGGAAGTTGCTGGAGACGGAGAGCGCCAGCCGGTCAGGGGCGCCCGCGGGCCGGGCGGAGGTGAGCAGGCGGGGCGCCTGGATGTGGGTGAACGCCTTGGCGACCTTCGACGTGGGGAGCTGCTCCTGACGCAGTTCGTGGACCGTCTTCTCGCCCGAGTCGAGGACCGGGATGTGCCCGTCACGCCAGACCATGTAGTTGTTCGTGTCCAGGACGATCTTGCCCGCGAGTTCCTCGGCCGGCATGTCGTTGACGACCTTCAGAGGTACGGCGACGACGGCGAAGTCGCCCGCCGCCGCGGCCTCCCTGGCGTACGCCGCCCGCGCCGACGGACCCAGCTCGGTGACGAGGCCCGCCAACGTCTCGGGCCCGCGCGAGTTGGCGATGACGACCGAGTACCCGGCCGCGATCGCCGCCCGTGCGATCTGGCTGCCGACCTCGCCCGCGCCGATGATGCCGATGGTTGTCATGGGTTCCCCTCCCGGCTGTCGGTCGCGGCTACCAGTTCAGGTGCCCGAACTCGTCCTGGAGCGTCCCGGTCGGGCCGTCCGTGGGCAGCGTCGCCAGACGTACGACGATCCGGGCGCTCTCGGCCGGTGACCTGCCACCGCCGAGCGCGGCGGTCATGTCGGTGGCGGTGAAGCCCGGCTCGACCGCGTTGAACTTGATGCCCGGCTGGGACCGGGCGTACTTGAGGGTGATCATGGTGGCGGCCGCCTTGGACGCCGAGTAGAGCGGGAACCTCAGATCGAACTCCGGCCGGTCCGGGTTGTTCGTCGCCCAGAAGGAACCCGCGCTGCTCGACACCGTGACCACCGTGGGGTTGGCGGATCCGCGCAGCAGGGGCAGTGCCGCCTCGGTGACCCTGATGATCCCGACCACGTTGGTGTCGAACACCCGCAGCGCTGTGGGCCCGTCCACGGTGCCGTCCTCGGCGACGCCCGCGTTGTTCACCAGGACGTCGAGCCGGCCGTGGGCCGCGTCGATGGTCGACAGGGCCTCGGTCACCGAGGCGTCGTCGGTCACGTCCAGGTGCAGGAACCGCGCGCCGAGCGTCGCCGCCGCCTCCTCGCCCTTGCGCTTGTCGCGCGCCCCGATGTAGACGATGTGCCCCAGGTCCAGAAGCTGCCCGGCGGTCGCGAAACCGATGCCCTTGTTCGCGCCGGTGATCAACGTGACGGTCATGCGTCTCCCTCGCTCTTTTGTACTGATCGGTTATGGCGTCACCGTAGCAAGGTTCTGTACCGATCGGTTGGTGCGCTGCGTCACTTCTGTACCGAGCGGTAGAGTAGGTGCATGGGCACTTCGACACCGGGACGGCCGCGAGCCTTCGACGAGCAGACGGTCCTCGACCGGGCCGCCGAGGTCTTCTGGCGGCACGGTTACGAAGGCGCGTCGCTCAGCTCCCTCACCAGCGCCATGGGCATCAACCGGCCGAGCCTGTACGCCACCTTCGGCAGCAAGGAGGAGCTGTTCCGGCGTGCCTTCGCCCGCTACCACGAGACCAACCTGGCCAACGCCCGCGCCGCACTAGAACAACCCACCGCGTACGCCGCCGTGGAGAGCTTCCTGCGCGCCAGCGCCGACGCGCTCACCGCCGACGACCACCCCGCCGGCTGCCTCTCCATCCAAGGAGGGCTCTCCTGTTCCCCGGAGAACACCCGCATCTCCGAGATGCTGGCCGCCGGCCGGGCCGCCACCGAGACCGCCCTGGAGGAACGGCTCTCCCGCGCGGCGAAGGAAGGCGACCTCCCGGAAGGCGTCGACAGCCGGGCACTCGCCCGGTTCGTGATGGCGCTCAGCGAGGGCCACGCCGTGCACGCCGCAGCCGGCGCGAGCCGCGAAGACCTCCAGGCCTCGGTCGACGTCGCGCTGCGGGTGCTCAACCTCGTACCCGGCCCGGCGACCCCCGCCTGATCTCAGGAGAACCGATGCGGGAGGACGAACTGCGGGGCCTGGTGCGGCGCAGCCCCTGGCTGATCCGGGCGCTGGGCGTCGTTCGGGACTGCGGCCTCCCGGACGCCTGGATCGGCGCGGGCGTCATCCGCGACCTCGTCTGGGGCGAGCGGTACGGCCACGGATTCGACCCCTCGTCCGTGCGCGACGTCGACGTGGTCTTCCTCGACCCGGCGGACCTGAGCCGCGACAACGACGACCGGGCCACCCGGCGACTGGTGGCGGGATGGTCGGATCCGCCGTGGGAGGCGAAGAACCAGGCCGCCGTGCACACCTGGTATCCCGCCAAGTTCGGCGGCGGTCCGGTGACACCGCTGCGCACCGTCGCCGACGCGGTCGCCACCTGGCCCGAGTACGCCACCGCCGTGGCCGTACGCCTCGACACGTACGACGAGATCGCGGTGTGTGCGCCGCACGGCCTCGACGACCTGCTCGACGGCGTGTGGCGACGCAACCCGACCAGGGTCAGCCCGGAGGTCTCCCGGCAACGACTGGCCCGTCACCGCCCCGCCGAACGCTGGCCCGGCGTCCGCGTCGTGACCTGAGCCGGTGCTCGCCCGGCTCAGCGCGGGCCCAGCCCGGTTCGCCCGTCGAGGAGTTCGCGCACGACATCCAGGTGGCCGGCATGTCGGGCGGTCTCCTCGATGACGTGCAGAACAATCCGACGCAGGTCAGTGGTCTGCGACGCCAGCGGCTCCTCCGGGTGCCGGCCGACTGGTTCCGCCGTCAACGGCGCCGCGGCGATGATCGCGTCGGAGATCCGGCACTGGTCGCGATAGAAGTCGAAGACCTGGGCCGGCGATCGAGACGTGCGCAGCGGTGTGTTCTCGTCCGGCCAGGGCAGTGGCTCCACCGAACCGCGAAAGACCTCCTGGAACCAGTGGCGCTCCGCGTGACCGAGGTGCTCCACCAGGCCGAGCGGCGACCATCCGGAAGGCAGGACGGACGTTCGCAGGGCGGTCGGGTCCAGATCGGCCAGGATGGCTCGGACGCTGGCACGCTGGTGTTTGAGGAACTCGCACAGCGTGGCCTTCTCTGCATCGATCTTCGTCACGCCGGCAGGCTAGCGACCGACGCCGACACTTCCGGGGGGTTGTGATCTCCGATGAGGTGCGCGGTGGGCTCAGCCGCCGGCGCGGCCCGCACGTGCCTGCTGGGACACACCGCTGACCCTGAGGGCGGTCGACCAGAAAATCTAGGTCGGAACGCCTAGACATCCTCTGCAGCGTGGAATACTCTTCTTCGAGTCGAGAGATGAGATCCGTCAAGACGCAGACGGGACCGCCCGGCCGTGAGGTCACGACGGACGGTGAGAAGCGGAATTCGTTCCGCCTGGAACGGCAGTAGGAGCACGTCAGCCCCAACGCGTGATGCGCGATGGGGCACGCAGGTGGGGCCAAGGCTTGCTCAGGGCTCCAGCTGATGTTCGCCGCACGTGTCGGGGCCATGAAGTCGCGTGGGTTCCGGCGCCGGCGGACCGTACGACCGCAAGGGTGAGAAGTAGCAGAGGAAAGGGAGGGCCGTACACCGTTGGATCGCCCGCCAGCAGCCGTCATTCCAGGCTCGGCGGACACCGCAGTTTCCATCGAACGAGAGGTGGTCTCCGGTCACGCATATGCGATCCTCGCACCCGAAGCCTTCGATGGCTGGTGCGGATACGACAAGCCGACTTTCCTGTCGGTAGATGGTGTTCTGACCCGTTAACCCTGGGCCCCGGCGCTTATGCGCCGGGGCCCTCGATGTGGAGGTGACATGGGGCGAAACCCCGATGACATGTTCGGCGACGAGAACACTCCGGCCTACACCATCGGTCAGGCCGCAGAGATGCTCGGCACCACGCAGGACTTCCTGCGCCGCCTGGACGAGGCGAAACTGATCAACCCGCACCGCTCGGCCGGCGGCCACCGCCGCTACTCCCGCTACCAGTTGCGCCTGGCCGCCCGGGCCCGCGAGATGGTGGATCAGGGCACCGCACTGGAAGCCGCCTGTCGGATCATCATCCTGGAAGACCAGCTCGAGGAAGCCCTGCGGCAGAACGAGAAGCAGTAGCGCGGGCCACGGCGGCAGACTGGCCGGCCCGCTCCCGGCTCGGTCCTGGTAGCACGTACTCCTGCTTGCGCGCCTCTTCGTATCCCGGCCATCGGCCGGGATGTTGCTGTTCGTGACCGGCGGCCCGAGGCGGGCCCCGTAGGTCGCCGGTGCCCGCGCGCGGCGGATCGGCGTGTGGCCAGACCCACTCACCGTCATCGGCTCCACGGCGGATCATGTGCTACGGTGGCCGGGTTGCAGTTTTGATTTCCGTAGACGTTTTCCGGCGCCTGATGGGGCATCTGAAACCCATCCAGGCGCTTTTCGTTTTTCGTGTCGTTTCGACGCGGGTGATCAACGCGGCGGCGTAAGGGTCCGCACCGTGCGGTCTCTAACAGCCTGCGAAGGAGCAGACATGACTACAGGCACCGTGAAGTGGTTCAACGCCGACAAGGGCTTCGGCTTCATCAGCCCGGACGACGGCGGCGCCGACGTCTTCGCCCACTTCTCCGCGATCTCGGCGAGCGGCTTCCGCAGCCTCGACGAGAACCAGAAGGTGGAGTTCGACGTCACCCAGGGCCAGAAGGGCCCGCAGGCGGAGAACATCCGCCCGCTCTGATCCACACCCGCCGAACGGCGGCCCGACTGATTCAGCGGGCCGCCGTTCGGCGTCTCATGCGCTCACCACGGCCAAGCATCGACCCTTGTCCCTCACGAGCCGGATACCGCACTGCCGCCGCCCTGACGGTCGAGGCACGTACGGTCGCGGTCCAGTTGGAGCACGCCATGGTCGGACTCGACGCCTTCCTCTGTGCACGGCGCTACATTCTGAAGGGTTGATGACTATGACGACGACCTACTCCGGCCCTGCGAGGCTGATCCTGGTCGACGGCGCCTGCATCTCCGGCATGGCTTCCCTCAGTACCAACCAGCGCGGAGGACTCAACGGCTGGGGCGGCACGTTCCGTCCGGACGAGATCACGACAGACCTTCGCAACGCAGACCAGGGGCTGCAATTGGAGCTGCCCTATGATCGGGTAGGGACAGTCGCCGTCACCCGCATACGCAAGCTACTCGCCACGCAGGTATTGATGTCGCTGGCAGGCCGCGGACCCGCACCATTCTGATGGTACGCCGTACGGCCGCCGCTACATCGCGGCTCGACGCGTGCGCGCACCTGGCTCTGTCGGCTCCGCCTCAAAATGACCCCCGTGCGCCAGATGACGGCCGAGATCACCTCGGGGCAGGAGCCGGCCGCCAGGCCGGCGGATGCGGTCACGGACGAGCAGTTGATCGCGATGCTGGCCGATCGGGCTCGCGGTGACGGATTTGAAGCTGACCGATGAGGGTGGACTGCTGCAGCAGATGACGAAGCGGGTCCTCGAATCGGCACTGGGCGGCGAGATCACCGACCACGTCGGCTACGACAAGCACGCGGGGCGGACCCGACCCGGCTGGCGATCGTGAGTCGCGATGTCCCGCAGCCGTGCTGGCCTCGACCGTCCCACCGGCCAGGGCTGCCCTGACGAGAGCTCAACCTGCTCGCCGACCCGCGCCCCCGGGCTCGTCCGCGCCCAGGCCGGCACCCCGGGTGCCGCACCCGGTGACCGGGGGTGTGGAAGCACGCCGCGAGGCGTACGGTGAAGATGTCACCCGAGTCCCCGGTGGCCGCCAAGCCGTCGCCACCACTCTGCCCGGTCGGTCCCGACCGTCACTCTCATCGTGGCAAGCCTGTGGTGCGATCCAGACAGTGCTTTCGCACGGCCGCCCGTGAGTGCGATCCTCTCGGACGGCTCCGCAGGGGAGAGCGTCCTATGACCATCGCCAGACAGCGGATCGTCAGTCTTCTCCGCCGACGCGGCCAGCGGATCAGGGCCGACTGGGTCGAGCGGGAACTGCCGGAGCAGATAGACCCGGAGAAGCACGCCGGGCTGCTCGCCATCCTGCGCCTCGACCCGGCCGATCTCGTCGACCCGCCTCGTACTCCGCTCGGACCGTCCGCCTGACCGCCGAGAGCGATCTGACCAACCGGCCGGCCCGTCGACGCCCCCTGCTCCCTTCCCCAGGAGCCCACCACCATCGAAAGAGGTCCGCGCATGGTCAGGTTCGGTCCCGTCCCCACCGGTGTGCAGTCCGGCCCCGAGATCAACGATCGGCCACGGCCTACGCCGGACGGCCGTGCCGGGAGCCCGGTGACCCTCGTGCACCGCGTCACCCCCTGCACCACCACCCGTTCGGACCTTCCCGGCGCCCGCCCGGACGCCGGCGTACCGGAGAGGCGGATCTGATGGTCCGCTCTGCCAAGGACCGCATGACGTGGGTCTGCACCGGTGAGCCGCCGGTGGCACGCCTGCGGCTGGCCGACTCGCCGTCCAGCCGGTCGATGCTCGACGGCGGCTGGTGGCCGACGTCACGAGAACCGGTTGTCGAGTTGTGCAGCCTCGTCACAGCGCTCACCGCCCGGCGTGGCGGCGTGATCGAACGGATCATGCTTCAGCCCGATGCCTGGGACCGGCACCCCGGCCGGATCGGCGTCGGTGGTGCCGTGGTGAGGGTGGGTTGGTTCACCAGTCTCGCGGCCGAGCTGGTGATTCTTACAGGCCCACGGGATCTGCGAGTCGACCTGGCCGTGGTCGCACCTGGGGCCACCCATGCCGTGGCGACGGCGACCATGCTCGCGGCTTCGCGTCCCGCCGACAGCACGCGCGCCACTGGTGAGACGTCCATACCGTCCCACCCCCGCCAGGGACGGTCGGCGCGAGCCGACGACGACGTCGCCGGCTGGGAGACCGAAGGCGGCCACGTTCAGCGCGATCGCCCACCCACCGCGCCGGCCCGGACCTGAACGCTCCGACTCTGCCGAAGCCACCACTGACCGAATCCCGCCCGGGCCCTTGCAGGTGACCATCAGATGCAGGCAGACGGGGGCGTCGATGGTGTTCGTGCCCACTGTGACGGCGCCGGTCCGGCTGGCGCGCGGCACCGATCCGGTACACGCCGGGAGTCGACGTGGTAACCCTGCTGGGTGAGACGATCCGTTTCCTACGTCGCCGACGAGGGTACTGACCTCAGGCTGCATCCGACGTCCTAGCCGGATCGCGGCGGTCGCCCGGACTCCCGCGGCCTGTCGTCCGCACCTCCCGCACACGCTTGCCGCACTCGGAGACGTGAACCTTCCTGTGCGGTGGGAGATCCGAGGAGTCCCATGTCGAGCTCGACTGCCTGTCCTCCCGTCACCGAATTCGCCGACACTTCACCTCCGCACCGGAAGCCCGCGGGCGGCAGTGACTTCGCCGTGCTCAACCGACGGGTCGTCCGGGCCGGTCTGCTCGAACGGCGTCCCACTTACTACGCCGTACGGATGGTCACGGTGGCATCGATGCTGGTGGCCGGATGGACAGCGTTGTGGTTGGTCGGAGCGTCCTGGTGGACCCTCGCCGTCGCCGCCTTCCTGGGTGTCGCGTTCTCGCATGCGGCTCTGGTGGCCCACGATCTGGCGCACCGGCAGGTGTTCCGCACCGGGAAGCTCAGCGAGCGGGCGGGCCGGATCGCGGCCAACATCGCGGTCGGGATGAGCTACGGCTGGTGGATGGAGAAGCACACCCGCCACCACAACAACCCCAACCATGACGATCTCGACCCGGATGTGGCGTCGGAGGTGCTGATCTGGGCCAGCGGGTCGGCCCGGGGGCGACGCGGGCTGAAGGGATACGTCACCCGTCACCAGGCCGGTCTGTTCTTCCCGCTGCTGACGCTGCTGAGCATCGGCCTGCGGGTGTCCAGCGTCAGGGCGTTGCTGGCCCCCGGGATGAAGCGCCGCGGTCTGGAGGCCGGCTTGATGGGCCTTCACCTCGCTGCCTACGTCGCCGCCCTGCTGTTGGTGCTCACCCCTTGGCAGGCACTGGCGTTCTTCGCCGTTCACCACGCGGTGTTCGGTGTCTACCTGGGGATGACGTTCGCGCCGAACCACAAGGGCATGCCGCATCCGGAGGGCACCGAGGACTACCTGCGCAAGCAGGTGCTGACCTCACGAAACGTGACCGGTGGCCGGCTGACCGACGCCGCGCTGGGCGGTCTGAACTATCAGATCGAGCATCACCTGTTCCCGGCGATGCCGACACCGAACCTTCGCCGGGCGCAACCGATGGTCGAGGCCTACTGCAGGGAGATCGGAGTCGCCTACGAGCAGGCCAGCCTGGTCCAGTCGTACCGGCAGGCGTTGCGGCACCTGCACGAGGTCGGTGCGCCGCTGCGCGACAACCGGTGAGGCGGAGGACCGCCGCGTCCCGCCCGGTCACATCGGCTGTCGGCATCGGGTCGCCGGGCGGTAGCATCAGGACACGGCCTGTTCAGGTCGTTGCCCCAGCCCTCGGCATCAGGTCGTTCATGCCGAGGTGAGGCTATGGCCCAGGTGTCCGGCGCGCATTTCGTCATCACCCTACTGATCTCGCCTCGACGTCCCAGCGCCCTGATCCGCCTGGCGGGTGAGATCGACATGGAGGCCGACCCGGCACTGTCGGGCGTGGTGGAGCGCCTGTCGATCATCGCGCCGACCGAGGTCGTCGTGGATCTGGCCGATGTCACCTTCGCCTCCTCCGCGCTGCCCAGTTTCCTCGCCCGGGCGCATATCGCGCTCGCGGCTGATTCCGCCCTCGTCGTCTGCCGGCCCGGGGGCAGCATCCTGCGGTTGCTGCGGATCACGAACATGGAAGAGCTGGTGACGCTGCGTCCTGACCTGCCGGTGGCCGAAGACTGGACGCCGAGCAGCGCCGCGTCGCTGATCGCCCCTTCTTCCGCGCCGACCGCGCCCGGCTCTACGTCACCATGCTGACCATCGGCTACCTGGTCAGCCGCGGCCTGGCCAAGGCCGGCAGCCGCTCCGCTCCCCACGCCTGATCCCGCGGACACGGCTCAGTCGTCCTGATCCGCTGCGCGGGGCGGCAGCGGGACTACCGTGATGCCGTTCACCGGCGGGGGAGTCGGACGATGCTCGGGCGCGCCGGCTTCCCGCATGCGACGGCGACCCAGCAATCTGAGTTGCACGATCCGGGCGGTGCCGGGGAGTGCGACGAGCAGGACCCCGGAGACCGCGGCCAGCAGCAGGGCCACCCCCATCGGCAGCGTGCCGTGCGCGCCGAGGAACGACACCTCGGCGGGTTGCCCGTTCTGCAGCACGAAGACGAGCAGCAGCAGGAGTACGACCGCGAACACCACGGCAGCGACCCACAGACCCCCGACCCGCGAGCGCTTCACCGCCGGTCGCGGGGGAATCGGGCGAGAGGCATCGGTGCCGCGGTGACCGTCGCGCGGGAAGAATCGAACATGACTGTTCCGGGGTGCGGTCATGAGAACCGCCGCCTTCCGAGGAGTATCCGGCCGGCCTGAGCGCGGTGGTGCGCCGGCGCGTCTGGTTGATTGCGGGCCTGTGACAGACCGTCGCGGTCCGACGTGCGGTGGACGGTGCCCTGCCGGGAGCGAGGGTAGGCCCCGCGACTTGACCGGTCGGGATGGCGTCGCGAACGGGGCGTCCGTCGGCGGCGGGCTGTCAGCCACCGGGGTCCCGAGCGACACTGCCAGCGTACGCTCCCTTGCCTCGATCGGCTCGGCGTCGTCGCGTCCGTTGCCGCCGGTAGCGCGGCGGCGTCATGCGGAGTACCGTTTGCCCTTCGCCCGGGTCCCTGGCGCTGTCCGTAACGTCCGCTTCGAGCGATCCGGGTCGGAGTCAGTGGTGGACACGGACAACCCCGGGCACGGCGATCCGACGACCTCCGATCGCCGGCTGCGGCTGTGGGCCGCTCTCGGCGCTGCCGCCCGAGGTGGCGCGGTCACGGTCGGTCATGTCTGCGCGGCTGCGGTCTCGGCCGCCGACGTCGACTCCGCGGCCGTCGCCGTCGTCCTCGATGCCACGCCGCGCGAACTGGTGCACGCGACGGATCGAAGCGCTGCGGATCTGGAAGACCTGAGCCTCACCCTCGGCGAGGGGCCGTGCGTGGACGCGACCACACACGGGCCTGTCCTTGCCGCCGATCTGACCCTGCCGGAATGCCGGAAGCGCTGGCCGGCGTTCGCGCCGGCCGCGGTGCGCGTCGGGGCCTGTGCAGTGTTCGCGTTGCCACTACGGGTGGGCGGGATCAACCTCGGTGTCCTGGACCTTTACCGGGCCCGCGCCGAGGACCTCGCGGCGGAGGAGCTGGCCGACGTGCTGATCCTGGCGGACACGGCATGCGCGGTGCTGCTGGACGGCGCGACGAGCCACGGCGCGGACCGGAACGATCGGTGGCCCGAGGGGACCGGCCTGCACCACCCCGAGGTGCACCAGGCTACCGGAATGATCATGGCCCAGCTGGAGGTGCCCGCGGCGGTGGCACTCGCCCGGATGCTGGCCCACGCGTACTCCCGGGACCGGCGGTTGCGGGACGTGGCGACCGACATCGTCGCCCGGCGCCTGCGTCTCGGCCCGGACCGGACACGGTGACCGGAAGGGGTGAACGGGGGATCGGCGCCAGGGCGGGCGCCGCACGGACCGTCCCGTCGGGTGACCGGTGGAACCATTGATTGGCGAGGTGACCGACATGGCCGAAACCCAGCTGGCCGACGTTTTCGTGGAGATGGCCGACACTCTCGTCGACGACTTCGACGTGATCGAGTTCCTGCACGTGCTGACCGAGAGGTGCGTTGATCTGCTGGGTGTGTCGGCGGCCGGGCTGCTCCTGACCGACCAGCGGGACAGGCTGCAGGTGGTCGCCGCCTCCTCCGAACGCACCCGGCTGCTGGAGCTGTTCCAGCTTCAGACCGACCAGGGGCCCTGCCTCGACTGCTTCCGTACGGGCCGACCGGTGTCGGTCGCCGACCTGGGACTGACCACCGCACAGTGGCCGAGGTTCGCCGCCGCGGCGGCCGAGGTCGGCTTCGCCGCGGTGCACGCCCTGCCCATGCGCCTGCGCTCCGAGGTCATCGGCGCGCTTAACCTCTTCGATGTCCGGCCGGGAGCTGTCGACGAGGACAAGCTCCGCATCGGTCAGGCGCTCGCCGACGTGGCCACCATCGGGCTGCTGCAACAGCGCGCCATCCACCGGCGCGACATGCTCGCCGAGCAGCTGCAGACCGCCCTGAACAGCCGCGTTCTGATCGAACAGGCCAAGGGAGTCCTCGCCGAACGCCTCCAGGTGGACGTGGGTCAGGCCTTCGCGTTGCTGCGCGACGGCGCCCGCAGCCGCAACCGGCGGCTGTCCGACCTGTCCCAGGCGATCGTCGACGGCTCCGAGCAGATCACGCTGGGCCCGGTCGACCACGGGTCCGCCTGACGACCGGTTCGGCACCCGGAACCCGTTCGGGTGTCGGTCCTGGAGATGAAGGCGTACGGTGACGGTGTCGCCCGGGTCCCCGGTGGCGCCAGTCTTGCCGCCACCAGCCCGTTAGGGGCGTTGGAACAATGGTCACCTCCGCCGTGACACCCACAGCCACCTTCTCCCCTCCGACGCCGAACCCGGCCTCGGGGATCAATGAAGACATGTTGCGTCGACGCGCCGCCCTGACCGTCGACGATCCCGAGCGCGTACGGCTACGAAATCGGGTCATCGAGGCGAATCTGCCGATGGCGTGTCGGTTGGCCCGCCGGTACACCGGTCGCGGGGAGTCCTACGACGATCTGGCGCAGATCGGCGCGCTCGGCCTGATCAAGGCCGTCGACGGATACGACGGCGGTCGTGGCGTGCCGTTCGCCGCCTACGCCGTCCCGACCATCCTCGGCGGCATCCGGAAGCACTTCCGCGACTCGGCCTGGGCGATCCGGGTTCCGCGTCCGACCCAGGAACTGGGTGCACGGGTGCCCGAGGCCCGGGGCAGGCTGGCGCAGCAACACGGCCGCCAGCCGACCGATCGAGAGCTCGCCGACGACCTGGAGGTGACCGTCGCCCAGGTCCTGGCCGCCGTCGTCGCCCTCGGTGTCTATCGCCTGGCATCGCTGAACGAGCCACGACTCGCGGCCGACCGCATCGAACGCCACGCGCGCAGCGGCACCGTCGATGCGGGCTACGCGGCCGTCGACGACCACCTCACCCTCGGGCCGCTCCTCGCGGCGCTTCCCCCACGCGAACTCCGGATCCTGACCATGAGGTTCACCGGTGACCTGACCCAGGCGCAGATCGCCGCCCGGGTCGGGCTGTCCCAGATGCACGTCTCCCGGCTGCTGAAGCGCTCGCTGGCTCAACTGAGAACAGGGCTCCTCCGCTGACCCGGCGCCGGCACGCGGAACCACTCCGAACAGCTTCTCGAGAGGCAGATGATGGGGATCGCCAGAAACCGGATCGTCGCGGCGCTGCGCGAGCGCGGTCAGCACGCCAGGGCCGACTGGGTCGAGCGCGACCTACCGGAGCGGGTGGACCCCGCTAAGCACGTGGGGCTGCTCGCGACCCTGCGTCTCGATCCGGCCGACCTCGCCGACTCGCCGTCCCCGTGAGGGTCGCCCTGCTCGGGCCGGTCGCCTGGCGGACACCCCCGCACCACTACGGCCCCTGGGAGCAGGTGACCGGGCTGCTCGCGGAGGGGTTGGTCACCCGTGGCGTGGAGGTGACCCTGTTCGCGACGCTGGACTCCGTCACCTCCGCCGCCCTCGACGGTGTGTGCCCCCGCGGGTACGCCGACGACCCGGCCATGGACGGCCGGGTGTGGGAGGCGATGCACGTCTCCCACGCGATGGCCCGTTCGTCGGAGTTCGACCTGGTGCACAGCCACCTCGACTGGCTGCCGCTCGCCTTCGCCGAACACTGCCGCGCGCCGCTGCTCACCACCGTGCACGGTTTCTCCGGTGCGGGCATCCTCCCCGCGTACGCCCGGGCCCGCTCGTCCTACGTCTCCGATCTCCGACGCCGACCGGAACGCGGACCTCGACTACGTCGCCACGGTGCACCACGGTGTCGACCTGACCGGGCTGCCGTTCACCCGCGACGCCGGCCCGGGACTGGCCGCCTTCGGCCGGATCCACCCCGACAAGGGCACCCACACCGCCATCGAGATCGCCCGCCGCGCCGGACGGCCGCTGACCATCTGCGGCATCGTTCAGGACGAGCGGTACTTCGCCGAGCAGGTGGCCCCCCACATCGACGGCGACCGGGTCGTCTTCCTCGGCTCGGTCGGCCCTCGGCGGCGTGCGGAGGTGCTGGGCGCGAGCGCCGCGCTGCTGCACCCGATCGCCTTCGACGAGCCGTTCGGGCTCTCGGTGGTGGAGTCGATGGCCTGCGGCACGCCGGTCGTCGCGTACGCGCGCGGGTCGATGCCGGAGGTCGTCGACGAAGGGGTGACGGGGTTCCTCGTGCGGACCGCCGAGCAGGCCGTCGACGCCGTCGGCCGGGCTGCCGCGCTGGACCGGGCCACCTGTCGGACCCGGGCCGGGCAACGCTTCGGCGCGGACCGCATGGTGACCGACTACCTGACCGTCTACGACCGCCTCACCCGTCGGTCGCACCGCTGAACCCCCGGCCACCACCGCCCGATCCGTTCCGCCGGCCACACACGCTGGCCGGCGTGCGCCGACACCGCGTGAGGCCGCCCCCACTCCGAGGCGGCCGACAACCGGAAGGCCCGACACCCATGCCCAGCTACGGCTTCCTCAGCACGCACCCACCGACCCGATGCGGACTGGCCACCTTCAACTCCGCCCTCGCCACCCACCTGACCGCCGACGGCACGCGCGGCGGCATCGTCCGGGTCACCGACCACGGCGACGACCTGCGGGCCGGACCCGGGGTCGTGCACACCTGGTCGGCCCGTACGCAGACCGGCTGGCGGGACGCCGCGGCCGTCCTCAACACCTTCGACGTGGCCGTCGTGCAGCACGAGTACGGCATCTACCCCGGCGCCGACGGCGAGGACGTCCTGCCGCTGCTGCGCCGGCTCACCGTGCCGAGCATCGTGGTCCTGCACACCGTGCTCCGCCGGCCCTCGCCCAGGCAGAAGTCCCTGCTGGAGCAGATCGTCACCGCCGCGGGAGCGGTCGTCACCATGACCCGCACGGCTCACGACCGGCTGCTCGTCGGCTACGCCGTACGTCCGGACAAGGTCACGGTCATCCCGCACGGCGCCGCCGAACACGTCCACGTGCCCGCCGACCGCCGTACCCGCCCGCACCTGCTGACCTGGGGACTGCTCGGCCCGGGCAAGGGCGTCGAGTGGTCGTTGCGGGCCCTCGCGCGGTTGCAGGACCTCGAACCGACCCCCACCTACACGATTGCCGGCCGGACCCATCCGAAGGTGGTCGAGCACCAGGGGGAGGCGTACCGGGCGGGACTGCACCAGCTCGGCGCCCAGCTGGGCATCGCCCACGCCGTGGACTACCAGAACGTCTACCACGGCCAACCCGCGCTCGCCCGGTTGATCCGCTCCGCCGACGTGGTCGTGCTGCCCTACGACTCCCGCGAACAGGTCACCTCCGGCGTGCTCATCGAGGCAGTGGCCGCCGGGGTGCCCGTCGTGGCCACGGCCTTCCCGCATGCCGTCGAGCTGCTCAACGGCGGGCCCGGTCTGGTCGTACCCCACCAGGATTCGGCGGCGCTGGCCGCCGCGATCCGGCGGATCCTGACCGAGCCCGGCCTGGCCGCCCGGCTGGCGGGCCGCGTCCGGCCGCCGGCCGCGGACCTGCGCTGGCCGGCGGTGGCGGCCAGCTACGGCACGCTCGCCGAGCGGCTCGTCGCCGCCCGCCTCTCCGCGGTCAGCGCGGCGTCGGCGTGACCGCGACCACCGATCTGTCCAACATGTCAGGCAGCGGTGGCCGGCATCCGACGCCCCGGCCGAGCTTCGCGCACCTGAGCCGTTTGAGTGACGACACCGGCCTGTTCGAGCACGCCCGACACGCCATCGTCCGCCGCGAACACGGCTACTGCACCGATGACGCCGCGCGCGGGCTGGTCGTCACCAGCCGGGAGCCGGAGCCGACCCCGGAGGTGCTCGGGCTGGCGGAGCGCTACCTCGCGTTCCTCACCCACGCGCAGGACACCCGGGGCGCCTTCCGCAATCGGCTCGGCCACGACCGGCGGTGGACCGACGCCCCCGGGCTCGGCGACTGGTGGGGGCGGGCGCTGTGGGGGCTCGGCACCGCCGCCGCCCGCAGCCCCGCGCCCTGGATCCGGGAGGAGGCACTCGTCGCCTTCGGCCGGGGCGCCAGACGGCGCTCCCCGGCCCCGCACGCGATGGCCTTCGCCGGGCTCGGTGCCATCGAGGTGCTGCGCCGCCACCCGGGCCACGCCGATGCGGCCACACTGCTCATGGACGCGGCCGCCACGATCGGCGCCCCCGGCCCCGACCCGCTCTGGCCCTGGCCGCAGCCGTGCCTGACCTATGCCAACGCGGCCCTCGCGGAGGTCGTCATCGCGGCCAGTCAGCTACGCCACGACGGCCCGCCCCTCGACGACGGCCTGCGGATGCTGACCTGGCTGCGCGACGTCCAGCTCCGTGATGGACACCTGTCGGTCGTACCCGCCGGCGGGTGGCAGCGCGGCGCGGCGCGGCTGCGCCACGACCAGCAGGCGATCGAGGTAGCCGCGTTCGCCGACGCCTGCGCCACCGCCGCCGCCGTCACCGGCGACCCCGGCTGGGAGACCGGCGTCCGGCAGGCGGTGGGGTGGTTCCTCGGCGACAACGACGTCGGTACGCGGATGTGGGATCCGGCGACCGGCGGCGGCTACGACGGGCTGACCCCGCACGGACCCAACCTCAACCAGGGCGCCGAATCGACCCTCGCGCTGATCTCCACCGTGCAGCACGCCCGGCGGTGGTCGTGACCGACACCCTGGCCGTCCGGCACGGCGCCATCCTGGCCCCGGATCCACGCCGGGTCGTCGTCAAGCTCTTCGTCCCGGGTGAGGACGCCGCCCTGGTACGCAGCCGAGCGCGGGCGCTCATCGACCGCGTCGCGCACCTCGACGACGAGGAGACCGGCCGGCTGCTGAGGGAGACCTTCGACCGGTTCGGCACCCGGCACCGCGATCTGGACGCCACGTTCCACCACCACTACGACCTCGTCCGGCACCGCATCGCCCGGGACCGGGACCTTTCCCCCACCACCCGGCTCCTGATCGGCGCCTACTTCAGCCACGAGTACGCGGTCGAGGCGGCGGCCCTGTGCAACCCGTCGATGGTTGCCCATCCGGACCAGACCGGCCTGATCGCCGGGCAACTGCGCGTCGCGATCAGCCTGCGCCAGATCGGCGAGGGGCACCTGTCGTCCATCGGGTTCGCCACCGCGGTCCTCGGACCCGGACTCCGGCTCACCGTCGCCGACCGGTCCGGGCCGCCGGTCGTCGGACAGCGGACGGCCGTACGACACCGCCGGGACCTCCTCGCCGCCGGCCTGACCGAGGTGGACTGCGACAACGAAATCACCGCCACCGTGCTGCACGCCCTGCCCGAACGCTACGACGAGGCGACCTTCGACCGGGTGATCGGCGATCTGCCACCGGACCTGCTCTCCCGCAGCACCGGACCGGACACCCTCGAACAGGTACGCCGCACCAACGCCGCCAGTTACGCCACGATCTTCCCCGCCGACACCGCCCTGCATCAACGAGTCCTCTGGCCGGCCGTTCCGGCGGAGGGCAACGGCATGGAGGACGCCCGGTTCGTCAGGTTCACCGGCGAGTCCGGACCCTTGTACCGGGCGACCTACACCGCCTACGACGGACGGCGCATCGCCACCCGCACGCTTGCCAGCGTGGACCTGCGCCGGTTCGACAGCACCCCGATGCGCGGGCCGGGCGTCCGCAACAAGGGCGTCGCGCTGTTCCCCCGTACCGTGGCCGGACGGCACCTCGCCCTGTGCCGCGCGGACGGCGAGACCATCGGCCTGACCAGCCTGGACCGTGAGAACCGGTGGCGGAGGCCGGTGCCGCTGCACGCCCCCCGGGACAGCTGGGAACTGATCCAGGTCGGCAACTGCGGATCGCCCATCGAGACCGACGCCGGCTGGCTCGTGCTCACCCACGGCGTCGGCCCGATGCGCCGGTACGCCATCGGCGCGCTCCTGCTCGACCTGCGCCGGCCGGAACGGGTGATCGCGCGGCTGCCCGGCGCGCTCCTGTCACCCGACGAGGCCGAGCAGGACGGTTACGTCCCCAACGTCGTCTACTCCTGCGGCGCGCTCGTACACGACGGCGAGCTGTGGCTGCCGTACGGGGCCGGCGACAACCGGGTCGGGTTCGCCACCGTGCCGGTGGCCACGCTCCTCGCCGCGATGGTGGAATCCGCTCCGGGCGGCCGGGACGGATGAGCGGCCGCCGGTACGACGATCCGGACGGTCGGTGTCGGCCGAATCCTGCTCGGGTGTGGACGGCCTGGACCGGCGGGCGACCACTACCTGCTCGACCGCGACGATGATCTCTTCAGAGCGCGTCGGCGCGACCGTAGAACCCGCTCGATCATCCTGTTGATCCGCCAACTTCTTCGAGCGGTGCAACTTTCCGGGTGGGCGGTTCCGTTCTACCTCCGTCACGAGGAGGCAGCGCACTTGATAGCCGAAGACGAGCAAGCATTCCGCGAGTTCGTGACGTCAGAAATGGCGTCACTGCGCAAGCTGGCGTACGTGACCTGCGGCGACTGGCACGCGGCGGAGGACGCCGTGGCCAATGCTCTGGTCAAGCTCTATCCCCGCTGGCGGAAGCTGGACCGGCCCGATCTCTACGTCAAGACCATGGTCTACCGGGCCGCGGTCGACGAGACCCGTCGGCCGTGGCGGCGCGAGCGGTCGGCCGGTGACGCCATGCCGGACATCGCGCTGCGCGACCCCGCCGGCGCGAGCGACGAGCGGATGCGCCTGCGGGCGGCGCTCGACTCGGTGCCACCCCGGCAGCGAGCCGCGGTCGTGCTCCGGCACTACCTGGATCTGAGCCTGGAGGACACCGCCAGCGTCCTGAACTGCACGGTGGGCACGGCCAAGAGTCAGGTGTCCCGTGGCCTGGCGAAGCTGCGCGAGTCACTCGGCGGCGACCGTACCGATCTCAACGGACCATCGATAAAGGAGTGGACCCATGCGGTTGCATGATCTCGTGGACGCGGTAACGGGCGATGAGCCGCCGATGTCCCGCACCGTCGACGACATCATCACGGCAGGGCGGCGGGCGCAGCGCCGCCGTCGGGCCGGATTCGCGTCAGCCGGCGCGGCGGGCCTCGTCGTGGCCGTGGTCGCCGGTGCGTTCGTGGTACCGGCCCTGGGTGCGCAGCAGAGCCCCCCGGCCGCGCCGTTCGTGGCCGGTGCGGCGGCGTCCGAGCCGGCCGGGGCCGAGTGGCCCGACGCCGCGTCGTTCACCTTCACCTTCACCGGGTACGACGCCGGCACGCTGCATGTGCAGGACCCGATCGTCGCGTCCACCGCGTACCAGATCGCTCCCGTCTACTCCGACGGTCACACCTCGAACGACAAGCCCATGACCCGCCAGGAGGTGGAGGAGCAGGGCGACGCGTTCTTGCGGAACAAGGAAAACGGGAAGCCGGCCCTCTTGGCGTACCTGACCGTCTACCGGCCCGGTGCCTTCGACCCGGCCGGGATCAAGGACGGCGCGAACGTCACCGTGGCCGGGCGCAGGGCCGTGCAGGCGACGCTGCCGGTCGGCCTTGACCCGCAGCGCCCGGTGGATGGCGGCAACAAGCTCTTCGCCTGGGAGTACGCCGACAACGCCTGGGCGGCTGTCACGTCGTACTCCGGCGACAAGGCCACGCCGAGCTTCGAGGAGCTGGGCGGCCTGGTCGAAGGCCTGAAGCCCAGCAGGCCGACGCCGGCCCTGGTGCCCTTCACGGTGGGCTACCTGCCGGACGGTTACGTGCCGTTGCAGATCGGCACCCACGCCACGGCGGGCCTCGGCGGCATCGCCTCGGCCCGCGGCGGCGACTACGGCGGCGCGACGTACACCAGGTCCGCCGCGCCCACCACCGGGCTGACCGCACCGTACGAGGCGAGCGAGGGTGGCATCAAAGACGGGTTCCACATCTCGGTCATCCCGAGCAGCAGCGCGAACCAGACGCCGGAGCCCGGTGTGACGAAGTGCTACGACGTACCCGACCGGCCCGGGTGGGACGGCCCGCAGGTCGACATCTGGTGCCAGTTCCGGAGCGCCGACGGCGCAGTCGTAGTCGAGGTCAGCCCCGATGGTGCCGGTAACACGCTGCCGCGGGTCGAGCTGGAGAAGATCGCCAAGGGGATCACGGTCGCCGACGTCGAGGACGAGTCGACCTGGACTCCGGCCGCGACCGCCCTGCGGCCATGACGGCCGGCGCCGGCACCACGACGGTGCTGTTCCGCAGGGCCGCTTCAGCCGCTCCTGTCGCGAAGAATGAAGGCTTGGGATGAGACGCAGAGCAAAGGCCGGTCTGATTGCCACGGCAACAGCGGCTCTGTGCGTACAGGTGGTGCCTCTCGCCGAGGCGAATACCGCGCCGAAGTCCGACGCGGTGCCGGTCGGACTGGCGGAGTTCTACGCACAGCGTCCTGCGTGGGGACCCTGCCCCCGCCCGCCGGTGCCACCGAGGCGGTCACCGGATGCTTCGGCGTCCGCGCTCCCCCGTGCCGGGAGCGCGTCCCCGGCGGTGGAATGCACGACTGTGCGGGTGCCGTTGGACTACCGGCGACCGGACGGCCCCCGGGAGACCGTCGAGCTCTCCCGGCGCCTGGCGAGCGATCAGCCGAACCGGCTCGGCGTACTGGTCGAGGTCCCCGGCGGGCCGGGCGGGCAGGGAATCTACGCGCCGGAGGACCCGGCGTACGAGGCGCTGTCAACGCGGTACGACATCATCGGGTACAACCCGCGCGGTGTCGGGCAGTCACAGCCTCTGCTGTGCGAGGGCACGAGCGTGCAGTTGTCCGGCAGGACACGCTTCACCGACGCGCAGATGCGGGCGTACACCGAGGAGTTCCGCAGGCGTGATCAGCAATGCGAACGCGCGGACGGTGCCCGACGTCCCTACTTCACCACCGCCAACAACGCCAGAGATCTCGACATCGTCCGCGCGGTCCTGGGTGAGCGTCAGCTGAACCTGATGGGGAAGTCCTACGGCACGTACGTGACGGCCGTCTACGGCACGCTTTTTCCGAAGCGACTGAACCGCAACGTCCTGGACTCCGCGATCCACCCGCAATGGATATGGCGGGAGGCGTGGAAGCAACAGGCAATCGCCCAACGTAGGACCGCCGACGCCTGGATGACGTGGGTGGCCGAGCGCAACGGAATCTACGGGCTGGGAACCACCCGGTCGCAGGTGCGCGCCACGATCGAACGGACCCGGGCGAAGCTGGAGCAACGCCCGATCGACCAGGGTGATTTCGTGTACGACGGCACCGAGTTCGACGGCCTCATCGGGGCCACCAACGAGGTGGCGTACTGGGACTTCTTCGCAGCGACGGCGAGCCGGCTGCGTCAGCAGGTCGAGACACCCTCGGACGTGCCGGGTGACCTGGGCCGGGCGTTGGCTCTTCAGCAAGAGATCCAGGCCGACCCGCCGCCGACCAGCAACGGCGTCTGGGAGGCAGTCAACTGCGAGGCCGAATGGCCCGCCGACCTCAAGGTGTACTACGCGGACATGCGCTACTTCTCCGAGCACTTCCCCTACGGCTGGGGTGCTTCGGCGGTTTCTCCGCGTGAGTGCACCTTCGGCTCGGTGGAGCGGGTTGAGCCGCTGGTGAAGCTGCGCCGCAGCGGCTACCCGACAGGGCTGGTCGTGCAGGAGGAGTTCGACCCGCAGACGCCGTACGAGGGCGGTCGGGCGATGGCGGACCTGCTCGGGCACCGGCTCCTCAGCGTTCCCCGCGATGGCTACCACGTCGTCCACGGCACCAACGCCTGCGTCGACGCCGCCATCGACGACTACCTGCTGAACGGAAAGCTGCCGAAACGGGGAGCGGAGTGCGAGGGTACGCCGATCCCCGAGGTTCCGACGGATGGTTCGGCGCGGGTGGGTGAGGGCGACCGCCCGTCCCTCGACGAGCAGACGAATCTCTTGTCCGGCCCTCGTCCGCTTCAGGCTGGTGGTCGTGCGCCCTCCTGATGCCGACGCGTGAGGGCTTGACATCCGCGCCGTTCTGGCCGAACGCCTCCGCAGTTCCTTGGTACGTCACGGCTGGCCAGGTGGTGGATCTGTTCCACGGCGCGCAGACCCGCGGGCACGGCGACCTGGAGGTCGCCGTGCCCAGCGCACTTTGCGCCCGCGCCACGGTGGATGTAGCCGGAGTACCTGTGCCGTCGGCCTTGCCCCGCTCGACCAACTGCTGAGCGAACTCCACCTCCGCCGACGTCGGTTCAGGAAGCTGAACAGCGTTCTTCTTGTCTGCCATGACATGGTCCTTCCCGGACGGGACCAACGCGAATTTCCGATCTGCGAGGACGTCCGCTTTCGATTTGCGGCACGCTGGGCGTTCGATACGCGGTTACTTGATGTTCGATTTGCGGGGGCAGGCGAACGGGGCGGTTCGTGAAAGGGTCCACCGCTACGTCGCGTTGCTGCGGATCGCGGCGAGTTCGGGAAAGGCACCATCCCAGTGGGGCGTCGAACATCCCGGCGCCGGTCCGCTATCCTCCGCCGATGGCATCGAAGGACAACGCCGCGCTGGAGGCGATGATCGAGGAAGCCACCGCCGACACGGACGGTCATGAGGACGAGCGCGCCGGCCTGTTCACCATGATCGAGGAGCATCTGGCGGTGCCGTTCACCACCACCGTCCTCGGCGTCGAGGCCACCGTACGGAAGGTCGAGCTGGCGGCGGACAACATCGTCGCGGTCTGCGCCCGAGGTCGCCACCGGCAGAGGATCGATCTCCTCGACCTGCCGTTGCTCACCCCCGCGCCGGACGGCGCCGCGTGGATCGACGCCTACCGGCACTGGGCCGGACGGTAGGCCACGGTGAGCGAGTACCAGTACTACGAGTTCACCGCCGTCGACCGGCCCCTCACCGGCCGGGAGCGGGCCGAGCTTCGGTCGCTGTCGACCCGGGCCGACATCACCGCCACCAGCTTCGTCAACACCTACGAGTGGGGCGACTTCAAGGGCGACCCGCGCACGCTGATGGAGCGGTACTTCGACGCGCACCTGTACCTGACGAACTGGGGCACCCGCCAGCTCATGCTGCGGCTACCGAGACACGTGCTCGACCCCGCCACCGTCTCCCAGTACTGCCAAGGGGACAGCGCATCCGCGTGGACCACCGGCAAGCACGTCATCATCGACCTGCACGACGAGGACGAGGACGGCACCGACGAGTGGGACCTCGACGGCCACGGCCTCCTCGCCTCCGTCATCCCGGTCCGGGCCCGCCTCGCCGCCGGCGACCTGCGCCTGCTCTACCTGGCCTGGCTGCGCTGCGTACAGTCCGCCGAGATCGCCGATGACGAGCCTGAACCGCCCGTCCCCGCCCGGCTGGGGACCCTCGACGCGTCCCTCACCGCCGTCGCCGAGTTCCTACGCATCGACCCCGACCTGATCGCGGCCGCGGCGGCCGGACCGCCGCCGGCCACCTCCGGCGAACCGACCGCTGCGCAACTACGCACCTGGGTCGTCGGGCTGCCCGCTCGGGACAAGGACGCCATCCTGACCGACCTGATCACCGGCGGCGACAGCCACCTGCGCAACCGACTGCTGCGCCGCTACCGCGACGCACACCGCACTGATACGCCCACCCCGGCAGCCGCCCGTACCGCCGGGGAACTGCTCTCCACCGCCGCGGGGTTGCGCGCCGAACGGGAACGACGGGACGCTGAGCAACGCGAACGCGACCGGATCCGCCGCGAACGGTCCGCCGCAGCAGCCCGGCAACGGCACCTCGACACCCTCGCAGTCGACCAACCCGCCGCCTGGCAGCGAGTCGACGAGCTCATCGCCACCAAGAAACCCCGCGAGTACGACACCGCCGTGCAACTCCTCATCGACCTGCGCGAACTCAGCGAACGCGACGGGGACAGTTCGTCGTTCCAGCACCGGCTGGCCGAGCTCCGGGCGGCGCATGCCCGCAAGCCCAGTTTGCTCGAACGCCTCAACCTCGCAGGCCTCGACACCTGACGCATGGTTCTTCGCTGACCGTCGCCAAGGTGTGGCAAGGATCGTGGAGGGCCGGTGCGGCGTGTCAGCGTGACGCCCCAGACAGTCGACGCCGGCCACTTCATCCTGCCCGCCAAGATCAACCAGAGTCACCTGGAGACTCCTCCAGCGGATGCCGACCGGGGTGGACCGGTGCCAACGAGGGTCACCATGGCCGACCGCCGGCCGCAAACCGGGGTTCGTGTGCTCAGGTGTGCTCCTGGGCTGGGAGAACGGCGGTCCGGGGAACGTGGGTGAACGGGGGCCACTCCCTGCCACCCCAGGTGAACCCCAGGTCGCTAGACTGTGCCCTCGCGCCCTCGTAGCTCAGGGGATAGAGCATCGGTTTCCTAAACCGTGTGTCGCAGGTTCGAATCCTGCCGGGGGCACCAGGTCAGGTGTTTGATCAACGATCACTGTGCCGCCTTCCGGAGCTTGCGTGCCCGATCGCCTCGCCGAGATCTGCTGCAGCAACGCGGTTGTGTGAGCGGGACTGACAGCAGCGGCCACCCTCGCTCGTCGCTGACCCGTTCGAAGAACTGCAACAGGTCGTCCTTGCTGACCCCGAATTCCGCACAGACGCCAACGGCCGCCACTAGATGAACCTGGCCTTGAACTGGCCGGAGGCGCGAGGCAGGCGCCGGATGCGGGGCGCTCCTACGACCGACTGACATGGTCTGCGGTCGACCGTAGGTGACACGGCGAGCCATGCCAGAGCCTGCCACCCGCCATGGACAAAGCCGCAACAGGCACCCGCATGCCCTTCTCACATCACCTGATCGACACCGTAGACGGCCTGTGCGTGCGTGTACCCCTCGAATTCCAACTGCTTGATCAGGCCCGAACGAGAGAACGGCTGGGTGTCGAGGTAGTCCTTCGCCATCTTGGCAGCCTGTTTCTTGTAGTCAACCTTCAGAGAATCCACGGCCTGGGTTGCGATCTTCCTCGGGTAGCCCTCGAACTCCAACTGCTTGATCAGGCCGGAGCGGGAGAACGCTTGATATTGCAGGTAGTCGGAGGCGGCCCTGATGGCGTTCTCCTGCTCTACGGACACCTTCGGCTCGGTCGGCGCCTTGGTGGTGGCCTTCGGCTTCGGCTTCGGTGTTGTTGTCGTAGGAGCTGCGGTGGTGGGTGTTGGGGTAGTGGGTGCTGCGGTGGTGATCTCCACCGACGGTGCTGCTGTAGGGCTTTCTGCCGGGACGGACGCGGCAGCGGTCGCCTCCGCGGCGGCGCTCCTTGCGGGGGGTGAGTCGCCACCGCCGACTGCCGCAGCGATGGTCACTCCGCCGCAGCAGAGCACCAAGACACCGCCGACGGCCGCTGCGATGATGAGCCGCACGGGGCGCTTCTTCGGAGGCTGCTGCAAATGCGTAGCTGGGTAACCGGGGGGCGGCGGAGCGCTGTAGCTCACTGATGGGACCCTTCGGGAGACTGTGCGTAACCGCGTATACGGCGAGTCTGCTCAGCCGGGCCATCTATAACCATCCCCGCTTCAGCCGATGATCTCCTCAGCCGTTGCTGGTGGAATGTCGTCCGACCGCTGACGCGTTCTGCTGCATGAGTTGGCCGGCGCGGGACGTGCGGTTGCGATTGCCGTACGTCACTTCGTTCCCGACGGGACGGCAGCGTCCACCCGTGTAGAGGACGCGCGAAGGGGCTCCGTCTCGGAATCGTTGCCGGTCAGTGCGGAAGCGGGTGAAAACCCTGCCGGCGGTGCCTGCATTCACTCATTTCCCGACCGTTCGTCGCGGTTCTGATCATGGCCGGGGCGGCGGGGCACGCTCTGTTCGGCCGTCCCGGCTCACGTGCTCACCCGGGGTTCCAGCGGCGAGTAGGCGACTCTCCCGGGCCACAAACGAGCAAGGTGACAGTGCCCGTCGCGAGGTGCCAGGTGAGGTGGGCGGCCAGATAGCCGATGCGCACACGGTCAAGTCCGAGCCCGGCGACAAGAGTTGCGCATGCTGACCATCCGGCGAGGTGATCGGGGCCGGTACGACGACGCCTGGAGCGGTAGGTTGCACGTCGATGTTTCTCGTCTTCTTCGCACTTGTGCTGCTCGCTCTGGCCTGGCCGGTGTTCGCGGCCGCTGCCCTCGTGTTCGTGGTGGTCGCACTGTTGGCGCTCCGTCGCGACCCGCACCTCCGGGGCAGGGCATGGGCGCTGAGGCGGGCGGGATGGTTCCTGGCCGCCGGTGCGGCGTTCACCGGGGCCGCCGCTTACGGTCGCGGGTTGGCGGCGACGACCTTCGGGATCCTGGATCCCGATGACGCTTGCATGCTGCGGCGGCCGGAAGGCTACAGCCACCGCATCGGCGCGTCGGCTGACGGGTCGTCGAGCATGTGGCCGCTGCGCGACACCACGTGCGGCCCCGACCTGGTGCCCGGTTACGTCAATCCCCTGGTGGCCGGGTCGGCAGGGCTGTTCGTGGTGCTCCTGGCGGTCCTGATCCTGGCGGAGGTCAGGTCCCGGCGGCTGCCGGACGGCGACGCAGCCCGCCGGTGACAGTGGCCGCGACGCGGCGCGCCGGCGACATTGGACGACGAACCGGCGACGAGGCGGTGACGCGGACGGCCCCGCGTCCGGCCGGAGCCGGAGCGCGGGGCCGGCGGGTCAGCGGACCAGCGCTGCCACCAGCGTCCCGATGCAGGCGACGACGGCGGCGATGATCGGACTGAGCGTCTTGATGTACGCCAGGATGAGCCGGTGCCGGTCGGTCGGCTCGGCAACGGTTTCGTCCTCGTCCTCTGGTGTCTCGAAGTCTGACCCGTGAGGGATTACAGTCAACGTGACTCCTTCCGTTGCAGCGGTGGAGTCGAATGCGGCGTCCGGTGGCAGCCGGGCGCCGCCCTCTGTGTGAGGCGACGCAGTGCCGTTCGACGGTTCGAGCATCCTCTCGCCGGACAGCTAGCACAAGAGCGGGCAATTCACTGTCGGGTACCTGACAAGCAGATGCATCGCATCGAGAAAATTTCGGTGCCACCTCTTGCCAAATGCAATTTTCCGTGAACGAGTTCTACCGAACGTGACCATCCCGAAGCTTACGGTGAGCAGTCGTGTCGGCAAGCGCGCCGACTACGAGACGAGGAAGCCGGTGGAGGGGCGGGTCAGGACGCCGGTCATCGGGAAGCGGGTGGAGCCGTTCCACCAGTGCCACACGACGCGCGCGGTGCCATCGGCGGCGTCGAAGACGTCCATCCCGCCGGGGCCCTGGTGGTTGCCGGGCAGGCCGCGGATCGGGTTGAGTCCGGCGCTGCCGGTGTAGCCGAAGAAGGGCCGGGACACGCCTTCGCGGATGGGGGTGCAGCGGGAGCCGGGCAGGGGAGTCGCGCCGCAGCGGGCGATGCCGGTGGAGTAGCGCGCGCTGTCCCAGTTGTTGCCCGAGTACATCAGGTACCAGTCGCCGTCGGCGGCCTTCCACATCGCCGGGTTCTCGACCACGTGCGTACCGCCGCTGATCTTGGCGGTGTCCCAGGTGATGTCGGTGCTCTTGAGCATGTCCCGGCGGGTGTCCCAGATCGCGCGGCCCTCACTGTCGGTGCGGACCGTGGAGATGCCGGTCTCGGCGCCGGAGGCGATGGCGTCGTCCCGGTAGGTCACGTACAGGTTCCCGCCGGCCACGAAGGGGTTCGCGTCGAGTGCCCACCGCCCGGCGTCCGGGCAGGCCCACTCGCCCTGGTTCTGGAAGGGGCCGCGGGCGCTGTCGGAGATGGCCCGTCCGATGCACTTCTGGCCGGAGCCCTTGCGGGAGGCGGTGTAGAACATGAAGAACCGGTTGCCGAAGCGGGCGACGCCGGGGGCCCAGACCGCGCCGCCGGGCTCGGCCCAGGCGCCCGGACCGGACGGCAGCGCGTCGTGCGAGGCGCAATCGGCCATGCCGACGCTGCTGCCGGAGCCATGGACGAGGACGGGTACGTACAGCCTGCCGGTCGCGCCGCAGCGCGCGCCGGTGCCGGCGCCGACTGTGGTGCCGTAGGTGACGTAGGTGCCGTCCTTCGCCAGCAGGGTGTCCGGGTCGGCCAGCGGGAAGGTGGACGAACTCGCCAGCGTGGACAGGCCGCTGCCGGGCGCGGCCGTGGCGGGTGTTGCCGCTGTGGTGGTCATCAGGGCGGTCGTCACGAGCGCGACGAGCGCCTCGCGCAGTCGTAAGATTCTCACCGCTCAGCCTCCATCGATGAAGGTAATTGTCGACGCGAGGCTATCGACGGTGAGTGATCGAAGTCAATGAATCAATGCGACGCGAGGTGCGTGGGTCGGGCCGGGAGCCGGTAGATCGACACGTGGGAGCGCGATTCGGCGGTGAACTCCGCGCCGGACCAGTCCGCGTGCCGATGCTCCAGCGTGAAGCCGGCCAACTCGCCCATCAGGTCCAGCTCGGACGGCCAGACGTAGCGGTGCGGGCTGCGGAAGACGCGCGCCTCGCGGCCGTCGCCGAACTCGAAGTGGTGCGAGACGAGGTGTTGCCGCAGCACGTCGTAGGTGTCCACGCCGACGTATCCGGGCTCGGTCGCGAAGACCGCCGCCCGCTGGCCGGGCGGCAGTACGCGCAGCTCCGGCACCTCCAGCTCGATCACGAACCGGCCGCCGGGCTTGAGGTGGCGGGCGGCGTTGCGGAAGCACGCCACCTGTTCGGCCTGTTCGAGCAGGTTGGAGATGGTGTTGTAGACGAGGTAGACCAGGCTGTACTCCCCGGGTGAGGTGGCGGTGGCCATGTCGCCGATCACCACCGGGATCGTCGCCGCATCGGCCTTCGACCGCAGTCGCTCCACCATCGGTACGGAGAGTTCGATGCCGCTGACCCGCACGCCGCGTCCGGCCAGGGGGACTGCCACCCGGCCCGTGCCGATGGCGAACTCCAGCACCGGCCCGTCGCCGGCGAGCGCGGCGAGCCGGTCCACGGCCGGGTCGAGCACCTCCGGCGCGAACATCCCCGTGCCCGGTGTGTCGTACCGCTCGGCGGTCTCGGCGTTCCAGATCTCGTCCTGGCGCATCCGCTCACCATGGCGATCGGCGCCGGACGCTGTCGACCGCATTTCACCGTCGAGCCCGGTTCCGGAAGGCCCGAACCCGCTGCGGAGCCGCTGTTACGCTCCGTCATGAGGGCCGCGTGGTCTGGTGAGCCCTCCGGTCCGGGCCCTCCAGGTCGGTGTCAGGGTGCGTCGGTACCCTGCTAGTTCTGGCCTGTCCGCGACGACATGAGGTATTCGTGAACGATCTTCGAGTGGTGGCGTTCGACCTGGACGACACCCTGGCGATTTCCAAGTCCCAGATCGATCGTCGGATGGCGGAGCTGCTCGGCCACCTGCTCACCGAGGTGGACGTACTCATCATCTCCGGTGGTCGGTTCGAGCAGTTCCAGTCGCAGGTGCTGGCCCACCTCGACCTCACCGAGCAGCAGCGCGAGCGGCTGCACCTGATGCCCACCTGCGGTACCCGGTACTACCGCTGGTCCGACGGGGACTGGCGGCAGGTCTACGCCGAGGATCTGAGCGAGTCCGACAAGGCACGTGTCGTTGCCGCGCTGACCGAGTCGGCGCAGGCGCTGGGTCTGTGGGAGGCGAAGACCTGGGGCGACATCATCGAGGACCGGGGCAGTCAGATCACGTTCTCCGCGCTGGGTCAGTCCGCGCCGCCGGCGGAGAAGTACGGCTGGGACCCGGACGGCGACAAGAAGCGGCGGCTGCGGGACGCGGTCGCGGCGAAGCTGCCCGACCTGGAGGTCCGTGGCGGCGGCTCGACCTCGATCGACGTCACCCGCAAGGGTGTGGACAAGGCGTACGGCATGCGGAAGCTGCTGGAGCACCTGGACCTGACCATCGACAACGTGCTCTTCGTGGGGGACCGGCTGGACGTGGGCGGCAACGACTACCCGGTCAAGGCCATGGACATCCGCTGCCACGCGGTCACCCGGTGGGAGGACACCGCCGACTACGTGGAGCGGCTCGTCGACGACCTGGTGAAGCAGCGCGCCGGGCGCGCCTGACCGACGTGCGACGCAGAGCCCGCCGGTTCCGGAACCGGCGGGGCTCTGGCGGTATCGACGGTGATGAGGTAGGAACAGCCGAGAGAGCGCTCTCCCGTCCCATCCACCGAACAGGCAGGCAGATGCGATCACCCGACCCCTCCCGCCGCCGTTTCCTCACGCTCACCGCCTCCGCGGCCTCGCTCACCGCCCTCGGCCTCCCGGCCGGCGCCGCCGCCGCGTCCCCGGCCGCGCGCCCGGCACGCGAGCCCGACTTCGGCCCCAACGTCTTCGTGTACGACCCCGGCACGCCGGTGGAGGAGATCCAGTCCACGCTGGACCGGCTCTTCACCGCCCAGGAACGCAACGAGATGGGCTTCGACAGGTACGCCGTGCTGTTCAAGCCCGGCCGCTACGAGGTGGACGCCAGGCTCGGCTACTACACGACTGTCGCTGGTCTCGGCGCCCACCCGGACGACGTGGAGATCCACGGCGCGGTCCGGGTGGTCGGGCAGCCGGACCCGAACTCGCCCGCCGGCATCTCCGCGCTGACCAACTTCTGGCGCTCGGCGGAGAACCTCGCGGTCACCCCGACCGACTGGTCGAACCAATGGGCCGTCTCCCAGGCGTCGCCGATGCGCCGGGTGCACGTCAAGGGTGTGCTGTGGCTGGAACCCGGCAACGGCGGCTACTCCAGCGGCGGCTACATCGCCGACTCCAAGGTGGACGGCATCACCATCAACGGCTCCCAGCAGCAGTGGCTCACCCGGGACAGCGAACTCGGCGGCGAGTGGACCAACGGCGTGTGGAACCAGGTCTTCTCCGGCGTGATCGGCGCGCCCGCCCAGGGCTTCCCCGACCCGCCGTACACGACGCTGCCGACCAGCCCGGTGACCCGGGAGAAGCCGTACCTGTTTGTCGACGCCCGGGGCGCCTGGCGGGTCGCCGTACCGCGTCTGCGCCGGAACACCGCCGGCACCACCTGGGCCACCGGCGGCGCGCCGGTGCCGTCGCTGCCGCTGTCCGCGTTTTTCCTGGCCCGGCCCACCGACTCGGCGAAGCGGATCAACGCGGAACTGGCCCGGGGCCGGCACCTGCTGCTCACCCCCGGCGTCTACCACCTGGACCGGGCCCTGCGGGTACGCCGTCCGAACACCGTCGTGCTCGGCCTCGGCATGCCGAGCCTGGTGCCGGACCGCGGGGACGCGGCGCTGCGGATCGAGGACGTGGACGGGGTCCGCATCGCCGGGGTGCTGGTGGACGCCGGGCCGGTCGAGTCGCCGGTGCTGGTCGAGGTCGGTACGCGGCACTGCCACCGGTCGCACGCCACGAACCCGATCTCGCTGCAGGACGTCTTCTTCCGCATCGGCGGCCCGTACGCCGGGCGGGCGGTGACCAGCCTCGTGGTGCACAGCCGGCACACGCTGATCGACAACATCTGGGCCTGGCGCGGCGACCACGGCCGGGCCGGCACGATCGGCTGGACCGTGAACACCGCCGCCACCGGCGTGATCGTCAACGGTGACGACGTGACCGCGTACGGGCTCTTCGTCGAGCACTACCAGCGCTGGCAGACGATCTGGAACGGCGAGCGCGGCCGGACCGTGTTCTACCAGAGCGAGCTGCCCTACGACCCGCCCAGCCAGGCGGCCTGGCGCAGCCCGACCGGCAACGGCTGGGCCTCGTACAAGGTGGCCGATCACGTCCGCACGCACGAGGCGTGGGGACTGGGCGTCTACTCGTACTTCAACCAGGGCGTGGACATCCGCTGTGACAGGGGGATCGAGGCGCCGCGCCGGGCCGGGGTGCGGTTCCACGACGCGATCACCGTGTTCCTCGACGGCAGCGGCGGGATCGAGCGCACGATAAACGACGTCGGGATGCCGGTCGTCGGCTCGTACGGCACCAGCACGGTGATCAGCTACCCGTGACGTCAGCGGCGGCCCGGCCGGTGATCCGGCCGGGCCGCCCGGCTCACCCGGCGAGCTGGTCGACGCGGGAGAGCACCTGGTCGATCAGGCCGTACTCGCGGGCCTCCTCGGCGGTGAACCAGCGGTCGCGGTCCCAGTCGCGCTGGATCTCCTCCAGCGTGCGCCCGCTGTGCCGGGCGATGAGCTCCTGCATGGTCCGCTTCACGTGCAGCATGTTCTCGGCCTGGATGGTGATGTCGGAGGCCGTGCCGCCCATCCCGCCGGAGGGCTGGTGCATCAGGATCCGGGTGTGCGGCAGCGCGAACCGCTTGCCGGCCGTCCCGGCGCAGAGCAGGAACTGCCCCATCGAGCCGGCGATCCCGAGCGCCAGCGTCGCGACGTCGTTCTTGACGTACCGCATGGTGTCGTAGATGGCCATGCCGGCGCTCACCGAGCCGCCGGGCGAGTTGATGTAGAGGAAGATGTCGCGCTCCGCGTCCTCGGCCGCGAGGAGCAGGATCTGCGCGCAGATCTGATTCGCCGACGCCTCGGTGACCTCGGTGCCGAGGAAGATGATCCGTTCCTTCAGCAACCGCTCGAAGACCCGGTCGTCGAACACCGCCTGCCGATCGTCGAGCATCCAGATGCCACCCATCACCGCGCACCTCCGTACCGCCGGTGGACGGTGGACCGCCCGGGAACCCGGCGGTCTCCAGCGTCCGCCGGGCGCACGGTCGCGGCCCAGGCTTTCTGCCCGGGGCAGATCCGCCCTCGGCAGAAGCTACGCGGCGACCGGCCGCCGCCGGCCCGCGCGGGCCCGCCGCCGGGCCAGCGTGACGGAGGTACGCGGACGGGGGCGGGCGGTCGGGGCGGAGGGAGCCGGCCAGATCCGGATGCCGCCACCGAACCCGATCGGCGTGGCGGCGCCGAGGGGCGCGCCGAGCGGCGCCGGCCCGGGGCCCAGGGGCCGCAGCGTGCCGCCGAGCAGCGGCGTGGCGGTGACCGGCCGACGGGCGACGTGCGGCCGGAGCGAGACGGCGGGCCGGCGGGACACGGGTGGCCGGGACGACACGGCCGGACGGCGCGTGACGGACAGCCGGGGCGGGCCGACCCGCAGCTGTGGCCCGGTGCGGGCGACCGGCACCCGGTCGAACCGGGCCGCCGAGACTCCGGGGACGACCGGCGTCGGCCGCTCGCGGCGCAGCTCGTCACGGGCTTCTTCGAGCAGGTCGGCGAGGTGGATCCCGAGCGCCCGGCAGATCGCGGCGAGCACCTCGGAGGAGGCCTCCTTGCGTCCGCGCTCGACCTCGGAGAGGTAGGGCAGGGAGACGCCGGCGGCCTGGGCCACCTCGCGCAGCGTGCGGCCCTGGCGCAGGCGGATGCGCCGGAGCACCCCGCCGATCACCCGTCGCAGCAACGACATGCCGGCCTCCTCGCGGTCGGGCGCCCCGGACTTACCCATCATGCCCTCTCCACGCCTCCGGCAGCGGCCCCGACGGGTTCCGATCGTCACCCGGCGGGCCGCGTCCCCGCGTACCCGTTATCTTGTGGGCGTGCAGGTGGCGGAGCAGGACCGACGGTGATCCATTTTCCCGCGCAGCGGCGAGGGCCGCTGAGCGCGCTGAGCCTGCGCCTGCTCGCCGCTCTCGGCCTGGTCTTCGCCACGGTGTTCGTGGTGTGGCTCGACCGCGACGGCTACCGCGACGTCGACGACAGCGGCCTGAGCCTGCTCGACTGCTTCTACTATGTGGTGGTCTCGCTCTCCACCACCGGGTACGGCGACATCACGCCGGTCAGCTCGTCGGCTCGACTGGCGAACGTCCTGTTCGTCACCCCCGCCCGGGTGCTCTTCCTGATCATCCTGGTCGGCACCACCCTGGAAGTCCTGACCGAGCAGTACCGCACCGGGCGTCGCCTGTCGCGGTGGAGGAGAACCGTGAAGGACCACGTCATCATCTGCGGCTACGGCACCAAGGGCCGCAGCGCGGTCTCCGCCCTGCTGGAGAACGGCACGGACAAGTCCAAGATCGTGGTGGTCGAGCGCAGTGGCCCGGCGCTTCGGCAGGCCACCTCGAACGGCCTGGTGACGATCGAGGGCTCGGCGACCCGCTCGTCGGTGCTGGAGCAGGCGCACGTGCGTACCGCGAAGTCGGTCATCATCGCGACCGACAGCGACGACGCCTCGGTGCTGGTGGCGCTCACGGTCCGGCAGCTCACCGCCGGTCAGGTGCGGATCATCGCGGCGGTACGCGAGGCGGAGAACGCGCCGCTGCTCAAGCAGAGCGGCGCGCACCACGTGATCGTCTCGTCGGCCACGGCCGGGCGGCTGCTCGGCCTGTCCACCTCGGCCCCGCCCCTGATCGACGTGGTGGAGGACCTGCTCACCCCGGGGCAGGGCATGGCGCTGGCGATGCGGTCGGCCGAGCGCGACGAGGTGGGCCGTTCTCCGCGTGAGCTGGAGTCGCTGGTCATCGCGCTGGTCCGCCGGGGCAAGGTGGTCACGCTCAACGACCGTGCCGGCGCGGTGATCGAGACCGGCGACATGCTGGTCCACGTCCGCGACGACCGGCCGCAGGCCACCACGGCGCTCTGACCCGGCCCCGCTGAGCGCCGGCGGTCAGCAGGCGCCCGGGCCGCCCTCCGCCATCACTTCGCCGCAGGTCGACGACCGGCCCTGGGTGGCCCGTCGCAGCAGGTCGTAGAGCAGGTCCCGCTCGCCGGGCGCCAGCGCGCCGAGAACTTCCTCCTCGGCTCCGGCGAGCGCGCACTCGGCCTCGCGCAGTCGCTTCGTGCCCGCCTCGGTGAGGCGTACCTCGTGCCGGCGGCGGTCCTCCGGGGAGCGGCGGCGCTCGGCCAGGCCGTCCGCCTCCAGGTCGTTGAGCAGCCCGACCACGTTCGTGCTGTCGAGCTGGAGCGTGCCGGCGAGCGCCTGCTGGCTGATGCCGCCGGAGTCGCGCAGCACGGTGAGCGCCACCAGGTGGCGGGGGCGCAGGCCCAGCGGGGCCAGCACCGACTCCGAGCGCAGCCGCATCCGCCGGGCCAGGTGGTCGAGCAGGGGCCCGGAGCGGCGCTCGGACTCCTCGACCGGTGCGGCGGACATGTGACCCAGTTTACGCGCTCCGAGGAACATCGACCTGCTATAAATAGTTGGTTCTACACGAACGATCGTCGGAGGAGGAATCACCAATGGCACACCTACTGCACATCGACTCCAGCATCACCGGGGAGCGGTCGATCAGCCGGCGGCTCACCGCCCGCGCCGCCGCCGCCTGGCGCGCCGCCCACCCGGACGGCACCGTCACCTACCGGGACCTGGGACAGAACCCGCTGCCGCACCTGAACACCGCGAGCGGCCTCGCGCGCATGGTGCCGCCGGATCAGCACACCCCCGATCAGGCGGCGTCCTGGCGGCTGACCGAGGAGGTCGTGGCCGAGGTGAAGCAGGCCGACACGGTCCTGCTCGGGCTCCCGCTCTACAACTACGGCGCGCCCAGCAGCGTGAAGTCCTGGGTCGACCACCTGATCGCCCCCGGCATCGCCTACGACCCGGTGACGAACGCCGGGCTGCTCGGCGACCGCCAGTTCGTCGTCCTGGTCAGCCGCGGCGGCGGGTACGGCCCGGGCACCCCGCGCGAGGGCTGGGACCACGCCGAGCCGTGGCTGCCGCACGGCCTGTCCCTGACCGGCCTGGAGCCGCGGTTCATCTGCGCCGAGCTGACCCTGGCCCCGGTCAACCCGGCGATGGCCGAGCTGGTCCCGCTGTTCGAGCAGAGCCTCGCCGCGGCCGAGCGGGCCGTCGACGACCTGTGGGTGCCCGCCTCGGCGGCCGCCTGACCGGGCTGCGTCACACGCGAGAGGGCGGGCCGCTCCACGGGGAACGGCCCGCCCTCTCGCGTGACGCGTCAGCGGCGGATCAGAGGATCGTCCAGGTGTCGCCGCTGCCGAGCAGCGCGGCGAGCTGCTGCTCCGGGGTCTTGTCCACGCTCGCCTTGGCGGCCGCGACCTGCTCCTGCACCACGCTGTCGTAGGAGGGGCGGCCCACCGACCGGAACACGCCGATCGGGGTGTTGCTCAGATCCAGGCCGGGCAGCCGGGACAGCGCGAACGCGTACGCCGGGTCGGCCACGCCCGCGTCGTGCACCACGATCTCCTCGGCCGGCGTGTTCGCGGTCTCCCGGACCTCCAGGCCGAAGCCGCCCGGCGGGTGGACGACGCAGAACTGCCCGTCCTTGCCGAACGTGATCGGCTGCCCGTGCTCCAGCCGGATCAGGAAGTCGTCCCGGGTGGCCGGCTCCTTCAGCGTGTCGAACGCGCCGTCGTTGAAGATGTTGCAGTTCTGGTAGATCTCCACGAACGCGGAGCCCTCGTGCTGGGCGGCGGCCCGCAGCACCGACTGGAGGTGCTTGCGGTCCGAGTCGATCGTCCGGGCCACGAACGTGGCCTCGGCGCCGAGCGCCAGCGACAGCGGGTTGAACGGCGCGTCCGCCGAACCGACCGGCGTCGACTTGGTGATCTTGCCGACCTCGGAGGTCGGCGAGTACTGGCCCTTGGTCAACCCGTAGATCCGGTTGTTGAACAGCAGGATCTTCAGGTTGACGTTGCGGCGCAGCGCGTGGATCAGGTGGTTGCCGCCGATGGAGAGCGCGTCGCCGTCACCGGTGACCACCCAGACCGACAGGTCCGGCCGGGACACCGACAGGCCGGTGGCGATCGCCGGGGCACGCCCGTGGATCGAGTGCATCCCGTACGTGTTCATGTAGTACGGGAAGCGCGACGAGCAGCCGATGCCCGAGACGAAGACGATGTTCTCCCGGGGGATGTTCAGCTCCGGCATGAAGCCCTGCACGGCCGCCAGGATGGCGTAGTCGCCGCAGCCGGGGCACCAGCGCACCTCCTGGTCGGACTTGAAGTCCTTGGCGGTGAGCTTGAGGGCGACGGGCTCAGACATTCTTCAGGACCTCTTCCAGCATCGTCTCCAGCTCGGCGGCGGTGAACGGCAGACCGCGGACCTGGTTGTAGCCGATCGCGTCGACCAGGTACTTCGCCCGGATCACGTGGGCGAGCTGGCCGAGGTTCATCTCCGGCACGACCACCTTGTCGTACCGGGCCAGCACCTCGCCGAGGTTGGCCGGCATCGGGGCCAGGTGCCGCAGGTGCGCCTGGGCCACCGAGTGCCCGCGCTGGCGCAGGCCACGGCAGGCCGCGCCGATCGGGCCGTACGTGGAGCCCCAGCCCAGCACCAGCACCCGGGCGTCGCCGTCCGGGTCCTCCACCTCGACGGCCGGCACCGGGATGGTCTCGATCCGGGCCGCGCGGGTCCGCACCATGAAGTCGTGGTTGTCCGGGTCGTACGAGATGTCGCCGGTCTTGTCGGCCTTCTCCAAGCCGCCGATCCGGTGCTCCAGACCGGCCGTGCCGGGCACCGCCCACGGGCGGGCCAGCGTCTGCGGGTCCCGCAGGTACGGCAGGAAGGTGGTGCCGTCCTCGCCGTTGGGCTTCGTGGCGAACTCGACCCGCAGGTCGGGCAGCGACTCCACGTCCGGCAGCAGCCACGGCTCGGAGCCGTTGGCGACGTAGTTGTCCGACAGCAGGATCACCGGCGTGCGGTAGGTCAGCGCGATCCGGGCCGCCTCCAGCGCCGCGTGGAAGCAGTCCGACGGCGACTTCGGCGCGATTACCGCGACCGGGGCCTCGCCGTGCCGGCCGTACAGGGCCATGTTCAGGTCGGCCTGCTCGGTCTTGGTCGGCATGCCGGTGGACGGTCCGGCCCGCTGCACGTCGACGATGACCAGCGGCAGTTCCAGCGCCACCGCGAGGGAGATCGTCTCGCTCTTCAGCGCCACACCGGGACCGCTCGTCGTGGTGACGCCGAGCGAGCCGCCGTACGACGCGCCGAGCGCCGCACCGACCGCGGCGATCTCGTCCTCGGCCTGCATGGTGACCACGCCGAACTTCTTGTGCTTGCTCAGCTCGTGCAGGATGTCCGAGGCCGGCGTGATCGGGTACGCGCCGAGGAACACCGGCAGCCCGGAGCGCACCCCGGCGGCCACCAGGCCCAGCGACAGCGCCGCGTTGCCGGTGATGTTCCGGTAGGTGCCGGGCAGCATCTTGGCCGGCTTGACCTCGTACCGGACGGAGAAGTCCTCGGTGGTCTCGCCGAAGTTCCAGCCGGCCCGGAACGCGGCCACGTTCGCCGCCACCAGCTCGGGGCGGGCCGCGAACTTGCGCTCCAGGAAGCGCAGCGTGGACTCGTACGGGCGGGAGTACATCCAGCTCAGCAGCCCGAGCGCGAACATGTTCTTGGCGCGCTCGGCGTCCTTCTTGGAGACGTCGTGCTCGGCCAGCGCGCCGATCGTCATCGAGGTGAGCGCCACCGGGTGCACCGCGTACCCGTCGAGCGAGTCGTCGTCCAGCGGGCTGGTCGCGTAGCCGACCTTCGCCAGGTTGCGCCGGGTGAACTCGTCGGTGTTGACGATGATGTCCGCCCCGCGCGGCAGGTCGGCCAGGTTGGCCTTGAGCGCGGCCGGGTTCATCGCCACCAGCACGTTCGGCGCGTCACCCGGGGTCAGGATGTCGTAGTCGGCGAAGTGCACCTGGAAGCTGGAGACGCCGGGAAGGGTGCCGGCGGGGGCGCGGATCTCGGCCGGGAAGTTGGGCAACGTGGAGATGTCGTTGCCCAGCTGCGCCGTCTCCGACGTGAACCGGTCGCCGGTGAGCTGCATGCCGTCGCCGGAGTCCCCGGCGAACCGGATGACCACCCGGTCCAGTTGACGGATCTGCTTGGTCACACCCGCACCTCGCTTCGCTGAGCGCCGTCGCCCCTGCCGGCCCGGCCCGCTCCGATTCTCACGTCAGAGCCTACGTCGCCACGTTAGGGCCACCTTGGTCGAGGTCCGACGTATGGGACTGGTTCGGGCCGCTGTATGCCCCGCTTTGCAGCGTTTAGTACCTGGGTCCGTAACCCAGATCACCACGTATTCATGATCACCGGTCGGTTGCCGGCCGCTCCGGCACCGTGATGTCACTGCGGCGGCGCAGCGAGCGGGTCGCCAGCGTCAGCGCGAGCACGACCAGGAGGCCGGACACGGCGATCAGCGCGATCGCGGTCCGCCGGGTCGAGGCGTCGTCGTCGGCCGGCCCGCCACCGGCGGCGAGCACGCCCTGCGAGGCGGTCGGACCCGGCACGCCCACCGGCGGGGTGGCGTCCGCCGCGGCGGCGCTGATCCGAAAGCTCATCTGCACCTGCCGGTCCCGCCCGCTGCGCGGGTCCAGCCGGCCGATCACCGCGCCGGCCAGCGGGGCACGGCGCTGCGCCTCGGCCGAGGCGGCGAGCGTCAGCCGCAGGGTCGCGGTCCGGCCGGCCGGCAGGACGCCCAGCTCGCACCGGGTCCGGTCGGGCGTCACCGCGGCACAGCCGCTCCCGGTGTCGCCGACCGTGACACCGGCCGGCAGGAGCACCTCGACACGGCCCGCGGCGTCGACAGCGCCGGTGTTGCCGAGCCTTACGGTGAGCGTGCTGGGCGCGCCACTGATGTCGAACAGCACCTCGTCGGCGCGCAGCGAGATCCCGGGCACCGGCGGCCCGGGCGGGAAGAGCACCGGGAAGCCCTCGTCGTCGTACGCCGCTCCGCTGACCCCCGGCGCGACGGCGGTGACCTGCACGGAACCGGTCAGCGGCATGGTCCGCCAGGCGTCGCCGTCGACCCGTACCCGGATGGTCGCGCTGAACCGGGCGCCCGGCTCGGCGTCCCACCCGACGCAGCTGTGGTTGGCGCCGCCGGTCGGCTGGCAGCCCGGCGTGCCCGCGTCGGTCAGCCCGGGCGGCAGCGTGTAGGCGAGCGTGATCCGCTCCGCCCGGCCGCCGGTGTTCGTCACCGTCACCCGCAGCGTGGCCACCGTGCTGTCGGCGTTCCAGTAGTCGGGCGTGAGCACCACGTCCTCGGTGTTCACCCGTACCCCGAGCGGCCCGCCGGGCGGCTGGGCCGAGGGCGGCGGCGGGGGCTGGACCGGCGGCACGACCGGCGGCGGCGCGCTGGTGGTGTTCGGGGCCGCGCTGGTCGGCGCCGGTTCGACGGGCGGGCTGCTGACCGGCGGGGCCGGCGCGGTGGTGACCGGCGGCGGAGGCGTGCTCGGGGGTGGCGGCGCCTCGGTGGGCGGCGGTGCGGGCGAGCTGGTTCCCGGGTCCGCGGTGGGGACCGGTTCGGTCGGCTCGCCGGCCGGATCGGCGGGTTCGATCACCCGGGCCAGGCCGGCCGGACCTCCGGCGGCGGCCGTGGCTCCGGCCGGCACCACCGCCACCGCCGCCGCGACCAACGCGGGCACCAGCAGTGCGAGGGTACGACGGAGCGCGGCCCGCCGAACGGGTCGAACGCGCAGGCGGGCCATCTGTCCTCCGGGGCGGGTCAAGGTGTCCCATTATTCGGTGACGCTTGCCATCAGGCACTAGTCCTGCCAGGAAACGAATTCGTAACGTGTCCGGGACATCTGGACGGGACCGGTACGCTCCGCTCGTGACCGGATATCTCGGCTCGTACGCCACGCTCGGTCTGCTGCTGCTCGCCGCCGTGCTCTTCTTCGTGACGGCGTTCTCCGCGAACCGGGTGTTACGTCCGAGCCGCCCGGCCGAGCCGTGGGGCAAACGGGCCACGTACGAGTGCGGCATCGACCCGGTCGGCGGCGACTGGGCCCAGATGCAGATCCGCTACTACGTCTACGCCTACCTGTACGTGCTCTTCGCGGTCGAGGCGGTCTTCCTGTTCCCCTGGGCGCTGGTGTTCGACCGGCCCGGCTTCGGCGCCACCACCGTGGTCGAGATGGGCGTCTTCGTGGCGATCGTCGCGCTCGGCATCCTCTACGCCTGGCGGCGCGGCGTCCTGCGCTGGACCTGACCCGTCAGGCGCCGCGCGTCACCTGACCTCCTAGGCCAGCCCGCGCCGGGTCGCCGCCGGCGGCCGGTCGCCCCGGATCGAGGCCACCATGTCCAGCACCCGGCGGGTCTCGCGGACCTGGTGGGCGCGGAACACCCGGGCGCCGAGCCAGGCCGAGACCGCGGTGGCGGCGAGCGTCCCCTCCAACCGCTCGGGCACCGGCAGGTCGAGCGTCTCGCCGATGAAGTCCTTGTTCGACAGGGCCACCAGCAGCGGCCAGCCGGTGTCGGTCAGCTCCGCCAGCCGCCGGGTGATCTCCAGCGAGTGCCGGGTGTTCTTGCCGAAGTCGTGCGCCGGGTCGATCAGGATGCCGTCCCGGCGTACGCCCAGCCCGGCCGCGCGTTCGGCCAGCCCGGTCACCGTGGTGAGCACGTCGGCCACCACGTCGTCGAAGTGGGCCCGGTGCGGCCGGGTACGCGGCGCGAGCCCGCCGGCGTGCGAGCAGACCAGCCCGGCGCCGGTCGCCGCGGCGACCCGGGCCAGCGCCGGATCCGCCCCCGACCAGGTGTCGTTGAGCAGGTCCGCGCCGGCCGCCACCGCCTCCACCGCCACCTCGGCCCGCCAGGTGTCGATGGAGACGACCACCTCGGGGAAGGCGGACCGGACCGCGGCGATGGTGTCCACCGTCCGCCGGATCTCCTCGGCCACGTCCACCTCGTCGCCCGGGCCGGCCTTCACCCCGCCGATGTCGATGATCTCAGCGCCCTCGTCGACCGCGCGCTCCACCGCGCGCAGCGCGCTGTCCTGGGCGAACGTGGCGCCCCGGTCGAAGAACGAGTCGGGCGTGCGGTTGACGATCGCCATCACCACCAGCTCACCGGGGCCGAACGTCCGTCCGCCCAGCCGCAACGCCCCGGTCATGCCCGCCTCCTCGTCGCCCGCGCTCGCCGGCCGGTCCGACGCTATCCGGTCCCGTGCGCGCCACCCCTGCCGGTCCCGTGCGTCGGACGCATTTACCGACCGGACGTCCCGGAGGGCTCGCCCGATCCCGGCCCGCATGCCACGATCTGTGCATGGGTGAGGTTCTGCTCCTCTTGGTCGTCGCGCTGACAGTCGCGGCGGTGGTGTTCGGCGTGACGGTGCTGGTCTCCGGCAAGGATCCGGGCCTGACACCGGCCGAGCCGGACGGGCGGGCCGTGCCCCTGCCGGGCAGCCGTCCGCTCGACGAGTCGGACGTGACAGGCGTCCGCTTCGACACCGCGCTGCGCGGCTACCGGATGGCCCAGGTCGACTCCGCGCTGCGCCGCGCGGCGTACGACATCGGCTACAAGTCCGAGCTGATCAGCGTGTTGGAGGCGGAGAACGCGGCCCTGCGCGACGGCCGCACCGAGGACGTCCGACGCGCTGCGCCGGGCGCGCGAGGAGGCCGCCGCGACCCGGCCCGAGACCGAGCAGGCGCCCGACCCGTCCGACCTGGAGCCGGTGGTGATCGACCTGTCCGCGCCCGAGCAGCCGTCCCGTACCGACGCCGACGGACAGCCGGGAGGCACCCCGGCCGAGCCGGGCGTGGCGGAGGCCCCCGCCGCCGCGGCGACCGAGGACACCGTCTCCCCGGCGAACGGGATCGCTGCCGGCTCGGCCGACGACGACCGGGAGCGCGGTTCGGTGGTCCGGTCGGAGTCCGCGTGACCGGCGCCGGCCGCCCGGCCGACGACTTCACCGAGGCGTCCCGGCGCGGCGCCGGCGAGGTCACCGCCACCGTGATCGTCGACGCGCCGGCCGATCGCGTCTTCGCCGCGCTCACCGCCTGGGAACGCCAGTCGGACTGGATCCCGCTGACCCGGGTCCGGGTGGTCGAGGGTGACGGCGGCGAGGGCAGCCTGGTCGAGGCGGTCACCGCGCTCGGCCCGGCCGTGCTCCGGGACGAGATGCGTGTGGTCCGGGTCGACGCCCCGTACGAGGTCGGCGTGGTGCACTGCGGCAAGCTGCTGCGCGGCCCCGGCGTGCTGCGCTGCACCCCGATGGACCGCGACCGCACCCAGGTGGTCTGGCACGAGTGGTTCCACCTGCCGGGTGGCCCGGCCGGGCGGGTGGCCTGGCCGGTGCTCTGGCCCGGCTCGAAGTTCAGCCTGACCCAGGCGTTGAAGAAGTTCGCCCGGCTGGTCGAGCAGGGCCGGCTGCCCTGACCGGCGGTCGGCGCGGCGGGGCTGTCGGTGGCCCGGCCTATCGTGGACGCCGTGACTGACCTGGTGAACGGCCCCGACGGGCTGCCGCGCTGCGCGTGGGGAGCGAGCACCCCCGACTACGCCGTCTACCACGACGAGGAGTGGGGCCGGCCGCTGCGCGGCGACGACGCGCTCTACGAGCGGCTGACGCTGGAGGCGTTCCAGTCCGGCCTGTCCTGGCTGACCATCCTGCGCAAGCGGCAGGCGTTCCGGGACGCCTTCGCCGGGTTCCGGATCGAGTCGGTGGCCCGCTACGGCGAGTCCGACGTGGCCCGGCTGATGGCCGACGCGGGGATCGTCCGAAACCGGGCCAAGATCGAGGCGGCGATCGCCAACGCCCGGGCCGCGTCGGAGCTGCCCGAGGGCCTCTCCGCGCTGCTCTGGTCGTTCGCGCCGCCGCCCCGGGCGGCGCGCCCCCGGTCCTTCGCCGAGGTGCCGGCCACCAGCCCGGAGTCCGCCGCGATGGCCAAGGCGCTCAAGAAGCGGGGCTTCCGGTTCGTCGGCCCCACCACCGCCTACGCGCTGATGCAGGCCACCGGCATGGTCGACGACCACCTGGCCGACTGTCACGTGAGCGGTGACCGGCCGGGGTGTGACCGAGCGCGCCACCTCCGGCGTGATGGGATTGGGACATGACCGACACCGAGCCGCGTACGAGCGGGACGACCGACGGTGAGACCACTACCGGCGCCTGGGCGGTGCTGCTGCCCGCCGAGCGCTTCGAGGCCGAGCGGCTGGTGCACCACGACGTGCTGGAGCTGACCGGGCCGGCCGCAGCGGCCCGCCCGCGCCCCGGCGACCGGGTGGCGGTGCTGGTCGACGAGCCGCTGCGGCTGGTCGCGCTCGGCCGGGTCGCGCTCGCGGCGTCCGGGACCCGGGAGGACCCGGACGATCCGCAGTCCGACCTGGCGGCCGGGCCGCTCGTGGTCGCGTACACCCGGCGGGCGCTGGACGAGCCGGTTCCGGTCGACGGCCCGGCGCCGGACGGACCGGTGGTCGCGCTCGACCCGGCCCGCTGGCGGGCGCTGGCCGACCGGCTCGGCCCGCCGCCGGCCCGCAGCACCTGGCTGGTCAGCCTGGACCTGCCGATCGAGGCGGCGTCGCGGGCCGAGGCGGTCCGGATCTTCTGGTCCTACGTGCAGGAGCTGGGCCCGCGGGAGCTGCCGGCGTTCGTCTCGCCCTACGGCGACGAGCTGGCCATGCAGGCGTTCGTGCTCGGCGTCGAGGCCAACCAGGATCCGGAAGAGGACGACTGACCCCCCGTCCCGGGCGGTAGCGTCCGGGACGAGGGCCGGCGCCGGCCGGCGTGGTCAAGGGGGTGCCATGCGGTTCCGGGACAGGGTCGTGCTGGTGACCGGCGGAGCGTCCGGCCTGGGTGAGGCGACGGCGCGCCGGTTCGCCGCCGAGGGCGGCAAGCTGGTGATCGCGGACATCAACACCGAGGGCGCCGAACGGGTGGCGTCGAGCCTGCCGGACGCGCTCGCGGTGACCATGGACACCGGCGACGCCACCTCCGTCGAGCGCGGCATCGCCGAGGCGGTCGCGCGGTACGGCAGGCTCGACGTGATCTTCAACAACGCCGGCATCGACGGGCAGCAGCAGGCGCTGCACGAGATGGACCTGGCGAACTGGGAGAAGGTCCGCCGGATCAACGGCGACGGCGTGTTCTACGTGCTGCGGTACGGCATCGACGCGATGCTGCGCTCCGGCGGCGGCGCGATCGTCAACACCTCGTCCACGGCCGGGCTGACCGCGCAGGACAACATCTCGCCGTACACGTTCACCAAGGCCGGCATCGTCGGGCTGACCCGGTCCGCGGCCGTCGAGTACGCCGCCCGGGGCGTACGCGTCAACGCGGTCGCCCCGACAGTGGTGATGACCCCGCTCGTGGAGCACTTCATCGCGAACGCGCCGGACCCGGAACAGATGCGCCGGCAGATGGAGTCGTTCAACCCGAAGCCCGGCATCCCGACCGCCGACGACGTGGCGGGCGTGGTGCTCTTCCTCGCCTCCGACGACGCGGCCTGGGTCACCGGGCACACGATCCCCATCGACGGCGGCTACGTGGCCCGCTGAGCGGGCGCGCGAGGGGTGCCCGGCGCCCGCCCCGGCCCGGTTCAGCGGCCCTCGAAGACCGGCTTCTGCTTGTTGACGAACGCCTTGGTGGCGGCGTGGTGGTCGGCGGTGGCGCCGCAGATCGCCTGCGCCTGCGCCTCGGCGGCCAGCGCGTCGGCGAGCGTGCCGGCGTCGGCGATGGAGAGCTGGCGCTTGATCGCCCCGTACGCGACGGTCGGGCCGGCGGCGAGCCGCGCGGCCAGCTCCTGCGCGGCCGGGAGCACCTGCTCGTCGTCGTCCACCAGCCGGTTCAGCAGGCCAAGCCGGCAGGCGTCGTCGGCGCTCACCGGCTCGGCGAGCATCAGCAGCTCGACGGCCTTGGCGTGGCCGACCAGCCGGGGCAGCGTCCAGGACGCGCCGGTGTCGGCGGCCAGCCCCACCCCGGCGAAGGCCATCAGGAAACGGGTCTTCGGGCCGCCGATGCGGAAGTCGGCGAGCAGGGCCAGTGAGGCGCCCGCCCCGGCGGCCATGCCGCGCACCGCGGCGACCACCGGCTTGGGCAGGTTGGCCAGCCGGGCGGCGATCGGGTTGTAGTGCGCCCGGACCGTGCCCAGCGGGTCGGCGTCGGCCGAGTCCAGCGTCTGCACGTGCTCGCGCAGGTCCTGCCCGGCGCTGAACGAGCCGCCCGCGCCGGTCAGCACCACGGCCCGGCAGGAGCGGTCGGTCTCCAGCTCGGCCAGGGTGTCCCGGAGCGCCTCCTTGAGCGCCACGTCGAGCGAGTTCATCGCCGTCGGGCGGTTCAGCGTCAGGGTGACGACGGCGTCGGTGCGGTCGACGAGCAGCGGCTCGGTCACGTTTCTAACGACCCTTCTGTCGTGCCAGGCGGTTGCTCGCGTCGAGGCACTGCTCGACGTACCGGTCGGCGGCCGGCCGGAGCCGGGCGGCGTGCCGGTCGAAGAAGCTGGCCGCGCTGGTGCCCGGCCACCGCTCGGGTAGCAGCGCCGGTGGCAGCTGCGGGTCCCGGAACAGGAACGTACGCCACGCGTGCACGAGCCGGAACCGGGCCGCGTACGCGTCCTCGTCGCTGCTGCGCACCGTGACGCCGGACAGGAGCGGCTTCTGCTCGGCGACGAAACGCTCGTACGCGCGGCCGATCTCGGCCAGGTCCCACGCGCGGCGGACCACGCCCATCGCGCCGGGCGTGCCGGAGGTGTGGGCGGCGGTGAACCGCTCGTAGCGCACGCCCGCCTCGTCGAGCAGCAGGTCGACGTCCTCGCCGGCGCGGGTGGCGACCCAGGTGCAGTCGTCGAGCGTGCCGTAGCCGAGGAAGCTGAGGTTGGCGGCGAGCCGCTGCCGGTCGCGGCGGGACGCGGGCGGGGTGAGCACCAGGAGGTCGAACCGTCCGTCCCAGCTGTGCCGTCCGGTCCGGTAGATCCGCGACGCCGCCTCGTCGAGTCGACGTGCCGCCTTCGGGGTGATCGAATACCCGGGTCCGGAGGCGAGCCGGAGTGGTTCCAGCCAGCCCTGGCGGACCATCCGGCTGACCGCGGTGCGCACCGCCGGTGGGGCGATCCCGAGCGGGGCGAGCAGCTTGACCAGGGCGGCGACGGGTGCGCGGCCACCTCGGGCCCGGAGGTGGTCGCCGTACAGGTCGAAGAGTGCCGACCGTGCCTGCATGACCGCACATTGTGACAGGCCTATCCAAGATAAGCTAGATGCTGTTACATCAATGCTGCTTCGGTTTGGGTCCGGCGGTGTTCATCAGGGAAAATCGTTGGTCGAGCCTCCCGTGATGGTTGCGGTTGGCGTTGGCGAAGTGGCTGTGGGGCAACTCACCGACCCTGGTGTAGGTCTGAGGGGAGACAACATGGCGGCGATGAAGCCGCGGACGGGCGACGGTCCGCTGGAAGTCACCAAGGAGGGCCGGGGCATCGTCATGCGTGTCCCGCTGGAGGGTGGTGGCCGGCTCGTCGTCGAGATGACTCCCGACGAGGCCACCGCGTTGGGTGACGCGCTGAAGGCGGCAGCGGGCTGATTCGAGGAGTGTCCGCGTGGCGTCCGCCGCGCGGGCGGTTCGTCATACCCTGAGCCACCGGCACCGCCGGTGGCTCAGGGCCTTCCTCTGCGGGTGAGCGATGAAACGTCCCCGTTGAAACCATTTCGGAGGTACGGTCCAGCGTGCTGGTCATTCGTCTGGTGAGTGGGCCCGCGGGGTCCGACGCTCTCGTCCTGCCCGTCCGTCCCGGGAAGCCCGACTCCGCGGACTCGTCCGGCTCTCCGGCCGAACTGGTCCCGACCGCCGTCGCGCCCGGCGACGACGTCCGGGCCGAGGCCGCCGCCCTGCTGCCCGCCACCCGGCTCACCGGCGCCGCCGGTGAGGTACGCGAGCACCTGCGTCCCGGCGGCGCTCCGGCACGGCTGTGGCTGCTCGGCGTCGGGTCCGGCGACGAGCGCGACTGGCGCACCGCGGGCGCCGCGCTGGCCCGCGCGGCGAAGGATGAGACGCAGATCACCATCGCGCTTCCCGGCGAGGCGACCGAGGCGCTGCGCGGCCTGGCCGAGGGCCTGCTGCTCGGCTCGTACCGCTTCCGCCTCACCGAGTCCGGCGGACGCCCGGCCCTGGCCGAGGCGCTGGTGCTCGTCGACGACCCGGAGGCGCTCGCGGGCACGCTCGACGCCGCCCGGACCACCGCCGAGATGACCCGCCTGGCCCGGGACCTCACGAACACGCCCTCGTCCACCAAGAACCCGGAGTGGTTCGCCGAGCAGGTGGCCGGGCC
>NZ_KK037233.1:3563142-3699710 GCF_000568915.1 Micromonospora sp. M42 | reverse complement strand
GCAAGGGCATCACGTTCGACACCGGGGCATCTCGATCAAACCGGTGCCCGCCATGAAGCTCATGCGCAAGGACATGACCGGGCGCCGCCGCGGTGATCGCCGCGACGCTCGGCGCCGCCGAACTGGGGGCTGCACGGTAAACGGGGTCACCACGCTGCCCCCGCTCGCCGAGAACATGGTCAGCGGGTCGGCGTTCCGCCCCGGCGACGTGATCCGGCACTACGGCGGGCTGACCAGCGAGAGCACCAACTCCGACGCGGAGGGCCGGCTGGTCCTCGCCGACGCGATGGCGTACGCGGTCCGCGAGCTGAAGCCCGACCTGCTGATCGACCTGGCCACGCTGACCGGCGCGAACGCGGTGGCCCTCGGCAAGCGGCACGCGGCGCTCTACAGCGAGAACGACGCCCTGGCCGGCGACCTGCTCGACGCGATCACCGCGGCCGGTGAGCGGGCCTGGCGGATGCCGCTCGCCGACGACTACGTCGAACACCTGGCCAGCGACGTCGCCGACCTGCACAGCTCACCGGCGCAGGGCGCCGGCTCGGTGGTGGCCGCGCTGTACCTGCGGGAGTTCACCGGTGACCTGCGGGACCGGTGGGCGCACCTGGACATGTCCGCGCCGTCGTGGTCCGACGACACGCACGGCGAACTGGTCAAGGGCGCCACCGGCTGGGGCGTACGCGGGTTGCTGCGCTGGCTGGCGACGCTGGGCTGAATCAGGCGTGCCGGGGCATGATTCAGCTCTTCACGGCGGCGAGCAGGCCGTGGCCGACCGGCAGCAGCGCGGGCACCCAGTTCTCCGACTCGCGGATCGCCTTGATGGCCTCCCGCACGGTGACCGTCTCGACGTCCCGCGCGGCCGGATCGCCGACCCGGCCGGCCGCGAGCGCGCCGTTGAGCGCGAGCACCCCGCCGGGGCGCAGCAGCCGCAGCGCCGCGTCCACGTACGCGGCGAAGCCGGTGGCCGCCGCGTCCACGAAGACCAGGTCGTAGGCGCCGTCCGCGAGGCGGGGCAGCACGTCGAGGGCCCGGCCGGTGATGATCCGGGTACGCCCCGACGGGAAACCCGCCTCCTGGAACAGCCGCCGGGCGATGCGCTGGTACTCCACCTCGACGTCGATCGTGGTGAGCACCCCGTCCGGGCGCATGCCGCGCAGCAGCCAGATGCCGCTCACCCCGGTGCCGGTGCCGATCTCCACCACCGCCCGGGCGTTGCCGGCGGCGGCGAGCAGCCGCAGGGCGGCTCCCGACCCGGGCGTGACCGCCTCCAGGCCCACCTCGTGGGCGAGGGCGCGGGCCGTGCGCAGCACGAGGTCCTCGGTGACGTACGACTCGGCGAAGTGAAGCGCCTGGGCCGTCGAACTGCCGTGACCGGCGACCGTGGCGATGGGACACCTCCGGGGGCGGACTGGTGCGAGGGGCGGTATGCACTGTGAGCGTAGAGGCGGGCCGGTACCCGCGCAGCCGCGAGTCCGCTGTGAAGCGGTCACGGAGGGCAACCCCTGACTCCATTCGCGTCATCCGTGTAATCCTGGATGCGTCCCGCGCGTCACGGTCGTCCGGCTCCGCCGGTCTCCGGCGCGGGGCGAGGGGGACGGAGTGGGAGGCACCGACGTGACCGACGGCTGGGACTGGCGCCGGCCCGGCGGATCACCGGCACCGGGTGGACCGGCGCCGGGACGACCCGCGCAGGACGCCCCGGGTCAGGCGACGTCGCCGTGGTGGTCGGACGCGCTCGCCGACCCGTGGCGGGACCCGTACGCGCCGGCCGCCGTGGTCGTTCCGGCGGCACCGACACCGGGCGCGGGTGAGCCGGAGCCGGTCACCGATCCGGACCTGCCGACCCGGCCGGGACTGCGCCAGATGGTGCTGATTTCCCTGGTCACCGCGTTGCTGGCCGGTTCCCTGGGCAGCGCCCTGACGTACGCCCTCCTGCGCGGAGGTGACGTGCCGACGCTCGGCGCGCAGTCGGGGCAGGCCCCGGCGCTGGCCCAGCGCAAGCCCGAGTCGCTCGCGGGCGTCGCCGAGCGGGTCCTGCCCAGCGTGGTCACCATCCGGGTGGTCAGTCTCGGCGGCACCAGTGAGGGCTCCGGCTTCGTGGTCAGCGCCGAGGGGCACATCGTCACGAACGACCACGTGGTCGCCGACGGCCCCGGAAAGGCGACGGTCGTGTTCAACGACGGCAGCACCGCCGCCGGCACCGTGGTGGGGCAGGACCCGGAGTCGGACATCGCAGTGATCAAGGTCTCCCGCTCCGGGCTGACGCCGGTGCAGTTCGGCGACTCCGACGCGCTCGCTGTCGGTGACCCGGTGCTCGCGATCGGCTCGCCGCTGTCGCTCGCCAACACCGTCACCGCCGGCATCGTGAGCGCGCTGGACCGGACGATGCAGGCCGGCGAGCCGGGCGGGCCGACCCGCTACTACGCGGCGATCCAGACCGACGCCGCGGTCAACCACGGCAACTCCGGCGGCCCGCTCGTGGACGGCGCCGGCCGGGTGGTCGGGGTGAACTCGACGATCAAGTCACTGGTGGCCGACGGGCAGGAGGCCGGCAACATCGGTCTCGCCTTCGCCATCCCGATCAACCAGGCGAAGCGGATCACCGAGGACATCATCGGCACCGGCAAGGCCCGGCGTACGGTGATCGGCGCCCAGGTCGGCGGCACCGGCGCCACCGGCGGCGGGGTACGCCTCAACGCGGTCGAGCCGGCCGGTCCGGCGGCGGCCGCCGGGCTGCGCACCGGGGACGTGGTGCTGCGGCTGGACGGCCATCCGATGACCGACCCGACCGATCTGGTGGCGCTGGTGCGCAAGTACGCGCCCGGGTCGGTGGTGACTGTCGAGTACCGGCGGGGGTCGGCGCGGCAGAACGCCTCGGTGACGCTCGCCGCCGACGCGAAGTGAGCACCGGTCACCCCCTCCCGGATGGTCACCTGACGTGCGTAGTCTTGCCGTGGACACGGACGAGGAGGCCGCGGTGTTCGAGAACCTGAACTGGTGGGAGATCGGCGTCCTGCTGCTCCTGGCGCTGTTGATCTTCGGGGACCGGCTGCCCAACGTCATCAACGACGGTCTCCGGATGGTCCGCAACCTGCGCAGCATGGCGCGCAACGCCACCGGCGACCTGAGCCGCGAGCTGGGTACGGACATCCAGCTGGAGGACCTGCACCCCAAGGCGTTCATCCGCAAGCACCTGCTCAGCGAGGACGACGAGCAGGCGATCCGCAAGCCGCTGCAGAGCATGTACGACAACCTGCGCTCGGACGTCACCGGCGTGCACGACGAGCTGAAGGACGTCGCGAAGGCCGCCGACCTGCGTACCCCCAGCGTCGCGACCAGCACCCCCACCCCGCCGGCCCCCCGCCCGTCCTACGACGACGCCACCTGAGCCGGAAAAGGGACCGCCCCCTCTCGCGTGCGGCGGGAAGGGGCGGTTGGGGAGCGGTGGGAGCTAGCGGCCGGCGGGCTTCAGGCCCAGGGGCTTGCCGAGCAGGGACTCGCGACGTACGGCCAGGCGGTCGGCGACCTGGAACAGGGCCTTCGCGGCGGGAGCGTCCGGCTGCGCCAGCACGATCGGCTGACCGGCGTCGCCGCCCTCGCGTACCCGGGTGTCCAGCGGGATCTGCCCCAGCACCGGCACCTGCGCTCCGATGGTCCGGGTCAGCGACTCGGCCACCGCCGCGCCGCCACCGGCCCCGAAGACCTCCATCCGGGAGCCGTCCGGCATCTCCAGCCACGACATGTTCTCGATGACGCCGACCACCCGCTGGTTGGTCTGCAACGCGATCGCGCCGGCCCGCTCGGCCACCTCCGCGGCGGCCGCCTGCGGCGTGGTGACCACCAGGATCTCCGCGTTCGGCAGCAACTGGGCCACCGAGATCGCGATGTCGCCGGTGCCCGGTGGCAGGTCGAGCAGGAGGACGTCCAGGTCGCCCCAGTAGACGTCGGCGAGGAACTGCTGGAGCGCCCGGTGCAGCATCGGCCCGCGCCAGACCACGGCGGCGTTGCCGGGGGTGAACATGCCGATCGAGATGACCTTCACGCCGTGCGACTGCGGCGGCATGATCATGTCTTCGACGCGGGTCGGCGCGCCGTCGGCGCCGAGCATCCGGGGCACCGAGTGGCCGTAGATGTCCGCGTCCACCACACCCACCGACAGGCCCCGCGACGCCAGCGCGGCGGCCAGGTTGACGGTCACGCTCGACTTGCCGACACCGCCCTTGCCGCTGGCCACCGCGTAGACGCGGGTCCGCGAGCCGGGCTGGGCGAACGGGATCACCGGCTCGGCAGTGGCGCCACCGCCGCGCAGCTTCGACTGCAGCTCCTGGCGCTGCTCCGGGCTCATCACCCCGAAGACGATCTCCACGCCGCTCACGCCGGGCACCGCGCCCACGGCGGCGGTGATGTCGCTGCGCAGCTTGTCCTTCAGCGGGCAGCCGGCCACGGTGAGCAGCAGCTCCACCCGGACCACGCCGTCGTCGTCCCGCTCGGCGGACTGGACCATGCCGAGTTCGGTGATCGGCCGGCGGATCTCCGGGTCGTTGACGGTGGCCAGGGCGGCCTGGATCGCGTCGGAGACGGTGCTGACGGGTGCTGACATGCCCGCAATGCTACGTCGCGGGTCATCGGCCCCCGCCGCTGGCGGGGGCGGTGTGAGCGATTCGATGGCCGGTCAGCCCTCGTAGCGACCGTCCCGCGCGAAGTCGCCGTCCAGCTCGTCCCGGGGCTCGTCCAGCCGATCGGCGCCGGCCGTCCGGCGGGCCTCCCGCTCCTGCTGCCGTCGCTCCAGCTTGCGCCGCCGCTCGGCCGCCTCGTCCAGTTCCTCGCCCAGCCGGGTCAGCTCCGAGCGGAGGAAGTCCCGGGTCGCCACGTCACCCATCGCGATCCGCAGCGCGGCGATCTCCCGCGCCAGGTACTCCGTGTCGGCCTTCTGCAGCGTGGCCCGCCGCCGGTCCTCGTCCAGCGCGATCCGGTCCCGGTCCGCCTGCCGGTTCTGCGCGAGCAGGATCAACGGCGCCGCGTAGGACGCCTGCAGGGACAGGACCAAGGTCAAGAACGTGAAGGTGTACGGGTCGAAGCGCAGGTTCGCCGGGGCCAGCGTGTTCCACAGGAACCAGGCCACCAGGATCAGCGTCATGTAGACGAGGAAGTTCGCCGTGCCCATGCCCCGGGCGATGCCCTCGGCCCAGCGGCCGAACGTCTCCGCGTCGACTCGGCGCAGGCGCAGGTTCCGTGGGGTGCGCGGCTGGTCCAGCCGGTCGCCCCGTCGCTGATCACTCATCGTCGCCGTCCAGGGGGCCGTCGTCGGTGGCGGACGAGGGGGATACCGCGTCCCGGTCCCGCCAGTCCCGCGGCAGGGAGTGGTCGAGCACGTCGTCCACTGTCACCGCGCCGACCAGGCGGTTGTTCCGGTCCACCACCGGCATGCTCACCATGTCGTACGTCGCCATCCGGCGGGTGATCTCGGGCAGCGGGGTCGACGTCCGCAGCGGGTCGATGTCGTTGACCACGATGCCGCCGAGCAGATCGGCCGGAGGTTCCCGGAGCAACCGCTGGAAGTGCACCATACCCAGGTAGCGGCCGGTGGGCGTGGTCAGTGGGGCGCGGGTCACGAAGACCTGGGCGGCCACCGCGGGCGAGAGCTGCGGCTCCCGGATCCGGGCCAGCGCCTCGGCCACCGTGGCGTCCGGCGGCAGGATCACCGGTTCCGAGGTCATCACGCTGCCGGCGGTGCCGGAGGCGTAGCGCAGCAACTGGCGTACCGGGTCGGCCTCGTCCGGCTCCATCAGGTCGAGCAGCACGTCCTGCTCCGGCGGGGGCAGCTCGTTGAGCAGGTCGGCGGCGTCGTCCGGCTCCATCTCCTCCAGCACGTCGGCGGCGCGCTGGCGGTCCAGCGCGGCCAGGATCTCCACCTGGTCGTGCTCGGGCAGCTCGCTGAGCACATCGGCCAGGCGCTCGTCGTCGAGCGCTGCGGCCACCTCGTTGCGCCGGGCGTCGGGCAGGTCCTGGAGGGCGTTGGCGAGGTCGGCGGGGCGCATGTCCTCCAGGACGGCGAGCAGGTTCGCCGTACCCCGGTTGTCGCCGACCGCGCCGAGGCCGTGCACCCGGTCCCACTCGACCTGGTGGAGGTGGCCGCGCCGGGTGAGCCGGCCGGTGTGCTCGCGCACGGCGACCCGGCTCAGCGTCCACTCGCCGCCGCGGCTGCACTCCATGGCCACGTCCACCACGGAGCCGGCCCGGCCGCCCTCGACCTGGACCCGGCGGTCGAGCAGTTCCTGGAGCACCAGCAGCTCGTTCGGGCGCTTCTCGAACCGGCGCAGGTTGAGCGTGCCGCTGCCGAGCACCACCCCGTCGGGATCGATGGAGGTGATCCGGTTGATGGACAGGAAGATGCGCCGTCGCATCGGCATCTCCGCGACCAGGCCGACCACCTCCGGCGGTCGCTGGGTCGCGCGCATCCGCGCCACCGCGTCCCGGACGCGGCCGACCTGATCGCCGTTCGGGTCGAAAACGGCGACTCCGGCGAGTCGAGCGAGGTAGACCCGGTTCGGCGTGCTCACGGGCACCAGCCTAAGGGCCTACTCTCTAACAGCATGTCGACCTTGGGCTACGAGATCGTGGACGTCTTCACCGACCGCCCCTTCGCCGGCAACCCGCTGGCTGTGGTGTTCGGCGCGGAAGGGCTGGCCACCGAGCAGATGCAGGCGCTCGCGCTGGAGTTCAACCTGTCCGAGACGGTCTTCGTGCTCCCGCCGACACAGGTCGGCGCCACCTACCGGGCGCGGATCTTCACCCCCGCCGACGAACTGCCCTTCGCCGGGCACCCGAGCGTCGGCGCCGCGGTGACCGCGAGCCGGCGTGGCGTCTTCGGCGCGGGCCGGGTCACCCAGGAGTGCGGCGCCGGCGTCCTGCCGATCGAGGTGACTGCCACCGGCGCGACGCTCACCGGCGGCACGCCCACGCTCGGCCCGGAACTCGACCCGGAACCGCTGCTGGAGATGGTCGGCCTCACCGGCCCCGACCACGTCGGCCCGCCGCCGCGCGTCGCCGGGTGCGGCCTGGAGTTCCCCTACCTTCCGGTACGCCCGGACGCGGTGGCCCGGGCACGGTTGAACACGACGGCGGCGGAGCGGTACGGCGTTGAGCACGTCAGCCTCTTCTCCTGGGACGCCGATTCGCAAACCGCGCACGCCCGGGTCTTCGTGCCGGGGCTCGGCGTGCCCGAGGACCCGGCGACCGGCTCGGCCGCTCTCGGGCTGGGCGTGTGGCTGGTCGCGAGCGGGCTGCTGCCCGGCGAGGGGCGCGCGGAGTACACCGTTCGGCAGGGCATCGAGATCCACCGCCCCTCCACGCTGACCTGCACGGTGACCGCCTCCGGCGGGCTGGCGCTGGGAGCGACCGTCTCCGGCCAGGTGATGCCGGTGGCCCGAGGCGAGATCACCGTCCCCCCGTTCATCGGCTGACCCCACCCCACCCCACCCCCATCCCACCTTGTTGATCAAGGAGTTCGTGTCGGCGAACGGGCCTCTGGAGGACACGAACTCCTTGGTCAACCGGCCGGGGCGGGAGGGACGGGCCGGAATGGGGGAGGATGGCGGGGTGAGTGACGAGGTGGACGAGCGGGTGACTCCTCCGCTGGTGGACGAGGCGGTGAAGAAGGCCGCTGTCTGCTGGGTGAGCAGTGGCGGCGGCCCGGCGTACGCGCTGTGGTGCCTCCCGCTGGACGGCACGCTGCTGGTGGTCACCGGCCCCGGTGAGCAGGCCGCCCCCGGGCTGGCCGACAGCGAGACCGCCGAGGTCACGTTGCGCGGCGACCACGGCGGACGGATCGTCACCTGGTCGGCGCGGGTGACCCGGCTGCGACCCGGCACCGAGGAGTGGGACACGGCCGCGCCGCTGGTCGCGGCGAAGCGGCTCAACGCCTCAGGGGCTGCCGTCGAGCTGGTGGAGCGATGGGTGGCGCAGGGATGCGCGCTCAACCGGCTCGCGCCCGTCGGCGCCGTCGTGACCGGCGCCGACCTGCCGGACAGCTCGCTGAGTGAGCAGCCCCGGCCGGCCCCCGTGGTGCGGGCCGTCCGCAAGCCGTTCCGCCTGCACCGCGTCCGCCGCCGCTGACCGCGAACCGCCGGGGCGTCAGGCGGCCGCCCGATCCGACCCGGCCACGTCTGACGCCCCGCGTCCGACGGGCCCGGTCAGGCGACGGGGACCGGGTCGAGCAGGCCGAGCACGTCCGTCAGCGAGGTCAGCGACGGCCCGTCGAAGCCGTGGTCGGCGTTGAGGACCACATGGCCGGCCAGATCCGGCGCGGCCAGCCGGACCGCGCTCAGCCCGGCCCGTTCCGCGCCGGTCAGTTCCTGGCTGTCGCCGTCGCCGACGTAGAGGCAGTCGGCCGGCGCCTGGCCGAGCCGGTAACACGCGGCGAGGTAGAGCTCCGGGTCCGGTTTGCAGCGCCCGAGGCGTACCGAGAAGATCTGGGCGTCGAGCAGCGGCGCGACCGGGAGCTGCGGCAGGAACGCCGGCAGCTCGTGCGTGCAGTCGCTGACCAGCCCGGTGCCGACGCCCCGGCGACGCAGCGCGGCCAGCACCGGGACCGCCTCGGCGCGCAGCCGGGTGTCGGCGCGTACGGCAAGGTGCCGGGAGGCGACGGCGGCGCGTACCGCCGCGTCGGACGGGTGGACGCCGAGCCGGGCGCACACCCGGCGCATGGTGGACTCGGCGTTACCGAAGGAGCCGCTGGCCCGTTCGTAGAAGCTGCTGTCCAGCACCTCCATCAGGGCCTCGGGGGAGCAGCCGAGCAGTTCGGCGGTGGCGATGTGGGCGGCTCCACGCCGCGCGCCGTGGGTCAGGGTGCCGAAGAAATCGAACAGCACGGCCTGGAATCTGGGCATGAGGGAACGCCTCCGGACGTCGAGGGGGGAGATCGCCGGGACGCATGATCGTAACGGAGTGCTGACTTTCCGTGTCGGTCGGGTGTTCGTGTGAGGATTACCGCTCGTGCCGACCGTTCCGCATCGCCCGTCGCTCGACGTGTTGACGGTGGGCGCGCTCGCCCTGGCTGTCGCCTCGGTGTCGTCCTCGGCACCGCTCGTGGCGTTCGCCGCCGCCTCGGCGCTCGCTGTCGCGTTCTGGCGTACCGCGTTGTCGGCTGCGGTCCTCGGGCCGGTGGCGCTGACCCGTCGACGGGCCGAGCTGCGCGCCCTGACGGTCGGGCCGGGCCGGCGTGAGGGCCTCTACTGCGTACTCGCCGGGGTCGCGCTGGCCGCCCACTTCGCCACCTGGATGCCGAGCGCGCAGCTCACCTCGGTCGCGGCCGCCACCGCGCTCGGCGCGACGCAGCCGGTCTGGCAGGGCCTGATCGCCCGCTGGCAGGGGCGGCGGCTGCCGGCGGCGGTGTGGGCCGGCATCGCGGTGGCCGTGCTCGGCGCGGCGCTCGCCACCGGCGCGGACTTCGGCGTCTCGGGCCGGGCGTTCGCCGGTGACCTGCTCGCGGTGGTCGGCGGCCTGTTCGCGGCCGTCTACACCGCCTTCGGTGAGCGGGCCCGGGCCAGCATCAGCACCACCACCTACACCACCGTCTGCTACGGCGTGTGCGCGCTGGTCCTGCTGGTGGTGTGCCTGGTCGGAGGGGTACGCCTGCACGGCTTCGAGGGCACGACCTGGCTGGCGATCCTCGGACTGGTGGCCGGCGCCCAACTGCTCGGCCACTCGATGTTCAACTACGCCCTGCACCGGGTCTCCGCGACCACTGTGAGCGTGCTGATCCTGCTGGAGGCGCCCGGCGCTGCAGTGATCGGCTGGGTGTGGCTGGGCCAGCTGCCCCGGCCGCTGGCCCTGCCCGGCCTGGCGTTGCTGCTGGCCGGCGTGGCGGTGGTGGTGCTCGGCGGGGCGCGGGCCGGTCGCCGTGCCACGCCGGTCGCGGCGCCCGCCGACCCGGACCCGCTGGGCGACGCGGAGCGGGCGCGGCGACCCGGCGACGCGCCCGACTGAGCCGGTCGGGGCGAAGTCGCGCCGTTCCGGCCCCTGGATGGTCCCGTTTGCACGAAAGTGCTCAGGGTGGGGGCGGAGCGGGACGACGCGGCGCAGGCGGGCACGGTCGTCACGCCCTCGGCCGAGTTCCCGCCGCTCGGCGACGAGGAACGGGCGGCGCTCGGCCGGATCGGCGAGCGGTGGCGCGGCCCGCGCCGCGCCGACGACCTGCCGGTCGACCCGACGCTGGGCCGGCACGACCACCATCCGGCGCCCACCCGCTTCGGCCGGCTGGCGCCGATCGACATGTTCACCGTGGCGCAGCCGGGGGAACTGGTCGCCACCGGCGCGGCGGACCTGCCCGGCAACCGGGCCGGCCGGTCGGTCGCCCGGGTCCGCCGGACCCTGATCGGTCCGCCGTTGTCCAGCGCGTCGGTGCTCTACGAGCGGATGCGCAAGCTGGTCGCGCTGCCTGTGCTCTCCTCGGATCTGCTCAGCTCCGTCGCGTACGGGCCGGAGGCGATGCTCGCGGTGCTGGTGCTGGCCGGGAGCGCCGCGCTCGGGCTGGCCCTGCCGCTGGCCGCCGTGCTGGTGGTGCTGATGGTCGCGGTCGGCCTGTCCTACCGGCAGACCATCCCGGCCTATCCGCACGGCGCCGGCTCGTACATCGTCGCGGGGGACAACCTCGGGCGTACGCCGGGACTCGCCGCCGCGGCCGGGCTGATGCTCGACTACGTGCTGACCGTGTCGGTGTCGATCGCGGCCGGGGTGCACGCGGTCACCTCGGCGCTGCCCGGCCTCGGCCGGTGGACCGTGCCGCTCGGGGTGCTGGTGATCGCCGTGCTGCTCGCCGGCAACCTGCGCGGCGTACGCACCGCCGGGAACATCTTCGTGCTGCCCACGTACGCGTTCGTGGTGGTGCTGCTCGTGGTGCTGGCGGTCGGGTACGCGAAGGCCGCCTCGCGGGGTTTCGCGCCGCTGCCGCCGCCCTCGGCGCCCGCGGCCGAGGGGCTGGGCCTGCTGCTGGTGCTGCGGGCGTTCTCCTCCGGGGCGGTGTCGATGACCGGCATCGAGGCGGTCTCGAACGCGGTGCCCGCGTTCCGCCCGACGGAGTGGCGCAACGCCCGCACCACGCTGGGCTGGATGGTCGCCATGCTGGTGACGCTGTTCGCCGGCCTGATCGGGCTGATCCACCTCGACGGTCTGGCGCCCCGCGCGGACGAGACGCTGCTGTCCCAGCTCGGCCGGGTCACGTTCCCCAGCGGTCCCGGGTACGCGATCCTGCAGGCCACGACCGCGCTGATCCTGCTGCTCGCGGCGAACACGGCGTTCAACGACTTTCCCCGGCTGCTGTTCTTCATGGCCCGGGACGGGCACGCGCCGCGCCGGTTCCTGCACATGGGCGACCGGCTGGCGTTCAGCAACGGGCTGGTGGCGCTGGCGCTGACCGCGGCGGTGGTGTTCGTCGCGTTCGGCGGGCACACCGAGCGGCTGATCCCGCTCTACGCGGTGGGCGTCTTCCTCGCCTTCACGCTGTCCCAGACCGGCATGGTGGTGCACTGGCGGCGCCGCCGGGGGCCGGGCTGGCGTCGCCGGCTAGCGGTCAACGCGGTCGGCGCGACGCTGTCCGGCCTGGTGCTGCTGACCGCGGCGGTAGCCAAGTTCGCCGAGGGCGCCTGGGTGGTGGTGCTCGCGGTGCCGCTGCTGGTGCTGCTGTTCCGCCGGATCCACGGGCACTACGACCGGCTGCACCGCGCGCTGGCGCTGCACTCGCCGCCGTCCGCGCCGCCCGCCGAGTGCGACGAGCTGCCCCAGCAGGTACGCCACCTGGTGGTGGTGCCGGTGGCCCGGCTGAACCGGGCGTCGCTGCGCGCGCTGGCGTACGCGACCTCGCTCGGGCGGCCGACGCTCGCCGTGCACCTCGCTCCGGCGCAGGACGAGGCGGACCGGTTCCGGGACCAGTGGCGGGCCTGGGGCGACCACCTGAAGCTGGAGACGATCGTGTCGCCGTACCGGTCGGTGATCGGCCCGCTGGCGCACTACCTGGAGGCGCTGCACGCCGCGAGCCCGGACCTGACGCTCACCGTGATCGTGCCGGAGGTGGTGCTGCGCCGACGTCGGTACCGGCTGCTGCACAGCCGCGCCGAGCAGCGGCTGCGGACCGCGCTGCGGGCGCTGCCCGGCGTGGTGGTGACGAGCGTCCCGGTGCACGTGTCGCGGTGACGCTCAGAGGTATCCGGCGAAGTGGTCGGCGACCAGCGCTGCGACCGCCTCGGCGTCCCGGTCGAGGTCCACCTCGATCACGCGTACCCCGAGCGCCCGGGCGCCGGCGACCGCGTCGGCGGCGACCAGCTCGTCGCGCGCGATCCGATGACGCCACGCCCGCTCCGGGTCGCTCACGCCGGGATGCCGGGCCATCGCCCGCGGCAGCCGTTCCACCTGGTACGCGCGGAACTCCGGCGTCGGCACCAGCACCACCATCTGCCCTGTCGACTCGACGATCGGGGCAACCAGTTCGGGCCGCAGCCCCCAGCCCTCGGCGACCACCCGGCGACCGCTCACCAGCGCGCTCAGGTCGTCGAGCACCCACTCGAAGCGGCGCGGAAATCCGGCGAGGGTCTCGGCTGCCATCCGCTCCGGGTTCGTCGTCACCCAGGTCGCCTCCGCGTCCGGGCCGTCCGGCGGCTCACCCCGTCGGATCCGGTCGGCGATCCGCCGGTCGTCGTGCCCTCGCGCGTCGTGGCGGTCGTAGAGGTACGCGGTCAGCCCGTACCGCAGTGCCAACGTGACCGCGAGTGTCGTCTTGCCGGCCCACTGCGCGCCGCCGATCCAGAGTGCGCGGCGGGCGGTGGCCAGAGGATCGAAGTCCATGCCCCGACACTGCGCCTGGCCAACCCCAAGATCAAGTCTTGTTCTCGGCGTCCCCGCGTGATGAAGTGAGGGAGAAGGCGCAGCTCAGACGTCGCGTACCTCAAGCACGCGGGTGGCGGGCGCGGCGTCGCCCAGCTCGGCGCGCAGCGCGACGCGGTCCGGGTCGACCAGGAACGCGTCCAGCCCGGCGCGGGCGGCGAACCGGATCACGTGCACCTCGGTCTCCCCGTCGCCGGTACGCAGCCGCCGTTGCAACTCGCCGCCGTGCCGGCCGAGCAGCGCCAGCACCGCGTCCTCGTACCGCCGCCCGGCGTCCGCGTCGGCGCTCAGGTCGACCAGCGCGACCAGCAGGACCTCGTTTCCCGTCGTCATGGCGTCGAGTGTCCCAGCGGACCGGCGGTCGTGGTGACCCGCTCAGGCGTCGACGCCGACGGCCTTCGCGCTGGCCGTCCAGAGCCGCGCGGCCAGCGCCGGGTCGGCCGCCTTGGGCCGGGGCCGGTGCGGCTTGCGGTCGGCGTAATAGCCGCCGTTCGTCAGCCGGGACGGATCCTGGCAAGCGAGCCAGACCAGCGTCTCGGCACCCTTCTCCGGGCTGCGGAACGGCAGCAGCCGCATGCCGAGCGCCACGATCCGGCTCTCGTTGCCGAAGCGGGTCCGCACCACGCCCGGGTGGAACACGTGCGCGGGCACCTCCGGCCAGCGCCGGGCCGCCTCGGCGGTGAACAGGATGTTCGCCTGCTTGCTGGTGCCGTACGCGCGGAACGGCCGGTACGAGCGCAGCGCGGAGTTGAGGTCGTCGGGGTCGAGCACGCCGCTGCGGTGCGCGTCCGAGCCGGTGACCACCATCCGCCCGATCCGGTCTCGCAGCAGGTTGCTGAGCAGGAACGGGGCGAGGTGGTTGGCCTGCATGCTCAGCTCGAAACCGTCGACCGTGGTGATCGGCTCCAGCACGATCGCGCCGGCGTTGTTGGCGAGCACGTCGATCCGGTCGTAGCGCTCGCGCAGGCGTTCGGCGAGCCCGCGTACGTCGTCGAGCACCGCGAAGTCGGCGCGGAACAGCTCCGGCTGCTCGCCGCAGCACTCGCGGACCCGCTCGCCCGCGGCGCGCAGCCGGGCCGGGTCCCGGCCGACCAGCACCACCTGGTCACCGCGGCGCGCCAGCTCCTCCGCGGCGGCCAGGCCGATGCCGGAGCTCGCCCCGGTCAGCACCACGATCCGACGCTCAGTGAGATCTTCCACAGGTCCATTCACCCCGGTCACGGCACGAGGTTACCGTGGCGTCACCACGCCCTTTGGGATCGTTAAGTTCTCGAAATCCACCGCTGCGCCGGCGCCTGCGCCGGACGCTGGAAGGAGCGCACCCATGACCGCTGTCGGTCGTCCCCGCCGATCCTGCCTGGCGGTGCCCGGCTCCAGCGTCAAGATGCTCGGCAAGGCCCAGGGCCTTCCCGCCGACCAGGTCTTCCTGGACCTGGAGGACGCGGTCGCCCCGCTGGCCAAGCCGGACGCGCGCAAGAACATCGTGGCGACGCTGAACGAGGGCGACTGGGCGGGCAAGACCCGCGTGGTCCGGGTGAACGACCTGACCACGCCGTGGACCTACCGGGACGTCATCGAGGTGGTCGAGGGCGCCGGGGCGAACCTGGACTGCATCATGCTGCCGAAGGTGCAGAACGCCGAGCAGGTGCACTGGCTGGACCTGCTCCTCACCCAGATCGAGAAGACGCTCGGCCTGGAGGTGGGCCGGATCGGCATCGAGGCGCAGATCGAGAACGCGGCCGGGCTGGTGAACGTGGACGCCATCGCCGGCGCCTCGCCCCGGGTCGAGACGATCATCTTCGGCCCGGCCGACTTCATGGCCTCGATCAACATGAAGTCCCTGGTGGTCGGCGCGCTGATCCCGGACTACCCGGGCGACCCGTACCACTACATCCTGATGCGCATCCTGATGGCCGCGCGGATGCACGACAAGCAGGCCATCGACGGCCCGTTCCTGCAGATCCGCGACGTGGACGCGTTCCGCGAGGTGGCGAAGCGCTCGGCGGCGCTGGGCTTCGACGGCAAGTGGGTGCTGCACCCCGGCCAGATCGACGCGGCGAACGAGGTCTACTCGCCGGCGCAGGCCGACTACGACCACGCCGAGCTGATCCTCGACGCCTACGACTACTACACCTCGGAGGCGGGCGGGAAGCTCGGCGCGGTGATGCTCGGCGACGAGATGATCGACGAGGCGTCCCGCAAGATGGCCCTGGTGATCGCCGCCAAGGGCCGCGCCGCCGGCATGTCCCGTACGTCCTCGTTCACGCCGCCCTCGGCCTGATCGCGCGTCGGGCCGCCCCCGCGCCCGGGGGCGGCCCGGTGGCGTCAGTAGCTGCTGCTGGCGCTGGACGCGCCGATCGCGATCACGATCATCACGATGTAGAAGATGATGCCGGCGACCAGCAGAGCGGTCAGGATCCAGCCCACGATGATGGCCGCCGTGGCCATGCCCTCGCCCTGCTCACCGGTCTCCCGGATCTGCTTGCGCGCGACGTGGCCCATGATGGCGCCGATCGGCGCGGTGATGCACGAGGCGAAGCCGACGAGCGACAGGACCAGCGCCACGATGGCCATCGTGTTGGTGCGGGCCGGCGGCATCGCGTAGCCGGGATAGGCCCCCGGCGGCGGGTAGGTGCCCGGGGGCGGGTAGCCGGGCATCGCGGCGGCGTACGGGTCGCCGCCGGGTGGGGCGTACGGGGACTTCGCGCCCGCGTACGGGTCGGCGACCGGCGCGTAGGGATCGGCGACCGGCGCGTACGGGTCGGCCGGGCCCGGCTGGTTCGGGATCGCGGGCATGATCGGGTCGGCCGGCGGCGCCGAGTGCGGCCCGGCCGCCGAGGGGTCCTGCCAACCACCGGGCGGTGGGGGATAGCTCATCTGATCATCTCCAGGTACGTGGTCGGCTCAGGGTAGCCACCGGCTCGCGACACGGAGCACCCTCTTTCCGGGCGCGCGTTGCCCGGCGGGTCGGTACCGGGCAGGATCCTCGGCATGGCACTTGACGCGCGTGGGGGTCGGTCGCGACGGGACATGAGCCGGCCGGGGTCGGTGCGGCGCCCGCGTGGCGGCGAGCCGGTCGGCGCCGCCGACTCCGAACGGCCGGCGCCGCTGCCGGAACCGGCCACCATGCGGCTGGACGGCCGGGTCGCGCTGGTCACCGGCGCGGGCAGCGCCGACGGCATCGGGTACGCGACCGCGCGCCGGCTGTCCGACCTGGGCGCCCGGGTCGCGATCGTCTCCACCACCCGGCGCATCCACGAGCGCGCGGGCGAGCTGGGCGTCACCGGCTTCGTCGCCGACCTCACCGACGAGTCGGAGGTGGGCGCGCTCGCCGACGCGGTGGCCGAGCAGCTCGGCGACGTCGAGGTGCTGGTGAACAACGCGGGCCTGGCCAGCCGGGCCAGCCCGGAGGTGCTGCGGCCGGTGGCCCAGCTGACGTACGACGAGTGGCGCGGCGAGATCGACAGGAACCTGACCACCGCGTTCCTGTGCAGCCGGGCGTTCATCGGTGGCATGGCCGAACGGGGCTGGGGCCGGATCGTCAACCTGGCCGCCACCGCCGGGCCGGTCAACGCGCTGCCCACCGAGGCGGCCTACGCGGCGGCCAAGGCCGGCGTGGTCGGGCTGACCCGGGCGCTGGCGATGGAGATGATCGCCGACGGGGTGACTGTGAACGCGGTGGCGCCGGGCATCATCCACACCGCGGCGTCCACCATGGCCGAGATCAAGCAGGGCCTGGGTACGCCGGTCGGGCGTCCCGGCACGCCGGACGAGGTGGCCGCCGCGATCGCGTTCCTCTGCTCGCCGGCCGCGTCGTACATCACGGGGCAGATGCTCGTGGTCGACGGTGGCAACAGCGTCCGGGAGGCGCAGTTCCGCTGAGCCTCAGTAGGTGCCGTTGTCGGAGTTGGCCCAGATCGCCAGCCCGATCCAGCCGCAGCAGGCCACCAGGCCGATCGCGGTGAAGATGTAGCTGAGGATCAGTCCCCAGGTGGCGAGCTGGTCGCCGTCCTCGCCGGTCTGCCGGATCTGCCGCTTCGCCAGGTGGCCGCAGACGATGCCGGCGGGCGCGAAGACGAACGCGAAGACCAGTGACAGGATGGCGAGCACGTTCGTGCCGCCGGGGCGTGGCCCCGGCCCGGGTGGGCCGTACTGGCCGTAGGGCGGCTGCGGGGCGTACGGGGGCTGCTGGCCCCACTGCGGATGCTGCTGGCCGTACTGCGGCTGCCCGTACGGCTGGCCGTGCGGCGGCGGCTCGTACGGTGAGGGTGGCTGCTCGTCAGTCACGCGCGCCCCTTTTCCCCAGGTGAACGGGCCCTCTCTCTTGCGGACGCTACCCGTAGCGGTGAACCTTTTCACAGCGGTTGTAGGGACTGGTCACCTTGGCTGCGCCGGTCCCGGGGCCGATACTGACCGAGCGTTCAGTTACCCCTGAGTAATGCGCCGACGACCCCGGAGGCTGAGATGGCCCGACTCGCCCAGACGCCCGGACTGACCGACGTGCAGCGGTCGATCCTGGAAACTGTCCGGGAGTTCGCCGACAAAGAGATCATTCCGCACGCGCAGCGGCTGGAGCACGCCGACGAGTACCCGAGCGACATCCTCGACGGCATGCGCGAGATGGGGCTGTTCGGCCTCACCATCGACGAGGAGTACGGCGGGCTGGGCGAGTCCCTGCTGACCTACGCGCTCGTGGTCGAGGAGCTGTCCCGGGGCTGGATGTCGATCTCCGGCATCGTCAACACGCACTTCATCGTGGCGTACCTGATCTCGCAGCACGGCTCCGCCGACCAGAAGGCCCGGCTGCTGCCCCGGATGGCCACCGGCGAGGTGCGCGGCGCGTTCTCGATGTCCGAGCCCGAGTGCGGCTCGGACGTCTCGGCGATCAAGTCGAAGGCCGTCCGCGACGGCGACAACTACGTCCTCAACGGCCAGAAGATGTGGCTGACCAACGGCGCGTACTCGTCGGTGGTGGCCACCCTGGTCAAGACCGACACCGGGGCCGACTCGGTCTACGGCAACATGAGCACCTTCCTGCTGGAGAAGGAGCCCGGCTTCGGTGAGACCGCGCCCGGCCTCACCATCCCCGGCAAGATCGACAAGATGGGCTACAAGGGCGTCGAGACCACCGAGATGGTGCTCGACGGCGTCACCGTGCCCGCCTCCGCCGTGCTCGGCGGCGAGGAGAAGGTCGGCCGCGGCTTCTACCAGATGATGGACGGCATCGAGGTCGGCCGGGTCAACGTCGCGGCCCGCGCCTGCGGCATCTCGATCCGGGCGTTCGAGCTGGCCGTCGCGTACGCCCAGCAGCGCCACACCTTCGGCCAGCCGCTCGCCCGGCACCAGGCCGTCGCGTTCAAGCTCGCCGAGATGGGTACGAAGATCGAGGCCGCGCACGCGCTCATGGTCAACGCGGCCCGGCTCAAGGACGCCGGCCAGCGCAACGACGTCGAGGCCGGCATGGCCAAGCTGCTCGCCTCCGAGTACTGCGCCGAGGTGGTCCAGGAGGCGTTCCGGATCCACGGCGGCTACGGCTACTCCAAGGAGTACGAGATCGAGCGCCTGATGCGCGAGGCGCCGTTCCTGCTGATCGGCGAGGGCACCTCGGAGATCCAGAAGACGATCATCTCGCGCGGCCTGCTCAAGCAGTACAAGCAGTAGCGTTCAGCGTTCCGCCACGCCGGGGGCCGGCTCCGGGGGTGTCACCGGCAACCCCACCGCCAGCGCCTCCGGCGTGGTCCGGAACGCCTCGATCGCGGCGATGAGCCGTTCGTCCGGCACGGCCAGGTCGCGTCCGCCGACCACCGTCCGGGGCAGCCGCTCCGGTTCCAGCCGGAGGTGCACACCGCCGGCGCGCTCGCCGGAGCGCCGGACGCCCCGGATCTCCGACCACGGGTACCAGTCCCCGCCGTACCGGAGCCCGCCGCCGGTCAACGCCAGCCGGCCGGTGAACCGCGTCTCCGCGTAGACCACCCAGCCCAGGCCGAGAGCCACCGCGGTCAGCACCGGCGGTCGCCCCGCCTCGACCTGCGGCCAGCGCTCGGTCAGGACCGAGAAACCGCCGAGGGCCACCACGACACCCGCTGTCACGTCCGCGGTCAGCCCCAGCCATCCCGCCGCCGACCGCCGGGCGACCAGCCCCGGTTCGGCGCCGTGCGGCCCGGCCACCCGGGGCCGCCAGATCAGCCGGCCGGTCCGCCGTGGCCGCCAGTACCGCTGCGCCAGGTGCCCCAGCATCACCAGCCACACCACGCCACGAGCCGCGTCGAGGTGCGACGGATCCAGCGCGAGGAGAACCCGGCCGCTCACCGCGGCCACCGCCGTACCGGCCAGGAGCGCGAACAACCGGCGGGACCACAACCCGTCGCGGTCGGGCACCGCCGCAGCCATCGGGCCGGGACCGGACATGCCCGGAAGGGTACGCGCCGCGTGCCGCGCCGTCAGTCGGCCGTCGGGCCGGAGGTACGGGTCAGTCCGGCGGCGGCCCGCTCCACGATGAGGCACCTGTCCTCGACGTAGTCGAGGCCCGCCTCCTCGGCGATCCGGCGCGCCTCGTCCGAGAAGATGCCGAGCTGCAACCACACCGCCGGGGCGCCGATCGCCACCGCCTGCCGGACCACGTCGACCGCGTCCCGCGCCGGGCGGAACACGTCGACCAGGTCGACCGGGTGCGGGATGTCGGCCAGCGTCGGATACGCCTTCTCGCCGAACAACTCGTCCACAGTCGGGTTGACCGGGATGATCCGCCAGCCGTGCCGCTGCATCTCCAGCGGTACGCGGTGCGCGGCCTTGCCCAAATCGCGGGAGGCGCCCACGACGGCGATCACGGCGGAGTCGGCGAGGATCTGCTGAGCGGAACGCATCCCCCGAGCCTAGCCCCGCCGGCGCGGGTCCTCCCCGCTAGAGGTAATGCTCAGCAGCGTTGTGGGTCTGCACCGGCAGGTGACAGGTGTAGTCACGCGGCCTGACTGGCCGGTGGGTGCATGATGGCCTCGAATTCAACGGGGTCAACCCGGACAGCGGCCGCTGGCGTCGGCGGCGGTGATAGGTCCGTTCGATCCAGGTCACGATCGCGATCCGTAGTTGTTGGCGGGTGGCCCATGATCGGCGGTTCAGGACGTTGTTCTACAAGGAGTCCGAAGCCGCCGCGTCGCGCGCGTCGCTACCCTCCCGTTAGGTCAAGAAGCTTTCAGTAGTGACTATAGGAGGTTGTGCTTACGGGCGAAGGCGGGAAACTCAGCTCCCGAGCAGGGCAGACGAGCATCGGTTGCGCTGAGTGCCTCAATGAGGTTCCCCGCAGCCGTAAGGGTTTGTTGCCGTCCCGGCAGGCCCCCGCGAGAAGCCAGATGGTGCCGTGCACCCGGGCGCCGTGGGCGCGGGCGACCTGCGTCGCGTTCCTGTCGTCCGTGATGGCCACCCCATCCCGCAGTTCGGCGGCAGCGAGGACGGACGCCTCCCCAAGGTCGCGCTCACCCGAGCCGAGCCGCGCGGCCCATTTGGTGAAGCACCGCACCTCATCGAGGGTGTCTAACTGGGCAGTGGTCAGCCAATCCGCCTCGCAAGCGACGGCCAGTTCACGATGATCCGCAGATCCCGCCCGCAACTCCTCCCGAACCACCTGAGTCGTCCAACAATCGGCATCGAGCAGCAGGTCCTGCAAGACGTCCAGCCGGTCAGCGAGAGTGAAGTGGCTGAGAACCATCGTGTCGAGTACAAGGACGGGGTTGGCTTGCGCCGACAGGCTCACGGCGCGATCTCCAGGTCGTCCTCCTGCGGCAGATCCTCGTCGGCGATGTGGCCATGCATCAACTCCAGAGCCCTCGCCCGGGTGATGCGCCTGTTCCGCCACGCGTCCATCACGGCCTGTGCGTAGGCGGGCGGTACCCGCACCGACACAAGGTCGGGCTGCGGCGCCCAGCCCAATGCCTCCATGAACTCCACATGCGTGGGCCGAACCTGGCTCCAGGATCTACGCGTCTCTGCGTCGATGGTCCCTGCCTGCTCAGCCTGCCGCAACGCAAGCAACCAAGAGGTACGGTATCGAGCCGCATAGCTCACGATCTGGTCCCGGCTCACCGTCCCGGGGGCTCCGGCTGCGGCAATCGCTTGCACGGGCAGCAGCAGTTCTGCGGCGAAGGCATCAATCACCGCCTCCCGTTCTGCACGCGAGGCACTCACGCCGAGGTCGGCAGAATACTCATCACCAATGATGAGATGCCCCAACTCGTGTGCAGCGGTAGCCCGACGGCGGCCAGGGTCGCCCGTAGTGCTTACGACAGCAACCGCGATGTCGCCCTCGACGAGCGATGCTCCGTCGCCTGGAAGGTCGGTGACCAGTACCCACTGACCTGCGCGCTCACAGACGTCCATGATGCTGCCGATCGGTGCATCGCCGAGCCCGAACCGCTGTCGCAGCCACCGGGCTGTCTGACGCGCATCATCCTCGGATTCCACTGAGTGCGGGTAGCGAAGCAGCGGACGGGTAAGCAATACGCCAAGATCCAGCAACTGCTGGACGTTGCGCAGCCACTCAACCATGGCGATTTCGAGGCGTTCCGACGATCGTGCTGCCTGAGTGTCCGTTTCCTCGGTCAACGGGGCCGCTCGTCGGGACAACACCGCCGGCGGCGGCTGAATCAAGTACTCCATCGACACTCTTAGTGCCCTGGAAAGCCGAGCCAGCTCCATGCCGTCCAAACGGCGGCTGCCAGCCTCAACCTTGGCCAGCATTGTGCGGTCCAGCCCCACCATCGCCGCGAGATCCTGCTGCGAGATCCCCAGCGACAACCGGGCTCGCCGTACCTGCTCACCGACGAGGGGCCAGACCCAACCATCAGCCATGGTGCGATAATCGCACACTTGGCGCTGGAGTGGGTCAACACACGGAAGTTCAGGGGTCAACCTCAGGGGCATTACCGCTAGAGCAGGGAGAGCTGTTCGGCGGCCGGGGCGGGCGGCGGGGTCTCGGGCAGCCGCCTGTTGTCGCCGGTCTCGCCCCGGTGCAGCCCGTGCCGGCGTGCCGCCATCCGCACCCGCGCGGTCACCTCCCGCTGGTACGCCTGCGGCGCGTACGAGCCGGCCTGGTAGAGCCGCCGGTAGCGGGGCACCAGGTGGGGGAACTCCCGGGCCAGCCAGCGGGCGTACCACTCCCGCGCGCCGGGCCGCAGGTGCAGCGGCAACGGCGTCACACTTGCCGCGCCGGAGGCGGCGACGGCCGCGACGGTGGCGTCGATCGACTCCTCGTCGTCGCTGAGGCCCGGCAGGATCGGCGCCATCAGCACACCCACCTCGAAGCCGGCGTCGGCGAGCTGACGGACCGCGTCGAGGCGGCGGCGGGGGCTCGGCGTACCAGGCTCGGCCGCCCGCCAGAGCGCCTCGTCCACGAATCCCACCGAGTACGACACCCCGACCCGGGTCACCTCGGCGGCCTGGCGCAGCAGCGGCAGGTCACGCAGCAGCAGCGTGCCCTTGGTCAGGATCGAGAACGGGTTCGCGAAGTCACGCAGCGCCTCGATGATCGGCGGCATCAGGCGGTAGCGGCCTTCGGCCCGCTGGTAACAGTCCACGTTGGTGCCCATGGCGACGTGCGCGCCGCGCCAGCGTGGGGCGGCCAGCTCACGGCGTACCAGCTCGCCCGCGTTGACCTTGACGATCACCTTGCGGTCGAAGTCGGCGCCCGCGTCCAGGTCGAGGTAGGTGTGCGTGTTGCGGGCGAAGCAGTTGTGGCTGACCACGCCGTTGGCGATGAAGTCGCCGGTGCCGGTGGTGATGTCCCACAGCGGAAGCTCCAGGCCGAGATCCTCGACGGTGCTCACCTGGAGGTGCGCCGCGCACTTGAGCGCCATGCCCTCGATCGAGCGCCGGGCCGTGACGGCCGGGTCGGTGAGGTGGAAGAAGCGCAGCCGCTCGGGCAGCCCGCCGGTCAGCCGGAGCTGACGCGCCGCGCCCGGCATGCCCGGCACGTCGAGCGCCCACCGGAAGCCGAAACGCTCCAGCGCGCCGGACGTGCGGGCCTGGCTCCCGTCGTCCGCGACGCTGATCCGGAACACGCCCCGGTGGCAGGTGCCGGTGGCGTCGAACATGCCGGCCAGGTAGCCCAGCGACCAGTCGTCTGTCGTCTCGCCCGGCGGGCGCAGCAGGCCGGTGACGACCTCGGCCGGGCCGGACGTGCGTACCACTGTGGTCGTCGGCCGGCGGCCGACCCGGGTGACTGTGGCCCGCTCGACGGTGACCCCCGCGTCGGCCAGGTAGCGTTCGGCCCGCTCCAGCGCCTCCGCCTCGGCGGTGGCCAGCCGGAACCGGGCACCGGCCCGGTCGTCGTCGCGGAGCAGGGCGTGCAGGTAACCCCGGCGGTAGTCGGCCGAGCGCTTCGGCGCCACCGCGAACCGGCCCGTGCCCAGCAGGCGGTTGCGGGTGGTCAGGTGGGGACGGCGGCCGCCGCCCCGCATGCTCCCGGTGACGTGTTTCCAGCCGCGTTCGGTCAGGAACCGGTGGTCGCCGCTGGCGACGAGCGTGGTGCCGTCGGCCAGGGTGACCCGGTAGGCGCGCTTCACAGTGGACCACTTGTCGAGCACCGTGGTGACGACGTAGTGGCGGTAGGCGCCGCGCCGCCGGGTGCCGTAGATCCGGTCGCCGGGCTCCAGTTCGCTGATCGCCCTGGTGCGCCCGTCGGCCATCAGGATCGGCGTGTCCCCGCCCAGGCAGTAGACGCAGGCGTGTGAGCAGCCCCGGTAGGGGTTGATCGTCCACTCGAACGGCACACGCGACTGGCCGGGCACCCGGTTGATGATCGACTTGGCGCGGACCTCGTAGAACGTCATGCCGGCGAAGCCCGGGGTGTCGAAGGTGCGGGCGACGGCGCCGGGCAGCGCCAGCGGCAGGGGTGGAGCCGCCGGCGCCGCCCGATCGGGAGTCCCCTCGTCCGGGGGAGCGGAGAGGTTGTCCCAGCGCATGGAGCTCATTCGAACATGTGTACGAACAAAGCGCAAGTGACGCTGCGGACACCGCGCGCCGCCGTGCCCCGGGGCGGGGCAGGATGGGGGCATGGAGACGTCGACCTTCGTCTACGACGGCGACTGCGCCTTCTGCACCCGGTGCGCGCAGTTCATCGAGCGTCGGATCCCGACCGGCGCCCGGGTGGTCCCGTGGCAGTTCGCCGACCTGGCGGCGCTGGGCCTGACGGAGGCCGAGTGCGAGGAGGCGGTCCAGTGGGTGGGCGCCGACGGCTCCCGCGCCGCCGGGCCGGACGCCATCGCCCGGCTGCTCGGCGACAGCGGCCCGCTCTGGCGGTTCGCCGGGGCCGGACTGCGCCTTCCCCCGGTACGCGCCGCGGCCTGGCCCGCGTACCGCTGGGTGGCCCGCAACCGGCACCGGCTGCCGGGCGGCACGGCCGCGTGCGCGCTGCCGCAGGAGGCCCGGGAACGGCTGTACGGCCCGACCGGACGCCCGGGCCCGACCGCCTGACCGGCCGGGTGGCCGTGGTCAGGCGGGCGCGGTCGAGGACGGGTCGGGGGCCGGTGCCGGCGAGAGGGGCGCCGTCGCGGGCGCCGTCGGCGCGGCGGGCGGCGGACGGCCGAGCAGACGCCGGACGAACACCACCGGACGGACCTTCTCCAGCGCCAGGAAGCTGGTCATCGCCACCAGGTGCGGCGCGAACGAGATGGTGATCGTCGCGATGGTCACCAGGTGGAACGAGTAGAAGAAGCCGACGGTCATCGTCCGCCACCGCGCCGGCAGCACGAACACCAGCGGGCTGAGCAGCTCGAACGCCAGGATGCCGAACTGCGCCACGATCAGCAGGTGCGGCACCTGCGCGATCAGGTCGGCGAGGTCGGTGCCGCGCCGGATGATCGCGCGGGCCAGCACCGAACCGTTCGCCCAGTCCAGGCCGCCGAAGCGGAACTTGGCCCAGGCGGCGAGGAAGTACGTGCAGATGACCGAGATCTGGGTGACCCGCAGCGCCCAGCCGCCCGCCTCGGTACGGGTCGGGTCGCCGTGCCGGGCGCGGCCGGCGGTGGGCAGCACGGCCAGCGCCACGAGGAGCGCGAAGCGGTCGTGGTCGACCTTGCCGTAGCTCATCGCCACGATCATCCACTCGAAGTACAGCGCGAAGACCGTCCAGCCGAGCAGCCGGTGCGCCCGGCCGGTGGCGGCGAGCAGCGCGGTGACCAGCAGCGCCCAGAACACCACGCCGACCAGGGCGGGGGTGGGGGTGGGCAGCGGGAGCAGCCGGCCGACGAGCAGCGGCTGGTAGAGGTCGCCGGGTACGTCGACCCGGGTGCGTACCCAGGGTGTGAACACCACCAGGTCGGCGGCGACGAAGAGGTAGACCAGGGTGCGGAACGCGGCGATCCGGCCGCGCGGGACCGCCTCGGTCAGCCAGGCGGTCATCCGCCGGTCTCCCAGCGCACGGCCGTCTCGTCGGTCCACCTGCCGGTCGGGCGGCCGCCCTGGATGTCGAACCAGCGGACCACGATGCGCACCTCGACCAGGTCGGGGGCGCCGGGGTGGCGTTCGGCGTACGCGTCGGCGACGGTCCGCAGCAGGCTCGGGTCGGCGGCGTAGCGGTTCTGCTGGCCCTCGATCTCGGCGCGGCGGATGCCGGTGGCGTCCTGGCCGAGCGGGACCACCGCGCCGGTGCGGTCCACGCCCTCGACCCGGGTGTCCGGGGCGGGCGCGTTCGGCGGGTCGGAGGTGGAGTACATCCGGAACGGCCCGAACGGGAAGTCGTCGTCGGTGCCGCGCACGGTGCCCAGGAGCAGCAGCGCCAGGCCGAGCAGGGTGGCGCCCACTCGGACCGCGCGCCCGCGGGCGGTCAAGGTCTCCATCGCATGGTGACGATACGGGAGTGAAGCGGCCGAAAGTGTCCCTCAGTCGGCCATTCCTCACTGTCCGTCCCGGCGGTGCGGCGGGCGTGGAAACGCCGCCGGCCGGCCCCTGGCGGGGTCGTCCGGCGGCGTCGGGTACGTCAGTGGTTGTGCTCGGCCAGCTTCTTGCGGACGTCGTCCATGTCCAGCGCCTGGACCTGCTCGATCAGGTTCTCCAGCGCGGACTCCGGCAGCGCGCCCGGCTGGGCGAACACGATCACGCCGTCACGGATCGCCATGATCGTCGGGATGGAGCTGATGTTGAACTTCGCCGCCAGCTCCTGCTGCGCCTCGGTGTCGACCTTGCCGAAGGCGATGTCCGGGTGCTTCTCCGAGGACCGCTCGTAGACCGGGGCGAAGCGCTTGCACGGGCCGCACCAGTCCGCCCAGAAGTCGAGCAGGACGATCCCGTCCTGGCCGGTCACCTCGTCAAAGTTGGCCGTGGTCAGCTCAACCGTTGCCATTGCTCTCTCCGATCACCGCGGATTGTCGTACGCCCGGTGGAACCAGGGTCAGTCCGTCCGAATTCCCGGCACGGTGGGGGCGAAACGCACAGCGCCCGGACGGTGACCCTGGGCACATCGAACTCTATCTGTGCGGGCCGCTCGTGCGGAACGCAAATGCATGCCGCACTTGCGTGACGGGACGTGATGGGAGCGTTTCCAAGGAGATCACGCACAGTTCTGGCTACGAATCAGTAACTTCGGGCTTGACGAGCATCTATCCAGCCTGCGGAGATCGCTTACCGACAGTGCGTCGGTGACTTTCCGTAGTGTTACGAAAAGGTAAATGTGACCTCCGTCTCTGTTGATGTGGTGCGTCGTACGGCAGAATTCTTCGCATCAGAGCGTGGGCGGCGGGTGCCGGGGAGGGCCCCGCCGCTCATTGCGTCCGGACCTCGGTGGCCCCCGGTGTGACATTTCCGCCGCGTGAGCGCCCCGCACCTCGCCTTAACAAGCGATAAGGCATGCTGTGCCGAACTCCATCGCCGCCTGTCGAAGGGGACAAGGATGCAGTTCGGCCGCTACTACGAGGAGTTCGAGGTCGGCGCGGTCTACCGGCACTGGCCGGGCAAGACGGTCACCGAGTACGACGACCACCTCTTCTGCCTGCTCACCATGAACCACCACCCGCTGCACATGGACGCGCACTACGCCGAGTCCGCCTCGCAGTTCAAGCGCAACGTGGTGGTCGGCAACTACATCTACTCGCTGCTGCTCGGCATGTCCGTGCCGGACGTCAGCGGCAAGGCGATCGCCAACCTGGAGATCGAGTCGCTGCGGCACGTCGCGCCGACGTTCCACGGCGACACCATCTACGGCGAGACGACGGTCCTGGACAAGCGGGAGTCGGCCTCCAAGCCCGACCGGGGCGTGGTCGCCGTCGAGACCCGCGGCTACAACCAGGACGGCACGCTGGTCTGCGTGTTCCGCCGCAAGGTCATGGTCCCCAAGAAGGAGTACGCGGCCGCCGCCGTCCCGGACGGCGTCGACCCGGAGCGTCCCAGCTTCCCCGAGCCGCGCTGACCCGCGTCCGTCCGGCTCACCGGGCCTCGTTCTCCGTTCGGCGGGGACGGGGCCCGGATCTCGTCCGGAGGCATATGCTCGGGCTGGAGGTGCCCATGAGCCACTCCGAAGCCGTAGAGCCGCCTTCCGCCGGTCGCCGCGCCGCGCCGCTCACCACCGCCGCGTACTCCGCGACGGAGTGGGACCTGCTCACCGACCTGCCCGGCCGCGTGCTGGTCGCCGCCGCGGCGCCCGGGCCCGGGCGTCCGCCGCGCGGTGTCGCCGCCGGCCTCGCCGGTCTGGACGCGGTGGCCGCCGGACGCGCCTTCGACAGTGATCTCGTCCGCGCCGTGGTGGCCGCCATCTACGCCCGCCACGACGGCGCAACCGAGCGGGACGAGCGCCTGACCGACCTGGTCGACCTGCTGGCCGCCGCCCGGGCCGCGGTACGGGTGCTGCGCCGCCGCGCCGATCCGGCCGACTCGGCGGCGTACCGGCAGTGGGTGGAGTCGGTCGCCGCCCGCGTGTGCCGCGCCGGGCAGACCACGCCGAGTCCCGCCGACCGGCGTTTCCTCGACCGGCTGGGCGGCGCGCTCGACCTGCGCTGACGCGCGGCGCCGCCGGGCCGTACCCTCGGCAACCGTGACCGACGACCAGCTCGACGTGGGTGTGGGACCGTGGCCCGGTGACCCGCCGGACGACCCGCGCTACGACCCGGAGCTGCTCGTCGCCGGTGACCGGCGCAACGTGGTGGACCGGTACCGCTACTGGCGGCGCGAGGCGGTCGTGGCCGATCTGGACCGGCGGCGGCACGAGTTCCACGTGGCGATCGAGAACTGGCAGCACGACTTCAACATCGGGACCGTGGTCCGCAACGCCAACGCCTTCCTCGCCGCCGAGGTGCACATCGTCGGGCGGCGGCGGTGGAACCGCCGGGGCGCCATGGTGACCGACCGCTACCAGCACGTCCGGCACCATCCGACGATCGAGGAGTTCGTCGCCTGGGCGCGGGACGAGAGCCTGCCGGTGGTCGGGATCGACAACCTGCCCGGCTCACGGCCGATGGAGACCGCCGTGCTGCCGCGCCGCTGCGTGCTCCTCTTCGGTCAGGAGGGACCCGGCCTGTCCCCGGTGGCGCGGTCGGCCTGCGACGCGCTCTTCTCGATCGCCCAGTACGGCTCGACCCGGTCCATCAACGCGGGCGTGGCCAGCGGCATCGCCATGCACGCCTGGATCCGGTCGTACGCCGGGCCGCCGCCGGACTGACGCCGCGGTTCCACCACCGGACGGAAATCCCACGCCGGTCGGCCCGCCCCGCTTGACGCCCCGCCGTGCGGGGGCGACGGTGAGGGTGTGACTGTCGCGGTGAGTTGTCCGAGATGCGCCGGGCCGGTACGCGAGCCGGACCTGATGCACGCCGAGCACCGGTGCCTGCGCTGCGGCCCGGTCGCGCCGCTGCACGTGCCCGAGCGCATCAACGACGAGATCATGGCCAGCGTGGTCGAGCGGATGGCGGCCGACCCCGACCCGACCGGCCGGCTCCGGATGCCGCTGTGGTGCCCGTGGCCGCTCCCACCGGGTTGGACGCTCACCGGCGTGGCCTGGGCGGGCGACGAACGCGCTGGAGTCCGGGCCACGCTGGTCGCCTGCGCCGGACCGGCCCCGCTGGACGGTGGACCGGCCGACCTGATCTTCGTCGCCGAGGAACCCGGCATCGGTCTCGGTTCCCGCTTCGCGGGACTGCCCGGCCCCGATCCCGGTCCCCAGGTGGAGGAGGCGTTGACCGATCCCGGCCCTGGTCATCCCGAGCGGCTGCCGCACGCGAAGATCCGCGTGGGCGGCCATCCGACTCCACTGTGGCTCGTACGCTCCGAAACGGATCGAAGCGCGTACGCCGGCGAGGCTCGGGGAATGTGGCTCCATGCGATAGCCTGGCCGGCGAGTGCGGGTCACCTCCTCGCGGAAGAAGTCGTGCTGCACGACCTCACCGAGTGGACACCGCCCGAACTCGTGTACGGCGCACCGTCTCCGTACCTGCACGGACGGGCCTGACCGCCCGCACCGGTGAGTCGGAGAGCGGACGCAGATATTCACGGTAAGACACCATGCTGATACTCTGGGTGCCGCTGCGGTAAACGGACCCGGCGCCGCGCGAGAGGATGGCCCGCTATGGTCAAGAAGGTCCTCACCTGGGCCGGCATCGCATTCTTGATCTTCTTCGTTGCGTACCGGCCCAACTCCGCCGCCGACGTCTTCAAGTCTCTCGGCGGCGGCATCATGGACATCGCGCAGGGCTTCGGCGACTTCTTCACCAACCTCGTCGCCTAGCCGCCCATGGGAAGCCCCTCCGGTCCACCCTTCGACCCGGACGACCCCGACCGGGCACGCCGGGAGCGCGACACCGAGCCGATCCCCCGGATCGACCCGGACGAGCCGCCCAGCGCCTACGGCCCCGGCCCGTACGCGGACGCGGACGACGCCGGCTACGGCAGCGCGTACACCGGTGAGGGGCGGTCCGGCCGGGCCTGGGCACGGGATCCGGACGGCTTCCCGGACCAGCCGATCTCCGAGGAGGAGCTGGCCGGGCTGCGGTCCGACGCCACCGGCATGGCACCCCGCCGGGTGCTGCCGTTGGAGGACGAGCCCAGCTCGCTCGTGGCGCGTTACCTCTTCCCCACCGAGCGCTACCGGGGCGAGTGGAAGCGGCACTGGATCCACCTCACCACCCCGATCATCGTCGGCGTGGCGGCCACGTTCGTGCTCGGCTACCTCTCCGGCTTCCTCGCCGGGCGGGACGTCGGCGCGCTGACCACCGTCGCCGTGCTGCTCTGGTTCGGCGTGATGGGCTGGGTCGCCTGGAAGGTCGCCGACTGGTGGTACGACCGGTTCATCCTCACCAACAAGCGGGTGATGGTGGTCAACGGGATCATCACCCGCCAGGTCGCGATGATGCCGCTCACCCGGGTCACCGACATGAAGTACGAGCAGAGCCCGACCGGCCGCGCGCTCAACTACGGCACGTTCGTGCTGGAGTCCGCCGGCCAGGAACAGGCACTCCGGGTGATCAAGAACTTGCCCAACCCGAACGAGCTCTACCTGCGCGTGGTCGAGGAGATGTACGAGCCGCAGGCGGTCGAGGCACGGCTGGGCAAGGAGGCCGACGAGGCGAAGGCCGACGACGGAGCTTGAAAGTTTTCGTCCGAACATCGGATGAACTGCACACCTTCCGCCATCGACCTGACCGACCGGGCCGTGGCATCCTGCCAGGCAGGACGGGGGGAGATGAGCGTGGTGAGCAGAGATCCGCTGGAGGAGGAGTTCCGCGAATTCGTCGCGGCCCGGTCCGGCGCGCTGCTGCGCACCGCCTACCTGCTCGCCGGTGACTGGGCCACCGCCGAGGACCTGCTCCAGACCGCGCTCACGAAGACCTACCTGGCCTGGAAGCGGCTCGGCGGGATCGAGGCCATCGAGCCGTACGCCCGCCGGGTCCTGGTCAACACGTCCACCAGCTGGTGGCGGCGCCGCTGGCACGGCGAGCGCCCCACCGAGGTGCTGCCGGAGCACGCCGGCGTCGACGAGATCGAGCAGCAACTCGACCGGGACGCGCTCTGGCGGCACCTGCAGGCGCTGCCCGCCCGGCAGCGGGCCGTACTGGTGCTGCGCTTCTACGAGGACATGTCCGAGGCGCAGACCGCCGCGCTGCTGGAGATCTCCCCGGGCACCGTCAAGAGCCAGACCTCCCGGGCGCTCAACACGCTGCGTCGCCGCCTGGGCTCCGAGGCGGCCCTGAGCCTGCCCGAGCCCGCGTCTCCGCCGCCCGCCCCGGCCGGCCGGCCGGGGCCGCCCGCGCGCGGAAACGAGCAGTCCGTGCCCCGGACCCCGGCGCCGCGACCCGCAGCCCGGGTGCCGCAGCCGGTACCGCCACCGGCGGCCCCGGTCCGCCCCGCCGTTCCGATCCCGGCGGAGAGCCGATGACCGGCATCCGGCACGACTGTGACAACCGGACCGGTGGCCCGGAGCGTCCATTGGCCGTGAGCGACGACGAGCTGGAACGGGCGCTGCGGGAGACGCTGTCCCGCCGCGTCGCCACGTCCCGGCCGCTACCAGTCGACCCGGCCGGAGAGGTGCTGCGCCGGGCGCGCCGCACCGGCCGGCGGCGTACGCTCACCGGCCTGGCCCTGGCCGGCGTCGCCACCGTGTTCGTCACCACCGGCGTGGCCCAGTTCAGCGCCTCCGGCGGCGACGGCGGCACCCCCACAGTCGTGCTCGGCGACCCGCCCGGGCTCACCCCGTCCCCGCTGGCCTCTGGGCCCCCGATCACCCGCTTCGGGCCGGTCCGCGCCGAACTCGACCTGCTCGTCGGCGACCGGCTGGACACCAGCGGCGGCGAACGGCGGCAGCTGACCGGGGTCAGCGGCGTCGAACGGGCGCAGCGCGTCCACGACCGCGAGGGCTGGCTGATGACCTCGGCCGCCACCGCCGCCGGTCGTACCCTCTGGTGGGTGCCGGCCAACGGCACCGCGCCGCAGGTCATGCTCGCCGCCGCGGAGGCGGTCGCGATCTCCCCGGACGGGCGGCAGGTCGCCTGGCGGGACGGCCCCGAGGTGATCGCCGCCGGGGTGGTCGCCGGGCAGCTCATCGCGCCGGTCCGGACCCCCGCGCCCGACGGCGCCGTGCCGGTCGGGTTCGCCGGCGACGCCGTGCTGATCCAGCAGCCCGGCGAGGGCGGGGTGAGCGTCTGGGAACGCGCGCTCGGTGGGCAGCCGGCGCCCGCGAACCCGGACGTGCGCGCCGTCTACGGCACCCGGCCCGACGGCCGCCTGGTCGGCCTGATCACCGCCGACCGGCCCGGGCAGCACTGCCTGGCCCTGCTCGACCCGGCCCGCGACCTCGCGCCGGTGCGTACCGGATGCGGGGTGAAGCTGGCCGCCGACGGACTCGGCGGGGTGTCCGCCGACGGCCGGTGGCTGCTCGCGAACGGCAACGCCCGCTCCGCCCTGCTGGTCGACCTGGCCGACCCGGGCGCCTCCCCGGCCGCGCACCCGGCCGGCCCGGTGCTGGCCGGCGACGTGGCCTGGACCCACGCGGGCGTGGCGCTGCACGTGGACGCGACCGGCGGGCTGGTCCGGGTCAAGCCGGAGCGGGTGCTGGCCGGGGACCGGCCCACGGCGTCGCCTGTCGAAGGGCTGGCGCCGGGGGACCGGCCGGTGGTGGTGGCCGACGTCCCCGCCGCTCCGGAAGGCGCGTAGCGTCGGGCGGGTGAGCGATCCGGCCCGCATCGACCTGCACACCCACTCCACCGCCAGCGACGGCACGCTGACCCCGCCCGAGCTGGTCCGGGCCGCCGCCGGCGCCGGGCTCGACGTGGTGGCGCTCACCGACCACGACACCACCGCCGGCTGGGCGCCGGCTGTCGCCGCGCTGCCGCCCGGCCTCACCCTGATCCGCGGCGCGGAGATCTCCTGCCGCTGGTTCGGCGTCGAGCCGGCGATCCCGCTGCACCTGCTCGCGTACCTCTTCGACCCGGCCGAGCCGGAACTGGCCGCGGAGCTGGCCCGGGTCCGGCAGGCCCGCGAGGAACGCGGCGAGCGCATCGTGCGGCTGCTCCAGGCCGACGGCATCCAGGTGAGCTGGACGGAGATCCTGGCCGGCGCGGACGGCGGCACCGTGGGCCGCCCGCACATCGCGCAGGCGCTGATCCGGGCCGGACTGGTCGCCACCACGAGCGAGGCGTTCGGGCCGGACTGGCTCGGCGAGCGGTACCGGCTGCCCAAGGACGACATCGAGGTGTTCCGCGCGGTGGCGCTGGTGCGGGCGGCCGGCGGCGTGCCCGTCTTCGCCCACCCGAGAGCCAGCCGGCGCGGCCGGATCGTGCCCGACGAGCTGATCGCGGACCTGGCCGCGGCCGGCCTGGCCGGCCTGGAGGCCGACCACGAGGACCACGACGCGGCCGAGCGGGAGCACGTCCGCCGACTCGCCGCCGAGCTCGGGCTGCTGGTCACCGGCTCGTCCGACTTCCACGGCACGCACAAGACCGTCCGGCTCGGCGCGCACACCACCGGACCCGAGGCGTACGAGCGGATCGTCGCGCTGGCCCGCGGGGTGACCCCTGTCGCTTCGAGCTGAAGCGCTCCGGCGGCACGGCTACCGTGTCCGCGTGGATCTCAAGCTCTTCGGCGAGGTCTTCGTGACCCTGCTGGTGATCGTCGACCCGCCCGGAATGATGCCCATCTTCCTCGCGCTCACCGGGCCGTTGACGGCGCGCGACCGGAACCGGGCCGCCTGGCAGGCCGTGGCGCTGGCGCTCGGGGTCATCGTGATCTTCGCGGTGGCGGGGCAGACGATCCTGGCGTACCTGCACGTCGACCTGCCCGCGCTCCAGGCCGCGGGCGGCCTGCTGCTGATCCTGGTCGCGCTGGAACTGCTGACCGGCAAGTCGGACGACCCGAGCCAGCAGGTCACCTCCAACATCGCGCTGGTGCCGCTCGGCACCCCGCTGCTGGCCGGGCCGGGCGCCATCGTGGCCACCATGCTCTTCGTCCAGCAGGCCGGCGGCGCCGTCGACTACCTGGCCATCGGGCTGGCCATCGTCGCCGTGATGGTCACCGTCTGGGTGGTGCTGCGCTTCTCCGGCGGGATCGTCAAGGTGCTGCGCCCCGGCGGCATCGAGGTGCTGACCCGCATCGCCGGCCTGCTGCTGGCCGCCATCGCCGTGCAGCTCATCGCCGACGCGATCGCCGCATTCGTGACCCAGTACCTCAACAACGCCTGAGCGCTTCGTCCGCTGTCGTACCGGGGTGGCAGGATCTCAGGGGTGCGACGACAGTCAGCAGCCAGTGGCTCCCGGGCTCCCCGACCGCGCGCCGAGCAGTCCGAGCAGCTCGGCTTCGAGGGCATGCCGGAGCGCCTGTTCGTCTGCACACCGAGCAAACTCGGCGCGTACGCGGACTGTCCCCGCCGCTACCGCTACGCCTACGTGGACCGGCCCGCGCCGCCCAAGGGCCCGCCGTGGGCGCACAACTCGCTCGGCGCCAGCGTCCACACCGCGCTGAAGAACTGGTACGCGCTGGCCCCCGACCGCCGCCGCCCCGAGGTGCTCGGCACGCTGCTCAAGGGCACCTGGGTCCGCGAGGGCTACCGCGACGACGAGCAGGAACGCGACGCCTTCCGGCGGGCGCTGACCTGGCTGGAGAGCTACGTGGCGGGCCTCGACCCGGCCGACGAGCCGGTCGGCGTGGAACGGGTCGTCGCGGTGAAGACCGCGGTGCTCGCGTTCAACGGCCGCACCGACCGGATCGACTCGCGTCCCGGCCCGGACGGGCGGCCCGAGCTGGTCATCGTCGACTACAAGACCGGTCGCACCGGCCTCGACACCGACGACGCGCGCGGCTCGCAGGCGCTCGCGCTCTACGCGTACGCGGCCGAGCGGGTGTTCCGCAAGCCGTGCCGCCGGGTCGAGCTGCACCACCTGCCCACCGGCACCGTCGCCGCGCACGAGCACACGCCGGAGTCCCTGCACCGGCAGCTCACCCGCGCCGAGGACACCGCCCGCGACATCATGGCCGCCGAACGCGCGGTGGCCGACGGCACCGACCCCGACGCGGCGTTCCCCACCGAGCCGGGGCCGCGGTGCGGCTGGTGCGACTACCGGCGTACCTGCCCGACCGGCGCGCAGACCCCCGGCAAGGAGCCCTGGTCCGCCGTCGAGCGATTCGCCGACCAGGACTGAGCGCGCGTCGCCGTCAGGCCGCGGTCAGGCGGGCGGCGCGTTCCTTGGCGGCCTGCTGCAACGGGCCCTCCCGGTAGCGCCGGGGCACCGCGGCCAGCGCCAGCCGCAGCGCCCGCGCGCTCAGGTCCGCCGACAGCGCGGTGGTGGGCAGGCCCAGCCCGCCGTAGAGCCGCAACGCCCACGGCGGCAGCATCCCCAGCGCGGTGGCGGCGATCCCCAGGTACGCCCAGCGCGGCGGCCCCAGGTTCAGACCGACCCGCGCCGGCAGGCTGACCTTCCACGGGATCGGCGGCGCGGTCAGGAACAGCGCCGTCTCGGCCGCCTCCCGGGTCATCCGCAACTGCGGGCGTACGTCCCGGTAGTAGTCGGCCACCTCGGCGGCGGTGCCCGGCACGTCGTCCGGGTCCAGCCCCACCAGGGCCGCCGACCGGCGCTGCTCGGTGTAGTAGCCGTCCACCTCGTCGTCGGTGAGCGCCAGACCGGCACGCCGGGCGGTGCTCACGAACGACTCGACCTCGGTGACGTGCACCCAGCGCAGCAGCTCCGGCTCGTCGACGCGGAACTCCTCGCCGGTGAACGGGTCGGTTGCGCGCATCCGGGCGTGCCGCGCACGCACCCGCCGCCCGGCCGCCTGCGCCTCGGCCGTGGTGCCGTAGATCGTCGTCCCCACGTACGTCGCCGTGCGGACCAGCCGGCCCCAGGCGTCCGAGCGGTAGTTGCTGTTCTGCGCGACGCCCGCCATCGCACGCGGATGCAGCGCCTGGAGGTAGAGCGAGCGCAGGCCGGCGACGATCAGGATCGGTTCCTCGTGCACCTTCCACGTGACCGAACCCGGACCGAACAGGCCGAGGTCGTCAGTGTCCACCGATCAAGAGTGCCACGGTCTTCGCCGGTAACCCCCGGGTCGGTGTCCTCGGTGCGGCGCCCTCGGTGCTCGCTCAGTCGTCGGCGGAGCGGCGCGACTGGCAGGCCGGGCAGAGACCCCAGAAGGTCACCTCGGCCTCGTCCAGCTCGAAGCCGTGCGCCACGTTCGGGTCGAGGCAGGGCGCGCTGCCCACCGCGCAGTCGACGTCGGCGATCTCGCCGCAGCCCCGGCACACCACGTGGTGGTGGTTGTCGCCGACCCGAGCCTCGTACCGCGCGGGGCTGCCGGCCGGCTCGATCCGGCGGGACAGCCCGGCTCGGGACAGCGCGCCGAGCACGTCGTAGACGGCCTGGGTGGACACGGAGTCGATCCGCTGACGGACCCGGCGGGTGATCTCGTCGACCTCCAGGTGCCCACCGGCGGAGAGCACGTCCAGCACGGCGAGACGCGGTCGCGTGACCCGTAGGCCCCTCGACCGGAGCAGTTCCTCACCCGTGGACATGAATCCATGACAGCACGCAGGTGACAGGCCGACAAGCGAGCGTGCTCGCGGGTGGCCGGGGCCACAGGTGAACCGGCGGGGCCGCGCCTGCGTGTGTCGTAGGTACACAGCCTCGCGACGTACGCTGTGCGCGCCTAACCACCCACTCGCCGGAGGTGTCGGTGTTCAGGGAATTCAACGGTCTGCCGCTGCACGTGCTCGTCATTCACGCGGTGGTGGTGCTCGTGCCGCTGCTGGCGCTGTTCGCCATCGCGTACGGATTGCTGCCGCGCTGGCGGCACCGGCTGGACTGGGCGGTCGCCGCGCTGGCCGTGATCACCCCGGCGGTCGCCTGGGTCGCGACCGAGTCCGGCGAGGAGCTGGAGGGGATCCTGCGCGCGAAGGGCTACCCGCCGGACCGGCTCCAGCAGATCAGTGAGCACGCCGAGTACGGCGACACCCTGTTCTGGTTCTCGCTCGGTCTCGGCGCCGCGGCGCTGCTGCTGGTGCTGTCGGCGAGCAGGTTCGCCCGCGCCCGGAACCTGCCCCGCTGGCTGCCGATCGTGCTCACCGTCGCGGTGGCGGTGCTGGCGGGCTTCGCGCTCGTGTACGTCTACCTGACCGGTGACAGCGGCGCCAAGATGGTGTGGGACGGCATCGTCTGAGCGTTGCCGCTCAGAACAGCAGCCGCGAGCAGAGCAGGCAGGTGAGCAGCACCAGCACCACGGCGACGACTGCCCCGACGCCGTAGGTGAGCCGCTGCGCGCGCTGCTCCGCCTGATCCATCGCGGCCATGTCCTGCGGCGGAAGCCGGCGGGGCGGCGCCGGCTGGACGTGCACCGGTGGCCGCCAGCCGGGCGGCGGAGGCGTGCTCGGCGGCGGTCCGGCGTAGCCACCGGCAGCCGGGTCACCGGCGGACCGGCCCGGCCAGGGCCCGCCGGCCACCGTCCAGCCGCCGGCCGACTCCGGCTTGGCCCACGGGCTCTCGGTGGCCGCCTCGCGCGACCACGGGCTGTTCGGCCCGGACGCCCCGGAGGTGTCGGCGGCGGTGACTCCCGTTCCAGCGGCGCCGACCCCGGTCGGCTGGCTCCCGGCTTCGCCGGGTCCGGGCGCGTCCCACCCGGCGTGGTCGGCGGGGTGGCTCACGGGTCCGTGGTCGGCCGGGCGGCCCACGGGTCCGGAATCGGCGGGGTCGCCCACAGGCCCTGGGTCGCCCACAGGCCCTGGGTCGGCCTGGCCGGAGCCCGACCCGCCCGGGCGGGACGCCCCGGCGTCGTTCTCCTCGCCCGTGGCCTGTTGCTCCGGGCGTCGCCAGGTCTCGTCGTCGGGGCTGCCACCGCTCGGCGTCGTCACGCCGTCCGACGCTACCAACGCCCCGGCCGGTCGGCCGCCCGACACCGACACCTCGGCGCGTACCTCTTGGCGGCGGGGCTCCGACCCGCTGCCGGGCCCGACGGGATCGAGTGGCCGTTCAGGGTCGCGCCCGGTCTTTGTCTGGCTGTTCGGGATCACGGTGCAGTCCGCGCCGGGCTGTTCCCGATCGCAGCCCTGGCGGCGCCGGACGTCGCGGGGTCGAGGTGGCCGCCGTTCCGGCGGTATCGTTGCTGCTCGTGACCGACCCCGGCATCCGGGCACCGCGCGGCGACGACGACCGCGTGGTCGACCTCAGCGAAGACTTCGTGGTGCTGCCCGAACAGACCACCGACGACACCGACCGCGGCTGGGGCGAGCGCCCCGGCGGCAACGACGACTGGCTGCTCGCCGAGCGCCCGCCGCACTGGGACTGACCGCGGCTCCGCGTCACCCGCGTACGACCACGGCGAAGCGGCTGCCCTCCGGCAACCCGACCGCCCGGCGCGCCTGCTCGGGCGGCAGCGCCAGGTAGAGCGCGGAGGACCCGTCGACCGCCCCGGCGGCGCCGACCACGTCGAGCACCAGCGCACGCGGCGCCAGCAGCGTAGGGTCAGCCGACCCGCCGGCGGGCACCACCATCAGATCGACCCGGGCACCTGGACGCAGCACCGCGAGGGCGGCCGGCTCGGCCAGCCGGATCGGCACACCGACCGCACCGGCCGGCAACGCGCGTGGCCCGTCGGGCGGCGGACCGGCCGGCGTCGTCGAGGCGGCCGGGGGAGCCCCGGGTTGGCAGGACGGAGGTGTCTGGAGCACCGCCGCGGCCAGTCCCAGCAGCACCGCGACGAGTGCCACCCGCAGTAGCGTCCGGCGTCGCGGCAATCCGCGCCAGCGGACCGGACGCAACGTCGCCTCGCCACCCGCCACCGCTGCCTCCCGCTGTCAGCCGACCATCCGACCCGCAGGCTAGGGCCGAGCCATCGTCGCCCGCGGCCCCACCGCTTGCCCCTGTGGATAACCCGCCGTCCTGTGCACAACCGCTGCCCGGGCGGGGTTCGGCGCCACCACTTCGGGGAGGTGGTCACATCCGGAGTGGCCGGGGCCGCCAGTTCGGGGAAGTGGCGCTCTCCGGGCGAGCTGATGCAGCAACCTCGCCGAGGTGGTGAGCAGCGCGCGAGTGGTCGGGAGCGGGCGCTCCATCGTGCGGGGCGGCCATACGCAACGTGGCCGCCCCCGAAGGGACGGCCACGAGCGCGAAAGCGTTGGTCAGGAGGAACTGGACGCCGCCGGCGCCTTGCTCGCCGTCGACCCGGAACCCGAACCAGAGCCGGAACCCGAACCAGGGCCGGAACCGGACGACCCCGATGAGGAGGACGAGGTCGAACCAGACGACGTCGAACCGGACGACGAGGACGACTCGGACTTGGCCGGCTTGTTCGCGGCGCTGCTCCCGTTGTCGGACCCGGACGTACGGGAGTCCGTGCGGTAGAAGCCGGAGCCCTTGAACACGATGCCCACCGAGTTGAAGAGCTTTCGCAGCCGCCCCTCACACGCCGGGCACTCGGTCAGCGGGTCGTCCGAGAAGGACTGCACCGCCTCGAGCTGGTGGCCGCACGCGGTGCAGGCGTACTGGTACGTGGGCACGTTCTCCTCCGGATCTTGGCACGGCCTGTTGGCACTCGTGGTATTCGAGTGCCAATGGTGCGTCATGACCCCCGGGTTCGTCCAGCGGAAGCGCCCGGGCCCACACCCGGGACGGCCACCAACCCGTCCGCCGGAGTGATCACACAGTGCACCGGGCGGTCGTGCGGCTGGGCGGGGACCGCCTCGACCAGCTCGCCGTCGTGCAGGAGAGCCACCGTCGGCACGGTGGCGGGCACCCGGGCGAGCGCCCGGTCGTACGAGCCGCCGCCGCGGCCCAGCCGGATGCCCCGGCGGTCCACTGCTACCGCCGGCACCACTACGAGTCCCGCCGCGGCCACTGCGGCGCGGCCCCGGGTCGGCGCGGTCGGCTCGCGCATGCCCCGGCCGGCGGCGCGCAGCGACTCCCGCCCGGTGTAGGGGGCCCAGTCCAGGTCCAAGTCGTCGCAGAGCACCGGCAGCAGCAGCTCGGCGTCGGGCGGCAGCGCGGCCCGCAGCACCTCGGGCAGGTCGTCCCCGCCGGGCTCGGAGGCGACCGGCACGTACGCGCTCATCCTGGCCGGTCGCAGCCGGCGTACCAGGGTCACCAGCTCGGCCTGGACGGCGGCCGCCGCGACCGCGCGCTCGGGCGCGGACAGCGACCGGCGGGCGGCGAGCAGCGCGACGCGCATCTTCTGCTTCGCATCGTGCGCTTCATCCGAAAATTCCGGCACGCAACACTCCTGACGCAACGCTTGCCTAATGGTCGCTCTGTGTCAGCATCGCACCAAGGGGCGCGGAACTTCCGGGGGGAAGCTTGACGCTACGCGGGCGGTTGACGGCAGCCTTCCTCGCGGTGGTGCTCGGCCCCGTCCTGCTCGGCGCGCTCTTCGTCGGGGCGACGTTGAGCGCCGTCGACCGGAGCCGCGCCACCGAGCGACTGGGTCTGGCCGCGGCCGGTGTGCGTACCTCGATCGACGCGCTCTGCCAGCAACTGCGCGCGGCGGCCGACGCGGTCGCGCTGGTGGCCGACCCGGTCGCCCGGCCGCGTGCGGCCGACCAGGTGGTCGGCCGGGGGCTCGCCGCCGGCGTGCTGATCGCCGACGCCGCCGGCCGCACCAGCTACGCCACGGCGGGCGGTCCGCCCGGGCGCTGGCAGGACTGCGCGGGCGCCCCCGCCACCCCGATCGGCGCGCTCTCCGCCCAGGTGCGGCTGCGCGACCCGGCCGGCGCCGACCTCGGCGCGGTCGCCGCCGCGCACCCGTCGACCGGGCCTTCGTGGCGCGGCTCGCCGCCGTCACCGGCGTCGCGGTCACCCTCCTCGACGCCCCCGGGCAGATCACCCACACGACCGAAGATCAGGGGGTACGCGCAGCGGTGCTGGCCGCCGCCGGCAAGGCGCGCGGGAACGGCGTGGCCGGGACGGGCGACGGCCGGTACGTGCGCCGGGTGGGCCCGATGCCCGGTCAACCGCTGCCGCTGGTGCTCTCGATTCCCGGCGAGCGCCCACCCGGCCTGTACGGCGCGCTGATCGCGGCGGTGGCGCTGGCCGCCCTGCTGGCCGTGCTGACCGCGTGGCGGCTCGCCCGGGTGACCACCCGGCCGCTGGGCGAGCTGGCCGGGGCGGTGGACCGGGTGGCGCAGGGCGACCTGAGCGCCCGGGTGCCGGTGCGCAGCCGGGACGAGATCGGGCGGCTGGCCAGCGCGTTCAACCGGATGGCCCGGGAGACCGGCAGCTACGTGGCGGCGCTGACCAGCAGCCGGGACCAGCTGCGCAACCACCTCGCCGTGCTCGGCGACACGCTCGCCAGCACGCACGACCTGCAACGCATCCTGCGGGTGATCCTGGACAGCGCGATCGCCGCCACCGGCGCCCGGGCCGGCGCGGTGCTGCTCGTCGACGCCGAGGGCGTGCTCGTCGGCCGGTGCGTCGAAGGGCTGACCGGACGCTGGCCCACGAGCGACCCGGCCGACCCGGCGACGCTGCGGGTCGCGGTCGGCGCCGGGGTGCTCGGCGCGGTCGCCGCCACCGGTGAGCCGCTGCGCGGCCGGTGGACCCCACCCGACGCCCCGACCGGGGAACCGTCCTGCGAGACGTACGTGGCGGTGCCGTTCGCCACGCCCGGCGGCGCCGAGTCGCGCGGCCCGGACCGTCCCGGCCACCCGCCCGCCGACGGCGACCCGCCCGGCTCGGCCTGCGCCGCGCTCGGCGTGCTCGTGCTCTACGACCGGCTCGGCGGTCCCGAGTTCCACGACGACGACGTGGTGACGCTGCGGACGTTCGCCGGGCACGCGGCGGTGGCGGTGGAGAACGTCCGGGTGCACGAGGAGGCGCAGCGGCTCTCCCTCACCGACCCGCTGACCGGGTTGTGGAACTACCGCTACCTGCGCGAGTCGATCCGCCGGGAGGTGGAGCGGGCGAACCGGTTCGGCCGGATGCTCAGCGTGCTCGCGCTCGACCTGGACCGGTTCAAGCGCGTCAACGACACCTGGGGGCACGCCGCCGGGGACGCCGTGCTGGTCGAGTTCGCGCGCCGGGTACGCGGCGTGATCCGCGAGGTGGACCTCGCGTTCCGGCAGGGCGGCGAGGAGTTCGTGGTGCTGCTGCCGGAGACCGACGCGCGGGGCGCCACGATCGTCGCCGAGCGGCTCGGCGCGGTCGTACGGGACCAGCCGGTGACTGTCGAGGGAAGCACCGATGAACCGGTGCACGTGCCGGTGACCGTCTCCATCGGCATCGCCGTCTACCCGGACCACGCCGCCGACGGCCAGCAGGTGCTCGACGCCGCCGACGACGCGCTGTACGCGGCGAAGGCCGCCGGACGCGACGGCTACCGGCTGGCCCCCGCACCCGATCCGGTTCCCACCCAGGAGATCCCGGTGGTGGCCGTGACCGTCAGCCCGCCGGACGGGCTGCCCCGGGCGGGCACGGCGGACGCGCCGGGCACCGTCCAGGGCGGCGCGTCTTCCGGTCCTCACCCGCCGCGGCAGAGCCGTGGCCGATAGTCTCGCGACATGTCGGAGCACTCAGCGAACCCCTCAGCGACCCGCGGTCGCTCCCGCGCGGTCAAGGCCGTGATCCCGGCCGCCGGCCTGGCCACCCGGTTCCTGCCGGCCACCAAGGCGGTTCCCAAGGAACTGCTGCCGGTCGTCGACCGGCCGGTGCTGCAGTACATCGTCGAGGAGGCCGCGCAGGCCGGCATCGACGACATCCTGCTGATCACCGGTCGCGGCAAGACCTCGATGGTCGACCACTTCGACCGCCGGCCCGACCTGGAGGAACGGCTCGCCAAGAAGCCCGAGCTGCTGGCCGAGGTCAAGCGCACCGAGGAACTCGCAGCGATCTACACGGTCCGCCAGCCGGAGCAGCTCGGCCTCGGCCACGCCGTCGGGTACGCCGAGTCGCACGTCGGCGACGCGCCCTTCGCGGTGCTGCTCGGCGACGAGTTCGTCAAGCCCTCCGAGCCGCTGCTGCCGGCCATGCTGGAGCTCCAGGCCCGCACCGGTGGCGTGGTGCTCGCCTTCTTCGAGGTCGACCCGGCCGAGACCAGCCGTTACGGCATCGCGTCGGTCGAGCCCGCCGAGTCGGAATACGGCGACATCGCCGAGGTCGTCAAGGTCACCGGCATGGTGGAGAAGCCCAGTCCGGAGGAAGCGCCCAGCAACCTGGCGGTCCTCGGGCGGTACGTGCTCCCGGGGAAGATCTTCGACGCGATCCGGCGTACCGACCCGGGCAGCGGCGGCGAGATCCAGCTGACCGACGCGATGGAGCTGCTGCGTACCGAGGGGGTGCCGGTGCACGCCATCGTCTACCGGGGCACCCGCTACGACACCGGCATGCCGCTGGGCTACCTGCAGACCGTGGTGCAGATCGCGGCCGAGCGGGAGGACCTGGGCGCCGAGTTCCGCAAGTGGCTGGCCGAGTTCGTCAACAACGGCGACGAGACGGTCACCGCGGCGGTCCTCAACGGCATGCGTGACGCGTCCGGCGGTGCCGATACATGACCGCGACGGCCGACGCCGAGGCGGCCGCGAACGAGTTGACGCCGCTCGCCGACTACCTGGGCAGTGTGCTGCGCAGGTTACGCGCGCTGCCTCCACTCGACCTCGACCTGACCCAGGCGTACGGCAACGTGCTCGCCGAGGACGTGGTCGCCCCGCACTCGTACCCCGCCTTCGACCAGGCGGCGGTGGACGGGTACGCCGCGCGCTGGGAGGACATCTCCGGTGGGAGTCGGGGGCCGGGCTACGTCCCGGCCCCCTCCGGTATGCCCGGTGGCCGCAGCATCCGGCTCAACGTCGTCGGTGACCTGGGCGCGGCGAGCTGGCGGCCGGTTCGGCTCACCCCCGGCTCGTGCTTCTCGGTCGCGGCCGGCGCGCCGCTGCCGATCGGCGCCGACGTGGTCGTCCCGGTGGAGTGGACCGACCAGGGCATGGCCGCCGTCGAGATCTTCCGCGCCCCCAAACGGGGGTACGGGCTGCGCCGCGCCGGGGAGGAACTGGTCGCCGGCACACTGCTCGCCCGCGCCGGCGCGTACGTCTCACCGGCGCTGGTGGCGGTGTTCGCCGCCACCGGCATCGGGCACGTCGTGGTGCGGCCCAGTCCGCGCGTGGTCATCGTGGCCACCGGCGACGAGCTGGTCGACGTGGGCCGGGGCAGCCAGCCCGGGCAGGTGGTGGACACCAACTCGCACGCGCTCACCGCTGCGGCGGCCGAGGCGGGCGGGCTCGCGTACCGGGTGGGGATCTGCGACGACGACCCGGAGGCGCTGCGCGGCCTGCTGGACGACCAGACGCTGCGGGCCGACCTGATCATCACCACCGGCGGCACCGGCACCGGCCCGGGCGACATGGTGCGCCGCATCCTGTCCCGCCGCGAGGGCGGCCGGGCCGGACCGGTCACCTTCACAGAGGTGGCCCTCTATCCGGGAACGGCTCTCGGGTTCGGTACGGTCGGCGCCGAGGAGGTGCCGGTGGTGTGTCTTCCCGGTGAGCCCGGCGCGGCGCTGATCGGCTTCGAGGTGCTGGCCCGCCCGGCGATCCAGCTGCTGGCCGGCGCCGAGCCGGTGTTCCGGCCGAGCGTCCGCGCGCACCTGCTGGAGACGGTCTCGTCCCCGGTGGGGCTGCGCGAGTTCCGGCCCGCGCACGTGGCCGAGCGGCGTGGCGGCGGCTACACGGTGCAGCCGCTCGCCGGTGGCCCGTACACGCTCTCCGGCCTGTCCGACGCGAACGGTCTGCTGGTGCTGGGCGAGCGGGTCACCACCGCCGCCGCGGGGTCCACCGTCGACGTGCTCCTGCTGGACCGGCGCCGGTGAGCGCGAGGAGTGAGCTTGCGAGCCCCGCAGTCGCGAGCGAAAGGCAAGCTCGGTGAGCGCGAGGAGTGAGCTTGCGAGCCCCGCAGTCGCGAGCGAAAGGCAAGCTCGGTGAGGTTCTGGCGGGCTCCGGGGTGGCCGGCGGTGCTCGTGGACGGCCCGGTGGTGCTGCGGCCGTACCGGCGATCGGACGCCGGCGCCTGGTCGGAGATCCGGCGCGCGAACCGCGAGTGGCTGGCGCCGTGGGAGTCGCACGTGCCCGGCGGCTGGTACGAGACCAACTCGCCGGCGGCGTTCCGGCTGGTCCACGCGGACCAGCGCAAGTCCGCGCGCAGCGGTGAGGGCATGCCGTTCGCGGTGTGCCTGCGTGAGGACGGCCGGGAGCGCCTGGTCGGTCACGTCAACATCGGCAGCATCGTGCGGCGGGCGTTCTGTTCCGGGTACGTGGGCTACTGGGTGGACTCCCGGGTGGCCGGCCGGGGCGTGATCCCGACCGCTGTCGCGCTCGCCGTGGACCACGCCTTCGGTCCCGGTGGCCTGCACCGGATCGAGGTGAACATCCGGCCGGAGAACATGCCGTCCCGCCGGGTGGTGGAGAAGCTCGGCTTCCGCGAGGAGGCCTATCACGTGCGCTACATGCACATCGACGGCGCGTGGCGCGACCACATCGGATACGCGATGACCGGCGAGGAAGTAGTCGCCGAGGGCGGCTTGCTGGCGCGGTGGCACCGCGTACGTGACAACCGCCGCTGACGCGCCCGCACGGCGCGGCGCACTGTGAACTGGGTCGACGGCCCGTAACCTCAAGTAACTGCAAGCTGCGGCAAGCGCTGCCCGCCCGCATGAAGTGCGCCGTAAACGACGGTCGACGGAACAAGTTGCGGCGGGCGGCGCTCGCCGGAGAACTTTGGTGACGGGAGGGGTGAGGGTGCCCACGTCGGTGCTCCTCGCCGTCCTCGCCGCCGCCGGTCTGCTCGCCCTCGCTCCGGCGCTGGTCCGCCGGTACGACGCCACCGAGCGGCTGGTGGCGGAGCGGGCGCAGTCGACGGCGCGGGTGCTCCAGCGCCAGCGTCGACGGCGCACCGTGCCCGGGCGACGGCCGCTGCACCCGCCGCGCTCCCTCGTGGTGACCCTCAGTGAAGACTCCGACACGGGTAGTCTCGCCCGCCCGGTCTCCGCGCCACCGCTGCGCCGCCGTTCCGGCCGGCTCCGGCCCGTCTCCGCCGTCCCGGCCCAGTCCCGCCGACGGAACTCGCCCCGGCGGCGGCACACCCCGGCGGTCTACCGCCGGCGCCGGGTGCTCGCCGCGCTGCTGCTGCTCAACCTGGTGGAACTGGGCGGCGTGGTACTTGTCGGACCCGGGTTCTGGATCAGCGTCTCGGTCACCGGCACGCTGCTCGTGGCGTACGTCGTACACCTGCGGCAGCGTGCCCTCGCCGAACGTCGGCGGCGGCGCGCGGACGCCCGGGAGGCGGCCTGGCTGGCCGCCCGCCAGGCCGAGGTGCGCCGCGAGCAGGCCCGGCGCGCGGCGGCCCGGCGGGAGGCGCAGCGCCGGCTGGCCGCCCAGCGCGAGGCGGTCCGGCGTACGGCGATGGGGCTGGACCGTCCCGCGGACCTGCCGCCCGCGGCGAGCGGCGGCTCGGTGTCCTACCGGCGGGCGGGTGGCCTGCGCGGACGCCCCTACCAGTCCGGCCGAGGCGCCTGACTCCCTTGCCCGCCGCGTGGGGGTCCGACGGCGATCTTGGAAGATTTCGGCCCCTCTGAGGGCCCTTTCCTTCCAAGATCTACGGGGCGGCGGGGCGGTTCGCGTCGCGGGGGCACGACCTGTTAGCCTTGTCGTCGGCCCGCCCGGTGAAAGCCGGGTGGGACCGACGCTGGTTCGCCGGCGGAGGGGCTGTGGCGCAGACCGGTAGCGCACCTCGTTCGCATCGAGGGGGTCAGGGGTTCAAATCCCCTCAGCTCCACCAGTAACACCGTTGACCAGGGGAAATGTCGCTAGCAAGATCAGCGGGCACAGATCCGGCACAACTCAGCGAGAATCCGGGGCCTTCGGGCCCCGCTTTCGTTTGGCGCTCGCCTCACGCAGCGCGCCGCTGATGATGTTGCGGCGGCGGTCCTTCTTCGGCCACCAATGGACGTAGGTCTCCAGCGTGATCCGCAGGCTGGAATGCCGCAGCGCGTTCTGCACGTCCGTCGGGTCGGCACCCGAGGTGATCAGACGGGTGGCGAAGTAGTGCCGCAGCGAGTGGAAGGTGCCCTCATCGGGCCAACCAGCCGCCCGGCACCACCCCCGCCACATCGTGGACCAGCGCTGGTCATGGATTGGCCGGCCGAACTCGTCGGTGAACAGCAGCGGGACCAATCGGCGCTTGGGCTCCCTGCCCGGGTCGGGAGTGCCAGCGGTGACGTCCGGCAGCTCGACCAGGGCGGGCGGGTAGGTACGGACGTGCCGGGCGAAGACGGCCGCGACGTGGTCGTCCAGGTCCACATCACCGACCGAACCGGCCTTCGGCGGAGCGAGGTAGAAGCCACCGTAGGCGACCTTGTGGAGCCGCAATTGCTGCACCACGTGCAGTTCCTGCCGCTGCGGGTCGATGCACCGGGTGCTGTCCTCCAGGCCGAGGACTTCCCCGAGCCGCAATCCCTCACCCGCACCGGCCCAAATGGCAGATCGTGGAGCCAGGCGCTGGCCACGAGCGCATCCGAATCAACAGCCGCTAGCCCGCTTAGCCCCCGAGCTTTCGTTGCGACTGCTCGGACGTGACGCCAACGACGTGGCAGGGCAGCGGCAAGAACTGCTCTGCCACGTCCGCTGTATGCTCAACCGTGCTTGCTATACCCAAAAGCCTAGGCTTCGTCCAGTCATCCCACCAGATCTGGCCGAGGCTTGTTGCGAACTCGCAGGTGTCGGCCAGCAGCGACAACTCCTACTTCTTGCGACTGGGCTTCTTCCCAGGGTTCAGGCGGCGGGTGGCTCGGCGTGCCGACGGCGGAGGGTTACGAGTCATTTGCTCGACTGGGACAAGGCCCATTTCCGACCCAAGGCGGTCCAATTCTTCATTTGGCGACCAAGGAAGGTTGTTGTAGCCAGACCACGCTATTGCCCCATCCTCACTGACTAGAACTGCGAGAGCGCGATCGGCTCGAAGTTGATGCTTTTTGACGGCGGCGTATATCTCCAGCTTCCCGCGAGCACCCAGATTTCCAAATGGCTGGGTTCCGAGGAAAATTGCGGAGTAGCCCCAAGGTGTGACAAGTACCTGCGCCAAGCTATGGAAGGTCTTGTCGATTTTCGTCCGCTCGATCAGTCCTGTGATCTGACTGGCCAATTCGGATTGCGAATCCTCAGAGAGGTTGAGGAGGTCGGCGCCGATCCTCAGCCAGCCCGGGGATCTTCTGGTTCGAAGCTCAGCAATGATTGAAAGGAGTAGTGCATTATCGCTTCTCCGCGGCTTCTCCGCGGCAGTGTACGTGACCCCATCTTCGTGATACATCCATGCGTCAAGGCTGTCTGTAAGGGTGCCGATGGTTGTGAAGGCTTCTTTCCTGTAGCGGGCGCGGGTTGCCCCCGTCGGTCTTGGCCCTGTCGGATAGCGCCGGTACAACTCGTCGGGATCTGGATCAAAGTACAATCCCCCTTGTATGAACCACATTAGTACATCCAGCTCGTCCACTGCCTCAAACAACCTTGCGGCTTGCGGCTCGGTGCGTCGGCGGAGGTAAAGAAGAAACAATTCGGGGGTCTCAAGGAGTTTGGTTGTCACCTCTAAGTCATGAAGCGACACAAGCCAGGGTAAAGTCGCGCCGCCGATTAGATCTGCCCGCACGAGGGTATCGGCAGCGACCGCTAGCGGCCCAAAATCATCAAGGCACGCAACTACGGTTCGGACCTCTCGGACTCCAGATAAGTTCAGCCACTTGCCGTTCGCCTGCCACAGCCCACCGTGTGCCAATATAAGTTGCTCAAGGCGCTGGGCCTGAGAAGTGGCTTCGCCAATCGTCTTTCTTAGGTCTTGAGCGACGCGTTGAACGTTTCCCGAACGCGCCTTGTCTGTGATCGATCCCGCTTTTACTTCGACACAGATGGCAACGTCGTCAATGATGAAGAGGGAATCGCCTTCTACGAGGCGAGCAGACTTCTTAAGGTTGCGTGCGTGCCCGCTTAAATCAAAGTCGGGGGCACCCTCTGGAGGGGCGAAATATTTCAGTCCTACGTGCTGCGGAGAAGGCACGCCGAGGACTTTCGCCATTAGTTCGGCTGCCCTTTTCTCCGCAAATGCATCCCGCTGCTTGCTGTATCGATCCCAAGCTTTGCTGTCGCCTAGAGCCTTCATATTCGAGTCGACAACGCGACGGATTTGATCGTCGGGAATCCCGCTCTGAAGCATCAGGTAGTTTCCTTGGCCGTCGTGAACCAAGTCTTTTGCTCGCAGGGGGTTTCGGCCACTGCAGAACGATTCGACCAAAGGAACCGATTCGCCCAGGGGCATTGAGACGCTGAACGCGTCCAAGACGGCGCTCACTGTGGCAGGCGCAAGACCGGACGTGGTCGCGATCTCAGCAACTGTAAATGCTGCCGGCGGGCCGGGATGGACAAACAATCTGTCGAACGATTGACGCGCCGCCTCAATCTGGTCGGCGTGAGGCTCAAATCCCTCCGAGGTCAACTTGGCAGCGCGACCGAGCGCATCGAAGTCAACAGACTTGGTCTCAAGATAGCGATCAGTTATCGCTTCTGACACCTGTAGGATCTCTGCGTAGGTGAAGCCCAACTTGAGCGCTAGGAGTTTGTCGTTGCTGGGCGGACCGAGTACACCTTCATTCAGCCCTCGTCCCACCGAAAGGTAGTGCCTGTTCCGGATCATAGTTTCCGCCAAGCGGAGCTGAGCAGCCAGCGGAGTAAGTGCGGCGTCGGCGGCTGGCCCCTCAACGGTGAAACTGAGCATGCCCGCAAGGTCAACTATCGCCCGAGCGTGGGTGCAAATCTCTTCGATCACCGTATTGGGGTAAGGGATACCGGGGTGCTCTTCTTCTTCGGTTCGTCGATGCCTGGCCAATGCGACAAGCGCAACAATATCGACTACAGTGGCCAATCCATTTGACTGACTTTCCCGATATCCCTCCAGCGTGAAGGGAATTTCGTGCTGCCGAGTCAGCTCGATGATATCGAATTCGTCCTGCCCGTGGAAAAGCTTCTCTATTTCCGCGACATGATACCTAATAATGGATGTCGCTTGGTGGCGAAGATCCTCCCACCGCTCGGCAGGCTCTAGCTTGCCGGCCAGCCTGGAGATCTCTTCTGACAGCTTGAGAGCGCCCTCATCCCCGTCCGTAAGGAGGCGACGGCGCTGCTGCGGGGTAGCACGTTTGCCCGCTCCCAGATTCTTCGGCACGGTCCGGGCCCCCTGTGTCATCGAGCGTGTCGCACGGATGAGCTTCGACACTAGTCGAACTAGTCGGACAACTAGTCGAACACGCTGTCGAACACGCAACTGTGAGAAGTTTCTGTACGGGATCAAGGCGGCCCGCTTCGCAGGCCGCTCGCGCCGCCGAACCTGGGCCGGGCCGATGGCCCGCCGCCGCGCCTCTGGCCTTCGGCCGCCAGCGCGACGGTGGCAGCCCGCCGACGGCGCGACATACGAAGAAGCCCCGGGCCGCCATGATCAGTGGCAGCTCCGGGGCTTCACGTTGATCGAGACACAGGCAGTGCCTCCGGCGGGGCGCTCGGGCGCTCTGGGATGGCTGGGCGGAGGGGACCCGGCGCGCTGCGCGCTTGAGAAGAAACTAGCGCCGGCCGTGATGCTGCTTGACTTTCCATAAGAAGTACATTTCTTCTAGCTCGATCTTCTCTCGATTCTCCCTAGACTTGAAGAACTGTGGCAACGGCGTGCTCGCAGCGAGAAGACCAATTCCCACCAGCCAGGGCAATCCGGCAACCGCTCCGACGGTGCCTGCTATTGCGCCGAATGTGCCAGCGGTCACGAGGTTGGACCTCAAGGATCTATTGCTGGCCGCAATCTTTCTCTCGATGTTGGCAACTGCGGGTCGAACCTTGTTCTGCCATACTTGTTCCGCGACGATGCTCGGCGAGTCGGAATCCGCCTTGTCGATTGTTTCGGCGATCGCCTCGCGCAGCACTGCCCGATACTGTTCGAAGTGGTGGTACTCCTGATTGCGAAGGGCAATCAATTCCTTTGTCAGCAATCCCTCTAATACGGGAATGCGGATCTGGGCACCTACGTCGTCTACGGTGAGCTTATCGCGGGTAGGAGTTCGGTCGAATAGCGGCGCTGGGGCGAGAGACGCAAGCGGGACTCCAAGACGCTGAGCGGTAGCAGCGTCGTATGCCGCCGAATATAACCATGATTCCAGTAGGCGCTTAGCCACTTGGTGCTTCTTTGGCCGGGTCTTTTGGCGGAAGGTGCGGCCAGCCGCCCCTTGGAAAAGCGGATGAGTTATGGCGCCATACCAGCTCTTGGGGCCGTCCTGTTCCAGCTCCACGCCGCCCTCCTTGCTGATCTGGCGGGCGAGGCTATCAATAGACCCTTCGTCTGTGAGTTCCTGAATTCCGAGCTGGTCGGCGCTTTCTAGAAGATGTGGTCGGCAAGAACAGAGCTTATCTGCGAATACCACATGCTGATCAAGTCCTATTCGCCGCATATGATGGAGCAGCAATACGTCTTGAGTTAGATCATGGGCGAAGCGGTTAAAGTCATCCCGGCTCGAAACTTTGTTAATTCTGCGTGTATAGGAGCTAGCAGACGGGCCCTCGATCATGATGAAGTCAAAATAGTGCAGGGCGTTTCCGAAGTTCAGATCCACGTGCCTGCTTTGGCAGACGTAGCTGCCACACATGAGGCTTCCACCCGGGTCCATCCACGGCCCAGCTACCACAGTGCTGCTCAGTGGGACATTGGAGTAGTCCAGGGTTTTGTGCTGAGTTGCTAGTTCTTGTAGTCGGCTCACAGGCCCCGGGTATTTCAACCGATCTGCGACGGCATCCTCGCTTGTCGCGTCATACTCGTCCATCCACTGATAGAGCCAATGCTTTCCCGGATTCGCCTGTGTAGTCATTTCAACCTCAAGAATGGGCTGCAGGTGGGGGAGGGGTAGAAAGCGTCGCGGCGGAATCTCCACGCTAGGTGACTTGCGGGAGCCCGACACCGCGACTGTCATGGGCCCGACACTTGGCCCAACAGCGAGAAGCCGACGAGCCAAGGTGGGCCGCCATGTGCACGTTCCTTCGCTGCTGTGGGTGTAAGGAGTTGTAGACCTGCAGTCTCCGGCAAGGGCTGGCCAAGATCATTACCTTCACCGAGCCCGCTTAAGGTGGAGGTGCCAATGCGGTCAGTACCGCTGGAAGTGGCCGAGCTGTACGGCAGCGATGTACAGCAACCGGCGGTGCCGAGTGGACCATGATCCACCATCGAACCCTCGACCAGCAGTGCGAGTCGAACGGGGCCGCTTGCCGATCTCTGGGGGTCAAAGGTCGCGCCGGAGTCGAAGATCATCGGGCACAGATCCGGCACAACCGGGAGCGACAAGCCGTGTCAAACGTCGAGAGGTGCTGGCGAGGGTTGCGCAGGTCAGTATGACGTTCCGCCCGATAGCAGATGATCTATCGCAAGCGGAGGTGTAAGGGGTTCAAATTCCCTGAGCTCCACACAGATCAAAGGCCGCTTCCGCCAGTCGGAAACGGCCTTTCTCGATCTCGTACGCGCTGTCAGTCGAACAGCCGGTCGAGCGCTTTCTGTTCGAGGTCACGCCAGCGCTGGACGTCCTTCAGCGCCTTGGCGATCTCCTTCTCGTCGAGATGGTGGGCGCCCTCCTCCCGGATGCACGCGACGCTGAACGGCCGGCCGACCGACGGCGAGGTCTGCTCCAGCGCCTCCAGCACCCGTACCACGCCCACCACGCCGTACTCGACGGTGCGCGCGGTCATCCGGAAGTGGGACAGCAGCGCGCCGGCCTGCTGGGCCATCGGCGCGCCGGAGCCGATGGCGTGGAAGCCCACGTCCTCGTAGCGGCCGATGAGCCCGTTCGGGTTGATCTCCACGATCCACGGCCCGCCCTGGCTGAAGCCGGCCGCGAGCAGGTACGCCGACACCCCGCCGCCGGAGCCCTCGCCGGGCACGTCCGGGATGTAGTTCTCGTAGTGCTTCTTGAAGACGGGCAGGACGCGCTCCTGCAGCTCGCCGCCGATGTCCGGCGCTTCGAGGATGGCGGTGGCCGAGTCCTGGAGGAGAGGGCGCAGGTCGTTCAGCACTCCGCGCGCGCCGCTGCCGCCCCAGGCGGCGCAGTCGCCGAGCGGGTGCAGCTTCTGCGCGGGGAAGCTCAGACCGCGGTCGCTCTCGGTGATCTGGGAGTCCGCGCCGATCACCACCCCGTCGCTGCAGACAACGGCGAGTACGACGGTCATGGGGTCCTCCTGTGCAGGGGTGCGGGGTTGGGGCGCGAGGTACCCGGCATCCCGCCTGCCTACACCCGGCAGGGACGTCCGTGTGGCGGCTGACACCGGTCACAAGCCGGCGGTGCCCGGAATCAGACTGGGCGGTCTCGGTGAAGGCGCCACCCGGCAAACCCAGCGCCCGACAGCAGGGCGGTGGCGGCCACGAGGTTGAATACCGCGACGCGCTGCGCGCCGTGGTTCTCGGCGTCCTCCACCCCCGGCGCGAGGTCGTCGGGGTTGTATCGGATGCGTACTCGATCGCCCTCGTCGAGCTCGGGGCTGCAGCTCGTGCACTCCGCGCTCAGGGGTTCGCCGCTACGAGGTGTGAACTCCACGGTGACCTTGCTGGCGCGTCCATGACGGTCGACGTCGACGACTGTGGCGTCTGTGGTGAGGCCGCGGTTCGCGAGGCCAATCGCGGTCGTGCCGTTATAGAAGGCGGCGCAGCACATGAAGGCGGAAGAAGCGGTGAGGATGATCAACGCGCCAATCAGCTTGCGTTGTCGCGGGTGAAGTTGTTCCCAACTTTCGTCCACGTCGCGATGCTAAGCACCGACGTCAACGGGGATGCGCTACGGCGACGGCTCGTGGAAGTAGACGGTGGCCGCGGTGAGGAAGAACGTGACCGCGTACGTGAACCGGCCTGCCTCGACCGCCTCGTCGAACTGCTCCTCGAACGCGCGAGCTTCGGCGGGGTCGAGTACGCCGCGCTGAGCCGCCGTACCGGCCCAGCTGCGCAGGCCGAGAACGTTGTCGGCGGCGTTCGGGTCCCGAACCAGCAGCGTGCGGGGCTCGACGGTGACCTCGGCCAGGCCGAGCGTGGCGAGAATGCCGGCGTGCTGGTGAGCCAGGGTGCCGTTGCGGAGCAGGCAGTCAGCCCGGAACCTCAGCACGCGCCGGGCCAGATCCTGGTCGGCGATGTCGAGCACCTGCGTGTCGTAGTCGGGATCCGCGAGAACGATCCGGCCACCCGGGCGGACGACCCTGGCGAGCTCCCTGATCGCGGCGCGGGGATCGGCGAGGTGCTGCACGGTGCGGTCGGCCCAGGCACCGTCGATCGAGTCGTCGAGGAACGGCAGCCGGTGGGCGTCGGCGACGGCGCACCGGGTCAGGCCACGGGCTCGCATGGCGACGGCCATGGTCAGGGAACGATCCACCGTCAGCACGGTGACGTCGTGATCGTCCCTCAGGCGGACCGCGCTCGCCCCGGTGCCCGCACCGACGTCGAGGTAGCGCCGGCCGGGCGACGGGCGGAGCAACTCGCGTACCCGCTGCTGGTATGCCTGGTAGAAGGGCTCGCCGCTCAGGCGGTCGAGCACGCCCACCCACGATTTCGGGTCCGGCTGCCGGTCGACATCGGTGAATCCGTGCACGGACTGGAGCCTATTTCGCCGCTGTCGGTTGAACCCGCAGCGCCGACGCGCGTCAGCGGGGCCGCTTGTCCTCGACGTGGACGACGGTCAGCTCATGGCCGTCTCGATCTCGCTTGTGGCGCCCGTACAGACCGACAGCAAGGTCGCTGTCGTCCGAGACCTCGTCCGGGCCGACGTAGGTCAACACGTCGTGGTGATGGCCGTAGACCGCCCAGCCGGGGCCGGGATCGAGCGTGACGGTACCGAAGTCCGCGGACGGCGAGCCGACGTGGACGGGGCCGTACTCGCGCAGGATCTCGACGGCCTGTGCGGCGAGGTCGACGCCCGGCGCGGGGTCCGGCAGGACGACGCACGTGCCGTGCGCGAACACGACCCAGGACTTGCCGTCTCCCAGGATGATGCGACGCCAGGTGTCGGCCAGGTTGTCGTCGGACATGAAGCTGATCATTGCCGAGTCCGTGCGCCGTCGCTACCCGCGAACCGTCCCGCCGCCGAACCATCTGGTCAGCGCGCCCTCCAACGTCCGCTGGTCGTCGCCCACCCAGACCACGTGACCGTCCGGCCGCAGCAGCGCCGCCGGCACGTCCAGCTCGTCGCCGGTGCCGGCGACGAGCCCGACCCGGTCGGCCCAGCCGTCCACCGACAGCTTCCCGGTCCCGTCCAGCAACAACCCGCCGCCGGTACGCATCAGCTCGTACAGGCGTCCCTGCGGCAGCGGTACGTCGCGTAGCCGCCGCCCGAGCAGAGGATGACCCTCGCCGACGTCGTACCTGACGCTGATCGCGGTGACCTTCTCGATCAGGTAGCGGTTGACCTCGTCGAAGTCCATGAGCTGCGTCAGCACCTGCCGTACCGCCTGCGGTCCGGGCTCGTTCGTGGTCAGCAGCATCTGCGCGCGTGTGTTCGTCAGCACGTCGGCGGCCACCGGGCGCCGCTCGGACTCGTAGGTGTCGAGCAGATCGTCCGGCGCCCACCCGTTCACCGCCGCTGCCAGCTTCCAGCCCAGGTTGAACGCGTCCTGGATGCCCAGGTTGAGCCCCTGCCCGCCCAGCGGCGGGTGGACGTGCGCGGCGTCGCCGGCCAGGAACACCCGCCCGACCCGGTAGCGCTCGGCCAGCCGGGTCGCGTCGCCGAAGCGGGACAGCCAGCGGGGCGAGTGCACGCCGAAGTCGGTGCCGGCGTACGCGGTCAGTTGCCGTTTGAAGTCGTCGAGCGCCGGCGGCGCCGAGGTCACGTCGGCCGCCGGCACGACCACCCGGAACACGCCGGGCGTGCCCGACGGCCCGAGCCCGAACCGCTTCTCGGTGCGGCGTACCTCGGTCATGATCGTGGTGATCTCGTCCGGGGAGGCGGTCACCTCCATCTCGCCCAGCAGCGTGTCGACTGTCGACGGCTCGCCGGGGAATCCGACGCCGAGCAGCTTCCGGACGGTGCTGCGCCCACCGTCGCAGCCGACGACGAACCGCGCCCGAAGCGGCGGCGCACTCGCGGAGTCGAGGTGGACCGTCACGCCGTCGTCGTCCTGCTCCAGCCCGGTCACCGCACTGCCGCGCCGGATCTCGGCCCCGACCTCGGCCGCGTGGTCGGCGAGCAGCCGGTCGGTGAGCGTCTGCGGGATGCCGAGCACGTACGGGTGGGCGGTGTCCAGATCGGCGGGGGCGGGCTTGTCGATGCCGGCGAAGAAGCCCCGGATCGGGTGCTTGCCGCCGTTGTCGAGGAACCGCTCCAGGAGCCCCCGCTGGTCCATCACCTCGATGCTGCGGACGTGCAGTCCGAGCGAGCGCACGTACGGCGGCGGCTCGGCGTCGCGCTCCAGCACGAGCACGCCGATGCCCTGGAGGCGCAACTCGCTCGCCAGCATCATGCCGGTCGGCCCGCCGCCGACCACGATCACGTCGAACACAGCTTCCCCCGTGCCGATTGTCAGGCGACCGTCCCCTCGGGCGGCACGAACCGACCATAGCCGTTGTGCCGGTCAGCCTCGGCGGAACGTCCGGCGGTAGGTGTCCGGCGGCACGCCAACTGTGCGGTGGAAGTGCCGGCGCAGCGTCGTCGCCGTACCCATGCCTGACGCCTCCGCGACGGCGTCGATGCTGTCGTCGGTGTTCTCCAGCAGTTCCTGCGCCCGCCGGATGCGCTGCATGGCCAGCCACTGCGACGGTGTGGCGCCGGTCGCGGCGGTGAAGTGCCGGACCAGGTTGCGGGTGCTCATGTTCGCCTGGCGGGCCAGGTCGGCGACGGTGAGCGGGCGGTCCAGCCGCGCCATCGCCCATGGGAGCAGCGCGGCGAGCGGGTGGTCCTCGCGGGCCGGGACCGGGGTGGTGACGTACTGGGCCTGGCCGCCGGCGCGGTGCGGCGGCACGACCAGGCGGCGGGCGACCGCGTTGGCGACTGTGGAGCCGTGGTCGCGGCGGATCAGGTGCAGGCAGAGGTCGATCGCGGCGGCCTTGCCGGCGGAGGCGAGCACGGTGCCGTTGTCGACGTAGAGCACGTCCGGGTCGACGTGCACGCGGGGGTAGCGGGCGGCGAGCGCCTCGGTGTGCGCCCAGTGGGTGGTGGCGCGCAGCCCGTCGAGGATGCCGGCGGCGGCGAGCACGAACGCGCCGGTGCAGAGGGAAACCATCCGGGCACCTGCCGCGTGGGCGGCGCGGACCGCCTCGACCAGATCGGACGGCGGGTCGGCGTCGGTGTCCTCGATCGCCGGGACGATCACCGTGTCGGCGCGGGCCAGGTGGTCCAGTCCGTGGTCGGGCGTGATGGCGAACCGGCCGACGCCGACCGGGCCGGGGCCGCAGACCACCAGGTCGTACCAGGGGTCGGCCAGCCCGGTCGGGTCGCGGACGAAGATCTCGCAGGCCGCGGCCAGTTCGAAGTGCAGCATCCCGTCGGTGGCGGCGAGCGCGATGGTGGCCATGTCCGAAACTGTACGGGCATTGGCGTTTGCGACACTGGCTCGGCGCTCGGCGCCCGGCGAGGATCATTCCAGTCGATCTTCTGAGGGGGCGTCATGCGGGTGGCGGTGTTCGGGGCGTACGGGCACACCGGGCGGTTCGTGGTGGCGGAGCTGCGCGAGCGGGGGTACGAGCCGCTGCCGCTCGGGCGCGACGCCGGGAAGCTGGCGGTCGCGTTCCCGGCGGGGGAGCACCGGGTGGCGTCGGTGGACGATCCGGGTTCGCTGGACCGGGCGCTGGCCGGGGCGGCGGCGGTGGTCAACTGCGCCGGGCCGTTCGCCTCGACCGCGGGCCCGCTGATCGAGGCCGCGCTGCGCGCCGGGATTCCCTACGTCGACGTGGCGGCCGAGATCGAGGCCAACCGGGACACGTTCGCGCACTACGCCGAGCGTGCCGAGGCGGCCGGTGTCGCGGTGGTGCCCGCCATGGCGTTCTTCGGCGGACTCGGTGACCTGCTGGTCACCGCCGCGATGCGGGACTGGACGGCGGCCGACGAGGCGCACGTCGCGTACGGGCTGAGCAGCTGGCACCCGACGGCCGGGACGGTCGCCTCCGGCGTCGTCTCGCGCGAGCGCCGCGACGGCCGGCGGGTCCGCTTCACCGACGGGCGACTGGTGTACGCCGACGGCGACCTGCCCCGGCTGGACTGGGAGTTCCCGGCGCCGCTGGGCGTGCGGCCGGTGCTCGGCGAGTTCACCATGGCCGACGTGGTGACGGTGCCGAGTCACCTGGACATCCCGGAGGTGTGCACGTACATGACCGCCGACGCGGCCCGCGACCTGGCGGCGGGGGACGCTCCGGCCGGTGTGGACGAGCGGGGCCGGTCCGCGCAGACGTTCACCGTCGACGTGGTCGTGCGTGCCGGTGACGTCCGGCGGCGGGTGGTAGCCCACGGGCGGGACATCTACGCGATCAGCGCGCCGCTCGCGGTCGAGGCGGTGCACCGTTTGCTCACCGGGCGTACCCGGGTCAAGGGTGTCGCCTCGGCCGGCCGGATCTTCGACGCGCCGGACTTCCTGCGCGCGCTGTCGGACCACCTCACCGTGCGGTCGCTCGCGGCGTGACGGACGGAGACGGCCGGCCCCCCGGATCGGGTGGGCCGGCCGTTTCGCGGCGTGGTCAGCAGCTGGTGTAGCCGCGGCCGCCCTTGCCCCAGCTGCAGCTGTCGACCAGGCTGCCGGAGGGGTTGCGCAGGTAGGCGGTGTCGCCGTCGTTGTTCCAGACGTACGCGGCGCGGCCCCAGTAGCGGTGGGTGCCCTTGTTGGTGCCCTTGCCGGTGTGGATGACGATGCTGTTCCCGGCGGCCACCTTGAAGTCGCCGGTGAACGAGTAGACGTGGCCGGCCTTGTCGCGCACGTAGTAGCCCTTGAGGTTCTGGACCGTCTTGCGCTTGTTGGTCAGCTGGACGTACTCGGCGTTCAGGCTCGCGTTCGAGCGGGTGTCCTTGCCGGGGGAGTCGTAGTACACCTTGGTGATCATGAAAGGCGGCGTGGCGGCCTGGGCCGGAGCGGCGGCGGCGAACGTGCCGGCGAGGGCGATGGTGATCGCCGACGCGATGCCGAGAAGCCTTCTGCGCACGATGTCCCCTTGAGGTCAGAGCGGTGTTGGCGGGCGAGAGCGTAGCGAGGATTCCCGGCCGAAATTGTTCCCACGAGGCGTGTCCGGCGGGTTTCGGACCGGCTGGCGGGTCCGGTGTGGCCGGTCGTCGAACCGGCCCGGTCGGTGGGGTGAGGCCGGGACGCCGGAACGGTTGCGCATCCACATACGCCGATTGACAATGTTTGGAATCCAAACTTATTCTCGCGCTGGGCGGGTGCGCGCCCCGCCCTCCCCGTCCACGCGCCCACCCCACCACGAAGGAACCACCATGTTCCGCTCTTTCCGTACCGCCCGATTGCGGGTCGGCCTGGTCGCGGCGACCGCCGCCACACTCGTGGCCGGCACCGCACTGCTGGCGACGAACGCCCAGGCGGCGGCCGGCTGCCGCGTCACCTACACGACCGCCAGCCAGTGGCCCGGCGGCTTCACCGCGAACGTCGACGTGACGAACCTCGGTGACCCGGTAAGCGGCTGGACCCTGCGCTGGACGTTCCCGTCCGGCCAGCGGGTCACCCAGGCGTGGAGCGCCACGGTCACCTCCTCCGGCGCCGACGTCACCGCCACGAACGTCGGTTACAACGGCGCGATCGCCACGAACGGCACCGTCTCGTTCGGCTTCAACGGCTCCTGGACCGGCGCGAACACCGCGCCCACCGCGTTCACGCTCAACGGCGTGGCCTGCACCGGCGGCGTCGGCGGAACCACCCCGCCCCCGCCGACCACCCCGCCGCCCACCACGCCACCGCCCACGACCCCGCCGCCGGCGGGCAACGCGATGGCCGCCGTCGCCGCCATGCAACCCGGCTGGAACCTCGGCAACTCCTTCGACGCGGTCGGCGCGGACGAGACCGCCTGGGGCAACCCGCGGGTCACCGAGGCGCTGCTGGACAACGTCCGGGCGCAGGGCTTCAACAGCATCCGCATCCCGGTGACCTGGAGCAACCACCACGGCGCCGCGCCGAACTACACGATCGACTCCGCCTGGCTCAACCGCGTACGCGAGGTGGTCGGCTGGGCGCTCGCCGACGGCTTCTACGTGGTGCTCAACATCCACCACGACTCGTGGCAGTGGATCAACACGATGCCCACCGACCGCACAGGCGTGCTGAACCGCTACAACGCGCTCTGGACCCAGATCGCCGCCGCGTTCAAGGACTCCTCGCCGAAGCTGACCTTCGAGAGCGTCAACGAGCCGCAGTTCACCGGCAGCTCCGGCGACGCGCAGAACGCCACGCTGCTCAACGAGCTGAACACGTCGTTCCACCGCATCGTCCGCCAGTCCGGCGGAAACAACGCCACCCGGCTGCTCGTCCTGCCGACCCTGCACACCTCCGCCGAGCAGGCCCGGGTGGACGAGCTGGTCAGCACGTTCAACACGCTCAACGACCCGAACCTGATCGCCACCGTGCACTTCTACGGGTACTGGCCGTTCAGCGTGAACGTCGCCGGCGGCACCAAGTTCGACGCGACGGTCCAGCAGGACCTGACCGACCAGTTCGACCGCGTCTACAACGCCTTCGTCACCCGCAACATCCCGGTGATCATCGGCGAATACGGGCTGCTCGGCTTCGACCGGCACACCGGCACCATCGAGCAGGGCGAGAAGCTGAAGTTCTTCGAGTTCCTCGGCCACTACGCGCGCAGCCGCAAGCTGACCACCCAGCTCTGGGACAACGGCCAGCACTTCGACCGCACGTCGTTCGTGTGGAAGGACCCCGAGCTGTTCGCGCAGATCAAGTCGAGCTGGACCACCCGCTCCGGCACCGCGTCCAGCGACCAGGTGTACGTGCCGCGCACCGGCACGATCACCGCCAAGAGCCTGACGCTCAACCTGAACGGCACCACGTTCCAGGGGCTGCGCCAGGGCACCACCGACCTGGTCAACGGCACCGACTACACGGTCTCCGGCAGCACGCTGACGCTCACCGCGTCGGCGCTCACCCGGCTGGTCGGCTCCCGCGCGTACGGCGTGAACGCCAACCTCCAGGCACGCTTCTCCGCGGGCGTGCCGTGGCGGATCAGCATCATCACGTACGACCCGCCGGTGCTCTCCAACGCGACCGGCACCACCGCCGCGTTCACGCTCCCGGCGCAGTTCCGCGGCGACCAGCTCGCCACCATGGAGGCCCAGTACGCGGACGGCAGCAACGCCGGCCCGCACAACTGGACCTCGTACAAGGAGTTCGACGTGACGTTCTCGCCGAACTACACCGGCAACACGATCGCGCTGAAGCCGGAGTTCTTCGCCGAGGTCAACGACGGTCAGCGGGTCACCCTGACGTTCCACTTCTGGAGCGGCACGAAGCTGACCTACTACGTGACGAAGTCCGGCAGCACCGTCACCGGCACGGTGAGCTGACGGCGACGGCACGGCTCGCGGCGGTGGGCGTCGACACCGCCGCGAGCCGGTCCCGGCGGAGTTCCCCGCCGGACCGATGAGTTCCCGGGCCGGCGACGGTCGACAGAGGCATGAACACGCTTACTCTGCAGACGCCCGAGGTCGACCTCGTCTACGACATTCGCACGCCGAGCGCCGCCGACGCCGGACACCGCCCGCTGTTCATGATCGGCCAGCCCATGTGCGCCGACGGCTTCGCCACGCTGGCCTCGTACTTCCCGGACCGGACCGTCGTCACGTACGACCCGCGCGGGCTCGGGCGCAGCGTCCGCAAGGACGGCCGCGGCGACGACGTGCCCGAGGTCCAGGCCCGGGACGTACGCGACATCATCGACGCCCTCGGCACGGGACCGGTGGACATGTTCGCCAGCAGCGGCGGCGCGGTGACCGCGCTCGCCCTGGTGGCCGCGTACCCGGACGCGGTGGCCACGCTCGTGGCGCACGAGCCGCCGCTGGTCCAGGTGCTTCCCGACGCCGAGGCAGCCCGGCGGGCCATGGCCGCCTGCCAGGAGGCGTACCAGAAGAGCGGCTGGGGCGCGGGTATGGCGGCGTTCATCGCCATGACGTCGTGGCGGGGCGAGTTCACCGACGAGTACTTGGCCCAGCCGCTGCCCGACCCCGCCGCGTTCGGCATGCCGACCGAGGACGACGGCAGCCGGGACGACCCGCTGCTCTCCGACCGCGCCGCGGCGGTCACCCGCTTCCGGCCGGACGTGGACGCGCTGCGCGCGGCGCGTACCCGGGTCGTCGTCGCGGTGGGCGAGGAGTCGGCGGACACCTTCACCGGACGCACGTCGGTGGCCGCGGCCGAGCTGCTCGGCGGCAAGGCCGCGGTCTTCCCCAGCCACCACGGCGGATTCCTGGGTGAGGAGATGGGCCACGCCGGGCAGCCGGAGGCGTTCGCGCGCCGGCTGCGGGAGATCCTCGACGGCGCCGCCTGACCGGACTCAGGCGCGGCGCACGTCGGTGACCATGACCGGGTAGGGGCCGGCCGGCATGTCAGCCCCCGCCTGGTCGGCGGGAACCACGTTCTCCATCCGCAGCCGCAGGGTGGCCGGGTCGGCGGTGTCCACCGTGATCCGCCACTCCCATCCGTCGCCGTACCCGGCGCTCAGCTCGACCGCCGCCGCGCCGCCCGCCGTGCCGGTCAGCGTCATCGGCGTCGGCTGCTGGTGCCACGAGTCGCCCCACCAGGCGACGAGCGAGCCCGGCTGCTCGCTGGCGGCGATCACCAGCAGACCGTCCTGCGGCCCGTCGCCCGGATGGGCCCACGAGTACGAAACGGTGGTCAGGTGGCCACCGGCGGCGGTCGCGACGGTGGCGGTGGCCGGCGACTCGGCGAGCGGATCGGCGGGCATCAGACGGAAACCGCTGGTGCCGGCCCAGGACCCGGTGACGTCAGTGAGAACCATCGCCCCAGGATAGGAACCACCCCCGACACCGCCCGCCGATGCGGATCACGCGGCGCGCCACCGGGCCCGGTCCTCGCCGGCCTTGCGCGTGCACCGCATCAGCGTGCCCTTGGCGGTACGGCCGGTCGCGCCGACCGGCGAGCAGAAAGCGCCAGGGTGGACGGCGCCCTGGACGGTGCCGGTGGACGGCCTGGTGGTCCGGGGCGCGCTCGTGGTCCGCTTCGGTGTCGGCTTGGGCGTGGTCCGCTTCGGCTTCGGCCGGGGCGCCGGACGCGCGGTCGCGGTCTGCGGCGACGGCTCGGCGGCCCGCGTCGTCGGCGGAGCGGGCGGCGAGTCGGTCGGTGCGGCGACGTTCGAGGGCGAGCCGGACGAGTGGGCGGCAGGGGGCGGATCGGCGCTGCGCGCGGTCGCGGTCGAGGCGGCGCTGATCGACGCGGGCTTCTCGTCCGTCGCGCCGCCGACGGCGGCGATCCCGCCGCCGCAGCAGCACAGCACCAGCACGCCGCCGGACACGAGCACGGCTTTCGTGCCGCCGGAAAGCCGGCGCCACCAGGACTGATTCGGTATCGGCCATGATCTCTGCGGTGATGGCTTGGTCACGCAACTCAGTCTGCTTGCGTCATCAATGATTGCGATTGGTCAACTGGCGCGTTTCGCATCGACGCTCGGCGACCCGTGCCGCCGATCCGTCGAGACACACAAGCCGATCATCGTGGATGACCGGACGCCGAGAGATCTTGGAAGATTTCGGCCCCTATGGCAGCCGTTTGCTTCCAAGATCTGGCTAGGCGGTGAAGTTGTCGTCGGCGTCGCGGGCGTCCTCCTGGATGTGCTCGCCGGGGCGCTTGCCGCGGATCTCGTCCAGTTCCCGCACCCGGTCGGCCTCGGCGTGTTCGTCCTGGTTAAGGTCACCCAGACGGGCCCGGGCCGGACCGGCCAGGTTCTCCAGGTCGTTGTTCGCCCGTTCGACGCTCATGCCGCCTCCCCGGATCGTCGCGTGGCGGCCCTCGCCGCCTGCCACGTCGCGTCCCCGCTGACCCGCACGGCAAACCGCCGCCACCGGATCGGCGTCAGCCCGCATCCGGCCGGCCGGTCATGCGGTCGGCAGGGCCGTGAGCAGCTCCTCGGCGTGCCGCAGCGTGTCGCCCAGCCGGACGCGCGACTCGTCGTCCAGTGGGACCGACCGGGCCTGCCGTACCCGTTCCCGGGCGGCCTCCGGCTCCCCGAGTTGCAGCGCCATCTCGGCCCGGTAGACCAGCGCCTCCACCAGGACGGCGGGGTCGTCGGCCGCGTCGGGCCGGGCCAGCGCGCCGTCGAGGATGCGCGCGGCCTGAGCGGGATTACCGCGCGAGTCGCCCTGCACCACGGCGTTGCCGAGCGTACGGGCGAGCCCGCCCCGGTCGTCGTCGGCGTCGGGCGTCGAGGCCCGGGCCACGAACCGGATCCAGTTGCCGCCCGGATCGACGATGCTGAACCCGGAATGCCCGTCCTGGTTGCGGCGGGGCCGGGGCCGGGTCATCCGGGGTACGCCGGCGACCAGCACCTTGCCGTACGTGGCGCGCATGCCGTCGGCGAAGGCGCGGTGCAGGACGGTCAGGTCGTCGACCACCACCAGGCAGGAGCCGTACGAGTCGGCGGGGTCGAACCCGGGCATCCCGAAGAAGTGCAGGTTGAGGTCCTCCCGGCGCAGGGCCAGGTACGGGTTGGGGCGCTCCTGCCGGTGCGTCACCTCGAAGCCGAGCGCCTGGTAGAAGGGCGCCACGTCGTCAAGTGAGCGGCAGGGCAGCAGCGGGATGGTCGTCTCGTTCGCCATGCTCCGAGCCTGGCCACCGGGAGCGCCCACGCGCACATGGAAAGGCCCGAACGGCCGACGGGCATTGTCCGAACGGGCACCGGGGCCGGTCCGAGACGGACCGGCCCCGGTGCGGGGTCAGGCGCGGGTCAGGGCTTCCAGGACCCGGCGGTACGGAAGCGGTGCTTGTACTCGACGACGCCGTTCTGGTCCTTGACGTCGAAGATGAGCTGACCGCTGCGCTTGGAGCCGGCGGGCAGGTTGTTGCCCGAGGTCATCAGCTTGCCGCACCCCGAGAAGGCGCCACCGATGCCGTTCTCCTCGGTGCCGTCCTCGGCCACCCAGGAGAAGTAGAACGGGTTGATCGAACCGGTGCCCTTGGTGATCTCGGCGGTCACGTCGGCGATCAGGAACATGCCCTTCTTCGGGCCGGGCATGATCTCGTTGCAGGCGGAGTTCCGGGTCCGGAAGTTGCCGACGGTGATCTCGATGGTGCCGTCGGTGTCGTTGACGATCAGCTTGTCGCCGGCCGGCATGTTGAAGGTCTTGTCGTCGGTGGTGCCCGGCTGCGGCGTGCCGGTGGGGCCGCCGGTCGGGGTCTGCTCGTCCGGGACGCCGTAGGTGACGCCCGGCGTGGGCAGCGAGTCAACCGCCTCCTGGGCCTTGTTCACGCCGCTGTAGACGGCGAAGATGCCGCCACCGCAGCAGAGCAGCAGCAGGAGCGCCGCGACGATGCCGATCGTGATCCAGACGTTCTTGTTCGACTTCTTGGCCGGCGGTCCGAACGGCGCTCCCGGCTGATACGGCGCGCCTGCGGGCGGGTACGGCTGCCCACCGCCCGGCGGCGGGTAGCCCCCCGGCTGCTGATACGCCGCGCCCGGCTGCTGGTACTCACCGCCCGGGGGCGGGTACGCGGCGCCCGGCGGCTGGTACTCACTGCCCGGGGGCGGGTACGCGGCGCCCGGCTGCTGGTACTCGCCTCCCGGCGGCTGATACGCCGCGCCCGGGGGCTGATACTCACTGCCGGGCGGCGGGTACGGCGCGCCCGAGGTCGGCGGCGCCGGCGGGAACGCCTGGGTGGGAGCGGGCGGCGGGTACTGCTCACCCGGCCCCGGCTGCGGCGGGTACGGCGCCCCGGAGGCCGGCGGATACGGTGCTCCCGACACCGGCGGCTGCGGCGGCCCCGACACCGGCGGCTGCGGCGTGCCCGGAGGCGGTGGGTAGGGCGCGCCCGAGATCGGGGCCGTCGGCGCGTCCGGGGCGGGCGGCGGCTCGTAGGGGTCGCTCGGCGGCATCGGCGCGGTGGGGAACGCCTGCGTCGGCGGTTCCGGCGGCTGCTGGTTCGGGTCCGGTGACCCGGACGGAGGCTGAGGGTGGCTCACCGTACTCCTTGGGGCGCCTTCGGGATTTCAGTCGGAACGACGGTACAAGCCGGGGTCAACCCGGCCGACAGGGCGTCATCGATGTGGCAGGACGGCGGCGGTGCGGACCAGATCGTCGTCCACCGCGAACCGTCCGGTCACGCGCGACGGCGGGTCGGCCACCGGAGCGGCGGCGAGCCGGGCCGGCTCGATCTCGGCGTGGAACGTGCCCGCCTGCGGGTCCAGCGTGACGCGCGCGTCGGCGAAGCCCAGCCAGGTCCCGACGAGCGGGTGCCAGACCTTGTAGACGGTTTCCTTGGCGCTGAACAACACGGTCGGCCAGGGCATCCCGGCCGGCAGCCGGGCCAGGTCCGCCTCCTCGTCGGGGCGGCACACCTTCCGCCGTACCCCGGGGGAGAGCGGGCGGTGCCGCTCGGCGTCGATGCCGACGGCGCGCACGTCGGCGGCGCGGGCGGCGGCGGCCGCGCAGTAGTCCCGGGTGTGGGTGATCGCGCCGACGACGCCGGGCGGCCAGACCGGGGCCCGGTCCGCGCCGGCCGGCACCGGCGTGCCGGTCAGGCCGAGCGTGGCGAGTGCCCGGCGGGCGCAGACCCGGCCGGCGGTGAAGTCGCGGCGGCGGTGGAGCACCGCGCGCTCGCCCAGGGCGGCTCGTTCGGCCGGGAGCAGCTCGCCGGACCAGTCGGCCGGGCCGGCCACCGACACGGCGACCACGGCCGGCAGCAGATCACGCACGTGCGACGGATGACGGAGGCACGCGGTGAACGTACCGTAACGCTGGGGCGTGCGGTGGCGCTGAAGGTGTGTTGCGGGGAGGCAACCGGCCCATCACGACCACGATTCCGAACAGGGAAGGAGCGGCGGATGACGCGTGGCGCGGAGGCACCGGGGAGGCGGGACGGCGAGCACGTGCCGGTGACCCCCGACTGGACCTGCGGCTCGTGCGGTGACGAATGGCCCTGCGCCACGAAACGTCACCACCTGCTCAGCGAGTACCAGGTGGATCGGGCGTCGTTGAGCGTCTATCTCGGCTCCTGCCTGGCCGCGGCCACGCAGGATCTGCGCTCCGTGCCGGTCACCGCGCTCCAGGACCGGTTCATCGGCTGGGTGCCGCGCGGCTCGAGGACGATCTGAGCTCCCGGTGGCCGTCGTGTCGGGTTCACGACGGCCACCGGGAGTGGTCCTTCAGCCGCGGCGGGGCCGCCGGGTGAGCGCGAAGCCGACCACGCCGGCCACGGCGGCGAGCACGCCGCCCACGCCGGTCCACACCCAGCGCGAGCCCGCGTCGGGGAGCCAGCCGGTCAGGTCGGTCTCCTCCTCGGCCACCGGCTCGGGGGTCGGCTCGGCGGCCAGCACCGTGCCGGCCCTGGTGTTCGGCACCAGCGGCGCGGCCAGCTCGCCGTCGTCGCCGGACGCGCCGCCCTCGTCGGTGGCGCCGACGAGCATCTCCACCTCGACCGGCAGGCCGAGGTCGGGCTCGGGCAGGTCGGTGACGGAGAGCCGGACGTAGTAGGTGCCGGGCAGCGGGTCGCCCGACCACGGCTCGGCCCACGGCCGTACCCGGCGCAGCGTGCAGCCGAGCGCCACGCTCGTGGCCGCCGCGTCCGCTGTCGGCGTCTGCGCGCCGGCCGTGCACGCCTGCCGGCGGCGCAGCCCGTCGAAGACGTCGACGGTCCAGGTGGACGCGCCGGTGCGTCGCTTCGGGAACGTGACGGTGGCGGTGATCTCGTGCACCTGCCCGGCGTCGGCCCGGAACGACCAGTACAGGTGGTCGCCGGTCGACGCGCCCACCTGCACCGGCTGCCCGGCGGTGACGGTGGTGGCGGTGAGGAACGAGGTGCCGGCCTTGGTCACAGTGGTCGCGCCCGGTGACGGACTGGGCGCGGCCAGGGCCGCCGCCGGGGTGAGCGCGAGACCGACGGCGGTGGTCGCCGCCGCGGCGCGGATCAGCGTACGCATGCTCAGTTCACCCTCCACGTGTGCACCCACCAGCGGGTGAGCAGTCCGGCGACCAGCCCGGTGAGCAGTCCGGCCAGCGTGAGCAGGAGCAGCAGCACCCAGCCGCGGCCGAGGTCCGGCCCGTCCGGGGCGGGGGAGGCGGCGACCACGTCGACCGTGAGCTCCACCGGCATACCCGGCTGGGTCTGCGTGCCGGGCTTGGCCGCGAAGGAGTTGCTGACCACCAGGCAGACGGTTCGCACGGCCTGCTCCGCGCCGGGGCTCGGCTCCGGGCTCGGGCCGTCGTCGTCCTCCTCCTCGGCGGCCGACCAGCGCAGTCCGGCGGAGACCACGTCGGTGCGCCCGCTTCCGGCGTCGACGCCGCGGACCAGTTCCCGCCCGTCCGGCGCAGTGGCGCGCAGCAGCACGCCGTAGTCCGGGTTGACCGGCCGGTCCAGCGCGACGCTCACCGAGGCGCGCAGCTCCTGGCCGGGCCGCACCGGCACCCGGTACCAACGGTGCTCGGAGAACGCCTCCCGGTCGCTGTAGACGCCGGGGGCGAGCAGCGGCGCGCCCTGGCACGCCGCGCCGCCGCCGACCACCGCCGGGGTGGCCGTGTACGTGTCCCGGGCCCGGTCGACGAGCTGCTTGATCCGGCCGGTCAGCTCGTCGGCGCTCTGCGCCGCCGTGTAGGTGCCGCCGGTCGCGCCGGCGATGCAGAGCAACTGCTTGCGTACCTTCTCGTCCGGGGCGAGGCCGAGCGTGTCCACGACGAGCCGGGTGCCCTGGGCGGCCAGCTCGCGCGCCACCTCGCACGGGTCGGGCGGGGCGCAGGTGTCCTCACCGTCGGTGATCAGCACGATCCGGCGGGCGGTGCTGCCGGTGCCCAGGTCCTGCGCGGCGGAGCGCAGCGCCAGCCCGACCGGTGTGAAACCGGTCGGTCGCAGCCCGGCGACGGCGGCCTTGGCCTGGGTACGGTCCACCGGGCCGACCGGCACGATCTGCTGGGTGTCCAGGCAGCCCTGCTTCTTGTCCTTGCCCTGGTAGGTGGCGCCGAGCACCCGGATGCCGAGCTGTGTCTCGTCCGGCAGGGCGTCGACCACCTCGTTGAACGCCTGCTGCGCGACGGAGATCCGGCTGCGCCCGTCGATGTCCCGGGCCCGCATCGAGCCACTGACGTCGAGGACCAGCTCCACCTTGGGTGGCTCGGCGACGGGCTCGGAGGTCTCGTCGTCGGCCCCGGCGGGGCTCGGTCCGATCAGCGCGGCGGCCGTCAGCAGTCCGAAGAGGACAATCGTCGATCGTCTCTTGTTGATCACCGGGCGAAGTGTAGTGAGATCCACTTTGGAAGATCATCCGGGTCCGGCGTCCCTCTGCTCCTGCCTGGTGCCGGAGATCGAACCCGTTATGTTCCCGCAGGATGACCCACTGTTAGATGCCGGAGGTGAACCTTTCGGCAGTGGCGTGCCCGTCGCAAATCTGACCGGCCCGCACCCGTTGTGCCCGTGCCGGAGTGTGGTTAAGCTCTGTCTTGCGCGCCCCAATCGCCCGCTTCCCCCGTGGCAGGCGATCGGGGCGCGCTTCTTTGTGCCGGCGCCCGCGCCTCTAGATCCAGCGGCCGTCCAGCCACATCCGCGCCGACCACTCCGCGTACGGCAGCACCCGGCCCACGAAGATCGGGTAGAAGTACGCGAAACAGAGCGCCACCAGCAACACGTAGGCGCCCGCGATGATCCCGCCCACCATCCGCCGATCCCGTAGCTGCTGCGGATCGGGCGGCGCGGCCGTAGCGGTCGTCGCGGTTACCGGCGCCGGAGTGGTGATCGCGCCGAGCACATAGACCACCGCCAGCACCAGGAACGGCACCGCGGGCGCGGCGTAGAAGGAGAACATCGTCCGGCCGTCGAGCGCGAACCAGAACCACGGCAGCAGGCCGGCGGCGATGCTGAGCAGGATCGCGCCCGCCCGCCAGTCCCGCCGGGCCAGGCCGAGCCAGGCGGTCGCGGCGATCGCCGGCAGGAACGACCACCACAGCAGCGGCGTGCCCAGCAGCAGCACCTCCGACGCGCAGCTCGGCGCGCCACAACTGCCGTCCCCGGACCAGTGGAACGCCACCGGGCGGCCGAGCAGCAGCCACTGCCACGGCCAGGACTGGTACTTGTGCGGGTCGTCGAGCTGGGTGTGGAAGCCGTACGAGGCCTTGTGGTATTCCCACAGGTTGTTCAGCGCCCCGATGAACGGGGTGTCGCTCAGCTCCGGGTTGTTCGGGTAGCGCTCGGCCAGGCGGTAGTAGCCCTCGTCGCTGAGCAGCCAGCCCGACCAGGTCGCGACGTAGGTGACCACCATCAGCACGCCGGCCGCGAGCAGCCAGGGCAGCTCGTCCAGCACCGCGTCACGCCACGGACGGCGAACCCCTGCCGAACGGCGGACGCCCACCTCCCAGAACAGCACCAGCAGCGCGAACGCCGGCACGAAGTAGATCGCGCTCCACTTGACCGAGCAGGCACAGCCGAGCAGCACCCCGGCCGCCAGCCGCCACCACGGCCAGTTCCGCCAACCGGACGGAGGCCGCCCGGCCCGCCCCGGCCGGGTCGGGTCGAGCCCGGCCTCCAGGGCCCGCGTCCAGCGCCGTCGCCGGGCGTCCCGGTCGAGCACCAGCGCGCCGAACGCGGCCAGCACGAACAGCAGCAGGAAGATGTCGAGGATGGCCGTGCGGGACAGCACCAGGTGGAACCCGTCGAGCGCGAGCAGCAGGCCCGCCGCGCAGCCCAGCACCGTGGACCGGAACATCCGCCGGCCGATGCGGACCAGCAGCAGCACCGACAGTGTGCCGGCCACCGCCGCGCCGAACCGCCAGCCGAACTCCGGCGACGTCGTGATCAGGTGGCCCGGCACCGAGACGCCGCTGTCCGCGTCCTGGTAGCCGAAGGCCCACTCGCCGATCCCGATCATCCACTTGCCCAGCGGTGGATGCACCACGTACGAGGGGCCGTTGTCCTTGTAGTTCCACTCGACGCCGCGGTCGATCAGCCCGTACGCGTCCTTGGCGTAGTAGGTCTCGTCGAAGACCTTGCCGGGCGGGAAACTGAGCCCCACGAAGCGCAGGATCGCCGCGATCGCCACCACCACGGCTGTGGCCAGCCACGCCTGCCCCCGACCGATGCGGTCGTCGACGGTGGCGAGCCGGCGCCGCACGGCGGCGGGCAGCCCGCCCCCGCTGCCGTCGCCGCGCTCGGCGGTGGAAGGGTCCGGGTTCGCGCTCTGTGCTGTCGACGCACTCGTCACCCGGCGATCGTAGGCTGCGAGGGTGCCCGGTGGCGTCCATCGTCTCCGAAATTGGTACGACCATCGATGAGGGAGCACGCGCCGTGGGGGAAATGTCCGAGGTCGGACGGCTGGTGTTGCTCGGCGCGCCGCTGGGCAACCCGGCCGACGCGTCCGCCCGGTTCCGGGAGGTGCTGGCCGTCGCCGACGTGGTCGCCGCCGAGGACACCCGGCGGCTCACCCGGCTCGCCCGCGACCTCGACGTGACGGTGCCCGGCCGGATCGTCTCCTACTTCGAGGGCAACGAGGAGCGGCGCACCCCGGAGCTGGCCGAGGTGCTCGTCGCCGGCTACACGGTCGCGCTGGTCACCGACGGAGGCATGCCGAGCGTCTCCGACCCCGGATACCGGCTGGTCCGGGCCGCCCTGGACGCGGGCGTGCCGGTCACCGCCGCGCCCGGACCGAGCGCCGTCACCACCGCGCTGGCGCTGTCCGGGCTGCCCTGCGACAGGTTCTGCTTCGAGGGCTTCCTGCCCCGTACCCCCGGCGCCCGCCGCTCCCGCCTGCGGGCGCTCGCCGCCGAGGACCGCACGCTGGTGTTCTTCGAGGCGCCGCACCGCATCGCCGGCGCGCTGGCCGACCTGGCCGAGGCGTTCGGCGCCGACCGGCCCGCCGCGCTCTGCCGCGAGCTGACCAAGACGTACGAGGAGGTGGTCCGCCGTCCGCTCGGCGAGCTGGCCGAGTGGGCCGCCGACGGCGATCCCCGGGGTGAGATCACGCTCGTCGTGGCGGGCGCGCCGGCCATGCCCGCGGTCCGGCCCGACGACGACACGCTGCGCGCCGCGGTGGCCGAGCGCGAGGCGGCCGGGCTGTCCCGGCGCGACGCGATCACCGAGGTCGCCACCGCGTACGGGCTGCGACGGCGCGAGGTGTACGCGGTGGTGCACAGCTGAAAGGAAGGGCCCCTTCTTAACGCCTGCGGTAGAGGAAGGGCCCCCTCTTAACACCTCACCTCACCAGGCGGCGGCCAGGAACCCGACGGTGATCAGCGCCGGCCCGGCCAGCCCCAGGCCGACCGCCCAGCGCCGCTGCCGCTCGTCCGCGAGCCGGGTCGCGCCGGTCCACCGGGCGATCCCGGCGGCGCACCCGGCCACCAGCGCCAGCCCGAGCAGCCAGCGCAGGTGCTGTCCGGGGCCGGTGTCCGTGTAGGCGGTCGACCCGTCCGGCCCGGTCATCCGGGCCGGCAGCAGGGTGCCGGTGGCGGTCCGCCCGGCCGGTACGCCACTGACCCGTACGCCGTGGGCCTGGAACCGGTCGCCGTCGGCCAGGAAGATCCCCCGGCAACGTTGGGTGAGCCCGCCGCCCGCGCACTCGGTGATCATCACGGTGCCGCCTGTCGAATGCCCCGCGGCCAGCCAGAACGGCCCCGCGCTCACCCAGGCGAAGAACGCGGCGAGCAGGCTCAACGCCAGCAGCACGGCGAGGCCGACGGGCGGGGTCGGCGGGAGGACCGGGCGGGCCGGCGCCCGCCGGCCCGGTGGCCGGGCGGGGAGCGGGTGCGGCTCGTCGCGCAGCGGCGTGCCGTCCCAGTGCACCTCCTCGATCGGCGCCCAGCCGCCCGCCTGCGCGGCCCTGCGCTGCCAGCGGGGCTGCCGCACCGGCACCCGGCTCGGCACCGCGTCCACCGGCGCGCCGGTGGTCGGCTCCACCTCGACCGGCGGGTCCGCCGGGTCGAGCCGGGGCTGCGGCGCGACGGGCGCGCCCGCCGGGGCGGGTCGCGCCCGCCGGGTGGTGGCCGCCGACGGCTCCGGCGCCGCTGGTCTGTTGGTCACGATGTTCATTTCACACCGGTACGCCCGGCTTGCGGTGAAGCTCACGCCGCGTGTCGGCGACAAATCGGACGTACGGCCGGCGCCTGCCGCCCATTGGTTCGCGGCCCGCCCACCGCAATCACTAGGCTTGCTGCTCATGAGTCACGTTCTCGCCGCGGTCGCCTGGCCCTACGCCAACGGCCCGCGCCACATCGGCCACGTATCCGGATTCGGCGTTCCCTCCGACGTCTTCGCCCGGTACATGCGGATGGCCGGCCACGACGTGCTCATGGTCTCCGGCACCGACGAACACGGCACCCCGATCCAGGTGCAGGCCGACGCCGAGGGAGTCACCCCGCGCGAACTGGCCGACCGCTACAACCGGGTGATCGCCGAGGACCTGCGGGCGCTGGGCCTGTCGTACGACCTGTTCACCCGCACCACCACGCGCAACCACTACGCGGTGGTGCAGGAGCTGTTCACCGGCCTGTACCGCAACGGCTACATCGTCCCGAAGGTCACCACCGGCGCGATCTCCCCGTCCACCGGCCGGACGCTGCCCGACCGCTACATCGAGGGCACCTGCCCGATCTGCGGCTACGACAGCGCGCGCGGCGACCAGTGCGACAACTGCGGCAACCAGCTCGACCCGATCGACCTGATCGACCCCAAGTCGAAGATCAACGGGGAGACGCCGGAGTTCGTCGAGACCGAGCACTTCTTCCTCGACCTGCCCGCCCTGGCCGACGCGCTGCGGCAGTGGCTGGACAACCGCGAGGGCTGGCGCCCCAACGTGCTGCGGTTCTCCCGCAACCTGCTCGACGACCTCCAGCCCCGGGCCATCACCCGCGACCTGGAGTGGGGCGTGCCGATCCCGCTGGACGACTGGCGGGACCGGCCGGACAAGCGGATCTACGTCTGGTTCGACGCGGTCATCGGCTACCTGTCCGCGTCCATCGAGTGGGCCCGCCGCACCGGCGACCCGGAGGCCTGGCGCAAGTGGTGGTCGGCGGACGGGGAAGGGAAGGACGCCCGCTCCTACTACTTCATGGGCAAGGACAACATCGTCTTCCACTCGGTGATCTGGCCGGCGCTGCTCGGCGGCTACTCCGGTGAGGGGGCCCGCGACGGCGAGCCGGGCGAGCTGGGCCGGCTCAACCTGCCCACCGAGGTCGTCTCCAGCGAATACCTCACCATGGAGGGGCGGAAGTTCTCCTCCTCCCGCAAGGTGGTCATCTACGTCCGGGACTTCCTGGAGCGCTACGACGCCGACGCGCTGCGCTACTTCATCGCGGTGGCCGGCCCGGAGAGCAACGACACCGACTTCACCTGGGCCGAGTTCCTGCGCCGCAACAACGACGAACTGGTCGCCGGCTGGGGCAACCTGGTCAACCGGTCGGTGTCGATGGCGGCGAAGAACTTCGGCGCCGTCCCGCCGGTCGACCCGGCCGGGCTCACCGAGGCCGACCAGGCGCTGCTGGACACCGCGAAGGCGGGCTTCGCCACCGTCGGCGACCTGATCGCCCGGCACCGGCAGAAGCAGGCCATCGGCGAGGCCATGAAGGTCGTCGCCGAGGCCAACAAGTACCTCTCCGAGCAGGCGCCCTGGAAGCTCAAGGGCGAGGACGACAAGCCCCGCATGGGCACCATCCTGCACGTCGCGCTCCAGGTGGTCAGCGACGCCAACACGCTGCTCACCCCGTTCCTGCCGCACTCCGCCCAGAAGATCCACGAGCTGCTCGGCGGCACCGGCACGCACGCCCCGATGCCGGTGATCGAGGAGGTCGACGACCTCGACGGCGGGCCGTCGTACCCGGTGCTGACCGGTGACTACACGGTCGGGGCGCGCTGGGAGTCCGTACCCCTGGAGGTGGGCCGGCCGCTCGCGGCGCCGAAGCCGGTGTTCCGCAAGCTCGACCCGTCCATCGTCGAGGAGGAGCTGGCCCGGCTGGCCGGCTGAGCACGCGCGCGAACCGCGGCCCCGGGGATCTCCCCGGGGCCGCGATCGTCCGCCGGGTCAGGCGGTCGCCATGCTCGGCTTGCCGATGAACTCCATGATGGCCTTGTTGACCTCGGTGGGATGGGTCCACGGCGTGCCGTGCGGCGCACCCTTCAACGTGACCAGCTTGGCGTCGGACAGCATGTTCACCAGCCGCTGGCCCGTCACCGGGAACGGCAGCACGTTGTCCTTGTCGCCCTGGATGATCAGCACCGGCACGTCGATGTTCGGCAGGTCACCGCGGAAGTCGGTCTGCCAGGCGTCCACCGAGTCGTGGGTGCCCTTGGCCGACGCCTGCGCGCCGATCTGCCAGTGCGCGTGGTACGCCTCGTCGCTGACCAGCTTCCCCCGGTTCTCGCTGGCGTTGAAGAACGCGTCGCAGAACTGGGTCAGGTAGGCGAACCGGTCCTGGATGATCGCCTTCTGGAACCCCTCGAACATGCTCTTGTCGACGCCCTCCGGGTCGTCGGGCGTCTTCAGCAGGTACGGCGCCAACGGGGCCAGCAGGACCGCCCGGTCCACCCGGTCCGACCCGTACGCGCCCAGGTAGCGGGTCACCTCACCGGTGCCCATGGAGTGCCCGACCAGGATCGCGTTGCGCAGGTCCAGCTCGGTCATCAACACGTCCAGGTCGGCGGCGAACGTGTCGTAGTCGTAGCCCATGGCCGGCTGCGCGGAGTTGCCGAACCCACGCCGGTCGTACGTGATCACCCGGTACCCGGCGTTCAGCAGCGGACCGCTCATCTTCTCCCAGGTCGCCCCGTTGAACGGGAAACCGTGGATCAGCACGATCGGCTGACCGGAACCGTGATCCTCGTAGTACAGGTCGATGGGTGCGGAGTTCTCCGTACCGACGGTGACGAAAGGCATGTCGGGATTCCCCCTCAGCGCGGGCTTCTCGGACCCCAACGGCTTCCCGACCTGCCCCCGTCTATGCGTGCCGGGCCGGATAGGGCAGGTCCACCACCCGGTCGTCGGTCAGCTCGCCGCCCGGCGCCCAGACCTCGTACACGCCGCGTTCCAGACACTGCGCGCCGGTCGCGGCCACCGCGTCCGGATCCGGGCGGCGCAGCCGCAACCGCAGCCAGCCACCCTCCTCCCGCAGCACCAGGCACGGCGTCCCGCGCCAGGTCGCCGTGCGCAGCCGCCGGGCCGCCGTGTCCACCGGGTAGCGGGCCGCCCGGGTCATCGCCAGCACCCGGAACCCGCCCGGCTGGTCGGCCACCGCCTCGTACTCCGAACCCGCGTACGTGCCGACGAGCCGGGTCGAGCGCGGCGCCTCGCCGGTCGGCACGTACTCCTGATCGGCGGCCAGGCCGGGCACCGCGGCGAGCAGGTGCCGCCACTGCGGACCCGCCAGGCGCAGCCATCCCCGCTGCTCCGCCTGGTAGGTGTAGAGCACCACCTCCACCCCCTCGGCCGGATAGGCCAGCAGCGTGGCGTTCGCCGGCATCGGCAGGTCGGCGAACTCCCGGGTGACGAACTCCGGCACGAGCTGCGCGCTGCTCGGCACGAACCCGGTGCCCAGCACCGGCGGCCCGAGCCGGTCCCGGGGCGGCAACGCCATGAGCCCCCGGTGCGCCTCGCCCACCGGCACGTCGTAGTCGGCCGGGTCGGCGGCCCGCCAGCGCAGCGCGTACGCCACGTCACCGCCCTCGGAGTCGCCCCGCAGCACCGCCATCCCGGCCGGCGTCCGCAGGTGCGCCACGTCGTGCTCCCGGTAGCAGAAGCCGTGCGGCAGCCACCCCCGCACGTAGCCGGCGAGCTGCCGGGCGGAGAGCACCTTCACCATCCGGGTGCCCGGCCGGATCACCGCCGAGGCCCGCACCGCGGCCAACGTCGGGTCACCCGCCGCCCCCGGCTGCTGGCTGAGCCGGTGTACGTACGCCCAACCCCGGTCCCGGTGCACCGGCATCAGCAGCGGCGCGTCCGTCTCGTCGGCCGTCCCTGAGCCCCCGTGCACCGCGTCCACCTCGGTCGCGTGCACGAACCGGCGCCACGGATAGCCGCCCCCGGGCCGGGGACACCACTCGAACCCGGGCGCCTCGTCGGCGCTGAACAGCTCGTACGCCGCGCCCCGGGCGATCTCCTCGGCCGGGTGCACCCGGCCGGCGTACGTCACGCGCAACCCGGCCCGGTCGGAGGCGGGCCCACCGGCATGGTCGGTGACTGTCACTCCGGGACGCTAAGCCCGCCAGATGTGGGGCGTGTGAACGGCCGGTGGCGGTCCGGGAACGCCGCACCGGGCCGGTGTGTGATGCTGGCCGCGATGACCGAGCAGACCGAGACCCGCAAGCAGCGCGCCGCCCGCCGGGCCGGGGAGTTCCCGCCCGCACCCGAGCCGCTGCCCGTACCCGTGCCGGACAGCCACACCCACCTCGACATCACCGTCGGCGAGTTCGGCACACCGCCGGGCGGCGCCTCCGGCGACGACCCGGTGGCCGCCGCGATCGCCGTCGCCGCCCGGGCCGGTGTGGACCGGCTGGTCCAGGTCGGCGTGGACGTCGACTCGTCCCGGTGGGGCGCCGACGTCGCCGACCGGTACGCAGCGGTGCTCGCCACCGTCGCGCTGCACCCGAACGAGGCGCCCCAGCTGGCCGACCTGGACGAGGCGCTGCGCGAGATCGAGACGCTCGCCGGCCGGGACCGGGTCCGGGGCGTCGGCGAGACCGGGATGGACTTCTTCCGTACCGGCGAGGAGGGGCGGGCCGCGCAGGAGGAGAGCTTCCGGGCACACATCGCCATCGCGAAGCGGCACGGCAAGGCGCTGGTCATCCACGACCGGGACGCGCACGCCGACGTGCTGCGCGTCGTCGACGACGAGGGCGCCCCGGACACCGTGGTCATGCACTGCTTCTCCGGCGACGCCGACTTCGCCCGCGAGTGCGTCCGGCGCGGCTTCCTGCTCAGCTTCGCCGGCACCGTCACGTTCGGCAGCGCCGCCGCGCTGCGCGAGGCCGCCGCCGTCACCCCGCCCGAGCAGATGCTGGTGGAGACCGACGCGCCGTACCTGACCCCGATGCCGCACCGGGGACGGCCCAACGCCTCGTACCTGATCCCGCTGACCGTCCGCTTCCTCGCCGAGACCACCGGCGCCGACCTGGACACCCTCTGCGCCGCCATCTCCACCAACGGTGAGCGCGCGTTCGGCCCGTGGCGTTAAGAAGGGCCCCCTCCATATCGCGAGGCGTTAAGAAGGGGCCCTTCCTTCCCCTCGGGCGGGGGCGCTTACGCTACGGGGCGTGACCGGACTCCTCGGCCCGGCGGAGATCCGGGAACTCGCCGCGCGCCTCGGCGTCACGCCGACCAAGAAGCTCGGCCAGAACTTCGTGCACGACCCGAACACGGTGCGCCGCATCGTCACCACCGCCGGGCTGACCCCGGACGACGTGGCACTGGAGGTCGGCCCCGGCCTCGGCTCGCTCACGCTCGCCCTGCTCCCGGTCGCCGCGCACGTGCACGCCGTGGAACTCGACCCGGCGCTCGCCGCCGCGCTGCCGGAGACCGCCGCCCGCTTCGCCGGCGAGGCCGCCGGGCGGCTCACCGTCCACCCGGCCGACGCGCTGCGGGTCACCGCCGCCGACCTGGCCGACCCGGCGCCGACCGCGCTGGTGGCGAACCTGCCCTACAACGTCGCCGTGCCGGTCGTGCTGCACCTGCTCGCCGAGCTGCCCACACTGCGGCACGGCCTGGTGATGGTGCAGAAGGAGGTCGCCGACCGGCTCGTCGCCGGTCCCGGCTCCAAGGTGTACGGCATCCCGTCGGTCAAACTCGCCTGGTACGCCCGCTCCCGGGCCGCCGGCAAGGTCCCGCCGAACGTGTTCTGGCCGGTGCCGAACGTCGACTCCGGTCTGGTCGCGTTCACCAGGCGCGAACCGCCCCGGCCGGACGTACCCCGGAAGGCCGTCTTCGCCGTCGTCGACGCCGCGTTCGCGCAGCGCCGCAAGACGCTGCGCGCCGCCCTGGCCGGCTGGGCCGGCGGCGCGGACCGGGCCGCCGCGGCGCTCGCCGCGGCCGGCGTGGACCCGTCCGCACGCGGCGAATCGCTCACCGTGGAGCAGTTCGCCGCCATCGCCGCGTCGGCCCCCGACGGCTCCGCCGCCGAGCAGTAGGCTGGCGCCGTTGCCCGACCCCGCCGAGGAGCTGACCGTGCAGAAGCCGTTCGACATCCGCCCGCGTCCAGGGGAGCGCACCCGGTGACCGAGGCATGGCGACCGGAGGACGAGGACGGGCAGCGGCGCGGGGCCAGCGGCCCGGTCAAGGTGCGGGTGCCCGCCAAGGTCAACCTGCATCTCGGGGTGGGACCGCTGCGCCGTGACGGCTACCACGAGCTGAACACCGTCTACCACGCGATCTCCATCTACGACGAGCTGACCGCCCGGCGCGGCGACACCCTCACCCTCACCATGGAGGGCGAGGGCGCCGGGGAGCTGGCGCTGGACGACACCAACCTGGCGCTGCGCGCCGCGCACGCGCTCGCCGGCTACGCGGGCGTCGCCCCGCACGCCCGGCTGCACCTGCGCAAGCAGATCCCGCTCGCCGGCGGGCTCGCCGGCGGCAGCGCCGACGCCGCCGCCGCGCTCGTCGCCTGCGACACGCTCTGGGGCACCGGGCTGTCCCGCGACGAACTGGCCGGCATCGCCGCCGACCTCGGCTCCGACGTGCCGTTCCTCATCCACGGCGGCACCGCGCTCGGCACCGGCCGCGGCGAGACGGTCAGCCCGGTGCTCGCCCGCCCCACCTCCTGGCACTGGGTGGTGGCGATCGCCGACGGCGGCCTGTCCACCCCGGCCGCCTACCGGGAACTGGACCGGCTACGCGACGCCGGGGCCGCCGGGACGCCGCTGGGCAGCACCGACGCGCTGCTCGCCGCGCTGCGCCAACGCGACCCGCGGGTCCTCGCCGCCACGCTCGGCAACGACCTCCAGGCCGCCGCGCTGACCATGCGCCCGTCGCTGGCCGAGACGCTCAAGGCCGGCGAGGCCGCCGGCGCGCTCGCCGGCATCGTCTCCGGCTCCGGACCCACCTGCGTCTTCCTCGCCGCCGGCGAGTCCGACGCGGGGCGGATCGCCGCCGAGCTGACCGCCGCCGGGGTGTGCCGGGAGGCCCGCGTCGCGCACGGACCGGTCGCCGGCGCCCGCGTGGTCTGACGCCCCGTACCCTTGACTCAGGCGTCCCGGGCCCCGGGACGCCTGAGTCGTGAAAGGTGGGGAATGGCCAACATCGTCAACCTGGACCGGGTGTCCAAGGGGTACGGCGCCGCCGGGCCGCTGCTCACCGACGTCTCGCTCGGCCTCGACGACGCCGACCGGGTCGGCGTGGTGGGCCTCAACGGCGCCGGCAAGTCGACGCTGCTGCGGCTGCTCACCCGCACCGAGGAACCCGACGACGGCCGCGTCACCCACCGCCGCGACCTGCGCGTCGCCTGGCTGCCGCAGCGCCTGGACCTGGCCCCCGACCTCACCGTGCGGGACGTCGTGCTCGGCACCGCCTGGCTCGGCGAGAGCATGGGCGCCGAGCACGAGTGGGCCGGCGACGCGGGCGTGCGCGCCATCCTCGACGGCCTCGGCATGCCCCACCTCGGCCTGGACACGCCGGTCGGCCCGATGTCCGGCGGGGAACGCCGCCGGGTCGCGCTCGCCGCGCTGCTGGTCCGCGACGCCGACCTGCTCGTCCTCGACGAGCCCACCAACCACCTCGACGTCGGTGGCGTCGACTGGCTGGCCCGCCACCTCGTCACCCGCAAGGGCGCGCTCGTCGTGGTCACCCACGACCGCTGGTTCCTCGACGCCGTCTGCACCACCACCTGGGAGGTCGCCGACCAGACCGTCCGGGCGTACGAGGGCGGCTTCGCCGCGTGGACGCTGGCCCGCGTCGAACGGCAGCGCGTGGCCGCCGCCACCGAGGCCCGCCGGCAGAACCTGCTCCGCAAGGAGATCGCCTGGCTGCGCCGCGGTGCCCCGGCGCGCACCTCGAAGCCCAAGTTCCGCATCGACGCGGCGAACGCGCTCATCGCCGACGTCCCGGAACCCCGCGACACCATGTCGCTGCAACGGCTCGCCACCGCCCGGCTCGGCAAGCAGGTGTACGACCTCGAACACGTGCGGCTGCACGCCGGCCCGAAGGAGATCCTGCACGACACCACCTGGCAGGTCGGGCCCGGCGACCGGGTCGCGATCCTCGGCCGCAACGGCGCCGGCAAGACCACCCTGCTGCGGATGCTCGCCGGGGTGACCGGCCCCGACGGCGGGCGCTTCGCCGCCGGGCAGACCGTCCGGCCCGCGTTCCTCTCCCAGGAACTCGCCGAACTCCCCGGCCACCTGCGCGTGCTGGAAGCCGTCGAAGAGGTGGCCCGGCGCGTGCAGTTCGGCGACCGGGAGATCAGCGCCGCCCAGCTCGCCGAGATCTTCGGCTTCGACGACCGGCGGCTCTGGACCCCGGTGAGCGACCTGTCCGGCGGGGAACGTCGCCGCCTGCAGATGCTGCGGCTGCTCGCCGGGGAACCCAACGTGCTCCTGCTCGACGAGCCCACCAACGACCTGGACACCGACACGCTCGCCGCGCTGGAGGACCTGCTCGACTCCTGGCCCGGCACGATCGTGGTGGCCAGCCACGACCGCTACCTGATCGAGCGGGTCACCGACGTCGCGTACGGCATGTTCGGCGACGGCCGGCTGATGCACCTGCCCGGCGGCGTCGACGAGTACCTGGCGCGCGCCGCCGCGGCCGGCGGCCCGGCGCCCGCCGACCTCACCCCGGCCACCGCGGCGCCGGAACGCGAGGGCATGTCCGCCGCCGAGGTACGCACCGCGAAGAAGGAACTCAACCGGCTGGAACGGCAGATCGCCAAGCTGGAACAGAAGGAGGCGGCCCTGCACGAGCAGCTCGCCGCGAACGCCACCGACTACGCCCGGGTCGCCGAGCTGGACGCACAGCTCAAGGAGGTACGGGCCGAGCGGGACCGCACCGAGGAGACCTGGCTGGCCCTGGCCGAGGAGCTGCCGGGCGGCTGACCTGCCGCCGGGGTGGGGGGTGTGCGGCGTCACTGACCGGCGTACGGGACAATCACCGGTGGAACCCTCGTCCGAACGGTCTTTTGGAGACGCAGAGATGGCCCACACCCCCGTCAACCACCCCGCGCGGCCGATCTACCGGGCGATCGGCGGGATCGTTGGTCTGTACTTCGTCGTCTTCGGCGGCCTCGGCGTCATCGCCAGCGCCGGTGGCGATTTCTTCGCCCAGGACGACACCAAGGTTCTCGGCCAGGGCACCAACATGGCGTTCTCGCTGGTGTCGGTGCTCGTCGGCGTCGTGATCCTGGTCGGCACCGCGATCGGCCGCAACCTCGACGTGGCGATCAACCAGTGGCTGGCCTACACCCTGATGGTGATCGGCCTGGGCTCGCTGGCGTTCCTGCAGACCGACGTCAACATCTTCAACTTCTCGATCATGACCGACGTCGTGGTCCTGACCCTGGCGCTGGTGCTCCTGATGGCCGGCATGTACAGCAAGGTCGGCTCCGACGAGGAGCACGAGGCATGGCAGAAGGCCCGCCTGGTGCTCTGATCCCTCCTCGTACGAAGGCCCGGCGCGCCGCGCGCCGGGCCTTCGGTGTTTTCCGGACGCGAACGGACAACCCAGGCGACAATTGCCCCGAATCAGTCGCACGACTGGAGGGCACCATGGCGCACTTCCCGGTGAACCACCCCGCGCGGCCCCTCTACCGGGTGCTGTCCGGGCTCATCGGCCTCTACATCCTCGTCTTCGGCGTCTACGGCGTCTTCCTGACCTGGGGCGAAGGGCTGTTCGGCCGGGGCAGCAACTGGGCGCTGGGCCTGCGCACCAACCTGGCCTTCTCGCTGGTCTCGGTCGTCTTCGGCGCGGTCCTGCTGGTCGGCGCGTCCCGCCGCACCAATCTCGGCCACTACATGAACCTCACCGCCGGCGTGGTCTTCCTGGTCACCGGCATCCTGATGATGTCGGTGCTGCAGACCTCGGCGAACTTCCTCAACTTCTCGATGTCCACGGTCATCGTGTCGCTGCTGTTCGGGCTGATCCTGCTCGCCACCGGCCTGTACGACAAGGTCGGCACCGCCGAGCACGCCGAGGAGGAACGGCAGCGCCGCTACCACCCGATCGGCGAGCGCTGACGCGGCTGTTGCGCTGACGCGGCGTCAGCCCCGGGGGATCGGCCCGGGCTTCGACTCCAGGTGCGACAACCCGTTCCAGGCCAGGTTCACCAGGTGCGCCGCCACCGTCTCCTTGCGCGGCTTGCGCACCTCCAGCCACCAGCGCCCGGTCAACGCCACCATGCCCACGAGAGCCTGGGAGTAGAGCTCGGCGAGCTTCGGGTCGTACCCCCGGATGGAGAACTCGCCCGCCAGGATGTGCTCCACCTGGTGCGCCACGTCGTTCATCACGCTGCTGAAATTGCCGGTCGCCGACATCAGCGGCGACTCCCGGACCAGCACCCGGAACCCGCTGGTCTCCTCCTCGATGTAGGTCAGCAGCGTCAACGCGGCCTGCTCCAGCAGCTCCCGCGGATTGCCCGCGGTCAGCGCCGTGGTGATCCGGTCCAGCAGGGCCCGGACCTCCCGGTCCACCACCACCGCGTAGAGCCCTTCCTTGCCGCCGAAGTGCTCGTAGACCACCGGCTTGGACACCTTGGCGCGCGCCGCCACCTCCTCGATGGAGGTCGCGTCGAAGCCGCGCTCGGCGAAGATCTGCCGGGCGATCGAGATCAACTGCTCGCGCCGCTGCGTCGCGGACATCCGCACCCGGGACGGCTTCGCCGCCGGCGCGGGCCGCCGCCGGGCGCGGTCACTGCCGGGAACGTCGGTCACCCGCCCCATCCTGCCAGGCGAGGCGTACGCGGTCCGACCGGACGCCTCGTTGTCGTACGTACGTTCTACCCTCCGAGGGTGGCTCTCGGTGATCATTCGAACGCGCACGGCTCGTACCGTGGTCGAAAGCCGGAACTGCACGCCCAGGCGCTGGCTCTGCGGCGCGCCGGTTGTCCCGTCGGGGAGATCGCCGCGCGGCTCGACGTCTCCAAGTCGACGGCTTATCTCTGGACTCGGCACCTGCCGCTCGACCCGGCGTTGGTGCGGCGGCGTCGTCAGGCCGCGCAGCGGGCCCGATCTGATGCGCAGTGGGGCGCGCACCGGGCGGCACGCGACGCGGCCAGGGCGGAGACGGTCGCCGCGTCCGCCGAGTGGGTGCGAGGGCTGGGCTTGCGCGAACTGCTGCTGATCGGGGCGGCCATCTACTGGTGCGAAGGCGGCAAGGCCAAGCCGTGGCGCCCGCACGACTGCAGGATCAAGTTCGTCAACAGCGATCCGATGCTCGTGGCCCTGTTCCTGCGCTTCCTGGATGCCGTCGAGGTGCCGCCGGAGGATCGACGCTTCCGGGTCAGCATCCATGAGACGGCTGACGACGCGGCGGCGGTCCGGTGGTGGGCGGCGCGGGTGGGTGTGCCCGCTGATCGCTTTCAGGCCACCACCATCAAGAGGCATCGTCCACAGACGACACGGAAGAACGTCGGAACCGACTATCACGGCTGCCTGACCATCCATGTGGTGGGCGGGAGCCGGCTCTACTGGAGGATCGAGGGGATCATGAAAGGAATGAGCAATGAAGATCCACCACGTGACCGGTAAGGTGTAGGCAGCCGGCGGGCAGCTTGCCTTTTGCCCGTTTTCGACCATCCCGGGTCGTCTAATGGCAGGACGTCAGGTTTTGGTCCTGATTATAGGGGTTCGAATCCTCTCCCGGGAGCTTCTGCTGTTTGCCCTCCCGCGGGTGGTTAGCATGACCGCGAGACTGTCGCCGTCCCGACGGGAGAGCCACGTCGTGTCCCAGCCCCACCTCCGCACCGTTGTCGTGCTCGCCGCCGGTGAGGGCAAGCGGATGAAGTCGTCCCTGCCCAAGGTGCTGCACCCACTGCTCGGCCGTACCCTGCTCGGTCACGTCCTCGCCGCGGCCGGGCCGCTGCGCGCGGACCGCACCGTGGTGGTGGTCGGCCACGGCGCCGACCAGGTCCGGGCGCACCTGACCGACGTGGCCCCGGCGGCGACGCCGGTGCTCCAGGAGCGCCAGCTCGGCACCGGGCACGCCGTCCGCATCGCGCTGGACGCGGTGCCGGACGCGACCGGCACCGTCGTGGTGATCAACGGGGATGTGCCGCTGCTGCGGCCGGAGACGGTTCGGGCGCTCGTCGAGGCGCACGAGGAAGCCGCCGCGGCGGCGACGGTGCTGGCGGCCGAGGTGCCGGACCCGACCGGCCTGGGCCGGATCGTGCGGGACGTGCAGGGGCACCTGGAGCAGATCGTGGAGGAGCGGGACGCCTCGCCCCAGCAGCGCGCGCTGCGGGAGATCAACGCGGGCATCTACGCGTTCGACGCGGCCCGCCTGCGGGAGGCGCTGGGCAAGCTCTCCACCGACAACGACCAGGGCGAGGAGTACCTGACCGACGTCTTCGCGCTGCTGCGCGACGCCGGGGAGCCGGTGGCGGTGCACTGCGCCGCCGACTACGTGGAGACGCTCGGCTGCAACGACCGGGTGGAGCTGTCCGCGCTGCGGCGGCTGCTGCGGGACCGGGTGAACGAGGGCTGGATGCGTACCGGGGTCAGCATCCTCGACCCGCACACGACGTGGATCGACGTGACGGTGACCGTGGAACGGGACGCGGTGATCGACCAGAACACGCAGCTCCAGGGCGCCACCGTGGTCGGCGCGGGCGCGCTCGTCGGCCCGGACACCACGCTCGTGGACACGGTGGTGGGCGCGGGCGCGAGCGTGGTGCGCTCCCACGCGCTCGGCGCCGAGGTGGGGCCGGAGGCCAGCGTGGGGCCGTACGCGTACCTGCGGCCGGAGTCGCGGCTGGGCCGCAAGGCGAAGGTCGGCACGTTCGTGGAGACCAAGAAGACGTCGATCGGTGAGGGCTCGAAGGTGCCGCACCTGTCGTACGTGGGGGACGCGACGATCGGCGACCACAGCAACATCGGCGCGGCCACCGTCTTCGTCAACTACGACGGGGTACGCAAGCACCACACCACCATCGGCAGCCATGCGCGTACCGGAGCGGACAACATGTTCGTGGCGCCGGTGCGGGTCGGCGACGGCGCGTACACGGCTGCGGGTTCGGTGATCACCGGGGACGTGCCGCCGGGCGCGATGGCGGTGGCGCGGGGCCAGCAGCGCAACGTGGAGGGCTGGGTGCTGCGCAAGCGGGCCGGCACGGAGGCCGCGGAGGCGGCGCGGCGGGCCGGTGAGGATGCGCCGGAGTCGGGCGCAGCCGCAAGGGAAGGTGACTGACTCCACGGGGATCGGCGGGCCGTGGGTGGATCGCTGAACCGGGGGCATACTGCAACCGAACACTCCCCGGCCTCACCGCCGCCGGGCACCACCGACATACGGGAGCAGACGGGCCCATGGGCAGCATCGTCGCCGAAAACCGCAAGAGCCTGATGCTCTTCTCCGGGAGGGGTTTTCCGGAGCTGGCCAAGGAGATCGGTGAGGTGCTCGGCGTCGCGCCGACGCCGGCCGACGCGTACGACTTCGCCAACGGCGAGATCTTCGTCCGGTACAAGGACTCGGTTCGTGGTTCGGACGCCTTCGTGGTGCAGTCCGTGACGCACGGCGTGAACACCTGGGTCATGGAGACCCTGATCATGGTCGACGCGCTGAAGCGCGGTTCGGCCAAGCGGATCACCGTGGTGCTGCCGTTCTACCCGTACGCGCGGCAGGACAAGAAGCACCGCGGCCGGGAGCCGATCTCGGCGCGGCTGATCGCCGACCTGCTCAAGACGGCGGGCGCGAACCGCATCCTGACCGTCGACCTGCACACCGCGCAGATCCAGGGCTTCTTCGACGGCCCGGTGGACCACCTGTTCGCCATGGACGTGCTGGCCGAGTACGTGGAGCACAAGTACGCGGGCCGCCCGATGACTGTGGTGGCGCCGGACTCGGGCCGGGTACGTGTGGCGGAGCGCTGGACCGACCGGCTGGGCGGCTGCCCGCTGGCGTTCATCCACAAGACCCGCGATCCGCTCAAGCCGAACCAGGTCGTGGCGAACCGGGTGGTCGGTGAGGTCGAGGGCCGGGTGTGCCTGATCGTGGACGACATGATCGACACCGGCGGCACGATCACCAAGGCGGCGGACATCCTCAAGGAGCAGGGCGCGGCGGAGATCGTGGTCGCCTCGACCCACGCGCTGCTGTCCGACCCGGCGACGGAGCGGCTGAAGAACAGCCCGATCAGCGAGGTCGTGGTGACGAACACGCTGCCGCTGCCGTCGGAGAAGCAGTTGGACAAGCTGACCGTGCTGTCGATCGCCCCGCTGCTGGCGCGGGCGATCCGGGAGGTCTTCGACGACGGTTCGGTGACCACCCTGTTCGGTGGCCTGAGCTGAGGAGTGCCGGTCCGGTCGCCGGTGTTCCGGCGGCCGGGCCGATGCCCTGCGGAACCGGCGGCGCGGTGATATGGGGGACTGCCGGAGAGCCGGGAATTCCCTCGGGTAGACTGGTGCGGTTGCCACGGCGAGGGTGCCCGGCGGGCTGCTGACAAGCACCGCACGGAGGCGCCGTCATCGACGCGGTGCTCCGGGCGGTCGTTCATGACCCTAGCCCCAGCGAGCCCCTCGCCCCAGCACCGCCAGACGACAAGCCGCCGCAGCGAAGCATCAGGAGTTTCCCCGTGTCCGAGGTAAAGATCAGCGCCGAGCCCCGTACCGAGTTCGGCAAGGGTGGTGCCCGTCGTACCCGCCGGGCCGGCAAGGTGCCCGCCGTGCTGTACGGCCACGGCGAGAAGCCCAAGCACATCGCGCTTCCGGCGCGGGAGTTCGCCGCCGCGATCCGTAAGGGCGGCGCGAACCAGCTCTTCGCGATCGAGGTCAGCGACGGCACCCAGGTGCTGGCGCTGCCGAAGGCGATCCAGCGTGACCCGATCAAGGACACCTTCGAGCACGTGGACCTGCTGCTGGTCCGCCGGGGCGAGAAGGTCACCGTCGAGGTCCCGGTCCAGCTGACCGGTGAGGCCGCCAAGGACACGCTGATCGTGCACGACCACGACACGCTGTCGGTGACCGCCGACGCGACCAAGGTGCCGGACCACCTGGAGGCGTCGATCGAGGGCGCCGAGCCGGGCACCACGATCACCGCCGCCGACGTCGAGCTGCCGGCCGGCGTCGAGCTGGCCACCGACGAGGAGACCGCTGTCGCCTCGGTGACCGCCGCTCCGACCGCCGAGCAGCTCGAGGCCACCCTCCCCGAGGTCGAGGAGGCCACCGAGGAGGCCGAGGCCGAGGTCGGCGAGGAGACCGCCGAGGGTGCCGAGGGCGCTCCGGCCGCCGAGGGCGAGGAGGCCCCGGCCGAGGCGAAGACCGAGGCCTGACCGGTCCGCAAGGCTGTGCGACAGGCGTCCCCGGTTCCCGGGGGCGCCTGTCGGCGTATCGGGACGGCTGGTCGGGGAAGCGAGCGGGAAGGGGCGTCGGGTGACGGACGAGGCGGGGCCGTGGCTGGTGGTCGGCCTGGGCAACCCCGGCCGGGAGTACGCGGGCAACAGGCACAACGTCGGGTTCATGGTGGCCGACCTGCTGGCGGCCCGGGTGGGCGCGAAGTTCGGGCGGCACAAGCGCGCGATGGCCGAGGCCGCGGAGGGGCGGCTGGGGTTCGGCGGGCCGAAGCTGGTGCTGCTCAAGCCGTTGACGTACATGAACCTCTCCGGCGGCCCGGTGGCCGGGTTGGCGCAGTTCCACAAGATCCCGCCGGCGCACGTGATCGCGGTGCACGACGAGCTGGACATCCCGTACGGGCAGGTGCGGGTGAAGTGCGGCGGCGGCGAGGGCGGCCACAACGGTCTGCGTTCGATGTCGAAGTCGCTCGGCACGAAGGACTACGTGCGGGTGCGGTTCGGCATCGGCCGGCCGCCGGGCCGGCAGGACCCGGCTGACTACGTACTCTCGGATTTCTCCCCGTCGGAGCGCAAGGAGCTGGAGTTCCTGGTGGACCGCGCGGCGGACGTGGTGGAGTCGGTGGTTCTCAAGGGCGTGGAGCCGACGCAGAACCTGTACCACGGGGGCTGAGCAGTGGCCGGGGACCGAAGGGCGGGCGACGGGAGCATCATGGGCAGTCCTCCGATGATCGACGGCGGCTTCGCCCGGTGGCTGGCGTCGCGGGCCGGTCAGGCGCTGACGGCGTTGCGGACGGAGATGGGGTTCGCCGACGCGGGCGCGCTCCGGTCGGCCGGGGACAAGGTCTCGCACGATCTGATCCGCACCGAGCTGGCGAAGTGGCGGCCGGCGGACGCGGTGCTGTCGGAGGAGGACGAGGGTTCGCGGCTGGCCTGGACGGCGGAGGTGACGGACGCGGCGTTGTCGCGCCTGAACGCCGACCGGGTCTGGATCGTCGATCCGCTGGACGGCACCCGGGAGTACGCGGAGGAGGGGCGCTCGGACTGGGCGGTGCACGTGGCGCTCTGGTCGCGTCACGCGTCGACGCCGCACGGTCTGGTCGCGGGCGCGGTGGGCCTGCCGGCCCAGCACCGGGTGCTCGGCACGGACCATCCGCCGGCGTATCCGCCGATGACAGTGGAGGCGGCCGTGGGCGGCGGCCGGCGGGTCATCCGGTTGGCGGCCAGTCGTAGCCGTCCGCCGGTTTTCCTGACCGATCTGGCAGAGGACGTCGGCGCTCATCTGGTCCCGATGGGCTCGGCGGGCGCGAAGATCGCCGCCGTGGTCACCGGTGAGGTCGACGCGTACATCCACGCGGGCGGTCAGTACGAGTGGGATTCGGCCGCTCCGGTCGCTGTGGCGACGGCCACCGGTCTGCATGCTTCCCGGATCGACGGTTCTGCGCTGAAATACAACGGGGCCGACCCGCGTCTACCGGATCTGCTGGTCTGCCGCAAGGATCTCGCGAGTCGGTTGCTTGCAGCGTTGCAGCGGCATTCCGGGTAACCTGAGCGTTCTTCTTCACGAGTCCGACCTGAAAGGTCTGGAATCCGATGTACGGATCCGTGCGAATCGAGTTCGTGTCATGACGTCCCCCGCCGCGTACCAGGTGTCGCACCTCGACGCCCTTGAGGCGGAGAGCATCTTCGTGATGCGCGAGGTGGTCGCCGAGATGGAGCGGCCGGTGCTGCTCTTCTCCGGCGGCAAGGACTCGATCGTGATGCTCCGGTTGGCCCAGAAGGCGTTCGCGCCGGCCAACATCCCCTTCCCGGTGATGCACGTGGACACCGGGCACAACTTCCCCGAGGTGCTCGACTACCGCGACCAGCGGGTGGCCGAGCTGGGCCTGCAGTTGATCGTGGCGAGCGTGCCGGAGGCGCTGAACAAGGGCCTGGTCCGCGAGTCCGCCGACGGCATGCGCAACCGGATCCAGACGCCGGTGCTGCTGGAGGCGGTGGAGAAGCACCGCTTCGACGCGCTGTTCGGCGGCGCCCGGCGCGACGAGGAGAAGGCGCGGGCCAAGGAGCGGGTGTTCAGCTTCCGCGACGAGTTCGGCCAGTGGGACCCGAAGAACCAGCGTCCGGAGCTGTGGGCGCTGTACAACGGCCGGCACCACCCGGGCGAGTCGATCCGGGTGTTCCCGCTGTCGAACTGGACCGAGCTGGACGTGTGGCACTACATCGCGCGGGAGCGGATTCCGCTGCCGTCGATCTACTACGCGCACGAGCGCGAGGTGATCGAGCGCGACGGCATGCTCTACGCGGTGAACGAGTTCTTCCGGGCCCGCGCCGGTGAGCAGCCGTTCAAGGCCCAGGTGCGGTACCGGACCGTGGGTGACGCCTCCTGCACCGCGGCGGTCCGCTCGGACGCCGACACGGTGGAGAAGGTGATCGAGGAGGTGGCCGCCACGCGGATCACCGAGCGCGGCGCGACCCGTGGTGACGACCGGGTCAGCGAGGCCGCCATGGAGGACCGCAAGCGAGAGGGCTACTTCTGATGAGCGTCGAGACCTTGGCGCCGGCCGAGAGCGACACCGCGCGGCCGATGGACCTGCTGCGGTTCGCCACCGCGGGCAGCGTCGACGACGGCAAGTCGACGCTCATCGGCCGTCTGCTCTACGACACCAAGTCGCTGTTCACCGACCAGCTCGCCGCCGTCGAGGCGGTCAGCGCGGCGCGTGGCGACGAGTACACCAACCTGGCGCTGCTCACCGACGGCCTGCGCGCCGAGCGGGAGCAGGGCATCACCATCGACGTGGCGTACCGCTACTTCGCCACGCCGCGGCGCAAGTTCATCATCGCCGACACCCCCGGGCACATCCAGTACACCCGGAACATGGTCACCGGCGCCTCCACCGCCGACCTGGCGCTGATCCTGGTGGACGCGCGTAAGGGCCTGGTGGAGCAGTCCCGCCGGCACGCGTTCCTCTGCTCGCTGCTGCGGGTGCCGCACCTGGTTCTCTGTGTGAACAAGATGGACCTGGTCGACTGGTCGCAGGAGGTCTACGAGCGGATCGCCGACGAGTTCACCGCGTTCGCGGCGAAGCTCGACGTGCCGGACCTGACTGTGGTGCCGGTCTCCGCGCTCAAGGGCGACAACATCGTCACCCGCTCGGAGAACATGCCGTGGTACGAGGGTCCGTCGCTGCTGCACCACCTGGAGCGGGTGCACATCGCCTCCGACCGCAACCTGGTCGACGTGCGGTTCCCGGTGCAGTACGTGATCCGGCCGCAGTCCACCACCGTCACCGACTACCGGGGCTACGCCGGGCAGGTGGCCTCCGGTGTGCTCAAGCCGGGCGACGAGATCATGGTGCTGCCGTCCGGCTTCACCAGCCGGATCGCGGCGGTGGAGACCGCCGACGGCCCGGTGGACGAGGCGTTCCCGCCGATGTCGGTGACGGTCCGGCTGACCGACGAGCTGGACATCTCCCGCGGCGACATGATCTGCCGGCCGAACAACGCCCCGATGGCCGTGCAGGACATCGAGGCGATGGTCTGCTGGATGGACGAGACCCGCCCGTTGCAGGTCGGCGGCAGGTACGCGATCAAGCACACCACCCGCTCGGCGCGGGCGATCGTGCGTGGCCTGCACTACCGGCTGGACATCAACTCGCTGCACCGGGACGAGACGGTGGGCGAGTTGAAGCTCAACGAGATCGGCCGGGTCCGGCTGCGCACCACGGTGCCGCTGCTGGCCGACGAGTACCGCCGCAACCGCACCACCGGCGGCTTCGTGATCATCGACGAGGCCACCAACCGTACGGTCGGCGCCGGCATGATCGTCGAGGCCGGCTGACCCCTGCTTCGTAAGGAAGGGCCCCTTGTTAACAGCGCGCTGTTAACAAGGGGCCCTTCCTCTACCGCAGGCGTTAATAAGGGGCCCTTCCTTACACCCTCAGCCCAGGCGGGTGACGCCGTCGGCCGGGAGGACCGTGAGCGTGCCGGGGGCGGTGAAGCCGCGCTTCGCGTACGCCTCGGTGACGGCGGCGGCCACCGGGTCGGCGGCCTCGGCGTCGACCAGGGCGAGCACGCAGCCGCCGAAGCCGCCGCCGGTCATCCGGGCGCCGTACGCCCCGGCGGACAGCGCCGCCTCGACCGCGGTGTCGATCTCCGGCACGGTGATCTCGAAGTCGTCGCGCATGGAGGCGTGCGAGGCGGTCAGCAGCGGACCGGTGTCGCGGACCCGGCCGGCGCGCAGCAGCGCGACGGTGTCGAGCACCCGCTGGTTCTCGGTGACGACGTGCCGGACCCGGCGGCGGGTCTCGTCGTCGTCGAGGCGGGCCAGCGCGGCGTCGAGGTCGGCCACGTCGACGTCGCGCAGCGCGGTCACCCCGAGCGTCGCGGCGGCCCGCTCGCAGCTGCGGCGCCGGGCCGCGTACTCGCCGTCCGCGTGCCGGTGCGGCGCCCGGCTGTCGATCACCAGCACGGCCAGCCCGGCGGCGTCCAGGTCGAACGGGATCTGCTCGACCTCCTCGGTGCGGCAGTCGAGGAACAGGGCGTGCCCGGCCCGGCCGCGGATCACGGCGGACTGGTCCATGATCCCGGTGGGCGCGCCGACGTAGTCGTTCTCGGCCCGCTGGGCCAGCCGGGGCCACGCCTGCGCGGGCAGGTCGAGGCCGCCGAGGTCGACCAGCGCGGCCAGCACCGCCGACTCGATCGCGGCCGACGAGGAGAGCCCGGAGCCGACCGGCACGTCGGAGGCGACGGCGAGCCGCGCGCCCGGCACGTCGTGGCCGGCGGCGCGCAGCGCCCACACCACCCCGGCCACGTAGGCGGCCCAGCCGTCGACGCCGCCGGGCTCGTCGGCCTCCGCCGTGCCGAACTCGACCGGCTCGTCGTCCAGCTCCGACCAGACCGTCCAGCGTCCGTCGGGGGCGGGCGCGGCGGCGACCACGGTACGCAGCGGCAGCGCGAAGGGCAGCACGAAGCCGTCGTTGTAGTCGGTGTGCTCGCCGATCAGGTTGACCCGTCCGGGTGCCGCCCAGCGGCCGGCCGGCTCGGTGCCGTACCGCTGCCGGAAGCCGGCGGCGGCGCGGTCGGCAACGGTCATGAGGGCTGCCCCGCGACGTGGGCCCGGTAGAACGCCCAGGCGTCGCCGACCATGTCGTGCAGGGTGGGCTTGGCCGGCGTCCAGCCCAGCTCGTCGCGGGCCAGCGCGGAGGACGCGACCAGCTCGGCCGGGTCGCCCTCGCGGCGGGGGGCCACCTCGACCGGCACCGGGTGGCCGGTGACCTCGCGGACCACGTCGACCACCTGCCGGTTGGTGAAGCCGTTGCCGTTGCCCAGGTTGTAGATGCGGTGCCGACCCGGGGTGGCGGCGTCGAGCGCGAGCAGGTGGGCGCGGGCCAGGTCCTCCACGTGGATGTAGTCGCGTACGCAGGTGCCGTCGACAGTGGGGTAGTCGTCGCCGAAGAGCTGGAGCTTCTCCCGCCGCCCGGCGGCCACGTCGAGCGCGATCGGGATGAGGTGCGTCTCCGGGTCGTGCCGTTCGCCGATGGCCAGCCCGTCGCGCAGGTACGCCCCGGCGACGTTGAAGTAGCGCAGCGAGACGGCGGCCAGGTCGTGCGCGATCGCCTCGGAGGTGAGCGCCATGTCGACGGCCAGCTTGGTCGCGCCGTAGGTGCTGGTGGGGGCCTTGACGGCCGTTTCCGGGATGGGTAGTTCGGTGGGGTTGCCGTAGACGGCGGCGGTGGAGGAGAAGACCATCCGGGGCACCCGGGCGGCGCGGACCGCGTCGATGAGCGCGATCGAGCCGACGGTGTTGGTGTGCCAGTACAGCTCGGGCCGGATCATCGACTCGCCGGCGGCGATGAGGGCCGCGAAGTGCAGCACGCCGTCGTACCCGGCGTCGGGGGTGAGCACCCGGGCGGCCTCGTGCACCGGCAGGTCGACGTGGGTCGCCTCGGGGGCGAGGGCTTCCCGGTGACCGGTGCGCAGGTCGTCCAGCACGGTCACCTGGTGGCCGTGGTCGAGCAGCATCCGGGTCACCACGCTGCCGATGTAGCCGGCGCCGCCGGTGACGAGCAGTTTCACGTCGGTCGTCCTCCTGCCTGGGCCGCGTCCCGCGGCCTTCCCGCGATCACCCTACGGCCGGGGGCGGTGTCGCGGCTGTCGAGTTGAGCCCGCCTCCATTCCATCACAATCCTTCATGACTGAACAGATCCGAACATCGGCCCGAGCGTACGGTGGCCGCTGTCTACCATCCTTCTCATGCGGGAGGGTGGTGGTCCCGGGCCCCGGCGGCGTCCGCCGGGGCGGCTCCGACGCGAACCCGGCCCGCTGGCCCGCACCGTGGCCCGCCTCGTGGTGCGGGCCGCCGACGGCGCCACCCGCCTGGTGACCGACCTGCTCGGCGCCAGCCCGGTCGCCGGCCGGGAGCGGATCAGCGAGGCCGAGCTGCGGGACCTGGTCGCGGCGAACACGCTGCTCGACGCCGACGAGCGCCGGATCATCGACGAGGTGCTGCTGGCCGGCGCCCGGCTCGTCCGCGAGGTCATGGTGCCCCGCACCGAGGTGGTCTTCCTCAGCGCGGCGCTGCCGCTGGCCCAGGCGCGGCGACTGGTCCGGGACGACCCGCACACCCGCTACCCGGTGGTCGACGGCACCCACGACGACGTGGTCGGCATGGTGCACCTGCGGGACGTGCTGCTGCGCCCGGAACCCGACCGGCCGCTGGTGGTCGGCGAGCTGACCCGCGAGGTGAAACGCCTGCCGGACAGCAAGCGCGTGCTCGCGGCGCTGACCGAGATGCGCCGGGAGGGCCACCACCTGGCCGTGGTCATCGACGAGTACGGCGGCACCGCCGGCATCGTCACCTGCGAGGACCTGGTCGAGGAACTGGTCGGGGAGATCCGCGACGAGGAGCACGGCCCGCCCGAGCCGGAATCCACCGGGCTGCCCGCCGTCGTGGACGGCCGGCTCAACCTGACCGACTTCGCCGAACGTACCGGGGTGCCGCTGCCCGCCGGCCCGTACGAGACGGTGGGCGGGTTCGTGATGGCCGCGCTGGGCCGGCTGCCGGTGGCCGGGGACGAGGTGCCGGTGGCGCTCGACCCGGAAGGCGGATCGGTCCCCGCCGATCCGGCCGGCTGGCTGCTGCGGGTGCTGGCGCTCGACGGCCGGCGGGTGTCCCGCCTGGCGGTCTCCGCCGCGCGGCTGCCCGAGCCCCGGCGTGAGGTGAACAGTCCGCTTCCGCCCGTACCCGCCCGATCCACCGGCCCGTCATGACGGACGCCGGGGCTTGCTGACAGAATTGCCGCCATGTCCGACGTACCCGCCCGCCCGCGCGTCTTCTCCGGCATCCAGCCGACGGCCGACTCGTTCCACCTCGGCAACTACCTGGGCGCGCTGCGGCACTGGGTGGCGTTGCAGGACAGCCACGACGCCTACTACTGCGTGGTCGACCTGCACGCGATCACCGCCGGGCACGACCCCAAGGTGCTCAAGCACCGCAGCCGGGTGGCCGCCGCGCAGCTGTTCGCGCTCGGCCTCGACCCGGAGCGCAGCACGCTGTTCGTCCAGTCGCAGGTGCCCGAGCACCCGCAGCTGGCCTGGGTGCTCGGCTGCATCACCGGGTTCGGCGAGGCCGGCCGGATGACCCAGTTCAAGGACAAGTCGCAGAAGCAGGGCAGCGAGCGGGCCAGCGTCGGCCTGTTCACGTACCCGATCCTGCAGGCCGCCGACATCCTGCTCTACCAGGCGAACGCGGTGCCGGTGGGCGAGGACCAGCGGCAGCACCTGGAGCTGTCCCGCGACCTGGCGCAGCGGTTCAACTCGCTGTTCGGGCGCACCTTCACGGTGCCCGCGCCGCACATCGTGAAGGACACCGCGAAGATCACCGACCTGCAGGACCCGACGGCGAAGATGTCGAAGTCGTCGTCCTCCCCGGCCGGCATCATCGACCTGCTGGAGGACCCGGCCCGCTCGGCCAAGAAGATCCGCTCGGCGGTCACCGACACCGGCCGCGAGATCGTCTTCGACGCCGAGGGCAAACCGGGCATCAGCAACCTGCTCACCATCTACTCGGCGCTGTCCGGCCGGTCCATCGACGACCTGGTGGCCGCGTACGACGGCAAGGGCTACGGCGACCTCAAGAAGGACCTGGCCGAGGTGGTGCGCGAGTTCGTCACCCCGATCCAGGAACGCACGAACGGCTACCTGAACGACCCGGCCCAACTGGACAAGCTGCTCGCGCGGGGCGCGGAGAAAGCCCGCGTGGTGGCCGACGCGACGCTGCGTGCGGCGTACGAGCGGGTCGGTTTCTTCCCGCCGGTGCGGTTCGAGTAGCGGCCCGGGCGGAACGGGTGACGCAGCCGGAGGCCGGAGGGGTGGCGCGCGACGTGGCGGGCAATGACGCGGCGCCGGGCGGCGCGGACACGATCCAGATCGGGATCGCCGTCGACATCCCCGAGCCGTGGGGCGGGATGCTCACCCGCCGCCGGGTCGAGGCCGGCGACCCGGCGGCCGTCCCCGCGCACGTCACCCTGCTCGGGCCCACCGAGATTCCGGTACGCGCGCTGCCCGCCGTCGAGGAGCACCTGGACCGGGTCGCCGCCGCGCACCTGCCGTTCACGCTGCACCTGCGCGGCACCGGCACGTTCCGCCCGGTCACCCAGGTGGTCTTCGTGGCGGTGGCGGCCGGGATCAGCGAGTGCGAACTGCTGGCCGCCGCCATCAACTCCGCTCCCGAGCTGCGCCGCGAGCTGCGTTTCCCGTACCACCCGCACGTCACAGTGGCACAGGACGTGCCACCCGAGGTGCTCGACAAGGCGTACGAGGATCTGGCCGACTTCTCCGCGCTGTTCCAGGTGGAGGCGTTCACGCTGTTCTCGCACAGCGGGGCTACCCGGTGGCAGCCCCGGCGCGACTTCCGGCTCGGCGGGGCGAGCTGAACATTCGACCGGCCGGGGCTCCTCCGCCACGGGCGGAGATCAGCGAGGATGACGGGGTGAACGTCTTCGGCCGGATCGAGGCGGCGGTCGGGCGCCGCATCGACGCGGCCCGGGGCCGGTCGTCGGTCTTCGACCACGTGTGGCGCGCCGGGACGCTCTACGCCGACCTGCTCGCCGGGCGGCTCGCCGCCGCCATCGCGTACTACGGCTTCTTCGCCGTGTTCGCGCTCGCGCTCGTCGCGTACTGGGTCTTCGGCGCGGTGCTGCGCGACAACGAGGAGGTCAGCCGCGCGGCCGCCCACTTCCTCGAAGAGAACCTGCCCTTTCTCGACCCGGCGCAGATCGCCGAGAGCAGCAACACCGTCGGCGTGGTCGGCCTGGTCATCCTGGTGTTCACCGGCATCGGCTGGGTGGAGGCGATCCGCTCCTCGCAGCGGCTGATGTACGGCTTCAACCAGCAGCCCGGCAACCTGGTGATGCGGCGGCTGGTCGACCTGGGCGTGCTGGTCGCGGTCTTCGTGCTGCTGTTCGTCTCGGTCGCCGCCGTGGACGCGCTGGAGTCGCTGCTGCGTTTCCTGCTGCGCAGCACCGGCTCGGTGGGCCTGACCACGGTCAGCGCGGTGCTGAGCGTGCTCGTCAACGCCGTGCTGGCCGCCGCGCTGCTGCTCGCAGTGCCCCGGCTGCGGATGAGCCGGCGCCGGCTGCGACCGGCGGTGCTCGCCGTCGCGATCGGCATCACCCTGCTCAACACGGTGGGGCGCTACTACGTGGTACGCACCGAGCGGAACCCGGCGTACACGGTGGTCGCCACCGCCGTGGGCCTGCTGCTCTACCTCTACCTGCTCAACCAGTTGGTGCTCTTCGGCGCGGCGCTCGCCGCCACCAGCCCGTACGGCCGGGTGGTGGACCTGGCCGAGGGCGGCGCCCGGGAGGTGGACGTGGAGGCGGACGTGCTCGACGAGGAAACCGAACCGGGAACGCCGGGAGGGGCGGGATGAGCGCGCGGATCCGGATCGACGCGGCGTCGGCGGTGCCGCCGTACGAGCAGGTGCGCGCGCAGTTCGCGGCGCGGATCGGCGACGGGCGGCTGCCGGTGGGGACCCGGCTGCCCGCGGTCCGGCAGCTCGCGGCGGACCTGGGGCTGGCGGTGAACACGGTGGCGCGGGCCTACCGGGAGCTGGAGGCCGCCGGGCTGGTCCAGACGCGCGGCCGGCACGGCACGGTGGTCGCGCCGGGGCGGGACGACGCCGTCGACCGGTTGCAGCAGGCCGCCGCCGGGTACGCCGCCGAGGCGCGCCGCCTGGGCGTCCCGCCGGAGCGGGCGGTCGCCCTGGTCCGCGCGGCGCTGGACGCCGGCACGCGTGGCTGAGCGTGGTCCCCTGAGCGGGGAGAGTCGAGCCGATGCGTTCCCCGGGCGGATCCCGTCCGACGATGATGGGCCGGTGGGCGCACTCGTGACACTCGACCTGCCGGACGACTCGCCGATGCTCGGCCTGCCGTGGATCATCACGTTCGGCCCGCTCGGCGCGGACGACGAGTGGGAGCCGGTGGTCTGCGGCCCGTACGAGCGGGCGCACGCGCTGGCGCTGGCCGAGGCGGTGGTGGCCGAGGAGCAGTTGATGGCGGTGGTGGAGCCGCTGCTGCCCGCGCTCACGCCGGAGGAGATCCGGGGTGAGATCGCCGCCGCGCAGATCGCCGCCGAGGACGAGGCGGCCGAGATCGACCAGGCTGACCTGTACGGCGACTTCGAGGACGTCATCGACGAGGAGCTGGAACGGGCCGCCGAGCGCGAGCCGGAGCCCGAGCCGGCGAAGGCGCCCGACCGGGAGGAGATCCGGGCCGGGTTCGCCCGGATCGCCGCGCTGCTCACCGCCAAGGGCGGCTGAGGACGCTCAGCGCGGCGGCCCGTCGAGCACGCAGAACTCGTTGTCCTCCGGGTCGACGAGCACCACGAAGCCCTCCGCGCCGGTCTGCCCGACGTCGGCGCGCCGGGCGCCGAGCCCGATCAGTCGCTCGACCTCCGCCGTCTGCCCCTCGTCGGCGACCAGGTCCAGGTGGAGCCGGTTCTTGCCGCGCTTCGGGGTGCCGCTGCCCTGCAACCAGACGGTCGGGCCGGGCCGGCCGGGCGGCGGGTAGAGCTTCGCGTTGCCGTCGTCGCCCTGCGAGACGGTGTAGCCGAGGGCGGCGGACCAGAACCGGGCCATCCGGTCCAGGTCGCTGACATCGAGGGTGTACTGCGCCACGCGTGCGGTCATCCCCTGGTGGTACCCCGGGCTGCCGGGATGGACACCGGCCCCCCGGGAGCGGACTCCCGAGGGGCCGGGACCACCTCACCCCCCACCACAAGGGGTCGGCAGCCCAGCCGCCCGTCGGCGCGGAGCACAACGGACGGCCAGGTCGTTGGCGGGTTACCCGGCTCAGCGCCGTTCGAACCACGCAGCCGCGTCCACCGGCAGGACGTGCCCGTCGCCCCGCTCGGTGAGGTCGGCGCTCGCGACGAGCGGGCGGCCGTGGCCGCTCACCGTCACGTCGGCGCCGCTGATGTTGACCACACAGGTCAGCTCGGCGTCCCCGGCGGCGCGGCGGAACGCGAGTACGCCGGGCTCGGTCTCCAGCCAGGTGATGCCGCCGACCCCGGCGAGCGCCGGGTGCTCGTGCCGGATCCGCAGCGCGGTCCGGTACAGCTCCAGCGTCGAGCCGGGCGCACCGGCCTGGGCGGCCACCGACAGCTCCCGCCAGGTCGCCGGCGCCGGCAGCCAGCTCAGCTCGCTGCCGTCGGGCCCGAAGCCGTACGGGGGCAGGTCGCCGCCCCACGGGATCGGCACCCGGCAGCCGTCGCGGCTCTCCCCGGTACGCCGGAACGCCGGGTCCTGGCGCAGCTCGTCGGGGAGGTCCAGCACCTCCGGCAGGCCCAGTTCCTCGCCCTGGTAGACGTACGCGCAGCCGGGCAGCGCGAACATCAGCAGCGCGGCGGCGCGGGCGCGGCGCAGGCCGACCTCGCCGTCGCCGTACCGGGTGACGTGCCGCTGCCGGTCGTGGTTGGACAGCACCCAGGTGGTCGGCGCGCCCACGATCGTGGACTCGGCCAGCGCCGTGTCGATCACCTTGCGGAACGAGTCGGCCGACCAGGTGGCGTCGAGGAAGTCGAAGCTGAACGCCTGGTGCAGCTCGTCCGGGCCGATGTAACGGGCCAGCCGCTGCGGGGTCTCGGCCCACGCCTCGGCCACCGCCATCCGGCCGCCCGGGTAGCTGTCCAGGATCGGCCGCCAGGCGCGGTAGATGTCGTGCACCTCGTCCTGGTCGAAGTACGGCAGCCGGCCCTTGCCCAGCAGCTCGGACTGGCGCCGGCCGGTGGTCATCGAGTTGAAACCGACGTCCGGCAGGCCCTCGGCCTTGATCATTCCGTGGGCCACGTCGATCCGGAAGCCGTCCACGCCCCGGTCCAGCCAGAAGCGCAGGACGTCCTCGAACTCGGCCCGTACCTCGGGGTGGCGCCAGTTCAGGTCGGGCTGGGCAGGGTCGAACAGGTGCAGGTACCACTGGCCGTCGACCACGCGCGTCCAGGCCGGGCCGCCGAAGATGCTCTCCCAGTCGTTCGGGGGCAGCTCGCCCTGCTCGCCCTTGCCGTCGGCGAACAGGTAGCGCTCACGCTCCGGCGAACCGGGGCCGGCGGCGAGCGCGGCGGCGAACCACGGGTGCGCGCTGGAGGTGTGGTTGGGCACCATGTCGACGATGATCCGCAGGCCGAGCGCGTGCGCGTCGGTGATCATCTCGTCGAAGTCGGTCAGGTTGCCGAACAGCGGGTCGACGTCGCGGTAGTCGGCCACGTCGTAGCCGGCGTCGACCTGCGGCGAGGTGTAGAACGGCGTCAGCCAGAGCGCGTCCACGCCGAGGTCGCGCAGGTAGGGAAGGCGCTGCCGGATGCCCTGGAGGTCACCGACCCCGTCGGCGTTCGCGTCGGCGAAGCTGCGGACGTACACCTGGTAGACGACCGCGGACCGCCACCAGTCGTCGTCGGCGGTCCGTGGCGTGGGGGTGGTGGCGGAGGTCATCGCTGTCGATTCCCGTTCTGTGGTGGCGCAGGGTGTCAGAGCAGAATGCCGCCACAGCCCTGCAAGAGTCAAGCATTCCTTGCGCAAGAAATGACAGCCATCACCCGCGCCGACCCTGCCCCCGTCTCCCGAATCCCGGGACGCCCACCCACCCACCCACCCACCCCCACTGCCGCCGATCCGGTCGATCATGAGGTTGACGGCAGTCTCTGCCCGCTTTGTCCCCGCCAACTTCATGATCGCCGCGCCCTGAGCCGGGCGGGAGGGAGGGGGAGGGGAGTGCGGGGCGTCAGGCGGGGATGGGGAGGGAGGGGGAGGACGGGCTGGCGGGGCGCTGGCGCTTCGGGGGGTCGGCGGGGCGGGTCACCGCGGTCGAGCCGCGTACCACCAGCTCGGGCCGGAACAGGTACTCGGAGTTCGGGGAGGGGTGGCCGTTGATCTCGTCGACCAGGGCCCGCACCGCCGCCACCGCCATGGCGGCCACCGGCTGGCGCACTGTGGTCAGCGGCGGGTCGGTGAACGCCATCAGCGGGGAGTCGTCGTACCCGACCACGGAGACGTCGTCGGGCACCGACAGGCCGCGCTGGCGGGCGGCCCGGATCGCGCCGAGCGCCATCAGGTCCGAGCCGCAGACCAGTCCGGTCACGCCGCGTTCGATGAGCCGGCCGGCGGCGGCCTCGCCGCCCTCGACGCCGAACAGCGACAGCTCGGTCAGCTCGGTCAGCTCGTCGGAGGTGATGTCGGTGAGGCGCCCCATCGCGGCCTTGTAGCCGGCGACCTTGCGCTGCACCGGCACGAACCGGTCCGGGCCGGTGATCAGGCCGATCCGGCGGTGCCCGAGCGCGACCAGGTGGGCGACCGCCAGTTCGGCGGACTCCCGGTCGTCGCAGGAGACGAACGGCGCGGGGATGCCCGGCGCGTACCCGTTGATCATGACGATCGGCAGCGGCCGGGCCAGCAGCGTGCGGTAGCGGTCGTGGTCCGCGGCGGTGTCGGCGTGCAGGCCGGAGACGAAGACGATGCCGGAGACCTGCCGGTCCAGCAGCATCTCCACGTACTCGTCCTCGCGGACGCCGCCTGGGGTCTGCGTGCAGAGCACCGGTGTGTAGCCGGTGGGGGCGAGCGCGGACTCGATGATCTGGGCGAACGCCGGGAAGATCGGATTGTCCAGCTCCGGCACGACCAGGCCGACCAGCCCGGCGCTGCGCTTGCGCAACCGGGCCGGACGTTCGTACCCGAGCACATCGAGGGCGGTGAGGACGGCCTGCCGGGTCTCGGGGGCCACGCCGGGGCGGTCGTTGAGCACCCGCGACACCGTGGCCTCGCTGACTTCGGCCTGTTGGGCGATGTCGGACAGTCGAGCGCGCATGTGCGGCACTTTAGCCCAACGGCAAAGTCTTGCGTACACTTCTGCAAGCCCTTCCATTCTCTGCAACCTCTTGCTAACGTCCCCGCAACATGCGAGAGCAGCGGCGCAGCACCCCTGTGCCGGTCAGCAAGAAATTTCAGAGGTTTCCACTGGCGGGCCGCCCCTCCCCCGGCGGGCCGCCATGACGACAGGAGTACCGATGCGCATCCGTACCGCGGGTGTGGTCGCCGTCCTCGGCCTGGCGCTCGCCGCCTCCGGCTGTGGTGACAGCGGCAGCGACGACAAGCCGGCCGCCGGCGAGTCCGCCAAGGCGACCGGCGGCAAGCTGGTCATCTGGGCCGACGACAAGCGCACGGCCGCCCTCAAGCCGTTCGCCGAGGAGTTCGGCAAGGAGAACGGCGTGACCGTCGAGGTCCAGGCCGTCTCCAAGGACCTGCAGACCAACTTCGTCACCGCCTCGCAGCAGGGCAGCGGCCCGGACGTCGTGGTCGGCGCGCACGACTGGATCGGCAACCTGGTCCAGAACGGCGCCATCGACCCGGTGCAGCTCCCGGCCGAGCAGAAGAGCGGCTTCAACGAGACCGCGATCAAGGCCGTCACGTTCAACGGCCAGCTCTACGGCGTGCCCTACGCCACCGAGAACGTCGCGCTGATCCGCAACACCGAGCTGGCCCCCGAGGCGCCGAAGACGATCGAGGACCTGGTCGCCACCGGCAAGAAGCTCAAGGCCGAGAAGAAGGCCAGCGAGATCCTGTGCCTGCAGTCCGGCCAGAACGGCGACGCCTACCACATCTACCCGCTCTACACCTCCGGCGGCGGCTACCTGTTCGGCACCACGGCGAACGGCGACTACGACCCGAAGGACCTGGGCGTGGGCAAGCCGGAGTCGATCGCTGCCTTCCAGAAGATCGCCAAGCTGGGTGAGAAGGGCGAGGGTGCGCTGAAGCGCTCCATCACCGGCGAGAACTCCATCGCCACCTTCACCGGCAAGAAGTGCGCGTTCCTGGTCTCCGGCCCGTGGGCAGTGGCCGACGCCAAGAAGGCCAACATCTCCTACGACATCTCCCCGGTCCCCGGCTTCGCCGGTGGCCAGGAGGCCCAGCCGTTCGTCGGCGTCCAGGCGTTCTACGTGGCCGCCAAGGGCAAGAACAAGGCCCTGGCCCAGGAGTTCGTCACCAACTACGTGACCAAGCCCGAGCTGGCCGTCGCGCTGTACAAGGCCGAGCCGCGCCCGCCGGCGCTGACCGCCGCCTTCGACCAGGTCAAGGGCGAGGACCCGGACCTGGCCAAGTTCTCCGAGGCCGGCAAGAACGGCCAGGTGCTCCCGGCGATCCCGGCCATGGCCGCGATCTGGGACCCGTTCGGCAAGGCGGAGGCCGCCATCATCGGCGGCGCCGACCCGGCCAAGACGATCACGGCCGCCGGCAAGACCATCCAGGGTCAGATCAAGTAATGAGCGCGCCGCTGTCCGGCCCGGGGTCTGCACCGCAGGCCCCGGGCCGGGAGCCCGCACGCCCCGGGCTCCCGCGCACGTCCCGTACCGCGCGGCAACACGCGCCGATCACCGCGACCGGCCTCGTCGTCAAGGTGGTCCTGCTCGGCCTGGTGGCCGGGATCGCGATCTGGGCGGCCTTCCCGCTCATCGAGGCCGAACACTGGATCGGGCTGGGCATCCTGGTGGCCACCACCGCCGGCCTGTTCTACCTCTACCTGAGCCGCCGGCACATTCCGGCCAAGTACCTGGTCCCCGGCACGCTCTTCCTGATCGCCTTCCAGGTCTTCCCGGTGCTCTACACCGCGAGCACCGCGTTCACGAACTTCGGCGACGGCCACCGCGGCAGCAAGGACGACGCGATCGTCGCCGTGCAGACCTCCTCGGTGAAGCAGGTCCCCGGCTCGACCGAGTACAACCTCACCATCGCCACGAAGGGCGACCCGGCGAGCGGCCCCCTGGTCTTCCTGCTCAGCGACCCGAAGACCAAGGACGTCTTCGCCGGCGACGCGGACGGGCTGCGCAAGCTGGACGCCGCCGACGTCGAGGTGAGCAGCCTCAGCGGCAAGATCACCGCCGCGGACGGCTACACCCTGCTGAACATCGGGCAGGCCAGCAGCCGCAGCGACGCCGTCACCGCGCTCATCGTGCCCACCGACGAGGGCGCCATCCGCTCCAACGGCCTCACCCGGGCCTACGAGGGCAAGGCGATCCGGGCGTACGACGCCGGCTGCGACTGCGTCAAGGACAGCGAGACGGGCAAGACGTGGACCGCAGACGAGGAGTCCGGCTCCTTCGTCGCCGCCGACGGCGAGCGTCTCGCCCAGGGCTGGAAGGTCGACGTCGGGCTGAAGAACTTCAGCACCGTGCTCACCGACCCGAACATCTCCGGCCCGTTCTTCGGCACGCTGGCCTGGAACTTCGCGTTCGCGATCGGCTCCACCGGCCTGACGTTCCTGCTCGGCATGGCCATCGCGCTCGCGCTGCACTCACCTCGGATGCGGGGTACCAACTTCTACCGGGTGCTGCTGATCCTGCCGTACGCCATGCCGTCGTTCGCGATGCTGCTGATCTGGCGGGACATGTTCAACACCGACTTCGGCCTGCTCAACAACCTGTTCGGGCTGGACGTCGACTGGTTCGGCGGCAACTGGTCGGCCCGGATCGCGGTGCTGCTGGTGCAGCTCTGGCTCGGCTACCCGTACATGTTCCTGGTGGCCACCGGCGCGTTGCAGGCCATTCCGCGGGAGCTGACCGAGGCGACCTCGGTCGACGGCGCGTCGCCCTGGCAGTCGTTCCGGTCGGTCACCCTGCCGCTGCTGCTGGTGGCGCTCTCGCCGCTGCTGATCGCGTCGTTCGCGTACAACTTCAACAACGTCAACGCGATCCTGTTCACCACCGAGGGCGGCCCGTTCGCGCCGGACAACCCGACGAACGGCGCCACCGACCTGCTGATCACCTACACGTACCGGCTCGCGTTCGGCGCGCAGGGCGCCGAGTTCGGCCTGGCCGCCACCGTCTCGATCTTCATCTTCGCGATCGTGGCGACGGTGTCGGCGATCAGCTTCCGGCGGACCCGTAAGCAGGAGGAGGTGTACTCGTGACCACAATCGCGCGGAAGCCCACGGCCACCCGCACGCCGGCCCGCCGCTCGCGTGGACGCTGGTTCGCGCAGGTCGGCTGGCGGCACGTGGTGGGCGTGCTGGCGGTGGCGTTCAGCCTCTTCCCGATCCTGTTCGTGATCTCGGCGGCGCTCAACCCGCTCGGCACGCTCTCCTCCACCGAGTTGCTGCCGACCGGCGCGTCGCTGGAGAACTTCACGAACCTGTTCGACCGGACCGCGTTCGGCCACTGGTTCCTCAACTCGCTGCTGCTGGCGGGCGTGGCCAGCTTCGCGTCGATCTTCCTGTCGTCGCTCGCGGCGTACGCGTTCTCCCGGATGCGCTTCGCCGGGCGCCGGGTCGGCCTGCTCGCGCTGCTGCTGATCCAGATGTTCCCGCAGTTCCTGGCGATCGTGGCGATCTTCCTGATCTTCACCACGCTCACCGACCTCTACCCGGCGATCGGGTTCAACACCCCGTGGGGCCTGTTCCTGCTCTACATGGGTGGCGCGCTCGGCGCGAACACCTGGCTGATGAAGGGCTTCTTCGACACGCTGCCGAAGGAGCTGGACGAGTCGGCGACCATGGACGGCGCGTCGCACGTGCAGGTCTTCTTCCGGATCATGCTGCCGCTGGTGGCGCCGATCCTGGCGGTGACCGGCCTGCTCGCCTTCATCGGATCGATCAACGAGTTCATCATCGCCAACGTGTTCCTCACCGAACCCGAGGCGAAGACGCTCGCGGTCGGCATGTACGGCCTGGTGGCCGGCGAGCGCAACAACAACTTCGGGATGTTCGCGGCGGGCACCCTGCTCACCGCGATCCCGACGGTGCTGGTGTTCCAACTGCTCCAGCGCTACATCGTCTCCGGACTCACCTCCGGAGCGGTAAAGGGCTGAGCCTCCTCGGCTCACGCTGCGGCAAGGGCGTCGTGTCGGCGTACACCGGAGCGGTTCTCGGGCGGACCGCCGCGGTCGGGTGAAACCGATCGCGGCGGGTGCCCGCCCCTCTCCCTGTCGGTACGACGCGAAAGGCAGCACCATGTCCCTTCAGCCGCACCACGACGGCTCCGCCACCTACGTCCCGGAGCAGGAGCCCGCGCTCGGGCAGACCGTCCCCGTCTTCGTCCGGGTGCCGGCCGGATCCGGCGTCTCCCAGGTGCACGTGCGCACCACCGGCGACGGCGAGCCGCGCTTCGCCGAGGCGCGGGTCGACCGCACCGACGACGGCGACGTGTGGTGGCGGGCCGATGTCGAGGTCCGCAACCCGGTCAGCAACTACCGCTTCCTGCTCGACGGCGAACGCGGCGCCCGCTGGCTCAACGCCGCCGGCCTGGCCGGGCACGACGTGCCGGACAACGGCGACTTCAAGCTGGTCAGCTACGCCCCGCCGCCGGCCTGGGCCCGGGACGCGGTGATCTACCAGATCTTCCCGGACCGGTTCGCCCGCTCGGCCGCCGCCGACGGCCGGACCGTGCCGGACTGGGCCATCCCGTGTGACTGGGACACCCCGGTCGTCGGCCGCGGCCCGGAGACGCCCCGCCAGTTCTACGGCGGCGACCTCGACGGCGTCACCGAACACCTGGACCACCTGGACCGGCTCGGCGTCAACACCGTCTACCTGACGCCGGTGTTCCCGGCGCGCTCCAACCACAGGTACGACGCGTCGAGCTTCGACACCGTCGACCCGCTGCTCGGCGGCGACGCGGCGCTGGCCCGGCTCGCCGACGCGGTGCACGCCCGGGGCTGGCGGCTGCTCGGCGACATCACCAGCAACCACACCGGCGACGCCCACGACTGGTTCACCGCCGCCGTCTCCGACGTCAACGCGCCGGAACGCGAGCTGTACTACTTCGACCTGCCCGGCTCGGACTACGAGTCGTGGAACGGGGTGAAGTCGCTGCCGAAGCTGAACTGGGGCAGCGCCGAACTGCGCCGCCGGTTCGCCACCGCCGAGGACTCGCTGCTGCGCCGCTGGCTGCGCCCGCCGTACGGGCTGGACGGCTGGCGGGTCGACGTGGCGAACATGACCGGGCGGCGGGGCGCTGACGCGTACACCCACGAGGTGGCGCGGCTGCTGCGCGAGGTGGTGGCCGAAACCCGGCCGGACGGGCTGCTGCTGGCCGAGCACGGCCACGACCACACCGGTGACCTGGACCGCGACGGCTGGCACGGGACGATGAACTACGTCGGCTTCACCGACCCGGTCTGGTCCTGGCTGCGGCACGGCGACGACCCGGTGCCGAACTTCCTCGGCACCCCGGGCGGGGTACGGCGGCGCGACGCGGGCGCGGTGCTCGCCACCATGAACACGTACCGGTCGCTGGTGTCGTGGCGCTCGTACACGCACTCGTGGCAGCTGCTCGGCTCGCACGACTCGGCCCGGATCCGCACCGTGGTCGGCGACGCGGCCCGGCAGGAGGTGGCGGCCGGACTGCTCGCCACCATGCCCGGCACGCCCGTGGTCTTCGCCGGGGACGAGCTGGGCCTGACCGGCACCAACGGGGAGGGCTCGCGTACGCCGATGCCGTGGCACCGGCGCCAGAGCTGGGACCGGCGCACGTTCGAGGCGTACCGGTCGTTGCTGACGCTGCGCCGCGACGAGCCGGCGCTGCGGCACGGCGGCCTGCGCTGGGTGTACGCGGACGCGGACACGCTCGTCTTCCTGCGCGAGGCGCCCACGTCGACGGTGCTGGTGCTGGCAAGGCGAGCCGCAGGCACCCCGGTACGCCTGCAAGGCGTGGGCGCCGCAGAGAACGTCTACGGCAACGCCCCAGCTCTCCACCCCGACGCCGACAACAAGGTGACCCTCCCCGCCGAGGGCCCCACGTTCCAGGTCTGGCGCCTCCGCTGACCCCGGGCCCTCGCGATCTTGCGGTTTCGGCCCGTGTGCCGCGCCTTTCGTCCCGTTGTGCCGGGGCGGAAACTGCAAGATCGCGGGGGAGGGGTCACGGTATGACGGCAGGTCGGCCGGGTCATTACTACAAAGCGTCGTTGATGGGGGAGGATGGGCCGCGTGGAAGCTCTTCGACTGATTCTTCTCTACGTCCATCTGATCGGTTTCGCGCTGCTGCTCGGCGGCGCGATCGCCCAGTACGTCTCCGGCAAGCTGCGCATCAACGCGGCCATGCTCTGGGGCGCGATCATCCAGATCCTCACCGGCATCGGGCTGTCCGCCCCGCTGCGGGACGGGGACGAGCCGGCCCCGGCGAAACTTGTTACCAAGTTGGTGCTCGCGCTGCTCATCTTCGTCATGGTCTTCTTCTCCCGTAAGCGGGAGACCGTCAACCGCGGCCACTTCCTCGCGATCGTCGGGTTGACGCTGGTCAACGCTGCCGTCGCGGTGTTCTGGCGTTAGTTCGCCGCCAGTCGGGGAAGCTGCGGGAAACGGACGTTCGCGACACCATCGCGCACGCCCACCGGCCGGATAAGTGACCTGCCCCACCCAAGGGTTACACCGGGGTAACGGACGCTCAACAGTCGTGCACGATTGTCGGCCGGTGGGTGGGCGCGGGCGTACGCTCCCGTCCGTAACGTGGGACGCCGGCCGCACATCGCAGGCCGGCGCAAGGGCTGCGCACCGCGCACAACGCGGTGTGCAAGGGGAAGGAGACGTCTTGCGCTCTGTGCGTGGGATGCGGATTGCCTCCGTCATTGCGGCGGGTGGACTCGTGCTGGGCGCTGCCGCGTGTGGTGAGGCTCCGGACGACGACAACAACGCCGGCGGCGACGGCGGCAAGAAGTTCAGCGCCTGCATGGTGACCGACGTCGGCGGCGTCGACGACAAGTCCTTCAACGCCTCGGCCTGGAAGGGCCTGCAGGAGGCGAAGAAGGAGAACGACAAGATCGACATCAAGTACGTCCAGTCGAAGGCCGAGGCGGACTACGAGGTCAACCTGACCGGGTTCGTCAACCAGAAGTGCGACTTCATCCTGGCCGTCGGTGGCCTGATGTCGGACGCCACCAAGGCGGCGGCTGAGAAGAACCCGAACCAGCAGTTCGCGATCGTCGACGCCAACCCGGGTGTGTCGAACGTCTACCCGATGCAGTTCGACACCGCGCAGGCCGGGTTCCAGGCCGGCTACCTGGCCGCCGGGATGAGCAAGTCCGGCAAGGTCGGCACCTACGGCGGCCTGCCGATCCCGCCGGTCACCATCTTCATGGACGGCTTCGCCGACGGCGTGGCGTACTTCAACAAGGCCAAGAGCAAGAACGTCCAGGTGCTGGGCTGGGACAAGGCCACCCAGAAGGGCTCCTTCGCCAACTCGTTCGAGAAGCAGGACGAGGGCAAGAAGGTCTCCGACGCGCTCGTCGCGCAGGGCGCCGACATCGTGATGCCGGTCGCCGGTGGCGCCGGTCTCGGCACCACCTCCGCGGCCAAGGCCTCGGGCGGCAAGTACTCGGTCGTCTGGGTGGACATCGACGGCTGCGAGAGCACCCCGGACTGCTCGGCGATCCTGACCACCGTCGTCAAGAACATCCCGGACGCCGTCAAGGAGGCCGCGCTGAAGGCCGCCAGTGGCGAGAAGCTCCAGGCCACGCCGGGCTTCGTGGGCACGCTCGCCAACAACGGCGTCTCGATCGCCCCGTACCACGACTTCGACAGCAAGGTCCCGGCGGACCTGAAGGCCGAGGTCGACAAGATCAAGGCGGACATCGCCGCGGGCACCATCACCGTCACCTCGAAGGCCCAGCCGACCAAGTGACGGTTCCGCCGGCCGCCGCGATGCGATCATCGGCAGCGGGGGCCGGCGGGCACCAGGTTTGACGATCCGGCCGTCCCGGCGCAACGGGGAAGGTACCCCGAGCGCCGGGGCGGCCGATCAGCTTGACTCCCCCCGACATCCCCACCCGGCGTGGTGGCGGCGCGGCAGGTCGCTACGCTGCACCATCGCTCGCACTCCAGGAGGTTGCGCTGAGACTCGAACTGCGCGGCATCACCAAACGGTTCGGTGATCTGGTCGCCAACGACCACATCGACCTGACGGTGGAGCCTGGAGAGATCCACGCCCTGCTCGGCGAGAACGGTGCCGGCAAGTCGACCCTGATGAACGTGCTCTACGGCCTCTACCAGCCGGACGAGGGCGAGATCCTGGTCGACGGCAAGCCGCTGAAGCTGAAGGGCCCGTCGGACGCGATCGCCGCCGGGATCGGCATGGTGCACCAGCACTTCATGCTGGTGCCGGTCTTCACCGTGGCGGAGAACGTGATGCTCGGCGCCGAGCAGGTCCGGGGGCCGTTCGCCGGCATCCTCGACCGGCGACGGGCCCGCCGCGAGGTCGCCGAGGTGTCCGAGCGGTACAACCTGCGGGTCGACCCGGACGCGGTGATCGAGGACCTGCCGGTCGGCATCCAGCAGCGGGTGGAGATCGTCAAGGCCCTCACCCGCGACGTCGACCTGCTGATCCTCGACGAGCCGACCGCCGTGCTCACCCCGCAGGAGACCGAGGAGCTGCTCGCGGTCATGCGGTCGCTCAAGGCCGCCGGCAAGTCGATCGTGTTCATCACCCACAAGCTGGGCGAGGTGAAGGCCATCGCCGACCGGATCACCGTGATCCGGCGCGGGAAGACGGTCGGCACCGCCGAGCCGAGCGCCAGCCGGGACGAACTGGCCGCGCTGATGGTGGGCCGCAGCGTCCGGCTGACCGTGGACAAGAAGCCGGCCACCCCCGGCAAGCCGGTCCTGGAGGTCTCCGGCCTGGTCGTGGACGACGACCGGCAGGTACGCGCGGTCGACGGCGTCGACCTGACCGTGCACGCCGGTGAGGTGCTCGGTGTCGCGGGCGTGCAGGGCAACGGCCAGACCGAGCTGATCGAGGCGATCATGGGCCTGCGCCCGGTGCTCGCCGGCACGATCAGCCTGGACGGCGAGCCGACGCACGGCTGGTCGACCAAGAAGGTGCTCCACGCCGGCGTCGGCTACGTGCCGGAGGACCGCAGCGTGGACGGCCTGGTCAAGGAGTTCTCCGTGGCGGAGAACCTGGTGCTGGACATCTACGACCGGCCGCCCTTCGGCAAGGGCCTGTCGCTGAAGCCCGAGGCCATCGCGAAATCGGCCCGGGAGCGGATCGAGCAGTTCGACGTCCGTACCTCCTCGGCCGACGCCGCGGTCGGCACGCTCTCCGGCGGCAACCAGCAGAAGGTGATCGTGGCCCGGGAGCTGTCCCGGCCGCTGAAGCTCTTCATCGCCGCCCAGCCCACCCGGGGCGTGGACGTCGGCTCGATCGAGTTCATCCACAGCCGGGTCATCCGCGAGCGGGACATCGGCACCGCGGTGATGGTGGTCTCCAGCGAACTGGACGAGGTGATCGGCCTGGCCGACCGGATCGCGGTCATGTACCGCGGCCGGATCATCGGCATCGTCGGCCCGGACACCCCGCGCGAGGAGATCGGCCTGCTGATGGCCGGCATCACCCCGGACGCCGCCACCCCGGACGCCGCCACCGCGACCGAGGGCGGCCCTGGCAACGAGGACGAGGCATGACCAACCCGAACCCCGTCTCGGGCTCGCCGGACAAGGAACCGGCGACCGAGGCGCAGGAGTCGCTGAGCGAGGCCCGGGCGACGCCGACGCAGCCGGCCGGTGACACCGAGCAGACGGTGCCCGCCACCGCGACCGCGAAGAGGCCGGACCCGGCCGGGGAGTCCCGTCCCGGCATGGGCCGGATGTTCCTGGACAACCTCTGGGCGGCAAACACGGTCACCGTGACGGTGCTCGCGGTGCTGCTGGCCATGGTGGTCGGCGCGGTGCTGATCATCGTGTCCGACCCGGAGGTGCTGGCCACCTACAGCTACATCACGGCTCGCCCCACGGACGCGCTGAACGCCAGCTGGACTGTGGTCAGCGAGGCGTACGCGAACCTGTTCAAGGGCGCGATCTTCGACCCGGACGCGGTCGGCTTCACCGCCGTCATGAGCCCGATCTCGGAGACGCTCACCTACGCCGCGCCGCTCGTCTTCACCGGCCTGTCGGTGGCGCTGGCCTTCCGCGGCGGCCTGTTCAACATCGGCGCCCAGGGCCAGGCGACGATCGCCGTCATCCTGGCCGCCGTGGCCGGCTTCGCGCTGCCGCTGCCGCCCGTCGTGCACCTGCTGGTGGCGCTGATCGCCGGCGCGCTCGGCGGCGCGCTCTGGGGTTTCATCCCCGGCATCCTCAAGGCCCGGGCCGGGGCGCACGAGGTGATCAACACGATCATGCTCAACTACGTGGCGGTCTACTTCCTGTCCTGGATCATCGTGCAGAACGGGGTGCAGAACCCGAACCGGTCGGACGCCATCAGCAAGCCGGTCGACTCCTCCGCGCAGTTGCCCCGCCTGCTCGGCGACGACCTGCGGGTGCACGCCGGCATCCTGCTCGCGGTGGCGGCCACCTGGTTCATCGCCTGGCTGCTCAACCGCTCCACGCTCGGCTTCGAGCTGCGGGCCGTGGGCGCGAACCCGGACGCGGCCCGCACCGCCGGCATCAGCGTGACCAAGACGTACGTGCTGGTGATGGTGTTCGCGGGCATGCTGGCCGGCCTGGGCGGCTCGACCATGGTGCTCGGCACCACCGCTACCGCGCTGACCCCGCTGGTGATCGCTCAGATCGGCTTCGACGGCATCCTGGTCGCGCTGCTCGGCCGCGTGAAGCCGTGGGGTGTGCTGCTGGCCGCGCTGCTGTTCGGCGCGCTCCAGGCCGGTGGCAACCGGATGCAGTCGTACTCCGGCATCTCGCTGGAACTGGTCACCGTGCTCCAGGCGCTCATCGTCATCTTCATCGCCGCGCCTGCCCTGGTGAAGACGATCTTCCAGCTCCGGGCGGCCCGCGCCGCCCGGTTGCAGACGAGCCTCGCGAAGGGCTGGTGAGCATGTCCACCACCGCTGTCCCCGAGGTCGCCGTTACCGCGGTCGACGAGGGTTTCTGGACCCGTAACCGGAAGATCGGCGTGGTCCTGCTGGCGCTCGGCGTGCTCGCGGCGGTGCTGTTCGGCGCGCTCGCGACCGACCAGCACGCCCGGTTCACGCTCAGCGAGACCGAGGGCGGCGCCGCCCTGGAGATCAACGGTACGGTCGGCGCGATCCTGTTCGGGCTGATCACCGCCGCGGCCGGAGGCGCGCTGCTGGCCGGTGTGCCGAAGCGCTGGTTCGCGCTGCTGCTCGGCGCCGGGCTGGTCGCCTTCGTGCTGAGCTTCCTGTGCTGGCAGGTCTCCGCCGCGCCCGAGGGCCGCAACTTCATGCCGCTGGTGAACGTCGTGCGCGGCACGTTCATCCTGGCCCTGCCGCTGATCTTCGGCGCGCTCGCCGGTGTGCTCTGCGAGCGCTCCGGCGTGGTGAACGTGGCGATCGAGGGCCAGCTCCTGATGGGCGCGTTCTCCGGCGCGCTGTTCGGCAGCATGTCCGGCAGCGTCTGGGTCGGCCTGGTGGCCGCCGCCATCGGTGGCGCGTTCATCTCGTTCCTGCTGGCCGTGTTCTCCATCCGCTACCTGGTCGACCAGGTGGTCATGGGCATCGTGCTCAACCTGCTCGCGGTCGGCATCACCGGCTTCCTCTACGAGCGGCTGATGCAGACCGACGCGGCGAAGTACAACAGCGCGCCCCGGTTCGGCAACTGGGAGATCCCGCTGCTGTCCGACATCCCGCTGATCGGTCCGGCGCTGTTCCGGGGCAACATCTTCCTCTACCTCGGCCTGCTGCTGGTGCTGGTCATCCACCTGGCGCTGTTCCGTACCCGGTGGGGCCTGCGGACCCGCTCGGTCGGCGAGCACCCGACCGCCGCCGACACGCTGGGCGTGAAGGTGCTGCGGCTGCGCTACCGCAACGTGATCCTGGCCGGTCTGGTGGCCGGTGTCGGCGGCGCCTCGTACACGCTGGCGCTCTACTCGTTCACCAAGAACATGATCGGCGGTAAGGGCTTCATCGCCCTGGCCGCGCTGATCTTCGGCCGGTGGAGCCCGACCGGCGCGCTGCTCGCGGCGCTCTTCTTCGGCTTCGCCGACCAGCTCGCCACCTACCTGGGCGCGATCGGCAGCAGCATCCCGAGCCAGTTCCTGGCGATGCTGCCGTACCTGGCGACGATCCTGGCCGTGGCCGGGCTGGTCGGCAAGGTCCGGGCGCCGGCCGCCGACGGCAAGCCGTACATCAAGGGCTGACCGCCCGCCGCGACACCGTGCCCGGCGGGGCGACCCGCCGGGCATCGTCGTCTCCGGCCGCGCCGCGACCGATCGGCGCAAATTGGGCAGAATGGGAGTCGTGATGGAGATCGACTGGGAGCGGCTGCGGGCCGCCGCCACCGAGGTCATGCGGCACGCCTACGTGCCGTACTCGAAGTTCCCGGTGGGCGCCGCCGCGCTCGTCGACGACGGCCGCGTCGTGGTCGGCTGCAACGTGGAGAACGCCGGATACGGCGTGACGCTCTGCGCCGAGTGCGGCGTGGTGTCGCAGCTGCACGCGACCGGCGGGGGCCGGATCGTGGCGCTGTCCTGCGTCGACGCCACCGGCGAGCCGCTGATGCCGTGCGGCAGGTGCCGGCAGTTGCTGTGGGAGCAGGGCGGGCCGGAGTGCCTGGTCGAGTCGAAGGGCGGGCCGCTGCGGATGGCCGAGCTGCTGCCGCACGCCTTCGACGTGGCCGACATCGAGGCGGTGACCGGCGAGCACCCGGTGCCGGTGGTGCCGGACCGGCTGGCCGCCTGGCGGGGCCGGGGCACCGTGTTCGTGCACCCCGACCTCTCGGCCGGGCAGCAGGTCTGGACGGCGTACTGGGAGCGGTCCTCCGGCGGCGCCGAGGACGCCGAGACCGGCGTGCTGGAGGAGGGCTCCACCTGGGACGACCCGGCGAGCGCGATCGAGTGGGGGTTGGCGCGTACGCCGCGCGTGGTGGTGGTGGATGCTTCGGGCACTGTCTTCTGGGCCGGTGAGGGTGAGCCTCCCTCGGAGATTCCGGTTCGTTGGGGTTGAGCTGGGGGGAATCGGGCCGAGGGTGCCCGGCTCCGGGCGGTCAGGCTTGATCCCTCCGCCGGTCACCCTCGGCCCGATTCCTCGACGGTCACCGTTCGCTGGTGGGTGCGGCCAAGCGCGATTACTGATTGGATCTTGTAAGTGAGTGCTTTTACGGCGGTTGACGTCATTCGGGCCAAGCGGGACGGGGGTGTGCTGAGCGAGGGGCAGATCGACTGGGTGGTCGACGCGTACACGAAGGGTCTGGTCGCAGACGAGCAGATGTCCGCGCTGGCCATGGCGATCCTGCTGCGCGGCATGACCGCGCCGGAGATCGCCCGGTGGACCGCCGCCATGATCGCCAGCGGCGAACGGCTCGACCTGTCGCCGGTGGCCCGCCCGACAGTGGACAAGCACTCCACCGGCGGTGTCGGTGACAAGATCACCCTGCCGCTGACCCCGCTGGTCGCCGCCTGCGGCGCGGCCGTCCCGCAACTGTCCGGCCGGGGCCTGGGCCACACCGGCGGCACGCTGGACAAGCTGGAGTCGATCCCGGGCTGGCGGGCGGCGCTCACGAACGACGAGTTCATCGCGCAGCTCCGCGACGTGGGCGCGGTGATCTGCGCGGCCGGCGACGGGCTCGCCCCGGCCGACCGCAAGCTGTACGCGCTGCGCGACGTCACCGGCACCGTCGAGGCGATCCCGTTGATCGCCAGCTCGATCATGAGCAAGAAGATCGCCGAGGGCACGGGCGCGCTGGTGCTCGACGTGAAGGTCGGCTCCGGCGCGTTCATGAAGAACGCCGACGACGCCCGCGAACTGGCCCGCACCATGGTCGAGCTGGGCGGCGCGCACGGCGTACGGACCGTCGCCCTGCTCACCGACATGTCCACGCCGCTCGGCCTGGCCGTCGGCAACGCGGTCGAGGTGACCGAGTCGGTGGAGGTGCTGGCCGGTGGCGGCCCGGCCGACGTGGTGGAGCTGACGCTGGCGCTGGCCCGGGAGATGCTCCACGCGGCCGGGCTGCCCGACGCCGACCCGGAGGCGGCGCTGCGCGACGGCCGGGCGATGGACGCCTGGCGGACGATGATCCGGGCGCAGGGCGGCGACCCGGACGCGCCGATGCCCACCGCGAACGAGGTCGAGGTGGTCACCGCGGCCGAGGACGGCTGGGTCGCGGAACTGGACGCGTACGCGATCGGGGTGGCCGCCTGGCGGCTCGGCGCGGGCCGGGCCCGCAAGGAGGACCCGGTGAGCATCCCGTCCGGCGTGGTGCTGCACAAGCGACGGGGTGACCGGGTACGTGTCGGCGACCCGTTGTTCGAGCTGCGCGCCGAGCACGCCGAGCGGATCCCGGCCGCGCTGGCCGAGGCGCGCGAGGCGGTGCGGATCGCGCCGGACGCGCCGGAGGCGACGCCGCTCGTCATCGAGCGGATCGGCTGAGGGCCATGGTGCCGGGCCGGTCGGAGTCGCTATCCTCCCAGGCCAGGGGGGACCGACCGGCGAGGACCCGAACAGACAGGGACTGACCGTGCGAGTATCCGCCCCCGACCCCCGGGCCGTCCGGGAGGCGAGCCTGGACGAGCTGTCCCGGCTGGGCCTGCCGCTGCCCCCGCCGCAGTTCCCGCTGGTCTGGGAGCCGGGCGACGAGATCGAGCTGCGTCCGACGCCGGAGGTCGAGGCCCGGATCGCGGTTCTGCACGTGATCCTGGCCCGCTGCTTCGGCATGCCCGCGCAGGCGGCGATGAGCTGGCTGCTGGAGTCGCACCTGGTCGACTCGGTGACGCCGCCGGAGTGGCAGTTCGTGATGGGCGGCCGGGGTGACCACAGGTCGTTCGTGCTGCACCACGACGCGCTGTTCTCGCTGGCCTGGGTGCTCGGGCTGGCCAAGGAGCTGGACCCGACGGTGCCGGTGGACGAGCGGCTGGTCGAGCGGATGCCGAACCTGGTGGCGGGGGAGACGTTCGCCCAGTGGCAGGCCCGGATCCTGGCCGCGCCGCAGCACCCCGGGGACGCCGCCGCGCTGCTCGACCTGCACTACTGCCTGGACTGGGCGTACCTGGAGACGGAGAAGGCCGGCGGCGCGCTGCCGGGCCTGGTGGACGCCAACGCGATCGGTCAGCGCCGGTGGGCGCTGGAGTGGGCGGTGGTGCTGCGCGGGCCGTACCACGACGAGCCGCCGGGCTGGGAAGAGGTCGACCTCTCCACCTGAGCCGGGTCAGCGCGGGCGGTGCACGCCGAGCCGGACCGAGAGCGTGACCGGGACCGGCTCGGGCAGCGCGGCGATGCGCGCGGCGAGCCGTTCCGGTTCGGCGTGCCAGGCGCTCGGTCCCATCCCGACGAGCGTGGTGACCTCGGCGCGGGTCAGCGCGAGGCGGGCCCGGTGCCCGGTCGCGGACTCCTCGGCGAAGTGGGCGCCGAGGCTGCCGGCGACCCGGTCGGCCTTGTCCGGGTCCACCCGCAGCAGGTCCAGCGCCTCGACCAGTTCGGCCAGGTGGTCGGCGGCCGGGGTGACGACGAGCAACGCGCCGCCGGGGTCGAGCACCCGGTGGAACTCCGGGCCGTTGCGCGGCGCGAACACGTTCAGCAGCACGGCCACCGACCGGTCGGCCAGCGGCAGGCGCTGCCAGGTGTCGGCGAGCGCGGCGGCGGCCCGCGGGTGGGCGCGGGCCGCGCGGCGCAGCGCCGGCTTGGAGACGTCCAGGGCCAGGCCGGCGGCCTCCGGCAGCGCCGCCAGCACCGCCGCGAGGTAATGCCCGGTCCCGGCGCCGGCATCGACCACCAGCGGGTACGGGTCGACGCCCGCGACGCGTACCGCTGTGGTCGCGAGCGCGGCGGCGACGGCGTCGTAGTGGCCGGCGGCGAGGAAGTCGGCGCGGGCGGCGACCATCTCGGAGCTGTCCCCGGTGTGCGGGGAGCGGCCGGCGAGCAGGTTGACGTACCCCTGCCGGGCGGTGTCGAAGCTGTGCCCGCGGGGGCAGCGCAGGGCGCGGGTGGTGCCGGCGGTGGCGGCGGTCAGCGGTTCGGCGCAGACCGGGCAGCGCAGCCGGGCGAGGATGCGGTCGTCCACGCCTCAGTCCTTCGCTTCCGGGCGGCCGGTGGGGCGGCCGGTGAGGTGGTCGACCACCCGGTGGCTGAGCGTGCCGAGCGCGGCCAGCTCCGCCGGGGTGAGCAGGTCGATCAGGTGCCGGCGTACGGCGGCGACGTGCCCGGGCGCGGCGGCTTCGACGGCCTGGCGCCCGGCCGGGGTGAGCGTGACGACCGAGCCGCGGCCGTCGGTGGCGCACTCCTCCCGGGTGACCAGGCCACGCTGCTGCATCCGGGAGATGTGGTGGGACAGGCGGCTGCGGGACCAGAGCATGCGGTCGGCCAGCTCGCTGAGCCGCAGCCGCTGCTCCGGGGTCTCGGACAGGTCGCTCAGGACGTCGTAGTCCGGCTCGGAGAGGCCGGCGTCCTGCATCAGTTCCCGGGCCAGTTCCAGGTCGAGCAGGCGGCGCATGCGGCGGTAGCCGCGCCACGCGCGGTCCTCCTGCTCGTCCAGCCAACGCGGTTCGTCCACGGGCCGATCCTACCGGTGTTGTTGACATGTCACCAAGTTGCGGTCTAGCTTGATGACATGTCAACCAAACTGCCGTCGCGGCTGGTGCGGCTGTTCGCCGGCCTGGCCCTGTTCGGCGTCAGCGTCGCGCTGATGGTCCGCGCCGACCTCGGGCTCGCGTCCTGGGACGTGCTGCACCAGGGGCTCGCCGAGCGCACCGGCCTGCCGATGGGCGTGCTGGTCAACGGCGTGGCGCTGCTGGTGCTGCTGCTGTGGATCCCGCTGCGGCAGCGCCCGGGCGTCGGCACCGTGGCGAACGTCGCGCTCGTCGGCCTGGCCCTCGACGCGACGCTGGCGCTCCTGCCGCCGGTCGCCCCGCTCGCCGGCCGGATCGGCCTGCTGGTCGCGGGCGTCCTGCTCAACGGCCTCGCCACCGCGCTCTACCTCGGCGCCCGCCTCGGCCCCGGCCCGCGGGACGGGCTGATGACCGGCCTGGCCGCCCGCGGCCTGCCGCTCGGCCCCGGCCCGCACCGCGATCGAGGTGACTGTGCTGGCCGTCGGCTGGCTGCTCGGCGGCGCCGTCGGCCCCGGCACCCTGCTCTATGCGATCGGCATCGGGCCGATCGTCGCCTGGCTCGTTCCCCGGCTCACCGCGCCGGCCCCGGCCGCCGCCCCGACAGGAGTGACCTCACCATGCCCCGCCTGAACGTCGTCGTCGCCAGCACCCGCCCCGGCCGGGTCGGCCGTCGCATCGGTGACTGGTTCACCGCCGCCGCCGTCCGCCACGCCGGCTTCGACGAGGTGCGCCTGCTCGACCTGGCCGAGGTCGGGCTGCCCTTCCACGACGAGCCGCACCACCCGTCCGAGCGGAACTACGTGCACGAGCACACCCGCGCCTGGAGCGCCGAGATCGACGCCGGGGACGCCTTCGTGCTGGTGATGCCGGAGTACAACTACGGCTTCAGCGCGCCGCTGAAGAACGCGATCGACTACCTCTACCACGAGTGGCAGCACAAGCCGGTGGGCTTCGTCAGCTACGGCATGACCTCCGGGGGCCTGCGCGCGGTGCAGATGATCAAGCAGGTGGTGACCACGCTGAACATGACCCCGGTCAACGACCAGGTGGTCGTCTTCCTCCGGCAGGCGCTGGACGAGTCGGGCGAGCTGCGACCCGACCCCGGCCGCGAGGAGGCCGCCGCGCTCATGCTGGATCAGCTCGCCCGGCTGGCCGCCGCGCTCGCCCCGCTGCGGGTGACCGCATGAGCGCCCGGCTGTGGGAGCTGTTCGGCGAGCGCGGGCGCGGGGTGCTCGTCACCCTGCGCCGCGACGGCCGGCCCCAGCTGTCCAACCTCGACTACCTGGCCGAGCCCGGCCTGATCCGCTGCTCCACCACCGACGGCCGGGCGAAGGTGCGCAACCTGCGCCGCGATCCCCGGGCCAGCTTCCACGTGACCACCGCCGACGGCGGGGCGTACGCCGTGGCCGAGGGCACCGTGACGCTCACCCCGCCGGCCGCCGCCATCGACGACGCGACGGTCGACGAGCTGGTCGAGGTGTACCGGCGCATCCGCGGCGAGCACCCGGACTGGGCCGACTACCGGGCCGCCATGGTGGCCGACGGGCGGGTGGTCCTGCGGCTGGCGGTGGAGCGGGTGTACGGCTGGCGGCCCTGAACCGGCCCGGTCCACCGTCGCGCCCGTACCGGGGGTGACTAGGGTCGGAGCATGGTCGCAATCTCGTACGAGGACATCGTCAAGGTCCCGAAGGCGCTGCTGCACGATCACCTCGACGGCGGCCTGCGGCCCGCGACGATCGTCGAGCTGGCCGCCGAGGTCGGCCACGAACTGCCCACCACCGACCCGGCGGCGCTCGGCGTCTGGTTCACCGAGGCGGCGAACTCCGGCTCGCTGGAGCGCTACCTGGAGACGTTCGCGCACACGGTGGCGGTCATGCAGACCGCCGGCGCGTTGCGCCGGGTCGCCCGCGAGTGCGCGCTGGACCTGGCCGCCGACGGCGTGGTCTACGCCGAGGTGCGGTTCGCCCCGGAACAGCACCTGGAGCAGAACCTGACGCTGGACGAGGTGGTCGACGCGGTGGTCACCGGGTTCCGGGAGGGCAGCGCGCTGGCCGCCGAGGCGGGCACCCCGATCCGGATCGGCACGCTGCTCACCGCGATGCGGCACGCCGCCCGGTCGCAGGAGATCGCCGAGCTGGCCGTGCGGCACCGCGACACCGGGGTGGTCGGCTTCGACATCGCCGGCGCCGAGGCGGGCTTCCCGCCCACCCGGCACCTGGACGCGTTCGAGTACCTCCAGCGGGAGAACTTCCACTTCACCATCCACGCCGGTGAGGCGTTCGGCCTGCCGTCCATCTGGCAGGCGATCCAGTGGTGCGGCGCCGACCGGCTCGGCCACGGCGTACGCATCGTCGACGACATCACCCCCGGCAACCCGCCGGTGCTGGGCCGGCTGGCCGCGTACGTGCGGGACAAGCGCATCCCGCTGGAGCTGTGCCCGTCGTCGAACGTGCAGACCGGTGCCGCGGCCTCGATCGCCGACCACCCGATCGGGCTGCTGCGCGACCTGCGGTTCCGGGTGACTGTGAACACCGACAACCGGCTGATGAGCGGCACCTCGATGTCGCGGGAGATGGCGCTGCTGGTGGAGGCCTTCGGCTACGGCTGGAAGGAACTCCAGTGGTTCACCATCAACGCGATGAAGAGCGCGTTCATCCCGTTCGACGAGCGGCTGCGGATCATCGACGAGGTGATCAAGCCGGCGTACGCCGAGCTGATCGGCTGATCACGACTGGCGGGGGTGGCCGGAGAGCAGCGCGGCCACCCCGCGCAGCACCTGACCGGCCCGGGCCGCCTCGGCGCCGAGCCCGGTCTGCCGGCGCAGCACGGCCGGCTCGGCGCGCAGCAGCGCGACCCCGCGCCGGAGCAGCACCCGGGGCGCCTTGCGCTGCTCGGCGAGGTCCCGGGCGAGGCGGCGCAGGAACGTCGCGCCGCGTGGGCGGCGTAGCGCGTACGCGCCGGCGAGCACGCCCTGCCGGCGGCACTCGGCCACGATCTCGGCGGCGAAGATCCCCTCGGCGACAAAGATTGGCGATCCGTCGATGTCGAATGGCCGGGTGGCCACCCTGCGGTCCGCGCCGATCGCATAAACCGGCACTTCGGCCTTGCCCTCCCGAGCCAGTCGGGTGATTGTTTGCACCGCCATGTCCGCATCCCAGGACAGTGGGGACTCCCAATCCACCTGTCCGTTCCGACGCGGACACGTAGGGTCGTCGCCGTCCTTGTAGAAGTCGTCCAGGCAGAGCACCGGAAGTCCGGTTCGCTGCGCTATGTATGACTTTCCTGACCCGGAGGGGCCAGCGAGCAGGACAACGCGATGCGGGTGTTCCATTACCTTCAGTGACTCCGGCCAGACGGATAGCTATCAAATTGCATCAACATCTCATCACACCTCCGGTGAGGGACAACCTGGTCTTTCTCTTTGCGGGGCGGCGTGATGGAATCTCGGAGGTCCGACCCGCCGGGTCGGTCGCTCGGCGTTGCCCTCAGGTGACGTCGGGCGCGGTAATGCGAGGGCGGTGACGTGAGCAAACGGCCAACGACGGCGGGCTCCTTCCTGTCGCGGCTGCGCCGGCCGATGAGTCGGCTGCGCGACATGCCGATCTGGTCCAAGCTCGGTCTGATCATGATCGTGCCGACCATCGCCACGGTCGTGGTGGGCACCAGTGGTCTGGTCGACCACCTGGAGACGCTCAACAATGCCAACCGTGCGGGGGACCTGGCCAATCTGATCGGCTACTCGGGTGACCTGATCGACACGGTGCAGGACGAGCGGGTCGGCGCCGTGCTCTTCCTCGGCGCGAAGGAGTTCCAGACCCGGGCGCAGTACCAGGAGGGCTACAACCGGGCCAACCAGCGGGTGGACCAGGCGAAGTCGCCGTACCTGCGGCAGCGTGGCGAGATCGACGACCTGCCGCGCAACTTCGTCGGGCTGCTGGACGCGATCGACACCCAGCTGAAGGACCTCCCGGCGACGCGCAGCCAGGTGCTGAACGGCAAGCTCAAGATCAATGACGCCGACCTGACCTACCGGCAGCTGATCGAGGACCTGCTCGCGATCCGCGACTCCGCCACCCAGCTCGCCGGCGACAACGACCTGAGTGACCGGATGCGCGCGGCGGCCGCTGTCGCCCGGCAGAAGGAATTCCTGACCCAGCGCCGCGTGGTCGTCCACCAGGCGATCACCCAGAACCAGTACACCCCCGCGCTGCGCGAGCAGTTCATCGCCAGCGGCACCGGCCAGTCGCAGGCGTTCGCGACGTTCCAGGCGGTAGCCACCGACCCGGACAAGCTGTTCTACGACCAGACCGTCTCCGGGCCGGACCTGCGCCGGGCGGAGCTCTACACGAGTTTCATCTCGGGCAACAACAGCGGCTCGATGGAGAACGCCCAGTTCGGCGCGGACCAGTGGGACCAGGCCATGGTCGCCAACGCGAAGCTGATGCGGACGGTGGAGTCCCGCCTCGACGGCAACGTGGTCCGGCAGGCCGACGCGCTGCGCTCGGACACCCAGCGCCAGGTGTTCCTGGAGACCGGCCTGCTGCTCACCATGCTGCTGCTGGCCATCCTGTTCGCGTACCTGGTCGCCCGCTCGATGGCCCGCTCGCTGCGCGACCTGCGCCAGGGCGCCCTGGCGGTGGCCCAGTACGGGCTGCCGCAGGCCGTCGCCCGGCTGCGTGACCCGCAGGTGACCGGCCAGCTCACCCCGGTGCAGCTGGCCAACCAGATCGCCGAGCCGCTGCCGGTGCGTAGCAAGGACGAGTTCGGCCAGGTGACCGAGGCGTTCAACGCCGTCCACCTGGAGGCCGTCCGGACCGCCGCCGAGCAGGCCGCCCTGCGGGCGTCCGTCGCGACCATGTTCGTCAACCTGGCCCGCCGCTCGCAGATCCTGGTCGACCGGCTGATCGGCCACCTCGACCGGCTGGAGCGCGGCGAGGAGGACCCGGACCGGCTGGCCGAGCTGTTCCAGCTCGACCACCTCGCCACCCGGATGCGCCGCAACGACGAGAACCTGCTGGTGCTCGCCGGCGCGGACTCCACGCGTGTGCAGCGCGAGCCCGCCGCCCTGATCGACGTGCTCCGCGCCGCCCAGTCCGAGGTCGAGCACTACACCCGGATCGAGTTCGGGGTGATCGACCGGGACATCGAGGTCGCCGCCCACGCGGTGAACGACCTCGTGCACCTGGTCGCCGAGCTGTTCGACAACGCGACCGCGTTCTCCCCGCCCGACTCCCAGGTCATGGTGGAGGCCCGCCGGGTCGGCGACCGTGCCTCCCTCTACGTGGAGGACCGGGGCATCGGCATCAGCCCGGAGCAGCTCCGGGACCTCAACGAGCGGCTGGCCACGCCGCCGCAGGTGGACGTCGCGGTCTCCCGGATGATGGGCCTGGTCGTGGTGGCGCGGCTGGCCGCCCGCCACGGCGTCCGGGTCGAGCTGCGACCGGGCACCGACCGGGGCACCGTCGCCGACGTGACGCTGCCCACCACGGTCCTGGTGCCGCGTGCCCTGGCCGGCCGTGGTCCGGGCGCGCCGGCCCTGCCGCCCGCCGCCCCGCAGCAGAGCGGACCGACGCCCGCCTTCGGCGCCCTGGCCGCTTTCGGCAACAACAACCCGCAGAGCCTGCCGCCGGCCCCGCACCCGGGCGCCTCCGGCAACCAGGTCACGCTCGGCGGACGCGCCTTCGACCCGGCGCCGCGCAACGGCTCGGGCACCCCGGCGAACGCCGGTGGCGCTCGCGCCATGCCGGCCTGGTCCGACCTGACCGGCTCCAACCCGGGCGACGGGGACGGCGGGTTCGGCTCCCGGCCCTCGTCCGGCTCCGGATTCGAGCCGCTGCCCCAGCGGCGCAACCCGTCCGAGGGCGACCCGGGCACCAGCGGCCAGCAGCCGGCGATCCCGCGCCAGCTGCCGAGCAGCCCCGAGGCGCGGCCCTACAGCCCGCCGCCGGTCTCCGCGCCGCCGGTCCCGCCGGTGTCGGCGCCGCCGCTGCCGCCGGTCTCCGGCGCCCCGGCCGCCGGCAACCCGCTGCCGTACCGTCCGGTCTCGGCCGCTCCGGTCTCCGGCGACCCGTTCTCCGGCCGTCCGGTCTCCGCGGCGCCGGTCTCCGGCGACCCGTACACGGGCCGTCCGGTCTCCGCCACGCCGGTCTCCGGGCAGCCCACGTCGGCCGCGCCGGTCTCCGGCCAGCCGGCCGCCGGTTACCAGGTCTCCGCGCCGCCGGCGAACCAGCTGCCGGCGCGACCGGTGACGCCCGGGCCGGGCGTCGGTGCGCCGCCGGTCTGGCCGCCGGTCACTCCGGCCCCGGCCCCCGCGGCGCCGGAACGGCCCACCAGCGGCATGGACATGACCACCGAGCTGCCCCGGGTGCCGCGCACGGAGATGCCGGCCACCGCGCAGCCCGCGACCGGCCAGCCGTCGGCCGCCGGCCCGGCGACGAACCAGCCGGCTACCACCCCGGCGACCAACCGGCCGGTGCCGCCCCGGCGGCGCGACCGGGCCCGGCAGTGCATTCAGCAGGGCAACCGCCAGCGTACGCCGACGAGACTTGGGCTGCCGATCTTCCGGGAGCTCGAGTCGGCGTGGTTCCGTACCCGCCGGCCCGGGCCCCACGAGGAGGGGCGGCCCCGGCCCCGACGACGAACGGCGGCGACGCCACCCAGCAGTTCGCCAAGGTGGACACCGCCGGCCGGCCCGTGCCGCAGCCGACACCCGCAACGACAGGTAACGCACCGATGGCACACACTCCGACGGCCGGCGGAGCACCGCGTGACAACGGCGCGGCGAACGGGAACACCCGTCCCGCGTACGGCGGAGGGCTGCCCACCCGGCAGCCGACCGCGTCGCCGCAGTCCTCGCCCTGGCAGACCGCGGCCGACGACGGCTGGCGCGCCGCCTCGGCGGCCACCGAGGTGCCGGTCGCGGAGACCACCCAGAAGGGCCTGCCGAAGCGGAAGCCGATGGCGCAGCTCGTGCCCGGCAGCATCGACAAGCCTTCTGCCTCGGTGCAGCGGCGGACGCCGGAAGGCGTCCGGGGCCTGCTGTCGGCCTACCATCGGGGCGTGCAGCGCGGGCGTAACACCGACAGCAACACGACCGGCCCGGAGGGCACTCCGGGCGGGCAGCAGTCCTCGCAGTCTGGCTCAGGCCCGGTGGCCGGGAGCGGGCAGAAGGAGCAACAAGGATGACTACTACGCAGGATCTCGGATGGCTGCTCGCCAACTTCGCCGACCGGGTGCCCGGTGTGGCGCACGCGGTCGCGGTCTCGGCCGACGGCCTGCTTCTCGCCTCGTCCCGTGACCTTCCGCGGGACCGCGCCGACCAGCTCGCCGCGATCGCGTCCGGTCTGGTCAGCCTGACCCAGGGCGCGGCCCGCTGCTTCGAGGGCGGAGCGGTGTTGCAGACAGTCGTCGAGATGGACAACGGATTCCTGTTCCTGATGTCCATCTCCGACGGTTCGTCGTTCGCGGTGCTGGCGGCGCGGAGCTGCGACGTGGGTCAGGTCGGGTACGAGATGGCCCTGCTCGTGGACCGGGTGGGCGATGCCCTGACGCCGCAGCCGCGCACGGCTGTGGGGATGATGGGCTGAATGACGCGCTGGCCGGTGGGTCAGGTGCGGGAACAACAACGACAGCGACGGATGTCACCGGGGCGAGCCGGTGCCGGGTACGAGGGAGGTGAGCGGCGACATGGCGGATCGTGACGAGCCGACCGGCGCATTGGTCCGGCCGTACGCCGTCACCCGTGGTCGTACCCGTCCCCGGCTCGACATCGCCCTGGAGGCGCTCGTCGAGACGACGGTGCGCGGCCGAGCGGTTGCCACTGGCAATGGTGGCCACGGTCGTGAACACCAGTACATCGCCGCGTTGTGTGACGGACGTGTGCAGTCGCTCGCCGAAATCGCGGCGCGGATGCAGCTTCCGCTCGGCGTGGCCCGGGTGCTCATCGCCGACATGGCGACGGACGGCCTGGTCGCGGTCCACGAGCCGACCATTTTGGACGACTCCGACGACGCGGTGGGCACTGAACTGCTGGAGAGGGTGCTGAGTGGACTTCGCAGGCTCTGACATGTCGCACCGGCCGCCGGCCCCGAGCGGCCGAGTGACGTCGGCGAAGATCGTTATCGCCGGTGGGTTCGGCGTCGGCAAGACGACGCTGGTCGGCTCGGTCTCCGAGATCACGCCGCTGACCACCGAGGCGATCATGACCTCCGCCGGTGTCGGCGTCGACGACACCCGGCAGGTGCCGGGCAAGACGACGACCACGGTGGCGATGGACTTCGGTCGTATCTCGATCGACCGGGATCTGATCCTGTACCTGTTCGGTACGCCGGGTCAGACGCGGTTCTGGTTCATGTGGGACGAGTTGGTTCGGGGTGCGATCGGCGCTGTGGTGCTGGTCGACACCCGGCGGCTCGCCGACTGCTTCGCCGCCATCGACTTCTTCGAGCACCGGCGGCTGCCGTACCTGGTGGCCATCAACTGCTTCGACGGCATGCAGTACCACGATCCGCAGGACGTCCGGGACGCGCTGGCGATCTCCCGCGACGTGCCGGTGGTGCCGTGCGACGCCCGTAACCGGGAGTCCACGAAGCACGTGCTGATCTCGCTGGTCGAGTACGTGCTCACCATGCGGCGCTCGCGGGCCGTCGCACCCGCCTGACCGACGCGCGGAAGCGCCCGGCGGCCTGAGGCCACCGGGCGCTTCTTGCCGTCCGGGGACGGACACGGTACGCGGTCGCCCGGTGACCTCCAGGAAGGAATCGCCGGGCGGCGCTCCGGGTCAGCCGAGACGCGTCCAGCCGCCCCGGTAGACCTGGTAGACGGCGAGCGAGTCGGGTTCCATGCCACCGTGCCGCGCGGCGGTGAACGCGTACCCGCCCGCGATGCCCTGGACCGCCTGCGCCTGGAGCAGCGCCCGCAGGCGGCCCCGGTCCAGGCTCGTCGCCATCCGCGCCGACCACGCGAGGAGCTGGAGGGCGTCCGAGGCGTACGGGGCGAAGCCGGGGCTGCCGCCGTGCCGCTGGGTGTAGCGGGTGGCGAAGTCCCGCCGGGCCAGCTGCGCCGTGGTGGTGGCGGTCACCGCGGAGATGTCCAGGCAGGCCGGGTGCACGGCGTATGCGCCCTCCACGGCGGCGGCGTTGGCCCCCTGCACGGTGTCGTCGGCGACCGCGCCGGCGTCGAAGAAGATCGGGCCGCGGTGCCCGGCGGCGCGCAGCTCCCGTGCCGCGGCACCGGAGTCCGGCGCGGTGGCCCAGACGACCACGCCGTCCCGCTCGCCACCCGCGACGCGCTCGGCGGCGGCACGGAAGCGCCGGCCGGTCGCCGGCAGGCGCACCGTGCGGGCCAGGTCGGTGCTGCTGTCCGCGAGCGCCTCCCGCATCGCCCGCACACCCGAGTCGCCGTGCAGCCCGTCGGCGGCCAGCAGGGACACCTTCCGGACCTTCATGGACTCGAACAGCTCCACCAGGCGGCGTGCCATGTCCACGGCGTCCGGCGTGAGCTTGTAGGTGAACGTGCGCTCGTCGAGCGGCAGCACGATGCGGTCACCGTAGCCGAGCGAAAGGAAGGGCGTCTTGACCTGCTGGGCGGCCGTCGCCAGGGCCACGGAGGTCTCGCCGAGCACGCCGCCGATCAGGGCCTGCGCCCCGGCCCGGGTCAGCTCGGCGGCGTGGCGGGCCGCGACCTCAGGATTGCTGCCGTTGTCCAGGATCTGGAGCCGGACCGACCGGACCAGGTTCCCGACCGGGAGGCCGGTGCGGTTGAGCGAGTCGGCGGTGAGCTGCAGGGCCTGCCGCTGGGCGACGCCGAGCACCGACCCCGCGCCGGTCAGCTCCAGGCTCGCCCCGACGATCAGATCCTGGTCGCTCGGCGCGCTGCTGGACGGGCCGTCCTCCGGCCGCTGGCCCTGCGGCGCGCAGCCTGCCAGCAGCACGCTCCCGGCTGCGGCGGCGAGGACGCCCCGCCGGGTGAGCACAGTGGAGTCGAACGCCGGTGTCGCCATTGGAATCGCCTTCCCACCCCGGCGAACAGGCGCCGCCGCTGGTCCGCCGGGTATGTTCCCGGCCGGTCCAGCCCAGCGTCAAATCGCCCAGGTGTGGGATGAAACACCCCACTCGTGGGCCTGGCGGACTCTGATCAGGAGCGGTAACCGGCCGAGCGGTACTCGTACTCCCGGTCGTCCTCGCGGTCCCCGGTGTCGCGGGTGAAGTCCCAGCCGCCGGCCGCCTCGCGGCCCGGACGGCCGCCCACGGCGAAGCCGCCGATCTCCTGGCCGCGTCGCCAGCCCCGGAAGTATCCGGTGGTGTTCTCGGCCAGGCTCGCCGCGTTCCGGACGATCCGCAGGGGACGCTCCTCGCGCAGCGGGGAGCCCGGCACCAGGTTGGCCTGCGGCACCCGCTTCGGCAGGCCGGCCTTGGTCTCCGCGCCGACGGACGGGCGGGCGGCCTGTTCGGCCGCCTGCCAGCCGGTGTCAGCGGTGCTGGACCACTCCAGGTCGGCCTCGTCCCCGTGCCCGACGAACCAGGCGGACTTGGCCTGCGCGAAGATCAGCAGGTCACCGTCGCCGTCGTCGGAGACCGGCGGCGGGCGGTGCTCCTTCGGCGCCGGACGCCGCTCGGGCGGGGCGGTCATGGGCACGCGGCCCGGGTCGCCCTGGTCGACCAGACGCAGCGGCGGCGTGTCCAGCCCGGGATCGGCCTGCCGGCTCATCTCGTCGCGCAGCGCCCGGTCGGCCAGCGGCGGAGGCTCCACCAGCCGCAGCATCGGCGGCTCCTGCGGAAGGTCGTCGGCGAGCCACGGCGGCGTGACCCGGCCCGGGTCGCTCGGCGCGTCCACGCCCCGTCCGTACGGGTAGGTGGTGCCCTCCCGCTCCCGGGCGGTGTCGTCCTCGTTGTTCACGAGCGGCCAGTTCGCCCGGGAACCCGGCGGGGCTGCCTCCGGCGCCGGTGGGCGCGGGGCCGGCACCGGGATGCTCAGGTCGGTGGCGCTGAACCCGCCGGTCGGCGGTTCCTGGTGCGGATTGGTCTTCGGGCGGGGCGGGATGACGGTGCGCTGCCGCTCCGCCCGCGCCTTGTTGATCGCCGCGGTGGTCAGCGTCGGCCGGAACGGCTCGCCGGCCTCGGCCGGCGGCACGGCGCCGCGCGGCGACGGGGCGATCGGGGTGATGCCGGGCGGCGGCGGAGGCGGCGCGGAGATGGGCCGGTTGGTGGGTCCGTCCACCCGCGACGGCAGCGGCGCGCCGGTCGGCTCGGGCCGGGACGGCGGCGCGGAGGCCGGACGGCCCAGCGAGGCAGCCGGAGCCACGGGAGTCACCGGGGCCGGAGCGACCGGCGGAGGCGTGACCGGGGCGGGAGCGACGGGTGGCGGGGCGAGCGGCCGGGGCGTCGTCGTGGCGGCCGGGCCGGAGACCGGCTCGGGCCGGCCGCGGCGCCCGCCGGGAATCGGCTCCGGGCGGCTGCGCCGTCCGGCCGGCTCGGGTGCGCCGGCCGGCTCGGGACGACCACGGTGTGCCGGCTCGGCGGCCGGCTCCGGCTGGACCGGCCGCACCGCGCGCAGGTCGGTGGCCGGGGCCAGCTCGTCGACCTGCTCACCGCGTCGGGCGGCGGCCCGGCGGCCGGTGGCGGGCGCGGGAGCGGTGCGTTCGGCGAGCGCGCCCACGAGCGCGTCGCATCCGGCGTCACAGGTCCGGACCGAGGCGACCGCCTGCCGTACCGTCTCGGCGACGGCGGCGGTGAGCGTCCGGTTGACGGTGGCCCGCCGGGGTGTCTCGGAGATGGCGACCCGCAGCGCGGTCACCGCGTCGGAGATGTCGCCCGCGTCCGCCAGACCCTCGGCGGCCAGCTGCGCGACCACCGCGTCGGCGGTCAGCCCGCCGTCGCGGCCACGGGCCGCGGAACCGGTGAGCATCCCCGGCTCGGGCAGCGCGTCGAGAACCGCGAGGGCGACCCGGTCCGCCGGGTCCGGATACGCGCGCAGCGCGGCCGGGTAGAGCTCGCGGAGCACCTCGCGCAGCGTCACCGCGGCCGAGTGCCGGCCGCTCGCCAGCGCCGCGTGCGCGGCCAGGACCTGCGTGTATCCGGCTAGCTCACGCGGCGCCGGGAGGGTCACCGCGGAGAGCGCGCCGGCCTGCAGCGCGCGGGCCAGCCCGACCGCGCGGCGCTCGGCGGGCGGGGACTGCATCTCCTCCAGGGAGTCGTCGTCGGCGAAGCGCTCGGCGAAGTCGTCGACCGAGTCGTCGTCGGCGATCGCCAGCGGACGGCCGGCGGCGCTCAGCAGCGAGGTGACGATGTGGTCGTCGCTGTCCGCGGCGATGGCCGCGCCGCTCGGACCGCCGGACCGCTCCACCAGCAGCGCGACCAGCTGGGCGTACCCGGCGGCCTCGTCGGCGATCTCACAGACGTGCAGCAGACGGCCTGCGTCGTCGACCACAGCGGACGTCAGCGTCGTTCCGGCCGAAGCCGTTCGGTCGGCCGGATCTGCCGAGGCCAGACCGCAGTACACGCGCACGAGCGCCACGGCGTCGTCCTCCTCCCGGGACACAGGTCTTGCTCTGCCAGAGACTGATGCTCCCCGCTCCGGGTCAGTCGCGCCAGTCCACAACCGCAGAGATCTTGCCGACAATGGTGCGCCAACCCAAACTTGCGGTTTGTGCCCCGATTTTCTTCAGCCGGCGCCGACCCAGGAAACCACCGATTCCGCCGTTGACGGAAGCCCGCAGCGCCTCGTCCAGATCGTCCAGGCTCGAGCCGGCGGAGAGCATGTCCAGCACGGCCGGTAGCCGCAGCGCGTACGCCAGGTCACGGGCGATCTCACCAGCTTCGATGAGTAGCTCGTGGTCCCATGCGTCGTGGCCGCCGCGCAGGTTCTCCACCACCAGGTCGAGTTCGTAGGTGTCCTCGTCCAGCGGGGCGATGTCGGCCGGTTCCAGCCGTTCGGACAATTCATTCCAGCTGTCCAGTTGGGACAGGTCGTTGGGCGCGCCGGAACGGATGAAAGAGACCAATGACTCCGGGGTCTTGAACAGCAGGAGCCGGCCCTTGTGGGTGAGGAAGACCGGCACCTCCTCGTCGCCCGCGGCGTCCTCGTCCTCGTCGTCGTCCTCTTCGTCCTCGGACTCGGCCTTGTCCTCGGTCGCGTCGTCGTCCGCCTCGCCCTTGCGGCGCCCCTTGGCGGCCTTCTCGGCCTTGTCGTCGTCCTCGTCGTCCTCCTCGGCGGAGAGGGCGGCGAACTCCTCGTCGAGGATCACCACCTCCTCGTCGTCCTCGGTCTCGACGACCTGGCGGCGGGCCAGGAAGGGGTCGTCCTGGTCGCGCTCGGCGACGTCGGTCGGGGTCAGCTCGCGCGCCGGCCGGTACGCCCGCAGCGTGAAGCCGGTGCCGGCGGGCAGCGCGATCTCCACCGGGTCGATCCCCACCTCGTCCCAGAGCGCGCGGTCCGCCGGCGGGCGGTCCGCCTCGACCTCGTCGGCTGCGGCGGGCGCGTCGGTGTCGTCGAGCTCGGGCTCGTCGGCGTCGGGCCGTTGGGGCGACTGGCGGGCCACGCTGACCTCCGTGTGCGTTCGGTTGCCCACCCGGCGGCGTCGCGCCGCCGAGTGACTCTGCGCACATACCCTAGTGGGCGAACCGTTGCGGCCGGGAGCCGCACCCCTTGGCGTTCCGGAGGATCGACAAGTAGCGTTGCTACGCATGAAGGCGCAGGCGCTGCACGGCCACCTCGACGCGCTGCTGCTCGCCGTGCTGGAACAGGGCCCGAGACACGGCTACGCGATCATCGAGGCGTTGCGTGCCCGCAGCGGCGGGACGCTGGATCTGCCCACCGGCACCATCTATCCGGCGCTGCGCCGGCTGGAGCGGGCCGGGCTGGTGGCGAGCACGTGGAGCACAGTCAACGGCCGGGAACGCCGCACCTACGAGCTGACCGAGGCCGGTGGCCGGGCGCTGGTGGGGGAGCGGGCCGGCTGGCGCGAGTTCAGCGCCACCGTCGGCCGGTTCCTCGGGGCGGACGAACCGCCCACGGCCCCGGCCTGAACCCCGCCGGCCGGACCGGTGGGCCGGCCGCTCAGGCGGCCGACCGGCTCAGCCGGCCAACCGCCGCTCGGCGAGCACCCAGCAGCGGGCGGCCCGGACCAGTGCGAACCAGGCCGCGGACACCACCGTCGCCCCGATGATCATCGGGGGCCAGGTGAGCGCGGCGTCCCACAGCCCGACCGACCAGCCGAACAGCGCGCCGCCGGCGGTCACGCCGAGCGCCAGGGCGCCGGTCAGACCGAAACCGATCAGTCGGGCCGGACGGACGAGCCGGGGCGACCCCCACCGGGCGGTGAGCGGGCCGACGAGCAACGCGGCCAGCGCCAGCGCGGCGATCACGCCCCAGATGACGTTCAGCCCGGCGGAGAGCAGCAGGTAGCTCGCCGGCGGCGGGGGACCGCCGCTCCAGCTCGACCCCTGCCAGGTCAGGTCACCGGCGGCGATCAGCACCACCGAGATCAGGAGCGTGCGCAGCGCCAGCCCGCGCAGCGCGCCGGTGGCCAGCTCGGCCTGGAACTCCGGCACGAGCTGCCGGTCGCTGCCGAACTCGGCGACCGCCCGCCGCTCCGCCTCCGCGCGCGGCAGGCCCTCCTCCCGGTACGCCTCGACGGCGTCCTCCAGCGCGTGCCGCGTCTCGGTCAGCAGGTCGGCCTTGAGCCGGTCCGGCCCGTACAGGCGTCCGGACAGCTCGCGCAGCCGGCGGTCGACCACCGCCTCGTCATGGACCCGCATGCGCACAAGCCTGCCATCGGGGGACGGGCTACCGCGTCAGGGAAAACCCCGATCGGATTCAGTGCGCGCTACGGCGTGACCGCCAGGTAGCCGCGTTCGGCCGTCTGCTGCCGCAGCCACTGCTCCCGGTACCACCCGGGGCGTGCCACCAGCTCGTCGTGCCGGCCGCGCTGTACCACCCGGCCGCCGTCGAGCACCACGATCTCGTCCAGCCCGGCCAGGCCGCTGAGCCGGTGGCTGATCAGCAGCACCGAGTGCCCGGCCGGGGTGGCGGCGAGCGTGGAGTCCAGCACCGCGTCGGCGGCGGACGGGTCGAGCCCTTCGGTCGGCTCGTCGAGCACCAGCACCGGCGGGGCGGCCAGCAGCGCGCGGGCCAGCGCGAGGCGCTGCCGCTGCCCGCCGGAGAGCTGCCCGCCCTGCTCGCCGACCACTGTGTCCCAGCCGTCGGGCTGTTCGCGTACCCAGTCGAGCAGGCCGGCCGCCCGGGTCGCGGCGACCAGGTCCGCCTCGGTGGCGTCCGGACGGCCGAGGAGCAGGTTCTCCTTGACCGTGGCGTGGAAGACGTATGCCTCGGCGAGCAGGCCGCCGACCACCCGGGGCAGGTGCTCGTCCGGGATCCCGGCCACCGGCACGCCGCCGACGGTGACCCGGCCGGTGTCGGGGCGTACCGCGCCGGTGAGCACGGCGGCGAGCGTGCTCTTGCCGGCGCCGCTCGGCCCGACCACCGCCACCCGCCGGCCGGCCGGCAGGTCGAGGTCGAAATCGGCCAGCGCGGGGGCGGCCCCGGTCCGGTAACGCGCGGGCGAGCGCGACCCGCTGCCGCTGACCGCTGGACAGGCCGTGGCCGCGTTCACCGAGGCGGGTGTCCAGCCCGTCGGCCAGCAGGTCGGCCACCCGGGCCAGCCCGGTCCGGAGCTGGGCGCGCTGGCACGTCGTCCGGGGTGTCCGGCGCGCCGAGGCGGATGTTGTCGGCGAGCGACCCGGCGAACAGGTGCGCCCGCTGCGGCACCCACGCCAGTTCGCGCCGCCAGGCGTCCAGGTCGGCCCCGGCCAGGTCCACGCCGTCGACGGTGACCCGGCCGGAGGTCGGTGCGACGAAGCCGAGCAGCAGGTTGAGCAGCGTGCTCTTGCCCGCGCCGCTGGGCCCGATGACGGCGATCCGGTCGCCGGGCCGGATGGTCAGCGTGACGTCGCGCAGCGCTGTGGTCCGGTCGTACGCGACGCTCACGCCCTCGAAGCGGATCTCGCCCCGGCCGCGCGGCGTGGGACGGCGGGGTTCGGCGGTGGCGGGCGCGTCGGTGGCGGAGAGCGTGAGCGCCTCGTCCAGCGCGGTGAGTCCCTCCATGCTGGCGTGGAACCGGCTGCCCGCCGCACGCAACGGCAGGTACGCCTCCGGGGTGAGCAGCAGCACCAGCAGCGCGGTGGAGAGCGTGAGGCCGCCGCCGAGCAGCCGGATGCCGACCGGCACCGCGACGAGCGCGACGGAGAGCGTGGCGACCAGTTCCAGCACCAGCGCGGACAGGAACGCGATGCGCAGCGTCTTCATGGTGGCCTGGCGGTGGCCGTCGGCCATCCGGCGTACCACGTCGACCTGCCCCTTGGACCGGCCGAACGCGCGCAGCGTGGGCAGCCCGGCCACCATGTCGAGGAAGTGCCCGCCGAGCAGCGACAACCGGCGCCACTGCCGTTCGGTGGCGGCCTGCGCCTGCCAGCCGAGCAGCGCGCCGAAGATCGGGATGAGCGGGATGGTGAGCGCGATGATCAGCGCCGAGCTCCAGTCGGCGAACACGATCCGGGCCAGCACCGCCACCGGCACCGTGACGCTCAGCACGAGCTGCGGCAGGTAGCCGGTGAAGTAGGGGTCCAGCGCGTCCAGCCCGCGCCCGGCCAGCGTGGCGAGCTGCCCGGCCCGCTGCCCGGCGACCCAGGTGGGTCCGTGCCGGCCGACCGCGCCCAGCAGGTCGGCGCGCAGCGCCGCCTTGACCGTCGCGGCGGCCCGCGCCGCCACTGTGCCCTGCGCCCAGCTCACCAGCGCCCGCCCGGCGACCGCCGCCACGAGACCGGCCAGCGCCGGCCGGTGCAGCCGCCCGTCGAACGCGGTGGCCAGCAGCGTCGCCAGCGCGGTCGCCTGGGCGATCACCAGCAGCGCGGTCAGCCCGCCCAGCGCCGCGAGCACGGCGAGGTCGCGCCGGGCCGCGGGGACCCGACGCAGCAGACGCGGGTCGAACGGGCGGCGGTTCACCAGTACACCGGTGCCCTGCCGTCGATCCGTCCCCGGAACACCCACCAGCACATCGCCTGAAAGCCTAGTAGGGCCGGCACGAGCGGTAACGCGAGCCATCCCAACAGTGCCAGCGTCGGACGGCCGGCGGCCGCCTCGGCCACCGTCAGCGAGGCTGCCGGGTCGGCCGTGGAGACCAGGATCCGGGGCCAGAGCGCGGCCCCGACCAGCGGCGC
>NZ_KK037233.1:3526040-3562317 GCF_000568915.1 Micromonospora sp. M42 | reverse complement strand
GAGCACTGGCTGGTGGTGGGGGTCGGTGTCGGGCGCGGGCGGTCGGCCGAGGGCGGGGTCGTGCGCGCCGCGCGCGGCGTGCCGGGCCAGCAGCGTCCAGTTGGTCACCGCGAGCGCGCCGAGCAGCAGGCTGAACCCGATCAGCGAGGCGAGCATCAGCCCTGGCGAGACCGGGGAGACGGCCTGCGCGGTGGGCAGCAGCCCGTACGCGGCCCAGGGCTGGCGGCCGACCTCGCGGGCGATCCAGCCGAGCAGCATCGCCACGAACGGCAGCGGCAGGCCGAGCAGGATCAGCCAGAGCGGGAACCGCAACCGGATGATCCAGTCGCGCCAGAGCAGCGGCAGCAGGAGCCAGAGGGCGCCGAGCGTGAAGCCGATCAGGATCATGAAGCCGAGGCCGACGTTGGAGAGCACCGGCGGATCCCAGTCGCCGGGGCCGAACCGCGCGGTCCAGTCGGCGACGAGCGCGTCGCGCTCCGGCCCGCCGCCGAACTTCGTCGGCTGGAGCTGCGCGACCGGGCCGAACTGGGCGAAGCCGAAGCCCTGGAGCGTGCTGACCGCTAGCGCCGCGGTGACCAGGCCGAGGCGCAGCGAGGTGCGGAACAGCGCGTAGTCGCTAGTACGCCGCAGCAGGTGCCACGCGCTCACCGCGGCCATCAGCAGGCCGCCGGTGACCAGGCTCGCCGAGATCACGTGGCCGAACGCCATGCCGAACGTGGGATTGGTGAGCAGCGCGCCGAAGTCGGTGAGGTGGGCGACGCCGTCGCGGACCTCGTACCCGACCGGGTTCTGCAGCCAGGCGTTCGCCACCATGATCCAGAACGCCGAGGCGTACGCGGTGATCGCCACGCCCCAGAGCAGCGCCAGGTGTACGCCGCGCCGCAGCCGGTGCCACCCGAAGATCCACATGCCGAGGAACGTGGACTCCAGGAAGAACGCCACCAGCGTCTCGATGGCCAGCGGCGCCCCGAACACGTTGCCGACGTAGCGCGACAGCCCGCTCCAGTTCAGCCCGAACTGGAACTCCATCACGATGCCGGTGGCGATGCCGAGCACGTAGTTGATCACGTAGAGCTGGCCCCAGAACCGGGTCAGCCGCTCGTACACCGGTTTGCCGGTGAGGAAGCCGGCCGTCTGCAACCCGACCAGCAGCGTGACCAGGCCGAGCGTGACCGCCACGAACAGGAAATGGATCGAGGTGGTGGTGGCGAACTGGAGGCGGGCGAGGAGCAGCGGATCCACTGTCGTCCTCCCATGGGTCGACTCTCTTGTCGTAGTCAACCTACACGTAGCTTCACTACCTATAGGGGTGTGCGAACCCGGAGAAGTCCCTTAGGGGGGCGAGATCAGCTCAGGAACAGGGCGAACGGCAGGGAGACGAGCGTGCCCGCGACGGCGAGCGCCATCGCGCCGAGCACACGCGGCGGGCGGTCCGCGACGAGCAGCCGCTGCACCCGTACGTCCAGATCGCGGTCGCCGAGACCGAGCGTGCCGGCCGGTTGCACCCGGTGCTCGGCGGCGGCGAACCGCCGCAGCGCGCCCGCCAGCGGCGCGTCCGCGTGCAGCTCCCGGGCCTTGTCGTCGGCGCGCATCTCGACCAGCAACGCCACCCGCGCGTGCGCGTCCCGCACCCACTGGAACCAGGGCAGCGCCCGGCACAACGCGGTGAACGGCAGCAGCACCAGATCGTGCCGCTCCTGGGCGTGCGCCCGCTCGTGGGTGAGCACCGCCGCCAGCTCGGCCGGGTCGAGCAGGTCGAGCGTGCCCGCGCTCACCACCACCCGGGGCCGCACCCCCGGCAGGCAGTACGCCGCAGCGCTCGGGTGGTCGAGCACCAGCGCGCCGGGCACCGTCGGGTCACGCCGGGCCACCAGGTGCAGCAGCTCCCGGTGCCGGCGCTGGGCGCGTACCGCGCCGTGCAGGCTGCGTACCGTCGTGGTGAGCAGCACCACGCCGATGCCGAGACCGACGCCGACCAGGCTGAGGTGCACCGCGCCCACACCGGCCGGAAGCGTGCCGTGGGCCAGGTCGTCGGCCAGCGCCAGCAGCGCCCACCCGGTCGCCCGGTCGTAGACGTCGAGGCCCAGTGCCATCGGCAACCCCATGGCCGACAGGCCGAGCGCCAGCCCGACCGCCTGCCAGCACAGGATCGCCACCCGGGGCGCGCGCCACGTCCAGCGCGCGGCGGCGAGGACCTGCGCGGTCAGCCAGCAGGCCAGAATGGTCGCGGCGAAGTGCAGGGCGTACGCCACGGCGGCCGCCTACCGGTCCGTCGCCTCGTCGAGCGCGGGCCGACCGGGCCGGGGGTCCTCGATCCGGCCGGTCGGTCCGTCCTCGACAGTTGCGGGCCCGGTCGTCCCGGTCTCGACGGTCGTCTCGGTCTCGGCGGTCTCGGCGGTCGCTCGGGTCGCGGGGCCTGTTGCCCCGGCCTCGGTGGTCGCGGGCCGGGTCGTCCCGGCCTCGGCGCTGAGCGCGGCGCGGAGCACGTCCGCCTCCGTGCCGGTCACCGAACGGGCGAAGCGCACCAGCGCGGCGTCCCGGCTGCCGCCGAGATCGAGGGCTTCGAGCATGAGCTGGGCGATGTGCGCCTCGCGGGTGGCGGCGGGGCGGTAACGCCAGGCGCGGCCCTCCCGCTCGCGCTGCACCATGCCCTTGCCGGCGAGCCGGTCGAGCACGGTCATAACGGTGGTGTAGGCCAGTTCGCGGCCGTCCAGGGCGTCGGCGACCTCGCGCACCGTCACACCGCCCGAGGCGGCTGGTGCCGCGTCCCACAGCACATCCATCACCGCACGCTCAAGGTCCCCCAGCCGAGTCACCCACCAATCCTACCCCCGGTAGTAGACCCTCTCCGCCGCCCCGGTCCCCGGTTCCGGTCCCCGCCCCGCCCTCCCGAAGATCAACACCAGCTCGGGGAGGTGGTGTGGTCCGAGGCGGGTCGATGCAGCCACCTCCCCGTACTGGTGTCGATCTAGCTCTCCTCGGACGGCCCCGCCAAGATCCACTCCGCCTCGGGGAAGTGGTGCAGTCCCGGGTCGGTCGATGCGGCCCTCTCGGAGATCTGGTCTTGATCGTGCTGGCCTCGTGTGGGCGCCTCGGCAAGATCCACGCCAGTTCGGGGAGGTGGTGGCATTCGGGGCGGGTTGATGTGACCACTTCGCCGTACTGGTGTCGATTTTGGTGCGTGGGAGGGCAGGGTCAGCGCCAGTTCGGGGAGGTGGTGCAGTCCCGGGCTGGTTGATGTGGTCACTCTGGGGAAGTGGTGTTGATCTTGCTGGGCGGCGGGGTGAGTGTCGGGGCGCGGCTCGGGTCACTTCGGAGGTTTTGGTGTTGATCCTGTCGGCCTCGTGCGGGGCCTTCGACAAGATCAACGCCAGTTCGGGGAGGTGGCGGCATTCGAGGCGGTTTGATCGGCCCACTTCGCCGTGCTGGTGTCGATCTTGCTCGGCTGCGGGTGCGGTCGACGACGGCTCGCGGGAAGAGCGGGAACGGGAAGTGGCGGCAACCCGGGAGGGTGTGCCGCCACTTCGGGCCGGGACCGGACTGCCGTCGGTCAGACGCCCTTGGGGTGCCAGACCGTCTTGGTCTCCAGCAGCGTGGTCATCCGGGTGATGCCGGGATCGGCGTACCAGTCGTGGTCGGCCGGGGCCGGCCGGAGCACCCGCTTGAGGTTCTCCGCGGCCTTGACCTCCAGGTCGGCGGCCAGCTCGGCGTCGGTGACGCCGGTCAGGTCGATCGCGTTGACGTCCATGTGCGCGGCGAGCGTCGGCACGGTCTCGGTCAGCCGGCCGGTGAGGATGTTCACCACCCCGCCGGGCAGGTCGGAGGTGGCGAGCACCTCGGCCAGCGTCACCGCCGCCAGCGGCGCCGCCGGGGAGGCGGCCACCACGACCGTGTTGCCGGTGACGATCGCCGGGGCGATCACGCTCACCAGGCCGAGCAGCGCGGGCTCCTCGGGGGCGGCCACCGCCACCACGCCGGTGGGCTCCGGCGCGGACAGGTTGAAGTACGGGCCGGCCACCGGGTTCGCGCCGCCGTACACCTGGGACAGCTTGTCGGACCAGCCCGCGTACCAGACCCAGCGGTCGATCGCGGCGTCCACCTCGTCGGCCGGTACGCCCAGGGCGACGAACTGCTCGTGCCGGCCCTCCAGCATCTCGGCGACCCGGTAGAGGATCTGACCCCTGTTGTACGCGGTCGCCCCGGCCCAGCCCTTCACCGCGGCGCGGGCGGCCACTACCGCGTCCCGCGCGTCCTTCCGGGAGGCAAGAGACACGTTCGCGGATTGCACGAGATACGACCGTCCCGACTCGCTGCGCGGGAACTTCCCGCCGATGAAGAGCTTGTACGTCTTGCGTACCGCGACCCGCTCAGACATTGAGGTACCCCTCCAGCCCGTGCCGGCCGCCCTCGCGACCGTAGCCCGACTCCTTGTAGCCGCCGAACGGCGACGTCGGGTCGAACTTGTTGAACGTGTTCGCCCACACCACTCCCGCGCGCAGCCGGTCGGCCAGCCACAGGATCCGGGAACCCTTGTCGGTCCAGATTCCGGCCGACAGCCCGTACGGCGTGTTGTTGGCCTTTTCGACGGCCTCCGCCGGGGTGCGGAACGTGAGCACGGACAGCACCGGGCCGAAGATCTCCTCGCGGGCGATCCGGTGCGCCTGGGTGACGCCGGTGAAGATGGTCGGCGCGAACCAGAAGCCGCGCTCGGGCAGCTCGCACGGCGGCGACCAGCGCTCCGCACCCTCGGCGGACCCGGCGTCGGACAGCTCCCGGATGCGGGTGAGCTGCTCGGCCGAGTTGATCGCGCCGATGTCGGTGTTCTTGTCCAGCGGGTCACCGACCCGGAGCTGAGCCATCCGGCGCTTGAGCGACTCCAGCACCCGGTCGGCCACCGACTCCTGGACCAGCAGCCGCGACCCGGCGCAGCAGACGTGGCCCTGGTTGAAGAAGATGCCGTTGACGATGCCCTCGACGGCCTGGTCGATCGGCGCGTCGTCGAAGACGATGTTCGCGGCCTTGCCGCCCAGTTCCAGCGTGAGCTTCTTGCGGGTGCCGGCGACCGAGCGGGCGATGGCCCGGCCCACCTCGGTGGAGCCGGTGAACGCGACCTTGTCCACGCCCGGGTGCTCGACCAGCGTCCGGCCGGTGTCGCCGGCGCCGGTGACGATGTTGACCACGCCGGCGGGCAGGTCGGCCTGCTGGCAGATCTCGGCGAACAGCAGCGCGGTCAGCGGGGTGGTCTCGGCGGGCTTGAGCACGACCGTGTTGCCGGCGGCCAGCGCCGGGGCGATCTTCCACGCCAGCATGAGCAGCGGGAAGTTCCACGGGATGACCTGCGCCGCCACGCCGAGCGGCTTCGGGTCCGGGCCGAAGCCCGCGTGCGGAAGCTTGTCCGCCCAGCCCGCGTAGTAGAAGAAGTGCGCGGCGACCAGCGGCAGGTCGACGTCGCGGGACTCCTTGATCGGCTTGCCGTTGTCCAGCGACTCCAGCACCGCCAGCTCGCGCGAGCGTTCCTGGATGAGCCGGGCGATCCGGAACAGGTACTTGGCCCGGTCCCGGCCCGGCATCGGACCCCAGACCTTCTCGTACGCGGCCCGGGCGGCGCGCACCGCGCGGTCCACGTCGTCGGCGCCGGCCTCGGCGATCTCGGCCAGCACCTCCTCGGAGGCCGGGTTCACCGACTTGAAGCTGCCGCCGGAGGCCGGGTCGACGAACGCGCCGTCGACGAAGAGCCCGTACGAGGGCTTGATGTCCACCACCGAGCGGGACTCGGGGGCGGGTGCGTATTCGAACATCGCGTTCAGTCCAGGGTGAAGTAGTCGGGGCCGGCGTAGACGCCGGTCGTCAGCTTGGTGCGCTGCATGAGCAGGTCGTTGAGCAGGCTCGACGCGCCGAACCGGAACCAGTCCGGGCTCAGCCAGTCGGCGCCGACCGTCTCGTTGACCATGACCAGGTACTTGATCGCGTCCTTGGTGGTCTTGATGCCACCGGCCGGCTTGACGCCGACCTGACGCCCGGTGGCGGCGCGGAAGTCGCGGACCGCCTCCAGCATCACCAGCGTCACCGGCAGGGTGGCCGCGACCGGGACCTTGCCGGTGGAGGTCTTGATGAAGTCGCCGCCCGCGAGCATGGCGAGCCAGGACGCCCGCCGCACGTTGTCGTACGTGGCCAGCTCGCCGGTCTCCAGGATCACCTTGAGGTGGGCGTCCCCGCACGCTTCCTTGGTGGCCACGATCTCGTCGTAGACCTCGGCGTAGCGCCCGGCCAGGAACGCGCCCCGGTTGATCACCATGTCGATCTCGTCCGCGCCGGCCTCGACCGCCGCCCGCACGTCGGCGAGCTTGATCTCCAGCGGGGCCTGACCGGACGGGAACGCGGTCGCCACGCTGGCCAGGTGCACGCCGCTGCCGCGCAGCACCTCGGCCACGTACGGGACCATCGACGGGTAGACGCAGACGGCGCCCACGTGCGGGCAGCTCGGATCGGCCGGGTCGGGGCGCAGCGCCTTCGCGGCCAGCGCCCGCACCTTGCCGGGCGTGTCCGCGCCTTCCAGGGTGGTCAGGTCGACCATCCGGATCGCCAGGTCGATCGCCTCGGCCTTGGCAGTGGTCTTGATGGAGCGGGTGCCGAGCTGCGCCGCCCGCTGCTCCGCGCCGACCTGGTCCACGCCGGGCAGGCCGTGCAGGAAGGTCCGCAGAGCGGTCTCGGATCGTCCCAGCTCGGAGAGATCCGACCGGGCCGACGTCGTTGTCGCCGTCATGCCCCGAATAGTACGCACTCGCGAGTCCTGTGATCTTGGTCACGGTGAACGGGTTGCGAGCGTCGTACGTGAGCGGGGTCGCTGGTCGGGCCGCACCCACCGTGCGCCGGTCCACGGAGCGGTAGGTTGAGCGATCGTGGACGTAACCGTCATTGACCATCCGCTCGCCCAGACGCGGCTGACCGCCATGCGGGACGCCCGGACCGACTCGTCGTCGTTCCGGGCGGCGCTGCGCGAACTCACCACCATGCTGGTGTACGAGGCCGCGCGCTCCTTCCCGGTCGAGAAGTACTCGATCCAGACCCCGGTCACCGCCACCGAAGGCAGCCGGCTGGCGAACCCGCCTCTGCTGGTGCCGGTGCTGCGGGCCGGTCTCGGCATGGCCGACGCCGCGCTCGGCCTGCTGCCCGAGTCGTCGATGGGCTTCGTCGGCCTGGCCCGCGACGAGGAGACGTACGAGCCCCGCGCGTACATGGAGTCGCTGCCGCGCGACCTCAGCGGCCTGCCGGTGCTGGTGCTCGACCCGATGCTCGCCACCGGCGGCTCGCTGGAGCACTGCTGCCGGTTGCTCGCCGACCGCGGCTGCACCGACATCACGGTGCTGTGCGTGCTGGCCGCGCCGGTCGGCATCGAGCGGCTGGAGCGCTCCGGCCTGCCGCTGCGCCTGGTCACCGCCTCGATCGACGAGGGCCTGAACGACTCGAAGTTCATCGTCCCCGGCCTGGGTGACGCCGGCGACCGCCAGTTCGGCGGCATGCCCCGTTTCTGATGCCGGTCCCGGTGCGGAGGGTCGGCCCTCCGCACCGGGAACCGGACTGCCCCGGCGAGTTGGTGCGCGGGGGTGCGGGGAGGCGCTAGCGTTCCGGGCCATGACTGGTGTTGCGCTCGCCGAAGAGCTGCTGCTCCTCGCGTACGACGACGAAACCGGCAAGGCCACCATGCCGCGGATCAGCCTTGACCTGGGCATGGCCGCGGCGGTGCTGGTCGAGCTGGCCCTGGCCGGACGGCTCGCGTACGCGGACGGGAACCTGGCGGTGATCGATCCGGCGCCGACCGGTGAGCCGATCGCCGACGCCGTACTCGCCAAGATCGCCGCGGAGACCCCGCATACACCCTCGTCCTGGGTGCAGCGGCTGCGGCACGGGCTGCGCGACCGGATCCTCACCGACCTCTGCGGGCGGGGCGTGGTCCGGGACGTGGAGGAGACCGAGCTGGACTTCATCCACGTGCACCGCTACCCGGTGGCGGACTCCTCGGTCGAGGCGGACATCCGGCAGCGTCTGGCCGACGCGCTGACCAGCGGGCAGCTCCCCGACGAGCGGACCGCCGCGCTCGCCACGCTCGTCGCGGTGCTGCGCATGGAGCCGGCGCTCGGGCTCACCGGCCCGGCCGCCGAGGACGCCGGGCGCCGCCTGGAGGAGATCGCCGCCGGCGCCGGGTTCTCCGGCACGGTGAGCCTGGACGACAGCGTGGTGCGCCCGTCGATCAGTCTGGTCATCGCCGCGCTGGGCCAGGCCGTCGACGCCGCCCTGGGCAAGCGGTAAGGAAGGGCCCCCTCTTAACGCCTCCGGTAGAGGAAGGGCCCCTTTTATTAACGCGAGGCGTTAATAAGGGGCCCTTCCTTACACCCGGTCAGAGGCCGAGGGCGGCGGCGATCTCGTTGCGCAGCTCGGTCACGGCGGCACGCGCGCGCTGCCGGGCCGCCGGCACGTCGCCGCCGGTCACCGGCTCCACCACCTCCAGGTACGCCTTGAGCTTCGGCTCCGTGCCGGACGGCCGGATCACCACCCGGGCCGCGCCGGTGCGCAGGATCACCACGTCCGCGTCCGGCAGCAGGTCGGTGGCCTCGGTCACCGGCTGCCCGAGCAGCGCGGTCGGGGTGGCCGCCCGGATCCGCGCCATCGAGTCCGCGATGACGCGCAGGTCCTCCACCCGGACCGAGAGCTGCTCGGTGTGGTGCACGCCGAACTCGGCGGCCAGCTCGTCCAGCCGGTCGAGGAGCGTACGGCCCTCGGCCTTCAGACCGGCGGCCAGCTCGGCGACCGTCAGCGCGGCGGTGATGCCGTCCTTGTCGCGTACGTGCTCCGGCGCGACGCAGTAGCCGAGCGCCTCCTCGTAGCCGTACACGAGCGGCTCCCGGCCGCCGCCGGCCCGGACGATCCACTTGAACCCGGTGAGCGTCTCGTCGTAGGGCAGCCCCCGGGCCGCCGTCATGGCGCGCAGCAGCGCCGAGGACACGATCGTGGTGGCGTACAGGCCGGTCACGCCGCGCCGCATCAGGTGGTCGGCGAGCAGCGCGCCCACCTCGTCGCCGCGCAGCATCCGCCAGGACCCGGCGTCGCGTACGGCCACCGCGCAGCGGTCCGCATCCGGATCGTTGGCGATGGCGAGATCCGCGCCGGTGCGGTCGGCGAGCGCGACGAGCAGGTCCACCGCGCCCGGCTCCTCCGGGTTGGGAAAGCTGACGGTCGGGAACGCCGGGTCCGGCTCGGCCTGCTCCGGCACCACGCCCGGCACGCCGAACCCGGCGTGCGCGAACGCGGCGGTCAGCACCGCGCCGCCCACCCCGTGCAGCGGCGTGTACGCCACCTTCAGGTCGCGCGGCCCGGTCGGGTCCACCACGGCGGCGGCCCGTTCCACGTACGCGGCCACCAGGTCGTCGCCGAGCACCTGCCCGACCGGGCCGAGCGGCACCTCGGCGAGCGGGCCGACGGCCCGGATGGCCGCCTCGATGCCGGCGTCGGCGGGCGGCACGATCTGCGCGCCGGCGCCCAGCTCACCGCCGAGCTGCGCGCCCAGGTAGACCTTGTAGCCGTTGTCCTGCGGCGGGTTGTGGCTGGCGGTCACCATCACCCCGGCGACCGCGCCGAGCTGCCGGACCGCGAACGCCAGCACCGGCGTGGGCAACGGGCGGGGCAGCAGCAGCGCCGGACGGCCCGCGCCGGTGGCCACCTGGGCGGTGCGCTCGGCGAAGGCCAGCGAGCCGCGCCGGGCGTCGTACCCGATCACCAGCGGGCCCTCGCCGCCCTGGGCGGCGAGCCAGCGCACGAGCCCGGCGGCGGCCTGGGTGACCACGGCGAGGTTCATGCCGTTCGGCCCGGCGCGCAGCGGGCCGCGCAGCCCGGCGGTGCCGAACGTCAGCGGGCCGGCGAACCGGTCGGCCAGGTCGGTCGCCGTGCCGGGCAGCCCGTCCAGGACGGCGCGCAGCTCGTCGCGGTCGGCCGGGTCCGGGTCGTCGGCGAGCCAGCGCTCGGCTCGGACGCGAAGGTCGTCTAGGTCAGTGGTTTCCGCCGCCATTGCCTCTTGATAGCACGGCGGCGGATCACCACTGGCCGTCGGCCTCGACTCAGTTCGCCTCGGTGAGCTGGAACGAGCCGACCATCGCGTCGAAGATCGGCTTGCTCTCCGCGAACCGCGCGTCGGTCGAGGAGAGGTAGAACGAGTAGACCTTGCCGTCCTTGACCACGCCCCGCCAGATGCCGTGACGCATGGACTCACCCTCGCCGCAGGTGTATTCGAGCTGGCCCGCGGTCTGCCCGGCGAGCGGCTGCTCGGAAACCGACACCTCGGTGTAGGGGGCGGGACAGGTCTTGCTCTTGGCGCTGTTCTTGTTCAGGTTCCGCGAGGCGAACTCGGCCCAGCTGATCGAGGTACCGCCCCACGGCTCGGCGATCACCCGCACCTTGCGGCCCTCGTCCTCGGGGTCGACGTAGTCGACGTAGAGGCCGCCGGTCTGCCGCTGCCAGCCCTTCGGCACCTGGATGGTCACGCCCTTGACGGTCTGCTCCTGCATCTCGGGCGCGGCGGCGGCCGAGTTCGACGGCAGCGTGCCCACGATCGGCGGTGGCGTGTCGTCGCCGCCGCTGGTCAGCGCGATCACGCTCACCAGCAGCACCACGGCGAGGCCACCGGCGGCGGCGAGCTGGACCTTGCGCGGCCACGCCTTGATCCGGCCGAGCAGGCCCTTGGCCGAGCCGAGCGCGCCGCCACCACCGGCGGCCGGAGCGGTGGCCGGCGTGGTCCACGGCTGGCCGGTGCCGGGCACCGACCACTGGTTGCCGCCGCCGTACACCGGCTGGGTGGCGTCGGCGGCACGGCCGTAGACCGGCTGGGTGGTCGGCACCTGCTGGGTGGCGTCCGCGCCGGCGCCCTGGCCGAGCCGGACCGTGGCGTCCGGCGAGATGCGCTGGGTGGCCTCGGGCGCGGGCCCGGACATCGCGCCGGTCGGGGTGTGCAGCGGGCCGGCCAGCGCGTCCGCGCTGGTCTCGTCCAGCGCGGCGTCGCCCGCCGCCGGCTTCTCGCCGGCGGGCCGCTCCCCGCGGCGCAGCGCGGCGAGCCGGTCGGTCAGCGACTCGTCCGGACCGATCATGGCCCGACCGCCGATCTGGCCGCTCGGCTTCGGCTCGGCCGCGATGGCCGGCGGCGTGGTCGGGCGCGGCACCGGCACCACCGCGTACGGGTCGGTGACCGAGTTGACCGCGGTGGCGGTGCTGGTCAGCGGCCCGGCGAGCAGTTCGCGCAGGTTGGCGCGGGCCCGGTGCACGTCCATCCGGCGGGCCGGGTCCTTCTCCAGCAGCCCCATCAGCACGCCGGTGAGCGGGCCGCTGCGCTGCGGCGTGGCGGGCGGGTCCTCGACCACGGCGTGCATGGTCTCGATCGGGTCGCCCTTGTCGAACGGGGGACGGCCCTCGACCGCCGTGTAGAGCGTCACGCCGAGCGAGAACAGGTCGCTGGGCGGCCCGAACTCCTGGCCCATGGCCCGCTCGGGGGAGATGAAGTGCGGCGAGCCGAGCACCATGCCCGGCGTGGTGAGCTGCACGTCGGTGGGCATCCGGGCGACGCCGAAGTCGGTGAGCACGCAGCGGCCGTCGGAGCAGATCAGCACGTTGGCCGGCTTGACGTCGCGGTGCAGCACACCGATGGCGTGCGCCACCTCCAGCGCGCCGAGCAGCGCGATGCCGATCTTGGCGACGGCGCGCGGCGCGACCGGCCCGTCCTCGATCACCATGTCGGCGAGGCTGCGGGCGTCCAGCAGCTCCATCACGATCCACGGCCGGCCGCCCTCGGTGACCACGTCGTAGACCTGCACCACGGCCGGGTGCTGGATCGCGGCGGCGGCGCGGGCCTCCCGCAGCGTCCGTTCGTAGAGCGCGTCGCGGTCGCTCGGGGCGAGCCCCGGCGGGAGGACGACCTCCTTGACCGCCACGTCGCGGCGCAGCAATGTGTCTGTGGCCCGCCAGACCGTGCCCATGCCTCCGTTGCCCACCGGGGAGCGCAGCGAGTAGCGACCACCGATGGTGGTGCCGGGCGCCGCGCGTCCAGTGGGGGGACTGGCCGGTCCGCCGCTCCACGTCGGAATCTGAGTCACAGAAAAGCCACCGGGGGATATCGAGGGGGCTGGGACACAACCCCTCTATCTTGCTGGTTCCGACGCCCGATGCGAAACCCGACGCGGCGGGCGTTTACCTACTCGACGGTATGTGGCCGGTTGCTCACCTCCGGTGGTGTGCCGTGGCCAGGTGTGCGGTATCCCTCACCCACCAGGCGGTCAGCGCGTCCTACCATCCGGTAATGAGCGATGCGCGGTCAAGCGAGTCGGGTTTCCCGATCCAGGGCGTCTACACGGCGGCAGACCTTCCGGCGGACCTGGAGGCCCGGCTGGGCGAGCCGGGCGAATTCCCGTACACCCGCGGGGTCTACCCGACGATGTACACCTCCCGGCCCTGGACGATGCGACAGTACGCCGGCTTCGGCACCGCGACCGAGAGCAACGCGCGGTACCACCAGTTGCTGCGCGCCGGGACGATGGGCCTGTCCGTCGCGTTCGACCTGCCCACCCAGATGGGGTACGACTCGGACGACCCGATCGCGCACGGCGAGGTGGGCAAGGTCGGGGTCGCCATCGACTCCATCGAGGACATGCGCACGCTGTTCGGCGGCATCCCGCTGGACAAGGTCTCCACCTCGATGACGATCAACGCGCCCGGCTCGGTGCTGCTGCTGCTCTACCAGCTCGTGGCCGAGGAGAACGGCGTGCCGGGGGCGGCGCTCAACGGCACCATCCAGAACGACATCCTCAAGGAGTACATCGCCCGGGGGACGTACATCTTCCCGCCGAAGCCCTCGCTGCGGCTGGTCGCCGACACGTTCGCCTACTGCCGGGCCGAGGTGCCCAAGTGGAACACCATCTCGATCTCCGGCTACCACATGGCCGAGGCCGGCGCCTCGCCCGCGCAGGAGGTCGCGTTCACGCTGGCGAACGGCGTGGAGTACGTCCGCGCGGCGCTCGCCGCCGGGCTCGCAGTGGACGACTTCGCGCCCCGCCTGTCGTTCTTCTTCGTGGCCCGCACCACGCTGCTGGAGGAGGTCGCGAAGTTCCGCGCGGCCCGGCGCATCTGGGCCCGGCTGATGCGTGACGAGTTCGGCGCGAAGAACCCGAAGTCGATGATGCTGCGGTTCCACACCCAGACCGCCGGCGTGCAGCTCACCGCCCAGCAGCCGGAGGTGAACCTGGTCCGGGTGGCGGTGCAGGGCCTCGGCGCGGTGCTCGGTGGCACCCAGTCGCTGCACACGAACAGCTTCGACGAGGCGATCGCGCTGCCCACCGAGAAGGCGGCCCGGCTGGCGCTGCGCACCCAGCAGGTGCTGGCGTACGAGACGGACCTGACCGCCACCGTCGACCCGTTCGCCGGGTCGTACGTGGTGGAGGCGATGACCGCCGAGGTGGAGGCGGCGGCCACCGAGCTGATGGACCGCGTGTTCGACCACGGTTCGGCGGTGGACGCGATCGAGGCCGGTTTCCAGAAGCGCGAGATCGAGCAGTCGGCGTACCGGATCGCCCAGGAGATCGACTCGGGTGAGCGGGTGGTGGTCGGCCTCAACCGGTTCCAGATCGACGAGGAGGAGCCGTACGAGCCGCTGCGGGTGGACCCGGCGATCGAGGCGGCGCAGGGGGAGCGGCTGGCCCGGCTGCGCGCCGAGCGGGACTCCGGCGCGGTGGAGCGCGCACTGGCCGAGCTGCGTTCCGCAGCCGAGGGCGACGCCAACGTGCTCTATCCGATGAAGGAGGCGCTGCGCGCCCGGGCCACCGTCGGCGAGGTGTGCGGCACGCTGCGCGAGGTGTGGGGGATCTACCGGCCGAGCGATCGGTTCTGACGTTTTCAGGCGGCGGTCCCGTCGGCGCACGCAGGTGCCCGGCGCGGGCCGCCGTCGTGCGTCCGGTAGTGGTCTGAACTGGGCAAACGGGGCCGCTGAGGCGTACCGTTGGTCCCCTCCCGGGCGACGGCGCCCGGCCGGTCACGGCGGGTGGCCGGGGCGGTGGCGCCCGGTGCCGCGCGTGTGCGATTCGGCGATTCGGGTAACCGGATCGGATGAACGGGACGGACAGCCTGTGCGGTCGACGGCCGGGCGGTCATGTCACCGTCGGGAGTCTTCCGGCAGCCGACAGTTGTCGCGCAATTGTCCGAGCGGCGGTTAATTGCCGTGACTAATGCGACAATTCGGAACAGCGGCCCGGATATTAGTGGCCGTTGAAACGGTTACGCGTTGTAGGAGGTGGGAGGCGGATGACGGGCTCCGACCGTGATCTACCTGCTGTCCCGCAGATATTCGAGCACTCTCACCAGGGCATTCGTGACGCTGCGCGGTCCGACCGCTACGCGAAAGATGTTGCGCAGCGTCACCGCCGGAGGTCTAGGCTGTCTGCTGTTCTACCCGATGATCCATCCATCTCTAGTGATCGAGAATTCGACGTGACGAGTGCGTTGACGCTGCCTTCCGGCGGCCCGCTGGCGTCGTCCCGGCCCGAGGCGCCGACCGGTTCCCAGCCCCTGCCCTTCGAGCTCGACCATCTCCTCGCGCTGCGCGTGCCCGGCCTGATCGCGACCCGCCGGCACCTCCACTCCCACCCGGAACTGTCCGGCGAGGAGTTCGAGACCGCCGCCCTGGTGCACCGCGAGCTGTCCCTCGCCGGGCTGAAGCCGCGCCTGCTGCCGAAGGGCAACGGCGTCATCTGCGACATCGACGGACGCCCGGACGGCCCGGTGATCGCGCTGCGCGCCGACATCGACGCGCTCCCGCTGGACGACCCGAAGGACGTGCCGTACCGCTCGACGGTGGAGGGCGTCTGCCACGCCTGCGGCCACGACGTGCACACGTCGGTGATGCTCGGCGTCGGCATGCTGCTGGCCCAGCTCGCCGACATCGGCCAGCTCGACGGCCGGGTACGGCTGATCTTCCAGCCGGCCGAGGAGATCCTGCCCTGCGGCTCGCTGGAGGTCATCGAGGCCGGCGGTCTGGAGGACGTGGTGCAGATCTTCGCGCTGCACTGCGACCCGAACCTGCCGGTGGGCAAGGTCGGCCTGCGGGTCGGCCCGATCACCGCCGCCGCCGACAACGTCACCGTCCGGCTCACCGGGCCGGGCGGACACACCGCCCGCCCGCACCTGACAGTCGACCTGGTGGACGCGCTCGGCCGGCTGGTGACCGAGGTCCCGACCCTGATCAGCCGCCGGGTGCCGGCCAACAGCGGGCTGCTGCTGGTGTTCGGCCACGCCTCGGCCGGCACCCGTTACAACGTCATCCCCTCCGAGGCCTGCGCGGCCGGCACGCTGCGGGTGATGGACCGCGACACCTGGGACGAGGCGCCCAAGATCGTGGCTCAGGTGGTGCGGGACGTGCTCGCGCCCACCGGCGCCACTGTCGATCTGGAATACCTGCGCGGCCGGCCGCCGGTGACGAACGACGCCGGCGCGATCGGCGTGCTCACCGCCGCCACCGCCGCCGCGCTCGGCCCCGACGGCATCGCCGAGACGCCGCAGAGCATGGGCGGCGAGGACTTCTCCTGGTACCTGGAGCACGTCCCCGGCGCGCTCGCCCGCCTCGGCGTGGGCCGCAGCGGGCCCAATGTGGACCTGCACCGGGCCTCGTTCGACGTGGACGAGCGCGCCATCGAGGCGGGCGTACGCCTCATGGTCCAGACCGCGCTGCGGGCACTGGCGGCGGCGCGCTGACCGGAGCGTCGGCCGGACCGGCCGGGCCCGGCGGCATCGGGCCCAGGCCCGGCTGCGGCATCGCGCCCGGGCCGGGCGGCGGCGTCCGCCGGGCCCGCCGGCGCCGCCACAGGAGCAGCAACCACAGCGGTACGCCGATCACCACCGCGAAGGGCAGCACCGCCCCGAGCACGGTCAGCGCGATGCGGGCCGAGGCCCGGAACGCCGTCCACCCGCCGTCCAGCCCGCTGCGGAAGCCCAGATCCGCCTCCTCCTCGGCGGTGCTGGCGTCCTGCCCGAGCAACGTCACGGTGATGGTGGAGAGCGCGGTCAGGTCCGCCAGCCGGCGCTTGCGCGCCTCCAGCGCGGCCAGGTCCGCCTGACGGCTGCCCACCTCGTTCTCCAGCCGGACCAGCTCGTCCACCGAACTCGCCTGGGCGAGCAGCTTGCGGGCGCTCTCCACCCGCGCCCGCTGGGTGGCGATCCGGGCGTCCAGGTCGACCACCTGCTCGGTGACGTCCTCGGTGCGGATCTCCCGGCGCTCCTGGCGGCCGAGGCCGGCGAGCTGGTCGATCACACCGGCGAACTTGTCCGCCGGTACCCGCAGGGTCAGCACCGCCCGGGCCTCGGCGGAGCGGCTCGACCGCCGGTCGCCGCCGACGAACCCACCGGCCGCTGTCACCGCGGTGACCGCCTCCCGCGACGCGGCCTCCACATCGTCCACCCGGATCTGCATCGTCCCGGTGTAGATGATGGACCGCTGGTCGACCCGCAGGTCCGCGCCGCCGGTGCCGCCGGGAGCCGCCTGGTCGCGATCCGCGCCGCCCGCGGGGGGCTGCTCGCGCGCCGGCCTCCGTCCATGGCCGGCTCGGCCGCATCGCCGCCGCTTGTCTTCGTCCGCGCCGCAGGCGCCCACGGCGAGCGCCGCGACCAGGCCCACCGCCACCAGGGCAAGGCCCCGGAACCGTCGTCCACCCATTCCCCGTACTCCGATCGTCGGCGGCCCCGCCCACCGGGACCGATACCTCGGACGTGGCGCGTGGTCGCGCCGGTTCCGGCAGACTGCGCTGAGGACATCACGATTCGGTATGCGAGGAGTCACGATGCACGTCACCAAGTACTCGCACTCCTGTCTCCGGCTGGAGCACGACGGGGCGGTGCTGGTCGTCGACCCGGGTGGCTTCAGCGAGCCGGAGGCGCTGGACGGGGCGGACGCGGTGCTCGTCACCCACGAACACCCGGACCATGTGGACGTCGCCGCGCTCACCCGGGCGCTGGAGCGGCGGCCGGTGCCGGTGCACGGCCCGGCCTCGCTCGCCGGGGTGCTCGGCGACGCCGCCGAGGCGCTCGTCACCGTCTCGCCGGGGCAGTCGCTCACCGTCGCCGGAGTGCCGGTGCGGACGTACGGCGGGCAGCACGCGGTCATCCACCCGGACATCCCGGTGATCCCGAACATCGGCTACCTGTTCGCCGACGTCCTCTACCACCCGGGCGACGCGCTGTTCGTCCCGGACGACGTGCAGGTGGACACGCTGTTCGCCCCGATCCACGCGCCCTGGTCGAAGTTCTCCGAGGTGGTCGACTTCATCCGCGCGGTCGCCCCGCGCCGGGCGTACGCGCTGCACGACGCGCTGCTCAACGGCAACGGCCTCGGCGTGCTGGACCGGCAGTACACCGCGTTGTCCAAGACCGACTACCGCCGTCTGGAGCCGGGCACCCGGATCGACGTCTGAGCATGGCCGAGGTGCCCGCGGAGGTGATCCGGCAGCTCTACGCCACGCCGCCGGACCGGTTCGTCGCGGCCCGGGACGCCGCCGTCGCGCAGGCGCGGCAGTCCGGCGACCCGCGTACCGCCCGCGAGATCGCCAAGCTGCGCCGGCCCACGGTGGCGGCCTGGCTGGTCAACCTGCTCGCCATCCGCCGGCCCGAGCTGGTCGCCGACCTGAGCCAGCTGGCCGAGTCGCTACGCGCCGCGCAGCGCGACCTGCGCGGGGGCACGCTGCGGGAACTGTCCGCGCAGCGGCGCGCCGTCGTGGGGCGCTGGTGGCGGAAGTTACGCCGTCTCGCCGCCACCGAACCCGCCGCGCCACCGGCCGGGCGGCTGCCGCTGGGCGAGGTGGAGGCGACACTCAACGCCGCGCTGTCGGACACCGAGGTGGCCGAACAGGTACGCGCCGGACGCCTGCTGCGGGGCAGCCACTACGCCGGGTTCGGCGAGGTGCCCCGTCCCCAGCTGCGGCTCGTGACAGGGGGCGAGGAGGCGCCTGTTGTACCGGATCGGTCGGCCGAGCGGCCCGACGCGCGCCGGGCCCGCGACGAGCGGGCGGCGCGGGCCGAACGGCCGGGGCGGCGGCGGACCGCGACCCGGGAGCTGACCCGGGCCCGGACGGACCTGGACCGGGCCGAGAAGGAGCTGGCGGCGGCCGACGCGGCCGAGCGGGACGGCGCCGCGACGCTGGACCGGATCGAGACCGAACTGGCCGAGCTGGAGCGTCGCCGGGCCGTGGCCGAGCAGGAGCTGAGCCGGGCCCGGCTGGCCCGGCGGGGCGCAGAACGGGCGGTCACCGCGGCCCGGCGCCGGGCCGGTGAGGTGGAGGCCGTGTTGGAGGCGCTCGACGCCGAAGAGGGGGATGCCGACACCGGTGACGACCGGGCAGACTGAGCGTGATGAATGGCTACGGTGGAGTGACGGGCGGCCGATGACTCCGGAACAGCTCGCCGCCGCCTGCAAACCGCTGGTGCTCGAACTCGGGGAGGCGTTCGCGCGCTGCCCGTCCACGCTGCGCCGGGCGCGGCTGCTGGGCATCTCCGGGTGGGCCTTCTACATCACCGGACGGGCCGGTGCGCTCGGTGACGTCCGCGCCGAGACCGTCGCCGCGGCGCTGGGCTTCATCGCCCCCGAGGCGGTCACCGACGGCTGGGACGCCGCCGCACGCACCGTCCCGCCGCTGGAGGTGGCCGCCGCCAACCTGGCCGAGTGCTGCCGGTGGGGCACCGCCCGGCTCGGTGACGGCGCCGAGTCGTCCCGGCTCGCCGCGCTGCTGGGCCGGGCGGTCGAGGCGGCGGACGGCAGCGGCATGCCGCTGTTCGCCGCCTGGCGGGCCATGCCCGTGCCCGACCCGTCGCCGGGCGCCCGGGCGGCGGTCGGCATGCTGCTGCTGCGCGAGCACTTCGCCGGGGCGTACCTGCTGGCGGTACGCGCGGCCGGGCTGACCCCGCTGGAGGCGGTGCTGGCCGGGCCGGAGGGCGAGGCGGGCGCGGCGGCGTGCGGCTGGGCGCCCCCGTACCCGCCGGTCGGGCCGCTGGTGCGACGCCGACTGTGGGCCGAGGCGGTGACCGACCGGCTGGCGTCGGCGGCGTTCCGCGCGCTCAGCACCGCCGAGGGGGCGGAGCTGCTGGGTCTGCTCGCCGCCGCGCGGAAGCGCGCCCGGCGCGGATAAATGGGAGGCGGCCCCGCCGGTCCGGCTGCCAGGATCTGGCCCGTGACGCTCCCCGCCGGCTGGTCGGCCCGCCGCCCGACCCTCGACGACGTGCCCGCGATCCTGGCTGTGGTGCACGCCTCCGACACGTTCGCCGTGGGCTACCCCGACTTCGACGCCGAGGATGTGCGGTCCGCGCTGATCGCGCCGTTCGTCGACCCGGCGCGGGACTCCTGGCTGGTCACCGACCCGGACGGTACGGCGGTGGCCTGGTCGATCCTGGCCAACCCAAGCGGTGTCGGCCGGGAATGGGTGGACGTCCTGGTCGACCCCGACCGTGGCGCCGACCTGCGTGCGCCGCTGCTGGCGCGGCTGCTGGAGCGGGTCGCCGAACGTGCCGCCGAGCGCGGCCTGCCCGCGCTCACCGCCCGCGCCGGCGTGTACGCGCCGGAGACCCGCTGGGCCGGTGAGCTGGCCGAGGCCGGGTTCACCCGGATCAAGCGCTACATCCGGATGAGCCGCTCGCTGGCCGACCTGCCCGCCGAGCCGGCGCCCCCGCCCGGGGTGACGGTGCGGCCGCTGCGCGCCGACGACGAGAACGACCTGCGGCTGTTCCACCGGATCTACGACACCGCGTTCCGGGACACGCCCGACCACGACCCGCTCGACTTCGAGCAGTGGCGGGACCTGCTGCCCTCGTACGGGAAGGTCTGGGACGAGTGGTTCCTGGCCGAGGTCGACGGCGAGCCGGCCGGCGCGCTCCAGTCCTCCGACCAGGCGCTCGACCAGGACCGGGGGTGGGTGCGGACGCTGTCGGTGCTGCCCGCGTACCGGCGGCGCGGGGTGGGTGCGGCGCTGCTGCGCCGGGCCTTCGCGGTCTACGCGGCGAAGGGCCGCGAAGGGGCCGGGCTCGGCGTCGACCTGGCCAACCCGACCGCACCGGTCACGCTCTACCGCTCCGTCGGGCTGGTGGAGGAGCGCTGGGTCGACATGTACGAGCGGAGCGTGCCCGCCTCGCGGGTGTGACCCGGCACCCCTCGTACCGGGGTCGCCGAGCGCGGGTGCGGCCGCACGGCGCACACTGTGGGTGTGGGAGACGCGCTACGCGGAGGCGGTGCCGGTGGGGCGGGACCGCAGCTCGGTGACGTAGTCGTCCGGCGCGCCCGCCTTCTCCGCGGCGTTCGCCAGCTCCGACAGGTACCACGCGGTGGGCAGACCGCCCTCGTAACCGTCGAACACGTAGACCCACGCGGTCACGTCGCCGTCGAGCGTCGAGACGCGCACGGTCAGCCTGCGGTACGTCTCGGCGGTCACGCCCTCGATCTCGTCGAGCTGCGCGGCGTCGTACGGGTGGATGTCGTAGAGCGCCACGAAGACCCGGTCACCCGGGGACTCGACAACGGTGCTGACCGAGCCCTCCCATCCGATGACGTCCTCGCCGGCGAAGGTGAGCCGCCACCCCTCCAGCCAGCCGGTACCCACCATCGGCGAATGCGGGCAGTAGGCGCGCATGCGGGCCGGGTCCAGGTTTGAGCCGTAAGCAGCGTAGAGACGCACGGCGACGACGATAGCCCGGCTGGCGGGTGGGGGAGAATACGACAGTGCGTGTCGAACCCGACGGGGAGAAGAAAGTCACTGTGAGCACAGACGAGGGGCTAATGCTGTGAGCCAGATCGTGATCATCGGCGGCGGGCCGGCCGGGTACGAGGCGGCCCTGGTCGCCGCGCAGTTGGACGCCGAGGTCACAGTGGTCGAGGCGGAGGGGGCCGGCGGCGCCTGCGTGCTCTCCGACTGCGTGCCCTCCAAGACGTTCATCGCCAGCTCCGAGGTGGTCACCGGCTACCGGGACACCGAGGAGTTCGGCGTGCACTCCGACGGCCTGGAGGCGGTCACCGTCGACGCCCGGGCGGTGCACGAACGGGTCAAGCGGCTCGCGCTGGCCCAGTCCGCCGACATCCACACCAAGCTGGTCAAGGCCGGCGTCGAGTTCGTGGCCGGCACCGCCCGGCTCGGCGAGGACACGCTCGGCCACACCCACCGCGTGATCGTCACCCCGGCCGGCGGCGGCGAGGAGTACTCCATCGCCGCGTCGACGGTGCTCGTCGCGACCGGCGCGACCCCGCGCCAGTTGCCCACCGCCGTACCGGACGGCGAGCGCATCCTGACCTGGCGTCAGGTGTACGACCTGCCCGACCTGCCCGAGCACCTGATCGTGGTCGGCTCCGGCGTGACCGGCGCCGAGTTCGCCAGCGCGTACCTGGCCATGGGCGTCAAGGTCACGCTGGTCTCCAGCCGGGACCGGGTCATGCCGCACGAGGACGCCGACGCCGCGATGGCGATCGAGCGGGTGTTCCGCAACCGGGGCATGAGCATCCTGAACAACTCCCGCGCCGAGGCGGTCCGCCGCGTCGGCGACGGGGTGGAGGTGGTGCTCTCCGACGGTCGCCAGGTCACCGGCTCGCACGCGCTGATCGCCGTCGGCTCGATCCCGAACACCGCCGACCTGGGCCTGGCCGAGTACGGCGTGGAGCTGGCCCGGGGCGGTTATGTGACTGTCGACCGGGTGTCCCGTACCAACGTGCCGGGCATCTACGCGGCCGGCGACTGCACCGGCGTGCTGCCGCTCGCGAGCGTCGCGGCCATGCAGGGCCGGATCGCCATGTGGCACGCGCTGGGCGAGGCGGTCCGGCCGCTGCGGCTGCGTACCGTCGCGGCGAACGTCTTCACCGACCCGGAGCTGGCCACCGTCGGCGTGTCCCAGGACGAGGTGGACGCCGGCAAGACCCCGGCCCGCCAGGTGATGCTGCCGCTGTCCGGCAACGCGCGGGCGAAGATGGACGACCTGGCCGACGGCTTCGTCAAGCTGTTCTGCCGGCCGGCGAGCGGCCAGGTGATCGGCGGCGTGGTGGTGGCGCCGAAGGCCAGCGAGCTGATCCTGCCGATCACGATGGCGGTGGAGAACAACCTCACCGTCAACGAGCTGGCCCACACCATCACCATCTACCCGAGCCTGTCCGGTTCCATCACCGAGGCCGCCCGCCAGCTCATGCTCCACGAGCTGGAGTAGCCCCCTTCTTTCGTCGATCATGGAGTTGCGGCCCCCGATCCGACCGGTATGCCCGGTCTGTGCGGGGTCACAACTGCATGATCGACGACTTTGGTCAGGGCGAGGTGCAGGGCCAGGGTGGTGATGACTGCCGTCTCCGTGAGGATGAGCGCGCGCTCGATCAGGCCCAGCAGGGCCCGGTCGCCGGGGTAGGCGGACCAGATCATCGCGCCCGCCAGCAACAGGCTGGCCACGGTCAGGCCGCGCAGCCAGGCGGCGGCTCCCGCGACCGGGTTGCGGGCCAGCAGCCAGCCGGCCACCGGTAGGGCCAGGAACGACAGCACCGAGGCGTACCGGTGCACGTACGCGGCGGTGTCCATCGGCGTACCCGGCTCGTTAGTGGGCACCACCGCCGCGGCCAGCAACCCGGCCGACCAGGCGGTGAGCAGCGCGAGCGGCACCCGGCCCGCACCGGCCCGGCGCAGCGCCGGCAGCAGCACCACGCTGGCCGCCGCGAGCACCGCCATCGCGGTGTCGATGACGCCGCCCCGATCGGAGACGGCGAAGTCGCTGACGGTCAGCGACCAGGGATCCAGATCGTCGCTCACCCCGACGTGACCCATCACCGCGAGCACCGCCGCCAGGACGATCCCGCCGAGGGCCAACAGGCCGCTGCTCCGCGTTCCAGGCATACGGTCAGCCTGTCGCCGGAACCGCCCCAGACGGATCCGGGACCACCACCCACTTCGCTACCCGGGTCGTCCCCTACCGGATCCCCGAGAACGGCGTCAGGTCCCGTCGGGTGAAGGCGCATCGTCTGCCGGGTCTCCCGTCGACTGCGCGCCGTTGATCGAGGCCAGCATCTGTTCTCTGAGCTGCCCGCGCCGGGTCACGCGCTCGGCGTCATCCCATGAGGGATCGATTCGCCGAGCCCTGGCCTTGACGTCGTGCCACGCCGCCGTGTCGCTCATGGCCTGTTCTTCCTTCACGTCGATCAGGTGCTCGGGGGTCAGCTGCCGGTCGAGTCGGCGGTGGCCTCGGCGCGGGTCTGCCGGGCGCTGCTGATCCAGGTCATCGCCCACCCGGCCAGCGCGAACCCGGCCGCCGCCACCCCACCGATCAGCAGCAGCCGCCACGCCGAGTGGGTCAGCGCCGTACCGCCCAGGTGGCCGACGAGCGCGCCGTAACTGGACCAGGCGAGCGCCGCAGCCGCCTCGTAGGGCAGGAAGAGGCGGTACGGGTAGCGGCTGCGGCCGGCCGAGAAGCAGGCCGCCATCCGGCCGCCGGGCACGAACCGGCAGAGCAGGATCACCAGCGGCCCCGGCTCGCGCAGCCCGCGGGTGACCCGGGTGACGGCCCGGCGTGCCCGTCCGCGTGGCGTGGCCCGTGCCGGCCGGCGGGTCGGCGTGGTGCGGCCGATCAGGTAGCAGGTCAGGTCGCCGATGAAGACGCCGGCCGCGCCGACAGCGATGGTGACCGGCAGGCTGAGCCCGCCGTAGACGGTCAGCGCCCCACTGGTGATCATGACGAGCTGGGTCGGCACCACCGGGACGAAGGCGTCGGCGATCAGCAGGGTCAGCAGCAGCGCGTACGCCCACATGGGCGACGCGACGTCAGAGATGAGCTCGGCCACGACCGCCACCTCGCCGGAGTTCTCCGTTCGACCGGATCGAGGGTGACGCCGTGTCCGGCGTCACCACCACCGGCCCCACCTGGCGGTGACCAGCGACACCGACGGGCCGTAGGTGTGGAACGAGCCGACCCGGCCGGAAGTGACGGATGGGCGGGGCCGCGGAGCGGGGCGGCGGATCGACGGATCGCGGCGTACCGTTGGCGGGACGCGGCACCGGAGCCGTCGGGTCCCCCGTTCCCGATGTCCGGGCCGCCGCGGGTCGCCGGCAGGTCCCGTGTCGGCGACCCGCACCCTCTCTCCGAAATCCAGGTGCGCCGGTGTCGTCCGCGCGTCTACGGTCGGGGCATGCGCAGCGCGGTAGTGACCACGACGCCGGGTGTTCCCGGCGCGCCGCACTGACGTTTCCGTCGACGAGGCCCCGGGGCGATCCGCTCCGGGGCCTCGCGGCGTTCCGGGCCTGCTCGCCTCCGGGTCGTACCCGATCAAGGAGAGCGACATGATCGACCACCGCAGGCTCGGCCGGGACCTGGAGCTGTTCGTCTCCGACCCGCTCGCGGGCGCCGGGCTGCCGATCTGGCTGCCGGACGGCGCCGCCGCCCGGCACGCCGTCGAGGAGTACGTGCGGGAGCTGGAGCGGCGGGCCGGCTACCGGCACGTCTACTCGCCGCCGCTGGGCAAACGGGAGCTGTTCGAGCTGTCCGGGCACCTCGGCTACTTCGCCGACGACATGTTCCCGCCGATGCGGCTGAGCGCCGACGACGAGTTCGTGCTGCGCCCGGCGCTGTGCCCGCATCACGCGCTGGTGTTCCGCGCCCGTGGGCGCTCCTACCGGGAGCTGCCGCTGCGGATCGCCGAGCTGGGCGGCATGTACCGGGCGGAGCGTTCCGGGGTGCTCGGCGGGCTGTCCCGGGTGCGCGCCATCTCGCTCAACGACGCGCACACCTTCTGCGCGCTGGACCAGGTCGGTGACGAGGTCCGCGAGGTCCTGCGGCTGATCGGCGAGGCGCACGCCGCGCTCGGCGTCCGCCCCGCCGGGTTGCGGCTGTCGTTGCGCGGGCCGGGCCAGCGGTACGTGGGCGACGACGCGAGCTGGGCGCGGGCCGAGGACCTGCTGCGCGCGGCGCTCGACGGGGTGGACGTCGTGGAGGCGCCGGGCGAGGCCGCGTTCTACGGCCCGAAGATCGACATTCAGATCGTGGACGCGGCCGGCCGGGAGTCGACCATCTCCACCGTCCAGCTCGACTTCGACAAGCCGGAGCGGTTCGACCTGTCGTACACCGACTCGGACGGCCGCCGGAAACGGCCGGTGATGGTGCACCGCAGCCTCGTGGGCAGCATGGAGCGGCTGTTCGCGTACCTGATCGAGGTGCACGAGGGCGCGTTCCCGGCCTGGTACGCCCCGGTGCAGTTGCTGCTGCTCCCGCTCGACGCGGCGCAGGCCGACGCGGCCGCCGGGCTGGCCCGCCGGGCCGAGGCGGCCGGGCTGCGGGCCGAGGTGGACCATGCCGGCTCGCTCGGCGCCCGCATCCGCGACGCGGCCCGCAGGCGCATCCCGTACACCGGGGTGATCGGCCCCCGGGAGGCGGCCGACGGGTCGGTCTCGCTGCGTCTGCGCGACGGCCGGGTGCTCGACCCGATGCCCGCCGCGCAGGCGCTGGGCCTGATCGGCGCGGTGGTCGCGAGCCGGTCGGCGGCGCTGCTCCCGGTCTGACCCCGGCCCGTCCGGGTGCCGGGAAGGCACCCGGACGGGGACCGGTGTCGGACCTGTGGCCGGGTCCACGTCAGTTCCCGACCGGCGTGCCGGCGCCGGCACGCATTCCGTTCGGCGGGCCGGCCGGTGCCGGCGCCGGAACCTCGTCGGTGATCACCGCGCCGGTGAACTGCGCCCGGTAGAGCCGGGCGTACGCGCCACCGGCGGCGACGAGCTGCTCGTGGGTGCCCTGCTCCACGATCCGGCCCTGCTCCATCATCAGGATCAGGTCGGCGTCGCGGATGGTGGAGAGCCGGTGCGCGATGACGAAGCTCGTCCGGTCCGAGCGCAGCGCCGCCATGGCGCGCTGGAGCAGCACCTCGGTGCGGGTGTCCACCGAGCTTGTCGCCTCGTCCAGGATCAGCAGCGACGGCTCGGCCAGGAACGCGCGGGCGATGGTGATGAGCTGCTTCTCGCCGGCGCTGACGTTGCTGCCCTCCTCGTCGATCACGGTGTCGTAGCCGTCCGGCAGGCTGCGGACGAACCGGTCCACGAACGTGGCCCGCGCGGCGGCGAGGATCTCCTCCTCGGTGGCGTCCGGGCGGCCGTAGGCGATGTTGTCCCGGATGGTGCCGCCGAACAGCCAGGTGTCCTGCAGGACCATGCCGATCCGGCCGCGCAGGTCGTCGCGGCGCATCGTGGAGATGTCCACCCCGTCCAGCGTGATCCGGCCGGCGTCCAGCTCGTAGAACCGCATGACCAGGTTGACCAGCGTGGTCTTGCCCGCGCCGGTGGGACCGACGATGGCGACCGTGTGGCCCGGCTCGGCGACCAGGGACAGGTCGTCGATGAGCGGCTTCTCCGGGTCGTACCGGAAGGAGACGTGCTCGAACTCGACCCGCCCGTGCGGGTCGGCGATCCGGGCCGGCTCGGCCGGGTCGGGGCTCTGCTCGTCGGCGTCGAGCACCGCGAAGACCCGCTCGGCCGAGGCCACGCCGGACTGCAGCAGGTTGGCCATCGAGGCGACCTGGGTGAGTGGCTGGGTGAACTGCCGCGAGTACTGGATGAACGCCTGCACGTCACCGAGGCTCATCGAGCCCGACGCCACCCGCAGCCCGCCGACCACCGCGATGGCGACGTAGCTGAGGTTCCCGATGAAGAACATCGCCGGCATGATGATGCCGGAGACGAACTGCGCGCCGAAGCTGGCCCGGAACAGCTCCTCGTTCTTGGCGTGGAAGGCGGCCTCGACCTCCTTCTGCCGACCGAAGACCTTGACCAGCTCGTGCCCGGTGTACGCCTCCTCGATCTGGCCGTTCAGCTCGCCGGTGTGCTTCCACTGCGCGATGAACTTGCCCTGGGACCGCTTCGCGATCTGGCCGGTGACCACCACCGACAGCGGCACCGCGACCAGCGCGACCAGCGCCAGCAACGGCGAGATCCAGAACATCATCCCGAGTACGCCGACGACTGTGAGCAGCGACGTGAGCAACTGGCTGAGCGTCTGCTGCAGCGTCTGCGACACGTTGTCGATGTCGTTCGTGACCCGGCTCAGCAGCTCACCCCGGGGCTGCTTGTCGAAGTACGGCAGCGGCAGCCGGTTGAGCTTGTCCTCCACGTCGGCGCGCAGCTTGAGCACGGTGCGCTGCACCACCCCGTTGAGCACCCAGCCCTGCGCCCACTGCAGGATGCTCGCGCCGATGTAGAGCACCACCGCGAACGCCAGCACCCGGCCCAGCGCGTCGAAGTCGATGCCGGCGCCGGGGATGACGTCCATCCGGGCCAGCATGTCGGCGAAGTTGCCGTTGCCCTCGGCGCGGGCCGCCTCCGCCGCCGCCTCGGTGGTGGTGCCGGGTGGGAGCTGCCGCCCGATCACCCCGCTGAAGATGATGTCGGTGGCGTGGCCGAGCACCTTCGGTCCGACGACGCTGAGCCCGACGCTGCCCAGGGCCAGCGCGAGCACGCCGGTGAGCTGGAGTCGGTACGGCCGCAGCCGCCCCAGCAGGCGGCGCGCCGACGGCCCGAAGTTCATCGCCTTCTCGGCCGGCATGCCCATGTTCATGTGCGGCGGTCCACCGGCGGGCCGGCGTCCGGCCGGAGGCAGCCGCTTCGGTTCGTTCTTCTGCTGCGGTACCGGCGCACTCACGCGGCCACCTCCGCCGTCTGCTGCGACGCCACGATCTCGGCGTACGTGGGGCAGCTCTCCAGCAGTTCCTCATGTCGTCCCATCCCGACGACACCCCCGTCCTCGAGCACGATGATCTGGTCGGCGTCGACGATCGTGGAGACCCGCTGGGCCACGATCACCACCGCCGCGTCCGCGGTGACCGGCTTGAGGGCGGCCCGCAGCCGGGCGTCCGTGCCGAGGTCGAGCGCGGAGAAGGAGTCGTCGAAGAGATAGATCTCCGGTTTGCGTACGAGCGCGCGGGCGATCGCCAGCCGTTGCCGCTGGCCACCGGAGACGTTCGTGCCGCCCTGCGCGATCGGCGCGTCCAGTCCGCCCGCCATCTCGGCGACGAAGTCACGCGCCTGGGCGATCTCCAGCGCGGCCCACAGGTCCGCGTCGGTGGCGTCCGGGTTGCCGTACCGCAGGTTGCTGGCGACGGTGCCGCTGAACAGGTACGGCCGCTGGGGTACCAGCCCGATCCGCCGCCACAGCTCCTCCGGGGCGAGTTCCCGGACGTCCACGCCGTCGACCAGGACGGCGCCGGCGGTCGGGTCGACGAGCCGGGGGATCAGGGTCAGCAGCGTCGTCTTGCCGGCGCCGGTGGAGCCGATGATCGCGGTGGTCCGGCCCGGTTCGGCGCGGAACGAGATGTCGTGCAGCACCGGCGCGCTCGCGCCCGGGTACTGGAATCCGGCGCCGCGCAGTTCCAGCTCGCCGTGGCCGGTGACCTCGGTGACCGGGTCGGGCGCCGGCACCACCGACGAGTCGGTGTCCAGCACCTCCTCGATGCGTTCGGCGCAGACCGCGGCCCGGGGCACCATCATCAGCATGAAGGTGGCCATCATGACCGCCATCAGGATCTGCATCAGGTACTGCAGGAACGCGGTCAGCGCGCCGACCTGGATCTGGCCGGAGTCGACGCGCGCCGCGCCGAACCAGAGCACCGCGACGCTGGAGACGTTCAGGACCAGCATCACGATCGGGAAGATCAGCGCCTGGAGCCGTCCGATCCGCAGCGCGGTGGCGGTCAGGTCGGTGTTCGCCGCCCGGAACCGGTCGGTCTCGTACGGCTCCCGGACGAAGGCCCGGACCACCCGGATGCCGGTGATCTGCTCGCGCATCACCCGGTTGACGGTGTCGATCCGGGTCTGCATGAGCCGGAAGCCCGGCACCATCCGGCGGATGATCAGGCCCAGCGCGACGGCGAGCACCGGTACGCAGACCAGCATCAGCCAGGAGAGCCCGACGTCCTCGCGCAGCGCCATCACCACGCCGCCGACGCTCATGATCGGCGCGGCGACCAGCATGGTGCAGCTCAGCAGCACCAGCATCTGCACCTGCTGGACGTCGTTGGTGTTGCGGGTGATCAGGGACGGCGCGCCGAACCGGGCCACCTCGCGGGCGGAGAAGCTGTTCACCCGCCGGAAGATGGCGCCCCGCACGTCGCGGCCGAAGCCCATCGCGGTCTTCGCCCCGAAGTAGACGGCGGCGATCGAGCAGGCGATCTGGAGCAGGCTGACCAGCAGCATCCAGCCGCCCGTACGCAGGATCTGGTCGGTGTCGCCGACGGCGACGCCGCGGTCGATGATGTCGGCGTTGAGGCTGGGCAGGTAGAGCGAGGCGATGGTGCCGACGAACTGGAACGCCACCACGGCGACCAGCCATCGTCGGTACGGGCGTAGATGTGTGCGGAGCAGGCGGATCAACACGGATGGCTCCCCGTTGGCGGCTCGGTGTCGGACTCGCTGTCCCGGTTCAACCGACGGAGGTCTCCGTCGGACATGCCGGTGATGATTTCGATCAGGAACTCGCGGATGACCGCCCGCTTGTCCGGGTCGGCGTCGACGGACGTCAGTGGCCGGTCGCTGTGGATCATGTCGATGATGGTGCGGGCGTGCTCGCCGCCCTTGTCGGTGAGGGCGAGCCGGACGGTGCGGCGGTCCTCGGGCGCGCGGCGCCTGGTGACGAAGCCGTCGCGTTCGAGGGTGTCCACGATGCCGGTGAGCGTGGCGGGCCGGACGAAGCACAGCTCGGCCATTTCCCGGTGGCTCACGTCGCCGGATCGGAGGAGGATCATCAGGACCCGCATGCCGGCGGACGTGAGCCCGTGGTGTTCGGCGAGGTAACGCCCCCAGTGCTGCTCGACGACGTGGCCGGCGATGGAGACCAGCCGGCCGAGTGGCGCGTGGTGCAGGGCGTCGGGGAAGCGGACGAGCGGGCCCATGTTCACGAGCGTCAGATTAGCCCCCGAACCATCAGGGCCCAAACTATTTCTGAGAATCTCCTCAGCCGCGGTCGGCGCGGGCGCGCGGAGGCTCGTCCGGGGCGGTGGCGACGTACTCGCGCATCACCTCGGTGACCTCGCGCAGGAACGCCGTGGTGGCCTCGGCCTGCTCGGGGGTGAGCCGGGAGACCGCCCGGTCGACGCCGACGAGCATCGGGCGCAGCGCCTCCAGCACCTCACCCACGCCGCTCTCGGTCACCTGGAGGCTGAGCCGACGCCGGTCGTGCGGGTGCGGGGCCCGGGCGACGTGACCGGCCTGCACCAGCCGGTCCACGAGCGTGGTCGCCGAGGCGGACCGGATGCCGAGCCGGTTGCCCAGTTCGACCGGGCCCAGTGGCTCCGGGCTGGAGATCAGGTGATGGATCGCGGCGGCGTCGGTCGCGTTGAGGCCCAGGCGGCGGGCCAGCGCGGCCCGGGTGTCACCGGCGATCCGCAGCACCTCGCGCAGCGCCCGGGAGGTCTCGCTGCTCGGCGGCGGACCCGGTGCGGGCTCCCCGGTTGACGGCACCCCCTCCATGGGATAAAGCTAGCACTTCGGGTAGCTAGAAAATCTAGCTAAAGGGAGGGCGCCATGCGCGGCGACGGGCGCGGACGCTGGTTCGGGCTGCTGGCCATCAGCCTCGGCGTAGCGATGATCATCGTGGACGCCACCATCGTGAACGTCGCGGTGCCGCAGATCATCCGGGACCTCGACATCACCTCCACCGACGCGCAGTGGGTGCAGGAGGCGTACACCCTGGTCTTCGCCGCGTTGCTGCTGGTCGCCGGCCGCTTCGCCGACCGGTCCGGACGGCGGCGGATGTTCCTCGTCGGCGTCACAGTGTTCGTGGTCGCCAGCGTCCTCGCCGCGCTCGCCGGCTCCGGCGAGACGCTCATCGCCGCCCGGGTGCTCCAGGGCGTCGGCGGGGCGATGATGCTGCCCACCTCGCTCTCCCTGCTCAACGCCAACTTCACCGGCCGGGAGAAGGGCATCGCGTTCGCCGTCTGGGGCTCCACCATCGGTGGCGCAGCAGCGCTCGGGCCGCTGCTCGGCGGCTGGCTCACCACCACGTACTCCTGGCGGTGGGCCTTCGGCATCAACGTCCCGGTCAGCCTCGCCGTGATCGTGGCGACGCTCGTGCTGGTGGCCGAGTCCCGCGACGACCGGGCCGAACGCGGCCTGGACCTCACGGGCGCGCTGCTCTCCGTGATCGGCATGACCGGCGTGGTCTTCGCGCTGATCGAGGGCCGCACCTACGGCTGGTGGGAGCGGGAACGGCCGTTCAGCCTCTTCGGGCTGGACTGGACCGCGTCGATCTCACCGGTGCCGGTGGCCGCGCTCCTCGGGCTCGCCGCGCTCGGGCTCTTCCTGACCCAGCAGGTACGCCGCAACCGGGCCGGCCGTCCGGCACTGCTCGACCTGTCGCTGTTCGGCATCGGCTCGTTCCGCAACGGCATCCTGGCCGCCGCGATCGTCAGCCTGGGCGAGTTCGGCCTGCTGTTCGCGCTGCCGCTGTGGTTCCAGAACGTGCTCGGCTACAGCGCCTTCCGGACCGGCCTGGCGCTGCTGCCGCTCGCCGTCGGCAGCTTCCTGGCCAGCGGCATCGGCGCGCCGCTGACCCAGCGCTGGGGCGCGGCCCGGGTGGTCCAGCTCGGTGTCGCCGCCGAACTGGTCGGCGTGGCCGGGCTCGGATTCGTGGTCGCGCCGGACACCAGCTGGTGGGCGCCGGTGGGCTTCCTGTTCGTCTACGGCGTCGGCGTCGGCCTGGCCACCGCCCAGCTCACCGGCGTCTCGCTGTCCGAGGTGCCGGTACGCCGCAGCGGCCAGGGCTCGGGCCTGCAGAGCACCGCCCGGCAGGTCGGCTCCGCGCTCGGCATCGCGGTCCTCGGCACCGTGCTCTTCGCCGGCCTCGGCGGGCTGCTCGGCGACCGCCTGGCCGACCAGCCCGGCCTCGACCCGGCCCAGCGGGACCAGGTGGTCAGCGCGGTCAAGGAGAGCGCCGGCGCGGCGATCGGCGGGCTGGAGGCGGACCCGCGTACCGCGCCGATCGCCGAGGAGGCGAAGGCGGCGTTCTCCGACGCCACCCGGTACGCGGCATTCGCGGGCGCCGGGTTCCTGCTGATCGGCCTGGTCGCCTGCCTGCGCCTGCCGACAGTTCGCCACGGGGAGACCGGGGAATCCCAGCCCGCCGAAGCGGAGCCGTCCCGGGCCTGAGCCGGCCCGGCCCGGACCTCGGGTCAGCCGCCGACGGCCACCGTCAGCGCCGCGGCCACGAAGACGACCTGGAGCACGGTACGGACGCCGAGCGGCGTCACCGGGCGCCCGGCGAGCGTGAGGCGTCGCCGTGCGGCTGACACGTTGGCCGGGAACATGGCGAGCATCAGCAGTGCCAGCCCGGCCGCCGCCGGGCGCGCGGTGGCCGGGAACAGCAGCGCGAGCGCGCCGGCCAGTTCCAGTACGCCGGTGACGGTGACCAGCAAGGCCGGCCGGGGCAGGGACGGCGGGACCATCGCGATGAGGTCGTCGCGACGGGACGCGAAGTGGGCCGCGCCGGTCAGCACGAACATCAGCGCCAGCCCCACTCGCAGCGCGGGGTGCCACCCGTCCAGGGCGTCCACGCCGAGCAGGCCGGCGATCCGGGCCAGCGCGGTGCCGGCGAGCAGTGCGATCAGGGGTGCCATTGTCGATCCCTCCGACGAGCATCTTGTCGCTGACAAGATTGCGGCGATGGTGCCATCTTGTCAATGACAAGTTAGGGTGACTGCATGGCCTCGTACCACCACGGCGACCTCCGCCGCGTCCTGCTGAGCACCGCCGCCGAGGCGATCGCCGAGTCCGGACCGGCCGCGCTGAGCCTGCGTGAGCTGGCTCGGCGCGCCGGGGTCTCGCACGCCGCGCCGGCGCACCACTTCGGTGACAAGGCCGGGCTGCTCACCGCGTTCGCCACCCAGGGCTTCGAACTGCTCGCCGACGCGTTGCGGCAGGCCGGGGACGACCTGCTCGACACCGGCGTGGCCTACGTCGGGTTCGCGGTGCGGCACCGGGCGCACTTCGACGTCATGTTCCGGCCCGAGCTGTACCGGGCCGACGACCCGGAGCTGGTCGCCGCCCGCGCCCGCTCCGGCGACGTGCTGCGCGAGGGGGTGGCCCGGCACACCGGGCGGGAGCCGGACGCCGACGCGCTCGCCGCCTGGTCGATCGTGCACGGCTTCGCCACGCTCTGGCTCTCCGGCGCGCTGCCGCCACGGGTGGGCGACGACCCGGAGGCTGCCGCCCGTACCGTGATCAGGCGGTTGTTCGACTGAGCGGGACCGAACATCACCAGCTCGTCGGCAGCGGCATCCCCTCGGTGTAGCCGGCGGCGCTCTGCACACCGACGAGCGCCCGCTCGTGGAACTCCTCCAGGCTGCGCGCGCCCGCGTACGTGAACGCGCTGCGCACCCCCGAGATGATCTCGTCGATGAGGTCCTCGACGCCGGGCCGGTTCGGGTCTAGATACATCCGGGCCGAGGAGATGCCCTCCTCGAAGATCGCCTTCCGGGCCCTGTCGAACGCGCTGTCCTCGGCCGTACGGGCGCTCACCGCACGCGAGGACGCCATGCCGAAGCTCTCCTTGTAGCGCCGCCCGTCGGCATCGGTGTACAGGTCGCCGGGGGACTCGTAGGTGCCGGCGAACCAGGAGCCGATCATCACGTTCGACGCGCCCGCGGCCAGCGCCAGCGCCACGTCGCGCGGGTGGCGTACGCCGCCGTCGGCCCACACGTGCCGGCCCAGCGAGCGGGCCGCCGCCGCGCAGTCGAGCACCGCGGAGAACTGCGGACGGCCCACGCCGGTCATCATCCGGGTGGTGCACATCGCGCCCGGCCCGACACCCACCTTCACGATGTCCGCACCGGCGTCGACCAGGTCGCGTACGCCATCAGCGGTGACCACGTTCCCGGCCGCCACCGGCACCGGCGGGTCCAGCCGGCGGACCGCCCGCAGCGCCTGGAGCATCCGCTCCTGGTGCCCGTGCGCGGTGTCCACGACGAGCGTGTCCACCCCGGCCTCCAGCAGCGCGGCGGCCTTGCCGGTGACGTCGCCGTTGATGCCCACGGCGGCGGCGATCCGCAACCGCCCCCGGTCGTCCACCGCGGGCTTGTACAGCGTGGCGCGTAGCGCGCCCTGCCGGGTCAGCACCCCGACCAGGCGGCCGTCGCCGTCCACCACCGGCGCGATCCGCCGCCGGCCCGCCGACAGCCGGTCGAATCCGGTACGCGGGTCCGCGTCCGCCGGCACGGTGTGCAGCTCGGTCGACATCACGTGCCGGAGCTGGGCGAAGCGGTCCACCCCGACGGTGTCCGCCTCGGTCACCACGCCCATCGGCCGGCCGTCCCCGTCGACCACCACCACCGCGCCGTGCGACCGCTTCGGCAGCAGGTGGATGGCGTCGCCGACGGTGTCGGTCGGGCCGAGGGCGATCGCCGTGTCGTGCACCAGGTGCCGCTGCTTGACCCAGCCCACCACGTCGGCGACGACCTCGATCGGGATGTCCTGTGGGATCACCGCCACCGCGCCGCGCCGGGCCACCGTCTCGGCCATCCGCCGGCCGGCGACGGCCGTCATGTTCGCCACCACGAGCGGGATCGTGGTGCCGGTCCCGTCGGTGGTGGCCAGGTCGACGTCGAGCCGGGAGCCCACCTCGGACCGGTTGGGCGCCATGAAGACGTCGTTGTAGGTCAGGTCGTGCGCGGGGACCGCGCCGTGAAGGAACCGCACCCGGCCATCATTCCCGCCCCGGGCCGTGCCCGCCCCCGGTGGTGGCTCACACCACCCGGCCTCGCGCTGTTAAGAAGGGGCCCCTTCACTACCTCAGGCGTTAAGAAGGGGCCCTTCCTTACACCTCAGGCGATGGTGCAGATCGCGGCGCCGGACGTGATCACCGCGCCGACCTCGGCGGCGAGCCCGCTGACCGTGCCGGCCTTGTGCGCGTGCAGCGGCTGCTCCATCTTCATCGCCTCCAGCACCACGACCAGGTCGCCCTCGGCCACCTCGTCGCCGTCGGCGACCGCGATCTTCACGATCGTGCCCTGCATCGGCGAGGTGAGCGTGTCGCCGCTGACCGCGGCGCCCGCCTTGCCTCCGCCGCCCCGGCGGGCCGGCTTCTTCGCGGCGGGCGCGGCTGCCGCCGTACCCGCGCCGAGCCCGGCGGGGAGGACGACCTCCAGCCGCTTGCCGCCCACCTCGACCACGACGGTCTCGCGCTCGGCCGGCTCGTCGGCGGCGCCGGCGGCGGCGGTGAACGCCGGTACGGTGTTGTCCCACTCGGTCTCGATCCACCGGGTGTGCACGGTGAACGGTTCGGCGGTGAACGCCTCGTCGCGGATCACCAGGCGGTGGAAGGGCAGCGCGGTGGCCATGCCGTCGACCACCATCTCGTCGAGCGCCCGGCGGGCCCGCTCCAGCGCCTCGGCGCGCGTCTCGCCGACGATGATCACCTTGGCGAGCAGCGAGTCGAAGTTGCCGCCGATCACGTCGCCGGCCGAGATGCCGGTGTCCACCCGCACGCCCGGCCCGGAGGGCAGGCGCAGCGCGGTGACGGTGCCCGGGGCGGGCAGGAAGTTGCGGCCCGGGTCCTCGCCGTTGATCCGGAACTCGATGGCGTGTCCGCGCGGCGTCGGGTCCTCGGTGAAGCGCAGCTTCTCCCCGTCGGCGATGCGGAACTGCTCGCGTACCAGGTCGATGCCGGCGGTCTCCTCGGTGACCGGGTGCTCGACCTGCAGCCGCGTGTTCACCTCCAGGAAGGAGATCGTGCCGTCCGCGCCGACCAGGTATTCCACGGTGCCGGCGCCGTGGTAGCCGGCCTCGCGGCAGATGGCCTTGGCGCTGTCGTGGATCTGGGCGCGCTGGGCGTCGGTGAGGAACGGCGCGGGCGCCTCTTCGACGAGCTTCTGGTGCCGGCGCTGCAGCGAGCAGTCCCGGGTGCCCACCACGATCACGTTGCCGTGCTGGTCGGCCAGCACCTGCGCCTCGACGTGGCGCGGCTTGTCGAGGTAACGCTCGACGAAGCACTCGCCCCGGCCGAACGCGGCGACCGCCTCGCGGGTGGCCGACTCGAACAGGTGCGGAATCTCCTCCATGGTGCGGGCGACCTTGAGGCCGCGCCCGCCACCGCCGAAGGCGGCCTTGATGGCGACCGGCAGGCCGTGGTCGACGGCGAACGCCATCACCTCGTCCGCGTTGCCCACCGGGTCGGGGGTGCCGGGCACCAGCGGCGCGCCGGCGCGCTGCGCGATGTGCCGGGCGGTTACCTTGTCGCCGAGGTC
>NZ_KK037233.1:3475580-3525940 GCF_000568915.1 Micromonospora sp. M42 | reverse complement strand
CCGTAGCCGGGGTGCACCGCGGTCCGCGCCGGACCGGGCCGCGACGTCGATCAGCTTGTCGATGCGCAGGTAGCTGTCCGCGGCGGTGTCGCCGCCGAGCGCGTACGCCTCGTCGGCGAGCGTGGCGTGCAGGGCGTCCCGGTCGGAGTCCGCGTAGACGGCGACGCTCGCCAGGCCGGCGTCGCGACAGGCGCGAATGACGCGGACGGCGATCTCGCCGCGGTTGGCGATGAGAACCTTGCGCACCTTGAGGCTCCTCCCGGGAGGTCGTTGCCGGGAGTTTAGCGGCCTACCTGCGGAGCCTAACGATCGCTCAGTGTGGGATGCGGCACTGTAGTCAAATTTGCCTATTACGCTTGTCCGGTGTCGGCAACGAGGATGATGATTCTGGGCCTGGTCCGGTGGATGCAGCCGGTGCACGGCTACGACGTGCGCCGTGAGCTGCTGAGCTGGAGCGCGGACAAGTGGGCCAACGTGCAGCCCGGCTCGATCTACCACGCGCTGCGCAAACTCACCGACGAGGGCCTGCTGCGGACCGTCTCGGTCGAGCAGGTGGGCGCCCGCCCGGCCCGCACCACGTACGAGGTGACGGCGAAGGGGGAGGACGAGTTCGAGACGCTGCTGCGCGCGCAGTGGTGGCAGGTGCAGGAGCCGCCGGACCCGTTCGTGGCGGCGTTCTCCTTCCTGCCGGCGATGCCGCGCGAGGAGGCCGCGGCGGCGCTGCGCAACCGGGCGAACCTCCTTCGCGCCGGGGTCGAGTCGATGCGCGCCTCGCTCGACTCGGACTGGGTACGCACCCGCAAGCCGGTGCACGTCGGGTGGATGTTCGAGCTGTGGCTGGCCCGCGCCGAGGCGGAGACGGCGTGGTGCGAGCGGATCGCGGAGCGGATCGAGTCGGGAGTGTCGTACCTGCCGGATGGGATGGAGCGGGCCGAGGGCTGGTCGGGCTGGACCGACGGCTCCCGATGACACGACATAATCAACGTTGACCAAAGAAGCTATATCGCGTTAGCCTCGGCAGGAATCGCGGGGGATTCGTGCGTCCTCGCGGACGATCGGCGGCCGGTCAGGCCCGCCCGGACGACCAGGAGCAGAAATGATCGAGACCAGGGGGTTGCGGAAGTCGTACCGCTCCCGCGAGGGTCGCGAGACGAAGACCGTGGACGCCGTCCGCGGCGTCAACCTCGACGTCGCCGAGGGGGAGATCTTCGGCTTCCTCGGGCCCAACGGCGCCGGCAAGACCACCACGCTACGGATGCTCGCCACGCTCATCGAGCCGGACGGCGGCGAGGCCACCGTGGCCGGCGCCGACCTGCGCAAGGACCCGGCCGAGGTGCGCCGCCGGATCGGGTACGTGGCCCAGGGCGGCAGCACCTGGGACGAGTCGAGCGCCCGCGAGGAGCTGGTGCTCCAGGCCCGCCTCTACGGCATCAGCAAGGCCGAGGCGCACCGACGCGCCGAGCGCGCGCTCGAAGCCTTCCAGCTCACCGAGTACGCCGACCGCAAGTGCAAGACCTACTCCGGCGGCCAGCGCCGGCGGGTCGAGATCGCGCTCGGCATCATCCACGAGCCGAAGATCGTCTTCCTGGACGAGCCGACCACCGGCCTCGACCCGCAGAGCCGCGCGCACATGTGGGACGAGATCCGCCGGCTGCGTACCGAGGGGATGACCGTCTTCATCACCACGCACTACCTGGACGAGGCGGACGCGCTCTGCGACCGCATCGCGATCATGGATCACGGCGAGATCGTCGCCGAGGGCACGCCGGCCGAGCTGAAGCGGGAGATCTCCGGCGAGGTGGTGATCGTCGGACTGGACGCCCCGAGCACCCCGCGCGCCGCCGAACTGCTCGACACCGAGGCGTACGTGAGCAAGCTGGAGACCGTTGACGAGGGCGGCCTGCGCCTCTACGTCGACGAGGGCGCCACCGCCATCCCGCAGGTGCTGCGCCGCCTCGACCACGCCGGGCTGGACCTGCGCTCGATCGAGCTGCACCGGCCCAGCCTCGACGACGTCTTCCTCACCAAGACCGGCCGCTCGCTGCGCGAGTCCTGACCCCCGGAGAAGCTGTCATGAAACTCGCCCGCGACACCTGGCTGATCTTCCAGCGCCAGACGCAACTGCTGCTGCGCAACCCGGTGTGGATCTTCGTCGGCGTCTTCCAGCCGGTGATGTACCTGCTCCTGTTCGCCCCGCTGCTCAAGCCCGCGCTGAACGCCCCGACGCAGGCCGCCGCGTACAAGATCTTCGTGCCCGGTCTGCTCGTGCTGCTGGCCATCTTCGGCGGCCTGTTCCAGGGCTTCGGCCTGATCGCCGAGTTGCGCGCCGGCGTGATCGAACGCTCCCGGGTCACCCCGGTCAGCCGGCTCGCGCTGCTGCTCGGCCGGTCCCTGCGGGACGTGGTCTCGCTCATCGCGCAGGCGATCATCATCACGCTGCTGGCGCTCGCGTTCGACCTGCGCGTCTTCATCGGCAACCTGCTCCTGGCGTACCTGATGCTCGCCCTCATCGCGCTGATGACCTCGGCCGTCTCCTACGGCATCGCGCTCAAGGTCAAGAGCGAGGACGCGCTCGCCCCGCTCATGAACACCGTCGCGCAGCCGGTCCTGCTGCTCTCCGGCATCCTGCTGCCGCTCACCTTCGCCCCCGGCTGGCTCCAGGGCGTGGCCAAGTGGAACCCGTTCTCCTGGGCGGTCGAGGGCACGCGCGCGCTGTTCAACGGCGACCTCGGCAGCGACCGCGTCTGGCAGGGCCTCGGCATCATCGCGGTGCTCGCCGCTGCAGGCGTTTTCTGGGCCGCCCGCCAGTTCGCCCGCAGTGTCCGCTGACCAGGGGAGACGTACCTCTCAGGAGGCAGGGGGCACCGGCGCCACGCGCGTAGCGTGGGCCGGTGCCCCGCCTCACCCGTGACCGGATCACCTGGCTGACCTACGCCCAGCTCGGTCTCTGGGGCTTCTTCCTCTACGGATTCGGCCCGGTCGTACCGCTGCTCCGCGACGAACAGGGCACCAGCGCCGCCGTCGCCGGCCTGCACAGCACCGGCATCGCCGTCGGCGCGCTGGCCGGCGGAGCGCTGTTCGCCCCGATCGCCCGCCGCCTCGGCCGCGGCCCCGCCATCTGGCTCGGCCTCGCCGGCGTCGCCGCCGGCGTCACCGCGCTCGGCCTGCTCCGCCCGCTACCGGCCACGCTCGCCGCCGTCGCGGTCATCGCCACCTTCGGCATGATGATCGTCAGTGGCGTCAGCGTGGTGCTCACCGCCCGGCACGGACCCGCCGCCCCCGCCGCGCTCACCGAGGCCAACGCCGCGTGCGCCGGCATGGGCATCCTGGCGCCGCTGACCATCGGCGCCAGCGTCGACGCCGGCCTCGGCTGGCGACCGCTGATGGCCGTCGAGGTCGGGCTGATCACGCTTGTCGCGCTCGCGGCTCTGACCTTCCGGGTACGCGGGCCGAACCGCGCCCCCGCTGTCGCGGCTGCCGGCACACCGGTCGCCGTGGCCGCATCCACCCGGGTGCCCGCCGTCCCCACGTCCGGGGTGGCCGAGGCCACCGCGCCCGCTCCGGCAGTACCCGCCGTCGGCGCATCCGACGCCGCCGTGCCCGCTCCGGGCGCTCCCGTCACCGTGTCGTCCGGGGGTGCCGCGCCTGTGCCCGCTTCGGCCGTGCCCGCGCCGGGGTTGCCGGCGTCGGAGGCGCCCGCCTCCGGGGTGCGTGGGGCAGCGGGGCGGCTGCCGCGTGCGTACTGGATCGCCTGGGTTCTGATGTCCGTCACCGGGTCGATCGAGGTCTGCCTGTCGCTCTGGACCGCCGACGTGCTGCGGACCCACGCCGGGCTGAGCGCGGGCGGGGCGTCGGCGGCGGTGGCCGCGATCGTCTGCGGCATGTTCGCCGGCCGGATCGCCGGTGGCCGGGCCGCGCTGCGCTGGCCGCCGGTGCCGCTGCTGCTCGGCGCGCTCACCGTCTCGCTGGCCGGGTTCGCGCTGTTCTGGGGCAGTACGGTCGGCTGGCTCGCCGTCACCGGCCTGGTCGTGCTCGGCCTGGGCAACGCGCTGCACTACCCGCTGGCGATCTCCATCGCGCTCGCAGTCGCCGGTCCGGCCGCCGACAAGGCGGCGGGCTGGTCGGCGTACTCGATGGGTGTGGGTTTCGGGATCGCGCCGGTCGCGCTCGGGTGGGTGGCCGACGGCGCCGGCCCGCACCCGGCGTTCCTGCTGCTGCCCGCGTTCATCGCGGTGGCGGTGCTGCTGACGGTGCGGCTGGGGCGTGCCTTGCCCGCGCCGGTCCGCGCGACCTGATCGACTCCGTTTCGGCGAGGTTGTGTTCGGGCCGGCTCAGAGCACTCGGGCGAGCGTGACGCCGTCGGCGATCGGCAGCATGACCGCCTCGACGCGCACGTCCGCGATCACCGCGTCGTTGAAGGCGGCGATCGCCCGGTCGTCGGCGTTGCGCGGGGCGAGCACCCGGCCGTCGCGCAGCGTGTTGTCGACGGCGACCACCGCGCCGGGGCGCATGCGCGGCACCAGCTCGTCCCAGTAGACCGGGTAGCCGACCTTGTCCGCGTCGATGAACGCGAAGTCCAGGTAACGCTCGCGGGGCAGCTCGCGCAGCGTCTGGGCGGCCGGGCCGATGCGCAGCTCGATCCGGTCCTGCACACCGGCGCGCTCCCAGTAGCGCCGGGCCACGCCCGTGTACTCCTCGGAGATGTCGAAGCAGGTCAGCCGCCCGCCATCGGCGAGCCCCCGGGCGATCGCCAGCGAGGAGAGGCCGGTGAACGTGCCCACCTCGACCGCCTGCCGTACGCCGAGCAGCCGGGTCAGGAACGTCAGGAACGCCGCCTGCTCCGGCGCGACCTGCATCACCGCCTCGGCGGGCAGGGCCGCCCGGGTCTCCTCGGCCAGCTCCCGGACGATCTCGTCCGGCGCGGACCCGTGGGCCACCAGATAGGCGTGCAGTTCCGGGGTGAGCGGCAGAGGCTTCGTGGTCATGTCCGGACGTTAGCCGAGATGCTCGATCTCCTGGCCCCCGGGCGCGACCTTCGTCCACAGGTCGACGATGCTCAGCTCCACCTCGGCGAGCAGCCGGCGCAGCAACGGCAGGGACAACCCCACCACCGTGCCCGGGTCACCCTCGATCCCGGTCAGGAACGCGCCGCCCAGCCCGTCGATGGTGAACGCGCCGGCAACGGCCAGCGGCTCGCCCGTCGCCACGTACGCGGCGATCTCCTCGTCGCTGATGTCGGCGAAATGCACAGTGGTCGACGCGACGGCCTCGGCCCGCGACTCGTGCGTCACGTCGATCAGACTGTGCCCGGTGTGCAGGACACCGCTGCGCCCGCGCATCCGCTGCCACCGCCGGGTGGCGTCCGCCGCGTCATCAGGCTTGCCGAGGATCTCACCGTCGAAGGCCAGCACCGAGTCACAGCCGAGCACGAGAGTGCGCTCATCCGGCGACGGCCGCAGCCGATCGCGTACGGCCTGCGCCTTCAACCGGGCCAACTCCAGACACAGATCCTCGGCGCGCTCGCTGACCACCTGCGACTCGTCCACGCCGCTGACCAGCACGTCGGGCTCGATGCCAGCGGCCTGGAGCAACTTGCGGCGGGCGGGAGACTGCGAGGCGAGCACGAGGCGCACCGGTACGGAGGTCGACACCCCGCCGACGCTACCGGCTGACCCTCGGCGGCGGGTCGTCGGCACGTCGGCGCCGACGCCAGAACAGGTATCCGCCGCCCGCCGCCACCAGCACACCCAGGGTGGCGAGCCCGCGTACGGTCGCGCTGCTGTCGTCGCCCTTTTCCGGGGCTGCCTCCGCCGACGCCGGTGGCGTGACGTTCGAGGACTCGAAGCCGAGCGGGGGGACATCGGCGGTGAGCGCCGCTACCAGGTCGATGACGCCGTAGCCGTACTGGTCGTCGCGGCCTGGTGGTCCCTTGTCGACGGCGGTGGCGGTCAGCCGGTGGGCGACTTCCTGCGCGGGGAGGTTGGGGTACTTGGAGCGGATCAGGGCAGCAGCGCCGGCAACGATCGCCGTGGCATCTGAGGTACCGGTACCAAGCCGGTAGCCCCCATTGAGACCGGTGCTGTAGATGTCGACGGCCGGAGCGACTACGTCGATCTCCGGCCCAGCAACCGAGATTGCTGCATGGCGCCCCTCTCGGTCGACTCCGCCTACCGCGATAACACCTGGCTCGCGAGCTGGATAGCCGATGAGTGGAGATTCGGAGGTGTTGCCGGCTGCTGCAACGACAACAATGTTTGCGCTAAGCGCGTCCTTAACTGCCTGTTGTAGCTCGACGTCAGCCCCGGCTGTCAGTGACACGCTAATTACCTGTGCGTGTTTTTTGATTGCATATCGTATTGCCATTGCGAGGGTAGCGGATGTTCCGTCCTCATGGGCCGGAGACGTGTAGATCGGCAGTATCTTGGCGTTCGGGGCTATGCCCAAAGCGCCTTGGGTGCTTTGTCCGTTGGCCGCAATTAATCCGGCCATGCCAGTGCCGTGCCCGTCCCTATCTCCTTGGCCGTTTCCGGAGCCGCCCGGGATGATGTCGATTCCTGGCATCAAGCTTTGCGACAGGTCTGGATGCGGCGCCACTCCGCTGTCAGGAACTGCAACAACAACGCCCTCTCCGCGGCTGAGGGTGTGAGCCTTGGATGCCTGCAAGTACTTCAGATGCCACTGACTTGACTCCCCTCTGAGGGAGTTGCCGCCAATGTGGAAAGAGCTTGCCAATAGCAGAACGACAGCGGCAGCAGCTTGGAATGCTGACATATCTAGCGAGGAAGGCCGATTGCAGGGCCCGGGTCTATTGGCCCTTCATCTTCGGGTGCCTGCACGACGGGATCCACCCCCTCGTTGGTTCTCCATGGATTATCGGGGTCCCATTCGACTTCCCTGTCTGGCTTCCTGGGTGCCTTACCCAAGTTTCCCAAACTAGCTGATCCTGAAGTAGGACTGCCGCCGAGCGGATGAAGTCCTGTTGCGCTGAACTGCTGAGAATTCCGCCCCGCTCCTGGCCGGGAACCCGCTCCTCCAGTGGGTGCTGTCCCGGCTGCTCCGCCGCCAATGACGCCGCCCACGGGATTAACTCTGCGAGGACCGCCGCTCGTTGGCTGCGCCAAACCCGGCGGAATGTTGCCACCTATAAGGCCACCTAGCGGTGCTGAGCGCATAGGGCTGGCAGGTGAAACCGATCCAGATGCCGGATTTCCTTGCATCTGGTTGTAGTGAGGAAGGACTGGCCTTGCCGGATATTGTGCCGGAGGGGGTAGCACAGGGCTGCCGCCTGCGACCGATGGCGTGCTCGGCACGGTCGGAGGGCTTGGCAGGGTCGGAGATGTGGGCGGCGGATTCAGTGTGCTGCCCACTCCGCCCAGTATTGGACCCGTGCTGGGCGCTGGAACCAGGGGCGTTGTTTGGGTGGCCGTACGCGGCGGGTTCGTTCTAGCAACAGGGGTTGCCGGTAGTGGAACCGGAATGATCGGCGGGATCATGGGTGCAGCAACCTCTGTCCCGGGCCGCGTGGAGATCTCATCTACCTTCGGGACCGGTTTCGGTGGCGGTTGGCGAAGCATGACCTGGGCGTGCTGTAGCTCGCCGCTCAACCCCGTCATCAGCCCGCGCGCCCGTACGTTCAACTGCTCCAAGTCGTCGTCCGTGACCGGGGGCCGTTCCGGCAACCGGCTACCCGCCACCGCCTTCGGGTCGGCGATCGTCGCCTCGTACGCCCGCTTCTGCCGCAGCCTCTTCTCGTACTCCTCGTGCAGGGGTTGCAGCTCGGCCCGCGCGCTGCCGATGGCGCGGGTGGCGGCGGCGAGCGCGTCGTAGTTCGCGGCGGCGGCGTCGTGGGTGCGCTGCACGCGGTCGATGAGCTGGTCGAGTTCGGCGATGTACGCCCGCGCGGCGGCATTGGTCTCGGGTGGCCAGGCCTCGGCGAGGCCGCGCCGGTATTCCCGCAGCCGGCTGAGGTGGGTCAGCGCGAGGTCACAGACCTTGCGCCAACCGGCGACCTGCTTCCACTGGCCGGCGGTGTCCTGGTCCTGGAGGCACGCCCACATGCTGAGGACGTCCATCAGCCGCCAGTCGGTCAGCCCGGAGGTGCGTCCGCTGCCCCGTTCGATCACGGCAGGATCACCCGGCTCTGTTCGGGGGCGGTGGGGTCGGCCAGTGGCGGCAGCGGGCGGGCGACGGTGCTCGACGGCCCGGCGAGTGCCCGTTCGACGTCGGTGACCCGTGCGGAGGAGAACGCGTCGGCGTCGCCGTAGTGGTTGGCGATCCGGCCGGCGGCGTCGGCGAGCCGGCCGGTGGCGGGTGCCAGGTCCCACACGGCGCTGACCGCTGCCGTCTGGGTGTCGTGGTGGGCCTGGAGGAAATGGACCAGCTCGATGAAGGCGTCGGCCGGGTTCGGCACCGGGGCCTTCATGTCGTCGGCGATGTACGACAGCTGCGGCGAGTAGTTGCGCGTCACCTCGTCCTGGAGGCGGTCGGCGAACTCCCGCATCTGTCGGATGTCGGCCTCGATGCCGCCGTAGCCGCGCAGCCAGCCGGCTGGCTGGTTGTCCTCCGGGATCATCGGAGCCTCCTGCCCGTCACCACACGGTTTCCCTGAGTGAGGTTAGTGGCTCAACGTGGATCCCGGCAGCCCCGTCCGGCGCCGCGGGTGGAGCCAGACGTCAGCGGGGCAGGCCGGAGGCCCGCCACGCGCCGGCGCCGGCGACCGGGCCGGCGAGGGCGGGACGTTCGCTGCGCGCCCACTGCGACACGGGGGCCGGCGTGGCGGCCTGGGCCGGGCGGGTACGCACCATGATCGCGCCGACCAGAGCGGCCAGCTCCTCGGCGGTGGGCACGCCGCGGACGATCCGGAACAGCGGCTCTTCGGCAGACATGCCCCAAGGGTAACCGTCACGAATTCGACCTTCGCCGTACAGTGGCGTGCCGACGGTGTAGGCGTCGCAGCGGCCGGGTACGGTTTCTGCGATGTCGAACGCGCTCCCCCAACTCGTCGCCGACCGGTACCGGCTTATCACGCCGCTCGGTCAGGGCGGCATGGGCCGCGTCTGGAAGGCGCGGGACGAGGTGCTGCACCGGGACGTGGCCATCAAGGAACTGGTCCCGCCGCCCGGCCTCACCCCGGAGGAGCGCCGCGAGATGCGCGAGCGCTCGCTGCGGGAGGCGCGGGCGATCGCCCGGCTCAACAACGTCAACGTGGTCCGCATCTTCGACGTGCTGCGCACCGACGGCGATCCGTGGATCGTCATGGAGTACGTGGCGTCGAAGTCGTTGCAGGACACCATCGCCGAGGACGGTCCGGTCTCGTCGGCCAAGGCGGTCGAGATCGGCCTCGGCGTGCTGAACGCGCTGAAGGCCGCGCACAAGGCGGGCATCATGCACCGCGACGTCAAGCCGGGCAACGTGCTGCTCGGCGAGGACGGCCGCGTGGTGCTCACCGACTTCGGCCTGGCCACGATCCCCGGCGACCCGAACGTGACGCGCACCGGCATGGTGCTCGGTTCGCCCGCGTACATCTCGCCGGAGCGTGCGCGGGACGGCACGGCCGGGCCGGAGGCCGACCTCTGGTCGCTCGGCGCCACGCTCTACGCGGCGGTCGAGGGCAAGTCGCCGTACGCGCGTCCGTCGGCGATCGCCACGCTGGCGGCGCTCGCCACCGAGCCGCTGCCGCCGCCGCGCAACGCCGGGCCGCTCAAGCCGGTGCTCCAGGGCCTGCTGCGCAAGGACCCGGACGAGCGGATCACCGCCGAGGTGGCGGAGCGCATGCTGCGCAAGGCCGCCGGTCGCCGGGCCAAGGGCATTTCACTGCTGGACGGCGTACGCCGGCCGGGGCCGAACGGTCCACGCGTGCCGCGCCCGCCGCTGGTGCCGGCGCCGCGCCCGGCCGACCAGGCCGAGCGCGCGGCGACCTCGGTCTCCGGGGCCGCCACCGGGGGTACGGCCGCGGCCGTCGACCCGACAGCGAAGGTGGCGGCGCCCACCTCGGACGCCGGCCCGACGGCGAAGGTGGCTCCGCCGGCCGCCGATCCGACCACCAAGCTCGACCCGGCGCCGTCGACCGACGAGACCCGGGTGGACGACGAGGCCCCTGTCGACGGCGTCGACCCGGCGCTGGACGAGACGCGGCTCGACGGCGAGCCGGTCACCGACGCCCCGGCGCCGGTCAGCCCGGCCGTGACCGGCTCCGCACCGGTCAGCCCGGCTCCGGTGCAGGAGGCGCAGTCGACCGGCCGGGCCACGGTGCTGCCGGTCGAGAAGTCCGCGCCCAACCGGCGCAACCTGCTGATCGGCGCGCTGGTACTGCTGCTGCTCGTCGGTCTGGTGGTGGCCGTGCCGCTGCTGAACAACGGTGACGACGGCGACGGCGGTCAGCCGACGGCCGGCACCTCCGCGTCGGCGGCGCCGCCGCCCGCGGCGAGCGAGAGCGCGTCCCCGAGCGCCCCGGCGACCAGTGCGTCGGCCAGCCCCACGCCGTCGGCCAGCCCGTCGGCGTCCGGGGCCGCGTTGCCGGCCGGCTGGCGTCTCTACACCGGCCCGAACGGCTTCAAGGTGCCGATCCCGAACGGTTTCGAGGCGCGGGTCCGCAGCGACAACGTCGTGCTCTATGAGGTCGGTGGCGCTCGGCGGGTGCTGTTCATCCAGTGGACGCCGAACCCGAAGAAGGACGCGTACGCGGACTGGAAGAGCCAGGAGTCGAGCCGGCGCAACTTCGTGCGCAACTACAAACTGGTCGGCATCACCAAGTGCGACCCCTACTTCCGCACCTGCGCCGACTGGGACTGGCTGGAGACGCGCAACGGCGACACCCGCTTCCACGTCCGCAACCGTGGTGTGGCGACCGCCAGCAACCGGGGCTTCGCGCTGCGCTGGGAGGTCCCGGCGAAGGACTGGGACGCCAACCTGGCGAACTGGGAGATCATCACCAAGGGCTTCGTGCCGGACCGTCAGAACTGACCGGGAATCCCGCCGGTCACGAAACTCGCTCGCATGGCTTTCCGTCCTCGGGGGTATGAATCCTCCGACGACGGAAGGAGGCGCGACATGGGTTACCGACGCAGGGACACCGGCCCGCGGCTGGCACTGTGGATGCTCGTTGCGCTCGGCGACGTCGTGCTGCTCCTGATCGCCGCCGGCCTGTCCGCGCCGGTCGCGGTCCTCGGTGTGCTGACCCTCACGATCGCGGGTGTGGCGGCGTGGCGCTGGATGCGCCGGACGCCCGTGCCGGCCTCCGCGCGCCGCAGAGCCTGAGCCACGTACGACGCGACAGTGGGACCGCCTCGCACGGAGGCGGTCCCACTGTCGTAAGCCGGTGGATCAGGTGTTGTTGGCCAGGGCGATCAGCCGGCTGCGGTCGCCGTTCCAGTAGTTGCGGTCCACGTTGCCGCTGATGCCGGAGACGGAGCCGGTGCTCGTGTACTGCCAGAAGCTGTAGAACGGAGCACCGGCCGGCAGGGTGCCGGGCGAGCTGGCCCAGCGGGCGATCCACAGCGGGTGGTTGGCCCACGGGCCGCTCCAGCTGCCGGTGCACTGGTTCCACCAGCTCGTCGTGGTGTAGATGACCGCGTACCGGCCGGTGCGGGAGCGGTAGGTGTTGAGGAAGTCCTGGACCCAGTTGCGCATGCCGGTGGTGCTCAGGCCGTAGCAGTAGCCGCCGCTGTACGGGTTGCCCTCCAGGTCCAGCGCGGCGGGCAGCGTACGGCTGTCGGCCGACCAGGCGCCGCCGTTGCTGGCCAGGTAGTTGGCCTGGGTGGAACCGGCGGAGATGTTCGGCCGGGCGAAGTGGTAGGCCCCGCGGATCACCCCGGCGTTGTACGCGTTGACGTAGTTCGCGTTGAAGTTCGGGTCCTTGTAGCTCGTGCCCTCGGTGGCCTTGATGAAGGCGAACTGGATGCCCGCGTTGCGCACGCTGGTCCAGTTGATGCTGCCCTGGTAACGGGAGACGTCGATCCCGGGCGTGGTCGCGGCGGCGGCCGGTCCGGCGGTCGCCACGAGGGCCACGGCCGCAGTGGCGGCGGCGGCCAGGCCGGCAGCGAGGAGCCGGCGTACGGAGAGTCTGGTACGGGCCATGGTTGCCTCCAGAGGGACGTCCATCTATTGACGCCCATCTTTGGAGCTTAGTGCCCTAGATCGCAATAGGGAGCAAGGAAATTTTCATCGACGCCCATCGTTCGCCCAGGTGGCGCGTCGTTTGCGGATCAGCGGAGCGCGCTCGGGTCCATCGCCCAGCGGAACGGCTCGGTGACACTGAGCGTCTCACCCGCCTTGGCCACCGCGTCCTCGACGTAGTGCGCGCCGTCGAGCCGGTGCAGCCGCAGCGAGTGGCTGTCGCCGTCCTGCTCGTGCGAGCTGTAGGGCTCCAAGCGAGCTGCGCTCACCGACCTCACCTCCGCTCCGGCGCCTCGTCCGATCAGTCTCACACTCTATGAGACTCGGCCGGTCGAACGACACGGCTCGGGCCGGTAGGCTCCCCGCCCATGCCCCTGATCGACGGCCTCACCACGCTCTGGGACACGCTGATGAGCGCCCAGCCGGACCCGCCGCCGCTGCTGGTGGTGCTCACCGCCGTGGTCGCGCTCGCCGTGGTCGCCACCCGGCTGCCGTGGCGGATCGCCCGGAACGCGGTCACCATCGCGCACGAGGGCGGCCACGCGCTCGTCGCGCTGCTCACCGGCCGCCGGCTGCACGGCATCCGGCTGCACTCGGACACCTCCGGGCTGACGCTCTCCGCCGGCCGCCCCACCGGGCCGGGGATGATCCTCACGCTGCTCGCCGGGTACGTCGCGCCGTCGCTGCTCGGCCTCGGCGGCGCGTGGCTGCTGGCCGGGAACCGGATCACGTTGCTGCTGTGGCTGGCGGTGGCGCTGCTGCTCGCCATGCTGGTGATGATCCGCAACCTGTTCGGCGTGCTCTCGCTGCTTGTCACCGGCGGCGTGGTGCTCGCCGTCTCCTGGTACACCTCGCCCGAGGTGCAGGCCGCGTTCGCCTGGACGTCGGTCTGGTTCCTGCTGCTCGGCGGCGTACGACCGGTGTTCGAGCTGCACCGGCAACGCGCCCGGGGCCGGATGCCGCAGTCCGACGCCGACCAGCTCGCCCGACTCACGCCGTTCCCGGCGCTGTTCTGGGTGGGCGTGTTCCTGCTGGTCAGCGTCGGGGCGCTGGTGGTCGGCGCGCTGCTGCTGGCCGGCCCGATCCTGGCCGACGCGGGGCTCACCGCCTGACAAGCGGCGTATCCGGCGGGCGAGGCCACATAGGGGCAGAATCGGACCCGTGCGATACGTGATCATCGGAGCGGGCGCGGTCGGCGGCACCATCGGCGTACTCCTGGCCGACGCCGGCCACGACGTGACGCTCGTGGCCCGCGGCGCGCATCTGGACGCGCTGCGGGAGCGGGGTCTGACGCTGCGCACGCCGGAGCGGGAGGTCACCGGCCGGCTGCCGGCGGTGGCCGGGCCGGACGGCCCGCCCCTGCCGGCCGACACCGTGCTGGTGCTCACCGTGAAGTCGCAGGACACCGTGGCGGCGCTGACGGCGTGGGCGGACGCGCCGGTCGAGGGCGGCGGAACGGCGGGCGAACGGCTGCCGGTCGTGCTGGCCCAGAACGGCGTGGCGAACGAGCCGGCCGCGCTGCGGCGCTTCGCCCGCGTACACCCGGTGTGCGTGTGGCTGCCCGCCACCCACCTGGAACCGGGCCTGGTGGTCGCCAACGGGCATCCGCACCCGGGCATGCTGCACATCGGCCGCTACCCGAGCGGCGCCGACGACACCAGCCGGGCGGTCGCCGCCGACCTGACCTCCGCCGGGTTCGTCGCGCCGGTGCGCGACGACGTGATGCGCTGGAAGTACGGCAAGCTGCTCGCCAACCTCGGCAACGGCCTCCAGGCGCTGCTCGGCCGGGACGTGCCCGAGGCCCTGTCGAAGCGGGTACGCGCCGAGGGCGAGGCGGCGCTCGCCGCCGCTGGCATCGCGCACACCACAGTCGAGGAGGAGGCCGCCGAGCGCGGTGACCTGGTGTCGCACCGGCCCGTCGGCGGCGAGGAGCGCTCCGGCGGTTCCACCTGGCAGAGCCTGGCCCGGGGCGCGGGCTCGGTCGAGACCGACCACCTCAACGGCGAGATCGTGCTGCTCGGGCGCCTGCACGGCGTACCCACCCCGGCCAACGCGGCGGTGCAGACCGCCGTCCGCCGGGCCGTCCGCGACCGGATCCCGGCCGGCGGCTTCCCGCTCGGCGAACTCGAGAAAATGATCGGCTGAGCGGGCAACCGCACCAGGCACGCCAGGCGTGTCCCCTGCGACCGTCACTCGGGAGGTAGCAGGTGCCGGACGTCGACGGATTCGACGAGTTCTACCGGGGCAGCCGACAGCGGCTGCTCGGCTTCGTCTACGTGCTCACCGGCGACCTCGCCGAGGCGCAGGACGCCGTGCAGGAGGCGTACATCCGGGCCTGGCAGCGGTGGTCCACAGTGCGCGGATACGACGACCCGGAGGCATGGGTGCGGGTGGTGGCGAGCCGGATCGCGGTGAGCCGCTGGCGCAGCCTGCGCAGCCGGGCGCGCGCCTATCTGCGCCATGGCGCCGAGGAGAGCATGCCGGCGCCGAGCACCGACACGGTCGAGGTGGTGGCCGCGTTGCGGCGGCTGCCCGAGGAGCAACGCGTCGCTCTCGCGCTGTACTACCTGCTCGGCATGCCGGTCGCCGAGGTGGCCCGGGAGACCGAGGCCCCGGTCGGCACCGTCAAGGCCCGGCTGTCCCGGGGCCGAGCCGCCCTGGCCGAACTGCTCGCGGTAGTGGATCTGGAGGAGCCCGCCGATGCGTGACGACGACCTGGCGTTCATCGACGTGATGCAGCGGGACCTGCGCAACGTCCGCTGGGCGGAACCGGCCGAGCTGCGGGCACGTGCCCGGCGCCGCAGCCGCCGCACGGTGGCCGCCGCGGCGGTGGCGGTGCTCGCACTCACCTCCGGGGCCGCGTTCGTGGCCTCCGGGCGTGCCGCCTCACCAGCGCGGGCCCCGGTCGCCGCCAATCCGTCGGCGACACCGTGGAGCGCCACGGAGGTGCCCGCCGAGGCGCTGCTGCAACCGTCCGACGTGCGGCCGGCCGGCACCACGCCGTGGAACGACTCCGGCCTCGACGAGGAGATCCAGCTGGACAAGATGCTGGAGGTCTGCCGGCAGGAGCAGGGCCTGCGGACGGAGTGGGTGAAGTCCCGCTACTCGCGGTCGGTGACCCTTCTGCGGAAGCGGCCGGGCGCCGGTGACCAGTCGGCCCCGCAGGCGGTGGTCTTGCAGGATGTGCACCGGCTGGCGCCGCGGGACGGCGAGCGGCTCTTCGACGAGCTGCCCGCGCTGCTCGCGCCCTGCCGCACGTGGCGGTTCACCGGTCCGGTGGAGTTGAAGGGCAAGCGGGTCCAGGCGGAGGTCGTCCACTCCTGGCAGACGGTCGACAGCGGCTTCGCCGGCGACGAGTCGGTGCTCGTGCGGCACGCCGTCGGGCAGGGCCGACGGCTGGACACCGGGGCGCGGCTCGGTGACGGGACCCCGCCGAAGGAGCAGGTGGTGGTGCGGGTCGGTGACCTCGTCACGGTGCTGAGCACCGGACCGGGCGGCGACGAGGTGACACTGCGGGACCTGGCCCGGGTCGCGGCCGAGCGGCTGTGCCGCGCCACGAACCCGGGCTGCTGACGCCGGTGCCCCCGCCACCGAGGCGGCGGGGGCACCCGACGTACTACAGCGGGATGTTGCCGTGCTTCTTCGGCGGCAGCGTCTCGCGCTTGGTCCGCAGCACCCGCAGCGCCCGCACGATCTGCACGCGCGTCTCGTGCGGCGGGATCACGCCGTCCACGTAGCCGCGCTCGGCGGCGATGTACGGGTTGGCGAGCGTGTCCTCGTACTCGGCGATCTTCTCGGCCCGGACCGCGGCCGGGTCCTCGGCGTTCGCCAGCTCCGAGCGGTAGAGGATGTTCACCGCGCCCTGCGCGCCCATCACCGCGATCTGCGCGGTCGGCCAGGCGAAGTTCAGGTCGGCGCCCAGGTGCTTGGAGCCCATCACGTCGTACGCGCCGCCGTACGCCTTGCGGGTGATGACTGTGACCTTCGGGACGGTGGCCTCGGCGTACGCGTAGATGAGCTTCGCGCCGCGCCGGATGATGCCGTCCCACTCCTGGCCGGTGCCGGGCAGGAAGCCGGGCACGTCCACGAAGGTGAGCACCGGGATGTTGAACGCGTCGCAGGTGCGCACGAACCGGGCCGCCTTCTCCGACGCGGCGATGTCGAGCGTGCCGGCGAACTGCATCGGCTGGTTCGCCACCACGCCCACCGGGCGCCCCTCGACGCGACCGAAACCGACCACCATGTTCTGCGCGTACAGCGGCTGCACCTCGAGGAACTCGCCGTCGTCGAGCACGTGCTCGATGACCCGGTGCATGTCGTACGGCTGGTTGGCCGAGTCCGGGATCAGCGTGTCCAGCTCCCGGTCCTCATCCGTGACGTCGAGGATCGCGGGCGCGTCGAACACCGGCGGCTCGTCCAGGTTGTTCGACGGCAGGTACGACAGCAGCGCCTTGACGTACTCGATCGCGTCCTCCTCGTCGGTGCCGAGGTAGTGCGCGTTGCCGCTGCGGGTGTTGTGGGTACGGGCGCCGCCCAGCTCCTCCATGCCGACGTCCTCGCCGGTGACCGTCTTGATCACGTCGGGGCCGGTGATGAACATGTGCGAGGTCTGGTCGACCATGACGGTGAAGTCGGTGACCGCCGGGGAGTAGACGGCGCCGCCCGCGCACGGGCCCATGATCAGCGAGATCTGCGGGATGACGCCGCTGGCCCGCACGTTGCGGAAGAAGATCTCGCCGTAGAGCCCGAGGGACGTGACGCCCTCCTGGATCCGCGCGCCGCCGGAGTCGTTGATGCCGACGACCGGGCACCCGATCTTCATCGCGAGGTCCATCAGCTTGACGATCTTCTCGCCGAAGACCTCGCCGAGGGAGCCGCCGAAGACGGTGAAGTCCTGCGAGAAGACGCAGACCTGCCGGCCGTCCACGGTGCCGTAGCCGGTCACCACGCCGTCCCCGTACGGGCGGGTCTTCTCCAGCCCGAAGTTGGTCGAGCGGTGCCGGGCGAACTCGTCCAGCTCGACGAACGATCCCTCGTCGAGGAGCATCTCGATCCGCTCGCGGGCGGTCTTCTTGCCCCGCGCGTGCTGCTTCTCGACCGCGCGTGCCGACCCGGCGTGCACCGCCTCGTCGAGCCGTCGCTCCAGGTCCGCCAGCTTGCCGGCGGTCGTGTGGATGTTGAACCCGGTCTCGGTAGTCACCCGTGGAATATAACGATGGTTCAGGTGTCTGAGGCTGTGCAGTACGCCTCATCCGGGCCGTAGGCTGGCGTGATGCCCGGCTCGCCGTACACGGATCTGGACCGACCGCCGCTCTCCGCGGCCCGGCTGCGGCGCGCGCTGGTCGCGCCGAACGGGCCCTGGCGACGCTTGGAGTTGCTGGCCGAGACCGGCTCGACGAACGCCGACACGGTGGCCGCGGCGCGGGGCGGCGAGCCGGAGGGCCTGGTGGTGGTCGCCGAGCGGCAGACCTCCGGCCGGGGCCGTCGGGGCCGTGTCTGGCAGTCGCCGCCGCGCGCCGGTCTCGCCACGAGCGTGCTGCTGCGGCCCGGCGAGGCGGTCCCCGAGCGCGGCTGGGCGCCGGTGCCGGTCACCGGGTACGGGTGGCTGCCGCTGCTCGCCGGTGTCGCGCTGGTCGAGGCGGTACGCCTGCTGGCCGAGCTGGACGCGCGGCTGAAGTGGCCCAACGACCTGCTGGTGGACGGCGCGAAGTGCGCCGGCGTGCTGGCCGAGGCGGTGCCGGGGGAGAACGACAGGCCGCCCGCGATCGTGGTCGGTGTGGGGCTGAACGTGACGCTGCGCGCCGACGAGCTGCCGGAGAACCCTACCGGGCTGCCCGCCACCTCGCTCCAGCTCGCCGGCGCCACCGCCACCGACCGGGACCCGCTGCTGCGGGCGCTGCTGCGCTCGCTCGCCGACTGGTACGAGCGCTGGCGTGACGCCGGAGGTGATGCGGAGGCCAGTGGGCTGCGCGAGGCGTACCTGGCCGGGTGCGCCACCATCGGTCGCCAGGTTCGGGTGTTGCTGCCCGACGGCAGCGAGGCGCACGGCACCGCGACCGGGGTGGACGCCGACGGGCAGCTCCTGGTGGAGACGAATGCCGAGACGCTGCGGCTGGCCGCGGGAGACGTGCTGCACCTGCGGTGAAAGGAAGGGCCCCCTCTTAACGCCTCCGGTAGAGGAAGGGCCCCCTCTTAACAACCACGGGCAGCCGCCCGCGCGGCCGATGCCGACGGGATACGCCGACCGGTTACGGTCAGCGCGTCCTGTTCTGCGAGGAGGTTCCCCCGTGGCGTTCCCCGAAGACGTGCTCACCGAGGACGAGCACGTCGTGTTGCACCTGCACCCGCACTGGAAGGCCCTGATCCGGCCGGTCCTGGTGCTCGTGCTCGCCGTCGCGGCGGTCGTCGCCGGCTGGATTCTGCTGCCCGACGGCAGCGGCGGCACCATCGCGCTCTACGCCCTCGCGGTGGTCGCCCTGGCGCTGGTGCTGTGGCTGGCTCTGTGGCCGTTCCTGGTCTGGCGCACCACGCACTACCTGTTCACAAACGAGCGCGTCCTGCTCCAGCAGGGGGTGCTGTCGCGCAACCGGCGGGACCTGCCGTTGACCCGGATCAACGACCACGCCATGAACCAGCGCTTCGTGGAGCGGCTGCTCGGCTGCGGCACGCTGACCATCGAGTCGGCGGGTGAGCGCGGCCAGTCGGTGCTGCACGACGTGCCGGGCGTGGACCGGGTGCAGACGAAGCTGTACGAGCTGGTCGAGGCGCACCACGACAAGCACAGCCTGGGCGACGACGAGATGCGCGAGATCCTCGCCGACATGGCCGAGGGCAAGTCCCTGCGCGACCAGCCCTGACCGCGCCGCCGACCGAAGAGGGCCGGCACCCCCGGAAGCGGAGGTGCCGGCCCTCTTCGTCGGTCAGCGGCGCGCGCGGCGGGGCTGGAGTTCGGCGGCGAATTCGGCGTCCAGGTCGGCGCCGAGCGCGCCGCCGAGCCCGGCGTCAGCAGGTGCCGGACGGCCCCGGGGCGGCGCGTAGTCGGGTCGCCCGGCGCCCGGGGGAGGTTCCTCCTCCTCCAGCTCGCTCACCGACTCGGCCAGCTCGGCCACCGGGTCCATCTCGGCGACGTTGTCCCACTCGTCACGCGGCACCGAGTGCCAGGTCTCCTCGGCGTGCTTGGGCACCGGCTGGAAGACGAACGTGCGGTAGGACCAGAAGCGGAACAGCGTCGCCAGCAGGACACCGATGGTCTTGGCGACGTTCAGCGCCAGCAGTCCGTGTACGCCGAGGCCGTACTTGGCCAGGGCCAGGACGCCGAGTTCGATGACCAGGCCGGCGCCGTTGAAAAGGAAGAACAGGACGTATTCCCGCCGGAGTGCCGATTTCGGCCGATCCCGGTACGTCCAGTGACGATTCATCAGATACGACGTGATCGTGGCGACAATCGTCGCGATCACAGTCGCTTTCAGCTGACCGTCGCGGAAAACCGTGAGTGCCAGGGCATTGAACACCGCGTAATTGATGACGGTGTTGATGCCGCCGACGATGCCGAATTTGAGCGCCTCGTGGATGAACTTCTGCCAGCGCTCGGGCAGCAGACGGACTCCAGGCATGCGGAACACCTTAGGCAGTGGGCTGGGCCGGCTCGGCCCGGCGGGTCGGGATGGGCGGTTCGTCACGCCCCGGACTCTCGGTCGTGGCTCGTTGCCGGAACGGGTGGTGTTCCCGCGTCGACGAAGACGAACCGTCGGTACGACCAGAACCGGAAGAGCGTCCCGAGGCCGGTGCCGACGATGAAGCTGGCGATGTTGTCGGCCAGTGGGGTCTGGAACACCGCCGGCCAGACCGCGCCCAGCCCGTAGTGGCTGACCGCGAGACTTGCCACCGCGATACCGAGACCGACCGCGTTGAAGAAGAAGAACAGCGCGTACTCCCGGGCCGGGTTGGAGCGCTGCCGGTGCCGCCAGGTCCAGAACCGGTTGCCGAGGAAGGCGACGGTCGCCGCGATCACCGTGGAGATGGTCTTCGCGGCGAGCGGCGGCATGTCACGGCCACTGGACAGGAAGTTGAAGAGGACGAAGTCGACCACGAAGGCGAAGCCGCCGACGGTGGCGAACTTGCTCAACTCGTGGATCAGGTGACCGAAACGGTCGAGTAGTGCTCCGATCGGACCCCGACGGGTCTGCGGAGCCCCCGGTTGGTCCCCGGTCATCGTCGCGGCCACCCGCCGAGAGTACCGGTTGTGGGGTACACGGGCGGACCGCAACGGCGAGTCGGCCACGACGGCTTCGTCGTGGCCCTCGCGGCCGGGCCGCCCGGGTCGGGGATCTGTCGCCCGTTCTCGATGTCCGTGAGCAGAGGGTAACCCGCTGTGTGAATCTGTGGAGCCCATCACGGAATCGTCTTTCACGACATGTTCGTACGCTTCCCCGCGATCGGGCGTCGCGGTCACTCCGGGGACGGAGCGGGCCGTCGAAGGTTCACCGCAGGATTTGCGTGAAACTGCGCGCGAAAGCGGGTATCAGATCGTGAAGCCGCAGCGTGGCCGTACCTTGTGCAGTTCTTCACAACCAGTCCCACTGACTGGCGAGGCAGTCCGGTTTACGCTGAGCCCAATCCCAGGTTTCCACGAGGCGGCGTACTTGCCCGCCAGAACTCGTGCACCCCATAGATCGGTCAGCGTCGACCACAAGGAGAAGTGACATGGTTGCTCCGGCTGCTGTTCGGGGTATCGATCAGGCCCCGACGTCCCACCCCAAGCTGCTGGCCTGGGTACGTGAGGTCGCGGAACTGACCACCCCCGACCGCGTGGTCTGGGTGGACGGGTCTGATGAGGAGTGGCGCCGCCTCACCGACGAGCTCGTCTCAAACGGCACCCTCATCCGGCTGAATCCCGAGAAGAAGCCCAACTCGTTCTACGCGCGTACCGACCCCACGGACGTCGCCCGGGTGGAGGAGCGCACCTTCATCTGCTCCGTCGACGAGGCGGACGCCGGCCCCACCAACAACTGGATGGCGCCGGCCGAGATGAAGCGGACGATGACGGAGCTGTACCGCGGCAGCATGCGCGGGCGCACCATGTACGTCATCCCGTTCTGCATGGGTCCGATCGAGGCCGAGAACCCCATGTTCGGCGTGGAGATCACCGACAGTCCGTACGTGGTCGCCTCCATGCGGATCATGACCCGGATGGGGTCGGCGATCCTGGAGGCGATGGGCGACGACGCCGACTTCGTGCACGCGCTGCACTCGATCGGCGCGCCGCTGGCCCCGGGTCAGCAGGACGTGGCCTGGCCGTGCAACGAGACGAAGTACATCTCGCACTTCCCGGAGACCCGGGAGATCTGGTCCTTCGGTTCCGGCTACGGCGGCAACTCGCTGCTGGGCAAGAAGTGCTACTCGCTGCGTATCGCCAGCGTGATGGGGCGCGACGAGGGCTGGCTGGCCGAGCACATGCTGATCCTCAAGATCACCTCGCCGGAGGGCAAGGTCTACCACATCGCCGGCGCCTTCCCGTCCGCCTGTGGCAAGACCAACCTCGCCATGCTGGAGCCGACCATCCCGGGCTGGAAGGTCGAGACCATCGGCGACGACATCGCCTGGATGCGGTTCGGCCAGGACGGCCGCCTCTACGCGATCAACCCGGAGTACGGCCTGTTCGGTGTCGCCCCTGGCACCGACTGGAAGACCAACGCCAACGCCATGCGGACGCTGGACCGCGGCAACTCCATCTTCACCAACGTGGCGCTGACCGACGACGGCGACATCTGGTGGGAGGGCATGGGTGAGCCGCCGGCGCACCTGATCGACTGGAAGGGCAACGACTGGACGCCGGAGAGCGAGAACCTCTCCTCGCACGCGAACAGCCGCTTCTGCACCCCGATCACCCAGTGCCCGATCCTGGCCGACGACTACTACGACCCGAACGGCGTGCCGATCGACGCGATCCTGTTCGGCGGCCGTCGGCGGGACACCATCCCGCTGGTCACCGAGGCCCGCGACTGGGTGCACGGCGTCTACATGGGCGCCACGCTCTCCTCGGAGACCACCGCCGCCGCCTCCGGCGCGGTCGGCGTGGTGCGTCGTGACCCGATGGCCATGCTGCCGTTCATCGGTTACAACGCCGGCGACTACTTCCGGCACTGGATCGAGATGGGCAAGGGCGCGGACGGCGACGAGGCCAAGCTGCCCAAGATCTACTACGTCAACTGGTTCCGCAAGGACGCCGAGGGCAACTTCCTCTGGCCGGGCTTCGGCGAGAACTCCCGCGTGCTCAAGTGGGTCATCGAGCGGTTGGAGGGCCGGGCCGAGGCGGTGGAGACGCCGATCGGCATGGTCCCGGCGCAGGACGCGCTCGACGTCGAGGGTCTGGACATGACCCCGGAGGACGTCCGGATCGCGCTGAAGGTCGACGCGGACGAGTGGCGCGACGAGCTGCCGCTGGTCACCGAGTGGTTCGAGAAGTTCGGGGACAAGCTCCCCGGCGTGCTCTGGGCCGAGCTGGACGCGCTGCGCGCCCGCCTCGACGCGGAGCCGCAGAAGTAGCAGGTGTGCCTGTTGCCCGCGCCGGGCAACATCGGATGCCATGAGGACGGCCGCTGAACCTGTCGAGGTCCGGCGGCCGTCCGCCGTCCGGGCGCTGACCACGCTGCTCGCCGTGACCGCGGCGGCCACCGTCGTGGTCGAGTTGCTCAACTACTGGTACGCCCCGGAGCAGGAGTTCGGTCTGGCCGTACGCACCGGCTGGGCGATGCTCCGATCGCTCGGCTTCCTGCTGCTGATCGGGCAGGTGAACAAGGGCCGGGTGGGCGCCCGGCCGTTCGGGCTGATCCTGGCGGTGACCACGATCTTCGCGGTCGGGCGGCTGATCGTGCCCCGGCAGGGGGTGCCCGCGCTGCCCGGCCTGATCGGGTTCGCCGTGCTCACCGCGCTCTGCGTCGCCGTGGTGGTGCTGCTCTACCGTTCCGAGGCGATCCGCGCGCACCTGGTCCGGCACCGCAAGGGCCTGGTCGTCGAGGGCGGGACGATCGCCTGGCGGGAGATGACGCCGAAGCGTCCGCAGGCGAACGGCTGGCTGCTCACCGCCCGGGTCGCGGCGTTCACCTACAGCCCGCTGATGCTGGTGCCGGCGCTGGTGGCGACCGGCGCCGTGCTGGACGGGCGGCTCGCCGCCGTACCGGCATTGATCTTCTGGTTCGGCGCCGGCATCGCGGTCAGCTACGCCGTGCTGTTCTGCACCGCGTTCCTGCTGCGCGACAAGGCGTGGGCGCGGAAGGGCCTGGTGGCCGTCACCCTCGGCGTCCTCGCGATCGACCTGCCCCTGTGCTGGTGGCTGCTCGGCGCCGACGGCCTGATCCGCGACGGCGCCCCCCTGGTCACGGCGGCAGCCCTCTGCGTCTGGTCGCTGTACCGGGCCACCCGGTCCCGTTGATGCCCGGGGTGGGGGCCGGCGGGGGAGGATGAGGGGGTGTGGGACGTCGTGGTGGTGGGGGCGGGGCCGGCGGGAGCGGCCGCCGCGCTCGGCGCACGACGGGCCGGGGCGGCGCGGGTGCTGCTGCTGGACCGGTCCGACTTCCCCCGCGACAAGGCGTGCGGGGACGGCATCGCCGCGCACGCGCTGGACGTCCTCGACGAGCTGGGCGTGACCGGGGCCGTCGACGGCTACCCGCCCCTGCCCGCGCTGCGCCTGGTCGCACCCGGTGGCGGCACCGTCGCCCGGACGCTGCCCCGGCCCGCGTACACGGTGCCCCGCCAGGTGTTCGACGCACGCCTGGTGGCGGCGGCGGTGGCGGCCGGCGCGGAGTTGCGGCGGCACACCGTACGCCGGGTGGAGATCGCTCCCGACCGGGTGGTGCTCGACGGTGAGCTGTCCGCGCGGGCGCTGGTCGGCGCGGACGGCGCCGGTTCGGTGGTCCGGCGCGCGCTCGGGCACCCGGTCAACCCGGACCGGCACCTGGCGCTCGCCATCCGGGGCTACGCGCCGGCCCCGCCCGGGCCGCCCGAACAGCTCATCGTCACCTCGGCGGCGCGCTGGCCCGCGTACGCCTGGGTCTTTCCGATCGGTGACGGTCGCGCGAACGTCGGGTACGGGGAGGTGCTGCGCGGCGAGCCGCTCAGCCGCGCGCACCTGCTGGACCGGATGGCCGCGCTGCTGCCCGGAGTCGACCCGGCCACGGTGACCGGCCTGCGCGCGCACCACCTGCCGCTGTCCACCCACCGGCCGGCGCCCGGGCGGGGCCGGGTGGTGCTGGCCGGGGACGCGCTGTCGCTGATCAACCCGTTCACCGGCGAGGGCATCTTCTACGCGCTGCGCTCGGGGGCGCTGGCCGGCGCGGCGGCGGCCGGCAGTCCGGCCGAGGCCGCCCGGGGGTACGCCGCCGCGCTGCGCGCCCGGCTCGGCACCCACCTGCGGCACAGCTCGGCGGCGGCCTGGCTGGCGCGTCGGCGCTGGGTGGTCGACGCGGTGGTCGGCGCGGCCGGGCGCGACGAGCGGGTCTACCGCACCGTGGTGGAGCTGGGGCTCGGCGACGGGCGGCTGGACGCCCGCACGCTCGCGGCAATCGCCGCTGAGGTGCCGCGACCGCGCCGGACCGGCTCGCCGTCGGCTGATACGCCACCGAGACACTGATCTTTCTCACGGGTCGCTACCCTGCAAGGTGATGACTCTGCGGAAACTCCTCTACTCCGTGTACGAGCGCCGGCTGACGGCGAAGCTCGCGGGCAAGCCCGTACCCGCGCATGTCGGCGTGATGTGCGACGGCAACCGCAGATGGGCCCGGGAGATGGGCTTCGTCGACCCGAACGACGGCCACCGGATGGGCGCCGAGCGGATCAAGGAGCTGCTTCGCTGGTGCGACGCGGCCGGTGTCGGGCACGTCACGCTGTGGCTGCTCTCCACCGACAACCTCTCCCGCCCGGCCGCCGAGCTGGACCCACTGCTCCAGATCATCGAGGACCTCACCACCGAGCTGGCCGAGGAGGGCAACCCCTGGCGGCTGCGGATGGTCGGCGCGCTCGACGTGTTGCCGGCGCAGCACGCCGCCGCGCTCAAGGCCGCCGAGGAACGCACCCGGGACCGCGACGGCGGGGCTCAGGTCAACATCGCGGTCGGGTACGGCGGGCGGCGCGAGATCGCCGACGCGGTCCGCTCGCTGCTGGCGGAGCACGCTGCGAACGGCGGCACGCTCGAGGAGCTGGCCACCTCGCTCGACGTCGACCACATCTCCGAGCACCTCTACACCAAGGGGCTGCCGGACCCGGATCTGATCATCCGGACCAGTGGCGAGCAGCGACTCTCCGGTTTCATGCTCTGGCAGAGCGCGCACTCGGAGTTCTACTTCTGCGAGCTGAACTGGCCCGACTTCCGCAAGGTCGACTTCCTGCGTGCCCTGCGCTCCTACGCCACCCGCCAGCGCCGATTCGGCACCTGACCGCCGCCTCCCCGTCGATCTTGCACTTCCGGCCCCGCGTGCGCGGCTTTCGTCCCCGTTTGTCGGGGCGGCAAGTGCAAGATCGACGCGGAAAAGCGGGTCAGGTCAGGTGGCGCAGGGCGTCGGTGAGGAACTCGGCCAGGGCGGCGGGGGAGTCCAGGGTCAGGTCGGCGGCGTCGGCCACCTCGTGCCCGGTCTCCGGGTTGGCCACGGCGACGCAGACCCCGAGGAAGCCGGGGTCGGCGGCGGCGCGGGCGCGCAGCGCGGCGAACGCCTTGATGTCGGAGACGTCGTCACCGAAGTACCAGGCGCCGCCGGCGTCCCGGACCGTCTCGCCGATCACCATGCCCTTGTCCCGGTCGACGGGGGGCTTGAGTTCCAGCACCATCCGGCCCGGCTGGGCGCGCAGGCCAAGCCGCTCGGCCTGGGCCCGGCCCCACTCCTGCACCAGCTCACCGAGCTGCGGGGCGGTACGCCAGTGCAGCGCGACGGAGAGCCGCTTGTACTCGACCAGCGCGCCCGGCGGCAGCTCAGCGCGGGCCTGCTCGGCCAGCTCGGACATGGTGGGCACCCACGGCAGAGCGGCCGGCTCGGTGACCGTCTCGCCGCCGGAGTGGCTGTGCTCCAGGCCGTACAGCCCGTACAGGTCGATTCCGGCGAGGCCGCCGAGGTGGTCGCGGAGGAAGTCCACCGGCCGGGCGGAGACGATGGCGATCCGCCGCACGTGCGGGGCGAGCGCCTCCAGCGCGGTGAGCACGTTGGGCGCGGGCCGGACGGCCGTGGGGTCGTCGTCGACCGGCGCCAACGTGCCGTCGAAGTCGAAGAAGAGAACGACGTCCCGTGCGCGATCGGCGGTCGCACGCCAGGCGTGCTCCGCGTTCAACGGGGTCTTCGGCTGCTGGTTGCCCAGATTCAACGGCGGCACGCGCGTCAGCGTACCCCGCGCCGGGCGGCGTATTCGTGGCCGAGATGTGACGTGGGAACGTCGTGGGGATCAGCGTTCGGCGGCTCCCCGTCCCCGGCGCCCGAACGGCACCACTGCCGCCTCCTGCCCGTGGCTGAGCAGGTAGCCCTCCACGAAGCCGGTGTTGCGGTCGCCGGTGTGCGCCTCGATCTCGTTCAGCCGCGCCACCAGGAACTCGGTGAGCGCGCTGACCCGGTCGTTGAGACGATCGTGCAGCTCGGCGACGACGGCGAGGATCACCGCGGTGCCGGCCGTGGTGAGCGCGAAGAGGTTGACGACCAGGGGAAGCTGCCCGCCGTCCAGTACGCCGACCACCACGTTGCCGGTCACGCACGATGTCAGCGACACCACCGCGACCACGACTGCCAACCATTTCAGGGTCATGGACAGACCCCTCCTTCTGTCCCGCAGGGCTGGGTTCGGCTGTGTCCCGTCCCCCCACCGATGACGAGCCCCTAGCAGTACAAACGTGGACGCTAGCGGGTCCGATCCGTCCCCGAGGCGAAACGATCGGGTCTGACCTTCCGTTCTTTCGCCATCTGAGGAACTACCCGGCCTGTTTCCCCCTATTTCGGACACCGCCCGGCAGTGTCGGGCGATATGCGAGGTAACGAATGGTTTCTCGAATGTGGAACTTCTCCGCGTCCGACACGGTCGGGTCGACCAGTCGGCGCAGCAGCGCCTCCACGTCCGGGTCCATCGGAGGTGGGGTGGGCGTGGCCCGTGGGCCGGCGGCGCGGTCCCAGCCGAGCGCGGTGAAGGCGGCGGCCGGATCGAGCCCGAGGCCCTCGCAGAAGGCGACCACCCGCTCGGCCTCCGGGTCGCTGGCCCAGTCGCCGCGGACCCAGCGGTTGATGGTCTGGCGGGAGACGCCTGTGCGCCGGGAGACCTCGGTGCCGCTCCAGGCCCGCAGCGCTCGCGCGTCGTCGAGCGCACGTCGGACGAAGGTGGCGAAGGCGATCTTCCGCGCGTTGGCCGTCTCGGTCACCCCGTGACGGTACGGCCAGTCGGTCCCGTCGGGCGGTCTCGGCACGCTGCTGTCACGCTGACGTGACGGTGATCGCGGTTTTCCGGTAAACGATCCAGTGCTGCTCCTGAGGGGTGTCACCTGGGCAGAATAGATGGACACGAGTACGGCGGCAAAGGTCTGAAAAGCTGATACTGTCACGCTCATGAGACAACTTACGGTGTGTCACGTGCTTGAGACGACGAGTGCTCACATGCGTCACTCCGCGGGTGCCGAGGGGGTCTCGTGACCGAGCTCGCGACCCGTGCCCAGGCCTTCGGGCTGATCGCGGACGGCGTGTCCGCCGGGCTGAGCGCCCCCTGGCGTCTCTATCTCGCCCGCGGGTGCCGGTATCTCTCACTCAGCGTCGGCGACCGGGGGGAGTGGGACGCCTGGCGTACCCACCTCGGCTGCCCCGAGCTGAGCGTGCGGGTCTACGACTCCGGCGGCGAGATCCGCCGGGCGTCGGTGGCCGAGGTGATCCTCGACGGCTGCCGGATCAGCGTCGAGCTGGTCGAGGAGGTCAGCACCGACGACCTGGAACGCCTGCTGGTGGTCGACCCACTCCCCGGGATGGACGAGCGATGACCCCTTTTCTCGCCGTGGTGCTCGTCCTGGTGCTCGGCTCCACCTGCTACGCGGCCGGTCGCCTGCACGGGCAGCTGAGCTACCGCATCGGCTACCGGTTCGGCTACCGGCAGGGCTACTTCGACGGTGACCGGGGCGCCTGGAACCGTCGCCGTCGAGATGCCCAGGCCGCGATCGCCTCGGCGCTGTCCGCCCCCGGCGCGACAGTGGTGACGTCGGCCGGGCGCTCGGCCGTGCCGTTCGCCGGCACCGCCGTACCGGCCGCTGTCGCCGTGCGGTCCGGCTCCGCCCCGGCCGTCCGGGTCACCGCCACCGCCCAGCTCGGCGCGGTAGGGCGGGCGGGCACCACGTACACCGGGATCGTCGTTTCGGCGCGGCCGGCGCCGGGCCGAGGGCCCGGCACGCTGGCGCGGCGGCCGGGCTGAGGCCCCGCACCGCGACGCGGTGCCGCCCGTGGGCGACCGGCCGGGATGCGCGCAGGGGGCATGCATCCCGGCCGGTTCCGGTCCGCCCGTCACCCGAACAGGTGTACGTCCGGCGACTGGCACGCGATGATCCACGCGCACCTCTAGCCCCGCGGCCCCGCGGCGATTAGCGTCTAGGCATGGCGCGGGGTTTTCCCGGGCCAGCCGGACAGCCCGGACCTGCGTCCTCGCACACGGGGCCCGCATCCGACCCCGTGTCCTCCGGGCACCGGAAGAGGCGGAACTCGGGTGGCCGGGTGCCCATCCGCGGAGCAGGCCTGTGACCACTCGCCGTACCCCCGCCGGAGCCGAGCAGCAGACCCCGGCCTCGACCGCCCAGACCCGCCGGACCACCCGCAGCCGCCGCAGCGCCGCTGTCGAGGCCGAGGAGCCCCGACCAGCCGGCCCGGCCTTCGTCCTGGACACCTCGGTCCTCCTCTCCGACCCGGCGGCGTTCCACCGCTTCGCCGAGCACGAGGTGGTGCTGCCGCTGGTGGTCATCTCCGAACTGGAGGGCAAGCGGCACCACCCCGAGCTGGGCTGGTTCGCCCGTCAGTCGCTGCGCATGCTCGACGAGCTGCGGGTACGGCACGGCCGGCTGGACCGGCCGGTGCCCGCCAACGAGCAGGGCGGCACGCTGCGGGTGGAGCTGAACCACACCGACGACGGGGTGCTGCCGCCCGGCTTCCGCAACGAGTCGAACGACGCGCGCATCCTGTCCGTGGCGCTCAACCTGGCCGCCGAGGGGCGTGAGGTCACGCTCGTCAGCAAGGACATGCCGCTGCGGGTGAAGGCGGCCTCGGTCGGCCTGCGCGCCGACGAGTACCGCCACGGCCAGGCCAGCGATCCGACCTGGACCGGCATGGCCGACCTGGACCTGTCCGAGGAGGAGATCGGCCGGCTGTACGCGGGCGAGACGCTCGACGTCGACGCCGCGGCGGGCCTGCCCTGCCACACCGGTCTGGTGCTGCACTCGGGGCGCGGCTCGGCGCTGGGCCGGGTGCTGCCGGACAAGACGGTCCGGCTGGTCCGGGGCGACCGGGAGGCGTTCGGCGTGCACGGCCGCTCGGCGGAGCAGCGGGTCGCGCTCGACCTGCTGCTGGACGAGTCGATCGGCATCGTCTCGCTCGGTGGCCGGGCCGGCACCGGCAAGTCCGCGCTGGCGCTCTGCGCCGGCCTGGAGGCGGTGATGGAGCGACGCCGACACAAGAAGGTGATCGTGTTCCGTCCGCTGTACGCGGTCGGCGGCCAGGAACTCGGCTACCTGCCCGGGTCGGAGTCGGAGAAGATGTCGCCGTGGGCGCAGGCCGTCTTCGACACGCTCGGCTCGGTGGTGCACGAGAACGTGCTGGAGGAGGTCACCTCGCGCGGGCTGCTGGAGGTGCTGCCGCTGACCCACATCCGCGGCCGGAGCCTGCACGACGCGTTCGTCATCGTCGACGAGGCGCAGTCGCTGGAGCGGGGCGTCCTGCTCACCGTGCTGTCCCGGATCGGTCAGGGGTCGCGGGTGGTGCTCACCCACGACGTGGCGCAGCGGGACAATCTGCGGGTCGGCCGGCACGACGGGGTGACGGCGGTGATCGAGGCGCTGAAGGGGCATCCCCTCTTCGCGCACGTCACGCTCAGCCGATCGGAGCGTTCTCCGATCGCCGCTATGGTCACCGATCTACTGGAGGACATCCCCGGCTGACCGCCGCTTTTGCCCCACTTTATCCTGATTTTCAGGGTGACGCAGATCACTTTTAGGCCCGGCCATTTCCCACCGGCCTCACTGTGCGCAATGGTGTCCATCGAGCGTCACCGACCACTCGGGAGCCATGTACGCCCCGCAGTCACACCGGTACCGGAGCGCTCGCGGCACCTCGGCGCGGCCCGGTAGGCCACGCGCGTGCCGCGTCCCTGCCCCCGACGAAGGGAAACTTCGTGAGTCGGCTGTGGAGCCGGTTCGGCGCCCGCACCGCCGCTGTGGCACTGCTCTCCGTGGGCGTGGCCGGCGGCTTCTATCTGGGCGAGGATCGCCAGACCCAGCAGCAGGGCCTGACCGCGCAGGTCGGCCTGGAGGTCGACCAGGCGGAGTACGCGTACCAGCGCGAACGGCTGTCCGACCACCGCGTGGACTCGTCCCGGCAGCGTGCCGCCGAGTACCAGGCGAAGCTGCGTGCCGCCGCGGCGGCGAAGGAGGCCGCCGAGCGGGCCAAGAAGGCCGAGGCGGCCGCCGCCACCCGCAAGAAGGAACGGGAGGCGGCGGAGAGCGAGACGAAGATCAAGCCGTACGACGGCCCGATCCCGTCCTCGTGCGCGGAGTACAGCGGCAACCGGAAGATCGGTTGCGCCGTCATGCTCGACAAGGGCTTCGGCATCGACCAGTTCCCGTGTCTGGACAAGCTCTGGACCAAGGAGAGCGGCTGGAACCCGAAGGCGTCCAACAGTTCCTCCGGGGCCTACGGCATCCCGCAGGCCGTGCCGGGCAGCAAGATGGCCTCGGTCGCGGACGACTGGAAGACGAACCCGGCGACCCAGATCACGTGGGGTCTCGGCTACATCAAGGGCCGGTACGACACCCCGTGCGGCGCCTGGCAGAAGTCGCAGAGTTCAGGCTGGTACTGACGTCGTGACGACGGCGGGACACCCGGGCGGAACCGGGTGCCCCGCCGTCGTCGCACCCGGCCCCGACTGGCGGCCCGCCACTTTTACTGATAGCTCTTGGTAGGTGACCTGGCCTGACAGCCCACGCGGCGGCGACCCTCACCGGTTCGGCACCGATGCGTTCTACGCGGCGCTCGGCCGGGCCTTCGTCGCCATGTGCGCGGTCGTGCCGGTGCTGTTCCTCATCGAGGCGCTCGACGTCGGCCTGCGACTCGGCCTCGACTACACCGCCGGCATCATCCCGCAGCGGATCCAGGGCCTGGACGGTGTCTTCTTCTCGCCGTTCCTGCACGCCGGCTGGAACCACCTCTACAGCAACAGCATCCCGCTGATCCTGCTGGGCACGTTCGTGCTCGCCGCGGGCACCCGCCGGTTCCTCTGGTCCACCGCCGTCATCATCCTGGTCAGCGGCCTGGGCGTCTGGTTCACCGGCTCACCCAACTCGGTGGTGGTCGGCGCCAGCGGCGTCATCTTCGGCTACCTCGGCATCCTGCTCACCCGGGGCGTCGTCGAGCGGAGCTGGTGGAACTTCGCCGTCGGCCTGCTCGTCGGGTTGCTCTACGGCTGGCAGCTGCTCGGCATCCTCCCCACCGACGAGCGCGTCTCCTGGCAGGGCCATCTGTTCGGGCTGCTCGGCGGCGTCGTGGCGGCGATCCTGTTCCGCCGCCGCAGGGACACCGGCGACACCGACCACCTCGGCTCACCGAGGATGACGCTGCCCTGACGGCGCGTTGATCAGACCCCGGGACATGCTTGCCCGCGGCCACCCGCCCGCCTACCGTTTCGGCATCAGCGAGGGTTGATCCCGAAGCGGAAAGTGACGGTGAGCCATGCGCGAGGTCGATGTCGCCGTGATCGGGGCCGGTCCCGCAGGGCTCTTCGCCGCCTACTACGCCGGATTCCGCGGGCTCTCCGTGTCGGTCATCGACGCGCTGCCCGAGCCGGGCGGTCAGATCACCGCCATGTACCCGGAGAAGCTGATCCTCGACGTCGCCGGCTTCCCCGCGATCAAGGGCCGCGAGCTGGTCGCGAACCTGGTCGCCCAGGCCGCGCCGTTCCACCCCGACTACCAGCTCGGCGTACGCGCGGAAAAGCTGTCCTACCTCGACGGCCGGCCGGTGCTCGGCCTGGCCGGCGGCGAGCAGCTGAGCTGCGGCGCGGTGCTGGTCACCGGCGGGCTCGGCAGCTTCACGCCCCGGCCGTTGCCGGTCGCGGAGAGCTTCACCGGCGGCGGCATCGTCTACTTCGTGCCGCAGCCGGCCGAGCTGACCGACCGGCACGTGCTCATCGTCGGTGGCGGCGACTCGGCGTTCGACTGGGCCGCCACGCTCGCGCCGCTGGCCCGGTCGGTGACGCTCGTGCACCGGCGGGACCGCTTCCGGGCGCACGCCGCCACCATCGAGCGGGTCCGCGCGCTGCCGGTGCGGATCGTCGTCAACGCCGAGGTGAGCCGCCTGTACGGCGAGGAGACGGTCACCGGCGCCGAGCTGACCGTACGCGGCGGCGAGGCGGAGACGCTGCCGGTCGACACGGTGGTGGCCGCGCTCGGCTTCACCGCCGACCTCGGCCCGCTCGCCGAGTGGGGGCTGAACATCGACCGGCGGCACATCGTGGTGGACAGCGCGATGGCCACCAACCTGCCCCGGGTGTTCGCCGCCGGCGACATCACCGAATATCCGGGCAAGGTCCGCCTGATCGCCACCGGCTTCGGCGAGGCGGCCACGGCTGTGAACAACGCGGCTGTCGTCATCGACCCGACCGCGCACCTGTTCCCCGGTCACTCCTCCGACGGCACCTGACGCCGCATCCTCACCGTTCCGTGGCCGGAGCGCGACTGTCCGCGCCCACGATGGACGGATGCGCCCCTCCGAGTCGACAGCACCCGACGGTGCCCGGATTTCGCTCGCCTGGCTGGGTCATCCGGGAACCGTGCTCTCGTTGATCGTGCTGGTGCTCAACGACCATGTGTTCAAGGCGGCCTTTCCGGGCCTGGTCGTTAACATAGATTGAGACGAATACGATGTTCCGGTAACGAGCTCCGTAAGTGATGAATACAGGCCCCTGACCTACCGCACCAAAGGTGTCTGAATGGACCAATGCTAATTAACCATGCTAAGGGGGAATACGGTCATATGCGTGGTTCAAGGTTCCGTTCCCACTAAAGAGTTAGAGGTCAGAGAGCCCCATCAAGCTCTAGAGCTCACACGGCAGATACATGGGAACGTGCACCACATTCTCTAACTTAGCACCACCTAGAAATAACGTCGGCCCAAACTAATTTCAGGACATTCCAAACTAAAAATAAATAAGGAGAACAGGGGCATATATAAATTGATACCTTGTCTGGCTCCGACGAGTGAAGGTCTGACGTCGCGCGAAAATTTGGGCTTGAAGCACTCTACGAGCCCAAAACACATGTGTTGTCCTCGTATGAGCCAATGTGACGAAGTTTCATTGTAGATACTCACCAACGTTATAAGCGTCCTTTTACGAGACTAATCACCTGAAGCGTATGCAGCATGGGGTCTGTCAAGAGTGCGAGCGTTTTGGCCTGAGCCCCGGTCGCAAGGCCTCGTAACCGTAAAGATTGGATCACTCTATTGTCCCGCGACGCTCTCAGGATCCGGGGTGTCAGGTGCTTTCACCAAGTTAGATTAGTGCCATATATGGCGCTACGAACAGCTTATCGCTGCCGCGGCGCTCGTCGCGTGCGGCCACGAGCCCGATCGAGCGCCCCGACGCGGTCGCCACCAAGGTGGTCGACGGTCGGCTGGCCGCCGGCGCCGCCACCGGCCCGATGTCGGCGGAGGAGGGCATCCCCACCTGGTGGCGGATCAGCGACGACGCCGGCGTCACGTGGCGCGACCCGGTGGACGCCGAGCAGGAGGCCCTGTGGAAGCGCGTGCCGACCAGGATCGGACCGGACCACCCGGTGTGCGTTGCCGCCACGCCCCAGCGTTGCTACCGGGTGGCGTCGGGCCGGATCCGCGTGGAGGAGAGCGACGACGCCGGACGGACCTGGCGACTGTCCTGGGAGATCCCCGAGAAGCAGCGGGAGTTGTTGAAGGCCCGCTACGAGGAGGCCGGGCCGGACGGGAAACGGATCACCGGTCAGGACCTCGCCGTACTCGACGTCCCCGGTGGCGGACACGTGGTGCTGGTGGCGAACGCCCGGGACGGTTTCGCGTTGCGTGACGTCGCCGGCAGGTGGCAGCGGATCGGTTTCCCGGGTGGCCGGTGGGAAGGGGAGCCGCCGCCGCTGGGCATGATCTCGCCGGGGGACCGGTACGACGACACGGTCCGTGCGCTGCTGCTGGTGCCGGCGTTGGTCGTGCTGGTGCTTCTGGTCGCCCGGACACGGGCCGGACGGGCGTCCGGTCACGGCTCGTCGCTGCCTGTCCTCCAGGGCGCGCTCCAGGTCCTGATCGGGATGCTGCTGTTCGCGGTCTGGACGAGCGAGAACACCACGCTGGTCAGACTGGCTCCGCTGGTCGTCGTGCCGCTGTTGCTGGGCGCCGCGGTGCTCACCCTCGTCTCGCGCGATCTGCGGGCGGCGCCCGGCCGGTGGGTCGCCGAGGTGCTGGCCGCCGCGGGCCTCACCGCGGCGCTGGCCGGGGCGGCGATGGTGGGATGGCTGCACGGCCGACCGGTGTACGCCGGGACAGCCGTCGTGCTCGCCGTGCTCGGCACGGTGCCAGGGCTGCTGCTCGGCTGGCGGGCGGCCCGGCTGATCGGGCCGTGGCGACCGCCGTACGAGCCGCCGTACCCGCCGGCGGTCCCGGTGGACCGCTCGCGGCCCGGCTGACCCGGCGTCAGGGCAGGCCGATGAGGTCTGCCATCAGGCCGATCTGGTGGTCGAAGTACTCGTCGCGGTGCGGCAGCGCCCGGTTGATCCGGCCGAACAGCTCGAAGCTGATCAGCCCGAACAGTTGGGTCCAGCCGGCCATGCCGCGGGCCAGCAGCGCGGGCGGTACGTCCATGCCGATCTGCTCGACCAGTTCGGTCACGTCGCCGCGCAGCGGCTCGGGCAGTTCCTGGTCGGGCGGGGCGAGCCGGCCGGTGGCCAGCCCGTCGCGCAGGATGCCGATCAGCGTCAGCGGTGGACGCTGGGCCGGCACGATGGTTTCGTCGGGGGCCGCGTACCCGGGCACCGGGCTGCCATAGAGCAGCGCGTACTCGGCGGGGTGGGCCAGCGCCCAGGCGCGGGCGGCCCGGCAGGCGGCGAGCCAGCGTCCGCGCAGGTCGGCCTGGTCGGCGGCGGCGTCGGCCGCCTCCACCGCGTCGCCGAGCGCGTCGTACGCCTCCAGGATCAGCGCGGTGAGCAGGTCGTCGCGGCTGGGGAAGTAGCGGTAGATCGCCGAGGAGACCATGCCGAGGTCCCGGGCGACCGCGCGCAGCGAGAGGTTCGCGCCGTCGGTGTCCAGGTGGCGGCGGGCCACCGTCTTGATCTCTTCGATCATCCCGGCGCGGACCCGGGCGCGCAGTGAGGGAGCGACCATGCCCTCACTCTGCCACGGATGAGAGCAGCAATCAAAAGAGAGAGCACTGCTCTTGACAGTCGACCTGCACTGAGTCATGCTCTGTTTCGAGAGCGGTGCTCTCGATTCGGACAACTGCTTCAGAAAAGGTGGACCTGTCATGGCCCTGCATGTGATCGTCGGCGCCGGCCCCGTCGGCACCGCCACCGCCGACCTGCTCGCCGAGCGCGGCGAGCAGGTACGGGTGGTCACCCGGCGCGGCGCCGGCCCGGAACACCCGGCGGTCGAACTGGTGGCCGCCGACGCCGCCGACGCGGACCGGCTCACCGAGCTGACCAAGGGCGCGGCCGCGCTCTACAACTGCGCCAACCCGGCCTACCACAGGTGGGCGACGGACTGGCCGCCGCTGGCCGCCGCGCTGCTCACCGCCGCGGAGCGCAGCGACGCCGTGCTCGCCACGGTCGGCAACCTCTACGGGTACGGCCCGGTCGACGCGCCGATGACCGAGGCGACCCCGCTCGCCGCCACCGGCGTCAAGGGCCGCGTCCGCAACCGGATGTGGGCCGACGCGCTGGACGCCCACCGCGCCGGGCGGGCCCGGGTCACCGAGGTACGCGGCTCCGACTACATCGGGCTCGGCGGCAACTCCCTGCCCATGATGGTGCTGCCCAAGGTGCTCGCCGGGCAGCGGGTGTTCCTGCCTGTCGACTGGGACGCCCCGCACACCTGGACGTACGTGCCGGACGTCGCCCGTACCCTCGTCACCGCCGCGACCGACCCGCGCGCCTGGGGACGGGCCTGGCACGTGCCGAGCCCGCCGCCGGTGCCCATGCGGCGTCTGGCCGAGCGGGCGGCGCAGCGGGCGGGCGTCGCGGCGCCACGGCTGGCCCGGATGCCCTACCCGGTGCTCTGGCTGGGCGGCCTGGCCGACCCGTTCGCCCGCGAGATGCGGGAGACCGCGCACCAGTTCGCCGCGCCGTTCGTGATGGACTCCAGCGCCGCCACCACCACGTTCGGGATCGAGGCGACGCCGCTGGACCGCGTCGTCGACGAGATGGTCTCCGGCCTGCGCGCCCCGGCCCCCGCCGCCCGTTAGGGGCGGGGGCGGGACGCCGCCGGGCTCACTCCTGCTCGGCCAGCGGGCGGCCGTCGAAGTCGACGGCCGAGTAGAGGGCGAGCTTCTCCAGGCGGTGGTACGAGTCGATCACCCGGATCGTGCCGCTCTTGGAGCGCATCACGATCGACTGGGTGTACGCGCCACCGGAGCGGTAACGCACGCCGCGCAGCAGGTCGCCGGAGGTGACGCCGGTGGCCACGAAGAAGCAGTTGTCGCCGGTGACCAGGTCGTCGGTGAACAGCACCCGGTCCAGGTCGTGCCCGGCGTCCAGCGCCTTGCGGCGTTCCTCGGCGTCCTTCGGCCAGAGCTTGGCCTGCATCATGCCGCCCATGCACTTCAGCGCGCACGCGGCGGTGATGCCCTCCGGGGTGCCGCCGATGCCCATCAGCACGTCCACGTCCGACTCGCCGCGGGCCGCCGCGATGGCCCCGGCGATGTCGCCGTCGGAGATGAACCGGATCCCGGCCCCGGTACGCCGGATCTGCTTGACCAGGTCGTCGTGGCGCGACCGGTCCAGCACGCACACGGTCACCTCGGCGGCGTCGGTGCCCTTGACCTTCGCGATCCGGTGGATGTTCTCGGCCACCCCGGCGTTGATGTCGACCACGTCGGCGTACATCGGGCCGACGGCGAGCTTCTCCATGTAGAAGACGGCGCTCGGGTCGAACATCGCGCCGCGCTCGGCCACCGCGAGCACGGCGAGCGCGTTCGGCATGCCCTTGCTCATCAGCGTGGTGCCGTCGATCGGGTCGACCGCCACGTCCACCTCGGGGCCGGTCCCGTCGCCGACCTCCTCGCCGTTGAACAGCATCGGCGCGTTGTCCTTCTCGCCCTCGCCGATCACCACGACGCCGCGCATCGGGATGGAGTTGATCAGCTTGCGCATGGCGTCGACCGCTGCGCCGTCGCCGCCCTCCTTGTCGCCCCGGCCGACCCAGCGGCCGGCGGCCATCGCCGCGGCCTCGGTCACCCGTACCAGATCGAGGGCGAGGTTGCGGTCGAGATCCTGGGGCGTCCGCGTCCTGGTGGTTGTCATGGCGGCCTCCTCGCGACGTTGCGGGGTGGGACCGGCGGTCGTCGCCGCCGGTTTTGTCGCTGATCCTCACACGATCTCAGGTTCGCGGTCCCGGCGGGGCGGAGGAGGCCAGGATCACGCCTCCCGGCGGGCTGCGACAATGGCCGGGTGGAAGCCGCACAGCCTGCCGACCGCGCACCGACCGACGCCACCCCGCCGGACGGCCAGCCACCGGTCCGACCGGGTGGCGGCCCGACCCCGCCCGAGGGCCAGCCCGCGCTCGTCGCGGAGCAGGGCGAACCGGCCGCCGCGGGCGACACGCCCGCGCCGCCCGCCGGCAAGGAGAAGGCCCGCTCCGAGCGGTCGCCGAAGGACATGGCGCTGTCCCTGCTGATCCTGCTGGTCCCGATCGCGCTGCTGCTCGCCTTCTACCGCGGCTTCCTCGGCGGCGACTCGCCGGTCACCGTCGACCCGGCGCCCGCGCTGGAACAGGCCCGCTCCGCGAACGTCTTCCCGGTCAGCGCGCCGACCGGTCTGGGCGACGACTGGCGTACGGTGAACGCCCGCTTCCGGACCGAGGCCGACGGCTCGACGCTGCGGATCGGGTACGTGACCCCGGAGGGCCGCGGCGCGCAGCTCGTGGAGAGCAACGTCCCGGCGGAGAAGCTCCTCCCGGCCGAGCTGAGTGAGGGCCGGCCGCAGGGGGCGGCCGACCTGCCCGACGGGCTGAGCTGGCAGCGCTACACCGCCCGCGGCAACGAGCAGGCGCTCGTCCTGCTGGAGCCGAACCGCACCGTGATCGTGGTCGGCGACGCCGGGGAGACGGAGCTGCGCAGGCTCGCCACGTCACTGCGCTGACGTCCTTCCTCCGGGTGAGGCGGGATTGCGGATCCCCGCTTCCGGGAACAGAAGGGACATCGAGCCCGGACGACCCACCTGGAGAGGTTGACGTGAAGATACGACGCTTCAGCGCCACCGCGTTCGCCGCGGCGCTGCTCATTCCCGGCCTGGCGGCCTGCAACGGCGACGCGACGACCTCCGGCGCCTCCTCGACCCCGAGCGCCTCCGGCAGCGTCGCACCGAGCGCCACGGCGTCCAGCAGCGCGGCCAAGCAGGCCCTGCTCGACTCCACGAACGCGATCCGTGAAGGGAACTTCAAGTTCACCATGACCGGCGCGGGCTCCACCGCCGAAGGGCAGGTGCACGAGCCGAGCCAGAGCGCCGACATGCGGATGACCATCGGCGACCCGTCGTCGGACCTGATGATGAAGCTGGACCTGATCCACGCCAAGCCGGACAGCTGGGTCAAGCTGGAGCTGGGCGGCACGGCGGCGACCCAGATCCCCGGCGTGAAGAACCTCAACACCGGCAAGTACCACCACCTCGACCAAAACCGGATCAAGGGCAACCGGGCGCTGGGCTTCGACTTCGAGAAGCTCGACCCGGCCGGCAGCGCCGTGCTCACCCAGGGCATCACCGAGGTACGGCAGACCGGCGAGGGCACGTACGAGGGCACCGTCGACGTGTCCAAGGCCGCCGAGGCGGGCTCGCTCGACCCGGCCGTGATCACCGCGCTCGGCGCGCAGGCCCAGTCCGTGCCGTTCACCGCCAAGGTCGACACGCAGGGCCGGCTCAGCGAGATGGTGCTCAAGATCCCGGCGGCCGGGCAGAACGCCGCACAGGACCTGAAGATCACCTACACCGACTACGGCAACGCGGCGGCGGCCCAGAAGCCCCCGGCCGACCAGGTCGTCGAGGCTCCTGCCCAGCTGTACAACCTGTTCAACTGACGTCCGCGGTGGGGTTCGGCGATCACGCCGGACCCCACCGTCAGTTCTCGGCGCGCTGCCGCGCGGCGTCGATACGGGCGCGCGCGCCGTCCAGCCAGCGCTGGCACACCCCGGCGAGCTGCTCGCCGCGCTCCCAGAGGGCCAGCGACTCCTCCAGCGAGGTGCCGCCGGCCTCCAGCTTCTCCACCACCGAGGCCAGCTCGGCGCGGGCCTGCTCGTAGCTGAGCTGCTCGTCCTTCGTCCCGGTCATCGTCTCTCTTTCCTCAGCCGTCGACGGTGGCGGTCAGCTCGCCCTCGGCGAGGCGTACCCGCAGTGGATCGCCCTTGGCGACCTCGGACGCCGCGCGGACGACGTGGCCGTCGGCGCGCTGCACGATCGCGTAGCCGCGCTCCAGCGTCGCGGCCGGGGACAGCGCGCGCAGCCGGGCCAGCGTGTGCCGCAGGTCGTCGGTGGCCCCCCGCAGCCGGTGCTCCAGGGACCGGCCGGCGCGGTCACGCAGCGCCGACACGTCCACCGCCCGCTGCTCGACCATCACCTGCGGCCGGGCCAGCACCGGACGGGAGCGCAGCAGGTCGATCCGGTGCTGCTCCCGGTCGACCAGGTGACGAACGGCCCGTTCCAGCCGGGACCGGGCCTGGTCGATCAGCCGGACCTCCTCGGTCAGGTCCGGCACGATGCGCTTGGCCGCGTCGGTCGGGGTGGAGGCGCGCACGTCGGCCACGTAGTCCAGCAGCGGCGCGTCGGTCTCGTGGCCGATCGCGCTGACCACCGGCGTGCGGCAGGCGAAGACCGCCCGGCACAGCGTCTCGTCGGAGAAGGGCAGCAGATCCTCGATGCCGCCACCGCCCCGGGCGATGACGATCACGTCGACCGCCGGATCGGCGTCGAGCACCTTGAGCGCGCCGACGATGTCCGGCACCGCGCCCGGCCCCTGCACCGCCACGTTGATCGTGCGGAAGTCGACGGCGGGCCAGCGGCGGCGGGCGTTCGTCAGCACGTCCCGCTCGGCCGCCGAGGCGCGGCCGGTGATCAGGCCGACCCGGCCCGGCAGGAACGGCAGCCGCCGCTTGCGGGACCGGTCGAACAGGCCTTCGGCGGCGAGCAGCTTCTTGAGCTTCTCCAGCCGGGCCAGCAGTTCACCGAGGCCGACCTGGCGGATCTCGTCGGCGCGCAGGCTGAGCGTGCCCCGCGCGGCGTAGAACTCGGGCTTGGCGTGCAGCACCACCCGGGCGCCCTCGCGCAGCTCCGGCGCGCCGGCGTCCAGCACGTCGCGGTTCGTGGTGACGGTGAGGCTCAGATCGGCCGACGGGTCGCGCAGCGTGAGGAAGACGGTGCTCGCGCCGGGACGGCGGCTGATCTGCGCCACCTGGCCGTCGACCCACACCCAGCCGAGGCGGGCGATCCAGGCGCCGACCTTCTGGCTGACCACCCGGACCGGCCACGGCTCCTCGGCCGTGCTCCGCCCGTCCGGCTTGCTCTGCCCGTCCGGCCTGCTCCGCCCGTCCGGCCTGCTCTGCCCGTCCTCTCCCGCGCTCACCAGCCCACCCTACGGCCCGGGACCGACAGCGCCCGCGCGCGCCTCGCGGCCGCTGCCGCGCGGGAGAGCGCCACGTACGATGGGCGGGTGACTGACGCTGAGACGACTCCCCGGACCGGCAAGCGCGTGCTCCTGGCCAACCCCCGCGGCTACTGCGCGGGCGTGGACCGGGCGGTGCAGACCGTCGAGGAGGCGCTGAAGCTCTACGGCGCGCCGATCTACGTGCGTAAGCAGATCGTGCACAACAAGCACGTGGTGCGCACGCTGGAGGCCCAGGGCGCGATCTTCGTGGAGGAGAACGAGGAGGTGCCGGAGGGCGCCACCGTCATCTTCTCCGCCCACGGCGTCGCCCCCGAGGTGTACGAGCAGGCCAAGGAGCGCTCGCTGCGGGCGATCGACGCCACCTGCCCGCTGGTCACGAAGGTGCACCACGAGGCCCGGCGGTTCGCCGCGCAGGACTACGACATCCTGCTCATCGGGCACGAGGGGCACGAGGAGGTCATCGGCACCGCCGGTGAGGCGCCCGCCCACATCCAGCTCGTCGACGGCCCCGACGGCGTCGACAAGGTCACCGTCCGCGACCCGGAGAAGGTGGTCTGGCTGTCCCAGACCACGCTGTCGGTGGACGAGACGCTGGAGACCGTGGCCCGGCTCAAGAAGCGCCTGCCGCTGCTCCAGTCGCCGCCCAGCGACGACATCTGCTACGCCACCTCCAACCGCCAGCACGTGGTCAAGGAGATCGCCCCCGAGTGCGACGTGGTGATCGTGGTCGGCTCGCGCAACTCCTCGAACTCGGTCCGGCTGGTCGAGGTGGCGCTGGACGCCGGCGCCCGCGCCGGGCACCTGGTCGACTTCGCGCACGAGATCGACGACGCCTGGCTGGCCGGGGCGAGCACTGTGGGTGTGACCTCCGGCGCGAGCGTCCCGGACGAGCTGGTCCAGCAGGTGCTCGCGCACCTGGCCGAGCGCGGCTTCGGCGACGTCGAGGAGATCACCACCGCCGACGAGCGGCTGACGTTCTCGCTGCCGCAGGAACTCAAGCGCGACATGAAGGCCGCCGCCGCCGCGGCGCGCGGCTGACGGGAACGCAACGGCCGTCCGCCGCGTCCAACCGACCATGAAGACTCCTCGTACGGTGCTCGTCGCACTGCTCGCCGGCCTCGCGCTGACCGCCTGCGCCGCACCCGGCGACGGGTCCGCCGATCCCAGCCCCAGCCCGAGTACGACGGGAGCCGCCCCGGTGACCAGCCAGCCCGATCCCGGCACCGGCCCGAGCCGGCCGGACCCCTCCTGGAAGGGCGGCCCGTCGACGCCGCCGGGCGTCGGCGGCACCGTCATCACCGGAACCGTGCAGGCCGGGGTCGAGCCGAACTGCCTGCTGCTCGACGGCCACCTGCTCGTCGGCGGCCCCCGCGACGTGCTCAAGGCCGGCGCCCGGGTCGAGGTCACCGGCCGTCCCGAACCGGGCATGATGACCACCTGCCAGCAGGGCACCCCGTTCGTGGTCGAGTCCGCCCGCCCCGCCTGACGACACGAAAGAGCCCCGCCCCCTGCGAGAGGGGGCGGGGCTCCGTCGTGTCAGCGGATCAGTTGACCGCGAGAACCTCCACCGAACCGCGGCCGACGACCGCGCCCTCGGTGGTGGTCACGGCCATGTCGCCGTACAGCTCCCGGCCGGCGGCCGGGGTGGACAGGGCGGTCACCGAACCCGTGAGGGTGGCGGTGGCGCCGTTGGCCAGCGACAGCGGCGTGGACGACGCGGAGAGCGTGCCCAGCTCCGGGGAGGCGAACGAGTCCCGGTAGTCGTACGCGGTGCTCGGGTCGCTCATCGAGTAACCGTCGACCACGACGCGGTAGGTGCCCGGGGTCGGGTTGGTCAGCGTGACCGCCTCCTCCGAGTCACCGTCGGCCGACTGGCCCACCCGGGTGGTGCCCAGGAAGACCGTCAGGTCCAGGTCGGCGCTCAGGTCGGACGGGTTGCCGATCCGCGCGGTGAACGAGGTGGCGCCCGCCGGCACCTCCACCAGGTACTCCTGGCTCGCGCCCTGGGTGATGCTGGGCCGCTCGGACCGGACGCTCGCCAGCGGACCGCCGACGCCGGTCACCTGGACCGGACCGAACGCGTTGGTCAGCTTCCAGCTCACCGGAGCCGGCGTACCGGCGGTGACCGACGGGAGCTGCACCACGGCCGGCTCCACCTTCACGCCCTGCACGCGGGCCTGCAGCCGGAACGGGTTGTCCAGCGCCGGCGAGGTGCGGCGCGCTTCCACCTCGATCTCCCACACACCCGGGATCGGGTTCTGGTAGTCCCGCTCCTGCGGCTTGCAGACCGCGGCGTCGGAGAAGTTGGTGTAGCAGGCGGTGCTGGCGGTGCTCTCGACCGGCACGCCGTACGGGTTGATGGCGATGAAGCGGGTCTGCGAGCCGGTCGCGATGCCGGACAGGTTGACCTGCAGCGCGCCCGCGCCCGGCGGGACGGTCACGAAGTACGACCGGAAGTTGTTCCGCTCGACCGAGCCCTCGGCCGAGAAGGAGTACGCCGGAGCGGACACCGGGTTCGAGGCGACCACGACGGTGGCGACCTCGAAGTCGACCACGTTGGTGGCCGGGTCGTCGACGGTCATGATGGCGCCGTGCGCGCCGGCCGTCATCGGCTTGGCCTTCACCTTGACCGTGACGGTCTTGTTCAGCGGCAGCCAGACCACCTTGGGGGCGGAGTAGGTGCCGTCGTTGCCGCGGAACGCGACCTCGTGCTTGATGCCCTTGTTCGGGCCGCTGGTCCGGGTCAGCTTGACCTCGTAGTGGCGGCTCTCCTTGACCTTCTGGCCACCACGGTCGGCGGCGCAGCGGTTGTAGAGGCCGGTGCCGACGTTCGGGTTCGGCACGAACGTGCCGGAGGCCCGGTCGTAGCGGGTCAGGTTCGGCGACAGCTCGGTGCAGACCGGCGCCTCGGAGGTGTACGTGCGGGTCGGCACGCCCTTGGCGAGCAGGCTCCACGCGCCCGGCACGTTGAACATGCCGTAGCCCTGCGCGTACGTCGGGACGCCGGCGATCGGCTGGGCCGAGGTGTAGACGGCCCGGCGCAGCGCGGCCGGGGTGACGCCCTTGCCGGTCGCCTTGGCGGCCGACAGCAGCAGCGCGGCGGCGCCGGTGGCCTGCGGGGCGGCCATCGAGGTGCCGTTGAGCATCTGGTAGCCCGGGGGCAGCGGGTAGCCCGCCTCCGGCACCGGGTTGCCCGGCTGCCAGGTCGGCGCGGTGGAGATGGCCGAGCCGGGGGCGGCGATGTTCGGCTTGAAGCCGCCGTCCTCACGCGGGCCGCGCGACGAGAAGTTGAACAGCGCGTTGTCCTTGCGGACCACCGAGCCGTAGTTGGCCAGCCAGGTGTCCTTGCTGACGCTCGCCGCGACGCTCACCACGTCGGTGGCCACCGACGGGTCGCCGACGGTGTTCAGGCCCGGGCCGGAGTTGCCGGCCGAGATGAACAGCTGCACGCCGTAGGTGTTGATCAGGTCGTTGTAGAGGACCGCGCGGGCGTTCGAGCCGTCGTTGAGCGCGGGCAGACCGCCGATCGACATGTTCACCACGTCGACCTTGCGGTTGATGACCAGGTCGGCCATGCCGGTGGTGAGCGCCGCCGCGGTGCAGCCGCCACCCCACGAGCAGGCGCGGGCGGAGACCAGCTTGGCACCCGGGGCGGCGCCGTCGAAGGCGCTGTTGCCGAGCATGTCGTTGGCGGCGGTGATGCCGGCGACGTGGGTGCCGTGGGTGCTCTCGATGATGCCGATGTTGACGTAGTCGACCAGGCCCGGGCCGCCGGCCGGCGTGGTGTCCACGTTGCGCCGGTACTCGACGACGAACGGGATCTGCTCGCGTACCGCGGTGGCCGGGTTGTCCGTGCCGAAGTGGCCGACCTGGAACTTCTCCTTGTACGGCCGCATCACCTCGTCGTCGGTGAAGTCGTTGTTCTGGTTCGCGTCGACGCGGACGTCACCGTTGGCGGGGTTGTAGAGCACGCCCCAGAAGTCGGTGGTGTCGCCGTCGCGGTTGAGGTCGCCGCGCGCGTCGCTGTTCGCGGTGATGTTCTCGCGGAACACGTTGAACCGGTAGTTGCCGGCCGGCGCGGTCCAGGTGCCCAGCGAGGTGGTGAACGTCGGGCCGCTGACCTCGGTCAGCATCGGTCGCCAGGAGGCGTCCTCCAGCGGGTCGGTGGCGGTGACCCAGTCGACGATCTTGCGCTCGCCGGTGGTGGTCGTCTGCAGCGCCGGCTGGTCGAGGTCCACACCGGAGTCCATGATGCCGATGGTGACGCCGCGGCCGTCCCACTGCGGGTTCGCGGCCTTGAAGGCCTCCGCGCCGGTCTCGTTCGTCGGCATGTACGGGTTCACCGCACCGGTGTCACCGCCCGGCCCGGCCAGCGTCTGGGCCTGCGCGGCGGTCTTCGCGCCCTTCGGGGCCGCCTCCGGCGCCGGGTCGGGGAGCTTGATGGTCTCGTCGAGGTCGACGGCGGCGACACCGGGCAGCGTGGCGGCCTTGAGCGCCTTGTCGGTGGGGACCTTCGCCAGCACGTAGCCGATCTGGTCGTACCGCTGGCTGACGGTCGCGCCCAGGCCGGTCAGGCCGTCGACGACCTTCTTGGCCGATCCCTTCTTGGCCGCGATGATCATCGTGACGGTCGGCGCGTTCTTCGCCTCGGCCTCGTCGAGCAGCTTGGCGTCGTGTGCGCCCAGTGCCTTCGCGGCGGTCGGCTGCGAGGGTTGCGGGGCGGCGGGGGCGGCGCTCGCGGTGCCGGCGCCACCTCCGACGGTCAGGGCGCCGGCCGCGAGGACCGAGGCCAGGAGCGCGGCGGACGGTCGCCGGCTGCGCGTGCGGGGTTTACTCAACGTTCTCTTCCTCCAGAGAACAGGGCCCCCGAGGGGCAGGGCACGTGTGACGGTGATCCTGCGTGCCAGGACGGCAGGTGTCACTACTCGGCCCAGGTTTGTGATCAGTCCGTGATGGAAATCGGCCTACGTCAACACGTGCGACGTGTTAGGCGTCGACGTCGGTCGACCGCTCGGCCGATGTGGACGGCGGACCCAGCAACTCGGGCGCCTGCGGCTGCCTCGGCGCCAGCTCGACCTGCGCCGGGGCGGCCAGCTCGTCGTCGGAGACGCCCAGCTCGGCCAGCTTCCGCGCGCTCACCAGCACCCGGGCCTCCAGCGAACCCACCGCCCGGTTGTACGCCGTCACCGCCCCGCCCAGCGAGCTGCCCAGCTTGCCGACGTGGTCGCCCAGCGTGGACAGCCGCCCGTACAGCTCGCGGGCCAGCGAGTGGACGGTCGCCGCGTTGCGCGCCAGCGCCTCCTGCCGCCACGAGTAGGCCACCGTGCGCAGCAGCGCCACCAACGTGGCCGGAGTGGCCAGCACCACGTTGCGGGCGAACGCATGCTCCAGCAGCGTCGGGTCGCGTTGCAGGGCCACGTCGAGGAACGGGTCGGCCGGCACGAACAGCACCACGAACTCCGGCGTCTGGTCGAACGCCGACCAGTAGGACTTGGCGGCCAGGCCGTCCACGTGCGCGCGCAGGTGCCGGGCGTGCGCGTCCAGGTGGGTGTCACGCCCCCGCTCGTCGCGCGCCTCCATCGCGGTCAGGTACGCGTCGAACGGCGCCTTCGCGTCCACCACCACCGTCCGGCCGCCGTGCAGCCGGACCACCAGGTCGGGGCGTACCCCCTGGTGGTCGGTCGCGGCGGTGACCTGCTCGCTGAAGTCGCAGTGCTCCAGCATGCCGGCGGCCTCGACGATCCGGCGGAGCTGGTGCTCGCCCCAGCGGCCCCGCACCTGCGGCGCGCGCAACGCGGCCACCAGCTGCTTGGTCTCGGTGCGCAGCTCGCCGGAGACCGCGCTCATGGACCGCACCTGCTCGCGCAGCTCGGCGTACGCGTCGACCCGGTCCCGCTCCAGCTCGGCCACCCGCTGCTCGTAGCGGCGCAGCGTGTCGTGCAGCGGCGCGACCGCGCGGGCCACCGCCTCCTGCGACTGCGCCGTGGCCTCGTAGCTCAGCGCCCGCATGGACTGCTCCAGCCGGCCCTCGCCCGCCTTGGTCGCGGCGAGCGTCGCCTCCAGGCGGGCGATGTCGGCCGTCGCGCGCGCCCGCGCGGCCAGCCAGCCCACCGCGCCGCCCGCGGCGAGGCAGAGCACCACCACGGCCAGCGTCGCAAAGCTCATGGCCAAGAGCTTGCCAAACGGGTACGACGTGCGCCCGGTGGGTACGTTCGAGTCATGGAGTTCGCGTTGTGGCTGTTCCTGATCCTGCTGCTCGGAGGTGCGTTCATGTTCTGGCGGAGGGGGAGCAGATCGCGTCGCTCGAACGAACTGGCCGACGCCCGCGCCGAGGCGCAGCGGTGGTACGAGCGGCTCGGCGGCCAGCTGATGAACCTGCACGGCGACGCCCCGGCGGTCCGGCAGGCGCTCGCCGACGCGGGTGAGCGCTACAACGCGGCCGGTTCGCAGTTGGAGCAGGCGAGCACGCCGCGCCAGTTCGGGCTGGCCCGGGAGACCGCGCTGGAAGGGCTGGCGTACATCCGGGCGGCGCGTACCGCGATGGGCATCGACCCGGGCCCGGAGCTGCCGCCGCTCGCCGCCGCCCAGGGCGCGGGCGCGCTCACCAAGGAGCGGCAGGTCGACGTGCAGGGGCAGACGTTCCGGGCCGGACCGCAGCCGGGCAACGCGACGCCCTACTACTACCCGGGTGGCCGGTTTCAGGGGCGGCCGGTGCCGGCCGGCTGGTACTCCACGCCGTGGTGGAAGACCGCGCTCGGCGCCGGCGTCGGTGTGGTCGGCGGTCTGCTGATCGCCGACGCGCTGTTCTCGCCCGCGTTCGCCGACCCCGGGTACGGCTACGACGCCGGCTACCAGGAGGGCTTCGGCGACGGCCAGGACTTCGGTGACCAGGGCGGAGACATGGGCGGCGGTGGTGACTACGCCGGTGGCGACTTCGGCGGCGGGGACTACGGCGGTGGCGACTTCGGTGGCTTCGGCGGCGGAGATTTCGGCGGTGACTTCGGCGGCGGCGACTTCTAGCCGGCACCGCCGCGCCGGGCGCGGTGCGCCGCGCGTCGGGCGCTGCTCGCGACGCGCCGCGCGCAGGCGTTAAGAAGGGCCCCCTCTTATGCACGAGGCGTTAAGAGGGGGCCCTTCCTTACACCTCAGCCGGTGTTGCGCATGCCGGCGGCGATGCCGTTGACGGTGGTCAGCAGCGCCCGCTCCAGCGCCGTACCGTCGTTCGGGGCACGCCGCCCACCCGGCGCGGTCGCCACCGCCCGCCCGGCCGCACCGGATTCGCGGTACTGCCGCAGCAACGCCACCTGGAGGTGGTGCAGCGGCTCCAGGTAGGTGTCCCGCACGGCGAGCGTGCGCTGCAGCACGGGGGAGTTCTCCAGCAGCGCCGGTGAGCCGGTGACGGCCAGCACCTCCTGCTTGGTCAGCTCGTACTCCTGCTCGATCTTGTCGAAGATCGGGTGCAGCTTCTTCGGCACCAGCGTCTCCACGTACCGCCGGGCGATGGTCAGGTCGGTCTTGGTCAGCATCATCTCGACGTTCGACAGGAACGTGCGGAAGAAGTGCCAGTTCCGGTTCATCTCGGCGAGCACGTCGGCCAGCCCGGCCGCCCGCGCGGCGGCCAGCCCGGAGCCCACGCCGAACCAGCCCGGCACGATCTGCCGGGTCTGCGTCCAGCCGAACACCCACGGGATGGCCCGCAGGCCGGACAGGCCGGCGCCGGTGTTCGGGCGCTTCGCCGGCCGGGAGCCGATGTTCAGCGCGCCGAGCAGCTCGGTCGGCGTGGAGGCCCAGAAGTACGCGGGCAGGTCCGGGTCCTCGACCAGCGACCGGTACGACCGGAACGCCGACTCGGACACCACGTCCATGGCCGCGTCCCAGCGCTCCAGCATCTCGGCCGGCTGCCGGGGCGCGGTGTGCAGCAGCGTCGCCTGAAGCACCGCCGCGACAGTCAGCTCCAGGTTCTCCCGGGCCAGCGCCGGCAGCGTGTACTTGTCGGAGATGACCTCGCCCTGCTCGGTCACCTTGATCGCGCCGTCCAGCGTGCCGTACGGCTGGGCCAGGATCGCGTCGTGCGTGGGACCGCCGCCACGGCCGACGGTGCCGCCCCGGCCGTGGAACAACCGCAGGTGTACGCCGTGCCGCGCGGCCACGTCCCGCAGCGCGCGCTGCGCCCGGTGGATGGACCACTGGCTGGTGGTGATGCCCGCCTCCTTGTTGGAGTCCGAGTAGCCGAGCATCACCTCCTGCACGTCGCCCCGCGCCGCCACCAGCGCCCGGTACGCGGGCAGCGACAGCAGCTCGTCCAGCAGCTCGCCGCCGGCGTTCAGCTCGGCCGGGGTCTCCAGCAGCGGCACGATGCCGATGCGGGCCCGCCCGGAGTGCACGTCCACCAGACCGGCCTCGCGGGCCAGCACCACGGCGGCGAGCACGTCGTCCACGCCGAGCGTCATCGAGATGATGTACGACTCGATCACCTCGGGGCCGAACCGGTCCTGCGCCTCGCGGATGGCCGCGAACACGTCGAACGTCTTTCGGGCCGACTCGGTGAGCGGGCTGTCCTGGGTGGAGAGCGGCCGGCGGCCGGTCAGCTCGTCGGCGAGCAGCTTGGTGCGCTCCAGCCGGGTCAGCGCCGGGTAGTCGGACACCTCGCCGACGGCCTCGTAGAGCTGGGCCAGCACCTCGTGGTGCTTCTCCGCGTGCTCCCGGATGTCCATGGTGGCCAGGTGCAGCCCGAACGCGGACACCGTACGGATGGTCGAGGCGAGCCGCCCGACGGCGGTGAGCTGGCCGGAGTTGCGGGCCAGCGACGCGCGCAGCAGCTCCAGGTCGGCGATCAGCTCGGCCGAGCCCCGGTAGTCGCGCCCCGGCACGTGCGGGGTGTCGGCGCGCAGCCGCTCCCGGGTGTTGGCGAGCTTCGCCTTCACGCACCGCGCCTTGAGCCGGTACGGCTCCTCCGCGTTGACCCGGCGGAACCGGGGCGCCACCTCGGGCAGCGCGTCCAGGTCCTTGGCCAGGCTGGCGGACAGGTCGAGCGACACCGCGCGCAGCCGCCGGGACACGCTGACCTCGGTGATCAGCTCGTCCATCGCCTTCTCGGTGGCGGCGATGCCGTGCTCGTGCTGGATGCGCAGCACCTCGCGGGTGACCACCGGCGTGACGAACGGGTTG
>NZ_KK037233.1:3469067-3475480 GCF_000568915.1 Micromonospora sp. M42 | reverse complement strand
GGTGCCGAAGCTCAGCGGGCGGGACGTCGGTGACGTCTCCACGCCGAGCGTGCGCAGCGTGTCGGCGAGGTCGTCGAGGACCTGCGGCGCGGCCTCGGCGTACAGGTCGCGCAGGTAGTAGATCGCGTTGCGCGCCTCGTCGGTCGGGTCCGGCCGGTCCAGCCGCAGCTCGTCGGTCTGCCACATCAGGTCGAGCAGTTCGGCCAGGCGGCGGTTCGCCGGGCCCTCGTCGCTGGCGCCGTACAGGATCGCGTTCGCGGTCTCGGTGTCCAGTTCGTCGGCGACCGCGCGCAGCTTGGACAGGATGGACCGGCGGGCCGCCTCGGTCGGGTGCGCGGTGAAGACCGGGCGTACGGCCAGCCGGCGGGCCGCGGCGGCGATCTCCTCGGCCGGTACGCCCCGCTCGGCGATCATCTTGGCGGCCTGGTCCAGCCAGCCGCCGTCGGTGGCGCGGCGGCGGCGCAGGTCCCGGGCGCGGTGCACCTGCTCGGTGATGTTCGCCAGGTGGAAGTAGGTGGAGAAGGCACGGGCGAGCTTCGTGCCGGTGGTGACGTCGAGCCCGGCGAGGCGCTGGGCGGCGGCCGGCGCGTCGGAGCGGACCTGGGCGCGGATCTCCTCGACCAGGTCGAGCAGCGGGCGGCCCTCCTGCCGGGCCAGGGTCTGCCCGAGCAGCGTGCCGAGGCGGCGGATGTCGGCCCGGAGAGCGGCGTCGGGGCCGTCGTGGTCGTGCTGGTCGGTCACGGTTGCGCTCCTTACGCGAGGACGAAGGACAGCGCTGTCCGACTCCCCTGGATCGTATCCGCGTATCCCCGGGGGACAGGAGGGGGACCGCGTGATGATCTGCACTCTGGGACGGCCCGCCGGTCAGCCCCGGTCGACGGCGTGCCGGCCCGGCGCCGGGCGCCGTCGGGCGCGGAACATGGTCGCGGTGAGCAGCCCGGCCAGGCCGGCGACGACCCAGATCAGCAGGCCGGTCAGCGCCCAGCCGCCGCCGCGCCAGTCGAAGTAGATGGCCGATTTGAACAGGTCGGTGGCGAGGCCTGGAACGTTCCAGCGGTGCATGCCGCGCAGGAGCGGCGGCAGGAACTCGGGCGCGTAGATGCCGCCGGACCCGGGGTTGCCGAGCACCACGAGCAGCAGGATCACGATGCCGGTGCCGAGCAGTCCGAGCCAGCCCTGCACGGCGGCGGCGACCATCCCGGCCGCGAACGCGGCGAGCGCGCCGACCACCGCCACCGCCGCCACGTGACCGGCGAACACGCCGAGCACCGGTCCGACCAGGATCGCCCCGATGACGCCGAGCAGGATCGCGTGCACCGCGAGCGTGGCGATCCGCAGCCCGGCCCGGCGCAGGTCGCGGGGGCTGGTGCCGAGTGAGATGCCGAGCGCCGTGGACGCCAGGTAGCCGCCGAGCACCACGCCGACGGCCAGGTAGAACGGGACCAGGCCGCGCGGGTCGTCGCCGGAGACCGGCACGTCGTCGGTGACCTGAAGCGGCACCCCGGCCTGCCGGGCCGCCTCGGTGAACACGTCGGTGACGAGTTCGGTGGCGGCGGGCGCTCCGGCGCTGGCGGTGGCGAGCGTCAGGCCGCCGTCCGGGGCGGAGCTGAGCACCGCGTACACCGATCTGTCGGTGAGGCCGTCCTGGGCGGCGCCGCGGCTGTCGTACCCGACGGGTTTGATCGTGTCGGTGCGGGCGCGGACGGCGGACATCACGGCCTGGGCCTGCTGGTCGCCGGTGACGACGGCGACCGGGATGTCGCGCGGGTCGGGCTTGTGCAGCGCGCCGACGTAGGCGGCGATGAACGCGCTGGCCAGCGCCAGGGTGCCGAGGATCAGCGCCGCCGTGCGCGGCAGCCAGTCCCGGGTACGCAGTTCCGGCTCGTCGTCCACGCGCTCAGCCTATTGGCGGCATTTGCCTGGCTGAGGCGGTTTCGTCAGGGCGAAAACCGCTGGTCCGGGCCGATAGCGTCGGGCCATGCAGGCACCCGTCTATCCCCCCAAACCGAAGCCGGGCGACCGCGTCGCGGTCGTCTCACCCTCCGCCGGCCTGCCGGGTCTCTTCCCCCACGTGTACGAGCTGGGGCTGCGCCGGCTCCGCGACGAGCTGGGGCTGGAACCGGTGGAGTACCCGACCACCCGCGTCATGGGCGCCGACCCGCGCGACCGGGCACGTGACCTGATGGCCGCGTTCACCGACCCGACGATCACCGCCGTGCTGGCCACCGTCGGCGGGGACGACCTGATCACTGTCACCCCGTACCTGAACGACGAGGAGCTGTGGGCCAACCCGAAGCCGTACTTCGGCTACTCGGACAACACCAACGTGCTCAACCACCTCTACCGGCTGGATCTCGTCGGTTACCACGGCGGGTCCGTGCTGGTGCACCTCGGGCGCTCCGGCAAGCCGCACCCGCTGACGTTCGACTCGCTGCGCGCCGCGCTGTTCACCTCCGGCTGGTACGAGCTGACCGCCGCCCCCGAGTGGGGCGACGAGCCGTGCGACTGGCGCGACCCGGCCACGCTGGCCGAGGAGCCGCCGATGTACCCGTCCGAGGGCTGGCGCTGGCACGGCCCGGCCGAGGTGGTGCAGGGCCGCACGTGGGGCGGCAATCTGGAGATCCTGCACTGGCTGATGGCGACCGACCGCGTTCCGCGCGCGGCCGACCTGGCCGGCTCGGTGCTGGTGCTGGAGACCTCGGAGGAGATGCCGTCCGCGCAGGAGGTCTTCCGGATCGTGCGGAACCTGGGCGAGCGCGGGTTGCTCGCCGGCTTCCCGGCGATCGTGGTGGGCCGGCCCAAGGCGTGGGACTTCGACCGGCCCCACACGGTCGCGGAGCGGCTGGCCTGGGCCGCCGACCAGCGGGCGGCGATCCTGTCGGCTCTTGCGCCCTACGCGGGCGACCCGGTGGTGGTCTTCGACGTCGACCTGGGCCACACCGACCCGCAGCTGATCATCCCGTACGGCGGCGAGATCCGCGTGGACGCGGTGGAGCGACGGATAGCGGTCCGCTACTGACCCGCCCGCACCCGCCGTCCGCCGCTCGGCCATGGGTGTCTACGTCCCCGTTTGACACCCACGCCGTTCCACTCACGGATGGAAGTGCCGGTCAGTGGAACGCCGTGGGTGTCTCGGGCCCGTCTTGACACCCGTGCCGCTCCACTCGCTGCTGGCAGCGGTCGGGTGGGCGCAGAGATCTACTGCGCCTCGGCGAGGCGAGCGGTGGGTGTCGGAGAGCGGTGGGCCGCCATCTCGGCTGGGTCAGGCGGCCACGACGGCGAAGGCCCGGACCGGGAACGTGCCCATGCCGGCGACCCGTGGCGGGGCGGCGGTGAACCGGAAGCCGGTCGGCGGCAGCGCGTCCAGGCCGGTCAGGTGCTCCACGATCGGCACCCCGGCGGCCAGCAGACCGGTGTGCGCCGGGCGCTGACCCGCTGCCGCCGGAGTCATGTCGTCGATGTTGATCGAGTCGATGCCGACGAGCGCCGCGCCCGCCTCGGCCAGCCACTGCGCACCGTCACCGGTCAGGAAGGGCGCCTCCGGCGCGGCGTACCTGTCGGTGCCGAAGTGCGCGTCCCAGCCGGTGTGCAGCAGCACCGCGCACCCGGCCACGTCGTACGGGGCGAGCATCAGCCGGTCCACCGCCCGGGTACCGGCGGGCACGCGTACCACCAGGCCGGGCAGGTCGGCGAGGCGGTCCAGCGGCACCCCGGTCAGGTCCGGGCCGTCGGCGAAGCGGTGCGACGGCGTGTCCACGTACGTGCCGGTGTTGGCGATCATGTCGATCCGGGCGACGTGGAACTCGACGCCCGGCGCGTACCGATTCCGGGACTCCTCCCGGGTCAGCCAGTCGCTGATCGCCGGGCCGGGCCAGCCGGGCAGCGTGACCAGCCCTTCGGCGATCACGTGACTCAGTTCGACGAGCTTCCGCCCACCGGAGGCCGGCACATCGAGGCCCCGTCCGCCCTTGTGCGGCTCCTCGACGACGGTCCGGTTGGTGATCCGCACCTCGCCGACCATGAGCAGCCCGAGGTGCCGGACCAGCAGCGCGGCCACCTCGTCGTCGGTGACGTCCGGGTGCGGCACGTCCAACCGGAACCCGTCCGTGCGCAGGCCACCACCGTTTGCGAAATCCACCTGGGCGTCGAAGACCGCCCGATACTCGACCATCCGCCCACCGCACCACGCCCGGTCACGGCCGGTCAAGATCGAAGATCGGGCGGGCCCGGATCGTCGGTGGAGGGGGATAGGCTCGAACGGTGCACCCCCCGTCCGGCTGGACGCGGGGTCGTCGTCGTGTGTCGATCCGCTGGAAGTGATCACTGATGCTCACCGGACTCTTCTCCGCCGCCCTGGCCGACCCGGGGCTGGCCCGGGCGCGTGACCTGGCGCGCTCCGGTGCCGCGCAGGTCGACGGGCTCGACCTCACCGCCCCCGCCGCGCTGCGCCCGTTCGCGGTGGCAGCGGTCGCCGCCGACGAGCCGGCCGGCGGCGCGGGCCGTCCCGTGCTCGCGGTCACCGCCACCACCCGGGAGGCCGACGACCTGGCCTCCGCGCTGGGCAGCCTGCTGCCGCCGGAGCAGGTGGCGGTCTTCCCGTCCTGGGAGACGCTGCCGCACGAGCGCCTGTCGCCCCGCTCCGACACGGTCGGGCGGCGCCTCGCCGTGCTGCGCCGCCTCGCCCACCCGGAGGCCGCCGACGCGCACGGCCGTACCGGGCCGCTGCGGGTCGTGGTCGCGCCGGTCCGGTCGCTGCTCCAGCCGCAGCTCAAGGGCCTCGGCGACCTGGAACCCGTCCAGCTCGCCGCCGGTGACGAGGCCGACCTGGAAGAGGTCGCCCGCCGGTTCACCGACATGGCGTACGCCCGGGTCGACCTGGTCACCAAGCGCGGCGAGTTCGCCGTACGCGGCGGCATCCTGGACGTCTTCCCGCCCACCGACGAGCACCCGTCCCGGGTCGAGTTCTGGGGCGACGAGGTGGAGGAGATCCGCACGTTCGCGGTCGCCGACCAGCGCACCATCGAGGGCGTCGCGCAGATGTGGGCGCCGCCGTGCCGCGAGCTGCTGCTCACCCCGGACGTGCGGGAGCGGGCCGCCGCGCTCGCCGCCGAGCACCCCGAGCTGGCCGAGATCCTGGACAAGCTCGCCGAGGGCATCCCGGTGGAGGGCATGGAGTCCCTCGCGCCGGTGCTGATCGGCGCCGACGCGCTGGAACTGCTCGTCGACTGCATGCCGGCCGGCACCCACGTACTCCTCTGCGACCCCGAGCGCATCCGCACCCGCGCGCACGACCTGGTGCGTACCTCGGAGGAGTTCCTCCAGGCCAGCTGGGCCGCAGCCGCCGTCGGCGGCCAGGCCCCGGTCGACCTCGGCGCCGCCGCCTTCAAGACCCTGGCCGAGGTACGCACGGCAGCCCGCGCCCTGCGCCAGCCCTGGTGGACGCTCGCGCCGTTCGGCCTGGTGGAGGCGGACGCGGCACCGGCCCGGCAGCCCTGGGAGGACGCGCCGGCCGAGGTCGACGTCACCCCCGACGACGCCATCGCGGTGAGCCTGGCCGCCCAGCCGGCCCCGCTCTACCACGGCGAGACGGCCCGGGTGGTCGAGGACCTGAAGCGCTGGGCCGGCGATGGCTGGTCGATCGCGCTGGTCTTCGAGGGGCACGGCCCCGCCCAGCGGGCCGTCGAGGTGCTCCGCGACGCCGGTCTCGGCGCCCGGCTCACCGAGGAGGTGCCCACCGCGCCCGCACCGGGCGAGCTGCTCGTGTCGTGCGGCTGCCTGACCGCCGGCTTCGTCGACGAGGCGTCGAAGTTCGTGCTGCTCACCGGCAACGACGTCACCGGCGGCCGGGGCACCTCCACCCGCGACATGCGCAAGATGCCCAGCCGGCGGCGCAACACCATCGACCCGCTGGAGCTGAAGGCCGGCGACTTCGTGGTGCACGAGCAGCACGGCATCGGCCGGTACGTCGAGCTGGTGCAGCGCACGGTGAACGGCGCCAGCCGCGAATACCTGGTCATCGAGTACGCGCCGAGCAAGCGCGGCCAGCCCGGCGACCGCCTGTTCGTGCCGACCGACCAGCTCGACCAGCTCTCCCGCTACGTCGGCGGCGAGCAGCCCACGCTGCACAAGATGGGCGGCTCGGACTGGCAGAAGTCCAAGGCGCGGGCGCGCAAGGCGGTCCGCGAGATCGCCGCGCAGCTCATCCAGCTCTACGCCGCGCGCAAGGCGTCCAAGGGGCACAACTTCGCCCCCGACACCCCGTGGCAGCGGGAGCTGGAGGACGCCTTCCCCTGGCAGGAGACGCCCGACCAGCTGGCCGCCATCGAGGAGGTCAAGCGGGACATGGAACAGACCGTCCCGATGGACCGGCTGATCTGCGGCGACGTCGGCTAGGGCAAGACCGAGATCGCGGT
>NZ_KK037233.1:3417591-3468967 GCF_000568915.1 Micromonospora sp. M42 | reverse complement strand
TGCTGGTGCAGCAGCACTACAACACGTTCGCCGAGCGGATGAGCCAGTTCCCGGTGTCGATCCGGCAGCTGTCCCGGTTCCAGACGCCGAAGGAGACCGAGCAGACGCTGGAGATGGTCGCCGCCGGCACCGTCGACATCGTCATCGGCACCCACCGGCTGCTCCAGGCGTCCACCCGGTTCAAGCAGCTCGGCCTCGTGATCATCGACGAGGAGCAGCGGTTCGGCGTCGAGCACAAGGAGCACCTGAAGACGCTGCGCGCCTCGGTCGACGTGCTCGCCATGTCGGCCACCCCGATCCCGCGCACGCTGGAGATGGCGATCACCGGCATCCGGGAGATGTCCACCATCGCCACCCCGCCGGAGGAGCGGCACCCGGTGCTCACGTTCGTCGGCGCGTACGACGACCGGCAGGTGGCCGCCTCCATCCACCGCGAGCTGCTCCGGGACGGTCAGGTCTTCTACCTGCACAACCGGGTCGAGTCGATCGAGAAGACGGCCCGCAAGCTGCGGGAGCTGGTGCCGGAGGCCCGGGTCGCGGTGGCGCACGGCCAGATGGGTGAGGAGGCGCTGGAGAAGGTGATGGTCGGCTTTTGGGAGAAGGAGTTCGACGTCCTGGTCTGCACCACCATCGTCGAGTCCGGCATCGACATCCCGAACGCCAACACGCTCATCGTGGAGCGGGCCGACCTGCTCGGCCTGGCCCAGCTGCACCAGATCCGCGGCCGGGTCGGCCGGGGCCGCGAGCGGGCGTACGCGTACTTCCTCTACCCGCCGGAGAAGCCGCTCACCGAGAACGCGCACGAGCGGCTGGCCACCATCGCCCAGCACACCGAACTCGGCGCGGGCATGTACGTGGCGATGAAGGACCTGGAGATCCGCGGCGCCGGCAACCTGCTCGGCGGCGAGCAGTCCGGCCACATCGAGGGCGTCGGCTTCGACCTGTACGTCCGGATGGTCGGCGAGGCGGTGTCCGCCTTCAAGGGCGAGAGCACCGAGGAGGAGACGGAGGTCAAGGTCGACCTGCCGATCGATGCGCACCTGCCGCACGACTACGTCGGAGTGGAGCGGCTGCGCCTGGAGATGTACCGCAAGCTCGCCGAGGCCCGCGACGCCGAGCGGCTGCGCGAGGTGGTCGCCGAGATGACCGACAGGTACGGCGAGCCGCCCGCGCCGGTGCAGAACCTGGTCGCGGTGGCACGGTTCCGGCTGCTGGCCCGTCGCTACGGGCTCACCGACGTGTCGATGCAGGGCAAGCACATCCGGTTCGGCCCGCTGCCGCTGCCCGACTCGAAGCAGATGCGGCTCAAGCGCTACCACCCGGACTCGGTCTACAAGCAGGCGCTCGACCAGGTCAGCGTGCCCCGGCCCAGCACCCGGCGGATCGGCGGCGAGCCGCTGCGCGACCAGGCGTTGCTGGAGTGGTGCGAGCAGCTCCTGGCGGATGTCCTGGGCAAGCCCGAGGAGCTGGCTCGTGCGGTCCCGGCCGGTGCGCGATGAGGTGGGTGGAGTCACAGGCCGGTACGGGGCGTGAGAGAGTGAGCCACATGCGTGCACGTCGTTCCCTCGTCGCCGTCAGCGTCGCGGCCCTTGCCGCGCTCTCTCTCGCCGCCTGTGGCCGGTCCGCCCCGGACGTCGCCGCCTACGTCGGAGACACCCGTTACTCCGTCGAGCGGGTCGATGCGATCTACGACGACGCGCAGCGGCAGTACGCGGACGCCGTCCGGAACCAGGCGCCGCAGACGCCGTCGCCGGAGGAGCTGCGGTCCCCGGTGACCCGGCAGGACGTGCTGAACCTGCTCGTCGCGCTCGACCTCGGCAAGCGCGTGGCGGCCGAGAAGGGCCTCCAGGTCACCGACGAGGTGTCCCCGGAGCAGCTTCAGCAGCCGCTGCGGATGCCGGCGACCACCGAGTACACGAAGCTGTGGGGCGAGTGGGTGGACCTCTCCGCCACCCTCCAGCAGAGCCTGCCGCCGGCCGACCTCAGCGACGAGTCCCTGATGGCCGTCTACCACGCCATCGAGAAGACCGGGGCGATCCAGCCGGGCCTGACCGTCGACCAGGTCCGGCAGGCGTTCGGCGAGGCCGGGTTCGTGCGCAGCGCCACCGCGCTCAGCAACGTGCTGCAGCAGCAGGCCGAGAAGGTGGACGTCAGCGTCAACCCCCGGTTCGGGGTGAGCGGCGTGCCGTCGCTCGTCAACACCGGCCAGTCGCTCGTCTTCTACTCCCTGCCCTACGTCAACCAGGACGGCCCGGTCACCGACATCTCGACGCCGGAGGCGCCGGCCGGTGGTTCGCCGGCCCCCGGAACCGCATGACCGCGCGCATCGTCCTGCTCGTCACCTCGCCCCGGCTGCCCGCCGGCCTGCTGACCTCGGCCGCCTGGGACGCCGTACGCTCCGCGCCGGTCCTCGCCGGTGCGGAGAGCGAGCTGACCCGGGCGGTCCGGACGGCCGGCGCCGAGGTGAGCGTGGTGACCGAGGGCGCGACCCAGGCGCTGCTCGACGCCGCCGCCACGCACGGCGGGGCGGTGTGGCTGGCCGGCCCGGCCGGCGACGAGACGCTGGCCCGTGAGCTGGGGCTGCGGCTGGCCCGCGAGCCCGGGCTGGCCGAGCTGGAACTGATGTACGGCTCGTGGGACCCACCCGGCGCCCGGCTGCTCGACGCGGTCGAGGTGATGGACCGGCTGGCCTCCCCGGGCGGCGACCCGTGGAAGCGGGCGCAGACCCACCGCAGCCTGGCCGGGTTCCTGCTGGAGGAGTGCTACGAGGCGTACGACGCGATCAGCGCCGACGACACCGACGCGCTCCGCGAGGAACTGGGCGACGTGTTGCTCCAGGTGCTGCTGCACGCCCGGCTGGCCGAGGACCTACCGGACGGCAAGAGCTGGACCGTCGACGACGTGGCGGGCACGCTTGTCGACAAGATGGTGCGGCGCAACCCGCACGTGTTCTCCGGCGAGCCGGCCGGCTCGATCGAGGAGATCGAGGCGAACTGGGAACGGATCAAGCGGGCCGAGAAGACCCGCGAATCGGTGCTGGACGGCATCGCGCTGAGCCAGCCCGCGCTCGCGCTGGCCGCGAAGATCCTGGACCGCGCCGGTCGGGTCGGCCTCGCCGTACCGCCCCCGCTGGCCGAGTCGCAGGTGGACCCGGAAGCGCGGCTGGGGGCGAGCCTGCTGGCAACTGTCGCCGCAGCCCGGCAGGCCGGCATCGACCCGGAGGCCGCCCTGCGTCGTGCCACCTTGGCGTACGCCGAGGCGGTCCGAGCCGCCGAACGCCCCACCTGACCCCGCCCACCCCTCCCGCCCTCCAGCCCCGCCCTCCCGCCCTCCCGCCCCGCGATCTTGCACTTGCGGCCCACTGGGCATCGCAAATGTCCCTTCCGTCCGGGCAGGAAGTGCAAGATCGCGGAGGGCTGCCGGGTCGGGTTGCGTGGTGGCGGGACAGGCTGATGGGGGTTGATTCGAGCCCTCTCGCTTCCCGAGACTCGTAGACCGCATCTCGGGATCGGCGGTAGATCTTGGTACGAAAGGGCCCTCATAGGGGCCGTTCCGTACCAAGATCTGCCCAGCCACCCGGCGGGCCGTGTCGGTGATCAAGGAGTTTGGGGTCGCGGCGGGCACTACTGGGGACGCGAACTCCTTGATCAACGCGGAGGGTGGCCCGGCGGGCGGGAGCTGGGTCGGGGAAGGGGTCGGGGGTGATCGGTAGGGTGCCGGGTATGGAGTCGTTCGTACCGCTGGCGGAGCGGATCGTGGAGGCGTTGCTGGAGAGCCGGCCCGGGCTGGCCACCTCCGCCGGGGACCACCGCTACGACGACCGGCTGCCCGATCTGTCCGCGGACGCGCTCGCCGCCGATCAGGCGATGCTGAAGGACGCGGCGGACGCGCTCGCCGAGATCGACCCGGACGCGCTCGACGTGGCGGAGAGCGTCGACCACGCGCTGCTCACCAGCATGATCGACAGAGGGCTGTTCGAGGCCACCGAGATTCGCGCCCACGAGTGGGATCCGCTGCGCCACAATCCGGGGCCGCTGCTGCACGCCCTGCTGGCCCGTCCCTTCGCCCCCGCCGAGGAGCGCCTGACCAGCCTCGCCGGGCGCCTGTCGGCCGTACCCGATGCGCTTGCGACGGCGCGCGCGACGCTGCGGGACATGCCGCGCATCCACGCGGAGACGGCGGTCGGGCAGTTCACCGGCACGGCGGCGCTGATCCGCGACGAGGTGCCGGCGTTGCTCGCCCAGGCGCCGGCGCTGCGTGACCGGGTCGGCCCGGCGGCCACGGAGGCGATCGCCGCGCTGGAGGAGTTCGTGGCGTGGCTGCGGCAGGGTCTGGCGGCCGACGCGGGCCCGGGGCGTGACCCGCGGCTGGGCCGGCGGCGCTGGGAGGCGCGGCTGTGGCACACGCTCGACACCGAGCTGAGCGCCGCCGAGGTGCAGCGCCGCGCCTGGGCCAACCTGGAACGGGTCACCGAGGAGATCCGCGCGGCGGCCGTCGAGCTGGTCGGTGGCCCGGCCGACGACGAGACGGTACGCCGGGCGCTGGACCTGCTGGCCGCCGAGCACCCGGACGACGCCACCATCGTCGACCTCGCCTCGGTGACGCTGGACGAGGCGAGTGACTTCGTGCGCCACCACGACCTGGTCAGCATGGTCGGTGACCCGTGTGTCATCCAGGAGATGCCGGAGTTCGCGCGGGGTGTGGCGGTCGCCTACTGCGATTCGCCGGGGCCGCTGGAGACGGCCGACGTGCCGACGTTCTACTGCATCGCGCCCACCCCGGCGGACTGGCCGGCGCAGCGGGTCGAGTCGTTCTACCGGGAGTACAACGACCACATGATCCGCAACCTGACCGTGCACGAGGCGATGCCCGGCCATTTCCTCCAGCTCGCCCACGCCCGCCGCTACGACGGGCCGACGCGGGTACGCGCGCTCACCGAGTCGGGCGTGTTCATCGAGGGCTGGGCGGTCTACACCGAGGAGCTGATGGCCGGGCTCGGCTTCGGCGGGCTGCCGGTGCGGTTGCAGCAGCTCAAGATGCAGTTGCGGATGACCATCAACGCGCTGCTCGACCAGCTCGTGCACTGCGACGATCTGCCCGAGTCCGAGGCGATGGCGCTGATGACCGGGCGCGGCTTCCAGGAGGAGGGGGAGGCGGCCGGCAAGTGGCGGCGGGCGCTGCTCACCTCCACGCAGCTGTCGACGTACTTCGTCGGTTACAGCGAGATGGCCGACATCGCCGCCGCCCGGCCGGACGGCGTGCCGGTGCGCGACTGGCACGACGCCATGCTGGCGTACGACTGCCCGCCGCCGCGCCACCTGCGCACCCTGCTGGGGGTGTGAGGGCTCACCGGCGGGCGGCGACCGCGTCGATCAGCCAGCGCGACAGGGAGTACGCGGGCGGCAGCTCGGCGGGCAGCGCGTCGACCGGGAACCAGCGCGCCTCGGTCAGCTCCGTGCCGTCGGCCACCGGTTCTGCGGCCGGGTCGGTCACCTCGGCGGTGAACCCGGCGAGCAGTGTGCCCGGTCCGGTCAGCGCCCACGGCTGGCTGTCCACGTACGCGGGGCGGCGCAGGGTCAGGCCGACCTCCTCGGCGACCTCGCGGTGCACCGCCGCCTCCAGCGACTCGCCGGCCTCGACGAACCCGGCGACGAGCGCCCACAACCCGGTCGGGCCGTGCGCGTGCCGGACCAGCAGGAGCTCGTCTGCTCCGCCGGCCCGGCCGGGGCGGGTTATCGCGGTCAGCACCGCTACGGACAGCGGCACGAACACGGTCAGCCCGCAGTCCGGGCAGCGCCGCGCGGTCTCGCCCGGCACGTCGGCCAGCTCGGCCCGGCACGCCCCGCACCACCTGTGCGTACGCCGCCAGGTGACCACGGCGAGCGCCCGTCCGGCCAGGTCGGCGTGGGGCGCGGGCAGTTCGGCGGCGAGGCCGCGCCAGCCGCGCCACCGGCCGGGCAGCGACTCGGGGTCGGTGACCTCGGCCGCCCACGCCGGGGTGCCGTCGAGCGTGCCGACGGGTGTCCAGGCGAGGTCGCCGGGCAGCGCGCCGATGCGCAGCGGCTGCGCGGCGTCCGGGCCGGTCAGCAGTTTCCGGCCGGCGACCGGCAGCGCCAGGTCGCCCGGCTGCGGCGGCCGCCCGTGATCGGCGGCGGGCCGGAACCCGGCGCCGTCGGGCGGGGTCACGACGTGGCGGGTCGACGGTCCACCACGCCCGCGCCGGCCGGTACGGCGAACGCGGCGGCCTCGACGCTCTCGGTGTAGCGGCTCAGCGTCACCTCGGCCGGCTTGCCGTCGATCGTGCCGGAGAAGCTGCCCAGCACGCCTTCGTTCGTCACGCAGGTGCTGAAGCGCTCACCGTCGTGGGTGACGTTCACGCAGGTGGCGTGGTGCCCGGCCAGCGTGGTGTCGCTCTGCTCGATGACCGCGTCCGGCGCGAGCGCGGCCTCGGTGAGCAGCCGGATCACCGCGGGCGGGGTGACCAGGCCCTGCTTGCGTGCCTCGTCGTAGACGATCACCGAGGGCTTTCCGGCGGTGAGGACGGGCGGAGACACGGTGCAGGAGGTGCGGGCGGCGGTGCTCGCGCACCGGGTCACCGACTCCTGGGTCACCGTGATCTTGCCGCCGGGCCAGGTGTACGTGGAGCGCAGCGGCTTCTTGGTCTGCGCGATCGAGGCGGTGCGACCGCCGTCGAGCTGGTAGTCGGCGGCCCAGGTCTGCTCCAGCGCCCGGTCCATCCGCGCGGCGAGGTCGTTGACCAGGTCGGCCCGACCGAGCGCGACGCCCGCGTCATCCAGGGCCTGGCAGCCGGTGACCGAGAGCGACGCGATGACCGAGGCGGCGAGCACGCGGAGAGTCGTCGAGGCGGCAGGCATGATGCCCAGCCTTGTCGATCGACGCAACCTCTCGCAAACCGGTTGCCGGTTGACGACCGGTAATCCGGGAATGTCCGTCTCAGCAAGCGCCTCGGGGGCCGCCCCGAGCGGCGTACGGCGGGGCGGGGACCGATACGCTGCGTTCAACACCTGCCTCAGCCGCACCGTCGCGGCCCATATCGGACCGGAACCACACAAACGAGGAGCGACTCAGTGGCAACCATCGAGGGAATCGTCGCCCGGGAGATCCTGGACTCGCGGGGCAACCCGACGGTCGAGGTCGAGGTCGGGCTCGACGACGGCACGATCGCCCGCGCCGCGGTGCCGTCCGGCGCCTCCACCGGCGCCTTCGAGGCGGTCGAGCTGCGCGACGGTGACAAGGACCGCTACCTGGGCAAGGGTGTCGAGAAGGCCGTCGCCAACATCGAGGACCGGATCGTCGACCAGCTCATCGGCTACGAGGCCAGCGAGCAGCGGCTGATCGACCAGAAGATGATCGACATCGACGGCTCGGACAACAAGGGCGAGCTGGGCGCGAACGCCATCCTCGGCGTCTCCCTGGCCGTGGCCAAGGCCGCCGCGGGCAGCGCCGAGCTGAGCCTGTTCCGCTACCTGGGCGGCCCGAACGCGCACCTGCTCCCGGTGCCGATGATGAACATCCTCAACGGTGGCGCGCACGCCGACTCGAACGTCGACATCCAGGAGTTCATGATCGCGCCGATCGGCGCGCCGACGTTCCGGGACGCGCTGCGCTCGGGCGCCGAGGTCTACCACGCGCTGAAGTCGGTGCTGAAGAAGAAGGACCTGTCGACCGGCCTGGGTGACGAGGGCGGCTTCGCCCCGAACCTGCCCACCAACGCCGCCGCGCTGGACCTCATCGCCGAGGCGGTGGAGAAGGCCGGTTACCGGCTCGGCACCGACATCGTCTTCGCGCTCGACGTGGCCGCCACCGAGTTCTTCGACAACGGCACGTACACGTTCGAGGGCACCGCGAAGAGCGCCGAGGAGATGAGCAACTACTACACCAAGCTCGCCGGCGACTACCCGATCGTGTCGATCGAGGACCCGCTGGCCGAGGACGACTGGAGCGGCTGGGCCACCCTGACCGCCGCGCTCGGCGACCGGATCCAGATCGTCGGCGACGACCTGTTCGTGACCAACCCGCAGCGCATCGCCCGGGGCATCGCCGAGCGGGCCGCCAACGCGGTGCTGGTGAAGGTCAACCAGATCGGCTCGCTCACCGAGACGCTGGACGCCGTCGACCTGGCTCACCGGGCCGGCTTCAAGTGCATGATGAGCCACCGTTCCGGCGAGACCGAGGACACCACCATCGCGGACCTGGCCGTCGCCACCGGCTGCGGGCAGATCAAGACCGGCGCCCCGGCCCGCTCCGACCGGGTGGCCAAGTACAACCAGCTCCTGCGGATCGAGGAGGAGCTGGCCGACGCGGCGCGGTACGCCGGCGTCGGCGCGTTCCCGCGTTACCGTTCGGCCTGAGCGAGCGCTCCGGGGGAGGGGTGTGACGATGCAGCAGCGCCGCACACCGGGTGGCCAGCGGCCCGCCCGTCGGCCGGGTCAGCCCGGCCGGACGGGCGGCGCCCGGGTCCGGTCCACGGCCCGCGACAACGGCGTCCGCGCGGAGACGCGCGCCGCCGGCCGGTCACCCGGCGCGTCCCGGGCCAGCGACGGCGTACGCTCCGCGAGCCGCCCCGCCGCGGCCCGGCGTACCGCTGCCGGTGGTCCGGTCAAGCGGCTCACCGCACCCCAACCCCGGCGCTTCACCGGGCGCGCCACAGTGCTGTTCGCGGTGCTGATCGCGCTCGCGCTGGCGTACACCTATCCGGTCCGGGTCTACCTGGACCAGCAGGCGGACATCGAGCGGATGGAGGCCGCGCAGGCCGCCCAGCGGGCCGAGATCGAGCGGCTCACCGCCGAGGCGGCCAAGTGGAAAGACCCGGAGTACGTCAAGACGCAGGCCCGGGAGCGGTTCTTCATGGGCAAGCCGGGCGAGACGCTGCTGGTGGTGCTCTCCGACCCGGAGGGCGCGGCCAAGGACGCCGGCAAGGACGCGAAGCCGGGGGCGCCGACCGCGCCGGAGCCCTGGTACGACACCCTGTGGTCGAGCGTGCGGGCGGCGAACGCCGAGCGCCAGGACAAGTGAGCTTTGATTCGAGAGGCACAACCTTGAGCGTCGTACCACCGCAGGAGCCGGCGGCGGACTCCGTACCCCCGCCGGAACGCCAGCCGGCCACCGAGGCCGACCTGGCCGCGGTGGCCGCGCAGCTCGGACGCCCGCCGCGCGGCACCCGTGCGGTGGCCCACAGGTGCCCGTGCGGCCTGCCCGACGTGGTGGAGACGACGCCCCGGCTGGCCGACGGCACGCCGTTCCCGACGCTGTTCTACCTGACCTGCCCGCGTGCCACGGCGGCGTGCAGCCGGCTGGAGTCGGCCGGGCTGATGAAGAAGATGGCCGAACGGCTCGCCGAGGACCCGGAGCTGGCCGCGCGCTACCGGGCGGCGCACGAGGACTACCTGACCCGCCGGGAGGCGATCGGCGAGGTGCCGGAGATCGCCGGCATCTCGGCCGGTGGCATGCCGGGGCGGGTGAAGTGCCTGCACGTGCACCTGGGGCACGCGCTCGCCGCCGGGCCGGGGGTCAACCCGTTCGGCGACGAGACGCTGGCGCTGGTGGAGAAGTGGTGGGCCGCCGGCCCCTGCGTGGACGTGCCGGCGGAGTGAGATGAGCGCCGACCAGATCACTGTGCGCCGGGCCCGCACCGCCGACGTGCGCGGCATCCGGCGGCTGGTGGACACCTACACCGACGACCGGCGGCTGCTCAGCAAGGCGACTGTGACGCTGTACGAGGACGTGCAGGAGTTCCGGGTCGCGGTGACGCCGGACGGCACGGTGGTCGGGTGTGGCGCGCTGCACGTGATGTGGGAGGACCTGGCCGAGATCCGGACGGTGGCGGTCGACCCGTCCTGCCGGGGCCACAAGATCGGGCACCGGATCGTCGGTGAGCTGATCGACTCGGCGCGCGACCTGGGCATCGCCCGGATCTTCGTGCTCACGTTCGAGACCGGCTTCTTCGGCTCGTTCGGCTTCCGCGAGATCGACGGCGCGCCCGTGCCGCAGCCGGTCTACGAGCAGCTCCTGCGCTCGTACGACGAGGGTGTCGCGGAGTTCCTGGACCTGGAACGGGTCAAGCCCAACACCCTGGGCAACTCCCGCATGCTGTTGCGCCTCTGAGCTGCCCCGGGCGGGCTGCCGTAGGGTGGGCGCCGTGAGTGCGCGTGTGGCAGCCATCGACTGCGGGACCAACTCGATCCGACTGCTGATCGCCGACCTGCCCGGCCCCTCGGCCGGGGAAACGGTGCCGCTCGTGGACGTCAGCCGGCGGATGGAGATCGTCCGCCTGGGGCAGGGCGTCGACCAGACCGGCATGCTCGCCCCCGAGGCCATCGAGCGGACCCGGGTGGCGCTCGCCGACTACGCGGCCGAGATCGAGAAGTCCGGTGCCGACCGGGTCCGCATGTGCGCCACGTCGGCCTCCCGGGACGCCTCCAACGCCGCCGACTTCCGGACGATGGTCGAGCGCACGCTCGGCGTACCGCCCGAGGTCGTGACCGGCGACGAGGAGGCACGCCTGTCGTTCACCGGCGCGGTGCGCGGCCTGCCCGCCGACGCCGAACCGCCGTACCTGGTGGTCGACATCGGCGGCGGCTCGACCGAGTTCGTCGTCGGCACCCGCGCCGACGGCGTCCGGGGCGCGATCTCGGTGGACATCGGCTGCGTCCGGATGACCGAACGCCACCTGCACGGCGACCCGCCGACCGCGGCACAGATCGCCGCCGCCGAGGCCGACATCGCCGCCGCCGTCGACCGCGCGCTCGCCGCCGTGCCCGGCCGCGAGGCCGCCACGCTGGTCGGGCTGGCCGGTTCGGTCACCACAGTGGTCGCGCTGGCGCAAGGGCTCCAGGAGTACGACCCGAGCCGCATCCACCACGCCCGCGTCTCGTACGAGCAGGTGGCCGAGGTGACCGCCGACCTGCTGGGCAAGAGCAGTGAGCAGCGGCTGGCGTACCCGGTGATGCACCCGGGGCGGGCCGACGTGATCGGCGCGGGCGCGCTGGTGCTGCGAGTGATCATGGAGCGGGCCGGGATGCCGTCGGTGGTCGCCTCCGAGCACGACATCCTCGACGGCATCGCCTGGAGCCTCGCCTAGCCCTCTGGCCCCTTCCGGCGGTGATCAAGGAGTTTTTGTCCGGTTCGGACGCCTCCGGGGACGCCAACTCCTTGGTCAACAAGAAGGGGCGGGCGGCGTCAGTCCGTCGCCAGGTCGGGGCGGTGTTCCCTGATCCACTTCTCGACGTCGGACTTCCGCCAGACCTTGCCCATCGCCAGCACGGCGATCGGCTCCGGGAAGTTGCGCTGGTTGGCGATCACGGATGCGCGCTGACGCGACACGTTGCCGAGCATCGCCCGGATCTCCGACACGCCCACCAGCTCCACACGTTGACGATGGCAGCGTCGACGTCGCCGAACAGCGACAACTACGGAGGATATTGACACTGACAATAGGAGGCGACACGATCGGGGGATGAGCATGGGGAACTGTTCTCCCGTACCCGATCGCGGTCGCCGGGTCGTGCGGCCGCACGTCCCGATGCGGCCGTTGTGGTTGTGCCGCGTGTGCGCGGCCCCCTGGCCGTGCCAGCCGGCCCGCCTGTTGCTGCTGCTCGACTACCGGCGCGACCGCGTCGCCCTGTCGATCCACATGGCCGGCTGCCTGTTCCACGCCACCGCCGACCTGCTGCGCACCAACCCGAACCCGGCCGATCTGTTCGACCGTTTCATCGGATGGACCGCCCGCCTGTAGGTGCTGTGTCGTTGACGGTAGTGCGTATTGCGCACTACTGTGCGGAGCGTGGATACCACGCAGCTCCTCAAGGGCGTGCTCGACCTCGCGGTGCTCGCCGTGCTCAAGGACGAGGACGGGTACGGCTACGACATCCTGCGGCGGCTACGCGAGGCAGGTCTCACCGAGGTCGGCGACGCCTCGGTCTACGGCACGCTGCGCCGGCTGTTCGCGGCCGGTCTGCTCACCACGTACGTGGTGCCGAGCGAGTCCGGGCCGCACCGCAAGTACTACTCGCTCAACGCCGCCGGGCGTGACCAGCTCACCCGCTCCGGCAAGATTTGGCGCTCGTTCGCCACCACCATGGACGCGCTGCTCGACGATCGGGGGATGGCGGCATGACCGTCATGGGGCAGGAGATCACGGACTACGTCGACCGGGTGCGGGCCGCGCTCGCCGACCTGCCGCCGGAGGTCCGCGACGAGTTGACCGAGGAACTGCCGGAACACCTCGCCGAGGTTGCCGCCGAGGGCGAGGGCACGCTGGTCGACCGCCTGGGCGCCCCCGAGGCGTACGCCGCCGAGCTGCGCGCCGTCGCCGGTGCCCAGCCGAGCCGGCGGCCGGCGCGTTTCCACCGCCTCGCCGAGGCCCGGCGGGAGGCGGCTACCCAGCTGCGTCTGCTCGACCGCCAGCTCGGCCCGGTGCTCGGGCACGAGACGGTGAGCGACTTCCTGCGCCCGCTGCGCCCGGCCTGGTGGCTGGTGCGCGGATGGCTGGCCGCGCTGATCGTGGCGTGGATGGTGGACGGCCGGTCCGGCCTGGTGCCCCGGCTGGACGGCAACAGCTCGACGGGGCTGTTGCTGCTCATCGGCGCGATCGTCGCGTCCATGTGGTGGGGTCGCCGATCCGCCGGGATCACCGGGTGGCGGCGCCAACTGCACCAGATCGCCACCGCCGCGCTGCTGCTGTTCTCCTTCGCCGTGCTGGCCCAGGTGGACGAGCGCGCCGACACCGACAGCTACGGCAGTTACGAGCAGACGTCGGTGGACCACAGGTACGACCGGATCGAGGACGTCTTCGTCTACGACCAGCAGGGGCGGCTGATCCGCGACGCGCGGCTCTTCGACCAGAACGGCGTGCCGATCCGGCTCGGCTGGCCGAGCTGCATGGCTGACGCCGGCGCGGTGCCGGAGATGCGTAACACCTACCCGTACTGCCCGGAGCTGGCCCCGTTCGGTCCGCCGGCCTCGCCGTCGATCGCTCCGCCCGCACTCGCGCCCACCGGCAGTGCCACCCCCACCGCTTCCCCGGAACCCACGTCAACTCCCTGAGCGCGCGCTCGATCCGGCGAGATCTTGGAAGGAAACGGCCCTCATAAGGGCTGTTCAGTCCCATGACATCTGTCAGCGTTGAAGTCCCGATACATGTGTCACGTGGTAGGGATCTTGGGTCGGGTGGTATGTGCTGCCGGGCATGGCTTCTCGGCGGCATGTGATGAACCTGCTGGACGCGCTGCTGGCGGCGGGGGTTCGGGTGAACGCGGCCGAGTTCGCGCGTGAGCACGGGGTGTCGGTGCGCACGGTGTACCGGCACCGCGCACGTATCCGGGCCGAGGGTCAGTGGCAGGAACGATCCCGGCGGCCGCGTACCAGTCCGCGGGTCACGCCGCCGGAGGTGGACGCGTGGATCTGCAAACTGCGCGCTGAACTGGGCCCGGACAACGGGGCTGACTTCATCCGAGACGCGTTGGACGATGTGCGCCGGCGCACCGACGCGTCCTGGTCGGTGCCGTCACGCTCGACGGTCAACCGGGTGCTGGCCCGGCATGACCTGCTCGTGGCTACTCCGGCTAAACGACCGCGTAGCTCGTGGCGGCGTTTCAGCTATGCCCGGCCCCGCGACTGCTATCAGATCGACGCCACCGAAGTGAAACTCGCCGACGGCCGCACTGTCGTCGTCTTCGACGTCCTGGACGACTGCACCCGCACCCTGGTCGCCTGCCACGCCGCCGCCGCGGAGACCGCCCGAGCCGCGATCACCGCGATCAGACAGGCGTTCACCGCCTACGGCGTGCCGGCCATCGTGCTCAGCGACAACGGCATCGCGTTCACCAGCCGCCGCACCCGACCCGGATCAATCTCCACCTTCGTGCAGACCCTGATCGACCACGGCACCCGCCCGATCAACTCCAGCCCCTACCACCCACAAACCTGCGGCAAGGTCGAACGCCACCACCAAACCCTCAAAAAATGGCTGAGCACCCAACCCCCACCACAGACCCTCACCGCCCTGCAAACACTCCTGGACACCTACCGCCGCTACTACAACACCCAACGCCGCCACAGCGCCCTACCCCACCGCACCACACCCGCCCACGCCTGGACCCACGCACCCACCCTCGGCGGACCCACCAGCCCACCCCTGCAAACCGACGCCACCCTGCACCACTGCCCCGTCGCCAGCAACGGCGCCATCGCCGTCGCCGGACACCGCACCAGCGTCGGCACCACCCACGCCGGCACCACCGTCACCGCCATCCGCGACAACAACCACGTCACCATCTACCACCCCGACGGCCAACCCATCGGCTACCTCCACCTCAACCCCGACAAGAACTACATCCCCCTCACCCCCACCCCCACGATCCACAACCCCTGACACATCTATCGGGACTTCCCGTTGACACATGTCCCGGGACATGACAGCCCTCATAAGGGCCGCAAGCTTCCAAGATCTCGCCGGGTTGTGGTGCGGGGCGTCGGCCACTGGTCTGTGAGGTCTACAGGAGGTGAATGCCACTGTTGTTCTGTCTTCCCCGGGCCGCTGACCGCGTGGCACGCTACCGGCACGTAACAGCCAACTGTGCGACCAGCCAACGTTGACTGACCGCAAGGAGGACGGGCCCATGGGCGAGATGGTGAGCTTCACCGGCAACGGGGGGACGAGCGAGGGGTATCTCGCGATACCCTCCGGCGGTGTGGCCAGCCCGGCGGTCATCGTCATCCAGGACTGGTGGGGTCTCGTACCCCACGTACGGGCCGTGGTCGACCGCTTCGCGGAGGCCGGCTTCGTCGCGCTCGCGCCCGACTTCCGGCACGGCGGACCGGCAGTGAAGCCGACCGAGCCGCGGCTGATGCTCAACAGCTCCCAGATGGACGAGGCGGCGAGCGACATCGCCGCTGCCGCCGAATACCTGGCGAGCCGGCCCGAGGTCGCCGGCAAGGTGGGCTGCGCCGGGTTCTGCGCGGGCGCCAGCCTGGCCCTGTGGTCCGGCACGTTCTCCGAGCGCATCGTGGCCACCGCCGGGTTCTACCCGCGCCTGCCCTGGGAGGGCATGGCCGTGGGAGCGGCGGACGAAGGCGGCTGGGCCGGCTACGCCGGGAAGGCCGCGCTCATCCACTGCTCCGAGGCGGACGGCCTGTCCGCCGCCGACGGGGTGCAGAGCGTCCGCCGGTCCATCGAGTCGGCCGGTGGCACCTGCCAGACGTTCGACTACCCGGGCACCGCGCACGCGTTCTTCAACGAGGACCGGCCGGAGCACTTCGACCAGCGGGCCGCCGCCACCGCCTGGGCCCGCACGCTGGAACTGTTCCGGGCGAAGCTTGGCTGAGTCGCGTACCCCGCAGGACGTGGTCGCCCGCGCCGCGCGGGCGGCCGACCTGGCCGACCTCGACGGCGCGGTCAGCGACTGCTTCGCCTGCCCGCGCCTGGTGGCGTGGCGGGAGGAGGTGGCGCGGGTCAAGCGCGCCGCGTTCCGCGACCAGGACTACTGGGGACGGCCGGTGCCCGGCCTCGGCCCGCCGGACGCGCGCATCGCCATTCTCGGTCTGGCGCCGGCCGCGCACGGCGGCAACCGCACCGGCCGGATCTTCACCGGGGACCGGTCCGGTGACGTGCTGTTCGCCGCGCTGCACCGCGCCGGGCTGGCCAACCAGCCGACGAGCGTCGCCTCCGACGACGGCCTGACGCTGCGCGAGACCCGCATCTTCGCGGCCGTGCGGTGCGCGCCGCCGGACAACAAGCCCACCCCGGCCGAGCGGGACACCTGCGCGCCGTGGCTGCACCGCGAGGTCGAACTGATCCGGCCCACGCTGCGCGTCGTGGTCGCGCTGGGTGCCTTCGCGTGGGCCGCGTGGTGGCCGGTGCTCCGTCAGGTGTACGGGCAGCGACCGCCCACGCCGCGACCGGCGTTCGGCCATGGGGCACACTGGTCCGGCGAGTCCGTGCCGGACCTGCTGGGCTGCTACCACGTCAGCCAGCAGAACACGTTCACCGGCCGGCTCACACCGGCGATGCTGGACGACGTGTTCACCCGGGCGAAGGACCTGGCCGGGGTGGACTGAGGAACACCTGAGGCGGTGGGATGGATTTCGGCGTACTGCGCAGGTGGTGGCCGGTCGCCGCGGTGACGGTGCTGCTCGCGCTCGCCGCGTTCGCCGCCGGTCACTCCGCCATCGGGGCCAGCCGGATCCCGCCGGCCGCGGACACCATCCCGTACGTGCCGGAGTACCCGTCGCCCGAGGCGGTGCCGTCGTACCCGGTGGAACCCCGCGACGTGGGTGAGTCCACGTCGGGCGGTGTGCCCGACTGGCTGGCCACCGCCGCCGTGGCGTTGCTGTTCGCGGTGGTGCTGGGCGCCATCGGGTACGTCCTGTGGAACGTGCTCCGGGGCGCGCTGCGGCGGACGACCCGGGCGGTGCCGGTGCGGCGCTCCCGGCGTACCGCCGAGGGGACCGCGCGTGAGGTGGTGGCCGCGCTCGACGCCGGGCTCGTCGAACTGGACGACCGCTCCACCGACCCGCGTACCGCCGTCATCGCGTGCTGGGTGCGCCTGGAGGAGGCCGCCGAGGACGCGGGCGTGCCCCGGCACACCGGCGACACCCCGACCGACCTGGTGGCCCGGTTGCTGCGCGGCGACCCGGAGGCCGGCATCCCGGCGATCGCCAGCGCCGACGTGCTCGACGGGTTCGCGCACGTCTACCGGGAGGCCCGGTACGCCACGCACCCGGTCGACGAGCACACCCGGGACCAGGCCCGCGCCGCGCTACGCCGGCTGCGCGGCGAGCTGACCAGCCTGGCGGGGGAGGCGTCGTGAGCACCAGCATCGACGACCTGCTGTCGTTCGGCGAGGAGCCCGCCGGGGAGGACGTACGCCCCTCGGGCGGTGGCCGGGCACGCCTGCTGCTGCGGACCGCCGCGGTCACCGCCGCCGTCGTGGTGGTGGTCGTGGTCGGGCTGCGCGCGGTCGGCCTGAAGGTGCCGATCTGGATCATCGTGGCCGGGGTGCTCGCCGTGCTCGCCGTACGCCGGGTCACCGCCGCGCTGTCGCCCCCGCCGCCGCCCCGCGCCGGCGCCCGGACGCCCGCCGGTGAGGAGCCCGGCACCTGGAACTGGTCCGCCCGGGACGCGCTGCGCACCGCGATCAACGGCTGGGAGCGCCCGCTGGACTGGTCCGCCGACAACCGGGAGCGGTTCACCGAACGCATCCTGCCGCGCCTCGGCGAGCTGGCCGACGAGCGGCTGCGCCAGCGCCACGGCGTCACCCGCGAGTCCGATCCGGCCCGCGCCCGGTCGGTGCTCGGCGAGCCACTGTGGACGTTCCTCACCACCCCCGCCCGCCGCCCTCCGTCGCCGCGCGACCTCGCGGCGATCGTCGCCGAACTGGAGAAGATCTGATGAACGACGTGGACCGGAGCATGGCCCCCGCCGAGGTGGGCCGGCTCGCCCGGGCCGTCCTGGAGGCGGTCGGCACCGTCGTGGTCGGCAAGCGGGACGCGCTGGAGCTGGTGCTGGCCGGCATCCTCGCCGGTGGTCACGTGCTGCTGGAGGACCTGCCCGGCCTGGGCAAGACGCTCACCGCGCGCTGTTTCGCGCAGGCGCTCGGGCTGGACTTCCGGCGGCTCCAGTTCACGCCGGACCTGCTGCCCGCCGACGTGACCGGCTCGTTCCTCTACGACCAGAGCAGCGGCGACTTCGCGTTCCGGGCCGGGCCGGTGTTCACCAACCTGCTGCTCGCCGACGAGATCAACCGGACGCCGCCGAAGACGCAGTCGGCGCTGCTGGAGGCGATGCAGGAGAAGCAGGTGTCGGTGGAGGGCGTGACCTACCGCCTGGACGAGCCGTTCCACGTGCTCGCCACCGCCAACCCCATCGAGTACGAGGGCACGTACCCGCTGCCGGAGGCGCAGCTCGACCGGTTCCTGCTGCGGGTGTCGTTCGGCTACCCCAGCCACGACGAGGAGTGGGACGTGCTGCGCCGCCGGATCGCCCGCCGCCGCGAGGAGGCGGAGATCAAGCCGGTGGTGGACGCCGCGACGCTGCGCGCCATGCAGGCGGCGCTGGAGGACGTGGTGGTCGAGGACTCGGTCGGCCGGTACATCGTGGCACTCACCGCCGCCACCCGGGAGCACCCGTCGGTGCTCGTCGGCGCGTCCCCGCGCGGCTCGCTGGCGCTGCTGCTGCTGTCCCGGGTCCGGGCGGTGCTCGCCAACCGCGACTACGTGGTGCCGGAGGACGTCAAGGCGGTGGCGGCGCCCGCGCTGGCGCACCGGATCACGCTGCGGCCGGAGATGTGGCTGCGCCGGGTGGATCCGGCGTTCGTGGTCGGCGAGGTGCTGGAGTCCACGCCCGCCCCGGCCAGCGGCGCGCTGCCCAGCTACGCCGCCGGGCGCTGATGGATCGGGCCGAGGCGGCGAGCGGCTGGGCACCCACCTGGGCGCTCGGCCGGGCCGTGCTGCTCACCGGCGTGCTGCTCGTCGCGGCGGTCCTGCTCGGCCGCATCGACCTGGTGGTGCTCGCCACGCCGTTCGCGCTGGGCACCGCGTACGCGCTGCGCCGCCGCCCCGCGGGCCTGCCGGAACTGGAGCTGGGCGTCGCGGACACCCACCTGGTCGAGGGCTCCCCGCTGGCCGCGACCGTCGCGGTGGCCAACCCGGACCTGGTCGGGTACGACCTCGCGGTGGTGCGGACGCGGATGTCGCGCTGGCTGCGCGTGGAGCAGGTCGGCTTCGGCGGCACCGGGCTGGACGTGAGCCGCTCCGGCGGGGCGGACCGCCCGTTCGTCACCTCCGTACCCCGGGGCAGCGCCGTCGACCTGGAGCTGACCGGCACGGCGCTGCGGTGGGGGCGGCACCCGATCGGCCCGGCCGGGGTGCGGGTCGCCGTCGCCGACGGGCTGCTGGTCTCCCGCGCGGTGATCACCGACCCGATCCGGGCCCGGGTCTACCCGCGTACCGAGCCGTTCGACGCGGTCGAGGCGATGCCCCGGGCCGCCGGGCTGGTCGGCGCGCACCGATCGCGGCGGCCGGGGGAGGGCGGCGAGCTGGCCGGGGTACGCGTGTTCGCGCCCGGCGACCGGCTGCGCCGCATCGACTGGCGGGTGTCGCTGCGGGCCCGCCAACTGCACGTGGCGGCGACGCTCTCGGACCGGGACGCCGAGGTGGTGGTGCTGCTGGACGTGCTCGCCGAGGCGGGCCGCTCCGGTGGCGTGAACGGCCCGGCGTCGGTGCTGGACACCACGGTTCGGGCCGCCGCCGCGATCGCCGAGCACTACCTGCACCGCGGTGACCGGGTGTCGATGCTGGAGTACGGCCCGGCCGCGCGCCGGCTGCGTCCGGCCACCGGGCGGCGGCAGTACCTGACCGTGCTGGAGTGGCTGCTCGACGTGCACGCCGAGTCGTCCCCGCACGAGCCGTACGACCAGGTCTTCGGCCCGCAACTGCTCTCCTCGGACGCGCTCGTGGTGGTGCTCACCCCGCTGCTCGACGAGCGGTCCGCGCAGATGCTGGCCCGGCTGGCCCGCGGCGGCCGGTTCGTGGTGGCGGTGGACACGCTGCCGGCCGAACTGCCGGTGCCGAAGGAGCGGGGCTGGGCCGAGGTGGCGTACCGGCTGTGGCGGCTGGACCGGGACACGATGATCGGCCAGCTCCGCGAGCACGGCGTGCCGGTGGTGCGCTGGGCCGGCGCGGGCAGCCTGGACGAGGTGCTCCGCGACGTGGCCCGCCTGGCGACCGCCCCGAAGGCAGGGTTGCGGTGAGCGCGAGGAACGCAGCGAAGCGGAGTCCCGCAGTCGCGAACGAAAGGCCGGCTCAGTGACGGACGCCCTGGTCGAGCGGGTACGGGCGCTGCGGTACGCGGCCGCCCGGGTCAGCCCGCTGCCGCTGCTGGTACGCGGCGGCATCTTCCTCACCGTGCTGGCCGGTTTCCTGCTCGCGTACCCGGTGCAGGCCCTCACCGCGCGCTCGCTGCTGGCCCTGGCGGTGGCCGCGGTGCTGCCGGCGTTCGGTCCGCGCCGGATCTGGCCGACGTTCGCCGCGCTGGTGACGGTCGGCGGTTGGCTGCTGGCCACGCTCGGCTTCGACCGGCCGCCGGCGCTGTGGCGGCTGCTCGCCGTGGCGACGCTGCTCTATCTGGCGCACTCGCTCTGCGCGCTCGCCGCGTTGCTGCCCTACGACGGACTGATCGACCCGGACGTGGTGTTCCGGTGGTTGAGCCGGGCGGGCGGGGTGGTGCTTGCCAGCGCTGTGCTCGGCGTGGTGCTGGCGTGGCTGGGTGGCGTCGGCGGGACGGACGGCTCGCAGGCGGCGACGGTGGTGGGGCTGCTGGTGGCGGTGGGGCTGAGCGCGCTGCTGGGCTGGTTGCTGCGCCGCAAGTGACGCAGCGTTCCGATGACGTTGCGCAGGTCACATGGGTTGTGCTCCGTCACAGAAGGGGGTCTCGCGCGGGATTACCGGGGGCCCCCGGGGAAAGATAGATGACGTGAACCCGAAGCGGATCCTTGTCGTGGGTGCCGGTCACGTGGGCCTGTACGCCGCTCTGCGCCTGTCCAAGAAGCTGAGCAGGCGTGAGGCCGAGGTCATCGTCGTCGACCCGCAGCCGCACATGACGTACCAGCCGTTCCTCCCGGAGGCATCGGCGGGCAACATCTCCCCGCGGCACGCCGTCGTGCCGCTGCGGCGGGAGTTGCGCAAGTGCACCGTGGTGGCGGGCACCGTCACCCGGATCGACCACGACCGCATGACCGCAGTGGTGCAGCCGATCAGCGGCCCGGCCCGGGAGATCCAGTACGACCACGTGGTGGTCGCGCCCGGCTCGGTCTCCCGCACCCTGCCGATTCCCGGCCTGCACGAGCACGGCATCGGGTTCAAGACCATCGGTGAGGCCATCTACCTGCGCAACCACGTGCTGGACCGGCTCGACGTGGCGGCTTCCACCACCGACCCGGCGGTACGCAGCCGCGCGCTGACGTTCACCTTCGTCGGCGGCGGCTACGCCGGCATCGAGGCGCTCGCCGAGATGGAGGACATGGCCCGCGACGCGCTGCGCTACTACCCGGAGCTGAAGCCGGAGGAGATGCGCTGGGTGCTGGTCGAGGCGACCCAGCGGGTGCTGCCCGAGGTCGACCGGGACATGGGCGCCTACACGGTGCAGCAGCTGATGAAGCGGGACATGGACATCCGCCTGGACACCCGGCTGGAGTCCTGCGTCGACGGTGTGGTGAAGCTCTCCGACGGCGACAGCTTCCCGTCCGACACCATCGTCTGGACCGCCGGTGTGAAGCCGTCGCCGATGCTCGACGCCACGGACTTCCCGCGCGACGAGCGCCGCCGGGTCACCTGCCGGCCGACGCTGCAGATCGTGGACGGCGACCGGGTGGTCGAGGGCGCGTGGAGCGCCGGCGACTGCGCCGCCGTGCCGGACCTGACCAAGGAGCCGGGCAACTTCTGCTCGCCGAGCGCCCAGCACGCGGTGCGGCAGGCGGCGCGGATGGCCGACAACATCGCCAACGTGATCCGCGGGCGCGAGCCGGTCGACTACAAGCACAAGCACGCCGGCAGCGTGGCCAGCCTCGGCCTGCACAAGGGCGTGGCGCAGGTCTACGGCATCAAGATGACCGGCTGGCCGGCCTGGTTCATGCACCGGACGTACCACATGTCGCGGATCCCCTCGTTCAACCGCAAGGTGCGCGTGGTGGTCGACTGGACGCTGGCGTTCTTCCTCAAGCGTGAGGTGGTGGCGCTGGGTCAGCTGCACGACCCGCGTGAGGAGTTCGCCGAGGCGTCCGCCCCGCCGGTCGCCGCGCGCGTCTGACGGATCCGGCGCGGGGACTTTCCGAACGGAAGGTCCCCGCGCCGTTTTCGTGGCTCAGAACCGCCAGGTCCAGGCGTCGGCGAGCCGCGTACCCGGCCGCCCGAACAACTGCTCCAGGGTGCGGCGCAGCATGTCCGCGTGCGGCGCGTCGTCGGTCACCGCGACGCAGGACGCGCGCCAGAACTCGACGTCCCGGGCGGCCTGGCGGCGCTGCCGGTCACCGACCGCCGGCGCCACGCCCCGGCGGGCCACGTCGGCGAGCAGGGCCGAGGTGGGGCGTTGCCAGGTGCCCATGGTGGCCGAGCCGCCCCGCCCGTACGGGCCGATGAAGAAGCCCTCCGGCATGGCGAAGCCGACGCCGGTGGCGGTGGCCCAGCGCATCGGCCAGGGGGTCTGCGGAGTGGCGGTGGGCACCGGCACCAGCACCCCACCGGGGCGTACGCACTGCCGCCAGTGGCCGCCGGTGACGAACTCGGGCAGCGGCGGCCGGTCCATCGTGGGCAGCGGCGTCGGCAGGACGCTGAGCACCGCCGCGCCGACCGCGATCGGGACACCCCGGCGGGCCCGGCCGGACTCGCCGAGCGCCCGGTGCACGGCGAGCGTGAGCACGGTACCGACCAGCGGCAGCACTGCCAGCGCGAAGCGCATCGGCAGCGCGCCGTCCACCACCGGCAGCCCGGCCAGCAGCCGGTACGGGCCGGGAAGCCCGGTCCGTTCGCCGCCGACCACGACCTCGGGGCCGAGCGCGAGCGCGGCCGTCACCAGCGCGCCTGCCACCAGCGCCACCACCAGCGGCCGCCGGCCCAGCCAGGCCGCGCAGCCGACCGCGACCAGCAGCAGCGGCCAGCCGAGGAACGTGGTGAACTCGGCCGGACCGGTGGTCAGCCGGACCGCCTCCGGGCTGCCGAACACGGTCAGCGCGGAGAGGCGGGTCCAGCCGGCCAGGTCGGCGGAGAAGTAGGCGGGCGGGAACATCCCGTCGGCGACGCCCTGCGGACCGGCGAACTGCACCCAGAGCGGGTACGCCAGCACGAGCAGCGCCAGCCCGGCCGCGCCCAGCAGCCCGCGGGCGAAGCCGGGACCGGCCCGGCGCAGCAGTTCCCGGTCGGCCAGCCCGTACGCGAGCGTCATCACCGCCAGCGTGAGCGCGGTGAGGAAGAGCACCTCCTCGCCGACGAACACCTGCACGGTGACGACAGCGGCGAGCCCGGCCGCCGACGAGATCATCCGGCGGCGGTCCGGGCCGTCCGGGCGCCCGGCCGGGTCGGCGGCGCGTAGCAGCCGGACGACCAGCCAGACCAGCGCCGGGACCAGCCACTGCGCGGTCATGTGCAAATGGCCGTTGCTCTGCGAGACCATGCCCGGCCCGAAGCCGCACAGTGACGCGCCCAGCCCGGCCGCGAGCGGACGGGCCCGTAGGACGCGGGTGAACAGCAGGTACCAGGCCAGCGCGGTACCGGCCAGGTTGAGCGCGACCAGCAGCGCGAACGTGACCGGCGCGCCGAACGCCAGCGTGACCGGGGCGAGCAGCACGCCGAGCGCGACGACCGAGGTGTTCGCCATCAGGTTGACCCCGTCCGGCGCGTTCAGGCGGTCGCTGACCAGGCTCAGCTCGCCGCGCAGGGCACGCGCGTCGAGCGCCAGGAACCACTCGTACAGCGTCTGGTCGGCCGGGTTGAGCGCGAGTACCCGCGCGCCCGGCGCCGGCCAGAGGCCGTGGGTGAGCCAGGCGGCGAACGCGGCGAACGCCAGCCCCACGAGCAGGTCGGCGCGGCGCCGCCGGACGGCGGCCGTCATCCTCCGCGTGACCGTCGCCGGGCGGGCCGCCCGGACCTGGTCGGGCCCGGAGGCCGTGCGGGCGGCGCTGGTCACGGCCTCGACCATAACGGCCGCAGCCGTCGGGGTACGCCGGGTCGCGGCCGAGCCGCTACGGTGAGATCTGCACCGCGCGTGTCGGCGCGCCGGTGTCACCCGCCCGGGTGGTGGAACGGCAGACACGGCCGCCTTAAAAGCGGCTGCCGCAAGGCGTGCGGGTTCGACCCCCGCCCCGGGCACACGAACTCTCAGGTTTCCCACAGCTAGCCGTCGCACGCGCGATTGCGGCCACGTCTACCCTGGAGTAGCACGTCTACGTGCGATCGACCCCCTGAGGGAGGCCTGAGAAGTGAAGACCTCGAACCCGGTGCTCGCCCGGCTCGGCCAGGCGGCAGAGCGTGAGCGGGCGGCCGGGTACGCCCAGCCCGGGCCTTACGGTCAGCCCGGATACCCCCAGCAGCAGTACCCGCAGCAGCCCTACGCCCAGCCCTACCCGGGCGGCTACGGCCAGCCGGTGGCACCGCCCACCGTGACCCCGATGACGCTCGACGACGTGGTCGTCAAGACGGTCCTCATGCTCGCCATCCTCGGCGCCTCGGCCGCTGCGGCCTGGGTGCTCGTGCCGGACTCGCTCGTCGGCGTGGCGTGGATCGGCGCCGCGGTGGTCGGCCTGGTGCTGGGTCTGATCATCTCGTTCTCCCGGATGGCCAACCCGGCGCTCGTGGTGGCGTACTCGATCATCGAGGGCGTCTTCGTCGGCATGGTCAGCAAGGCGTTCGAGGCGCGGTACGACGGGATCGTGCTCCAAGCCGTGGTGGCGACCTTCGGCGTCTTCTTCCTCATGGCGATGATCTACAAGGCGCGGATCATCCGGGCCACCCCGAAGTTCGCCCGCATCCTGGTCTCGATCATGGCAGGCCTCTTCGCGGTCATGCTGATCAATTTCGTGTTGTCCCTGGCCGGCGTGAACACCGGCTTGCGGGATGGCAGCAAGTTGGCCATCGGCTTCAGCCTGGTCTGCATCGTGGTGGCGTCGCTGAGCTTCGTGCTCAACTTCGCCGACATCGAGGAGGGGGTCCGGATGGGACTCCCGCAGCGCTACTCGTGGACGGCCGCCTTCGGCATCGTGGTCGGCCTGGTCTGGCTCTACATCGAGATCCTGCGGCTGCTCAGCTACTTCCAGGGCGACGACTGACGTCTCGCTTTCCGCCGACGCCCGCCTGCCGCATCCGCGGCGGCGGGCGTCGCCGTTTTCCCGTCCCTGCCGTGCCGACCGGGGCAGAGTGGGACTCGGGTACGTGGGCGGGAGGTGGTCACGGTGCGCAGTGCCAATCCGGTGCTGGACCGGCTGGACGACGTCGGCCGCGCCGAGCGGCAGGTGCTCGGGGTCGGAACCGCCGACGCGATGACGGTGGCCGACGTGGTGAGCCGGACCGTGGGCCTGCTGCTGGTCACCGGCGTCACGGCGGCGCTGTCCTGGGTGCTGGTGCCGCAGGCCGCGTGGATCTCCGCCGCGCTGGCCGGAAGCGCGCTGGCCAGCCTCGCCCTGGTGCTCGTCATCTCGCTGAAGCAGATCACCAGTCCGCCGGTCATCGTCGGGTACGCCATGTTGCAGGGGCTGCTGCTCGGGGTGGCCAGCCGCGCCTTTGAACTGGTCTACCCGGGCATCGTGGCGCAGGCGGTGGTCGGCACGTTCGGCGTCTTCCTCGGCATGGCGGTGCTCTACCGGGCCCGGCTGGTACGCGCCACGCCGCGCCTGGCCCGCCTGGTCATCGGCACGCTCGTCGGGATCGTGGCGATCGGCCTGGTCAACCTGTTCGCGTACCTGTTCACCGGGCGGCAGGGCGTGGCCGTCTACAGCCTCAGCGACCGGGTGGGCTGGCTGCCGTACGTGTTCTCGGTGGTGGCGATCATCGCCGGCGCGCTCAGCTTCATCCTCGACTTCGACCTGGTCGAGCGGTCGGCCGCGAATCGGCTGCCCCGCCGCTACGCCTGGTACTGCGCGTTCGGGCTGCTCGTCGGGTTGATCTTCCTGTACTGGCAGATCCTGCGCCTGCTCAGCTACGTACGCCGCTGAGCACGCTCCAGCCCGGCGTCGCCGTAGACTCGGCGGCGATGAGCGCAGCGGAACTGGACCGGGCGGTGACCCTGCTGGTCCGACAGGTGGGGCACTGGCAGCAGCCGCGCTGGTCGGCCAAGGCCGAGGGCGGCAACGTGTCCCGGGCCGACCTGGTGCACAAGCTGGTCCAGGAGATCGCCAACCTGGCCGCCGACGCGGCGGGCGAGCCGCGCCGCGAGGTGCCCCGGCTCCCCAGCGACCAGGCCCTCCCAGACCAGCTCCGCGTGGTAACCGCCGACCTGACGCTGGCCGATCCCCCCGCCCCCGTCCTGGCCGAGGCCGCCGAGGCGATAACCCGAACCCGCACCGTCCTCTGACTCGCCCCCTGCCCTTTCGTCGCGTTGATCATGAAGTTGGCGGCGACAAAACGGACGCGGATCCCCGCTAACTTCATGATCGACCGGGTGGCGGGGGCGGTCAGGGCTTGAGCCAGCGGCGTGCCTTGCGGCGTCGGGCCCGGTCGCGTGCCCGCAGGACGGCGGGACGGTCGTGGCCGGCGGCCTCCGCCTGCCTCCCGTGCAGCAGGCCGTAGGTGAACGTGTTCTCGCCGTCGGCGTACGCCTGGAGCGCCTGCCGCCGCAGCGTCTCCCGGGTCACCACCGAATCCTGGTGGGCGCCGAGCAGATCCTGGAGCGCCTTGAACCGCTTCACCAGGCGGGCGGCCGGTTTGCCGGCGCTCGGCTCCCGCACCTCCACCGCGTACCGGGCCGCCTTGTGCTTCTTACGCGCCTCGTGCAGCGCCGCGTCCCCGGCCGTCCCTTCGAGCGTGAGCGCCCGGTCCAGCCGTTCGTCAGCACGGCGTACCGCCTTGCGGATCCGCCGGTCCACCCAGCGCCGGCCCACGTCGGCAGGTGCGCCGTCGACCAGCCGACCCAGGCGGGCCAGCAGCTCGGCATAGCGGTCGGAGTCCAACGCGGACCGCAGCGCCGCTGTCGTCCCGGCCAGGTCGGCCGCGAACCGCTCGCCGATCCGCGCGGCCACCGGGCCGAGCACCAGCTCGTCCGGCAGCTCGTGCACCGCCTCGGTGAGCCGGGCCGCCATCACCTGGATGTCGCGGACCCGGCCCAGCTCGCCGCCGAGCCAGCGCAGCTCGGCCCGGACCGCCTCGCTCTCCCGGCGGTCCCACAACCCTCGGAACGTACGCAGCGTCGCCCGCAACCGGCGGGCCGCGACGCGCATGTCGTGGACCGCGTCCTCGTCACCCTGGTACGCGGCCGCGTGGTTGCCGACGATCGCGTCCCGCTGCGCCCTGGCGTACGTGAGGACCGGCCCCGCCGGGCCGTCCGGTTCCCGGTCGTCGAAGCGCTCGATCCGGCCCGCGACGGCCCGGTGCGACTTGCTGACCGCCACCTCCCGGGCACCTGCTGCGCGCAGCCGCTCGCCCAGCGCGTCGAGCAGCGCCTCGTCGCCGTCGACCAGCTCGATCTCGATCTCGTGCCAGGTCCGCGCGGCACCGTCCACCAGATCCTCGGACCGGACGTCGTCCTCGGCCACCTCGGCCAGCACCCGGCCGTCCGCGTCCAGCAGCCGCCGTTCCCGGCGGCGGTTGACCACCCGGGCGGCCGGAGCGACGGTACGGCCCCGCGACGCGCCCCGGATCAGCGCGACGATCTCGGCCGGCGGGCCGTCGTCGGACGCCCCGGCCGGGAACTGGTGCTCGACCCGCGCGCCGCCGACCGCGCCCACCTTGAGATGCCAGCCCGCGTCGTGCCCCCCGGTACGCCGACGCAGCGCGTGCCCGCTGCGCAGCAGGAGCAGGTCATCGGTGTCCCAGTAGACGGCGTCCAGATCCGAGACGGTGGCGTCGGACATGGTCACGACGCCACCGCACCCGGTCAGGTCGGGCAGCTGGAAACCCTCGTCGCCGGAGTACTTGCGCTCACGTTCCACGACGGTCGCCATACGGCCTCCCGTACCCGGCCCGCGCGCCGGCGAACCGGTCTCAGCTCAGTCGCTCCAGCACCATCGCCATGCCCTGGCCGCCGCCGACGCACATCGTCTCCAGACCGATGGTCTTGTCGTGCCACTCCAGCGCGTTGAGCAGCGTGCCGGTGATCCGGGCGCCGGTCATGCCGAACGGGTGGCCGACGGCGATCGCGCCACCGGCGACGTTCAGCTTCTCCTCCGGGATGCCGAGCTGCCGGTACGAGGGGATCACCTGCGCGGCGAACGCCTCGTTGATCTCGACCAGGTCGACGTCGTCGATGGTCATGCCGGCCCGCTTCAGCGCCTGCTTCGACGCCTCGACCGGGCCCAGGCCCATGATCTCGGGAGAGAGCGCGCTGACGCCGGTGGAGACGATCCGGGCCAGCGGGGTGAGACCCAGCTCGGACGCCCGCTCGGCGCTCATGATCACTACTGCGGCGGCGCCGTCGTTGAGCGGGCAGCAGTTGCCGGCGGTGATCCGGCCGTCCGGGCGGAACACCGGCTTCAGACCGGCCACGGCCTCCAGGGTCACCCCGGCACGCGGGCCGTCGTCGGTGCTGACCACCGTGCCGTCCGGCGTGGTGACCGGGGTGATCTCGCGGGCCCAGAAGCCGTCCGCGATCGCCTTCTCCGCGAGGTTCTGGCTGCGGACGCCGAACGCGTCCATGTCCTCGCGGGTCACGTCGTACACCTGGGCCAGGTTCTCCGCGGTCTGCCCCATGGCGAGGTAGATGTCGGGGAGCTGCCCGGCCTCGCGCGGGTCGGCCCACACCTCGGCGCCGCCCTGGGCGCGGGCCGCGGAACGCTCCCGGGCCTCGGCGAAGCGGGGGTTCTCCCAGCCGCCGCCGACCAGCGCCTGCGCCTCCGGCGGCAGCGTGTCCGAGTTGCCCCGGGCGTACCGGGAGACCATCTCCACACCGGCGGAGATGAACACGTCGCCCTCACCGGCCCGGATCGCGTGCATCGCCATCCGCGTGGTCTGGAGCGAGGACGCGCAGTAGCGGGTCAGCGTGGCGCCCGGCAGGCCGTCCAGGCCCATCAGCGTGGCGACCACCCGGGCCATGTTGAAGCCCTGCTCGCCGCCGGGCAGGCCGCACCCGAGGTAGAGGTCGTCGATGGTGGTGGGATCGAGCGCCGGAACCTTGTCGAGGGCGGCCTGGACGATGGTGGCGGCGAGGTCGTCCGGGCGGACCTCGCGGAGGGAACCCTTGAACGCGCGGCCGATGGGGGACCGGGCGGTGGCGACGATGACGGCGTCGCGGGGCGACTCAATCGGCATGAGCCAACGTTAACGCGCCGGTAACATGCGCGGGAAGGTGTGCGGTGGGCGGGAAATGTCACCCCGTGGGCGGTCGGCGGTGGTGCCGGAACGCGACAGTCGCCGCCGCCTCGACCGCCGGCAGCAGGGCGTGCGCCCAGACCCGGTAGCCGTCGGCGGACGGGTGGAAGCCGTCGCGGCAGAGCGTGCCGGCATCCGCGCGGAACACCGGGCCCGTCTCGGTGCCCAGGTCGACAACCGTGCCACCGGCGTCCAGCACGGCCGCCGTCTGGGCCCGTGCCATCCGCCGGCCGGACCAGCCGAGCACCTGACGCAGCGGGGCGGCGACCGCGCGTACCGCGCCGAGGTCGGGGCAGGTGCCCACCACCACCTCGACGTGCGCTTCCCGCAGCCGGCGCACCGCCGAGCCGAGATAGGCGGCCGCGTCACCCGGGCGGCTCAGCGCCGTCGCGTCGTTCGCCCCGATCAGCACCACCGCCACGTCGGGCCGCTCGCCGAGCAGCGCCCGGGCCACCTGGGTGGCCAGGTCGGTGGCGCGGGAGCCGGAGACCCCGACGCTGGACAGATGCACCCGGCGGCCGTGCGGCCCCTCGGCGAGCAGGTTCGCGAGCTGACCGCCGATCGTCTCCTCGAAGCGGTCGACGCCGACACCGAGCGCCGACGAGTCACCGAGCAGCACCAGCCGCAGCGGCGGCGCGTCCGCCCGGCCGACCGTCGCGCGCAACACCAGACCCAGCTCGGGCTGGGCGTACTCCCGGCTGCGGGCGGCGATGGCCTGCCCGGCGAGGACCGCCGCGCCGCCCACCGTGCCGGCCAGCAGCGACAGGGCCGCCGCCCGGCCCCACCGGGCCACCTCGTTCCGCTCGCTCATGACAGCACTCCGCTTCGCTCCGTGCCGTCATGAGGCACGTTTGCGCTGAGCTGGCCGATTCGCTCGCTGCGCTCGCTCATGACAGCACTCCGCTTCGCTCGCTCATGCCGTTTCCTCCAGGGTGGCCGAGTCGGCGGCGCTGCCGGTCGGGGGCAGCGCGCCGACGCCGAAGAAGGCCCGTCGGCGAAGCTGCGCCCAGCGTCCGCCGGGCCCGCGGTCGCGACCCCGGAGCTGGGCGCCGCTGACCTCCGTGCCGGCGTGCCGGGCCGCCTCGTGAGCCGCCTCCGGGAGCGACCGTACGCCTTCCACGCCAGGCAGGACAGGCCTGCGTTCCGGGACCGCGCCCAGCGCGGACAGCACGGTGGGCAGCAACGCCGCCGCGGCTATCGCGTACCCCTCTGCGGAGGGGTGGAACCGGTCCCAGGCGAACATCCGGGCGGGCTCGGCGGCGAACCGCGGCCCGAGCATGTCGCCGAGTGAGACGGCCCGGCCGCCGGCCTCGACCACGCCCACCGTCTGCGCGGCCGCGAGCTGGCGGCTCCAGCGCCGGGCCAGCCAGCGCAGCGGCGGCTGGATCGGCCGGATGGTGCCCAGGTCGGGACAGGTGCCGACGACCACCTCGCAGCCGGCCGCCCGCAGCGTGCGGACCGCGTCCACCAGGTAGCGCACGGCCAGCCCCGGCGGGGTGCGGTTGGTGACGTCGTTGCCGCCCACCAGGATCACCGCCACGTCCGGCTCGACCTCCAGGGCGGACTCGACCTGCGGTTTCAGCCCGGACGAGAGCGCGCCCACCACGGCGAACCGGTGCAGGCGTACCGGCCGGTGCAGGCGGCGGGACAGCCCGGTGGCCAGCAGCGAGCCCGGTGTCTCCCGGCGCCTGTGCACGCCGTAGCCGGCTGCCGAGGAGTCGCCCAGGATGACCATGGTGACCGGCGGGCCGGGCAGCTTCGCGCCGTACACGCCGTCGCAGCGCGGTGGCGGGGCCTGCGCCATCGGGATGGTGCGCCGGGCCTGCCGGGCCTGGCCGAGCAGCACCCCGCCGGTGGCGGCGGTGGCCGCCACCGTGGCGCCCGTGCCGATCGCCGCGAGGCGGGCGATCTGCCGGACGCGCTGCCAGTGGACCGGCGCGACGGAACCAGCGTCCCCCATGAACCGACAGTATCGCGCCGGTACGACCACTGCTGTCCTTGATCGGATGGCTGGGCGGCGCCCGGACTGGGTACCGATGGGGGTGGCGGACGCGGGCTTGCCCCCGGGCCGCACCATGGTCGGGCGGAGAGGGGCGAAGACATGGGGAAGACGTTGAAGCGCAGCGCCGCGTTCGCCGCGCTGGCCCGGGCGCTGGCGGCCGGTACGCGGGGCGGGCCGTCGCTCGGGGCCCGGCTGGCGGCGCTGCCGAGGATGATCCGCGCCACCACCAGGGGCGAGTACGACGGCGGCCTGCGCCTGGCGCTGATGGCCGGCGCGACCGCGTACATCGTCAGCCCGATCGACCTGCTGCCGGAGATCCCGCTGGCGATCTTCGGGCTGGCCGACGACGCGGTGATGGTCACCTGGCTGGCCGGCAGCGTGCTCGCCGAGACGGAACGGTTCCTGGAGTGGGAGGCACGTCGCAGCTCGGTCATCCCGGGGCATGTGGTGCCCTGACGGCACGTACGCTGGTCGGCGAACTGACGGCTGACCGACCGCCCCACGACGGCGGCGCGACGAAGGGCACAACGAGGTGCAGTACTACGACAACGTCGTCGAGCTGATCGGCAACACCCCGCTGGTCCGCCTGCGCAACGTCACCGAGGGCATCCAGGCCACCGTGCTGGCGAAGGTGGAGTACGTCAACCCGGGCGGCTCGGTCAAGGACCGGATCGCGATGCGCATGGTGGAGGACGCCGAGAAGGCGGGCATCCTGCGGCCGGGCGGCACGATCGTGGAGCCGACCAGCGGCAACACCGGCGTCGGGCTGGCCCTGGTGGCCCAGCTCAAGGGCTACCGCTGCGTCTTCGTCTGCCCGGACAAGGTCAGCCAGGACAAGCAGGACGTGCTGCGCGCGTACGGCGCCGAGGTGGTGGTCTGCCCGACCGCCGTCGCGCCGGAGGACCCGCGCTCCTACTACAACGTGTCCGACCGGCTGGCCCGGGAGATCCCCGGCGCGTGGAAGCCCAACCAGTACAGCAACCCGGCCAACCCGCGCTCGCACTACGAGACCACCGGCCCGGAGCTGTGGAAGCAGACCGAGGGCAGGATCACCCACTTCGTGGCGGGCGTCGGCACCGGCGGCACCATCTCCGGCATCGGCCGCTACCTCAAGGAGGCGTCCGAGGGCCGGGTCAAGGTGATCGGCGCGGACCCGGAGGGCTCGGTCTACTCGGGCGGCACCGGCCGGCCGTACCTGGTCGAGGGCGTCGGTGAGGACTTCTGGCCGGAGACGTACGACCGGAAGATCGCCGACGAGATCGTCGAGGTGTCGGACAAGGAGTCCTTCGAGATGACCCGCCGGCTCGCCCGCGAGGAGGGTCTGCTGGTCGGCGGCTCCTGCGGCATGGCCGTGGTGGGCGCGCTGGAGGTGGCCCGCAAGGCCGGCCCGGACGACGTGATCGTGGTGCTGCTGCCGGACGGCGGCCGGGGCTACCTGTCGAAGATCTTCAACGACAAGTGGATGGCCCGGTACGGCTTCCTGGACGACTCGGGCACCGAGCCGACGGTGGCCGACGCGCTCGCCGGCAAGCCCGGTGGCCTGCCCGAGCTGGTGCACGTGCACCCGACCGAGACGGTCCGCGACGCGATCGACTACATGCGCGAGTACGGCGTCTCGCAGCTCCCGGTGCTCAAGGCCGAGCCGCCGGTGGTGACCGGTGAGGTGGCCGGTTCGATCGCCGAGAAGGACCTGCTCGACGCGCTGTTCACCGGCCAGGCCCACCTGCACGACACGATCGAGCGGCACATGGGCGAGCCGCTGCCGATGATCGGCGGCGGCCAGCCGGTGAGCGAGGCGGTCGGGCTGCTGGAGAAGGCGGACGCGGCGCTGGTGCTGGTCGACGGCAAGCCCAAGGGCGTGCTGACCCGCCAGGACCTGCTGGCCCACCTCGGCGCCCGCTGACCCTGCTTGTAAGGAAGGGGCCCCTTTTAACACCGCGGTGTTAAAAGGGGCCCCTTCCTCTACCGGAGGCGTTAATAAGGGGCCCTTCCTTACAAGCGGCGGGCGTAGCGGAGCTGGGGGACCAGCACCCGGCCGATGTGTTCGTCCCGCTCATCACCGGTGGCGGTCCAGCCGCCGCGCTCGTAGAAACGGCGCGCGTGGGCGTTGTCCCGCAGCACCCACAGCACCGCGCGCGTCCAGCCCCGGGCCCGCATCGCGTCGAGCGCGTCCACCATCAGCGCCCGTCCGGTGCCCCGGCCCCGCTCGGACGGCTCCAGGTGGATCGCGTTGAGCAGCCCGGTCGCCGGGTCGCCCTCGTCGTCGGGCCCGAGGTAGCTGAAGCCCACCAGCTTCCCGTCCCGCTCGGCCACCGTCATCCGGTGGTCCGCGCCCTCCCAGGTCAGCCGTTCCACCCAGTAGCGGCCCATCGCCTCCGGCGTCGGGTCGGCCAGCGCCTCGGGCGGCAGGAACGACGAGTACGCCGCCACCCGGGAACGCTGGTGCAGGGCGCCGACCGCCATCAGGTCGGCCTCGGTCGCGGAACGTAGGGAGATCGTCACCCGGGCGACGGTACCCGCCGGGGCGGCACCTGTACCGTCTGAAGATCCTCGGCGATCACCAGATCACCGGAGAAGTGCTCGCGGGCCTCGTCGTGGAAGCGGCGCGGGTCGGCGTACCGCTGGGAGAAGTGGGTGAGCACGAGCGTGCGTACCCCCGACTCGGCCGCGACCCGCGCGGCCTGGCCGGCGGTGAGGTGCCCGACCTCGGCGGCGAGCGCCGCCTCCGACTCCAGGAACGTCGACTCGATCACCAGCAGGTCGGCGTGCTCGGCGAGCGCGTACACGCCGTCGCAGAGCCCGGTGTCCATCACGAACGCGAACCGCTGCCCCGGCCGGACGACGCTCACCTCGTCCCGGGTGACGCGGCGCCCGTCGCGGTCCAGGTGGCCGTCGCGCAGCAACCGCCCCACGTCCGGACCGGCGATGCCGTACGCGGCCAGCCGCTCCGGAAGCATCCGGCAGCCGTCCGGCTCGACCAGCCGGTATCCGTACGTCTCGATCGGGTGCCGCAGCCGGCGGGCCTCCAGCGTGCCGACGCCGAGCGTGATCCGCTGCCCGTCGACGTCGATCGGCTCGACTGCCAGTTCGGCGGTCTCGTAGAAGCTGGAGGCGTGGCGCAGCCGGGCGAAGTACTCGGCGCCGCCGGCCGGGAAGTGCACAGCCACCGGGCGCGGTACGCGGTCCAGCGAGAGCCGCTGGATCATGCCGGGCAGCCCGAGGCAGTGGTCGCCGTGGAAGTGGGTGACGCAGATCCGGGTCAGGTCGGTGGCGGTGACCCCGGTGTGCAGCATCTGCCGCTGGCTGCCCTCGCCCGGGTCGAAGAGGATCACCTCGTCGTCCCAGCGCAGCAGGTAGCCGTTGTGGTTGCGCTGCCGGGTCGGGGCCTGGCTGGCCGTACCGAGCACCACCAGCTCACGCATGGACACCGCACCCTCCCGAGCGCAAAAAGCGACCCCCGGGGCTTCCGCGCTCGCGCGCGGGCCGGCTGGACTGGGCCGGCACCCCGGGGGTCGGGTGGCTGTCGTGGTTTCGCCGCACCGCTGCCACACGGTCTCGACGATCCTGCAGGTGCCCGCCTCGCGGCGGGCGAGATTTCACTGTCGAGGACAGCGGCTAGCGGACAGCCACCTCACGAGTCCGATTGCTATACAAGTCTGGACCACCTCCTTTCCCGTGTACCGCCACGCTATCCACTTCGCGGCGGCCGCGGCAACGGATTTCGATCACAGGCCCGGTCAGTCCAGGCCGATCGGGCCCTCGCGCGGGCCGTCCTCGTTCGCCGGCTGTACTGCGAGCGACGGGAAGTCGGCCAGGTCGCCCTCCGGCTCGGCGTCCCACTCGGGGAACACCAGCGGGCTCTGCAGGTAGAGGCAGAGCAGCTGGGTGAGCTGGTGCAGGCCGTCGAGGTGGGTGCGCTCGTGGCCGTGGGTGGCGTCCACGCCGAACCCGAGCAGCGCCACCCGGGCGTGCGCCCCGGCCTCGACCGCGGCGGCCACGTCCGAGCGGTAGTAGTCGAACACGTCCCGGACCAGGTCGACGCCGTGTTCCTTGGCGATCGAGGCGAGGTTGCGGGTCAGGTGGTAGTCGAACGGGCCGACCCCGTCGCCCATGGCGAGTGTCGCCGCGGTCTCCCGGGACTGCTGGCCCGGCGCGACCACCGCCGCGTCCACCGACACGATCTCCGCGACGTCCGGGTCCAGCCCGTGGCTCGCGCCGTGGCCGATCTCCTCGGTGACGGTGACCAGCAGGTGCGCGGTGACCGCCGGGGTGACTCCGGCGTCGACCATCGCCTTGAACGCGGTCAGCACCGCCGCCACGCCCGCCTTGTCGTCCAGGTGGCGGGACTTGACGTACCCGTTCGGGGTGATGGTGGGGTTGGGCAGGAACGCGACGAAGTCCCCGGCGTCGATGCCGAGCGCCCGCAGCCCGGCCTCGTCGTGCACCGGCTCGTCCACCCGCACCTCGACCAGTTCCCAGCCGACGCCCTGCAGGTCGACCGCCTCGTTGTAGCGGTGCCCGCTCGCCTTCAGCGGCAGCACCTGGCCGGTGACGACCCGCTCCAGGTCGTCGGTGAAGATCCGCACGTGGGCGCCCTCGGCGAAACGGGCGCTGTGCGTACCGATCGGGTTGACCTCCAGCCGGCCGTTCTCCTTGAGCCGCTTCACCATGCCGCCGATGGTGTCGGTGTGCACCACGATCGCCCGGTCGGCGCCGGTCGACCGGGGGCCGGGCAGACAGGCGCTCAGCGCCCCGCGACGGGTCAGCGTGGAGCTGATCCCGATCGCGGAGAGCCGCTCGCCCACGTACTGCTGGATGTGGTCGGTGCGCCCCGACGGGCTGGGGATCTCCAGCAGCTCCACCAGCACCTGGCGGAGGTAGTCGAGGTCGAGCTTGAGCGGTTGGGGCTTGCGTGCGGTCATGCCCCAGAGCTTGCCGCACCGGCCGGCGACCAGAGTCGCTGCGGTGCCCGGGTACCCGGGAAGAGCAGGTCGACGAAGCGCTCGGCGGTGGGCTGCGGTTCGTGGTTGGCCAGTCCGGGCCGCTCGTTCGCCTCGATGAACACGTGTTCCGGCCGGTCCGGGGCGGGGACCAGCAGGTCCAGCCCGGTGACCGGGATGTCCAGCGCCCGGCTCGCGGTCACGCACGCCTCGGCGATCGCCGGGTGCAGCTCGGCGGTCACGTCGTGGATCGTGCCGCCGGTGTGCAGGTTGGCCGTCCGGCGTACCGCGAGCACCTCGCCCTCCGGGAGCACGTCGTGCATCCGGTACCCGGCCTCGGCCACCACCTCGCGGGTCATGTCGTCGATCGGGATGCGGGACTCGCCCCCGGTGGCGGCGGCCCGGCGGCGGCTCTGCCGCTCGATCAGCTCGGTGATGTCGTGCACCCCGTCGCCGGTGATCTGCGCCGGGCGGCGTACCGCAGCGGCGACCACCTCGTGGTCGATCACCACGACCCGCAGGTCCTCGCCCGCGCGCAGCTCCTCGATCAGTACGTCCGGGCAGAACCGGCGGGCCAGCTCGACGGCCGCGGTCAGCGCCTCGGGCGTACGCACGCCGACGGTGATGCCGTTGCCCTGCTCGCCCCGCGCCGGCTTGACCACCACCGGACCCACGTCGTTCAGGAACGCCACGTCGTCGGGCTCACCGGTGGCGGTACGCCCGCGCGGCACCGACAGGCCCGCCTCGGTGAGGATGCGCCGGGTCACCCGCTTGTCGTCGCAGCGGCTCATCGCCACCGCCGAGGTCAGCTCCGACAGCGACTCGCGGGTGTGGATGGTCCGGCCGCCGGTGGTCAGCTTCAGCTCACCCCAGTGCGGGTCGGTCACCTCCACCCGGATGCCGCGGCGCATCGCCTCGTCCGCGACGATCTTCGCGTACGGGTTCAGCTCGTCGTACCCCTCGGGCATGGCGGGCAGGAACAGGCGCTCGTTGATCGGGTTCTTCCGCTTCACGCAGAGCGTGCCGGTGCGGTGGAAGCCGAGGCGCTCGTACAGCCGGATCGCGCCCGAGTTCTCAGCCAGCACGGACAGGTCCACGAACGCCCGGCCGCGCCCGTCGAGCCGGTCGGCGAGCGCGGTGAGCAGCGCCTGCCCGGTGCCGGGCGGGGCGGTGTTGAAGTCGACTGTGAGGCACCACAGGCTCGCGCCGTTCTCCGGATCGCCGAACACCGCGACGTGGTCCACGCCGGTGATGGTGCCGACCACCTCACCCGTGGTGTCCTCGGCCACCAGGTGCAGGAACCGGTCCGTGCCGGCGTTGTCCACCAGCACCTCGACCGGGGCGGTGACCATGCCGTTGCGCGCGTAGATCCGGTTCACCGCCTCCGCGTCGACGGCGTCACGCAGCGGCCGGACGGTCAGCCCGGGCACCTCGCCGCCCTCGGTCGCGGCGGGCCGCTTCTCGCCCAGCGGCAGCCGGTACGTCAGCGACGGGTCGATGAACAGCTCGTCCGGAAGCCGCGACACCAGCACGTGCGGGTCGCGCAGGTAGATGCAGATGTCCCGGGCGCCGACCGCCTCGGAGCGCAGCACGTCGGCCACGTGCACCTGGTCGTCGAACGTCTGCCCGAACACCAGCCGGCCCCAGCCGCAGTCCAGCACCACGCCCGAGGCGTCGGTGGACGTGGGCTCCGGATGCCGCTGCTCCGGCGTACCCGGTGCGACCGGGTCACCGCCGGGGCCGATGCGTTCCCGGCGGCGCCCCAGCACCCGTTCCCGGTCGGTACGTGCCGTTCCGGTGGCGAGGGTGTCGGTCACGGTCAGTCGATTCCGTGGCTCTGGAGCCACATTTCCAGGAGTCCCAGTTGCCACAGCTTGTTTCCGTTCAACGGGGTCAGTTCGGCGTTCGGGTCGGCGAGCAGCGCGTCGACGTAGTCGGCGCGGAACAGGTCGCGACGGCGCGCCTCGGGCGCGGTGAGCGCGTCGCGTACCCGGTCGAGGAGCTTGCCCTCCAGGTGGGTGAGTCCGGGCACCGGGAAGTAGCCCTTGGGCCGGTCGATGACCTCGTGGGGCAGGACCCGCCGGCCGATCTCCTTGAGCACGCCCTTGCCGCCCTGGGCCAGCTTCAGCTCCGGCGGGCAGCTCGCGGCCAGCTCGACGAACTCGTGGTCGAGGAACGGCACCCGGGCCTCCAGCCCGTGCGCCATGGTCATGTTGTCGACCCGCTTCACCGGGTCGTCGGTCAGCATGACCTGGGTGTCGATCCGCAGGCCGGCGTCGACGGCGGTCTGCGCGCCCGGGCGGCCCAGGTGCGCGGCGACGAACTCCCGCGCCGGGTCGCCGTCGGCCAGCCACGCCGGGTTGAGCACCCGGGCCAGTCCGGCCGCGTCGCGGTCGAAGAACGCCTTCGCGTACGTCTCGAGCGCCTGCTCCCGGTCCACCCCGGCCAGCGGCGGGTACCAGTGGTAGCCGCCCAGGATCTCGTCCGCGCCCTGACCCGACTGCACCACCTTGACGTGCTTCGCGACCTCCTGGCTGAGCAGCCAGAACGCGACGCAGTCATGGCTGACCATCGGTTCGCTCATGGCCCCGACGGCGGCCTCCAGCGGCGGCAGCAGGTCGCCGGTGGGCACCCGGATCTGGTGGTGGTCGGTGCCGAACGTCTTCGCGACCAGGTCGGAGTAGACGAACTCGTCGCCCTCCCGCCCGCCCACCGCGTCGAAGCCGATCGAGAACGTGGCCAGGCCGGACTGGGCCTGCCCCTCGCCGGCGAGCAGCGCGACCACCAGGCTGGAGTCGAGGCCGCCGGAGAGCAGCACGCCCACCGGAACGTCGGCCACCATGCGGCGGCGTACGGCGGTGGTCAGCGAGTCGAGCAGCGCGTCCTGCCAGTCCCGCTCGGACCAGCCGGCCCGCTCGGCGGCGCGGCCGAACGACGGGTCCCAGTAGACCCGCTCGTGGGTGGAGCCGTCCGCCTCGTACACCCGGACCGTGGCCGGCGGCAGCTTGGTGACGCCGGCGAGGATGGTGCGCGGCGGCGGCACGATGCTGTGGAAGCTCAGGTAGTGGGCGAGCGCCACCCGGTCGATGGTGGTGTCGATGCCGCCACCGGCGAGCAGGGCCGGCAGGGTCGAGGCGAACCGGACCACGCCGGGGCTCTCGGCCAGGTAGAGCGGCTTGATGCCGAGGCGGTCCCGGGCCAGCACCAGGCGGCCGGTGTCGCGCTCGCTGATCGCCACCGCGAACATGCCGATCAGGTGGTCGACGAAGTCGAGCCCCCACTCGGCGTACGCCTTGACCACTACCTCGCTGTCGCCGGACGAGAAGAACCGGTGGCCCTTGGCCTGCAGTTCGGCGCGTAGTTCCCGGTAGTTGTAGATGCAGCCGTTGAAGACACCGGTGAGCCCGGCGGCGGCGTCCACGATGGGTTGGCCGCTCGCCGCGGACAGGTCGATGATCTTCAGGCGCCGGTGTCCCAGCGCGGTCGGCCCTTGCGACCAGACGCCGCTGTCGTCGGGCCCTCGGTCACTCATCGTGGCCGCCATCCGCTCCACGGCCGAGACATCGGCGCGTGAACCGTCACGGCGGAACTCTCCCGCAAGTCCGCACATACGAGCCAATGCTGCCAGAGGTTGTTTCGGTTCGCCTGTTGAGACGATGACGAACGTGTGACAGCTTGCTACGATGCGCCGTCACGCAGCGTGGTTGCCTGTCACGCCTTCGGTTCCTGCCTCACTCCACCCGATGTCGGGATTCGGCACCCGCAGGGGGTGTGAGGAATGCCGCAGCAGGCTACTTCTGAAGTAGTATTGATGTCATGTCGATGCCCTTGGAGTCGGTGCCGTTCTCCGAGCTGCTGCGCCAGCCGACGGAAACCGCCGAACGGCTGGCCCGAACCCGGGCGCTGCGGCTCCGTCGCCGCGACGCCGCCGACCTGGTGCTGATGTCCGCCGAGCGGGCTGAAGCCGAGGGGGAGGTGGTCGACCTGACCGCGCGGCTGCTGGCCGGCCTGGCGCGGCGAGAGCCGGCCCTGGTCCGGGAGACGCTTCCGACTGTGCTGCCCTGGATGCGGTTCCTGCCGCAGGGGGACGCCGAGCAGATGACCGACGAGTTCATCGCCACGGCCGAGGCCGCAGCGGCTGTCGGCAGCACCGCGGCGGTGTCCCAGCTGCTCACCGAATGGCGGCACACCGCTGAGGTGCACGCCGATCCCGACCTGCATCGGATCCTGGCCGCGCCCAGCGCCGACGACTTCGGGCCGGTGACGCGCCCGACCGACGAGTGAGCGCGAAGCGCGGCGACCGCGCCGCCCCGCCACCCCGGCCCGGCGGGTACGCCCTGCGGTTCGCCACAAACGACGCGGCGAAGGGCTGGGAGGAACTGTGCCGGCAGGCCGCGCCCCCTCAAGGGCTCCCTCGCCACAGCCGTGCACAACGGGCGGTCACTGCCGCAGTGGCAGTACGAGGTCACCGCCGGCGGCCGCATCTGGTACCTGGTCGACGACCAGACCCGAACCTGCTGGATCAAGCACGCCGGAACCGGCCATCCCAGAGTCACCGATTGACCGCAGTGCGTTCGGGCCCCCGTCCCTGAGGGGCGAGGGCCCGAATGGAATGGGCAGTGTTCGGTCTGGCTACGCGGTGCGGGCCACGCCGACCGGGCAGCTCAGCCCGTTCGGTCCGTGGTTGCAGTAGCCGTTCGGGTTCTTCGTCGGCGCCAGGTACTGCTGGTGGTAGTCCTCGGCGAAGTAGTAGTCGCCGAGCGGCGCGATCTCGGTGGTGATCTCACCCTTGCCGGCCCGGGCCACGATCGGCGCGAACGCGTCCCGCGACGCCTTCGCAGCGGCGGCCTGCTCGTCGGTGGTGGTGTAGATCGCCGAGCGGTACTGGGTGCCCACGTCGTTGCCCTGGCGCATGCCCTGGGTCGGGTCGTGGTTCTCCCAGAAGACCTTGAGCAGGTCCTCGTAGGCGATCTTCGACGGGTCGTAGACCACCTGGACCACCTCGGCGTGCCCGGTCATACCCGAGCACACCTCCTCGTACGTCGGGTTGGTGGTGTAGCCACCCGCGTAGCCGGCGGACGTGGTGATCACGCCGGGGAGGGTCCAGAACAGCCGCTCGGCGCCCCAGAAGCAGCCCATGCCGAAGACAGCGACCTGCGCGCCCTCGGGGAACGGGCCCTTCAGCGTCGACGGCAGCACCTCGTGCCGGTCGGCGATCGGCATCGCGATCGGGCGGCCCGGCAGGGCCTGGTCAGGAGAGATCATCTCGGCCTTCATGCGGCGGAGGAACACGGTGGGACTCCTCTCTTGGCTTTCCCAGCGTGTGCAACAGCGTGGCCCCCCGGTTCCTTACCCGCCCACCGCGACGTCAGGCCAGCGCCGCCGAGATCCGCCCGGCGAACGCCTCGGCCTCGGCGTCACCTGCGTACCGGGTACGCGGCCAGAAGAAGCCGCGCAGACCGTCGCCCTTCGTCCTGGGAACCACGTGGGTGTGCAGGTGCGGTACGGACTGGGACACCCGGTTGTTCATCGCCACGAACGTCCCACCGGCGTCGAGACCGGTCTCCACCGCCACGGCGATGCGCTGGACCAGCCGGAAGTAGCCGGGCAGTGCGTCGGGCGGCAGGTCGGACAGGGCGACCAGGTGGGTGCGGGGCACCACGAGCACGTGCCCCTTGAACACCGGGCGGGTGTCCAGGAACGCGACCCCGTCCGGCTCGTCGGTGACCCGGAACGCGGGCACCTCGCCCGCCACGATCCCGCAGAACACGCACCCGCTCATCCGCCCACCCTAGGCCCGGCCCGCCCACCCCACCTCCGGGCGAGCGTTGATCATGAGGTTGGCGGCGACAATTCGGACGGCGACCACCGTCAACCTCATGATCGACGAGAAGACCGGCCGTAGGTCAGGCGCGATCGAGGTAGGCGTCCCAGTCGTCGTCGGGGATGCCGGTCGGGCCGGTCTCGCCGTTGGCGAGGCGCGCCCGGATGTCCGCCTCCCACCGCAGCGCCCATCCGCGCAGCTCGTCGACCTGCTGCTCGGTGAGCCCGTACGAACGGAACGTCCGGCTGTCCCGCTCCGTCACACCACCCAGCCGGTCGGCCAGTTCGTCCAACGAGAAGCCGGCCGTGTGCCGGGCGCCGAGATGCTCCAGCTCCGACCGGGTGAGCCGTTCGGAGGCTGCGCGGACGTCGATGTAGTCGCGGTGGGCGGCACGGTCGTGCAGCGCCCGGACCTTCAATCCGACCGCGTCCTCGAAGGCCAGCACCGGGCCCAGCGCCATGCGGGCTGGCGGCGCGAGTGCCTCCTTGAGCAGATCGACCTCACAGGAAGAGGCGTCGTCCGAGATCAGCAGGCGAGCCATGCGCGGCGTCGCCTCGATGATCCGGGCGGAGAACCCGGCCGCGACGTAGGCGGCGGCGAGCCGGTCCGCCACGGCACTGAGTGGCATCGCGGCGGCCGTGGCGAAGTCGATGTCCTGGGAAGGCCGGTCGACCAGATCGTGGGCACACATGGCGTAGCCACCGGCGAGCATCAGTCCCAGGTCGTCACCAGCGGCGAAACCGATCTCCAGCAGGCGACGGTGCAGCGCGTCCATCACCCGGCGACGAGGTCGGGCAGTTGCCTCTCCCAGAGCCGGGTCACCCGCCGGGCCGTCAACCGTCGAATACGTGGCCAGTCCTGGCGGAGCAGCGCGGCGTCGACGTATCTGATGATGTCGTCCCGCTGGCCGCAGTCAAGCAGGAGGCAGTAGAGGGTCAGTCGCTCACCCGGGTCGCCCACGTCGTAGTCGCCGGGGCCCGACCAGGCAAGGCGCACGGGCAGGCTGACCCGCCCCGACCGCGGGCCGATCAGGAGACCCAGCGAGGCCGGGATCCGGTCGGCGACGCCGTGCAGGCGGGAGGGGAGCGCCTCGGTCGTACTCACCGGACCAGTATGGCCGACCACCCCGACAGAGTCCTGGTTGTGACAGGCGCGCCCGGCCTACCGGGAGCAAAGGGGAAGCGGGCGGACTAACGTCTGCGGCATGAGGCACGGCTTCGACACACTCGCCATCCACGCCGGTCAGGCCCCGGAGGCCCGCACCGGCGCGGTGATTCCGCCGATCTACCAGACCAGCACGTACGCCCAGGACGCCGTCGGCGCGCCGCGCGAGGGCTACGAGTACAGCCGCTCCGGCAACCCCACCCGGGACGCGCTCCAGGAGTGCCTGGCCGCGCTGGAGGGCGGCCAGGTGGCACTCGCCTTCGCCAGTGGCCTGGCCGCCGAGGACACGCTGCTGCGGACCGTCTGCAAGCCGGGCGACCACGTGGTGATCCCGGACGACGCGTACGGCGGCACCTACCGGCTGTTCGCCAAGGTGGCCGAGCGCTGGGGGCTTGACTACACCCCGGCGAAGGTCTCCGACCCGGACGCCGTGCGGGCGGCGATCCGCCCGGGCGCCACCCGGATCGTGTGGGTGGAGACGCCGACCAACCCGCTGCTCGGCATCGCCGACATCGCGGCGCTGGCCGCCGTGGCGCACGACGCCGGCGCGCTGCTGGTGGTCGACAACACGTTCGCCTCGCCGTACCTGCAGCAGCCGATCGCGTTCGGCGCGGACGTGGTGGTGCACTCCACCACCAAGTACGTCGGCGGACACTCCGACGTGGTCGGCGGCGCGCTCGTCGCGGCGGACCGGGCGCTCGGCGAGGAGCTGCGTTACCACCAGAACGCGATGGGCGCGATCAACGGCCCGTTCGACGCCTGGCTCACCCTGCGCGGCATCAAGACCCTCGGGGTACGGATGGACCGGCACTGCGACAACGCCGAGCGGATCGCGGCCTACCTGGACGGCCACGCGAAGGTCGCGCAGGTCATCTACCCGGGCCTGCCCTCGCACCCCGGCCACGAGGTGGCCGCCAAGCAGATGCGGCGGTTCGGCGGCATGATCTCGTTCCGCGCGGCGGGCGGCGAGGAGCATGCCGTGGACATCTGCAACCGATCCCGGCTGTTCGTGCTCGCCGAGTCGCTCGGCGGCGTCGAGTCCCTGATCGAGCACCCGGGCCGGATGACACACGCAAGCGCTGCGGGCTCGCCGCTTGAAGTTCCCGGCGATCTCGTGCGACTGTCTGTCGGCATCGAGACGGTCGACGACCTGCTCGCCGATCTGGAGCAGGCCCTGGGCTGACCGCTGGCTGGGGAGGGTGGCAGTGCCGGAGATCTTGCCGACGACGTGGGTCGGTGCGACCGCGAAACAGATCGCCCGGGCGGTACGCCGTGGCGACGTCTCCGCCACCCAGGTCGTCGCCGACCACCTGGATCACGTCACCCGGGTCGACGCCGACCTGGCCGCGTTCCGCACGGTACGCGGCGGTGAGGCGATCACCGAGGCGGAGAAGGTCGACGAGCAGGAGGAACTGGCGAACCTCCCGCTCGCCGGCGTGCCGGTGGCGGTCAAGGAGAACACGCCGGTGGCCGGCCTGCCCACGTGGAACGGGTCGGCCGCCATGCGTACACCGGTGGCGGAGGCCGACCACGAGGTGGTCCGGCGGCTGCGCGGAGCGGGCGCGGTGATCCTGGGCGTGACCCGGATGCCGGAACTGGGCCTGTGGGCGCTCACCGACGACGACACCGCTGCCACCCGCAACCCGTGGGATCCGGCGCGTACCCCCGGCGGCTCCTCCGGCGGCGCGGCCGCCGCGGTGGCCGCCGGGCTGGTGCCGATGGCGCACGGCAACGACGGCCTCGGGTCGATCCGCATCCCGGCGGCCTGCTGCGGCCTGGTCGGGCTCAAGCCCGGCCGGGGCGTGGTGCCCTGCCAGCTCGGCGCGGACGACTGGTTCGGCCTGACCGAGCACGGCATGCTCACCAGCACCGTGGCCGACGCGGTGGTCGGTTTCTCGGTGCTGGCCGGTCGCCGGCCGGACAAGCTGGTCCCGCCGGCGCGGCTACGGGTCGGCGTCTCGCTGCGCTCGCCGGTGCGCGGCGTCTCGCCGGACGCCCCGAACCGGGACGCGGTGGCCGCCGCCGGCCGCCTGCTCGCCGCCGCCGGTCACGACACCGTGCCCACCGACCCGGTCTACCCGACCCGGCTCGGCCTGCAGGGCATCGCCACCTGGTTCGCGGCGGCCGCCGCCGACGTGCGCGCCGCCGGGGTCGCCCCGCGCCAGCTCCAGCGCCGCAGCCGCCGGCACGTCACGCTCGGCGAGTGGGCGCAGCGCCGGGGGTACGTGCGGGAGGCCGACCGGGCGGCCTGGCGCGAACGGTCGGTGAACTTCTTCGCGGACAACTCGATCGACCTGCTGCTCACCCCGGCGCTGGCCGGGCCGCCGCCGGAGGCCGCCGGCTGGTCCGGCCGCTCCTGGCTGGCGAACATGTCGGCGAACATCAGGTACGCCCCGTACGCGGCGCCGTGGAACATCGCCGGGCTGCCGTCGATCGTGGTGCCGGTCGGCCGCCGCCCGGACGGGCTGCCGGTGGGCGTGCAGTTCGTCGGCCCGCCCGGCTCCGAGCTGCTGCTGCTCGGCGTGGCCGGTCAGTTCGAGATGCAGGCGCCGTGGGCGCGGCACGCCCCCGGCTACCCCCGCGTCGGAACGGGGTCGCCGGCCACGGCGTGATCGTCTAGCGTGTGCGCACCCTGTCGCGCACACCAACTCGGACGGTCCCCGATGAACTGCCAGACCTGCGGGGACGCCACGTCCCCGGCCTTTGAGGAGTGCCAGCGCTGCGGTACGCGCGTCGGCCAACCCGCCGTGAGTCCCGGCGTGCCCACGTACGGCGTGCGCGGACTGGCGGTGGCCGGGGCGTCCGCGGTCGGCGCCGCCACCCTGTGCTACCTGCTCACGGCTCTGTTCCCGCTGGTTGGTGTGCGGATGGCCCGCTCGGCCGCCGAGCAGCTCGACCGGGACGTGCTGCTCGGCGCGGTGCTGGTCGAGGTGCTGTTCACCCTGCCCTACCTGCTCGCCCTGCTGACCGCGGGGACGCTCGTGGTGATCTGGACCTGGCGGGCGCGCAAGAACCTGGACGCCTTCCCGGGCGCCGTGCCGAGCCTGAGCCCGGCGTGGGCGATCGCCGGCTGGCTGGTGCCGTTCGCCAACCTCGTGGTGCCGGCCCGGGTGCTCGCCGACCTGCTCCGGAACAGCGTCTGGCAGCGCCGCCAGTCGTGGCTGGTCGGGGTGTGGTGGGTGAGCTGGCTGGTGTTCCTGATCGGTGACCGGTTCGTCGCGCAGGCGCAGCAGCAGCGGTACGACCGGCTGACCGAGTTGCCCCGCAACGACGCGGAGTTCGGCACGTACGTGCGCTACTACGAGGAGGCGCTCGCGCCCCGGCTGGTGCCGGCGTTGGCCTGCCTGGTCGCCGGGATCGCGTTCGTCGTGCTGATCCGCCGGATCTCCGCCGCCCAGCAGGACCGGCTCGCCCGGGCCGTGCCCGCGTGGCCGGGTCAGCAGGCGTGGCCGGGTCAGCCGGGCGGGCCGGGGCACCCCGACCGGCCCGCTTCCGTCGCGTCGGTGCCGCCCGCGCCGTCGGCCACGTCGGCGCAGATCCCACCGGGGCCGGGTGGCACGATCGGGGCATGACGGAACTGGTCGGTCTCGCCGACGTTCAAGCTGCGCGGGAACTGCTCGGCGGTGTCACCCGTACCACCCCGCTGGAGCCGTCCCGGCCGCTCAGCGCCGCGCTCGGCGGGCCGGTCTGGCTCAAGTGCGAGAACCTGCAACGCGCCGGGTCGTACAAGGTGCGTGGCGCGTACGTGCGGATCTCCCGCCTCTCGGCCGAGGAGCGGGCCCGGGGCGTGGTCGCGGCGAGCGCCGGCAACCACGCCCAGGGGGTGGCGCTCGCCGCCGGGCTGGTCGGCGCGCACGCCACCGTCTTCATGCCGGTGAACGCGCCGCTGCCGAAGGTCGCCGCGACCAAGGGGTACGGCGCGCAGGTCGAGCTGGTCGGCAACACGGTGGACGAGTCGCTCGTCGCGGCGCAGACCTTCGCCGAGCGGACCGGTGCGGTGTTCATCCACCCGTTCGACCACGCGGACGTGATCGCCGGTCAGGGCACCGTCGCGCTGGAGATCCTCGAACAGTGCCCGGACGTGCGCACCATCGTGACCGGGGTGGGCGGTGGCGGACTGGTCTCCGGGATGGCGGTGGCGGCCAAGGCGCTGCGTCCCGACGTACGGGTGATCGGGGTCCAGGCGGCGAGCGCCGCCGCCTTCCCGCCCTCGCTGCGGGCCGGCGAGCCGGTACGCCTGCCCTCGTTCGCGACGATCGCCGACGGGATCGCCGTCGGCCGGCCGGGGGAGCTGACCTTCACCCACGTCCGCAAGCTCGTCGACGACGTCGTCACGGTCTCCGAGGAGGACATCTCCCGGGCGCTGCTGATGCTGCTGGAACGCGGCAAGCAGGTGGTCGAGCCGGCCGGCGCGGTAGGGGTGGCGGCGCTGCTGTCCGGCGCGGTGGAGGTGACCGCGCCGGTGGTCGCGGTGCTCTCCGGCGGCAACATCGATCCGCTGCTCATGCTCCGGGTGATCGAGCACGGTCTGGCGGCGGCCGGCCGTTTCCTGCGGATCACGGTGCGCTGCGTCGACCGGCCCGGCCAGCTCGCCTCGCTGCTCGGCGAGATCGCCGAGCACCGCGCCAACGTGGTGGACGTGGTGCACCAGCGGGCCAACCCGCACCTGCGCCTGGGCGAGGTGGAGGTGGCCCTGTCCGTGGAGACGCGCGGGGTGGAGCACTCGGACACCCTGATCAGCGCGTTGCGGGCCAGCGGCTACCAGGTGGTCTTCACCGGCGAGGGCTGAGCCCCTCGGTGGAACACCGACGTCACAGCGGAACGCGAACGCCCCGGCCGGATGATCCGGTCGGGGCGTTCGGGTGTGCGGCTCGGGTCCGAGGAGCCTGTCAGCCTCGGTCGGGTTCGGGACCCGAGCCATCCGGCGCGGGTCCGGAAGGTCAGCCGCTGTACGGCTCGAAGGAGACGATGGTCACCTTGATATCGGCGCCGCTCGGCGCGGTGTAGGTGCAGGTCTGCCCCGCCTTGCCGCCGAGGATGGCCTGGCCGAGCGCGGACTCGGGGCTGTACACCGTCAGGTCGGTGGTGGAGGCGATCTCCCGGGAGCCGAGCAGGAACGTCTCGCTGTCGTCCGCGTCGTCGTCGAAGTAGATCGTCACGACCATGCCCGGCGACACCGCGTCGGTGTCCGGAGCCTCACCGACCTTGGCGGTGCGCAGCAGCTCCTTGAGGTAGAGAATGCGGCCCTCGGCCTTGCCCTGCTCCTCGCGGGCGGCGTGGTAGCCACCGTTCTCCCGCAGGTCGCCCTCCTCGCGCCGGGCGTTGATCTCGGCAGCGATGACCGGCCGGTTGGCGATCAGCTCGTCGAGCTCTGCCTGCAGACGGTCGTAGGCGTCCTGGGACAGCCAGGTGGCGGGCGCCTCGTTTCCATTTGTGGACACAGGCGGTCTCCTCGGTTGGTGCGGACTGGCTGACAGGTGAACTTGCAAGGCTACCAGTGCCGCACACGTCGAGGTGTGCTCAATCACCCCGGTGCCGGCGACGGGACCGGGGTGCGGTTGCCGGCGGCTCGCCGGCGCTCCGGCTCAGCCGGCCGGCCGGCAGCGCAACACCTCACCGATGAACGGCCGGGCGCTCGTGGGCACCTCCTGGCGGGTCCGGATGTGGCGCTGGCCCGGCTCGGCGCTCACAGTGGTCTCGATGCTGCCCACCTGGGCGCCGTCGTGCGAGCGGGCCCGCAGCAGACAGGTGGCGGAGCCACCCGGAGGCACGGTGACCCGGAAGTCGACTGTCACCCGGGAGTCGGTGATGTCGGAGTAGCTGATCATCTCGCCCTGGTACTCCGGGTCGCCGTACTGGTAGTAGAGCTTCGCCGCGCCCAGGCCGAGGACGGCGAGCAGGACCGCCACCGTCAGGGCGAGCAGGACCGGCCGGCGGCGCCCCGGCTCCCGGCGTCGGCCGTACCGGCCGGGCGGGTAGACCGGCGCCTCCGCGGCGACTGTGGCGTGCGTCTCGCTCACCGGCGGGTATCTCCTGGCGTTGTTGTCGGCGGCATCGGCAAGAATGGCTAGGTCCATCTTCCCAGCCCGGCGCTGAGTCAAGGATGGCAGGTCGGCCTGGACCGGCGGGCGTGGCCCTGGCCACTCCGGTGGCGGCCCCCGACCGGCCGTCACGGGGGCTTTCGCGGGCGCGGGGGGAGATTCCGGCAGGTCAGCCGACCGGAGGGTGGTCGGCGGGCACAGACGAGGAGCGCCGAAGGTGGCAGAACAGCTGCGTCTCATGGCGGTGCACGCCCATCCCGACGACGAGTCGAGCAAGGGTGCCGCCACCATGGCGAAATACGTCGCCGAGGGGGTGGACGTCCTCGTCGTCACCGCGACCGGTGGCGAACGGGGCAGCGTGCTCAACCCGAAGATGGACCGCCCCGACGTGTGGGCCAACATCGGTGACATCCGGCGGGCCGAGATGGACGCCGCCCGGGCGATCCTCGGCGTCGAGCAGGCGTGGCTCGGCTTCGTCGACTCCGGGCTGCCCGAGGGCGACCCGCTGCCGCCGCTGCCGGAGGGCTGCTTCGCCCTGCAGGACGTGGACGTCGCCGCCGCGCCGCTGGTGCGCCTGATGCGGCAGTTCCGCCCGCACGTCGTCACCACGTACGACGAGGAGGGCGGCTACCCGCACCCCGACCACATCATGACCCACAAGGTCACCGTGGCGGCGTTCGACGCGGCCGGTGACCCGGAGCGCCATCCCGAGCTGGGCGAGCCGTGGCAGCCGCTCAAGCTCTACTACGACGTGGGCTTCTCCCGGGCCAAGATCATGAGCCTGCACGAGGCGGTGCTCGAAGCCGGGCTCGAATCGCCGTACGGCGAGTGGATGAAGCGCTGGGACGAGCGCCCCGACAAGGGTGCGCGGATCACCACCCGGGTCGAGTGCGCCGACTACTTCCCGGTCCGCGACGACGCCCTGCGCGCCCACGCCACCCAGATCGACCCGGACGGGTTCTGGTTCCAGGTGCCGATGGAGCTGCAGAAGCGCGCCTGGCCGACGGAGGACTTTCAACTCGCCCGGTCGCTGGTGGACAGCCCGCTGCCCGAGTCCGACCTCTTCGCGGGCGTACGGGAGGCGTGCCGTGCCCACTGACCGGGCCGGGGTCTACCCTGGTGCGCAGTCGCACATCGGAGGAACACCATGCTGACCGCCGTCGAGGTGCTCGCACAGAACAACTTCGGTGACACCCGCACGGGTGGTCTGGCCGGTCCGATGGGCCTCTTCCTCATCGTTGCGCTGGCCACCGTCACCGTCCTGCTGATCCGCAACATGAACGCCCGGCTGCGCCGGCTGCCCGACCGCTTCCCGCACCAGGGCACCCCGGGCCGGGCCGATTCCGCAGTCGCCGATCCGACAGAAGGGCTCGTCGAGCAGGATTCACCGACGAACACGCCCAGCGGCTCCCAGCAGCGACGGAACAGCTGAACACCGCGTGAATCACGCCCAAGCCGGTCGTCGCCCCCTGTTGCGACCACCGGCTTTGGCTTAGCCTTCCGCCGGGGGGACCGTCAGGCCCCGGACCCTGCGCGGAAGGGGGACGCCGATGTCGAAGGCAGCACCGGCCCCCGGCCATGCCTCCGCCCGGCCCGGTGACGGGGCGGCCCCGTGACCACCGAGCCGGCCGACCGTCCCCCGGACCGGGTCGGCCTGCGCGGGACGCCGACGGGCGTCGTCGTGTTGACCGTCGCGGTCGCGTTCACCGGTCTGCTGGCCGCCGTCCTCGGCCTGGTCGTCCCGCCACACCTCCCGGTGGACCACCCGCTGCCCGGCCCGGCGCGGTTCGGCATCGCCACTGTCGCGTTCGCGGTTGCCCAACTCGCCCGGCTGCGCTTCCGTACCGCTTCGGGGATGGTGAGCATCACCTGGGGCGAGGCCGCGCTGGTGGTCTGCCTCTGGCTGGTGCCGGCCGGCTGGCTTCCGGCCGCCGCCCTGCTGGGCGTGGGCACCGCCTGGACCGTGATGTCGGTGGTGTCGGACCGTCGACCGGCCCTGGAACTGGCGGGGATCGCCGGCTCGCTCACCGCCGCCACCGCGCTCGCGGCGGCCGTCGCGACCGCCCTCGGCCCGCCGCTGCTCGCCGCGCCCACCCCGGAACTCGCGCTCACGCTCACCGCCGCCGCGGTGACGTACCTGCTCACCACCGCCTTCCTGGGCGCCGTGACGCTCGCGCTGCGGCACGGCATCCCGATGGGGCCGCCGCTGTTCGCCGCGCTGCGCGGCAAGCTGCTCATGTTCGTCGGCAACGTGGCGGTCGGCCTGGTGGTCGTCGCGCTGCTCGAACTCGACGCGCGCTGGCTGCTGCTCCTGCCGCCGCCGCTCTGGCTGCTCCAGCAGACCTCCCGGCACCGGCTGCGGGCCGACCAGGAGCGCCGGACC
>NZ_KK037233.1:3410157-3416973 GCF_000568915.1 Micromonospora sp. M42 | reverse complement strand
TCACCGCCAGCCGCCTCGCCGCGCTGACCCGGCCGGGCGACCTGCTCGGGCGGCTCGGCGGCGACGAGTTCGCGCTGCTGCTGACCTCGGTGCCGATGGTCGAGGACCGGACGGCCCCGCTGGCGTACGCGCTGCGCCAGGCCCGGGAGGTCGCCGAACGCCTCGCCGCCCCGACCGAGGTGGCCGGGGTACGGATGTCCGTCGAGGTGGCAGTGGGCGTGGTGGTGGCCGACGCGGGCGCGGCCGACCTGACCGAGCTGCTGCGGCGCGCCGACATCGCCATGTACCAGGCGAAGGAGGGCGGCGGCAGCGTCGCCGCGTACGACAGCTCCCGCGACGCGGCGAGCACCGACCACCTGGCGTTGCTCGCGGAGATGCGGGAGGCGCTGGCCGCCGACGACCAGCTGGTCCTGGCGTTGCAGCCGGCGGTGGACCTGGCCACCGGCGCGCCGACCGGCGTGGAGGCGCTGATCCGGTGGCGGCACCCGCGCCGGGGATGGCTCGGCCCGGCCGACTTCATCCGCCCGGTGGAGAACAGCGAGCAGCTCGGCAGCTTCACCCGGTACGTGCTGGACAAGGCGCTGGCCGTGGCGTCCGCGTGGGCGCGGGACGGGCTGGACGTCCCCATCTCGGTGAACCTGTCCGCGCGCAGCCTGCTCGACCCGCGACTGCCCGCCGAGATCGACGAGGCGCTTCGCCGCCACCAGGTCCCGCCGCACCGGCTGGTCCTGGAGATCACCGAGACGGTGGTGATGAGCGAGCTGGAGATCATCGACGAGGTGCTGGCCACGCTGCGCGCCATGGGCGTGCAGCTCGCGGTGGACGACTTCGGCACCGGTTTCTCCTCGCTGACGTTCCTCACCCGGATCGCCGTGGACGAGCTGAAGGTGGACCGGTCGTTCGTGCTCCGGATGGCCGACTCGCCCGAGGCGGCGGCGATCGTCCGGACCACCGTCGGGCTGGCCCACGAGTTGGGGCTGCGGGTCGTGGCCGAGGGCGTCGAGACCGCCGAGCAGCGCACCGCGCTGGCCGAGCTGGGCTGCACAGCCGCCCAGGGCTACCACTTCTTCAAGCCGATGCCCGCCGACAAGATCGCGGCGGTGCTCGGGTCGCTGCGCGACGGCGCCCGGGACAACGTCTTCCCGCTGCGCGCCGACGGCGCTTCCTGACCCCTGCCGCACCGGCGGCGTCGGAAGGCGATGGTGGATAGGGTCGGGTGGTGAACCGACTCGCCAAGGCCACCTCGCCCTATCTGCTCCAGCACGCCGACAACCCGGTCGACTGGTGGCCGTGGTGTGACGAGGCGTTCGCCGAGGCGAAGCGGCGCGACGTGCCGGTGCTGATCTCGGTCGGCTACGCAGCCTGCCACTGGTGTCATGTGATGGCTCACGAGTCGTTCGAGAACGAGGCAGTGGCCCGGCTGATGAACGACGACTTCGTCTGCGTGAAGGTCGACCGCGAGGAGCGCCCCGACGTCGACGCGGTCTACATGACCGCCACCCAGGCGATGACCGGGCAGGGCGGCTGGCCGATGACCGTCTTCGCGACGCCGGACGGCACCCCGTTCTTCTGCGGCACGTACTTCCCGCGCGCCAACTTCATCCGCCTGCTCGGCTCGGTCGCCACCGCCTGGCGCGACCAGCGCGAGGCGGTGCTGCGCCAGGGCGCCGCCGTGGTCGAGGCGATCGGCGGCGCGCAGGCGGTCGGGGGCGTGACCGCCCCGCTCACCCCCGGCCTGCACGCCGCCGCCGAAGCCAGCTCGCCCGGGAGTACGACGAGACGAACGGCGGTTTCGGCGGCGCGCCGAAGTTCCCGCCGCACATGAACCTGCTCTTCCTGCTCCGGCACCACCAGCGCACCGGCTCGGCGCGCAGCCTGGAGATCGTCCGGCACACCTGCGAGGCGATGGCCCGTGGCGGCCTCAACGACCAGCTAGCCGGTGGGTTCGCCCGCTACTCGGTGGACGGCACTGGACCGTGCCGCACTTCGAGAAGATGCTCTACGACAACGCGCTGCTGCTGCGCGTCTACACCCAGCTCTGGCGGCTCACCGGCGACGGGCTGGCCCGCCGGGTGGCCCGCGACACCGCCCGGTTCCTCGCCGACGAGCTGCACCGCGCCGGTGAGGGCTTCGCCTCCGCGCTGGACGCGGACACCGACGGCGTCGAGGGGCTCACCTACGTCTGGACGCCCGACCAGCTCGTCGAGGTGCTGGGGGCCGACGACGGCCGGTTCGCCGCCGACCTGTTCGAGGTCACCGCCGAGGGCACGTTCGAGCACGGCAGCAGCGTGCTGCGGCTGGCCCGGGACGTCGACGACGCCGACCCGGCGGTGCGGGCCCGCTGGCAGGACGTGGTGGGCCGGCTGCTCGCCGCCCGGGACACCCGCCCGCAGCCGGCCCGCGACGACAAGGTGGTGGCCGCCTGGAACGGGCTCGCGATCACCGCCATCGCCGAGTTCCAGCAGGTCGCCGCGCTGCTCGTGTCCCCGGACGACGAGGACGCGAACCTGATGGACGGTGTGCTGATCGTCTCCGACGGCGCGATGCGGGACGCCGCCGAGCACCTGGCCACCGTGCACGTGGTGGACCGGCGGCTGCGCCGGGTCTCCCGGGACAAGGTCGTGGGCGAGCCGGCCGGTGTGCTGGAGGACTACGGCTGCGTCGCCGAGGCGTTCTGCGCGATGCACCAGCTCACCGGCGAGGGGCGCTGGCTGACGCTGGCCGGTGAGCTGCTCGATGTGGCGCTGGCCCGGTTCGCCGGCCCGGACGGCGCCTTCTACGACACCGCCGACGACGCCGAGCGCCTGGTCACCCGGCCCGCCGACCCGACCGACAACGCGACCCCGTCGGGCCGGTCGGCGATCGTCGCGGCGCTCGTGGCGTACGCGGCGCTGACCGGGGAGACCCGCTACCGGGAGGCGGCCGAGCAGACGCTGTCGACTGTCGCGCCGATCGTCGACCGGCACGCCCGGTTCACCGGCTACGCCGCCACTGTCGGCGAGGCGCTGCTGTCCGGGCCGTACGAGATCGCGGTGGCGACCGGCGACCCGGAGGGCGACCCGCTGGTGGCCGCTGCCCGGCGCCACGCCCCGCCCGGCGCGGTGGTGGTGGCCGGCGCCCCGGACCAGCCCGGCGTGCCGCTGCTGGCCGGACGGCCGTTCGTCGACGGGCGGCCTGCCGCGTACGTCTGCCGGGGCTTTCGTCTGCCAGCGGCCGGTGACCGGCGTCGAGGAGCTGGTCGCGCAGCTCGGCTGAGCGGAGCGGGCCGGACCGCCCTCGCGGTCCGGCCCGGCGCCGGCCCTTATAGGCTGGCGGCGCTATGGACTCCCGTACCGGTCTCCCCGTCGTGGGCATGGTGGGTGGCGGCCAGCTCGCCCGGATGACCCACCAGGCCGCCATCGCCCTCGGCCAGTCGCTGCGCGTGCTGGCGCTCGCCCCGGACGACGGCGCCGCGCTGGTCGCCGCCGACGTCCAGTACGGCGACCACACCGACCTGGCCGCGCTGCGTACGTTCGCCAAGGGCTGCGACGTGGTCACCTTCGACCACGAGCACGTGCCCAACGAGCACATCCGCGCGTTGACCGACGAGGGCGTGAAGCTGTTCCCGCCGGCCGAGGCGCTGGTGCACGCGCAGGACAAGCGGGTGATGCGGGAACGGCTCGGTGAGCTGGGCGCGCCGAACCCGGCCTGGCGTCCGGTGGAGTCCCCGGCCGACCTGGTCGCCTTCGGCGAGGAGACCGGCTGGCCGGTGGTGCTCAAGGCCGCCCGGGGCGGCTACGACGGGCGCGGCGTCTGGATGGTCGACGACGCCGGCGCGGCCGGTGAGCTGGCCGCCACGCTGCTCGCCGGTGGCACCCCGCTGCTGGTCGAGGAGCGGGTGGCGCTGCGCCGGGAACTGGCCGTGCAGGTGGCCCGGTCGCCGTTCGGGCAGGTCGCCGCGTACCCCGTGGTGGAGACGGTGCAGCGCGACGGCATCTGCGTCGAGGTGCTGGCGCCCGCGCCCGACCTGCCGGAGGAGCAGGCCGTCGCCGCGCAGCAGCTCGCCATCGACCTCGCGACCGCGCTCGGTGTGGTCGGCCTGCTCGCGGTGGAGCTGTTCGACACGCCGTCCGGGCTGGTCGTCAACGAGCTGGCCATGCGGCCGCACAACTCCGGTCACTGGACCATCGAGGGGGCCCGGACCTCGCAGTTCGAGCAGCACTTGCGGGCAGTCCTCGACTACCCGATGGGGGACACCTCGCTGACCGCGCCGGTCGTGGTGATGGCGAACGTGCTCGGCGGCGAGCCGGGCGGCATCTCCATCGACGAGCGGCTGCACCACCTGTTCGCCGCCGAGCCCGGGGCCAAGGTCCACCTGTACGGCAAGCAGGTCCGCCCCGGCCGCAAGATCGGGCACGTCACCGTGCTCGGCAACGACCTTGAGGACGTACGGGCCCGGGCCGCGCGTGCCGCCCGCTGGCTCCAGGAGGGGCACTGATGAGCACCGTCGGGCTGATCATGGGCAGCGACTCGGACTGGCCGGTCATGCGGGCCGCCGCCGAGGCGCTGGACGAGTTCGGCGTGCCGTACGAGGTGGGCGTGGTCTCGGCGCACCGCACCCCGGGCAAGATGATCGAGTACGGCCGGGCCGCCGCCGGCCGGGGCGTTCAGGTGATCATCGCGGGCGCGGGCGGGGCGGCCCACCTGCCCGGCATGGTCGCCTCGGTCACCCCGCTGCCGGTGATCGGTGTCCCGGTGCCGCTGAAGTACCTGGACGGGATGGACTCGCTGCTGTCCATCGTGCAGATGCCGGCCGGTGTGCCGGTCGCCACCGTCTCGATCGGCAACGCCCGCAACGCCGGCCTGCTGGCGGTACGCATCCTGGGCGCCTCCGACCCGGTGCTGCGCGACAGGATGGCCGCCTACCAGGCGAGCCTGGAGGATCTGGTCGCCGAGAAGGAAGCCGCGCTGCGCGCCTCCCTCACCTGACCGTTCGTCACTCTTCGTGCTTAACTCGGTTGGTTGCTGAGCGTGACCGGCTGGGCGGGCGGCTGTTTGTGCCCTCCGCCGACTTTGCTCTGCAGCCATCGGCGCAGCGCGGCCTTGACCTGCGGTTCTGCGTTTCCTCGAAATTGGCTCCGCAGCGGCACTCGTCACGGTGGGCGACCGTTGCCTCCGTGGCTGCAGAGCAAAGTCGGCAGAGAGGTGCCCCGCCCGCCCCGGCACTTCGACACGGAGTGTGACCGTACTGAACGGCCGGGGAGACGCCGCGAGCCGGCCGGGCAGGGTGCCGCGGACCGGCCGGCAGAGTGCCGCGGACCGGCCGGGTGAGGTGCCGCGGACCGGCGGGCACGCGGCCCGGCGGCGGGCGTGAGCCGGGCGGGCCCGGCACCGCCAGGCCCGATCGGCTCACCGCATGCCGCGCAGCGCGGTCTGCAGGCGCTCCTGGGCGCGGCGGCGACGCTCGTTGCTCGCGCCCAGCGCCAGCAGCACGATGCCGACCGGGATCAGCACCAGCCACGGGCCGAGGCTGAACAGCGCGTGCACGGCCGCGATCGCGGTCACCGCGGCGCCCACGATCACCGGGGCCTGCTGCCGGCTGGTCGAGCCGAAGATGAGCACCGCGACGGCGCCGAGCAGCAGCAGCACCTGGCGCAGCATGCTGGAGTCGGTGGCGATCACGATTGCCAGCGTGGGCAGGAAAGCGGTGACGAGCGCCGGGCCGTACGCCACCCAGCTCGACAGGTCGGGCCGGTGGCGCAGTTGCAGCACCCCGACCAGCAGGGCGAGCGCCGCGAACGGCAGCGTGTACGCCTCCGGCAGTGCCACGTCGGCCACCCGCATCAGGATCCACCAGGCGCTGATCTCGCAGGCCACTACCGCCCAGAACAGCAGGTTGCGCTCCATCGGCCGCCGCCCCGGACGGGTGGCCGCCACCCCGAGGACCGCACCCCACGCGGCCAGCAGCGCGGCGATGTGCCGGGGCGAGTCGTACGCCAGGGCCAGCGCGATGAGCGCCGCCCCGAAGCCGCTCCACTCGACGGTGGCCGCCTCCCGGTACGCCTCGGGGCGGCGCAGCCGGGGCAGCGTGGCGGCGAAGACCTGCAACGCCGCGCCGACCGCGAGTACCCCGAAGGCGGACCAGACCGCGGCGAGCCCGGACTTCAGGCCGACGGTGAGCACGAAGAGTTGCGCCATCAGCGAGCCGAACAGCCAGCCCAGGATGCGGGCGCGCTGGGTGGTGCCGAACAGCGCGGCGACGGCGCCCACGCCCACCGCGCCGCCGAGCGTGAACACGGTCAGGTCGCTGGTGGCGAGGCTGCCGGCCAGCCCGGCGCCACCGGCGGCCAGCCCGAGGGCGAAGACCAGCACCCGGGCCACCCGGATCGACCGGCCCGGCTCGGCCAGCGCCGGCGGTGGGGTCAGCGCCAGGCCGAGCATCGAGATGGTGAACACCGCCAGCGCGGCCAGCGCGGTCACCGGCCAGCCCCGGCCGAGCGCCACCGGCGTGATCAGCAGCGTGACCGCCGCCCCGGGCAGGATCACCGGCACCGCACGGGACCGCCGGCCCCCGCTGAACCCGGTGGCGGCGAGCGCCGCTGTCACTGTGAGCAGCAGCGCGGTGAGCACGTGGGTGGGATTCACCGCGTTCGCCGGCGGGGTCAGCAGCTCCGGTGGCGGCCCCTGCCACACCCGGCTCAGCACCGCGAACGGCGAGAACAACGCCACCACAAGCGCGGGCGCCAGTGTGGCCAGCGCCAGCGCGGTGGGCAACGCCGCGGCGGCGAGCGCGCCGGCGGCCGGGCTGACCCGCCAGCGCAGCACCGGATCGTCCGG
>NZ_KK037233.1:3370337-3408887 GCF_000568915.1 Micromonospora sp. M42 | reverse complement strand
CGGTGCCCAGCGCGTGCGGAAATGCTCAAGGTGCCGCTGCGCCACCTGCACCAGGGCGGCGTAGCCGAGCGTGACGCAGACGGCGAGGAAGCTCGCCGCGAGGATCGGAACGGTGATCTCGCGCAGGTTCGCCGGAGTGGCGATCGGCGGGGTCGGCGCGGTGGCGGCGACGAACGCGGCGACGGCGCCCGGCAGCGCGAACGCCGCGCCGCCGGCCGCCCAGGCGCAGACGGTGTCGGTCGCGGCGGCGGCGAGCCGGACCCGAGGGGCGAGGGAGACCAGCGCGCCGGCCAGGAAGAGCAGCGTCAGCGCCGCGGCGGTCAGCGCCGGCCGGGCGAGCGCGGCGCCGGCGCCGATCAGGCCCAGCCCGGCCGCGGTGACCGCGTGTGTCACCGCCGCGCGTTCGGTGCCGGCGCTCAGCCCGAGCACACCGACGACGACCGCGGTCAGCAGCATCGGCCAGCAGGCCGCCGCCCACCCCAGGCCGAGCGACGCGGGTACGGCGAGCGCGGTGAGCGCCGCGCCGACCACCGCGAACTCACGCCGGATCTCGGGCGGCAGCGCGATCACGGCGGCGACGGTGAGCAGCAGCGCGCTGGCGGCGAGCTGCCAGCCGGTCGGGCCGACCGCCCGGGCCAGCTCGGCGTGCCATCCGCTCAGGTCCGCCGACCAGGCCGGCAGCGCGGCCCGGAGCGGCGCCAGCCCGGCGCGCAGCGCGCCACCGGCGACCACCAGGCCGCTGACCGTGAGCGCCACCGCCGACGCGAGCTGCGGACCCCGCCGGGCCGCCTCCGGTACGGCCCGGACGGCGAGCCCGGTCAGCGCGATGACGGCGGAGATCAGCAGCAGGGACCGGCCCGGCAGGGCCACCGAGGCGACCCGGCCGAGCGCGCCGATCACCGCGAGCGTGAGGATGCCGGCGCCGACATCGGGCAGCGGCGGCCGGCGCAGCACGAGCGTGCCGGCCAGCGCGACCAGGGCGGCGAGCAGCAGCACCGCGCCCGATGCGGCGGCCGGCGGGACGGTGGCGGCGCGCAGCAGGCCGGTGACCGCGTACGCCAGCGCGACAGCGACCGCCACGCCGTGCAGCAGCCAGGTCAGCTCGGGCAGCCACGGCACCGGCCGGGCGGTGGCGGCCGGCTCCGGGGGAGCGTCCCCGCCGAGCACCTCGCCGACCTCCTCCGGCGCCGACTCGGGCCGGTCCTCGTCGGCGCGTTGCCGGGGCGGGACGGGCGGGGCCGGCGCGGTGGCGGGCAGGTCACGCCGGACCGGCCGCTCACGTACCACAGCGGAACGGACGAGCGCGAGGTCGAGCACGGCCACCACGGTGAGCACCAGCGCCCAGCCGACCGGCCCGGTGATCCGCTCGTACGCCAGCAGCGGCAGCACCGGCTGGGCGGCCAGCACTGTGGCGAAGCGTGGCGCGCGCAGACCCGTCCCGTACGCGTACCCCAGGGCGACGAGCGTGGTGACCAGGAAGATCGTCCCGGCGAACGCGGCACCTGATCCGTCGCCGCCGACCCGGTCCACGGCCCAGAGCGCGTACCCGGCCAGCGGCACCAGCAGCAACCCGACCGCGGCGACGGTCTCGGCGGTGGAGGTCAGCCCGCGCCGGGCCAGGACCGGCGGGGCGACGAGCATCAGCGCCGTCGCCACCAGCAGTACGCCGAGACGAGCCAGCGCGTCCATCGAGCTGGTGGCCACCGCCGCGAAGACCACCGCGGCGACGCCGAGCAGGAGCGCGCCCAGCCCCAGCGGGATGTTCTGCACCTCGCGCGAGGACGCCTCGGGCGGGTGCTCCGGGTCGTCCGCATCGAGCCAGCGGGGGCGACCGCGCGGCGGCGACGGAGGCAGGTCCTCCGGCGGCCCGGGCGGCGAGGTGCCCTGGCGGGGCACCCGGGGCGGCGCGCCGGTGGCGGCGGTGGGCGGGCGGCGGCCGGGCCGGCGGCGCAGGACCCGGCGCGGCCGGGTGGCCTGCCGGACCCGTTCCTCACCGGCGTGCGCCAGGATGTCCCGCTGGAAGAGGGCGGCCTGCATCTTGGCGGCGATCTGCCGCTGTTCCCGGGCGATCTCGGCGTCGCGGGCCTTCATCTCGGCGATCGAGCGCTCGATGTCGGCCAGGTGCTCGGCCCACTGCGGCTGGTGCGCGCCGCAGTGCGGGCAGACGACGGCGGGCTTGATGTCCTGCCCGCACGAGGCGCACCTGAAGCTCTCCACGACAGTCTCCCGTCCGCCCGTGCCCTCGCACTGTGGACCTCCCAGAGGCAGCATGCCTTGAGTGGGCCGGGATTTCGACAGTTGCCGCCGCGTTCCGGACAACAAAAAGCGGACCGGCCGCCGGGAGACGTTCCCCGGCGGCCGGTCCGCGCGGTCAGCGGATCAGGGGCGGCCCATGCCGCGGTACTCCCAGCCGGCCTGCGTCCACAGTGTGGAGTCGAGGCAGTTGCGCCCGTCGACCACCTTGCGGCCGTTGGCCAGCTCGCCCAGGGCCACCGGGTCGGCGTTGCGGAACTCGGCCCACTCGGTGAGTACGCAGACCAGGTCGGCGCCGCGGACGGCGTCGTTCATGGTCTCCTCGTACGTCAGCTCGGGCACCGCGCGGCGCGCGTTCTCGATCCCCTGCGGGTCGAACACGTGCACGTCGGCGCCGGCCTTGCCGAGCAGCGCGGCGACCGCGAGCGCCGGCGCGTCGCGTACGTCGTCGGTGTTGGGCTTGAACGTGGCGCCGAGCACCGCGACGCGGGTGCCGGACAGGTCCGGCCCGGCCGGGCCGGAGCGGCGGCCGAGCAGCTCGGCGGCGAGCTGCACGACGCGGCTGCGCCGGCGCAGGTTGATCAGGTCGACCTCGTGCAGGAAGCGCAGCGCCTCACCGGCGCCCAGCTCCTGCGCGCGGGCCTGGAAGGCGCGGATGTCCTTGGGCAGGCACGCGCCGCCGAAGCCGAGTCCGGCCTGGAGGAAGCGGTTGCCGATGCGCGGGTCGTAGCCGATCGAGCGGGCCAGCTGGGTGACGTCGCCGCCGGCGGCCTCGCAGACCTCCGCCATCGCGTTGATGAAGGAGATCTTGGTGGCGAGGAACGCGTTCGCGGCGACCTTGACCAGCTCGGCGGTGGCGAAGTCGGTGACCACGAGCGGTACCTCGCGGTCCTCGGTGGCGGCGAGGTCGAAGACGCCCTTGTGCGCGGCGTAGAGCATGCCGTTTGCCCACTCGCTCTTGACGCCGACCACGATCCGGTTCGGACGCAGCACGTCGTCGACGGCGAAGCCCTCCTGGAGGAACTCGGGGCTCCACGCCACCTCGACGCCGAGGTCGGCCGGGCTGTGCTTGCCGACGAGCTGCTCCACCCACTCGGCGGTGCCCACCGGCACGGTGGACTTGCCGACGATCAGCGCCTTGCGGGTCAGGTGCTGGGCCAGGCTGGTCACGGACGCCTCGACGTACGACAGGTCGGCGCCCATGCCGTCGGCCCGCTGCGGGGTGCCGACGCAGATGAAGTGGACGTCGCCGAAGTCGGCGGTCTCGTTGATGTCCGTGCTGAATCGCAGCCGGCCCGCGGCCAGGTTGCGCCGCAGCAGCTCGTCGAGGCCGGGCTCGTGGATCGGCACCTCACCGGCGTTCAGCTTGGCGATCTTGTCCGCGTCGACGTCGAAGCCGAGCACCTCGTAGCCCAGTTCGGCGTAGCAGATGGCGTAGGTCGCACCGAGGTAGCCGGTGCCGAGGAACGTCACCCGGGGGCGGGGGGCGCCGGACGGCGGGGTCACCGCGGCGATGGCGGGCATCGGCTGGGTGTTCGGGTACGGAATCGTCACGCCTGTCTTCTCCGCTCGCACTGGCGGCGCTTCCATGCGTCGCATTCTGCTGGGGGCGCCTGGGCCGGGCACCGAGGGAACTGAATTTCTGCTGTGAGGGTAGTGGGGCCGGGCGGGCGACGCTCGGGCGCGAGCCTACCCGCCGGTAAGGTCCGGCAGGGGCCGGTGGCTATCCTTCAGTTTGCGGCAGTCTTCGGCCCCCGGGCGGTACAGACTGCGCATGATAGCGGTGAAAGGGGAGGGCCGACATGGCCGCAGAGCAGTCGTTCGACGTCTACCGGTTGCCGGAGGAGCACGAGGCGATCCGGGAGGCGGTCCGTGAGGTCTGTGCGGCCAAGGTGGCACCGCATGCCGCTGAGGCCGATGAGACAGGTGAGTTCCCGAAGGCGTCCTACGAGGCGCTGCGGTCCGCCGACTTCCACGCCCCGCACATCCCGGTCGAGTACGGCGGCGCCGGCGCGGACGCGCTGGCCACGGCCATCGTGATCGAGGAGGTGGCGCGGGCCTGCGCGTCGTCCTCGCTGATCCCGGCGGTGAACAAGCTGGGCACCATGCCGCTGCTGCTGGCCGGCTCCGAGGAGCTGAAGCGCAAGTACCTGACTCCGGTAGCGGCCGGGGAGGGCATGTTCTCCTACTGCCTCTCCGAGCCGGAGGCGGGCTCCGACGCCGCCGCGATGACCACCAAGGCGGTACGCGACGGCGACCATTGGGTGCTCAATGGCGTGAAGCGGTGGATCACCAACGCGGGCGTCTCCGAGTACTACACCGTCTTCGCCGTGACCGATCCCACAGCCCGGTCGAAGGGCATCTCCGCCTTCGTCGTGGAGAAGTCCGACCCGGGCGTCAGCTTCGGCGCCCCGGAGAAGAAGCTCGGCATCAAGGGCTCGCCGACCCGCGAGGTCTACTTCGACAACGTACGGATCCCGGCCGACCGCATGATCGGCGCCGAGGGCACCGGCTTCGCCACCGCGATGAAGACGCTGGACCACACCCGGGTCACCATCGCCGCGCAGGCCGTCGGGATCGCCCAGGGCGCGCTGGACTACGCCAAGGGCTACGTCCAGGAGCGCAAGCAGTTCGGCAAGCCGGTCGCCGACTTCCAGGGCATCCAGTTCATGCTCGCCGACATGGGCATGAAGCTGGAGGCGGCCCGGCAGCTCACGTACGCCGCCGCCGGCCGGTCCGAGCGCGGCGACGCGGATCTGACCTACTTCGGCGCGGCCGCGAAGTGCTTCGCGTCAGACGCCGCCATGGAGATCACCACGGACGCGGTCCAGCTGCTCGGCGGCTACGGCTACACCCGCGACTACCCGGTCGAGCGGATGATGCGGGACGCCAAGATCACCCAGATCTACGAGGGCACCAACCAGGTGCAGCGCATCGTCATGGCCCGTCAGCTGCTCAAGGGCTGACCGGAGGCGTTCGGGCGGGCGGGCCGGTGCACACCGGCCCGCCCGCGCTCGTTCAACGGCTCTCGGTGCCCTCCGGCCGGCCCGCGCCGCGCGGCGGGGCGGACCACGGCGACTCGCCGCCGGTACGGCGGGGCAGCGGCTCGGTCGGGCTCTCGGGGTACGCCAGCGTGAGCGGTGGCGTGTCCGGGTCCTTCGCCGGCGCCGGAGGCCAGTCGGTGAGCGTCGGCTTGTGCTCCACCGGCGCGGCGGCCGGGGTCAGCTCCGCCTCGGCCGGCGTGGGTGTGGCGGGACGCCGCCAGCGGCTCGTGCTGAACACGGCCATCAGCAGCAGCACGCCGATGAGGAACAGCGTGCCGTTGTCGAGCGGGTCGCGCAGCGGCAGCGGGTCACCGAGCAGCTTCAGGTCACCGGGCACCCGGTCCCGCACGCTGAACGGCGCGACGAACAGCCCGAGGTACGGGACCGCGAGCAGCAGGCCGGCCACGAGCGGGCCGAGCGGCGAGAAGCGCAACGTGCCGAGCAGGCCGAGCAGGATGCCGGCGACGCCCAGATAGACGGCCGGCTCGATCAGGTTCGGCGTGCTGTACGTCCCGATCTCCACCCAGCGGTCGACGGTCCGCTCAGATCCGTCCTGACCGAGCGTGACGAGCACCCAGGTGACGGGCGCCACCGCCAACCCGGCGAGGAAGCTCCAGAGATGTCGCATCCGCGCACCGTACCGTTTTCGGCATGACAGATCATCCCGCGGTCCCGCCGGGTAAACCGACCTCGTACTCCCGCGTCACGCTCAGTCGCATCATGACCGCGGTCGATGTCAATCTGTACGGGACCGTGCACGGTGGGGTACTGATGAAATTCGTGGACGACGTTGCCGGCGCGGCGGCGGCCCGGCACAGTGGCGGCACCGCGGTGACCGCCTCCATCGATGAGATCGTCTTCTCCGAGCCGGTCCGGGTGGGCGACCTCGTGCACGCGCACGCCCAGATCAACTGGACCGGCAGCACCTCGATGGAGGTCGGGGTGAAGGTGGTCGCCGAGCGCTGGGACTCGGCCGAGGAGGAGCCGGTCCGGGTCGCCACCGCGTACCTGGTCTTCGTGGGCGTCGACGTGGGTGGCACGCCCCGTCCGGTCCGGCCGGTGCTGCCGGAGACGCCGGAGGACGAGCGCCGCTTCCGGGAGGCCGAGATCCGGCGGGCGCACCGGCTGGCCCGCCGCCGGGCGATCCAGGCCCACCGCGCCGGCTGAGGTGTAAGGAAGGGCCCCTTGTTAACGCCTCCGGTAGAGGAGGGGACCCCTATTAACACCCCCGCCGACACACGCCGCCTCCACCGGCGCCTGGACACGCGCGGAGGGCGAGGTGTTAACAAGGGGCCCTTCCTCTACCGGAGGCGTTAATAGGGGGCCCTTCCTTACACGCGGGCCACATGGGGTGGGGGTGCGGGGTGTGGGCGGGCCACGCCCCGTGCGCCGTGCCCGGCGCGGACAATGGCGGCACGAGGTAGGGCAAGATGGCGCCACGGCCCCGGCACACCGTCGTGGCAGGGCCTCAGGGAGGGTGGATCAGTGGCTGACGTGCTGTGGACGCCGCCGGCGGACGTGCGGGAGCGGTCCCGGATCGGTGACTACCTGCGCTGGCTGGCCGAGCACCGCGGGCTGGAGTTCGCCGACTACGACGCGCTGTGGCAGTGGTCGGTGACCGACCTGGAGGCGTTCTGGCGCTCGATCTGGGACTGGTTCGACGTGGTCGCGCACACCCCGCCGACGGCGACGCTGACCGACCGGGCCATGCCCGGCGCCCGCTGGTTCCCCGGCGCGACGCTCAACTACGCCGAGAACGTGCTGCGCATGCCGGGGCTGGGCGACGACGACCCGGCGGTGATCGCGCACGGGCAGACCCGCGCCCCGGAGACGCTCACCGCCGCCGAGCTGCGCGAGCGGGTCCGCCGGGTGGCGGCCGGGCTGCGCCGCCTCGGCGTGGGTGCGGGCGACCGGGTGGCCGCGTACGCGCCGAACATCCCGGAGACGTACGTCCTGCTGCTCGCCACCGCCAGCCTCGGCGCGATCTTCTCCTCCTGCGCGCCCGAGTTCGGCACCCGCAGCGTCACCGACCGCTGGCAGCAGATCGAACCGACGGTGCTGGTGGCAGTGGACGGCTACCGGTACGGCGACAAGCCTGTGGACAGGCGCGCCGAGGTGGCCGCGATCCGGGCCGCGCTGCCGTCGCTGCGGCACACGGTCGCCATCGCGTACCTCGATCCGGACGGCCCGGCCCCCGACGGCGCGCTGCCGTGGACGGAGCTGGCGGCGCCGACCGACGAGCCGTTGACGTTCACGCCGGTGGCGTTCGACCACCCGCTCTACGTGCTCTACTCCTCCGGCACCACCGGCCTGCCCAAGCCGATCGTGCACGGCCACGGCGGCATCCTGCTGGAACACCTCAAGATGCTGGCGCTGCACCACGACCTGGGTCCGTCCGACCGGTTCCTGTGGTTCACCACGACCGGCTGGATGATGTGGAACTTCCTGGTCTCCGGCCCGGCGGTGGGCGCGGCGATCGTGCTGTTCGACGGCAACCCGGGCCACCCCGACCTGGGTGCGCTGTGGCGGCTGGCCGCCGACACCGGCACCACGTACTTCGGCACGTCCGCGCCGTTCCTGCTGGCCTGCCGCAAGGCCGGGCTGGTGCCGCGCGAGGTCGCCGACCTGTCCGCGGTGCGCGGCCTCGGCTCGACCGGCGCGCCGCTGCCGGCCGAGGGCTTCACCTGGGTGTACGAGAACGTCAGCGACCGCCTCCAGCTCCAGTCGCTGTCCGGCGGCACTGACGTGTGCACCGGGTTCGTCGGCGGCGTGCCGCTGCTGCCGGTGTACGCGGGGGAGATCGCCTGCCGGGCGCTGGGCGCGAAGGTGGAGGCCCGCTCGGCCGACGGCAGCGCGGTGATCGGGCAGCTCGGCGAGCTGGTGATCACCGAGCCGATGCCGAGCATGCCGGTCGGGTTCTGGAACGACAGGGACGGCGCGCGCTACCGGGAGGCGTACTTCGAGGTCTATCCCGGGGTGTGGCGGCACGGCGACTGGATCACCGTGAACGAGCGCGGCGGGTGCGTGATCACCGGCCGGTCCGACGCCACGCTCAACCGGGGCGGGGTGCGGCTCGGCACCGCCGAGTTCTACTCCGTGGTCGAGGGCCTGGACGAGGTGGTCGACTCGGTGGTCGTGCACCTGGAGGACGACGAGGGCGGCGCGGGTGAGCTGCTGCTGTTCGTGGTGCTCGCCGAGGGCCTGGAGCTGGACGACGACATGCGTAAGAAGATCTGCCGGGAGCTGCGTACCGCGCTGTCGCCGCGGCACGTGCCGGACGAGATCCACCAGGTCCGGGCCGTGCCGAGAACGTTGAGCGCCAAGAAGCTGGAGGTCCCGGTCAAGAAGATCCTCACGGGTACCCCGGTGGACAGCGCGGCGGCCAAGGGCGCCCTGGCCAACCCCGAGTCCCTGACGGCGTTCGCCGCCCTGGCCCAGCGCCGGTCCACCACCGACAGCCCCGTCTCGCCTCGCTGATCCCGCCGTCCCCGTCGACCCGCCCGTTGATCTTGCACTTTCTGCCCCGGCGAACGGGGCGAATCACCCGCCCCGAGGGCCGAAACTGCAAGATCAACGGGGAGAGGGCGGGCGAGGGTCAGGGCAGGGTGTGGGTGGTCTTCTCGGTTTCGGCGCGGGAAGCCAGGCGGGTCGGGTCGGGGTGGGCGCACGCCACCACGCTGGCTCCTGCCGTGAGCGGGGTGAGCAGCCAGTCGACCGGGTCGGGGTGGGTGGTCACGTCTACCAGGAGGCGGTCGCCCTGGGTCAGGCCCAGCTCGGTGGCGCGGGCCGTCGCGCGGGCCAGCAGCGCCGCGTCCCCCTCGCCACCCTCGGGGTACGGCGTGAAGTGGTCGCCGTGTCCGCGTACCGCCGTCACGAAGTCGGCGTAGCCGGCGGGCACCTGCCGCATCGGCAGCGCGAACGGGTCGAGCGCCAGCGCGTACCGCTCGCCGGCCGGCCACCCGGCCGCCTCGTCCACCCGGTCGGCGGCCACGAACAGCACCTCCACCGGCCCCGGCGCGTCGGTCACCGTCAGTTTCGCCGACCAGCAGCCGAGCAGCACGGCGGCGGTCTGCCAGTGCGGCGGCAGCAACACGCCGGCCGGGTCGCCCGGCGCGGCGCCGATCTCGTCGGTGAGCAGGTTCGCGGTCTTCGCCACCCAGTTCGCAAGCGTCGCGCCGGACAGTTCGGTGCGCTCGCCGGTGGCGTCGTCGTACCAGGTCAGCAGCGGTCGGGTGGGGTCCGGCGCGATCGCGTCGGCGAACACCCGGGCAATGTTGTCGGCCATCGGCGCGAACGATACGCGCCCCGCGTGCGTACTCGATGACAACGTCAAGTCGGCGTACCGTCGGGTCGCGGTCAGCGTTGTGCGCCCGGCGCGGCGTACGCTTGCCGACAGTGTTCTTCCCCACAACTGCGCCATCTGAGGAGCCGCCCCGTGACCGCCGGTCGCCCGCCCCGCGTTCTCATCGACGCCACGAGTGTCCCCGCCGACCGTGGCGGCGTCGGTAGATACGTCGACGGACTGCTCGGCGCGCTGGGCCGGGTCTGCGGCACCGGCGTCGACCTGGCGGTGGTGAGCCTCCGCACCGACCTGGAGCGCTACACCCGGATGCTGCCGGGCGCCGAGGTGATCCCCGCCCCGGCGGCGGTGGCGCACCGGCCGGCGCGGCTGGCCTGGGAGCAGACCGGCCTGCCGCTGCTGGCCCAGCAGGTGGGCGCGGAGGTGCTGCACTCGCCCTTCTACACCTGTCCGCTGCGGGCCGGATGCCCGGTGACGGTCACCGTGCACGACGCGACGTTCTTCACCGAGCCGGAGCACTACGACAAGTCGCGCCGGACGTTCTTCCGCAGCGCCATCAAGACCTCGCTGCGGCGGGCCGGCCGGGTGATCGTGCCGAGCAAGGCCACCCGGGACGAGCTGATCCGGCTGCTGGACGCCGACCCGACCCGGATCGACGTCGCCTATCACGGCGTCGACCAGGACGCCTTCCACGCGCCCGGCGACGAGGAGAAGGCGCGCGTGCGGGCCCGCCTGGGGCTGGGCGACAGCAGCTACGTCGCGTTCCTCGGGGCCAAGGAGCCGCGCAAGAACGTACCCAACCTGATCCGCGGCTGGGCGCGGGCGGTGGCCGACCGGCCGAACCCGCCGGCGCTCGTGGTCGCGGGCGGGCAGGGGCACGACGACGACATCGACCGCGCGGTGGCCGAGGTGCCGTCGCACCTGCGGCTGCTGCGCCCGGGCTACCTGCGTTACGCCGATCTGCCCGGCTTCCTGGGTGGCGCGCTCGTGGCCGCCTACCCCTCCTACGGCGAGGGCTTCGGCCTGCCGATCCTGGAGGCGATGGCGTGCGCGGCCCCGGTGCTCACCACGCCGCGCCTGTCCCTGCCCGAGGTGGGCGGCGACGCGGTGGCGTACACCAGCGAGGACCCGGACCAGATCGCCGCCGACCTGGCCGCCCTGCTGGACGACGAGCCGCGGCGGCTCTCGCTGGCAAAGGCCGGGTTCGACCGGGCCAAGGAGTTCACCTGGGAGTCCAGCGCGGACGTGCACATCGCGGCCTGGCGACGGGCCCGGTCCTGAGGGCCGGCGGGCCGGCCCCGGCCGACCGACCGTGACGACTCGCCCGCTTCGGGCATGATGTGCTGATGTTCTACGCCGTCATCCCGGCGGGTGGCAGTGGCACACGGTTGTGGCCGCTGTCCCGTGCCGGCCATCCCAAATTCCTCCACCCGCTGACCGGCACGCCGGCCTCGCTCCTGCAGGCCACTGTCGACCGGTTGTCGCCGTTGACCACGCCCGAGCGCACGCTCGTGGTCACCGGGGCCGCGCACGCCGCGGCGGTGGCCCGGCAGCTGGCCGGCGTGCCGGAGGAGAACATCCTGGTCGAGCCGTCGCCCCGCGACTCCTGTGCGGCGATCGCGCTGGCCGCCGCGGTGATCGCCGCGCGTACGCCGGACGCGGTGATGGGCTCGTTCGCCGCCGATCACCTGATCGGCGACCCGGCCCGGCTGGCCGAGGTGGTACGGCAGGCCATCCGCGGCGCGGAGCAGGGGCTGCTGATGACGGTGGGCATCACCCCGACCCGCCCGGAGACCGGCTACGGCTACCTGGAGACCGGCGACCCGGTGGGGGACGGCACGCTGCGCCCGGTACGCGAGTTCAAGGAGAAGCCGGCCGCCGAGGTGGCCGAGGTCTACGTCAACTCCGGCCGGCACCTCTGGAACGCCAGCATGTTCGTCTGGCGGGTGGACGTCTTCCTCGCCGAGCTGGCCCGCCAGGAGCCCGAGCTGCACGCCGGGATCACCGCCATCGCGGCGGCGTGGGGCACCCCGGAGCAGGACGACGTGCTGGGCCGGGTCTGGCCGACGCTGCCCCGGATCTCGGTCGACTACGCGGTCATGGAGGGCGCGGCGACGGCGGGCCGGGTGGGCACCGTACCGGGTGACTTCGGCTGGAACGACGTCGGTGACTTCCACACGCTCGGCGAGGTGCTGCCGGCCGACGGCGCCGGCAACGTGGTGCTGGGCGGCGACGCCAAGCCGGGCGTGCTGCTGCACGACACCACGGGCACGGTCGTGGTGTCGCACTCCGGCCGGCTCGTCGCCACCGTGGGGGTGCACGACCTGATCGTGGTGGACACCCCGGACGCGCTGCTGGTCTGCCCGCGTGACCGCGCGCAGGACGTGAAGAAGGTCGTGGACGAGCTGAAGGAACGCGGCGAGGAGGGCCTGGTCTGATCCGGCCGGTGCGGCCGCCCGCTTCCGGTCAGCGGGCGGCGCGACGGGCCAGCACGGCGAGCGCCGGTGGCACCAGCTGGGCCGTCGCGTGGGCGAGCGGCTCGGGCAGCCGGTCCGGCGGGAACCAGCCGAGCGCCTCGGACTCCGCGCTCACCTGCTCGACCGCCCCGGCCGGGGCCAGCACCGCGTACCGGACGTCGTAGTGGAACGACCCGCCCTGGCAGGCGACCTGGTGGATGTCCACGTCGATCGGTTCCGGCTCGATCGTCAGACCGGCGATGCCGGACTCCTCGGTGGCCTCGCGCAGCGCGGCCGTCACCAGCGTCCGGTCGCCCGGCTCGCAGTGCCCGCCGAGCTGCACCCACCTGCGGATCTTGCCGTGCAGGCAGAGCAGCACCCGGCCGTCCGGGTCGAGTACGAGCGCGCTGGCGGTGACGTGCCCCGCCCGGTGTGTCCGGCTCATCGCCGCCGGCCCGTCGGCCAGCAGCGCCAGCGTCCGGTCCCGGGCGGCGCCGGCGGCCGGGCTGGTCGCCGTCCAGCGGCTCAGCGCCGCGACGGCGTCGGCGTGCAGGTCGGCGTACGTGGTGAGATCGGTGTCGGGCACCCGGACACTCTACGAGCGCCACCACGGTACGCCGGCGCGGCGACCCACCGGCGGACGAGCGAAAGCCGGGCGGCACCCCTGCGACGATGTCGCAGACCCTCGTGGTGCCGCCCGGCCACGCCCGTCAGCCGGCGACCGGGTCGAGACTGCGCCCCGGCGTCGGCGGGCAAGGAAGAGTTTGCCGAACCGGTCACCTCACCGTCGAGGTCTTTCACCTCAGGCTTAAAGATGGAGATTACTGCCGACGGGTAAAGTCGAGCCGTGGCGGGCACCCCCGCCGTCCGCACGGGAGCACTCCATGTTGAAGATCGTTTTCTCGGGCGAAGACGTCCTGCGGACCCGGGTCGCCCCGCGCGCGGACCCGCTCTGGGAGCTGGTTCTCAGCCTGCACCTGCTCCAGGGGCGCAGCCGCGACCCGATGATGACCACATGGCGGCGGACCGTGGCGCACGGGCTGCGCACCGACAGCGACGCCGAGCAGTACCGCCTGCTCCTCGCGCTCAACCCGCCGCGTGGCTACTTCCCCGACTTCCTCACCCCGTTCGCCAGCCGGGAGGGCTTCGAGGTGGGGCTGGACGCGGTCCGCGGCACCCCTACGGACATGCTGCGCCGCGACCTGACCCGGCTCGCCGAGGAGACCACGTTGCCGCCCTCGGCGACGGCGCTCGCCCGGGGTGAGCCGGAGACACTGCACCACCTCACCGACTCCATGGCGCGATACCAGTCGCTGGCCGTCACGCCGTACTGGGCCCGGGTGCAGGCAGCGGTCGAGGCGGACCGGGCCCGGCGTGCCCGCGCCATGCTCGACGGCGGCGCCGAAGGGCTGCTGGCCAGCCTGCGTCCGAACATGCGGTGGAACTCCGGCGTGCTGGAGGTGCTCGACTATCCGGACACCCGGGAACTGCACCTGGACGGGCGCGGGCTGCTGCTCGTCCCGTCGTTCTTCTGCTCGCGTACCCCGGTGGCGCTCGTCGACCCGACCCTGCCGCCGGTGCTCGTCTACCCGGTGGACCGGCTGGCCGGCCTGACACCGGCGTCCGGCGCCGCCGGGTCACCGCAGGGCGAGGCGCTCGCGGCCCTGATCGGCCGCACCCGGTCGCGGGTGCTGCATGCCGCCGACGAGGGCTGCACGACCGGCGAGATGGCCCGCCGGCTGCACATCTCCGCCGCCGCGGCCAGCCAGCACACCACAGTGCTGCGCAACGCCGGGCTGCTGGTCAGTCAGCGCGAGCGCAACACCGTCCTGCACACGCTGACGCCGCTGGGCCGAGCCGTCCTCGACGCCTGACCTCCGCCGGGCCGTCTCAGAGCGCCAGCGTGGCGCTGGCGGCGCTGCCGGCCGGGGGCGGGAGCAGGACGGAACCGATTCCCTCGGCGACCAGCGCGGCGCGCAGACATTACAAATCCGCGCCGAACCGGACCCGGTCAACCGGGTCGAGCGGGGTCGGCGCCGCGCCGAGCAGCAGGCCGGTGGCTGAGGCGGGCCAACCGGGCGCGGTGGCGGCGAGCCCGGCGCGTTCCTTGTTGTCGGTGACGTGCGTGAAGGTCGTGCCCGGCGCTACCACGTCGGCCACCGAGCCGATCGCCCGCCGCACCGCGTCCGCGTCGGCGGGCTCCGGCCCGGCCCGGTCCGGCAGCGTCGCCGCCGCCCGCAGGCCGGCGGCGCGCGCCTCGGCGGTACCGAGCGAGAACAGGTCCATCGAGGCGTCGCGGACGAGCGCCCGGGCGCCCTCGTCGTCGTCCCGGGGGGTGCCGAGGTAACCCCGGACCACCGCGACCGGCACCTGGTCGCACTTGCCCTTGATCAGCTCGCCGGCGCCGGCCAGTTCGTCGACCACCGCCATCTGGGTGACGAACAGTTCGTTGCCGTACGGGTCGACCTCGCCCCGGTGGTCGCGGATCGCCGGCATGCCCGCCACCCCGAGCGCCACGTCGGTGAGCCCGTTGCGCCACGGGCGGCCCATGGTGTCGCTGACGATCACGGCGACGTCGAGGCCGTACCGGTCGCGCAGCGCGGCACGCAACGCCCGCGCGGAGGCGTCCGGGTCGGCCGGCAACAGCACCAGGCGGGTCTTGTCCACGTTCGACGCGTCGATGCCGGCGGAGGCCATCACGAACCCGTGGTGGGTCTGCACGATCCGGGTGGCGCCCCGCGTCGCCACCACCCGGGCGGTCTCGCCGTCCAGGATCCGGTCCCGCGCCTCGAGCCGTTCCGGACCGTCGGCGGGCACGTCGACCAGCCGGCCCTCCGCCTTCGACACGATCTTGCTGGTGACCACCAGCACGTCGCCGTCACGCAGCCACGGCGCCGCGCCGGCGATCAGCGCCGCCAGGTCGTCGCCCTCGGTCACGTCGCCGATGCCCTGCACCGGCAGAATCTCCAGCCTCACATCAGCTCCAGCGCGGCGCGCACCATCGCGGCGGTCGCCGCCTCGTCGGTCATCCGCAGCGGCGCCGCGCGGACCACCACGTCCGGCACCGCCGTGCCCTCGTCCTCCGGCGCCACCAGCCAGCCGTCGAGCAGCCCGCCGGTGGACCGGGCGCCGTAGAGGCCGGCCACCCCGGCCGCGCTGCACTCCACGCCGAGCACGGCGAGGCAGCGGTCGGCCATGCCGCGTACCGGCGCGCCGCCGATGATCGGCGACACCCCGATCACCGGGGCCGGCCCGCCGGTCACCGTGTCGCGCAGGCCGGGCACGGCCAGCACCGGGGCGATGCTGACGACCGGGTTGCTGGGCGCAATCAGCACCACGTCCGCGGCGGCGATCGCCTCCACCACGCCGGGCGCGGGCTTCGCCGCTTCGGCGCCCACGAAGACGAACCGGTCGGTGGGTACGTCGGCGCGGTACCGCACCCACCACTCCTGGAAGTGGATCGCGCGCCGCCCCTGCTCGTCGGTGACGACGGCATGGGTCTCCAGGCGCTCGTCGGTGGCCGGCAGCAGCCGTACGCCCGGTTGCCAGCGCGCCGCCAGCGCCTCGGTGACCTGGGACAGCGGATAGCCGGCGTTGAGCATCGTGGTGCGGACCAGGTGGGTGGCGATGTCCTTGTCGCCCAGACCGAACCAGCTCGGCTCCGCGCCGTACGCGGCCAGCTCGTTCTTCACCGTCCAGGTCTCGCCGACCCGGCCCCAGCCGCGTTCCGGGTCGGCGCCGCCGCCGAGCGTGTAGAGCACGCTGTCCAGGTCGGGGCAGACCTTCAGCCCGTGCAGCAGCAGATCGTCGCCGACGTTCACCACGGCGGTCACCTCGGCGCCCACCTCGCGGGCGTACGCCCGTACGCCGAGCAGGAAACGGGCGCCCCCGATGCCGCCGGTCAGAACCACGATGCGCATGCGTCCATCCTTCCGCACGTGCCGCCGTCGATCGCTCGGTGGCCGGAGAGACTACGCTCACTTCGGCAACTGTCCGCTTTCGTCCCCTGGGGGAGTCCGTGACCAGCCCCGCCGAGCCCGCGTCCGGCGACGCCGCGCAGGCCAGCCAGTTGATCAAGCCGTTGCGCGAACTGGCCGCGCTCGTCCTTCTCGGCGCCAACGCCGTGCTGCTCTTCGTCGGCCTGCTGCGCCTGCTGGTGCCGGTCGACGACTACAGCACGTTCAGCGGCCGGGCGGGAAGCACGTACTTCAGCTTCGTCGGCCTGGAGGCGACGGTCCTGCCGTTGCTCGCCGTCCTGATCGCCACCGTGATCCGCCCGGTCGTGCCGAAGGCCAAGCTGATCACGCAGGTGGCGCTGGTCGAGTACGCCGTGTCCGCCGTGTTCGGCGCGCTGACGTTCCTGATCTGGCTGGTCGGCCGGCTCGCCGACGGTGAGGTGCTCGATGCGTTCCTCGGTCTGCTGACCCGCGCTGCCTGGCTGGCGCTCTTCGCGGTCGCCGCGTTCGTGGTGTTCAAGATCTGGCGCACGCTCTACTACGTGCCGAAGCCCAAGGCGCAGCCGGGCGTGTACGGCCAGGCCCAGCCCGGCTGGCCGCAGCAGCCGGGGCAGCCCGGCGGCTACCCCGGTCCGGGTGGCTACCCGCAGCAGCCCGGCCCGGGCTACCCGCAGGCCGGCTCGCCGCCGCCCGGCTGGCCGCAGCAGCCCGGCCAGTACGGCCAGCCGCAGTCGGCGCCGCCGTTCAACACCGCGCCGCCGCACGCCCCGCAGTCCGGCCCGCCGTTCGCCGACCCGCAGTCGGCCCCGCAGGCCGGCTCGCCGTTCGCCGGTCCGCAGCAGGCGCCGCAGTACGGCTCGCCGCAGTCCGCGCCGCCGTTCGGCCAGCCGCCGTCGGCCGACCCGACGCAGGCGATCCCGCGCCAGTCCGCCGAACCGGGCGCGTCGACGCCCGCCGCCGACGACGAGCGCACCCAGCGGTTCGACCGCGAGGACCCGAACCAGCCCCGCTGAGCCGCGCGGCGGGCGACGGAGCGCCGTCGCCCGCCCGACGGCAGGCTCCCGACGGCCCGCGCCGGTCCCGCTGTGAGGCGGGCCACGCGGGCCGTCCCGTTGCCCGGACCGCGAGCGGGCGCGGGCGGCCTGTCGCCCGGCAGCGCATAGGCTGGGCGGATGGTTGATCGCAGCGACCCCGAACCGACCGAGGCGAGCGTCCGGCGGGCGCTGGGACGGGCCGCCACCGGCCGGGCGCTCGACGCCGACGAGGCCGGCGCGCTGCTCGCCGCGCGCGGGCAGATGCTCGACGAACTGCTCCGGATCGCCGGTGAGGTCCGCGACGCCGGGCTGCGCGACGCCGGGCGGCCGGGCGTGGTCACGTACTCGAAGAAGGTCTTCATCCCGCTGACCCGGCTCTGCCGGGACCGCTGCCACTACTGCACGTTCGCGACCGTGCCGCACCGGCTGCCCGCCGCCTACCTGGAGCGCGACGAGGTGCTGGCGATCGCCCGCGAGGGCGCCGCGCAGGGCTGCAAGGAGGCGCTGTTCACGCTCGGCGACCGGCCGGAGGAGCGGTGGCCGGCGGCCCGCCGGTGGCTGGACGAGCGGGGGTACGACTCGACGCTGGACTACCTGCGCGCCTGCGCGGTGGGGTGCTGGAGGAGACCGGCCTGCTGCCCCACCTCAACCCGGGCGTGCTCTCCTGGTCGGAGCTGCAGCGGCTCAAGCCGGTCGCGCCGAGCATGGGCATGATGCTGGAGACCACCGCCACCCGGCTGTGGTCCGAGCCGGGCGGCCCGCACTTCGGCTCACCGGACAAGGAGCCGGCGGTCCGCCTGCGGGTGCTCGACGACGCCGGCCGGGTCGGGGTGCCGTTCACCACCGGCATCCTGATCGGCATCGGCGAGAACCGGGCCGAGCGGGTCGACGCGATCTTCGCGATCCGCCGCGCGATGCGGGAGTACGGCCACCTCCAGGAGGTGATCGTGCAGAACTTCCGCGCCAAGCCGGACACGGCGATGCGCGGCATGCCGGACGCGGAGCTGCACGACCTGGCCGCCACCGTGGCGGTGGCCCGGGTGCTGCTCGGCCCGAAGGCCCGCATCCAGGCTCCGCCGAACCTGATCGCGGGCGAGTACGACCTGCTGCTGCGCGCCGGCATCGACGACTGGGGCGGCGTCTCCCCGGTCACGCCCGACCACGTCAACCCGGAGCGCCCCTGGCCGCACCTGGAGGAGCTGGCGGCGCGTACCGCGAGTGCCGGGTTCACGCTGCGCGAGCGGCTGACCGTCTACCCGGAGTACGTCCGCGCGGGCGGCCCGTGGCTGGACCCGCGCCTGCTGCCGCACGTCACGGCGCTCGCCGACCCGGCCACCGGGCTCGCCGTCGAGGAGGCCCGCCCGGTGGGGCAGCCCTGGCAGGAGCCGGAGGAGACCTACGGCGGCCGGACCGACCTGCACGCCACCATCGACGTCACCGGCCGCACCGAGGACCGGCGGGGCGACTTCGACAGCGTGTACGGCGACTGGGCCGAGGTGGCCGGCAAGGTGGCGCCGCAGGCGCGCGCGGGCGTACCCCTTGCCGGTGGCGCGGACGCCGACCTGCGCGCGGGCCTGCGGCTGGCCGCGGACGACCCGGCCGCGCTGCTGACGCCGGCGCACGAGGCGAAGGCGCTGGCGCTGTTCGGCGCGGACGGCCCGGCGCTGGACGAGTTGTGCCGGCTCGCCGACGACGCGCGCCGGGACGCGGTGGGTGACGACGTGACGTACGTGGTGAACCGGAACATCAACTTCACGAACGTCTGCTACGTGGGGTGCCGGTTCTGCGCGTTCGCCCAGCGGGAGAGCGACGCCGACGCGTTCCGGCTGTCCCTGGAACAGGTCGCCGACCGGGCCGAGGAGGCGTGGACGGCCGGCGCGACCGAGGTGTGCCTGCAGGGCGGCATCGACCCGAAGATGCCGGTCACCGGCTACGCCGACATCGTCCGGGCGATCAAGGAGCGGGTGCCGGGCATGCACGTGCACGCGTTCTCCCCGATGGAGATCGTCACCGCCGCCGCGAAGGCCGGCGTGCCGGTGCGGGAGTGGCTGCTCCAGCTCCGCGAGGCCGGGCTGGACACCATCCCGGGCACCGCCGCGGAGATCCTCGACGACGACGTGCGCTGGGTGCTCACCAAGGGCAAGCTGCCGGCCGCCGCCTGGGTCGAGGTGGTGAGCACGGCGCACGAGCTGGGCATCCGGTCCAGCTCCACGATGATGTACGGCCACGTCGACCACCCGGGCCAGTGGCTGGCCCACTTCCGGGTGCTGGCCGGGGTGCAGGACCGTACCGGCGGCTTCACCGAGTTCGTGGCGCTGCCGTTCGTGCACACGAACGCGCCGATCTACCTGGCCGGCATCGCCCGCCCGGGTCCGACGTGGCGGGAGAACCGGGCGGTGCACGCGATGGCCCGGCTGCTGCTGCACGGGCGGATCGGCAACATCCAGTGCTCCTGGGTGAAGCTCGGCGACGAGGGCACGGTGGCGATGCTGCGTGGCGGCTGCAACGACCTCGGCGGCACGCTGATGGAGGAGACCATCTCCCGGATGGCCGGCTCGGGCAACGGCTCGGCCCGTACCGAGGAGCAGTTGCGGGCCATCGCCACCGCCGCGGGCCGCCCGTTCCGCAAGCGGACGACCGCGTACGGTCACGCCGGCGCCTGAGGTCGAACCTTTCCCCGTCGCCTGCCGTACCTGTGGATGCCGGCGGCGGTTTCGGCGAGGACCGCCGCCGGTGACCCCAGAACCGGGGCCCGGCGGTGTCCGGGCGTCCCGGGCCCGTTGCGGCGCTGCGGCGCCGGTCCGGAAAGGTTGCCGATGAGCACTGACGAGACCACCGACGCGCCGAAGAAACGGCGGACCTGGCCGCGGTTGACCCGCAGGCAGACGCTCACCGCCGCGGCGAGCGCGACGCTGGGCGCCGCCGCCCTCACCGTGCCGGGCCTGTCCGCCGCGCAGAACTCCCCCACGGCGAGCCGGCGCGACGAGCCGATCGTGGCTCACCTCCGCGACGCCGCCACCGGCGCGATCGACGTCTTCGTCGGTACGACAAGGGTCGAGATCCGCGACCGCGGTCTGGCCGACCGCCTGGTGCGCGCCGCCGGCCGGCGCTGATCCCACCCCTCCACCGGCGTGGGCTCCCGGCGCCGGTTCCGTCTTCCGTTCCCCCGACGAAGGTGCGTCCGCCATGTCCTCTCACCGCGAGGCCCCGGAGATCGCCAAGGATCCGGTCGCCGACAGTTCCGACCTGTACGCGTTCGTCACGCCGAGCCAGCCGGACACGGTCACGTTGATCGCCAACTACGTGCCGCTGCAACTTCCCTCCGGCGGCCCGAACTTCTTCGAGTTCGGCGACGACGTCCGGTACGAGATTCACATCGACAACGACGGCGACGGTAATCCGGACGTCACCTATCGTTTCGAATTCACCACGGAGATCACGAACCAGAACAGCTTTCTCTACAACACCGGGCCGATCGAGTCGCTGGAGAGCAAGAACTGGAACCGGCGGCAGTTCTACCGGCTGACCCGGATCGCCGACGGCCGCGCGCGGGTGCTGGCGCACAAGCTGCCCTGCCCGCCCTGCAACGTCGGGCCGCTGTCCACCCCGAAGTACCAGAACCTGGTACGCCAGGCGACGTTCAAGCTGTCCACCGGCGAGAAGGTCTTCGCCGGACAGCGTGCCGACGGCTTCTTCGTCGACCTGGGCGCGGTGTTCGACCTGGGCACGCTGCGGCCGTTCCAGCAGTTGCACGTGGCCGGCAAGAAGCTGTTCCAGGCCGAGGGCGAGCCGGTGAACGCGCTGGACCGGCTGAACGTGCACAGCCTCGCCGTGCAGGTGCCGCTGAGCCAGGTGCGCCGTAAGGCCGCCCGCTACGGCGTGGCCGACCGCGCCTCGACCATCGGGGTGTGGACCAGCGCGTCCCGCCAGCAGGTCCGGGTGCTCGGCGACCGGGTCTCCGCGGACACCGCCGCCGGCCCGTTCACCCAGGTGTCGCGGCTCGGTAACCCGTTGTTCAACGAGGTCATCGTGCCGATGTCCAGGAAGGACGTCTGGAACACGCTGCCGCCGTCGGAGGACAAGCGCTTCGCCGGGTTCGTCGAGCGGCCCGAGCTGGCCGCGCTGCTGCCGGCGCTGTACCCGGGCGTGTTCGGAAATCTGGACGCGCTGAACAAGTCCAAGAAGCCGCGCGCCGACCTGGTGGCGATCCTGCTCACCGGAATCCCGGCCGGACTGATCGACGGCTTCGCCAACACCACCGGCGACGTCCAGGCGGACATGCTGCGGCTGAACACGGCGATCCGGCCCAGCCGCACACCGGACCGGTTCGGCGTGCTCGGCGGCGACCTGGCCGGTTACCCGAACGGCCGTCGCGTCGCCGACGACGTGGTGACGATCGCGCTGCGTGCCATCGCGGGACTGACCGTGCCACTTGTCGACAAGACGTTCCGCCCGGACGCCGCCGCCGCGGCGGTCACGCCGGGTCTGAGCGCGGCCGACGTCACCGCGCCGTTCCTGGCCGACTTCCCGTTCCTCGGCACACCGTACGACGGGTTCGGCAACCCGCAGGCGAAGAAGTCCTGACGGGAGACGCGGATGTCACACCATCACGATCTCGGCCCGTCGGAGGTCGGCAGCGTCGTGCTCGACCTCGGCGGCGACCGCGGCGCGCTGATCATCCACACCGGCCGGGACCTGCACGGCCGGGAAATCGAGATCAGCCGGGCGGACCTCGACAGCCCGCGGACCCACTCCGCGGTACGCGAGCGGCACGTCCTGGACGGGGTCTTCCACAGTGCCGTCTACCCGGACCTGGAGGCGGGTGTCTATACCGTCTGGTGGGACGAGAACACATCGGCCGGCGCGATCTCTGTTACCGGTGGGTGTATCGCCGAATTCGTCTGGCCGACCAGCTCACCCGCCCGGGTGGACTGAACCGGCGACCGCGCCGACGCCTGCGCCCTGTCCACATGGTGGACGGGGCGCAGTCGGCGTTGGACGGCTCGGCGGGCGGTACCGCAACGAGCGCGTTACCCTTTGGCCCACCAATTCTGATCTTGGTACGAGCGGCCGGCGGGGGCGTCCGGCCGGCCCGCCGGCGGTGCGCCACGGCAGAAAACTTCCGGCAACTCGCCGGGGAGGGCGTTACTCGTCCGGGGTCTGAATCGATAGGGCAGGTTGCGAGGCTACGGGCGACCGCGGCGGTCGTCCCGGACGTGTCGGGAGGGCGACTCCATTATCAAGTTTGGCTTGACGGCGCACGCATTACACGCGTGTAATTTGAATGGGGTTGTTCGCACGGAACGCAACAAATGGTGACCGTACGGACAGGCACGCCTTTCGCGTGGGGGGTTGCAGCGGCGAATGACGCCGGTGCGCGACAAGGAGGCAATCGATGGACGGCCAGCTCGAGGTGGCCGACCTGCTCGGGAACGCGCCGGAGTGGCAGGAGCGGGCGCTCTGCTCGCAGACCGACCCGGAGGCGTTCTTTCCCGAGAAGGGCGGCTCGACCCGCGAGGCGAAGCGCATCTGCTCGCGGTGCGAAGTGAAGACGGAATGCCTGGAGTACGCGCTCGGCCACGACGAGCGGTTCGGAATCTGGGGTGGCCTCTCCGAGCGGGAGCGGCGCAAGCTCAAGCGGCGGGTCGCCGCCTGATCCACGTACGGGCCGACGGGCGGTGGGGGCCGTCCGGGCCCGGGTCGCTGTCCGGCCGGCGGGGGCCGGCCGGGTGGCGGCGTCAGGCCAGCTCGTCCGGGTCCACCCCGAGCAGATTCGCCACCTGCTCGATGATCACGTCGTGCACCAGGTCGGCGAGATCCTCGCGGTCCATCGCGCGGAACTCCAGCGGCCGCCGGTAGAGCACGATCCGGGGCGGCACCTCCTGGCGGCCGGGCCGCCCGGGCAGCAGCCGGGCGAGCGGCACCTCGCCGTCCTCCAGCACGTCCGAGTCGTAGACGTTCAGATCCGGCGGGACGTCCTCGACCGCGAACTCCACCCCGGCCAGCTCCTTGGCGAACCGGCGTTCGAGCGTCTCCACCGTGTCGAGCACCAGGTCGTCGAAGACCTCGGCCTTCGTCCGGGCCAGCGGGACGGTGGCCGGCACCAGCCGCCCGCGCAGCCCGCGACCGTGCCGGTCACGGTGGGTGCGCCGGCCGGAGCCGGGGCGGCGGTTCTGCGGGCTCGTCATGACGGACAGGGTAGCCCGGGGTGGCGGTCCACCCGTCGCCGCGAGGCTGTCCGGCGCGCCGGGGAGCCGATCGGAGGAATTGTGATCACCATGACGGGCGTGTCGTAACGCGAAGCGGTGCGCCGGACCCGGTAATGGGGATACCCTGCCGCCGTGAGGTCACCACGGCGCTGCTCCCGTAACGGCTGCCCCCGGCAAGCGGTCGCCACATTGACCTATGTCTACAACGAGTCGACGGCGGTGGTGGGCCCGCTCGCCGCGTTCGCCGAACCGCACACGTACGACCTGTGTGAGCCGCACGCCCGCAGCCTGACCGCCCCGCGCGGCTGGGACGTGGTGCGGCACGAGGGTGAGTTCGAGCCGCCGCCGCCCACCACCGACGACCTGGTGGCGCTGGCCGAGGCGGTCCGTGAGGCCGCCCGCCCCGCCCCGCCCCGTCCCCCCGAGGACGAACCCACCACCAAGCCCCAGGCCCCCCACCAGCAGGGCCGCCGGGGCCACCTCCGGGTCATCCCACCCCACCACTGACCCCCTCCGCCGGCCTCCGCGCGTTGATCAAGGAGTTTGTGTCAAGGAAACCGTGTCCGGGAGGCACAAACTCCTTGATCAACGGATTGGGAACCCGGGGTCAGTGGCCCAGGAAGCGGTTGAAGAGGTCGGCTCGGCGGGACGTGCGGGACGTACGGTGCTCGGTGTGGTCGGCTGAGGACATGATCCTCAGGCTGGCGTTCATCGCCAGCCAGCGCAGCGGCTCCGGTTCCCAGCGCGGGGAGCGGTGGCCCACCCAGGGAAGTGCCGTGAGGTCGGTCTCCACGCCGCGGATCAGGTCGGCCAGCGTACGACCGGCGAGGTTGCTCGTGCCCACTCCGTCACCGACGTACCCGCCGGCCCAGGCGAGCCCGGTGCGGCGGTCCAGCCCCACCGACGCGGCCCAGTCCCGGGCCACGCCGAGCGGCCCGCCCCAGGCGTGCGTCACCGGCACGTCCGGCCCGAGCACCGGGAACAGTTCCCCGAGCGTCCGGCGCAGCGCCGCGAACACCCGCGGCTCCCGGTCGAAGCCCGGCCGCACCCGGGAGGCGTAGTGGTAGGGCGCGCCCCGCCCGCCGAACGCGAGCCGGCCGTCGGCGGTGCGCTGGCCGTACACGATGACGTGCCGGTAGTCGGAGAACGTCTCCCGCTCCGCCAGCCCGATCCGCGCCCACGTCTCCTCGGGCAGCGGCGGGGTGGCCACCATCAGCGAGTAGACGGGCGCCACCGTGCGCCGCTGGCCGGGTAGCCCGGGCGTGTAGCCCTCGGTCGCGCGGACCACCACCGGCGCCCGGACCACGCCCGCCGGTGTCACCGCCGCGCCCGGCCGCAGCGCGGTCACCGGGGTGCGCTCGTGGATGCGTACGCCCCGGCGCTCCACCGCCCGCGCCAGGCCCCGGACCAGCTTCGCCGGGTGCACGGCGGCGCAGTGCGGGGTGTACGTGCCGCCGCGTACCCCCTCGGCGTCGCACCGCGCGGCGGCCTCGGCGGCGTCCAGCAGCGTCAGGTCGTCGTCGGTGAGCCCGTGCGCGTGGGCCTGGTCGACCTCGGCGCGGGCCCGGGCGAGCTGGACCTCGCTGCGCGCCAGCGTCACCGTGCCGCCGGCCCGCCAGTCGCAGTCGATGCCCTCGGCGGCGGCGACCCGCCCCACCTCGCCGACCGTGTCGTGCATGGCCCGTTGCAGGGCGAGCGCGCGGTCCCGGCCGTGGCGTCGGGCCAGCGCCGGCAGCGAGGTGGGGAACAGCGCCGAGCACCAGCCGCCGTTGCGCCCGGATGCGCCGTACCCGGCGATCTCCCGCTCCAGCACGACGACGCGCAACGTGGGGTCGGCCTCGGCCAGGTAGTACGCCGTCCACAGCCCGGTGTACCCGGCGCCCACGATCGCCACGTCGGCGTCCGTGTCGCCGGGCAACCCGGGTCGCGGTGTCAGCGGCTCGTCCAGGCTGGACAGCCAGTACGAGAGGTGCCGGTAACCGGTCATCGGCGTCAGAGCCGGGACCACGCCTCGGTCAGCACCGCGCGCAGGATCTGCTCGATCTCGTCGAAGTGCTGCTGGTCGGCGATCAGCGGCGGGGCGAGCTGCACCACCGGGTCGCCACGGTCGTCGGCCCGGCAGTAGAGCCCGGCGTCGAACAGCGCGGTGGACAGGAAGCCGCGCAGCAGCCGCTCCGACTCGGCCTCGTCGAACGTCTCCCGCGTGGTCTTGTCCTTGACCAGCTCGATGCCGTAGAAGTAGCCGTCACCGCGGACGTCGCCGACGATCGGCAGGTCGTGCAGCTTCTCCAGGGTGGACCGGAACGCGCCCTCGTTGGCCCGGACGTGCCCGATCAGGTCCTCCCGGGCAAACACCTCCAGGTTGGCCAGCGCGACCGCGCAGGAGACCGGGTGGCCGCCGAACGTCACGCCGTGCGCGAACATGCCGGTCTCGGTGAGGAACGGCTCCATCAGCCGCTCGCTGGCGATCATCGCGCCGAGCGGGGCGTAGCCGGAGGTGATGCCCTTGGCGGTGGTGATGATGTCCGGCTGGTAGCCGTACCGCACCGCGCCGAAGTACTCGCCGAGCCTGCCCCAGGAGCAGATCACCTCGTCGCTGACCAGCAGCACGTCGTACGCGTCGCAGATCTCGCGTACCCGCTCGAAGTAGCCGGGCGGCGGCGGGAAGCAGCCGCCGGAGTTCTGCACCGGCTCCAGGAAGACGGCGGCGACCGTCTCCGGCCCCTCCCGCTCGATCGCGCGGCCGATCTCCTCGGCGGCCCAGCGGCCGAACGCCTCGGGGTCGTCGCCGTGTTCGGGGGCGCGGTAGAAGTTGGTGTTCGGCACCTTGATGCCCCCGGGCACCAGCGGCTCGAAGTCGGTCTTGATGCCGGGCAGGCCGGTGATCGACAGCGCGCCCATCGAGGTGCCGTGGTAGGCGATGTAGCGGCTGACCACCTTGTGCTTGGTGGGCTTGCCGGTGCGCTTGAAGTAGGCCCGGGCCAGCTTCCACGCCGCCTCGACGGCCTCGGAGCCGCCGGTGGTGAAGAAGACCCGGTTCAGGTCGCCGGGCGTGAGCGTGGCGATCTTCTCGGCCAGCTCGACGGCCTTCGGGTGGGCGTACGACCAGAGTGGGAAGTAGGCCAGCTCGCCGGCCTGCTTGGCGGCGGCCTCGGCCAGCTCGGCGCGGCCGTGGCCGGCGTTGACGACGAACAGCCCGGCCAGCCCGTCCAGGTAGCGGCGGCCCTGCGCGTCCCAGACGTACGCGCCCTCGCCCCGGACGATTGTCGGAACCTCGCCGGCGGGGTAGCTCGCCATGCGGGTGAAGTGCATCCACAGGTGGTCGGTGGCGTTGGCCATGTCAGCCCCATCGGGTCTCGGGCCGGTCAGGGGTGACACCGGCCGCTCTGCCCACGGTTATCCCACAGGCGGTGCCGATAAGGCAAGCGAAGAAGCTTCACCGCGACGGATTCAGCGCCATATCACTGTGCTGTCAACGGAATCCGCATCAGGCGGTGCCCCAACTGTAGGTCTGCTTGCGCAGCTTCAGGTAGACGAACGCCTCGGTGGAGAGCACTCCGGGCACGCCGCGCAGCTTCTGCAGGATCTCCAGCAGGTGCGCGTCGTTGCGGCAGACCACCTCGGCCAGCAGGTCGAACGAGCCGGCGGTGATCACCACGTAGTCGATCTCCTCGAACTCGGCCAGCCGGTCGGCCACCGACTCCAGGTCACCGTCGGTGCGCAGCCCGATCATGGCCTGGCGGGGGAAGCCGAGCTGGAGCGGATCGGTGACCGCGACGATCTGCATGACGCCCGCGTCGAGCAGTCGCTGCACCCGCTGGCGTACCGCCGCCTCGGAGAGGCCCACCGCCTTGCCGATGCTCGCGTACGGGCGGCGCCCGTCCTCCTGGAGCTGCTCGATGATCTGCTTCGCCACGTCGTCGAGCAGAACGTGATTGGCGCCTTCACGCACGGTGACCCGACGGCCGCCGTTGGCGTTCTCCTGGTGCCGGTTGACCATCGACGCTCCTTGTATCCGATTCTTCGTATCGAGCGTAGTGCCCCGCGCAGTCTGGCGTATTTCGTGGCGACTGGCTATTCCAGCAACGGAATCCCTTGTGAGAGAGGTTTTCTCATGTCAGGATCAGTCGTCCATCGCCACTGACCCTCCCGCCGGCGTGCCGCCCCCCGTCCCGCCGCCGACGATGCCCCCCAAGGAGTCGTCACATGCGTAGTCCCCTTCGGACCCTCACCCGGCGTGGTCTGCTCACCGGGACCGTCGGCTCGGCCGCACTGCTCGCCACCGCGGGCGCCCTGGCCGGCTGCGGGACCAAGGGCGCCCAGCAGACCGAAGCCGGTTGCAAGAGCGAGGATCTGTCCGCCACCGAGAAGAAGGTCGCCTTCTCGAACTGGCCGCAGTACATGGACACCGACGAGAAGGACGAGTCCAAGCGCCCCACGCTCGACGCGTTCGTCGCCGCCACCGGCATCCAGGTGACGTACACCGAGGACGTCAACGACAACAACGAGTTCTTCGGCAAGGTGCGCAACCAGCTCGCCGGGTGTCAGAGCACCGGCCGGGACATCATGGTGCTCACCGACTGGATGGCCGCCCGGGTGATCCGCCTCGGCTGGGTCCAGAAGCTGGACAAGTCGAAGATGCCGAACGTCGAGGCGAACCTGCTGCAGTCGCTGCGCGGTCGCTCCTTCGACGCCGAGACCCAGCTCGCCGTCCCGTGGCAGTCCGGTCTCGCCGGGCTCGCGTACAACGCGAACGTCACCAAGGAGATCCGCACCGTCGACGAGCTGCTCACCCGCCCCGATCTCAAGGGCAAGGTGACGGTGCTGTCGGAGATGCGCGACACCATCGGCCTGCTGCTCCAGTCGCTCGGCCACGACCCGGCCAAGTTCACCTCGGCCCAGTTCGACGACGCGCTGAACAAGCTGAAGAAGGCCGTGGACAGCAAGCAGATCCGGCGGTTCACCGGCAACGACTACGCGCCCGATCTGGCCAAGGGCGACATCGCCGCGTGCATCGGCTGGTCCGGCGACGTGGTCCAGCTCGGCTTCGACGACGAGAAGATCAAGTTCGTGGTGCCCGAGTCCGGCGTGATGCTCTGGTCGGACAACATGCTGGTGCCGAACAAGGCCACCCACAAGGCCAACGCCGAGGCGTTGATGAACCACTACTACGACCCGGCGGTGGCGGCGAAGCTGGCCGCGTACGTCAACTACATCTGCCCGGTGCAGGGCGCGCAGGCCGAGATGGAGAAGATCGACCCGGACCTGGCGAGCAACCCGCTGATCTTCCCGGACGACTCGATGCTCTCCAAAGCCAAGGTCTTCATGGCGCTCGACGAGGCGCAGGAGAAGGAGTACGAGACCAAGTTCCAGCAGGTGATCGGCGCGTGAAGGGGCAGCAGACCCCGGCCGGCGACCTGCGCCTGGTCGACCTGACCAAGCGGTTCGGCGTCTTCACCGCCGTCGACGACCTCACCCTCACCATCCCGCAGGGCTCGTTCTTCGCCCTGCTCGGCGCGTCCGGCTGCGGCAAGACCACCACACTGCGGATGATCGCCGGGCTGGAGCAGCCGACCAGCGGGCAGGTGCTGCTCGGCGACCAGGACATCGCCGGGCTGCGGCCGTACAAGCGGCCGGTGAACACCGTCTTCCAGAGCTACGCGCTCTTCCCGCACCTGGACATCCACGAGAACGTGGCGTTCGGGCTGCGCCGCCGCGGCATCCGCAAGGTGAGCGACCAGGTCGAGCGGATGCTCGCGCTGGTCCAGCTCGAAGGGTACGGCCGGCGCCGCCCGGCCCAGCTCTCCGGCGGCCAGCAGCAGCGCGTCGCGCTGGCCCGGGCACTCATCAACCACCCGCAGGTGCTGCTGCTGGACGAGCCGCTCGGCGCGCTCGACCTGAAACTGCGCCGGCAGATGCAGATCGAGCTGAAGCGGATCCAGACCGAGGTCGGCATCACGTTCGTGCACGTCACCCACGACCAGGAGGAGGCCATGACGATGGCCGACACGGTCGCGGTGATGAACGCCGGCCGGATCGAGCAACTCGGCGCGCCCGCCGCCATCTACGAGTACCCGGCCACCGCGTTCGTGGCCAACTTCCTCGGCCAGTCCAACCTGCTCGCCGCCGAAGCCGGCGGTCGCGCCGCCGACGACGTGCTGGTCACGGCGCACGGCTCGCGCTTCTCGGTGCCCGCCGGCCGGGCCCGGCTCACCGACGGGCCGGCCTTCCTCGGCGTACGTCCGGAGAAGCTGCACCTGGTCGACGGCCCGGACCGGGTGCCCGCCGGGCACCAGCACGTCGGTGGCGTGGTCAGCGACGCCTCCTACGTCGGGGTGAGCACCCAGTACCTCGTGCGCACCGCGTGGGGCAGCGAGCTGACCGCGTTCGCCGCGAACAGCGGGCTGGGCGGTCAGCTGGCGGTCGGCACGGCGGTGACCGCGCACTGGGATCCGCGGCACGCGTTCCTGCTGCCCCGGGCCGCCGGTGAGGACGACCAGACCGCGCCGCTGCTCGACGAGCCGCCGGTGGGTGCGTCGGCATGAGCGAGCGCAGCGAGCGAAGCGGAGCGGCGGCATGAGCGAGCGCAGCGAGCGAATCGGCTGGCTCAGCGCGAAGGTGTCTCATGGCGGCGCGGAGCGAAGCGGAGTGGCGGCATGAGCGCGCTGGCCCACGTACCGACCTCCGCCGGGAAACCGCCGCCGCCGGTGTGGCGCGGGCGCAACCGGCTCCTGCCGTACCTGCTGCTGCTGCCCGGCGCGGTCTGGCTGCTCGTCTTCTTCGCGCTCCCGCTGGTGCAGCTCGCCTCGGCCAGCCTCTACGACCCGGCCGGCTCGCTCTCCACCGGGTACGCGATGACCTGGGCGTTCGGCAACTACCCGGACGCGCTCCAGGCGTACTGGCCGCAGTTCTCCCGGTCGTTCCTCTACTCGGCCATCGCGCTGGTGCTCGCGCTGCTGATGGGCTACCCGCTGGCGTACGCGATCGCGCAGAAGGCCGGCCGGTGGAAGAACCTGCTGCTGGTGGCCGTGGTCGCGCCGATGTTCACCAGCTTCCTGGTGCGCACGCTGGCCTGGAAGACCATCCTGTCGGACAACGGCGCGCTGGTCGGGCTGCTGCGCGACGTGCACCTGCTCGGACCGGACGGCCGGCTGCTGGCCACCCCGATCGCCGTGGTGCTCGGCCTGACGTACAACTTCCTGCCGTTCCTGGTGCTGCCGCTGTACGCGAGCCTGGAGCGGCTCGATCCCCGGCTGCTGGAGGCGGCGAGCGACCTGTACGCGAGCCCGCTGCGCGCGTTCGCCAAGGTCACGCTGCCGCTGTCGATGCCCGGCCTGATCGCCGGCACGCTGCTGTTCTTCATCCCGGCCACCGGTGACTACATCAACGCCGAGCTGCTCGGTACGCCGAACGAGTACATGATCGGCAACGTCATCGACTCGGCGTTCCTGGTCCGGCTGGACTATCCGCAGGGCGCGGCGCTGTCGTTCCTGCTGATGGCCGCGATCCTGGCGATCGTCTTCGTCTACCTGCGGAAGGCCGGCACGGAGGAGGTGCTGTGATGAGCGCGAGGAGCGCAGCGAAGCGGAGCCCCGCAGTCGCGAATGGAGGCAGGCTCTGATGAGGCGCTGGCTCGCCGACCGGTGGGTGATGGGCGTGGCCCTGCTCGTCCTCGGCTACCTGACGCTGCCGATCATGGTGGTCGCCGGTCTGTCCTTCAACCGGCCCTCCAGCCGGCTCTCCTACGATTTCAACGAGTTCACGCTCGACAACTGGAAGCAGCCCTGCGCCACCTCGGACATGTGCGACGCGGTGGTGCGCAGCATGCAGATCGGGCTCATCGCCACAGTCGTCTCCACGCTCCTCGGCACGCTGATGGCGTTCGCGCTGGTCCGGCACAGCTTCCGCGGCCGGTCCGGGCTCAACGGGCTGATCTTCCTGCCGATGGCCACCCCGGAACTCGTGATGGGCACGTCGCTGCTCGCCCTCTTCGTCGCCGCCGGGGTGCCGCAGGGCTTCTGGACCATCGTCATCGCGCACGTCATGTTCTGCGTGTCGTTCGTCGTGGTCACCGTGAAGGCCCGGCTCTCCGGCATGGACCGGCGGCTGGAGGAGGCCGCGATGGACCTGTACGCCAGCGAGTGGCAGACGTTCCGGCGGATCACGCTGCCGCTGGTGCTGCCGGGCATCGTGGCCGCCGCGCTGCTGGCGTTCTCGCTCAGCTTCGACGACTTCATCATCACGAACTTCAACGCCGGCACCACAGTCACGTTCCCCATGTACGTCTGGGGCGCCTCCCAGCGGGGCATCCCGCCGCAGGTGAACGTGATCGGCACGGCCATGTTCGTGATCGCGTTGCTGCTGGTCGGGGCCACCTCGCTGCGCGGGCGGCGGGCGCGACGGGCCGCCCTCGCGGTGGTCGCCACACCGGCGGGCAAGCCATGACACTCCCGCATACCGGCCGGGCGCTGGCCGACGCCGCGCCCGTGCCGTACTGGCTGGACCGCCCGGAGCGGCCCGACCCGCTGCCGCCGCTGTCCGGCTCGCACACCGCCGACCTGCTCGTGGTCGGCGGCGGGTACGCCGGACTGTGGACCGCGCTGCTCGCAAAGGAGGCCGACCCGGACCGGGACGTGCTGCTGGTCGACGCGGGCACGTGCGGCTGGGCGGCGTCCGGGCGCAACGGCGGGTTCTGCGCCGCCTCGCTGACCCACGGGCTCGCCAACGGCGTCGAGCGGTTCCCCGGCGAGATCGGCGAGCTGGAACGGCTGGGCCGGGAGAACCTGGACGCCATCGCCGCCACGGTGGCGAAGTACGACATCGACTGCGACTTCGAACGCACCGGTGAGCTGGCGGTGGCGGTCGAGCCGTACCAGCTCGACGGGCTCGCCGCGGACGCCGACCTGGCCCGCCGGTACGGCCACGACGTGCGGCTGCTCGACCGCGACGAGGTACGCGCCGAGGTGGCGTCGCCGACGTACCTGGGCGGGATGTGGGACCGCGACCGGGTGGCGCTGCTCGACCCGGCGAAGCTCGCCTGGGGACTGCGCCGGGCCGCACTCGACCTGGGCGTACGCGTGCACGAGCACACCCGCGTCACCGGCCTGGCCGGCGACGGCGCGGCGCTGCTCGCCAGCACGGCGGGCGGCGCGGACGCGGCGCCCGGCGCGGTACGGGCGCGGCAGGTCGTGCTCGCCACGAACGCGTTCCCGCCGCTGCTGCGCCGGCTGCGTTCCTGGATCGTGCCGGTCTACGACTACGCGCTGATGACCGAGCCGCTGACCGCCGCGCAGCGCGACGCGATCGGCTGGCGGCACCGGCAGGGGCTCGCCGACACCGGCAACCAGTTCCACTACTACCGGCTCACCGCCGACAACCGGATCCTGTTCGGCGGCTACGACGCGATCTACCACTACGGCAACCGGGTGGCGCCCGCGCTGGAGCAGCGCGAGGCCACCTTCACTACGCTCGCCTCGCACTTCTTCACGACGTTCCCGCAGCTCGCCGATGTGCGCTTCAGTCACCGCTGGGGTGGCGTCATCGACACCTGCACCCGGTTCTGCGCGTTCTTCGGCACCGCGTACTCCGGACGCCTGGCGTACGCGGCCGGGTTCACCGGGCTCGGCGTGGGCGCGACGCGATTCGGCGCCCGCGTGACGCTCGACCTGCTCTCCGGCACCGACACCCCGCTGACCCGGCTCGACCTGGTGCGCCGCAAGCCGCTGCCGTTCCCGCCGGAACCGGTCCGGTCCGTGGGCATCAACCTCACCCGCTGGTCGCTCGCCCGCGCCGACGCGCGCGACGGACGGCGCAACCTCTGGCTCCGTACTCTCGACCGTCTTGGACTGGGGTTCGACTCCTGATGCGTATCCTCCTCGTCGGCGCCGGTGGCGTCGGCTCCGCAGCCGTATCCATCGCCGCCCGCCGTACCTTCTTCGAGCTCATGGTGGTCGCCGACCACGACCCGGCGCGGGCGGCGCGGGCCGTCGCCGGGCACGGCGACCGGTTCGTCGCCGCCACTGTGGACGCGTCCTCCGCCGACGCTGTGGCCGCGCTGTGCCGGGAACACCGGATCACGCACGTCCTCAACGCGGTCGACCCGCGTTTCGTCATGCCGATCTTCGACGGCGCGTTCGCCGCCGGGGCCGACTACCTGGACATGGCGATGTCGCTGTCCCGGCCGCACCCCGAGCGTCCCTACGCCCAGACCGGGGTCAAGCTCGGCGACGAGCAGTTCGCCGTCGCGGAGCAATGGGCCGCCGCGGGGCGGCTCGCGCTCTGCGGCATCGGCGTCGAACCGGGCCTGTCCGACGTCTTCGCCCGCTACGCCGCCGACGAACTCTTCGCCGAGATCGACGAGATCGGGGTACGCGACGGCGCGAACCTGACGGTCGCCGGCTACGACTTCGCGCCCTCGTTCTCCATCTGGACCACCATCGAGGAGTGCCTCAACCCGCCGGTGATCTGGGAGGCCGGGCGCGGCTGGTTCACCACCGAACCGTTCAGCGAGCCGGAGGTCTTCGACTTCCCGGCCGGGATCGGCCCGGTCGAGTGCGTCAACGTCGAGCACGAGGAGGTGCTGCTCATCCCGCGCTGGGTCCAGGCGAAGCGGGTCACCTTCAAGTACGGCCTCGGCGCCGAGTTCATCGAGGTGCTGCGCACGCTGCACAAGCTCGGGCTCGACTCGACCGAGCCGGTGCGGGTACGCGGCGTCGACGTGTCGCCGCGCGACCTGGTGGCCGCCGCGCTGCCCGATCCGGCCACGCTCGGCGACCGGATGAGCGGCAAGACCTGCGCCGGCACGTACGTCACCGGCACCGGCCCGGACGGGCGGCCGCGCCGGGTCTACCTGTACCACGTGGTCGACAACGAGTGGTCGATGGCCGAGTACGGCCACCAGGCGGTGGTCTGGCAGACCGCAGTCAACCCGGTCGTGGCGCTGGAGCTGCTCGCCACCGGCGCCTGGTCCGGCACGGGCGTGCTCGGTCCCGAGGCGTTCCCGCCGACCCCCTTCCTGGACCTGCTCACCGGCTACGGTTCGCCGTGGGGGATGGAGGAACGATGACCCGGTACGGCCCGATGTACGGCCCCGACATCACGTTCCTCGGCGTGCCGCCGTGCACGGTCGAGGAGCCGGTCACGTACGCCGACGCGGACGTGGTGATCATCGGGGCGCCGTTCGACGGTGGCACCTCGCACCGGCCCGGCACCCGGTTCGGGCCGTCCGCCATCCGGCAGGCCTGCTACCTGCCGCACGACGGCTCCCGCCCGTCGCTGGCGCTGCGCGTGGACGGGCTGAAGGACCTGTGCGTCTACGACGCCGGCGACGTGGAGATGTTCAGCGGCGACATCGAGCGTTCGCTCGCCGCGCTGGAGACCGCCGTGCACGCGGTCGCCGCCGCCGGGGCGATCCCGGTGGTCCTCGGCGGCGACCACTCCATCGCGCTGCCCGACGCCACCGGCGTGGCCCGGCACCACGGGCTCGGCCGGGTGTCGCTGGTGCACTTCGACGCGCACGCCGACACCGGGGACGTCGAGTTCGGCTCGCTGCACGGCCACGGCCAGCCGATGCGCCGGCTGATCGAGTCCGGCGCGGTACGCGGCGACCGCTTCCTGCAGATCGGGCTGCGCGGCTACTGGCCCGGCCCGGACACGCTGGCGTGGATGGCCGAGCAGCGGATGCGCTCGTACGAGATGACCGAGATCGTGGCGCGCGGCCTGGACACCTGCCTGACCGAGGCGTTCGGCATCGCGACCGACGAGTGCGAGGGCGTGTTCCTCTCCGTCGACGTGGACGTGGTCGACCCCGGCATGGCCCCCGGCACCGGCACGCCCGAGCCGGGCGGGTTCACCTCCCGGCAACTGCTCGACGCGGTCCGCCGGGTCTGTTACGAGCTGCCGGTGGTCGGGCTGGACGTGGTCGAGGTCGCCCCGCCGTACGACCACGCCGACATCACCGCGTACCTGGGCAACCGGGTGGTGCTGGAGGCGCTCTCAGCGATAGCCCGCCGCCGCCACGACGCCGAAACCGGAACCCCGTGGAACCCCACCCAGCCGCTCCTGGATGACCGCTGACTGGTAGGCCGGGATGTTTAGCCCGGGCTATAGTCAGGGCATGGGTGCGGACGGGAAGCGCTGGTCGGTCCGGGTCACCGGAGAGGTCCGGCACTGGCTGCGCGACCTGCGGGACCACGACCCGGCGTCGTACGAGAGCGTCCGGGTGGCGGTGGACAAGCTGGCCGAGGTCGGGCCGGGGCTGGGCCGCCCGCTCGTGGACACGCTGCGCGGAAGCAGTCTCCGTAATCTCAAGGAGTTGCGGCCCCGCTCCGGTCGGGACGTGGCTATCCGGGTGCTGTTCGTCTTCGATCCGTGGTCGCAGGCGGTCCTGCTGGTCGCCGGCAACAAGGCGGGCGACTGGAGTCGCTGGTACCGGCAGCACATCCCGGCGGCGGAGGTTGCCTACAAGGCTTGGCTCGACAGCGAGCGCGAGCGAAGGGGGGAGTCGTGACGGAGTTCTATCACTGGGACGAGGTCCGCGCCGAACTCGGCGGCGACGACGAGGCGTACGAGGCGGAGCGCGGCCGGACCGACGCCTGGGTGAGCGCGTTCCACCTGGCCGAGGAGCGCAAGCGGCTGGGCCTGACCCAGCGGCAGGTGGCCGAGATCATGGGGGTCACGCCCGGCCGGGTGAGCCAGATCGAGAACGGCGACCTCGACGTCAACGAGGTGGCAACGCTGAGCCGGTACGCCAATGCCCTCGGAGCCCGGCTGCGGATCATCTTCGACTACGGCGACGACCTCCGGCAGATCGCCTGACCGGAGGCCGCCGAGACGGTCAGGGGCGGGCGCAGCGGGGGCGCAGGCGTACGGGCTCGGTGGTTTCGGTAATCGAGTTGGGCTCGATCACCAGGCGGGCGATCGTCGTGGCCGGGCCGGGGCGGAATCTGCCCTGGTCGGCGGGGATGGTCGCGGTCCAGGTGCCGGCGGTGCGCTCGTCGGTGCACGCGCCGATCACGCCGAACCCGAAGCCGGTGACCGAGCCGCGCCGCTGGTCGAGGTGCACCTCGATGTAGGCGAGGCCGCGCTCGGCGCCGCAGTCGAACCGGCCGCCGACGGTGGCGGTGTGCGCCCGCCCGTCGGCCATGCCGAACCAGTTGACGGAGATGCTCGGAGAGGCCGCCGGGGCGGCGACGGCGGCGCCGGGTGCGAGCCCGAGCGTGGCGGCGGTGGCCAAGGCGGTGAGGCCGGCGGCGAGCACTGGCTGTCGGACCGGGTGCATGGGCGGTCTCCTGTCGGGCGGTGGGATGCGACTCCGAAGTGGACGGCGTCAGCATCCCACCGCCGCGATGCCCGCGAGCTGCAAGATCTCGGACAGATCAGCGGTTCAGGTGGGACCGGATGAGGAACCGGACGCCCTCCGGGGCCTCCAGGGAGAAGCCGCTGCCCCGGCCGGGCACCACGTCGACGGTGAGCCGGGTGTGCTTCCACAGCTCCCACTGGGCTTTCGACATCCAGAACTCCACCGGCTCGGGTACGCCGTCGACAGTCAGCGAGGCGAGCAGCACGTCCGAGCCGCCGGTGCGGAACTCACCGGCGGGGTAGCACATCGGGGCGCTGCCGTCGCAACAGCCGCCGGACTGGTGGAACATCAGCGGGCCGTGCTGCCCTCGCAGCGACCGGATCAGGTCGGCCGCCGCGGGGGTCACTGTCACGGTGTCGCCCATCAGAAGAAGCCGAGCTTCTTCGGCGAGTAGCTGACCAGGAGGTTCTTGGTCTGCTGGTAGTGCTCCAGCATCATCTTGTGGTTCTCCCGGCCGATGCCTGACTGCTTGTAGCCGCCGAACGCCGCGTGCGCCGGGTAGGCGTGGTAGCAGTTCGTCCAGACCCGGCCGGCCTGGATGGCGCGCCCGGCCCGGTACGCGGTGTTGAGGTCCCGGGTCCACACGCCCGCGCCGAGCCCGTACAGCGTGTCGTTGGCGATCTTCACGGCGTCGTCCAGGTCGGCGAAGGACGTCACCGACACCACCGGGCCGAAGATCTCCTCCTGGAAGATCCGCATCGAGTTGTCGCCCTCGAAGATCGTCGGCTGGACGTAGTAGCCGCCGGACAGCTCGCCGCCGAGGTCGGCCCGCTCGCCGCCGGCCAGGACGCGAGCGCCCTCCTGCCGCCCGATGTCCAGGTAGGACAGGATCTTCTCCAACTGGTCGTTGGAGGCCTGCGCGCCGACCATCGTGTCGGTGTCCAGCGGGTGCCCCTGCTTGACCGCCTTCGTCCGCTCGACGGCGGCGGCGAGGAAGTCGGAGTAGTGGCCCTGCTGGATGAGCGCCCGGGACGGGCAGGTGCACACCTCGCCCTGGTTGAGGGCGAACATGGTGAAGCCTTCGAGAGCCTTGTCCAGGAAGTCGTCGGAGGCGGCGCTGACGTCGTCGAAGAAGATGTTCGGGCTCTTGCCACCGAGTTCCAGCGTGACCGGCTTGATGTTCTCGCTGGCGTACTGCATGATCAGCCGCCCGGTGGTGGTCTCGCCGGTGAACGCCACCTTCGCCACCCGCGGCGAGGACGCCAGCGGCTTGCCCGCCTCGACGCCGAAGCCGTTCACCACGTTGATCACGCCCGGCGGCAGCAGGTCGCCGATCAGCGAGAGCAGGTAGTGGATCGAGGCGGGCGTCTGCTCGGCCGGCTTGAGCACCACCGCGTTGCCGGCGGCCAGCGCCGGGGCGAGCTTCCACACCGCCATGAGGATCGGGAAGTTCCACGGGATGATCTGCCCGACCACGCCGAGCGGCTCGTGGAAGTGGTAGGCGACGGTGTCGTCGTCGAGTTCGCCGAGCGAGCCCTCCTGCGCCCGGATCGCCCCGGCGAAATAGCGGAAGTGGTCGATCGCGAGCGGGATGTCGGCGGCGAGCGTCTCGCGTACCGGCTTGCCGTTCTCCCACGTCTCGGCGATCGCCAGGGACTCCAGGTTGTCCTGCATGCGGTCGGCGATCCGGTTGAGGATCAGCGAGCGTTCGGCGACCGACGTGCGACCCCACGCGTCGGCCGCGCCGTGTGCCGCGTCCAGCGCCTTCTCCACGTCCTCGGCGGTGCCCCGGGCCACCTCGCAGAAGGTCTGCCCGGTCACCGGGGTCGGGTTCTCGAAGTACTTGCCACCGTGCGGCTTCACGTACTCGCCGCCGATGTAGTGGTCGTAGCGGGACTGCCAGTGGGTGGGGGCGTCGTAGCGCGTCATGGGTACCTCCGCCGTCCGTCTGGGGTGGATGGCGGGCAGGCTAGTTTCCAGGACGTTGCAGGAACGTTG
>NZ_KK037233.1:3287990-3370215 GCF_000568915.1 Micromonospora sp. M42 | reverse complement strand
AGGCCGCGAGCAGCCCCGGGTCGCCGCCGGCCAGCACGGCGGCGCGCAACTGGCCGTCGACCAGGCGGCGCAGTCGCGCGACTCCCGGTGCGTCCGACAGGGGCAGCAGGGGCCCACGGTACGCGCGCAGCGCCGCCGCCGGATCGCCACGTTCCAGCAGTTCGGTGACGGTACGGAAGTCGGCGCGCACGGTCGGGCGCAGCCGGTACGGGCGGGAGTCGAGCAGCTCCTCGCCGAGCACGCGGCGCAGCCGGGACAGCTCGGCGCGCAGCGTGACCGGGTGCCGCCTGTCGTCGCCGTAGAGGTCGAGGCCGAGCTGTTCCCCGGTGCGCCCCTCGGGATGGTCGACGAGCAGCACCAGCAGCTCGCTGTGCCGGCGACCGAGCCGGATGCGCCGGCCGCCGACGCGCAGCTCCGCCTCGTCGCGGCCGAGCGCCGACACGTACGCGACGTCCGGCGCGGCGGGCGCGACGCCGGCCAGGAACGCCTCGGCGGCCCGGGCGGTGGCCCGGACCAGAGCCAGGCTCTGCGGGTTGGCCAGGTGGTCCCCGCCGGTGATGTCGACGGCGCCGAGCAGCGCGCCGCTGACCGGGTCGTGGATCGGCGCGGCGGCGCAGGTCCAGCGCTGCACCGGCCGCACGAAGTGCTCGGTGGCGAAGATCTGCACGCCGTGGTCGACGGCGAGGGCGGTGCCGGGCGCGTTCGTGCCGGCGTGCGCCTCGTCCCAGCGTGCGCCCGGTACGAAGTTCATCCGCTCGGCGTGCCGCAGCACCCCGGGGTGGCCCTCCACCCAGAGCAGCCGCCCGGCGGCGTCGCAGACCGCCATCAGGTGCGCGCCGTCCTGCGCGATGCCGCCGAGCAGGTCGCGGAAGAGCGGCATCACCCGGGCGAGCGGGTGCGCGGCGCGGTACGTCTCCAGCGCGTCGTCGGTGAGGTCGACCGGCGCGGTGGCCTCCGGGTCGAGCAGCGCGGACCGCTCCCAGGAACGGGCCACCACCTCCCGGACCCGGCCGGATGTGGTGCCGGCGGTGAGGAACGCCTCGTGGGCGGCACCGACCTGCGCGATCCGCTCCGCCGGATCCGCGCCGAACTCCAGGGCGAGCCACGGGTCAGCCACCAGCGCCTCCTTCCACCCATCGTGACCCACCTCACGCCCGAGCGCCAATGCGTGATCCGGGTCACTTCAGCGGTGCTCGCGCCGCCCGCGGACCGGACGAACGGCCCAGACGGCCGTACGCCGGTTGTCGCAGCGTGGCCCGCGTGGAGGATGGCTGCTGCGGACGCTTACAGAACCCTTAACTCCGGCCTGCGAAGGTGTGCCGGACGACGAGGGAAGACACGGGGAGCGCAAGGTGCGGGTGCTGGTGGCGGACGACGAGCGGCTCTTGGCGGACACGGTCGCCGAGGGGCTGCGACGGTTCTCCATGGCTGTCGACGTCTGCTACGACGGCGACGGCGCGCTGGAACGGATCGGGGTCAACCGGTACGACGTGGCGGTGCTGGACCGGGACATGCCCGGCGCCACCGGCGACGAGGTGTGCCGGAGCCTGGCCGGGTCCGACGCCGGCACCCGGGTGCTGCTGCTGACCGCAGCCGCGGGCATCCGGGACCGGGTCGCCGGCCTCGGGCTGGGCGCCGACGACTACCTGACCAAGCCGTTCGCGTTCGCCGAGCTGGTGGCGCGGGTCCAGGCGCTGGGCCGCCGGTCCACGCCGGCGCTGCCGCCGGTGCTGGAACGGCACGGCGTGGTGCTCGACGTGGCCCGGCACACCGCTACCCGGGACGGCCGCCCGCTCGGGCTGAGCCCGAAGGAGTTCGCCGTCCTGCACGTGCTGATGCGGGCCGGCGGCCGGGTGGTCAGCGCCGAGGAGCTGCTGGAACAGGCGTGGGACGAGTTCGCCGACCCGTTCACCAACGCGGTCCGGGTGACGGTGATGACCCTGCGCAAGAAGCTCGGCCAGCCGTCGGTCGTCCACACCGTGCCGAAGGCCGGCTACCGGATCGGCGAGCCGGAATGAGCCCCCGTCGCCGCATCCTGCTGGTCGGGCTGCTCGCCCTGCTCGCCGGGTTCTTCGTGCCCAACATGGTCAAGTCGCTGCTCGAACTGGTGTGGGGGCAGGCCCAGTGGTTCTGCGGCCTGGCCACCATCGGCGCGGTGTGCGAACCGGGCCGCCCGTTCGTCCCGCTGTTGCCGCTGCTGGTCCAACTGCTGGTGCTGGTGGCCGCCGGATTCGCGGTGTGGGGAGCGGCCCGCTGGTGCCTGCGTCCGGTGCGCGACCTGGCCGCCCCGATGGCGAACCTGGGCCCGCAGAACCTCGGTTACCGCATCCGGCATCGCGGCCGGGACGAGCTGGCCGGGCTCGCCCGCGCGATCGACGCGATGCTGGACCGGGTCACCGCCGGGTACGAGGGGCAGCGGCGGTTCGCCGCGAACGCCTCCCACGAACTGCGTACGCCGCTCGCGGTGCAACGCACGCTGATCGAGGTCGGCATGGCGCAGTCGCTCACCGGTGAGCAACTGGAGCTGCTGACCGCGCAACTGCTCGCCACGAACGAACGCAACGAGCGGCTCATCGAAGGGCTGCTGGCGCTCAGCGAGAGCGACCAGGGCCTGCGGTCCTCCACCCCGCAACGCCTCGAACAGATCGTCAGCGGCGTGCTGGCCGCGTACGCCGACCGGGCCGCCGAGGCCGGCGTGACGGTCGAGACCCGGCTGTCGCCCCGGATCGTGACCGGCGAACGGGTGTTGCTGGAACGCCTGGTCACCAACCTGGTGGAGAACGGCATCAAGTACAACCGCCCGGGCGGCCGGCTCGTCGTCACCGTCGGCGGCGACCCCGCGCTGACCGTCACCAACAGCGGGCAGGCCGTGCCCGCCGAAGCGGTCGACGGGCTGTTCGAACCGTTCCGGCGCCTCGCCCGGGACCGGACCAACCAGGGCGGCGGCGCCGGGCTCGGCCTGGCCATCGCCCGCTCCATCACCCAGGCGCACGGCGGCATCATCGCTGCCCGCCCAGGTGACGACGGCGGCCTGCGGGTCGACGTCCACCTGCCCCACGTGGGCTGACCACCCCACATACGACTCCGGGAGCCGCCGTCGCGGCATCCCGCGATGACACCTGCCCGAGGACCGGACCGGCGGCACCGCCGCCTGCCCCGGAGAGGGCCGGAGAGGAGACCGCAGTGCCGACGCGTACCGAGGGGAGCGCACCACCCGGTGACCGGGTGGCCTGGGCCGACGTGGCGAAGGGCGCCTGCATCGTGCTCGTGGTGCTCTGGCACGTCGTCGTCAAGGACTACCTGCGCATCGACTGGCGGGCCGGCCTGCCGGTGCCGGGCGCGTGGGGGCTGCTCGGCGAGCAGCTGCTGCCGCTGCGGATGCCGTTGTTCTTCGCGATCTCCGGCATCTTCGCGGCGAACGCGGTGGCCCGCCCGTGGCGGGTGTCCGGACGGCCCCGGATCACGCGGAACCTCTACCTGTACGCGATCTGGCTGCTGATCCACACCGCGCTGCTGGCGCTGGCGCCCGGCTTCCCGACCGACCGGGCCACCGACCCGGGTGAGCTGCTGGCCCAGCTCACCGTGACGCCGTCGAACCTGTGGTACCTGTACGCGCTGGCGCTCTACTTCGTGCTCGCCAAGGCGCTGCGCCGGGTCCACCCGGCGGTACTGCTGACCGCCGCGGGCGCGCTGTCCGCGGTGGCGGCCACCGGGCTGCTGGACAGCCCCGGCAACCGGGGGCAGGTCTACCAGAACCTGGTGTTCTTCCTGGCCGGGGTGCGCCTGAAGCCGTACCTCACGCGGTGGGCGGACGGCGCGAGCACCCGGCGGCTCGCCGGCACCGGCGCGGCGTACGCGATCGGGCTGGCCGCCATGGGCCTGGCCGGCGTGCAGAGCTGGCCCGGCGCGTACCTGTTCGTCTCCGTGCTCGCTGTGGCGTTCGGGCTGACCGCCGCCGCCCGGCTGGCCCGGCACCGCCTGGCCGGTCCGGCGCTGGCCCGGCTGGGCCGCCGCACGGTTGGTGTCTACGTGATCCACATGCCGGTGCTGGCGCTGCTCGACCGGCTCCTCGCCGCGCCGGTGGCCGGTCTGGGCGGACCCGGCCGGGCGCTGCTGGTGACCGTCTACCCGGTCCTGCTCACCGCGCTCGTGCTGGCGCTCAGCCTCGCCGCGCACCGCGGCCTCACCGTGCTCGGCGCGCGCTGGCTGTTCGACCTGCCGCGCCGCCGCGTCCACTCGAATCCCGAAGGAGAGACCATGCCCCGAATCGACGGGCCGGCGCTGCCGGACCGCACACATGTCGAGGAGGCCGCCCGCGCGCTGTCCGGCCGGGTGGTGCGTACCCCGGTGCTGCACAGCCCGGTGATCGACCGCCTGGCCGGCGCCCGGATCCTGCTCAAGGCGGAGAACCTGCAGGACGGGGGCTCGTACAAGATGCGCGGCGCGATGCTGGCGGTGGGCCGGCTCGCCGCCGCCGGGCACACCGGCGTGGTCGCGCAGAGCACCGGCAACCACGCCGTCGCGGTGGCGCTGGCCGCGCGCCGGCACGGGCTGGCCGCGACCGTCGTGCTGCCGGTGGACGCCGCGCCGGTCAAGGTGGACCGGGCGCGGGCGGCGGGCGCCCGGGTGGTCGGGGCGGGCACCACGGTCGAGGAGCGCCTCGCCGTCGCCCGGCGGATCGCCGAGGTGGAGGGCCACCCGCTGGTCGACGCGTAAAAAAAAACCCGGATGTGGTGGCCGGGCAGGGCAGCGCCAGCCTGGAGCTGATCGAGGAGGCGGCGCGTCGCGGCACACCGCTGGACGCGCTGGTGGTGCCGGTGGGCGGGGGCGGCGGCATCGCCGGTGCCTGCCTGGCCGTGGCCGGAACGCCGATCCAGGTGTACGGCGTGGAGCCGGTCGGGTGCGACTCGCTGGCCCGCAGCCTGGCCGCCGGACGCCCCACACCCGTCGCCCCGGCGCCGAGCCTCGCCGACGGGCTGCGCCCCGGGTGCGTCGGCGACCTGCCGTTCGCGGTGGCCCGCACCGGTGTGCGGGGCGTGGTCCGGGTCGACGACGACGCGATCGTCGAGGCGTTCCGGCTGCTCCTGCTGGACCTGAAGGTGCTGGTCGAGCCGTCCGGCGCGGCCGCGCTGGCCGGCGCGCTGCGGCTGGACGAGGTGAGCGGTCCCGGCAGCTCGGGCGCCGGGACGCGGCGGACGGTCGGCGTGGTGCTGACCGGCGGAAACGTGGAAGCGGACCTGGTGGCCCGGCTGGCGGGCGACCCGATGACTGTGGGAGTTGCGGCATGAGGTCGACAGTGCGGATCGGTGTCCTGTTCGGAGGCCCGTCGGCGGAACACGAGGTCTCCTGCGCCTCGGCGCTGGGCGTGGCCCGCGCCCTGGCCGGGCAGGGGCACCGGGTGGTGGCGCTCGGCCTCACCCGTACCGGCGGGCTCCGGCTGCTGCCCGAGCCGGTGCTCGCGCAGCACCTCGGCACGGTGGCGGCCGGACGGGCGATCGACGACCGGCTGCCGGTCACCGGCGAGGCGGTGGAGCTGCGACGCGGGGCAGCCGCCGGGACTGTGGCGGTCACCGCCGCCGACTCCCCGGCCACCGTGCACGCCGAGCTGGACGTGGTGTTCCCGGTGCTGCACGGCCCGTACGGCGAGGACGGCGTGGTGCAGGGGCTGCTGGAATCACTCGGCGTGCCGTACGTCGGGTGCGGCATCCTCGCCTCCGCCGTCGGCATGGACAAGGTGGCGATGAAGCGGGCGCTGCGCGCCGAGGACGTGCCGACGACGCCGTACGTCTGGTTCGACGAGCCGACCTGGCGGGCCGCGGCGGACCCGGAGAAGCTGGTCGTCGGGCTGCGCGGGCCGCTGTTCGTCAAGCCGGCCCGGATGGGCTCCTCGATCGGCATCTCCCGGGTCGCAGGCGGCGACGACCTGGTCGCGGCCGTGGAGGAGGCGTTCCGGCACGACCACGTGGTGCTGGTCGAGCAGGGCGTGACCGGCCGGGAACTGGAGTGCGGCGTGCTCGGCGGCTGGCAGCCCGAGGCGTCGGCGGTCGGCGAGGTCCGGGTCGCGGGCGGCTGGTTCGACTACCGGCAGAAGTACTTCGGCGACGCCGACCCGATGATCGTCCCGGCCCCGCTGCCGGACGAGGTCACCGAGCGGATCCGCGAGCTGTCGGTACGGGCGTTCACCGCGATCGGCGGCTGGGGCCTGGCCCGGGTCGACTTCCTCTACGACGAGACCACCGGCGACCTTTACGTCAACGAGCTGAACACGCTGCCCGGCTTCACCGCGCACTCGATGTACCCGAAGGTGTGGGCCGAGTCCGGCGTCGCGTACCCCGAGGTGGTGGACCGGCTGGTCGCGCTCGCCTTCACCCGGCACGCGGCCCGGCCGTCCACCGCACACCCCGGGGGTACGCCGTGATCCTCCTCTCCGACCCCCGCGTCGCCGCCGTGTCCAGCCGGGACGACGGCGAACCCCTGGTTGACCTGCGCGAGGTGCCCGGGCTGCGGGTGGACGCGCGGGCCGCCGACCCCGCCGGGGCGTACGCGCGGGTGCGGCGCGGTGTCGCGGACCGCCTGCTGGCCGCGCAGCGCGCGCTGCCGGCCGGGCTGCGCCTGCTCGTGGTCGAGGGCTACCGGCCGTACCGGGCGCAGCTCGACATCTTCACCGGCTACCGGGACGAGCTGCGGCGGCGGCACCCGGACTGGCCGGCGGACCGGCTGCACCGGGAGACCACCAAGTTCGTGTCGCCGGTCGAGGTGGCCCCGCACAGCACCGGCGGAGCAGTCGACCTCACGCTGTGTGACGCCGACGGAATGGAGTTGGACATGGGCACGGTGCTCGACGCCACCCCCGAGGAGAGCGCCGACGCCTGCTTCACCGCCGCCCGGCACATCCCGGTGAGCGCGTGGCGCAACCGGAACGTGCTGGTGGCGGCGTTGAGCGGCGCGGGGATGGTGAACTACCCGACGGAGTGGTGGCACTGGTCCTACGGCGACAGGTACTGGGCGCTGATGACCGGGGCGCCGCACACCCGTTACGGTCCGTTGTAGCCCGTCGGCTCAGGTGAACGTTCCGGCCCTCCCGTCCGTACCACGCGGGGAACGACAGCGACGACGGGAGAGAACGTGAGGGTGCAGCGTAAGCACGCGATGGCGGCAATCGTGGCGGTGACCGCCACGGTGGCGGTCTCGGTGGGAACCGGACTGGGATTCGCGGACACCGCGCCGGTCGGGCGGTCGGCCTGCGCCGGGTCGGTGACCTTCTCGGCCGAGAGCGGCCCGCCGGCCGCGACGAGCGACAGGTTCCCGGTGGGCACACGCCTGCGGGTGACGAACCTCGACAACCGCAAGGTGGCCACGGTGACGGTCACCGGGCCGTCCGGTAGCTGCGTGCTGCTCAACGCCGCCGCCATGGACCTGGTACGCGAGCCGGGCAAGAACGTCATCCGCCGCAACGTGGTGGAACGCCTCGACGGCGGCGCCGCTCCGGCCCCGGGCACCCAGCCGGGCGAGACCCGGCCCGGCGCCGCGCAGCCGATCGGCGGCAGCGTCTGCTCCGGCGCGCTCACGTTCTTCGCCGAAGGTGGGGCGCCGGCCGCCACCAGCGGTCAGTTTCCGCTCGGCACCCGGCTGCGGGTGACGAACCTGGACAACAACAAGGCGGTGACCGTGACTGTCACCGGGCCGTCCGGTAGTTGCGTGCTGCTCAACACCGCCGCCATGGACGCCATCCGGGAACCGGGCAAGAACCTGGTCCGGCGCAACACCGTCGAGCTGATTCGCTGAATTCCGGGGTGGGACACCATGGGCCGGTCCTGGGGATGATCGGCCCATGGTGTTCCACGTCGGGGGTCAGCCGAAGGCGGCCGCCAGGATGTCCAGCCCTCGGCCCAGTTCGTCGTCGGAGATGACCAGCGGCGGCAGGAACCGCAGCACGTTGCCGTAGGTGCCGCAGGTCAGCGTGAGCAGCCCGGCCGCGTGGCAGGCCGCCGAGATCGCCGCCGTGGCGGCCGGGTCGGGGGTCGACGTGCCCGGTACGACGATCTCCACGGCGAGCATCGCGCCCCGGCCGCGTACCTCGGCCACGCGCGGGTCACCGGCGGCGATCGCGCGCAGCCACTCACCCATCACCGCGCCGATCCGGCGCGCGGCGGCGGCCAGGTCCAGCTCCCGCATCGTCTCGATCGACGCGAGCGCGGCGGCGCAGGCGATCGGGTTGCCGCCGTACGTGCCGCCCAGACCGCCGACGTGCACCGCGTCCATCAGCTCCGCCCGGCCGGTCACCGCCGCCAGCGGCAGCCCGCCCGCGATGCCCTTGGCCAGCGTGATCAGGTCCGGCTCGACGCCCTCGTGCTCGCAGGCGAACCAGTCGCCGGTGCGGCAGAAACCGGTCTGGATCTCGTCGGCGACGAACACCACCCCGGCCGCCGTCGCCCACTCGCGCAGCGCCGGCAGGAAACCCTCAGCGGGTACGACGAAACCGCCCTCGCCCTGGATCGGCTCGATCAGCAGCGCCGCAACGTTCTCCGCGCCCACCTGCTTCTCGATCATCTCGATCGAGCGGGCCGCCGCGGTGGCGCCGTCCAGCCCGCCGTCGCGCAGCGGGTACGACATCGGCACCCGGTAGACCTCACCGGCGAACGGCCCGAACCGGTGCTTGTACGGCATGTTCTTCGCGGTCAGCGCCATGGTCAGGTTGGTCCGGCCGTGGTACGCGTGGTCGAACACCACCACCGCCGGCCGCCCGGTCGCGTGCCGGGCGATCTTCACCGCGTTCTCCACCGCCTCGGCGCCGGAGTTGAACAACGCCGAGCGCTTCCCGAAACCACCCGGGGTCAGCGCGTTGAGCTGCTCGCAGACCGCCACGTACGACTCGTACGGCGCGACCATGAAGCAGGTGTGGGTGAACCGCTCGACCTGCGCGCGTACCGCCTCGACCACACGCGGCGCGGAGTTGCCCACGTTGGTGACGGCGATGCCGGCGGCGAAGTCGATCCACTCCCGCCCGTCCACGTCGGTGATCGTGCCGCCGCCCGCCCGGTCCACGTACGCGGGAATGGTGCTGCCGACGCCCCGCGCCACCGCCTCGACCCGGCGCTTGTGCAGCTCCTCGCTGGTGGCCATCGCGATCAGCCCTCGATGTTGTGCATGACGTGCTTGACCCGGGTGTAGTCCTCCAGGCTGTAGACCGACAGGTCCTTGCCGTGGCCGGAGTGCTTGAAGCCGCCGTGCGGCATCTCCGAGACGAACGGGATGTGCGTGTTCACCCAGACGCAGCCGAAGTCCAGCCGCCGCGTCATCCGCATGGCCCGGCCGTGGTCGCGCGTCCACACCGAGGCGGACAGGCCGTAGTCCACGCCGTTGGCCCAGCGCACCGCCTCGTCCTCGTCGGAGAAACGCTGCACGGTGATGACCGGCCCGAACACCTCGTCCTGGATGATCTCGTCGGCCTGGCGTACGCCGGAGACCACGGTCGGGGCGTAGAAGAAGCCGCGCTCGCCGACCCGCGACCCGCCGGTGGTGACGTTCGCGTGGTCCGGCAGGCGGTCCACGAACCCGCTCACCCGGGCGAGCTGGTTGGCGTTGTTCAGCGGGCCGTAGAGCACGTCGGCGTCGTCCGGCGCGCCGGTACGGGTGTTGCGGGCCTGCTCGGTCAGCGCGGCCACGAAGTCCTCGTGGATGCCCGGCCCGGTCAGCACCCGGGTGGCCGCCGTGCAGTCCTGACCGGCGTTGAAGTAGCCGCCCATCGCGATCGCCTCGGCCGCCGCCGCCACGTCGGCGTCGTCGAAGATCACCACCGGGGCCTTGCCGCCCAGCTCCAGGTGCGTCCGCTTCAGGTCCGGCGCCGCCGCGGCGGCGACCTCCATGCCCGCGCGGGTCGAGCCGGTGATCGACACGAGCTGCGGGGTCGGGTGGGAGACCAGCGTACGGCCGGTGTCGCGGTCGCCGCAGACCACGTTGAACACACCCGGGGGCAGGTGCTCGGCGGCGATCTCGGCCAGCAGCAGCGTCGACACCGGCGTGGTGTCCGACGGCTTCAGCACCACCGCGTTCCCGGCGGCGAGGGCCGGGGCGATCTTCCAGACCGCCATCATCAGCGGGTAGTTCCACGGCGTCACCTGGGCGCATACGCCGATCGGCTCGCGCCGCACGTACGAGGTGTGCCCGGCCATGTACTCACCGGCCGAGCGGCCCTCCAGCAGACGCGCGGCGCCGGCGAAGAAGCGCAGCTCGTCCACCGCCGGCGGCAGCTCCTCCTCGGTGGTGAGCTGCCGGGGCTTGCCGGTGTTGCGGACCTCGGCGTCGACCAGCTCGGCGGCCCGCGCCTCCACCGCGTCGGCGAACTTCAGCAGCGCCCGCTGCCGCTCGGCCGGGGTGGTGTCGCGCCAGGTCTCGAACGCGGCGGAGGCGGCCTTCATCGCCGCGTCCACGTCCGCCGCGCCGGAGACCGGGGCCTGGGCGAAGACCTCGCCGGTGCACGGGTCGATCAGGTCGGCGTAGCCGCCGTCCACCGGGTCGACGTACTCGCCGTTGACGAAGTTGCGCAGCTGCTGCTGGTCGCTCATCAGAAGTCTCCGTGAAGGTGGCCGGGGAGAGGGTCAGCGGAGGTTATCGCAATCTGACTGCCATCTTGGCTACTAAATCCGAGGCAGACAAGGGTTTGAGCAACTGTTTCCGCGTGAGCGCCTGTGGTCTAGGCTGCCGGTCGTGGAGCCGAGAGCCTTCTACGTCGCCGGTCGCCCCGCCCACGGCGAGGACGAGCTGACAGTCACCCACCCGTACGACGGGCAGCCGGTGGGGCGTACCACGCTCGCCACGGCCGACCAGGTCGAAGCCGCAGTCGCGGGGGCCGCCCGGGTAGCAGCGGAGGCCGCGGCCCTGCCCGCGCACGCCCGCGCGGCCGCCCTCGACCACGTCTCCCGCCGGCTCGCCGGGCGGGCCGACGAGGTCGCCGCGCTGATCACCGCCGAGAACGGCAAGCCGGTCAAGTGGGCGAAGGCCGAGGTGGGGCGCGCGGTCTCCACGTTCCGCTGGGCCGCCGAGGAGGCCCGGCGCTTCTCCGGCGACCTGCAACGACTCGACACCGACCCCGCCGCCACCGGCCGGATCGCCCTGGTCCGGCGGGTGCCGCGCGGGCCGGTGCTCGGCATCACGCCGTTCAATTTCCCGCTCAACCTGGTCGCCCACAAGGTCGCCCCGGCGCTCGCCGTCGGTACGCCGATCGTGGTCAAGCCGGCCCCGGCCACCCCGCTCACCGCGCTGCTGCTCGGCGAGATCCTGGCCGAGACCGACCTGCCCGAGGGCATGTTCTCGGTGCTGCCGCTACCGAACGAGCGCGCCGCCGAACTGGTCGCCGACCCGCGCCTGCCGGTCGTGTCGTTCACCGGCTCCGGGCCGGTCGGCGCGGCCATCCGCCGGGCCGCCCCGGACAAGCACGTCACGCTGGAACTCGGTGGCAACGCCGCAGCGGTCATCTGCGCGGACTGGTCGGCGGACGACGACCTGACGTTCGCCGCACAGCGCATCGCCACGTTCTCCAACTACCAGGCCGGGCAGTCCTGCATCGCGGTGCAGCGCGTCTACGTGCACGAACGGCTATACGACGGCTTCCTGCCCCGGCTCGTCGCGGCGGTACAGGCGCTGCGAACCGGCGACCCGCGCGCCGAGCTGACCGACGTCGGCCCGCTGGTGTCGGTCGAGGCGGCGCAGCGCGTCGAGACGTGGGTGGACGAGGCTGTCGCCGCCGGCGCGGTTGTCGAAGCCGGCGGGCGGCGCGACGGCGCCACCTACCCGCCCACCGTGCTCAGCGGCGTGTCCGCCGACGCGAAGGTGTGCGCCGAGGAGGTGTTCGGACCGGTGCTGGTGGTCGCCCCGGTCGCGGACGACCGGGCCGCGTTCGCCGCCGTCAACGACTCCGCGTACGGCCTGCAGGCCGGCGTCTTCACCCACCGGCTCGACGTGGCGTTCGACGCCGCCCGCACGCTCGAAGTGGGCGGTGTGATCGTCGGGGACGTGCCGTCGTACCGGGCCGACCAGATGCCGTACGGCGGGATGAAGGGCTCCGGCGTCGGGCGGGAAGGGCTGCGCAGCGCCATGGACGACTACACCGAGCCGCGGGTGATGGTGCTGACGGGCGTGCCTCTCTGATCGCTCGGCCTCACCAGGTGCCGTCGTCGCGGACCCGGGCGGGGGCGCGGCCGAGCAGCAGGGTGGTGAGGGCGGCGTCGATGTCGGCGCCGAGGAACCACTCGCCGGCCTGGTCGAGGGCGAAGATCCGGCCGTGCTCGTCGACGGCGAGGATGCTCTCCTGACGTTCGCTGCCGAGCGGGAAGAGGCGCGCGCCGATGACCGCGCCGAAGTCGGCGAGAGAGTCGGCGCTGTGCGCCACCTTTCGCGGTCGTATCTCGAAGCGCGAGATCCACACCGCTTCGCCCGGACCCTGGCGCGCGGTCACCAGGCCGGGAAAGGCGGTGAGTGTCGCCAGCGCGGCGGGGAAGGAGGCATGGGTGTGCTTGGTGCCGCTGACCTCGGTGACCTTACGGACCGAGGTGGCGGCGGAGACCTCGTCGCCGAAGTGCGGGCGCCAACCGGCGATCACCAGCGCGTTCGCGACCTCGGTGGGAAACCGGCCGGGCTCGGGGGGTGTCTGTGGCTCGGACTGCCATTCCTCGGCGTAGGCCAGTTCCGGCCAGGGAAGCACGTTGACGTGCACGAGGAATCTGATGCACGACTCGCAGCGGAGGTCGGCCGGACCGCCCGCCGGGTCACCGGGCTCGCGCACCCGGAAGCTCTCGATCCGGCTGGTGCCGAGCAGGTCGCGGGCGTCCTCGATGGTCAGTGGCGGCAGACCCTCGGCGGCCCGGCGGTGGTCGTGCTCGTACAGCGCGTCGGAGACCACGATCATCTCGGCGTGCCGCTCGCCGCCCCGCACCAGATGGCCCGGGGTCAGGTCGTCCAGGTAGGACTGCACCAGCGGATGGTGCCGGACCTCGACATCTCCTTTGGCGCCCTGCGCGACGTGCCGGCGGCCGTCGAGCGTGAGGTGCGCCGCCGCGCCCGGCGTGGGCAGCCGGGTCAACTCGCGCAGCAGTTGGGCGGCCGGGTCGACGGCGCGCGGCGCACGGGGTTCATCGGGCCGCTGCTGCCGGTACAACGCCTCGACCGCCGGTGCCGGAATCCGCGGCCAGGTGGAGACCTCGCCGGTCTCCTTGTCGATGACTGTGGTCGGCAGGTCGCCGGGCAGCGCCCGGGCATCGGCGGACACGGTGGACAGCACCACGTAGCCCAGGTCGAACTCCTCGACCACCGGCGTGCAGGGAAAACCGAGGCGGTCGGAGTCCCGCCGGGCCCATACCGAGGCGATCTGCTCGGCCTGCTGTCGCTCGATCACCACTTGAAATTACCGGACCCCACGGATTTCGTGGCACCCGGTATGGTCGGGCCTACCCACGGTGACGGAAGGGGTGCGGCGGTGGCCGAGAGTGCGGACCGGGATGCGAACCGTGCACTACGCGCGCGATTCGACGAGGTGTACGGCCAGTACCAGCGGTTGCGGTCCGGTCTGGACGAACTTCAGGTCAAACTGGCCGAGCTGCGGGTCACCGAACGCTCCGACGACGGTCAGGTGACCGCTGTGGTCGGCGCGCGAGGCGAGCTGATCAGCGTCGAGGTGAGCCCTGCCGTCTTCCGGGACCGGGATGCCGGAGGGCTGAGCCGGAAGATCACCGAGACCGTGCTGCGCGCCTCCACGGCCGCTGTCACCGCCACCCGCGAGCTGGTCTCCGGCTATCTGCCCCCGGGTTCACCGTCGGTCGAGTTCCTGCGTACCAATGACTTCGGCGCGCTGCTCGGCCGGGCCGACGCCGTGCTGGCACGCGGCGAGTGACAGGTGGCCGGGGGAGAGATCTGGCTGGACCCGGACCGGGCCCGGCGCGGCGGCGCCGACCTGACCCTGTCCGGTAAGGCGATGAGCGCGGCCCGGCGGGAGACAGGCGACCCGATCGCGACTGCGAGCGCCCAACGACCCTGGGGCCGCGACGACATCGGCGCCGCCTTCGACAAGCACTACCAGGGCTACGCCGAGACGCTGCTGCGCGCGTGGGAACAACTCGGCCGGTCGCTGGAGGTCCTCGGGTCGGACGTCGTCCGCTCGGTCGCGGCCACCGTGGAGACGGACCTGAGCAACGCCCGTGACCTCGGAAAGATCCCCCAGCAGGGCCACAACCCGCGTCGGCCCTGGCGCTGACCACCGGAGGATCCGCGCGTGAGCATGCTGCCCAGCCCGATCCCGCACCCGCTCGACTTCTGCCCGTGGGACGTGCCCGGCTGGATCTACGAAGCGCTCGACTGGGTCGTGGGCGTCGAGTGGCCGGAGGGCAACGAGCGCTCCGTCTGGGACCTGGCCGACCAGTGGTACGGCGTCGCGGGCGTCCTGACCGGTCCGCGCGACGACGCCACCGCCGCCGCCGGCGAGGTGAAGAGCGGATACGGCGGCGTCGGCCTGGTCGCCGGCGCGTTCGACAGGGCCTGGCACAAGCTCGCCGAAGGTGAGGATGCGCCGCTGCACGTCCTCGTGGCGGCCACCGACGAGTTGGGCCGGCTGGTCGACTCCTGCGGCTGCGACATCGAGGGCGCGAAGCTCGAAGCCTGGATCGAGCTGGGCATCCTGGTCGTGGAGCTGCTGGCCCTGGCGGTGGCCGCCGTGCTCACCCTGGGCGCCGCCTCCCCGGCGGCCGCCGCCGCGATCACCGCGACGAGGGTCGTCGTCCAGCAGATCTTCAAGCGCCTGGTGGCCCAGCTCGCCCGCAAGGCGGTCAAGCAGGGGCTCAAGGAGGCGGGTGAGCGGGCCGCGAAGGAGGCGGCGAAGGCCGGTGCCCGTGGACTGGCCCGACGGGCGGCGCTCGGCGGCCTGGTGGAGGCCGGTCAGGAAGCGGGCACCAACCTCGCGACGCAGGCGTATCAGAACACCACCGGCCGACGTGACGGCCTGGACCTGACCGACGTGAGCACGTCGGCTCTCGGCGGCTTCGCCGGTGGGGCGGTCGCGCCGCTCGCGGGTCTGGGCCGTCATGCGAGCGGGCGGTTCGCCGAGATCGGCGAGCGGTTCGGCCGGGAGATGGCCGGGGAGACGCTGGCCGAGACCGCGGCCGGATTGGCCACCGGTCACGGCCCGTCGCTGGAGGATCTCGCGCGCGCCGCGGCGTCCGGCGCGACCGGCTCCGCCACCGGCCAGACCGACTCCGCGCTGCAACGCCGCCTCGACGGGCAGTTGAGCGGGCTGACCGTTCCGCCGGTCGGGCTGGACGTGCCACCCGTCGGCGACCCCGTCGGGCTCATCCCGGCCCAGCGGGTCGCCGAGCCGGTCGTCCAGGGCGGCGAAGCGGTGGCGGGCCAGGTCTCCCCGACACCCGCACCCGTCCCACCGCACGCTGCCGCCGCTCACCCGCTGGCGGTTGACCCGCCGCGTCCGGCGCCGGAGACGGCGACGCCGCCGGTGGCCGCTGCCACCCCACCGGACGTGACGCGGCTATCGGTCGCTTCCAGCCCCACGTTGTCCTCGGTGATTACGGATGTGCCCGTCGCGTTCCCTGCCGAGCAGGTCGACCCGCGAACCGCCACGGGTTACCCGCCCCTGGTGCCCGGCAGCAACTCGCCGCCGCCATCGACTCCGGTCCAGGCGGCAGCAGGACCGGCCACGCTGTCCCCATCGATCGGGGAGCACCCGCAGTCGGCGGCGCCACCACCGTCGGACCGGACTGCCCCCGACGTCGGGCACCCCGCACCGATGAGCGCCCCGCCGCCACAGCCGCAGTCCGCCTCACCCCAGGGGCCGCTCGGGCCGGACCCCCGCCCGACGCCGAACCCGCGCTTTCCGCTGCTGGAGTCCCTGGCGCCGCCTCGGCCCGCCATCGATCCGCCGGCACCCAACCCCGGCCCGGTCGACCCGCCGCCTCCCGACCTACGGACCATCCAGGAGCGCGCCGCGCGCCTCGCGGCCGACCGGGAGTCGTTCGACCGGCGCCGCTACCACGGTTACCTGCAGGCCCAGCGGACGTGGTTCGAGGATCGCCGACGTCAGACCAGGGCCGACTGGCTGCACGAGCGTGCCGCCTATCACGAGGAACGGGCCAGCGACTGGGCCGCGCAGGCGATGGAACTGCGTCGCACCGGGCGGACGCTGGCGGCGCAACGATGGCACCGCGAAGCGCACGAGGCGGATCTCGAGGCGGCCGACCTGCGCGAGGAGGCTCGGCAGGTCCTCGCCGGGCGACTCGTGCCGGAGCAGGTGATGGTCGAGGACGACCTCGACTTCTACCGGATCAACGACGACGTGGCGGACCTGGCCGTCGGCGCGGTCGAGACGGCCGACCATTCCGCGCTCACCGGCCACGGCCACCCCGAACCGATCGACGGGTCCCGGCCCTACGGCCGCCGGGGAGGGCTCCGGCCACCGCTCGCGCTGCATCAGACCGACCTGGAACGGCAGATGCCCCGCAACCCGGACGGCAGCGTCGCGCGTACCGCCGATCCCCGGCGTGGCGGATGGTTCCGCCTGGCGAACGACGGCGGACCGGCGGCGGACGCGACCCGGGGCATCAACTGCCTCGACTGCACCCTGTCGCTGTTCGAGACATGGGTCCACGGACGGCCGCGGGTCGCCGCTCCGCGTACGTTCGACGGCTACCTCGGCGGTGACGTGCTCCGCCCGGTGGGCGGCGAGGCGGACGGACCGCTGCGGGTCGAGCAGACCACTGGCGGCCGGTTCCAGAACCTGTGCCCGGTCGACCGGCCCGGCATCACCGGCCCGCAGCGCCAGTGGCTGGTGGATCGCGGCTACCGCGACCTCTACGCGCAGTTGGCGTCGGGCGGCCACGGCAGCTATGCCTTCCTCATCACCAGCTTCGAGGGTGGCGGATCGCACGCCTGGGTGGCGTTGAACCAGAACGGCACGATCCTCTTCCTCGACCCGCAGTCGGGCGCCGTCGCCGACCGGCCGCTCTACCACCACAGCGGTCGCCCGTTCGAGGGCAACGTGGTCGGCGTCGACGCGCTGGTGCTCGGCCCTGACGGACGGCCGATGCCGCTCACCGGCCGCCCGCCCGGCACGTTCAACGTCCTGCCCGAGCCCTTACCCCGCCCGGCGCCGCCACGCCTGCCCGAGCCGCCGCCGGCCGACGACGGGAACGCGCCGGACTTCAATCACGTCCACCTGCTCGGCGAGTCCACCACTTTCCACACCCGAGGGACGCACCCCCACCGGGCAGCGCGCCGCCCGTCGAGCCGCAACCCGACCGGGTACGCGAGGAACACCGGCAGGCGCACGCCGACCGGATCGCCGGCGGGCTCTACGTACGCGACGTGCTCGCCGAGAGCGGAAGCCTCGACGCGGCCTTCGCCGCCGGGGTGACACCCGTGGAGCTGGCGCAGGCCGCCGACGCGCCGACGCTGCGGCGGCTCGCACCCGGGCTGGACGATGCCGCAGCGGCCGACCTCAGCCGGCTGTTCGCCGACCCGCGCGTGCAACGGATGCTCGACCAGAGCTGGGAGGCGCCGCCGCGACGGGAGGAGTTGCTGGCCGAGACGCTGGTACGGCAGCTCGCCGAGCGGCCCGACCTGGTCCGGATGCTCCTGGCGACACCGGAACTCGCGAACTCGCTGACCGCGCGACCGCTGACCCTGCATCACCTGGCCAGCCACCAGCAGGCCATCGACGTACTCGGCGAGGTCATCAACGACATAGCCGTCCGCGGGGCCGAGGCGGTGATCGCGCCCGAGCCACTGAAACCCCACTCGACGCCTGTCAGCCAAGCCCAGCGTCAACTCACCAGTTCGGTAGCAGCGCGCAGTCAGTCGACACTGCAGCTCGGATTCGATGAGACGCGACGCCATGATGAGGTGTATCGCCTCGCATACATCGACCGGCTCTATGCAGATGCGGCGGTCGCCCAGGAACAGTTGAACACACTCGCCGTCAAGCTCGCTGCGGACGAGGGCAGGCCCGACTGGAGAAGCGAGCCCAAGAGCCGGGAGCGGGTTCTCGACAAGCTGGAGGCTGAGTACGGGTATGACGCGTCGCAGCTCAAGGACTTGGCTGCGGCCAAAGTGCAGTTCCATACCCTCGACGCGGTCTACCAGGCGCTTGGACGCCTTGAAGCCGATCCAGAGATCGTGATCCTGCACATAAAGGACCGCTTCCTTAAGCCGCAGGCCAGCGGTTACCGAGACATACTGCTGAATCTCGGAATGCCGAACGGTCATGTGGCAGAGCTTCGGCTGCACCTGGTGTCGCTCGACGACGTCGCAGAGTGGGAGCATGCGCTGTACGAGATCCGACGCGATCTGGAAGCGGTGGCTGAGATCGAGGGCAGGTCGTTGACGCAGGGTGAACGCGCTATACGTGATGGACTTCTCCGGAGAGCGCAGAGTGCCTACTGGGGCAAGGTGCAGGAGAGTCTTGGGGAGGAATCACCGCGATGAGGCAGGTGGAGGGCTTGCAGCTGCCGAAGTTCTTCGACTACTACCACTCTCCCCTGAAGCTTGTAGCCACCCCCGACGGCGGCGTAGCGGGCTGGATCCTGTTCAAGGACACCGGAGGCTGGCGCGAGGCCAACAATCTCATCGACAAGGTGCTTTTCGTCGGCGGCGACGAGATCAATGAGATATCGCGAGATGAGTTCATTCAGCTCACTGAGCATGAACGGGGCCGTTATCTGAGTGGTGACGGTCCGATCTTCGCTCTCTACGAGACCGTTCGGGCAATCCAGGACACGCTACGGGAGGAGCGTCGGTATCCGACGCCCCAGGAGCAGGCGTTGATCAGGGGAGTCCGGCGGCGGACCTTTGTGATGTTCGAGGAGCAGCTCCAGCAGGCAGGCGACCCCGCCGCCGACCCCACCATCGCCGCCTCAGCCTCCTGACGCGGCCGGGAACGTCATGTCCGTCGACGAGAGTCCACCCGTGCCGTACGTGCCGCCCGCCGACGCGACGGAGGCGAGGCGCGTACAGGAGGAGCTGCGGTCGCGGGTGGACCTGGTGGGGCCCGGTCCCGCCGCGCCCGCGACGGTGGCCGGCCTAGACGTGGCGTACGCGCAGGACGGTGATTTACTCGCCGCCGCTGTCACGGTGCTGGACGCAGTCAGCCTCGCCGTGGTGGACGAGGCGGTGTTCGTGGGGCGGCCCGCCTTTCCGTACGTGCCGGGGCTGTTCGCCTTCCGGGAGATGCCGGCGCTGCTGGCCGCGTTGGGCCGGCTGACCGTCCGCCCGGAGCTGCTGGTGTGCGACGGGCACGGGCTGGCGCACCCGCGCCGGTTCGGGCTGGCCTGCCATCTGGGTCTGGTGACCGGGCTGCCCGCGATCGGCGTGGGGAAGACGCCGCTCGTCGGCTCGTGGACCGGGCCGGGCCCCGAGCGTGGTGACAGCGCCGACCTGTGTGACGAGGGCGACGTGGTCGGGCGGGTGCTGCGTACCCGGGAGGGCGTCCGGCCGGTCTTCGTCAGCGTCGGGCACCGGATGGGGTTGGACAACGCGGTCGAACGGGTACTGGCACTGACGCCCCGGTACCGGCTGCCGGAGACGACCCGGACGGCCGACCAACTGTGCCGCCGGGCGCTCGCCTCGGCCGTCGTCTCCGGCGGTGACCTGGACCGGCGGTGATCGCGTGGCACGGCACACATGTGGCGTGGTCGATGCGAAGGTGCCCTCCGGGCCCGGTAGTAACCTGACCGGCGGATCCGGTCCGGACGCAACGGTGAGGTGGGGATGTCGGTGGGGAGGCACGCGGCGCGGTGGGCCATTGTCGGCGCGCTGCTGGGTGGCCTGATCGCCGTCCCGGCGTCGCCGGCGTCGGCCCGGGACGACCGGGTCGGGCTGCGCTCGGCGGGCAGCTTCACCGCCGGGGGTTCGCCGGGTGGCGTGACTGTCGAGGTGCGCAAGCGCACCGACGGCTGCGTGCAGCTGCGTACCGCGATCGGGCTCCGGTTGGAGGGCCTTCGGGCGGACCAGGTGCGGGTGCAGGTGGCCGCCGGGGACGGCTGGACGCCGGTGCCGGTCTCCGGTGGTGACGGCGCGGTCGCCACCGCCCAGGTTGCGCCGGTCGACCGGCCGCTGTGCAAGGGCAAGGGCGCCACCGTGCGCTACCGGGTGTCCTTCCTGGCCGGCGTCGTCGGCGGGCGGTTGGAACTGGCGGGCGAGGCGAGCGCCGCGAACGGTGACGTGCTCGGCCGGGCCGGTGGGTCGGCCCGGCTGGTGGGCGCGCCGCGTACGCCGAGCCCGAGTCCGTCCCGTAAGCCCTCGCCGACGCCCAGCGCGAGCGAGACCACACCGGCCGAGGCGACTGACACGTCGCCGGTCGCCGCTGCCGTCGCCCCGGCCACCGCCGCGGCCGACGACTCGTCGTTCGGAGGTTCCATGATCATGTGGTTCGGTATCGGGCTGGTGCTCGTCGGCGCCGCGCTCATCGTCCTGCTGCTGCGCCGCAGTCGCGCCGACCGCAGTGGCGGGCCGGTCGCCGACCAGCCGCCGGTCCCGCTGCCACGCAGCACCACCACCTACCGCTCCGGCGCCACCGGGCCGGCCCCCACGGTGTACGGCGGCACGCCGGCGCCCCGTCCGGCGGGCAGCGTGTACGGCGCGCCTTCGTCCGGTCCGACCCCGCCCGTCTCCGGGTCGACGCCGCCCGCGCCCGCGGGCGGGGACGCGACGAGCCTCCTGCCTCGCTTGCCGGACTGAGGCCGAACCCGACCGGCTCCCGGGGTTACCGTGACGGTGGGTGGTCACGCCGTGACCCGGTGGCCGCCACCTGCCCGGCCGGAGGACCGGACACCGGGGCCGAACGGGGCCCGGTGCCGGGGCCGGATGGCCGATAAGATCGCGTGCGCCGATCGGCACCGCCGACCTGTGAGACCGCATACGTGGAAGGAGCCGCGCCGTGGCCCTGGACCCGCAGTTGCTCGAGATCCTCGCCTGCCCGGACACGCATCACGCCCCGCTCGACTACGACGCGCAGGCGCAGACGCTCACCTGCACCGAGTGCGGTCGCATCTTCGAGGTCCGCGACGACGTACCGGTGCTCCTGCTGGACGAGGCGCGCGGTGGACCCGCCGCCGACGAGGCGCGGGGCGGGTCGTCGCGGTGATGGAGGGTACGGCCGGGGTCAGCGGGCACCGGCACGCCGATGAGGCCCTGCTCGACGACGCGGCGCTGCTGGCCGAGCGGGACCCGGGCGGCATGCTCCGGCACACCGCGTCCGCCGGCGCGCAGGTGCGTGAGTCGGCGGCGCTGGCCGCCGAGGCCAACCTGTCAGTGCTCGCCGACGACGGCCGGCCGCGCGCGGTGGTCATCGCCGGCATCGGCACCGCCGGGCGTACCGGTGACGTGCTGGCCACTGTCGCCGGGCCGCGCTGCCCGGTGCCGGTCATCCCGCACCGCAGCGCCGGCGTGCCGGGCTGGGTGGGCGCGGCGGACGTGGTCATCGCGGTGAGCGCGTCCGGGCGCAGCCCCGAGGCGCTGGGCGCGGCCGAGGCGGCGCACCGCCGTGGCGCCCGGCTGGTGGCGGTGGGCGCGCCCGACTCGCAACTCCAGTCGGTGGCGGAGCGGGCCCGGGCGCCGTTCATCCCGGTGCCCCGGCGCGCGCCGGCGAGGGCCAGCCTCTGGGCGCTCACCGTGCCGGTTCTGCTCGCCGCCCGTACCCTCGGGCTGGTGAAGGTCAACGAGGCCGACCTGGCGGAGACGGCGGCCCGGCTCGACGCCGACGCCGATCGATGCCGGCCGACCGCGGAGTCCTTCGTCAACCCGGCGAAGTCGCTGGCGCTGGGGCTGTCCGGCTCGATCCCGATCGTCTGGGGCTCGTCCCCGCTGGCGACCGTCGCGGCCCGGCGGTTCGGCGACACGTTGTCCGCCAACGCCCGCTACCCGGTGGTCGCCGGCGCGCTGGGCGAGGCGGGGCGGGGTCGTGTCGGCCTGCTCGACGGCGTGTTCGGCGGCCTGGCCGAGGGCGAGCGGGACATCTTCGCCGACCCGGGCGACGACGAGTCCGACGGCACCCGGCTGCGGCTGGTGCTGCTGCGCGACGGCGGGCTCAACGCCGACGACGACACCGACGAGCCGCTGGCGGTCGAGGAGCGCCGCGCGGACGCGGTGCAGACGCTCGCCGAGCGCCGTGGGGTGCGCTGCGACGTGGTGACCGCCGAGGGCGGCTCCGCGCTGGAGCGGCTCGCGTCGCTGGTGGCGGTCCCCGACTTCGCCTCGATCTACCTCGCCCTGGCACACGGCCTGGACCCGATGGCGGTACCGGCCATCACGGAGATGAAGGAGCTGGCGAACCAGTGAGCACACGGGGCATCGAGCGAGGCGGGGAATGAGCGCGAACGGGGGCACGAAGGCGATCGTCGCCGCCCTGGCGGCGAACCTCGGTATCGCCGTCACCAAGTTCGTCGCGTTCGCCCTCACCGGCTCGTCGTCGATGCTGGCCGAGTCGATCCACTCGGTGGCCGACTCGGGCAACCAGGGCCTGCTGCTGCTCGGTGGCCGGCGGGCCAAGCGGCAGGCCACGCCGCAGCACCCGTTCGGGTACGGCCGGGAGCGCTACATCTACGCGTTCATCGTGGCGATCGTGCTGTTCAGCCTCGGTGGCCTGTTCGCGCTCTACGAGGCGTACCACAAGGCGTCCGATCCGCACCCGATCGAGAGCTGGCAGTGGGTGCCGGTGGCGGTGCTGGTGGCCGCGATCGTGATGGAGGGCTTCTCCTTCCGTACCGCGATCAAGGAGTCCAACCTGGTCCGGGGCAACCAGACCTGGGTGCGGTTCATCCGCCGGGCCAAGGCCCCGGAGCTGCCGGTGGTGCTGCTGGAGGACTTCGGCGCGCTCGTCGGTCTGGTCTTCGCGCTGTTCGGCGTCGGCATGACGCTGATCACCGGAAACGGCATGTGGGACGCGGCGGGCACCGCGATGATCGGTGTGCTGCTCGTGGTCATCGCGGTCACGCTGGCGATCGAGACCAAGAGCCTGCTGCTCGGCGAGGGCGCGGAGCAGGGCGAGCTGGCCAAGATCGAGCAGGCCGTCACGAACGGTCCCGAGGTCGAGCGGATCATCCACATGAAGACGCTCTACCTGGGCCCCGAGGAGCTGATGGTGGCCGCGAAGATCGCGGTGCCGGCCTGGGAGACCGCCGAGGACCTGGCCCGCGACATCAACGCGGTCGAGGCCCGGATCCGGCGTGAGGTGCCGACCGCCCGGGTGATCTACCTGGAGCCGGACATCTACTCGCCGGAGGCGGAGCGGGCGGGCACCGGGCAGGCGGCGGCGACCGCCGTCCCGGAGGCCGCGACCACCGGCGAGGCGCACGCGGCCGACGAGGTGGCCGGGCGGCCCGGGAGCTGACCGATGGAGCTGTTGCAGGGCCGGATCCGTGACTACGCCTGGGGCTCGCGCACCGCGATCGCCGAGTTGCAGGGGCGGCCGGTGCCGAGCAACGGGCCGGAGGCGGAGCTGTGGCTGGGCGCCCACCCGGGCGCCCCGGGCACCGTTCAGCGGGACGGCCGTCCGGTCAGCCTCACGGAGCTGCTGGTGGCCGAGCCGGGCCACTGGCTGGGTGAGCGGCTGGTCGGCCGGTTCGGCACCCGGCTGCCGTTCCTGCTGAAGGTGCTGGCCGCCGACTCCCCGCTGAGCCTCCAGGCCCATCCGGACGCCGAGCAGGCCCGCGCCGGGCACGCCGCCGACGTGGAGCGGATCAACTACGTGGACCCGTACCACAAGCCGGAGCTGCTGGTGGCGCTCTCGGAGTTCGACGCGCTGTGCGGCTTCCGCGATCCGGGGGAGTCGGCGGCGGCGATCGCCGCGTTCGGCGTACCCGCGCTGGAACCTGTGGTGGCGGCGTTGCGCGCCGGGCCGGCGGGGCTGCGGGAGGCGGTACGCCTGCTGTTGAGCTGGCCGCGGGCGGAGCGCGCCGGGCTGGTGGCGGCCGTGCTGGCGGCGGCGGACGCCGGTCCCGGGTCGGCGGACGCCGAGCTGGTACGCACGCTGGCGGCCGGCTATCCGGAGGATCCGGGCGTGGTGGTGGCGTTGCTGTTGCACCACGTCCGGCTGGCGCCCGGCGAGGGCATCTGGATGCCGGCCGGGAACCTGCACGCCTACCTGCGCGGCACCGGCGTGGAGATCATGGCGGCCAGCGACAACGTGCTGCGTGGCGGGCTGACCCCGAAGCGGGTGGACGTGGACGAGCTGCTGCGGGTGCTCCGGTTCGAGGTGCTGACCGAGCCGGTGCTGCGGCCGGAGACGGTGGCGCCCGGGGTGCTGACGTGGCCGGTGCCGGTGGAGGACTTCGCGCTGCACCGGGTCGAGGTCGCCACCGGGTCGCCGGGGGCGCGGTTGACGCTGCCCGGGCCGCGGGTGGTGCTCTGCCGGACCGGGAAGCTCACCGTTGACGACGGGGTGGGCGTGGTCACGCTCGGCGCGGGACAGGCCGCTGTGGGCACGGCGGCGGGAGGTCCGCTGACGCTGAGCGGGGACGGCGAGGCGTTCGTCGCCACCTGTGGCCTGCGCTGAGCGCTCAGCAAAAAGCCGCAAGTCCGACTTTCCCGAAATAGCTTGACGGTCCACTGGCGTGGTGTGACCCTATGGGTACGCAGCGTTGTCGCGACGAAGGTCCGATGACGTGCGGGGGAACCAAACCGGGGGGATGCACGGGGCGGCCGGGCCGTGGACGGAAAGTCCGTCCACGACCGACCGCCCCGTGCGCTGTCCGCCGACCGGCCGATTGTGTGCTCGGTCAACCGGGCACCGGCCGGGTGGGTCGCGCGCGTAAGGTGGAAGGCTGCGCACCACATCGTTCGACAGGAGCTTCCATGACCAGCACCCTCCCCGCGGCCTCCAGCGGCGCGTCGTCGCAGGCTCGGCCGAGCACCCTCGCCGAGGGCGACTACAAGGTGGCGGATCTGTCGCTCGCCGCGTTCGGTCGCAAGGAGATCCGGCTCGCCGAGCACGAGATGCCCGGCCTGATGGCGATCCGGCGTGAGTTCGCCGAGGCCCAGCCGCTGGCCGGCGCCCGCATCACCGGCTCGCTGCACATGACCGTCCAGACCGCCGTCCTGATCGAGACCCTTGTCGCGCTCGGCGCGCAGGTCCGCTGGGCGTCCTGCAACATCTTCTCCACCCAGGACCACGCCGCCGCGGCGATCGTGGTCGGCCCCGAGGGCACCCCGGAGGCCCCGGCCGGCGTGCCGGTCTACGCCTGGAAGGGCGAGACGCTGCCGGAGTACTGGTGGTGCACCGAGCAGGTGCTCGCCTGGCCGGACGGGCAGGGCCCGAACATGATCCTGGACGACGGCGGCGACGCCACCCTGCTCGTCCACAAGGGCGCCGAGTTCGAGAAGGCGGGCGCCGTACCGCCGGTCGAGTCCGCCGACTCCGAGGAGTACGCGGTCATCCTCGAACTGCTGCACCGCTCGCTGGCCGAGGACAACCAGCGCTGGACCCGGATCGCCGCCGGCATCAAGGGCGTCACCGAGGAGACCACCACCGGTGTGCACCGGCTCTACGAGATGCACCGCGCCGGCACGCTGCTCTTCCCGGCCATCAACGTCAACGACTCGGTGACCAAGAGCAAGTTCGACAACAAGTACGGCTGCCGCCACTCGCTCATCGACGGCATCAACCGGGCCACCGACGTGCTGATCGGCGGCAAGATGGCAGTGGTCATGGGCTACGGCGACGTGGGCAAGGGCTGCGCCGAGTCGCTGCGCGGCCAGGGCGCCCGGGTCGTGGTGACCGAGGTCGACCCGATCTGCGCGCTCCAGGCGGCGATGGACGGCTACCAGGTCGCCACGCTGGACGACGTGGTCGAGCAGGCGGACATCTTCATCACCGCGACCGGCTGCTTCGACGTCATCACCAACGAGCACATGGCCCGGATGAAGCACCAGGCCATCGTGGGCAACATCGGCCACTTCGACAACGAGATCGACATGGCCGGCCTGGCCAAGCGCAGCGACGTGACCCGGGAGAACATCAAGCCGCAGGTCGACGTGTGGCGCTTCGACGACGGCCACGCGATCATCGTGCTCTCCGAGGGCCGCCTGCTGAACCTGGGCAACGCCACCGGCCACCCGAGCTTCGTGATGTCGAACTCGTTCGCCAACCAGACGATCGCGCAGATCGAGCTGTTCACCAAGACCGAGGAATACCCGATCGGCGTCTACGTGCTGCCCAAGCACCTGGACGAGAAGGTCGCCCGGCTGCACCTGGACGCGCTCGGCGCGAAGCTGACCACGCTCACCAAGGAGCAGGCCGCCTACCTGGGCGTCTCCACGGAGGGCCCGTTCAAGCCCGACCACTACCGCTACTGAGTTCACACTCCGGAAGGGACCGGGGTCGGCCGCCGCGCGGCCGTCCCGGTCCCTTTTCGCGTACGGGGTGGGCCGGCGGGTGCCGAACCGGGTGACGTTACCGCGATCAGCTTGACGTTTGCTGTGAACAGGAGGAAGGTATGCCTGCCCTAAGTTAGCGACCACGGAGCAGCTGATGTTCGCCACGTACCTGATCGGCCTGCGCGAGGGCCTGGAAGCGACACTTGTGGTCAGCATCCTCGTCGCGTTCCTGGTGAAGTCGCAGCGCCGCGACCGGCTGCCGCAGGTGTGGACCGGCGTCGGCCTGGCCGTGGCGCTCTCCGTCGGCTTCGGCTCGCTCATCCAGTACACCTCGACCTCGCTGCTGCGCACCTCGGAGTCGCGCGAGCTGTTCGAGGCGGTCACCTCGGTCGCCGCCGTGGTGTTCGTGACCTGGATGATCTTCTGGATGCGCCGGGCCGCCCGCACCATCGCGGGTGAGCTGCGCGGCAAGCTCACCGACGCGCTCGCGGTCGGCTCCCTGGCGGTCGCCGGCATGGCGTTCCTCGCGGTCATCCGGGAGGGCCTGGAGACCGCGCTGATCTTCTACGCCGCCGCCGAGAGCGCGGCCGGCGGCACCGGGCCCGGCTCGCTGCTCGCCCTGGCCGGCGGCATCGCCACCGCCGTGGTGATCGGCTTCCTGCTCTACCGCAGCGCCGTCCGGATCAACCTCAGCCGGTTCTTCACCTGGACCGGGGCGCTGCTCATCCTGGTGGCCGCCGGCATCCTCAAGTACGGCGTGCACGACTTCCAGGAGGCGGGCGTGCTGCCCGGCCTGAACGACCTGGCCTTCGACATCTCCACCACGCTCGACCCGAACGCCTGGTACGGCGCACTGCTCGCCGGCATGTTCAACGTCACCGCCGCGCCGACGGTGCTGGAGCTGGTCGCCTGGGTCGCGTACGCGGTCCCGGTGCTCGTGCTCTTCCTGCGCAAGCCCGCCCGGCCCGCCAAGCCGGTTCCGGCCGCCGCCACACCCGCCGCGCCGGCCGACGTCGCCGCTGTTCCGTCCCCCCGCGCCTGAACCACCCGTTCCCGAGGAGACCGCACGATGCGTACCACCCGACTCGTCGCGCCCGCCGCCGCCGGGCTGCTCGCCGTCGCCGGACTGACCGGCTGCGGGGGCGGTGACGACGCCGACGCCAAGAACGGCGGGCCGATCGCAGTCAAGGCCACCGACACCGTCTGCGAGGTCGCCGACACCGAGATCGACGCCGGTCAGGTCACGTTCAAGGTGACGAACAACGGTTCCAAGGTCAACGAGTTCTACGTCTACGCCGCCGGTGACCGGGTGATGGGCGAGGTGGAGAACATCGCCCCCGGGCTCAGCCGGGAGCTGCGCGTCGAGCTGACCGCCGGCACGTACGAGACGGCCTGCAAGCCGGGAATGAGCGGCCGGGGCATCCGGGGCGCGCTGAAGGTGAGCGGCACCGCCGCGACTGTCGCCCCCGACGCCGCGCTGACCCAGGCCACCGAGAGCTACCAGCGGTACGTGCGCAGCCAGACCGCCGCGCTGCTGACGAAGACCGAGGAGTTCGTGGCCGCGGTCAAGGCGAAAGACGTGGCGAAGGCCAAGGCGCTGTACCCGGTGGCCCGCACCTACTGGGAGCGGATCGAGCCGGTCGCGGAGAGCTTCGGCGATCTCGACCCGAAGATCGACGGCCGCGAGGAGGTGGTCGAGGAGGGCATGGAGTTCACCGGCTTCCACCGGATCGAGAAGGACCTCTGGACCACCGGCGACGTCAGCTCCGACGGCCCGATCGCCGACCGGCTCCTGGCCGACGTGAAGGCGATCGTGGCCAAGGCGGACGCCGAGAAGCTCACCCCGCTCCAGCTCGCCAACGGTGCCAAGGCGCTGCTCGACGAGGTCGCCAGCGGGAAGATCACCGGCGAGGAGGAGCGCTACTCGCACACCGACCTCTGGGACTTCAACGCCAACCTGGAGGGCTCCAAGGCGGCCGTCGCCGCGCTGCGTCCGGCGCTGGAGCAGCGCGCGCCCGACCTGGTCAAGCAGCTCGACAGCGAGTTCGCGAACGTGGAGACCACGCTCGGCAAGCACCGCGCCGGCGACGGCTGGAAGCTGCACACCCAGCTCGGCAAGGACGAGCTGAAGGAGCTGTCGGACGCGGTCAACGCGCTGGCCGAGCCGGTCAGCAAGGTCGCGGCGGCAGTCGCGCGATGACCGGCCCGGCCGGCGGTGACGCGACGAGCGAGCCGAACCGCGAGCGGACCGGCCGCGGCCTGTCCCGGCGCCGGGCGATGACCCTGGCCGGCGTCGGCGTGGCCGGTGTCGCCGGGGTGGCGGGTGGCGCGGGCGCGCTGCTCGCCGGCGGGAACGAGGCATCAGCGACCGGATCGGCCGCCGGTTCCGTGCCGTTCCTCGGCGAGCACCAGGCCGGCATCACCACCCCGGCCCAGGACCGGCTGCACTTCGTCGCGTTCGACGTGGTCACCAAGGACCGGGACCGGCTCGTCGCCATGCTCCAGGAGTGGACCGCCGCCGCGGCCCGGATGACCGCCGGGAAGGACGCCGGGGTGATCGGCGCGGTCGGCGGCATGCCCGAGGCTCCGCCGGACGACACCGGCGAGGCGCTCGGGCTGCCCCCGTCGCAGCTCACCCTCACCGTGGGCTTCGGACCGACGCTGTTCCGCGACGCGCAGGGCCGGGACCGCTTCGGCATCGCCGCCCGGCGTCCGGCCGCCCTGGCCGACCTGCCGCACTTCGCCGGGGACGCGCTGCGGCCGGAACTGTCCGGCGGCGACATCTGCGTCCAGGCGTGCGCCAACGACCCGCAGGTCGCGGTGCACGCCATCCGCAACCTCGCCCGGATCGGCATGGGCGTGGTGAGCGTCCGCTGGTCGCAGCTCGGCTTCGGGCGTACCTCGTCGACGTCGCGGGACCAGGCCACGCCACGCAACCTGTTCGGCTTCAAGGACGGCACCGCCAACCTCAAGGCCGAGGACGCCGCCCTGCTCCGCGACCAGCTCTGGGTGCAGCCCGGTGACGGCCCCGACTGGATGACCGGCGGCTCCTACCTGGTCACCCGGAAGATCCGGATGCTGATCGAGACGTGGGACCGCAGCCCGCTGGCCGAGCAGGAGATGATCGTCGGCCGGACCAAGGGCAGCGGCGCGCCGATCGGCCGCCGGGACGAGTTCGACGAGCCGGACTTCGCCGCCAGGGGCGACGACGGCGAGCCGCTCATCGCCGACACCGCGCACGTACGGCTGGCCCACCCGGACACCAACGACGGCGCCCGCCTGCTGCGCCGCGGCTACAACTTCGTGGACGGCTCGGACGGGCTGGGCCGGCTCGACGCCGGGCTGTTCTTCATCGCCTACCAGCGCGACCCGCGCCGGCAGTTCGTGCCGATCCAGACCCGGCTGGCCCGCAACGACGCGATGAACGAATACCTGCGGCACGTCTCCAGCGGCCTGTTCGCCTGCCCGCCCGGCCTGCGCGACGCAGCCGACTGGTGGGGGCGCGCGCTGTTCTCCTGAAGCCGGCTCAGCTCACCCGAGGCGGCTCAGCGGCGTACCGGATCGGGTTCGACCTGCGGCGCGGCGGGCCGCAACCGGCCCGCGCCCGGCCGGCGGGGCCTGGCAGGACGGCGCCCGGCCCGGTGGAGCCCGGCACCACGGCGGGCGCCGGGACCAGCTCCGGCCAGAGCGTGGCGGCGACCGCCCGGCTGCGGCCCAGCCGGTGCGCCGCCCGCCGCCCCCGCTCGGCGAGCACCGCCGACAGGTACGCCCAGTCCGGCGCGGCCCACGGCGGAGGCGGCGAGGTGACCGCCGCGACCTCCGTCCACAGCCCCCGGCCCAGCCGGAACCGGTCCGGTTCGGCGAGCTGGGGCAGCCGGTCCAGGTACTGCCGCACGGCCAGCGCCAGCCCGTCGTCGAGGCGGGTCAGGTCGAGCGTGCCGGCCCAGGCCAGCAGCGGCGGCGCGGCCGGCGGCAGCGGCCGCCACAGCGTCGCGCCCCGGGTGTGCACCACGAGCGTGCCGGCGACCAGGTCACCCAGCCGGCGTCCGCGCGGGTCGGTGAGCATCACCGTGACGCTCGCCGCCCAGCTCAGCAGCGGCAGCACCAGCCCGGGCCACTCCACCGCGACGCCGACGAGCGCCCGCGTCAGCGACTGGCCCACCCCCACCGGGCCGCCGTCGGCCCGGACCACCCGCAGCCCGACGGCCAGCTTGCCCACCGTCCGGCCACCGGCGAAACGTTCCATCACCACCGGATAGCCGATCAGCACCAGCACCAGCAGCACGATCTGCAGCGCCCCCGCCAGGGCGGCGTCGAGGTAGTCCCCGAGCAGGGCGAGCGCCACCATCCCCAGCACCGCGCCGAGCACGAGCGCCAGCGCGAGCTGGATCACCGCGTCGATCAGCAGGGCCAGCACCCGGGAGCCCAGCCGGGCCGCCCGGACGTCCAGCTCCACCGCCTCGCCGCTGACCAGACCGGCGTCGGCCCACCGGGGCGGTGGGGGAGGTTGCGCGCGCACCCCGACAGTGAACACCATGGACGCCGAACGGGGGAGGGCGAGTGGATCTCGATGCGTACGTGGCCGAACACAACGCCGAATGGCGGCGGCTGGAGTACCTGACCGGGCGGCGTCGCCTCGACGCGGCAGAGGTCGACGAGCTGGTGGCGCTCTACCAGCGCAGCGCCACGCACCTGTCCGCCCTGCGCGCCCGGGCGCCCGAGCCGGCGCTGGTCAACCGCCTGTCCCACCTGGTCCTCGCGGCCCGCGCCCGGGTCACCGGCCGTCAGCGGTTCTCCTGGGCGGCGGTGGGCCGGTTCCTGGCCGCCGACCTGCCCGCCGCCCTCTACCGGGCCTGGCCGTGGTGGTGCGGCGTGGCCACCGGGTTCAGCCTGCTCACCGCGTTCCTCATCTGGTTCGTCGCCGGCAACCCGGACACCGCCGCCGCGTTCGTCGGCGACGAAGCCGCCCGGGAACTCGTCGACTCCGGTTTCGCCGGCTACTACACCGAGTTCGCCGCGCCCACCTTCGCGTTCCACCTGTGGACGCACAACGCCTGGCTGGCCGCCCAGTGCCTGGCCGCCGGCGTGCTCGTGGTGCCGGTGCTCTGGCTGCTGTGGCAGAACGCGCTGAACATCGGCGTGGTCGGCGGCGTGATGGTCGCCTACGGCCGGGGGGACGTCTTCTTCGGCCTGATCACACCGCACGGCCTGCTGGAACTGACCGGCATCTACGTCGCCGCCGGGGTCGGACTGCGTACCGCCTGGGCCTGGATCGCCCCGCCCGCGGACCTCGGGCGCGGCCGGGCGGTCGCCGAGGCCGGCCGGCTCGCCGTCGTGGTCGCGGCCGGGCTGGTCGGCCTGTTCGCGGTCTCCGCGCTGGTCGAGGCGTTCGTCACCCCGGCGCCGCTGCCGGTCGCGCTCCGGGTGGCCGCCGGCGCCGCGGTGTGGCTGACCTTCCTCGCGTACGCGCTGGTGCTCGGCCGGCGCGCGGTCAGAGCTGACCGAGGGACTTGAGCCGCAGGTAGGTGTCCGCGACGGCCGGGGCGAGCCGGTGCGCCGGCACGTCCACCACCGTCACCCCGTAGCGGGACAGCGCGGCGCGTACCCGGTCCCGCTCGGCCAGCGCCCGCCACGCCGACGCGGCCGCGTACGGGTCGTCCGGGCCGGTCGGGGTGGCAGTGGCGAGCCTGCTCAGCACCGGGTCGCTGCCGGCGGCCAGCACCACCCGGTGCCGGGTCGCCAGCCGGGGCAGCACCGGCAGCAGCCCTTCGCCGATCGCGCCCGCCTCCAGCGCGGTGAAAAGCACCACCAGGCTGCGCTGCCGCTCCCGGCGCAGCACCTCGCCGGCGATCAGCTCGAAGTCGGTCTCGGCGAGCGTCGGCTCCAGCGGCGCCACCGCCTCGACCAGCCGGGCGAGCAGGGCCGGACGGCCGCTGCCGGTCACCCGCGCCCGGATCTCGGTGTCCGCCGCCAGCAGGTCCACCCGGTCACCGGCGCGGGCCGCGAGCGCGGTGAGCAGCAGCGCCGCGTCGATGGCGGTGTCCAGCCGGGGCTCGTCGCCCAGCCGGACCGCCGAGGTGCGGCCGGTGTCGAGCACGCAGACCAGGCGCCGGTCCCGTTCCGGGCGCCAGGTGCGGACCAGGATGTCGGCGCGCCGGGCGCTGCCCCGCCAGTCGATCGAACGGACGTCGTCGCCCACCGCGTACTCGCGCAGCGTGTCGAACTCGGTGCCGTGGCCGCGTCCCCCGGGTCACCTGCAACCGTCGATGACCCGCAGCCGGGCCAGCTTTCCGGCAGGTGCCGGCGGGAGTCGAAACCGGGGCAGCACCCGCAGCGTCCACGGCGGGGTGGCGGGCTGCCCGGCGCGCTGCCGGGCGCCCAGGCGCATCGGCCCGAGCGAGCGTACGGTCAGCGCCACCGCGGGCCGGTCGCCGCGCCGGGTCGGGGGTGAGCCGGACCGGCAGCGTGGCGGTGCCACCGGGCGGCACGGTGAGCAGGCGCTGCGGCGGCACGTCCAGGCGGGCCCCGGCCGACGGCACCCAGGCGTCGCGCACCTGGGCGTACAGCGTGTGGTGGGTCGGGTTGGTCAGGTGCAGCGTGACGGTGGCGGTGCCGCCGAGCCGCACCGTACGGTCGCCGGAGCGGGTCACCGTGAGCGCGTGCGGCGGGGCGGCCATCGCCCGGTCGAGCGCCACCAGCAGCAGCACCACGACGGTCAGCACGGCCATCCCGACGAACGGCGCCGGCCAGAACGGCAGCGTCAGCGCGCCCACGCCGAGCAGCAGACCCGCCCGCCAGGTCATCGCGGCGTCGGCACGGTGGCCAGCACCGAGTCCAGCACCGCGTCCACGGTCACGCCCTCCAGCTCCGCCTCCGGGCGCGGCCGCAGCCGGTGCCGCAGCGTGGGCCGGGCCACCGCCTTCACGTCGTCCGGCGTGACGTGGTCCCGGCCGGCCAGCCAGGACCACGCCTTGGCGGTGTTCAGCAGCGCGGTGGCGCCCCGGGGCGACGCGCCCAGCTCCAGCGCCGGGGCGGAACGGGTGCCCCGGCACAGGTCCACGATGTAGCCGAGCACCGGCTCGGCCACGTGCACCCGCTGCACCTCGGCCCGGGCCGCGGCCAGGTCCGCCGCACCGGCCACCGGGCGTACGCCGGCGGCACGCAGGTCACGCGGGTCGAAACCGGCGTGGTGCGCGCGGAGCACACCCAGCTCCTCCTCCCGCTCCGGCAGCGGCACCGTCAGCTTGAGCAGGAAGCGGTCGAGCTGCGCCTCGGGCAGCGGGTAGGTGCCCTCGTACTCGACCGGGTTCTGGGTGGCCGCGACGATGAACGGGTCGGGCAGCGGACGGCGCTCGCCCTCGACCGAGACCTGCCGCTCCTCCATCACCTCCAGCAGCGCCGACTGCGTCTTCGGCGGGGTCCGGTTGATCTCGTCGGCGAGGAGCAGGTTGGTGAAGACCGGCCCCTCCCGGAACGTGAACGCGGCGGTGCGCTGGTCGAAGATCAGCGAGCCGGTGACGTCGCCGGGCATCAGGTCGGGGGTGAACTGCACCCGCTTGGCGTCCAGGTCGAGCGCGGCGGCAAGCGTCCGCACCAGCAGCGTCTTGGCCACCCCCGGTACGCCCTCCAGCAGCACGTGCCCCCGGCAGAGCAGCGCGATCACCAGCCCGGTGACCACGGCGTCCTGCCCGACGACGGCCTTGGCCACCTCGGCGCGCAGCCGGTGCAGGGCGGCGCGGGCGCCGGACGGGGCGGTGGTCGTGACGGGTCCGGTCACCGGGTGTCTCCTTCGCTCGGATGCGGGGCCAGGGTACGGGTCAGGGCGTCCAGTTCGCGGGCCAGCTCCAGCAGCTCGCGGTCCTTCTCCGGGGCGGGGCCGTAGAGCAGTTCGGCCACCCGTTCCGGGTCGGCGCCGGCGTGCTCGGCGACCCGGGCGGCCACCTCGTTGTCGGGCGTGTCCGGAGGCAGGTTGAGCCGGGGCAGGAGCCGGTCCAGCGCGGCGGCGCGCAGCGTCTCGGCGACCGTGTCCCGGGCGCCCGCCCGGCGGTAGAGCCGCGCCCGGCCGCGTACCGTCTCGGCGGCCCGCACGGTCACCGGCAGCGGCTCCGACACCGGTGGCCCGAGCCGGCGGGCCCGCCAGAGCACGACGAGCAGCCCGGCCAGGGCGAGCTGCGCCAGGAGCGCCCAGAACCACTGCGGGAAGGCGCCCCAGAGCGGGTTCTCCCACGGCGGGTCGGCGCGGTCGGGCGGGTCGGGCCGTTCCGACCGTTCGCCGTCGCCGCCCTGGGCGGGCTCCTCGCTGAAGGGTTCCGGGGACCAGCTCGGGCGGGTCGGGGCCGGTACCGGCTCGGGCAGGTCGAGCCAGACGAGCGGGCGGTTCCCGCCGAGCAGACCGGTGGCGAGGGCCTCGTTGCCCCACTCGCCGATCCGGTCGTTGCGGAACGGGTCGCTGGCGCCGGCCAGCACCACCTCGACCCGTCCGGGGACGCGCAGCAGCGCGCCGCCGTAGCAGTGGCCGACCTCGGCCGGCCCGGCGTAGCGCTGCAGGTCGATCGCGGCGGTGCCGGCCCGGACCGCCTCGGGCAGCGGGCACGGCGTGCCGTCCGCGTCCGGCGGCACGGCCCGCGCGGCCCAGCGCCGGGCGGCCGGCTCGACCGGCGTGTCCAGTTCGGCGAGCACCCGCGGGGAGGGCTCGACGAACACCAGGCGGGTGCCCGGGGGCAGGGCGGTCAGGCGGTCGAGCAGGTCCGGGTGCACCAGTCCGGGCGCGGGCACGAAGACGGTGCTCGGAGCGATGCCGGCGGTCTGCAGCACCCCGTCGAACGCCGTCTCCCGGCGCACCGGCACGCCCTGCGCGCGCAGCGCCTCGGCGAGGCGGCTGCCCCCGTCGTCGTCGGTGGCGACCGGGGATAGGAAGCCGGGCTCGTCGGTGTCGGGCCGGTCGACGGCGTGCAGCACGAGCGTGGTCACGATCAGCAGCACGGCCAGCCCGAGCGGGACGAGCAGCCGGTGCCGCCGACGGCGCGGCGTCGCGGCGGTGGCCGTCTCCACCGGCGTCACGGTGGCGGTCATCGCGGCTCCTCCCCGGTCAGCTCGCGACGCAGGTCGGCGGCGAGTTCACGCATCCGGTGGTCGTGCGCGGCGGTGGCGGGACGCTGGGCGTACCAGAGGTCGGAGAAGATCGCCCCGGCGGTGTGCAGCGTCGGCCGCACCTGGGGCCGGGCACGGGCCGCCGCCTCGGTCAGCTCGACCACTGTGAGCCCGGGGCGGGGCTCCACGACGTGCCGCGTGACCAGGAGCCGGACCATCTCGCGCAGCCGTTCCCGGACCGCCTCGGCGTACCGGCCCTCGGCCGCGAGCCGGTCGGCCAGCCCGGGCGCGCCGGCCGGCACGGCCTCCGGGGTCCGGGGCTCGGGCACGCGTACCGGCGGCGGATCGGAGCGGCGGCGCGCGGGCCGGCGCAGGCGGGGCAGCCGCAGCCGGGGCAGGCGCGGCAGGCGCAGCCGGGGCAGTGAGAACCGGGGCAGCCGGCGGGGCACCCAGGCCGGGAAGAAGTACCAGCCCAGGGCGGCCAGCAGCGCGACCACCAGCAGGATCAGCGCGGCCAGCGGCAGCGGCAGCAGGTCACCGAGGGCCGCGACCGTCTCGGTCCACCACCGGCTCACCGCTGCGCCGCCAGCAGGACCGGTTCCGGTACGCCCGCCGGCGCGCGGGAGAGCCGGATGTCCAGCCCTTCGGTGCGGATCCGGGTCTCCAGGTGCAGCACCGCGTCCAGGCAGGCCAGCGCCGGGTACGCCAGCGCGTTCACCGCGGCGAAGGCGGCGACGGTCACCGGCAGCGCCCAGGCGGACACGTCGAACAGGCCCAGCATGCCGAGACCGTGATAGACGCCCAGCCCGATGCCGAGCCGGATCAGCCACCAGCCCAGGTAGCCCAGCAGCCGGACGGCGGCGGCCCGCGCGCTCACCCGGCCCGCCAGGCGGATCGCCCGCCACGGTCCCGGTGTCCGGGCACCCCGTCCAGCACCAGCACCGGCACCACCAGGGCCGAAGCAGCCCCGTACGCCAGGAACCAGCCCGCCCGGGTCAGTGCGGCGAGCGCGACGACGGGGCCGACCGCGACGGCGGCCAGCAGCGCGGCGCCAGGGCGGGAGCCGCGCAGCAGCTCGGCCGGCCCGGGACGGCGCCCCAGCAGGGCCGCGCCGGCGCCGCGCGCGGCCGGGCCGCCCAGCAGCGCGATGATCGCCGCCTCGGTGCCGGCCCGGTCGCCAGCAGCAGCCAGTACCAGGGCAGCGAGTCACCGAAATCCGCCGGCCACCACTGCGGCGGGTCGGCCTCGACCAGCAGCCGCAGCGGGTGGAGCACCGCCTGCTCGGCGAGGGCCAGCACGAGGGCGAGCGGGACGAGCACCCGAGCGTGGTCGCGCAGCAGCAGCACTGCCGCGTCGAGCAGTTCGCCGACGGTCAGCGGACGGCGCGGCAGCACCGCGGTCGGGCCGGCGTCGGGCACGCGTACTCCTGGCGGGCAGGGCGGAGGTGGCGGGCGGCGCGGCGCCCGAGGGATCATGGTTGCACGGCGGGTCCGCATCCGGTGGACCCGTCCGCCCTGACGCGCCACGCTGTGCGGCCACGCCGCTTGCTGTGGTGCGCGGGCCCGCTCGGCGCTACCGTGCCGTGGAGACGCCGAACCCCTCCAGACGAACGGGGATGGAACGATAAACCCCATGAGAGCCCGGGTACTCGTGGTCGACGACGACCCCGCCCTCGCCGAGATGCTCGGCATCGTGCTGCGCAGCGAGGGCTTCGTGCCGTCCTTCGTCGCGGACGGCGAACGGGCGCTGGCCGCCTTCCGCGACAACCGACCCGACATCGTCCTGCTCGACCTGATGCTCCCCGGCATGAGCGGCATCGACGTGGCCCGCGCCATCCGGGGCGAGTCCGGCGTGCCGATCGTGATGCTGACCGCCAAGAGCGACACCGTGGACGTGGTGCTCGGCCTGGAGTCCGGCGCCGACGACTACGTGGTCAAGCCGTTCAAGCCCAAGGAGCTGGTGGCCCGGATGCGGGCCCGGCTGCGCCGGGGCGAGGACGTGGCCCCGGAGATGCTGACGATCGGGCCGCCCGGCAACCAGATCACCATCGACGTGCCGGCGCACACGGTCAGCCGCGACGGCGACGAGGTGAAGCTGACCCCGCTGGAGTTCGACCTGCTGGTCGCGCTCGCCCGCAAGCCGCGCCAGGTCTTCACCCGCGAGGTGCTGCTGGAACAGGTCTGGGGCTACCGCCACGCCGCCGACACCCGCCTGGTGAACGTGCACGTGCAGCGGCTGCGCGCCAAGATCGAGCCGGATCCGGAGCGACCCGAAATCATCCTGACCGTGCGGGGCGTGGGTTACAAGGCGGGTACCGGATAGCCTGGTCAGCACTGTGGTGACCACCCCGCTGCCGGACACGCCGACCGCCGAGCCCCGCCGGCTCCACGCCGTGCGGGCGCTCTGGCTCGCCCTGAGCGGCCGGGTCGCCCGGCTGGTCGCCGCGGTGCACCAGGCCTGGCGGCGGTCGCTCCAGGTGCGTGTGGTCACCATCACGCTGGTGGCGTCGAGTCTGCTGGTGGGCGGTTTCGCCTACCTGATCGCCGACAAGATCACCAGCATCCTGCTGGAGAACGCCGAGACCGACGTGCGGCTGCGGCTGAGCAACGGCAGCGAGTACGCGGCGAAGCAGTTCAACCTCTACAGCCAGCCGCAGGAGGCGCAGCTCCAGAACACCATCGACGGCACGGTGAACTACCTGGCCGGCGGTGACCCGACGCAGACCAGCGGCGTCGTGGTGGCGATCACCGCCGACAACTTCGCCGAGTTCATCGAGCCGCGCACCACGCCCGAGGTGCCGGTCGGCACGGTGATCGGCGACGAGCTGCGGGCCGCCGTGGCCTCCGGCAAGGTCGCCCACCAGATCCGCACCGGGTCGCTCGGCGGCGAACGCACCAAATACCTGGTCTACGGCTCCCCGGTGCCCACCAAGTTCGGGCAGGTCGAGCTCTACTACCTCGTACCCCTGGCCCGGCAGGACGCGACGGCGGCCGACGCCCGGGCCACGGTGGTCGCCACCGGCGTCGCGCTCGTGCTCCTGCTCGGCCTGCTGGCCGCCCTGGTCACCCGCCTGGTGGTGACGCCGGTACGGGTGGCCGCGCGCACCGCGCAGCGGCTCTCCGCCGGCCTGCTCGACCAGCGCATGGTGGTGAACGGCGAGGACGACCTCGCCCTGCTGGCCGCCTCGTTCAACCAGATGGCGACGAACCTGCAACGGCAGATCCTCCGGCTGGAGGAGATGTCCCGGCTGCAACGCCGGTTCACCTCCGACGTCTCGCACGAGCTGCGGACCCCGTTGACCACGGTCCGGATGGCCGCCGACCTGATCTTCGCCGAGCGGGACGAGTTCGACCCGGCGGTGGCCCGCAGCGCCGAGCTGCTCCAGGCCGAGCTGGACCGGTTCGAGGAGCTGCTCACCGACCTGCTGGAGATCAGCCGGTTCGACGCCGGCTTCGCGGTGCTGGACAGCGAGCCCACCGACCTGGTGCCGGTGGTGCACCGGGTCACCGAGCGGCTGGCCGGGCTGGCCGAGCGGGTCGGGGTCACGATCGAGCTGGACCTGCCGGACACTCCGGTGATCGCCGAGGTCGACCCGCGCCGCGTCGAGCGGGTGCTGCGCAACCTGGTCGGCAACGCGGTCGAGCACGGCGAGGCCAAACCGGTACGGATCACCCTGGGTCAGGACCGCAGCGCGGTGGCGATCACCGTGCGGGACCACGGCGTCGGCCTCAAGCCGGGGGAGGAGAAGCTGGTGTTCAACCGCTTCTGGCGGGCCGACCCGTCGCGGGCCCGGCAGACCGGCGGCACCGGGCTCGGCCTGTCGATCAGCCTGGAGGACGCCCGCCTGCACGGCGGCTGGCTGGAGGCGTGGGGCGCGCCCGGCCAGGGCGCCCAGTTCCGGCTCACGCTGCCGGCCCGGGCCGGGGACCGGCTCACCACCTCCCCGCTGCGGCTGGTGCCGGCCGACGCCACGGTGCCGTTCGGCGGTCCCCGCGACGGCGGCCTGCTCGCCATCGGCCCGGGCACCGACGCCGGAACGCTGACCGTGGAGCCCGCCGCCGACGGCGACCGGGCGGAGGTCCGGCCGTGAGCCGCCGCGCCCTGGCCCTGCTGCTGGCCGGCGCCCTGCTTCCGGCCGCGCTCGTCGGCTGCGGCATCCCGGGTGAGACAGACGTCCAGATCGACGGCTCGGTGCCGGCCGCGCAGGGCGGAGCGCTCAACGGCAGTCCGGCCCGGCCGCCCGAACCGGCCGACAGCAGCGAGCCGGTGCCGTTCATCGAGAACTACCTGCGGGCGGCGGCGGCCGGGGAACGCGACCAGGCGTACGCCCGGGCCCGGAAGTTCCTCGCCGAGGAGTCCCGCGACCTGCTCCCGGGCAAGCCGCAGACCAGCGAGGTCGAGTTGACCGTGGTGCGGCTGCGGGAGAAGCCGGAGAGCACGCCGCCGAACAACCAGGGCACCAGCACGGTGACGCTCAAGGTGCAGCAGGTCGGCGTGCTGCGGGCGGACGGCACGCTCGGGCCGCCGGTGGCCAGCGACACGCAGTACGTCTTCGAGCTGCGCCGCGCCGAGCCGGCCGGGACCGGGCTGCTGATCACCGAGGCGCCGAACGTGCTGCTGGCCAGTGACTCGGCGATGCGTGAGTACTACCGCCCCCGCACCGTCTACTTCTGGAACTCGGACCAGACCCGGCTGGTGCCGGACCAGCGCTACCTGCTCTCCTCGGCGCCGACCGAGCGGCGGATCACCGAGGTGATGAAGTGGCTGGCGGACCGCCCCTCGGATTGGCTGGCCGCCGGCGTGACCGGGTTGCCCGACGGCACCCAGCTGATCAACAACGCGACCGGGACGGACGGGCACTGGGAGATCAACCTGAACATGCCGGGGGCCAACGAGCAGCGGCTGAACCGGCTCGGCACCCAGTTGGCCTGGTCCCTGTCGGACCTGGACGGCGTGGTCGACCTCAAGATCCAGAACCAGAAGCGGCTGACCGTCGACCTCCGGCGGGAGCGCGTCTCGGTCGTCGCGTACCCGCGCGGGGCGAACCCGATGCGGTTGGGCGTCTACGACGGCGCCGTACGCCCACTGGCGTTCGGCAACGAGCCGCGGGCCGCCGTGCCGCTGCCGCCGGAGGAGAACCGCAACGTGGTCTCCGCCGCGCTCGCCCGTGCCGAGGAACAGGTGCTGGCCGCGCTCGTCGTGACCGGCGCCGACAACCGCAAGCGGCTCAAGGTGGGCTCCGGCGCGGAGCCGGTGGCCACGCTCAACGCGAGCGACCGCACGTTCCGCGCGATGAGCCGCCCGACCTGGCTGCGGTCGCTGACCAAGGCCCGGCCGGGTGGCCTGGTGGCGGCAGACGGCAAGCTCTACCGGTTCGACGGGTCGGGCCGGATGAGCGAGATCGCGCTGTCCGTGTCCGGCCCGGTGACGGCGGTCGCCGGTTCCCTCGAAGGCCACCGGGTCGCACTGGTCAGCGGCGGCGCGCTCTACGTCGCCGCGGTCAGCGTCGACGGCGGCGTGGTCAACCTGGGACAGCCGCGCCGAGTGGCCACCCTGCTCACCGGCGTGACGGTGGTGGACTGGGTGGCGGAGAACGAACTCGTGCTGGCCGGCAACGAGGCGGACCGGCGTTCGGCGATCCACCAGCTCAGCGTCGACGGCGTGTGGGAGACCCCGCTGGCGGTGGAGATCGGCGCCCCGGTCACCCAGCTCGCCGGGTATCCGGGCGGCAGCGACCGGGGCCTGGCCGCGTTCTCGTTCATGTTCGAGACGGACGGGGCGGCCTGGCGGAACAACCCGTTCGACTTCGTCAAGCGGGAGCAGGTGCTCGACGTGCCGGCCGGCAGCCGGGCGACCAACCCGACCGCCCCGTTCTTCCTCTACTGAGCCGCCGTGCGTGACCTGGGCGGGCTCTGGTCGGACCTGACCGACCTGGTGCTGCCCGCCGGGTGCGCCGGCTGCGGCGGGGGAGCGGCGCGGCTGCGGCAGGGCTTCTGCCCCGGCTGCGTACGCGAACTGGAGTCGCTGCGCCCCGCGCCCACCCGGCCCGATCCGGCCCCGCCCGGCCTGCCGCCCTGTGTCGCGCTCGGCCCGTACGGCGGGGCGCTGCGCGAGGCGCTGCTCGCGTACAAGGAACGGGGCCGGCACGGGCTGGCCCGGCCGCTCGGCGCGCTGCTGGCGGAGGTGGTCGCCGAGGCGGTGGGGCCGCCCGGCCCGGTGACGCTGGTGGCGGTGCCGGACACGGCCCGCGCCGCCCGGGCCCGCTACGGCGACCACCTGGACCGGCTGGTCCGCCCGGCGGCGTCCCGGCTGCGCGCGGCCGGCTGGCCGGTGCGCGTGCTGCGACCGCTGCGGGCACTGTCCCGGCCCGACTCGGTGACGCTGGACAGCGCCGGACGGGCCACCGCGGCCGAGGCGGCGTTCCGGTTGCGCCGCCCCGTGACCGGACACCGCCCGGCCGGGACCGTGGTGCTGCTGGACGACATCGTCACCACCGGCGCGACGCTCGCGGCGGTGAGCCGGATGTTGCACCGCGCGGGAATGACGCCAAAGGCCGCGGCCGTGCTCGCCGCAACGCAAAAGCGGCACGTTCGGTGACGCTTCGTGTATCCGTTTCACCCCATGGTGTATGAGGTGTTAAATTCCGCAACCCCTTTCGGCAACCAGGGGTGACGGTTGGCGGTACAGGAGTTAGCGTTTCGGTGTCGGGGGTAGAGAGGATGCCAACCTTCCCCCGGCGCTGGAAGGAGGCGTAGCCGAACACCACCGGTCGACGCCGAGCGGGGCCCTCCCGGGCGGGTCGACCGGATTCTCCGGACCGAACGACCGTCCGAACAAGGGAGGTCACGTGGACATCGTGGTCAAGGGCCGTAACGTCGAAGTGCCGGACCATTACCGGGTGCACGTAGCCGAGAAGCTCGCGAAGATCGAACGCTACGACCAGAAGCTCATTCGCGTGGACGTCGAGTTGTTCCACGAGCGCAATCCACGCCAGGCGGACCACTGCCAGCGAGTGGAGATCACCTGTGTCACGCGCGGCCCGGTGATCCGGGCCGAGGCCTGCACGAGCGACTTCTACAGCGCGCTCGACGCCGCAATCGCCAAGTTGGACACCCGCTTCCGCCGCGCGGCGGACCGCCGCCGGGTGCACCGGGGGCGGCACGCGCCGATCTCCGTGGCCGCCGCGACCGCCGGACTGCCGGTGGCCGAACTCGACGGGCCCGGCCTGGCGGCGCGCGACGGCCACGGCGCCGCCACCGCCGTCGCCGAACGTCCCGACGAGGACGGTCACGTCGAACCCGACGACCAGCCGTGGCACATCGCCCGGGCGAAGGTCCACCCCGCCGATCCGATGACCGTCGACGACGCGCTGTTCCAGATGGAACTGGTCGGCCACGACTTCTACCTGTTCCAGGACAAGGAGTCCGGCCGCCCGAGCGTGGTCTACCGGCGGCACGCGTACGACTACGGGATCATCCAGCTCGACACGTGACCCCTTGACCGGTGAGACGGGCCCCCGCATGCGCGGGGGCCCGTCTCAGTTCTCGTCGGTGGCGAGCCGGCCGTAGACCACCGAGTCGACCCGGGCGCCGTCCGGGCCGGGCAACCGCCCGCGCAGCAGCCCTTCCCGCCGGAAGCCGGCCCGTTCCAGCACGCGCTGCGAGGCCACGTTGTCCGGCCGGGTACCGGCCCAGAGCCGGGCCACCCCGATGCCGAACGCCCACCCGGCGACCAGCCGGACCGTACGCGCGGCCAGCCCGCGCCCGCGCGCCTCCGGCAGCAGGCTGTAGCCGATCATCGCCTGGCCGGTGGCGGGCTCGTCGTAGAACAGCGCGCACCCGCCGACGACAGCGCCGGTCACCGCGTCGACGATCGCCAGGTCGGCGGCCTCGCCGGCCAGCCAGCGGCTCGCCGCCAGCCGGCAGCGCCGCGCGAGCGCGGCCCGCTCCGGCGCCACCGGCGGCACTCGGTTCGCCACCACCTCCGGCAGCGAGTGCAGCCGGTGCAGCACGTCGGTGTCCGCCGGCCCCACCGGGCGCAGCGTCACCACGCCGTCGGTGAGCCGGCCGCCGGGCAGGTCCGGCAGCAGACGGGCGACCGGTCCCGGCGGGTCGTCGGCCAGCCGTACCCAGGCGATCAGATCCTCGCGTACGCCGCCCGCGCTCGCGCCCGCCGCCCGGCGTACGCCCTCGTGCCGGTAGCCGCAGGCCAGGGCGATGCGCTGGCTCGGCACGTTGTCGACGCGGGTGAGCAGTTCCAGCCGGGCCGCCCCGGCGGCGAACGCACGCTCGGTCAGCAGCCGGGTGGCGGCGCTCGCCACGCCCCGGCCGCGCGCCGCGGGACCCACCCAGTAACCGATCTCGTAGCTCGCCCGCTCCGCGCTGAGCCGGCTCAGACCGATGCTGCCGAGGAGCCGGTCGGTGGCCGGGTCGGCGATCGTGTACGCGGCCCCACCCGCCGCCCACGCCGCCGGCGAGCCCTCGGTGATCCACCAGCGGGCGGCGTCCTCGTCGTAGGGATCGGGCAGCAGAGGCATGAACCGGCGGGTCTCCGGGTCGGCGCACCCGGCCACCATGTCCGGCACGTCCCCGAGGTGGCACGGCCGCAGCCGTACGCCGTACCCCTCGATCGTCTCCGGCGTCACACCAGGTCCTCCGGCAGCAGCGCGCCGATCCACGCGTCCTGGCGCTCGCCGCGGTGCTGGACGCCGCCGCGCAGCGTGCCCTCGACGGTGAAGCCGGCCTTCTCGGCGGCCCGCCGCGAGGCGGTGTTGCCCACGTTGGCCCGCCACTCGATCCGGGCCAGGCCGAGCGTGGTGAAGCCCCAGGCGCACACGGCGGTGAGCGCGGCCGGCAGATAACCCCGGCCGCGCGCGTGCGGCGCGGTCATGTAGCCCACGTCGGCCACCAGCGGGTCGTTGGGGAGGATGCGCAGGTCGATCGAGGCGACGTAGCTGTCGTCCGGGTCGGCCACGGCGAACGTCGCGGCGGTGCCCCGGGCCCAGGCCGGGCGGACCAGGTCGTGCAGGAAGCCCTCGGCGTGCTCCGGCCGGTACGGGTGCGGCACCGTGGTCCAGCGGATCGTCTGCTCGTCCTGGCAGGTGCGGGTCACCGCGGGCAGGTCGCGCTCCTCCAGCGCGCGCAGCCGCAGCTCGGTGTCCCCGGCGGTGGCGAACAGGACCGGCTGCGGGCGGCCGAAGACCGCCGCGCGGCGGGCCTGCAGCGTGTCCGGCCCGTAGGGGACCGGGTCGCCGGGCGCGGCCAGCTCGGCCGGGAACAGGGAGCCGATCCAGCCCTCCGGACGGCCGCCGGGGCTGGGGTGGGCCAGCCGCAGTTCACCCTCGACGCGGAAGCCGGCGCGCAGCGCGACCAGCCGCGAGGCGTGGTTGCCGATCTCGGCCTGCCAGGTGAGCCGGCGCAGCTTGAGCGCGTCGAACGCCCAGCGGGCGAGCGCGCGGGTGGCGCGGACCGCGACGCCCCGGCCCCGGGCCCACGGCGCGGTCCAGTAGCCGACCTCGGCCGAGTCCAGCTCGCGGTCCACGGAGACCAGGCCGCACGAGGCGAGCAGCTCCCCGGTGCCGGCGTCGCAGACCGCGAACGGTGCGCCCGCGCCCTCGGCCCAGGCGGTCGCGCTGAACGTGGTCACGAACTCGGCGGCGTGCTCCGGCAGGTACGGGCGAGGTACGGTGGTCCAGCGCTGGATGTCCGGATCCTGGCAGGCGCGGTGCACCGCGTCGGCGTCCGCCGCACGCCAGGGGCGCAGCAGCAGGCCGTCCTCGATGATCTCCACAGGCTCCATCCGAGCCATCGTGCCGGATCGTTCGCGCACGGCGTAACCCGATTAGCGGCCGGTGGCGCACGGTCGCGGCGTTATGTCGGGTTCCGGAGCCCGGACCGCCGCCACCAGTGACCATCGTCGCCTCCGAGCGCCTACGATGGTTCGAGACCGTCTAGGGGAGCGTTGATCCGTGTCGATTCTGGAAAAGGTCCTTCGCGCCGGCGAGGGGCGCATGGTGCGTCGGCTCAAGGCCATCGCGGCCGCCGTCAACTCGATCGAGGACGACTACGTCAACCTCAGCGACGACGAGCTACGCGGCATGACCGACCAGTTCAAGGAGCGGCTCGCTGACGGCGAGACCCTCGACGACCTGCTGCCCGAGGCGTTCGCGGTGTGCCGTGAGGCGGCCTCCCGGGTGCTCGGCCAGCGTCCCTACGACGTCCAGGTCATGGGTGGCGCGGCGCTGCACTTCGGCAACATCGCCGAGATGAAGACCGGTGAGGGCAAGACGCTCACCTCGGTCATGCCGGTCTACCTGAACGCGCTCGCCGGCAAGGGCGTGCACGTGGTCACCGTGAACGACTACCTGGCCGAACGCGACGCCGCCTGGATGGGCCGGGTGCACGAGTTCCTCGGCCTGCGCGTCGGCGTGGTGCTGCCCAACCGGCCCGCCACCGAGCACCGCGCGGCCTACGAGTGCGACATCACCTACGGCACCAACAACGAGTTCGGCTTCGATTACCTGCGCGACAACATGGCCTGGTCGAAGGACGAACTGGTCCAGCGCGGCCACTTCTTCGCCGTGGTCGACGAGGTCGACTCGATCCTCATCGACGAGGCGCGTACCCCGCTGATCATCTCCGGTCCGGCCGAGCACTCCGCCCGGTGGTACCAGGAGTTCGCCACCGTGGTGGCCCGGCTCCAGCCCGGCACCGACGGCGAGGGCGACTACGAGGTCGACTACGCCAAGCGCACCATCGCGATCACCGAGCGCGGCGTGGCCAAGGTGGAGGACCGCCTCGGCATCGACAACCTGTACGAGTCGGTGAACACCCCGCTCGTGGGCTACCTGAACAACGCCATCAAGGCCAAGGAACTCTACAAGCGCGACAAGGACTACATCGTCAACGACGGCGAGGTCCTGATCGTCGACGAGTTCACCGGCCGCATCCTGCACGGCCGCCGCTACAACGAGGGCATGCACCAGGCGATCGAGGCCAAGGAGGGGGTGGAGATCAAGCAGGAGAACCAGACCCTGGCCACCATCACCCTCCAGAACTACTTCCGCCTCTACGACAAGCTCTCCGGCATGACCGGTACCGCCCAGACCGAGGCGGGCGAGTTCAACAAGGTCTACAAGGTCGGCGTCGTGACCATCCCGACGCACCGGCCGATGGTCCGGCTCGACCGGCCCGACGTCATCTACAAGACCGAGAAGGCCAAGTTCAACGCCGTCGTCGAGGACATCGCCGAGCGGCACGAGCAGGGCCAGCCGGTGCTCGTCGGCACCGTCTCGGTGGAGAACTCCGAGATCCTGTCGCACATGCTGCGCCGCCGCGGCATCCCGCACTCCGTGCTGAACGCGAAGTTCCACGCCAAGGAGGCGGAGATCGTCGCCCAGGCCGGGCGCAAGGGCGCGGTCACCGTCGCGACCAACATGGCCGGCCGCGGTACGGACATCCTGCTCGGCGGCAACCCCGAGTTCCTCGCCGCGAACGAGCTGCGCCAGCGCGGGCTCGACCCGGTCGAGCAGCCGGAGGAGTACGCCAAGGCGATGGAGGAGATCCTCCCGACCTGGAAGCAGGCGTGCGACGTCGAGGCGGAGGAGGTCGCCGCCGCCGGTGGCCTCTACGTGCTGGGCACCGAGCGGCACGAGTCCCGCCGGATCGACAACCAGCTGCGCGGTCGCGCCGGCCGGCAGGGTGACCCGGGCGAGTCCCGCTTCTACCTGTCGCTGCAGGACGAGCTGATGAAGCGCTTCCGGGCCGGCGCGGTCGAGGCCGTGATGGACCGCTTCAACATCCCCGAGGACGTGCCCATCGAGTCGAAGATGGTCACCCGGCAGATCAAGAGTGCCCAGGCCCAGATCGAGGGCCAGAACGCCGAGATCCGCAAGAACGTCCTCAAGTACGACGAGGTGCTGAACAAGCAGCGCCAGGTGATCTACGCCGAGCGTCTGCGGGTGCTCAACGGCGAGGACCTGTCCGACCAGGTCCGCAACATGATCGACGACGTGGTGACCGCGTACGTGGTCGGCGCGACAAGCGACGGCTACGCCGAGGACTGGGACCTCGATCAGCTGTGGTCCAGCCTCAAGCAGCTGTACCCGGTCGGCGTCACAGTCGACGAGCTGGAGGAGGAGGTCGGCTCCCGCTCGGGCATCGACCAGGACTTCCTGCTCGCCCGCCTGAAGGAGGACGCGCACGCCGCGTACGACAGGCGCGAGGAGAGCCTCGGCGAGGAGGCGGTCCGCCAGCTCGAGCGGATGGTCCTGCTCCAGGTGATCGACCGCAAGTGGCGCGAGCACCTCTACGAGATGGACTACCTGCAGGAGGGCATCAGCCTGCGGGCGTACGCCCAGCGCGACCCGGTCATCGAGTACCAGCGCGAGGGCTTCGACATGTTCGCCACCATGATGGACGGCATCAAGGAGGAGACGGTCGGCTTCCTCTACAACCTGGACGTGCAGGTCGAGGAGGCCGAGCCGGAGGCCGAGGAGGTGCAGCTGCTGGAGAAGCCGGTGGAGATCCGGGCGAAGGGTCTCAACCGCGCGCCGCAGCAGCAGGGCCTGCAGTACTCCGCTCCCGCCGTGGACGGCGAGGCCGGTCGCGGCGCTCCGGTGATCGAGCGGCCCGAGCAGCAGGCGCCGGCGCTCGGCATCGGCCAGCAGTCGGAGCGCCCTGCCGCCGCCGGGCCGCGCCGGGCTCCGGCCGGTGCGAGCGGCCAGGCGGTCGCGGCGAGCACCGCCCGGCGGGCCGCCCCGGGCCAGGTCGACGGCGGCGAGGGCCCGTCCCGTAACGCGCCCTGCCCGTGCGGCTCGGGCCGCAAGTACAAGCGCTGCCACGGCTCGCCCAACGGCGGCAACTGACCCCGAACGCCCACGACGGGCCCCGGCCTCCCGGCCGGGGCCCGTCGCCGTCCCTGGGTTCCCCCGGGGCCCTCGCTCTCTCCCGCGATCTTGCAGTTCCGGCCCTCATCATGCCCGATTCATGACGTTATCTACGGGACGGAAGTGCAAGATCGGCGCCGGTGGAGGCGCGGGTGGCCGCGGCGCGGTCGAGCCAGGTCGGGGGGCCCACGACCGGGCTCAGAGGACGTCCAGGACGAGGCACAGCCAGGTGCCTCGGCGGCGTTCCAGGCGTATCGCAACGGCCCAGCTCGTGCCTCCGACGCCGGCGAACACGGCGGTGGCCTCGACCGCGCCCGCGCGGGGCTCGCAGACCCGCAGACGCCGCAGGAGCAGAGTCGGCCGGGCGGTACGGCGGCGGACCGGGGTCACCCGGCGGGCTGCTCGGGTCAGCTCGGCCGCGACCGGGCCGGCCGACTCGGGCACGCAGAGCGGCCGGAGCTGGCCGGGTGGCCGGAAGCCGTTGACGATCTCCAGGAAGGTGCGGACGAACCGGTGTGCGGCCCGCGTTCCCTCGGGTGCGGCGGACGCGAGGGCTGACGCGGGGGTGCCGGTCCAGCGTGGCCAGGCGGGTGCCGGGTCCGGGGCGCGGCCGGCGGGGCGTGCGGCGGCACCGCGGCGCGGATCGCTCAGGTCGAGGGTGAGCTGCCCGACGGGACTCCACAGCGGCTCCTCGTCAACGCACGGCGGGTCGAGCGGCGGGGCGGGCCGGAGACGGACCGGCGGGCGGGGTGCGCGGGGACGGCGGGTGTCGACCATCTCGAATCCTTGCGTTTGCCTTCGTTTGCCTCCGACAGGGCTTCATCTTCCCGGAATGTCGTCACCGTCGTCAATGGCCGACGGTCCTCGGGTGGTCACTCCTCGTCGCGCTCACCGAGCGGGTTCCCGCGTACCCACTCCGCCGTCTCGGCGTACTTCCGCTCGATGTATTCCTCCAGCCGGGAGCGCTCGACCCGCCACTGCCCCCGACCGCCGATCTTGATCGCCGGCAGCTCGCCACTGCGAACCATGTGGTAGACCTGCGAGTCCGAGACGTTCAGCTCGGCGGCGACGTCGGACAGCAGCAGGAACCTCGACTCCACGGTGACTCCCGGGGTTGGCTTCGTTTGCCTTAGTTTGCCATCACCGGCTGACATCGCCCCATGCCCGTTCGCCTGACACACCGGCGGGAGACTTCACCCGCGCGGATGCCGGGTGTATGACGGTCCTGGCGTACGGCATGATCGGCGCCCGGAGCCGGCGTCCGCCGGTGAGTGGCCTGAATGCGGGAGTGACCGGTGACCGACGAGCTTGTCCGGGTGTACCTGCCGGCGACCGTACCCATGCTCGCCCGGCTGCGCGAGGAGGGGCTGACCGCCGAGGCGGCGCACGCGGTCACCCCGGAACTGCGCGAGTGGTACGCCGAGGGCGACGAGGAGGAACTGGAGTACGTGGCCTTCACCCGGGCCGCCCAGGACGCGCTGTTCCTGCTCCGGAGCGACCCCGCCGCGCCCCGGCGACGGGTTGTCGTCTCGGCCGACCTGCCCGCCCGGGCGGTCGGACGGGTCGGCGGCGAGCTGGGGTCCAGCGTGGTCCGGCCGGCCGGACCGGTGCCGGTGAAGTCGGTCGCCGCGCTTCATGTCGACGGCGCGGAGGCGGTCGAGGACGTGGCCGCTGCCGTCGAGGTGGTGGCCGAGGCCCAGGCCGGGGACCCCGACGCCCAGTTCACCGTCGACGGCGCCGAGGACCACGAACTGGAGTGGTACGACGTGACCGAGCTGGACCTGCTGCTGCGCGAGGCCGGCTGAGCCGGCGGCTCAGGACGCCGCCGGCTCGTCCGTCTCGTCCTCGACCGGGCGGGGGCCGAGCGTGCGGCCGAACACGATGAGCGTGGTCAGCGCGCCTACGAAGAGCACCCAGATCCCGTTGTCCACCCGCGAGGTGCCGAGCGCGGTCTGCGCGACCTCGTCGGCCTCGCTGAGCGCGGCGGCCAGGTCGAGCAGCCCGCGGCCGCCGATCCGGATGATCACCTCGGTGAGCAGCAGGAGCAGGCCCGCGCCCGCGCCGGCCACCAGGTAGGCCGGCCAGCGCAGCGGCGACGCCACGCCGTCACGGCGCTCCGCCCGGCGGCGGGACCAGGTCAGATAGAGGTACGCGGCGAGGCCGGCGAGCAGGCCGGCGAGCAGCGATTCGGTACGCGAGACCCACTTGGCGGCGTCGAGCACCGACTGCTGGGTCTCCCCGGCGCCGAACAGGTCGGACAGCGGGTCCCGGGCGCGGCTGAACAGCACCACGAAGATCTGCGCGGTGAGCGTCGCAGCGGTGATCGCACCCACCACCCGGGCCTGACGCGCGCCCGCCATCGCGCCGCCGATGATCGCGGCTGCCGCCGTGGTCCCGGCGATCGTGTTCGTGGTGGCGTTGTCGGCGTACGTCAGGTTGATCGCCACCGCGGCGAGCAGCCCGACCACCAAGCCGGTCCCGACGGCGGCCAGGAACCGCAGCGTGGCCCGGCCGAGCCGGTTGGTCGCGGCCAGGGCGACGGTGGCGCCGGTGACCAGCGCCGCGGTGATGACGCCGGGCAGCGCGTACGCGGAGAGGCTGATCGCGGTGACGCCGGCCGCGGTCGAGTGGATCGCCTCGCGGGTCGACCAGAGCATGGCGGCCAGCCATCCGAGCGAGAGCAGGGCGAGTACGAGCGCGCCCGGGGCGAACTCCGGCCGACCGCCGGTGACAGTCCCCTCGTCCGCACGCGCGTGTCCGGCTGCGTCCTCGGCCGTCCGAGCCTCGCTCGCCGGTGCCTCGCCCGACGGTGTCTCTCCCGCCGGTGTCTCGGCCAACGGTGCCTCTCCGGAGGACGCCTTGACGGAGGACGTCTCGACGGTGGCCCCGTCGCCCGTGGTCGGCCCGACGGTCTCGGGCTGATCCGTCTCCGCGGCCGTGGAGCTGCCGGGCTGGTTGCTCATCGTCTTCCCTTCGACGGTCGCCGGATCCCCGAGCCGGGCCGGGCAGGTCACCGGTCATCCAGCGTACGCGGCGCATCACCACTCCTCGGGCGGGCCGTGTGCCGTGTGCGCGTTGATCGACTGCAGTACGGCGATGTGGTGGCATCCCGAGGGCCCGGATACCGCCATTTCCCCGAGGTGGAGTGGATCAATGGCCGATAACCGCCAGCCGGGCGGGCCGTGTGGTGCCGTTGGTCGACTCCAGCTCGGGGAGGTGCCGCCCGGAGGCCCGGAACACCGCCACCCCCGAGGTGGGCTGGATCAAAGGTCGAGTAAGCGCCGACGAATCGTCGACCAACTGGGGTGCGATCCGATGTTTCGTCGGATCCGGGCGGGTTGGGGCCGACGGTCCGGAGATGAACCGGCCGTCCGGTGTGCCAGGGAGGCGCGTCCGGCGAGGGCTTGTCGTGACAGAATCGGGCCAGGTCCCGCCGCCGCCCACCCCGCGGCGCCCCGGTGTCCGGCCGCCCGGCCGGCGCCCGCGGGTCCGGTTTCGCCGTCGCCGTCGAGATCGCCAGGAGCCTGTTGATGGACGCCGTGTTCTCCGTACCCGAGCCGCTCAACGAGCCGGTCCACTCCTACGAGCCCGGCAGCGCCGACCGGGAACGGCTCCAGCGGCGGCTGGCCGAACTGGCCGCCGAGCGGATCGAGCTGCCCATGACGATCGCCGGCGAGCGGCGGATGGCCGGCGGCGCGTCGATCGACGTGGTACAGCCGCACAACCACGCGCACGTTCTCGGCGTCACCGGGCACGCCACCCACGACGACGCCCGCGCCGCGGTGCAGGCCGCCAAGGACGCCGCGCCGATGTGGCGCGCGCTGCCGTTCGAGGAGCGGGCCGCGATCTTCCTGCGCGCCGCCGACCTGCTGGCCGGCCCCTGGCGGGACACGCTCAACGCGGCCACCATGCTCGGCCAGTCCAAGACCGCCGTGCAGGCCGAGATCGACTCGGCGTGCGAGCTGATCGACTTCCTGCGCTTCAACGTGCACTTCGCCCGGCGGCTCCTGGCCGAGCAGCCGCTGTCCTCGCCCGGGGTCTGGAACCGCCTCGACCACCGGCCGCTGGAGGGCTTCGTCTACGCGATCACCCCGTTCAACTTCACCGCGATCGCCGGCAACCTGCCGTCCGCGCCGGCCATGCTCGGCAACACGGTGGTCTGGAAGCCGTCCCCGACGCAGCAGTTCGCGGCGCACTTCACCATGCGCCTGTTCGAGGCCGCCGGCCTGCCGCCCGGCGTGATCAACATGGTCACCGGCCGCGGCGAGGAGGTCTCCGAGGTGGTGCTCGCCGACCCGGACCTGGCCGGCATCCACTTCACCGGCTCGACCAAGGTGTTCCAGCACCTGTGGAAGACCGTCGGCGACAACATCGCCCGCTACCGCGGTTACCCCCGCCTGGTCGGCGAGACCGGCGGCAAGGACTTCGTGGTCGCGCACACCAGCGCCGACGTGGACGCGCTGCACACCGCGCTGATCCGGGGCGCCTACGAGTACCAGGGGCAGAAGTGCTCGGCTGCCTCCCGCGCATACGTCCCGCGGTCGATCTGGGAGGGCGGGCTGCGCGACCGGCTCGCCGCCACGGCGGACTCGCTGACCTACGGCGACGTGACCGACTTCAGCAACTTCGGCGGCGCGGTGATCGACGACAAGGCGTTCGGCCGGCACACCGCCGCGCTGGAGCTGATCAAGGGTGACGACTCCTGCCGCATCCTGGCCGGCGGCACCGCCGACGACTCGGTCGGCTACTTCGTCCGGCCGACGCTGTTCGAGTGCTCCGACGCGGCGCACGAGACGTTCACCACCGAGTACTTCGGGCCGATCCTCGGCGTGCACATCTTCGACGACGCCCGCTTCGACGAGGTGGTCACCCAGGCCGAGTCGATCGCGCCGTACGCGCTGACCGGGTCGATCTTCGCGACCGACCGCCGGGTGGTCGACCAGGTGGCGGAGAAGATGCGGTACGCGGCCGGCAACTTCTACATCAACGACAAGCCGACCGGCGCGGTGGTCGGGCAGCAGCCGTTCGGCGGCGCCCGGGCCAGCGGCACCAACGACAAGGCGGGCTCCTGGCACAACCTGGTCCGCTGGATGTCGCCTCGGACGATCAAGGAGACGTTCGTTCCGCCGACCGATCACACCTACCCGCACATGGGCTGAGACGCTCGAAGAGGGCCCGTCCCGGCCGGGACGGGCCCTCTTCCTCATCCGACAGTGCACATCGGACCGGTCCGCGGGTGCCGAAATAGGCAAATCCTGGACGCCAGAGCCGACAAAGTGGCAGCTTAGAGGGCATGGCGGATTCCGGAGTCAACCCGACGGCGGCAGCTTTGCTCGGCCTGCTGCACGACGGCCCGATGACTGGCGGCCAGTTGATGGCCGCGGCTGAGCGCCGGCTGGCGCCGTACTGGTCGATGACCCGCAGTCAGGTCTACCGGGAGCTACCGGTCCTGGCCGAGAAGGGTCTGGTGCGTCTCGGCAAGCCCGGGCCGCGCATGAGTCAGCCGTACGCGCTGACAGCTGCCGGTAAACGGACATTCTCCCGCTGGCTGGCGGAGAATCCCGGCAAGGACACCATCCGTAACCCGATAGCGCTACGGATGGCGTTCGGCAACCTGCACTCGGCGAGCCAGCTCAAGAACCTCTACGCGACGGCGAACGAGTACCACACCGAGGCGCTGGCGGCGGTGCGGGAGCAGGTCAAGAACGCCAAGAAGGAAGGCGAGAGCTACGACGCCAGCGCGCTGGAGTTCGCCGTCGCCTACCACAAGGCGGCGCTGTCCTGGCTCAAGACCGCGCCGGTCGGCTGACCACCTGCAGCAGGTTGAGGGAACGACGCAGTAGTCTTGTCTGTCGTGACCGCTGCCGATTACGCCGAACAGCTCAAGGAACTCGACGCCACGCTGCGCAACATCGAGGCCGTGCTCGACCTCGACAAGCTGCGCGAGCAGAAGGCACGGCTGGAGCAGGAGGCCTCCGCGCCCGACCTCTGGGACGACCAGGCCAAGGCGCAGCAGGTGACGTCGCAGCTGTCGTACGTCAACGGCGAGATCACCAAGCTCGGCGACCTGCGCTCCCGGCTCGACGACGCCGGGGTGCTGCTGGAGCTGGCCCAGGCGGAGGACGACCCGGGCGCGCTGACCGAGGTCGAGTCGGAGATCGCCGGGCTGACCAAGGCCATCCAGGAGATGGAGGTCCGCACGCTGCTCTCCGGCGAGTACGACTCGCGGGAGGCGCTGGTGGCGATCCGGGCCGGGGCCGGCGGCGTGGACGCCGCGGACTTCGCCGAGATGCTGCTGCGGATGTACCTGCGCTGGGCCGAGCGGCACGGCTACCCGACCGAGGTCTACGAGACCTCGTACGCCGAGGAGGCGGGCCTGAAGTCGGCCACCTTCACGGTGAAGGTGCCGTACGCCTACGGCACGCTCAGCGTGGAGTCCGGCACGCACCGGCTGGTGCGGATCAGCCCGTTCGACAACCAGGGTCGCCGGCAGACCAGCTTCGCCGGCGTCGAGGTGCTGCCGGTCACCGAGCAGACCGACCACATCGACATCCCGGAGAACGAGGTCCGGGTGGACGTCTACCGGTCGTCCGGGCCGGGTGGGCAGAGCGTCAACACCACCGACTCGGCGGTGCGGCTGACCCACATCCCCACCGGCATCGTGGTGACCTGCCAGAACGAGAAGTCCCAGCTGCAGAACAAGGCCTCCGCGATGCGGGTGCTCCAGGCCCGGCTGCTGGAGCGCAAGCGGCAGGAGGAGGAGGAGAAGATGGCCGGCCTGAAGAGCGGCGGCACCAGCTCCTGGGGCGACCAGATGCGCTCGTACGTCCTGCACCCGTATCAGATGGTGAAGGATCTGCGTACCGAACAGGAGACGGGCAATCCGTCCTCGGTCTTCGACGGTGACCTGGACAGCTTCATCGAGGCGGGAATCCGCTGGCGGAAGCAGCAGCAGCTCAGCGCTGACGGTGCGTGATCACGTTCGGACTGAGCGCGTCATCGATCCCGTTCTGACCGGGTAAATCGATGACGCGCACCGCTTCGGCGGGCCTGGGGGCTTGGCTCTGCGGTTACACCGCGTAGACTACCGACCCGTGATTCAGCTTGAGCAAGTGACGAAGACGTACCCGAAGGCGTCCCGGCCTTCGCTCGACAACGTGTCCGTCTCGATCGAGAAGGGCGAGTTCGTCTTCTTCATCGGTCCATCCGGCTCCGGCAAGTCCACCATCATCAAGTTGCTGCTGCACGAGGTCACGCCCAACAAGGGTCGCGTCGTCGTCAACGGCAAGGACGTGACGTCGATGCGTTCCTGGAAGCGACCACACTTCCGGCGTTCCATCGGCTGCGTCTTCCAGGACTTCCGGCTGCTGCCGAACCGCACCGCGTACGAGAACGTGGCGTTCGCGCTGGAGGTGATCGGCAAGACGAAGGCGGTCGCCCGCCGGGTCGTGCCGGAGGTGCTGGAGCTGGTCGGTCTCGGTGGCAAGGAGCACCGCTACCCGCACGAGCTCTCCGGTGGTGAGCAGCAGCGCGTGGCGGTGGCCCGGGCGTTCGTCAACCGGCCACTGATCCTGCTGGCCGACGAGCCCACCGGAAACCTGGACCCGGACACCTCGATCGAGATCATGCGCCTGCTGGACCGGATCAACCGCACCGGCACGACCGTCGTGATGGTCACGCACGACTCCAACATCGTGAACCAGATGCGGCGCCGGGTGATCGAGATCGAGAGCGGCCGCATCGTGCGCGACCAGGCCCGCGGCGTCTACGGCTGAGCCGTACGACGTTCCGTAGACCCTGACGACGAACCCTCACGCCGGAGAGCCGGAGGAATATCCCGATGCGGATGAAGTACGTCCTGTCCGAAGTACTGGTCGGGCTGTGGCGCAACGTCACCATGACCATCGCCATGATCATCACAATGGCGGTGTCGCTGTTCATGCTGGGCGGCAGCGGCCTTCTGTACCAGAAGGTCGGCGACATGAAGGACCTCTACTACGAGAACGTCGAGGTCTCGATCTTCCTGAAGACCGACGCCACCAAGGAACAGGTCGACGCGCTGGGTCAGCAACTCGACCAGGACCCGCTGGTCAAGGACTCGACGTACGTCAACAAGGACCAGGCGTACGAGCGCTTCCAGCAGATGTACGCCGACGCCCCGGACCTGGTCAGCGCGGTCAAGCCGGACCAGCTTCCCGAGTCGTACCGGGTGAAGCTCAACGACCCCGAGCAGTACAAGGCGATCTACGACAAGTACAAGACCGCCGAGGGCATCGACACGATCGTCGACCAGAGCAAGCTGCTCGACAAGGTCTTCGGCGTGCTCAGCGGCTTCCAGAACGGCGCGCTCGCGATCGCTATGGTGATGGCCGTCGCCGCCCTGCTGCTCGTCGCGAACACCATCCAGGTGGCCGCGTACAGCAAGCGGCGTGAAGTGGCGGTCATGAAGCTGGTCGGCGCGTCGAACTGGTTCATCCAGGCGCCGTTCGTGCTGGAGGCGGTGGTGGCCGGTCTGTTCGGCTCCATCCTCGGCCTGCTGGCGTTGATCGCGGTGAAGGTGCTCGCGGCCGGCAGTTCGATGGCGGCCCTGGAGGGCCTGATCACCCCGATCTCCTGGTCCGACATCTTCCTGACCTTCCCGCTGATGGCCGCCGTCGGTGGCGTGGTCAGCGCGGTCACCGCCTGGGTCACGCTCCGCTTCTACCTGCGGGTCTAGTCACCCGTCCGGCTCCGGCAAGGGCCCTCCCGCGCGGAATAAACCGCGCGGGAGGGCCCTTGTGGTTCCGGTAGCATGATCTTCGCTCGCCGGCCGGTGGCCGGCGACGGACCGGGAGGGAGGTGGCGCCGATGCCACGGGAAAAGGGTCGCAAGGTGGTCGCCTCCAACAAGAAGGCGCGCCACGACTACGCCATCCTCGACACGTACGAGGCGGGCATGGCGCTGACCGGCACCGAGGTGAAGTCGCTGCGGGCCGGGCGGGCGTCGCTCGTCGACGCGTTCGCCCAGGAGCGTGACGGCGAGATCTACCTGCACGCCATGCACATCCCGGAGTACGCCCAGGGCACCTGGACCAACCACGAGCCGCGGCGTACCCGCAAGCTGCTGCTCAACCGGATCGAGATCGACCGGCTGCTGGGCAAGCTCAAGGAGAGCGGCCTGACGCTGGTGCCGCTGCAGGTCTACTTCTCCGACGGCTGGGCCAAGGTGGAGATCGGCCTGGCCCGGGGTAAGAAGTCGTACGACAAGCGCCAGGACCTGGCCAAACGGGACGCCGCCAAGGAGATCGCCCGGGCGGTCGGCCGGCGCGGCAAGGGCATGGCTGAGTGATACGTCCGGTTCGTCCGGCTGCCCACGTCGGGCGGGCCTCGGGATGAATCCGGTTGCGCCAGGCGTTAGGCTTGGTGTGCTGCCGACAGAGGCAGCGCTTCGAGGGGGTGACTGGTTTCGACTTCGTACGCAGCGACAGGGGAAGCGAGCCGAGGAAGCCGACGTCGTCTCGAGAATCGGTCGTCGGAAACCAATAAGCGCCAAGAACAATCGCGCTGACTTCGCTCTCGCCGCCTGAGGCGAGTAGCAAGTCTGTCGGCCTGGGAGCGCCTTCGACCCAGTTAGCCGGCATCAGCTAGAAGGCTGGCCAATCGGACCCGGTCGCGGGGTCCGTGCGGCGAGATCAATCAGCGACTGGGCCCGTCACACCAACTTGCTCGCGTGAGCGGTGGGGCCGAGTAGAGGCACAGCGAGCTGCGCTCGGAGAAGCCCTGACAAACCGGCGAAGGACCCGGGTTCGATTCCCGGCACCTCCACCACACGGCCTGTGCGCCCCGGTCCACGAGGACCGGGGCGCACAGTCGTCTGAGGCCTCTGAGCCAGCCGGGGCAGATGGTGCCAATGCGGCAGATGAGGCGCGTCGCAGCGCTGGACAGCGCCGCGTACCGGGTCCACCATCGCCATACGGGTTCGCCCAGCAGCGGGAGGTGTCCCATGGTCACCAGTCCGATCCAGCAGCCGATCTCCGTGCTCCCCACCGCTCCCGGTGACCTGCGCGCCCTCGCCCGGGCCACCGGCGGTCCGCGCTGGCGGGAGCGCCTGCTCACCGACCTCGACCCGGTCCGGCGGGGCTTCACCGAACACGTCCGCGTCACCGAAGGGCCGGGAGGCCACTACGCCGACCTGGTGCGCGCCGCGCCGCGGCTGCACCGGGGCGTACGCCTGCTGGTCGCCGAGCACGCCGCGATCCTGGCGGCGCTGGCCGCGCTCCAGCACACGGTCCGGCTGCCCGGGGCGTCCGCCGCCCAGGTGCGGGCCCGCACCGTGGACCTGCTGCGCGCGCTCGACCGGCACCGGCGCCACGGTGCCGACCTGCTCTGGGAGGCGTACCAGGCCGACCTCGGCGGCGAGGACTGAGCCGGAACCGTTCCGGGCCGGCACCCGTCCAACCCGTATGCGTCGCGTGCTCGCCCTGCTCGGGATCTCGTTGCTGACCCTCTCCGCCTGCGCCACGCCCGGCGCCGCTCCCGTCCGGACGCCGCCCACCGGTCCGGACCAGCGGCCCGCGTTCACCGAGCGGGCCGAGGAAGTCGCCGCGGGCTGGCGTCCCGGGCCGGGCTGGCGCGACGGGTACGTGCCGCTCCAGGACGCCACTGTGCTCACCGGCGACCCGGGCTTCACCGACGAGACGAAAGTGGCGTTCGGGGCGGGCTGGTACCGGGACCAGATCCCGATCCCGGCCGCCGTGCCGAAGGACGGCACGATCCGGTTCCCCGACGGCACGCTGCGGGTGCCGTTGGTCAGCGCCGCCGACGCGTACGCCCAGCTCCGCCAGGGCGACCCGCCGCCCTGCGACGGGCGCCCCGCCGCGCCCGACCCGGCACCGACCGGACGGCCCGGCCCGAACGACCCGGTGTCGACCTCGGCGCCGACGCCGTGCGTCCCGCTCACAGTGACCGAGGTACGGCTGGGCAGCGCGCCGGTGTGGACCAGCCGGGGCCGCGCCGACGCGCCCGCCTGGCTGTTCACCGTGGACGAGCTGGCCGTACCCGTGGCCCGGATCGCCGTCGCGCCGCGCGTGACCGGCCGGGCGCCCGGCGGCGCGGTGCCCACCCGGCCGCTCCCGGCCGGCCTGGTGTCCGCTCAGCAGTTGCGGGCGGTCGACGGCAACCGGATCGACTACGTGCTCGGCGTCGGCGCCTGCGACGGCCCGCCCACCCCGCTCGTGCTGGAACGGCCGGACGTGGTGGTGATCGGCGGCGCCGTGATCGCCTCCACCGGCGTCTGCACCGCGCAGCTCGTGCTGAAGCCGGTCAGCGTCACGCTCGACGCGCCGCTCGGCGGCCGGGCCGTGCTGGACGCCGCCAGCGGCGCCCCGCTGATCGTCCAGCCCGGCTGAGTCTCAGAGGATCCGTGGCACGTCGGTGCTGATCGGCACCGGCAGCACCGTCGGCCGGTCCGCGGCCAATGCGGCGTCGAGCGCGGTGCCGAGCCCGTCCAGCGTGGTCACCGCACCGGCGCAGCCGTAGCCGTGCGCCACCGCCGTCACGTCCAACCCGGGCAGATCCAGCGCCGGCACACCAGGGGTGTGCTTCAGCTCGGCGAACGCCTTCAGGATCGCGTACTGCTGGTTCACCGGAACCACGACGGCGAGCGGCAGGCGCAGCCGCGCCGCCGTCCACAACGCCTGGACCGAGTAGTGGAACGAGCCGTCGCCGACCACCGCGACCACCGGGCGGCCGCGCCCGGTGTCGCGTTCGGCGAGCGCCATGCCGACCGCCGCCGGCAGCCCGAAGCCGAGCCCGCCGCTGGCCATCGTCAGGTACGAGCGTGGCCGCTCGATCGGCAGCCGGCGGCGCAGCGCGGCCAGGTTGGACGGCGACTCCTGCACCAGCACCCCGTCCGCCGGCCACGCGGCGGCGAGCGCGGCGAACAACGCGTCGGCGCTGGGCGGGTCAGCCTGCTCCGGCGGGGCCGGCTGCGGGCGCGGTGACGGCGCGGGACGGTCGGTCGCCGGAAGCAGCTCGCACAGCGCGGCCATGGTCAGGCGGGCGTCGCCGAGCAGGCTGTCCCCGACCGGGGCGCGCGCCGCCTCGTCCGGGTCGTCTGTGACGTGCAGCAGCCGCGCGTCGCCGGGCAGGTAGTCGCCCGGCACGTGCGGGTAGTAGCGGAACACCGGCGCACCCACCACCAGCACCACGTCGTGGCCGCGCAACGCCTCCGACAGCGGCCCGATCGCGTACGGCAGCACGCCCCGGAAGTGCGGATGCCGCTCGGGGAACACGGCTCGCTCCGGCGCCGGGGCGGCCCAGACCGGGGCGGCCAGGCGTTCGGCCAGCGCGACCGCGTCCGCCCAGGCGTCCGACCGGTCCACCGCCGCGCCGAGCACCAGTGCCGGGGCGCGGGCGGCGGCCAGCGCGTCGGCGAAGCTCCGCAGCCGGTCCGGGTCCGGCGCGATCCGGGTGGCGACGGTACGCACCTGCGGCGGCGGGTCGGCCGGGCGGTCCCAGTCGTCCATCGGCAGGGAGAGGAAGACCGGCCCGGCCGGTGGCTGCACCGCCGAGGCGTACGCCCGCATGAAGGCCGCCGGGATGTCCTGGGCGCGGGCCGGCTCGTGGGCCCACTTGACGTACGGCTGGGCCAGCTCGACCGCCCGGGGGCTGGCCAGGCGCGGCTCGATCAGCAGCATCTCGCGGGTCTGCTGGCCGGCGCTGACGATCAGCGGCGTCCGGTTGTGCCAGGCGGTGACCAGGTTGCCCATGCCGTTGCCGGTGCCCGGCGCGGTGTGCAGGTTGACGTGCGCGGGCCGGCCGGTGCCCTGGGCGTAGCCGTCGGCCATCGCGACCGCCGACGCCTCCTGCAGCGCGTGCACGTAGTGGAAGTCGGCCGGGAACTCCTGCAGGAACGGCTCCTCGGTCGAGCCCGGGTTGCCGAAGACCGTGGTCAGCCCGAGCGCGCGCAGCAGGTCGTAGGTCGCCTCCCGCACCGTCGCCATCGCCGGCTGCCTCCGTCCTCCACGCGGATGCCGGAGACGGCCCGGTGCCCGGTCCCCCGACCAGCCGAATCTATCGGGCCGAGGCCGACTTTTCGGGCGCTTCCCGCGCTCAGGGCAGCGGGAACGGCAGCTTGATCCCGTCCAGCGCGTGCCCGCACCCGCACTCCCGCTCGGCGGGCAGCGCCGCGACGGCGTCCAGCAGCAGCCCGCGCAGCCGGTCGGTGTTCTCCGCGAAGACCCGGAACACCTCCTCGTGGGTGACCGACTCGCCCGCCTCGACGCCCGCGTCCAGGTCCGTGACCAGCGCGATCGACGTGTAGCAGAGGGCCAGCTCACGGGCCAGCACCGCCTCCGGGTGGCCGGTCATGTTGACGATCGTGCCGCCCATCGAGGCGAACCAGCGCGACTCCGCCCGGGTCGAGAAGCGCGGACCCTCGACCACCACGACGGTCCCGCCGTCCACCGCCGGCACGCCCCGCCCGGCCGCCGTGTCCAGCAGCGTGCGCCGCCCCGCCGGGCAGTACGGATCGGCGAACGACACGTGCACCGCGCCCCGGTCGTAGTACGTCTGCACGCGCCCGCTGGTGCGGTCGATCAACTGGTCCGGCACCACGAACGTGCCCGGACCCAGCTCCGGCCGCAGGCCGCCCACCGCGCAGGGCGCCAGCACCTGGCGTACGCCCAGCGACCGCAGCGCCCACAGGTTCGCCCGGTAGGGGATCAGGTGCGGCGGGTAGCGGTGATCACGCCCGTGGCGGGGCAGGAACGCCACCCGGCGACCGCCCACCTCGGCGACGGTGATCGGGCCCGACGGCTCGCCGTACGGGGTGTCCACCACGTGCTCCACCCCGTCGAGCAGGGCGTAGAGACCCGACCCGCCGATCACCGCCAGTTCGGCCTGCGCCGCCATCCGACCCTCCCTCGATCCGTCGTGATCACCCGCCGTCAGACCTTAACCAGCGGGCCGGACGCAGGCTATGGTGCGTGACATGGCGTTGACAGGATGGACGGTCGACGGCCTCGGGCCCGTACGGGCGCACGGCTGACGGGTGTCGGACATGCAGAGTGAGGGGCAGGCGATCGGTGGCCGAGCCATGGAGTCGATGACCGGACGACTGCTGGTCGCGACACCAGGGCTCAAGGATCCGAACTTCGACCGTACGGTCGTGCTGCTCGTCGCCCACGAACCCGGCGGCGCCCTCGGGGTGGTGCTGAACCGCGCCACCGAGGTCTCGGTGGCCGACGTGCTCGGCGACTGGAGCGACCTGGCCCGCGACCCGGCCGTGCTGTTCGAGGGTGGCCCGGTGCAGCCCGACTCCGCCATCTGCCTGGCCCGGATGCGGCACCCCGTCCGGCCGGTCAAGGGCTTCCACCGCGTCTCCGGCGCGGTCGGCACCATCGACCTCTCGGTCGACCCGGAGAAGCTGCGCGAGGCGGTCGGCGGGATCCGGGTGTTCGCCGGCTACTCCGGCTGGGGCGCCGGGCAGGTCGAGCGCGAGATCGAGGAGGGCTCCTGGTTCGTGCTCGACGCGCTGCCCGGTGACGCCTTCGTCGACCGGCCGGATGATCTCTGGCCGATGGTGCTGCGCCGGCAGGGCGGCATGATGGCGGCGGTGGCCCACTTCCCGCCGGATGTGGCACTGAACTGACCCCCTCGGTGGGGGACCCCCGCGAGATGACCATGCGGGGCGGCGTGTGTATAGTTCTTCCCGTGCCCGGGCGACCGGGTACGACCGCAAGGGGCCGTGGCGCAGCTGGTAGCGCACCACACTGGCAGTGTGGGGGTCAGGGGTTCGAGTCCCCTCGGCTCCACCCTTGAAGCAGGTCAGCGGCCTGGTCGAGTAATCGTCGACCGGGCCGCTGATTCGTTGGAACGTGATCACGCTTTCTCATGAGCCTTGCGTGCTGCATCCAGAAATCGAGCCTTGTCGGCTGCTGCCCACATGACCGGCGCACTGCGCCCTTCTTGTTCCCCCTTGCCGCTACCCGCAGGCCGGCAGTCTGGCAGTCGCCCAATGTCTGCGGTCGACGAGCGAACCATGCGTTCGTGGGGCGACGCACGGACGGTGTCTGCTGACGTCATCAGAGAAATCCTGCTCGGTCGGGCCGGGCAGCATGTAGATCCCCGAGGGCTCCGGCTGCGTGGCGCGCGCATCGCCGGGCGCCTCGACTCGAGTATGTGCACAGCGATGTGCGGCTTCATTTGATCATGACCGCCATAGGAGCATCGGGATGCCGAGGTGTTCTTGATCAGTCTTCAGCTGCGCACCTAGTGGTATCGAAGAACGGGCTGGCGATCGCGCTGAGCAATTGCCTGGCCGGTGCAAAGTTTGGATCCACGTGGCGGCCGAGGATGACGGCGGCAACGGTGGCGGCACCGGCGACCTTCAGTGCGTGCGCCAGGGACTGTGTTCGCGCCCCGGTCGTCCAGGTGTCCTCGAGGATCAGCGCATGAACGGGCGCAAGCGAAGTGGGGAGGGACGGCTTGAACCAGTCGGCGTGAAAGTCGTGATCCTCCGGACCGTAGCTCGGGTTGACCGTGCTGTTGATCCAGGGCAGCCGGAGCCGGTCGCCGACAAGGTCGGCAAGCGGATGTGCGCCAGTGCGGCTGCGGGTGCTCGGGACGGTGATGACGTGCGTTGGGGAGGCTCCCGTACTGGACGTTATACACGCGAGATGGTCATGCAGGAACAGCAGCAGGAGCGCAAGCAAGCTTCGCCGAGCCTGCTCGGACGGAGCTGTGCCCTTGTACGTCCGGAGGTTGTAGTGGTGTTGCCAGGTGCGTGGCGAGTAGGAGATCGGTAGTACGAGGTCCGCGAGAAGGCCCTGGGACCGAGCGACGTGGGACTGGCAGCGGAAGCAGAGCGAGTAGCCCTCGTTCCGTACTCCCCGGCACGTCGGGCAGATCCAGGGGTGTGCCGGTAACGGGTTGCGCAGGTAGCCGCGCTGGACCTCGACGTGCCGGCTGATGATGGTCCAGCGCTGGTCAGCGGAGGGCGAAGTCAGGGAAGTTCTCCAGGCCGGCGTCGGTGGGCTGGTAGCTGAGGATGTCGTCGACGGCTTCCAGCAGCTGCGCGGTGCCGTGGACGACGTAGACGCCCGGGTTCTCGGCGAACGTCTTGGCCCAGTCGCACCGCATGACCTGGCTCGTCAGCACGACGGGACGGCCGTGCTGGAGGGCGAGCCGGGCCTGGATCCGTGCTCCGCTGGTCTCACCCGCCTCGACAACGACCGTCGCGACTGCGTACCCGCTCATGACGGCGTTGCGCATGGGGAAGCTCTGCCTGCTCGGCGGGGCGTCCGGCCAGAACTGGGAGATGACGAGCCCGACCTCGGCAATGTGGTCCTGCAGGCGCTGGTTCGCGGAGGGGTAGTACCGGCGGATCCCGGTGCCGATGACCGCGACCGTTCGCCCACCTGCCTCCAGCGCAGCTGAGTGTGCGGCGGTGTCGATGCCGGCGGCCAGCCCGCTGACCACGGTCACCCCGCGGCCTGCCAGGGTGGTGGCGACGGCTCGGGCGATCCGCAGCCCTTCCTCGCTGGCCTTGCGACTGCCGACGACGGCCACTGCCTGGTCGTGAACCCGTAGATCACCTCGGCTGAACAGGAGCGGTGGCATCTCCCGGATGCCGCGCAGCTGTGCAGGGTAGGTGTCTTCGAAGAAGGCGTGGACGCCGACTCGATCAGCTTGCCAGCCGGTGATCTCGGCGACGGCAGCGCTGATCAGCTCGGTGGTTGAATTCCCGTCCGGAAAGAGCGTGTCGGAGTGGCCGACCGTACGGTCCAGGACTGCCCTGGCGCTGCCGTTTTCCTGGATGTCGAGAGCGATCTCCGACCAGCGCGCGCGAGGCCGGCGAAGTAGCGCGACCAGGGAGGCCCGCTCGATCGTCGCCGTGTCCATGGGCACGATCGTAGGCCCTGGGCTGCGTTCCTGGCTCAGCCATCCTGGCCTGTGTTGATGACGAGAACCCCCGGCGGACGTCATCGCTAGAACGTATGTTCGATTCTGGCTGGAATCAAGAGCGGACCGACACTGGGCGACCGATCCTGCTTCCCCTTGCTGTCCAGGTGAGCGAAGGCTGGGGTTCGGCGGCGGCGCAACACCGCCGCGCTCGATCGGACGGCACGCCTTCCTTGCCTGGCAAGAGCGCCGCCGTGTTGAACGACCGGCGGGAACAGCGCGGGCCGAACGGGAGCCGTCATCGGTAGATGCGCCGTACCGGCCGATGCCGTCATCGAGGACGGCCCGAAAGCAGGATCATCAGGTGGTGGCTCCGGGGGATGATCATGAGCGTCCGCCCGTGATCCGACCGTGAGGGAGAGCACCGTGAACGACGCCATCCGCATCCGCCAGGCCGGTCCGGACGATGCGGCTGCGGTCGACGCCCTGGTCCGGGAGATCGCGGCCCACGAGGGGGAGAGCGAGCACGTCGGCGCGACCCCCGACCGGTGGCGCGAGGTGCTCGGCCGCGCCGACGTGACGGTCCTGCTTGCCGAGCGGGACGGTGAGACGCTCGGCTACGTCTCCGCGCAGCGGCGGCTGCACATGTGGAGCGGTGAGGACATCCTCGCGCTCGACGATCTGTTCGTCCGCGCCGAGGCCCGCGACGGTGGCGTGGGCCGGCGGCTGATGACCGCGCTGGCCGAGCGGGCCGCCGCCGAGCGGCTGGTCATCCGCTGGGAGGTGAAGCCGGAGAACGAGGCGGCGCAGCGCTTCTACCGCCGGCTCGGCGGGACGCTGTTCCCGAAGGTGGTCGTCCGCTGGCTGCCGGAGAGCTACCTGCCGCTGATCGAGGACAAGGCGTAGCGGCTCAACCGGACGCGCGGCCCGCGAGCACCAGCGCCCAGCACAACGCGCCGAACCCCGCAGTGCTCGCCACCGCCCGGACCACGTTCCAGGTGACCCAGGCGGACTCGAAGCGCTCCCGTTCCGCTCCGAGATCGGCGGAACCGGCCGCCGCGAGCGCGTCGTTCAGCGGCACGTTCACCGCCACGGTGACGACGAACGTCACCAGGTAGAGAGCAAGCCCGGCGACGATCCACGGCAGCGCCGGCCGGACCGCCCCGCGCCACGCCAGCACCGCCGCGAGCGCGGCCAGCACCGGCGTACCCAGGAAGGCCAGCAGGAACCAGCCGTTGACGATGGTGACGTTGATGCGCTGCATCGCGTCCACGAACGTGCGGTCGTCCGCGCCGCGCAGCGCCGGCATCACCGCGTACGCGAACGCGGCGAACAGGCCCGCCATCAGCCCGGCCCCGACTGTGGCGCCGACCAGCGTCAGTTGTTGTACGAGTCGCATGTCCTCATCGAACCGCCGCGCGGTGAGACGGCCCATGGCCAGGACGCGCGATCCTGTGTTCAATCGTCTCCGTGGACGCCGTCTCCGGCCTGCTCGACGGTCCCCGGGCGCGGGGCGCCTTCCTGCTGCGCTCGATCCTCACCCCGCCCTGGTCGATGCTGATCCGGGACGAGGCGCCGCTCACGCTGGTCGCCGTGGTGCGGGGGGACGCCTGGATCGTCCCGGAGGAGGGGGAGGCCGCGCGGCTCGGCGACGGTGACGTAGCGATCGTGCGTGGCCCGGCCCCGTACACGGTGGCGGACGACCCGGCCACGGCGCCGCAGGTGGTAGTGCACCCGGGCCAGCGCTGCACCACGCCGGACGGGCGGGAGCTGTTCGCGATGACGCGGTGGGGCGTACGCACCTGGGGCAACGGACCGGACGGCCGGACCGTGCTGCTCACCGGCACGTACCCGGTGCGGGGCACTGTCGGGCGGCGGCTGCTCGACACGCTGCCGCCGCTGGCGGTGGTCCGCCGTGAGTCCTGGGACTCTCCGCTCGTGCCGTTGCTGGCCGACGAGATCGTCAAGGACGACCCCGGCCAGGATGCGGTGCTGGACCGCCTGCTGGACCTGCTGCTCATCGCCGCGCTGCGGGAGTGGTTCGCCCGGCCCGGGGCTGCCGCGCCGGGCTGGTACCGGGCGTACGCGGATCCGGTGGTCGGCCGCGCGCTGCGGATGCTGCACGACGACCCGGCCCGGCAGTGGACGGTGGCGTCGCTGGCCGCCGAGGTGGGGCTGTCGCGTGCGGCGCTGGCCCGGCGGTTCACCGCCCTGGTGGGCGAGCCGCCCATGTCGTACCTGACGGGCTGGCGGCTGGCGCTCGCGGCCGACCTGCTCCGCGAGCCCGGCGCCACTGTCGGCGCGGTGGCCCGCCGGGTCGGCTACGGCAGCTCGTTCGCCCTGAGCACCGCGTTCAAACGCCGGTACGGCACGAGCCCTCGTCGGCACGTCGACGGGGCTAGATTGACCGGATGACTGTCGACCTGTTCGCCGGCGTCCCGATCCACGACATCGCCGTGTCGACGGCCTGGTACGAGCGGCTGCTCGGCGCTCCGCCGCAGTTCCTGCCCAACGACCACGAGGCGGTGTGGGAGCTGGCCGAGCACCGCTACCTCTACATCGAGGTGCGGCCCGACCACGCCGGTCACGCCATGCAGACTGTCTTCGTCGAGGACTTCGAACTCCGTCTCGCGGCGATCGCGGCCCGAGGGTTGGAGCCGGCTGCGCAGGAGACCTACGACAACGGCGTCCGGAAGGCGATCTTCCACGACCCGGACGGCAACGAGATCGGCTTCGGCGGCGGCCCCGCCTGACCGGGCCGCGGCGATCCGCGGCCCGGTCGGCGACGTCAGCGTGGACCGCGCGTCTTCGGCAGGTCGAACTGGTCCGCCCGGCGGCAGTCCTTCGGGCCGCCGACCGCCTGCGGGCCGACCTCCTCCAGTGCCTTACGGGCGCGCTGCCGACCGAGGTTCCAGGCGTACCAGGGGTCGGGCTCGGCGAGGTCGTCGGCGATCCAGCTCAGCGTGCACCGGCGTACCGGGTCGGGAAGCTTGGCCAGCGACGGCGTCGCGTCGGCGGACAGCGCCCGCAGATACCAGGCGTCGATCTTGCCGGTCTGCTCGTACCGCAGCGTGTTGCGGCGGGCGACGTAGTCCTCCGGGTTGAGCACCGCCAGGCCGAGCAGCATCGTCACGGCCAGCGCGACAGTGGCGCCGGGAATCCACCGGCCCTTGAACCGGACGCCGGCCAGGATGATCATCAGGAAGACCGTGCCGAGCAGCATCTCGAACGCCATCACGAAGATCCGCTCGCCGGTGAAGCTGTAGACCTTCTGGTACGTCCACATGCGGGACAACGCCGACGCCACGATCACCACGCTCAGCGCGCTGATCAGCCCGAGCAGCACACGCAGCAGGACGCGCTCGACCGGCCGCTCCCGGCGCGCCCAGCGGCCCACGCCGCCGAGCACCGCCACCGTCAGCAGCGTGACGAAGAGCAACTGCCAGAAGCCGCTGCGCGCGTACTCGGCGTAGCTGAGACCGGCGACCCGCTGCACGTGCTGCTGCCCGCCGAAGAGCACAGTGAACTGCACCACCACGAACCCGGCGAACAGCAGGACGAGCGCGCCGATGGCCGGGGCCCACTCCAGCAGGCCGATCCGCCGCTCGCCGGACCTGTCCACGGTGGACAAGTCGGGCGGCGCGGCGAGCGTGTAGACCGCGGCCACCGCGATAAGCCCGCCCACCACGGCCAGGAACACCCAGCTGAACACCGAACCCATGTCGGTCTCGGGAACGAGCGAGCCGAGCGCCTCGGAGAACGCCGCGTCGGCGGAGGCGAGCAGACTGCCGAAGACCACGAGCACCACGACCGTGGCGACCACCGAGACGGTCACCTTGCTCACCGTCGCCGCCGACGCCGAGGCGGTGACGTGCCGGCGTACCCAGGGCAGGCCGCGTAGCGCCGCGAACGGCGTGGCGACCAGGCCGAACAGGATCGATCGCACCAACCGCCCGCCGACGATCGCGAGGGTGGCGCAGCCCAGCGCGCCGAGCACGCAGAACGTCACGAGCCACCAGGCGTTGCGGAACGCCGGCACGGCCATCAGCGCCAGCGCGGCCGCCGCCCACCCGGCCCGGATGAGCCGGTCGGCGCGCGGCAGGTCAGCGGTCTTCGACCGGATCGCCAGCACCACCGCGACAGTGAGCGTGAGCCACCCCAGGAACCAGCCGACGCCGACCCGGCCCAGCGGCACGAAGACCGCGCCGCCGACCGCGCCGGCCAGCACCGCGAGCGGCACGGCCCGGCCGGTCGCCGCCTTCGGGCCGGGCCACCGCGCGCCGAGGAACGAGGTCCGCGGCGTCGGCGGTCGCGGCGTCCAGACCGGCGCCTGCGGATGGCCGGTCCACCCCACACCAGGGTACGGCGGCGCGCCCACCGGCCGACCGGGAGGCTGCGGCATCCCCGGAGCGTGCGGTGTGACCGGCGCGGGCGACGCGCCGGGGATCGGCGGCGTGCTCGGGGTCCCGGGCCGGGCGGAAGCGTGCGGCGTGCCGGGCGCGCCGGAACCGGCCTGCGGGTGGCACCCGGTGCGCCCGAACTGGCCAGTGTGCCGGAGCCGGCCTGCGGGTTCGGCGCATCCGACGGGGACGAACCCGGGGCGGCAGGCGAACCGGTGGCCGGAGCCGTCGTGCCGGCGCCCGAGGAGGACGGACCCGCCGATGCGGCGTCCTCGGCAGCCGAAGGGGTTCCGTCGGCTCGGGTGGCGGCAGGCCGGGCCGCCGGAGCGGCGTCCGGCGTGGCGGCGACGGGCTCCGCCGGACGGTCGGCCGGTGCGGTGGCGGGCTCCCCATGATCAGCCGCCCCCGTCGAACCGTCCCCGGCCGGGGACACGCCCGCGCCCGCGGAAGCCGGCGGCGTCTTGGCGACGTCGCCGGTGGTGGGGGAGAGGGCGGCATCCTCCACCGGGGAGCGTTCGACGGCCGGTGCTGTCGCCTGGGCAGGCACCGCGCTCGGCTGGCCGGCCCCCGGCACCAGCGGGAGGAACAGCGCGTACCCCTGGGTGCCGGGCGGGACGGTGACCGGAATCGCCCAGCCGGGCTGCCCCTCCGCGCCGGGCCACGGCACCGGTGGGGGCGCGCCCTCCATGCTGTGCATCACCAGCAGATAGGGCTGGGAAGGTGGGACGTCGCCCGCGGGAGGCCCGTTCGCCGGGGCGGCGCGGGAGGGCTCGGGGGACGGTTCCGGCTCGGGCAAGGGACGCTCCTCGATCACAGGGTTTCGTCACTCTAGGTCCCCCCACATGCGCCCCGCCGCCCCGTCTGTCCGTTCGGTCACGTCGGCCCGGCCGATCGGCGCGGATCGAACCTTTGACGTCTCGCGGCCGTACCAGTGCGCGGGAGGTCGATCACATGGCCGCACGCCGCGCGCTCGCCGCGCTCGCCGCCGTCGCCGTGACGGTGCCGCTCGCCGCCACGCCGGCCGGCGCGCACGGTGCGCCGACCAGCCCGCTGAGCCGGGCCGCCGCGTGCGGGCCGGAGGGCGGTGGCCGGGCGCGGACGCCCGCGTGCCGGGCCGCGATCGCCGCCGGAGCGGGGTACGCGAGTGGGACAACATCCGGGTCGCCCGCGTCGACGGGCGGGACCGGGAACGCATCCCGGACGGGGAACTGTGCAGCGGCGGGCTGTCCGCGTACCGGGGGCTGGACCTGCCGCGCGCGGACTGGCCGGCCACCACGCTCACCGCCGGCGCCCGGCACACGTTCCGCTACCGCACCACCATCCCGCACCAGGGCACGTTCCGGTTCTACGTCACCACCGGCTCGTACTCGCCGCAGCGGCGGCTGACCTGGGCGGACCTGGAGAAGAAGCCGTTCCTTCAGGTCACCGACCCGCCGATCCGCTCCGGCGCGTACGAGATGCGGGGGCGGCTGCCGGCCGACCGGACCGGCCGGCACATCGTCTACGTCATCTGGCAGAACTCGGACACCCAGGACACCTACTACTCCTGCTCGGACGTGATCTTCCGGGCGGCACGCGGTGAGCCGGACGCGACCCCGGCAGCGCCGGAGGCGAGCGCGTCGCCTCCGCGTACCCTCGCCGGGGCGGCGACCGACGACGAGCCGGCGGTGCCGGTGGCGACGGTGACCGACGGCGGACCGCTGTCCCGGCCGCTCGTGCTCGGCGCGGCGGCGCTCGTCGTCGCGCTGCTCGCCGCGGCGGTGGTCGGACGGCGGCTGAGCCGGGCCGGCGGCCCTCCGCCCGGACGGCCGTGCGGTGTCCGCAACCACCGCGCCGGGCGGCGCCGCGTCTGGTGAGTCAGCCGAGCAGGCGCTCGATCTCGGCCAGGTCCTCACCGGCGAGGTCGAGGTTGTCCAGCGCGGCCACGTTGCCCTCCAGCTGCGCCACGCTGCTCGCGCCGATGATGAGGCTGGTCATTCGCGGGTCGCGCAGCGCCCAGGCGAGGGCGAGCTGGGCGAGCGTCTGACCGCGCCGCTCGGCCACCGCGGCGAGCCCCCGGACCGTCGCCATCGTCTCCTCGTCGAGGTCGGCCTCGTTGAGGAAGACGCTCGTGCGTACCCGGGAGTCGGCCGGGATGCCGGTGAGGTAACGGTCGGTGAGCAGGCCCTGGGCGAGCGGGCTGTACGCGATGCAGCCGGCGCCGACGCCCTCCAGCGTGTCCAGCAGGCCGTCGCTCTCCGTCCAGCGGTTCATCATCGAGTACGACGGCTGGTTGATCAGCAGCGGCGTGCCCAGGTCGCGCAGGATCTCGGCGGCGCGCTCGGTCTGCTCCGAGTCGTAGTTGGAGATGCCCACGTAGAGCGCCTTGCCGGAGCGGACGATCGCGTCGAGCGCGCCCATCGTCTCCTCCAGCGGGGTCTCCGGGTCGAAGCGGTGCGAGTAGAAGATGTCGACGTAGTCCAGCCCGAGGCGGCGCAGCGACTGGTCCAGCGACGAGATCAGGTACTTGCGCGAGCCCCACTCGCCGTACGGGCCGGGCCACATCAGGTACCCCGCCTTGCTGGAGATCACCAGCTCGTCCCGGTACGGCTTCAGGTCGCCTGCGAGCAGCCGGCCGAAGTTCTCCTCCGCCGAACCGGGCGGCGGGCCGTAGTTGTTGGCCAGGTCGAAGTGGGTGATGCCGAGGTCGAAGGCGCGGCGGACGATGTCGCGCTGCCGCTCGAAGGGCCGGTCCGGTCCGAAGTTGTGCCACAGGCCGAGGGAGATGACGGGGAGCTTCAGCCCGCTCCGGCCGCTGCGCCGGTAGATCATCTCGTGGTAACGGTCGTCGCTGGCGAGGTATGTCACGGGGCCATTCTGTCCGCAGCGGAGTGCGGCCGCAGCGGCGCGGGTACGTTCGGCCACATGCGTTACGTGCAGCTCGACACCCCCAAGCCCATCTCCAAGATCGGCCTCGGCACCTGGCAGTTCGGCTCCAAGGAGTGGGGCTACGGCCCCGACTACGAGCGCCGCGCCGCCGAGATCGTCCGGCGGGCGCTCGACCTGGGCGTCACCCTGTTCGACACCGCCGAGCTGTACGGCTTCGGCCGCAGCGAGCGCATCCTCGGCGCGGCGCTGGGCGACGACCGGAGCAAGGTCGTCGTCGCCAGCAAGATCTTCCCGCTGCTGCCGGTCGCCCCCGTGGTGCAGCAGCGCGCCGTCGCCTCCGCCGCCCGGCTCGGCGTCGACGGCATCGACCTCTACCAGGTGCACCAGGCCAACCCGGTGGTCGCCGACACCACCACCATGCGCGGCATGCGCTCGCTGCAGGACGTCGGACTGGTCGGCGAGGTCGGCGTCAGCAACTACGGCCTGCGCCGGTGGCGGTTCGCCGAGGCCGCGCTGGGCCGCCGGGTGCTGAGCAACCAGGTCCGCTACAGCATGATCGACCGCGGCCCCGAAGAAGACCTCATCCCGTACGCGGAGCAGGCCGGCCGGATCGTCATCGCGTACTCGCCGCTGGCGCAGGGTTTCCTCTCCGGCCGCTACGACGCCACGAACCCGCCCGCCGGGGCGGTACGCCGGGCCAACCCGTACTTCCTGCCGGAGAACCTGGAACGCGGCACCGCGCTGATCGCCACGCTGCGCGAGGTCGCCGACGCGCACGACGCCACGCCGAGCCAGATCGCGCTCGCGTACGTGCTGCGGCACCCGAACGTGGTGGCCATCCCCGGCGCGTCCGGGGTCGAGCAGATGGAACGCAACGCGGCCGCCGCCGAGATCGACCTGACCGACGACGAGTACGCCGCGCTGGTCGCCGCCGCGCACGCGTTCCGCCCGGTCACCGGCGTGGCCGCGGTGCCCCGGATGGTCCGCGCCCGCCTCGGGAGGTGAGCGGCGCTCCGGCGGCGTCAGTGGCGACGGGCGCCGCCGGTCACCGGAGCGCGCTAGCGTGGATCGGGTGACCGCTCCCAACCAGGTTCCCCCGGTCCCGCCCGCCGAGCTGCCGAGCACGCTCGGCGCGTTGCGCGCGGCCGGCCACCAGTACCGCACGGTCAAGCAGGAACTCCGAGACAACCTCCTCGCCCGGATGGGCTCCGGCGAGGACCGCTTCCCCGGCATCGTGGGCTACGAGGACACGGTGCTGCCCGAGGTCGAGCGCGCGCTGCTCGCCGGGCACGACATGGTGCTGCTCGGCGAGCGCGGGCAGGGCAAGACCCGGCTGATCCGCTCGCTCGGCGCGCTGCTGGACGAGTGGACCCCGGTGATCCCCGGCTCGGTGCTCAACGAGCACCCGATGCACCCGATCACCCCCGCCTCCCGGGCACTGGTCGACTCGGCCGGCGACGACCTGCCGATCGGCTGGCTGCACCGCTCGATGCGGTACGGCGAGAAGCTCGCCACGCCGGACACCAGCGTCGGCGACCTGATCGGCGACGTCGACCCGATCCGCCTCGCCCAGGGGCGCACGCTCGGCGACCCGGAGACCATCCACTTCGGGCTCGTACCGCGCACCAACCGGGGCGTCTTCGCCGTCAACGAGCTGCCCGACCTGGCCGAACGCATCCAGGTGGCGCTGCTCAACGTGCTGGAGGAGCGCGACATCCAGGTCCGCGGCTACCAGCTGCGGCTGCCGCTGGACCTGCTGCTGGTGGCCAGCGCCAACCCGGAGGACTACACCAACCGGGGCCGGATCATCACGCCGCTCAAGGACCGGTTCGGCGCGGAGATCCGTACCCACTACCCCCTGGACCTCGACCTGGAGCTGTCGCTGATCCGGCAGGAGGCCGACCTGGTCGCCGTCGTGCCGGAACACGTGCTGGAGGTGCTGGCCCGGTTCGCCCGCGACGTGCGGGAGTCCCCGTCGGTGGATCCGCGCTCGGGTGTGTCCGCCCGGTTCGCCATCGCCGCCGCGGAGACGGTGGCCGCCGCCGCGTTGCGTCGTTCCGGTCTGCTGGCCGGTGCCTCTGCTGCCTCGGGTGGCGGGGCCGGGTCGGCGTCCCGGCCGGAGGCGCCGGTGGCCCGGATCGGCGACACCGTGTCGGTCACCTCCACGCTGCGCGGCAAGGTCGAGTTCGAGAGCGGCGAGGAGGGACGCGAGATCGAGGTGCTCGCGCACCTGCTGCGTACCGCCACCGCCGAGACGTTCCGCGCCCGCCTGGCCGGGCTCGACCTGTCCGGCTTCACCGCGATCGTCGCCGAGGGCGGCGCCGTGGAGACCGGGGAACTGGTCTCCTCGGCCGAGCTGCTGCGCCAGGTCGGCACCGTACCGGGGCTGGCCAAGGTGCTCGACCGGCTCGGGCTCGGCGACGCGCCCAGCCCGGAGGAGGCCGCCGCCGGCATCGAGTTCGTGCTGGAAGGGCTGCACCTGACCCGCCGGCTCGGCAAGGACGTCACCGACTCCGGGCGCACCGTCTACGGGGACCGGGACTGACAATGGCCGGCGGCAACCGCTTCCGGTACGGGCAGTGGCGCGGCGGACCCGACCCGCTCGCCCCGCCATACGACGTGCGCGCCGCGGTGGACGCGGTCGGCTCGGACGTGCTCGCCGGCGGCAGCCTGCGCGAGTCGCTGCGTGAGCTGCTGCGGCGCGGCCCGCAGGGGCGGGGCGGCCTGGACGACCTGGCCGCCCGCGCCCGCCGCCTGCGCCGGGAGGCGCTGCGCCGCGGCGACCTGGACGGCGCCGTAACCCGGGCCCGCGCGCTGCTCGACCAGGCGCTCGCCGCCGAACGCGACGAGCTGCGCGGCCGCGACGGCGACGACGCCCGGTTCGCCGAGGCCGTGCTCGACAACCTGCCCCGCTCCACCGCCCGCGCGGTGTCGGAGCTTTCCGGGTACGACTGGGCCAGCGCCGAGGCCCGGCAGACCTACCAGCGCATCCTCGACGGGTTGCGTGGCGACGTGCTGGAGCAGCGCTTCGCCGGGCTGCGCGACGCGGCGCGGGCCGCCGCCGACCCGGCCGCCCAGCGGCAGCTCGCCGAGATGATGCGCGACCTCAACGACCTGCTCGCCCGGCACGCCCGCTCGGAGGACACCACCGACGCGTTCGCCGAGTTCATGGGGCGGCACGGGGAGTTCTTCCCGGAACGGCCCAGGAACGTCGACGAGCTGATCGACGTGCTGGCCCGGCGGGCGGCTGCAGGTGAGCGACTGATGCGGTCGCTGTCCGACAGGCAGCGCGAGGAACTGGCCGGACTGATGCGCCAGTCGCTCGGCGACCGGCTCGCCGGTGAGCTGTCCCAGCTCGACGCGCACCTGCGGTCGCTGCGGCCGGACCTGAACTGGGCAGCGCGGCGAGGCGCGTACGCGGCGACCAGCCGCTCGGCTACGGCGAGGCCACCGGCGCGCTCGACGAGATCGCCGAACTCGACGAACTGCTGGACTCCCTCGACCAGGACCAGCCCGGCGCCACGCTCGACGACGTCGACGTGGAGGCGGTCGCCCGCACGCTGGGCCGCGACGCCGCCGACGACGTACGCCGGTTGCAGGAACTGGAACGCGAACTGCGCCGCCAGGGCTGGGTCACCCGCGACGCGGACGGGCTGACGCTCAGCCCGAAGGCGCTGCGCCGGCTCGCGAGCACCGCGCTGCGGCGCGTCTTCTCGGACCTGACCGCCGGCCCGCGCGGCCAGCACGACCTCCGCACCGCGGGCGCGGCCGGCGAGGTGAGCGGGGCGTCCCGCCCCTGGGAGTACGGCGACGAGCAGCCGCTGGACGTGGTGCGCACACTCACCCGCGCGGTACGCCGGGCCGGCCCCGGAGTGCCGGTGCCGCTCGCGGTCGAGGACTTCGAGGTGGTGGAGACCGAACGGCGGGCGTCGGCGGCCGTGGTGCTCTGCGTCGACCTGTCGTACTCGATGATCTCGCAGGGCCGGTGGGGCCCGATGAAACAGACCGCGCTGGCCCTGTCGCACCTGATGGCCACCCGGTTCCCGCAGGACGCGTTGCAGATCGTCGGCTTCGGCCGGGAGGCGATGCCGCTGACCCAGCAGGAACTGGCGGCGGTGGAGCCGGACATGCAGCAGGGCACGAACCTCCAGCACGCGCTGCGGCTCGCCGGCCGGCACCTGCGCCGCCACCCGGGCGCCGAGCCGGTGGTGCTCGTGGTCACCGACGGCGAGCCCACCGCGCACCTGGACCCGGAGGACGGCGAGGCGTACTTCCACTGGCCGCCGCTGCCGGAGACCATCTCGGCGACGATCCGGGAGGTGGACCGGCTGACCCGGTACGGCGCGACGCTCAACCTGTTCATGCTGGGCGACGACCCGGGGCTGCGCCGGTTCGTGGACGCGGTGGCGCGGCGCTCGGGTGGCCGGATGTTCACGCCTGACCTGGACGACCTGGGCGAGTACGTGGTGTCCGACTACCTACGAGCCCGCCACGGCCGCCGCTGACCCCGCGCTCCCTCATCCTCCCGCCCCCCGTCCCCGCGCTCCCTCGTCCTCCCATGTTCTCGTCGATCTTGGAGTTGTGGCGCCCAGGATGCCCGGCTTGACACCTTTCGCGAGGCACCACAACTCCAAGATCCCCGACCCCCGGGGCCCGTCGGGCTAGCTCGCGGCGCCCCGGATCGCCCAGACCCCTGAGTGTGCGCGATCTTGCACTTTGGCGCCCCGCGAGCCGGACAAATCGGGTGCTCGGAGGGCGCGAACTGCAAGATCGCGGGACCGGTCGCGGCCGCTTCGCTCCTGCCCAGCGCACCGCCCTGCCCGCTCGCGTCGATCATGAACTTGGCGGCACTTGGTGTCCGTTATGTCGCCGCTAACCTCATGATCAACGCTATGGCGGGTGCCCGGGGAGGCTTTTGTGGGGGTGATCAAGGGGTTTGTGTCCTCGTGGCGCCGGAAATGGCCGCAAACTCCTTGATCACGGGGCACAGAGTGAGGTGTCCGGATGGGCTGGGCGAGTCTGGTCGGTGGTGTGCGGGTTGTCGGGTTTGGGGGTGGTGGGCGGCACTTTGGTGGCGGAATCGTGGGCGGGCCGGTGGCGTTGTAACCGGGTGAACGACCGAGCAAGGCCGCGCCCCCGAGCGCGTCGGCTGTGGGGACAGACCTCAGGCCGTTGAGTACGTGCGGCGGCGTGAGCCGCGGGGAATCATCCCGCTCGGCTGGTCGTTGAACACGGTTCCGACGACGTGAGCCCCGCGCCGCCCCCCGACAGCGTGAGCTGGCCCGGGAATGATGCCGGGTCGACGGTCGTTGGACATCCTTCCGGCGCCGCGGAGAGGCCCCCAGCCCCCGCGAGCAGCCGAGATCCCCTGAGACTTTCTTGAGCGCCTGACGGTGCCCACGCACCCCCGGTCCCCCCCGGGGGGTGTGTCGACCCCCGAATGGAGCCCCCATCATGAACACGATTCTGCGTAAGAGCGTTCTGGGTATTGCTGGTCTGGCTTTCACCGGTGGCGTGTTCGCCGGCCCGGTCGCCGCCCACGCGGCCGACACCGCCCACGCGGTCAAGCCGGTCACCGCCACCGTGCAGGGTGACAAGCTGATTCCGCACGGCGTGCAGGGCGCCCAGTCCCGCATCGACCTCAATGACGAGCAGACCAAGAACGTGAAGGCGATCATTGCCGCGACGAAGAAGGCCGGCATGGACGAGCGTGCCGCGGTCGTGTCGATCGCGACCGCGTTGCAGGAGTCGAAGCTGGAGAACCTCGGCCACCTGGGTGACCGTAACGACCACGACTCGCAGGGCCTGTTCCAGCAGCGCCCCTCCTCCGGTTGGGGCACGGTCGAGCAGATCACCGACCCCGAGTACTCCACGACCGCGTTCCTGAAGGGTCTGAAGCAGGTCGACGGCTGGCAGGACATGCCGCTGACCAAGGCCGCCCAGACCGTCCAGGTCTCCGCCTACCCGGACCACTACGCCCAGTGGGAGCAGCAGGCCGCCGACCTCGTCGCCCAGCACTGGAACAAGTAAGACAAAACGTGAAGGCCGGCACCCCGAACCAACGGGGTGCCGGCCTTCACGCCTGTCCGGACCCGTCCGGGTGAACCGGGCGCGGTAGCCGGGGTGGGCGCGGCAGCGGCGGGGGTTGGATGCGGGACATGGACGAGGTGGACGTCGCGGCACTGCGGCAGGCGTATGACGAACTGTTCGCGGAGATCGACGCGGGCGGGTTCGGGCCGCCGCCGGAGGGGCAACTCAGCGCCGAGCAGATCGTCGCGCACCTCGCCGCCAACGACGAGCTGATGAGCGAGGCGACCGAGGCGGTGCTGGCCGGTTCGCCGTTCGCCTACTACGACCTGGACACCATTCACCGGCCGCAGCTGGACGCGCTGGTGTCCGAGTGCGGCGGGCTGGACGGCCTGGCGGTGCTGTTCCGGGCCACCAGCCAGAAGCTGTGCGCGCTGGCCGACCGGCTCGGCCCGGCGGCGGAGACACCTGTGGACACGGTGCTACGCGAGGGCTTCGACCTGGACGTGGACGAGTCGCTGCCCTGGGGCAGGGCGCTGGACCTGCACATCCGCGTGCACCTGCCGCTGCACATGACCCAGCTCCGCGCCCTGCGCCGCCAGCCCCACCTCGCCTGACCGCGGGACCGCCCGCCGCCGATCCGCCCCGCCGCCGATCATGGAGTTGTGGCGGTGGACAACTCCGGCACGTCCGGCCTTCCAGGCGCCACAACTCCAAGATCGACGGGAGCGGGGCGCGGGGAACGCGGGGACGTCGCGGGGGACGCCGCGGGGGAAGGGTGGCGGAACGTGCGGCGGTAGGCGGTGGGGGCCACGCCGACCCGGGCGTGGAAGTGCTGGCGGAGCGCGGCTGTGGTGCCGAAACCCGCGTCCTGGGCGATGCGGTCGACGCTCAGGTCGGTGGTCTCCAGCAGCACCCGGGCGTGCTCGGTGCGCTGCTGGAGCAGCCACTGCGCCGGGCTGAGCCCGGTCTCGGAGCGGAAGTGCCGGGTGAACGTGCGGACGCTCATCCGCGCGTGCGCGGCCATATCGCGCAACGCCACCGGCTCGTGCAGGCGCTGCCGGGCCCACTCGCGGGTGGCGGCGGTGCCGTGGTCGGTGCCCCGGGGCACCGGCCGTTCGATGTACTGGGCCTGCCCGCCGTCCCGCCACGGCGGCACCACGCAGCGCCGGGCCGCCCGGTTGGCCGCCGCGCTGCCGTGGTCGGTGCGGACGACGTGCAGGCACAGGTCGATGCCGGCGGCCACCCCGGCCGAGGTGAGCACGCGCCCGTCGTCGACGAAGAGCACGTCGGGGTCGAGTCGTACGCCGGGGTGCAGGCGACGGAAGCGTGGGGCGTACGCCCAGTGGGTGGTGGCCGGGCGGCCGTCGAGCAGACCGGCGGCGGCCAGCACGAACGCGCCGGTGCAGATGGACATGACGCGCGCTCCCCGGGTGTACGCGGCGCGCAGCGCGTCGGCCACCTCGGCGGCCACCGTGCCGTCGAGCAGTGGCGCGCCGGCGTGGATGCCGGGGACGATCACGGTGTCGGCGGTGTCGAGGAGTTCCAGGCCGTGGTCGGGGAGCACCTGGAAGCCGGCGCTGCTGCGTACCGGCTGCCCGCCGGGGGTGCACGTGGCGACGAGGTACAGGGGGACGCCGCCGTCGGTGCGGGCGGCGCCGAAGACCTGGGCGGGGGTGCCGAGGTCGAGTGCCACCACGCCGTCGAGGGCGAGGACGGCGACCCGGTGTGGTACGGACATGGCCCGATTATTGCGCATGATGGCTTTCCGGCCACTCGTCGGCGAGGCCACCCCGGTCCGAGACTCGGCTGGTGAACCGATCCCGCCTGCACCCGGCCTGGCTCGTCGCCGCCGTCGCCTTCGTCGCGCTCGTCGGCGCGGCCGGTTTCCGGGCCACCCCCGGCGTGCTGCTGCACCCGCTGCACGCCGAGTTCGGCTGGCCGCTGGCGACCATCTCCGCCGCCGTCTCGGTCAACCTGCTGCTGTACGGGCTCACCGCGCCGTTCGCCGCCGCGCTGATGGACCGGTTCGGCATCCGCCGGGTGGTGGCCGGCGCGCTGGTGCTGGTGGCCGCCGGAAGTGGCCTGACCGTGGCGATGACCGAGAGCTGGCAGCTCATCCTGTGCTGGGGCGTCCTCGTCGGGCTGGGCACCGGCTCGATGGCCCTGGCGTTCGTGGCGACGGTGACCGGGCGCTGGTTCGTCAAGCGCCGGGGCCTGGTGACGGGTGTGCTCACCGCGGGTGGGGCGGCCGGGCAGCTGGTCTTCCTCCCGCTGCTGGCGGTGCTGGTGCGCGACCACGGCTGGCGCACGGCGGCACTCGTCGTGGCCGGGGCCGCGCTGGCGGTCGTACCCCTTGTGGTGTGGTTGTTGCGCGAGCACCCGGCGGATCTGGGGCGGCCCGCCTACGGCGCGACGGAGGTCGTGCCGCCGGCCCGGCCGGAGGGCGGCGCGGCGGCCCGGGCGGTCGGCGCGCTCGCCGCCGCCGCGCGGACGCGGCCGTTCTGGCTGCTCGCCGCTGGTTTCGCGATCTGCGGCGCGACCACGAACGGCCTGGTGGGTACGCACTTCGTGCCGGCCGCGCACGACCACGGCATGCCGGAGACCACAGCGGCCGGGCTGCTCGCCCTGGTCGGGCTCTTCGACATCGCCGGTTCGATCGCCTCCGGCTGGCTCACCGACCGGGTCGACGCGCGGCTGCTGCTCGGCGCCTACTACGCGTTGCGCGGGGCGTCGCTGCTGGTGCTGCCGAGCCTGTTCGCCGGGTCGGCCCGGCCGAGCATGCTGGTCTTCATCGTCTTCTACGGGCTGGACTGGGTGGCGACTGTGCCGCCCACTGTGGCGCTGTGCCGGGAGTGGTTCGGCGCGTCCGGGGCGGTGGTGTTCGGCTGGGTGTTCGCCGCGCACCAGTTCGGGGCCGCGCTCGCGGCCACCGGCGCGGGCCTGGTCCGGGATCGGCTCGGCGACTACGCGATGGCCTGGTACGTGGCGGGCGCGCTGTCGGTCGGCGCGGCCGGGCTGTCGTTGCTGCTGCGCCGCCGTCCCGCCGACGAACCGGCGTTCGCGCTCCCGGTGGCCGCGGGCCGGCGGGCCTGGAGCTATCGGGGTTGACGCCCGCGCTGCCGGTCAGCCGACCGCCCACTGCTGCTCCGGAGCGCCGCTGCACGGCGCCTGCTCCAGCTCACGGCCGGGCTCGGTGCCCGCGTCGTCGACCTGCGCGCACTTGCCGCTGTGCACGGCGACCAGCAGCGCCACGCCGTCGCCGGCCTGCTGGAACCGCCACTGCTGGTTGGCCTGCCCGTTGCAGGACCACTGCTGCACGTCCGTGCCGTCGTCGGTCTTCGCCTCGTTGACGTCCAGGCACTTGCTGCTCGCGGCGTTGACCAGCAGGTAGGTGTCGTTCGTGACCGGCGTGACCACCCACTGCTGCTCGGGCCCGCCGGTGCAGTCGGCGAGCGCGGCCTGCGCGCCCTCGGCCTCGTCGCCGGTCACGCCGAGGCAGCGCCCGGACGGCACGCCCCGGAGCACCTTCGGCGTGGCCACCGGCGCGGCCGGGGTGGTCGGCGCCGCGCTCGGCGAGGGCGACGGCGTGGGCTCCGCCGACGGTTCCGCGCTCGGCTCGCTCGCCGTCGCGGTCGGCACTGCCGCCGCTGGCACCACCGGCCGCTCGTCGCCACCGCCGAGCACGCCGGTGGCGAAGAAGGCCCCGA
>NZ_KK037233.1:3176629-3287890 GCF_000568915.1 Micromonospora sp. M42 | reverse complement strand
CCGAGGAGTACGCCGGTCACGCCGACGCCCCAGCGCCGATTCGCATCAGCGGGTTCTGCGGCAGCCGGAGACCACGGGCGCCACGGGCGCGGCGGGCCCCGTAGACGGTGCCGGACGGGTCGGAGTGCGGGTCGGCCATGGGAGCATGGTGACCCACCGGGGCCGCCGGGTGCCAGTCACCCCGGCGGCACGGTGACTCAGTCGACGACCCGGACGTCCTTCCAGAACGCCACCCGGTCGCGGACCATCTCCGCCTCCGGCTTCGGGTCGCTGTAGTACCAGACGGCGTCCGGGCTGGTCACGCCGCCGTGTTCGAGCGTGTAGTAGGAGGCGGTGCCCTTCCACGGGCAGACCGTGTGGGTGTCGGAGGGGCGGATCAGGTCCTCGCGCAGGGCCGTACGGGGGAAGTAGTGGTTGCCCTCGACCAGCACCGTGTCGTCGCTCTCGGCGACGACGAGGTCGTTCCAGACGGCTTTCGGCATGTCCTCCACGCTATGCCGCCGGCTCTCCACCGGCCACCGCTCAGCGCGTCGGCTCCTCGTCTGTCACGTCGGCCACAGTCGCGCCGAGCGCGGCCAGCGCTGAGTCCGCGTCGACGGCGACGGCGAGGCCGTGCTCGCCCGCGCCGAGCGTGATCTCCCGGCCGCGCAGCCGCTCGTCGGCGACCACCGGCCAGGCGGTGGTGGAGCCGAACGGCGTGATGGTGCCGCGCGCGTACCCGGTGGCGGCCTTCGCCGCCTCGGCGTCCGGCATCGACAGCCGGCTGACACCGAGCAGGGCGCGCAGCTTCGGCCAGGAGATCACCCGGCCGCCGGGGGTCAGCACGAACAGCAGGTCGCCCTCGCCGCGGCGGACCACGATCGTCTTGACCACGTCCGGCACCTCGACGCCGCGCGCCGCGGCCGCCTCGGCGAGGCTCGCCACCGGGCCGTGCCGGATGACCCGGTACGGCAGGCCGGTGTGGTCGAGAGCGGTCAGCGCGGGATTCGCCATGGCGGTCACGGTAACGCGCGCGCCGACCGTGAGTCGGCGAGGCCATCGTGGACGTCCCCCGAATTGTCGTACCCGCGCGTAAGGTGATCTCATGCACGCTGTCCGTGATCATGAACGGGCGGTGGACACGCTGCGGCGCTCCTACGCCGCGGTGCCCGCCGGGGAACCCGTACGGCTGGCCAAGCAGACCTCGAACCTCTTCCGGCCACGTTCCGCACCGCGTACCCCGGGTCTGGACGTGAGCGGCCTGACCGGCGTGCTCTCCGTCGACCCGGCGGCCCGCACCGCCGACGTGCAGGGCATGTGCACCTACGAGGATCTGGTCGACGCGACGCTGCCGCACGGCCTGATGCCGCTTGTCGTGCCGCAGCTGCGCACGATCACGCTGGGCGGCGCGGTGACCGGGCTGGGCATCGAGTCCACCTCCTTCCGCAACGGCCTGCCGCACGAGTCGGTGCTGGAGATGGACGTGCTCACCGGCTCGGGAGAGATCGTCACGACCCGGCCCCGGGGCGAGCACGCCGAGCTGCACCGGGCCTTCCCCAACTCGCTGGGCAGCCTCGGCTACGCCACCCGGCTGCGCATCGAGCTGCAACCGGTACGCCGTCACATGGCGCTGCGCAACATCCGGTTCACCCGGCTGGAGGAACTGGTCGACGCGGTCGGCGAGGTGGTGGCCAAGGGCGCCTGGGGCGGCGAGCCGGTCGACGCCATGGACGGGGTGATGTTCAGCCCCGGCGAGGCGTACCTCGTGCTCGGCACGTTCACCGACGAGGCCGAGGACGGTCCGTCCGACTACACCGGCCAGGAGATCTACTACCGCTCGTTGCGCCGGCGCACCCGGGACACGCTCACCGCGTACGACTATCTCTGGCGCTGGGACACCGACTGGTTCTGGTGTTCGGCGGCGTTCGGGGTGCAGCACCCGGTGGTGCGGAGGCTGTGGCCGCGGCGCTACCGGCGCAGCGACGTCTACCACCGGATCGTGCGGCTGGAGCACCGGCACCAGGTGGCCGCGCGCGTCGACAGGTGGCGGGGCCGCCCGGCCCGCGAACGGGTGGTGCAGGACGTGGAGGTCCCGCTGGACCGCACGCCCGAGTTCCTGCGCTGGTTCGCGGCGAACGTGGGCATGACGCCGGTGTGGCTGTGCCCGCTGCGGCTGCGCGAGCCCGCCGGCCCCGGGTCGGCGAAGGCGTGGCCGCTATATCCGCTCCGACCGGGCGAAACGTATGTGAACATCGGCTTCTGGGGAAGCGTGCCCATCGCGGCGGGCGCCGCCGACGGGGACGTCAACCGCCAGATCGAGCGCATGGTGTCGGAGGTGGGCGGTCACAAGTCGCTCTACTCCGACGCGTACTACGACCGGGGCGAGTTCGACCGGCTCTACGGCGGGGAGACCTGGCGCGCCGTGAAGGACCGCTACGACCCGGACCACCGACTCACCGGACTGTACGAGAAGGCGGTATCCCGAGCATGAGTCTGACCGACCGAACACCGGGGGCGGCGAGCGCCCCGGCCGGCCCGCCGGCGGGCGGCCGGCGTACCGGACCCACAGTCGCGGACGTGGTCCGCGCGGTCACCACCGGCGACCTGCCCGTCCGGGTGACCGGCTACGACGGCAGCGCGGTGGGCCCGGCCGACGCCGGCATCACCCTGGCGATCCACACCGAGCGCGGCTTGTCCTACCTGCTCACCGCGCCCGGCGACCTGGGCATGGCCCGGGCCTACGTCAGCGGCGACCTCGGGCTGGAGGGTGTGCACCCGGGCGACCCGTACGAGGCGCTGCGGGTCATCAAGGACGAGGTGCCGTTGCGGATCCCGGCGATGAGCGAGGCGCTCGCGCTGGTCCGCGGGCTGGGCTGGGAACGGCTGCGTCCGCCGCCGCCCCCGCCGCAGGAGGCGGCCCCGCGCTGGCGGCGGCTGATGACCGGGCTGCGTCACTCGCGTACCCGGGACAGCAGCGCGATCTCGCACCACTACGACGTGTCGAACGCCTTCTACGAGAAGGTGCTCGGGCCGTCCATGACGTACACCTGCGCGGTTTTCCGCAGTCCTGGCGACACCCTCGAAGAGGCGCAGCGGGCCAAGTACGACCTGGTCGCGGGCAAGCTGGCGCTCAAGCCGGGGATGCGGCTGCTGGACGTCGGCTGCGGCTGGGGCGGCATGGTCCGGCACGCGGCCCGCGAGTACGGCGTCAAGGCGCTCGGTGTGACGCTGTCGAAGGCTCAGGCCGAGTGGGCGCGGGCCGCGATCGAGCGGGAGGGGCTGAGCGAGCTGGCGGAGGTGCGCCACCTCGACTACCGGGACGCGCCGCACGAGCAGTTCGACGCGATCTCCTCGATCGGGCTGACCGAGCACATCGGCGTGCGCAACTACCCGGCCTACTTCGGCGCGCTGCGCTCCCGGCTCAAGCCCGGCGGGCGGCTGCTCAACCACTGCATCACCCGGGCCGACAACCGGGCGCCGCACCGCTCCGGCGCGTTCATCGACAGGTACGTCTTCCCGGACGGCGAGCTGGCCGGTCCGGGCCGGCTGATCAGCGAGATCCACGACGCCGGGTTCGAGGTGCACCACGAGGAGAACCTGCGCCAGCACTACGCGCTGACGCTCGCCGGCTGGTGCCGCAACCTGGTCGAGCACTGGGACTTCTGCGTCGGCGAGGTCGGGCCGGGCACCGCCAAGGTGTGGGGCCTCTACATGGCCGGCTCCCGGCTGGCGTTCGAGCGCAACGGCATCCAGCTGCACCACGTGCTCGCCACGCACAACGGCCCGGAAGGGGTGAACGGGTACCCGCTGCGTCCGGACTGGACGCCCTGACCGGTCGTACCGACGAGAGGCCGCGCGGACCGCGCGGCCTCTCGTCGAAGTCATTGACAAAGAAGTTTTGTACGTACAAACTGATTTTGCCATGAGAGACGTCCTGTACCTGGAACAGCGCGAGCAGGCCGAAGCCCTGCTCAAGCCGCAGCGCATCGAGGTGCTGCGGCAACTGGCCGAACCCCGCACCTGCACCGAGGTCGCGGCCCGGCTGGAGCAGACGCCGCAGCGCGTCTACTACCACGTCAAGCAGCTCGTCGCGGCCGGGCTGGCCGAGCAGGTGGCGCAGCGCCAGGTGCGCGGCATCACCGAGGGCATCTACCAGGCCGCCGCCCGGTCGTACTGGCTCTCGCCCCGCCTGGTCGGCCGCATCGGCGGCGCCCGCCGCGCCCGCGACGAGCTGAGCCTGGGCTACCTGCTCGACCTCATGGAAGAGGTCCAGGCCGACATCGCCGCGCTCGACCGCGCCGCCCCCGAACTGCCGTCCGTCGGCGTCTCCGGCGAGATCCGGGTGCCCGCCGATCGACGGCAGGAGTTCCTGCACGACCTGCAGACGACGCTGCAGGACCTGTTCACGCGCTACGGCGGCGCCGAGGGCGACGCCTTCAAACTCGCCGTGGCCTGCTACCCGAAAGGCGACAAGCATGAGTGAGCCGATGACCATCCGCGCCCGCCTCGCCGCACCCGTGGCGACCGTCCGCCGAGCCCTGACCGACCCCGCCGAGCTGCGCGTCTGGCTGGCCGAGCACGCCGAGGTCGAGCTGCCCCGGCGGTACGAGTTCTGGGGCCGCTACACGCCCGAGGGCGACGCGCCACACCAGCGGCTGCTGCACGTCGACGACCGGACGCTGCGCTTCGCGTGGACGCTCGACGGGGTGGAGACCACCACCGAGTTCGAACTGGAGCCCGACGGCGACGGCACGATACTCACGCTGCGGCAGAGCCACTTCGACTACGCGGAGGCGATGAGCGGCAGCAGCATCCGGGGCGTGCTCCAGACGTACTGGTACCTGGCGATCGCCCACCTCAACGACCACCTGGACGGCCGGCCGCTGCTGCCGCGTACCGACTTCACCTCCGCCGACCTGCGCGGCGAGGTGGTCATCGACGCACCGATGGACAAGGTGTGGACGTCGCTCACCGACTCGGAGCAGGTCACCGCCTGGTTCGGCTATCCCATCGGCGTGGAGCCCTGGGAGGGCGGCCGGTACGCGATGGGCGGCCTCGACGCCGGTGAGGCCGCAAAGGTGTTCGACGTGACGCCGGGGCGGGCGCTGTCCATCGACTGGGGGCCCGTCGGCGTGACGTCCTGGGAACTGGCGGAGTCCGACGGCAGGACGAAGCTGACGTTCGTGCAGTCCGGCTTCGACGAGGGCAACCCGCCGTACGCGGCGTGGAGCGGGAACGTGGCCGGGTGGGCCGAGCTGCGGCGCTTCCACGAGGTGCCCAACTGGAAGCCGATCTGGCTGTAAGGAAGGGCCCCCTCTTAACGCCTCCGGTAGAGGAGGGGGCCCCTTTTAACACGGCGCCCGGGTGGGTAATGCCGGGCGATGTTCTTCATCTTCGGGCTGCGGACCAAGGTCGTCCGGTCCGGCGTCGTCACCGAGGTCTGCCGCAACTGCGGCAACCAGGCCGCCCAGGTGATCACTCGCCGGGTCACCAAGTTCAGCCTCTTCTTCGTCCCGCTGATCCCGCTGCGCACCCGGTACGCACAGCAGTGCACGTTCTGCGGCGCCGAGTACGACATCTCCCGCGCCGAGGCCGAGCGCCTCCCGGTCGGCTGACCGTGACCCGCTTCCTCTACTGGCTGATCGGCCGGCAGCCGGCCGCTCCGGTCGCCCCGCCGGTGCACTCCGCCGCCCGTCCACCCTGCACCCCCGGGCGGCGGCACCACCGCCGGCGTCGCCGGGTCGCGGGCGCGCAGTCGCCCCGCTCGCCCTGGAACCGTTCCGCCGACCGCTGACGCACCGTGTTAATAAGGGGCCCTTCCTCTACCGGAGGCGTTAAGTGAGTGTTTGAGATTTGGGGTGCGGCGGCGTGTCGGGTTGAGGTGAGGGAAGGCCCTCGGTAGGTCCGGTGGTGTCGAGCCAACCGTTTCCATACCGAGGGCCTTCTGATGACGTTGTACCCGATCACTGTCACGCCGTCCGCGTCGCCCCGCCGTTATCCGTCGCAGCGGGTGCGGCGGGAACGGGAACGGGCGGTGCGGCGGCGGTATCCCAGTGATCTGACCGATGCGCAGTGGGCGTTGATCGCGCCGCTGGTCACGCCGGTGTCGGTCGGTCGGCGGGGGCGGCCGCCGTCGCATCCGATGCGGGCAATCGTCACGGCGATCCTGTATGTGGCCTGCACCGGTTGTCCGTGGCGGGCCCTGCCGCGGGAGTTCCCGCCCCCGGGGACGGTGTACTGGTGGTTCGCTCGATGGCGCGATGACCACACGTTGATGCGTCTGCACGACCGGTTGCGGGAGCAGTGCCGTACCGCCGCCGGACGGCACGCGCATCCCAGCGCCGGAGCGATCGATTCTCAGTCGGTGCGCGCCGCGGACACCGTGCCCCGACACAGCCGCGGTTTCGACGTCGCGAAGAAGGTCAACGGCCGTAAACGCCACATCGTCGTGGACACCATGGGCCTACTCCTGGCCGTCATGATCACCGGCGCGCACGTCAACGACCGCACCATCGCCCGTGACCTGCTCTGGCGCACCCGGCTGTTCCACCCTCGCTCGATGGCGCGATGACCACACGTTGATGCGTCTGCACGACCGGTTGCGGGAGCAGTGCCGTACCGCCGCCGGACGGCACGCGCATCCCAGCGCCGGAGCGATCGATTCTCAGTCGGTGCGCGCCGCGGACACCGTGCCCCGACACAGCCGCGGTTTCGACGTCGCGAAGAAGGTCAACGGCCGTAAACGCCACATCGTCGTGGACACCATGGGCCTACTCCTGGCCGTCATGATCACCGGCGCGCACGTCAACGACCGCACCATCGCCCGTGACCTGCTCTGGCGCACCCGGCTGTTCCACCCCCGCCTACGCCTGCTCTGGGCAGACGGCGGCTACATCGGCACCCTGAGCACCTGGGCCCGCCACGCCCTCGACCTCACCGTGCACCTGGTCCACAAACTCCCCGGACAACACACCTTCGTCGTGCTGCCCCGACGCTGGGTCGTCGAACGCACCTTCGCCTGGATCAGCAAGAAACGCCGCTGCGTCCGCGACTACGAACACCTACCCACAAGCCACGCCGCCTTCGTCACCTGGGCCATGATCCACGTCATGGTCACCCGCCTGGCCCGACACACGAAACCGGCCCAGGCAACCCACACCTGAGCCGGAATCTCAAACACTCACTAACAGGGGCCCTTCCTTACACTTCATCGGGTGGAAGATCGGCTGGCACGGATCAGGGGTGGTGGGCCGCCCCGGCGGCACAACGCCCGTACCATCGCCGCGCTGACCGGCAACCCCGGCTGCACCCGCCGCGCCGTGCTGGACAGCGCGGGCGCGGACAAGCCGGCGCTGGCCGAACGACTCGGCTTCCCGGCCCGCTTCGGTCAGTCCCGCTTCGCGATCACCCGCGGCAACGCGTTCGAGGCGCAGGTGAAGGCCGACGGCGGGAAGGAACTGCTGCGCCTGGTCGCGGAGCGGCTCGGCGTACCCGTCCCGGAGGGCGCGACCTGGACCGACCTCGGCGCCGACGACGACCGGCCGGAACGGTCCCGGGCGGCGCTCACCGCGAGCGGCGACGGCCCGGCGCTGTTCGACCACCCGCTGCTCGGCCTGGACGTGGCGGGTACCCGGGTGCACCTGGAACCGGATCTGGTCGCCGCCCGGCTGGCGGGCCGGTTCCACGTCGTGGAGATCAAGTCGTTCCCGGTGATCGACGGGCAGGCCGACCCGGGCAAGGTCGCCGCCGCCGCGATCCAGTCCGCCGTCTACGTGCTGGCGTTGCGCGAGCTGCTCGCCGCCGAGGGACACGACCCGGAGCTGGTGTCGCACGAGGTGGTGCTGGTCTGCCCGCGCGACTTCGCCAACCAGCCGGTGGCCAGCCTGCTCGACGTGCGCCGCCAGCTGCTGGTGCTGCGCCGCCAGCTGGCCCGGATGGCCCGGGTCGAGGACCTGCTCGCCGCCGTACCGGCCGGGTTCACGGTCGATCCGGCGGCCGATCCGGCGACGCTCGCCGCCGCGCTGCACGAGGTGCCGGCCCGCTACGCGCCTGATTGCCTGGCCGCGTGCGAGCTGGCGTACTTCTGCCGGCACGAGGCGCGCGGGCAGACCGGCGCGCTGGGCCGGCCGGTCCGCGAGGCGCTGGGCGGCGTCGAGGAGGTGGCCGACGTGCTGGCGCTCGCCGAGGGTTCGGCCGCGCCCGAGCCGGGGCAGGCGGAGGCCGCCGCGCTGCTGCGGGCCGCCGCGCGCCTGCGCGCCGACGCCCTCGCCGGGCAGACCGCATGAGTACGCTGCGCGCGCTCGCCCGGGCGCAGGCGGTCGCCTCCGGGCGGGCCCAGCCGGTGGCCACCGTCCGGCACCTGCACCTGTCGGAGCGGCCGTTGGTGCTGGTGCCGCTCGCGCTCGCCGGTGAGGCGAACGCCCCGCTCGCCGCGATGGTCGGCGCCGCGCCCGACGACGCCCGGCTGCTGGTGGTGCCGCAGCCGCGCAACCGGGACCAGCGGTTCGCGTTCGCCGCCGAGCTGGCCGCGATCGTGCTGCCGTACCTGGACGAGTTCCGTGACCTGACCGAGGCGGTGCCGGTGGACCGGGGCCGCGACGTCCGCCACCGGTACGTCGACGCGCCGCAACTGCTGGTGCCGAACCCGGCCGGGATCACGTTCCTGCGGCTGTTCGGGCGCTCGACCCGGTTCCGCCGTACCGACGGCGACTATCCGGTGCACCAGTCGGTGCCGCTGCTGGGTCGCTGGCTGACGTTCTTCGCCGAGCGTGCCGAGCAGCCCGGCTCGTCGGCGCTGCTGGCGTTGACCGAGGCGCTGACGCTGCACTGGGCGACCGGGCAGAGCGTGGTGGAGGACCTGCATCTGCCGGCGGTGCTGGGCTGGCTGGACCCGCCGGCCGGGCTGACCGGGGCCGAGGCGGCGGCCCGCGCCGAGGACCCGGCACACTGCCCGCCGGCCGGGCCGGCCACCGACCCGGACTTCGACAACCGCCGGCTCGCCCCGGCGATCGAGGCGTACACCCGGGCCGGGGACGACCCGGCGGCCCGCGCGGCCGCGTACGACGAGCTCGCCGGCCTGCTGCGCGACCAGCTCGCGCCCACCTGGGAGCTGATGTGGCGCGGCGTCGGCCTGCTGCGGACGCTGCCGGCCGGTGCTCGGGTGGCCGGCCGGTGGGCCGGTGACCGGGACGCGTTCACCGCGCACGCCGAGCACGTCGACGCCGGGGGCGGCCCGCAGCCGCGGCGCGACGGCGCGGTGGCGGCGGCGCTGCGGTTGCAGCGGCTGGAACGGGCGTCGACCGCGTGGGCGGTGCAGCGCGCCTACGACGATCCGCTGGTGATGGCCGAGCACCGGCTGTCCGGTGAGGCGTTCGTCGGCGAGGTGACGCTCGCCGACCCGGCGCGGGTGGACGACTCCGGCAAACGGCCGGTGCTGCGCCCGCGCATCCAGGTGGTCACCACCGAGCCGGTGCCGATGCCGGTGGGCGCGAGGCTGTACTCGCCGCAGCGCCCGGCGCAGAAGGCGACTGTGGTGTTCGTGACGCCCGGCGCGGACGGCAAGACCGAGGTGGTGCTGGAACTGTCCGGCGGGATGGGCCGGGGGCTGACCGCGCCGCCCGGCAGCGTCCCAGAGGTGGGCGAGCGGATCTGCCTGACCAGCCTCTCCGACGGTTTCCTGCCGGGTGGCGCGTTCCCCGCGCCGGAGGAGACGCCGTGGACGCACGGCGGCCCGCCCGGCACGGCCGCCGCAACGCCGGACCCGGCCCCGGCGGAGGACTGGTCCTGACCGTCACGGTCCGCTGACCGACAGCCGTCGACTCTGGCGGCGGCCCCCGGCGCTGACTAGGCTTGCGCCGTCCGTCGTCCTGCCCTCGGCGTCGAGGGTGCACGTCTGGAAGAGAGCCGGAGCGCATCGTTGTACCCCAGCTCGACGTGAGCCTCGCCGCCGCTGCGCCGGCCCGTCATCCGCTCGCCGGCCGTGTCGGACTTGTCGCGGCCGCCGTCGTCGTACTCGGGGAGACGGCCTGGCTGGTCGCCCGGCTGCCCGGCGCGGCGCTGGTCAGCGACCTCGGCGCGGTGGCGGTGTCGAGCCTCGCGGCGGTGCTCTGCGTCGGCGCGGCGCGGCGCCACCCGGTCGCGCTACGCCGGTTCTGGGAGCTGCTCGCGGTCACCATGGTCCTCGCCGCGCTCGGCCGTACGGTGTGGACGGTCGAACGTCTCGGCGGGCTCGGGCTGCCGCACACGCCGCTGGTCGCCGGACTGTTCGCCGGCGGCATCGTCACCGGCACCGCCGCCCTGCTCAGTTTCCGCGCCGGCCCGCGCAGCCTGATCGGCCGGGCCCGCACCCTGCTCGACGGGGTCATCGTCGGGCTGGCCCTCCTCCCGATCGGCTGGGTGGTGGTGTTCCAGGAGATCACCGAGGCCGGCCTGGCCGATCCGATGCGTACGTTCGGCCTGCTCTACCCGATGTTCGACCTGATGCAGCTCACCATCCTGGTGGCGGTCGCCGGTCCGGGCCGGCCGATGTGGCGGGCGCTCACCGTGATCGGGGCGGGCCTGGCGATCCGGGCCGGCGCGGACGCCGTCTACGTCTCCCTGGTCGCGCACGGCAACTACACGCCCGGTCACCCGGTCGACATCTGCTGGCCGCTGAGCTACCTGCTGGTCGGCCTGGCCACCCGCTATCCGCCGCCGGTCGACGAGGACGGCGACGACGACGTGGTCGAGTCACCGCTGCCGCCGTGGTGGCGGGTGGCGCTGCCGTACCTGCCGGTGGGCGGCGCGATCGTCGCGGTCATGCTGTCGCGGCGGCCCAGCGGGCAGACCCCGCACGTGGTCTTCGTCGGCATGATGGCCCTGCTCGGCGTACTGGCGCTGCGTCAGGGGCTGGCCGCGAACGAGAACCTGCGGCTGGTCGGCCGGCTGCGCCGGCTCGCGTACTCCGACCAGCTCACCGGCCTGCCGAACCGGCTGACGTTCGTCCGGCGGCTGCGGCGGGCGTTGCGCACCGGCGGGCCGGTCGCCGTGGTGCTGCTCGACCTGGACGGCTTCAAGCAGGTGAACGACAGGTTCGGGCACGCTGCCGGGGACCGGCTGCTCACCGCCACGGCGGAGCGCATGCGGGACGCGGTCGGCCCGGACGGGATGATCGCGCGGCTGGGCGGCGACGAGTTCGCGGTGCTGGTCGCCGGGGACCGCGCGGTGCCGCCCGAGCGGCTCGCGATCCGGCTGCTGGCCGCGCTGGAGCCGCTGCCCGGCGAGGAGGACCTGGGAGTGCACCCGTCGGCGAGCATCGGCATCGCCGAGTACGGGCCGCAGCACGCCTCGCACACCGACCTGCTCCGCGACGCCGACATCGCCATGTACGCGGCGAAGGCAGCCGGCAAGGCCGCGTACCGCACGTGCACGCCGCAACTGCGCGAGTCGGCGGTCAGCCGCGCCGAGCTGATCGCCGACCTGCGCCGGGCGGTGGACGAGGGCCAGTTGCTGATGGAGTTCCAGCCGATCGTCGACCTCGACACCGGCGCGGTACGCAGCGCCGAGGCGCTGGTGCGCTGGCGGCATCCCCGCCTCGGCGTGCTCACCCCGGCCCGGTTCCTGCCGCTGGCGGAGGAGACCGGGCTGATCGTGGCGATCGACAGGTGGGTCATCCACGAGGCGTGCCGGGCCGCCGCGACCTGGCGCGCGCACGCGCCGGAGGTGACGGTCGCGGTCAACATCGCCGCCGCCCACCTGTGCCGGCCCGACCTGATCGCCACCGTCACCGGCGCGGTCGCCGCGGCCGGCCTGCCGCCCCGCGCGCTCACCCTGGAACTCACCGAGTCCGCGCTGATCGAGGGCAGCGAGGCGGTGCTGGACCGGCTGTCCCAGCTGCGTGACCTCGGCATCCGCATCGCCATCGACGACTTCGGCACCGGGTACTCCTCGCTGAGCTATCTGCACCGCATCCCGGCCACCGAGCTGAAGATCGACAGGTCGTTCGTGTCCCGGCTGGACGCCGGGGACAGCCGCGCGTACGCCACAGTCGAGATGGTGAACCGGCTGGCCGGCGCGTTCGACCTGGCCGTGGTGGCCGAGGGGGTGGAGACGGTCGCGCAGCACGCGGCGGTCACCGCGATCGGCTGCCGGCAGGGCCAGGGCTGGCGGTACGGCCGCCCGGCCGCCCTGACCGATCTGCTTCCCGCGTTGTCCGGGGCGGGCGCGGACCGCTGACCGGCCCGGGTCCACGGGGGCCGAAGGTCCCGGACGGGACAGGGGGTTCGACCCTGCTCACGGGCGGTCCGGCACCGCCATGATGGTTCTCGTCAACAAGACGAACACACCCTCCACACGGGAGCTTGATATGAAGCGACGGACTCTCGACCTGCTGTTCAGCATCGGTGGGCTGGGCCTGGCGGTCCTGCTGCTCGTCGTCGGCGTCGTCCTGACGACGAACGCCAACTTCGCCAACGACTACGTACGCAGCCAGCTCGGCGAGCAGAACATCACCTTCACCCCGGCGGACAAGCTCTCCGACGAGGAGAAGAAGTCGGACTGCCTGCGCGAGTACGCCGGCCAGAAGATGACCACCGGCAAGCAGGCGGAGTGCTACGCCAACGAGTACATCGGCCTGCACCTGAAGAACATGGCCGGCGGCAAGACCTACGCCGACCTGGGCGAGCCGCAGAGCGCGCTTCGTGAGCAGGTGGCCCAGGCCGAGCAGAGCAACGCCGCGAACCTGGCCGACCTGCAGAAGCAGCTCGCCGAGGTGACCGCCCAGCGGGAGACCGTGTTCAAGGGCGAGACGCTGCGCGGCCTGCTGCTCACCTCGTACGGCTTCAGCGAGTTCGGCCGCAAGGCCGAGCAGGGCGCCCTGGCCGTGTACCTCGGCGCGGGCCTGCTCCTGCTGCTCTCCGCCGCCGGCCTGGTGCACGCCTTCCGCACCCCGCCGACCGCGACCTTCGCCGCCCCGGAGAAGGAGAAGGTCACCAACTGACCGCACCGACGACGCCCCCGGCCGATCCTGGTCGGGGGCGTCGTCGTGTTTTCCGGCTTGACCCTCACGCAGCGGAAGGCGGCAGCCTTGGTCGCGGAAGGGAGGGAACCATGCCGTACACGGTGGGGCAGGTGGCGCGGGCGGCCCGGGTGACGGTCCGGACGCTGCACCACTACGACGAGATCGGGCTGCTGCGGCCCAGCGGGCGCACGTCGGCGGGCTACCGCCGCTACGACGAGGCGGACCTGGACCGGTTGCAGCTCATCCGCTACTACCGGGAGCTGGGGTTCCCGCTGGAGGAGATCGCCGAGATCCTGGACGATCCGGACGCCGACCCGGTGGCGCACCTGCGCCGGCAGCACGAGCTGCTGTCCGGGCGGATCGGGAAGCTCCAGGAGATGGTCGCGGCGATCGAACACGCGATGGAGGCGAGGACGTTGGGGATCCAGTTGACGCCGGAGGAGCGGTTCGAGGTGTTCGGGGACTTCGACCCGGACGAGCACGCCGAGGAGGCCGAGCAGCGCTGGGGTGGCACCGAGGCGTACCGGCAGTCGCAGGAGCGCGCGGGCCGCTACTCGAAGGAGGACTGGCTGCGCAACAAGGCGGAGAACGAGGAGTGGGGGCGGCGGTTCGCCGCGCTGATGGACTCGGGCGCGCCGGCTGACGGCCCGGAGGCGATGGCGCTGGCCGAGGAGCACCGGCAGCTCATCACCAAGTGGTGGTACGACTGCTCGTACGAGATCCACACCGGCCTGGCCGACATGTACGTGGCGGACCCGCGGTTCACCGCGTACTTCGAGGCGCTGCGGCCGGGGATGGCCGCGTACCTGAACGAGGCGATCCACGCCAACGCGATCACCCGGTCCTGACCGGGAGCGGGTGGCAGGATGGCCGGCATGCTCATCGTCGCCGGCACCCTCTACGTCGATCCGGCCCGGCGGGACGCCTACCTGGCGTCCTGCGAGGCTGCCGTCCGCGCGGCCCGGGACGCGCCCGGCTGCGTGGACTTCGCGGTCAGCGCCGACCTGGTCGAGCCGGGCCGGATCAACGTCTACGAGCGGTGGGAGTCCGACGAGCAGTTGCTGGCGTTCCGGGGCTCCGGCCCGGAGGCCGAGCAGGTGACGGAGATCCTCGGCGCCGAGGTGCACAAGTTCCGCATCTCCGGCGTCGAGGCTCCCTGACCCGCTAGATGAAGACGTCGAGCAGCAGGACGCCGAGGAAACCGACCACCGAGATGATGGTCTCCATCACCGACCAGCTCTTGATGGTCTGCCCGACGGTCAACCCGAAGTACTCCTTCACCAGCCAGAAGCCGGCGTCGTTGACGTGGGAGAAGAACAGCGACCCGCAGCCGATGGCCAGCGCCAGCAGCGCCACCTCGGGGGCGGCGAGCGTGTCGGCCAGCGGCGCGACGATGCCGGCGGCGGTGATGGTGGCGACGGTGGCCGAGCCGGTGGCGACCCGGATGCCGACAGCTACCAGCCAGCCGAGCAGCAGCGGGGAGAGGTTCGCGCCGTCGGCGGCGTTCGCGACCAGGTCGCCCACGCCGGCGTCGACGAGCACCTGCTTGAAGCCGCCACCGGCGGCGACGATCAGCAGGATGCCGGCGATCGGCGGCAGCGAGCCGCCGAGGAAACCCGAGACCTGGGTACGGCTGAAGCCGGACCGGTAGCCCAGGAAGATCATGGCGAAGATGACGCCGGCGAGCAGGGCGATGATCGGGGTGCCGACGATGTCCAGCGCCTTGCGGCCGGTGGTGTCCTCGCCGAGCGTCAGCTCGCCGATCGCCCGCAGCAGCATCAGCACCACCGGCAGCAGCACGGTGACCACCGCCGCCCACAGCGCCGGGGCGCGGCGCGAACGCCGGCCGGCCGGCTCGTCGATCGCGCCGCCGGGCCGCCCGGTGCCCGGGTTGACCAGGTCGTCCTCGGTGACCAGGTCGCCGTCGGCGTCGAGCCGTCCGTCACCGGGCCGGGTCGGGCTGCGGTCGTCGGCGTCGCGCCGGGTCGGCAGCAGCTCGGCCGGGGCGGTGGCCGGCACGTACCGGGCGATGAAGTTACCGAAGACCGGCCCGGCGATGATCACCGTGGGGATCGCCACCAGCAGGCCCAGGGCGAGCGTCTGACCGAGGTTCGCGCCGAGCGCGTCGATGGCCACCAGCGGGCCCGGGTGCGGCGGCACCAGGCCGTGCAGCACCGACAGGCCGGCCAGCGCGGGAATGCCGATCTTGATCAGCGGCACGTTCACCCGCAGCGAGACGAGCAGCACGATCGGCACCAGCAGCACCACGCCGACCTCGAAGAACAGCGGCAGGCCGATGAGCGCGGCCACGCCGGCCATCGCCCAGGGCAGCGCGGTCCCGGAGACCCTGCCGACCACCCGTTCCACGATGCCGTCCGCGCCGCCGGACTCGGCCAGCAGGCCGCCGATCATCGCGCCGAGCGCGATCAGCAGGCCCACCCCGCCGACCGTGGAGCCGACCCCGCCGCTGAACGACGTGACGATCTTGTCGACGGGTACGGCGGCGACCACCCCGAGCACCGCGGCGCCGAGGATCAGCGCGAGGAACGGGTGCACCTTGCCCCACGCGATGAGCAGGACGACAGCGGCGATGCCGAGCAGGGCGGCGAGGACGAGCTGGGTGTCACCGGCGTTCGTGAGCGGTTCCGCTGGTGCGGCGAGCAGTGTGACCACGGCTATCACGCCCTTCGGTCGGTCAGCGGGGTGGTGCGGTGGGTGGGGGTTCCGGCGGCAGGCTCGGCGCCATCCGTCGCAGTGAGGCGAACGTGGGTACCAGTGCGTCGTACAGCTCGGAGAAGAGCGGGAGCAGCGCCGCGTACGTCGCGGCGGAGGCGGGATCCGGGCGGACCGTCTCTTCGATCCGGACCAGGTCGGCGGCGACCTCGATCGATTCGATGAGGCCGAGCGCCTGCATGCCGAGCAGCGCCGCGCCGAAGCCGGACCCCTCGTGCCCGGCGGGGAACCGCACCGGCATGCCGAGCGCGTCGGCGAGGATCTGCCGCCACAGCGGGCTGCGGGCGAAGCCGCCGCTGGCGCGGACCTCGCGTACCTCGTTCCCGGCCGCCCGGACCGAGGTGAGGACCAGCGCGAGCTGCTGGCAGACGCCCTCCAGCGCGGCCCGGACCAGGTGCGCCCGGCCGTGGCCGTGGGTCAGCCCGACGTACGCGCCGCGCGGCAGCGCGCTCCAGTGCGGCGCCCGCTCGCTGAGCAGGTACGGCAGCATGATCAGCCCGCCGGAGCCGACCGGCGCCTGGGCGGCCAGGTCGAGCAGTTCCTCCTCGGCGTGCTCGCCCAGTTCGGGGGCGAGCGCGTCGTTCGCCCACTGGAGGACGATCCCGCCGTTGTTGATGGCGCCGCCGACCACCCAGCGGTCCTCGGTGAGGGCGTAGCAGAAAACGCCGCCGAGCGGGTCCACGCCGGGGCGTTCCACCATCACCCGCATCGCGCCGCTGGTGCCGATCGAGCAGGCCACCACGCCGGGGCGTACCGCGCCGAGGCCGAGGTTGGCCAGCGGCCCGTCGCCGGCGCCCACCACCAGCGGGGTGTCCGCCGGCAGGCCGGTGGCCCGCGCCGCCTCGGCGGTGAGCCCGGGCAGCACGTGCGTGGTGGGTACGAGCTGGGGGAGCTGCTCCTCGGTGATGCCGGCCAGGCGTAGCGCCTCGGTGTCCCAGGCCAGCCGGTGGATGTCCATCAGCCCGCTGGCGGAGGCGACCGAGTGGTCGGTGACGAGCGCGTCGGCGAGCCGCCGCAGCACCAGATCCTTGATGCTGACCCAGTGCGCGACCCGCTCGTGCAGTTTCGGCTCCTGCTCGGCGAACCAGACCAGCTTGGGCAGCGGCGCCATCGGGTGCACCGGGGTGCCGGTGCGGCGGTGCAGCGCGAGCCCGGACGGCACCGCCCGCAGCCGCTCGGCCTGCGCGCTGGCCCGGGAGTCGGCCCAGGTGATCGACGGGGTCAGCGGGGTGCCGTCGGCGTCCAGCCCGATCAGGCTGTGCATGGCGGTGCTGAACGACAGGCCGGCGATCGGCGCGGCCAGCTCGTCGACGACCGCGCGGATGACGCCGAGCACCGCTTCGTAGATGAGGTCCGGGTCCTGCTCGGCCCAGCCGGGGTTCGGCTCCTCCAGCGGGTAACCGATCGAGTGGCTCGCCAGTTGCCGGCCGGAGGTGTCGAACGCGACCGCCTTGGAACTGGTGGTGCCGATGTCCACGCCCACCACGACGGCCGGGTCGCCCACCGGTGCACCTCCTCGCCGCCCGGGGGGCCGCGCTACGCCCCGCTGTGCGGCTGACGTTACCGACGTGCTCCCGCGCGCGCATGACGAAGCAGCGCCGCCGGGAAGCGCGGGGGAGTTTCCGTCGATAGTGTCGGTCAATCAGCCGATCGGTCTAATTGGCGACTTTCGCGTGTCTTCGTACCCCTGCCGGATCGTTGACATGAATGACACCCCGATTGGTGGGCTCGCGCGGCGGAGGAGTCGGCGTGACGAAGACTGATTCGACGGGTTCCACATGGCGGTACCGGTGGGCGCACCGGCAGAACGAACGGCGGCAGCGGGCCTTCCGCGCGGCCGACGAGGCGTGGCGACGCCGCGACGACGAGCTGCGCCGCCTGCGTACGCTCGCGGTGTCCTTCCACGGCTCGGCCCAGGCGGGCGTCGGCCTGCCGATGGAGCTGGCCCCCGGTGAGGTGGTCTTCTGGACGCTCCCGGCCGCGCAACTGGTGGAGGTCCGGCACACCGCAGTGCTGCCCGCCCCCGAGCTGACGGTCGACCCCGACCCGCCCGTGCTGCGCCCGCGCCGCCCCGAGGGCGTCAAGGTGGTCGACGCCGGGCTCGCCGTGCTCACCAACCGCCGGCTGGTGCTGCTCGGCGGGCGAGGCCGGCGCGACTGGGCGTACGGCCGGATGACCGGCCTGTCCCACGACCCCGGCGCGCCGGTCACCCTGATCCAGGTGCTGGACCGGCGACGTACCTCCGGGTTGCTGCTGCCCACCGGCGCGGTGGCCGACTTCCGGTTCACGCTCACGCTCGCGTTCGCCGACGCCATCGAGCAGCGCGCCGCGGTCGTGGCCGAGCTGGACGAGCTGATCGAGGAGCACGCGGCGGAGCGCCCCCAGCGACCGCCCGTGCTCACTCCCGCCCAGGCCCGGGTCTCCGCGCTGGTGCCCGGCGGCCGGCGCACGGTGGCCGTCGGCGCGGCGCTCGCGCTCGTCGTCCCGGCGATGCTCTTCGAGTCCAACCCGCCGACCCGGGCCGGCTCGGAGCGCGCCGTCGCGGCCACCCCGGCGGCCACCGGCACTCCCGCGCCGCCGCAGGTCGCGCCCGCCGTCCAGGTCCGGCCCACGACCAGCCCCGAGCCGTCGCGCGCCCGTCCCGCGCCGCCGCGCGGCACGCCCCAGCCGCCGGTCGAGCGCCGCTGCGGCGCCCCGGCGAACCCCTTCGGGTACGACTTCTGCGGCGGCCAGCGGATCCGCAGGCCGGCCGCCGGGGTGTGCGACTGGTTCGAGTGCGTACCCGGGTTCTGGTCCGATCGGGGCTGGCTGGTGCAGTGCCGCGACGGCTCGATCAGCCGCACGGGTGGCCAGCGCGACGTGTGCGCCGGGCACCAGGGGCTGCGCCGCACCGTCTGGCGCTGAATCCGCTCGCCTCCCGTCGGGGCGTCCGGCTACCGTCCGGCCGTGTCCCGCACCGTCACGCTGATCCTGCTCGACGCCGCCGGCCGTCCGCTCGGCGCGCTGCCGTCGTTCGGCGTGCCGGAGCCGTGGTGGCAGGAGGTCGCCTCGATCGTGGCCGAGGTTCGTCGTCGCCACGGTCTGGCGGTCGCCGTGCTGCGGCTGCTCGACGCCGACCGTCCCGCGCCGCCCGGCGGCCACGTCCGCTACGTGGGGCAGACCGCCGACGCGCCCGCCGTACCCCTGGAACGGGTTGCCGTGGACCTCGCGCCGCACCCGCTGCGCCAGCCGTGGGCGCGGGCCGGCGGCCCGGCGCGCAGCGTCGGCTGGGCGGCGGGTGAGCTGCGCCGGCTCGGCCGCCGGGTGACGGCGGTGGCGCAGCAGCGCACCTGGAACCTCTCCGCCATCTGGCGCCTGGACACCGACGCGGGCCCGGCGTGGCTGAAGCAGCTCCCGCCCTTCGCCCGCCACGAGCCCACGGTCCTGGCGTTCCCCGGTGACCCGAACTCCTTGGTCAACGGGCCGATGGTGCTCGCCGCCGACGGGGAGGGGCGGATGCTGCTGGCGGACGTGCCGGGGCAGGACCGGTACGGGGCCGGGGAGGGGGAGCGTGCCGCGATCGCGGCCGGGCATCACGTGGTGCAGTGGCGGGCGTGTGGGGTCGTCGGTGAGCTGGTCGCCGCCGGGGTGCCGGATCTGCGCGGGACGGGGCTGGCGGACTGGATCCGCGAGCGGCTCGCCGGGCACGACGTGTCGGCGGCCGCCGGCCTGCTCGACGGGCTCGACCACCGGCTCCAGCAGGTCCGTGACTGCGGCCTGCCCGACACGCTCGTGCACGGTGACCTGCACCCCGGCAACGTGCGCGGCGACGGGCGGCGGCGGACGGTGATCGACTGGGCGGACTCGTTCGTCGGCCACCCCGCCTTCGACATCCTGCGCCTCACCGAGGACGTCGACGCGGACGCCGCCGCCCGGCTGATCGGCGCGTGGGCGCGGCGCTGGCGCACCGACGTGCCGGGCAGCGACCCGCACCGGGCCGTCGACCTGCTCCGGCCGGTCGCGCCGCTGCGGCTGGCCGCCGTGTACGCGATGTTCCTCGCCGCCATCGAGCCGAGCGAGCATCCGTACCACGTACACGACGTGCCGGCCGCGCTGGCGCGAGCGGCAGCTACTCCCTAGACCCGGCGGACCGGGATCCACAGCTCCGCGTCGGCGGTGCCGCCGTCCTCGGCGACCCGCACCCGCGAGATCTCCGGCCCCGGGCGGGCCTCGTACGGGTTGGACGGGAACCAGGACGTGAACACGGCCCGCCACAGGTGCTGCACCGCCACCGGGAACGCCCCGGAACTGGAGAACACCGCCCAGTCACCGGCCTCGACCGGCAGGCTGTCCAGGCCGTCCGGCACCTCCGCGCCGGTCACCGCCGCGTACCAGTAGTCCAGCTCGGCACCCTCGTCGCGGGAACCGGCCAGCTCGGCGCTGACGTTGACGATCCCGCGCGGCTCCTGGTCGGACAGCGCCTCGATGCGGCGTACGGTGGCCGGGTCGATGCCCCTGACGAACGCCACGATGTGCGGGTTCATCCCCTCGTGCACGAGCGGCACCCGCGCTTTCAGCCCGGCGAGCCGGAAGGCGTCCTTGGTCACGATCCGGTAGTCCATGCTGGTGTTCCCTTCGACGACGAGCCGGAAGGACAGCCGGGGCTGGGACCGCAGCACCGCCCCGGCCTGCCGGGCCTGCGTCGGCCCGACGCCGTGCACGGCCCGGAACGCGCGGGCGAACGCCTCGTTCGAGCCGTAACCCCAGCGGACCGCCACGTCGAGCAGTGACTCCCGCCCCGCGAGCACGTCCGCGCCGGCCAGCGTCATCCGGCGACGGCGGACGTACTCCGACAGCGGCAGCCCGGCCAACGCCGAGAACAGCCGGCCTAAGTGATGCTCCGAGACGCCCGCGATCCGGGCCAGCGCGGCCACGTCGAGCGGCTGCTCGAGCCGCTGTTCGAGGTAATCCAACGCGGCGTTGAGCCGATCCAGCACCCGATGTTCCTTCCTGGTGACGACCTCGACGCTAGGTTCCCGGCCGTCCACAGACCCGATCACACCGGACCCGGTCCGGTCGCCTCATTCGACACTGGCGGGCGTGTCGCATCATGACGTGGTGATCTTCCGGAAGCGGCACCGCCACAAGAAGAAGAGCCGGGACTGGTGCAACTGCGACGTGCCCACCTGTGACGGGCCGGGCTGCTGCGACCTGGGCCTCTTCTCGATGCTGCTCACCCTCGGTTCGGTGACCGCCGGCGTCGTCCGGCGGCCCGCCGTGGACCGCGCCGGCCGGGCCGCCATCCTCGGTTACCGGCGCTGGCTGTCGCACCGCTGGCCGGCGACCTGCCGCTACACGCCCACGTGCAGCGCGTACGGGCTCGCAGCGGTCGAGCGGTACGGGCTGGCGGTGGGCGGTCGGATGGCCGCCGACCGGGTACGCCGATGCCGTCCCGACGTGCCGCACGGCACCCAAGACCCGTTGCGCTGACCGCGCTCGCCACGTCGGGGAGGTGGCGGTGTCCCGGTGCGCCGGATGCCGCCACTCCGGCGACCTGGTGTCGATCAAGGCGGTGGCGGTCATCCGGCCGACGTGGGGCCGCCGAAGACGACGGGGACGCCGGGGGAGTAGAGCACGCTCACCGGTGGGCCGTCCGGCGCGGGCAGGCCGGCGGCGGTGACCAGTTCGTCGTCCAGGTGCAGCAGTTCGGCACGGTGCAGCGGCCACTGTGGATGCCAGTTCGGCACGTGAAGGGTGCGGCCGTACGCGCGGGTGTGCAGACCCCAGCGCGCGGTGAGGAAGTGCTCCAGCGGCGTCGGCTCGGCGATCGGCGCGCCGACGCGCACCGTCATCCGGCTGGACGCGCCGGACGGACCGGGCCAGCGGCGGCGGCACCGGTAGGTGAGCGTGTCGCCGGAGCGGTCCAGCCGCATCGCCGACCACTTGTAGGGCAGGCGCAGACTCAGCTGGGCCACCAGCACCGGCACCAGCCGGGACGCGTCGAGCGAGCGGAACACGACGGCGCGCCGCCCGGAGCCGTCGACGGAGTAGAGCCGGACGTTCGTCTCCCAGAACGTGCCGAAGTACGGCACGCCCGGGCCGACGCCGAGCCCCAGCCCGACCATCTGGAACCCGATCAGCCCGACGTAGGTGAGCCCGTCGAACGTGTCCGGCCGGGTGCCGGCGGGCAGCAGTGGAGCCACCCGCTCCGGCGGGACCGCCCAGTGCAGGAACGTCAGGTCGTGCCAGCGCTGTGCCAGCCAGGACCGGCGGATGGCGCGTACCGGAGCGTGCTCGACCGGTTCGATCTCCACCGGTCCATCCTGCCTCCGCGACGCAACCGGACTCACTCCGGACGGTGGCAGACCGCCTCGACGTTGTTGCCGTCCGGGTCGCGGACGAACGCGCCGTAGTAGGTGGCGTGGTATTCCGGCCACTCCTTCGGCGCGTGCAGCACCTCCGCGCCGACCGCGACAGCCGCGTCGTGGAACGCGCGCACCGTGGCACGGTCGGCAGCGGTGAACGCGATGTGCACCGGCACCGGCGTGGCGTCGGACGGCGCGGGTTCCACCCAGAAGTCGGGCTTGTCGACGCCGTAACCGATCGGGCCGGGCTCCATGAGCCGCCGCGCGCCCAGCGGGGCGAGCACCGTGTCGTAGAAGGCGCCGCTGGCCGCCAGGTCGCGCACCGCTACGGAGAAGTGGTCGAGCACGTCGCCTCCCTGCGATCGTCGTTGACCGCGCCAGGCTACGAGCCCTCTACGACACTTCCGCCGCCCGGTTTGGTCGCGCCCGCCGCTGCCGGGCAGCCGTCGCGGTGACGCCAGCCGTCGTCGAGCGCCCTGGCTCGGTGGTCCAGCCTCGTTGAAGATGTGTGCCATCCAGAGCGATATACCTCAGAGTCATGATTATGACTTTGAGGTATATCGCTTCTGCCTCCATGTATTTCCGGCGGTGGTAAGGACCGTCGGGCGGGATGCTGTCGCCGCCGGGCGGTGAATGAACTCGCCCACCGCGCCCCGGATTTCCGCACGCCACCCACCACGTGGGTTCTGTCCTCGGCGCCGAGCCGTACCGTGCTCTGCGCCAGCAGCGCGCCGAACACGACGGCGTACCCGACCAGCGGCGGGGCGTCGGGGTTGGTGGACCGCCAGCACGGGGGCGAGCACCGGCGCCGCGAGCACGGGCCACACAGCGCGGTGGAGACCGGATCATCGACGAAGTCTGCGAGCCGTCCGAAAGGGATTGCTCACGCAGCGTAGGATCGCGTGCGACACAGCCGAACACACGGGGGAAACGATGTTCGAGCGCCTGGGCAGATTCGTCGTGGGCAAGGCGTGGTGGGTGATCGGCGGCTGGGTCGTCGCCGCGATAGCGATCATCGCCGCCAGCCCGTCACTGAGCGACATCACCTCAGCCGACCAGGAGAGCTTCCTGCCGAGCTCCTACGAGTCTGTGCAGGCCACCGAGCTGGCCGGGAAGTCGTTTCCACAGGCGGCCACCGCCACCGCCACCGTCGTGGTCAAACGCGGCGACGGCAAGCCGCTCACCGCGGCCGACGAGGCGCGCGTGGGGCAGCTCGCCGCCGCGCTCAAGGCGCGGAACATCCCGCAGACCTCCGGCTACCTGACCGGGCCGCAGGCCGTCGCGCCGGACAAATCGGTGCAGGTGGTAACCGTCGGTCTCGACGCCGACAGCCCCGACGACCCGGGCCTGCTCGACGCCGTACGCGATCTGCGTGCCGCCCTCGGGCCGGACCTGGCCGGCAGCGGCCTGACCGCCGGGGTGGCCGGCGACGTGGCCAGCTTCGTCGACAACGAGGACACGTTCAACGACGCGTTCGCGGTGGTCGGCGTCGCCACCATCATCCTCATCATCGGGCTGATCCTGATCATCTTCCGCAGCCCGATCGCCGCGCTGCTTCCGGTGGTGGTCATCAGCGTGGTCATGTCCGTCACCACCGGCCTGGTCGCCGCCGCCGGCAAGGCGTTCGACCTCAACGTCAGCCAGGACCTGCAGACCATCCTGCTGATCGTGCTGTTCGGCATCGGCACCGACTACATCCTGTTCCTGCTGTTCCGCTACCGGGAACGGCTGCGCGCCGGTGACGACAAGCGCACCGCGATGGTCGTCTCGGTGCAGCGGGTCGGCGAGGTCATCACCTCCGCCGCCGGTGCCGTCATCGTGGCGTTCCTGGTGCTGCTGCTCGCCTCGCTCGGCTTCTTCGGCTCGCTCGGCCCGGCGCTCGCCATCGCCGTCGGCGTCATGCTCGTCACCTCGCTGACCCTGATCCCGGCACTGGTGTCGCTGCTCGGCCGGTGGGTGTTCTGGCCGTCGAAGGCGTGGCAGCGCCCACCGAAGGCGACTCTGTCCCGGCGGCTCGGCGCCGCCGTCGGCCGTCGCCCGGCTGTCGTCGCAGCCGCCTCCGGTGTGCTGCTCGTCGCGCTAGCCGCCGGGGTGCTCGGCTACAAGGCCGACTACGACTTCAGCGCCGGCTTCCCGCAGGACACCGAGTCGGCGCGGGCCGCCCAGGACCTCCAGCGCGGCTTCGCCGCCGGTGCGCTCGCGCCCACCGAGGTCTACCTGACCACCGGCAACGGCACCCCGCTCACCGACCAGCAGGTGAACGACTTCGCCGCCGCGTCGGCCAAGGCGCCGGGCGTCGGGCGGGCGCAGCCGCCGGAGCGCAGCGCCACCGACCCGAGCGTCGCCCGGATCAGCCTGCTGCTGAACGAGAACCCGATGTCCAACGAGGCGATCACGCTGGTCCGCGACGACCTGCGGGACGCGCTGCACGCCGCCGCGCCGCCGGGCACCAAGGCCCTGGTCGGCGGCGCCACCGCGATCTTCGCGGACATCAACTCGGCGAACAACAGGGACCTCTCGGTCATCCTGCCGGTTGCCGCCGGCCTGATCGCGCTCATCCTCGGGCTGCTGCTGCGCAGCCTCGTCGCGCCGGTCTACCTGGTGATCGCGGTGCTGCTCAACTTCGCCGCCACGCTCGGCGCGACCGTGTACGTGTTCCAAGGGCTCCAGGGCAACCCCGGCGTGACGTTCCAGCTGCCGATCATCCTCTACCTGTTCGTGGTGGCGATCGGCACCGACTACAACATCCTGATGATCGCCCGGCTCCGCGAGGAGGCGCGCGAAGGGCACGAACCGCACGAGGCCGCCGCGATCGGGGTGGAACACGCCGGCCCGACAGTCGCCGCGGCCGGGCTGATCCTGGCCGGCACGTTCGGGGTGCTGATGCTCGCGCCGATCTCGTTCCTGCAGCAGATGGGTTTCGCGGTGGCGATCGGGATCGTGCTGTCCGCGTTCGTCATGTCGATGTTCTTCGTACCGGCGCTGACCGGGCTGATCGGCCACACGGCGTGGTGGCCGGGGCACGGCGACGAACGGCGTAACGGCGGTGGCGGCCGGCACGCCGCGCCCGAGCCGGCCGACGCGACGCCGGTCTGACACTCACCCGCCCCGGCGCGGCTCAGCCCTCGCCGGGGCGGACCAGCCCGCTCTCGTACGCGATCACGACGAGCTGCGCCCGATCCCGGGCGTTCAACTTCTGCAGTAGCCGGCTCACGTAGGTGCGGGCGGTATCGGGGCTCAGGAACAGCGCCTGCCCGATCTCCGTGTTCGACCGTCCGGCGCCCACCTGCGCGAGCACGTCCCGCTCCCGGGCGGTCAGTCCGGCCAGCCGCGCCGGGTCGGCCACCGGCGAGCGGGCCGCCGCCGCGAGCACCCGCCGCGTGACGGCGGGAGACAGCAGCGCGTCGCCACCGGCCACCGTCCGCACCGCGTCCCGTAGCGCGTCCGGCGGGGTGTCCTTGAGCAGGAAACCGGCCGCCCCGGCGCGGATCGCCTCGAACAGGTACTCGTCGTCGTCGAACGTCGTCAGCATGAGCACCTGCACGCCGTCCAGCGCCGGGTCGGTCAGGATCCGGCGGGTCGCCTCCAGCCCGTCCCCGCCGGGCATCCGTACGTCCATCAGCACGATGTCGGGCCGCTGCTCGCGTACCACGGCGAGGCCGCTGCGGCCGTCGCCCGCCTCGCCCACCACCTCGATGTCCGGCGCCCGGTCGAGCAGCGCCCGCAGGCCGGTACGGACGAGGTGCTGGTCGTCCACGAGGACGACGCGGATCGGGCTCACGCGGCGACTCCCGCCAGCGGCAGGCTGACCGCCACCCGGAAACCGGTGCCGCCGGATGCGGCGGTGCCGTTCTGGACTGTGTCGGTTTCGACGGTGCCGCCCAGCAGGGCGACCCGCTCGGCCATGCCGCGAAGGCCCTGACCCCTGCCGTCCGCCCGGCCGGCGGGTGGGCCGCCGCGACCGTCGTCCACCACTTCAAGCGTGAGCCGAGCGGCCGTGGCGCGCACCGTGACGGTGACCCGGGTGGCCCCGGCATGGCGCAGCACGTTCGTCAGCGCCTCCTGCGCGACCCGGTAGACGGTGCTGCCCACCACCGCCGGCAGTCTGTCCACCGGCCCTTCGACGCGCAGGTCGACTGCCAGCCCGCCCTGGCGTACGCCCTCCACGAGCGCCGGGAGCCGGTCGAAGCCGGGGGCCGGCTCCCGCGGCCCCGGTTCGCGGCGCAGCGTGCCGAGCGTGGCCCGCAACTCCGCCATCGCGCTGCCGCTCACCGACCGGATCGCTGCGAGCGCGCTCTCCGCCTGCGCCGGATCGCTGTCAGCGAGCGCCTCCTGGGCGACGGCGGACTGCAACGTGATCACCGACATCGTGTGGCCGAGCGTGTCGTGCACCTCCCGGGCGATGCGCAGCCGTTCCGCCTCGACCTGACGGGCCGCCTCCCGGTGGCGCTCCTCGTCGGCCGCGACCGCCTGGCGGATCAACGCCGCCCGGAGCGACCTGCGGTTGCGTACCGCATCACCGAGGGCGATGACGGCGAGCAGCAACGCCGCCTCCGAGCCCAGTTGCGTACCGACGACGACGCCGACGTCGTCGCCCTCGGCCAACCGCGCGACCACCGATACGGCCAGCAGGCTCCCGGCGACCACAGCGGCCGGAACCACCCGCCCGCGTTCCGACGCCCGGTAGAGCACTGCGGCGGCCGGAGCGGCCACGCCGACCGGCGGCAGGTCCAGCGCGTAGTACAGGAGGATGGCGACCGCCGTGGCCAGCAGCGCCGGCACCGGCCACCGCCTGGCGCACAGCACCAGCCCGCCCAGCCCCGCGCCGAACACCACGGCGAGCGCCGCGCCGCCGGCAGCGGGCCGCTCGGCCGCCACGGCCACCGCGACCAGGCCGAGCGTGGCAGCGGCGAGCAGCGCGTCGGCACGTGTGGACAGGGCGTCGGGCACGCTTCGAGCCTAGGTCCGCGCGGCCCTCCGCCGCTGTCGTCCGCAGGCGTCAGGGACAACCCCGAGGCGTACGCCGAGAAGCGACAACCGGTCGCGCGGCCACGCGGACGACGGTGCCCGGCCCCCGACCTAGCGTCGATGGCGTCCCCAATTCGTGAGGAGAACCCTCGTGGTACGCACACGACTGACCTGGATAGCCCTAATTGCGATGGTTTGGGCTTCGATGATGTCGTTCGGCGGGGTCGCCGCCGAGACAGTCATGCTCTACCCGAACATCTTCAACGACGCGCCCGCCTCCCTCGACCGGGCCCGCGAGTTCCTCGTCCACGGCGGCCCGCACGACTACTTCCCGCCGCTCGGCGCGTCGGTGATCCTGAGCAGCGTCGCCGCGACCCTGCTCACCTGGCGCGACCGCCGGCTGCGCTGGTGGATCGCCGGCGCCACAGCCGTCTTCGTCGTCTGCGAGTTCCTGTTCTCGGCCGTCTTCTTCTGGCCACGCAACGAGATCATGTTCGTGGACCCGGTGGGGACGCACTCGCCGGAATACCTGCGGCAGGTCGCCGCCGAGTTCGTCGCCGGTCACTGGGTGCGCGTCGCCGGAGGGGCGGTCACCGCCGTCCTGGCGTTCGTCGCGCTGCTGAAGTTCGTGCGCTCGACCGCGCCGGCCCCGGTTTCGGCTCCCGCGCCGGCCTCGGCCGCCTCGGCGGCGACGCGATGAGCGGGGCCCGCCGTACCCTCGGATTCTCCTGGCCGGCGCTGGTCGCGCTCGCCGCGCTGGCCGCCCCGCGCGTAGCTCTGCACGACCTGGGCGTGGTGCCGGAGGGCACGATCGTGGCCGCGCTGCTGGCGGTCGGGCCGCCGCTGTGCTGGGTCGCCGCCGTGCTGTGGCGGCGACCGCCGCGCCCGTTCCTGACGCTTGTCGTGGTCGGGGCGCTGTACGGGGTGTTCCTGGCGGCCGGTCACCAGGTCTTCTGGGACTCGTCGCTGGGGATGGACGCGTCGGGGTTGGCGGGGCTGGCGCCGGGTGCGCGGGAGGCGTTGTTGCGGGGTGCGGCGGTGATGTCGAGCCTGGTCACCGGGACGGTGGTCGGGGTGATCGCCGGTGGGGTGGCGGTGTTGCTGAGCCGGGTGCTGCGCAAACGTTCCGATGTTGCTGGTCGCGCTCTTGCTGAGCGTCCGCTTGGATCCCGGCATCCTCAACCGGCTCAGTTCACTGCCGCTGATCCTCGCGCCAATCTCGTTCCTGCAGCAGATGGGCTTCGCGGCGGCGATCGGCATCGTGCTGTCCGCGTCCGCCATGTCGATGTTCTTCGTACCGGCGGTGACGGCGATGATCGGGCACACAGCGTGGCGGCCAGGGCACGACTACCGGCGACGGGCGAGTGAGTCCGGAAGTCCCGCCGGAGTCGGTGGGCGTGGGCCGGGTGGAGCGGGCGGCGGTGGGCATTCGAGACCGGGTGCCCGCCGCTGTCCTGATCCACTGGCATAGATTGGCCGATCGCAAGACCGGGGACACACTCTGCGCAGCTATAGCAGCCGGCGGTCGTCCACGGGACACCTTCATCGCGCCGCCTTCCGGCACGGCACGCCTCCCCGAACGAGTCTCATGAGGAGTGCAGGACGATCCTCGCTGTCGAATCTCCGACAAAAACGAGGGTCTTGCTCACACGCCTTGGTGACCGGGGAGACCTGTGCCCGCTCGGTCATAGCTACGGCTTTGCCTCACGGCGAGGGGAGGAGACTGCCCTTGAGCAGGGCAAACCGCTACCAAGACCTGATTGCTTTCCCCGCAGCGATATCAACTTGCAAGGCTATTGACAGTGCAGACAGGGCGGTGGGGACCGGCTGAACGGCTGAAGACTTGGGGTCCCGCTGACAGGACGCGGGGCGATATGGTCCGAGCACCGTCAGTGGGGAGTGGGGTGACGGTGCTTACCAAGGTGCCTTTCTCGCCGGGGGGTAGGGCCGAGCGTGCGCTCCTAGCGGTCCTGGCGAAAGTGGGCTCGGGCGAATGCCGCGGCGGGGCCGACGTTCTGTCCTCCGCGGCCTGCGGGTCGACCTCGGTCATGCGCGCTGTCGTTGAGCTCGCAACCCCTGCAAGGCGTCAAGCCATGCCGCAACTTGGGCCCGTTCTGCAGGGAGGGATCTAGGATGTCTCGCTGGGAAGCGTATGACGCTTGGAATGAAGCGATAGCCGAGGTCTTCTTCTCGGAAGAGCTAGGAGGCCAGCCGGTTTATATCGATGTCGACAGTGACACCATTCCGCTGCTCGGTGAGAAGACCGGGACTCCATCTGATGAGGTTGAGGAGGCGCTCGCCACTGCTGTACGGGAGGTTCTGTGCCTCGCGGGGAGTCGGCACACCTTCGGTGAGATCCTCACGCATCTCACCACCTGGCTTGGAGCGTGGCGCCGCACTGCCCATACCTCGCGTCCAACCCTCAGTCCACCCCCTATCCTGGCCCTGTTGGCGGTGTTCAGCATGGCTGCGGAGCGCATGGGCCGTGACGCCGATATGGGACCCAATAACTACTTCGGCAGGCTAGCGCAGCTCCTCGGGGCTCGGGACCAACACGAAAAGCAGCGCCTTAAGGCGCACTACCGCCAGCACGTCGTGACTTTCTGGAATGTGCTGGCGACCTGGCTCACCGGCCTTGACGGCATGCGCGGCCTCCCGTCGGCCGTGGCCATCTCCCACCGATACATTGGTCTCTCCATCTCGCAGGCTCTGGTTCGCGAACATGACCGCAGTAAGCTGCCGCGATTTTTCGCCGACTACGGGCTCCATCCCGGGCAGGAGGTGGCACCCCAGGAGATGCAGCCACTCCTTGACGAGTGGATCCGGCGAGACCCGCCTCCGATCAGTAAGAATCTCGCTTCGCTCTGGATCCGGCATGCGGCCACGCGGGAACGTATTGCCAGTGTCGTCTCGCTCGAGTTGCAGAACTGGGACGGCAGCAGCACCGAGGTAATTCCGCTCTCTGCAGAGGCGCTTCGGCCGCGTGGAGAGGTTAGGCTGGTTGCCTTGACTCGATCGAGCATGTTCGGCAGCAGCCTGGAGCTCAGTGTCGTGGCTCGCATCCCGGGGCCTGCTGAGCCCCACTGCATGCAGATCGACAGCGCGATTGGTGACGATAAGCCGGTCCTCGAACTCATGCCGTGGGTAAATGGTTGGCACCGCCTTCCACGGCCTGCGGGCCTTGAGAAGTCCTCGATCCTCGATGGTGTCCTGGTCCTGTCCAGTGAAGATGGCAAGACCGTCCAACGACGGCCCCGACGAGTGGTGCCGCTGCGCAAGGACGAGACCCTCGGCCTGTTCCTCGAAGTGGAGCGACTGCAGCTGGCCGAGGACGGCTTGGTCTTTGCGTCCAACTCGCTGGCAGGGGAGGTCGCGGATGTGCTCAAGCACGTGGCCCGCCCGGGATTCCAGAGAGTGCAGGGCGGATCTGAAGGTGTGCCAGCCGGTTGGGTCCTCTTCCGGGATGTGCAGATCCTGGGATTGCTGCCGTCCGAGGCTAGGTCCCGAGCGCGCGCCGACGTCAATGTGCTCCTGCCGTCGGTCTCCTCGCAGGTGGCCTTCTCCGAAGGGCTCAAGCTTCCGGGCCGGCTGCGTAAGTTCTCGGCATATGCGCCGCCGGAGATCCGAGCAGTGTCGACCGGTGCAGAGCACATCCGCCTTCAGGTAGCGCGTCGAGACGCCGAGAGCATTGTGGGCGACGTCGACCCAAACGCCCTCGAGCGGGTGGCCTGCGAACGTGAGGGTGAGGGGGCTGCGCTAATTCTGCATACGGCCGATGAGCATCTCCCCGTGGGTGACTACGAGGCTTTGCTGTTTGTTGACGGTGCCAACGATCCCACACAGCGCCTGCCCTTCCTGCTGCGGTCGGCCGACTCGGTTGACCTCGCAATGTGGACCCGCTGCCGGCGCCTGGCGCATCAGCCGGCGGTCCACCAGGGGTGGGCTGCGTTGAGCGCAGAACCGTATGAAGAAGAGTCGTCGCCAGTCATCGATGGGGCTGTCGCAACCGAGGCGTCACCGCTATCTCCAGCCGTGCAGGCACCCCGCTCCGTCTGGTGGACGCAGCAGCGGCCAACCCAGTATGGCGAGGTCGCCAGCGCGGTCCTGACCACCCCTGACGCGAGATCATGTCTTGTCACCGGCGCTCACTATTACGAGCTGCCCTACGCGAGCACTTCGTTTGTATCCGGGGTATGCCGTAACTGCGGCCTTGTGAAGCGATTTCCGAACAATCATTGGGCGGCTCAGAAAAGCAAGCGGGCTCGAGACAAGGTCGAGGCAATGTATCGCGTCGACGTCCACGACGTGGAGCCGGTGCGGGCGGAGCCTTTGACCTGGGACGTTGGCCTCGATGGGCTCATGCACGCTGGCGGCGGCCCAATTTCTGCGCTTGAGGGCATCGCGCTGCAAATTGAAGGCTCCTTGCTCTTCGTCGACACCTTTACTCGGACTCTTGAAGCGCTTGCTCACATCGCAGTCCGACGGGATGAGCGGACTCTAGAGGCGGTCGAGTGGGAGATCGCCCCACCGGCCTTGGCCCAGCTCGCCGACGGTGCCTACTTGCTAACCGGCTACTGGCCGCCAAGCTATGTCGAAACCCTTGAGGAGCTGGCGGCCGAGGCTGGGGCCAAGGTCGGGATCGAAACCACCAGCCCGGGACCGAGCCGACGGACCCTCAGCGGATTGGCACCGAAGACCGCCCAGGAACTGGCCAGCGCGATAGGGGAGGTGACGGTCGCCGCAGATGCCGCCCGGGCCATCCTCCGCGCTGCTCCGGATCTCACCGCCGTGGAGGCGTCGCTTCCGACAATCACCATGCCAGGTGCTCGTCGGATCCAACACTTTCATCTTGGCTCGGCCGCCTGGGTCCCCCAGCGTCATGCCGAAACCTTGGGTGCCTTCCGCCTCGAGTCATTCGGCAGCACCTACATCGTGCGACGGGACGTTGAGCTCGCGAACGGAACGGCCCGCGTCGGCACAGCGCAACTCGTCAAACACCTTGAGGCGCTCAGGGCGGGCCGGCCGTTGCTGGCATACGACCCAGCGGCCCAGGCGCTTGATGTGCCGCTCGGTGCCGACTTGCCAGGGCTTTATGGGCGGGCGGCGGTCCTATGTGCAGGGCGTCCACCTGCTCCGATCAAAGAGCGTCGGCTCCTTCGCTACTACAACGTGCCAGCCGACGTCGCAGACATGCTAGCTACCCGTCTCGCCCGCTGAGGAACAACATGACTGATCGCACCTTGTCCGCCAGTAACAACCGATCGTCGACGTTCCCCGTGCCTACCCAGGTTTACGGTGAGCTCCGGGACGCCTACCTTAGGTACTTCGATACGGCATTCTGGTTGCGGGACGAACCGCTCCGGCGGGAGCGACGACAACTACTGCAAGAACCCGGCCTCATCTTCACCGACATCCTGCTCGAGCCGGTCGTCCCATACGATGCGGACTACCCGCTGAAGCAGGCGGCAGAGGCAGCAGGTCTCGATCCTGCTGCGGCTCGCATTGTCGGCGAGGCTTTGTTCGGCGATTTCGTTGCCCCTGGCGAAGAGATATTTCTGCGGTCCCACCAGGCCGAGGCGCTCATCCACTCGCTTCGCCCTGGCGAAGGACGGCGGAATGTTGTCGTCACGTCCGGCACAGGTTCCGGTAAGACTGAGTCCTTCCTGCTCCCGGTACTCGCCCGGCTCGTTCGCGAGGCACTTACCTGGCGCAGTCAGCCTGCACCCGACCGCTGGTGGCAGGCACCGGACAACGCGCTGCAGTGGCGGCCGCTACGCGACCTCGAGAACCGCCCTGCCGCCCTACGGACAGTTGTCCTTTATCCGACGAATGCACTCGTCGAGGACCAGATCGGCCGACTTCGCCGGGCTCTGCGGCGAATCGCCGCGACAGGGCAAGTCCCACAGCTGTGGTTCGGTCGGTACACGGGTGCCACCCTCGGGTCCGGCAACCGGCCGGGTTCCGGAGACGGGTCGAAAGTCCGTGAAGCGGCGGCCGAGATTAGGAGCGCCGAGCAGGACTATCAGGCACTCGTGCGTGCCTATCAGGATGACACGGATCGACGTGCGGTCGAGCACATGTTGTCTCAGTTCTCCGACCCCGCTCTTGGTGAGATGGTCACGAGGTGGGACATGGTCGCCTCGCCACCCGACCTCATGGTGACCAACTACTCCATGCTCAACGCAATGCTGATGAGGGACATCGAGCAGGAGCTCTTTCAGAAGACGGCAGACTGGCTCGCTGCCGACCGGCAGAACAACTTTTTCACCATTGTGATCGACGAGATGCACCTGTATCGGGGGACACAGGGCAGCGAGGTTGCGATGGTCGTTCGCAATCTGCTTTCCCGCATCGGTCTCGACGCAGACTCGCCGCAACTGCGGTGCCTCGCCACTAGCGCGTCGCTGAGCGACGACGAGAAGGGCGGCGAGTATCTGGAGCAGTTCTTCGGCGTGCCTCGCTCGAGTTTCCAGGTCACGGCCGGGGTGCCGCGACCAGTGCCAAACCGCGAGCCGCTGTCACGCATAGAATTCGAGGAAATCGCGCGAACCCTTCCTGAAGAACCGACGGTCCGTTCTGCGGCCCTGGCCGCTATTGCGGACAAGCACCGCCTTTCGGAGGCGATAGCCGCTGCCTGTCGAGAGAAGCCGAACCAGCCGCTGCGAGCCACACGTCTCTCTGTCATCGAGGGGCGACTGTTCGATAAGACTGTGGACGCCGGCGCCGCGATGGACGTCGTACTGTCGGCGGTCGCCGAAGCGGGAAGCGGCCCGGCCAGCATCCCGCTGCGCGCCCATATGTTTGTCCGCACCGCGAGCGGACTCTGGGCCTGCGCGAACCCGAACTGCAGCCAGGTTTCGTCCGAGCACGTCTACGCTGGGCGCGCGATCGGCAAACTATTCAGCCGCCCGGCTACCACCTGCCCATGTGGCGGTCGGGTTCTGGAGGTACTGTATTGCTTCGACTGTGGCGAGGTTAGCCTAGGCGGCTACATCATCGAACGGCATACGGCCAGCAACCCACCGGAGCTGGTCATCGGCGCTAATCCCATCGAGATTCCGTCACCGCAGACCCGTCCGGTCAACATGCGACCCCTCAACCAGTACATATGGTATTGGCCGGGACAATCCGCCACGGGCGCCTGGCAGCACAAGACGCCGCAGGGCCGGAGCGCGACCTTCAGCTTCCGGCCCGTGGAGCTGGATCCCACATCCGGCCGCATCATCGAGACGATGACAAGCGCGACCGGATTCACCCTGGCCGTCTCCGGTCTCGGCTCGAGCGCAACGGCGAAACCACCAGCGCTTCCAGAACGTTGCCCGCGGTGCGATGCCAAGAACTATAACGGGGACCTGCGGCGATTTTGGCGCGGGATTGTGCGGTCGCCAATCCGTGGCCACCGATCCGGTCAGTCGCAGGCGATCCAGTTGTACCTCTCGCAGTTATTTCGGAGCATGGGCTCCACTGCGGCTGAGTCTCGCACGATTCTCTTCACCGATAGCCGCGATGATGCCGCCCGCACCGCCTCTGCGGTGGCCCGGAACCATCATCGGGACCTGGTGCGTCAGCTCATCCGGCACGAGCTAGAGGAGCGCCAGCCAGATCCAGTCGATCTGGTGTTCAAGTCGGTAAAGGAGCCGCTCGCCCCGGATGAGCTCCCTCCCCTGATGACGTTCCAGCAGCAGCATCCGGATGTCTACGGCGCGGCCATTCGGGCGGCTGCTGGCGCGGCGTCGCCGAGTGATCACGCACTCATCGCCGAATACCGTCAGGCGAGCGATCCCACGGCGCGGATCCCCTGGACGCAAGCAGCCATTCGGCTGGAAACGAGGATGCTCGCTCGCGGGGTCCACCCGGCTGGACCCGCGCGATCTGTGCGGGAGTGGCAGGGCGAGCCGTGGTATCGAATCTTCGATCCTCCTGAGCCGGAGCTGTGGAGCCCGCTTGCCCCGCATACACGCATGGCGGGCATCCAGCTCTACCGGCAAATGCTGGCAACTGCCATGGCGGAGGCGGTGTTCGACCGGGCTCACCGCGACCTAGAGTCCACCGGGCTGGTGATGGTCGAGCCGCGGGCTCCGCAGCTCTCTGGCAGCGGCCTTGACGCCGAACTCAGCCTGCAGATTCTGCGCTCGGTCATTCGGATCATGGGCATCCAAGGGCGGTACGCAGGCGGTCGCTGGTTCAGCCCGCAGACCGACATGCCGCGACCTGTCCGGGCCTACGTCCACGCCGTCGCGGACAAACTAGGCGTCGACAGAAGCGGACTCGAGGTTTGGGTGACGCGCGAGATCCGTGACCGAATCGCCCCGGACTGGGGACTTCGGGTCAGCAGTGCCGACGCGCCCTTCGTGCTGGTGAAGGGTGGTGACGCAGTCTGGGTCTGCCCGAGATGTAACTATCGGCACCTGCATGCGTCTGCAGGCGTCTGCGCGGCACGCGGCTGCCACCATGTCGGACTCGAGCAGCGCCACGGAGATCAAATCGAGCAGGATTACTATGCCTGGCTCGCCGACCTGTCTCCGCGACGTATGGCGGTCGCGGAGCTGACCGGCCAGACAAAGCCGCTGACGTTGCAGCGAAAGCGCCAGCGCTGGTTCAAGGAGGCACTGCTCAAGCCGCCGACCGAGAACCACCTGACCACGCCGCTGGACGTCCTTAGCGTGACAACCACCATGGAGGTGGGCGTTGACATCGGCTCCCTACGTTCGACCATCATGGCGAACGTTCCGCCGCAACGGTTCAACTATCAGCAACGCGTGGGCCGGGCCGGCCGGCAGGGACAGCCTTACTCATACGCCCTGACCGTCGCCCGCTCCCGCACCCATGATGACTACTACTTCAACGCCACTGAGCGAATGACCGGGGACACACCCCCGCAGCCATTCCTCGACCTGCGGCGGACGCGGATCGCGCGGCGCGTGGTCGCGGCTGAGCTGCTGCGCCGCGCCTTCGCCGCCTGCGAACCAGTCCCGGAACGCACGCCGGACAGCATCCATGGGATCTTCGGCACCCGCGATGACTGGCCGGCATACCGCCCGCAGGTCCAGGCATGGCTGGCTGCAGCGGCGGACGTCCCCGCGATCATCGCCGCGCTGACGGTCCGATCGGGCATTGCCTCCGCCGAGATCAAGGAACTGGAGCGGTGGGCCGCCAGCGATCTAATCGGCGACATCGATGCAGCTGTCTCCAACCCCTTCTACCAACAGAAGGAGCTCAGCCAGATCCTGGCCAATGCGGGAGTGTTGCCGATGTTCGGCTTCCCGACGCGGGTGCGCTATCTCTACAAGAGCCACCCCCGGGACAAGCGGCAGCTCGAGGCGGCGGCGGTCTCCGACCGATCGCTGGACATGGCAATCGCCAGCTTCGTTCCCGGCGCAGAGGTCGTCCGGGACGACGAAATTCACACCGCGGTGGGATTTGCCGCCTTTGACGTCAGAGGGAACTCCGTCTTGCCCGTCGACCCGCTCGGCCCGCCAATCAGCGTTAGCAGATGCGAGGACTGCGGCAGCACATCACTGGCCGCGCCGGCCCCTGCCTGCGCAGTCTGTGGCGGAAGGGTGAACACCTTTGACATGTACCAGCCGCTCGGCTTCCGCACCGACTATCGGCCCCGCGACTACGACGTCGACGGCGAGACCGTCGCCGTTGTGGGTGCGCCCGAGCTGGCGATCGCCTCGGCGCCGAGCCGTTCGTCATCGGTTGGGGGCCTCCTGGTCGAGGTCTATGAGATGGCCGACATTCTCCGAATCAATGACAACCTCGGTCGGCTCTTTCCCATGGAGGACGCGGTCGACCGCAGCGTCGTGGTGACCGATGAATCTCTCTACAGCAACGAAGTCTCTATCCCTAAAACCCGGGGACGCCGCAGCGACGCCGCTATCGGCGATGTGCGTAAGACCGACGCTCTCGTCGTGACTCTCAACCGGCTGGCTCTGCCTGGTGGCATCATCCCGACCGCACGCGAGGTCCAGCCTGCCGGGCTTCCGGCGCTATGGTCGCTGGCCGAAGTGCTCCGCAAGGGCTTCCAGGCAGAGCTAGACGTGGACTCCAGCGAGTTAACCGTGGGTCTGAGCCCGGCCCGGGTAGGCGACGAACAGACCCATCGCATCTTCGTCGCGGATAGCCTAGAGAACGGGGCTGGCTATGCATCGCTCCTCGGCCAACCCGAGTTGTTCGCACAGGTGCTCAACCGCGTGCTCGACGATCTGCGACAGCGGTGGCAGGCAAGCCGGCACGCCGCGGAATGCACCGTGTCGTGTCCCGACTGCCTTAGGTCTTTTGACAACCAACGGATCCATGGCGCACTGGACTGGCGGCTTGCACTCGACATGGCCGAACTTGGACTGGCCCGAGAGGTCGACTGGGGCCGCTGGCTTGATCGCGGTGACGTCCTAACCCGGGGTTTCATCAACTCCTTCGGGCAGTACGGCATCGAGCGACACCGGGTTAACGGCCTCTGGGTGCTGTCGAGCCTCGCCCGGCAGAAGGCGGTGGTCCTCATTCATCCGTTGTGGCGTACCGATCCGTCGCTCTTCCGTCCGGAGCAGACCGACGCAATGCGCCAGGTACAGGAGACGTTCCTGAGTGTGAAGACGGCGGATCTCTTCGAGCTCGATCGGACGCCCGTTGCGGTAGCTGGGCGTTTGCTGTCTTCGGCATGACGGGCACTCTCCCTCCACAATGACACCGCCGCGTCGGGACCTCTTCGGCCGTTACGGGGTCGAACAAGTTTCAGCGCTAGCGTAAGCTGCCCGAGCTGTCTATGTGATTGAGGTGCGTAGTGGATTTGGTTTGGCTGAGAGCAGAGCCAATCGTTGAGGACCTGATCAATTCGTTGGAGGACTGGCGGGAGACCAAGCGCAACAGGAAGGGTGCTATCGACGCGAATGTCTTCTGCGCTGGGCTTTACGTGACCGAACATCTCGGGCGGCATTATCCGCTGAGCCGATCTGACTACCTTTCGGAATCCCAGGTGAAAGGCGCAGGTGGTCCGCAGGCTCAGCGCATCCTGAGGAAGCACGGGGAGGAGCGGCCTTTCTTGAAGGAGGGCGGCAGGACCTCTCGAATGACTAAGGAAATCGCTGTCGAACTCGTAAGCGTTATCGACGGACATCCCCGGTCGGACGATCTCCGTGCCCTTTCCGAGAAGGAGCTGGGCCAGGTTGCGACGACCTTGCAGGCATGGTTCGTCGACCAGATCAAGGTCGAGTACTTCGGAAAGCAGCGGCTCAAAACGGAGTTTGTTCCGGCGACCCCGATCAAGCTGGTCGTCGCCGCTGTGCTGAGGGCAGCCCACGAGCGAGGGGGTAATACGGCGGGCGCTGTGGCGCAGCACCTTGTGGGCGCAAAGCTCGCCCTCCGCTTCCCTGCCCTGACTATCGGTAACGAAAGCTACACGACTGCCGATGCTCAGACTGCTCGGCCGGGCGACTTCCTTGTGGGCGACACGGTGATTCACGTGACGATGAGCCCCGGGCAATCGCTGTTCGAGGGGCGGTGCAAAGCCAACCGCGCTGCGGGTTACCGGTGCCGGGTGCTGGTCCCAGAGGCGAAGCTCGCCGCCGCTCTGCAGCTGTCGGAGCTTGGGCAGGTAGGGGATTACGTCGCGATCCAGGCTGTGGAGGACTTCGTAGGCACCAACGTGGAGGAGATGGCGGAGTTCCGCGATCAGAGCATCCGGTCAGGGCTGCGAAGGTTGCTGGAGACATACAACAAACGCACAGCCGAAGCAGAGACCGACCCCTCACTCTTGATTGAGCTACCCGAGAACCTGTAGCCCGTCGACCCGCGACTGGCCGCGTGGCTGCCCGGTCGGCCGGCGCGACCCCGAACGAGCCCTGGTCCCGAGTTGGCGCGGCCCCGCTACGTGGTTGATCAAGATTAGGTCAGTAAGGTTGGCACGTGACCCAGCTAGCGTTGATCCCCTCCGATGCCGGCGTTACCAAGCCCGCCGCTGCCGAGTTCTTCGCCGGGATAGGGCTCGTCCGCATCGGCCTGGAAGAAGCTGGCATCAGAGTCATCTGGTCGAACGACATCGAACCGGACAAGCGGGACATGTACGTTCGGCACTTCCAAGACCTGGAGCACGAGCACACTTTCCAACTCGGTGACGTGGCCAAGGTGACAGGAGGCGAGATGCCCGAGGGGCTGAGTCTCGCTTGGGCATCGTTCCCATGCACTGACCTGTCTTTGGCGGGCGCTCGACGGGGCCTGGCGGGCAGCGAGTCGGGGACGTTCTGGCACTTGGTTCGCGTGCTGGAAGAGATGGGCGAGCGGCGCCCCCCCGTCGTGGCGCTCGAGAACGTGGTGGGACTGGCCACCAGCCATGGGGGCGAGGACCTAGCTGCGGCCATCCGTGCGCTCAATGATCTTGGCTACTCCGTGGATGTCCTTACGCTCGACGCGCGCCGGTTTGTGCCGCAGTCACGGCCTCGGCTATTCCTCGTCGGTGCGATCGATCCACCAGCAGACGAGCCCGTGCCCAACAGCGAGTTGCGGCCGGACTGGCTCCAGGCGCCTTTCGGTGATTCCAGCCTGAGAACTCACCGGGCGATGTTGCCTGCGCCCCCGCCTCCCCTGACCACCGGATTGACTCAGCTGGCTGACAAGCTGCCGCTCGACAGCGATCTGTGGTGGGACGGGCTGCGCAGAGCTGCCTTCATCGAGTCCTTGTCGCCCATCCAGGCAGAGCGGTTGGAAGCCTTGCGAAAACTGCGCAGGATCTCGCGTCGGACCGCGTATCGCCGGACACGAGGCGGCAAGCCGACCTGGGAAATCCGTCCAGATGACATCTCGGGATGCCTGCGCACCGCGCGAGGTGGCTCCTCGAAGCAGGCCGTCGTGGAGGCTGGTCACGGCAAGGTGCGGGTGCGGTGGATGACTCCCGGGGAATACGCCCGCCTCATGGGTGCCGGTGACTACCACCTCGAAGGGCTCCGCACCAACCAGGCCCTGTTTGGCTTCGGTGACGCTGTATGCGTGCCGGTAGTGTCGTGGCTTGCCCGTGAGTACCTCATGCCGCTCGTGCGCGGGGAGCTGCGAGCTGCCGACCCGCCGCATCTGGCGGTGGTGGGTGCCTGACATCCCCGGGGAGGGCTAGGACCCGCAGATGGTGAGGGGTATACCAGAAGCATCCTGGGCATCCAGCCCCGCGACCCGACGTGCCATGCAGGGCAATCGCAGTCGCAACACCACGCCAGAGATGGCGCTGCGGCGAGCCCTTCACGCCAAAGGGTTGCGTTACCGCGTCTGCGCCCATCCGCTACCCGATCTGCGTCGGAAGATCGACATCGTTTTCAGGCCGGCTCGCGTCGCCGTTGAGGTCCATGGCTGTTTTTGGCACGGCTGCCCCGAACATCACCGTCGACCATCGGCGAATAGCCAGTACTGGCATGACAAGCTCGCCAGGAATATGAATCGCGACCGGCAGACCCGTCAGCAGCTTGAGCAAGCTGGCTGGCTATTAATCACCGTGTGGGAACATGATGATGTTGAGCTTGCCGCGGAAAGGATCACCGACGCAGTCCGAGCACGACGGCCCTAGCTAGTGCCTCGTCCTGGAACGTTGATCGTGAAATCCGCTGATTCTGAGGATCCTCCGGCAGGCTGTCCCCAATACTCGTGGTGCGAGGTGTTGGCCGGTACGCCGCGGTCGGTGCCCACATCCGCTAGTGCAACCAGCGCGTCCGGTCCAAGACCGGATTCGCCACCAACTCCAAGATCCGTCACCCCGATTACCATTCAAGGATGCATGACGAGGCACTAGTCGCGATAAAGGCCACGCGAAAGCCAATGCGTTAGTGCAATCGGTAGGTGTCAGGGACTTCGTCCGCCGTCTGTCAGATCATCGACACGGTCTCCGGGATACCTCATCGACGCGCTGGCCCGATGGGCTTGGTGCGGACCTCGAACAGCGGTGCGCCATCCCGCGCGGGCTGCAGCCGGCCGGCCGGCTGCCATCCCCAGGAGTCGTACGCGCGCTGGGCAGGGGCGTTGTCGGGCCGTACGAGCAGCGTGGCGCGTCGTTCCCGCCGCGTGCTCAGGAGCCGGTCGTGGAGTGTCCGGGCGATCCCCCGGCGTTGCCACGAGCGCCGCACCAGCAATTCGCAGACCGCGAAAGTCCGGTGCCCGTCTTCGTCCGTGAAGCCGTCCGGTACTGGCTCATGAATGCCGTCCCACCAACGTGTATCGGCGGCGAGCGGAAATCCGTAGATATAGCCAACCAGCTCGTCATCGGCTCGGGCCGTTACCAGCTCCCAGCCTTCCCTGAGCATGTGCGCCGCGAGTTGCTGTTCGTACCGCTCGGCTGTGTAACGCGGACCGTCGTCGGCGTGCGCGTCGAGGTACACGTCGACAAGCTGGTCCACCAGCACTTCGGCCTCTGCGGCCGTGTGGTGACGCAGTCGCAGTTTGTCCACCATCAAACCAGCGTCCCGTTATAGGCATCAACAAACTGCCGTACCTCCGGCACCATTCGATGGGCCGTCAGACTGGAGCGGACCTCGGAAAGCACCCGAAGCGTCCGCCCGGATCGCACCCGACCAAGCTCCGACAGCACGCTGAACCCGGCTCCGGCGCCACCACCTATCTCCCCTTGCCTGACCAACGCGCGCGAGAGCTGAACCATGTAGTGGACACGGTTGCGACGGTAGGCGTTGGCTGGACCGGACGTGGCTGTGCGGAAGCAGGCGGCAGCACGGTCCGGCCGGTCGAGTTCGAGGTAAGCGAGGCCCTGGATGCCGCTGACCTCCTGCTCGCTGACAAAGGAGAGGAACGGAAGGTCGTCATCGTGGCTGCCGCCGTCGAAGGCCCGCCGTGCCTTGGTCATCTCGCGATCGAAGCCGAAGGCATCCCGGAGAGCGGCATGCGCGTGGGCTGAGCGGAGGTGCAGAAGAGTGGTCAAGCGGGGAGTGGCCCAGCCGGCAGCGGTTCGTAAGGCAGCCTCGGCGCAGTGCACCGCCTCGGCCGGACGATCCTGACGTAGTAACAGCGACATGCAGGCCAGAGCACGTACTTCGGCCCGTGAGTCATCCGCGATACGGGCTCGCGTGATGGCCTCGTTCAAGTAGGGCCTCGCCTCGGTCCGCCGGTCGGAGTCGATGGCAAGCCAGGCCGCCTGGATCGCAAGTTCGGCCAGCGCGCTCTGTAATGCCTCGCCCACCGAACGGCCGTAAGCGGCCGTTGCCGCGCACGTGGACAGGCGATCGTGTACGTGCATAGCGATATCGCAGATCGCGTCCGCACCCACTGCCGCATCCGCTACGCGGAACTGATCAACCAGTGAGGCCGCGTACCGGACCTGCTCCATGCCCAGATGTGACGGCGGTCCGGCGCTTGTGTTCAGCAGGTTGAGGACGTCACTTGCCTGAATGCCAGCCAGCGCGGCCAGGGCGTTGAATCGCCGGCGATTCGTACTACCACCTTCTTCGATGCTCGTGTTTGAGACCACGATAGGTGTGGGTTGACCAGGTAGCGCGAACCAGAGGCGTGGAGGCGGGATGCCGAGCACGGTCGCCCAGTGCGCCAGCCGGTCGAGATGCACCAGGGCGGGGCCGTTCTCGATCCGGCTCAACTGCGCCTGCGTGATCCCCAGCCACCCCGCGACGACGCTCTGCGGCAGCGGGCTCCGCCCGTGGTACGGGTGGTGTCGGTACGCCCGGATCACCTGCCCGAGGTGCCGTCCGGCCAGCGCCGCCCGGAGCGGCTCATGGTCCCAGAACGAGTCGGGCACGGCGGGCGGCGTGCTGAGGCGGTCGCGCTCGGCGGCCTGACAGGGCGCGCAGCGCCCCGTGTCGTTGTCGCGCGCCAAGCGCCCGCCGCAGCGGGGGCAGTTCGCAGGTGTCACCGGCAACCTCGCCGTTCGCGGAGAACCTGTGTCCGAAGTCGAGCCTAGCCATTCAACCCGTTCCGGAGCGGCCTGGTATACGCACCGCGCATATCGCCGGATGTCTCGCGGCGGTGACCGAGCGTATGCGTTGTGTGCATGACAGCCACGATCACCACGGCATGCGGCTCCTGCCGGGAGGGACCGAGAGTCGGCGCATGGCCCGGGGCGGGTGCCGGGCTCCGGTGGCACCGCGTCCCCCGATCGTGGCTCCCGCCGTCCCCGCCCGCTCCGGTGCCACTCCACGAGAACCGACCCGGAGGCGCCAGCCGATGTCCGCCGTACTCGCCGACTTTCCCGTCCTCACCCCGGTCACCGACGAGGATCTGCTCGTCGCCGCGCTGGCCGTGCGCGTACACGTTCCCGAGCACTGGCCGCAGGGACCGCTGTGTCGCAGCGAGCGCGTCCCGTACCCCTGCCGGCTGGCCCGGTGGGGGAGGGCGACGCTCGCCGCGGCCGGGCTGCCCGACGAGGCCGTGGCGGCCGGGATGGTGGCGTTGTGATCTACGTGACCGGGGAGCGGGTGCAGGCGTACCAGGTGCGCAGCGCCGTCTTCGACACCCGCTGGCGCGGGCTGGACCCGGCGCAGGTGCACGACTACCTGTGCCGGGTCGCCGACGAGATGGACCGCCTGCACCGCGAACTGGCCACCGCCCGGACCGAGTCGGAGCGCGTCCGTCAGGCCCTGCGGCAGTGGCAGTCCCGCCACAACGGGTGCCGGCGACGCGGCCACGATGACTGAGCCTCGCTGGATCATCCACCTGCCGACCACGCTCACCAGCCGGGACGCCGCCGCCGACCTGGCCGCCGCGCTCGCCGGGTCGCTCGGGCACGTCAACGTCGTTGATTTCGGCGAGACCACGCTCAGCGAGGAGGACGCACAGCACCTGCGGCACCGGGTCTGGTGTGATCAACGGTTACCAGAGGGTGGACGCTGTGGGCTGCGGGACGGTCACGGTGGGTCGTGCGGGGCGACGGAGCTGCGCTGACGCCGGTACCGTCCCCGGCGTGCTGGACACCGAAGAACTACTCGCCGAGTTCACGTCGCCCCGCCCGTACACGATGGCGGTCGTCGCCGACGCGCCGGCCGCGCCTGGCGTGCACCTGGTGCTCGACGGTGGCGTCGTGGTCTACGTCGGCTACACCGGCAACCTGCGCTCCCGGCTGCGGCAGCACCTCACCGGCAACCGCGACTCGTCGGTGCTGCACGACCAGGTCGGCCAGCTCCTCGACACGCCCGGCCGCGCCGCGACCCGCGACGACATCGCCGGGTGGCTGGGGCGGCGCGAGGTCCGGTGGCTGAAGACCGACCACCCCGAGGGTACGAAGGACGCGCTGGTCCTGGCGTTGCGTCCCCGCTTCAACCGCCAGGTGCCCCGGCCCCGCTAGGTGTCGGATCGCGTCGCGCGCAGCGCGTCCACCACCACAGCCCATCGGTTCGGCGACATCTCTTCCGGCGTCCGCAGCACGTCCCCGTCGTGCACCACCACCCCCGCCTCACGCAGCCGCTCCAGGTTCGGCTGGTATGCCGGATGCGCGGTAAGCACGGCTTTGACCCGGGGAAACACCTGGATCGGCAGGCCGGAGCCGAGCAGCTCGTTGAGGATGCCCAGGACAAGTGTGTCGCTCGCGCCGGTTGCCCACTTGTTCAGCGTGTTGAACGTGGCGGGCACGACCGCAGCGACGTCGGCCGGAGGGTGCGGCTCGGGGTCGTCGGGGCGGCGCCACTGCGCGCGTACCGGATATCCGGTCTGGTCGGCGAGTGCGTCACAGTCGAGCCAGCTCGCAGCGATCGGCGTGGCGATCAGACACACTCGCCACCCGTCGGCCATGAGCAGCTCGACGAGTTCGCCGATCCGCTGGGCCGGGGGAGCGGCGCAGACGATGAGGTAGAGCACCGGCGCTTGACTCATGCCCGCAGTTTTACCCGGCGCGTGTTAAGAAGGGGCCCCGCCTCTACCGGAGACGTTAAAAGGGGGCCCTTCCTTGCACGAAGCGGAGCAGGTGATCCAACGGGTGCTGCGGGACCTCCGGGAGGGGGCGCACCGCGGCGTCGTCGTAGACTCGCCTCCCGGTGCCGGTAAGTCGACCCTCGTCGTCCGTGCCGCCGTCGAGATCGCCGCCACCGGCGACCCGCTGATGATCGTGGCGCAGACCAACGAGCAGGTCGACGACCTCATCGACCGGCTCGGCCGTAAGGCCCCGGAGCTGCGCGTCGGGCGGCTCTCCGCGACCGACTACCGGCCCACCGGGCGGGTCACCGGGCATCCGGCGGTCCGGGTCGCGGCGAAGGTCGCCGACCTGGGCGGCCCGGCGGTGACCATCGGTACGGCGGCCAAGTGGGCCACCGTCACCGAGGGGAGCTGGCCGTGGGCGATCGTGGACGAGGCGTACCAGATGCGCGCGGACGCGCTGCTGCGCGTGGCGGGGCGGTTCGAGCGGGCGCTGTTCGTCGGCGATCCCGGGCAACTCGATCCGTTCTCCACAGTGGAGACGTTCCGCTGGACCGGGCTGACCTGGGATCCGATGCAGTCGGCGGTGGCCACGCTGCTGCGGCACAACCCGGAGCTGCCGGTGCACCGGCTGCCGGTGTCGTGGCGGCTGCCCGACTCGGCCGCGCCGGTGGTGTCCGCCGCGTTCTACCCGTTCACCGGGTTCCGGGCCGGCACCGGGCCAGCCGACCGGGTGCTGACGTTCACCGAGCCCGGTCCGGGGGACGCCTACGACGCCTCGGTGGAGGTGGCCGCCGCGACCGGCTGGGCGTTGCACGAGCTGCCGGCCCGGCACACCGTGCGTACCGATGCCGAAGCCGCCGCGGCCTGCGCGGAGCTGGCGTTGCGGGTGCTGGCGCGCGGCGCGGTCGCGGTGAGCGAAGCAGCGCCGGGCGGCGCGCCGGTCACCGCGGACCGGATCGCCGTCGGGGCCGCGCACCGCGACCAGGTCGCGGCCATCCGGTCCCGGCTGGGCACGGCCGGGGCGGGCATCACCGTGGACACCGCCAACCGGCTCCAGGGCCGGGAGTACGACGTGACGATAGTGCTGCACCCGCTCTCCGGCCGGCGGGACGCGACCGCGTTCCACCTGGAGTCGGGGCGGCTGTGCGTGCTGGCGTCGCGGCACCGGCACGCCTGCGTGGTGGTGGCCCGGGCGGGGATCGGTGAGCTGCTCGACGCGTACCCGTCGACCGAGCGGGTGCACCTGGACGTGCCGGTGAAGTTCCCGGACGGCTGGGAGGCCAACCAGACGGTGCTCACCCATCTGGACGCGCACCGGGCGTGACGACGGGCCGTCGTGGCATGTCCGGCGAACCGAACGGATCTTCCGGGCGGTGGAGGGCGGTGGGCACGATGGCCGGATGTACCCTCACGACCCGTATCAGCAGGATCCGTACCAGCAGCAGTATCCGCCGCCGCAGTACCCGCAGTACCCGCCGCAGGCGTACGCGCCGCAGCCGGAGCAGCCGACGAACAGGTGGGCGATCGTCCTGTGGGTGGCGTTGCCGGCGCTGCTGGTGATCCTCTGCTGTGCCGGCTGTGTCGCGTCCGGGTTCGCGGGCGGGTTCATCGAGGGGTTCAACGAGGGCTATTCGTCGTCGTAGGCGTACCTCGGCGCGCGCCGCTGGCGGCGGTGCGTTAGGAAGGGATCATGACCGCGAGTGTGCTGCCCTGGCTGGGTGGGGGCGTGGTGGCCCTGGCGGCCGGGTTCCTCGCCGCGTTGCTGCCCCGGCGCCGCGCCCGCGCGCAGGGCCGGCGCGTCGCCTGGTCCTCGGCGCGGGCGGCGATCCACGACGCCACCGTGAGCCGGGACGCGTCCCCGACGGCGGTGCCGGAGGCGGAGCGGCTGCTGGCCCGGGCCGAGATGCTCGCCGCCGCCCGGGGCGGCGCCGACGCGGCCCGGGCCGCGGCCGAGCACGCCCGCCGGGCCGACGAGCTGTGGCGGGCCGGCCGGTGACCGCGCCGAGGTTGCCGGTACGCCGGGATCTGGTGCGCTGGTCGCTGCTGGCCGCCGCGGCGGCAGTGCTCGTGGTGTTCCTGGGGGCGCAGCGGCAGAGCGTGGAGGTCAGCTACGGGCGGTCCCCGTCGGCGGGCGCGCTGCCGCAGGAGGGGTCGGCCGGGGAGCTGAGCGACGCGAGCGTGCCGTCGGTCGAGGAGATGACGGCGCTGGTCGCGGCCGAACCCGTGGTGCGGCTGCCCGGGGCGGTCGCGCGCTGGGACGAGCAGCGGGTACGGGCGGCCATCGGTGACCGGGGCACCCGGATCCTGGTCGCCCCGCCCGGTCTGGACGAGGCGGAACGCCGCCGGGTCAAGGACGTGGAGAACGCCGAGATCCGGATCGTCGGCACCGAGGTCAGCGGCGGGCTCTACGTGGCTTCGCCGGACGACCTGCCGGGCTGGCGGGCCCGGTTCGCCACCCGTGACGTGACCGGCCCGCTGCTCACGCTGCTGGCGACGCTGCACGACCAGCCGACGCCGCCGGACCGCGACGACCTGCGCTGGCGGGAACCGACCGGTCCGGAGCTGGCCCCGATGGTGGCCGCGTTGCGCGCCACCGGCCGGTACGTGGGCCCCGGCGCCACGCTGACCAAGCTGCCGGAGAAGGCGGCGAGCAGCGCGTTCCCGGACGGGGCCTGGTTCGTGGTGCTGCCCGCGCAGCCGTACGGGGAGCCGCTGCCCGCGTACGGGCCGGCGCTGCACCGGCTCGCCCCGGATCAGCCGCTCCTGGTGATGTACGGCGACTGGATCGAGTACCACGGTCCGAGTGCGGCGGAGTTCGCCGAGGTGGCCGGCGCGAGCTTCTATGCCCAGTTCGGCAGCCGGCTCGGCCGGTACGCCTACCCGCAGCAGAACGTGCTCGCCACGTACCTTGGCCAGGTGACCGACGTGCGGTACGCGGGGCTGTTCGACCGTCCGCTGCCGTACCGGCCGTTCGATCCGCTGCGGGTGGCGCTGCCGGCGTTGCCCTGGATCTTCGCCGCCTGCGTGGCCGGTTTCGTGGCGCTGTCGATCCGTACCGTGCGGGGCAGCGGTCGCCGTCCGACCGACGTCGGTCCGGGCGGTACGCCGGCCCGGCTGGCGGGGCTCTCCGCGCTGGCGGTGGAGCTGTCGCTGCTCACCGACGCCCGCACCGACCCGGCGCTGGTGCGGGGCGTGGGCCGGTTGCGGGCGGCCCGGGACGCGCTGGGCGAAGGGTTGCCCGACCGGCACGTACGCGAATTGCTGGCCGACGCGGCGGCCGAGCTGGACGACGTGGCCCGGGACGTGCGGATGCCCGGCTACCGGCCGGACGTCTACCTGCGGGCGAGGCTGTCGTGAGCGGCGTCGCGACCCGGCCCGCGCGGGTGCCCGCCCGGCGCGGCGCGGCGGCGACCGGTCCGCGCCGGCTGCTCGGCCGCCTGGTCGGCACCGCGTTCGGCCGGGCGACGCTCGCCTGCCTGGCGCTGGCCGGCTGGGCGCTGTGGTCCGGCGGCATCCTGGACGGGCCGGTCGCGCGGCAGGTGCGCGTCTCGTCGGTCTACTCCGCTCCCGGGGTGGACCTGGACCGGGCCGCCGCCGAGCGGGTCATCGGCAACCGGCGGCTGGTGGTGCTGATCATGGAGCCGGGCGCCGACCTGCGCGAGGCGTGCGCCGACACGAAGCGCGCCGCCCAGGGCACGCTGGTGCTGGCGATGAGCCGCGACGGCGAGGACTGGGACACCTACGGCTGCTCCCGGCTCGGTGGCGACGGCGCCAAGGACCTCGGCCGGGCCGTGGTCGCCGAGACCACCATCGGCCGGGGCGCCGACGCGTTCGTGGACCGGCCGGTCGAGGCGCTGAAGGTGATCGTGCTCAACTACGACCGGCTGGTCCGGGCCGGTCTGGTGCCGGACGGCGCTCGTACCATCAGCCCGTCGCTGCCCCGGTACCTGCTGGCCGGTGGCGCGGTGACCGGCGTGGTGGCCGGCGCGGCGGTGCTCTGGTTCGGCGGTCGCCGGGCCGGTCGCCTGGCCGACGCGCGCCGGGCCGGGCGGGACGCGCGCGCCGACGAACGGGCCGCGCTCGGCGCCGCCACCGCTGTGCTCGCCCAGCAGATCATCGACCTGGACGGGTACGCCGGTCCGGCCGCGCCGGCGCACCGGCGGCTGGCCGCCGACTACGTCGGCCTGCTCGACGAGGTGTCCGAGGTGGACGACGACGCCGGGGCGTTGCGCCGGCTCCGGGAGCGGGTCGAGGAGCTGAACCGCCGCGCGGCGGCTCTGGCCGACGACGCCGCGTCCGGGCGGGGCGCCGATCGCGCGGGTGGCCGCAAGCAGGACAAGCCGCCGGCCGGGAGCGCCGGCAGGTCGGCGGGCGGGCGGCCGGGCCGGACGGCGGCCGGCACGCCGGGGAAGGGCCGGACGCGCGGACGGGGCCGGCGGTGACCCGCCGACCCCGTCGTCACTGCGTCGTCAGCGCTGGGTGCCCACCGTCGCGGCGGCCGGCCAGCTGCCGGTGAAGACCTGGGCGGGCGTCGCGCTGCGGGCCGCGAAGCCGAACAGCGAGTCGACCCGGGAGGCCTCGGCGGAGCTGGGGTACGGGTTGGTGCAGCTCGTGCCGGCGCTGCCGCCGGACATCAGGATGGCGCAGTTGCCGTTGTAGTTGTCCGGCAGGCCGAGGATGTGGCCGATCTCGTGCGTCATGATGCGCAGTGCCGAGTACTGCTGGGCCTGGTTGTAGTCGATCACCACGCGGCCGTTGCCGAGGCTGGTGCGCTGGGCGTACGAGCCGCCGCCGTAGGTGTAGGTGATCCGCAGGTTGGACCCGCACTGGGCCATGTTGATGTTGTTCGTGTAGTTGTTCCAGATCGCCGCCGCCTGCACCGCCGTGTTGGCGAACGGGCCGGCCTGGCTGATGTTGTAGCAGACGTTGCGGACGGCGGCGGAGGCCGGAGCCGGGTTGACGGCTACCGCGCCGAGCGCTGCCAGCGTCGCGGCCGCGAGGGTGGCGAGGATCCGGGACAGCTTGGGCTTACGCATGGTTCACACTCCTTGGGATGGGGGGTGAGCGGAACGCCGCCAGCCTATAGATTGGTATCCATCGATATCAAGTGTCGCGGTGAACTGACCGGGCTCGATCATCCGTACCCCTTGTCGTGCGGACCACGGAGCTGGTGACCTGTCCCCGCGAGCCGCGCGACCGGCTCGGCCCGGTCGCCGTACGCGAGGCGGTGCACCGCTGGCTGCGGCTGATCGCGGCGGACGCGGAACTGGCCCCGTGCCTGATCGGGGTCGACCGCCGCCGGCTCGCGGCGCTGCTCACCGACCGGCTGGACGCGGCGCTCGGCGGTGTGTGGCGCAGCCCCGGCGGCACCGGGTCGGATGGCGGGCCGGTCCTCGGCGGCGCGCGGCGACCGCCGTTGAGCGAGGAGCAGCGCTGGCGCGTCCTGGACTACCTGGCCGCCGCGCTCTGGACGCTCGACCTGCCGCCGACCGCGCTCGTGGACGCCCAGCGGGCCGTCGCCGGACTGCTGCACGCCTGATCGCCCACCAGCACAGGAATGGTCGTTCACGCCGCCGGGAATCCCCGGTTTTCCTGTCAGCCTCCCGTCACGCGGGGTGTTTTTCTGATCGCTTCCGGTCGATAACGTCGGGCCACTGCCGTCGACGAAGGGCCGACGATGAACGACAACGGACACCCGCTCGACCGCCGGCGACTGCTCGCCGGCGCGGCGGCAGCCTCGGCGGTCACAGTGACCGGCCTGGCCGTCGCCTCCACCGGAGCCGCCGCCGCGGCGGCTCCCGCCCGTCCCGCGACACCGCTGATCGCCCGGGACCGCATCGCCACCGCCGCGCTGCGCGCGCCCGACGGCTCCGCGCCCGCGGTCGGCGTCCAGACCGACTTCCACGCCCGGCTCGCCGCCTGGCTCGCCTTCTGGTCGGCGAACTCGCCGCCGGCCTGGAGTACGCCGGTGCACGTGGTCGCCCGGGTCGAGCCGGCCGGCGACGCGCTGGTGCTGCACGCGATCCGGCACCGCCGCGACGACGAGCTGCACGCCGGGTTCGCCGCCGGCCGGCGCGACGCCACCCACCTGGCCACGCTGGCCAGCCTGCACCACCACTTCCGGACGTGCGGGTCCGGCCCGGACGGGCACGATCCGGGTCGCCGACGGAACCGGCCGGGGTTCACCGGGCGCGCCGGAGCAGGGCCGCCCTTCGCGGTCGCGGCCTGCCGCGAAACTGGGGGGGCCGACGCCGCGGCCCCCCCCCGGCCGGTGGGGCGGAAACACGCCGCCCGGGGTGCTCGCCCGGCGCCGGGAAACGCACCGAAGCCGCCTCGCACGCCGGGTTGGGCGGCCTTCCCCGAACCAGCCTGCGTCGCGGGCTGGGCCCGAATCGTACGAGTGACCGGAGGAAGCACATGGCCCGCAACGAGTTCCGCTTCGTGGTCGACGGTGTCGACCTGAGCGCCGAGCAGCAGACGCTGATCGCCGCGGAGATCCAGAAGGCCGGCCTGGCCGCCCTGCGTACCGCCGACGCGAAACTGACCAACCCGCTGACCGTCGGCCACGGCAACATCAAGCTGCGCCCCGAGTGGTACGGGCTCTGGGTCATCGACGGCCCGTTCGCCCAGGACCTCGGGCAGAAGATCAACGACATCGGGTTCTGGATCCAGCGGTGACCGACGCCGCCCGGCCGGCCGGCGCGCCGGAGCGGATGTGCCCGAGCACCCCGGCGTCGAACGCCACGGTGTTCCTGGGCATGATCACTCCGGCGGGCCGGGTGGCCTACGTGACCCCGGCCGTACCGGCCGAGGTGGCGCTCGCCGGGCTCGGCGACTCCGACGAGCCGGTCGAGGCACGGGTCCGGCTCGCCGGTCCGTGCGTCACCTCGTCCTGCGGATTCTGGACCGGCTCGCACTGCGGGCTGGGCGCGCGGATGGCCGCCTCGTACGCCGAGACCGCCCCGCCCGCCGAGGAGGCGCTGCCGAAGTGCGCCATCCGGCGTACCTGCCGGTGGTTCGCCGAGCAGGGGCCGTCGGCGTGCCCGGCGTGCGCGCACGTGGTGACCGACGCGCGGACCTGATCGCTGTCGTCTTGTCGGACCCCTCGACTAGCGTCGGGAGGTCATGGAGCCGCGGTTCGGCGAGCAGATCATCGGGCGGGAACACCCCGCGGCGCTGTTGCGCGCCGAGGTGGCCCGGCTGACCGCGGGCCACGGCGGCCTCGCCCTGGTCACCGGCGAGCCGGGCATCGGCAAGACCACCCTGGTCTCGGCCGCCGCCGACGAGGCCCGCCGAAGCGGCGCGCTCGTGCTCGGCGCCGCGTGCTGGGACTCCGACACCGCCCCCGACTACTGGCCCTGGGTTCAGGTGCTGCGCCGGCTGGCCCGCTTCGCCGACGACCCCTCCGGCGCCCGCGAAGCGGTCGACGCCGGGCTGGCCGCGCTGCTCGGCGAGCGCCCCGCCGGAGAGGGCGACGAAGCGGGGGACGACGGCGACGAGGCGGGGGACGGCGGCCGGGCCGAGTTCGACAGGCACGACGCGGTGACCGCGGCGCTCGTCGCCGTCGCGCAGCACCGGCCGGTCGTGGTGGTCCTCGACGACCTGCACTGGGCCGACCCGGCGTCGGTCCGGCTGCTCCAGTTCGTCACCCGGCACACCTGGTTCGAGCGGCTGCTGTTCGTCGGCACCTACCGGGACGCCGAGGTCGAGTCCGGCGAGCATCCGCTGCGCCCGTTGCTGGTGCCGCTGAGCGCGAAGGCCACCACGGTCACGCTCACCGGCCTCGGCCGGGACGACGTGGCCGCCCTGATGACCCGCACCGCCGGCCGCGAGCCGGGCGCCGATCTGGTCGCCGAGGTGCACCGGCGCACCGGCGGGAACCCGTTCTTCGTCGAGCAGACCGCCCGGCTCTGGCACACCGACGGCCTCACCGACACCATCGCGCCCGGCGTCCGGGAGGTGGTGCGCCGCCGGCTCGACCAGTTGACCGCCCCGGTCGTCGAGGCGCTCACCGTCGCCGCGGTGCTCGGCCACGAGTTCGACAGGGGGACGGTGGCGGCCTGCGTACCCGCTCCGGTCGCCCAGGTCGACCGCATGCTCGGCCGCGCCGCCGCGGCCCGGCTGGTGCTGCCCCGGGGCGGCGGGCGGTTCGTCTTCGTGCACGACCTGGTCCGCGAGACGCTCTACGACGGGCTCGCCGCGGACGCGCGGCGGGCCCGGCACGCGGGCGTCGTCCGCGCCGTGGACAGGTCCGGCGCGCTCGCCGGCGCGCTCAGCCCCGCCCACCTGGCCCGGCACGCGTGGCTGGCCGGCGCCGAGCTGGACCCGGTACGCGCCGGTGAGCTGCTGGTCACAGCCGCCCGGGACGCGGCCGGCCGGCTCGCCGTGGACGAGTCGGTCCGGCACTACCGGCGGGCGCTCGATCTTCCCGGTGAGCCCGTCCCGCGGGTCCGGCTGCTGCTGGAACTGGCCGGGCTGCTGCACCACATCGGCCCGGCCGACGAGGTCGAGCGGCTGCTGACCGAGGCCGCCGCGCTGGCCCGGCAGGCCGACGACCCGGGCGTGCTCACCCGGGTGGCGCTCACCGCGCACCGGCGGCACTCGGCCACCCGCCGCCGGCTCGACGCCGACGACCTGGTCCGCGAGGCGTACCGGCGGTTGATCGGCGAGCCGGATCCGCAGCGGTCCGTGCGTAGCCTGGTCACCGACCTGATCACCGCCACCGAGACGCTCGCGAGGCACGGCAGCGACGACGAGGCGCTCACGTTCAGCCTGTGGGCCCGCCACGACACCACCTGGGGCCTCGGGACCGCCGAGGAGCGAGCCCAGGTGACCGCCGAGATCCGGGAGGTGGCCCGCCGCGGCGGCGACCGGGAGACCGAGCTGTGGGCCACCGCGCTGCGCTGGGTCGCGCTGCTGGAACTGGGCGACCCGGGATACCGCCGGGAGCTGGCCTCGTTCGTGGCCGGCGCCCGGCAGGGCGAGGTCCCCCGGCAGCGGATGGCGGCCACCATGGACAGCGGCATCATCGCCGCGTTCCGGGGCGACCTCGCCACCGCCGAGGAGTGCTTCGCCGAGGTGGAGAGCCACCCCGAGCCGGAACACTCCGACCACGCCTTCATGACGCACCACATCCGCTGGTCGGTGCTGCTTCTCTACGGCCGCGTCGCCGAGGCCGAGGCCCTGCTCGACAAGGTGGGCGCCGGCCACCCGCAGGCCGAGCTGCTCCGGGCGATCACCGCCGCCGAACGCGGCGACCCGGCCGCCGTACGCGGGCTCACCGCCGGGATCGAGGCCGCCGGCGCCACGTACCCCCGGTCGGTGTCGCCGCTGTGGCTGCGGCTGCGGGCCCAGGCGGCGGCAGTGGACGGCGACCCGGGCCGGTGCGCCGAGGCGCGGGCGGCGCTGGCGCCGCACCGGGGACGGTGGATGGCCGCGCTGTTCGGCTGCGACATCGCCGGCCCGGTCGACCTGTGGCTGGCCGCGGTGGACGCGGCCGACGGCCGGTGGGACGACGCGGTCGCCGGTTACACGGCGGCCCGGGACGCCGCCGACCGGCTGGGCGCCCGCCCGTGGTCGGTGCTGGCCCGGGTCGGGCTGGCGGCCGCGCTGACCGGGCGCGACGGGCCGGGCGACGCGGCCGAGGCGCGGCGGCTGCGCGCCGCGACGGCGGCCGAGGCGCGGGCGCTGGGCATGAGACAGGTGCCCGGCCGGCTGGCCGCCGCCCGGGCGGACCCTCCGGCGGTGGCGGTCTCTCCGCTGACCGCTGTTCGCCCGGCGGTGTCCGCTCCGCCGGAGTTCCGCCCGGACGGGCCGGTGTGGCGCCTCGGGTACGGCGGTGTGGTGGTGCACCTACCCGACGCCAAAGGGCTGCACGACCTGCGGCTGCTGTTGAGCCGGCCCGGCACCGACGTGCCCGCCGTCGAGCTGCTCGACCCGGCCGCCGGCCCGGAACTTGTCGCGGCCCGCCGCCTCGGCGCCGACCCGGTGCTGGACGACGAGGCGAAGGCCCGCTACCGCCGGCATCTGCGGCGGCTCGACGACGAGATCGACCGGGCCGCCGTACGCCACGACGAGCGGCGGCTGTCCGCGCTGGACGCGGAGCGGGCCGCGCTGCTCGACCAGCTGCGGACCGCCGCCGGGCTGGCCGGGCGCAGCCGCCGCCTCGGTGACCAGGCCGAACGGGCACGCAAGGCGGTGACCGGGCGGATCCGGGACACGCTGCGCCGCATCGACCAGCGGCATCCGGCGCTCGCCGCCCATCTGCGTGAGTCCGTCACCACCGGCGGCGCCTGCCGCTACCTGCCGCCCGAACCGGTGTCCTGGCGGCTCTGACCTGCCGTACGCCGGCGTGGCGGGTTCGGGTCCCGCCACCCCGGCGGGCGGTCAGTGGCGGTTGTAGCGGTACATGGTCAGCGTGCCGAAGACGACCACGAAACCGGCGCTCCAGAGCAGCAACCACATCGTGTTCGGGCCGTCCATCGAGCCGGCCATCGCCGCGCGGACCGCGCCGACCAGGTGGGTGATCGGGTTGACCTTGACGAACGCCTGCAGCCAACCGGGCATGGTGGACGGTTCCACGAACACGTTGCTGAGGAACGTCAGCGGGAACAGCACCATCATGCTGACCCCCATCACCGACTTCTCGCTGCGCAGCACCAGGCCGAAGAACGTCCACACCCAGGAGAACGCGAACGAGAAGACCACGAGCAGCCCGATCCCGGCCAGCACCCCGAGCAGCCCGCCGTCGGGGCGGAAGCCGAGCACCAGCCCGACCGAGAGGATGACCACCGCGGCGAGCACGTAGCGCAGCACGTCCCCGAAGATCATCCCGACCAGCGCGGCCGGCCGCCAGACCGGCAGCGTACGGATCCGGTCGAAGACACCCTTCTCGATGTCGTTGTTCAGCCCGACCCCGGTGTACATGGTGATCATCACGACGCTCGTGACCATGATGCCGGGCAGGAAGAACTGCAGGTACGCACGCGGGCTGTCGGCGAGCGCGCCACCGAACAGGTACGTGAACATCAGCACCATGATGATCGGGAACGCGGTCACGTCGAACAGCTGCTCCGGCACGTGCTTGATCTTCAGCAGGGCCCGCCAGCCGAACGTCAGCGACGCGGCGAGCGGACTCGGCCGGGCCGGCCGTTCCGCCGGGGCGAGCACCGTGGCGAGCGCCTCGGCGGACGGTACGTAGACGGACGGCGCGCGCCCGGTGGTGATCGCGGTGTCGCTCATCGCGCCGCCTCCAGCTCGTCGTCCCGCTCGTCCGCCGGGACGGCCGGGTGGTCGGTCAGGGCCAGGAAGACCTCGTCCAGGCTGGGCTGGCCGAGGGAGAAGTCGTCCACCACGATGCCGGCGCCGGCCAGCTCACCGAGCGCGCGGGCGGCCTGCGCGCTCGCCTCCAGGTCGGTGCCGTCCTCGCCGACCCGGGCGGTCAGCGCCACCGGGTCCGTGTCGAGCTGCACCGGTACGCCCAGCGCCGCCCGCAGCACCTTCGCGGCCTGGGGCCGCTGCCCCGGATCGCGCAGCCGGATGTGGACGCTGCCGGATCCGACCGACGACTTCAACTCGCCCGGGGTGCCCTCCGCGATCACCCGGCCGTGGTCGACCACCGCGATCCGCCCGGCGAGCTGGTCCGCCTCGTCCAGGTACTGCGTGGTCAGCAGCACAGTGGTGCCGTACGCCACCACCGCCCGCACGATCGCCCACACCTGGTTGCGGCTGCGCGGGTCCAGCCCGGTGGTCGGCTCGTCCAGGAACAGCAGATCCGGGGTGTTGAGGATGCTCGCGGCGATGTCGATGCGCCGCCGCATCCCGCCGGAGTACTTCTTCACCTGCCGCCCGGCGGCCTCGGTCAGCCCGAAGGCGGCGAGCAGCTGGTCGGCGCGGTCCCGGGCGCCGGCCCGGCTCAGCCCGAGCAGCCGCGCCAGCAGGATCAGGTTCTCCGCACCGGTCAGGTCCTCGTCCAGCGAGGCGTACTGGCCGGTCAGGCTCACCCGGGAGCGGACCGCGTCGGCGTCGCGCACCACGTCGTGGCCGAAGACCCGGGCGGTGCCGCCGTCGGGGCGCAGCAGCGTCGCCAGCACCCGTACGGCTGTGGTCTTGCCGGCGCCGTTGGGGCCCAGCACCCCGTACACGGTGCCGGCGGGGACCCGCAGGTCCAGCCCGTCGAGCGCCCGCGTCGTACCGAAGGACCGGACCAGGCCCTCGGCCTCGACGGCCAGGCCGGTGTTCCGGTTACTCATGGATTGCTACCTCTCTCGTCGGTGTCTCGACAGGCGTACGGCGTGCCGCCGGACCGATCGCCTGTTTCAACGAGGCCGGGGAGCTGTGGTGTTGTGCCGGCCTCACCTCTTCGGCGCCAGACGGTCCGCCAGATCCGATCTGGCGGTCGCGGTTCCCGGCCGACGGCGGCCCGGTACGGGAGAAAGACGGGGTTATGACCGTTCCCGCAGCAGTCCGCCGGATGACCGGTCGCGGACAGTGCGCGATCGATCGTCCGCCATATGCTGCGCCGGCATCCGACGCACGGGGGCGTGTCCTGGTTGTGGTGACGCGGACGCCTCTTGAGCGCATTGAAACCGAGAGGGGTCCACCGTGTCCATCGTCCGAAAAGTGCTCGGCGCACTCGCCGTGGCGGCCCTGGCCGTCACCGCCGCACCCACCGCCGCCGGTGCGGCGGCGGATCCGGCGGGCGTGCTCCACCTGACCGTCACCAGCCCCGACGGCAGCCCGGCCGGCGGCAACGTCGCCGTGACCGCAGCCGACAGCAGCTACGACAAGGACCTGCTGCCGCTGGACGAGTCCGGGCAGCTCAGCGTGGAGGTGCCGGCCGGCGACTACAAGATCGCCGTCACCCCGGTGTACAGCGACGGCCAGGACGACGAGGTGCTCCGGCAGTGGGTGCCGGGCCGCACCAGCTGGGCGCAGGCCGGAACGGTCCGGGTGTCCGCGGGGGACACGACGGAGGTCTCCGAGCGCCTGGTCACGCCCAGCGGGTCGACCCTGCGGGCGCGCGACGCGGTCACCGGCGCCGCGGTCGACGGGGTGTGCGTGTTCCTCGACCCCCGGCGCAATCCGTGCGGCGACACCCGGGTGACCGTCCCGCCGCTGATCCCCGGCCCGCAGGAGGTGTGGGTCTACACCCGGGACGACACCCACCTGCCCCGCTACGCCACGGTGAACGTCCTGCCCGACGGCAGCGGCACCGCCGTGGTCGTCCTGACCCCGGCCGCGAACGTGGTCTCCCGGGTGGTCGACGCGGCGACCGGCGCACCAGTCGCCGGGGCCTGCGTGACGCCGGCGCCCGCCGGTACCGGCGAGCTGCCCGCCAACCCGGGACGGTACTGCTCCGACGCCTCCGGGAACGTCCGCGTCGGCCTGGTCGCGGCCGGCTCCTGGAACCTGTTCGCCCGCCCCGCCGGCGGATCGGCGTACGGCGCGCAGTGGGTCGGCGCGACCGGCGGCACCGGTGACGCGAAGCAGGCCCGGGTGGTCACCCTCCGGGCCGGGCAGACGGTCACCGTGCCCCCGATCCGGCTCGACCGCGCCGGCGTCGTCACCGGCACCGTGACCAGCACGGCCACCGGCAGGCCGGCGACCTCCGGCACCGTGACGCTCGCGCCCGAGCCGGGCGACTTCCCGGATTGGGGAGTGGAACTGGACGCGCAGGGCCGCTACCGGATCGACTGGCTCGGCCCGTACGGGTGGCCGCTGCTGTTCACCACCGCCGACAACGCCACCCAGTGGTCCGGCGGGTTCGCCCTGCGGGGCAAGGCCGTACCGGTCACGGTCCGGGTCGGCGCCACCACCGTCTACGACCTCGCCGTGCGGCGAGGCGTCCTGGTTACCGGCCGGCTCGTCGACCCGGAGGGCCGCCCGGTGGTCGCCGAGCTGACGGTGCGCAACGCGCGTACCCGTGAGGTCATCGGCCGGACGGCCGACCGCGACGGCGAGTACGCGCTGCGCGTGCTCGGCCCCCAGCCGGTCACCGTGGCGTGGCTGTGGACGCCGCCGTTCGTCAGCTACGCCGGCTGGTTCGACGGCGCGGCCCGCCCGGCCGACGCCACCGAGGTGACCCTGCCGGGCACCGGCACCCTGCGGCTCGACGTCGCTGTCGACCGGTACCCGGCCGCCTGAGCGACACGATCCGGTCGATCGGCACGGGCCGGGTGGCGTGTGAGCCACCCGGCCCGGCGCCGGTCAGCGCGCCGAGTCCAGCCGGGTCCGCTGCTCGGCGGTCAGCTCCAGGTCGACAGCGCCCAGGCTCTCCTCCAGCTGCGCCACCGAGGAGAAGCCGACGAGCGGGATCGACGGGATGTCGCCGCCCATCAGCCAGGCCAGCACCACCTGGTTGACGGTGGCCCCGGTCTCGGCGGCCACCGCCCGCAACGCCTCCAGCCGGGCCGGGGTGGCGGGCACCGCGTACTCCTCGCCGAGCCGTTCCGGCCGGACGTACGCGCCCTTGAGCAGCGGCGAGTACGCCACCAGCGTGAGCTGCGGCTCGGCCCGCAGATAGCTGAGCAGGTCCGGGCCGACCCAGCCGACGTCCCCGTCCCGGTCCAGCTCGCTCGGCACGTCGAGACGCCGGGGCAGGTAGCTGCGGTGGTACTGCAGCACCTCGTACACGGGCAACCCGGCCGCGGCGGCGAGCGCCCGCGCCCGCTCCACCCGCCAGGCGCGGTGGTTGCTGGCGCCCAGCAGCCCGACGGTGCCCTCCGCGACCAGCTCGGCGAAGCCCTCCACGGTTTCCCGCAGCGCAACCGTGTGGTCCTCGATGTGGGCGTAGAGCAGGTCGATGCGGTCGAGCCCGAGCCGCTCCCGGCTGCGTTCGGCGGACTCGCGGATCACCTTCGCCGACAGCCCTTCGGGGTTGTCCACGTAGCTGGTGCCCGGGGCGAGCGGCCGGGCACCGAGCTTCGTGGCGATGACCACCTCGTCGCCGACCCCGCGGCTGCGCCGCCAGCGGCCGAGCAGTTCCTCGCTCTCGCCACCCTGGCCCCCGTTCTGCCAGAAGGCATAGTTGTCCGAGGTGTCGATGAACGTGCCGCCGGCCTCCACGTAGCGGTCGAGGATGGCGAACGAGGTGGCCTCGTCGGTGGCGGTGCCGAAGAGCATCGCGCCGAGGCTGAGCACGCTGACCTTGCGGCGCGTCGCAGGGGCGGTGCCGATGGTGCGGTAGCGCATGGATTTCCTCCCCGTCGGAGCTTTGCCGGTCACCCTGCCCCTTCGAGTGCGCGCGAAGTCAAACGTCGAAGGGCCCCGGTTCCCCGGGGCCCTTCGGTGTGCGGCGGTTCAGCTCGGGATGTAGTCGAACTCGTCCGGGTTCGGGCCCGTCCGGCCGTCCTCGCCCCGGTCCAGCGAGGTGAGCCGCTCCATCGCGGTGTCGTCGAGCGTGAAGTCGAAGATCGCGAAGTTCTCCTCGATCCGCTTCGGGGTGGTCGACTTCGGGAAGACGATGTCGCCGCGCTGCACGTGCCAGCGCAGCACCACCTGGGCCGGGGTCCGGCCGACCTGCTCGGCCACGTCGACGACCGTCGGGTCGTCGAGCACCGCGCCCTGCGCGATCGGCGACCACGCCTCGGTGAGGATGCCGTGCGCCTTGTCGTACGCGCGTACCTCCTCGTTGCCGAGGTAGGGGTGCGCCTCGATCTGGTTGACCGCCGGCACCACGTCCGCCTCGGCGGCCAGCCGCTCCAGGTGCGCGACCTGGAAGTTGGACACGCCGATCGACCGGACCGTGCCCGCGTCACGCAGCTCCTCCAGCACCTTCCAGGTGGAGACGAAGTCGCCGTCGTAGCGGGTGGGCAGCGGCCAGTGGATCAGGAACAGGTCGAGGTAGTCGAACTTGAGTTCCCGCAGCGTCTGCTCGAACGCCTTGCGGGCGTCGTCCGGGCGGTGGAAGCCGTTGTTCAGCTTGCTGGTCACGAAGACCTCGCCGCGGTCCAGCCCGGAGGCGCGCAGCGCCTGACCCACCTCGGCCTCGTTGCCGTACATCTGGGCGGTGTCGATGTGCCGGTAGCCGATCTCCAGCGCGGTGCCGACCGCCCGGGCGGTGTCCTTCGGTTCGATCTGGAACACGCCGAAGCCGAGCTGTGGGATGGAGTTTCCGTCGTTGAGCGCGATGTCCGGAACGCTGTTGGGGGCCATGAAGAGTCTCATCTCCGATCGTGCGGTGCCGGGGCGCGTCCGTGCCGCCCGCCCCGGCCGTGCCAACCGGATGTCTCTACCCGCTCGCCACGCTTCCTCACATCGGGGACGAGCGTCAACCCCAGATCGACCGGGCCCACTCCGGGTGGTCGACGAACGGGTTGCGGTTGCCCTGCCAGCGTTCGTAGATCCGCTGGTTGCGTCGCTGCTCGAAGGCGTCCGGCGGGTCCTGGTCGTTCCAGGCCAGCAGCTTCGACAGCCGCCCGAGCCGGGGCGCGGAGCCGTTCGACACCGAGTCGTTCGGTTCCAGGTCCGGCCAGCCGTCGCCGCCCTCGTACCGGATCGCCATGTACAGGATCATCCGGGCCACGTCGCCCTTCACCGCGTCGCGCGGCTCGAACGAGTCGGCGTCGGTGTAGCAGCCGGGCGCCTCGGCGACCGCGCCGCCGCGGGCGTCGAAGTCCTTGTTGCCGCGCAGCGAGTTGACCGACACGTCCTCCGGCCGCAGGTGGTGCACGTCGGTGCCGGGGCCGGTGGCGGTGCCGAAGTCGCCGTGCGACTTGGCCCAGACGTGCTCCCGGTTCCAGTCGTTCGCACCGCCGCCGTTGCTGGTCTTGCTCTGCGAGCGTCCGCTGTAGAGCAGGATCACGTTCGCCGGGTTGGCCGGGTCCTGGTCGGTGTCCTTGAGCGCGTCCCACACCTGGTCGTAGCTGAGCTTTGTCTGCACCCGGATGATGCCGTGCAGCGCGGTGCGCAGCGCCGGCCCGGTCTTGCCGGCCGCGGCCGCGTAGTAGGCGTCGGGCGTGCCGGTCGGCGCCGGGGTCGGGGTCGGGGAAGGGCTCGGCGTGGCGCCGCCGCCGAGGCTCATCGCGCTCGGGTTCTTCAGCCCGCCGTGACTGAAGTACGCGGTCAGCGTGCCGGTCGCGGTCACCTGCCGCCCGCGCAGCGACGGGTTGCCGAGCAGCCCGAAGGTGCTCCGCCAGGCGGCCGTGACCTGCACGTACAGCATCCGGGCGGTGCCGGTCTCGCCGGCCTGGTCGGCGATGGCGATCGCGGTGTCGGCGGTGAAGCCGGAGGTGAGCACCGTGTTGGTGGCGGTGGGCTGGCCGATGACGTAGCCGGTCACGGTGGCGGTCCGGCCGTCCTGCGCGGCGAGGGCCTGCGCCACGGTCAGCGTGGTCGCGGCCGAGGCGGCGCCGGTCATGCCGAGCGGGATCGCGACCGCGACGGCGAGCACGACTGCCGCGATCAGCCGCCCGGATCGCGAGCGGGTGACGCGCTTCATATTCATGAGCAGCAATGCTAGGTGCCGCGGGCCGGTTTGAGGAGAGGCTCAGGCGGCGGTGAGGTCGCGCAGGGCCAGCACCGACCGCCAGTTGCGGGCGGTCGCCACCACACCCAGCTTCTTCTCCAGGTACGCGGCGGTGAACTTCGTCCGTCCGTAGCCGCCGGCCGGGAAGTGCAGGTGCGCCTCCCGGCCGATCACCTCGTACTCCATCGTCTCGCCCGGCGGCACGGCCAGCTCGCGCACCCGCGCGGCGGCGGGCGCGGCCGACAGGAACACCACGAGCACCCGCGTGTGGTCGTCCTGCCGGCCCGCGTACGGGCTCGCGGCGGCCACCGCGGCCAGCTCGTCCCCGTCGCGGACCAGCACCGGCACCCGCAGGCCCAGTTCGTCGCCGAGCCGGTTCGCGATGCCCTCGGCCAGCGTCTCCGGCCGGGCCGGCGGGCTGGTGAAGACCACGTTGCCGCTCTGCAGGTAGGTCTTGACGTCGGTGTGACCGAGGTCGGTGACCACGCGGCGCAGGTCGGCCATGGCCAGCTTGTTGACCCCGACGTTGACGGCCCGCAGCAGAGCGGCGTACCTGGCCATCGGCCCTCCTCGGCTCGTGCCCGGGGCCGACCCTACGTCAGGAGTCCGACAGCCGGGCGTAGACGTCGCCGGAGCGGCCGCCGGGACGGTACGTCTCCAGCAGCCGCACCAGCCCGGCCGCGTCCAGCCAGTTCTCGCTCGCGAACCGCATGGTCTCCACCGGCGAGTAGTTGTAGCGGTACGCGCCCAGCTGTTCCACGAGGTCCAGCGACGCGAGCGCGGCGTCGTGCGCCGGTGGCAGGTACTCGAAGGACAGCCCGCGCACCGGGTGGCTGAGCCCGGACAGCACGTCGACCTCGAAGCCCTCGACGTCGACCTTGCAGAACGCCGGTACGCCGTGCCGCGCCACCAGGTCGTCGAGCGTCACCACAGGCACCTCGACCGACCGGTCCCAGCGGACCCCGGCGAAGCTCGGATCGGCGGTGACCGACTCGATCCAGGACGACGACATGGTGGACACCGTCGGCGTCGCCGACGACAGCTCCAGCCGCGCGCTCCCGGACCGCGCACCGACCGCCGTCGGCTCGATCACCACGTCGGCGTCCCGCCCGAAGCCCAGGCGCAGCACCCGCAGGCAGTCGGGCTGCGGCTCCACCGCGACCACTCGCGCGCCCAGCCGCCGCCAGGTGCGCACCCGGCCGCCGACGTGGGCGCCGATGTCGAAGGCGAGGTCGCCGGGGGAGAGGAACTGCCCGTAGAGCTGCCGGGCACGCCGGTGCTTGGCCGGCTGACCGTGGTAGACGGCCAGGGAACGGGTGATCCCCCAGGCCCGCGCGAGCATCGTCACGACATCCCTAACTGTGAGTGGTGGACTGCGGTCCGAACGCCCGCAGGAAGCGGTCCCGGAACGACTCCATCGGCCAGACCGGGGCCTGCGGGTCCGGGTTGAGCCCGTCCTGCCAGCCCCATCCGGCGATGCGGTCGAGCACTGCCGGGTCCTTCGCGACGACGGTGATCGGCACGTCCTTGCCGGCGTCGTCGCCGGTGATCGTGCGGGCGGGCTGGTGGTCGCCGAGGAACACCAGCACCAGGTTCTCGTCACCGTACCGCTGCACGTAGGAGATGAGCGTGCGCAGCGAGTACACGACGGCCTGCCGGTACGCCTCCCGGGTGCCCTCCGCCGAGCGGTCGGCGCGCGCCGTTCCCTTGTAGACCGAGCCGTCGCCGATGTCGTCCCAGCCGACGAGGGGCGGGACCGGCGTCCACGGCAGGTGGCTGGAGAGCAGCGGGATCTCGGCCATCACGGGCGTGCGCCCGGGGCCGCGCTCGCGGCGTTGGAACTCCGCCAGCGTGTACTGGTCCGGTGGCGAGGAAAAGCTGAACAGCGGCCCCTTGTAGCCGAGTTCCTTTGCCCCGTACAGCGTGTCGGGTTCGAAGAATGCCGCCTCCGGCCACGCCCGGTTCAGCGCCGGCATGACGAGCGCGGTCCGCCAGCCGGCGCGCTTGAACGCGCCGTTGAGGGTCAGGTGGTCGCTGCGTACCAGGTTGGTGTAGCGCAACTGGTTGTCGGTGCGGATGCCGCTCATCAGCGTGGCGTGCGCGAGCCAGCTTCCACCGCCGGTGGTGGACGAGGTGAGGAACGCGCTGCGGCTGCCGTAACCGGCCGCGCGCAACTGCCGGGTCCCCCCGTCGAGGACGGCGTCCACCTCCGGGGCCAGTTCCGGGTCCTCCAGCGCGACCCGGCCGTAGCTCTCCACGAACGTGAACAGCACGTCCTTGCCGCGCAGCGCGGTGAGCATCCGCTCACCCGGCACCTCCCGGAACGGGTCGCCGGCGAGCTGCGTGTTCAGCGTCTCCTTGTCGTTCAGGCCCGCCCGCACCTGCCGGGCACGGTCGAAGACGTCGGCGGCGACGGTGTCCGCGGCGACCGGGAGGCCGGGCACGATCTGCGCGCCGAGCACGGCGCAGACCACCCAGGCGGCGGCGAGCGCGGTGACGGCGCGCGTGGTCACCCGGCGGTGGGCCGCCGCGGCGCGGGCCAGCCGCCGCGCCGAGAGCGTCACCAGCACCGGTACGGCGAGCGCCGCGACCACGGCCAGGGCGATCGCGCCCACCTCGGCGGCCCCGCCGTACGACTCTTTACAGTTTTCTCCGCGCCCGCGCCGAGGAACGTCCAGTCGGCGATCAGGTCGGCGATCAGGTCGAAGCGCCGGTCGAGCACCATCGAGAACCCGAGATCGGTGACCCTGAGCACCAGGATCAGGCCGAGCAGCGCGCCGAGCAGCGTGGCCACCACGCGGCGCGGGCGGGCCGGCAGGACCAGCAGCAGGGCGACGGCGAGCAGCCCTTCCACCGGGATGCGGAGCAACGCCCCGAGGGACAGCAGTTTGACCTCGCTCGGCGCGACCAGGGCCACCAGCACGAGCGCTCCGGCCAGCGCGGTGACCGCCGCGCCGAGCAGCCGCCGGGCGCTCCACGCGCCGACCGCGTCGTTGCCCGGGTCGCTCGTCTCCCTGTCGTTCGGGGTGCGGTCGCCGCTCTCGGCCGAGGCGCCGGCGCTGTCCGGCGTGCTGTCTTCCGTGGACGTGGCGCCGGCCGGGACGTCGTCGCCGTCGGCCGGCCGGGACAGGTCGGTCACCGGCGCCGCCCGCCGACCTCGACGGGCTGGCGCACGATCCGCGTGCCCGGCGTCCACTCGGACCCGTGGCCCGCCGGCGCGGGGGAGACCGGCGCCGCCGGGAGCGCCGGCCGTACGCGGTGCCGCCACAGCCAGCCGACGTCGCGTCCGAACGACTCGACCAGCAGCGCGAGCGCGCCGAGCACCACCGCGAGGGCCAGCGGCCGGGGCAGCACACCGGCCGCCACCACCGTCAACGCGATGCCCTGCGTGGCGGCGACCACCTTGCGCCAGTAGCGCGGCGGCAGCGAGCCGCGCATCCACGGCAGCACCCAGCCGGCGGCGACGAAGACGTACCGCATCGCGCCGATCACCAGCACCCAGGCGCCCACCTGGTCGGCGACGTACCCGCAGAGGACCAGGACGAGGAAGGAGTCGACCTCCATGTCGAACCGGGCGCCGAGCGCACTGGTCGTGCCGGTGCGCCGGGCCACCTGCCCGTCGACCCAGTCCAGGGAGAGCGCCACGGCGGCCAGCGCGACCAGCACCGGCACCGCGATCGGCCCGCGGAACGCCTCGACTGTCAACGCAGCCACCCCGCCGGCGAGCGTGGCCCGGGTGAGCGTCACCCAGTCGGCCGGGCCGAGCCGGTCCGCGCCCGAGCGGCGCAGCCCGTATCCGAGCGCCGCGACCATGACCACCCCGAAGAGCAGACCGGCCAGCCAGCCGTACGCGCTCAGGCCGACCGTGCCGGCCAGGGCCGCCAGTACGCCGACCTGGAGTATCGCCCCCGCGAATGGATCAGTTCGAACTGCGGACACCATGCCTCCGAGGTAGACGTCACGTACCACACCTGTGTACGGAGAACATGCCCGAACAGTTCGTTCTGATGCCGGAAACGCGCCAGCGATGTGACTTGTCACGTCCACCGGCGTCGCGGCGGGCGCCGCGCGGGATCAGGCGCCGGAGCGGAGGCCGTCAGCGCGGCGGCGGTCCGGGGACCAGCCGCCAGTACTGCCGTTTGCCCTCGTCGCGGACCACGACGCCGAGCCGGGCCAGCTCCCCGTGCAGCTCCCGGGTCTCGGCGTCGTGGCCGCTGTCGAGCGCCCGCTGCCGGGCGCGCAGCAGGGCGTCCGCGCCCGGCGGCAGGTCGGGCAGCCCTTCGACCCACCTGCGGTACGCGTCCCGGTGCGGGTCCTGCCCGGTCCACGGCCAGCCCTGCCGGGTGAACGCCTCCCGCAGCCGCTCGGTGTCCAGGTCGGACTTCTCCCGGGCCAGCTCGCCACCGGCGGTGTCCAGCAGCACCAGCGCCTCACCGTCGACGAACACTCCTGCGACGTCGGCGCGGGCCACGTCCCGGCCGTGCCCGTCGCGGTGCAGCCGTACCGTGCGGTGCCCGACCGTGACGGTCAGCCGGTCGCGTACCGCCACCACCGCCAGGGCCAGGCCGCCGAGCAGACCCAGCCCGGCCCCGATCGGGTACGCCCGCTCGTCCGGCCACCGGTCGAGCAGCTCGAACAGGCCCTGGAACGGGAACCAGGGCAGCCCGGCGATCCAGCCGGACAGCGTGGTCAGCCCGGCGCCCAGTCCCGCCCCGAGCAGCGGGAACCCCGCCCAGAACAGCACCAGCTCGCCGCGCCCGCCGTCGACCACGACGTCCTCGCCGGTGTGCCGGGCCACCATGGTCACGACACCTCCCGGCGCAGCGTGCGGACCAGACCGGCGACCAGCGGCAGGAGCACCCAGACGGCGAGCGAGACGCCGAGCCGGCCCCACTGCCCGCCGGTCATCTCGGCGCCGAGCAGCGGCTCCATCGTGTACGAGGTGTCGAGCCAGCGGGCCGGCTCCCGCAGCGCGGAGATCATCGCGGCGAGCAGGCTCCACACCGTGGGCAGCAGCAGATAGGTGACGATCGCCAGCGGCGTGTTCAGCAGCAGCAGCCCGAACGCGGCGCCCATCAGCACGTTCACCACCTGGAACACGGCCGCGTGCGGCAGCAGTTGCCAGTCGAACGTCCAGGCGCCCGCCCCGCCGGTGGCGCCGGCGGCGAGCGTGCCGACCGCGGCGACCGCGAGGCTGACCAGCACCGACGCGAGCGCGGCCAGCACCACGGCGGCGAGCTTGGCGACGATCACCCGTTCCCGGCGGGGCACCAGCGCGAACGTGGTGAGCGCGGTGCGCTGCGACCACTCGCCGGTGATGGAGAGGATGCCGAGCACCGGCAGCAGCAGGCCGACCGGCAGCAGCGACGGGGTGAAGAAGGCGGTGAACGTCTGGTCCGGCGCCTCGACGACGAAGAGCTGCACCACCACGATCACGGCCGCGATCAGCCCGATCGTGATCAGCAGCCACCGTCCGGCCCGGGTGTCGGCGAGCTTGCGCAGCTCCACGCCGGTCAGCCGGGCCAGCGTCGGTCCGGCGACGGCGGCTTCGGGACGCGGCGGCGCGGGGTTACGGGTGGCGGTGGTCATCGGACGGCCTCCTTGGTCGACGCGCCGGCGGTGAGGGTGAGGAAGAGCTGTTCGAGGCCGCCGCTGCCGGCCGGGCGCAGCTCGGTGAGGACCAGTCCGGCGTCCGCCGCGGCCTGGCCGACCTGACCCGGCTCGGCCCGGACCACGTAGCCGCCGTCGGTGCCGGCCGTGGCGGGCAGCGCGGCCCGCTCCAGCGTCAGGCGCAGGGCGTGCGCGTCGCGGGCGCGCACCAGCGTGCCGGCGCCTGCCAGCAGCTCGTCCTTGCCGCCCTGGGCGACCACCCGGCCCCCGCCGATCACCACCAGCCGGTCGGCCACCGCCTCCACCTCGCGCAGCAGGTGCGAGGAGAGCAGCACCGTGCCGCCCCGGTCGGCGAAGTCGCGCAGCAGGCCGCGCATCCAGAAGATCCCCTCCGGGTCGAGGCCGTTGGCCGGCTCGTCCAGGATCAGCACCCGGGGGTCACCCAGCAGCGCCAGCGCCAGGCCGAGCCGCTGCCGCATGCCCAGGGAGTACGCCCCGACGCGGCGCCGGGCGGCGGTCTCGTTCAGCCCGACCCGGTCGAGTGCCGCCGCCACCCGCCCCCGGTCCACGCCCATGGTCCGGGCGGCGAGCGTGAGCGTCTCCCGGCCGGTCCGCCCGGCGTGCTGTGCCGAGGCGTCGAGCAGCACGCCGATCTCCCGCCCCGGATTGGGCAGGTCGCGGTAGGGGCGGCCGGCGACCGTGGCGCCGCCCGCTGTGGGCGGCGTCATCCCGCAGATCATCCGCATCGTGGTGGACTTCCCGGCGCCGTTCGGCCCGAGGAAACCGGTCACTGTGCCCGGTTCGCACCGGAACGTGACGTCCGCGACGGCTGTGTGCGGGCCGTACCGCTTGGTGAGCTGGTCGACTTCGATCATGCCGTCGAGCCTGCCGGGGCCACCCGGTCACGCGCTGCGGCCGGCGGTCGGCGTCGCCGTCGACCTCGGTTCACCGCAGTCGTCGACTTTGGTAGCTGGTAGCCGGTCCGGACGGCTTCCTAGCATGGGTGGGTGAGCAGCGCCGTCGTACCCGATCATCCCTGGCTCCTGCCGGGCTCCCTGGTGCCCGCCCGGACCGCCCGGCGGACCCCGCGGGACTGGTTCGTCGACGGCGCGCTGTTCGTGGCCTCGCTGCTCTGGGTGCTCATCGCCCACGGCGACGTCACCAGCGCGAGCCCGGAGTTCGGGCTCAACGCCGGTCCGGCCTGGCTGGAGGAGGTCGACCTGCTGATCGGCCTGTGGATCAGCGGGGCGCTCTGGCTGCGCCGGCGCTGGCCGGTCGGGCTGGCACTGGCCACCGCGCCGCTGGTGTTCTTCTCGGTCACCTCCGGCGTCGCGTTGCTCGTCATCACGTTCACCGTGCTGGTGCACCGGCCACTGCCGGTGGGCCTGGCCCTGGCGGCCTGGAACGTGCTCAGCCTGCCGGTCTACCTCGCCGTCCGGCCCGACCCGACGATGCCGTTCTGGGGTTCGGTGATCTGGACCGCGCTGTTCATCGGCGTGGTGGTGGCGTGGGCGCTGTTCGTCCGGGCCCGCCGCCAGCTGGTGCTGTCCCTGCGCGACCGCGCCGAGCGGGCCGAGGCCGAGCAGCAGCTCCGGCTCGACCAGGCCCGGCAGCTCGAACGCGGCCGGATCGCCCGGGAGATGCACGACGTGCTCGCCCACCGGATCTCCCTGCTCAGCCTGCACGCGGGAGCGCTGGAGTTCCGGCCGGACGCGCCGCCGGAGGAGGTGGCGCGGGCGGCCGGGGTGATCCGGGCCAGCGCGCACGCCGCGCTCCAGGACCTGCGCGAGGTGATCGGCGTGCTGCGGGCCGAGGTCGGCTCCGAGGCCACGCCGGAACGGCCGCAACCCACGCTGGCCGACGTGCCCGCGCTGGTCGCCGAGAGCCGCGACGCCGGGGTACGGGTCGCCGTCGTCGACGAGGTGACCGAGCCGGAGGCGGTGCCCGCGGCGATCGGGCGCAGCGCGTACCGGATCGTGCAGGAGGGGCTGACAAACGCCCGCAAGCACGCGCCCGGCGCGGTGGTGACCGTCCGGCTGGCCGGTGGCCCGGGTGACGGGCTGGTGGTGGAGATCAGCAACCCGTGGCCGGTGGGCAGCCCGGCCACCGCGATCCCGGGCACCGGCACCGGCCTGGTCGGCATCGCCGAGCGGGTCACGCTCGCCGGTGGCCGCCTGGAACACGGGCGGGACGCCGACGGCACGTTCCGGCTGACCGCCTGGCTGCCCTGGGGGGCGCAGTGAGCGCCCCGGTACGGGTACTGATCGTCGACGACGACCCGCTGGTCCGCGGCGCGCTGTCGATGATCCTCGGCGGCGTACCCGACCTCGCGGTGGTCGGCGAGGCCACCGACGGCGCCGAGGTGCCCCAGGCCGTCGCCGCCCACGCCCCGGACGTGGTGCTGATGGACATCCGCATGCCCCGGGTCGACGGCCTGGCCGCCACCGAGGCGCTGCGTGCCACAGCGGAACCGCCCGAGGTGCTGGTGCTCACCACGTTCGACGCGGACGAGCAGGTGCTGCGGGCGCTGCGGGCCGGGGCGAGCGGCTTCCTGCTCAAGGACACCCCGCCGGCCGAGATCGTGGCGGCGGTACGCCGGGTCGCGGCGGGGGAGGCGACGCTGTCCCCGGCGGTGACCCGCAAACTCATCGCGCACGTCACCGGCGCCGCGCCGGTGCCCGGCCCGGACCCGAAGCGGGAACGGGCGGTACGGCTGCTCGACGGGCTCTCCGAACGGGAACGGGAGGTCGCGGTGCTGCTCGGCCGGGGCCGCACCAACGCGGAGATCTCCGCCGAGTTGTTCATGAGCGTGGCGACGGTGAAGGCGTACGTGTCGCGGCTGCTGACGAAGCTCGACCTGAACAACCGTGTGCAGGTGGCCCTGCTGGTCCAGGACGCCGGCCTGGTCTGAGGCACAGACACTCTCATTCGGGATACTATCAGAGATGAGAGTATCCGTCCTGAGAGTATGAGGTGATTGACGTGGCCGGTTTCGTCGGCAGGACGAGGGAGCTGGCCCGGCTCGACGGCATGTTGGCGCGCGTCGAACGCGGCGGCCGGGCGGGGCGCCCGGGACGGGCGCTGCTCATGCGTGGACGCCGACGGGTGGGTAAGTCCCGCCTCGTTGAGGAGTTCGTCGAGCGCGCGGGCGTACCCCACCTCTTCTTCACCGCCTCGGCGCAACCCACCCCCGCCGCCGACCTGCGGCTCTTCGTCGAAGCGGCGGCCGGCTCGACGCTCCCTGGAGCGGGTCTGTTCGCCGGACAGGCGCCGGCCACCTGGGACGCGGCTCTCACCCTCCTCGCCGCCGCGCTGCCCACGGATCAGCCCAGCGTCGTCGTGCTCGACGAGATGCCCTACCTCATCGCCACCGATCCCGGCTTCGAGGGCACCCTCCAGAAGGTCTTCGACCGGGAGCTGTCCCGTCGGCCGGTCCTGCTGATCTGCGTCGGCTCGGACCTGGCGATGATGGAGGCGCTCAACGACTACGGCCGCCCGTTCCACCAGCGCGCGACCGAGATGGTCGTGCCGCCCCTGAGCCCCGGCGACGTGGCCGAGATGCTCCAGTTGCCGCCGGCGGATGCCATCGACGCGTACCTCGTCACCGGTGGCCTGCCGCTCGTCCTCGACGACTGGGCCCCCGGCGAGACCGTGCGCGACTACCTCGCCCAGGCCGTCCCGGACCCCACTTCCGCGCTGCTCGTCAGCGGGGAACGGGCCCTCGCTGCCGAGTTTCCGCCGCAGTCCCAGCCGGGCGTGGTGCTGCGCGCCATCGGCTCCGGGGAGCGCACCTCCTCCTCCATCGCGCGGGCGGCCGGCGGAATCCCGCAGGCGTCGCTGCACCGCGCGCTCCGACTGCTGACCGACAAGCGGGTCGTGGAGGCCGCCCTCCCGCTGTCCACCCGTCCGTCGCGCGAGACCCGCTACGTGGTCGCCGATCCGTATCTCCGCTTCTGGCTCGCCTTCCTCGACCCCTACCTCGCCGAGATCGAGCGCGGCAGAGGGGATCTGACGCTCGCCCGCATCCATTCGTCCTGGACCTCATGGCGAGGGCGTGCGGTCGAGCCGGTGATCCGGGAGTCCCTGCGGCGGCTGCCGCCGGGGAGCCTGCCGTCCGGGACGGCGGAGGTGGGCGGTTACTGGACGCGTACCAACGATCCCGAGATCGACCTGGTCGGCGGCGATCGGAGCCCGGTGGCCAAGCGGATCACGTTCGTGGGCTCGGTCAAGTGGCTGGAGAACGGCGCGTTCGACGGTCACGACCTGGCCCGGCTGCTTCACCACCGCGCCCAGCTACCGGGCGCCGACGACCACACACCGGTCGTCGCGGTGGTGCGCAGTGGCCGTGCGGTCGACGGAGTCACCGCGCTCGGGCCGGCCGAACTGCTCGCCGCGTGGCGGGATTGAACTGCTGCCGTCATCCGGCCGTACCAGTGGTCGAGGATGTGGTGCGGCCGTTCCGCCGCACCGCTGCCGAACTGCGGGAGGCCTGCCGTGCGAGTTGGTGAGCAGTCGACGGATCCCATCGACCAGATCCTGGGCGAGGTGCCGGTACCGGCGCCGTTGACCCCCGAGGACGTCCGCCTCGCGGTCCGGGCGGTGGTGGTGCACGCCGCCGAGGAGTGGCCCGCGGGGCCGAAGTGCCGCAACGACGGTTCGTCGTTTCCCTGCCGGTTGCATCGCTGGGGCCGGCGCGTGCTGGAGACACACGGTCTCAACGACCGCCAGATCGACGCGCTGATCCGGCACGGCAACCCGTTCGTGCACGTGCCCTTCCCGTTCGTGCTGACCGGACCGTCCGGCGCCCGTCCCGCCCCCGGGCAGGCCGCCCGCGGTCAGACGGCGCGACCGGGCGTACCCGGTCAGGTGGCGCGGCCCGGCGTACCCGGTCAGGCCGGCCGTCCCGTGCCCGGACAGCCGGCCCGGTCGGTGCCGGGTCAGGCCGCCCGCCCCGCCGCGGCGCAGGCGGCGCGCGGTGCGGTTCCGCGGGACCGCCGCCCGCCGGTGCGGCCCGGTCTGCGGCCGGTCGCCGGGCGGTCGGCTCCCACCGCCCGGCCCGCTGGCCCCGGGCGAGCTGACGCCCGGCGCCCGGTTCCGGTCGCGCCGACGCCCCGTCGCGGATGGCGTCGGTCGTGCCGGAGCATGCCGACGGCGGCCCGGACGGGGAGCCCCCACCCCCGGTCCGGGCCGCCGTCACCGCATCACTTGACTCCGCAGTCCGGTGCGGACCAGCCCTTCGTGTTCGACGACTTGTCCCGGTTGTTCTCCCGCCGCGAGTCGACGTGCGTGTGGTCGTCGTGGTCCGGGTAGCCGGGGCCGTAGATGCCGCTGAAGCCCCGGCTGCGGGCCGAGCGGGCGATGTCGCAGAGGCTGCGGTGCTTGGCGATCAGGTCGGCCGCGTTGCCGTAGAGGTGCTGGCTGTCCGCGGCGCCGCCGACCTGCCGGTTGCAGGCGATGCTGCGGAACCCGCTGGTCACGTAGAGCGGCTTGTCGCCGAGGCTGCGCCGCAGCGCCTCCAGCTTCCACATGGTGCGCAGCGCGTTCTCCCGGGTGGCCGACGCGGAGAGCGGGCCGCCGGCCCACCCGCCCTTGCCGCAGCCGTTGTCCAGCTCGGCGTAGCTGAAGTGCTTCGGCGTGCAGTCGCTGTCCTTCTGCAGGTCGTAGATCCTGGCGAACGTCTGCGGCCCGGCCACGCCGTCGGCGCGCAGCCCGTACGCGGTCTGGAAGCGCTTGACCGCGGCGGCCGTCTCCGGGCCGTACACGCCGTCGACCCGGACGATGCCGCCGTACGCGGCCCAGCCGGCCACCCGGATCTGGAGCTGCCGGACGTCGTCGCCGGAGCTTCCCTGGGACAGCGTCCGGTTCCAGGTGTAGCAGCCGTCGGCGTGCGCCGGTGGCGCGGCCACGACTGTCGCCACGGCGGCCCCGGGCAGGGCCAGCGCGAACGCGACCGCCGCCCGCTTCAGGGTGTTGACGCGCACAGAGTCCTCCCGATGTCAGAGCGGAACTGGGATCCGACGGGCACATCGACCGGTACGTCCCGTCCCTATCACCGTGACAGGTACGAGGATTCTTCGTGGTGATTAGCGGAAATTGTTCTCACATCGCCCGGTTGCTGGGTATTGGCTGTGAATACTGCCTGTTTGCGTACGCGCTGCCGGGTGTCGCCCGTCGGACGTGACCGGTAACGTCTGCTCCCGGACCGGGCGGCGACCTCGACGGGCGGGGAGGTGGGCGTTGGCGCGTGGCGGCGTGTTCTGCGTCGAGGGGCAGTGGCACCGCGACCTCAACGAACGCGGGTCCGTCCTGCCCACGCTCGACCTGCTGGAGCGGCTCGGCCGCATCCGCTACATCCACAAGGACGCGGCCACCCGCGACGAGCTGTTCTACTTCGTCGACCGCTGGCTGCTCAAGCAGTACGCCGACCACCGGGTGGGCTTCTTCGCCATGCACGGCGAGCCGAGCCGGCTCTGCCTCACCGACTGGGACTCGGTCGAGCTGTCGGACGTGGCCGAGCGGATGGCCGGCCGCTGCGAGGGCCGCCGCCTCTACTTCGGCAGCTGCTCGGTGCTGCGTGCCTCCGACGCCACGCTGCGCGAGTTCCTCGACGTCACCGGCGCGGCGCTGATCTGCGGCTTCACCCGCGAGGTGGACTGGGTCGAGTCGGCCGCCTTCGAGACGGTGCTGCTCGACGTGCTCGCCAACGGGCAGCGGCACAACGCCGCCGAACTGCGGATGCGCTCGGCGCACTGGGCGCCGCTCGCCGCGTACCTCGGTTTCCGGGTGATCTACGCCAACGGCCGCGCCTGGCGGCCCTCGGCCCGCCCGCGCGTGCCGGAGCAGGTCACCGCGCAGCGGTCCGCCGGCCGCCCGCGCTGAGAACGACGGACATGCCTGGTAGAACCGAGGCATGGCACGCAGCATCGCGAAGAACACCCGGGTCGACCGGGACGCCCTGATCGAGTTCCTCCGCCCCCGCCACCACGTCGTGCTCATGACCACCCGCTCCGACGGGCGCCCGCAGTCCTCCCCGGTGGCCTGCGGGGTGGATGCCGAGGGCCGGCTGGTGATCTCCACCTATCCCGAGCGTGCCAAGGTCGCCAACATCCGCCGCGACCCGCGCGTCTCCGCGTGCGTGCTCTCCGACGACTGGAACGGCCCGTGGGTGCAGGTCGACGGCGTGGCCGAGGTGCTCGACCTGCCCGAGGCGCTGGAACCGCTGGTCGAGTACTTCCGCAGCATCTCCGGCGAGCACCCGGACTGGGACGAGTACCGGTCGGCCATGGTCGCGCAGGGCAAGTCGCTGATCCGGGTCACGATCGAGTCCTGGGGCCCGATCGCCACCGGCGGCTTCCCGGCCCGGCTGGCCGACTGAATCAGTACGCGACCGTGAACCGGGCGTTGCCGAAGCGCGGATCCTCGATCTCGTCGACGATCGCCACCGCCAGGTCCTCGTAGGTGAGCACCGAACGGCCCTGCGCGTCGGTCACCGGGTGGTCGGTGCCGGTGCGGTAGTGCCCGGTCCGCTCGCCCGGGTGGAACTCCAGCGGCGGCGGGGAGACGTACGTCCAGGTCACCCCGTCGGCGCTGGACCTGTAGAACTCCAGCGCGTCGGCCTGACCGTGCGCCGAGTCCCGGTACTCCTCCGGGAAGTCCGGCTCGTCCAGATACCGGGTCCCCTTCGGCGTGAGCAGCGTCGAGCCACCGCCGACGTGGATCACCCGAGGTGGGTCCGGCAACTCACGCAGCGTGTCGACCAGCGTCCGCGCGGCGTCGCGCCACAGGGCCCGCTCGCCGCCGCCGATGGCCACCACCAGCACGTCCGCGTCCTCGGCCAGTTCGCGTACGCTCCGCGCCGACGTGGCGTCGCCGGTCACCGTGCGTACGCCTGGGGGTAGGTAGCCGACCGCCTCCGGACGCCGCACCGCCGCTGTCACCCGGTGCCCCCGCTCGACCGCCTCCGCGGCGATCCGCGAGCCCGCCGTCCCGCCGGCGCCGAACACGACGATGTCGCTCATGACTCACAGGCTAGGCAGCCTGCCGGCGGGCGGCGGGAGTTCCGCCGAACCGGCTCAGTCGACGATCGCCGAGTAGACGAGCTGGCGCAACTGGCTGCGCAGCGGGTACGTGCTGGACGGCATCAACTGGGTGAACAGCAGCGCGGTGACCTCCTCCACCGGGTCCACCCAGAACGCGGTGCTGGCGAGGCCGCCCCAGTAGAACTCGCCGACGCTGCTCGGCACCCGCGACGGCACCGGGTCCAGCACGACCGCGAAGCCCAGCCCGAAGCCGACCCCGTCGAGGATCGTCTCGGCGAAGCCCTCCGGCGAGAACGAGGCCAGGTCCCGGTTGCCGGGCAGGTGGTTGCGGGTCATGAAGCGCACCGTGCGCGGCCCGAGCAGGCGCACCCCGTCCAGCTCGCCGCCACGCAGCAGGAACTGGGTGAACCGGTGGTAGTCGGCCGCCGTGGAGAGCAGCCCGCCGCCGCCGGAGTGCCACGTCGGCTCCGCCAGCGCGGCCCGGCCCACCGCGTCGGCGCGTACCGCCTGACCGGTCGCCGGGTGCGGGGCGTAGAGCGCGGCCAGGCGTTTCGCGTCCGCCGCGTCCACCCACCAGCGGGTGTCGGTCATGCCCAGCGGGGCCAGGATCCGCTCGGCGAAGAACGCGTCGAGCGACTGCCCGGAGATCACCTCGACCAGGCGGCCCAGGACGTCGGTGGAGACGCCGTAGTTCCAGCTCGTGCCGGGCTGGAACAGCAGCGGCAGCCGGGCCAGCCCGGCCGACGCCGCCGCCAGGTCCGCGCCCGGCGGCACACCGAGGTCGAAGCCCGCCGCCCGGTACAGGCCGTCGACCACCGACACCTGGGCGAAGCCGTACGTGAGGCCGGCGGTGTGGGTGAGCAGGTGCCAGATCCGGATCGGCTCGACCGCCGGCACCGTGTACGGCTTCAGCACCGAACCCCGGTCGTAGACGCGTACGTCGGCGAACTCCGGCAGCCAGCGGCTGACCGGGTCGTTCAGCTCGAGCCGGCCCTCCTCCCAGAGCATCATCGCGGCGACCGAGGTGATCGGCTTGGTCATCGAGTAGATGCGCCAGAGCGTGTCCGCCTCGACCGGCGTACCGGCCTCCCGGTCGCGCAGCCCGTACGTCGAGGAGTGGGCGATCTCGCCCCGGCGGGTGACGACGATCTGCCAGCCGGCGAGCCGGCCGTCGTCGACGTACCGGGCGAAGTGCTCGTCGATCCGCGCCAGCCGGGCGGGATCGAGGCCGACACGTCCGGGGTCGGTGCTCACGGTGACACTCACGACCGCGAACCTACCCGCAGGTACCGCGGCCGGGAAGTGTCACTAGGGTCGGTGGCATGCCGGAGCCGGTCGAGGACGTCACCTACCGCCAGCAGGACTGGTACGCCGAGGAGTTGGCCGACAGGCACTTCGTACGGTGCGAGTTCTTCCACGTCGACCTGACCGAGGCGGTCAGCCGGGGCGCGGTCTTCACCGACTGCGTGTTCGGCAACGTGGCGTTCAACGCCTCCCGGCACACCGACTCGGCGTTCACCAGGTGCTCGTTCAGCAAGTGCAACCTCTTCGAGGCCGAGTTCACCGGCTGCAAGCTGGTCGGCAGCACGTTCGACCGCTGCGACCTGCGCCCGCTGCGGGTCGACCGGGGCGACTGGTCCTTCGTCACGCTCGCCGGCGCCGACCTGCGCGGGGCGCGGATCACCGACGTACGGATGCGGGAGGTCGACCTGACCGGTGCCGACCTCACCGGCGCGACGCTGACCGGCGTGGACCTCTCCGGCGCCCAGTTGCACGCCGCCAAGCTGATCCGGGCCGACCTGCGCGGCAGCGACCTGTCCGCGCTCGACCCGACGGCGGTGCAGCGTTCCGGCGCGCGGATCGACGCCGAGCAGGCGGTGATGCTGGCCCAGGCGCTCGGTTTCCAGGTCGGCTGAAAGCTGCCGCGGGTTGTCAGGTTTCCCGGCCAGAATCGGGCGCATGACATGGTGGTCCGATCTGGTGGCGGCCGAACCCGAGTTCGCGGCGCGGGTGCGCGCCCGCTTCGCGGTCCGCAAGCACGGCACGATGGCGACACTGCGGCGGGACGGCTCGCCGCGGATCAGCGGCACCGAGTTCGACTTCGGTGACGACGGGCAGCTGCGGCTGGGCAGCATGGCCGGCGCGGTCAAGGCGCTCGACCTGCGCCGCGATCCTCGGGTGGCGCTGCACAGCCCGACCGAGGACGCCCCGCCGGACGACCCGTCCACCTGGGACGGGGACGCGAAGATCGCCGGCCGGGCGCACGAGGAGCAGCCCGCCGAGGACGGCTCGCACAGCTTCCGGATCGAGCTGACCGAGGTGGTGCTCACCCGGGTCGGCGACCCGCCCGACCACCTGCTGATCGAGAGCTGGCACCCCACCCGGGGCCTGCGCCGCCGCACCCGCCACTGACGCCACCCACCATCCCGCCCCCCGGGGCGCCCCACCCCCACCCCCACCCCCGCCCCGCTCCCGTCGATCATGAAGTTGACGGCATTCCGCGCCCGAAATGTCCCCGCCAACCTCATGATCAACAGGTTGCCGAGGGTGGGCGCGCCGGCCGGGAGAGATCTTGGAAGGAAATGGCTCCTGTGGGGACCTGAATCTTCCAAGATCTGGTCCGTGGGGCGGGTTGGCGGCGTGGGGTGCGTGGGAATTGCGAGGGCGGATGCCTTCTGCAAGATCGCGTTCTGTGTCATCCTCCCTACGGCGAGCCACGGGGCCGGGCCGCTCGCCGCCGGTGGCCGAGGAGGGTCGGTGGCTGAGGACGACATCGCGCGGACCGGAATCCGGGTCGGGGGTTGGCTGCCCACGCCGGACGAATCGGCAGACGCGCCGGCGCGGCCCACCGGTCCACGCCGCCTGCCCGGGAACACCGACCCCGGCGTGTCCCGGCCGGTGACGCCCCCGGACGCCGAACGCTTACCTTCCGGCGCGGACGATCCGGTGCCGCCGGTCGACCTGGATCCGCCCGGTACCGCTGTGTGGCCGCCTCCGCGCGCCGGCGGACCGCCGGCTCCCGACCTTCCGGCCGCCGGCCCGCTCCCGGCGGACACGCCCGCCCCGGGCCCGCTTGCCCCGGGCTCGATCGCTCCGGGCTCGATCGCTCCGGGCTCGATCGCTCCGGGCTCGATCGCTCCGGGCTCGATCGCTCCGGGCTCGATCGCTCCGGGCTCGATCGCTCCGGGCTCGCTCGCTTCGGGTCCGCTCGCTTCGGGTCCGCTCGCTTCGGGTCCGCTCGCTTCGGGCCCGCTCAGCCCGGGTGAGCCTGCTCCGGGTCCGCCCGGCTCCGGCACGCCCGCTCCGGGTTCGCTCGGCCCGAGGCCACTCGTCTCCGGGGCGGCTGCTTCGGCCGGCCCCGAGTCCCGTCCGAACCCGCCCGGCGGTCGGGTTCCGCTGGTCGGGCCGCCGCCGAACGGACTGCACCTGTCCGCTCCGTCGCCGGTCCGGCCCGCTTCCGATCCGGCCGAACCCGGCCCGCCGCAGGTGGCGGAAACGGGAGCGAGACCGGGCCGGCACTCCGCCCGGGAGAGCATCCCGGCGCGCCTCGCCGATATGACCAGCGGGATCGGCCACCTGACCAGCGGGATCGGCGACCTGGCCGGCCGGATCGGCGATCTGGCGGGCGGGATCGGCGTCCGGCTGCGCGACGCGGCGCGAACCAGGCTGCCACTCGGCCCGACCTGGCCCCCGGCCGATGCCCCGGCCACCCGGGTCGCTGTGGCCCGGGCCCGTCGTCGGCGCCGGCGCGCCGTGCTGGCGGCGGTGACCGTGACCGGGCTGGTGGCGGCGCTGGCGTACGCGGGCCGGTCACCCGCGCCACCGTCGAACCGGGAGACGTCGCCCGTGGCGGCGCCGAGCGATCAGGCGCCCGGCGACCAGGCGCCCGATCAGGCGCCGGCCGACCCGGTGTCACCCGGCGGGCCGCTGCTCGACGTGGACCTGGCGCCGCTGCCGGGGGCGTTGTCGCTCACCGCGCTCGGTACGCGGGACTGGCGGCACTGGGGCGGTACCGGCGCGGACAGCTTCCATCGCAAGGCGGGCGGCACCGGCGAGATCCAGGATCCGGGTGGCGAGCGGCTGGAGCACAACGCGGGCGCCTGTGATCTCCAGTGGACCGACGGTACGCCGACAGCGCGCCAGGAGGGCACCCGGGCGGGTGTCTTCCAGCGCGGCGCCGGGAAGAGCTTCACGCTCGGGGTGGCCGGGAGCGGGGACCTGCGCACGGTCCGGCTGTTCGTCGGAACGTTCTCGGCCGGCGCGCGGCTCGACCTGACGCTGTCCAGCGGCGGCGATCCCGTCGTCCGTGAGGTCGCCCTCGCCGCGGGCGACCGCTTCTACCAGTACGTCATCCGCTTCCGGGCGGCCCCGGGGGAGCGGCTGCTGATCAAATGGCAGGCCCTGACGGTCACCGGCGCGCAGAACGACGGGGTGGCCCTGCAGGCGGTCACGGTAAGCTGAGCGGCCGGTCCGGCGAGCGGCCGCCAGGTAACGAACTGGAAACGCCCGTCACTCGACATATGGCGCAAAGAGCCGTCCGGTGACACCGTGAAGCCCGTCGCGCACCAGTCGTATCCGGCGGTGTCGTGACCGAAGTGGAGGGTGTGGTGGGCCAGGAGGACCGTCCGCGTACCGGCCCCGGCTCGCATCGGCACGGCCTTCCGCGTACCCGCTCCGCGCTGCGGCGGCTGCGCCGCCGACGACGGCTGATGCTGGAAGGGCTGGCCGCGTTCCTCTGCCTGGCGGCACTGGCGCTCTACCTCGGCGTCGAGCGGCACGACGCGCCACGCGAGGAGCACGCCCGGCTGCCGGCCGCGCCGCCCGGCCGGGTCGGGCTGCCGAACGAGGCCGACGACCCGGTGGCCAATCCGGGACTGCGTCCCCGGCAGCGGCCACCGTCGCCGAGCCCGACGCCGTCCACGCCGTCGCCGTCGCCGTCGCCGACGAGCGCGCTCCCGCCGACAGTCACCGTGACCCGCGCCGAGGTGCCCGCCACCGTCGACCTCACCGCCGTGGGCACCACCGACTGGGTCCACTGGGGGCTCACCGGCGCCGACCGGACGGTCCGCAAGCGGGGCGGCTCCGGCGAGATCCGCGACGAGGGCGGCCGGGGGCGGCGGCAGAGCTTCAGCAACAACCCCGAGGCGTACGCCTGGCGCGACGGCAACCCGGTCGCGTCGGCGAGCGGCACCATGTCCGGCGTGTACGCCTGCCACCGGGGCAGCGGGTTCAACCTGGCGGTGGCCGCCGACGGGCAGCAGCGCACGGTGCGTCTGTACGCCGGGCTCTGGATGGCCCGTGGCCGCCTCGACGTGCGTGTCTCCACCGGCGGACCGGTGACCACGCTCCGGATGGAGGACCCGCACACCGCGCTCACCACCGAGTTCACGATCAAGTTCCGCGCCCAGCGTGGCGCGCGGCTGCTGCTGAACTGGACGGTGGAGGAGTCGCTCGGCGACTGCGGCAACGTCAGCCTCCAGGCGGTGGCGCTGCGCTGAGCGGGGACAGTTTGTCCGTCGCGTACCCGGCACGGCGTCGTAGGTTTCCGTTGTTCCCGTCCGACCATCCCCTGTGGAGGCACGACCGATGACCGGCCCTGCTCCCGTCGTCCCCGCCCGCCCCCGCGCCGACGGTGACGTGCTGCGCGAGATCCCGATGCCGCCGTACGTGACGGTCGAGGACGTCCAGTTCGCGGTGCGCGCGGTGGTGGTGCACGCGCCGCGGACGTGGTCGGGCGGGACCATCTGCCGCAACGACGCCAGCCCGCACCCGTGCCGGCTGCACCGGTGGGGTCGCCGGGTGCTCACCCTGCGCGGGCTCCCACCGGCCGAGATCGACGCGCTAGTCGAGCGGGGTGACCCCGCCGCCGGCCCGCAGCCGCGCCGCCCCGGCGCCTAGCACCGGGGCGGTACGGCGCCGGTCAGCAGAGCGCCGGCTTGACCCAGGAGCACTCCCGTCCCTCCGGTACGCGCGGTGACTCCGGCGCGGCCGGCACGGTACGCCGGGCGGTGGCCGTCTCCCTCTCGGTGTACGCGGCCAGGGCGATCGCGATCTGATCCTCCAGCCCCTTCACCGACGAGGTCAGGTAGTTGTTCAGCACGATCGAGAACGCCAGCAGCCGGCCGTCCGCACTCGTGACGTAGCCGGAGAGCGCTGACGCGCCGGTCAGGCTGCCGGTCTTGGCGTGCACGTTGTTCGCGGCGGCGGTGCCGCTCATCCGGCTGCGCAGCGTCCCGCCGACGAGCCGGTTCGGGTTGCCGGCCACCGGCAGCGCGGCGTACCAGGTGTCGAACCACGGTTCGGCGCGGACCGCCGAGAGCAGCGTGACGAACTGTCCCGGCGGGACGAGGTTGCGCCGGGACAGGCCGGAGCCGTCACGTTGGCGCAGCGTGCCGGTGTCCACCCCGGTGTCGCCCACGTACCCGCTGATCGCGGAGAGCCCGGCGGCCCAGGTGCCGGAGCCGGAGAGCTGCCGGCCGAGTTCCTTGGTGAGCACTTCGGCGTGGCCGTTGTTGGAGAGCTTGAGGAACGGCACCATGAGGTCGGTCAGCGGCATCGAGTCGTGCCGGGCCAGCGGCTTGGCCGTGTCCGGGGTGGCGGCGCCGAGCACGGTCCGCCCGAGCACCCGTACGCCGTGACGGCGCAGCGCGGACCGGAACACGTCGGCCGCGTACCCGGTCGGTTCCCAGACCGTCACCCAGTCGCTCTCGGTGGCCTGGCCGAGCGCGATCTGGCCGGTGACCACCACTGTGTTGCCGCCGTGCTCGCGTTCGAACGAGATGGTGGTCTCGCCCTCGGTCACCGTCTCGGCCCGGTTCTCGATGCGCAGCCAGCCGTTGTCCGGAGTCATGGTGATCTTCGGTCGGGCGCCCGCCCGCGTTCCCGGCGCGGCGTGGACGATCACCGTGCCGGCGTCGTAGTCGGTGTCCGGGGCCACGGTGAGCGCGGACACCTGGGCGGCGTAGTAGTAGGGCTCGTCGTCCCAGGTCCAGTCCGGGCCGAGCCGGTCGCGGTCGTACCGGGTGTCGTCGGCGACCAGGTTGCCCGCGACGACCCGTACGCCGGTCGCGGCGACCTGCGCGGCGAGCCGGTCGTAGTCGGCGGCGAGGATGGTGGGGTCGCCTCCGCCGCGCAGGTAGAGGTCGCCGGAGAGCATGCCGGCGTGGCGCGGCCCGTCGGCGCTCACGTCGGTGGTGAACCGGTGGCCCGGTCCGAGCAGTTCCATCGCCGCCGCGGAGGTGAACAGCTTGGTGTTGGAGGCCGGGATGAGCCGTCGCGTCCCGTTGCGGTCGTACAGCGTGCGGCCGGTGGTGGTGTCGACGACGACCACGCCCGCCTGCGCGCCGTCGAGCCGGCTGTCGGCGAGGACGGCGTCGATGGTGGCGTGCAGCCGGGTCTGCGCGGGGGTGGGCGCTTCGGCAGTGGCGGTGGTGGCGCCGGCGGTGGCCGCGGTGGCGACCAGCACCAGCACCGCGAGCGCCCGGGGGAATAGGCGACGATGCATGTGCCGATGCTGCCATGGAGATTTCCTGCGGGAAAGACTCCGGTGTGAAAGGTTATCGCCAGGAGACGTGGCGCGCACCGCGCCGTCTCTGCCCCCAGCCTAGGGATTCGCCGGGCCGAGGGAGGGAAAAGACCTGTACGTGGGCCTTGTCGCCCGCGCGAATCCCGACATCCAGCCATGAGGAGTTCAGCGATGCTGACCATGACCGACAACGCCGTCCTGGTGATCCGTGACCTCGCCGCCCAGCAGGACGTGGCCGACGCCGGTGGGCTGCGCATCGCCGCCGACACCGAGGCCGGTTCGCTCTCCATCGAACTGGTGCCGGAGCCGGTGCGGGGCGACCAGGTGGTGGACACCGAGGGGGCGCGCATCTTCCTCGACTCCGACGCCGCCGAACTGCTGAACGACACCTCGGTGGACGCGGTCGTCGACGACGAGGGCGTGGTGCAGTTCGGGTTCACCGAGAAGGAGTGAGTTCAGCCGGCGCGGCGGGACTCCCCGCCGCGCGGCGAGCGGCCGGTACGTCCCCGTTCCGGGACGTCCGGGTCGGCCCACCACGCCCGGCCGCGCTGGTCCCGTTCCGGTCGGACCAGTGCGGCCAGCACCTGCGCCAGGTGGTGCGAGGTGCTCCACGCGATCCAGTTGGCCGGGGAACCTGCGCCCGCGCCGCGCCGGGCCCGCCGGACGATCTCGTGGTCGCCCCAGGAGAAGCCGGCCCCGGCTGCCGGCCAGTGCGCGGCGGCGGTCACCGTGCGGCACAGGTCGGCGAAGCGCTCGTCGCCCCGCCCGCCGCGCCGCGACCAGCGGTAGACCCACCACGCGTCGTCGGTTGCCCAGCGCAGCGTGGGAACCCGGTCGACCGGCTCGTCCGCGCCGCGTACCGCGCAGCTCACGCCGTAGTCGCCGTACCCGAGGTCCAGGTCGGCCAGGCGCTGCCAGAGCGACCAGTCGTACCGGTCCAGCCGGACCGGCTCGTCCACCGGAAGCCGGGACAGGGCCGGCGGCATCCCGCCGGCCGCCACCGTCACCGAGCGCCAGGCGTGCCGCCGGGCCCATTCCGCCGCGCGCCGCACCCGTGGCTCGGCCAGCCGGACGTCCGCGGTGCAGCACACGTCCTCCGCGTCGAGCAGCAGGTCGCACTGCTCCGGCATCAGGCCGGTCAGCCGCCACACCCGCTCCGCGGCGGCCGTCGCGGCGTCCGGCCCGCTTCGGTCCGGGCCGGTGCGCAACCGGACGACCGCGTGGTGCGCCCAGGCCCGTGCCGCCGCGCCGTGCGCGGCCAGCCGCCGGTCGCTGTCCGTCAGGCCGATGACCGGTGCCAGCGGTACGCCCCACCGGACCGGATCGTGTTCCGGGGTGTCCGGAAGCGCCGACACGTCGACGGCGGGCAGCAGCCCGTCCGGCAGTCGAGCCAGCGAGTCCTTGATGGACGGCGCGTCCGCCGCGACGTCGAGAACCGGTGCGAGCAGCGGGGTGGAGCCTCCGTCGAGATGGGACAGCGCCTCCAGCTCACCGCGCCGCGCGGCCAGCACCGGGCGGTAGACCGGGCCTCGGGGCGACTGCACCATACTTAAATGTAGCCAGCCGATCGCTCTGCGTCACGTCGTGAACGTTTTCGCAGGTCAGAGCCGTTCGCTGTCAGTGATTGGACACTTCATCGGCTGGTTGCCGGGCGGTGCGCCGACATAGCGTCGGAATCATCGAGGGTGACCGCCGACGATCGCCCGAACGCGCACGAACGCCTCCGGCCGGCGTACCGGCGGGAGAGAGGATCACCATGCCCAGCCGCAGAGGTAGGAGGGAAACCACCGGCCAGCCGATCCCGAGCATGCGGGAGGCCGCACGCGCCGACACCGAGATCAACTCGTGTTCGCCGGTCGGGCTGCCGGCCACCGCACGGATGCTGTTCGCCGTGGTCGACGCCGACGGAAAACTCGTCCGCGGCCTCGGCGCCACCTCGGCCACCCGGCTCGCCGCCGGGATGTACCAGGTCGCGTTCGACCAGGACGTGGCCGGAGCGGCGTACGTCGGATCGGTGGGCCCCGCGACGGCGAACGGGCTGGTCCCGCAGGGTGTCATCACCGTGGCGCCGCGCTCGGGTATCGCGAACGCCGTGTTCGTCGAGACGCACGGCACGAGCGGGCACGTGGACCGTCCGTTCCACCTGGCCGTGCTGGCCTGACCGGACGCGCAGACGAGCGCACGGCGCCGCACGACCTCCGGTCGTAACGTCGCCGCGCTCCGGCCGTCTCCCACCGCCGCAGCCGTACAGGCGGTACGCCAGCGGGGACTTGGCTCGACCGGCCCGTCCCGCACCGGTCTTGTCGGCAGCACATGCCCCTTCTCCGGGGATCCAAACCGGATCGGCGTGGGGAATTCCACCATCTGCGACTCCCGGCGTGGCGGGCGCGTGATCGGGGTATGAGCGGGCCATGGAGCATTTCACTATCGCGACAGTCGCCGAGAAGAGTCCCGACTTCCGCCGCGTGCTCTGGACCGGGGAGCACACCCAGCTGGTCATCATGACCATTCCGCCGGGCGGCGAGATCGGCGAGGAGGTCCACGAGGGCATCGACCAGATCCTCACGTTCGTCAGCGGCACCGGCGAGGCCCGGGTGGCCGGCGAGAAGAAGGAGGTCGTCTCCGGCGACCTCGTGGTCGTCCCGGCCGGCACGAAGCACAACTTCGTCAACACCGGGCCGAACCCGCTGGTGCTCTACACCGTCTACGGCCCGCCGGAGCACGCCGACGGCGCGGTGCACAAGACGAAGGAGGAGGCGGACGCCGCCGAGGAGGCCGGCGAGGACGAGCCGCCGACGTCCTGACGCCCGGTGCGCACGTGTTAAGCGGGGGCCCCTGCTATACCGGAGACGTTAAGAAGGGGCCCCTCCTTGCACCAGGCCGGGGTATTTCAGGCCGGCGCCGGTGTTCAGCACCACCACGCGCTCGCCGGGACGGATCCAGCCACCGGCCCGCAGGTGCCGGGCGGCGGTCAGGCAGGCCGCGCCCTCCGGGCAGAGCAGCAGCCCCTCGCGGGTGGCGAAGTCGCGCAGGTCGGTGAGGATCTCCGCGTCGTCCACGGCGATCGCGGTGCCGGCGCTCTCCCGCAGCGCGGACAGGATCAGCTCGTCGCCGAGCGGGGCGGGCACGGTGATGCCGAACGCGACGGTGCGCGCGTCCTCCCACGGGGTGACGCGGTCCTCGCCGGCCGCGAACGCCCGCACGATCGGCGCGCATCCGGTGGACTGCACCGCTACCAGCCGGGGCAGCCGGTCCTCGACCCAGCCCAGCTCGCGCAGCTCGTGCAGCGCCTTGTGGATGCCGATCAGCCCGACGCCCCCGCCGGTCGGGTAGACGATCACGTCGGGCACCTGCCAGCCGAGCTGCTCGACGATCTCGTACCCCATGGTCTTCTTGCCTTCGAGGCGGTACGGCTCGCGCAGCGTGCCCGCGTCGAAGATCCGCCCGTCCGACCCGGCGATCAGCTCGGCGATGTCCCGGCCGGCGTCGTTGATCAGGCCGTCGATCAGCCGCAGATCCGCGCCGGCGGCGAGGCACTCCTCCCGGCAGATGGTCGGCGCGGCCAGCGGCATGGCGATCGTCGCGCCCATCCCGGCCCGCGCCGCGTACGTGGCCCAGGCCGCCCCGGCGTTGCCGTTCGTCGGCATCGCGATGTGCTCCACGCCCAGTTCCCGGGCTCGGCTCACACCCACCGACGCGCCCCGCGCCTTGAACGACCCGGTCGGGGTCAGCCCCTCGTCCTTGACGAGCAGATCCGCGATGCCGATCTCGTGGCCGTACGCGGGCGCACGCCACATCGGCGTCCAGCCCTCGCCGAGCGTGGTGACGCACCGGGGATCGGCCACCGGCAGCAGCTCCCGGTAGCGCCACAGGTCGGCCGGGCGCAGCCCGAACTGCTCCGGGGCCACGGTGGCGGCCACCTCGGCGAGGTCGTAGCGGGCCAGCAGCGGCGAGCCGCAGCCGCACAGGTTCTGCAACACGTCGGCCGGATGGTCACGACCGCAGCGCGGGCACTCCAGGTGCGTCAGGTGCACGGTGGTCCTCAGCTCGCGTCGATGCTCAGCCAGTGCCGGCTGCGCCGGCCCGGCTCGTACGGGGAGTCGAGGCGTTTCGCCACCACTCCCGGGAGCCCCTGCTCACGGGCGGCCCGCAGGGCGTCCGCACCGACTCCCGGGAACCACGGCGGAGTCTGCCAGTGCGGACCGGCGAGCGCCAGACCGTCGAGCAGGTCACGGCGTTGCGCGTACGGCACGTCGAGGCTCGGCACGCCCTCCAGCCAGAGCAGGTCGACGGCGAGGAACTGCCCGTCGCGCCGGGTCGGCGGCCGGACCCGCCCGGCCGGGTCGATCCGGACCAGCACGCCGTCCAGCACCGCCTCGGCCGGGGCCAGCGCCTCGGCCATCGCCCGCAGCCAGGGGTACGACCCGGTGACCTCGTTGTCGTCGCCGTCGAGCAGCCGCAGCCGGCCGCCCGAGACGTACGCCATCGCGCGTACGCCCGCCCAGCGCAGCTCGTACCCCCAGGCGTCGGCGTCGCGCGGCAGCCGCCCACCCTCGGCGGGCCGCATCGGGCGGACCAGTTCGGGCATCGGCGTCCAGCCCTCCGGCGCCGGGTCGGTGCGCCTGATCATCCAGTCCCGGCCCCGCCCGCCGGTGGCGAACAGCACGTACCGCCCCTTCGTGCGCTCGCCGTCGAGCACCACGATCACCTCGTCGTCGCGCCACTTCTCGGCCCGGTAGGTGCCGGTGTCGTGCACTGTCATCCGGCCGCCGCCGTACTCCCCGGCGGGAATCTCCCCGTGGAACGTCAGGTACTCCATCGGGTGGTCCTCGGTGTGCACGGCGAGGTGGTTGCGGCCCGGGTCGCGGGGCAGGCCGCGCGGCACCGCCCAGGAGGCGAGTACGCCGTCGTGCTCCAGCCGCAGGTCCCAGTGCAGGCTCCGGGCGTGGTGCTGCTGGATGACGAAACGGGGCGCGCGCCGCGCGGACCGCTTCCGGCCGGGCACCCGCTCGGGCACCGGTTCCGGGGTACGCGCGGCGTCCCGTTTGCGCCGGTACTCGTCCAGCCGGTCCGCCATCCCCGCATCCTCCCCCAGACGCGCCGTGCGCGCCGGGATGCCGGTGTGTGTGCGGCGAACCGGGGTAGAACGGGGGACATGGACAGCGACCAGCCCACCCTTCCGCTCGCCGGTGACGTCCGGATCCCGCTGCTCGGCTTCGGGACGTGGCAGGCCACCGGCGAGGCCGGTTTCCAGGCCGTGCTCGCCGCGCTGGACGCCGGCTACCGGCACATCGACACGGCCACCATGTACGGCAACGAGAAGGAGGTCGGGCGGGCGGTCAAGGAGAGCGGGCTGCGCCGCGAGGACGTCTTCATCACCACCAAGCTGCCGCCGGACCGGGTGGGCCGGGAGCGGGAGACCATCGAGGCGAGCCTGGCCGCCCTGGACACCGACTACGTGGACCTGTGGCTGGTGCACTGGCCGCCGTCCGCGCCCGGCGACAGCATCCCGGTGTGGCGGGAGATGCTCGCCGCGCGGGACGAGAACATGGCGCGCACGGTCGGGGTGAGCAACTACTCGATCGGGCAGATCGACGAGCTGATCCAGGCCACCGAGGAGACGCCGGCGGTCAACCAGATCCGCTGGAGCCCGTCGCTGTACGAGCGGCACACGCACGCCGCCCACCGGGACCGGGGCGTGGCGCTGGAGGGGTACAGCCCGTTCAAGACCAGCGACCTGTCCGACCCGGTGCTGGTCCGCATCGCCCAGGCGCACGACGTGTCGCCGGCCCAGGTGGTGCTGCGCTGGCACATCGACCACGAGATCGTGGTCATCCCGAAGTCGGTCACGCCGGAGCGGATCCGGGCCAACGTCGACGTGTTCGGGTTCTCGCTCACCGCCGAGGAGATGCGCGACATCGACGCGCTCGCCGGCTGAGGCGTACCCGGGGGGAGGGGGCGCGGTCCGCGACGGACCGCGCCCCCTCCCGTGTGCGGTGGTCAGCCCCGGGCGCAGGTGGAGCCGTTGAGCGTGAAGCTGCTCGGTGCCGAGTAGCTGCCGTTGAGCGTCGCCTGGTAGCCGAAGGTGGTCGACGCGCCGGGCGACAGGGTGCCGTTGTAGCCGGCGTCGCGGGCGGTCACCGCGGAGCCGCTCTGGCTGACGGTGGCGTTCCACGCGTTGGTGACGGTCTGCCCGGAGGGCAGGTTGTAGTTGAGCGTCCAGCCGTTGATCGTGCCGGAGCCGGTGTTCTTGACCGTCACCTCGGCGGTGAAGCCGTTGTTCCAGACGTTCGCCGCCTTGTAGGTGACGGTGCAGGACGCGCCGCCCGAGGGCGGGGGCGTGGTCGGCGCCGACGTGGTCGGCGGCGGGTTGGAGCCGCCGGTGTTGACGTTCTGCGAGAACGAGTTGACCGCCAGCCCGACGCCGCCCTGCCACGGCTCGAAGCCGGCCTGGATGCTGGTCAGGTACCAGTCGTTCGTGATCGCGCCCCGGTTGCGGGTGTCGTTGATGAACGCCAGCGCGTCGAAGCTGAAGCTGGGGATGGCCGACGGCGACAGGTACGAGATGACGTTGTTCGAGCCGTTGCTGCCGCGCCACACCTCCCAGGTCCGGCCCGCGATGTTGGCGGTGCCGACCGGGGAGCCGATGGGCTGGATCGAGCCCTGCCGGTTGAGCCAGATCATGATCTCCATCTGGTTCACCCCGTCCCGCTTCGGCGACGGGTCGAGCCAGATGTCGTACGAGGCGTTGAAGATCGCGCCGCTGACGTAGTTGTAGCTGATGCTGGACGGTGCGCTGCTGATGTTCTTCACCTGCACCGGCAGGTTCGTGCCGGGCGAGCAGTTGGTGTAGTGGCAGCCCACGAAGATCGACGGGTAGGCGACCGGCGCCCCGTTTGTCGGCGCGGAGCCGTCCGCCCGGGTGATCGAGAAGCCGGTCGAGGTGACGTTGATGCACTGCTGGGCGCTGGTGCCCCAGCGGTTGTTCTGCACCACGTACTTGCCGCCGATGGTGGTCGAGCCGTACTGCTCGCAGATCTGCGTGTCGGCGGAGGCGGTGCCGCCGAGCGCTACGGCGACGATGGTGCCGGCGGCCAGCAGGCCGGCTGCGGCGAGAGCCCTGAGTGGACGCTTCATGATGCTCCTTGGCTCGGCGCGGGGACGGCGCCGGTTCGGTCGGTGTTACGGACGGGAGCGCTCCCACGGTGCAGGGAATACATTTACATGTCTCAAATCATTGCGCAAATGCGCCGGGCTCGTTAACGCTCCGCGTACGGCCGGTGGTGCGACCGAGTGCCGCGGCCGACCCCTTCCCCCAGATGGAGGCGGGATTCCTGCCGGTGGGACGGGGTGTGCCGCCGACCGGCGGTCCGTGCCAGGGCGAGCGGGCACTTCCGCCGCCTGGTTGCGGCGAGTAATGTCTTGCCTCCAACGCGTGCCGTTCCCCTCCGGAGGCGTAACCCACCATGGGTGGTTCACCCCTGCGCGTCCTCGTCGTCGGCGCGGGCATCGCCGGACTCGCCGTCGCCCGGGCGCTTCGCCTGGCGGGATTCCGGCCCGACGTCACCGAGCGGCTGCCACCCGCGGAGTCGACAGACACCGGCCTCTACCTGCCGGGCAACGCGGCCCGGGCGATGCGCCGGCTCGACCTCGACGGCCCGCTGCGCCCGCTCGGCCAGGTGATCCACCGGCAGCGCTTCCTCGACGCCGCCGGTGCGCCGCTGTGCGAGGTCGACCTCGACGCGCTCTGGACCGGAGTGGGGGAATGCCGGGCACTGCCCCGGGCCGAGCTGCACCGGGTGCTGCTCACCGGCGCCGGCGGCGCGGTCCGGCACGGCGCCGAGGTCAGCACCGTCGACCCGCTGCCCGGCGGCGTGGCGGTCGGCTTCACCGACGGCACCAGCGCGGAGTACGACCTGGTCGTCGGCGCGGACGGGCCACGCTCGGCGGTACGCACGCTCGCCGCGCTCGGCGGGCCGCCCCGCCCCGCCGGTCACGTGGTCTACCGGGCCCTCGTGCGCGGCGGCCCGCGGATCGCCGACTGGACCGCCCTGCTCGGCCAGCGGGCCGGGTTCCTGGTGGTGCCGCTCGGCGCCGGGCGGCTCTACTGCTACGCCGACGAGGCCGGCACCGACCTGCCCGCCGACCCGCTCGCCCGGCTGCGCGAGCTGTTCGGCTCCTACGGCGGCCCCGTCCCGGAGGTGCTGGACGCGCTGGAGACGGTGTGCGTCGAGCGCACCGAGGAGGTCGAGCTGGGGCGGTGGTTCCACGGCCGGGTGCTGCTCGTCGGTGACGCCGCTCACGCCACCGCGCCGACGCTCTCCCAGGGCGCGGCCATGGCGCTGGAGGACGCCGTCGTGCTCGCCGAGTCGCTGCGCGCCGCCGGCAGCGTCGACGCCGCGCTGCTGGCGTACGAGAGTCGCCGCCGCCCGCGTACCCGCTGGGTGCGGGACCGGACCCGGGACCGCAACCGCACCCGCGACGTGCCGCCGGCGCTGCGCGACCCGTTGCTGCGCGGACGCGGCGGACGGATCTTCCGGGAGCACTACCGGCTCCTGACCGGCCCGCTCTAGGCGGCCGGAGATCGTAGCCGCCCACCCCACGCGGCGGGGCCACCTACCGGGGACTATCCTCCTTGCGGATGACGGCTGCGCCGATGACCAGCGCGCCGAGCGGGACAACCAGAACCGGAGGCCACTCGTGACCACCGTCGCACCCAAGCCGGTCGTGACCCGGCCCTGGCCGGTCCGGGAGCCGGTCAAGGGGTCGGCCCTCGCGCGGCTGTTGCGCACCACGGACGCGAAGCAGATCGGGATCATGTACATGGTCACCGCGTTCGTGTTCTTCATGATCGGTGGCCTGATGGCCCTGATCATGCGTGCCGAACTGGCGCGGCCGGGCCTGCAGTTCCTGTCGCCCGAGCAGTACAACCAGCTCTTCACGATGCACGGCACGATCATGCTGCTGTTCTTCGCGACGCCGATCGTGTTCGCCTTCGCGAACTACGTGGTGCCGCTGCAGATCGGCGCGCCGGACGTGTCGTTCCCGCGGCTCAACGCCTTCGCGTACTGGCTCTACCTGTTCGGCGGCACGCTCGCCACCGCGGGCTTCATCGCCCCGGGCGGCGCGGCCGACTTCGGCTGGACCGCGTACACGCCGCTGAGCACCGCCGACCACGCCCCGGGCGTCGGCGCGAACATGTGGGTCGTCGGCCTGGCCATCTCCGGTCTGGGCACGATCCTCGGCGCGGTCAACCTGATCACCACGATCCTGACCCTGCGCGCGCCCGGCATGACCATGTTCCGGATGCCGATCTTCACCTGGAACATGCTGGTCACCAGCCTGCTGGCGATCCTGGTCTTCCCGCTGCTGGCCGCCGCGCTGTTCGCGCTCGCCGCGGACCGCCTGATGGGCGCCCACGTGTACGACCCGGCGACCGGCGGGCCGATGCTGTGGCAGCACCTGTTCTGGTTCTTCGGCCACCCCGAGGTGTACATCATCGCGCTGCCGTTCTTCGGCATCATCAGCGAGATCATCCCGGTGTTCTCCCGGAAGCCGATCTTCGGCTACAAGGGCCTGGTGGCCGCCACCATCGCCATCGCCGCGCTGTCGATGAGCGTCTGGGCGCACCACATGTTCGCCACCGGCCAGGTGCTGCTGCCGTTCTTCAGCTTCCTGAGCTACCTGATCGCGGTGCCCACCGGTATGAAGTTCTTCAACTGGATCGGCACCATGTGGCGGGGCCAGATCACCTTCGAGACGCCGATGCTGTTCTCGATCGGCTTCCTGGTGACGTTCCTCTTCGGTGGTCTCACCGGTGTGCTGCTGGCCAGCCCGCCGCTCGACTTCCACCTGCACGACTCGTACTTCGTGGTGGCGCACTTCCACTACGTGCTCTTCGGCACCATCGTGTTCGCCGTCTTCGCCGGCATCTACTTCTGGTTCCCGAAGATGTTCGGCCGGATGCTGGACGAGCGCCTCGGTAAGATCCACTTCTGGCTGACCATGATCGGCTTCCACACCACGTTCCTGGTGCAGCACTGGCTGGGCAACGAGGGCATGCCGCGCCGGTACGCCGACTACCAGGCCATCGACGGCTTCACCACGCTGAACACGATCTCCACGATCGGCGCGTTCATCACCGGTATCTCGACGCTGCCGTTCATCTGGAACTGCTGGAAGTCGTACAAGACCGGCCCGGTCGTCGAGGTCGACGACCCGTGGGGCTACGGCAACTCGCTCGAGTGGGCCACCAGCTCCCCGCCGCCGCTGCGCAACTTCGACCGCATGCCGCGCATCCGCTCCGAGCGGCCGGCGTTCGACGCGAAGTTCCCCGAGCTGGCCGCCGGGCAGAGCCTGGCCGGACCGCCCGAGGGTGGTGCCAAGCCGCTGACCAGCGAGGTCAACGGTGGCGCCAGCTACCAGGAGGACACCGCAGGCAACCTCGACCAGCGCTGAGTTTCGCGCCGTCACGTCGAGCCGGGCGCCGCACTCCCCAACCGGGGGTGCGGCGCCCGCCCTTTTCCGCCCTTTCCCGTCCCCGCCCGCCTGCCCCGCGGCACCAGTTCGGGGGAGTGGTGGTGTCCGGAGCACCTGAATCCAGCCACTTCCCGTACTGGCCTTGCCCTCCGCCTCGCGGGAGACACGAACTCCTGATCCCGCCGGCCGAGGGGATTAGCGGGAGGCTAGGGCCAGGTCGGGGTCCGGGATCGGGGTGCGGCGGTGGCGCAGCTCGATCGGGAGCACCACCAGCGCCACCAGCGCCCCGATCGCGCCGGTGACCGCGAAGCCCCACGCGGGCGCGGAGGCGTCGATCACCGCGCCGGCCAGCGGCGCGCCGAGCGCGATGCCCACCGTCACGGCGGAGCCGTGCAGCCCCATCGCCACACCGCGTACGGAGGGCGGGGCCAGCCGGCTGACCGCGTCGGAGGTGGACGCGAGGGTGGGCGCGCAGAGCGCACCGGCCGGGATCAGCGCGAGACAGAGCAGCCACCAGTGCGATCCGCCCAGCCCGACCGGGATGGTGGCGAGGCTCAGCACCGCCACCAGCGCCAGCGGGGAGAACGAGCGGCGTACCGCGCCGTACGCGAAGCCACCCACCAGCGAGGCGACCGCCCAGGCGGCGAGCACGACGCCGGTCCAGCCGACCTCGCCGCCGGAGCGGAGCACGGCGACCACTGCGACGTCGGTGCCGCCGAGCACGAGGGTGGCGGCGAGGCTGACCGCCAGCACGGCGAGCAGGCGCGGGGTGAGCCACTCGCGGCGGTGTACCGGGCGCTGCGGCCCGGTCTGCTCGTCGGCGGTCCGCACCGGCGGGTTGAGCAGCCAGAAACAGATGCCGGAGCCGACGATCCCGGCGCCGACCGCCCACAGCGTCAGGCGCGGCGTGACGGCGGTGGCCAGGGCGACGGCGAGCGCCGGGCCGACCATGAACGACAACTCCATCGCCATCGAGTCCAGCGCGTACGCGGGGCGGCGCTTCTCGGCCGGCACGAGCGCGGCGATCGACTGGCGGATCATCGAGAAGATCGGCAGCGCGAGCAGCCCGGCGAGGAACGCGGCCGGCAGCAGCACCGGGTACGGCAGTGTGGGCGCGGCGGACCAGAACAGCGCCTCGGCGACGGTGGTGAGCACCAGCACCGGCCGCAGTCCCCGGCGGTCGATGAGCCGCCCGAGCAGCGGGGCGCCGACCGCCGCGCCGATGGTCGACGCGGCGCCGACCAGGCCGGCGGCGCCGTAGCCGCGGCCCAGGTCGAGCACCACGTAGAAGGTGAGCGTCACCCCGGTGGCGGTGAGCGGCACACGGGCCAGCACCGACACCAGCAGCAACGATCGGACACCGGGTAGGGCGAGCGCCTCCCGGTAAGGCTTCAGGTTCACGACGGTCCGTACCTCCGGCGCCATCCTGGGGCCGGGTTACGACACCCGCAAGCGATTACCGGGTCAAGCGGTGGCGATCACAGGCTCGCCCACCATTGTCACCCCGGCGCCGTCGAGGGCCCGCAGCGCCACGTCGAGCGTGTCCGGCGCGACGGCGGCGGTCAGGTCGAGCAGCACAGTGGTCCGGAAACCCTCCCGTGCGGCGTCCAGCGCGGTCGCGCGCACGCAGTGGTCGGTGGCGATGCCGACCACGTCGACCCGGTCCACGTCGTGCCGGCGCAGCCAGTCGGCCAGGCACTCGCCGTCGGGCGCATGGCCTTCGAAACCGGAGTACGCGGCCGCGTGCTCGCCCTTGTGGAAGATCGCCTCCACCCGGTCGGTCGCCAGCTCGGGGTGGAACTCGGAGCCGGAGGTGCCGACCACGCAGTGCCGGGGCCAGGAGTCGACGTAGTCCGGCGGGTCGCCGAAGTGCGCGCCCGGGTCGATGTGGTAGTCCTTCGTCGCGACCACGTGGTCCCACCGGTCCGGCTCGGCGGCGAGCAGCCGGGAGATCCCGGCGGCCACTCCCGCCCCGCCGCCGACCGCGAGGGAGCCGCCCTCGCAGAAGTCGTTCTGCACGTCCACGATGATCAGGGCGTTCGCCATCGGGTTCCTCCTCAGCTCGCGGGTACGACGGTGACGGGGACGGCCGGGTCGCCGGCGGAGAGCTTGAGCCCCTCCCACGGGATGGAGATCAGGCACTGGCGCAGGTGGTCCCGCGACTCCTCCAGCGTGGGCAGTGTCTCCGGCTCGCCCGACACCACGTACGAGCGCTGGAGCAGCCGGTCGTTGGGCTGCCGGTCCGGCACGCCCTGCGGGACGATGACCTCCTCGGTGGCGGTCCCGGTCGGCTTGTGCCGGCGGACCGCGACCTTCCGGCCGCCGATGGTGGCCTTGTGCTCGGAGCGTTTGACCACCGGCCGCCCCTCCACCTCGACCAGCTTGTAGACCAGTCCGGCGGTGGGCGCGCCGGAGCCGGTCACCACGGCGGTGCCGGCGCCGTACATGTCGACCGGTTCGGCGGCGAGCGCGGCGATCGCGTACTCGTCGAGGTCACCGGAGACGATGATCTTCGTCTCGGTGGCGCCGAGCGAGTCGAGCAGCTCGCGGGACTGCTGGGCGATCACCGCGAGGTCGCCGGAGTCGATCCGGACCGCCCGCAGCTCCGGCCCGGCCACCGCGATCGCGTTGCGGATGCCCTGGGCGATGTCGTACGTGTCGACCAGCAGCGTGGTGTCCTTGCCCAGCGTGGCGACCTGGGACGCGAACGCGGCCCGCTCGTCGTCGTGCAGCAGTGTGAAGGCGTGCGCGGCGGTGCCCGCGGTGGGGATGCCGTAGCGCTGCCCGGCGGCCAGGTTGGAGGTGAACCGGAACCCGGCCAGGTACGCGGCCCGCGCCGCGGCGACGGCGGCCTCCTCGTGCGCGCGGCGGGAGCCCATCTCGATCAGCGCCCGCCCCCGTGCGGCGGTGACCATCCGGGCCGCGGCGGCGGCGACCGCGCAGTCGTGGTTGAGCACCGACAGCACGAGCGTCTCCAGCACCACGCACTCGGCGAACGTGCCGGACACGGTGAGGATCGGGGAGCCGGGGAAGAACAGCTCGCCCTCGGCGTAGCCGTCGATGTCACCGGTGAAGCGGTAGTCGGCCAGCCACTGCGCGGCCCGGTCGTCCACCACACCGGTACGGCGCAGGAAGTCGATCTCGGCCGGGTCGAACCGGAAGTCGCGGATCATCTCGATCAACCGGCCGGTGCCGGCGACCACCCCGTACCGGCGCCCGGCCGGCAGCCGCCGGCTGAACACCTCGAAGACGCAGCTCCGGTCGGCCGTGCCGTCACGCAGCGCGGCGCTGACCATGGTCAGCTCGTAGTGGTCGGTCAGCAGCGCGGGGCGAAGGGTGCTCACCGCTCCAGCCTAGAGTTCAGTCCGGCTCCGTGCCGTCGTGCCCCGGCATCGACCGCAGCGCGGCCCGCAACTCGCCGCGCCCGGCGACGCCGAGCTTGCTGTAGACGCGCTGGAGGTGGTTCTCCACCGTTCGCGTGGACAGGAACAGCCGCTCCGCGATGGCCCGGCTGGTCACCCCGTCGGCGGCCAGGCGGGCGACCTCCCACTCCCGGTCGCTGAGCGTCGGGCGGAGCCGCCGCAGCGCCGGGGTGGAGATCTCGTCGCAGCGGCGCAGCAGGTCGGCGAGGCGTTCCCGGACCGGCCCGGTGGCGCCGGCGCGGGCGTTCCGCGTCCGGTGCAGCGCCATGGCGGTCGCCTCGGCGGCGTACACGGTCAGCTCGCGGTCGGCGAAACCGTCGGCGACGGCCAGCAGGGCGTCCGGGGCGCCGTCGGCGGCGGCCCGGCCGAACCGGGCGACGAGCGGCGGCAGCACGCCGTCGACCTTCTCGGAGAGCTCGGCCAGGCGTTGCGCCACGGTGCGCCGGCCGCCGTCGGTGCAGGTCGGGCCGACCGGCGCGGCGGCCTGGTCGAACCGGACCAGGTCGAGCAGGACGAGCAGCTCGTGCCCGGCCAGGCCGTCCTCGCGCAGCCGGTCGGCGAGCGCGCACAGGTGCTTGGTGGCCGCCGGCAGGTCACCCGTCGCGGCCTGGACCGCGCCCCGGGCCTGCTCCAGCCAGGGATAGAGCACGGCCATGCCGGGTGCGTGCGTCCGGTCCGCCTCGGCCATCGCGTCGGTCGCGTGCGTCACGTCCCCGCGCAGCGCGGCGGCCTGGGCGCGCTCGGCGTGCGCCAGCCCGGCGTACACGCGGCTGGTGGCGAGCACCGCGCACGCCTCCAGGCTGGTCCGCAGCGCCTCGTCGCCGCGCCCGCGCAGCCGCGCCGCGTACGCCTGGAGGATGGCCAGGTAGCCGGTGCCGAGCCGGAAGTCACCGGCCCCGGCCAGGTCGGCGAACTCGTCGGCGACTATCGCGTCGATGCCGGGCAGGTCGCCGGAGAGCGTCAGCCGGGTGCCCCGGGCCAGCTCCATGGCGAGCTGGAGGTATGGCATGTCGGCCCGCCAGCACGCCGCCTCGGCCTGGACCCGGGCGATCGCGGTGGCGCTGCGCTGATACTGCCCCTGCGCGGCCTGGAGGTGGGCCAGCGTGCAGCGGGCCAGCTCCCGGGCGGCCATCGGGGCGGCCGGGCGGTCGAGCACCTCCTGGGCCAGCCGTACCGCGACGTCGACGTCGAGCCGGTGCAGTCGCATGATGGCCTCGAACGCGCGTACGCGAGTCCGGTCGGCGGGGTCGCGCAGCTCCTCGCCGCGCGCGGCGATCTCCTCCACCGTGGACTCCCGGTTGAGTCCCCAGTAGCTGACCATGCCCCGGACCGTCAGCCACCGGCTGCGCCGGCGGTCGTCGTGGATCTCCCCGGCGACCTGGTCGAGCACGCTGATCGCCTCGTCCGGCCGGTCGCCGAACATCAGGATGGTGGCCAGCAGTTCGGCCGCGTCGGTGCCGCCGCCGGCCTCCAGCGCGGCGCGGGCCAGCCGGGTGGCCAGCGGCACGTCGTACCGGCCGAACGCCTGGACCGCCGCGTCGAGCAGCAGGGCGACGTCCTGCGCCGTGCCCGAGTCGAGCCGCCACACCGCGACCCGCAGCAGGTCGTCGCGGCGGCGCGTGCCGACCTGCTCCAGCAGCCCGGCGAGGGTGGCCTGGAGCCGGCGGGTGCGGCTGACCGGGCAGTGCCGGCGCATCACCTCGCCGTAGAGCGGGTGCGCCAGGCGGACGTTGAGCCGCCGGTCGTCGTGGATCAGGGTGATGAGCCCGCGCTCCTCGGCCGTCTCCACGTCCGCCGGGTCGACCGCCCGTTCCAGCAGTTGCAGGCCCAGCGGCTCGCCGAAGGCGACCAGCTCGACCACCGCCCGGACGCCGGGGGTGAGCTGCCCGATCCGGGTGTCGATCAGGTCGGTGAGGCTGGGCGCCAGCTCCAGCCGCCCGGTCCAGGTCCAGATCCCGTACGTGCGGCGCAGCTCGTCGTCGGCGGCCAGGACCAGCTCGCGCAGCAGCAGCGGGTTGCCGGCGCAGAGCTGGAAGAGCCGGTCGGAGGAGCCGGCGTCGACCGGTCCACCCAGGATGGCGGCGAGCAGACCGGTGGTCTCGCTGCGGCCGAGCGGGCCCAGTTCGACCAGTTCGACCAGGTCGTCGGTCCAGAGCGCGCGGATCGGCAGCGGGATCTGCTCGCCGTTGCGCAGCGTCCCGATGACTGTGGCGTTCTCGGAGCGGGCGACCAGGTGCACAAGCGCGGCCGAGGGTGGGTCGAGCAGGTGCGCGTCGTCGATGGCGAGGACGATGGGCCGGCCGGCGGCCTGTTCCTGCAGCACGTCGACGGCCCAGCGCAGGATTCCGGCGGGGGAGAGTCCCTGCGGCTGGGTGGCGGGCAGCACCTGGACGAGCCCGCCGAAGGGGAGCGCGGCGGTGGTGGCGCTGGCCGCGATGGACCAGATCGCGTACCGCTCGGGGGAGAGCTCGGAGACGCCCTCGCGCAGCAGCCGGCTCTTGCCGACCCCGGCGTCGCCGCTGAAGAGCAACCCGCGCCCTCCGGGTCGGCCGATCGTCGACAACAGACGGTTGAGTTCATCCCTACGGCCGACGAACTCCCACCTACTCATCGGAGCAGCATATCGACCGTGTTCCGTCCGCGTGCGGGCCGTTACGCAGTGAAGTTGAGTAATCTGGCCGTTACCCATGAGTATCGGAGGTGTTCGTTGTCGGATGGCCGACAGCCGTACTCTTCCGACAGCCCCTGCAACCAGGGAAAAGCCGCGACCGGCACCCCGGTCGCCTGACCGGGAGGCCACCTGATGACGCCGGGTCCACTCCCCTCGGTCGACGTGCCCGACCCGCGCCGTCAGGCCGGCCCGCCCGGGTGCGCCCCGCTGCCGACCCGGCTCGGGGCGGCCACGCCCGGACCGGACGATCCGATGGCCGTGGTCGTCGCCGGCCCGGCCGGCGCCGGCCGGCGCGAGGTGATCGCCGGCCTGCTCGGGATCGACTCCGCGACGCTCGCCGTGCCCGCGGGAAGCAACCTGCTGGTCCAGCACGCCGAGAAGGCGACCCGCGCCGCGTACGTTCCGGGCTACCGCCAGCCGCACGCCTACGGCGCCGACCCGATGGCGACCGGCCCGGCGCTGGCCCGGCCGCCACGCCGGGTCGAGCTGAGCCTGCCCGACCCGCTGCTGCGGCACTTCGCCGTGGTCGACACGCCGGACACCGGCACGCTCGGCGTGGCCGGCGGCCGGGTGCTGCGCGACGCCGTCGGCCGGGCCGGCGCGCTGCTCTTCGTGATCTCCGCCGACCAGGCGTTCAGCGCGGCCGAGCTGCACCTGCTCGCCGAGATGGCGCGCGCCCGGGTCGAGGTGTTCTTCGCCGTCACCCCCGGCACGACCGGCTGGACCGCGTCGGCCGACGGCCCGGCGGCGGAGGCCACCGGTCCGTCCGCCCGCCGGCTCGACCCGGTGTCGGTCTCCATCGAGGCGCACCGCGCGGCGCTGCTGGCCGCGGTGCCGGCGCTCACCCCGGCCCGGTGGTTCCCGGCCCGCCGGGCCGAGCTGCCGCACCTGCGGCGTGCCCTGGTCGGCTGGGCCGCCGACGAGGGACTGCGCCGCGGCAGCGCAAGCCCGCCGGTGCCGCCCGGCGCGCACGGCCGGGTGCCGGTGCTGGCCGGCGTCGAGCCCGGCGAGCTGGCCGACCGGATCGACAGGGGGTCACGAGCCTGCGCCCGCCAGATCCGTCAGCACCTCGCCCTGGAGTTGGCGAACATCCACCTGCGGGTGGTGCAGGAGATCGTCTTCGGGGTCGGCTGCGTCGGCCTGCCACAGATGCTCGACCGCGAACTGGAGGCGCTGTCGCTGCTCGCCACCGCGCAGTGCGACGAGGCCGTCCGCGGTCTCGTCGACGCCGCCGCCGCCCGGGTCTTCGGCGCGCCGCTGGCAGAGGGCGTACGCGGGCGGATCGCGCACGCGGTGCGCTGTAGCCTGGCCGACCATCCGGACGGCCGGGAGCTGGACCGGGTCCTCCTGGTCACCAGCACGGCCGGGGTCGCCGCGCTGACCGGCGAAGGCGCTCTCGACGCCCTGGCCGGGCTGCCCGGCGGGCAGCGGGACGAGATGCTCCCGCCCGTGGGCGTCGCCCTCAACGGCGGCTGCTGGCAGCACTGGCGGGCGACCGACAACAACGACCCGAACGCCGCCCGGTCCTGGGCCCAGCGCGCGCTGCGCGAGGTCGAACTCGAACTGTCCCGCGAGGTGTCCCGCCGCTTCGAGGTGATCCGTCTCTCGCTGACCGGGGTGCTCGCCGATGCTGTCGACCACGGCATCCTGCTTGCCTGACCACGGCGCGGGCACACCGCGACCCGGGCTCGCGTACGCGGCCCGGGCGGGTGACGACGGCCGCCGCGGTGTTCCGGTTCATCGGTTCCCCGGATCCGGTGGCACGATGGGGGGCATGGCGGCTCCACAGGTTGCGCCGGTCGAGACGCCGGACACCGAAGAGGTGCCGGTCTCCGACCGGCCGTGGGTGACCATCGTCTGGGACGATCCGGTCAACCTGATGACGTATGTGACCTGGGTGTTCCAGAAGCTCTTCGGATACAGCCGGGAGAAGGCGGAGCGGCTCATGCTGGACGTGCACCACAAGGGCAAGGCCGTGGTGTCCACCGGCGCCCGGGAACGGATGGAGCACGACGCGGCGCAGCTGCACGCGTACGGTCTCTGGGCGACGGTGGAGAGGTCATGAGCATGTTCCGCCGCCGGGGCGACCACTACGTGGCGACGTTCGCCGTCGACGAGGTCCGGGTGCTGCGCAAGGTCGCCGCCGAGGTGGTCGGGCTGCTGACCGACGGCTTCGACCACGGTGACCCGGTGGTCGGCCGGCTCTTCCCCGACGTCTACCCGGACGACGACGCCGGCACCGCCGAGTTCCGCCGCTACACCGAGGGCGATCTGAAGACCGGGAAGATCGACCAGGCGGGCGCGATCCTCGCCGCCCTGCCCGACGGCGACTCCGGCGGCGAGGTGCGACTCGACGCGGAGGCGGCCGAGGCGTGGCTGCGTGCGCTCAACGACGCCCGGCTGGCGATGGGCGTACGCCTGGAGATCAAGGACGGCACCGACCTGGGTGAGGAGCTCGACGACGCGGTCGCCGAGGACCCCGGTTCGTCCCGGGTGTTCCAACTGTCGGTCTACGCCTACCTCGGTTATCTGCAGGAGTCCCTGCTCAACGCGCTCATCGACTGAGTGGTGACGGTTGCCACCTCGCCGCCCGGCCCGGCCAGGGGCTAGGCTGGTGGCGTGCTGAGCATCGACCGGTCGATCATCGACGCGATCGTCGCCCACGCGCGTCGGGACCACCCGGACGAGGCGTGCGGCGTGGTCGCCGGCCCCGTCGGCAGCGACACCCCGACCCGGCACATCCCGATGGACAACGCGGCCCGCTCCATGACCTTCTACGAGTTCGACTCGATGGAGCAGTTGCGGGTGTGGCGGGAGATGGACGACCGCGACGAGGAGCCGGTGGTGATCTACCACTCGCACACCGCGACCGAGGCCTACCCGTCCCGCACGGACGTCTCCTTCGCCGGCGAGCCGGGCGCGCACTACCTGCTCGTCTCGACCCGCGAGCCCGACACCGAGGAGATCCGCTCCTTCCGGATCGTCGACGGCGTGATCACCGAGGAACCGGTGAAGATCGTGGATGCCGCCGTGGACCCGAACGCCGTCCAGTCCTACATGTTCGGGCAGAGCCCGGCGACGGTCGACTACGAGTGTTCCGACCGCTGACCTTCAGCGCCGGCACCTTCCTTTTCCCGTCACCTGGCACCATCCCGAACGAGGAGCACGAGACATCATGGCCATCGAGGTTCGCATCCCCACCATCCTGCGCAGCTACACCGGCGGCGCGAAGGTCGTCGAGGGCAGCGGCGACACGCTCGCCGACCTGATCGCCGACCTGGATTCGCGGCACGGCGGCCTGAAGGCCCGCCTGGTCACCGACGCGGGCGTGCTGCACCGGTTCGTCAACGTCTACGTCAACGACGAGGACGTCCGTTTCCTGGGCGCGCTCGACGCCAAGCTCAACGACGGCGACAGCGTGACCATCCTGCCGGCCGTGGCCGGTGGCGCGTTCGGCTTCGCGGCCGCCGCGGCGATCGCCTCGCACGCGGTCTCCACGCGCGCCGCCCGCTGAGGGGGCCCGCGATGGCGCGGTACGACAGCCTGCTCGACGCGTGCGGTGGCACCCCGCTGGTCGGGTTGCCCCGGCTCTCGCCGACGGTTCCCGCCGGGGCGCCGCCGGTGCGGCTCTGGGCCAAGCTGGAGGACCGGAACCCGACCGGCAGCATCAAGGACCGCGCGGCGCTGTACATGGTGCGCGCGGCCGAGGAGGCCGGCCGGCTCCGTCCCGGTGACACGATCCTGGAGCCGACCAGCGGCAACACCGGCATCTCGCTGGCCATGGTGGCGAAGCTGCGGGGCTACCGGCTGGTCTGCGTGATGCCGGAGAACGTCTCCACCGAGCGGGTGCAGCTGCTCCGGATGTACGGCGCGGAGATCATCTTCTCGCCGGCCGCCGGTGGTTCGAACCAGGCCGTCGCGACCGCGAAGCAGATCTCCGCCGAGCACCCGGACTGGGTGATGCTCTACCAGTACGGCAACGAGGCGAACGCCCGGGCGCACTACGAGACGACCGGACCGGAGCTGCTGCAGGACCTGCCGGGCATCACCCACTTCGTGGCCGGGCTGGGCACCACCGGCACGCTCATGGGCACCGGCCGCTTCCTGCGGGAGAAGGTCGACGGGATCCAGATCGTGGCGGCCGAGCCGCGGTACGGCGAGCTGGTCTACGGTCTGCGCAACATCGACGAGGGCTACGTGCCCGAGCTGTACGACGCGGGTGTGCTGTCCCGCCGCTTCTCCGTGGGCACCCGGGACGCCGTGCTGCGGACCCGGCAGCTCGTCGAGGTGGAGGGCATCTTCGCCGGGTTCTCCACCGGCGCCATCCTGCACGCCGCGCTCGCGGTGGCGCACGAGGCGGTCCGCGACGGCCGCCGCGCCGACGTGGCGTTCGTGGTCTGCGACGGCGGCTGGAAATACCTGTCGACCGGCGCGTACGGCGGCACGCTCGCCGACGCCGAGGAGTCGCTGGAGGGGCAGCTCTGGGCTTGACGGTCCGGCGACGGTCCGGCCGGTGGTGTCCCCGCCGGCCGGACCGCCGCGCCTGCCCGGAGCGGACGTGTATGGGTGTCACGTTGATGACAACTTCCGGCAGATGATTCTTGCCCGACCGGGGCGGCGCGTAGGCTGCGCAGCGTGGCGAGCGCGTCGGTAGAGATCATCGGCGGCGTCGCCGCCGGCGCATCGACTACTCATGGTGAGATCGAGGCCACCGGATGAGACTGACCGTCCTCGGCTGCGCGGGCAGCTTCCCGGGCCCCGAATCGCCCTGCTCGGCCTATCTCATGGAAGCCGAGGGCTTCCGGCTCCTGATCGACTTCGGCGTGGGTTCGCTCTCCACGCTCCAGCGCTACGTCGGGCTGCACGCCCCCGACGCGGTCCTCCTCACCCACCTGCACTGCGACCACATGTTCGACGCGGTGTCCTACGTGGTGGTGCGCCGGTACGCGCCGGACGGTCCGTACCCGCCCCTGCCGATGTACGCCCCCTCCGGCGCGCCCGACCGGCTCGCCGCCGCGTACGGGCAGGAGGAGGGCTCGGTGGAGGACGTCTACCAGTTCTACGGCCTCCAGCCGGGCACGTTCCCGATCGGCCCGTTCAGCGTCACCGTCGACCGGATGAACCACCCGGTCGAGACGTACGGGGTGCGGCTGGAGCACGGCGGGCGGGTGTTCTGCTACTCCGCCGACACCGCGCCCTGCGAGGCGTTGCTGCGCCTGGCCCAGGACGCCGACGTGTTCCTCTGCGAGGCGAGCTACATGGACGGCGTGGAGAACCCGCCGGATCTGCACCTGACCGGCCGGGAGGCGGGCGAGGCGGCCACCAAGGCGGGCGTGGGGCGGCTGCTGCTCACCCATCTCGTACCGGCCTGGGGCAGCGAGTCGCAGACGGTGGAGGCGGCGGCCGGGGCGTACGCCGGGCCGCTGGACGTGGTGCGGCCCGGCGCCTGCTACGACGTGTGACCCCGGCGGCGGCCGGGCCGTGTCGGCGGACACCCGCGGACGATCCGATCACCGCACCGCATAGGGTGCAGGCATGGCGCGACCTGACGGGCGGGAGCCCGACCAACTCCGACCGGTGACTCTGACCCGGGGCTGGAGCACCCACCCGGAGGGTTCGGTGCTCGTCGAGTTCGGCGCGACCCGGGTGCTCTGCACGGCGAGCGTCACCGAGGGCGTGCCGCGCTGGCGCAAGGGTTCCGGGCTGGGCTGGGTGACAGCCGAGTACGCGATGCTGCCCCGGGCCACGAACACACGCTCGGACCGGGAGAGCGTGCGCGGCAAGGTCGGCGGGCGTACCCATGAGATCTCCCGTCTGATCGGCCGCAGCCTGCGTGCCTGCGTGGACCTCAAGGCGCTCGGCGAGAACTCGATCGTGCTCGACTGCGACGTGCTCCAGGCCGACGGCGGCACCCGGACCGCGGCGATCACCGGCGCGTACGTCGCGCTGCACGACGCGGTGACCTGGCTGGCCGAGCGCAAGGCGCTGGCCGGCAAGGTGGAGAAGGTGATGCACCGTTCGGTGGCGGCGGTGAGCGTCGGGGTGATCGGCGGTGAGCCGATGCTCGACCTCTGCTACGCCGAGGACGTCACCGCCGAGGTCGACATGAACGTGGTGTGCACCGGCGCCGGCGACTTCGTCGAGGTGCAGGGCACCGGCGAGGCGGGTGTCTTCGCCCGCGATCAGCTCGACGCGCTGCTCGACCTGGGCGTGGCGGGCTGCCTGGAACTGGCCGACGCGCAGCGGAAGGCGCTCTCGTCATGAACAAGGTCCTGCTGGCCACCCGGAACCGGAAGAAGCTCGTCGAGCTGCAGCGGATCCTGGACGGCGCGCTCGGCGCGCACCGGATCGCGCTGCTCGGCCTCGACGACGTCGAGGAGTACCCGGAGCTGCCGGAGACCGGCCTCACGTTCGGCGAGAACGCGCTGATCAAGGCGCGGGAGGGCTGCCGGCGTACCGGCCTGCCGACGATCGCCGACGACTCGGGGCTGGCGGTGGACGCGCTCAACGGCATGCCGGGTGTGTTCAGCGCCCGCTGGTCCGGCCGGCACGGCGACGACCACGCCAACCTCCAGCTCGTGCTGGACCAGGTCGGCGACGTGCCGGACGAGCACCGGGGCGCGGCGTTCGTCTGCACCGTCGCGCTGGTGCTGCCGGGCGGCAAGGAGCACCTGGTCGACGGCCGCCAGTCCGGCCGGCTGCTGCGCGCGCCGCGCGGCGAGGGCGGCTTCGGCTACGACCCGATCTTCCTGGGCGACGGGCAGGAGCGCACCAACGCGGAGCTGACGCCCGAGGAGAAGGACGCGGTCAGCCACCGCGGCAAGGCGCTGCGGGAGCTGGCCAAGCTGGTCGCGAAGGTGCTCCCGCCCGCCACCTGAGATCAGCCGAGCGGTCCGATCTCCCGTTCGATCGCCGCGCGCAGCTCCGGGCCGCGTACCACGTCGCGCGCCGCCTCCATCAGCGGCGCGAGGAACACGTCCGGTCCCGGCTCGCCGATCGTGCGGCCGAGCACGTCGAGCGCCGCCTGCCCGGCCGGTGACGGCGTCAGCGGGGCGCGGAGCTGGAGCCCGCGTACGGCCGCCAGCAGCTCCACCGCGAGCAGGCTGGTCAGGTTGTCCAGCACGGTGCGCAGCTTCTTGGTGGCCGCCCAGCCCATCGAGACGTGGTCCTCCTGCATGCCGCTGGTGGGCAGCGAGTCGACCGAGGCGGGCGCGGCGAGCCGGCGGTTCTCCGCCACGATCCCGGCGGCGGTGTACTGGGCGATCATCAGCCCGGAGTTCACCCCGGCGTCGGGGGACAGGAACGCGGGCAGCTCCCGGGAGCGGGTGACGTCCAGCAGCCGGTCCACCCGGCGTTCGGCGATCGCGCCCACCTCGGCGGCGGCGATGGCCAGGTAGTCGGCGGCGAAGCCGAGCGGCGCGCCGTGGAAGTTGCCGGTCGACTCGACCCGCCCGTCCGGCAGCACCACCGGGTTGTCCACCACGGACAGCAGTTCCCGGCCCGCGACCACCTCGACGAAGTCGAGCGTGTCCCGGGCCGCGCCGGCGACCTGCGGGGCGCAGCGCATGGAGTACGCGTCCTGCACCGCGTGCGCCAGGTCGTCGCGGTGCGAGTCCATCACCGCCGAGCCCTGCAGCAGCCGGTGGATGTTCGCCGCCGAGGCGGCCTGGCCGGGATGCGGGCGGATCGCGTGCAGCTCGGGCAGGAAGGGCCGCTCCGAGCCGAGCATCGCCTCGATGGCGAGCGCCGCTGTCACGTCCGCCATGGCGAACAGGTGCCGGGCGTCGGAGACGGCCAGCAGCAGCATGCCGAGCATGCCGTCGGTGCCGTTGATCAGCGCCAGCCCCTCCTTGGCGGCCAGCGACACCGGCTTCAGCCCGACCTGGTGCAGCGCGTCGGCGGCCGGGACGCGCTCCCCGGACGGGCCGAGCACCCAGCCCTCACCGAGCAGCACCAGCGCGCAGTGCGCCAGCGGCGCCAGGTCGCCGGACGCGCCGAGCGAGCCGTGCTCCGGCACCCACGGGGTGACGTCGTGGTTGAGCAGGTCCACGAGCGCCTCGGCGACCAGCGGGCGTACCCCGGAGCGGCCGAGCGCCAGCGAGCGCACCCGCAGCAGCATCATGGCGCGTACCACCTCGCGCGGCATCGGCGCGCCCACCCCGGCGGCGTGCGAGCGGATCAGCGCGTGCTGAAGCTCGGCCCGGCGCTCCGGGGCGACGAACGTGTTGGCGAGCGCGCCGAAGCCGGTGGAGACGCCGTACACCGGCCGCCCGGCCGCCTCGATCCGGTCCACGATGGACCGGGAGGTGGCCATCGCCTCGGTGGCGGCCGGGTCGAGCACGACCTTGGCGGTGCCGCGGGCCACCGCGAGCACGTCGGCGGGGGTGACCCCGGTGGACAGGATGGTCACTGTGGTCATCGCGGCACTCCGTTGTGCAGAACCTGGCGGATCAGTGGCACCCCCGGCCGGTAGGCCAGGTGCAGGTGGGACGGGGCGTCGAGGATGATCAGGTCGGCCCGTGCCCCGGGGGTCAGCCGCCCCACGTCGGTGCGGCGCAGCGCCGCCGCCCCGCCGGCGGTAGCGGCCCACACCGCCTCCGCCGGGGTCATCCGCATCTCGCGTACGGCGAGCGCGACGCAGAACGGCATCGACGACGTGTACGACGACCCGGGGTTGCAGTCGGTCGCGAGCGCGACTGTCACGCCCGCGTCGAGCAGCCGCCGGGCGTCCGGGTACGGCGACCGGGTGGAGAACTCGGCGCCCGGCAGCAGCGTGGCGACCGTCTCCGAGCCCGCCAGCGCGTCGACGTCGGCGTCGGTCAGGTGGGTGCAGTGGTCGACGCTGGCCGCGCCCAGCTCAACGCCGAGCCGTACGCCCGGCCCCGGGCCGAGCTGGTTGGCGTGCAGCCGTACGCCCAGACCGGCGGCCTGCCCGCAGGCGAGGATCGCCCGCGCGTGGTCGGCGTCGAACGCGCCCCGCTCGCAGAACACGTCGATCCAGCGGGCGTACGGCGCGGCGGCGGCGAGCATCGGCCCGCAGACCATGCCCACGTAGTCGTCCGGGCGGTCGGCGTACTCGGCGGGGACCACGTGCGCGCCGAGGAACGTGGTGTCCTCGGTGAACTCGGCGGCGATGCGCAGCGAGCGGGCCTCGTCGGCGACGGTGAGGCCGTACCCGCTCTTGATCTCGACGGTGGTGGTGCCCTGCCGCAGCATCTCCGCGCGCAGCCGGCCCACAGTGGCGCGCAGGTCGTCGTCGGAGGCCGCGCGGGTGGCGCCCACAGTGGTGCGGATGCCGCCGCCGGTGTAGCGCTCGCCGGCCATCCGGGCGGCGAACTCGGCGGCCCGGTCCCCGGCGAAGACCAGGTGGGCGTGGCTGTCCACGAAGCCGGGCAGCACCGCCGCGCCACCGGCGTCGATCCGCCGGTCGGCGGCGGGCGCGTAGCGGGCCGACCCGATCCAGGCCACCTGGCCGCCCTCGACCAGTAGCGCGGCGTCGCGCCTGATGCCCAGCGGGTCGCCGTCGCGGCCGTCGTTCGTGACCAGCTCGCCGATGTGGTCGACGAGCAGGCTGCCGCGCGTCACGAGTCCTCCTTCGCGGTCACCGCCGCGATCGCGTCCCGCAGCTCGGTGGGCACGTCCACGGTCAGGTGCCGGCCGCCGTCCACCACCGGCCTCCCGTCCACGATCACGCTCGTCACGTCGGCGGCGGTGGCGGCGAAGAACGCGCCGGCCGGCGGCACCCCGGCGGTGCGGGCGCTGTCCAGCCGTACCGTGACCAGGTCGGCCCGCTGCCCGACGGCGAACCGGCCGGCGTCGCCCCAGCCCAGCGCGGCGTGCCCGCCGACGGTGGCGGCGCCGAGCAGCTCCGCCGGCGTGAAGTGCCCCCGCCGGCGGGTACGCAGCCGCTCGTCCATCTCCAGCGCGCGGGCCTCCTCGAACAGGTCCACCACGGCGTGACTGTCGCTGCCCAGGCTCAGCGGGCTGCCCGCGTCGGCCATCCGGCGCACCGGGCCGACCCCGTCGGCCAGGTCGCGCTCGGTGGTGGGGCAGACGCAGACCCGGGTACGGCTGTCGCCGAGCAGCGCCACGTCGGCGGCGGTCGGGTGGGTGGCGTGCACCGCTGTGGTGTGCGGGCCGAGCACGCCGTGGTCGGCCAGCAGCCGCGTCGGGGTGCAGCCGTGCACGGCCCGGCAGGCGTCGTTCTCGGCCGGCTGCTCGGACAGGTGCACGTGCAGCGGCAGCCCGTTGCGGTCGGCCCAGCCCGCTACGGTGGCGAGCTGCTCGGCCGGGACCGCGCGCACCGAGTGGATGGCCGCGCCGAGCCGGACGTGGTCGTCGGCCGGCCCGAACGCGTCCACCCGCGCCGCCCAGCGCAGCGCGTCACCGTCACCGAACCGGCGTTGCGGCCCGGTCAGCGGCGCGCCGTCCACGCCCCCGGCCAGGTACGCGGTGTCCAGCAGCGTGAGCCGGATCCCGGCGTGCGCGGCGGCCTCCACCAGCGCTGCGGACATCGCGTTCGGGTCGTCGTACGGGGTGCCGCCGGGACCGTGGTGCAGATAGTGGAACTCGCCCACGCAGGTGATCCCGGCAAGCGCCATCTCCGCGTACACGGCGCGGGCCAGCGCCAGGTAGGTGTCCGGGTCGAGCCGGGTCGCGATCGCGTACATCAGGCTGCGCCAGGACCAGAAGTCGCCGCGCCCGTCGTGGGTACGCCCGCGCAGCGCGCGGTGGAACGCGTGCGAGTGCGCGTTCGCCAGGCCGGGCACCGTCAGCCCGGGCAGCCGTACCGCGTCGCCGAGCACCTCCACCCCGGCGGTCGGCGGACCGTCCCCGGTCAGCGGGGTGACAGCGGTGAGCCGCCCGTCGGTCGCCTCGATCAGCACGTCCCGGGTGGGCTCGGCGCGGTCGGGCAGCCAGGCGTACTCGGCCAGCCAGCGGGTCAGCGGCATGCCAGCTCCTCCAGGACCCGGGCCAGGGCGGTCACCCCGGCGGCGCAGTCGGCGTCGGTGGCCGCCTCGGCGGGGGAGTGCGACACCCCGGTCGGGTTGCGCACGAACAGCATCGCGGTGGGCAGGTGCGCCGCCAGCACCCCCGCGTCGTGCCCGGCGCCGGTGGGCAGCACCGGCGCGCCGAGCAGCGTGACCAGCCGGTCGGCCAGCCCGCGGTCGAACGCGACGAGTGGG
>NZ_KK037233.1:3113993-3176490 GCF_000568915.1 Micromonospora sp. M42 | reverse complement strand
GTGACCCGGGACGGGATCGCGTTCGTGGCGTTCGGCTCGACCGACACCCGGCCCACTGTGGCGTGCGCGTCGCGCAGCCGGGCCTCCTTGTTCGCCGCCAGCACGGTGAACGCGTAGGTGAGCATCGGGTCGCGGCGGTCGGCCATCCCCTGTCGTACCCGCGTGGTTTGCCCTCGCCGGTGAAGTCGAACCGCCACCGGCCGTGCGGCCAGATCGCGGAGGCCACCGCGACCGGCGCGTCCTGGTCGACCAGCGCGCGGCCCTGCTCGACGTGCAGCTCCACGAAGGCCGCGAAGCGGCCGAGCAGCGCCGGGTCGGCGCCCGCCGGCCGCTCGCCGAGCGCCTGCGCGAAGGTCGTCCCGGCCTGGTCGCGCAGCCCGGCCGCGCGGTCGACGTCGATCTCGCCGGTGAGCAGCCTCGACCCCAGGCAGGGTACGCCGAACCGCGCGCCCTCCTCCTCCACGAACGCGGCCACCACCACCGGCCGGCCCGGGGTGATGCCCGCGGCCCGCAGCTCGTCCACGGCGAGGAACGCGCTGACGATGCCGAGCGGACCGTCGTACGCGCCGCCGTGCGGCACCGAGTCGAAGTGGCTGCCGGTGAGCACCGCGTCGCCGGCCTCCGGGTCGCCCCACCAGGCGAACAGGTTGCCGTTGCCGTCCTGCTGAACCGGCATCCCGCGGGCGTCGGCCTGGTTGTGGAACCACTCCCGCAGCCGCAGCTCCGGTTCGGTCAGCGCGTAGCGCAGGTAGCCGCCGCTGCCCTCGTCGCGCCCGATCGGCGCTATCTCGTCCCACAGCTCCCGGAACCGGTTAGGAAGGGACCCTTCCCATGCAGAATGCGTTAACAAGGGGCCCTTCCTTACTCGGCCATCGGGATGCGGACGCCGGTGCGCTCGGCCACCGCGCGGGCGTCGTCGTAGCCGGCGTCAACGTGCCGGATGACGCCCATCGCCGGGTCGTTCGTCAGCACCCGCTCGATCTTCTGCCCCGCGAGGGCGCTGCCGTCGGCCACGCAGACCTGCCCGGCGTGGATGGACCGGCCGATGCCGACGCCGCCGCCGTGGTGGATCGACACCCAGGACGCGCCGCTGGCGGTGTTCACGAGCGCGTTCAGCAGCGGCCAGTCGGCGATCGCGTCGGAGCCGTCGGCCATCGCCTCGGTCTCCCGGTAGGGGCTGGCCACGCTGCCGCAGTCCAGGTGGTCCCGGCCGATCACCACCGGCGCGCTCAGCTCGCCGGACGCGACCATCTCGTTGAACCGCACCCCGGCCCGGTCCCGCTCGCCGTAGCCGAGCCAGCAGATCCGCGCCGGCAGACCCTGGAACGCGACCCGCTCGCCGGCCATCCGGATCCACCGGGCGAGGGACTCGTTCTCCGGGAACAGGTCGAGGATCGCCCGGTCGGTGGCGGCGATGTCCTTCGGGTCGCCGGAGAGCGCGGCCCAGCGGAACGGGCCCTTGCCCTCGCAGAACAACGGCCTGATGTACGCGGGCACGAACCCGGGGAAGTCGAACGCCCGCTCGTATCCGCCGAGCTTGGCCTCGCCCCGGATCGAGTTGCCGTAGTCGAAGACCTCCGCGCCCGCGTCCAGGAAGCCGACCATTGCCTCCACGTGCTTCGCCATCGACGCCCGGGCCCGGTCGGTGAACTCGGCCGGCTTGGCCGCCGCGTAGTCCCGCGCGTCGCCCGGGTCCACGCCCTCCGGCAGGTACGACAGCGGGTCGTGCGCGCTGGTCTGGTCGGTCACGATGTCGATGGCTACGCCCCGGCGCAGCAGCTCGGGAAAGACGGCGGCGGCGTTGCCGACCACGCCGACGCTGAGCGCCCGCCGGTCCCGCCTGGCCGCGAGCGCCCGCTCGATGGCGTCGTCCAGCGAGTCGGCCACCTCGTCGAGGTAGCGGTCGTGCACCCGGCGGTCCAGCCGCGACCGGTCCACGTCCACGATCAGGCAGACGCCGCCGTTCATGGTGACGGCGAGCGGCTGCGCCCCGCCCATCCCGCCGCAGCCGGCGGTGAGCGTCAGCGTGCCGGCGAGCGTGCCCCCGAAGCGCTTGGCGGCGACGGCGGCGAACGTCTCGTACGTGCCCTGGAGGATGCCCTGGGTGCCGATGTAGATCCACGAACCGGCGGTCATCTGCCCGTACATGGTCAGGCCCAGCGACTCCAGGCGGCGGAACTCCGGCCAGGTGGCCCAGTCGCCGACCAGGTTGGAGTTGGCCAGCAGCACGCGCGGCGCCCACTCGTGGGTCCGCATCACACCGACCGGCCGGCCGGACTGCACCAGCATCGTCTCGTCTTCGCGCAGCTCGGTGAGCGTGCGCACGAGCGCGTGGTACGACGGCCAGTCCCGGGCCGCCTTGCCGGTGCCGCCGTAGACCACCAGGTCGTCGGGGCGCTCGGCCACCTCCGGGTCGAGATTGTTCATCAGCATCCGCAGGGCGGCCTCCTGCGGCCACCCCTTCGCGGTGCGGGTGACGCCGCGGGCGGCGCGGACGGGCTGGTGCATCTCGTACTCCTCTCAGCCGAGGAACAACTGGCGGCGGGCGGCGGACGACTCGAACGCCTCGAGCCGGTCCTGGGTCTCGGCCGGTGCGGCGTCGCAGATCGCCTGGAGCACCACCATGGCCAGGGTCATCGGTGCGGTGTGCAGGTCGAAGACGAGGTCGGCGCCGACGGCGGCGGGCAGCACCACCTGGGCGTGCTCGGTGGCCGGGCTCACCGGCGAGTCGGTGATCGCCACGACGGTCAGGCCGGCGTCCCGGGCCTCGCGCAGCGCCTCCAGGGTCTCCCGGGGGTAGCGGGGCAGCACGAACGCGAGCATCGCCTCCCCCGGCCGCCACCGCCTGGTCCAGGCGGTCCACGAGCATGCTGCCGCCGTCGTCGAACACCCGTACGTCCGGGTGCACCTTCGCCGCGAAGTAGGCGAAGTAGGCGGCCAGCGGCGCGGCGGCCCGCAGCCCGAGCACCGGCAGCGGGCGGCTGGCGGCGAGCAGGCGGCCCACCTCGGCGACCCGGTCGGCGTCGGCGAGCTGCGCGGCGAGCCGGTCGAGGTTGTCCCGTTCGGCGTGCACCGCCCGTTGCAGGGCGTTCCCGGCGCGGTCCTGGTCGGCGGCGTCGCGCGCGCCCAGCTCGCGCAGGCGGCGGCGCAGCGCGGGGTAGCCGTCGTGGCCGAGCGCCATGGCGAACCGGGTCACCGACGGCTGGCTGACGCCTGCGAGCTCGGCCACCTCGGCGGCGGACAGGTACGCCGCCGCGCCCGCGTGCCGCACCAGGCAGTGCGCGATGCGGCGCTGCGTCGGGGTGAGCCGTACGCCGTGGAAGAGGTCGAGCAGGCGGTCAGGGGAGGCCGCACCGCTTTCATTCACGAGCCGACTCTATGCATGAAAACTTTCAGAGCGCAAGCGTCGCGCGACCGCAGGGAGGTCCGATGAGCGTGCTCTCTGTACTATCCGCACGGCGGGTGAACAGAGGAGTGGGGCATGCAGCCGGAGGGGCCGTACAGGTTCACCGAGACGTTGGGCGAGTGCCAGGTCGGCCGGGCGTGGGCGGCTCTCGACGGGCAGGACCGCCCGGTCACCGTCGCCGTCCTCGAAGGCGCCGCCGCCGGTGACCAGCGCTGGCGGGAGGCGTTCGCCAACGCGGCGAACGTGCTGGCCCAGACCCCCGGCGGCCACCGGTACGTCAACGCCGACTTCGCCGCCGCCGAGCCCTGGATCGCGTACCCGTCCGAAGAGGAAGGTGCGGCCGAGCGGCTGTTCCGCAGCCTCGGCATGGACTACCAGCGCACCCCGACGGCCGAGATGCTCCCACCGCCCCCGGCCGCCGCCCCGGTCTCCCCGCCGTCCCAGTTGCCGTGGGTTCCGCAGCCCTGGGCGATGGCGGCCCAGCCGATCTCCGGCGCGCCGATGTCCCCGGCCGCCGTCTCCGCGACCTCCGGGGTCCCCGCGCAGTCCGCCGTCTCCGCGCCACCCGCCGTCGGCTCGGCGCCGGTGGCCACCGACCCGCTGGACCCGTCCGGCGGACGCCGGATCGCTCCGGTGCAGCCGGCGCCGAAGCGGCGCGACTGGATCTCGATCGTCGGCGCCCTGGTGCTCACCCTGGTCGCCGGCACCGCCGGGTTCTTCCTCGGCGCAGGGCGCGAGAAGGAGGCCGCGACGCCAACGCCGTCGGTCAGCCCGTCGTTGCCGCCCTACGAGGCCACGCAGCTCGCCATCAACAAGGCCAAGTTCGAGGGTGAGCTGGCCCCGCTGGTCGAGCCCTGGCTGACCCGGATCGGCGGCTGCACCGTCTACGACCAGCCGGGCGCCCCGAAGCTGCCGGCGGACGAGAAGGGGCACGTGTTCTGCCACTACGGCGGCGCGTGGCTGCACTTCACGCTCTACCCGGGGCAGAAGCAGAAGGACACCGCGCGGGCGTACCGCCAGCAGCTCAACCTGGCCGGCGGCTCACTGGCGCCGGGGCTGCGCGAGGCGAGCACCACGAAGGGCGGGGTGACCGGCAAGCCCGGCAGCTACGTCGAGTACGCCTTCGAGGGCGAGGACGGCCGGGCGATCTGCGGCGTCTGGTGGGACCCCGACGACATGCAGGGGGCCTTCTACATCGAGACGCCCTGCAAGGACGGTGTGGACGGCGACTGGGACGCCCTGCGCGACCTGTGGCAGCGCGGCAGCTGACCGCCGCGCCGCGTCATGCGGCGCTGATCCGCGCGACCGGCTCGACCCCGCCGGTGACCTGCTCGACGCGGTAGGCGGCGAGCGCCTGCCGCCAGGCGTCCACCTCGTCGCCGACGACGTGCGAGCGGATCAGCCAGACGCGCGCCCCGTCGCCGCGTTCGGCCGCCAGCTCGACCGCGTGCCGGAGACCGGCCTGCACGGCAGTCGTGTCGTGGCCGGGCACCACCACCACGTCGGGCCGGTCGGGCATGTCGACCCACCAGCCCACCGTGTTGCCGTGCGGCACCACCAGTCTCAGCCGCTCGTGCCGGGAGTAGAACGCGAACCCGTACCAGGCCGCGTTGTTCATGACCACGACGTCGTTCGGGAGCCGGTGCCGGGCCACGTACTCGGTCGCCGAACGTACGTCGGTGACGGCGATCGCCGTGTAGTAGAGCCCCGGCTCGTTCCCGTCGAACCGGTACCAGTGGCTGTTGCCGGCCGCGTACCCCCCGAGCACTACCGCGCAGGCGGCCGCGGCCAGGACGGCGGGCCGCACCCGGGGGAGCCGGCGGCAGGCCAGGTCGGCCGCGCGGCTCGCCGACCCGGCGACCCCGAGCCCGGCCACCGCGGCGGCGGTGACGAGCAGGAAGTGCGAGGTACGCAGTTCCAGCAGCGGATAGACCTTCGCGACGCCGACGATCGTCGCGACCACCGGCAGGAGCATCACGGCGACCGCGGCGGCGGGCCGGCCGTGCCGGCGGAGCGTCAGCGTGCCGGCCACGAGCAGGGCGACCACCACCAGCCCGGGCGCGCCGACCACCGGCATCAGCGTGTCGACCTGCCGCGCCAGGTAGCCGGGCAGCTCGGTGACGCCGGGGAAGTTGCCGGCCCAGAACTGCTGCATGGGTACGTTGCGGCCCTGCATCGAGATGCCGAAGTAGACGCCGGTGAGGACCAGCCCGGCGTTGAGCCCGGCCACCGCCACTTCGACCAGGCGTAGCCACTGCCGCCGGACCGTGGTGACCAGCAGCAGCCCGCCGAACGCGCACGGCGCCACGATCGCGGTGACGTGGCTGACCAGCATGCCCGCGGCGACGGCGGCGGTCAGCGCGTTGAGCCGCCGCCGCGACCACCGTTGCTCGACCCAGGCGACCAGGGCGAGCACGCCCACGGCCACGGCGGCGTCGGCGGTGTACTGCTTGAGGTCGTGGCGCACCTGCTGGGCGGGGAGCAGCAGGACCGCCGCCGCGCAGGCCGCGCCGGCCACCACGCCCCGGCCGGGCGTCGACCACCGCAGCGACCTGCCGAGCCCGTACGCCGCCACGACCGCGAGCCCCTGGAACGCCAGCGTGACCAGCCGCAGGTCGTCCGGGTCGGGCACCAGCCGCAGCAGGAAGCTCCAGCCGAGCGGGCTGGACGACGTGGTGACCGGCAGGTCGCCCAGCGGGAACCGGACGGACAGCGCGACCCACGCCTCGTCGAGCCAGTACGGCGCGCCGAGCATGGTCTTGACGTCGTGCAGGATCGGCAGCAGGCACAGCAGCGCGAGGACGGCGGTGCTGTCCCACAGGATCGGGCGGGGCCCCGGCGGTCGGCCCGCCGCCGCGCCGGTTCTGTCCACATCGGCTGGTTCCACCCGTGTCACCACGTAGATCCCTATCCCCGCCTGCCGACCGGCCGTCACCCTAACCCACCACTCAGGTGCGTCGACAGGCCCGGAACTGCGGGTCCGCGTCCCCGTCCCCGGGGCTGGTGCCGATCGGCCACTGCTGATCCGTACGATCGTGCGGTGCGCGTGTTGGCTGACCGGATCAGGGGCGTGGAGCGCAGGGTCCGCTACCTCGGCCTCGGCCTCGTCGTTCTGGCGGCCGGGTTCCTGCTGACGGGCAGGTGGCAGCTCGCGCTCGGGGTCGCCGTCGGCGCCCTGCTCGGCTGGGTGCTGACGGACCCGGTCCGGATCACCTGGGCGGTCTTCGTCATCGCGTTCGCCGTCCCGGTGACCATCGACGTCGGCTATCCGACGAATCCCTCGTACGCGCTGCTGCTGGTCCTGTTCCTCCTCGCCGTCTGGGGGCGGGTGCTGCGCGCCGAACGCGACGGGTGGCCGCCGAAGGCGCTCGCGGCGGCGCTCCTGCTCCCGGCGTGCGCGGTGCTCGCGGGGCTGGTCCACTGGCACGGGGTGAAGCCGATCGCGGTCGGCGTCGCGCCCCTGCTGTGCTTCGGCGTGCTGGCCTGGCACCTCGCCGAGGAGGCACGGCACGACCGGCGGACCGTCCGGCGGATCGCGGAGGCGCTCACCTGGTTCAGCGTCGCCGTGGCAGTGTTCGCCAAGTACCAGACCGCTTCCCGGAGCTGGCCGATCTTCGACCAGTTCGCGTACGACTGGACCTACACCTCGGCGTTCGACGCGACCCGGGCGGTGGGCCTGTCCGGGCACCCCATCATCTACGGCACGTTCGCCATGGCCATGGTGCTCGTCGCGCTGACGCTCCGGGGCCGGTTCTGGTACGTGCCGGTCACCGCCAACCTCGTCGGCCTGGTGCTCTCCGGCACCCGCAGCGCCTGGGTGGGCACGGTTCTCGCGCTCGGGCTCTGGCTGTTCTTCCAGTGGCGGAAGGTCAGCTGGCGCGGCTTGGGCGTCGCTGCCGCCGTCGCCGCCGTCACCTTCACGCTCGTGGCGGTCAACCCGCCGGCCCTGCGGCCCGACACCACCGCCGCCGCACCCACCCCGAGCCCGGCCGCTCCGGCGGCGAGTTCGGCGGCGCCGGCCCCCGAGTCGCCCGCTGCCACGCCGAGCCGGCCGCGCCGAGCCCGGCGCGCCGAGCCCGGCCGCGCCGAGTCCGGCCGCGCCGAGTCCGGCCGCGCCGAGCCCGGCCGCGCCGAGCCCTGCCGCTCCGGCGCCTCCGGCGGCGAGTTCCCTACCGCCGGAGCCCGGCGCGCCGGTCCCGGCGGCGCCCACCGCGAGCGCCGTGGACTCCGTCGACGTGGCGGGATCACGGATCTCCGACCCGGCCAGCGCCGACGCCCGCTTCACGCGCATGAGCGTGGTCTGGGACGGCATCACCCGCGACTGGTCCACAGTCGTCTTCGGCAACGGGCCGGAGGCAAACGTGCGGTTCCTGGAGAACGTCGGCATCGGCGACGGCCAGGCCCAGGTCTTCGACAACACCTACCTGACGTTCTGGTACAACTTCGGCCTGATCGGGCTGGCCTGCCTGCTGGCGCTGCTGGTGCTGCTGTACCGGCGCCTCCGGTCGCTGCCGGCCCGCCTCCTGCTGGTCGGGTTCGCGGCCCAGATCTTCTTCTTCGACGTGTGGCTGTGGCTGGGCGCCGTGGCCGTGCTGCTCCTGGCGGTCGCGCTGGGCGCCGCCGACAACCCGTCCCTGTCGGCGCGGGCGCTACCGGTGCCGCGTCGCCGGCAACCTGGCGCGCAAGCCGCCGCCCGCCCCCGTCAGCCAGCGGCCGGCGCGGCGGCCGGATCCGGCTCGGCGCCCGCCGCGCGCCCGGGCAGCGCAGGCACGTCGGGACCGTCCTGACCCGGCGGATCGTCCGGCGGCTCGCGCAGCGCGGGCGGCGTCCAGTCCTTTCCCCGCAGCGCCGGCTTCTCCACCAGATGCCAGGAGAGCATCGCCAGCCCGAGGCTGAGCACGGCGCTGACCAGGAAGAACCCGGCCACGCCGAGAGCCGGCAGGCCGAACTTGGCGAGCACCTGCTGCACCACGAACGAGTAGATGTAGACACCGTACGAGTAGTCGTTGTCGCGGCCGACGCGGTGCAGCACGCGCGGCAGCCGTACGGCGAGCCAGAGGACGGCGTACGCGTAGGCGAGCAGCGCCGGTGCGAAGAACGAGCCGTCGACGGCGTACACCCCCGGGCCGACGAAGTCGCCCCGCACGGCGAGCCAGCCGACCGTCCCGAGCGCGAGCACGCCGAGCAGGTCGTTCATCGGCAGCCGGTCGCGGTACAGCTCGGCGGCCCCGCCGGCCAGGAACATGAACCCGAACCAGAGCAGGTAGGTCTTCTGCAGCGCGCCGAGCATCGGCAGCGGACCGACCGCCCCGCTGGTCCAGAGCGCCGCACCGGGCTGGAGGTGGTTCCAGCAGAGGACGCCGAACACCGCGACCACGGCGAGCAGCGTGACCCAGCGGAGCTGCCGGCGCAGGACGGTCAGCGCGGCCAGGACGGCCACCGCCAGATAGCAGTAGATCTCGTAGGCGAGCGTCCACAACGACCCGTTGATCGTGTTCCCGCCCTGCCAGTGCCAGTACGGCGTGTCACCGCGCAGCAGGTCGGCGATGCCGAACTGCCGCAGCCCGCCCCACCAGTTCAGTCGCAGGTAGTCGAGCACGCCGCCCGGGCTGCGCCACAGCCCGTCGAGCGTGCCGTGCCGGTCGAGGTACAGCAGGGGCGCCACGACCAGGCCGGTGAACAGCAGGCAGACCCACAGCCCGGGCCAGATCCGCAGCGCCCGGTGCCACAGGAAGCGGGGCACCGAGTTGCGTCGCGCCGAGCCGACGACGAGGAAACCGGAGATCGTGAAGAAGCCCGCCACCGCCAGGGCGCCCAGGTCGACCCGGTGCAGCAGCGGACGCCCGAACCCGAGGGCGGCGGTGTGGGACAGCACGACGGCCAGCGCGAAGACGAGCCGCAGCGCGCCGAAACCGTTGGCCCGCCCGTGGTACGCGCTCGCCAGCGGCTGCGACACGAGCGCACGCCGGACGGCGGCCTTCAGGAGAGGAGACACGCGGACCGACCCGGCTCAGCCGGCCACCGGCGGGCGGGGCGCGGGCACCCGTGAACCGATCAGCCCGGCCGCCCGGTGGTGCCGGCGGGCAGCCGGCGGCAGGCCGACCAGGAACTCGGGGAACATGCCGAAGAAGATCCGGGCGCTGCGCAACTCCAGCGTGTGCGCCGGTGACCACCGCACCGAGTTCGTCGCCCGCGCCCAGTGGTGGGTCCACCGCACGTCACCGAGCAGGGCGACCGGGAAACCGCGCTGCCACGCCCGCAGGCCCAGCTCGTGGTCCTCGTAGTAGAGGAAGAAACGCTCGTTCCATCCGCCCAGCTCGACGAGGTCCCCGGTGCGTCCGGCGACCGCCGCCCCCATCAGCCAGGCGACGTAGCGGACCTCGCCCGGCTCGGCCACCATCCGGTACGACTCGTGCAGGCGGGACAGCGGCCACAGCTTCCGGTTGCCGAGCTTCGCGGTGGCGTACGGGAAGCCACGCCCGTTTGGTTGCGGGGTCCCGTCGGTGGAGAGCAGTTGGGGCGCCACCAGTCCGCCGTGCGCGTCCAGGTGCCGCGCGAGCGCCTCCAGCCCGTCCGGGCGGACCTCCAGGTCCGGGTTCGCGAAGAGGACGTACCTGCCGGCGGCCTCGTGCAGCGCGACGTTGTTGGCCCGGGAGAAGCCCACGTTCTCCGGCAGCCGGACGACCCGCGCGCCCAGTTCCCGGGCCACCGCCGCCGAGTCGTCGGACGACGCGTTGTCCACCACGATCCACTCGTACGGCTTCTCGCCGCGCCAGCAGCGGCGCAGCGTGTCCGCCGAGTTGTAGGTGACAGTCACGACACTCCACGGGTGTCCCGTCATCACGCTCTCCGAACTGTCAGATAGCTGAGCAGGGTCGCGAAGCCGAACCGCTTGCCGGTCCACTGCCGGCGGGCGGCCGGCCCCTGCCGCAGGCCGTGTCCCACGCCGCGCAGGAACGGCCGCAGCAGGCCCTGGCGGACCCGCCGGGCGGCGAGCGCGACGTGCGCCAGCGCGAGGACCGGCAGCGCGACGAGCAGCAGCGGCCAGGTGAGGGTGCGCGCCGCGACCAGGAGCCGGTTGCGGGCCAGGAGGAAGGCCCGGAATCCCTGGAGCCGGTCGTCGCCGTCGACGCTGTGCCCACCGGCGTGCGGCAGCATCAGATCCAGCGGGCGGGTACGAACCCCCGAGGCGTGGAGCCGCAGGGCGAGGTCGGCGTCCTCACCCCAGGCGAACAGGTGCTCGTAGAACCCGCCGAACCTGCGGTACAGCTCGGTGGGGAAGACCGCCGCGCCGCCGGACGGCCCGAGTGGCGCCCGTGCCGTCGTGGCGGACCGGTCGATGAACAGCGAGACCGGGTTCAGGTCGATGCCCACGTACTCGCCGCCGTGCATGGCCAGGCCGACCGCGACCGGGGTGCCGGGGTCCTCCGCGACGGCGGCGCAGATGCGGGCCAGCGCGCCGTCGGGCAACCAGACGTCCGGATTCAGCAGCAGCACGTGGCCGGTGGTGGTGGCCGCGACGGCCCGGTTGCAGCCGGCCGCGAACCCCGGGTTGGACGAGTCGGGAAGGTACCGGTACCGGTCCTGGTCGAGGCAACCCGCGATGATCTCCGCGCAGCCGTCCTCGGGCCAGTTGTCGGCGAAGACGAACCGCACCGGCAGCCCTTCGGCGCTGCGTACCCAGGTGGGCAGCGTCTCGGCGAGCATGCCGGCGGACCGGTAGAGCACCGTGACGACAGTCAGTTCCACGGCGGTCACCGCAGCGACCGGTACAGGCTCTGCCAGCGCGTCACGCACCGGTCGAAGGCGTACTCCTGGGCGTACCACTCGGCCACGCCCCGCCGCTCCTCGGCGGGCCCGGCCTGGGCCAGCGCCCGGCGGACGGCGCCGGCCAGCGCGGCGGGGCTGGGGTCGGCCCGGACGGCGAGCGTGCCGGTGGCGTGCCGGGTGACCTCGGCCAGCCCGCCGGCCCCGGTGTGCACCACCGGTACGCCCAGGGACAGCGCCTCCAACGCGCTGAGCCCGAACGACTCGACCCGGGACGGCACCAGGAGGCAGTCGATCCCGCGGAGGAAGTCCGCCGCGACGACCCGGCCGACGAGTTCCAGGTTCGGCCGGGCCGCGATCGGCAGCGAGCCGGCCCCGGCGACCCGGACGTCCATCTCCGGCAGGTGCGCGGCGGTCTCGGCCAGCACGTCCGCGCCCTTCTCCCGTTCCAGCCGGCCCAGGTAGCCGACCACTGGACGGCGGCCGGACGCCGGCGCGTCGGCGGGTTTCGGGGCGGGCCAGTCGGCCGGCAGCGGGTTGGGGATCAGGTGGACGTTCCGGACGCGGCCCCGCTCACGCAGCTCGGTGGCCTCGAACTCGGACACCGCCACCGTCGCGTGCGGTCGGAGGCGGCGCATCGCCAGGTCCAGCGTGATGTTGGACTGGGTGGCGGCCTTCTGCTGCCACGACCCGGCGGTGTCCCGGTACTGCCAGAGGCTGTTGTGCAGGGTGACCACGAGCGGGGTGCGGTCCAGGCTGAGCGCGGCCCGCGCGTGCATCGCGGCGGACAGCAGGTGGGCGCAGACCACGTCCGGCTTCACCTCGCGGACGAGACGGCGGATCTGACGCGCGTAGCCGAGGTCGATCCGGCTGGTCGCGCCGAGCCCGACCCACGGCACCCCGGCCTCGCGCAGCGACCGGCCCACCTCGTCGTCCGAGGTGGCGGCCACCACGTCGACGCCGGTACGGGCGTGCGCCGGCACCAGCTCGGCGAGCATCCGTTCCGCGCCGCCCAACTGCCGCCGCCCGGAGCCACCGGTCGTGCAGACGAAGAGCACCTTCACGACGCACGCAGCCCCGCGACGGCCCCGCGCGCGATCGCGCGGCGCACGGAGTCGCGGCCCACCGCCGCCCGCAGCAGGATGCCGCAGACGTACGCGGTGGCCGCCACGCGACCACGGCGGCCGCCCAGGTCCCGGCTGGCCCGGATGAACTCCCGGGTACGCCGCTCGGAGATCTCCTCCGCCGACCAGCGGCGCTTCGCCGTCGCGTCGTCCTCGTGCATGATCACGGCGTCCGCCACGTACGCCAGCCGTTTGCCCTGCCGGCGTACCGCCCAGCACAGCCGCATGTCCTCGGAGTAGAAGAACGACGTCTCGTCGACTCCGCCGATGGCGTCGAAGGTGCTGCGCCGCAGCGCGACGAACGGCCCGGTCAGCCAGTCCGCCTGCTCCGGGGGCGCGACGATCCGCAGGCGCGGCACCACGAGGCTCAGCCCGGTGGCGTGGCCCAGCCCGACCCCCATGGTCAGGAACCGGCCGCCCTCGGTCTGCGGCACGCCCTCCGGCGTCACCACAGCGGGGAAGGCGGCGCCCACCTCCGGGTCCTCCAGAGCTGTCAGCAGCCGGGCCACCGCGTCACCGTGCACGACGATGTCGTTGTTGGAGAGGATGACGTTCGCCCTGCTGGTGTGCCGTACGCCGAGGTTCATGCCGCGGGCGTACCCCAGGTTCGAGCCGGACTGGACGTAGGTGACGCCCTGCTGGGCGCAGAACCCGCTCAGCGCCTGGCGGATCTCCGCCGAGCTGCCGTTGTCCACCACGACGATCTCGGCCTCGGCGGGCAGGGACAGCACGCAGTCGCGGGTGCGGTGGAAGTCCTCCCAGGCGAGAACCACGATCGAGACGTCCAACTCACACCATCCCAGGATTCGGCGGCTGCGCCCGGCGCAGGCTCGCTCTCGACGCGAACGCGTGTACGGCGTAGGCGAGCGAGGAGGCGACCGCCGCCCCGACCACACCGGCCCACGGGATGACGCCGAGGTATGCCGGAACCGCGACCGCCGACGTGACCACGGCGACCACAGTGGTCGCCCTCTCACCCCGCCGCTTCAGCAGCAGGGCGCTCCAGCTCTTTCCGGCCGCCGTGGCCAGCGAGCCCGGCAGGAGCAGCAGCCCGAGGAGCCAGGCGTGCCGGTACTCCGGCGCCAGGAAGCCCAGCACGCCGAGCCCGACGATCGCGGCCAGGGCGATCGGCAGGGCCGCCGTCACCACCGCCCGCGTCGGGTCCGGGCCGTTCCCACCGTCCCGGTCGGCGAGGATGCGCTGTGCCCGCACCACGGCTCCGGCCTGCGCGAACTCCAGGGCGGCGACCGCCAGCGCGTAGACGCCGAGCGGACCGGCCCCGGCGAACCGGGCCACCAGGACCTGGTTGAACCGCAGCGTCATCATCTGCGCGAAGATGCCCAGGTGCAGGCTCCCGGCCGCGAGCAGGTCGGCCCGGAGGTCCGCGCCGGTCGAGGTGGGCGCCGGGGCCGCGCCGGCCCGCCGCAGCCGGACCAGGACCAGGCCGCACACGGCGAAGGCGCTGAGCCACTGCACCGCGAGCCACACCATGCTCCACACGCCGCCGTCGAGCCGGCCGGCGGCGTAGAGGGCGGCGTACCCGGCGACCAGGACCGCGCCGCTCGCCGCGCGCATCGCGTAGACCAGCCGGAAGCTGCGCTGCCGCAGGGCGAGCGACGAGACCGTGTTGAACACGGTCAGACCCACCGCGGACCCGACGCCGACCAGATAGGCGCCGACGCCCGCCGCCGCGGTGAGCAGCGCGGCGGCGACACCGGAGAGGAGTACGGCGACGCCGAGGATCGCGATCACGTACGTCCGTCCCCGGGACTGCACCCAGCCGGCCGGACGCGAGATGAGGAAGGTGTCGAGCGACAGCCCGCCGACGGCCGCGCCGAGCGTCGCGCTCACCATGTTTGCCGACAGTTCGCCGCGCTCCGCCGCGGGCAGCGCCACCGACATGACCGCCGCCAGGCCGGTCAGTCCCAGCGCGCCGAGATAGAGGCGCTCGGGCGCGACGAGCCGCCGCAGCAGACCGGCCGCCCGGCGCCCGGGCGGAGGCGTCGTGCCGGGGTCCGACGAGGACTGCGCGGCGTCGACCAGCGAACCGCCTGTCACTCGTCGCCCCCGAACGGTGCGGCACAGGTGCGGGTACGGCGGTAGTCGGGCAGGAGCCCGGCCGTACGCGCGTGGGCCAGGCTCGGCGCGGCGGCGTCGCGGGCCGACAGCACCGGTGCCTCGGCCGGCCAGTCGATCGCCAGGTCCGGGTCGAGAGGGTGCACCGTGTGCTCGGCGCCCGGGTTGTAGGTGGTGGAGCAGAGATAGCTGAGCGTGGCGTCGTCGGTCAGCGCGCAGAAACCGTGCCCCAGGCCCTCGCTGAGATAGACGGCTCGCCGGTCGACGTCGTCCAGCCGCACCGCCTCCCACCGGCCGAACGTCGGCGAGCCCACCCGGATGTCCACCACCAGGTCGACCACGGCCCCGCGTACGCAGGTCACGTACTTGGCCTGGCCGGGCGGGACGTCGGCGAAGTGGATGCCGCGGACCACGCCCCGCGCGGAGACGGACAGGTTGCCCTGGGCCAGCCGCAGCGGACGCCCGACCACCTCGGCGAGCCGGTCGAACCGGTACCACTCCATGAACAACCCGCGGGAGTCGCCGTGCTGCCGGGGCGTGATCTCCCACGCCCCCTCGATACTCAGCGGCCGGATCTTCATCCTTCGGTCCCGCTCCGCTCGGCCAGCAGGCCCAGCAGGTATTCGCCGTAGCCGCTGCGGGTCAGCGGATGGGCGAGCACGCGCAGCCGCTCGTCGTCGATCAGCCCGGACCGCCAGACCACCTCCTCGACGCAGCCGATCTTCATGCCCTGGCGCTCCTCGATCACCCGGACGAACTCCGCGGCCTGCATCATCGAGGTGAACGTGCCGGTGTCCAGCCACGCCGTGCCCCGGTCGAGGACCGTCACGGTCAGCTCGCCCCACGCCCGGTACGTCTCGTTGACCGCCGTGATCTCCAGCTCGCCGCGCGCGCTCGGCGTCAGCTTGCGGGCGATGTCGACCGCCCGGTTGTCGTAGAAGTAGAGGCCGGGCACCGCGTACCGGGACCGGGGACGGGCCGGCTTCTCCTCGATCGAGAGCACCCGGCCGTCGGCGTCGAACTCGACCACGCCGTACGCCTGCGGGTTCGCCACCGGGTACGCGAAGACCCGGCCGCCCGCCGGTTCGCCGTGCTGGGCGAGCTGCCGGCCGAGCCCGACGCCGTGGAAGATGTTGTCGCCGAGGATCAGCGCCACCGACTCGTCGCCGATGAAGTCCGCGCCGAGCACCAGCGCCTGCGCGATGCCCTCCGGACGGGGCTGTTCGGCGTACGCCAGCCGCAGCCCCCACTGGCTGCCGTCGCCGAGCAGCCGCTCGAACTGGGCGCGGTCCTCCGGAGTGGTCACCACCAGGATCTCCCGCACGCCGGCCATCACCAGAGTGGAGAGCGGGTAGTAGACCATCGGCTTGTCGAACACCGGCATCAGCTGCTTGGAGACGGCCCGGGTGATCGGCCACAACCGGGACCCGGTGCCGCCGGCGAGAAGGATTCCACGCACTCGCGGAGACTACCCGTGACGCCGTCACCACCGTGGCCCGTCGACGTCCCGCCTGCGCTGCGGGTACGGCGTAGACTCCTCCACCCGTGAGGATCCTCGTCACCGGCGGCGCCGGCTTCATCGGGTCGGAGTACGTGCGGATGCTGCTGGGCGTGCCCGGCGGCGACGCGGCCGGGGTGCCCGCGACGGCGCCCACGGCGCTCACCGTGCTGGACAAGCTCACCTACTCCGGCAACCTGGCGAACCTGGCCCCGGTACGCGACGACCCGCGCCTGCGCTTCGTGCAGGGCGACATCTGCGACGCGGCGCTCGTCGACGAGGTGGTGCCCGGCCACGACGTGATCGTCCACTTCGCCGCTGAGTCGCACGTGGACCGCTCGATCACCGGCGCGGCGCCGTTCGTCACCACGAACGTGCTCGGCACCCAGACGCTGCTGGACGCCGCGCTGCGTCACGGCGCCGGCCGGTTCGTGCACGTCTCCACCGACGAGGTGTACGGCTCGATCGACTCCGGCTCCTGGACGGAGGACTGGCCGCTGTCACCGAACTCGCCGTACTCCGCCTCGAAGGCCGGGTCCGACCTGCTGGCGCTGGCCTACCACCGCACCCACGGCCTGGACGTGGTGGTGACGCGCTGCTCCAACAACTACGGGCCGTACCAGTACCCGGAGAAGGTCGTCCCGCTGTTCGTGACGAACCTGCTCGACGGCGGCACCGTGCCGCTCTACGGCGACGGCGGCAACGTGCGGGACTGGCTGCACGTGCACGACCACTGCCGGGGCGTGGCGATGGTTCAGGAGAAGGGGCGGGCCGGCGAGGTCTACCACATCGGCGGCGGCACCGAGCTGACCAACCGGCAGCTCACCGAGCGGCTCCTGGCCGCCTGCGACGCCGGCTGGGACCGGGTCGTCCCGGTCACCGACCGCAAGGGCCACGACCGCCGCTACTCGCTGGACATCAGCAAGATCAGCGACGAGCTGGGGTACGCCCCGACCATCGATCTCGACCGGGGGCTGGCCGAGACCGTGCGCTGGTACCGGGACAACCGGGCCTGGTGGGAACCGCTGAAGACGGCCGGCCACCGGTGACCCGGGTGCTCGTCACCGGCGCGGGCGGCATGCTGGGGCGGGACCTGCTCGCCGTGCTGCGGACCCGGCCGGACCTGTCGGTCACCGCCGCCACCCGCGCCGGCCTCGACGTCACCGACGCCCACGCCGTCCGGGACGCGGTGAGCGGGCACGACGTGGTGCTCAACGCCGCAGCGTGGACCGACGTGGACGGCGCGGAGATCCGCGAGGCGGACGCCACGGCTGTCAACGGCGACGCGGTCGCCCACCTGGCCCACGCCTGCGCCGGGTCCGGCGCGCGCCTGGTGCACGTCTCCACCGACTACGTGTTCGCCGGGGACGCGGTCGAGCCGTACCCGGAGGACGCCCCGACCGGCCCGGTCAACGCGTACGGGCGCGGCAAGCTCGCGGGCGAGCTTGCGGTGGCCCGGCTGCTGCCCGAGACCGGGTACGTGGTGCGTACCGCCTGGCTCTACGCCACCCACGGCCGCAACTTCGTCACCACGATGCTGCGGCTGGCCGCCGAACGCGACCGGCTCGACGTGGTGGACGACCAGCGCGGGCAGCCCACCTGGTCGTACCGTCTCGCGGAGCGGCTCGTGGCGCTCGCCGACGCGGCGCTGGCCGGCGACGCGGCGCCCGGGACGTACCACGGCACCGCCGCCGGCGAGACCACCTGGTACGGCCTGGCCCGCGCCGTGTTCGCCCTGCGCGGCCTGGACCCGGACCGGATCCGGCCCACCACCAGCGACAGTTTCCCGCGCCCGGCGCGGCGTCCCCGCTACAGCGTGCTCGCGCACGGCCGGTGGGCCGCGGCGAAGCTGCCGCCGCCGGGGGACTGGTACGCCGACCTGGCCGAGGCGCTCAGCCTCCACCGCCCCGGAACACCTCGCTGACGGTACGCAGCACGATCTTGATGTCGAGCCAGAGCGACCAGTTCTCGACGTAGTAGTTGTCGAACCGCGCCCGGTCCGAGATCGGCGTGTCCCCGCGCAGGCCGCTGACCTGCGCCAGCCCGGTGAGCCCGACCGGTACGCGGTGCCGCATCGCGTAGGTCGGGTACTCCACCGAGAACTTCTCCACGAAGTACGGCCGCTCCGGGCGGGGCCCCACCACGCTCATCTCACCGCGCAGGATGTTCCACAGTTGCGGCAGCTCGTCCAGCGAGGTGCGCCGCATGAACCGCCCGATCGGCCCGACCCGCTGATCGTGGGCGATGGACCAGGTCGTCTGCGACTCGTGCTCGTCCTCCGGGCGCATCGACCGGAACTTGATGACGTGGAACGGCTTGCCGAACCGGCCGATGCGCTCCTGCCGGAAGAACACGCCCCGGCCGCCGTCGAGGAACGTGGCGAGGGCGCAGAGCAGCAGCAGCGGGCTCAGCACCACCAGCGCGGTCACCGCGAAGACCACGTCCGAGGCCCGCTTGAGCCGCCACCGGGGGCCGGTGAGCGTGGTGTCGCCGATCTTGACGATCGGAATGGCGCCGATGTGGTCGGGGTAGCCGCCCTGCGACCGCGAGCCCCACAGCCGGGGCACCGCCCACAGGTCACACCGCGAGCTGGCCGGACGCAGCAGCGACTCCATCAGCTCCGACTCGGAGCAGTCCGGGTCGGCGATGACCAGGACCTCGCACTCCAGCATGTCGGTGAGCTTCTCCAGGTCGTCGATCGTGCCGATCAGCGGCAACGCCCCCATGCGGGGCCTCGACGGGGCGTCCACCGCGCCGACGAACCGCAGCCCGTACTGCGGGTGGCGGCGCAGCAGCCGGGCCAGCTCCCCGCCGATCGGACCGCCGCCGATGACGATGGTGTTGCGCTCCACCCACCGGCGCTTACGGGCCAGCAGGACGAGCCGGCTGTTCAGCGCGCGCCCGACGATCACCAGGCCGGCGGAGAACGCGACGCCCTGGACGAAGCCGCTCACGTGCGGCACCGAGTCGTGCCGCAGCGCCGCGATGATCGCCACCACCGCGCCGGAGGCCAGCAGCCGCCCGCCGAGGCTCGGCAGCTCGTCCAGGATGCTGATGTGCCGGCGCGGCCGGTACAGTCCGCCCGCCGCGAAGAAGCCCACCGTCAGGGCCGCGTTGGCCAGCGTGCCGCGCCAGTAGTTCTGGGTCAGCAGCAGCGGCGCGAGCAGCGCCGCCACGTCGATGGGCGCGGTCACCATCCACGCGCGCACCCATCGGGTACGCGTCGACGCCCGCGACCCGGCGTAGGGCAGGACCGTTGTCGTGTCCAGGCCGCTGTTCATCGGCGGATCGTTCGACGGCGCGGCCGGATGCTCGAACGCCGGAAGGCGTGGCATTGTCGATCCTCCCCCGTGACGCCGCCGGCCCGGATGCGGAGACCGACGACGATCGCAGGATACGAGCGGCCCCGCCGCGCCGCCACCACCGGCATGGCAGATCGACGTCCTACTTTCCGCTGACGGCGAGAATCTCCGGGACCGAGTCGCGGCGGACCGCGTCGAACAGCGTCTTCGCGCGCGCCGGATCCGGGAACACGACGCTCTCGCTGCCGACCCGGCCGGTCCCCTTCACCGGGCAGGTGAAGAACGTCAGATTGCCGCTGCGCAGGCCACGCATCTCCATCGCGAGGTCCACCAGAGACAGTGATTTGTCGACGGCCACCGAGTTCGACGTGGCGCGGACGAACGAGTTGAGCTTCGCCGGGTTGGTCATCACCCCGCCCGAGGCGGCCTTGTCCAGAATGGCCTTGATCACCTGCTGCTGGTGCCGGATGCGGGCGAAGTCGCCGTCGGGGAAGGCGTGCCGTTCCCGCGCGTAGTCGAGCGCGGCGGCGCCGTCCATGGTCTGGCGGCCCTTCTTGAACGTCCGCGTGCCGATCAGCGAGTAGTTCGTGGTGAACCCCTTCTCCACGTCGATCTCGACACCGCCCAGCGCGTCGATGATCTCCTTGAAGCCGGCGAAGTCCACCATCGCCACGTTGTCCACCCGTACGCCGCTGAACTTCTCCACCGTCTGCACCATCAGCGGCACACCGCCCCAGGCGTACGCGGCATTGATCTTCGCGTCGCGACCGCCGCGACCCTCCTTCGACTTCGGGACGGCCGTCCAGGTGTCCCGCGGGATCGAGATGAGCTGGGCGCTCGACCGGTCCTTCGGCAGGTGGGCCAGGATGATCGTGTCGCTGCGCGAACCGCCGGTGCTCTCCGGGTCGCGGGAGTCGCTGCCCAGGATCATGATGTTCATGGCGCCCTTGACCTCGACCTGCGGGCGCGACTCCTCCGGTACGCCCTCGAAGGCGTCGACCCGTTCGATCGACTTGTCGACGGAGCGGTAGTACAGGCCGCCGGCCAGCGCGCCCCCGCCGGCGAGCAGCACCATCACGAGCAGCACGATCAGGGCGATCCGGCGGCCCCGGCGACGGCGCGGCGCCTTCTCCCGCACCGGCTCGCCCGCCTCCACATCGGAGACCCCGGAGCGGGCGTCGGAATCGGCGAGCTGATGGCGATCTGACATGCTGCGATGCTACTGATTCGCGCTGCGCCGCGGGGGGACCCTCGGACGGCAGGCGGTGGGCCTCGGCACCGGTCGGCGAGCCGCACGACCGGCGTGCCGGGCCTTGCCGTGAGGAGCGTCACGGATCGATGATGGTGGGGCAGCCAGGTCGACCGAGGAGTCGAGATGCAGGTTATCCACCAGCCCCGGGTGGCGTGGGACGCGGCCCGCGTCATCGGCGCGTCGATCCACGACGAGGAACTGTTCCGCTGGCTCTACCGTGTACTCGGCGATCTGCTCGGCCCCGCCACATGGGCGGCCCTCGACGAGACCCGCGACCGGGTCCGTTGGTCCGGCGACGAACGGATCCCGGTCGAGACCGGAGTGTGGCGCGTCCGCCTGGAGGACTCGCTGCGCGGACGCCCCGACCTCGCCGACGAGCTGGCCGGCATCGTCGCCACCGCCCGCGCGGTCCGGCCGTACTAGCCGCCGCGCCGGTTTAGCTTTCGCTTAGCTCGCTTGTCCGGCGGCACGCCGGTCCGGCAGCATCGACCGGCGTGACCGACGGCACCGTACCCCACCCGCCGACCGACGACCACGCGCCCGCCAGCCGTGCGGCCACGCGCCGTCGCCGGCTCGCCGCCGCCGGTCTGGTCACCGTCGCGGCGGCGGTCGCTGTCGCCCTCGCGGTACGCGGCGGCGCCGCCCCCGCCTGCGCGGCCCCGCCTCCACCCGCCGGCGTCCCGGTCCTGGCGGCGGGTCCACTCGGCACCGCTCCGCCCGTCGGTGGGACGACCCGCAGCGGCAAGGCCACCTTCTACGACTCCGCGGGCGCCGGCGGCAACTGCTCCCGTCCCGCCGCCCCGGCCAACCGGATGTACGTCGCGCTCGGCCCGGGCGAGTACGCGGCCGGCGCCTCCTGCGGCGGGTTCCTCGACGTCACCGGTCCGCGCGGCACGGTCCGGGTGCTCGTCATGGACCAGTGCCCGGAGTGCGCCCCCGGCCACCTCGACCTGTCCGCGGAAGCGTTCGCCCGGATCGCCGACCCGGTGCAGGGCGTGGTGAAGGTCAGCTACCGGGCCGTGGTGAACCCGCCGCTGCCCGGGCCGCTCACCTTCCGCATGAAGGAGGGCTCGTCGCAGTGGTGGTTCGCCGTCCTGGTCGGTGACCACGGCAACCCGCTGCGCTCGGTCGAGGTCCGGCAGAACGGATCGTGGCGGGCGGCCCAGCGGCAGGACTACAACTACTGGCTGATCGATTCCGGCGCCGGCCCCGGCCCGTACACGATCCGGGTCACCGACGTGTACGGCAACCGCGCGACCGCCACCGGCGTCCGGATGCTCCCGGGCCAGGTGCAGCGCAGCGCGGTCCGGATGTACGGCGCGAAGCCCGCCGCCACCACGCCCACCCCGAAGAAGCCCCGCCCCACCTCCCCGCCCCCGTCCACCCCGACCCCGACCGCATCCACCCCCACCCCCGCGGCCCCCACGTCAGCCCTCGCGGACCCCGTCGTGCAGGCAGCCGCCACCCCACCCACCCCCACAAGCTGCGCCTAGCCCACGCCCGCCCCTCGCCCCCGCCCTCGCTGATCTTGCACTTGGGGAGCCGTGCGTGTCGTGAATGCCCGATCTGCCGGGGCCATGAGTGCAAGATCAGCGAGGCGGGGCGGGGGGAGGCGGGGCGGGGCGAGGTGGGGAGGGGGTCAGGTTGAGGTGGGGAGGTCCAGCCACATGAGGATCTCGTCGCGGGCGTCGGTGGCGGACAGGCGCAGCGCGGCGGGGAGGCGGCCGATCTCGCGGTAGCCGAGGCGCTTGTAGAAGCGGTCCAGCCCCAGCCCGTCGCGGACCGTCACGTGCAGCGCCGCCAGGCCCAGCCCTCGGGCGATCCGCTCGGCCTCGCGCATCAGCGCCGCGCCGTGGCCGCGCCCCTGCGTGTCGGGGTGCACCATGACGCGCTTGAGCACCCGCCAGTGCGTCTTGAGGTGGAACCGGTTGTCGGCGATGACCAGCACCGCGACCAGCTTTTCGCCCTCGTGGCCGACGAGTAGCCGGTCCGGCCCGTCCGCGACCTCGTCGAGCGTGGAGGTGGCGAGCGGGCGTACCTCGTCGGCGGTCACGGGGGCGACGAAGCCGACGGCGCCGCCGGCGTTCGTCACGTCCACCCAGAGCGCGATGATCTGTTCGCGCAGCTCGGGGGTCAGGTCGGGGTCGAGGGAGAAACGCAGGTCCACGCCGTAATCCTGCTCGTGGCGACGCGGTGCGGACCCGCGTTCGTGACCTTCCCGACAGTCGCCGGTGCGCGTGGCACCGGCGACTGGTAGGGCCGGCGGGATTCGAACCCGCACTGGTGCGGACCTAAACCGCATGCCTCTGCCGTTGGGCTACGGCCCCTTCATCGTGACCACCGCCCGCGGACCGGTGTCACAGCCTCCGGATCGTAGACCACATTCGGGGTCACCACTGCGGCGCGGCCGTGACGAGCCGCACCGCGCGCCGACCTCAGTCGAGCCCGAGATCCCGGCGCAGCTTGGCGACGTGGCCGGTGGCCCGCACGTTGTAGAACGCCTGCTCGATCTTGCCGTCCTCGTCCACGACGAACGTCGAGCGGATCACGCCGGTGACCGTGCGGCCGTACATCTGCTTCTCGCCGAACGCGCCGTACGCGGTCAGCACCGCCTTGTCCGCGTCGGAGACCAGCGGGAACGTGATCGCGTCGCGCTCGCGGAACTTCGCCAGCTTGGCCGGCTTGTCCGGCGAGATGCCCACCACCTCGTAGCCGGCGGCCTGCAGGGAGGCGAGGGAGTCCCGGAAGTCACATGCCTGCTTGGTGCAGCCGGGCGTCATGGCGGCCGGGTACGCGTACAGGATGACCTTGCGGCCGCGCAGGTCGGCCAGGGAGAGTGTCCCGCCGTCGTCGGTGGGGAGGGTGAATTCGGGGGCGGGGTCGCCGGGCTTGAGGCGGTCGGTCATGGCGGTGACGATACCGCCGGGCCGGTGCGCTCGGCGGACGGCGACGCGCGGACGCGGTGACGGCCATCATGAGGTTGTTGCCAGATATTGGCAACAGTGCCTTCCTGGAAATACGCTGAGCGCGTGGACACCCTGGCGATGCACATCTCCAACGGGATCATCAACGGTCCGGTCGCCGCGATCTTCGCGGCTCTCGCCCTCGCCGCGCTCGCGTTCTGCGTGATGCGGGGACGAGCCGACCTCGACGACCGGCTGGCCCCGATGGCCGGGCTGGTGGCGGCGTTCATCTTCGCCGTGCAGATGCTCAACTTCCCGATCTTCACCGCCGGGGTCAGCGGCCACCTGCTCGGGGGCGCGCTCGCGGCGATGCTCGTCGGCCCCTGGGTCGGCGCGCTCTGCGTGGCCGTGGTGCTCATCGTGCAGGCGCTGGTCTTCGGCGACGGCGGCGTGGCGATGCTCGGCCTCAACATCACCAACATGGCGCTGCTCGGCACCGCCGCCGCGTACCTGCTGATCGCGCTCCTGCTGCGTGTGCTGCCGCGTACCCCGGCCGGCCTGGCGGTGACCGCGTTCGTGTCCGCGCTGGTCAGCGTGGTGGTCGCGTCCCAGGGCTTCGTCCTGCAGTACTGGCTGGGCGGCACCACCGACCTCGGCGGCAACCTCACCGGGCTGGCCGGCACCATGGCCTTTGCCCACCTGCTGATCGGCATCGGCGAGGGCCTGATCACCGCGACCACCGTGGTCACCGTCGCGAAGGTCCGGCCCGACCTGGTGTACGCGCTGCGCGCCCTCAAGCCGGTCACGCCGGCTCCCGCCGTCCCGGTCGCCGGAGGTGCCCGATGAGCAAGCGTCAGTGGCCGTTCCTTCTCGGCGGCCTGCTGGTGGCGCTGCTGCTGGCGGGCGTGGTCAGCAACTACGCCTCCTCGCACCCGGACGGGCTCGACTCTTCGCTGCTCAAGGGCTGCACGGTGAACGCCGACGACGAGATCACCGGCGGCAGCTGCCCGGCCCAGGAGGCGAAGGACCACGAGCTGGCGGACAGCCCGCTGGCCGACTACGGCGTACGCGGAATCGGCAACGACTTCGTCTCCACCGGCCTGTCCGGCGTGCTCGGCGTGCTGCTCACCTTCGCGTTCGGCGCCGGCCTGTTCTGGCTGGCCCGCCGCCGCGGCCCCGCCACGCCCGCCACGTCCGCCGGCCCCGCCGCGCCCGCCCCGGACACCGCGAGCGCCGACCCGGCGGACGAGGCAGCGACCCCGTCCACCGGCACACGCTGACCATGGGCGCCGGGCACGCGCACGTGCTCTACCGCGAGTCCGGCTCGCCGGTGCACCGCCTCCCGCCGGAGGTGAAGATCGCCGCGATGGTGCTGTTCACCGTGGCGGTGGTGGCCACGCCCCGGGAGGCGTACTGGGCCTTCGGCGGGTACGCGCTCCTGGTCGCGGTGGTGGCCGCGCTGGCCCGGGTCGGCCCGCGCTGGCTGCTCAGCCGGGCGCTGATCGAGCTGCCGTTCGTGCTGTTCGCGTTCGCGCTGCCGTTCCTCGGGGCGGGGGAGCGGGTCGAGGTGGCCGGGCTCGCCCTGTCCGTGGACGGGCTGCACGGCGCGTTCAACATCCTCGCCAAGGGCACGCTCGGCGTACTCGCGTCGCTCCTGCTGGCGGCGACCACGACGACGCGTGACCTGCTGCTCGGCCTGGACCGGCTGCGGTGCCCGCAGATCCTCACCCAGATCGCCACGTTCATGCTGCGCTACCTGGAGGTGCTGGTCGGCGAGGCCCGCCGGATGCGGGTGGCGCGGGTGTCGCGCGGCGACGACCCGCGGTTCCTGTGGCAGTTGCGCGGCTTCGCGGCCGGCGTCGGCGCGCTGTTCCTGCGCGCGTTCGAGCGCGGCGAGCGGGTCTACCTGGCGATGCTCTCCCGCGGCTACACCGGCCGGATGCCGGCGGTGTGGCAGGGGGCCGGCGCGGCCACCGCCGGCCAGTGGGCGGTCGCCGCGACGGTGCCGGCGATCGCGGCCACCATCGCCGCCGTCGCGCTCGTCCTGCAATGATCGGGTACGTGCAGCAGCCGCCCTCCCTCGACGTCGACGGCGTCCGGTACGCGTACCCGGACGGTCACGTCGCCCTGCACGGCGTGGACCTGACCGTGCCGCGCGGCGATCGGGTGGCGCTGCTCGGACCAAACGGCGCCGGCAAGACCACGCTCGTGCTGCACCTCAACGGCATCCTCACCCCGACCGAGGGCACGGTGAGCGTCGGCGGCCTCACCGTCACCCGGGACCGGGACACGCTGGCCGAGGTACGCCGCCGCGTCGGCATCGTCTTCCAGGACCCGGACGACCAGCTGTTCCTGCCCACGGTCGCCGAGGACGTGGCGTTCGGCCCGGCCAACCTGGGCCTGCGCGGCGCCGAGCTGGCCGCCCGGGTCGACGAGGCGCTCGCGGCGGTCGGGATGAGCGAGCACCGGGACCGCGCCCCGCACCACCTGTCGTTCGGGCAGCGACGCCGGGTGGCGGTGGCCACTGTGCTGGCCATGCGCCCGGAGATCCTGGTGCTGGACGAGCCGTCGTCGAACCTCGACCCGGCCGCCCGCCGGGAGCTGGCGGAGATCCTGCGCGCCCTGCCGGTGACGCTGCTCATGGTCACGCACGACCTGCCGTACGCGGCCGAGCTGTGTCCCCGCTCGGTGATCCTGGACGGCGGCCGGATCGTCGCCGACGCCCCGACCGCGGACCTCCTGTCCGACGAGGCGCTGTTGACGGCCCACCGCCTGGAGCTCCCCTACGGCTTCGCCCCCCGCCCGTCCTGACCCCGCCCTAGCCCCTCCCTCCCTCCCTCCCCCCTCCGCCGCGATCTTGCACTTTCCGCCCGGGCATTCCGGGCAAAAGCCGCGCGCCCGGGGCGGCAACTGCAAGATCGCGCCGCCCGGGGGGTGAGTGCGGCGGGAGTGGAACGTGATGGGTGTGTCGAGGGGGGTTTGACACCCGTGGTGTTCCACTTGGGCTGCCCGGCGCTCGCAGATGGTCAGGGCGTGGGGGTTGGGTGGGGGGTGGGGCGGGCTGCTCTTGCTGCGGTGCGCAGGCGCAACAGGCCCGCCGCGACCGCGCCGGCTCCCGTCGCCAGGCCGACCACCACCAGCACCCGCACCAGGACCGGCGGGCCGGCGGCCGGGGGGATCGCGCGGGACAGCGCGGCGAGGTTCGTCACCCCGGCGAACACCGTCAGGCATGCGCCGGCCAGCGCCAGCACGAAGTCGGCGGCCGGGCGGCGGGCCAGCGCGTACCCGCCCGCGGCGAGCGCGCCGAGGCCGGTGAGCAGCGTCCACACCTGCCCGGTGAACAGTTCGGCGAGCATTCCGCCGAGGCCCGGGGTGCCGGTGTCGAACGCCCGGGCGACGGTGAGCGCCACTGTCGCCGCGCCGCCCAGGGCGAGCAGTGCGCCCACTCCGCGCAGCGCGCGTACCCCGGCGGTAGTGCCGCCCGGCGCGAGCCCGGCCGCGCCGATCACCAGGAAGCCGAGCGTGGCGGCCACCCACCAGGGGTACGGGTCGGGCGGCGGCACCCAGTCCAGTGTGCCGCGTACGGCTCCGGTGGTGTCACCGGCGCGCAGCGGCACCGTCCAGTCGCGTACCCGATGTTCCCGGTCCGGGTCGGCGGCGACGGCGGCCGGCGGAGCCTCCTCCCGCCACAGCGTGCGCTGGTCGTGCCAGCGGGCGGTGGGCCCGTCGTCGATCCGCCGCCAGTCCGGCGCGGCGGCCGGGTTCGCCTCGGCCGGCAGCCGGGTCTCGCCGGCCAGCGTCCGGTTCAGGTACGTGGCGGGGGAGTGGACGTTCTCGTACACGCCGCCCGGGCCGACGCGCAGGTACGGCTCGCCGGAGTAGCCCATCACCGTGACGTCGGCGCCGGTGTCGTTCGTCAGCTCCAGCCGCGCGCCGGCCTCCACCATGCGGGCGGTGAGCCCGGGGCGGTCGGGCTCGACGCCGGTGATCGTGGCGCGGTAGTCGGTGCCGTCGGGCGCGTCCGCGCCGTGCGCGGCGGCCGGCGCGGCGAACGTGAGCAGGGCGACGGCCGCGCCGGTGAACACCAGCGCGGCCCGGCGCAGGGGTGCGGGGATCACTTCCCGGCCGCCTCCACCGCTGCCCTGATTCCCTCGGGGCTGCGGTCCCGCAGCTCACTTCCGTTGATCTTGATGGTCGGGGTCCCGGTCACGCCGGCCTTGCTCGCCTCGTCGGTGACGTGCTCGGTCCACGACCGGTACGTGCCGTCGGAGACGCAGGACGCGAACTCGTCCCGGTTCAGCCCGACGCCCGCGCCGATGTCGACCAGCTCGTCGTTGCTGAGCCCGGCGCCGCCCTCCGGCGGCTGCTTGGCGAAGAGCTGGTCGGTGAACTCGCGGAACTTGCCGCCCTGCGCGGCGCAGCCGGAGGCGGCCGAGGAGCGGGTGGAGTACTCGGTGGTGGAGAAGCGGTTGAGGAAGGCGACCGGGTGGAACACCAGCTTGGCCTTGCCCTCGGTGACGAGCTGGTTGAGCGTCTCGCCGTTGATCTGCTGGAACTGCTTGCAGGCCGGGCAGAGGTAGTCCTCGTACAGGTCGATGGTGACCGGCCCGGTGCCCTGGACGATGCCGGTGCCGGCGTCGTTCGCGCCGGGCGGCGCGGTGAAGTCGTCCGACTTCTGGCTGGAGTAGACGGCCCAGCCGATGCCACCGGCGATGACCAGCACCAGCACGGCGGCGATCGTGGTCCAGAGCGTGCGCTTGCGGCGCTTCTCCCGGGCGATCTGCTCGCGTACCACCCGCGCCGCGTCCCTGCGGCCCTTGCGGCTACTCATCGGTGTCCTCCACGGTGTCGTCGCCGGCCAGCCAGCCGTCCACCGAGAACGGCGTGCGGGGCCAGATCAGCAGGAACCCGGCGAGCGCCAGGAACCCCAGGTCCCGGAGGATCTCCGGGAGGTAACTGGGTGTCTCGCCGGCGGCGAGCTGGCCGCCGCTGCCGAAGCACCCGCAGTCGATGGCCAGGCCGCGCGCCCAGGCCGAGGCGATGCCGGCGATGAAGACCACGAGCAGCACCGCCGAGATCCCGGCGCTGACCCGGGTGGCCAGCCCGGCGAGAAGCAGCAGACCCAGGGCCAGCTCGACGAAGGGCAGCGCCGCGCCGATCACGGTGGCCAGCTCGTACGGCATCACCTGGTAGGCGTTGACGGCCCGGCCGGAGGCGGCGAGATCGCCGACCTTGGTGCCGCCGGCGATCAGCCAGACGGCGGCCAGTCCGAGGCGGGCGGCGACGCCGAGCCAGGGGCGCAGGGTCTGCCAGCGGCCGGCCGGGGAGGGGGAGGGGGTCACAGTCATTCGTCGTCCGAGCGTCACGAAAGGTTCCCGCTATCCGGTCATCGTGTCGCCGACGGCGCCGACCAGTTCGTCCCGGGCGCGGGCCACCCGGGAGCGGATGGTGCCCACCGGCACCCCCTCCACGTCGGCGGCCTCGGCGTAGGACAGGCCGAGCAACTGGGTGAGCACGAACGCGGAGCGCCGCTCGGCCGGTAGCCGGCGGACCAGGTCGGTGGCGCCGAGCTGACCGGCCGGGTCCGGGTAGGGGCGGTCGGTGGCGGCCTGGGCGGCGAGCCGCGCGTCGAGCCGCCGGCGGCGTACCACTGTGCGCAGGTGGTCGGCGCAGGCCCGGCGGGCGATGCCGAGCAGCCAGGTACGCACGCTGGAGCGCCCCTCGAAGCCGGGCAGCGCCCGGAACGCCCGCAGGTACGTCTCCTGGGTCAGGTCGTCCGCGCTGTCCGGGTCGACGAGCGCGGCGGCGAAGCGCCACACCTCGGCCTGGGTGGCCCGGACGAGGGCGGCCTGCGCGTCGCGGTCCCCGTCGCGGGCGGCGAGCGCCCAGCCGGTGGCCGTGTCCCGGACAGCCTCGGCGGGCCGCCTCGGGGCGGTCGTCGGCGGTGTCACGCGAGCCGGGGATCACGTCACCCGAGGTTACGCGGCGTACCTGGAGGGGACAGGGTCCTTCGGCCCATTCCGTGGTCCCGCACACGCCGGGAACTTTTTCCCGCCGCCGTCCGACTACCCTCCCATGACCTCCGAGCAGGCCCGGCGTGGCGCGCGCCGCCGCGCCGGGTGGGCGCTCGGTCACGCCCGCCCGGGACCGGCTCGCCGGATCGGCTCCGGTTCGGGAACCATGGCGGTCATGACTGCTGCCGTACGCCGCCCGTCCCGGGCCGTCGCCGCCCGATCCGGGGCCGTCGCCGGGCTGCTGCTCCTGCTGGTCGCCCTGCTGCTCGTCCCGGCCACCCCGGCCAGCGCCCACGCGGTGCTGGTGAGCAGCAGCCCGGCCGCCTCCGCCGTGGTGCCCGACGCGCCCGCGCAGGTGGTGATCACCTTCAGCGAGAGCGTCCGCAAGGTGCCCGGGAAGGTCCGCGTGATCGCCCCCGACGGCTCGCGGGCCGACCGGGGCGAGCCGACGTTCCAGGGCGCCGAGGTCACCATCCCGGTGGACCCCGGCGCGGGGCGCGGCACCTATCTCGTGAGTTACCGGGTCATCTCGGCGGACAGTCACCCGGTCTCCGGCGCCTTCACCTACTCCGTCGGCGCGCCGTCCGAGCCGCCGACGGACAGCGGCACCGACAACCGGGCGAACCCGGTGACCGAGACCGCGGTGAAGGTGGCGAAGTACGCCGGCTACGCCGGGTTGCTGCTGCTCGTCGGCCCGGCGCTGGTGCTGGCCGCGCTCTGGCCGCGCCGGCTGTCCCGCCGCGGCCCGGCCCGGCTGGCCTGGACCGGGCTGGGCGTGCTGGCGGTGGCGACGCTGGCCGAGATCTGGCTCCAGGTGCCCTACGTCAACGGCGGCGGCCTGTTCGACGTGACCGGCTCCGGGCTCGGCGACGTGCTCGGCAGCGCGTACGGCACGACCCACCTGGTCCGGCTGGGCCTGCTCGCCGCGGCGGCGTTCCTGCTCCGGCCGCTGTTCGCCGGCCCGGTCGGCCGCACCGACGGGATCATCCTCGCCGTTCTCGGCGGCGCCGCGCTGTTCACCTGGCCGCTCGCCGGGCACGCGGCGGCCTCGCCGGCCCCGGCCGTGTCGGTGGTGGTGGACGCGGTGCACCTGGGCGCCATGGCGGTCTGGCTCGGCGGCCTGGTGATGCTCGCGGTGTTCCTGCTGCGCCGGGCCGACGAGCGCGAGCTGGACGCGATCCTGCCGATCTGGTCCCGCTGGGCGGCGCTCGCGGTGGCCGCGCTGCTGCTGGCCGGCACCGTGCAGGGGCTGATCGAGGTGGCCAGCCTCCAGGCCCTGATCGACACCACGTACGGGCAGCTGCTGCTCGCCAAGATCGCGCTGTTCGCGCTGGTGATCGGCGTGGCCGCGTACTCCCGGGCGCTGGTGCGGCGGCGGGTCGCCGCCGGACGGCCGGGCTCGATGCGGCGGGCGGTGGTGGCCGAGCTGGTGATCACGGCGGTGGTGCTGGGCGTGTCGGCGACGCTCGTGCAGACCACACCGGCGCGGACCGCCGTCGCGGACGCGCCGGGCGCCTCGCCCGGCTACTTCTCCACCACGCTGAGCAGCCCGATCTACTCGCTGCAGGTCGAGCTGGACCCGGCCGAGACCGGCAACAACTCGATGCACCTGTACGCCTACACCCCGGACAACCGGCCGCAGCCGGTGCAGGAGTGGAAGGTCACCGCCGCCCTGCCGTCGGCCGGGATCGAGCCGATCACGGTCCCGCTGCTGCCGTTGAGCGACAACCACGCCACCGGGGAGGTCAACCTGCCGGCCCGTGGTGACTGGCAGTTGCGCATCACCGTCCGCACGTCCGACATCGACCAGGCCACGGTGACCGCCACCGTGCCGATCAAGTAACGGGAAGGTCCCACTGATGATCCGTCTCCGGCGCTCCGCGACCGTCGCCGCGCTGACCCTGACCGCCGTCGCCACGACCGTGCTCGGCCTGGCCGGGCCGGCCTCGGCGCACGTCACGATCAACCCGGCCGAGGGCAAGCAGGGCGGCTACGGCCGGTTCGCCTTCCGGGTGCCGAACGAGAGCGACACGGCGTCGACGGTCAAGGTCGAGGTGAACCTGCCGGAGAACGCACCCGTCGGTTCGGTGTCCACGATGCCGGTGCCGGGCTGGACGGTGGCGGTGGAGAAGCGCAAGGTCGACCCGCCGATCGAGGTGCACGGCAGCCAGCTCACCGAGGCGGTGTCGAAGCTCACCTTCACCGCGGCGCCGAACGGCGGCGTGAAGCCGGGCGAGTTCCAGGAGTTCCCGGTGTCGATGGGCCCGCTGCCGCAGGTCGACACGATGGTGTTCAAGGTGCTCCAGACGTACTCCGACGGCAACGTCTCCCGGTGGATCGAGGAGCCGACGCCGGGCGCGGAGGAGCCGGAGAACCCGGCGCCGGTGCTCAAGCTGGCCGCCGCCGAGAACGCGCCCGCCTCGCCGGGCGCGAGCGCGCCGGCCGCCGCGGCGGCCGACGACGATGACGACGACGCCGGCTCCGGCGCGGCGACCGCCCTCGGGGTGGCCGGTCTGGTCGCCGGACTGGCCGGCCTGGTCCTCGGCGGTCTGGCGTTCGCGCGTACCCGGCGGGAGCCCGCGGCGAAGTCCTGAACGTGAGCGACGCACCGGCCCGGCGGAACGATCCGCCGGGCCGGTCGCCGTCCCGGCCGGGTGCCGCCGATATCCGGCGATCGGCCGACCCGCGTCGGTAAGGTCTGGCGGGTAGTTGGCTACCGAGAGGGACGACGCGAATGCGTTTCGCACGCACGATCGCCGGCATGGTGCTGCTGGCGCTGGGGGTTCCGGCCCTGCTGGCCGGCGCCGGCCTCTGGCTCGCGGCCGGGCATGCCGACCCGGACGGCGGTTTCGGCGCCCGGTTCGAGCCGGTCCGCACGCCCGCCCGCGCGGTGCTGGTGACCGACGTGGACGCGCTGCTGCGCACCGACCTGCCGGTGGCGCGAACCGGGCAGGCCCGGCTGCACCTCACCGCGCGGGACGACCACGGCCCGGTCTTCCTCGGCCTCGCCCCGGCCGACGAGGTGCGGCGGTGGCTGGCCGACGTCCCGCACAGCACCGTGCGCCGCGTCGCTGTCACCCGGGGCCCGCTTCCGGTCGATCTCGACCCGGCCACCGCCGGCGACGGCGTCGCCGTGCCGCTGGCCCAGCCCTTCTGGGTACGCGAGGGCATCGGCTCGCTGGAGTGGAGCCCGCCCGAGCTGGGTGGCCGGTCGTTGAGCCTGGTCGTGATGCGCGTGGACGGCGCCGACGGGCTCGACCTGCGGATGCGGGGCGAGCTGCGGGCCGGCTGGTTCCCCGGGCTGGCGTGGGCGCTGCTGACCGGCGGGACGCTGCTGGTGGTCCTCGCCGTGGTGGTGCTGCTGCGGCCGCTGCGGCCGCGTGAGGTGGTCTTCGTGGTCGAGCCGGACCAGGTGCCGGTGCTGGCCGGGCGCCTCGGCGTCACCTCGCTGAGCGGGCTGGGCCGGCAGCCGGGTCCGGCGTCGCGGCCCGAACGGCATCTGGTGGCGGTGGGCTCGGGCGCCCACGGGCGGACCCGCGCGGCGATCGCCCCGCCGCCCGGCCGGTGCCCGGACGACCAGGACTGACCGGAAGAACCGAACGGCCCTCCGCGCTGCCGACGCGGAGGGCCGTCCTCACCGGGGGATCGGTGCTACCTGGGAGAAATCTGAGGTAGTTGAGACCAGATTAGCGCTGATCGCCATTTGTTGCGAGGTGTGTCCGTTCAGTCCGTGTTATCTGAGGTTCGTCCCGGTGGTGGCGGATCGGGAGCACCACCAGCAACAGCAGGCTGAGCAGCACGTACACGTTGCGGACGACGAAGTCGACCGGATCGTCCGTGTGCACGATGGCGGTGCCCCAGTCCTGGAACGTCACCAGGCCGTACACGATCGGCAGGCCGACCACGGCGGCCAGCGCGAACAGCCCGCCGCGACGGCGCGCCCCGGCGGGCGTCGCCGGATCGGCGTCCAGCGCCGCGTCGACGAGCACCACCACGGCGGGGATGAACCAGTAGAGGTGGTGGATCCAGGTGATCGGGCTGACCAGCCCGCCCACCAGGCCGGTCACTGTGAGCCCCACCAGCGCGTCCCCGGCGCGCGCCGCCCGCGCCGCGCGCCACAGGCCGAACGCGGCCACCGCCAGCGCGAGCAGCAGCCACAGCAGCCGGTCCGCCTCGGCCGACGCGGACAGGCGGCTGAGCAGCCCGAACAGCGACTGGTTGCCGGTGTAGTCGGTGCGGCCCACCCGGTCGGTGGCCCACAGCTCGTGGGTCCAGAACCGCCACGAGTCACCGGGCGCGACCGCCGCCGCCAGCAACGTGGCCGCCGCCGCGGTCGCCGCCGCCACCGCCGCCGCCCGCCACTTGCGGGCGACCAGCAGGTAGAGGACGAAGATGCCGGGGAAGAGCTTGAGCGCCGCGGCCAGTCCCACGCCCACGCCGGCCCAGCGTCGCCCCTGGGGTACGGCGAACAGCAGGTCGGCCAGGATCAGCACCACCAGCAGCATGTTGATCTGCCCGAGCGTGAGCGTCTCCCGGGTGCTCTCCACCGCCAGCACCAGCAGCACGGCGACCGTCAGCCCGAACCCGCGCGGCAGGTCGTGCCGCCGCAGCACCGGCAGCACCAGCCAGCGGGTCGTCACCACCACGGCGGCCACTGTCAGCACCACGAACGTGGCGATCGCGACGCCGAGCCGCAGATAGCCGAACGGCAGCAGCAGCAGCGCCGCGAACGGCGGATAGGTGAAGTAGAGCGCGCCCTGCACCCGGTCCGGCTGGACGTAGTCGTAGAGCGGATGCCCGGCCGCCCACCAGTCCATCGCCGACATGTAGATCTTCTGGTCGTAGTAGTCGTGGCGCAGGTTGGGCAGGTAGAGCGCCGGCAGGATCGCGACCAGCGCCAGCACCGCTACGACCCGCCGGACCGTACGCGCGCCCACGTCGCCGCGGGCGACGGCGGGTGGGGCGGCGGGTTCGGCTGGCACGCAGGAAACCCTAGCGGTCCACGTCGGCCACCGTGCCGAGGCGCGGGCGGGTCGGCGGCGCGTAGTCTGTTCCGGTGGCTGATCTTCTCGTCTGGATCGACTGTGAGATGACCGGGCTGGACCTGCGGCGGGACGCGCTGATCGAGGTCGCGGCGCTGGTCACCGATCCCGATCTCAACGTGCTCGGTGACGGCGTCGACGTGGTGATCCACGCCGACGACGAGGTGCTCGACGGCATGCCGGAGATCGTGCGCAGCATGCACGCCAAGTCCGGGCTCACCGAGGAGGTACGCCGCTCCACGGTCACCCTGGCCGAGGCCGAGGACATGGTGCTCGACTACGTGACCAGCTACGTGAAGGACCCGCGTACCGCGCCGCTGTGCGGCAACTCGATCGCCACCGACCGGGGCTTCCTGGCCCGCGACATGACCCGGCTCGACGCCCACCTGCACTACCGGATGATCGACGTGTCGTCGATCAAGGAGCTGTGCCGGCGCTGGTACCCGCGGGTGTACTTCGGGCAGCCGCAGAAGGGCCTGGCCCACCGGGCGCTCGCCGACATCCGGGAGAGCATCCGCGAGCTGGAGTACTACCGGCGGACCGTGTTCGTGCCGCTGCCGGGCCCGGACGTCGAGGCCGCGAAGGCGATCGCCGCCCAGCTCTGACGCCCGCGCCGAACCCGGTGGACGGGGTCGGCCGGAGTGTGGCTATTATTAGTCCGCGCACCGCCCGGGCAACCGCAAGCGGCGAGCATGGTGGCTGTAGCTCAGTTGGCAGAGCACCGGGTTGTGGTCCCGGTTGTCGTGGGTTCAATTCCCATCAGTCACCCCAATGACGAAGCCCCCTCCTTCCGGAGGGGGCTTCGTGGTGTGCGCGAGGTCAGGGGGTCGGCTCGACGCTGGGCGTACCGGCGTCCGGCGTGGTGTCGGGGTCCGGGGTGTCGGCGGCCGGCGGCTCGTACGGCAGGGCGCTGCCCTTGACGTACTCCTCCCAGCTCATGTTCCAGTCGGTCCAGCCGTTGCCGTTCTGGAGCTTGCGCTCGGTGCCCTTCACCGTGATCGGGTCACCGATCCGGGTGTTGGCGAACAGCCAGTTGCCTTCCTTCATCGAGACGTTGACGCAGCCGTGCGACACGTTCGACCGGCCCTGCACGCCCTCGGACCAGGGCGCGGCGTGGATGAACTCGCCGCCCCAGGTGAGCCGCTGGGCGTAGTCGATCTCGGTGCGGTAGCCCTCCTCCGGGCCCAGCTCCTCCATGGTGTCGAAGACCGTGTGCCGGAGCTTCTCCATCACCACCATCGTGCCGCTGGACGAGGGGGTGCTCTTCTTGCCCAGGCTCACCGGGATGGTCTTGACCACCTTGCCGTCGCGGGTCACAGTCATCCGTTTGGTGCGGTTGTCGACCGTCATCACGAACGACGGACCGATCTTGACGTCGACGGTGAGGTCGGACCGGCCGTACCAGCCGCCGCCGAGCGGCAGCCCGCCCGCCTGCACCTTGTAGCTGACGGTGCTGTTCGGCTTCCAGAACGTCTTCGGCCGGTAGCGCACCTCGGTCGGGCTCACCCAGTGCCAGATGCCCTCCTGGGCCGGCTTGGCGGTGACCGTCATCCGGCGCTGGACGTCGTCGCGGTAGTCCTCCGGGATGGCCCGGCCGAACTTCACGATCAGCGGCATGGCCACGCCGACGACCTGGTTGTCGCCGAGGAAGCTGGTGACCCGGACCTGCTTGGCCGGCTTCGCCATGGTGGTGAACGTGCTGGTGGCGGTCGCGGGCTTGCCGTCGTCGCCGGTCGCCGTCACGGTCGCGGTGTACGTCTGCCCGTACTCCAGGGCGCCGGCCGGCAGCCAGCTCTTGCCGTCCGCGGCGACCGCGCCGTCGACGGCCTTGCCGGTGGAGTCCTTCACCTCGACTGTCGTCTCCTGCGCCTCGGTCGTGGTGAAGACGATGGCGGTGGAGGCGGGCACGTCCTTGGCGTCGGCGGCGGGCTCGCTGATCGTGGCGGCGGCCTTCGGGGCCTTCTCGCCACCGTCGCCGCCGCCCTGCCAGCTCGACGGCTTGCCGCCACCGCCGCCGGTGCAGGCGGAGGTCAGGGCCAACGCGGCGGCGAGCACCCCGGCCGCCAGCGCGCGGCGGCGGCCGACGCGCGGGGCGCTCCCGCCCCTGATCGGTTCGTCCTGGCCAGCTCGCATGATTCCCTCACAAGTGATGCCGTTCGGCGTCGTCTCAGGTCAGACGCGCCGGAGCGCTTACGCGTTGCCGGGCGTGAACCGGAACACCCCGCCGGGATGTAACGATTCCACGGCCGCCCGGCGCTTCGTCGGAGGTGGCGTGTCCGACCACGGTACGCCGGTCAGAACGGGGCGGGCTGCCCGCCCTCCGGCACCGGCAGCGCGCTGCCGGCGACGAACTCCGACCAGCTCAAGCTCCAGGCAGTCCAGCCGTTACCCGGCGCGAGGCGCCGCTCGGTGCCCTTCACCGTGATCGGATCACCGACGAGCGTCTTGCCGAACAGCCACCGCCCGTCGGCCATCGACACGTTGACGCAGCCGTGCGAGACGTTCCGGCGCCCCTGCACGCCCTCGGACCAGGGCGCGGCGTGGATGTACTCGCCGCCCCAGGTGATCCGCTGGGCGAAGTCGATCTTGGTGACGTACCGGTTGGCCGGGTCCGGCTCGCTGCGGGTGTCGAAGACGGTGGACTCCTTCTTCTCCATCACCACCATCGTGCCGCTGGAGGAGGGGGTGCTCTTCTTGCCCAGGCTCACCGGCAGCGTACGGATCACCGTGCCGTTCTCGGAGACCGTCATCCGCTTCGTCGCGTTGTCGACGGTCATCTCGAACGCGCGGCCGATCTTCGCGGTGGCGCTCCGGTCGATGTTGCCGTAGCGGCCGTTGCTCAGCGGGATCCCGGCCAGCGCCAGCCGTACGGTGATCGTGGTGCCGGTCTTCCAGTACTCCGGAGCGCGGTAGTACGCCTGCGTGCCGTTGTCGACCCAGTGCCAGGCGCCGGGCTGCGGCGGGTCCGTCTGCACGAACATCCGCTTCTGCACCGCGGCCCGGTCCTTCTTCGGGATGCCCGGGGAGAACTCGGCGACCACCGGCATGGCCACGCCGTACGTCTTGTCGCTGAACAGGTAGAGCCCGGAGCCGATCATCGACTTCGGCTTGGCCATCGTGGTGAACGTGCTGGTGCCCTCGTACGTCTGGCCGTCGTTGCCGGCGCCGGTGACGGTGGCGGTGTACTTCGTGCCGTACTTCAGCGCGGCCGACGGCACCCAGCTGGACCCGTCCCGTCGCATCCGTCCGGCGACGGCGGTGCCGTCGGCGGTGGCGAGCACCACCTTCGACACGGTGCCGCCGCCCGGGATGCGGGCGCTGATCTCGGTGCTGACCGGCCGGCTCGCCGCGCCGTCGGCCGGGCTGACAGTCAGCGCCGCCGCGGGGGCGCCGCCGGTCGGGGCGGCGCTCGGGTCGGCGGGCGCCGAGGCCGAGACGCCGCCGACCTGCTGCTGGCCGGGCTCGAACGCCGGCTTCTTCCCCTCGTCGCCGCCGCCGCACCCGGTCAGTGCCAGCGACGCCGTGAGGACCAGGGCGCCCACCGTCGCCCCGGCCCGCGAGAACCTGCCCATGCCCACCCCTGTCCTCACATGCCTGGCGGACATCGTGCCGTATCGACGCCATCTGACCCGCCCCGGCGCTGAACAGTCTGACCGTTTTAGTCGCTTTCGCCGGTTAAGCTCGACCGAAGGGGGGACCCCGGTATCGGATTGGAACCCGGCTCCGCGGGCGTGCTAATCTTCTTCCCGTTGTCAGCGAGCGCCGCTAGCTCAACTGGCAGAGCAGCGGACTCTTAATCCGCGGGTTCGGGGTTCGAGTCCCTGGCGGCGCACCAACGAGCAAGGCCCTGAGCAGGCGTTCCACGCCGTTCGGGGCCTTTTTCGCGAACGCCGCCCGCCGGGGCCGCGGGGCGATCGTCCGCAGGTGAAACACCATCGGTGTCAAACGGGCCGGGAGGCACCCATGACGTTCCACCGAACGCGGCCAGCCTGGTGGCGGGGTGGAACCGGCCCGTGGGGGCGCCTTGTGCCGCCGACCTAAGCTGATCATGGTCGTGCGACCACGATGGACGGTCGGGCGACGATGATGAGAATGGGAGAAGACGTGAAAGCCTTCCGACGGCCGCGGATCCGCAGCCTCGTCGCCGCCACCTCGGTCGCGGGCGCCCTGGTGCTCGGTCTGGGCGTGCCCGCGTACGCGGACTACTCGAGCCCGACCTACCCGACCCTGAAGGCCTGCAACGAAGCCCGGCCCAAGTACCAGTCGTCGTGGACGAAGCCGCAGGCGTGCCGCCCCATGTACAACTGGGACGGCACGAAGGTGATCGGGTACGCGTTCCTGGTGATCACCCGGGCCTAGTAGCCCGGAGCGCCCGGGCCGGGTCGCCCGTCGGACTGCCAGGGGCAGCGCCGGCGGGCGACCGCCGCCGTCGGCATCCGACCGCGGCAGCCGAAGCCAGGGAGGCGCCGTGCCCGCTGAGACCACCGGGAGCCCGGACACGGTCCTCGTCTGCATCAGGGGCAACTCCGGCTCGGGCAAGAGCAGCATCGCCCGTGAGCTACGACACCGGCACGGCCGGGGATGTGCCCTCGTCGAACAGGACTACCTGCGCCGCGTCGTCCTGCGCGAACGGGACACGCCCGGCGGCGTCGCGCCCGCCCTGATCGAGCAGACCGTCCGGTTCGCGCTCGACCACGGCTACCACGTGGTCCTGGAGGGCATCCTGTACACCGGCCGCTACCGCGACATGCTGACCTCGCTGCGGGACGGCCACCGGGGGCGGTCGGAGAGCACCGGCTTGGAGCAGGCGGTCGAGACGATCGCGGCCGCCGCCGGGCTGCCCCAGCATTAGGCGGCGGCGCTTGCCCTTGCGGTTACTGAAGGGGGCAGGCTGGGATCATGTTGTCGATCAGCGAGTTCAGCCAGATGTGTCACCTGTCGCCGCAGGCGCTGCGCTTCTACCACGCCGAAGGGCTGCTCGTGCCCGCCGAGGTCGACGACCGGACCGGCCACCGCTCGTACGCCTTCGAGCAGGTCGAACGCGCAATGCTGATCACGCTGCTGCGGGACACCGGAATGAGCGTGAAGCTCGTCCGGCGTGCCCTCGACGAACCGGACCAGGCGCTCGCCCTGCTCGATCGGCACAGCGACGAGGTCCGCCGGGAACGTCAGGCGCAGGCGGACGCGATCGCTGCCGCCCGCGCCGTCTTCGAGGCGCAGCCGGAGCCGCGGCTGCGGCACGTGCCGGCCACGACTGTGGTGGCGCGGCTCGTGCCGGGCACGCCACTGGGCCGGGACGCGCAGGAGTGGGACCGGGCCGAGGAGATCATCCAGGCGGCGGCGGCCGAACTGGTCACCGCCGTGCGGCAGGCGGGCCTCACCTGCCTGGGCGAGCCGTGGCGGACGCTGGCGCTGGAGACTCCGGAACAGGACCGGCGCGTACTCGACGGCGCCGGGCCGTTCTGGACGGTCAAGGTCGCGGTGGCGGGCACCCCGGAGACGCTGCCGTCCCTGCCCGCCGGCCTGATGGTGCAGACGCCTGAGGCCCACGACGAGCTGTCCATCTTCATGCCGGGCCGCAACACCATGGCCAAGTACTGCACAGTGGTCCTGCGCCTGCTCGACGCCGCCCCGGTCGACGGCGACCGGTTCGTCAACCTGGCGCGTCTTCGTCAGGAGGTCCGCCCCGACGGCGTGGTGAGCAGCGCGCCGGTCGAACGACGACCGGCGTGACCGAATGAGCTGCGGACTCGGCGAGCCGCTTGAGGTTCAGCAACTGCCGCGGGCCATCACCAGGTCACCGAGCATCGGCGCGGCCCAGCACCAGCGTGGTCCGCAGGTCGAGCACGACGGTGCCGCCGAAGTCGTCCACCAGCCGGTCCAGGGCGGCGATCCCGCGCTGCTGCTGCTCGGGGGTGCGGGACAGGTACGGCCCGAACGTGCGCATCAGCGCCAGGTACCGCTCCTTGTCCAGCGGCAGTTCCCGCCGGAACACCTCGCGGCGTACGTCGTCGAACTGCCCGCTGTCGAGGATGTCCCGGTGGAACCAGTCGACGGGCCGCTTCCGGACGGTGGGGTCGACGGATCGCAGTGCGGCCCGGACGGCGGCCTGCTGGCCGGCGTCGGCGTAGTCGTAGCGGTGCCCGAAGACGGCGAGCGTGCCGCCGGGTGCCAGGGCGCGTCGGGCCAGGGCGTTGCGGGTGGCGGCGTCCAGCCAGTGCCAGGCCATCGCGCAGGCGAGCACGTCCACCCCGCCGGCCGGCGGCGACCACCGCTCGAACGTCGTCGCCTCGACGCGGGCGTCCGGGAACCGCTCGGCCAGCCGGGCCGCCATCCGCGCGTCCGGCTCCACACAGGTCAGCGGCGCGCCGAGGCGGGCCAGCACGTCGGTGCCCTTCCCGGTGCCCGCGCCGACCTCGACCACTGAGGCCGGGGTACCGCCGTGGTAGGCGAGGATCGACTCGGCGATCTCCGGCGGATAGCCGGGCCGCGCGCGCTCGTACAGGTCGGCGACCGTACCGAAGAGCTTCATCACCAGCAGGATACGGCTCCGACCGGTCCCCGACAGACCGCGCGGAAACCGGCCCACCCGCTTCTACAGTCCGCACCATGAGGTGGACCCTGCGGCTGGCTGCGGCGCTCGGCGTACTCGTGACCGCTCTGGCGACCGGGGCGGCGAGCGCCGCCGCGGCGCCCGCCGACGGCGGCCTCGGCCTGGCGCTGCGGCCCGGTCAGACCGACTACCGCGCCGGGGACCAGGTCCGCCTCGACCTCACCGTCACGAACGCCACCGGCGCGGCCTGCGCGCTCGCCACCAGCGCCGTCGGCACCGTGCAGATCACCGGGGTACGCCGGGACGGGCGCGACGTCACGCCGACGCTCGCCCGCAGCTTCCACGACGACGGGATCGGCGCCGCCGCCACCGCCGGACTGACCACGGTGGAGCCGGGCGCGACCGCCACAGTGACCTCGACCGGGGTACGGCTGCGCGACGGCGAGGTGGTCCTCCGCTCGGTGGCCGCCACGCCGGACGGCGGCGGGCTGGACACGCTCTGGCCGGTCGGCGCACCCGGCCGGTACGAGGTGACAGCGGGCTACGTGACGCTGCCGGTGGCCGGCGCGGCGGACCTGTGCGCGGGCGCGACGGTGCTGCGGACCAGCACGTTCACCGTGTCCGACGACGGCGGTCCCGGCCGACGCTGGCTCTGGCTCGTCGGTGGGGGAGTCCTCGCGCTGCTCGTCGTCGCGCTGGTCGTGCTGCTGCTGGTACGCCGACGACGCCGGCCGACCGCCGCCGCCGTGGCGCTGCTGCTGGTCGCCGTCGGCGCGTACGTCGGCGGCGGTGCCCGGGCGGCGCGCGCCGACTACGGCGTCGACCCGACCGCCGGGGTGCCGGTCAGCGGCGTCGACTTCCAGGCGGCTGTCGACGGCTGCCTGGCCGGGTTCGCGCTACCGGGCGGCGACCCGTCCGGCCTGCTGCCGAGGCTGCGCGACAAGAAGAGCCCCCGGGTGCGGATCATCCCGACCACCGGCGGCTCCGGCGCGTTCGAGACGCCGGACAGCGCCGACGGCAAGGGCTCCTCGACCGTCACCTGGAACCCGACCTCCACCGACCCGTACGGCGACGGAGTGGCCCGCGACCCCTGCGCCGCGCTGTACCACGAGCTGAACCACGCCGACGACATCTCCCGCAACGCGGTGCCGCAGGGCGAGTGCGGCGGCACCGGCATCCCTACCGCCGAGGTGAAGGCGACGCTCGCGGAGAACCGCTACCGGGCGGCGAAGGGGTTGCCGCCGCGCACCGAGTACGACGGGAAGACGCTGCCGAAGAGCCTCGACGAGTGCAAGAAGCCGGCCAAGAAGACGCCGCCGCCGAAGGGGCCGGTGAAGCTCTGCGAGGACGGCGCCGACTGCGGCGGCAGCAACGGCGACCCGCACCTGGTCACGTTCGACCGGGTCGCCTACGACTTCCAGGCAGTCGGCGAGTTCACGCTGGTCGCCTCCACCGGTGGCGACCCGCTGGAGGTGCAGGTGCGGCAGGCCCCGATGGCGGGCACGCGGACCGCCTCGGTCAACTCGGCTGTCGCGTTCCGGGTCGGCGCGCACCGCGTCGCGCTGACCCTCACCGACGGCGGCACGCGGGTACACGTCGACGGCGCGCCGCTCGCCGTACCCCCGGACCGCACCGACCTGGCCGGCGGCGGCACGCTCACCCGCCGCCCGTCGGACACCGGCCCCACCGACGGGTACGACGTGACGTGGCCGGACGGGTCCGCGGCGGCGGTGGACCAGATCGGCCGGTACGGCTACCGGATCCTGGTGCGGCTGGCCGAGACCCGGGCCGGAAAGGTACGCGGACTGCTCGGCGACTTCGACGGCGACCCGGCCGACGACATCGCGCCCGCCTCCGGGGCGCCGTTGGCCCAGCCGGTGCCTTTCGGCAAGCTCTATCCCGCGTACGCGGACAGCTGGCGGATCGCCGCGGACCGCTCGCTGCTGTACTACGACGACGGGCAGAACACCGGCACGTTCACCGACCGCGCGTTCCCGGAACGAGAGGTCACCGTCGCCGACCTCGACCCGGCCCGGCGCGCGGCGGCCGAACAGGTGTGCCGCTGGGCCGGCGTCACCGCGCCCGCCCAGCTCGCCGAGTGCGTCTTCGACGTCGCGGTCAGCGGGCGCCCCGAGTTCGCCGTCGCCGGCGCGAGCACCGAACGGGTCGCCCCGCCGGCCGCCACCCCGATCACCGCCGTACCCGTCGCCGCCGCCTCGCTCACCCCCGGCGGCGCGCCGCTGACGTTCACCGCGCGAGCCGGGGACGCCGTCTTCGTCGACGCCACCGCGCCCGGATCGGCGACCGCTGCTCGCCGTACGTGCTCACCGAGCCGGGGGGCCGGGAGATCGCCAGCGCTACCACATCAAGGGCAACGGGTACGTCGACCGCGTCGACCTCACCGCCACCGGCACGTACGCGCTGCGGGTCGTCGCCGCGCCCGGCGACACCGGCCGAGCCGCCGTGCGGGTGTACGCGGCGCGGGACAGCGACGGCACGCTGCAACCGAACGGCCCGGCGGTCACCGCCACCGTCGAGCAGCCCGGCGCGCGGGCCCGTTACCGGTTCACCGGGCGCGCCGGTGAGCGCGTCTACGTGGAGGTGCCGACGAGCACGCTCACCGACCAGTGCTCGCCGCTGGAACTGCGGGACGCCGAGGGGCGGCTGCTGCGCAGCGGCTGCGTGATCAACGGGACCGGCGAGGTCGACGGCACGGTGCTGCCCGCCGACGGGACGTACACGGTGGTGGTCGACCCGACCGAACGCGGCACCGGCACGACCACGCTGCGGCTGGTCACCAGCCGGGACCGCGAGGCGGCGATCACGCCCGGCGGGCCACCTGTCGTCGCCGTCGTGGAACGGCCCGGCGCGGTCATCGGCTACCGGTTCACCGCCGTCGCCGGCACGTCGGTGACGGTGAGCGCGACCGCCTCCGACCTGCCGGACCAGTGCGGCGTGCTGGCGCTGCGCGCGCCCGACGGCAGCACCGTCGGCAGCGGCTGCGTGATCAACGGGGCCGGTGAACTCGGGCCGACCGTGTTGCCGGCCTCCGGGGCGTACACCCTGATGGTGGACCCGTCGGGGGCCGCGACCGGGCAGGTCACGCTGGCGGTGCGGTGAGGCCGACCCTGGATTTCGGGGGTGCTGGGCGGGCGTGCTAACGTCTCGTCCCGTTGTCAGCGAGCGCCGCTAGCTCAACTGGCAGAGCAGCGGACTCTTAATCCGCGGGTTCGGGGTTCGAGTCCCTGGCGGCGCACCAACGATCAAGGCTCTGAACTGGTGGTTCACACCGGTTCGGGGCCTTTTCGTGTACGTGGGTGGTGGGTGGTCGCTCGGTGGGTGCTCGGGAGCCGTTGGACCGGGCCGGGGTTGCTGGGACATGTGGTTGTTCCGTGGACGACTGCCCTCATGGTCATCTCTGAGGTGGCCAGCCTGCATCGGGCCTTCGTGGTCATTGGGGCATTCGCCAGTCCGGGCGTCGACGCGCTTCCTTCGAGCATCCACGCGGGGCCGGTCGTCGCCGATTACGCTGGCGGCGTGGGGGGACAGCCTCGGGTTCGTGTGCAGGGGGACCTCTATCACCCGGTGGTACCACCGGGTGCCGTGTACGTGGGGCGGCAGGGGTTCGGGTTGCGGCGTTCTCCTTGGGCCAATCCGTTTAGCCTGCGGAAGCATGATCGGGCGGAGGCGTTACGCCTCTATCGGCAGTGGCTTGTGGGGCAGCCGGCCCTTGTTGAGCGGGCGCGTCGGGAACTCGCGGGGAAGCAGTTGGCGTGCTGGTGTCGGGTCGAGGATGCGTGCCATGCCGACGTGCTGGCCGACCTCATTAGTTGACGTGCAGCCGGTACCGGGCGGTGGGCCGTCTTGGTGCGTAGACGCCGCCGATGCTGAAGGACTGCGGTCGTGCCGCTTGGTTGCCTACGTAGAAGGCGACGTCGCGGTCGGCGGCGCAGAGCTGGGTGAGGAACTTGTCTCTCAGCTGCTCCTCGGCCTCCGCGTCGGTGAGCTTGCTCAGGCGACGCTGTAGGGCGACGAACTCCCAGTCCCAGAGTGTCTGCTGGTGACCGCGGCAATGACGGTCCGCGCAGCGGTAGCGGTAGGCGCCGGTGAAGCGCGGTGCTTGAAGCGGGCTGCGCTTGGCCGGTTCCAGTAGGTCGAGCTGGTTGAGGTAGCCAGTGATCTTCCTGCGATCCTCCGCCGACCAGCCGGGGTGTCGCTTGACCTTAAGCGCCGAGATGTCGGCCGCGCGAATGAGAGCGATCGATCGTGCGCTCGGGTCGTCGCGGGCCTGTCTGTTGAGTCGGCACATGGAGTCTTCGACGAGTGGATCGAGAAGGTTCCGACGCGACTGCCGATTGGCGATATGCCGTTCGGTGGTGATGGTGTCCACGATCGGCTTCCAGCTCTCGCGCCGCTGGTCCTGCCTGGCTGGGAGTGCCTCGACGTGGATGATGTCGTACTTGTGGAACTTGCCGTCGTCATCGAGGTGCCGGTAGTGGATTGGGTAGAGGCGAATCCAGCCCGTCCAGGGTGGGTCTATGCCGAGTGCCCCGACGCAGACAGTCTCCCCGTACTGCGCGGAGGGGTTGGGTGCCGCTTTCACTGTGATCAGAAGGCGGAGTTTCGTTGGTCGTGCCAGGACTGGTTTCGGTCTCGGCTCTTCGTCGGTGCTCGGTCCCCACAATGGAAGCTGTTCCAACGGAACCACCCACATCGCTAAATGCAGCTGCACAGGCACATTCAGTTACATAGAAAGTCTCACATCTGGAGGGCTGGCGCTAGGCGGCCGCGGCGAGGGGTGGCTGATCAGCCGAACGCTGGCGCGGAGGGCTCGCGTGAATCCGTCACTTTCGGTAACCACTTTCTCAGTGTGTGGCGCTTCGTCGCTGAGCCGGGAAGGCGCGTGTCAGGCGTTTCTGGCGATCGGTGCTGGCGGTGCGGCGCTCTCCATGGAGATCGACTTTTGGTGGCCCGGTTTGACCGCTTCGTTTCTTCGTTCTCGGCTATTCGGCTGATTCACTGAACAGTGATCTCCAAAATCGGTCCCAAAACCACGGTTTGGGTATGTGGGGCGCTCGCACGGCCCGCCGACGCCTCGCCCAACGGCCCACGACGGGCGCTGTCTCCGGTCGCGGCGGTCCCTGGCCTCCGATCTCCCGGTCAGAGCATCGATCACTCTCTGTTGGGGCTTTGGGAAACAGGATGTCGAACCGCCGAGGCTCGGAGGGATCACCAGGGAATGGGTGACCAGCATGCCGCGAGGCGGTTGTCCCCGAGGCGGTGGCGGATCCTGTCGTACCTGATTGTGACGTGGCCAGCGGCGTGGTGCTGGACTCAGCGGCGTGGTGCTGCCCTGCTACCCCTACGCTGGCGGCATGAGGGAACCCAGCGCGGACCGGACTGGTAGGTGCTGATGAACCGGCATGCGGCGGCACCTTCCGAGGCGATCCGTGACGCGATCCGAGCGGACGTGGAGACGCTGTGGCGCTACCACGACATGCGTCACGAGTTGCGCCCGTGCGACGTGGGAATCGGGTTGGGGAGTCATGACCTCGGCGTGGCTGTCATCGCGACGCGCTTGTTTCACGAGGGACTGTTCCCGAGGATCGTGTTCACGGGCGCGAACGCCCCGACGACCGTCGAGCGTTTTCCGCGTGGAGAAGCAGTGCACTACCGCGAGTACGCCATCGAGCAGGGTGTACCCGGGGAAGCGATTCTCGTGGAGCCACGTGCCACGAACACCGCGCAGAACCTGGAGTACTCGCGTCGGCTCCTGACCGAACACCGGATCCCGGTGAAGTCGGTGCTGATCATGTCTCGGCCGTACCAGCAGCGTCGGGCCTACGCCACCTGCAGGCTGATGTGGCCCGAGGTCGATGTGGTGTGCGCGTCGAACCCGCTCGACCTGGACGACTACGTGCGCAGCATCGGCGACCCGCGGCGGGTGGTGGACATGCTGGTCGGCGACACGCAGCGGATCGAGGTGTACGCCGAGCGCGGGTTCGCGATCCCCCAGGAGATGCCGGACGAGGTACGGGAGGCCTTCGAGCGCCTGGTAGCGGCTGGCTACACGAGCCGGCTGATCTGAGCCCAGCTACCAGCGCGGTCCTCCCGACCGGACGCCCATCCGGTCGCTGAGTTCGACGGCCAGTCGAGGTGGCCGGGGGCGGGTGAGGATGTCCCGGACAAGGTCGCGGGAGAGCGAGTGGTAGCGCACCTGGTCGGGGCCGATGACCTCGGCGTCCAGGAGCGCGGCGAGCGCGTCGTCGATGCGGTTCCACCGGGCAAGGGCTCGGGCGGTTTCGATGGCGTGCCGAACCTGTCGCTCGACGGGCACGGTGCTGGTGTCGAGTGGGGCGCCGATGGCGATGGCGCGTTGCACGTCGCCGAGTTCCATCGCCACGGTCGTTTTGTGGATCGACACGTTGGTCGGGCCGAACGCGGTCCACACGTGGTTGCCGTCGGCGCCGAGCCGTCTCGCGGCGGCGTCGGCCTCGGTGATGTGGGTGTCGGCCGAGGCGCGATCGTCGTCTCGGGCGGCGGCCAGCGCGCAGACGAGGTGCAGGCTGCCGTAGACCGACAGCAGCTGCGGAGTCGGCTTGGCGAGCCGGGGTTCCAGGAACCGCGCCGCCGTGGCGGCGAGGCCCAGGGCTTGGGCGTACTCCCCGATGGATGCCAGCGAGTGTGCGGCGGAGCGGCTGAGTGAGCCGATGACGACGTGATCCTGGCTAACGTTGGCGGCGGCCAGCCCTCGGCTGGCAGCGGTCCACGCGAGGTCGCCCTCGCCGAGCTTGGTAAGGAACAACGCGGCGAGCTGGTGCGCGTAGGCGGTCATCGCATGCGCGCGCTGGCCGTCGTCGCCGTCGTACGCCTCGGTGGCGGTGAGGCAGTCGTGGATGAGGTAGGGCAGTCGGCGGGCGAGGGTGCCGTACCGCGAGTGCTGGTAGGCGGTCCAGATCTCGGCGACGTCGTTCTCGATCTCGCGCAGGGCGGGTGCCTCGACGTCCACCGTGCTGGCAAGCGCCGGCGCGAGGTGACGGTAGTCGTGGAGTGCGGCTCGCAAGGCGGGGATGGTTTCGCGACCTGAGTCGTCCGACCACTCGAACAGGCTCGGCGCACCGATGAGGTCGCCGAGGGACACGTCGAGGGCCTTGGCGATCGCGCGGATGACCGACAGCCGGTCCAGGTCGGCCCGGTTCGTCTCGACCTTGCGTAACCACTCCTGGGTCTTGCCGACCAGACCGGCCAGTACCTCTTGGGAGAGCCCGCGTCGACGCCGGTAGAAGGCGACGCGCTGGCCGATCGTCATGTCGTCCGTCATCCCTCGCACACCATCACCCTGCCCGCTGAAGGCCGCCGGACCCGGTACGGATTTTCCCGGTCCTCCGTACCGGCCGCCCCTACGTTCAGTTCACCCCAGATCACCGGCGCGTGTCGATGCCGATGTCAGGGATGACTGACAGGGAGCTGCAGATGGAGGGATCGATGAGCGGCGCACCACACCACGGCTTGGGCCGCTGGCTCGGCCCGTCCGGGAGCGAACTGTCTCGACGCTGTCCCCGCCTGCGTACCGCCATGAGGGCTGCGCGGGTGGGTGATCGGCGGTCTGCTCCCAGCCGCCGTGGTGCGGCGGCGGGCTCGCCCTTCCCCCGGCGAGCCCGCCGCTCATCGTCACTGACGGGGGTGGCGGCATGACGGTGTACGTCTCGCGTAATGCCATGGCCGGCCAGTCCCGGCGCCCCGAGCCCAGGTGGACGGCCTCGCCGGGTCGGGTGCGGCCGGCTGATCCGCCGCTGCTCACCTTCGTGTGGCGTCGGCTGTTCGAGCAGCAGGCCCGCGAGGGCGGTCGCCGGTGACCGGGCCGCAGCGTCGTCCCGCGGTGAACCGGCTCGTACCCGCCGAGGTGGAACATCTGCCGACGCGCCCGCTGTGGCTGTGCCGCCGATGCGGGCAGCCGTGGCCCTGCGGCGCGGCGAAGCTCGCGCTCCTGGCCGAGTACCGAGAAGTGCCGGTGAGCCTGTTCCTCTACCTGGCCGGCTGCCTGCACGACGCGATCGACGACCTGCACCGGCTCAACCCGAGCGTCACGGGCAGCGCCGCCGACATGTTCGACCGGTTCCTCGGCTGGCCGGCCCGCCACGCTCCCGCCTATCGGGTCAGCACCACCACGGCCAGCATCGACGAGGAGGCCACCTCGTGAACGGCCTCGGCCTCATCAACGCCACCGGCCAACCGGCGGTCGCCGGCAGCTTCCACACCCTGGTCGTGCAGCCGACGAGCTTCTGCAACCTCGACTGCACCTACTGCTACCTGCCCGACCGGAGATCCCTGCGCCTGATGAGCGGCGTGGTCGCGCAGGCCTGCGCCGAGTCGATAGCCCAGCAGAACAGCAGTCATCCGGTGAGCGTCGTGTGGCACGGGGGTGAACCCACCGCCACACCCACCGGGCTGTTCCGGGACCTGTTGGCCCCGTTCGAGGAGCTGCGGCGTGCGGGGATGGTGCGTCACGAGATCCAGACGAATGCGACGCTGATCAACCGCCAGTGGTGCGAGCTGTTCACCGCTTACGGGTTCGAGGTCGGGGTCAGCATCGACGGACCGGGCGCGTTGAACCGTAACCGCCTCGATCGGGCCGGCAACCCGACGGACGCTCGCACCCTGCGCGGCATGCACATGCTGGCCGACATGGGGCTGAGGTACTCGGTGATCTGTGTGGTCACCCCGGAAACCATCGACCACGCGGGAGCCCTCGTCGACTTCTTCACCGGCCTGCCTGGTTGCGAGTCGGTGGGCTTCAACATCGAAGAGCAGGAGGGCGCTGACCGCGCACCGGTCCCGGAGGATGACGCGTACCGGTTCTGGCAGCGCCTCATCGCACGTCGCGTCGGCGGCAGCCCGCTGCGGATCCGCGACGTGGACCGGCTGGCCGACTATCTCGCCGCCACCCGTTCCGGCCACGTCGACCACGCCCCGTACGAGCCGATCCCGACCGTCTCCTGGGATGGGCAAGTGGTGCTGCTGTCACCGGAGCTGCTCGGCATCACCGAGCCGCGATACGGCGATTTCATTGCCGGCAACGTCCTCCAACAGCCGATCACCGCCATGCTTGCCGGCGCCGGCGAACTGGACTACGTCGCCGAGTTCGTCACGGCCCTCAACGACTGCGCCGACCACTGCGCCTTCTACGACTTCTGCCGGGGCGCCCAGGCCGGCAACCGCTACTTCGAGCACGCCACGTTCACCGCCCGCGAGACCACCTATTGCCGAACCACCCGACAGGCCCTCGTCCGCGCCGCCGCGGACTACCTCACCCCTCAAGGAGGAGCACCATGATCAACGCTCTCGCGGTCCTCGTTCACGCCGCACCCGAGCAACTCGCCCGCCTCGGCGTCGACCCGCAGCGGTCGGTAACGTCGATCGACGCGGGGAAGTTCGACAACCGCCCCACCTGGGCCAACAAGGGTAAGTTCGACAGTCGACCCGGCTGGGACAACTGGAACAAGAAGAAGTAGCCCCGCCACGGGGCGCGCGGGGTGACGTGCCCACCCCGCGCCCACACAGGTTGAGGACACATGCGCACCACCACGATCGGCGACGTGAAGCTCCTGCTGCCGGACCTCGAACCGGACGACCTCGACACCACGACGGACCTGGTGAACGGCCTCACCGAGGCCCTCGTCGAGGGCTCGGCGTGGCGCGGCTCGCACCTTGAGGACGCCAGTATCCGCAGCAGCCTGATCACCGGTGTGGACCTGAGCGAGAGCACCTGGGAAGCCGGCAGCCTCTACGGCTGCGAGATCACCCGCACCGACTTCTCCGGAGCGACCCTGACCGGCATCACCATCGAACGGTGTGCGATCACCGGCTCCCGGTTCACCGGCACCAGACTCACCGACGTACGCCTCAAGGACGTCCTGTTCGACGGCTGCCGCTTCGACTACGCCACCCTCCAGCGCGTCGCCGCCGCCGGCTCGGTCGCCTTCACCGACTGCACTCTCACGAACGGCGCGTGGTCGTCCTGCCGTCTACCGCGCACCGCACTGCGGTCATGTGACCTTGCAGGCCTGGAACTGGATTCCTGTCACCTCGACGGTGCCGATCTGCGGGGCAGTCGCCTTCACGGGCTGAAGACGGCGCTGGACAACCTGCGCGGTGTCACGCTCGGCGAGGATCAACTTCCTGACCTCACTCAGCTGACCGTCGCTGCCCTCAACCTCGCCGTCCGCAAAGACTGATGACGAAGGCCATGGTCCGGCGACTCCGTACCGGGGTCTTTTCGTCGTGCCTGCTCGGACGCGGCAGCCTCGCCGACCCCGGACCCATCGACGGCCGGGCGGGACGGATCATATTCTGACCCGTCGAAGGAGGCCGTCGTGTCCGCCACCCGGAGCGTGCTCACCCCGGCTACCTCGGCCGGTCCGGTCGGGCTGCGCCCCCGCACCTGGACTGCGCTGATCGTGCTCGGGCTCGTCGGGCAGATGGCCTGGACCATCGAGAACATCTATTTGAACCTGTTCGTGTACGACACGATCACCGACGATCCCAACGCGATCGCCACGATGGTCGCCGCCAGCGCCGTGACCGCCACTGTCGCCACCCTGCTGCTCGGGGCCCTCTCCGACCGGACCGGGCGGCGCCGGTCGTTCATCGCGGGCGGCTACCTGCTGTGGGGCGTCTCCACCGCCGCCTTCGGCTTCTTGACAGTGGGTTTCGTGGAGGACATCGCGCCCGTCGCGAACGTCGTGCTGGTCACGGCGATCGCGGTCATCACCCTCGACTGCCTGATGTCCTTCCTCGGCTCGGGCGCAAACGACGCGGCGTTCCAGGCGTGGGTCACCGACGTGACCGAGCCGGCCAACCGCGGCCGGGTCGAGTCGGTGCTCGCCATCATGCCGCTGGTCTCGATGCTGGTGATCTTCGGCGGGTTCGACGGGCTGGCCCGCGCCGGGAACTGGCGGCTGTTCTTCGTGGTCATCGGCGCGATCATGGCCGTGGCCGGTCTGCTGGCCTGGTTCCTGGTCGAGGACAGCCCGTCACTCGTCCGGCACGAGGGCGGCTACCTGCGCGCCGTCGTCCACGGTTTGCGCCCGGCCGCCGTCCGCGCCAACCCGGGGCTCTACCTCGCCCTGGCGGCCTGGTCGATCTGGGGGATCTCCACGCAGGTGTTCCTGCCGTATCTGATCATCTACCTGCAGCGGTACCTGCGGATCGAGGGGTACGCGATCGTCCTGGCCGTCGTCCTCGTCACGGCGTCGGCGGTCAGCGTGGTCGGCGGGCGGCTCATCGACCGCGTCGGCAAGGTGCGCTTCCTCCTGCCGGCGGTAGTGCTGTACGGCGCCGGCCTGGCGCTGATGTTCTTCGCCCGCGGCATGGTTCCCGTGATCGCCGCCGGGGTCGTGATGATGTCGGGCTTCATGCTCGTCCTCGCCCCGATCGGCGCCATCGTGCGCGACTACTCGCCACCGGATCGGGCCGGCCATGTCCAAGGGCTGCGGATGGTCTTCGCCATCCTCGTTCCGATGCTCGTCGGCCCGTACCTCGGCGCCGCCGTGATCACCGGCGCCGGCGAGGTCTACGAGGATCTCGGCGTGGTGAAGCAGGTTCCGACGCCGGGCATCTTCCTCATGGCGCTCGCAGTGCTGGTCCTCATCGCGGTGCCGGCCGTGGCGCTGCGGCGGCGGGAGCGGGAGGCCCGGGCATGACGCTGCTGACCCCGTGGGGCTCCACGCTCGACCCGGAGCGGGTCCTGCCCGAATACCCCCGCCCGCAGTTCGCCCGGGACAGCTATCTCAACCTCAACGGCCGGTGGGAGTACGCGATCACCGGTTCGTCCACCGAGCCGGAACGCTACGACGGCCAAATCCTCGTGCCGTTCTCCCCGGAGTCCACGCTCTCCGGCGTCGGGCGGCAGCTCCAGCCGGGCGAGACGCTCTGGTACCGCCGACCGCTGACCCTCCCGGTGGGCTTCCACGCGGCCGGCTCGCGGCTGCTGCTGCACTTCGGCGCGGTCGACCAGACCTGCCAGGTCTACCTGAACGGGGTTGCGGTCGGCGACCACACCGGCGGGTATCTGCCGTTCACCTGCGACATCACCGACGCGCTCGGCGAGGACGCCAACGTCCTGGTCGTGGCGGTCCAGGACGACAGCGACACCGGCCACCACGCCCGGGGCAAGCAGCGGCTGCGCCGCGGCGGCATCTGGTACACCGCCCAGTCCGGGATCTGGCAGACGGTGTGGGCCGAGAGCGTGCCCGCCGTACACCTGCGGCACCTCACCCTGACCCCGCTCCTCGACGAGCGGTGCGTCGAGGTGACGGTGCACGCGACGGCGGATGCCGGCGACGCCGGCATCCGGATCCTGGCCGACGGGGTCGCGGTGGCCGAGGCCACCGCACCCGTCGGCGTGGCCGTTCGCATCCCGATCCCCGAGGTACGGCAGTGGAGCCCCGAGGATCCGTTCCTCTACGACGTGATCGCCGAGTTGGGCGCGGACCGGGTACGCAGCTACTTCGGCATGCGTTCGTTCGGTGTCGGACCGGACGGGGACGGCGTGCCCCGGCTGCTGCTCAACGGGCGGCCGTACTTCCACGCCGGCATCCTCGATCAGGGCTACTGGTCGGACGGCATGTACACGGCGCCCTCCGACGAGGCGATGATCGCCGACATCGCCACGATGAAGCGGCTCGGGTTCACCATGCTGCGCAAGCACATCAAGATCGAGCCGCTGCGCTGGTATCACCACTGCGACCGGCTGGGGATGCTGGTCTGGCAGGACATGGTCAACGGCGGCAGCAGTTACCACCCGCTGGTCGTCACCGCGCCGGCGGTGACGCCGCTGCGGCTGCCCGACCGGGGCCGGTGGCGGCGCTGGTTCGGCCGTGCCGACGCCGGTGGACGGGACCGGTTCCGGGCCGAGCTGCGCGACACCGTCGAGCACCTGCGCAACGTGGTGAGCCTCGCCGTGTGGGTGCCCTTCAACGAGGGCTGGGGGCAGTTCGACGCGGCCCGGATCGCCCGCGAGGTCGCCGAACTCGACAGCACCCGTACTGTCGACCACGCCAGCGGCTGGCACGACCAGGGCGGCGGCGACCTGCGCAGCCTGCACGTCTACTTCCGCCGCTTCCGGGTGCCGCGGCGACGCGGCGACCGCCGGGCGCTGGTGCTGTCCGAGTACGGCGGCTACAACCTGCGCGTCGACGGGCACGCCTTCAGCCGCAAGGATTTCGGTTACCGGCGGTACCGGAGCGCCGAGGACCTGGCGGAGGCGTTCACGCGGCTGCACACCGAGCAGATCGTGCCCGCGATCCGGGCCGGTCTGAGCGCGACCGTCTACACCCAGCTGTCCGACGTGGAGGACGAGCTGAACGGTCTGCTCACGTACGACCGGCGCGTGGTCAAGCTTCCCGAGGACGTGGTCCGGCAGGTCAACGAGCGGCTGCGTCACCAGCGGTTCTGAGCTTCCTCCGCCCAGCCGACCAGGCCGTCCAGGGCCACCCGTTCGCCGTCGTCCGCCTGGGCCCAGCCGGAGAAGTGCCCGAAGCACTGGTGGGTCTCGCTGGCTACGACGCCGAGGTTGGTGCGGGAGACCTTCTCGTGGAACGGGTGGAACTCCACAGCGACGCGATCACCGCTGATCCGCCACGGCCGCAGCCAGTCGCGGCGGTCGTAGCTCCAGCGCAGTTCGGCGCCGAGCTTGTGCAGCCGGCCGCCGACGAACAGTGCGTTCTCGGTCGAGCCGGTGCCGTCGGTCCACTTGCCGCCGAGCTGGATCGACACGTCCGATCCGCTGCCCGCCGCCCAGTTCCATCTGATCGCGTACGGCCACTTGCCCCGGCCGTGGTCGAGCACGGCGAACGAGTCCCGCTCGTCCACGACGTGCGTCGTGCCGTCGACCCGTAGCGAGCCGCGCACCGGGCGCCCGACGTCCTTGACCGTGTACTGGAACCGGCGCGTGCTCCACGGGACCACGACGCCGAGCGACTCGTGGCCGGGCGGGAGCGGCACCACGAGGTCGATCTCGATGCCTGGTGCGGTGGCGCGGATCGTGCTGCCCTCGATGGTCTGATCGATGTCGATCGACAGGCCGCCTCCGCGTGCGCACACGGCGCCCGCGCCGCTAACCGGCGGCATGACGACGCCACGGGCGAACGGGACCACGACGTCCGTGCCGGTCTCGACCTTCGTGGCGCGGTCGAGCACGTAGACGCCGTGCACCCCGGCGTAGTCCAGCGACGACGCGACGAGGCCGACGATGTGGGTCGGCGTCACTATCCCCCAGTACTCCCAGCGCTTGGCTCTACCCCAGCCGCGCAGGTTCGCCCGGTGCAGCGGCCGGCGGGTCCAGCCGACCGCGGCGGGGTTGAGCCGCCCGTCCGGAAGGCACAGGTCGACCGGCTCGACGATCTCCTTCTCGTGCGTCATCGGGGGAGCGTAGCGACCGCCTCAGTAGTCGATGTTGATGGCGGCGACCTGGCGACTGCCGTTGAACACGATCGCCGGTCCGGCGAAGCGGGAGCTGGCGTACGTCAGCGCCGTCTTGTGGCCCGGACTGTTGAACCACGCCTCGATCATCTGCTCCGGCGAGGAGTTGCCCGACGACGCGAACAGCACCTCGTGCCCGCAGTGCTGCAACCCGCTCGCGTTCAGGTTCCGCCGTACGCAGGACTCCGCCTCCCGGTGTTGCGCCGCGCCCAGCTTGACCTCGGTCAGCCCGAGCGCGCGACGCCGCTCGTTGAGCAGCACCAGCAGCCGCCGTTCCGCTGCTGACAAGCCGTTCGACGTGGCGGTGGACTTGACCGGCGACGGGGTCGGCTTTGGCGACTTGCTGGGCTTCGCCGCCCTGCTCGGGGTGGGGCTCGGGAGGGCGGCGGTCGGGGAGGGTGTGAGTGCGGGTGCGGTCGTCTCGGTCGAGGGCTGCACGATAGTCGCGGCCGCCGGCTGCCGACCAGGCCCGTCCGGGTAGTTGGCAAGGATCAGACCACCCCCGCCGAGCACGGCAACGGCCGCGGCGACACCGACCAGGGTCTTGGACAACGAGAGCCCGGACCGCGCTCCGGCCGCCACGGCGTGCGTACCGGCCGGGGCGACGGGCGACACGGAGGCGACGGCGTGCAGCTTCTGCGTGACGTCCGAGGCGAGTGTGGCCGGGGGCGGCGTGAGCGCCAGGCCGGCGAGCAGCCGTTCGGCGGGCACCAGGTCGTTCGTCGCGTCCGGGCAGTGCGCGCAGTCCCGGAGATGCCGCGCGAACCGCTTGCGCCACAGCGGCGCCGGCTGACCGTTCCAGCCCGACGCGGTGTCGCGCAGGCCGGCGCAGCCGGGCCGCGCGGTGAGGGCTCGCACCACCAGCCGGGCGGTGTCCAGTTGCGCCTTCATCCGGGACACCCGCACGGTCACGTGATGTGGCTCCAGGCGCAGGGCGTCGACCAGGTCGGCGCGGGTGAGGTGACCGGCCTCGACCAGCCACCACAGGGACAGCAGGTGGCGGTGGTCGTCGTCCAGCCAGCGCGTGGCCAGCACGACCTCGCGGCGCTGGTCGGCGAGGCGGAGCTGGGTCAGGGTCAGGTCCTCGAAGTCCGCGCGCGGGTCGATCACGTTGTCGATGTCCTCCGGCGGCGCCGGTGTGGTGGGCCGGCGCTGCGTGTGGGTGCGGATCTCGTTCATGGTGACGGCGACCAGCCACGACCGGAACAGCCGCGGCTCGCGGACGCCCGGCAGGCCGCGTACGACGCTCAGCATCGTGTTCTGCACCACGTCGTCGACGTCGGCCGACCGGTTCAGCGCCCGGCCCACGATGTTGTAGACCAGCGGCAGACAGTGCGAGACCACCTCGTCCGTCGCCGCCCGGTCGCCGCGGCGAGCCGCGTCCACCACCGCCGACATGTCGGCCCTGTTCGGGTACGCGGGATAGGACACGCTCACGACCTCGCCTTCACGGAATGATCTCGTACACCGTGGAGACTGTCCGGTACGCGGTCAGGTCACACAAAATGCTGAGGTGTCGGAGGGAAGCGTTACCTTCTCCGCCATGCCATTGATCACAGTCACCGACGAGGTGGTCGGAGCTCCGGGCGGGCCCGCGTGGACCATTGAGGTCTTCGAGGAGACGCTGCCCCTCGCCGAGTTGATCCGCCGTCGGGTTTCCCTCGAGATCGCCGAGTCCGGCGCGGACGCCGATCCCGAGGAGCGGACGCGGATGACACTCGACGCGTTCGGCCGCAACGCCTTCGTGGTGCTCGTGGACGACCACCAGGTCACCGACCTGGACGAGAAGGTCCGCCTGCACGCGGGATCGCGCGTCACCTTCCTCAAGCTCGTCCCGCTGGTGGGTGGCTGAGTGGACACGTACGACCCCGAGTCGGCCCTGCGCGATGTGGCCGCCACCGCCAAGAGGTGGTGGGGCCCGAGCGCCCAGAACCTCAACGAGACCGGCAAGCAGGAATTCGTCGACCGGGTGGTGACGGTGTGCGGCTGGGCACCGGCGGGAGCGGTTCCGTCGCTGCTCGCCGCGCTCAAAGATTCGCACGGGCCCTACTATCTCGCTGCGCCGTTGGTCGAGCTGCTGCCGGAGGCCACCCGGAAGGTCGAGTCGGTCGCCGCCGCCGTGGCCGACCTGACCGGCGACGACGCGGATCACGACAGGCGTGTCGTCGCCGCCTCCACCCTGATCGACAGCCTGCCGAACCTGCCGTACCAGCACGAGGAGCCGTGGGACCGGGCCCGGGGCGTGGCGTGGCGCCGCACGAAGGAACTCCTGGCCGCACAACCGGCGCCGGTACGGCAGGTGGTGTTCGACGCGCTGGCCGTGCCGGGCTCGGGCAAGGACGGGTGGGCCAAGCTGATCCGTGCCGTGTGTTCCGGCGGCGGCCTCGACGGCTCGGCCTGGCTCGGCCGGCTGAGCACTCAGGCCTGGCTGGGATTCAACTACTGGAGCTCCCATCTCACGCGGTTCACCTGGGAGGCCATCCAGGCGGAGGCCGCGGCCGGGCGGGTGAACCCGGCGGCGCTGGCGACCTGGCGTCGGACCGGGATCGAGCGCTCGCTGAGCTACATCAGCGACGAGGCCGACCGGATGTGGCCGATCCCCAACGTCGGTGAGCAGTGGGCCGACCGCGCCGTCGCGGACATCGAGGCGATGCCGGCGGATCGCCGGTCCGCGTGGGAGGCGCTGCTGGCGCACTGCCCGGTCGAGGCGGACAAGGCGAAGCCGACGGCCGCCTGGCGCAAGCAGGCCCGGTCGCTGCTCGACGCGGTGGGCGTCGACGAGTTCACCGCCCGGCTCGACGACTGGCTCCCGCTCGTCGGGCAGTCCCGCAGCCTGCCACTGCGCATGACCACGTGCTGCGCCGGCCACATCAAGGACATGCCACCACGGATGATCGACCGCTACAACGTCAGGCTGCTGTGGGGCCTGCTCTGGATGCGGACGATGTGCCCGCCGTCCGAAGAGACCCTGCGCAGCCTCGGCCAGATCGCGGAACGGGCCGCCCGCAAGATCTCCGGCCACGGCCCGGCGAGCCCGAAGCTGGCGAACGCCGCGGTCGCGGCGCTCGTCGACACCGATCACCCGGCCGCGCTCGCCCAGCTGGCGCGACTGTCCTCGCGGCTGACCTACAAGAGCACCCTGCGCCTGGTGGAGAAGGGGTTGACCCGGCACGCCGAGGCGCTCGGTGTCAGCCGGGAGGACGTCGAGGAGATGGCCCTGCCCGGCTTCGGGCTGCCGCTCGCGGACAAGCTGGGCGACTGCTCGTACGAGCTGGAGGTGCGCGGTGTCGACGCCGTAGTGATGTGGCGCAACGCGGACGGCAAGGTGGTCAGGACGCCTCCGGCGCAGGTGCGCAGGGAGCACGGCGACGAGGTGAAGGAGCTGAAGGCGACTGTCGCCGACGTCGCCGCGACGCTCGTCGCCACCCGCGACCGGCTGGAAGGGCTGCTGCGGCGCGACCGTTCGTGGACCGTCGAGCAGTGGCGCGAACGGCTCCTGGACCATCCGCTGGCCCGTACGCTGGCCCGGCGGCTCGTCTGGACGGTCGACGGCGTCGCCTGCTGCTGGGCCGGTGAGGCGCTGCGCACAGCGGACGACACCGTGTTCGAGCCGGCCGACGACGCGACGGTCCGGTTGTGGCATCCGGTGCTCGACCCCGACGCGGTGGGGCCGTGGCGGGACTTCCTCACCCGGCACGCGATCACCCAGCCGTTCAAGCAGGCGCACCGGGAGCAGTATCTGCTCACCGACGCGGAGCGGGCCACTGGCGTGTACTCCAACCGGTTCGCCGCGCACATCGTGCGTCAGCACCGGCTCAACGCGCTGCTGTCCCGGCGTGGCTGGTCGTACGTCCAGCACCGCAACGACGGGGCGTCCTACAACCTGCCCTGGCTGGCCCTCCCGGACTGGGGGCTGCGCGCCGAACTGGGTGTCGCCGGGATCGAGCACCGGGACGACGACCTCGTGTTCGACACGATGGGAACCGACCAGCTGTTCTTCATCCGGGGCGAGCGCCTGCCGGTTCCGCTGGCGCAGGTTCCGCCGGTCGTGCTGAGCGAGGTGATGCGCGACGTCGACCTGTTCGTGGCCGCGGCCGGGGTGGGCGCCGACCCGAACTGGTACGACGGTGGGCCGGAGGGCCGGTATCGCGACTACTGGGCGCAGAACAGCTTCGGCGAGCTGAACCCGACCGGCCGGACGCGCCGGGACGTGCTGGCGGAGCTGATCCCCCGGCTGGCGATCGCCGGTCGCTGCACGCTCACCGACAGGTTCCTGGAGGTACGCGGCGACCTGCACACGTACCGCATCCACTGCGGCTCGGGCAACATCCTGATCGCGCCGGACGAGCGGTACCTGTGCGTCATCCCGGACTCGGCGAAGGCGAAGGAGCCGGAGTTGTTCCTGCCGTTCGAGGGTGACAGCCGGCTCGGCGAGATCATCAGCAAGGCGTTGCTGCTGGCCGCCGACAAGAAGATCAAGGATCCGGTGATCCTGCGCCAGCTGTGAGGCGGCCGGCGGGCGCCGGGCCCGGAGTCAGCTCGGCGCCCGCTTCGGCAGCAGCAGTTCCTCGTGGTCGAGTTCGCGTTCCAGCACGCGCAGTCCCTCGTCCGGCAGCCGGCCGGAGTCGCGCCACCGCAGCAACTCCTCGCGCTGTGCCTCCAGCGCGGTCCGGTGGACCCGCAGCGCCGTCTCGTACTCGGGTGAGGTGGGCAGCTCCGACGATCCGCTCTGCTGGAGCAGATCGAGCCGCCCCCGGTAGCGGGCCAGCCGGGTCAGCAACTGGGCGCGTGTGGTGTCGACCGCCACCCGCGTGTCCGGTTCCTCGGCGGCGACGGTGTCGAGGCGGGCCAGGGCGGCCTCGGCGGCAGCGGAGCGGGCCTCGTTGCGTACCCGGGCCTGGTCTGCCTCGTCGGCGCGCAGGCCGAGCATCCGCACGAGCGGCGCGAACGTCAGGCCCTGCCCGACCAGCGTCACCAGGACCACCACGAAGGTGCAGAACAGCAGCAGGTCGCGGTCGGGGAACGGGTCTCCGCTGTTGGTGGTGAGCGGCAGCGTGAAGATGGCGGCCAGACTGATCACGCCCCGGGTGCCGGACCAGCTCAGCGCCACCACCTCGCGTGCGGTCAGTCCGCGGGCGTTGCGGTCGGCTCGCCCGGCCCGCCGCGCCGCGCCGGGCGGGTCGGTGTCGTCCTGTTCGGCGACGCCGCCCAGCCGGGTGTGCAGCGACCGGGGGAGCCACTGGGTCAGGATCAGCCAGGCCGGGCGCAGGAGCAGGACCACGCCGACGGACACGGCGACGGCGACGACGATGGTGGACGTCTCGTACTGGCGCAGGCCCCGCACGACGGCGGGGAGTTGCTGGCCGATGAGCAGGAAGACGAAGCCTTCGAGCAGGAAGTCGACGAGCCGCCACACGGCGTTGGTCTGGAGGCGGGCCGCCCCGGACCCGAACTGCGGCGTCTGGTGGCCGACGATCAGGCCGGCGACCACCACTGCGAGTACGCCGGAGACGTGCAGCGCCTCGCCGAGCAGGTACGCCACGAACGGTGTCGCGAGCGAGATGGCGTTGGACAGCAGCGGGTCCGCGGTGAGCGGCCGGACCAGCCGTTTGGCCCGGGCGACGACGACACCCACGGCGATTCCGCCGGCCGCCGCGAGCACGAACTGCCCGACCGCTGCGTGGAACGAGAACTCGCCGCCCACGGCGGCGGCCACCGCGACGCTGAGCATGGTCAGCGCGGTGGCGTCGTTCAGCAGCCCTTCGCCCTGGATGATCGTGACCATCTTCGGCGGCAGGTTGACCCGGCGGCCCACGGCCAGGGCGGCGACCGGGTCGGGCGGGGCGACGGCGGCGCCGACCGCGATGCCGGCGGCCAGGGTCGCGCCGGCGACGAACAGGTGGAACCCGACGCCGACGAGCAGTCCGGTGAGGAGCACCAGCAGCACCGAGAGGCTGACCACGATCCGCAGGTTGCGCCGGATGTCCAGCAGGGACGAGTCGAGCGCGGCGCTGTAGAGCAGCGGCGGCAGCACGACCATGAGCACGAGGTCGGGATCGAGGCCGATGTTGGGGCCGGGGAGCAGCGCGTACGCGATGCCGATGAGCGGCAGGAGCGCGGCGGCGGGCAGGCCGGTGCGGGAGGCCACCCACCGTACGGCGATGACGACCGCGACGGCGGCGAGCACGAACAGCAGTGTCGAATGGGTGCTCACCCCGGTCGACACTACCGGGATCGAGATCATCGCGCGATGGGAAAGGGGTCGTCAACCGAGGGTTGACGCATCCGCATCGTCAACCTATGGTTGACGCATGGAGGAGACGGAACCGCACAAGATGACCCACCCGGTACGCCTCGACGACCTCATCGACGGCATCAAGAAGGCACACACCGACGCGCTCGACCAACTGGCCGACGCCGTCCTCGTCGCCGACCACCTGGGCGACGTCGCCGATCACCTGATCGGGCACTTCGTCGACCAGGCGCGCCGCTCCGGCGCGTCGTGGACGGAGATCGGCCGCAGTATGGGCGTGAGCAAGCAGGCCGCCCAGAAGCGTTCCGCGGCCAAGGCGGAGACCGCCGCCGCGCTCGACCCGAACTCCGGGTTCGGCCGGTTCACCCCGCGCGCCCGCAACGTCGTGCTGGCCTCGCAGGAGGAGGCGCGGGCGGCCGGCAACGCCGAGATCACCCCGGGACACGTCGCGCTCGGGCTGCTCGCCGAGCCGGAAGGGCTGGCCGCCGCCGCGATCGTGGCGCAGGGCGTACCCCTGGAGCGGCTGCGGGAGGTCGTCACCGCGACGCTGCCGGCGAAGGCCGGCCAGGTCCCGGACCTGATCCCCTACGACGCGCGGGCCAAGAAGGTCCTGGAGCTGACGTTCCGGGAGGCGCTGCGGATGGGACACAACTACATCGGTACGGAGCACATCCTGCTCGCCCTGCTGGAGGAGGAGGGCGGCGACGGTGTGCTGACCGGACTCGGGCTGCGCAAGGACGCGCTGGAGTCGGCGTTCGAGGCGGCGCTGGCCGAGATCACCCGAAAAGGGGCCTGACACCGGGCCGTGCACGCGCCACGGGGGCGC
>NZ_KK037233.1:3111940-3113893 GCF_000568915.1 Micromonospora sp. M42 | reverse complement strand
CCCGGCCCGCGTGTGTCAGTCGGCGGTGGGGAACCCGTAGCGGGCCGCGTGCTCCGGGTCGGCCGGGTCGACCTGGCGGATGCCGGCGTCGGCGAGGCGCTTGTTCACCTCGTCCAGGCGTTCCCGGACCAGCCGGGCCTCCTCCTCGGTGACGCGGCCGCGGTGCGGGCGCCCGGCGTGCTCGATGGTGCCGTAGTCGATCTTCTCGGTGGCGCGGCGTGCCTTGGGCGGCTTGACCCGCTCGGCGGTACGCAGCAGTTGCGCCATCGGCACGTCGGTGGCCATCGCGTCGAACTCGCTGGCGGTCAGCACCACCCGGCGCGGCTCACCGTGGCCGTGCCGGTCGTGGATCTCCACCACCGCGACGTCCAGTGCCGCGTCGTCGATGCTCTCCACGTCGACCGGGGTGGCGTCCAGTTGCACGGGCCCGGCGACCAGGTCCGGGTGCTCCAGTACGACGACCTTGACCACCTCGTCGTCGGCGCTCAGCACCTGGCCGGTGAAGTCGGAGACGTGGATCGTCTTCTTGCCCATGCGCGGAGCTTCTCCTGTCGTAGGCCGGAAATCGGACCACAAGACGCTACCGCACAGGTGTGCGAAGACCGGTACGCACGCCCGGCCGGTGTGTCGCCGCCCGCGTTCCTAGAGGCTGCCTTTCGGGGCGACCCACTCGGTGGGCTGGTGGGTGAGCGCGGCGATCCGGTCGTAGTCGGCGTCGTAGTGCAGCACCGTGGCACCGTGCAGCTCGGCGGTCGCCGCGATGATCAGATCAGGCAGCCGAAAGTTGCGGTGCTGGCTCTCGGCGGCCAGTAGGCGGTGCACCGCCATGGCGCGGTCCATCGCCTCGGCGGTGACATCCAGCCAGCGGTGTCCCCGGAGCGCCTGCCACAGGATCTCGTATCCCTTCGGTGTGGGGGCGTTGTTCAGATATTCCAGCGAGGTCATCTGGCACGCGGCGAGGCGCCCTTCTGCCAGCAGCGTCTCGAAGCGCTTCCGGACGGCCTGGTGCCGAGCCTGAAGCACGTACACCGACGTGTCCGCCAGGTAGACCTGGCCGGCCATCAGGCCGCGGCCTCGCCGTCGCGGGCGTCCTCGGCGAGCCGGCTCAAGTCGCGCCCACCGCCGTAACGCCAGCCCTCGTCCGACTCGGCGAAGTCCATCTCGACCTGATCGAACGCGGCGACGATCTCCTTCGCCTGCCGCCGGACGGCGAAGGCGTGCAACGCGGCGTTGATGGTGGCGACCTTGGTGTCGGTGCCCAGCACCTCGCGGGCGGACTCCAGCCACTCATCGTTGACGTCCACCGTGATGCGGGTCATGCGTTCGACCGTACACCAGGAAGTGCTGGATCTGCGCACCAATCTGCGCTTGAAATTGGTGCGTCAGGCGGCCGCCGACCCGCGCCAGGCGGCGGCGCCCGATGGTTGCGTGTTCAGCTCGGCCCAGGAGAGCCCCCGGCTGCGGGCTTCGCGGTACGCCCGCTGCGCCGGGAAGCGTCCGGCGTCGCCGGCGGCCCGCCAGCTCCGCTCCGGGTCCTGCTGGAATCGGTCATTCGGTTCGTGAGGCATGACCACTACCGTCCCAGAGAAACTTGTCCATGTATGGAAATGAATATGACGCAGGGTCGATGCCTCGGGTTCCCGTGAAGCGTCAGATTCCTGCGGCCCTCCGCCGGACCACACATCGTCATCCGTCGCTGGCGTGCCGCCCCACTACCCGTCCGCCGCGGGTCTCAACCCCGGTGGGATCAGTTGATTACGCGAGCACGGGCGGTCCGGCCCGGCGTACCATGATCACGTGCTCGACCGGCGGGTCTTCCTCCATCTGGCGACCTGGCTGGGACAGTGGCCGGCGGGCCCGGGACTGCACGTGGTGCGGTCCCCACCGCCGCGCCCCGTCCGGCCTGGGGACGGCCGCCCTGCGCCCGGCCCTCGCGGGTGACCGCCCACGGCA
>NZ_KK037233.1:3091999-3111655 GCF_000568915.1 Micromonospora sp. M42 | reverse complement strand
GGGGTGGGGATCAAGCGGCACGACTCGTACGGGCACGAGCTGGCGGTGGGCACGGTGCCGGCCGCGCGCGGGCGCGGCCCCCGGCGGCTGGTCGCGCAGGCGGCGCGCCGGGTGCTGGACGAGGGAGCGATTCCCACCTACCTGCACGACCCGGGCAACGCGGCGTCCGGCCGGGTGGCCGAGGCGGCCGGGTTCCCGGATCGCGGCTTCACCGCGTTCGGCGTGTTCCCCCGCTGAGCCGGCCCGGCTCGGCGCGGACCGTGGATCCCGGGCCGGATCCACGGTCCGCAGCTCTCCCCCAGGCCCCGACACCGGTAACGCTATGTGTATTACCGACCGTGAACAAGGGGTGTGTTGCTGTCCGGTTGCGGACTCTCACCTGCGAAATCGCTGGCAGGTGCGCGGGCGAGGTCAGTGACGCAGCGTATGGATGAGGGCGAGCGCCTGCCGGGTGGCCGGCCGCAGCACGCGCAGCCGGGACAGCCCCACCAGCCGGTCCACGAGCGGCACCACGCCGTCGATGAGCTGGCGGGTCTTGACCTGCCCGTCCGAGCGGTCGTGCACCCAGTAGAGCACCACACCCATGTAGCCGAGCCAGAGCAGCTCGGGCAGCGCCTCGCGCAGCTCGTCGTCGAGCTTGACAGTGGACCCGGTGAGGGCCTCGCGGAACAGCGCTATCGACATGTCCCGCGGCTCCGACGACTCGGCGGAGAACGGGCTGAGCGGCGAGGTCGGCTCGGCCGCCGTCTTGAAGAAGGCGCCCGCGAACGCGTGGTACGGGCTCAGCACGTCGATGCCCGCGTGCAGCACCCCGGCCAGCCGCGCGGCGAACTCCCGCTCCCGGGCGAGCACCGGGCCGGCCGCCTCCCGGTGATCGCGCTGGGTGCCCGCGTAGAACTCCTGGACCAGGTGCTCCTTGGAGCCGAAGTAGTAGTAGGCGTTGCCCACCGCCACGCCGGCCTCCTGGGCGACCGCCCGCATGGTGGTGCGCGCGTACCCGCGCTCGCGGAACAACCGCATCGCGGTGTCCAGGATCAACTGGCGGGTCTGCTCACCCCGGGCCGTCGACCCCTGCCCACCCGCAGCGGTCGTCGGCGCACTCTGCTCGGTCATCGTCGTCACCGTATCCCGGTTCCCGGATCCGTTCGCGGACCGCGGAGGCCGCCGCCACCACCCGCCGGGCCAGCGGCAGCAGGTGCGGGCGGGCCAGCCGCTCGGCCGTACCCCGATGCTCGGCGAGCGCCCAGAGGCAGGCGAACCAGGCGCCGTCGCCGCTGTAGACCGCGCCCGTGTCGGCCACCACTGTCAGGTCCCGCAACGTCGCGTCGTGGTCGAGGCCGGGGAAGCGCCGCCGGGCCTCGGCGGACCCGGCCGGCACGAACTCCAGGGGTACGAGCTGGGGCCGCGAGGCGAGCCACCGCCGGGCGCCCCGGCACATCGGGCAGCCCGCGTCGAACAGGACGGTGAACCCGCGGATCCCACCGGCCCCGTGCCCGGTGGGATCCGACGGGCGCCCGCCCGGGGCGGACGTCACCGGGCCGGCGGGTTCGGGCCGCCTGCCGGTACGGGCCCACCCTGCGGCGGGAGGATACGGACCGGCGGCAGCGGCGGGTGGGTGGCCTGCTGCCGCAGGCGGCCGCGCCGGTAGCGGCCGAGCGCGAAGACGTTGAAGAAGTGCAGCGCGCCCAGTACCAGCAGGACCAGGCCCACCTTCATGGAGAGCTGCTCCAGCGCCTGGCTGGTGTCGCCGACCGGGCCGGACTCCTTCATCGCCACCGTGACGTAGCCGAGGTTGAGCAGGTAGAAGCCGACCACGAGCAGGCTGTTGACCGCCTCGGCCAGCCGGCTGTCGGCGAACACGTCCTGCAGGAACACCAGCCCGTTGCGGGACAGTGCCCGGGCCACCCAGATGGTCAGACCGATGCTGACCGCGAGGTAGGCCAGGTACATCCAGACCTTCACGTCCATCCCCGTCGCCTCTCTTGAACGTGTTCAAATCAAGGACGCCCTGAGCGTACGACAGATTTTGAACGTGTTCAAGAGTGATGCGGTCAGCCGGTCAGGCCCAGCGTCTGCGCGGCGGCGCGGCCGTTGGCGTGGCTGGCGCCATGGGTGGCGACGAACGCGCGCACGCCAGCCGGCCGCCACGCGCCCGGCCAGCCCATCTCGACCACTGTCACCTGATGCGTGGCGGCCAGCGCCTCGACCAGCTCCCGCGCAGCGGGCAGCCGGTGCAGGTGCCGCCCGACCAGCACGACCGGCCGGTCCCCGGCGAGCCGCCGCAGCTTCTCCGGGTCGGTCTCGCCCGCCACCGCGCGGGCCTGCTCGATCCCGGCGGCCAGGTGCGGGCCGAGCCCCCACGGCACCCGCCCCTCGGCGACGGTGGAGGTGGCGTGCACCTGCACCACCAGGGGTGCGGCGGCGCGGGTGAGGTCGCCCTCGACCCGTACCGCCCGCAGCGCGGCGGCGTAGCCGAGGCCGTCGGTGGCGGGCGGCGGGGCGGCGGCGGGGCCGGTGGCGGCGGCGAGCGTGGCGGTCCGGCCGGCCGCCTCCTCGACCCGCTCGCGCGCCAGCCGCCCGTCGCCGATCGCCGCGACGATCTCGGCGGCGACCGACTCGACCAGCTCGGCGTCGACCCGGGCGCCGATGCAGAGCAGGTCCGCGCCGGCCGCCAGCGCCCGGACCGCGCCCGTGCCGACCCCGCCGGCGGCGAGCACCGCGCCCTTCATCTCCAGCGCGTCGGTGACTACCGCGCCGGTGAAGCCGTACTCGACGCGCAGCAGGTCGTGCAGGACCGCGCGGCTGAACGTGGCCGGGCCGTCGCCGGTCAGCGCCGGCACCCGGATGTGCGCGGTCATCACCGCGCGGACGCCCGCGTCGACCACCGCGGCGAACGGCGGCAGGTCCCGTTCCCGCAGGACGGCCGGCGGCACGTCGACTGTGGGCAGCTCGTGGTGGGAGTCGGCGACTGTGGCGCCGTGCCCGGGGAAGTGCTTGGCGCAGGCGGCCACGCCCGTCGACTGGAGGCCGGCGACGGCGGCGGCCGAGTGGACCGCCACCCGCTTCGGGTCGGCGCCGAACGAGCGGGTGCCGATGACCGGGTTCTCGTCGGCGGTGTTCACGTCGACGGTGGGCGCCAGGTCGAGCGTGACGCCGAGCGCGGCCAGCTCGGCGCCGATCGCCGCGTACACCTCGCGGGTCAGCGCGGGGTCGTCGACGGTGCCGAGCGCGGCGTTGCCCGGGTACGGGCTGCCGGTGGCGTGGGCCAGCCGGGTGACGTCGCCGCCCTCCTCGTCGATCGCGACGATCACGTCGGGGCGGCCGGCGCGCAGTGCCGCCGTGGACGCCGCGACCTGGGCCGGGTCGTGGATGTTGGTGCCGAACAGGGTGTGCCCGGCGAGCCCGTCGGCGAGCAGGTCGACCGCCCAGTCCGGCGGGACCGGACCCGGGTACGCGGCCAGCAGCGTGCCCAGCGCGAGCCGCCGGAGTCCTGGATCCTGACCCACGAGTATCCCCTTTCCCTGCCGGGTCGTCCGACCTTCGCGGATCGGGGCGGCCGATACGCTAACGGACGCCCCTCGGCAGGCGTTTTGTGGTTAGAAAACTTTACTGAAAATTGAGGACGACGGCATGAGTGCGACCCGGCTGCCCGGTACCCCCCGACTCCTGCGGGCGCTCAACGATCGTGCGGCGCTGGAGCTGCTGCTCGAACGCGGCCCGCTGACCCGGGCCCGGATCGGTGAGCTGACCGGGCTGTCCAAGGTCACCGCGTCCCAGCTCGTCGAACGGCTGGAGGAGCGCGGCCTGGTCGCCCGGGTCGGCGAGCAGGCCGGCGGGCGGGGCCCGAACGCCCAGCTCTACGCCGTCCGGCCGAGCAGCGCGTACGTGGTGGGCGTGGACGTCGGCGCGGAGCGGGTGGTGGCGGCCTGCGCCGACATCACCGGTACGGTGGCCGGCCGGGTCGAGCAGTCCACGAAGGACACCGACGACCCGGTCGGGGTGGTGCACAACGCGGTGGTCCAGGCGGCCAGCAGCGCCGGGGCGGAGCTGTCCGCCGTCCGGCGCGTCGTGCTCGGCACCCCCGGCCTGGTGGACCCGCAGACCGGTGACATCACCTTCGCGTTCAACCTGCCGCGCTGGCACAGCGGCCTGCTCGCCGCGCTGCGCGAGGACCTGGACACCCCGGTCGTGTTCGAGAACGACGTGAACCTCGCCGCGGTGGCCGAGGCGCAGTCCGGCGCGGCCCAGGGCACTTCCGACTTCGTGCTGGTCTGGGTGGACGCCGGCGTCGGCCTGGCGATCATGCTGGGCGGGCGGCTGCACCACGGCAGCAGCGGCGCGGCCGGCGAGATCGGCTACCTGCCGGTGCCCGGCGCGCCCATCCCGCGCGACGTGTCCAAGCGGGCCAAGCCGGCATTCCAGCAGCTCGTCGGCGCCGACGCGGTACGCGCGGTGGCCGCCGAGCACGGCTTCGCCACCCCGAAGGCGGCGGAGCAGGGCGTCGCGGCGGCCCGAGCGGCCGAGGTGGTACGCGCGGCGATCGCGGCCGGCACCGCCGGTGGGCCGATGCTGGACGAGCTGGCCCGCCGGCTGGCGCTCGGCGTGGCGAGCACCTGCGTGGTGCTGGACCCGCCGCTGGTGGTGCTCGCCGGCGCGGTCGGGCAGGCGGGCGGGGCGGCGCTGGCCGAGCGGGTGCAGCACGAGGTCGCCGCGATCACGCTCGTCCGGCCCCGGGTGGTGACCACCGGGCTGACCGAGGAGCCGATCCTGCGCGGCGCGCTGCGTACCGCGCTGGACGCGGTGCGCGACGAGGTGTTCGGCTCGACGGTCGGCTGACCGCGTCGTGCGCCCTGACGCCATGTGAAGGAATCCTTCATCATGGCGTCAGGGTTCGCAAGGAGTTGCCGGGCCTGCCCTTCCGTCACATCAGGTCGCGGCGGCGGAACACCGTGAACGCCGCGGCCACGAGCGCGCCGGTGAGCCCGAGCAGCACCACCAGACCCGACGGCCAGGTCACCGTGTACGAGCCGTCGCAGTAGCCGGAGATCCCGGGGCCGCAGGCGTTGCCGTCCCAGAGCCGCACCTCACCGGAGAGCCAGGCCGCCAGATAGCTGGACAGCATGTACCGGTCCGGCCGGCCCACCTGGAGGATCTGGAACACCAGCCGTGCCCCCAGCTCCCACACCACCACGTACGCGGCCACCGCGCCGAGCGCCGCCGACGTCAGCCGGCCCAGCGTGGCGACGGCGAAGCCGAGCGCCGCGGCGAGCAGCACCAGCACCAGGCCGCGCCCCCAGATCGCGGCGAGCGACGGCCAGAAGTCGCCGCCGGTCCGCCCCACCAGACCGGACGCCTGGCCGATCAACCAGAACGCCCCGAGGTACGCCACCGAGGCCAGCACCGACAGGCCGACCAGCCCGCCCAGCAGCGTGCCCAGCTTCGCGGCGAGCACCGTCGACCGCCGGGGCCGCCACAGCAGCAGGTTGACCACCCCGCCCGAGTTCAGGTCGGCCCCGATGTACGAGGCGCCGACCAGGAACCCGAACAGCGTCAGGAACGCGATCAGGAAGTAGAGCAGCGGCTCGGCCTCCTTGGCGAAGACGAAGACACCGCTGAGGTAGTCGGCCGCGGTCGGCAGCTCGTCGAGCTGGGCCGGGTCGATCTGGGCGCAGTCGCGCGGCAGGTAGTCGTTCTCGGCCGGCGGGAGCGAGCCCTCCCGGATCCGCAGGCAGCGGTCGTACGTCATCTCCATCTCGCGGACGCTCTCCGCCGCCTGCGCCTGCGCGCGGCTCAGCTCCGCCGGGCTGGGCCGGTGCGAACCGGCGAGGGTGGTCACCACCGTCACCGCGAAGGCGGCAGCCAGCAGCACCACCATGAGCTGCACGAAGCGCCGGGCGGCCAGCCGCTCCAGCTCGGCACGGACCAGGTTCACGCGTCCACCTCCCGGCTCTCCCGGACGTCGAGGTCGATCACTCCGTCGCTCGGCGGCGCGCCGTCGACCTGCCGCGGCACCTCCACGCCCATGTGCTCGTGGTCGCCGGTCAGTTCCAGGAAGACGCTTTCCAGGTCCGGCCGCAGCGGGACCAGTTCGCGTACCCACACGCCCTGCTCGCCGAGCGTCCGGCTGATCGTCTCCGGATCCTCCACGCCGGTCACCACCAGGTGGTCCGGCCCGGCCGTCACCGACAGACCGGCCCGGCCCAGCAGGTCACCGGCCTGCTCCGGGTCGGCCACCCGCACCCGCCACTGGTGCTGGTCGAAGCCGGCCAGCACCTCCTCCACCGGCCCGTACGCGACCCGCCGCCCCCGGCTGACGATCGTCACGTGGTCGCAGATCAACTGGATCTCGGCCAGGATGTGACTGGAGAGCAGCACCGTCACCCCGGCCTCGGCGAGCGACCGGGTCAGGTCGCGCATCTCCCGGATGCCGGCCGGGTCCAGCCCGTTCGCCGGCTCGTCCAGGATCAGCAGCTCCGGGTTCTTCAGCAGGGCCGAGGCGACCGCCAGCCGCTGCTTCATGCCCAGCGAGTAGCCCTTGACCCGCTCGTGGCCCCGGTCCCGCAGCCCGACCTGCTCCAGCACCTCGTCCACCCGGACGGTCGGCACGCCACCGGCCACGGCCAGCAGCCGCAGCGTCCGGTGCGCGGTGAAGTTGGCGAAGAACTGCGGGCTCTCCACGATCGCGCCGACCCGGCCGGCCACGTCCGGCAGGCGCTCGGGTGAATCGGCGCCCAGCACGCGCATCCGCCCGGCGTCCGGCCGGACCAGCCCGAGCAGCGCACGCAGCGTGGTGGTCTTGCCGGACCCGTTCGGCCCCAGGAAACCGTGCACCTGACCCGCCTCGACCAGCATGTCGAAGCCGTCGACGGCGACCCGCCGCCCCTGGCGCAGCGAGTGGAACGTCTTGCGGAGGCCGGCGATCTCGATGACCGCGCTCATCCGCGCGCCTTCCGGCAGCGGTCGGGCATGGGTGTCCTTCCGGAAGCGGTGACCAACGACACGGCGCCCCACCCTATGGTGGCGACGCCTCCCGTGGGGGGCACCGTGCCGGATGCGTGATTGGATGGTGCGGTGACTGGTGACCTGATCCCCGGCGCCCCGGGCGCCCCCGCCCCCTCGACCGTGGACGCGGATCTGGTGGTCAGCCTCGACGGGGTCGGCGTCAAGCGTTCCGGCACGGCGCTGGTGCACGACGTCGACTGGCGGGTCGAGCTGGACGAACGGTGGGTGGTGCTCGGGCCGAACGGCGCGGGCAAGACGACACTGCTCAACCTGGCCTCCGGCCGGCTGTACCCGACCAACGGCGTCGCCCACGTGCTCGGCGAGCGCATCGGCCGCACCGACGTCAACGAGCTGCGTACCCGCATCGGCCTGTCCACCGCGACGCTCGCCGAGCGGATCCCCACTCGACTCAGCTTAAACATCGAGCTGCCACGGGTTGAATATCTGGTATCTTCATTCGTGCGGGTGGTTACCAGTCGGCATGTCGATTAATGGTTAGCCGTGCTAATCGGACTGGTAGTCCTGGACGACGAAGATGGACATCTTGTTGCTGCTGCTGCTCGACGAGCCGGCCGCCGGGCTCGACCTGGGCGCGCGCGAGGACCTGGTGGCCCGGCTGGCCGAGCTGGCGTACGACCCGGACGCGCCGGCGATGGTGCTGGTCACCCATCACGTCGAGGAGATCCCGCCGGGCTTCACGCACGCGCTGCTGCTGCGCGAGGGCGGCGTGGTGGCGCAGGGCCTGCTCGGCGACGTGCTCACCGCCGACAACCTGTCGAAGACGTTCGGCCTGCCGCTGGTGGTCACGCGGTCCGGCGACCGCTGGGCCGCCCGCGCCGCCTGAGCGACGGGACGGACACCGTGCCGCAGACCCGGATCGCCGTCGTCGGCAGCGCCAACATGGACCTGGTCGGCATCGGCGCGGCGCTGCCCCGGCCGGGTGAGACGGTGCTGGGCAGCGACTTCGTCATGCTGCCCGGCGGCAAGGGCGCCAACCAGGCGGTCGCCGCGGTACGCGCCGGCGCCTCCTGCGTCTTCCTCGGCGCGATCGGCTCGGACTCGTTCGGCGTGACGCTGCGGGCCCGGATGACAGCGGCCGGCGTGGACACCGGGCACCTGCGCGTGGTCTACGGCCCGTCCGGCGTCGCCCTGGTCATGGTCGGCGGCGCGGGGGAGAACGCCATCCTGGTCACGCCGGGCGCGAACGCCGCGTTCACGTCGCCGACCGCCGACGAGCTTTCCGCCGTACGCGATGCGGACGTGCTGGTCGCGCAGCTGGAGGTGCCGGTCGAGACGGTGACCGAGGCGGCGCTCGCGGCCCGTTCGGCGGGCACCCGGGTGGTGCTCAACGCCGCGCCGGCCCGGCCGGTGCCGGCCGAGCTGCTGGCGGCCACCGACCTGCTCGTGGTGAACGAGCCGGAGGCGCAGGCGTTGACCGGTCGCGGCCGGGACGAGCCGGCGGCGCTGCTGGATCTGGTGCCCCGGGCGGTGCTCACGCTCGGCGGCGACGGCGCCTGGTACGTCGACCGGGAGCGACCGGCGACGCACGTGCCGGCGGTGCCGGTGGACGTGGTCGACTCGACCGCCGCCGGCGACGCGTTCACCGCGGCGCTCGCCGTGGCCTGGGGTGAGGGGCGGGACCTGGCCGACGCGGTGCGCTGGGCGGCGGCCGCCGGTGCGGCGTGCGTACGCAAGCTCGGCGCCTCGGTTGCGCTGCCGCACCGCGTGGAGATCGACGAGCTGTTCGCCGACTGTTAAGAAGGGCCCCTTTCACTACCGGAGGCGTTAACAAGGGGCCCTTCCTTACACCTCGTCGGTGAGGCGTTCGCCGCGTCGCCGCAGCATGCCGAGCCCGGGGATGCCGGCGACCGCGAGCTTGAGGTCGCGGGTGACGTCCAGCAGGTCGTGCAGGTCCGGGCCGACCCGGTCCAGCGTGGCCAGGATCGGCAGCACGTCCGAGGTGAGGTGGTCCTTGAGCTTCGGCAACTCGTCCACGAGACGGATCGCTGCGGTCACCTCCTCCGGGCTGAGCTGCTCCACGAAACGCGCCGCCATCGGCGCGGCCCGGCGCAGCGTCGCCTCGTACGCGGCCAGCAGCTCGTTCGCGACGCCGGTGGCCTTCTCGGCGGTGGCGAGGGTGCCCACCGCCCGCGCGGTCACCGTCTCCGCCTCGGTGACCACACCGGCCGCGCTGCGGGCCACCCGGTCCGCCTCGCCGACCACGGTGGCCGCCGCCGCGGAGACCCGCTGCGCCTCGCCGACCACCACCGTCGCGGCGGCGGCCACCTCGGTCGCCGTGTCGATCGCCGCGGTCGCGGCGGCACTGATCACCGCCACCTCGCGGACCGCCGTCTCGGCGTCGGCCAGCACCCGGTCGGTGCGGTCGAGCGTGCCCTCGATCCGGTCCACCACTCCGTCGATCCGCCGGACCAGCGCCTCCACCTGGTCGAGGACGGCGAAGGCGCGAGCGGGTACCGAGGCCATCGTGGCGGCGGAGCCGAGCGCCTGGTCCACTGCGGTACGGGTGAGGCCGAGCAGGGCGCCGGGCCGGGGGAGAGGGATCGCCATGGCATCCAGTGTGCGGCGTCGCGGCCAGTGCCGCCCGGCGGCAGCCAGGCGGCGAAGGTCACGCCGGGCCGCCGACGCGGCGTAGGGTGCCGGCATGCCCACCCCCGGCCCGGCGTCGCGGCGAACGCTCGCCTGCGGCGTGGTCGCGCTGCTCGCCGTTGTCCTCGGCGCCCTGCTCCTGGTCCGCGCCGACGCCGGGCTGAGCACCGCGCGGGCGACGGTGGCCGGGGTGCCGCTGACCGAGGTACGGGCCGACGGCGGGGCCGGTGACCTGCGGCCCGGGGTGGTGATCGCGCACGGCTTCGCCGGGTCGGCCCGGCTGATGCGGCCGCTGGCCGACTCGGTGGCCCGCCAGGGCGGCGTCGCGGTGCTGCTCGACTTCGCCGGGCACGGCGCCAGCGGGTCCCGGCTGCCCGGCGCCGCGCGGGACGAGGAACGCGCCCGGGCGCGGCTGCGGCACGACCTGGACGTGGCGGTCGGGTGGCTGCGCGGGCGTCCCGGCGTCGACAGGGACCGGATCGTCCTGGTCGGGCACTCGATGGGCGCCGGCGCTGTCGTCCGGTACGCGGTGGCGCATCCGGAGATCGACCGGACGGTGGCGATCTCGCTGCCCGACGGCGGTGACGTGCCGGCCGGCTGGCCGGGGAACCTGACGCTGGTGGTGGGCGGGCTGGAGTTCGCCGGCTTCCGCCAGGCCGTCGACGAGGCGACCCGGGACGCGCCACCGGGTTCCCGGACGCGGGTGGTGGCGCCCGGCGTCGAGCACGTGTCGGTGCTGTTCGCGCCGCGTACCCACGCCGCGGTGCTCGACGCGCTCCCGGGCCGTACCGGCGGGCCGGAGCCGTCCCCGCTGACCCGACCGGGCGGCGCCGGGCTGCTGCTGGCCGGGCTCGCGCTGGGTTTCGTGCCGCTTGCGGCCCTGCTGCCGCGCCGGGCGCGGCCGGGCGCGGGCGGTCCGCGTACCGGCTGGTGGCTGGCCGCGACGGTGCCGGCGGCCGGGCTGGGCGCGGTGTCCGCCGCGCTGCTGCCGCCCGCCCGCCTGCCGCTCGCCGTGGGCGGATACGTCGCCGTGTTCCTGCTGCTCACCGGCGTGCTGCTGGCCGCCGCGGCACGCTACGCGCGCCCCGGTGGGACACCGCCGACCGCGAGCGGCGTCCGGTCCGCGGTGGTCGCTGTCGCGTTCCTCGGGTACGCGGTGCTCGCCGTCGCGCTGCCGCTTCATCTCGGGCTCACCTCGACCGTGCCGGTCGGGGCCCGGTGGTGGCTGCTGCCCCTGGTGGCGTTCTGCTGCCTGGTGTTCCTGCTCGGCGCCGAGCGGCTCGCGGGCGGCGACGGCCTCCGCTACGCGGCCACCGGCGGCATCGCCGTGCTGGTGCTGGCCGCCGCGACGGTGCTCGGCCTGGCGCCCGGGTTCGTGCTGCTGGTGGTGCCGCTGTTCCGCCACCTTGTGGCCCTGCCAGCCGCCCTGGGCCCGCGGTGTTGCGCCGCCCGGGCAGCGCCCTTGGTGGCTGGCCCCCGCTGCTAGGGGGCGGTGCTGCTGGGCCTGGCCCGATCGCTACCCACGCTGCCGCTGGCCCTGACCGGCGCCGGTCGGCTCAAGCGCCCGGTCGGTCTGCTGTTCCCACGGGCACGTTGCACGGCCCGGTAGATCTGCCCGAAACCGCAGCGCGTCGGGCGTGCGGGACCAGCATCGTCTCCCGGCCCGTGGTGCTGCACCCACAGTTCGTGCACCCGGTTGCCGCGCTCGTAGGAGCGGTCCAGCCAGCCGAGCGGCACCTCCAGGAACGGAGTGAGCGCCAGGCCGATCACCACGAACGCGGCCAGGATGATCAGGGCCAGTTTCCACTCGCCCCGGTCCTGCGCCGACCAGGCGAGGGAGAGCACGCAGACCACGGCGACCAGTGGTGGCAGCGACAGCAGCAGGACCAGCACCCCGCGTCCCAGCACCCGTCCCCGGACCGCGAGGGTGGTGGCGCCGCGCTCGTGCCAGACGTACGTGACGTCGGCGAGCGCGACGACCCGACCACCCGCGTGGATCGCGTCCGAGGTGACCTGCACCGCGTCGTCCCGGTAATAGAGGGCCATAAATCAGCCTAACCGCGTGTGTCGACACCGGACGGTCGGGCGTCGGTAGGGTGACGGTATGGCGGGCGGGGCCGGGCGAGCAGGATACCTACGGCCTGTTGCGCGGGCTGGGCCTGCTGCCGGACGAGCCGATCACGTTCTGACCCGTCGCGGCAGGACCGGTCGCGGCAGGGTCGGCCGCGGGACGACCGGGCGCGGCCGGCAGGCTCTCCATGGCCCGCTGCACCGCCCGGTAGATCTGGCCGAAGCGCATCGCGTCCCGGGTGTGCAGCAGCCGCACCGGACGACCCCGCCAGTCGGCCCACATCTCCATCTCCCGGCTGCCCCGGGCGTAGGAGCGGTCCAGGTACTCGAAGAGGAAGTCGGCCACCGGCCCGACGGCCAGGCCGATCAGCACCGAGATCCCGACGATGGCGATGGTGACCACCGCCGAGCGTTGCAGCCACACGGCCAGCCCGATGCCCAGCACGGCGGTGACCAGCGGCCCGGCGATCGCGGCCCCGATCGCGCCGCGCCCGGCGAGCACCCGCCACGAGCGTTCGCCCCGCCGGTGCCACACCGTGGTGAGTTCGGCGAGCGGGTAGGTGCGCCCGTCCACCCGTACCGTGGTGGAGGTGACCTGGACGGACCGGTCGTCGAAGTAGGTGATCATGACCTCACTCCCGGTGGCGGGGCGGCGGCGACTCCGGCGGCTACCTGGGGAGTCGCCGACACCACACTGTCTACCCCAACGAGGCGAGCCGTAAGGTTGGCACGCGACTTCGACGAGGAAGTGAGGGCAGCGTGGGCGAGTTCGTCAAGCTGGAATCCAAGGACGGCATCGGCACCATCCGGCTGGAGCGGCCGCCGATGAACGCGCTCAACACCCAGGTGCAGGAGGAGTTGCGCGCCGCCGCTGCGGCGGCCACCGCCGACGCCGAGGTCCGCGCCGTCATCGTGTACGGCGGCGAGAAGGTCTTCGCGGCCGGCGCGGACATCAAGGAGATGGCCGACATGTCCTACGTGGACATGGCGGAGCGCGCGGCCGACCTGTCCAGCGCGCTCGGCGCGATCTCCCGTATCCCGAAGCCGGTCGTGGCCGCGATCACCGGGTACGCGCTCGGCGGCGGCTGCGAGCTGGCGCTGGCCTGCGACTGGCGGATCGTGGCCGAGGACGCCAAGCTCGGCCAGCCGGAGATCAAGCTCGGCATCATCCCGGGCGCGGGCGGCACGCAGCGGCTGGCCCGCCTGGTCGGCCCGGCCCGCGCCAAGGACCTGATCATGACGGGTCGGATGGTCGACGCCGCCGAGGCGCTGCGGATCGGCCTGGCCGACCAGGTGGTGCCGGCCGCGGAGGTCTACGACGCCGCGGTGGCGTACGTGAAGCCGTTCCTGACCGGGCCGGCGCAGGCGCTGCGGGCGGCGAAGGCGGCCGTCGACGCGGGTCTGGACATGGACCTCACCTCGGGCCTGGCCTGGGAGAGTCAGCTCTTCGCGGCGCTGTTCGCCACCGACGACCGGCGCGAGGGCATGACCGCGTTCGTGGAGAAGCGCAAGCCGGGCTTCACCGGCCGCTGACGCGAGAGCTGTTCACATCTGCTGTACCGGCCAGTAACGTGACCCCGGTCGGTCGATGAAGGGGAATGGCATGACGGAACGGGTCGAGGGCCACGGCGGCGATCTGGCGCTCGCGGCACTGCGCGCGCACGGCGTACGGGAGATGTTCACGCTCTCCGGCGGGCACGTCTTCCCGCTCTACGACGCCGCCCACAAGGCGGGCTTCCCCCTCTACGACGTGCGGCACGAGCAGTCCGCCGTGTTCGCCGCCGAGGCGGTGGCCAAGCTCCAGCGCCGCCCCGGCCTGGCCGTGCTCACCGCCGGCCCCGGCGTCACCAACGGCGTCTCCGGCCTGACCAGCGCGTTCTTCAACGCCTCGCCGGTGCTGGTGCTCGGCGGGCGGGCCCCGCAGTTCCGCTGGGGCTCGGGCAGCCTCCAGGAGATGGACCACCTGCCGCTGGTCGCGCCGGTGACCAAGCACGCCGAGACGGTGTTCAGCGCCGACGACATCCCGCGCGCGGTGTCGGCGGCGCTGACCACCGCGCTCACCCCGCACCGCGGCCCGGTGTTCCTGGACTTCCCGCTGGAGGCGGTCTTCTCGGTCGGTGACGCCGACCTGCCGGCGGTCACGCCGCCGGCACCGATCGAGCCGGACCCGGACGAGGTCGCGAAGGCGGCCCGCCTGATCGCCGGCGCGTCCCGGCCGGTGATCATCGCCGGCTCCGACGTGTACGCGGGCGACGCCGTCGAGGCGCTGCGTGCCGCCGCCGAGTCGCTGCGGGTGCCGGTGTTCACGAACGGGATGGGCCGGGGCGCGCTGCCGCCGGAGCACCCGCTCGCGTTCGCCAAGGCCCGCCGGGTCGCGCTCAAGGGCGCCGACGTGGTCGTGGTGATCGGCACCCCGCTGGACTTCCGGCTCTCCTTCGGCGACTTCGGCGACGCCCAGGTGGTGCACGTGGTGGACGCGCCCAGCCAGCGGGCCGGGCACGTGCAGCCGGCCGCCGCGCCCGCCGGTGACCTGCGGCTGATCCTCGGCGCGTTCGCCGACCACACCGGTGACCGGGCCGACCACGCCGACTGGATCGCCGAGCTGCGTACCGCCGAGGACGCGGCGAAGGCCCGCGACGCCGAGGAGATGGCCGCCGAGAGCGACCCGATCCGCCCGGCCCGGATCTACGGCGAGCTGCGCAAGGTGCTCGCCCCGGACGCCGTCACCATCGGCGACGGCGGCGACTTCGTGTCGTACGCCGGGCGCTACCTGGAGCCGGCCCAGCCCGGCACCTGGCTCGACCCCGGCCCGTACGGGTGCCTCGGCACCGGCATGGGCTACGCGATGGGCGCCCGGATCAGCCACCCGGACCGGCAGATCTGCGTGCTGATGGGCGACGGCGCGGCCGGCTTCTCGCTGATGGACGTGGAGTCGCTGGTCCGGCAGAAGCTGCCGGTGGTGATCGTGGTCGGCAACAACGGCATCTGGGGGCTGGAGAAGCACCCGATGCGGGCGATGTACGGCTACGACGTGGCCGCCGACCTCCAGCCCGGGCTGCGCTACGACAAGGTGGTCGAGGCGCTCGGCGGCGGGGGCGAGACGGTGGAGAAGGCGGCCGACCTCGGGCCCGCGCTGGGGCGCGCGTTCGACTCGGGCGTGCCGTACCTGGTGAACGTGCTGACCGACCCGGCTGACGCGTACCCCCGGTCGTCGAACCTGGCCTGACCGCGGCGCGTGCGGGGCCGTCCGCCGGGTGACCGGCGGGCGGCCCGCGGCGCGTGTCAGACCTCGGGGCGGTCCCGGTCGTCCGGGCGGCGCAGCTCCTCCTCGCGGCGGCGCAGGTCCTCCTCCCACAGCCGCAGCCGTTCCTGGTCCTCGCGGCGGGACCGCTCGTCGAGCGAGGCGAGGAACTCCGGGTCGTCGTCCGGGGCGAGCGGGCGACCGGCCGGGGCGGCGGGCCGGGCCGCGCCGGTGACGCCGGTGGTTCCGGCCGGGCGCTCGCGGCCCACCAGGAACCAGGCGATCGAGCCGACCAGCGGGAAGAACAGAATGATCAGCACCCAGATCATCCGGGGCAGCGCCTTGACCTTCTCCTCGTCGGCGGAGAGGCAACTGATCAGCGCGACGACCGCGAGGACGACCTGAACCAGGAAGAGCAGCACGTAGAGGCGGGCCATGCCCCATGATGGCTCACCCGCGCACGTCAGCGCACCCCGCCCAGCACGTGCGCCACGCCGAGCACCGCAAGTCCGGCCGCCCCGATCGCGGTCAGCGGCACCGACCAGCTGTCGAACCGCCGCGGCCCTGCGCCGGTGGCCCGGTGCCACGTCACCACGAGCACGGCGAGCCAGACCAGGAGCGCTGCTCCGGTCAGCAGCGCGTCGAGGACCCGGCCGGTGAACGCCAGCCGGAGCTGCAGCAGCAGCACCGCGGTCAGCGTGAGCAGCGTCCGCCGCCAGGCCAGCCGGGTGCGTTCGGGTTGCAGGCCGGGGTCGCGGGTCATCCCGCGCCACCCAGCAGCACGGCGGCCACCAGCAGCAGCGCGCCGATCGCGACGATCAGCGCCAGCACGGCCGGGAAGCGGGATGCGGGCAGTTCCTCGTCCAGCCGCATGGCCCGTTCGGTGCGCGCCCAGTGGTCGACCGCCCGGATCGAGACGGTCGCGCCGAGCAGCAGCAGCGCGATCGCGAGCGCCTCGCGCAGGTGGGCCAGGCGCAGCGGCGGGAGGAACTGCGCCGCGGCGAGCCCGCCCGCCACCAGCGCCAGGCCGGTACGCAGCCAGGCCAGGAACGTCCGTTCGTTCGCCAGCGAGAAGCGGTAGTCCGGCGGGTTGCCGACCGAACGCAGCTCACGCGGGTCGAACCAGTTCTTGATCGACTCCCACACGCTGCCGATTATCCGCTTTGCCCCGCGCCTAGCCTGGGGGGATGACCGATCTTGACGCGCGTGAGCTGCGCGCCGCCTACGACGCACAGATTCGACCGGAGCTGCCGGACCCGCTGCCGGACGGGGTGACGGTGGAGCGCGACGGCCCGCTGTTCCGCGTGCTCGGCCTCGACCACCGTGGCTTCCTCACCTACCGGACGCTGGACGGCCTGGCCGGCGCCGAGCTGGACGCGCTGATCGCCCGGCAGGTCGAGGTCTTCCGGGCTCGGGGCGAGTCGGTCGAGTGGAAGCTCGCCGGTCACGACGAGCCGGCCGACCTGGGCGACCGGCTGCGCGCCGCCGGCTTCGTACCCGAGGACCAGGAGACCGTCGTGGTCGGCCCGGTCGCGCCGCTCGCCGCCGCCGTCCCGGTGCTCCCCGAGGGGGTACGCCTGCGCGAGGTCACCAGCCGGGCCGACCTGGAGCGCATCGCCGCCATGGAGGAGGAGGTCTGGCGGGAGGACCGCAGCCACCTGGTGTACGGGCTGGCCCGGGAGGTCGAGGCCGATCCGCAGTCGATCACGATCGTGGTGGCCGAGGCCGGGGAGACGGTGGTCAGCGCCGGCTGGATCCGCTACCAGCGCGGCACCGGCTTCGCCAGCCTCTGGGGCGGCTCGACGCTGCCGCAGTGGCGCAAGAAGGGCATCTACCGGGCGCTCGTGGCGTACCGGGCGCGGCTGGCGCAGCAGCGCGGCAAGACGCTGCTGCAGGTGGACTGCTCGCCGGACAGCCGGCCCATCCTGGAGCGGCTCGGACTCGTTGCGGTCACCACCTCCACGCCGTACGTATACACTCCGTGATCATGGAACGGTTGACGGCGGACGAGCGGCTCACCCTGAAGACCGGCGCGTTCGGCGCGGTCTTCCTGGTCTCCAACGCCGTACCCGGGGTGCTGGCGATGGTGCGGGAGAGCTTCGCCGCCTCCGGAGCACTCGCCGAGGTGGGGGGCGTGGTCAAGGAGGCGCTCACCACCGGCCCGCTGCCGCAGCTGCCCCGGGACTCGGCCCTGGAGGTCGAGTCCGTGGTGCTGCCCGCGCTGGGCCGGTCGATGGAGATCCTCCGGGACAAGTCGCCCGCCGACGCCGAGACGTACCGGTCGGTGGTGCTCGCAGCGGCGGAGCGGGTGGCGCAGGCGCACCGGGGCATCGAGCCGGCCGAGGCGGCGGCGATCGAGAAGATCACCCAGGCGCTGGCCGGATCGGCCTGATGCCGGTGACCTGCGTCACTGCGGGCGGTCGGGGTGCCCATGCTACTTGCGGGTAACATTGCGCTCGTGGGGAAGTGCACAGCTGCCCGCGGTTGACCCACGTTCCGTCACGCGGGAGGCTGCGCCCGTGACCGGGCGAGTGATCGCAACACCAAACAGGAGGGTCGTCGAAGCGCGATGAATATCGTCGTACTCGTCAAGCAGGTGCCTGATTCGGGCGCGGACCGCAGCCTGCGTGCTGACGACAACACCGTCGACCGCGGTTCGGCGAACAACGTCATCAATGAGATGGACGAGTACGCCATCGAAGAGGCGTTGAAGATCAAGGAAGCACACGGCGGTGAGGTCACCATCCTGACGATGGGTCCGGACCGGGCGACCGAGTCGATCCGTAAGGCGCTGTCGATGGGCCCGGACAAGGCCGTCCACGTGGTGGACGACGCCCTGCACGGTTCCTGCGCGGTGGCCACCTCCAAGGTCCTCGCCGCCGCGCTCGGGCAGTTGAACGCCGACCTGGTCCTGTGCGGTGCGGAGTCGACCGACGGCCGGGTGCAGGTGATGCCGCACATGATCGCCGAGCGGCTGGGTGTGGCGGCGCTGACCGGCGCGCGGAAGCTGACCGTGGACGGGTCGGCCCTGACGGTGGAGCGGCAGACCGAGGAGGGCTACGAGGTGGTCACCGCCTCGACCCCGGCTGTGGTCTCCGTGTGGGACACGATCAACGAGCCGCGGTACCCGTCGTTCAAGGGCATCATGGCCGCGAAGAAGAAGCCGGTGCAGACGCTCTCCCTGGGCGACCTGGGCGTGGCCCCGGCGGAGGTGGGCTTCGACGGCGCCACCAGCGCTGTGGTGGAGCACTCGAAGCGGCCGCCGCGTTCCGGCGGGGAGAAGATCACCGACGAGGGCGACGGCGGCGTGAAGCTGGTCGAGTTCCTCGCCTCCGAGAAGTTCGTGTGAGAGGTCACTGACATGTCTGAGGTTCTCGTCGTCGTCGAAGCCACCCGGGAGTTCGGCGTCAAGAAGGTCACCCTGGAGATGCTCACCCTCGCCCGCGAGCTGGGCACCCCGAGCGCCGTCGTGCTCGGTGGCGCCGGCGCCGCCGAGGCGCTGAGCGCCAAGCTCGGCGAGTACGGCGCGGAGAAGATCTACGCGGCCGAGGGTGAGGAGATCGACGGCTACCTGGTGGCCCCCAAGGCGACTGTGGTCGCCGAGCTGGTCAAGCGTGTCCAGCCGGCGGCCGTGCTGCTGGCTTCGTCGCAGGAGGGCAAGGAGATCGCCGCCCGCCTCGCGGTCAAGCTGGACAACGGCATCCTGACCGACGTGGTCGGCCTGGCCGCGGACGGCACCGCCACCCAGGTGGCGTTCGCCGGCTCCACCATCGTCAAGTCCAAGGTCACCAAGGGCCTGCCGCTGGTCACCGTCCGGCCGAACTCGCTGAACCCGGTCCCGGCCGCGGCCAGCCCGGCGGTGGAGCAGCTCACCGTGTCGGTCACCGACGCGGACAAGCTCGCCAAGGTCGTGGAGCGGGTCGCGGAGCAGAAGGGCTCCCGCCCCGAGCTGACCGAGGCGTCGGTGGTCGTGTCCGGCGGGCGTGGTGTCGGTAACGCGGACAACTTCAAGCTGGTCGAGGAGATGGCCGACCTGCTCGGCGGCGCGGTCGGCGCGTCCCGCGCGGCGGTCGACTCCGGCTACTACCCGCACCAGTTCCAGGTCGGTCAGACCGGCAAGACGGTCTCTCCGCAGCTGTATGTCGCGCTGGGTATCTCCGGGGCGATCCAGCACCGGGCCGGCATGCAGACCTCGAAGACCATCGTCGCGGTCAACAAGGACGCCGAAGCGCCGATCTTCGAACTCGCCGACTACGGCGTGGTCGGCGACCTGTTCAAGGTCGTCCCCCAGGCCGCCGACGAGATCCGCAAGCGCAAGTGAGCGTCGCGTGAAAAGGCCGCCGCCCGGTGCACCGGGCGGCGGCCTTTCTCGTAGGGAGCTGATCGGCGGGCCGGGGAGCTGAGCCGGCCCGCCGATCAGCCCGTCAGGGTGCCCCTCAGCAGGCTGTCGCCGGAGTGGCCGGGCTTGTTGTCGTACTGCTCCGCGCTGACGTCGACAACGGTGTAGGTGCGCAGGTCGACGTTCGGGGGGATCGGCAGCAGCGCGTCCCCCGAACCGTTGCTCAGCGTACCCACGGAGAACATCTTCATCGTGTTCGGATCGATCAGCCAGACCTCGTAGTACCCCGGAACGCTCGGGAGATTCGCCACGTGCAGATGCAATCGATTGTCACCGAGCACCCGGGCGTCGCCGGAGGCGTCCTTCGGCGTCGAGCCGAACGCGGCGAGCGGCGCGC
>NZ_KK037233.1:3090050-3091832 GCF_000568915.1 Micromonospora sp. M42 | reverse complement strand
CCGCGGACGACGTGCCACCACGGGTACGGCAGCCGGCTCCACCGGGTCGCCGGGCGCGGCAGGCGCCGCTCGGTCAACGCCGGCAGCTCCTCGGCGGCCCGGATCTCGGCCACGATGCCCTGCCAGATGTGCTCCGGCGGGTCGGGCAGCTCCGCCAGGCCCTGCGTGCCCGCGCCGAGCCCGGCGACGTGCTGGAGCGTCTCCATCTCGCCCCGGCAGTGGTCGCAGGTGCCCAGATGGGTGGCCTCGCCGTCAGCCGCCTCGCTCTCACCGAGCGCCAGAAAGACCAGCCGGTCGTGGTCCAGGTGCTGCACCGTCCACCTCCCATCTGCGTTTCAGGCTCTGCATGCCGCGTCTGATGTGACTCTTGACGGTGCCGAGCGGCACTCCGGTCACCGCCGCGATCTGCTGATGTGTCAGGTCGTCGTAGAACGCCAGCTCCAGCATCCGGCGCTGCTCGTCGGGGAGCCGGGCCAGCTCGTCGGCGACCACCAGCCGGTCGACCACCGTGTCCGGGTCGGGGCCGGTGGAGACCGGTTCCGGTAGTTGCTTCACCGTCTCGACCACCCGGGTCTCCCGGGCCGAGGCCCGGATCCGGTCGACCACCTTGCGCCGCCCGATTCCGAGCAGCCAGCCGACCAGTGAGCCTTTCGCCGGGTCGAACGTCTCCCGGCCGAGCCAGGCGGCGACGAACGTCGCCTGGGTCACGTCCTCGGCGTCACTGCGGTTCACGAGCGTCGTGGTGGCCAGGTGCAGCACCGCCCGCCCGTACCTGTCGTACGCCTCTCGCAGGGCCGCCTCGTCGCCGTCGCGGAACCGGGTGGCGAGGTCGTCCTCGCCCGGCGGTTCGGGGCCCTGCCTGGCCGCCGTCACCGGGCGGCTCGCCTTCCGTGGGGCATGCCCGACTGTAACTCCCACAGCCCCCGCCCCACTCTCCCGGTGTGTCCGTCACGACCCTCGTCACCTCTCCTTCGTCGCCGGAGGCTCCGGCGGATGCGCCCGGAGACCGGAAAAAGAAATCGGATCCGGGCGCATCCGGGGGCCACGGAGCCGGCGTAACCCGTTCTGCAAGCCAGGCCTGACGAATCAGCATGAACTACCAGGAGGCAGACAATGCAGTACGCGATGTTCCGTCGGGTCGCCGCGGGCGGCGCGGTGGCCGCCCTCACCTTCGCCGGCGTCGGCGCCGCCACCATGAGCCCGGCCTACGCCGCCTCGTCGAAGGTCTCCGTGGTCCACGGCATTCCGGACACCCCGGTCGACGTGTACGTCAACGGCGAGAAGACGCTGAACAACTTCAAGCCGGGCGACGTGGCCGGCCCGCTCACCCTGCCCGAGGGGGAGTACGACATCGCCCTGACCAAGCCCGGCGAGGCGATCGACAAGGCGATCCTGAAGGTGGACGACGCCGCGGTGCCGGGCGGGGCGAACATCAGCCTCGCCGCGCACCTGAGCGCCGACGGCAACCCGCAGATCACGCCGTTCGTCAACGACGTGTCCAAGGTGGGCGCCGGCAAGGCCCGGCTGATCGTCCGGCACACCGCGGCCGCCCCGGCCGTCGACGTGCGGGCCGGCGGCAAGCCGGTCTTCGAGGACCTGACCAACCCGAAGGAGGCCAAGGCGGACGTGGCCGCCGGCTCGGTGAAGGCGGACGTGGTGCTCGCCGGCACCGACACCGTCGCCATCGGCCCGGCCGACCTGAACCTCAAGGAGGGCACCGCCACCATCGTCTACGCGATCGGCTCGGCCGAGGCGAAGAACCTGAGCGTGGTCGCCCAGACC
>NZ_KK037233.1:3071481-3089443 GCF_000568915.1 Micromonospora sp. M42 | reverse complement strand
GACAAGCTCACCGCCACCGGCGCGGACGGACGCGAGCGCTCCTACCGGGTGGTGGCCCGGGAGGAGTACCGGAAGTCGAAGATCCCGCTGGAGCGGTACTTCGCGCGCGACGGCAAGCCCCGGCTCACGCTGATCACCTGCGGCGGGCCGTTCGACGCCAAGACCCGCAGCTACCGGGACAACATCGTGGTCACGGCGGTTCCCGCGTGATCGCGGCCGTTCGGTCGTGAGCGGGCCGGACCGCCCCGGGTGGGACGGGGCGGTCCGGCCCCCGGCCGCGGGTTCGCAGGCCGTTAGGCTGAACGGTGATGGCATACCTTGATCATGCGGCGACGACCCCGATGCTGGACGAGGCACTCGAGGCGTACGTCGCGACCGCCCGCGAGGTGGGGAACGCGTCGTCGCTGCACGCGGCGGGCCGCCGTGCCCGGCGGCGGGTGGAGGAGTCCCGCGAGCGGGTGGCCGCCGCGCTCGGCGCCCGGCCCTCCGAGGTGATCTTCACCGGTGGCGGGACGGAGAGCGACAACCTCGCCGTGAAGGGCGTGTTCTGGGCCCGTCGCGCGGCCCGGGCCGACCGGGTCCGGGTGGTCTCCAGTTCCGTCGAGCACCACGCCGTACTGGACGCGGTGGACTGGCTGGTCGAGCACGAGGGTGCCCAGGCCGGTCTCCTTCCGGTCGACGCGGTCGGCCGGCTCGACCCGGAGCGGTTGCGCGCCGAGCTGGCCGAGCACGGCGAGCGCGTGGCGGTGGTCACCGCCATGTGGGCCAACAACGAGGTGGGCACCGTCCAGCCGGTCGCCGAGCTGGCCGCTGTCGCCGCCGAGCACGGCGTGCCGTTCCACACCGACGCCATCCAGGCGGTCGGGCAGGTGCCTGTCGACTTCGCCGCCAGCGGCGTGTCCGCGCTCACCGTGACCGGGCACAAGCTCGGCGGGCCGACCGGCGTGGGCGCGCTGCTGCTGGCCCGCGACGTGGCCGCCACCCCGCTGCTGCACGGCGGCGGCCAGGAGCGCGACGTCCGCTCCGGCACGCTGGACACCGCCGGCATCGTCGCGTTCGCGGTCGCCGTCGAGGCCGCGGTGAAGGGCCAGCAGGAGTACGCGGCCCGCGTCGCCGCGCTCCGCGACGAACTGGTCCAGCGGGTCCGGCAGGCGGTCCCCGAGGTGATCTTCAACGGGGACCCGGCCGACCGGCTCCCCGGCAACGCGCACTTCTCCTTCCCCGGCTGCGAGGGGGACGCGCTGCTGCTGCTCCTGGACGCCCAGGGCATCGCCTGCTCCACCGGGTCGGCCTGCTCGGCCGGGGTGGCCCAGCCCTCGCACGTGCTGCTGGCCATGGGCGCGGACGACGACCGGGCCCGGTCCTCGCTGCGCTTCACGCTCGGGCACACCAGCACCGGCGCGGACGTGGACGCGCTGATCGCCGCGCTGCCCGCCGCTGTGGAGCGGGCCCGCCGCGCGGCCGCCCTCCGTACGCCCCGCTGACCCGGATACGCTCGGTGAGGACGAGGGGAGTGGGCCGGTGAGGGTTCTGGCGGCGATGTCGGGCGGGGTGGACTCCGCCGTCGCGGCGGCGCGGGCGGTGGAGGCCGGGCACGACGTGACGGGCGTGCACCTGGCACTGGCCCGCAACCCGCAGACCTACCGCACCGGGGCCCGGGGCTGCTGCACGCTGGAGGACTCCCGGGACGCCCGGCGCGCCGCCGACGTGCTCGGCATCCCGTTCTACGTGTGGGACATGGCCGACCGGTTCCACGACGACGTGGTGGACGACTTCGTGGCCGAGTACGCCGCCGGGCGTACCCCGAATCCCTGCCTGCGCTGCAACGAGAAGATCAAGTTCGCGGCGGTGCTGGACCGGGCCGTGGCCCTGGGCTTCGACGCCGTGGTGACCGGCCACCACGCCCGGCTCGGCGCGGACGGCCTGCTGCGGCGCAGCGTCGACGCGGCCAAGGACCAGTCGTACGTGCTGGCGGTGCTGACCCGCGCGCAGCTCGACCGGTCGATCTTCCCGCTCGGCGACTCGACCAAGGCCGAGGTGCGCGCGGAGGCCGCCCGGCGCGGTCTCGCGGTGGCCGACAAGCCGGACTCGCACGACATCTGCTTCATCGCCGACGGCGACACCCGCGGCTTCCTCGCCGAGCGGCTCGGCGAGGCGCCCGGCCAGGTGGTGGACGCGCTCACCGGCGCGGTGGTGGGCAGCCACAGCGGCGCCTACCAGTACACCGTCGGGCAGCGGCGCGGCCTGCACCTCGACCGCCCGGCGCCGGACGGCCGGCCCCGCTACGTGCTGTCCATCACCCCGACCACGAACACGGTGACGGTCGGCCCGGCCGAGGCGCTGGAGGTCTCCGACGTACGCGCGACCCGCCCGGTGTGGACCGGCGGGCCGCGCCCGGACGGGCCGGTCGAGTGCGAGGTGCAGCTGCGGGCGCACGGCGACGTGGTGCCGGCCGCCGTCGAGGTGGACGCCGACGGCCTGCGCGCGTCGTTGCGCCGCCCGGTCCGGGGTGTCGCCGCCGGCCAGGCGATCGTGGCCTACCGGCCGGACCCGGCCGGCGACGTGGTCCTCGGCTCCGCCACCATCACCGCCGCCTGACCTCGCATCGGCAGCGGATAGGCTGCGGCCGTGACTGAGCAGGCATGGCCCTGGCCCACCGGTGCGGCGACCGGCATCGGGTCGCTGCCCGGCACCGACATCGCCGAGGCGCAGCGGATCGTGCTCGGCGAACTGCCCGCCCTGCCGCACCTGCCCGAGCTGCCCGCCCGGGGACCGGGTGCGGACCTCGTCGGCCGCACCGCCGGCCTGCTCGTCGAACTGCCCGTCGAGCTGTACGCGGCCCGCTGGCGGATCGCCCCGCGCCCCGGCCGTGACCTGCGCCGCGCCCGCGACCTGATGGAACGCGACCTGGACCAGCTCGCCGAGCAGGCCGAGGAGTACGCCGGCCCGGTAAAGGTCCAGGCGGCCGGCCCGTTCACCCTGGCCGCCGCGCTGGAGCTGCCGATCGGCGGCCGGATGCTGCGCGACCCGGGCGCGGTACGCGACCTCGCCGGCTCGCTCGGCGAAGGGTTGCGCGGGCACGTCGAGGCGGTCGCCCGGCGGCTGCCCCGCGCCTCGGTGCTGCTCCAGCTCGACGAGCCGTCCCTGCCGACCGTGCTGGCCGGGCGGGTGCCCACGGAGAGCGGCTTCGGCACCCACCGTCCGGTGGAGACCGAGGTGGCGCGGGGACTGCTGCGCGACGTGATCGACGCGGCGGGCGTACCGGCTCTGGTGCACTGCTGCGCGCCGGACGTACCGCTGGAGCTGATCCGCTCGGCCGGTGCGGTGGGCGTCGCGCTCGACCTGTCGCTGGTCACCGACCTCGACCCGCTCGGCGAGGCGATCGACGCCGGGCTCGGGCTGCTGGCCGGCGCCGCGCCGACGCTGCCGCCGTCCGGCCGGGCGCCGACGTCGGCCCAGGTCGCCGACCGGGTGCGGCGGGTCTGGGACCAGCTCGGCTTCCCCCGCCGCCGGCTGGCCGAGCAGGTGGTGGTCACCCCCGCGTGCGGCCTGGCCGGCGCCACCCCGGCGTACGCCCGCGCGGTGCTCACCGCCTGCCGTGACGCGGGCCGGCGGCTGGCCGAGGACTGACGTTTTTCCGTCGTACCCGCCGGGCACGATGACCGGCATGATTGGACGACTGCGTTCCACAGTGATCGACTGCCCCGATCCGCGCGCGCTCGCCGCCTTCTACTCCGAGCTGCTCGGCCTGCCCGTGGTGGAGGAGAACTCCGACGGCGACGAGTGGGTGGTGCTCGGCGGGCCACCCGGGCACCAGCCGCGGGTGGCCTTCCAGCGGGCGCCGGGCCTGCGCGCCCCCGACTGGCCCGACCCGGCCCGGCCGCAGCAGTTCCACCTCGACGTGAGCGTCGACGACATCGAGGCGGCCGAGAAGGCGGCGCTGGCGCTGGGCGCACGGCGGCTACCCGGCGAGGGGGAGGGCTTCCGGGTCTACGCCGACCCGGTCGGCCACCCGTTCTGCCTCTGCTGGGACTGATCTTCCACGGCTTGCGCGGCGGAGGCATGATCGCCACCGTGACCGCCTCCACCGCCACCGGCCGCGTCGCCGGCTCGCTGTTCGGCCTGGCCTACGGCGACGCCCTGGGCAAGCCGACCGAGTTCCTCACCGTCACCGAGATCGTCCGGCGCTACGGCCCGGGCGGTCCGCGCGAGCTGACCGGCGACCCGGCCCTGGTCACCGACGACACGCAGATGGCGCTCGCAGTGGCGTGGGCGCTGCACGAGGCGCCCGCGTACACGGCCGAGGCGGTGGAGCCGCTGCTGCGGCAGCGCTTCGTCGACTGGTCGGTCAGCCCGGAGAACAACCGCGCGCCCGGCATGACCTGCCTGCGGGCCTGCGCCGAGCTGGCCCGGGGCGCCCGCTGGCAGGAGGCCACAGTCGCCGGCTCGAAGGGCTGCGGCGCGAACATGCGCGTCACCCCGGTCGGGCTGCTCGACGTCGACCTCGACACCATGGCCGGGCTGGCCCAGCTCCAGGCCGGGCTCACCCACGGCCACCCGACCGGGCTGGCGGCGAGCGAGCTGACCGCGTACGCGGTCCGGCTGCTGCGCGACGGCGCGGCGCTGCCCGAGCTGCCCGGCCTGCTCACCGAGCGGGCGCGGGAGCAGCGCACCGTCTACCGGGAGGACTGGCTGGGCGACCTGTGGCAGCGGCCCGGCGAGAGCGACGCGGCCGGGTTCGTCGCCCGCGGCTGGGACGACTGCCTGCGGGTGCTCGACCGGCTGGAGGCGGCACTCGCCCGTCCCGACGACGGCGGCGACCCGTGCCGGTTCACCGGCGAGGGTTGGATCGCCGAGGAGGCGCTCGCCACCGCGCTGCTCTGCGCGTTGCGTCACGCGGACGACCCGGTCGGCGCGCTGGCCCGGGGCGCCACCACGGCCGGTGACTCGGACTCCATCGCCGCGCTGGCCGGCGCGTTCGCCGGTGCCGCGTACGGCATGGCCGCCTGGCCGGCCGGGTGGGCCGACCGGATCGAGTACGCCGGTCAGCTCGCCGCGCTCGCCGACGCGCTCGACGCAGGGGCGTCGCAGCGCTGAGGTCCGGAGGCCGCCGGCGTCAGCCGGTGAGGTGGTTCAGGCGGCGCACGCCCCGCCACAGGTCCGGGTCGCACGTGCCGGCCCGGTCGGCGAACGCGGTGAGCGGCACCGGGATGGGCTCGCTGATGTCCAGGTAGCTGTCGTGGTCGGCGTCCGGGTCCCAGCTCCGGGTCGGGATCGGCAGGTGGTCGTCCCGGTCCGACTTGTCCTGACTGGTGATCTTCAGGACCTCGGCGTCCCCGCCGTCGACCCGCAGCACCAGGCAGGGCCGCACCTTGGAGCCGGTCCCGTCGGCGTAGGGCACGTCCGCCCACCAGATCTCCCCGGGCCGGGGCTCGTCCCGCTTCGTCCGCCCGGCGCCGCGCGGCCGTGGCGGCGCCCCGCCCCGGTCACCCCGTGCGCCGGCGCCGGTCCGGCCACCGCGCCCGGAGCCCGGCCGTCGCCCGTCGGCCCGGCCGCGCGCCCCGGCGGAACGGTCGGCCGACCGGCGGCGCCACTCGTTCCAGAGCCAGCCGGCCGCGACGCAGGCCACGATCACCAGCGCCCAGAGAACCCCGTCGCGCATCAGTACCCGCCTTCCGACCGTTCCCGCACAGCGCCGCCGAGGCGATGGTCGCACGCCCGGGGCCGGACCGCGCGGGGGCGTGACGCGCGCCGGTTCGCCCTGCTCGTGCGGGTGGCCGGACTGTTGTCACAGCCGACCGCTACGGTTCTCGGGTAGCGCGAGCACGGGAGGCGACAGCGGTGTCCGAAGGCGGCGGCGTGTCCGAAGAAGCGGTTCCCACTGCGGCCGACGCGGCCCAGGAGGCGGCGGCGGGGGCCGAGCCGACCCCGGCGGCCCGGGAGCGGCACGCCACGCTCAGTCAGGAGCTGACCGAACACCAGTACCGCTACTACGTGCTGGACGCGCCGACGATCACCGACGCGGAGTTCGACGCGCAGCTGCGGGAGCTGGAGGCGCTGGAGGCGGAATACCCGGCGCTGCGCACCCCCGACTCGCCCACCCAGCGCGTCGGCGGCACCTTCTCCACCGACTTCACGCCGGTCGCCCACGCCGAGCGGATGCTCTCGCTCGACAACGCCTTCGCCGACGAGGAGCTGGCCGCCTGGGCCGAGCGGGTCGAGCGCGACGCCGGCGGCCCGGTGCCCTACCTGTGCGAGCTGAAGGTCGACGGGCTGGCCATCAACCTGACCTACTCCAAGGGCCGGCTGGTGCGCGCCGCCACCCGGGGCGACGGCCGCACCGGCGAGGACGTCACCGCGAACGTGCGCAGCATCAAGGGCGTGCCGGCCCGGCTGACCCCGGCCGACGACTTCCCCGACGTGCCGGATCTGATCGAGGTGCGCGGCGAGATCTACTTCCCGGTGGCCGCGTTCGCCGACCTCAACGCGAGCCTGGTCGAGCAGGGCAAGGCGCCGTTCGCCAACCCGCGCAACGCCGCCGCCGGCAGCCTGCGCCAGAAGGACCCGCGGGTCACCGCCTCCCGCCCGCTGCGCCTGGTGGTGCACGGCATCGGCGCCCGCACCGGCTTCCGGCCGGCGGCGCAGTCCGAGTCGTACGCCGCGCTCAAGGCGTGGGGGCTGCCCACCAGCGACCGCTGGCGGGTGGTGGACGACCTCGCCGGCGTCGCTGACTACATCGCCTACTACGGCAAGCACCGGCACGACGTCGAGCACGAGATCGACGGCGTGGTGGTCAAGGTCGATCCGGTCTCCATCCAGGGCCGCCTCGGCTCGACCAGCCGGGCCCCCCGCTGGGCGATCGCCTTCAAATACCCGCCGGAGGAGGTGAACACGAAGCTGCTCGACATCGACGTCAACGTCGGGCGCACCGGCCGGGTCACCCCGTTCGCCGTCCTGGAACCGGTCCGGGTCGCCGGCTCCACGGTCGCGCTGGCCACGCTGCACAACGCCCGCGAGGTCGAGCGCAAGGGCGTGCTCATCGGCGACACGGTGGTGCTGCGCAAGGCCGGCGACGTGATCCCCGAGGTGCTCGGCCCGGTGGTCGAGCTGCGCCCGGCCGACGCCCGTCCGTTCGTCATGCCGACCACCTGCCCGGCCTGCGGCACGCCGCTCGCGCCGGCCAAGGAGAGCGACGTCGACATCCGCTGCCCCAACGGGCGCGCCTGCCCCGGTCAGATCCGCGAACGGGTGTTCTACCTGGCCAGCCGCAAGGTGCTCGACATCGAGGTGCTCGGCGAGAAGGGCGCGGCGGCGCTGCTGGACGCGCAGATCATCACCAACGAGGGCGACCTGTTCCAGCTCGACGCCGAGCAGTTGAGCCGGTCACCGTTCTTCGTCAACAAGGACGGCAGCCTGGGCAGCAACGCGGTCAAGCTGCTCGACAACCTGGCCGAGGCCAAGGAACGCGACCTGTGGCGCGTGCTGGTGGCACTGTCCATCCGGCACGTCGGCCCGACCGCCGCCCAGGCGCTCGCCCGGCACTTCCGGTCGGTCGACGCCATCGAGGCCGCCGGCGAGGAGGAGCTGTCCTCGGTGGACGGCGTCGGCCCGACCATCGCCGCGAGCGTCAAGGAGTGGTTCGCCGTCGACTGGCACCGCGACATCGTGCGCAAGTGGGCCGAGGCGGGCGTACGGATGGCCGAGGAGGCCGCCGACGAGGGGCCACGACCGCTCGACGGCGTCACCGTCGTCGTCACCGGCACGCTCAGCGGGTTCAGCCGTGACCAGGCCGCCGAGGCGATCCAGGTCAGGGGCGGCAAGGTGACCGGCTCGGTCTCCAAGAAGACGGGGTTCGTGGTGGTCGGCGACAACCCGGGTTCCAAGGCCGACAAGGCGGCCACGCTGAAACTGCCGATCCTCGACGAGGACGGCTTCCGGGTGCTGCTGGACTCCGGCCCGGACGCGGCCCGCGAGGTGGCCCGGGTGGAGGACTGACGGGCTGGTCACGGCGATCGTCCGCGGATACCAAGTTAATTACGACTCCGACCGATTCGTGACTGTCGTGTCGGGGAAACCGCCTCGGAGGGCGTTTCATTGGCGTACGGCGCGTGACGGCGCGCGCCACGACGTTGCCCCCGGGAGGTGCGATGGAGACCGGCGACCCGCGTAACTCCGTCCCGCCCGGGCGGAGCGGGCCGTTCTTCGGCTTCGTCGGCGCGGTCGGCGTGGTGGCCGTACTTGTCTCGGCCGGGCCGCTGATCGCGCTCGCCGACCGGTTGACCGAGCTGCCGGCCGCGTTCTGGACCATGGCGGCGCTCGCCGTCGCCTGCGACGCCCGCCCGTTCGTGCCGCCCGGGCGGCGGCAGACCTCGGCCGTGTTCCCGTCGACCTGCTTCACCTTCGCCATCCTGCTCGGCTGGGGCTTCGGCCCGGCGGTGGCGGTCCAGGCGGTGGCCGTCGCGGTGAGCGGCTGGCGGCTCGGGTACGCGCCCTGGCGTACCGGCTTCAACGCCGCGCAGTACGCGTGCGCGCTCGCCGCCGCGTACGCGGTCAGCCGGCTCGGTCCGGGCGAGCTGTTCGGCGACGGCCGGCTGCACTGGACCGACGTGGCGGCGGTGGGCGGCGCGACGCTCGCCTGGTTCGTGGTCAACTACGGGCTGGTCAGCTCGGCCGTGCGGCTGCGGTTCGGCGACCGGTGGTGGCCCAGCGTGCGCAGCGGGCTGGCGTACGAGCTGCTGTCCACCGGTTCGCTGCTGCTGCTCGCGCCGGTGCTGGTGGCCGCCGCCCGGGCCAGCGCGGCGCTGATCCCGCTGGTGCTGGTGCCGCTGTTCGCCGTCTACCGGATGGCCCGGCTGTCCGAGGAACGGGAACAGCTCGCCGACGTGGACCCGCTCACCGGGCTGCCCAACCGCAAGGCGCTGCTCACCGAGGTGGCCGAGCAGGTGCACCTGCACGGCGAGCGGGCCGCCCGGGGCGCGCCGGATGCGCACCTGGCGCTGCTGCTGCTCGACCTCGACCGGTTCAAGCACGTCAACGACGCGCTCGGGCACGCGGTGGGGGACCGTCTGCTGGTCGAGGTGAGCGCCCGGCTGATGGGCGTGGTCGGCGCCGGTGACATGGTGGCGCGACTGGGCGGTGACGAGTTCGCCATAGTCGTACCCCGGCTCACCGACATCGACCAGGCCCGCGAGCGGGCCGACCGGGTGGTCGCCGCGCTTGCCGAGCCGGTGCCGCTGGACGGGTTGCCGCTGGACGTGGGCGGTTCGATCGGCATCGCGCTCTACCCGGACCACGGCGAGGACTTCGCCACGCTGATGCGCCACGCCGACGTGGCCATGTACGACGCGAAGCATCGCAACGACACGGTGGCGGTGTACGCGCCGGAGTCCGACCACAACTCGGCCGAGCGGCTGAGCCTCCTGGCCGACCTGCGCCGGGTGCTGGAGTCGGGCCCGTCCGCGCAGGGCGGGGAGACGGTGGGCGTACGCGGGGGTGACGGCGCGGCACTGACGCCGGCGCTGTCGGCGCCGCGACCGGCCCGGGCCGAGCGGCCGTCGCGCAACCAGCGCCCGGCGCGCGACGACGGCCGGGGCGGCGGACGCTCCGGCGACGGGCCGAACCGGTGGCTGCGGCGTCGTCGGGACCGCGCCGCGGAGCGGCACGACGATGACCTGATCGAGCGGATCCTCACCGGCGCCGACCCGATCCGCAGCCGGGCCGCGCGCGCCGGCGCGGCCGGAGCGGTGGTGGCGACGCCAGTGGTCGGTGGCGGGGACGCCGACGCGGCGGAGACCGGCACCGGGCGCGACACGGAGGCCGCGCACGAGACCGACACCGGGCACGACGCGCAGGCCGCGGTGAGCACCGGCGCGCCCGGCGTCATCGGGCCGACCGCCGACGGGAGCGCCGAGCCGGAGGACCAGTCCGGGCACCCGGGCGAGATCACCATGTACTACCAGCCGCAGATCGCGATCGCGACCGGCGAGGTGGTGGGCGTCGAGGCGCTGCTGCGGTGGCGGCACCCGCGCCGGGGCATGGTCGACCCGGGCGAGCTGATCCAGGTCGCCGAGCAGAGCGCGGTGATGCGACTGCTCACCCGCCGCGTGGTGGACGACGTGGTGGAGCAGCTGGCCAAGTGGTCGGCGGCCGGGCTCACGCTGCGGGCCGCGCTCAACGTCAGCGTCCGTGACCTGCACACCGGCGAGATCGCCGACCAGATCGCCGACCGGCTGGCCCGGTACGGGGTGCCGCCGCAGCGGCTCCAGGTGGAGATCACCGAGGGCGCGCTGATGGCCGACCCCCGGCGGGTGCTCGCCAGCATCACCCAGTTGCACCGCATCGGCGTCGGCATCGCGCTGGACGACTTCGGCACCGGCTACTCGTCGCTGCAACACCTGCGCCGGCTGCCGCTGTCCGAGGTGAAGGTGGACCGCTCGTTCGTCCTCGGGATGGCCGACGACCCGGACGACGCGGCGATCGTCCGCTCGATGATCGAGCTGGCCGGCGCGCTCGGGCTGCGGGTGGTGGCCGAGGGCGTGGAGGACGAGCGCACCTGGCGGCTGCTGCACGCCGCCGGATGCGACGTGGCGCAGGGCTGGTTCCACGCCCGGCCGATGCCGGCCGAGGACCTGGTGGCCTGGTTGTCGCGCTACCGTCCGGTGCGCCCGGTGGAGGCCGGGAGCCGCAGCGGGGCGGCGCCGGAGGGGGAGGCGAAGGCGTCGTCGTGACGGCGGGACAATAGACTCGCTCCGGTCACCGCGCGTCATCCCGTACGCGCGGCCGGCCCACCGCAGACGTCTCAGGACAGCCACGAAGGGGGCACCCGATGGCCGCCATCTCCCGCGAGGAGGTCGCGCACCTCGCGCGACTGTCGCGGCTCGCCGTCACGGAGGAGGAGTTGGACACCTTCGCCGGCCAGCTGGATGTGATCCTCCAGTCGGTCGCGCAGGTCGGCGAGGTCGCCGCGGCGGACATCCCGCCGACGTCCCACTCGGTGCCGCTGACGAACGTGCTCCGCGAGGACGTCGTACGGCCGGGCCTGACCCCGCAGGAGGCGCTGTCGGGCGCACCCGACGCCGAGGAGCAGCGGTTCCGCGTCCCGCGGATCCTGGACGAGGATGTGGCCTCATGAGCGAGCGCAGCGAGCGAATCATCGGGCCCAGCATGGCTGTCGCTCATGACGGCACGGAGCGAAGCGGAGTGCCGGCATGAGCGACTTGACCAAGCTGAGCGCTGTTGAGATCGCCGGGCTGGTGGCGAGCGGCGAGACCTCCGCCGTCGAGGTCACCCAGGCCCACCTGGACCGCATCGGCGCCGTCGACGACCGGGTGCACGCGTTCCTGCACGTCGACACCGAGGGGGCGCTGGCCGCCGCGCGTGCCGTGGACGAGCGCCGCGCCGCCGGTGACGAACTCGGCCCGCTGGCCGGTGTGCCGGTCGCGGTGAAGGACGTGCTCACCACCAAGGGCGTACCGACCACGGTCGGGTCGAAGATCCTGGAGGGCTGGCGCCCGCCGTACGACTCGACCATCGTCGAGCGGCTGCGCGCCGCCGGCACGGTGATGCTCGGCAAGACGAACATGGACGAGTTCGCCATGGGCTCCTCCACCGAATACTCCGCGTACGGGCCGACCCGTAACCCGTGGGACACCGACCGGATCCCGGGCGGCTCCGGCGGTGGCAGCGCTGCGGCGCTGGCCGCGTACGAGGCGCCGCTGTCGATCGGCTCGGACACCGGCGGCTCGATCCGCCAGCCCGGCGCGGTCACCGGCACCGTCGGCGCGAAGCCCACCTACGGCGGCACCTCCCGCTACGGCCTGGTGGCGTTCTCCTCGTCGCTGGACACGCCCGGCCCGTGCGCGCGTACCGTGCTCGACGCCGCGTTGCTGCACGAGGTGATCGGCGGTCACGACCCGCGCGACTCCACGTCGATCCCGGCCCCGGTGCCGGACGTGGTGGCCGCCGCGCGCCTCGGCGCCACCGGCGACCTGACCGGCGTGAAGCTCGGCATGGTCACCGAGTTCATCGGCGAGGGCGCGGAGCCGGGCGTGATGGCCGCGTTCCGCGACGCGGCCGAGGCGCTGGCGAAGCTGGGCGCGGAGATCGTCGAGGTTTCCTGCCCGCACTTCAAGTACGCGCTGCCGGCCTACTACCTGATCGCGCCGAGCGAGTGCTCCTCCAACCTGGCCCGGTTCGACGGCGTCCGGTTCGGTCTGCGGGTCGGCGACGACGGCAACCGGTCGCTGGAGGAGGTCATGTCGCTGACCCGTGAGGCCGGCTTCGGCCCCGAGGTCAAGCGGCGCATCATGATCGGCACGTATGCGCTCTCCTCGGGCTACTACGACGCCTACTACGGCCAGGCGCAGAAGGTCCGCACGCTGATCACGCGGGACTTCACCAGCGCGTTCGAGCAGGTCGACGCGCTGATCTCGCCTACTACGCCGTTCGTGGCGTTCCCGCTCGGGTCGCGTACCGCCGACCCGTACCAGATGTACCTGGCGGACCTGTTCACCATCCCGACGAACCTGTACGGCGGCCCGGCCATCTCGGTGCCGTGCGGCCTGTCCGACGGGCTCCCGGTGGGCTTCCAGATCATGGCGCCGACCATGGCGGACGACCGGATGTACCGGATCGCCGCCGCGCTGGAGAGCGCCGTCGGCACGCTCACCCCGCCGACGATCTGAACCGGACGGTACGGAGGCGGCCCGCCCGCCTCCGTACCGACACGGTGATCACCGATCAGGGGATTGCCGGGGGTCACTGGCACTGGTCGAATAAACTGCGAGTCTGCTGGATCGACTGGACTGTGGCCCGCTGGCGGACGCGAGCGGTTCCGACCGAGAGCTGGATGTGCGATGGGGACACTTCGCCCGGTCATGGCCCTGACGATGGTCGTCGCGTTGCTGCTGGGCGCCGGGCAGCCGGCCGCCGCGCAACCGGCCACCGTCGCCACCGAGGCCGTCACCATCACCTCGGGCAAACCCCGGTCGGTCATGGTCATCGGGCAGGTCTACGCGATCCACACGGTCGAGGCCACAGGCGGGACCGCGCCGTACCGGCTGTCGGTGACCTCGGGCAGTCTGCCGCCGGGAATGCTCGTGGTGGGTACGTCGCTGGGTGGTGCGCCGACGACGCCCGGCACGTACACGTTCACGCTGCGGATGACCGACAAGAACGACCTCTTCGACGAGCAGACGGCGACGATCGAGGTGCGCGAACCCAAGGTCGTCATCACGTCGGGCAAGCCCCGGTCGCCCATGTACCTGGGCCGGGTGTACGCGATCCACACGGTCGAGGCGACCGGCGGCACCGGGCCGTACCGGTTGTCGGTGGTCTCGGGCAGTCTGCCGCCGGGGATGCTCGTGGTGGGTACGTCGCTCGGGGGTTCACCGACCACCGCGGGGACGTACACGTTCACGCTGCGGATGACCGACAAGAACGACCGCTTCGACGAGCAGGACGCCACCATCGTGGTCGCCGAGGCGGCGACCGCGTTCACCTCCGGCGATCCGCCCGCCGCCACGGTCGGCAAGCGCTACTCCTTCCGGTTCACCGCCGCCGGTGACTCGGACATCGTGTTCTCCCTGGCGGCCGGGGCCCTGCCGGACGGCCTCACGCTCGACGGGGAGGGCAAGCTCAGCGGCACCCCGGGCAGCGCCGGCACGTTCGCCTTCACCGTCGCGGCGAAGGGTTACAGCACCAGCGCCACGAAGCAGGTGTCGCTGACCGTCGCCGCCCGTAACCCGGGCACCCCGACGGCGTCCCCGACCGGCTCGACGCCCGACCCGGCCGACCCGACTGTTACGCCGACCCCTGACGACCCGGCCGCCACACCGTCGGAGAGCAGCACCTCGGCGCCCCTGCCGACGGCCTCGCCGTCGAAGGTGAGCGGCGCGTGGCTGCCGATCACCGGACCGGGCTCGCCGCTCGTGCTGCTGCTGTTGAGCATCGTGGCCTTCTCCATCGGCGGCATCCTGCTCGTGCTGGCGTACAACCGTCGCCGCACCTTCACCACACCCGAGTGATGCCGGGCCCCGCGCGGTGATCTCGAAGCCCGGCAGCGGGGTGGCCGGGCCAGCCGATTAGGCTGGAACGGTTCTGTCCGGATCGCGCCTGGAGCTCAGATGACGACGACACTGCCCGCGTACGACGAGGTCGTCGCGCGCTTCGAACCGGTGATCGGCCTGGAGACCCACGTCGAGCTGGGCACGAACACCAAAATGTGGTGCGGCTGCCCGACCGACTTCGGCGGCGAGCCGAACACCCGGGTCTGCCCGGTCTGCCTCGGCCTGCCCGGATCGCTGCCGGTGGCGAACAAGGCGGCCATCGAGGCGACCATCCGGATCGGGCTGGCGCTGAACTGCTCGATCGCCGAGTGGTGCCGGTTCGCCCGGAAGAACTACTTCTACCCGGACATGCCGAAGAACTTCCAGATCAGCCAGTACGACGAGCCGCTGTGCTTCGACGGCTACCTGGACGTCGAGGTCAACGGCGAGCTGGTACGCATCGGCATCGAGCGGGTGCACCTGGAGGAGGACACCGGCAAGACGCTGCACGTCGGCGGCGCCACCGGCCGCATCCACGGCGCCACCGAGTCGCTCGTCGACTACAACCGGGCCGGCATCCCCCTGGTCGAGATCGTCACCAAGCCCATCCCCGGCACCGGCGCGCTCGCGCCCGAGGTCGCCCGCGCCTACGTCGCCGAGCTGCGCGACGTGATCCGCTCGCTCGGCGTCTCCGACGTGCGGATGGAGGAGGGCTCGCTGCGCTGCGACGTCAACACGTCGCTGAACCGGCCGGGCGAGGAGTGGGGCACCCGCACCGAGACCAAGAACGTCAACTCGCTGCGCTCGGTCGAGCGGGCGGTGCGCTCGGAGATGCTGCGCCAGGCGTCCGTGCTGGAGGCCGGTGGCCGGATCACCCAGGAGACCCGGCACTTCCACGAGGACACCGGCGACACCACGTCGGGCCGGTCCAAGGAGACCGCCACCGACTACCGGTACTTCCCGGAGCCGGACCTCGTGCCGCTCGCCCCGGACACCGCGTGGGTGGCCGAGCTGAAGGCCGCCCTGCCGGAGCTGCCGCGGCTGCGCCGCAAGCGGATCCAGCAGGAGTGGGGCCTGTCCGACCTCGACATGCAGTCGGTGGTCAACGCCGGCGCGGTCGAGCTGATCGAGGCGACAGTGGCCGCCGGCACGACCCCCGCGGCGGCCCGGAAGTGGTGGCTGGGTGAGCTGTCCCGCCGCGCCAACGAGACCGGCGTGGAGCTGGCCGACGTGGGCGCCACCCCGGCCCAGGTCGCCGAGCTGCAGGGCCTCGTCGACGCGGGCAAGCTCAACGACAAGCTGGCCCGTACCGTGCTGGAGGGCGTGGTGGCCGGCGAGGGCTCGCCGACCGAGATCATGACCAACCGCAACCTGGAGGTCGTCTCGGACACCGGCGCGCTCACCGCCGCCGTGGACGAGGCGATCGCCGCCAACCCGGACGTGGCCGACAAGATCCGCAGCGGCAAGGTCGCGGCGGCCGGCGCGCTGGTCGGCGCGGTCATGAAGACCACCCGCGGCCAGGCGGACGCGAAGACGGTCCGCGAGCTGATCCTGGCGCGCCTCGGCGCCTGACGTGTTGTAAGGAAGGGCCCCTTCTTAACGCCTGGTGCATGGGAAGGGGCCCTTCCTAACGCCTCACCCCCACTCAGTGGGCGTCAACGGCGACGCCCGGATGGAGTCACCGTGAACCAGCACGACCTCGACGTCCTCGACGAGATCCAGCGCCGGGTGCTCTGGCTCGCCACCCGCATCGTCGACGCGGCCAACCACGACCGTGACACCGGTGACGGGGTGAAGGTCGGCGGCCACCAGGCGTCGAGCGCCTCGCTGGTCACCGCGATGACCGCGCTCTGGTTCCAGCACCTGGACGCCGAGGACCGGGTGGCGGTGAAGCCGCACGCCTCGCCGGTGTTCCACGCGATCCAGTACCTGCTCGGCAACCTCGACCGGTCGTACCTGCCGAAGCTGCGGGCGCGCGGCGGCCTCCAGTCGTACCCGTCGCGGACCAAGGACCCGGACGAGGTGGACTTCTCCACCGGCTCGGTCGGCCTGGGCGCCGCCGCGCCGCTGTTCGCCGCCGTGACCCGCCGCTACGTCGACGCGCACTTCGGCGCGCGCCCGCACTCCCGGTTCGTCGCCATCATCGGCGACGCCGAGCTGGACGAGGGCAACATCTGGGAGGCGGTCGCCGACCCGGCCACCACCGGCCTGGGCAACGTGATGTGGCTCGTCGACTTCAACCGGCAGTCGCTGGACCGGGTCGTCCCCGGCATCCGGATCAACCAGTGGCGCGGCCAGTTCGAGGCGGCCGGCTGGCACGTCGTGGAGGTCAAGTACGGCCGCAAGCTCGCCGAGGCGTACGCCCGGCCGGGTGGCGCGGCGCTGCGCGACTGGATCGACCGGATGCCCAACGAGCAGTACCAGTCGCTGTTCGGGCTGGCCGGTCCGGCGCTGCGCAAGCAGTTCCTGGACGGCGCGCCGGCCGAGGTGGCCGCGTTCGTGGCCGACATCGGCGACGACGAGCTGGGCCCGCTCGTCACCGACCTGGGCGGCCACGACGCGCAGGCGATGCTCGACGCGTACGCCCAGTGCGACGCGGTGACCGACCGGCCCAGCGTCGTGTTCGCGTACACGGTCAAGGGCTGGGGTCTGCCGATCGCCGGCAACCCGCGCAACCACTCGGCGCTGCTCACCACCGAACAGGTCGACGCGCTGCGCGCCGCGCAGGGCCTGACCCCGGAGACCGAGTGGGACCGCCTCGACCCGGCGTCCCCGGCCGGCATCCGGGCCGGCGAGCGCCGGGAGGCGCTGTCCCGCGCGCCGCGCGAGCGGGCGCTGGGCGTCACCGTTCCGGAAACCACGCGGGTACGCGCGAACAAGCCGGTCTCCACCCAGGAGGTCTTCGGCCGGGTGCTGGTCGACCTGGCCCGCGATCCGCAGGTGGCGCCCTACCTGGTGACCACCGCGCCGGACGTGGCCACCTCGACCAACCTGGCCGGGTTCATCAACAAGACCGGCGTGTTCGCCCCGACCGAGCAGCGTTCCTGGACCGAGGACCGGATGCTGCGCTGGACCGAGAGCCCCGCCGGGCAGCACATCGAGCTGGGCATCTCCGAGATGAACCTGTTCCTGCTGCTGGGCCAGCTCGGCCTGTCGTGGGACCTGTCCGGCCAGCCGCTGCTGCCGGTGGGCACCGTCTACGACCCGTTCGTGCTGCGCGGTCTCGACGCGTTCCTCTACGGCACGTACTCCGGTTCCCGGTTCGTGGTGGCCGGCACCCCGTCCGGCATCACGCTGGCCCCCGAGGGTGGCGCGCACCAGTCCACCATCACCGCCTCGGTCGGCCTGGAGCTGCCCGGCGTGACGTTCCTGGAGCCCGCGTACGCCGGCAGCCTCGACTGGCTGCTCTGCGACGCGCTCGGGCAGATCGCCGGTGGCGCCGCGCCCGCCGCCACCGCCGCGCCGGCCGAGGACGGGGCGTACTACTTCCGGCTCAGCACCCGGCCGATCGACCAGGCCCCGTTCGAAGCGGCCCGGACCCGGCTCGGGGACGCGGTGCTGCGGCGGCAGGTGGTGGCCGGCGCGTACCGGCTCGTCGACGCGCACCAGGCGTACCCCGATCTGGCTGACGCCCCGGTCGTGCAGCTCGCGGCCTCCGGCGCGGTGCTGCCGGAGGTGCTCGCCGCCGCCGCGGAGCTGGCGGAGGAGGGCGTGGCCGCGCACGTCGTGGACGTGACCAGCCTGGACCGCCTCTACCGGGCGTGGCAGCGGACGCTGCGCCAGGGCGTGCGGACCGCGACGGTGCCGAGCGTGCCGGGCGCGCTGCGGTCGGCTTTCGCCGACCGGGTGCCGGTGGTCACCGTGCACGACGCGGCCTCGCACGCGATGGCCTGGCTCGGCTCGGCGGTCGGCGCCCC
>NZ_KK037233.1:3014040-3071327 GCF_000568915.1 Micromonospora sp. M42 | reverse complement strand
CGGGCTGGTCCGGCTCGACCCCGGCACCGCGGCAGGCCGTGGTGGTCACGGAAAGCGACGGCTTCGCCCGATTGCTGAGAGTGACCGTCTCCGGCGACCCGGGCGATCGCCTCTCGCCGCCTTTGCTCTGCAGCCACATCCGCAGCATCGCCCTGAGCTGGGGTGCGGCGAAGAGTGCCCGCGGCGCGCGGCCGTCCGTGCGGTCACTCCCGGTGCCTGCCGCGCCGATGGGTGCAGAGCAAAGGCGGCGGCAGGACATGCCAGTGCCGGACGGGTCGGTGACACGCGGTGACCGGGCGTCCGCGCGGCAGGCGGCCGGAGAAGGCCCGGACGGTCAGCGGGTGGGGGTGGCGGTGGGGCTCAGGGTGGTCGAACCCGGCGACGGCGACTCGGAGGGTCCCCGGGTCGGGGTCGGGGTGACCGGCACCTGGTCGCCCTTGGCCGGGTCGCGGATGACGTGCCGCTCCAGGTTGACCTGCGACTGCCCGGTCCCGCCCACGGTGATCTCGTCGTAGGCCTGGAGCAGCTTCTGCTGGTCGAAGTAGAGCACCGTCATGGTCAGCGGCGTCGGCTTCTCGCCCTCCAGGCCGCGCAGCCCGGCCCCGCCGGTCGAGCCCTCCACCATCAGCGTGGTCGGCTGCTTGCCGGGCACCTCCGGCAGCTTCGACACCTGCCGGGCGTGGGTGTGCCCGGAGAGCACCAGCGGGCAGGTGCCGGAGAGCGGGCCGGCCGAGGCGGGATCGTGCACGAGCGCGATGTCGACCTTGCGCGGCGACTTCTCGACCGTCGCGGCGAGCTGTTCGCCGGCGCCGATCACCTGGTCGGCGACGGCGGCGGTGAGGCCGCTGCCGGCCGGTGAGGTCTCCTTGTCCGGAGTGAAGCGGGGGTCGCCGATGCCGGCGATGGTCAGCCCGCCCACCGTCGTGATCGAGTTGTTCAGCACAATCGCGTTCGGCTGCTGGGCCACCGCGGCGGCGGTGCGCGGCGAGTCGTGGTTGCCGCGGATGAACACGTACGGCTTCTTGAGCAGGCCGATCGAGCCGACGAAGGACGCCTCCGGCTCGCTGCCCCAGTCGGTCATGTCGCCGGTGTCGATGACCACGTCGATGCCGAACTGCTCGACCACGGTACGGATCAACTGCCAGCCGGTCGGGTTGAGGTGCATGTCCGACACGTGCAGCACCCGGGTGGTGCCCGGCGACGGCTGCACCACCGGCAGCGCGGAGACCGTGGTGTACAGCTTGCTGACGTTGCCGACCAGCCGCTGCAACTGCTCGGCGTACTTGGTGTAGTCGTTGGCGATCCGCCGCGCGTCACCGACGATCGCGGGCGCGTTCACCAGCAGGCCCTCGTACCGTGGCTCCTCGATCGCCTGCGGACGCAGCGTCGTCGCGGCCACTCCGAGGCTGCCGGCGGTGATGACGAGCGCCAGGCCGCCGGCCCAGGCGGTACGGCGCACGTCGCGGAACACAAGCGCGGCCAGGATCAGTGTGGCCAGCACCGCCGAGGCGAGCGTACGCAGCCCGAGCCGCATCACGCCGTCGCGGACGTCCTGCACCGCCGACTGGCTGGCCCGGCTGATGCTGGCCGGGTCGTCGATCAGCGCCTCGGTGCGCCCCTGGTCGAGCGCGCCCACCTCGACGGTCAGGTACGCCGGCCCGTCGTGGCTGTCCAGCAGCAACGCGCCCAGCGGCGGGATGTCGACGGTGGTGCCGCCGCTCAGTGACGGGCTGAGCTTCAGCTCGGCCCGGAACGGGCCGATGTCGGTGCCGACGTGGCCGCCCGCGTACGTGCCGACCACGATGCCGCCGAGCGTGACCGCGAACAGGGCCAGCACGACACCCAGCCGGCGCAGCCGGCGACCCGGCCGCCACGCCGTCCAGCGGCGGGCAGGCCCGCGCCCGGGCGACGTCTCGTCCCCCGCGCGGTGCTCTTCGTTGTCGTGGCCGTCCATGCTGAGATCCTGACCTGCCCCTTGAGCGATCTTGACAAACCTGCCGACCCGGATCAGCTCCGGCCGGCGCCCCCGTCGGCGAAGACCAGCCGCAGGAGGCGGTCGTCCTCGGCGGCGGGCCGGCCCCGCCCGTCCCGGTTCGAGGTGCTCACCCAGAGCGAGCCGTCCGGGGCCACCGCCGCCGCCCGGAGCCGGCCGTACTTGTCGTTGAGCAGGTCGCGCGGCTGACCGAGGACGGTCCCGTTGCCGGCCAGCTCCACCAGCCACAGCCGTTGCCCGCGCAGGCAGGCGGCGACCAGCAGCCGATCCACGGCGGCCAGGCCGGAGCAGGAGGCGTCGCCGGTGGGCCACTGCGTGATCGGGTTGACGTAGCGCCTGTCGTCGCTGCGCCCCTCCACCCGGGGCCACCCGTAGTTGCCGCCCTTGTTGATCGGGTTGATCTCGTCCCAGGTGTTCTGCCCGAACTCCACCGCGTACATCTTCTTGTCCGGCGTCCAGGCGAAGCCCTGCACGTTGCGGTGTCCGGTCGACCAGACCGGCGACCCGGCGGTCGGGTTGCCCGGCGCCGGCTTGCCGTCCGGGGTGATCCGCAGGATCTTGCCGCCGAGGCTCTTCGCGTCCTGGGCGTTCTCGGTGCGCCCGGCGTCGCCGGTGCTGGCGTAGAGGAGACCGTCCGGGCCGAAGCCCAGCCCGCCGCCGTTGTGCGTGCCGGCCTTCGGGATGCCGGTCAGGATCGGCGTCGGCGCCTGCCCGAGCCGCATCTTGGCGATCCGGTTGTCGTTCTCGGCGGTGTAGTAGACGAAGATCGTCCGGTCCCGCTCGTACGCCGGCGAGACCGCGATGCCGAGCAGACCGCCCTCGCCGCCGGCGGCCACGTCCGGCACGGTCTGCACCGGCCGCACGGCCAGCCCGTCCGGGCCGGACTCGGGGCCGACCTGAAGGATCCGCCCCTTGTCCCGCTCGGTCACCAGCGCCGCGCCGTCGGGCAGGAACGCGATGCCCCACGGCACCTCCAGGCCCTTGGCCAGCACGGTGGCGACCACCTGCTGGCCGGCCCCACCCGGGCTGGCGGTGCTGGACGGGCTCGGCAGGTTGGGCGGCGCGCCGGCCGGGTCCGGCTCGGGCTCGCCGAGGGCGCAACCGGCGCTGCCCAGCAGCAGCGCCGCGCAGGACACCGCCAGCGCCGTGCGGAGCCGGCGGGCACGGGGGTACGGAAGACGCGCTCTCACCCGGCCCAGCCTAGCCGGGCGAAGCGCCGAACCGGGCCGCTCAGCTCAGCCGGCACGCAGGGCGAGCAGGGCCACGTCGTCCTCACGGCGGTGGGCGGCGGCGAGCAGCCGGTCGCAGAGCAGGTCCAGCGGTACGCCCGGCCCGTCGGCGCGGAGATGGGCGAGCAGGTCGGCCTGTCCCTCGTCGATCGACCGGTCCCGGCGCTCGATCAGCCGTCGGTGTGCAGCAGCAGCGTGTCGCCGGGGGCGAGGACCAGTGTCCGGCCGGTACGCCGGGGCGCCCGGGCCAGGCCGAGCAGCGGCCCGCGTCCCTCGGCGACCGAGACCGTGCCGTCCGCCCGGACCAGCACCGGTGGGGGATGCCCGGCGTTGCACCAGGAGACCCGCAGCCCGTCCCCGTCCGGGCGGATCCGGGCCAGCACCGCGGTGGCGACGGTGGGCACCCGCAGCCCGCCCATCGCCCGGTCGAGCTGCGCCACCAGCAACTCCACCGGGTCGTCGCGCCCGTACGCGTTGCCGCGCACCAGGTTGCGCAACTGGCCCATGGTGGCCGCCGCCTCGATGTCGTGACCGGCGACGTCACCGATCGCGGCCACCAGCTCGCCGTCGGGCTGGACGAACGCGTCGTACCAGTCACCGCCCACCTCGACCCGGTCCGCGACCGGCAGGTAGCGGGCGGCCAGCTCGATCCCCGGCACCGTCGGCAGGGTGGGCAGCATGCTGTGCTGGAGCACCTCGGCGACGTGGCGCTGCTCACCGTAGAGGCGGCTGTTGCCGACCGCCTGTCCGGCGCGTACCCCGATGTCCTGCGCGGTGCGCAGGTCGCTGTCGTCGAAACCGCGCCGCCCCTGGCGGTTGACGAGGGTGACCGCCCCGATCACCCGGTCCCCGGCGGCGGTGATCGGCACGGTCAGGTGGGAGCCGATGCCGAGCCGGTCGGCGAGCGGCACCAGCTCCGGGCGCGTGGTGCCGCGCGCCACGTCGTCCAGTCCGGCCACGGCCCGCACCGCCGGCCGCCCGGTACGCAGCACCGAACGGATCTGCGACTCCGCGCTGAGGCCGGTCGTCAGCAACTCGGCGAAGCGGGCCAGGTCGGCCTCGCGTTCGGCGTCCCGGTGTACGCCGGTGACGGTGCGCGGGCGGCCCGCCGGGTCGACGAGCGTGATCAGGCACCAGTCGGCGAGCAGCGGCACCATCGCGTGCCCGAGCCGGTCGACGGCAGTGGCCACGTCGAGCGTGCCGCCGAGCATCTCGCTCATCCCGGCCAGCATGGCGAGCCGGTCGTGCGCCTCCTCGGCGCGGCGGCGGGCCTGCTCGGCGCCGCGGACCGCGATGCGCAGCCGCAGCTCCGAGGAGCACGCGGCGGCCAGGTCGGCGAGCGTACGCAGCTGCTCGGGGGTCCAGGCCCGGGGCTTGCTGTCGATCGCGCAGAGCGAGCCGAGCACCCGCCCGTCCAGGTCGGTGAGCGGCATTCCGGCGTACGCCACCACGCCCAGGTCCTCGATGGCCAGGTTGAGGCGTACCCGGGGGTAGAGGCGGGCGTCGGGCAGCACCAGCGGCATCTCGATGTCGACGACGTGCTGGCAGAACGAGTGGCTCAGCGGTGTCTGCCGGCGCGCCGCCCAGGGCTCCGGCAGTCCGGTCGCGCCGGGAAAGAACTGCCGGTCGGCGTCGACCAGGGAGACCAGCGCGACCGGCACGTCGAGCAGGTCGCCGACCAGGCGGGCGAACCTGTCGAACGCCTCGTCGGGTACGGCGTCGAGCCGCGTCTCGTCGAGCGCACGCAACCGGTCGGGATCGGTGAGCGCGGCAATCGGCACGGCCACCCGGCCCCGGCCGTCCTCGCTCATCGCCACCGCCCTCAGCAAGCGGAACACCCGACCGGCATCCCGTCCTCGGTTATACCCCGCTGCACTGTCAATCGACCCCGGGCGGGGCGTTCGTCACGGCCCACGCCATGCCGGCCCGGGGCTGCCGATATGGTCGGCGGTCGTGAAGGCATGGATCCCGCACCCCGAAGGCCTCCGGCTGCTCGGCGAGCTGCCGCCCGGCGTCACCGTGGAGCTGCTGGAGGACCCGGAACGGCCCCCGTCGTCCCCGGCCGGGGTGCGGTTCTGGGTGCCGCCGTTCCTGTCCGGCCCGGACGCCGGCGCGTTCCTGGCCCGCCTGCCGGACGTCGAGGTGGTGCAGCTGCTCTCCGCCGGCGCGGACGCCTGGGTGGGGCGCGTCCCGGACGGTGTGACGCTCTGCGACGCCCGGGGCGTGCACGACTCGCCCACCGCCGAGTGGGTGGTGGCCGCGATCCTCGCCTCGCTGCGCGGGTTCGCGCCGCTGGCCCGGGCGCAGGCGCGGCGCGAGTGGGCGTACGACGAGGTGGCGCCGACCGACGAACTTGCCGGTAAGCGCGTGCTGATCGTGGGCGCCGGCTCGATCGGCACGGCGGTGCGTGACCGGCTCGCCCCGTTCGAGGTGAGCTTCACGCTGGTGGCCCGTACGCCGCGCCCGGACCAGGGTGTGCACGGGGTGGACGAGCTGCCCGCCCTGCTGCCGGAGGCGGACGTGGTGGTGCTGCTGGTGCCGCTGACCGACCGGACCCGGGGGCTGGTCGACGAGAAGTTCCTGGCCGCGATGCCGGACGGCGCGTTGCTGGTGAACGCCGCACGGGGGCCGGTGGTCAGCACCCCGGCGCTGCTCGCCGAGCTGGCCTCGGGGCGCCTGCGGGCGGCGGTGGACGTCACCGACCCGGAGCCGCTGCCCGCCGACCATCCCCTGTGGGAGCTGCCGAACCTGCTGCTCACCCCGCACATCGGCGGCTCGGTACGCGGTCTGCTGCCCCGTGCGTACCGCCTGGTGGCCGAGCAGCTGCGCCGGTACGTGCCGGGGAGGAGCTGACGAACCGGGTGGTCGAGGCTTACTGAGCGTTCGCCTCACCGGGCAGCTCCTTCCCGGTGACGGCGATCAGGTGGGGCAGCTCGGTGGCGCGTACCGCCGGCAGCATCACCACCTCGCCGTCGTCGAGCCGGGCGAGCGCGCGGCCCCGGGCATCGCCGGCCAGTTCGGTGACGCGCGTCCACGGCACCCGGCGTTGCCCGGCGATCGCCCGCAGCCGCAGTTCCGCGGCGTCGGCGTCGGTGCCGGCGCGCCACGCCCAGACCGCGACGGTGAGCGGGACGAGCAGCACCCAGAGCAGCCACCAGCGGGCGGAGGCCAGCGGCAGCGCGCCGATGGTGGCGACGATCGCGGCGACCAGGATGGCCTGGTTGTGTCGGAAACGGACGGTATCGGCACGGCTCACCCTCCGATGATCCCACCCGGCCGACTCCCGCCACCCCGCGCCCCGGCAGCCCCGCCAACCCCGGAGATCTTGGTACGTCTCCGCCCTCCCGAGGGCGACTGCGTACCAAGATCTGGCGCGGGCTCGTCGGGAGGCGGGGGTGTGACGGATGTCACTGGTGGGATGACGTCACCGGGCGCTTCCGGGATCGTTTCTAGGCGTGGCCGCAGCGGTCCCCGCCGATGCGTCCCGCCCGCCCCGACCCCGCACGTCGTTACCGCGAACCGCAACCGCACCGCCCCCGTGCCCCCTCACGAAGGCGACCGCCGTGCCCGTCCCTCCTCCCGCCGGTCCCCGTCGGCGGCCACCCCTGCCCGATGTCGCCGTGTCGCTCACCGGCGCGGTCTTTCTCCTGGCGGGCGTCGCCGGGCTCCTACCCGGTCCGGCCGCGACCGCGCTCGCCGTCGCCGGTGGATCCGCACTCGCCTGCGTCCGGCTCGCCTGGCTGGCCGGTGGAGCGCTGCCCGCTCCGAGCGACCTCGCCCCGAACGCGCCGCCGACCGTCGACGCCCGAACCGCCGAATCACCAGCCCGGAGCACCGAAACCGGCCCACCCGAGCGCCGGGACGCACTCGCGGCGGGCGTGACGACCGGGCGGCAGGCGCGCCGGGTCGCGTTGTCCCGCCGGGTCGCCGCGATCCTCGACGCCGCCGTCCTGGTCGCCGGGCTCTCCGTGGCGGTGCTGCCGCTGAGTGATCCCGCGTACCGGCTGCCGATCGCGCTGACCGGGCTGTGCCTCACCGCGCCGCTGTACGTGACGGCGCTGCTGCGCCTGCCCGGCCGGTCCCGGCTGTCCGGGCCCGAGCTGGTACGCCGTACCGTCGACGTGCTCGCGCTCGGCGTCAGCCTGGTCTTCGCCGGCTGGATGCTGCTGCCGGGCGGCCCGGTCCCGGCCGCCGCCGGGATCGCCGCGTCGGGCGGCGCGGTGGTGCTGGCCGTGCTCGTGGTGGCGGCCCTCGCCGAACGTCACCGCCGGCCGGGCGCCGCACGCTGTCACGCCGGGGCCGCGCTGACGCTCGGCGGGGCTGACGCTGCTTGTGGTGCTGCTGGCGTACGGCGCGCCGGACCGGGCGCTGCCGGTCGTCGCAGCGCCGCTGCTGGCGGGGGCGCTGCTGACCGTCGCGGGCCTCCGGCGTGCCTGGCCGGGGAGCGGCCGGACCGGGACGTGGCGCCGGCCGCCTGGCCCCGCCTCACCGCGCCGGCCGGGATCGCCGCGCTGGCCGCCGGTGTCCATCTGTGCGTGGTGGGGGAGTTCAGCACCGGCGCGATGGCCCTGGGCCTGACGGTCGTTCCGCCGATCATGGTGGGTGAGCTGCTCGCCGCCGCGGACCAGCGTCGCCGCGTGCAACGACTGGCGGCCCGGGAGGCGTGGCTGCGGCGCAGGCTCGGGCCTGATGCCCGGGCCGTCGAGCCCGCGCCACTGACGCGCGCGGATCTGGTCCGGGCGTTGGCGCAGCGCAACGGTGGCGCCCTGCTCGTGGTCGACCTGCACGGCGAGGGCGCGGCCGTGCCGGAGGGGCCGGTGCTCACCGAGGTCGCGCGCCGGCTCCGAGCCGGCGTCGAGGCGCACGACCTGGTCGCCCGGCTGGGCGACGCCGAGTACGCGGTCCTCACCGATGTCGGGCCGGTGCTGGCGTACGCGCTCGGCACCCGGCTGCTGGCGGCGCTGACCGAGCCGTACCCGCGGCCGGGCGGGGTGGCCCGGGTGCGGGTGAGCGTCGGGCTGGCCGAGACCGGAAGCGGCGAGCCGGAGGACGTGCTGCGTCAGGCCGACCTGGCCCGCCGCCGGGCGGTGCAGCTCGGCCGGGACCGGGTCGAGTGGTACGACGCCTACCTGGAGGAGCAACTGGTCCGGCGCCTGGATCTGGAACGGGAGCTGCCCGGCGCGGTGGCGCGCGGTGAGCTGGACCTGGTCTACCAGCCGGTGGTGGCGCTCGCGGAGCGGACACCGGTCGGCACCGAGGCGTTGCTGCGCTGGCGCAGTCCCACGCTGGGCACCGTGCTGCCGGCGGAGTTGCTGCCGGTGGCGGCCGACCTCGATCTGGTCGGCGAGATCGGGCGGTGGGTGGTGGACCGGGCCTGCCGCCAACTCGCCGCGTGGTCGGGGGGCGGCCGGGAGCTGTGGATGGCTGTCAACGTGACGCCGCGTGAGCTGGCCGCGCCGGACTTCGTGGCGCGTACGGCGACCGCGCTGGCCGCGTACGACGTGTCGCCGGAGCGGCTGGTGGTGGAGGTGGCCGAGCCGGGGGTGGGCGCCGAGTTGTCCACTGTGGTGGCCCGGCTCGCCGGTCTCCGCTCGATCGGCGTGCGGACCGCGCTCGACGACTTCCGCGCCGAGCACGCCTCGCTCGCCCAGCTCCGCCGCCTGCCGATCGACCTGCTCAAGGTGGGCCCGCATCTGGTCCGGCCGGGTGGGGACGGGCAGCGTCCGCTCATCGACGTGGTGGCGAACCTGGCCGACCGGCTCGGGGTCGAGTTGGTGGTCGAGGAGCTGGAGTCGGAGGGCCAGGTGGCGGGCGCGCGCCGGGCCGGCTGCCGGTACGGGCAGGGCTTCGCGCTGGCCCGCCCGGCGACCGCCGAGCGGGTCGAGGCGTGGTTCGAGGAGTTCCCCTCCGCCGCCCGCTGAGCTGAACCGGTTCAGCGTTCTGTCGTACGAGGTGGGGCCGTGCTGCCGCGCGGCGTGAGGTGCGCGGTCTCGTCCTGGACCACGGCGGCCGGCTCACCCGCGATCACGGCGAGGAGCTGCCGGGCGGCGTGCGCGCCGTACGCCGGGATGTCCCGGCCCAGCGCGGTCAGCGGCGGGTGCACCAGCCGGCAGAGCGGCGAGTCGTCCCAGGCCACGATGGACAGGTCGCCGGGGACGGCCAGGCCCATCTCCTGGGCCACCGAGAGCCCGGCGATCGCCATCACGTCGTTGTCGTAGATCACCGCGGTGGGGCGGGCGGCGGAGCTGAGCAGCCGGCGGGTCGCCCGCGCGCCCTCCTCGCCGGTGTAGTCGGACCAGACCGTCTGCGCCTCCTCCAGCCCGAGCCGCCGGCACACGCCGGTGAACGCCTCGGTGCGGATCTCGGTGTGCAGCAGCGAGGGCAGCCCGCCGACCCGGGCGATGCGCCGGTGGCCGAGCGCGACCAGGTACTCCACCGTCTCGACCAGCGCCGCCGCGTCGTCGGCCCAGACGCTCGCGAGGCCGCCGGTGTGGCCGGGGCCGCCGATCACCACCGCCGGCAGTTGCAGCTCCTCCAGCGCCGGCACCCGCCGGTCGTCGGTGCGCAGGTCGCAGACGAGCACGCCGTCGACCCGGCGCTCGGCCCACCACCGCCGGTAGACCGCGATCTCGGCGTCCTGGTCGCTGACCACCTGGAGCGTGAGCGCGTACGAGCGGGCCGACAGCTCGGCCTCGACGCCGCTGATCAGCTCCATGAAGAACGGCTCGATGCCGAGTATCCGGGCGGGGCGGCACAGCGCCAGCCCGACCGCCTTGGCGGTCGCCCCGGACAACGCGCGGGCGGCGCTGCTGGGCCGGAACCCGATCTCGGCGGCGATCGCGAGGATGCGCTGGCGGGTCGCCTCGGAGACGCCGGGCTGGCCGTTGAGCGCGTACGACACCGCGCCCTTGGAGACCCCGGCGCGCCGGGCGACGTCGGCGATGGTCGGCCGCTTCACCGGAGCGTTCCTCCACTGTGTCCGGCCCTCGCGGGCGCTTCCGGTCGCCGGATCACCGGCGTCTGGTGACGCTACTGCACGCGGTGCCGGGTCCGGGTGCCGCGGGCGGCATCGGTGGACCGCATCCGGCGGCAGTCGCTTGTGCGGTTCAGCTTAGAGCGCGGACCCGACGAGACCGCCCGCAGCGTGGTCGTGAGCGGCGGCGAGGTTACCGGATCGGCACATCGGTAACCGGCCGTTGACAGTCGTGAATGGGAACCGTACGGTGGCGTCACTTATCCGGTTCAGTCAACGTCTCTCGATATTCGGGAGCGTTCCCATTTCGGCGTGGAGGATGAGATGAGACGGTCCTGGACGCACCTGGCGCGGGTGACCGCCGTCGGTGCCGTCAGCCTGGTCATGATCGCCGCCTGCAGCGGCCGGAGCACCACCGGCGGCTCCGACCCGGCCGGTGGTCAGGTCACGCTGAAAATCAACTTCTGGGGCGACTTCGGGCTCCAGGACCTCAAGGCCAGGTACGAGGCCGAACATCCGAACGTCAAGATCCAGCTCAACTCGGGCGAGTACAACGCCCAGCACGAGGACCTGCAGAAGAAGCTCGTCGCGGGCAACGGCGCGCCGGACATCGCGGCGATCGACGAGGGCTTCATGGTCCAGTTCCGAAGCCAGTCCGACAAGTTCGTCAACCTGCTCGACAAGGGCGCCGGCTCGTACGAGAGCAAGTACCTGCCCTGGAAGTGGAAGCAGTCGCTGTCGGCGGACGGCAAGACGCAGATCGGCCTCGGCACCGACGTCGGCGGCCTGGCCATGTGCTACCGCACCGACCTGTTCAAGGCCGCCGGCCTGCCCACCGAACGCGACCAGGTGTCAGCGCTCTGGCCCACCTGGGACAGGTTCATCGAGGTCGGCCAGCAGTACACCACCACGACGAAGAAGAAGTTCATCGACGCCGGCACCAACCTGTTCAACCCGATCCTCGGTCAGCAGCCGGTCGGGTTCTACGACGAGCAGGACCAGCTCCGGATGGAGCAGGGCCCGAAAGTCGCGTTCGACTACACGGTCAAGGCCGTCGGCGCCGGGCTCTCGGCGAACCTGGTCAGCTTCCAGGCCGACTGGGACAAGGGCTTCACCAGCGGCGCGTTCGCGGTGCTCGCCTGCCCGGCCTGGATGCTCGGCCACATCAAGGACACCGCGCCCGGCACCGAGGGCAAGTGGGACATCGCCGCGGTACCGGGTGGCGGCGGCAACTGGGGCGGATCGTTCCTGACGTTGCCGAAGCAGGGCAAGAACGTCGACGAGGCGTACAAGCTGCTGACCTGGCTGGTCGCGCCGGAACAGCAGATCGAGATCTTCAAGAAGGTCGGCAACCTGCCGTCGCAGCCGGCGCTCTACACCGACCCGGCCATCGCCGACTTCAAGAACCCGTTCTTCAACGACGCCCCGGTCGGCCAGATCTTCCCGAAGATGGCGCAGGGCCTCACCCCGCAGTACCTGGGCCGCAAGAACGGCCCGACCCGGGTGGCGGTGGAGAACGTGATCCGGCGGGTGGAGAACAAGTCGCTCAAGTCCGGCGCCGCCTGGAACGAGGCGGTCAAGGAGGCCGAGAAGGCCGCGAAGTCCTGACGTGTCAGCGGTGACGTGGCGGCCCGGCCCGCCCCGTCACCGTCCGATCTCCCGGCCCTGGAGTGAACAGATGTCCAGCACCCGTGCCGCACCGCCCCGCCGCCCACCCGCGCCGCAGGGCGGCAGTGCCGGCGACCGGCGGATGACCTGGCGCGACCGGCTGTACCGCTTCGACATGCGCTACGTGCCGTACCTGATGATCGCGCCGTTCTTCCTGCTCTTCCTCGTGTTCGGGCTGTTCCCGCTGCTGTTCAACGCGGTCGTGTCGCTGCGCAACTACCGCCTGGACGACCCGACGCTGCCGTACTGGGCGGGCCTGGAGAACTTCAGCCGCCTGGCCGCCGACGAGGACTTCTGGAACGCCCTTTACAACACGTTCGGCATCTTCCTGCTCTCCACAGTGCCGCAACTGCTGCTCGCGCTGCTCGTCGCGTCGCTGCTCAACCGCAAGCTGCGGGCGCAGACCTGGTGGCGGGTGGGTGTCCTGCTGCCGTACGTGACACCGATCGTGGCCTCCACGATGGTGTTCAGCGTCTTCTTCTCCCGCGACTTCGGCATGGCCAACTGGGTGCTCGGCCTGCTCGGCATCGGCGGCGCGGACGACCCGATCGACTGGCGGGCCGGCAAGCTCCAGGCCTGGATCGCCATCGCCACCATGGTCAACTGGAAGTGGATCGGCTACAACGCGCTGCTCTACCTGGCCGCCATGCAGTCCATCCCGCGCGACGTCTACGAGGCCGCCGCCATCGACGGCGCCGGGCAGTGGAAGCAGCTCTGGCGGATAACCGTGCCGATGATCCAGCCGGTGGTCCTGTTCACAGTCATCCTCTCCACCATCGGCGGGTTGCAGTTGTTCACCGAGCCGATGCTGTTCGACCCGAACGCGCAGGCCGCGACCGGCGGGCCGGACGGCGAATGGCAGACCATCGCCCAGCTCATCTACAAGGTCGGCTGGAAGGACCTCAACCTCGGCTACGCCGCCGCCATGTCCTGGGCGTTGTTCCTGATCATCCTGATCGTGGCCGGCCTCAACTACCTGCTGACCAACCGACTCTCCGGAGGCCGCCGGTGACGACCCGACGTGTGGTGGCCCGGGCCCCGCAGGACACCCCGGCCGGGCTCTGGACCTACCTGCTGCTCGCGGTCAGCATGCTGTTCGCCGCGTTCCCGCTCTACTGGATGTTCGTCATCGCCACCAGTGACGACGAGGCGCTGGCGAAGCTGCCGCCCGCGGTGATCCCCGGCGACCGGTTCCTGACGAACGTCGAGGAGGTCTTCTCCCTCCAAGACGTCTACTTCGCCGCGTCGCTGATCAACAGCGTCATCGTCTCGGTGGTGGTGACCGCCTCGGTGCTGTTCTTCTGCTCGCTGGCCGGCTTCGCGTTCGCCAAGCTGCGCTTCCGGGGCAGCCGCGCGCTGATGCTGTTCGTGGTGCTCACGCTCACCGTGCCCAACCAGCTCGGGATCGTGGCGCTCTACATCGTGATGGGCAAGCTCGGCTGGAACGGCACGCTGCTCGCCGTCATCGCGCCCGGCCTGGTCACCGCGTTCGGCGTGTTCTACATGCGGCAGTTCATCCTGAACACCGTCCCGGACGAGCTGATCGAGTCGGCCCGGGTCGACGGCGCCACGACCATGCGGGTGTACGCGACGATCGTGCTCCCCGCGATCCGCCCGGCGCTGGCGGTGCTCGGCCTGCTCACGTTCGTGGCCACCTGGAACGACTTCCAGTGGCCGCTCATCACGCTCAGCGGCACCGACTACCCGACGTCGATGGTGGCGGTCTCCGACCTCGCAAGCGGCAACTACGTGATCTACCGGCGGGTGCTCGCTGGTGCGTTCATCGCCACCGTGCCCCTGCTGGTCATGCTGTTCATCGGTGGACGTCAGATCGTCCGCGGAATCATGGAAGGCGCGGTGAAGTCGTGAGCCGTCGAACTCTGCTGCACGAGGGATGGACGCTGCGGGCCGAGCCCGGTCCGGCGGTGCCGCCGCAGATCGCCGGGACGGCGGTGCCGGCGACAGTGCCCGGATGCGTGCACACCGACCTGCTCGCGGCCGGCCTCATCCCCGACCCGTACCTGGACGACAACGAGAACCGCCTCACCTGGATCGGCCGCACCGACTGGGTCTACGAGACGACGTTCGGATGGCAGCCCGGCGACGAAGAGCGGGTCGACCTGGTCTGCGCCGGCCTGGACACGGTCGCCACCGTCACGCTCAACGGCGTCGAGGTCGGCCGCACCGAGAACCAGCACCGCTCGTACCGCTTCGACGTCCGCGCGCTGCTGCGCCCGGACGGCAACACCCTGGCCGTACGCTTCGACTCCCCGTACCGGTATGCCGAGGCGCACCGGGACCGGCTCGGTGACCGGCCGAACGCGTACCCGGAGCCGTTCCACTTCATCCGCAAGACCGCCTGCAACTTCGGCTGGGACTGGGGACCGACGCTCGTCACCGCCGGCATCTGGCGCGACATCGGCCTGCACGCCTGGTCCACCGCCCGGCTCGCGTCGGTCCGGCCGATCGTCACGGTGGTCGACGGCGTCGGCCGGGTCGAGCTGCACGCCGAGGTCGAGCGGACCGGCGACGAGCCGCTGACCGTCCGCGCCACCGTCGCCGGGGTCACCGCCGAGATCGCCGTACCGGCGGGGGAGCGGACCGCCGTCGTGACGCTCACCGTCGCGGACCCCGCGCTGTGGTGGCCGATCGGGTACGGCGACCAGCCCCGCTACGACCTCGACGCCACCCTGCACGCCGCCGACGGCCGGGAGCTGGACGCCGCGTCCCGCCGGATCGGGTTCCGCTCGGTACGCCTGGACACCACGCCCGACGCGCACGGCACCCCGTTCGCGCTGCACGTCAACGACGTGCCGGTGTTCGTCAGGGGCGTCAACTGGATCCCCGACGACGCGTTCCCGAACCGGGTCACCCGGGAGCGCCTCGCGCAGCGGTTCGGCCAGGCGGCCGGCGCGCACGTCAACCTGCTGCGCGTCTGGGGCGGCGGCCGGTACGAGTCGGACGACTTCTACGACCTGGCCGACGAGATGGGATTGCTGGTGCAGCAGGACTTCCTGTTCGCCTGCGCCGCGTACCCGGAGGAGGAACCGTTCCGCACCGAGGTCGAGGCGGAGGCGCGCGAGCAGGTCACCCGCCTCGCCGGGCACCCGTCGCTGGTGCTCTGGACCGGCAACAACGAGAACATCTGGGGCTGGCACGACTGGGACTGGCAGGAACCCCTGGCCGGGCGCACCTGGGGACGCGGCTACTACCTGGAGCTGCTCCCCGCCGTCGTCGGGGAGCTGGACCCGACCGTCCCGTACTGGCCGGGCAGTCCCTGGTCCGGCAGCGAGGAACTTCACCCCAACAACCCGGCGCACGGCACCACGCACATCTGGGACGTGTGGAACACCGACGACTACACGCGCTACCGGGACTACGTGCCGCGCTTCGTGGCCGAGTTCGGCTACCAGGCGCCGCCCGCGTACGCGACGCTGCGCCGGGCCCTCTCCGACGACCCGCTCGCGCACGACTCGCCGGGCATGACGCACCACCAGAAGGCAACCGACGGGGACGGCAAGCTGCGGCGCGGGCTCGACGCCCACCTGCCGCCGCCCGCCGACTTCGACGACTGGCACTACCTCACCCAGCTCAACCAGGCCCGCGCCATCCAGCTCGGCGTGGAGCACTTCCGCTCGCACCGGCCGGTCTGCGCCGGCACCGTCGTGTGGCAGCTCAACGACTGCTGGCCGGTCACGTCGTGGTCGGCGATCGACGGCGACGGGCGCCGCAAACCCCTGTGGTACGCGCTGCGCCGCGCCTACGCCGACCGGCTGCTCACCGTGCAGCCGCGCGACGGCCGGCCGGCGCTGGTGGCGGTGAACGAGACCGCGCAGGCGTGGCGCGGGCCGGCCACCGTCACCCGGCTGACAGTCACCGGGGAGCCGAGGGCGAAGACCTCGGTCGACCTCGACGTCCCGGCGTACTCCTCGGTCGTGGTGGAACTGCCGGCGGAGCTGGCGCGGCCGGACGACGGCCGCGCGGAACTGCTCGTCGCGGACGCCGGGGACGCCGCGGAGCGCGCGCTGTGGTTCTTCGCCGAGGACCGCGACGTGCGGTGGCCGGCGGCGCAGTGGGACGCGGCGGTCGAGCCGGTGGACGGCGGCCGGCGGGTCCGGGTGACCGCGCGGACGGTGCTGCGCGACCTGACGCTGTTCCCGGACCGGCTGGACCCGTCCGCCCAGGTCGACGCGGCCCTGGTGACGCTGCTGCCGGGGGAGAGCGTCGTCTTCACGGTGAGCACCACGTGCCCGCTGGATGCCGAGGCGCTCACCTCCCGGCCGGTGCTGCGCTGCGTCAACGACCTGGCCTGAGCGGGACGCCCTTCATCTCCGTCGATGTGAAGATTTATGCAAGTGCTAAAGTCTTCAGAGTCGTCGTCGGAGGGGTGTGTCGTGTCGGTGCCGCTGTACCAGGCCAAGGCGGAGCTGTTCCGCACCCTCGGGCACCCCGTGCGCATCCGGGTGCTCGAACTGCTCCAGGACGGGCCGAAACCGGTCCGCGACCTGCTCGCCGCCATCGACGTGGAGGCGTCCAACCTCTCCCAGCAGCTCGCCGTGCTGCGCCGCGCCGGCATGGTCACCTCGTACCGGGACGGCCCCCTCGTCATGTACGCGCTCAGCACCCCCGACGTGGCGGACCTGCTCGCCGCCGGTCGGCGCATCCTCGGCGCGGTCCTCACCGACCGGGACGGCCTGCTGGACGAGCTGCGGGCCTCGGGGACGGACCGGTGAGCGCGGCGACTGCCCTTCGCGCCGGTGACGTCGTACGGCAGACGGGCCGGCTGTTCCGCGGGCTGCTGCCCGGCCGGGCCGACTGGGCGGCGGCGCGCCGCTCGCCCCGGCGCGACCTGCTCGCCGGGCTCACCGTCGCCGTGGTGGCGCTGCCCCTGGCGCTCGCCTTCGGCGTCACCTCCGGCCTCGGCGCGCAGGCCGGACTGGTCACCGCCGTCGTCGCCGGAGCGGTCGCGGCGGTCTTCGGCGGCTCCAACCTCCAGGTCTCCGGCCCCACCGGAGCGATGACTGTCGTGCTGGTGCCGGTGGTGCAGCAGTTCGGCGCCGGTGGCGTGCTGATGGTCGGCGCGCTGGCCGGGCTGATCCTGATCGCGCTCGCCCTGGCCCGCCTCGGCCGGTACGTCCGCTACCTGCCGTCCCCGGTGATCGAGGGGTTCACCGCCGGCATCGCCGTGGTCATCGCGCTGCAACAGGTGCCGGCCGCGCTCGGCGTCACCGGCGCGCACGGCGAGAAGGTGTGGGCGGTGGCCGCCGACGCGGTCGCCCGGTTCGCCGCGCATCCCCGGCCCGCCGCGATCGCTGTCGCGCTCGGCGTGGCGGCGCTGATGCTGCTCGGCGGCCGGTGGCGGCCCGCCGTGCCGTTCTCCCTGGTCGGGGTGGCCGCCGCGACGCTCCTCGCCGAGCTGGCCCCGATCGACCTGGCCCGGATCGGCGAGCTGCCGCAGGGGCTGCCCGCGCCGTCGCTGGACTTCGTCGACCTCGGCGCGCTGGGCGTGCTGCTGCCCAGCGCCCTCGCCGTGGCCGCGCTCGCCGCGCTGGAGAGCCTGCTCTCCGCCACCGTGGCCGACGGCATGACAGTCGGCGAGCGGCACGACCCGGACCGCGAACTGTTCGGCCAGGGCCTGGCCAACCTCGCCTCCCCGGTCTTCGGCGGCATCCCGGCGACCGCCGCCATCGCCCGTACCGCGGTGAACGTCCGCGCCGGGGCGTCCTCGAAGCTCGCCGCGCTCACCCACGCGGTGGCCCTCGCCGCGATCGTGCTCGCCGCCGCCCCGCTCGTCGGGCGCATCCCGCTGGCCGCCCTGGCCGGGGTGCTGCTCGCCACCACGGTACGGATGGTGGAGGCGGCCTCCCTGCTGGCGCTGATGCGGGCCACCCGCGCCGACGCGGTGGTGCTGGTGCTGACGTTCGCCGTCACCGTCATCTGGGACCTGGTGACAGCTGTGGTCGTCGGGCTCGCTGTCGCGGTCGTGCTGGCGCTGCGCGCGGTGGCCCGCAGCGCCAAGCTGGAACAGGTGCCGCTGGACACCGGCGAGCACAGCGCCGAGGAGCACGCGCTGCTCGCCGAGCACATCGTCGCGTACCGGCTGGACGGGCCGCTCTTCTTCGCCGCCGCGCACACGTTCCTGCTGGAGTTGGCCGAGGTGGCCGACGTGCGGGTGGTGATCCTGCGGATGTCCCGCGTCTCCACCATCGACGCCACCGGCGCGCAGGTGCTCGGCGACGCCATCGCCCGGCTGCGCGCCCGGGGGATCACGGTGCTGCTCTCCGGCATCACCCCGGGCCACGACCAGGTGCTCAGCACGCTCGGCGTCGCCGAGGAGCTGCGCCGCGAGGGCCTGGTGTTCGCGGACACCCCGGCCGCCATCCGGTACGCCCGGGGTGTCGCCCTGGCCGCGAGCCCCGCCTAGTTTGCGGTCGCCCTGGCATCCGTCTCCGCGCGCTTTCGCACGCCGAAGACGATCAGGTAGCCGAGGATCCACACCTCGCCCACCGTGGCGGGCACCACCAGCAGATCGCCGACGATGCCGGCGCCGGGGGCGAGGTACGCGACGAACGTCATGAGCACGTAGCCGACGCCACCGGCGACGAGGAGCCGGCCCAGCGGCCGGGGCAGCCAGCCCGACCGGAGCACGCACCAGCCCATCGGCACCAGCCAGAGCCCGAAGAAGAGGCCGCCCACCTCCCACAGGTTCCCGCTGACCAGGTAGAGCAGCTGGACCGTGTCGGCGTCGCCCGGCCCGCCGGTCGCCACCCCCAGGGCCGCCGCGAGCACTGCGGCGCTGCCCAGGATCGCGACCGCGTTGACGAGCCCGAAGGCGGCGATGCTGCCCGAGGCGGTGCTGTCGACAGTCCGGAACAGGCGGTGGAACCAGACGGCGGTGAGCGCCTGGGTGAGGACGACGAGCAGTTCGAGGACGATGCCGACGCGGGCCAGCGACTCGTGGGCCACCAGGTTGGCGAACGTCGCGCCCGCGTCGTCCGGGTTAAAGATCATCGGCCGGACGGTGAGGAACCCCAGCGCGCCGGTGACGGCGAGCCCGAGGTAGAACAGCCCGGTCACCCGGGCGGTACGGATCAGCTGGTGCATGGCGGCTCCTTCGGGGGTGAACGACGCGGTGGCGGGGCTTGCCTTACGCCGTAAGGCCAACCATACGTTGTAAGGTCAAGGGGAGATGGGGAGCCGGATGGGAGCGCGGAAACCTCGGGAGCCGCTGAGCCGCGAGCGGGCCCTGGCCAGCGCGATCGCCCTCGTCGACGCGGAAGGGATGGAGGCGCTCACGATGCGCCGGCTCGCCGCCGAACTCGGCGTCGAGGCCATGTCGCTCTACCACCACCTACCCGGCAAGGCCGGACTGCTCGACGGCCTCGTGGACGCGGTCGCCACGGAGATCACCTCGGCCGCCGAGCGTGCCGAAGCGGACGCGCCCGGCGGCGACTGGCGTACCCGGCTGCGGCTGCGCTTCCTCGCCGCGCGCGCGGTCATGCTGCGGCACCCGTGGGCCCCCGCGCTGCTCAGCTCGCGCCCGACAGTCCCCGCCGGGGTGTACGCCTACTACGACGGCATCCTCGCCACGCTCGTCGACGGCGGCTTCTCGTACCGGATCGCCCACCGGGCGCTGCACGCGTTCGGCAGCATGGCGCTCGGCTTCGCCCAGGAGGTGTTCCGCCCGGACGCGGGCGGGGCGGCCGACGCCGCAGCCGCGGAAGCGGAGATGGTGGCGCTGGCCGAACGGCTGCCGCACCTGGCCGCGATGGTGGCCGCCGAGACGCACGACGCGGCCGATCCGACGCTGGGCTGGTGCGACTCCCAGACCGAGTTCGAGTTCACCCTCGACCTGCTCTTCGACGGCCTCGAACGACACCTGCAGCGCGCCTGACCCCGTCGGCCCTCGGGCGGGTTCGGGCGGCGCCGGGCGGGTACCAGGGCGGCATGACTGATCCGGTTGAGCTGTCCGAACTGCACGCCGGAGGCGCCGATCCCGACGACGTCATCCCGGACGAGCCGCACGCGGACCTGGACGGCACCGACGAGAACTCACCGGCGGAGTTCGGCCTGCCGATAGATGGCACCGCCCCGGCCGAGGAGGACCCGCCCCGCGCTTGACCTGCCGTTGCGCAGCGCGCCCTCGCGGTGAGTGGAACGCGATGGGTGTCAAACGGGGCCGGAGACACCCATGGCGTTCCACCCAACGGCTCTGTGGGCGAGCACTAGTTGGCAGGGCGGCGAGGCCGGCAGCAACTCCCCGCGCTCGGTGCCGGTGAGCACCGCGTACGCGGGCTCGTCGCGGCGGCCGGTGTCCGCCTCGATCGCCGCGCGCTCCAATCGTCTGGCCGCGCGGATCGCCTCGACGCGGAATTCACCTCAGCGTCCTGCCCGCTTCCACGCCCGATAGAACTCTCTGTACAGGAATCGCTGTACCGGGGTGCCGGTCGCAGAGACCTGCTTGCCGATCACCCGGGCACCGATCCACATTCCCGAAACCTTCGGGATTCCCGGCACCGACTCAGCCACGGACGCCACGCCATTCACGAGTTCCTGCTCTACCGTCGACAAGGCGATCTTGCGTAGCCCGAGGCGTTCGAGTAGTTGCTTCTTTGCTTCGTCGATGTCCCGCGCAAGGCGTAGGTAGTCCTCGTCGGTGACGCACCTGGCGACAGCTGCCCGTAGGTCGGCTGCCTTTTTTCGATACTCACCGATGCGGTTGACGACCAAGTCGACCCACGCGTTGTCTCCCATTTTGCCGGTTTCCGACGCCTGCCAGAGTCGACCGCCGAGTAGTGGTAGTTCCAACTCAAGCAACCGCACCTGATGGGTGTCGCTCTCACTTACGGCAGTGGCGAGGGATTGGTGGATACCGCGAATAGCCTTGATGACGTCGAGTACGACTCCTTCGGCCGCGCCCTCGCGGGACAGGTCGAAGGTAAGGAGGAAGTCTCTTCGAATGGGGTGTGCTTGGTATGAAAGCCCCGTGGCGTCCGCTCTCGACCGGTACTTGAGCCCTCGTGCAAGGGTGGCTGCGACGTAGACCTCCTCACCTGGCGGAGCCATCGACCGCAGTGGACCCCGCAGGACGATTGAGGCTGCTCTCGCCCACTCACCGAACGGGTCATCCTCAACGCCGTCCGACGTCGCGATCCGATCCGCGTGATGGCCGGCCACCCGGACATGGGCGGCCTGGAACGTGGACCAGCCGTGGATGCGCTTCGAGAGCGAGTTGCGAGGCCCCGGCATGGCGTCGTCGCAGACGAGCGCCTGCTCGATGAACTGCCCGAGCGCCTGGCTCCCCTGCCAGCTCTGCAGATCCTGAAGAGCAGACTCCTCAGCAGTCCGAGCGGTTCGGCTCTCATCGGCATCCAGTTGTAGCGGATGGAGTAGCTCTGCCTCCGCCAACGCCCGTAGCAGGAAGGGTTTTGTGCCGAAATCCGCAGCAGTGGGTCGAGCGAGCACTGGGTGGGCAACCCATACCCGGTCCATGAAAATCAAGGACTGGATCAGTTCGACGAAGGCTTGGCGCGCGAACGGATCACCGGGTTGCACGCGGCGGTTCTGGGCGGCGATGAAGTCATCGGCACCGATGATCGACGTTACGTCTACGAGGACTTCGGTGTTTCGGTGCGGGAGTCCCGCGCCAACTCCACGAACCACTTGACTGCCTCCGGACGACCCATCACGGTGCTGGCGAAAGCCGGTTCTGGCTGAGCGAGCGTATCGATAGACACTGGTAAGCGCTTGTTTCCCTCACCGTCTGTGCACATTAGACCGACGATCTCACCGAGGCACAACCCCGCCAAGCCATCCCAGACCTTCTGTTGCTTGCGATGGAAGAGGTCGAAACGTGGGGCCCCGTCTACATGATCTGTGAGATCCAGCGCTGTGCGGAGCATGTCGAGCGTCTGTGACGTGGTGCGGGTCTTCAGCCGGTAGCCAGCCTTCACCATGGCCGACTCGTAGGGCGGTGCCTCGGACCCCGAACTGCGTGTCAGAGATGCGACAAGTGCGGGCTCGGAATGGTTGTTAAGCATCGCGGGCCGACCGTTGACGAGGATCGTGCTGTCGGCTCGGGATGCTTGCACGACGACCGGCGTGCGGCCGGTACCGAGTTCGGGAGCGACGATGAGCGCGGCGACTGGCGTCCGCTGTTCTAACAGGCATACAACGGAGCAGAACTCGGCGCTCCTCGGATGGACGAACTCAGCCGTACCATCGATCGGATCGATGATCCAGATCCGCGCAGGCTCCTCATCGATGCCGGGCCGCCAACTACCGCTACCCGACTCCTCCGCTAGGACACGGGCAGCAGGATCCAAGGCGCGGATCTTGGCCATGATCAGCTGTTCAACCGCGAGGTCAGCTTCGGTGAGCAAAGTCTGGTCGGCCTTCTCCCGTACATCGAGCTCCGCGATCCGGGACCGATTGGCAGCAAGGATGTCCAGAAGCTCCGTCGTCAACTCGGACCACAGTTGCTCAAGATTCATCGACTCTCCTACACGTTCGTGTGGGACCAGCCTGCCAACGGAGGCCCATCCTTTCACCACTATCCCTGTCTGCGGAAAGGAGCGACCGGCTCGCCGCGCTTCCTCGCGGCTCCCCTTCGTGCGAATCGGCCAGCAACTGGTTCAGCAGGGTCCCGATGCAGCCGCTGCCGATACCGGTTTACGCCTCGCCATTGGTCGGGGATCCTTCGCTGGAGCGGGCCCGGCACACCGCCGCGAACCACCCGGGCGCTGACCCTGACCCTGCGTCGGCACGCCCGTTGGTCGCACCCGCCCACCGTTGCCGAGTACGCCACAGGGCTTCTAGTTGGGGAGGGCGGCGAGGCCGGCCAGCAGGTCCCATCGCTCGGCCTCGGTGAGCACCACGTACGCCGGCTCGTCGCGGCGGTCGGTGTCCGCCTCGATCGCTGCGCGTTCTGGGCCGTCCGGCAGCGTACGGATCTCGTCGGCGGTCAGCCCGGCGGCCCGCCACGCGGCCCGGTGCGCGTCCGCACGGTGGTGCCGCAGCGAGCCCAGCCGGGTCACGAGCAGCAGCGCCGGGGAGGCGCCCGCCGGCTCGTACGGCGGGGACATCGCCCGGAACACCGGCCCGCCGGTGGCCTGCGCGTGCGTCAGCACCCGGCCGACCAGGTCGGCGAGCCGGGGCACGATGCCCAGGCCGGGCAGTACCCCGGGCAGCATGGCCCACAGTTCCTCGGCGGCCTCGCCGGTGGCCCGCTGGGCGAACAGCGTCAGTTCCCGGCCCAGTTCGGTGAGGTGCCACGCGCCCTCGGCGTCCCGGACGACGACGCCCTGCTCCAGTTCCTCGTCCATGCTGCCGGACGTGTAGATCAGGCCGTCGGCCAGCGCCTCGGCGGGCATCGGCCGGGCCAGCACACCGGAGAAGAAGCTGTTCTCCGCACCGAGTGTGCAGCCCCGCTCGGCGTAGAACGCCTCCATCCGGGCGCGAGCTGCCCAGCGGGCGCCAACGTAGACCCGGTCGATCGCCGGCCGGACCAGTCTCGAGTAACTCACCGTCGTCTCCACGCCGCCAGACCCTAGCGACCAGAAGGCGTGTCATGTGGCCGAGTGGATGCGGCACCTTGATGAATGGGTGGCCTCTGTCCAAAGGAGGCCGCTAGAGTGGCGGGCGGTTCAGCGGATCGACGGGCTTCCCCCGGGACATGCCCCCACCGCACGAGATCTTCGTGCCTGGGGGCCACTCAATTGCTCGCCTTTCAGACCAGCGCCACGCAGATCCTGGACCTGGCGAGGGAGGCGCAGCTCGCCGAGCAGCTGAGGGCTCATCTCGCTCGGGCTGGCTTCCGGATTTCAGACAGTGAGCAATCGTCCTGGCAGCAGAGTCTTCCAGCATTGGCAGTGGAGCTCGTCGGCGCTGGTCTTGGGGCACTCGACCTGCTCGTGGAGTGCCAATTGCCACGTAGCAGCAAGCGTATCGACGTCATCCTCGCTGGCATGGAGCCACTCACCCGACGCCCGGCATACCTCGTCGTGGAGCTCAAGCAGTGGAGCGCTGCGACCACCTACGACGAAGTTGAGAAATTGGTGCAGGTGCCGGGCATGGCCGAGCCCCAGGTCCATCCTGCGGTACAGGTTGAGAACTACTGCTCATACCTGACCGACTTCCTGCCTATGTTCGCCGAGTCGCCCGACCGGGTGCACGGCCTGGCGTACCTGCACAACGCGGAGCAGCGGCACATTCCGGCACTGATCAAAGAGGATGATGAAGACCGAAATGACCGGCGAATGGTGTTCACCAGCGACCGTACCGAGGAGATGCGCCGCTATCTGAGCGGACGGTTCGCTCCCTGGCGGGACGAGGCGGCCGCACGAGCGTTGCTGACGGCCACAGTGCAGCCCAGTCGACGACTCCTCACCTTCAGTGCGGAGGACCTGGACAGCCGACGGCATCTTGTCCTGCTCGATGAACAGCGCGCGGCCTATGAACTGGCTATGCGCGGCATGCGTTGGGCGGACCAGGGCCGGCGGAAGCGAGTGGTGCTGGTCGCGGGCGGGCCCGGCAGCGGTAAGAGCGCCATCGCCTTGACGCTACTCACCGACCTGGCACGGGAAGGTCGATCGGTTGCCCACGCAACCGGGTCCAAGGCGTTCCGGGAGAGTCTGCGGCGGTACGCCAGGAGCCAGCCGCGCAGCCCCGACCAGCGCACCGCAGCGCTGTTCCACTACTTCATGGACTTCATGGATGAGCCGGCCGACAGCCTGGACGTGTTGATCTGCGACGAGGCGCATCGGATCCGCGCCCAGTCCTCTCGTGGCAGCCGCCGAGGACGAAAGCCGCAGGTCCGGGAACTCATCGAAGTGGCAAAGGTGCCCGTCTTCCTGCTCGACGACGATCAGGTGGTGCGGCCAAACGAGGTGGGCAGCGTTGCGATGATTCGTGACGCGGCGGAGCGGCTGGACCTTGAGGTCGACTTCGTTCATCTCGGGGCCCAGTTTCGGTGTGGTGGCAGCCCACGTTACGAACGATGGGTGCGGCACCTGCTGGGCCTTGCCGAAGGTCGTCCGTACCGTTGGAGCGGGGACGACTCCTTCCGGCTTGCCCTTGCCGCCTCACCGAGTCAAATGGAGATGTTGCTACGCCGTACCCACAACCGGAAGGCGTCGGCGCGCATCTCGGCCGGTTTCTGCTGGCCGTGGACCGAAGAGCCGCGGGGTCGGGACCTCGTCCAGGATATCCGCATCGGAGCCTGGTCGAAGCCGTGGAACGCGGCCGGCAAGCATCCGCCCCGGGGCATTCCGTCGAGTTCCTTCTGGGCCATCGACCGGGCCGGCTTCGAACAGGTGGGATGCATCTACACAGCACAAGGTTTTGAGTACGACTGGTCGGGTGTCATTCTCGGCCCGGATCTGGTGTTCCGGAACGGCAGGCTGATCAGTCAACCGTCGGAGTCACATGACAGCGCCATCTTCGACCGGCGGCGGCGAGTCGCGGCAAGGGATGCCGATCGGCTCATCCGTAACACATACAAGGTCCTGCTCACACGCGGGATGCGGGGGACGCTGATCTACTCGGTAGACCCGGAGACTCAGCGATTCCTGGCCTCACTGGTGCCTGCCGCGCAGGTGCCGCGAGCGTTCGTGGCCGAAGGGGTACAGCGGATCGGAGCGCCCGCCGACGAGACTTCCTCCGTACCGGATCGGTCGTCCGGGCAGAACCTGAGCGCCCCGAGTACGGGCACCAGTGGGTCTCACGGCGCGGGATGAGAAAAAGTGTCGGATATTCGACTTTGTCGCTGTTCGACGGCCGGTACCGTGCACCGGATCCAACACAGTTGAATACGTGGGGAGTGGCCGTCATGACTGCGCAGATTCGCTTGGTGCGTCATGCGTGAGGACTCGCCGCGCTGGCAACAGATCAATCCCACTGCCTACCTGCATGAACAGGACGGCCTTCGGGAGTTGGCTTCGTATCTGCCGGACGCCGAGCCGTATCACGTCTGGGCCAACGTCGAGTTCGTCGGCACCGATGGCTCCATCAACGAGATCGACGCCCTGGTGCTCACCCGCAGTGGCCTCTACGTGCTCGAACTCAAGCACTGGCAGGGCCGGATCTCGGGCGACGGCCAGCGGTGGCGGCATGGCCGATCCCACGTGGACAGTCCACTGATCCTGACCAACCGCAAAGCCAAGCGGCTGCGCAGCGTCATCGGCCAGTACGCCCCGCCCGGCGCCCGGATCCCCTTCGTGAACGCGGCAGTCTTCCTGCACGCCCGCAACATGCGCTGCGAGCTGGACGACATCGGGCGTCAACACGTCTACGGGCTGGACGACAACAACAGCCAACTGCCCAGCCTCAAGCAGATGCTGCTGGCGTCGCCGGCGGATTCTCGCCATCTCGTCGACGCGGTACGTGCCCGGCAGATCGTCGAGCTGGTGCGCGGCGCCAAGATCCGGCCGTCGGTGGCCGAGCGGCGGGTCAACCAGCTCATGCTGCACCAGCGGCCCTTCGCCGAGGGCATCGGCTGGCAGGACTTCCTCGCCGACCACACCGTGGACACCTCGCTGCTGCGGCGGGTGCGGTTCTACCTGACCAGCCGCGCGGCGGAAGAGGACGTGCCCGCCATCCGGCGGGCCGCCGAACGCGAGTTCCGGCTGTTACAGGGCATCCACCATCCGGGCATCGCCCGCGCGCTGGACCTGGTCGACCACCCCTGGGGTCCGGCGGTGGTTTTCGACCACCGGCCCGAGTGGCAGCGACTCGACCAGTGGCTGGCCGAGCGGGACGGCCGGCTCCAACTGGCCCAGCGACTGCAACTGGTGCAGGATCTCGCCGAGATTGTGGGGCACGCCCACTCGCGTCGGCTGTCACACCGCTCGCTGAATCCCCGGGCGGTCTACGTCTGTGACCCGGACAGCGCCCGTCCCATCCTGGTGGTCACCGACTGGCAGACCGGTGGGCGGCTGCCCGGCACTCGGATGACTTCCCTCGGCTCGCCCACGGACCCGGCCTCGCTGGAGCTCTTCTTCGACGACTCGGTCCGGCGCTACCAGGCACCTGAGGCAGCAACCCTGGACGACCTGCCAGGCCATCAGCTCGACATGTTCTCGCTCGGGGCGCTGGCGTACCGGATCTTCACGGGCGTGGAGCCGGCGGCGTCGGCGGAGGAACTTGTCGCGGCGGTGGCCGGCGGTGGACTGCGGCTGGACGCGGTCGCCGACGGCATGCCCAAGGCGCTTGTCGAAATCGTCTACGACGCCACCCAAGGCGACCCGGGGTCGCGGATGCGGCGGGTCACTGACTTTCTCGCCGGCCTGGAACTGGTCTGGGAGGAACTGACCGCGCCCGAGCCGGAGCCGGTGGTGGATCCGTTGCGCGCCCACCGCGGTGACGTACTCGACGGCGGGCTGACGGTGCTCGGTCGGCTGGGCAGCGGCTCCACGGCGGTCGCCCTGCTGGTGACCGAGGACGCCGGGTCGGACCGGCGGCCGGTGGTGCTGAAGGTCGCCCGGGACGAGCAGTACGCGGAGCGCTTCGCGGCCGAGGCCCGCGCCGTGGACAAGCTGCGGGACTCGCGAGTTGCCGCGCTGGTGCGTGGCCCGGTCAAGGTCGGCGGCCGGACCGCGCTGCTGCTGGAGAACGCCGGTGAACGCACGCTGGCCGAGGACCTGCGCGGCGGTCGACTGGCGCTGGACCTGCTGGAGCGGTACGGCCGGGACCTGCTGGAGATCGTCGCCTTCCTGGACGGGCAGGGCGTGTGGCACCGGGACATCAAACCGGCGAACCTGGCATCCCGCCCCCGTCCGAAGGACAAGCAACCGCACCTGTGCATCTTCGACTTCTCGCTGGCTGCGGTCCCGGCCGACCAGCTCACCGCCGGCACCACCGCCTACCTCGACCCGTTCCTCGGCCCGCCGCGCCGGCTGCGTTACGACGCCGCCGCCGAGCGGTTCGCCGTCGCCGTGACGCTCTACGAGATGGCCACCGGGACGCTGCCCCGCTGGGGCAACGGCGCGAACCCGGCCGCGATCAGCGACGAGGTGACCCTCGATCCGGCGGCGTTCGACCCCTCGGTCGCGGACCGTCTGGTCGCCTACTTCGCCAAGGCACTGGCCCGGGACACGGCGGATCGATTCGACACCCTCGACGAAATGACCGACGCGTGGCGGGCGGTGTTCCGGGAGATCCCCGAACCGATGCCGCCCACCGACGACACCGGTGGGCCGGCGCCACTGAGCCGGGACTCGTCGCTGGAAGCGGCCGAGTTGACCGCCCGCGCCCGGTCGGCCCTGGAACGCCTCGGCATCGGTACCGTCGGGGAACTGCTGGACGCCGAGCCGTCCGCGCTGACCCGCGCCCGGGGCGTGCCGGACGCCACCCGCAAGGAGATCCTGGCCCGCAGCCGGGAACTGCGCGACCTGCTCGCCACCGACGCGCCGCCGTCTCCCGCCAGCCCGGACGCGCAGCACGTCGAGGCGCTCTGTGCCACGTTGCTCCCGCCCGAGACCGGTCGGACCTCATGGCACCGCACGGCCGTGCAGGTGCTCCTCGGGCAGGCCGCCGACGAAAAGGGTCACTACCTGCGCTGGCCGTCCCAGGCGGACGTGGCGCGGGTCGTCGGCAAGCAACAGCCGCAGATCTCCATCCTGCTGCGGCGGGTCCTCACCCGCGACTGGCAGCCCAACCCGGCCCTCGGCCTGATCGGCGACGAGATCGTGGCGTTGCTGGACGCGCGGGGTGGGGCGGCCTCCAGCGAGGAGATCGCCGAGGCGTTGAACGTCACCCGCGGCTCCTACACGGCCGAGCCGAAGCGCACCGCGCAGGCCATCGGCCTGGTGCGCGCCGCGGTGGAGACCGAGCTGGCCCGGGGCGGCGACGCGCGGCTGGCGATGCAGCGACTGCGCGGCGGCGACACCGTCCTGATCGGCCGGGAGCCGGACGACCCCGGCACCGAGCGCACGGCCGACGACCTGCTCGGATACGTGACCCGTCTGGGCCGCCGGGCGGCGGCCCTGGCCGGCGCGGACCCGTTGCCCAGCCGCAGCCGTGCGGTGGAGGAGCTGCGTGCGCTGGAGACGCCGCCAGCCGGGATGCCGCCGCTGAACGAGGCCCGGCTGCTCCAGCTCGCCGCCGCCGGTAGCGGCGGCGAGGCCGCCGTCAACGCGCAGGGCCAGCTCTACCCGGCGGAACGGATGACCGCCGAGCGTGCGCTCCGTCTGGCCGCCGGCGCGCTCGTGGGTCAGAAGCTCGACCCCGAGACGGTACGCGCCAGAGTGCGCGCCCGGTTCCCCCGCGCCCAGGAACTACCGGCACGGCCGAAGCTGGACGAACTTCTGCGGGAGATCCCGCTGTTCTGGGACGCGAGTACCGGCCGTTACGTCCCGCCGGACCGCACCTCGTCGCTGACCGGCACCCGCTCGGTCAGCACAGTTGGGCCGATCCTGACGCCGGGCGCCGCCGCCCGGGCCCGGCGGCGGCTCGCCGAGGTGATCGACCGGCGCGGCTTCCTGGTGGTGCTGACGTCGATCCGGCGACCGGGCCGCGCCCGCCAGGCCCTGCTGGACCGCTACGACCTCACCGAGGTCGACGTGACCGCGGTCATGTTGGAGCGGCTCCGTGCGCTCGGCTTTCCCTGGGAGACGATCGTCGCCGCCGATACCGGCTCGCCGACGGACGCTGACTTTCGCTCCCTTGTGGAGCTCTTCCAGCACGAGGTGATGCCGGCGGTCCAGACCGCGCTAGCCGAGACCGAGCGGCCAGTGCTGATCACGGAGGCCGCGCCGCTAGCCCGCTACCAGCAGTTGCAGCTGGTCCAGGAACTGGCCGACCCGACCCGTCCCCGTCCGGCCGCCCGGTTACTGCTGGTGCCGGTGCGCCGCACCGAGCCGGTGCTGCTCGACGGGCAACAACTACCCCTCACCTCGCCATCCAGCCAGTCGCTGTGGTTGCCGGACGAGTGGGACACCCCCATTTTGGAGAGGACCGCCCCCCGATGATTCCGCTGAAGGCGTTGCAAACCCAGGTCACCGCCCTCACCGACGACCTGCGTGGGCGGGTCACCGCGGACTCCGAACTGGAGTCGTCGCTGCGCAAGGAACACGCCCAGGCGACCGAGGCCCGGCGTACGGCGGGGACGTTCGAGACCTGGCTGGAAGACGTCCTAGACCAGGCGGCGGTGGCCTGGGTGCTCGGTTGCGTGTTCGTCCGCTTCTGCGAGGACAACGAACTGGTCGAGCCGCTCTGGCTCGGCGGCCCGGAGCCGGTTGCGCCGGTCGGCCGGGCCATGCAGCACCGCCAGCAGCACCTGATCGACAACCCCCGGCACAACGACCGGCACTGGCTGCGCGAGGCGTTCACCTACCTGCGCGGGCTGCGCGCCACCGGCAAGATCTTCGACGAGCACAACCCGGTGTGGCGGTTCGACATCTCCGGCGCGGCGGCGGAGAAGCTGTCAGAGTTCTTCCGGCGCGGGCCGGGTCTGGTATCGCTACGCGTCGACGACCTGAACACCCGCTTCCTCGGCGACCTCTACCAGGACCTGTCGACGCACGCGAAGAAGACGTACGCGCTGTTGCAGACCCCGGAGTTCGTCGAGGAGTTCATCCTCGACCGCACGTTCGAGCCGGCGGTGCGCGAATTTGGCTTACCGGAGACGTCGGTCATCGATCCGACCTGCGGCTCGGGGCACTTCCTGCTGGGCTCGTTCGGTCGGCTGGTGCGCAAATGGCGGGAGCGCGAGCCCGCCACCGATATCCGAGTGCTGGTGGAGCGGGCGCTCGGCCAGGTCACCGGGGTGGACATCAACCCGTTCGCGGTGGCGATCGCCCGGTTCCGGCTGCTGATCGCCGCGATGAAGGAGTGCGACCTGCGGTCGCTGGAGCGCACGCCGTCCTGGCCGGTCCGGGTGGCGACGGGCGACTCCCTGTTGCAGTGGGGACGCAAGTCGCGGCACCAGGGCGACCTGATCGCGATGTTGGAGGGGCAGAACGCCTTCGCGTACGCCACTGAGGACGCCGACGTGCTCGCCGACTACCTGCGCGAGGGGCAGTACACCGTGGTGGTCGGCAACCCGCCGTACATCACTGTCGCTGATGCTGCTCGAAATCGCTTATACAGGAAGATCTACGAAACCTGCTCGGGAAAGTACGCCTTGACAGTCCCGTTCGCTGAACGCTTCTTTCAGTTAGCGAAGCGTGGGGATGAAGTTGGAATGAATGCGGGACATGTAGGTCAGATTACCGGCAATGGGTTTATGAAGAGAGAGTTCGGCAGGAATCTCATCACGCAGTTCTTCAGTGAAATGGTGGATCTGGCTGAAGTAATTGATACGTCGGGTGCCTACATTCCGGGGCATGGAACGCCAACCGTGATCGTGGTAGGGCTTAATCGACTAGCAAGTAGGCGCTATAGTGGGCGGATTCGGGCTGTATTGGGGATCCGTGGGGAGCCTTCTGTGCCAAATCCACCTAGCTCTGGCCGGGTTTGGAAGGCGATTGCCGGACAGATCGACAACCCAGGCTCAGAATCTGCTTGGGTTACTGTTCTAGACCTTGACCGCCAAAGATTGGCTACTCATCCGTGGAGCCTCTCTGGTGGTCAATCACCGGCCCTGATGGCGCATATTGACAAAGTGAGGACGGCCCCGCTGTCCGACGTAATCGCTTCTGCTGGTATCACCAGCTTTACTCTCGGCGACGATCTCTATATCCAGCCAGCCGGGACCTTCGCTCGTGGGGCTGTGCCTAGCGAATATACGCGACCCATGGTTGTCGGCGAGGATATTCGAGACTGGGGCCTTCAAGCGTCTGAGTTTGCGGCATTCCCCTATGACGAGGACCTCCGCCCTGTTGATCCTAGTGGCGGACTGCTCAGGTTCCTGTGGCCAGGAAAAGCGCACCTATCTAATAGTAGAATGTTTGGTAATAAATCCAAAGTCGAGGCAGGGCTTCGGTGGACTGAGTATGGTCGCCTGACCGTGGCTAAACTCAAGGTCCCGCACTCTATAGCGCTCGCGTTCGTGTCGACCCATAACCAATTTGTGCTAGACCGGGGCGGCAAAGTGTTCAAACAGACGGCACCGGTGCTCAAGCTGCCGCAGGGGGCAACGGAGGACGAGCACCTTCGCCTGCTCGGGTTGTTGAACAGCTCCACCGCCTGCTTTTGGCTTAAGCAGGTCAGCCATAACAAGGGCAGCACAGTCGATCAGCGTGGTGCTAGGCAGACGACTATCGCCTGGGAGAACTTCTATGAGTTCACCGGGACGAAGCTTCAGGAGTTTCCGCTGCCGGCGGCGTACCCGTTGGAGCGGGCGCGACTGCTCGACTCGCTTGCGCAGCGGCTTGCCGGCCTGACCCCGGCGGCGGTCGCGGGGTCCGGGGTGCCGACCCGGGAGCGGTTGGCGGCGGCGCAGGCCGACTACGACGACACCCGGGCGCGCATGATCGCGTTGCAGGAGGAGTTGGACTGGGAGGTCTACCGGCTCTATGGGCTGCGTGACGACGACCTGACCTGCGCCGAGCCGCCGCGACTTAAGCTGGGGGAGCGGGCGTTCGAAATCGTGCTGGCTCGAAAGGGGGCCGAGCCCGAGTGGTTCGCGCGGCACGGGTCGACGCCGATCACTGAGCTGCCGGCGCACTGGCCGGACGACTACCGGGCGCTGGTCCAGCGGCGGATCGAGGCGATCGAGTCCGACCGGAACATCGCGTTGATCGAGCGGCCGGAGTGCAAGCGGCGGTGGGCCACCGAAGGCTGGGACGCCATGCAGGCCAAGGCGCTGCGTGACTGGCTGCTCGACCGGTTGGAGGCACCCGAGCTGTGGGGCGACCGGCCGATACCGCAGTCGGTGGCGCAGCTCGCGGACGGGGTACGCCACGACGACGACTTCCGCGCGGTGCTGGAGTTGTGGACCGGCCGCGACGACTACGACCTGACGAAGACGCTGGCGAAGCTGGTCGCCGACGAGCACGTCCCCTTCCTGCCCGCCTACCGCTACAAGCCGTCCGGCTTGCGCAAGCGCGCGCAGTGGGAGCGGACGTGGGCGCAGCAGCGGCTGGAGGACGCGGGCGAGGACGTGGACATCAAGGTGCCGCCGAAGTACACGTCGGCGGACTTCGCCAAGACGTCCTACTGGCGGGCGCGCGGCAAGCTCGACGTGCCGAAGGAGCGCTTCATCTCGTACCCGAAGGCGGGTCGCGACGGTGACGGTACGGAACTGCTCGGCTGGGCGGGGTGGGACCACCTCGCCCAGGCCCAGGCGCTGGCGACCGTCTACCTGGATCGCAACCTGCAGGCTGCATGGCCGGCGGAACGCCTGCTGCCGTTGCTGGCGGGCATCGCGGAGCTGGAGCCGTGGCTGCACCAGTGGCACACAGAGGAGCGGCCCGACTTCCCCGGCATCCCGGCCCAGTTCTTCACCGACCTCATCGACACCGAACTGTCCCAGCTCGGCGCTGACCGGCCAGCTCTCCTGACGTTGCGAGGGCTTGGTGGCCATGCCGGCAATCGCGGCGAGTAGCAGGAGCGGGAACATGAGCAACCAGGCAAGTCTGGGCGGTTTGTACGACGGCTTCGAGGGCTACCGCAATGTGGAGCGAGCGGATCTCGATCAGGTGCTCCGAACAGGCATCGTCGCGCGCAGCGGCAAGGCGGATGGCTTTGTCGTGCCGCGCTCGATCGTCGACAACCCGGGCGATGGAGAGTAGCCGTGCGGGACCGTGAACGACGTGATGCCGGATACCGACCGCAACTGGTGTTGCAACTGCGGGGCGGCGCAAGGGTGCGCGGCCCGGAGCACTACCAACACTCCATCATTCGAGGCGTACGGCTCGCCGAGATTGCGGCGGAACTGGGGCCCGAACTGCCGGCACTGCAGCGGCTCTATCCGGACGGCGTCGCTCGCCTATGGGGGTCGACGCCGACCCAGCAGGTCAACAACCCCAAGGCGCGTGCGCTCCGTGAGCGCAATGCCGGCGACCACGTGCTGTTCTACGCCGACAAGGTCTTCTACGCCCGCGCCCGCATCCTGCACCTCTTTCGAAGTCAGGCCGTCGCGAAGCGGGTGTGGCAGACCGACGACGAGGGCCAGACCTGGGAACACATCATGGCGCTGGGGGCGATCGAACAGCTCGCTCATGCCTTGCCGGCCGAGCCCGTACTGCGTCAACTCGGACTCCCTTTTCCGCTGCGGAGTCTCACGCTTGTCGACGCTGACGGATACGACTCGATCCTGCCCTTCCTCCCGAATGTGCCCGGCATCGGCTCGTCGCACGGTCGGACCGCGCGAAAGCGGATGGGCCGTAAGCAGTTCTTCCGTGTGCTGCGGCAGGTGCTCGACGAGAGCAGCGACGGCTCGGCGCCCGGCATACCGCTGGCGATGCTGTGGGCGATCGGGCGGACGGCTGCCGCTGCGGAGCCGAGCAGCCACGCGGACACCCTCACGTCCCTGGAAGCGTTCCTCGCACGTCACGGCGGCGCGGACAAGCAATCGCTGCTGCCCTTGATCGACAGCGGGCTGTGGGAACACAAGCAGGCACAGGAATGGGAGATCGACCGCTCCGGCTTCCACGGTGGTCGGGCATCGAGCGCTCCGGACGCCGCCACATCTGACTTGTCGGCAGACGTCGCCGGGCTGCTGGCCGACGTCGACATGCGGGGGCGCGCCGTGGCGATGCTGTCCCGGACGCTGACCTCCAACGTCGACCGCGCCGCGGTGCTGGCTCAGGTAGGGCTCGCGGGCTACGACTCCGCAGCCGGCACGCTCGAACCGAACCTCTTCGCGCCCACCGGCTCGGGTAATCCGGCGGAGAGACAGCTCGTCACGATCGACCGCATCGTCCGCAGCAGCCGGGATGCGAAAGCCGTGAAGCAGCTCCATGGCCATCGGTGCCAGATTTGCGGAGTCCGGCTGGAGATCCGGGACGGCTACTACAGCGAGGCGGCGCACATCCGTGGGTTGGGCAAGCCGCACGACGGTACGGACGACCTGAGCAACCTGCTCTGCCTCTGCCCCAACCACCACACCCAGTTCGACTTCTTTGCCCTCTACATTGATGAGAAGTTCACGGTGCGACGGACGAGTGACGACTCGCGGATCAGTGAGCTACGTCGGCACCCGCAGCATCACATAGACCAAGCTCATCTCCGGCATCATCGCCGATTCTGTGGCCTCCCAAAGTGACGTCCCAGGCGCAGGTGACTGTCCGGAATCCGACTTACTTTCATCTACTGATGGTCGGGTACGACGCATGCTGATCTGCGGTTCCTCCCACGATCGGTGGAGGGCGGGTTCGACGGATCACGACGAATTCCCCCATCCAGCATGGACAGCGTCCAATCGGGGCGCTGCCAAGCAATCAGGTCGATGGGTAGCGTGTCGGGCACCGTGGGGAGGCTTGGAGGAGCACCTGTGACGCTGCTGCGCGACCTGATCGACATTCCGACGTCCGTCGGCGAAGGCGACTTCGTGGTGAAGGCGGCTGAGGGCGCCGACCTTCACCGGTACGTCGTCACCGACCAGCTTCGCGACAACTTCGCTACCGCGTTGCAGCGGATCGGCCACGCGGTCACGACCGGTCGCTCCCAGGCCATGTTTCTGCACGGCTCGTTCGGTTCCGGCAAGTCGCACTTCATGGCCGTGCTGCGGGAGATCCTGGCGCACAACCCCGACGCCCGGAAGATCAAAGGGCTGGAGGGTCCGGTGGTCGCGGCCGATTCCTGGCTCCCCGGCCGGAAGTTCCTCACGCTGACGCTGCACATGCTCGACGCGCGCTCGGTCGAGCAGGCGATTCTCGAGGGCTACCTACGCCAGATCACCGCCGCGCACCCGGACGCACCGGTACCTGCCGTACACCGGTCGGATGCGTTGTTGGACAACGCAGCGGGCCTGCGGCGGACGCTGGGCGACGACAAGTTCTTCGCCGCGCTGCGCGGTGGCGCCGCCGTGCCGGGCGCGGGCGGTCTCGGCCTGGCCGCGATGCGGGCTCAGGCCGAGGGCTGGACCCCGCAGCGGTACGCGGAGGCAGCCGCTCAGCCACCCGGCACGAAGGACCGCGACGCGCTCGTGAGTGCGCTCACCCAGACGTTCTTCAGCGGAGCGGTGCACAGCGCCGAATATCTCGACCTTGACAGCGGCCTCGCGGTCATCACCCGGCATGCCAAGTCCCTCGGGTACGACGGGATCGTCCTCTTCCTCGACGAGTTGATCCTCTGGCTGTCCGGCCGCATCGCCGACTACACGTTCGTCAACACCGAGGGAGCCAAGCTCAACAAGCTGGTCGAGTCCGCAGACGCGGCCCGGCCGCTGCCGCTGATCTCCTTCGTTGCCCGGCAGCGCAACCTGGAGGAGTTCCTCGGCCCGCAGGTCGGCGGCACCGAGCGGGAAGCACTGGCACACGTGATGCGCAGCGTCCAGGGCCGGCTCGGGGAGATCGTCCTCGCCGACACGAACCTGCCGGAGATCACCGAGAAGCGCCTGCTGCACCCCAACGACGAGGCGGCGCGGGCGGTCATCGACAATGCGTTCGCCGCCGTACGGCACAACCGCGAGGTGTGGGACATCCTGCTGCTCGGCGCACAGTACGGCGACGCCGGCATCGGGTCCGACGCCACCGCCTTCCGCCAGCTCTACCCGTTCTCGCCGGCTCTGGTCGCCACCCTGGTCGCGCTGTCGCAGGCGTTGCAGCGTGAGCGCACCGCGCTGAAGGTGATGACCGAGCTGCTGGTCGAGCGGCGGGACACGCTGAAGGTCAACGACCTGATCGGGGTCGCCGCGCTTTTCGACCCGCTGGTGCTGCACGGCGAACTGCCCGATCGGCCGAAGCTACGTCAGCAGTTCGACGCCGCCCGCAACCTCTATCTGCGTAAGCTGCGGCCGCTACTGCTCACCCTCAACGGCATCGACGAAGAACGGGCAGCGACACACACCCAGTTCCAGCTCGACGACAAGCTGGTCAAGACCGTCCTGCTCGGCGCGTTGGTGCCCGAGGTGCCGGCGCTGCACAACCTGACCGCGGCCAAGCTGCACGCGCTCAACTTCGGATCAATCGCCTCGCCGATCCCCGGTTACGAGAACACCATGGTGCTCACCCGGCTGCGAAAGATCTCGCAGGACGCCGGCGAGCTGCACCTCACCGACGACCACGACCCGGTCGTGTCGCTCAAGCTGCACACCGTCGACTTCGACAAGCTGCTGGACCTGGTGCCGCACAACGAGACCTCGGCGGGCGTACGGCAGCAGTTGCTCCGCGAGCTGATTAGTGCGGAGATGGGCCTGACCGGCACCGAGGGGAGCCACGGCGAGTTGCAGCACCCCCGCGAGTGGCGGGGGCGGCGGCACGTCGTACAGGTCAAGTTCGGCAACGTCCGCGACCCGCTCACCATGCCGGTCGCCGCCCTGATCGCTCCTGGCGAGTCCTGGCGGATCGTCATCGACTATCCGTTCGATCCGCAGGACTTTCCCCGGAACGCGGACCGAGCTCGGATCGACGAGCTGCCCCGGGGTTCCAACACCGTGTTCTGGCTGCCGCTGTACCTGACCGACGACATGATGAGCCGGGTCGCCCAGCTCGCGAAAATCAACTACCTGCTCGGCGTGGGCGGCGCGGGGGAGCGGCTCAACACACTTGCCGCCGACTGGCCCCAGGCCGACCGGCAGCAGGGCCGGGTCTACCTGCTGCAGCGCCAGACCCAGCTCCGCGACGGCCTGATCACCGCGCTCAAGCAGGCGTACGGGGCCGCGAGTCCGCAACCCTCCGACGTGCACCCGGACAGCGTCGGCGTGCTGCACACCCTGGCCGATGGGCTGCGCATCGGCGACCCGAGAGGCGGCACGCTCGCCGACGCGTTCCGCAACCTCACCGGCGAGCTGCTGGACTGGTCGTACCCGGGCAGCCCGGCGCTGCCCGTCGACGAGAAGCCTTTGGCTCGTGCCGACCTGGCGAAGGTGTTCGAGTACGCCAAGAGGGCGGCGGCGGACCCCACCCACGGCGTCTCCATCGACTCCCCGGCCGACCAGAAGACGCTGCGCCGAATCTGCAACCCGCTGCAGCTCGGTGAGGTGGTCGACCACCGTTACGTTCTCGACATCAGCACCTGCTTCTGGAGCCGGCACCTGCTGCAGGAGGCGGCCCGGCAGGACTACCGGGACCGCTGGCCGGTACACGCGCTGCGCAAGCTGCTCGACCTGCCCAAGGCCCGCGGCTTCGATCGCGAGCTGCAGAATCTGATCATTGCGGTCTTCGCGTTCGAGCAGCAGCTCAGCTGGTACGACACCGGGGGCAAGATCAGCGTAGCGGCGGTCAACGGCGTGGAGGACCGTTTCGAGCTGCGCCACCCGCCGATGCCGGACGACGAGACCTGGAAGGCGGCGGTGAGTTTCGGCCAGCCCTTCTTCGGCGAGGTGCTGCCTCGGTTTCGCAACCCTGCCAACCTCGGCACTCTGGCCGGCACCATGCGTCAGGTCGCCACCCGGTATGCACGGCCCGCCGGTCAGCTCGTGGAGAAGCTGGAGTCGAACGCGACGCGTCTCGGACTCGACCCGCTCGCCGAGTGCGGTCGCCTGGCCACCGCACGGCGGGTCGCGCAGCTACTCACCGAGGTCGCCCAGGAACCCGACGACGTGGTGCTCGTCGCCGTGGTTGCCGAGGGCGAGCGGCGCCTCGGCGGTGTGGACGGCCACGCCGCGAGCCAGGTGTTCAAGCGGGCGCAGGAACTCACCGACGCGCTGACCGACGCGCAGTGGTCGGTGATCGACGCGATCAGCCGGCTGTCAGCGGCGCAGGACGACCCGCGCGCCCGAAGCATCATGGACCAGTTGCACGCCGCGGGGCGTGACGAGCAGCACGGTACGGATCTGGCCGAGGCGGTGCGACGAGCTGTCGAAGCGTCGGTCGAGATGCTCGCGGCACAGCGACCGGTGACCCCGCCGCCCCCGCCCCCTCCGGGGAAGGGCGTCGCACGAGGGAACCATGACCCGGTCGTCGATTCAGGGCCGGACGTCGTCCAGCCGTTGATCCCCCGACAGCGAGGGAACGGCAGCAACACGCCCGTCGAGCCGACACCGGCGGTCCCCGGGGAGACGACAGTCCACGACCTGGATGCGCTGGAGGAAGTTGTCCTTGGGATTCGAGCGGTGGTTTCCGCCGGACGTCCGGTTTCGATCGTCTGGCGGGTCGTCCTTCCGGAGCAGCAGGTATGAGCGTGCCAAGGGCCGCCGTCCGTCCGGCTGCGGTGCGGCGAAAGGTGGAGGCGTGGCTCGCCGAGCGGGACGACGCCGACGCCATCGTGCTGCTGGCCCGGCCGTACTGGACCGATGAGCCCGTGCTGACCGTGGGTGGCAGAACCGTGCGGGTGGTGCCCTGCCCGACGCCTCTGGCGGCGCGTGCTGCCCTGGCGGACCGGTCGGCGCAGGAGAAGCTCGTCCTGCTCACCGACCTCACCGACAGCGAGCTGGGTGACGGGCTGCTGGCGCACGTCAGCCTTCAGACCGGACGCAGCGTGGATCCCTGGGACCTGGTCAGCCAGGCGTTCGGTGGCCAGGTGCGACCGGACTCGACGCTGGTGCGCATCGGTCGCTGGGTTGCCGACGCGCTCACCGAACTGGCGCCGGCCGAGGGCTGGCCGCCGCCGACGGGAACCATCCTGACCCGCGACCACGCGTTGAGGCACCTCGCCGGGACGGTACTCGGACTCGAACCCGACGGGCTGGACGCCGCGGGACTGCTGCACTGGAGCACCGACGCTGCGGCGCAGATGCGCCTCAGCGAACTGCCGGCCGAATGGATCGACGGGCTCGGCACGTTCATGGTCGACGTTGCCGGTCCGGTCGCCGTACCGGTGCTGGCGGCCGTGCGCGCCGGGCAAGGGGTCGATGCCATCCCGCTGGGCCTGCTGACCGGCGTGCTCTGGCCGCGTGACTCCGCGCAGGCGTCGGATGTCGAACTCGCGGTGGCCCGGACCCGGCTGGAGCCGCGTTTCGCCGGTACCCGGCTCACCGAAACGCAGGCATGGGCGTTCACCGATGCCGCCGAGGCGTGGATCTACCGGGCTCTCGACGACGAGGCGGTCCGGCACGACGCGCACCGGCTGCTGCGCCGGGCCGAGGAGGTCGCCGGGGAGATCGGAGTGGCCGGCCGGCTCGCCGCTTCCGCCCTGTTGCCGGCCGGCTTCACCCAGCGGATGCGCGCCTTCGGCGCCGCGGTACGGCTGGCACTGCCGGTTGCCGGAGGTGCCGCGCCCGCCGCTGACCTGATCGAACGGGCGCAGGATCGGCTGGCCGAGGTGGAAGCCCACCGGTCGGCGGACCGGGCACGGGTGGAGACCGCCCGGATGGCGGTTCGGCTCCTGCGCTGGTTGGCCACACCCGATCAGGCGTCGCCCGCCACCATGCCCGACGCCGTGCACCGGCAGATCCGCGAGGACGGCTGGGTCGACCGGGCACGGCTTGACGTGTTCGACGGTGACGTGGATCAGCAGGTTGCCGAGGCGTACCGGATCCTGCACCAGGCAGTACACGCCCGCAGGTCCCGTCACGACCGTGAGTTTGCCGAGCTGTTGCAGGACACCACCGGCGCGGAGCGTGACCCCGGTGCCCTGTTGCGCGTGGAGGACCTGCTGGACCGAGTGGTCCAGCCGATCCTGGACCACGGCCGGCGCGTTCTGCTGCTGCTTCTCGACGGTATGGGAGCGGCGGCGGGTATCGAGATCGCCGAGTCACTGGGGCGTAGCGGTGCCTGGACCGAACTCACCCCGCACGGCGGGCAGCGCACCGGCGTCCTCGCCGCGCTGCCGACGGTCACCGCCGTCAACCGGTGCAGCCTGTTCAGCGGCATGATCAGGGTCGGTGACCGCAACGACGAGGTGAAGGGCTTCGCGGCCCGGTTCCCGGACGGGGTGCTGCTGCACAAGGCCGATTTGCGTACGTCGGCCGGTGTCGCCGTCGACCGTGAGGTCGCCGCGGCGATCGAGAATCCGGCGGTGCCACTGGTCGCCGCCGTCATCAACACCATCGACGATGCGCTCGACCGCAGCGACCCGGGTACCGTCGAGTGGAGCGCTGACACGGTCAGAGGACTGCGTGACCTGATTGCTGTCGCCCAGGACCGGGTAGTGGTGCTGGTTTCCGACCACGGGCACGTCGTCGACCGCGGCTCCGAGGCCCTGCTGTGCCGGTCGGAGAGCAGTGAGAACCGATGGCGTCCCGCCACTGGCGAGCCGGCCGACGGTGAGCTGCGCTTCCGCGGCAGCCGGGTGGCGCTCGGTGGGGGCGACCTGATTCTGCCCTGGAGGGAGGAACTGCGGTACGGCCCCCGCAAGGCCGGCTACCACGGGGGCGCGAGCCCGGCCGAGGCGGTCATCCCACTGCTGCTCTTCGCCTCCGGTGACGATGAGGCCGTCCCCGGATGGTCGGGAGCGCCGGTCGCCAGCCCGGACTGGTGGCGGGAACCGGTTCGGCAGACCGCACCCGAGGAGCAGCCCGCACTGCCCGTCCCTCGCACGGCGGCGGCCCGTCCGACCCGCCGTCCCCGTGCGGCGGTTCAGGACGAGAGCCTGTTCGATGTGCCGCCCCAGGCGCCGGTGGCGGCGGTCCTGCCCCCGCCCGCCGGTCCGCCGGCCCCGATCGACCCATCGTCCGCGCTCGTCGAGGCGCTGCTCGCCAGCCCGGTCTACGCCGACCGGCGGGGAAGTCGGGCACCCGTCCCCGACGAGCGGGTGGCTGCGATGGTCACCGCGCTGCTCGCCGGCAACGGCCGAGCGACGCTGGAGACGCTTGCCACCCGGGCGGAGGTGCCGGTGCACCGCATCTCCGCCACCTTCACCGCGCTCCGGCGGCTGTTGCAGGTCGAGGGCTATCCGGTGCTCAGCCTTGACCCGGACGGACGGACCGCGAAACTGGATATCCCCCTGATGATCGAGCAGTTTGTGCTGGGGCCCTCATGACGGTCGAGGTCAGCGCCCGCCGCCGACGGGACATCATCGACGCGCTGCGCCGGGGCGTAGTGCCGGCCAATGGCCTGGACGCGCTCGCGGTCGGTCTGGACCGGTTCACGGCAGCCCTCGACGAGGACCTGGACCGGGTGGCCGGTGCGGGCAGCGTGTTCAAGGCGGTCCGCGGTGAGTACGGGGCCGGGAAGACCTTCTTCACCCGGTGGCTCGGCGAACGGGCGAAACGGCGCGGCTTCGCGGTGGCCGAAGTGCAGATCTCCGAACTCGAGACGCCGCTGCACCGGATGGAGACGGTCTACCGGCGACTCGTCGAGCAGTTGTCCACCGAACAGTTCACACCGAGCGCGCTGCGGCCCGTACTCGACAACTGGATCTTCGCCTTGGAGGAAGATGTCTTGGCGGCCGGCACGGCTACCGAGGCGGACGCCGAAGCGCTCGACCGCGCGGTAGGTGCGCTGCTCGAAAGCCGCTTGGCGGACATCTCGCGGAGCACCCCCGCGTTCGCGGCGGCACTGCGCGGCTACCGCACCGCGCTCGCGGACGGCGACGATGTCACTGCGGGTGGTCTCGCCGCCTGGTTGGGCGGCCAGCCGCACGTCGCTGCGGCCACCCGGCGAGTCGCTGGGGTGAAGGGCGATCTTGACCACTTCGGTGCGCTCAACTTCCTACGTGGCCTGCTGGCCGTGCTGCGCGACAGCGGCCACCCTGGTCTGCTTCTGGTACTCGATGAGGTCGAGACGCTGCAGCGGGTTCGCGCGGATGCACGGGACAAGGCACTCAACGCCTTGCGGCAACTCGTCGACGACATCTACGCTGGCCGATTCCCCGGGCTCTTCCTGATGATCACTGGCACACCGGCGTTTTTTGACGGCCCGCAGGGCGTCCAGCGGCTCGCCCCGCTTGCTCAACGACTCGCCACCGACTTCGGCCCGGAACACCGTTGGGACAATCCCCGCGCCACGCAGCTCCGGCTCCCCGGCTTCACCGAGGACTCCCTGGTTCACCTCGGCGTGCGAGTGCGGGACATCTACGGTGGTGATCGGGTTTCCGCGCGCGTCGACGATGATTACCTCGGCGAACTTGCCCGCGCGGTAGCCGGACGGCTGGGTGGCCAGGTCGGGGTGGCACCCCGGGTCTATCTCAAGAAGCTCGTCGCGGACGTCTTCGACCGCGTCGACCAGTTCCCCGACTGGGACCCGCGCCAGCACTACGGACTGACCCTGCGGCCCGATGAGTTGACCGACGTCGAGCGAAACGTGGTCGCGGCCGACGACGTCGAGCTGTCGATGTGAGCGAGGGCGTCCCGCTGGACCCGGTGCTGTTGCATCACGTGGTCAACAGCCTCGGCTGGCCGGACCTACGTCCGCTGCAGCGTGCCGCCCTCGCGCCGGTGGCGCGCGGCGACGACGCGCTGCTGCTCGCCGCGACGGCCGGAGGCAAGACCGAAGCTGCGATCTTCCCGCTGCTCACCCGCATGGCGGGCGAGCGTTGGAGCGGCACCTCGCTGCTCTACCTGTGCCCACTGAAAGCGCTGCTCAACAACCTGCATCCGCGACTGGAACGGTACGCCGGTTGGCTGGGGCGCACCGTCGCACTCTGGCACGGTGATGTGAGCGCGACGGCTCGCCGCCGAGCATTGTGGCAACACCCTGACATTCTGCTGACCACACCCGAATCGATCGAGTCCATGCTGGTCAGCGCTAACGTGGACCACAGGCTCTTCCTGGCCGGGGTGCGTGCGGTGGTGGTGGACGAGGTGCATGCCTTCGCCGGCGACGACCGTGGCTGGCACCTGCTGGCACTGCTCGAAAGACTGGTGCGGGTGACCGGCCGGCCTCTGCAGCGGGTCGGACTCTCCGCCACCGTGGGCAACCCGGAACAGCTTCTCACCTGGCTGCAGGGGTCGGGAGCGGGCAGCCGTCCGGGCACCGTCGTCGCCCCCGGCCAGGTCACCGACGTTCGTCCCGTTGGTGGGCCTCCACCAGGTGAGGTCGAACTCGACTACGTGGGATCGCTGGCCAACGCGGCCGTTGTCATCGCCGCCCTGCACCGGGGGGAAAAGCGGCTGGTCTTCTGCGAGTCCCGGCAGACGGTCGAGGAACTGGCACAGCTGCTCCGCGAGCGCGGCGTCACCACCTTCCTGTCCCACGCCTCGCTCTCACTCGACGAGCGACGCCGGGCAGAGCACGCATTCGCCGAGGCCCGGGATTGTGTCATCGTGTCCACCAGCACGCTGGAACTCGGTATCGACGTGGGTGACCTGGATCGGGTGATCCAGATCGACTCTCCGACGACCGTCGCGTCATTCCTGCAGCGGCTCGGTCGCAGTGGGCGCAGACCGGGCAGTTCGCGCAACTGCCTCTTCCTCTGCCGCAGCGCGATGGAGCTGACCAGGGCCGCCGCTCTGCTGTCGCTGTGGGGCGAAGGCTGGGTGGAGCCCGTCCTCCCCCCGCCTGAACCTCGCCATATCGTCGCCCAGCAGATGCTCGCGCTCTGTCTGCAGGAAGGCCGCGTCGGAGACCGGCTCTGGGCGCAGGCGTGGAACGGCTTGCCCCCGTTCGACCGGAGCGCCGAGCCGGTCATGCGCCATCTGACGGACCAGGGCTACCTCGACAGCGACGGCGGGCTGCTGTTCATCGGCCTGCAGGCAGAACAGCGGTTCGGCCGGCGGCACTTCATGGAGCTGACCGCTGTATTCACCGGTCCGCCGGAGTTCACCGTCCTGCACGGGCGGCAGGAGCTGGGGCGAATCGACCCGAGCCTGCTCACCGAGGAGGTGCGGGGAGACCGCCGACTGCTGCTGGGCGGCCGGAGCTGGCGGGTCAACTACGTCGACTGGCGACGGCGGCGCTGCTTCGTGGAACCCGCGGACGGCGGCGGCCGGGCCCGGTGGACGTCGCAGGGTTGGCTCGGGTCGAGCTTTCCGGTGACTCAAGCCATGCGGCAGGTACTGCTCGGGAAGGACCCGCCGGTGCGATTGACCACGCGGGCGTCGAACCGGCTCGCGGCGATCCGTGAGGAGCGTTCGTCCCAAGTACACCCAGGCGGCACCTGTGTGGTGCGTTCTCGCGGAGATCTGCACTGGTGGACCTGGGCGGGTCTACGGGGCAACGCTACGCTGGCCGCCACGCTCAGTGAGGTGGTCGACCCCTCGCAGCGTTTCGACGACTGTGCCATCCGCCTCCGCCGGGATGTGACAAGGGCCCAGTGGCGAGCCCTGGTGACCGACGCCGGTCAGCGGTTGTGTCTTCCCGACATCGACAGGCGGGCTGTCGCCGGCCTCAAATTCGGCGCAGCCCTACCCGAGCGGCTCGCCGTCGCGACCTTGGCGGCACGCCTCGCCGACCTGGATGCGGCGGCAGCCGTACTGGCCGAACCGGTTCGCTTCACGGACGTCGGGTGTTAATAAGGGCCCCCTCCTCTACCGGAGGCGTTAAGAAGGGGCCCTTCCTTACGTCACTCGGGGACGCGGCGGTAGGCGCCGTCGCTGGCCGAGGTCGCCATCGAGGCGTACGCGCGCAGCGCCGCCGACACCGGACGCTGCCGGTCGACCGGGGTGTACGGGCGGTCCCGCTTCTCCTCGGCCACCCGGCGCGCCTCCAGCTCGTCGGCGGGCACGTTCAGCTCGATCGACCGGCCCGGGATGTCGATGACGATCTCGTCGCCGTCGCGGACCAGCGCGATCAGCCCACCGGAGGCGGCCTCCGGGGAGACGTGCCCGATGGACAGGCCGGAGGTGCCGCCGGAGAACCGGCCGTCGGTGAGCAGCGCGCAGGAGCGGCCCAGCCCGCGGCCCTTGAGGAACGAGGTCGGGTAGAGCATCTCCTGCATGCCGGGGCCGCCCTTCGGGCCCTCGTACCGGATCACCACGACGTCCCCGGCGACGATCTCCTTGGCGAGGATCGCGGTCACCGCGTCGTCCTGCGACTCGTAGACCTTGGCCGGGCCGCGGAACGTCAGGCACTCCTCGGGCACGCCGGCGGTCTTCACCACGCAGCCGGCCGGCGCGAGGTTGCCGTGCAGGATGGCCAGGCCGCCGTCCGCGCTGTACGCGTGCTCCCGGTCCCGGATGCAGCCGCCGGCCGCGTCGGTGTCCAGCGACGACCAGCGGTTGGTGGTGGAGAACGGCTCGGTGGTGCGCACGCCGCCCGGGGCGGCGTGGAACAGCTCGATCGCCTCTCGCGTGGCCGCGCCGCCGCGCACGTCCCAGTCGGCCAGCCACTTGTCGAGGCCGGGGGAGTGCACCGCGCGCACGTCTCGGTGCAGCAGCCCGGCGCGGTCCAGCTCACCGAGGATGGCCGGGATGCCGCCGGCCCGGTGCACGTCCTCCATGTGGTAGTTCGGCGAGTTCGGGGCGACCTTGGCCAGGCACGGCACCCGGCGGGAGATCGCGTCGATGTCGGCGACGCCGAAGTCCAGCTCCGCCTCGCGGGCGGCGGCGAGCAGGTGCAGCACCGTGTTCGTGGAGCCGCCCATGGCCACGTCGAGGGCGATCGCGTTCTCGAACGCCTCCCGGCCGGCGATCGAGCGCGGCAGCACCGAGGCGTCGTCGTTCTCGTACCACTGCTTGGCGATCTCCACGATCGTGCGCCCGGCCTCGACGAACAGCGACCGGCGCGCGGCGTGGGTGGCGAGCGTCGAGCCGTTGCCTGGTAGCGCGAGGCCGATCGCCTCGGTGAGGCAGTTCATCGAGTTGGCGGTGAACATGCCGGAGCAGGACCCGCAGGTCGGGCAGGCGGAGCGCTCGATCTCGCCGAGCTGGTCGTCGGTGACCGCCTCGTTCGAGGAGGCGATCATGGCGTCGATCAGGTCGATCTTGGAGTGCACGACGCCCTCGATCGCCACCGTCTTGCCGGCCTCCATCGGGCCGCCGGAGACGAAGACGGTGGGGATGTTGAGCCGCAGCGCGGCGAGCAGCATGCCCGGGGTGATCTTGTCGCAGTTGGAGATGCAGACCAGGGCGTCCGCGCAGTGCGCGTTGACCATGTACTCGACCGCGTCGGCGATCAGCTCCCGGCTGGGCAGGGAGTAGAGCATGCCGCCGTGGCCCATGGCGATGCCGTCGTCCACGGCGATGGTGTTGAACTCCCGCCCCACGCCGCCGGCCTCGGCCACCGCGTCGGCGACCAGGCCGCCGAGGTCCTTGAGGTGGACGTGACCGGGTACGAACTGGGTGAAACTGTTGGCGATGGCGACAATCGGCTTGCCGAAGTCGTCGTCGGTCATCCCGGTGGCCCGCCACAGGGCCCGGGCGCCGGCCATCGTCCGACCGTGGGTGGAGGTCCTCGACCGCAGCTCAGGCATGACAACCAGTCTGACACCATCCCGGCGGCGCGCCCCCGCCGCGCACCCTGTGTCCCAACAGTTGCACACCCGGTGCCCCACGGGGGGCGCTCATCCGGCACAGTTGACGCGTGCAGTCGTCCCCGGGGATGGTCACCGTCGCGGCGCTGAGCGGGATCGCCGCGGCCGCCGCCACGGTGCTGCTCGCCGCGTCCGCGCGGCGTCGCACCGGCCCTCGGCGGCAGGCCCACCTGCTGCTGGCCGTCGCCGCCGGGGCGGCCCTGCTCAGCCTGCTGGTCGGTCTCGGCGGTCTGCTCGCGGCCGGGGACCACTGGGCGCACCGGCAGGGCCAGCGGACCGGCTGGGCGGCAGTGGTCGCGGTGGGCACCACGCTCGCCGGGCTCGGCCTCGGCGCCGCCGTGCTCCGGCTGCCCGGCGCCGCCGCGACCCGCGCCGCCACCGCCCGGCTGCTGCTGGACGGCCTGATCATGGGCAGCGCGCTCTGGTTCGTCGGCTGGGTGGCGTTCAGCGAGCCGACCCGGCTGCTCGGTGACGCCACCCCGGTCGCCTGCCTGCCGATCGTGCTGGCCTCGATCATCGCGGCGCTGACCACCGGGCTGACCGTGATCCTGGTGCTGCGGGTCGCGCCGCCACGCGGGTGGCTGACCCTGCTCGGCGTCGGCGCGATAGCGGTCACCGCGGGCGGGCTGGGCGTCTCGGCCGGGCTCTGCCAGGCCGGTCCCGGCCTGGCGCTGACCGGCGCCACGCTGACCGCCGCCGGCCTGCTCGCCACCGCCGTGGCCGGACGCCGGGCCGACCTGACGCAGCTCGACGTCGATCTCATCCGCCGCGACGGCGAGTACGCCTTCGTGCCGATGTTCGCCATCGCCGCCTCCGCGATGTACCACCTGGTGCAGGGTGGCGGGTTCGACGGGTACGCCATCGTGGCCGGCACGGTCGAGGGCTTCGCCCTGGTCACCCGGCAGTACCTGGCGCTCAACGACGTACGCGGCTACGCGGGCCGGCTGGCCGAGCGGGAGGCGCACTTCCGTGAGCTGGCGCACACCGACCCGCTCACCGGGCTGGCGAACCGGCGCGGGCTGCTGCGGGCTCTGCACCGCTGCGCCGAGTCGGGCGTCCCCTGCGTCCTGCTCGGGCTCGACCTGGACGGGTTCAAGAACGTCAACGACATGCGGGGCCACGACGTCGGCGACGCGGTGCTGATCGAGGTGGGGCGGCGGCTGCGGGGCAACCTGCGGCCGGGTGACCTGGCGGCCCGGCTCGGCGGCGACGAGTTCGCGGTGCTGATGCACGGGTCGGCCGATCCCGGCCCGGTGGCCGACCGGCTGCTCGGGGTGCTCGGCCGCCCGTACGAGCAGGGGGACGGTCCGGTCTTCCTGTCGGTGAGCATCGGCGTGGCGGCCGGGCACGGCGACGCGGACGTGGAGCTGCTGCTGCGCAACGCCGACCTGGCGCTGCGCTACGCCAAGCAGCGGGGCAAGAACCGGATCGAGCGCTACGACGCCACGTACGACCAGTTGCTGAGCCGGCGTACCCGGCTGGAGCACGAGCTGCGCGGCGCGATCGAGCGCGACGAGCTGCGGCTGGTCTTCCAGCCGGTGGCCTCGCTGCCGTCGGTGCGCCCGGTCGGCGCCGAGGCGCTGCTGCGCTGGCGGCACCCGGAGCTGGGCAACGTCCGGCCGGACGAGTTCATCCCGCTCGCCGAGGAGTGCGGGATGATCGCCAAGCTCGGCGCGTGGGTGCTGCACCAGGCCTGCTACCAGCTCTCCCGCTGGCTCGCCGACGGGCACGACGTGTGGGTGTCGGTGAACGTCTCACCGCGCGAGCTGCACGCGCCGGAGTACGTGGTCCAGGTCGCCGAGGCGCTGCGCGCGCACCACGTGCCGCCGCAGCGGCTGGTGCTGGAGGTGACCGAGCACGCGGTCGCCACCGACCTGGACGAGCTGATCCGGCGGCTCACCGCGCTGCGGCTGACCGGCGTCCGGATCGCGCTGGACGACTTCGGCGCCGGCTACTCGTCGCTCGGCCAGCTCCGGCGGCTGCCGATCGACATTCTCAAGATCGACCACAGTCTGGTCGCCGAGCACGAGCCGGTCCGGCCGGTCGGGCGGGACGGTCCGGCGTTCGCGCCGATGGTCGACATCGTCATGCGCCTGGGGCATCAGCTCGGCCTGGAGGTGATCGCCGAGGGCGTGACCAATCCGACCGAGCTGGCCGCGGTGGTGGCCGCCGGCTGCCGGTTCGGTCAGGGGGCGCTGTTCGGCTGGGGCGTGCCGGCCGAGCACCTGGAGGCGATGCTGGAGGCGGCGACCGCGCCCGGGAACCGGCACACCGCGATGCCGCAGACGCCACCCGCGCCGCCGGCGCACAGCCCGTCGCCGTTGCTGCCCCGGTTGCGCAACAACCCGCCGGCCACGGTGCCCGCGCAGCGTCCTCCGATGGAGGGATCTTCGCAGGTGGCACCGGGGGTGGAGGGCATGCCGGGTACCGAAACGCCCACGTCCGTGAACCAAAATGTGGGATCAGTTGACTCATCGCGTGAGATGCGTCAGGCTTAGCCGCATGTCGTCGAACCGGTCGCCGCGAGTACTTACCTGAGCGCACTCTCCCACCGAGAGTGCGCTGGCCCCGTGCATCCTGCACGTGGGCTTTTTTGTTGCCGTCGGACCCATCGCGGGACCTCCGCGTCCCATCCTGAGAAGCGCGTCACCCACTCACTTCCGAAGGCTTGAACCGCCATGACGAGACCCACGCCAGAGACCCTCGCCCACACCGCCCGCCGTGCCCGTTCCGGCACCGGCGCGGCCGGTGACTCCGACTCCGCCGCCCGCCCCGGCCGTGCCGCCCCGGCGGCCGCCACCACCGAGACGCCCGTACGGGAGCCCGCCACCGCGCAGGTCTCGGGCGCCGGTTCGCTCGTGCGGTCGCTGGAGGCGCTCGGCGTCGACGTGGTCTTCGGCATTCCGGGCGGTGCGATCCTGCCCGCGTACGACCCGCTCTACGACTCCACGGTCCGCCACATCCTGGTCCGGCACGAGCAGGGCGCCGGGCACGCGGCCACCGGTTACGCGCAGGCCACCGGCCGGGTGGGCGTCTGCATCGCCACCTCCGGCCCGGGCGCGACGAACCTGGTGACGCCGATCGCCGACGCCTACATGGACTCGGTGCCGATGGTGGCGATCACCGGCCAGGTGGCCCGGCCGTCGATCGGCACGGACGCCTTCCAGGAGGCGGACATCCAGGGCATCACGCTGCCGATCACCAAGCACAACTTCCTGGTGCAGACGGCCGACGAGATCCCGCGGGTGCTGGCCGAGGCGTTCCACCTGGCCGCGACCGGCCGGCCCGGCCCGGTGCTCGTCGACATCCCGAAGGACGTGCTCCAGGCGCCGGCGACCTTCTCCTGGCCGCCCGCGCTCGACCTGCCCGGCTACCGGCCCACGCTGCACCCGCACGGCAAGCAGATCCGCGAGGCGGCCCGGCTGATGACCAATGCCCGCCGTCCGGTGCTCTACGTCGGCGGCGGCGTGCTCAAGGCCGGCGCCACCGAGGGGCTGCGCAAGCTGGCCGAGCAGACCGGCATCCCGGTGGTCACCACGCTGATGGCGCTCGGCGCGTTCCCCGACTCGCACCGCCAGCACCTGGGCATGCCGGGCATGCACGGCACCGTGGCCGCGGTCTACGGCCTGCAGAAGGCCGACCTGATCGTGGCGCTGGGCGCCCGCTTCGACGACCGGGTGACCGGCAAGCTCGACTCGTTCGCGCCGGACGCGACTGTGGTCCACGCCGACATCGACCCGGCCGAGATCGGCAAGAACCGGCACGCCGACGTCCCGATCGTGGGCGACGCGCGGCACGTCATCGACGAGCTGATCGCGGCGGTCACCGCCGAGCAGGCCGCGCACCCGTCGGTCGACCTGACCGACTGGTGGGCGCAGCTCGACGACCTGCGCGAGCGGTACCCGCTCGGTTTCGAGGAGCCGGCCGACGGCACGCTCTCCCCGCAGTACGTGATCAAGCGGCTGGGCGAGATCGCCGGCCCGGACGCGATCTACGTGGCGGGCGTCGGCCAGCACCAGATGTGGGCCAGCCAGTTCATCTCGTACGAGAAGCCGCACACCTGGCTCAACTCCGGTGGCCTGGGCACCATGGGCTACGCCGTCCCGGCCGCGATGGGGGCCAAGGTCGGCAAGCCGGACACCACCGTGTGGGCGGTCGACGGCGACGGCTGCTTCCAGATGACCAACCAGGAGCTGGCCACCTGCGCGCTGGAGGGCATCCCGGTCAAGGTCGCCGTGATCAACAACGGCAACCTGGGCATGGTGCGGCAGTGGCAGACCCTGTTCTACGGGGAGCGCTACTCCAACACCGAGCTGGGCACGCACAAGCACCGCATCCCGGACTTCGTCAAGCTCGCCGAGGCGCTCGGCTGCGTCGGGCTGCGCTGCGAGAACGCCGCCGACGTGGACAAGACCATCGAGGCGGCCATGGCGATCAACGACGCGCCGGTGGTCATCGACTTCGTGGTCGGCAAGGACGCGATGGTCTGGCCGATGGTCGCCGCCGGCACCAGCAACGACGAGATCATGTTCGCGCGGGGCGTGCGCCCTGCTTTCGACGAGGACGAACTCTAAATGACGATGCACACGCTGTCCGTGCTGGTGGAGAACAAGCCGGGCGTCCTGGCCCGGGTCTCCGGGCTGTTCTCCCGGCGCGGGTTCAACATCGACAGCCTCGCCGTCGGCGAGACCGAGAACCCGGACGTCTCCCGCATCACCATCGTGGTCAACGCCGAGTCCTCGCCGCTGGAGCAGGTGACCAAGCAGCTCAACAAGCTGGTCAACGTACTCAAGATCGTGGAGCTGGACCCGCAGGTGTCGGTGGCGCGGGAGCTGCTGCTGGTCAAGGTCCGCGCGGACCGCACGGCCCGCGCCCAGGTGCTGGAGACGGTCGGCCTGTTCCGTGCCCGGGTGGTCGACGTCGCGCCGGACACGCTGACGATCGAGGCCACCGGCACGCCGGACAAGCTCGACGCGCTGCTGCGTGACCTGGAGCCGTTCGGCATCAAGGAGATGGTCCAGTCCGGCACGGTGGCCATCGGGCGGGGTTCCCGGGCCATCACCGCCGGCCCGGCCCTGCGCGCCGCCTGATCCGTACCCACAAGTTTTTTCGACGGGCCGACGGGCTCCGCCGTACGAAAGGGAAGTCAATGAGCGTTGAGGTGTTCTACGACGACGACGCCGACCTGGGCCTGATCCAGGGCCGCAAGGTCGCCGTGATCGGGTACGGCAGCCAGGGCCACGCGCACGCGCTGTCGCTGCGCGACTCGGGCGTCGACGTGGTGATCGGCCTGCCCGCCGGGTCGAAGAGCCGGCCGAAGGCCGAGGAGCAGGGCCTGCGGGTGCTCACGCCCGCCGAGGCGGCCGCCGAGGCCGACGTGATCATGATCCTGGCGCCGGACACGGCCCAGCGGCACATCTACGCCGAGGCCATCGCGCCGAACCTGACCGCGGGCAAGGCGCTGTTCTTCGGGCACGGCTTCAACATCCGGTACGGCCTGATCAAGCCCCCGGCCGACGTGGACGTGGCGATGGTCGCCCCGAAGGGCCCCGGTCACCTGGTCCGCCGCCAGTACGTCGACGGCAAGGGCGTGCCCTGCCTGGTCGCCGTCGAGCAGGACGCCAGCGGCAACGCGTTCGGCCTGGCCCTGGCGTACGCCAAGGCGATCGGCGGCACCCGCGCCGGCGCGATCCGGACCACGTTCACCGAGGAGACCGAGACCGACCTGTTCGGCGAGCAGGCGGTGCTCTGCGGCGGCGCGGCGGCGCTGGTGCAGACCGGTTTCGAGGTGCTCACCGAGGCCGGCTACGCGCCCGAGGTGGCCTACTTCGAGTGCCTGCACGAGCTGAAGCTGATCGTCGACCTGATGTACGAGGGCGGCATCGCCCGGATGCGCTACAGCATCTCCGACACCGCCGAGTACGGCGACCTGTCCCGTGGCCCGCGCGTGATCGACTCGCGGGTCAAGGAGGAGATGCGCAAGATCCTCGGCGAGATCCAGTCCGGCGAGTTCGCCCGCGAGTGGGTGGCCGAGGACGAGGCCGGCCGGCCGAACTTCGCCAAGTGGCAGGCCGAGGGCGCGGCGCACCCGATCGAGGAGACCGGGCAGAAGCTGCGCGGCATGATGAGCTGGGTCGACCGGCCGATCACCGAGACCGCCTGAGTTCTTCCCTCGTGCGGCCCGTGGCCCGACGCTCTCCCCGGCGTCCGGCTGCGGGCCGCCGTGCGTTCACGTGTTGAGACACGGTGAGTAGCGCCTCGTCCCGTACCGCACCCGTTAACGGGGGATGACGGGCGTGCGACGGGCCTTTGTGAGGGCCCTCACCCCGCACTCCGGGACACGCCGGGCGGGCAGCCACCTACCATCCTTGGTGTGGTGCCCCGGCGCACCCGACGGCCATGGCACGGATCGGCGTAGGGCGCAGCGCGGCGCCCCGGCGTCCCAGGCCGCACCATTACCGAGCGTCTACGAGGACCGATGAATCCTGTCGTACTGATCGCCGAAGAACTCGCCCCCGCCGCCATCGAGGTGCTCGCCCACGACTTCGACGTGCGGCACGTGGACGGCACCGATCGCCCGGCCCTGCTCTCCGCCCTCTCCGAGGCCGACGCGGTGATCGTACGCAGCGCCACCCAGATCGACGCCGAGGCGATCGCGGCCGCGCCGCGGCTCAAGGTGGTCGCCCGGGCCGGCGTCGGTCTGGACAACGTCGAGGTGCCCGCCGCCACCGCCCGGGGCGTCATGGTGGTGAACGCGCCCACCTCGAACATCGTCTCCGCCGCCGAGCAGGCCGTCGCGCTGCTGCTCGCGGTGGCCCGCAACACCGCCAGCGCCAGCGCCGCGCTCAAGGCCGGCGAGTGGAAGCGGTCCAAGTACACCGGCGTGGAGATCCAGGGCAAGACCGTGGGCGTGGTCGGCCTCGGCCGCATCGGCGTGCTGTTCGCCCAGCGCATCGCCGCGTTCGGCACCCGGCTGATCGCGTACGACCCGTACATCCAGCCGGCCCGCGCCGCGCAGCTCGGTGTCCGCCTGGTCGGGCTGGAGGAGCTGCTGCGGGAGAGCGACTTCATCTCGATCCACCTGCCGAAGACGCCGGAGACGGTGGGCCTGATCGGCGAGAAGGAGCTGGCGATCGTCAAGCCGGGCGTCCGGATCGTCAACGCGGCCCGGGGCGGGCTGGTCGACGAGCAGGCGCTCGCCGACGCGATCGCGGAGGGCCGGGTCGCCGGCGCCGGCGTCGACGTGTACGCCAAGGAGCCCTGCACCTCCTCGCCGCTGTTCGCCTTCGACAACGTGGTGGCCACCCCGCACCTGGGCGCCTCCACCAACGAGGCGCAGGACAAGGCCGGTCTGGCCGTGGCCAAGAGCGTCAAGCTGGCGCTGCAGGGCGAGTTCGTGCCGGACGCGGTGAACGTGCAGGCCGGCGGCGTGGTCGCCGAGGACGTACGCCCGCTGCTGCCGCTGGCCGAGCGGCTGGGCCGGGCGTTCACCGCCCTGGCCGGCGGGGTGGCCGCCAGCGTCACCGTCGAGGTGCGCGGCGAGATCGCCGCCCACGACGTGTCGGTGCTCAAGCTGGCCGCGACCAAGGGCCTGTTCAGCTCCGTGGTGGAGGAGCAGGTCACCTACGTCAACGCGCCGCACCTGGCGGCCGAGCGGGGTGTCGAGGTCACGCTGGCCACGCCGGGCGAGACGGTCGACCACCCGAACCTGGTGACCGTGCGCGGCGCGCTGCCGGACGGCCGTACCGTCCGGGTGTCCGGCACCGTGGTGCACACCGGCGCCCGGGACGTGTTCAAGCTGACCGAGGTGGACGGCTTCGACGTCGAGATCGGCGCGGAGGGCATCCTGGTCTTCCTGCGCTACGCCGACCGGCCCGGCGTGGTCGGCACCGTCGGCACGCTGCTCGGCGAGGCCGGCGTCAACATCGCCGCCATGCAGGTGGCCCGCCGTGAGGCCGGTGGCGAGACGCTGATGACGCTCACCGTCGACCAGGCGCTCGGCGCCGACCTGCTCACCTCCGCCGCCGACTCGATCGGCGCGGTGGCGGCCAGCGCGGCCGACCTGCGCGACGTGTAGTCCGGACAGGACACATCGGGGCCCGGCCGGATGCGGCCGGGCCCTTCGTCGTTCCGGCCGGTCAGGAACGCACGCGGGCCGGTGGCGGGTAGACCGAGCCGTCCTGCGCGTCGAAGAGCATCAGGTCGTGTTCGCCGGCCAGCCGTTCGATGTCCAGCAGGACCTGGTCCGGGCAGGTCGGGTTCAGGTTCATCTCGATGTGGTCGGCGGCCGTGTGCAGCGGCGCCTCCCAGGGCGTACCCGGCCGGGTCGGACCGTCGGGGTAGCTCGCCGTGATCGCCCGGTAGAAGGCGACCAGCCTCGGGTCGGGTTGCTGCTTGCCGTGCCAGCCCTCGCGGCACTGCTGCACCGCCGCCCGCACCTGCTCCGGTGTCGCCCCGTTCGGCAGGGCCCACACGCTCAGATCGAAACTCACGGCGGACAGCGTGCCATCCCGGGCCCGGCCCGTCACCTCTGCCCCACCGTGCGTTCACCGGCTGATTGCCGACACCGATTCCCCGGCGTCCGCTGTGGAGACTCTTGCGTCGAGTTGCGTCGATTCGCTAGCGTACCGTTGCGGTTTCCGGCTGAGTCGATTCCCCGGCCCGTCTTCGGGTGGCGCGGTCGGGCGTCCGCCCCGTCGGCCCGCACCCCTCGATTGCGCGAGCCACGCGCACTCGTCGCTGACCGGCCCCCACGGTCGTTGCCGAGACCGCGGGGGCCGATCGCGGCTCAGCGCCGGTGCTGCGCGAACAGCGGGCGGTAGTCCGAGTCCTGGCGGAACCAGGCCAGTCCGGCCGGTCCGGCGGCGTACAGGGCGGTGGCGTAGGCGTCGGCGACGGCGAGGTCCGGGCCGATCACGGTGGCGGCCGCCAGGCGGTCGGTCGGCTCGCCGGTGTGCGGGTCGATCACGTGCCCCCGCCGCCCGGTGACACCGGAGGTGCCCACCGCGCCGGTCGTCATCTCCAGCACGAGCGGCGTGCGCCGGGTGTCGGTGGGGTGGTGCACGGCCACGCGCCACGGCCCGCCGTGCGCCGCGCGCCCGCGTACCGTCAGGTCGGCGCCGCTGAGCACGGCGTAGTCGTGGATGCCGGCGGCGCGCAACCGCGCCGCGGCCCGCTCCACGGCCCAGCCGCCGAGCAGGCCGCCCGGGTCGAAGCCGCCGGGCACGGCCCAGGCGTCGAACCAGCCGTCGGTCGCCGCCCGCATCGACGCGCAGAGGTCGATCAGGTCGGCCAGCGGGGGGTACGAGTCGGGGCTGATCTCGTCGCGGCGCAGCCGGGACACGAGGCTGTCCGGCCGGTTCGGTCCGTAGGTGAGGTCGATGGCGCGCAGTTCGGCGACGGCGTCCCGCAGCGCCTCGCCCACCACCCGGTGGCCCAGCCACTCGGGCGCGTTGAGCAGCAGTGTGTAGTCGGCGGTCGAGGTGGCCACCGTGTGCCGGACGGTGATCCGGCCGGACGCGCCGGCGCCGGGCCGCTCGACGCGGTGGCTGCTGGCGCCCAGGTGCAGGTCCGGACGGACCGGGCGGAACGCGGACTGGTCGACCCAGCGGGTACGTGGTTGCTCGTCCGCCCAGTGGGTCCGCCGGTGCTCGATCCGCATGACACCTGCCCCTCGGTGGTCGCCGCCGTGTCGCGGCGGTGGCCGGTTCCGGGCCTGCGTCGACCCGATGAAACCCGACCCTAAGCAGTGGAGATGACCGCGCCATGGGTGTCAGCTGGGAGGATCCTGTGACTCGCGTTCCCGAATGGTGGAAGATTCGTACCGGGGGACGGGACACCGACGTACCGTTGCCGGGAACGTCGAGACGAGGAGCATCAGGTGGCACGCATCGCGGTGGTGGCCGGCGACGGCATCGGACCCGAGGTGGTCGCGCAGGCCCGCAAGGTCCTCGACGCGGTGCTGCCCGGCATCGAGGCCACCGAGTACGACCTGGGCGCGGCGCGCTGGCACCGCACCGGCGAGGCGCTGCCCGACTCCGTCCTCGACGAGCTGGCCGGTCACGACGCGATCCTGCTCGGCGCGGTCGGCGACCCGACCGTGCCGCCGGGCGTGCTGGAGCGCGGCCTGCTGCTCAAGCTCCGGTTCGCC
>NZ_KK037233.1:3002495-3013940 GCF_000568915.1 Micromonospora sp. M42 | reverse complement strand
CTCGCCGCGGTCAAGCCCGGCGAGGTCGACCTCGTGGTGGTCCGCGAGGGCACCGAGGGGCTGTACGCGGGCGCCGGAGGCGCGCTGCACCGGGACACCCCGGCCGAGGTGGCCACCGAGGAGAGCCTGAACACCCGGCACGGCGTCGAGCGGGTCATCCGCGACGCCTTCGCCCGCGCCCGCCGTCGCGAACGGCGCAAGGTCACGCTCGTGCACAAGACCAACGTGCTCACCCACGCCGGTTCGCTCTGGTCGCGCGCCTTCGCCGCGGTGGCCGCCGAGCACCCCGACGTCACCACCGAGTACCAGCACATCGACGCCGCCGCGATGTTCCTGGTGACCAACCCGTCCCGGTACGACGTGGTGGTCACCGACAACCTCTTCGGCGACATCCTCACCGACATCGCCGCCGCGGTGACCGGTGGCATCGGGCTGGCGGCCAGCGGCTGCATCAACCCGGAGGGGCGCTACCCGTCGATGTTCGAGCCGGTGCACGGCTCCGCGCCGGACATCGCCGGCAAGGGCGTCGCCGACCCGGTCGCCGCCGTGCTCTCCGCCGCGCTGCTGCTGGACCAGCTCGGCCACGCCGACGCCGCCGCCCGGGTCACCGCCGCGGTCGGCGCCGAGCTGGCCGCGCGTACGCCCGGCGCGTCGCTGCGCACCGAGGAGGTCGGCGACCGGCTCGCCGGGTACGCCGTATCCTGACCGGGCCGATCCTCACCTGGCGGCCCGGTAACGGGCCGCCAGACCCGTCTCCGGGCCCGATTCGGCGGTCCGGTGCGGCGCAGCCGTCCGAGGGGCGGACCTATCCGCTGAACGACCGTTCGGGGTAAGTTTCTGGCACCAGTGACGTCGGCGTGCGATCCCGCATGCCGTGAACCCGCAGGGAGGTCAGCGCGATGAGCGGTGGTGACAAGCTCGATTTCGAGATCCGTCCGAATCCCGCGCCGGTATCCGCCGCCGACCGGGCCGCCCTGCTGGCGAACCCCGGTTTCGGCCGGGTCTTCACCGACCACATGGTCACCATCCGCTACGCCGAGGGCAAGGGCTGGTACGACGCCCGCCTGGAGGCGCGCGCGCCGATCCCGATGGACCCGGCCGCGGCGGTGCTGCACTACGCGCAGGAGATCTTCGAAGGGCTGAAGGCGTACCGCACCGGCGACGCGGTGACGATGTTCCGCCCGGAGGCCAACGCGGCCCGGTTCAGCGCGTCCGCCCGCCGGCTCGCCATGCCGGAGCTGCCGGAGGCGACGTTCGTGGAGTCGCTGCGCCGTCTGGTCGAGATCGACCAGGCGTGGATCCCGGAGCACGAGGACGCCAGCCTCTACCTGCGTCCGTTCATGTTCGCCAGCGAGGTCTTCCTCGGCGTGCGCCCGGCCAACGAATACCTGTACTGCGTCATCGCCTCGCCGGCCGGGGCGTACTTCTCCGGCGGGGTGAAGCCGGTGACGGTCTGGGTCTCGCCGGACTACACCCGGGCCGCGCCCGGCGGCACCGGCGCGGCGAAGTGCGGCGGCAACTACGCCGCGTCGCTCGCGGCGCAGGCCGAGGCGATCGAGGCCGGCTGCGACCAGGTGGTCTTCCTGGACGCGGTCGAGCGGCGCTACGTCGACGAGCTGGGCGGCATGAACGTCTTCTTCGTCTACGACGACGGCAGCATCGTCACCCCGCCGCTGGGCGGCACGATCCTGCCCGGCATCACCCGCGACGCGATCCTCACCCTGGCCGCCGAGGCCGGGCACGAGGTGCGGGAGGCGCCGGTCAGCTTCGCCGACTGGCAGGCCGACGCGGCGAGCGGGCGGCTGCGCGAGGTGTTCGCCTGCGGCACGGCCGCTGTCGTCACCCCGATCGGCGGCGTGCGCTTCCCGGAGGGCGAGTTCCTCATCGGCGGCGGCGAGCCCGGCCAGGTCACCATGGCCCTGCGCCAGAAGCTGGTGGACATCCAGCGCGGTCGCGCCGAGGACCCGCACGGCTGGGTCACCCGGGTCATCTGAACGCCCGACCGCGCGGTGAGCAGCGAGTCCGCTCCCTGCTCACCGCGCGGCGTCAGTCCAGCAGGTGGGTGCGCAGCGACTCCAGCTGCGTCTCGGTGACGCCCGCGTGGTTCAGGTAACCCTCGACCGAGCCGTGGCCGGCGCGCAGCTCGGCCAGGAACAGCTCCATCGTCTCGGCCGGTGACTCCAGGAACGGCGGCGGCGGTTCCTCCGCGTCCGGCAGCGTGGCGCGGACCCACTCGGTGAAGCGCTGCGACGCCGCGGTGCTGAGCGCGTAGTCGGCGACCACGTCCTCGTCGGGCACCCCGAGCACGGACAGCGTGAGCGCGCAGACGATGCCGGTGCGGTCCTTCCCGGCGACGCAGTGCACCACCACCGGCGCGTTGGCGCTGTCCGCGATCAGCCCGACCGCCTCGGCGAGCCCGGCGGTCCCGGTACGCGCCAGGTCGGCGTACCGGTCGGCCAGGTAGCGGGCCAGGCTGACGCCGGAGGCGTCGAACCGGTTCGCGCCCCAGTCGGCGTGCTCGGGGTGGATGTGCCGGTAGGCGAGCCCGTCGTAGGCGGGCACCCGTCCGTCGCGTTCCACCTCGGTGGGGCGGCGCAGGTCGATCACGGTACGGATGCCGAGCGCGGTGAACGCCGCCCGGTCGGTCTCGTCGATGCGGTGCAGCGAGTCGGAACGGTAGAGCCGGCCGCGGCGCACGGTGCGCCCGTCCTGAGCGGCGTATCCGCCGACGTCGCGGAAGTTGAACAGGGTGGGGAAGGGGCTCTGCGGGGCGTCCACATCCGACACGGTACGGCCGGCGGGGCGTTCCCACGTCCCCACCGGCCGTCGCCGCGGTGTCAGATGCGCGGCGGCACGTCCGGCGGCAGCGCCGAGTGGCTCTCGCCGTAGTAGCCGCCGAGCCGGTCCCGGTAGCCCGGGTCGGCGTGGCTGGACTCGTCGTACTCCGGGGCGGCCTTGATCTGGTCCTTCTCCCGGTCGACGTGCACGGTGCGGGCGTCGTGGTCGACGTGGTTCACGGTCCCGGCCGGGAGCATCACCTTCTTGCCGAAGATCCACGGCCCGGTGTCCACGACCAGGTAGCTGTCGTCCACCTCGTGGCTCGCCCGGTCGATCTTGCCGATGGCGCCGTCGGTGGCCTCGACCTTGTAGCCGGTCAGGTCGGCGCTCGCCACGCCCGCCTCGTCGCGGTAGCGCCACGGGTCGAATGCGCCCGCCGGGGCGCCCCCGGCGACGGTGCCCCGGCCGTCGTCGAGGATCGGCTCGGTGCCGCCGTGCGTGGCGCGCGGGTCCAGTCCGTCCATGTGCCGCCTCCCGTCCCCAGGGCCGCGGCCGTCGCGGCGCCGTCATCAGTCGGGAGGGTTACCCACCCTGTCCGGGCACCAACCCGCCGGCGGCCGGCCCGCCGACGCCGAGGGGCCGGCGCCACGGTGGTGACGCCGGCCCCTCGGGAGGTCGGCCCGCGCGGCGCCGGTCGGGCGCGTCCGGGCCGGTGGATCAGGCCAGCGCGGCCTCCGCGTCCAGGGTCACCGCGGCGGCGTGTACGACGGCGGCGATCCGCAGCCCCTCGTGCACCTGCTCCCGGCTGAACCCGGCGGCGCGCAGCGTCTTCTCGTGCGACTCCAGGCAGACGCCGCAGCCGGTGATCGCCGAGACGGCGAGGCACCACAGCTCGAAGTCGGTCTTCTCCACGCCGGGGCGGGCGATGATCTGCATCCGCAGCCGGGCCGGCAGCGACGCGTACTGCTCGTCGCCGATCAGGTGCTTGGCCCGGTAGTAGACGTTGTTCATCGCCATGACCGCCGCCGCGCCCTTGGCCGCCTCGACCGCCTCGGGCGTGAGGTGACCGGCCGCCTCGGCGGCGATCTCCCGCAGCACCACCGGGTTGCGGGCGGCCACCGCGCAGGCCAGGGCGGTGCCCCACGCCTGCTCCGGCTTCAGCGTCGAGGTGGTGATGGTGGAGCCGAGGTTGAGCCGGATGTCCTTGGCGTACTCGGGCAGGCCCGCCTTGATCGCGTCCAGGCCCATGGTCAGGCCCCGGCGGCGGCGAGGAGCGCGTTGGCGTCGAGCGTCGCCGCGCCCTTGTTCCAGTTGCACGGGCACAGCTCGTCGGTCTGGAGCGCGTCGAGCACCCGCAGCACCTCGGAGACGTTGCGGCCGACCGAGCCGGCGGTCACCATGACGAACTGGATCTCGTTGTTCGGGTCCACGATGAAGGTGGCCCGCTGGGCGACACCGTCGGCGCCGAGCACGCCGCAGGCGGAGGTCAGCTCACGCTTGATGTCGCTGAGCATCGGGAAGGGCAGCTCGCGCAGGTCCGGGTGGTCCTTGCGCCAGGCGTAGTGGACGAACTCGTTGTCGACGGAGACGCCGAGCACCTGGGCGTCGCGGTCGGCGAACTCGCCGTTGAGACGGCCGAACTCGGCGATCTCGGTGGGGCAGACGAAGGTGAAGTCCTTCGGCCAGAAGAACACGACGCGCCACTGGCCCTCGTGGGACTTGTGGTTGATCGTCTCGAACGCCTTGTCGGCGTCGAGCGATACGCAGGCGGTGAGTTCGTACTCGGGGAAGTGGTCACCGACAGTGAGCACGGGTCCTCCTTGAGCGTGACCCGGCAGCACCGCCGGGCCAGTAACTGGATCTGTTCAAGATTCTTCCGCAGCCCTGTTTGCGCTCGTGGCAGGCGGTGGCCGGGTGTGAAGGCGGTCACCAGCCCCGCGATCGTCCCGGAATATGGGTTTCGCCTCCCAAAAGCGGGGGCGGGGTGGCAGAGTACTGGTCGTGACCAGCTTCGTCCTGATCATTAGCAGCTAGCGCGCCGGCCTTCCCTCGCCGAGCGCGCAGACCTCCCGCATCCGCGGGGGGTCTTTTTGTTTGCGCCCCAGGACGGACACGAGAAGAGGACTCCGATGACCTTCCAGGTGTACGACACGACGCTGCGCGACGGCGCCCAGCGCGAAGGACTCACGTACTCGGTGGTCGACAAGCTGGCGGTGGCCCGCCTGCTCGACGACCTCGGGGTCGGCTTCATCGAGGGGGGCTGGCCGGGCGCGGTGCCCAAGGACACCGAGTTCTTCCGCCGGGCCCGCACCGAGCTGGAACTGCGGCACGCGATCCTGGTCGCCTTCGGCGCCACCCGCAAGGCCGGCCTCGCGGTCGAGGACGACCCGCAGGTGCGCGGGCTGCTCGACGCGCAGACCCCGGCCGTCGCCCTGGTCGCCAAGGCGGACCTGCGGCACGTGGAACGCGCGCTGCGCACCACCGCCGAGGAGAACCTCGCCATGATCCGCGACACCGTGTCGTACCTGGTGGCGCAGGGTCGGCGGGTCTTCGTCGACGGAGAGCACTGCTACGACGGGTTCCGCTTCGACCCGGGCTACACCACCGCTGTGGCGGAGACCGCGCTGGCCGCCGGCGCCGAGCGCTTCGTCCTCTGCGACACCAACGGCGGCATGCTGCCCTCCCAGGTCACCGCCGTGATCGAAGGGCTGGTGGCGCGCACCGGGATCGCGCCGGAACGGCTCGGCATGCACGCGCAGAACGACACCGCCTGCGCGGTCGCCAACACCATCGCCGCCGTCGAGGCCGGCGTCCGCCACGTGCAGGGCACCGCCAACGGGTACGGCGAGCGCCCCGGCAACGCCGACATCTTCGCGATCGTCGCCAATCTTCAGCTCAAGCTGGGCATGCCCGTCCTACCGGAGGGCTGCCTGGAACAGATGGTGCGGGTCTCGCACGCCATCGCCGAGATCGCCAACATCGCCCCCGACACCCACCAGGCCTACGTCGGGGCCGCCGCCTTCGCTCACAAGGCGGGGCTGCACGCGAGCGCGATCAAGGTCGACCCGTTGCTCTACAACCACGTGGAACCCACCGTGGTGGGCAACGACATGCGGATCCTGGTGACCGAGATGGCCGGCCGGGCCAGCATCGAGCTCAAGAGCCGTGAGCTCGGTCTGGACCTGGCCGGCCATCCGGACACCCTGTCCAAGGTCACCGGGCGGGTCAAGGAGCTGGAGGCCGATGGCTGGTCGTTCGAGGCCGCCGACGCCTCGTTCGAACTGCTGGTCCGCTCGGAACTGCCGGGCGCGGCGCCGGTCCGGCCGTTCACGCTGGAGTCGTACCGGGTGCTGGTCGAGCACCGCGAGGACGGCGCGGTGGTCTCCGAGGCCACGGTGAAGATCCGGGTACGCGGCGAGCGGGTGATCGCCACCGCCGAGGGCAACGGCCCGGTCAACGCGCTGGACGAGGCGTTGCGGGTGGCGCTGTCCCGGCACTACCCGGAGCTGCGCGAGTTCCAGCTGGCCGACTACAAGGTCCGCATCCTGGAGGGCAGCCACGGCACCGGCGCGGTGACGCGCGTACTCGTGGAGACCGCCGGGGCGGGCCGCGACTGGACCACCGTGGGCGTGCACCCGAACGTGGTCGAGGCCAGCTGGCACGCGCTCGTCGACGCGCTCACCTACGGCCTGGACCGGACCCGCGTGACGGGCGGGACCGCGGCCTGACTCACCCGGCCGGCAGGCGCAGCTCGGCCAGCAACGCGCGGTGGTCGCTGCCCGGCACCGGGAAGGTGCCGGCGGCGCGCACCGCGATGCGCCGGTCCACCAGGACGTGGTCGATGGTGACCGGCGGGATCGGGTCGCCGTCGTACGGCCCCCAGGTGCCGCCGAACCCGGCCCCGGCCGCGTCCGCCGCGTCGGTGTAACCGGTGGCGATCAGCTCCCGCAGCGCCGCGTGGTCGAGCGTCGCGTTGAAGTCCCCGGCCAGCACGCTCAGCCCGCCGTCCGGGGTGGCCGGCGGCTGGGCGCGCTGGTCGGTCCACCAGTCCGGCACCACGTCCACCGCGTACGGCGCGGCCGGGTGCGCCGACTCCACCCGTAACGGCGGCGCGCCCGGCACCGTCACCGTCGCGTACGCCTGGGTGAAGAAGAACCCCTTGTTGCGGCGGTGCCCGGTGTCGCGCAGCGGGTGGCGGGCGTACACGCCGGAGCCGGTGGAGCCGACCTCGGGGCTCAGCGACCGGTAGGGCAGCAGCGTGGCCAGGCCGAGCCGGTCCAGCTCGGCCGCGAGCGCCGGGGTGAGCTCCTGCACCGTGAGCACGTCCACCCGCCGGACCCGGGCCAGGTCGACAAGTCCCGCCGGGTCGGCCGAGCCGAGGCGCAGGTTGGCGGTGAGCAGCCGCAGCGTCGGCCCGTCGGCCGGGGGACGGGCGTCGGGGACCGCCCGGGGCGCCACCGCGCCGATCAACGACAGCGCGGCGAGGGCCGCGACCACCGCCGGGGCCCGGCGCCGCAGGGCGAGCGCCGACACCGCCACGACCGGGGCCAGCGCGGCGACGTACGGCGTGAAGGCGATCGCCAGCACCAGCGGACCGCTTTCCAGCCCGGCCAGGCGTACCAGCGCCCAGGCGGCGACCGGCGCCGCTGCCAGCCAGCACGCGGCGGTGGCCCAGCGGCCGCCCCGGGTGCCGCCCCGGGACAGGTCCGGCGCTGTGATCATGGCCGTCAGGCTACCCGGGTCCGCGCTGCCGCGATGCCCGGCGAAACAATTTCGTGAATGCTCGACCGCAATTTCTGAGCACTTTTTCGATCGGTCGGACACGCAATATGAGCTATTGACCGCCCGCGTTTTCCGGTGCTACGTTCCCCCTGGTTGAGACGTCGCGACTCTCTGTAGTAAGGCCAGCTCACGAGCGGTGCGCTCCCCGGGCGGATTCCCGATGATCCGCAATTTGACGCGCGCAGTCGCCGTATCACCACGGTTTAACCAAGGGAGAACTCATGGCCACATTCTTCAAGCGAAAGGCGACGGTGGTGGCGCTCGCCGCGCTGTCCCTCACCCTGGCCGGTGGAGGGATCGCCGCGGCCGCCCAGGCGGAGGCGCGACCCCAGCCCGGCGCCCGGCACAGCACCGCGCAGCCGCCGGTGACCGCCGCCGAGCGGCAGGCCGCCCGCGCCGCCATGCGGGCCACGCTGGCCCCGCCGGCCCCCGGTCAGGTCGCCTGGGCGGTCGTGTCGGCGAACGGGACGCTGCTGCAGCACTCCGGCAACGTGGTGTCCTCGCTCCGGTTCGTACCCGGCCCGGGCGTGTCCGCCGGGCAGTACCAGGTGCTGTTCGACTACGACGTGTCCGCCAAGGCGTACCACGTCTCGATCGGCACGAACGACTCGGCGAACGTGCCGCCGGGCGGCGAGATCTCGGCCGCGCCGCGCACGCTGACCCCCAACGCGGTCTTCGTGCAGACCCGCAACTCCACCGGCGGCTTCGCCGACCGGCCGTTCCACATCCTGGTCGCCAACTGACCCGTCCGGCCGCGCACCGGCCTCCGCTGCGGCGGGGGCCGGTGTCGTGTTCCGTCCCGGTCCCGCCCGGACCGATGGGGTTCGTGCCGTTGCCGCCCGATCGGGGAGATGCTGCCCGTCCGGTTCGGCCACTGCCGGTCCGGGTCCGATAATCCGACGTTTGTCGCCGGTCCGGCCCGGGAAGCAAGCACCGTGACGGACATCTCGGACACCCTGGCCAGCGTGCCCAGCCCGGTCGATGCCGACGCGAGCGGCGTCGAGCTGGAACAGACCCTCGCCGAGGTCAAACGCGTGATCGTCGGGCAGGATCGGCTCGTCGAACGCCTGCTCACCGCCCTCATCGCCGACGGTCACTGCCTGCTGGAGGGCGTACCGGGGGTGGCCAAGACGCTCGCGGCGCAGACCCTCGCCACAGTGGTCGGCGGCACCTTCTCCCGGATCCAGTTCACGCCCGACCTGGTGCCCTCCGACATCGTCGGCACCCGCATCTACCGCGCCTCGACCGAGCAGTTCGACGTGGAGCTGGGACCGATCATGGCGAACCTCGTGCTCGCCGACGAGATCAACCGGGCCCCGGCCAAGGTGCAGTCGGCCCTGCTGGAGGCGATGGCCGAGCGGCAGGTCTCGATCGGCGGGCGGAGCTGGCCGGTGCCGGAGCCGTTCCTGGTCCTGGCCACCCAGAACCCGATCGAGTCCGAGGGCGTCTACCAGCTCCCCGAGGCGCAACGCGACCGCTTCCTCATGAAGGTCGTGGTCGACTACCCGAGCGACGCCGACGAGCTGGCCATCCTCTACCGGATGAGCACCGAGCGCCCCACCGCGAGCACCGTGCTCGACCCGATCCGGCTGCGGGAACTCCAGCGCCGCGCCACCGACGTCTTCGTCCACCACGCGCTCGCCGAGTACGTGGTCCGCCTCATCCTCGCCACCCGCGACCCGCAACGCTTCGGCCTGCCCGACATCGCGCCGCTGCTGGCGTACGGGGCCAGCCCCCGGGCCACGCTCGGCCTGGTGGCCGCCGCCCGCGCGCAGGCACTCATCCACGGCCGCGACTACGTCCTCCCCGAGGACATCCGGGACCTGGCGGTGGACGTGCTGGCGCACCGGCTCGTGCTCACCTTCGACGCGGTCGCCGACGGGATCTCCGGCGAGGACGTGGTGCGCCGGGTGATCGAGGCGGTGCCACCACCCCGGCTGGTGAACGGGCCCACCGAGGCGGCGCCGGACCTGGCGGCGGCATGACCGGCGCGGCCGAGCCCGGGCTGACCGACCTCGCGCCCGACCAGCGGCTGCGCCGGCTGGAGCTGACGGTGACCCGGCGGCTCGACGGCCTGCTGCACGGCCGGTACCGGGGCCTGCTGCCCGGGCCGGGCAGCGAGGCCGCCGGCAGCCGGGAGTACCGCCCCGGCGAGGACGAGGTACGCCGGATGGACTGGGCGGTCACCGCCCGGACCACGGTGCCGCACGTCCGCCAGGTCGACGCGGACCGGGAACTGACCACCTGGCTGCTCGTCGACGCCAGCCCCAGCATGGAGTACGGCACCTCCACGCTGGACAAACGGGAGCTGGCGGTGGCCGCTGTCGCAGCGATCGGCTTCCTCACCGCCGGAGTCGGCAACCGGCTCGGCGCGCAGGTGCTCACGCCCGACGGGCTGCGCCGATTCCCGGCCCGCAGCGGGCGTACCCATCTGCTCGGGCTGCTCCGCGCGCTGCTCGGCGCTCCGCGTACCGACGACCGGCGGGACCCGGACGACGCGGGCGCGGCCGGCGCACGCCCGCCCGCCGCGGGGCCGGGCCTGGCCGACGGGCTGGACGGCCTGCAGCGTGTCGCCACCCGGCGCGGGCTCGTGGTGATCGTCTCCGACTTCCTCGACGAACTGCCCGACGACCCGGACGCCGCGCCCCCGCCGTGGGCCGCGGCGCTGCGCCGCCTCGCGGTCCGTCATCAGGTGCTCGCGGTCGAGGTGACCGACCCGCGCGAGCTGGAACTGCCCGACGTCGGACTGATCACGCTCGTCGACCCGGAGAGCGGCCGGCACCGCGAGGTGTGGACCGGCGACCCGGACCTGCGCGAGCGGTACGCGCGCGCCGCCGCCGAGCAGCGCGAGCAGGTACGCCACACGCTGCGCCGGGCCGGCGCCACCCACATGGCGCTGCGCACCGACCGGGACTGGTGCGCGGACGTGGTGCGGCACGTGCACGAGCAGCGCCGGCTGGCCACCGTGCCGGCCGCCGCCCGCGGAGGTGTCGCATGACCTGGCAGTCACCAGCCCGCCTCTGGCTGCTGCTCGCCGTCCTCGCGCTGGTCGCCGGCTACCTGGTGCTGCAACGGCGGCAGAGCCGGTACGCGGTGCGCTTCACCAACCTGCGCCTGCTGGACCGGGTCGCCCCGCGCCGCCCGGCCTGGCGCCGGCACGTGCCGGCGGGCCTGTTCCTGGCCATGCTGGCGCTGCTCGTGGTCGGGTTCGCCCGCCCCGAGGCGGAGGTGCGGGTCCCCCGGGAACGGGCCACCGTGATGGTCGCTGTCGACGTCTCCACCTCGATGCTCGCCGGTGACGTGGACCCGGACCGGTTGACAGCGGCCAAGGAGGCCGGCCGGCGGTTCGTCGACGGGCTGCCGGACGAGTTCAACGTCGGCCTCGTCGCGTTCGCCGGCAGCGCCGCGGTGCTGGTGCCGCCGAGCACCGACCGGGAGGCGCTGCACGACGGCATCGGGCGGCTGGCCGAGGGCATCACCGGCGTGCAGGGCACCGCGATCGGCGAGGCGATCAGCACCTCGCTGGGCGCGGTCAAGAGCCTTGACGCGACTGCCGCGAAGGACCCGCCGCCGGCCCGGATCATCATCCTCTCCGACGGCGCGAACACCTCCGGGATGGACCCGATCGAGGCGGCCGACCAGGCCGTCGCCGCCAAGGTCCCGGTGCACACGATCTCCTTCGGCACGCCCGGGGGATCGGTCGACCGGGGCGGCCGGGCGATCCAGGTGCCGGTGGACGGGCAGACGCTGCGGGCGGTGGTCATGGTCACCCGGGCGGAGACGGTGGCCCGGTCGCCGGTCTCGTTGTCGACGGTCGGGTTGCTCCAGCGGAACCGGGGGTTCTGGTACTGCTCGGCGTACTTGCGCACCTCGGCGACCTTGGCG
>NZ_KK037233.1:2997747-3002322 GCF_000568915.1 Micromonospora sp. M42 | reverse complement strand
AGTGCAGACCGGACTCGGCGAAGCACCGCGGACCGTGGTTCGTCTCGCCGGAGCTGGACCCGGACGGGCGCGGCCACCGGGACGTACCCGGGGGCGGGCCGGAGGCCGGGCGGCGCAGCCTGCGGCACCGGCTGCTGAGCGTGGCGGCGGTGGTGGCGCTCTCCACCGTCTCCGGCGCGGTGGCCGGCACCTGGGCGGCCGACCAGGGCTCGCCGGGACCGAGCGCGGCATCCGCCGCGCCGGTGCCCGCGGAACTGGTCACCGCCGCCGGCAAGACGGTGCCCGGCGTGGTCTCGGTGATGGTCGGGGGCCGATCCGGCGCGTCCGCGTCCGGCTCCGGATTCGCCATCGACAACGAGCAGCACATCGTCACAAACGACCACATCCTGGCCCGCGGCGGCTCGGGCGCGGTGACTGTGGAGACCTCGGACGGGCGTCGCTTCCCGGCCGAGGTGGTGGGCCGGGAACCCGCCAGCGACCTGGCCGTGCTCAAGGTGCCCGCGTCCGCCGGGCTGCCGCCGCTGCCGCTGGCCAAGGCGAACTCGACCCGGGTGGGGGAGCCGGTGCTCGCGGTCGGGTCGCCGCTCGGGCTCGCCGGGACCGTCACCGCCGGTATCGTCAGCGCGCTCAACCGGCAGGTGCGGATCGGCAACGGCCGGCACACGGCGGTGCAGACCGACGCCTCCATCAACCCGGGCAACTCGGGCGGGCCGCTGGTGAACGCGCGCGGTGAGGTGGTCGGCGTGAACACCGCCATCGCCACCATCGACGGCAACGGGTCGATCGGCATCGGCTTCGCCATCCCGATCGACCAGGTCCAGCAGACCGCCGACACCATCATCGGCCGGGGCGGCTGAGTCACCGGGCGCGGTCTCCCGCGCGGGTCGCCTCGGCGCTTCGCGCGGCGCTGACCTGCACAAGCACTGCAAGATCGGTGCGAACTGTCGGATATCCGGCGTGGGATCATTGGGGCATAGAAATATTACGCTGAGTATGGATACTGGCGGAGGTGGAGCAAGCTGTCATTGCGGCCCTCCTCGTGATGGGCCTGATCATCGGCGCCGGTGTCGGCGCGTCCTACGCGCGTGCGAAACGCGGCTGGACGGACTACCAGACGATCCGGACCAGCGTGCCGGGCGCCCGCCGCAACGCCTGGCTCGCGATTCGCGGCGTGGTCGTCAAGCTCGCGGTGATCGCCCTGCTGCTGGTCGGCGCGGCCGCGTACGCGGCCTCCGGCGGCGGCGAGGAACGGGCCGGTCCCACCCCGAGCGCGACCCCCACCCCGAGTCACCGCGCCGGGCGCTAGCCTCGGGGAGTGGACGACGGACTGCGGGTGACCGACCGGCTCGTGGTGCCCGCAGTCGAGCTGCGGGAACGGTTCTCCCGGTCGTCCGGGCCCGGCGGCCAGGGGGTGAACACCACCGATTCGCGGGTGGAACTGAGCTTCGACCTGGGCCGCTCGCCGAGCGTGCCGGAGACGCTGCGGGAACGGGCGCTGACCCGGCTCGCCGGACGCCTGGTCGACGGCGTGCTGACCGTGACCGCCAGTGAGCACCGCGCGCAACTGGCCAACCGGGAAGCGGCCCGGGAACGGATGGCGGCGCTGCTGCGCGAGGCCGTCGCCCCGCCGCCGAAGGCGCGCCGCCCGACCCGCCCCTCCCGTGGCGCCAAGGAGCGCCGGCTGGCCGAGAAGAAGCGCCAGTCCCAGCGCAAACGCGACCGCCGGGTGGACGGCGACTGACCGAAAAACGGTTGAACCGCCCGGCGCGCCGACCGGAGAATTCCGCCCCGTGATCGACTTCTCCGTCAAGCCCACGCTCACCGGCGAGCGTGTGGCGCTGCGCCCGTTCCACGACGACGACCTGCCGGCGCTCGCGGAGATCCTGGCCGACCCGGAGGTGGTCCGGCTGACCGGCAGCCCGGCTGGCGAGACGTTCGAACCGGCCCGGTTGCGCGCCTGGTACGGCACCCGCAACAGCCAGGACGACCGGCTCGACCTCGCGGTGGTGGACCGGGCGAGCGGCGCCTGCGTCGGCGAGGTGGTCCTCAACGAGTGGGACCGGGCCAACGCGAGCTGCAACTTCCGCACGCTGATCGGTCCCGGCGGCCGCGACCGCGGCCTCGGCACCGAGGCGGTGCGGCTGATCGTCGGGTACGGCTTCGAGCAGCTCGGCCTGCACCGCATCGGCCTGGAGGTGTTCGCGTTCAACCCGCGTGCCCGGCGCGCCTACGAGAAGGTGGGCTTCGTCGCCGAGGGGACGCTGCGGCAGGTGCTGCGCGACGGCGACGGCTGGGTGGACGCCACTGTCATGTCGATCCTCGCTCCGGAGTGGAACCGGCACCGGGGGCACCCGGAGGGTTGAGCCGGAGGCGTCGAAGCGCTTCAATGCGTACGGGAGCTTCAGGGCCGTCACCGACCACCACGTCACAGTGACAGGAGTCCCTTCCGCATGTCCCGAAACCCCGTACGCGCCGCGCTGACCGCGCTCGCCGCGCTGCTACCGGTCCTCGCTCTCGGCCTCGCCCTCACCGCCACCACACCCCCGGCCGCCGCGGCGGCCACGCCGGTCCGCGTCATGCCACTGGGCGACTCCATCACCGGGTCGCCCGGCTGCTGGCGCGCCCTGCTCTGGAACCGCCTCCAGTCCACCGGCCACACCGACGTCGACTTCGTCGGCACGCTCGGGCCGCAGGGCTGCGGCGTGCCCTACGACGGCGACAACGAGGGCCACGGCGGCTACCTCGCGACGAACGTGGCCAACCAGAACCTGCTGCCCGGCTGGCTCGCCGCCACCCGCCCGGACGTCGTGCTCATGCACTTCGGCACCAACGACGTGTGGAGCAACATCGCGCCCGCCACGATCCTCGCCGCGTACTCGAAGCTGGTGGACCAGATGCGGGCCGCCAACCCGGCCACGACCGTGCTGGTCGCGAAGATCATCCCGATGAACCCGGCGAGCTGCCCGGAGTGCGGCCAGCGGACCGTGGCGCTCAACTCGCTCATCGACGGCTGGGCGGCCGGGAAGACCACGGCCGCCTCCCCGATCGTGGTGGTCGACCAGTGGACCGGGTTCAGCACCGCCACCGACACCTACGACGGGGTGCACCCGAACGCGGCCGGGGACCAGAAGATGTCCGACAGGTGGTACCCGGCGCTGGTCGCCGCGCTCGGCCGCGCCACGCCCGGCCCGACCACGTCCCCGACCGTCAGCCCCACGCCGTCGCCCACGCTCAGCCCGTCACCGACGACCAGCCCGTCGCCCACCGCGAGCCCGACGTCGGCGCCCGGCGGCTGCACCGCCACCTGGCGCCTCGCCGGTCAGTGGCCGGGCGGCTTCCAGGGGGAGGTGACAGTGCGCAACGACGGCGTCGCGCCGATCGCCGGCTGGACCGTGCGCTTCCCGCTCGCCGGCGGACAGCGGGTCAGCCAGGCGTGGAGCGCCGACGTGACGCAGAGCGGAACCACTGTGACCGCCCGGAACGCGAGCTGGAACGGCGCGCTGGCCCCGGCCGCCCAGACCACGTTCGGGTTCCTGGCCGAGGGAACCGCGCCGAGCCCGGCGCTGACCTGCGCGCCGAGCTGACCGTCGCGTGCCGGCCGGCCCCGCTCAGCGGTGGTCGGCCGGCACCGCCCGGTCCAGCGCGGCCAGCAGCCGGGCGCGCAACCCGGCGGCACGCTCGGCGAACCCGCGCTGCGCGGCGGCGTACTCGGCCCGGCCCTCCGGCGTCTCCACCGGCACCGGCGGGTAGCCCAGGGCGGCCAGGTCGTACGGGCTGGCACGCATGTCCAGCGTCCGGATCTCCCGGGCCAGCTCGAAGCAGTCCGCCACGAGTTCCGAGCAGACCAGCGGCGACAGCTTGTACGCCCACTTGTAGAGATCCATGTTGGCGTGCAGGCAACCCGGCTGCTCCAGCGCGTGCTGGCTGTCCCGGGTCGGCTGGAGCACGTTCAGCGGGCGGGCCGGCGCGGTGAAGAACCGGAACGCGTCGAAGTGGCTGCACCGCACGCCGCGCTCCTCGACCACCGCCGCCGTCGCCGCCGGGCTCAGCCGCAGCGGCCAGGAGTTGTGCCGTACCTGCTCCTGCGTCTGCCGGTAGACCATCGCCCACTCGTGCATGCCGAAGCAGCCGAACTGCGCCGGGCGTCCGGCGGTCGCCGCCAGCAGCGTACGGATCCAGGCGATCGACTCGGCGCGCCGCGCGCGTACCCGATCGGTGTCGAGGGTGAGCCCGGCGGCGCAGGCGGTGTAGTCCGGGCCGAAACCGGCCGGGTCGGCGTCGCGCAGCGTCACGCCTGCGCCCGGGTGCCAGCGGCGCAGCTGGGCCGGCCGGTGCGAGTAGTAGGTGAAGAGGAAGTCCTCCACCGGATGCTTCACGCCCGCCCGGCGGCGGCCGAGATGCGGCGTCAGCCAGGCGTCCACCCGCTGCTCGTGGGCGGCCCGGCGCGCCTGCCAGTCGGCGACGTCGAGCGCGGGGGCGAGGGCGGCGGTCACGCACCCCAGGGTACGACCGCCGCCCGTCGCCGGGTCACGGCACGTCCACCCGCACGCCCGCGGAGAAGACGCCGCTGCGCAG
>NZ_KK037233.1:2898208-2996638 GCF_000568915.1 Micromonospora sp. M42 | reverse complement strand
GCCGGTGGTCGGCACCGCCGGCGGGACCGCCGGCACGCCGGTCGGGATCGGGGTCGCCCCCGCGCCGGGCAGGGCGACCGGGACGGCGGCCGGCGGTGGAGCCGGTCGGGCGGGGGTTTCGGCCGCGCGGGGCGTCGCCGGGGACAGCGCCGGTACGGCGGCGATGACGCCGAGGCAGTTCACGAACACTGCCAGGGCCTTGTGGTGTCGTCTCGATGCAGGCATACCAACGAACCTCCGGAACCGAAGCTATGGGCCGGGCCCCGCCGGGCGGGTACGAAGCCGCCATTCCCGCCCCGTCCGGCGCGATCCGGCGTACCCTGTCGCTCTCTCGCCGGTCCCGGCGCCGGCGGGCGGCGAGGGGTGCGGCGCGGGCCGCCCGGGCGCGCTGCCTGCCGGTGTCCGACGGGCGACGCGCGGGCGGGGATAGATTGGCCGGGTGCGTATCGCTCGTTTCGCTCATGCCAAGGGAATGTCGTTCGGGGTCGTCGAGGGCGAGCCGGAGGCCGGGCCGCAGGGCCTGACCATCGCCGAGATCGAGGGCCACCCGTTCGGGCAGATCCAGTTCTCCGGCGCCCGCTGGGCGCTCTCCGACGTCCGGCTGCTGTCGCCGATCCTGCCCAGCAAGGTGGTCTGCGTCGGCCGCAACTACGCCGAGCACGCCGCCGAACACGGCAGCGAGGTGCCGAAGGAGCCGCTGCTCTTCCTCAAGCCGTCCACGTCGGTCATCGGTCCGCGCGACGCGATCCGGCTGCCGATCTTCTCCAAGCAGGTCGAGCACGAGGCGGAACTCGCCGTGGTGATCGGCGCTCCGGGCGCCCGCCGGGCCGACCGGGCCGCCGCCGAGCGGGCCATCTTCGGCTACACCTGCGCCAACGACGTCACCGCGCGGGACCTCCAGCGCTCCGACGGCCAGTGGACCCGCGCCAAGGGCTTCGACTCGTTCTGCCCGATCGGGCCGTGGATCACCACCGGGCTCGACGTGAGCGACCTGGAGATCCGGTGTGAGGTGGGCCGCAACCCGGAGGAGATGGAGGTACGCCAGCTCGGCCGGACCAAGGACATGGTGTTCGACGTACCGGGCCTGGTGTCGTACATCTCGCACGTGATGACGCTGCTGCCCGGCGACGTGGTCCTGACCGGCACGCCGGCGGGGGTTAGTCCGCTCACCGAGGGGGATACGGTCACCGTGCGGATCCAGGGGATCGGGGAGCTCAGCAACCCGGTGGTCCCTGTCGCCTGATTCGCTCCGATGCCTCGTTTCCGCTGGTCAGGTGGGTTTCGAGGGGTTGGATTTGGCCTGTCGGCACCGGGAGGGTAAAGTTCATTCCCGGCGCCGCAAGGGGCCAATGGGGTATGGGGTAATTGGCAGCCCGACTGATTCTGGTTCAGTTAGTCTAGGTTCGAGTCCTGGTACCCCAGCGCAGCCGCGGGTTCGCAAGAGCTCGCGGACGCTGGATTCCGGCAGCTCACGCTGGCGGAGTGCAATGAAGGTTCTGGCCCCGTCGTCTAGCGGCCCAGGACGCCGCCCTCTCAAGGCGGTAGCGCCGGTTCGAATCCGGTCGGGGCTACAGCACCGACAGCCCGTCCCGTTTCCCCGGGGCGGGCTTTCTGCTGTCCGGGCAACGTTTTCCGCGTGCGGTGGGGGTGACCCCCGCGGCGCGGTGCCGGACGCGATGCCGCTAGACTACTGCCACGCCACCCGGCAGGGCGGCGAAGCAGGAAAAGTGCCTGGCCCCGTCGTCTAGCGGCCCAGGACGCCGCCCTCTCAAGGCGGTAGCGCCGGTTCGAATCCGGTCGGGGCTACGTCACCGAACGGCCCGTCTCGCTACGCGAGGCGGGCCGTTCGCATTCCCCGCCCCACCCCGTTGATCATGAAGTTAGCGGCAGTCTGGGAGATCAAAAATGCCGCCAACTTCATGATCAACGCGAGAGGGGGGTGGGGGTGGGTGGGTCAGAGGCCGGAGAGGCGCTGGCCGGCTCGGACGACGGCCATGGCGTGGCGTTCTCCGGGGCGGCGGCCGAGGCGCTCGATCGGGCCGGAGATGCTGATCGCGGCGATCACCCGGCCGGTGCGGTCCCGGATCGGCGCCGAGACGCTCGCCACACCCGCCTCCCGCTCCGCGACGCTCTGGGCCCAGCCGCGCCGCCGTACCTCGGCCAGCGTGCGGCCGGTGAACTTGGAGCGGGGGAGCAGCGGCATGACCGCCTCCGGCGGCTCCCAGGCGAGCAGGATCTGCGCCGCCGACCCGGCGGTCATCGGCAGCACCGAGCCGACCGGGACGGTGTCCCGCAGGCCGCTGGCACGCTCGGCGGCGGCCACGCAGATCCGCTCGTCGGCGCGCCGCAGGTAGAGCTGGGCGCTTTCGCCGGTGGCGTCCCGTAGCGCGGCGAGCAGCGGCTCGGCGGCGGTCAGGAGCACGTCCGGGGCCGCGTTCGCCAGCTCGCCCAGGCGTGGACCCGGGCGCCAGCGCCCCTGGGTGTCCCGGACGAGCATCCGGTGGATCTCCAGCGCCTGTGCCAGCCGGTGCGCGGTGGCCCGGGGCAGCTTGGTGCGTTCAACGAGTTCGGCCAGGCTGGCGCCGTCGACACAGGCGGCCAGGATGACCACCGCCTTGTCGAGAACGCCGACACCGCTCATACTGTGTCCCACAAGCCGAAATTTACCTCCCAGAATTTAGGATGTCCAGATGGTGGGAGTCACTCAACCGAGGACCCTGGCCGAGAAGGTCTGGGACGCACACGTGGTCCGCTCCGCCGACGGCGAGCCGGACCTGCTCTTCATCGACCTGCACCTGCTGCACGAGGTGACCAGCCCGCAGGCGTTCGACGGGCTGCGTCTGGCCGGGCGCGGGGTCCGCCGTACCGACCTGACGATCGCGACGGAGGACCACAACACCCCGACCGGGTACGACGACCCGGCGTTCCGCCTCCGGCGCGGCGACCTGCTCACGATCGCGGACCCCACCTCCCGCACCCAGATCGAGACGCTGCGTCGCAACTGTGCCGAGTTCGGCGTCCGCCTGCACGCGCTGGGCGACGAGAACCAGGGCATCGTGCACGTCATCGGCCCGCAGCTCGGCCTCACCCAGCCCGGCATGACGATCGTGTGCGGCGACTCGCACACCGCCACCCACGGCGCGTTCGGCGCGCTCGCGTTCGGCATCGGCACCAGTGAGGTCGAACACGTGCTGGCCACGCAGACGCTGCCGCAGGCCCGGCCGAAGACCATGGCCGTGAACGTGGTCGGCGAGCTGGCGCCCGGCGTCACCGCCAAGGACCTGGTGCTCGCGCTGATCGCGCAGGTCGGCACCGGCGGCGGTCGCGGTCACATCGTCGAGTACCGGGGCGAGGCGATCCGCGACCTCTCCATGGAGGGGCGGATGACCATCGCCAACATGTCCATCGAGTGGGGCGCCAAGGCCGGCATGATCGCGCCGGACGAGACCACGTTCGCGTACCTGAAGGGGCGGCCCAACGCGCCCCAGGGCGACGCCTGGGACGCGGCGCTGGAGTACTGGCGGACGCTGCCCACCGACGACGGCGCGACGTTCGACACCGAGGTCACGCTCGACGCGAGCCGGATCACGCCGTTCGTCACCTGGGGCACCAACCCCGGGCAGGGTGTGCCGCTGGGCGCGACGGTGCCGGCCCCGGAGGACTTCGTCACCGAGCCGGAGCGGGTCGCCGCCCGGCGCGCGCTGGAGTACATGGACCTCACCCCGGGCACGCCGATGCGTGACCTGGCCGTGGACGTGGTCTTCGTCGGCTCCTGCACCAACGGCCGCCTGGAGGACCTGCGTGCCGCCGCCGACGTGCTGCGCGGGCACCGCGTCGCCGACGGCGTACGCATGCTCGTGGTCCCCGGCTCGGCCGCGGTCCGCGAGGCGGCCGAGATCGAAGGGCTGGACAAGGTCTTCACCGAGGCCGGCGCCGAGTGGCGTTTCGCCGGCTGCTCCATGTGCCTGGGCATGAACCCGGACACGCTGAAGCCGGGTGAGCGTTCCGCCTCGACCTCCAACCGCAACTTCGAGGGCCGCCAGGGCCGGGGCGGGCGTACCCACCTGGTATCCCCGCCGGTCGCCGCCGCCACCGCCGTGGTCGGCCGGCTGGCCGCCCCCGCCGACCTGTAGAAGGGCAGCCGAGAGATGGACAAGTTCACCACCCACACCGGCACCGCCGTGCCGCTGCGCCGATCCAACGTGGACACCGACCAGATCATCCCCGCCGTGTACCTCAAGCGGGTGACCCGGACCGGATTCGCCGACGGTCTGTTCAACGCGTGGCGGGAGGACCCGTCATTCGTCCTCAACGATCCCGTCCATTCGGGTGCGTCGATTCTGATCGCCGGCCCCGAGTTCGGCACCGGATCATCCCGGGAGCACGCCGTCTGGGCGCTGCGGGACTGGGGCTTCCGGGCCGTCATCTCGCCCCGCTTCGGCGACATCTTCCGCGGCAACGCGCTCAAGGAAGGCCTCCTTCCGGTCGAGCTGGAATTGAAAGCCGTGGAAGAACTGTGGGATCTCGTGGAATCCGAGCCGACCACGCCGATCACTGTCGACCTCGCCGCCCGCCAGGTCCACGCCGGTGACGCCACCTGGGCTTTCCCGCTGGACGACCACAGCCGCTGGCGGCTGATGGAGGGCTTGGACGACATTGGACTCACCCTCCGGCACGAGGCGGAGATCGCCTCGTACGAGGCGTCCCGGCCGTCGTTCCTGCCCTCGGTAGCCTGACTCCGGCCCGAATTCGCCCCCACCGGTGCGCCCGGTGGGGGCGAATCCGTTACGACACAAGGGCTTTTTTCCACCGAATGTTTGTGTCCAGGCAGCACAGGGCATAACGTGCGCGCAGAATGGCTCGCGTCGAGTCAGTTGCACAATCGGGAGGAAGTCGTGAACAAGGCCGAGCTCATCGAGGCGCTCGCCGTTCGCCTGGGGGACCGGAAGACGGCGACGGCCGCGCTCGACGCGGTTCTCGCTGAGGTCCAGGCGGCGGTCACCAAGGGCGAGAAGGTGGCGATCACCGGTTTCGGAGCGTTCGAGAAGCGCGTCCGGGGAGCCCGAACAGCGCGCAATCCGCGTACCGGCGAGGCGGTGAAGGTCAAGAAGACCTCCGTCCCGACGTTCCGGGCGGGCGCGGGCTTCAAGGAGATGGTGGCCAGCGGCAAGGTGCCGAAGGACACCGCCGCCGCGAAGAAGACCACCGGCGCCGCGAAGAAGACCACAGCGGCGAAGACCACCGCGGCCGCGAAGAAGACCACGGCGGCGAAGGCCACCAAGACGACCGCTACCAAGAAGGCCGCGCCGGCGAAGAAGGCCGCCGCGACCAAGACCACGGCGGCGAAGAAGACGACCGCGGCGAAGTCCACCGCGGCGAAGAAGACCACCACCGCCAAGAAGACGACCGCGGCGAAGTCCGCCACGGCCAAGAAGACCACGGCGGCCAAGAAGGCGCCCGCGAAGAAGGCACCGGCCAAGAAGGCCGCCACCCGGCGCTGACCGGACGGCCCACGAAAGGGCGCCCACCGTTGCCGGTGGGCGCCCTTTCGCATGGGTACGCCGTTGACCGCCCGCCGTCGCGCCCCGCAGAATCGCCGTGCCGAAAACCCCCGTCGGTCACGAGAAGAGGCGCCCGTGCGGCACCGTCACCTCTCCACCCTCACGCTCGCGCTCGGTATCGCGGTCCTGCTGGACGTGCTGCGGGTCTGGCTCCCGTCGGTCATCACCCTCTTCGGGCGGGCCGCCGAGACACCAGCCGAGCTGCTCGGCGCGTTCGCGCTCGGCTGGTTCCTGCTCGCGCTCGCCGCGCCTGCGCTCGTACGCCGCACCGGCGCCGCCCCGGTCGGACTCGTCGCCGCCGTTGTGCTGGCGGCGGCGCGGCTGGCGCTCACCGCGCAACCCGGTGGTCCGGCCCAGCTCTGGCTGGCCTGCGCCGGGCTGCTCGCCGGCCTGGTCTGGCTCGCCGCCACCGCCGCGTCCGTGCCCCGGCCGGTGACCGGGCTGGCGCTGGGCATGGCCGGGAACGCGGTCGGGCACGCCCTGCTCGGCACCGAGGACCTGGTGTGGCGCGGCGGTGTGCTCGCCTGGAGCCTGAGCACCCTGCTGGTGCCGGCGTTCCTGGCCGCCTCGGTGGCGGTACGGCGGGAGCGGGCGGACACGTCGGCGGCGGGGCCGTCCCCGACGGGCGCGGGCCACGGCACAACCGGGCGGCGTATCCGCGTTCCGGGACGCCGGGCCTGGCTGCTGTGCGGGCCGGCGCTGCTGCTGGCCGGTCAGGTGGCGCTCGCCCCGGCGCTCTGGAGCGCCGCCGCCGGCACCGGATCGCCTGACTTCCCCGGCCTCGCCCGCCCCGGCAGCGGTGCCCTGCCGGGCGCGCTCGCGGTGCTGCTGTTCCTCGCGGCGGCGTTGTTCCGGGCACCGGCGCGCGTGGCGCGGGTGCTGTGGCCACTGGCGTTGCTCGCCGGGTCGGTGCTGTTCGTGACCGGGCATCTCGTTCCGGCGTACCTGCTCACCGCCGCCGGTCTCGGCGGCTGCCTGGCCCTCACCGACACGACCGGCGACGGGCCCGCAGCCGCCGACGACGCGGCCGGGCCGGGCGACGACGGACGGGCGGGGGCGCGACGCGGGCGGGCGGCGGCGCTCGGGATGCTGGTGTTCGCGGTGGCCACGGTGGCCTACTACGCCGCCTACGACCTGGGGTACCCCAACGGCTGGGCGCCGGTCGCCACGGCCGTCCTGGTGGCTCTGGTGGCGGCTACCGCGCCTGTCCGGGCCACCCCGGCATCGTCCGGCGCGGCCTCACCCGGCCCGGTGCTGCCCACCACGGTCCGGGTCACGGTCCTGGCCGGCCTGACCGCACTGGCCGCGCTGGGCGCCGTGCTGCACGTACCGCCCGCACAGGCCCGGGCCACGGCCGCGCCGGCGGCGGTACGGGTGGCCGCGTACAACATCCGGATGGGGTTCGGCCTGGACGGCCGGCTGGACCTCGACGCGCTGGCCCGGGAGCTGCGCGGCGCGGACATCGTGCTGCTCAGCGAGGTGGACCGGGGCTGGTGGCTCAACGGCGGCCACGACACGCTGGCGTTGCTGGCCCGGCGGCTGGAGATGCCGTACGTCTTCGCGCCCGCCGCCGACCCGGTCTGGGGCGACGCGGTGCTCAGCCGGTTCCCGGCGCGCTCCGGGCAGACGCGGCGGCTGACCGCGCACGGCGCGCCGACCGGTGCGCAGGCCCTCGGCGTCACGCTCGACCTCGGTGGTCGCGAGCTGGCAGTCGTGGCCACGCACCTGCAACCGCCGCCCGGCCGGGATCCGGTGGAGCAGGCCCGCGAGGTGGCCGCGTTCGCCGGCCGGTACGCCGCCGGCCGTCCGCTGGTGCTCGGTGGCGACCTGAACACCGAGCCGGCCGACCCGGCGTTCGCCGAGTTCACCGGCGCCGGGCTGGTGGACGCGCTGGCCCCGGCCCGGCCGTTGCGGACCAGCCCGGCCGACGACCCGCGCACCCAGATCGACCACGTCTTCGTCTCCCCGGGCCTGACCGCCACCGAGGTACGCGCGCCGCGTACCGAGGCCAGCGACCACCTCCCGGTGACGCTCACCGTCACGCTGCCCTGAGCCGCCTCACAGCCGGTCCGGGAGGACCAGCCGGTCACCGGCGAACGGCAGCAGCCAGCCACCGCCCTTGGCGGTGGTGAAGTCCTCGTCCACGCGGCCGGTGAGCCGTTCCAGCGCGCCCGGGATCACCTTGCCCTGGCTGCACACCGCCACCGTCCCGGCGGTCTGCGCCAGCGCGACCAGGCGGGCCGCGGCGGCGAGCGCGCACTCCTCGGCCTGCTGGCCCGGCTCCGGCTCGTCGAAGTCGCCGCACACCTCGATCGGCAGGTCCAGCCGGGCCGCGGCCGGACTCAGCGTCTGCACGCAGCGGCGCGCCGAGGCGGAGCACAGGCGGGCCGGGCGGACCAGGGCCACGAGCGGCACCAGCGCCAGCGCCTGGGCCTGCCCGTCGTCGTCCAGCGGGCGCCCGTGGTCCGGGCCGGTCCAGGTGCCGCGCTTGCCGGCGCTGGCATGCCGCACCAGCAGCACGGTCGCGGTGACCGGCGGAAGCGCCGCGAACGCGGCGATCACCTCGGCGTCGTGCGGGTAGCTGACCCGGCGTACCGCGTCGTCGACCGGGAACCAGGCCACGTCGTCGACCTCGGTGCCGGGCTGGAAGCCGCCGGCGCCGGCCGCCCGCATGGACCAGTAGTCGACCGCCTTGGCGTGACCCTCGCTGCGGTAGCGGACGGTGGGCAGGCGCACCTGCGGCACCGCGCGTACGTCGGTCTCCTCGGCGACCTCACGGACGGCGGCGACCAGCGGATGCTCGCCGCGGTCCAGCTTGCCCTTCGGCAACGACCAGTCGCCGTACCGGGGGCGGTGCACGAGGCAGACCTCGACGCCGGCCGGGCCCGGGCGCCACACCACGCCGCCCGCGGCCCGGATCCGTACCGGCTCGTCGTCGCTCACCCGCTCACCGTATGCCCGCCCGGCACGCGCCACGGCCCGCTCAGTCCGCCCGGCCGCCGACCCGGCGCAGCAACAGGTCCTGCAGGTGGGTCAGCGGCGTGTCGCCGTCGCCGGTACGCCGGTGCCAGGTGCCGTCGGCGGCCAGCTCGAACGCGTCCACGTCGGGGTCGAACGCGGCGGTGAGGACGTGGTCCAGCTCGGCGCGGGCCACCGGATCGCTCACCTGCACCAGCGCCTCGACCCGGCGGTCCAGGTTGCGGTGCATCAGGTCGGCCGAGCCCATCCAGAACTCGGCGTCGCCGTTGTTGCCGAACCGGAAGATCCGGGAGTGCTCCAGGAACCGGCCGAGAATCGAGCGGACCCGGATGTTCTCCGACAGCCCCGGCACGCCCGGCCGCAGCGTGCACATGCCCCGGATCAGCAGGTCCACGTGCACGCCGGCCCGCGACGCCCGGTAGAGCGCGTCGGTGATCTCCTCGTCCACCAGGGAGTTCACCTTGAACTGCACCAGCCCCGGCATGCCCAGCCGGACGTGCTCGATCTCCCTGTCGATGCGCTCGATCAGGCCGCTGCGGATGCCCTGCGGCGCCACCAGCAGCCGCCGGTACGCGGTCTGCCGGCTGTAGCCGGTGAGCACGTTGAACAGGTCGGTCAGGTCGGCGCCGATCTCCGGGTCGGCGGTGAGCATGCCGAAGTCCTCGTAGAGCCTTGCCGTCTTCGGGTGGTAGTTGCCGGTGCCGATGTGGCAGTACCGGCGGATCTGGTTGCCCTCCTGGCGTACGACGAGCGCGGTCTTGCAGTGCGTCTTGAGGCCCACCAGGCCGTACACCACGTGGCAGCCGGCCCGTTCCAGCGTGCGCGCCCAGCCGATGTTCGCCACCTCGTCGAAGCGCGCCTTCAGCTCCACCAGCACCACCACCTGCTTGCCGGCGGCGGCCGCGTCGACCAGCGCGTCCACGATCGGGGAGTCGCCGCTGGTGCGGTAGAGCGTCTGCTTGATGGCGAGCACGTTCGGGTCGGCCGCGGCCTGCTCGACGAAGCGCTGCACGCTGGTGGCGAACGAGTGGTACGGGTGGTGCACCAGCACGTCGCCGTCGCGCAGCGTGGCGAAGACGCTGCGCGGCACCTCGCCCTCGGCCAGGCGCGGATGGGTGGCCGGCACGAACGACGGGTCCTTCAGGTCGGGCCGGTCCGCCTCGCCGTAGACCTGCCACAGCGCGGACAGGTCGAGCAGCCCGCGTACCCGCAGCACGTCGTGGTCGTCCATGTCCAGCTCGCGGACGAGCAGCTCCAGCATGTGGTCGGAGATGGACGCGGCCACCTCCAGGCGTACCGGCGGACCGAACCGGCGCCGGGCCAGTTCCCGTTCCAGCGCCTGGAGCAGGTCCTCGTCGCGGTCCTCGTCCACCTCGACCTCGGCGTTGCGGGTCACCCGGAACAGGTGGCACTCGACCACCTGCATGCCGGAGAAGAGCTGGCCGAGGTGCACCGAGATGAGGTCCTCCACCGGCAGGAACCGCACGCCCGGCTGCTCCCGGTGGACCCGGACGAACCGGGGCACGTTGTTCGGCACCTTGACCCGGGCGAACAGCTCCGAGCCGCCGTCCGGGTCGCGTACCGAGACGGCCAGGTTCAGCGACCGGCCGGAGATGTACGGGAACGGGTGCGCCGGGTCGACCGCCAGCGGGGTGAGCACCGGGAAGATGTGCTCCCGGAACCAGGTGCGCAGCCGCTCCCGCTCGGCGTCGTCCAGGTCGCTCCAGCGCAGGATGCGGATGTCCTCGGCGGCGAGCTTCGGCAGCACGTCGTCGACCAGGCAGGCGGCGTGCCGGGCGACCAGGCCGGCGGCCTTCTCGGTGACGAGTTCGAGCTGGGTGCGCAGCGGCAGCCGGTCGCCGCCGCGCACCGGCAGGCCGGCGGAGAGGCGGCGCTTCAACCCGGCCACCCGGACCATGTAGAACTCGTCCAGGTTGCTGGCGAAGATGGCCAGGAACTTCGCCCGTTCCAGCAGCGGGGTGCGCGGGTCCTCGGCGAGCGCCAGCACCCGGGCGTTGAAGTCGAGCCAGGACAGCTCCCGGTTGAGGAAGCGGTCCTCCGGCAGCGGCTGCGCCGGTGGCGACCCGGCGTCCGGGCCGGTCTCGTCCGGGCCCTCGACCGGGTCGAGCGGCTCGTCCAGCCCGGTGGCGCCGGCCGCGTCCGGGTCGGCGCCGAGGCGCTCCTCCGGGGGCCGGGGCTGGCGGAACCGCCCGTCCGGGCCGCGGCTGGGGCGGCCGTTGCGGGGCGGGCCGGGGTCGAGGATCGGCGGCGGGCCGTCGGGGTGCTCGCGAGGGGTGCTCACCACCTCATGATTCCCCGATAAGGGTGAACGGAAAATGAACTCCGGCCAGGTTGTTCACGCCATGGTCGGCAAGGTCACCCGGACGACCTCGCCGTCGGCGTCCCGCTCGATCCGGACACGCTGCCCCAATCGGAGCAGCCGCAGCCCGGAGGCGTCGAACGCGCGGGCCGGGAACGCCAGCTCGGTGCCGTCGTCGAGCAGCAGCACGCCGCTGCGGGTCGACGCGTCGTAGGTGGCCACCGTGCCCTGCATGCCAGCACCGTACCGGACTTCGGCCCCGGCCAGCAGCGCCGCCGTGCGTGGCCCCAGACCCAGCCCGGCGGCGGCGGCCAGGTCCGCCGGGGTGTCCACGTCCCGGCGCAGGCTGGGCCAGTCACCGGCCAGCGGCAGCGCCCCGCTCGCCGCGTGGGCGGCGGCCGAGCCGGGCCCGAACCGTGGCGCCAGCGGCACCCCGGCCGGCGCGGCCAGCAGCACGGTGCCACCGCCGGGTGCGTCCGCGACGTACCCGCGTATCACCCTGGTAGCCCGCAGAGAGGCGCCAACTCGCCGGGTTCAAGCGCGGGCAAGGTCGGCGGTCAGGCCGGCCACGGCGGCGCGCGGTTGGAGACAGCCGCGCCGTGCCGGAACGCCGCGTTCAACCCGGCGCCCGGATCGGCGCGACCCGGGCGCCCGCCGCGTCCGCCGCGCGCGCACCCGCGCGTCGTCGGTCACCACGAGCACCCCGGCGACCGCCGGGCACGCCCGCGCCGCGCGCAGCGTGTCGGCCGCCAGGGCCAGCGCCAGCTCCTCATGGGGTACGCCGGGCAGCGCGCCCCGCAGCCGGCTCTTCGCCGCTCCCAGGCGCTTCACCGGCATCACCACGGTCCAGCGGGCCTCAGACACGCCGACCATCCTGCCAGCGGGAGCGCCGGTACCCGCACTGGCCGCAGCGGGGGCGAACAGGCATGATTCTGTGCCGGGGCGCGTGGGCGGATCGAGGAGGCACTGTGGCACGGCGGAGGCTGGGGTTCTGGCGACGGCTCGCCGTGGTGCTGGTGAAGCCGCTGATGACGGTCTGGACCCGGCGCACCTGGCGGGGCATGGAGCACCTGCGCGGCGACGGCGGCGTGATCCTCGTGCCGAACCACATCTCGCACGCCGACCCGCTCGTGGTCGCCCACTACATCTACGACGCCGGGCGCTGGCCGCGTTTCCTCGGCAAGGCCAGCGTGTTCCGGGTGCCGGTGGTCGGCGCGATCCTGCACCGCTGCCAGCAGATCCCTGTCGAACGGGGCACCGTCGAGGCGGTCAAGTCGCTGGACAAGCTGGTCGCCGCGCTGGCCGAGGGGGGCGCCGTGGTGATCTACCCGGAGGGCACCACCACCCGGGAGCCGGACCTGTGGCCGATGAAGGGCAAGACCGGCGCGGCCCGGCTGGCGCTCGCGACCGGCGCCCCGGTGGTCCCGATCGCCATGGTCGGCCCGGAGCGGATGTTCGACCCGCGTACGGCGCGGTTCGGACTGCGCCCGCGTACCCCGGTGACGGTGGTCGCCGGCCCGCCGGTGGACCTGAGCCCCTGGGCCGGCGCCACGCCGACCCGGCCGATCCTGGAGGAGATGACGGACACCATCATGCTGCGCATCCGGGATCTGGTCGCGGAGATCCGTGGCGGCACACCACCGCCGCTCTGGCAGCGGCCCGCCCGCACCGGCATCCGGGAGGCCGGCGAATGAGCGGGCACGTGGCGGTGCTGGGCGCCGGGTCCTGGGGGACCGCGTTCGCCAAGATCCTCGCCGACGCCGGGCGGGACGTCACAGTGCTGGCCCGCCGCGCCGCCGTGGCCGAGGCGATCCGGACGGGCCGGGAGAACCCGGAGTACCTGCCGGGCGTGCGCCTGCCGGAGCGGGTGACCGCCACCGGCGACGCCGCCGAGGCGATCGAGGGCGCCGAGGTGGTGGTGCTCTCGGTGCCGTCGCAGACGCTGCGCGGCAACCTCGCCGACTGGACGCCGTACGTGGCGCCGGACGCCACGCTCGTGTCGCTGATGAAGGGCATCGAGCTGGGCACCACCAAGCGGATGAGCCAGGTGATCATGGAGACCGCCGGGGTGCCCGCCGACCGGGTGGTGGTCGTCTCCGGGCCCAACCTGGCCCCGGAGATCGCCGCCGAGCAGCCGGCCGCGACGGTGGTCGCCGGCACCGACAGCCGGCGTACCGCGCTGGTGCAGGCGTCCATCCGGACCCCGTACTTCCGCCCGTACACGAACGACGACGTGATCGGCTGCGAGCTGGGCGGCGCGGTGAAGAACGTGATCGCGCTGGCGTACGGCATCGCCACCGCGATGGGCTTCGGCGACAACACCCGGGCCATGCTGATGACCCGGGGGCTGGCCGAGACCGCCCGGCTGGGCGTGGCGCTCGGCGCCGACCCGATCACGTTCGCCGGGCTGGCCGGCATGGGCGACCTGGTCGCCTCCTGCTCGTCCCCGATGGCCCGTAACCGCACCTTCGGCGAGCACCTCGGCCGGGGGGAGTCGCTGGAGCAGGCCCAGGCGGCCACCCGGCAGACCGCCGAGGGCGTCAAGAGCTGCCTGGCCATCCGCGACCTGGCCCGCGCGCACGGGGTCGAGATGCCGATCACCGAGCAGATCGAGCGGATCTGCCACGAGGGGATGGACCCGCGCCTCGCGGTGGACGCGCTGATGAGCCGTACCGCCAAGCCGGAGTCGTACGAGTGAGCGGAGCCGGGATGAGTGGCGAGAACTGGGGCGACGGCACGCGCAGCGTCCACGCCGGACTGCCGGAGGCGGTACCCGGGCAGCCGTTCCTGCCCGGCCCGGTCTTCGCCGCGCCGTACCACCTCGACCCGGAGCGCGGCCCGTCGGCGGCGGCGGACGGGTACGGGCGGCCGGACAACCCGACCCGGCGACTGCTGGAGACGGCGATCGGCGAGCTGGAGGGCGCCGACTGCCGCGTCTTCGCCAGCGGCCAGGCCGCCATCACCGGGCTGCTGCTGACGGTGCTGCGACCCGGCGACACCGTGCTGCTGCCCGCCGACGGCTACTACTCGGTGCGCTCGTTCGCCTCGGGCACGCTGGAGCAGCTCGGCGTACGGGTGACGCTGGTGCCGACCGCCGGGCCGTACCCGTCGTTCGACGGCGTGCGGCTGGTGCTGCTGGAGACCCCGGCGAACCCCGGCCTGGACGTCGTCGACGTGCGGGCGGTGGCCGCCGCCGCGCACGCCGCCGGGGCGCTGGTGGCGGTGGACAACACCACCGCGACGCCGCTCGGGCAGCGCCCGCTGGACCTCGGCGCGGACGTGGTGGTCGCCTCCGGCACCAAGGCGCTGACCGGCCACTCGGATCTGCTGCTGGGCTATCTGGCCACCCGCGACGCCGGGCTGCGGGACGCGGCGACCACCTGGCGCAACGCCACCGGTGGGGTGCCCGGCGCGTTCGACTGCTGGCTGGCCCACCGCTCGCTGGCCACGCTGGACCTGCGGCTGGCCCGGCAGACCGCCAACGCGCGGGCGCTGGCCGACCTGCTCGCGGCCCGGCCGGACGTGACCGGGGTGCGCTGGCCCGGACGGCCGGACGACCCGGCGTACCCGGTCGCGTCGGCACAGATGCGGCGCGTGCCGGGCGTGGTCTCGTTCGACCTGGGCGACGAGGGCCGGGTGGCCCGGTTCCTCGGCGCCTCCCGGCTGGTGGCCGCCGCCACCTCGTTCGGCGGGCTGCACAGCACCGCCGACCGGCGCGCCCAGTGGGGCGACGCCACGCCGCCCGGCTTCGTGCGGTTCTCCTGCGGCATCGAGGACACCGCCGATCTGCTCGCCGACGTGGCGGCCGCGCTGGACGCGGCGGGCTGACGGCGCGACGCCCGCTGGGCTATCGTGACGGGCAGCCACGGCCCGTGCGGCCCCGACCCGAGGAGGTGAGTCCGATCCCCCAGCAGAGGACCGGCGTTCCCTCCGAGTCCGCGTCGCCCAGGAGCTGAGGCGACGCCGGGAGCGCCGACGAGCGCTTCCCGAAAGGCCTGCCATGGCATCCACCGTTTTCACTCCCGACCGTCCGGCCCTCGTCCGCCGGCTGCGCGCCGCCGGTTGCGTCTTCGCCGAGGACGAGGCGGAACTGCTGATCGCCGCCGCCGACTCGGCGCAGGCGTTGACCCGGCTGGTCGACCGTCGCGTCGCCGGCCTGCCGCTGGAACATCTGCTCGGCTGGGCCGAGTTCTGCGGCCGGCGGATCGCCGTCCACCCGGGTGTGTTCGTGCCGCGCGGCCGGACCGCCCTGCTCGTCGACGCCGCGACGGCGCTGGCCGGGCCGGCCCCTGCGGTGCTCGACCTGTGCTGCGGCTCCGGCGCCGCCGCCGTGGTGCTGCACGAGCGGCTGACGCCGCGCTGGCTGGCCGCCGCCGACATCGACCCGGTGGCGGTGGCCTGCGCCCGGCGCAACCTCGAACCGCTGGGCGTCCCGGTCTACGAGGGCGACCTGTTCGACGCGCTACCGGCCGGCCGGCGCGGGACGCTGGACCTGGTGGTGGCGAACGCGCCGTACGTGCCGACCGCCGCGGTGACCTCGCTGCCGGCCGAGGCGCGCCTGTACGAGGCGCCGGTGGCGCTGGACGGCGGCACGGACGGTCTGGCCGTGCTGCGCCGGGTCGCCTCCGGTGCGGCCGAGTGGCTCGCCCCGGGCGGGCATGTGGTGGTCGAGGTGAGCGTCGCGCAGGCCCCGGAGTTGTGCGCCGTGTTCACCGCCGCCGGGCTGGAGCCGGCGGTGGTCCGCGACGAGGAACGCGAGGCGACAGCGGTGACCGCCCGCCGTCCCGGCTGACCGCGGCGGGGGAGCCCCGGCTGATCGCGGTGGGGGAGTCCCGCCGGGGGGCGTGGCGGGTGGGCCGGAGGGGAACTAGCCTCGGGTCAGGCGCGGCGGGAGGCGGTGGCGGTGGGCAGCGCAGGTGTGCCGGTGGTGGTGGGGCTCGACAACGGGGGCACGAGCGACAACGCCACTGTGCTGACCGTCGACGGCCGGTTCCTGGTGGACGGGCTGCTGGAGATCCCGAGTGACGTGGGCGCCGGGCCGGAGGCGGCGGTGGAGGCGCTGGCGCGGGCGTTCGACGGCGTGCTCGCCCACACCGGCGTGCCCCGCGACCTGGTACGCGCGGTCGGGCTGGACACGCCCGGCCCGGCCAGCGCCACCGGGGTCATCTCCTCGCGGGGCTCCACCAACTTCTCCCAGCCGGCCTGGCGCGGCTTCGACGTGCGTACCGCGCTGGAGCGGCGGCTCGGCCTGCCGGTGGTGTACGCCAACGACGGCAACGCCGCCGCGCTCTACGCCCACCATGTGCACTTCGGCGCGGACGCGATGGCCCGGTCCTCGGTGGCCGCGATCGTCGGCACCGGGCTCGGCGGGGGTGTGGTGGAGTCCGGGCGGGTGGTCGGCGGCGCGGCCGGCATGGCCGGCGAGTTCGGGCACGTGCACATCCCGCTGGACGGCCTGGTCGAGCCGGACCAGGCGGCGCCGGTCTGCGCGTGCGGCTTCACCGGTGACGCGGAGAGCGTCGCCTCGCTGACCGCGATCCGGCGCAACCTGCTGCCGTACTGGCTGGCCCGGCATCCGGAGCATCCGCTGGCCGCGGAGGAGCCGGACCGGGCCGCGAAGCTGCTGCGCGGCTACGGCGAGCGGGGCGACCCGCTGGCCCGCCAGGTTTTCGGCCAGCAGGCGCGGGCGCTGGGGCGGCTGTTCACCATCGCGGCCAACTTCACCGACCCGCACGCGTACTTCGTCGGCGGGGGCGTGGTGGAGGCGGCGCCGGAGTTCCGGGACTGGTTCCTCGCCGCTGTCGCCGAGCACACGGTGCTCCGTGCGGAGCAGCGGGCGGTGGCCACCTTCGCCCTGGTGCCGGATCGGGACATGGCCGGGGCGCGTGGGGTGGCCATCGCCGCGCTGGAGGCGGTGCGTGCCGCCGCCGTGGCCGCGCCGTTGCGGCCGGGCGGCGCGTCCGCCTGAGGAGCCGCGGTCAGGGGCGCGGCGGCGCCGCGGTGAACGCGGCCCAGGCGTGCGGCCGGAACACCAGCACCGGGCCGGCCGGGTCCTTGGAGTCGCGGACCGCCACCGAGCCGGGCAGCGGCGCCATCTCCACGCATGCGCCCTCGTCGCCGCTGTGACTGCTCTTGCGCCAGCCGGCCGGTGTCGGGCGCGGACGGTTCGTGCCGTTCATCTGGGTCACCTCTCGTTCAGCAGGCGGAGCAACTGGTCCCGACTGGCCGCCGGGCTCAGCGCCACGGTCCGCAGGTGCTCCATGATCTTGGTGCAGGTACGCAGGTCGCCCGGCCGGTCGAGGATCATCTGCCCGGCGACGGTCTCCACCGAGGCGATGATCGGGTCCTCCGGGTCGGCGAACTCCAGCATGTGCAGCGAGCCCCGGGTGCCGCGGTGGTAACCGGCGGCCAGGGGGATCACCTGCACCGTGATGTTCGGCAGTTCGGCCATCTTCACCAGGTGCTGGAGCTGGGCGGACATGACCGAGGGCCCACCGACCGGGCGCAGCAGCGCGCCCTCGTCGATGATGGCGTCGAGGATCGGCGGCTCGTCCCCGGAGAGCCGCTGCTGGCGGTCCAGCCGTAGCTGCACCCGCTGCTCGACCTGCTCGTCGCTGAGGGTGTGCGGGCCGCCGCGCATCACGCCGCGGATGTAGTCGGCGGTCTGCAGCAGACCGGGCACCACCGACGGCTCGAAGTTCGCGATGCCGGTGGCCTCGGCCTCCAGCGCGATGAAGTCGATGGTGCGGCGGTCCAGCAGGTACGAGTAGGACACCCACCAGCCGGGCTTGCGGGCGTCCTTCGCGAGCTCCACGGCCGCGGCGATCTCGTCCGGGCCCACGCCGTAGCTGGTCAGCAACGCGCGCACGGTGGCGGGACTGATCAGCGTCTGCGCGTTCTCGTAGCGGGACAGCGTGCTCCGGGTGCTGTTGATCTCGTCGGCCGCGGACTCCAGGGTGAGGCCGGCGGCCTCCCGGTGGGTCCGCAGTGCGATGCCGAGCCGTCGGGCCCGGGCGGTCTTCGGCGCCATGCATCGATGGTCGCACATCTGGTGGGAAAATGTGCGTGAGAGAAAGTCGATGAGAGTTGCATTCACGCCCGTGAACCTGTCAATCTGTGACGGCGTCCTCACCGCCGGTTGTCGTGGCGACGGTGGCGGTGAGCGACCGGAGGGGATGGGGCGCGCGGTGGTCGGATTTCTACTCCCCCACGATCCGGCCGCCGCGTGCCCCTGCCGGTCCACGAGATGGGGAGGGGTTCCGCGATGACGGTGACGGCCTGCCGCCTGCGGAGCGGAGGTGGCCGGGAATGACCCGGTTCCTCGTGGTCCTCACCGACGTGCGACCCCCGGACGGCGCCGGGCGCGACGAGCGGACCAGCCCCGAACGCCGACGGCAGGTCGTCGGCGCGAACAGCCGGGAGGCGGCCGACCGGATCGCCGGCGCGTTCATGGCGCTGGGCATGGTGCGGGCCGGCCGGCAGCGCGTCAAGGTGATCGCGGTCGGTCGCCGGCCCCGGCACCCGGCCTTCTGAGCCGCAGCCACCCTCGTATGGTTACTCCCTGTATATGTCACCTTGACCGTTTGCCACGTGGCTCCGCGTCTCCCCGGGTATCGACCACCCCCGCCGACAACGCACAGTAAGGTCAATCGGGTGAGCGCCACCGGCGAGCACGGCCAGCCGCAGTCGCGACGATGAGGTGACCATGACCACCCCAGGCAAGACCCGTGTGGCGATCGTCTTCGGTGGCCGCAGCCCCGAGCACGGCATCTCCTGCGTCAGCGCCGGCAGCGTGCTGGCCGCGCTCGACCCGGACGAGTTCGAGGTGGTGCCGGTCGGCATCACCCGGCAGGGCCAGTGGGTGCTCGCCGACGGCGAACCGAGCCGGCTCGCCATCACCGACCGGAAACTCCCGGAGATCACCGCCGGGTCCGGCGCCGAGCTGGTGCTGCGCGCCGACCCGGCCGCGGGCGGCCTGATGGTGCTCGACCCGGCCCAGGGGCCGGTCGCGCTCGCCGACGTGGACGTGGTCTTCCCGGTGCTCCACGGCGCGTACGGCGAGGACGGCACGATCCAGGGAATGCTGGAGATGGCCGACATCCCCTACGTCGGCGCGAACGTGTTCGCCTCCGCCGCGGCCATGGACAAGGAGTTCACCAAGAAGCTCTGCGCCGCCGAGGGCATCCCGGTCGGCCCGTACGCGGTGCTGCGCGCCGGGATGTCGCTGAGCGAGGAGGACAAGGAGCGCCTCGGGCTGCCCGTCTTCGTCAAGCCGTCCCGGGCCGGCTCCTCGTTCGGCATCACCAAGGTCGACGACTGGGCGGACCTGGACGCCGCGCTCGTCACCGCCCGGGAGATCGACAGCAAGGTGCTCGTCGAGGGCGCCGTGGTCGGCCGCGAGATCGAGTGCGGTGTGCTGGAGGGCGAGGCCGGCGGCGCGCCGGAGGCCTCGGTGCTCGCCGAGGTGCGGATGATCGGCGACCGCGACTGGTACGACTTCGAGGCCAAGTACATCTTCGCCGACGAGGTCTGCGAGTACGACGTACCGGCCGACCTGCCCGAGCCGGTCGCGCGGCAGGTGCGCGACTACGCCACCCGGGCCTTCACCGCGCTCGACTGCTCCGGCCTGGCCCGGGTCGACTTCTTCGTCACCCCGCAGATGGACGTCTACCTCAACGAGATCAACACGATGCCGGGCTTCACCCCGACGTCGATGTTCCCGCGGATGTGGTCGGCCAGCGGGCTGGAGTACCCGAAGCTGGTCAACCGGCTGATCCGTACCGCCCTGCACCGCCGCGCCGGCCGCTGAACCGGCCGGCCGGGCGTCAGGCGGAGCAGCCCGAGGGGGCCTGCTTCGCCGAGGGCACGGAGCTGACGATGGTGTCGGAGATCGTCGTCACCCACTGCAGCGGCGGCTCGTACGACTTCGGCACCCGCACCCGGATCGGGGTCTCCCGGTCGACGGTGGTCAGCACCGTGGCGTCGGCCTCCTCGGCCGCGTGCCAGCAGACCTTGTTCACCGTCCACACCTCGTCGGTGGGCGGGAACTGCGCCGGGCTGCCGCCGCAGGCCACCGTCAGCGCCGGGTCGCCGTACGCGGCGTTCTGCTCCGGGCCCGCGGTGACCGGACGCTGCGGCAGGTCACGCACGCTGTCCGGAAGCTGCGACATCAGGGCACGGCAGAGTACGGTCGGCCGCTCGGCCAGCGCCGGGGCGGCCATCTCGACCGGCGCGCTCGACTGTGCCCGGGGGCTCGCCGACGCGCTCGGCCCGGCGTCCGGCGACTCCGGGGCCAGCTTGGCGAACGTGAACCCGGCCACCGCCACCGTCACCGGCACGGCGACCAGAGTCGCCCAGAGCGCGGCGCGGCGGGTGGAGCGGTCCGGGCGCGGGGAAGTCTTCTCGTCCACTTACAGCCGCACCACCGAACACGTGAGGGTGCGGGTGATGCCGGGCACCATCTGCACCTTGCTGACAATGAGTTTGCCGAGCTCGTCGACGGTGTTCGCCTCGGTGAGCACCACCACGTCGTACGGCCCGGTGACGGCGTCGACCCGTACCACGCCGGCCAGGTCCGCGATCAGACCGGCCACGTCACGCGCCCGGCCGACCTCGGTCTGGATGAGGATGTACGCCTGTACCACGACTCGACCTCCGTCCGTCGCCTCCGGGCGACCCGAAGGGTGAAACTACCGTACTGAGCGGCAGTGATCCCTATCGGTTGCCGGTCGTACGCGGTGAGCGAGCACACGCCGGCGCGGACAGGGGTGGAACGTGCGCAACGACGCAGCGGATCGAGGGGACGGCATGACGGTCACGGATGTCGGCGAGTTCGGGCTGATCGACCGGGTGACCGCCCGGCTGGCACAGGGACAGAGCTGCCTGCTCGGCCCCGGCGACGACGGCGCGGTGGTGGCGGCGCCGGACCGGCGGGTGGTCGCATCGACCGACGTGCTGGTGGAGGGACGGCACTTCCGGCGCGACTGGTCGGCGGCGCGGGACGTGGGACACCGCGCGGCGGCGGCCAACCTCGCCGACATCGCCGCCATGGGCGCCACCCCGACCGCGCTGCTCGTCGCGCTCTGCATGCCGGCCGAGCTGGACCCGGCCTGGGCCGAGGAGCTGGCCGACGGGCTGGGCGCGGAGGCGGCGCTCGTCGGCGCGAGCGTGGTCGGCGGGGACATGTCGGCCAGCCCGACGCTCACCATCGCGGTGACCGCGCTCGGCGACCTGGCCGGGCGGCCACCGGTGGTCCGCTCCGGCGCCCGGCCCGGCGACGTGGTGGCGCTGGCCGGGCGCACCGGCTGGGCGGCGGCGGGCTACACCGTGCTGTCCCGGGGCTTCCGCACGCCCCGGCTGCTGGTCGAGGCGTTCCGCCGCCCGGAGGTGCCGTACGCGGCCGGACCGGCCGCCGCCGCGGCCGGCGCCACCGCCATGATCGACGTGTCGGACGGGCTGCTGGCCGACCTCGGGCACGTGGCCGCCGCCAGCGGCGTGGCCGTCGACCTGAGCCGGGAGGCGTTCGAGGTGCCCCGGCAGATGCGCGACGCGGCGGCGGCGCTCGGCGTCGACCCGTACACCTGGATCCTGGCCGGCGGCGACGACCACGCCCTGGCGGCGACTTTCCCGCCCGACGCCGCGCTGCCCGACGGCTGGCGGCCGGTCGGGCGGGTGGCGGCCGGCGCCGGCGTCACCGTCGACGGCGCCGGGTACGACGGCCCGCGCGGCTGGGACCACTTCCGCCGAACGGCGGAGTGATCTGCGTCCGACCCCCGGCCGCCCGGCCGGGCGGGGGTCGGAGGCGGTCGTAACCTGGCACGGTGAGCGAGATCGAGATCCGGGAGCGGCGCTTCGACGCGCCCGAGTCGCAGGCGCTGATCCGGGCGGCGCTGGCCGACCTCGGCGCCCGTTACGGCGGCAGCGGCGACGACACCCCTGTCGACGCGGCCGAGTTCACCCCGCCGGACGGCGCGTTCCTCGTCGCCTACCTCGACGGGCGTCCGGTGGGCTGCGGCGGCTGGCGCAGCCACGGCGAGGACGGCGACACGGCCGAGTTGAAGCGGATGTACACCGACCCGGCGGCCCGGGGCCGGGGCGTGGCCCGTGCGGTGCTCGGCGCGGTCGAGCGCTCCGCCCGTGACCACGGCCGCAAACGGATCGTGCTGGAGTGCGGCGACAAGCAGCCCGAGGCGATCGCCATGTACACCTCGTCCGGCTACGAGCGGATCCCGAACTTCGGCTACTACAAGGACGCCCCGGGCTGCCTGTCCTACGGCCGCACGCTCTAGCCGACGGTGATGCGGATCTCGTTCGCGGCGCGGCGCGCGGCACTGGCCGCCTCGTCCGGGGTCGCGCCCCAGGCCATCAGGTGCCCGCTGCGGTGCGCCGAGGAGAGCAGTTCCGGCACGGTCTGACCGACCTTCGTCTCGACCTGCACGTCGAGCACGCCCGGCACGCGCAGCGCGTCGCGCTTGCCGTCGACGGCGGTGACCTGTCCGGGCGGCGCGATCAGGAACTCGATGGCCGCCGCGCCGGTCGGCCGCGCCGGCAACGCCGGCCGTTCGCCGCGCAGCACCCGCAGGTACGCCTCGATGACGTCGCGCTCGTAGGCGATCGAGATCAGCGCGGTGATCATGTCGCCGGGCATCCGGGCCGCGCACTCCACCAGCGTCGGCACGCCGTCGACGAGGATCCACTCGCTGTGCAGCATGCCGCTGCGGAAGCCGGCCGCCTCGGCGAGGCGTACCGCGGCGGCGCGCAGCGCGTCGTGCTCGGTGGCGGGCAGCGCGGACGGCACGGTGTGGCCGGTCTCGACCGGGTACCGGCCACCGGCGATCCGCTTGTCGGTGACGTTAGCGAAGATCACCTCGCCGTCGGCGACCAGCAGCTCGACGCTGTGCTCGGAGCCGACCAGCAGCTCCTCCACCAGCACGCCGGTGGGCAGGCCGCGCTCGGTGGCCTCGGCCGGGTCCGGCGGCGCGGCGCTCGCCGCCCAGCGGGCGGGCACCTCGGCCGGGTCGGTGATCAGCTGCACGCCCAGGCTGCCGGAACGGCGGGTGGGCTTGAGCACGCACCGGCCGCCGTGCGCCCGTGCGAACTCCACCGCCCGCGCCGGGTCGTCGACCAGCTCGTAGACGGGGTTGGCCAGTCCGATCCGGTCGGCGAGCAGCCGCATCCGGTGCTTGTCGGAGAAGATGTCAGCGGCCTCCGCCCCGGCGCCGGGCAACCCGAGCCGCTCGGCGAGCCGGGCGGCGGCGCCGACCGCGTACTCCAGGCCGGGCAGGACCAGCCGGGCGTCGGCCAGGGCGGGCTCGCGGGCGAGCAGGGCGTCGGCGTCGAAGCCGGTCTGGTACTCGGCCTCGACCAGTCGCCCGATCATCGGCAGCCGCTCGGCGAACCGGGCCAGGTCGCGGCGGGCGATCACGTCCGGCTCCTCGACCAGTACCACGGTGCCGGCCGGCAGTTGCTGGTCGAACCAGCTCAGTGAGCCGAACGACGCGCCCACCACCACCAGTTGCTCGCGACCCAGATCGAGGTCCACCGGTCACCCTCCCCACGGCTCGCGCCGGAACCGGACGGCCGGCGCAGCAGCACCCTAACCGGCCCGTACCAGCCGGTCGCCGTACGGTCGGTCAGGTGTGCGGCGCGGGTCGGTGGATACGACAGAAGCCGGCGGATCCCGAGGGATCCGCCGGCGACCGACGATGTTCGGTGGCGCTACCGCGTCAGGCGCGGGTGACCTTGCCGGCCTTGATGCACGAGGTGCAGACCTTCAACTTCTTGGTGTTGCCGCCACCGGCCGGGGTGCGCACCGACTGGATGTTCGGGTTCCAGCGGCGGTTGGTCCGCCGGTGCGAGTGGGACACGTTGTGGCCGAAGCCCGGCCCCTTGCCACAGACGTCGCACACGCTAGCCACGGGATACTCCTGGGATTGAAACGTTCATGAGGTCGCCGCCAGGCGCTGCCCGGGCAACCTGGTCAGGTTACCCGATGACAGTCGGTACGCCCAACCGGCCCTTTCGCGAGCCCACCCAGCGTACCGGCGACCCGGCCGGGCCGGCGGGCGGGGCGGACACGCGGCGGACGACCCCGGCGCGTGTCGGTGCGCGCCAGTAGGCTTCCCGACGTGCTGGAGACCCTCGACGCCGCCGCGGTGCGCCGCTGGTGCGCGAGCGGGCTGGCCGCCCTCCGGCGGCACCAGGGCGAGATCGACGAGCTGAACGTCTACCCGGTGCCCGACGGCGACACCGGCACCAACCTGGTCCTCACGCTGACCTCGGCCCAGCAGGCCCTGGCCATGGACCTCGGCACCCTCCCCGACGACGGGCACACCCCGCACGGGCACGCGCTGCGGCTGATGGCCCGGGGCGCGCTGCTCGGGGCGCGCGGCAACTCCGGGGTGATCGTCTCGCAGATCCTGCGCGGCCTCGCCGACACGCTCGCCGCCGCTCCCGCGGTGGGCGGGCGGCAACTCGCCGACGCGCTGGCCGACGCCACCACCGCCGCCTACGCCGCGGTCGCCCGGCCGGTCGAGGGCACGCTGCTCAGCGTGGTCGCCGCGGCGGCCCACGCGGCCCGTCTCGTGGACAGCGACGACCTGCGCACAGTGGCCCGGGCCGCGGCCGAGGCGGCGGCGCACGCGCTGGCGCGTACCCCCGAGCAGTTGCCGGAGCTGGCCCGCGCGGGCGTGGTCGACGCCGGTGGGCGCGGCCTGTGTCTGCTGCTTGACGCGCTGGTCGAGGTGGTCACGGGGGAGAGCCCGGCCCAGCCGGCGCCCGCGCCGCCCACCCGCCGTCCGCCGGCCACCGGTGCGGGAGAGCGGCTCCGACGTGTACGCCTACGAGGTGCAGTACCTGCTCGACGCGGACGACGAGGCGGTGGCCCGGCTGCGCGCCGAGCTGGCAGTGCTCGGCGACTCGCTGGCGATCGTCGGCGACGGCGCCGGCACCTGGAACGTGCACGTGCACGTCAACGACGTCGGAGCGGCGATCGAGGCGGGCGTGGTCGCCGGCCGGCCGCACCGCATCGGCGTGACCCGCTTTCGCCGACCAGACCGCCCCGGCGCCGGGGCCGCAGGCGCCGCTGCCCGAGGGGCGGGCCGCCGTGGTGGTGGCCACCGGCGCGGGCATCGCCGAGCTGTTCGCCGCCGAGGGCGCCGTGGTGGTGCCGGCCAACCCGTCCACCGGTGAGCTGCTGAACGCGATCCGGGCCACCGGCGCCGCCCGGGTGGTGGTGCTGCCGAACGACCCGAACACGCAGTCGGTGGCGAGCGCGGCCGCGAAGGAGGCGTACGGCCTCGGCGTCAAGGTGAGCGTGGTGCCCACCCGTTCCCCGGTGCAGGCGCTCGCGGCGCTCGCAGTACGCGACCCGAAACGGCGCTTCGAGGACGACGTGATCGCGATGGCCGAGGCGGCCGGCGCCTGCCGGTACGCCGAGGTGTGCCACGCCGCCCGGGAGGCGCTCACCGTCGCCGGCCCGGCCCGCGCGGGTGACGTGCTGGCGCTGGTCGAGGGCGAGGTGCACCTGATCGGGCAGGATCTGACCGACACCTGCATCGCGGTGGTGGACCGGATGCTCGGCGGTGGCGGTGAGCTGGTCACGCTGCTGTGCGGCGCGGATGCGCCGGCCGGGCTGGCCGACCGGGTCCGTGAGCATGTCGAGCGGGCCTGGCCGTTCGTCGAGGTGCAGGCGTACGAGGGCGGGCAGCCGCACTATCCGCTCCTGGTGGGGGTCGAATGACGAGCGAGGCGGCCACTGTGGACACGCCGCTGAAGAAGCTGGTCGGCGAGCGCACCGCGAAGGCGTTGGCCGGGCATCTCGACCTGCACACCGCGGGCGACCTGATCTACCACTTCCCGCGCCGGTACGACGAGCGCGGCGAGCACACCGACATCCGCTCGCTCGACGTGGGGGAGCAGGTCACAGTGCTCGCCCAGGTGCAGCGCACCGCCGTGCGCCCGATGCGCCAGCGGCGCGGCAACCTGCTGGAGGTCACCGTCGGCGACGGCTCCGGCGGCGTGCTCACCTGCACGTTCTTCGGCAACCAGGCGTGGCGGGAGCGGGAGCTGCGGCCCGGCCGGTGGGGGTTGTTCGCCGGCAAGGTGACCGAGTTCCGGGGCAAGCGGCAGCTCAACGGCCCGGAGTACGTCCTGCTCGGCGAGGGCGGCGAGGGCGAGGCGGCGGCGAACGAGGAGGTCGAGGAGTTCGCCGGCGCCCTGATCCCGGTCTACCCGGCCGCGGCGGCGGTACCGACCTGGGTGATCGCCCGCTGCGTGCGCGTCGTGCTGGACACGTTCACCCCGCCGGACGACCCGCTGCCGGCCACCGTGCGGGCCACCCGCAACCTGGCCGACATCGGCACCGCGCTGCGCGAGATCCACCGCCCGACCAGCAAGGAGGCGCTCTACCGGGCGCGTCGGCGGCTCAAGTGGGACGAGGCGTTCGCCGTGCAGCTCACGCTGGTGCAGCGCAAGCACCGGGCCGCGGCGTGGCCGGCGCGGGCCCGGCCGGCGAAGGCGGGCGGCCTGCTCGACGCGTTCGACGCCCGGCTGCCGTACGAGCTGACCGCCGGCCAGCAGGTCGTCGGGCGGGAGATCGCCGCCGACCTGGCCGCCGCGCACCCGATGCACCGGCTGCTGCAGGGCGAGGTGGGCTCCGGCAAGACCGTGGTGGCGCTGCGCGCCATGCTCCAGGTCGTCGACGCCGGTGGGCAGGCAGCGCTGCTCGCGCCGACCGAGGTGCTCGCCGCCCAGCACCACCGGGGCATCCTCGACCTGCTCGGCCCGCTCGGCCGGGCCGGTGAGCTGGGCGCCGCCGACGACGCCACCCGGGTCGAGCTGATCACCGGCTCGCTCGGCGCGGCGGCCCGGCGCCGGGCGCTGGCCGAGGTGGCCGAGGGGCGGGCCGGCATCGTGCTCGGCACGCACGCGCTGCTCTACGAAGGCGTCGACTTCCACGACCTGGGCCTGGTGGTGGTGGACGAGCAGCACCGCTTCGGCGTGGAGCAGCGCGACGCGCTGCGCGCCAAGGCCGACCAGCCGCCGCACGTGCTGGTGATGACGGCCACCCCGATTCCGCGCACGGTGGCCATGACCGTCTACGGCGATCTGGAGACCTCCACGCTGTCCCAGCTTCCGCAGGGCCGCTCGCCGATCGCCTCGCACGTCGTACCGGCCGCCGAGAAGCCCGCGTTCCTCGACCGGGCCTGGCGCCGGCTGCGCGAGGAGGTCGCGAAGGGCCACCAGGCGTACGTGGTGTGCCCGCGCATCGGTGAGGGTCCGGTGTCGGACGAGGAGGCGCCGCGGGAGGACGACAACGGCCGGCGCCCGCCGCTGGCGGTGACCGAGGTGGCCCCGCTGCTGGCCGAGGGGCCCCTGCACGGGCTGCGGATCGGGGTGCTGCACGGGCGGCTGCCCGCCGACGAGAAGGACGCGGTGATGCGCGCGTTCGCCGACGGCGAGCTGGACGTGCTGGTCGCGACCACAGTGGTCGAGGTCGGCGTGAACGTGCCGAACGCGACGGTGATGATCGTGCTGGACGCCGACCGGTTCGGCGTCTCCCAGCTGCACCAGTTGCGCGGCCGGGTCGGCCGGGGCTCGGCCGCCGGTCTGTGCCTGCTGGTCACCGAGGCGGTCGAGGGCTCGTCGGCGCGGGAACGGCTGGACGCGGTCGCCTCCACCACCGACGGGTTCAAGCTGGCCGAACTCGACCTGGAACAGCGCCGCGAGGGCGACGTGCTCGGCGCGACCCAGTCCGGCCGGCGCTCGCACCTGCGGCTGCTGTCGCTCAGACGCGACGCCGAGCTGATCCGCGACGCGCGGGCCGAGGCGATCGAACTGGTCGAGGAGGACCCGGACCTGACCCGGCACCCGGCGCTCGCGGCCTCGGTGGCCGCGCTCGTCGACGAGGAACGCGCCGAATACCTGGAGAAGGGCTGACGGCGGGCCGGTGCGGTCGCGGGGCAGCGGCACGCCCGTGGCGTGCCTAGGCTCGCGCAGATGTCGACACCATCACCCGAACGCGGCGTGCTGCTTCTGGCCCGAGGTGACGAGCTCCTGGTGGACCGGGTCGTCGGAGTCGCCGACGAGGCGTCCGGCCGGCGCTGCACCCCGGCGACGCGATTCCAGATCGCCTCGATCAGCAAGCAGATGGCAGCAGTGGCGGTGCTGCTGCTCGCCGAGCGGGGCGCGCTGAGCCTGTCCGACCCGGTCGTGCGCCGGCTGCCCGGCACGCCGCCGCAGTGGTCCGGCATCACGCTGCACCACCTGCTCACCCATACCTCGGGGCTCGGCCACTGGGAGGACTACCCGGCGATCGACCTGCACGGGCCGGCCGAACCGGACGAGCTGCTCGACCGGTTCGCCGCGCTGCCGCCACTGTTCCCGCCCGGCGCCGGGCGGCACTACAGCAGTCCCGGCTACGTGCTGCTGGCCCGGACCGTCGAGCAGGTGGCCGACCGGCCGTACGCCGAGTTCCTCGCCGGGGAGGTCTTCGCGCCGCTGGGCATGACCGGCAGCTTCGCCGGTTCCGGCGAGGGGCGGCCGGACGTGGCGACCGGGCACGAGGGCGGCCGGGCGGTGCCGTCCTGGGACCTCGCGACCGTGAGCATGGGCGCTGGTGACGTCTGGTGCACCGGGGCGGACCTGCTCACCTGGCTCGACGTACCGCGCCGGGGGCGGCTGCTCGCCAGGGCCGCGGTGGCGGCGATGACGGCGCCGCACGCGCCCACCGGACGGCCCGACGAGGCGTACGGCTACGGGTTCTTCGTCGGCCCGCTGGCCGGCCGGCGGGCGCTGCACCACTCCGGGGACAACGGTGGCTACAAGGCGTTCGCCGCCTGGTTGCCCGACTCCGACGAGCGGCTCGTCCTGCTGACCAACCAGGCCGAGGTCGACCCGGTCGCGGTCACGTCGGTGCTCGACGCGGTCTGACCGCCCGCGCGCCCTGTACCGGACCCGCGGCAGGCACGGCGAGGGCGCGCCGACCGGGTGGTCGACGCGCCCTCGGGTGCGGATCAGGCGGTGAAGCGGATCCGGCGGCGACGGGCCACCACGAACAGCACCGCGCCGGCGGTGAGCAGCAGCGCGGCGCCGCCGACGATGGCGCCGGCGGCCGGGCCGGTGACGGGCAGGCCGCCGCCCTGTCCGGAGCAGTCGTCCGGCTGGGTGTACGGGATGGTCTCGGCGTCCTCGACCACGTCGTACTTCACCGTGACCTTGAGGCCCGGGTAGGCGTCGAACTCGACCGAGCTGGTCTTGCCGGGCTCGGACGCGAGCGTCCTGGTGACGCCCTTCTCGGTGGTCAGCGTGGCGGTGAACGGCGCGCCCTGGGCCGGGTTCTCCACGACGAACGTCATCGAGTCGCAGTCCTGGTCCAGCTTGAAGATCGGCTCCGCCGGCGGGGCGGACGGCGACGGCGGGGTGGACGGGCTCGGCGGGAGGGACGCCGACGGCGTCGGGGTCGGCGAGGCCGGCGTGCTCGGCGTGGGCGTGGGACTCGGCGGCATGCTGGGTGACGGCGACGGGCTCGGCGTGACGCAGTCGCGGGCCGGGCGGGCGATCACGGTCCGCTCGCCCTCGTGCGACTTGCGGCCCCGGTCCCAGTGCGCCCCGACGGTCAGCTTCAGCTCCGGAATCGCGCCGGCGAACGTGTGGGTCTGGGTGCCGGTGAGCGTGCCCTTGCCGGCCGGCTTCAGCTCGGCGCCGACCGCCAGGTCCCCGCTGACCGGGCCGGGCACTGTGGACACGAGCTTGGTGATGCGGCCGGAGATGTCGGTCTCGCTGCTGGTCACGGACCAGGTGACGGTGACCGCGCCGTTCGGGGTGGCGCAGTAGCTGCCGGACGGCTCGGGGTGGTGGGCGGCGGCCGGGCCGGCGACGGTGGCGACGCCCGCGAGGCCGAGCAGCGTGCCGGCGGTGAGGGCGGCGGCACGCCGGAGGTGGAGACGATTCACGCCTGCTCCTGACGAGGGGGAGGATGGGAGAGACCGGGCGGAGGGGCCGGAGCCGCGCGTCCATCCGGCAATCGGGCCAGACCCTAGCGAGATCGACAGTGCGGGCGTTACCGAGATCGACGGGTCGTAAAGGGTCCGTTATGAATCCGAGATCATTGATGTACGTCGAGTCACCCGGCGTCACCTCGGGTGCTCGATCCACCCCGGCGCGCGGGTCGCGTAGCGTCGGGGCATGCGCAGGGAGCGACGGTGACCCGGATCGTGGCCGGCACGCTCGGCGGGCGGCGGATCGCGCGCCGCCCGGCGCCGGCACCCGGCCCACCTCCGACCGGGTCCGGGAGGCGCTGTTCAGCGCCGTGCACTCGCACGTCGACCTGGACGGGGCACGTTTCGCCGACCTGTACGCCGGTTCCGGCGCGGTCGGCCTGGAGGCGCTGTCCCGGGGCGCCGCGCACGTGCTGCTCGTCGAGTCCGACGCGCGTGCCGCCCGGGTGATCCGGGAGAACATCGTCGCGCTCCGGGCCGCTCCCGCCGCGCGTCTGGTCACCGGCAAGGTCGCCACCGTGCTGGCCGCCGGTCCGGCCGACGGCCCGTACGACGTGGTCTTCGCCGATCCGCCGTACGCGGTGCCGGACGCCGAGATCACCGCGATGCTGACGGCGCTGGTCGACGGCGGCTGGCTCGCCCCGGACGCCCTGGTGATCGTCGAGCGGTCCAGTCGTTCCGGATCGGTCACGTGGGTGGAAGGTGTCACTCCGGAGCGCAGCAGACGTTACGGCGAGACCACTCTTTGGTACGGTCGCCGATCATGAGACGTGCGGTCTGCCCGGGCTCGTTCGACCCGGTCACCAACGGTCACCTCGACATCATCGGCCGGGCGAGCCGGCTGTTCGACGAGGTGATCGTCGGGGTGCTGGTCAACCAGTCGAAGCAGGGCCTGTTCACGGTCGAGGAGCGGATCGACATGCTCCACGAGGTCACCGCCTCGTACGACAACGTCCGGGTCGAGTCGTTCCGCGGTCTGCTCGTCGACTTCTGCCGGGCGCAGCAGGCGAGTGTGCTGATCAAGGGCCTGCGGGCGGTGAGCGACTTCGACTACGAGCTGCAGATGGCCCAGATGAACATCGGCCTGGCCGGCGTGGAGACGCTGTTCATGCCGACCAACCCGCTCTACTCGTTCATCTCGTCCAGCCTGATCAAGGACGTGGCGAAGTGGGGCGGCGACGTCTCCGCCCACGTCCCCGACCTGGTCCGGGAGCAGTTGGCCACCCGCCTCCGCCCCTGACCCTCCGCCGGGGGTGGGCGACGCGCCGGGTGGGGCGGGTGGGGCGTGGGTGGCTCGGGCGCGACATGATGTGTGCAGCGCCGAAGCCGGGCGCAGGCCGCATCATGGAGGGCGGCCGACGAAGACAGGAGTGAGGTACCGGTGGACCCGCTCGATCGCATCGACGAACTGATCGCCATGGTGGAGCAGGCCCGCTCCGTCCCGATGTCGCGCAACAACTGCATGGTCGACCGGGGCGAGATGATCGCCGCGCTCGACGAGTTGCGCGCGGAGCTTCCCGCCGACCTGCGCCGGGCCGCCGCGCTGCTGGAGGAGCGGGACAAGATCATGGAGGCCGGCAAGCGCGAGGCCGACCGGATCATCAGCGAGGGTGAGGCGGAACACGCCCGGCTGGTCTCGGTCAACGAGATCACCGTCTCGGCCGAGCACGAGGGCGCGCGGATCATCGCCGAGGCGCGGGCCGAGGCGCAGCGCCTCCGCGAGGAGGTGGACGACTACGTCGACACCGCGCTGGCGAACTTCGAGCAGTTCCTCACCCGGGCGCTCGCCTCGATAGAGCGCGGCCGGGACAAGATGCACGCGCTGCGCGAGATCGGCACCTTCGCCGGGGACGAGCCGGACCGCCCGCTACCCTTCTGAGCGGCGCGCGGGCCGGTCGCCGACAGCCGGCTGCCGCCGAGCCGGAGGTCCGCCCCCGGTTCGACGGTCCGCCGCCAGGCAGGTAACCTTCTTTGTCGGCCTCTCATCGGCCGGAGTCTGACTATGCCCAAACACTCGCCAAGCACACTCGACCCCAGGTCGCCGCTGGTCCTCGACACGAGGGAACTGCCGCGCCGACCTGGCGCGTTGCGTACGCACAAGCGGGTCGTGCCGGCACCGGCGGACCTCGGCGTGGAGTTGATCAGTGTGCCGGAGGGCGCGGACCTCGACCTCGACCTGAGGTTGGAGTCGGTGTCCGAGGGCGTGCTCGTCTCCGGGACCGTCACCGGTCCCGTCAAGGGCGAGTGCGGCCGATGCCTGCGCGAGATCGACGAATCGTTGGCCGTGACGATCCAGGAGCTGTACGCGTACGAGAACAGCACCACGGACGACACGACCGATGAGGACGAGGTGGGCCGGATGCAGGGCGATCTGATCGACCTGGAGCCGGCGTTGCGGGACGCGGTGGTGCTGGCGCTGCCGACGAACCCGCTCTGCCGGGAGGACTGCCCAGGCCTGTGCCCCGACTGCGGGGTGCACTGGGACGATCTGCCGGCCGATCACAGCCATCAGCAGGTCGACCCGCGTTGGGCGAGCCTGACGCAACTGACCCGTACAGAGGAGTAAGAACCGTGGCCGTCCCCAAGCGCAAGATGTCGCGCAGCAACACCCGCGCCCGCCGGGCGAACTGGAAGGCCTCGGCGGTGGCGACCGTGGCCTGCCCGCAGTGCAAGTCGGCCAAGCTGCCGCACGCCGCCTGCTCCGTCTGCGGCACCTACAACGGCCGTCAGGTCCTCGAGGTCTGACGCGGACGCCGAGTGACGTCCCCGACCACCGGTCGGGTGACGCGCGCACCAAGGCTCACGCCCGGTGCCCCGGCTCCCTCCACCGCCGACCGGCCCCCGGCCGGCGGGCCGGCGGAGCCGGGCACCGCGCGGATCGCCGTCGACCTCCTCGGCGGGGACGATGCTCCCGCCGTCGTGGTTGACGGCGCTCTGCGAGCGGTACGCACTGATCCCGCCCTGCACCTGATGCTCGTCGGCCCGATCGAGGTGGCCGGCGAGCTGATCGGTGCGCTCGACCCGGCGCAGCGAGCCCGGGTCACGGTCCGCCCGGTGCGGACCGCTGTCGGCATGGCCGACCATCCCACCGCCGCCCGCGGCGAGAGCACGGTACGCACGGCCGTGCAGGCCGTCCGCGACGGCCTCGCCGACGCCGTGGTCTCCGCCGGCTCGACCGGCGCCACAGTCACCGCCGCCGCGCTCGGCCTCGGCCGCTGGACCGGGATACGCCGCCCCGCGCTCGTCGCCACGCTGCCCGCCGTCGAGGGGCCCGTGGTGCTGCTGGACGTGGGCGGCACGCTCGAACCCGGCCCCGCCATGCTGACCCGGCACGCCGTCCTGGGCGCTGCCTACGCGGCAGTGGCGCACTCCGTCACCGCGCCCCGCGTCGGGTTGCTCTCCGTCGGGCACGAGACCGGCAAGGGCGACCGGCTGCGCCGCCACACCGATCCCGCGATCGCCGCCCTGGCGCTGCCCTGTGACGCGCGCTACGTCGGCCTGGTCGAGGGGTACGACATCTCCCTCGGCGCCCGCGCCGACGTGGTGGTGACCGACGGCTTCACCGGCAACGTCCTGCTGAAGGCCATCGAGGGCGCGTACGCGATGGCCGGTGGCCCTCCGCCCGGCGGCGGCGCGCCCCGCGCCGCCGCCCTGCTGGGGGTGGGCGGCACCGTGGTCGTGTGCCACGGCGCGGCCGGCTCCGAGGACGTCGCCTCGGGCATCGCCCTGGCCGCTCACCTGTGGCGCCGCGACGCCGCCGGAACGGTCCGCGCCCTGCTCGCCGACGTTGCGCACGAACCCGCACCTGACCGACACGACACCGAGGTAGCACCATGACCAACGACAAGCGGCGGCGTGCTCCCGTCGGCCACCTGGAGGCGGCCTTCGGAGTGTCGCTCGACCCGGAACTGCTGGAACGCGCGCTGACCCACCGCTCGTACGCGTACGAGAACGGCGGCCTGCCCACGAACGAGCGGCTGGAGTTCCTGGGCGACTCGGTGCTCGGCGTGGTGATCACCACTGCGCTGTTCCACAACCACCCCGACCTGCCCGAGGGTCAGCTGGCGAAGCTGCGCGCCAGCGTCGTCAACATGCGGGCGCTCGCCGACGTGGCGCGTGGCCTGGGCCCGGACGGGCTGGGCGCGTACCTGCTGCTGGGCAAGGGCGAGGAGGCCACCGGCGGGCGGGACAAGGCGAGCATCCTGGCCGACACGCTGGAGGCGCTGCTGGGCGCGATCTACCTCCAGTACGGCCTGGACACCGCGGCCATCGTGATCCACCGGCTCTTCGACCCGCTGATGGCCGAATCGGCGGGCCGGGGCGCGGCGCTGGACTGGAAGACCAGCCTCCAGGAGCTGACCGCGGCGCTGGGGCTCGGCGTGCCGGAGTACCGGATCGAGGGCACCGGACCGGACCACCTGAAGACGTTCACCGCCTGGGTGGTGGTCGCCGGCAACCGCTACGGCGGCGCGGAGGGGCGCAGCAAGAAGGAAGCCGAGCAGCGCGCCGCCGAGTCGGCCTGGCGGATGATCACCGAGCGGGCCGAGGCCGAGGCGGCGGGGGACGAGACGGCGGGGCAGGACGAGACGGCGGACGTCGAGGCGGGCGCCGGCCGTGCCTGAGCTGCCCGAGGTCGAGACCGTCCGGGTGGGACTGGCCCAGTGGGTGATCGGCCGGCGGATCGCCGCCGTCGAGGTGCGCCACCCCCGGGCGGTACGCCGGCACGCGCCGGGCAGCGCGCACTTCGCCGACGTGCTCGCCGGGCGGACGATCACCGGCGTACGCCGCCGCGGCAAGTACCTCTGGCTGCCGCTGGACAGCGGTGACGCGGTGATCGGCCACCTCGGCATGTCCGGCCAGTTGCTGTTGCAGCCGGCCGGCGCGGCCGACGAGCTGCACCTGCGGGTCCGGTTCCGGTTCGCCGACGACGGGCCGGAGCTGCGCTTCGTCGACCAGCGCACGTTCGGCGGGCTGTCCGTCTCCGAAGGCGGGGCGGAGCTGCCGGCCGAGATCGCGCACATCGCCCGCGACCCGATGGACCCGGAGTTCTCCGACGAGGCGTTCGTGGCGGCGCTGCGCCGCAAGCGTACGGAGATCAAACGCGCGCTGCTCGACCAGACGCTGATCTCCGGGGTGGGCAACATCTACGCCGACGAGGCACTGTGGCGGGCGAAGCTGCACGGCGCCCGCCCGGCCGACGCGCTCACCCGCCCGGCCGCGCTGCGGCTGCTCGGGCACGTCCGGGACGTGCTCGCCGAGGCGATCAAGCAGGGCGGCACCAGCTTCGACGAGCTGTACGTGAACGTCAACGGCGAGAGCGGCTACTTCGACAGGTCGCTGAACGCCTACGGCCGGGAGGCCGAACCCTGCCCGCGCTGCGGCGCGCCGATCCGGCGGGAGGCGTTCATGAACCGGTCCTCCTACAGCTGCCCGCGATGCCAGCCGCGGCCCCGGGGCACCCTCCGGGGTTGACCCCGAGCCGATTCGGGGTTGCGCCGGTGTGCATCGCCCGACGGTCCCCGGAGACGCGCCGGAGCGTACCCGGAGATGCCCTTTTCCGCCCGGTCCGTGCGGCCGGTTCCGGCCGCGCGGACCGCGCCCGCCGGATCGGGGACGAGCGGGGGCCGTTCCCCGATGCCGGGGCCCCGCCTGCTGCCTAGCGTCATCTGGGTCGGCGCAGGGCCGGCATCAGGAGGGTGGAACCCGGAACATGGGCAGGCGACCGGTGACCGTGCGGCTGGCACGGTGGAGTGCGGAGCATCCGTGGCGCGCGATCGCGTTGTGGGTGGTCTTCGTGGCGGTGTGTTTCGTGGGCGGCAGCGCCGCCGGGCTGAACGAGGCGACCGACGAGGATCAGGCGATCGGCGAGTTCGGACGGGCACAGCTGATCGTCGACAGTGGCGGGTTCGACCGGCCGGCGACCGAGAACGTGCTGATCACCGCCCGCTCGGGTTCGCTCGACCAGACCGCGGCGAAGGCCGCCGCGCAGGACGCGGCCGACCGGCTGCGGCAGGTCGACGGCGTGGCGTCGATCGGTACGCCGATGCCGTCGCGCGACGGCAGCGCGCTGCTGGTGCCGATCACCATGTCGGGCGACCCGGGCACCGCCGGGGACCGGGTGCAGCCGCTGCGGGACACCACCGCGAAGGTGCAGGACGCGCACCCGCAGCTGCGGGTGGAGCAGGTCGGCGGCCCGTCGATCGACAAGGCGCTCGACGACACGCTCGGCAAGGACTTCAAGCGCGCCGAGCTGCTCAGCCTGCCGGTGACGCTGGCCATCCTGATCATCGCGTTCGGCGCGCTGATCGCCGCCGGTGTGCCGGTGCTGCTGGCACTCTCCTCGGTGGCGGCCGCGATGGGCCTCTCCACGCTCGCCTCGCACCTGGTGCCGGCCACCGACACCACCGCCAGCGTCATCCTGCTGATCGGTATGGCGGTCGGCGTCGACTACTCGCTGTTCTACGTGCGGCGGGAGCGGGAGGAACGAGCGAAGGGCCGCTCCGGTCTGGACGCGGTGGAGATCGCGGCGGAGACCTCCGGGCACGCCGTGGTGGTCTCCGGCACCGCCGTGATCATCTCGATGGGCGGTCTGCTGCTCGCCCAGGACGCGATCTTCTCCTCGCTGGCCGTCGGCTCGATCCTGGTGGTGGCGGTCGCGGTGATCGGCTCGCTCACAGTGCTGCCGGCGCTGCTGGCGAAGCTGGGCCGCTGGGTGGACCGGCCGCGGGTGCCGCTGCTGTGGCGCCTCACCGCGCCGCGCACCGGTCAGTCGGCCCGGCCCCGGTTCTGGCCGGCGGTGCTCAAGCCGGCGCTGCGCGCGCCGGTGGCGACGCTGCTGATCTCGGTGGCGCTGCTGCTCGCGCTGGCCGCGCCCGCGCTCGGCATGAAGCTGAAGTTCCCCGGCCCGGAGGACGTGCCGCGCACCACCGCCGCCATGCAGGCGTACGACCGGCTCACCGCGGCGTTCCCGAGCAACGGCACCAGCCACACGGTCGCCGTGCGGGCGCCCGCCGAGCAGGCCGACCGGGTACGGGCCGCGCTCACCGACCTGGCCGGCCGGACCGCCACGGACCCGCTCTTCGCGCCGGCCGAGGGGGACGGCCCGGAGATCCAGGTGTCGGCGGACCGGCGGGTGTCGGTGCTGGAGGTGGCCACGCCGCACGCCAGCCGCTCCGACGAGGCGTCCCGGTCGCTGCACGAGCTGCGCGAGGACCTGGTGCCGGCCACGCTCGGCGGCATCCCGGGCGTGGAGTACGCGGTCGGCGGCGGCGTGGCCGCCAGCGAGGACTACGCCGCCCACATCTGGGCGAAGCTGCCGATCGTCGCCGCGTTCGTGCTGGCGCTGACGTTCCTGGTGATGGCGTGGACGTTCCGGTCGGTGGTGGTGGCGCTGACCTCGATCCTGCTGAACCTGCTCTCCGCCGGGGCCGCGTACGGGCTGCTGGTGCTGGTCTTCCAGAGCACCTGGGCGGAAGGGCTCCTCGGCTTCACCTCGATGGACGCGATCGTCACCTGGCTGCCGCTGTTCCTGTTCGTGGTCCTCTTCGGCTTGTCGATGGACTACCACGTCTTCGTGGTCAGCCGGATCCGTGAGGCGATCGACCGGGGCATGCCCAACCGGGAGGCGGTGGCGCACGGCATCACCTCCTCGGCCGGGGTGGTGACCAGCGCGGCGGTGGTGATGGTGGCGGTGTTCTCCATCTTCGCCACGCTCAGCATGATCGACTTCAAGCAGCTCGGCATCGGCCTGGCGGCGGCGATCCTGCTGGACGCCACGATCATCCGGGCGGTCGTGCTGCCCTCGGTGATGACGCTGCTGGGTGACGCGAACTGGTGGGCGCCACGCTTCATGCGCCGCCGTACGGTCGTCGCCCCGGCGGTGGAGCCGCCGCCCGCCCCGGCCCCGGAGCTGGTCGGCGCCCGCTGATTCCGGGTCCGGGCGCCGGTCCGCGCGGCATGTCCGTCGCGGCTTGACATCCGGTCCGGACCGTGCTAGCGGCTGAGACGGCATCCCCTAGTGAGCGATATACCTGAGAGTCATAATTATGACTCTCAGGTATATCGCTTTTGCGTACATCTCTTGAGCCGTGGCGTCACGCAGAGTGTCGGCACCTCCGTGGCCGTATCGGCCCAGGTGGCCGGGGACGGGGGCGTCACGGCAGTACGCAGGGCTCCCGCCAGGCGTCGAGTTGCCGGTCCTTGCGGATCGAGGCGAAGCCGTAGCCGACCGAGGTGACGCAGAAATCCGCCGGCTCACCCGTGTACTCGACGTGGAAGACCGGCTTGCCGGCGTCGACGAACGGCAGCAGCTTCGCGCACTCGCGGCGGCGTACGCACTCCTGGTTGACCGCGAAGTCGAAGTCGGGCGCCAGCGCGGCAACCTGCGCCACGTCGTCGACCAGGCCGGGGGAGAGGTCGAGCTTGCGGGCCAGCCCGGCCAGCCGCCGGTTGAACAGCAACTGGTCGTCGAAGCCCAGCGGGAAACCGGAGCGGTACCGGTAGCCGTCCGCGTCGGCCAGCGCCACCGCGCCGAAGCCCTTGCCCCGGCACAGCCGGAGCCGGTCGGCCAGCACCGGTGACAGCGCGTCCCAGCGCCGTACGTCCAGGAAGTGGCTGCCCGGCCGCCCGGGCACGGCAGCGCCGCGTACGGCGGCGGGGAAGCGGGTGGCGTCCGGATCGTCGGCGGCGTACGTGCCGACCCGGACGTGGCAGACCAGCCTGCGGCCCCGCTCGCGCAGCGCGGCGGTCTCGGTCGAGGTGGTCGCCACCGGGTCGAGGAGGAAGACGTCGGCGTCGACGGTGACGTCCACCGGGGTGGTGAGCTGCCACTGCCACCGCCACCTGTCGGCCTGCGCGACCGGCCAGGGCGTGGGCGCGCCGGGCGGGGTGATCGGCCGCCGGCAGGCCGGCGCCGGGACGAGCAGCGCCGCGGTCAGCGCGAGCGCCACGCCCCGGCGCGGGCCACGTCGGCGGACGCGGGCCGGCCGGGCGCGCGGCACGGCCCACCCCGGCCGGATCCGCATCGACGACTCCCCGGACGCGGGCGGCCCGACGCCGCCCCCGACCGGTCAACGAGCGCCGGGCCCGTCACGACGCGCGGTCAGCGCGGCGTGCCGAAGACCTGCGTCCAGTACGGCCCGTTGCTGCGCGCCAGACCCATTCCGATCTGGGTGTACCCGCAGTTGAGGATGTTCTTCCGGTGCCCCTCGGATTTCATCCAGCCGTCCATCACCTCGGCCGCGCTCTGGTAGCCCCAGGCGACGTTCTCGCCCACCATGCTCCAGCTGTAGCCGGCGCGCTCCACCCGGTCCTTGGGCTCGCTGCCGTCGCTGCCGTTGTGGTCCATCTTCTTGTGGTCCGCCTGGTCCTGGCTGTGCCGCTGGGCGGCCAGGTTCAGCTTGGCGTTCACGGTCAGCGCCTTGCAGCCGGCCTTCGCCCGCTCCTGGTTCACCAGCGTGACGACCTTCTGGAGTTCCGCGCTCAGCGCGGTCGTGGCGGTGGCCTTGGTGGCCGCGGTGCCGCCGCCGCTCGGGGCGCTGCTGCGCTCCTGCTGCCGCGACGGCGCGGTGCTGCGGCTCGGCTTCGGGGTGGCCTTCTTGGACGGGCTCGGCGCGGCCGTGGTCGGTACGGCCGACGGGCTGGCCGACTCAGCAGCGAGCGTGTCCGCCGGGGTGTCCCCGGCGTCCTCTGGCGCCTGCGGCGCGGCGGCCACCGGAGCGTCGGCGGAGGTGCGCTTCGTGCCCTGCTCGTCGCCGGGCAGCAGGACGGCGCCCACGCCGAGACTCACCACGAGTGTCGCCGCGGCGGCGGCCCCGCCGATCACGAGCGGCCGGGACAGGCGCCGCTTGCGGCGTCGCGGCTCGTCGGCCGGGATGTCGTCCGCCGGCTGCCAGGTCGCGGCCGGCTGCTCGTGGCCGTGCCACGCGGGCTCCTGGCCGTGCCAGGCGGCCGTGGGCTGCTCGTGGCCGGTCCTGGCCGGCCCCTGGGCGTGCCAGGCATTGGCGGGCTGCTCATGGCCGTGCCAGGCGGCGGTGGGCTGTTCCTCGCCGTTCCACCGGTCGCGGGGCGGCGGGTAGGAGCCGGCCGGCTCGGCGTCGTAACCGGCGGGGCCGTAGCCGGCGGGCGGCTGCTGCTGCCCTCCGTCGCCGAAGAGGTACGACGACCGCGGCTCGGGCCGGTCGCTGAGCCACGCCGGACCCTCGTCGGTCGGCGGCTCGGGACGCCGGCGGGCGCCCTCCGGTTCGATCGGGTCGTTCCAGCGGTACACGCCTGTCCCCTCCACGGGTTGGTTACGGGCCGGGGTGACGCTACGGGCGCGCTCGGAGCTGCGGCAACGTGGCTAAGAAAGAGTTAAGGCGAAGCAGCCGCCGAGGGTGAGGCGTTCACACATTTCCGGCGTACAGTAAAGGCGTCCGGACAGAGCGTGTCCGCGCCTTGTGGCAGCCCCCCGGCGAGTGGCCCGGCCGACGTGGAGATGATCTACGGCCTTGGTCAACTTGACGAAGGAGGGGGTTTCGGCTCAATATAGTGGTGTCGCCAGTCGCGCCCAGCCATGCCCCGATACAGCGGGAATGGTAGCCGCGAACATCATGGGCGCGCGTTGGCCGGCCTTTCCGGCAGCGCACATCAAGGAGTTCAGCATGGCGAAGGCCCTCTACGGCCACGTAAGCGCAGCGCCCGACCGGCGCCTGCTCGACGAGGTCACCCGTCTGCGTGCCAGGGTTCAGGCACTGGAGTTCGAGATCACGCGTCTGCGTGCCGACAACGATCGGCTCGCGGCGGCAGCGGCGGAGGCCGACGACCTCCTCCGTCTGGCCGAGCCCGCGCTGACCTGATCTCCAGTCGCCGGAAAACTGAATCGCACCACACCGAAAAGCGCGCCGACACTCAAGTGCCGGCGCGCAGCCATGTGCGTACCCCTTTTCGCCGTTCCCGCCGTGATTCTCGATCTTGCGAAACCGCCCGGAATTGCGTCCGGTAATTGTGATCATGCATTTCCGTTCCCACCGCGACGGCCGGGCGGAAAGCGGACACCGCAGGTGCCGGGTGGGTCGCGTGGCGGCGACGTCGCGGTCCCGGGTTAGTCTGCGGGTTCACCAGGTCCGCGCAGCCGGCGACGGTACGGCGGCCACCGGACGAGGATCGAGAAGGTGCATCTCAAGAGCCTGACGGTGAAGGGGTTCAAGTCCTTCGCCTCCGCCACGACGTTGAAGCTGGAGCCCGGGATCACCTGCGTGGTGGGCCCGAACGGCTCCGGCAAGTCCAACGTCGTCGACGCCATCGCCTGGGTGCTCGGCGAGCAGGGCGCCAAGGCGCTGCGCGGCGGCAAGATGGAGGACGTCATCTTCGCCGGCACCGCCGGACGCGCACCGCTGGGCCGGGCCGAGGTCACCCTCACCATCGACAACACCGACGGCGCGCTGCCGATCGAGTACACCGAGGTCTCCATCACCCGCCGGATGTTCCGCTCCGGCGAGAGCGAGTACGAGATCAACGGCGACTCCTGCCGCCTGCTCGACATCCAGGAGCTGCTCTCCGACTCGGGCATCGGCCGCGAGATGCACATCATCGTCGGGCAGGGCCGGCTCGACGGCATGCTGCACGCCAAGCCGGAGGACCGGCGGGCGTTCATCGAGGAGGCGGCCGGCGTCCTCAAGCACCGCAAGCGCAAGGAGAAGGCGCTGCGGAAGCTCGACGCGATGCAGACCAACCTCAACCGCCTGACCGACCTCACCGCCGAGCTGCGCCGCCAGCTCAAGCCGCTGGGCCGGCAGGCCGAGGTGGCCCGCCGCGCCGCCGCGATCCAGGCCAACCTGCGCGACGCCCGCCTGCGGTTGCTCGCCGACGACCTGCACACGCTGCGGACCACACTGGACAAGGAGATCGCCGACGAGACCGCGCTGCGCGAGCGGCGCGAGCTGATCGAGGCAGAGCACGGCGAGGTGCAGGGCCGCCTCGGCGAGCTGGAGGCGGCGCTGGCCGAGGACGCCCCGCTGCTCGCGGCGGCGCAGGACACCTGGTACCGCCTCTCCGCGCTCCAGGAACGGTTCCGCTCGATCGAGCAACTGGCCCGGGAAAGGCTGCGTCACCTCAGCGCCGCCGGTGACGACGAGCGCCCCGGCCGCGACCCGGAACAGCTGGAGGCGGAGTCGCGGCGCGTGCGCGAGCAGGAGGAGGAGCTGCGCGCCGCGCTCACCGAGGACCAGATCCGGCTGGCCGAGGCGGTCGAGCACCGCCAGGAGCTGGAACGCCAGCTCGCCGCCGCCGAGCGGGAACTGGTCGCCGCCGCCAAGGCGATCGCCGACCGGCGCGAGGGACTGGCCCGCCTGACCGGCCAGGTGAACTCCGCCCGGGCCCGGACCACGAGCGCCGGCGAGGAGATCGAACGGCTCGCCGCCGCGCACACCGACGCGATGGGCCGGGCCGAGAAGGCTCAGGCCGACCTGGACGCGGTCGCCGAGCAGTCGACCGAGGCGGACCGGGACAACGCCGACCTGGACGCCCGGCACGACGAGGCGGTGGCCGTACACGAGCGGGCCCAGGCGGCGGTGCGCAGCCTGGCCGACGGGGAACGCGCCGCGGAGAAGGACGCCGCCACCTGGAAGGCCCGCGAGGAGGCGCTCGCGATGGGCCTGCGCCGCAAGGACGGCGCCGGTGAGCTGCTGGCCCGCGCCGACCAGGTTCCCGGCCTGCTCGGCAGCCTCGCCGGGCTGCTCACCGTCGCGCCCGGTGACGAGGCGGCGCTCGCCGCCGCGCTGGGCGGGCTCGCCGACGCGGTGGCGGTCAGCGGCGTGGACGAAGCGGTCGAGGCGATGCGGCTGCTCAAGATCTCCGACGCCGGCCGGGCCGGGCTGCTGGTCGGCAGCCCCGCCGGGCCGGGCATGGACGGCTCCGCGGACGCGCTGCGCCCGAAGCTGCCCGAGGGGGGCCCGCTGGGCGCCCGACCTGGTGGAGTGCTCGGCCGAGATCCGGCCGGCCGTGCACCGGGCGCTGCGCGACGTCGCGCTCGTCGACGACCTGGCCGCCGCGTCCGCGCTCGTCGTTGCGAACCCGGAGCTGCGCGCGGTCACCTCCGACGGCGACGTGGTCGGGGCGTACGCGGCGGCGGGCGGGTCGGCAAAGGCGCCCAGCTTCATCGAGGTGCAGGCCGCCGTCGAGGAGGCGCGGGCCAACCGCGCCACCGCCGAGCGGACCGCCGCCGAGCTGCGCGAACAGCTCGCCGAGGCGCGCGCCGAGGTGGCCGCCGCCAAGGAGGCCGTGCAGCACGCCGCCGCCGCGAAGCGGGAGGCGGAGAGCCACCGCAACGCCGCCGCGCGCCGCCTCGCCGAACTGGGCGCGGCCGCCCGGTCGGCGAAGGCGGAGACCGACCGGCTCGGCGAGTCCCGGGCACGCGCCGAGGCGGCCCGGGAACGGGACCTCGCGGCGCTGGCCGAGCTGGAGGAACGGCTGCGGCTGGCCGAGGCGACCCCGATCGACGCCGAACCGTCCACCGAGGAACGCGACCAGCTCGCCGCCATGGTTCCGCAGGCACGGCAGAACGAGATGGAGGTCCGGCTCGCGGTGCGTACCGCCGAGGAGCGGGTGGCCTCGATCGCCGGGCGGGCCGACTCGCTGGCCCGGCAGGCCACCGCCGAACGCGCGGCGCGGGAGCGCGCCGCGGCCCGGCGCGCGGCCCGCGCCCGCGGCGCCCAGATCGCCCGGGCCGTGGTCGGCGGCGCCCGCGAGGCGCTCACCCGGCTCACCGTCTCGATCGCCCGGGCCGAGGAGCACCGCGACGCCGTCGCCCGCGAACGCGCCGCCCGCGAGGCCGAGCTGTCCGAGGTACGCGGCGCGGCCAAGCGGCTCGCCGCCGAGCTGGAACGGCTCACCAGCCAGGTTCACCGCGACGAGGTGGCCCGCGCCGAGCAGCGGATGCGTATCGAGCAGCTGGAGGCCAAGGCGGCCGAGGACTTCGGCCTGGACGTGGCCACGCTCGTCGCCGAGTACGGTCCGGACCGGCTCGTCCCGCCCACCGACGCGGACGTGGCGCTGGCCGAGAAGGACGGGCGGCCAGTGCCGGAGCCGGTCCGCTACGAGCGGCCGGTGCAGGAGAAGCGGGCCGCCAAGGCGGAACGGGAACTGGCCCTGCTGGGCAAGGTGAACCCGCTCGCGCTGGAGGAGTTCGCCGCGCTGGAGGAGCGCTTCAAGTTCCTCTCCGAGCAGCTGGAGGACCTCAAGGCCACCCGGCGTGACCTGCTCACCGTGGTCAAGGACGTGGACGACCGGATCCTGGAGGTCTTCGCCAGCGCGTTCGAAGACACCGCGCGGGAGTTCGAGCAGGTCTTCACGGTGCTGTTCCCCGGCGGCGAGGGCCGGCTCGTACTCACCGACCCGGAGGACCTGCTCACCACCGGCGTCGAGGTCGAGGCCCGGCCGCCGGGCAAGAAGATCAAGCGGCTGTCGCTGCTCTCCGGCGGGGAGCGGTCGCTGACCGCCGTGGCGATGCTCGTGGCGATCTTCCGCGCCCGGCCCAGCCCGTTCTACATCATGGACGAGGTGGAGGCGGCGCTCGACGACGTGAACCTGGGCCGCCTGATCACGCTGCTGGCACAGTTGCGGGAGAAGAGCCAGCTGATCGTGATCACGCACCAGAAGCGGACCATGGAGATCGCCGACGCGCTGTACGGCGTGACCATGCGCGCCGGTGTGACCCAGGTGATCAGCCAGCGGCTCAACCGGGCCGACGACGAGGAACAGGTGACGAGCGAGTGAGTCGGGAACGCGCCACGGCGCTCCTGGTGGACTTCGACGGCGTACTGCGCCGCTGGGACCCGGCGGTGGCCGCCGGCGTCGAGCGGGAGTACGGGCTGACCGAGGGCGTCCTCGGTGAGATCGCGATGTCCTGGGGTCTACTCCAGCCGGTGCTGACCGGCCAGGTCAGCCACGCCCAGTGGATGGTGAGCGTGGCCGACGCGCTGACCCCCGCGGTCGGCGCGGACCGGGCCCGCGCGGCGGTCCAGGAGTGGCAGAGCTACCGCGGCGAGGTGGACCCGGAGGTGCTGGCGTTCGTCCGCGAGGTGCGGGCCGCGGGCATCCGGGTGGGTCTGGGCACGAACGCCACCGACCTGCTCGACGCCGACCTGGCCGCGCTCGACCTGACCGACGAGCTGGACGTGATCGTCAACTCCTCTGTCGTCGGCGTGCACAAGCCGGCGAAGGAGTACTTCCAGGCCGCCTGCGAGGCGCTGGAGACGCCACCGGGGCGGGTGCTGTTCGTCGACGACGAGGACCGTTCGGTGGCCGGTGCCCGGGTGGCCGGGCTGTCCGCCCACCGCTGGAGCGGCCCGGCCGACCTGCGCTACCTGCGGGCGGCGCTGGCGTACTGATCCGGCTCAGGCGCCGGTGACGCCGTCGATGCGTTCCCGGATCAGGTCGGCGTGGCCGTTGTGCCGGGCGTACTCCTCGATCATGTGGACGTAGACCCAGCGGAGGCTGACGTCGTTGACGGTGTCGCCCCGGCGATGGCGGAAGGTGTGCTCCAGCGGCAGGCCGGCGACCGCCTCCCGGGCCGCCTCGATCTCAGCGCGCAGCGTGGCGAACGCCTCGGCCGGGTCGGCGTCGGCGACGTCGTTGTGGTCGGCGTCCGGGTCGGCGCTGTAGTCGTAGAGCGTCGGCACGTCCTGCCCGGCGGCGCGGATGCGGAACCACCACCGCTCCACGTCGGCCATGTGCCGGACCAGGCCGAGCAGCGTCAGCCCGGAGGGCTCCACGCTTCGGGTACGCAGTTGCTCGGCGGTGAGTCCGGCGCACTTGTGCACCAGGGTGTCGCGATGGTGGTCGAGCCAGCCTTCGAGCATGGTGCGCTCGTCGGCGACGTAGGGCTCGTGGCGGCGGTCGATCTCAGGCACGGTCCAGGTCATGGGCGCAGATGTTAAGAGGGGCCCCCTGCACAACGCGAGGCGTTAACAGGGGGCCCTTCCTTTCAGGGCACCACGACGACGGGCCAGCGGCCGGTGCGGACCAGCCGGGTGGCGACCGAGCCGACCAGCTTGTGCCCGGCCTGCTCGGACGAGCCGACCACCACCATGTCGGCGCGGTGCTCGTCGGCGGCCCGGCACAGCTCGGTGTAGGCGTCGCCGCGCCGGCACAGGAACGTCACCGGCAGGTCCAGTTCCTCGGCCCCGCGCCGGCACTCCGCGCGCAGCTCGGCGGCCAGCTCGTCGTGGGTCTGCTGGACCGCGCCGGCCACCACGCCGGAGAGCATCGCGCTGTACGAGGCCGGCGAGCTGACGAACACCGCCACCAGCGTGGCGCCCTGCCGCCGGGCCAGTCCGGCGGCGTACGCGGCGGCACGCATCGAGGTGCGGCTGCCGTCCACGCCGACGAGCACCACCCGCGGCCCGTCCGTACCCCGCTCGTAGGGCGACGGCCGGGTCCGCGGGCCGTACCGTTCACGTTCCGCGGCGTCCATGGTCAGTCCCGCGTTCCGGCCGGGATCGCCTCGGCCTTCTCGGGCCCGGCGGGGACCGGCTCGGCGTTGGAGCGGCGCAGCGGGACCTCCCGGATGAGGACCACCGCGATCAGGGCGAGCAGCCCGAACGGGGCGGCGGCCAGGAAGATGTCACCGGCGGCGTGCCCGTACGCGGCCTCGACCACGTCCCGGATCGGCCCGGGCAGCGTGTGCACGTCGGGCAGGCCGCCGCCACCCGAGCCGGAGGCCGGGACGCCGAGGCGGCTCAGACCGTCGGCCAGGTAGCCGGTGACCCGGTGCCCGAGGATCGCGCCGAGCGCGCTCACGCCGATCGCGCCGCCGAGGCTGCGGAAGAAGGACACCACCGAGCTGGCCGCGCCGAGTTCGTCCGGGCGGACCGTGTTCTGCACGGCGAGCACCAGGTTCTGCATGCTCATGCCGACGCCGAGACCGATCAGCGCCATGAACACGGCCAGGCGCCAGTACGGCGTGTCGGCCCGCATGGTGCCCATCAGCGCGAATCCGGCGGTGAGCAGCACCGAGCCGATGACCAGCCAGCTCTTCCAGCGGCCGGTGCTGGTGATGATCCGGCCGACCACCGTCGAGGAGACCAGCAGGCCGCCGATCATGGGCAGCGTCATCAGGCCGGACATGGTGGGGCTGGCGCCGCGGCTGATCTGGAAGTACTGCCCGAGGAACACCGAGGCGCCGAACATGCCGACGCCGACGGCGATGCTGGCGGTCACGGCGAGCGTGATGGTGCGGTTGCGGAACAGCCGCGGCGGGATCATCGGGTCAGCGGCCCGCTTCTCGACCCGGGCGGCGAGCACGCCGAGCAGCGCCGCGCCGGCCACCATGGCGCCGCTGGTCCAGGAGATCCAGTCGTACTTGTCGCCGGCCAGGGTGATCCAGACCAGCAGCAGCGAGACGGCGGCGGTGATGAGGGTGGCGCCCCACCAGTCGATCTTCACGTCGCGCTTGACCACCGGCAGGCGCAGCGTCCGCTGGAGCACGATCAGGGCGAGTACGGCGAACGGCACGCCGACGTAGAAGCACCAGCGCCAGCCGAGCCAGGAGGTGTCCACGATCACGCCGCCGATCAGCGGGCCGCCGATGGTGCCGACTGCCATCACTGCGCCGAGGTAACCGCTGTACCGGCCGCGCTCGCGCGGGGCGATCATCGTCGCCATGATCACCTGGGCGAGGGCGGTGAGGCCGCCCGCGCCGACGCCCTGCACCACCCGGCAGGCGATCAGCTCGCCGGTGGTCTGGGCCTGCCCGGCGAGCACCGAGCCCAGCACGAAGACCACCAGGGAGATCTGGACCAGCAGCTTCTTGCTGAACAGGTCGGACAGCTTGCCCCAGATGGGCGTGGTCGCGGTGGTCGCCAGCAGCGTCGAGGTGACCACCCAGGTGTACGCGGACTGGCCGCCGCGCAGGTCCGTGATGATCCGCGGCAGCGCGTTGGAGACGACCGTGGAGGAGAGGATCGCGACGAACATGCCCAGCAGCAGGCCGGAGAGCGCCTCCAGGATCTGGCGGTGGGACATGTCGACGGCGGTCGCCCGCGCGGGCGCAGTCGCCTGGGTCATCGTGGATTGCCTCCGGAGCGGGGGAGAAAGGTTGCCTTGGGCAACCGTAGAAGCCGTTGCCTTGAGCAACAACTCTTGGCGGGTCGGGTTTGTTCCCCCTCGCCGGAAGATCAGAACGACTCGTTGAAGCGGTGCATCAGCCGGGCGAGGTCCGCCACGTCCTCTTTCGGCCAGCTCTCCAGCGAACGCCTGATCTGTCCGAGTCGGGCCGCGCGGGCCGCGTCGAACCGGCGGGTGCCCTCCTCGGTCAGGCTCAGCTGGGCCGCCCGCCGGTCGGTGGGATCCGGGTCGCGGCGTACCAGGCCCAGCGCCTCCAGCCCGCCGATCTGCCGGCTCAGCGTGCCCTTGCCGATGCCCAGCTTGACGGCCAGGTCGGTGAGCCGGATCGACCCCGACCGCCGCAGCCAGAGCAGCAGGCCGTACGCGTTGGGCTCCAGGTTCGGGTGGACCTCGCGGGCGATCTCCCAGGACAGGGCCCGGCCGCGGCGCAGCAACGCGGTCAACTCGTGCTCCACGGCGCGCAGCGTCTCGTCCACGCTCAGAGGGTACTCAGTCCCCGTCGCTGAGTTGCTGTTGCGCCACCGGGCGCAGCTCGCCGTCGCTGGTTGTGCCCTCGATCACCACGGCGGCCTCACGGCCCCGGTGGGTGAGCGTGGCCACCGCGTTGCCGAAGTAGGGCCCGGCCAGCTTCCGCCAGCGCACCGGCGGGCGGCGTACCCCGGCCGAACGGGCCAGCGCCCGGGTCGCCCCGGCCGGGCCGGGATTCCAGCCCAGCGTCATCAGCGGGCGCATGCCGGCGGGCACCTGGTTGTGGATCGGTGAACAGGTGAGCTGGTGCACCGGCGTGCGGACGTCACGGTCGGCGAACCGGGCCCGCGCCACGTACGAGTGGTGCACGTCCCCGGAGAGCACGCTGATCGACGCCGGTCGCGCGTACGCCGGCCCGGCGCCCACCCGCGCACCGGTGCGCGGCGCGGTGCCGCTGCCCAGCCGCGCGAACAGCTCGCCCAGCGCCTCGAACGAGCGCCGGAACGCCGCCCAGTGCTCCAGGTCCAGGGCCCGGCGGATCTGCTCGGAGATCCGGGCCACCCAGGGCCGGCCGGAGTCGGCCAGGCGCTCGTTCCACGCCTCGACGTGGTGGATGCCCGGTGGCAGCAGCCACGGCAGCGAGCTGCCCACCACCAGGTGGTCGTACTCGCCGTGCGCCTGGTCGAGGAACCACGACCACTCGCCCGGCGGCAGCATCGCCCGGCTGCCCGGCAGGAGCACCCGGCTGGACCGGTTGTCCAGCATCACCAGGCGGGTGCGGCCCAGGTCCAGCGCGTAGCTCCACTGGTACTGCACGGCCCGCCAGCGCTCGGTGTCGTGCGCCAGGTCGGCCTCCTTGTCGACCCGCTCGCCGAACTCGTGCAGCACGCCGGTGGCGTCCTCGGCGGCGATGACCTTCGCGTACACCGGGTCGGCGGCGATCTCGTCCGGGCTCAGGTTGCCCAGGTGCTGGTAGACCCAGTAGGAGGCGAGGCCGCTGCGGATCCGCTCGGCCCACCACGGCTGCTCGCGCATGTCCGCGCGCCACGACTGCGAGGTGTTCCAGTCGTCGATCACCTCGTGGTCGTCGAAGATCATCACGCTCGGCACGGTGGAGAGCAGCCAGCGGATCTCCGGGTCACGCCACGACTCCAGGTAGAGCTTCGTGTACTCGTCGAAGCTCACCACCTGCGTCGCCGGGGCGTCCTTCGGCCGCTTGCGGCGGCGCTTGAGCAGCCGCCGCACGGTCGGCGAGGTCTCGTCCGCGTACACCTGGTCGCCGAGCAGCACCAGCAGGTCGGGCAGCACGGCCTGCTCGGGCGCGGCCATCACCCGCCGGGCGTACGCGTCGAGCGCGTCCGGCGGCAGCTTGCGCGCGGTGGAGTGCTGGGTGGTCTCCCGGCAGGAGCCGAACAGCAGCCGCACCGGCTGGTCGGCGTCGTCGAGCGCGCGGGTCCGGATCACGCTGGGCGGGAACGACGAGTCCGGCAGCGGCCACGCCACCTCGTCGTCGATCAGCACCTCGTAGGTGGTGGCGCTGTCCGGGGTGAGCCCGGTCACCACCACGATCGCGTAGTGGTGGTCGTACGCGGAGAAGGTGGGCGCGCTGCCGGTGGCGCCGTCGGCCGTGCGGACGGTGACCACGGCGGGCGAGCTGGTCTCCACCCAGACGGTCGCCCGCGTGTCGACGACCCGGCGCAGCAACGGGCCGATGAGCAGGCGGGAACCGGGCACGACATCCACCTCCGACAAGATCGTTTCGGCTGTTCCCTACCCGGCCGGCGGTTGCGGTACGCCTTCCGGTGTGAGCGTACCCGCAGGTTGTTCGCGTGCCGAGGCGGTGAGTGGGACGCCGTCGCCGGCATCTGACAGGATTTCGGGCATGACGGAATACCTCCTCGTCGCTCTCGCCCTGCTCGGCGTGCTGATCATCGGCGGCCTGAGCCTCGTGGTGCCCCGGCTGCGCCGGCGGCCGGAGCCTCCGCTGCCGCGCACGGAGGTCGACACCCGGGCCGAGGAGGATCTGGCCGGCCCGCCGGTCGAGGCCCCGGAGGCGGACCTCACCACCGGCGTGGTGGTCGAGGCGCCCCCGGTGGAGGCGCCCCCGGTCGAGGTGCCGGAGCCGACCGCCGGCCGGCTGGTCCGGCTGCGCTCCCGGCTGTCCCGCTCGCAGAACGTCTTCGGCAAGGGCCTGCTCGGCCTGCTCAGCCGCGACCGGCTGGACGAGGACACCTGGGAGGAAATCGAGGACAGCCTGATCACCGCGGACGTCGGCATCGACTCCACCCGGGAGATCGTCGACCGGCTGCGCGAGCGGACCCGGGTGCTCGGCACCCGCACCGGGGAGGAACTGCGCGCGCTGCTCGCCGCCGAGCTGGTGAACGCGCTCGACCCGAGCCTGGACCGCTCGCTGCGGACCGCCCCGAAGGAGGGCGTCCCGGCGGTCGTGCTGGTGGTCGGCGTGAACGGCGCCGGCAAGACCACCACCTGCGGCAAGATCGCCCGGGTGCTGGTCGCGGACGGCCGCAGCGTGCTGCTCGGCGCGGCCGACACGTTCCGGGCCGCCGCCGCCGACCAGCTGGAGACCTGGGGCGGCCGGGTGGGCGCCGAGACGGTCCGCGGGCCCGAGGCCGCCGACCCGGCCAGCGTCGCGTTCGACGCCGTCAAGCGCGGCATCGACACCGGCGTGGACACCGTGCTCATCGACACCGCCGGCCGGCTGCAGAACAAGATCGGCCTGATGGACGAGCTGGGCAAGGTCAAGCGCGTCGTGGAGAAGCACGGCCCGATCGACGAGACGCTGCTGATCCTCGACGCCACCACCGGCCAGAACGGGCTGGAGCAGGCGCGGGTCTTCACCGAGGTGGTCAACGTGACGGGCGTGGTGCTGACCAAGCTCGACGGGACGGCCAAGGGGGGCATCGTGATCTCCGTGCAGCGCAAGCTCGGCATCCCGGTCAAGCTGGTCGGCCTCGGCGAGGGCAAGGACGACCTGGCCCCGTTCGACCCGGCCCAGTTCGTCGACGCGCTGCTCGGCACCGAGCCGCTCGCCCGGGACGCGTAACCTCTCCCGTGACGACTGACGATCGCGCCTACGCGGGGTGGCGCGACCCCAGCCACCCGTCGCCACGCCTCGGGAGACCGTACGTGACTTCGCAGGAGATCCCGCTGCACGGCGGGAACGTGAGCACAGTGGTCCGTGTCGGAGACACGGTCCGGCGCAACGCCGGCCCGTGGACGCCCTCCGTGCACGCGCTGTTGCGCCACCTGGAGTACGTCGGCTTCACCGGCGCGCCCCGCGCGCTCGGCATGGACGAGCGCAACCGCGAGGTCCTGTCGTACCTGGAGGGGGAGTGCGGGGAGTACCCGCTGGCCCCGCACTGGGTCACCGACGAGGCCCTGGTCACGGTGGCCACCATGCTGCGGATGTTCCACGACGCGCAGTACGGCTTCACCCCGCCGCCCGGCGCGGTCTGGCGCTCGTTCGGGCCGCCCCCGCCGGACACCGAGGTGATCTGTCACCACGACGCCGCGCCGCACAACGTGATCTGGCGCCCGGACGGCACGCTCGGGCTGATCGACTTCGACCTCGCCTCGCCCGGCGCCCGCATCTACGACGTGGCGTACGCGGCCTGGACCTGGGTGCCGATCTTCTCCGACCGCGACTCGGTGACGCTGGGCTGGAAGCGCCCCGACCGGCCGCGCCGGCTGCGCCTGTTCGCCGACGCGTACGGGCTGATCCCGCGCGACCGGCACCGGCTCATCCGCACCATCCGCAAGCGCATCGTCGACCACGTCGAGGGCATCCGGCGGATGGCCGCCGCCGGTGAGCCGGCCTTCGTCCGGATCGTCCACAAGGGCCACCTGCGTCGCCCCATGCGCGACCTGCGGCTGCTCGACTACGAGCGGCACCAGTTGGAGTACGCGCTCCGCTGAGCAAGATCGGCGTTCTTCACACGCCGGAAACAACCCGTCACGTGTCGGAAATCGCGGGGTGTCGCTGAAGGAAACAGCCGGCGACAAAGCTTCCGCGCAACCGGCTGACGGGCGATGCTGCCAGGTCTTCAGTCGGAGGGAGGAATACGACAACGAGAGGAGGCAGCGTGGAGATCGACACCGGGAACACTGCCTGGTTGCTTGTCTCGACTGCCCTCGTGCTGCTCATGACCCCCGGTCTCGCGCTGTTCTACGGCGGCCTGAACCGGTCCAAGGGCGTTCTGAACATGATGATGATGAGCTTCTCGTCCATCGGGCTCGTCAGCATCCTGTGGCTTTTCTACGGCTTCACCGTCGCCTTCGGCGAGGGCGGCAAGTTCTGGGGTGACCTCGGTCAGTACCTGGGCACCAAGACGTTCGTCGGCGAGAACGACCTGTGGGGCGAGACCGGAATCCCGATCTACGTCTTCATCGCCTTCCAGATGATGTTCGCGGTCATCACCGTGGCGCTGATCAGCGGCGCGCTCTCCGACCGGGTGAAGTTCGCCGGCTGGCTGCTGTTCGCGTTCGGCTGGGCGACCCTGGTCTACTTCCCGGTCGCCCACATGGTCTGGGGCGGCGGGCTGATCGGCGGCGACATCGGCGCGCTGGACTTCGCCGGTGGTACCGCCGTGCACATCAACGCCGGCGCCGCGGCGCTCGCGCTGGTGCTCGTGCTCGGCAAGCGGGTGGGCTGGCCGCGCGAGAGCATGAAGCCGCACAACGTCCCGATGGTCGCCCTCGGCGCCGCGCTGCTGTGGTTCGGCTGGTTCGGCTTCAACGCCGGCTCCGAGCTGACCGCCGACGGGGTCACCGCGCTGGCGTTCATCAACACCCAGGTCGCCACCGCCGCGGCGCTGCTCGGCTGGATCGTGGTGGAGTGGGTGCGTGACGGCAAGCCGACCCTGGTCGGCGCCTCGTCCGGCGCCATCGCCGGTCTGGTCGCCATCACCCCGGCCTGTGCGTTCATCACCCCGGCCGCAGCGGTGCTGCTGGGCGTGGTGGCCGGTGCGGTCTGCGCCCTCGCGGTCGGTCTGAAGTACCGGCTCGGCTACGACGACTCCCTCGACGTGGTCGGCGTGCACTTCGTCGGCGGCTGGATCGGCTGCCTCTGGATCGGCCTGTTCGGCACCGCCTCGGTGAGCTCGCTGGTGGAGACCGACGGCCTGTTCGTCGGCGGCGACGCCAGCCTGCTCGGCAAGCAGGCGATCAGCGCGCTGATCGTCAGCGTCTACTCCTTCGTCGTCGCCTACGCTCTCGGCTTCGTGATCGACAAGACGATCGGCCTCCGGGTCTCCGCCGAGGCCGAGGTCGACGGCATCGACATCGCCGAGCACGCGGAGAGCGGCTACGACCTGTCGCCCACCACGGGCAGCGGCGGTGGCGCGTTCGCGATGGCCGGGATCGGAGCCGGCAAGCCCGGCGCGGAGCCCGCCGCCGAGTCGGACGAGTCCGCGCCGGTCAGCGAGAAGGTCGCCGGTTAACGTTCCTGGGATGGAGGGGTTGGACATGAAGCTGGTGACCGCGGTCATCAAGCCGTACCAGCTGGACGCGGTGAAGGAGGCTCTGCACGCCCTCGGCGTGGCCGGGCTGACGGTCAGCGAGGTCCAGGGCTACGGCCGGCAGAAGGGGCACACCGAGGTCTACCGGGGTGCCGAGTACACGGTCGAGTTCCTGCCCAAGATCCGGGTCGAGGTGCTCACCGACGAGATCGACGTCGACAAGATCGTGGACGCGATCGTCGGCGCCGCCCGGACCGGCAAGATCGGCGACGGCAAGGTCTGGGTGACCGGCGTCGAAGAGGTCGTCCGGGTGCGTACCGGCGAGCGCGGGCTCGACGCCCTCTGACGGCCGGACCTGCCGACGTGACCTCGTTGACCACGGCTGCCACCCCCACCGGGGACGGCGTGCCCGTGGTCAACGAGGTCGTCGGCGTACCCGGGGGCATCGGTGAGCCGGCCCGGAACGCGCGGGCCGAGGCGCTCGACGCCTGGCTGCGCCGGGCCTTCCCGGACCGGGACGGGGTGGCGCTCGTCGCGGTGGGCGGACTGGGCCGCCGCCAGTGCGCCCCCTACGGCGACCTCGACCTGGTGCTGCTGCACGCCGGGGTCCCCGGCATCGACGAGCTGGCCGCGTCGCTCTGGTACCCGATCTGGGACGCCGGACTGCGGCTGGACCACTCGGTACGCACCGTCGCCGAGGCGCTGTCGGTGGCCCAGGACGACGTCAAGGTCGCCCTCGGCCTGCTCGACGCCCGGCACGTGGCCGGCGACCCGGCGCTCACCGACCAGCTCGCGCGTACCGCCACCGACCACTGGCGGCGGACCGCGATCCGCCAGCTCCCCGGCCTGCGCGAGATCACCGCCGCGCGCTGGGAGGCGCACGGCGAACTGGCGTTCCTGCTCGAAGGCGACCTCAAAGAGGCGGCCGGCGGGCTGCGCGACGTGGGGATCCTGCGCGCCATCGCCACCGCCGGGGTCACCGACGCGCTCCGCCCGGCCGTGTACGCGGCGCACCGGCGGCTGCTGGACACCCGCGACGCGCTGCACCAGCAGGTGGGCCGCCGGGTCGACCGCCTGGTCGCCCAGGAACGCGACGGCGTGGCGCGGCTGCTCGGCGCCGAGGACGGCGACGCGCTGCTGCGGCTCGTGGCCGGCGACGCCCGCACCGTCAGCCATGCCCTGGACGACGCCTGGCGGGCCGCCGACCGGCTCCGCTCCGGCCGCCACCGGGCCGCCCCCGGCCGGCCGCTGCGCCGCCCGGTTGCGCGGGACGTGGTCGAGCAGGACGGGGAACTGGTGCTCGCCCGTACCGCCATCGGGGCCCGCCCCGACCCGAGCCTGTCGCTGCGGGTGGCCGCCGCGGCCGCCACCACCCGGCTGCCCATCGCGCGGGCCACCTGCGAGTGGCTGGCCGCGTACTGTCCGCCGCTGCCCGCGCCCTGGCCGCCGGCGGCACGGGCCGCGCTGATCACGCTGCTCGGCGCCGGTCCCGGCCTGGTGCCCGCCTGGGAGACCTGCGACAGGTACGGGCTGATCGACCGCTGGCTGCCCGAGTGGACCCGGATGCGCAGCCTGCCCCAGCACAACCCGGTGCACCGGTTCACGCTCGACCGGCACCTGGTGCAGACCGCGTACGAGGCGAGCCGGCACACCCGCGACGTGGAACGCCCCGACCTGCTGCTGCTCGGCGCGTTCCTGCACGACATCGGCAAAGGGCTGGAAGGAGATCACTCGACGGTCGGCGCGCCGCTGGCCGAGGCGGTGGCCGCCCGGGTCGGGCTGCCACCGGCCGAGGCGGAGCTGATCGGCACGCTGGTCCGGCTGCATCTGCTGCTGCCCGACGTGGCGACCCGCCGCGACCTGTCCGACCCGAAGACGGTCGCCGGTGTCGCCGAGCGGGTCGGCGACACCGCCACGCTGGAACTGCTGCACGCCCTGGTGCGCGCCGACGCCGCCGCCACCGGCCCGGCCGCCTGGTCGGCCTGGAAGGGCCGGCTGATCGCCGAGCTGGTGGCCCGGGTGCGCACCACCCTGGACACCGGCGTGGTGCCCGCTCCGCCGGCCCCCGACCCGGCGCTCGTGGCCGGGCCGCTGCCTGTCGTACACCTGGGGGAGGACCGGGTGTCGGTGGCCGCGGCGGACCGGCGCGGACTGCTCGCCACGGTCGCCGGTTGCCTGGCCCTGCACCGCCTCGAGGTGATCTCCGCGGACGCCGCCACCGTGGACGGCCGCGCCCTGGTGCAGTGCCGGGTGCAGCCGCGCTACGGGCTGGCGCCGAACCCGATCGCGCTCAGCGCCGACCTGCGCCGCGCGGTCGGCGGCGACGTCTCGGTGAATCAGCGGCTGCGTGGCCGGGCGCTCGCCGCCCGCAGCCAGGGCGCCGCCCCCCGGGTGGTTTGGCACCGGGAGGCGGCCACCGACGCGGTGCTGCTGGAACTGCGCGCCGCGGACGCGGCCGGGCTGCTGTACCGGGTCACCTGCGCGCTGGACGAGGCCGGCGCCCAGGTGCGGGCGGCCCGGATCTCCACGCTCGGCGGCGACGTGGTGGACGCCTTCTACCTGGTCGGCGGCTGGCCCTCGGACGAGGAACGAGCGCACGTCGAGGCCGCCGTGCTCGCCGCCGTGTAAGGAAGGGCCCCTTGTTAACGCCTCCGGTAGAGGAAGGGACCCCTGTTAACACCCGGCCGACGAGCGGCGCAGGCCCGTGGACGGCCGGGCCGGAGCGAGGGTGCGGGCGGCGGGCTACCCTAACGGTGGGCTGGACCATCGGCCCGCCAGCATGTGCCCGCCGAAAACGACAAACGGGATGTTCGCGTGTTTGACACCTTGAGTGACCGCCTGTCCGGGATCTTCACCAAGCTCCGCGGCAAGGGCCGGCTCACCGACGCCGACATCGACGCCACCGCGCGCGAGATCCGGATGGCGTTGCTGGAGGCCGACGTCGCCCTGCCGGTGGTCAAGGGCTTCATCGCGAACGTCAAGGAGCGGGCGCGCAGCGCCGAGGTCTCCCAGGCGCTGAACCCGGCCCAGCAGATCATCAAGATCGTCAACGAGGAGCTGATCAACGTCCTCGGCGGCGAGGGGCGGCGGCTCCAGTTCGCCAAGCACCCGCCGACCGTGATCATGCTGGCCGGCCTCCAGGGCTCCGGTAAGACCACGCTCGCCGGCAAGCTGGCCCGCTGGCTCAAGAGCCAGGGCCACCAGCCGCTGCTCGTCGCCGCCGACCTCCAGCGCCCCAACGCCGTCGGGCAGCTCCAGGTGCTCGGTGGCCGGGCCGGCGTCGAGGTGTACGCCCCGGCGCCCGGCAACGGCGTCGGCGACCCGGTGCAGGTGGCCCGCGACTCGATCGAGCACGCCCGCCGCGCCGCCCGCGACATCGTCATCGTCGACACCGCCGGCCGGCTCGGCATCGACGCCGAGATGATGCAGCAGGCCGCGAACATCCGCGACGCGGTCCAGCCCGACGAGGTCATCTTCGTCATCGACGCGATGGTCGGCCAGGACGCGGTCCGTACCGCAGAGGCGTTCCGCGACGGCGTGGGCATCACCGGCGTGGTGCTGTCCAAGCTCGACGGCGACGCCCGCGGCGGCGCCGCGCTCTCCGTCCGCGAGGTCACCGGCCAGCCGATCCTGTTCGCCTCCACCGGCGAGAAGCTGGAGGACTTCGACGTCTTCCACCCCGACCGGATGGCCAGCCGGATCCTCGGCATGGGCGACGTCCTCACTCTGATCGAGCAGGCCGAGGCGGCCTTCGACTCCGATCAGAAGGACAAGATGACCGCCAAGCTGATGGGCGGGGAGACCTTCACGCTGGAGGACTTCCTCGATCAGCTCATCGCGGTCCGGCGGATGGGCCCGATCGCCAACGTGCTGGCCATGATGCCGGGCATGGGGCAGATGAAGGACCAGCTCGCCGAGCTGGACGACAAGCACTTCGACCGGGTGACCGCGATCATCAGGTCGATGACCCCGGCCGAGCGCACCAACCCGAAGATCATCAACGGCTCCCGCCGGGCCCGGATCGCCAACGGCTCCGGCGTCACCGTCATGGACGTCAACCAGCTGCTCAACCGCTTCACCGACGCGCAGAAGATGATGAAGCAGATGGGCGGCATGATGGGCCTGCCCGGCGGTGGCCGGCGCAAGGCGACCAAGTCGCCGAAGAACAAGCGCAAGGGCACGAAGGGCGGCGGGCGGCCGCGTACCGGCGCCGGCATGCCGGGTGGCTTCCCGGGCGGGATGCCGCAGCTCCCGCCGGGCCTGGACCCGGGTGATCTGGCGGGTGGGCAGGGCCTGCCGCCGGGCTTCAAGCTTCCGAAGATCGACTTCAACAAGCTGGGCAAGGGCGGCGACAAGGGCCCCCGCTAGCGTGTCGGTGACAGTGGGCGATGTGATCATCACCTAGGGTCGGTTCGCCCCCTGGAAGGAGATGTCATGACCGCGGCGCCGATCCTGCCCGAGCGGCACGAGTGGACGGTCGACGACCTGGGCGACCTGCCCAAGGACCTTCCGTACGAACTGATCAACGGAAGGTTGATCGTGCCGTCGCCCACCGCCCTGCACCAGGATCTGTGTGTCCGTCTCCTACTCGCGCTTGAGGTCAACTGCCCGCCTGAGTTCCTGGTGAGCATCGACCTGTCCATGCGGGTGGACCGCCGCAACGAGCCGCGCCCGGATGTGGTGGTGATCCGGCGCAAGCACGCCGGCCGGTCGCCGGTCCCGGTCGAGGACGCGCTGCTCGCCGTCGAGGTCGTCTCGCCGACGTCGCACTTCCACGACCTGTACGACAAGGCGAAGGTCTACGCCCGCTCCGGGGTCCGCTCCTACTGGGTGGTGGATCCGCAGCACGAGCGGATCGCGCTGACCGAGTACACGCTCGACGGCGCCGCCCGCGAGTACGAGCAACTGGCACACACCGAGGACCTGTTCGTCACCGAGCGGCCCTGGAAGGTCTCGGTCGATCTGCCGGCGCTGACCGCGCGGCGCAACGACCTGCTCGCCGGCGAGGAGGACTGATCGGGTAGGACTGTGCACATGGCTCTGCACGTGCGCGGTGTGTTCCTTCCCGACGACGAGGTCCGGGACGTCTGGCTGGTCGGCGACCGGGTCACCTTCGAACCGGTGCCCGGCGCCGAGACGGTGGCCGACGGCGGCTTCGTGCTGCCCGGTCTGACCGATGCGCACTGCCACATCGGCATCGCCCGCGGCGGCAGCCCGATCACCTCGCTCGACCAGGCGCGGGAACTGGCCCGGATCGACCGGGACGCGGGCGTGCTGGCGATCCGCGACGCCGGGTCGCCGTACCCGTACCCCGAACTGGAGGACGAGCCGGACCTGCCGCGACTGGCCCGCGCGGGCCGGCACATCGCCCCGCCCAAGCGCTACCTGCGCGACATCGGCGTGAGGTCGGCGCGGCGGAGGTCGCCGAGACGGTGGCCGCGCAGGCCGCGGCCGGCAACGGCTGGGTCAAGCTGGTCGGCGACTGGATCGAGCGGGGAGTGGGCGACCTGGCGCCGGCCTGGGACGCCGACACCATGACCGCGGCGGTCGCCGCCGCGCACGCCGCCGGGGTACGCGCGGCGGTGCACACGTTCTCCGAGTCGGCGGTGGAGATCATGGTGCGGGCCGGGGTGGACTCGGTGGAGCATGGCACCGGGCTGAGCCTCGACCTGATCGACCTGATGGCCCGGCAGGGCACCGCGCTGGTTCCCACGATGATCAACATCCGGACCTTCGGCCACATCGCGGAGCAGGCCCGGCCCAAGTTCCCCGGGTACGCCGACCACATGCTCGCCCTGCGCGACCGCTTCCCCGAGGTGGTGCGCGCCGCGCACGAGGCCGGTGTGCCGATCTACGTCGGCACCGACGCGGGCGGCGGCATCGACCACGGGCTCGCGGCCGAGGAGATGCTCCTGCTGCACGAGCAGGCCGGCATGTCCGCGCCGGACGTGCTGGCCGCCGCCTCCTGGCGGGCCCGGGAGTGGCTCGGCTTCCCCGGGCTGGTCGAGGGCGGCCTCGCCGACCTGGTGGTCTACCCCGAAGATCCGCGCCGTGACCTGCGCGTGGTCCGGACGCCCAGCCGGATCGTCCTGCGCGGCCGGGTCGTCCGCTGACGGGCCGTGACCGGCCGCCGTCGTCGCTAGCGCGCCGTCGCCGCCATCAGGAACAGGCGCACCGCCAGGTCGGCCAGCCGGTCGGCGGTCTCGTCGACCGGGCCGCCGGGCAGCACGATGTGGCTCACCACCAGGCGTACGACGCTGTCCGCCGCGAACGCCAGGGCCGCCGGATCGGCGTCGGGCAGGCGGTCACCCGTCCAGTCCAGCAGCGCCGCCGCGGCCTCGGCGAGCACCAGCTCGGACCGGGTGGTCAGGTACGGCAGCAACTCCTCCGAGCCGCCCCGCGTGCTGGTCAGCACGGCCCGGACCAGCGGGTTCTCGGCGGCTGAGGCGAGCGTGCGGTGGATCGCCGCGTACGCCGCCGCCCGCACGTCGGAGTCGTGCTCGCCGAGCGCGGACCGGACCTGGCCGACGAACCGGTCCACCTCGTGCCGGGCCAGCGCCTCGCCCAGGCCCGCCTTGGTGCCGAACTCGTTGTAGACCGTCTGCCGGCTCACCCCGGCGGCGGCGGCCACCGCGCCCATCCGGACACGGTCCCACCCGAGGGCCACGGTCTGCGCCCGGGCGGCCTCCACGATCGCGTCCCGTGTCTCACCCATCGCCGTCGAAGTCTACGGCCGCGCCGGGCGACACGGCGCGGCCCGGCTCCCCGGCGAACCCCCGCCCCGCACGGCGCATAGGATGTGCGGTCATGGCACGCGTGCTCACTCCCCGTGCGGAGGACTTTCCCCGCTGGTACCAGGACCTGATCGCCAAGGCGAAGCTGGCCGACAACGGCCCGGTCCGGGGGACCATGGTGATCCGACCGGCCGGCTACGCCATCTGGGAGCGGATGCAGGCCGAGATGGACGCCCGGATCAAGGCGGCCGGCGCGGAGAATGCATACTTCCCGCTGTTCATCCCGGAGAGCTACCTCAAGCGCGAGGCCGAGCACGTCGAGGGCTTCTCGCCGGAGCTGGCGGTGGTCACGCACGGCGGCGGCAAGCAGCTCGCCGAGCCGGTGGTGGTGCGCCCCACCAGCGAGACGGTCATCGGCGAGTTCATGGCCAAGTGGATCGACTCGTACCGCGACCTGCCGCTGCTGCTCAACCAGTGGGCGAACGTGGTCCGGTGGGAGCTGCGCCCGCGGATCTTCCTCCGTACCAGCGAGTTCCTCTGGCAGGAGGGGCACACCGCGCACGCGACCCGTGAGGACGCCCGCGCCTACGCGCGGCGGATCCTGCACGAGGCGTACGAGGACCTGATGGTCAACGTGCTCGGCATCCCGGTCGTGGTCGGCCTGAAGACCGCCCGGGAGCGCTTCGCCGGCGCCACCGCCACGTACACGTGCGAGGGCATGATGGGCGACGGCAAGGCGCTGCAGCTGGGCACCAGCCACGAGCTGGGCCAGAACTTCGCCAAGGCGTTCGACATCAGCTACTCCTCGGCCGAGGGTGGCCGGGAGCACGCGTGGACCACCTCCTGGGGCACGTCCACCCGGATGCTCGGCGGCCTGATCATGTGCCACGGCGACGACAACGGGCTACGGGTGCCGCCGAAGCTGGCGCCGGTCCAGGCGTACGTGATGATCGTCAAGGACGGCGACGGCGTGAGCGAGGCGGCGGCCAAGCTGCGCGACGCGCTGCGCGACGCCGGGGTGCGGGTGGCGCTGGACGACCGGACCGACACCGCGTTCGGCCGCCGGGCCGTCGACGCCGAGCTGCGCGGCTACCCGGTACGCGTCGAGGTCGGCCCGCGTGACCTGGCCGCCGGCAACGCGGTGGTGGTCCGGCGTACGGACGGTTCGAAGGCCCCGACCCCGGTGGCCGACGTGGTCGGCGCGGTCCTCGCCGCGCTGGAGGCCGACCAGCGGGCGCTGCACGACCAGGCGCTGGAGTTCCGCCGGTCCCGCACCGTCGAGGTGTCGACGCTGGCCGAGGCGATCGAGGCGTCCGCCACCGGCTGGGCGCGGGTGCCGTGGTCGGCGGTCGGCGTCGAGGGCGAGGCCGAGGCGAACGGTCAGGGCGTGACGGTTCGCTGCCTGGTGCGCGCCGACGGCTCGGTGCCGGACTCGGAGGACGAGCCCGACCTGGTGGCGATCCTCGCCCGCGCCTACTGAGGGTGTAAGGAAGGGCCCCTTCTTAACGCATTCTGCATAGGCGGGGGCCCTTGTTAACACGACGGCGGGGGTGAGCGTGCGGTTCGAGCCGGGGCGGCTGATCATGCACCGGAACGTGCGGCATGGCCGGATCGGGTGGGTCCGGTCGGCCCGCGTGGTCTCCGACGACGAGCGCGGCCTGCTGCTCTGGGTGGCGCGGACAGCGCCCGTCGCGCACGAGGTGAACGCCGCCGGCCTGGGCATGCGGGCCGTGCCGTTCGCCGAGTGGGTGACGTCGTCCTACCGGCTCGCGCAGGGCCGGTGGAACGGTCCGCCGGTGCTGAAGTTCCTGCCCACCGGCGCGGCCCACTCGGTCTGGTGGTTCCGCGACGCCGCCGGGCGCTTCCAGAACTGGTACGTCAACCTGGAGGAGCCCGGCGTCCGCTGGGACGACGGCGCGGTGGCCGGTGTCGACATGGTCGACCAGGACCTCGACGTGGTGGTGTACCCGGACCTGAGCTGGGAGTGGAAGGACGAGGACGAGTTCGCCGAGCGGCTGGCGTTCCCGGAGCACTACTGGGTGACAGACGAGAAGGCGGTACGCGCCGAGGGTGAGCGGGTGATCCGGATCGCCGAGGCGGGCGCGTTCCCGTTCGACGGCACCTGGTGCGACTTCACCCCGCCCGCGGAATGGGATGTACCGGACGAACTTCCGCCGGGGTGGGACCGCCCGCCGGTGCGCTGAGCGGGTGTCGTCCGTCACGGCCCGACCCGCCGCGGGCGTGGTGTCCGGGTCCGGTGTGAGAGTTCCGGGGCGGATCTGGCAGAATGGTTCGCTGGTATCCGGCGCGCGTCCGGCGCCCTCTAACCCGGGCGCGTCGCCAGTTCACCGAGCAGTCTCCGGCCCAAACCCCACTGTGCCGGTCGGCGCTCACCCGCCACACCGCCCGTACGGGCCGGTGAGATCGCAACAGGAGCGAAACAACTGTGGCCGTAAAGATCCGGCTCCTGCGGATGGGCAAGATCCGCAACCCGCAGTACCGCATCGTCATCGCCGACTCGCGCACCAAGCGTGACGGTCGCGCGATCGAGTTCGTCGGTGTGTACCAGCCGAAGGAAGACCCTTCGGTGATCGAGGTCAAGTCGGAGCGGGTCCAGTACTGGCTGTCGGTCGGCGCTCAGCCGAGCGAGGCCGTGCAGCGCCTGCTGGAGCTGACCGGCGACTGGCAGAAGTTCAAGGGCCTGCCGGCCCCGCCGCCGCTGAAGGTCGCCCCCGAGCGGGCCGACCGCAAGGCGGCGTACGAGGCCGAGGCGAAGGCCGCCGCCGGCGTGGCGGACACCCCGGCCAAGCCGGCCAAGAAGGCCGCCGCCAAGGCGGAGGAGCCGAAGGCCGAGGCCAAGGCCGAGGAGCAGACCGGTGCCGAGTCCGGCGAGCAGGCCTGACATGCCGCTGCGTCCCGCTCTGGAGCACCTGGTCAAGGGCATCGTCGACCACCCGGACGACGTCCGGGTGCGGATGGTCGACTCCCGTCGGGGCAAGCGCCTCGAAGTCCGCGTGCACCCCGAGGACCTCGGCACGGTGATCGGGCGGTCCGGCCGGACCGCCAAGGCGCTGCGCCAGGTGATCGGGTCCATCGGCGGGCGTGGGGTACGCGTCGACATCGTCGACTCGTACTGATGCTTCTCGTCGTCGGCCGGATCGGTAAGCCGCACGGCATCCGCGGTGAGGTCACCGTGGAGGTGCGTACCGACGAGCCCGAAGCACGGTTCGCCCCCGGTTCGGTGTTGACCACCGAGCCGGGGGTCACCCCGTCGGAGCCCGGCGCCTGGCGGGTGCCGCCGACGCTCACCGTCGAGTCGGCCCGCTGGCACCAGGGGCGGCTGCTCGTCGCCTTCGAGGGCGTGCTGGAGCGCAACGTCGCCGAGGCGCTGCGCAACACGCTGCTCGGCGTGGACAGCGCCGACGTCGCCCCGCCGGAGGACCCGGAGGAGTTCCACGACCACCAGCTGGTCGGGCTCGCCGTGGTCACCCGCGACGGCGAGCACGTGGGCGAGGTGGCCCGCATCGACCACGCGCCCGCGTCCGACATGCTGGTGCTGCGGCGGCCCGAGGGGCGTACCGCGCTGGTCCCGTTCGTCAAGGCGATAGTGCCCGAGGTGGATCTGGCCGGCGGTCGCGTCGTCGTCGACCTGCCCGACGGCCTGCTCGATCTCTAGCTCTCGACCTCCGGCTGGAGCCACCGCATGCGCGTCGACATCGTGTCGATCTTCCCTGAGTACTTCGCCCCGCTGGACCTGTCGCTGATCGGCAAGGCCCGCGCGAACGGCACGCTGCGGCTGGCCGTACACGATCTGCGGACCTGGACCCACGACGTGCACCGCACCGTCGACGACACGCCCTACGGCGGCGGTCCCGGCATGGTCATGCGGCCTGAGCCGTGGGGCGAGGCGCTGGACGCGCTGGCCCCGGGCGAGCTGAGCCCGGACGGGCACACGCTGCCCCGGCTGATCGTGCCGTCCCCGGCCGGCGTCCCGTTCACCCAGGCCCTGGCGCACGAGCTGGCCGCCGAGTCGCACCTGCTGTTCGCCTGCGGCCGGTACGAGGGCATCGACCAGCGGGTGCTGGACCACGCGGCGACCCGGATGCCGGTGACCGAGGTCTCCCTGGGTGACTACGTGCTCTTCGGCGGCGAGGTGGCAGTGCTGGTGATCCTGGAGGCGGTCACCCGGCTGCTGCCCGGGGTGCTGGGCAACGCCGGCTCGCTGGACGAGGAGTCACACGCGCACGGGCTGCTGGAGGCCCCGCTCTACACGAAGCCGGCGACCTGGCGCGGGCTGGACGTGCCGGAGGTGCTGCGCTCCGGCGACCACGGCCGGATCGCCCGCTGGCGACGGGACGAGGCGCTGCTGCGCACGGCCGGGCGCCGCCCCGACATGATCGGCGCGCTGGCCCCGGAGACGCTCGACAAGCGGGACCGGGCGACGCTGGACCGGGGCGGATTTTCCCCGCCACCGGGGCATGTGGCAAAGTAGAGGGGTTGCCGCATCCGTCCACGCCGTGGGCGGCTGCGAGGACCCTCGACCGGGGCCGGTCTCGCCGGTCACCATCCGGGGGTCAGAATCACCCATCCGCGCATCGACTGACGATGCGCCGTGAGCCTCACGAGGACGCAGCGATGAACATCCTGGACGCCCTTGACGCCCAGTCGAAGCGTACCGACCTGCCCGACTTCCGTGCCGGTGACACCGTCAAGGTGCACGCGCGGGTCGTCGAGGGCAACCGCTCCCGGGTCCAGATCTTCCAGGGCGTCGTCATCCGCCGCCAGGGTGACGGCCTGCGTGAGACCTTCTCGGTCCGCAAGGTCAGCTTCGGTGTCGGCGTGGAGCGGACCTACCCGCTCAACGGCCCGGGCATCGACCGGATCGAGGTCGTGACCCGCGGTGACGTGCGTCGCGCCAAGCTCTACTACCTGCGCGAGCTGCGGGGCAAGAAGGCCAAGATCAAGGAGCTGCGGGAGAAGCAGCCGGCGAACTGATTCGCGTTCGCCACGCCGCCCGGCCTGCGCGGATGTCGTATCGACCAGACCGCATTACCCTGGTCGGTACGGGCGCAGCCGGACGGTGCGAAACGGTCCACTACCGCCCGTGGGGTCTCGAAGGAGACTCCCGGGCGGTAGTGTCGTTTCCGCGGACCGGAGAGTGGCATGGTGCAGATGGTTGACGAGGACGGCGCCGTCGATCCCTGGCGCCGGCGGGCCCGGCGCGGGCGTCGCCAGATGCCGCTCTGGCAGGAGCTTCCGCTGCTGCTCATCGTGGCGTTCTGCCTGGCGGTGCTGATCCGCACGTTCCTGCTCCAGGCGTTCTTCATCCCCTCCGGGTCGATGGAGAACACGCTGCTCGTCGGCGACCGGGTGCTCGTCAACAAGGTCGTCTACGACGTCCGCGACCCCGTCCGCGGCGAGGTGGTGGTGTTCCGCGGCACCGACCGCTGGGTCGCCCAGGAGGCGCCTGCGCCGCCCACCAACTTCGCCGGCCAGGTCAGCCGCACGCTCGGTGACCTGGTGGGCGTCAGCCGCCCCGGTGAGAAGGACTTCATCAAGCGGGTCATCGGCGTGCCGGGCGACAAGATCTGGTGCTGCGACGACGGCCGCGTGGTGGTCAACGGGGTGCCGCTGGACGAGCAGGCGTACGTCTCCGAGGACTCCCCGCTCGAGCTTCCGCCCAATCCGAAGGAATGCCGGTCCCGGCAGTTCACCGAGGTGGTGGTGCCGCCGGGGCAGATCTTCGTGATGGGTGACCACCGGCTGGTCTCGCAGGACGCCCGATGTCAGGGGCCGGTGCCGATCGAGAACGTGATCGGTCGCGCCTTCATGATCGTCTGGCCGTCGCAGCGGTGGACCACCCTGCCCGTACCGGAGACGTTCGCGGACGTGCCGCGCGCGGACGCCGCGGCCGCCTCCGGCCCGGTCCCGGTGGATCCCGACCCGGTGGGCGGAGTCGTCCTGATCGTGCCGGTCGTGGCGACGCTCACGGTTCTCGCGGGTTCGGGGCGACTGCGCCGCACCCGGGGACGTAGGCTCCTCCCGTGATCGACGAGCAGACCGAGAAGCCGCGCAACTCCTTCTGGAAGGAGCTGCCCATCCTCCTGGGTGTGGCGATCCTGGTCGCAGTGCTGGTTCGCGCCTTCGTGCTGCAGACCTTCTTCATCCCGTCGCCGTCCATGGAGAACACCCTCAAGATCGACGATCGGGTGCTGGTCAACAAGCTGGTCTACGACTTCCGCTCGCCGCACCGGGGCGAGGTGATCGTTTTCAAGGCGCCCACCGAGTGGAGCGGCAACCCCGACGGTGAGGACTTCATCAAGCGGGTGATCGGCGTCGGCGGCGATCACGTGGTCTGCTGCGACCGTACGGGCGGGCAGGACCGGCTGGTCATCAACGGCAAGCCGGTCGACGAGCCGTTCATCTTCCCCGGCAACAAGCCCGCCGACCAGGACTTCGACATCACCGTGCCGAAGGGCCGGTTGTGGGTCATGGGTGACCACCGGGAGGCCTCCGGCGACTCGCTGGAGCACTGGCAGCAGTCCGGCGAGGACATCACCGTCGCCACCATCCCGGAGGGCGAGGTCGTCGGGCGGGCTTTCACCATCTTCTGGCCGGTCAGCCGCGCCACCTGGCTCAGCGTGCCGAAGCAGTTCGAGGGGATCCCCAATCCCTGACCCGACGGCTTCCGCGCGCCCCCACGCCCACCCCCGGCCGCCGGCGGGAGGGCGTGGTCGTTCGTCGCAGCCGTCTGGCAGGCTGGTGCGGTGACCGTCTACACCCCTCGTCGCGCGGCCCGGGTGCTGCTGGTCGACGCGTCCGACCGGGTGCTGCTCTTCGAGGGCAGTGATCCGGCCCGGCCGGGTCACCGCTACTGGTTCACCCCCGGCGGCGGGCTGGACCCGGGGGAGGCCCCGGCCGACGGCGCGGCCCGTGAGCTGGCCGAGGAGACCGGCCTGCGGCTGGCCCCGGCCGAGCTGGGCGCGCCGGTCTGGTCGGAGACCGTCGAGTTCCCGTTCGACGGCGTCTGGTACCGCCAGGAGCAGCAGTTCTACCTGGTCCGGGTGGCGGGCTGGGAGGTCGACACCACCGGATTCAACGACGTCGAGCGCGCGAGCGTGCACGGGCACCGCTGGTGGACGGTGACCGACCTGGCCGCCACCGCCGAGCGCTACTACCCGCCGGACCTGCCGGGCCGGCTCGGCGCCGTGCTGGTGGGAGGCGGCGCATGCTGACCCCGCCGCGCACGGTGGTGCGCCGCGACGGCGGCCTCTACGCGCTGGAGCGGGCCCTGCAACGGCGGGGCTTCCGCTACGTCGCGGGCGCCGACGAGGCGGGCCGGGGCGCCTGCGCCGGGCCGCTGGTCGCCGCCGCCGCGATCCTGCCCGAGGGGCGCCGGGGCGAGATCGACGAGCTGGCCGACTCCAAGCTGCTCACCCCGGCCGCCCGGGAGCGCGTCCACGACGAGGTGGTGGCGCGGGCCCTGGCGTACGCCGTGGTGGTCATCCCGGCCGAGGAGGTGGACGCCCGCGGGTTGCACGTGTGCAACCTCGCCGCGATGCGCCGGGCGCTCGCCTCGCTGACCACCCGCCCGGAGTACGTGCTGACCGACGGCTTCGGCGTCGACGGGCTCGACGTGCCGGGGCTGGCGGTCTGGAAGGGCGATCGGGTGGCCGCCTGCGTGGCGGCGGCCAGTGTGCTCGCCAAGGTCACCCGGGACCGGATCATGGTGGAACTGGACGGGCGGTTCCCCGGCTACGGCTTCGCCGAACACAAGGGCTACATCACCGCCGAGCACAGCGCCGCGCTGCGCGCGCTCGGGCCTGCCGGGAGCACCGCTTCTCGTACGTGAACGTGGCCGCCGTCTCCGGACGGGACGGCCGGCCTCCCCGCGCCCGCCGCCCGGCGGGCGCCGACGTGGTGTCGCCCGAGCCCGTGGCCGGGCTGCCGGGACTCGGGGCCGGCGCGTTCGCCGGGCGCCCGGACGAGCCGATGGGGCGCTCCGGCGCGCCAGGGGGTACCGTCGGCGTGGCGTTGGGCGAGCAGCCGCGACCTCCGGCGTCGGTGGGGGAAGATGTGGTCATGGAAGGCGGAGTGCGATGAGCGCGGAAGATCTCGAGAAGTACGAGACCGAGATGGAGCTGCAGCTCTACCGGGAGTACCGCGACATTGTCCGCCAGTTCTCCTACGTGGTGGAGACCGAGCGCCGTTTCTATCTGGCGAACCAGGTCGACCTGCACGTCCGCAACTCGGACGGTGAGGTCTACTTCGAGGTCGAGATGCACGACGCCTGGGTGTGGGACATGTACCGGCCTGCCCGTTTCGTCAAGAACGTCCGAGTAATGACGTTCAAGGACGTCAATGTGGAAGAGCTCGAAAAGCCCGACATCTCGCTTCCCGCAGATTCCGGATTCGGGAGCTGATCCCCGGGCGGCCCGCCGCCCGGATCACCGCTCCGGCACGACCACTTCGACCCGCTGCACCAGGTTGTTCGCGAACCCGCCCCGGTTCCACGGCTGCTCGACCGGCTGAGTGCGCCCCGAGGCGTCGGTCGCCCGGGCGCCCAGCACGTACCGCCCCGGGGTCGCCGTCCAGCTCACCGACCATCGACGCCACGCCCACTCGCCGCCGGCCGGCTCGTCCAGGACCGCCGGCGTCCACGTGCCGCCACCGTCCATCGTCACCTCGACCGACGTCACCGGCGCGTGCCCGGACCAGGCCCGGCCGTCCACCGTGCACGGCCCCGGCCGCACCACCCGGGTCCGGGACATGAAGTCCGGGAACCCGGGCGGGCGCACCAGGGCACGCGGTTCGATCCGGGTCACCGGCACGCCCGGGTCGTCGGCGTCGCGCCGCAACCGGTAGGCCACCGCGTTCTGGTAGCCGTCGAACGGCTCGGTCGTCACCGTGATGTCGCGCAGCCACTTCACGTGCGCCATGCCGTACCAGCCGGGCACGATCAGCCGCAGCGGCGCGCCGTGCTGCGGCAGCAGGGGAGCGCCGTTCATCTCGTACGCCAGCAGCACCTCCTCGCGCAGCGCGTCGGCCACCGGCAGCGCCCGCTGGTAGTCCTGCTCGACGCCGCGCTCGATCCCGTGGTCCGCCCCGGTGAACACCACGTCCACCGCGTCGCCGGACAGCCCGGCCTCGCGCAGCAGCGGCGCCAGCGGGGTACCGGTCCACTCGGCGTTGCCCACCGCCTCCACCAGCCAGGGCTGGCTCACCGGGCGGGGCCGCAGCAGCGCCCGGCCGTTGCCCGCGCACTCCAGCGTGACCCGGTGGGTCACCCGGGCCGGTCGCGCAGCGCCGCCAGGTCCAGCCGCAGTGGACGCTGCACCGCGCCGGGACACGCGCAGCGCGTACGCGGCCGGGTCGACGTCCGGGATGTCGTAGTGGATGAGCAGGTAGTGCAGGCCCGCCGGGGTCACGTCGTAGCGCAGCGCCTCCAACGGGATGCCGTGGTTGCGCGCGGCGAGCTGGAGCTCCTCGGCGCTGATCGCCTCGTCCGGTCCGGCGACCCGGGCAGGCCGGCTCGCGTCGTCCACTGTGGTCATGCCTGCTCCGTCCGCTCCAGCACGTCGTAGCCCACGAACGTGAACATCCGTGCACCCGGCACCAGCGGGCGCGGGGTGCCGGTGAAGCGGTGCGCGCCGACACCCACACCGTCGGCCGGGCTGCCCACCGCGACCGGCTCGAAGCCCTCCTCGGCGAACCACTCGCAGATCACCGGCACCAGATCCGGCTCGCGCCGGTGCCGCGTCCACAGCAGCATGCCGCCGGTGGCGCAGAGCGAGGCGCAGTGCCGCACCGTCGCCCGGATGTCGTCGTCGGTGATGTTGCCGAAGATGCCGCAGACCAGCACCAGATCGGCCGGGGCCAGATCGGCGTAGCCGTCGGTCAGCGCGGCGTCCCCGGTCACCACCTGCACGCCGGTGAGCCCCGCGTCGGCGGCGGCGCGGCGGGCCAGATCGGCGTTGCGCGGGTCCAGCTCGACCAGGCGGGCGGTCACGTCGGCGCCCCGGGGGTGAGCGGCCAGCACCGGGATCAGGTCACGGCCCTGACCGGCGCAGAGACTCAGCGCGCGCAGCGGACCGGGCCGTGCGGCGTCGAGGGCGTCGGCGACACGCTGCCGCACCTCGGCGAGCCGCCGGGCCAGTGCGGACTCGGGCTGGTCGTAGTCGCGGTGCCAGGCGTACCAGTCCTTCGTCACCCGGCCAGCATAGGCGTCCCGGCCGTAGCAGATCCGCCCCGATCTCGGCGCTCGTCCACAGTGGGGGCGTCGTCCACAGGACGACCGCGTGGCGCGCGCGGGGCAGCGCGCGGACGGTCAGGGTACGCGGTGTGCGTATCCCCATCGGTCGGGCCGGCAGGGGCCTGCTGCTTGTGCTCGTGCTCGCCTTCTGGTTGCCGGGCGTCCCCGCGGCGAGCCTTGACAGGCCGGTGGCGGCGGGCGGCTCGGCGGCGGTCCTTGACGGGCCGGACGTCACGACGGGATACCGGGGCGCGCCCGGCGGGTCGGCGACCGCCGGACGGTTCCGGTGGCCGCTGCCCGGTCCACCCCGCGTGGCACGCGGGTTCGACCCGCCGCCGCAGCCGTGGATGTCCGGGCACCGGGGCGTGGACCTGGCGGGCGCGCCCGGCGCGCAGGTCCGCTCGGCCGGCGCCGGGACCGTCCTGTTCGCCGGCTCGGTCGCCGGCCGGCCGGTGCTCACCGTTCGGCCACCACGGGACGGGCTGCGCACCACCTACGAGCCGGTCCGGTCCCGGGTCACCGCCGGCACCCGGGTCGACGCCGGCACCCCGATCGGTGACCTGCTCGCCGGGCATCCCGGCTGCGCCGAGGCGGCCTGCCTGCACTGGGGGCTGCGACGCGGCGCCGAGTACCTGGATCCGCTGGGCGCTGCTCGGGCTCGGCCGGGTCCGGCTGCTGCCGCTCGACCCGGGAGCCGACGCCGGTCCCCTGAGTCGTGGCGCCGCCGCCGGCTCTCGCCGCTCAGCGCTGGGCGAGCAGCGTGGGCAGCCGGACGGCCAGCCGGTCGTACTCGTCGGGGGTGTTGTAGACCTGGCCGCACAGCCGCAGGTAGCCGCGCCCGTTCCAGCCGGCCACCGACACCTCGGCGGAGAGCCGGTCGGCGATCCGGGCCCGCAGCTCCCGGGCCGCGTCCAGGGTCGTCGCGACGCCCGGTGGCAGCGGCACCAGACGCATGGCGACCGCCGGTCCGCCGGGCTCCGGCAGCCGCTCGGGCGCCACCCCCAGCGCGTCCCCGACGACCCGTTGCCCGTACGCGGCCAGCGCCGCGTTGTGCGCGCGTACCCGGTCCACGCCGAGGCTGCGCAGTGTGAACAGGCCCACCGGGGCGGCCAGCCAGCCGGTGTAGTCGAGCGTCGCCTGCCATTCCACCCGGGTCGGGAAGCCGCTGTCCTGCTCCCACGAGACGACGAGCGGCTGGATCTTCTCCCGCCACGACGGCGCCACCACGAGCACGGCGGTGCCGCGCGGCGCGTACGCCCACTTGTGCAGGTTGCCCACCCAGAAGTCGGCGCCGATCGACGCGACGGTGGCCGGCAGCATGCCCGGCGCGTGCGCGGCGTCCACCAGCACCGGCACGCCCTGCTCCCGGGCCACCGCGACGAGCGCGGCGGCCGGAAACAGCCGGGCGGTCGGCGAGGTCAGCTGGTCGACGATGAGCAGCCGGGTACGCCCGGGGCGCAACCCGGCGCGGACGATCTCGACCACCTCCTCGTCGGTGGCGGTCAACGGCACCGGCAGGGTGCGCGACACCGCCCCCGTGCGGGCGCACTCCCGCGCGATCGAGAGGGCCACCGCCCCGTACCCGTGGTCGGTGGTCAGGATCTCGTCGCCGGGGCGCAGCGCCAGCGACTGCAACACGACCGCCGCGCCGGCGGTGACGTTGCCGACCAGCGCGGTGCCGTCCGGGTCCGCGCCGAGGAACGCGGCCAGGTGTCGGCGGGCGTGGGCGATCCGGTCGACCAGGCCCTGGGTGAAGAACCGCAGCGGGTTGGCCTCCATCTCGTCGCGCAGGCGCTGCTGGGCGCGCTGCACGGCGATCGGCACGGCGCCGAACGAGCCGTGGTTGAGGTGGCTGACGGAGGGATCGAGGGAGAAGAGCAGCCGAGCACCGGGAATCGGCTCGGGCGGCTGCGGCACCGTCATCCATCGATCCTAGCCCGAGATGGATCATCACCCGGCGGGATTCCGCCGGTCAGGCGCGGGGGTGCGCCTGCCGGTACGCCGCACGTAGCCGCTCGACCGACACGTGCGTGTAGATCTGCGTGCTCGCCAGCGACGAGTGCCCGAGCAGCTCCTGCACCGCCCGCAGGTCCGCGCCGCCTTCGAGCAGGTGGGTGGCGGCCGAGTGACGCAGCCCGTGCGGCGTCACCCGGGGCACCCCGGCGGCTTCGGTCCAGTCGGCCACGATCCGCCGCGCGGTGGTCGGGTTGAGCCGCCCGCCCCGCGCCCCGAGCAGCAGCGCCCGGCCCGAGCCGGGCGTCGCCAGAGCCGGCCGCCCGACGCTCAGCCACGCATCGAGCGCCCGCTGCGCCGGCACCCCGTAGGGCACCGACCGCTCCCGGCCGCCCTTGCCGAGTACGCGCACCACCCGGCGGCCCTGGTCGACGTCGGTCACGTCCAGGCCGCACGCCTCGCTGATCCGTACCCCGGTGCCGTAGAGCAGTTCGAGCAGCAGCCGGTCACGCAGCAGCACGGCCTCGGGCGTGTCCGCGCCCGGTGCTCCCCCGGGTTGCGGGGCGTCGGCGGGCCGGGCGGCCTCCATCAGGGCGGCGGCCTGGTCGGCCCGCAGCACGGTGGGCAGTTCGCGCCGGGCCCGAGGGCTCGCCAGCGGCGCGGCGATGTCGTCGGCGAGCAGGCCGGTGCGGTGCGCCCAGGCGCTGAACGTCCGGGCCGCGGCGGCGCGGCGGGCCATCGTCGTCCGGGCCGCGCCCATGGTCCGCTGTTTCGCCAGCCAGCTGCGCAGCACGGCGAGGTCCAGCTCCGGCAGCTCGGCGCAGCCCATCCGGACCGCGTGGTCGAGCAGCGACACGAGATCCGTGACGTACGCGCGGACGGTGTGGACGGACCGGTTGCGCACCCGCGACAGGTGGTCGGCGAAGTCGTCCACCGCTTCGCGCATCGACGCGGGCAGCTCCTCGTGCGCGTCCCGGGTGCCGCGCTGCCGCTTGCTCACCGCGGCGCCCCGATCTGGCGCACGCGGTCGTAACAGAGGCGGACAGCGATCACCGGTCCAGCGTACGGCCGGAGCGCCGCCGCGCGCTGAGCCGCCGCACGCCTTCACCGCGCCGGCCGGGCCGTCGGCGCCGCCGTGGCCGCGGTGTGCCGTGCGCCGCCGCGCCAGTGCCTTCCGGCGTGACGATCGCGCCGCGCCGAGCAGGGTGGCTAAACCGGGCCTGGACAGAGGAAACTCATGCTGCGGCCAGGCACAGGGCGGCAACCGGACGGCAGCGTGGCTGAGCCGGCGCGCCCCACGGGTGGCCGATCCGGCCGCGATCGGACAGCCGCGTCCCGCGACGGTGACGCCCGGTACGAAAAGGGGCCGACAGTGGGAGTGGACGCGGTCCTCTACCGACAGATCTCGGCGGGCAGCAGTCGTCGCCGGCCCGCGTACGTCTCGATCGAGGTCGTCGCGGATCCGCAGGACGTGCTGCTCGGTCTGCTGGCGCGGGTCCGCGGCGGCGGCCGGACGCCGCTGCTGGATCGCGTCGATCCGCTCGGCGAGCTGACAGTCGACACCGATCGGATGTCGCAGCTGCTCGCCGACCTGCGGTGCCTGGCCGAGGTGGCCGGGGCGCCGGCGGAGGCCGACCACATCCGCCGGCTGGCCCGGCTGGCCCGCCGCTGCGCGGAGCGCCGAGACACCGAGATCCGGTTCGAGGGCGACTGACGATCGCGCGTCCCGTCGCCGTGCCGTGCCGGCTCAGGCTTCGGCCGGCTGCTGCGTGGCCCGGATCCGGCGCGTGCCCCACACGATCAGCAGGACTCCGGCCACGAACAGCGCCGGACCGGCGACGAAGCCGATGTCCCGGATCATCAGGTCGATGTCGTGCTGCTTCTCCGCCTCGGCCTTCTGGGCCTCGTAGGAGCCGTCGCCCGCGCCGAACATGCACCGGTCCCGGGGCGTCATCACATCCTCGCCGCACATCGTCGGGCCGTTCGGGTCGTAGTCGCCGATGTCGCGGTGGGACAGGATCGCGAAGAACACCACGAAGAGGCTGACCACGACCAGCATGCCGCCGAACGCACGACGCCCCGACCCGGGTGGGCCAGCCGCCGGGTTGCGGCGCGAGGTCTCCTGCGTGCTCATCGGCCGCCTCCGCGCGTCGGCGGGATGGCCGACGCCGGCCCGGCGAGCCGCACCTCGGCGCCGGACTCCGACCATTGTGGACATGTGCGACGGTTCGCTGCCCCAGTCATCCTTCTCCCCGTGACGGCGCCCGGCGTCCGGCCGGGGCGCGATCGTTCCCGCAACGGCTTCCGCCGCGCGCGAAATGGTGATCCTAGAAGACCGGGGCCGGTCCCACGGCCCCGTCGCCGGGCGGTTGCGAGGGGGTACGCGCCGCCTGTCACGTCGGGCCGGCCGCTGGCGGGGCGAGCGCGTAGCCGCCGTCGCGACGAACCACCATCGTCAGTTCCTCCAGCAGGGACAGCTTGCGCATCGCGGTACGCAGGTCCACGCCGGCCCGGGCGGCGACGCTCTCCAGGTCGAGCGCCCGGCGACGGGGCAACGCCTCCAGCACCTGGGTGGCCTCCTCGTCGAGCCGGTCCCGTGGGCGCTCGGGCGCTCGGGCCGGCGGGGCCAGGTCGTAGCCGATCCGTCCCACCTCCTCCAGCACGTGCGCGAGGCCGGTGACCAGCCGGGCGTCCGGCCGCTCGCGCAGCACCTCGTGCCCGCCGACCGACATCGCGGAGGTGACCGGCCCGGGAACCACCATCGCGTGGCGGCGGAGGCCGAGCGCCCGGTTGAGCGTCTGGGTGGCGCCGCTGCGCGCCGCCGCCTCCACCAGCACCGTGCCGCGTGTCGCCGCCGCTATCACCCGGTTGCGGATGAGGAACCGGGGCCGCAGCGGCTCCGCGCCCGGCATCCACTCGCTCACCAGCAGGCCGGTCTCGGCGATCCGGTCGAACAACGCGGCGTTGCCCATCGGGTACGGGCGGTCCACCCCGCACGCCAGCACGGCGACGGTGCGCCCGCCCGCTGTCAACGCGCCGCGATGGGCGGCGGAGTCGATGCCGAACGCCCCGCCCGACACCACAGTCCACTCCCGGTCGGCCAGGCCGTAGCCCAGCTCGGTGGCGATGTGTGAGCCGTAGGGGGTGGCCGCCCGGGCGCCGACCACCGCCACCGAGTGCGCCAGCGTCTCGCCGAGCGGCCACGCCCCGCGTACCCAGAAGCAGAGCGGCGGGTCGGTCTCCACATCGACCCGGCGGGTGGCGCCGGGCAGCGCCAGCCGCCGCAGGTCACGGACCTGGGCCGGCCACTCGTCGTCGTCCGGGGTGACCAGCCGGGCGCCCAGCCGCTCGCCACGGGCCAGCGCCCCGGCCGCGACCGCCCGGGCGTCACCGGCAGCGGCCCGCGCCGCCACGGCCGAGCGCAGGGCCTGCTCCGGCGCGCCACCGGACAGCAGCAGGTCCAGCGCGGCGACCGGGCCGATCCGCTGCACCAGGGCGTACACGGATCGGGTGCCGGGCTCGGCGAGCCAGGTGAGCGCGACCCGCGCCAGCTTGGTTTCTTCGGTGCTCACGCGGCCTCTCCCGTCCGCAGTTGGATGGCCTCCGCGACGTCGTCGTGGCCGGGGCGGTCCCGCCCGTCCAGGTCCGCGATGGTCCAGGCGAGCCGCAGTACGCGGTCGTAGCCGCGCGCGGACAGCGAACCGGTGTCGAGCCGGTGCCGCAGGTCCGCGGTGACCCGGGCCGGCAGGTGCCACGGCGGGCGGCGCAGGTACGGGCCGGGGACGTCGGCGTTGACCCGGTGCCCGGTGGCCGCCCAGCGGTCGGCGGCGGCTCGTCGTGCGGCGGCGACCCGGGCGGCGACGGTGGCCGAGGACTCGTGCGCGGCATCGGTACGCAACAGTTCCGCCGCGCGTACCGCCTGCAGCCGGACCTGCACGTCCACCCGGTCGAGCAGCGGCCCCGACAGCCGGCCCAGGTAGCGCCGCCGGGCCAGCGGTGTGCACTCGCAGTCGACGTCGCCGGACGGCTTCGCGCAGGGGCATGGGTTGGCGGCCAGCACCAGTTGCGTGCGGGCCGGGTACTCGGTCGCGCCGCGCGTGCGCGCCACACGTACCCGGCCGCTCTCCAGCGGCTGCCGCAACGCCTCCAGCGCGCCCTTGCCGAACTCGGGCGCCTCGTCGAGGAACAGCACCCCGCGGTGGGCCAGCGACACCGCGCCGGGACGGGCCAGCCCGGAGCCGCCACCGACGAGGGCGGGCACCGTGGCGGTGTGGTGCGGCGCCTGGAACGGAGGACGGCGCAGCAGCCCGCCGCCGGGCGGCAGCAGGCCGGCGATCGAGTGCAGCGCGGTCACCTCCAGGGCGGCCTCGTCGTCCAGCTCGGGCAGCACCGACGGCAGCCGTTCGGCGAGCATGGTCTTGCCGGCGCCGGGCGGGCCGAGCAGCGCAAGGTGATGACCGCCGGCGGCGGCGATCTCCAGCGCGCGCCGCCCGAGCGGCTGGCCGGCCACGTCGGCGAGATCCGGCCCGGGTGGGGTCTCGGCCGGGGCCGGAGCGGGCGGGGCGAGCAGTGGCGCGCCGGTGCGGACGTGTGCGACGAGCCGGTGCAGCGTGTCGACGGCGTGCACCCGTACGCCGGGGATGACTGCCGCCTCGGCGGCGTTGCCGGCGGGTACGACGACCCGGGTGTGCCCGGCGCGGGCTGCGGCGGCGACCATGGGCAGCGTGCCGCGTACCGGGCGCACCGCGCCGTCGAGGCCGAGTTCGCCGAGCACGACAGTGGCGTCCAGGGCGACGGGCGGCAGCTCACCCGAGCCGGCGAGCACGGCGACCGCGATGGCCAGGTCGAACGCCGAGCCGTACTTGGGCAGGGTGGCGGGCAGCAGGTTGAGGGTGATCCGCCGGTTCGGCCATTTCTGGCCGGAGTTGACGATCGCGGCACGGACCCGGTCGCGCGCTTCGTGCAGCGCGGTGTCGGGCAGACCGGAGATGATCACGGCGGGCAGGCCGGGGGCGAGGTCGGCCTCGACCTCGACGAGGTGCCCGGCGACTCCGGCCAGGCCCACGCTCAGCACTTTCGCGTACCCCATGTCAGAACGCGCCGCGCAGGTGCTTGACCCGGGCGGGGCCGGTGAGCGGGAGCCGGACGGACAGCACGTCGAAGCGGACCTCGTCGGCGGTGGTGCCGGTCTCGGCGAGCCACCGGGCGGCCAGGCCGCGCAGCCGGCGGGCCTTGGCCGGGACGACGGCCTCGGCGGGGGAGCCGAACTGCTCGCTGCGGCGGGTCTTGACCTCGCAGATGGCCAGGACCGGGCCCTCCCAGGCGATGATGTCGATCTCGCCCTCGGGGCAGCGCCAGTTGCGGGCGACCGGGCGCAGGCCCGTTTCGATCAGGTGCCGCAGCGCGCACCGCTCGCCGTACGCGCCGACGGCTCGGTTCCGGTTCGTCATGCCGGCCAGGATGCGCCGGGGCGGCCCGGGGCGGCGGGACGGATGCGGCTGCCCTGTGGACAAGCTGACGGTTGTGGACGGAGCCACGATCACCGGATCGATGTGGTAAGGCTGCCGGCCGTACATGCGAGACGCCAGTGGCGGACGGTGACGGCGGTGACGACCTCGGGAGCATGTGGGCGGTTTGCGCTAACCAGTTGTGACGCCTCTTTACAGGGCGTGTAGCTGATCTTTACTGTCGCATCGCTGAGGAGCAATGAACGGGGGCTGTAATGAACTTGAGCTTGATCTATAGAACGACCGTCGCGCTGAGCCACTCTCGCCGACCAGTCGTCGATCAACTCGCCCGCTGACGAGCCGCTCGCGCTGACACATCCCGACGTCGGGCGCCGGAGCGACCGCCGTCCGCTACAGGTTCTTGATTTCCACGCCTTGAGTCCCGTGCCCCGCACGGCCCTCTGACGTGCCAAAACGCAATGAGGAGTGTCTAGGTGAGAGCACCTGGATCGGTTTTCGCGTGGCGTCGTCGCGGTTTCGCCGCCGCAGTCGTCACGCTGGCCCTGATCGCGGTCGGCAGCCCGACCCTGCTGCCGTCGCCAGCGGTGGCCGAACCGCCGGCGTCCCCGGACGCACCCGTGCTGGGCGAGGTCGACGCGCTGGCGCAGGCCAGGAAGCTCAAGATGCAGGTCGAGGTCACCAGCCTCAAGAGCGAGAACTCACGTGTGCTCGCCACGCCCCAGGGCAACCTGGTGCTGGAGTCATACGTGGAGCCGCAGTGGACGAAGACTCGCAACAACAACTCGTGGCAACGGATCGATACCCGGCTCGAACGGCGAGCCGACGGTTCGCTGGGGCCCGTGGCGACGCTGGCCGACGTGACGTTCAGCCAGGGCGGAAGCGCACCGGCAATTCGGCTGCCGGTGGCCGACGGGCAGGTGTCGTTGTCCTGGCCGGGGGAGCTCCCGGCCCCCTCGCTCGACGGCGACACCGCCGTCTACGCCTCGGTGCTGCCGGACGTGGACCTGCGGCTGCGGGCCTTGCGCGACGGGTTCACCTGGGCGCTCGTGGTGAAGTCCGCGCAGGCCGCGGCGAACCCGATGTTGAACGAGTTGCGCTTCTCGCTGCGGACGACGGGGTCGCTGACCAAGCGGTCCAAGGCCGGCGGCGGATTCGAGGTGGTCGACCCGACCGGTAGCCCGATGCTGTCCGCGGGCGGTGCGCTGATGTGGGATTCGGCCGGGGTGGCGCCGAAGGCGCGTGCGGGGACGAGCCGGGCGGCAGCCGACTTCGCCGCCTGGGACCGGCGCGAGTCGTTGCGGGTCGCGCCGGACCACGCGCGCAAGGCGGAAATTCCGACCCGGGTGCAGGGCGACGACCTGGTCATCGTGCCGGACCAGGCGCTGCTGCGGGGCAAGAACACGGTCTACCCAGTGGTCATCGATCCGTGGAGCACAATCGAGAAGACCCGGTGGGGTTACTCGAGCACCAACAACGCGACCCGCAACGACGGTGTGGCCCGCGTCGGCCGGGACCCCGAGGGGTCCGGCACCTACCGGTCGTACTTCTCGTTCAAGCTCACGTCGCTGTCCGGCAAGACCATCCGCAGCGCCAAGTTCCTGACGGAGATGACGCACTCGTGGGACTGCGGCAACACCCCAGTGAACCTCTGGCGGACGGCCGACATGGCGACCACAGGCAAGCAGACCTGGTCCGGGCCGAGCTTCTCCAAGTGGTTGGAGAAGCGGTCCGGGCACGCCCACAAGCCATCCACCGGTGAGGGCTGCCCCGACGACCCCCAGCCGGACCAGCCGATGGAGTTCGCCAGCCCGAACGTCACCGCCGACATCAGCGCCAACCGGGGCCAGGAGATCTACACGCTGGCGCTGTCGACCCGCGAGTCCGACGGCACATCGGAGTCGACGAGCAACTGGTGGAAGAAGTTCGACCCTGTGCAGACCAAGCTGACGGTGGAGTACAACACCAACCCCAACACCCCGACGGCTGCACAACTGTCGACCCACGCCGGCTACACCGCCCCGCCGCAGGCGTGTGTGACCGGTACGTCACGGCCGGCAGTGCGCTCGGACTTCCCGTGGCTGAAGGCGACGGTCAGTGACCCGGACGGCAGCGGTGGTGGCAGCCTCTCCGGCGTCTTCACCCTCCAGAAGCTGGTGGGTGGCACCTGGACGAACGTGTCCGGCTGGCCCAAGACCGACTCCGGGGTCGCGCCCGGAGCCAAGGCCGAGTTGCAGCTGTCCGCGAAGACGGTCAACGGCGAGATCTACCGGTGGCAGGTGCAGACCAAGGACACCCTCGGCGGTTCCTCCACGGCGTCCCCGTGGTGCGAGTTCTCCGTCGACTACTCCGCACCCGAGGCGACCCCCGGAGTCGTCGCCGCCGACGGCCTCTACCTGGAGTCGCCGCCCCGGGGCACGAACCAGGACCTGCGGGGATCGGTCGGTTACACCGGGCGCTTCACCTTCTCGGCCAACGGCGCCGCCGACGTATACGACTACGTCTACCAGATGAACGGTGGTCCGGAGATGGTCGTGCGTGCCAGCAGTCTCGGCGGCACCGCCACCACGGTGGCGACGCCCACGCTGCGGCATGAGAACGTGCTGACCGTCCGCAGCCGCGACCAGGCCGGGAACTCGTCCGCCCCCTACGACTACGCCTTCCTGGCAGGCGACCCATCCGGTCCGGTCGCGCACTGGGCGATGGATGAGGGAACCGGTCTGATCCTGAACAACAAGGTCGAGGGCGCTCCGGTGGCGACCATGAGCCCGTCCCCGGCCTGGGCGGACTCGCGTGTGCTGGGTACGAGCCGGCGAAGCGGCAAGGACTGGGCGGTCAAGTTCGACGGCGACGATCAGGCCGCGACCACAGGCCCGGTCATCGACACCACCCGCAGCTTCTCCTTCGCTGCCTGGGTCCGCGCCGATGTGGTCGGTGGGGTGGTCATGGCGCAGGTCGGCACGAACAAGAGCCCGTTCGAACTCCAGTACCATCCGGCGAAGCAGCGATGGTGCTGGGTCAGCTACGCATCGGACACGGTGAACGCTCTGGCGACCCCGTCACCCGCGTGCGGTACCGAGCCGGTGCAACCGGGCGTGTGGGTACACCTCGCCGGTGTCTACGATGCCGGCTCGACCAACCAGCTCTCGTTGTACGTGAACGGGGTCCGCAAGGGCGTGGGCATGGCCAACGCCTCCGTCTGGTCCGCGTCCGGGCCACTGACGATCGGTGCTGCGCGCAACGGGGCACCGACCGGTTGGATCAACGGCGCCATCAGCGAGGCCCGGGTCTGGGACCGGGTCATCGACCCGGAGACGGACCTGTCCGAGATCGTGGCGCCCGTCCGGGTCGGCCAGTGGGACATGGACAGTGACGACCAGGACGAGCCGAGGGAATCGGGCGACTCCTCCGACTACCGGACACCACTGACTCTCGGTCCGGCGCCGGCCGCGAACTGGACCACGGAGGGCTTCAACGGATCGACTGCCCTGCGCTTCGACGGAATCTCGGGTGCCGCACAGACCAGCGGTCCGGTGCTGCGCACCGACCAGTCGTACACCGTCTCGGCGTGGGTGCGGTTCGCAGGCGGCGCGGGCGCCCGCACGGTGATCGCCCAGGACGGTGTGAACATCTCCAGTTCGTTCCTGAGCTGTCGTACCGACGCGAACGGGTCGAAGTGGTCGATCATGCTCCGCTCCGGCGACTTGACCTCCGCGCCTGGGTTCTACGTGACCGGCAGCACCTGCCTCGTCAACCAGTGGACGCACCTCACGGCCGTGCAGGATGCCACGAGCCGGACGATGAGCCTCTACGTGGACGGCAATTTGTTCAGTCAGCTCACCCCCACCTTCAACCCGTGGCACGGAACAGGCGGGCTGGCGGTCGGCCGAGGCAGGTGGGGGGCGCCCACCGACTACTTCAACGGTGACATCGACCGTGTCCAGGTATGGCAGGGCGCGCTGAGCGCCGCAGAGGTCCAGGCGGCGTTCGCCGCAACCGACTGACCCGGGTCTCCGGTCCCGTCCGCAACGCAGGTGCGGCAACCTCTCGTTCTTGAAGGGCAGAAATGAGAATCAATCGATCCGGCCGGCCGCAACCAGGCGGTGGGGGGATGCGGGTCAGCGTCGCGGTGCGACGGGGCGCCCGTCGTACCCTCGTCGCGGGGTTGGCCACGGTCCTCGCCGCCACGCTCGGTGGCCAGTTGCCGGCCCGCGCGGAGCGGCCGGAGCAGGCCCTCCACCTAGACCCGCAGCGGTACTCCTCCGCCCCGCTGCACAAGGCCGCGTCCAGCAAGCGGATTCCCGACAAGGACGCCGCGGCGGCCAAGGTGCGGCGCCCCGCACCGGTCTGGCCAACGGCGGGCTCCGCCGAGGTGTCACTGGCGGCGACCGCCGGCGTAGCGGCAAAACCGAGCCGGGCCGGGTCGCTGCCGGTCACGGTCCGGCCGGCTACCGCGTCCTCGGCCAACCGAAGCGCGGTGGCCGCGCCCGCCAAGGTCCGGGTCGAGGTCCTGCCGAAGGCCCAGGCCGAAGCGGCCGGCATCAACGGCCTACTGGTACGCCTCGGACGCACTGACGGGGTGCGGGCGGCCGGCCCGGTCGAGGTGGGTATCGACTACGCCGCCTTCGCGACCGCGTACGGCGGTGACTGGGCGTCGAGACTGCGGCTGGCGCAGCTGCCCGACTGTGCCCTGAGCACCCCCGCCGCAGCGGACTGCCGCAGCACGCCGTTGAACTCGCGTAACGACGTGCGGACCCGGACGGTCACCACGACCGTGTCGGTGCCCGAGGCCCAGGCCGCCGCGGTCTTCGCCCTGACCGCCGGCCCGTCCGGTGGAGCCGGCGACTTCGCCGCTTCCAGCCTCGCCTCCACGTCGTCGTGGAGCCACAGCGGTGCCACCGGCAGCTTCCAGTGGTCGTACCCGATGCGTGTCCCGCCGGGCCCCGGCGGACCGGAACCGACCCTCGGCCTCGGCTACTCCTCGCAGTCCGTGGACGGTCGGCACGCGGCGACCAACAACCAGCCGAGCCTGTTCGGGGAGGGCTTCGAGTTCTCTCCCGGTTTCGTGGAGCGGCGCTACAAGGCGTGCGCCGACGACATGGGTGGCAACGCGAACAACACGGTCAAGACCGGTGACCTGTGCTGGGGCCCGGAGAACGCCGTCATGTCGCTCAACGGCAGCACCGTCGAACTGCTCAAGGGCAGCGACGGCACCTGGCACCCCCGCAGCGAGAACGGAACCAAGGTCGAGCTGCTCACCGCGTCGGCGTACGCCAACGGCGACAACGACAACGAATACTGGAAGGTCACCGGCACCGACGGCACCCAGTACTGGTTCGGACGTCACCGGCTTCCCGGCTGGGCCACCGGCCGTCCGACGACCAACTCCGTGCTGACCGTCCCGGTGTACGGCAACAACCCGGGCGAACCCTGCAACGCCGGCACCTTCGCCGCCTCCGACTGCAACGGGAAGCCGCAGGCCTGGCGGTGGAACCTCGACTACGTCCAGGACATCCACGGCAACACCATGTCCTACTGGTGGGCCAAGGAGACCAACTACTACGCCAAGAATCTGACGGGCACGACGCCCGTCGTCTACGACCGGGCCGGCTACCTGACCCGCATCGATTACGGCAGCGACAACCGGGACGACAACGAGTACGCCGCCACGTCGCCGTACATCGAGAATGTGCCGGGACGTATCGAGTTCACGAACGTGGACCGGTGTCTGCAGAACTGCACCACGAAGAATGCGACGAACTGGCCGGACACTCCCTGGGACCAGAGTTGCACCGCCTCGACCAACCCGTGTACCAACGGCTCTCCCACGTTCTGGTCCGCAAAGCGCACCACGGAGATCACCACCAAGGCGTGGAAGGCGTCCGCCTCGGCCTACCAGAAGGCGGACTCGTGGACCTTCCGCCACGCGTTCCTCGACCCCGGTGACGGCACGAGGGCCGGTCTCTGGCTCGAAGGCATCACCCACAAGGGTCTCAACGGTGGCACGATCACGACGCCGGAGGTGACCTTCTCCGGCATCCAGATGCCGAACCGGGTGGACGCCGGCGGCAGCGACTGGGCCCTGGCGATGAACTGGCACCGGGTCAACCTGATCACCCTGGAGACCGGCGGGCAGATCTTCGTCACCTACAAGCAGCCGCAATGCGTCCGCGGCAGCGTGATGCCCTCGAAGGACGCGCTGGACAAGAACAAACTGCTCTGTTATCCGGTCGAGTGGGCACCCAACGGCAGGGACAAGGTCACCGACTTCTTCCACAAGTACGTCGTGGAGGAGGTCCAGCAGATCGACCCCACCGGAGGGTCGAGGCCGCTGCGCACCGCGTACGAGTACCTCAACACCAACAACGAGGCGTTGTGGCACCACGACGACGACACCGGCATCACTCCGAACGACCGCCGTACCTGGTCGCAGTGGCGTGGCTTCCCCCGCGTGGTGACCTACGTCGGTGAGGGCCCCGCGCGGACCAAGACCGAAACCCTCTACTACCGAGGGATGTACGGCGACAAGCTCGCCAACGGCAGCACCCGCACGACGCAGGTCCAGGGTCTGGAAGGCGGGGCGGTAAACGACTACGACCACTTCAGCGGCTCGCCCCGCGAGACGATCACCTGGCTGGACGGAAACGTCCTGTCCGCAACCGTATACACGATGTGGCGCTCCGAGGCGACGGCCACCCGGGCGGGAAGCCCAGTCGCCGAATCCCGGTACACCCGGGTACGCACGGTGAGTTCCCGCACCGCCACGGACTCCGGTTGGCGGCGCAGCACGTCGACCACCGACTTCGACGACTACGGCATGCCGACCACCCAGGAGGACAGCCCCGACGGCGGCGCCACCGGGGACAAGCGGTGCAGCAAGACCGAGTACATCCGCAACGCCACCCGGTGGTTGCTCACGCCGGTCAAGCGAATCCACGGCTGGGTCGGAGCGTGCTCCACCACGCCCACCGACACCAACCAGATCCTCGGTGACGTCCGGTTCAGCTACGACGGGCAGGCGTACGGCACGGCGCCGGACAAGGGGCTGCTCACCGCGACCGAGAAGATCGTGGCCTTCGCCGGCGGCAACCGCACCTACCAGCAGGTGGGGACAGCCAAGTACGACCTTCGAGGCCGCACGACCGAGGTCACCGACATCGCCGGGAAGAAGACGACGACCGCGTACGTCCCGGCCACCGGTGGGCCGGTCACCCAGCGGACGACCACCAACCCGTTGCAGTGGACCACAACTGTGGACCTCGACCCGGCCACCGGCCTCGCGCTCAAGAGCACCGACGTCAACAACTACGTCACCGAGTACACCTACGACGCCCTGGGCCGCGCTCTCCAGGTGTGGTTGCCCAACCGGGAGCGCGCCACCTATCCCAACGCCCCGTCGACCAGTTACGCCTACACGCTGTCGAAGACCGCGCCGTCGTACGTGGTGACCACCGCGGTGAACGCTCTCGGTGGTAACGACACCTCGTACATGATCTTCGACGCGCTGGGCCGCCAACGGCAGACGCAGGAACCGGCCCATCGCAGCGGCCGGATCATGACCGAGACGTTCTATGACGCGGCCGGTCGCATCTACAAGTCCAACTCGGCCTACTACGACTCCGGCGCGATCGACACCTCGATCATCATGTCCCGGCTCGACCAGGACGTGCCGAGCCAGACCCAGGCGATCTACGACAACGCCGGCCGACAGACTCACTCCCTGCTTCTCGGCTCGGTCGCGAGCGTCCAGGTCGAGAAGGCCAGAACCTCGACCACGTATCACGGTGACCACGTCACCGTGGAGCCGCCGGTCGGGCAGGCCGCCACCACGGTGTGGACCGACCCGTACGGCCGGACGGAGAAGCTCTGGCAGTACCACGGGCGGACCGCTACCGGGACCTACGACGAGACCAGGTACACCTACCACCCGGTCGGCCAGTTGGCCACCGTCAAGGACCCGTCCGGCAACACCTGGTCCTACACCTACGACATCCAGGGCCGGTTGATCTCGTCGAGCGACCCGGACGCCGGTACGTCCACCAGGTCGTACAACACCCTCGGGGAGTTGGAGAGGACCACTGACTCCCGCCCCGACACGCCTGACCTCTGGTACGCCTACGACGAGGTCGGACGGCTGCGCACCACCCACGAGGGCAGCCTGACGGGGCAGAAGCGCACCGAGCTGACCTACGACTCGCCGGTCAAGGGCATCGCCAAGTCGTCGTCGCGGTGGATCGGGTCCGAGGAGTACCGCTCCGAGGTCGTGTCCGTCGACAAGATGTACAACACGACGCAGACCAAGCTCACCCTCCCGGCGTCGCAGGCCGGCTTCTGCGGTATCGGCAAGGTCACCTGTAGCTTCACGTCGAAGGCGAGCTTCCTGGGCGACGGCTCACCCAACACGCTCACCATCCCGGCCGCGGGTGGCCTCGACCAGGAGGTGCTGAACTACAAGTACGACACCACGCACGCGTTGCTGGACCGGTTGGCGACCGACTACATCGACGCCACCTACTACGTGGTCGACGCCGGCTACAGCGACATGCACGAACTGAACACCATCACCCGCGCCACCGCGCTGACGGGCGCGAAGTCGGTCCAGAGCAAGACTCTGTACGACGAGACCACGGGCCGGGTCAGCAGCAGTTCGGTGACACGCTCAGTCGCCCCCTCGTATGTGCTGAACACGTTCTACGACTACGACGCCAGCGGCAACATCACCAAGATCGATGACAACACGGGCGCCCGTCCCCGCGACACCCAGTGCTTCACCTACGACCACCAGCGCCGGCTCACCGAGGCGTGGACTCCGGCTTCCTTCGACTGCACGGCAAAACCGCAGACCGAGACGCAACTGGGCGGCCCGGCACCGTACTGGCAGCAGTGGTCGTTCGGCGCGCCGAACGACCCGGAGGGCCGCATCGGCAATCGCCGCACCCAGATCGAGCGCGGGACCCCGACGGGGACGGTGACGACGTCCTACTCCTACCCGACGGCGGGCACGCCGCAGTCGCACCGGCTCAACGGGTGGAGCAGGACCGACAACACCGGCACGACCACCGGCTCGTACACCTACGACGAGGCCGGCAACACGAAGAGCCGGCCCGGCAAGTCCGGGCAGCAGACCCTCACCTGGGACGTCGAGGGGCACCTGGCCTCGGTGACCGACAGCACCGGCACCAGCTCCTACATCTACGACGCGAGCGGTAACCGGCTCATCGCCACCGATCCCACCGGAAGCACCCTGTTCCTCGGGGATCAGGAGATCCGCAAGAACGGCACCACCGGGCAGGTGACAGCCACTCGCTACTACTCGTTCGGCGGGGAGGTGGTCGCGCAGCGCACCGTCACCGGCATCACCTGGCTGGCCAGTGACCACCAGGGGACCTCACAGGTCAGCGTCGCCAACGACACGAACCAGACCATCACCCAGCGCCGTCAGACGCCGTACGGGTCGCCCCGGGGAGCGGCGGTCACCTGGCCCAACCAGCAGGGGTTCCTCGGTGGTTATCAGGACCCGACCGGCCTGACCCATCTCGGAGCCCGCGAGTACGACCCGACCATCGGCCGGTTCATCTCGGTCGACCCGATCAACGACCCGGGCAACCCGCAGCAGCTGTCCGCCTACACCTACGCGTCGAACAACCCGGTCACGTTCAGCGACCCGAGCGGTCTGATCATCCCCGAGTACCTCAACCCGACGGCCAACAACATTGTTGTTTGCAGCGGCCTCGGGGGCTATGCGTGCCAGAACTACGCGGAGGGCAAGACCGGCCAGGGCCATGGTCCCAGCCGCAACGACGGCAGTGGGGGGCCGACGAAGAAGACCGGCCGACAGAAGACGCACGAGTCCCTTGAGGCGTGTGGCCTTTTCCTCATCGGTCTGGGCGCGGGATGTGACGGCGTCAACGCGGTCATTTACGCCACCGAAGGAAACTGGCGGGAGGCCGCGCTGTCCGGCGTCTCGGTCGTGCCCGGACTCGACTGGGCCTGCAAGCTCGGCAGGTGGTGCAAGAAGGTCATCGACTGGGGAGCCGACAAGGCCGGCGCAGTCGTGGCGCGCATCAGGTGGGGCAAGCCCCCGTCGATCAACCCGGCGGCCGAGGCCAAAGAGATGGCCTTGCTGAAGAAGGAGATCCGGGAGACTCCGCGGCCACCGGCACCGAAGACGCCCGAACCTCCGAAAAAGGAGCCCGTCGCGCCGGCCAAGGGCAAGACCGGCGGAAACAACGGCGGAGGCGCACCCAGCTCCAAGGGCGGCTGCCCGACACACAGTTTCTCGCCGGACACCCCGGTCCTCATGGCCGACGGGACGACGCAGCCGATCGCCGAGGTGCGTGAGGGCGACCAGGTCCTCGCCCACGACCCCGAGCGCGGGGCCACCAGTGCCCAGACGGTGGAAAAGCTGCACATCAACCGGGACGACGCCCTGACCGACCTGGTCGTCCGCGACGGCAAGGGCGCTGTGTCGACGATCGACACCACGCAGCACCACCCGTTCTGGAGCGTCACCCGCGAGCAGTGGGTCGGCGCGGGTGAGCTTAAGGCCGCCGAAGGGCTGCTCGCGGCGGACGGGTCGACGGTGAACGTCGTCAAGGTCCGCAACTTCAGCGGCAGCGAGGTGATGCGCGACCTGACGGTCTCCGTCGTCCACACGTACTATGTGGTGGCCGGCAACACTCCGGTACTCGTGCACAACTGCGGATCTGAGGCTAGAGCCGCAGCGCGATCAGCGCCCGAAGACGCCACGATGACTGCCGCAGCCCGGTTTCGAGGGACCGACATGGTTTCGATCGGCCACTCTGGCCATTCGTCCCGTCCAGCCTATTTCGAGCCCGAGATCGATTCCGCTCTTGCGGATGGCGGGCAGATTGCGGGCCGAGGGGCCGACAACTGCGCGGAGATTCGGGCTTGCAACGCTCTTATCGCAGAGCACGGAGCGGCGTTCGAGGCTCGAGCCGGACGCTCGCTACGTTTGAGTGACATCGAGTTCTTGACTGTTCGCAATGCAACTGGTGTCTCGGAGGCGGCATGCCTATCCTGTCAAAGCGTCCTCGTGCGGCGTGGAGCGACTGACCTGTCAAGGTGAACTATGCATGAAGCAGAACTGTTCGGGTTCCTCGGCTCGTCCAATTCGAGGGCGGCTGGCGGGTTGCCTGAAATAGAAGTTGTCGCGGCGAATCTGAAGCGGGCAGGATTTGAGTGTCACGAGGAGGGTCACGCATTCTTGGGTCAATACATCGGCCTGACGGTTGAGCATCCTCCAACCCTCCTCATCGCAGGGGAAAGGATTGCCAGCTGGACTCGGTTTGAACCGTCGGCCGTATGTACAGTGCGGGACGCGAGGATATCCCGGCGCTGTGCGACAGTGGCTGGCGTCGCTCTCATGCCAGTTGGAGTCGACAGCTTTCATTTGACCATATATTCAGGGAGTGATGGCAGGTTTTACGCGGGATTCGATTCCTCGGTCTACCGATATGGGAATAGTCGGAACGACATGTTCTCGATGATGAAGAATGGAGTCCGCCCATCCTTCTTGGGCGACTGGGCGGCTCAGTGAGCCTGTGGCGGCGGGGCTTATTGAGCTTTCCCGCTCAGGATGCCCGGAGTGGTTGGATGCGTCCAAGCCGCCACCGCCACAACTCACAGCTATGCTATTGCTGCGCAACGTGAGTGGGCGTGGAGACGAATGCCTCCGGTTGTGGAGTGGGCTGCCCCAGTTAGCTACTCCGCGGGCAGGAGGCGTTCGGCTTCCCATGCCAACGCTGCCCTGAGTGCCGGCGCGTCTTCGGTTGTGTCTCATCGGGGTGAGGGTGACATGCTGAGTAGTGCCCTGGCTTCCGCTGGCTGCCACGAAGAGGTGGGTCGCTGAGGGGGCGGCGTTACGGGGGCATGTCCGTCGTGGCCGAAGATTTGCCCCGTTCGGCCCTACGTGGCCTCTTGGTGCACCCGTTGGTCGGCGGCCTGCGGATCGGTCAAGTGGTGCACCTCAGCGGGGCGGGTTCGACGGTAGCGAGTGCCAGCAGGCGTCGAGCCTCACTAGGCGACCGTCGCGCCCAACTCACGAGATGCGACGATCCGATGACGCGAGATAGTCCGTGCGAGCTGGGACGATGTCCACCGGACCCGAATGGCGCGGCTGGAGCCGGTCGCATACCGTGCCGGTCGTGGACGGACGACGGAGCTATCCCGAGGATGAGCAGGGGTCGCGATGGGGCGACCGCGGATACGAGTCGGACTGGCGCGCCGCGGGTGAGCCCCGCTACCGCGACGACGACTACCGCACGCCGGAGCAGCGGGCCGGTGAGAGCCGGTACGCCGAGCCGGGCCGGTACTCCGCCGCCGACCCGCTGGTGGACGACACGAGCAGTTGGCGGTCGCAGCGGCCGGACGACCCGGAGGTCTCCGGTGAGCTGCCCGGGTCACGTGCCGGGCGGCGGGCGGCCCGCGAGTCCGCGGACGATTCGCTCGCCGCGGTGTCCCGCAGTGGTGTGGACGCGCTCGGCACCGCCGCGCACGGCAACCCGCTGAGCGCGGCGCCGGCGAGCCCGCTCGGCACCCCGGCCTCCGACGGCGCGTCCCGTACCGGCGGCGACCCGTACGGCCTGGCCGCTCACAACGCCGATCCGCGCGGTGGCGGCAACGCGCTGGCCCTCGGCGGCGCTGCCGGCCAGGCCGGTCCGGGGCCGCTCGGCGGCTACCCGATCGTGGACACCGGCCGGTCGGCCGAGCCGCCGGTGACCGGTGGGACGGACCCGTCGGCCGCGGCGCGGCTCAACCCCGGCGAGGCGACTCCGCTGCGGATCGGTGAGCGCCCGGCCGGTCCGGCCGAGCCGGCGGCGACCCCGAATCCGCTGGAGATGCCGACCGGCCCGATGCCGGCACTCATGCCCCGGCCGGACGGTCCGCCGCCCGGTGACGGCGTCTACCGGACCCGGCGTCCGGCGCTCGCGGTGCTGCTGGCGGTGATGGTGCTGGTGCTGGAGGTGCCGGCGGTACGGGTGTTGCTGCACGGCCTGTTCGGCGACCCGGTGTCGACGTCGCACGTGGTGGTGGGCATGTTCCTGACCGTCGGACTGCCGATCTTCGGCACCGGCCTGTACGGGCTGCGCACCGGCGGGCTGGCGCTGGCCGACGGCAGCCGGGGCTGGCTGCGCCCGCCGACGGCGTACCTGACGGTCGGGCTGGTCCTCTTCCTCGCCGCAGCCCTCGCGGCGGGCTGAGCGGATGGACGACCGCTGAACCAGTACGCCGAAGTGGCGGTGTCACAGGCAGGTTGACACCGCCACTTCGCCGTACCGGAGTCGATCAAGGTTTGAGCAAGGCCGCCTCCCGCACCCGAGGGCCGTGCGGCGGACAGGGCGCGTACACTGGTCGACTGGCGACCGCCTCGCGCGGTCGACCTCGCGTGCCCTTTCCACGGTCTCCTCCGTGGGGCGACGGCCTCCCTGGTCCCGGTTCTTCACCCGGGCCCACCCCGGCCGCCGACCGGGTGCCAGGCGTCCGGCCGCCGGCCGGACGGACAACCAGGGACACAGTAGGAGTAACCCACCATGGCCGTCGTGACCATGCGTCAGCTGCTGGAAAGCGGTGTGCACTTCGGGCACCAGACCCGGCGCTGGAACCCGAAGATGAAGCGCTTCATCTTCACCGAGCGCAACGGTATCTACATCATCGACCTGCGCCAGACGCTCGACTACATCGAGAAGGCGTACGAGTTCGTCCGCACCACCGTCGCCGGTGGCGGCAGCATCCTGTTCGTCGGCACCAAGAAGCAGGCCCAGGAGGCCATCGCCGAGCAGGCGACCCGGGTCGGCCAGCCGTACGTCAACCACCGCTGGCTCGGTGGCATGCTGACCAACTTCCAGACCGTGTACAAGCGGCTGCAGCGGATGAAGGAGCTGGAGGCCCTGGGTGACCTGAGCGGCACCGCCGCCGGTTACACCAAGAAGGAGACGCTCCAGCTCTCCCGCGAGAAGATCAAGCTCACCAAGACCCTCGGTGGTCTGCGGGACATGCAGAAGCTCCCGGCCGCGGTCTGGATCGTCGACACCAAGAAGGAGCACATCGCCGTCGACGAGGCCCGCAAGCTGGGCATCCCGGTGATCGCCGTGCTCGACACCAACTGCGACCCGGACGAGGTCGACTTCCCGATCCCGGGCAACGACGACGCCATCCGCTCGGCCGAGCTGCTGACCAAGGTCGTCGCCGCCGCCGTCGCCGACGGTCTGATCGCCCGCTCCGGCCGTAACCGGGGCGCGGACGAGAAGCCCGAGGCCGGCCAGGTCGCCGCCGACGAGCCGCTGGCCGAGTGGGAGCGTGAGCTGCTCGAGGAGCCGAAGAAGGCCGACGAGCAGCCCGCCGCCGCCGCTGCCGAGCAGCCGGCGACCGCCGCCGCCGAGTGATCTCGCCGTCGCGTCCCCACCGTCGGCGATTCCCGGCGGTGGGGCGCGACGGGTACGCCGGGCGGCAGCACCGGCCCGGAACCGGGTAACCAGCACCCCAGACCACCTCACTGACACCGAAGAGAGAGTCATGTCCAACTTCACCGCCGCGGACGTCAAGAAGCTCCGCGACCTCACCGGCGCCGGCATGATGGACTCCAAGAAGGCGCTGACGGAGGCCGAGGGCGACTTCGACAAGGCCGTCGAGATCCTGCGCGTCAAGGGCGCCAAGGACGTCGGCAAGCGGGCCGGCCGCACCGCCGCCAACGGGCTCGTCGCCCACTCCGGCCAGGCGCTGCTCGAGCTCAACTGCGAGACGGACTTCGTCGCCAAGAACGACGCCTTCATCGCGCTGGCCCAGCAGCTCGTCGAGCACGGCGTGGCCAGCGGCGCCACCAACGCCGAGGAGCTGCTCGCCAGCAGCATCGACGGCAAGAGCGTGGCCGACCTGATCCAGGAGCAGTCCGCCAAGATCGGCGAGAAGCTGGTGCTCAACCGCTTCGCCAAGCTCGACGGCACCACCGCGGTCTACCTGCACCGCAAGAGCCAGGACCTGCCCCCGGCGGTCGGCGTGCTCGTGGAGTTCACCGGCAAGACCGACGAGGCGGCGGACGCCGACGCGCGCGCCGTGGCCATGCAGATCGCCGCGATGCGGCCGAAGTACCTCACCCGCGACGAGGTGCCGGCCGAGACCGTCGAGTCGGAGCGGCGCATCGCCGAGCAGACCGCCCGCGAGGAGAACAAGCCCGAGGCGGCGCTGCCGAAGATCGTCGAGGGCCGGGTGAACGCCTTCTTCAAGGACTTCGTCCTGCTGGAGCAGGCGTCGGTCGCCGACAACAAGAAGACCGTCAAGCAGGTGCTGGCCGACGCCGGCATCGAGGTGACCCGCTTCCTGCGGTTCGAGGTCGGCCAGGCCTGAGCCGCCGCGCCGGGCCTTCCGGGCCCGGGCACAGGGGAGAACGTCGACGAGGAGGCCGCCGGTGTACGTGACAGGCACCGCGGCCTCCTCGTCACATAGGGTCGGCAAGGGCACGTACGCGACGCCCGCGCTATGCGCGGGGAGAAGGGGCGGGGCGGATGACGCAGGTTGTGAGTGACCGGAGCCTGGCGATGGAGGATCCGACCGCGCCTCCTCCCGGTCGGTCCCGCCGGGTGGTGCTGAAGCTCTCCGGTGAGGTCTTCGGCGGCGGCGCGATCGGTGTCGACCCCGACGTCGTGCAGGGCATCGCCCGGCAGATCGCCACCGTCGTACGCCGTGGTGTGCAGGTCTCCGTGGTGGTCGGCGGCGGCAACTTCTTCCGCGGCGCCGAGCTGCAGAAGCGGGGCATGGACCGGGCCCGCGCGGACTACATGGGCATGCTCGGCACGGTCATGAACTGCCTGGCCCTCCAGGACTTCCTGGAGAAGGAGGGCATCGAGACCCGGGTGCAGACCGCGATCACCATGGCCCAGGTCGCCGAGCCGTACATCCCGCTGCGGGCGATCCGGCACCTGGAGAAGGGCCGCGTGGTCATCTTCGGCGCGGGCGCCGGCATGCCGTACTTCTCCACCGACACGGTGGCCGCCCAGCGGGCGCTGGAGATCCGCGCGGACGTGGTGCTGATGAGCAAGAACGGCGTGGACGCGGTGTACACCGCCGACCCCCGGATCGACCCGACCGCGAGCAAGCTCGACTCGATCACTTTCTCCGAGGTGCTGCGCCGTAACCTGCGGGTGGCCGACGCCGCCGCGTTCAGCCTCTGCATGGAGAACGGCCTGCCGATGCTGGTCTTCGGCGCCCAGGGCGACGACACCATCGTCCGGGCCGTCGCCGGTGAGAAGATCGGCACCCTGATCACCGCCTGACCGGCCCGCCGGATCGACAAGCGGTCCCTCTGCCACGGCGGCACCCGCACTACCCACGACGAGCGACAGAAGGAGGCGAGGAGACCGGTGATCGACGACACCCTCCTCGAGGCGGAGGAGAAGATGGAGCGTGCCATCGAGCACGCCAAGGAGGAGTTCGGCGGGATCCGTACCGGTCGCGCCAACGCCGCCATGTTCTCCCGGATCGTCATCGACTACTACGGCAGCCCGACCCCGCTGCCGCAGATGGCCTCCATCGCGGTGCCCGAGCCCCGCATGGTGATCATCAAGCCGTACGACAACTCGCAGCTGGGCGCCATGGAGAAGGCGATCCGCGACTCGGACCTCGGGGCCAACCCGAACAACGAGGGCAACCAGCTCCGCATCGTCCTGCCGCAGATGACCGAGGAGCGGCGCCGGGAGATGATCAAGGTCGCCCGGCAGAAGGGCGAGGAGGCCAAGGTCGCCGTCCGCAACATCCGCCGCAAGGCCAAGGAGGAGCTGGACCGCCTGGTCAAGGACGGCGAGGTCGGCGAGGACGAGGGCCGGCGCGCGGAGAAGGAGCTGGACGATCTGACCCAGCGTTTCGTCGCTACCGTCGACGAGCTGGTCAAGCACAAGGAGAACGAGCTGCTCGAGGTCTGAGCGCGCGCGTACCCCGCACGGCACCGCCGCCGTCGCCCGCACGGGCGGCGGCCCGGTGCCGTCGTCGTGCCCGGCGGCGCAGACCCTCGGGGCTCCGGCGGGTGCAGTAGGCTCGGCACGATTCCCGGCCACCACGGGGTGAACGGCGGGGGTCGCCCGGCCGTCGGTCGGTCAACAGAAGTCTCACGCCGGTAGGGGATGGTTTTGGTCTTGCGTCATGTGGTGGCTCTCGTACCGGCTGCCGGTGCGTGATGTCCCACCCCGACCCCTACGGCAGCACCGAGCCGCGTGGCTGGGACCGTCCGGCCCCCGCTCTGCCCTGGCCGGACACCGATCTGGAGCCGGGCCCCTGGCGGCCCGCCCCGGCGGCGCCCACCCACCCGACCGAGCCGGGCGGCTACGCCCGCCCCGGCGCCGCCCCGGACACGTACGCCGCCCCGGACACGTACGCCGCCCCGGACACCTATGCCGGCCCGGACACGTACGCCGGGCCGTACCCGAACAGCGGTCGGCGCCACGACGGACCGGGCCGGTACGACGGACCGCCGGCCGGCGACCGCGGCCGGCCCGACGGGCCGGAGCGCCGCGGCCCGTGGGGTGAGCCGCCCCGTGACGACGAGTACCCGACCGCGCAGATCGCGCCGGTGCGCGACGAGCCCACCGACCAGATCCCGGCGGTACGCGACGAGCCCGAGCCCGAGCCGCCGCCCGGTCGCCGGGGTCGGGGGCGACGGCGGGCGAGCGCCGAGCGTCCGCCGACCACCACGCCGACGACGTCCCGGGCGGGGCGCAACCTGCCGGCCGCGATCGGCGTCGGGGTGGCACTCGGCGCCGCGGTGGTGGTGCCGCTGTTCTTCTTCATGCCGGCGTTCCTGGCCGTGCTGGCGACCGCGGTCGGGATCGGCATCTGGGAGATGGCCCGGGCGGTACGCCGCAGCGGCGCCCACCCGCCGCTGGCGCCGCTGGTCGCCGGTGGCGTGATCACGGTGGGCCTGGCCTGGTTCGCCGGCCCGGACGCGCTCTGCCTCGGCCTGCTGGTCACGGTGCTCGGCACGATGATCTGGCGGCTGGGCGACGGGCCGGGCAACTACCAGCGCGACCTCACCGCGGCCACCCTGATCGCGGTGTACGTGCCGTTCCTCGCCGGGTTCGCGGCCATGCTCGCGGCGGCGCCGGGCGACGGGCACCTGCGGGTGCTGGTGACGCTCGTCGCGGTGGTGCTCTCCGACACCGGCGGGTACGCGGCCGGCGTGTCGTTCGGCAAGCATCCGATGGCGCCCACGATCAGCCCGAAGAAGTCCTGGGAGGGCTTCGCCGGCTCGGTGACCGCCGCGGCGGCGGGCAGCGCGGTGCTGCTGTGGGTGTTGTTCGACGTGGCGCCCTGGTGGGGCGCGCTGTTCGGGATGGCGATCTCGGTCTCCGCGGTGCTCGGCGACCTCGCCGAGTCGATGATCAAGCGGGATCTCGGCGTCAAGGACATGAGCAACCTGCTGCCCGGGCACGGCGGTCTGATGGACCGGCTCGACTCGATCCTGTTCGCGGTGCCGGTGGCCTACCTTCTGCTCGCCGTGTTCGTCCCGGTGGTGAGCTGAGGTATGCGTCACGGCGGAGACCCGCGGCGGGCCGGGCGGCCGGGGGCGATTCGACACGTACGGACGGGTGCGTCCGGGCGGGAGCGTGTCAGACTGGACGCGCCATGACGAGTCTCCCGCTGATCTCCGTAGACCCCGACGCCCGCGGCCGCCGACCCTCGATGCCTCCGCGCCACCTCGCCGACCTGGACCTGCCCGGCCGGCAGGCGCTCGTCACCGAGCTGGGCGAGCCGGCGTTCCGCGCCAAGCAGGTCTCCAACCACTACTTCGGCCGCCTGGTGCGCGACCCGGAGCGGATGACCGACCTGCCGGCGGCGACCCGGGAGCGGCTGGCGGGTGAGCTGCTGCCCACCCTGCTCACCCCGGTACGCGAGCTGGCCTGCGACGACGGCGCGACCCGTAAGGCGCTCTGGCGGCTGCACGACGGCTCGCTCGTGGAGAGCGTGCTGATGGGCTACCCGGACCGGGTGACCGTCTGCATCTCCAGCCAGGCCGGGTGCGGCATGGCCTGCCCGTTCTGCGCGACCGGCCAGGCCGGGCTGACCCGCAACCTGTCCACCGCCGAGATCGTCGACCAGGCGGTCTACCTGGCCGGGGTGGCCGCCTCCGGCGCGGTGTCCGGCTCGCCGCCGCGGCTGTCGCACGTGGTGTTCATGGGCATGGGCGAGCCGCTGGCCAACTACTCGCGGGTGGTGGCGGCGATCCGCCGGCTGGTCGCTCCGGCGCCGGAGGGCCTGGGCCTGTCGCAGCGGCACATCACCGTCTCCACGGTCGGGCTGGTCCCGGCGATCCGGCGACTGGCCAGCGAAGACCTCTCCGTGACCCTTGCGTTGTCGCTGCATGCCCCCGATGATGAGCTGCGCGACGAACTCGTCCCGGTCAACCAGCGCTGGAAGGTGTCCGAGGTGCTGGACGCGGCGTGGGACTACGCGGCCACGACGGGGCGTCGCGTGTCCATCGAATACGCGATGATCAAGGACGTGAACGACCAGCCGTGGAGAGCAGATCTGCTCGGGCGGCTGTTGGCCGGCAAGCTGGCCCACGTGAACCTGATCCCGCTCAACCCGACTCCGGGCAGCCGCTGGGACGCCAGCCCGAAGCCGGTCGAGCGGGAGTTCGTCCGGCGGTTGCGCGACGCCGGGGTGTCGACCACCGTGCGGGACACCCGGGGACGCGAGATCGACGGGGCGTGTGGCCAGCTCGCCGCCGCCGGGGACACGGACGGCGACTCACGCGCGGCAACGGCGTAGCGGTACGAGACCAGGAGACATAGTGGCGAGTCAGGGTCAGCGTTTCCGGCGTAAGGCGCTCCGCCGGGGATACAAGGTCGACGAGGTCGACGCCTTCCTGGACCGGGTCGAGGCGACACTCGCCGGTCAGCCGGTCGGCGCGCCCGTGGCCTCCCAGGAGGTCCACGACGTCGTCTTCCGGGTCCGCTTCAACGGCTACGACGAGTGGCAGGTGGACCTGCACCTCGACCGGGTCGAGCGGCAGCTCGCCGAGCTGGAGGAGCGCGGTGGCGCCCCCGCCGGGCGCGGTGGCGACCCCCGGATTCCCGACCGGCTCGGCCCGCCGATGCGCGACGACAGGGGCAT
>NZ_KK037233.1:2893760-2897781 GCF_000568915.1 Micromonospora sp. M42 | reverse complement strand
CATGACCGCCGAGATCCGCATGCCCGAGCGTGAGCTGCGTGGTCGTGGCCCGGGTGGCCCGCCCGCGCTGCCGCAGCAGGGCTACGGCGCGCCGGAGCCCGGTTACGGGCCGCCGGACCAGGGTTACGGCCCCGGCCCTTCGATGACCGGCCCGCCGCTGGTGACCCCGCCGGTCGCCGGTCCGCCGATGGTGGGCCCGCCGATGGCCGGCCCGCCCGGCAGCGACCTCTACCGGGTCGACCAGATTCGGCGCAGCTTCCAGGTCCGCCGGTTCGGCAGCGGGTACGACCCGGACCAGGTCGACCGGTTCTTCGACACGCTGCTCGGCGGCATGCAGGGCCGCAACCCGATGCCGGTGAACCCGAAGGACCTCGACACGCTGCGTTTCGGGCTGGTGCCCGGCGGCTACTTCGAGGCCGAGGTCGACGCCGCGCTCAAGGACGTGCAGGACATCCTGCTCGGCCGCTGACCCGCACCCGACGACGAAGGGCCCACCCCGCGAGGGGTGGGCCCTTCCGCGTACCGTTTGCGCCGCTCGTCAGGACCGCAGGCCGTTGCGGCGCAGCACGGCGTCGCCGATGACGATGGCGACCAGCAGCCCGGCGATCCCGAACAGCCAGATGTGCTCCACCCGGCCCTCCTCGATCCCGCAGAGCGCCATCAGAACCAAGACCAGCGCCGACAGCAACGCGCCGATCCGTCCGGACTTGCGGTGCCCGGGCTTGTGCTGATCTGGCGCGGTTACCGGCTCGTCTCCTGCCACTGTCGGTCCTTCCCTCGCGATCGGATCTCCGATCAGTCTGGCACGCCCTCAACCGGCCCCGGCGCAGGGTCCGGCCTCCGGTGCGCTTGATGACCCGGGCGGGCGACAGCGTGGTTGTCGCATGACCCGGGCCGTAGGTCCCGTCCGGGTCGGGGCGGTTGGGCACTACCGGCGTCGCGGGACGGCGAGCACACTGCCTCCGGTAGCGTCTTGACGTACACCTGATGCCTTTTTGAGGGGGACTGCGGTGCGAGTGACCGGTACGGGCCATGCCAGCATGCGGATCGACACGGCCGCGGGCAGCATCCTGTGCGACCCGTGGGTCAATCCCGCCTACTTCGCCTCGTGGTTCCCCTTCCCGGACAATTCCCTGCTCGACTGGGAGACCCTCGGCCAGGTCGACTACCTGTACGTGTCGCACCTGCACCGGGACCACTTCGACGCCAAGCACCTGCGCGACTTCGTGTCCAAGGACGCCACCGTCCTGCTCCCCGAGTTCCCCACCTCGGAGATGGAGGACGAGTTCCGGGAGCTGGGCTTCACCAAGTTCCTCAAGGCCCCGAACGAGCAGGTCGTGGAGTTGCCCGGCGGCCTGAAGATCATGATCCAGGCGCTGACCAGCCCGACCGACGGCCCGATCGGCGACTCCTCGCTCTGGGTCGAGTACGACGGCGTCCGGCTGCTCAACCAGAACGACGCCCGCCCGACCGACCTGAGCGTCTTCGCCGAGCTGGGCCACGTGCACGCGCACATGCTGCAGTTCTCCGGCGCGATCTGGTACCCGATGGTCTACGAGCTGCCGCAGGCGGCGAAGACCGCGTTCGGCAAGCAGAAGCGGGACCGGCAGTTCGACCGCACGTGGCGCTACATCGACGACCTGAAGGCCGACCACGTCTTCCCGATCGCCGGCCCGCCGTGCTTCCTCGATGACGAGCTGTGGCAGTTCAACGACATCTTCGGCGACGAGGGCAACATCTTCCCCGACCAGTCGGTGTTCCTGTCCGAGTACGCCAAGGTCGGCGGCACCAACGGCATCGTGCTGCTGCCGGGCAGCGTCTCGGAGATCACCACCGAGGGCGCGACCACCACGCACCCGGTGCCGGTGGAGGAGTTCTTCGCGAACAAGGTCGCCCACCTGGAGGAGATGCGGGAGCGCAAGCGCGGCGTCATCGAGGCCGAGAAGGCGTCCTGGCGGCACCCCGAGGTCGACGTGCTCGGTGAGATGAAGCGCCGGATCGAGCCGCTGCTGGACGAGTCGATCTACCTGGCCAAGGGCGTCGGCGGTCCGGTCCGCTTCGACCTGGTCGGCTACGACGGCTCCGAGGTCGAATCCATCGTGGTGGACTTCCCGGGCAAGGAGGTCCGGCCGTACGCGGACGAGAAGGTCCGCTACCGCTTCCGTACCGAGCGGGCGCTCATCGAGCACCTGCTGCACATCGGCGAGGTCGACTGGGTCAACTCGCTGTTCCTGTCGTGCCGCTTCTCGGCGGCCCGCATCGGCCAGTACAACGAGTTCGTCTACGCCTTCTTCAAGTGCCTCTCCGAGGAGCGCCTCCAGTACGCCGAGGGCTGGTACGACGAGCACGAGCGGGCCGTCGACGCCGAGGACATCACGCTCGACGGCTGGGTGGTGCAGCGGCGCTGCCCGCACCTGAAGGCGGACCTGAGCCGGTTCGGCATCGTCGACGGCGACCAGCTGACCTGCCAGCTGCACGGCTGGAAGTTCGACCTGGCCAGCGGCCGCTGCCTGACCAGCGTCGGGCACAAGATCCGGGCGCACCGCGCGGACGCGGAGACCTCGGCGCCGGCCGTCTGACGGTTTCGCCCCGCACGCCGCCCCCGGCACGCGACCATCGGTCGTGAGGGGGGCGGCGTGACGGGTGCGGACAGGGAACCGGTGTACCGGTTCGGGCGCGGCAGCGAGATGGCGCGGGACGCCTCGCGGGTGGAGGCGTTCAGCGACGCGGTGATCGCCATCGTGCTCACGCTGATGGCCGTCGAACTGCTGGCGTTCGACCCGGACCTGCCGCAGGACGACGGGCTGGCCGCGGTGCTCGTGCAGGAGTGGCGGGCCTACCTGGCGTACGTGATCACCTTCGCCATCGTCGGCCAGGTCTGGCTGACCCACCACAACATGTGGCGCTACGTCCGCCGGGTCGACCAGATGCTGCTGGTGCTGAACCTGCTGCTGCTGATGTTCGTGGCGGCGATCCCGTTCACCGCCGACCTGCTCGCGGACAACCTGCGCGGCACCGTGCGTGACCAGCGGCTGACCGCCGCGCTGTACGTGGGCGTGGTGCTCGGCGAGGCGCTCTTCTTCAACCTGAGCTGGTGGTGGGCGCGCCGCCGCGGGCTGCTGCACGCGGATCTGGACCCGAGGCTGGCGAGCGCGGTGGCCCGCCGGTTCCGGCTCGGCCCGCTGCTCTACCTGGTCGCGTTCGCCATCGTGTTCATCGACCCGCTGCTGAGCCTGCTGGCGTACCTGCTGCTGGTCGGCGTCTACCTGGTGCGCGGTCCGGGCGATCTCCCGCCCGCCGGCCAGGAGGCGCCCGACACGCCGTGAGCGGTTGTTAAGAAGGGGCCCTTCCTCTACCGGAGGCGTTAATAAGGGGCCCTTCCTTACATGTCGGCGAGGATGCGGCGGGCCGCGTTGTGCCCGGCCGCGCCGATCACGCTGCCCGCCGGGTGGCAGCCGGCGCTGCCCGCGTACACGCCGTCCACACCCGTCGCGTACGGCATCCGGTCGGTGAACGACACCGTGTTGTCGACGTGGTGGATGTGCCCGCCGGTGATGCCGAAGTGCGCCTCGATGCCGGGCGGCGGCAGCGGCACCGCGTCCGCGACCAGGTCACCGGCGCCCGGGGCGTACCGTTCGCAGATCGCGAGCAGCCGCTCCACGTAGCCGGGCAGCGCCGCGTCCCAGGTGGTGCCGGCCAGCTCGTAGGGGACCGACTGGACGAACAGCGCCGACGAGTGGTTCCCCGCCTCGTCGGACAGCGACGGGTCGACTGTGGTGTGCAGGTACCACTCGATCGTCGGCTCGTCCGGCAGCCGCCCGGCCCGCACGTCCGCCCACATGCCGCGCAGCGCCGCCATCGGCGACTCGCCGCCGTCGCCGACGAGCGAGGCCGAGCCGGGCAGCAGGTGGATGGTCGACCCGAACGGGCTCGGCGCGTCCGCCGGCAGGCAGGAGAAGCGGGGCAGCCCGGTCAGCGCCAGGTTGAGCTTGAGCGTGGTGCCGGGGCGGCGGACCGCGCC
>NZ_KK037233.1:2873663-2893660 GCF_000568915.1 Micromonospora sp. M42 | reverse complement strand
GGTACGGGTCACAGCCGCCGAGCACCACCGGGGCGTCCACCTCCCGCCCGTCGGCGAGTGTCACTCCGGCGGCGGCGCCCCCGGTCAGCCGGATGGCGGTGACCGGCGCGTCGGCCACGATCCGCGCGCCCGCGCGCACGGCGGCCTCGGCGAACGTGCGGGACACCGTGCCCATGCCGCCCCGGGTGATCATCCAGGTGCCGTCCGCGCCGGGCAGCCGGCACATGTTGTGCACCAGGAAGTTGTGCCCGGTGCCGGGGTCGTCCGGGCCGGCGTTGAGCCCGGACAGGCCGTCGGTGACCGCGTACATGCTGACCAGCAGCTCGGAGCGGAAGTCGAAGCGGGCCAGGTGGTCGGCGACCGAGCCGCGTACCAGGTCGACGAAGACCTGCCGCAGCGCGGGCCGCACGTAGCGCTCGGCGGTCTCCTCGACCGGCAGCGGCTCGGCCAGCCACGCCGGGGCGAGATCCTCCCGCAGCTGGGCCAGCTCGGCGTGCAGCGCGTCGTCGGCTGCCACGTCGGCGGGGGAGAACATCTCCGCGAGCTGCCGCCGGCTCGCCGCCACGTCGCTGCCCGCCAGCAGGTACGGCGAGCCGAGCCCGCCCGGCGTGGGCAGGAAGTAGTGCGGGTCGCGGCGCAGTACCGGGATGGTCACGTCGAGCGTGGCCAGCAGCTCCGGGGGCATCAGCCCGAGCAGGTACGACCCGGTGGAGTGACGCAGCCCCGGCACCTTCGGGAACGGGTTCTCGGTGCGGGTCGCGCCGCCGATCACCCCGGACGCCTCCAGCACCAGCACGTCCAGGCCGGCGCGGGCCAGCAGGATCGCCGAGACCAGGCCGTTGTGCCCGGCGCCGACCACCACGACGTCGGCGCGGGACGGCAGCTCACTCGCGTCGCTCCCGGTGCGTTCGCTCATGCCGCGACCCTAGCGGCGGCCGGGCACGGGCGGGAGGGTTCGCAGCGGGGCGCTACCGTTCCCGGCATGTCTCCGGCTGTCCAGATCGCGCTCGCGGTGGCGCTCGTCGTGGTGGTGTTCCTGCTCCTGCTCGTGCTGCGGCGCGACCGCCCCCGGGACCTGGTCGCCCCGGATCGCCCGGCCGGCGGCGGGCAGGCCGAGGTGCTCCGCCTGATCCACGCGGGGCGCCGGGTCGAGGCGGTCAAGGTGCTGCGTGAGCAGACCGGCCTGTCGCTGCTGGAGGCGAAGCAGGCGGTGGACGCGCTGGCGGCCGGCGGGTCCTGGTCGCCCGGCCCTCCGGCGCCCGGAAAGGGCGTCGACGACGCGGTGCGGGCCGAGGCCGCGCGGCTGCTGCACCGGGGCGAGAAGATCCAGGCGATCAAGGTGGTACGCGAGCACACGCACATGTCGCTCGCCGACGCGAAGCGGTACGTCGAGGGCCTCTGACGCCGGACGGCCGTCACCGGGCGTTCACCTTATAGTGGCAGTTGTCGATGCATTTCCGTCCTACCGTCGACGGGACACCCACCGCCTCCGGGAGGTAACCCCCGATGGATCGTCGTACCGTCCTGCGTGCCACAGCCGTCGGCGGCGCCGCCGCTTTCGCCGGTGGTCTCTGGGCCGCCGCGGCCGCACCGGCCCAGCCCGCCCAGCCCGGCCCCGGCCCGTACGGCGACCTGCTGTCCGCCGACGTCAACGGTCTCCAGTTGCCGGCCGGCTTCACCAGCAGGGTGATCGCGCGTTCCGGGCAGCGGGTCGCCGGCACCTCGTACACCTGGCACCCGGCGCCGGACGGCGGCGCCTGCTTCCCGTCCGGCGACGGCTGGATCTACGTCTCCAACTCGGAGGTGCCGCTCGTCGGCGGCGCGTCGGCGGTGCGGTTCGCCGCCGACGGCGCGATCGCCGCCGCGTACCGGATCCTCGGCGGCACGAACGTCAACTGCGCCGGTGGGCCGACCCCGTGGGGGACGTGGCTGTCCTGCGAGGAGGTGCCGCTGGGCCGGGTCTTCGAGACCTGGCCCGAGGGTGGCCGGGCCGGCGAGGAGCGGACCCGGATGGGCCGCTTCAAGCACGAGGCGGCGGCCTGCGACCCCCGGCGGCGGGTGGTCTACCTGACCGAGGACGAGTCGGACGGCTGTTTCTACCGGTTCGTGCCGGACACCTGGGGTGACCTGCGCACCGGCCGGGTGCAGGTGCTCTGCGCCCCGGACGGCCAGGTCACCGGCCCGGTGACCTGGCGGGACCTGCCGGACCGGGACGGGTTCCCGGTGCCCACCCGCCACCAGGTGGGTGCCGCGCAGACGTTCAACGGCGGCGAGGGCTGCTGGTACGCCGACGACACCTGCTGGTTCACCACCAAGGGCGACAACCGGGTGTGGGCGTACGACGCGGTGAACCAGCGGCTCGACCTCGCGTACGACGACTCGCTGGTGCCGGCCGGCGCCGCGCCGCTGACCGGCGTCGACAACATCACCGGCACCGCCGGCGGCGACCTCTACGTGGCCGAGGACGGCGGCAACATGGAGATCAACGTGATCACGCCCGCCGGTGTGGTGACCCCGTTCCTGCGGCTGCTCGGGCAGTCCGAGTCGGAGATCACCGGGCCGGCGTTCTCCCCGGACGGCAGCCGCCTCTACTTCTCCTCCCAGCGCGGCACCAGCGGCGCCCGGGCCGGCACCGGCGGCATCACGTACGAGGTGCGCGGCCCGTTCCGGCGCTGACGCCGCCCGTCAGGCGCGGGCCGCCTCCCGGGCGGCCCGCCACCGGCTCGCCGCCAGCGTCGCGGAATAGCCGGACAGCACGATCACGTGGAACAGGTACAGCCACAGCAGCACCGCCACGCCGCCGCCGATCTCGTCGAAGCCGCCGAACGGCACGCCCAGGTCCAGCGGCAGCGAGCAGAACAGCACGAAACCGTGCAGGAAACCGGACAGGTTCGCCGCCGTGAACGAGCCCAGGACGACGGTGGCGAGCCAGTCCGGGGAGGCCGGGCCGACCACCCGGAACACCCAGATCAGCACCGGCGTGAGCACCAGCCACACCGCCAGGAACGACAGCACGACGCCGAGCGCGCCGATCCAGCCGCCCTGGCGTACCAGCCGGGTGGTCAGCGGCAGCCCCAGCAGGATCGACAGCAGCAGCGCCGGGGCGGGTGCCAGCAGCGGGAGCAGCAGCAGGCGACCCCGCCAGCCGACCAGCGCACCGGACTCGGCGCGCGGCTCGGCCACCGAGACGAACGCGCGGCGCAGCCCTTCGCCGTACAGCGAGGCCGGCAGCAGCGAGGCCAGCGCCAGCAGCGGAGTCAGCCCCAGCCCGGCCTCGACCAGCGCGGCCGCCGCCCGGTGCGCGCCGATCTCGGTGGGCAGCGTCTCGATCGCGTACCCGGTCAGCCGCCGCACCCGGTCCGCCCCGGCGAGCAACCCGGTCAGCCAGATCGCCAGCAGCGCCACCGGCACCACGGCGATCGCGCCGTAGAACGTGATCGCGGCGGCGTGCAGGGAGAGATCCCGGCCGCGGACCGGCCGGAACGCCGCAGCCGTGATCCGCTTCGCCCGATCCCACCCGTCGCCCATCGCCCTCTCGTTCCCCGTACGGCCCCGCGCCACGCATTACGATCCGGCGGCATGACGATCGCCACGACCGACCGGCTGGTGCTCCGGGACTGGACCGAGTCCCCGGACGACCTGGCCCGGATCTACGACATCTACTCCCGGGACGAGGTGATGCGCTGGCTGGGCGGCGGCAAGGGCCGGATGACCGACCCGTCCGAGGCGCGCGAGCGGGTCCGGTCCTGGCACGAACGCTGGGCGCCGTACGGCGGCCGCTGGGGCCTGTGGGCGATCGAGCCGCGCGCCGGCGGGCCGGTGGCCGGGAGCATCCTGCTCAAGCCGCTCCCGGGACGCGACGGCGTCACGCTGACCGACGACATCGAGGTCGGCTGGCACCTGCACCCCGACGCCCAGGGCAACGGCTACGCCACCGAGGCGGCCCGCGCGGTGCTGGAGCGCGAGTTCGCCACCGGCACCCCGAGGGTGTACGCGGTGGTGATGGCCGGGAACGACCCTTCGATGGCGGTGGCCCGGCGCCTCGGCATGACGCACGTGGGCGTGCGCACCGACTGGTACGGCGGTGCCGAGGTTGAAACGTTCGTCCTGGAACGTCCGGCCTGAGCCGTGCCGTTGGCAGTTCGCCCTCGGCCTCCTACGGTGGTGGGGATACGGGGGAGGCACTGATGGTCGACGGTGGCGACGCAGCGCGTTGGCTGCACCTCCACGCCGCCCGGGGCGGCCCGGACGACCTGTCGCTCCTGGTGAACCGGGTCGCGCCCGCCATCGGGGCCACCGACATCGTGATCTACCTGGCCGACTACACGCAGTCCTCGCTCGTACCCCTGGTCGGCGCGGGCGCGCCTCGGGACGAACTCACGATCGAGACGACGCTGGCCGGCCGGGCGTTCACCTGCCTCCAGGTGCAGCGCGCTCCCGACCGCCCGGACCGGCTCTGGGTGCCCCTGCTGCTCGGCTGCGAACGGCTGGGGGCACTGGAGATCGTGTCGTCGCGCGCCGGCGACCCCGCGCTGGACCGGCCGGCCTGGGAGGTTGCGGTCGCCGTCGCTCAGGTCCTGGTGAACCGCCGGCTCTACGGCGACGTCGTGGAACGGATTCGCCGCCGCCTGCCGATGCAGGTCGCCGCCGAGACCGTGTGGGGGCTGCTGCCGCCGCTGACCTTCGCAACGGACGAGCTGGTGATCACCGCCATCCTCGAACCGTGTTACGACGTCGGCGGGGACATCTTCGACTACGCGCTCAACGGTGACGTGCTCAGCGTCGGGCTCTTCGACACCTGCGGGCACGGGATCAAGGCGAGCGCGATGGCCTCGCTCGTGGTCAGCGCGTACCGCAACGCCCGGCGTACCGGTCTCGACCTGGTCGACACGGCGATCAGCATCGACAGGTGGGTCCGCTCCGAACACCCCGGCCTGTTCGCGACCGCGCTGCTCGCCGAACTCGACCGGCGGACCGGCGTGCTGCGGACCATAAACGCCGGCCACCCCGGCGCCATGCTGCTGCGGGACGGCAAGGCCGTCCGGGCACTGCCCGGACCGACCGCGCTGCCGCTCGGGCTGGGCAACCTGTCGATGCGGCGCCCGCGGGCGCACGAGGAGGCGCTGCACCCGGGCGACCGCATCCTCGCGTACACCGACGGCATCACCGACGCCCGGGGCGACGACGGGGAACGGTTCGGGCTGGACCGGCTCGTCGACTTCGTCGAGCGTGCCCTCAACGAGCGGCTGCCCAGCCCGGAGACGATGCGCCGACTGGTGCGCGCCGTCCTCGCCTACCAGCAGGACCAGCTCGACGACGACGCCACCGCGCTGTTCCTGGAGTGGCAGCCCTCGCACCTGCCGTTGGCGCACCTGGAGCACCTCACCGCGCCAGACGGGACGATCGCGTCCCCGTAGCGTCGAGGAGGCGATCGAGGCGTGATCGACACCGGTTCGCCGAAGTGGTGTCATCGCGGCGCCTGGGATGCCACCACCTCGGCGAAGTGGAGTCGATCATGCCGCCGGGCACTCCGGGACGAACCGGGGTGAGGCGCTGGGGAACAATGGTCCGGTGACCACTCCCCGAGATCTCGTGCTGCTCGGTTCGACCGGCTCGATCGGCACCCAGGCCATCGACATCGTCAAGCGCAACCCGGACCGCTTCCGGGTGGTGGCCCTCGGCGCGGGTGGCGGCAACGTGGAGTTGCTCGCCGCGCAGGCGCTGGAGCTGGGCGTGGAGGCGGTCGGCGTGGCCCGCGCATCCGCCGCGCAGGACCTTCAGCTCGCGTTCTACGCCGAGGCGAGCAAGCGCGGCTGGGCCACCGGCGACTTCAAACTGCCCAAGATCGTGGCCGGGCCGGACGCGATGACCGAGCTGGCGCAGTGGCCGTGCGACGTGGTGCTCAACGGGGTGGTCGGCTCGCTGGGCCTGCCGCCGACGCTGGCCGCGCTGCACGCCGGGCGTACCCTCGCCCTGGCCAACAAGGAGTCCCTCGTCGCCGGCGGCCCGCTGGTCAAGGCCGCCGTCTCGCGACCGGGGCAGATCGTCCCGGTCGATTCCGAGCACTCTGCGCTGGCGCAGTGCCTGCGCGGCGGCGCCCGGGGTGAGGTGCGGCGGCTGGTGGTCACCGCCAGCGGCGGCCCGTTCCGGGGGCGGGGGCGCGACGAGCTGACCGCCGTCACGCCGGAGCAGGCGCTGGCGCACCCGACCTGGAACATGGGCCCGGTCGTCACGATCAACTCCGCCACGATGGTCAACAAGGCGCTGGAGGTGATCGAGGCGCACGAGCTGTTCGACGTGCCGTACGCCGACATCGAGGTGATGGTGCACCCGCAGTCGGTGATCCACTCGATGGTCGAGTTCACCGACGGGTCCACGCTCGCCCAGGCCAGCCCGCCGGACATGCGGCTGCCCATCGCGCTGGGCATCGGCTGGCCGGACCGGGTGCCCGAGGCGGCCTCGGCGGTCGATTGGACCACTGCCCACACCTGGGAGTTCTTCCCGCTGGACGACGCGGCGTTCCCGGCGGTCGCGCTGGCCAAGGCGGCGGGTGAGGCCGGGTGCTGCCGCCCGGCGATCTACAACGCGGCGAACGAGGAGTGCGTGGCCGCGTTCGTCGCGGGCCGGCTGCCGTTCCTCGGGATCGTCGACACCCTCCAGCGGGTGTTGGAGGACGCACCCGATTTCGACGAACCAGGTACCGTCGAGGACGTGCTCGCCGCCGAGTCGTGGGCACGGGCGCACGCCCAGGAGATCATCGTCGGGTCGGTGGAAGGAGCTCGATGAGCTATCTGCTCGGGGTGGTGCTGTTCGCCCTGGCGATTCTCATCTCGGTGAGCCTGCACGAGGCGGGGCACATGCTGACCGCCAAGGCGTTCGGGATGAAGGTCACCCGCTACTTCGTCGGCTTCGGCCCGACGCTGTGGTCGTTCAAGCGGGGCGAGACCGAGTACGGCATCAAGGGCATTCCGCTCGGCGGGTTCTGCAAGATCGTCGGCATGACGCCGCAGGACGACGACGTCGAGCCCGGGGACGAGAAGCGCGCGATGTGGCGCTACCCGGTCTGGAAGCGGACGATCGTGATGTCCGCCGGCTCGATCACCCATTTCGCACTGGCCCTGATCGCGCTCTGGATCATCGCGATCACCGCCGGCCTGCCGAACCCGAAGTTCCCCTCCACCGAGGACGGCTTCAAGGCGGAGCCGGCCGTGATCGCGCTGGCCCCCTGCGTCGTGGTGGAGAACGCGGCCCGCGCCTGCCAGGCCGACGACCCGGCCAGCCCGGCCGAGAAGGCCCAGCTCAAGGACGGCGACCGGATCACCGCGGTGAACGGCCGGCCGGTCTCCACCTGGGGCGACATGCTCGACGTGGTCCGGGCCACCCCGCCCGGCGCGGCCACCGTCACCTTCGAGCGCGACGGCCGGCCGCAGGAGGCCCGGGTCGACCTGGCCGCGGTGCAGCGCCCGCCGCTGGACGATCCGAAGGGCGCCACCTCGTCGGTCTCCGCGCTCGGCGTCGCCCTGCGGCCGAGCACCCCGCCGCGGGTCGAGTACGGCCCGATCGCCGCGTTCGGCGCCACCGCCGACTTCACCGGCACCATGGCGGTGCAGACCGCGCACGCCATGCAGCGCATCCCGCAGAAGGTGCCCGCGCTGTGGAGCGCGATCACCGGCAGCGAGCGCGACATGGACACCCCGATCAGCGTGGTCGGCGCCACCCGGCTCGGCGGCGAGGCCGTGGAGAACAACGCCTGGCTGGTGTTCTTCATGCTCTTCGTGTCGCTGAACTTCTTCATCGGCGTGTTCAACCTGCTGCCGTTGCTCCCGCTGGACGGCGGGCACATCGCCATCGCCTGGTTCGAACGGGCGCGCTCCTGGCTGTACGCGCGCATCGGCCGCCGGGATCCCGGCCGGGTCGACTACCTCAAACTCATGCCGTTCACGTACGCGGTGATCCTGATCGGTGGCGCGTTCACGCTGCTGACAGTCACCGCCGATGTCATCAACCCCATCACGCTCTTCTCAAGGTGAGTGCCTGAAGTGACCGCTGTCAGTCTCGGTATGCCCCCCGTACCGCCGCCGCCGCTGGCCCCGCGCCGGGCCAGCCGCCAGATCATGGTCGGTTCGGTGCCGGTCGGCGGCGGCGCGCCGGTCTCGGTGCAGTCCATGACCACCACCCTCACCGCCGACGTCAACGCCACGCTCCAGCAGATCGCCGAGCTGACCGCGTCCGGCTGCCAGATCGTCCGGGTCGCCGTGCCGTCGCAGGACGACGTGGAGGCGCTGCCCGCGATCGCCAAGAAGTCGCAGATCCCGGTGATCGCCGACATCCACTTCCAGCCGAAGTACGTCTTCGCGGCGATCGACGCCGGCTGCGCCGCGGTGCGGGTGAACCCCGGCAACATCCGGCAGTTCGACGACAAGGTCAAGGAGATCGCGCGGGCCGCCGGCGACGCGGGTGTGCCGATCCGGATCGGCGTCAACGCGGGCTCGCTCGACAAGCGCCTGCTGGCCAAGTACGGCAAGGCCACCGCCGAGGCGCTGGTCGAGTCGGCGCTGTGGGAGTGCTCGCTGTTCGAGGAGCACGGCTTCCGGGACATCAAGATCTCGGTCAAGCACAACGACCCGGTGGTGATGATCCGCGCGTACCGGCTGCTGGCCGAGAAGTGCGACTACCCGCTGCACCTCGGCGTCACCGAGGCCGGCCCGGCGTTCCAGGGCACGATCAAGTCGGCGGTGGCGTTCGGCGCGCTGCTGGCCGAGGGGATCGGCGACACCATCCGGGTCTCGCTGTCCGCCCCGCCGGTCGAGGAGATCAAGGTCGGCGCCGCGATCCTGGAGTCGCTGGGCCTGCGCGAGCGCGGCCTGGAGATCGTCTCCTGCCCGTCCTGCGGGCGGGCGCAGGTCGACGTCTACAAGCTGGCCGAGGAGGTCACCGCCGGTCTGGAGGGGCTGCCGGTGCCGCTGCGCGTCGCGGTCATGGGCTGCGTGGTGAACGGTCCGGGTGAGGCCCGCGAGGCAGACCTGGGCGTTGCCTCGGGCAACGGCAAGGGCCAGATCTTCGTCAAGGGCAAGGTCGTCAAGACCGTGCCCGAGGCGCAGATCGTGGAGACGCTGATCGAGGAGGCGCTGCGGATCGCCGACGAGATGGGCGCCGAGATCCCCGAGGAGCTGCGCGACCTGGTGCCGGGCGGCGCCACCGTCACCGTGCACTGATCTGCTTTTCGCGTCGCCGTGCGGCCGTCCCCGTCGGGGCCGGCCGCACGCGCCGTCTCAGGGCCGGGGCACGGCGGCGAACGGGGAGAGCGTGAACCAGCCGGGCGCGGCACGCCGCAGCGCCTCCGGCCCGCTCACCTCCACCGCGCCGCCGCGCAGCGCCGCCGCCCACCCCAGGTCGCCCATCCAGACCTGGACCAGGGCACGCAGGTCCGCGGTGACGGTCACCGTCACGTCGTGCCCGGGGTCGATGTCGCAGACGTCGGCTTCGCCCGCCGCGATCACCAGCCACCAGTCGCGCTGCGCCGCCGGCACGTCCCGGAAGCGGAACCGCACGACGGTACGCCCCGGCGGGACCGCGTCGTGGTCGACGTGCCGGTGCATGTCCCACAGCAGCAGCTTCGGGTCCAGGTCGGCGTCGCCCAGCTCGCCGATCCAGCGCACGCCCCAGGCGCCGAGCGCCTCCAGCACGGGCCGCAGCTCCCGCCCGGCGGCGGTCGGGACGTAGCGCACGTCGGCGCCGTCGACCCGCCGCTCCACCACCCCGGCGCGGACGAGCTGGTGCAGCCGGCGCGACAGCAGCGTGGGCGACATCCGGGGCAGGCCCCGGCGCAGCTCGTTGAAGCGTTCCGAGCCGCTGACCAGCTCCCGGACCACGAGCAGCGTCCACCGCTCGTCGAGCAGTTCCATGGCCTTCGCCACGGGGCAGAACTGGTGGTAGGAGGCCCCCATGGCGGGCACGCTACGCCCGGCCCGGCGGCCCGGCCAGGCGCCTGTCGGGAGCGGTACAGATCTCGTACTGGGGGCCGTGTCGTCCGCTGCCTAGCGTCCTGTGCAGGGACGACAGCTGAGGAGCGACAGATGATCGAGGAACGGGAACAGGACGCGGCGGTGAAGGCCCGGCACCGCGCGATGTGGGCGCTGGGCGACTACTCCGCAGTGGCCGCGCAGGTGATCCCGCAGTTGGGGGCGACGCTGGTCCGGGCCGCCGGAGTGGGCCCGGGCATGCGGGTGCTGGACGTGGCGGCCGGGACCGGCAACGCGGCTCTGCCGGCGGCCCGGACCGGCGCGCAGTGGTGGCCGGGGACCTCACCCCGGAGTTGCTGGCGATCGGGCGGGCGGCAGCCGAGCGGGAGGGCATGACGCTGACCTGGGAGGAGGCGGACGCGGAGGCGCTGCCGTACGCCGACGGCGCGTTCGACGCGGTGCTGTCCTGTGTGGGCGTGATGTTCGCGCCCCGGCACCGGGTCGCCGCCGACGAGTTGCTGCGGGTGTGCCGGCGGGGCGGGACGATCGGCCTGGTCAACTGGACCCCGGAGGGCTTCGTGGGCCAGTTGTTCGCGGCCATGCGGCCGTTCGCGCCGCCACCGCCGCCGGGCGCGCAGCCGCCCCCGCTCTGGGGCGACGAGAACCACGTCCGGGAGTTGTTCGGCGACCGGGTCGACGCGCTGACGCTGGGGCGCGACGCCGTGGTGGTGGACCGGTTCGCCACGCCGGGGCAGTTCCGGGACTTCTTCGCGACCCACTACGGGCCCACGGTGGCGGTCTACCGGGCGAACGCGGGCGATCCGGAGCGTACGGCCGGGCTCGACCGCGCGCTGACCGACCTGGCCGCCCGGCACCTGGACGGCGGCGTGATGCGCTGGGAGTACCTGCTCGTCACCGCGCGCCGGGCCTGACGGCACGCCGGTCGTGGTCCGGCCGGCGTGCCGTCGCGGCGGCAGCGCTCACTCGGACTCGGCGAGGATGGCGTAGAGCTTGCGCCGCGTCTCGTCGAGCACCTGCGCGGCGCGGGCGCGCTGGTCGTCGGTGCCGGTGGTCATCACCTGCCGCAGCGCCTGCATGGCCTGCGCGCCGGCGTCGCGGATGTCGTGCCAGCTGTTTACCGTCTGCTCGGCGAACTCCGCCCAGGGCGGGGTCTGCGCAGCGGCGGTCGCCTCGGCCTGGCCCTGTTCGGTGAGCGCGAAGCGTTTGCGCCCGCCCTCGGAGTCGGCGGCGGTCGCGATGACGCCCTCGTCCTCCAGCAGTTGCAGCGTCGGGTAGATCGAGCCGGGGCTGGGCCGCCAGGCCCCGCCGGTGCGGGAGTCGATCTCCTGGATCATCTCGTAGCCGTGCATCGGACGTTCGGTGAGCAGGGCCAGCACGGCGCCGCGCACGTTGGGCCGCCGGCCTCGTCCGCGCCCGCCGCGGCCCCGCCCATGGCCGTGCGGTCCGGGCGGGAAGGGCGGCGGACCGGGGGGTACGGGCGGGAAGCCGAAGCCGCCCCGGCGGCGCATCTCGTCGTGCATGGCGTGCATGCGTCGGTGGAAACCCATCAGGGCTCTCCTTCTGTCGTCGTATCACTGATGCATCAACGATATATCGGCAATGCATCGCCGACAAGACGCGGATGAAACTCGGCTGTAAACCGTACGTTCGTACTGTTAGGCTGCCGGCGTGCGCCTGCTTCCCGAACCGGGCCCGTCCCGGACCCTCGCCCTCTCCACGCTCGTCAACACCGTCGGGCGGGGCACCTGGCTCACCGCCAGCGCGCTCTTCCTCACCCGCTCGGTCGGGCTCACGGTGGCCGAGGTCGGCGTGGCGCTCACCCTCACCGCGTTGGTCAGCCTGGTGGCGAGCACGCCGATGGGCTACCTGGCCGACCGCCTCGGCCCGCGCGGGCTCCAGATGGCCGCGCTGCTCGCCTCGGCCGGGTGCACCGCCGCGCTGGTAGCGGTGCGCTCGTTCCCCGGATTCCTGGCCGTCGGCGTGCTGATGGCGCTCGCCGACGCGGGCACCCGGGGCGCCCGGGGCGCGCTGATCGCCGGCGCCGTCCCACCCGACCAGCGGGTCCGCACCCGCGCCTACCTGCGCGCGGTCACCAACGTCGGCATCTCGGTGGGCACCGTGCTGGCCGGGTTCGCGCTCGCCGCCGACACCCGCGGCGCGTACGTCACGCTGATCCTGCTCGACGCCGCGACCTACGTGCTGGCGGCGGCGGTGCTGCTGCGGCTCCCGCCGGTCCCGCCGGTGCCCGCCCCGGCGCACGGACCGCGGCTGATCGCGCTGCGGGACCGCCCGTTCCTCGCCTTCACCGTGCTGGACGGGCTGATGTCCATGCACTTCTCGCTGATCAACATCGCCCTGCCGCTCTGGATCGCCGGGCACACCACCGCGCCCAACTGGCTGATCTCCGTCTGCCTGCTCGTCAACACGGTGGTGGTGATCCTGTTCCAGGTCCGCGCCTCGCGGGGCACCGAGGACCTGACCGGCGCGGGCCGGGCCGCCCGCCGGGCCGGCGTCCTGCTCGCCGGCGCCTGCGCGCTGTTCGCCGCCGGTGGCGGCGTGCCGGTCGCCTTCGCGGTGCCGCTGCTGCTGGCCGGCGCGCTGGTGCACGTCGTGGGGGAACTGTGGCACGCGGCGGCCGGCTGGGGCATCTCGTTCGGGCTGGCCCCGGCGCACGCGCACGGCCAGTATCAGGGGGCGTACGGGATGGGCATGCAGCTCGGCTCGATGGTCGCCCCGGTGGTGGTGACCACGCTCGCGATCGGCTGGGGCGTGCCCGGCTGGCTGGTGCTCGGCGGGGTGTTCCTGCTGCTCGGCGCGCTCGTGCCGCCGGTGGTGCGGTGGGCCGCCCGGACCCGGCCGCCCGTGCCCGAACCGGCGCCCGTGACGGTCGGCTGAGCCGCCGCTCACCGGAGCGGTCCGGGGTGCCCGGTCGGCCCGCGCGCCCCGGCGCGGATCTGGCAGGCTGGTAACCGTGCTCACGATGCCGGTACGCCAACTCGGGGAGTCGGAGCGCCGCGCGGTCGAGCGGCTGCTCGACCTCGACCCGTACGCCGGCGCGCAGGTCGCCGAGCGGGTGGCGGCGCGCGGGCTGGCCTGGTGGCGGGCCGAGGCGCGGATCCTCGGCTACGGCTCCCGCCGCAACCTGGAGTCGATCTGCTGGCTGGGTGGCAACCTGACGCCGGTGCTCGCGTCCGAGCCGGCGGTGACCGCGTTCGCCGAGCAGTTGAGCGGGCAGGAGCGGCTCTGTTCCTCGATCGTGGGCCGCGCCGACGCCGTACTCGGGCTCTGGGACCGCCTCTCCGCGTACTGGGGGCCGGCCCGGGACGTACGCCCGAACCAGCCCTTGCTGGCGACTGACGCGCTGCCCGCCGTGGCGCCCGACCCGGACGTGCGGCGGGTGCGCGGCAGTGAGGTCGACCGGCTGTTCCCGGCCGCGGTGGCGATGTACACCGAGGAGGTCGGGGTGTCGCCGCTGGCCGAGGACGGCGGGCGCGGCTACCGGCGCCGGGTGACCGAGCTGGTGCGCGCCGGCCGCGCCTACGCCCGTTTCGTCGACGGGCGGGTGGTCTTCAAGGCGGAGCTGGCGGTGGTGACCCGCCGGACCGCGCAGGTGCAGGGCGTCTGGGTGGCGCCCGAGTGGCGGGGCCGGGGCATCGCCACCGCCGCGATGGCCGCTGTGGTGCGCGACGCGCTGGACCGGGTCGCGCCCACCGTGAGCCTCTACGTGAACGACTTCAACCTGCCCGCCCGCCGGGTCTACGAGCGCTGCGGCTTCCGCCCGGTCGGCACGCTCGCCACAGTGCTGTTCTGAGGATCACGTCCCGCCGGAGGTCCCGAACCGGACACCCGGCGCTAGGCTGGGCATGTTTTTATACTGACTAGTCAGTTCGGAATTCGGGGTCTGATGAACATCGTCGAGACCAGCGGCCTGGGGCTGCGGACCCGCCGCGGCTGGGTCTACCGGGACGTCGACCTCACCGCCGCGAGCGGTGAGCTGGTCGCGGTCACCGGCCCGCCCGGCAGCGGACGCACCTCGCTGCTGCTCACGCTGGCCGGGCGCTTCCCGCACAGCCACGGCGAGCTGCGCCGCCGGGGACCGGCCGCGCTCGGCCAGGTGGCCGGCGTGCACGAGCCCGACCCGACGCTCACCGTCGCCGAGCACATCACCGAACGGCTGCTGCTGCTCGGCCCGGTACCGCGCCGCCGTCGGCGCCTGGTGCCGGTGGCCGCGGTGCGGGCCCGCCGGGCCTACCGCCGCGACGCCTACGCCGCCGCCGTCGCCGGCGCCGGCCTCACCGACGCGCCACTCGACCCCGACCGGTACGGCAGAGACCTCACCCCCGTCGAACGGCAGGTGCTCGGCCTGGTGCTGGCCAGCCTCGGCGGCCCCAGCCTGATCGTCGCCGACGACGTGGACGCCGGCGCCGACCGCCCCGAGCGGGAGTGGATGTGGGGCGCGCTGGAACGCCTCGCCGATCAGGGGTACGCGGTGGTCGCCAGCGCCCGCGCGGTCGAACCCGGCGTCGCCGCCACCGTGCACCGCATCGGCGACCCGGCAGTGCCCGCCCCCGCCCTTCCCGCCGAGCCCGCTCCCGCCCGTCCCGCCGAGGTGCCCGCATGAGCGTCCTGCGACTTGCCCTGTTCGAGCTGCGCCGGATGACCCGGGGCCGGCTGCCGCGCGCCGCCCTGGCCGTGCTCACCATCGTTCCGCTGCTCTACGGCGCGCTCTACCTGTACGCGTTCTGGGATCCCTACGGGAAGATGGACCGGATCCCGGTCGCCCTGGTCAACGCCGACCGCCCGGCCACCGCCGGCGACGGCAGCGAGGTGCACGCCGGGCGCGACCTCACCGAGAAGCTGCTCGACCGCAAGGTGTTCGGCTGGACCGTCACCGACCAGGCCGACGCCGCGAAGGGGCTGCGCGACGGGCGCTACCACCTGGTCTTCTCCATTCCGGAGGACTTCTCCGCCTCGCTCGCCGCCGGCCCGGAACCGGACCGTCCGGCCCGGCAGGGTGAGCTGAAGGTCGTCAACGACGACGCCACCAACTACCTCTCCGGCCTGCTCGCCCGGTCGGCGTTCAGCGAGATCCGGGCCGCCGCCGCGCAGAGCACCGCCGCCACGTACTTCGACAAGATGCTGATCGGCTTCACCGACGCCAAGGCCGAGACCGGCCGTGCCGCCGACGGCGCCGGGAAGATCGCCGACGGGCTCGGCAGCTCCCAGCAGGGCGCGGGCAAGATCGCCGACGGGCTCGGTGACGCCTCGGACGGCGCCGGTCAGCTCGCCGGTGGACTGAACCAGTTCGTGCAGGGCGCGGACAAGCTCGCCAAGGGCCTCGACCAGCTGCGCACCGGCGCCGCCCAGCTGGCCGACGGCGCCGGACGCGCCGCCACCGAGACCAAGGCCGCGGCGGCGACGGTGAACGCCGCAGCCGACAAGTACGAGCCGGTGCTGCGCCGCAACGCCGACAGGATCGAGAAGGCGGCCACGCTCGTCGCCGACGGCGCGCAGCAACTCGCCGCCGGGCTGGACGCGCTCCCCGGCAAGGCCGCCGAGGTGGTCGCGACCGCCGAGGAGATCCGCGACCGGCTCGACGCGGTCGCGAAGGAACACCCCGAGCTGGCGGACAACCCCGACTTCGCCGCCGCCCGCAAGGCCGCCGACCGGGCCGTCACGCAGGCCCGCTCCGTGGTGGCCGCGCTGGACCGGACCGACATGGCCACGCTGCGCAAGCAGATGACCGACGTGGCGAAGACCGCACGCGAGGTCGCCGCCGCCGCGCCGCACCTGGCCGACGACGTCGCGTCCGCCCGCGCCAAGGTCAACGAGCTGGCCGGCGGGCTCGCCACGCTGGCCCAGGGCAGCGCCAAGCTCCGCGACGGCCTCGGCGACGCGTCGACCGGCGCGAACGAGCTGCGCGGCGGCCTCTACCGGCTCGCCACCGGCGCCCGCCAGCTCGACGGCGGCCTGGCCCAGCTCGGCAGCGGCAGCAACCGGCTGGTCGACGGGCTGACCCGGCTGGAGGGCGGCGCCGGCGACCTCGCCGACGGGCTCGCCGCCGGGGAGCGGAAACTACCCGGGTACGACGACGCGACCACCCGCGCCGGCGTCCTCGGCGACCCGGTCGGCCTGATCCGCGACTCGCAGAACCCGGCCGGCTCGTACGGCGTGGGCTTCGCCCCGTACTTCCTGTCGCTGGCGCTCTGGGTCGGCGCGATGATCACGTACATGCTGTTGCGGCCGGTCAACCGGCGGCACGTGATGTCCGGCGCGCCCGGCTGGCGGGTCGTGCTCGCCGGGTGGCTCCCGGCCGCGGGCATCGGCCTGGCCCAGGTCACCGTGCTCTACACGGTGGTGACGCTGGCGCTCGGGCTCGACCCGCGGCACGGGGCGGCCACGTTCGGGCTGCTCGCGCTCACCTCGCTGGCGTTCACCGCGATCATGCAACTGCTCGGCGTGGCGCTCGGCCCGGCCGGGCGGCTGGCCGCGCTGGCGCTGCTGATGCTCCAGCTCACCTCGTCCGGCGGCACCTACCCGGTGCAGACGTCGCCCGGCTTCTTCCAGGCGATCCACCCCTGGCTGCCGATGACGTACGTGGTGGACGGCCTGCGGCACACCATCAACGGCGGCACCACCGCCCCGGTGGTCACCGGCGCGCTGGTGCTGCTCGCGTTCGGGCTGGGCGCCATGGCGCTCACCGTCGGCGCGGCCCGCCGCTCCCGCCGGCTGACCCCGGCCAAGCTGCACCCCGAACTGACCATGTGAGGATGAGCCGGTGACGGACGGACGGACACGCCGGCGCGAGGACACCCGCCAGCGCCTCTTCGTGGCGGCGGTGGACCTCATCGCCGAGCAGGGATTCTCGGCCACCACGGTGGACGACATCGCGGCCCGGGCCGGCGTGGCGAAGGGGACCGTCTACTACAACTTCGAGTCCAAGACCGTCCTGTTCGAGGAGCTGCTGCGGCACGGCATCGGCCTGCTCACCGCCGAGTTCCGGGCCGCCGTCGACGGGCTGCCGCCGCTGGAGGCGCTGGGCGCGCTGGTCCGCGCGCAACTGGAGTACATCCGCCGCTACCGCGCCTTCGCCCAGCTGCTGCTCTCGGAGATGTGGCGGACCAACCGGGAGTGGCAGCAGACGCTGCGGCTGCTGCGCGGCGAGGCCATCGCGGTGATCGCCGACACGGTGCAGGCCGGCGTGGACAGCGGCGACCTCCCGGCCGACCTGGACGTGCGTACCGCCAGCTCGGCGCTGTTCGGCGTCGGGCTGGTGGTGGCGGTGGACTGGCTCGTCTTCTCGCCGGACCGCTCGATCGACGAGGTGCAGGAGTCGCTGCTCGGCATCGTCCGGCGGGTCGCGCGGACCTGACCAGCGGTCGGTAATTCGGTTGATTCCGGGCCGCCGGAAGGGTGAGGGTGAGGTCACCGCCCCCACCGATCCGAGTCCGGAGGACCTTCCATGCGCCTGCTCCGAGATCTCTGGGCCACGGCGCCCCGGCGGATGGCGGCGGTCCTGCTGCTGATCGTGCTCGGGGCCGGTGGCCAGGCGGCCGCGTCCGCGCTGGCCGGGCCGGTGCTGGTGCACCGTTCGTCCGGCTGGTTCGTCGCGCTCGCGGTGGCGCTCGTCGCCGCAGTCGTCACCGACCTGCTGATCGGCCTGATCATGGCGCGGCTCACCGCCGACTGGTCGGCCGACGTGCGGCGGCGGCTCTGCCGGGTCGCGCTCGGCCAGGACCTGCCCACCCTGGAGACCACGCCGGTCGGCGAGTTGCTCGACCGGATCGACAACGACGTCTACCAGGTCGCCGCCGAGATGCGGAACACCGGCGTACGGCTGGCGCAGGGCCTCGCGGTCTGCGTCCTCGCGACGGTGAGCGCGCTGATCGTCTGGTGGCCCGCCGGTGTCGGCATGATCGTGCTCACCTCCCTGCTCGCGGTGACGCTGCGCCGCCCGACCGCCCGGATCGCCCCGGCCCGGATGGCCGAGGAGGAGGCGTGGTCGGACCTCGCGGCGGTGATGGAGGAGGCGGTGCACGGGCAGGACGACGTGCGCACCAGCCTCGCCCGGCCGTACGTGCTGCGCCTCTACGCCCGCCGCGCGGCCGAGGTGATCGCCCGGTGCGTCCGGGTGTTCCGGCTCTCCGCCCGGGTCACCGCGGCCGCCGCCGGCGCGGTCCGGATCGGCATCGCCGGTGTGGTGCTGGGCGGCGCGTGGGCGCTCGCCACCGGCCGCGTGGACGCCGCCCGGCTGACCGGGATCTGGCTGCTGGCCATCGCGTTCGGCGCGACTGTCGAGCACATCGCCCGCTGGGTGCCGCACCTGCAGCAGGCGTTCGGCGCGTGGGGCCGGGTGCAACTGCTCGCCGGGTCGCCGCAGGAGCCGGAGGGCGGGGCCACCCCGGTCGACGGCGACCTGACCGTGCGCGGGCTCACCTACCGCTACCCGGCCGGCGGGGACGAGCGCGGGCCGGCGCTGCGCGACGTGCGCCTCGACTTCGTCCGGGGCCGCTCGTACGCGCTCGTCGGGCGTACCGGCTCGGGCAAGTCGACGCTGGCAAAGGTGCTCACCCGGGCGGTGGACGTGCCCCGCGGCACGGTGTTCCTCGGCGACACCGACCTGGTCGACCTGGACGTCGAGGAACTGCGCCGGTGGATCGCCGTGGTGCCGCAGCGCACCGAGATCCTGGCCGGCACGCTCGCCGAGAACGTGGCGCTGTTCGACCCGGAGCTGCTGGACGCTGCCGAGCGGGCGCTGGCCGAGCTGGGCCTGTCCGGCTGGATCGCCGAGTTGCCCGACGGCGTGCACACCCGGCTCGGCGACGGCGGCTACGTGCTCTCCGCCGGGCAGGAGCAGCTCGTCGCATTCGCCCGCATCCTGGTCCGCGACCCGCACGTGGTGATCCTCGACGAGGCCACCGCGCGGCTCGACCCGGTCACCGAGAACCGGGTACGCGAGGCCACCGAACGGCTGCTCACCGACCGGATCGGCATCGTCATCGCGCACCGGCTCTCCTCGGTGCGCCGCTGCGACGAGGTGGTCGTGATGGCCGACGGAGCGGTGCTGGAGGCCGGTCCGCTGCGCGAGTCGGCCCGCTTCGCCGAACTGCTCGCCACCAGCCACGCCGGGGCGTACGCCGGAGTGGGCGCCCGGCGCGGCGGCGTCGACCTGCTCGACGCGCCCGCCTGGGACGACGCGCCCGCGACGCCCACCGCGCCCGCGACGCGGCCGGCCGCCGTGCCGCGCGCCGACCCGCCACCCGCGCCGCCCGCGCCGCCCGCGCGGACCATGCGCGAGATCCTCCGGCTGGGCCTCAACGACCCGCGGTACGGCCTGATCTCGGTCGGCCTGTTCATCGTGATGACTGTGCTCGGGATGGACGGCGCGGTGCTGCCCTGGCTCTGGGCCGACCTGGTCGGCGGCGGCGACCCGTGGCTGCCGGCGCTGGGCATCGTGGCCGCGCTGCTCGTGGTGCTGCCGCTGCCGTACCTGACGAACCTGTGGTTCCCGCAGTGGTGGATCCGGCAGATGCTGCGGATCAGCGCCCGGCTGGTGCACGGGCAGACCGGCGCGCGCCGGGTCAGCGGGCACACCCCGGCCGAGGTGGTGGCCCAGGGCGGTGACACCGACCGGGTGGTGCACCTGGCCGACAACCTGATGGACCAGTTCATCTCGCTGGTCATCGTGGTCACCATGACGCTGGTGACCGGCAGCTTCGTACCGGCGTTGTTCTTCGTCGGCACGATGGTGGTCTCCGGGCTGGCGGCGACGCTGTTCGGGCCGAGGCTGGAACGCACCGCGGCCGGCACGGTGAAGGCGCGCGCCGCGTTCGCCACCGCGCTGGTCTCCGCGCTGTCCGCCGCCCGTACGGTCAAGCTGGCCGGCGCCACCCGCCCGGTGCTGCGGCACCTCGCCCGGCTCGACGAGGTACGCAGCGAGCGGCAGCGGCGTGAGATCGCCATGCAGGTGTGGGCCCGGTCCACCCCGTCGGTGGCCAGCGGCCTGCTGCCGAT
>NZ_KK037233.1:2836364-2872456 GCF_000568915.1 Micromonospora sp. M42 | reverse complement strand
CATGATCGACGCGCACGTCAGAAGCGCGGGCGTACTGGTTGCCAGGCGGGGGTGGCGTTCAGCTTGGCGGCGGCGCGGCGCGGCCAGTACGGGTCGCGCAGCAGTTCCCGGCCCAGCAGCACCAGGTCCGCCTCGCGCCGGCCACGATCTGCTCGGCCTGCTCGGGCTCGACGATCAGGCCCACGGCACCGGTCGGCACCCCGGCGTCGCGGCGGATCCGGGCGGCCAGCGGCACCTGGTAGCCGGGCCCGACCGGGATGGACGCCCGGACCGCCGCGCCGCCGGAGGACGTGTCGACCAGGTCCACCCCGGCGGCGGCCAGCTCCCCGGCGAGCACCACGCTGTCCTCGACGGTCCAGCCGTCGTCGGTCCAGTCGGTGGCGGAGATCCGGGTCAGCACCGGCACCGACTCGCCGACGGCGGCGCGTACCGTGCGGGCCACCTCCAGCGTGAGCCGCATCCGGGCGGCCCGGTCGCCGCCCCAGCCGTCGGTGCGCCGGTTGGTCAGCGGGGACAGGAACTCGTGCAGCAGGTAGCCGTGCGCGGCGTGGATCTCCACGGCGGCGAACCCGGCGTCGAGCGCCCGCCCGGCGGCGGTGGCGAAGGCGTCCACCACGGCGGCGATGCCCGCCTCGTCCAGCGCGGTGGGCGTGCGGTACTCCGGCACGAACGGCTGGTCGCCCGGGCCCACCGGGGTCCAGCCGCCCTCGGCGTCCGGCACGCCGCCGCGCGCGGGCGCCCACGGCCGGTACGTGGACGCCTTGAACCCGGCGTGCGCGAGCTGCACGGCCGGCACCGCGCCGTGGGCGGCGACGAACGCGGTGATCGGCCGCCAGGCGTCGACGTGCGCGCCGGACCAGAGGCCGGTGTCCTGCGGGCTGATCCGGCCCTCGGGCACCACAGCTGTCGCCTCGGTGATCACGAGCCCGGCCCCGCCGACCGCGCGGGAGCCGAGGTGGACGCGGTGCCAGTCGGTGGGCAGGCCGTCGGGCCCGGCGCTGTACTGGCACATGGGCGCCAGCGCGATCCGGTTGGGCAGCGTGACGCCGCGCAGGGCGAGCGGGGTGAACAGGGCGCTCATTGTCGAAGATCCTCCGGTCATGGCTTCGGGTGCGCCTCCCGCTTTCGGAAGACGCACCCGAAGAAGTGTGGATCAGGCGGGTACGGGGTCGAGCCGCTCGGTCTCGACCGGCTCGATCAGGTCGCGCTTGCCGGCCGAGTCGTACGCGGCCCGGTCGAGCGTGCCCTCCCGGGCGGCCACGATGGTCGGCACCACCGCTTGACCGGCCACGTTCGTGGCGGTGCGGATCATGTCCAGGATCGGGTCGATGGCCAGCAGCAGGCCGGCCCCGGCCAGCGGCAGGCCCAGCGTGCTCAGGGTCAGCGTGAGCATGACGATCGCGCCGGTCAGGCCGGCGGTGGCGGCCGAGCCGACCACCGAGACGAACGCGATCAGCAGGTAGTCGGTGACGCCCAGGTTCACGCCGAACACCTGCGCCACGAAGATCGCGGCGAGCGCCGGGTAGATGGCGGCGCAGCCGTCCATCTTCGTGGTGGCGCCGAACGGCACGGCGAAGGAGGCGTACTCGCGGGGGACGCCGAGGCGCTCCACCGAGCGCTGGGTCACCGGCATGGTGCCCACCGAGGAGCGGGACACGAACGCCAGCTCGATGGCGGGCCAGGCGCCGGCGAAGAAACGCAGCGGGTTGAGCTTGCCGGCCACCGCGAGCAGCACCGGGTAGACCACGAACAGCACCAGCGCGCAGCCGACGTAGACGGCCGTGGTGAACTTCGCGAGCGGGGCCAGCAGGTCCCAGCCGTACGAGGCGACGGCGTTGCCGATCAGGCCGAGCGTGCCGATCGGGGCGAGCCGGATGACCCACCAGAGCGCCTTCTGCACGATCGACAGCAGCGAGCGGTTGAGCGACACGAACGGCTCGGCGGCGTCGCCGACGAGCAGCGCGGCGGCACCCACCACCAGGGCGAGGAAGACGATCTGCAGGACGTTGCCCTCGACGAACGCGCCGACCGGGTTGGTCGGGACGATGCCGGTGAGGAAGTCGATCCAGGAGCCGGTGGTCTTCGGCGCGGTGGCGCCGGCCGGGTCCAGGTTGACGCCGCGGCCGGGGTCGGTGAGCAGGCCGAGGCCGATGCCGATGCTCACCGCGATGAGCGCGGTGACGGCGAACCAGAGCAGCGTCTTGACGGCGAGCCGGGCGGCGTTGGGCGACGCCGCGCAGGCTGACCACGCTGACCACGATGGCGGTGAAGACCAGCGGCGGCACGGCCAGCTTGAGCAGCTGGACGAAGAGGCCGCCGACGGTGTCGAGCGTGCTGGTCAGCCAGGCGAGGTCGGCGGCGCGGGCGAGGAAACCGAGCGCCACACCGAGCACGAGGCCCAGCAGGATCTGGACGGAGAAGGGAATTCTGCGCAGGGCGGAAGCCATGAGGACGGGTCCAAGGTCTGGAGAGGGAAGGCGGGCGTCAGGGCGTGGAGCTACGCCGGACAGACGCCGCTGGCCTGCCGTCGCAGATCGACGTACAGGCGCTCGGTGAGGCACCAGACATTGGTCATCGTCGCGACACGTTACTCCCGTCGCGGGTGGGAACGGAAGGACCGTCGCCGGTGAGGCTCCTTACAGCCAGGTATCCGGAGGTGACCAGTCCCCAGGCGGCGACCACGACCAGCAGCACCCGCTCCGACAGCCCGAGCAGCGTGCTGCGGCCGACCAGCAGAAGCGCCAGCGCGACCACGACGGCCACCGGCAGCGCCACCGCCGCGCCGACCGCGGCGATCCGCCGCAGCCCCTGGTCCGCCGCCCGGGAGAACAGCACCACGAGCATGGCGAGCACCACAGCGGCGGTCGCCGCGATGCTGGCCCCGCCGTGCACCAGGTCCGCCACCGTGGGCGCCTCGAACGGCGGCAACGGGCAGCCCTCGCTGCACGTGACAGCGCCGGACAGCACAGTCGCGACCGCGCCGATGCCGAGCAGCCCGGCCGCCGCCCGCAACCCCGGCGGCAGCGCCCCGGCGAGCAGCAGCAGCGACGCGGCCACCGAGAAGATCCCGATCCGGTACGCCCCGGCGTACCCGCTGTCCGCGATGCCCGCCTCACTCACGTACGCGACGGGTCCGGGACCGGGACCGGCGACCACCGCAACAGTCACCGCAGCCGCGCCGGCGGCCAGGCAGACGGCGGCGAACGCGGCGGAGATCCGGCGGCCGGTGTCCTCAGCCACGTCCGTGCGGGGTGGTCCAGCCGGACAGGTCGGGGCCGAGCGGCACGATCCGGGTCGGGTTGATCATGTCGTGGGTGGCGTAGTAGTGCCGCTTGATGTGGTCGAAGTCCACCGTCTCGCCGAAGCCCGGCGTCTGGAACAGGTCCCGCGCGTACGCCCAGAGCACCGGCATCTCGGTCAGCTTGCGCAGGTTGCACTTGAAGTGCCCGTGGTACGCCACGTCGAAGCGCACCAGCGTGGTGAACAGCCGCACGTCCGCCTCGGTGATCGCGTCGCCCATCAGGTAGCGCCGGCCGGCCAGCCGCTCGCTCAGCGCGTCGAGGCGGGCGAACAGCGCGGTGAACGCCTCGTCGTACGCCTCCTGGGAGGTGGCGAACCCGCATCGGTAGACGCCGTTGTTGACGTCCCGGTGGATCTCCGCCATCAGCGCGTCCATCTCCGGGCGCAGCTCGACCGGGTACAGATCCGGCGCGTCCGGCGCGTGGAACCGCCGCCACTCGGTCGAGAAGTCGAGCGTGAGCTGCGGATAGTCGTTCGTGACCACCCGTCCGGTGAGCGTGTCCACGAGCGCCGGCACGGTCACCCGGCCGGTGTAGTCCGCGTCGGTGGACAGGTACGCCTCGGACAGGAAGCCGATGCCGAGCACCGGGTCGAAGCCGTCCGGGTCGAGCGCGAACCGCCAGCCCCGCTCGTCCCGGATCGGGTCGACGGTGCCCAGCGAGATCACCTCGTCCAGCCCGAGCAGGCCGCGCACGATCCGGGCCCGGTGCGCCCACGGGCAGGCCCGGCACCAGATCAGCCGGTAGCGGCCCGCCTCCAGCGGCCAGCGCCCCTGATCGTCCGGCCCGCCGCCCTCCGGGGAGGTGGAGTGCGGGGTGACCCGGCCGGTGAACCGGTTGGGCTGGCGGACGAACGCGCCGCCGCCGCTTGTCTCTGCGCTGAACTGGGCCCCGGACATGCGGCAAACCTATCCGCTCCGGTCACGGATATCCTGGCGCCGGGTACCCCCACCGACCCCTTCCCACCCCCGAAGGACGTACGCGCGATGACAGTGGCCTATCTCGTTGCCGGAGTCCGCACCCCGATCGGCCGGTACGCCGGCGCCCTGGCCGGGGTCCGCCCCGACGACCTGGCCGCGCACGTCGTCCGCGAACTGGTGGCCCGCCACCCGTCGGTCGACTGGGCGCGTACCGACGACGTGATCCTGGGCTGCGCCAACCAGGCCGGCGAGGACAACCGCAACGTGGCCCGGATGGCCGCGCTGCTCGCCGGGTTGCCGGAGGAGGTGCCGGGCAGCACCGTCAACCGGCTCTGCGGTTCCGGCCTGGACGCGCTCGCCTCCGCCGCCCGCGCGATCGTCGCCGGTGAGGCCGACCTGGTGGTGGCCGGCGGCGTGGAGAGCATGAGCCGCGCGCCGTTCGTCATGCCGAAGGCGGCCACGCCGTACGCCCGCACCGCCGAGGTGTACGACACCACCATCGGCTGGCGGCTGGTCAACCCGCTGATGCGCAAGGGCTGGGGCGTCGACTCGATGCCGGAGACGGCGGAGAACGTGGCAGCCGAGTTCGGCGTGGACCGGGCCGCGCAGGACGCCTTCGCGTACCGGTCGCAGCAGCGGGCCGCCAAGGCGCAGGCCGACGGCCGGCTGGCCGAGGAGATCGTCCCGGTGACGGTGCCCGCCGGCAAGCGCGAGACGAAGCTGGTCGAGGCCGACGAGCACCCGCGCGAGACGACGCTGGCGAAGCTCGCCTCGCTGCCCACCCCGTTCCGTGAGGGCGGCACGGTGACGGCCGGCAACTCCTCCGGCGTCAACGACGGCGCGGTCGCGCTGCTCGTCGCCTCCGCGGCCGCCGTCGAACGCTACGGCCTCACCCCGCTGGCCCGGGTACGCGGCGCGGCGGCGGCCGGCGTACCGCCGCGGATCATGGGCGTCGGCCCGGTGCCGGCCACCCGCAAGCTGCTCGACCGGACGGGCCTGTCGCTCGCCGACGTGGACGTGATCGAGCTGAACGAGGCGTTCGCCGCGCAGGCCGTGGCGGTGCTGCGCGAGCTGGGCCTGCCGGAGGACGCCGAGCATGTCAACCCGGGCGGCGGGGCGATCGCGCTGGGCCACCCGCTCGGCGCCAGCGGCGCCCGGCTGGCGCTGACCGCCGCGCTCGAACTGCGCCGCCGGGGCGGCCGCCGGGCGCTCGCCACCATGTGCGTCGGCGTCGGCCAGGGCATCTCGCTGCTGCTGGAGTCGGCCGACTGACGTGGGCCGGCAGCATCGCCCGTTGTGGATCTCCCATACCTGGCCGTACCGGCCTAGAGTGGTCTGCACCACACGACCCGCCAGCGACGGCGGCGACGACCTGGGGGACCGAGCGATGCAGACGCCGGACGGCGTGCCCACCGAGATCGACCTGAGTCGGCCGAGCGCCGCCCGGGTCTACGACTACTTCCTCGGTGGGGCCCACAACTTCGAGATCGACCGGCAGCTGGCCGAGCAGATCGCGGCCATGACACCGAACCTGGCCGCCACCATGCGCTCGGGCCGGGAGTTCCTGCGCCGGGCGGTACGGGTGCTGCTCGACGCCGGCATCGACCAGTTCCTCGACATCGGCTCCGGCATCCCCACCGTCGGCAACGTGCACGAGGTCGCCCAGGCCGCGAACCCGGACGCCCGCATCGTGTACGTCGACATCGACCCGGTCGCCGTGGCGCACAGCCACGAGCTGCTCGCCGGCAACGAGCGCGCCACCGCGGTCCTGGCCGACCTGCGTGAGCCGAAGCTGATCCTGGACCACGCCCGGTCCAGCGGGCTGATCGACTTCGACCGGCCGCTGGGCATCCTGCTCGCCGGCGTCGTGCACTTCGTCCCGGACGCCGACCGCCCGGCCGACATCCTGGCCACCCTGCGGGCGGCCGCCGCCCCGGGCAGCTACCTGGTCATCTCCCACTCCACGTTCGAGGACCAGCCGCAGGAGATGCTGGACGCGCAGCGGCTGTCCGCGCGTACCGCCACCGAGATCACGCTGCGCTCGCGGGCCGAGATCACCGGCTTCTTCGGCGACTGGACGATCCTCGAACCGGGCGTGGTGCACATGCCGCTGTGGCGGCCCGAGTCACCGTCGGACGTGGACGAGCACCCGGAGCGGTTCGGCGCCTTCGGCGGCGTCGCCCGGCACGACCGCGCCCTCGGCTGATCCCATGCGCGCCCCGGACATCGACGGGGGAGACGTCAGCCGGCCCGGCGCCGTCGCGTACGCCGCCGAGTGGGCTCGTGCGGTGCGCCGCATCGGATTCGTGCCGCTGACCGCGGCCGAGACCGAGCGCCTGCTGGTGCCGCTCACCGAGCGGCTCGGCGAGGCCCTGCTCGCCCCCACCTTCTCCGCCCGCCCGGCGGAGGAGGTGGGACGGGCCCTGGTGCAGGCGCATCTCACCGAGCCCGGCGTGCTCGACTGGTCGGTGCAGGCGCTCGGTGACCGGTTCCTGCAGTGGGTGCTGCCCGGCCGGGCGGAGTCACCCGAACTGCGCGAGCGGGTCGCGCTGCTGCAGGGCGCGTTCGCCGCCGGGTTCGCCCGCGCGTTGCGCGACCGGGTGTTCAGCCAGCAGGAGCGAATCTCCCGTTCCGCCTGGCAGGCGCGGGACACCGTCGAGCAGGCGCTGCGGGACAGCGAGGCCCGCTTCCGGGCGGTCTTCACCGGCGCCGTCATCGGCATCGGCATCGCCGGTGTGGACGGGCAGATCATCGAGGTCAACCAGTCCTTCGCGGACATGCTCGGCTACACCGTCGCGGAGATGCGGCGGATGAACGTGTCGGCGCTGGCCTACGCCGACGACGCGGCCGGCATGTGGGAGCTGTACCAGGAGCTGATCGAGGGCAAGCGGGACAGCGCGCGCGTCGAGAAGCGCTACTACCGCAAGGACGGCAGCGTCGTCTGGACCGACCTCGCGGTCTCGCTGATCCGGCACGACGACGGCCGGCCCCGGTTCACCGTCGCCATGGTCGAGGACATCACCGAGCGGTACGAGCTGCAGCAGCGGCTGCGGTTCCAGGCGCTGCACGACCCGCTGACCGGCCTGCCCAACCGGACGCTGTTCTTCGAGACGCTCGGCACCGTCTTCGACGGGGCGGGCGACGACCAGCGCGTCGGGCTCTGCTTCATCGACCTGGACGGCTTCAAGGCGATAAACGACAGCCTCGGCCACGACCTGGGCGACCGGCTGCTCAAGGTGATCGCCCGCCGGCTCAGCGACTGCGTGGCCGGGCGCGGTCACCTGGTGGCCCGCATGGGCGGCGACGAGTTCGTCATCCTGGTCGACTCCGACGGCGGCATCGACGACGCGGTGGAGGTCGCCGAACTGGCCCTGGCCGCCGTCTCCGCGCCGGTGCACGTCGCCGACCAGCAGCTCGCCGTGTCGGCGAGCATCGGCATCGTGGAGTGCCCGGCGGCGGAAACCAGCGTCGGTGACCTGATGAAGGCCGCCGACACCACGCTCTACTGGGCCAAGGCGGAGGGCCGGGGACGCTGGGCGGTGTACGACCCGGAGCGCAGCGCCGCCGACATCGCCCGCTCGGCGCTGGCCGCGAACCTGCCCGCCGCGCTGGACCGGGACGAGTTCGTGCTGCACTACCAGCCGATCGTGTCGCTGCTGGACGGCACGATGGTGGCGGTCGAGGCGCTGGTGCGCTGGCAGCACCCCGAGCTGGGCCTGATCGGGCCGGACCGGTTCATCGGGCTGGCCGAGGAGACCGGCCTGATCGTCCGGCTCGGCGCGTGGGTGCTGCGTCAGGCGTGCCGCGACGCCGAGTCGTGGCGGCGCGCGTACCCGGAGACGTCGCTGGTGGTCAGCGTCAACCTGGCCGCCCGGCAGGCGGACGACCCGGCCATCGTGGAGACGGTCGCGGAGGCGTTGCAGCACACCGGCCTGCCGGCCGAGCTGTTGCAGCTGGAGCTGACCGAGAGCGCGGTCATGGGCAGCGCGGGTGAGCCGCTGCGGACCCTGCACCAGCTCGCCGACCTGGGGCTGCGGCTGGCCATCGACGACTTCGGCACCGGGTACTCGAACCTGGCGTACCTGCGGCGGCTGCCGATCCACTGCGTGAAGCTGGCGGGCCCGTTCGTCGAGGGGATAAAGGGTGACGGCGGGGACGCGGTCGCCGACCACCGGGACGAGCGGATCGTGGACGCGCTGGTCCGGCTGGCGCACGCGCTGGAGCTGTCGGTGACGGCCGAGGCGGTGGAGACCGAGGTGCAGGCCGAGCGGCTGCGGGCGCTGCGGTGCGACACCGGTCAGGGCCGCCTGTTCGGCGCCCCGATGCCCGCCGACGGCATCCGCGCCCGCCTGGGCGGGTAAGGAAGGGCCCCCTGTTAACGCCTCCGGTAGAGCAGGGGGCCCCGCTTAACACCTCCCGCTCACGCGGCGGCAGGCGAGGAAGGGAGAACGGTGAGCCTCACCGATTCGCAGGCGGTGGTGTCGGTGGTCGCCGCGCTGGCGATCATCGCCGGGCTGGCCGGAGTGGTAGTGCCCGGGCTGCCGGCGCTGCCGCTGTGCTGGGGCGGCGTACTGGTGTGGGCGCTGTTCGGCGGCGCCGGGCCGGGCCGCTGGGCGGTGCTCGCCGCCGCCACAGTGATCGCCGCCGGCGGCACCGTGCTCAAGTACCTGTGGCCCGGGCGGAACCTGAAGCGGACCGGCGTGCCCACGTCGTCGCTGCTGGTCGGCGGGCTGCTCGGGGTGGTCGGCTTCTTCGTGATCCCGGTGGTCGGGCTGCCGATCGGCTTCGTCGGCGGGATCTTCGGCGCGGAGCGGCTGCGGCTGGGCGACACCCGGCTCGCCTGGCCGGCCACCGTGCAGGCGCTGAAGGCGGCCGGGCTGTCCATGCTGCTGGAGTTCATGGCCGGCCTGATGATCGCCGCGCTCTGGGTCGCCGGGTTGCTGTTCGTCTAGAGGTGCGGCGGCGCGGGGCGTCCGGAGGGTACGGCCGATCGCCGTACTTCAGTGAGAGAGAGGTGGACGCCGCGCGCCGCCGCGGACCGGGCGTTGCCGAGCGCCCGGCGCCGGCCCGTCGGGTCGGGCCTGGTCACGCCCACAATGATGCCCCCGGTGGGATCCGGCGACAACGCAATTACCGGGGTACGTATTGACCACCTTGATCGGCCGGGAGCACACTGCGAGCACTCGCACGAGCATCGCCTCGAGGAGGTGTGCAGTGGCCACGACGCCCGCGCCGACCGCCGAGCAGCCGATGGACGACGACGCCCGACGACTCGCCGAACTCGGCTACAAACAGGAGTTGCGCCGCAAGTGGAGCGGCTTCTCCAACTTCGCGATCTCGTTCTCCATCATCTCGATCCTGGCCGGCTGCTTCACCACGTTCGGCCAGGCGTGGAACAACGGCGGCCCGGTGGCGATCTCCTGGGGCTGGCCGCTGATCTCGCTGTTCATCCTGATCATCGGCTTCTGCCTGGCCGAGCTGGTCTCCGCGTACCCGACGGCGGGCGGGATCTACTGGTGGGCGGCGACCATGGGCCGGCCGGTGCACGGCTGGTTCACCGGCTGGCTCAACCTGATCGGGCTGGTCGCGGTGACCGCCTCTGTCGACTACGGCTGCGCCACGTTCCTCAACCTGACGCTGTCGGCGCTGTTCGACGGCTGGGCCGGCACCGGGCACCAGACGTTCGGGCTGTTCGTGGTGATCCTCGCGCTGCACGGTCTGATCAACATCTACGGGCACCGGATCATCGACGTACTCCAGAACGTCTCGGTCTGGTGGCACGTGGCCGGCGCGGCCGCCGTGGTGCTGATCCTGGTCCTGGTCCCGGACAACCACCAGAGCTTCCAGTTCGTGTTCACCGAGCGGTTCAACAACTCCGGCTTCGGTGACGGCGACACCGGCGGGCTGGCGTTCTGGTTCTATGTGCTGCCGCTGGGTTTCCTGCTCACGCAGTACACGATCACCGGCTTCGACGCCTGCGCGCACGTCTCCGAGGAGACCCGCGGCGCGTCCAAGGCCGCCGCGCAGGGGCTGTGGCGGTCGATCTTCTACTCGGCGGTGGGCGGCTGGATCCTGCTGCTGGCGTTCCTGTTCGCGGCCACCGACGTGGACGCGATAAACGAGGCGGGCGGCTTCTCCGGGGCGATCTTCGAGACCGCGCTGACGCCGTTCTTCTTCAAGGCCGTCATCATCATCTCCACCATCGGGCAGTTCTTCTGCGGCATGAGCTGCGTGACGTCGATGTCGCGGATGGCGTACGCGTTCAGCCGCGACCGGGCCGTGCCCGGCTGGCGGCTGTGGTCGACTGTCGACCGCAACGGCACGCCTGTGAACGCCATCATCGGCGCGACGCTGGCCGGGCTGGTGCTCACGCTGCCCGCGCTCTACCAGCGCGGCGGCATCCCGGTCGCGTTCTACGCGGTGGTGTCGGTGGCGGTGATCGGGCTGTACCTGTCCTTCATCATCCCGATCTTCCTGCGGCTGCGGATGGGCGACCGGTTCACCCCGGGCCCGTGGACGCTCGGCCGCCGCTACAAGCTGCTCGGCTGGATCGCGGTGGTCGAGATCGCCGTGATCTCGATCTACTTCGTGCTGCCGATCGTCCCGGCGGGTGTACCAGGCAACCCCGACTTCAGCTGGACGGCTGTGAACTACGCGCCCATCGCGATCGGTGGCGTGCTGCTCGGCGTCGCCATCTGGTGGTACGCCTCGGCCCGCAAGTGGTTCACCGGCCCGCGCCGTACCGTCGAACAGGCCGATCCGGAGCCGGAGCCCGCCGAGCCGTCGTAGCTGTCGGTGGGGCCTGCCATGATCCGGCCCATGAATGCGGAAGCGGTGGTACGCGCGCTGTGGGATCGCATGCAGGCCCGCGACTGGGCCGGCGTCGGCGAGCTGCTGGCCGACGACGTGGTGGTGGAGTGGCCGGCCAGCGCCGAGCGGATCGTGGGTCGCGACAACTACGTGAAGATCAACGCCGAGTACCCGGAGGGCTGGTCGATCCGGGTGCTGCGGGTGGTGGCGTCGGGCGAGACGGTGGTGTCCGAGGTGGAGGTGCCGCACGAGGGGATGGGTGTGCACCGGGTCGCCTCGTTCTGGACCGTGCGCGACGGACGGATCGTCGAGGGCCGGGAGTACTGGACCAGCCTCGGCCAGGACCCGTCCCCGCAGTGGCGAGCCGCCTGGGTCCAGCCGATGTGAAGTGGCCTGTTGGTCAGGCTGCGGGTCCGGTCTGCTTGGCCAGGGCGATGAATGACCGCCACGAGGACGGGGTGACGTGGAGGGTGCCGCCGTCGCGGTCCTTGCTGTCGCGTACGAGTACGACTCCCGGCAGGTTGTCGGCCACCTCCACGCAGTCACCACCGCTCGTGCCGCTGCGGGTGGACTTCTTCCAGATCGCGCTACTGAGGTCCATGCTGACTCTCTACTTCCTTTATCAGGGCGACCGACAGGGTCTGCGGCAAGGCTACGCTGCGGACGCCTTCCCACCGTGCCAGGAGCGTCGCCATCGCATCCTCGCCATCGACGACCAGACCCGCAAGCTGGTTCTCCAGGTGCCCCACCCAGCCGCCTTCCGCCGAGTGGGCCAGCGCCAGCGGCCCGGAAAGGCCGACGTGATGACCGGCATCGGCTGGAATAACGTGTAGTTGGACGTGCGGCAGTTCGGCCATGTGCAGCAGGTGCGCGAGCTGCTCGGCCATGATGGCGTCACGGCGGCGGAGCGCTGACTCATCAGTCACTGCGATGACGAGCGGGGGACGGTCGCGAAGCAAGATCTCCTGCCGCTCCAATCGTGCAGCTACCTGCTTCTCCACTTCCTCGTGGGGTCTCGTGCTGTCGAAGCGCAGCACCATCCGGGCATAGTTCGCCGTCTGAAGCAGGCCAGGGATCAGGGACGGATTGAAATACCGAAGCTGACGGGCCGAGCGTTCGGCCTCCAGCCAGGGACGGAACCACGAAGGCTGGCTCTCCCGTTCGGCCATCTTCAGCAGCGTTGTCAGCAGGTCGCCGGTCTTCAGCGCCTCATCTGCTCGCGCAAGGAACACGCGATCCAGCGGACGGGCCCCAGTCTCCACTGCCGAGACCATGGACGCGGAGTAGTGCAGAAGCCTGCCGAACTCCTCCTGACTGAGACCGGCGGCGGAGCGCATCCGGCGGAGCTGCGATCGGATGAGATCGGCTGTCGGTTCCTCCACAGTTCCTCCACAGTCCGTGCGTGAATTTCATTCGACATCCGCCGACCGGCCCGGTGCTTCACTGGTGCGCCGTGACCAGGCTCGATGCCTTCCGACCGTAGCGGTGTCCTCACCAGACTGTCACGCATGCGGATTCGCTCGTCGCAGGCGAGCACGGGCGGATTCCAGCCCGGGGCCGCCCGGTCCCGACGATGCCGGGCGGCCCCCTCCATCAACGAGGAGGCCGATGTGCGTGTCCGATGGTTCCGGTGCCGTACCCGGGAGCTGCCCACCCTGCCGAAGCGAGACCCCGGCAGCAACCTGCCGGCGTGGATGCGCGAGCCGACCCGGGTGTTTCCCACGGTTCGCCCGGGCAGCCCAGGTCGTCTGACACCGGCGCAGGAGTGGCGGGCGAACGGGGGCCGCTGGTGACGGCTCTGGTCGGTGTCCTCAGCGCCATCGGGCACGTCGGGTATCAGCCGGACTGGACATGCGAGCGCTGCCGGGAGCCGTGGCCGTGTCCCACCCTGCGTCGCATTCCCCGCGACCAGCTCGAACCGGCGGCGCTCATCCGGATGATGGCGTTCCTCGTACGCGGCGCGATCCGGGATCTGCGTGGCCGCGTCGAGGGGCCGGAACCGCCCGAGATCGTCCGGCGGTTCTTCTGGTTCCTTCCGCTCACCGACGACGAGGCGCGTGCGATCGCCCGAAGGCTGCGGTGATGGGCCGGCGCGTGGTTCCGCACCTGCCTGTGCGCCCGCTCTGGCGGTGCCGCAACTGCGGGGCGGAGTGGCCCTGCCAGCCGGCCCGGCTGTCGCTGCTCGTCGAGTACCGGGAGGACCGCACCGCGTTGCTGCTCTATCTCGGCGGGCTGATGACCGAGGCGCGGGAACAACTCGCCCAACTGAATCCCGACCACGCGCCGGACCTGCACAGCCGATTCCTGGCCTGGGCGCGGGTTCGTGGCTGACGCGGCGCGGGCTGTCCGCGTACCCCAGGGGTCAGATCGTGGGGCGGCGGTGGGTGAGCGGGAAGCGCAGGATGCGGTCGTCGCCGGCCGCCGGGGTGCCGCGGCCGTCGCGGTTGCTGGTCGCGACCCAGAGCGCGCCGTCGGGGGCCACCTCGACGGTACGCAGGCGGCCGTACGTGCCGGCCAGCTCCGCCACCGGTACGCCGACGCGGCCGGCGGCGTCGACGGGCACCGCCCAGAGCCGGGTGCCGCGCAGCGCGGCGACGTAGAGCGTGCCCCTGGCGAAAGCGGCGCCGCTCGGGGACGCCTGGGCGGGCGGCCAGACGACGACCGGGTCGCGGAACCGGGGGTCACCGGCGACGCCCTCGACGACCGGCCAGCCGTAGTTGCCGCCGGGCACGATCCGGTTCACCTCGTCCCAGGTGCTCTGCCCGAACTCGGTGGCGAAGAGCCGGCCGTGCCGGTCCCAGGCGAGGCCCTGCACGTTGCGGTGGCCGTAGCTGTAGACGAGCGAGCCCGGGAACGGGTTGTCCGCGGGCGTCCGGCCGTCCGGGCGGAGCCGCAGGATCTTGCCGTTGCGGCTGGTCAGGTCCTGCGCGCGGGCGGCCACCCCGGCGTCGCCGATCCCGGCGTAGAGCATGCCGTCGGGGCCGAACGCGATCCGCCCGCCGGCGTGCACCGAGCTGCGGGCGATGCCGCTGACCAGCACCCGGGGCGCGCGGGACGAGCCGAGGCGGAACCGGACGATCCGCAGATCCGTGGCGGTGGTGTAGGCGGCGTAGACCCACCGGTCCCGGCGGTACGTGGGGGAGACCGCCAGCCCGAGCAGGCCCGTCTCCCCACCGGCGACCACGTCGGCGATCCGCGCCACCTCGCGGGCCGGGCGTCCGGGGCGTACGCGCAGGATCGTGCCCCGGTCCCGCTGCGCGACCAGGGCGCTGCCGTCAGGCAGGAAGCCCAGGCCCCACGGCGCCGCCAGGCCGGTGGCGACGACGTGCGGGCGGCTCAGGTCGTAGCCGGACCAGCCGGAGCGTCCGTCGAAGCCGCGCAGGTCGAGCATGACCGGTCGCGCGTCGGCGGTCGCCGGCCGGTCCGGCCCGGCGGCGGGTCGCCCCTCGGCGGGTCTGCGGTCGGCGTGCGCGTCGGTGGCGGCCAGCACGATCGCGAGGACGGCGGCGACGACCGCGACGGTACGACGGCGCATGTGCTCTCCCCGGTTTCGCACCCGGCCTCGCCGGGGCATTGACGGTGATCCGGTTTGCCAGTAGACCTTGGTGATGGAGGCCCCTGATGAAACCAACGCCGCTCTCGCTGGAACAGTTGCGGGTCGCCGTCACCGAGGGTGAGATCGACACGGTGGTGCTCGCTCTCACCGACATGCAGGGGCGCCTGCAGGGCAAGCGGTTCCACGCGCCCTACTTCCTCGACCAGGTGGTCACGCACGGCAGCGAGGGCTGCAACTACCTGCTCGCCGTGGACGTCGACATGAACACCGTCGACGGGTACGCGATGTCGAGCTGGGAACGCGGCTACGGCGACTTCGCCATGCGCCCCGACCTGGACACGTTGCGCCGGATGCCCTGGCAGCCCGGCTCCGCGCTGCTGCTGGCCGACCTGGAGTGGCTGGACGGCTCCGGCCCGGTGGTCGCCTCGCCCCGGCAGATCCTGCGCAAGCAGCTGGACCGGCTGGCCGCGCACGGGCTGACCGCGTACGCCGGCACCGAACTGGAGTTCGTGCTATACCGCGACTCGTACGAGGAGGCGTGGCGGCGCGGCTACCGCGATCTCACGCCGGCCAACCAGTACAACGTGGACTACTCGCTGCTCGGCACCGCCCGGGTGGAGCCGCTGCTGCGCCGTATCCGCACCGAGATGGCCGGCGCCGGGCTCACCCCGGAGAGCGCGAAGGGCGAGTGCAACCTCGGCCAGCACGAGATCGCCTTCCGGTACGACGAGGCGGTGCGCTGCGCCGACCACCACGTCATCTACAAGAACGGCGCGAAGGAGATCGCCGCCCAGGAGGGCATGGCGATCACGTTCATGGCGAAGCCGAACGAGCGGGAGGGCAACTCCTGCCACATCCACTTCTCGCTGCGTGACGCCTCCGGCTCGTCGGCGATGCTGGGGGACGGGCCGGCGCACCTGAGCGTCACCGGTCAGCGGGTGCTGGCCGGGCTGCTCGCCACGATGCGCGAGTTCAGCCTGTTCTTCGCGCCGAACATCAACTCGTACAAGCGTTACCAGCCGGGCTCGTTCGCGCCGACCGCGCTGCGCTGGGGCACCGACAACCGCACCTGCGCGCTGCGGCTGGTCGGGCACGGGCAGGGGATGCGGGTGGAGAACCGGGTGCCGGGGGCCGACGTCAACCCGTACCTGGCGATCGCCGCACTGGTGGCCGGGGCGGTGCACGGCATCGAGAACGAGCTGGAGCTGGCGGACGAGTGCGCCGGCAACGCGTACGACGACCCGGACGCCGAGCGGGTGCCAACCACGCTGCGTGACGCGCTGGACCTGTGGCAGCGCTCCGAGGTGGCCCGGACGGCGTTCGGCGACGAGGTGGCCGACCACTACGCCAACCAGGCGAAGGTCGAGCTGACCGCCTTCGACGCCGCGGTGACGGACTGGGAGCTGACCCGTGGCTTCGAACGCCTCTGACCCGCCGCCCTCCCTCGCCCCCGCGCCCGCCCTCGCGCCCCCGCTGTCGACGCCGATCTTGCACTTACAGCCCTCGACGCGGGCGTTGTGCGGCTTTCGCCGGGGCAGCAACTACAAGATCGCCGAGCTGAGGGGAGGGGGACCGCGTGGGTGAGGTGATCTCGCCTGTTGACGGGGCGGGGATCGGGGTCGTTCCGGGGTGCTCCGTTGAGGACGTGGATGCGGCTGTCGCGCGGGCTTCCGCGGCGTTCGAGACGTGGCGTCACGTGGCGCCGGGGGATCGGGGGCGGCTGCTGCGGCGGTTCGCGGCCCAGGTCGACGCGCACCTGGAGGAGCTGGCTCTGCTGGAGGTGCGCAACGCCGGGCACACCATCGGCAACGCGCGCTGGGAGGCGGGCAACGTCCGCGACGTGCTCAACTACTACGCGGGCGCGCCGGAACGGCTGACCGGGCACCAGATCCCGGTACCCGGCGGGCTCGACGTCACGTTCCACGAACCGCTGGGCGTGGTCGGCGTGATCGTGCCGTGGAACTTCCCGATGCCGATCGCCGGCTGGGGGTTCGCCCCGGCGCTCGCCGCCGGCAACACGGTCGTGCTGAAACCGGCCGAGCTGACCCCGCTGACCGCGCTGCGCCTGGCCGAACTGGCCCGCGACGCCGGCCTGCCCGACGGCGTGTTCACAGTGCTGCCCGGTCAGGGCAGCGTGGTCGGCGAGCGGTTCGTGACCCACCCGGCGGTCCGCAAGATCTGCTTCACCGGCTCGACCGAGGTCGGCACCCGGATCATGGCCGGCTGCGCCGCCCAGGTGAAGCGGGTGACACTGGAGCTGGGCGGCAAGTCGGCCAACATCGTCTTCGCCGACGCCGACCTGGAGAAGGCGGCGGCCACCGCGCCGTACGCGGTCTTCGACAACGCCGGCCAGGACTGCTGCGCCCGCTCCCGCATCCTGGTCCAGCGTCAGGTGTACGACAGGTTCCTGGAACTGCTCGAACCGGCCGTACGGGCGGTGCGGGTGGAGGACCCGGCCCGGGACACGGCCGAGATGGGCCCGCTGATCTCCGCCGCGCACCGGGACCGCGTCGCCGGGTACGTCGACGGCGCGGACGTCGCGTTCACCGGCTCCTGCCCCGACGGCCCCGGCTTCTGGTACGCCCCGACGGTGCTGCTCGCCGGCTCCCCGGCCGACCGGCACTGGCGGGAGGAGGTCTTCGGCCCGGTCGTCTCGGTGCTGCCGTTCGACGACGAGGCGGACGCGATCCGGCTCGCCAACGACACCGAGTACGGCCTCTCCGGCTCGATCTGGACCCGGGACGTCGGGCGGGCGGTGCGGGTGGCCCGCGCGGTCGAGGCCGGCAACCTCAGCGTCAACTCGCACTCCTCGGTGCGCTACTGGACCCCGTTCGGCGGGATGAAGCGTTCCGGCCTGGGCCGGGAGCTGGGTCCGGACGCGCTGCACGCCTTCACCGACGTCAAGAACGTGTTCATCGGCACCGAGGAGTGATCACAGTGCAGGGACGGCTTTCCGACCGGGTGGCGGTCGTGACCGGTGCGGGCAGCGGCATCGGGCTGGCCACCGTGCGGCGCTTCGCCGCCGAGGGCGCCCGGGTGGTGTGCGTGGACATCGACGCCGACGCCGGTACCCGGGCCGCGCAGGAGGTGGACGGCGAGTTCGTCGCCGCCGACGTGGCCGACGAGACGGCGGTCCGCGACCTGTTCGACGGGGTGGTGCAGCGGCACGGCCGGGTGGACGTGTCGTTCCACAACGCGGGCATCTCGCCGCCGGACGACGACTCCATCCTGGAGACCGGCCTGGACGCCTGGGAACGGGTGCTGCGGGTGAACACCACGAGCGTCTACCTGTGCTGCAAGTACGTCATCCCGCACATGCGGCGGCAGGGCAAGGGCTCGATCATCAACACCGCGTCGTTCGTGGCGCTGATGGGTGCGGCGACGTCGCAGATCGCGTACACGGCGAGCAAGGGCGGGGTGCTGGCGATGACCCGGGAGCTGGGCGTGCAGTTCGCCCGCGAGGGCATCCGGGTCAACGCGCTGTGCCCCGGTCCGGTGGCGACGCCGCTGCTGTTGGAGCTGTTCGCCAAGGACCCGGAGCGGGCGGCCCGGCGGCTGGTGCACGTGCCGATGGGCCGATTCGGCGATCCCACCGAGATCGCCGCCGCAGTGGCGTTCCTCGCCAGCGACGACGCCTCGTTCATGACCGCCGCGCAGTTCGTCGTCGACGGCGGCATCACCGGCGCCTACGTCACACCGCTATGAGGCCGGTCATCGGCATCACCGCGTACGTCGAGCCGGCCGGCTGGGCGGTGTGGCGGGACGTGCCGGCGACGCTCGTGCCGCACGCGTACGTCCGGGCGGTCACCGCGGCGGGCGGCCGGGCCGTGGTGCTGCCCCCGGACGACGCCGACGCGGACGTGCTGGGGATGCTGGACGGGCTGCTGCTGGCCGGCGGCGCGGACGTCGGCCCGGAGCGGTACGGGCAGCCGCCCGACCCGCGCACCGAGAGCCGGCCGGAGCGCGACGCCGGGGAGACGACGCTGCTGAGCGCCGCGCTCGCCGCCGACCTGCCGGTGCTGGGCGTGTGCCGGGGGATGCAGCTGCTCGCGGTGGCGTACGGCGGCCTGCTGCACCAGCACCTGCCGGACGTGGTCGGGCACGACGGGCACCGTCCCGCGCCGGGCGTGTACGGGTCGCACCCGGTGCGCTTCGCCGCCGGCAGCCGGACCGCCGAGGTGATGGCCGGGGTGGACCGGGTCAACTCGTACCACCATCAGGCGGTGGCCGACCCCGGCGGCCTGGCGGTGACCGGCTGGGCCGACGACGGGGTGATCGAGGCGGTGGAGGATCCGGCGCGGCGCTTCGTGCTCGGGGTGCAGTGGCATCCGGAGAACGAGCCGGACCCGCGACCGGTGGCCGCGCTGGTCCGGTCCGTGGTGTCGGCCAGATCACACACTCACATTTCGTAGGTGGGGACAGCCGAATCTCCGGCCTGGTCATCCCGGCCGGACCGCCCGAGTCGCCCCGGCCCGTCTGTTACGCCAGGATGAGGCGGAGGTAACCAGCGTCGAACGGTGCGGGTGCGTTACGTTGCTCGTCCGTCGGGGTAGTAGGCGGGGACGGTCGGCGTGACAGCGCCGACCGTCGTGATCATGGCCGGAGCGGGAGGCTGCATGGGCTCGGCCCAGGGGGGCGGGGACGACAGTCGTTCGTCCCCGGCGGCCGGCGAGGCGTCACTGTCGCCGCTGCTCGCCGCGGCGTTCGCGGCCGGCGGAGAGATGGGCGAGCGGCTGGGCGCCTTCGACTGGGCCGCCACCCCGCTCGGCAGCCCGGACCGCTGGCCCGCCGCGCTCTCCCACGCGATGAGCACCATGCTGTCGTCCCGCGCCCAGATGGTGGTGTTCTGGGGCGAGCAGCACCTGGCCTTCTACAACGACGCCTACCGGCCGACCATCGGCGACAAGCACCCCGCCGTGATCGGGCAGGCCGCGCACCGGCACTGGGCCGAGACCTGGGACGTGCTCGGCCCGCTGCTGGACGGGGTGCGCCGCACGGGCGTGCCCTACCGGGGTGAGAACCATCCCTTCGTGCTGAACCGGCACGGCTTCCTGGAGGACGTCTACTTCGACGTCTCGTACGACCCGATCCGCGACGTCGACGGCACCGTCAGCGGGATCTTCTGCTTCGTCAACGAGACCACCGGGCGGGTGCTCGGCGAGCGCCGGCTGCGGGCCCTGGCCGAGCTGGGCAACGAGCTGGGCGAAGTGCCGGACATGCGGGAACTGGGCCGGGCGGTCACCCGGGTGCTCGACGCCCACCGAGCCGACGTGCCGTTCAGTGCGCTGTGGTTCCCCGACGAGCGTGGCGATCTCGTGGCGGGCGGTTGTTCGGGCGTGGACCCCGCCGTTGTCGCCGGTCCGCCGCCCGGAGTGTCCGACGGCGAGCCGCTCACCGAGCCGCGTTGGATCGCCACCGCCGAGCTGCCCGGCGCGGTGCCGCCGGACGCCGCCGGCCAGGCGCTCCTGCTGCCGCTGACCGCGACGAACGAGGCGGCCGGGGTGCTGCTGCTCGGCGTGTCCCGCCGGCTGCCGTTCAGTGACGACTACCGCGACTTCGTCGGCCTGGTCGCCGCGCAGGTCAGCCGGGCGGTGGGCAAGCAGCGGGCGTACGAGCAGGAACGCGCCCGCGCCGCCGAGCTGGCCGCGCTCGACCGCGCCAAGACCAACTTCTTCGCCAACGTCAGCCACGAGTTCCGCACCCCGCTCACGCTGGTCCTCGGGCCGCTGGAGGAGATGCTCGCCGACCGGGAACTGCCGGATCGCTACCTCGACCGGCTCACCGTCATGCACCGCAACGGGTTGCGCCTGCTCAAGCTGGTCAACACGGTGCTCGACTTCTCCCGGCTGGAGTCCGGCCGGCTGGCCGCCCGCTACCAGCCCACCGACCTGTCCGACTTCACCTCCCGGCTGGCCAGCACGTTCCGGTCGGCCACCGAGCGGGCCGGGCTGCGCCTGGTGGTGGACTGCCCGCCGCTGCCCGCGCCGGTCTACGTCGACCGGGACATGTGGGAGAAGATCGTCCTCAACCTGGTGTCGAACGCGGTCAAGTTCACCTTCGACGGCGAGATCCGGGTCCGGGTACGCGCGACCGACCGGGCCGCCGTCCTGGAGGTGACCGACACCGGCGTCGGCATCGCGCCGGAGGAGCTGCCGCAGGTCTTCGAGCGGTTCCACCGGGTCGCCGGCGCCCGCTCGCGTACCCACGAGGGCACCGGCATCGGCCTGGCCCTGGTCCGCGAGCTGGTCGAGATGCACGGCGGCACCGTCACCGCGCACAGCGTCGTCGACCGGGGCACCACGTTCACCGTGACCATGCCGTTCGGGTACGCGCACCTGCCCGCCGACCGGGTGTCCGCCCTCTCGCCGGTGCCGCTGACCGAGCCGGAGCAGGCCCGCCTCTACGTCGCCGAGACGGCGCTCTGGACCGACGAGGTGGCCCGGCCCGTCGGGTTGCCCGAGCCGAACGGCACCCCGGGCGGCGCGGGCCGGATCCTGTTCGCCGACGACAACGCCGACCTGCGCGAGCACGTCGTCCGGCTGCTCTCCCCGGCGTACGAGGTGGTCGCCGTGCCGGACGGCGCGGAGGCGCTGCGGCTGGCCGTCGAGACCCCGTTCGACCTGGTGCTGACGGACGTGATGATGCCCCGGCTGGACGGCTTCGGGCTGGTCGCCGCGCTGCGCGCCAAACCGGCCACCCGGTACGTGCCGATCGTGCTGCTCTCCGCCCGGGCCGGCGCCGCCGAGGAGGTCGCCGGCCTGTCCGCGGGCGCCGACGACTACCTGACCAAGCCCTTCTCCAGCCAGGAACTGGTGGCCCGGGTCCGGGCCAACGTCGAGCTGGGCCAGTTGCGTGGGCAGATCATCCGCCGGCTCCGGGCGCTCGCCGACGCCGCCGTGGAGATCAACACCGCCCGGTCGACAGCCGAGGTGGTGCGGGTGGCCGCCCGGCACGCGCTGCGCCTGGCCGAGGCCGGACGGGTCCGCGTCACCACCACCGGGGCCCGTCACGAGGAGGACGCCGGCGGCGACCTGCCCGCCGACCCGACAGTGGTGCTGCCGCTCACCGGCACGTCCGGCGAGCAGCTCGGTGAGCTGCGGGTGTGGCGGCGCGAGGGCGGCGGCACCGAGCAGGCGGCGCTGACCGAACTGGCCCGGCTGGTCGGCGTCCGGCTGGAGAACGCCCAGCTCTACGAGGCCGAACACCACATCGCCACCACGCTCCAGCACAGCCTGCTGCCGCGTACGCTGCCGCAGCTGCCCGGCGCGGTGGTCGCCAGCCGCTACCTGCCCGGCAGCGCCGACGTGGAGGTCGGCGGCGACTGGTACGACGTGATGGCCACCGCCGACGACGACCTGGTGCTGGTCATCGGTGACGTGGTGGGCAAGGGCGTGCGGGCCGCCGCGGCGATGGGCCAGCTCCGCAACGCGCTGCGGGCGTACGTCCTGGAGGGCTACGACCCGGGCGAGGCGCTGACCCGCCTCAACCGGCTGGTCCACTCCGCCGGCAGCGGCTCCTTCGCCACCGTCGTCTGCCTCGGCTTCTCCCCGCGCACCGGCCGGATCCGGTACGCCAGCGCCGGCCATCCCTCACCCCTGCTGATCCGAGGAGACGACGTGGCGTTCCTGCACGATCGGGCCCTCGGACCGCCGATCGGGGCGATCCCCGGCACCGTCTACCCGGCCGCCGAAGGCGAACTCGCCCCGGGCAACCGGCTACTGCTCTACACCGACGGCCTGATCGAGGACCGGTCCGCGGGCATCGACGCCGGGCTGGGCCAGTTGCGGTCGGACGCGACGGCCCGCGCCGAGCACGTGGCGGACCTGGTCGACGCCGTCATGGCGCGGGTGGCCGGGCGGTCCCGGCACGACGACGTGGCCGTCCTCGCGCTGGAGGCGGCCGAGTTGAACCGCTTCGCGCTGCGTCTGCCCGCCGACCCGACCCGGCTCAGCGTGCTGCGCAAGCGGCTGGAGGACTTCCTCGTCGCCCACCAGGTCGGCGAGACCGACCTGTTCGACCTGACCGTGGCGGTCTCCGAGGCGGCGGCGAACGCGATCGAGCACCCGGTCGACCCGGTGGACCCGACGATCGAGGTCGAGGTGACGATCGCCGACCGTACGGTCACCGCGACCGTCCGGGACACCGGGCGCTGGCGGGAGTCGAGCGGGTCGAGCTTCCGGGGGCGCGGGCTGGCGCTGATCCAGGCGCTGGGGGAGATGAACGTGACCCGTACCGAGGAGGGCACCGAGCTGACGCTGCGCCGCCGGCTGGCCGACCGGGACTGAGGGCCGTTGCCGAGTAAAGCGGATCAAATGCGGCGAAGTCCCTAGGATCGCCTCATGGGGCGTGAGCCGTTCCGTCTTTCGCGGGACAGCGGGAACGACCCGGTTGGCGCGGCGTGGACGGCGATTCGCCGCACCGGCCGGGCGACCGTGGGAGAGCGACTGCGGCGGGTGCGGTTGAGCCTGCTCGTGGCGGTGCAGTGCGGGGTGGCCGCCGCAGTCGCGTGGTGGGTCGCGAAGGATCTGATCCACAACCCGCAACCGCTGTTCGCGCCCGCCGTCGCGGTCGGCACCATCGCCAGTTCGGTGAGTCAGCGCTTCCGCCGTACGCTGCTGCTCATCGCCGGCGTGGCGGTGGGCATCGCGCTGGGCGACCTGCTGGTCTCCTGGGTCGGGCAGGGATACGTACAGATCGGCGTCATCGTCGCCGCCGCGATCCTCGTCGCCGTCCTGCTCAGCGACGAGGGCGCGTTCGTCACCCAGGTCGGCGGCAGCGCGTTGGTGATCGCCGTGCTCTTCCCGGCCCGGACCGACATCGCGCTGCCCCGCTTCCTCGACGGCGTCGTCGGTGGAGTGGTCGGCATCCTGATCGCGGTCGTGGTGCTGCCCCTGCACCCGATCCACCGGATCCGGCGGGCCGGCCGGCCACTGCTCGACCAGATGGCCGCCGAGCTGGACCGCCTCGCCGACGCGGCCCTGGCCCGGGACGCCGAGCTGGCCCGTCAGGGTCTCGACAGGCTGCGCCGGCTCGACACCTCGGAGGTGGAGGCCGCAATGTCGGGCGCTGACGAGGTCGTCCGCATCTCGCCGCTGCGGTGGCACAACCAGAGCGCGTTGCAGGGATGGCGGCACGGCGCCATCCTCATGATCCGCTCCCTGCTGCACAGCCGCGACGTCGCGCTCAACCTCGAACGCGCGATCCGTGACGACGAGCCCGTTCCGCGGTCGCTCGCCGAGGCCGCGCGGTGCCTGGCCGAGGCCGCGCGCACCGTCGGTACGGGCTGGTCCCCGTCCGCCAGCCGGCCCTCCCGTTCCCAGCGGGCCGCGATGTCGGCCCTCCGCCTGGTTCAGGAGGCGTTGCGCAGCGGACCGCGCGTCAGCGGCATCAACGTGGCGAACGAACTCACCATCATCGCGGTGAACACGATCCGGGCGAGCGGGGTGCGCAAGCGCGACGCCGAGTCGCTGCGTCGTGATCTCGCCCCGGACACCGCCGGGGAGTCGGGAAAGCGGCACCCCGCGTCGGATCAGGGGCAGCCGAGACCGGACCTGCCCCTGCCGCCGGCGATGGGAGACGCCTTCTAGACCCGAAGGGCACCCGAGTCGGTCAGGTGGGGGAGAGCCAGTCCTGGTCGCCCAGGCCGGAGATGTCCAGCACGCGCCGGACCTGCGGGGACGGCAGCACGGTGAGTGCGTTCGGGAACCGCTGGGCGAGCCGGACCACCGCGTGGATGGCGGCCGAGTCGAAGAAGGTCACCGCCCGCAGGTCGAGCGTGAGCTGCTTGGCAGGCTCGCGGAGCGCGGTCTGGAACATGGTGTCGGCGGTCGCCATGTCGACCTCGCCGGTCACCTGGACGCGCACTTGGTCGCCGTCGACCTGCGCCGTCACGGAGAAGACGGGCGCCGCGCCCCCTTGATCCACGGAGCAACAATGGCACAGCGTTTGCGGTACGGCAACAACCTGCCCGGCCGGGCTGTGGCGGGGGGCACACCACCCCCGGCGATAGGCTTGGGCCATGACCGTCCGTGCGCCGCTGACCCCCGGCACGCTCTCCCCGTGGCGAGCGGTTCCCGCCCACATCCCGCGCCCGGAGTACGTGGGTAAGAAGCGCCCGCAGGAGTGGCGCGGCTCGCACGTGCAGACGCCGGAGACCATCGAGAAGATGCGCGTGGCCGGGCGTCTCGCCGCGCAGGCCACCCAGCTCGCCGGTGAGCACTGCAAGCCGGGGGTGACCACCGACGAGATCGACAGGGTGGTGCACGAGTTCCTCTGCGACCACGGCGCCTACCCGTCGACGCTCGGCTACCGGGGTTTCCCGAAGTCGTGCTGCACCAGCCTCAACGAGGTGATCTGCCACGGCATCCCCGACTCGACGGTGCTCCAGGACGGCGACATCATCAACGTCGACGTCACCGCGTACCTGAACGGCGTGCACGGCGACACCGACGCCACGTTCTGCGTGGGCGAGGTGAGCGAGGAGGCCCGCCTGCTTGTCGAGCGGACCCACACGGCGATGATGCGCGGCATCAAGGCCATCGCGCCGGGCCGGCAGATCAACGTCATCGGCCGGGTGATCGAGTCGTACGCGAAGCGTTTCGGCTACGGCGTGGTCCGCGACTTCACCGGGCACGGCATCGGCGAGGCGTTCCACAGTGGCCTCTACGTGCCGCACTACGACAGCCCGCGCCCCACCGACGTGATGGAGCCCGGCATGACGTTCACCGTCGAGCCGATGATCACGCTCGGCACCTACCAGTACGACATGTGGGACGACGGCTGGACCGTGGTCACCAAGGACCGCCGGTGGACGGCCCAGTTCGAACACACCATCGTCGTCACCGACGACGGCTACGAGATCCTGACGCTGCCGTGACCGACACCCCGGCGGCGCTGCGCGAGGCGCACCACGCGGACGTCTCCGGCGGCTGGCTGCGGCCGGCCGTCTTCGGCGCGATGGACGGACTGGTCACCAACATCGCGCTGATCGCCGGTGTGGGCGGCGGCGGGGTGTCCCCGCGCAACGTGGTGCTCACCGGCGCGGCCGGCCTGGTGGCGGGCGCCATCTCGATGGGTCTCGGCGAGTACACGAGCGTCCGGTCCGCGAACGAGCAGGTCGCCGCCGAGGTGGCCAAGGAGCGGCGCGAGCTGGAACGCCACCCGGAGGCCGAGGCCCGGGAGCTGGCCGACGCCTGGGTCGCCCGTGGACTGCCCCGCGAGCTGGCGACGCAGGTCGCCGAGGCGGTACGCGCCAACCCGGAGGAGGCGCTGCGGGTGCACGTGCGGGAGGAGCTGGGCGTCGACCCCGACGACCAGCCGAGCCCGTGGGCCGCCGCGATCTCGTCGTTCGTCTGCTTCTCGATCGGCGCGCTGGTGCCGCTGCTGCCGTACCTGCTCGGTTTCACCAGCCTCTGGCTGGCGCTCGCCGTCGGCGGCGTCGGCCTCTTCGTCGCGGGTGCGATCGTGGCCCGGTTCACCAACCGTGCCTGGTGGCGTGCCGGTCTGCGGCAGCTGCTGCTCGGCGCGCTGGCGGCCGGCGCCACCTACCTGATCGGCGCGCTGATCGGCGTCGGCGGCGGCATCGGCTGAGGCTGGGCCGTCCTCAGCCGGACAACAGGTCGTCGATCGTGCCGTCGACCGGCCGGCCCCGGGCGGCCAGCTCCTCGGCCTGGCGGGTCAGCGCCGCGCCCACCTCGGTCATGTCCGCGCCGGCCAGCCCGGTACGCCGCACCGCGTCCCCGGGGTCGCGGAAGTAGGTGCGGCTGAACAGCCCCTGCACCGTCGCCGCGGCCAGCCGCGCCTCGCCGAGCATGAGCAGCGCCTGGTCCGTCTCGTACCACTCGGCCAGCCGCAACGCCCGGGCGTGCGCCGCGCTGCCCCGGTACCACGCCTGCCGCGCGGCGCCGGTGAACTCCGCCGGCCGGGCCCGCGCCAGCCGCGCCAGGTGCTCGTCGCGCAGCTTCGGCAGCCAGCCGGTCGGGTCGTGCAGGGCGCGGGTGGTGACGTACCGATCAGCGGCCAGCGGCCACCGGGACGTGATCGTCGTCGCCCGGCGCAGGTAGTCGTCCGCCCCGGCCACTGTCAGGCCGACGAGCACCCCGTCCACCCGGCGTGTGGCCGGCGGCGGCCCGGCGCCGGGCCGGTAGGTGACGACCAGCAACCCGACCTCGCGGTCCCCGCCGCCGTCGTCGTCGCCGTGCGCGAGCGGACCGTGTACGGCGACCGCCAGCACGTCGGCCGGGAACCGCCGCAGGACGGCGTCACCGACGCGCTCGGCCACCTGCCACCGCGGGTCGTCCAGACGCCGCTCGGCGTTCACGTCGACAGCCACGGTCCACCTCCGTCCGAGCGCTCGCCTGCGGCAACCCTAGCCAGATCGCGGACCAGCAGTTCCATCGAAGGACCCCATGGCAGCTCGGAGTGCCCGGCAACCCGCCAGCCGTTACGCCGGTAGATACCGTTCGCCAGGCTGCGCGGATCGGAGGCAAGGGTCGCCCAGCTCTCCGGGCGCCCTTGAAGGAGCCGACGCATCAACTCCGCGCCGATGCCGTGAGACCGATGCCGCGGATGGACGATCCATTCCAGTACGGCGAACTTGTCGCGCTCCCGCACCTCGGCCGGGGGTTCCTCCTTCGCCCGCGACCACCAGGTGCCGGCCGCCATGGTCCACCCGTACGCCGCTCCGATCAGTTCTTCGCCCTCTCTCGCCAGGACGAGGCGGAATCCGGGCCGTGCCGCCTCGTCGGGCAGCCCGGTTCGGAACCGGGCGACCTGTGCCGGACCTTCGAGGTAGGGCGGCTCGGCGTAGACCAGCGCGTACAGGTCGGCGAGAACGTCGACGACAGACATCAGCTCGTCCGGACGGCATCGGTCGAAGGTGACGGACGGCGGAGGCGTCACCGCTGGACCCCGTCCATCGTCGCCGTGCTGCTCGCTGCGGTTCCGGCCACGGTGAGCCGTCGCTCAGGCGTTCGGGACCAGGCGGAAGACGCGGATCTCGCGGTTACCGGCCCGCTCGACGTACGTGCGGTACGCGGGCCACTCCTGCACCAGCCGCTGGAACAGCCGTTCCCGTTCCTCGCCGGTGACCTGCTCGGCGGTGACCGGGATCCGGCGGCCCTTGACGTCCACCTCGGCGGCCGGATTAGCCATCAGGTTGAACGTCCAGGACGGCTGGTGCTGCTGCCCCCAGTTCGAGCCGATCACCACGTAGGCGTCGCCGTCGGGGACGTACACCAGGGGGTTGCTGCGGGGCTTGCCGGAGCGGCGGCCGGTGGAGGTGAGCACCAGCGTGGGCACGAGCCCGAAGGCGACCACTCGGCCCTTCGTCATCCGACCGACCAGCCGGTCGGCCGGGACGAGCAGGCGCATGGTGGCGCCGAACCAACGCTGGTGACCGAGACGGCGGGTGAGGGTTCCCAGGGCTGACATCCGACAAGTGTGCCGCCCGCACCGCGCCCCGTCACCCCCTCGGACGGTCAGTCCGCCCCAAGGTCGACTCCATTTCCCCGAAGTGGTGGCATCCACCCCGCCGCGATGCCGCCACTCCGGCGAAATGGTGTGATCATGCATGGGTGGCCGGCTCAGTCGAGCCGGCGTTCGATCGGCAGGCGGGACCTGGTGAACAGCGCCGCGCCGCCCATCGCCACCAGCGGCACCACGACCAGCGCGGCGAGTGTCACGCCGGGCACCGTCACCGGGTACGGCGGCTGCACCGGCCAGGAGTCCGCGTACCGCTGGTTGAGCGCGGCCAGGACGACCACGGCGGAGCCGAGCCCGGCGACGATGCCCAGCGCGGAGCCGAGCACCGCGATGACCCCGGCCTGGCAGAGCGACAGCAGGCGGCGTACCCGGGGATCGGCGCCCACCGCCGCGAGCGTGGACAGGTCCCGGCGGCCCTCGGCCGCGGCGAGGCCGGTGGCGACAGCGGCGGAGCCCAGCGTGATCACCCCCGAGGCCACCGCCAGCAGGAGCAGCATCGGGCGCTGGTCCGACGGCGGGTCGGCGGTCGCCACCTGCGCCGACATGGGCCCGATGTCGTACAGCTCGTCGGTCAGCATCTCCATCTGCCGATCGGTGGGCGAGCCGGCGGTGTCCAGCAGGTAGCCAAGCGGTACGGCGGACAGGCCGAGCGCGTCCGCGGCGGCGGGGGAGAGCACCAGCCGGTCGACGCTGAGACCGCCGCGCAGCGCGTACGCGGGCAGGAGACGCCCGGTGGGCGGGCCGCCGGAGTTGTAGTTGACCTCCACCCGTACCTGCCCGTCCACCACCCGCCGGGCGTCGGTGACCACCACGCCGCCGGTGGCGAGCGTCCGGCGCGCGGCGGCCAGCTCGTCGGCGGGCGCGCCGGTGAGCGCGGCCAGCGCGGCGCCGTCGTCCACGAGCGCCGGCAGGTAGACGTCGACCGGCTCCTGGAAGGGGCTCACGCAGCGCGGATCGCGCCGGGCCGAGTCGGGGACCGGGTCGGAGGAGGTGTACGGGCAGCGCTGCTCGGGCGGAACGAGCGCGTACGCCGCGCAGTCGTTCTTGTCCCGGACGTCGCCGGCGCACCCGGGGGTCGCAACCGACACCACTGTGGCGTCGGGCAGGACCGTGCGGGCCCGGGCGGCGACGGCCTCGGCCGACGGCGGGCCCGTCGGGATCTCGCCGGAGTGGGTGAGCAGCACGTTGCCCGGCGGCAGGCCGGGCTGCCAGAGTTCCCGGGAGCGGGTCTCGTCACTCGCCACGTAGACGCCGAGCGCGACGCTTCCGGCGACGGCGGCCATCACCGCCGAGATGGCCGGCGCGGCCGACGACCGGTTGCGGCTGGCGTCGCGCAACGCGAGCCGGGGGGGTGAGCGGCAGCAGCCGGCCGGCCCGGCCCAGCACGCCCACGAGCGTCGGGGTGCAGAACACCAGCCCCAGCTCGCCCAGGGCGACACCGGCCAGCACGCCGGTCTGCGAGGTGCGGCCGGCGGCGAACGCGGCGATCGCGGTCCCGGCGACGGTGAGCGCCACCCCGATCAGCAGCCAGCGGCGGCGGGGCCGGGACCCGTCGCGCCGGCCGGCCAGGCCGGTCGTCACGTCCTGCCGGGCCGCCGTCCAGGCCGGCGCCATCGCCGCCAGCACCCCGGCCAGCACCGCCGTCGCGGCGATCGCCACCAGCGCGGCCGGGAAGATCCGGTACGCCCCGAGGCGCTCCCCGAGCAGGTACTGCTCGACGAGCGGCCGGCCGGCGAACGCGGCGCCGATGCCGAGCAGCAGCCCGAGGGCGGCCCCGCCGGCGCCGAGCACCACCCCGTCGGCGAGCACGATCCGGCGCAGGTGGGAGGCGTCGCCACCGGCCACCGCGACGAGCGCGAGGTCGCGCCGCCGACGGCGGACGCTCACCGCGAAGGCCGGGCCGACCAGCAGCACCACCTCCAGCAGGCCCAGCCCGCCGACCACGCCGACGACGCCGGCCTCGTCGGCGTCCGGCACGCGCATACCGCGGGTGAGCTCCTCCCGCCCGGGCAGCGGGTCGCGGACGACGATCTGGATGCCCTGCGCGTTCAGCCGGTCGGCGAGCCCCGGGTCGAGCGGGCCGGGCAGGTCCACCAGCCAGGTGTCGCTGCCGGCCGCGGTCTCCGGGGTCACAGCGGCCAGCGTGATCACCTCCCGGAGGTTGTCCGGGTACTCCACCACCCCGACCACCCGGTACGTGGCGCCGTCGATGGTGCGTACCGGGTTGCCGATGCGGGTGTCGAGCCGGCGCAGCGCCGCGGGGCTGACCGCGATCTCGTCCGGGCGCACCGGCGGCCGGCCGTCGAGGACCCGGGCCAGCGGCCGGGTGAGCGGGTCGGTCAGGTCCAGGGCGCGCGCGTCGAGCGACTCGACGTGCCGGCCGATCCGGGTCGAGAACGTCATCCACCAGCGCGTGCGGGCGACCCGGCTGCCCTCGGGCAGCAGCGCGCGCACCTCCTCGGCGGTCGCCGGACGGGTCCGGCCGACCCATTCGCCCTCGACCGGCCAGGCCGACTCGCCCCAGGCGTCCTGCCTCACCGCCGTCAGGCTTTCCCAGCGCAGCGCGACGTCGGCGCCGCCGAGCTGGCGTTCGATCCGCTCGGCGCGGGTCAGGTCGCCCATGTCGTAGCTGACCGCGGCGAAGCTGAGGCCGAGCACCGGCAGCGCGATCATCACCAGCACCAGCAGCGTGCGCCGCCGGGACCGCCGGGCCTCCCGGCGGGCGATCCGCAGCGCGGTCCGCCACGATCCGCGTACGGCGGCGAGGCGGCCGCCGGTCACCGGATGCTGCCGCTGAGCAGGTGGTCGACGCCGATCAGCGGGGCGGTCGAGTCGACCATCACCCCGTCGCGCAGGAAGACCACCCGGTCCGCCCAGCCCGCGTGCCGGGCCTCGTGGGTGACAAGCACCCCGGCCGCCCCGGCGTCCACCCGGCGGCGAAGCAGGTGCAGCACCGCCTCACCGGTCTGCGAGTCCAGCGCGCCGGTCGGCTCGTCGGCGAGGACCAGGCGGCGTTCGCCGACGAGGGCCCGGGCGATCGCCACCCGCTGCTGCTGTCCGCCGGACATCTGGTCCGGGAAGCGGTCGGCCAGGTCCTCCAGGTCGACCTCGCGCAGCGCGTCGAGGGCCGACTGGCGGGCCGCCCGTACGCCGGCGCCGTCCAGTTCCAGGGGGAGCGCCACGTTCTCCACCGCGGTCAGGCTGCCGAGCAGGTTCAGATCCTGGAAGACGTACCCGATCCGGCGGCGGCGCAGCCGGGCCAGCTCCCGGGCGGACAGCCCGACCAGCGCCTCGCCCTCGACCACCACCTCGCCGCCGGTGGGCCGGTCCAGGCCGCCGGCGAGCGCCAGCAGCGTGGACTTGCCGGACCCGGAGGGGCCCATCACCGCCACCAGTTCCCCGGCCCGCACGGTCAGGCTCACGCCGCGCAGCGCGTGCACGGCGGCCTCACCGGCGCCGTGGGTACGGCGTACGTCCCGCAGTTCCAGCACCCCGTCGATGGGGTCCATCAGCGCCTCCCGTGCCGGGTCACCGGCGGGCTTCGTCGCCGGCCCGGTCCACCGCCTCGGGGTGGTCGACCGCCCGGATCGGCGCCGGGCGGTGCCGGACCAGGCTGGTCTCGCAGTGGTCGAGCCACCGCACCTCGGCCTCGGTCTGGAAGATCATCGCGTCCAGCACCAGCCGCCAGGGTAGATCCTCCGGCTTGTCGCTCGTGTACTTCAACCGGGTGAACTCCTGGAGCGCGCGCATGGTGGCGGTGCGCTGGGTCTGCACCACCGCGCGCACGTCGACGCCCGGCGTGGTCAACGCCAGCGCCAGCTTGATCGACAACTCGTCGCGGGGACGGTCGGCGCGGCTGATCGGGGTGGCAAACCACATCGCCAGGTCCGCCCGTCCGGCGTCGGTGATCTCGTACGGCCGCTGCCCGCTCTCGTTCTCCGGCAGCGGGCGCACCAGTCCGTCGCGTTCCAGCCGGGCCAGCGTGGTGTAGACCTGCCCGATGTTCAGCGGCCAGGTCGACCCGGTGGACTCCTCGAACGCGGCACGGAGCTGATAGCCGTACATCTGGCCGCGTTCGAGAAGGGCGAGCAGGCCGTGACGGATGGACATGACCGCGAGTATGCATACCTGGTATGCGCAGCGCAACCGGGAAGCTTCGCCGGGTGACCGGCGTCGCGCTCAGGCGGGGCGGCCCGGGAACGGGACGGTGACCGGTGTCACGCCCGCCGTACGCCGCCAGCGGGTGGCCCGCAGCGCGCAGTCGGTGAGCGCGGCGAGCGCCGTGTTCCGCTCCACGCCGCTGGTGTGCGCGAGCGCGGCCCGCCAGTGCCCGGCGGTCCGCTCCTCGATCTCCACCGCCAGCCGCAGCGCTCCCGCCCGGTCGGTGACCGGATAGGGCAGCGCGTACCCGGCCCGGTCCGCGGGTACCTGCCCGGAGCCCTCGGCGAGCTGCAGGAGCAGCGCGTCGCGGCGGGACCGGTGCGCCGCCTCGGCGGCCCGGGCCGCCGTCCGCGCCGCGCCGGTGAGGTGCACGCCGATCACCCCGTACGCCCAGATCGCCGCGTACTCGGCGGCGAGCGCGTCGGCGAGGGCCTGGGCCGGGCCGGTCGTCGGGTTGTTCACTTCAGGGCCTCCACGTGGGTCGCCCGCGCGGCGGCGATCGAGCCGAGCAGCGCGGCCCGCTCGGCCGGCGCCTCGGCGCAGGCCTTCGCCGCGTTGGTCCGGCCCTCCTGCTCGGCCTGACGCAGCTCGGTGAGCACGGCGTCGGGCGCGGGCGCGCTCGCCGAGCCGGCGGCCGCCGGCGTGCCGGAGGGAGCCGGCCGGCCGATGACCCGGCGTAGCTCCTCGGCGTGCGCCTTGTGCGCGTCGGCGATCGGGGTGAGCCGTCCGGCGAGCGCCGGGGCGGCGGTGGCGGCGGCCCGGTAGCGGGCCTCCAGCGCCAGCGCCTCGGCGGCCAGCGGCTCCAGCGCATCAGGCGCCGGTGGCTCCTGGTCGCGGTCGAAAAGATCACAACCGGTCAGCGGCGCGGCCGCGCCGCCGAGCGCCACGAGCCCTCCGGCGCGCAGCAGCCAGCGCCGGGAATGCCCCGCTCTGACCTGGTCGGATGGTGTTCTGCCGGTCCCCACCTGACAGAGTCAACACCATTCGCGCCGCCTCGTGGGTCAGGGTCTCGGTGCGCCGCCGGGTCCGGCCGCGGCCGTTAGCGTTACGCTCTGCGCAACCACCGGGCGCGGACGCCCCGGTGGCGTGCCGGTATGGCGGGCCGACCGCCCGCACCGGCCCGGGACAACACGGCCCGCGGGTCGTGGCAACAGCAGGAGAGGTGCGCGGAATGACGCAGCGTGGCCGTGCCACCCGGCCGACGGGGCCCGCCGGGCGGCCCCGCCGGTCCGACGGCCCCCGCGGCGCGGAGCGCAGCGGCGCACCCCGTGGCGATCTGAACGCGCGCCGCAACCGGCTGCGCGAGGTGATCGAACCGGTCGTCGCCGCGGCCGGCTACGACCTGGAGGACCTTTCCGTCTCCCGCGCCGGACGGCGGCACGTGGTCCGGGTGATCGTGGACGCCGACGGCGGGATCAACCTGGACGCCGTGGCGGACATCTCCCGCGCGGTGTCGGCGGCCCTGGACGCGGCGGAGGAGTCCGGCGGCGACATCGTGGCCGGCGAGTACCAGCTGGAGGTCAGCTCGCCCGGCGTGGACCGCCCGCTCACCCTGCCCCGGCACTGGCGGCGCAACGTGGGCCGGCTGGTCAAGGTCACCGTCCGCGGCGACGCCGGGGACCGCCAGCTCACCGGCCGGATCACGGCCGCCGACGACGAGCGCGTGGAGCTGGAGACCGACGCCGGCCCCGTGGCACACCCGTACGCCGAACTCGGGCCCGGCCGGGTCCAGGTGGAGTTCAGCCGCCTGGACGACCTGGCCGACGAGGACCTCGGCGACGACACAGACACCGACGACGACGAAGATCTGGAGGACGAGGAGAGGTGAACATCGACCTCGCGGCGCTGCGCGCCCTGGAGCGCGAGCGGGAGATCCCGTTCGACACGATCCTCGCGGCGATCGAGACCGCGCTGCTGACCGCCTACCGGCACACCGACGGCGCCGAGTCGCACGCCCGGGTGGAGATCGACCGCAAGAGCGGGGCCGCCTCGGTCTTCGCGCAGGAGCTCGACGCCGACGGCACCGTCACCCGGGAGTGGGACGACACCCCGCACGACTTCGGGCGGATCGCCGCCATGACCGCCAAGCAGGTGATCCTCCAGCGGCTGCGGGAGGCCACCGACGAGGTGCACTTCGGCGAGTACGTGGGCCGCGACGGTGACCTGGTCACCGGCGTGGTGCAGGCGCACGAGACGCGCCGGGAGAAGGGCATCGTCAGCGTCGACCTGGGCAAGCTGGAGGGTGTCCTGCCGCAGTCCGAGCAGGTCCCCGGCGAGCGGTACGAGCACGGCGAGCGGATCCGCTGCGTGGTCGTGCACGTCGCCAAGGGCATGCGCGGGCCGCAGATCACGCTGTCCCGGTCGCATCCGGCGCTGGTGAAGAAGCTGTTCGCGCTGGAGGTGCCGGAGATCGCCGACGGCACCGTGGAGATCGGCGCGATCGCCCGTGAGGCAGGTCACCGTACGAAGATCGCGGTCCGCTCGACCGCGTCCGGCGTCAACGCCAAGGGCGCCTGCATCGGCCCGATGGGGCAGCGGGTCCGCGCGGTGATGAGCGAGCTGCACGGCGAGAAGATCGACATCATCGACTGGTCGGACGACCCCGCGACGTTCGTCGGCAACGCGTTGTCGCCGGCCAAGGCGCTGCGGGTCGAGGTGGTCGACCTGGCCTCCCGTACCGCCCGGGTGACCGTCCCGGACTTCCAGCTCTCGCTCGCGATCGGCCGGGAAGGGCAGAACGCCCGCCTGGCGGCCCGCCTGACCGGTTGGCGCATCGACATCCGGTCCGACGCGGAGACCGCGGCCCCGCAGAGCCGGGGCGGAGCTGATCACGTCCCGGAGCCGGGCGGCGCGATCTCCGGCGGCTAGGGGTAGACTTACTCAGTGGCACGACGCGCGATTCCGGAGCGCACCTGTGTGGGCTGCCGGAAACGGGCGCCGGCCAGCGAGTTGTTGCGGGTTGTCGCGATCGGTGACGAGGCTGGTCACATCAGTCTCAGGCCCGATCCGGCCCGCAGACTGCCGGGTCGGGGAGCGAACATGCACCCTGATCCGGCCTGCTTCGCGCAGGCGGTGCGGCGTCGCGCCTTCGGGCGGGCACTGCGCCTCACCGGGGTTCCTGACCACGGTGCGCTTGCGGAGCACGTCGACGCGCAACCCCCGACGACCGGTCAAGCCCGACCGGTCGAGGGTCGCTAGCAAGGTAGGACGACCGACATGAGCACACGATGAAGTCCCTGAAATGACCAGGCTTCAAGTGCACGAGTGAGGTCGCTGCGGGTGCTGCCCGCACGACCTCGGAGTGAGGAGTGCAGTGGCAGGAAAGGCCCGCGTACACGAGCTTGCCAAGGAGCTCGGGGTCGAAAGCAAGACCGTTCTCGCCAAGCTCAAGGAAATGGGCGAGTTCGTGAAGTCCGCGTCCAGCACCGTCGAGGCGCCTGTCGCCCGGCGGCTGCGTAGCGCCTTCGTAGCCGGTTCGTCGGCGCCCGCCGGCCCGCCGGCTGCCGCGCCCAGCGGTCCGGCACCGACCCCGACGCCCACCCCGACCCCGGGTGCCCCCCGGGTCTCGGCCAAGCCGATGCCGCCCCGGCGTCCGGCTGCGCCGACCCCTGGACCGAAGCCCAAGGGCCCGGTCCCCGGCCCGCCGCAGCCGGCGACTCCGGTCGCCAAGCCGGCGAGCGCGCACGACATCGAAGTGGCGGCCGCCGAAGCGCGTGCCGCCGCGCTGAAGGCTGAGCAGGAGGCCGCGGTCAAGGCCGCGCAGGCCGCCCGCCAGCAGCAGCGCGAGACCGTACGCCGGGAGCCTCCGGCCGAGGGCGGTCCCCGTCCCGGCCCGCGTCCCGGCCCGAACGCCATGCCGCCGCG
>NZ_KK037233.1:2819558-2836128 GCF_000568915.1 Micromonospora sp. M42 | reverse complement strand
ATTTAAACGCGAGCGACTAGAATTTTTGTTCCGGGGCGGCGACGAGTGGTTAATTCTTAGAGGTAATTTCTAATGCTAGCGTATTTACGCTACCTAACTGCACGTCGCCGAGAAGCATCCTCAAACACATAGATTGTTAGGTAGTGAGTTAGAGTGCCACGATCTTCACAGTTCCAGACCGCGCCGCTGTCAATTGCCGCAACGGAGCGTGAATTCTCCCGCACCGAAACTCGATAGGGCTGAGTCTGGTAATGCCCGATGGCCGAGATTCAGGTCGTCCTCTGAGACTGCCAGGAGCGCACAGCGCGAGACCGTACGCCGGGAGCCTAGGCGAGGGCGGTCCCCGTCCCGGCCCGCGTCCCGGCCCGAACGCCATGCCGCCGCGTCCGGGTTCCCCGGCCGCTGGTCGCCCCGGCGGTCCGGGCCAGGGTCAGGGCCCCGGTGCCCGGCCGGGCGGTCGTCCGCCGGCGCGCGGCGCCGGTAACAACCCGTTCGGCATCCAGGGCGGCCAGCAGCAGCGGCCCCCGGCCGCCGGTGCGGGCGGTCCCCGTCCCAGCCCGGCCGGCATGCCGCCGCGGCCCAGCCCGGCGTCGATGCCGCCGCGGCCGAGCCCGGCCTCGATGCCGAGCCAGCGTCCGACCACCGGCCGTCCCGGCGGCCCCGGTGGCGGTCGTGGCGGACCCGGTGGTGGCGCCGGTCGTCCCGGCGGCGGTGGCGGTGGCTACCGCGGTGGACCCGGTGGTGGCGGCGGTGGCGGTGGCTACCGCGGCGGTCCCGGTGGTGGCGGCGGTGGCGGTGGCTACCGCGGCGGTCCCGGCGGCGGTGGCGGTGCTCCCGGCGGTGGTTTCCGTCCGGGTGGTCCGGTCGGCGGCGGTGGCCGTCCCGGTGGCGGCGGTCGTGGCCGTGGCGGTGGCGCTGCGGGTGCCTTCGGGCGTCCGGGTGGTCGCCCGACCCGCGGTCGCAAGTCCAAGAAGCAGCGCAGACAGGAGTTCGACAACCTGTCGGCCCCGACCATGTCCTCGGGCGCGCCCCGCGGTCAGGGTCAGGTCGTCCGGTTGTCCCGTGGCGCCTCGCTGTCGGACTTCGCCGACAAGATCAACGCCAACCCGGGTTCGCTGGTCCAGGAGATGTTCAACCTGGGCGAGATGGTGACGGCGACCCAGTCGTGCTCCGACGAGACCCTGCAGTTGCTGGGTGAGCACCTCGGCTTCGACGTGCAGATCGTCAGCCCGGAGGACGAGGACCGCGAGCTGCTCGCGCAGTTCAACATCGACCTCGACGCCGAGGTCGCGGCGGACCGCCTGGTCAGCCGTGCGCCGGTCGTGACCGTCATGGGTCACGTCGACCACGGTAAGACCAAGCTGCTCGACGCGATCCGCAAGGCGAACGTGGTGGCCGGCGAGGCGGGTGGCATCACCCAGCACATCGGCGCCTACCAGGTCCACGTCCCGCACGAGGGCGAGGACCGCGCGGTGACGTTCATCGACACCCCGGGTCACGAGGCGTTCACCGCCATGCGTGCCCGTGGCGCCCAGGTCACGGACATCGTGATCCTGGTGGTGGCGGCGGACGACGGCGTGATGCCGCAGACCATCGAGGCGCTCAACCACGCCAAGGCGGCGGACGTGCCGATCGTGGTCGCGGTCAACAAGGTCGACAAGCCCGAGGCGAACCCGGACAAGGTCCGCCAGCAGCTGACCGAGTACGGCCTGGTCGCCGAGGAGTACGGCGGCGACACCATGTTCGTCAACGTGGCGGCCAAGCCCGGCATCGGCATCGAGGAACTGCTCGAGGCCGTGCTGCTGACCGCCGACGCGTCGCTGGAGCTGACCGCTCCGATCGACGGGCCGGCGCAGGGTGTCGCGATCGAGGCGCACCTGGACAAGGGCCGTGGCGCGGTGGCGACCGTGCTGGTGCAGAAGGGCACCCTGCGTGCCGGTGACTCGATCGTCGCCGGTGGGGCGCACGGCCGCGTGCGGGCCATGCTGGACGAGAACGGCAAGCCGGTCGACGAGGCCGGTCCGGCGCGTCCGGTCATGGTGCTGGGTCTGACCACGGTGCCGGGTGCGGGTGACACCTTCCTGGCCGCCGAGGACGACCGCACCGTGCGGCAGATCGCCGAGCAGCGGCAGGCGCGGAGGCGGGCGGCGTCGTTCGCCAACTCCCGTGGCCGGGCCACCCTCGAGACGCTCATGGAGCAGCTCAAGGAGGGCGAGAAGACCTCGCTCAACCTGGTGCTCAAGGGCGACGTCTCCGGTTCCGTGGAGGCGCTCGAGGACGCGCTGTTCAACCTCGACATCCCGGAGGAGGTCCAGCTTCGGATCATCCACCGGGGCGTGGGCGCGATCACCGAGAGCGACGTCATGCTCGCGAGCGCCTCGTCCGAGGCGGTCACGATCATCGGCTTCAACGTGCGGGCCTCGAACAAGGTCCGCGAGATGGCCGACCGCGAGGGCGTGGAGATCCGGTACTACACGGTCATCTACCAGGCCATCGAGGAGATCGACGCCGCGCTCAAGGGTCTGCTCAAGCCGGAGTACGAGGAGGTCGAGCTGGGCACCGCGGAGATCCGCGACGTCTTCCGCTCGTCCAAGATCGGCAACATCTCCGGCTGTATCGTCCGGTCCGGCCTCATCCGCCGCAACGCCAAGGCGCGGCTGCTGCGGGACGGTGCGGTCGTGGCGGACAACCTCACGATCAGCTCCTTGAAGCGGTTCAAGGACGACGCGACCGAGGTCCGCGAGGGCTTCGAGTGTGGTCTGACGCTGGGCGGCTACAACAACGTCCAGGTCGGCGACGTCATCGAGACGTTCGAGATGCGCGAGAAGCCGCGCGCCTGAGTTCCACACGTACGACCGGTCGGCGGCCGGGGCCTTCGGGCCCCGGCCGTCGCCGTTTCCGCAGGCTGCGACAATCTGCGGCGTGATCCGGTACGCGCTGCTCCTCGCCCCCTCCGCCAACCGCGTCTACGCCGACGCGGCGGCCCGGCTGGCCCGCGCCGAACTGGCCGTGTTCGCCGGCTCCGGCGTGCTCGACGTGGTGCCGGGCGACGCCGAGGTCACCCGGATCGGCGGGGTGGAATACCTGACGTTCACCGCCCCCGAACCCGGACTCGGCGAGCGGGACCTGGCCCACCTGGCGAACCTGTCGGCGGCGTACGCGCTGTTCGAGCGGGTCGGTGACGACCTGCTGCGGCCGGTGCCGCTGCGCCCGCTGGCCCGGTACGACTCCGACCTGATCACCATCCCCAAGTACGCCGGCAAGACCAACGAGCAGTTCACCCGGCTGCTGCTCAACGTCACAGTGCTCGCCTCCGCCGCCGCGCCGCGGATGCTGGACGGGCCGGTGGTGGTGCTGGACCCGCTCTGCGGCCGGGGCACCACGCTCAACCAGGCGCTGATGTACGGCTACGACGGCATCGGGGTCGAGCGCGACAGCAAGGACGTCGACGCGTACGCGACGTTCCTGCGTACCTGGCTGCGCCGAAAGCGGCTCAAGCACACCACCGAGTCGACGTCGGTGCGCCGGGACCGCAAGCTGGTGGCCCGCCGGTTCGAGGCGGTGCTCGCGCCGTCGCGGGACGAGCACCGGGCCGGGGCCACCCAGCGGGTCACCGTGCTGAACACAGACACCACCCGGGCCCGCGAGGCGCTGCGCCCCCGCTGCGCCGACGTGATCGTGACCGACGCGCCGTACGGGGTGGCGCACGGCAGCCGTACCGATCAGGGGTTGTCCCGCAGCCCGCTGGAGCTGCTCACCGCGGCCGTGCCGGTGTGGCGGGAGCTGCTGCGCCCCGGTGGCGCGCTCGGGCTGTCCTGGAACACCCACGTGGCGCCGCGGGCGCAGGCGGAGGCGGTGCTGGCCGACTCCGGGCTGCGCGTGCTCGACGGCCCCGGCTTCGGTGACTTCGCCCACCGGGTCGACCAGGCGATCGAGCGGGACGTGCTGGTGGCGGTCGCGCCTTAATCGCGTGCCGGGGTGCGCCACCCGGCGTACCGTTGCTCGCCGTGTATACCGGAACCGCACTGTTCGACCTGTTGCTCCCGGGTGACTCCCGGTCCCTGAAGGCCAAGCGGTCCTACGTCCGGCCGATCGTCGCCGCGCTGCGCAAGTTCGAGGTCTCCGCCGCCGAGGTGGGGGCGCTCGACCTGCACGGCCGGGCCGAGATCGGGGTGGCGGTGGTGGCCGCCGAGCCGGCCCACGTCCGCGAGGTGCTCGACTCCTGTGAGCGGCTGGTCGCCGCCCGCCCGGAGACCGAACTGCTGTCGGTGCGCCGTCGCCTGCACGGCGAGGACGACTGACGGCGCGTCGCGCGGTACTCCGCCCGTGCCGCGTGAGGTCCGGTGGGACGCGGGTAGTGTTCTTCAGCGTTGGGCGGTCGGACCCGGCGGCGCCCACGCGCCCGCCGTCTCCGGCCGACGGCCCGGGTCGCACGGTGACCCGGCGCCGTCATCGGTACAGGTGATCCCGGAGGTGGGGGACATGACGGATCAGGCAAAGGTTCGCCGGCACGCGGAGCGTATCCGGGAACTCGTCGCGTCGGTGGTGCGCAGCCAGATCAAGGACCCCCGGCTCGGCATGATCACGATCACCGACGCCCGGATCACCGCCGACCTGCGCGACGCCACCGTCTTCTACACGGTGCTCGGTGACGCGGCGGCCCAGGCGAGCACCGCCGCCGCGCTGGAGAGCGCCAAGGGCATGCTGCGCAGCACCGTCGGCAAGGCCCTCGGGCTGCGGCACTCGCCGACGCTGACCTTCGTCCTCGACGACGTGCAGGACCAGGTCAAGCACATCGACGACCTGCTCGCCGCAGCGCGTACCGCCGACGCCGAGGTGCAGCGGCTGGCCGCCAAGTCCTCGTACGCGGGCGACGCCCAGCCGTACCGGGTCGAGGACGACGAGGACGCCGCGGACGACGAGCCGGCCGCCGACGACGAGCCGCGCGAGGGCGACCGCCGGTGACCGAGGTCGCCGTCGCGGGTGGCCTGCCGGCCGGCCCGGCCGAATCGGAGTGGGCGGCGGCCGTCGCGGCGGTACGCGACCTTCCCGCCGACGCGCGGGTGCTGCTGATCTGCCACGTGAACCCGGACGGGGACGCGCTGGGCAGCATGCTCGGCTTCGGGCTGGGTCTGCGGCGGCTCGGCGTACGCGATCTCCAGGCGACCTTCCCCGGCCCGCCGGAGGTGCCCGAGCCGTTCCGCTGGATGCCCGGCGTGGAGCTGCTGGTGCCGCAGGACGACACGTACCCCGATCCGGATCTGGTGATCTGCTTCGACGCGGCGAGCGAGTCGCGGCTGGGTGACCTGGTGGTCCGGCTGGACACGGCGGGCACCTCGCTGGTGCTCGACCACCACGCCTCGAACACCGGCTTCGGCCGGATCAACCTGGTCGACCCGCACGCCGCCGCCACCTCGGTGGTCGCGCTGGAGTTGCTGGACCGGCTCGGGGCGACGCTCGACGCGGAGGTGGCGACCGGGCTCTACGTCGCGCTGACCACCGACACCGGCTCGTTCCGCTTCGAGGCGACCACGCCTGCCGTGCACCGCATGGCGGCGCGTCTGCTGGCCACCGGCATCCGGCCCGGCGACATCTCCCGGCGGGTGTTCGACACCCGCCCGTTCGGCGCCGTCCGCCTGTTCGGCGAGGTACTCGGCCGGGCCACGCTGGAACCGGCGGCCGCCGCCGGGCACGGGCTCGTCTGGACGTACGCGACCCGCGAGGACCTGGTCCGGCACGACCAGCCGGCGTACGTGCTGGAGGCGCTCATCGACTCGGTGCGGTGCACCGAGGAGGCGGACGTGAGCTGCGTGATCAAGCAGGCGGGCGAGGCCGAGTGGGCGGTGTCGCTGCGCAGCAAGGGCGCGGTGGACGTGAGCGCGGTGGCGGTGGCGCTGGGCGGTGGCGGGCACCGGTTCGCGGCCGGCTTCACCGGGCGGGGCGCGCTCGACGAGCTGGTCGGACGGATCCGGGCCGAACTCGCTACCGCAACGCTGGTAGCCCCCTAAAAGCGGAATTGTGCCGATATTTCTGCCGGGCCGAGGCGCGGCGATGATCGGAAGTGTGAGCTGATCGGCGGCTTTTCCAGGGATTACGAGGCGTGCCAGCCTTTCCGCCGTGCGTGACGCTGGGGACAATCGGGTGATGGATCATCCCCGTGAGCTCACCGTCGAGGCGCCCCGGGCCTGGGACCGGCCGGTCGTCTCCGTGCCGGTGCTGATCTGCTTGTCCCTGGTCGGCGGTCAACTTCCGTCCTTCTCGACCGCGGCCAACCTCTACATCCTCACCACCGGCGGAGGGTTGATCTGGGTCGGCCTGAGCAACCGGGTGCCCCGGCGTCCGGCGCCCCGCCGGCTGCCGTCGGTCGCGCTCTGGTGGCTGGTGCCGGTGACCGTCTTCGGGGTCTTCGAGGGGGCGACGTTCATGGCGGCGGCGGGTGACGACTTCCCCACCCTCTCCCGGCTGGCCGATCCGCTGCTGGAGGACAGCGTGATCCGTTCGGCGGCCTGGTTCGCGTGGCTGTCCACGTTCTGGGGACTGGTGCGCCGATGATGCGGGCACTGGCGATCGGCGGGTTTCTGGTCTCGCTCGTGCTGTTCGCGGTCGTCGAATGGGTGGCGCGCCGGGAGGGCTCGCGGGTCCCGTCGCTGGCCGACGTCTGCGCCTTCGTGATGCGGTACGAGGTGGGCCCGGTGCCGGTCGGGCGGATCGGCCTGTTCGGTTTCTGGTGGTGGCTGGGCTGGCACTTCCTGGCCCGCTGACACGGCCGGCCGAGCCGGACGACGAGGTTGATCTTTCCGCATTTCGGGAACTGTGGGCAGCATCTGGAAAGTGAACGTTAATTTGGGTGAGGGCCGGCGCTTCGCGGCGCTGGTCACGGGCGGTGCTGCCGCACCCGGCCTCGCCTCCCTCCAGGGTCAGACCGACCCGGGCTCACGCTGCCAGGCGAGCCGCTCCGGTGATCCCGGACCGCAGCCGGGCGCCCGTAGGGCCGCCGTGTCCGGCGGACCGCACCCTGGAAGGACCTCAGATGCCCAGCAAGCGCAAGCCGCAGACCGAGACCACCACCGACGAGGCGCGCGAGCAGATGCGCCGCGCGCTGCAGACCTCGATGGACACCCGTCAGTGACGTACGCCGTCCGGCGGTGACGCCGGCCGGGCCGCACCCGTGGCCCGACGCCGACGTCACCGCCGCTCGGGACCGACCGCCGTGCCGGACGGCGCTACCGTCACCCGGTGCGACGCATCCTGGTCGTCGGCGCCTCCGGCGCCGGCAAGAGCACGCTCGCCGGTGAACTGGCCCGGCGACTCGACCTTCCGCTGATCCACCTCGACCGGCACTACTGGCGCCCCGGCTGGACCGCACCGGCCCCGGCCGACTTCCGCGCCGAGGTGGCAGCGCTCGCCGCCCGCCCGGCCTGGGTGATGGACGGCAACTACGCGAGCACGCTCGACCTCCGGCTGCCCCGCGCCGACCTGCTGGTGCTCTGCGACACCTCCCGGCTGCGCTGCCTGGTCCGGATCGTCCGCCGCCGGTGGGCACATCGCGCCGCGCCCCGCGCCGACCTGCCCGAGGGCTGCCCGGAGCGGCTCGATCTCGACTTCCTGCTCTACGTCTGGCGTTACCCCCGCGACTCCCGGCCCCGGGTGCTGGCCGCGCTGGTCGAGCACGCCCCCGGGCTGCCGGTGCGCCGTCTGCGCGGGCGCCGTGACACGGCGCGGTTCCTGGCCGACGTAAGTAAGTAGCCCCCCGCCTTGCGGACCTTACCGGGAGCGTGCCAGGATCGGCGTCGATGAGCACGACTGCCGCCCCCGCCACCGCCGCCACACCCCGGCGGATCGCCACGCTCGCGCTGCCCGCCCTCGTGGTGCTGGCCGCCGAGCCGCTCTACGTCCTGGTCGACACCGCAGTGGTGGGTCACCTCGGGCGGGTGCCGCTGGCCGCGCTCGCCGTCGGCGGCACCGTCATGACGCTCACCGCCTGGGTCGGCACCGTCGTCGCGTACGGCACCACCGGGCGCTCGGCCCGCCGCTTCGGGGCGGGGGACCGGGCCGCCGCGGTGGCCGAGGGCGTGCAGGCGTCCTGGCTCGCGCTGGCCACCGGAGTGCTGGTGGCGGTCGCCATCGGCATCGGCGGGGGCGCGCTGGCGCGTACCCTCGTCGGCGGCCCCGGCGAGGTGGCCGACGCCGCCGCCGGATGGCTGCGGGTCGCGGCGCTCGGCGCGCCCGGCCTGCTGCTCGCCGCCGCCGGCAACGGCTGGCTGCGCGGCATCCAGGACACCCGCCGGCCGCTGCTGTTCGTGCTCGGCCCCAACCTGCTCTCCGCGGTGCTCTGCCCGCTGCTGGTCTATCCGGCCGGGCTCGGGCTGGTCGGCTCGGCGGTGGCGAAACGCGATCGCGCAGACGCTCTCCGGCGTCCTGTTCGCGGCCGCGCTGGTGCGCGAGCGGGTCTCGCTGCGGCCCCGGCCCCGGGTGATCGGTCAGCAGCTCGTGCTCAGCCGGGACCTGCTGGTGCGCGGTGTCGCGTTCCAGGCCAGCTTCCTGTCCGCGACCGCCGTCGCGGCCCGATTCGGCGCCGCCGCGGTGGGCGCGCACCAGATCGCCCTGCAACTGTGGTTCTTCACCGTGCTGGTGCTCGACGCGCTGGACATCGCCGCGCAGTCGCTGGTCGGCGCCGCGCTGGGCGGCGGCGACGCGGCCGGCGCGCGGTTCCTGGCCCGCCGCGTCGCGCTGCTCGGCGGGCTGTGCGGCGTGGCCTTCGCGGTGCTGATCGCCGCCGGCGCCGGCGTCGTGCCGTCGTGGTTCAGCTCCGATCCGCAGGTACGCGAGCAGGCCATGACGGCCTGGCCCTGGTTCGTCGCGCTCCAGCCGATCGGCGGCGTGGTGTTCGCGCTCGACGGGGTGCTGATCGGCGCGGGCGACGTGCGCTACCTGCGCAACCTCACCATCGTGTGCGCGTTCGGCGGGTTCCTGCCGGCGATCTGGCTGGCGTACGGGCTGGAACTCGGGCTGGGCGGGATCTGGGCCGGGCTGACGCTGTTCGTGGTGCTGCGGCTGGCCGGCCTGCTGCTGCGGATGCGCTCGGGCGCGTGGGCGGTGGTCGGCGCGGTCCGCTGACGCCGGGTCAGCAGGGCTGGAACGAGCCGGGACCGCCCATCCACGGCTCGACCACGAAGAAGCCCTCGTCCAGCCGGGCGCAGTCGACGTTGTTCGTGCTCGCCTGCGCGGAGACGAGCCAGAGCCCGCGCTTCGCCGCCGGCAACCCTTCGGGGTGGGGGACCTCCCAGACGACCCGGTCACGGATGGCGGCGATCCCGGCCCGGCCCGGTGTCGTCCGCGGCACGTCGAACGCGTACATCCAGACGTACTCTGTGGTGATCCGCAGGATCGGCCGGCCGTCGTCGCCGGTGACGGCCCGGTAGCGCATCTCACCCCGGACCCGGATCTCGTCCGCGCTGTCCTGCGAGCCGATCCGGGTGGCGTAGTTCACGAACGACAAGTCCTCGAAGTCGGTACGCAGCTGAGCGCGCGCGGCCGGCGCCAGCAGCGCCAGGAACGGCTCCGTGTCGCCGAGGATCATGGACAGGTCGAGCCGGGCCTGGACCAGCGCGGCCCGGACCCGGGTCAGCGCCGCGGCCACCTCGCGGGCGGTGAACGGCGGCCGCGCCGTGGCCTCCGGCAGGACGATCCCGGCCTCACCCACCGCGAAGTCCGCGCCGATGGTCCCCGCGAACAGGTCGCGCGGCTCGCCCACCCGGCTGAGCGGCACCGGCGACGGGCTGGCCTCGGCCGACGCCGCGGCGGCGGTGCCGGACCGCACCCGGTCCACGGTGACCCGGCCGAGCACGACAGTGCCGCCGATCAGCGCCAGCGCCAGCACCACCACGAAGGCGACGCGGCGCTTGCCGCGCTGCCGCGACCAGACCATGCGGAAGCGCTCGCCGCGGGTCAGCGGGACGTCCGCGTCCGCTCCGGTCATCCAGCTCGGCAGCTGGATCTCCGCGCCCCGGGAGGCGACGGCGTAGGGATCCGGCTCGGGCGGCGTGGTTCCGTCTTCGGTGCTCATGCGGCGTTCCAGAGGGGTGCAGGGCCAGGGGGCGCATGATCATTGCACTCCGCCGCCGATCCCGCTGTCCCGTTTCCGTGCCGGTCAGATCCGCCCCTGCCGGATCGCCCACCCGAGGTAGAGCGTGCCGACGACCAGCAGCGTCGCGGTCACCAGGACGAACACGAACGACCCGATCGCGGCCATCGTGGGGTGCCGCTCGCCGAACCGGGTCCGGCCCTGCCAGGCCCACATCCGGTGGCGCGCCGCCGCCAGCGCCGGCACACCGTCGACCAGGCCGGACAGGCGGCGGCCGAGCGTACGGCGGGGCGGCTCCGGATTGCGCATCCAGTCCGGCAGGTCGACCCGGGCGCGGTGCGGTGGCGGGGCGTCGCTCATCGGGGGCTCCTGCCGCGGGGTGGCGTGGTGAGGTGGGCGGGTCAGCAGGTGTCCGGCAGGTCGACCGTCTTGTCCGGGTCGAAGACCGCGTCCGGGTCCGGGTCGGCCGGACCGGCGAGCGAGGGCCGGCCCAGCGCGAGCAGCCCCTTGTCCAGCGCGACGCAGTCGATGTTGGAGGCGTACGAGTCGGCCCGCTCGATCCACAGCCCGGCGGAGGCGGTGGTCACGTCGGCCGGGTGCGGCATGCTCCACTTCACCGTGTCGTGGACCACCACCACGCCGGCGCCCGGGGCGGGGCGGGTGGTAGAGAACGCGTACGCCCAGACGAAGTTCGTGGTCACCTCCAGGATGCGGATGCCGTCCCGGTCCTTCGTCGCCCGGTAGCTGATCCGGCCCTTGACCCGGGGCTCGTCGTCGGTGAGCCGGGCGCCGGGGGCGAGCCGGGTCGAGTAGGTGCCCGCCTCGCCGGTGGGGAAGTCGTCGCGTACGCCGGCCCGCGCGTCCGGGGCGAACTGGCGGACCAGCCGCTCCGGGTCCTTCGCGGTGAAGAACGTGCGGTCCAGCCGGGCGGTGATCAGCGCCTTGCGTACCTTGGCCAGCGTGTCTGCCACCTGCTTCTCGGTGAACGCGCCGGTCCGCTTGGCCCGGGGCAGCGCGATCCCGGCCGTGCCCTCGGGGAAGCCGGCTGCCGGGGTGCCGTCGAAGGGGCCGGCGGCCGGTGGCGGCGAGGCCGACGAGGACGCCTGCTCACCGACCGGCAGGCTCACCGTGGGGTGTTCGGCGGGCGGCTCCCGCCAGCGCTGGAAGCCCTGGTAGCCGAGGCCGCCGACGAGCCCGAAGAACGCGAGCAGCGCCAGCACGACCACGCCGCCGAGCAGCTTGCCGGAGTGCCCGCCGAGCGCGATCCGCAGGCGGTCGCCGCGGCCCGGCTCGACCTCGGGCGCGGGCTGGCGCAGCCACTCGGGTACCCGTCCCAGCGTGTCCTCCGACGGGCGATCGGTGGCGTGGGGATCGGGGACGGAACGGTGATCGGTCATCGGACTTCCCGGGCAGACGGGGCGGGGGCGCACGATCTTGACACCCCGCCGAAGCAGGGCGGTATCCCCCGCAGGGAGGATCGGCGCCGTCTGGCAGGCTTGGCGGTCGTGAGCACAGACGGTCTGATCGTGGTCGACAAGCCCGGCGGCATGACGTCGCACGACGTCGTGGCCCGGATCCGCCGGCTGGCCCGTACCCGCCGGGTGGGGCACGGCGGCACGCTGGACCCGATGGCCACCGGCGTGCTGGTGATCGGGGTGGGCCGGGCGACCCGGCTGCTCACGTACGTGATCGGCGCCGGCAAGAGCTACGCCGCGACGATCCGGCTGGGGCAGGCCACCGTCACCGACGACGCCGAGGGCGAGGTGGTCGCGACCACCCCGGCCGGCGCGGTCACCGACGACGGGGTACGCGCCGCGCTGGCCGCCCTCACCGGCGAGATCGACCAGGTGCCCAGCGCGGTCAGCGCCATCAAGATCAACGGCCAGCGGGCGTACAAGCGGGTCCGTGACGGCGAGACGGTCGAACTGCCCGCCCGCCGGGTCACCGTCTCCCGGCTGGACGTGCGGGACATCCGCCGGGACGCCCCGGACGTGGTGGACGTGGACGTGGACGTGACCTGCTCGTCCGGCACGTACATCAGGGCGCTGGCCCGTGACGCGGGGGCCGCGCTCGGCGTCGGCGGCCACCTCACCGCGCTGCGCCGCACCGCGGTGGGCGGGTTCACGCTCGCCGAGGCGGCCACGCTCGACCAGCTGGAGCAGCGCGCGCCCGACGTGGTGAACCTGCCGCTGGACGCCGCCGCCGCGCGGTTCTTCCCGCGCCGGGACGCCACCGCCGACGAGACCCGGGTGCTCTCCCACGGCGGGCCGCTGACCCCGGCCGGGATCACCGGGCCGTACGCGGTCTTCGACCCGGCGGGCGGGCTGATCGCTATCGTCAGCGAGCGGGACGGTCGGGCCCGCGCGGAGATCGTGCTGGCCCCGGCCTGAACGGCGCGCGGGCGGACAGGGGAGGAACGGCATGCAGCGGTGGCGGGGGTACGAGGCGGCGCCCGGCGGCTGGGGACGCTCAGTGGTCACCATCGGCGTCTTCGACGGCGTGCACCGGGGGCACCAGGCCACCATCGGGCACACCGTGGCGCGCGCCCGGGAGCTGGGCGTCAAGTCGGTGGTGGTGACGTTCGACCCGCACCCGGCCGAGGTGGTGCGCCCGGGCTCGCACCCGGCGGTGCTCACCGAGCCGGCGCGCAAGGCCGAGCTGATCGAGGCGCTCGGCGTGGACGTGCTCTGCGTGGTGCCGTTCACGGTCGAGTTCTCCCGGCTGCCACCCGAGGCGTTCGTGCACGACGTCCTGGTCGAGCACCTGCACGCCGCGCTCGTGGTGGTCGGCGACAACTTCCGGTTCGGGCACCGGGCGGCCGGGGACGTGCCGCTGCTGGAACGGCTCGGCCGCACCTTCGGCTTCGCCGTCGAGGGCGCGCCGCTGGTCGCCGAGGCGGGGACGGTCTTCTCCTCCACGTACATCAGGTCCTGCGTCGACGCGGGCGACGTGGGCGCGGCGGCGGCGGCGCTCGGCCGCCCGCACCGGGTCGAGGGCGTGGTGGTCCGCGGCGACCAGCGCGGACGTGAGCTGGGTTACCCCACCGCCAACCTGCTGACCCACAGGTACGCGGCGGTGCCCGCCGACGGCGTGTACGCGGCCCGCCTGGTGCGCCGCGACGGCGAACCGCTCGCGGCGGCCGTGTCGATCGGCACCAACCCGACGTTCTCCGGCCGGGAACGGCGGGTGGAGGCGTACGCGCTGGACTTCACCGGCGACCTGTACGGCGAGCGGCTGGCCCTGGACTTCGTGGCGCACCTGCGCGAGCAGCGGACGTACGACGCGATCGAGCCGCTGGTGGCCCAGATCGCCGAGGACGTGGAGCGCACCCGCCGGGCGGTGTCCTGACCCGCTCGGGCGACCTTGACCGGCCGTCCGGCCCGGGGGCTGGTAGGCTGGCGGAGACGTCGGCTGACCGACGGGGGCCTCGCGTGCCTGCACGACGCCGCGGGTGCGAGGAACCGGTCCGTTGCACCGGTCACCACGACCGCTCCGGACCTCATCGAATGACCCACGAAACAGGGAGAACATGGCGCTCGACCAGGAAGCCAAGGCCAAGATCCGCCAGGAGTACGCGACCGCCGAGGGCGACACCGGCTCGCCCGAGGTGCAGGTCGCGGTCCTGACCAAGCGGATCGCTGAGCTCACCGAGCACCTGAAGGTGCACAAGCACGACCACCACAGCCGCCGTGGGCTGCTGCTGCTGGTCGGCCGGCGCCGCCGGCTGCTGAACTACGTCCAGAAGAAGGACATCAACCGCTACCGGTCGCTCATCGAGCGGCTCGGCCTGCGCCGATGACCTGACGGGGGAGTGGCCGCCTGGCCGCTCCCCCGTTGCAGTACCACCGAAGAACCCGGCCGCGCGACACCCGAAGAGGGAGCCGGTCAGCACCGGTCTCCGGTAGTGGCCCCCGGGCATCCCGGCACGACGCCGGCCCACCCGGGCGCTTCGATCGAAGACCGGCCGCCTGAGCAGTTCCCGTGTCGTCGGCCGACGACGCGAAGGAGCACCACAGCACATGACCGAGACCAACCTCGGCACCGAATCCCGCACCGCGGTGATCGACAACGGGTCCTTCGGCACCCGTGAGATCACCTTCTCCACCGGCCGCCTGGCCCGCCAGGCCGCCGGCTCCGTCGTCGCCCAGCTCGGCGAGACGGTCGTCCTCTCCGCCACCACGGCCGGCAAGCAGCCGCGCGAGTCGTTCGACTTCTTCCCGCTGACCGTGGACGTCGAGGAGCGGATGTACGCCGCGGGCCGGATCCCCGGCTCGTTCTTCCGCCGCGAGGGCCGGCCCAGCGAGGACGCCATCCTCACCTGCCGGCTGATCGACCGGCCGCTGCGCCCGTCGTTCGTCAAGGGCCTGCGCAACGAGGTCCAGGTCGTCGAGACGGTGCTGGCGCTCGACCCGCAGCACCCGTACGACGTGGTGGCGATCAACGCCGCCTCGATGTCGACCAAGCTGTCCGGCCTGCCGTTCTCCGGCCCGATCGGCGCGACCCGGGTCGCGCACGTCGACGGCCAGTGGGTCGCCTTCCCGACCCTGGAGGAGCTGGAGCGGGCCACGTTCGACATGGTCGTGGCCGGCCGCACCCTGGCCGACGGCGAGGTCGCGATCATGATGGTCGAGGCCGAGGCCACCCCGAACGCGGTGACCCTGATCTCGGGCGGCGCCACCGCGCCGACCGAGGAGATCGTGGCCAGCGGCCTGGAGGCCGCCAAGCCGGCCATCCGCGAGCTGTGCCGGGCGCAGAGCGAGCTGGCCGAGGTGGCCGCCAAGCCGGTCGCCGAGTTCCCGATCTTCCTGGATTACCAGGACGACGCGTACGACGCGGTGGCCGAGGTGGCCCGCGCCGAGGTCGCCGAGGCGCTGAAGATCGCCGGCAAGGCCGACCGCGAGGAGGCCCTGGACCGGATCAAGGCCAAGGTCGCCGAGGAGCTGACCGGCCGCTTCGAGGGCCGCGAGAAGGAGCTGTCCGCCGCGTTCCGTTCGCTGACCAAGTCCGAGGTCCGCAACCGGGTGCTGCGCGAGCAGGTCCGCATCGACGGCCGCGGCCCGCGTGACATCCGCCCGCTGACCGCCGAGGTCGGCGTGCTGCCGCGGGTGCACGGCTCGGCGCTGTTCGAGCGCGGCGAGACCCAGATCCTGGGCGTCACCACGCTGAACATGCTGCGCATGGAGCAGATGGTGGACACGCTGTCCCCGGAGAACCGCAAGCGCTACATGCACAACTACAACTTCCCGCCGTACTCGACCGGTGAGACCGGCCGGGTCGGCTCGCCGAAGCGGCGCGAGATCGGCCACGGCGCGCTCGCCGAGCGGGCGCTGATCCCAGTGCTGCCCTCGCGCGAGGAGTTCCCGTACGCCATCCGGCAGGTCTCCGAGGCGCTCGGCTCCAACGGCTCCACCTCGATGGGTTCGGTCTGCGCCTCGACGCTGGGCCTGCTCTCCGCCGGTGTGCCGCTGAAGGCGCCGGTCGCCGGCATCGCCATGGGCCTCATCTCCGACGAGGTCGACGGCAAGACCCAGTACGTGACGCTGACCGACATCCTCGGCGCCGAGGACGCGTTCGGCGACATGGACTTCAAGGTCGCCGGCACCCGTGACTTCGTCACCGCGCTCCAGCTCGACACCAAGCTCGACGGCATCCCGTCGGACGTGCTGGCCGCCGCGCTGCAGCAGGCGCACGAGGCCCGGCAGACCATCCTCGACGTGATGCAGCGGGCCATCGAGGCGCCGGCCGAGATGTCGGACTACGCGCCGCGGGTCACCACCGTGAAGATCCCGGTCGACAAGATCGGCATGGTGATCGGCCCGAAGGGCCAGACCATCAACGCGATCCAGGACGAGACCGGCGCCGAGATCTCCATCGAGGACGACGGCACGATCTACGTCGGCGCCACAAACGGGCCGGCGGCCCAGGCCGCGGTGGACCGGATCAACGGCATCGCCAACCCGACGCTGCCCAAGGTCGGCGAGCGGTTCCTCGGCACCGTGGTGAAGACCGCCGCGTTCGGCGCCTTCATCTCGCTGCTGCCGGGCCGCGACGGCCTGCTGCACATCTCCAAGGTGGGCGACGGCAAGCGGGTCGAGAAGGTCGAGGACTTCCTCAACGTCGGCGACAAGGTCGAGGTGGAGATCGCGGACATCGACGCCCGCGGCAAGATCTACCTGGACAAGATCCGTCCGGAGGGCGCCGAGGCGCCGGCCGCCGCCGAGGGTGGCGACCGTCCGTCGGGCCGGGACCGCGGCGGCGACCGCGGCCCGCGTGACCGGGGTGACCGGGGCGGCGACCGGGAGCGCGGCGAGCGCCGCTCCGAGGGCGGCGAGGGCGGCGGCGAGTCCCGTCCGCGTCGCCGGACCCGGCACAGCTGATCCACCGCCGGCCCGGGTGACGTCCGCGTCACCCGGGCCGGACCACGGCTCCAGGTCGCCTGCGCGAGCTGGAGCCGTCGTACGTCCCGCCGTCCCTCGTCATCCGGAG
>NZ_KK037233.1:2816569-2819394 GCF_000568915.1 Micromonospora sp. M42 | reverse complement strand
ACGACCCGCTCGGCGGCACCGTCCGCCGTAAGTGGAGGAGGGCGGGCTGCGGGTGCTGACCGAGGCGATCCCGGCCATGCGCAGCGTGTCGTTCGGCATCTGGGTGGCGGTCGGGTCGCGCGACGAGACCGGCCCGCAGGCCGGCGCCGCGCACTTCCTGGAACACCTGCTGTTCAAGGGCACCAACAAGCGCAGCGCGCTGGAGATCTCGTCCCAGATCGAGGCGGTGGGCGGCGAGACCAACGCCTTCACCACGAAGGAATACACCTGCTACTACGCGCGGGTGCTGGACGAGGACCTGCCGCTGGCCATCGACGTCATGTGCGACCTGGTCGCCGACTCGGTGCTGACCCCGTCCGACGTGGAGACCGAGCGCGGCGTCATCCTCGAAGAGATCGCCATGCACGACGACGAGCCCGGCGACGAGGTGCACGACCTGTTCACCCGCGCCGTCTACGGCGACCACCCGCTGGGCCGCCTCATCTCCGGCACCGAGGAGACCGTCACGCCGATGAGCCGGCGGCAGATCCAGGGCTTCTACCGCCGCCGCTACACCCCGCCGCGGATCGTGATCGCCGCCGCCGGCAACCTCGACCACGCCGCGGTGGTCAAGCTGGTCCGGCAGGCGCTGCGCGGCACCCCGCTGGACACCGACCCGGCGGCGCCGGCGTCGCACCGCCCGTCCACCCCGGGGGTACGCACCAAGCCGGCCACCACGCTCGTCGAGCCGAAGGAGACCGAGCAGGCGCACGTCGTCCTCGGCTGCCCGGCCATCGACCGCACCGACGAGCGGCGCTTCGCCCTCGGCGTGCTCAACAACGTGCTCGGCGGCGGCATGTCCAGCCGGCTGTTCCAGGAGATCCGGGAACAGCGCGGCCTCGCGTACTCGGTCTACTCCTACGCCAGCCAGTACGCCGACAGCGGCGTGTTCGCCGTCTACGCCGGTTGCGCTCCGGGCAAGGTGGACGAGGTGCTGCACCTGACCCGCGCCGAGCTGGCCCGGGTCGCCGCCGAGGGGATCACCGAGGCGGAACTGGCCCGGGGCAAGGGGATGAGCAAGGGCTCGTTCGTGCTCGGGCTGGAGGACACCGGCTCGCGGATGAGCCGGCTCGCCAAGGGCGAGCTGCTCTACGGCAACCTGATGCCGGTGGACGACCTGCTGGCCCGGGTGGACGCGGTGACCCTCGACGACGTGAACACGCTCGCCGCCGAGCTGCTCGGCCGGCCGATGTCGCTGGCCGTGGTGGGCCCGTTCGACTCCGGCAGCTTCACCGTCGACCGCTGAGCGGCGGCGGTCCGGTCGGCCGGGCGTCGGCCGCGCCGGTTCGCCGGATGCCGGGCGTCGGTGCGGTCCGCCGGACCGCGCCGTGCGGGCTGGGATAGGTTGTGGCCCGTGACTGAGCAGCAGAACACGGTGGCCCGGGTCGGTGTGCTGGGCGCCCGGGGCCGGATGGGCATGGAGGTCTGCAAGGCGGTCGACTCCGCCGCCGACCTGGAGCTGGTCGCGGCCGTCGACCAGGGCGACGATCTGGCCACTGTGGCGCAGGCGGGTGCCGGGGTGGTCGTCGACTTCACCACCCCGGACGCGGTCATGGGCAACCTGCGCTGGTGCGTCGAGAACGGCGTGCACGCGGTGGTCGGCACCACCGGCTTCACCGAGCAGCGGCTCGACCAGGTACGCGAGTGGCTGGCCGGCCGTCCCGGCGTGGGCGTGGTGATCGCCCCCAACTTCGGCATCGGCGCGGTACTGATGATGCAGTTCGCCGCGCGCGCGGCCCGGCACTTCGAGTCGGTCGAGATCATCGAGCAGCACCACCCGCGCAAGCTGGACGCGCCGAGCGGCACCGCCACCCACACGGCTCGGCTGATCGCCGCGGCCCGCGCCGAGGCCGGTCTGGGGCCCGCGCCGGACGCCACCCGCGACGAGGTGGCCGGCGCCCGCGGCGCCGACATCGACGGGGTACGCGTGCACGCGGTACGCGCCACCGGCCTGGTCGCCCACCAGGAGGTGCTGTTCGGCACCACCGGTGAGACGCTGACCATCCGGCACGACTCGTACGACCGGGTGTCGTTCATGCCCGGCGTGCTGCTCGCGGTCCGCGAGGTGGGCCGCCGGCCCGGTCTGACGGTCGGCCTGGACGCCCTGCTCGACTGACTGCCGCGGTGTGCCCCCGGCCTGCTGCGGGAAACCGTTTTGCCTGTTCGGGGGCGTCGACCTAGGCTGCTTTCCATGATCGATTCCGGACAATCCGACCGCACCGGCCGCCGGGTGACGCTGCGCCCGGTGGACGACGACAACTGGCGGGCCGTGGCGGACGTCGCGCCGCACGACGACCAGCGCGCCTTCGTGGCCGCGCTCGCCGCCCGCTACCTGCTTCTCACCGAACGCTCGGACGTCTGGAACTCGCTGGCCGTCTACGCCGACGAGACTGTCGTCGGCCATGTCATGTGGGGCGTGGACGACGACGAGTCGCGCTGGATCGGCGGCATGGTGATCGACGCCGCCGAGCAGGGCCGGGGGCTGGGCCGCGCGACGGTGCGGACGATCGCCGACCGGCTCGCCGAGGCGGGCCGGCCGATCCGCTTGAGCTACCACCCCGACAACAAGCCCGCCGCCGCCCTCTACACGTCCCTGGGCTTCCACCCCACAGGCGCGTTCGAGGACGACGAACTGGTAGCCGAGCTCCTCCCCCCAGCCTGACCCTCACCCCCGAGCTTGCCCCCGGTCGATCATGAGGTTGGCGGCCTTTTCGATCTCCCCGACTGCCGCCAACTTCATGATCGACGCGGTGGGGGGTGGGGTGGTGCGGTGAGGGGGTGGGGTG
>NZ_KK037233.1:2806323-2816127 GCF_000568915.1 Micromonospora sp. M42 | reverse complement strand
GCCGCCTCCTCGACGGCGACCAGCACCCGGTGCGCGCCCGAGGGGGGCTCCTGCACCGCCGCGCTCCACCGCCGGGCGAGGTACGCCTCGTCCAGGTTGTCGAGCACGTGCCGGGGCAGGATCCGGCGGTACGCGACCCGCCAGGTCGCGAGCTGGACGCGTGCGATCTCGCCGGCGTCCTCGGGACGCGCGGGCCGGACGTAGCCTGCAGCCATGGCACGTGAGCCTACGCAGGGCGAGGAGGGTGACGGTGGCGCAGGGTGCCGGGCGCACGATCACGCAGGCCGTCGCCGTGGCGGCGCTCGCCGCGGCGGTCACCGTGTTCCTGTCCGTGGCGGCGGTGCGGCACGGCTTCTTCGACCTGCAGGTCTACTACGGCGCGCTCACCTACTGGGCGCGTGACGGCGGGGAGATCTACGACTTCCTGCGCCCCGGCACCCAGTACGGCTTCACCTACCCGCCGTTCGCCGCGCTGGTGATGCTGCCGATGGCGTACCTGCCGTGGAACGCCGCGATCGTGGTGAGCGTGACGCTCACGGTGCTGGCGAGCGCCGTGGTGATCTGGCGGCTGCTGGACCCGGTGGCCCGCCGCTCCGGCTGGACCCGCTGGTTCGCCCTCGCCGTCGCGCTGTGCCTGGCCGCCGCGTACGAGCCGATGCGCGAGACGGTCAACTTCGGCCAGGTCAACATGCTGCTGCTGTTCCTGGTGGCGGTGGACCTGCTGTGGCTGCTGCCGGCCCGCAGCCGCTGGGCGGGCGTGGGCATCGGCCTGGCCACCGCGATCAAGCTGACGCCCGGCATCTTCATCGTCTACCTGCTGGTCACCGGCCGCTGGCGGGCGCCGCCACGTCGGTCGGCACGGCTGCCGTCGCCACGCTCGTGGCCGCCGGTCTCTTCCCGGACGCCTCCCGGGAGTTCTGGACCGAGGCGCTGTGGAACACCGACCGGGTCGGTGAACTGGCGTTCGTCTCCAACCAGTCGTTGCGCGGGGTGGTCGCCCGGCTCGACCCGCAGCACCCCAGCACGATCGCCTGGCTGGCGCTCGTACTCCTGACGCTCGTGGTGTGGGCGTGGCGGTCGCGGGCGGCGGTGGCCGCCGGCGACGAGGCCACCGGCCTGGCCCTGACCGGCGCCGTGATGTGCCTGGTCAGCCCGGTCACCTGGGTGCACCACCTGGTGTGGCTGCTGCCCGGGTTGATCCTGCTCGTGGACAACGGCATGGCGGCGCCCGCGCGCCGCCGGCGGCGCCGTCTGCTGCTGGCCGCCGCGTTGGTCGGGTACGCGCTGCTATGCAGCCGGATCGTCTGGGCCTGGGAGAAGGACTTCACCGGCGTGGACGGCTTCCTCGGCAGCAACACGTACGTGTGGATCAGTCTGGCGTTGCTGCTGGGGCTGCCGATCCGGCGCTGGCTCACCCCGGACGGCGGTGGGCGTCCCGGCGGGGAGGTCCCGGCCGGGTCAGCCTCCGGCGGTGTAGCGCAGCTCGCGGAGCAGGAGCGGGGGGAGTCCGCCGGACAGCGGCACCGGATAGGTGGACTCCTCGCCGTCCGGTGAGTGTCCGGCCCGCTCGTAGAAGCGGCGCGCCCGGGCGTTGTCGGCGAGCACCCAGAGCCGGTACCCGGTCCAGCCCCGCTCGGCCAGGCCGTCCCGGGCCGCCGCGAGCAGCGTCCGGGCGACACCCGAACCCCAGTACGCGGGCTCCACGTAGATCGCCAACAGCTCACCGTGCGCCGGGTCCAGGTCGCCGCGGTCCTGGTTGTTCCGGTACGGCCCGAACGTGGTGAACCCGACGATCGTGCCGCCGTCCTCGGCGACGAGCGTGGTGAACGGGTGCTCCGGGTCGGCGGTGCCGAGGTCGCGGCGGCGCTGGGCCCAGGCGGCCGGGTTCAGCCGGGCCAGCACCTCCGTGGGCATGATCCCGGCGTAACCGGACTGCCATCCGTGGACGTGCACCCGGGCGATCGCCTCGGCGTCGTCCGGTTCCTCCCGGCGAATGGAGAGCATCTGTCCGTTCTATGCCCCGACGGGCGATCGGTCCAGCCGCCGCTCCCGGTGTCGTACCGCTGGATTAGGGTCGCCGGCGATGGCCGTACCGGAATCGCTCTCCCTCGCCCAGGCCCGCCGGATCGCCCTGGCCGCCCAGGGCTTCGCCGACCCGGCGCCTGCCGGCGTGCCCACCCGGCGGCACCTGCGCCGGGTGCTCGACCGGGTCGGGCTGATCCAGATGGACTCGGTGAACGTGCTCCAGCGGGCGCACTACCTGCCGCTCTACAGCCGGCTCGGGCCCTACCCGACCGCGCTGCTGGACACCGCCGCCTACCGCCGCCCGCGTGAGCTGTTCGAGTACTGGGCGCACGAGGCGTCGCTGGTGCCGGTCGGGCTGCACCCGGCGCTGCGCTGGCGGATGGCGAAGGCCCGCGACGAGGCGTGGGGCGGCATGCGCCGGATCGCCCAGGAGCAGCCCGGGCTGGTCGCCTGGGTCCGCGACGAGGTGGCCGCCCGGGGCCCGCTGACCGCGGCCGAGATCGAGCACGACGCGCCCCGGGAGACCGGCAACTGGGGCTGGAACTGGTCCGCCGTGAAGCGGGCGCTGGAGTTCCTGTTCTGGGCCGGCGAGGTCACCGCCGCCGAGCGCACCAACTCGTTCGCCCGCCGCTACGACCTGCCCGAGCGGGTGCTCCCGGCCGCCGTGCTGGACGCGCCCACCCCGACCGACGCCGAGGCGTACCGGACGCTCGTCTCGATCGCGGCCCGCTGCCTCGGCGTGGCCGCCGAGCCGGAGCTGCGCGACTACTTCCGGCTGCCGGTGGCCGGGGCGCGGCAGGCGGTGGCCGACCTGGTCGAGGCGGGCGAGCTGACCCCGGTCACCGTGCAGGGCTGGCGGCACCCCGCCTATCTGCACGCCGACGCCCGGATGCCCCGCTGGGTACGCGGGAACACGCTGGTCAGCCCGTTCGACCCGCTGGTCTGGGAGCGGGCGCGCACGGAGCGGCTGTTCGGCTTCACCTACCGGATCGAGATCTACGTGCCCGCGCCGCAGCGGGTGTACGGCTACTACGTGCTGCCGTTCCGCCAGGGCGAGCGCTTCACCGCCCGGGTCGATCTCAAGGCCGACCGGAAGGCCGGCGTGCTGCTGGTGCCGGCCGCCTGGGTCGAGCCGGGCGCCGACCCGGGGGAGACCGCTGTGGCGCTCGCCGCCGAGCTGTACCGGCTGGCCGGGTGGCTCGGCCTGGACGCGGTCGCCCCGCCCGCCGCAGGCGACCTCGCGGGGCCGCTGGCCGCCGCGCTGGTGGGCGTGGCCGGTGTACGGTGAGCGCGTGACGAGCGTTGACCGGCCTGCCACCGAGCCCGACCCGCACGCCCACAGTGAGCCGCACGTCCACGCTGGGCAGCACGCTCCCGACGGGCCGTGGCAGGGGCCGTACCCGGTCGCGTACCAGCCGGTCGAGACCGACCGGTTCACCCGTATGGTCCTGCGCCTGCACGCCCGCGCCCCGCGCTGGGCGGTGCCGCTGGCCGCGCTCGGCTGCGTCGTCCTCGGCCTGGCGTACGCGATGATCAGCAACCCGACGCAGAGCGACCCGGACGCCCGCCCGACCTGCCTGCTCAAGCTCACCACCGGGCTCGACTGCCCGGGCTGCGGCGGCACCCGCGCGCTCTGGTACGTGCTGCACGGCGACCTGCCGGCCGCCGCCCGGCACCACTTCCTGTTCGTGTTCGCGCTGCCGTTCCTGACCTGGCTCTTCGTGGCCTGGGGCGGCAACCGGGCGTTCGGCTGGAAGCTGCCCGAGCCGCGGTTCAGCCCCAAGGCGATCGGGTTGTTCCTGGCCGCCTGGGGGGTCTTCTCGGTGGCCCGCAACCTGCCGTGGGCGCCCTTCACCTCGCTCTACGTCTAGCCTCCCGCCGAGGGACCGCGCTGACGCGAGGGCCGGGAGATCTTGGACACCCGGGCTGAGCTGGGCGGCAGGTCGGCCGCGCGCCCGATTTCCGCGCCGGGCGAGGGCCAACTACAGTCCCAGGAATGCCGGAGATGGTGCAGCCCCAGGTCAAGTTGATCGCGTGGACCCAGTTCCAGGCGCCCGAAGAGGTGCCCTGGTCCACCGACGCCGACGGCGGGCAGGCGCTCGCCGAGTTCGCCGGCCGGGCCTGCTACCAGAGCTGGAAGAAGCCGAACCCGGCCACCGCCACCAACGCGGGCTACCTGGCGCACATCCTGGAGGTCGGCCACCTGAGCGTGCTGGAGCACGGCTCGGTGAGCTTCTACTTCAGCGGCGTGTCGCGGTCGTTCACGCACGAGCTGATCCGGCACCGGCACTTCTCCTACTCGCAGCTCTCCCAGCGCTACGTGCCGGAGCGGGACGCGGCGATGGTCGAGCCGTCGGTGATCGCCGACGACCCGGAGCTGCACAAGAAGTTCGTCGAGGCCACCGACGCGGCGGTGCGGGCGTACACCGAGTTGCTGGAGGGGCTGGAGGCCCGCTTCACCGACGAGCCCAACCCGACGCTGCGCCGCAAGCAGGCGCGCCAGGCGGCGCGGGCGGTGCTGCCGAACGCGACCGAGACGCGGATCGTGGTGACCGGCAACTACCGCGCGTGGCGGCACTTCGTCAAGATGCGCGCCACCGAGCACGCCGACGTGGAGATCCGCGAGCTGGCGGTGGAGTGCCTGCGGCAGCTCAAGAGCGTCGCGCCGAACGTGTTCGCCGACTTCGAGATCTCCACCCTGCCCGACGGCACCGAGGTGGCGGCGTCCCCGTACGCCGAGTGACCTGTCGCCCTTCGCCGCCGGGTCACCGGTGGTCGTCCGCTAGGTTGTGAGCATGACGCACGACCACTCCGCCGCCCCGAGCCGGGGCGCGTCGCGCCCGTTCGGGCGAGTGATGACGGCCATGGTGACCCCGTTCACGCCGGACGGCGGGCTCGATCTCGCCGGCGCCGCCCGGCTGGCCGAGTACCTCGTGGACGAGCAGCGCAACGACGCGCTGGTCCTCAACGGCACCACCGGTGAGTCACCGACCACCACCGACGCGGAGAAGGAGTCGCTGATCCGCGCCGTGGCCGAGGCGGTGGGCGACCGGGCCCGCATCGTCGCCGGGGTGGGCACCAACGACACCCGGCACACAGTCGAGCTGGCCACCCAGGCCGAGAAGGCCGGCGCGCACGGCCTGCTGGTGGTGACGCCCTACTACAACAAGCCGCCGCAGGCCGGGCTGCTGCGTCACTTCACCACCGTCGCGGACGCCACCGGCCTGCCGGTCATGCTCTACGACATCCCGCACCGCTCCGGCGTGGAGATCGCCACCGAGACGCTGGTGAAGCTGGCCGAGCACGGCCGCATCGTGGCCGTGAAGGACGCCAAGAGCGACCTGACCGCCACCTCCTGGGTGCTGGCCCGCAGCGACCTCGCGTTCTACAGCGGCGAGGACGCGCTCACCCTGCCGATGCTGTCGATCGGCGCGGTCGGCGTGGTCGGCACCTCCACCCACTTCACCGGCGCGCCGACCAAGCAGATGATCGAGGCGTTCGAGGCGGGCGACAACGCCCGGGCGCTCGCGCTGCACCGGCAGTTGCTGCCGCTCTACACCGGCATCTTCCGCACCCAGGGCACGATCCTGGTCAAGGCGGGTCTCGCGGCCCAGGGCCGCCCGGCCGGCCCGGTGCGACCGCCGCTGGTGGACGCCACCGGCGACGAACTGGCCCAGCTGCGCGCCGACTGCGCGGCGGCGGGCCTGCCCCTGCCCGAATGAACAAACGACACGACGGACGCCGCGCGACGGCGTCGCAGAATGAGGTGACGCGTGACCGAGGCGCACATCGAGGGTGAGCTGCCCCCGCCGCTGCCCGAGGGCGGCCTGCGGATCATCCCGCTCGGCGGACTCGGCGCCATCGGCCGGAACATGACCGTCTTCGAGTACGACGGCAAGCTGCTCATCGTCGACTGCGGGGTGCTGTTCCCCGACGTCGAGCAGCCGGGCGTGGACCTGATCCTGCCCGACTTCGGCCCGATCCTGGACCGGCTGGCCGACGTGCAGGCGATCGTGCTCACGCACGGCCACGAGGACCACATCGGCGCGGTGCCGTACCTGCTCGCGCACAAGCCGGACATCCCGCTCGTCGGCTCCCAGTTCACGCTCGCGCTGGTCGAGGCGAAACTGGCCGAGCGGCGGATCCAGCCGTACACGCTGACCGTGCGGGAGGGCGGCCGGGAACGGCTGGGCCCGTTCGAGTGCGAGTTCTTCGCGGTGAACCACTCGATCCCGGACGCGCTGGCGGTGGCCATCCGTACGCCCGCCGGCCTGGTGCTGCACACCGGCGACTTCAAGATGGACCAGCTTCCGCTGGACGGGCGGATCACCGACCTGGCCGGGTTCGCCCGGCTCGGCGCCGAGGGCGTCGACCTGCTGCTGTCGGACTCGACGAACGCGGAGATCCCCGGCTTCGTCACGCCGGAGAAGGAGATCGGCCCGGTCCTCGACTCGATCTTCGCGAAGGCCAAGGGGCGGATCATCGTCGCCTCGTTCGCCTCGCACGTGCACCGGGTGCAGCAGGTCTTCGACTCGGCGGTCGAGCACGGCCGCAAGGTGGCGCTGATCGGGCGGTCCATGGTCCGCAACATGGGCATCGCCCGCGACCTGGGCCTGCTGAACATCCCGCCCGGCCTGGTGGTCGGGATCGAGGAGGCCACGAACCTGCCGCCCGAGCAGATCGTGCTGATGTCCACCGGTTCGCAGGGCGAGCCGATGAGCGCGCTGGGCCGGATGGCCAGCGGCGACCACCGGCACATCACCATCGCGCCCGGCGACACCGTGGTGCTGGCGTCCTCGCTGGTGCCCGGTAACGAGACCTCGGTCTACCGGGTGATCAACCGGCTGGCCCGCGCCGGCGCCGTGGTGGTGCACAAGGACGTGGCGAAGGTGCACGTCTCCGGCCACGCCCCGGCCGGCGAGCTGCTCTACCTGCTCAACGTCGTCCGCCCGAGCAACCTGATGCCGGTGCACGGCGAGTGGCGGCACCTGCGGGCGCACGCCCGGCTCGGCATCGAGTCCGGCGTCGCGCCGGACCGGGTCGTGCTCTGCGAGGACGGCGACGTGGTCGACCTGGTCGAGGGCCGCGCCAGCCTGGTCGGCCGGGTCAAGAGCCGGTACGTCTACGTCGACGGTCTCGCCGTCGGCGACGTCAGCGAGTCGCTGCTCACCGAGCGGCGGATCCTCGGCGACGGCGGTTTCATCGCCGCGACGGTCGTGGTCGACTCGGTCACCGGCAAGGTGGTCGCCGGGCCGACCGTCTCGGCGAAGGGCTTCTCCGAGGACCCGGCCGCGTTCAACGCGGTGGTTCCGCTGGTCACCGAGGCGCTGAACCGGGCCGCCGCGGACGGCATCACCGACCCGCACCAGCTCCAGCAGATCGTCCGCCGCACCGTCGGACGCTGGGTCAACGACGCGTACCGCCGTCGGCCGATGATCGTCCCGACAGTCGTCGAGGTCTGACCCGACCGCGCCGCGCGCCGGTCCACCGTCCACGGTGGGCCGGCGCCGTCGCTTTCCGGGTACGTCCCGACACGCCGCGTCGAAAACCTCCGCTCACCCTCATCCGATCGGCGTCCGTCTCCGTACTCCGGGACGGCCGGCGTGCCCCTGCGCCGGCCGGGAGGAGCGTGGCGGATGGACCGCAGACGGATGACAGCCATCGGCGTACTGGTGGCGGCGGCCGGGTTGACGGCGGCGGTGACCGTACCGTCGTTCGCCGGCGAGGAACCCCGGCGGGCCGCGCCGGCCACCGACGGCGTCGCCCCGGAGGTCCTGGACGCGATGGGCCGCGACCTCTCCCTCACCCGTGACCAGGCGGTGAAGCGGCTGCGCACCGAGCGGTGGGCGGCCGGCACGGTCACCCGGTTGCGTGCCGAACTCGGCGCCGGCTACGGGGGCAGCTGGCTCAGCGCGGACGGCGCGACGCTCACCGTGGCGGTGGCCGACGCGGCCGGCGAGGCGCGGGTCAAGGCGGCCGGCGCGGTCCCGAAGCGGGTCGCCCGGGGCGTCGCCGAGCTGGACGCGGTGAAGTCCCGGCTCGACGCGGCGGGCGGCGCGGCCAGCCCGGACATCGCCGGCTGGTACGTCGACGTGACCGACAACACGGTGGTGGTGGTCGCCCGTCCGGGCGCGGAGGCCGACGGCCGCCGCTTCGCCGCGGCCGCTGGGCCGAAGACCGCGATGGTCCGGGTACGCACCGCCGACGAGGCCCCGCGCCCGCTGTTCGACGTGCGGGGCGGCGACGCCTTCTTCATCAACAACGCCGGCCGCTGCTCGGTCGGCTTCTCGGTGGTGGGCGGATTCGTCACCGCCGGGCACTGCGGCCGGCCGGGGGACCGCACCACCGGATCCAACCGGGTCGCCCAGGGCACGTTCGCGGCCTCCTCGTTCCCCGGCGACGACTGGGCGTTCGTGCGGGTGAACGGCGACTGGACGCCGCAGGGCGTGGTGACCGACTTCAGCGACGGCCGCACGGTGGCGGTCAACGGCTCCACCGAGGCGCCGGTCGGGGCCTCGATCTGCCGGTCCGGCTCCACCACCGGCACCCGCTGCGGCCTGGTCCAGGCCAAGAACGCCACTGTCAACTATCCGGAGGGGACGGTCACCGGGCTGACCCGGACGAACGTCTGCGCCGAGCCGGGCGACTCCGGCGGCGCGTGGCTCTCCGGCGACCAGGCGCAGGGCGTCACCTCCGGCGGCTCCGGCGACTGCACCCGGGGCGGGGTCACGTTCTTCCAGCCGGTCAACGAGATCCTCCAGCGCAACAACCTCACGCTCGTCACCGCCGGTGGCCAGCCGGCCCCGACGCAGCCGCCCGCCGGTGGCGGGGAGACCGCCCCGCCGGCGACCGTCCCGCCGACCCCGCCGGCCGGTGACACCGAGTGCGCCGGCCAGGTGAGCCGGAGCGGCCGGATCGCCGCCGGGCGGGTCCAGGTGCAGCCGGACGGGCGCTTCTTCCGGGTGCCCGGCGGCACCCAGGAGGCGTGCCTGGCCGCGCCGGACGGTGTCCGGGTGACGCTGGAGCTGCAACGCTTCACCAACGGCGCGTTCCGTACCGTGGCCCGCGCCACCAGCGCCGACGGTGTGGCCCGGCTGACCGTCGAGGGCCCGGCCGGCGCCTACCGGTACCGGGTGACCGGACTGTCCGGCTCCGGCGAGTACACGCTGGCGTTCTCCGCCCGCTGACCGCCGCACCGACTGCGGCCCCCGACCACCACCGCCCGGTGGTCGGGGGCCGCGCCGCGTAGCGGGCCGGCAGGTCGGCTCGGCGGCTCAGGCCAGGGCGGCGACCGCTTCGGCGTACGCGGCGCCGGTGCGTACCGCCGCGGCCACCAGCACCTCCAGCTGCGCCGGGGCGACCCCGCAGGACAGGTCCGTGGAGACGCCGGCGGCCAGCACCAGCGTTCCGTCGCCGGGCTCGTGCACGTAGGCGGCGGGCAGCAGCCGGTCGTGGTTCCAGGCGTTGCAGAAGGCGTACGCCTCGGCGCGCCGCTCGGCCGGCAGCCGCCGCTGCGCCACCACGCGGGCGTGCAGCACGTCACCGTGGCGGCCGAGCAGGCGGAACTGGATCGTGGCCTCGCCCCACCGCCCGACGAGTGTGCCGTCCGGCTCAGGCGTGTACGGCTCGCCCCGGGCGTCGAGCGCGGCGGCGAGCAGCGCCGCGTCCAGTGGGGCGGGCTCCTCCGGGCCGGGCGGGCCGGGCTCGGCCAGGTCCGATTCCGGCTCCTCGTCGAACTCGTCTCGGCGGCCAGCGACACGGCGCGGCGAGCGGCCGCTC
>NZ_KK037233.1:2763865-2806223 GCF_000568915.1 Micromonospora sp. M42 | reverse complement strand
CGGCGAGCGCCGTGGCCAAGCGCCTGGAATGCCCGAGTGTCGCCACGTCCACCTCGGCGGCCGGCCGGGAACCGTGCCCGGGGCGGTGGATCCGCCGCCCGCCGAGCCCCGCCTCGGCGGCCAGCCCGCAGAGCAGCGCGCCGGCCGCGGCGAACTCCATCGCGGACAGGTCGTCGGCCGGGCGGTCCAGCCGGGGCAGCTGCTCGGTCAGCACCTCCAGCCCGCGATGCAGGTAGCCGCCCAGCGCGCAGAAGCGCAGGTGCGCGGCGAGCAGCGGAAACGCGGCCCGTTCCCGGCGGTGCCGGCGGTACGCGCGTACGTGCGCCCGGGCCGCCTCGGTCACCGCGCCGGTGCGCAGCCACGGCAGCAGCCCCACGGTGAGCGCCCGCTCGGGCTGGTCGGTGCAGGTCGTCGCCACTGTCGCGGCGGTCTGCCGTTCGGCCCGCCGGGTCGGTGGCCCCTGCGGCTCGACCCAGCCGGTCAGCGCCGGCGCGAGCGCCGCCAGCGCCGCCTCCGGGTCACCCCACCCGGCCAGCAGGTCGGCCCGCCGCGCCGGGGCGCACCCCGCACAGCCACCACCGGGTCCGTCGCGTCGGCGGCCGACCAGCGTTCGTACGCCCGGCGGGCCGCCGGCTCGTCGCCGAGGTGGTCGGCGACGCGGCAGCGCAGCTCCGCGACCGGCGCGGCGTCCTCGCCCAGCTCCCCGGCGAGCGTGTCCAACAGGGACCGGGCCTGATCCAGGCCCACCCGGGGCGTGCCGAACAGCGCCTCCACCGCCTGCCGCTGGTGCCGGCGCAGCCGGGTCAGCTCGTCGGGCCGGGCGTCCAGCAGCCCGGGGTGCCGGGCCACCGTCTCCCGCATCCGCCGCACCGGCTCCACCGCGCGCCACCGCTCACCCAGGTGCAGGTACGCCTCGACCAGCGCGAACCGCGCCGACAGGGCGGTACGCGGGTCACCGGTGGCGTCCGCGCGGGAGGCGATCCGCTCCAGCTCGGCGCAGCGCTCCTCGCCGTCGGGCCGGTCCCGGGCGTCGGCGAGCGCGGCGGCCAGCCCCCGGTCGCGTGCCGTGGTCATCGGAGCGTCCCGCCGGTCAGCTCGGCGACGGCGGCGGCCAGCTGACAGCCGGTGGTGACACCGCAGTCGACCAGCCGGTCGAGCTGGTGCGGTGTGACGCCGCGCTCCAGGTCGGTGGTGACCTCGCCGCAGATCTGGGCCGACCCGTCGTCGGCCACGTGCACGTACGCCTTGGGCCAGAGCCGGTCGTGGTTCCACCTGTTGCAGAAGGCGTGCAGCTCGGGCACGTGCTCGATGCCGAAGTGCGGCGCCACGACGGTGCGTACCTGGAGCAGCTCACCTGCCGCGCCCCGGCGGTGGAACCAGATCAGGTTCCGTTCCCAGCGGCCCACGAGCGCGCCGTCGGGCTCCTCGACCACCGCGTACCCCCGGTGGGCCAGCACGGCGGCGATCAGCTCGCCGGTCAGCGGGCGCAGCGCCTGGGGGTGTCCGGTCAGCGGACCGTCCGGACCGTCCTCGATCTCCGGCGACGCCATCGGGCATCCCTTCTGAGGCGAATAACACAAACGACGGTCCGACCCGTGCTGCGACGCGCGGACACGACCCGGAAAAGCGGCGTTCCACCGGGTGCCGCCGTTACCGTGACTCTATGGCGGGCCGTACCTCTCAGGCGAGCCGGCGGCGCGGCGCGTCGCCGCGTGGCACCACGAACAACCGCGCCCGGCAACCGGCGAAGAAGGCGGCGGCGCGGAAACCGGCGCGGCGGCCGGCGCGCCGCGGGCCGGCCCCGGCCGCGTTCGTCGGCCGCGCCGCGGGCGCCGTCTGGATGGGACTGGCCCACACGGTGGGCTGGGCGTTCCGGGCCGCCGGCCGGCAGGCCGCGTCCACCCGGGAGCTGGATCCGGAGCACCGCCGCGACGGCGCCGGGCTGCTGCTGTTCGGCCTGGCCATCCTCAGCGCGGTGGGCATCTGGGGCGGCGGCGCCGGGCCCGTGGGCCGGCACCTGGCCGACACCGTACGGCTGTTCATCGGCGCCATCTCGATAATCCTTCCGGTGCTGTTCATGGTCGGCGCGTGGCGGCTGATGCGGAGCCCGGCCGACCCCGAGCACCGCGGTCGCGGCCTGGTGGGCTGGGGCTCGATGATGCTGGCGACCGCCTCGATGCTGCACATCGGGCAGAACCCGGTCGACGAGGTCCAGCGCGACTACGCCGGCGGCCTGATCGGCGCGGGCGTGGGCGACGTGCTGAAGTCGGCGGTGACCGCGTGGGTGGCGATGCCGCTGCTGCTTCTGCTGCTGGTGTTCGGCCTGCTCGTGGTCACCGCGACCCCGATCAACAAGATCCCGGAGCGGCTCGGCCTGCGCGCCGACCCGGCCGCGCCCGAGGACGATGAGGAGGAAGCCGAGGCCGAGGCGGCGGCGAAACCGGCCCGTAAGCGGCCGGCGAAGCGGATGCCGTCGCCGCTGGAGCCGCTGGACCCGGACGACGAACTGGCCGGCGTCGACCTCCAGGAGACGCTCGTGCTGCCGCGCAAGCCGCCGCGGGTGCCGGCGAACCGCAAGCCGGTCGAGCCTCCGGAGCACTCGCCGCTGCCCACCCGCGCCGAGCAGCTCGCGCTCACCGGGCTGGCCGGCGACTACACGCTGCCGCCGGCGAACCTGCTCGGCAGCGGCGCCAAGCCGAAGAGCCGGAGCAAGGCCAACGACGAGGTGATCGCCGCGCTGACCGGCGTCTTCGAGCAGTTCGACGTGGACGCCGCGGTCACCGGGTTCACCCGCGGCCCGACGGTCACCCGGTACGAGGTGGAGCTGGGCCCGGGCGTGAAGGTCGAGCGGATCACCCAGCTGTCCCGCAACATCGCGTACGCGGTGAAGTCGCCGGACGTGCGCATCCTCAGCCCGATCCCGGGCAAGAGCGCGGTCGGCGTGGAGATCCCGAACACCGACCCGGAAAACGTGTCGCTCGGCGACGTGTTGCGCTCCCGCGAGGCGACCAGCGACCACCACCCGATGGTGGTGGCGCTCGGCAAGGACATCGAGGGCGGCTACGTGGTGGCCAACCTCGCGAAGATGCCGCACATCCTGATCGCGGGCGCCACCGGCGCGGGCAAGTCGAGTTGCCTCAACAGTCTGCTTGTGTCCATTTTGACCCGGGCCACGCCGGACGAGGTGCGGCTGCTGCTGATCGACCCGAAGCGGGTCGAGATGACCGGCTACGAGGGCATCCCGCACCTGGTCACGCCGATCGTGACCAACCCGAAGAAGGCGGCCGACTCGCTGGAGTGGGTCGTCCGCGAGATGGACATGCGTTACGACGACCTCGCCGCCAACGGGGTCCGGCACATCGACGACTTCAACCGCAAGGTGCGCAACGGCGAGATCAAGGCGCCGCCGGGCAGCGAGCGGGAGATGCGGCCGTACCCGTACCTGCTCGTGATCGTGGACGAGCTGGCCGACCTGATGATGGTCGCGCCGCGCGACGTGGAGGACTCCATCGTCCGGATCACCCAGCTCGCCCGCGCCGCCGGCATCCACCTGGTGCTGGCCACCCAGCGGCCCTCGGTGGACGTGGTCACCGGCCTGATCAAGGCGAACGTGCCGTCCCGGCTCGCGTTCGCCACCTCCTCGCTCGCCGACTCGCGGGTCATCCTGGACCAGCCCGGCGCGGAGAAGCTGCTGGGCCGCGGCGACGGCCTGTTCCTGCCGATGGGCGCGTCGAAGCCGCAGCGCATCCAGGGCGCCTGGGTCACCGAGCGCGAGATCGCCGACGTGGTCAAGTTCTGCAAGGACCAGCGGGAGCCGGAGTTCCGTCCGGACGTGCTCGCCCCGGCGCAGGACAGCAAGAAGAAGATCGACGAGGACATCGGCGACGACCTGGACCTGCTCGTGCAGGCGGTCGAGCTGGTGGTCACCTCGCAGTTCGGGTCGACCTCGATGCTCCAGCGCAAGCTGCGTGTCGGTTTCGCCAAGGCGGGCCGGTTGATGGACCTGATGGAGACCCGCGGCGTGGTCGGGCCGTCCGAGGGTTCCAAGGCCCGCGACGTGCTGGTCAAGCCGGACGAGCTGGAGGAGGTCCTGGCCGGCCTGCGCGGCGGCGAGGACTGACGACCCACGACGGACGACGGCGGCCCCCACCGTCAGGTGGGAGCCGCCGTCGGCGGTTTCCGGCTCAGTTGAGCAGCGCGGCGACGAGCACGGCGCCGATGATCGCGCCGACCACGCTCGCGGCGGCGGCGTACCAGCCCAGCGGCTTGTCGCCGAGGACGGCGCCGACGATGCCGAGGATCAGGCCGAGGACGCCGAAGATCAGCGGGGACAGGAAGATCGCGAGAGCCGCGAAGACGAACGCGATGATCGTGCAGATCCGGGCGGCGTTGGTACGCGGACGGGCGCTGGCGTGGATGTCGGCCATGGGGTTCCTCCGTGAGTGATCTCGCTACCGGTCAACGAAAGATCCGGTACCCCGGCCGCCGCGTCGTCCAAACCGGATGCGGCATCGATCAGGCGAACAACTTCAATCCGATCACGCCGGCGACCACCAGCAGCAGGCAGGCCACGCGCGGCAGGTTGACCGGCTCGCCGAGCGCGAGCATGCCCACCAGCGCGGTGCCCACCGCGCCGATGCCGACCCACACCGCGTAGCCGGTGCCGACCGGGATGTCGCGCAGCGCGTACGCCAGGCCGGCCATGCTGCCGACGAGCGTGACGCCGAAGACGGCGGAGGGGAGGGGACGGGTGAAGCCGGCGCTGCGATCGAGCGCGATCGCCCACGCGGTCTCCAGGAGTCCGGAGAGCACCAGTACGAGCCAGGCCATGAGATCACCTCTGACGGGCGGGCCCGGCGTGGAGCGGGCCGGGCGACGGTCGGGTCACGCGGGGCGTCTTGGCCTGACCGGGTACGCCCACCACTCGTCCGGGACGGCCCGCGGGCCGTCGTGGCCGACGGTAGCACCGGCCGGGCGGAACGGGCGGCGGGGTGAGAAAGCCCACCATGGGTGGAGTTGACGTCAACTTCAGGTTGCACGATGGAAGGCATGACCGTGCTCTTCTCCGACGACGACGTCGCGGCCGCCGTGGACGCCCCGCTCACCGTCGCGGCCATGCGGGACGCGCTGCTGGCCGCATACGCCGGGCGGCTCATCGCCCCGCCCCGGGCGTCCGCGCCGCTGGGCGGGGGCCGGATGGTGCTCACCGCCGGGCACCTGACCGGGCAGTGGTACGGCTTCCGCTCCTACGACACGTTCGGCCACCCGGAGAGCGGTCAACTGGTCGTGCTGCACGACGCCACCACCGGCGCGGTACGCGCCATCGCCGTCGGCGAGGAGCTGGGCTCGCGGCGTACCGGAGGACTCGGTGGCGTGGCGGTGGACGCCCTGGCCCGCGCGGACGCCGCCACGCTCGGCGTGGTGGGCTCCGGCCGGCAGGCGTGGACCCAGGTCTGGGCCGCCGCGGCGGTCCGGCCGCTGCGCGAGGTGACCGTGTACAGCCGCTCGGCGGCCCGGCGGGAGGCGTTCGCCGCCCGGGTCCGCGCCGAGCTGGGCGTGCCGTCCCGCGCCGTCGGCTCGGCCGCCGCCGCGGTGCGCGACCGGGACGTGGTGGTGCTCGCCACCACCAGCACCGTCCCGGTGATCGACGCCGCCGACCTGTCCCCCGGCACGCACGTCAACACCGTTGGCTTCAAGCAGACCGACCGGCACGAGTTCGGCCCCGACCTGCTCGACGCCGCCGACCTGCTGGTCACCGACTCGCTGGGGCAGGCCGCCGCGTACGTGCCGCCGATGCTCGCCGCCGTCGAGCCGTACGCCGGTCGGTTGCGCGACCTGGGCGCGGTGCTGGCCGGGGCGGTCCCCGGCCGGACCGGCGCGGACCAGATCTCGGTCTTCTGCTCCACCGGTCTGGCCGGCACCGAGGTGTTCCTGCTCGACCGGCTGGCCCGCGTGGCCGCTCCCGCCCGCTGAGCGTGCCGGACGGGCGGCGTGGCGGTACGGAACCGGCCCGGTACCCTCGGATGGTGTCTGCCACCTCCTCCACCCCGCAATCCGACGGGCGCCGGGTCGCCCTGCTGACCCTCGGCTGCGCCCGCAACGAGGTCGACTCGGAGGAGCTGGCCGCCCGGCTGCACGCCGACGGATGGCAGGTCACCACCGACGGCGAGGGCGCCGACGTGGTGGTGGTGAACACCTGCGGCTTCGTCGAGAAGGCCAAGCAGGACTCGATCCAGACGCTGCTGGCCGCCGCCGACACCGGCGCGAAGGTCGTCGCCGCCGGGTGCATGGCCGAGCGGTACGGCCGTGAGCTGGCCGACAGCCTCCCCGAGGCGCAGGCCGTGCTCAGCTTCGACGACTACCCGGACATCGCCGCCCGCCTCGACTCGGTGCTCGCCGGTGAGGCGATCGGCGCGCACACCCCCCGCGACCGGCGGGAGCTGCTGCCGCTGACCCCGGTGAAGCGCCGCGACGCGGCGGTGTCGCTGCCCGGGCACGGCACCCCGGCCCGGGTCGCGCCGGAGACCGACGCGCACACCCCGGCGCACCTGCGGCAGGTGTTGCGGCACCGGCTCGACACCGGCCCGGTGGCCTCGCTGAAGCTCGCCAGCGGCTGCGACCGGCGCTGCGCGTTCTGCGCCATCCCGGCGTTCCGCGGGGCGTTCGTCTCGCGTACCCCGGACGAGCTGCTCGCCGAGGCCGAGTGGCTGGCCAAGACCGGCGTCCGCGAGCTGGTGCTGGTCAGCGAGAACTCCACCTCGTACGGCAAGGACCTGGGCGACCCGCGCGCGCTGGAGAAGCTGCTGCCGCAGCTCGCCGCGATCGACGGCATCGTGCGGGTCCGCGCCAGCTACCTCCAGCCCGCCGAGACCCGGCCCGGCCTGGTCGAGGTGATCGCCACCACGCCCGGCGTGGCCGCGTACTTCGACCTGTCGTTCCAGCACTCCAGCGAGCCGGTGCTGCGCCGGATGCGGCGCTTCGGCTCCACCGACCGGTTCCTGGAGCTGCTCGCCTCCGCCCGCGCGCTGGCGCCGGACGCGGGCGCGCGCAGCAACTTCATCGTCGGCTTCCCCGGCGAGACGAAGCAGGACGTGGCCGAGCTGGTCCGGTTCCTGACCGAGGCGCGGCTGGACGCGATCGGCATGTTCGACTACAGCGACGAGGACGGCACCGAGGCCGCCGGCCTGGCCGGCAAGGTCTCCGCCGCCACGATCAAGCGGCGGTACGACAAGCTCAGCGCGCTGGCCGACGAACTCTGCTCGCAGCGCGCCGAGGAGCGCCTCGGCGCGACGGTGGAGGTGCTTGTGGACTCGGTCGCGGACGGCGTGGTGGAGGGGCGGGCCGCCCACCAGGCGCCCGAGGTCGACGGCTCGACCACGCTCGTCGCGCCGGTCGGCGGCGGCGTCGACCTGGCCGCGTTGCGCCCCGGTGACCTGGTCCGGGCCACCGTCACCGCCACCGAGGGCGTGGACCTGGTCGCCGTACCGGATGAGATGATCTCGGCGGCGCCCGGCGCGGTACGGTGACGGCGGGCCCGGACGAAGCGGGGAAGCCACGTGGGGCGATGCGGGACATGACGGGAGCGGAGTCGACGGCGGCCGCCCCCGTACCGCTGCTCAACGCGGCGAATGTGCTGACCGGCGCGCGCCTGGTGCTGGTGCCCGTCTTCGCGGCCACCGTGGTCGCGTCCGCGATGACCCACGCGGGCTGGCGGATGGCCGCCTGCCTGATCTTCGTGGTGGCGTCGGCGACCGACCTGGTCGACGGCTGGATCGCCCGCCGGTTCGAGCTGGTCACCTCGCTGGGCAAGGTCGCCGACCCGATCGCCGACAAGGCGCTCACCGGCGCCGCGCTGGTGCTGCTCTCCGTCTACGACCGCCTGCCCTGGTGGGTGACTGTGGTGATCCTCGCCCGTGAGCTGGGCATCACCGCGCTGCGCTTCTGGGTGATCCGGCACGGCGTGATCGCGGCCAGCCGGGGCGGCAAGGTCAAGACGGCGCTGCAGATCCTGGCGATCACCTGGTACCTCTGGCCGATGCCGGAGGCGCTCGCCGCGATCGGCCCGTGGATCATGGGCGCGGCGGTGGTGGTCACCGTGGTCACCGGGTTCGACTACATCGCCCAGGCGTTGCGGCTGCGGCGTCCGGCCCGTTGACCCGGGCAGCCGGCTCGTCGCTCCGGGCGGCCGAAGAGTAAGCCGCCCTGGCGCGGGAAGAGAGGGCGGGCATGGACACCGACGAGAGACACCAGCGGCCCGCCGGCAACCCGGCGGCCTCCGTCGTGCACCGCCTGCACGAGTGCGGCCAGACGCTGGCCACCGTCGAGTCGCTGACCGGCGGGCTGCTCGCCGCGGCGGTCGTGGAGATCGCCGGGGTCAGCTCGATCTACCGGGGCGGCATGGTGGTCTACGCCACCGAACTCAAGGCGACGCTCGCCGGCGTACCGGAGGACCTGCTGGCCGAGCGCGGCCCGGTCGATCCCGACGTGGCCGCCGCCCTGGCCGAGGGCGGACGGCAGCGGTGCGGCGCGGACTGGGGCCTGGCCACCACCGGCGTCGCCGGGCCGGAGCCGCAGGACGGCAAGCCGGTCGGCTTGGTCTACGTGGCGGTCGCCGGGCCGGACGGCACGCAGGTGCGCCGGCTCGACCTCGACGGCGGCCGCGACCACATCCGCTCGGCCGTGGTGATCGAGGCGCTGCGGCTGCTCGCCGACCGCATCCAGCTCCCCGAGGACGCCGACGCCGCCGAGGCGGCGGGGGTCGGCCCCCGATGAGCCGGCCCGGCGCCGACACGCCCGGCCGCGGGCCCGCCGGCCGGCCGATCCGCACGGATTTTCAGAGGCGGGGTGGGATGTCGTCGTGGCAACCAACGGGTACGGTTGCGGGAAGGCTCCGACGGTCGCCGTCGGCGCCGGAGCGGTTTCCGCGTCCGGCGCCCGGCGCGGCTCGGCCGGGCATGGTGGTCCCGTCCAGGGGGAGGTGCGATGGTCCTGCTACGCCGGGTGATCGGTGACGCGCTGCGGACACGCAGGCAGGGGCAGCACCGCACCCTCCGCGAGGTGTCGTCCGCCGCCAACGTCAGCCTGGGCTACCTGTCCGAGATCGAGCGCGGCCAGAAGGAACCGTCGAGCGAGCTGCTGGCCGCCATCTGCGACGCGCTCGGCGCCCGCCTGTCGGAACTGCTGCGCGAGGTGAGCGACACCGTCGCCCTCGCCGAGCAGATGCCCGGCGTGCTGGTCCCGGTGGCCGACGAGCCGGCCCCGGTGGCCACGGCCGCCGTGCGTAAGGCGACCAACCGCGGTGTCCGGCAGGTCACCACCGACGGCGCGGTCGCCGTCCAGGTCCGGCAGGACTCGCCGCTCAAGGCCACGCTGCGCAGCACCCGGGTACGCCCCGCGGAGCGGGACGTGGTCTGCGCCGCCTGACCCCGGCTGTCGCGTCGTGGGCGGTGCTGGCGTCCGCGTCGTACTGTTGATCAGGAGCGTACGGGTGCCGGAGTGGCGTCCGGCTGGAACGATGTAGGCGCGACGCTACTGAGGGGACGAGGCGGAGATGGCTAACCCGTTCGTCAAGGGTTGGAAATACCTGATGGCGCTCTTCGGCGCGAAGATCGACGAGCACGCCGATCCGAAGGTGCAGATCCAGCAGGCCGTCGAGGAGGCGCAGCGCCAGCACCAGGCGCTGGTGCAGCAGGCGGCCGCGGTGATCGGCAACCAGCGCCAGCTGGAGATGAAGCTGTCCCGGCAAATGACCGAGGTGGAACAGCTCCAGGGCAACGCGCGGCAGGCGCTCGCAGTGGCCGACCAGGCCCGGGGCCGGGGCGACGAGGCCGAGGCCGGGCGCTACGAGCAGACCGCCCAGATGCTGGCCACCCAGCTGGTCTCCGCCGAGCAGGCCCTGGAGGACCTCAAGACGCTGCACGACCAGGCGCTCGGCGCGGCCGCCCAGGCCCGCAGGGCGGTCGAGAACAACTCGATGATCCTCCAGCAGAAGCTGGCCGAGCGCACCAAGCTGCTCAGCCAGCTGGAGCAGGCCAAGATGCAGGAGAGCGTGGCCCGCTCGCTGGAGTCGATGTCGTCGCTCACCGCACCCGCCAACACCCCGTCGCTCGACGAGGTCCGCGACCGGATCGAACGCCGCTACGCCACCGCCATGGGCCGCGCCGAGCTGGCCGGCAACTCGGTCGAGGGCCGGATGCTGGAGATCCAGAAGGCCACGCTCGACTCGGCCGGATCGGCGAGACTGGAACAGATCCGGTCGAGCATGGCCGGCGAGCAGCTCGGTGGCCGGCAGGAGACCCCCGCCGTCGGGCAGCCGGCCGACCCGGCCGCCGCGGCCCGGCTCGACGAGATCCGGGCCAGCATGAGCCGGGAACGCGGCACCGGGGAGAGCACGACCGGCTGACGGAGGGGCGGACACCATGGCGGACGAACGGGCCCGACACTTCCGCAGGTTGCGCAGGCTGCGCAACTCGGCGCGACGGTGGAGCGTGCTGGCCGGCGGGCTCGGCGGCGCCGCGGCGGTGCTCACCCCGTACGCCGGACTGGGCCTGCCGGACGCGGCCTGGGCCGGCGCCGCGGGCAGCGCCATCGCGATCGCCGCCTGGCGCTGGGCCGACCACCGGGCGCTCGCAGCAGTGCCGGCGCCGCCCGCGCTCGACCCGGCGGAGGCCGCCGCCCGCTCCCGCGCCCGGCTGGTCGCCGCCGTCGAGCGGCTGCCCGTCGGGCCGGGTGTCCTGGCCGAGGTACGCCGGGTCCGCTCCCGCATGGCGCTGCGCGGCACCGCCGCGGCCGAGCCGTGGGCACGGCTGGACCGGGCCGCGCTCACCCTGGCCGGGCTCGCCGGACGGCTGACCGGGCTGGCCGAGCCGGCGGTCCGGGAGGCGGCCGAGGCCGATCGTTCGCTGCGTGAGCTGGCGAACCGGGTGGCGGGCGTGGAACGCGCGGCGAAGCTGACCCCGCAGAGCACGCTGGACGAGGTGCACGCCACGCTGGTGGCCCAGTTGGAGGACGGGGTGGCCGCGTACGAGCGGCTGGTGGTGGCCGCCGCCGGCTACGTAGCCGAGGACGCCCGTCCCGACACCGCGCACCCGGCCGCCGCGCGGCTGACCGAGGCCACCGACCTGCTGCACGGGGTGGCCTCGGCCCTGGCCGAACTCCGCACCCCCCTCCGAGCCCCCCAGCCCGGCCGCTGACCGCCCCGCGCGCCGATCCCCCGCGCGCTGATCGTCCGCGCGCTGATCGTCCCGCGCGTTGATCAAGGAGTTTGTGTCCTGAGGCGGGCCGAATCCGTACACCAACTCCTTGATCACCGGCGCGGACAGGGGGGCGGGCGGAGGGCTTCGGTCTGCCCGGGCGGGCAACTCGTGGTCAGGCACCCCCACACCCGCCCATCGCCCCGCCAGCCCCGGTGATCATGAGGTTGGCGGTGTTGTTGATCTCGGAAACTGCCGTCAACTTCATGATCGACCCTGAGAGGGAGGGCTAGGTGGGGGTGGTTATGGGGGTTGGTGGGGTCCAGGGGGACGTGCCAACCACGTTCGTCGTGCGTACTCGGTAGTAGTAGGTGGTGGAGCGCGCCAGGCCGGTGTTGGTGAAGCCGCGGCCGGTGACGCGGAACGTGGCCGGCTCCCTGGTGAACGCGGCGTCGGTGGCGCGCTGCACGATGAAGCCGGCGCCCGGTCCGGCCGGCGTCTCGGCCGACCAGCTCAGCGTCACGGTGGCGGTGTCCGGTCCCGGCGCGCTCGCGATGACGCTCACCGCCGTGGGCGTCGTCGGCCGGGCCGGGGTGGTCACCCGGGCCACTGTCGACCAGGGGGACGCCGCGCCGAGGTACGTCGTGCGTACCCGGTAGTAGTACGTGGTGTCCGGCGCGACGGCCGGGTCCACGTGGTTCTCGCCCACGGCGATGGCGGTGGTCCCCGGGCCGCTGCTGAACGTCGGGTTGGTGGCGCGCTGCACGTCCACACCGGTGGCGAAGGAGTGGTTCGCCCAGCGCAGCGCCACCCGCAGCGGCGCGGTCGGCGGCACCGCCGCGGTGAGCCGGGCCGGCGCGGCCAGACGCACCGCCGCCGGTACGGCATTCGACCAGGACGAGCAGCTCACCGCGTTCTCGGCGCGGATCCGGTAGTGGTAGGTGACGCCGGGGGTGACTGTCGCGTCGGTGTAGCGGGTCGCGGTGGCGGCCACGGTGATCTCGGTCAGCCCGGCGGTGAAGGCGCTGTCGGTGGCGCGTTGCAGCAGGTGGCTGGTGGGCACCGGGCGGCTGCCGTTGCCGGTCCAGGTCAGCGCGATGGCGGGCAGCGCGGTGGCGCTGCCGGGCGCCGGGGTGGCGGTCAGCCCGGTGGGCGCCTTGGGTGCCACCCGCAGCACCAGCGGACGGCTCATGCCCTGGTCGCGCAGTCCCGCCGAGCGGGTCTGCCAGCGGTACTCCCAGCCCAGGTTGACGAGTTGGTTGACCACCGTGGCGGGGCGGCCGTCGGCCGGGCTGACCGGGCTCGCGTCCAGCCGCGCGCCGGCGGGCCGGGACGGGTCGAGCAGCCGTACGCTGTCGCTGATCTTGAACGGCAGGGGCGGCGGTACGGGACGCAGCGCCACCACGACGTCCTCCCGGGGGTTGACCCGGACGGTGTCCTTCCAGCCCAGCTCGCCCGGCTCGGGCGGGCGCAGCGTGCCGTCCCAGCCGACCCGGTTGACCAGTTGCACGTCGCAGCCCTCGATGTGCACCGGATGGGTGCGCGGCGCGTCGCCGACGATCCGCCACAGTTGCGTGCCGTCGCCCGGCGCGCCGACCGGCACGGCCGGGTCGGTGGCGTGCAGCACCTCGGTGGCGGGTCCACCGGGCCCAGCGGCAGCGTGGCCGGCAGCAGCGGCCCGCTGACCGGGTGGCCGACTCCGAGGCGGCCAACCGCGCGGCCGTGCCGGGGCTCGAACACCTGCCCGACCGACTTCACCGCCAGCGGCAGCGTGACCGGGGCCGCCGCGCCGGGCGGGGTGAACGTGACCGAGCCGTCCCGCGCGCCGACGAGCGTCGGACGCGGCGTGTGGGTGCCGAACGCGGCGTCGTACGCCGGTTGCGGCACGATCGGCGGCGGCTGGCTGTGCGCGTACGCCCCGGGTAGTCGGTCGGCGAGCCGGCGCGTGTCGTACGGCTCGGCCGGTGTGCCGGTGACCCGGATCTGGAGCAGCGTGCGGGTGTTCGGGCCGTAGCCGGGCCGGGTCGGCGGCAGCCCGCCCGAGCCGGTCCGGTCGGGCGCGCCGGTGTGGTGGTCGTAGCGCGTGTCGAACCGGGGCAGCGGCGCGGGGCAGTCGTTGTAGAGGATGAGCGTGCTGCCCGGCGGCACGGTGGCGAAGTCCACGATCACGTCGGCCCGCTCGCCGGGGGCCAGCAGCAGCGCGTGGCCGTCCACGTTGAGCACCGTCGGGTCCTGCCTGTCGTAGCGGTAGTCCACCGGCCGGTTGGCGAGCACCACCGGGGCTGGGAGCAGGCCGCTCTCGTTGCCGATCTGGATCAGGTCGGGTCCGGCGGCGGCCGGGTCGGGCACGCCGCCGTCGCGCCCGTCCACCGGCCAGTACGCGGGCCGCCCGGGTGCGCGTACCGCCTCGACCATCGGCACCTCGCCGGCGTCCGGGTCGGCCGGGCTGCCGTCGTCGGCCCACATCGGGCCGTTTGAGGCGGCCCGGTAGAGCTGCAGGTTGAGTGCCCGGTCCGCGCAGGCGTTGAGGATCCGGAACCGGTACGCGCGCGGGGCGACCTCCAGGTACGGGTAGGCCACGCCGTTGACGAGCGGGGTGTCCCCGTACGCCTCGGGCACCGCCGACGGGTGCGGCACGGCGGGCGCCAGCGGCGGCTCGTCCGGGTCGGCGTCTGGGTCGTGGTGCGGGTTCGGCACCGGGGCGACCCACGGGCTGGCGCCGCCGTCCGGGTCGTGGGTCCACGGGCCGTAGTCCCAGCGGCCGGTGGGGTTGCCGCCGGTGAGCCGGTACGGGTTCTGCCGGGGCTGGTAGACGTGGGGGTGCCAGAGGCTGCCCTTGGCGCCCCAGCGGTCCCGGTCCCAGGTCGGGTCCTGGGCGGCGAGTTGCGCGTCGTCGGGTACGAACGTCTTGTCCTCGATCACCAGCGGGAACTGTTCCGCGGGCAGCACGCCGTCGTCCACGAGGCGGTCCTCGGCGGGGTCGGTGAGCAGGTACAGCGCGATCTGCCCGGAGTAGACGGTGAGCCGGGACAGGCCGAGCGTGTTGTCGTGCAGCCACATCAGCCGGCCGCTCTGCTCGTTCGGGAAGTACAGCGTGGTGGCGCCCGCGCCGGGCGGCGGCATGTCCGGCACCGGGGTGACACCCACCCCGGCCGGGTACGGGGTGATCTCGCCGGCCGGGGTCACCCACTGCCACGGGTTGCCGGCGCTGATCCACCCGGTCTGCGCGCCGGACAGGTGCGGCACGGCCCGGTTCTGCGGGTACGGCGCGGGACCGTCCAGCGGGCCGGCGCCGGCCCCGTCGACGGTCTCGTCCACCGGCAGGAACAGCTCGCCCGCCCGTCCGGTGGGGAGTTGGTTGATGAACTTGATCCGGACCGGGCGGCCCCGCCGCGCGACGATCATCGGGCCGAGGTGCCAGGGGCGGTCCGGCGGGCTGACCGTGTTGTGGCCGGCGGCGTCGGTGCCCAGGTTGAGCTGCCGGTAGCCGCGCAGCCGGGTGGCCGGCAGGTCGCGGTGCAGGCGCTGCGCGTACTCCTGGAGGCCGATCTCGTAGTAGTCGCAGCCCGGCCAGGTGATGGTGTCCGGGACCGCTACCGGCAGGCGGGCGCCGAGCCCGTCGGTGGCGGGCTGCCCTGGTAGCGGCAGCGGGTCGACGAACTTGCGGATGCCGGTGCCGGGCGCCGGGCGGCCGTCGGCGTCGAGCGTGGGCAGCGGGCTGGCGGCGGTGTTCGGCACGGGGCCGAACAGGCGCGGGACGGCGGCCGGGTCCAGGCTCGCCGGGGTGGTCCCCGGCTCGTCGTCGCCGGCGCGCGCGGCGGGAACGCCCCGCGCCGCGGAACCGGTGAACGCGGTTTCCTCGGCGACTCCGGCCCGGTCCGGCCGTCCCGGCCGGAGTCTGCGGAACAGCACCATGGCTCTCCCCGGGGTCGGGGCGCGCCGGCCGACACCCCGGCGTGGCGGGCGTACGCGCTGCTGACGATCGGTGAGCGGTCAATCGCAGCATGCGACGCCACAGGGGTGGGACGGAAGTACCCAATCGTCCCTATTCTCGGCGATCTTTGGCGTTTCGTGGAAGTTCCACGTCAGGAACGGTCGGGCTGGCAGACCGGGCACCAGTAGGTGACCCGCTCACCCAGCTCCTCCTTGCGGATGGCCGTCCCGCAGCGCCGGCACGGCTGGGCGCGGCGGCCGTAGACGTAGCTGGTCCCGCCCCGGCGCAACACCCCGGTCGTGCTCTGCGTCCAGCGGCCCCGGTTCGCCGCGAGCAGCCGCTGCGCCAGCGCGACGGTGCCCGGCAGGTCCGGCACCGCGCCCACCGGCGTCCACGGGGACACCCCGCGCAGGAACAGCACCTCGCACTTGTAGAGGTTGCCCACCCCGGCGAGGTTGCGCTGGTCGAGCAGCGCCTCACCGATGGTGCGTTCCGGCTCGGCCGCGAGGCGGCGTACCGCCTCGTCGGCGTCCCAGTCCGGGCCGAGCAGGTCCGGGCCGAGGTGACCGACGAGCGACAGCTCCTCGGCCGTCGGCACCAGCGCCAGCTCGTGCAGGTGGTAGCCGACGGCGACCGCGCCGGGGGAGCGGAGCACCACGCGGATCAGGTGCGCCGGCCGCGCCGTCCAGCGCTCACCCGGGGTGTACGCGCGCCATGCGCCGTCCATCCGCAGGTGCGAGTGCAGCGTCCACTGCGCTGCGGTGGGCGCGGTGAGGCGCAGCAGCAGGTGTTTGCCCCGGCTGGCCGACTCGCGCACGGTCCAGCCGGTCAGGTCGGTGGCGGCGAGCTGCGGCACGCGGAAGTCGGACCCGGTGAGCCGGGCCCCGGCCAGCGCGCGATCCAGGACGCGCGCGGTGTTCCAGACGGTGTCGCCTTCGGGCACTCCGCCATTGTTCCCTACCGAACAGAATTCGCATGTGTCGCCATTTGTACTGAGGTTCCACTTGATCAGCGGAAACGCAACGATCAGGGGGTTCTGAGGAGAATGCTGATGGCTCATTCCGGACGTCGTATCGTCGTCGCCCTGACTGCCCTGCTCACCGTGGCCACCGGACTGCCCGGCACGCCCGCGTCGGCCGCGCACCCATCCACCGCCGTGCCGGCTCGCGCCGGCGCGCCCGACCCCGAACGCTGGTCCGTCGACCTCGCCGTCGCCGGTGGCGACGACGTCAACGTCGCCTGGCGTTCCGGCCGCCTCCGGCTGGCCGATCCCCGCCCCTCCGCCCGCACCCGCCCGGCCGCCGTGGCGGTCCGGTCGCCGAGGGCATCCTGCTCTCCGCGCCGCGCGTCCTGGACCGGCCCGCCACCCGGGTACGCGCCCGGCTAACCGCCCGCACCGGCGACGGGGGTACGGCGGTGGCCCAGGTGCGCGGCTGGCGCGCCCGGGGCTGGACCGAGTGGCGCGACGCCGCCGAGGCCGTGTTCGACGAACCGGTCCGCCGGGTGCAGGCGCGCGTCGTGCTGACCACCCGGGACGCCGCTCGGAGGCCACCGTCACCGGGCTGACGCTCGCCGCCGACTCGGCCGCCACCACGGCGGTCCAGCCGGCCGCCCCGCTCACCTACCGGGTGTACGCGACCCGGATCGGCCTGGTCGGCGGCACCACCGCGAACGGGCACACCGTACGCGCCCGGGACCACTTCGCGGCGCTGCCCAGCCGGCGCGGACTGTCCCCGCGTGGCACCGGCGACTACACGGTCAAGGTCTGCACCACCAGCGGAGGCCGCTGCGAGTACGCCCCGGTCTGGGACGTCGGCCCGTGGAACACCCGCGACGACTGGTGGAACCCGTCGTCGATCCGGGAGAACTGGAAGGACCTGCCGCGCGGGCGGCCCGAGGCCCAGGCGGCGTACCAGAGCAACTACAACGGCGGGCTGGACCAGTTCGGACGCACCGTGCGCAACCCGGCCGGGCTGGACCTGGCCGACGGGACGTTCTGGGACGGGCTGCGGCTCACCGACAACGCGTGGGTGGACGTGACGCTGCTGTGGACAGGTGGCGGGGCGCGAGCGGTCGTCGGCTCCGGGCCGCTGAACCTGCGCGCCGGGGCGGGCACCTCGTACGCGAGCCGTGGCCTGGCCGCCACGTACGCCCAGGTGCCGGTGCAGTGCTACGTGACCGGGCAGAAGATCACCGGTACCTATCGCACCACGACGAGGTGGTACCGCCTGGTCGGCGGCACCTACGTCAGCCACGCGTACCTGTCCTCGATCTACGGCGGCACCGTCCCCCGCTGCTGACCCTGCCCTCTCGCCCCCTGACCCCCGTTGATCTTGCAGTTTCGGCCCTTTCGGTGGGGCATTTGTCCTCTGTGCCGGGGCGCCAACTGCAAGATCGCGGGGGTCAGGGGTGGGGGGTGGTGAGGGTGAGGAGGGCGCCGGGGGTGGTGTGGAGGGTTTCTGCGGCTCGGCCGCTGTTCACCGCTATGGCGACCAGGCCGGCGGAGTCGACGTAGACCACCAGGGCGCCGGGCGGGGCGTCGCCGAACGTGCGGCCGTGGACCGCCTCCCGGCCGTTCACCAGCACCCGGGGCGGCAGGCCGTCGAGCAGCGTGCCCGGCGCGGCGAGCTGGACGTTGCCGAAGTGGTCGACGGTCAGCACCTCGGCGGTGAGGCTGCCCGGCTCGGCGCGGACCACCGGTTCCGGCAGCCGGACCAGCGTGCCCGGATCCACGGCCGGACCGGCCTCGGCCAGTGGCGCGCCCAGCGCCAGCCGCGCGGCGACCGGCGCGAACACGTCCCGCCCGTGGAACGTGCGGGAGACGGCCGGGCCGAGCCAGTCCGGGTTGGTCAGCTCCACCACCGCGCTCACCCCGCCGAGCGCCTCGGCGGCCGGAAGCAGCAGCCCGTTGTCCGGCCCGACCAGCAGCCCGCCGGGCGCGGCCAGCGCGATGCCGCGCCGCGCGGTGCCGACACCCGGATCGACCACCGCCACGTGCACGCCCCACGGCAGGTACGGCACTGTCTGCGCGAGCACGGCCGCGCCCCGGCGTACGTCGGCCGGCGGCACCAGGTGCGTCACGTCGATCACCCGGACAGCCGGGGCGAGCCGGGCCAGCACCCCGTGGCACGCCGCCACGAACCCGTCGGCCAGCCCGTAGTCGGTGGTCAGCGAGACACAGCTCGGAACGTCGCCCGGCGTGGCGCGGCCCTGGCCCGCGGAGACCGGGCCGCTCATCGCCGGTCCGCCACGGTCAGGCGCCGGGCCAGGCGCAACTCGTCGTGCAGCGGGATGCCGTCCGCCCCGACCTCCGGGATCGTCGGCTTGACCGCGCGGGCCCGGTCGACAGCGCCCGCGTCCACAGCGACGATCCGCAGCCCCCGGCGCTGGTAGAAGCGCAGCGCGCCCAGGTTGTCGTTCGTCGTGACCAGCCAGATCCGGTCCGCCCCGGCGGCGGTGGCCGTCTCCTGCGCGGCGGCCAGCAGGGCGGTGCCCGCGCCGTTGCCCGGTGCCGCCGCGGCCAGGCTGACCACCTCCAGCCCGTCGGCGTCGACCCGGTACGCCAGCGCCCCGGCGAACCCGCCGGTCTCGTCCACCGCCACCAGCGCGGGCAGGTCACGCAGGTCGTAGCGGGTGTCGTGGACCACCACGATCGGCCCGCCCCACTCCCGCTCGTGCAACGCCGCCAGCGCCGCGCGGTCCTCGTCGCGCGCCTGGCGTACCCGGATCGAGGCCATCGGCACACCCTAACCGGGGCGGCCGGGCCCTCAGCCGCGCAGCCGCAGGCCGCGCGGGGTGGCGCGGAAACCGGCGGCGGTGAGCGCGTCGCGCAGCGGGGACGCGTGCACGGCCTCGCCGTCGGCGCGTTCCACCGAGATCGCGCCGAGCGCGCCGGAGTGCACCGCGTCGGCGAGCGCCTTGCCGGCGGCGCCGAGCGTGTCGGTGTCGTCGGTGAACGACAGGATCGTCCGGCCGCCCCGCTCCACGTACAGCACCACGTCACCACCGACCAGGACGACCAGCGCGCCCGCCTTGCGCCCGGCCCGGTGCCCGGTGGCGGGGGCCGCGCCGTCCCCGGAGTCGACCACGCGCTCGGGCCAGGGCAGCGCCGCGCCGTACGGGTTCGCCGGGTCGGTGGCCGCGAGCCACCGCCGGGCCGCCCCGGCCCTGGGAGTCGTCGGCGAGCGCCCGGATCCGGTCGACCGCGCCGGGCACCGCGAACTGTGCCGCGCCCAGCCCCTCCACGAAGTAGCCGCGCCGGGCCGCCCCGCGTTCCTCCAGCGCGGACAGCACCGGGTAGACCCCGGCGAAACCACCGGTGACCTGTTCGGCCACGACCGCGCCCCGGGTCACCACGCCGTGCCGCTCCAGCAGCAGGTCGGCGAGCGCGGCGGCGCGCCGGGTGGGATCGCTGTCGCGTTCGGGCAGCCGGGACCAGCGACCGGCCATTGTGGGCGGACCGCCCCGGCTGGGCAGCGCCACCCGGCCGGGCCGGCGGTAGCGGGTGCGCGGCGCCGACGGCCGGGACCGGTGCGCCCCGCCCGCGCCGACCGCGGCCCGCAACGGGGCGAGCGTGTCGTTGGTGAGGTGACCGGCCCACACCAGGTCCCACACCGCGCCGGACAGGGCGGCGTCGTCGGTGGCGCCGACCCGGTCGGAGAGCGACCGGAAGAACAGCGCCTGCCCGTCGGCGAGCGCGTCGAGCACTGATTCGTGCAGCGGGGTCAGCGTCAGCGCCTCGTCCGGCGGGGGAAGCAGCAGCGGGGCGACGTCGGCGTACGCGAGCGTCACCCACCCGTCGCCGCCGGAGATCGCGCCCGCGCCGGCCCACACCACCTCACCACTGGCGCACAGCTCGTCGAGCTGGGCAGGGGAGTAGTCGGCGACCCGGGCGGGCAGCACCAGGCGTTCCAGCGCGGACGCCGGCACGTTCACGCCCTGCAACTGTTCGAGGGCGGCGGCGACCGCCTCGACGCCCCGGGCCGACGAGCCGACCTGCTGCCAGCGGGGCAGGAACGTGGCGAGCGCGCGTGGCGGCACCGGTTCGATCTCCCGGCGCAGGGCGGCCAGCGAGCGGCGGCGCAGCAGGCGCAGCACCTCCGCGTCGCACCACTGCGTGCCCACCGTGTCCGGGGCGAACTCGCCGGAGACCACCCGGCCGTTCGCCGCGAGCCGCCGCAGCGCCTGCTCCACCACGAACACACCGAGCCCGAACCGGGCCGCGCAGGTGGCCGCCGCGAACGGGCCGTGCGTGCGGGCGTACCGGGCGACCAGGTCGGTGAGCGGATCGGCCACCGGCGCGAGGTACGCCTCGGCGACCCCGACGGGCAGCGCCACGCCGAGCGCGTCGCGCAGCCGGGCGGCGTCCTCCACGACCACCCAGCGGTCCTCGCCGGCGATCCGGACCCGCAGCACCCGCCGCGCCGCCGCCAGCTCGTCGGCCCAGGACTCCGGCACGCCCCGCTCGGCCAGCTCGGCGCTGCTCAGGTCACCGACCACGCGCAGCAGCTCGACCACGTCCTCCGGGTCGCGGGGCCGACGCTGCTCGGTGCGCCAGCGCAGTTGACGGGCGGTCTCGGCGAGCACCTCCGGGTCGAGCAGCTCCCGCAGATCGACCCGGCCGAGCAGTTCGCCGAGCAGCCCGGAGTCGAGCGCCAGCGCGGCGGCCCGCCGCTCGGCCAGCGGGGCGTCGCCCTCGTAGAGGAACGCGCCGACGTACCCGAACAGCAGCGACCGCGCGAACGGCGACGGGCGCTCGACTCCACCTCGACCAGGCGTACTTGCGGGCAGCCAGGTCACGCATCAACTCGGCCAGAGCGGGCTGGTCGAAGACGTCCTGGAGGCACTCGCGGGCGGCCTCCAGCGTGACCGGGAAGTCGGCGTACTCGCGGGCACGTCGAGCAGTTGCGCGGCCCGCTGGCGTTGCTGCCACAGCGGCTGCCGCCGCCGGGGGTCACGGCGGGGTAGCAGCAGCGACCGGGCTGCGCACTCGCGGAACCGGGACGCGAACAGCGCGGACGTGCCCACCGACTCCTCGACCAGCTGGGCGATCTCGTCCGGCTCGAACACGACCACGTCGGCGCCGGGCGGCGTCTCGGCGGTGTCCGGCAGGCGCACCACGATGCCGTCGTCGGAGGGCATGACCTGGGCGTCCACGCCGTACCGCTCGGCCAGCCGGCGGCCGATCGCGAGCGCCCACGGCCCGTTGACGCGCGCGCCGAGCACCGAGTGCACGGCGAGCCGCCAGTCGCCCAGCTCGTCGCGGAACCGTTCGACCACCACCGTCCGGTCGTCCGGCAGCGACCGGGTGGCCGCCTTCTGCTCGCGCAGGTAGTTCATCAGGTTGCCGGCGGCCCAGTCGTCCAGCCCACCGGCGCGCAGCGCCGCCACCGCGTCGGCGTCGGACTGCCGGAGCAGCGCCCGGACCCGGGCGCCGATCGCCCGGCCCAGCTCGACCGGACGGCCGAGCTGGTCGCCCTTCCAGAACGGCATCCGGGCCGCCTGCCCCGGCGCGGGGGAGACGAGCACCCGGTCGGGCGTGATCTCCTCGATCCGCCAGGACGACGAGCCGAGCAGGAACACGTCACCCACCCGGGACTCGTAGACCATCTCCTCGTCCAGCTCACCCACCCGGGCGGCCCGCTCGGCGCCGGCCAGGAACACACCGAACAGGCCCCGGTCGGGGATGGTGCCGCCGCTGGTCACGGCGAGCCGCTGGGCGCCGGGCCGGCCGGTCAGCACGTCGGTGGCGCGGTCCCAGACCAGCCGCGGCCGCAGCTCGGCGAACGCGGTGGACGGGTAGCGCCCGGAGAGCATGTCGAGCACCGCGTGCAGCGCCGAGTCGGGCAGCTCCGCGAACGGCGCCGCCCGGCGGACCAGCACGGCCAGGTCGCCGAGCCGCCACGGCTCCAGCGCCACCATCGCGACGATCTGCTGGGCCAGCACGTCGAGCGGGTTGCGCGGGTAGTGCAGCTCCTCGATCGCCCCGGCGCCCATCCGCTCGGCCACCACCGTGCAGGAGAGCAGGTCGCCCCGATGCTTGGGGAAGACGACGCCGCGCGAGACCGCGCCCACCTGGTGCCCGGCGCGACCCACCCGTTGCAGCCCGGCGGCCACGCTCGGCGGCGCCTCGATCTGCACCACCAGGTCGACGGCGCCCATGTCGATGCCCAGCTCCAGGCTGGACGTGGCGACCACGGCGGGCAGCCGCCCGGACTTGAGCGCCTCCTCGATCTGCTTGCGCTCCTCCCGGGACACGCTGCCGTGGTGCGCCCGCGCGATCACCGCCGGCGCCCCGGTCGCCGCGCCGGACTGCGCCATCACCTCGGCCGGCTGCCGCGGCGCGCGCACCGGCCCCACCGGCCCGCCGAACGCCTCCGCCCCGCGCCGGGCCCGGCTCCCGTCGGCCGGCCCGCCGCCGGACATCGGGCCGAGCCCGTCGGCGTCGTCGAGCCCGGCCTCGTCGCCGGCCGGCGGGCCGTCGACGCCGGGCAGCAGATCGGATACGCGCACCGGCTCCCCGCCCCGGGCCACGCGGCTGCCATCCGGGGCGGACGCCGCCTCCAACTCCTCGGCGGCCAGCTCGTTGAGGCGGGCGCAGAGCCGTTCGGCGCTGCGCCGGGAGTTGGTGAACACGATCGTGGAACGGTGCGCGCGGATCAGCGAGAACACGCGTTCCTCGACGGCCGGCCAGATCGAGGGGCGGCGGGGAGCGAGGCCGCCGAGGTCGTCCTCCGGTGGCTCCTGCTCGTCGAGGCGGGTCATGTCCTCCACCGGGACCTGGACGCTCACCTCGATGGTCTTGTCGGCCGGCGGCTGCACCACGTCGACCGGGCGGGCGCCGCCGAGGAAGCGGGCGCACACGTCGATCGGCCGGACCGTGGCGGAGAGCCCGATCCGCTGGGCGGGCCGCTCCAGCAGCGCGTCGAGGCGTTCCAGGGACAGCGCGAGGTGGGCGCCGCGCTTGGTGCCCGCGACCGCGTGCACCTCGTCCAGGATGACCGTGTCCACGCCGCGCAGCGATTCGCGGGCGGCGGAGGTGAGCAGCAGGAACAGGGACTCGGGCGTGGTGATGAGGATGTCCGGCGGGGTGCGGGCGAAGGCGCGGCGCTCGTCGGCCGGGGTGTCCCCGGTTCGCATGCCGACGGTGACGTCGGGCGGCGCCAGGCCGAGCCGGGCGGCGGCCTGGCGGATCCCGGTGAGCGGGGCGCGCAGGTTGCGTTCGACGTCGACGGCGAGCGCCTTGAGCGGGCTGACGTAGAGCACGCGGCAGCGTCGGCGGGGGTCGGCCGGCGGCGGTTCCTTGGCGAGCCGGTCCAGTGACCAGAGGAAGGCCGCGAGCGTCTTGCCGGAGCCGGTCGGCGCGACGACCAGGGCGTTGCGCCCGGCGGCCACCGAGTGCCAGGCGCCCTGCTGGGCCGGGGTGGGCGCGGCGAACGCCGCGGTGAACCACTCCCGGGTCGCCGCGCCGAACTCCTGGAGCACCCCGCCCGACCGGGTCACCTCGTCCGCCACGACCCCATCCTGCCGCGCCGGTGTGACATCCGGCCGCCTCGCCGGAGCGATCTGTCCCGGCGACAACGCTCAGGGAGGGAAATGGGTGGTTATTCCGTTAAGTCTTACTTAACTGGTTGCTTGTGCACTGCAACATAAAGTAACTTCACTCGCGATGCGGCGTGGGCTGGAGGCGTGGATGACCGTCGAGGAACGAGGCTTCGGGCCCGGCACCGACCTGCTCCTCCGTCAGGTCGACGGCCGGCTGGCCGCGCTCCGCGCCGGGCTGCGCGGTCCCGACCTCGAACTGGCCGAGGAACTGGCCCGGCGGCTGCGCGAGATGATCCTCGCCACCGCCCGTTCCAGTGCCGCCGACCGGGCGCGCGTGCGGGCCGCCGTGCACTACTTCGTCCAGCGCCGGGAGAGCCGCGACGCCCGGCTGCCGCTGCGGTCCCTCGCCGTCGCCCAGCGCGCCGTCGACCGGGCCGCCCGCCAGCTGGACTCCACCGCCCTGTCCTGACCGGCCCACCCGACCTGACCGGCGCCCGAACTCCGCGTTGATCAAGGAGTTTGTGTCACCGCACCAGCCTGCTCCGGACACAAACTCCTTGATCACCGCGAGAAGGCGGGTGGGGTGGGTGGGGGGGAGATGGGTGGCTTTTGGGGAAACGGGCGCGGTTGGGGTTGGTTGTGACGTCTGATCGGTTGTGTCCCAGTGTGTTCCGGCGCGCTGTCACCTCGACCGGGAGTACGCGTGCTCGTCCTGCTGATCGTGCACCTGGTGGCGGCGCTGCTCGCCCCGCTGCTGGTCCGCCGGTGGGGTCCACGCGCCTGCCTGCTGCTCGCGCTCGCCCCGGCCGCCACCGCGGTCTGGGCGGCGGCCCACACCGGGGCGGTACGCGACGGCGGCGCTGTCGTCGAGACGTACCAGTGGATCCCGGAGCTGCAGTTCGACGTGGCGCTGCGGGTCACCACGCTGTCCTGGCTGATGCTGCTGCTGGTCGGTGGCGTCGGCGCGCTGGTGCTCGTCTACTCCGCCCGCTACTTCGAGCCCGGGTCGGTCGGGCTGGCCCGGTTCGCCGCCGTCATGGTCGCCTTCGCCGGGGCGATGCTCGGCCTCGTCGTCTCCGACGACCTGCTGCTGCTCTACGTCTTCTGGGAACTGACCACCGTCTTCTCGTACCTGCTGATCGGGCACAGCACCGAGCGCCGGTCCAGCCGGTGGGCGGCCGCGCAGGCGCTCACCGTGACCACGCTGGGCGGCCTGGCGATGCTCGTCGGGTTCCTGATGCTCGGTCACCACGCGGGTGGCTACCGCTGGTCGTCGGTGGCGTCCGCGCCGCTGCCCGGCGGCGGATACCTGGCGCTGGCGGTGCTGCTCGTCCTCGCCGGCGCGCTGGCGAAGTCGGCGGTGTTCCCGTTCAACGCCTGGCTGCCGGTGGCGATGGCCGCGCCGACACCGGTCAGCGCGTACCTGCACGCGGCGGCCATGGTGAAGGCCGGCATCTTCCTCATCGGACTGCTCGGCCCGGCGCTCGCCGCGGCCGGACCGTGGCGGCCGGTCACCGTCGTCGCCGGGCTGCTCTCGCTGGTCCTGGGCGGCTGGGCGGCGCTGCGGCAGACCGACCTGAAGCTGCTGCTGGCGTACGGCACGGTCAGCCAACTCGGACTGCTCGCCGTGCTGTTCGGGGCGGGCACCCCGAAGGCGGCGCTGGCCGGCGTGGCGATGCTGGCGGCGCACGCGCTGTTCAAGGCGGCGCTGTTCCTGGTCGTCGGCATCCTCGACCACGAGGCGGGCACCCGTGACCTGCGGGACCTGTCCGGGGTGGGCCGGGCCGCGCCGCTGCTGGCGATCGTCGCCACGCTCGCCGCCGCCTCGATGGCCGGCGTGCCGCCGCTGCTGGGGTTCGTGGCCAAGGAGTCGGTGCTCGCCGCGTTCACCGGCGACCCGCTCGTGCTCGCCGTGCTGGTGGCCGGCAGCGCGCTCACCGTCGCGTACAGCATCAGGTTCGTCTGGGGCGCGTTCGGCACCCGGCCCGGCGTCGCGGACACGGAGGTGGCCCGGCCACCGGCCGCGATGCTCGTACCCCCGGCGCTGCTCGCCGTGGCCGGGCTCGCCGCCGGTCCGGCCGCCGGGTGGCTGAGCGGCCTGTTCGAGCCGTACGCGGAGTTGTTCGGACCGGTCGAGGAGCATCTGGCGCTCTGGCACGGGCCGACCGCGGCGCTCGGCCTCTCCGCCCTCGTGCTGGCCGGCGGCGCGGCGCTGCACCTGGTCCGCGGCCCGCTCGCGCCCGCGCTGGCGCGGCTGCGCTCGCCGGTGAGCGGCAACCAGGGGTACGAGTGGGTGACGCACGGCTTCGACCGGCTAGCCATCGAGGTCACCGGCGCCACCCAGCGCGGCTCGCTGCCGCAGTACCTCGGTACGGTGCTGCTCGCGCTGGTGTTCGTGCCCGGCGGGGCGATGCTCGCCACCGCGCCGTGGCGGGTCGAGCTGGCGGTGTGGGACAACCCGGCCCAGCTCGTGGTCGCGGTGGTGATCGCGGTGGCCGCGCTGCTCGCGGTCGGCGCGCGTCGCCGGCTCACCGCGATGCTGCTGGTCGGGGTCACCGGCTACGGCACCGCGATGATGTTCGTCCTCTACGGCGCGCCGGACGTGGCGCTGACCCAGTTCCTGGTGGAGACCGCCACGATCGCCGTGTTCGTGCTGGTGCTGCGCCGGCTGCCGGAACGCTTCTCGGCCCGTCCGCTGCGCCGCAGCCGCTGGGTGCGGCGCGGCATCGGGATCGCCGCCGGCGTGGTGATGGCCGGCCTGGCGCTGACCGCGGCCGGAGCGCGCCGGGCGCCGTCGATCTCCGCCGACTTCCCCCAGCTCGCCCTCGTCGAGGGGTACGGCCGCAACGTCGTGAACGTGACCCTGGTGGACATCCGGGCCTGGGACACCATGGGGGAGATCTCGGTGCTCGTGGTGACCGCGACCGGTGTGGCCAGCCTGATCTACGAGCGTTCCCGCACCGGGCCGCGTCCGCGCCGCCCGCGGCCGGTCGCGATGCGCGCCGGTGACCGGCGCACGGTGTGGCTGCGCGGCGGGCAGACGCTGCCGGAGCGGCGGCGCTCGATCGTGTTCGAGGTGGTCACCCGGCTGATCTTCCACACCGTACTGATCTTCTCGCTGTTCCTGCTCTTCTCCGGGCACAACGCCCCCGGTGGCGGTTTCGCCGGCGGCCTGGTGGCGGGCCTCGCGCTGGCCCTGCGCTATCTGGCCGGCGGCCGGTACGAGCTGGCCGAGGCGGCGCCGGTCGGGGCCGGCACCGTGCTCGGCGCGGGTCTGGGCATCTCGGTCGGCAGCGGGGTGCTCGGGCTGGCGCTGACCGGCGACGTGCTGCAGAGCGTCAAGGTCGGCCTGTGGCTGCCGGTGATCGGCGACTTCTACCTGGTCACGTCGCTCTTCTTCGACATCGGCGTCTACCTGGTGGTGGTCGGGCTGGTGCTGGACATCCTGCGCAGCCTGGGCGCCGAGGTGGACCGGCACGTGGAGGCCGCCGGTGAGGCGGGGCGCGGGTTGATCGTCCAGCGGGACGGCCCATCGTGAGCGCGAGGAGTGAGCCGGGTTTGCGAGCCCCGCAGTCGCGAACAGAGGTGGCACCCGTGAGCGCGAGGAGTGAGCCGGGTTTGCGAGCCCCGCAGTCGCGAACAGAGGTGGCACCCGTGAGCGCGAGGAGTGAGCCGGGTTTGCGAGCCCCGCAGTCGCGAACAGAGGTGGCTCAGTGACCAGGGGCGCGGCCGGTCCGACGCTGGTGCTGGTGCTGGCGGTCGGGGTGCTCGTCGCCGCCGGTGTCACGTTGCTGCTGGAACGCAGCCTGACCCGGATCCTGCTCGGCATCATCCTGCTCGGCAACGGCGTGAACCTGCTCATTCTGCTCGGCGGGCGAGCCGGCGCCGCACCGTTCGTGGGCTCCTCCCCGCAGGGTGAGATGAGCGACGCGCTGCCCCAGGCCATGGTGCTCACCGCAGTGGTGATCACGTTCGGGCTGACCGCGTTCCTGCTCGCCGTCGCGTACCGCAGCTGGTACACCAGCGGCGACGACGAGGTGCAGGACGACCTGGAGGACCGGCAGATCGTCCGGCTCGCCGAGAGTAACGAGGTGTCGACCGCGGACCACGGCGGCGAGGGCCCGGACGACGACCCGGAGCAGGTGGACCCGGAGCCGGCCCGCCGGCGGCTGCGCCGGGACGGTGAGACATGAGCGGGCTCGTGCCGCTGCCGGTGGTGGTGCCGCTGCTCGGCGCGGCGCTCACCCTCCTGCTGTCCGGGCGGCCCCGCCTGCAGCGGTCGATAAGCGTGCTCTGCCTGTCCAGCGTCCTGGTGGTGGCGGCGGTGCTGCTGGTCGAGGCGTACCGGTTCGGGCCGGTGGTGGTGCAGGTGGGCGGCTGGCCGGCGCCGGTGGGCATCGTGCTGGTGGCCGACCAGCTGGCGGCGCTGATGGTGCTGGTCTCCTCAGCGGTGACCTTGTGCGTGCTGCTCTACTCGATCGGCCAGGGCCGGGGGGAGACCGGCGAGACCGCGCCGGTGAGCATCTACCACCCCACGTACCTGGTGCTCACCGCGGGCGTGACGAACGCCTTCCTGGCCGGGGACCTGTTCAACCTCTTCGTCGGCTTCGAGATCCTGCTCGCCGCGAGCTTCGTGCTGATCACGCTGGGCGGCACCGAGGTGCGGCTGCGCACCGGATCGACGTACGTGGTGGTCAGCATCCTGTCGTCGCTGCTGTTCCTGTCCGCGGTGGGGCTGGTGTACGCCGCCACCGGCACGCTGAACATGGCGCAGCTCGCCGGCCGGCTGGACGCGCTGCCGTCGGGCGTACGCCTGACGCTGCAACTGATGCTGCTGCTCGCGTTCGGGATCAAGGCGGCGGTGTTCCCGCTGTCGGCGTGGTTGCCGGACAGCTACCCGACCGCGCCCGCGCCGGTGACCGCTGTCTTCGCCGGCCTGCTCACCAAGGTCGGCGTGTACGCGATCATCCGCACCGAGACGCTGCTGTTCCCCGGCGGCCAGGTCGCCGGCCTGCTGATGGTGGTGGCCGGCCTGACCATGGTGGTCGGCATCCTCGGTGCGGTGGCCCAGTCGGACCTGAAGCGGCTGCTGTCGTTCACGCTGGTCAGCCACATCGGTTACATGATCTTCGGGGTGGCGCTGAGCAGCGTCGCCGGCCTGTCCGGGGCGATCTTCTACGTGGTGCACCACATCACCATCCAGACCACGCTGTTCCTGGTCGCCGGCCTGGTCGAGGAGCGGGCGGGCAGCACCGACCTGCGCCGTATCGGCGGGCTGGCGCGGGTCGCCCCGATGCTCGGCGTGCTCTTCTTCGTCCCGGCGATGAACCTGGCGGGCATCCCGCCGTTCTCCGGCTTCCTCGGCAAGCTCGGTCTGCTCCAGGCCGGCGTGGCGGCGGGCGGGACGCTGCCCGCCGTGCTGGTCGGGGCCGGCACGCTGACCAGCCTGCTCACGCTCTACGCGGCCTCCCGGGTGTGGAACATCGCGTTCTGGCGGGCGCCCCGGCTGGCCTCCACCACCGTGCCGGCCCGGCTGCCCGGCCTGATGGTCGGCGCCACCACCGCCCTGGTCGCGCTCGGCGTGCTGTTCACGCTGGCGGCCGGGCCGCTGTTCCAGGTCACCTCGAACGCGGCCACCGACCTGCGCGAACGCACCCCGTACGTGCGGGCGGTCCTGCCCCGGGACGTGCCATGACCGACGACCTGCCCCCGGGCGGGGGCGCGACCGGGGAGCCGACCGGCGTACCCCGGGCCGCGCCCGAGCCCGACGCGCCGATTCAGGTGGTGGGCCGGGGTGGGCGGCGCCGCGAACAGGCGCTCGCGCTCGGCTGGCTGGTCGCCGCGTGGCTGCTGCTGTGGGGCGACGTGTCAGTGGGCAACCTCATCGCCGGGCTGGTGGTCGGCGCGGCCGTGCTGCTGTTCTTCCCGCTGCCGCCGGTCACGTTCGGCGGCCGGTTCCGCCCCCGCGCGCTGCTGGTCTTCCTGATCACCTTCATCGCGGAGCTGGTGAGCGCCAGCCTGCACGTGGCCGCCGTGGCGCTGCGCTTCGGTTACCGCCCGCGCGGCGCCATCATCGCGGTGCCGCTGCGCGTGCGTACCGACCTCAACCTGGCGCTCACCGCCGAGGTGATCTCGCTGGTGCCGGGCACGCTGATCATCGACGTCGACCGGGCCGCCGGCGTGCTCTACGTGCACGTGCTCGACGTGCGCGGCCCCGAGGACATCACCGGCAGCCGCGAGCGCGTGCTCGCCGTCGAACGGCGCATCGTCCGCGCCATCGGATCTCCCGCCGAGGTACGCCGGCTCGACCTCGAACCCGCCGAACGGAGGAACCACCCGTGACAGTCCTGCTCGCCGTCGCGCTCACCGTGCTGCTCTCGGCCACCGCGCTGCTCGCCCTGGCCCGCATCTACCGCGGCCCGTCCCTGCTCGACCGGGTCGTCGGCGCCGACCTGCTGCTGACGGCGATGCTCGCCGCGGTGGGGGCGGAGGCCGCCGTGAACCGGCACGCCACCACGCTGCCCGTGCTCGTGGTGCTCTCCCTGCTCGGCTTCATCGGTTCGGTGTCGCTGGTGCGCTTCGCGGTCCGGGGCGAATCGTGAGCGTCGCTGCCGTCGCGGACTGGGCGGGTGGAGCGCTGCTGCTGGCCGGGGCGGTGCTGGGGCTGGTCGCCGGCATCGGACTGGTGCGCTTCCCGGACGTGCTGGACCGGATGCACACGGCCACGAAACCGCAGGTCCTCGGCGTCCTGCTGCTGCTGGCCGGGCTGGCGTTGCGCCTGCGTACCCCCTCGGACCTGGGCATGCTGGTCCTGGTGGCGATCTTCCAGCTCTCCACCGCGCCGGTCGCCGCGCAGATGATCGGCCGGGCGGCCTACCGGTCCGGCCGGGTCGACCGGAGCCTGCTGGACGTGGACGAGCTCGCCGGGCGGTGAACCGGACGTGGGGGAGGGTTCCCGGCACCCTCAGCGGACGTCCAGCCGGTACCGATAAAATGGGCCGCATGATCGACTCTCCTGCCCCGGAGGGCAGCAGTAGCCGGCCGGGTCATACCCGGCGAATTCCCTCCCCGACGACCCCGGGAGCACTGAACCTCCCGTGCTGATCCTCGTCGGTCTCCTTCTCATCATCGTGCTCACCGCCGCCACCGGTTACTTCGTGGCCCAGGAGTTCGGTTACGTCGCCGTGGACCGGGGCAAGCTCAAGCAGCTCGCCGACGGTGGCGATCGTGCCGCAGCCCGGGCCCTGGAAGTCACCGCGCGGCTCTCGTTCATGCTGTCCGGCGCCCAACTGGGCATCACCGTGACCGCCCTGCTCGTCGGTTACGTCGCCGAGCCGTTCCTCGGCGCCGGGCTGGCCGACCTGCTCGGCCTCACCGGCATCTCCAGCGCGGTGGCGTTGCCGCTGTCGGTGGCGCTGGCCCTGGTCATCGCCACAGTGGTGCAGATGGTCCTGGGTGAGCTGGCCCCGAAGAACCTGGCCATCGCCCGCGCCGAGCCGCTGGCCCGGGCGCTGTCCCGGTCCACCCTGATGTACCTGAAGATCGCCGGCCCGCTGATCACGCTCTTCGACCGGGCCGCGGTACGGCTGCTCCGCCGCATCGGCATCGAGCCGATCGAGGAGCTGCCCAGCGGCGCCACCCCGCAGGACCTGGAGCAGATCATCGCCGAGTCCCGGGAGGAGGGGCACCTCGACGCCGAGATGTCCGACCTGCTGGACCGGGGCCTGGACTTCCGGGAGCTGACCGCCGGCGAGGCGATGGTGCCCCGCGTCGACGTGCACACCGTGCGGGCCGACGAGCCGGTCAGCCGCATCGTCGAGCTGCTGGACACCGGCCACTCCCGGTTCCCGGTGCGCGGCGCCGAGGGCGTCGACGACCTGATCGGCGTGGTCGGCATCGCCGACGTGCTCGGGGTGCCCCCGGCGCAGCGCGCGACCACCCGGGTCGACGCGGTGGCCGTACCCCCGTTGCTCGTGCCCGAGACGCTGCCGCTGCCGACGGTGCTCGACCGGCTGCGGTCCGGGCACCGGCAGCTCGCCTGCGTGGTCGACGAGTACGGCGGCTTCGCCGGCGTGATCACGCTGGAGGACCTGGCCGAGGAACTGGTCGGGCCGATCCGCGACGAGGACGACCCGCCGGACCGGGCCGCGGCGCGGCAGGAGGACGGCTCCTGGGTCGTCCCCGCGCGCTGGCGCATCGACGAGGTCGCCGACAGCACCGGCATCGAACTGCCCGAGGCGCCCGAGTACGACACGCTCTCCGGTCTGGTGATGCGGGAGCTGGGCCGGGTGCCCGAGGTCGGTGACCGGCTGGAGATCCCGGTCGCCGCCGACGGCGACGAGCCGGCGTCCGGCCCGCGGGTGCTGGTCGAGGTGCTCGCCGTGGACCGGCACGTGGCCGACTCGGTACGGCTGCGGTCCACCGCCGACGTGTCCGGGGAGGGAGCGGCATGACCCCCGGGTTCGCGTTGTTCTTCTCCGTGGTGCTGCTCGCGCTCAACGGATTCTTCGTGGCCGCCGAGTTCGCGCTCGTCGCGGCCAAGCGGTACCGGCTGGAGCAGTCGGCCGCCGGTGGCGGCCGGGCCGCCCGCGCGGCGCTCGACGGCGTCCGCGAGCTGAGCCTCATGCTGGCCGGCGCGCAGCTCGGCATCACGCTGTGCACGCTGGGTCTGGGCGCGCTGGCCGAACCGGCCATCGAACGGCTGATCAGCCCGCTGCTGCACGCGGTCGGCCTGCCCACCGCGGCCAGCCACGTGGTGGCGCTGGTGTTCGCGCTGTCCCTGGTGACGTTCCTGCACCTGGTGGTCGGCGAGATGGCCCCGAAGTCGTGGGCGATCACCGACGCCGAGCGTTCCGCGACGCTGCTGGCGCTGCCGTTCCGGGCCTTCGCCCGGATCGTCCGGCCGGTGCTCTCCGTGCTCAACGGGCTCGCCAACGCGATGCTGCGGCTGTTCGGCGTGCAGCAGCAGGACCAGCTCGCCCAGGTGCACGGCCCGGACGAGCTGCGCATCCTGCTGGAGCAGTCCCGGGAGCACGGGCTGCTCGGCGCCGAGCAGCACCAGCTGCTCAGCAGCATGCTGGAGCTTCAGGGCACCACTGTGGCGCAGGTGATGGAGCCGTTCGACCGGATCGTCACGGTGGGCCGCGACGAGACCGCCGAGCGGATCGAGCACGTCTCCCGCGACAGCGGCCGGTCCCGGCTCGCCGTGGTCGACGCCGGTGGCGAGGTGTGCGGCCTGGTGCACGTACGCGAGGCGGTGCGTGCCGTCACCACCGGCCGCCCGGCGACCGCGGACGAGCTGATGACCAACGCCTTCACGCTGCCGGCCGAGGCGTCGGTGACCGAGGCGGTGGCCGCCATGCGGGCGCAGCAGGCGCAGCTCGCGCTGGTGAGCAACGGTGGCGGGCCGACCCGGCCGATCGGGTTCGTCGCGCTGGAGGACCTCCTGGAGGAGGTCATCGGCGAGTTCGACGACGAGACCGACCCGGTGCCGCGAGGCCGCCGGATGCGCTGACCGTCATGATCCGTACCGGCCCGGCGAGGTGGGAGACCACCTCGCCGGGCCGGCGTCCGTTGCGGCGTCTGGCACCCGGCGTCCGGCGCCCGGCAGCCGGCGTCCGGCGTCCGCTTCGGTCGGGCATGGCCCGGCGGGCAGCGGGAATGCCCCGGCATGCGGTTGACCGGGGTGTCGCGGGACTCCGCCTGGACGGGGCTCTCGGTGAGCACCACGCTGCCCAATCCGAGCACCCGGCCGGGCCTGCGCCTGCCGGGCCGGGTGACGCTCAGCGCCGGCGGATCGGACGTACCGGTCCGGCACATCCGGCTCGGCCTGGTCACCCAGGTCGAACCGGAGGACCCGGAGGCGCCGCGCCGCCTGGTGCAGTTCCAGACGTGGACGATCGCGGGCCGGTTCGTGGTGCCGGCCGGACGACGGCGCGCCGTCGAGTTCGCCGTGCCGCTGCCGTGGGAGTCACCGGTGACCACGTACGGCGGGGTGCCGCTGCTGAGCCTGCGTACCGGGCTGCGTACCGAGGTGTCGGTGGATCCGGAGGTCGACCAGGGCGCGATGGTGCCGGTGCTGATCCACCCGCTGCCCTCCCAGGAGCACGTGCTCGCCGCGCTGGACACGCTCGGCTTCGCGATCCGGCAGGCCGGGCTGCGCGAGGGACGCCTGCCGGGGGTGGAGCAGACGCTGCCGTTCCAGCAGTGGTACGGCTTCTGGGCCGCCCCGCTCTACGCCGGCCCGATGACCGAACTCGAAATGATCATGCTGACCGACTCGGCCGGCATGGAGGTGCTGCTCTGGCTGGACCGGCGGCTCTCCCTGGCCGGGATCACCCACCAGAGCATCAGCCGGTTCCGGATCTGGCACGCCGGGGCCGACCAGCGGGACTGGGTGGCGACTGTGGACGGCTGGCTGCGGCACGCCATCGACCGGCACGCGGCAGCGGCGGCGCACGCCGACTGGTCGGCCACGATCCGCGAGTCGGCGCACGTCAGCCGCCCGCCCGACCGTCCGGTCGCGCCCGGCTACGGGCTCGGCGGCACGGCCGGCGGCGCGGGCATCGGCGGCGGTGGCGGTGGGGGCGACGGCACGTGATCTTGTTAAGAAGGGGCCCTTCCTATGCCGGAGGCGTTAAGAAGGGGCCCTTCCTTACACCTCAGCCGGCGGCGAGCTTGAGGCTGAAGCCGAGGAACAGCATCGCCACCGCCGTGGTCCCGGTCGCGGCCAGCCGACGGCGCTGCCGGAACTGGGCCGCCAGGAACGTGCCGGTGAAGATCAGCGCGGTCAGGTAGAGCGCGCTGGCGACCTGCGCGATCAGCCCGAGCAGCAGGAACGACAGCGCCGGCCACGCGTACCCGGGGTCGACGAACTGGATGAAGAACGAGACGAAGAACAGGATCGCCTTCGGGTTGAGCAGGCTGATCACCAGCGCCCGCCGGAACGGCTCCTGCGGCCCGGCCGGCTCGACCTCGTCGATCAGGCGCGGCGTGGCCGGGTCGTTACGGTCGCGCCAGCGCCGCCACGCGCCGCGCAGCATGGCCAGCCCCAACCACCCGAGGTACGCCGCGCCGGCGTACTTGATCACCAGGTAGAGCGGCGGGTACGCCTGGAGCAGCGAGGCCACCCCGGCGGCGGAGAGGAACATCAGCACCGCGTCGCCGACGAACACCCCGGCCGCGGCCCGGTAACCGGTGGCCACGCCCCGGCGGGCGGCGGTGGCCAGCACGAAGAGAGAGTTCGGTCCGGGCAGCAGCACGATCGCCACGGTGCCCAGCACGTACGTCCAGATGTCGGTGATCCCCAGCACGCCGGACATCATGACGCCACGGGGGCCGCCGCGCGAAGACGTTCCCGCAGGCTGGCCTGTGCGCTCGGCCACTCCTGCGCGAGCATGGAGTACTGCACGGTGTCCCGCCAGGAGCCGTCGGCGCGCTGCTTGTGCTGCCGCAGCACGCCCTCCCGGCTCGCGCCGAGCCGTTCGATGGCCCGCTGGGAGCGCTCGTTGCGGATGTCGGTGTGCCAGACCACGCGCACCGCGTCCAGCTCGTCGAAGGCGCGGCCCAGCAGCAGCAGCTTCGCCTCGGTGTTGACGCCGGTACGCCACCACGGGCGGCCCAGCCAGGTGTAGCCGATCGCCAGCGACCGGCGTACCGGGTCGATCTCGTAGTACGAGGTGGTGCCGATGACCGCGCCGGTGGTGGCGCAGCGCTGCGCCCAGCACACCTGCTCGCCGCGCTCCTGCGCGTCCAGGTAGCCGCCGATCACCCGGCGCATCTCGTCGGCGTCGGCCGGCCGCGTACCGCCCAGGTGCTGCCACACCTGCGGGTCGTCGGTGGCGGCGTGCAGCTCGTCGGCGTGGGCGAGGTCGAGCGGCTCCAGCACCACGTGCTCGCCGCGCAGCACCGCCGGCTCGTGCCACGGCGAGCGGGCCGCCCGCAGGTACGCCGGCACCGGCGCGCTCACCCCGGGGGCGGGTTCGGGTCGGCCCGGTGTGAGCCGCAGCGGCACCACACCGGCCCAGTACGGCAGCGCCTCGTCGGCCGGCTCGTCGTTGACGCCGCCGGTGCGCACCCGTACCGACACTTCCCGCAGCGGCAGCGCCAGCACCGCCGTCTCGGCCAGCTCGCGCCGGTTCGGCGGGCGGCTCTCGGCGGAGCGCCCGGTGGCCACCTTCTCGATCAGCGCGGTCAGCACCGCCGCCTTCTCGTCCGTGTCCTCGACCAGCCGGGCGGTGCCGTGCGCCACCACGGACCGGTAGTTGGCGCTGTGGTGGAACTGCGACCGCGCGTAGACCAGCCCGTCGAGGTGGGTGACGGCGACGCAGACCGGCAGCCCGGCCTCGCCCCGGGCGGCCAGCAGTGGCCGGCTGCCGGTGGAGCCGTGCAGGTAGAGCGTGTCGCCGACGCGCACGTGCAGGGTCGGCAGGACGCGCGGCTCGCCGTCGACGGTGAACGACAGCGCGCAGTGGTACGCCTCGTCGAGCAGCGCGTGCGCGGTGGCCGCGTCGTAGCGCATCCGGTCGCGGACGCGGCTGGCCGTGGTGCGGGGGGTCGGAGGGTACATGTGACATCCCACCTTTGTTCTAGTACAATTCCCAAACTGTGGCAGCACATTATCAGGTCAGCGGGTCCACGTCGGCCGCGATTTCGGCCAGCGTCGAATCGGGCATCCGCAGCGGTGACCTCGCGCCGGGCGACGCGCTGCCCGCCGTCCGGGCGCTCGCCGCCGACCTCGGCGTCAGCCCGGCCACCGTCGCGAAGGCGTACCAGGAACTGCGGCAACGTGGCCTGGTCGCGACCGCCGGCCGGCACGGCACCCGGGTCCGCCCCCGCCCACCGGTGGCCGCCCGCCGCGCCGCGCTGCTGCCCCCGCCGCTGCCCGGCGGTCGCGACGTCTCCGCCGGCCAGCCCGACCCCCGGCTGCTGCCCCCGCTCGGGCCGCACCTCGCCGCGCTCGCCGCCGACATCGGACCCCCCGGCGGCTACGCGACCGACGCCGTGCTGCCCGACCTGGCCGCCCTGGCGACGGACCGGCTCGCCGCGGACGGGGTCCCGGCCGGCGAGCTCACAGTCACCGGCGGCGCGCTCGACGGCATCGAACGGCTGCTCGCCGCCCACCTGCGCCCCGGCGACGCGGTGGCGGTGGAGGACCCGGGCTGGGCCAACCTGCTCGACCTGATCGCCGCGCTCGGGCTGCGTACCGTCGGGGTGCCGGTGGACGACGACGGCCCCACAGTCGGCGGCGTCCGCGCGGCGCTGGCCGCCGGGGTCCGGGCGCTCGTCGTGACCAGCCGGGCGCAGAACCCGACCGGCGCGGCCGTCTCCACCGACCGGGCCGACGCGCTGCGGACACTGCTGGACGGCCGCGCCGACCTGCTGCTGATCGAGGACGACCACGCCGCCGAGCTGGCCCGCGTACCCCTGCATCCGCTCGCCGGGGCGACACCGGCGTGGGCGTTCGTCCGGTCGGTGAGCAAGCCCTACGGGCCCGACCTGCGGCTCGCGGTGCTGGCCGGCGACGAGGCCACAGTGGCCCGGGTGGCCGGCCGGGCGCGGGTCGGCGCCGGCTGGGTGTCCACGGTGCTGCAACGGCTGGTCGTGTCGCTCTGGCGCGACCCGGCCACCGCCGGGCTGGTACGGCGCGCGGCGGACAGCTACGACCGGCGGCGCGACGGGCTGGTGGCCGCGCTGGCCGCGCGCGGGGTGGCCGCGCACGGGCGTACCGGGATCAACGTCTGGGTGCCGGTGCCCGACGAGACGGTGACGGTCACGACGCTGCGCGACGCCGGATGGGCCGTGGCGCCCGGCCGGCTCTACCGGATCGCGGCCGACCCCGCCGTGCGCGTCTCGGTGAGCGCGCTGGACGAGGCCGACATCCCCGCGCTCGCCGACGCGCTCACCGCCGGAAGGAAGGGCCCCTTCTTAACGCATTCGGTATAGGAAGGGCCCCTTCTTAACACCTCCGGGCGAGCGCGGCGGGCCACTCGCGTGCGCGCCGCCGGACGGGGTAGAACGATCGGCATGGCCGAGACCGAGAGCGCACCCGGAGCGCAGGAGTTCATCCCGCCGTCGGCGGACACCATCGACGAACTGCGCGCCGCGGCGGGCGACTGCCGGGGCTGCGAGCTGTACCGGGACGCCACCCAGACCGTCTTCGGCCGCGGCGACGAGCACGCGCGCGTGGTCTTCGTCGGCGAACAGCCGGGCGACATCGAGGACCAGAAGGGCCTGCCGTTCGTCGGCCCGGCCGGGCGGCTGCTGCGCAAGGCCGTCGACGACGCGGCGCTCGACCCCGCCCAGATCTACCTCACAAACGCGGTCAAGCACTTCCGGTTCGAGCTGCGCGGCAAGCGGCGCATCCACCAGACCCCGGACCGGGTGCACGTCACCGCCTGCCGGCCCTGGCTGGTCGCCGAGTTCGCCCGGCTGCGCCCGGAGATCGTGGTGGTGCTCGGCGCCACCGCCGCCAAGGCGCTGCTCGGCCCGAGCTTCCGGGTGACGAAGCAACGCGGCGAGCTGCTGCCCTGGCCCGCCGCCGCCCAGCACCCGGAGGACTTCGAACGGGTGCCGGTGGACCGGACGGGCGCGGTCGCCGACGCCCCGGCGGCCCGGCTGCTCGCCACCATCCACCCGTCGGCGGTGCTGCGCGCCGACAACCAGGACGTCGCGTACGAGGGCCTGGTCGCCGACCTGAAGGTGGCCGCCAAGGCGCTGCGCTGAGTCAGGCGCGCTGCTGCCAGGTGCACAGGCACACCCGGTTGCCGTCCGGGTCGGCCAGCACCCAGAAGCTCGGCGCCTCCGCGTCGCTGACCAGCGTCCCGCCGGCCGCCAGCGCGGCGGCGATGCGCGCGTCCACCTCGGCCGGGTCGACCCACACGTCCGGATGCCACCGCTGCCGGGGCTCGTCCCGGCCGGAGCGCTGGAACCAGACCGTGGGCAGCACGCCGTCCGGGTCGCGTACCTCGTCGCCGCCCGGGCCGGGCGGCGCGCCAGGCGCCAGCACCGCCCGCCAGAACGGCAGCACCGCCGCGTGCTCCGGGGTGTCGAGCGCGAGCTCCAGCCGGGCCAGCCCGGCGGCCGACAGGGTCAGCCCGGAGTCCGCGGCCAGCCCCGAGACGAACCGGGCCAGCCGCAGGTCACGCTGCGTCACCCCGCCCGCGTCGTGCGACCACAGCCGCACGTCCACGTGGGTGTAGCGCAGGTCCAGATCGGGATGATGATCGACCCGCTCGGCCTCCGCGCCCACCGCGGCCACCAGCGCCAGCCCGGCCGCGAAATCGGGGGTACGGATGCGCGTCTGCAACGCCCCCAGCAGGTACGTCCACCCGTCCAGCCCGGCCTCGGCGACCTGTTTCCCCGTGAGTGTGCCCATCCGGCCATCCTGGCCCACCGCGCGGGGGCGGGCCACCCCGCCCGGCTCGCCCCTGTCCGGGGCGGGTGAGCGGTGCCAGACTTGCCGGCATGGAGCAGCATCTCTACGAACCCGTCCACGACGAGTTCCGTGACCTGTGCCGCCGGTTCCTGACCCGGGAGGCGGTGCCGCACCACGAGCGCTGGGAGGCCGACGGGATCGTCGACCGGGAGGTGTGGCGGGCCGCCGGCGCGGCCGGGCTGCTCGGCCCCGACGTCGACCCCGAGTACGGCGGCGGCGGGCAGCGCGACTTCCGGTTCAACGCGGTGCTCGACGAGGAGATCGTCGCGTCCGGGTGCTCGGGCCTCGGGTTCGGGCTGCACAACGACGTGGTCGCGCCGTACCTGACCGAGCTGACCACCGACGACCAGCGCAAGCGCTGGCTGCCGGGCTTCTGCTCCGGCGACCTGGTCACCGCGATCGCGATGAGCGAGCCGGGCGCGGGCAGCGACCTGGCCGGCATCCGCACCGGCGCGGTGCGCGACGGCGACAGCCTGGTCCTCAACGGGCAGAAGACGTTCATCACAAACGGTGAGATGGCCGACCTGGTGGTCGTGGTGGTCAAGACCGCGCCGGACCAGGGCGCCCACGGGGTGAGCCTGGTCGTGGTGGAGAGCGGCACGCCGGGTTTCAGCCGGGGCCGCCGGCTGGCCAAGGTCGGCCTGAAGGCCAACGACACCGCCGAGCTGTTCTTCGACGACTGCCGGGTGCCGGCGGAGAACCTGATCGGCACCGAGAACCACGGCTTCTACCACCTGATGGCCAACCTGCCCCGGGAGCGGCTGAGCATCGCCGTCGCCGCGGTGGCGGCCTGCGAGAAGCTGCTCGCGCTCACCATCGAGTACGCCCGCTCCCGGGAGGCGTTCGGGCGGCCGATCGGCCGGTTCCAGCACAACCGGTTCCTGCTGGCCGAGCTGGACACCGAGGTCACCATCGCGCGCACGTTCGTCAACCACTGCGTCGCCGAGTTCAACGCGGGCCGCCTGTCGGTGACCGACGCGGCGAAGGCCAAGTGGTGGACCACCGAGCTGCAGACCAAGGTGGCCGACCGGTGCGTGCAGCTGCACGGCGGCTACGGCTTCATGGCGGAGTACCCGGTGGCGAAGGCGTGGCTGGACAGCCGCGTGCAGACCATCTACGGCGGCACCACCGAGATCATGAAGGAGATCATCGGCCGGGGCCTCGGCCTGTAGCGAAACCGGGTGCCGGCCGGGCGGGCCGGTGCGGGAGGATGGGGCACCCGTCCCACCAGGAGCGCGCATGTCCACCGACCTGACCGCGCCGGCCCCGCCCCGGCCCGACGTCGCCGGCATCCAGCGGCGTACCGTCCGGCTGCTGTTCCTCACCCAGATCATCGGCGGCATCGGCGTCACCATCGGCATCTCGGTGGGCGCGCTGCTCGCCGCCCGGGTCGCCGGCACCGCCCTGGCCGGGCTCGCGCAGAGCGCCGGGGTGGTCGGCGCCGCGCTGCTCGCCATCCCGGTCACCCGGCTCATGGCCGCGCGTGGCCGGCGACCGGGCCTGGTTCTCGCGTACGCGGTCGGCGCGGTCGGCGGCGTGCTGGTGGTGGTCGCCACCGTGACGCGCCTGGTGCCGTTGCTCTTCGTCGGCATGCTGCTGTTCGGCGGCGGCACGGCGGCCAACCTCCAGGCCCGCTACACGGCGGTCGACCTCGCCGAGCCGCAGCGCCGGGGGCGGCAGCTCTCGCTGGTCGTGTGGGCCACCACCATCGGCGCGGTGGCCGCGCCGAACTTCGCCGCGCTCGCCGACGAGACCACCCGGGGCTGGGGCCTGCCGGCGCTGTCCGGCCCGTTCGCGTTCAGCGCCGTCGCGTTCACGCTGACCGCCGTCGTACTCCTGGTCCTGCTGCGGCCGGACCCGCTGCTCACCGCGCGCCGGCTGGCGGCGGCCGAGCCGGCGCCGGGCGCCGCGCCGGCGGTCACCCGCCGCGGTGGCATGGTCGCCGCGTGGCGCACGGTACGCGGGCGGCCGGCCGCCCGCCTCGGCATCGCCGCTGTCGCGGTGGGGCACCTGGTGATGGTCGCTGTCATGTCGATGACCCCGGTGCACCTCGGCGAGTGGCACTCCGACGAGGACGTGCTGCCGGTGGTCGGCCTGGTGCTGAGCCTGCACATCGCCGGCATGTACGCGCTGTCGCCGGTGGTGGGGTGGCTCACCGACCGGGTGGGCCGGCGGCCGGTGATCCTCGGCGGGGTGGCGCTGCTGCTGGCCGCGTGCGCGGTCTCCGGCACCGCCGGGCACCACACGGCGCCGCTGTCGGTGGGGCTGACGCTGCTCGGGCTGGGCTGGTCGGGCACGATGGTGGCGGGCTCGACGCTGCTGTCGGAGTCGGTGCCGACCGCCGACCGGCCCGGTGTGCAGGGGCTGTCCGACCTGCTCATGGGGCTGGCCGGGGCGGGCGCGGCGGCGGCGAGCGGGTTCGTGATGCGGGCCGTGGGGTACCCGACGCTCACCCTGCTGGCGGCGATCGCCGTGGTGCCGCTGGTGGCGCTGGCGCTGCGCCGTCCCGGCCCGGCGCCACTCGACGAGGAGGACTGAACACGTGCGGCTGACCGACTTCTGGACGCGGCTCGAGGAGGCGTTCGGGCCCGGCTACGCGGCCAGCATCGCCCGGGACCAGGTGCTGTCCCAGCTCGGTGGGCGGACCATCGAGCAGGCGCTCGCGGCCGGTGAGCAAACGCACGTGGTGTGGCGCGCCGTGGTCGCCGCGTACCCCGACCGGGTGCCCGCCCGACTACGCTGAGCAGCCTTTTCATCGATCCCGCGTGTCGCTTGCCCAGTCGTACACCTGTTCGGCTATTGTCCACAGCGGGGTGCTCGTCCACAGCTCACGGCCCGTCGGCTGGTTTTCTGTCGGACCCAGCGCCTAGCGTGTCCCGCGTGACGCGAAGCTCAGGAAAGACGCCGGCGAAGGCAGGGGTGGCAACGATGGCAGCAGGGCCTGACCGGGAGAAGGCGCTCGACCTTGCTCTCGCTCAGATCGACAAGCAGTTCGGCAAGGGTTCGGTGATGAGGCTGGGGGAGCGGCCCGTCGTGCAGACGGCTGTCATCCCGACCGGCTCCATCGCGCTCGACGTGGCGCTCGGCGTGGGCGGTCTGCCGCGCGGCCGGGTGGTCGAGATCTACGGTCCGGAGTCCAGCGGTAAGACCACCGTCGCGCTGCACGCGGTCGCGAACGCCCAGCGGGCCGGCGGCATCGCCGCGTTCATCGACGCGGAGCACGCGCTCGACCCGGAGTACGCGCGGGCCCTC
>NZ_KK037233.1:2665903-2763765 GCF_000568915.1 Micromonospora sp. M42 | reverse complement strand
CCGGACACCGGCGAGCAGGCGCTGGAGATCGCCGACATGCTGGTCCGCTCCGGCGCGATCGACATCATCGTGATCGACTCGGTGGCGGCCCTGGTGCCGCGCGCCGAGATCGAGGGCGAGATGGGCGACAGCCACGTCGGCCTCCAGGCCCGGCTGATGAGCCAGGCGCTGCGGAAGATCACCGGTGTGCTCAACAACACCGGCACCACCGCGATCTTCATCAACCAGCTCCGCGAGAAGATCGGCGTGATGTTCGGCAGCCCGGAGACCACCACCGGTGGTCGGGCGCTGAAGTTCTACGCCTCGGTCCGGCTCGACGTGCGCCGCATCGAGAGCCTCAAGGACGGCACCGACGTGGTCGGTAACCGCACCCGGGTCAAGGTCGTGAAGAACAAGGTCGCCGCGCCGTTCAAGCAGGCCGAGTTCGACATCATGTACGGCAAGGGCATCTCCCGCGAGGGCTCGCTGATCGACGTCGGCGTGGAGCAGGCGATCATCCGCAAGTCCGGCGCCTGGTACACCTACGACGGTGACCAGCTCGGCCAGGGCAAGGAGAAGGCCCGCGAGTTCCTCCGCGAGAACCCGGACGTCGCGGCCGAGATCGAGAAGAAGATCCTGGAGAAGCTCGGCGTCGGCACCGGTGGTGCGGGCGACGCCGCCGGTGGCCCGGAACTGCCGCCGGTCGACTTCTGATCCGCTGACCCGTGGCAGGACGACGCGCCCGTACGGGCCGGGGCTGGGATGCCAGTCCTCCCCGTACGGGCGACGCCACAGGTACGCCCCGGGGGCGCCGTGATCGCGCGGCGGAGTCCGACGCAGGGGAGGCTCCGGCTCCGCCGCGCGACGAGGCTGAGCTGGCCCGGGAGATCTGCCTTCGGCAGCTCGCGGTGCGCCCGCGTACCCGGGCCGAGCTGGCCGGCGCGCTGGCCCGGCGCGGCATCTCCGAGGAGATCGCCGAGCAGGTCCTCGACCGGTACGACGAGGTGGGCATCGTCGACGACGCGGCCTTCGCCCGTGCCTGGGTGAGCAGCCGGCACAACGGTCGTGGGCTGGCCCGCCGGGCGCTCGCCAACGAGCTGCGCCAGCGCGGCGTCGACGGCGAGGTGGCCGGCGCTGCCCTGGACGACCTGGACGAGGAGACCGAGGCGGAGACCGCCCGTGCCCTGGTGGACCGCAAGCTGCGCAGCACCCGGGGTGAGCCGGACGCGGTGTTCCGGCGTCTGGTCGGCATGCTGGCGCGCAAGGGCTATCCGGCCGGGGTGGCGATCCGGGCGGTGAAGGACGCGCTGGCCGCGCAGAGTGCCGAGGCGGCCGAGTTCGCCGAGCACATCGACGCCGACGCGATGGCCGACGCCGAGCACGATCTCGACTCCCGCCGGCTCGACTGACCGACCGCCGGCCGGCCGTCGACTGACCGACCGACTGACCGACCGGCGGTCGGTGTCGCGGCCGCCGTCCCGAGGGGAGGCGCACACCGTGCTGAAGGCATGTCTCAACGGCACCCGGCGGCGGGACGAGCACCCCGCCGTGCCGCTCACCCCGGCCGAACTGGCCGCCGACGCGGTGCGCTGCGCGGCCGCCGGGGTGGCGGCGGTGCACGTGCACCCGCGCGACGACACCGGCGCCGAGTCGCTCGACCCGGCGGTGATCGCCGCTGCGGTCACCGCGATCCGGGCTTCCCGTCCCGGCCTGCCGGTGGGCGTGAGTACCGGCGCCTGGATCGTCCCGGACCCGGCCGAGCGGGTCGCCGCCGTCCGCGCCTGGACGGTGCTGCCCGACTTCGCCTCGGTCAACGCCCACGAACCCGGGGCGGCCCAGGTCGCCGCCGCCCTGCACGAGCGCGGCGTGATGGTCGAGGCCGGCCTGTGGACGCCGGCGGCGGTCGACGCCTGGCGCCGCTGGTCCGCGCCCACCGGGCGGATCCTGGTCGAGTGCATGGCCGAGCAGGTCGAGACGGCGCTCGCCGACGCGGCGGCGATCCTCGCCGCGCTGCCCGACCAGCGCCCGCCGGTGCTGCTGCACGGCGAGGGGCCCGCCACCTGGCCGGTCTACGCCGAGGCGGTCCGCCGGGGTCTGCACACCCGGATCGGCCTGGAGGACACGCTGCTGCTGCCCGACGGCACCCAGGCCCCCGACAACGCCACCCTGGTAACCACAGCCCGCACCCTCGCCCCCCACTGACCCACCCACTGACCCACCCACCCCGACCGCCCCTGCCCCGTTGATCATGAAGTTGACGGCACTTGCCGTCCGTTTTGTCCAGGCCAACTTCATGATCGCGCCCGTCAACCTCATGATCGTGCGGGGGAGTGGTGGGCGGCGTCGATGGGGGAGGTGGCCTGAGCAGGTCGGGAGCGGCGAGTGGTGGTGCCGGACGGCGAGGTTTGTCCGGGCCTGTCCGGCATCTGATCACCAATGAGTGACGCTGTAACTTCTCTCCGTCCGGGTGGTTTGATCATGACTTCTTGACCGAACGGCCCCTCGCGACCTAGCCTCGCCATACAGGCTCACTTTGCCCGACCAGCGCAGGCTAAGCGCACAACATAGATCTCGTAACAGAACAGCATCACTTTGGCCAGCTACACCGGCCCTTGACGGAAGCTCCGGAACCTTTCGGGGCCTCCGACAACTGCAACCGGCCGCCAGCGGTGCCCCTCGCGGGTCACCGCCGACGGAAAGCTGCCCAGAACCAGCCGCTCCGGTCGGGCGTACAGAGCCGCAGGCGCGTGTCCTTCGCGCGCGTCCTGCGGCGCCGACGTTCAGGGGGAGGCGGCCATGGCGGGGCGGCACAGGTTCACCGGCGGTCTGCCACACGGCCCCGACCCCGCATCGGCGGGCGACAGCCCGGCCACCGGGTATCGACGAGCCGGCAACGCCGGCCGGGCCGGCGGAGCGGTTCGATGAGCGCCTTCGACATCGTTCTCCTCGTGGTGGTGCTGCTGCTCGTCGTGGTGGTGGTCGGTGCCGTGCTGTTCGGCGTGCGTACCCTCAAGCGGCTCAGCCTGGCGCCCGCGCCGGAGGATCCGGCCTTCATCGCGGAGAAGGACCGGCAGGAGCAGTCGCTCGCGGCGCTGCGAACCGCCGCCAGCGAGGCCAACAGCACCATCGACGTGGCGAAGTCCGCGGCCGCGGCGGCGCGGGCCGAGGCGGCCGCCGCGAAGGCGGAGGCGAAGGCGGCCCGGGCCGAGGCGCGGCGGGTGCTCGACGACGCCCGCGCCGAGGCGGACACCGTGCTGGAGCGCGCGCACAAGCAGGCCGAGGCGGACGCCGAGCAGTTGCGCGCCACCGCGCGGCGCAGCGGCGAGCGTGAGGTGGCGGTGCTGGCCGCCACCACCCGGGAGCAGGCGGCCGAGGTGGAACGCCGGGCCGCCCGGATGGACGAGCGGGAACGGCTGCACACCGAGGAGGTGGAGCGGCTGGCCGAGCGGGAACGGCAGCTCACCGCTGCCACCGCGGCGCTCGCCGCCCGGGAGGCCGCCCTGGCCGAGCGGGAGCGGACGCTGACCGAGGTGGAGGAGCAGCGCCGCCGGGAGCTGGAGCGGGTGGCCGGCCTGACCGCCGACGCGGCCCGCGCCGAGCTTGTCGAGTCGATCGAGGGGCAGGCGAAGCGGGAGGCCGCGCTGCTGGTCCGGGAGATCGAGGCGGACGCGCGGGGTAGCGCCGAGCAGCGCGCCCGCAACATCGTGGTGGACGCCATCCAGCGGGTCGCCAGCGAGCAGACCGCGGAGAGCGTGGTCAGCGTGCTGCACCTGCCCGGTGACGAGATGAAGGGGCGCATCATCGGCCGGGAGGGGCGCAACATCCGCGCCTTCGAGTCGGTCACCGGCGTCAACCTGATCATCGACGACACGCCCGAGGCGGTGCTGCTTTCCTGCTTCGACCCGGTACGCCGGGAGGTCGGCCGGGTCACGCTGGAGAAGCTGGTCCTGGACGGCCGGATCCACCCGCACCGGATCGAGGAGGTCTACGACCTGGCCCGGCAGGAGGTGGAGGAGCTGTGCCACCGGGCCGCCGAGGACGCGCTGGTCGAGGTCGGCATCACCGAGATCCACCCGGAACTGGTGACGCTGCTGGGCCGGTTGCGCTACCGGACGTCGTACGGGCAGAACGTGCTCAAGCACCTGGTGGAGACCGCGCACATCGCCGGCGTGATGGCGGCCGAGCTGCGGCTGGACGTGCCGACGATCAAGCGGTGCGCGTTCCTGCACGACATCGGCAAGGCACTCACCCACGAGGTGGAGGGCAGCCACGCCATCATCGGCGCGGACGTGGCCCGCAAGTACGGCGAGAGCGAGGACGTGGTGCACGCCATCGAGGCGCACCACAACGAGGTGCCGCCGCAGACCATCGAGGCGGTGCTGACGCAGGCGTCGGACGCCTGCTCGGGCGGGCGGCCGGGCGCGCGGCGGGAGAGCCTCGAGGCGTACGTGAAGCGGCTGGAGCGGATCGAGGAGATCGCGGCCGGCAAGCTGGGCGTGGAGAAGGTCTTCGCCATGCAGGCGGGCCGGGAGATCCGGGTGATGGTCAAGCCCGACGACGTGGACGACATCGGCGCGGCGGTGCTGGCCCGGGACGTGGCCAAGCAGATCGAGGAGGAGCTGACCTATCCGGGTCAGATCCGGGTGACCGTGGTGCGCGAGTCCCGGGTCACCGAGATCGCCCGCTAGACCGGGGAACACGAAAGGGCTGGCCGTTCACGGCCAGCCCTTTCACGTGTGGCGGGTCAGACGCCGCCGGCACCCTCGGCCTGCGAGGTGAGCGCGGCCGGTGGCGGGGCCGGCGCCGGGGTGCCGGCGCTCTTGCGGCCCTGGGAGAGCCGGTGCTGGACGTACTGGGCCAGCTTCGACAGCGAGTAGTTGATGGCGATGAACAGCACGGCGATCACCACGTACACCTGGATCGGGTTGCCCAGGACGCCGATGATCTGCTTGCCGATGTTGAGCGTCTCCTCGTAGCTGATGATGAAGCCCAGCGAGGTGTCCTTGAGCACCACCACGAGCTGGCTGATCAGCGCCGGGAGCATGATCCGGAAGGCCTGCGGCAGCAGGATCAGCCCGGTGGTCTGGAACGGGGAGAGCCCGATCGCCGAGGCCGCCTCGGCCTGCCCGGAGGGCAGGCCCTCCATGCCCGAGCGCAGGATCTCGGCGATGACCACGGAGTTGTAGATGGTCAGGCCGATGACGAGGTACCAGAGGTTGTCGAACGAGGCGCCGAACTCGGGGAAGCCGCGCGCCACGAAGAAGATGGTGATGACGACCGGCAGGCCGCGGAACACCTCGACGCAGACCCGGGTCACGGCGGCCAGCACCCAGCTCAGCCCGCGCAGCAGGTACGCCACAGGTGCGGCGGCTCCGGTGAAGCGCCGCCGGGTCAGGCTCTTGAGCTGGATCCGCAGGACGGCGAGCAGGGTGCCGACGACGAGCGACGAGACGATGGCCAGCGCGGCGGCGATCAGGGTGTTCTTGAGGCCGTACCCGATCCGGTCCCAGACGAGCGGGAAGTTCTCGTTCGAGGGGTCGACCAGCGGCCCCCACAGCTCCATCGAGAACTGGCCTTTGTCAGCAAGCGGCCGGTAGATGAACAGGTAGGCGCCGGCCAGCACCACCACGACGGCGACCAGGCTGCTGATGAGCGTGACGCGTCGCTGGCGCGGCCCGGGAACGTCGTAGAGGACGCTGGTCTGCTGGCTCATCGGGCCACCGCCTGTCGCTTCTCGATCCGGTCCAGCAGGGCGCCGAGCGGGACCGTCATGATCAGGTATCCGACGGAGATGCCGATCGCCACCGGAATGAAGGGGTAGCCGCCGGCGGAGGTGAGCTGATCGGCGGTCTGCGAGAGGTCACCGACCACGCCGAAGAAACCGACGAGCGCGGAGTTCTTGATCATCGCGATGATGACCGAGCCGAGCGGCACCACCGAGGCCTTCCAGGACTGCGGGAGCACGACGTGCCGCAGGTTCTGCCCGAAGGTGAGGCCCAGCGAACGCGCCGCCTCGGCCTGCCCGGGCGGCACTGCGTTCACGCCGGAGCGCAGGGCCTCGCAGACGAACGCGGCGGTGTAGAGGACCAGCGCGATCAGGCCGAACCGGAAGTAGGGCAGGTCGGTGCCGAGCCGGCTGAAGATCGAATCCAGGCCCGGGATACGCAGGAAGTCGGCGTTGGAGCCCAGCGCCGGCAGGCCGAACGCGGCGAAGAACAGCACCACTGTCAGCGGCAGGTTACGGAAGATGTTCACGTACGTGGTGCCGACCGCGCGCAGCGGCGGCACCGGCGAGATTCGCAGCACCGCCACGACGGCGCCCAGGATCAGGGCGCCGATCGCGGCGAGAAAGCAGATCTGGAGGGTGAGCCAGAACCCGCCCGCGAAGACGTCGAACTTGTCGATGAGCACATTCACGGGTCGGTTTCCTCCCCACCCTCCGGATCTAGCGGATCAGTAGCGGTTGACGGCGGGCGGGTCGCCCAGGGTGGCGCCGAACTTGCCGGCGGTGTCGTCCCACGCCTTCTTCCAGCTGCCGTCCTGGAACGCCTTGTCGAGCGTGTCGTTGATGAAGTTACGGAAGTCGGTGTCCTCCTTCTTGACACCGATGCCGTAGGGCTCCTTGGTGAAGTTGTCGCCGGCCATCTTGAAGGACGCCTCGTCCTTGGCGATGTAGCCGAGCAGGATGACGTTGTCGGTGGTGACGGCGTCGACCTGCTTGCCCTTCAGGGCGTCGCGGCACTTGTCGTAGGTGTCGAAGAGCACCAGCTGGGTGCCGACGTCCTTGACGTACTTCTTGATCTCCTCGGCCGGGGTCGAGCCGGTGACCGAGCAGACCTTCTTGGTGCCGTCCTTGAACGAGTCGGGGCCGGTGATGGCCGCCTCGTCCTTGCGGACCATGATGTTCTGGCCGGCCTCGTAGTACGGCCCGGCGAAGGCGATGCGCTCCTTGCGCTTGTCGTTGATCGTGTAGGTGGCCGCGACCAGGTCGACGGTGCCGTTCACGATGACGTCCTCGCGGACCTTCGACGGCGTCTCGACGTACTCGATCTTGTCCTCGGGGATGCCGAGTGCCTTCACGATCAGCTTGGCGACCTCGACGTCGAAGCCCTCCGGCTTGCCCGACAGGCCCTTCTGGCCGAAGCCCGGCTGGTCGAACTTGGTGCCGACCTTGATCTTCTGGGCCTTGCTCAGCCGCTCCATGGTGCTGCCGGCCGCGAAGTCCTTGCTGCCGGCGCCGGTGCCCTCGTCGTCGCTGTCGCCACCGCAGGCGGACAGGCCGAGCGCCAGAGTCGCCGCCGCGGCAACCGCCGCCACGCGCTTGTAACGCATACTCAATCTCCTTCTTCGACGGAGCCGCCGGGACGACTCCAACTACGGACGCTCAGTGAGTGAGGATCTTGGAGAGGAAGTCCTTGGCCCGCTCGCTGCGCGGGTTCGCGAAGAACTCGGCCGGCGGCGCGTCCTCGACCAGTTGCCCGTCGGCCATGAAGACCACCCGGTTGGCGGCGTGCCGGGCGAAACCCATCTCGTGGGTCACCACGACCATGGTCATGCCCTCGCTCGCCAGGGACGTCATCACGTCCAGCACCTCGCCGACCATCTCCGGGTCCAGCGCGCTGGTCGGCTCGTCGAAGAGCATCGCCTTGGGCTGCATGGCCAGCGCGCGGGCGATCGCCGCCCGCTGCTGCTGACCGCCGGAGAGCTGCGCCGGGTACTTGTCCGCCTGGTTGGCGATGCCGACGCGGTCGAGCAGCGCCAGGCCGCGCTCGCGGGCGGCGGCCGGCTTCTCCTTGCGCACCTTGACCGGCCCCAGCGTGACGTTCTCCAGGATGGTCTTGTGGGCGAAGAGGTTGAACGACTGGAAGACCATGCCGACCTCGCTGCGCAGCTTGGCCAGGGGCTTGCCCTCGGCCGGCAGCGGCTGCCCGTCGAACGTGATGGTGCCCTTGTCGATGGGCTCCAGCCGGTTGATCGTGCGGCACAGCGTCGACTTGCCGGAGCCGGACGGGCCGATCACCACGACCACCTCGCCCCGGCCGACGGAGAGGGACACGTCGTCGAGCACGTGCAGCGGCCCGAACCACTTGTTGACCCCGTCGAGCACGATCAGCGGGTCGCCCGTCGTCACGTCGTCCACCGTCCCTGTCGTCCATGCCGGAATTGGGGGTCGATCGACCCCCGGTTGGGCAACTGTAGGCGGGGTGATGTGGCAGTACGCAACTCAGATGGTCACGGAGCGGTAACACCGGTCACCTGCATACCGGCACGTCCGAATTTTGTCGCCGTCCGGGTGGGCCGAGTGGCGCCGAAGGCGCTGGCCAGAGATCATGAGGTGATGACCGACCCGATCCGGCTGACCGACTACGCCCGCGGTGGCGGCTGCGCCTGCAAGATCCCTCCGGGCGAGCTGGAGGCGATGGTCGCCGGCCTCGGCGCGACCGGCGGCTCCGCCGACCTGCTGGTCGGGCTGGAAAACGGCGACGACGCCGCGGTGGTCCGGCTGGACGAGCGTACGGGCCTGGTCAGCACCGCCGACTTCTTCACCCCGGTGGTCGACGACGCCTACGACTGGGGCCGCATCGCCGCCGCCAACGCGCTCTCCGACGTGTACGCGATGGGCGGCACCCCGCTCGTCGCGCTGAACCTGCTCTGCTGGCCGCGCGGCGTGCTGCCGCCGGAGATGGCCCGGGAGGTGCTGCGCGGCGGTCTGGACGTGGCCCGGGAGGCGAACTGCCACCTGGCCGGCGGGCACAGCGTGGACGACGACGGCCCGAAGTACGGCCTGGCGGTCACCGGCGTGGTCCGGCCGGAGGAGCTGATCACGCTGGACGCCGGGCGGGCCGGGCTGCCGCTGTCGCTGACCAAGCCGCTCGGCGTGGGCGTGCTCAACACCCGGCACAAGCAGACCGGCCAGCGTTTTCCCGAGGCGGTCGAGTCGATGGCCCGGCTCAACCGGGACGCGGCCCGCGCGGCGGTGGCCGCCGGCATCCGCTGCGGCACCGACGTGACCGGTTTCGGCCTGCTCGGGCACGCCTCGAAGCTGGCCCGCGCGAGCCGCCTCACGGTGGCGATCGACGCGGCGGCGGTGCCGTACCTGCCGGGCGCGCGGGAGGCGATGCGCGACGGGTACGTCAGCGGCGGCACCCGGCGCAACCTGGAGTGGGTCACCCCGTGGACCGACTTCGGAGGCGCGGACGAGGGAGAGCGGCTGCTGCTGGCCGACGCGCAGACCTCGGGCGGCCTGCTGGTCGCCGGTGAGGTGCCCGGTGGGACCGTCATCGGTGAGTTGCTGCCGGCCTCGGAGCACCTGATCCGGGTTCGCTGAACGCGCCGGTGGGCGCGGCGGGAACGCGAACGCGGCACCGTACCCGATAAACTGTCATCTTCCAGCTACTCTGGGCAACGTCGCCCGAGGGAATTTTGCCCGGAATGGTCACAGACCGGTAACTTGCGCCCGGCTGAGGGCAAATGCCCCCCACCATCGTCAGTAGGGCCCGATCCGGAGGCCGGTGGAAACGAGCGCGGCGAGGAGGCGGCATGACCGAGCTGTGGAACTGGAGAATCGACGGCGGCGAGCCGGTGGAGGTCTACCCGGCACTGGCCGAGGCGCTCGGCCGGGTGGTGATGCCCATGGCCGTCGCCGACCCGATGCGGCTCCCCGCGTACGCGGTGGTCTGCGACGTGTGGGAGGCGCCCGGGCTGTACGGCACCGTGGTCGACTGTTACGGCGTGCCCGAGAGCCTGGCCGAGCTGCCCGCGCTCGCGGCGCTGGCCCGGCTGCTGGGCCGCAACTGCCTGATGCGCGACGACACCCTCGACGCCGGCCGGCACCTGCTGTTCGCGCCGGACGGCACGATCCGCCCGGTGCACTTCGACGTGGCCGACACCGACGACGGCGAGGTGCTCAGCCACCACCGGCTCTGCACGCAGGCCGACCCGCGCTGCCGGGGCTGGTCGCAGTGCCACCGCTCCCGCTGGGCCCCCGACACGGTCGCCCCGGCGCTCGCCGCCGCCTGACCGCGAGCGCCGGCCGGAGGCGGTGACCGGCGCTCGCCGCCGTGCCCCCGCCCGGCGGCGAGCCGTGGCGGCCCCGGGCTCAGTCCCGGGTCGCCGGCTGCTGGCCCCGCACCACGAGCTGGTCGAGCAGCGTCGCGGTGGCGGCGGCCACGGCGTCCACCGCGGCGTCGAACGCGGCCGCGTTGTGCGCCGCCGGGGTACGGAATCCGGAGATCTTCCGGACGTACTGCAACGCGGCGGCGCGGATGTCCTCCTCGGTCACCACCGGGACGTACGGCTCACGCAGGGTCTTGATGCTCCGGCACACGGCTCCTCCTCGTTCGATCCGATCAGCTCCACCCGGATACGCTGTCCGGGTCATGACTACCGCAGCCGCGGGCAGCCCGCGCACCTACCAGGTGCGTACGTACGGCTGCCAGATGAACGTGCACGACTCCGAGCGCATCTCCGGCCTCCTCGAGGACGCCGGGTACGTGCGCGCCGCCGAGGCCGACGAGCAGCCCGACGTGGTGGTGTTCAACACCTGCGCGGTCCGGGAGAACGCCGACAACCGGCTCTACGGCAACCTGGGTCATCTGCGCCCCGTGAAGGCCAAGCACCCCGGGATGCAGATCGCCGTCGGCGGCTGTCTGGCCCAGAAGGACCGGGGCGACATCGTCCGCAAGGCGCCCTGGGTGGACGTCGTCTTCGGCACGCACAACATCGGCTCGCTGCCGGCGCTGCTGGACCGGGCGCGGCACAACACCGCGGCCGAGGTGGAGATCCTGGAGTCGCTGGAGGTCTTCCCCTCCACGCTGCCGACCCGGCGCGAGTCGACGTACGCCGGGTGGGTCTCGATCTCCGTCGGCTGCAACAACACCTGCACGTTCTGCATCGTGCCCTCCCTGCGCGGCAAGGAGAAGGACCGCCGCCCCGGCGACGTCCTCGCCGAGGTGCGCGCGCTCGCCGACGCCGGCGTGCTGGAGGTGACGCTGCTCGGGCAGAACGTCAACTCGTACGGCGTCGAGTTCGGCGACCGGTACGCCTTCGGCAAGCTGCTGCGCGCCTGCGGCGACATCGACGGGCTGGAGCGGGTGCGGTTCACCAGCCCGCACCCGAAGGACTTCACCGACGACGTGATCGCCGCGATGGCGGAGACGCCGAACGTCTGCCACTCGCTGCACATGCCGCTGCAGTCCGGCTCGGACGACGTGCTGCGGGCGATGCGCCGCTCGTACCGGTCGGAGAAGTACCTGGGGATCATCGAGAAGGTCCGGGCGGCGATGCCGGACGCGGCGATCACCACCGACATCATCGTCGGCTTCCCCGGCGAGACCGAGGCAGACTTCGCCCGCACGCTCGACGTGGTCCGGGAGGCGCGGTTCTCGTCGGCGTTCACGTTCCAGTACTCCAAGCGCCCCGGCACCCCGGCCGCCACGATGGACGGGCAGCTGCCCAAGCAGGTCGTGCAGGAGCGCTACGAGCGGCTGATCGCCTGCGTCGAGGAGATCACCTGGGCGGAGAACAAGAAGCTGGTCGGGGAGACCGTCGAGGTGCTGGTGGCGGTCGGCGAGGGCCGCAAGGACGAGCGCACCGGCCGGATGTCCGGCCGTGCCCGCGACGGCCGGCTCGTGCACTTCGCCACCGGTGAGCTGGCCGGGCAGATCCGCCCCGGCGACATCGTGCACACAGTCGTCACGTACGCCGCACCGCACCACCTCAACGCCGACGGCGCGCCGCTGGCACATCGGCGTACCCGGGCCGGTGACGCGGCCGAGGCGGGACAGGTTCCGCGTACCCCCGGGGTGCTGCTCGGACTGCCGACGATCGGCGCGCCGGCCGCGGCGCCCGCCCCCACCGGCGGCTGCACCGCCCACTGACCGGATGCAAGGAAGGGCCCCCTTTTAACACTTGGTGTTAAAAGGGGGCCCTTCCTCTACCTCAGGCGTTAATAAGGGGCCCTTCCTTGCATCAGCAGGCGGTGCCGTTGAGCTTGACCGTGGCGGGGGCGGCGGCGGTGCCGTTGGCGGTGAAGCCGACGGTGACCGACGCGCCCGCCGCCAGCGACGACGCCCAGGCCGGCGCGGCCGCCGTCACAGTGGTGCCGGACTGCGTGACAGTGGCGTTCCAGCCGCTCGCCAGCGTCACCCCGGACGGCCAGGTCCAGGTGGCCGACCACGGGTTCACCGCGGCGGTGCCGGTGTTCTTGACCGTCAGCTCACCCTGGAAGCCGCCCGCCCAGGAGTTGATCTGCTTGTAGGTGGCGGTGCAGCCACCGGTCACCGGAGGCGGCGGGGTGGTCGGCGCCGGTGACGTGTTCGGCGTGCCGGTCGGGGACGGGCTGGTGGTGCCGCCACCACCGGTCGGCGGGATCAGGTACGGCGTGAGGATGTCCTGCTTCGGCTGGTTGATAGTGGTCCAGTCGTCGTTGGCGATGCCGCCGGTGTCACCGGAGTTCGGGTTCCACGACCAGTACGTGAACGACATGCCGTTCACGCCGGTGCCGGTGTACGCCATCAGGTTCTGCAGCCAGATCTTGTCCTTGGGGTCCTGCAGCGTGGTGCCGAACTCGCCCATCATGATCGGCGCGATGTTCTGCTTGTACAGGTAACCCCAGTACTTGTCCCAGATGGCCGGCATGTTCGCCGGGTACGTCGGGTCGTCGAACCAGGCCTGCCGGTACACCGACGTGGCGTACTCGTGCGGCGAGTAGACCAGCCGGTTCGCCACGTTCAGCCGGACCGGGAACTGCCCGGCCTTGGACAGGTTGCCGCCCCACCAGCCGCAGTCCTCGTCGTTGCTGGGGTCGTTGTCCCAGACGTTCGACAGGCCGCCGCTCGGGCAGCTCACGCCCTCCACGAAGATCAGCCAGTTCGGCTGCACGCCGAGGATCGCGTTGCCGGCCCGCTCGGCGGCCAGCCGCCAGTCCCGCGCGGTGTCGCCGCAGCCCCAGCAGGCGCCGGTGGCGGCCGGGTTGGTGCCCTCGGCGTGCGGCTCGTTGTGCAGGTCCGCGCCGATCACTGTGGTGTTGCCGGCGTACCGCTGGGCCAGCATCTTCCAGTCGTTGATCCAGGTCGCCTCGGAGACGGTCGAGGTGTACCAGAGCGGCGACTGCCCGGCCGACGTGGGCCGGTGCCGGTCCAGGATGACCCGCATCCCCTTGCTGCCCGCGTAGTCGATGACCTTGTCGAGGATCTGCAGCGGGGAGAGCCCGATCAGGTCCGGGTTGACGAAGTCGTTGATGCCGGTCGCTGTCGCGCCGGACTTGAGCGCGTCGTTCGAGTACGGAATCCGCAGCGTGTTGTAGCCCAGCCGGGCCATGGTGTCGAGCTGGCCGCGCCACGGGTTGCTCGACCACAGGCCGTGGAACGTCTTGTTGTCGGTCTCCATCCCGAACCAGTTGATGCCGGTCAGCCGGACTGTCGCGCCGGTACTGTCGACGATCTTGTTGCCGCTGGTGTGCAGGTAACCGGTGCCGGTGCCACCGGCCGCAGCGGCGGCCGGTGTGGTGGAGACGGCGGCGGCGACGAGAACGCCGGCCGCAGCGGTGGCGAGCGCTGTCAGGGCGCCGCCGAGGGCGGTGCGTCGGTGCATGGGAGCTCCACTTCGGATGCCCGCGCCGCGCAGGCGCCGCGGGCGGCAGGACCAGGAGGCACGTCCCGCTCGTCATCGAGTACGCGCGCAGCGCGCGCCGGGCCGTGTCGTGTGGACGGCCAACCGCGAGATGTCGCACCGGCGATCGTCGACGGCGAGATCAGCCGTCGGTGCCCTCGTGCCGGTGCCTGAACCTGGCTCCGCCGCTCATTCTGATCAGCCCGCCTCGATGCGTCAACCCGGCCCGGACGCAGGTGAGCCCCCGGGCCGGAACGGCCGGGGGCTCACCCGATGTGTCTGTCCGCCGGCCTGCCCGGCCGGGGTGCGTGCGTCAGCCGGCCTGCTCGGCGAGCTGGAGGAACTGCCGCTTCGACGCGAGCGCCTGCTCGGCCTCCTTGATCCGGCGGGCGTCACCGGCGGCCTGGGCCCGGGCCAGCCGGTCCTCGGCCTCGGCGACCTGGGCGCGCATCTGCGCCAGCAGCGGGTTGTCCTCCTTGGAGGTACGCCGCCACGCCGAGTCCATCACCTCGCGGACCTTGTCGTCCACGGCCCGCAGCCGGCGCTCCAGCCCGGACGCGGCCTCGCGGGGCACGCGACCGGCCTCGTGCCACTGCGCCTGGATCTCCCGCAGCTTCGCCTGGGCGCCCTTCGGGTCGGCGTCGATGTCGAGCGCCTCGGCCTCGGCCAGCAGCGCCTGCTTGCGCTCCAGGTTGGCGCGCTGCTCGTTGTCGCGTGCCGAGAAGACCTCGCTGCGCCGGCTGAAGAACTCGTCCTGCGCGGCCCGGAACCGTTCCCAGAGCTTCTGCTCGGCCTCCTTGGCGGCGCGCGGCGCGGCCTTCCACTGGGCCATCAGGTCCTTGAGCTGCCCGGCGGTGACGCCCCAGTCGGTGGAGTCCTTGAGCTTCTCCGCCTCGGCGACCAGCTCCTCCTTGACCGTCTGCGCCTGCTTGCGCTGCTGGTCCAGGGAGGCGAAGTGGGCGCCCCGGCGGCGGGTGAAGCCGTCCCGCGCGGCGGCGAACCGCTTCCACAGCTCACCGTCGGTCTTCTTGTCGACGCCGCGGATGGTCTTCCACTCGTCGAGGATCTCCTTGAGCCGGTCCCCGGCGGTCTTCCAGCCGGTCGACTCGGCCGCCAGCTTCTCGGCCTCCTCGACCAGGGCGGTCTTGCGCGCCAGCGCCTCACCGCGGGCGGCCTCGCGGGCCGCCTTGGCCTCGCCGGCCTTCTCCTCGGCGACGACGGCGAGCTTGTCCAGCCGGGCGGCCAGCGCGTCGAGGTCACCGACCACGTGCGCCTCGGCCAGCGAACCGCGGATCCGCCGGATCGTGGTCAGGGAGTGGCCGGCATCAGCCGCGCCCGAGTTGAGCCGGGCCTCGGTCAGGTCGACCTCGGTCACCAGATCGGCGTAGCGCCGGGCGAAGTGGGCGAGCCCTTCCTCCGGTGCGCCCGCCTGCCAGGATCCGACCACCCGCTCGCCCTCGGTCGTCTTGACGTAGACGGTGCCGTCCTCGTCCACCCGTCCGAAGGCAGTCCAGTCGCTCATGTGCCCATCCTCGTTCTCCCGGCGTCGAGGGGACAGTCCCCTCGAATCGCCGCCACGGCGCAGCAAACTTTCTCCCGGCATTGTCACAGGTCCGACCCGGTCCGTGTCGAGCGCCTGCCGTCGACCGTGACCATACGGTGTCGTACGCCCTCGATGACCGGATCGGCGCGGGGACGCACCGGCGGATCCCGATAGGTTTGGGGGCGTGCCACTGGTCGCCGCCGCAGTCTGCCCCCATCCGCCGCTTATCGTGCCCGAGCTGGCCGGCGCCGCCGCGCCCGAGCTGGACGACCTGCGCGCCGCCGCCGACGCCGCTGTCGCACGGCTGCTCGCCGCCGGGCCCGAGGCGGTCCTGCTCGTCGGAGCAGGGCCGGAGACCGTCCGGTTCAACGCCGCCGACTGGGGTTCCCTGCGCGGCTTCGGGCTGGACCGGCCGGTGCGGCTGTGGAAGATCTCCTGCTCCGGCGCGGAGCGCCTGCCGCTGAGCCTGACCGTCGGCGCCTGGCTGCTCAACCGTTCCGGCACCGAGCTGCCCCGCCTGGCCCGGTCGGTGGCCCACGACGCCACACCGGCGCAGTGCGCGGCGTTCGGCGCGAGCCTGATCGCCGACGACGATCCGCGGGTCGCGCTGCTCGTGCTCGGTGACGGGTCCGCCTGCCGCGGCGTCAAGGCGCCGGGGTACGACGATCCGCGCGCCGAGGCGTACGACGAAGGGGTTGCGGTTGCCCTGGCCGGCGCGGACGCCGACGCCCTGCTCGGCCTGGACCCGGGGCTGTCGGCGGAGCTGAGGGTCGCCGGGCGGGCGCCGTGGCAGGTGCTGGCCGGAGCGGCCCGGGCGGCGGGCGGCGACTGGCGTGGTGACGTCAGCTACCAGGACGCGCCCTACGGCGTGGCCTACTTCGTGGCGAACTGGGAGCGGGCATGACCGTCGTGGCGGTGGTCGGGCCGACCGCGGCCGGGAAGTCGGCGCTGAGCATCGCGCTGGCGCACGCGCTCGGCGGCGAGGTGGTCAACGCCGACTCGATGCAGCTCTACCGGGGCATGGACATCGGCACCGCGAAGCTGACGCCGGCCGAACGCGAGGGTGTGCCGCATCACCTGCTGGACATCTGGCCGGTGACCGAGCCGGCGAGCGTCGCGGAGTACCAGGCGCTGGCCCGCGCTGCCGTCGACGACATCCTGGCCCGGGGGCGGGTGCCGCTGCTGGTCGGCGGCTCCGGGCTGTACGTGCGGGCGGTGCTGGAACAGTTCGAGTTCCCCGGCACCGACCCGGCGCTGCGGCAGCGGCTGGAGGCGGAGCTGGCCGCTGTCGGCCCGCTGCCGCTGCACGCGCGGCTGGCCGAGGCGGACCCGGGGGCGGCGGCGAGCATCCTGCCCACGAACGGACGGCGGATCGTGCGGGCGCTGGAGGTGATCGAGCTGACCGGCGCGCCGTTCACCGCGTCGCTGCCGTCGCCCACGCCGTACTACCCGTCGGTGCAGCTCGGCGTCGACCTGGACACCGCGTCGCTGGACGAGCGGATCGCGCTGCGGGTGGACCGGATGTGGGCCGACGGCCTGGTCGACGAGGTGCGGGCGCTGGTCGGCGAAGGGCTGCCCGAGGGCCGTACCGCCAGCCGCGCGCTCGGCTACCAGCAGGTGCTGCGGTTCCTGGCCGGGGAGCTGACCGAGGCCGAAGCGCACGAGGAGACCGTCCGCGCGACCCGCCGGTTCGTCCGCCGGCAGCGCTCCTGGTTCCGGCGCGACCCGCGCGTGCACTGGCTGGACTCGGCGTCGCCCGGGTTTCTCGACACTGCCCTGCGGGTGGTCGCCGAGCATCGGCCATGATGGGGGCGTGGAGTTCACAAAGGGTCACGGCACCGGCAACGACTTCGTCATCCTGCCCGACCCGGACGGCACGCTCGACCTGACACCCGGCCTGGTCGCCGCGCTCTGCGACAGGCGGCGCGGCCTCGGCGGCGACGGCGTGCTGCGCGTCGTACGCGCCGCCAAGCACCCCGAGGGCGTCGCGCTCGCCGGTGAGGCCGAGTGGTTCATGGACTACTGGAACTCCGACGGCTCGTTCGCCGAGATGTGCGGCAACGGGGCCCGCGTGTTCGTCCGCTACCTGCTGGACCGTTCGCTGGCCGCGGCCTCGTCCTCGTCGTCCTCGTCCTCGTCCTCGTCGGGCGGGACGCTGCCCATCGCCACCCGCGCCGGTCTGGTGCGGGCCCGGGTCGAGGGCGCGGACGTGGCGGTCGAGATGCGCCGCCCCCGGCTGTACGACACGGCGACCGCCACGCTCGGCGGGCTGACGCTGCCCGGTGCCGCAGTGGACGTCGGCAACCCGCACCTGGTGTGCGCGCTGCCCGCCGCGCTGGAGCTGACCGGCCTCGACCTGACCCGCGCGCCCGAGGTGGACGCCGGGACCTTCCCGGCCGGGGTGAACGTGGAGTTCACCACGCCCGGCGAGCCGGTGACCGGCGCCGACGCGCACGTGCTGATGCGGGTCTACGAGCGCGGCTCGGCCGAGACACTGTCCTGCGGCACCGGCGCGTGCGCGGTCGGCGCGGTGGCGTTGCGCGACGCCGGCCTCGACACCGGCACGGTGGCGGTGGACGTACCCGGTGGACGCCTCACGGTCACCGTGACACCCGACTCCTGCTGGCTGTCGGGCCCGGCGGTCCTGGTGGCCACCGGCACCCTGACCCCGTCCGCCCTGACCCCCTGACCGCGCCCTCTCCGTCTGCGGCGCCCCCCCTTCGCGGTTGATCAAGGAGTTTGCGGGGGATTTCCGGCGTCCCAGTGACACGAACTCCTTGGTCAACTTGGGGTGTTCGCGGCCCTGGCACGCGGGGCCTTGGCCGTCCGTACCATCCCGCCCTGGCGCGCTGCCGCCCGGCATGATCAACACCAGCTCGCCGAAGTGGTGGTGTCGCGGAGCCTCTGATGGCACCACTTCGGGGAACTGGTGTTGATCAAGGGCGATGATGCCGCCACTTCGGGGAAGTGGAGTCGATCAAGCCGGGGTGAAGGGTCATGTGTCCGACTTGTCCCCCTCGGGGTGGGGCGCTGTTGTGGATCTTGGAAGATTAGGGTCCCTCTGGCTGCCATTTCCTTCCAAGATCTCGCGTGGACGCGCGTCGGGCGACGCCTGACCCTCATGCGGGTGCGGGTGCGGGTGCGGGTGGCGTCGTAGCCGAAGAAGTGTGCGCGTGTGCTGAGAAGAGCGTCTGAGCCGGGCAACTCGCGTGCGGTGGAAGCCGCGCCCCTGTCCCGGAAGCTGCTGGTGTGCCCGAATCGGCACGTGCACCCAGAAGCCGTGCGCGTGCCCGGAACACGCGCGCTCGTGTCTCCGACCCGGCAGGGGCGTGCCCCGCGAGGAGGCGCTGCCCTGAGGAGGTGCTGTCCTGCGAGGAGGTGCTGTCCTGCGAGGAGGTGCTGTCCTGCGAGGAGGCGCTGTCCCGCGAGGAGGCGCTGTCCCGCGAGGAGGCGCTGCCCTGCGAGAGGCGCCGCGAGCGGGAGGAGCGCGTCAGGGGGTGGCGCTGGCGTTGGCGGCGATCTCGGGCAGGTCCGCCGGGCCCGGGTCGGCCGCCGGCGCCGGCGTGGCGGCCGGGTTCTGGGCGGCGGCCCGCACCGCGGCGGCCACCGCCGGGGCGACCCGGGAGTCGAAGACGCTCGGCACGATCACCGTCGGGTTGATCTTGTCTTCGCCGACCACGTCCGCGATGGCCCGGGCGGCGGCGAGCGCCATCTCCTCGGTGAACTCCTCGGCGTGCGCGTCGAGCATGCCGCGGAACACGCCGGGGAAGGCGAGCACGTTGTTGATCTGGTTGGGCTGGTCGGAGCGGCCGGTGGCGACCACGGCGGCGTACTTGCGCGCCTCGCGCGGGTCCACCTCCGGGTCGGGGTTCGCCAGCGCGAAGACGATCGAGTCCTTCGCCATGGCGGCGACGTCCTCGCCGGTGAGCAGGTTCGGCGCGCTCACGCCGATGAACACGTCCGCGCCGCGTACCGCACCGGCCAGGTCACCGGAGTAGTTCTCCTTGTTGGTGTTCTCGGCCAGCCACTGCCAGGCCGGGTTGAGGTCCGGCAGGCCGCGGTGCAGGGCGCCCTGGCGGTCGTACGCGATGATGTCGCCCACGCCCTGGCGCAGCAGCAGCTTCATGATCGCGGTGCCGGCCGCGCCGGCGCCGGAGACCACGACCCGGACGTCCGCGAGCTGCTTGCCCACGACGCGCAGCGCGTTCGTCAGCGCGGCCAGCACGCAGATCGCGGTGCCGTGCTGGTCGTCGTGGAAGACCGGGATGTCCAGCGCCTCGCGCAGCCGGGCCTCGATCTCGAAGCAGCGTGGCGCGGCGATGTCCTCCAGGTTGATCCCGCCGTACGCGGGCGCGATCGCCTTGACGATCGCCACGATCTCGTCGGTGTCCTGGGTGTCCAGCACCACCGGCCAGGCGTCCACCCCGCCGAAGCGCTTGAACAGGGCGGCCTTGCCCTCCATCACCGGCAGCGAGGCGGCCGGGCCGAGGTTGCCCAGGCCGAGCACGGCGGTGCCGTCGCTGACCACGGCGACGGTGTTGCGTTTGATGGTGAGCCGGCGCGCGTCGGCCGGGTTCTCCGCGATGGCCATGCAGACCCGGGCCACACCCGGGGTGTACGCGCGGGACAGCTCGTCGCGGGTACGCAGCGCGACCTTCGGGGTCACCTCGATCTTGCCGCCGAGGTGCAGCAGGAACGTGCGGTCGGAGACCTTGCGGACGTCCACCCCGTCGAGCGCGGTGAGCGCGTCGACGACCTGGTCGGCGTGCCCGGCGTCGGCGGTGTCGCAGGTGAGGTCGACGATCACGTGCGCGGGGTCGGAGTCGACCACGTCCAGCGCGGTGACGATGGCCCCGGCCTCGCCGGCGGCGGTGGTGAGCCGGCCGATGGAGGAGGCGTCGGCGGGTACCGCGATCCGGATGGTGATGGAGAATCCGGCACTCGGCAGTCGTGTGTTGGCCACGAGAAACTCCTCCGTCGGCGCTGAGCGGCTCGACTGGCATTTCTACTCGCCCGCGCAGGTCGCCCGGCATCCGCCCCCGCTACCGGTCAGTAGCGTCACGGGCATAAGGCAGGTGCGCCGGGCGTTGTCACATGTCAGGATTGCTGTCACGCGCCGAAAATTCTCGGCGATGCACATAACGGACAGGAGACGCAGTTTGCGCGAGCAGGAGACCTTCCATCCCTACACCGACGACGAGCTCGAGGCCACCACGGGCGAGTACGAGCTGTCGGAGCGGCAGGCGCTGCGGCGGGTCCCCGGCCTCTCCACCGAACTCACAGATATCACCGAGGTCGAATACCGCCAGCTGCGGCTGGAGCGGGTCGTCCTGGTCGGCGTCTGGACCGAGGGCACCCAGACCGACGCCGACAACAGCCTCACCGAACTGGCGGCGCTGGCCGAGACGGCCGGCTCGCAGGTGCTCGAAGGGCTGATCCAGCGCCGGCACCGGCCCGACCCGGCCACGTACATCGGTCGCGGCAAGGTCGACGACCTGGGCGCGGTGGTGCTGTCCACCGGCGCCGACACCATCATCTGCGACGGTGAGCTGTCGCCGTCGCAGCTGCGCAACCTGGAGCAGCGCACCAAGGTCAAGGTGGTCGACCGGACCGCCCTGATCCTCGACATCTTCGCCCAGCACGCCAAGAGCAAGGAGGGCAAGGCGCAGGTCGAGCTGGCCCAGCTCGAATACCTGCTGCCGCGCCTGCGCGGTTGGGGCGAGACGCTGTCCCGGCAGACCGGCGGTAGCGGTCGCGGCGGTGGCGCCGGCGGCGGCGTGGGCCTGCGCGGTCCCGGTGAGACCAAGCTGGAGACCGACCGTCGGCGTATCCGCCACCGCATCGCGCGGCTGCGCCGCGAGATCAAGAGCATGGCGATGGTACGCCAGACCAAGCGCTCCCGACGCACCCGTAACGCGGTGCCGGCGGTGGCCATCGCCGGCTACACCAACGCCGGCAAGTCCAGCCTGCTCAACCGCCTCACCGGGGCGGGCGTGCTGGTGGAGAACGCGCTGTTCGCCACGCTGGACCCGACCACCCGCCGCGCCACCACGTCCGACGGGCGGCTCTACACGCTGTCCGACACGGTCGGCTTCGTCCGGCACCTGCCGCACCAGATCGTCGAGGCGTTTCGCTCGACGCTCGAGGAGGTCGCCGACGCGGACCTGGTCGTGCACGTGGTCGACGGCACCCACCCGGACCCGGAGGAGCAGGTCCGGGCGGTACGCGAGGTGCTCGCCGAGGTGGGCGCCGACCGGCTGCCGGAGCTCCTGGTGGTGAACAAGACCGACGCCACCGACGAGGAGACGATGCTGCGGCTCAAGCGGCTTTGGCCGGACGCCGTGTTCGTCTCCGCGCACAGTGGCCGCGGGATCGACGAGCTGCGCGAGGCGGTCGAGCGCCGGCTGCCCCGGCCGGCCGTCGAGGTGCGCGTCGTGCTCCCGTACGACCGGGGTGACCTGGTCGCCCGGGCGCACCGGCAGGGTGAGGTGCTCAGCACCGCTCACCTGCCCGAGGGCACGCTGCTGCACGTACGGGTGGGCCAGGGGCTCGCCGCCGAGCTCGCGCCCTACCGGGCGGGGGATCGGCTGACCAGCGACGAGCGGGTGGGCGCCGGACGGTGAGCCGTCCGGCGTCACCCGCCGGAAACCCGCGTCGTGCGACACTGAGCGTCATGCGGCACGTTGTCTCCTCGGTCACGCTCGCGCTCGGCCTGGTCGGCGCGGTCGTGGCGCCGGCCGGGCCGGCCCCGGCGGCTCCCGCCGCGGCCCCCGTGCTGGCCGCGGCTCCCAAGAAGAAGTGCACGGTCGAGGACAACCGCCTCCGCGAGCTGTCCGGCCTGATCGCCACCAGCAGCGGGTACGTCGTGATCAACGACGGCACCGACGACCCCAGCCGCAAGCGGGTCTTCTACCTGGACGCCAAGTGCAAGGTCGAGAAGGAGGTCCGGTACTCCGGTGACGGGCCCTTCGACACGGAGGACCTGGCGCTCGGCCCGGACCGCAAGACGCTCTGGATCGCCGACACCGGCGACAACGTGGAGAAGAAGACCCGCCGGGAGCGGGTCGCGGTCTGGACGATGCCGCTCAGCGGCGCGAAGCAGCCGGTGCTGCACCGGCTCAGCTACCCGGGCAAGGAGCCGCACGACGCGGAGGCCCTGCTCGTCGGCGACGACAACATGCCGCTGGTGATCACCAAGGACCTGTCCGGCAAGTCGGAGATCTTCACGCCGACGGTGAAGCTGAAGACCGCCGGCGACCCCGAGCCGATCCCGATGAAGAAGGTCGGCGAGGTCACGCTGCCGAAGACCGACACCGAGAACAAGCTCGGGTCGCCCGGGCGAGCGCTGGTGACCGGCGCGGCCCGTTCACCCGACGGCAGCAAGGTCGTGCTGCGCACGTACGCCGACGCGTTCGAGTTCGACGTGTCCGGCGGCGACATCGTCAAGGCGCTGACCACAGGTAAGCCCCGGATCACCCCGCTGGCCGACCCGTTCGGCGAGGCGATCTCGTACACGCCCGACGGCAAGTTGTTCGTCACCGTCTCCGACGGCGGGACGCTGGACGACTCGGATCCGATCGACATTCTCAGCTACACGCCGTCCACCAGTGGCGCGGAGGCGCTCCCGAACGGCGGCAAGGCCGAGACGAAGGCGGCCGCCGAGAAGTCCTGGCTCGAAGGGCTCTCACTCGACGAGATCACGTACCTGATCGCGGCGGTCGGGGTGATCGGCGCGCTCCTGGTCGGCGCGGGCGTCTTCGGGATCCTGCGGTCGCGGCGCAAGCCCGCGCCGCGGGCCGAGGAGCCGGAGCGCAGCGGCGAGTTCCCGGTGAACGGCGGGTTCCCGTCGGCGGAACGGCCGGAGGCACCGCGCGGCGGGGTCTACGGCGGGGGCCAGGGCGGTGTCTACGGTGGCGCAGCGAACGGCGACCGTCCGCCCTCGGGCGGCGTCTACGGCGGTGGCCGGCCGGGTGGCGGCGTGTACGGCGGCGGCCCTCAGGAGGGCGGCCGTGGCCAGGGCAAGGTGGCCGTCCCCCGGGCGGCACCCGTCCGCAGGGTGGTGGGGTGTACGGCGGCGGCGCCCCGGCCGGCGGCGGAGGTCGCGGTGGCGGTGTCTACGGCGGTGGCCAGGGCGGTTCAGGTCGTGGCGGTCAGGGTGGCGGCTACGGCGGCGGCCCGGGTGGGCCCGGTTACCGCGGGCAGCCCGGTGGCGGGCCGCGCGGAGGCGGCGGCCGGGCCGAGCCGCCGCGTCGCGCCAGGACCCGCGTGGCGCGCGCCGCGACGACGGCTACGACGACCGGGGGCAGTACGGCCCGGTGTCCGGTGGTGGCCGGGAGTACCGGGGCGACCGCTACTGAGACGACACGGAAAAGGGGGTGACCGCGACGGTCACCCCCTTTCCGCGCTGCTGTGGGGTCAGATGCGGCGCAGCACCGCCACCACGCGACCCATGATGGTGGCGTCGTCGCCGGGGATCGGGTCGAAGGCCGGGTTCTGCGGCATCAGCCAGACGTGCCCGTCCCGCCGCCGGTAGGTCTTGACCGTCGCCTCGCCGTCGAGCATCGCGGCGACGATGTCGCCGACCTCGGCGTTGGGCTGCTGCCGGACGACCACCCAGTCGCCGTCGCAGATCGCCGCGTCGAGCATCGAGTCGCCCTTGACCTGGAGCATGAAGACCTCGCCCTCGCCGACCAGCTCGCGGGGGAGGGGGAAGATGTCCTCCACCGCCTGCTCGGCCAGGATCGGCCCACCGGCGGCGATGCGGCCCAGCATCGGCACGTACGCCGGGGTGGGGCGCTGCGCGCGGGCGGCCTCGTCGTCGGCCTCGCCCGGGGCCCGGACGTCGACGGCGCGTGGCCGGTTCGGGTCGCGGCGCAGGAAGCCCTTCTTCTCCAGCTCCTTGAGCTGGTAGGCGACGCTGGACGGGGAGACCAGGCCGACCGCCTCACCGATCTCGCGCACGCTCGGCGGGTAGCCGTGCCGCTCGACCCAGGTGCGGATGAACTCCAGGATCCGCCGCTGCCGGGCGGTCAGGTCGACGCTCGTCGGGTCGGGGAAGCTGCTCACCACCGGCGTGACCGGGCGTACCGCCGCCGGGGCGGTGCGGCTGCGGGCGGCGCGGGGGCGGCGGGTCGCCGGAGGACCCGCCCCGTCGTTCGGCTGCGGGTTCTTCTGCCGGCTGGCCCGGTCCTCGGTCACGTCCGTCCCTCCCTGGTCGGCGCTGGGGTGCCTCGTCGGCTCGTGGTGCGTGTGGTCTGACCGTATAGGTGAGATCGGTCATTTTCAAACATCTGTACGACCTGCTGTCGGCGTGTCGTGCCGAATTCCTGGATTTCCGAACTGTTGTTCTGATAAAAGAGTACGCCGCTCGTACAGATGTTCCATTGCGGCGGGCCGTGTCCAGCGCGGGAGGCCGTCCGTTGGGCTCCTCGGCGGGGTCGCGCCGACCGTGATTCTGATGACGCGCCGGACACGCCCGCCAACTTGACCTCGCTTGGGGTTCGGCATACGGTCGACCCCTAGATGTAGTAGTCACACGGGCGTAAGTCGCCCACAGGTTGGGTTCAACTACCGAACGCACTCCCGCACCGCGCATCCGGCGACGGTCATCGGACGATGACTCCGCCGTGCCGACGTGTGCCCGGGAGCCGGTAGGTGTGCCCGCGATCGACGGAGGAGGTCGGGCCCATGCGCTGTCCGTACTGCCGGCACGCCGACTCCCGGGTGGTCGACTCGCGGGAGGCCGACGACGGCCAGCTCATCCGGCGGCGGCGGTCCTGCCCGGAGTGCGGCAAACGGTTCACCACCGTCGAGGAGGCGGTGCTCGCGGTGGTCAAGCGCAGCGGGGTGACCGAGCCGTTCAGCCGTACGAAGATCATCGGCGGGGTGCGCAAGGCGTGCCAGGGGCGGCCGGTCGACGACGACTCGATCGCGCTGCTGGCACAGAAGGTCGAGGAGACCGTACGGGCCAAGGGGGCGGCCGAGATCCCCAGCCACGAGGTGGGCCTGGCCATCCTCGGCCCGTTGCGCGACCTCGACGAGGTGGCCTACATGCGGTTCGCCAGCGTCTACCGGTCCTTCGACTCGCTCGCCGACTTCGAGCGGGAGATCGAGACGTTGCGGGCCGCCGCGCGCGCCCGGGAGGGCGCCGGTGCCGGTGCGGCGGACGCCGCCGGCGCGATCAGCTGACATTTTCGGGTTTCTGACAGGTACACGAGGCGCGGTGGGTGACCGTGCCGACGAGGGGGGCGAGGGCGTGACGACCAGCAGGTCACGGAACAAGGCCGGGGCGGGGCTGAAGATCGAGCGCGTCTGGACGACCGAGGGGGTGCATCCCTACGACGAGGTCACCTGGGAGCGCCGCGACGTCGTCATGACGAACTGGCGGGACGGCTCGATCAACTTCGAGCAGCGGGGGGTGGAGTTCCCCGAGTCCTGGTCGGTGAACGCGGCGAACATCGTGACCACCAAGTACTTCCGGGGCGCGGTGGGGACCCCGGAGCGGGAGTGGTCGCTGCGGCAGCTGATCGACCGGGTGGTCGACACCTACCGCACCGCCGGTGAGGAGTACGGCTACTTCGCCACCCCGGCCGACGCCGAGGTGTTCGCGCACGAGCTGACCTGGATGCTGCTGCACCAGGTGTTCAGCTTCAACTCGCCGGTGTGGTTCAACGTCGGCACGCCGTCGCCGCAGCAGGTCAGCGCCTGCTTCATCCTGTCGGTCGACGACTCGATGGACTCCATCCTCGACTGGTACAAGGAGGAGGGGCGGATCTTCCAGGGCGGCTCGGGCGCCGGGGTGAACCTGTCCCGCATCCGTTCCTCGAAGGAACTGCTCTCCTCCGGCGGCACCGCCTCCGGCCCGGTCAGCTTCATGCGCGGCGCGGACGCCTCCGCCGGCACCATCAAGTCCGGCGGCGCCACCCGGCGCGCGGCCAAGATGGTCATCCTCGACGTCGACCACCCGGACATCGAGGAGTTCGTGGCGACCAAGGCGCGCGAGGAGGACAAGATCCGCGCGCTGCGCGACGCCGGGTTCGACATGGACCTGGGCGGCGCCGACATCGTCAGCGTGCAGTACCAGAACGCCAACAACTCGGTCCGCGTCTCCGACGAGTTCATGACCGCCGTGGAGAACGGTGGCGGCTTCGACCTGCGCGGCCGGCTCGACGGGCAGACCATCGAGACGATCGACGCGAAGAAGCTGTTCCGTACCATCTCCCAGGCCGCGTGGGAGTGCGCCGACCCGGGCCTGCAGTACGACGACACCATCAACGACTGGCACACCTGCCCGGAGACCGGGCGGATCACCGCGTCGAACCCGTGCTCGGAGTACCTGCACCTGGACAACTCCTCGTGCAATCTGGCCTCGCTGAACCTGATGAAGTTCCTGCGCGCCGACGGCGGCTTCGAGGTGGAGAAGTTCGTCAAGTCGGTCGAGTTCGTCATCACCGCGATGGACATCTCGATCTGCTTCGCCGACTTCCCGACCGAGAAGATCGGTGAGACCACCCGCGCCTACCGGCAGCTCGGCATCGGGTACGCCAACCTGGGCGCGCTGCTGATGGCCTCCGGCCTGCCGTACGACTCGGAGCAGGGCCGGGAGGTGTCCGCCGCGATCACCTCGCTGATGACCGGCACCGCCTACCGCCGGTCCGCCGAACTGGCCGGCATCGTCGGCCCGTACGACGGCTACGCCCGCAACGCCGAGCCGCACAAGCGGGTCATGCGCAAGCACGCCGCCGCCAACGACGCGATCAAGCCGACCGGCACCGTGGGCACCGCCGTGCAGCGCGAGGCGACCAAGCAGTGGACGCTGGGCAACAAGCTCGGTGACAAGCACGGCTGGCGCAACTCGCAGGCCAGCGTGCTCGCCCCGACCGGCACCATCGGCCTGATGATGGACTGCGACACCACCGGCGTCGAGCCGGACCTGGCGTTGGTGAAGTTCAAGAAGCTGGTCGGTGGCGGCTCGATGCAGATCGTCAACCAGACCGTGCCGCGCGCCCTGCGCAGCCTCGGCTACCCCGAGGAGCAGGTCGAGGCGATCGTCGAGCACATCGCCGACCACGGCCACGTGGTGGACGCCCCGGGCCTCAAGCCGGAGCACTACCCGGTCTTCGACTGCGCCATGGGCGAGCGCTCGATCGCGCCGATGGGCCACGTGCGGATGATGGCGGCCGTCCAGCCGTTCATCTCCGGCGCCATCTCCAAGACGGTCAACATGCCGGAGCAGGCCACCGTCGAGGACGTCGAGAAGATCTACTTCGAGGGCTGGAAGCTCGGCCTCAAGGCGCTGGCGATCTACCGGGACAACTGCAAGGTCGGCCAGCCGCTGTCGGCGGCGAAGAAGAACAAGAGCACCGTCGAGACCCAGGCCCCGGCCGCCGAGCCGGAGAAGGTCGTGGAGAAGGTCGTCGAGTACCGCCCGGTGCGCAAGCGGCTGCCGAAGAAGCGCCCGTCGGAGACGATCTCCTTCTCGGTCGGCGGCGCGGAGGGCTACCTCACCGCCTCGTCGTACCCGGACGACGGTCTCGGCGAGGTCTTCCTCAAGATGTCGAAGCAGGGCTCGACCCTGGCCGGCGTGATGGACGCCTTCTCGGTGGCCATCTCCATCGGTCTCCAGTACGGCGTCCCGCTGGAGACGTACGTCAGCAAGTTCACCAACATGCGCTTCGAGCCGGCCGGCATGACCGACGACCCGGACGTGCGGATGGCCGCCTCGGTGATGGACTACATCTTCCGTCGCCTGGCGCTGGACTTCCTGCCGTACGACCGCCGCGCCGAGCTGGGCATCTTCACCGCCAAGGAGCGGGCCGCCCAGCTCGCGGCCGAGGCGGAGGCGGAGGCGAGCGGTGCGGACCTCACCGCGATGGCCGCCTCCGCCCCGGTCGAGGCGCCGGAGCCGAAGACCGGCCCAGTCGCGCAGCCGGCGCAGGAGATGGCCGACGTCGCCGCGGTCAAGCCCGCTCCGGTGGTGGGTTCCAGCACGGAGCTGCTGGAGGCCGTGATCGGCAAGGCCGCCGACGCGCCGCTCTGCTTCACCTGCGGCACGAAGATGCGGCCCGCCGGTAGCTGCTACGTCTGCGAGGGCTGCGGCTCCACCAGCGGCTGCAGCTGACATCGAGCTGAGTCGCATCTGTTGCGACAGCGACCGCCCGATCCTCCAGGGGTCGGGCGGTCGCTGCGGCAGGTACGAGGTGTCGTCGATCGTCAGACGGACGGGTCCCAGGCAATGAGCTGGTCGAAGATGCGGCGGTCGCCGTCCAGCTCCAGCTTCGGGGAATCCGGCGTGATGCGGCCGTAGAAGAACAGGACCAGGTCACTGGCCGTGCCCCGGGCGGAGACGAAGGCTGTGTCCCGGTCCGGGTCCTCACCGGCGGCCGGCTCGCCGAGCCGGCTGGCCTGTGCGCCGTCGCCGGACAGGCGAAGGCGCCACGAGCGGCCCTCGGTGGCGTGGTATTCGACGACGGCGGGTTCGTGCGGCCAGGCGACATCCGTCGAGCAGAGCGTGAACTGGCAGTCGTCGAAAGCGTCGAGGGCGACCTCGTCCGGCAGCGGCTCCGGGGTCCCCACGGCGAGCTGAGCGTCGCGGGTGTGCACAGCGATCTCGGCGACCTGGCGCCGAGCCCATGCACCGGAGGTTTCCGGTGACTGCGAATCACCCCACCACGTCCAGCACCGGCGGTCCGGGCCGGCCTCGCGCAGCACGCTCGTCAGCCGCTCGACGGACTCGGTCCACCAGGCCAGGAGAGCCTCGCGTTCCCGAGGTGCACCCGTGCCGTCGTCCCACACGGACTTGTCCGGGGGACCGTCGGCCGGCCCTGCGGCGACGATGGCGGCCGACCTGCGGCGGCCCATGCCCAGGTGCTGTACGAGATCGAACAGCGTCCACTCCGGACAGCTCGGCACTGGCGTGTCGAGGCTGGGCGCCGCAGCGACCGCGGCGCGGAAAGCAGTCGACCGGTCGTCGATCAGCCGCAGGTGATCGACAAAGGTGAGATTCGTGTGCACCCGGGCTGTCTATCAGCGTTCCTCGACAAATGGACAGCGAGTTTCGCCGCGCACGCGGCGGGCGGTGCCGGCGGTCACAGCCCATCGCGTACGCGAGCTGGAATGCTCGGGGGATGAGCACGACAGACATCTATCGGGTCTTCGCCGAGCGTGAGACGCGCGGCGTGTCCCCGGCGTACGAGCGGTTGTCGCGGGTGGTCGCCGGTGACCCGGAGCTGCTCGCCCTGCTCGACACGCTTCCGCCGGCCAAGCGTCAGCCGAACCTGCTGTTCGGGGTGGTGCGGCTGCGCGGCGGGCCGGTGGACGACCCGGCGGCGTTCCGCGCGTACGTGATGGGGCACTGGCCGGACGTGGCGGCGCAGATGCGGGTGCGGGCGACGCAGACGAACGAGGCCGGACGCTGCGCCGTACTGCTGCCGGTGCTCGCGGCGTTGCCGCAGCCGCTGGCGTTGCTGGAGGTCGGCGCCTCCGCCGGGCTGTGCCTCTACCCGGACCGGTACGCCTACCGCTACGGCGATCGGCGGATCGGCGACGGCGAGCCGTTGCTCGACTGTGACCTGACCGGCGCCGAGCCGCCGGAGCGGCGTCCGGAGGTGGTGTGGCGGGCCGGGCTGGACCTGAACCCGCTCTACGTCACCGACCCGGCCGACGTGGCCTGGCTGGAGGCGCTGATCTGGCCGGAACACCGGCACCGCCGGGAGCGGCTGCGCGCGGCGGCGGCCGTCGCGGCGGCCGATCCGCCACTGCTGGTACGCGGTGACCTGGTGGACGACCTGCCGGCGCTGGCCGAGCAGGCCCCGGCCGGGGCGACGCTCGTGGTGTTCCACAGCTCGGTGCTCTACCAGGTGCCGAAGGCGCGCCGGGACGCGTTCACCGCGCTGGTACGGACGCTGCCCGGTCACTGGATCGCCAACGAGGACCCGTCCGTGCTGCCGCACGCGGCGCTGCCCGAGCCACCCGCCGAAGGCTTCCACAACGTGCTGGCCCTGGACGGCCGCCCCCTGGCCTGGACCAGAGGCCACGGCCAGGCCCTCACCTGGCTCCCCACCCCCACCCCAACCCCGAGCGCGTGATCATGAAGTTGGCGGTGCGACACGCCGACGCGGCGACCGTCAACTTCATGATCGAGGGGTGGGGCAGGTGGGTGTGAGCGAACCCGGGTGGCTGGTGGAGACGCGGGCCGCGTACGACACGGTCGCCGAGGACTACGCGCGGCTGCTGCCCGACGTGGTGGAACCACCGCTGGACCGGGCGCTGCTGGCCGCGTACGCCGAGACGGTCGGGCCGGGCTGGCCGGTGCTGGAAGTGGGCTGCGGCACCGGTCGCGTCACCGCCCACCTGCACCGGCTCGGCCTGGACATCGGCGGCGTCGACCTGTCGCCCGGCATGGTGGCGGTGGCCCGCCGCGCGTACCCGGAGCTGCGTTTCGAGGTGGGCTCGCTGACCGAGCTGACCGTGCCCGACGCCTCGCTGGCCGGCCTGGTCTCCTGGTACTCGATCATCCACCTGCCACCGGAGCTGCTGCCCGGGGTGTTCGCCGGTTTCCACCGGGCGCTCGCCCCGGGCGGTCACCTGCTCCTCGCGGTCAAGGCCGGTGACCGGTGCGTACGGCTGGAGCGGGCGTACGGCCACGACGTCGCGTACGACGTGCACTGGCTGCCGCCGGAACGACTGGCCGCGCAACTCGCGACGGCCGGGTTCACGGTCTCGGCGACGCTGGTCCGCGCGCCGGTCGCCACGGAGCGGCAGTCCCAGGCGTTCCTGCTGGCCGAGCGGACCATCCGTGGGGGATGTTAAAAGGGGGTCCCTCCTATGCAGAAAACGTTAAGCAGGGGCCCTTCCTTACACTTCAGCGGTGCGTGACGAGCTGGCGGACCGGCCGCTTACCGAACCGCACCCGTCGCGGCTGTCGCCGGATCATCCGGGGCGGGACCGGATCCTGGCCGTGCACGCCGCAGCTTTGGCCGCCGGGGAGGCCGGCTACCTGGACCCGGAGACCGGACTGTTCGTGCTCAGCGCGGGCTTCCTGGCCCGGCGAGGGACGTGCTGCGGGCGAGGATGTCGGCACTGTCCGTACGTAACCGATTAGGGGCTTCCGTCCCCGCGCGGGCACGCCGTACGGTGTCCGACGGAACTCCGGCGGGTCGGACCCGCCGCCGACCGCGGAGGTCTCCCGTGCGTGCCCGAATCTGGCTGGCCGTGCCGGCCGTCCTGCTCGCCGCCGGCTGCGCCGAGGAAGCCCCGACGGTCGACGTGCCGACGGAGCCGCGCCAACCGGTCGCGGTCGCGGCCGCCTCCTCGGGCGGCGCCTGCCGGCTGCTCGACTTCGCGGTGATCGCCGAGCACACCGGTGGCGAGTTCGACGTGGCCGCCGCCACCGAGCGGGGCGACACGCACACCTGCGTGGTGCGCGCGGCCGGGGCGGTGCTGCCGGAGCTGACGCTGTCGGTCACCGAGACGTCGATCGACGCGGCCACGTTCACCCTCGACGTGCAGCCCAGCGGCGCCACGAAGATCACCAAGCTGGGTAAGGCCGGCTATCGGCGCACGCTGCCCAAGACCGCTAAGGCGGGCCCGGTCGCCGAGGTCGGCTGGCTGGCCACCGAGGGCCGGCTCGCCACCCTGCGCTGGACCGCTCCCACCGGCACCGCCAAGGCGGAGGCGGACAAGACGGCCGGCAAGCTGGTCACGCTGGCCAAGGTGATCGACACCCGCCAGCTCTGACCCGGGTCAGCGGGCCGCGACGAACACCCGGGACGCCACCTCGCGGGGCAGGCGGACCCGGTCGCCGGAGCGGTCGATGGAGACGCCGTCGCGTTCCTGCGCCACGGTCACCGTCGCGCCCGGGTCGACACCGGCTGCGTGCAACTGCCGGAGCACGTCCGAGTCGGTCTGCACACTCTCGCAGATACGGCGCACCACGACCTGGCCGGACAGGCCCGGGAAGGCCAGGTTGCGCTCGCTCTCGCCGGCCTCGACCGTCGGCTGGCCCGGGTCGCCCAGCTCCTCCAGGCCCGGGATCGGGTTGCCGTACGGCGAGCGGGTGGGGCGGTTGAGCAGGTCGAAGACCCGCTTCTCCACCGCGTCGCTCATCACGTGCTCCCACCGGCAGGCCTCTTCGTGGGCCTCCTCGTAGGGCATCCCGATCACGTTCACCAGCAGCAGCTCGGCCAGCCGGTGCTTGCGCATCACCGACACGGCGGTGTTGCGACCCGCCGGGGTGAGGCTCAGGTGCCGGTCGCCCTCGACCGTGAGCAGGCCGTCCCGCTCCATCCGCGCGACGGTCTGGCTGACGGTCGGGCCGCTCTGCTTGAGCCGCTCGGCGATGCGGGCACGCAGCGGCGGCACACCCTCCTCCTCGAGTTCGAGGATGGTGCGCAGGTACATCTCGGTCGTGTCAACAAGGTCGTGCTTCACGTCAGCGGCCTCCCGGGCACCGATGGTACCCGTTACCACCGACCATCGACGGCAGGCGAAGCCGGAGGTGGCGGCCCGGATGGTGTTGACTGGACCGCATGTCCGCCACCGCAGACCTGCTGGTCGAGCCCGACCGGCTCGCCGCCGAACTCGATCATGCCGATCCGCCGACCCTGCTCGACGTCCGCTGGCGGCTCACCGGCCCGCCCGGCCGCGCGGACTACGCCGCCGGCCACCTGCCCGGCGCGGTCTTCGTCGACCTGGACACCGAGCTGTGCGGGCGGCCCGGCGCCGCCGGCCGGCACCCGCTGCCGGACCCGGCGGCGTTGCAGGCCGCGCTGCGGGCGGGGGTGTCCGCGCCGGTCACCCCGTTGTCGTGACGACGGCGGCGACGGGATGTCCGCCGCCCCGGGCCTGGTGGACGCTGCGCTGGGCGGCCACCGGCAGGTGCGGGTGCTGCACGGCGGCTACCCGGCCTGGACGGCAGGCTGCCGGTCGACACCGGCGTACCCGCCCCGGCGCCGGGCGACGTGACGGTGGCGCCGGGCGCGCTGCCGGTGCTGGACGCCGAGCGGACCGCCCGGCTCGGCGCCGCCGCGCCCGGGGTGCTGCTCGACGTACGGGCCGCGCCGCGCTACCGGGGCGAACACGAGCCGGTCGACCCGGTCGCCGGGCACGTGCCGGGCGCGGTCAACCTGCCCGCCCCGGAGTACGTCACGCAGGGCCGGTTCCCGGACGCGGACGCGCTGCGGGAGCGGTTCGCCGCCGCCGGGGTGGACGCGGGCGCGCCGGTCGGCGCGTACTGCGGCTCCGGGGTGACCGCCGCGCAGGCCGTGCTCGCGTTGCACCTGGCCGGCCGTCCGGACGCCGCGCTGTACGTCGGCTCGTGGAGCGAGTGGGTGGCCGACCCGGACCGTCCGGTCGCCACCGGTGGCACGTCCGGCCGGTGAGCGCACGTCAGGTGGGCGCACCCGGCCCCACGTGCGACGATGGCCGCATGGCCGACGACACGGTGGTGGTGTGGGACGAGGCTCTCCTCACCTACGACATGGGCGACCATCCGCTGGACCCGGTCCGGGTCGAGCTGACCATGGCGCTCGCCCGCGAGCTGGGCGTGCTGGACCGGCCCGGCGTGCGGCTGGTCAAGCCCGAGCCGGCCGACGACGCGCTGCTCACCCGCGTCCACGATCCGGCCTATCTGGACGCGGTCCGGGCCGCGCCGCGCGACCCGCTGTTCGCCGGGTTCGGCCTGGGCACCTCGGACAATCCGGTCTTCGACGGCATGCACGAGGCGAGCGCGCTGATCGCCGGCGCCACAGTGGCCGCCGCCGAGGCGGTCTGGCGCGGCGACGCCCGCCGCGCCGTGAACGTGGCCGGCGGGCTGCACCACGCCATGCCCGCCCGCGCCGCCGGCTTCTGTGTCTACAACGACCCGGCCGTGGCCATCGCCCGGCTGCTCGACCTCGGCGCGCAGCGGATCGCGTACGTGGACGTGGACGTGCACCACGGCGACGGCGTGCAGGAGATCTTCTACCGCGATCCGCGGGTGCTCACCATCAGCCTGCACGAGACGCCGCTCGCGCTGTTCCCCGGCACCGGGTTCCCGGACGAGACCGGCGGGCCGGGCGCGGAGGGCACCGCCGTCAACGTGCCGCTGCCGCCCGGAGTCGGCGACGCCGGCTGGCAGCGCGCGTTCCACGCGGTCGTGCCGTCGGTGCTGCGCGCGTACCGGCCGCAGGTGCTTGTCACCCAGTGCGGCGCCGACGGGCACCGCAAGGATCCGCTGGCCGACCTGCACCTGTCGGTGGACGGGCAGCGGGCCACCTACCGCACGCTGCGCGCGCTCGCCGACGAGCTGTGCGACGGCCGCTGGATCGCCACCGGCGGCGGCGGGTACGCGCTGGTCGAGGTGGTGCCGAGGGCCTGGACGCACCTGCTCGCGATCGCCACCGGCGAGCCGGTCGACCCGGCCACGCTGACCCCGCCGGGCTGGCGGGACCTGGCCGCGCGGCGGCGACCCGGGCACGAGGTGCCGCTGCGGATGACCGACGACGTCGACCCGTCGTACCAGCCGTGGCAGCCCAGCGGCGAGCCGAACGCGGTGGACCGGGCCGTCGCGGCCACCCGCAAGGCGGTCTTCCCGCTGCTCGGGCTCGACCCGCACGACCCGCGCGACTGAGCCGGCGGCAGGGAGGACCGACCGGTGACCACCGTCGAACAACCGGTGGACGTGCTGCTCAGCGACGGTACGACCGTCCAGCTGCGACAGATCCGTCCCGAGGACGCGCCCGAGATCGTGGCCATGCACGGCCGCTTCTCCGAGCGCACCCGCTACCTGCGCTACTTCTCGCCGTACCCGCGTATCCCGGAACGCGACCTGAAGCGCTTCGTCAACGTCGACCACCGCGACCGGGAGGCGTTCGTGGTGCTCGCCGGCGAGCGGATCGTCGCCGTCGGCCGGTACGAGCGCCTCGGCCCCGCCTCGCCGGAGGCCGAGGTGGCGTTCGTGGTCGAGGACGCCTACCAGGGCCGGGGCATCGGCTCGGTGCTGCTGGAGCACCTGGCCGACGCGGCCGGACGCAACGGCATCGTGCACTTCGTCGCCGAGGTGCTCCCGGCCAACGGGGCGATGCTGCGGGTCTTCGCCGACTTCGGCTACCAGGTCCAGCGCCAGTACGCCGACGGCGTGGTGCACCTGACCTTCCCGATCGCGCCGACCGAGGCGACGCTCGAGGTGCAGCGCGGCCGGGAGCACCGTACCGAGGCCCGCTCGATCGCCCGGCTGCTCGCGCCACGCGGCATCGCCGTCTACGGCGCCAGCACCACCGGCCAGGGCGTCGGCGCGGCGCTGCTCGGGCACCTGCGCGACGGCGGGTTCACCGGCGCGATCGTGCCGGTGCACCCGAGCGCGGCGACGGTGGCGGGGCTGCCCGCGTACCCGTCGGCGGCCGACGCCGGCCAGGACGTCGACCTCGCCGTGGTGGCGGTCCCGCCGGACGCGGTGACCGACGTGGTCCGCGACGCGGCCCGGGCGGGCGCGCACGGCCTGGTGGTGATCTCGGCCGGGTTCGCCGAGTCCGGCCCGGCCGGCGCGGCGGCGCAGCGCGCGCTGGTCCGCGCCGCGCACCTGGCCGGTATGCGGGTGGTCGGCCCGAACTGCCTCGGCGTCGCCAACACCGACCCGGCGGTACGCCTCAACGCCACGCTCGCCCCGGTGCTGCCCGCGGCGGGCCGGGTCGGCGTGTTCAGCCAGTCCGGCGCGTTCGGGGTGGCGCTGCTGGCCGAGGCGTCCCGCCGTGGGCTCGGCCTGTCCAGCTTCGTGTCGGCCGGTAACCGGGCCGACGTGTCCGGCAACGACCTGCTGCAGTACTGGCAGGACGACCCGGCCACCGACGTCATCACGCTCTACCTGGAGACGTTCGGCAACCCGCGCAAGTTCGCCCGGCTGGCCCGGCGCATCGGCCGCAGCAAGCCGGTGGTGGCGCTCGCCTCGCTGGCCCGGCCGCCGGGCGTGGGGGAGGCGCCCGCGCTGGACGCGGCGGCGGTGAGCGCGCTGTTCGCCCAGTCCGGGGTGATCCGGGTGGACACCGTGTCCGAACTGCTCGACGTGGGTGTGCTGCTGGCCCACCAGCCGCTGCCGGCCGGGCGGCGGGTCGCCGTGGTGGGCAACTCGTCGGCGCTGACCGGGCTGGCCGCCACCGCCTGCGCCGCTCAGGGACTGACGGTCGCCGACGGGTACCCGCGGGACGTCGGGCCGAGCGCCGGGGCCGCCGCGTACGCCGCCGCGCTCGGTGACGCGGTCGCCGACGAGCGGGTCGACGCCGTGGTGGCGGTGTTCGCGCCGCCGCTGCCGGGGCAGCTCGCCGACCCGGTGGCCGACTTCGCCTCGGCGCTGCCCGACGCGCGGGTCACCGGCAAGCCGGTGGTGGCGACGTTCCTCGCCGGGCTGGTGCCGGCCGGGGTGCCGGCGTACCCGAGCGTCGAGGAGGCGGTACGCGCGCTGGGCCGGGTCACCGCGTACGCGGACTGGCTGCGCCGGCCCGCCGGCGTGCTGCCGGAACTTCCCGACGTGGACCGCACGGCGGGGCACGCCGCGCTGCGCCCCGACGGGGCCGACGCGGCGGCGTTGCTGCGCGCGTACGGCATCGACGTGGTGGAGTCGGTCCCGGCGACCACGACGGAGAGCGCTGGCCGCCGCCGAGCGGCTCGGCTGGCCGGTGGCGCTCAAGGCTGCCGCCCCCGGGCTGCGGCACCGCCTCGACCTCGGCGCGGTACGCCTCGACCTGGCCGACGCCGCCGCGCTGCGCCGCGCGTACGCCGAGATGGCACCGGCGTTCGGCGCGGAGGTCCTGGTCCAGCCGATGGTCGCGCCCGGCGTGGCGTGCGTGGTGGAGCTGGTGGAGGATCCGGCGTTCGGGCCGGTGGTCGGGTTCGGGCTCGGTGGCGTGGCGACCGAACTGCTCGGCGACCGGGCCTGGCGGGCGGTGCCGCTGACCGACCGGGACGCCGCCGAACTGGTCGACGAGCCCCGGGCCGCGCCGCTCCTGCGCGGGCACCGGGGCGCCGCGCCGGTGGACCGGGCGGCGCTGGTCGACCTGCTGGTGCGGGTCGGGCGGCTCGCCGACGAGCAGCCCCGGGTGCGGTCGCTCACGCTGAATCCGGTGCTGGCCCGGCCGGACGGCATCTCGGTGCTGCACGCCACCGTGCGCACCGGCGCGGAGGTGGCGCGCCCCGACACCGGCCCCCGCCGCTTGTAAGGAAGGGCCCCTTATTAACGCCTCCGGTAGAGGAAGGGCCCCTTCTTAACAGCGCCCGCCCGCGCGACCCGCAGCGCCCGCCCGCGCGACCCGCAGCGCCCGCCCGCGCGACCCGCAGCGCCCGCCCGCGCGACCCGCAGCGCCCGCCCGCGCGACCCGCAGCGCCCGCCCGCGCGACGGCCGCGCGCCGCCGCGCCCGACCGCGGGCGCCGCAGCGCTCAGCCGCGGGCGGAGATCTGCTGCACCGACCACCCGTTGCCGTCGGGGTCACGGAAGAAGACGAAGCCGACGTTGTCCAGCGGGTGCGGCACCGGGTGCGGGTTCTGGCCCATCACCTGGATCTCGCTCACCTCGACGCCCCGCTCGACCAGTTCGGCGCGCGCCCGTTCCAGGTCGGCCACGACGAGTTGCAGGCCCTTGAGTGAGCCCGGCGGCATCTCCGGTACGACGCCCCGGCCGAGGACGATCGAGCAGCCGGAGCCCGGGGGAGTGAGTTGCACGATCCGCCCCATCCCGCCGAGATCGGTGTCGTGGTCGACGGCGAAGCCGAGCCGTTGCGCGTAGAACTCCTTGGCCCGGTCCAGGTCGGAGACCGGTACGACCACCACTTCCAGCGTCCAGTTCATGTTGTCGCTCCTGTTGTCGAGTCGGTGTGCAGCACGGCGGTGAGCCGGTCGAACGCCTCGCTCAGGCCGCGGATCATCGGGTAGCGCAGGACGGTGTCGCGGCCCTGCGGGGTGGCGTAGCGCAGGTGGGTGACGACTGTCGTCCGGTCCGCCGAGCCGGTGAAGTCGTGCCGCACCAGCGTCTCGCCCGGGTAGGACTGGTCGTCGAAGAGTTCGGTGCAGACCAGCCGCGCCGGCGGGTCGATCTCCCGGTACGTGCCGCCCTGGGCCATCAGGTCGCCGTCCGGCCCGCGGGAGACGAACCGCCAGCGTCCGCCCACCCGCAGGTCCACCTCGCACTCGACGAGATGCCAGCCACGTGCGCCCCACCAGCGCATCAGCAGTTCGGGGCGGGTGAAGGCGGCGAACACCAGATGCCGGGGAGCGGCGAAGTCGCGGCTGAGCCGGATCTCCCGGTCGCCGTGCAGGGTCACGGTCAGGTCGGTCACCGCTGCTCCTCGGCGGTCAGTTCGGCGAGCACCTCGTCCAGGCGCGCGTAGCTCTCGGCCCAGTAGTCCCGGTAGTTCGCCAGCCACGCCACGGCCTCCCGCAGCGGCCGGGCGTCGAGCCGGCAGGGGCGGCGCTGCGCGTCCCGGCCGCGGGTGACCAGGCCGGCGCGTTCGAGCACCTTGAGGTGCTTGGAGACGGCCGGCTGGCTCATCGCGAACGGCTCGGCCAGTTCGGTGACTGTGGCCTCCCCGGCGGCCAGCCGGGCGAGGATGGCCCGTCGGGTGGGGTCGGCGAGCGCGGCGAAGGTGGCGTCGAGCAGATCCGGGGGCACGTTCATAACCTCCTGGTTGTTTAACCATTCGGTTTTATACGGTGGGAGCGCCCGGGTCAAGCGCGACAGGCCCCGGCGAACCGCCGGGGCCTGTCGGGGCAGGGGTGGATCAGCAGGCGTACGCCTCCAGCCGGTTCGCCCGCTCCGGGTCGCGCAGCTTCAGCAGCGTCACCTTCTCGATCTGCCGGATCCGCTCCCGGGACAGCCCGAACTCGCGGCCCACCTCGTCCAGCGTGCGCTGCCGGCCGTCGTCCAGGCCGAAGCGCAGCCGGATCACCGCCTGCTCCCGCTGGGACAGCGTGGCCAGCACGATCCGGACCTCGTTGCGCAGCTCGCCGTTGGTGGCGGCGTCACCGGGCTCGGTACGCGGGTCGACGGCGGCGACGAAGTCGCCGAGCGCGCTCTCGCCGTCCTCGCCGACGGCCTGGTCCAGGCTGACCGGCTCCCGGTCGTAGGAGATCAGCTCGATCACCTGGAACTCGGGGATCTCCAGCGCCACGGCCACCTCGCTCACGGTGGGCTCGCGACCCAGCGACACGGACAGCTCACGGCGTACCCGGACCATCCGGTTGACCTGCTCGACCATGTGCACGGGGATGCGGATGGTGCGGGCCTGGTCGGCCATGGCGCGGGTGATGGCCTGGCGGATCCACCAGGTGGCGTAGGTGGAGAACTTGTAGCCCTTGGTGTAGTCGAACTTCTCGACGGCGCGGATGAGGCCGAGGTTGCCTTCCTGGATGAGGTCGAGGAAGGCCATGCCGCGACCGGTGTAGCGCTTGGCGATGCTCACCACCAGCCGCAGGTTCGCCTCCAGCAGGTGGTCCTTGGCGGCGCGGCCCTCGGCCGCGATCAGCGCCAGGTCCGCGCGCAGCTCGGCGGAGACGGGGGTGCAGGTGGCCAGCTTCTCCTCGGCGAAGAGGCCGGCCTCGATCCGCTTGCTCAGCTCGACCTCCTGCGCCGCGGTGAGCAGCTTGGTGCGGCCGATGCCGTTCAGGTACGCCCGGACCAGGTCGGTGGAGACGCCGCGCTCGTCGGTGGCGTCGAGGTCCGTGAGGGTGACGTCCATGTCCTGGTGCTCGATCATCTGCTGGGTCATCTCTGTTCTCCCCGTGTCCGACGTGCCTACCGGTCCCGTGCCGCCCACGCGGTGGTGGCCGATGACAAACAGCTTGGCGGTCGGGGCGTGAGACGGGAGTGAGGCGATCGGGGACCCGACAGGAATCCACGTGGGAATCCGGCATTCCCTTGTCCGGCGCGGTTACCGTGCCACCGACCGGCCGTCGGGGCCGGCCCGGCACTGATGATCGGAGAACGTGGTGGTCTTCAAGCGGCTCATGCAGGCGATGGGTGTGGGCGGACCTTCGGTGGAGACGGTCCTGGCCAACCCGAACTGTCGCCCGGGCGGGGTTCTGGAGGGCCGGATCCAGGTGGTCGGCGGCGACCACCCGGTGGACGTGAGCTACGTCGCGCTCGGTCTGGTCACCCGGGTCGAGGTGGAGAGTTCCGATTCGGAGTACGACGTCAACCAGGAGTTCGGCCGCGCCCAGATGACCGGCGCGTTCCGGCTGGAGCCGGGGCAGCGCTACGACGTGCCGTTCCGCTACCAGGTGCCCTGGGAGACCCCGCTAACCGACCTGTACGGCCAGCACCTGCACGGCATGACGATGGGTCTGCGTACCGAGCTGGAGGTGGCCCGGGCGGTGGACAAGGGCGACATGGACGCCGTGTCGGTGCACCCGCTGCCCGCCCACGAGCGGCTGCTGGAGGCGCTGCTGCGGCTGGGCTTCCGCTTCGCGCGCGCCGACGTCGAGCGTGGGCACATCTACGGCGTACGCCAGCAGTTGCCCTTCTACCAGGAGATCGAGTTCTACCCGGCGCCGCAGTACGCGGGCGCGATGAACCAGCTCGAGGTCACCTTCGTCACCGATCCGCAGCAGGTGCACGTGGTGCTGGAGCTGGACAAGCGGGGCGGTCTGTTCACCGAGGGCCGCGACGCCTTCGGCCGGTTCACGGTGGACCACGCCACGGCGGAGCAGACCGACTGGGCCGCCCAGCTCGACGGCTGGCTGCGGCAGTCGCTGTCCCGCCGTGGGCTGTTCTTCTAGAGGTCGAGCACGAGGGTCCGGGGACCGACGTTGACGCTCTCCACGAGCATGTGGGCGCGGAAGCGGCCGGTCTCCACCTTCGCGCCCCGGGCGCGCAACTGTTCGACCACCGCGTCCACCAGGGGTTCGGCCACCTCGGCGGGAGCGGCGGCGGTCCAGCTCGGCCGCCGGCCCTTGCGCGCGTCGCCGTAGAGCGTGAACTGGCTGACCACCAGCAGCGGCGCGCCGACGTCGGCGGCGCTGCGTTCGTCGTCGAGGACGCGCAGCTCGTGCAGCTTGCGGGCCATCGTGGCGGCCACCTGCGGGGTGTCGGTGTGGGTGACGCCGAGCAGCACCAGCAGCCCGTCGGTGATCTCACCGGTCACCTCGTCGTCGACTGTCACCCGGGCCCGGCCGACCGTCTGCACCACCGCCCGCATCAGTCGGTCACCGGCTCGATGATGCCGCGCTCGACCAGGTGCGCCACGATCGGCCCGGCCGCCTCGGCCAGCTCGTCCGGCGCCACGTCGTGCGCGGCGGCCAGCAGCGAGAGCTGGTCGCGCAGCGGCAGCCGGCCGTCCGCGCCGCCGACCAGGGCGAGCACCAGCGGGTCGATCTCCTCCGACCAGCGCAGCCCGCGCGGCATGGCCAGGACCTGCCGGTCCACCGCCCAGCCGTCGTCGCCCATGGTGGCCTCCTGCCGGAGCTGGAGCCCTTCGGCGGCGCGGTAGCGGGCGGCGAGCAGGCCCTCGGTGTCCCGGGCGCGCAGCCAGTCCTGCCTGGTGAACCACTCGCCGATCCGGTCGCCCAGCGGCGGCTCGACCCGCTGGCGCAGGTCCTCCACCCGGACGACCGGCTGGGCGTGGCCGGAGCGGCGTAGCGAGACGATGCCGAAACCGATCGCCTCCACCTTGTGCGCGTCGAACCAGTCCAGCCAGGCCGCCATCCGCTGCGGGTCGGCGCTCTCGCCGACGTCGGTCAGCCAGAGGTTCACGTACGCCATCGGGTCGGCCACCTCGCGCTGGATGACCCAGGCGTCCAGGCCGGTGCCGGCGAACCAGCCGGTGACCCGCTCGGCCCAGTCCTCACCGGTGACGTGCACCCAGTTCGCCAGGTACTGCATGGTGCCGCCCTCGGTGAGCAGGTCCGGCGCGGCGGCGGCCAGTTCCGCGCCGATCGCGTCGCCGACCCGCCCGGAGTCCCGGTAGACGTGCGTGGTGGTGCCCGGCCCGACCACGAACGGCGGGTTGCTGACCACCAGGTCGAAGCGGCGTCCGGCCACCGGGGCGACCATGTCGCCGCGCAGCAGTTCCCAGTCCTGTCCGTTGAGGGCGGCGGTGGTGGCGGCGAAGCGCAGCGCCCGCTCGGAGACGTCGGTGGCGGTGACCCGGCGGGCGTGGGTGCCCAGGTGCAGCGCCTGTACGCCGGAGCCGGTGCCGAGGTCGAGTGCGGTGTCCACGACCGGGCGTACGGCCGCCGAGATCAGCGTCTGGGTCGCGCCGCCGATGCCCAGCACGTGCTCGGCGTGCAGCGGACGGCCGGGCCGGGCGCTGGCGGGCACGTCGGCGAGCACCCACCAGTCGTCGCCGTACGGCTCCAGGTCGACTCCGGCGCGAAGGCCGTCGCCGTGCCGCTCGACGATGCCCCCGGCCAGCGCCTCGTCCAGCGCCAGCGGGGCCAGCGCGTCGGCGACCGCCGCCTCCGGCTCGGTCTGGTCGCAGATGAAGACGCGGATCAGCGTGGCCAGCCGGTCCCGGTCCTCGGTGGCGCGCAGCGCGGCCCGGTAGTCGTTGCGGGCCACGCCGCCGGTGCCCTGCGGGCCCAGGCGGTCGGCGATCCCGTTGGCGGTGAAGCGGGCGAGTGTCAGCGCGGTGCGCAGCGCGTCGACCCCGGCGGGGGAGAGCAGCATGTCGTGACGGTCCACGTGCTCATCCTGCCTCGGGCGCCGTCCGGCGTGGCGCGCACCCGCCGATCCATAACGTGGACCGTATCTATCGGCAACTATCTCTTTCATGTTTGTCGATCTCTGGTTAGCATTCCTGCCAACATCCGTCGATGGGGTGATCCGGCCACAAACCGGGCTGCCCCGGTAGGGAGCCAGACGATGCCCGACGTGTCCCTTCCCCGGCGCCGCGCGCTGCGTGCGCTCGCCGTCACGGCCGCCGCCGCGGCCTTCGCCGCCGCCGCCTCCACGCCCGCTCTCGCCGCGCCCACCGGGGAGATCCGGTACGCCGGTGCCGCCGACGCCGTCAGCGGCAGCTACGTGGTCGTGCTCAAGGGCGACGCGGTCGGCACCGCGAACACCCTCGCCGCCCGTACCGCCGTTCCGGACCGGGCCGCCGGCCTGGCCAAGCGCTACGGCGGCAACGTCGGCACGGTGTGGAGCTCCGCTCTCACCGGCTACAGCGCGAAGATGACCGCCGCCCAGGCGCGCCGGCTCGCCGCCGACCCGGCGGTCGCGTACGTCGAGCAGGACCGCGTCATGACCACCCAGGGCACCCAGACCGGGGCCACCTGGGGCCTGGACCGGATCGACCAGCGCAACCTGCCGCTGAACAGCACCTTCACCTACCCGAACACCGCCAGCAACGTGCGCGCCTACATCATCGACACGGGCATCCGCACCACGCACAGCGACTTCGGCGGCCGGGCCACCTGGGGCACCAACACGGTCGACACCAACAACACCGACTGCAACGGCCACGGCACCCACGTCGCCGGCACCGTCGGCGGCACCAAGTACGGCGTGGCCAAGGGCGTGCGCCTGGTGGCCGTCAAGGTGCTCAACTGCTCCGGCAGCGGCACCACCGCCGGCGTGATCAGCGGCGTCAACTGGGTCACCTCGAACGCGGTGAAGCCGGCCGTGGCCAACATGAGCCTCGGCGGCGGCGCCAGCACCACGCTGGACAACGCGGTGGCCAACTCGATCAACTCCGGCATCACGTACGCGCTCGCGGCCGGCAACTCCAGCGCCAACGCCTGCAACTCGTCGCCGGCCCGGGTCGCCGCGGCGATCACGGTGGGCGCCACCACCAGCACCGACGCCCGTGCCTCCTACTCCAACTACGGCTCCTGCGTGGACATCTTCGCCCCGGGTTCGTCGATCACCTCGGCGTGGCGGACCAGCGACACCGCCACCAACTCGATCAGCGGCACCTCGATGGCGTCCCCGCACGTGGCCGGCGCGGCGGCGCTCGTGCTGTCCGCCAACACCTCCTACACCCCGGCTCAGGTGGCCAGCTACCTGACCAGCAACGCCACCACCGGCAAGGTGACCAGCCCGGGCTCGGGCTCGCCGAACCGGCTGCTTTTCGTCGTCAACTGATGACACGGGTGACCTGACCACACCGTGGGCCGCGGCCCGGTGGACCTCCAGGGGTCCGCCGGGCCGCGTCACGTCAGTGAGCGGACTGACAGATCGGCAGGCTCGTCAGCCGCTGGGAGTAGTGGTCGGCCAGGGCCGGAAAACGGGCATGAGTCTCGTTCATCAGGCCGCTGTGCCACGCCTCGCGGAGGCGGTCCACCGTCCGGGCGACCGTCTCCAGTGTGCGGCCCGGATCACCGCCTGCACCGTCCGCCAGTCGGTGGAAGTGCTCCTGGTCGATGAGCGCCGGGACGGTCTCGGCGCCGAGGCTGAGCGCCAACGGCGACCAGCGGTAACGGGAATAGACCGACAGTGAGTGGAAGTCGTAGACCGGAGCCAGGCGTGGCGTGCGGCCGTCCGGATAGATCAGGGCCCAGTTCTTCAGGTGCCCGTCGGTGTTTCCGACCACCAGCATCGCGACCAAGCGGCTGATGAAGTCGAGGTAGCCGTCCTCTCCGGTGAGTTGGAGGATCGCTGCGGCCAACGTGTCGTAGCTCGCGCCCGACTCGCTGTACTTGAACATCGGCCCGATGTCCGCAACCTGGGCGAAGTCCTCCACGTGGATACGCCCGGTGGTCGACCGGTCGAACCGCCGGATGAGGTAGACGAGGTCACCGGGATCGATCATTCCGTCGGGGAGACCCTTCACGGCATCCGCCCGGATCAGGTCCACCGGCGGCACCGGGAAGTCAGCCGCGCGAAGCCAACTCATCGTGAGGTACTCGTTGACGGGAAGATTTCGCAGGCCCTGGTCGGGCAGCTTCACGATCCACCAGGAACCCTGCCCGCTCACGGGAACAGCCAGGCGGTCTGCGGAGATCGAATACTTGAGCTGCACGCCTGCCAGGGAATGCCGCAGAGGATGGTTCGCTTCATCCAGCGCGTTGGAGATCACGTCATCCGCCGGCTCGACATCGGCGTGAACCGTCACCGCCCCCGGCAGGTTGCCGCCCACACGTAGCAGCAGCGTGAAGTCGCCGATGTTCCCCCCGCCCAGTTCCCGGACGATCTGGCGGCGGAGGGCACCCTCCGGCAGGAGGTTGGCGAACCAGGCGGGCAGGCCCACCCTCGCCCGCCGGATCGCCCGCGGATCGTCCTCGAAGACCTGCCCCAGCACTTGGTGCCGGGGCGAGGCGAGATCGTCGTCGTAGCTGAACTCCGAGCCGCCCTGCCGGAACCTCAGCTCGCCTACCTGTCTACCGTGCAGCCGTACTTCGGCAGTGACGACTGCCATGTCAGGCGACCGGTCGGAGAATGTCAGCCATCGCGCGGCCGTCCCGCGCGCCCCACTCGGCCATGCGGTTGACGTGCTCGGTGATGGTCCGCTCGCACGACCTGCCGCGTAGCTCGAGGAAGGCTGGCCAGTCTTCGCGCGCCAATCGTTCCTGCGCTTGCTCGTCGATCAGGTGGCTGGCGGCGACGGCCGGTTCAGCCGACGCGAGGAGCTGCGGTGACGGGCGTTCCCCGGGCGGCAGGATGAACCGGTTGGCGATCGTTCCGCCAGCGTGTCCACTGACGGCCAGGAGTGGTCTCAACGGGCTCCCTTGGTCGAGCAGGCGGCTGACGTCCAGAATCTCGCCCCGGAACGGGTCGCGAGGTTCGGCAGAGAGCAACCCGAGCGTGTTGAGCTTCGCCATCGCGTGATTGAAGTGGACCTTGTCCAGTTCCGCGACGAAATCCGGGAACTGCTGCACCTGCCGCAGCAGGTTCGTTGCCGCAGCTTGCGCGGTGGAGGTGCCGACCGCCTCGACCTGGCTGCGGATGTCCGCGACGCTCACTGCGCGGGCCCGCGTTCCAGCGACCGCGCTCCGCCAGACCCAGCGTCGAAGCAGAGTCGCCGGCCGGCCGGCCGGTACGCCGTGCAAGCGGATGAAACGGACCAGGATCGGCAGCACGTGGGAGTAGGGCAGCAGCCTGATGTGTGGGATGCCGCAGGTACCGCGGAGGAATTCGACGGCCTCACGCAGTCGTGCGGCGACCTCGCGCAGCGTCTCGCCCGGGTCGTCCCGCGGCCCGAACTCCTGGCGGAAGTCCTCCCGGAAGATGTCTCCACCTCGGTACGCCAGGACGCAGCGGAGGGTCAACCGATCGTCAAGCGCGCCGAATCCCAGGACGGCGGGAACCTGACCCAGTTCGTGCAGGCTGCTCAACTCGTCGCCGACGGCGCCGGCATGCAGAGCCTGGAAGACCTCGGACTTGGTCAGGCGTTTGCCGGTCGAGTTCATCCGCGTGAAGATCTCGAGCAGCGCGTGCTCATCGGCGGAGTGCACCACGTAGGTCGGGATCTGGTACTCGCGGATCGCTTTGGCGGCTTGGTCGGCCAGCGCTAGCTGACTCTCTGACAGCCACGAGTTGTCGCGCATCCAGCGGAGCAGGACCGCGGTGTCGAGCAGGAAGCTGACGGGCACCCAGGTACGTGGGGGCCGTTGACGGGTGCCGGCGGTGTGAAATTCGCCGGTGTCGAGATCGAGGTAGATGCGAAATCGTGGATCGACAGCTTGGTCAGCCATGGTCAGCGCGCCGACGATGGACACGATGCGCTGCTGCCCGTCCACCACCCAGAGGGCGGCGGTTACCTCGGGAGCCTCGATGTCGAGCGGCCCCACCTGGAGCCGCTGGGCCGGTGCGGGGCGTTGCCAGAGAAGCAGATTCCCGATTGGAAATCCGCGCAACAGACTGTCGAAGAGCCGGACGATGTCCGATCCCTCCCACTTGAAGGAGCGCTGAAAGGGGGGAATCCGCACCAGCCCTGCCGTGACGTCCCGGACCAGATCTTCGGGCGTGCGGTACTCGACGCGGGGCCTCTCCAGACTCGGCACGGCAACCTCCGTTGGGACGACGCACCGAGGGTAACCGCTTTGCTCCTCGCGGCTTGTTCAGGCACTCGATGTCTCCTGTCGGAGAGTCGGCACCCACGACCGCCGACCAGAGCGGCAACCCAGGGAGACGTTCACGGGCCGCTGACGCTGTGCCCGTCCGGGCCGAAACTCCAGATGTTGCCCACGGGACGGCCCTCACGGCGGAGAACGGTTCCGAGCAGGGCGGTGAGGTCGGCCTCGACCTCGGCGAGCAGATCACCGCCGAAGACGCAGAGCGATTGGCCCCACGGGTCGCCGAACGTGCCCAGCCGCAGGTCGGCTGTGGTGAAAAGGCGGTGGTCGCCGCGGTCCGGGAAGGCGCAGCGCGGCGTAGGCGGTTGCCCCGGCCCGCCGGTCCGTCGCGGGTCGAAGTGGTATCCCTGGACGAACGGATGAAGGGCATACACGCGCTCGCCGGGGCGAACGGTGGCCCGCAGGCCGCACTGGACGATCGACTCCAGTGCCGCGATGCCTGCCTCGTCCTCCTCGATCGCGGCGAGGTGCCAGGCCACCGACTCCGGCGGCTCCACCAGCCGAGGATGAGCCTGCGTCGCGGCCGAGAACTCCCACTGAGAGGCGAAGCGCCCCCAGATCTCATCCCCCTGCGGATCGTCGAAGACCAGCACCACCGGACGCTCCCGCGCCGGCGGGTTCGGGGGAGACCAGTGGTAGGAACGGACCGTCGTCACATCATGGAAGCCCACGCCGAGAAGCATCGCCCGGAGATCACCGGTGGCCTCCGCGACAACGTATCGCCATCGGCAGCCATCCGGCGGACGAGAATCCCCCGGGTGCCGGGTACGCAGGTCGATCCAGGCCCGCCAACCGGGCAGGAATGCGGGCTCAGGCAAGGTCATGCCGCCGATGGAGACGAACTCGGTGCCGTCGACGAGGATGGCCCAGCCGGCTGCCAGAGCCCATCCGTCGAGTTCTCGCACCGCCAGGTTTCGGCACCAGCCGATGGCGTCGCCGTCCGCCTCCGACTGCGCCAGCGTCGTCCGGTGCGGGCCGGAGGCCGCAGCCATCGCCTGTACCCGCGCCAGCAGTGGGTGCTCCCCGAACGTGACCTCCCGGACGCGCTGTCCGACGGGAAGCGGAAACGGTGCGGAGGGCAGGGAGTCGATCGGAGCCACCAGCACGTGACGTTCCCAGCCGGGGGTGAATCGGGCGGCGACGAGGTGCTCGGCGAGCTGCGGTGGATCGTACGCGTGGACCTTCCACTCGACCGGCTCGCCGCTTGCGGCGAAGGCTTCTTGCTGCCGCCGGATCAGGGCACCCAGCCCGGCCCCGGGCAGGTCACGGTGGTCCACCGTGCCGTGGGTGCCGAAATGCGCCCGTACGACGGGTCCGTCCTGCTCGAAGACGACTCCGAGTGGGCCGAGGGCCGGCGGTGTCCAGGCCCGCAACTGAGTGTCGTAGGCGGCGAGCAACTCATCGGCCACGGACGGCACCGGCTGTTCCCCCGTTCCCGTACTGGATCCGTAAGTATTCCTCCTGTGTGCCGTACGCGTGTCCCCGTCGTCGGCCGATGCGGGGTGACAGCATGTTCGCCATGACGCTGTCACTGCCCATCGACCCGCAGGCCAACGAACTTCTGGCGCGCAGCCCGCTGGCCCTGCTCCTCGGCATGGTGCTGGACCAGCAGGTGCCGATGGAGAAGGCGTTCTCCTCCCCGTACGTGCTGGCGCAGCGGCTCGGCCACGAGCCGGACGCCGCGGAACTGGCCGGGTACGACCCGGAGGCGCTGGTGGAGCTCTTCGCCCGGCCGCCGGCGCTGCACCGCTTCCCGAAGGCGATGGCGGCCCGCGTGCAGGAGGTGTGCCGGATGCTCGTCGAGCGCTACGACGGCGACCCGGCCCGGCTCTGGTCGGATGTGGCCGACGGGCGGGAGCTGCTGCGCCGGGTCGGCGAGCTGCCCGGGTTCGGCCGGCAGAAGGCGCAGATCTTCGTCGCGCTGCTCGGGAAGCGGTTCGGAGTCACCCCGGACGGCTGGCGCGAGGCGGCGGGTGACTACGGCGACGCGGACGCCCACCGGTCGGTGGCGGACGTGACCGATCCGGAGTCGCTGCGCCGGGTACGCGAGTTCAAGCAGCGGATGAAGGCGGAGGCGAAGGCCGCGAAGGGCTGATCCGCCGCCCGCCGCCGCAACCGGCCCGCCGCCCCTGTCGTTTGTTGCCAGGACGGGGGACGGGGGCGGACGATGACCGAGCAGCGGGGCGGGGCGCTGCTGCGTACCGCGTCCAGCCCCGGCCGGGCCACCTTCCTGGAGCTCTTCTTCGACCTGGTCTTCGTGTTCGCGCTGACCCGGGTCTCGCAGCGCCTGATCGACGGGCTCGACGGCTCGGCCGGTGCGGTGGCCGCCGACGTGGGCAGGACCCTGCTGCTGTTCCTGGTGCTCTGGCAGGTCTGGACCCTCACCACCTGGGTGACCAGCCGGTACGAGCCGGAGCGCACGGTCATCCAGGTCGTGGTGGTCGGCACCATGTTCGGCAGCCTGGTGCTGGGGGTGACGCTGCCCCGGGCGCTGGAGGAACGGGCGCTGCCGTTCGCGCTCGCGTACGTCGCTGTGATGGTCGGCCGGCCGCTGCTGATCGCGGTGGCGCTGCGGGGGCATCCGCGCCGCATGGTCCCGTTGCGGCTGGCCGCCTGGGCGGGATTCAGCGCCCCGCTCTGGCTCGCCGGCGCGCTGATGCCCGGTCCGCGCCTGGCGCTGTGGGTCGTCGCGCTGGCGGTGGACCATCTCGGCACGCTCCTGGGCTGGCCGCTGCCCCGGCTCGGGGCCTCGCGGGTCCGGCAGTGGCTCGTCGCCGGGGAGCACCTCGCCGAGCGCTACCAGCAGATCTTCCTCATCGCGCTCGGCGAGTCGATCCTGGTGATCGGCGTGACCTACAGCGGGAAGGAGTTCTCCGGCGACGCCGCGGTGGCGTTCGCGATCTCGTTCGTGATCACGGCGTTGCTCTGGCGGATCTACTTCTACCGGGCCGGTCACCTGCTCGCGCAGGCGCTGCGGACGGCCGGCACGCCGGGACGGCTGGCCGAGTCGGCGGCGCAGACCCACCTGTTCATGGTGCTCGGGGTGATCGGCGCGGCGGTCGGCTACGAGTTGGTCATCGCCCACCCGTACGACACGGCCCGGCCCGACTGGCTGGTTTTCGTGGTGGGCGGTCCGGCGCTGTTCCTGGCCGCCCGCTCCCGGTTCGAGTACGAGATCTTCGGCCGGGTGTCCCGCCCCCGGCTGGCCGGGCTGCTGGCCCTGGTGCTGCTCCTGCCCGCGCTGGTGGCCGTGCCGGCGATGTTCGCGCTCGGCGCGGTGGCCGTCCTGCTGGCGCTCGTCGCGTTCGCCGACGCCCGCCGGGCCTGGCACCGGCCGCCGGAGTCCTCCGCCTCGCCGATCGGGCGGGAGGCGCTCGGCGAGGGTGGCCCCGAGGCGTGAGTTGTCAGGCGGCGGTCGGGCGGGACAGCGAGGCCAGCGCGCGGCGTACGTCGGCCAGCGAGACGGTGGCCGAGTCGTCCAGGTCGGCCAGGCCGGCCTCGATCCACTGCCGCATCAGCGTGGTCACGCCGATGCCGCGCGCGTCGGCGGCGGCGCGGACCCGCTCGTACGTCTCCAGCGGCAGCCGGACCGACCGGCTGACCATCGGCACGTCGGTGTCGGGGGTGGGCAGTTGGGCCGGTGACGTGTCGTCGATCAGGTCGGCGAACGTGTCGCCCCCGGCGTGGAACCGCTTGGTCGCCTCGTCACGGTGCATCGTGACCGCCTCCTCGTCGGCGTGAGTTCCGCACCGCCTCGTCGTAGCGCTTGGCCTCGACGTCGCTCAGTTCGCGGGCGGAGAGGATGTCCCAGTCGTTGTCGGTGCCGTCGGCCTCGGCCAGCAGCACGGCGAGTCGCCGGCCGCGGTGCTCGGTGGCGTAGACCACCATCACGTCGTCACCGAGGTGCCGGATGACCCGGTGCCTGCTGTGCAGGGCCTCCCAGACTTCCCCGGGTGTGACGTCGTAGACCCGCAGGTTCGCCAGCGCCTCGTCGGTGAAGCTGAACCGGTTGGCCACGGATCGAAGCGTACCACCCACGTAACACGCGACCGCTCGTCACGAATTTCGCCGATCATCCGTCCGGAGTGACAGGATGGGCCGTATCCCCTCGTAGGAGGTCCGTGGTGAAGCGTCAGGCGTACCAGCCGATCCTGATCACCGACGCCCCGCGCAGCCAGGACGACCAGCTCAACAGCCGGCAGAAGCGTTACGTGCTGATGATGGCCATCCGGGTCGCGTGTCTGGTGGCGGGCGCGATCCTGGTCGGCGCGAAGGCACCGCTGCTCTGGCTCTGGCTGCCGCTCTGCGCGCTCGGCATGGTGCTCGTGCCCTGGCTCGCCGTGCTGCTCGCCAACGACCGTCCGCCCAAGGAGGAGCACCGGCTGGCGAACCGGTTCCAGAACCGGCGCCGCGAGGAGCCCGCACCCACCGCCCTCACCGCCGAGGAGAACCCGCACAAGATCATCGACGCCGAGCCCTGACCGGCCCGGGCGGAGCACCCGCCCGGACCGGCCACCGCCGTCAGGGCGCCGGGCGGGCGCCCACCGTCGTCACGGCGAGCGCGCCCAGGTCACCGGCGCGGGCCAGCGCGGCACGCGGGTCGGCCCCGGCCAGCCACGCGGTGAGCAGCCCGGCCGCGAACGCGTCCCCGGCTCCGGTCACGTCCACCACGTCCACCCCGGGTGCCGGCGCGAACTCCACCACACCGCCGCGCTCCACCCACACCGCGCCCGCCGCGCCGCGCTTGACCACCACCCGGTGCGCCACCGCGGTCAGCGCCCGCGCCTGCGCCGCCGGGTCCAGCCCGCCGGCCAGCACCGTCGCCTCGTCCGTGTTGACCAGCAGCAGGTCGACGTCGCGTACCCAGGTCAGGAACGCCCCGCCGACGCGCCGCAGCGGCGCCGCGGACGCCGCGTCGACGCTGACGGTCAGCCCGCGCTCGCGGGCCGTGGCCAGCGCGCGCAGGCCGGCGCCGCGCGACCCGACGTCCAACAGGGTGTACGCGGACAGGTGCAGATGCCCGGCGTCGGGCGCGGCGGCCAGCGCCGCGTCCACGTGCGCGGCGGTCAGCCGCAGGTTCGCGCCCCGCTGACTGATCATCGTGCGCTCCCCGTCGTGGGCGCCACGATGACGGTGCCGGTCGGGTAGCCCTCGTGCCGCTCCCCCGCAGTCCACACCGATCCGATTCAGCTCGGCCACCCGTTCCGGCCGGTCTCGTCGTCGCCGACGGCGGCGACCAGCGTCACCGCCGCGCCCTGCCCGGCGAGCCAGGCCGCGGTGTTCGCCGCCTGCCCGCCGCCGCTGAACCGGATCCCGGCCGCGGTGTCCGAGCCGGTCGCGAGCGGCCCGGACAGCACCGCGAGCACGTCGGTGATCACGTCGCCGACGACGACGATGCGCGGCGTGGCGCTCATGGGGCGCGACGGGTCGCCGCGGCGACCGCGATCCGGGCCGCGAGGTCGGCGTTGCGCAGGATGATCCGGACGTTCACCGCCAGGCTGGCGCCCTCGGTCGCCGAGTGGAAGTGCGACAGCAGGAACGGGGTGACCGCCTTGCCGGTGATCCCCTCGCGGGCCAGCGCGGCCAGCCCTTCGGCGAGCGTCCGGTCGTGCAGCGCCGGGTCGAGCTGCTCGTCGGCGGGCAGCGGGTTGGCCACCACCAGGCCGCCGTGGTGCACGCCGTGCGCCGCGCGGGCGGCCAGCACGTCCGCCACCTGCTCCGGCGACTCGACCGACCAGTCCAGGTCGAAGCCGGCGTCGGTGAGGTAGAAGCCGGGGAAGCGGCGGGTGCGGTAGCCGACCACGCCCACCCCGAGCGTCTCCAGCCGCTCCAGCGTGGCGCCCACGTCGAGGATCGACTTCACCCCGGCGCAGACCACCGCGATCGGGGTCCGGGCCAGCGTGACCAGGTCCGCCGACTCGTCGAACGTCTGCGCCGCCTCCCGGTGCACGCCGCCGAGCCCGCCGGTGGCGAACACGCCGATCCCGGCCGCCGCCGCGACCGCGCTGGTGGCCGCGACCGTGGTGGCGCCGTCCGCGCCGGTGGCCGCCGCCGGGGCCAGGTCGCGGACCGAGAGCTTGCTCACGCCGTCGACGGTGGCGAGGCGGGTGAGCTGGGCGTCGTCCAGCCCCACCCGCAACTCGCCGGCGACCATGCCGATGGTGGCCGGCACCGCGCCCGCGTCCCGTACCGCCTGCTCGATCTCGCGCGCCACGCGCAGGTTGTCCGGCCGGGGCAGCCCGTGCGAGACGATCGTGCTCTCCAACGCCACGACCGGGCGGCCGTCGCGCAGGGCGTCGGCCACCTCACTACCGAGACTGATGTGAAAGTTGGTCACGTCGGCTACCGTACGGCCCGCTCCCGCCCGGGGCCCAGGTGGACCAGGACGGACCGACCTGGAAAACTGGAACGCCGGAGGTGGAGTCGTGAGCACAGAGGTTCTCGAGCGTCCCGAGCTGAAGGACGCGGACACTGGTCCGGAGATGTTCCACTACGTCCGTAAGGAGAAGATCGCTGAGAGTGCCGTCATGGGCACCTTCGTGGTCGCGCTCTGCGGCGAGACGTTCCCGGTCACCAAGGCGGCCAAGCCCGGCTCGCCGGTGTGCCCGAAGTGCAAGGAGATCTACGACTCGTACGCCGAGTGACAGCGGGCGGCTCCGCCGCCCCTCGACGTAACCTGCGGCGGTGACCACCTCCACCGCCCTGCTTGTCGCCGACCTCACCGGCGTGGCGGTCTTCGCCGCCTCCGGCGCCTCCGCGGCGGTGGCGAAACGGCTCGACCTGTTCGGCGTCGTCTTCGTCGGCGTGGTCGCCGCGCTCGGCGGAGGAATCTTCCGTGACCTGGCGATCGACGAGGTGCCCCCGCTGGCGTTCGCCGACTGGCGGTACGCCGCCACCGCGTCCGTCACCGCCGCCGCCGTGTTCTGGCTTCACCCGCAGCTCGCCCGGCTGCGCACCACGGTGCTGGTGCTCGACGCCGCCGGCCTCGGCCTGTTCACCGTCATCGGCACGCTCAAGGCCCTCGACGCCGCCGTGCCGCCGGTCGGCGCCTGCATGATCGGCATGCTCACCGCGATCGGTGGCGGGCTGGGCCGCGACCTGCTCACCGGCGAGATCCCGGTGGTGCTGCGCCGGGAGATCTACGCCCTCGCCGCGCTCGCCGGCGCGGTCACCGTGGCGCTGCTGTCGGCGTCCGGACAGGCGACCGCCGTGCCGCTCACCGCCGCCGCCCTGCTCGTGTTCGGGCTGCGCCTGATCGCGCTGCGCCGGCGCTGGTCCGCGCCGGTGGCGACGCTGCGGCCGCCGCGCACCGGCACCCGGGGACCACTGCCCTGACCCGCTTCCCACCGGGGTGGGCGGATGTGACAGGCGTGGCGTCGAGTGGGGCGTACGGCCCGCGCTGGTTATGCTGAGTCCGCCTTCGCGGCACCGGATGCGCGAGGGCGTTTTCATGGGCGGCGGCTCCCGTGGCCCCGGTCGGGCCCGCCGCCGTCCGCGGCGGAGAGGAGCTACGCGTGCCACCGCGGATGCCGGCGCTCGACACGTTCCCGCCCCTGCGCGCCTGGCAACGCAAGGCGCTCGTGGAATACCTGCGCCGCCGGACCGAGGACTTCACAGCGGTCGCCACGCCCGGCGCCGGTAAGACCACGTTCGCGCTGCGCATCGCCGCCGAGCTGCTCGCCGACGGCACCGTCGAGGCGGTCACCGTGGTCGCGCCGACCGAGCACCTGAAGACCCAGTGGGCGCAGGCCGCCGCCCGGGTCGGCATCCAGCTCGACGCCGCGTTCCGCAACGCCGACCTGCACTCCGCCGCCGACTTCCACGGCGCGGTGGTCACGTACGCGCAGGTGGGCATGGCGCCGCAGGTGCACCGGCGGCGCACCATGACCCGACGCACGCTGGTCATCCTCGACGAGATCCACCACGCCGGCGACTCGCGTACCTGGGGCGACGGCGTCAAGGCGGCCTTCGAGCCCGCGGTACGCCGGCTGATGCTCACCGGCACGCCGTTCCGCTCCGACGACAATCCGATCCCGTTCGTCAGCTACGAGCGCGGCGGCGACGGGCTGCTGCGCTCCCGCGCCGACTCGGTCTACGGCTACTCCGACGCGCTGCGCGAGGGCGTGGTCCGGCCGGTGCTGTTCCTGGCGTACTCGGGGGAGACCCGGTGGCGCACCAACGCCGGTGAGGAGCTGGCGGCCCGCCTCGGCGAGCCGATGACGCAGGACCTGATCGCCCAGGCGTGGCGTACCGCGCTGGACCCGGCCGGCGACTGGATGCCGCAGGTGCTGCGCGCCGCCGACGCCCGGCTCAGCGTGCTGCGCGACAACGGCATGCCCGACGCGGGTGGCCTGGTCATCGCCAGCGACCAGCAGGTGGCCCGCGCGTACGCGAAGCTGCTGGAGCAGGTGACCGGTGAGAAGGCCGCCGTGGTGCTCTCCGACGACCAGGGCGCGTCCGCGCGGATCGCGACGTTCGCCGCCTCGCAGCAACGGTGGCTGGTAGCGGTGCGGATGGTGTCCGAGGGCGTCGACATCCCCCGGCTCGCGGTCGGCGTGTACGCGACGAGCGCCAGCACCCCGCTGTACTTCGCGCAGGCGATCGGCCGGTTCGTCCGGGCCCGCCGTCCCGGCGAGACCGCGTCGGTGTTCCTGCCCAGCGTGCCGCACCTGCTGGGGCTGGCGAGCGAGATGGAGGCCGAGCGGGACCACGTGCTCGGCAAGCCGAAGGACCGCGAGGGCTTCGACGACGACCTGCTGGAGCGCGCCCAGCGCGACGACGGCGCCAGTGGCGAGCTGGAGAAGCGCTTCGCCGCGCTCTCCGCGACCGCCGAGCTGGACCAGGTCATCTTCGACGGCGCGTCGTTCGGCACCGCCGCCCAGGCCGGTACGCCGGAGGAGGAGGAATATCTCGGCCTGCCCGGTCTGCTCACCGCCGACCAGGTCTCGCTGCTGCTGACCAAGCGGCAGGCCGAGCAGCTCGCCGCGCAGAAGCGCCGGGCCGCCCAGCGGACCGCTGAGCCGGCCGCTGCGGCCCCGGCGGCGGCGCCCCCACCGATGAGTGCCGCCCAGCGCCGGGTGGCGCTACGGCGGCAGCTGAACGCTCTGGTGGCCGCCCGGCACCACCACACCGGCCAGCCGCACGGCAAGATCCACGCCGAGCTGCGCCGGATCTGCGGCGGCCCACCCAGCGCGCAGGCGACGATCGAGCAGCTCGAAGAGCGCATCGCCACCGTGCAGACCCTGTAAGGAAGGGCCCCCTGTTAACGCCTCCGGTAGAGCAGGGGCCCCTTCTTAACACCGGGCGGCGCAGGCGGCACCGGCACGAAAAACCGGCCGGAGGCGACCCGTGTGGGTGCCTCCGGCCGGTTATGTCGTGATGTGGATTCCTGTCGGACCTCAGTTCGCCATGAGATCGGCGCCACGCCAGCTGAACTCCGGGTCCGACGCGTAGCGCACGGTGATCTTCACGAGATCCTCCGCGTACTTGTTCGCGTGGTGCCCACAGAACACCAGCTCACTCCCACCCGCCAGAGTGATCCGGAGCTTGCCGGCAGCATTGCAGCGGTCGCACCGTTCATCGGCGGCCGGGGGGCTCACCGTCTCGGGCGGCGGCGTGAGGGTCGGGGTCATCGCCTTCCTCCTCTGGTCGTCACCGATGAACACTCTCTTCGGTTGCTCACCTATCGTGCAACACCCATCTCGGGCCCTGCCTTCCCTGTGTGCCCGCGGGGGACCGAGGTCACACATGGCGTGGGGGACAGTGTGCCGTGCACCAAGGGTGCCACGTCAACGATCACAAACAGGCAACCGATCGATCACTGATGAGTGTTCTACGGCTGGTGATCAAACCGGCACGAATTGTTGACGTACGCGGTCAGTCCAGGTAGTCGCGGAGCACCTGGGAACGCGAGGGGTGCCGCAACTTGGACATGGTCTTCGATTCGATCTGCCGGATGCGTTCCCGGGTCACGCCGTACACCTGGCCGATCTCGTCCAGGGTGCGCGGCTGACCGTCGGTGAGGCCGAAGCGCAGGCGCACCACGCCCGCCTCACGCTCGGACAGCGTCTGGAGGACCTGCTGGAGCTGGTCCTGCAGCAGCGAGAACGACACCGCGTCGACGGCGACGACCGCCTCGGAGTCCTCGATGAAGTCGCCGAGCTGGCTGTCACCCTCGTCACCGATGGTCTGGTCGAGCGAGATGGGCTCCCGGGCGTACTGCTGGATCTCCAGCACCTTCTCCGGTGTGATGTCCATCTCCTTGGCCAGCTCCTCCGGGGTGGGCTCGCGGCCCAGGTCCTGGAGCAGCTCGCGCTGGATCCGGCCGAGCTTGTTGATCACCTCGACCATGTGCACGGGGATGCGGATGGTGCGGGCCTGGTCGGCCATGGCGCGGGTGATGGCCTGGCGGATCCACCAGGTGGCGTAGGTGGAGAACTTGTAGCCCTTGGTGTAGTCGAACTTCTCGACGGCGCGGATGAGGCCGAGGTTGCCTTCCTGGATGAGGTCGAGGAAGGCCATCCCGCGACCGGTGTAGCGCTTGGCCAGCGAGACCACCAGGCGGAGGTTGGCCTCCAGCAGGTGGTTCTTGGCGCGCTCGCCGTCCCGGGAGATCCACATCAGGTCGCGCTGCAGGTCGCGGACCAGCTTCTCCTCGCCCTCGTCGGCGGCGCGCAGCCGCTCGGCGGCGTAGAGGCCGGCCTCGATCCGCTTGGCCAGCTCGACCTCCTGCTCGGCGTTGAGCAGCGGAACCTTGCCGATCTGCTTGAGGTACGCCCGCACGGAGTCGGCGGAGGCGGTCAGCTCGGCGTCCCGGCGCGCCTGCTTGAGCGCCTCGGACTCCTCGTCGTCCCACTCGAAGTCGTTGTCGGTGGCGGAGCTGGCCGCGTCGGCCTCGGCGGCCTGGGTCAGCTCGGCCGGCTCCTCGACCACCACGTCCTCGATCTCGGCGGCCAGCTCCTCCGGGTCGATCTCGCCCTCGGGGCCCTCCGCCTTGCCGCCGGCCTTCCCCGGCTTCGCCGCGGCGGTCTTGGCGGCCACCGTGGCCTTGGTGGCGCGGGTCGCCTTGGTGGCCTTCGCCGGGGCGGCGGCCTTGGCGACGTCGGCCGTGGTGGCCTTGCGCGCGGTCGCCTTCCTGGGGGCCGGGGCGGCGGGCGCCTCCTCGGCGGCCGGCGCCTGCTTCGGGGCGGGCGCGGCGGCCTTCTTCGTGGTCTTGGCGGTGGTCGCGCGGGAGGCCGGGGTGGCGGACCGGGCGGCGGCGACGCGGCGGCGGGTGCTCGCCGAGCCGTCCACCACCACCGTCACGCCCGCCTCGGAGAGCGCGCGGAGGATCTTCTTGGCCTGGGCCGGGGTCACCTCAGCGGACTCGACGGTGCGCGCGAGCTGGGCCGACGTGAGCTGACCGCCGGCGCTCTGCGCGTGGGCGATCAGGGTGTCGGTGAGCGAGCGAACGTCGGCGCCGGTCTGGCGGGGATCTGTCACGAAGACCTTCCGGAGGCGAAAAGAGCGAGCACGGCCGGGTCGTCCGGCGCAGCATGGGACGGCCGTGCCGGGCGAGTCGTTGAGGACCCCCGTGTCCCGGGCCGTCCGGTCGCTGGCGGTCCGTGGCGCGTGGGCAGGGTGAAATTGTAACGCCGTCTGCCGCGATCATCCCGCGCCGCACGGCGGACCGGCGGTCCGGGACCCGCCGAAATCGGCGCAGAATGTGGACTTTGTAAGGATGATACCCGCGCACGGGTGGGCCGGTCCCGATCGTGCGGGAAGGGGACAAACATGATCACCGCGACGCCTACGGCGCGGGAGTTGCTCACGATCGCGGTCGAGGTGGCCCGGGAGGCCGCCGCCACCGCGTACCGGATGCGGGTCGAGGGTGTCTCGGTGGCCGCGACGAAGAGCACGGTGACCGACGTGGTCACCGCCGCCGACCGGGCGGTGGAGCGGCAGGTGCTGGCCGCGCTGCGGCAGCGGCGGCCGGGCGACGCGGTGCTGGGCGAGGAGTACGGCGCGGGGGAGACCGGCCCCGCCGGCGCCGACGGGGTGCGCTGGATCCTCGACCCGATCGACGGCACCGTCAACTACCTGTACGGGCTGCCCTACTGCGCGGTCTCGCTGGCCGCTGAGGTGGCCGGCGAGGTGGTCGCCGGGGTGGTCCGCAACGTCGTCACCGGCGAGGAGTGGACCGCGACGCTCGGCGGCGGCGCCTGGCGCGACGGGCAGCGGCTGAGCGGCTCGACCGCGACCGATCTCGGCCAGGCGCTCGTGGCCACCGGCTTCGGCTACGACGCCGGCCGCCGGGCCCACCAGGCGCGGGTGGTGACGGAGCTGATCCCGCACATCCGGGACATCCGCCGGATGGGCGCCGCCGCGCTCGACCTCTGCCTGGCCGCCGAGGGGCGGGTGGATGCGTACTACGAGAAGGGCCTGGCCGACTGGGACCTGGCCGCCGGCGGGCTGGTCGCCCGGGAGGCCGGGCTGCTGGTGACCGGCCTGTCCGGCCGCCCGGCCGGACCGGACCTGGTGCTCGCCGCGCCGCCGGCGCTGCACGGGCCGCTGCACGCCCGGCTGGTCGACCTGGACGCCTCCGGCGGGCCGTGACCTGCCCCGCACACGCGACAGGGCGGCCCTCCCGGAGGAGGACCGCCCTGCGTCGTCGGGCCGCCGGCCGCCTACTTCTCGACCGGCTTCGGGCAGGTCTCCGGCGGCGCCTGCGGGGCGCCCAGGTCGCCGAGCGACTGGTTGACCTCGGTGGTGGTGGCGAGCTGCTGGAACTGGTTGCCCAGGACCACGTCGACCACGTCGTCCTTGCGGTTCGCGTCGAACTTCTGGCTGGCCTCGTTCAGGAAGTACGCGCGCAGCAGGTGCGCCGACCCCACGGCGTTGGGCCCGAACCGCAACTCGGCCACGCCGTCGAACGCCTTCTTCTCGTTGCCGACCTTCTTGACCTGGAACTTGCGGTTGCGGAAGTCGTCCGCGACGCTGCCGGCCCGGCCGGCCTCGTCGGTGGCGTTGTAGACGTTGATCTTGACGTCCTTCTGCTCCCGCAGCCGCAGGTCGACCAGCGGCCAGCCGTCCGGGCAGGCGGCCGCCGTACCGGCTGTGCCCTGACTGTCCTTCAACACGGCGACGACCACGACGACCAGGGCGACGACCGCCAGCAGTCCGACGACAACGAGTGCCCGCACTCGCGCAAAACTCATCCTGGGCGCTCCCCGGACAGTGATTGGGTGGTGGCGGGCGACGCGGTCGGGCCGCGACCGGTCGGCCGTCCAGTACGCCGCTGAGGTTAACCGTTGTCCGGCTCAGGCGTGGAAACAGTCCGACATACCGGCGCGCCACGCGGTGAACCGGTAGGACTACCCCTATCTTCGTGTCGCCTGAGTCACATTGGGAACAACTTCGGGCGCCGAGGCGTACATCTCCCCCGCGAGGGCGGTATACATGCCTCGCCCACAGGGGGGGTAAGGTTCCGCGCTCACCGGGGGCATTTCGCACCGGCGAGCCCGGCCCACCGCTCGTCGGGTCGGGTGCCCGACAGAGATGGTGGCCGGTCAGGGGAACCGAAACGGCGTCGTCCGGCGTTACAACCGGCAGCGACAATATCGATATTGGAGAGTGAAACCGATGGCCACCGACTACGACGCCCCGCGTCGCGACGAGGTCGACCTCGGCGAGGACAGCCTCGAAGAGCTCAAGGCCCGGCGGGTCGACTCACAGTCGGGCGCCGTGGACGTCGACGAGGCCGAGGTGGCCGAGAGCTTCGAGCTGCCCGGCGCCGACCTGGCCGACGAGGAGCTCACGGTCAAGGTCCTTCCGATGCAGCAGGACGAGTTCCGGTGCGCCCGCTGCTTCCTGGTCCACCACCGCAGCCAGCTGGCGGTCGAGCGCAACGGCGACCTGATCTGCCGCGAGTGCGTCTGATCCCGACCGGGGACACCGGCGGCGGCCTCCTCGACGGGGCCGCCGCTGTTCGAGCCGCCGCCGTGCGCCGGTGGCCGGTTGCTGCTTGACTCGTTACGGGCGGCTGCCACGCCGCGCGGAGCAAGGAGGGCGGACGGGTGAGCGAGCGCAGCGAGGGGACCGGCGCCGACCGGACCCCGGCTCCAGCGGCGAGACCGGCGCCGACCGGGCCGGATGCGACACCGACCGGCTCCGCCGTGCCCGCACCTGGCGGCTCGACCGTGCCGCCGGCCTCCACCGAACTCGCCGCGACGGCGGCCACTACCGGCTCCGGTTCGACGTCCGGTGAGCCGGGCGCGGACGCCGGGGAACTCGGCGCGACGGTCGCCGCCCTGACCGCCGACGACATCGCCCCGGCCCGCCGGCGGCAACTGCTGACCCGGCTGGTCGGGCAGGCCCGCGCCCGGGGGATCACCGACCTGTTCAAGCCGCGGGCGGCGGTGCGCTGGATGACCGACACGGTCGCCGAGATCGCCCCGCACGTGCCGATCCGCGACCTCGCCACGCTGCGGCGGCACTTCCCCGGCCTGGACGACGACGCGCTCGCCGACCGGCTGGTCCGCAACGCGTCCCGGGCCACCGCCGGGGTCGGCGCGGCCGGCGGCGGAGTGGCAGCCGTCGAGTGGGCGGTGACGCCCACGCTGCTCTCCGCCCCCGTCCTGCTGGCCGCCGAGACGGTCGCGGTGGTGGCGATCGAGCTGAAACTCATCGGCGAGCTGCACGAGGTCCACCGGGTGCCGCTGCCGGCCGGCGGCACCGGCCGCGCGGTGTCGCTGGTGCAGTCCTGGGCCACCCAGCGCGGGGTCAACCCGATGATGCCGGGCGTCGGAGTGAGCGCGGTGCTCGGCACCGCCGCCCGCCGCGAGCTGCGGGACAGTCTGATGCGCCGATTCGGGCGCAACCTCACCACGCTCGGGCCGTTCCTGACCGGCGCCGCCGTGGCCGGCTACCTCAACCGTCGGCCACCCGCGGCTCGGCGAGCAACTGGCAAGGACCTGCGGGGACCGCCCGGGCACTGCCGGACAAGCCGTCCTGACCGGCGGCGGACCGGCCGTTCGCGGGCGGCGTCGGGTCAGGCCGCCTCGGGGCGGCGTCGGATCAGGCCGCGTCGCGGGCGGCCAGGACGGCGACCGCCAACTGGACCGGGTGCCGGGTGCTGACCACCCAGAACGGGGTCGGGTCCTCCGGGTCGTCCAGCACCACCTGCACGGCGCCGTCGATCCACGGACGCTGCACCACGAAGGCCAGCGGGTCGGAGCCGACGCCGAGCACCTCGCGCCGGCCGGCCGCGTCCAGCGGCACCACGTCCGCGACGTACCGCACCGGGAGGTGGGCGTCGTCCACCCGCCGCTCGCCGTCGCGCACCTCGACCCGGATCCGGCCCAGCCACCACAGGGCGGCCACCGTTTGCGGGGATTAGCAGCACGAACGGCAGCCAGGCGCGGACGCCGGTCGCGCCCATCCACAGTTCGACGCGAGCAGCGCGGCCGCGGCAGTCCGAGCGGCCAGGCCCACCAGGGCAGACCGAGGCGCTCCGCGTACGGCGCGGCGGTGGCCGGCGGCGCGGCCGGAGATGACGACTGACGCACACTGACGAGGGTACGGCGCGTCGCGGGCCCGGCAACCGGCAGGATGACAGGGCACCCCCGCAGGACCGGACGGAAGAGGATGACCGTGACAGACGTCGTACCCGTGCCCGTGCGACTGCTCGACCCGGAGCTGCCGCTGCCGGCGTACGCCCATCCCGGTGACGCCGGCGCGGACCTGGTGGCCGCCGCGGACGTCGAGCTGCCCCCCGGCGGCCGGGCCCTGGTGCCCACCGGCGTGTCGGTGGCGCTGCCCGACGGGTACGTCGGGCTGGTCCACCCCCGATCCGGTCTGGCGGCGAGGCTCGGCGTGACGGTGCTCAACGCGCCCGGTACGGTCGACGCCGGCTACCGGGGTGAGATCCTGGTCAACCTGATCAACCACGATCGGGACATGCCAGCCAAGATCAGCCGGGGCGACCGCATCGCGCAACTGGTGGTCCAGCGGGTCGCCCGGGCCGAGTTCCGGCCGGTGGCCGAGCTGCCCGCGTCCCGGCGTGGCACGGGCGGGCACGGGTCCACCGGCGGGCACGCCGGCCTGGTCCCGGCGCCGTCCGGCGGGCAGAGCGAAGAGGTGGCAGGGTGAGTGCGAACAGCGGAGGGTGGGCGCAGTGATCTTCTCCCGGAAGCGGGCCGACGAGGCGCGTGACAATGGGGTCCTCGACGCCGAGGAGACCCCGTCGGCGCCGGACCGCGGACCGTACGACGTCAGCGAGGCCCCCGACGCGCCCCGGCTCGACCTGGGCAGCCTCCAGATCCCGGCGGTGCCGGACGTGGAGGTGCGCGTCCAGGCCGACCCGCAGGGCGTGATCCAGCAGGTGGTGCTGGTGCACGGGCAGAGCGCGCTGCAGCTCGGCGTCTTCGCCGCGCCCCGCTCCGAGGGCATCTGGGACGAGGTGCGCGAGGAGATCCGCCAGTCGCTCGTCGCCGACGGCGCCACCGTCCAGGAGGTCGACGGGGAGCGCGGTCCCGAGCTGCGCGCCCGGGTGCGTACCCCGGACGGCCCGACCGACCTGCGCTTCGTCGGCATCGACGGCCCGCGCTGGATGGTGCGCGGCGTCTTCCAGGGCCTCGCGGCCACCGAGGCGGCCACCGCCGGGCCGCTGACGGCCTGCCTGGACGGCCTGGTGGTCGACCGCGGGCAGGAGGCCAAGCCGGTGCGCGAGCCGCTGCCGCTGCGGCTGCCCCGCGAGGTCGCCGAGCAGCAGGCCGCCGCCGAGCAGCAGGAGGTCTGATCCACACGTGCCCGGGCCCGGCGTCGAACGGCGCCGGGCCCGCGGCGTGCCGGCGTCCCGGGCGGCGGTACGCGTACCACGGCGCTCCCGCCGGCGGGCCGTGTCGGCGTACGCTGGCGGGACGGTTCCGCCACCAGCGGGGCCCCGCTGTGGAGAGGGTGACGCGGAGGTCATGACGACCGACGAGAGCCGGGGGTCGCTGCGGCGGCTCCTGCACCGGCTCACCGCCAGCGAGGCCGAGATCGAGGCGCAGGAGCTGCGCCGGGAGAGCGCCGAGTCCGGCGGCACGCCGGCCCGCCAGTGCAACAGGGGCCAGGTGGTGTCGGTGGCCGGGCGGCTGCGCACCGTCGTCTACACGCCGCGGACGAACCTGCCCACGCTGGAGGCGGACCTCTACGACGGCACCGACGTCGTCACGCTGGTCTGGCTGGGCCGTCGGCACATCGCCGGTATCGAGCCGGGCCGGCACCTGACCGCGCGCGGCCGGGTGGCGGTGCGTGACGACCGCAAGGTGATCTACAACCCGTACTACGAGCTGGAGTCGCCGAAGTGACGACCGGACAGCAGCACACCCCGTCGGGTCTCGGCCCGCAGGACGAGGAGCGGCTGCCCAGCCTCGCCGAGCAGATGGCCGACCAGCTCGGCGGATGGCGCGGGCTGGTCGAGTCGAGCATCCCGGTGGTGGTCTTCGTGGTCGCCAACGTGATCGGCGAGCTGCGCCCCGCCGTGTACGCCTCGGTGGCGGTGGCGCTGCTGATCGCCGGCCTGCGGCTGGCCCAGCGCAAGCCGGTGCGGCACGCGGTGAACGGCCTGTTCGGCGTCGGCATCGGCGCGCTGCTGGCCCTGCGTACCGGCGACGAGCGCGACTTCTACCTGCCCGGCATCCTCTACGGCATCGGCTACGGCCTGGCGCTGCTGCTCTCGGCCGCGATCCGGCAGCCGCTGGTCGGCTGGATCTGGTCGGTGCTGGTCGCCAAGGGCCGCTCCGAGTGGCGCGACGACCCCAGGCTGGTCCGCACCTTCACCCAGCTCACCGTGCTGTGGGGCGTGGTGTGGCTGGCCAAGGTCGGCGTACAGGCCGGGCTCTACCTGGCCCACCAGGACACCGCGCTGGGCGTGGCCCGGCTCGCGCTGGGCTACCCGCCGTACGCGCTGCTGTTGCTGATCACCGTCTGGGTGGTCCGCCGGGTCACCCGGGAGGGCGCGCCCACCCCGCTGCCGGGCGCCTGAGGCCGCTTCAGGAACGGTGGCGGTCCGCGCTGGCCGGGCCGAGGATCACCGCGCGTACGTCGTCCTCCACCGCGGCGGTGCAGACGAACACCAGCTCGTCGCCGGCCTCGATCGGGTCGTCCGGGGTGGGGACCAGCACCCGCTTGCCGCGCACGATCGCCACCAGCGCCGCGTCCCGGGGGATCGGCACCGCGTGGATCGCCTGCCCCACGTAGGGCGCGGTCGGCGGCAGGGTGATCTCGACCAGGTTCGCCTCGCCCTGCCGGAACGTCATCAGCCGGACCAGGTCGCCGACGGTGACCGCCTCCTCGACCAGCGCCGCCATCACGCGCGGCTTGCTGACCGCGACGTCGACGCCCCACTGCTCGGTGAACAGCCACTCGTTCTCCGCCCGGTTGACCCGGGCCACCACGCGGGGCACCGCGAACTCGGTCTTGGCCAGCAGCGACACCACGAGGTTGACCTTGTCGTCGCCGGTGGCCGCGACGACCACGTCGCACCCGGCCACGTCGGCCTCCTCCAGGCTGGCCAGCTCGCACGCGTCGGCGAGCACCCAGTCGGCGGCGGGCACCCGGTCGGGCCGCAGCATCTTCGGCTGCCGCTCGATCAGCATCACCTGGTGGCCGTTGTCGATCAGCTCCTGGGCGATCGAGCGGCCCACGTTGCCGGCGCCGGCGATGGCGATCCGCATGGCTCAGTGCCCCCCTTCCGGCGGCGCCGCCGCCACCGACGTGACCGGGCCGTTGATGTCGTCGGTCACCAGCATGAAGACCTGGTCGCCCTCCTGCACCACGGTGGAGGCGGTGGGCAGGGTGCCGATGCCGAACCGGTTCAGGTAGGCCACCCGGGCGCCGGCGGCCTGCTCCAGCTGCCGCAGCGGCCGGCCGATCCAGTCCTTGTGCACCGGCACCTCCATGATCGACACGGTGCTGGTCGGGTCGCGGAAGATCTCCACGTTGCCCTCGGGGACCAGGTGGCGCAGCATCCGGTCGGCCGTCCACCGGACGGTCGCCACGGTGGGGATGCCCAGCCGCTCGTAGACCTGCGCCCGGCGCTGGTCGTAGATGCGGGCCGCGACCCGGGACACGCCGAACGTCTCCCGCGCCAGCCGGGCCGAGATGATGTTGGAGTTGTCACCGCTGGAGACCGCCGCGAACGCGTCGGCCCGCTCGATGCCGGCCTGGCGCAGCACCTCGCCGTCGAAGCCCGCGCCGGTCACGGTGATGCCGGCGAAGTCCGGCCCGAGACGGCGGAACGCGTCCGCGTCCTGGTCGATCACCGCCACCGAGTGGCCGCGCGACTCCAGGCTGTGGGCCAGGGTCGACCCGACCCGGCCGCAGCCCATGATCACCACATGCACGGTGTCCGCTCCTCCCACGGCGCCGCCCGCCGACCCGTCGCCTGCGAGCCTGCCACGTCCCCCTGCCGGACGGGGGACCGAACCGTACCGCGCGGACGCACGCGGGGGAGATCGACCACCCCTGCGCCCCGGATCCGGTGGTCGTACGCTTGGCGGTTGTGGCCCGACCCACCTCGCTGCTGAAGCGACTCCTCCTCGGTCGACCGTTCCGGTCCGACCGCCTGCAGCACACGCTGCTGCCGAAGCGGATCGCGTTGCCGGTCTTCGCCTCCGACGCGCTCTCCAGCGTGGCGTACGCGCCGGATGAGATCCTCCTGACGCTGTCCATCGCCGGCGCCTCGGCGTTCTTCTTCTCGCCGTGGGTCGCGCTCGCGGTCGTCGTGGTCATGCTCACCGTGGTGGCGAGCTACCGGCAGAACGTGCACGCCTACCCCTCCGGCGGCGGCGACTACGAGGTCGCGACGGTCAACCTCGGCCCCAAGGCCGGCCTGGCGGTGGCGAGCGCGCTGCTCGTCGACTACGTGCTCACCGTCGCCGTCTCGGTCTCCTCCGGCGTGGCGAACCTCGGCTCGGTGGTGCCGTTCGTGGCCACCCACAAGGTGCTCATCGCGGTCAGCGCGGTGGTGCTGCTCACCGCGATCAACCTGCGCGGCCTGCGCGAGTCCGGCACCGCCTTCGCCATCCCCACGTACGGCTTCGTGATCGTCATCGGCGGCATGCTGCTGACGGGGCTGGTCCGCGTCTTCGTGCTCGGCGACGACCTGCGCGCGCCGAGCGCCGGCCTGGAGATCCAGGCCGAGCACAGCGTCACCGGGTTCGCGCTGGTGTTCCTGCTGCTGCGCACGTTCTCGTCGGGCTGCGCGGCGCTCACCGGCGTGGAGGCGATCTCCAACGGCGTACCCGCCTTCAAGGCCCCGAAGTCGAAGAACGCGGCGACCACGCTGCTGCTGCTCGGCGGCATCGCGGTCACCATGCTGGTCGGCATCATCTGGCTGTCCCGGCTCACCGGCCTGCAGTTCGTCGAGGACCCGAGGACGCAGATCGTCTCCGGCCCGGTCGACTACGTGCAGAAGACGGTGACCGTGCAGCTCGGGGAGACCGTGTTCGGCGGCGGCTCGGTGCTGCTCTACGTGGTCGCCGGGATGACCGCGCTGATCCTGTTCCTGGCCGCCAACACCGCCTTCAACGGCTTCCCGGTGCTCGGCTCGATCCTCGCGCAGGACCGCTACCTGCCGCGCCAGCTGCACACCCGAGGCGACCGGCTGGCGTTCTCCAACGGCATCCTGTTCCTGGCCGTCTTCGCGGTGGTGCTGATCATCGGCTTCCAGGCCGAGGTGACCAAGCTCATCCAGCTCTACATCGTCGGGGTGTTCGTCTCGTTCACGCTCTCCCAGGCCGGCATGATCCGGCACTGGAACCGGCACCTTCGCAACGAGCGGGACCCGGAGGCGCGCCGCCGGATGCTGCGCTCCCGGGCGATCAACACGTTCGGCATGGTGATGACCGGCGTGGTGCTGGTCATCGTGCTGGCCACGAAGTTCCTGCTCGGGGCGTGGATCGCGATCGTCGCGATGGCGGTGATGTACGTGGTGATGCTCGGCATCCGCCGGCACTACGACCGGGTCGCGGAGGAGCTGGAGCCGACCGAGCAGCGGGGCGTGCTGCCCGCCCGCAACCACGCCATCGTGCTGGTCAGCAAGCTGCACAAGCCGACGCTGCGGGCGGTCGCGTACGCCCGGGCGACCCGGCCGGACACGCTCACCGCGGTCACCGTGAACGTGGACGAGCAGGACACCCGGGAACTGCAGGCCGACTGGGAGCGCCGCGAGCTGCCGGTGCCGCTCACCGTGATCGACTCCCCGTACCGGGAGATCACCCGGCCGATCCTCAACTTCGTCGCGTCGGTGCGCCGGGAGTCGCCGCGCGACGTGGTCACCGTCTTCATTCCCGAGTACGTGGTGGGGCGCTGGTGGGAGAACCTGCTGCACAACCAGAGCGCGCTGCGGCTCAAGGGGCGGCTGCTGTTCGAGCCGGGCGTGATGGTGACGAGCGTGCCCTGGCAGCTCGCCTCCACCGCCAGCAAGAACCTGGACCGCCTGGACGCCACGCTCAGCCGGGGTCCGGCGCGCGGCCCCCGGGTGGCGCCGCAGAGCACGCTGCCGCCGCCGGTGGCGTCCACCCCGTCCGCGCCGTCCGCGCCCTCCACGCCGTCCGCGCCCTCCGCCGAGCGGGAGGAGCGGCCGTGAGCGCCGACGAGCGTCCCGGTCCGGTGCCGACGGCGGAACGCCCCGGATTGGAGGAGGCCGAGCGGGTCGAGCTGACAGTCGACGCGGTCGCGCCGGGCGGGCACTGCGTGGCCCGCGTCGGCGGGCAGGTGGTCTTCGTCCGGCACGCGCTGCCCGGCGAGCGGGTGATCGCCGAGGTGACCGAGCTGCACCGGGGCTTCGCCCGCGCCGACGCGGTGGAGATCCTGGACGCCGCACCGGACCGGGTCGCCCCGCCGTGCCCGTACGCCCGGCCGGGCCGGTGCGGCGGCTGCGACCTCCAGCACGTCGCCCCCGCCGCCCAGCTCGACTGGAAGCTCGCCGTGGTGCGCGAGCAGCTCACCCGGCTGGGCGGCCTCACCGCGGAGCAGATCGACGCGCTCGGCGTACGCGTCGAGGCGCTGCCCGGCGGGCCGCTGGGCTGGCGTTCCCGGGTCCGGTACGCGGTCGACGCGGCCGGGCGGGCCGGGCTGCTCAAGCACCGCTCGCACGAGGTGGTGCCGATCGAGCGGTGCCTGATCGCGCACCCGGCGATCCAGGAGCTGCCGGTGCTCCCGCCGACCGGCGCCCGCTGGCCCGACGCCGACGCGGTGGAGACCGTCGCCAGCACCGGCGGGGACGTCGCCGTGGTCGCGTACGCCGAGGGGGTTCCGACGGCGGTGAGCGGGCCGGAGCGGGTCCGGGAGACGGCGGCCGGGCGGTCCTTCACGCTGCCCGCCTCCGGGTTCTGGCAGGTCCACCCGGCGGCGGCGGACGCGCTGACCGGCGCGGTGCTCGACCTGCTCGACCCGCAACCGGGCGAGACGGCCTGGGACCTGTACGGCGGCGCCGGGCTGTTCGCCGCCGCGCTCGCCGAACGGGTCGACGGGGCCCGGGTGACGCTCGTCGAGTCCGCGCCGGACGGCGTGGCCGCGGCCCGGGAGAACCTCGCCGACCTGCGCGGCGTCGAGGTGGTCGCGGCGCGGGTGGAGACCGCGCTGGCCCGGCGCCGGATCACCGGCCCGGTCGACCTGGTGGTGCTCGACCCGCCGCGCTCCGGCGCGGGCGCGCCGGTGGTCCGCGACGTGGTGGCCGCCGGGCCGCGCGCGGTCGCGTACGTGGCGTGCGACCCGGCCGCCTTCGCCCGGGACGTCCGCACGTTCCGCGAGGCGGGGTGGCGGCTGGCCGAGTTGCGCGGGTACGACCTGTTCCCGATGACCCAGCACGCGGAGCTGGTCGGCCTGTTCCTGCCCGCGCACGGCCCCGGCCCCGCGCGTTAACAAGGGGCCCTTTTACTACCGGATCCGTTAAGAAGGGGCCCTTCCTTGCGCATCGTCGGGCTGATGTCGGGCACGTCCTACGACGGCGTGGACGTGGTGGCCGCCGAGTTCACCGCCGACGGCGACACGCTGCGGCTGCGGCCGCTCGGGCACCGCGAACTGGCGTACCCGGACGACCTGCGGGCCGAGATCGGCGCGCTGCTGCCCCCGGCGGCCACCACCATCGAGGCGGTCTGCCGGCTGGACAACCGCCTCGGCGAGGTGTTCGCCGAGGCGGCGGCGGCCGGCGTCGAGCTGGCCGGGGGCGCTGCCGACGCGGTCGTGTCGCCCGGGCAGACGGTCTTCCACTGGGTCGAGGCGGGCCGGGTTCGCGGCACGCTCCAGCTCGGCGCGCCGGCCCGGGTGGCCGCCCGGGTGGGCGTACCCGTGCTGCACGACCTGCGCTCGGCGGACGTGGCGGCCGGCGGCCAGGGCGCGCCGCTGGTCCCGGCGTTCGACGCGCTGCTGCTCGACCCGGCTGCCGGCCCACGTGCGGCGTTGAATCTCGGCGGGATCGCGAACCTCACCGTGGTCGCGCCCGGCGCGCCCGTCCTCGGGTACGACGTGGGCCCGGCCAACGCGCTGCTGGACGCCGCCGCCCGGCGCTTCCTGGACCGGCCCTGCGACGTCGACGGAGCGCGGGCCGCGGCCGGGCGGGTGCACGAGGCGCTGCTGGCCCGGCTGCTCGCCGAGCCGTACTACGCCGCGCCGCCGCCCAAGTCGACAGGCAAGGAGCTGTTCCACGGCGGCTACCTGGACGCGGCGCTGGCCGCGCTCGGCGAGCCGGTGGCCGCCGACGACGTGCTGGCCACGCTCACCGAGCTGACCGCCCGCACGGTGGCCGACGCCTGCGACCGGCACCGGGTCACCGAGGTGGTGGCCGCCGGCGGGGGAGTGCGCAATCCCACACTCCGGGCGCGGCTGGCCGCGCTGGGCGCGGGACGCTGGCGGCTGCGCACCACCGACGAGCTGGGCGTACCCGCCCAGGCCAAGGAGGCGTACGCGTTCGCGCTGCTCGGCTGGCTGTCCTGGCACGGCCTGCCGGGCGCGGTGCCGTCGGTGACCGGCGCGTCCCGGGCCACCGTGCTCGGCTCCTGGACGCCGGCCGGCCCGTCCGCCGCCGCGCCGCGCCCACCCGCGCCCCGGCGGCTGGTGGTCGACGCCTGACCTGGGTCGATACACGGCCGGGCTGCGGACTGTCGCGCGGCCGATAGACTCTCCGGTCATGAGTGTTGAAGAGGGCACGGCCAACCACGGTCGGCTGCTGGGCACCGTCCGCGGCCCGCAGGACGTGAAGCGGATGACCGCCGAGCAGCTGGACATCCTCGCCGCCGAGATCCGTGACTTCCTGATCGCCAAGGTCTCCCGCACCGGCGGCCACGTCGGCCCCAACCTGGGTGTGGTCGAGCTGACCCTGGCGATGCACCGGGTCTTCGACTCCCCCCGCGACCGGCTCCTCTTCGACACCGGCCACCAGGCGTACGTACACAAGATCCTCACCGGCCGGCAGGAGGGCTTCGACAAGCTCCGCCAGCGCGGTGGCCTCTCCGGCTACCCCAGCCAGGCGGAGAGCGAGCACGACCTGATCGAGAACTCGCACGCCTCCACCGCCCTGTCGTACGCCGACGGCCTGGCCAAGGCGTATGCGCTGCGCGGCGAGAAGCGCTCAGTGGTGGCCGTGGTCGGCGACGGCGCGCTCACCGGCGGCATGTGCTGGGAGGCGCTGAACAACATCGCCACCGCCGGCAACCCGCTGGTGATCGTCGTGAACGACAACGGCCGGTCCTACTCGCCGACCATCGGCGGCCTCGCCGACCACCTGTCGTCGCTGCGGCTCAACCCCGGCTACGAGAAGGTGCTCGACACCGTCAAGGACGCGCTGGGCAACACCCCGTTCGTCGGCAAGCCGATGTACGAGGTGCTGCACGCGGTCAAGAAGGGCATCAAGGACGCGGTCGCCCCGCAGGCCATGTTCGAGGACCTCGGCATCAAGTACGTCGGCCCGGTCGACGGCCACGACGTGCCGGCCGTCGAGGCGGCGCTGCGCGCGGCCAAGAACTTCGGCGGCCCGGTGATCGTGCACGCGGTCACCCGCAAGGGCTACGGCTACCGTCCCGCCGAGGACGACGAGGCCGACTGCCTGCACGGCCCCGGCGCGTTCGACGCTGAGACCGGCAAGCTGCTCGCCGTGCCGTCGGTGAAGTGGACCAACGTCTTCGCCGACGAGCTGGTCGCGATCGCCGACGAGCGGCCCGACGTGGTCGGCATCACCGCCGCCATGGCCGAGCCCACCGGCATCGCCACGTTGGCCCGCAAGTACCCGGAGCGGGTCTACGACGTGGGCATCGCCGAGCAGCACGCGGCCACCTCCGCCGCCGGCCTCGCCATGGGCGGGTTGCACCCGGTGGTGGCGGTCTACGCCACGTTCCTCAACCGCGCGTTCGACCAGGTCCTGCTGGACGTGGCGATGCACAAGCTGCCCGTCACGTTCGTGCTGGACCGCGCCGGCATCACCGGCCCCGACGGGCCCAGCCACTACGGCATCTGGGACATGTCGGTCTTCGGCGTGGTGCCCGGCCTGCGGATCGCCGCGCCCCGCGACTCGGCCACGCTGCGTGAGGAGCTGCGCGAGGCGATCGCCGTGGACGACGGCCCGACCATCCTGCGCTTCCCGACCGGCACCGTCGCCGCCGACCTGCCGGCCGTACGCCGGGTCGGCCCGGTCGACGTGCTGGCCGAGTCGGCGCGTACCGACGTGCTGCTGGTGGCGGTCGGCTCGTTCGCCGGCCTCGGTGTCGAGGTCGCCGCCCGGGTCGCCGAGCAGGGGTACGGCGTGACTGTGGTCGACCCGCGCTGGGTGCGCCCGGTGCCGGCCGAACTGGTCGAGCTGGCCGCCGGGCACCGGCTCGTGGTCACCGTGGAGGACGGCGTGCGCATCGGCGGCGTCGGCTCCGCGCTGGCGCAGGCGATGCGCGACGCGGACGTCCGGGTGCCGGTCAAGGACATGGGCGTACCGGCCGACTGGCACCCGCACGGCAGCCGCGCCCAGATCCTGGCCGACCTGCGGCTGACCGCGCAGGACGTGGCACGCGACGTCACCGGCTGGATCTCCAGCCTCGACGCCGCCCCGGTCGACCCGGCCGCGAACGGAGCCCGAGCCCAGAGCTGACCCCGCTCTCCGTCGCGCCCGCCCGCCCGCGTCGATCTTGCACTTGCTGCCCTCCTGATGTCGGCTTCGCCCGATAAGGGAGGGCCGCAACCGCAAGATCGCTGGATGTCTTGTGTCGAGGGAGGGGCGGTGGAGATTCGGGAGGCCGGGCTCGGGGATCTTTCGGGGATCGTCGAGTTGCACAGCCGGGCGCGGGTCGCCTACTACGGGGCCGGTGGGTTGCCGACCGAGGAGATCCTCACTCCGGAGCTGGCCCGGGAGCAGCGGGAGGGCTGGGCGGCGGCAATCACCTCGGCGCGCAAGCAGGTGCGAGTCGCCATCGTGGACGGTGTCCTGGCCGGGGTGCTGGCCATGGGTCCGCCGCACTCGTCCGACCTGGATCCGCGGACGACCGCGCAGCTCTACCAGATCCACGTCGATCCGGGACTCTGGGGTCGAGGCGTGGGTGGCGCGCTGCACGCGCTGTTCGTGCGTCACCTGGCGGACGAGGGGTTGGCGCTGGGCGTGCTGGAGGTGTGGGAGCGCAACACCCGGGCCCGCGCGTTCTACACCCGCCACGGTTGGCGCCCCGACGGCACCTCCCGCCCCGGCCCGGCCCGAACCCCCTACGTAGGCATGCAGCTGACCCACCCTTAGCCCGTCGCTTAGCCCTCACCCTCACCCTCACCTCAGCCCGCCCTAAACCCGTCGATCTTGCACTTCCGACCCCGAGGTTGCCGGTTTTGCCCTGATCGGCGGGGCCCTCAGTGCAAGATCGCCGAGTCCCTCCAGCCCTGGCCCCGCCCTGGCCTGCCCTGTTGACCAAGGAGTTTGGGTGCGTGGAGAGCCTCCCGGGTGACACAAACTCCTTGATCACCGAGCCAGCCGGGTGATCATGAGGTTGGCGGGGATTGGTGTCCGGTTTGTCGCCGTCAAGTTCATGATCGACGGGGCGGGCGGCGGGGCGGGAGAGCGGGGGTTACGGGGTGGGGAGGGATCGGTACCAGGTCTTCTCGGTGCCGGCCAGGCTGAACGTCTGCCGCTGGTCGGTGTGCTCGACGACCACCAGGCCGGGACGGTCCACCAGGCGGGTGGTGCCGGGCGGGGCGGAGAACGACACCTCGCCCGTACGCCAGCTCAGCACCGCCAGCGGCCGGCCGGGCATCGGCAGGTGGTACGCCTGGAGCGTGGTGGACCGGTCGGCGGGGGAGACCACCGGCGTGCCGCCGTCCGCGGGCCGGTAGACCACCGCGGTCATCGTCCCGCTGGGACTGTCCCAGCTCAACTGTTCCAACTCGCCCGGCTCCCCGTCGCCGAGCGCCACCGAACCGAGCGAACGGGTGGCGATCTTCGCCATCGGCCAGGACTCCGGCGCGGAACGGGGCGCGTCCCGGTCGCCGATGCGGCGCGGCACACTGCCGAACGGGCCCCGCTCACCGGCCAGCACGCAGGTGTCCAGCCCGGTCAGCGCGCGCTTCCCGGCGCCCGTGTCGTCGCGTACCAGGGGGTAGCGGGGCGCTTCGGTGGCCGTACCCAGGTCGAGGACGCGGTCCGCGGCCTTGCCGCGCGGCAGTGACGTCGTGGGCCGCAGCGCCGCGGTCAGCTCGACGGCCCGGCAGTCCGGCACGGCGACCGGCTCGGTGACGCCGTCGGTGCTGGCGACGGCCTTGCCGTCGGGGCCGAGCAGGCGTGCGACGCGGGCCGAGGTGAGGTAGCGGCGGCCGTCCGGGTCGCGCACCGGCAGCACGTCGGAGTAGACCAGGTAGCCGGGATCGGTGTACTCGGTGGCGTGGGCCACCCGCCAGCGCTGCCCGTCCCGGTCGAGTTGCAGCAGCCAGGAGGCGGCGTCACCGGGCACATCGGCGGCGACCAGCGCCAGCGCGGAGCCGGCCACCTGACCGGAGAAGAGGATGCCGGAGGTGGGCACGTGTACCCGGTCGTCCACCGGGGAGCGCCACTCGCGTACCGCTGTGGTGATCGCGGCGGTCGCCGCCGCGTCGCCGGCCAGGCTGCCGCGCGGCGGCCACACCGCGAGGTTGCCGTCCAGGCTGTCGTAGCCGACCCGCAGATCCGCCGGCTTCCGGTCCGCGATCGGTCCGCAACCCGCGGTGACCAGCAGCAGAGCTGCCAGCGCGGTGCCCGTCGTAGCGCTTCGGCGGGCTGAAAGCACCCTGATCCCCTCGCCGGTCGTCGGTCGGAAGCCCACATGGTACGAGACGGCCCGCCACCCGGCCGCGCCCGGCTCACCCTTTCGGTCGAGTGACCACTGCGGAACGTGACGGGCGATTCGGGTATCAATATCCGGCTCCGGTAGACTCCGCCGATTGTGACGCCTGCCGAGACCCGCGGCGCCTCGACGCCGGACGCCGCCGCCCCGACGGGCCACCGCTCCGTCACCCTTGATCCACCACCGGTCACCGTCGCCGAGCCGGAGCCGGCGACCACGACACCTCCGCAACCGCCGGCCGAGCCCGAGGCGCCGGCCACGCCGGGCGCGCGGCGCGTGCGCCGGTGGCGGTGGACCCGCCGCCGGATCGACCTCATCGTGTACGGCGGATTCCTGCTCGCCGCGATCTGGGTGACCAGCGGCATCTGGGCCGACCCGGCCGGGCGGGTCGCCGCGCTCTACAGCAGCGACCCGGCGCAGGTGCAGTTCTTCCTGGCCCACTCGGTACGGGTGGTGCTGCACGGCGAGTTCCCGTTCTTCACCGAGCAGTTCAACTACCCCGACGGCGTCAACCTGATGGCGAACACCGCCATCCTGGCGCTGGGCATCCCGATGGTGCCGTTGACCCTCCTGTTCGGACCGGCGGTCTCCTTCGTCACGCTGGTCACGCTCGGCCTGGCCGGCACCGCCGCCGCCTGGTACCGGGTGCTGTCCCGGCACGTGATCCGGCACCGCCCGGCCGCCGCCGTGGCGGCCTGGTTCTGCGGGTTCTCGCCGGCCATGCTGTCGCACGCCAACTGGCATCCGAACATCATCAGCCAGTTCCTGCTGCCGTTCATCGTGTGGCGGGTGCTGGTGCTGACCCGCTCGACCCGGCCGGTGCGCGACGGCGTGCTGCTGGCGCTGCTGGTCACCGCGCAGGCGTTCATCAACGAGGAGATCCTGCTCTTCACCGCGCTCGCGCTGGGCGTGTTCCTGATCGCCGTGGTGGTGCAGCAGCGCGAGCGGTGGACGACCGCGTGGCGTCCGCTCGGCGCCGGGCTGGCGGTCTGCGCGGCGCTGGCCGGCGCGCTGCTGGCGTACCCGCTGTATGTGCAGTTCGCCGGCCCGATGGCGTACCACGGGCTCAGCGACGCGGTACGCGACTACGGCAACGACATCGCCGCGTACTTCGCCCCCGGCTCGCCCACGTTCGGCGGCAACGAGCGCGCCAACGTCAACCTCGCCCCGAACTACTCGGAAGAGAACGCGTTCTTCGGCTGGAGCCTGTCGCTGATTGCCGTGGGCATCGTGATCTGGCTGCGGCGCGACGTGATCGTCCGGGCGCTGGCCGCGACCGGGCTGTTCTTCGCCGTGCTCTCCCTCGGCGAGCGGATCTCCTGGTGGGACCGGGAACTCGTCACCGGGCCGTGGGAGTTCCTGGTGCGGCTGCCGCTGCTGGACGCCGTGGTGCCCACCCGCTTCGGCCTGATCACCAGCGTGACGGTGGCGATCCTGCTCGCGTACGCGGTGCGCCGCGCCTGGGCGCTGCGGGGCGTGGACCGGCGGACGGCCCGCAAGCTCACCGCCGCCGGCCTGATCCTCGCGCTGCTGCCGATCGCGCCGATGCCGTTGCGGGTCACCACCCGGGAGCCGGTGCCGAAGTTCATCACCGCCGACCGGTGGCGGCAGTACGTCGGCCCGGACCAGACGCTCGTGTCCGTGCCGGTGCCGGCGATGGGCAACACCGACCCGATGCGCTGGGCGGCCAGCACCAACCTCGACTTCAAGATTCCCGGCGGCTACTTCCTCGCCCCGCGCAACGGCGTCACCGGAGACCCGGGACGCTTCGGCGGGCGGCCCAGCGGCATCGGCGAGATGCTGCGGGAGGTGTCGTCCACCGGCCGGACGCCGAAGCTCGACGACCGGCAGCGCCGCCGCTACCTGGACGAGCTGCGGCACTGGAACGCGGCGGTGGTGGTGCTGCCGCTGGCCGAGCAGAACGCCGAGCCGCTGCGCCGCACGGTGGAGCAACTGGTCGGGCCCGGACGGCAGGAGCTGGACGTGTGGCTGTGGGACGTGCGGAAACTGACCAGCCGGCCCGCCTGACCGCACCCGAGCAGCCCGCTCCCGCGCCCGCGCCCCGCCGCCGGCCGGTCGACGCGCTGGTGGTGGCCGGCTACCTCGCGCTCGCGGTGCTGCTCACCAGCGACCAGTGGCGCCGCCCGGAACGGCTGTTCCACCAGGCCGGCGACCAGATCCTGTTCGAGTGGATGCTGGCCCGGGCCGCCCGCGCGGTCACCGGCGGCGAGAACCCGCTGCACAGCGCCGCGCTGAACGCCCCGGACGGGGTGAACCTGATGGCGAACACGTCGGTGCTCGGGCTGGGCGTGCCGCTCACCCCGGTCACCGTCGCGTTCGGCTCCCAGGCGGCGTTCCTCGTCGCCGTGACGATCAGCCTCGCCGGCACCGCCACCGCCTGGTACGCGCTGCTCGCCCGGCGGCTGGTCCGCTCCCGGGCCGCCGCCGCGGTGGGCGGCCTGGTCTGCGGCTTCGCCCCGGGCATGGTGGCGCAGGCCGGCGCGCACCTGCACATGGCCGCCCAGTTCCTGGTGCCGGTGATCCTCGCGCTGGTGTTCCGCCCGGCCACCGACCGGGTACGCCGCGACGGCGTGCTGCTCGGGCTCGCCGTCGCGTACCAGGTGTTCCTCGGCGAGGAGGTGCTCGTCTTCCTGGCGCTGGCCGCCGGGGTGTTCGCCGGGGCGTACGCGCTCGCCGACCGGGCCGCCGCGCGTCGCCTGGCGCCGGTGGTGGCCCGCCGGCTGGGCGTCGGCGCGCTGGTGGCGGGCGTGCTGCTGGCGTACCCGCTGTGGTTCCAGTTCGCCGGGCCGGGCCACTACCGGGGGATGCCGTTCCACACCGGGGGCTACCGGCTGGACCTGGTCTCGTTCGTCGCCTCCGCCCGGCAGAGCGTCGCCGGGGACGCCCACCGGGCCGGGCTGCTGTCGCCGAACCCGACCGAGCAGAACTCGTTCTTCGGCCCGTTCCTGCCGCTGCTGGCGCTGCTCGTCGTGGTACGGCTGTGGCGGCGGCCGCTGGTACGCGCGCTCGCCGCGTGCGGCCTGCTGTTCGCGGCGCTGTCGCTCGGCGCCTCGGTGGTGGTGAACCGCGACGACACCGGGCTGCCCGGCCCGTACCGCCTGCTCGCCGGGGCGCCGCTGCTGGACCTGGTGGTGCCGGCGCGCTTCGCGCTGGTGTGCGTACCGGTGCTCGGGGTGCTGCTGGCGCTCGCAGTCGACCGGGTCCGGCACGGCGCCGTGCGCGCCTGGGCGCCGTGGGCCGGCGCGGTCGCCGCCGCGCTGCTGCCGCTGACGCCGACCCCGATCCGCACGGTGCCGGTCGCGCCGGTCCCGGCCGTCGTGTCCGGAGGCGGCTGGCAGGCGTACGTGCCGCAGGGCCGCACGCTGGTGCCGGTGCCGCCGGTGAACGGGGCGGCGGTCAGCCCGGCCATGTTCTGGTCGGCGCGCACGCGCTGGCGTTCGACACGCGGGCGGCTACTTCATCGGCCGCGCTCGGCGGACGACCCGGCCGCCCGCTGGGGCGCGCCGGACCGGCCACGTCGCTGCTGCTGCGCCGGGCCGCCGAGACCGGCCAGGTGCCGCCGGTCGGCGACGCGGAACGCCGGCAGGCGGTCGCCGACCTGCGGCACTGGCGGGCGGCGGCGCTGGTGCAGGCCGACTCGACGCCGGCCGACCCGGTACGCGCCACGCTGGACGCACTTCTCGGCCCCGGCCGGGACGTGCCCGGCGGGCACCTGTGGGACGTCCGGGCGCTGACCGGCTGACCGGGACGCCGGCTCAGACCCGGTCGCGCACGTCCCAGAGCCACACGTCGTCCACCCGCTGCGGCGGGCCGAGCAGCTCAGCCATCAGGTCACGCAGCACCGCCTCGCGCGGACCGGACCCGAGCACCACCACCGACGCCCGCCAGAAGCGCAGGTCGTCCACGGCCTGGCGGCGGTTCTCCTCGGTGATCTCCGGCACCGCGTTGGCGTCCATCGTGGAGTAGATGAGCGTGCTGGTGGGGCGGTTCGGCGCGCCGAAGACACCCTCACCGCGCTCGTTCGGGCCGATGAAGTAGCCGCCCGGAATCGGGAACTCGTGCCCGGTCAGCGCGCTCCAGCGCAGCGTGTGCAGCCCGTGCACGTTGCTCGGGATCGGCACCGGCACCAGCGTGCGGCCCTCCGGCACGTACGGCCGCCAGCCACCGGCGGTGATGAAGCGCGGCGGCGGGTCGATGTGTTCCGCCGGCAGCGGACGCGGGATCAGCGGCACCAGGGCGGCCACGATCGCGGCGTACCCGGCCAGCCGCAGCACCCGGCGGCGCGTGTCGCGCGCGGCCGTCCCGTCGCCGTCGCCGTCCGTGCTGTCGTCGGCGGCGGCGCGGGGGGCGGGCACCGGCGGACGGCCGGCACCGGCCAGCGCGTCCCACGCCAGGGCGAGCAGCACACCCACGGCGGCCACCACGACCAGGCTCAACCGGGTCGGCATCATCATCTCGACCAGCGGCAGGTCGTCCGGAATGTACGCCCACGGCCCGTCGACGTCGGTCTCCACACCGTTGAACCGCACCACCGGGCCGATCGAGGCGATCGTGAAGACGACCACCAGCACGGCCAGGATCCGGGCCGGCACCGACCGGCGGACCAGCAGCACCAGCGCGCCCAGCGCCACCAGCACCAGCGGCCAGCCGAACCAGGTGTTCTGCTCGGTCAGCCCGATGGTCTTCTCCACCGCCTCGTCACCGGCGATCGTGTCCCGGGCGAACGTGACGAAGGCCACCAGGTCCTCGCCCCAGTTGTGGAAGACGCCGCCCTGCAATCCGCGGTAGGACTGCGGCCCGTTGAACTGGAACCAGATCGGGTACGCGGTCAGCAGCAGCGCCAGCCCGCCGCCGAGCCCGAGCGCGGCCAGGAACGACCCGGCCCGCTCGCGGGCCGCCCGGGGCCGCTGCACCGCGTACGCCACCACGACGACCAGGCAGGCCAGCGCGGTGAGCAGCAGCATCTCCTCGTTGATGAAGACCTGGTACGCCACCAGCAGCCCGAGCGCCAGCCCGTTGCGCCGCCACCGCCCCGGCTCGCCCAGCCGCAGCACCCGCGCCACGATCAGCGGCAGCAGGAAGTTCGACACGAAGTTGGGCTGGCCGTTCGCGTGGTGGACGATGCCCGGCGCGAAGCCGAGGAACGCGCCACCGGCGAACGCGGCGGCCCGGGACCGGACCAGGTGCCGCGACAGCACCCAGTACGACGTGGCGGCGGTCGCCGACAGCGCCGCGCCCAGGTAGAGCGCGTACATCACCTGCGGGCCGAGCAGCAGGGTCAGTGGCGCAAGCGGCAGCGTCACCCCGAGCAGCGAGGTGTTCGCCATCATGTTCACCCCGTCCGGCGCGTTCTGCCGGGTGGTGAACAGCGGGTTCTCCAGGTGCTGCACCGAGTACGCGCCGTGCGCGAACAGCCACTCGAACCAGCTGTGGTCGGTCGGCAGGTGCGAGGAGACCCGGTGCTCCACGTCGCCCCAGTAGTTGAGGCAGACGAGAACACCGAGCAGCACATAGGCTCCGATGGCCAGCAGATCGGCGCGGGCCGGCCGGCGACGGGCACGGCGCGGCGGATCGGCCACGACGGCGTCCGTCTCGACGGACGAGGGGTTCAACGAGGGGTCCACCACGGGCACGGCCACGACGCGCCATCGTACAGGCGAATTGTGGCAATGCCGGTCACGGCCGGACGGCGGCCGGGCGCGCGGGAGAGGATGGTCGTGACCGTCATCGATCTGGGGGAGTTGCGTCACGACGCTCCGCCCCCGGCGGCCCCCCCGCCCGCCGCGCAGCGTCGGCCGGCCGGCCCGCACCCTGGCGCTCCTGCTGCTGGCGCTGCTCACGCTCACCGCCGCCGCGCCGCCGCGAGGACCGGCGGAGTGGACGCTGCCCGGCGGCCTGGGCTCGGCCGTGTTCGTCTCCGGCGACGTGGTGTACGTGGTGCGGCCGAACCGCGGTGACGGGCGGGAGATCGTCGCCTACCGCGAAGGGCGGGAACTGTGGCGCAGTCCGCTGCCCGGCATCGGCACCGCCGTGTCGGTGTGGGAGCAGGACGGCCGGGTGATGGTGGCCGGCCCGGCCGGCGGCGACGAGGACTGGGAGACGGTGACGTACGACGCGGCCACCGGCGTGGACGTCTGGCGCCGGCGCGGCGTCGCGTTCGCGGTCGGCCGGGTGCTGCTGTCGCAGTCCGCCGCGTCCGACCCCCGCCCGTCGATCACCCGGGTCGACCCGGCCGACGGAAGGACGATGTGGACGCTGCCCTCGACGGGCATGCTGGGGTTCGATTACGGCTCCGGGACGGAACGCATGCTGTTGTGGCCGGCCACCGGGCAGGTGGTGGTCGTGGACGCGCGCACCGGCGCGCGGGTCGCGGCCCGGGACCTGCACCCGGTTCGACCGCCCGGCCCGCGCCACGTGATGACCGTGGCCGGGCTGCTGCTGGAGATCGGCGGCGGGCTCATCGAGGCGTACGACCTGGACACGCTGCGACCGCGCTGGACCGTCGAACAGAAGCTCGTCGACAACGTCGACAGGTGCGGTGCCCTGCTCTGCGCCGTCCGGCCGGGCGCCGGGATGACAGCGCTCGACCCGGCGACCGGCGCCGTGCGCTGGAGCGTGGACCGGTGGGCGCGCGTCGTGGCGGCGCGCGACGACCGGCTGCTCGTCGGCGACACCGCGATCGGCGCTGGCGGCCTGGCGGTGCTCGGCCAGGCCGACGGGCGTCTGATCGCCGAGCTGGGCGGCTGGACCCTGGCCCCGCAGCACGGGTCCGGCGGCCCGCTGCTGGCCACCCGGCTGCTGGGCGGCGGCCGGCAGCTCCTGGCCGAGATGGACCTGTCCGGCGGTCCGCCCCCGATCAGGGGAGTGATCACCGGGACCGACTGCACGACCGGCGTGACGCTGCTGGTCTGCCGCAGGCCCGCAGGTGACTACGTGGTGCGGCGGCTGCCGTGAGCCCGGTGATCGAACTGGGCGAGATGCGGCACGGCGAGTCCGCCGACGAGCCGGAACCCGCGCCGCCCCGCCGGCCGCCCGGCCCGGCGGTCCGGGTGGCGCTGCTCGGCGTACTGGTGCTGCTCGTCGTGCACGCTGCCGCCGGGCCGCCGCGCCGGCCCGTGCCGATCCGGATTCCCGCCCCGCAGGGCGCGGCGTTCGTGGTCCGGCCGGACCGGGTGGTGGTGGCCGACGGCCCCGGCGCGACCGGCCGGGGCGGGCGGGTGGTCGCCGCGTACCGGCTGCCCGGCGGGGAACCGGCGTGGCGGTTCGCGCTGACCGACGGCGACCACGTGCTCGGCCTCACCACCGTGGCCGGGGGACTGCTGGTGACGAGCAGCCCGGCCGGGGACGGTGACTCGGTGTCGGCGATGCTCGACCCGGCGACCGGCACGCTGCGCTGGCGGCATCCCGGATACCCGGTCCGACCGCCTCCGGCGGGCTGCTGCTGGAGAACCCCCGCCCGAAATGTGCTTTTCGCTCCCCCCCACAAATAAAGACAAGGTCACCATCATATCTATCATTGGTGCAGCAACCTACTTTCAGAGCCTTCCCATAGTTTGATAATTACGTCACAGGGACCACACTATCTTCTTAACCAACCACGCGAATTATCACGATTTTCGGGTATGTATGGCCGATTCACTTGGATCACGTCTACGTACCCTACGGGGCTGCTGCTGGAGAACCCCCGCCCGCCCGGCGCGGGCACCGTACGGGCCGTGGACCCGGCCTCCGGCGCGGTGCGGTGGACGCTGCCCGTACCGGGCCAGGAGGTGGGGTACCGCCGCGACGACCACGGGGTGACACAGCTCGTCCTGGTCACCCCGCAGGGCCGGGTGACCGTGTACGACGCGGACGCGGGCACCGTCGCGCACACCGGCCGGGTGGCGCCCGCGGCCGGCCGTGCCGCCTACCGGTACGCCCAGGTGGTGGCCGATCTGCTGCTGGTCGAGGACGCCCGGGGCTCGGTCACCGGGTACGGGCTGGACCGGCTCGAGGAACGGTGGAGCCTGCCGGTCGGCTCCCGCGCCGGACTCTGGTTCGCCGACTGCGCCGGGATGGTGTGCCTGCGCAACCAGGTGGGCGGCGCGCAGGCCCTCGATCCGGCCACCGGCCGCCCGGCCTGGACCGACGAGCGGTGGCTCGGGATGGGACCGGTCGGCGACCGGCTGATCGCCGCCGAGCGCGGGGTCGGGGAGGAGCTGGAACTGTCGGCGCTGGACCCGCCGACCGGCCGGGTGCTGGCCCGGCTGGGCCGCTGGCGCGTCTCGGGCAACGACCTCCCGTCCGGGCCGCTGCTCGGGCTGCGCACGCTCACCGAGGACCGGACGCTCGTCGGCGCGCTGGACGTGGCGGCCGGACAGGTGCGGATCCGGGGGATCCTGCCCGGCGCCTGGTCCGAGTGCGCGGACACGGGTACGCAGCTGGTGTGCCTGCGCCCGACCGGCGGCATGGCGATCTGGCCGGCCGGACGCTGATCACCAGTTGGCCTGCGCCGGTGGCGGCGGCAGGGGCGTCGACTCGGGCCGCAGCACGTACGCGATGCCGCCGCTGCCCACCTGCCAGGCGCGCTCGAACGGCGCGCGCGGCACGGTGCGGCGGACCCGCTCGTCGTCCGGCGCGTACGGGTCGTTCAGCACCGGATCGCCGTCGGCGGTGAAGCCGACCAGCACGATGAGGTGCCCCCGGGTGTCGTAGTCCAGCCCCGGCACCTGCCCGGCGGCGAACGCCGCCGAGACGATCAGCGGGATGCCGGCGGCCACGAACAGTTCCGCCTCGGCCAGCGAACGCAGCCGGGTGACGAACGCGTCCACCCCGTGCGTCGCCGCGTACGCGGTGTTGAACGGCCAGTTCCCCGCTCCGGCGTACGCGTGGTCGAAGCAGTGCCGGGCGGCGTGCACCACCCGCGGGCGGGGGCCGGGCGGCGTCACCCAGGCGTACCGGTCCGGGGTGGGGCCCGCGCCCCAGAAGTCGAGCACCATCGACACGCAGGTGGGACTGCACCAGGAGTCACCGCCACCGCCCCAGCGGGTCTCCCCGGTGGCGTGCAGCCGCTGCGCGTAGCGCGGCACGTCCAGCACCCGCCCTCGCGCGCCGCCCGCGCCGGCATCGGTTCTTGCGACGGCTCGTTGTCCGACGCCGGGCGGGTCGGTGGAGGCGACCACGCCGATCGTGCGCAGCGCCGGGCCGTCCGCCGCGTCGAGGCGGCGCAGCAGCGTCACCCGCACCTGCCAGCCGGTCACCGTCGCGCCGGTCACCCGCAGCGTGTCGGCGGCCACCCGCGCCCGGTCGTCCGCCTGCCCGGGTACGGACGCCCGGTGCACCGCGCTGTCGTCGGCGGCCCAGTGGCCCAGCTCGTACCAGCCGGTGGAGGCCGCGTCGCCGGCCCAGCCGCGCAGCTCCACGCGCAGCCAGCAGCCGGGCGGCGTGTGCGCGGTCCAGGAGGGCACCAGCTCGACGGCGGCGAAGCCGAGCGGCGTCACCGGGGAGGTCCAGCTCCCGGCGGCGTACTCGGCGGTGGTCCCGGAGTGCGGATCGGTGTGGGTCAGGCGGCCGGGCGCGCCGTCGAGCGCCAGCCCGTCCGGCCCCGCGGTGAGCCCGTCGGCGAGGCCCACGTCCCGGTCCGCCGGGAAACGGAACCGGCGGTACGCGATGTCGCGGCCGGTCATCGGGGTGCCGCCCGGCGTGGATCGGGTGCCTCGACCGCGTGCTTGTCGATCATTGCCGCTGAGCATCGCGTACCCGAAGGTTTTGTGCAACGGCGGTGGGTGCGGGCCCCGCGCTGGACCGGTCGGCCAGTGGGTTCGGGCCAGCCGCGCGGGAGGGTCCGCCTGCTCGCCGGGCCCGGTGTGATCAGGGGCGTAGCGAGTCGATGGGGCGGCCCAACTGACTGCACTTTCGTCACCGAAGGTAACCGTGACGCGAGCTCCCGGGGTTCACCCTGCGCCGACTTTGCTCTGCAGCCATCGACGCAACGGTGACTCACCGCAACAAGTGCGTATCGGGCTGCAGAGCAAAGTCGACGGAAGGGCATCGCAGATCCCGACGGCCGAATTGGCATATCTGCAGGTCAACGGCTTCTGACTCGGCGGCAGTCTCGCGTGGAGGAGCAACCGTCGGTGACAGTGAGTGACGCAGCGGCGCGCCGTCGCCAATCTCACTGACAGTCACAGAAATCCGCGCAGGTGCGGAAGATCGACCCGGTGGACGGCGGGCGGATCATGCGCCGCCGGAGCAGCTCCTCCGGCGACACGCTTGGCCGGCGGCACTAGGTTGTCAGAGGTCACGAGGCGGGAGGCCGGGATGCGGGTACTGGTGGTCGAGGACGAGCGCAACCTCGCCGACGCGATCGCGCGCGGGCTGCGCAAGCGCGGGATGGCGGTGGACGTCGCGTACGACGGCGACGCCGGCCACGAGGCGGCGTTCGTCACCCGGTACGACGTGGTGATCCTGGACCGCGACCTGCCGGGTGTGCACGGCGACCAGATCTGCGCCGATCTGGCCGCCTCCGGCGCGCTGACCCGGGTGCTGATGCTCACCGCGAGCGGCACCGTCGCCGACCGGGTGGAGGGGCTGCAGCTCGGCGCCGACGACTACCTGGCCAAGCCGTTCGCGTTCGACGAGCTGGTGGCGCGGGTGCAGGCGCTCGGGCGCCGGGCCACCCCGGCCGCGCCGCCGGTGCTGGAGGTGGCCGACCTGGTGCTCGACCCGGCCCGGCGGGTGGTCACCCGTGGTGGCGTGCCGCTCGACCTCACCAACAAGGAGTTCGGCGTGCTCGCCGAGCTGCTCAAGGCGCGCGGCGCGGTGGTGTCCAGCGAGGAGCTGCTGGAACGGGTCTGGGACGCCAACACCGACCCGTTCACCACGATCGTCCGGGTCACCGTGATGACGCTGCGCAAGAAGCTGGGCGACCCGCCGCTCATCGACACGGTGGTCGGGGCGGGCTACCGGATCGGCCGCACGCAGTGAGCGTGGGCACCCGGCGGGTGCGGCCGACGCTGCGGCTGCGGCTGACCCTGCTCAACGGCGTCCTGCTGGTCGGCGCCGGGGCGATCCTGGTGCTGCTGGCCTGGCTGCTGGTCCGCGACGCGCTGCGCCCCACCGACGAGCTGCTGCCCGGCACCACAGTGGTGCTCACCGACGGCCGTACCCTCGACGCCGGGCAGTGGCAGCGGCAACTGGTCGACGCGGCGTCGCAGGAACTGCTGGTCAAGGGGCTGCTCGCGCTCGTGGCGATCAGCGTCGTCGGGGTGGCCGGGGCGTACCTGGTGGCCGGCCGGGCGCTGCGCCCGCTGCACCAGGTGACAGCCACCGCGCGCCGGCTCGGCGAGGCCACGCTCGACGAGCGGATCGGCTGGTCCGGCGCCGACGACGAGGTGGCCGAGCTGGCCGAGACGTTCGACGCGATGCTGGACCGGATCAGCGGCGCGTTCGAGGCACAGAAACGGTTCGTCGCGAACGCCTCGCACGAGCTGCGGACGCCGCTCGCGGTGATGCGTACCGAAATCGACGTGACGCTCAGCGACGACGACGCCGACCTCGCCGAGTACCGCCGCATGGCCGGGGTGGTGCGGGACGCCTCGGAGCGGGCCAACGGCCTGGTCGACGCGCTGCTGGTGCTGGCCCGCAGCGAGGCCCAGACCGGCCGGCGGCTGGCCCGGCGCGCGGAGTCGGACCTCGCCGTCGGCACCGCCAACGCGCTGTCCGCGGTGTCCCGGGAGGTCGAGCGGATCGGCCTGAAGGTGCACACGTCGCTGCGTCCGGCGCCGGTGGTCGGTGACCCGGGGCTGCTCGACCGGCTGGCCGGCAACCTGGTGGAGAACGCGGTCCGCTACAACCACCTGCACGGGCGGATCTGGGTGCGCACCGGCACCGACGGGCAGCGGTCCTGGCTGGTGGTGGGGAACACCGGCTTCGAGGTCGCCCCCGCCGACGTACCCGGGCTGTTCGAGCCGTTCCGGCGCGGCGGCCAGGAACGCACCGGTGCTCGCGGCTCCGGGCTCGGTCTGTCGATCGTGCGGGCCGTCTGCGACGCGCACGGCGGCACGGTGAAGGCGGTCGCCCAGCCCGGTGGCGGCCTGGAGGTGACCGTCACGCTTCCGTCGGCCGACCCGCCCGCGGCCACCTGACCGCCCATCCCGACCCGTCCAGCCGGTGAGGCGGCCTCACCTTTTCGTGCGGACAGCCTCGGCTGTCCTGGCCGGACCCGGCGGTGGTCGGCCCCCGGCGGCACGGTGGTCGGGCAGAATGCTCGGCTCACGCTGGACGCGGAGCGGTGATCAACGGAGAGTAAGCGCAGCGACGCCTCACCCTGCTCACCCACCGGAGCTGCCCGTGACCCACCTCTCGGCCCCGCGCCGCCGCCGTCTTCTCGCGGTCCTCACCGCCGGCGCCCTCACCGTCGTCGGCCTCTCTCCGGCCACGCCCGCGGCCGCCGCCGCGCCCGGCCACGACAAAGTGGTCCACACCGTCCCCTCCACGGCCTCGCCCGACGTCCAGGACGGCTCGGTCGACGCGATCCACGACGCCGGTACGAAGATCATCGCGGGCGGCTCCTTCACCCGTGTGCAGAACCGCAACTCCGACGTCGACATCCCCCGCGACTACCTGCTCGCGTTCGACAAGGCCACCGGCGCGGTGGACACCGCGTTCGCGCCCACGCTCGACAACGAGGTGACAGCGGTCACGGGCGGGCCCACGGCGAACACGGTCTTCGTCGCCGGCAAGTTCAACACCGTCAACGGCGTGACCCGGCGCAAGGTGGCCCTGCTCGACGTCAACACCGGGGCGGTCGTCACCAGCTTCGCGCCGCCCGCGTTCAACGGGCTCATCAAGGACATCGCGCTGGTCGGCAACCGGCTGCTGGTCGGCGGCATCTTCACCACGGCCGGCAACCCCAACCCGCGCGGCGGACTGGCGTCGCTCAACGCCACCACCGGCGCCGTGGACAGCTACCTCACCACCACGCTGACCGAGAACCACAACTGGGACGGGGTCAGCGGCGCCAAGGCCGGCGTCGGCGCGGAGAAGCTCGCCGTCTCCCCGGACGGCACGCAGCTCGTCGTCATCGGCAACTTCAAGAAGGCCGACGGGGTGCTGCACGACCAGATCGTCAAGATCGACCTGGGTGCCACCGCCGCCACCGTCGCGGACTGGAACACGGCCCGCTACACGCCGCGCTGCAAGTGGCAGTCCTTCGACTCGTACGTCCGTGACGTCGCGTTCTCCCCGGACAACAGCTACTTCGTGGTGGTCACCACCGGCGCGCCGTACAGCGGAACGCTCTGCGACACCGCGGCCCGCTGGGAGGCCGGCGCGACCGGCTCCGCTCTCCAGCCGACCTGGGTCGACTACAGCGGCGGCGACACGTTCCTGTCCGTCGGCATCAGCGAAGAGGCGGTCTACGTCGGCGGCCACCTCCGCTGGCTCAACAACACCACCGGCACCGACAACGCCCGGGCCGGCGCGGTCGGCCGGGCCAGCATCGCCGCGCTCGACCCGGCCAACGGCCTGCCGCTGTCCTGGAACCCCGGCCGCCACCCGCGCGGCATCGGCGCCTCCGAGATGCTCGTCACGCCGACCGGGCTCTGGGTCGGCGGCGACACGCTGTGGATCGGCAACTTCCAGTACCGCCGGGAGCGGATCGCGTTCTTCCCGCTGGCCGGCGGGACGGCGGTGCACCCCACCACCACGGCCACCCTGCCCGGCAACGTCTACCAGGCGGGCCTGCCGCAGCCGACGAACGTGCTGTACCGGGTGAACGCCGGCGGCTCGTCCGTCGCCGCCACCGACGGCGGGCCGGACTGGGCGGCCGACACCAGCTCCAGCCCCAGCCCGTACCACAACACCGGCAGCAGCGTCTCCAGCTACACCACCGCCGCGAGCCTGGACTCGACGGTGCCGGCCGGCACCCCGGTCGAGCTCTACAACCACGAGCGGTACGACCCGTCCGGCGGTGCGGAGATGACCTGGCAGTTCCCGGTGCCCAACGGCACCGAGGTGCACGTGCGGCTCTACATGGCCAACCGGTACGCGGGCACCGCCAACGCCGGCACGCGGATCTTCGACGTGGCGCTGGAGGGTGCTGTCGTCCTCGACGACCTCGACCTGTCCGCCACCGCCGGGCACAACGTGGGCACCATGCGGGAGTTCACGGTGGTCAGCGACGGCTCGATCGACGTGGAGTTCCGCCACGTGCGGGAGAACCCGCTGGTGAACGCCGTCGAGATCGTCAAGACCGGGCCCCCGCCCGCCCCGGCCAGCTCGCCGGTGCAGGTGCGCTCGTACGACGGGCAGAGCACGGTCGGCGCGCCGGACCCGGTGACCGACCCGGACGGCACCGTCTGGGCGGGCGCGCGCAACGCGTTCTGGGTCGGCGGGACGGTGTTCTACGGCGCCGACGGCGCGCTGTGGCGGCGTACGTTCAACGGCACCACGTTCGGCACGCCGGAACTGGTGGACCCGTACCACGACCCGTACTGGGACAACGTGATCACCAACTCCGGGCCGACCGGGCAGACGTACGTCGGCGCGACCACCGGCTTCTACGCCGAGATCCCGAACGTGACCGGCATGTTCTTCTCCGGCGGGCGGCTTTACTACACGCTCAACGGGCAGAACGGACTGTTCTGGCGCTGGTTCACCCCGGACAGCGGCGTCGTCGGCGCCGACCGGTTCACGGTGTCCGGGGCGAGCGGGTTCGCCGACGCGGGCGCGGTCTTCGTCTCCGGCGGCACGCTCTACAAGGTCAACCGCAACACCGGTGACCTGGCCGCCACCGACTGGGTGAACGGCGTGCCGGCCGCGACGTTCACCGTGCGCAGCGGCCCGGCGATCGACGGCGTCGACTGGCGCGCGAAGGCGGTGTTCGTCGGCCCGTAAGGAAGGGCACCTTCTTAACGCCTCCGGTAGAGGAAGGGCCCCTTGTTAACACGCAGGTGTTAACAAGGGGCCCTTCCTTGCGGCGGGGCGGGGTTGCCGGCGCCGGAGGGCGGTGGAATGATCAACCGGTCAGCCCGATGAGGTGGAAGGGGGTGTGGTCGATGTCTTTCGTGAACCGTCCCGCGCCCCGCGTTCCCCGCTGACGTTCCCACTCCGCCGGGGCGCGTACCCCACAGGAGGAAGCACCGATGAGTGCACAGTTCCATTGCGTGACAGTCGAGTCCGACGACCCGTACACCCTCGCCGGATGGTGGGCCCGGGTGCTCGACCGCCGGCTCGCCGACGACGACCACCCGGACGACCCGGAGGCGGTCCTCGCCGCGCCCGCCGGCGACGGCCCCGACCTGTTGTTCGTCCGGGTGGGCGAGCGGCACGGCAAGGGCGCGTTCCACATCGACCTGCACGCGGCCGAGGGCACCCGCGACGAGGAGGTGGCGCGGCTGCGTGACCTCGGCGCCACGCTGGTGGCCGACCGGCGCCGGCCGGACGGCAGCGGCTGGGTGGTGCTGGCCGACCCCGAGGGCAACGAGTTCTGCGTCTGCCGGAGCCCTGCCGAACGGGCCGAGTCCGCCTGATCCGGAAACGACACCGGGCCCCCGCCGTCGCGGCGGGGGCCCGGTGCGTAGCGGTGTCAGCCCTGCTTCTCGATCTCGCCGCGCATCGTGACGAACTCCTTCTGGAGCTCGGCCGCGGACTTGAAGTAGACGACCACCATGCCGAGGCTGCCCCGGTCGGCCCAGATGCAGACGGCCACCTGCTCACCCGAGGCCTTGCCGTCGGAGCACTTGGCGTCGCCGCCAAGCGGGCCCGGGTCGACCGTCTTGAAGTCCTTGGTGGCCAGGTCCGGCGTGACCGCCGTGGCGGCGTCGTCCAGTTCCTTCTTCGGGTCGGCCATGACGCCGGACACGGCGACGATCATGACCAGGTCTTTCTTCTCCGGGTTGCCGTAGAAGGCGCCGGCCGTGCTCGTCGCGTCCGGCACGTCCTTGCTGAGCGAGGCCTTCATCTGCGTCGCGGCGTTCTGCAGCTGAGGGTCGGTGACCTTCGGCCGGCCGCCGAGCGTCTGCGGCTCGACCACCCGGGTCTTGGTGGCGGTGACCACCTCGCCGACGGTGTCCTTGGTGACGAGCCAGGTGACGATGCCGCCACCGACGCAGAGCACCAGGACCACCGCGAGGACGATCAGCAGGATCTTGCCGACGCCGGACTTCTTCGGCGGGACCGGCGCGCCGAACTGGTTGCCGTACTGGGGCTGCTGCGGGATCTGCGGGTAGTCAGCGCCGTACTGGGGCTGCTGCGGAGCCTGCGGGTAGCCACCGCCGTACTGCGGCTGCTGGGGGCGGCTGGAAGCCGCCGGGCTGGTGCTGGGGCGGCGGGTAGTGGCCGGGGTAGGGATTGGACGGCGGCTGGGACATGTAGGCAGCTCCTGTGAGAAAACTGAAGGCGTGATCGTAGCCAGGAGCACCGACATGCCGCTGTCCGTGGAAGGCCGGTGGGACGAAACCGCATCCGACCCGTGACCTGCCCGCGAAACGCCGATCGCGGTGGCCGGGCGTCCGTCTCGGACAGCCCGACCACCGCGATCGATGCGGTATCGGTCAGCGCAGGCTGGCCACGCCGCGCGGCAGGAACCGCTTGCCGGTCACCCGCTCGGAGGTGCCGGTCCGGTCCAGGTACGGCGTCACGCCGCCCAGGTGGAACGGCCAGCCGGCGCCGAGAATCATGCACAGGTCGATGTCCTGCGCCTCGGCGACGACGCCCTCGTCGAGCATGAGCCGGATCTCCTGCGCCAACGCGTCCAGCGCGTTCTGCCGGACCTGCTCGCCGGTGAGCGGCTCGTCGCCGACCACCAGCAGCTTCGCCACCTCGTCGTTGATCTGGTCGTCGACCACGATCGGCTTGCCCGAGTCGGCGATCCGCTTGAGGTTCTCGCTGACCCCGAACCGGTCCGGGAACGCCTCGTGCAGGGTGCCGCCGACGTGGTACGCCACGGCCGGGCCGACGAGCTGCAGCAGCGCCAGCGGACGCATGGGCAGGCCCAGCGGGTCCAGCGCGCTGTTCGCCACGTCCAGCGGGGTGCCCTGGTCGACGGCCGCGAACACGGTGCCGAGGAAGCGGGTCAGCAGCCGGTTCACCACGAACGCCGGGGCGTCCTTCACCAGCACCGACGACTTCTTGAGCTGCTTGCCGACAGCGAACGCGGTGGCCAGCGTGGCGTCGTCGGTCCGCTCGCCGCGGACGATCTCCAGCAGCGGCAGCACCGCGACCGGGTTGAAGAAGTGGAAGCCGACCACCCGCTCCGGGTGCTCCAGCTCGGCGGCCATCTCGGTGATGGACAGCGAGCTGGTGTTGGTGGCGAGCACCGCCTCCGGCTTGACGATCTTCTCCAGCTCGGCCCAGACCTGCTTCTTGACGCCCAGGTCCTCGAACACGGCCTCGATGACGAAGTCGGCGTCGGCGAACACGGACTTGTCGACCGAGCCGCTGACCAGGCCGTACAGCTTGGCGGCGGTGCCCTTGTCCATCCGGCCCTTGCTGACGGCCTTCTCGATCTGGGTGTGCACGTAGCCGACACCCTTGTCCACCCGGGACTGGTCCAGGTCGGTCATGACGACCGGCACCTGCAGCCGCCGGGCGAACAGCAGCGCGAGCTGGCTGGCCATCAGACCGGCGCCGACGATGCCCACCTTGGTGACCGGGCGGGCCAGGCCCTTGTCCGGCGCGCCGGCCGGGCGCTTGGCCCGTCGCTGCACCAGGTCGAAGGCGTACAGGCCGCTGCGCAGCTCCTCGGAGAAGACCAGGTCCGCGAGGGCCTCGTCCTCCGCCGCGGTGCCGGTGGCGAAGTCGGCGTCCTTCGCCGTTTCCAGCAGGTCCAGCGCCTTGTACGCGGACGGGACCGCGCCGTGCAGCCGCTGGTCCAGGGTCTGCCGGGCGAAGTAGAGCACGCCCGCCCACATGTCCTTGTCGACCTCGGGACGGGTCACCGTGACCTCGCCCCGGACCACGCCGGCGGCCCACTCCAGCGACCGCTCCAGGAAGTCGGCCGGCTCCAGCAGCACGTCCGCGATGCCCATCTCGGCAGCCTGCTTCGGCTTGAGCATCTTGTTCTGCATCAGCGGGTTCTGGATGATCACCTGGGTGGCGGCCGGGATGCCGATCAGGTTCGGCAGCAGCTGCGTACCGCCCCAGCCGGGGATCAGGCCGAGCGAGACCTCGGGCAGCGCCAGGGCCGCCGCGCCCGCCGACAGCGTCCGGTAGTGGCAGTGCAGCGCCAGCTCCAGGCCGCCGCCCATCGCCGCGCCGTTGACGAACGCGAACGTGGGGACGGCGCTGTCCTTGAGCCGGGCGAAGACCCGGTGGCCGAGCCGCCCGATCTCCAGCGCCTGCTCCCGGTTCTCCAGCGCGGGCAGGCTGGTGATGTCCGCGCCCACGCAGAAGATGTACGGCTTGCCGGTGACCGCGATGAACGCCGGCTCCGCCGCGAGCGCGGCGGTGATCGCCTCGTCCAGGCTGGTCAGACCGCCCGGGCCGAAGCTGTTCGGCTTGGTGTGGTCGAAGCCGTTGTCGAGCGTGATGAGGGCGGCGGGCCGGTCCAGCCCGGGTACCGCCACCTGGCGCAGCAGCGCCTTGGTGACGACCTCGTTCGGTGCGGCGAGCGCGCTCACTTGTTGCCCTCCCAGTGCGGGTTCTCCCAGATCACGGTGCCGCCCATGCCGATGCCGATGCACATGGCGGTGAGGCCGTAGCGGACCTCGGGGTGCTCGGCGAACTGGCGGGCGAGCTGGGTCATCAGCCGGACGCCGGAGGACGCGAGCGGGTGGCCGATGGCGATCGCGCCGCCCCACTGGTTGACCCGCGGGTCGTCGTCGGCGATGCCGAAGTGGTCCAGGAAGGCGAGCACCTGCACCGCGAACGCCTCGTTCAGCTCGAACAGGCCGATGTCGTCGATGCTCAGGCCGGCGATGCGCAGCGCCTTCTCGGTCGACGGGATCGGGCCGACGCCCATCACCTCGGGCTCGACGCCGACGAAGCCGAACGACACCAGGCGCATGCCGACCGGCAGGCCCAGCTCACGGGCGGTCTCCTCGGCCACCAGCAGCGCGGCGGTGGCGCCGTCGTTCAGGCCGGCCGCGTTACCGGCGGTGACCTTGCCGTGCGGCCGGAACGGGGTCTTCAGGCTCGCCAGCTTCTCCATGGAGGTGTCGCGGGGCGCCTCGTCCACGGTGGCCAGGCCCCAGCCCGCCTCCGGGTCGCGGGTCGCCACCGGCACCAGGTCACCCTGGAGCTTGCCGTTGGCGTACGCCTTGGCGGTCTTCTGCTGCGACGCCAGCGCGAACGCGTCGGTGCGCTCCTTGGTGATGTGCGGGACGCGGTCGTGCAGGTTCTCCGCGGTGGAGCCCATCACCAGGGCGGACGGGTCGACGAGCTTCTCCGCGACGATGCGCGGGTTGGGGTCGACGCCCTCGCCCATCGGGTGGCGGCCCATGTGCTCGACGCCGCCGGCGATTGCCACGTCGTACGCGCCCATGGCGATGCCGCTGGCCACCGTGGTGACGGCGGTCATCGCGCCGGCGCACATCCGGTCGATGGCGAAGCCGGGCACGGTCTTGGGCAGGCCGGCCAGCAGGGCGGCGGTACGGCCGATGGTCAGGCCCTGGTCACCGATCTGGGTGGTGGCGGCGATCGCCACCTCCTCCACCTTCTCCGGCGGCAGTTGCGGGTTGCGGCGCATCAGCTCGCGGATGCAGCGGATCACCAGATCGTCGGCGCGGGTGTTGGCGTACATCCCACCCGCCTTGCCGAACGGGGTACGGACGCCGTCGACGAAGACGACATCCCGGACTTCACGGGGCACTTGGAGCCTCCCTCGGCACGGGCATTTCCCCGGATGCTACTCGCCAGTAACCAAACGTGGCACCACCCCTCGCGTGGCCCACCTCACACCTGCCACCGACGTTACTGCTGGGGGGTCCGCAGCGCCTCGGTAAGAGCGGGCAGCAGAAGCCCGATTTGCCACTCGCGGGCGCCGAAGGCGCGCAGCGCCTCCGCCACGGTGTCGTCGGTGATCTCCGCGGGTGGCTGCCACGCCAGCCGGCGGATCGAGTACCGCGCGATCAGGTCTCCGCCGGCAGCAGTGCGCCCCGGCGGTGACGACCACACCTCCCGGGACCGGTTCAGCCGACGCGGCGCCACCGGTTCGCGCTCGCCCAGCGGTGCGGCGGCGGTGGCCCCTCCAACGTCCGGCTCATCGGCAGCGCGTTCGTCCGGCAAATTGCGCGCATCGTCGAGGCGCGCCAGCCAGGGACGCGCCAGGCCGCGCACCGAGCGCCCACCGAAACGGGGAGCGTGAGCAGCGTCTTCTCGTCCTTCGGGTCCAGCTCGGCGGCGGCCACGATGGCCGAGTCGGGCAGCACCCGGCCCGGCGCGGCGTCCCGGCGGGCGGCGATCTGGTCCCGCGCGTACCAGAGGGACCGCACCCGGGCCTGGGCGCGCGCGCCGCGTACCCGGTGGATGCCGGACGTGCGCCGCCACGGCTCGGCGCGCACGCGCGGCGGACGGGCGCCGTTGCGCACCAGCGCGTCGAACTCCTCCGCCGCCCAGCCGGACTTGCCCTGCCGCCCCAGCTCCTCGTCCAGCGCGTCGCGCAGGTCCACCAGCAGTTCGACGTCCAGCGCCGCGTACGTCAGCCAGGACTCCGGCAGCGGCCGGCTGGACCAGTCCGCGGCGGAGTGGTGCTTCTCCAGGCTGAACCCGAGCAGCTGTTCGGTCAGCGCGGCCAGGCCGACCCGCTCGAATCCCGCCAGCCGGGCGGCCAGTTCGGTGTCGAACAGCCGGCGCGGGCGCAGGCCCAGCTCGGCCAGGCAGGCGAGGTCCTGGCTGGCCGCGTGCAGCACCCACTCGGTCTCGGCGATCGCCTCGTCGAGGGCGGACAGGTCGGGCAGCGGCAGCGGGTCGATGAGCGCGGTGCCGGCGCCGACGCGGCGCAACTGCACCAGGTAGGCGCGCTGGCTGTAGCGGTAGCCGGAGGCGCGTTCGGCGTCCAGGGCCACCGGGCCGGTGCCGCCCGCGAAACGGGCCACGACCTCGTTCAACTCGGCCGGTGTGGCCACCGGGGCGGGCGTGCCGTCGCGCGGCGCGGTCAGGGGGACGGCCGCGCCCGGCTCGGTCTCGGTCCCCGCGTCCGCCGGCTCCGGCAGGGCCGACGTCGGATCGGCGGAGACCTCTCCCGTACGGCTTTCGGCGGCCCGACGGCGCAGGGGTGGTTCGTCGGTCACCTGACAACCCTAGTAGGCCGGACGATCCGGTGTGCGCAGCCGGTCCGGCGCGTGTCGGCGCGGTGTCCGTCAGGTGTCCGGAACGAACCGGGTTGCGGGGCCGTGAGAGGGTCGGACAGCGGGGGAGACAAAGCCCGTTTCCGCCGGTACGGTCCATCGAGCCGCGAGCGGCGCACAGGGCCGGACGACAGCGGTCGGGGGCGTCGGCGAAGCCGACGGGGAGGACGGTCGAGCATGACAGGCGGGTACGGAACCGGCGACGGCGTGCCGGGGCAGGGCGGTGACCCGACGGCCGATCGGCCGGGCCCGCTGCCGCCACGCTTCGACCCGCCCGGCGGTCCGGCTCCACTGTCCGGGTCGACCGTGCCCGGGTCGACCGCGGGCGGTGTCGGCGCGTCGTGGAGCGGCGCCGGCACCGGAGGCCACGCGGCGCCGGGCACGGGCTACCCGGCCACGTCGCCGGGCGCGGGCTACCCGACCACGTCGCCGGGCGCGAGCTACCCGGGATCGTCCGGGGGGAGCTACCCGGCGTCCTCGGGCACGAGCTACCCCGCCCCGTCCTCGGGCGCGGGTCATCCGGCGCGGGCGACCGCGCAGCCGTCCGCCGGTTACCCGGGCCGCGCCGACGCGGCCGGGGCGTCGCCGTCGGCCGCCTACTCCGCGTCGTCGGGTGTCGCGACCCCGCCCGCGCCGTCCCAGCCGTCGTTCGGCGCCGCGCCGTCCCAGCCGGGCCCGTCGTCGTTCGGCGGCGCGCCGGCCCAGCCGGGTCAGTCCTCCTACGGCACGCCGTCGGCCCAGCCGGGGCAGTCCTCCTTCGGCTCGGCACCGGCCCAGTCCGCCCCGGCCTACCCGGGCCAGGCGCCCGCCGGGTCACAGTCGTTCCCGGGCCAGGCCTCGTCGCCGTACGCGGACCGGCACTCCGGCGCCCCGTCCGGCTCCGGCTCGTCCTACCCGGGCCGGCCGGTCTCCGCGCCCGCCTATCCGGGCCAGCCGGTGTCCGCGCCGTCCTATCCCGGCCAGCCGGCGGCGTACCCGGGTCAGCAGGTCTCCGGCTTCGGCGCGCCGCTCGGTCCGCCGGAGCGCGCCCCCCGGCGCAGCCGGCTCGCGGTGGTGGCGCTGGCCCTGGCCGCCGTGCTGGCGGTGGTCAGCGGCGTGCAGGCGTACCAGATCTACCGGCTCGACGACCGGCTCGCCGCCGCCGACAAGCGGATGGCCGAGGG
>NZ_KK037233.1:2662162-2665769 GCF_000568915.1 Micromonospora sp. M42 | reverse complement strand
GTGCGGGCCGGGCAGTTCACCGGTACGGCGTTCGCCGTCGGCAAGGCCCCGTCCGGCGGCGGCACCACGCTGCTGACGAACTTCCACGTGGTCGAGTCGGTCTTCACCGCCGGTGAGCGCAAGGTGTTCCTGGAGCGCAAGGACCAGCGGTTCGAGGCGACGATCATCGCCACCGACAAGGACAAGGACCTGGCGCAGTTGCGCACCACCGCCAAGTTCGCCGGTCTGGTCGCGGCCAGTGATCCGGTGCGGTCCGGCCAGCAGATCATCGTGGTCGGCGCGCCGCTCGGGTTGCAGGACAGCGTCACCACGGGCGTGGTCAGCGCGTTCCGCGAAGACGAGCGCGGCGGTGGCCCGGTCATCCAGTTCGACGCGCCGATCAACCCCGGTAACTCCGGCGGCCCGGTGATCAACGGCGCCAAGGAGGTCGTCGGCATCGCCACGGCCAAGGCCCGCAACGCCGAGGGCATCGGGTTGGCGGTGCCGATCAAGACCGCCTGCGACCGGTTCCGCCTCTGCTGACCGGTCGCCCACGCCGGTGTGGGGCGACCGCAGCGCATCGACCCCGGCCCATCGGGCCACCCCGCGGGGGACCAGCTCATCTGGAGGAACGACATGTCCTACCCACCGGCCGGGGGCGACAACCCGCCCCCGGCGCCGGGGGGCACGGTCTACGGCAACGTGTACGGCAGCCGGCCCGCGCCCCAGCAGTACGACCCGAACCAGCCCGCCCCGACCCTGCACCAGCCCACCGCGCCCGACGGCACACCCGGGTACGGCGGATACCAGCCCGCCGCGCCGGGTCAGCCGGGCTACGCGCCGGGCGCCGCTCCGGTGCCCCCACCGATGTCGGCGCCGCCGGTCTCCGTACCGCCGGTCTCCGGCCCCGGCTACCCGCAGCCGCTGTCGGGCCCGCCGCTGTCCGCCCCACCGGTATCCGGCCCCGGCTACGGCCCGCCGCCTATGTCCTGGCCGCCCGGCCCCTACGGACCGGCCGGCGGCGCGCCCGCCGGCGGCGGCCGGAGGTGGGCCCCGCTGGTCCTCGGCCTCGTCGCCGCGCTGCTGTTCGTCTTCGGCGGCGTGATGACCTTCCTGTACGTCTCCACGGACGGCGAGCTGGACAAGTCCCAGCGGCTGGTCAGCCAGCGCGACGGCACCATCTCGGCGAACCAGCAGGAGATCGAGAAGCTCAAGGGTGAGCTGAAGACGGTGCAGGAGCGGCTGTCGGACACCCAGCAGGACCTGACCGGCACCAAGAACGACCGGGACGAGCAGGCCCGGCAGAAGAAGGTCATCGCGAGCTGCCTGGACAAGCTGACCACCGCCATCGCCGCCGCGTCGCGTGGCGACCGGGCTGCCTTCGAGGCGGCGAACAAGGGTCTGGACAAGGTCTGCGACGAGGCCGAGAACTATCTCTGACCTGTACTCGCCCGAGGCCGCCCCGGTTCGCCGGGGCGGCCTTCGCGTATCCGGCCGGGTGTGGTCAGGCGGCGCCGGCGGAACGCCGGGGCAGCGCGGTGACGCCGGGCGGCGGCAGGCCGGCCGTGGAGGCCAGCAGCGTGCACCAGCCGAGCAGGTGCGGACCCAGGTCGGCGCGCAGCGGCGTCCAGGAGGCGCGGATCTCGATGTCGCCGGCGGCGGGCGGCCCGGCCAGCTCGCCGAACCGGGTGGAGAGCGTCTGGGTGACGGTGCCGCCGATCGCCCGGTGCCCGGCGCCCTGCGCGTCCAGCGCGTCGGTCAGCCAGGTCCAGCCGACGCCCGGCAGCAGCGGGTCGCTGGCCAGGTCGACCTCGAGCTCGGCGGTGACGTACGTGACCAGCCGCAACGTGCCCTGCCACGCCTCGTGCCCGGCCGGGTCGTGCAGCAGGATCAGCCGGCCGGTGGCCACCTCGTCGTCGTCGCGCATCACGGCGGCGGAGAGCGCGAACGCGAACGGGGCCAGCCGCTGGGGCGCGCCGACCTCCTCCAGGATGATCTCCGGGCGGGGTGTCACCGACCGCAGCCCCGCGACCGCGCGAGCGAACGTTTCCGGGAGCGCGATCGGGGGGGCCATGCGGGCAGCCTATGCGCGCCCACCGTACGGCGCGCGACGGCGCGCCGGGTGATCGACGGTTAAGAAGGGGCCCTTCCTCTACCGGAGGCGTTAAGCGGGGGCCCTTCCTTCTACGTCACAAATGCGGACGGTGAGCGCGGGCGCCTGCCGGGGGCGTGGCACGATTGCCGCGATGACCACCGACACCACGGGCACTGCCGCCCGAGACGGAGAACCCCGCCGCGGCGGGCCGGCCGACTCGCCCTTCGTGCGCGCCTGCCGGCGCGAGCCGGGCCCGCACACGCCGGTCTGGTTCATGCGCCAGGCCGGCCGGTCGCTGCCGGAGTACCGCGAGATCCGGGCGAACGTGCCGATGCTGGAGTCCTGCCGCCGGCCGGACCTGGTCACCGAGATCACGCTCCAGCCGGTGCGCCGGCACGGCGTGGACGCGGCGATCCTGTTCAGCGACATCGTGGTGCCGGTCGCCGCGGCCGGCATCGACCTGGACATCGTGCCCGGCACCGGCCCGGTGGTGGCCGAGCCGATCCGTACCGCCGCCGACGTCGAGCGGATCTCCCCGATCGGCCGCGACGAGGTGTCGTACGTGGACGAGGCGGTCCGCCAGCTCGTCGTCGAGCTGGGCGACACCCCGCTGATCGGCTTCGCCGGCGCCCCGTTCACGCTCGCCAGCTACCTGGTCGAGGGCGGGCCGTCGCGTACCCACGCCAAGACCAAGGCGCTGATGTACGGCGACCCGGACCTGTGGCACGCGCTGTGCGCCCGGCTGGCCGAGGTGACGCTGGCGTTCCTCCAGGTGCAGATCGACGCCGGGGTCTCCGCGGTGCAGCTGTTCGACTCGTGGGCCGGCGCGCTCTCCGAGGCCGACTACCGCCGCTTCGTGCTGCCGCACTCGACGTACGTGCTGGGCGGGCTCGCTGACTCCGGCGTGCCGCGGATCCACTTCGGGGTGGGCACCGGCGAGCTGCTCGGCGCGATGGGCGAGGCCGGCGCCGACGTGGTGGGCGTGGACTGGCGTACGCCGCTGGACGTCGCCACCGGCCGGATCGGGCCGGACAAGGCGGTGCAGGGCAACCTCGACCCGACCGTGCTGCTCGCGCCCTGGCCGGTGGTGGAGACCGAGGTGCGGCGCATCGTCGAGCAGGGCCGGGCCGCTCCCGGCCACGTGTTCAACCTCGGCCACGGCGTCCTGCCGGAGACCGACCCCGAGGTGCTGACCCGGGTGGTCGCGCTGGTGCACGAGCTGACCGCGCGACCGGAGCGCTAGGAGGCGACAGTGGTGCGACCGTGGCGGGTGGCGATCGTCGGTGGCGGGATCACCGGGCTGGCCGCCGCCGTCCGGTTGCGCGACAGCGCTCCCGAGGGCACCGAGGTCACCGTGTACGAGCAGTCCGGCCGCCTCGGCGGCAAGCTGTTCACCGGTGAGCTCGCAGGCGGGCCGGTCGAGTTCGGCGCGGAGTCGTTCCTGATGCGCGACCCGGCCGGTGGCGAGTCGGCGGCGGTGACGCTGGCCCGGCGCCTCGGCCTGGCCGAGGCGATCGTGCACCCGACCGTCGG
>NZ_KK037233.1:2653714-2661158 GCF_000568915.1 Micromonospora sp. M42 | reverse complement strand
GCTGCGCGCCGCGTACCCGACGCTTGCGGTGGCCGGGGCCGGCTACGACGGCGTCGGCATCCCGGTGTGCGTCCGCTCCGGCGAGACGGCGGCCGAAGAGATCATCACGGCACTGGAAGGATCGGCAGCATGACCGAGCAGACCAACGCGGCGCGGCTGCGGGAGCTCAACGAGACCATCCGCTACACGATGTGGTCGGTGTACCGGGCCACCAGCCCGCTGCCGTCGCTGCGGGAGAACGTCGTCGACGAGGTCGAGTCGCTCTTCACCGAGCTGGCCGGCAAGGACGTCACGGTGCGGGGCACGTACGACGTGGCCGGGCTGCGCGCCGACGCCGACCTGATGATCTGGTGGCACTCGTCGTCCAGCGACGCGCTGCAGGACGCGTACCTGCGGTTCCGCCGCACCACGCTGGGCCGGGCGCTCACCCCGGTCTGGTCGCAGATGGCGCTGCACCGCCCGGCCGAGTTCAACAAGAGCCACATCCCGGCGTTCCTCGCCGACGAGCAGCCGCGCCCCTACCTGTGCGTCTACCCGTTCGTGCGCTCGTACGAGTGGTACCTGCTGCCCGACGCGGAGCGGCGCGAGCTGCTGGCCGAGCACGGCAAGATGGCCCGCGGCTACCCGGACGTGCGGGCCAACACGGTGGCGTCGTTCGCGCTCGGCGACTACGAGTGGATGCTCGCGTTCGAGGCCGACGAGCTGCACCGGATCGTGGACCTGATGCGTGACCTGCGCGCCTCCGGCGCCCGGCGGCACGTGCGGGAGGAGATCCCGTTCTACACCGGCCGCCGCCGCTCGGTGGCCGACATCGTCAACTGCCTGGTGTGAAAGGAAGGGCACCTTCTTAACGCCTGCGGTAGAGGAAGGGGCCCCGCTTAACACCCCAGCGGGTGTCGAGCAGGGCCCCGACCGGGAAGACCGGCGTCAGGCGGTCGTCGTACAGGACACGATGCTGGGCACCGGGTTCGTCGCACCGGCCGAGCCGGTGAAGCCGAACGAGGTGCTCGCACCCGGCGCGAGTGAGCCGTTGTAGGCGGCGTTTCGTGCCGTCACCAGTGTTCCGCTCGTGGTGACAGTGGCGTTCCACGCCGAGCTGACCTGCTGGCCGTTCTGGTAGTTCCAGCTCACCGACCAGCCGCGGATCGGCGAGCCGCTGTTGTTCGTCACCTTCACGTCGGCCTGGAAGCCGCCGCCCCACGAACCGGTGATCGCGTACGTCGCGGTGCAGCCGCCGGCCGGGTTCGGCGTGGTCGGCGGCGGGCTGGTCGGCGGCGTGCTCGTCGGCGGCGTGCTGGTGGGCGGGGTGCTCGTCGGCGGGGTGCTGGTGGGCGGCGGGGTGGTCGGGCCGGACCCGCCGAAGTCCACGTCACTGCACAGGTAGTAGGACTGGTCCAGGTGGCTGGCCTGCCAGATGGTGTAGACGATGTGCCGGCCGGTGCGGCCCGGCGCGTTCGCCGGGATCTGGATCGACACGCCGTCCACCTCACGCGTCCACTGGCTGGCCGGGGTGTTGCCGATCTGGCCGACCAGTTCCAGGTCGCTCCAGCGCAGCGGCGAGGTGAGCGCGTTGAAACCCTGCTTGGTCACGTACACCCGGATGTAGTCGGCGCCGTGGCTGGCCTGGTCGAAGAACTTGACCCGGAAGTTGTTGGTGACCGGCACGGTCTTCCAGGCGCCGACGGTGTCGAGCGCGTTGTACCGGCCACTCTGGGTGCGGCCGCCGCTGCACAGCTGACCGTCCGGGATGGCGCCCTGGTGGTTGCCGGCCACGCCCTCGCGGAACAGGCCGTTCCAGTTCCACATGGCGTTCGGGTCGGCCTGCCACGCCTGCCAGCACATCGGGTCCTGGGTGGCCATGGCCGGGTTCTGGAAGTCACCGCCCCAGCGCTGCCAGCAGCTGTAGGCGCGCGAGGCCGGGTCGACCACCGACCCGTGCGCCGAGGCCGGGCCGGAGAACGCGGTGGTGAGCAGCGCCGCGACGACCGCGCAGACGCCGAGGATCGCCGCCGCGAGCGGTAACGGGCGGCGGTACGGAGTGGACATGGAAAGCCTCCGGGATGGGTGTCGGTGCACGACGCCCGGACTGTCGGGAGTTGCCCTCTCCCGCGTGGCGGCTCCGCCCGCACGTTGCCACAAAAAGTGACAAACGTCAATGAGTTGGGTCGCGGCGCATCGGGGTGTGCGGGATGCCGTCCTCGACGTAACCGGGGCCGTCGACCGTGAAACCGAATCCCGCGTAGAAGCCCACGAGGTGCGTCTGCGCGTCGAGCACGCACGGCCGGTCACCCACCACCGCGAGGGCCTCGGCCATCAGCGCGCCGGCCAGGCCCGCGCCGCGGGCCGCCGGCGCCACCACCACCCGCCCGATCCGCGCCACGCCGCCGGGGTCGGCCAGGATCCGCAGGTACGCGACCACGGCGCCGTCGCTGCTCAGCCACAGGTGGCGGGTGCCGGGTTCGACGTCCCGGCCGTCCAGTTCCGGGTACGGGCAGGACTGCTCGACCACGAACACGTCGATGCGCAACCGGAGCAGGTCGTGGAAGGTGCGGGCGTCCAGGTCGGCGAAACCGGCCAGGTGGGGCTCGACGGGCATCGGCCCAGGTTAGGCGGCGCCCCGAGGTCCGGCCGGGCCGGGTGCGGGACGGCCGGGGCGCGCGCGTCAGGCGGGGCGGGCGCCGACCGCGTCGCGTACCTCGGCGCCCTGCTCGCCCTCGACGGCGCGGGCGCAGTGGGCGCAGCAGAAGAAGCGGCCGGAGACCTCGACGCCGTGGCCGACGATCTTGATCTGGCAGTGCTCGCAGATCGGCGCCATCTTGTGCACCGCGCACTCGAAGCAGTCGAACGTGTGCCGCGACCCGTCGACGGTGCGCACCTCGAACGCCATCCAGTAGTCGTTACCGCAAACCTCGCAGGTTGCCATGCGAAACCCCCCGAAAACGGACCTGTCATCCGAGAGTCGCGCAGACGACACCATCGAGCAACCGGAACCGGCGAACCTGATCCGGCCCTACGGCGAGTCGCTCCCGGCGTGTCGAGCGTTGACTCCGGTGACCGCCGAAAATCCCCGGAGGATTCGTGATCAAGCGCAACAAGCTCTTCGGCAACCAGACCCGGGTGACGTTCTCGCTGCCCCGGGACACCCCGCCCGGCACGGTGAGCGTGGTCGGCTGCTTCAACGGCTGGGAGCCCGGCCGGCACGAGCTGGTGCCGCGCCGCGACGGCACCCGTACCGTGACGGTCCGGTTGAAGCCGGGGGAGTACCGCTTCCGTTACCTGGCCACCGGCGGCGTGTGGCTGGACGACGAGGCCGCCGACCGGGTGGACGAGGCCGGCGGCCTGCTGCGGCTGTGACGCCGCCGTCAGCCGGCGCTGGGCTCCAGCCGCACCGAGATCGAGTTGACGCAGTGCCGGGTGTCCTTCGGGGTGAAGCCCTCACCCTCGAAGACGTGCCCGAGGTGGCTGTCGCAGCGCGCGCAGCGGATCTCGATCCGGCGCATCCCGAGCGTGTTGTCCGGGATCTCCTTGACCGCGCCCGGGATGGCGTCGTCGAAGCTCGGCCACCCGCAGTGCGAGTCGAACTTGTCCTCGCTGCGGAACAGTTCCAGCCCGCAGGCCCGGCAGTGGTAGACGCCGGGGGTCTTGGTGTCGACGTACTCACCGGTCCAGGGCGCCTCGGTGCCGGCCTCGCGGAGCACCCGGAACTCCTCGGGGCTCAGCCGCACGCGCCATTCGTCCTCGGTACGGGGCAGTTCGTTGTCGGAAAGACTCACCCCTTCACGGTACGTCGGCTGTCGGTGGCATCGCATATGGTCGCGTGATGGCGGGCAAGGGCACGGTCGAAGAGATCGAGGTAGCCGGGCACACGGTGCGGTTGAGCAGCCCCGACCGGGTGATCTTTCCCCAGCGGGGCTTCACCAAGGCCGACGTCTTCCGCTACTACCTGGCCGTCGGCGACGGGATCATGCGCGCCCTGCGCGACCGGCCGACCACGCTCCAGCGCTTCCCCGACGGCATCGAGGGGGAGATGTTCTTCCAGAAGCGGGTGCCGCAGCGGGGCGTGCCCCCGTGGGTCCGCACCGCGCGCATCGCCTTCCCCAGCGGCCGCCCGGCCGACGAGCTGTGCCCCGCCGACCTGGCGCACGTGGCCTGGGCGGCGCAGATGGGCACCGTCGTGTTCCACCCGTGGCCGGTGCGCGCCGCCGACACCGACCGCCCCGACGAGCTGCGCGTCGACCTCGACCCGCAGCCGGGCACCGACTTCGCCGACGCGGTGACCGCCGCCGGTGAGCTGCGCGGCCTGCTGGACGAGCTGGGCGTGCCCGGCTGGCCGAAGACCTCCGGTGGCCGGGGCATGCACGTCTACCTGCGCATCCAGCCGCGCTGGACGTTCGTCGAGGTCCGCCGCGCCACCATCGCGCTGGCCCGCGAGCTGGAACGACGCCGCCCCGAGCTGGTCACCACCGCCTGGTGGAAGGAGGAACGGGGCGAACGGGTCTTCGTCGACTTCAACCAGATGGCGCGGGACCGCACCATCGCCTGCGCGTACTCGCTGCGCGCCAACGCGCGCGCCACCGTCTCCACCCCGGTCGACTGGGACGAACTACCCCAGGTAGACCCGGACGACTTCCACCTGGGCACGGTGCCGGCCCGGTTCGCCGAGCGCGGCGACCCGCACGCCGGCATCGACGACGCCCCGTGGGACATCACGCCCCTGCTGGAGTGGGCCGAGCGGGACGCGGCGGACGGGCTGGGCGACATGCCGTACCCGCCGGAATACCCGAAGATGCCCGGCGAGCCGAAGCGGGTCCAGCCGTCCAAGGACCGCGACCGCCCCCGCCCCTGACGCCCGGGTGACCACGGCTCAGGCGGGCGCGGTGAGCATGCTCCGGACCGACGCGACGATGTGCCGGGGGCGGCGGTAGAGATCGGTGGCGGTGTAGACCCGCATCCGCCAGCCGTGCTCGGCCAGCCAGTTGAGCCGGGATCGATCGTGGTGCAGCCGGCCGGGATCTAGGTGGGAACGGCCGTCGTACTCGACGCCGATGCGCCGCTCGCGATAGCCCAGGTCGAGGCGGTAGATCAGGTTTCCGTCCTCGTCGGGAACCCACAGCTGCGGCTCCGGCGGAGGCAGCCCGCCGTCGATCAGCAACAGGCGCAACTGGCTCTCCTGCCGGCACTCCGAGCGCGGGTCGGCGAGCGCGACGAGTTGCCCCGCCTGTCGTACTCCCCGCAGGCCGGCGTGCCACGCCACTTCGGTGAGCAGGTCCTCGGGCGGCAGGCGCCGGCGCGGAGGCAGAGATCCAGCACAGGCAGCGCGTCCGCCCGCCGGATCACGCGAGCCAGATCCACGGCGCAGCGGGCGGCCGGCGCGCAGGGGATGCCGGCGATCTCCACCGCGTCCGGCACCGGCAGCACCGTCTGATGCGTCGCCACGCCCCGGATTCGCCGCGCGCTCACACCGGGCGGCACGATCACGTGCACCCGGTCGTCGGTCACCGCCCCGAACCGGTGCAGTCGCGCGCCGGTGTGGAATCCCGCGACGGTTCCCGGCGGCAACCGCCGGAACAGGGCGCGCAACCGATTCGTCTCGTCGTCCGCGTACCCGTAGACACCCCGGGACAACCGCCCCAGCCGCCCCGCTTCCACCTGGTGCCGTACCGCCGCACGGCTCACCCCACCCGCCAGCAACTCCCCATACCGCCACACCCCCGCACTCTCCCGCCCGCTGCCCATGGAAAGCCGCCCCTGTGGACAGCCGCCGTCGATCTTGGAGTTGTGGTCGTGCACAAAAGCCGCATCGGCGTCATTCGAGGCACCACAACTCCAAGATCGACGGGGAGAGTGCGCGGCGAGGCGGAGGGACCGATAACGATCATGTAACGGGCGCGAACCTTTTCCGGGGCTTCACTGCTCTCTCTCGGCATCGGCCCGCCGGGGCCAGGAGAGGACGTCGGATGAAGCTGGTGTGGAGGCGGGCGGTAGAGGCCCGTGGGCTGCTGCTCGCCGCCGCTGTCGCGGCACTCGTCGCGGTCGCGTTGGTCACCGGGCTCTCCGACTACAACCGCCGGGCGGTGGACGCGGGCGCCCGGGCGGTGCTCGACGCCGCCCCGGCGGAGGAGCGCAGCCTGCTGATCAGCGGCTCCGGCGGGGCGGACGCCGCCGCGTACGCGGAGCGGGACCGGGCGGTACGGGCACAGTTCGCGAACGGTCTGGGCGGGGCGCCGGTCACGGTGGCCGGGGTCCGGTCCGGCACCGGGCGGGAGCTGACCGGTGACGTGGGCGCCGCCCGTACCGACGACGACCCGATGTTCGCCAACCTGGCCACGCTCGACGACCTGCCGGCGCACGCCGAGCTGACCGCCGGGGCGTGGCCGGTGCCCGGCAGCAACCCGTTGCAGGTGACGCTGCCGGAGAAGGTGGCCGCGCAACTGGGCCTGGAGGTCGGCGAGCGGGTGCCGCTGTACGACCGGGGCGCGGAGCGGGCCAGCACGGTGGTGGTGGCCGGCACGTGGCGGCCCCGCGACGCGGCCGAGGCGTACTGGCGGCTCGCCCCGGGAGGTGGGGGGAGAGCCAGGGCGACGCGGAGGTCACCTCGTACGGGCCGTTCGCGCTCGACCCGGCCGACTTTCGCCCGTACCTTCCCGGCTCGACCTCGGCGGCCTGGCTGGTGGACCCCGACCCTGGTGGCCGTCGAGCCGGCCCGGTTGCCGGCCGTGACCACAGCGCTGAACGAGATCACCGAGAAGCTGCCCGAGGCCACCGGCCTGGGCTCCTCGACGCAGCAGGTCAGCCACCCTGGACCGGCTGGTGACCGGCTGGGCCGGGCCGACCTGGTGGGCCGCTCCGCGCTGCTCACCCCGCTGCTGCTGATCGTGGTGCTCGGCGGGTACGCGCTGGTGCTGGTGGCCGCGCTGCTCAACGAGGACCGGCGGGCGCAGACCGCGCTGCTGCGGGCCCGGGGCGCCGCGCGTCGGCAGATCGCCGGATTCGCCGTACGCGAGGCCACGCTCGTGGTGGCGCCGGCGCTGCTGCTGGCTCCGGCGCTGACCGGGCAGGCGGTCCGGTATCTCGGCGCGGACCTGCGGCTGGCCGACGGCGATCTGGCCCGGGTCTGGGTGGTCGCGGTGGGCGCGGCGGTCGGCTGCCTGCTCGCCATGGTGCTGCCGGCGTTGCGCCGGGCCGGCACCTACGTCGCCGACATGGCGGCCCGGTCCCGCCCGTCCCGCAGCGCCGCCGTGCAGCGCGCCAGCGTGGACGTGGTGCTGGTGGCGCTCGCCGTGCTCGCCTGGACCCAGTTGCGGCAGTACTCCTCGCCGCTGGCCGGCGCGAACGGCAGCCTCGGCATCGACCCGCTGCTGGCCGCCGCGCCCACGATCGGCGTGCTGGCCGGCGCGGTGATCGCGCTGCGGCTGCTGCCGCCGACCACCCGGATCGCGGAACG
>NZ_KK037233.1:2650279-2653333 GCF_000568915.1 Micromonospora sp. M42 | reverse complement strand
TGGTGGCCCTGGAGCGCCGCCGCGAAAGGGGATGATCCGGCTCGACGACGCCGACGGCGGCGCGTCCACGGGCGCCCTGCTGGACCGGCTCGCGCGCGGCCGGGGCGCGCCGGTCGGCGGTGTCCTGCCGGCCGGGGCGAAGACGTTCTCCGGCAGCGTCCGCACCCCGGTGGAGAGCATGTACGACCGGCCGCGCGTCGCCGTGACCGCGCTGTTCGCCACCGACGCCGGGGCCACCTGGCGGGTCCGGCTGGCCGAGGCCGACGGCAATGGACGGCCGGTGCGCTTCTCCGTGCCAGTGCCCGACACCGGCGGCGCCCCGCTGCGTCTGACCGGTTTCGAGGCCGACGGCGGCGACGCCACCGGCAACTCGTACCGGCTGCTGCTCAGCGACATGCGGCTCACCGACGGCGGCGGCGCGGCGCTGCCGTTGCCGGTGGAGGGGGCCTGGCGGGTGATCGACCCGGGCAGCGGGCCGCGCCGGGACGCCCGGGCCACCCCCACCGAGGTGGACGCGACGCAGGGCTTCGACGTGCCCGCGGGGTTGTTGCAGTTCGCCCGGGTGCCGTCGTCCCGGTTCGCCGTGGTGCCCATGGCCGAGGACCCGCCGGTGCCGGTGCTGATCACACCGGGGGTCGCCGCCGCGCTGAGCGTGCAGACCGGTGACACCGTCAAGCTGTCGGTCTCCGAGGTGACGATCGAGGCCACGGTGGTCGGCCAGGTCGCCGCGATCCCCGGCACCGCTGGCGACGGCGTGCTGCTGGACCTGCCCACCGCCGGTACCCAGTTGCTGGAACGCAGCGGAGGCATACGGCCGGTGGCCGAGTGGTGGCTGCGTACCACGCCGGGCGGGCACGCCGCCGCGACCGAGGCCCTCGCCACTGTCGGCGGCACGGTGCTGCTGGACCGGCAGCGCGTGGCGGAGGAGGCCGCGGGGGACCCGTACTGGCAGGGCGCCCGCACCGGGCTGCTCGCCGCCGCGCTCGGGTCGGTGCTGCTGGCGCTGGTCGGCCTGGCGGTCGACGTGTGGGCCACCACCCGGCGGCGGCTCACCGAACTGGCCGTGTTCAACACGCTCGGCGCGAACACCCGGCTGCTGGCCCGCGCCTACCTCGCCGAGCAGGGTTTCCTGGCCGCGATCGGAGTCGGCGTCGGGCTGCTGGTCGGCGCCCTCGTCGCGGCCACCATGGTGCCGCTGGTGATCCTCACCCCGGCCGCCGGACGGCCGGTGCCCGAGGCGGTCTTCACAGTGCCCTGGGTGCCGATCGGGGCGACCGCCGCCGGGCTGCTGCTCGCCGCGCTCGCCTTCGCCGCCGTCATCACCACCGGCATCCGCCAGCGGGTCGCCGCCGCGCAGCTCCGGATCGGAGGAGAACGATGAGTCTTCCTGGTGCCGCGCGCCGGGTCCGCGCATACGGGGGGCAGTTCCTGCTGCTCGCCGTCCTGACCCTGGTGACCGCGCTGTTGATCACCGGCGTGCCCCGGGTCGCCGACCGGCTGACCGGGCAGGGGCTCACCGAGTACGTGGCCGGTCAGCCGGTGGCCCGCCGGGACCTCACGTACAGCACCGCGCCGGACGTCGTGCCCGCCTCGGAGCAGCCCGTCGCCGCCAGCCGGGGGACCCTGCTCGCGGCGATCGAGGAGAAGATGCCCGCCGAGGTACGCGACACGATCGGCGAGCGCTGGTTCGCGGCGCAGACCGTCCCGGGGCGACTGCGCGGTCCGACGCTCAGCGACGACAAGGGACTGATCGACCTGCACCTGCGCGCCGGCACCGGCATCCGGGAGGCGGCCACCCTGGTCGACGGGCGGTGGCCGGAACGCGGCGTCACCCCGGCCGGCGCGATCGAGGTGACGCTCGCCGAGACGATCGCCACCACGCTGGGCGTCGCGGCCGGCGACCGGTTCCGTCTCTCGCTGCTGGACGCCGACAACAACGTGCTCAACTCCCGCCCGGTCGACCTGGTCGGCGTGTGGCGGCCGAACGACCCGGCCGGCGGTGTCTGGGACACGCTGCCGTCGATGCTGAAGCTCAGCCCGCCGGAAGGCGACGGCCAACCGTTCGTGGGCGTCGCGTACACCGCCGACGCGGGTCTGAACTCGATCACCGCCGGGGAATGGCCGGTGGCCTTCGGCTGGCGGTACCGGATCGCACCGGACCGGCTCGAACCGGGCCGCCTCGACGCGCTGATCGCCGGCGTCGACGGGCTGGACCGGGCCCTGCCCACCGAGGTCAAGGTGACCCTCAGCCAGGGCGTGGACATCCCGCTGCGGCGCTTCGCCGACTCGCTCGCCGCCGCGCGTACCCTGCTCGCGGTCATCGCCGCCGGGCTGCTCGCCACGCTGGCCGGGCTGACGCTGCTGGCCGCCCGGCTGGCCGCGAACCGACGCCGCGCCGAGTTCCACCTGATCCGGGCCCGCGGTGGCTCGACCGGTGACGTGCTGCGCCGCGGTCTGGCCGAGTCGCTGCTGGTGCTGCCGGCCGCGGCCGGGATCGGCTGGCTGCTCGGCGGGTTGCTGCCCGGCGCCGGGTCGCCGTGGCTCTGGGTGCTGATCGCCGGGCTGCTGGCCACGCTGCTGCCGCCACTCGCCGCGCTCGCGGTCGGCCGCCGCGCCGGTGGCCGCTCCGACCTCGGCGGCCGGTCGCCCGCCGTCCGGCTCACCGTCGAGGTGGCGGTGCTCGGGCTGGCCGTGCTCGGCGCGTTCCTGCTGCGCCGCCGCGGGCTCACCGCCGGTTCGGTGGACCCGCTGCTGGTGTCCGTGCCGGTGCTGCTGGCGATCGCGGCGGCGCTGCTGGCGCTGCGCGCGTACCCCTGGCCGTTGGGCTGGTCAGCCGCGTCGCCCCCGGGCGCGCGGCAGCGTCTCGTTCCTCGGCGCCGCCCGCGCGGGCCGGGCCGCGAGCACCGGGCCGCTGGTCGTGGTGGTGCTGGCCGTCGCCACCGCCGCGTTCTGCGGGGGTGCACCGGCATCGAGACCGGCCGGGACACCGCCGCCGCCCAGGGCCGTGCCGGTGACCTGCTGGTACGCGGGGGAGCGCTTCGCGCCGGACACCGC
>NZ_KK037233.1:2648497-2649444 GCF_000568915.1 Micromonospora sp. M42 | reverse complement strand
TGGGCCTGTCCCGCCGGCAGTGGCGCGGCATGCTGATGGTCGAGCTGACCCCGCTGGTGCTGGTGTCGGTGCTCACCGGGGCGGTGGTCGGCGCGTTGCTGCCGCTGCTGCTCACGCCGGTGCTCGGGCTGCCCGCCTTCACCGGCGGCGTGGACGTACGCCCGCAGTTCGAACCCGGCCTGGTCGCCGGGGTGTCGGTCCTGGCCATGCTGGCCCTCGGCTTCGCGATCACCGTGGAGGCCGTGAACAACCGCCGGATGCGCCTCGGCGAGGTGCTGCGGCTCGGAGAGGAGAGCTGAGATGACCGCGACCGCCGAGACGTCCGTACCGGACCTGGCGTCCCTGCAGCAACGCGCGGCCGAACGGGCCGCGCAACGGGCCGGAGGGCGGGACCGGCTGCGCGGGCACATCGTCTGCGACGGCCTGGTACGCATCTTCAAGACCGAGGGCGTCGAGGTCGTCGCCCTGCAGGGCCTCGACCTGGTCATCGACCGGGGTGAGCTGGTCGCGATCGTCGGGGCCTCCGGCTCCGGCAAGTCGACCCTGCTGAACATCCTGTCCGGCCTGGACACCCCGACCGCCGGCATCGCCCGGGTCGCCGACTACGACCTGCTGTCGCTGTCGAACAAGCGGCGGCTGGCGTACCGGCGGGAGGTGGTCGGCTTCATCTGGCAGCAGACCGGCCGCAACCTGCTGCCGTACCTGACCGCGTTGGAGAACGTGGAGCTGCCGATGAAACTGGCCGGGCGGGCCGGCGGGCGGCGCAAGCGGCGGGAACGGGCCCGCGAGCTGCTGGACATGGTCGGCGTCGGCTACTGCGCGGACCGCCGTCCGGGCCAGATGAGCGGCGGCGAGCAGCAGCGCTGCGCGGTCGCCGTGGCGGTCGCGAACGACCCGGAGATCCTCTTCGCCGACGAACCCACGGGTGAGCTGGACGAGGCCACCGG
>NZ_KK037233.1:2604675-2647519 GCF_000568915.1 Micromonospora sp. M42 | reverse complement strand
CGGCGGCCCGGCGCCCGATCGCGGCCGGGTGCCGGGTCGCGGCGGCCCGGCGCCTGGTCGCGGCCTGGTCAGAGCGCCAGCTTCATGCCCTCGTGGCTGGCCACGAAGCCCAGGTCGCGGTAGAACCGGTGCGCGTCGGCGCGCTGTTTGTCGGTGGTGAGCTGCACCAGCGCGCAGCCGCGCTCCCGGGCCCGGTCGATCGCCCAGCGCATCATCGTCCCGCCCAGCCCACGGCCGCGCCGGTCGGAGCGCACCCGCACCGACTCGATTAGGCACCGCTCGGCGCCGTGCCGGCCCAGCCCGGGGATGTACGTGAGCTGGAAGCAGCCGACCAGCTCCCCGCCGTCGTCGGCGACGATCAGCTCGTTGCGCGGATCGGCGTCGAGGTCGGCGAAAGGCCCGCTCGTACGCCGCGTCCACCTCGGGCAGGTCACGGGTACGCCACAGCACGTCGTCGGCGAGCAGCGCGAGCACGGCCGGCAGGTCGGCGCGGACCGCCTCCCGGAAGATCACCTCGGTCATCCGGCCAGCCTGGCACAGTGCCGTGCGCCGGCGTGACCCGGGCGGCGTCCCGCGTGGGCCCGGGCGGCGTCCCGACGCGGGGGCCGGTTGCGCCGTCCGGGGTCAGCCGCCGTCCAGCCAGCTGCGCAGCGCCCACCACCAGTGCACGGTCTCCCGGCACCGTGCACCGCGCGCCCTCCTCGAACCGGCGGCCCGCCGGTCAGCTCCCGCAGCCGCCGCAGCCGGTAGCGCACCGTGTTCGGGTGTACGTGCAGCGCGGCGGCGGTCTGGTCCAGCCGCTGACCGTGGTGCAGCCAGGCGAGCGCGGTGCCGGCGAGGTCCCGGTGGAAGTCGTCGGCCGGGTCGAGCGCGCCGAGCAGCGTGCCGCGCAGCAGCTCGGCCAGGACCGGCTGGGCGGCCAGCGCGGTCTCCCCGGCCAGGTCGGTGACCTGACGCAGGCCGCGCAGCCGCCGGTGCGCCGCCGTGGCCAGCGCCGCCAGGCAGAGCGCGTACATGGCCGGAAGTCCGCGCCAGCGGCTGCGCGGGCGTCACCAGCGTCAGCAGAGTCCGGCCGGTAACGGCTTATTCGCGGTCGCGGGAGCAGCCCGGCGAGCCTTTCGTCGACGGTGCCGAGCAGCCCGCCGTGCCGGATGAGCTGCCGCTGCAGCGCGTGCGCGCGTACCGGGTCGGGTGGCGCGGCGACCAGGCAGTGGTAGCGCCCGTCCGGCCGCAGCCCGAACCGGGTCAGCTCGGCCGGGGGCAGGCCCTCGGGGCCGTCGCGCAGCAGCCGCCGCAGCAGGTGCGCCCGGGCCGCCGCGCCGGTGCGGAGCAGGTCCCGTTCGGCGGCCCGGTGCCCGTCGACCACTGCCCGCTCCACCGCCGCGGCGTAGCGGCCGATGGTGAGCAGCCCCTCCAGCAGCACCTCGTCCGGGATGCCGGCGGCCCGGCCGTGCCGGACCACCAGCTCCACCGCGCGGTCCCGTCCGGCCTGCACCCCGCGCAGCAGCCCGGCCACCGTGACGCCCTGCGCGGCCCGGTCCGCGCCCAGCCGCCGGGCCTCGGCGAAGTCCCGTCCGGCCGGGTCCTCGTGGCGTTCCAGCGCGCCGAGGCCACTGGTCAGCAGCAGGACGACCTGGCGGCGTACCTCGTCGGCGGGCAGCCGGGCCACCTCGGGGGAGTTCACGCGGGCCGCGCGCGCCACCTCGTCGACGGCGGCCGGGTCGGCGGACAGGTCGCGCAGCAGCGTGCCGAACGTGGGGACGTTCCCGGTCCGGGTCACGCCGCCTCCCGTTGTCGTCGCGGCACAACCAGGTCGCGCGGGCGTTGGCGTCCGGTCCCTAGCCCCGGCGGCCGGCCGGTTGCTCTCCTGGTTGTTACCGCAAGGTAACACCGTTCGCGCCACTGAGAAACGTCGATGTCGTACCGGCTGCCAGGAGGTGTCCATGACCCCCGTGCCACTCCGCCCGCCCCGACCCCGCCGCCGCGCCGCGCTCGCCGTGCTGGCCGCGCTCGCTCTCGTCGCCCCGGCCCCGCTGCTGACGGCGCCCGCGCCGGCCGCCGCCGCGGTCCCGCTCCAGGAGGTGATGTTCGTCGGCAACAACTGGGACGGCACCGCCGACGTCATCCGGTCCCGTGGTGACTACGCCAAGCTCGGCCGGATCAACGTCATCCCGGACCGCGCCGCGCTGCTTGTTCGAGATCTACCTCAACCCGATCAAACTGGCGTACTTCCTCGGAATCCGGGCAGGGGCCCGGGGGAGGGCCACGACCAGTTCGTCGACGACATGTACACCACCCCCGACGGCAGCGCGGTGGTGGTGTCCCGGCCCAGCTTCGCCGACGTCGTCTCGATCGACCTGGCCACCGGCGCGCTGCGCTGGCGGTTCCCGGTCTCCGGCTACCGCTCCGACCACATGGCCGTGTCACCCGACGGCACGCGCGTCGCGGTCTCCGCCTCCACCTCCAACACCGTGCACGTGCTGGACATCCGCACCGGAACGCAGCTCGGCTCGTTCGGCGCCGGCGACAAGCCGCACGAGAACATCTACACCGACGGCGGCACCCGGCTGTGGAACATGTCCATCGGCGAGGTCAACACCGACCTGGACGCGCCCTGGCTCGACTGGACCAAGGGCGACCGCCGGATCACCGTCGCCGACACCAGCACGTACCAGGTGGTCAAGGTCATCGACATGCGGGACCGCCTCGACGCCGCCGGCCGCCGCGACCTCTCCGACGCGGTCCGCCCGGCCGTGTTCACCCCCGACGGCAGCCGGCTCTACTTCCAGGTGTCCTTCTTCAACGGCGTGGTCGAGTACGACGTGGCAACCGACCGGATCACCCGCGTCGCCACGCTGCCGAAGAACCCGGCCACCAGCGAGGACCGCACCACCTGGGTCAACGACTCCCGGCACCACGGCCTGTCGATGAGCCCCGACGGCGCCCGGATCTGCGTCGCCGGCACCATGGACGACTACGCCACGGTGCTCGACCGGGCCACGCTGCGCGAGGGGCCGCTCGTGCCCGCGAACAAGCCGTACTGGGCCACGGTCAGCGGGGACGGCCGGGACTGCGTGATCTCCGAATCCGGCGCGGACCAGGTCACCGCGATCAACTTCGCGACCGGGCAGAAGGTCGCGAGCGTCCCGGTCGGCGACCACCCCCAGCGCGTCCGGATCGGACACGTGCCGCAGGACTGGACACCCCCGGCCGCCGGCTGACCGCCGACGTTCCACCGGCCGGCGTCCGGCTCCCGGCCGCCGGCCGGACCGTCACCGGGCGGGGCAGCGCAGCCCCTCCCGGGGGACGGTGAGCGAGATCAGGTACGCGTCGACCGCCGACGTCACGCACGGCGTCTGCGGGTACGCGGTGTGCCCCTCACCCTCCCAGGTGAGCACCCGACCCACGCCCAGCATCGCGGCCAGCGCGGGCGTCTGCTCGTACGGCGTGGCCGGGTCACCCGTGGTGCCGACCACCAGGATCGGCGGCGCGCCGTTCGCCCGGCCGGTCGGATACGGGTCCCGCTCGCCGGGCCACTCCACGCAGCCGAGCATCCCCACCGCGAGGGCGGGACCGAACAGCGGGTACTTCTGCCGCCACTGCGACTGCAGCGAGCGGACCTGCTCCCGGGTCGGCTTCTCGGTCTCGTCCGCGCAGTTGACCGCCAGGTTCGCGTCGAACAGGTTGGAGTAGTGCCCGTCCGGCTCCCGGCCCGCGTACGAGTCGGCCAGCTTGAACACGCCGGCCGGGTCACCGCCCTGCAACTCGTCGATCGCCCGGGCCAGCTCCTGCCAGCCCTGCTCGGTGTAGAGCGAGGAGATCACCGCGTAGAAGACCCAGCCGGAGGTCGCCTCCCGGCCGTCCTGCCCGCGTACCGGGGAGGTCTTCGCCTTGGCGATCGCGTCGGTGACCGCACCCCGGGCGTCCGGCGCGATCGGGCAGCGGCCGGCGTTCGCCGCGCACCAGCGGGAGAAGTTGTCGAACGCCCGCTCGAAGCCCTTCGCCTGGCTCTCCGACCCGGCGATCAGCTTCTGCTGCGGGTCGACCGCGCCGTCGAGCACCAGGGCGCGCACACGCTGCGGATAGAGCTGGGCGTAGGTGGCGCCGAGCAGCGTGCCGTAGGAGTAGCCGAGGTACGTCAGCTTGTCGTCGCCGACCGCCGCCCGGACCGCGTCCATGTCGCGGGCCGCCTGCTCGGTGCCGTAGAGCCGAAGCTGGTCGCCGTACTTCGCGCCGCACCGCTCGCCGATGCGCCGGTTGAGGCCGACGAAGCCGTCGAACGACGACTGGCTCTCCGGGTCGGGGTCGTAGCCGAAGCTGGCGTCCAGGTCGGCGTCGGAGATGCACTTGACCGGGCTGGACCGGGCCACCCCGCGCGGGTCGAAGCCGACGATGTCGAACCGGTCGGTGACCGACGTCGGCAGCCCGCCGAACGCCGGACCGAAGGACAGGTAGACGGCGGTGTCCACGCCCGAGGCCCCCGGCCCGCCGGGGTTGACCACCAGCGACCCGATCCGGTCGCGCTGCTTTGTCGAACGGGCCCGGATCAGCGCGATCTCGAACGTCTCTCCCGCGCCCGGCCCGGCGGTCGCGCCGGTGGTTGCCCCGGTGCCCCAGTTGCGCGGCACGGCGATCCGGGCGCAGTCGTAGCGCATGTCCGCCGCACCCCGGCCGACCAGCTCGTTCGGCACCTCCGGGCAGGCCCGCCACTCCGGGGCGGTGCCCGGCGGGGCGGCCTCGCCCTCGCTCTCGGCGCGCGGCGCGAACGCCGGCAGCGTGCAGCCGGCGGTGAGCACCACCGCCGCGACGAACGCGGCGAGGGCGGGCCGGAACCGGCGGGTCCGGTCGGGGAAGCCTGTCACGTGGGCGCCTTCCATGATCGTGTCGACCGCCAGGCTACGCCCGGCCGGCCGCGTCACCGACCGTCGCCGCCGGATCGCCGCGCAGCACCTCGTCGACGTCGTAGCGGATCGGGCGGTCGAGCTGGCCGTAGTCGCAGGAGCGCGGATCACGGTCGGGGCGCCAGCGCACGAACCGGGCGGTGTGCCGCAGCCGGTCGCCCTCCATCGCGTCGTACGCCACCTCGACCACCAGCTCGGGACGCAGCGGCTCCCACTCCAGGTTCTTGCCGCCGGTCCACCGGCTCACCCCGCCCGGGATGCGCTGGCCGCGCTCGTGGTCGCCGTGCACCCACGGGTGCTCGCCGCCCACCTCGCGGTAGGGCTCCAGCTCGTCCAGCAACTCCTTGCGGCGGGCCATGGTGAACGAGGAGCTGACGCCGATGTGGTGCAGCACGCCCTGGTCGTCGTAGAGCCCCAGCAGCAGCGAGCCCACCACCGGGCCGGACTTGTGCCAGCGGAAGCCCGCCACCACCGCGTCCATGGTGCGCGCGTGCTTGACCTTGAACATGAGCCGCTTGCCCGGCTCGTACGGCAGGTCGGCCGGCTTGACGATCAGCCCGTCCAGGCCGGCGCCCTCGAACACCTCGAACCAGCGGCGGGCCGTCTCCGGGTCGGTGGTCACCTGGGTCACGTACACCGGCGGGCGCACCCCGGACAACGCCTGCTCCAGCCGCTCGCGGCGCTGCGGATAGGGCTGCCCGGTGAGCAGCTCGTCGTCGATGGCCAGCAGGTCGAACGCGACGAAGTCGGCCGGGGTGGTCTCGGCCAGCAGCTTCACCCGGGAGGCGGCCGGATGGATCCGCTGGGCCAGCAGCTCGAAGTCGAGCCGGGGGTGCCCGCCCGGCCCGTCCCGGCGGATCACGATCAGCTCGCCGTCGACGGCGCACCGGGGCGGGAGCTGCCGGCGCGCCTGCTCGACCACCTCCGGGAAGTAGCGCGTCATCGACTTGCCGCCCCGGCTGGCCAGCTCGACCTCGTCACCGTCGCGGAACACGATGCAGCGGAAGCCGTCCCACTTCGGCTCGTAGGTCAGGCCGGGATCGGTGGGCAGCTCGGACACGCTCTTGGCCAGCATCGGCTCGACCGGAGGGTTGATCGGCAGGTCCACGGCGACCAGTCAACCAGACCCCACCGACAGTGGTGAGGCAGATCACCGGGGGTGGCCGGGCGGCGTGTCCCGCCCAGGGTGCGTTCGTCACCGCTGCCCGGATGGTGAAACCGCAGGTCAGAGCTACCTTCGCGGCGTGCCTGAGTGGAGCTGCGGATGCTGCGGGCGCTGGCGGGTCAGCGTCGAGCTGATCCGTGGCCGCTACCGCTACCGGCTGGCGCACCGCTATCCGGCCGAGCACGGCGGCGGCGCGAACGTCCTCGGCGAGGTCGGCTCGATCACCGAGCTGGAACGCCTGCTGAAGCGCTACGCCCCGGTCACCCTGGCCGACCTGCGCGAAGCGGCCTGACCCTCCGCCCGGCGACCCGCTGCCCGCCGGCCGGCGCCGAGCGACGGAATGCCGGCTGCCCCTCCGCCCCGGCATCTCCGCCCCGGCAAGCCGCCGATCTTGGAGTTGTGGTGCCTCGTAAAGTTCGTCAATCGGGCATCCTGGGCACCCTAAGTCCAAGATCGACGAAGCGGGGGCGGGGCGAGGGCGGAGTGGGCGCGGGACGGCGGGCGGGTGGGGTGCGGGCGTAGCCTGAGCGGACCGTCCACGGGGGAGGAACGCCGATGTGGTTCGTCGAGTCCGTCGAGATCGCCGCCGACGTCGACCGGGTGTGGGCGGTGCAGAGCGACGTCGAGCGCTGGCCGGAGTGGACGCCCTCGGTCACCGCCGCCCGCCGGCTGGAACCCGGTCCGCTGGCGCTCGGCTCGACCGCCCGGCTGGAGCAGCCGCGCCTGCCCCCGGCGGTGTGGCGGGTCACCGAGATCGAGCCGCCGTACTCGTTCGTCTGGGAGTCCACGAGCGCCGGCGTGCGCAGCCGGGGTGAGCACCGCCTCGTCGCGCTCGGCGACGGGCGCACCCGGGCCGAGCTGGCCCTGGTGCAGACCGGGCCGCTGGCCGGCCTGATCGGCTTGTTCGCCGGGTCGATGATGCGCCGCTACCTGCGGCAGGAGGCGGACGGACTCAGGCGCCGCTGCGAGCAGGGCTGACCGTCTTCTCCAGCACGGCGAGGCGGTTGCCGTTCTCGTCCGGCCGGTGCGCCACCACCCGGTAGCCGCGCCGCGCGTACAGGGCCAGGTTCGCCGCGCTGTCCGCGCCGGTGAACAGCGCGAACCGGGTCACCCGGCCCGCGCAGGCCTGCTCGACGGCGTCCAGCAGCCGTCCGCCGACGCCCCGGCCCTGCTGGTCCGGCGCGACCGAGAGGCGGCCCACGTGGGCGGTGTCGCCGTCGACGCGGGCGCGTACCGAGCCGACCAGGCGGGGGCCGCGCCGCGCGGCGAGCACCACGTCCGGTCCGGCCAGCGCCGCCCGGACCTCGTCCAGCGTCTCGGTCAGCGGGGGCAGGAACACGTCCCGGTAGCGCTGCGCCTCCACCAGGTACGCGGCGCGCTGCACGGTGAGGATCTCACCGGCGTCGGCGACGTCGGCGGGGGCGATGGTCACGTCGGTCACCGGCTCAGCTCACCACAGCGCTCAGTGAGTGTTTGAGATTCCGGCTCAGGTGTGGGTTGCCTGGGCCGGTTTCGTGTGTCGGGCCAGGCGGGTGACCATGACGTGGATCATGGCCCAGGTGACGAAGGCGGCGTGGCTTGTGGGTAGGTGTTCGTAGTCGCGGACGCAGCGGCGTTTCTTGCTGATCCAGGCGAAGGTGCGTTCGACGACCCAGCGTCGGGGCAGCACGACGAAGGTGTGTTGTCCGGGGAGTTTGTGGACCAGGTGCACGGTGAGGTCGAGGGCGTGGCGGGCCCAGGTGCTCAGGGTGCCGATGTAGCCGCCGTCTGCCCAGAGCAGGCGTAGGCGGGGGTGGAACAGCCGGGTGCGCCAGAGCAGGTCACGGGCGATGGTGCGGTCGTTGACGTGCGCGCCGGTGATCATGACGGCCAGGAGTAGGCCCATGGTGTCCACGACGATGTGGCGTTTACGGCCGTTGACCTTCTTCGCGACGTCGAAACCGCGGCTGTGTCGGGGCACGGTGTCCGCGGCGCGCACCGACTGAGAATCGATCGCTCCGGCGCTGGGATGCGCGTGCCGTCCGGCGGCGGTACGGCACTGCTCCCGCAACCGGTCGTGCAGACGCATCAACGTGTGGTCATCGCGCCATCGAGCGAACCACCAGTACACCGTCCCCGGGGGCGGGAACTCCCGCGGCAGGGCCCGCCACGGACAACCGGTGCAGGCCACATACAAGATCGCCGTGACGATTGCCCGCATCGGATGCGACGGCGGCCGCCCCCGCCGACCGACCGACACCGGCGTGACCAGCGGCGCGATCAACGCCCACTGCGCATCGGTCAGATCACTGGGATACCGCCGCCGCACCGCCCGTTCCCGTTCCCGCCGCACCCGCTGCGACGGATAACGGCGGGGCGACGCGGACGGCGTGACAGTGATCGGGTACAACGTCATCAGAAGGCCCTCGGTATGGAAACGGTTGGCTCGACACCACCGGACCTACCGAGGGCCTTCCCTCACCTCAACCCGACACGCCGCCGCACCCCAAATCTCAAACACTCACTCAGAAGCGGCCGTACGCTGGCGGGGGTGTTCCCATCAGCGTGGAGGTGACCGGCGTGCCCGAGCTGACGTACCCGGAGGTGGGCGCGACCCGCGACGGCGGCCTGCCGGCCGGCTACCACCACCTGCGCCACCGGGTCCGGCTGCCGGACGGCGGCTTCCCGGTCGCGGCGGACGCGCTGCTGGGCTGGCGGCTGCACCGCGCCGCGGGCGTGGTGATGCGCGCGGACGCGCCGCGCGCGGCGCCCGGGGTACGTGTCACGCCGGGACTGGGCGTCGGCCCGGTGCGGCTTTGGGGCCCGACCGAGGTGGTCTGGGTGGTGGACGAGCCGGACCGGGCCGGGTTCGGCTACGGCACGCTGCCCGGGCACCCGGAGGTCGGTGAGGAGGCGTTCCTGGTCACGCGGGGCGCCGACGGCGTCTGGTTCGAGGTGACCGCGTTCAGTCGCCCCGCCCACTGGTACGTGCGGGCCGGCGGGCCAGTCGTGCTGGGCTTCCAGCGGGCGTACGCCTGGTGGCTGGGCCGGACGCTGCGGCGGCTGTGCCGGCGGCGCTGAGCGGTCAGTAGCGGGCGAAGGAGCGGATCGGGGCGCGGGGGCGAACTTCGGCGCCTGGATCCCGGCCGCCTCCAGCAGCACGCACACCCGGCCCCGGTGCCCCCGGAACGGCTCTTTTTAGCGCCAGCATCCGGGCGTCGTCGCCGCGCGGCTCACCGGCCAGCGCCCAGGCCACCGTGTTCGGCACGTGGTAGTCGCCGACGCTGACCGCGTCCGGGTCGCCGTACGCGATGCGCACCACCTCGGCGGCGGTCCACGGCCCGTTTTTCGTTTTATCGCGGTGAGCCGCCGGGTGGCCTCGGCCGAGTCGGCGCAGCGTTCCAACCGGTCCGCGACGGCCGCCGCGCGGCGCAGCGTGTCGGCGCGTCGCTGCTCCACGCCGAACGGGTGGAACACCCAGTACGGCGTGGCCGCCACCGCGGCCGGCTCCGGCGGCAGCAGCAGTGGTTGCAGCGGACCCGGGGCGGGTTCGCGGAAGTGCACGGTGGCGGCGTACGCCCGGTACGCCTCCTTGCCGGTGACTTCTGCTCGAAGACGGCCCGCAGCAAAAAAAAAAGAAGATCTGGCCGGTGGCGGGCATCTTTTTTCTTCGTGGTGCGTGTGCGCGAGGCGGGCCACCAGCGGGTGCGCGGCGGCGAGCGCGGCGAACCCGGTCAGGTCGTCGCACAGTCCGGCGATACGGTCGGCCCGCTCGACGACCCAGCCGGCGCCGGGGCCGTACCCCTCGGCGGTCAGCTCGCCGGCCTCCAGGCGCAGCGTCAGCGTGGCCGGTCCGTCCGGGGTGCGGGTGGCCCACCAGAACGTGCCGGCGGCGATCCGCGCGCACGGGTCGTACGGGCTGAACGTGAGCGCCCGCACCGACGCGGCCAGCCGGTAGCCGGCCGGGGGGCGCAGCGTGCGGCGGGCGGCGGGCGAGGTCACCCGGCCACTCTGCCACGCGTCCCGGCGGTGACGCCGGACACGCCGAGCCGGGAGGCGGGGCGATGCCGGTGCGCCCCGCCTCCCGGGTTCCCGACGATGACCGGCCGCGCCCTCCCCGGCGGCGACCGGTCACCGTGACCTGGTGCGTCAGTACGAGTAGTCCGACCCGCCGCCGGAGCTGTTCGAGCTGCCCGCCGCGGGCGGCGCGACCGGCTTGGGCGTGCCGGTGGGCAGGCAGGTCAGGTTCTTCTTGCCGTTCGGGTCGACCACGAACCAGGTGCCGCCGACGCCCTGGCCCTTCCACTGGCCCGGCTTCTTGTCGCCGATGTAGCGGTAGACCGGCCAGCCGCCGATGGTGAGCTGCCGGGTGCCGTCCTGGCGGGTGATGGTGCCGACCTTGTCGTCGGAGACGCCACGCAGCTTCGGGTTGCCGTCGGTGAGCGACGGCGGCCAGACCTCGGCGCACTTGTCCACGCAGTTGGACTGCGGCGGGTCGTCGGAGTCCTTGTCGAACCGGTACAGCACCCAGCCGTCCTGGTCGGTGACGACGCGGCCCATCCGGGGCAGCTTCTTGCCGACCAGCTCGTCGGTGATCTTCACGTTGGCCGGGGGCGCCTTGTCCGCGACCGGCTCCTCCTCGGGAGCCGCCGACGCCTCCGGTTCGGCCGCCGCGGTGGGTTCGGCCGCGGCGACGGCGACCGGCTCGGCCGCGCCCGAGTTCGCCCCGTTGTAGCCTGCGGGGGCGCAGGCCGTAAGTGCGACCATCGCGCTCGCGACGATGACGGTCGTCCGCTTGTGGTGTGCCACGTGCCCTCCTCGTTCTTGGCAGTTCGCCGAGTAGTACGGGCGCGGCACTGTCAAGGTTGAAGTCGAAACGGTGGCACATTTCACAGTGGACTGATTGAACCGACAGCCGTTCTGGCGCGTGCGTCAGCACGAGGGGGTCTGCCGGCCCGGACACGACAAGACGGCGCCGGGCGGTCCAGCCGCCCGACGCCGTCGTCGTACCGGATCAGATGTCGTCCACCGTCACCAGCGGACTCGCCACCCCGTTCGCATCCACCGACTGCACCTGAAGCTTGTCGATGTCGCGTACCGGGGCGGAGGTGGACGCGGTCAGCTCCAGCGGAAGCTGGTTCTGGTTCGTGCCGTAGCCGCCGGCCGGCACCGACCAGGTGGAGATGACCTCGCTCGTGGCGTTCTTGCGCACCACCACCAGCCGGCAGACACGCGGCCCGGGCAGGCGGCTCAGCTGCACCGAGATCTGCGTGCCGTACTCCTTGCGCGCCAGCCACATCGTGGTCTGCACGCCGGTGCCCGCGTCGGTGGCGTTGTGCTGGTCGCCCTCGATCGGCTTCTCCCCGCCGACGCCCGGGTCGTTCGGGTTGCCCGGCTCGCCGCTCGGCGCCGCGGTCGGCGCGGTCTGCGTCGGCCCGGCCTGCGGCGTCGGCCCCGGCTCGTCGCCGAGCATCCCGGCGGCGACCCCGCTCAGGCCGCCGAACACCACCACTGCCGCCGCTGTCGCCAGCAACTGCCGCACCCGGGTACGACGGCGGTCCCGCCGCACCGCCACCAGCGTCCGGTCCAGCAGCGCCGGATCGGTGTGCGTCTGCTCCAGCGCGGCCATCGCCTCGCCGTCGATGCCGGAGAGCAGCCCCACCACCGGGACCATCGTCTCCAGTTCCGCCGCGCAGGCCCAGCAGGTGGCCAGGTGCTCCTCGAACCGCTCCGCGTCCTCCGCGTCCAACACGCCGAGCGCGTACGCGGCGACGTCCATGTGATCGGCCCGGCTCATTCGGTCACCCCCCTCTCCTGCAGAGCCGTGCGCAGCGCGCGTTTTATTGCGTAGTAGAGCCGCGACTTGGCGGTGCCGAGCGGAAGCCCCAGCTCCTCGGCCGCCTCCGGCACGGTGCGCCCCCGGAAGTACGTCGCCACCAGGATCTCCCGGTGCGACTGGCTCAGCGTACGCAGCGCGTCCGCCACCGTCATCGTGCGCAGGACCCGGTCGGTGCTGTCCGCCTCGGCGAACGCGGTCAGATCCCGGTCGTACGTCTCCGGCGGGCGGGCCTGCTCGCTGCGGTGCTCGTCGATGGCGATCCGCCGGACACACAAGAGACCAGCCAGGGACGCAACGAAACCCTGGCCAAAACACGCCGAGCCGGTGCGCGTTGCGCCAGGCCCGCAGCAGCGTCTCCTGCACGATGTCCTCGGCCCACAAAAAGATCCCCGCCGGTCAGCCGCATCACGAACATCAGCAGCGGGCCGGCGTGCTCGGCGTACAGCAGGCGGATCAGCTGGTCGGAGTGGCTGGCCTCGGCGGAGGTCGCCTGGTGGCGTCCGGGAGCGGGTCGCGGCGGCACCGGGTCATTCTGGCGATCGGCGGGCCGGGCGTCGACCCCCCGGCGGGAACGCGAGGCGCGCGAGTGTGGTTGTGCCCGGGCGAACATCCACTCGGGCCGCGCCACTTCGCCGTGCCAGCCGGCCGCCACCGCATGCATGCAGACCTCCGCTGTCCAATGACATCAGCCGGCCCCCCACGGGCATGGCCGCCCGGTGATACGCAGCCACCAGCCGATCGGATCAACGTTTGACGGAAAAAATTCCGGGCGGCGGGGGAGTGGAGTCGACGGCGCCCGCGTCGTGGACCACCGCCGCGCCGCCGGTGAAGCGGTCCAGCTCCGCGCCGGCCAGCACCCGGCCGGGGAACCAGTCGCCGGCCGCCCGCCGGGCCAGCTCCGGCACCGGCGGCTCCACCCGGGACGCCACCAGCACCAGGTTGCCGTACCGGCGGCCGCGCAGCACCGCCGCGTCGCCGACCAGGCAGGCCCGGGGCAGCACGGTACGCACTGTGGCGACCTGCGCCTTCGCGTGCCGCAGCGGCGGGCCGTCGGCCACGTTCGCCAGATAGCTGCCGCCGGGCGCCAGCACCCGGGCCACCTCGGCGGCGTACTCCACCGAGGTCAGGTGCGCGGGGGTACGGGCACCCGCGAACACGTCAGCCACGATCACGTCGTACGCGCCGTCCCGGCTCGACGTCAGCGTCGCCCGCGCGTCGGCCACCCGTACCCGCAGGCGCGGATCGGCAGGCCACGGCAGCTCGCGGCGGACCAGCTCCACCAGCGCGCCGTCCACCTCGGACACCCGCTGCGTCGAACCCGGGCGGGTGGCCTGCACGTACCGGGGCAGGGTGAGCGCGCCGCCGCCCAGGTGCAGCACCCGCAGCGGCGCCCCGGCCGGCGCCACCAGGTCCAGCGCGGCGGCCAGCCGCCGGACGTACTCGAACTCCAGGTGAGCCGGGTCGGTCAGGTCGACATGCGACTGCGGTGCGCCGTCCAGCAGCAACGTCCACGAGCCCGGACGGTCCCGGTCCGGCACCAGTTCGGCCCGCCCGGTGTCGACGTCGGCCACCACCCGGTCGGCGTCGCGTCGCCGGCCCATCAGCGCCGCATTCCGCGCGCCGCCGCGGTGAGCACGCGGTGCAGCAGCCGCGCGTCGCCGAGCATCCCGCGTAACCGGCGTTCCAGCCCGGCGATCGGCACCAGGTTCTGCGGGGCACGTGGATCCTTGTACGGGGTGGAGGCGAACCGGGGCAGCGTCACCAGCGACAGGTCGGCCAGCGCGATCGCCTCCGGCACGGTCAGGTCGGCCGAGCACTCCACCCGCACGATCCCGGCCCACGGCGCCCCGGCGCGCACCGGCAGGCGCAGATACCAGGACCAGCCGCCCCACGCCGTGCCCAGCCGGAACACCGGGCACCGCTCACCCGGCGCCAGCCCGGTCACCACAGCGGTCAGCCGCCCGTCCAGGTATTGGCTGTGCTGCGTCTTGATGTACCCGAGCGTGCGCGGCAGGTTCCGCCGGCTGCGCAGCGGGCCGTCCACCACCAGCAGGTCGCCGTCGGTGCGTACCGCGTCCGAGACGGCCACCTCCAGCGCGGTCAGCGGCGCCTGCACCGCCGCGGGCAGCTTGCTCAGCTCACCGGTGCCGCTGACCCGGTGCACCGGGTAACGCACAGTCCCGGCGACCACGTCCTGCGCCGACGGGCTCGCCGTGAACAACCCCCGGCCCACCCGGGCGCCGGCCATCTCGGCGGCGCCCCGGTCCAGGTCGCAGCGGACCACACCGGCCGCGTACGAGGCGGCGATGCCGGGGAACGAGCCGCCGTCCTCCTCGGCCGTCCAGACACTGGCGTCGATCCGGCGTACCCCGTCGACGAGCAGCACCACGTCCGGCGACCGCACGCCCGCGCGGGGGCCGATCGCCCGCCAGTCGGCGGCCGGCAGCTCGACGTCGGCGTCCACCTGGGCGCTGCTCGGCGCGGCCGGACCGGCCCCACCGGCCGCCTCGAACGACGCGCCGTAGGCCGGATCCCAGGCATCGACGAAGAACGCCGGCGACTGTGACGTCACAGGCCGGTCCGTTCCACGCGGGCCGTCCGCGCGTCCTTGCGCACCTCGAACCGGACCGGGATCCGCTCGGCCAGCGCCGGCACGTGGGTGACCACGCCGACCATCCGGTCGCCCCGGGCGGCCAGGTTCTCCAGCGTCGCCGCGACCGTGTCCAGCGTCGCCGCGTCGAGCGTGCCGAAACCCTCGTCCAGGACGATCGACTCCAGGCTGGCCGCGGTGGTGGACATCCCGGCGAGCTGCTCGGACAGCGCCAGCGCCAGCGCCAGCGACGCCTGGAACGTCTCCCCGCCGGACAGCGTGCGCACCCCGCGCCGCAGCCCCGCGTCGTGGTGGTCGACCACGAAGAACTCGCCCTTGTCGTGCACCAGGTCGTACTGCCCGCCGGACAGCTCCCGCAGGATCCGCGACGCGCCGTCGACCAGCAGGTCCAGCGCCTCGGTGAGCAGCCAGCGTTCGAAGTTGTTCGCCCGCAGGTGCGAGGCGAGCGCCCGCGCCACCCGCGCCTCGTGCTCGTGCCCGGCCCGCTGCTCCCGCAGCCCGGCGGCCTGCTCGCGGCGCTCGTCCAGGCGGCGCAACTCCGCCTCGGCCCGCTCCACCGCCACCGCCACGTCGCGCGACGCGTCCTGCGGGGCGTCCAGCCCGGCCGCGGTGAACAACGCGGCGATCCCGTCGGCGACCTCGGCCGCGGCCCGCTGCGCCGCCTCCACCGACTCGGCCATCCCGTCGCGGTCCGCGCGCCGCGCCCGCGCCTGCTCGCCCGCCCAGTCGGCCAGCGCCGTCCACGCCGCCGCCACGTCGTCCCGGTCGGCGGCCGGCGGCCCGAACCGGGCCAGCCCGTCGCGTACCGCGTCGAAGTCACGCCAGGCCCGGCGCAGCCGATCCTGCGCGGCGTCCAGCGCGCCCCGCGCCCGCCGGGCCGCCTCCCGCCCGGCCCGCACCGCGCCCGCCGCCTCCTCCAGCGCGGTCCGCAGCCGCGCGTGCTCGGCCAGCGACTCCCGCAGCCGCTCCGGCGCGGGCGCGTCAGTGAGCTGCTCGTCCAGCTCGGCCAGGCGCGCGCCGAGCTGGTCGTGCTGGGTCCGGGCGCGCAGCAGCACCCGGTCCAGCTCGCGGGCCGCGGCGTCGCGTTCCTGCACCACCCGCCTCGCCGCTTCGTTCGCCGCCCGGCCGCCTTGCCGCCTCGACCCCCGGTTCACGCCACAACCTTCGGCACCGCCGGCACGGTGGTGACCATCTGCTCGCACACCGGGCAGGGCGCACCGCCGACCAGGTGCGCCCGCAGCGCCACCGCCTGGTCGGCGGCCTTCGCCTCCTCGTGCGCGCGGAACGCCGACTCCAGCTCCGTCTCGGCCCGCTGCGCGTCCGCCCGCGCCGCCGCCAGCGCCGCCACCGCCGCGTCGTGCTCGCCGCGCGCCGCGTCCACCGCCGCGCGCACAGTCGCCGCCTCCGCGGTCAGCCGGTCCCGGTCCGCGTACGCCTTCAGGTGCAACCGCAACGCGCTCTCGTCACCGGCGGCGGTCAGCTCCCCGCGCAGCTTCTCCTCGCGCTCCTCGGCCAGCCCGACCGTGGCCGCCGCCTCGTCGGCGGCCACCCGGGCCGCCGCCACCGCCCGCGCCAGCTCGGCGGTGCCGTCCGGCGGCCGCACCCCGGCCAGCACACCCAGCTCCGCGTCGAGGGCGGCCAGCGCCGCGGCCCGCTCACCCGCCGTCGCCCGGGCCCGCTCCCATTCGGGTACGGCGGCAGCGACCGCTGCGGCCAGCTCCCGCATCGCGTCCACCCGCTCCCGGGCGGCGGCCAGACTCTCGTCGTCGACGTCGGTGAGCCCGCCGAGCAGCTTGTCGACGGTTTCCAGCTTCGCCTCGGCCTGCCCGGCCCGCTCGACCGCCTTCTTCTGCACGTTCTCGTAGACGCCCAGCCCGAGCAGGTTCACCAGGATCTGCTGCCGGGTGGCCGGCTTGGCGTGCAGGAAGTCGGCGAACTGCCCCTGCGGCAGCACCACGCAGGAGGTGAACTGCTCGTACGGCAGCCCGACCGCGTCCAGCACCGCCTGTTCCATCTCGGCCGGGGTGCCCGCCACCACCTCGCCCAGATCCTCCGGGCTGAGCCCGGTGTCGAGCTTGGTGACGTCGAAGCCCGGCGGCATGAGCTGCAGCCCGGCGTTGGCCGTCTTCACGGTGCCCCGGCCGTCGCGGCGCACCACCCGGGTCGCCACGTAGCGGTCCCCGGCGGACTCGAACACCAGCCGGACCCGCGCCTCGGTGGCCGACGGCGCCAGCGCGTTCGCCAGCCCCCGGGCGCCGCCCCAGCGCGGCACCGTGCCGTAGAGCGCGAAACAGATCGCGTCGAGCACCGTCGACTTGCCCGAACCGGTCGGCCCGACCAGCGCGAAGAAGTCCGCGTCGGTGAAGTCGACAGTGGTCTCGTCGCGGAACACCGTGAACCCGGCCATGTCCAGCCGCATCGGCCGCATCAGTGCTCCACCTCCTCGAGCAGCTCGTCGAAGAGTTCCCGGACACCCTCGTCGGCGTGCCCGCGGCTGTCCAGGTAGTCGCCGAACAACTCGCCCGGCGACCGCCCGGCCCGCTGGGCGGTCCGGGTCCCGCTGCCCGGCGCGGGCACCAGCTCCGGGTCGATCCGGATCTCCAGCGCCCGGGGCAGCAGCTCCTGCACCTCCTCGCGCAGCCCGGCCCGGGGCTGCTCCCGGACGTAGACGCGCAGCCAGCCCTCCGGCGCCTCGATCTCGGCGAGCTGCGCGAGCGTGCCGCGTACCGTGCGCAGCGGCACCGCGCCCGGCACCGGCACCTCCCGGATGCGGGCGGCCGTGGTGGCGGTGACCTCCACGATCGTCACCGAGCTGACGTTCTCCTGCTCGCCGAAGTCGACGGCGAGCGGGCTGCCGCTGTAGCGGATCGGGCACGGGCCGATGACCCGCTGCGAGCGGTGCAGGTGACCCAGCGCCACGTAGTGCGCGTTGCCGGGGAAGACGGTGGCCGGGACCGCGTATCCGAGCACCGTGTGCGCGTCCCGCTCGCCGCCGCCGGTGCTCGCCCCGACCACTGTCAGGTGCGCGGTCACCAGGTGCACGCGGTCCGGCTCGGTGAACCCCTCGGCGAGCCGGTCCAGCACCCGGCCCAGGTGGTCGGCGTACGTCTGGTTCGCCTCGGCCGGGGTGAGCGTGTACATCTCCACCGCGCGCACCGCGTACCGCTGGGACAGGAACGGCAGCGCGGCCAGCCGCCAGCGTTCCCCACCGGCGGTGACCCCGTCGACGACGTGCTCGTCCGGGTTCTCCCGGACGCTGCCGCGCAGCGTGATCCCGGCCGCCTCGGCCCACGGGCGCAGCGCGTCCAGCGCCGCGCCGTTGTCGTGGTTGCCGCCGATCGCCACCACGTCCGCGCCGGTTCGCCGCAACGCGGTGAGCGCCCGGGTCACCAGCCGCGTCGCCTCCGGGGTGGGCGCGGCGGTGTCGTACAGGTCACCGGCGACGATGACCAGGTCCGGCCGCTCACGCTGGGCGATCTCGATGACCTGGGCGAGGACCTGCTTGTGCTCCTCGGCCCGGGACTGCCCCTTGAGGACCTTGCCGACGTGCCAGTCGGAGGTGTGCAGGATCTTCATCTGGGTGCCGCCTAGAACGGGATGTCGTCGTCGGAGGAGCCGGAGCCGACCACCGCGAACGGATCGGCGGCCTGCGTGATCGACCGTAGCGTCTCCGAGGGCGCGCGGCCCGCCTCCGAGACCCGGGTGGCCCACGCCGGGAACGGGAACTCCAGGCAGAGCGGCACCGGGATGTCCGGCTGGTTGACGAACATCGTGCCCGGCTTGGCCAGCAGCGCCCGCTGCCGTTGGGCGGGCGGCAGGAAGCCGTACTCCGGGCGGGACGCCTCGGCCGGGTCGAGCCGGCCCACCACCCGGATCGCCGAGTTGGTGACGATCCGCCGTTCCACCTCGCTGGCGGTCTGCTGCGCGCCGACCAGGATCACGCCCAGCGAGCGGCCCCGCTCGGCGATGTCGAGCAGCACCTCCTTGATCGGCGACGAGCCCTCCCGCGGCGCGTACTTGTTCAGCTCGTCCAGCACGACGAACAGCAGCGGCTTGGCGGTGCCCGCCTTCTCCTTGCGCTCGAACTCGCTCTTGAGCGTCACACCGACCACGAACCGCTGCGCGCGGTCGGGCAGGTTGTGCAGGTCGACCACTGTCACCTGCGCGCTCTCCGCCGTGTTGATCGAGTGCGGGCGGCGGGTCGCCAGGTCACCACGGATCAACCGGCCCAGGTCCTTCTTGCTGCCGATCAGCCGCCGGGCGAACGCGTTCACGGTGCCCAGCCCGACCGCGCTGCCCGCCCACTCGCCGCGCGTCTCGTCGTCGTTGAGCTGCTCGACCACGTGGTCGACCAGATCCGCGTACGAGCCGAGCCGCACCCCGTCGATGCTCACCCCGCCGTCGGCCGGCTGGGCGTAACGGGCCAGGTGCGCGGCCACCGAGTGGACCACCATCGTGTACTGCTGGCGCTCGTCGTCCGCGTCGGCGAACACGTACGGCAGGAGCCGGTCGGCGCAGAACTCGGACAGCGTCCAGTAGAAGCTGTCCACCCCGGTGAGCCGGCTGCTCACATCCGGCGTGCCGGAGGAGTCGCCGACCCGCGGCGGGGCGTACACCCGCACGTCCGGGAACGCGCCGGCATCAAGGCCCAGCTTCGCGTACGCCGCCCGGGTCGGATCGTCGAGCCGGCTGTTCGGGTGGTCGAGGAAGAGCAGGTCCTCGCCCTTCACGTTGAAGATCAGCGCCTTCGCGTTGACCGCGTCGCCGCCCAGCACGCCGGAGCGGAACACCGAGTAGAGCAGGAACGTGGCGAAACTCGTCTTGGTCGCGACGCCGGAGATGCCGGAGATCGACACGTGCGCGCCCCGGGTGCCGTCGAGGAAGTCGGCGTTGAGGTAGACCGGCACCCCGTCGCGGCCCATCCCCATCGGGATCCGCCGCTCCATCCGGTCGAAGTGCAGCGCCCGCGCCCGCGCGTCCCCCTCGGCCCGGTGCACCACGGCGCCCGGCGTCGGCGGCACGTAGAACTCCGGGTCGACCCGCGTGGTCGTCACCTCGGCCGCCTCCTGCACCTGCGCCGGCAGCGTGCCGTCGGCGATGGCGAAGACGTCGGAGTCGAACTGCGCCCCCTCGTGCCGGGCACGCACCTGGGTCACCACCCCGGCGATCGTCACCGGCTCCCGGTCGGGCAGGTCGCGGCGGGTCACCACCACGTCGTCCAGCTGCAGGTAGCTGCCCGGCGCGACAGCCGTCCAGAAGGTGAGCGGGGTGGCGTCGGCGGTGCCGAGCACCCGGCCGACACCCTCGCCGGGCCCGTCGAGCTGGTCGTCGGTCATCGGCGGTCTCCGGTCGGCTGGTCGTACCGTTGGCGGTGCACGTCGTGCATCCTGCCCGAGGGATGCGACAGGTTGCCACGCGACGCGGCGGACGCCACGCCGAGCGTGCGCCGAACGGTAGCCGCCCGGATCCGCCCGGCCACGGTGCGTACGTTTCTGCCCGCTCCGGCGCTGTCTCCGGCCCCCGGCCCGGCCGGCTCGGTGGAACGCCATGGGTGTCTCCGCGAGCTTTTGACACCCATGACGTTCCACTCGCCCCGCGAACCCCGGGTTGCTTGGCGCGCGAGAGCCGCCCCCAATGTCGAGACCCACGTCCCGCTCTCCGGGACGCTCGGAGATCTTGGTACGAGAGCGCCCTCATAGGGGCCGTTTGGTACCAAGATCTCGGGAGCCGGGAGCCGGGAGCCGGGAGCCGGGAGCCGGGAGCCGGGAGCCGGGAGCTGGTCAGGCGGCGGGGGCGGATCCGGCGGGTGTGGGGTCGGCGGGGTCGCGGGCGTAGCGCAACATGAGCACCCCGTCGGCGGCGGCCAGCACGTGGCGCAGCGGCAGGTGCCGGGGCGGGCTGGCGTCCCCGGCGGTGATCCGGCCCGGGCCGGCGCCGGCGAGCAGCGGCGCCACGGTCAGGCACAGCTCGTCGACCAGGTCGGCGGCGGTGAGCGCGCCGAACAGGTGCGGGCCGCCCTCGCAGAGCAGTTGGTCCAGCCCTCGGCGGCGCAGCTCCGCCAGGCCCACGGCCAAGTCGACCCGGCCGCTGCCGTCGACCCGGTCGGTGCTGGTGACCGGGCCGGTGCCACAGCGGACCAGGTCGGCGACGTCGGTGAGGCCGGGCGGCGGTACGGCGTCGGCGTGGGTGAGCACGATCGGCCGGACCGGGGCGTCGGCGAATGCAGCCTGGGCCGGGTCGAGGTCGAGTGAGCCGGAGACGACCACGAGCGTCGGGAACTCGGCCAGCCCGCGTTCGCGGCGCCAGGCCCGGCGTTCCGGGCTCAGCCGGACCGCCCGGTAGCCCTCGTGGCGCAGCGTGCCGGCGGCCACCACGAGAGCGTCGCAGAGCATCCGCAGCAGCCCGAAGACCCGCTTGTCCGGCTCGCCGGAGAGCCCGGCCGAGTAGCCGTCCAGAGTGACCGCCCCGTCGGCGCTGGCGACGAAGTTGACCCGCAGGTGCGGGCGGGCCGACCGGCCGTAGAGCGCGGTGAGTTCCGGATCGGTCAGCGCGCCGGTGACGGGTGCGGGCCAGATCCGTTCGATCGGGGTTCCGACGCTCATTCGCCGGCCGGACCGGTGACCGGAGGGGTGGGTTCGGGGGTACGGTGCTGGCAGTCGCACCACTTCCGGCCAGGACAGTCGTCGTGCCGCCGTTCCCGGCAGGCTCGGCAGATCATGCAGGCAGCCTATGCCGAGGAAGGATGGGACGTCGTGTCGCGTCAGATCTTCCAGCTCATGGTGTCGCTGGCCGGGGTCCGGCCGCGGGTGTGGCGGCGGGTGCTGGTGCCCGGCGGCTACACGCTGGACCGGCTGCACCGGGTGATCCAGCACGCGATGGGCTGGCGCGACTGCCACCTGCACTCGTTCGACGTGGACGGCCGGCAGTACGGCGAACCCGACCCGGACGGCGAGCTGGCGCTGCGCGACGAGCTGGACGTCCGGCTGGACACGGTAGTGGGCAAGGGCGACCGGTTCCGCTACACCTACGACTTCGGGGACTGGTGGGAGCACGACCTGGTGGTCGAGGACTGCTGCGCCGCCGACCCGGACGAGCGTTACCCGGTCTGCCTGGACGGGGAGCGGGCCTGCCCGCCGGAGGACGTGGGCGGCCCGGCCGGGTACGCGGTCCTGCTCGCGGCGCTCGCCGACCCGGCGCACCCGGAACACGTGACGATGCGCGAGTGGGCCGGCCCGGCGTTCGATCCGGCCGCGTTCGACGCCGGCCGGGCCACCGTCCTGCTGCGCCGCTGCTGCTGATCGCGCCGTCCGCGCGCCGCTGATCGCGGGCTCCGAGGAGGGGTCGCCAGCGGCGCGGTAACGAAATGGGAACGCTCCCAACGGTCTATTGACACCCCTGTCACCTCCCGGCAACCTCATGGGAGCGCTCCCGAGAGTGGTGCGGATCTCCCTCCTGCCCCGCTCCGGCCCGCGCGCAACGCACCCCCCACCACACAGCAGATATCGCCTCACCACCGAAAGAGGGGTCTCGGATGAGCGTCCCAATCCGTCGTCGGCGGTTCGCGGCCATCGCGCTCGCGTCCGTCGTCGTGCTCGGCACCACCGCCGCCTGCGGCGACGACTCGGACAGCGGCGACAGCGGCAGCGGCGACGGCCCGATCACGCTGGTCGTCGACGTCTTCGGCGACCAGGGCTTCGGCTACGAAGAGCTGTACAAGCAGTACGAAGCGGAGCACACGAACGTCAAGATCCAGGAGCGGGGCAAGGGTCTCGGCCTCGGTGACTACAACACCCGTCTGACCCAGCAGATCACCGCGGGCTCGGGCGCCGGTGACGTGGTGGCCCTGGAAGAGGGCACCATCGTCCAGTTCTACGCCCAGGCCGACAAGTTCGTGAACCTCGCCGACCACGGCGCGAACGACCTCAAGGGCAACTTCCTGCCGTGGAAGTGGGAGCAGGGCACCACCCCCGACGGCAAGGTGCTGGGCCTCGGCACCGACGTCGGCTCGATGGCGCTGTGCTACCGCAGCGACCTGTTCAAGGCCGCCGGGCTGCCCACCGACCGCGAGCAGGTCGGCGCGCTCTGGCCGACCTGGGACGAGTTCATCGCCACCGGCCAGAAGTTCGCCGCCGCCGACAAGAAGCACAAGTTCGTCGACTCGGCGACCAACTTCTACAACGTGGTGCTGATGCAGGTCGCGGGCCAGGGCAGCGGCTACACGTACTACGACAAGAGCAACAAGATGGTCATCGACCAGAACCCGGACGTGAAGACGGCGTACGACCTCACCACCAAGATGATCGCCGCCGGGCTGTCCAACAACCTCCAGTCGTTCTCCAACGAGTGGAACGCCGGCTTCAAGAACGGCACCTTCGCCACCATCGCCTGCCCCGCCTGGATGACCGGTGTCATCAAGGGCCAGGCCGGTGACGCGGCGGCCGGCAAGTGGGACATCGCCAAGGCGCCGGGCGCCGGTGGCAACTGGGGCGGTTCCTTCCTGGGCGTGCCGAAGTCGAGCAAGCACCAGAAGGAGGCCGCGGAGCTGGCCAAGTTCCTGACCAGCGCCAAGGGGCAGATCGGCGCGTACAAGGCGGTCGGCAACCTGCCGTCGAACCCGCAGGCGCTCACCGACCCGGCCGTCGCCGACTCGACCAACGACTACTTCAGCAAGGCCCCGGTCGGCAAGATCTTCGCCGCCGGCGCGACCGAGCTGAAGCCGGTCTACCTCGGCCCGAAGAACAACGCGGTCCGCACCGCCGTGGAGAACACGCTGCGCGCCGTGGAGCAGGGCAAGTCGGCCGGCGAGCAGTGGCAGGCGGCCCTGAAGAACGGTGCGGCCGCCGGTAAGTGACCGGTTGAGCCGCCCGCGGGTGGCGTCGGCAGCCCATGCTGCCGGCGCCACCCGCGGTGCCCGCAGAGTCCGGCGTCGCCCGTGTGGCGGGTGACGCCGGCCGAGGAGAAGGACTCCCCATGAGCCTCGACCTGCACGCCGCGGCGCCGCCCGAGCCCGGCGCGCCGCGCTCCGCACGTCACACACGCCGCCGCGCCGCCTCGATGACCCGGCTGGACCTGAAGTACTCGCCCTACCTGTACGTCCTGCCGTTCTTCGTGATCTTCGCCGTGTTCGGCGTGTACCCGATTGCGTACACGGTCTGGATCGCGCTGACCGACCGGTCGCCGCTGAACCCGACGATCTCCTTCGTCGGGATGGACAACTTCGTCGAACTGATCACCGAGGACCCGCAGTTCTGGAACGCGGTGGTCAACACGTTCGGCATGTTCGCGCTCTCCACAGTGCCCCAGTTGTTGCTGGCGCTGATGCTCGCCAACGCGCTGAACCGGAAGCTGCGCGCGCAGACGTTCTTCCGGATGGCCATCGCGATGCCGATCATCACCTCGACCGCCGTGGTCGCGCTGATCTTCTCGATGCTCTACGCCAAGGACTTCGGCCTTGTCAACTGGCTGCTCGACAGCATCGGCCTGGACCCGATCGACTGGCGGGCGAACCGCTTCGCCTCATGGTTCGCCATCTCCACCATGGTCGACTGGCGGTGGGTCGGCTACAACGCGCTGATCTACCTCGCCGCCATGCAGTCGATCAGCAAGGACATGTACGAGGCCGCGGCGCTGGACGGCGCCTCCCGGCGGCGGCAGTTCTGGTCGATCACGGTCCCGCAGCTGCGCCCCACGATCATCTTCACGCTGATCATCTCCACCATCGGCGGCCTTCAGCTGTTCACCGAGCCCCTGCTGTTCACCAGCGGCTCGGGCGGTCTCTCCGGTGGTTCGGAGGGGCAGTTCCAGACCATCACGATGTACCTGCTCGACGTGATGAACCAGCGCTTCCGGTGGGGGTACGCCGGAGCGGTCGCGCTCGTGCTCTTTGTGCTCATCGCGTTGATGTCGGCGATCAACTACCTGCTCGCCCGCCGCATCAGCTCCGACAAGTGAGGTGACGAGATGACGACCACCGCGGTCCGCCCGCCCACCCGGCACAGCGCGCCGGTGAAGACCACCCACCGGGCCGAGCGGCTCTGGAAGGCCAGCCCGCTCACCATGATCGGCCTGATCTTCGGCGTGCTGCTCTCCCTGTTCCCGTTCTACTGGATGATCGTGATCGCCAGCCGGACGAACGACGCGGCCAACTCCTGGCCGCCGCCGTTCCTGCCCGGCGGCAAGCTCGGCGAGAACATCGAGCGGGTGCTCGCCAACAGCGACGCCAACATCCTCAAGGGCCTGATGAACTCGTTCCTGGTCGCCGGGACGATCACCGTCGCGACGGTGTTCTTCGGCTCGCTGGCCGGCTTCGCGTTCGCCAAGCTGCGCTTCCGGGGCAAGAACGCGCTGCTGCTGATCATCCTCACCTCGATGATGGTGCCGATCCAGCTCGGCGTGCTGCCGCTGTACATCCTGATGGCCAAGCTCGACTGGCTGAACACCATGCCGTCGGTGACCGTTCCGTTCCTGATCGGCGGCTTCGGCATCTTCATGATGCGCCAGTACGCCGAGCAGGCGGTACCGAACGAGTTGATCGAGGCGGCCCGGGTGGACGGCTGTTCCACCTGGCGGGTGTACTGGCACGTGGTGGCGCCCGCGCTGCGTCCGGCCGCCGCGGTGCTGGGTCTGCTGACCTTCATGGAGCAGTGGAACCAGTTCTTCTGGCCGTTCGTGGTGCTGGCGGACCCGTCCAACCCGACCGTCCAGATCTCGCTGCGCAGCCTCAACACCGCCTACTTCGCCGACAACTCGCAGATCTTCGCCGGTACGTTGATCGCGACCCTGCCCCTGTTCGTCGTGTTCGTTCTGTTCGGCCGCCAGATCATCGGCGGCATCATGGAAGGCGCCGTCAAGTCGTGAGCAATCCAGCAAGCCCGCCCGCCGTCGGTCTCCTCGACGCCGGTCCGGCCCTGACCTTCCCGCCGGACTTCCTCTGGGGCGCGGCCACCGCCGCGTACCAGATCGAGGGCGCGGCGGCGGAGGGTGGCCGTGCGCCGTCGATCTGGGACACCTTCAGCCACACCGAGGGGCGGACGGTGGCCGGGCACACCGGCGACGTGGCGTGCGACCACTACCACCGGATGCCGGACGACGTGCGGTTGATGGCCGACCTGGGGCTGCGGTCGTACCGCTTCTCGGTGAGCTGGCCGCGGGTGCAGCCGGGCGGCACGGGCGGCGTCAACCAGGAGGGCATGGACTTCTACCGCCGCCTGATCGACGAGCTGCTCGGCCACGGCATCGAGCCCTGGCTGACGCTCTACCACTGGGACCTGCCGCAGCCGCTGGAGGACGCGGGCGGCTGGCCGGCACGGGACACCGCCGGCCGGTTCGCCGAGTACGCGCATCTGGTCGCCGACGCGCTCGGCGACCGCGTGAAGTACTTCACCACGCTGAACGAGCCGTGGTGCTCGGCGTTCCTCGGCTACGGCTCCGGCGTGCACGCGCCGGGCCGCCGCGACGGCGCGGACGCGCTGCGGGCCGGGCACCACCTGATGCTCGGTCACGGCCTGGCCGTGCAGGCGGTCCGCGCGGTCCGCCCGGACGCGCAGCTCGGGATCACCGTCAACCTGTACCCGGTCACCCCGGCGACCGACTCGGCGGCGGACGCCGACGCGGCCCGCCGGATCGACGCGCTGGCGAACCGGTTCTTCCTCGACCCGGTGCTGCGCGGGGCGTACCCGGCGGACCTGGTCGCCGACGTGCGCCAGATCACCGACATGGGGCACGTGCGCGACGGTGACCTGGCGACCATCGCCACGCCGCTGGACATGGTCGGGATCAACTACTACAGCCGGCACGTGGTCGCCGCGCCGGTCGAGGGCGCGGAACCGGAGCCCTACTGGCGGGCGCCGTCCTGCTGGCCGGGCAGCGAGGACGTCCGGTTCGTCACCCGGGGTGTCCCGGTGACGGACATGGACTGGGAGATCGACGCCCCGGGCCTGGTGGAGACGCTGGAGCGGGTCCACCGGGAGTACACCGACCTGCCGCTCTACGTCACCGAGAACGGCTCGGCGTTCGTCGACGAGCTGGTCGACGGCCGGGTGGACGACCCGGACCGGCTGGCCTACTTCGCCGCGCACCTGCGGGCGGCGCACGCCGCGATCGAGGCCGGCGTGCCGCTCAAGGGCTACTTCGCCTGGTCGCTGATGGACAACTTCGAGTGGGCCTGGGGCTACACGAAGCGGTTCGGCATGGTCTATGTCGACTACGACAGCCAGGCCCGGATCGCGAAGTCCAGCGCCAGGTGGTACGCCGACGTGATCCGACGCAACGGACTGCCCGCACAATAAGCTGGGCCAGCCAGTAACGGGCGGCCCGGCGCCGACGCCTCAATCGGTGCCGGGCCCGCCCGACCGTCGGAGGAGCAACAGACGATGACAACGCAGCGCACCCGCTCGCTCGGGCGTCCGACCCTCGACGCGGTCGCGGCCCGCGCCGGCGTCGGGCGCGGCACTGTCTCCCGCGTGGTCAACGGCTCGCCGCAGGTCAGCCCGGAGGCCCGGGCCGCCGTCCAGCAGGCCATCGCCGAACTGGGGTACGTGCCGAACCGCGCCGCCCGTGCGCTGGTCACCCAGCGGACCGACTCGGTGGCCCTGGTCGTCTCCGAGTCGGGGGAGCGGGTCTTCACCGAGCCGTTCTTCGCGGCCATCGTGCGGGGCGTCAGCTCCGGGCTGGTCGAGACGCCGATGCAGCTCTGGCTGGCCATGGTGCAGTCGCCGATCGAGCGGGAACGGGTCGAGCACCACCTGACCAACCAGCACGTCGACGGCGTGCTCCTGCTCTCGCTGCACGACGCCGACCCGCTGCCCACGCTGCTGGAGGAGCGCGGCCTGCCGACTGTGCTCGGCGGCCGCCCGGCGCGGATGCTGCACCCGAACGCCCAGCCGGCGTGGTTCGTCGACATGGACAACGTCGGCGGCGCGCGGCAGGCGGTGGAGCACCTGTTCCGCCAGGGCCGCCGGCGGGTCGCCACCATCGCCGGCCCGCAGGACATGGGCGCCGGCCTGGCCCGGCTCTCCGGCTACCAGGAGGCCGTCCGGGCGTCCGGCGGCCGGATCGACCCGGGCCTGATCGCGTACGGGGACTTCAGCGAGGGCAGCGGCACCGCCGCGATGCGCCGGCTGCTGGACGTCTGCCCGGAACTGGACGCCGTGTTCGTCGCCTCCGACCTGATGGCGTTCGGCGCGTTGCGCGCGCTGCGCGAGGCGGGCCGCCGGGTGCCGGAGGACGTCGCGGTGATCGGCTTCGACGACGCCCCGATCGCGCGTCAGGCCGAGCCGCCGCTGACCACCGTGTTCCAGCCGGTGGAGGAGATGGGCCGGCAGATGGCCCGGCTGCTGGTCTCCCGCATCCGCGGCGAGGAGGTTCCCTCGCCGCACGTGCTGCTGGACACCGAGCTGATCCACCGCGCCTCCGCCTGACCACGCCCGGCGGGAGCCGGTCAGGAATAGCGGCGCAGCTCCCGGCGGGCCAGCGAGGCGCGGTGCACCTCGTCGGGGCCGTCGGCCAGGCGCAGCGTGCGGGCCGCCGCCCACAGCTCGGCCAGTGGGGTGTCCTGGCTGACCCCGGCTCCGCCGTGCGCCTGGATCGCCTTGTCGATCACCCACTCGGCCATCAGCGGCGTGGCGATCTTGATGGCCTGGATCTCGGTGTGCGCGCCCTTGTTGCCGACGGTGTCCATCAGCCACGCGGTCTTGAGCACCAGCAGGCGGGCCTGCTCGATCCGGACCCGCGACTCGGCGATCCACTCGCGTACCACGCCCTGTTCGGCGAGCGGGCGGCCGAACGCGACCCGGTCGAGCACGCGCCGGCAGAGCAGCTCCAGGGCCCGCTCGGCCATGCCGATCAGGCGCATGCAGTGGTGGATCCGGCCGGGGCCGAGCCGGGCCTGGGCGATGGCGAACCCGGTGCCCTCCTCGCCGACGAGGTTTTCCGCCGGCACCCGTACGTCGGAGAAGTCGATCTCGGCGTGCCCGCCGTGCGGGGCGTCGCTGTAGCCGAAGACGCGCATGCCGCGGCGTACCGTCACGCCGGGGGTGTCCCGGGGCACCAGGATCATGCTCTGCTGGCGGTGCCGGTCGGCGTCCGGGTCGGTCTTGCCCATCACGATGAAGATCTCGCAGCGCGGGTCCATCGCCCCGGACGACCACCACTTGCGGCCGTTGATCACGTAGTGGTCGCCGTCGCGGGTGATCCGGGTGCCGATGTTCGTCGCGTCGGAGGAGGCCACCTCCGGCTCGGTCATGCAGAACGCGGACCGGATCTCCCCGGCGAGCAGCGGCATGAGCCACTGCTTGCGCTGCTCCTCGGAGCCGAACTCGGCGAGCAGCTCCATGTTGCCGGTGTCCGGCGCGGCGCAGTTGAGCGCCTCCGGGGCCAGGTGCGGGCTGTGGCCGGTCAGCTCGGCCAGGGGCGCGTACTGCAGGTTGGTCAGGCCGGCGCCGTAGCGGGCGTCGGGCAGGAACAGGTTCCACAGCCCGCGCTCGCGCGCCTGCGCCTTCAGTTCCGCCATCACCGGCGGGCGGGCCCACGGGTCGCCGGCCGCGAGCACCTGCTCGTGGTGCACCGGCTCGGCCGGGTACACGCACTCGGTGAGGAACGCCTCCAGCCGTTGCCGCAGCTCGACCGTCCGGTCGTCGTACGCGAACTCCATCTAGCTCTCCCTCACCGCGTGCAGCCCGTGTGCCACGAGCGGCGCCACCATGTCGCCGATCCGGTCGAAGCCCTCGCCCAGGGTCTGGCCGAGCGTGTGCCGGTAGTGGATGCCCTCGCAGATCACCGCGAGCTTGAAACAGCCGAGTGCCACGTGCCAGTGCAGCGGGCCGACGTCGACGTCGCTGCGCCCGGCGTACCGCTCGATCAGCTCGGCCCCGGTGGGGAACCCGGCGCGCGGCCCGATGCCGTCGGCCACCGGGTTGCCCTCGCCGTGGTCGCTGTCGCCGAGCACGTCCCAGTACGTCAGCAGCAGCCCGAGGTCGGCCAGCGGGTCGCCGAGCGTGGCCATCTCCCAGTCGAGCACCGCCCGCACCGCCGGCGGGTCGACGGTGGCGAGCAGATTGTCCAGCCGGTAGTCGCCGTGCACGATCCGGCCCGCGTTCGCGCCCTCGGGCACGCTGGCGGCCAGCGCGTCGCGCAGCTCGTCGATGCCGGGCAGCGGCCGGCTGCGGGACCGGTCGAGCTGGCCGGCCCAGCGGCGTACCTGCCGGGCCAGGTAGCCCTCCGGACGGCCGAAGTCGGCCAGCCCGACCTCGGCCGGCTCGACCCGGTGCAGCGTGGCGAGCGCGTCCATCATCGCCATGGCGAGGTCGCGTCGCTGGGCGGCGGTGAGCGTGTCGGTCTGCTCGCGCCGCCGGTAGACCTCGCCGTCGACCTTCGCCATCAGGTAGAACGGCGCGCCGATGACGCTCTCGTCGGCGCAGAGCGCCAGCGCCTCCGGCACCGGTACGCCGGTCGGCGCGAGCGCCGAGATCACCCGGTGCTCCCGGGCCATGTCGTGCGCGGTGGCCAGCACGTGCCCCAGCGGTGGCCGGCGCAGCACCACCTCGCGGTCACCGGCGCGCAGCAGGTAGGTGAGGTTGGACTTGCCGCCGGCGATCAGCCGCGCCGACAGGGGGCCGGTCAGGTCCGGCCGGTGCGCGGCCAGGTAGGTGGCGAGCCGGTCGAGGTCGAGCCCGCGGGGTGCCGAGCCGGCCGAGAGCCGGGCAGCGGCGGCCGGATCGGTCATCCGATTAGTTGATGGCAGCTCAGCTTTGTTGTCAAGGTCGGGGTTTTCCCGGCGGGACATGCCGCTGCAACAGGGGCGAAATGGTCAACCGGCAGGCTGGGCCCCAGCCTGCCGGCCGCTCGGCCGGCCCGCCGAGCGGAGGGGATCAGACATGCTGCTGAGAGTTCGGGTGACCCTGCCGGACCGTCCGGGCACGCTCGGCCAGGTGGCCCGGACACTCGGCGTCTCCGGCGCCGACATCGTGCAGGTGGTGGTCCTGGAACGGCTCGGCGGCCGGGCGGTGGACGACTTCACTGTGGTGTGGCCGGGCGCGGCGCGGGTGGAGCGGATGCTCGCCGGGCTGGCCGCGATCCCCGGCGTGCGGGTGGACGGCGTGTGGCGGGCGATCGGCGCGCCCACCACCACCGGGCAGGACGCGGAACTGCTCGCCCAGGTGGCCGCCAACCCGGCCGACGGGGTGGCCACGCTCGTCGACGCGGCACCCGGGCTGCTCGCCGCCGACTGGGCGGTGGCCGCCGTCGTACCCCTGGACTGGGCCTCGCGCAGCGGCGAGGCGGGCGTCGCCGCGATCGGGCACGCGAGCTGGCGGGCCCCGGCGCCGCCCCGGCTGCCGGAGGTGACCCCGCTGCGGGCGCGGGCCATGACCAGCCCGGAGGGGCACCACTACGCGGTCGCGCCGTTCGGCCGGGCCGGCCTGGTGCTGGTGGTCGCCCGCGACCACAGCGAGCCACTGGCCGCGGCCGGGTTCCACTCCACCGAGGTGGACCGGCTCGCCCAGATCGTCCGCGCCGGCGCGGTGATCCTCGGCGACCGGCTGGACCTGGTCGGCACGCCACCCGTGATCACCGTCACCTGACCGGACGGGCCGCGTCACCCCGGGGCAACGGGCCCGCAACAGGGGCACGGCATGGTCGGTGCCGAGGAAGGGAGACAACCATGGCGCTGTGGCGGATCCGAGCCACCGTGGACGACCGGCCGGGTTACCTGTCGGTGCTCACGGCGAGCCTCGCGTTGCGCGGGGTAAACATCCTCAGCGTGCAGGTGCACACCACCGAGGCCGGCGCGGTCGACGACTTTCCTGGTCGACGCGCCCGAGCAGGTCACCGAGGCGGAGCTGCGGGCCGCCGTGGAGCGCGGCCGGGGCCGGGACTGCTGGGTCGCGCGCAGCGAGGCGCGCGGGCTGGCCGACGAGCCGACCCGGGTGCTCGGGCTCGCCGGACGGCTGGCCCGTGACCCGGAGGCGACCGGCGCGGCGCTGCGCACGCTGCTCGGCGCCGACACCGTGACCTGGCGTCCGACGCCGGCCACCGCGCCGGGCGGGGTGGGCGGCACGACCATGGCGCTCGCGGACCCGGCCGGCGGGGCGTACGAGCTGTGCCGCCGGGAGCCGAGCTTCACCCCGGCCGAGTACGCCCGGGCGCAGGCAGTGGTCGAGCTGGCGGCGATGCTGGCCCGCCGGGACACCGAACGGGTCACGCTGGTGCTGCCCGACGGCGGGGAGGTGTCGGTGCGCGCGGCGACGGCCGAGGACGTGCCCGGCGTACGCGAGCTGCACGCGGCCTGCTCGCCGCGCAGCCGGCAGCGGCGTTACCTGAGCGGGCGGCCGACCCGGCGCCGGCGCGGCTGCGCCGGCTGCTGGAGCCGGTCCGGGGTGTGACCCTGCTCGCGACGGCGGGCTCCGGCGGGGCGGCGGAGCCGGTCGTGGCGATGGCGAACCTGCTCGGTGAGGGCGACGAGGCCGAGGCGGCGCTGTTGGTGCGCGACGACTGGCAGCGCCGGGGCCTGGGCTCGGCGCTGCTGCGCCGCCTGCTCGGCCACGCCGACCGGGCCGGTTACGCCGCGGTGCTGCTGCACGTGCAGGCCGAGAACACCCCGATGCTGCGGACGCTGCGCCGCCTGGACCGGCCGGTGGCGTTGGAACGCGACGGCGCGGTGCTGACCGCGACGCTTCCGCTGGTTCCCGCGCCGTCGACGGGCGAGCCGGCGTCCGGCGGTGACGCGGTGACCGGCGCACCGGCGGTGGCCGGTAGCGGCGCGCGGGCCGGCGCGGTCGTGCCGGCGCAGCGGCCGGGATGAGCTGACGGCCGTCCGGCCGGACCCCGGAGGTGAGCCGCAACGGCGCGGCACGCCCGAGGGGTCCGGCCGGAGGGCCGCAACCGGCGCGTTCGCGCGCCACCCGGACCGACCTCCGATGCGGGGGACGGTGACACGGCGGGGCCCCCGATGCGGGGGCCCCGTCCGTGTTCGCGGGGATCAGGTGGCGGGGTAGCTGCTGTAGTCGGGGAAGTTGCCGTAGAGCCGGCCGTCTCCGCCCACCGTCACCGCCTGCACCAGCAGGTCGCCGCCGACGAACGCGCCCTTCCAGGAGGCGCCCCGGCCGCCGAAGGGCTCGTCCCGGTCGCCCCGGGAGCGGGGCTTGTTGATGCCCACCTTGAACGCCTGCAGGTCCACCGCCAGCTTGCCGGCCAGCTCCTCGTCGTCGCAGGCCAGCGACGCCACGAGCGCGCCGTTGGAGGCGTTCATCGCGGCCAGCAGCTCGTCGGTGGTGTCCACCACCACGATGGTGTCCACCGGGCCGAACGGCTCGGCGTGCATCAGCCGGGACCGGCCGGGCGGGGCCAGCAGCACGGCGGGCGCGACGTACGCGGACGTGTCCTGCCCGTCGAGGAACGGTGCGCCGTCGAGCTTGCCCCGGTGCAGCGGTACGGCGCCGCCGCGTACCGCCTCCTCGACCTTGCGGCGCAGCTCCTCGGCCTTGGCGGCGCTGATCAGCGGACCGAAGTCCAGCTCCGGCAGCGGGTCGCCGGCCCGCCACGTCTCGTCGACCGCGAGCGGGTGGCCGAAGCGGATCGAGCGGACCACGGGCAGGTACATGTCGAGGAACTCGTCGACGAGGTCGCGCTGGACCACGAACCGGGGGTACGCGGTGCAGCGCTGCTTGCCGTACTCGAAGCCCTTGCGCAGGTGCGCGGCGAGCGAGTCCCACTGGGAGAAGTTCCAGATGCCCCAGGCGTTGAGGCCCTCCTGCTCGATGAAGTGCCGCTTGTCGCAGTCGAGCAGCGCGGCGGCGACCTTGCCGCCGTTGGAGCGCCCGCCGACGAACGCCACCGCGCCGATCTCCGGCGCGCGGACGAGCACCTCGGACAGTTCCTCGCCGCTGCCGGACAGCAGGGTGGCGGGCAGTCCGGCGCGGCGCATCAGCGCGTGGGCGACGGTGAGGCAGACCGCGCCGCCCTGGGACGGCGTCTTGGCGATCACCGCGTTGCCGGCCAGCAACTGCACCAGCTCGGCGTGCACCAGCACGCTCATCGGGTAGTTCCAGGAGGCGATGTTGCTGACCGGGCCGGGCAGCGGCTCCCGGCCGTCGGCGAGCATCCGCTCGATCTCGTCCACGTACCAGCGCACGCCGTCGAGCGCCCGGTCCACGTCGGCGCAGGCCAGCCGCCACGGCTTGCCGATCTCCCAGACCAGCAGCAGGGCGAGCAGGTCGCGGTGCCCGGTGAGCGCGTCCAGCGCGTCGGTGACGCGGGCGACGCGCTCGGCCAGCGGGGTCTGCGCCCACTCCCGGTGCGCCGCCGCGGCGTGGGCGACCGCGCCGCGCGCGGCCTCGGCGTCGAGCCGGGCCAGGTGGATGAGGACGGTGTTGTCGACAGGGGTACGGACCGGCGCCGGTGTGCCGAGCGCGCGCCACTGCCCCTGGACGAGATTGTGGAGCGTGGGCACGCCGTCGGAGGTGGTGTCGAAGGCCTCGGGGGTGGCGGCCACCGCCCGGGCGAGCGTGTCGGACCAGGAGGTGCCCTCGGCGAGTCGTAGAGCCATCGCGATCTCCTCAGTGTCGTCCGGGGAGCGGCGGCGTCGATGGCACCGCAGGTGAGGCGTACTGTCGCGCGGTGCCGAGCGGGCGGGCAACCGTACGCTCGTATGCCAGGACGGCGGCGGCCCGGACGGGGTCGTCCGCGGCGCGTTCGTCGTCACCGCGATGCCGCTGAGCTGGGAACGAGTCGGCTCGATATCGAGCTGCATCGATGGTGTGATTCAGCTCCCGTTTGTTACCCGTCGGTACGGCGAGCGGGCCCCGCCGACGGTGGCCTTCCCAACATGTTGCCCGCGCATTACATTGTCGCTTATCCATGGGAGCGCTCCCGAGGCTCCTGCGGTCACCCCACCACCACTGCCTCGCGGCAGCCGGAGCCCCGAGTGCCGTCCCCGCTCCGGCTGCCGCGCGGCGCCAGCCACAGGAGCTCGCCATGCCCCGTCCGATACCGCCGCCCGGAGGCCGGTCGCGGCTGCGCCGGTTGCTCGCCGCCGGCGCCGCGCTGGCCGTCGGCCTGGCCACGGCCGTCGCCGCCGCGCCGCCCGCGTCGGCCGTCGAGGTGCCCGCCGCGCAGGCCGCGGCCACGTTCAACTACGCCGAGGCGTTGCAGAAGTCGCTGTTCTTCTACGAGGCGCAGCAGTCCGGCCCCAAGCCCTCGTGGAACCGCGTCTCCTGGCGCGGCGACTCGGCGCTCACCGACGGCGCCGACGTCGGCGTCGACCTCACCGGCGGCTGGTACGACGCCGGTGACCACGTGAAGTTCGGCTTCCCGATGGCGTTCAGCGCCACCATGCTGGCCTGGGGCGCGGTCGAGTACCGCGACGGCTACGTCGCCTCCGGGCAGCTCACCCACCTGCTGAACAACCTGCGCTTCGTCAACGACTACTTCGTCAAGGCGCACCCCGCGCCGAACGTCCTGTACGGACAGGTCGGCAAGGGCGACGACGACCACAAGTGGTGGGGCCCGGCCGAGGTGATGCCGATGGCGCGGCCCGCGTACAAGATCGACGCGAGCTGCGGCGGCGCGGACCTGGCGGGGGAGACGGCGGCCGCGATGGCCGCCTCGTCCATGGTGTTCCGCCCCACCGACGCGACCTACGCGGACAAGCTGCTCGGCCACGCCAAGCAGCTCTACACGTTCGCCGACACGGTGCGGAAGAGCTACCACGAGTGCATCACCGACGCGACGAGCTTCTACAAGTCGTGGAGCGGCTACCAGGACGAGCTGGTCTGGGGCGCGATCTGGCTGTACCGGGCCACCGGCGACGCCACCTACCTGGCCAAGGCCGAGAGCGAGTACGACAAGCTCGGCACCGAGCCGCAGTCCACCACCCGCTCCTACAAGTGGACCATCGCCTGGGACAACAAGCAGTTCGGCGCGTACGTGCTGCTGGCCAACCTGACCGGCAAGCAGAAGTACGCCGACGACGCCAACCGGTGGCTGGACTACTGGACGGTGGGCGTCAACGGGCAGCGGGTGCCGTACTCGCCCGGCGGGATGGCGGTGCTCGACTCCTGGGGCGCGCTGCGGTACGCCTCGAACACCGCGTTCGCCGCGCTGGTCTACAGCGACAAGACCACCGACACCACGCGCAAGGCGCGCTACCACGACTTCGCGGTCCGGCAGATCAACTACGCGCTCGGCGACAACCCGCGCAACTCCAGCTACCAGATCGGCTTCGGCACGAACTCGCCGCGCAACCCGCACCACCGCACCGCGCACGGCTCCTGGTGGGACAGCCAGACCGTGCCCACCGAGACCCGGCACGTGCTCTACGGCGCGCTGGTCGGCGGCCCGTCATCGGCAAACGACGCGTACACCGACAGCCGGTCCGACTACGTGATGAACGAGGTGGCCACCGACTACAACGCCGGCTTCACCTCCGCGCTGGCCCGGCTCGCCAACGAGTACGGCGGCAGCCCGCGCGCCGGGTTCCCGTCCGCCGAGACGCCCGACATGGACGAGATGACCGTGGAGACCACAGTCATGCAGGCCGAGCCGCGCGCCACCGGACTGAAGGCGATCATCTACAACAAGTCGGCGTTCCCGGCCCGGGCGCTGACCACCGGAAAGTTCCGGTACTTCTTCCGGCCCGACGGCACCGGACCGGTCACCGTCACCCCCGGCTACACCCAGGGCTGCCCGTCGCCGTCGACGGCGAAGCAGTTCTCCGGCGACATCTGGTACGTCGAGGTCGACTGCACCGGCTACACCATCGCGCCCGCCGGGCAGTCCCAGCACCGGATGGAGGTGCAGTTCAAGATCGGCGTGCCGGAGGGCGGCACCTGGGACCCGACCAACGACCCGTCGTACCAGGCCACCGCCGGGCCCAACCGCAAGGTGCCGCTCTACTCCGGCGGCGTACGGGTCTGGGGCGAGGAGCCCGGCCCGGTCACCCCGGACACCACCGCGCCCACAGTGCCCGGCACCCCTGTCGCGTCCGCCGTCACGTCGAGCGGGCTCACGCTGACCTGGGCCGCGTCCACCGACACCGGTGGCAGCGGGCTGGCCGGGTACGAGGTGACCCGTACCTCGGCCGGCGCCGACCCGGTCGTCACCGCCTCGACCGGCACCACCCTCACCGTGACCGGGTTGGCACCCGAGCGGACGTACCAGTTCACCGTGCGGGCGCTCGACGGCGCCGGCAACCGATCCGCGTCGTCGGCTGCGGTCAGCGTCACCACGCCGGCCGGCCCGGCGCCCGACACCACAGCGCCGACCGCGCCGGGCACCCCCACCGCCTCCGCGATCGGCCCGACCGGACTGACCCTGACCTGGGGTCCGTCCACCGACGCGGTGGGCGTCACCGGTTACCGCGTCTACCGGGGCGGGAACGTCCTGGTCGGCTCGTCCACCGGCACCACGCTGGCGGTGACCGGGCTGACCGCCTCCACCACGTACACCTTCACGGTGGTGGCGGTGGACGCGGCCGGGAACGTCTCACCGGCCTCGCCCGGCGTCACGGTGACCACCACCGCGCCGCCGGCCGGCGGCACCTGCGCGGTGACCTGGACGGCGAACTCCTGGGACACCGGGTTCACCGCGAACATCACCGTCGCCAACACCGGCACCACGGCGATCAACGGCTGGACGCTGGCGTTCACGTTCGGCAACGCCGGGCAGAAGGTCGGGCAGGCCTGGTCGGCGAACGTGACCCAGACGGGCGCGGCGGTGACCGCGACGAACCTGTCGTACAACGGGACGCTGGCGCCCGGGGCGTCGACGAGCTTCGGTTTCAACGGCACCCACACCGGCTCGAACCCGAGGCCGGCGACCTTCACGCTCAACGGGACCGCCTGCACGGTCGCCTGACCGTCGACGTGGCGTGGCCGGTGCCGCACCCCGCGTGACCGGCCACGCCGCACCCGGCCCCGCGCGGCCAAAAACGTTCCGAAACTTTTCCGAAACACCATTGTCCCCACCGATGCGTGGTGGAAGCATCGACAAAGCTCGATACCCCAACCGAAACGTCCAGTCGTCCCGCCCCGACGGCCTGGGTGTTGGCCAGTAAGGAGGCCAAGATGGCAATGAGCCCATCCGCTCATCGCGGCGGGAGTCGGCGACGGCGATCACCAGCCGTCCGAGCGCTGCTCGCCGGCGCGGTCAGCGCCGTGACGGTGGCCGCCGTCGCGGTGATGATGCCGGCGGCGAACGCCGCCGCGAGCACGCTGGGCGCGGCCGCCGCGCAGTCGGGCCGCTACTTCGGCACCGCCATCGCGGCGGGCCGGCTCGGCGACTCGACGTACAGCACGATCGCGGCGCGTGAGTTCAACATGATCACGGCCGAGAACGAGATGAAGCCGGACGCGACGCAGCCCCAGCGCGGCCAGTTCAACTTCAACTCGGGCGACCAGATCTACAACTGGGCGACCCAGCGGGGCCTGAAGGTCCGTGGCCACACGCTGGCGTGGCACGCGCAGCAGCCGGGCTGGATGCAGAGCCTGAACGGCAGCAACCTGCGTCAGGCGATGATCGACCACATCAACGGCGTGATGGCCCACTACAAGGGCAAGCTGGCCGCGTGGGACGTGGTGAACGAGGCGTTCAACGAGGACGGCAGCCGCCGCAGCTCCAACCTCCAGGGCACCGGCAACGACTGGATCGAGGTCGCGTTCCGCACCGCTCGCGCGGCCGACCCGTCGACGAAGCTGTGCTACAACGACTACAACATCGAGAACTGGTCGTACGGCAAGACGCAGGGCGTCTACAACATGATCCGGGACTTCAAGTCCCGGGGTGTGCCGATCGACTGCGTCGGTCTGCAGACCCACTTCACCGGCGGCAGCTCGCTGCCGGGCAACTTCCAGACCACGCTGCAGAACTTCGCCGCGCTGGGTGTGGACGTGGCGCTGACCGAGGTCGACGTCACCAACTCCTCGACCAGCCAGTACGCCGGTCTGACGCAGGCGTGCATCAACGTGCCGCGCTGCATCGGCATCACCGTGTGGGGCGTGCGTGACAGCGACTCGTGGCGCTCGAACGAGAGCCCGCTGCTGTTCGACGGCGGAGGCAACAAGAAGGCCGCGTACAACTCGGTCCTCAACGCGCTCAACGCGGCCGCCCCGACCTCCGGGCCGACCACGACCCCGACCACGACCCCGACCACGGCACCGCCGCCGAGCGGCGGCGCCGGCCGGATCGTCGGCGTGCAGTCGGGCCGGTGCATCGACGTGCCGAACGCCACCCAGACGAACGGCACCCGGGTCCAGCTCTACGACTGCAACGGTCAGTCGAACCAGCAGTGGACGTACACCTCCAGCAAGCAGCTGATGGTCTACGGCACCAAGTGCCTCGACGCGAACGGCGCAGCCACCGCCAACGGCACCGGAATCATCATCTGGGACTGCAACGGCCAGTCCAACCAGCAGTGGAACATCAACTCCAACGGCACCATCAGCGGCGTGCAGTCCGGTCGCTGCCTGGACGTCTGGGGCACCGGCAACGGCCAGCAGATCCAGCTGTACGACTGCCACGGACAGACCAACCAGCAGTGGCGGACCGACTTCGGTGGCGGCACCTCGCCGTCCCCGACCACGACGCCGCCGACCACGACGCCCCCGCCGGGCGGCTGCTCGCTCCCGTCGACCTACCGGTGGTCGTCGACCGGCGCGCTGGCGAACCCGCAGAACGGCTGGGTCTCGCTCAAGGACTTCACGAACGTCGTCCACAACGGCAAGCACCTGGTCTACGGGTCGTACGTCAACAGCAGCGGCCAGTACAGCTCGATGAACTTCACCCCGTTCACCAACTGGTCCGACATGGCCTCGGCCGGCCAGAACGGGATGAGCCAGGGCACCGTGGCGCCCACGCTGCTGTACTTCGCGCCGAAGAACATCTGGGTGCTGGCGTACCAGTGGGGACCGACCTCGTTCAGCTACAAGACGTCGAGCGACCCGACCAACGCCAACGGCTGGTCCTCGGCGCAGACGCTGTCCACCGCCACCCTGCCGGACGCCCCGTACGGCGTCATCGACCAGACCCTGATCGGTGACGACCAGAACATGTACCTGTTCTTCGCCGGGGACAACGGCAAGATCTACCGGTCGAGCATGCCGCTCGGGAACTTCCCGGGCAGCTTCGGCTCGAGCTACACGACGATCATGTCGGACTCGACGAACAACCTGTTCGAGGGCGTCGAGGTCTACAAGGTGGCGGGCCAGAACCAGTACCTGATGATCGTCGAGGCGATCGGAAGCCAGGGACGCTACTTCCGGTCGTTCACGTCCAACAGCCTGAGCGGCTCGTGGACCCCGCAGGCCGCCACCGAGAGCAACCCGTTCGCCGGCAAGGCCAACAGCGGCGCGACGTGGACCAACGACATCAGCCACGGTGACCTGGTCCGCAACAACCCCGACCAGACCAAGACCATCGACCCCTGCAACCTGCAGTTCCTGTACCAGGGCAAGAACCCCAGTGCGGGAGGCGACTACAACCTGCTGCCGTGGCGGCCGGGAGTGCTGACCCTCCAGCGCTGACCGTCACACAGTCACCGGAAGACGTGCCCGGCACCCGCGTGGTGCCGGGCACGCCCGTTCCGGTGGGCCGGCCCGGCCGGCGGGCGGACGACGGCGACCCGGGGCAAGCTGGGGCGGTGGAGCGCGAGCTGCTGACCGTCGGACACGGGGCCGCCCGCCGCGACCAGCTCGCAGACCTGCTGGCCGGCGCGGAGGTCACCCTGGTCGTGGACGTGCGCCGCTACCCGGCCAGCCGGACCAACCCCGACGTCCGCCGCGAGGCCATGGAACGCTGGCTGCCCGAACGGGGCATCGGCTACCGCTGGGAGCCGCGCCTCGGCGGCCGCCGGCACGTCCGCGCCGGCGAGCCGGAACCGGACACCTGGTGGACGGTCGCGGCCTTCCGGGCGTACGCCGCGTACACCCGCACGCCCGACTTCGACGCCGCGATGGACGAGGTGCTGGCCGACGCCGCGCTGCGCAGAACCGCGGTGATGTGCAGCGAGAGCGTCTGGTGGCGCTGCCACCGGCGGCTGATCGCCGACGTCGCCGTGCTCGGCCGCGGCGTGCCGGTGTCGCACCTCATGCCGGACGGCAGGCTCAGCCCGCACCGGCCCGCCGAGGGCGCCCGCCGCCTGCCCGGCGGGCACCTGCTCTGGGCCGGCTGACTCAGCCCGCCAGATCCTCGGCGAGCAGATCCATCAGCAGCGCGTCGTGCCAGCGCCCGTCCGCCCCGCGCTCGTAGCGGCGCATGATGCCCACCGGACGGAACCCCACCTTCGCGTACGCGCGGATCGCCGCCGTGTTCGCCGCCGCCGGGTCGATCGTGAACCGGTGGTGGCCGTACTCGTCGATCAGGTGCCGGACCAGCGTGCGGATCGCGTCGCCGCCCAGCCCGGAGCCGCGTACCGCCGGGTCGAGGAAGACATCCAGGCTGGCGTGGCGGTAGTCCGGGTCGGTCTCGGCGTACCACTGGATCGCCCCGACCAGCCGGCCGTCGTGCTCGACCGCGTAGATCGTCACCGCGTCGTCGGCCAGGTCGGCCCGGACCGACTCGGCCAGGTCGTCCCCGCCGCGCCACCAGCGGCGCACCTCAGGGGTGGCCCGGATCGCGGCCAGCGCGGGCACGTCGGCGTCGGTCACCGGCCGCAACGTCACCGCCCGCCCGCGCAGCACGCCTCAGCCCCGCCGCTCGCCGTGCTCGACGCAGACCGCCGACCACCCGGCCGGTACGACCTGCACCTTCATCCGCCGACGGCAGGACGCGCACCAGCGCGGCGGCTCCCACGCCCGGGCCGCCTCGCACGCCGGATGCCGCCCGGCCGCCACCGACTCGCCGCACCTGTCGCACCACAGCGCCGCGGGCGCGGCCGGGGCGGGGGAAAGATCGGTCACCGCTGCCTCACAGGGTCGCCGAGAGCGCCTTCACCGGCATCTTCAGGTCTTCCAGCAGCTTCAGGTCGGCGTTGGCCGGGCGACCCAGCGTGGTCAGGTAGTTGCCGACGATCACCGCGTTGATGCCGCCCAGCAGACCGTCGCGGGTGCCCAGGTCACCGAGGGTCAGCTCGCGGCCGCCCCGCGTACCGCAGGATGGTGCGCGGCATGACCAGCCGGAACGCGGCGATGCGCGCAGCGCGTCCTTGCCCTCCACCACCGGACGGTCACCGAGCGGCGTGCCCGGCCGCGGGTTGAGGAAGTTCAGCGGCACCTCGTGCGGGTCCAGCTCGGCGAGCTGCGCGGCGAACTCGGCCCGCTGCTCGACCGTCTCGCCGAGGCCGAGGATGCCGCCGCAGCAGACCTCCATGCCCGACTCGCGGACCATCCGCAGCGTCTCCCAGCGCTCCTCCCACGAGTGCGTGGTGACCACGTTCGGGAAGTAGGAGCGGCAGGTCTCCAGGTTGTGGTTGTAGCGGTGCACGCCCATCTCGACCAGCTCGTCGACCTGCTCCTGGGTGAGCATGCCGAGCGACGCGGCGACCTGGATGTCGACAGCGGCGCGGATGGCCGCGACGCCCTCACGCATCTGCTTCATCAGCCGGGCGTCCGGACCGCGCACGGCGGCCACGATGCAGAACTCGGTCGCCCCGGTCGCGGCGGTCTGCTTCGCGGCCTCGACCAGCGCCGGGATGTCCAGCCAGACCGACCGGACCGGCGAGGTGAACAGGCCGGACTGCGAGCAGAAGTGGCAGTCCTCCGGGCAGCCGCCGGTCTTCAGCGAGACGATGCCCTCGACCTCGACCTCCGGACCGCACCAGCGCATCCGGACCTCGTGCGCGAGCTGGAGGGCGGCGGGCAGGTGTTCGTCGGGAAGGTTCAGCACCGCGAGGACACCGGCCTCGTCGAGGCCGACACCGTTGCCCAGCACCCGCTCCCGGGCCTGGTCGAGGATCTCTGGCATGGCTCGTAACCTAACAGGCCACCGAGGGGCCGGGAAACCGCCGCCAGCAGCCCCGGCGAGCCGGGACCGCGCCACGCCGGAGCCCTCGGGACGGGTGGTAACTTCGCCCCGCGGAAGCGCCCGGCGGGGCGGTGGTCGGCGGGAGGGGACGGCACGGTGGCGGACTGGCTGGCGGCCCTGGACCGCCGCGCCGAGCTGCGGGCCCGGGCGGGACTCACCCGTACGCTGCGTCCCCGGGCCGCCGACGACGCGGTGGTCGACCTGGCCGGCAACGACTACCTCGGCCTGGCCACCCACCCGCAGGTCACCGCCGCCGCCGCGGAGGCCCTGTCCGCGTACGGGCTGGGCGCCACCGGGTCACGCCTGGTGGCGGCTCCACCGACGCCCACCACGCGCTGGAGGACGACCTGGCCGACTGGCTCGGCGTCGACCGGGCGCCGTTTTCTCCTCCGGCTACCTGG
>NZ_KK037233.1:2602041-2603865 GCF_000568915.1 Micromonospora sp. M42 | reverse complement strand
TGCTTCCGTCCGCCGTCCACACCGGACAGCCGCTCCCGGCTGCGCCTCACGGTCAGCGCCGGGGTGGACCGGGCCGGCTTCGACCGGGCCCTGGACGTGATCGTGGAGTGTGCGCCATGAGCCTCGGCGACGCCTGGACCGGGCCGGTGCTGGTGACCGGCACCGACACCGAGATCGGCAAGACGGTGGTGACCGCCGCCGTCGCCGCCGCCGCGCAGGCCGCCGGGCTGCGGGTCGCCGTGGTCAAGCCCGGCCAGACCGGTACGGCCACCGGCGAGCCCGGCGACGTCGACTCGGTGACCCGGCTGGCCGCCCCGCTCACCGGCCGGACGCTCGCCAGCTACCCCGATCCGCTCGCGCCGCTGGCCGCGGCCCGGGTGGCGGACCTGCCGCCGCTGGAGCTGTACAACGCGGTCGACGCGATCCGCGAGGAGGCCGACAAGCACGACCTGGTGCTGATCGAGGGCGCGGGCGGGCTGCTCGTACCGATGGGACTGCGCCCGTCCGGCGAGCCGTGGACGGTGGCCGACCTGGCGGTGTCGCTCGGCGCGCCCGCGGTGGTCGTGGCACGGGCCGGGCTCGGCACGCTCAACCACACCGCGCTGACGCTGGAGGCGCTGGAGCGGCGGGCCGTACCGGCCGGCGTGGTGATCGGCGCCTGGCCGGCCGAACCGGAGCTGGTGCACTGGCTCAACCTGTCCGAGCTGGTGCCGAACCTGCTCGGCGCGGTGCCCGCCGGCGCGGGCGGCATGGACCCCGGCGTGTTCCGCAGGTCCGCGCCCGGCTGGCTCACCCCCGCCCTGTACGGCGTGCTGGACGACTGGCGGGCCTGGGCCGAGGAGACCTGACTTTCGTCGGTGCCCGGACCGGCCGGGCGTGGGTAGCGTGACCGCCGTGGAACCCCGCGAACGACAACGCCGGGCCGGTGACCTGCTGCTCTGGGCCGTGCTCGCGGCGCCCGTGGCGTACGGCCGCCTCACCCCGCCGTGGCACGCGGACGAACTGCCGCCGCTGGCCGCCGCGCTGGCGCTGCTCGGCACGGCGGTGTGGATCGGCCGCCGCTGGCCGCTGGTCGCGGTGCTCGCGGTGGTGGCCGGCTCGCTCGTCGACGGCAACGTGGTGTTCGCCATCCCGGTCTTCGGCTACCTGGCCGGGCGACGCAGCGACCGGGCCGCACCGGCCGCCGCCGTCTTCGCCGCCATCGCGGTCACCGGTTCCGTGCTCAACCTCGGGCTGCTCGGCACCGAGCCCTCCACCTGGTTCCTGCTCTCCTCGGTGCTGCTGTTCGCCGGTGTGTTCCCCTGGCTGCTGGGCCGGCTGCGGCGGCAGCACCGCGCGCTCGCCGACGCCGGGCTGCGCCACACGCAGGCCGAGCGCCGGGCCGAGGTCGAGCGGGTACGCCTGCGGGAGCGGGCCCGCATCGCCCAGGACATGCACGACTCGCTCGGTCACGACCTGAGCCTCATCGCGCTGCGGGCGGGCGCGCTGGAACTGGCGCCGGACCTGTCCCCGGCGCACCGGGCGGCGGCCGGCGAGCTGCGCGCCAGCGTCGCCGCCGCCACCGAACGGCTGCACGACGTGATCGGCGTGCTGCGCGAGGAACTTTTCGCTGCGGCCGCCGGGGGAGACGGTCACCGACGTGGTCGACGGCGCGCGCGGCGCCGGGATGACAGTCGACCTGCGCGCCGACGACGCGGACCTGCCGCCGCTGGCGGCGCACGCGGCGCAGCGGGTGGTCCGGGAGGCGCTCACCTTCTCCGTTCGCTACGCCCCTGGCGCCCCGGTCACCGTCGACGTGGCCCGTACGGCCGACGCGGTGACTGT
>NZ_KK037233.1:2548544-2601788 GCF_000568915.1 Micromonospora sp. M42 | reverse complement strand
GCCGACCCGGGGCTGACGGCGTCGCGGACCCGACCCGTTCGCCGGTGCCGGCGCATCCCGGCGGGGGTGAACCGGGGGGACGCGGCCCGGGGCTGCGGGGAGGCCCGGCGGCGGGTGCGGCGCAGCCTGCTCGTCGCGATCGGGCGCGCCCGCCGGGCTCGCCCTGGTGCTGGCGCTGGTCTATTACCCGCTCGCCACGGCCGGCGCGGTGCTGGACCGGGCCGGCTACGAACGGCTGCGGCTGGGTGAGCCGCGCGACGCGCTCGGGCTGCCCCGGCGGCAGGCCGACCCGCCCGCGACCGGTGCCGCGCCGGGCTGCGAGTTCTACACCCGACGGCAACTTCCCGTTCGCCCAGGCGACCTGGCGGCTCTGCTTCGCCGACGGGCGGCTGGTCAGCAAGGAGCAGATCGCACCATGAGCGACGACCACGACCGCCCGCTGCGGGTGGTGCTCGCCGACGACGAAAACGCTGGTCCGGGCCGGGGTCCGGGCGATCCTGGCCGCCGACCCCGGCATCGAGGTGGTCGGGGAGGCCGAGGACGGCCTCGCGGCGGTCGAGCTGGTCCGCGCGCACCGCCCCCGGGTGGCGCTGCTGGACATCCGGATGCCCCGCTGCGACGGGCTCAGCGCGGCGGCGCAGATCCGCCGGCTGGTGCCCGAGACCGCGGCGGTCATGCTCACCACGTTCGGCGACGACGACCTGATCGCCCGCGCGCTCGGGCACGGCGCCGCCGGGTTCCTGCTCAAGTCCGGTGACCCGCGCGAACTGCTGGCCGGGGTGCGGGCGGTGGCCGAGGGCGGGGCGTACCTGTCGCCGCGGGTGGCGCGCCGGGTGATCGAGCTGAGCGGCGGCCGGCTGGCCCGTGGCCCGTACGCGCGGGACCGGCTGGCCGGGCTCACCGACCGGGAACGCGACGTGCTGGCGCTGGTCGGGGCGGGACTGTCCAACGCCGAGATCGCCCGCCGGCTGCACCTGGTCGAGGGCACCGTGAAGAGCTATCTGACCAGCGTCTTCACCCGGCTGGACGTGCGCAACCGGGTGCAGGCGGCGATCCTCGCGTACGAGGCGGGGCTGGTTCCGCCCACCGGCTGACCAGCCCCGCCCCGCGTTCCTCAGGCGTCGCGCCGGGACAGTGCCCACCGGCCCAGCGCCAGCGCGGCGGCGGTCCAGGCGGCGAGCACCAGCAGCCCGACGGCTGCCGGGTACGGCTCGGTGTCCCCGGCCAGGAAGTGGTTGCCCGCCACGCCGGGGAACGCGTCGGCGATCCGGGTCAGCACCGTGATGTCCGGCTCCTGCAACGACAGCGGCACGATCATCAGCAGCGCGAACAGCACTGTCAGGGCCAGCACCGCGCCGCGCAGGGCGGCCGCCAGGCCGAGCGCCAGCACGCCGATCAGCGCCAGGTACGCCGCGGCGGCCACCACGCCGGCCACGGTGCCGCCCAGCGGGGCGCGGCCCCACTCGCCGAGCACCGGCCGGGCCGTCACCGCGCCGACAGCGCCGAGCAGCAGCCCGAGGCCGAACGTCACCGCGCCCACCACGATCGCCTTGGCCGCCAGCACCCGGCCCCGCGACGGGGTGCAGCGCAGCGTGGTGCGGATCGTGCCGGTGGCGAACTCGCTGGTGATCGCGAACAGGCCGAGCGCCAGCACCACGTACTGGGTCAGCTCCAGCGACCCGGCCACGATTTCGCCGACGCCGACCACGCCCGGGTTGTTGGCCGGGTCGTCGTCGGTGTTGGCGTTCTGGGCGTAGATGGCGAGCTGGGCGCTGGTGGCCGCCATGGTCAGCACCGCCGCGAGCAGCGTCCACCAGGTGGAGCGGACCGACCAGAGCTTCGTCCACTCGGCGGCCACCGCCCCGGTGAGCGGATGCCCGGCCGGAGCGGGCCGGGTGGTCCGGCGTGCCGGGTCGAGCGTGGACGGTGCGGTCATCGGGTCCCACCTCCGGTCGAGCCGGCGGCGTACTCCACGCTGTCGGCGGTCAGTTCCAGGAACGCCTCCTCCAGGGAGGGTGCGACGGGGGTCAGCTCGTGCAGCCGTACCCCCATCTCGTGCGCGAGGTCGCCGACCCGGCCGGCGGTGCTGCCGGCGACGGACATCCCGCCCTCATCGGCGGTGACAGTCGCGCCCTCGGCGGCGAGCCGGTCACCGAGCGCGGCGAGCGCGGCCGGCTCCGGCCCGCGTACCCGGACCGACGCGGCGGGCCGGGCGGCGATCAGCTCGGCCAGCGGCGCGTCAGCGACCAGACGGCCGCGTCCGAGCACCACCACCCGATCGGCGGTCTGCTGCATCTCGCTCATCAGGTGGCTGGAGACGAGGACGGTGCGCCCCTCGTCGGCGAGGCGGCGGGTGAACCCGCGGATCCACCGCACCCCGTCCGGGTCGAGCCCGTTGACCGGCTCGTCGAGCAGCAGCACCGGCGGGTCACCGAGCAGCGCGCCGGCGATGCCGAGCCGCTGGCCCATGCCCAGCGACAGCGCCCGGCCCGGCTTGCCGGCGGCGCGGGCGTCCAGGCCGACCAGGTCGAGCACCTCGGTCACCCGCCGGGCCGGTACGCCGTTGCTGCGCGCCATCGCCCGCAGGTGCGCCACGCCGGAGCGGGCCGGGTGCACGCCTGTCGCGTCGAGCAGCGCGCCCACCTCGTACAGCGGGTGCCGCAGCGTGCGGTAGTCCCGCCCGTTGACCAGCGCCTGCCCGGCGGTGGGCCGGTCCAGGCCGAGCACCATCCGCATGGTGGTGGACTTGCCGGCGCCGTTGGGGCCGAGGAACCCGGTGACCTGGCCGGGGCGGATCTCGACGGTCAGGTCGTCGACGGCCGTCACGGCGCCGAACCGTTTCGTCAACCCACGAAGTGTGATCATGCGGCGACGCTATTGGGCGGCGGTGGCGCCACACTGCCGTCGAACGGCAACGGCCGACACCGACTTTCGTCAGGTGCGACGGACCACGAACGCGTCGGGCATCCGGAACGTCAGGTTGTCCGGGCACCACGGCGGACGCACCACCGTCACGCCGTCGAGCAGCGCGGTGGCCTCGGCGACCACCACGGCGGCCTCCATCCGGGCCAGCTGCGCGCCGACGCAGCGGTGCGGCCCGGCGCCGAACGCCAGGTGCCGCCGCGAGCCGGGCTGCCCCGGGCGGAACTCGCCCGGCGCGCCGACCACCGCCGGGTCGCGCCCGGCGCGGGCCAGCCACGCCACCACGCTGGTGCCCGCCGCCACCGGCAGCTCGCCGAGCGTCGTGTCAGCCGCCGCCACCCGCCGCCACGTGACGATCGGCGGCTCCAGCCTCAGCCCTTCTCGACCACGTCGTCCACCGCGACAGTGCCGGTGCGCAGGCCGGCCCGTACCGCCGGTTCGCTGGACAGCCGGTGCAGCAGCAGGGTCAGGAACTGCGAGGTGGTCTCCTGGCCGGCGACCAGCAGGAAGAACAGCGCGCCGACGACCACGTCGGGGGAGTGCCCGGCGTCGCGCAGCCGCGCGGCGAGCCCGCCCCCGGTCGCGGCGAACTCCCGCAGCACGGTGTGGAACCGGCCCACCTCGGCAGCCAGCGCGAGCTGCCGGGCGGAGTCCAGCGGCGCCCAGAACAGCTCCAGCGCGGCCCGGGCGAAGTCCTTCACCGCGCCGACCGGCGCGTCCGGCAGCTCGACCAGCCGGGCCAGCACCAGCAGCGGCAGGTCGGCGGCGAGCCCGGCGTACAGGTCGACCGGGCGGCCCTCGTCCAGCGTCGCCGCCAGCCCGGCCACCCGCTCCCGGACCAGCCCGGTCAGCCACTGGCGCTGGGCCGCCACCCGGTGCGGGTGCAGCGCGTCGGCGACGATGCCGCGGATCTCCGGGTGGCTGGCGCCGCCGTTGTTCGCCAGCGTCGGCGGCAGCCGGAACCGGTGCCCGGCGAGCACCCGCAGCGCGGCCACCGGGATCGGCGTGACCGCGTCGAGCGCGTTGTCCGGCCGGAACGTCACCGGATCGGTGAGCACCTTGCGTACGAGCGCGTGCCGGGTCACCACCAGGTGCGGCACGCCGACGTGGTCGACAACGGTGGCCGTGTCCGGCCACTGCCCGTCGACGGACTCCCCCCAGCCCCGGAACAGCACGCGGTAACGCTAGCGGCGGGCGCCCGGCGGGTTCGGGTCCAGCTCCCACACGGTGGTGTGCTTCACCCGTACGCTCTCCAGCGCCTCGGACACCGGCACGTCGTACGCGGCCAGCTCGTGGAAACGCTCGCGGGGCAGGAACGCCCGGCCCGGGTCGCCCACCAGCACGCGGGCGCCGGAACGGGCGGCCCGGAGCAGGAAGCGCAGCATCCGGCGGGCCATCGCCTCGCTGTAGAAGACGTCCCCGGCCAGCACCACCTCGGCGTCGCCCGCGTCGGCGTCGAGGATGTCGCCGAGTTCGGCGTCGACGCGTACCCCGTTGGCCTCGGCATTGAGCGCGACGGCCGCGACGGCCCGCTCGTCCACCTCGACGGCCCGGACGGCGGCCGCGCCGGCGCGGGCGGCGGCGATGGCGACCAGGCCGGAGCCGGAGGCCAGGTCGAGCACCCGGCGGCCGGCGACCACCTCGGGGTGGTCGGTGACGTAGCGGGCCAGGCCCTGCCCGCCGGCCCAGGCGAACGCCCAGAACGGCGGCGGCTGGGCGCTGCGGAACTCGCCCTCGGTCAGCTCCCACAGGCCGATCGGCTCGTCGGCCTGGTGCAGGCGCACCTCGGGTACGAACGCCACGGGGGCGAGGCGGGCGTGCAGCCGGACGAACGCGGCGGACAGCTCGGACACCGGAGAATTGTGTCCCACCCGCCGGCCGGGCCCGATCCCGGGCGTGTCGCGGCGGGGCCGTGACCGGTTCACCACGCTCGGTGAAATGGCCCCCGTGTTGTGGCGTTGGATGCGAACACGCCCGTCTACCGGCGTGCCCGGCGCGCTCCTAGCGTTGCCTGTGGACACGACCGAGGGTGAGGAGGCGTGGTGAGCGGGTGGCGGCACACGCTACGGATCGGACTGGTGCTGACCTTCGTGGCCGGGACCGGGTACGGGGGAGCCCTGCCCGCGCGGGCGGCGGCGGCCTTCTCCACCGAGTTGAGCGGTCTGCCGGACGAGTTCACCGCCGGGAACCGGGTGGAGACGCTGTCCGCCGTGGTGTCCCGCTCCGACGGGGGCGGCTGTGTCAAGGTGCGCTGGTCGATGTTGGTGCGGGTGCAGGGCCTGCGGCTGGACCAGCTCAAGGTGGACCGGGTGGAGGACAGCGGGTCGTTCCCGCTGGAGATCCGCACCGAGGGAGACACCGCCCGGCTCACCGACCGGCAACTCGACCCGGGTGTGCTCTGCCCGGGCCGGACCGTGACCGCCCGCTACCGGGTGGCGTTCGCCGAGGACGTCGCGCGCGGCCGGGTGAGTTTCGCCGCCGAGGCGTACGACCCGCAGTTGCGGCTGCTGGCCCGGCGGACCGCCTCGCGTGAGGTGGTGGGGGAGGAGGCTTCGCCGACCCCGGCGCCCACCAGCGCGGAGCCCTCGGAGACGCCGAGCGAGGAGCCACCCACCGACGACCCGGTGACCGACGAGCCGACCGACGCGGCAGTGGTGGAGCCGCCGCCGCCCGGTGGTGTGGCCGGACGCCCGGTCGCGGACAGCGGCGGCTTCGGCCTCGTGCAGGCCGCGTTCCTGCTCGGCGGGCTGCTGCTGTTCCTCGGCGCCGGGTTGCTGCTGCGGATGCGCCGCCTGCTGCGCCCGGCCGCCGTCACCGAACCGGAAACCCTGCCACCGCCCTTCGAGCGCCCCCGCCCGACCTGGCCCTGACCGGCGGACCCGCCCGCGCGGGCCGGGGGCGGGGCCCGGTCAGTCGAGCTGACTGGGTTCGAGGCCCAGTTCGCGGGCGGCGACGAGGCGGATCCACTCGGCGATCTGGCGGCGAGTGATCACCCGCTCGTGCACCGCGAGCTGGACCGCGAGGCCGTCCATCACCGCGCTGATCCGCCAGGCCGCGCCGGCCGGGTCGGGGCAGTCGAACGTGCCCTCGGCGACCCCGTCCGTGATCAGCGCGGCCAGGTCCTGCCGCCACCGCAGGTCCAGCCGCCGGGAGAGCTTCTCCAGTTCCGGGGTACGCAGCGACTCCGCCCAGCCGTCGATGCGCATCGACCAGGAGGTGGCCCGGCCGGCCGGCGCGTACAGGCGCAGCATGCGGCGCAGCTTCGCCAGCGGCGGCGCGGAGGAGCGGAGCACCGCGTCGAGCTTGGCCAGGTCCTGCTCGACGGCGTACGCGAACGCCTGCGCGAGCAGTCGGTCCTTGGTGGCGAAGTGGTAGAACACGAGGGCCTGGCTCACCCCGGCGGCCTCCGCCACGTCGGCGGTGCGGGTGTTGGCGAGCCCTCGTTCCGCGATCACCTCACAGGCCGTACGCAGCAGCGCGTCCAGGCGGATCTCGGCGGCTCGTCTCGTCACGGCGTTACGGTAACCCATCCGCATGACCACGGGGAGTTACCGAAGCGGCTGGTCGGCGGGCGGGCAGTCGGATGCCGGACACTCGACGCGCCGGTCTGCTTCCGCAGGTGGGAGCGCTCGCCGGTGCTCTCGGACGGAAGCCACCCAGGCTCCTAGGAAGCCGAGGGGGAGCGGGGTCCGCCACCACCGGACGCGCCGGAAACGGAACCCGATTTGGCAACCGTTCCCGGGCTCGGCTAAAGTTCTCATCCGTCACCGGATAACACCGGGGGCGTGCGGACGTAGCGCAGCTGGTAGCGCATCACCTTGCCAAGGTGAGGGTCGCGGGTTCGAATCCCGTCGTCCGCTCGGAGATGCCGCCACGCAGTTCGGGGGCAACCTCGGTGGAGTGGCCGAGAGGCGAGGCAACGGCCTGCAAAGCCGTGTACACGGGTTCAAATCCCGTCTCCACCTCGCAGTAGACGAGGGCGATTGGCGCAGTGGGAGCGCGCTTCCTTGACACGGAAGAGGTCACTGGTTCAAACCCAGTATCGCCCACCAGCGGAAAGGCCGTGTCGATCATTCGACACGGCCTTTCTCGTCGCCATCGATCAGTCCAGTGCCGCGCCGCTGGCCATTGCCGCACCCGCGTGCCCCACCCAGACTGGCCCGGTGGACGATCAACAGACCCGAGCCCAGCGGTTCCGCGCCCTGCACCGGCCCGGTGACCCACTGATCCTGGCCAACGCCTGGGACGCGGTCAGCGCCCGGCTCGTCGCCGCGGCCGGCGCCCACGCGATCGCGACCACCAGCGCCGGCGTCGCCTGGAGTCGCGGCGCCCCCGACGGCGACCTGCTCGCCCGCGACACCGCCGTCGACGTCATCCGCCGCGTCGCCGACGCGGTCCGCCTTCCGGTCACCGCCGACATCGAATCCGGGTACGGCGACAACCCCGACCAGGTGGCCGAGACCGTCGCCGCCGTGCTCGCCGCCGGAGCCGTCGGCGTCAACGTCGAGGACGCCCGGCACGACGGCGGCGGTCCGCTGCGCCCGATCCACGAGCAGGTCGCCCGGCTCGCCGCGGTCCGGGCCGCCGCCGACCGCGCCGGCATCCCGCTGTACGTCAACGCCCGCGTCGACACGTACCTGTGGGGCGCCGGGGGCGTACCGGAGACGGTCGAGCGCGCCGAGGCGTACCTGGCCGCCGGCGCGGACGGGATCTTCGTACCCGGAACCGTGGAGCCGGAGACGGTGGCCGCGCTGACGGCGGCGATCCCGGCCCCGCTGAACGTGCTGGCCGGGCCGGGCGCGCCGCCGGTGGCCGAGCTGGCGCGACTCGGGGTGGCCCGGGTGAGCCTCGGCCCGGCGCTGGCCGAGACGGCGTACGCGGTGGTCCGGCGTGCGGCGGCGGAGGTGTTCGGCGCCGGGACGTACGAGGCGCTCGCCGGCGGGCTCGACTTCGGCGAGCTGAACGAGCTGATGCGCGACTGACCGGCCACGGGATCGACCTCGGGCGGGGGACCGGGTTGAATGTGCTGGTGGCCGTTGTCCCGCGTCCGAGCCGGCGGACGGCGACCGGCTGTCCCCGGCGCCCGTCCCGACGGGATCACCACGGATGACGGCGGTCGTCCGCCCGGTGCCCGCGCTGCGGAGCCTGCCCGTCCTCACCGCCGCCACGGCGACCCTCGGCGTCGCGGCGCTCGCCGTCCTGGGCGCGGCCGGGCACGGCGGTTTCGCGAGCGACCCGGTCGGCGCCGTGGCCCTCGCGACGGCAGCCGTGGTCACCGCGCTCGCCGCGCTCCGGCTCAGCCGGTCGGGTCACCGTGCCGCCGGCCGGCTGGCGGCCGGGCTCGCCGCGTCGCTGCTGGCGTATCTGGCGCTCGCCGTCGTCGCGGTGGCCGCCGTCGCGGCCGGGCATCCGTGGGCCGGGCCGGCCGTCGCGGCGTGGAACTCGGCGTGGATCCCGCCGCTGGCACTCCTTCAGCTGACCGCCTCGGCCGCCGTCCGCGCCGGCGACGCCGTCCCGTGGACGCACCGGCTCGTGGGCCTCACCCTGGGCGTGGCCACGCTCGTCAACGCGCTGCTGACCACGGCGACCGAGCCGTTCGCGGGGGTTCCGACGATCGCCGCGGAGTCCTGGCGTACCGCGCTCGCGCCGGTCGGCGCCGCCGTCACCCTGCTGGCAGCGGTGGCGCTGTTCCTGCTCCCGGTGACGCTCTGGCGGGCCGCTCTCGGGTCGCACCACGCCGTCCGGGCGCGTCTCGGCGTGGCCGCGGCGGCCACCACCGCCGCGCCGCTGACAGTCGTCTTCTGCCTGCTGCTCGCCGTCGCCCGCACGCCCGGCGACGTCGAACCGTCGCTGGGCTCGGTCGCCTTCCTGGTGGCACTGGCCGGGGCCGCCGTGTTCGCCGCCGCGTGCGCGGTCACCGCCGCCCGCGGCGCCACCGAGCCGCGCCGGGTCGGCGCCGTGGTGCGCGGCGCGGGCCTGGCCGCCGCGGCCCTGCTGGTGGTCGGCGTCGGCACGCTCGTGGCCGCTCCCGGGTCGTCCCTCGGCCCGACCTCGGTCGCCCTGGTCGTGTCGGCGCTGACCGTCGCCGTCGTCGGCGGGGCGTGGGCCGGCACCGGCCGGCTGTCGGCGCTGCTCACCGCCGCGCCGACAGCGCCGGTGACGCCGCGAGGCGGTGCAGAGGGTACGACGGGAGGCGGTGCGGCGGAGACGACGAACGTCATCGAGCCGGCGGCCCCGGCCACGGCGGTTGTGGATGCCGCGGGCCCGGTGTCGGTCGGCGGGCTGACGGCGCGTGAACGCGAGGTGCTCGCCGCGCTCGCCGACGGCGCCAGCAATGCGGGGATCGCCGCGCAGCTGGTGGTCTCCGAGCGGACCGTCGACGCCCATCTGCGCGCGATCTTCGTCAAGCTCGACCTGACGCCCGGCGGCGCCACGAACCGTCGGGTGCGGGCCGCGCGGATCTGGCTGGAGCACGCCAGACAGTCGCATTGAGCAGGGATTTTCCGAAGATAGGTGCTGAGGCCGATGCCCGCGCGGGCGGTACCTCGGCACGGTGGGGCGACACCTGAATCGACGGAGGCTCTCACCGTGCCCGTACCGAAGTTGCGCCGTGCCGCGCTCGTCGCCCTTTTCGTCCTGCTCCTGGCGTCCCTGGCCGGACGGACCGTGTTCATGTTGTGGGAGCCGCCGTTCGACGGCGCGATCCACTACGACGACGTCCGCGAGCTGGGGTCCGCGTACTGGCCGATGAACCTCTACCTGGGCGGGCCCGCGTACGCGGTGTCCTGGATCGCCGCGGCGGTGTTCATCGTCGGGCTGGCCCGGGGCCGCGCGGGCGTGCTGAACCTGGTGGGTGCCTTCCTGGCCGGCCTCGGCGGCGTGGTGTTCGCGCTGGCGATCACCGCGGAGGTGCTGCCGTTCGCCTACGCCGCCGACCCGGCGGTCGTGCCGGAGGCGCAGGGACGGGCGCTGTTCGACGTGTTCAACGACCAACTGGACGGGCTGCTCCCGGCCGTCCTCGGCAGCCAGGTGGCGATCGTCCTCGGCATGGTCCTGGCGCTCGTCGGGATCCTGATCGGCCGGACCATGCCGCGTCCGCTGGTCGTCGCCGCGCTCGTCTACGTGGTGGCGTTCGTGCTGGTGCCGCAGGACGCCGCTCGTGCGGTGGTCGTCGCGAGCTACCTGGCGCAGGTGGCGCTGGTGGCCGCGATCGGCTGGTACGGGCTGCGCGCCCTCACCGACGGCGCCGCCACCGACGGCGAGCGGGCATAGCAGGCCGGACCGGCCGGATGTTCGATCCGGCTGGTCCGGTCCCGGGACCGATCAGCTCCGTCGGCCCCGCTCGCGATCACATGGGCGGTGCGACGTCCCGGCGCTCCTCGACCCGGCGGTACTCCACCGGCTCCTCGGTGGTCGTGGCGACCACCGGACGACGCCGGCCCCAGACCAGCGTGGTCATGATCAGGCCGAGGACGCCGGCCGCCATGAGGATCCAGCCGACGACGTCGAGGTCGACCCCGCCGACGCTGGCGTTGAGCGCGAACGTGAGGATCGCGCCGACCGCGATCAGGAAAATGCTCGTACCGATACCCACGACAGCCTCCTTCGGGGGGATGGTTGTGCTGTCACCGGCCTCAATACCCCGGCGGCGAGCGGCGCAACCACCTGCCGCCCGGCGCGGCGGGGGCCTGGCGCACGGCGATCTTGGCATCGGGTAGAGTCTGCTGCGTCGCCGGTTCGAACCGGCGGCACGCGGACGTAGCGCAGCTGGTAGCGCATCACCTTGCCAAGGTGAGGGTCGCGGGTTCGAATCCCGTCGTCCGCTCGCGATTGCCCGGGCGATTGGCGCAGTGGGAGCGCGCTTCCTTGACACGGAAGAGGTCACTGGTTCAAACCCAGTATCGCCCACCGAGAGTCACCACGCCGCCGGTCGACAGGCGGTCGTCTCCCACCGGACAGCCGGCACCGGCTACATCGGTCTCCCAGGTCCACCGTGCGGATTATTCTGCCGCTGCCACCGCGCGTGTCACTGTGAGGCCCGATGCGCAGGGAGGCGGTCACATGGCAACGATCGAGCGGGGACGGTGGCGGCGGACGGCCGCACGATTAGGGGTGGCGACTGTCGTCGCGGCGGCCGGGGTGACGGTCTACGCCGCGCCCGCGCAGGCCACCGCGACGCGGACGGTGGCGTTCTACAGCATGGACGAACCGGCGTCGTCGACGGCGCTGACCGACTACAGCGGCAACGGCCGCCACGGCACGATCGGCGGCGAGGTGGTCACCGGCGCGCTCTACGCCGGGGCGACCGGCCACCGCTTCGCCACCCACCTCCCCACGGACCAGGAGTACGTCCCGGGCCACGTCGACCTGGTGCCGCACACCACCGACTTCAACCCGGACGCCGGGGACTTCTCGGTGACCATCCGTTACCGGACCACGTACTCCTTCGGCAACATCCTCCAGAAGGGACAGGGCAACACGGCCGGCGGCTACTGGAAGTTCGAGGCGCCCAACGGCAAGCCGAAGTGCCTGTTCCGGGGTGCGGACGGCGCCTCCCGTACCGGCTACACGGACGCGCCGATCTCCGACGGCCAGTGGCACACGATCACCTGCAACCGCACCTCCGCGTACGTGGAGATGTACGTCGACGGCGTGCGGACCAGCCGCCTCAACGGGCCGACCGGCACCATCGCGAACACCTGGCCGCTGTCCGTCGGCGGCAAGAGCCAGTGCGACGGTACGAAGGTCACCTGCGACTACTTCGCCGGCGACATCGACTACGTGAAGATCCTGAAGGGATCGGGCGGCCCCGCGAACCAGGCGCCGGTGGCCGCGTTGACGCCCACCTGCTCCGGGCTGGTGTGCACGTTCACCGGCGCGGGTTCCACCGACGCCGACGGCGCGATCCAGGACCACAGCTGGAACTTCGGCGACGGCGACACCACCGGCACCGCCTCCGTACCGACCACGTCCCACACGTACGCGGCGGCCGGCACCTACCCGGTCACGCTCACCGTCACCGACGACCGGGGCGCCACCGGCACCGCGACCGTCGAGGTGACTGTCGAGCCCGTACCGGAGCGGATCTCGTTCGTCGGCCAGGCCACCGCGAACGCCAACTGGACCAGCCACACCGTGACCGTTCCGGCGGGCGTGCAGGCCGGTGACATGTTGCTGCTCCTGCTCAGCCAGAACACGCACACCGGCACCGGCGAGCCGACCGGCGTGACCGGCTGGAGCAGGCTCGACCGCCTCGACGGCGGCTTCGCCACCACCACCGCCTGGTGGAAGACCGCGAGCGCCGGTGATGCGGGCACTGCGGTCCGGGTGACACTGGACGGTCAGGCGAAGGGCAACCTGGTGCTGGCCGCGTACCGGGGGGTCGCGCCCGGGGCGCCGGTCTTCACCCGGGCCACCGATCCGGCGAGCACCGCCACCCGCATCACCCCGTACGCGCCGGTGACCGCGGCGCAGAGCTGGGCCGTGTCGTACTGGCTGCACGGCGACAGCACCTCCACCGCGCTCACCCCGCCGGCCGGCGTGGCGGTGCGCAGCAACACCTCGCAGACCGGGGGCGGACGGGTGACCGGCCTGCTCGCCGACTCGGCGAGCAGCGTGCCGACCGGCAGCTACGGCGGGCTCACCGCCACCGGCGCCGCGGCCAGCACGACCACCACCACGTGGACGTTCGTCCTGCCCCCGGCCTGACCCATCGGGTACGCGAAAAGGCCGGCACCCCGTTGGTTCGGGGTGCCGGCCTTCACGTTTTGTCTTACTTGTTCCAGTGCTTGGCGACGAGGTCGGCGGCCTGCTGTTCCCACTGGGCGTAGTGGTCCGGGTAGGCGGAGACCTGGACGGTCTGGGCGGCCTTGGTCAGGGGCATGTCCTGCCAGCCGTCGACCTGCTTGAGGCCCTTCAGGAACGCGGTGGTGGAGTATTCGGGGTCGGTGATCTGCTCGACCGTGCCCCAACCGCTGGAGGGGCGCTGCTGGAACAGGCCCTGCGAGTCGTGGTCGTTGCGGTCACCGAGGTGGCCGAGGTTCTCCAGCTTCGACTCCTGCAGGGCGGTAGCGATCGACACGACCGCGGCGCGTTCGTCCATGCCGGCCTTCTTCGTGGCGGCGATGATGGCCTTGACGTTGGCGGTCTGCTCGTCGTTGAGGTCGATGCGGGACTGGTCGCCCTGCACGCCGTGCGGGATCAGCTTGTCACCCTGCACGGTGGCGGTGACCGGCTTGGCGGCGTGGGTGGTGTCAACGGCGTGGGCGGCGACCGGGCCGGCGAACACGCCACCGGTGAAAGCCAGGCCAGCAATACCCAGGATGCTCTTACGCAGAATCGTGTTCATGATGGGGGCTCCGTTCGGGGGTCGACGCACCCGTGGGGGACGGGATACGTGGGCACCGTCAGGCGCTCAAAAGTCTCAGGGGTCTCGGGCTGCTCGCGGAGGGCGGGGGGCCTTCACGCGGCGCCGGAAGGATGTCCAACGACCGTCGACCCGGCATCATTCCCGGGGGCCTCACACCACCCGGGCGCGGGTTCACGTCGTCGGAACCAGGCTCAACGACCCGCAGGCCGTGTTCCCTCAGCCGACCGCTCGGGGGCGGTCCTGCTCGGTCGTTCACCCGATTACAACGCCCCGCACCCGCCCACGATTCCGCCACCAGAGTGCCGCCCACCACCCCCGAACCCGACACCCCGCCCACCACCGACCAGACACACCCACCCCACCCGGCACCTCGCTCTGCACAGGTGATCAAGGAGTTTGCGGCCCTTTCCGGCACCCACGAGCACACAAACTCCTTGATCACCGCGATCTTGGAGTTGTGGCGCCTCACGAACGATGTCAAGCCGGGCATCCTGGGCACCACAACTCCAAGATCGAACAAGCCCTCCCCAGGCACCCCGCCATCGGTTGATCATGAGGTTGGCGGCGACAAACCGGACACCAAGTGCCGTCAACTTCATGATCGACGCCCTTGGGGCGGCTCGCGCGGGGCGGGGTGGGGCCGGATCGGACCGAAGGGCGGCGTAGTGCCGCGTCGATCTTGCAGGTGCAGCCCTTCGGGTGTCCCCGTTTGCGCGTTATGCGGGGTACCGAAGTGCAAGATCGCGGAGGACTGGGGCGAGGGCTGTTTGAGAGGGCTCGGAAATCGCCGTGGTCTTGGGCGGGTGCGCCGATCTTGGAGTTGTGGTGCATTGCGAAGGGTGTCAACCGGGCATACTGGGCACCATTACTCCAAGATCGGCGGACAAAGACATGCGCCGCCGCCCCGTCCGGGCCGAGCTGCCCTCGGACCGGGTTCTGCCGCTGGCAGATCCGCTCACCGTGAACAAGGGGCGCCATGGCCGGCGGGCGGCGGCAGGCTGGGACGCATGCGACTGCTGATGCTGGGTGGTACGGGCTTTGTCGGTGGTGCCGTGGTGGCCGAGGCGGTACGCCGCGACTGGCAGGTGACAGTGTTCAACCGGGGCGTACACGGGCAGGCGCCGCCCGGCGTACACCGGTTGCGGGGTGACCGGACGATGCCGGACGGGCTGGCCGCGCTCGCCGGCGGCGAGTGGGATCTCGTGGTGGACACCTGGGACGGCGCGCCCCGGGCGGTCCGGGACGCGGCGTCGGCGCTCGCCGGCGCGGTGCCGCACTACGTCTACGTGTCCAGCGGCTCGGTGTACGCGCCGCCCGTCGAACTCGGCACCGGCGAGGAGGCGCCGACGGTGTCAGCGGATCCGGACGCCGACGACGGCGACTACCCGGAGAACAAGGCGGGCGGGGAACTCGCCGCGACCCGGGAGTTCGGTGACCGGGCGCTGCTCGTGCGCGCCGGGCTGATCCTGGGGCCGGGGGAGGACATCGGGCGGCTGCCGTGGTGGCTGAACCGGATCGCCCGGGGCGGGGACGTGCTGGCGCCCGGGCCGCGTGACCTGCCGATCCAGTACGTGGACGTCCGTGACCTGGCGAACTGGTTGCTGGACCGGGGTGCCGAGGGCGTCGGCGGGGCGTACAACGTGATCGGTCGCACCGGGCACACGACGATGGGTGAGCTGCTCGACGCGGCGGTGGCGGCGACCGGGTCGGACGCGACGCTGCGGTGGGCGGCGCCGGAGCCGATCCTGGCGGCCGGGGTGGTGCCGTGGAACGACCTGCCGGTCTGGGTGCCGCGTGGGGCACGAGTACCGCTGGTTGCAGGAGCGGAACGTCGAGCGGGCGTACGCGGCGGGGCTGGTCTGCCGGCCGGTGACCGAGACGGTCGCCGAACCTGGCGGTGGCTGCGCGAGGTGGGGCAGGTGCCGGCGCGCGCGGGACGGCCCGCCCGCGCCCCGGTCGGCCTGGCGCCGGAGCGGGAGGCCACCCTGCTGGCCACGCTCCCGGCCTGAGCCGGGCGCCGGAGTCCGGAGCCGGCACAAGGACCGTGCGGCCGGCCTGACCCGCGGAGGGGCCCGGGTCAGGCCGGCACGACCGGCAGGTCGAGCACTTCCTCGACCGGGCGACGCGGGGTGGCGCGGCCCGGCTGGCCGTACCCGATCCGCATCACCATCTGCGGAGTGCCGAACCGGCCCAGCGACATCCGCAGCGCCTCCCGCGCGGCCGGCACCTCGATCGGCTGGGACAGCATCGACGCGCTGAGCCCGGCGTCGGTGGCGGTGAGCAGCACCCGCTGCAACGCCTGCCCGGCGAGGATCTGGTCGGCGGAGGTGTTGCCGGCCGAGCCGAGCACCGCGACGAGCGGCTCCGGCTCGAAGTCGCGGCCGGGGGCGCGGTTGCGGCCGCCGAAGCCGCGCTGGGGAAGCAGGTCCTGCGGCTCGCTCTGCGGTCCGCCGGCACCGGAGGGCACGCCGTCCGGGGCCGGCTCGGAGCGGATCCACTCGGCCCGCTCGGCCACGTACGCGGGGTCGCGTTCCAGCACCCGGTGGGCGCTGCGGGCGACCTCGGCGACCGCGTTCACCGCGCTGGTGCCGATCACCAGCTCCAGCCAGCACTGCTCGGCGCGGGCTGCCTCGCCGAGCCGCCAGCGGGCCTCGGCCGGCACCGGGTCCGGCCAGAACGGCGCGCGGTTGCTGAACCGGCGGCTGATCGCCCCGTACAGGCTCTGCTCGGTCGGGGTGGGGCGGCGCGGCACGTCCGGCACGAGCCGGGCCACGACGTCCGGGTCGGAGGGGTACGGGCGCAGCCGCACCGTGGCCGGGGTGCCCGCCACGGCGAGCGCGAGCCGCAGGTTGAACAGCGCCGCGCCGGCCGCCATGCGCGCGCCCCAGCCGGTCGGGTCGGTGGCGGGCAGGCCGCGCAGCGGGTCGACGGACACCTCGATGCCGCCGTCGACCACCCGGAACCGCCACGGCTGGGTGTTGTGCAGCGACGGCGCCCGGACCGCGTCGGCGACCGCGGCCCGCAGGTCCGCGGTGGTGTATTCGGTCGTCATGGTGGTGCTTCCTCTCGTGCGGCGCCGGCTCCCCCGTCCGGTACACCACTACGGTGCGTCAGCGGGCGGCGCGGTGAGCAGGGCCGGAGGTCCCCACCTGGGCCCGGCCGTCGGTCCCGGCCGGCGCGTGCAGGACGGGACTTTCGACCCGTGCTACTGACGCGGGAAAGCGGGTAGAAAGGACTGATGATCCGGGTGTTCCTGCTCGACGACCACGAGGTCGTCCGTCGTGGCCTTGCCGACCTGCTGCAGAGCAGCGGCGACATCGAGGTGGTCGGCGAGTCCGGCCTGGCCCAGGAGGCGGCGCGCCGCATCCCCGCGCTGCGCCCCGACGTGGCGATCCTCGACGCCCGGCTGCCCGACGGCAACGGCATCGACGTGTGCCGGGACGTCCGCGCCGTGGACTCCTCGATCAAGGGGTTGATCCTCACCTCGTACGAGGACGACGAGGCGCTGTTCGCGGCGATCATGGCGGGCGCCGCCGGGTACGTGCTCAAGCAGATCCGCGGCACCGACCTGGTGGACGCGGTCCGCCGGGTGGCGGCCGGGCAGTCCCTGCTCGACCCGGCGATCACCACCCGCGTGCTGGAGCGCATCCGCAGCGGCGTGGAGCAGCCCCGGGAGCTGAAGTCGCTCACCGAGCAGGAGCGGCGGATCCTGGAGTACGTGGCGGAGGGGCTCACCAACCGGGAGATCGCCGGGAAGATGTTCCTGGCCGAGAAGACGGTGAAGAACTACGTCTCCAGCGTGCTGGCGAAGCTCGGTCTGGAGCGGCGCACCCAGGCGGCGGTGCTGGCGACCCGGTTGCTCGGCAAGAACACCTGACGCCGCCTCAGCCGAGCGGGACGCTCCAGCGCACCTCGGTGCCGCGCGGCTCGGCCCGGCGCAGCGAGAACTCGCCGCCCAGCCGCTCGGCCCGCTCCCGCAGGTTGACCAGCCCGCTGCGGGCCGCCTCCGGGTCGCAGCCGATCCCGTCGTCGGTGACGGTGATCTCGACCCGGCCGGAGTCGACGCGTACGCGCACCGACACGCGGTCGGCCTGCGCGTGGCGTACCGCGTTGGACAGCGCCTCGCGCAGCACGGCGGTGAGTTCTCCGCGCAGCTCGTCCGGCACGGCGCTGTCGATCGGGCCGACCAGCTCCAGGTCGGGCCGGTAGCCGAGCGACTCGGCGGCCACTTCGATGGCCTCGCGGATCTCGGTGCGCAGCGCCGCGCTCATCGGGGTACGCAGCTCGAAGATGGTGCGGCGGATGTCGCGGATGGTGGCGTCCAGGTCGTCGACCGCCTGGTTGATCCGCTTGGCGGCCTCGGGGCGGGCGTTCATCGCGCCGCTCTGCAGTTGCAGGCCGGTGGCGAACAGCCGCTGGATCACCACGTCGTGCAGGTCGCGGGCGATGCGTTCGCGGTCCTCCAGGACCACCAGCAGTTCCCGCTCCTCCTGCCCGCGGGCCCGTTCCATGGCCAGCGCGGCCTGCCCGGCGAAGCTGGCCAGCAGCGCGAGGTCGTCGTCGGCGGCGGGGCCGTGGTCGGGCCGGTAGCCGATCACCAGGACGCCGTGCAGCGTGTCGGCGGCGGCGAGGGGGGAGACCACTGCCGGGCCGGCGACCACGGGCCGGGGCCAGGGCGCCGCGGCGGCGAGGTTCTCCACCTGGTCGTGCCGGCCCGACGTGGCGGACGCGGCGAAACTGGTCTCGGCGGCCGGCAGCACCGCGCCGACCAGTTCCCGGGTGACCGGGTCGGCGCCGTCGACCACCTCGACGGTGAACTGCGCCTCGTCCTCGTCGTAGAGCAGCACCAGGGCCAGCTCGGCCTCGGCGACCTCGCGGGCGCGGCGGGCCACCAGGGTCAGCGCGTCGGTGCGGCGTACCTCGCCGAGCAGCACCGAGGTGATCTCGGCGGCGGCGGCGAGCCAGCGTTCGCGCCGGTGCGCCAGCGCGTAGAGGCGGGCGTTCTCGATCGCCACGCCGGCCGCGGCGGCGAGCGCCACCACGATCTCCTCGTCGTCCTCGGTGAACTCGGCGGCGCCCTGCTTCTCGGCCAGGTAGAGATTGCCCCAGACGTGGTCACGGATGCGCACCGGCACGCCGAGGAAGCTGTGCATCGGCGGGTGGTGCGGCGGGAAGCCGTACGAGTTGGGGTGCTTGGTGATGTCCGGCATGCGTACCGGCTTCGGCTCGTCGATGAGCAGGCCCAGCACGCCGCGGCCGTGCGGCAGCTCGCCGATCTTCGCGTGCAGCTCGGGGCTGATGCCGTGGACGATGAAGTCGTGCAGCATCCGGTCGGGGCCGATCACGCCCAGCGCGCCGTAGCGGGCGCCGGCCAGCTCGCACGCCGACTGCACGATCCGCTGCAGCGTGCTGCGCAGGTCGAGGTCGGAACCGATGCCGACGACGGCGTCCAGCAGCGCCCGGAGCCGCTCGCGGCTGGTCACCACCTCGCCGACGCGGTCGAGCATCTCCTGGAGCAGTTCGTCCAGGCGGACGCGGGACAGCGGGGTCAGCCCGAGCGACGGCGCGACGTGCTCGTGCTGGGGCTGGGGTGCGGCGGCCACCGGGCGATGGTATCGCCCGGCGGCCGCCCTGATCGAGACCGGTCAGGTGAGCCGGTCGCGGACCGCCGAGGTGTCGACGGTCTGGGTGACGTCCAGCCGGGGGGTGTGCGGCGGGCCGGCGTGGTTCGGGTCGGCCACACCCAGCCGCATGCTGATGTACGGGAACCCCAGGCCGGCGAGCATCTGCCGTAGCACCTCACGGGTGCCCTCGACCTCCACCACGCCGGACAGCGGCACCAGCGACACCCCGTGCCGGGTGGCGGTGAGCCAGGCGGCGGAAAGCGCCTCACCGGCGCGCAGCCAGCTCATCAGCTCGTCGTCGGCGCCCCAGAGGATCCCGTACACGGCGGTCTTGTCGTGGCCGGGGCCGATCGGCAGCGATCCGGCGCGGCCGAAGTCGCGGGCCGGAACGGTCGTCTGGGGGGCCTGCTCGGGCAGCACCTCCGGCGGCAGCCCGGTGCCGGTGCCGGCCCGGCTGGTCCAGTACGCCAGTTCCTCGCGCAGTTCCGGGCTGTCCGCCTCGACGGCGGCGGCCTGCTGGGCGGCGGCGGCGAGCTGGATCTTCTGGGTGTCGTCGAGCAGTTGCAGGTTCACGCCTTCGCGGGTGGCGGCCCGGTCGATGTCATCGAGCGCGGCGGTCGGGATCGGCTCGTCGCTGACCGGACGCCGGTCGGTGTGCCGGACCTGCATGCACTGCACGACGCGCATGGCGTCGGGGTCGGCGCCGGTGTGCTTCAGACTGGTGATCCGGGCCAGCAGGTCGGGTTCCTTCGGGTCGGGCAGCCGCTCCACCACCGGGGTCCAGCCCTCGGCGGCCAGCGCCACCCGGGCGTGGTGCAGCGCGGCGCCGCAGCTGACCACCAGCAGGTGACCCTCCGGGTCCATGGCGCTGAGGTGCCGTTCGCGTACCACCCGCAGCTCCAGCGCGTCGGGCAGCACAGTCCAGTGCCACGGCTGCGTGTTGTGCACCGAGGGGGCGTGGCCGGCCATTCCGGCGGCCTCCGCGAGCGCGGTGGTCAACGGGCGATCGCCGGCCGGCGTCTCGTGGCTCATCGTCACGACCTTTCCTGTTTTCCCCATCGTGCCCCACGCCCGGGACGCCCGGGTGGGGGATCCCGCTCCATCCTCGGACATGCCCGGCCGCCCCGCAGGGCCGGATTACCCGCGTCGTCCCGCCCGCCCCACGTCCGGGCTGCGACGATCCACACGTGGGAAGCGAACCACGCGAGTGCGTACCCGAGCAGCCGGCCCGTGCCCGGCGGTGGGCGTGGGCCGAGTGGGCGCCGCTGGTGCTGCTCACCGCGGCCGTGCTGGCCGGGGCAGCGCTGTGGTTCGCGGGCGCGCACGACGCCGCCCGGCTGGTCTGGGCGGCGGTCACGGTGGTCGCGCTCGTCCCGGCCGCCTGGACCACGCTGCGCCAGCTCTGGCTGCGGCAGTTCGGCGTGGACGTCATCGCGGTGCTGGCGCTGCTCGGCGCGCTGCTGGTGCGGGAGTTCCTGGCCGGCGCCGTGATCGCGGTGATGGTCGCGACCGGGCGGGCGCTGGAGGAGTACGCCCAGCGCCGCGCCACCCGTGACCTGCGGGCGCTGCTGGAACGCGCGCCCCGGCAGGCGCGGCGGCGGACCCCGGACGGCGGGATCGAGGTGGTGCCGCTGGACCGCGTCGAGGTGGGGGACCGCCTCGTGGTCGGGCCGGGCGACGTGGTGCCTGTCGACGGCGTGGTCGAGGAGGCGGCCACGCTCGACGAGTCGGTGGTCACCGGCGAGTCGCAGCTGGTCACCCGCGCGGCGGGCGACGAGGTCGCCAGCGGGGTGGTCAACGCGGGCGCCGGGTTCGGGCTGCGGGCCCGCCGCAACGCGGCGGAGAGCACCTACGCCGGCATCGTCCGCCTGGCCGGCGAGGCCACCGCCCGCAAGGCGCCGATGGTACGGCTCGCCGACCGGTACGCCGCCGCGTTCGTGCCGTTCACGCTGGTGCTGGCGGGGCTGGCATGGCTGCTGTCCGGCGAGTTCACCAGGGCGGTGGCGGTGCTCGTGGTGGCCACCCCGTGCCCGCTGCTGCTGGCGACCCCGATCGCCGTGGTGTCCGGCCTGTCCCGGGTGGCCCGGCGCGGCGTGCTGGTGCGTGACGGTGGCTCGCTGGAGCAGCTCGGCCGCGCTCGTACGCTGCTGCTGGACAAGACCGGGACGCTCACCGCCGGGCGGCCCCGGGCGGCCGAGGTGGTGGTGGCGCCGGGCGGCGACCGGGACGAGGTGCTGCGGCTGGCCGCCTCGGTCGAGCAGCTCTCCCCGCACGTGCTGGCCGCCGCGCTGGTCCGGCAGGCCCGCGAGCGCGGGCTGGCGCTGGCCGAGCCGACCGATGTCACCGAGGAGCCGGGGCACGGCGTGAGCGGGCGCGTCGACGGGCGGACGGTGCACGTCGGGCAGTTCGCGGGTGAGCCGCCGGAGTGGGCGGGCCGGCTCGGTGAGCGCGCCGAACGGGCCGGGCGCTCCGCGGTCTGGGTCAGCGACGACCACGGCCCGCTGGGCGCGATCCTGCTGGAGGACCCGGTGCGCCCGGACGCCCGGCGGACCGTGCGGCGGCTGCGCGAGGCGGGCCTGACCCGGCTGGTCATGGTGACCGGCGACCGTCCGGGCACGGCCCGCCAGGTGGCGCAGATCGTGGGCGTGGACGACGTGATCGCGCGCTGCTCGCCGCAGGAGAAGGCCGAGCGGGTACGCGAGGAGTCGGCGCACGCGGTGACAGTGATGGTCGGCGACGGCGTGAACGACGCGCCCGCGCTGGCCGAGGCGCACGTCGGGGTGGCGATGGGCGCGACCGGGGCGACCGCCTCGGCCGACGTGGCCGACGCGGTGCTCACCGTGGACCGCCTGGACCGGCTCGCGGACGCCGTCGAGATCGCCCGGTACGCCCGCCGCATCGCGGTGCAGAGCGCCACCGTCGGGATGGGCCTGGCGGTGCTGGCGATGCTGGTGGCGGCCGCGGGCCGGCTGCCCCCGGTGGCCGGCGCGTTCCTGCAGGAGGGCATCGACGTCCTGGTGATCCTCAATGCGCTGCGCGCGCTCGGCGGTGGCCTGCGGCGGCGGGACCTGCCCCCGCACACGGCGGAGCTGATCGACAGGTACGCGGGCGAGCACGGTGGCATCCGGGACGTGCTGGCCCGGCTGCGGGACACCGCCGACATGGTGGCGACCCGACCGGACGACCCGGCGTGCCTGCCGGCGCTGCGGGAGGTGCACCGGCGTCTGGTCGACGAGGTGCTGCCGCACGAGGCGGCCGAGGACCGGCAGCTGTACCCGGCGCTGGCCGGGCCGCTCGGCGGCGACGAGGCGACCTCCACGATGAGCCGGGCGCACGTGGAGATCGTGCGGCTGGTGGAGCGGATCGGCGGGCATCTCACGGCGCAGCCGGACGGGCGGCTGCGCCGTGACGAGGTGCCGGATCTGCTCGCCGCGCTCTACGGCCTGGACGCGGTGTTGCGCCTGCACCTGGCGCAGGAGGAGGAGGACTACTTCTCGCTCAACCCGGAGGAGGGCTCCACCGCGTCCGGCCGCTGACCACCGCCCTCGCGGCAGGTGCTCCACGAGCCAAGCGCGCCCGTCTGGTCAGCGCTCGCGTACCACGGCGACCGGGCAGTGCGAGTGCTGGATGAGCTGCTGGCTGACCGAGCCGAGCAGCATGCCGCGCAACCCGCCGCGGCCCCGGCTGCCGACCACCACGAGCTGCGCCGACCGGCTCGCCTCCACCAGCAGCGCCGACGGGCTGCCGGGAACGGCCTCGACCTCCATCGGCACGTCGGGGAAGCTCTCCCGCCAGGTGGCCAGCTCCGCCTCGGCGGCGGCCCGCTCGGCGGCGGCGGTCTCCTCCGGGTCGAAGCCCGGCGGCACCCACCTGTCGCCGGGCGGCTCCCAGGCCCGCAGCACCCGCAGCGGCACGTCCCGCTGGGCGGCCCGCTCGACGGCGAAGCCGAGCGCCCGCAGCGCCGTCTCCGAGCCGTCCGAGCCGACCACCACCGGCCCGGACGTGGCGGCCTGACCGTCGCGGACCACCACCACCGGGCAGTGGGCGTGCGCTGTCACCGAGACCGCTGTGGAGCCGGCGAGCAGCCCGCCGAAGCCGCCGTGGCCCCGGCTGCCGAGCACCAGCATCCCGGCCTCGGCGGACCGTTCCTGCAGCACCAGCGCGGGCGGGCCGTCGAACACCTCGCCGTGCACGGTGAGGCCGGGCCGGTCGGCGGCGGCGTCCGCCGCCGCCTTGCGGACCAGTTCCTCGACCTGCCGGCGGGCGGCCTCGTCCGGCCACACCCCCGGGGCCACCCCGGGACCGATCCAGCCGGTCACCGTCAACCACTCGAAGACGTACGCCAGCCGCACCGGCCGGCCCGAGCGGCCCGCCTCGTCCAGCGCCCAGTTCAGGGCGACAGCCGCGTCAGGGGAGCCGTCGTAGCCGACGAGGATCTCCTCGTTCATTCGCCACTCCTTACCGCCGGATCGTTCTCGCGGACCCAGCGCCACTCGGCGACGCGGGGGTCGTCCTCGCCGTAGCGCCGGGTGTAGTCGCGGCAGGACTGGCGGGCGTCCACCATGTCCTGACGCAGGTGCGCGGCCCGCGACCGCAGCCCCGGTACCCGGTCGATCACGTCGATGACCAGGTGGAAGCGGTCCAGGTCGTTGAGCATCACCATGTCGAACGGCGTCGTGGTGGTGCCCTCCTCCTTGTAGCCGCGTACGTGCAGGTTCTCGTGGTTGGTCCGGCGGTAGGTGAGCCGGTGGATCAGCCACGGGTAGCCGTGGTAGGCGAAGATCACCGGCTTGTCGCGGGTGAAGATGGTGTCGAACTCGTTGTCCGGCAGACCGTGCGGGTGCTCCGACGGCGGTTGCAGGCGCATCAGGTCGACCACGTTGACCACCCGCACCTTCAGGTCCGGCAGGTGCCGGCGCAGCAGGTCGACAGCGGCGAGCGTCTCCAGCGTCGGCACGTCGCCGGCGCAGGCGAGCACCACGTCCGGCTCGACGCCGTCGTCGGTGCTGGCCCAGTCCCAGATGCCCAGGCCGCGGCGGCAGTGCTGGATCGCCTCGTCCATGGTCAGCCAGTTCGGTGCGGGCTGCTTGCCGGCCACCACCACGTTGATGTACTGCCGGCTGCGCAGACAGTGGTCCATGGTGGACAGCAGCGTGTTGCCGTCCGGCGGCAGGTAGACGCGGACCACCTCGGCCTTCTTGTTCATCACGTGGTCGATGAAGCCCGGGTCCTGGTGCGAGAAGCCGTTGTGGTCCTGCCGCCACACGTGGCTGGACAGCAGGTAGTTCAGCGAGGCCACCGGCTCCCGCCACGGGATGCCCCGGGTCACCTTCAGCCACTTGGCGTGCTGGTTGACCATCGAGTCGACGATGTGGATGAACGCCTCGTAGCTGGTGAAGATGCCGTGCCGGCCGGTCAGCAGGTAGCCCTCCAGCCAGCCCTGGCACAGGTGCTCGGAGAGCACCTCCATCACCCGGCCGTCGGGGGAGAGATGGTCGTCACCGGGCACCTCCGCGCCGATGAACGCGCGGCCGGTCACCTCGAACGCCGCGCCGAGCCGGTTCGAGGCGACCTCGTCCGGGCCGAACAGGCGGAACGTCTCCGGGTTACGCGCGATCACGTCGCGGACCCAGGGGCCGAGCACACCGGTCGCGCCGGCCATCGGCTCGCCCGGCTTCGGCACGTCGACCGCGTAGTCGCGGAAGTCGGGCAGCTCCAGGTCGCGCAGCAGCCGGCCGCCGTTGGCCACCGGGTTCGCGCTCATCCGGCGGTCACCGGTCGGCGGCAGGTCGGCCACCTCGGCGACCGGGCCGCCGGTGGCGTCGAACAGCTCCTCCGGACGGTAGCTGCGCAGCCAGCGCTCCAGCTCGGCCAGGTGCTCCGGGTTGTCCCGGACGCCGGAGATCGGCACCTGGTGGGCGCGGAACGTGCCCTCGACCTGCTTGCCGTCGACCCGGGACGGCCCGGTCCAGCCCTTCGGCGTACGCAGGACGATCATCGGCCAGCGCGGGCGTTCCACGCGCTCACCGGAGCGGGCGCGGCGCTGGATCTCGCCGATCTCGTCGACCGCCCGGTCCAGCGTGGCGGCGAGCGACTGGTGCACTGCCGCCGGGTCGTCGCCCTCCACCACGTACGGCTGGTAGCCGAAGCCGCGCATCATCTCGCGCAGATCCCTACGGGGGATCCGGTCCAGCACGGTCGGGTTGGCGATCTTGTAGCCGTTGAGGTGCAGGATCGGCAGCACCGCGCCGTCGCGGGCCGGGTTGAGGAACACGTTCGACAGCCAGCTCCCGGCCAGCGGGCCGGTCTCCGCCTCGCCGTCGCCGATCACGCAGGCCACCAGCAGGTCCGGGTTGTCGAACGCGGCGCCGTACGCGTGGCTCAGCGCGTACCCCAGCTCGCCGCCCTCGTGGATCGAACCCGGCACCTCCGGCGCCACGTGGCTCGGGATCCCGCCCGGGAAGGAGAACTGGCGGAACAGCCGCTGCATGCCGGTCTCGTCGCGGGGGATGTGGTGGTACAGCTCGCTGTAGGTGCCCTCCAGCCAGGTGTTCGCGACCAGCGCCGGGCCGCCGTGGCCGGGACCGGTGACGAAGATGGCGGACAGGTCCCGGTCGACGATGACCCGGTTGAGGTGCGTGTAGAGCAGGTTGAGCCCGGGGCTGGTGCCCCAGTGGCCCAGCAGGCGCGGCTTGACGTGCTCGGGTCTGAGCGGTTCGCGCAGCAGCGGATTGTCGAGCAGGTAGATCTGGCCGACGGTCAGGTAGTTCGCCGCCCGCCAGTAGGCGTCCAGCCGGCGCAACTCGTCCTCGGTCAGGGGGCTGTGCAGGTTCACCGCGGTGTCCATGCTGCCTTAGCCTCTCGTGGCTCGGGATCTGCTGCCACTCGGGGACCACGTCTTCTTCCCCGGCGGGTTCAGCTTCGCCCCGGTCCGGGGCCGCCGGTCAGGGCCGTAGGTCCCGCCTCGGGTGGGCGTCACGATCCGTCCCCGGCGCCCGTGTCGAGTCCCCGTACGACGATCAGCGGGGCCGGCGAATGGTAGAGCAGGGACTGGCTGACCGCGCCCAGAGTCGACCGTACCGGCCCGTCGCCGCGGGCGGCGACGACTGCGAGCTGCGCCGCGCGGGACCGGTCGAGCAGGACGGATGTCGGCTCACCGTGGACGGTGAGGCAGTCGGTGGTGACCCGGGGGTGCCGGACGGCGTGCCGGTTCACCGCCTCCTCCAGCAGCCCGTCGTCGCCGTCGCCGCACCCGGGCTCGATCACCCGGACGGCGAGCAGGCGGGCGCCGCGGCTCTCCGCGCAGTCGAAGGCGTACCCGAGTGCGGCGCGGGAGCTGGCCGACCCGTCGAAGCCGACGACCAACGGTCCGGGCGGGGCCGGCTCGGCGCGGCCGACCAGCACCGGGCAGCCCGCCCGGGCGGCCACCTCCACGGCCGGCGTGTCGGTGGGTACCGAGTGCGGGCGGGTCGACATGCCGCCGTCACCGAGCGCGATCAGGAACGCGGTGTCGGCGGCCCGCAACAACGCCTCGACGGGTGAGCCCTCGACGATCTCGCCGCTGACCGGCACCTCCGGCGCGCACTCGGCGGCGGCCTGCCCGGCGGCCTCCAGCAGGTTCTCCGCGTCCGTGCGGCTGCCGCCCGCCGGGGCGGGCCCGGGCGTCGCGGCCCAGTTGAACGCGTGCAGCAGATGCAGCGGCCGGTGGTGGGCGGCGGCCTCGGCGGCGGCGGTGCGGACCACCGCCAGATCCTCCGCCGACCGGCCCACGCCGACGACCACCGAACCGTGGCTGGGTGCGGCCACCCCGGCTCACCTCCCGACCCCGCTTTTCACTCACCGTAGTCGCGGGACCGGGTGCGCCGGACCGGGTCGGCGGAAACCGGCGGTCAGCGCGGGGCGGGCAGGGCGGGGTGGACGCGCAGCACGACGACTGTGGCGTTGTCCTCGCCGCCCTCGTCGAGGCTGGCGGCGAGCAGGGCCTCGGCGGTGCGCGCCGGGTCGCGCCGGGCGGCGAGCAGGTCGCGCAGCCGGTGGTAGCCGAGCTGGTCGCTGACCCCGTCGGTGCACAGCAGCCAGGTGTCGCCCCGGCGCAGCGGCACGGCGAGCAGGTCCGGCTCGGGCCGGTCCGGGTGTCCGACGTAGCGCAGCAGCTGGTAGCGGGCCCGGGCCGCCTCCGGCGAGTCCGGCGGCCACCAGCCGTGCAGCAGACCCAGCCAGGCCATGGTGTGGTCGACCGTCACCAGCTCCAGCAGCCCGTCGCGCAGCCGGTACGCCCGCGAGTCGCCGAGCTGGACCAGCCAGCCCTGGTCGCCGTCGGGCTGGACGACGAGCGCGGTGAGCGTGCATCCGGTCAGGCCGGGCTGCGCCGCTCCGGCCTGGCGTACCCGCCGTTGGGTTTCGGCGACGGCGGCGCGCAGCCCGGTGGGGCCGACGGCGGGCCAGTCGGCGCGGACCCGCGCCACGAACGTCTCGGCGGCGGTGGTGCCGGCGATCCGGCTGCCCTCGCCGTCGCCCATGCCGTCGCAGACCACCGCCAGCGGCAGCTCCGGGTCGACGTGCAGCACGTCGTAGTTCTCCGGGTAGCGGTGCCCGACGACGCTGCCCCCGGCGATCTCCAGGGTGAGGCGGCCGGCGGTGAGCCGGCGCGCGGGCTCGACCGGCCGGTCCAGCGGACGGCGGCGGAACACCAGCGGACCGTAGCACCGCCGCGGGCCGCGGGTGGCAGGCCACGACGGGTGTCAACCAGGGTTGACACCCGTCGTGCTGTCAACCTACATTGACACCATGAGTCAGGCGACGGAACTCGCGGCGGCGGCCGGCAGCACCGACCCCAAGGTCGGCCTGCGTGCCGTGCTCGCCCTGCGCCGGCTGCTGGAGCGGCTGGAGGTGATCCAGGTGGACAACGCCCGGCGACAGGGCTGGTCCTGGCAGGAGATCGCCGACGCCCTCGAGGTCAGCCGGCAGGCGGTCCACAAGAAGCACGCCGGGCGACCGGCGGTACGCGACAGCTGGGAGGCGTGATGTTCGAACGATTCACCGACCGGGCCCGTGCCGTGGTGCACCACGCGCTCGACGAGGCCCGCACCGAGGGACGGCGGCCGGTCGGCACCGAGCACCTGCTGCTGGGCGTGCTCGCCGACCGCGACAACCTGGCGGTACGGCTGCTCGCGGCCGGTGGCGTCGAGGCCGACGCCCTGCGCGCCGCGGTGACCCGCCACACCGCGCAGGGCGTGGACGGGCTCGGCGCGGCGGACGCCGCGGCACTGCGCGAGATCGGCATCGACCTCGCCGCGATAGTGGCCCGGATCGAGGAGTCCTTCGGCCCGGACGCGCTGCGTGAGGCGACCCCGCGCCCGCGCCGGTGGTGGCGTCGCGGGACGCACCACGGCACGTTCTCGCCCCGCGCCAAGAAGGTGCTGGAGCTGTCGCTGCGCGAGGCGCTGCGGCTGCGCCACCGGCACATCGGCACCGAACACATCCTGCTCGGCCTGCTGCGCGAGGGCGACGGCCTGGCCGCCGCGGTGCTCACCGAGGCCGGGGTGGACATCGACGACCTGCGACGCCGCATCGACACGGCGCTGCGCGAGGCCGCCTGACCCGTACCCGGTTTTCAAACCTGTTTGCGGCCATCGCAACGTCCCGCTGCGCCGGGTCGCCGTCACGCCCCGTGTCCTGCACACTGACGCCGTGGACGGTGCAGACGACAAGCGCCCGGTGAACGCGGAGAACCGCACCCCGCGCTCGGCAGTGGTGGTCAACCCGGTGAAGGTGGCCGACCTGGACGAGTTCCGCCGGACCGTGGAGGGCGCGCTCGCCGCCGCCGGCTGGCCGGCCCCGACCTGGTACGAGACGACAGTCGAGGACCCGGGCCGCGGGCAGACGGAACAGGCGGTGAAGGCGGGCGCGGAGGTCGTCTTCGCCTGCGGCGGCGACGGCACGGTGATGGCGTGCGTGACCGCGCTGGCCGGCACCGACGTGGCGCTGGCGGTGCTGCCCCAGGGCACCGGAAACCTCCTCGCCGCCAACCTCGGCCTCTCGAACGACCTGGCCGCCGGGCTCCAGGTCGCCGTCGAACGCGGGATGCGCCGCCTCGACGTCGGCGTGGTCGGCGACCAGTGCTTCGCGGTGATGGCCGGGATGGGCTTCGACGCCCAGATGCTCGACTCCACCTCCGAGACCACCAAGAAGCGGATCGGCTGGCCGGCGTACCTGATGGGCGCCGCCCGCCACCTGCGCGACCGGCCGATGCGGGTCTCGGTGCGCATCGACGGCCGCCCGCCGCTGCGCCGCCGGGCCCGGTCGGTCCTGGTCGCCAACGTCGGGCGCCTGCAGGGCGGGGTACGCCTGCTCACCGACGCCGAGCCGGACGACGGCTGGCTCGACGTGGCGGTGCTGACACCGCGCGCGCTGCGTCACTGGCTCGCCATGGGCTGGGCGGTGCTGCGCCGCCGCGACAGCGTGCCCCGGATGGAGGTGTTCCGGGCCCGCTCGGTCGAGATCACCAGCACCCGGGCGCAGCCCCGGCAGCTCGACGGCGACCTGATCGAGCCGGGCCGCTCGCTGAAGGCCACCATCCGCCCCGAGTCGCTCTGGCTCTGCGTACCGCGCCCCGAGGAGCACCCCGACCTGGCGGTGGACGCCGACGCGGTCGGCGAGCGCGGCGAGCACCTGGTCGAGGAGGCCCGCCGTGAGTAGCACCAAGCTGGTCCCCGAGACCCGGTTGATGACCGAGAACGAGCTGTCCGCCGACGACGCCTGGCACACGCTGCGCCGGCACGGCGGCTGGTGCCTGCTGCGGGACGCGTTCGTCCGGTTCCGCTACGGCGACGGCTTCAGCCACTCCCGGGCGCTGGGGTTGCAGCTCTGCCTGGCGGTGGTGCCGTTCCTGATCGCGCTCACCGGCCTGATCACCGACCTGGGGGTGGACGAGGGCGGCAAGGTCGTCGCGGACACCGTACTGGCCATCACGCCCGGCCAGAGCGAGGCGATGGTGCAGGACCTGCTGACCGACAGCGAGCGCAGCGAGGACGCCGGCGAGCTGGCGCTGACCCTCGGCCTGCTCACCGGGCTGGTCGCGCTGACCACCACGATGGCGCAGATCGAGCGGGGCGCGAACCGGATCTACGGCGTCGAGCGGGACCGCCCGGCGCTGGCCAAGTACCTGCGCGCCACGGTCCTCGCGGTGGTCGCCGGCGTACCCGCGCTGGCCGGCTTCCTCATCCTGGTCGGCGGCCGGGCGATGGGCGAGTCGGTACGGCGGCACTACGAGTGGGGCGACGCCGCGATGGCCGGATGGGACGTGATCCGCTGGCCGCTGAGCCTCGGCCTGACGGTGATCGCCGTCGCGGTGCTGTTCCGGCACGCGCCGCGACGCCGGCAGCCCGGCCTGTCCTGGCTCGTCTTCGGCGCGGCCATCGCCATCGCGATCTGGTGGCTGGCCAGCCTGCTGCTGGCCGCCTACGTGAAGTACAGCGGCGGATTCGGCCAGACCTACGGCGCGTTGACCGGCATGATGGCGCTGTTGCTCTGGGCCAACCTCACCGGCATGGCGCTCTTCGGCGGGCTGGCCTTCGCCGCCCAGCTGGAGGCGATGCGCATCGGCGTGGAGGAGCCGGCCCAGCCGGATCTGTGGCAGCCGGAGGCGCACCGCGAGGACCTGTTCGACACCGGTGAGATGACCTCGCTCTGACGCCGCGCCGGTCCGGCGTGTACGGGACACGCCGATCGGGTACAGCGCGCCTCGCAGAGGAACGAGGGAGGTGCGGTGTGACCGCGGTCAAGGAAGCCGGGCGCCGGCCGCTGGGCCATTTCGCCGAGCGGAGTCTGGCGGGCCTGCTCGCCGTGGCCGGTGCGGGAGTCGGGTTCGGGCTGCTCCTGATGCTCGTCCGGTTCCGCTGGAGCCCGCTGCGCGATGCCGATCATGCGGCGGCCGAGTGGTTCAACGGCCTGGTGGCGCCGCACGGCCCGCTGGTCACAGTGCTCCAGGCGATCACCGACCTGGGCGGCCGGCCGGTGCTGATCTGGCTGGTCACCATCGCGGTGGTGGGTCTGCTGATCCGCCGCCAGTCCCGGCTGGCGGTCTACCTGATCGTCACCGGCGTGGGCGGGCTGATCCTCGACCCGTCGCTCAAGGCGCTCGTCGGCCGGCTGCGCCCGGTGGTGGACGTGCCGATCGCCGACGCCCCCGGCAACAGCTTCCCCAGCGGGCACGCGCTCGGCTCGTTCGTCGCGTACGGGGCGCTGCTGCTGGTGTTCCTGCCGGCCATGTCGCCGCGCTGGCGCAAGCCCGCCATCGCCGTCGCCGCCGTGCTTGTCTTCCTGGTCGGGCTGACCCGGATCGCGCTGGGCGTGCACTTCGTGTCCGACGTGATCGGCGGCTGGCTGCTCGGCGCGGCCTGGCTGGGCGTCACCGCGTACGCCTTCCGGTTGTGGCGGCGCGAGCGCGGCCGGCCGGTGCCGCCGCTGCGCGAGGGCCTGGAACCGGAGGCGGGCGACGAGCTGGCGCTCGCGCCGGACGAGGAGAAGGTGCTGGAGCACCCCCGCTCCGCGGTGGCCGAGCTGCTGGTCGGCTGGGTGCTCGTCTTCGGCGCGCTCTACGCGTTCGGCATGTTCGTCAGCTACCACGCCAAGGGCACGTTCTTCGACACGCTCGACACGAAGGTGCCGCGCTGGTTCGCCGAGCGGCACACCGACGCGCTCACCGACCTGAGCTGGTGGTGGAGCAAGTTCGGCGACACCCACGCCATCCTGCTGGTGTCGCTGGTGTTCTGCCCGATCGTGCTGGCCGTGTGGCGGCGCTGGCGGCCGGTGCTGTACGTGGTGCTGGCGATGTTCGGCGAGCTGAGCCTCTTCCTGGCCAGCGCCCGGGTGGTGGACCGGCCCCGGCCGCCGGTGGAGAACCTGGACGGGCAGATGCCCACCTCGTCGTTCCCCTCGGGGCACATCGCGGCCACCATCTGCCTCTGGGCGGCCATGGCGGTCATCGTGTTCCCGCGTACCGACAGGTGGTGGCGGTGGCTGTTCGTGGGCATGGCCGTGCTGATGCCGGTCGGCGTGGCCACCTCGCGGATGTACCGGGGCATGCACCACCCGACCGACTTCATGGGCGCGATCCTGCTCGGCGCGCTCTGGCTGTCGCTGCTGTACTGGGTGATCAAGCCGAACGCCGACGTGTACGAGGGCAACCAGCCGGCGATCGAGTCCGAACAGGTGGACGAGCTGGACGACGAGCTGGCCAAGGCCGCGCGGCCGGACTGAGCCGATGCTGCGGGTGATGACCTGGAACATCCGGACCGGCGGGCGGGACGCGGGCGGCGCCGACCGCCGGGACCGGATCGTCTCGGTCGTCACCGCGCAGCGCCCCGACGTGCTGGCGATGCAGGAGCTGCGCGGCATGGACGCCACGCTGGGCGGCCTGGCCGACCGGCTCGGGATGGCGGCGTACCTGGCCCGGTCCTGTCTCGGCCAGCCGGTGGCGGTGCTGGTCCGCCCGCCGCTGCGGGTGCTGCGCGCAGGCCGGGTCCGCCGCCCGTTCCACCACGCCGCCGCCCGGGTACAGGTCGCCACCGGCGCGGGACCGCTGACCGTGCTGAGCACGCACCTGTACCCCTACTCGGGTGGGCGGCGGCGGATGGAGGCGGACTGGCTCGCCGCCGCGCTGCGGCGGACCGGGGGAGAGCTGGCGCTGCTGGCCGGGGACCTGAACACGCTGGAGCCCACCGTCGACCACACCGCCCGGCTGGCCGGGCTGGCCACTCCGTACCGGCGGCGGCACCTGCGCCGCGACGGCCGTACCGTGGACACCCGCGCGGTGGCCCGGCTGCTCGACGCCGGGCTGGTGGACCTGTGGCCGCGTTCCGGCGGCGACGAGCCCGGCGGCCGGACCGTGCCGACCCGGCACGGCGGCGCCGAGTTCGCCGGGATGCGGCTGGACTATCTGCTCGCCACCCCGGCGCTGGCCGACCGGGTACGCGCGGTGCGGGTGGTCCGCGACGGTGACGCCGACTCGGCGTCGGACCACTATCCGGTGCTGGCCGAGGTGGACCTCACGGCCGGCTGAACGACGCGCCAGCCCAGACCGAAGGCGTACGTGGGCCGGGGCGCAGCCACCCCGTTCTGGTGTCGCCGCCGAGCGCGCCGGGCCGGGTTCTACAGGACCAGGTTGAGCAGCACGGTGAGCACCACCGAGGCGACGATCGAGAAGAGGATCATCAGCAGGCAGCCGAGCCCGCCCCCGGCGGGCCGGATCTCGGTGTTCCCGATACGCATGGCGTCAACTCCTCAGCGGTCACAGCTCCCGCAGCCGGGGCAGCAGCTCCTCCTGGGCCCAGTCGAGGAACATCGGCTGGGTGTCGCCGCCCACCTGGACCAGCGCGACGTGGGTGAAGCCCGCCTCGACGAACTTCTTGAACGCCTCGACGTGCCGGTCGGTGTCCGGGCCGCAGGAGATGCCCTCGGCCACGTCCTCCTCCCGGACGAACCGGGTGGCCGCCTCGAACGACTCCGGGCCGGGCAGGTCGGCGTTGACCTTCCAGCCCAGGCCGAACCAGCGGAACTGGTCGTGCACGATCTTGCGGCACTCGTCCTCGTCCGGGCCGTAGCAGATGGCCACCTGCCCGTAGCGGGGGCGGCCCGCGCCACCGGCCTCCTCGTACATGTCGATCAGGTGCGACAGCGGGTCGGTGGCGATCATCGCGTCGGCGTACTCGGCGGCAAGCGTGGCCGACTGTCGCCCGGACGCGGCCACCGCCATCGGCACCGGCCGGTCCGGGCGGTCCCAGACGTACGCGTCGGGCACGTCGAAGTGGTTGCCGGAGAACGTCAGCGTCTCGCCGTTGAGCAGCGGCCGGATGATCTGCAACGCCTCCTCGAACATCTCGTGCCGCTGCTGCACGTGCGGCCATCCGCCCACCACGTGCTCGTTGAGGTTCTCCCCGGCGCCGAGGCCCAGCGTGAAGCGGCCGTCCGAGAGCACCCCGATGGTGCTGGCCTTCTGCGCCACCACGGCCGGGTGGTACCGCCGGATCGGGCAGGTCACGAACGACATCAGCTCCGCCCGGCTGGTGGCGTGCGCGACCGCGCCGAGCACCGACCAGGCGTACGGGGAGTGGCCCTGGGACTCCAGCCAGGGGTAGTAGTGGTCGGACATGACCAGGTGGTCGAAGCCGGCGGCCTCGGCGCGTACGGCGTGGTCGACGAGTTCCTTCGGGCCGGCCTGCTCGCACATGAGGGTGTAACCGACGTTGACCATGGCACGTCTCCTTCCCGGGCGGATCGTCCCCGGATACCCCGCCCGGCGCGGGTCAACCCTGCTGTCCGCTTTCGCATTCGTCTCTTAACCGGTTCAGTTCATACGGCGCGTCAAGCGGTGTCGCCTCCCGGCCGATCCTGCTTAACCGGTTGCCTCACGCCTTCCATCGTCCTACGCTGATGCCTGCGTCCGTTCGGGAACCGGGCGGCGGCTACCGGGCTCAGTCGCCACCACCCTCTCACCGTCACCGCACCCCCGCTCGGGCACGGGGGATCCTTCCCCTGAGGACAGCCATGAAGAAACTGCTCTCCGTCGCGGGCGCCGCCCTGCTGACGGCCCTCGCCGCCGTCTTCGCCCTCGGGCAGCCGGCCCAGGCCGCCACCGGCTTCTCCGTCTCCAACGGGCGTCTCTACGACGCCAACGGTGTCGAGTTCGTCATGCGTGGCGTCAACCACGCGCACACCTGGTACCCGCAGCAGACCAGCTCGTTCGCCAACATCAAGGCGCTCGGCGCGAACACCGTCCGGGTGGTGCTGTCCAGCGGCGACCGCTGGACGAAGAACAGCGCCGCCGACGTGGCCAACGTGATCTCCCTGTGCAAGGGCAACCGGATGATCTGCGTGCTGGAGGTGCACGACACCACCGGGTACGGCGAGGACGGCGCCGCCACCACGCTGGCCAAGGCCACCGACTACTGGCTGAGCATCGCCGACGTGCTCAAGGGCCAGGAGAGGTACGTCATCGTCAACATCGGCAACGAGCCGTTCGGCAACCAGGGCTACAGCGCCTGGACCACCGACACGTCGAACGCGATCAAGCGGCTGCGCGCCGCCGGCCTGACCCACACGATCATGGTGGACGCGCCGAACTGGGGCCAGGACTGGTCGTTCACCATGCGCGACAACGCCGGCACCGTGTTCGCCGCCGATCCGCAGCGCAACACCGTCTTCTCCATCCACATGTACGGCGTGTTCGACACCGCCGCCGAGATCAGCGACTACCTGGGCCGCTTCCGTACCGCCGGGCTGCCCATCGTGGTCGGCGAGTTCGGGTTCAACCACTCCGACGGCAACCCGGACGAGGACGCCATCATGGCGTACGCCCAGGCCAACGGCATCGGCTACCTCGGCTGGTCGTGGAGCGGCAACGGCGGCGGCGTGGAGTACCTGGACATGACCACGTCGTTCAACCCGGCCCAGCTCACCAGCTGGGGGCAGCGCATCTTCAACGGCGCCAACGGCATCGCCGCCACCTCCCGGGAGGCGTCGGTGTACGCGAGCACCACCCCGACCGCCAGCCCGACGGTCAGCCCCACCGTGAGCCCGACGACCAGCCCGACCGTCAGCCCGACCCCGCCGCCGCCCACCACGCCCCCGCCGTCCGGTGGCTGCACCGCCACCTACACCGTCGCGAACTCGTGGCAGGGCGGCTTCCAGGGCGAGGTCAAGGTGACCGCCGGAGCGGCCGCGATCACCGGCTGGACGGTGCGCTGGACGTACGCCAACGGCCAGTCCGTCACCCAGGCGTGGAACGCGAGCGTCAGCAACAGCGGGTCGGCGTACACCGCCCGCAACGTCGACTACAACGGCCGCCTCGGCGCGGGCGCGAGCACCACCTTCGGCTTCATCGGCAGCTGGCAGGGCACGAATTCCACCCCCGCCGTGACCTGCACCCCCGCCTGACCCTCTCGTGCGTGATCAAGGAGTTTGTGTCCCGTTCGGACGCCTGCGGTGACACAAACTCCTTGATCACCGGGGTGGGGCGCGGGGTCAGGCCGCGACCACCTCCAGGAGGAGGGCCTGTTCGGGGTGCAGAGCCGGCAGTTGCAGGCCGACCGAGGTCAGCACCGAACCGGTCACCGTGATGCCGTCGCCCGGCCAGGCGAGCCAGCCCGGCGGGGACAGCTCCAGCATCGCCGGCTCCGGCGCCTCGGCGGGCGGACGGACCCGGTAGCGCCGGGCCGGGTCCAGCCCTGGGAGCCGCACCGCGCCCGGCACCTGCGCCGCCGAGGTGGCGACCCGGCTGACCGCGTACACCGCGTGGTCGCGGTCGTGGGCGACCACGCCGTGGGCCTGCACGGCCGGGTCCGGGTGGTCGACCCGGACCACCCGGCCGCCGTGCAGCAGCGGGCGCAGCCGCTTGTGCAGCGCCACCCAGGCGGCGAGCTCGGCCCGCTCGGTCGCGTCGATCGCGGTGATGTCCCACTCGATGCCGTGGTGGCCGAACAGCGCGGTGACCGCGCGGAAACCCAGGTCGTGCACGCGGTGCGTGGTGTGCGAGCGCTGCGGCCCGATGTGCGTGCCGATCAGCTCCGGCGGCAGCAGCAGGCCGGTCCAGCGCTGGATGGACAGCCGTTCCAGCGCGTCGTTGCAGTCGCTGGCCCACACCCGGTCGGTGCGGCGCAGGATCTCCAGGTCGACCCGCGCGCCGCCGGAGGAGCAGCTCTCGATCTCGACGTCCGGGTGCCGGGCGCGCAGCTCGTCCAGCAGCCGGTAGACCGCGAGGGTCTGCGCGTGCACGCCGGGCCGTCCGGCGTGCCCGGCCTCGGTGAGGTCGCGGTTGTGGTCCCACTTCAGGTACGCGATCCCGTCGTGCTCGCTCAGCACCGCGTCGAGCCGTTCGAGCAGGTACGCGTACGCGTCCGGGTTGGCCAGGTCGAGCACCTGCTGATGCCGCCACGGTGGCGGCAGCCGGTCCGGCGCCTGGAGCACCCAGTCCGGGTGGGCGCGGAACAGGTCGGAGTCGGGGTTGACCATCTCCGGCTCCACCCAGAGCCCGAACTGCATGCCGTGCCCGCGTACGTGGTCGATCAGCGGCTGCAACCCGTCCGGCCAGACCTCGCCGTCGACCCACCAGTCGCCGAGCCCGGCCTGGTCGTGCCGCCGGCCCCGGAACCAGCCGTCGTCGAGTACGAAGCGTTCCACGCCGACCTCGGCGGCCGCGTCGGCGAGCGCCCGCAGCCGGTCCAGGTCGTGGTCGAAGTAGACCGCCTCCCACACGTTCAGCGTCACCGGCCGCGGTGTGCGCGGGTGCGACGGGCGGGCCCGCAGGTGCGTGTGCAGCGCCTCGCTGAGCCCGTCCAGCCCGTCGGTGGAGTGTGCCGCGTAGAGCAGGGGAGTGGCGTACTCCTCGCCCGGCCCGAGCACTATTTCGCCGGGCGCCAGCAGCTCACCGCCGCCGAGCGTGGACTCACCTGTCGGGCGGCGCTCGGCGGCGGTGACGTGGTCGCCGCTCCACGCGGTGTGCACCGCCCACACCTCGCCGTGCCGGAAGCCGAACCCGGCGGTGCCCGCGACCAGCAGCAGCGTGGCGTCGTGGCCGGTGCGGCCGTGCCGCCCCTCGCGCACCCACGCGCCCATCGGCCACGGGTGCCGCTGCGGCGCGCGTTCCCGGCACCACCGTCCGGTCAGGTCGAGCAGTTCGGTGGCGACCGCCGGCACCGGCAGCACGGGCGTCAGTTCCCGCAGCTCGTACCGGCCGTCGCCGTCGTTGCGCAGCCGGTGCCGCAGCGTGAGCACGCCCGCCGGGTCCAACGTGATCTCGACGGTCAGGCTCAGCCCGGCATCCGGGTCCGCCGCCCGCACCACAACCCGCCCGGAGGAAAGGAAGGGCCCCTTGTTAACGCCTGGTGCATGTAAAGGGGCCCCTCCTAACCGCGCGGGCCCGCCGGCGGCGGCACCATCGGGCGGCGCTGCGGGCTCGTCGTGCACGTCGAGGCCGGTGAGGCGGAACGCCGTCGACCAGTCCCGGCCGTCGCGGTGACCGGCGAGACCGGGCCGCCCGCTCCACCCGGCGCTCGCCTCGGGCAGCAGCGACAGCACAGTGGGCGCGTCGAAGCTGCTCGGCACCACCGGCGGCACCGTGGCGTCGGCGAGCGCCGGCAGGTCCTCGTCGGGCAGCGGGCCGAGGTCGGCGCCCCAGTGCACGACCCGGGGCAGCCCCGGGCCGCGTGCGTCGAGCACCAGGCTGGTCCGCGCGCGGCGCAGGTGGACGATCGTCATCCCTTGGAGGCTCCCAGCGTCAGACCCCGGACGAACTGCTTCTGCAGCAGGAAGAAGATCACCAGGGTGGGGATCGCGACCAGCACCGAGCCGGCCGAGACCAGGTTGTTGTCGGTGAAGAACTCGCCGCGCAGGTTGTTCAGCGAGCTGGTGACCGGGAACTTGTCGCCGGTACGCATGAGCACAGTGGCCCAGAAGAACTCGTTGTAGATCCAGGTGACCTCGAGCGTGGCGAGCGCGGCGAGCGCCGGCCGGCACAGCGGCATCGTCACCTGCCAGTACTGCCGCCACACGTTCGCCCCGTCGACCATCGCTGCCTCGTACAGCTCGTGCGGCAGCGCCTTCATGTAGTTGCTGAGCACGAACACGCAGAAGCCGCACTGGAACGCGACGTTGACCAGGATCAGCCCCCAGTAGCTGTCGTACAGCAGCTCTGAGTCGCTCATCCAGGCCGGCAGCGGGATCTCGGTGAACATCCGGAACAGCGGGATGAGCAGCGCCTGCTGCGGCAGCAGGTTCGCCGCGGTGAACAGGCCGAGCAGCGCGATGTTGAGTTTCCAGCTGAACCGGGCGATCACGAACGCCACGCACGAGGCGAGGAAGAGCGTGAGCAGCACCGCCGGGACCGTGATGTACGCCGAGTTGAGGAAGTGCTTGCCGAACTCGGCGGTGCGCCAGGCGGTGACGTAGTTGTCGACGGTCCAGCCGCCGAGCGACACGTAGCCGTTGGCGGCGGTGTACTCGTAGGAGCGGAACGAGGTGAGCACCGCCCACAGGATCGGGAACAGCCAGCCCACTGCGACCGTACCCAGGAAGAGGTGCAGGACGACCCGGGCGGGCCGCACGGGGCGGCGGCCGGCGGAGACGGCGGTCATCGCTTGTCCTCCCGCATCACGGTCCAGAGGTAGATGGTGATGAAGACGAGCGAGACGGCCAGCATGATCGTCGCCAGCGCGGAGCCGAAGCCGATCCGGCTGGCCTCGCCGACCACGTTCTGGGTGACCAGCGCGGAGATCAGCTCCAGCCCGTTGCGGCCCTTGTTGATGACCCAGACCAGGTCGAACGCGCGCAGCGACTCGATCACCGTCACCACCAGCACGATGATGTTGATGGGGCGCATCACCGGGAAGACGACCCGGAAGAACGTGCTGGTCTCCGAGGAGCCGTCGACAGCGGCGGCCTCCCGCAGGGACGGGTCGACGCCCTTGAGGCCGGCCAGGTAGAGCAGCATGATGTAGCCGACGTGCCGCCAGCCGGCCGCGACCAGCACGGCCCAGATGTTGACGTTCGGGTCGCCGTACCAGTCGGTCTCGCCGCCGAACACGCCGTTGAGCAGCCCCTGGTCACGGCTGTAGATGAGCTGCCAGACGAAGCCGATGAGCGCCAGCGACAGCACCACCGGCAGGTAGAGCGTGGTCTGGTAGAAGCGGCTGCCGCGAATCTCCTTGTCCAGCAGCACGGCGAGGAACATGCCGAACGGGGTGGCCACCACGAACAGCGCGGCCAGCCAGAGCAGGTTGTTCTGCACCGCGGGGACGAACGGCGGGTAGATGTTCACCACGTCGTCGTAGTTCTTGAGGCCGACCCACTCGATCTCGGAGACCGGGCCGATGCCGTCCCAGTTCGTGCCGGAGAGCAGCACCGTCGCCACCGCGGGCAGCCAGACCAGGCCGGCGACGAGCAGCAGGGGTACCAGCACCATGAGCGTGATGACCACGCGGTCGGTGCGGGACAGGAGCCGTAGCCGGCGACCGCGACCACCGTTGCTGGTGGTCGCGGCCGGCGGCGGCACGGCGCGATCCGCTTGGATCAGGGGCAGGTCGGACATGATGTCCTTCCCCCTTCCGCCGTCAGCTGGTGAAGATCGACTTCTTCTGGTTCTCGATGCTGGTGAGCAGCCCGCCGATGTCCTTCGGGTCCTTGATGAACTGCTGCAACGCCGGGATCATCACGGTGGAGGCGAAGTCCGGCCGGGTGTCGCGGTCGAGGAACTGGGCGATCTCGGTGGCGGAGCCGACCAGCTCGGCGGCCTTCTTCTGCAGCGCGGTGTAGGCACCGGTGTCCGCGCCGCTGTTGGCGACGAGCGTGCTCGGGTCGTTCTTCACCGTGATGTCCGCTGCCTCCTTCGAGCCCAGGTACGTCAGCAGCTTCTGCGCGGCGTCCTTGGACTTCGGCTTGCGGGCCATCATGTAGCCGTCGATCGGGGCGTCCAGGGCCTTCGCGCCGATGGTGGAGTCGATCTCGGGGAACGTGAAGAAGTCCAGGTCCTCCAGGTCGGCGCCGCTGAACTGCTGGCCGACGAACAGGCCGAGCAGGTACATGCCGCTCTTCTTCTGCTGCAGCGACTGCGCGGCCTCCTGCCAGGTGCGGCCGAGCGAGTCCGGCTGGTGCAGGGGGAGCAGCCCGGCCCAGGTGTCGAAGACCTTCTTCACCTTGTCGGAGGTCCACGCCTCCTTGCCGGCCATCAGGTCGATGTGGAACTGGTAGCCGTTGATCCGCAGGTTGAGGATGTCGAACGTGCCCATCGCCGGCCAGCCGTCCTTGTCGGCGAACGCGATCGGGTTCAGCCCGTCCTTCTTCATCTGCGCGCCGAGCGTGTTCAGGTCGTCCAGCGTCTTCGGCACCTCGTAGCCGCGCTGCTGCCACACCGACTTGCGGTAGAAGACGGCCCACGGGTAGTACGACGCGGGCACGAAGTACTGCTTGCCGTCGTCGCCGGTGGACGCCTTCTTGAACGCGTCGGAGTAGCCGTCGAGCTTGCCCCACACGTCGCTGAGGTCACCGGCCAGGCCCTTTGCCGCGAAGAACCGCATCCGGTAGCCGGCGAACCAGGTGAACACGTCGTCCGGCTTGCCCTGCAGGTAGTTGTTGATGTTCTCCTGGAACGTGTTGTGGTCGACCGTGTTGATGTTGACGGTCACCCCAGAGGACGTCTTGAAGCCGTCCATCACCTTCGCGACGACGTCCTTGGGCTTCGGGTCCGACTGGTTGGAGCCGACCGAGACGCTCTTGGCGTCACCGCCGGATCCGGAGTCGGAGTCGCCGCAGCCGGCGAGCAGACCGGTGCCGAGCAGCGCTCCTGCGCCGGCCGCGCCGGCGAGCAGCGAGCGCCGGTTCAGGCCGGCGACGGACGGGGGTACGAGCCGGGCGAGGTATTCGGCTTGCGAGCGGGGACGGGACATGGTGCCTCCTGCGTGGAAGAGGTGCGCTGCGCTCATGGACCGTGATCGTTGGCGGTGAGCGGTGTCGTGTCGGTCGCGGTAGATCCACCGAGAATCCACACGTCCGAACACAAACAGCCGGTGGCGCTTGAAGCTACCCCTTGGTGCGGCGCTGTCAAGAGGGCAAAAAGGCGACGCCGTTGGTGGTAAGGCAGGGCAAAGAGCCGGTAAACGTTGGAACTTCAGTCGATGTTGGAAAGTGTTGACTTGGGTGCTGTTCGGGGGGCAACCTCTGCTGTCATGCGGAACTGGCACGGCGAGGGCATCTGGTACGGCGCCGACTACAACCCGGAGCAGTGGCCCGAGCAGACGTGGACCGAGGACGTCGAGCTCATGCGACGGGCCGGGGTCAATCTGGTCTCGGTCGGCATCTTCTCCTGGGCCCTGCTGGAGCCCACCCCCGGTCGGTACGTCTTCGACTGGCTGGACCGGGCGATCGACCTGCTGCACGACGGCGGCATCAGCGTCGACCTGGCCACCGCCACCGCCAGCCCGCCACCGTGGCTGGCGCACCGGCACCCGGAGACGCTGCCCCGCCGCGCCGACGGCACGGTGCTCTGGCCCGGCGGCCGGCAGGCGTACTGCCCCAGCTCGCCGGTGTTCCGGGACCACTCGCTCGCCCTGGTCGAGGCGGTCGCCCGGCGGTACGCGCGCCACCCCGCCGTCGTGCTCTGGCACGTCTCCAACGAACTCGGCTGCCACAACGTGCACTGCTACTGCGACGTCAGCGCCGAGGCGTTCCGCGGCTGGCTGCGCGAGCGCTACGGCGACCTCGACTCGCTCAACGCCGCCTGGGGCACCGCGTTCTGGAGCCAGCGCTACCACGACTGGGCCGAGATCAACCCGCCGCGTACCGCGCCGACGTTCGCCAACCCGACCCAGCAGCTGGACTTCCTGCGGTTCTCCTCCGACGAGCAGCGCGCCCAGCTGCGCGCCGAGCGGGAACTGCTGAACCGGCTCGTCCCGCAGCCGGTCACCACGAACTTCATGATCGGCACCGGCATCAAGTACCTGGACTACCACTCCTGGGCCGCCGACGTGGACGTGGTCGCCAACGACCACTACCTCACCGCCGCCGACCCGCAGCCGCAGGTCAACCTGGCGCTCGCGGCCGACCACACCCGGGGCGTGGCGGGCGGCGCGCCGTGGCTGCTGATGGAGCACTCCACCAGCGCCGTCAACTGGCAGCCCCGCAACGTGGCCAAGACACCCGGTCAGATGCGCCGCAACAGCCTCGCCCACGTCGCGCGCGGCGCCGACGGCGTGCTGTTCTTCCAGTGGCGGGCCTCCCGGGCCGGCGCGGAGAAGTTCCACTCCGCGCTGGTGCCGCACGCCGGCCCGGACACCAAGGTGTTCCGCGAGGTCTGCCGGCTCGGCGCCGACCTGCGCGCGCTCGCCGAGGTACGCGGCAGCCGCGTCGACGCCGACGTGGCCATCCTCTTCGACTACGAGGCGTGGTGGGGCGCCGAACTCGACTCCCACCCGAGCGTCGACGTCACCTACACCGACCGGTTGTCCGCGCTGCACGCCGCGCTCTGGCGGGCCGGGATCACCGCCGACGTGGTGCACCCCTCGGCCGACCTGTCCCGCTACCGGCTCGTCGTGGTTCCCACGCTCTACCTCGTCCGCGACGCCGACGCCGACGCGCTGCGCCGGTTCGTGGAGGCCGGCGGCACCGCTGTGGTCACCTACTTCAGCGGCATCGTCGACGAGCACGACCACATCCGGCTCGGCGGCTACCCCGGCGCGTACCGCGACCTGCTCGGCGTACACGTCGAGGAGTTCTTCCCGCTGCGGGCCGGCGAGACGGTACGCCTCGACGACGGCGCCCGCGCCGACGTGTGGACCGAGTGGCTGCACGCCGAGGGCGCGGAGGTGCTGGCCGCGTACGCCGACGGTCCCCTGCCCGGCGTGCCGGCGCTGACCCGCAACACCGTCGGCGCGGGCGCGGCCTGGTACGTCGGCACCCGGCTCGACGACGAGGCCACCGACCGGCTGGTGGCCCGGTTGCTGGCCGAGGCCGGCGTCCGGCCGCCGGTGAGCGCGCCGACCGGGGTGGAGGTGGTCCGCCGCCGCGCGGCGACCGGAGCTGGCTGTTCCTGATCAACCACACCACCGAGCCGGTACGGTTGCCGGTCACCGGCGTCGAGCTGCTCGGCGGCGCCCGCTGCGACGGCGAGCTGGAGGTGCCGGCGGGGGAGGTGGCGGTGGTCCGCGAGAGCCCGCGCCGGCGCCCGTGAGCGCCTGACCGCAACCCTGCCGTTCGCGCCGATGGAGGTCCACATGCTCGCCCAGCAACGGCAGAGCGCCATCCTGGAGTTGATCCGCCAGAGTGGCGGCGTCCGGGTCAGTCACCTGGTCAGCCGCTTCGGGGTGTCCGACATGACGATCCGCCGCGACCTGGAGGTGCTGGCCGAACGCGGCCTGATCGACAAGGTGCACGGCGGCGCGACGCTCGCCGGTCCCGGCTCCACCGAGGAGCCCGGCTTCGCCGCCAAGTCGGTCCGCCAGCAGGCCGAGAAACGCGCCATCGTGGAGCGGGCCGCCGGCCTGGTCGAGCCGGGGATGGCGGTCGCGCTGTCCGCCGGCACCACCACCGCCGCGCTGGCCGCGCGGCTGGCCGAGGTACGCGGGCTCACTGTGGTCACCAACTCGATCCCGGTGGCCGACGCGCTCTACCAGAACCCGCGCACCGATCAGACCGTCGTGCTGACCGGTGGCATCCGTACGCCCTCGGACGCCCTGACCGGCCCGGTAGCCGAGGCGGCGATAGCCGCGCTCAACGTCGATCTGCTCTTCCTCGGCGTGCACGGGATGAGCCCGCGTACCGGGTTCACCACGCCGAATCTGCTGGAGGCGGCGGTGAACCGGCGGCTGATCGGTTCCGCCCGGCGGCTGGTGGTGCTGGCCGACCACACCAAGTGGGAGACGATCGGCATCGCCACCATCGCGCCGCTGGAGGAGGCCGACGTGCTGATCACCGACAGCGGCCTGTTGCCAGAGGCCCGTCGGCAACTCGGCGAGCAGGTGGGCGAACTGGTGGTGGTCCGGGCGGACTGACAGCCGGTCCGCCGTCGGCTACCCTCTGCCCTCGTCACGATCGACGGGGGAGACACTATGGACGGTGATCATCAGTACGCGGAGGCCACGGCCCAGCCGGTAGGCCCGCAGCAGGCGAGACCCGGTGGGCGGAAGATCCTGCTGGGCGTGGTCGTCGCGCTGCTCGTCTGTGGCGGTCTCTGCGGCGTCGGTCAGCTCATCACCGAGGTGGTCAACCAGGACGACTGGGAGGGCCTCGGCCGCCCGGTGCCGTCACCGGCGGTGCCCGAGTCGCCGGAGCCGACGTGGCCCAAGCCCAACCTCCTCTACGGCCGGCCCGATCCGGGTATCCGGCACACCCTGGAGCAGAACGTGCTCGCCTCCGCCGGTGTGCTGAAGCCGATGACGAGCCGCTGCGACAACAAGGGATTCACCGGCGAACAGGCGGCGACGTTCGACTGCACGGTCACGTACGCCGGACTCGACGTGGTCTACACGGTCGTCGCCACGCCGTCGGGCTCCCAGCTCTTCAAGTGGACGGCGACCGCCGAGCGGACGGTGGTCACCCGGGACGGGCTGCTCGCGCAGTTCCACCGCCGGTACACGAGCGACAACCGCTGGAGCGACCTGCGGTGCGACGAGTTTCCGGAGACGGCGCTGGTGCCGGTCGGCGAACCCTTGCCGCAGTTCTGCTACGCGAAACTCGACGACCGGATCAAGACCAGCCGGATCCGTATCACCCCCGACGCCGACAGCCCGCCGGCGCTGGACACCGAGCACCAGGAGGAGGGCCTGTGATCCGATGCGCCTCACAGCCACTTCTCAGTCGCGGCATTTAGGGTGCCCTGACGAAGCGTCCGACGGTCCATGTCGGAGTGCCGTTCAGCGGGAGTGACCGATGGTCTTCAAGAAGATGTTGAGCGCGTTCGGCGTGGGTGGCCCGAGCGTCGACACGGTGCTCACCAACCCGAACACCCGGCCCGGGCTGACCCTGGACGGTCACGTCAACCTGGTCGGCGGCGACAGCCCGGCGCGGATCGAGCAGATCAACCTCGGCCTGGTCACCCGCGTCGAGATCGAGAGCGGCGACCACGAGTACGCGGGCGTCATGGAGTTCCACCGGCTGCCCGTCAGCGGCGCGTTCGAACTGGCGCCGAAGCAGCAGCTGTCGATCCCGTTCCAGATGCCGGTGCCGTGGGAGACCCCGATCACCGACGTGTACGGCCAGCGGCTGCACGGCATGACCATGGGCCTGCGTACCGAGCTGGCGGTGGCCCGCGCCGTCGACAAGTCCGACCTGGACCAGGTGTCGGTGCACCCGCTGCCGGTCCACGAGCGCATCCTGGAGGCGTTCCAGGCGCTCGGTTTCCGGTTCAAGCACGCCGACCTGGAGCGGGGCCACATCTACGGCGTGCCGCAGACGCTGCCGTTCTACCAGGAGATCGAGTTCTTCGCCGCGCCGCAGTACGCGCAGACGGTCAACGAGGTCGAGCTGACGTTCGTGACCAGCCCGCAGGGCGTCGAGGTGATCCTGGAGTGCGACAAGCGGGGCGGCTTCCTCAGCCCCGGGCACGACGTGATCGGCCGCTACTCGGTCCCGCACACCGACGCCGCCCGTACCGACTGGGTGCAGGTCGTCGACGGCTGGCTGCGGGAGACCACCGGCCGCTACGGCAGCATGCGCGCCCAGGGCTTCGGCATGCCGCACCACGGCGGCCACGGCTACCCGGGTCACCACGGCTACGCCGGCCACGGGCGGCGCGGCCCGGGCATGGGCGGCGTCATCGCGGGCGCCGCGCTGGGCGTCGCCGGCGGCATGATCGCCGGCGAGATGCTCGACGACGCCTTCGACGGCGGCGGCGACGACTTCGGGGACTTCGGCGAGGAGTGAGCAGACGCGACGACGCCCCCGGGACGGATCCCGGGGGCGTCGCCGTTCGCACGGCGTCGGATCAACGTCCGCGGCGCTCCTTGCCGGAGCGGCGCGCGCTGCCCGCCTTCGACAGGCCACGGCTGACCAGGTACGCGCCGGTCAGCGCGGTCAGGTACCACCAGGCCTGGTTCGGGTTGTTGATGTTCAGGCCGTTGGCGGTGGTGCCCTTCCAGAACGCGGCGATCACCACGAGCGCGACCGCTGCGGCGTACACCCAGAACTCGGTGGTCAGGAACGCCTGCTTCGTCTCCGTACCCGGGGACGGCATGTTCTCCCGGTGACCGTCGTGCATCGACGGCATGTGCCGGGTCGACGTGTCCTGCATGCTCGACCGGTTCTGGACGTCGGACATCGGCCGGTTCATCGGCCTGGTGGATGCAGCCTGCGTGCTCATCTGGTCCTCCTCAGGATTTGATGAGTCGTTAACCTGCACACCCTCGCCCCGCTACCGCAGGTCGGCCACGGCGCGGTTCGCGCTCTGTGGCGGGGGCACCCTGGGTCTACCCGAGGCCGGAGACAAGGTAACCGCCGGTCGCCGTCGAATGGCCACCACGCTCGGCCTCGCAGCCGGAACCGGACACGAGGGCGCACACCGGTCCTCCCGCCGCCGGTTCCGGTTTCAGCCACCCACCCTCGGGCACGCAACACCGATACCCCGAGAGAGCTGCGAGGTGGTTGACGTGCGTGAGGACGACATGCGGCAGGACGCCGCCCGGCGGGCCGAGCAGCGGGTCGCCGGCGGCGTGTACGGCGACGGCGCGCTGGACGAGATCACCGTGCCGCAGACCGACGTGGAGCGGATGCGGCAGGAACTCGACCCGGACGACCCGGCGGACGTACCCGTCGACCCGACGGTGCTGCGCGACGGCGGACCGACCCGGGGTCAGGGCGCGGTGACCACGACCGGTGGCACGGCCGGCCCGGCCAGTGTGCGCCGGTTGGCCCGGCAGCCCGAGAAGCACCCGGGCAAGGTGGCCCCGACGACGACCGGGGACGCGGGTACGGGTGGCCTGAGCACCCCGGCCGGTGGCTCCACGAGCGACAATTCGGCTACCGGCGCGCAGGTGGGCAACTTCACCAACAATCGCCCTAATCCGGGCTGACCGAGGCAGCACGGCAAGGGCGGGACGGCCTCCGGCCGCCCCGCCCTCGCGCACCCGCGTCTTGACTGCGCCACTTCGCCGAAGTGGCGTGGTCGGCACGGCCATGATGTAGCAACTTCCCCGTTCTGGTGCGAGGGTCGCCAGTTCGGCGGGTGGTGTGGTCGGGGCGGGTGTGATGCAGCAACTTCCCCGATCTGGTGCGCGTGACCGCCACTCCGGCGAACTGGCGCGAACAGGCCACCCGGACACACGCCCCCGTCCGCCGCCCCCAAGCCCGCGCTCGCCGATCTTGCACTTCCGACCCGAAAAATGTCCGTTTGATGGCGCTTTTCCGGGGCCGCAACTCCATGATCGCCGAGCGGGGCGAGGGGCGAGAGTGGGCACGGCGGGACATGGGGCAGCACGTGCTCGGCCCGGTCGATCATGAAGTTGGCGGCCGACTTGGAGATCGACAAGGCCGCCAACTTCATGATCAACGGGGCGGAGGCGAAGGCGGTCAGGGGGTGCGGAGGATGCCCAGGCGCTGGGTGGCTCTTGTCAGGGCCACGTAGAGGTCGCTGTGGCCCCTTGGAGACTCGGACACGATGCGGTCCGGGTCCACCACCAGCACCGAGTCGAACTCCAGGCCCTTGGCCTGCTCGGTGGTCAGCACCACCACCCGGTTCGCCAGCTCCGGCTGTTCGCCCACTGTCGCCTCCGGCAGCGCCGCCACCACCGCGCCGCCCAGCTCGTCCACCCGCCCGGTCGGCACCAGCACGCCGAGCCGCCCGTCGCCGAGCGACGCGGCCTCCTGGGCGGTGGCCTCGACCAGTTCGGCCACGAGCCGGTCCGCCGGTACGGTCCGGTCCCAGGGCGGTACGCCGGTGGCGCGTACCGAGCGGGGTGGCCGCAGCGCCGGGTCGATCTCGGCGAGCACGTCGGCGGCGACCGCCATGATCTCGGCCGGGGTGCGGTAGCTGACCGTCAGTTCTTCCAGCCGCCACCGGTCCGCCACGTACGGCGCGAGCGCCTCGCCCCACGACGGCGTGCCGGCGAGCGCGCCGGTCTGTGCCACGTCGCCGACGATCGTCATGGACCGGCTCGGGCAGCGGCGCATCAGCAGCCGCCACGCCATCGGCGACAGCTCCTGCGCCTCGTCCACGATGACGTGTCCGAACGCCCAGGTGCGGTCGGCGGCGGCGCGCTGGGCGGTGGTGAGCCGGTCGGACTCCTCCTGCCGTTCGGAGAGCCGGTCGGCGTCGATCAGGTCGGTGACGCCGAGGATCTCACCGCCGTCTGCCTCGTCCTCGACGTCGATGGAGCGGGAGCCGCGCCAGATCTCCAGCACGCCCTCGGCGTACTCGCGTTCCAGCGCCCGGATCCGCTCCCGGCGGGCGACGGCTGCGCGCTCGTCCTCGCCGAGCAGTTCGGCGGCCTCGTCCAGCAGCGGCACGTCGGCGGGTGTCCAGCCGCCGGGCTCGCGGTGCAGCGCGGCCCGCTCGTCCTCGGTGAGCATCGGCGCGGCGGTGGCGATCCGCTCCGGCGAGGCGTACAGGTCGGCGAGCAGGCGTTGCGGGGTGAGCACCGGCCACAGTTCGTCCAGCGCGGCGCGGATCTCCGGCTCCTCGCGCAGTTCGCGGCGGATCTCGGCGCGGTCGGCCTCGGAGAGCAGGTTCTCCCCGCCGAGCGGGTCGGCGCCGATCCGCTCGGCCACCTGGTCGGCGAGCGCGTGCACGATCTCCACGTCGAACAGCGCGCGGGCCAGGTTGTGCGGGCGGCCGGTGCGGCGTACCCGGTCGCGGGCCTGCCGCACGGTGTCCGGGTCGAGCGTCAGCACCTCCCGTTGCGGCAGTTCGATGGTGACCGGCTCGTCGGGCACCCACTGCCGGTCGCGGACGGCCGCGGCGAGCACGTCGGCCAGCACCGCGCGGCCCTTGAGCGCCGCGGTGGTGGCGGGTTCCGCGCGGCGCGCGTGCACGCCGGGGAACAGGTCTGCCTGGGTACGCAGCAGCACGCCGGTCTCGGCCAGCGTGGGCAGCACCTGGGAGATGTAGCGCAGGAACGTGGCGTTCGGGCCGACCAGCAGCACACCGCGGGTGGAGAGCTGCTGGCGGTGGGTGTAGAGCAGGTACGCGGCGCGGTGCAGCGCCACCGCCGTCTTGCCGGTGCCGGGCCCGCCCTGCACCACCATCACGCCGGGCAGGTCGGCGCGGATGATCCGGTCCTGCTCGGCCTGGATGGTCTCGACGATGTCGCGCATCCGGCCGGTCCGCCCGGCGTTGAGCGCGGCGAGCAGTGACGCCTCGCCGGTCAGCTCCTCGTGGGCGGTGGGGGAGGCGGCGGTGATGTCCAGCACCTCGTCGTTGAGCCCGGTCACCTTCCGGTCGCGGGTACGCAGGTGCCGACGGCGGCGTACGCCCTGCGGGTTGGCGGCGGTGGCCAGGTAGAACGGCCGGGCGGCGGGGGCGCGCCAGTCCATCAGCAGCGGGTCGTAGTCGCCGGAGGAGTCGAAGATCCCGATCCGGCCGATGTAGCGGACCGCGCCGTCGTCGTCGTCGAGGCGGCCGAAGCACAGGCCGCTCTCCACGGCGGAGAACTGCTCGACCTGGTCGGCGTACATCGCCACGGTCGAGTCGCGCTGGGAGCGGGCCTGCTGTGTGCCGCCGGTGTGACGCAACTCCTCGTCGAGCCGCCGGGCGGCCTGTTCCCGCATGCCGTCCAGCCGGTCGTACAGCATCGAGACGTATTCCTGCTCGCGGCCGATCTCGTCGTCCTGGCGCAGGTCAGCCGACACGTCGGAGTGCGTTGACAATCCGGCTCCTCATTGACTAAAATTGCCGCAGGAATGGCATTCAGAAGCCATTCCTTTTTTGTGCCTGAACTGAGAAAGATAGCGCGTCGGCCGCCACCCGACCAAGCCCGGACACGACTCGGGGCCCGGTCGACGTCAGCCGACCGGGCCCCGGGCACGGCGATTCTCAGCCCTTGGCCGCCTGGTAGAGCCGCTCCGGCGTGACCAGACCGGCGATCACTCGGCCGTCGTCGGTCAGCAGCACGCTGAACAGCTTGCCGCTGAGCAGCCGGCCGCTGCCCCAGTCGCCGCTGACCTTGGGCAGGTCACCGAGCACCTGCGTGAGCATCTGGGCGTCCGGCGCGTCCGCGCCGGGCTTCGCGCCGTCGCCGGTCGCCGCGTCGCCGATCTTGGCGACCACCACGGTGGTCCAGCCGGTGCCGACGGTACGCACGTCCGGCTTCTCGGCGTCCTTGCGATCGAACCGCTTACCCGCCGGTCCGGGCCGCTCGCCCTCGGTCGCCTCGGTGACCTTCACGCCGGGCGGCGGGTTGAACCGGAACTGGTCGGCCTCGGGCGTGCGGAAGTCGACCTGGGTGAACGCCACCTGGAACGCGGGCTCGTCCTGCCCGTCGGCGAGCACCTGCAGACGCAGCGGCACGTGCTCCTTCGCGTCCAGCGCGATCCGGACCTGGTGGACCAGGGACGCCTTGTCGCGCGGCGTGAGCACCAGCTCGTACGCGTCCCGCCCGGCCACTGTGGCGGTGCGGCCGACGGTGACCGCGGTGGTCGGGTCGATCGCCTCCAGCGCCCGGTCCGCGGCGTCGGCCGGGGTGGCCGGCACGGTGGCCCGGTCCGGCGCGTCGGCCGGCAGCACCCGGTGCGTGGCGGTGTTCTCCCGGCTGTTCCAGGTCCACACGTCGCGGCCGTTGCGCAGGATGTCCTGCTCGCCGAGCGTGTCGACCAGCGCGAGCCGCTGCCGGTCCTCGCCGCCGTACCAGACGCGCAGCGTGTGCGTACCGGAGACCAGGCCGGCCAGGTCGTTGCCGGTGGCCTGGCCGGCGAGCGCGGCGATCGGCGGCAGGCCGAGGTCGGCGCGCTGCACCACGGTGCCGGAGAGCCCGTCCAGGCGGGACGTGCGCAGGTCTTCCAGGAGCTGGGCGGCGCTGCGCGGCGGCAGCGCCGGGTCGGCGCCGGCGGCGAACGTGCCGACGGCGGCGCCACCGCCGATCACGGCGACCCCCGCGGTCACCGGGACCAGCCAGCGCAGCACGGCGCGGTTCTTCATCACGGACATAGTGTGCACCTCCTGCGCACCATGCTGCGCGAGCGTCGCTGTGACCACGCTGAGGAGATCCCCTACGGGTGACCCCATGGTGGCACGCTGGACCGGTGCGGTTGCTGGTGGTGGAGGACGAGACGCGGCTCGCGGCGGCGCTGCGCCGGGGTCTGTCGGCGGAGGGTTTCGCGGTGGACGTGGCGGCGACCGGCCCGGCCGGGCTGGACGCGGCCCGGCACGGCGAGTACGACGCGATGATCCTCGACGTGATGCTGCCCGGCCTGTCCGGCTACGAGGTGGTGCGCCGGCTGCGCGCCGAGCAGCGCTGGCTGCCGGTGCTGATGCTGTCGGCCAAGGACGGCGAGTACGACCAGGCCGACGGCCTGGACTGCGGCGCCGACGACTACCTGACCAAACCCTTCTCGTACGTGGTGCTGCTGGCCCGGCTGCGGGCGCTGCTGCGTCGCGGCGCGCCCCGGCGGCCGACCGTGCTCACCGTCGGCGACCTGCGCCTCGATCCGGCCCGCCGCCGGGTCACCCGGGCCGACGCCGAGGTGGTGCTGACCAGTCGCGAGTACGCGCTGCTGGACTATCTGATGCGCCGCCCCGGCGAGGTGGTCTCCAAGACCGAGCTGCTGGACCACGTCTGGGACGCCTCGGTCGACACCGCCCCGAACGCGGTGGAGGTCTACGTCGGCTACCTGCGCCGCAAGATCGGCCGGGAACGGCTGGAGACGGTACGCGGCGCGGGCTACCGGCTGGCCACGTGAGCTGGGTACGCGGGCCGCTGCCGCGCCTCGGCCTGCGGGCCCGGCTGCTCGCGCTCGGTGTGCTGGGGCTGGCGGTCGGGTTCGCGTTCGGCGGGACGCTGCTGGTCGGCGCGCTGGGCTGGACGCTGCAGCGCTCGGTGGACGAGGAGGCGCTGCGTACCGCCGACGCGGTGGCGCTGCTCACCGCCGAGGACGCGCTGCCGGACCCGCTGCCGGTGGCCGGCGGGCAGTTGCGGGTGCAGGTGGTCGACGTTCAGGGCCGGATCCGGGCCGCCTCGATCGACGCGGACCGCCTGGTGCCGATGCTCGGCCCGGACGAGCTGCGGCCCGGGCAGCGGCAGCGGCTGGTGGTGGACGGGCGGCGCGCCGGCATGCCCGGCCCGGTCCGGGTGGTCACGGTGCCGGCCGGCACGCCGCAGGAGCCGCGTACGGTGCTGGTCGCCAAGTCGCTCACCGACGTGCGGCACAGCCTGCGCGTGGTCCGCAACCTGCTGCTGGTGGGCTTCCCGCTGCTGGTTGCCGGGCTGGGCGTGGTGGCCTGGCGGGTGGTGGGCGCGACGCTGCGACCGGTCGAGCAGTTGCGCAGCGGCGCCGCCGAGATCACCGGGCGGGCCGGCGCGGAGCGGCTGCCCGTACCGGCCGGGCAGGACGAGATCCACCGGCTCGCGGTCACGCTCAACGACATGCTGGACCGGCTGGCCGCGTCCCGGGACCGGCAGCGGGCGTTCGTCGCCGACGCCGCGCACGAGCTGCGCAGCCCGCTGACGAACATGCGTACCGAACTGGAGGTGGCCCGGCGGCTCGGCGACGACACCGACTGGCCGGCGGTCGCCGACGACCTGCTCGCCGACACCGAGCGGCTCAGCCGCCTGGTGGACGACCTGCTGCTGCTGGCCCGCCTGGACGAGCAGGACGCCCGCCCGGCGCCGGTGGGCCCGGTGGAGCTGGGCGAGCTGGCGC
>NZ_KK037233.1:2544322-2548444 GCF_000568915.1 Micromonospora sp. M42 | reverse complement strand
ACGCGGGGGAGTTGCGCCGGGTGCTGGTGAACCTGGTGGACAACGCTTCGGCACGCGCGTACCGGCGTGGAGCTGGCCGTGAGCGGGCCGGACGGGGCGTACCACCTGGTCACGGTGACCGACGACGGGCCGGGCGTCCCGGCGGCGGACCGGGAGCGGGTGTTCGCCCGGTTCACCCGGCTGGACGACGCGCGGGCCCGCGACGAGGGCGGCGCGGGCCTGGAAAAAGAAGATCGTGCGTGAGCTGGTGCGCCGGGCCGGCGGCGCGGTGGAGCTGGCCGACGCGGCGCCCGGCGCCGCCGCGCCGGGGCTGCGCGCGACGGTACGGCTGCCCGCGCTGGCCGAGCCGGACCCGGAGTGAGCGGTCAGCGGCGGCGCTTGGTGCAGACCGGGCCGGTGCGGGCGACGGTGTCGGTGGACCAGACGAGCGCGACGGTGAAGCAGTAGTCGGTGGTGCGGTCGAGCCCGTAGGCGATGTAGTCGGCGGAGCCGGCGGGCAGCGTGGCGAACGTGCCCTGCGGCTGCCCGGCACGGCCGCCGGCGACCACCACCGGTCCTTCCGCGCCCGGCGGGTACGTCCAGCTCAGCACGATGCTGTCGCGGCGGTCGGTGAGCGTGAAGCTGCCGGGCGGGGTGCCGGGCTTGGCGGCGGCGGGAGTGGACGGCGCGGGACCGGCGGAGGTGGGCGGAGGCGCGCTGGACGCCGGTGCGCCGGTGGCCGGTGGCGGGGTGTCGCGGCGGTCGTCCACCCGGGACACCCCGGCGATCACCGCGATGGTGCCGAGCAGCAGCGCCACCACCACGCCGAGCACCACGAGCGGCAGCCAGGGCAGTGTGCGCCGCTCGGCGGCCGGTGGCCGGGGCACGTGCACCGGCAGGTAGCGCGACGGCGGCTCGGGCGGGGCCGGTGGCACCCGGCGTACGCCGTCCGGCTCGTCGCCGGTGAGCCCGACCACAGTGGGCGGCAGCGGGTCCGCGCCGGGGCGCCACAGCGGCTCGGCCGGCTCGTCGGGCGGCCACGGGTAGTCGTCGAGCGCGTCGGCGTCGGCGTCGGGCGCGGTACGCGGCGTCGGCACGTGCGCGGTCTCGGCGGCCCGGCCGGGCGGGTGGTAGAGCGGCGTCTCGACCGGCTCGTCCAGCGCGGGCGGGCTGTACGGCGGCAGGTCGTGCGGCCCTTCGTCCTGCGGGGGGACCCGCGCGGCGGGCACCACCGGCGTGGTGCGGGCGGGCGGCGGCTCGGGAGCGGGCGCGGGCGGGGGCGCGGGGCAGACGTGGTCCGGGTCGGCGGCGGCGCGGGCCAGCCCGGCCACCTGGGCGGCGAGCGGGTCGTCGGGGTCCAGGTGCAGGCGGCACAGCTCCTCTGCGAGCGTCAGGTGCTCGTGCGCCTCGGCGTACCGGCCGCAGTCGCGTTCCATCGCGCCGAGCTTCGCCAGCATCTTGATGCCGCTGGGGTGGCCGTCGCCGTAGACCTCCCGGTGCAGCTCCCAGGCGTCCTGCAACCGGTCGCGCGCCACCTCGCACTGGCCGCGCGCGTACTCCACGGTGGCCAGGTCGGCGTGCGCGGCGAGCACCCGCTGCGATTCCGGGCCGTCGCGGGCGGTCAGCTCGATGATGACGTCGGAGTAGAGCCGGGCGGCCCGGGCGTCGCTGCCGACCCGGTGCAGCACCGCGGCGAGCGTCGCGGCGGCGGTGACTGTGCGCTCGTCGGAGCGGCCGAACAGCCGGGTGGCGGCCGCGTACGCGAACGCGGCCCAGCCGCGGGCGGAGTGCGGCTCGCCGAGCGCGACGAGCACCCGGGCCTGGAGTCCGGCCGCCTCGGCCAGTTCGGGGGAGGCGTTGTCGGGGCGGGGATCGGCGTCGCTGAGCGCGTCGGCGAGCAGCCGCTCCGCGCCGGTGAGGTCGCCTTCGGACACCAGTTGGTGCGCCTGGACGGTCAGGTCAGCGAAGCCGGAGGACACGCCCCATCGTGCTCGTCCGGCGACGGTATGTACAAGACCCGGAGTGGATCAGTTTGGTCCCGAATCCGTCAAGTGGTCGGCGAGCGTCTCGCTGATCCGGCGTAGCTGGTCGACCTGGGCCGGGCTGAGCGCGTCGAACAGGTGCCGGCGTACCCCCTCGACGTGGCCGGGCGCGGCGGCGGCCAGGGTGGCGAAGCCGGTGTCGGTGAGCACGGCGATCTGCCCGCGCCGGTCGGTGGGGCAGTCCTCGCGGCGGATCCACCCGGACGCCTCCAGCCGGGCGGCGGCGTGCGAGAGCCGGCTGCGCGAGGAGCCGGTGAGCTCGGCCAGCTCGCTCATCCGCAGCCGCCGGTCCGGGGCCTCGGAGAGGCGGACCAGGATCTCGTAGTACGCGTGCGGCATGCCCGCGTCGCGTTGCAGCTCGCGGTCGAGCGCGTCCATCAGCGCCCGGGAGGCGGTCAGGAAGGCGCGCCAGGTCCGCTGCTCGTCGGGGTCCAGCCACCGGGTCATGACGCCCATCATAGCGCCGATAGTTGAACGCTCAACAAAACCGGGGTACGGTCGGTGGCATGGGCATCCACCGACTCAACCACGCCGTCCTCTACGTCAGTGACCTGGAGCGCAGCGTCGCCTTCTACCGCGACGTGCTGGGCTTCCGGCGGGTCCCGATGACGCCCGAGGGCTTCCGCGGCGCCGCGTTCCTCCAGGCGCCCGACTCCACCAACGACCACGACCTCGGGCTGTTCGAGATCGGCGCGGCGGCCGGGGCGTCCCAGGCCGGCCGGGCCACCGTCGGCCTCTACCACCTGGCCTGGGAGCTGGACACGCTCGACGAGCTGGGCGCCACCGCCGAGCGGCTGGCCGCCGCCGGGGCGCTGGTCGGCGCGTCCGACCACGGCACCACCAAGAGCCTCTACGGCCGCGACCCGGACGGGCTGGAGTTCGAGATCGTCTGGATCGTCCCGGCCGAGCTGCTCGACGACGCAGCGCTGGCCGCGCGTACCCGCATCGGGCGGCTCGACCTGGACCGCGAGCGGCAGCGCTACGGCGGGCAGACCCGCGGCGGCGTGGGCATCTCCGTCCCGGTCTGAGCGGGGTTCACGGCCGGTCCCGCCGCGCCGTGCGGTAGAAACGGCACCATGTCGACCGACGCCGTCCTGCGCGAGCTGCTCGTCCGCCAGCTCGACCACTGGCTCCCCGCCGCGCTGCACCGGGCGCGGCGGGCCACGCTCGCGCTCGCGTACGCCGGGGGTGACGCCACCGGCTCGGAGGAGGCGTTGCGGGTGGTGGCCGAGTTCGCCGACCGGCTGCGCGGGCGGCGGCTGACCGTGCTGGTGGTGGCCGACGACGGCACCGACCTGGCGACGCGGCTCGGCGCCGCCGAGGCCGCGCTGCCGGCCGACGTCGCCGTGCACCTGGTGCCCGGCGGACCGGACCGGCTGCCGGTGGCGCTCAAGGCCGCGGGCGCGGCCGGCGCGCCGCTGCTCACCGTGGCCGACGGCGCCGACCCGGACCCGGCCCTGCTCGCCGCCGCCGCGTCCGGCCGCCCGGCCGAGCTGCTGCTGGTCACCGTGCCCGGCCGGTCGCTGCGCCCGGCGCTGAGCGCCGCCGGGTTCCCGCTCGCCACCGAGGTCGAGCTGGTGCCCGACGGGGACGCCCCGGCGCGGCTGCTCGGCTACGCCACCGGCTCCGACAAGGGGCTGGAGACGGTCAAGGAGGCGCTCTGGGCGGTCGACGAGTACGCCGGGGTGCGCTACCGCGACCCGGCCGACCCGCAGGGGCGGCTGCTCGACATCTCGCTCGAACCCGAGCCCGGCCCGCTGCGCCGGGAACTGCTGGCCGAGCTGGCCCGCTCCGGTCCGCGTACGGTCACCGAGCTGCGCCGCTTCGCCACCACGGCGACCGTCTACCGGGCCGCCCGACGCCAAACGGGCGCTGGCCTCGCTGCTCGCCTCCGGCGCGGCGACCCGCGATCCCGAGCACGGCCGGCTCGGCGGGGACGTGCTGATCAGCGCCGCCCCGAACGCTGGGTCATCTGCTTGACCACTATCGAGGCTCCGGTGGCGACCACACCGATGCTGAACACCATCTGCGCGCACACCGCGATGCGGCGATCTGGCCCTGGGCGTGTACGTCGCCGTAGCCGACAGTGGTGAGGGTGGCC
>NZ_KK037233.1:2479440-2544170 GCF_000568915.1 Micromonospora sp. M42 | reverse complement strand
TCCTCGTCCCGGCCGGTCGGCTGGTCCTTGACGAGCTGGCGGCGGACCTGACCGGTGACCAGGAACGCGATCACGGCCACCAGGACCGCCGTGCCGATCGAGCGCAGGGCCAGCCGCAGGCCGTTCGGGTCGGCCTCGACCGGCACGAGGAAGTAGCCGACCAGCATGAGCGCGCAGGCCGCCACGGCCCGCCGTCGTATCCGCCGCAGGGACAGGTCCGTCATGCGGCGATTCTCCGGTCACGGGGACGCGGTGGCGGGCGGAACCGCGAACCCGGCCCGCAGGCGACGAGCGGGGTGCCGGCACGTCGCCGGCACCCCGCTCGTCGTCTGGGAAGGTCAGGCCTTGTCCTGCTTCCAGGACAGCGGCCCCGGAAGGTCCACGCGGTGGGCGCGGGTGTTCGAGTTCCAGGACCAGCGGCCGATCTTGATGCTCCACGACGAGAAGCCGTTCTGGGTGAAGTGGAGGATCAGCGGCCCGTACTTCTTACGCTTGCGGAACTGGACGCCCATCGGGGGTGCCTCCTTCGTCTCCCTGCCTCTGCAGTCGTCTGCGTGCCTTCGCGGCATCGAACATGCCCGGATCGACGATTCGCGAAACCCTGCCCGGTCCGCTCTGGACGGTGGGACTGCCGCCCGGCAAAATCTCTATCCAACGGGTAGGTGTTAAGGAGTCTTAAATGCTGGTGGAGGCGGGTCGTAACAATGCCAGCGATGAAAGTCTCACTGTCTGGAAGGGCATTGACCGGCGTGGAGAACGGTCGGCAGCATGAGGGCATGTCGCAGCGGAACGAGCTTCTCCTCACCGCTCGCGTGCACGTCGACCTGGTCCGGCACGCGAGCGCGCTCTGTTGAGCCGAGCGCTCGTCGTTCCCTCTCCGCCCGTCCGTTCCCGCAGCCGGCGCACCGTGGCCCGGCGCGGCACGGCGTGCTCCCCGGCCCCGCGCGGGCCCCCTCCACCGCATCGTGGACAGATCAGGAGACTCCGCCATGCCCTCGACCCGATCACCGCGGCGTGCCCTCACCGCCGCCGTCGCCCTGCTCGCCCTCACCACCGCCACCGCGTGCGGCGCCGACACCGCCGCCGGCACACAGACCAAGGAACTGCGCTACCAGGGTTCGGTGGGCCAGGTGACCCTCCCCGAACTCGCCGCCGACCTCGGCTACCTCGGTGACGTCAAACTCAACTGGATCGGCAACGTCACCGGCGGCCCGGCCGACATCCAGGCCACCGCCACCGGCCAGAGCGACTTCGGCGGCGCGTTCAACGGCGCGATCGTCAAGCTCCAGGCCGCCAACGCCCCGATCACCGCGGTGGTCAGCTACTACGGCTCCGACGCACAGACGTTCCAGGGCTACTACGTGCTCGACGGCAGCCCGATCCGCGGCCCGCGCGACCTGATCGGCAAGCGGGTCGGCATGAACACGCTCGGCGCGCACGCCGAGGCCGTCCTGCGCACCTGGCTGGCCCGCGGCGGCCTCACCGCCGCCGAGATCGCCACTGTCGAGCTGGTCGCGCTGCCGCCGGTGAACACCGAACAGTCGCTGCGCGCCCGGCAGATCGACGTCGCCGTGCTCGGCGGCGTGATCCGCGACAAGGCGGTCGCCAACGGCGGCATCCGCACCGTCTTCACCGACTACGAACTCCTCGGCGCGTTCAGCGCCGGCAGCTACGTCTTCCGCGACGACTTCCTCACCCGTAACCCGGACACCGTCCGGACGTTCGTCACCGCGGTGGGCAAGGCGATCGAGTGGGCGCGCACCCAGCCGCGCGAGACCGTGGTGGCCCGGCTCAAGGCGATCATCGCCAAGCGCGGACGCAACGAGGACACCACGCTCGTCGAGTACTGGAAGTCCAGCGGCGTCGCCGAACCCGGCGGCCTCATCACCGACCGGGAGTTCGCCACCTGGATCGACTGGCTGGCCGACACCGGCGAACTCAAGGGCGAGCGGCCGAAACCGTCCGACCTCTACACCAACCGGTTCAACGCCGCCGCGACCCCCGGTGGTGGCGCGTGAGCACCGACAAGATCCTCTTCGACCGGGTGCGCAAGGTCTTCCCCGGCCGGCGTGGCAGCGGCGGCGCGGTCACCGCGCTCGACGACCTCACCCTCGGGGTACGCCCCGGCGAGTTCCTCGTCGTCGTCGGCCCCAGCGGCTGCGGCAAGTCCACCCTGCTCGACCTGCTCGGCGGGCTGGCCACCCCGACCGCCGGGCAGGTGCTCGTGGACGGCCGCCCGGTCACCGGGCCCGGCCTGGACCGGGGCATCGTCTTCCAGCAGTACGCGCTGCTGCCCTGGCGCACCGCCGCCGGCAACGTCGCGTTCGGACTGGAGGCCAAGGGCCTGCCCCGCGCCGAACGCGCCGAGCGGGTCGCGTACCACCTCGACCTGGTCGGGCTTACCGGCTTCGCCGACCGCTACCCGCACGAGCTGTCCGGCGGCATGAAGCAGCGCGTCGCCATCGCCCGCAGCCTCGCGTACGACCCGGACGTGCTGCTGATGGACGAGCCGTTCGCCGCGCTCGACGCGCAGACCCGCGACTCGCTGCAGGACGAGCTGGTGCGGATCTGGCAGGCCACCGGCAAGACGATCGTGTTCATCACGCACGGCATCGACGAAGCGGTGCACCTCGGTCAGCGGGTCGCCGTGATGACGTCCCGGCCCGGCCGGATCAAGCAGGTCATCGACATCGAGCTGGGCGACCGGGAGGCCGAGGAGGACGTCCGCTCCACCGGCGCGTTCCGCCACCACCGGCACCAGATCTGGACGCTGCTGCGCGACGAGGTACGCGCCGCGCAGTCCGCCGTACGCGAGGAGGCCCGCGTTGGTTGACGTCGCCGCACCACCGGCCCGGCCGGTGGCCGCCCCACCCGCCCCGGCCGTCGCGCCCCGCCGGCCCGGACGCCTGCTCGGCCTCGGCGGCCGGGCGCTGCACCGCAGCGCCGCGCTGCTGGCGCTGGCCGCGATCTGGGAGACGGCGCCCCGCGCCGGGCTGGTCGACCGGGTCTTCCTGCCGCCGCTGTCCGAGGTGCTCGCCGCCTGGTGGGAGCTGCTGCGCACCGGCCAGCTCGCCGACCACGTCGGCGCCAGCCTCACCCGCTCGCTGACCGGGCTCGCGCTCGCCGTGGTCACCGCCATCCCGCTCGGCCTGCTGATCGGCTGGTACCGGCCGCTCGCGGACCTGCTCAGCCCGCTGCTGGAGGTGTTCCGCAACACCGCCGCGCTGGCGCTGCTGCCGGTCTTCGTGCTCATCCTCGGGCTCGGCGAGACGTCGAAGATCGCACTGGTGGTCTACGCCTGCTCCTGGCCGATCCTGCTCAACACCGTCGCCGGCGCGAAGGGCGTCGACCCGCTGCTGATCCGCTCGGCCCGCTCGATGGGGCTCAACCACCTGCGGCTGTTCCAGAAGGTGATCCTGCCGGCGGCCGTGCCGACCGTGTTCACCGGCGTCCGGCTCGCCGGGGCGTACTCGATCCTGGTGCTCGTCGCCGCCGAGATGGTCGGCGCCAAGGCCGGGCTCGGCTACCTCGTGAACTACGCGCAGTACAACTTCGCGATCCCCGACATGTACGCCGGGATCATCACCATCTCCGCCATCGGGCTGGTGGTCAACCAGCTCCTCGTCGCCGGGGAACGCCGCTTCTCCACCTGGCGCGTCGACGTCACCACCGCCTGAGAGGAACCGCCATGTCCCGGACCCTGCACCTCAACGCCTTCCTGATGGGTGTCGGCCACCACGAGGCGGCCTGGCGGCACCCCCGCGCCGACCCGGACCGCCTGGCCGACGTCCGCCACTTCCAGAACCTGGCCCGCATCGCCGAGCGGGGCACGCTCGACTCGGTGTTCCTCGCCGACGGGCTCGCCGTCGGACCGGCCGTACGGCACAACATCCAGGCCGTCTTCGAGCCGCTCACGCTGCTCGCCGCGCTCGCCACCGCGACCGAGCACATCGGCCTGATCGCCACCGCCTCCACCACGTACACCGAGCCGTTCAACCTGGCCCGCGCGTTCGCGTCGCTGGACCACCTCAGCGGCGGCCGGGCCGGCTGGAACATCGTCACCTCCGCCCAGGCCCGGGAGGCCCGCAACTTCAACCTCGACGACCACCCGGCGCACGCCGACCGCTACCGGCGGGCCGCCGAGTACGTCGACGTGGCGATCAAGCTCTGGGACAGCTGGGAGGACGACGCGCTGGTCCTGGACACCGCCGCGGGCGTCTTCGCCGACACCACCCGGGTGCACGAGATCGACCACGCCGGGGAGCGGTTCCGGGTCCGCGGGCCGCTGAACACGCCCCGCCCGCCGCAGGGCCGGCCGCTGCTGGTGCAGGCCGGCTCGTCCGCCGACGGGATCGCGTTCGCCGCCCGGTACGCCGAGGCCGTGTTCACCGCGCAGCAGACGCTCGCCGACGGGCAGGCGTTCTACGCCGCGCTGAAACGGGCCACCGCCGACGCCGGACGTGATCCCGAACTGGTCAAGGTGCTGCCCGGTATCGCGCCGGTCCTCGGGGGTACGGAGAAGGAGGCCCGCGACCTCGCCGACGAACTGGAGGCCCTGATCGTGCCCGAGCACGCGCTCGCCCAGCTCTCCGGCATGACCGGGCTCGACCTGACCGGGCTGCCGCTGGACGGCCCGCTGCCGGACCTGCCCGAAGCCGGCACGGTGCAGTCGCACCAGAGCCGCTACCAGCTCGTCGTCGAACTGGCCCGCCGGGAACGGCTCACCCTGCGGCAGCTCATCGGCCGCCTCGGCGGCGGACGCGGCCACCGCGTCGTGGTCGGCACCCCGGAACAGATCGCCGACCAGATCGAGCTCTGGTTCACCCAGGGCGCCGCCGACGGCTTCAACGTCATGCCACCGCTGCTCCCCGACGGACTGGAGGACTTCGTGGACCACGTCGTACCACTGCTGCGCCGGCGCGGGCTGTTCCGGTCCGCGTACACCGGGCGCACGCTGCGCGAGCACTATGGGCTGCCCCGGCCGGCCAGCGTCTACGCGACCCGTGAGCTGGTGGCGTCGTGACCACCGTGGACCGGCCCGGTGCCGGAACGGTCGAGCTGCGCCCGGTCGACGTCGACTCGTTCCGCGGCCTGCTGCGCCGCCAGGCGTCCACCGTCACCGTGGTCACCACCCCCGGCCTGCGCGGCAACCGGATGCGGCCGGACCTGCCGCCGGCCGGCTTCACCGCCACCTCGTTCACGTCGGTGTCGCTCGACCCGCCGCTGGTCTCGGTCTGCCTGGGCCGCGCCTCGTCGAGCTGGCCCACCGTCGAGCAGGCCGAGCACGTCGCCGTGCACCTGCTCGCCTCCGGCCAGCAGGAGATCGCGCAGATCTTCGCCACCAGCGGCATCGACCGGTTCAGCGCCCACCCGGGCTGGACCACCGGGCCGTTCGGCGTGCCGCTGATCGGCGACGCGCTCGCCGTGCTGCTGTGCCGGGTGGTGCGCCGGATCGAGGCCGGCGACCACACCATCCTGCTCGGCGAGCCGCTCGCGCTCGGCGCGGGCGAGGACGGCGACCCGCTGCTGCACCACCGCGGCGGCTACACCACCACGCTCGGCGACTGGCCCGAGGCGTGGTGACCACCGCCGCCGACGAGCTGATCGCGCTCGACCGGGCCGCCCAGGACCTGCTGTTCCGGGCGGCCCGCACGGCCAACGCGTTCACCGACGAACCGGTCGGCGACGAGCAGGTACGCGCCATCCACGACCTGGTCCGGTACGGCCCGACCGCGATGAACGCCCAGCCGCTGCGGGTGCTGCTGTTGCGCTCGACGGCGGCCCGGGCGCGGCTGCTGCCGTACGTCAGCGCCGGCAACCGGGACAAGACGGCGACCGCGCCGCTGACCGCCGTGCTCGCCGCCGACGTGGACTGGCACGACCGGCTGCCCGAGCTGTTCCCGCACCGACCCGGCGCCCGCGACTGGTTCACCGGCGACCCGGCCGGCCGGGAGGCCCAGGCCCGGTTCAACGCCGCGCTGCAGATCGGCTACCTGCTGGTCGGGGTACGCGCCGCCGGGCTGGCCGCCGGGCCGATGGCCGGATTCGACGCGGCCGCTGTGGAGCGGGAGTTCTTCCCGGACGGGCGGCACCGGGTGCTGCTGCTGATGAACATCGGCCGCCCGGCGCCGGACGCCTGGCGGGAACGGCTGCCGCGCCTGCCCTACGAGGAGGCGGTCGGCACGCTGTGAGTCAGCGCGGCTCCCACGCGTCCGGCTGCGCGGTCAGCTTGCGCACGTGCGCCGGCAGCCGGCCGCTGACCAGCTCGTCCAGGCTCACCTCGTCGACCACCCGGCGCACCGAGGCGCGTACCGCCACCCAGAGGCGGGGCAGGTTCTCCGCCGCCCCCTCGTACCGCGTCTCCTCGGGGCGCAGCCCGCGTACCCCGGCGAGCGGGCCGTCGACGGCGCGCAACACGTGCCCGATGGTGATCTCGCGCGGCGGCCGGGCCAGCGTGTAGCCGCCCTCGGCGCCGCGCTGGGCCCGGACGACCCCGGCCCGGCGCAGGTCGGCCAGGACCGCCTCGAGGAACTTGCGCGGCATGTCCTGCTCCGCCGCGATGGCCTGGGTGGACAGCAGGGTGGGGTACGCGGTGGCCAGGCTCAGGGCTGCCCGGACCGCGTAGTCGCCGCGCGCGGAGATCTGCACAGTGCCATCATGCCTGGCCGGTGGGTGCGGGGGAGTCGGCGGGCGGCCGGGGTCGCACCAGACGGACTGGCAGCGGCCGCTCCCGGTTGGCCCGGAACGTGCCCGGGCTCACCCCGACCTCCCGGGTGAAGAAGCGGCCGAAGTTCGTCGGCTCGGGAAAACCCAGGTCCCGGCCGATCCGGGCGATCGACTCGTCGGTGGCGGCCAGCAGCCGGCACGCCTGCAACGCGACCCGCTCGTCGATGACCTGCTTGGCGCTGCGGCCGGTCACCGCCAGGCAGGCCCGGGTAAGCGTACGCACCGAACAGCCCAGCTGGGCGGCGTAGTCCTCGACCCGGCGGGTGTGCCGGTAGCCGCGTTCCACCTCGCGGCACAGCCGCCGGAACGTGTCGGTCTCGGCCCGCGGCGCGGCACCGTTCTCCGGATGCGGCAGCAGGCTCAGCCGCAGCAGCAGCACCGCGAGCTGGTGACGCAGCAGCGCCGCGGCGGGCGGCACCATCGCGTGCCGTTCGGCGTCCACCGCGAGCTGGCTGACCTCGCTGATCACCGCGTCCTCGTCCTCGCCGGCGAGCTGACGGTGGGCGGGCACCGAGTCCGGGTCGACGTCGAGGCCGGCCAGCGCGTCCGGCCGCCAGCTCACCACTGTCGCGTCGAGCTGCGCGCCGACGCACCGCAACACCTGACCGGGGTACGCGCGCAGCAGCGTGCCGGGCCGGCAGGGCACCGGCCGGAAGTCCAGCTCGGCGGTGCCGTGACCGTGGGTGACCAGGATCAGCACGTCGCGGTCGAGCAGGACCGGCCGGGGCCAGCCGGGCTCGGCGGCGAGGTCGTCGAGCGCACCGGTGAGGATCTCGTCGGCGCCGGGGCGCGGCTCCGGCGGGCCGGTGCGGGTGGCCGGGGAGGGCTGACCGGTAGTGACCATCTCCCCGACGGTAACCGGCCCGGCCGCACGTTGCATCTCGACGGTTTCGCCCGCACGGACCGGTCTTGTCGGCACGCACGGCCGACGGTTAGGTTACCGATCGGTAAGCCCCGGGTCGGCCGACCGGCCCCCGGCCGGGCGACGGCGATGGGATGAGCATGACGGAACTGTTCTCGGTCGACGGCAAGACGGTGCTGGTCACCGGCGGTTCGCGGGGGATCGGGCTGATGATCGCGCGGGGCTTCGTACGGGCCGGCGCAAAGGTGATCATCTCCTCACGCAAGGCCGACGTGTGCGAGTCGGTCGCCAAGGAACTCTCCGCCGAAGGGCACTGCGAGGCGATCCCGGCCGACCTCGGCAGCGACGCGGGCGCGCTGGCGCTCGCCGAAGCCGTGCGGGAACGCCACGACCGGCTGCACGTACTGGTGAACAACGCGGGCGCCACCTGGGGCGCGCCGCTGGAGGAGTACCCGGAGGGCGCCTTCGACAAGCTCTGGGCGGTCAACGTCAAGGCCGTCTTCCGGCTCACCACCGCGCTGCTGCCGCAACTGCGCGCCGCAGCCGGCGCCGACGACCCCGCCCGCGTGATCAACATCGGGTCGGTCGACGGCATCCGGGTGCCGTGGATGGAGGTGTACGCGTACTCGGCCACCAAGGCCGCCGTGCACATGCTCACCCGCAGCCTCGCCCACCAGCTCGCCGGCGAGCGGATCACCGTCAACGCGATCGCGCCCGGCCCGTTCGAGAGCAAGATGATGGCGTTCGCGCTCGACGACCCGGAGTCGCGCTCGGCGATCGAGCAGCAGGTGCCGCTGGGCCGGATCGGGCGACCCGAGGACATGGCGGGCACGGCGATCTACCTGGCGTCGCGCGCCGGCGCGTACCTGACCGGCGCGGTCATCCCGGTCGACGGCGGAATCACCACGCGCGGCTGAGGCGTACCCCGGTGAAGACGGCCCGGGGCCGCGCGGACTCGGCAGATCCGCGCGGCCCCGGGTGTTGCCGTGTCAGCGACCGGCGAGCAGCCGGTTCACCGCGGTGTCGACGTCCAGGTGCTCGGCCTCACGGCCGCGCGGGACGACGACGTAGGTCCGGCGCAGGAAGCGCACCAGCACGCTGCGCGGAACCTCGAACAGGGCGTTGCCGTCCGGGGACGACAGCGCGAGCGCGACGAAGTCGCCGCGCGGTGTGGCCCACGGCCAGACCCGCACATCACCGATGCCGGCCGGCTCGTCGAGCCCGGTGACCAGCAGTTCGCGTGCGAACGACCAGCTCACCGCCTCGCCGCCGGCGGACTCGGCGTGGAACAGGACATGGACCGCATACGGGTCAGCAGGGTCGTAACGCAGACTGGCACGCACCGGCAAGGCGGTGGCGTCAGGCGCGACGAGCCTTAGCGACGTCTCGACCTCTACGGTCGTCGGTCGGATGACACTCATGGACGTTCTCCCCCCGGCACCGCTGCGGAACGCGCGTGTCCCGCTTTTCCCATACTCAGGTGCTGCTCCTGGCTACGCTCCGCCATACGCTGACTTCACCCAGTGGTGGGAAGGGGTTCGGAAAGCCCCCGGGAACCACTCGGCCCCGCGTAGAATTTCCGGTTCCGCCCACTCCGTCGTCCCGCCCGGCAACGGGTGGTTCAGTCGTCGACTTACTCCGGTAACGTCCAGTCGTCAGCAGGGGTGACGGTCCCGCGCGACACTGGGGGTGGAAATGGTCACGGGGGGCGGGTCGGTGACGTCGCGGACCACGGCCGAATCGCCGAAAGGTGCGGCCCGAGCAGCCGAAAGTCGGGGGTACGAGGTGCCTGTGGAAGGGCGGTCGCGAGGCACTCTCACGGAGCAGCGCCGGCGCCGACGTGGCTGGCGGCTGCGCCTGCACACCACCCTCGAACTCATCCGCGCCAACCCCACCGGCCGCGTCGCCCTGAAGATCTTCATCGGCATCCTCGGCGCGATCGTGGTCACCGTCGGCATCGCGCTGATCCCGCTGCCCGGGCCCGGCTGGCTGCTGGTCATCGCCGGCCTCGGCGTCTGGGCCGTCGAGTTCCACTGGGCGCGACGGCTGCTCGCGTTCACCCGCCGGCACGTCAACTCCTGGACGCAGTGGGTGAAGCGACAGTCACTGGGAGTGCGGTTCGTGTTGGGCGCGGTCGGGCTCGTGTTCGTGTCCGTCGTGGTGTGGCTGTCACTCAAGTACAGCCTCGGCATCGACGTCGTGGCGCAGGCGCTGCACTACCTCGCGACGCACTGAGGGCCGGTTTTTGGTCCGGGCGGGTGATCGGGTAGAGTCATGCGCGCTGAGGGCGATTAGCTCAGCGGGAGAGCGCTTCGTTCACACCGAAGAGGTCACTGGTTCGATCCCAGTATCGCCCACCATGAATATAGGCAGGTAGGAAGCCCGTCACCGGGATCACCGGTAACGGGCTTCTCCGCTGTTGCCCCTTAAGTTGGGAGCAGATTGGGAGCACGGCGCTCCCGCCCTTGGTTGGCCTGGCATTCCCAAGGCCCTGGGCGGACGTTCATCGGCGTGCTGCGGCTCGGACCGTCGGTTGGCAAAGTCCACTTGCGACCGGCCTGATCGCATCTCCCGCCGCCCGCAGCAACTTGAGTTCCACCAGCAGGCCTGCTCGACCTATGGGTTCGACGGCCGAGCCAGCATTCATGCCCAGGAACGCTCGCTCCGGCGGCCTTGCTAGGGGTTGTGCCGGGTATCTTGCCCCCTTGTGCCGCCCAGAATTGGGATGCTGTCTAGCTGATCTTGACGGAGGTCTTTGGCGATGATGCCTGCCGGTCGATCTCGGTCCGCCGTGCAGGTAAGCACCTCGGTGGGGGTGATCGCAAGATCGACGTTGAAGTCGTGGCTTGCGTGGGGGAGTTCCTCGTCGAGGAGTTGGATCTGGTGGATGGTGGTGGCGATGGCGGTGCCCTTGGACACGAGTCCAGCCTCGGTGAGGAGCGCGATCTCTAGGTCGGAGTAGCCGGCGCCCTTGCCGACTCGTACGCCGTTTCGCCGGCTGACGGCGACGCTGCCGCAGACGATCAGGTCCACCGGGCGCATGTCGTCGGGGCCGATTGTAGGGGCGACGTCCGGTGCGCCGGTGCTGGTGACGGCAGCCTCGAACGGAGCGGTCAGAACGGTCGGGTCGAGCAGGTAGAAGGGCTTCGGCGTGGCGAGTCGCGGGACCGCCACGTAGAGCAGCTTGCCCTCTTGAAGAGCGCGTACTCGTACGGGCAGTTGGGCCCGGTCGGGATTGCACTTGATGACCCGTGCCTGCTTCCAGACATCCAGCTCGGCGAGTCGGGCAGCGGCGTCTTCTTTGCCGGTGAAGTCAGGGATGTGACCGTGAACGCCGATGGGTGCGGCGCCTTCGCGTTCAAGGAGATCCCAGACCCGTCGCCGAACGGACTGCTTGGCATCGCCAATGCTGGTCACGCTGCTCCTCCTACCGGGTCATGAGGGTGAACAGTCGGTCGTTGACGTCCTCGACCGAGGGCAGGTCGCGCCAGGGACGCAGTTGACGGGCTGCGGCGAAGGCGAGGTTGAGACCACCGCCGGCGCGGGTCCGCTCGATGACCTCGATGGTCTGGCGCAGGTGGGACGTGGCTGCATCGACGTCACGATGAAGGATGCTGGCAAGGGCAAGATTGCCGAGGACAACGGCGGTCGACTTGCGGCGTGCGGCGATGAGTTGCCGAGCCTCCTCTAAAGGCTGTGATGGCGTCGGCCGGCTTGCTCAGCGACAGCCAGCAAGACCCCGCGAGTCGCGCGTGATGGCTGGGACAGAAAAGGGCAGCGGCTGGATCTCGACGATCTATCGAAGCGAAGTGATCTTCAGCGATGCCAAGGGCATCGAAGCAGTCCCGGGCCTGGCCAAGCATCGCGTGCGCCTCGGCACGGTGCAGTTGGGCGAGGCCCGTGATCACATGGCTGTCGTTGCGGCTTACGGCGGCGGCGCGCGCCGTCAATCCAACGCCAGCGGTCGGCTGCTTGGTGCCGTATAGAGCGAGGTAGCTCTTGCGAAGCAGCGCGTTGGCCTCGGTATGCCCTTCCCCTCGTAGCGTGGAGGCCAGAGCTTGAGGGATAGAGGTTCATGGCTGAGATGAGACGCCAGTTCGATCCGGAGTTCCGGGCGGGCGCGGTGCGCATCGTGCGTGAGACGGGTAAGTCGATCGCGCAGGTCGCCCGTGACCTGGGGATTAACAGCGGGACCCTGGCCAACTGGGTGAAGAGGGACCGCGAGACTCGCGGTGAGGCCGCTGCCGGGAAGTTGGCCGAGGACGAGCGGGCGGAGCTGGCCCGGTTGCGGCGGGAGAATGCCGAGCTGGCGATGGAGCGTGATGTTCTCAAGCGATCGGTGGTCCTGTGGGTCAAGGAAGCGACGGGCCGGTGAGCGTGGCCGGGTTCATCGCTTCCCAGAGGACCGAGCATTCCGTGCCGCACGCGGTGGCCTGTCGGGCGTTGGGGGTGTCCGAGTCGTGGTTCTGCAAGTGGCGTGACCGGCCGCCAACGCGCCGCGATGACCAGCGTGTCCGGCTGACGGCCGCGGTCCAGAAGGTGTTCGACGACTCGGGCGGCACCTACGGCAGCCCTCGCATTGGCATCGAGCTGCGCGAGTCCGGCTGGCAGGTCTCCGACAACACGATCGCGCAGCTCATGGCCGAGCTGGGCTTGGCCGCGCGGGTCAAGCGCCGCCGACGCGGCCTGACCCGCCAAGGTAAGCGTCCGGCCGCACCGGACCTGGTCAAGCGGGTGTTCACCGCACCGGCGCCGGATGTCGCCTGGTGCGGCGACATGACCGAGATCCGTACCGACGAGGGCAAGCTCTACCTGGCCACCGTCATCGACCTGTACTCCCGTCGGAATCTCGGCTACGCGATGAGCGCCCACCACGACGCCGGGCTGGTCGTCGCCGCGCTGAACATGGCCGCCGTCACCCGCGGCGGCAACGTCGAAGGAGTGATCTTCCACAGCGACAGGGGCAGCGAGTACACCTCGGCCGACTTCGCCCGGGCCTGCAACCGGTGGAACGTACGCCAGTCGATGGGCCGGGTCGGGTCATGCTTCGACAACGCCGTCGCCGAGGCCACCTTCTCCACCATCAAGGTCGAGTACGTGCACCGCCGTCACTTCCGCACCCGTACCGAGGCCCGCCTGAAGATCGCCACCTGGATCACCGACTTCTACAACCGGCGCCGCCGGCACTCCGTCTGCAACTGGCGCTCACCCATCGACTACGAACGATCAGAAACCCGCGCCCTGGAGGCCCAGGCCGCATAACGGAGCCCTCCACGATTCCAGGGGATTGACAGTAACCGCGTCGCGGGTGTCCTGTGCGGCGCGGATCGCCTCGTCGAAATATGCGGCGCTGGCGGCGTGGTCGTGACGTTGGGAGGCGTCCCACACGAGCTGACCCATCAGCGTGGCGGACTCGGCGACGGCTGCGGCCAGTTCACGCTGAACCAAGCCGTCGCTGGCGTGCTGGCGGAGGAAGGTCGCCTGGCCGTGTAGCTGCCCCGCCTCGACGAGCAGAAGCGTCGAAGGCGTCCGGTCGTAGCGCTCGTCAAGGTGCTGCACCCGCTCCCGTAGGTAGGCAACGGTGACCAGGTCGACCCGGCGGGGGTGCCGCAGCACATAGTTGAGACGCTCGTTGGGCGGCGACGGTGGCTGGCCGACCTCGACCAGCAGGTCGGCCAGCTCCTCGACCGACAGCTTGAGAGCTGCAGCCAAACGCGGTCGATGCCACGGCTGTGGATCAGTCTCTGCCCGCTCCCACCGCACGACGGTGGAGCGGTCGACACCAAGAACTTCGGCAAGGCGTTCCTGACTCAAGCCGAACGCCTTGCGGCGCTCGGCCAGCCGATGCCGACGCTTGCCCGCGCGCCGCCCTCCTCCGCCGCTGACCATCACCGATCCATTCATCCAGCTAACGCCGTGTAGCGCAATGAGGATGCATCAGTTCTGCGTCATCGCCGCCCTGGGAACCACATGTCCTCCGCGATTAGGTGAAGACACGGGCGGCGATCAAGCCCGACCTAACGAGCGGGGGCGCGAGGTGAGCTCCGAAGAGCTAGATCCAACTGAGACAGCTGCCGAGGACAACCTTGATCATGGGTTGCTAACGCCGCATCGCACTTCCGCTCGCTTGTTGGTGATGCCCCATCTGCGTACTGCCATGAGGGCTGCGTGGGTGGGTGACCGGCGGCCTGCTCCTAGCCGCTGTAGTGCAGCGGTGGGTTCGCCTTTCCCCGGCGAGCCCACCACTCACAGACTTGGAAGGGGGCGGCGGCATGACGGTGTATGTCTCGCGTAACGCGAGGGACGACCAGACCTGGCGATCCGAAACCCTGACGCACGTTCCCGCGCGGCGGCAGAAGCATCCCCCTGATCCGCCGTTGCTCACCCATGTGTGGCGTCGGCTCTTTGAGCAGCAGGCCCGGGAGGGCGATCGCCGATGACTGGAGAGCCGCGCCGCGTCTTGGGGCGCCCGATCGCGAGGGAGCCCGTGGAGCACCTGCCGCTGCGACCGCTATGGCTGTGCCGCCGGTGCGGGCAGCCGTGGCCCTGCGGGGCGGCGAAACTCGCTCTCCTCGCCGAGTACCAGGACAACCGGGTGAGCCTGTTCCTCTACCTGGCCGGATGCCTGCACGAGGCGATCGACGATCTGCACCGGCTCAACCCCGCTGAGACGGGCACCGCTGCTGGCATGTTCGACCGGTTCCTCGGCTGGCCCGTCCGCCACACCAACTCCTAAGCCTGACCACAACCAGAGCCATCGGAATCGAGGAAACCTGACCCCAGCGGCATCGGCCGCATCAACGCGATTGGCCGGCCGGCGATCATCGCGGGTGGCGGCCCAGACTGGGATTTCGAATGGGCACACTTACCGGCAAAGGGCTTGCGCCGGTGCCCGCACGCCGGGACGTCACCGTGACTGGACACGGACGGCGACCACGACACCCAGGAGCGGGAGGACCGCGTCGGTGTAGGTCAGCGCTCTGGTACGTGGGCGTGGTTGTGATCAGCGGCCCGGTAGGCGGTGGTCGGATCGGGCGGTGCGGGCGCTGCCGTCACCATGCCTACGAACGACGGCGTCACCACTATGGTCCTGGGCCATTACCTCCGCGACGGGGCCGGTCCAGCCTGCGACCTGACCGGCGCCGAGCCGATCCGCCCGGCACAGCCTGTTCGTCCCGACCGACGTGATCACGATGAAGCTCTATGCCGCCGCCCAGCACGACGGCTGCGACTTCGACCCCGACGATTTCGCCACCAGATCCCGCTACGCGACGCCGACCGGTCCCAGGCCGGCCGGCGCTCCTCCGCCGCCGGTGGCTACCCCCTCCTTGGCTATCACCTGGCCCACCACGAGAAGGCTGCCGCTGCGGCACCGCTAGTTACCGATGCTCGCGGACTTTTTCGACCGACCAGCCGATGAACTGTGCGATTTCCTCGTCGGAGGTGCTCAGCTGCGCGACCCAGTCGTCGATTGCCTGCCCCAGCGTCGGCGGCATCCCCAAGGTGGTAACCGTCTGCAGCGGCTCTTCGTCGTCCAAGAAGTCTTCGTGGTACCACATGTCGTCGGGATCCAGCCGCTTCACCGTAGCGGCGTACCCGTCGTGCCCGTCGTCGCCCTCGGCGAGCAGCTCGTCGGTGAGCCAGTCCCTGATCTCCCAGCCGTCGCCAGAGGTTCGCCGCTCGAAGATGACACGGTGCCCCCGCCGGTTGAGATCCACGGCGAGGTCGTAGCGGGCCTCATCAACGCGCACCCGCTCCTGCAAGATGCGGACTATGTGCTCCTTGACCACGTCGGTGCTGCTGCGGTCACCGCGCCAGGTAGATGAGCCTCCCACCGCAGCGGCGACCCGGGTGTAGTTCTCCCCGGTCTTCGCCATCTCGGCGCGGATGGCCCGGGTACGTGCACGATTTCGCTTGCCCATGATGTTCCTCCGACGAAGGCCCACGCCCCTTCCAAGAAAGGGTCTGCCGGACATTCACGCTGCGTCGGCGACGGCTTGTCCTCGATCGCGGCCTGCGGCGTGGGCGCCGGCAGCTCGGAGACGGGCGGGCGTGACCGCCGCCCAGAGTCTACGGGTCTCGGCGCGACGCGGAGCACGACATACGGCGACCGCACGTCAGCCGGAACAGCGGCCGTCTCCTGTCTCAGTCGGCGTTGATGGACGCAGTCGAGCCGTACTGTCCAAAGAAGGGGTGTCAGGCCCAGGCGGCGATGCGGACGTCGGCGTGCCAACTCGCGTCTGTGCGCAGGTGCCGGAAGCCAACCCACTCCTGGGCCAAGCGCTCGCCGCGGGTGAGCAGGGCGGCGACCTGGCCCATATTCTCGCCGAGCCAGCCGGCCAGCCGGGCGGCGTCCGCCGGTGCCGCGGCCTTCTCCTTCGCCGCGATGGGCAGCCCGAGCTGCAGTAGGGCGCGGTAGAGGTGCATCGCGGGCCGCACCTGCGGTAGCCCGTTGTGCACGGCGGTCGCCGAGGCTGAGAGCGGGATCCGCAGCCCGCTCAGGTCCAGGTCGCCGAAGTACCGGATCTCGGCGACGGCGTGGCGGGCTCTAATCGTGTTCACCGACGCCGTGAACGTGTTGCCCAGGCCCCAAGCGACGTAGCCCAGGTCGTGCCGCTCCGGCAGGCTGTTCACCACCGACCACCACGTCGTCGCGTTCTCGATGACCAGCAGCATCCGCCCGGCGCCGACCCGCTGGTAATATCCGTCGCCGATCGCCTCGGTGAAGCGCTCCGCCAGCAGCGGCGGGTGCACCATGAACGCCCCGATGAGCCGCAGCAGCTCGTCGCGGTCAGAGAAGAGCGGTCCCGAACGGAGGGTGTCGAGCACCTTTTCCGGCATCGGGAAGTCCGCCGCCGACCCGTGCCGGCCGAAGATCTCCAATGATCGTTCGCGGATGGGCACCGGCGAGCGGTCCGGATTGGTCATCAGCCACCGGTTGACCGCTGTGTAGGCCGCCCGCTGCTTCGGGGTTGCCACCGGCCAGTGGGTGGCTAGCCCGCGCACCTCCGGATGCCACGGCGGCATGGGTGCCGGCCGCGCCGTAGCGCTGCGGGTCGGCAGCAGCCAGATCGCCGCAGGCAATGCCACCTTCTCGCGGTCGTCGGCGCGTAGGAGCCGGATCCGGCCTGAGTCTTCCAGCTCTAGCAGCAACCGCCGCAGCACCGCACGCTCGTACTCGTCGTCGGCGTTAGCCGCGGGGATGCGGTGGTAGGCCTCCCAGACGCGGCCGATCGGGACCCGCCTCCGGGCGGTCCGCTTCCAACCGCCGCGCTCCGCCGCCGCGCAGAGCTCGTCTAGCAGGTCACTGGCAGGACGGGAGGCGGCCATCAGTGCTCGGCGCGTACGAAGGTCCGGATCGCGGTGAGCTCGCCGCCGGCGTCCTCGGGACCCAGCTCGTCCAGCCGCTTGCGAAAGACGTGATCGACCGCCAGGTATTTGCGCCCGGCCCTCAGGTCGGAGTCGTTACGCAGCCGGATGATTAGCGGGAAGGCGCTCAGCGCGTTGGCGTCGAAGAGTCCGGTCGTGTAGATCAGCTGCACGCCCAGCGTCGCGGCGACCGACCGCTGCAGCTCGAGCAGGTAACCGGCCGAGGCTCGCCCGATCGGGTTGTCGAGGAACAGCACTCCGGAGTGCCGGTTTCCGATCCGGCCACGGTTGTTGGCCCGCAGCGCCGCCATCGTGCAGTACAGGATGATGGCGGCGGTCAACTGCTGCCCGCCGGAGAAGACGTCTTTGATCTCCGAGACCCGCTGCCGCTCAGGCCGCAGCGCCGAGTCCGGCTTCAGGACGTCGACGCGGAAGCCGCGCGGCACCGCCCGCCGGACACAGCGCAGCAGCAGGGTCATCCCATCGACGCCGCCGCCGTCGACTACCTCGTCGACAACCTCACCGATCGCCTCGAGCAGGGCCGCCTCCTCGAGTGGTTGGTACGCGACGCGCAGGAACTCCTGGCCCGACCAGCCGTCCAGGCCCTCTGGCAGCCGGGAAAGCCGCTGCGCGTTGCGCAGGGTACGGAAGGCGGCGCCAACCATGCCGTGCAGCCGCACATTGATCATGTCCCGGTGCCGGTCGATGCTGGTGAGCTCGTCAGTCAGCGACCGAAGCCGCGGCCGGAGCGCGGTGATCCACTCATCGGCGTGCCCTGCCAGGCTCGCACTGTCGAGCGCGGACATCTGCTGGCGGATGGTCGACTGGAGGAGCCGGAACCGGGAGTCCACGGCGTGCCGCCGCAGCGCCTCCGTGGTGCGGGTCAGTCGGGCGCGCTCGGTCGCGGCGCTGTCGTTCGCCGCGTTCAGGGCGGTGCGGAGGCTCCGCTTGCGCGCCCGCGCCGTGTCGAGGTCGTCGGAGAAGGCTGATGCGCTCTCGCCGGCGCTGACGTCGAGATCCTCGGCGAGGTCGGCGAAGCCGCGGGCGATTCCCCTGGCAGCCTCTAGCTCGGCGCCCGCCTTCTCGGCGACCTCACCAAGCTCAGCGTGGCGTCGGTCGGCCCGCGCCGCCGCACGTTCGGCCGCGTTGAGCAGGGCGGCAGCGTTGTCCTCGTCGGCCGGGGCGATGAAATCGGCGGGGAGAGCCCGTTGCTCGGTGAGTTCGCTGAGTCGCGCGTTGATCGCCGCCGTCGCGGCAACGGCGGTCCTCAGGTTCTCGCTGGCCCGGACGACCCGGTCGGTGCTCCGCCGCCGGGCGGCGCTCCGGCTGCCGAAGTCGGCGCCCTCGGGCGTGTCCAGCAGTTCCAGGGCCCGCTGCCGCACGGCCGGGGTCAGCTCCTCGAACCGGGACCGTGCCCGGGCCTGCTCGCGTTCCGCCTGGTCGAGGCGGACCCGCAACTCGGCGCCGACCTCCCCCCGCGTGTACGCGTCCGACGCGGCAATGAAGCGCGCCCGGAGCACCTCGACGGGCTCGGCGGGCACGGGCGCGTCCGGCGAGACGTCCCCGCCGCCGGGCACTTGGGCGAGCTCCCGGCGGGCCCTGACGGCGACGTCGCTTTGGCCGTCGGCGTGGCGCTGATGACCCGTGGCCTCCTCGCGTCGAGTTTGAGCCAGCTCCCGCGCCGCCGTGGCCAGCCGGGCGTGCGTTGCCGCGTCGGCGAGCGCCTGCCGGCGTGACTCGTCCAGCGTCCGGCGCTCGGCCTCGTGCCGGGCGAGCGCCTGCAGGTCGCGGTCGCGTTGCTCGGCGGCGAGCAGTTCGGCGCGCAGACCGGGAAGCGAATCGCGCACCGCGGTCCGCCGGTCGGTCACGTCCCGGGTCGCTTCGGCCGCGAGGATGTGCGCGCTCTCTGCCTGTTCCAGGCCGGCCGTGAGGTCGGCGCAGTGCTCCTCCATCTCGGTCAACCGCCCCGGCGGGAAGTCTCGTCGCCAGTCGCGCAGGTCGCGGATCAGCTCCTGGTCCACGACGAGCGACCGGGCGATCGTCGCGAGCTGCTCGCGGCGCTCCTCGTCGCGTCGCTCGACGGCGGCTCGGGCAGCCTCGGCGGCCTCCTGGTCGTACAGCGCCGGGTTCAGCGGCACGAATGCCTCTGCACCCGCCGGTTCCGCCTGGTGCAACGCCTCGGTCGTGCCGATCCCGACGAAGAACACCGGGTAGATTTCGCGCGACGCGAGGACGGCGCCGGCGTCGGCGAGTTGGGCTGGATCGTTGAGCACGACGCCTGACACCAGCTGCGGGGCACCGCGCAGCAGCTCGCGGCGCCGCTCGAGGTTGTCGATCTGGGTCAAGTGGTCCCAGCCGCTCCACGCCACAATCCCTGCGTCGTTCAGCGCCTCGCACGCGGCGGTCACTTCGGCCGGCGGCGGCAGTAGGCCGTCGGCCTCGAGCGCGGTCCGGATGCGCTCGTCGGCGGTGGCCTCGGCCTGGAGCCGGGCCCGGGCGCTCTCCGCTTGGGCGACGGCGGCGGCCAGCCGCTCGGCGAGCGGTTCGGCGTCCGTGGCGAGCCGCACCTCCTCGCTGTCGATCAGCTCGGCGAGCCGCGGGCGGCCGGCCAGCTCGGCGGCGCGGGCGGCCGCCGCCTCGTATGCCTCCATGGCGCGGAGGCGTGCCTCGTTGGCCTGAACCACCGCGGTCGCCGCGTCGTTCTCGACGCGCACCGCCGCGACCCGTTCCTCGTCGAACTCGGCGGCCTTCTCTTCGGCTGCGGTCAACCGGCGTCCCACTTCGGTGGCCGCCTCCGTGGCGAGCGCCGCCGCCGCCGCCGCGGACGGCCCGGCCGGCAGCAGCCCGCTCGCCGCGGCGTCGGAGAGCATCATGTCGATCTCGCCGATGCGCTTCGCAGCGACGGCCGCCCCGGCATCGAGCCTCGCCGCCTCTTGCGTCTCGCGCACCAGCGCGTCCTCGGCGGCGGCGGCCCCGGCGGTGCAGTCCGTTGCCAGCCTCCCGGCCTCTTTAGCGGCGTCCGCGGCCTTGTTGGCGACTTGGAGGAGCCCGCGGGCCAGTTGTGCGGCTGCGGCCTTCTTTGCGTCCAGGATCGGGCGGGCGGACTCCTCGGCGTCCTCGACCAGGGCCGCCGTCTCGGCGGCGGCCGCGTCCGCCGCCCGTAGCTCGGCGGCCTTCTCAGTCTCCCGCCAGGACTCCGCGAGCGCGTCGGCGTCCTCGTGGTCCTGCTTGGCGACCGCCTCGGTGGCCCGTGCCGTGCTCAGCTGCAGGACCAGCGCTAGGCGCTTCAGCTCTTTGACCGCGGCCTGCCGGTGCTCCGCGTCGGTGCGGGCCGCGGCCAATGCCTCGGCGGTCTCGCGCGCATACTGTTCCCGGACGGCGAGCAACTCCTGCTCCGCCCGGCTGCGGGCGGCCACGCTCTGGGCGAACCGGTCGATCGCTGCCTGCGCGCCGACTGCGGTCACCTCGGTGGCGCGCGCCGCCTTGTGCGCATCGGCAAGCGGCACCAGCCGGTCCAGCGCGCCCGCGACGAACTCGCACTCCAGCAGGAGGCCGTCGCGCTGCGCCAGGTCGCGGCTGTGCTGCGCTACGAGGTCGGCGATCTCGCCGGGGTCCTCCTCGGCGACCACGGCCCGCAGTAGAAACTCGACGAACGCCTCGTCTGTGGCGAAGGTGAACGTCCCGGCGGCCTCGCCTTCGTCCGCGTTCATCTCGCGCTGGTAGCGGAACAGCTCGGGGTCGAGGCCGAGCTGGTCGAGCTGCCGGGTCCATTCGCCGGGCTGGCGGCTGGCGAAGAACTCCAGGCGCGGATCCGAGGCGAACTTCTCGGCCAGCCGCTGCCGGAATGCGACGCGGCTGACCAGGCGCCGGTCGGCCGCGAACGGCAGCGTGTCTAGCCGCACCGCTTCGGTCGGCCTCAAGCAGTACCAGAAGGTGGCGAGGTTCTCGGGATCGCCCGACACGGTGTTGTTGCGCCACTCTGACACCTTGCCGGTCAGTAGCAGCCGGCCTGTCTCGGCGTGCATCCACTCGAGGACCACGTGCGCGACGTCGCCGGCGAGGACGAAGTTTTCCAGCACCCGGGTGCTGGTTGTGCCGACGATTTGGCGCCGCTTGGGCAGCATGACCGAGAAGATCAGCTTGAGCAGGACGGACTTGCCGCCGCCGTTCTCGAGGAACAGCACGCTCGCGGGCGACGGGCGGCGGTGCGGCTGGTGCGGCTCCAGCAGGGTGTCGGCCTGGAACCGCACCGGGCGGCCGATGTCGCTGAAGTCCAGGGTGACATCTTGGTAACGGGCCGGCTCCGGGCCGACCGAGTAGAGGCGTACCCGGGACAGCTCGTACATCGGTCAGCCCTCGCCTTCCGCGCCGCCGGACATCGCGCGCAGCGATCCGCCGGGTTTAAAGACCGGGACGACGCCGATTCTTAGCAGCTCGTCCATGGTGCGCTCCACGGCCAGTTCCCGGACCTGGATCAGGAAGCGGCGGGTGGTGCGGTACAGGCCGTCGATGTCACCCGGAACTGGCACGAGCAGCCCTTGGTCGGCGAGATAGCGCAGCGCTCGGGCGACCATGCCCCGGGTGCTGTCCGGGGCGACCCGGCCGTCCTTGGTGGACTGACTTTCTGGCCGACGGGCATACGCGCGCCATACCCGTTCGAGCCGGGGCGCGTCGGCCTCTGGGTCGGTCCCGTTCGCGCGTTCGCGCAGGACACGAGCGACCTCGCGGGCCATCGTGTCGACCTCGGCAACCGAGACACGGCCGGTGTACTGGTCGTTGGCAAGGTCGGCTGGGCGGGGGAAGGCCAAAGCCGCGGCGGCGAGGAAAATGACGCCGTGCAGCACCTTCTCGACGTCGCGGCGCTCGCCCGTCCGGGTCTGCCGGGCGTACTGGTCGAGCCGGAGTTCGAAGACCGAGCCGTGCAGCGCCGACAGCACGATGCCCGACTCGGCGTCGACGTCGAGCACCCGCAGGCCCAGCCCTTCGGCGACCGCGGTCACCAGGGCGGCGAACGCGTCGTCGTCCCGGTGCCGGGTTACCAGGCTCCGGTAGGCGGGCTCACGACCGGGCAGCGTTTTCGGGCGGAGGCCGAACGCGACCAGCGAGGCTGCGGCAGTGACGTCGTCAATCACCGTGATGCCTCATCGTCGAGCAGCGCGACCGTACTGAGTAGAAGGTCGTCGCCGTTGACACCGCCCACCCCGGCCGGCGGGAGCGGGCCGCCGGCCGGCAGAGCCAGCAGGACGTGCAGCTGTCCGCGCCGCATCGCCGAGCCGAGCTCGGGCGCGTAGGCGTGCGTTGCGAGCAGGCTGACCAGCGCGGGGAGGTCCTCGTCGAGCTCGGCGGCCTCTACGAGCAGCTCGGACAGCGGCCGCGTGTTTTCTTGCAGGTCGAGCAGGAGGCCCGCCATCTGCCAGTGCTCGTCGGAGAACCGGTCCGTGCTTGTCACCGGGACCAACTCCGGCTCGGGTAGTTCCCGGCCGAGGTCGCCCGGCTCGGGCGGCACCCGCAGCAGGAGGTCGACCAGCGAGCTCAGCGTCACGACGGGCGGCCGGGCGAGGCCCGCCGACGAGCGGAAGTACGACTCGAGGGGGTCGAGGGCGTCGGCGGCCGGGAGGTCCATGATCGGGCGCAGGAGCTGGCCGTGTAGGTCGGCGGCCTCCCGGCGCGGCGGATCGGCGAACAGCTGTCGGTCCTGCTCCGCGCGAAACAGCGCCCGGGCCCGTTGCAGCCGCATCAGCAGCTGGCTGTGCCGGCGCATGCAGTCCTCGACGATGGCGACCAGGTCGGCAGCCTGGCGCTTGTGCCGGGGGTCGGTCGCCTCGTCGCGGGCGTCGGCAATGTGTCGCAGGATCACGTTCTCGTTGGTGAACCGGTCTTGGACGTGGTCGAGCGCAGAGTCGAGCAGCGCGGGGGCGGCCTCGTCCCAGTCCACCGCCCGCACGTCGCGCCGGGTCGCCTCCAGCATGGTGCGCAGTGTCTCGCCGAGCTGGACGGTGCGGTAGCGGGCCTGCTCGGCGGCGAGCTTCGCGTCGGCCAGCCGGCCCCGCCTGATCAGGTTGTCGAGCTTCACCTCGGCGGCGACTTGGGCGGACTCAATGTCGGTGTCGAGCGCGCCGACGAGCACGTTGATCGCTTCGTCGGTGGCCCTCAGGTAGATCTCGCCGCCCGCGCCGGATAGCTCGACGAGGAGCTTGAAGTCGAACCGGCGACGGACGTAGACGCCCACGTCGTCCACCTCGCCATACACGCGCTGGAATCCCCTGTCGACGGTGCCGACGTTGATCAAGCTGTCAAGCACCCACCGGGCAACCCGGCCGTGTTCCTCGTTGGTACGGGCGGGACCCTGCATCGCCACGAGCGGGACCGTGCGGGCGATGATCTGTTCGGCGTCAGCGCCCGCGTCGAAATCCATGGCGATGGTGACCTGGTCGATGACGTGCAATCCGATTTCGGCCATCTGGTAGATCGAGCCGTCGACCCACTCCAGGTGCGACTTGCGGGAATCGAGATCATTCAGCGGTGCCGTGCAGGCTAGCGCCTTCAGCCGGCGGATGAGCCCGTCGTCGGGGACGACGTCGCTGTCCCCGTATTCCCCCATGTGAACCCCCGCGCCCTCCCCGTGAAGATGAATGATAAGGCAACACTTGAGCGCGAGCTGTCCCCTTTCCTGCTCTTTTTTAGTGCGGCTTTCGTCTGTTCTCGACCGGTATTGATCAGAAACAACGGCATTCCGGCCAGCGCTCGCGACAGTGGTCCGGCCACCCGCAAAACCTTCGATGGGGGCTCGCCGCGAACGCTGATGCCTGCGCCGTACAGGGGCAGGGGTCGCCCCAACACTCGGGCGACCTCAGCGGCGAAGACGCTCCGGGCGGGTGGCAGCCCGATCTGGCCAAAGGTGCGCCTGGCGGAACCGTAACCGTGTCGACGAACGGCTGTTGGTCGTCTACCACCAGCGGCACGTTGCTGTCATCGCAGGCGGCTATATCCCCGTCCCCCGCCTCCCGGCCCGCTGACGGCCTCGTTGTCGGAACGAAGCGCTACGCTTCGACGGCCGTCCACGCCGGGTGGTCGAGATCTGAGTTGGCGGGTGTGGAGACATGGAAGAGAACGGGATCTTCACAACCACGGTCAAACGGTTGTGCCGCATCCGATCGGGCACGGTGGAGGACGAGCTGCCGTTCCCTCTCGACGGTGACGGCTTCCTCGATCCGTCCGCCGTTCAAAACGGGCCCGTAGTGGAGTTGGTGCCTGGGGCCCTGGTCGCAACGGAAACCGCGGCAAGAGCAGGGTCCCTCGTCTTGCTAGGTGAGCCCGGCGTGGGCAAAACGACTGAGTTTGCGGCTCTCGTGCGCAACTGGAATCAGCAGCCCACCGCTCTCTCGCCTTCTCCTATCGTCGAGGTGGATGCGGCTGACCTATCGGATGCAACGTTCGATGAGCTGCTAGGCCGTCATCTGCGCCGTCTTCCCGAGCGCCACCTGATGTCGGGTGGCGACACGCCCGTGGTCGGGCTGACCACCGGGCGCACCGCTGCCGACTTGATCGTCGTCATCGACCAGATCGACGAAAGTCCACTGGTTCGGCATCTTGCAGCCAGGCTACGGCTCGCGCTCAGAGGTCGTGACACGTCTCGTGCCCGCTTCATCTTCGGTTGCCGAACCGCCGACTACCCGCCAGACCTGACAAACGTTTTGACATCACACTTTGGCCCATGCATCGTGGCCGACCTAGCGCCATTGACGAGGCAGGAAGCGGTTCGGCTGGCGGCTAGCGCTGATCAGATCGACGGTGAGTCGCTGGTGGCGTCGGCAGTCGCTGCCGGCGCGGGAGTCCTGGCAAGCGTTCCGTTGACGCTCGGGCTCTTGATTCGCACTTACCGACGGACCGGTCATCTGAATGCCCGGCCGACGGAGCTGTTCGCGCTTGGAGTTACTCAACTGCTTAGCGAGCACGACGATGAGCGGCGCACCCAGGACGACGAGTCAACCCTGGATCAGCGGCTTGCTATCGCCGAACGGATCGCCGCGCGCTTGCTTCTGTCCAATCGGCGAACCATATGGCGCGGAGCGGTGCTGGAGTCCGGCGAACAGGACCTTAACGCTGAGTCCATCGCTGGGGGGCAGGAGAGCGTCGACAACGCAGCCTTTGTCGTCACGAAGAGGGCCGTTTCAGCAACGCTGGCGACTGCGCTCTTCACCGGCCGCGGCCGCAACAGGCTGGCCTTCCGTCACGGCTCCTTTGCCGGATTCCTCACCGCACGACATCTCATAGGCCGGGCCGTTCCGGTAATTCAATTGCAGCGGTTGTTCCTGGTTGCCGGCAGCGATGACAGCCGGAGCGTGCCGATTCAGCTACGCGAAGCGGCAGCCTGGCTAGTCACTCTCGACCCGAGCCATGCCCAGTGGCTGGCGGACGCGGATCCGGAAAGCCTGGTGGCGCACAGCTCGATTGTCGACTCACCGGAGGTCCGGTCGCTGGTCGTTGATGCGTTGCTACGCCGTGCCGGCGAGGTCGAGCTGGGGGATGTCCCATGGGCCCGCGCACCTCGCCGCCTTAAACATCCCGGACTCGGCGCTCAGCTACTTACAGTCCTGAACGAGGCAGGCGATCGCGAGCCCCAGGACTGGCCCTCACTTGCGCGGCTGCGGTTGGCGGTCCGTCTAGCCCGAGAGGCGGGGGTCCCGGAACTGGTCGGCCCGCTGCTCGACTTGGCGGCGAAGGACGGATGGAGTAGTCACCTACGTCTTCTGGCGGCTATGACAGCGTTTGAGACGAGTCCCACAGATGCCGCGCCGCAACTGGCGCAGGTTGCCAGCAGCCTCGTGGACGCCAGCTACGCCTCACGGGTCGATCCAGACGACGAGCTACGGGGGGCACTGCTAGACATGCTGTGGCCCGCTTACATCTCTGTTGAGGACGTGCTCCAACACCTTCGACCTCGGCGAAACCGCAACCTCGTCGGCTCCTACCTGGGCTTTGAGATGCGCTTCGCATCAGAGCTGTCGGAAGAGGACCTGCCTGCCGTACTCGAGTGGGCTATCGGGCAGCTCCACAACGGTCGCAGCCCCTCCGAACTGCGATCCTCGACGGCGGATGTACAAGGAAGCGACGAAGAGCCTCCTGACGAACGTCCGGTCGGCCGGTTGGACATTGAACTCATTGACGGGATCGTAGAGCGGGCATTATCCGGTGACGGTGCCTTAAGCCGAGCGCGCGAGGTTGCTCTGATCTTGCGACCGCGACTTGAGCGGTTCGACCATCCACCGTTACCCACAGCGGTAGATGCTGAGGACGAGGATGGCCGAGAGCCACCACGCTTCCGCGACCTCCGTCATGCCCTCGCGCACTCGTTGGTCGAGTTAGCGGCGACCACCGATACGTTCGATCGCGCCAAGATCTGGGCGATTGCTGACGGCTGGGGCACGAGAGACCGCTCCTGGCGCGTCCGAAAACCCGTTCTTCCTGACGGGCTGCGTCGAGCCAACCGTGGCTACCTTCTAACGGGTGCCGACTTTCCATGGGCATACGAGCGGGCGTCCGAGGCACTAGGTGTCGGCAACAGAATTCTTGCGGAAGCGCTTGCACAGGTGGCTGGCTACCTCTTCGACCTATCCGATGCCGCATCGGGCGAACTTGCCTACTCGAACCCGGACCATCCAGTCTGGCCACACGTCAAATGGTGGTTTGAGCCCGTCCCGCTTGACAGCGACCTCGCGAATCTGTGGCGACAGGCCCACGGCAGGAGGCGGGATCGAGTAGATGATGGTTTGCCGTCAGTCGAGCGAGAGGAATTTGTCGCAAAGCTCAACCAACTGCTTGCCGATGCCGCAGCCGGCAATGTCGACGCCTTTTGGCGCCTGGCCTGGCAGCTTCAGGCCGATCCCAACAGTGGCGAGGGGACACTCCGTCTCGATGACGACATCCTAGACTTCCCCGGTCTAGCCGCACTCGATGGGAGCGGGGTGGACGTGCTGATCGAAGCAGCGGTCCATTTCATCGCCAACGAGCACGACCACTCGGACGAATGGCTCGGCACCAACCGATACGACAAGCGTGGATGGGCCGGGTATCTGGCGCTGGCACTCCTCGAAAGGAAAGACCGCCTTTCGGAAGTGCCGAACGCAGCCTGGTCGTCCTGGGCAGGGGCGCTGATTTGGTTCCACACCGTGCCCAGCAACGCCGGTGATAGGGAAATCAAGTTGAGACTCCTGTCGCGAGCCGTCGAGCACTCGGCGTCACAGCTCGCAGCGGCGGTCGACGCTTATGTGCGTGGGGAACTGATGCAGGGACATCTGGCATCTGAGACGGAACTTGTAGACCCGGCATGGCACGTTGAACTGGCCGACACGTTTGCGGCACTACTCACCGAACTTGCTGACGCTATCACCCGAACGAGAGGAGACGACGGACCAAGCGACGCCGCGGGTCAGCAAGCCCCTCACCCGGCACCCGACGAGCCGCCCAACGGCCGGAAGGCGGACCAGGCCGCGCTTTCGCTTACGACGGACGAGAGTCGAACGCATGCCCTGCAACGGTGGGAGGAGATGCTCGTCGCTCTCTTACAAGCACAGGACCAGCGAGCAGTCGACACCGCACACCATGCGCTGGAGGCAGATGTCTCAAGCGGATGGCAACGGCAGCTCGCGGCGCGAGCAGCCAGAGCGCTGCTCACCGTGGATTCTCACCAGTACCTCGCCACCGTGCTATCGGCCGTAGGCAAAGATGCTGCCCTAGGTCGGGACGTAGCTCTGTGCCTCGGCGCCAGCTACAGCGACTTTCTCGCTGACCTAGAGGAAGAACAACTGGCGGAGCTTTATCGGTGGCTTTCGGGACTATTTCCGCCCGAAGATGACGTCCCCATCGAAGGAGTACACTTCGTTGGCCCCGAGGAACAAACTCGGGAGTGGCGGGATCGCGTCCTTCAGAGCATCAGCAGCCGCGGCAGCGAGCAAGCCTTGCGCGCGCTCACAAAGCTTCGCGACGAGTACCCCAGCCGCGTCATCATAACCTCTCATATTCTTCGGGCTCGGACCAACCTATTCGCTTCGGCCTGGTCCCCACCGACCCCCGTCGAACTGGCAGCGTTGTTTGAGGACGCCAACCGGCGACTTGTTCGGTCCGAACGCGAATTGGCCGATCTGCTTGTGGAGGTCCTCGAAGCCATCGGCAACGATCTGCCGACGCACGGAGAATTGTTGTGGGACCGCTTACCCGCACGCGTTCTGCCCAAGTCATACCAACTGAAGGAAGCCTGGCTCCCGAAACCCGAACCTGCACTCTCGGCGTACATCTCACACGAACTCACCAAGAGGCTCGAGCGGCGCGGATTAGCTGTCAACCGCGAAGTCCTAGTCCGCCCAACTGACGCCTACGGTGCTGGAGACCGCACTGACATCCAGATCGAGGCGACAATGCGCGACGATCCGGTGAAAGGACCAACGCCGGACCGCATCGTTGTCGTCATCGAGGTGAAGGGACCTTGGAATAGAGAGTTGCTGAGCGCTCAGCAGCAGCAACTAGCCCAGCGCTACCTTCCGGAAGCCGGCACACGAACTGGCATCTATCTCGTGGGCTGGTATCCGCTCGAACAATGGACCTACAAGGGTGACTACCGCAGGAGGCGCGTCGCGCAACTCAGCGAGCATGCCCTTCTCGCGAGCCTCGAAACGCAGGCGGCCAGCATCACCCGATTGGACGCGCTCACCGTACCATTCCTGCTGACAATACCTAGACCTCACCGCAATAGTGACGGCACCTGACTCGATTTCCATTAGTTGATTCGTACCGCAGGGCGCCGCCGCCTGCCCGTCCTGCTGGTTGATCGGTGGGTTGCGGCGCCGGTGTGTATTGGCAAGTGGGATGAGGCCGGTCAGGCACTGCGCGCGTAGCCGGCGAAGCGGTCTTCGGCTTCGTTGAGGATCAGCGGCACGTCGTACACCGACAGATCCGGCCTGGGCCGCGCGTACCGCACCCGGTGGCGCCACCGGTGGTGCTCGTACGCCGTGTCCACCTGAATCTCAGCCACCACGGTCGCCTCGACCTGCGCGTAGTTCAGCCGCTCAGGCCGCTCGAACTGGCCCGACCAGGCAGCCGGGTAACGGATCGGGCCAGGGGTGGATGACAACACGGCGCTCGGTCGGACGTGGCGGGGAAAGCAGTCTCGCCAGCTGCTGGCGCTGCGGCGTGGCCAGCGGATGCGTGCGGCCGGTGTGCCGGCAGCCGGCCGCGCCGGTCGAATCGGCCGAGGAGAAGCTTCTCGGGGTTGCGGATGCTGCTAGGCGAGAGAACTGGTCGAGGTGACCCTGTCACTATGTTGATTACCACGATGCTGGTCGTTCCGTCAGCTGCTCGGCTGTGGGCTTCAGCTCTGTGGGGCGGCGACAACCGCGACTCTATGCTCATCCTTCGCGACGAACTGCTGCTGGCGCCAAGATTGGGGCCCGCCATGCTGATCCGGCAGAGCGACGATGATGGCGTCAGGAGTCACGGTTGCCGGCGCGCGGCGCGGGCGGCAGCTATACGCGCCTGGTAGATTGCCCAGCCTTTTCTGAACATCGCCGCCTCGATAGCATCCGGGCGCACGGCCGCTTGGTTAGTGGACTCAGTTCTGGCATGGTTGTGGGCGAATTCGAGCCACCGCTGGTATTGATCTGGGCCCCAAGGGCCGCGTTCCGTAATGTCCCAGTGTTCGACTTCCTTCAAAGCTATGGCAACGAACTGGTCGAGGATCAGCGCGCGACCAGGTTGTGCGTCGGGCCGGGCATCCGCGAAGTACAGCAGCTTGGTGTAGAACGAGGGCCCGAGGTAGGGAAGCTTCTGCTCGCCGCCCAGGGCCAGCATCTCGTACGCCTTCGCCGGTCCCTGATCACGAAGGACGGTCAAAGCCTTAACGAGCTTGGCCGTGGTGGACTCAGTCGTGTTCTTAGTGAAGACCTGAGCTCGACGACCGACGAGGAATGCTCGGTCGCCGGTGCCCCAGGCGTAGCTGCCGACCAGCAGTCGCCCGACGTCGTCTGGACCGCCATTCGCTGCGGTGAGGAGGTCGCTACGCGTGATATGTCGGTACTGCCGACCCCTGTTGGCCTCGGGCAGGTCGGATAGCCATGCCGTCCACCCTTCGGCGGGGACGCGTTGCTGCCACCAGCGTGGACGAAAGTCGAACCCGTGTGTGAGAACCTCACCAGGGGTCCAGAACGCGTCGACGCCAAGTCGGTCTCTGAGCCCCATCGTCGTCTCCTGCCCGGTGTGGGCAGACTGTACCGGCGGGCATCGACCGGAAACGACCCATGCTGCGTAAGCCCGGCCCAGGACGCCGAACTAGAAGGACTCTTATACCACGGTACTCGGACTTCTCCACTCGGGCCGTAAGGCGTTGGCCGCGAGGTATGGGGCCAGTCGTCCGTCCGCTCGCCGGGGCCGCGCCGCGCTCGGCGTGCTCCTGAGGACGGCCAACAGAGCACCGGTTTCCTAAGACCGTCATCTATGCATGTCGGTAGGCCGACTGCCTGCGATTCAGCCGTTCATTACCTCTGTTTGTTGGTCGCATTGGATAGCTGCTGCGCTCCGTTGCTGGCGGTTACAGTAGCAAACCGGCCGCCTCTGTTGCTTTTTGTGTCAACTTTCTCGATTCTAAATCCTCGTCACGGCATTTTGCGACTTGACGTAGCGAGGATGCTGTCCGGGGAAGCACGTGCGATCCTCGCCCAACCCGCTCCTTTACGCCGCACGCCGAGTTACGCCTGGGCACCGGAGTCGGAAGTGGGCGCAAACGCGTTGCCAGGCTGATGCGCCAGGCCGGGCTGCAGGGCTTCTGCCGGCGCTGCCGTCAGGGCTGCAAGGTGCGCGAGTTGGACGCGTGAGTGGATGCCGAGCTTCCGGTAGACGCGGGTGAGGTTTGCTTCGACTGTTTTGACACTGATGGTGAGGGCGGTGGCGATGTCGCGGTTGGTCGCTCCGCTGGCGGCGAGCTCGACGCAGCGCTGTTCGGCGGAGGTGAGGCAGGGGAGCGTACTGCTGTGCGCGGGGACGGGCTCCAGTTGGTGGAGGGTGCGGGTGGCGGCTTCGATCCAGGGGTGTGCCTGGTGCGTGCTGAAGAGGTCGGCGGCGCTCTGCGCCGCGGTGCGGGCGCTGGCGCGTCGGCGTCCGCGTCGTTCGGTGTGGCTGAGGGCCAGGAGGGTTCGACCGTGTTCGATGGGCAGGTGGCGGAGGTGGTCGGCTGCTGCGGTGAGGAGGTCGGCGGCCGCATCGTAGTTGCCCAGGGTGGCTTCCAGGAGTGCCTGGGAGCGGTCGAGCACGGGGAGGACGCAGCTTCTATCTAGATCAGTCGCGGTGCGACGGGTATCGGTCAGCAGTTTGCGGGCTTGGTCGAGGTAGCCGAGGGAGATGAGGGCTTGGGCGAGGTCGGCGTGCCAGCGCAGGACGGACGGGTCGCGGACCTGCTGGCGCTTCTCAAGCGTACGGACCTCTTCCAGCGCCTCCAGGGCTTCTTTCGGACGCCCGGTGACCAGGAGAAGATGTCCGAGGACGAAGAGGTTTCGGGAGAGGAAGACTTTGTTGTCCTCCCGGCGGGAGGTGTCCGCCCCGCGGCGTGCGTGAGCGAGGGCGGAGTCGGTGCACGAGGCGGTGCCCTCGACCAGGGCGGAGGTGTAGCACGTTGGTGCGGGGTCCAAGGCGGCTCTGTCGGTAAGCGACAGGGCGCGGCCGGCGTAGTCGAGGGCCAGTCCGCACCGTCCGGCGCGGATCTCGACTTCGGCGAGGCTGCGCAGGACATCCACGGTGGCTTCGGCGTCTCCGGTCCGCTCGGCTTCGACGAGCAGAGGCAGCAGTGCGCTGCGGGCTTCGTCCAGACGGTCGTCGAAGATGGCGTGCCGGGCGGAGAGCTGTTCGGGCCTGGCGTTGACGGGGATGTGAGTGCTGCGTGGCAGGGACAGGGCGTGGCCGAGCGTGGTCTCGGCTTGGGGGCGGCCGAGGATGCGTTGGATGCGGGCCTGCATCGTGAGGGCCATGGCGGTGGTGGCGGTGTCGCCAGCGCTCCGGGCGAGGCTGGCGGCCCGGGCAGCCTGGGCGCACGCCCGGTCGGGATCGCCGTTGACGTTGGCCCAGATCGCCTGGCGGACGAGGATCTGCGCGGTCAGGTCCGGATGTCCGGCCGCTTCGTGAAGTGCGTCGGCGAACAGCTTGTCGCCGTTGTACAGGTGCTGTCCGCCTGAGTCGATCAGGGCGATGAGGGCGTTGACGCGGTTGGCGGGGCTGCTGTCGTGGTTCAGGACGAGGCGGACGGCAGCCTGGCCGCGGGGCAGGTCGCCGTTGTGGGCGGCGTCGCGTACGGCGGTCAGCGCCCGTTCGGTGAGCAGGTCGGCGTCGGTCTCCGGGGTACGTTCGGCGGCGAGCAGGGAGAGCTCGGCCGCTAGTGCGGGTTCTCCGCGCAGCCGGGCGCGGGCGGCGGCGCGGTCGGCGCAGTCGGCCGACTGCGGGTCGTTGGTGTCGGCCGCCAGCGTGGTGTGACGGTCGCGGCGGATGCTGTCGCGGCTGGCTTCGGCCAGGCGGGCGTGCAGGAGCCTGCGTGTGGCGACCGGCGGTCGGGCCGCGAGTTCGGCACCGATCGCGGCGGCGGCGAACCGGATCTTCCCGTCGACCTGCCCGATGTTGATCAGTCCGGCTGCCTCGGCCTCTGCGAGAAGGTTTTCGGCGGGCGGGCCGGCGAGGCGGCTCAGCAGTTCGCGGTCGGGCCGGTCGTCGAGTGCGGCGACCGTCAACAGTTCCTGAACTTCGGCCGACACAGTGCCCAGCCATTCGTTCACCAGTCGGCGGGCGGCCGGCGGCAGGACCAGGTCGTCTACGAGACCCTGAGCGGCCGGCAGGTCGGTGGCGCGGCTGCGGGCCCCGGCGAATGCGAGGGCTAGGGCCGGGTTCCCTCCGCTGCGGATGTGGGTCTGCGTGACCTCGTAGGGGGTTAGCCGGTACGGCGACAGCAGGGTTGCGACCTGATCGGGTGTCAGCGCCGGGATGCGTACCGCACAGGGGTCCTCGCCGCACCAGTGGCCTTCGCTCCCCGGGCGCCAGATTCGCTCTGCGGCTATGACGGGAAGGTCGGGAGCCAGGCGCAGTGCCCAACGCAAGACGGCCGCGCTGGCCGTATCCAGCCACTGGGCGTTGTCCACCACCAGTGTCAGAGGCGGGGTGTCCAGCAGCAGGGTGGCGGTCAACCGGCGCAGCCGTAGAGCGGTCCCGGCGGGATCGGCAGAGCCCGGCACTCCGACGGCCTTGTCGATTCCGGTCGCGAGTTCCCGCGCGGCCGGCAGCGGTTGGAGGGCCAGTGCGAGTTCGAGCAGTCCGGTGTAGGGGACCTGGGCGTCCTGTGGGCTCGGAGCCAGCCTTAGGACAGGCATGCCCAGCTGCTGCCCGAGTACACCGGCCGCAGCGGTCTTGCCGATCCCGGGCGGACCGAACAGCACCACCCGACGGGCGCCGCGCACGACGCCCGGTACCACCGGCAGCATGGTGCCGGTGGCCCCCTGATGCGCATTCACTGCCGTCGCAGAATCTGGCACCGGATCATAGTGCGCCCGACGGTCCTTCGCGCACCAGAGCAAGGGGTTGCCCTGATTTCGGCCAGCCTCCGCCGTTCCTAGTGTCATCGCCAAAGCCGAGCTGTCACCGGTTGCCGGAGATCCCATCAACACGGGCCCTGCTGCCACACCCCTCAACCCATCTCGGCGGGAGGATTGCGATGTATCGAAGAACTGCCATGGCGGCCGCTGTCGCGGTTGCGCTTACCCTGGGCACCGTGACCGGGGTGGCCACCCAGTCGACCGCAGCCACCCCGCCCCCTACACCCACGGTTGCGCAGAGCCCGCTGTCGCTGGCGATCTCCGCGGCCGACCGGGCCGCCGACGGCGGTCACGACGCGCTGGCGAAAGGCCCCTTCGAGCAGTACGACCGGCGCATGGTGATCCCGTGGGTCGACGGGCTGTTCTCCATCGCCTACACACGCACCTACCGGGGCCTGCCGGTGGTCGGCGGCGACGCCGCCGTGCTCGCCGACGGCAAGGGCGCGATCCGGGCGATCTCGGCCGCCACCAAGACGAAGATCAACGTGTCGGTGGTGCCGACGGTCGCCGTCGACCGTGCCGAGCAGACCGCCAAGAGCCTGCTCGCGAAGGTCGACCGGGTCGAGTCGCGCACCCTGGTGGTGCACGTCAAGGACAGCACCGCCCGCCTCGCGTGGGAGGTCGTCGTCGCCGGGCGCACCGCCTCGGCGCCCAGCCACCTGCATGTCTTCGTGGACGCGCGCACCGGCCAGGTGCTGGCCAAGCAGGAGGACGCCGCGGCCGGTTCCGGCACCGGCAAGTGGAACGGGCCCAGCCCGTTGTCGATCACCACGTCGCAGTCGGGCAGCACGTACTACCTGCGCGACACCACGCGCACCGGCCTGAACTGCCAGGACTACAGCACCAGTACCGTCTTCTCCGGCGCGGACGACAGCTGGGGCAACGGGGTGGGCACCAGCAAGGAGACCGGCTGCGTCGACGCACTGTACTCGGCGCAGAAGGAATGGGACATGCTGTCGGCCTGGCTGGGCCGCAACGGGCACAACGGCAACGGTGGCAGCTGGCCGATCAAGGTCGGCCTGAACGAGCAGAACGCCTACTGGGACGGCTCCACGATCACGATCGGCAAGAACTCGGCAGGCAACTGGATCTCGTCGATGGACGTGGTCGGCCACGAGTTCGGCCACGGCCTCGACCAGAACACCCCCGGCGGCACCAGCTCCGAAGCCGGCCTCGGCGAAGCCACCGGCGACATCTTCGGCGCCCTGACCGAGGCATACGCCAACCAGTCCGCCACCTACGACGACCCGGACTACCTGGTCGGTGAGGAGATCGACCTCGTCGGCAGCGGCCCGATCCGCAACATGTACAACCCTTCGCTGGTCGGTGGCCACCCGAACTGCTACTCCTCGTCGATCCCGAACACCGAGGTACACGCGGCCGCCGGCCCGCTCAACCACTGGTTCTACCTGCTCGCCGAGGGCAGCGCGCCGGGCGGCGGCAAGCCGAACAGCCCCATCTGCTCGGGCGGCCCGTCGTCGGTCACCGGCGTCGGCATCCAGTCCGCCGGAAAGATCTTCTACGGCGGCATGCTGCTCAAGACCTCCGGCATGACCCACAAGAAGTACCGCACCGCGACCCTGACCGCCGCGAAGAACCTGGACTCCTCGTGCGTCCTGTTCAACCGGACCAAGGACGCGTGGAACGCGGTCGCGGTCCCGGCCCAGACCGGCGACCCGACCTGCACCGCGACCAGCACCGACTTCTCGATGTCGATCAGCCCCACCTCGGGCGGCGTCAACGCGGGCTCCTCGGTGACCGCGACGGTCAACACCGCCACCGTCTCCGGCAGCGCGCAGACCGTGTCGCTGACCTCCTCGGGTGCCCCGTCGGGGGTCACCGTGTCGTTCAGCCCGTCGTCGGTCACCTCGGGCGGCAGCTCCACGATGACGGTGGCGACCACGTCCGGCGCGGCCGCGGGCACGTACACCATCACCGTGACCGGCACCGGGTCGGTCACCCACACGGCCCAGTACACGCTGACGGTCAACGGCGGCACCCCCGGTGGCACCGCGCCGGACATCGACGTCGCCAACGTGCAGGCGCACCTGACACAGCTCAGCACCATCGCCACCAACAACGGCGGCACCCGCCGCTCGACCGGCCAGGGCTACCTGCAGTCGGTGGCGTACGTCAAGGGCAAGCTGCAGGCCGCCGGCTTCACCGTCACCGAGCAGCCCTGCACCTCCGGCTGCACCAGCGGTGCAGGCCCGAACCTGATCGCCGAGTGGCCGGGCGGTAACGCGAGCAACGTCTACATGTTCGGCGCCCACCTGGACGGCGTCTCGGCCGGTCCGGGCATGAACGACAACGGCTCCGGCTCGGCGGCGCTGCTCGAGGTCGCCCTCGCGCTGGCCGCGCAGAACCCGACCATGCTGAACAAGGTCCGCTTCGGCTGGTGGACCGACGAGGAACAGGGCCTCAACGGCTCCAAGTTCTACGTCAACTCGCTGACCAGTACCCAGCGAACGGCGATCAAGGCCTACTACAACTTCGACATGATCGCGTCGAAGAACGGCGGCTACTTCATCAACAACATCACCTCGACCGCGTCGCAGCCGATGAAGGCGTACTGGGACTCCCTCAGCCTGCAGCCGGAGGAGAACGTCGAGGGCCAGGGCCGTTCCGACGACTACTCGTTCCAGAACGCGGGCATCCCGACCTCCGGTTACGCGATGGGCGCCAGCGCCACCAAGACGTCGGCCCAGGCGTCGAAGTGGGGCGGCACGGCCGGTCAGTCCTACGACTCCTGCTACCACTCCTCGTGCGACACCCTCAGCAACATCGACGCCACCGCGCTGAACCGGGCTGCCGACGGCATCGCCTACACGCTGTGGAACCGGGCGGTCGGCACCTCGACGCCGACCAACGACTTCTCGATCTCGGCCAGCCCCTCGTCGGGCACCGTGAACGCGGGGTCCAGCACCACGACCACCGTCGGCACCGCCACCACCTCGGGCAGCGCCCAGACGGTGACCCTGACCGCCAGCGGCGCCCCCACGGGCGTAACGGTCTCGTTCAGCCCGTCGTCGGTCACCTCCGGCAGCTCGTCGACCGCCACCATCGCGGTCGGCTCGTCGGTGGCCGGCGGCACCTACACCATCACCATCACCGGCACGGGGTCGGTGTCGCACAGCACCACGTACACGCTGACCGTGACCGGCGGACCGGGCGGCTGCACCGCCGCCCAGCTGATCCTCAACGGCGGGTTCGAAAGCGGCACCTCGCCGTGGACCGGCTCCACCGGCGCGATCGGCACCTCTATCGGGCAGGTGCCGCGCAGCGGCACCCGGTACGCGTGGCTCGGCGGATACGGCTACACCGCGACCGAGGCCATCAGCCAGACCGTCACCATCCCGTCGGGCTGCACCAGTGCGGTACTGACCTACTGGCTGCACATCGACACGAACGAGTACGGGGCGCTCGCCTACGACGTGTTCACGATCAAGGCCAACGGCACCACCGTGGCGTCGCTGTCCAACATGAACGCTGCCACGGGCTACACGCAGCGCACCGTCAACCTCGGCGCGTACGCCGGCCAGACGGTCACGCTGACCTTCACCGGCACCGAGGACGCCTACCTGCAGACCAGCTTCGTGCTGGACGACGTGACCCTGCAGATCGGCTGAGTTCAACGGCAGGGTGGGGCGCTCGCCCCACCCTGCCGCAGGTCCTGCGCCCCTGTTCCGCTGCCGGACCGGACCTTAGCCTGAATCCGTGGATTGGATTCTGGGTGCGTTGTCGGGTTGATCTAGCCGATTGGGGGTGTGATGGATCCGCTGGCCCTGGTCTCCGTAGAACGCCAAGTAACCCGGCTCCGCCTTGACCTGGCGAGAGGCGAAGTCCATCGCCTCCGGGCGCAGATCTGCCCAACCTCGCGGGAAGCGGCCGTACCGGTCGTAGAACCTCCGCAACAGCGCGAACCCGGCCGTATCTCGCCATGCTTGGACGCAACCAGGTCCAGCTCAGCAGGGACAAGGGTCCAGTGCTCGACCAGCTCGCCGATGCTCAGAGGAGATCGACTCACAGCGGTCAACCACCGTGGCAGCGATCAGGGACCGCGCAGACCCCCAAAAAGATCAACTATTTGGCCCCTGGTCGCAAGATCGGCGTGGTTGGTCGTGAAGGGCCCGTCGGCGTGTGACCAGGTCCAGCGAAGCCGTCGGTGGGTCAGCCACGCACTAGCCTGGCCGGCGAGGTCGCGGTGCCGGCGCTGGGTCCTGTTGGTGTCGCCGCCGTCGGTGGTGAAGGCGAGCAGGGCGTAGCCGCCGGGGATGCCGGCGTGGGGCTCGCCGGGGTGCCGGCTGCCGTCGACGGGGAGGTGCACGCTGGCCAGGGCCGGTGCGCCCTGTCCGGGCAGGGTTTGCAGCATGTGGACGCGGCCGTGGTCGACCAGGTGCCATCGGCCGTCCAGGGGCAGCCTGAGCACGGTGCGGGCGTGGGCGAACAGTTCGTAGGCGTCGACGGGGTCCTGCACGACGAGGGTGGTGGTCGCGGTCATCGTGGTCACCGGGCCCAGATCGCCAGGGCTGCGGTGGTGGCGGCGCCGGCGTACCCGGCGAGCAGCAGCGGCACGGCGCGGGAGATGGCGGTGTACTTGGCCCGTACGGCGCGGGAGAGCCACCACAACTCGCGGGCGCGTGCGAGGGGGGCGGTCTGGGCTCCCGGGTCGGTGTCGCCACCGACAACGCGGACCAGGACGTCCTGGGCGGTGTCGGTGTCGGCGTAGGCGACGAACCCGAAGTCCCCACCCCGAAATCCCGGTACGCGAAACCCGCGTCCGGCACCGGTGGGGCTACTGAACCGCCGAAAGCCCTTGCGGCAGGGCTGGCGCCGCGCGCCCTTTATGGGCATCACCGCACGCTCTTCCGCGCTCGTCGAAGAGGGCCGATGCCCACCGAACTCGCACATCGTGTCCGGGGTGTCTGTCGGTGACGGCGGCAGGCTGAGGTTGCCGTGCCCGTTGGGCCGGGAGTGGGGATGGCTGAAGTGTGTTCCGCCGTGATCGTGGCTGACGTTCGAGGTGCCAACCCCGCTCCCCCGGTTTTCGACACAGGCGCCCTCTCTGCCAGGCCAGCACGCCATTCGCACCAGCTCCACGCCCAGGTCGCGTGCGATCCGCTAACGTCGAATCGCCGTGCGTCGGGGCGCCGCAACAGTCGGCTCGACGCAGGTCGATGCGAACGGAAAGGCGAGCCCATGATTGATCGCCAGGATCTTCAACAGGCCAGGGACGATCTCGGCCGTAAGCTCGCCGCCCTGCGTAGGTCGAGGGGACTCATTCAGGAAGCCCTCGCACGCCAGGTGCACACGACGCGCAGCACCCTGGGAATGGTCGAGCGGGGCCGGCAGGTCGTGGACCGGATCTTCTGGCTGCAGTGCGACACCCTGCTGGACGCCCAGGGCGAGCTACTCGCCGCCTACGACGCCTACCGACACCTCCAGTCCCGGTTCCAGGCACAGCAGGCCGAGGCGGCACAGCGGGCGCGGTGGGGAGCGGTACCCGAGGCGGTGATGGCAGCCGGCGAGGCCACAGGCGAAAGGTACGGCGAAGTCGGCGACAATCGACGCCCGCCGGACCGGTTCCACGGCGAGCGCCCGGAGGCGGGCCGCACCACACGAACCGGGCAGGTCTCAGTCGTCAACGCGGTAGCAGGCCGTGGCGAGGAAGCCGACCACGATGCCAGGTCGCGACTGCTGGCCGAGCTGCGCCGGCACCTGCTCGCACCTGCCGCACCGAAACAGCCGGTCGAGCCTCTCACGCTTTCGGAGGTCCGTCAGCGGGTGGCCCATCTCCATAGCCTTTACCAGCGTGGCAACTATGCCGAGGCGGTCCGGGCGTTGCCCGACACGTTCGAGCAGGCGAACCTGTTGACCCGGACCTGCACCGGCACGCAGCGCGCCCTGGCCGTCGGGTCGCTGGCGGCGGCGAATCTCGCCGCCGCCAAACTCACCGTGAAACTCGGCGATCCCAGCCTTGCCTGGGTGGCGGCGGACCGTGCCGCTCGTGTCGCCGCCGAGCAGGCCGAGGATGTTGCGCTCGTCGCTGCGGCGGCGTTCTCGGTGGGTACTGCGCTGCTGGCGATGCCGGACCGCGTCGGCGATGCCGAGGAGGTGGTGCTGGCCGCTCTCGATGGTGTGACGGACACGAGGGACTCCGCGTCGACGGGTCCGCGTGTCCTGTCGGCCCACGGGGCGTTGACTCTGCTCGCGGCGCTGATCGCCGCCCGGCAGGCCCAGCCCGCCGCTGTCGAGCGGCACCTCGACGACGCGAACGCCCTGGCCCGGCGGCTCGGCGCCGATCGTAACGACCTGTGGACCGGGTTCGGTCCGACGAACGTGATGATCCACCGCATCAGCATCGCCGCCCGAACGGACCAGCCTCAGCTGGCGATCCACCTTGGAGAACAGCTCGACACCTCGTCGCTGCCGGCGGCCCTGGTGAGCCGCCGCGCCCGGGTCCACCTCGACCTCGCCGCCGCCTACGCCTGCTCGCCCGGCAACGATCCCGCAGCCGTGCTGCACCTGCTCGAAGCCGAACGCATCGCGCCGCAGACGGTGCACGTGCACGGCCGGACGCGCCATCTGATCGGCGACCTGCTCACCCGTGAGCGGCGCGCCGTCACCCCCGGCCTGCGGGCACTCGCCGAACGCGCCGGAATCGCCGCGTGACGTCCGGATCCGCGAATGCCCGTCTGCTCTACCTGGTGGTCTGTGCCGCGCCACCGGCCCGCCGCATCGTCGAGCTGGTCGAGGCGGTGCGGCGCGACGGCTGGGATGTGTACGTCATCGCGACCGAAACCGCGCACACCTGGCTTCCCAACGATCGGCTGGCCGCCGTTACGGGCAGGCCCGTCAGCTACCGGCAGCGGCATCCTGACGAACCGAGCGTCCTGCCACGCGCCGATGCCGTCGCGGTCGTTCCGGCGACGTTCAACACCATCAACAAGTGGGCCACCGGCATCAACGACAGTCTGGCCCTCGGCATCCTCAACGAAGCTCTCGGCGCAGGCATGCCGATCATCGTCTCCCCGTACGTCAAACCCACCCTCGCCCGCCACCCCGCGTTCGACGCCCACCTGCGGCTCCTCGCCGACCACGGCGTACGCCTCACCGCCACCGAGGCGCTGCGACCAGCTCACGACGATCAGCCCTTCCGCTGGAACGTGATCCTCGACGAACTCCACAGGCTGTCCGCCCGCCTGTCGTAGTCGGCCCCCGAGAGGCGCTGGGGCCGGTCTGACCGTGTCGAAATCCCGTGTCGAGGGTGTTCGACACGGTCAGACCGGCGTTGAGTGGTGGACATGACCGCTCGGCGCCCGCCGCTCAGGGGTCCCCGGCACCGCCCAACCCGAGGGGAGTTGATCCGTGTGACCCTGTACCGCAGTTTCTCGCCGCTGCCGAGGAATCCGGGACCGCTGGTGGCCGGGACGGCTCGGACCTCACGTTGACTGCGGCTTGATCGAACCCGGGCCGCCTTGCGTCGCCTTGCCGGTTGGGCACCCGGTGAGTTCGGCCTGCGTCCTGCCCAGCAGGGGAACAGTCCTCGGGCGTCTGAGGCCGTGTTCGTCCTTGGCGGATAACGGAAAGTGCGGGCCGTCCGCAACGGCGGCGGTCCTGACGAACAGGAGAGTGACGCGCACATGAGCGTCGACACGATGAGCAGCGACGACCTCCGTGACGCGATGGTCGACCAGCTGGTCGCTGACCATGCGGCCAAGGGGCTGACGATGCGGCCCGAGGTCGAGGCGGCACTGCGGGTGGTTCCCCGCGAGCTGTACACGCCGGGTGTCCCGATGGAGGAGGCGTACCGCAGCGACACCGCGGTCGTCACCAAGCGGCTCGGTGATGAGACCGTCAGTTCGGTGTCCGCGCCGTGGCTGATCGCGGAGATGCTCGGGCAGGCGGCTGACGCCCTCACCGGTGGCCTGCACGGCCGGCACGTGCTGGAGATCGGATCGGGCGGCTACAACGCGTCGCTGCTGCGCGAGCTGGTCGGGCCGTCGGGTTCGGTCACGACCGTGGACATCGACCCGGAGGTGACCGAGCGGGCGGTGGCGTGTCTGGCGGTGGCAGGTTACGGCGATGTCAGCGTGGTGTGCGCGGACGCGGAGCAGCCGATCGACCTGGGGCGCTGCTACGACCTGATCATCGTGACGGCCGGGGCGTGGGACATCCCCGCGGCGTGGATCGCGCAGCTCGCCGAGGACGGCGTGCTGGTGGTGCCGCTACGGACGTTCGGGATGACCCGGTCGTGGGCGCTGCGCCGGGTCGGTGACCGGCTGGTCAGCCACAGCCAGCGCCTCTGCGGGTTCGTGGCGATGCGGGGCACCGGAGCCCACGAGATGCGGTATGTCGACATCGCCGCCGGTGTCCACCTGCGGCTGGATGAGGGCCAGCAGGTCGACCCGGAATCGGTCGGTGGGCTGCTGTCGCAGCCGCAGGAGCAGGCATGGGCAGGGGTGGGCCTGCCGCCTCGTAGCGTCCTGGCCGACCTGGACCTGTGGCTGGCGGCCCGCCTCGCCGATGAGGTCGACCAGTTCGTGGTGCTCTCGGCGCAGCAGGAGGCCGTCGACGCCGGCATCGTCGCCCCTGCCTGGCGGTTCGGTACGCCCGCCGCCCTGCACGAGGGGACGTTCTCCTACCGGTCGACGCTGCGCTGGACCGACGACACGTTCGACCTCGGCGCCTGCGCTCACGGGCCCGACGCCGCCGCGGCGGCGGGACGGATGGCCGGGCACATGCGCGCGTGGGTGGACGCTGGCGAGCCCTCTCCGGTGCTGCACGTCCTACCCGCAGGTACTCCCGACGGCGCCCTGCCGGCCGGGACGGTGCTGGACAAGCGACACAGTCGCCTCGTCCTCACCTTCACCTCCGCATAGGAAGGAACACGCGAGTGGAGACCATGGAACTCGAGGAGTTCGACCTGGACATCACCCTGGTGGACGCCGGCCCCGCTGCCAGCGGGTACGCCACCAGCACCGACGACGGCTGCGGCTCGGGCAACACGGGCTCGAACGCCTGTTCCGGCGGCAGCAAGTAACCGTCCCTGACGATCCACCCCGGGCCCGGCGTCTCCAGCGCCGGGCCCCCGTCTTCGAGGGTGCGTTCATGTTCCCCACGGCCGGTGCGGCGCTGATCAGAGTTGCCGCCTACCCCAGCGGTCTGACCCTGCCCGCGTGGCCCGACCTGACGACGGATCAGCCCGAGCAGTGGCGGCAGTGGCTGGCCGCAGTGTGGGCGCTGCCGGGATTCGCCACCGCCGTCGCCGCTGCCACACCCCAGTTGGCCGAACAGATCACCCGGACCGTGGCCAGTGCGCCGACCACCGACCGCCGGTTCGGGCGCATGGTCGACTCGACGGTCCGGTACCTGCTGAGGTGGACCACCCGGGCGACACCGTTCGGCACCTTCGCCGGGGTGGCTCCGGTCGAGTTCGGCGCCCGCGCATCGGTTCGGTGGGGCGAGGCGCATCAGGTGGTGACCCGCCCTGACGGGACGTTCGTCGCCGAGCACACCGGGCGCGCCGAGCAGGACCTGGCGGCGCTGCGCGACGTCGCGGTGGTGACGAACTCGGTGGGGTACCAGCGCGGCGAGGTGTGGGTGCTGCCCTGCCTGCGCGGCGACGGCGACCGCAGGTGGGACATAGAGATCCGTCTGACCAGGCCGGTGCGGGCGGCGATCCGCGCGGCGCGTTCCCCGGTCATGTTCGGTGACCTCGCCGCCCGGGTCGCCGGGCCGCTGCCCGCCGCTACCGGGGCGGCCGAACGGATGTTGGCGTCGCTCGTCCAGGCGGGTGTCCTGCTGTCGGCGCTGCGGCCGGCGACGACTGTCACCGACCCGGCCTCCCACCTGGCCCGTCACGTCCCGATGCCCGATCCCGGCGACCGGGTCGCGGTCGACCTGCGTGTCGACGCCTCGGTGACGCTGCCACCGGCGGTGCTCCACGAGGCGGCCCGTGCCGCGTCGACGCTGGTGGCGGTGGCAGCGCCCCTGCCGGGATGGGCGGAATACCACGGCGCGTTCATTCAGCGGTGGGGCCCGGGCGCGGCCGTGCCGTTACGCGACGTCCTGAACGTTCTGGGCTTTCCCGCCGGATACCGGGGTTCCACCCGGCGTCTACCTGCGGTGTTCACCGCCCGCGACCGGCTCCTCGCGCAGCTCGCCCAGCAGTCGGCGCTGAACGACTGTACGGAGGTGATCCTCGACGACGAGCTGACAGGCCGCCTACGAGGAGATGACGACCGGCCGCCGATCCCACACACCGAACTACGGTTCACCCTCGCCGCCGCGACCCCACAGGACCTGGACCGAGGCGCGTTCACGTTGACGGTGGTCAGCGGAGCCCGCCACGCCGGGGTCGCCGCCGGCCGGTTCCTGCACCTGCTTTCTCCCGCCGAGCTGGCGTCGTTCCAGCACGTCTACCGGAACCTGCCGACCGCCCTGCCCGGCGCGGACACGGTGCAACTGTCCGGCCCGCCGCTGGATGCCCGCTTGGCCGCGGTCGCCCGGACACCTGCGGTGCTGCCCGTCCTGCCCGTCGGCGACTTCCACCCGGACCCGCCGTGGACGCTCGCGGACCTCGCGGTGACCGGCGACGGCCAGCGGCTGTGGCTGGTGTCGCGGACCTCCGGGCGACCGGTCGAGCCGCTGCTGCTCAACAGCGTGCTGCTACCCGACCTCCAGCAGCCCCTGATGCGGTTCCTGACCGAGATCTGGACGGCGTGGACGGCTCCGTGCAGCCGATTCGACTGGGGGCACGCGCGTAGCCTGCCGTTCCTGCCACGCCTGCGACGCGGACGCAGCATCGTGCACCCCGCCCGCTGGACCATCGACCGGACCGCGCTCCCCGCCCGCACCCTGGCATGGTCCCACTGGCGCGACGCCTGGCAGCGATACCGTGAACAGCACCGGCTCCCGGACGAGGTCCTGGTCGGCGCCGACGACGTGCAGGTACGTCTGGACCTGAACGACAACACCCACCTGGCAGTGCTGCGCCGGCACGTCGACCGGCACGCCCGCACCACCCTCACCGAGGCTCCCGGCCCGGCCGGCTGGATCGGCGGCCGACCCGCCGAACTCCTCCTCACCCTCGCGCACACCCGTCCGGCCACCCACCCGAGCCGACCAGCGCGGGCCGTGACCGCACAACAGCATCGGCCCGGCCAGTCACCGTGGTTGGAGGCCCGCCTGTACGGCCGGGCCGACGACATCCTCACCGACCTCGCCCACCGGACCGGCAACCTCCCGGCGGCGGGCTGGTGGTTCCTCCGGTACCCGGACCCCGAGCCCCACCTGCGGCTACGCATCCCACTCCAGGACACCACCTTCGCTGCCACCGCCGCATGCCTCGCCGAATGGGCGCAACAACTGGAGCACAAACGCGTCCTGCACGACTACAGCCTGCGCACCTACCGGCCCGAGACCCGCCACGGCACCGGCCCCACCCTCACCGCCGCCGAAGCGGTCTTCGCCGCTGACTCCCGCGCCACCCTGCAGCGGCTGACCGGCGACCGCCAGGCCAGCACCGCCGCCACGATGATCGCCATCGCGGACGCCTTCACCGGCGACGGGCCGCGTTGGCTCGCCGAACACGTCCCCCACCACCGCGGCCCCCGACTCGAACCCGTCCAGCTCGACCTCGCCCGCACCCCCTACCGCGACGACGACCTGGACAAGGCACTGGCCACCTACCGGACACTGGCCCACGCCGACAACCTCGACCTCGACCAGGTACTGACCGACATTCTGCACCTGCACCACGCCCGCATGATCGGCGTCGACCCCGCCTCCGAACGGCACTGCCTCCGCCTGGCCCGCGCCGTCGCCCGCACCCGCCAGGCGACGCCGTGACCGCAGCACAGTCCCTCGCCGAAGGGGCGGCCGGCGTCGCCCTTCTACACCTGGAAACCGGCAACCGGCCCGCCGCCCACGCGGCACTGCGGGCCGCCACCGCCAACGGCGTCAGCATCGCCGCAGGCGCCAGCCTCTTCTACGGCGCACCCGCACTCGCCTTCGTCCTCGCCACCCCCAACCAACCCGGCCTCACCCGAGCACGATCGATCGCCGCCACCGGGACCGCCACGGTCACCCGCCGACGGCTGCACGCCGCCCACCGCCGCATCGACTCCCACCAGCGGCCCCACTACGCCGAGTACGACCTCATCCGCGGCCTGACCGGCCTCGGCGTCGCCCTGCACCGCCTCGGCGACCACGACCTGCTCCGCCAGGTACTCACCTACCTGGTCCGGCTCACCGAACCGGTCAACGACCTCCCCGGCTGGTGGTGCGCGAACGGACCCGACCGACACCAGCCACCACCACCAGGAGGCCACGCCAACCACGGGATCGCCCACGGCATCACCGGCCCACTCGCGCTACTCGCCCTCACCCACCGCGCCGGCATCACCGTCGACGGACACACCGAGGCGATCCTGCGGATATGCCGATGGCTGGACACCTGGCAGCAGCACACCGCCGACACCATCTGGTGGCCGCAGACCCTCACCCTCGACGACCTGCACCACGGCGCACCCGCACAACAACACCCACTACGCCCCTCCTGGTGCTACGGCACCCCCGGAATCGCCCGCGCCCAACAACTGGCCGCCCTCGCCCTGCACGACACCGCCCGGCAGCTCCTCGCCGAGACGGCGTTCACCACCTGCGTGAACGACCCCGCACAGATCCGCCGTCTCACCGACCGCAGCCTCTGCCACGGCACCGCCGGCCTCCTCGCCACCGGCCGGCGCATCGCCGCCGACGCACTCACCCCGACACCCCTCGCCCCACTGACCCGCCTCCACCTGCACGCCACCCCCGCCGCGGACGAACCCACCGGACTACTTGACGGCACAGCCGGTCACGCCCTGGCCGCAGCCTCCACAACCTCAACCTCGTGGGACGCCTGCCTCCTACTCAGCTGACGAAAGGCCCGCCATGAAGGAGACCCCCTGGCAACAGGTGAACATCACCTACCCTGGCCAGAGCCGCCACGAACGCGAACAACACGCGATACCCCACCTCCACCGCGTCCTACCCGCCGCCGAGACCGCCGGCCTCATCACCTCCTGGTGGTTCATCCGCAAAGGACCGTGGCGCATCCGCTACCTGCCCACCACGCCCGACACCGACCCCGGCCCGGTACACGACCTGCTCACCGGAACGCGCGCCTGGACCAGCGACATCTACGAACCCGAGATCCACGCCTTCGGCGGCCCCGACGCGATGGACACCGCACACACCCTGTTCCACCACGACAGCCGCCACCTCCTCACCTACCTTCACCATCAGCCGGCAGACCGACGGGAACGCTCCCTCATCCTGTGCACGGCACTCATGCGCGCCACCGGACTCGACCTCAACGAACAAGGCGACGTATGGGCGCGAGTCGCCCGACACCGCCTGGAACACCGCACCTGGCCCCCCGCCGCCGACCCCGCCACCTGGGAAGCCTTCACCGGCAAGGTCCGTCACCTGCAACTCGGCACCACCCGCACCACCAGCGACTGGCAGACCGCCTTCGAGAACGCCGGCACAGCCCTCCGCCACCTACGCGACACAGGAAAACTCACCCGTGGGCTACGCGCCGTGATCGCAGAGCACGTGATCTTCCACTGGAACCGGATCGGGATACCCGCCACAACCCAGGCCGTCCTCGCCCAAGCAGCCGCGGAAGCCATCTTCGGCCGTGCCCCCGTGCCGCCAGGCGAGCAGTGGCCACGCCCGGTCGAACCCGTACCACCATCTGCGGTACCGCCAACAGAGGTCGATGCGCCCAGTCGCGCGGCGCTTGCAAGTTCAAGACACAGCAGACTCCTCACAGAGGGGGCTAGTGCCCAATGGTCGTGAAGCGCTGGCGGGGCCGGACACATCGTCCGGCCCCAAGTAAAGTGCTGGTGCGTGATGGTTGAACCGCTTCGGTCGATCCTGGCCTTGGCGTCCGAAGTGTTCAGTCGGGCCAGTTATCGCCGACCTTTCGTCACGATTGCCCTAACTGCTAGAAGGATCAACGGGACCAGTATCGGTGTAGGCACGGAAATGGCGTCGGGAATTTCATTCACCGAAGCGGCAACCCATGTAACCGCTGCGGCGATTGCGGCTACCAGTAGCCCGGATAGGGTTAGGGCGTGTCGAGCCGTTCGCTTCGAAGGCAGAAACTTTATCTCAATGGCGAATCGCCACCAGGTTGCGAAGAAATTCCCTTCCGTTGATCTTTCTGTTCGGTGATGCGCCCAGACGCGTGCCTTGTCCGACGGTTCGGACTCGATGGGGTCAGTGTGATCGGCCAGGTTGAGCTCTTGGTCAATCTGCTGGGACGGGCAACGCCCCTGGTTCACTGCATAACCCCAATCGTGCAAGCGAACAAGCTTCACTTCCTTCCTGCGTGTTGGATCGGGTGCGGTTGCTGTGCATAAAGACTGACCGACATGGGTCGTAGGACGAGACTCCTAGGCCCATTGTCATGGTCTCAACGTGCATCGCAAGACCCGTCGCACATGGTGTGCGATGTTCCAGCTTGGAGGGACGGTTGACTAGCAGCCCTGAACCCGTGAGTCTGTTGACGGGCGCCCATTGGTAACGCGAAGTGTCTTAAATTTTCCTGGGAACTGTCAGCAGCGATAAAGAGTACCGGGCATGGGAGAAGGGGATATATATGCCAGCGAAGGGGTCTGTTGAAGCGGGCAATGGCGGCGTTCCGAAACGGCGTGAGTCCGATGGCGGCATCACCCCTCCGGCAGTTGCGTCTGGAGGTGCGAGTGGGAGCAGCGGGCCGCTAACCCGTGTAACCGTCAATTTTACTCAAAGGTCAATGTTGGCGCTCGATAGTGCCGTCCGGAAGTCGGGAGATACCAGAACGGACACCATCAACCGCGCAATTCAAGTATATGATCTAGTGCAAGATGTCCTAAAGCGCGGCGATGGCCGAAGCCTGCTGATCAAGTATCCGAATGGCGAATGCGAGCGCCTGCTAATGATGTGACTAGCCGCTCGGCTCTTAACGCATTCGGGCAGATGTTGGACTTGAATGGCACCAATTCTTCCCAAGGGTAGAGCAGGAGCAGTCACCGCCGGGTATAGAAAGTAGGCAGGGCTGACCATCTCGCGGCGGCGGCCATTGGCGACACGGCTGCTGGGGAAAGTCCATTCCGTCTGTCCGTTGTAGTCGTGGCCGCGCGCAGCGCTGCATTATCCTGCCTTGGAGGCCCTCTTGCCGGCGAGACCCCTTGCGGCATCGTTGTAAACCCCTGTGCTCGTAATCGACGGAGCGTCGCTCGTCGACTTTGCCGGCTTCGTCTACGAGTTCTCGCAGCTGCTCTGTCACGCAACCCGAGCGGAAGCCTCGATGCCTTCAGCGACATCCTCTTCGAGCAGGACCCTGGGAGGCTGGCCGTTCTGCTGACCGCAGTCGGTGTGCCAGGCATGCCGCTGCCAGAGGCCTTGTCGGATACGCACTCGAGTTCGAACCGATCGTCCCTCGCGATCTTGTGGAGACTCGGATCAGTGCGGGCGTCTGGCAACCATGAAGGCCAGCGATGTCACCGTCGTCCCGACCTAGTCGCCTAGCGTCTGTCGACCTGCACGAAGGTTGTTGCGGCGGCGACGCCTTTGGCGACTGCGTGGGGTAGCGGCACGTTGTGAGCGAGTCGTGCGGCGAGGGTGCCGAGGAAGGCGTCACCGGCCCCGCTGGTGTTGATGGCCTTGACGTGTGATGCGGGGACGAGTGCGGTGTGGTCGGCATCGCTGTAGGCGGCGCCGCGAGCGCCAGCGGTCACCACCACCGCTCGTGGGCCCAGCTTGCGGAGTTCCTGCGCTGCGATCGACGGATTGGCATGGTGGCGGCCCAGTATCGCTGCCGCTTCGGCCTCGTTCGAAACGAACAGGTCGAGTGGGGCCAGGGCGGTCAGACCGAGCGAGGGATGTGGCACGAGGTTGCCGATGAGCGTCTCTGCGTGGTGATGCCGGAAGACGGCGTCAACGGCATCGGGCTGGAGATCGAGCTGGGTTACCACGATCGGAGCTCGTAGCTGCTGAAGTGCGTTGCGCACATGCTCGCTGGCGAGCTCAGTCTCTGTGGAGTGTGCGAGGACGATGTAGTTCTCGCCGTCGGGGGTGATCTCGATGATCGCGGTACCGGTCGGAGCCGATGGCACGACTTGAAGGAAGGACATGTCGATGGCCGCGTTGGTGAGGGCTCGGCTCAGGGAGGCGCCCCATTCGTCGTCGCCGACGTTGGTGATCAGGCTGGCGCGGACGCCCGCTTGTCGTGCGGCCAAAGCCTGGTTGAGGCTCTTGCCGCCCGGTGTGGTCGTCGCGGGTGACGAGGCGAACGTCGTCCGGCCAGCGACGGGCCGTTGGGGGATCCGCACGGTGATGTCGATGTTGGCGCGGCCGACGAAGGCGACATGCGGCGTACGGACCTGATCGGGTAGTTGGTGACTCATCCGCTGGTGGCCAGCTGGTCGAGGAGCTGTCGCACTTCCGGCTGGCTGGAGAAGGGTTCGAGTCGCCGGGCCAGGGTGGTGACGTTTCGGCGGACCCGAACCGAGCCCGTCGTGGTAGCCGTGGTCAACGCTTCAGCCGCGACGGTGGCGGCCTGGCCTGGTTCCGAAGCCGCCAGGTAGGCGTGCGCCGTGCGGGAGAGGTACACGCCCCGTTCGCGTCGGTAGCGGTCGGGCCACGTGTTGACGGCGTTGGTGAAGCTGTCGATGGCCCGACGCGGTTGGTTGAGGCGGAGCCATCCCTCGCCCTCCTGCGCCGCAAGGTACGGCCGGGTGCAGAACGAACCGAGGGCACTGCTTCCCCCGCTCGGCGGCCTGGCGGTCGCCACGAGTGTGTGGGCACGCTCGACCGCGGCCTGGAAAGCGGAGGCGTCCTGCGCGATGGCGCTGCCGTGCGCCTGCTGGATGGCGGCGAAGGCGTGCAGGAGCGGGGGCGTGTCGGGCAGGCGGGAAGCGGCACGGGCCAGCCCGACGACACAGTCCTCGTCCCCGGCTCCCACCATCCGCTGTGCCTTACGGGTCAGGACGTACGCCCAGAACTCCTGATCGTCGGCTTCCTGCGCCATGCTTCCCGCGCGGTCCAGCCAGCGGTCGCCCGCGGCCCGGTCGCCGAGATCGTCGCTGAGCCAACCCGCGAACTCGCTCCACCGTGCCTCGGTGCTGAGAAGCCGGTTACGAAGCTGTCCACGTGTCTGCCGACGCAGGGCGGCGATCAGCGCGATCTGCTGTTCGACGGTCGACAGGATGGTGAGGCCACCCAGCAGGTCGTCCGCTTGTACGAGGAGCGCGCGAAGCTCCGCGAAGTGATCGACAACGGCAGGGTCGACGGACCGTGGGTGAGAAACGCCTGTGGTGGTGACAACCGGCACGGCGGTGAGGCCAGCGGCCAGTTCCAGCAGAGCCCTCCGGCTTACCCGCAATGACATCGCCTGCCCATCGGACATGACCGCAAGCGTAACCGCGTCACCATCGTGAAAGTCCGTCTCACCTGCCACCGCGGCACCGGCGACCCGCGCGAGTGGTGCCGTCAGGCCGTTCGGACCACCGGCCGTCAGATCCGTGGCGGCGAGGTCGCGCAACGACTCCCGTGCCGGATCCGTCACCGGGACACCGTGAGTGCCAGCCGGTAGTGAGCGGTCCTCGACTTCGCCCCACCGCATGCGTTGTGCCGCTTCGACTTTCTCCTGATCAAGCTGCTGCTTCAGGCGCCGATAGTCGTCGTAGTCGGCCAGCAACTCTCCACCAGCGGCTAGGGCCGCTTCACAGCGCTGCCAGAAGATCCGGTCCGGGCATTGCTGCCCGCGCTCGACGCCCGCGATCGTGGTCCGGGAAACCGGCACCCGCCTCGCCAATGCCAACTGGGTCAGCCCACGCACGTTGCGCCAGGCGGCAAGCCTTGCACCCAGTGCCCGCTTCGCATCGTCTACCCGCTGCGGATCGATCATGACGCCCGTCCCTTCACAACCCCGTACGGACACGACGGCTGCATTGACGCAAAGCGACGTTACCGTAACCGATCTCCGCCAGAACCGGCCAGCGCCTCAACAACCCCGGCGCCGACGTCCTTGTCCGCGCCGAGCAACGTCTATCGGCGGGCGACCCGAGACCCGACTCCGGACCTTCGATGATGTGCGCGGTGTGTGCTCGAGAGCGGATGCCACCGTGGGGCAACCGGTGCCACCGGATGCCACGGCGGGTCAACGGGCCGGGTCGCTGCCGGGGTCCGTGTGCTCGGGGTGTGGTCATCGGTCGGCCCTGACCAGGGCGACGACGTGGGTGAACGTGGGCCACTCCCTGCCACCCCGGGTGAACCGGCAGGCCGCTAGACTGGGCACTCGCGCCCTCGTAGCTCAGGGGATAGAGCATCGGTTTCCTAACACGCTGCTCTATCTGCAGCCGCAGGCTGACTACCTGCATCTCCTCTAGTTCTGCCTCGGATGTACCGATCGCAACGTGTAGCCGCTGTGCTCCCTGCCTGAAGATCAACCGGACGGCGCCTGGGCAAGTCTGCTACGGGTGCGGGAGGCGGCGCAGCAGTAGGCTCGCCAGGGCGAGGCATTCGAGTGCTTCGTCGCGAGTGTCGGCTAGTTCTTCGCCATGTGCCCTGGGGTTTCTTAGCCCGGCGATCGCTCCGGCGAACAGGAACTGGAAGCCCTTGCGCTCGTCGTCAGCGTTGCGTCCGGTGTGACGGGCGACATCGATCATCGGCTGTTGCGGATTGAACACGCGGTGCATCAGCGGGACGCCGGATTCGGTCAGCCCGGTGGCTTCCTGCACCGCGTGCTCTACGGCGCGGAAGGCTTCGAACACCGCTCGGCTGTAGTGACCGTTCGCGAACAGCGCTCCGGCCGCCCTCGAAACGGTCGGGTGTAGACCTGAGATCTCGACTCGCTGTAGCACCGCTGGGGCGAGCTGAGTAGCGGCCGGCTCGATGGCGGCAGTGACACGCTTCGCGTAAGCGGGAAGCGCGGCCTGGGTGTGGTAGGTCACGTGGGTGACGCGGTAGATCTTGGTCTTGCCGGTCGGCAGCGGCTTCTCGATCAGGTCACCTTCCTCAAGGTCAGTTTCGACAGGAAAGGTGGCAGAGTCGCTTTGCATCAACGCGGCCGCAGACTCGCGGGTCTGCTTGCCGTCACGCTGCCGGACGATCGTGACGGTCTCCTGATAGCGGGCAAACGGCCCGGAGCCGCGACCAGCGGTGGGGAGAGGCAATTCTTTCCTCCTCAGGAGGGGTATACGGGTTCGGCGGCGGGCGCCTCCAGTGCAAGTGGAGGCGCCGGCCGACAAGTGCGATCAGTCGGGTGGCGCCGTCACCAGAACGACTTCAGCCGGGTCGATCCCCGGGCGGGTGAGCACGTCGGGCCTGCTGCCCTCACCGGTGAGGAACTCGATCGCGGTCTGCCCCTGGGTCAGTGCGGAGGCCAGGGACTGGCCGCTGGCTATGGCGACGTAGAACTCCACCTCGCCCAGCGGCGAGTCGGTTTCGGCTGCGGTGAGGATATCGAGGGCACGTGTGCCGGCTCGTGGTGAGCCATCGTCCCTCTTCGAGGGCGGGCGCCGGTGCCGGGGTCCACGGCTTGCTGAACTGGCGTCGCGCGTGTGTCCGGTCCACCCCGCGCAGGGTCAGCCGGCGACCTGGTCGAGCAGTTGCAGCAGGTCGTGCGCGGCCAGTTCGACGTCTTTGTGCCGCCACTCCGAGGCGCGGTAGACGCACGCGACCAGACCGGACCGGTGGACGCGGCGGAAGTCGCCCTAGGCGAAGGCGTACCGGGCCTTCGTCTCCTCGTTCGCACCCTCGGTACGGCCAAGGAACCATTCGCCATACTCGCGCCACGAGTGCTTGTCGAGGTAGTCGTTCTCGTTGGTGGCCCGGGGCTGGACAACACCCCAGTCACTGTCGAGCACGTACTGGCGTGCTTCGATGAGCCGCCGGGCGCGGACGACAGCCGCCTGATCCACCGAGTACGAGGCCATGCCCGGCAGTATTCCCCGGCGAACGATCCGCCATGCCTACCGAGGTGGCCTCCACGGTTCGGTCCGGCCATCCTGACTGGCGGAGTAGCGGGTCCGCCTCGGCGGGCTCGTCGGTCCGCCGGGGGCCGTCGGTCACCATGGGCGCAGCGCGGAACCGGCTCGCCAGCACCCGCGACGAGGGTGATCGGCGCACCGTTCGACACCGGTCACTGCGCGGCGACGGCCGCACCTGAGCTGGCACGTCCCGGAGCGACACGGCGTGCCGCCGTCGGCCCACCTCGGACCGCCCCGGGCGGGACCGCCGTGTCAGGCCTCGGATCAGCCGGAGCGCCACTTCTGGTTGGCGGTGCCGGCGCACTCCCAGAGTTGCAACCGCGCACCGTCGTTGCCGTTCCAGTCCTTGATGTCGACGCACTTGTTGGCCTGCGGGTTGACCAGGTCGCCGGCGGCGGACAGCACGAACTGCTGGGCCGGGTTGCCGCTGCAGGTGGCGATCTGGATGACCGCTCCGTTGTCCCGGGAGCCCCAGGCGACATCCATGCACATGTTGTTCTGCGTGCGCAGGCTGCCGCCGGTGAACGTCCACGCCTGCGCGGCCGTGCCGTTGCAGTTCCACGCCTGCAGCGGGACTCCGTCGGAGAAGTTCGAGTTCGGCACATCGACGCACTTGTTGTTCCAGTTGCTGATGATCCGGGTGCCGGAGCCGCCCCCGCCGGTGGTGACCAGACTGAGTCCGAAGACACCGAGGATCTCGTTGACCGGCTGGAACCACATGGTGCCGCCGGTGGTGCAGTTGCCGGATCCGCCGGAGGTGACTCCCTGGGCCTGATCGCCGGAGAGCCAGGCGCCGCCGGAGTCGCCGCCCTCGGCGCAGGCGTTGCTGCGGCTGAGCCCGTAAACCGCGCCCTGCGCGTAGTTGACCGTCTCCTCCCGGCCCAGCAGTACGCCGCACCGCCAGCCGGTCGTGCGTCCCGACCGGCACACGGAACTGCCGATCACCGCGTCCCGGGACCCGGCGACGGGAGCGTTGCCGCCGGCGTAGTTGTTCACCCAGGGCCGCGGCGTCCAGTCGGCGTTGGTGCGGACCCAGGCGTAGTCGTTGCCCGGGAACGACGAGCCGGCGAAGGTGCCCTGGGCTGCGTTATTGAAGCCGCGGGTGGGGCTGCCGGCGGCTCCGCAGTGCCCTGCGGTGACGAACCCGCCGACCACGGCGAAGCCGACGGAGCAGAGTACGTTGCCGTTGATGACGAACTGGTCGCCGCCGCGGATGTCGTACATCGGGCGCGGCGCGTCGGGCGCAGGCGCGTAGCGAACGAGCGCGTCGGCGAGGCCGGCGCCGCGCACGAACGCTCGGCCGGTGCGTTCCTGTCCCGGTGCCACCCGCACCACCACCTGGTTGGCGGCGACGTCCACGTACCAGCCGCGGACGGCGGCCCCGGGCGGTTGACCGGCGGCGCTCCGGTCCAGGGCGGTACGCGCCGATGTCAGGCTCGTGAGCGTCCGAGGGACGAGCCTGGGCCGGGCTCCCTCGGCCCGCACCGCGTCGGCCGCGGAGGCGTCGGTGACGGCGACCGTGAGCGGGCCGTCCGTCTCCAGCCACGAGCCGGCGTACCCGGTGCCGAGGCGCCCGCGCAGCCGTCGGTCGACCACCGCCGCGGCGGCCTCGGCCGCGAGGCGGGCGGTGAGTTGATCGTCGGTCAGGTGCAGGTCGCGGCGCATCGCGGCGGCCATGCCGAGCGGCAGGCCCGCCACGGCCGGCCGTGCTTCGGACTGGTGGGCGATGTGAGCCGCCGCGGGGACGGCCGGGACAGACAGGCCGAGCATCGCAGCGGTGAGCAGCGCAGTTGTCTTGATCATCGAACTCCTTCCGGTTGTTCGTGACGCACCGGAGGCGGCGCGGGAGAGCGCTCTCAGCCTGAAACCGTAAACGATCCTTGTCAATAGATTGGACTCGATTTATTCCCCAGTTGAGCGGCCGTCGCGCCCGTCTCGGCGGATCGACGGGACGAGCGCCGGTCACCACCCGGACGTCAGCGGGAGCTCCACGTCTGGTCGGACTGGCGGTTGCCGGAGTCCCATATGGTCGACCGGGGTGCCGTCCACCGTGACGCACTGGTGCGGGCCGTCCTGGTCGTGTTTCCTAGGCGACATTGCGTCGTGGCGCCTGTGCGGGCACCGCTCGGAGCGGTGGTCATCTGCACCTAGACTGCGCCGATGGATGCTGAATTCGCGGCCAACGCCGCGGCCACCGCCGCGATTTTCGGGGTCTTCGGGATCGTCTGGTTCGGCTGGGCGCAGGAGGCACCGCCCAAGGCGTGGCGTCCGTGGCTCGGCATCGGTTCGGTGTTGTCTCTGGTCGCAGCGATCATCGGCGGCATCGTCACCGCACGCACCTGGGACAAGGGCAGTTCCGTGGACGAGAGGACGGGGCCGGTCTTCGGGGTGATCGTTCTGATCGAGGTGGTCCTCTGTGCCGTCGGCGCGATCTGGCTCCGGCGCGCCGGCCGCACCTCCCTGGTTCCGGTTTGGATCGCCCTGATCGTCGGCCTGCACTTCTTCCCCCTAGCGCCGCTTCTGGGGTATCCGGCCCTCGCGATCTGGGCCGCGCTCGTCGCCCTGGTCGCGCTCGTCAGCGTCCCTGTCGCCCGACGGTGCGACTTCACCCCCAGCGCCGTCGTCGGTGCCGGCACGGGTGTGGCCCTCCTGGCCGGAGCGGCGACCGCACTGGTGCACGCGCTCACCTAGGTGTATTGCCGGAGTCGCTGGTGCCGCACAGCGCTGGGACGTGTCTGACCGACGGCGACACGGTGGGCGGTGCGCGACGCCGAGCTCCGCACCGATGCGCCGGACGGATCGGCCGTCACGGCCGCAGGGACGGGCGCGCCGGCCGGCAACGGTGAGCCCGGGACGACTTGCGGCGGGTGCGGCCACGCCCGCATCGTCACGCCGGCTGGGCGGGTCACGCTTCGGCCACCGGCTTGTGCCCGCAGGCCAGCTCCCAGCCGCCGGGCAGCACGGCCACCCGGTCGAAGCCGACCTCCTTGAGCAGACTGGTGTAGAACTCCACCTCCCGCAGCCGACTGACGCAACTGTCGACCCCGATGAGGAAGTAGCTCCAGAAGAACTGCATCGCCAGGCGGTCTGGGGTGCGGAACTCCTCGCAGATCACCAGCAGCCCGCCCGGTTCGAGGGCCGCGTACGCCTTCTCGACCAGCCGGCGGGCGACGTCGTTCGGCCAGTCGTGCAGCACCCGGACGAATGCCATGGCGTCGTAGCCCGAGGGCAGCGGCTCGGCGAAGAAGTCGCCGCCGACGAAACCCAGCCTGTCGACATGCCCGGTGCGGGTCCGGGTCGCCTCCACCAGCGGAGCCACGGCCGGCAGGTTGTACACGTCGACCCGTAGCCCAGGCGCGTCGTCGAGGATGTGCGCGGCGAGCGTGCCGTCACCCCCGCCGATGTCCAGCAGACGGCGCCGGTCCGACCACAGCCGGCTGGCGTTGCGATGCATCGTCTCGATCACCGGACCGAGACCGACGGCCATGCTGCGCTCGAAGTCGGCGGTCTGTTCGTCGGTCTTCGGGGGCCAGGCGAAGTCGTCGTCGCTCATGCTCACCTCGCCGCGCAGGCTCTCGGCCAGCCGGCCGTGCAGCAACCGCCAGGGGTAACGGTCCCGGTCACGTTCGACAGCACCGGGGCCGACGACCGCCATGACGGCATCCCGGAGGCCGGGTACCGCACGGTACGTTGCCATCGCGATGTCGTCACCTGGCTCGCTGCGCTCAACGACACCGAGGCTTTCCAAGCAGTCGAGGAACTTGTAGAGCCGCAGGGGCCGCACGTCGAAGCGGGCGGCCAGCTCACCGAGGCTCGCCGGCCCGGGCTCCAAGGCGTCGAGCAGACCCGTGCCGAGCGCGGTCTCCAGCACGTCCATGGCCTTCGGCCCGTTGGCGAGCAGACTCATCAGCGCGCGTGGGGACAGCGTGACCTTCACCGTTTCAGCTCCTCTTCCAGGGCGTCCATGAACGTGTCGATCTCGTCGAGGGTGTTGTAGACGTGCGGGCCGACCCGCAGGTAGCCCCGCCAGCTGCAGACCATGTCGCGAGCGACCAACCGCCGCTTGACCGCCTCGCCGTCGGCGACGTCCAGGCACACGACGCCACCGCGCCGGTGCGGCTCGGTCGGGCTGACCACGTCGATGCCAGCCACCGCGGCCCGCTCCAGGATCCGTTGGGTGCAGGCGAGCGAGTGCCGTCGAATCGGGCCGGCACCTACCCCGGCCAGCAGATCCAGGCCGACCTGGGAGATCAACGAGGTCAGGGGGAACGGCGTCCCGCCGGCGAACCGTCGGGCCCCACCGGCCCAGCCTGTCGACGGCTGGAATGTGAAGGCCCGGTCACCGGCCTGCCAGCCGGTCGCCGCTGGCTCCAGCTGCGGCACCAGACCCGGGCGCACGTAGAGGAAGGCAGTGCCGACTCCGCAGAGCCACTTGTGCGCGCCGCCGAGAACCACGTCGACGCCGAGCGCCGTCACGTCCATGGGCATGACCCCTACGCTCTGGAAGGCATCAACGACCACCAGCGCGCCGACGTCGTGGGCGCGCCGCACCAGCCGGGGCAGGTCGACGGTGGCCCCCGAGGAGAAGCTGGCGTGCGGGATGCACACCAGCAGCGTGCGTTCGTCGATCCGTGCCTCGACGGCGTCCTCGTCGAACCGCGGGCTGCCCGAGCCGACCACGTCGAGCCGGGCGCCGTACCGACGGAACGCGTTCCAGATGAACGGCACCGTCGGATACTCCAGATCGGTGGTGACGATCCGGTTCCGCGGCGGACGATAGTCGAAACAGGACGCTACCCGGGCGAGCAGCGTGCTCAGGTTCGCGTCGGTGACCACGCTGCCCGGCGGTGCGCCGATGAACGCGGCGACGGAGTCGGCGTACCGGTCGAGGCCGGCGTGCCAGTCCTGCCAGACCTCGTCCCGCCAGTTCCGCAGCGTCCGCCAGTAGCCGGTGAGCACCTGTTCCGCGCCTCGCGGCACCGCGCCCGTCGAGTTGTTGTTCAGGTAGACGCCGGTGCTCAGCAGGGGGAACTCGGCGCGCAGTGCGGCGTGCGCGCTGGCGTCGAGGCACTCGGGCGTATCGAGGTCGGAGTTCCGGTGCGGTGGGCTCACTCAGGGCTGCCTCTGGTCGGCTCGATGGGGGACGGGTCGGGGCTCGCAGGCGACGGAGGTGAAGACCGGGATGGATCGGGCGGCGGCCAGATAGGGCGTGCCCTCCGTGTAGCCGGTGCCGGCCCGCGGGCCGAGCATCCGGGTCGCGAGCCGGTGGTGCGTGCGCCGCCACTGGAATACCGCGGCGGCGAACGACCGCATCTCCTCCTCGACCCGCCCGCCTTCGGGCGCGGCGAGCAGGCCGTCACGCACCGCCGCCCGGAACGCGTCGTCGATCGACGGCTGGCCGGCGTGCACCAGCTCGCGTACCTCCGGGACCTGGTGGTACGCGGCCGAGTCCAATCGCGACCCCTCGGGTGTGCGGCACAGCGACTCCATGAGCTTGTAGGAGCGGGACTGGATGGCGCTGGCCCCCGCGGTGTACTCCCGGAACGTCCGGAACGCCTCCGGCTGCATCGTCGCCAGCAGCGCGAACAGCGGCCCGGCGGCGGTGAGCTGCTGTCGGGCGTACGCCAGCCGTTCGGTCGCCCGCCCCGCCTGGCCGGCGGTCAGGGCGGCGATGGTGGCGCGCAACTCCTCGGCGACCCCCGCGAAGAGGCATTCGTACGACTGGAGCACCCGGATGAACAGGTACTCGTCGTGCGACACATGGACCGGCAGCATGGTCAGCCGCAGGACCAACTCGCCGGCGGGATCGGCGTCGGCGGCGACGGCCCGCAGCTCGTCCGGGGTCGCCACAGCTTCCCGGCCGGGGACCATCCCGGCGATGCCCAGTCGGGCGAGAGCGGGTGACACGGCCCGCACGCCGAGCCGGTAGCGCTTGGACACCACGTCCCGGCTCGGGCGCCGCTCGGGCAGCAGGTCGGTGGCACCGGAGGCGGCGGTCAACTCGAAGGCCAGCACGTCGGCGACCAGGCGAACGAGGAGCCGGTCCCGGTCCCGTCGCGCACCGAACGGGCCGGCGACGTCGCCCCCGCCGGGCAGCCGGAGCAGCCGCAGCGCAAGATAGCTGCGGTAGTCGTACCGGCCGTCCCACTTATCGAGCGCGACGTCGAGGAAGTCACCCAGCAGCCGGGCCTGCGGCTCCCGCGCGGTCGCCGGCACCGTCAGCTGCGTACGGGCCTGGTCGAGCAGAGCCAGCACTTCCTTTTCGACGAAGTGTTTACCGACCCGGTGAAACTCCGCCAGCACGGCGGAGTACGGAAAACGGCAGGTCTGACCGCCGCCGGACAGCCAACTCGTCAGTTCGCGCACGAAACCGCACCTCGACATTTCGGTCGCTACGCAGGTGGGTGAGGAAAAATTGACAATTACTGGTGAACGAGGATTGTCAACGTTGGTCGGCCTGTGATTCGTTAGCGGATCCGTCGGAGGGCTTCAGGCGGGCCCACCACAGTGCAGGGAAGAACCGGTGCCCGACGAGCTTGGCGAGCATCGTCGCCTCGGCGCCGCCGGGATCGTGGCCCCCGACGCGCAGAGCGACCCGGTAGTGCCGCATACGCCACAGCGACACCCGCTCGTCCCACTCGATGAGCGCCTCGGCGAGCCGCTGGACGGGGTCGGCGGGATCCGGCCGACCCAGTGCGGCCGGTTCAATTCCTCGGACTTCGAGGTGCTCGGCGAACGCCCGGCCGAGCTGCCGGCTCATAGCGTGGACCTGCCGCCATCCGGGTGACTCGGCCCCGGATCCCTTGCCCAGCGCCGGTTGCATGGCCTGGAAGTCGGCCGGGGACAGGTGCCGGAACATCTCCAGCTGGTCGGTGACCAGTCGGATCCCCAACGTCGCCCGGGTTAGCAGCGACTCGGTCACCGCCAGCTCGCCGACGCGCAGCCGGGTGACCGCCTCGGCCAACTCGGCGGCGATGAGCTTCAGCCACAACTCGGTGGACTGGTGCACCACCTGGAAGAGCAACTCGTCGCGGTGCATCATCTCGTCCGGCCGTCGTTGCAGGGCGAGCAGCGTGTTCAGTCGCATGTAGCGCGCATAGTCCGTGGCGCCGTCGCCGGGCAGCACAGGTGAGTGGTCCTGCTTCACGGAATCGGTTCCCTTCGGTCGACGTCGCTGCATCGGAAACCGATGGTGCGACCATGCGTGCAGCGGACATTATGCAACGGCAAACGACAATGTGCTATATCTCAACCCGATCGATCTGAGAGCGTAAAACCTCCTTTCCGCCCTTGAAAACGGTCAGGCTGGGCAGGGCGAGATTTGGCCGTACGTGTGCGGTGGGTCGGCAGGCCGTCCACCGATGCAGCCGGGGAAAAGCTGCGATGTGGCCGGCCCGGGCGCGGGCGGGGTGGCGGCGCCCCTGCTGATCAGCCGCGAGGTGGACCTGCTCTGGCTGGGCCAGGTGCTCACCGGGCCTTCGGGCGCTGGTGCTCGTCGAGGTTAGGGCCGGCGCGGCAGGAGCCGGATTCGCGGTGCCACCTATGAACTCCCCGTCGAGTCTGGGCGCTACCGGCCGACGGCCGAGAACGGCACGACCACGACGGCGTGGACCGTCACGTCCGGCGCTGTCGCCCGCGCCGAGCCGCCGAAGGGGTCCTGCACGCCCGGAGGGATCGGGCAGTCCGTGCCGCGCCGACCCCTGCTGTTACTGCCGGAACATGGAGATCTGCATGATCACGCCCGACGACAAGATCTCGGTCTTCGTGCGGACCACCGGACAGAGCGGTTCGGAGATCACCGGGCCATTCCGCCGGTGACCGGCTCCCGGCCCCGCTGACCGACACGCGACCCCGCTGTCCGGCCGCCCCGCAGCGGTGGCGGCCGGACAGCGGTGCGGGGTCAGCTACCGGCCGGGGGCGGGTGAGACGGGGTATCGGCCGACCGCGCCGACGGGTGAGCATGCCGAGGGCGATGTCGATGAAGAGGAAGCCGAGCAGAGTGACGCCAAGCCAGGGCAGTACCCAACCGAGTGCCACGGTGACCGGTCCACCGAGCGGCAGCGCCCACCACGGAAGCCCTCGGACCCCACCTCGGGCGGGCGGCGCGCCGAGCGGTGCGCGGCGACCGGCGCGGGTGGGGCGGCGCTGCCACCACATGCGGTAGCCCCAGACGATGACGCAGAGCAGGCCGAGAGCGAGCGCGGCGAGCAGGATCTGATTGACCGGGCCGAACAGGATTCCCATGTGGGCTTGGATGCCGAGGCTGCTGAGCCGCGCGAGGAGCGGCCAGTCGGCGAAGTCGCTGCGGTCGGTGACCCCGCCGGTGGTGGGGTCCACAGAGATCCGGTCCTTCGCGACCGGCCAGGTGTTGTCGACCTGGGCGACGGTCCATGCCTGGCCGGACTCCGCGGCAGGGCTGATCGCCACCGGCCCCGAGAGTCCGGCGCCGCGCGCGGAGGTCAGGACGATGTCGAAGGACGCCGGATTGTCCGCCGTGCCGGTCACCGCCCCACCGTGCTGGTGCCCACCACCACTAGCGGGCGGGGGCACGCCGTCGAGGGTGGTGGACAGTTCCGGAGTGCCGGCGCGCAGGACGTCCAGGCCGGCGCCGAAATTCGCGCCGGCGTACCGGGACCAGGTCAGGCCGGTGGCGGAGAGGAACAGCAGGCCGACCGCGAGCCAGACACCGGTGGTGGCGTGCCAGCCCCGCGTACGCCGGACTCCCTTGCGGGCGGTCAGGTCCGGTATGAGCAGGTGTGTCGTCCGGGCGCGGGTGGCGCTGCGGCGGCGCCACCACAGGATGACGCCGCCGAGCACGAGGACCCACAACCAGCTGGCGGCGATCTCGGAGTAGTGCCGGCCGACCTCGCCGAGGTGCAGGTTGCGGTGCAGGTCGTCGAGCCAGGTGGTGGCCGGGGTGGAGCCGAACCAGGTGGTGAGCTGCCCGGTGACCTCGCCGGTGTACGGGTCGACGTAGACGGTGTGCTGCTTGTCGCCGAGTTTCTCGAGCGAGAACACCACCCGGGTGGTCCGGTCGCCTGCGCCGGGCGCCACGGTGGCGATGGTGCCGTCGGGGTGCGCGGCCCGTGCGGCGGTGACCTGTTGGGCGAGGGTCGTCGGCTGGTCGCCGACGGCGGCCACGGCCAGCTGGTCGCCGTAGAGGGCCTGGTCCAGCTGTGGGGTGATGGTGTACGCCAGGCCGGTCAGGGCGGCGACCAGGAGGAGGAGTCAGACCCGAGCACCGGGCAGCACCCGATCATCCTCACAGTCGAGTCGGCATGACACACGTTGGACAGGCGCGAGCGGGGAGCCGAGCAGGCAGAGCGGCCCACGGCCGCGGACGATCAGAAGACGACGAGCGTGGGCACGCCGTCGAGCCGGGTGAGGCCAACCGGCCCCGGCAGGCCGGCGCGACAACGGCGGGCCGTACCACGGGCGGTACCACCGGGCTGCCCGCGACCGGCCTGCTGCTGGTGGCGCCGGCGAACCCGTGGTGACCCCCGGCCGGACCTGCCCCGTCCGGCCGGGACGCGCCGGCCGTGCGGTGCGGTCACGACACCCAGACCGGTGGCGAACGCCGCCGGTTCGAGGGCAGCGCGTACCCGGAGCGCTCCAGTTCTCCTCGACTCCCCAGTCGGATAGGGTGCTCGTGCATCGATGATCGGGCTCACATCGGGGGGTTGTTGCCGTCTGGCGACGCCATCGTTCGCAGGCCAGAGCATGAGCATCGGCTCGACCAACCGCCCTCGCCCTCGCCCGGCCCGCAACGGTGCTGGCGCTCGTCGATCGCAGGGTGTCCCGGAAGGATGCCAGATGGGTACGGCGCGACCAGGGTACGCAGGTGGCCGGTCCGGGCCCCCGCAGCTGACGCCACCGACGGTTGCCCTTCACCGCCCCGGTTCGTCGTCGAAGCCCGTCGGACGGGAACGTGCCGGCCGCCGGAAGGGTCGTCCTATCGACGATGGACCGTGCTGACGGTGACCCGGTCGTCCGTAGCCTCGATGGTGCCGGTCCACTCACCGTCGTCCTTCTCGAACGTGATGATGGTGGTCCCGCCGGTCGTGCGGTCGCCCGTGACGTCGAAGAATCCCTGGGGCAGGGCGGTGCGGTAGAACGCGAGTACCCGCTGAGGGTCGGGCTCGACCAGGGTGAGCCGGGCGCCGGCGGCGGTGTCGGAGAGGTCGCGCACCTGGCTGCCCGGCGGGAACCGGAAGTTGAACGGCAGGTTCGTCACGCCCAGATCCCGGCCGGTCAGCGCCGGCTCCTCCGCCTGTGGCGGCGCGGTCGACTGCTCGGCCGGCCGGTTGCGGGCGAACGTGACTGTGGTGTCGCGCGAGGTGGCGATGACCTCGACGGTCCACCCGCGTCCGTCGAGGTGCAGAGTCTGACCGGTGTCGGTGCCCACCGGGTATCCGGCCGGCGGGCCCGCCTGGCGGTAGTGGGCGAGCACCTGCTCGGGCGGAGGAGCGGTGAGGATCACCGTGGCCGAGCCAGGGTCGCCGAACGCGGTGTCGACCTTGCTGCCGGCGGGGAACCCGAGCCCCGGTGCCACCCCGGCGACAGTCCGGCCGTCCACCTCGACCCGGTCGCCCTGGTCGCTGCCCGGCAGGCTCGCCGGGGCAGCCGTGCTCGTGGGGGTGGCGCTGTCCGGTCCGCTCACCGGCACGGCCGGGTTGCCGCAACCGGGCGCCGCGATCAGCAGCGCGATCCCGGCCAGCGCGGGTAGCTTCCGCTGGAGACATCTCATCTGCCTGTCCTTCCGGTCGTACCAGGATTCGGTGGAGCCGTCCCGATCATGCCTGGTGCGGTCGCACCCCCGCACGACGGACGAACTGCTGTCGGCAGTCCTGCCGACAGCGGTCCGGCCCGGTCCGGCATGCTGAGTGCCATGACTGCCACGGCCGCCGTCGCTCCGCCCGCTTCCCGCTCCGGTCCCGGCCCTTCCCCGGCGATTCCGCTGACCACCGGCCTGATCGGGCTGTTCGTCGTGGTGCGGATCTGCCAGGTCGCCGCCTGGCCGGTCGCGGTCCTCACCGGCGGCACGGCCGGACTGCGGTCGGTGCCGGCGGCGGTGACGGTGTACGCGGTCCAGACTCTCGCGGGTGGTCGGCCTGCTGGTGTGGGTCCACG
>NZ_KK037233.1:2274062-2479187 GCF_000568915.1 Micromonospora sp. M42 | reverse complement strand
TCGGCTACCTGCTCGGGGTGCACGCCACGGTCTCCCTGGGTCCGGCGGCGCTGTCCGGGGCGGCGGGGAACCTGCACAAATGGTGGGTGTGCCGGCGGCCGCCGGCCTGGTGGTCGGTGCCCTGCGGCAGGCCGCACTGCGCGCCGACCGGGCGACCGTACGGGCGGTGAAGGCGGAGGCGGCGTTGGCCGAGGCGGGGCAGCGGATCGCGGCGCACGCCGCCTACGCCTCGGAGGTGGCACAGCAGCACCGCATGTTGCACGACACCGTGCTGTCCACGCTGGACGCGGTCGCCCGTGGCGCGGTCGACACCGGTGATCCGGTGGTGCGGCGTCGACTCGCCGCTGACGCCGACCATCTGCGTGGCCTGATCGCGTCCGCCGGTTCCGCGGTCGGAATGCGGCTGGTCGGCGAGCTCACCACGGTCATCCGGGAGTTGGCGCCGACCGGCCTGCGGGTGCACCTGCGGGTCACCGACGTCCCGCCGGACGTGCCGCCGGCCGTGGTGCGAGCGCTCACCGGCGCGGTCCGGGAGGCGCTCAACAACGTGATCCGGCACAGCGGCACCTCGACCGCCTTGGTGACGGTGGCCGGCCCGGCGGCGGGGACGGACGATCCGGACCCGGCGAGGCTGCGGGTCACGGTGGCGGACCGCGGGCGCGGCTTCGACCCGGACCGGATCCGGCCAGGGCTCGGGTTGTCCCGGTCGGTGCGCGCGCGGATCGGTGAGGCCGGCGGCGAGGTGCTGGTGGACAGCGGAGCAGGTCAGGGCACCACCGTCGAGATGAGCTGGCCGCCCGGCGCGTGGACGTCGGCGGCTGGGTGAGAGGGCCGGATGATCACTGTCGCCGCGATCGACGACGACCGGATGCTGCTCGACGGGCTGCGTACCTGGCTGGCACCGGTCGAGGATCGTCCGCCTGGTGCAGGTCGCCGCCACGGTCGACGGCTATCTCGACCGACTCGGCGGTGCGGACGCGCCCCGGGTGGTCCTGCTCGATCTCCATCTGCGCGACGGATCCGACCCGGCGGACAACGTGGCGCGTGTTCCGGGCCGGCGGCGGGGCGGGTGCTGGTCGTCTCGGCGGTCCCCGACGCCGACGGCGTGCTGGCCACGATCGGTGCCGGGGCGGCCGGCTACCTCACCAAGAGCCATCCCCTGGACGTGCTGGTGGAGGCGGTCCGCGAGGTGGCGTCCGGCGGGTCGGCGATCAGTCCGGAACTCGCGTTCGTACTCAGCCGCGACGCCCGCGCCGACCGGCCGCGGCTGTCCCCGCAGGAGCGCGCGGTGCTCACCGCGTACGCCTCCGGGGCCACCCTGGCGGCCGCCGCGCGCCGCGCGGGCGTGGCCTACGGGACCGCGCGCGAGTATCTGGAACGGGTCAAACGCAAGTATGCCGAGGTGGGCCGCCCGACCCGGACGAAGTTGGAGTTGGCCGACCGGGTGCGCGAGGACCGGCTCGACCTGGGTGGTCCCGGCCGCTGAGCCCGCACCTGGGCAGTATCCAGCCGGCGTCGCGTCAGCCGCGACCACGTACCAGGGGCGGGGATACCTCTCCACGATCTCGACCAGCAACCTCGTCGTGGACGGACGGACGCCGCGCATCGCGTACCCGGCGCGCAGCAGCATGCGCGCCTCGGTCAGCGCGGCTCCCGGGGCTCGCGACGGGCGTACTTGGCGCGGAACTTCTCGACCCGGCCCGCCGTGTCGAGAAGGCGTGTTGAGCGGTCGGTAGCCTCGGCGCGGTGGCGGAGGATGACTTCATGATCGGGCTGAGCCCCCTTGGACGCGCGGCGTGCGGTCCGCCGACCGGGCGTGGCAGGCCGTCGCCGGATTGGTGGCGGCCTGCCACGCGCTGCAGGTCCGGTGGGTCAGCCGGCGCGGCGCAGCCGGCCGAGCATGCCGGCGAGGTCCTGGACGAACAGTTCGTGGCGGAAGTAGTGGCCGCCCGGCACCTCGCGCCACTCGTGCGGGATGCCAGCCCGGCTGAGCGCTCGCCGGAACTCGCGCTGGCCCGCCAGTACCTGGCCCTCGTTGACCGAGTCGAACCAGTTGACCGGGTCGGGTGACGTGCCGGCCGCCAGGAAGATCCGCTTGTTGCGGTAGCTCTCGATGCGCTCCATCGGGTTGTCCGCGCTGACCCGTGCCTCGTCCCACAGGGGCGCGCCGTACACTGTGCCGCCGCCGAGGTCGAGCGCGGCCGAGGTGATGTTCGCCCAGTGCACGACCAGGCCGAAGTCGCGGCGCAGGCTGGCTGGCCCGGAGTGGGAGCTGACCGAGCAGAAGTGGCCGTAGTACTTCGCCGTGTACTTGAGGGCCCCGAAGCCGCCCATCGAGAAGCCGGCCACGGCGCGGCCGTTGTACTCGGGGAATGTGCGGAAGTTGGCCTCGATCCAGGGGAGCAACTGGGCGATGTGGAACGTCTCCCAGTTGCGCGGCCCGACATTGGTGCTGACCGGGTTGCTGTACCAGCCAGTGGAGGCGTCCGGCATGACGACGATGATCTCGCGGCCCGCGGTGAGGTTGATGATGTTGTCCTGGAGGTGGAACGTGCGGAAGTCCGCGTTGCCGCCGTGCAGCAGATACAACACCGGGTAACGCTTGCGGCTGGTGTGGTAGCCGTCGGGCAGCAGCACGTTCACCGCCGGATCCCACTCGATCGCGTCGGTGGCGAAACGGTAGTACTGCAACCGGCCGCCGTTCTCGTTGCGGTCGACGATGCGCAGGCCGTACCCGTTGACGGCTGCACTGGCCGCGGACGGCGCGGTGAAGGCGCCGGCGAGGGCGCCGGTCGCCGCGACCGCGGCGGCGCCGGTGAGCAGCCGCCGGCGGCTCACGGTGGGGGAGATGTTCCGGTCGTGCGGCATGGTTCCTCCTGGGGCTCAGAGTGTGGTTTCGCTGGTGAGGCCGAAGTAGTCGTGCCATTTGGTGCTGGGGGCGAATGTGGTGCCGGTGGAGAGTGCGACGTAGATGTCGTTGGTGGTGCCTTTGGTGAAGACGATGAGGTCGTCTTTGCCGTCGCCGTTGGCGTCGGCGAGGTAGGGGAACTCGCCGGTTAGGCAGAAGAAGTCGTGCCACTTGATCGTGGTTCCGGCGAAGGTGGTGCCGGTGGAGGTGGCGGCGTAGACGTCGGCGTCGGTGTTGCAGGTGAAGGTGACGATGTCGTCGCGGCCGTCGCCGTTGATGTCGCCCACCCGGGGCTGCTCGGCGCCGACGGCGAACAGGTCGTGCCATTTCTGCGGTGCCCCGAAGCCGTTGCCGGTGGACAGGGCGACGATGACGTCGGCGGCGGTGGCGGGGCCTTGGGTGAAGGTGATGAGGTCGTCGCGGCCGTCGCCGTTGACGTCGCCGAGGGCGGGGAACTCCCCGGCGATGGAGAAGTAGTCGTGCCATTTCACGGCGGTGCAAGGTGAAGGAGGTGCCGGTGGACAGGGCGACGTAGACGTCGGCGTCGGTGTCGTGGGTGAAGGTGATGATGTCGTCGCGGCCGTCGGCGTTGACGTCGCCGACGGCGGGGACTTCGGTGCCGGGGGCGAACCAGTCGTGCCATTTCGCGGATGCGGCGAAGGATGTGCCGGTGGACAGGGCGACGTGGACGTCGGCGGTGGTGCCGTGGGTGAACACGATGGCGTCGTCGCGTCCGTCGCCGTTGACGTCTCCGGTCAGGGGGGTCTCTCCGGACAGGGCGAACCAGTCGTGCCACTTCACCGACGTGCCCGCGAACGACGAACCCGTCGACGTGGCCACATACGCGTCGGCCAGCGCACCGTGGGTGAACGCGACCACGTCATCCCGGCCGTCACCGGTGAAATCCGTCGGCGAACCACCGAAATAGCGGGGCGCGGGCGGCGGCGGTGGCGTGCCGCAGTTGTCGCTGACCAGGAACCGCTGGTTGTACTGGCCGGGATACGGCGCGAGCGAGACGCCGTTGATCGAGATGACCTGGCCGACGCCGTTGTAGAGCTGCTCGTAGTGCACGTGCGCGCCGGAGGAGTTGCCGGTGCTGCCGGTGATCCCGATCTGCTGCCCCTGCTGCACGTAGGCGCCGTCGGGCACCGAGTAGGCGCTGAGGTGGAAGTAGTAGGTGGTCCACCCGCCGCCGTGGTCGATGACGATGTAGTTGCCGGCGCCGCTGGGCTGCGAGTAGCGCCGGGCCACTCCGGCGGCGGACGCCACCTGGGGCGTACCGCCTGTGACACCGCCGTCGGCGCGGACGAAGTCCAGCGCCTGCCGCACCTCGGCGCTGTGGTGGCTGTACGTCCACCGCTGCCCGCAGGGGAACGGTGCCTTGAAGGTGGGCGCGGCGAGTGCCGGTGACGGGGCGACCGTCACCGCGGTGAGGGTGGCCGCGGCCAGGGTGAGCAGCGCGACGAGGGCCCGCCGGGCGGGACTCGTCGGGAATCTGGGCATGCGGTGACTCCTCGTCGGAAGAGGGATGCACTGTCGGAGCGGCGCGTGGGCGTGTCGAGCCAGGGGCCGGTGTCGCCGATGGGCGGGCCCTGACAGTTCGCGTCGGAGAGAGGGGCGGCTGGCGTCCCGATCGGCGGGACGGTGGCGCTGAGGAGAAGTGAAACCGCAGACTTCGGAGCCTGTCAATACCCGACGGGGTGGTGAGTGCCGGCGGAAAACTTCCTTCAGCGTCGCTTCCGCCCGGCCTGGCTGCGCGGCGTGCAGGCCGACCCGCCGCGAAGATTCCTGCCCCGGAGGGAAAGCCGGGCGCAAGTATTGACAACCGTGGAAGCCTCGAAGTTAACTCGCCAGCAATCGATTTCTCAGACTCCTACGGCTGCTCGGAAGGGACACCGATGAGGCTTCGCATCGGCCGTTGGGCCGGCGCCGCAGCAGCCGCGCTGCTGGCCGTTGCCGTGCCCGCGACCTCGTCCGCCGCCGCGCCGGCCGCCACGTCGGCGTCCGCTCCCGCTCCCGCCGTCGCCGACGACAAGGGACCGATCGGCTGGGACGCCTACCGCCGGCTCGACCGCCTGCCGGAGCTGGCCGCCGGCACCCGTACCCACCAGTTCTCCAGCTTCGGCCGCGACGGCTCCAACGACGACGGCTTCGTCGGCACCTGGTCGTGTCTGCGTCGGAGTGGGGGATGTGTGATCGCCGAGGCACGCGGTCCGGGCGAGGTGCAGTCGATCTGGTTCACCCGCGACGACGGAAACGTCCGCGCCACCGGCTGGATCCGCGTCGAACTCGACGGCGTCGTGGTCGTCCAGGCCGACCTCCAGGATCTGGTGGACGGGCGGCTCGGCAGCCCGTTCGTCGCGCCGCTCGTGAGCAACGCCGACCAGACGTCCGGCGGCGTCACCGTCAAGGTGCCCATGCCCTACCGGGAGTCCATGCGGATCACCACCCAGAACAACCCGCTGTTCCACCACGTCACCTACCGGACCTTCACCGACGCGGCAGGGGTGCCCCGGTTCGATCCGGCCGACCCGGCCACCGACGTGGTCACGCTGCTGCGCGCCGCCGGCACCCGCGACCCGAAGCCCGCCCAGGCCGGCGCCTCCACCACGCGCGTCACCGTCACCGCCCCGGCGCAGGGGCAGGTGTCACTGGCCGCCCTGACCGGGCCACGCGCGATCACCGCGCTGCGGCTGCGCGTACCGGACGCCGCGGCCGGGGCGCCGACGCTCGCCGGGCTGCGGCTGCGGATGACGTTCGACGGACGTACGACAGTGGACAGCCCGATCGGGGAGTTCTTCGGCGCCGGGCTGGGCGAGCGCACCGTACGGTCGCTGATGTTCGCCATGGACTCCGCGCCCGGCGGCTGGTACAGCGCATGGTGGCCGATGCCGTTCCGCACCGCCGCCGCACTGACGCTCGTCAACACGACAGGCGCCACAGTCGGCGGCGTCGAGGTCGAGGTGACGTCGGCGCCCGGCGCCGAGTGGACGTCCCGGCTCGCCGCCGACGGCAACGCCGGCTCCTTCACCACCCAGTCACGCCGCGCCGAGACGGTCGGCGGCACCGACTGGATCATCGCCGACCAGTCCGGCCGGGGCCGGTTCGTCGGCGTCTCGCAGACCATGCGGGGCCACATCATCGGCGGCAACACCCGCAACTACCTGGAGGGCGACGAGCGGGTGCACGTGGACGGCTCGCCCACGCCGCAGATCTACGGCACCGGCACCGAGGACTTCTACGAGTCGGGCTGGTACTTCAACCGCGGCGAGTACAGCGGCGTCTTCACCGGCAACACCGCGCACCTGGTCCGCGGCGGCGGATGCGCCGACGAGTGCGACGCCGCCTACCGGCTGATGATCGGCGACGCGGTGGCGTACGGCACCGCGCTGCGCTTCGGCATCGAGCACGGACCGGCCAACGACATGCCCGCCGAGTACGCCTCGACCGCGTTCCTCTACACCCAGCGCACCGTCACCACGCGCCGGACCGACGCCGTCGTCACCGGCGACGCCGCCAGCCGCGCCGCGCACGCGTACACCGACTCCGCGGCGACCCAGACCGCGCTCACCGCCGCCTTCGAGGGCGACGACGACAACGTCCCGCAGACCGGCCAGGTCCGCGCCACCACCGCCCCGGTCCGCTTCCGGCTGGCGATCGACCCGGCCAACCAGGGGGTACGGCTGCGCCGCCACGGTGACCAGGCCGGTGGCTACCAGCAGGCGGCCGTGTCGGTGGACGGCACACCGGCCGGGGTGTGGCTCCAGCCGCTGGGCAACGACAGGCAGCGCTGGCTGGCCGACGAGTTCGTGCTGCCCGCGGCGCTGACGGCGGGCCGCTCGGCGGTGACCGTCCAGCTCACCCCGGCGAGCGGCGCGCCGGCCTGGACCGCCGCCCGATACCTGGCCGACAGCATGATCGCGCCGTTCACCGACACCGTCGCCCCGGCCCCGGTCGCCGGTCTCGCCCTGGCCGGCGGGCGCGTGCACGCGCTGGGCCTGACCTGGTCCCCCTCCGCCGACGACGTCGGCGTGGTCTCCTACCGCGTCTACGCGTCCCGGAACCCGGGGGTGGCGATCACCGCCGCCAACCTGGTCGGCACCACACGTGCCACCACGTTCCGGCACGGTCCGCTGCCGGCCGCGCAGACCCGCTACTACCGGGTCGTTGCTGTCGACGGGTCGGGCAACGCCGCCGCGCCCTCGGCCGAGGTGTCGGCCACCACCCGTACCCGCAACACCAGCGACGCCAACGGCGACCGCCGCGACGACGCCGTCGACTTCACCCGCGGCGCCGGCGCCGACGTGTTCACGTCGCTCTCCGACGGCACCCGGTTCGTGCCGGACAGCCGGCCCTGGAACGACTTCTTCGCGATCGGCGCGGAGGTGCCGCTCACCGGCGACGTCAACGGCGACGGCCGCGCGGACGTCATCACGTTCACCCGTGGCGACAGCGCCGACGTCTACGTCGGGCTCTCCACCGGCTCCGGCTACTCCGCGGGCGTCAAGTGGCACGACTTCTTCGCCGTCGGCGCCGAGATCCCGGCGGTCGGCGACGTCAACGGCGACGGCCGCGCCGACATCATCACCTTCACCCGCGGCGCCGCCGCCGACGTCTACGTGGCGCTCTCCACCGGCTCCGGCTTCGGACCCGGCGTCAAGTGGCACGACCACTTCGCGCTCGGCGACGAGTTCCCGGCGGTGGGCGACGTGGACGGGGACGGGCGGGACGACATCGTGACGTTCACCAGGGGTACGACCGGCGACGTGTTCGTGTCGCTCTCCGACGGCACCCGCTTCGTGGAGGACGGCTGGAAGTGGCACGACAGCTTCGCCACCGGCGACGAGCTGCCGGCGGTGGGCGACGTGGACGGGGACGGGCGGGACGACATCGTGACGTTCACCAGGGGTACGACCGGCGACGTGTTCGTGTCGCTCTCCGACGGGGGCCGCTTCGTGCAGAACTCCTGGAAGTGGCACGACCACTTCGCCTTCGGCGACGAGCTGCCCGGGGTGGGGGACTTCAACGGCGACGGCCGGGCCGACGTGGTCGCGTTCACCAGGGGCCTGACCGCCGACGTGTTCGTCTCGCTCTCCACCGGCGGTGGATTCGGGCCACCGGGCAACCGCTGGCACGACCGGTTCGCCCCCGGCACCGACCTGCCCCGCCCGAGCGTGTCGTGATGCGCGCCCGGCGTGCCCTCGCGGCGCTCCTGCTCGGGGTGGCCCTGGTGGCGGTCCCGGCCGGACCGGCAGCGGCCGACGACCCGGTCCGGTTCGAGGCCGAGTCGCTCGCCGTCGTCTCCGCCACCGCGCCGGTCGGCGCGCAGGCCGACTGCTGCGGGGTGAGCTGGTCCGGCGGACGGCAACTGTGGTTCCGGGGCGCCCGCGCCGGTGACGCGGTGACGCTCGCGCTGCCGTCGGTGCCGGCCGGGCAGTACGACCTCGGCGCGGTCCTCACCCGGGCCGGCGACTACGGCACGCTGCGCTTCGCCGTCGACGGGGTGGCGGTCGGCCAGCTCTTCGACGGGTACGCGGGCGCGGTGCAGCGCACCGGCGCGGTGCCGCTGGGCTCGGCGTCGCTGACGGCCGGCACCCACCGCCTCACCGTCACGGTGACCGGCCGGTCCGCGTCCTCCACCGGCTTCTTCGCCGGGCTGGACACGGTGACGCTGCGTCGCGTCGGCCCGCTCGCGGCGGTCACCACCACGCCGTACGAGACGCTCGGTGAGACACCGGCGCGGGGCGCGTCCACACGCGTCTACGACCCGAGCGCCGGGGAGTCGACGACCTGGTACTACAACGACCACACGCTGGTGCGGCACGAGCAGACCGGCGTGTGGCACCTGTTCGGCATCACCCACGCCGAACCCGGTGCGCCGCAGGACGAGAAGGTCTTCGGGCACGCCACCGCGCCCACCCCGACCGGCCCGTGGACGAAACGGCCGGTGGCGCTGGCCGCCGACCCCGGGGCCGGGGAGCAGTGGATCTGGGCCCCGCACGTCGTCCACCACAACGGCGTCTACCACATGTTCTACGCGGCCGGTAACCCGGACTACGCCCGGTACCGCATGCACCTGGCCACCTCGACCGACCTGTTCACCTGGACCCGAAGCTCCGCCAACCCGCTGTTCACCGACGGGTGGGAGGGCCGCGACCCGATGGTGACCCGGGTCGGCGACCGCTGGGTCATGTACTACACGGCCACGTCGAGCCCGTCCGGCGGCAACCATGTCGTGGCGTACCGGACCAGCACCGACCTGCGCTCGTGGAGCGGCCGCGCGATCGCGTACACCTCGCCGCACACCGGCCGGGCGGGCGGGCAGACGGAGTCGCCGTTCGTGGTGCGCCGGGGGGAGTGGTGGTACCTGTTCGTCTGCTGCGACGGCACCGACTACGGCGCCGCGTACCGGCGCACGGCCGTCTACCGCAGCCGCGACCCGCTGCGCTTCAACGGCGCGGAGAAGGTGACGGTGCTGGACGCGCACGCCGCCGAGGTCGTGGTGGACGGCTCGAACTGGTACCTGACCCACGCCGGCTGGGGTCAGGGCGGGCTCTGGCTGGCGCCGCTGACCTGGTCGACCGGCGTGGTGGCGCGCGGCTGGACGGTGACCACCGGTTTCCTGCGCGCCGACGTGCGCACCTGGCCCAGCGCCCGGATCGCCGAGCTGGCCGTCGACCCGGCCGGCGCCGGCAATCACCGTCCCGCGCTCGACTCGTCGCACCGGGGCACCGGGCCGTACCTCGCCGTCGGCCGGTTCGACGTGACCGACCGGGCCGGAGCGCCGGCCCGGGTCGACGTGTCCGCCGACGGCTCCCGGATCAACCTGGTCGGCATCCCGTTCGGCGACGAGCCGGTCACCGCCGACTGGCTGCTCACCGTGACGCCCCGGTGGACCGGCCCCGGGTTGCAGAGCGACGTCACCTGGTCGGTGAACGGGTGGCCGACCGCAGCGGTGTGGGAGGTGGCGTTCAACATCGACGGCGCGTCCCCGCTGGTCGGCGACCCGGCGGTGGAGGCGCGGCCGACAGGTGACGTCACCGGCATGCCCCGCTGGACGATGAGCACCGGCGACGGGCTCTCGGTGGTCGCGGCGCACCGGTGGGGATCGGCCTGGCGCGGCGACAACACCTGGTACGACGCCGGCCACGCGATGGCGGCCTGGCAGCCGCTGTGGCGCTCCGGCGGCCTGTCCTGGGCACCGGGCCAGTACGCGGGCGGCACCTGGCGTCTGACCGCGAGCGGGGTCCGGCGGGACGTGCAGTTCGCCGACGCCGCGCACACCGCGATCAACGCGATCCCGTGACCGGCGTGGACACCCGCGACGCGCCCGGCCCGAGCGGCCGGGTGGTGGTCGCGGCAACCGGAGTGGCCAAGCGGTTCGGCGGCGTGACGGCCCTCGACGGCGTCGACTTCGACGTACGGGCGGGCGAGGTGCACGCGCTGCTGGGCGAGAACGGCGCGGGCAAGTCCACCCTGATCAACATCCTCTCCGGCGTGATCACCGACTACGACGGAGAAGTCGCAGTCGACGGGACGCCGGTACGGTTCACCGGCCCGGCCGCCGCCCAGGCCGCCGGGATCGCGACCATCCACCAGGAACTCGACCTGGTGCCCGCCCTCTCGGTGGCCGACAACCTCGTGCTCGGGCGGGAGCCCCGGACCCGGCTGCGCACAGTCGACCGGCGGGCCGCGGGCCGCACCGCGCGCGAGCACCTGGACCGGCTCGGCGCAGACATCGACCCGCGCCGCCCGGTGGGCTCGCTGCGCGTCGGCGAGCAGCAACTCGTCGAGATCGCCAAGGCGCTCGCCCTGGACGCCCGCGTACTCGTCATGGACGAGCCGACGGCCGCGCTCGCCGACGGGGAGGTACGGCGGCTGTTCACCACAATCGGCGGCCTGCGCCGCCGGGGCGTCGGCGTCGTCTACATCTCCCACCGGATGGAGGAGATCGAGGTCGTCGCGGACCGCGCGACGGTGCTGCGCAACGGTTCCGTCGCCGGTGTCGTACCGGCCGGCCGGATGGACCGGCGGCGGATCGTGGCGATGATGGTCGGCGGCCGGGCCGCGTCGCTGTTCGAGCCCGCCCCGGCGGACACGGCCGGCGCTCCCGGCCCGCCGCCCGGATCCGCCGGCGGCGGCCCGCTGCTGCGTGTCACCGACCTGGCCGTGCGGCCCCGGACGCCCCGGCCCGGCCGCTGCGAGCCGGACGGCGTCAGCCTGACCGTGCGGGCCGGCGAGATCGTCGGCCTGGCCGGGCTGATGGGCGCCGGACGTACCGAACTGCTGGAGACCCTGTTCGGCGCCGGGCCCGCGGGCCGCCGCACCGGCACGGTCCTGCTGGCCGGCCGCCCGTACGCGCCGCGCCGGCCCCGCGCGGCGCTGCGTGCCGGCGTCGGCTTCGTGCCCGAGGACCGGCGCCGCTCCGCGCTCGTCCTGGAACACCCGGTCGGCCGGAGCATCGTGCTGGCCGCCCTGTCCAGGCTGACCTCGGCCGGGTTCGTCAGCCGCGGCCGGGAGCGGGCGGCCGTCGCGCGGTCGGTCACCGACCTGGCGATCAAGACGGCGTCGGCGGCCACGCCGGTCGGCGCGCTCTCCGGCGGCAACCAGCAGAAGGTCGTCTTCGCCCGGCACCTGCTCACCGAGCCGCGGCTGCTCCTGCTGGACGAGCCGACCCGCGGCGTCGACATCGGGGCGAAGGCGGAGATCTACCGGCTGCTGCGCCGGCTCGCCGGCGACGGCATGGGCATCCTGCTCGCCTCCTCGGAACTGCCCGAGCTGCTCGGCGTCTGCGACCGGGTGGTGGTGCTGCGCCGTGGCCGGGCCGTGGCCGACCTCGCCACCGGCGGCTGCACCGGCGAGGACATCCTCGCGGCGGCGATGGGCGGCCCGGCCGCCGGAAGGGACGACCGATGACCGACACCCGAGTGCCGCCGCCCGAGCCGGCCGTGACCGGGGCGCTGCCCGCCGCCGGTACGGCCGGACTGCGCGGCGCGACGGCCCACTGGCTGCGTCGGCCGCGCAGCCGCCGGGAACTCGCCGACCGGCTCTTCGCGGTGCAGAGTCTCTTCGCGCTGCTCGTGATCTTCGTCGTGGCGATCCTCGCCTCACCGCGCCGCGACGGCGAGATCCTCTTCCTCACCGCCGGCAACCTGGGGAACATCGTCCGCGCGGTGTCGGAGATCGGCATCATCGCGATCGGGATGACGTTCGTCGTCCTGCTGGGCGGCATCGACCTGTCGGTCGGGGCGATCCTCGGCCTGTCGGCCGTCGGCACCGCGACGCTCATGGTCGACTCCGGACTCGGCATCCTGCCCGCCGTCGCCGCCGTGCTCGCGATCGGCGTGCTGTTCGGCGCGCTCCAGGGGTACGCCGTGGCCCGCCTCGGCATCCAGTCGTTCATCGTGACACTGGCCGGTCTCCAGGTCGCCCGGGGCATCGCCCGGATCTGGTCCGGCGGCCTCGGTATCCCGATCGCCTACGGCGACGGACCCCAGGAGGCGCCGCCCGCCTTCGAACTGCTGAACGGCTCGATAAACGGCGTGTTCCCGGTGCCGGCGGTGCTGTTCGTCCTGATCGGGGTGGCCGCTGTGGTGGTGCTGCGGACGACGGCGTTCGCCCGGCACGTCTACGCGATCGGCGGCAACGAGAAGGCGGCCCGGCTCTCCGGTGTGCCGGTGACGCGGGTCAAGGTCGCCGTGTTCGCCGTCGCCGGCCTCCTGGCGGCGGTGGCCGGAGTGGTGCACGCGGGACAGCTCAACCAGGGCAGCCCGAACGACGGCGCCGGATACGAGCTGGACGCGATCGCCGCTGTCGTCATCGGCGGCACCAGCCTGGCCGGCGGCTCCGGCTCGATGGGCGGCACCCTGGCCGGCGCGCTGCTGCTCGGCATCCTCAACAACATCCTCGCGCTCAACAACATCGACGCCAACGTCCAGCTGCTGATCAAAGGACTGGTGATCGTGCTCGCGGCGGCGCTGCAGAAGCTGCGCCGCGGCATCGCCTGACCGAACCGACTCCGAGGAGCCACCCGATGGACAAGCGAACCACACTGCTCGCGCTGCTGGTCACCGGCGCGCTGGCGATCACGACGGGGTGCAGCGTCGAGAAGCCGTCCGACGACGCCGGGCGGGCCCGCGCCTGCGGCGCCGGCAAGGACTTCCTGATCGGCATGTCCCAGGCCAACAACGCCGAGCCGTACCGGCAGGTGATGAACAACGACGTGCAGACGGCGGCGAAGTCGGTGCCCGGCTTCCGCGTCGTGGTCTCCGACGCCGCCCAGGACAACAGCAAGCAGGTCGCCGACGTGGAGAACTTCCTCACCCAGAAGATCAACCTGCTGATCATCTCGCCGAACGAGGCCAAGCCGCTCACCGCTGTGGTGAAGAAGGCGTACGACCAGGGCGTGCCGGTGATCGTGCTGGACCGCAAGGTCGAGGGGGAGGCGTACACCGCGTTCATCGGTGGCGACAACGTGGCGATCGGCAAGGCGGCCGGCGAGTTCTACGCCACGACGCTGCTGCCCGACGGCGGCAAGGTGATCGAGATCGCCGGGCTGCCCGGCTCGACCCCCGCCGCCGAGCGCGCGCAGGGCTTCCGCGACGGCATCGCCGCCAACCCGAAGATCCAGATCGTCGCCTCCCAGCCCGGCGACTGGCTGCGGGAGAAGGGACAGTCGGTGGCGGACGCGCTGATCAAGGCCCACCCGGACGTGTCCGCGATCTACGCGCACAACGACCCGATGGCCGAGGGCGCCTACCTCGCCGCGAAGTCGGCGGGCAAGGCGCAGCGGATCAAGTTCACCGGCATCGACGCGCTGCCGGTGCCCTCCGGCGGGATCAAGGCCGTCGAGCAGGGCCGCCTCGCCGCCACGTTCCAGTACGCCACCGGCGGCCGGGAGGCGGTCGAGCTGGCCCGGAAGATCCTCGTCGACTGCGCCGAGGACGTCCCGCGTACCACCACGCTGGGCACCATGCGGATCACCAGGGAGAACGCCGCCGAGGCGTACGCGAAGCTCGGTGGCCTCTGAGCGCGGGGGCCGGGATGCGCAGCGCGAGCGTGCGGCGGGCGGCGCCGGTGGTGCTCGGCGTGGACATTGGCACGTCGAGCAGCAAGGGGGTTCTCGTCGACCCCGACGGGCGGTTGGTCCGGGCCCGGGTCCTGGAGCACCGGGTCGACCGGCCCGGCCCTGGCCGGGTCGAGATGGACGGCCGGATCTGGTGGCGGGAGTTCGTCGCCCTCAGCCGGGATCTGCTGGCTCCGGGTGACGTCCGGGTGTGCGCGGTCGGGGTGAGCGGCATGGGTCCGTGCGTGCTGCTCACCGACGCCGGCGGCACTCCACTGCGCCCGGCCGTCCTCTACGGCGTGGATACCCGCGCCGGGGAGCAGATCGAGCGGATGAACGAGCGGTTCGGCGCCGACGAGATCATCCAGCGGTGCGGGTCGGCGCTGTCCAGCCAGGCGGCGGGCCCGAAGATCGCGTGGGTGGCCGACACCGAACCGGAACTGTTCGCCCGTGCCCGCCGGCTGTTCATGCCCAGTTCGTGGCTGGCCTACCGGCTCACCGGTCGCTACCTGCTCGATCACCACTCGGCAAGCCAGTGCACGCCGTTCTACGACACCGAGGCCCAGGACTGGTACCGGCCGTGGATCGACCCGTTCGCACCCGGACTGGAGCTTCCGCCACTGTGCTGGCCCGGCGACGTGGCCGGTGAGGTGACGGCCGGGGCCGCCGCCGAGACCGGCCTGCCGGAGGGCGTTCCGGTGGTGGCGGGCACGATTGACGCCTGGTCGGAGGCGTTGAGCGTGGGTGCGCAGGGCGTGGGCGACCTGATGCTCATGTACGGCACCACCATGTTCCTCGTGCACACCGTGCCGCACCGGCTGACCAGCCCGTCGCTGTGGGGCACCGTCGGCGCGCTGCCGGGCACCCGCAACCTGGCCGGCGGGATGGCGACCTCCGGCGCGATCACCGGCTGGCTACGCGACCTGGTGGCGGGCACCGACCACACCGAGCTGCTCCGCCTCGCCGAACGCTCCGGCGCCGGTGCCCGCGGGTTGCTGATGCTGCCGTTCTTCGCCGGGGAACGCACGCCGATCCTCGATCCCCGGGCCCGCGGCCTGATCGCCGGTCTCACCCTTTCGCACGGCCCCGGCGACATCTACCGGGCGGCGCTGGAGGCGACCGGGCTGGCGGTACGGCACAACATCGAGACGATCGAGGCGGCCGGCGGCGACATCCGCCGGATCGTCGCGGTCGGCGGCGGCACCCGGGGCGGGCTCTGGACCCAGATCGTCTCCGACATCACCGGCCGGGAACAGCAGATCCCGGCGCAGACCATCGGCGCCAGCTACGGCGGCGCCTTTCTGGCCGCCCGGACCGTGATGGACGTCTCGATCGAGACGTGGAACCCGATCGCCGGGGTGCGGCGGCCACGACCCGAACCCGCCGCCGACTACGACGAGCTGTACCGGCTCTACCGCGAGCTGTACGCCGGTAGCCGATCTGTGGTTCACGCCCTTGCTGCCCGGCAGGAACGCCTGCCGGGCGCGTTCCGCTCCACCCACCGTCCGCCCGCCGAGGGAGCTGCCCCGTGACCCGTTACACACTGCCCGTGCCGGTCGAGCGCCCGGCCGCCCCGCCCCGCACCGTCTACACAGTCGCCAGCGGTGACCTGCGGCTGAGCGCGAACGTCACCTGCTGGCCCACCCAGCGGCAGCTCGAAGCCGACCTCACCGCCGCGGTCACCGCGCTCGGCTGGCACGTCCGGCGCGGTCACGACGTCGACCCGGGCAAAAGACACGGCTTCATCGACAGCCAGCGCGCCGGGATCGAGGTCTTCCGGAGCATCCCGGCCGACGTGCCGCTCGTCGTGGTGGAGGCGGTCTGGCAGTACAGCCACCACGTGCTGGCCGGGCTGCGCGCCCACCGCGGGCCGATCCTGCTGGTGGCGAACTGGAGCGGCGAGTACCCCGGCCTGGTGGGCCTGCTCAACCTCGCCGGCAGCCTCACCAAGGCGGGCGTGCGGTACTCGACGCTGTGGAGCGAGGACTTCACCGACGAGTGGGCGCGCGACGGCCTGAAGAAGTGGCTGGAGACTGGCCGGGTGACGCACGACGAGAGCCACGTACGCCCGCTGCCTGTGCTGCGGCCGGACGAGGAGGTCGAACTCGGCGTGGCGCTGGCCCGGCAGCTCGTCTCCGAGCGGGCCGTCATCGGCGTCTTCGACGAGGGCTGCATGGGCATGTACAACGCCATCATCGACGACGAGCTGCTCAACCCGCTCGGCGTCTTCAAGGAACGCCTGTCGCAGAGCGCGCTGGTGGCGGAGATGGCGCGGGTGCGCGACACCGAGGCGCGGGCGGTGCTGGCCTGGCTGGAGGCGGCCGGGATGACGTTCCACACCGGCACCGACGAGGCCACCGAGCTGACGTACGCCCAACTGCTCAGCCAGTGCCGCATGTACGTCGCCGCGCTGCGCATCGCCGACGACTTCGGCCTGGACGCCGTCGGGATCCAGTACCAGCAGGGGCTCAAGGACACCGTGCCGGCCAGCGACCTGGCCGAGGGGCTGCTGAACAACGTCGAACGCCCCCCGGTGACCAGCCGGGACGGCTCCCGGGAGCTGTACCCGGGCGTCGCGCTGCCGCACTTCAACGAGGTCGACGAGGGCGTCGCCGTGGACTCGCTGGTCACCAACCGGATCTGGACCGCGATGGGCCTGGACCCGGCGACGACGCTGCACGACATCCGCTGGGGGCAGCAGTACGGCGAGCACTTCGTCTGGGTCTTCGAGATCTCCGGTGCGGTGCCCGCGTCGCACAACGGCGGCTACGACAGGTCATACAGCATGCGTCAGCCGCCGATGTACTTCCCGCTCGGCGGCGGCACGCTCAGCGGCGTGTCGAAGCCGGGGGAGATCGTCTGGTCGCGCGTGTTCGTGATGGACGGCGGCCTGCACGTCGACCTCGGGCGCGGCACGGTGGTGGCGCTGCCCGAGGCGGAGACCCGGCGGCGGCTGGACGCCACCACACCGCAATGGCCGATCATGCACGCCGTGTTGCACGGCGTGGGCCGCGACCAGTTGATGGCCCGGCACAAGGCCAACCACGTCAACGTGGTCTACGCGCCAGACGCCGGCACCGCCGACCGCGCGCTACGGGTCAAGGCCGCCCTCTTCGCCGAGCTGGGCGTACGGGTGCACCTGTGCGGGGACGTCACGATCTGAGCGAGCCGGCGGCAGTGCCGCGCGACCGGGCACGGCCCACCGCGTGGCCCTGCCGGCCGGCCGACGGTGCCGAGCTGTCGCGTACCCGCAGCTCGGTGTGGAGCACCACTGTCGAGGGTGCCTTGGCCGGGTCGGCGATCCGCTCGACCAGCAGCGTGGCCGCGGTGCGCCCCAGGTCGTAGGTGGGCTGCGCGACGGTGCTCAGCGAGGGCCGGACCAGGTGCGCCCAGGGGATGTCGTCGAACCCGACGATGCCGAACGGGTCGGGCACGCCGATGCCGTTGTCCACGAGGCACTCGAGGGCGCCCACAGTCATCAGGTTGTTCGCCGCGAACACCGCGTCCGGCGGCTCGGCGGTCTCCAGCAGGGAGGCCATCGCGCGGTAGCCGCCCTCCTCGCGGAAGTCCGCGTACCGGATCAGGTCCTCGGTGGTCTGGCGTCCGCTCGCCTTCAGCGCCCGCTGGTAGCCCCGCAGCCGCTGCATGGCGGTGGAGATCCGGCGTGGGCCGGTGATGCAGGCGATCCGCCGGTAGCCGCTGCCCACCAGATGGGCGGTCGCCTGCTCGGCGCCGTGGGTGTTGTCCACCAGCACGGTGTCCACCTCGACGCCGCGTGGTTGCCTGTCGATCGCCACGACCGGGATGCGGGCCTGCACCAGGCGGCTGATCAGGGCCGGCCGCCCGGACGAGGAGATGATCACCCCGGCCATCCGCTCGGCCAGGGCCGCCGCCACGTAGCGGGCCTCCTTCTCCGGATCCTCGTCGCCGTTGCAGAGCACGACCGAGAAGCCGGCCTCCTGCGCGACGTCCTCGACACCGCGCACCATCGAGGTGAAGAACGGGTTCCCGATGTCGGAGATGATGACCGCCCAGAGGCTGGTCCGGCTGCGGCGCAGGCTGCGCGCGACGGCGTTCGGGCGGTAGTCGAGGTCCTGCGCGGCCTGCCGTACCCGGGCGGCCATGTCCGGGTCGACCGAGGCACGCCCGTTGAGGACGCGGGAGACGGTCGCCGGCGACACTCCCGCGCGACGCGCCACGTCGTAGATGGTCGTCATCGCGCTCCCGTCGTCGTCGCCCGGGCGCTCCGGCCCGGCCCCCGTCGGATGGTGACGTACCGGAGTGAGACCGCCACCGCGGGAGATCGCACGGAATCCTATACCCGTCCAGCAATCGATTTCCGACCGGGTCGATCGCGTCCCGCCGCCGCTATTGACATCGATGTGGGTGACTACGAGACTCGTCAGCAATCGATTTCTCGCCCGGTGCCGCTGGTCACCCCCACCCCCGAGGAGCACGGTGAGACGAAATCTGCTGGCGATGCTTGTCGCGCTCTGCACCGTCACGGCGGCCGGCGCGGCCGGCGCGCCGGCCGCCGCCGTACCGATCGGCACGCTCGCCTGCCCGTCCGTCCCGGCCACCCACGACCCCGCCGTCACCGTGATCGTCTACCGGGTGGCCCGGTCGTACAACGTCAACGACAAGGTCATGCTCTCCACCTTCGAGGCGGGCTGGGTCGAGTCCCACATGAACAACCTGCCCTGCGGCGACAAGTCCAGCCTGGGCGTGTTCCAGCAGCGCTGGGACTACGGCTGGGGCACGCCGGAGCAGATCATGGACCCGGTCTACGCCACCACGCAGTACGTCACGCGTGCGATCACCTGCGACCGCAACAACCCCGGCTACACGGCGGGCCAGGTCGCCCAGTGCGTCCAGCGATCGGGCTTCCCCGACCGGTACGACCAGGTGGCGGGGACCGCGCGCACGCTGCTCAACCAGGCGGCGCGTACCCACGGCATGGCAGGCGGCTCGTCGACGGACGTGAACGGTGACGGCCGCGACGACATCCTCACCTTCACCCAGAACGCCTCCGCCGACGTGTACGCGAGCACGTCGACCGGAACCGGCTTCGCCGGAACGTCGGGGAAGTGGAACGACTTCTTCTCCATCGGCGGGGAGACCGCGTCGACGGGCGACGTCAACGGTGACGGCCGCGACGACATCGTCACGTTCGCGCACGGCAACACCGGCGACGTGTACGTGGCGCTGTCGAACGGGTCGGCGTTCACGTCGCCGGGCCGGTGGCACGACTGGTTCGCCCCCGGTGCGGAGATCGCCGCCGTCGGTGACGTCAACGGCGACGGCAGGGACGACATCGTCGCGTTCACGCACAACGCGACGGCGGACGTCTACGTGGCGCTGTCAACCGGGTCGTCGTTCTCGGGCACGGCGGTGAAGTGGCACGACTACTTCTCCATCGCCGGGGAGTTCCCCGCCCTGGGCGACGTCAACGGCGACGGCAAGGACGACATCATCACCTTCACCCAGGGCCCCGCGTCAGCGGCGGACGTGATCGTGTCGCTGTCCACCGGCACGTCGTTCGGGGCGCCGCAGAAGTGGCACGACCTGTTCGCCGTGGGTGCCGAGCAGCCGCGGGTGGGGGACGTCAACGGCGACGGCAAGGACGACGTCGTCACGTTCACCTGCAACGCCGACGCCGACGCCGACGCCGACGCCGACGTCTACGTCGCCACCTCCACCGGCACCGGCTTCGCCGGCACCACCGTCAAGTGGCACGACTTCTTCTGCCTGCCGGGCGAGTTCCCCTACCTGGGCGACGCGAACGGCGACGGCAAGGACGACCTCATCGTCTTCACCAAGGGCGCCACGAACGACGTCTACGTCGCCCTGTCCACCGGCACCACCTTCGGTGCCAGCAGCAAGTGGCACGACTACTTCGGGCTCACCGGTGAGGTGACGCTGTGACACCAGGATGGGAGGCCCCCGTGGCCGGAACACGACGGAGACGGCGACGCACCGGCGTCGCCCTGCTGGCCGCGGCGCTCGCCGGCGGGATCGCGGTGCAGCCCGCGCCGGTGTCCGCGACGCCGCCGGGCCGGACCGCGCTGGACGCCGCGTTCGTGCGGGCGGCGCAGGAGTACGACGTACCTCGGGACGTCCTGGTCGCGGTCGGCTACGGCGAGTCCCGCCTCGACGCGCACGGCGGCAAGCCGAGCCAGGCGAACGGCTACGGGGTGATGCACCTGGTCAGCAACCCCGCCCAGCACAGCCTGGAACGGGCAGCGAAGTTGACCGGCGAGCCGGTCGCGCGCCTGAAGACCGCCACGCCGGCGAACATCCGCGGCGGTGCGGCCGTGCTGCGCGAGCTGGCCGACGCCGAGGGGCTGACCGCGCGGGATCGGGACCGGGTGACCGCCTGGTACCCGGTGGTGGCGCGGTACGGCGACGCGGCCGACGACGCCACCGCACGCCTGTACGCGGACGGGATCTACGAGCTGGTGCAGCAGGGCATCCCGGGCGCGGTGCCGGTCCGGGCGCACCGGGTCGAGCCAGAGCGGGGTCGCTACGCCGCCGTGGCGCCCGCCGGCACCGCGTCCCGTACGCTCGCCGCCGCCGTGCCCGAGTACCCGCCGGCGCGGTGGGTGGCTGCCAACGGAGCGAACTACGGCGTGGGGCGGCCCCGCCGGATCACCACTGTGATTCTCCATGTCACCCAGGGGTCGTACGCCGGTACGATCAGCTGGTTCCAGAACCCGTCGGCCGGGGTCAGCGCCCACTACGTGGTGAAGTCCAGCACCGGCGAGATCACTCAGATGGTCCGCGAGGGCGACACCGCTTACCACGCCCGGTCGGGCAACGCGTACGGCGTCGGCATCGAGCACGAGGGGTACGTCGACAACCCGGCCTGGTTCACCGACGCGATGTACCGTTCCTCGGCCGCGCTTACCCGTTACCTGTGCGACAAGTACGGCATCCCGAAGAACCGCACCGGCATCAAGGGGCACAACGAGATCCCGGGCAACGACCACACCGACCCGGGACCGAACTGGAACTGGAACTACTACCTCTCGCTGGTGAACCAGGGTGGCGGGGGCCCGACCGCCCGCTATTTCGGTGGTTCGCCGACGGATTTCACCGGTGACGGCCGGGATGACGTGGTCGCGTTCACCCACGGTGCGCTGGCCGACGCGTATGTGGCCACGTCGACGGGTTCGTCGTTCGCGGGCACGTCGGTGAAGTGGCACGACTGGTTCGCCCTGTCCGGAGAGACCCCCCTGACCGGAGACGTCAACGGCGACGGACGCGACGACGCCATCGTGTTCACCCACGGCACCACCGCCGACGTCCACGTCGCCCTGTCCACCGGCACATCCTTCGCCGCATCCGCGAAATGGCACGACTGGTTCGCCCCCGGCACCGAAGTCCCCGCCGTCGGCGACGTCAACGGCGACGGCCGCGACGACCTCATCACCTTCACCCACGACACCGACGCCGACGTCTACGTCGCCCTGTCCACCGGCACCTCCTTCACCGGCACCGCCGTGAAATGGCACGACTACTTCTCCATCGCCGGGGAGTTCCCCGCCCTCGGCGACGTCAACGGCGACGGCCGCGACGACCTCATCACCTTCACCCAAGGCCCCGCCACCGCTGCCGACGTCATCGTCGCCCTGTCCACCGGCAACGGCTTCGGGGCACCGCAGAAATGGCACGACCTGTTCGCCGTCGGCGCCGAGCAGCCCCGGGTGGGCGACATCAACGGCGACGGCCGCGACGACATCGTCACCTTCACCTGCAACACCGACGCCGACGTCTACGCCGCCACCTCCACCGGCACCACCTTCGCCGGAACCACGATCAAGTGGCACGACTTCTTCTGCCTAACCGGCGAGTTCCCCTACCTCGCCGACGCCAACGGCGACGGCAAAGACGACCTCATCGTCTTCACCAAAGGCACCACCAACGACATCTACGTCGCACTCTCCACCGGCACCACATTCGCCCCCAGCACCAAATGGCACGACTACTTCGGCCTCACCAGCGAAACCACACTCTGAGCCCGACGGCGAGCGACGCCGGCCCGGATCGGGACCGGCGTCGCTCGCCGTCCACCTACCGCTCCACCACGTTGCGCGAGCTGGAGGCAGGCCTGACCGACGGGCTGGCCTTCGCTGCCGCGCTCACGTTGCTGGTCGTGGCGGGCTGTCGCGGTGCGGCTGCGGCAGCGGCGTCACCTGCGCCTGGCCACCTGACCGGCGGGGACGTGGGCGGAACCCGGGGAGACGATCGCGGTCAGGCCGGCGGTGGACAGCGTCGCCCCGCCCAGGTCGAGACGCCCACCGGTCGGGTCCCGCGATTCCGGGACCAGTATCCGGCCGGCGAGCAGGCAGATCACCACGATCGGGACGTTCACCAGGAAGATCGCACCCCAGGGCAGGTGAGCCAGGACGAGTCCGCCGATCGGCGGCCCGGCGGCGAAGCCCAGCGCACTGGTCGCCGCCCAGATGCCGATCGCCGGGGACCAGCAACAACATCTTCCCGCTCGTCCCCGGCGTGGACGGCGTGGTACGCGGCGAGAAGGGCAACGTCCGCTGCGTGGTCCTGCACGATACGCCCCTTGGAACCTTCGCCGAACGCACCCTGATCGACCCTCGCGCAGCGTGGTTCTACCCGACGGCGTGGACCCGGTGCGGATCGCCACCGCCATGAACCCGGGCGATGTCATCCTGGATCGCGCTGACGCGCCGCATCAACTTCACCGCGGGCCAGCGCGTCCTTGTCCTCGGCGCCGTCGGCAACGCAGGTCGGATGGCGATCCAGATCGCGAAGTACCGTGCTCGCTCGTCGAGCTCTTCGACGTCTGCATCGCCGGCCTCATGCCCACGACCGAGGAGCCGGTCGCCGGCGGACGTGGCCTCGCACCTGCGCTCACGTATTGCTGCTCAGCCTCAGCCACGGCGCTCACTGTCGATCACGTGCCCTCGCCCAGCCACCGCGCACGAGAAAGGAGCCGGATGGGTTGCGGGCCGACAGCCACGCCGAGGCCGGTCCGGCGCGTCGGATTTCCCACAGCGGGTGCCCGGACCGGATCCGCGGCGAGCGCGGGCCGTTATGGTGGGGACGCCGTGGTGTTCGGGAAGCCGGTGTGATGCCGGCGCGGCCCTCGCCACTGTGATCGGGAGACCGTCGGCCCTCGTCGTTTCGCGAGGTCACTGGGCAGAGATGCCTGGGAAGGCCGGCCGGCGGTTGCTTGTCCCGTCAGCCAGGAGACCGGCCACGGCACGTTCGTCCCCGTCCACGAGGTGTTGGAAGGCGGTCCCGCTGTGCGGTTCCCCATGCCCTGGCGCGTTGCCGCGCCGTTGTTGCTGTCCACTGTGCTGCTCACCGGCTGCGGCGCCGATGCCAAGCCTGCTGCCGCACCACCGGCGGTGTCCGCTGGACCGGTCGCGGTGACCAACTGCGGCACCCCGGTGACCATCGCGGCGCCACCGATGCGGGTCGTCACCATGAACCAGGCCGCCACGGAGATCATGCTGGCCCTGGGCCTGCAAGATCGGATGATCGGCACGGCCTACCTCGACGACGCGATCCTGCCCGCCTACGCGGACGCCTACGCGAAGATCCCGGTGCTGGCCAAGGAGTACCCGACCAAGGAGAAGCTGCTCGAGGCTGAACCCGATTTCGTGTACGCGTCGTACAACAGCGCGTTCGGTGACGAGGGGGTCGGTGACCGCGCCGACTGGCAGAAACTCGGCGTCGGCACCTACATCTCCCCTGCCGGGTGCCCGGCGCAGACCCGGCAGGCGAAGCTCGCCATCGGCGACGTGTTCACCGAGATCCGCGAGCTCGCGGTGATCTTCGGGGTGAGCGACCGCGGCGAGAAGCTGATCGCCGACCACGAGGGCCGCATCGCCACGGCCGCAGGCACCGCCCGCAACGTGAAGGTCATGTGGTGGGACGGCGGCAGCGACGCCCCGAGCGTCGGCGCCTGCTGCGGCGCCCCCAACATGATCATGTCGGCGGCCGGGGTCACCAACGCCTTCGCCGACCTCACCGGCAGCTGGGGCGACACAAGCTGGGAGACCGTCACCGACCGCAACCCCGAGGTCATCGTGCTCGTCGACGCGAGCTGGGATCCCGCCGCGCAGAAGAAGACCTTCCTCGCCGGGCACCGCACCCTCAAGGACCTGCCCGCGGTCAAACAGCAGTGGTACGTGGTGATCCCGTTCTCGTCAACCACGGCCGGTGTCCGCAACGTCCTCGGCGTCGAAGCCCTCGCCCAGGGCATCGCCGCGCTGCCGTCCGGGGCCCCGAGCTGACCGCCGTCACCACCCGGCCCGCCCCGGTGCGCACCCACCGCCCGGTGCGGGCGGTCGGCCTGGCCGCGCTCGTGCTGGCTCTGGTCGCCGGTCTGGTGCTGTCGGTGGCCGTCGCGGTCACCATCGGCCCGGCCGACCTGACTGTCGGGACGGTGTGGACGGTCGTCGCCGGCCACCTGGGACTCGCGAACTCGGACGTGCCGCTGCTGCGCGACCACATCGTCTGGGACCTACGTTTGCCCCGGGTTCTCGGCGCCGCCACGGTGGGGGCGGGCCTGGCCGCGGCCGGTGCGGTCATGCAGACCGTCACCCGCAATCCCCTGGCGGACCCGTACCTGCTCGGGGTCTCCTCAGGGGCGTCGCTGGGCGCGGTCCTGGTGGTCGTGGCCGGCATCGGTAGTGGCGTAGCCGCGCTGACCGGCGGCGCCTTCCTCGGTGCCCTTGTCGCGTTCCTGCTGGTCGTGGGCCTGGCCGGGAGGTTCGGGGCATTGTCGCCGACGCGCGTGGTGCTGACCGGGGTCGCGGTGGGACAACTGTGCGCGGCACTGACCTCTTTCGTGATCATCTGGGTGGCCGACCCGCACGCCACGCAGAGCATCACGTTCTGGCTGTCCGGGTCGATGGCCCGCGCCGACTGGACGGCCCTGGGCTGGGCGGTACCGGTGCTGGTCGTGGTGCTGGCGGTGGTCGGCTGGCACGCCCGTACCCTCAACGCCTTCGCCTTCGGTGAGGAGGCCGCCGCGAGCCTCGGCGTCGAGGTGAACCGGCTGCGGTGGCTGCTGCTGGTCGGCACCGCCCTGCTGACCGCCGTGCTGGTCGCGGTCAGCGGCGCGATCGGGTTCGTCGGGCTGATCCTCCCACACGCCGCCCGCCTGATCACCGGACCGGACCACCGGCGGCTGCTACCGGTCGCCGTGCTCGCCGGCGCCATCTTCCTGACCTGGGTCGACACCGCCGCCCGCACCGTCTTCGAACCGCGTGAGCTGCCGGTCGGGGTGCTGACGGCACTGGTCGGGGTGCCGGCGTTCTTCCTGATCCTGCGCCGCCGGGAGGTACGCGGCTGATGCTTCAGATCTCCGACGTCTCGTGGGCGGTGCCCGCCGCCCGCATCCTCGACCACGTCACCGGCACCGTCCCGGCGGGCAGCCTGGTCGGGCTGCTCGGCCCGAACGGCTCCGGCAAGACCACCCTGCTGCGGGCCGTCGCCGCCCTGGTGCGCCCGGATACCGGCAACATCACACTCGCAGGCGACGACGTGACTCGGCTGCGGCGCCTTGCCCTGGCCCGGCGCATCGCGTTGCTGGCCCAGCACGCCGAGACCGACCTCGACCTGACCGTCCGCGACGTGGTCCTGCTCGGCCGCATCCCGCACCGCCGGACCCGCTGGTCCGACACCGGCTGCGACCATGCCGCCGCGGTCGAGGCACTGGGCCGGGTCGACCTGGCCGGGTTCGCCGACCGTAAGTGGCAGACCCTGTCCGGTGGGGAACGCCAGCGCGTCCAGCTCGCCCGCGCGCTGGCCCAGGAGCCGGAACTGCTGCTGCTCGACGAACCCACCAACCACCTCGACATCGGCCACCAGCTTCAGCTGCTGCACCTGGTCCGCCGATCGCAGGTCACCGCCCTCGCCGCGCTGCACGACCTCAACCTGGCCGTCATGTTCTGCGACACCGTCGTCGTACTGCACCACGGCCGGGTCGTCGCCGCGGGACCACCCGCACGGGTGCTCACCCCGGCGCTGCTCGCCGACGTGTACGGCGTCGACGCAGACGTGCGGGTTCACGACGGGCGGACCGTCATTGAGTTCCGGCCGCCGTCATGACCCGGCACGTGCTGCCGGTGCCCGGTCGGTCACCCACCACGCTGGCCACGACACGATCCACCAGCTCGCCGAGCAGATGGCCGCGCGTCTGGGCGTATTCGTGCACAGGTGTTTCCTCGACGGCGCGAAACCGTTTGCTGCACGCGGCGCTCGACGCGGCCACCGGTTCACTGGTCGGACGTGACCCGGCGGTTCGACGCGCCCCGCGCCGGCAACCCGATTATCCTGGCACGATGACCGAGGCCGGCGCTGGGCCGGCGTTCCTCGCGGCGCAGCAGGCGGCGGGAGTCATTGCGGCCAGACACCGCGGTGACTTCGCCGGCGCCGAGGAACTGCTGGGCGCCATCGGCGACGAGACCGTGCGCACCCGGGTTTCATGCTGCTCGCCGAACTCGCCCTTGGCCCTGGTCCAGTCACAGACAGGGCAGAGCATGGACGAACTCGTCCATGAGGTCACGTTGCTGATGGCCGAAGTGGTGGGCAGCGTCGGACACCAGCCCGGGCTGGACCTCGCCCACGCCGAGCCCGGCGGTCCGGCGGATGGACAGCAGGCGATACTGGGGCGGTGGAAGGACAGGCTCGCCGAACCGGGCGGCTCATGGTGGCGGGCACGACGTCGGACGCGGGCAAGAGCCGGGTGACGACCGCGTTGTGCCGGGCCTTCGCACGGCGCGGTGTTCGGGTCGCTCCGTTCAAGGCACGGAACATGGCGAACAATTCGATGGCGTGTGCGGGTGGGGCGGAGATCGGCCATGCTCAGTGGGTGCAGGCGCTGGCGGCGGGCGCAGAGCCGGCCCGGCAGGCCCGGCTGGATCTGCTCGCCGACCTGGCGGAGAAACACCTGGAGGTCGACGCGCTGCTGAACCTAGCCGAGCGGGGCGCTCCCGCGGCGCCGGTGATCGGACCCTACGCGTGAGGATTCTCGTGCTCGGTGGGACGGGCGAGGCCCGCGCGCTGGCGGCCTCGCTCGTCGACGACGGTGCCGTGGTCGTGACCTCACTGGCGGGGCGGGTCGCGCGTCCCCGGCTGCCGGTGGGGCAGGTCCGCGTCGGTGGCTTCGGCGGGATCGCAGGACTGGCCGCGTACCTGGCGGAGACCCGGGTGCGTGCCGTGGTCGACGCGACGCACCCGTTCGCGGAGAAGATCAGCGCCAACGCGGCGGCGGCGTGCCCGGCCGCCGGGGTTCCCCTGCTCCGTTTGGAACGGCCCGGCTGGGCCGCTCGCCCCGAGGCGTCGGCCTGGTACTGGGCCGGTGACCACAGTGAAGCTGCCCGGGTGGCGGCCGGTCTGGGCGACCGGCCGTTCCTCACCGTCGGACGGCAGTCGCTGGCGCACTTCGTCGAACCGTTGCGCCGGCATGCGTGCCTGGTTCGCGTGGTGGACGAGCCCGACATCGTTCTGCCGGTGTCGTGGAAGCTGCTGCGCAGCCGCGGTCCCTACACCCTCGCGCACGAGCGGGAGGTGATGGCGGGCACGGACGTTCTAGTTACCAAGGACTCCGGCGGTGACCACACGGTCGCGAAGCTGGAGGTCGCCGCCGAGCGGGCGATGCCGGTCGTGATCGTGCGCCGCGCCGGGCCGCCGGCCGGAGTGCCGCTGGTCCGTGACGTGGACGCCGCCCTGGCGTGGGTGCGGGCGTTGCCCGCACCCTGACGCGAGGTTCAGCCGGGAAGGTTCAGAGCGTGGCCGCCAGCTCCTGGCGGCGCAGCCGCTCGGCGGCACGGTCCGCGTCGCGTCCGACCAGACCGGTCAGCACTGCACCCAGGACCGCCCAAGTCGCGGCCAGGGTCGTGATCGACGAGATGCGGAAGTACCAGAGTGTGTCGGCCGGGAAACCGCCGACCTCGTTGACCGTCGGCAGCAGAGCCCCGGCGACCACGACGACCACGAGATAGGCACCGGCACCGGCCAGCACCGCCGAGTATGCGCCCAGCTGGGGCAGCAGACGCCGGGCCAGGACCACGGCGCCGATCGCGGCGGCCAGGCTCAGTGCCCAGAACCCGAAGTACAGCGCGGTCCGCTCGTTGATCGTGTCACCGGAGCCGACCGCCGGTGGTGTGGCGGGGTACTTGAGGAACGGCACGAGGGCGGTGGCGACGAAACCGACGGCGGCGACCACCGCGGTGCTGGCCCGTGCGGACAGGGAGCCCAGACGCCCGGCGGCGAAGGCGGCAGCGAGCGCGGTCGCTCCACCGAGGACGATGCCCACCAGGATGGTGCCCAGTGCCAGGCCCCCGGTGGACTGGGTGCCACGCGAGACCTCGGCCTCCTCCTCATCGTGGCTGTGAGACTGCTCGGCGGTGGCATTGTCGTGCGGGTGCTCGGCGGCACCGGCTTCCTCCAGGGCGATGGCTGCATCGACCTGGGGTTCGGCGACGACGTAGGAGACGAGGAAGGCCGCGAAACCGGCGATGAGCCCGGCCAGCAGCCCGTGAACGAGAAAAGTGCGAGGGGTCATCAAGGGTCCGTTCGAGAGCCGGCCGCGGGCATCACGAAACGCCCGCAGCGCCGGTGACGAGGAAAGACGAAAACTCCGGCCGGGCCGGGCGAACTGCCGCGTGGCGTGGTGTCAGTGGCAGGGGAAGCCCAGCACGTGCCGTGCGTCGTGCGTCAGCTCGTGGATGAAGGTGCCCTCGAAGACGGAGAAAGCTCCCTGCTCGGCGCCCACGAAATACAGGACGACGGCGGTGACCAGCGCGAAGAACAGCGCCCAGGGGGCGAGCGCGCGAACGGGGATGGTGGGAAGAACGGCCGGAATGGCCGTGGTCGCCTGAGGCATGACACTCCTTGGGATGCTGCGTCCCGTCGATGGGTGGTCGACCTGGCTGGAGGGTCTGGCTTCGCCGCGAGCGGCGTCACAGTAGCGCGACTGCGCCGGATTCACACCGGCTTCCTTCAGCAGGGTGGCACGACCATATCAGGTATCGGAGCAACGCGACGCTGTCGCGACTGCCTGCACGGCGGCCGGTCCGAGGGCGACGACGTGGCCGATCACCGTTACGGCGGGCGCGCCGATGCCGGCCTCGGCGGTGTCGGCGACGACGTCGGCGAGGGTACTGCGCAGCACCCGCTGGCCGGCCGAGGCGGCGTCCGCGACGACGGCGCAGGGTGTGTTCCGGTCGAGACCAGCGGCGACGAGCGCGTCGGCGATGGCCGCGAGGTTGCGCATGCCCATCAGCACCACGAGGGTGGTGCCGGTGCGGGCGAGGGCGGCGTAGTCGATCGACGAGTCGGGATGGCCGGGCGGTACGTGGCCGGAGATGACGGTGAAGCCTTGCACGAGTCCGCGGTGGGTGACCGGGATGCCGGCCAGCTCCGGGGCCGCGATGCTGGAGGTCACGCCGGGTATCACGGTGGTGGGGACGCCGGCTTCGGCGCACGCGGTGACTTCCTCGAAGCCGCGGCCGAAGACGTACGAGTCGCCGCCCTTGAACCGCACAACGTGCCGTCCGGCGCGGGCGTGCTCGACGAGCAGCGCGTTGATCTGTTCCTGGCTCGTGCTCCGCCCGTACGGGATCTTGGTGACGTCGATGATCTCGGCGTCCGGGCGCGCCCACTTCAGGGCCTCCCACGGGGCGAGCCGGTCGGTGAGGATCACGTCGGCCTGCTTGACGGCCGCGCGTCCGGCGACGGTGACCAGCCCCGGATCGCCCGGGCCGGCGCCGACCAGCGTGACGTGTCCGGCCGTTCGGACCGCTGCCGCCGACCCGGCCTCCGAGGGTGCGACGGTACGCAGCACGACGTCGAACCGGCTCTCGTCGACCGGGGTGGTGACCCAGGTCAGGCGCCCGCGGAGGGCGAGGTCCTCCAGCGCGGCGCACACGGCCGGCGCGGCGACGGTGACCAGGGCCCGCTTGTGCAGCAGCGCACTGACCGTGACGGCGGCGGGTGCGCTCCCGTCGAGGACGAGCACGCTACGGCCGGTAAGGTTCAGCTGCATGTGACGGTGATTCCTAACGTGCTGAGGAGACAGCCGTCCGGTGTACGGCCTCGGTGAACGACTGGGCCAGATGCGGGTGCCCAGCCCAATGCACGTGCAGATAGGACGCGCTGAGGCTGGGGGAGGCGAATCCGGCATTGCGGCCCTCGATGCGCCAGGCGGGGTGCTCGCCGTGACCGGGTGTGACGGTGGTGCGGTGGAATTCGTGGCCGGTGGCAGCGGTTCCCCGCTCGCCGAGCAGCTGGTCCGAGCCGAGTCCGGCACGGTGGTACGCGAGGGTGAGGCGCGGCGTCATGACTGCTTCGGCGTCGAGCGCCCCGACCATGGGATGGCCGTCGACGGAGCGGCACAGATACAGCAGGCCGGCGCACTCGGCGACGGTGGGGACGCCGTCGAGGACGGCCTGGCGCAGTTCGTGGCGCAGCGTCGTGTTGGCGCTCAGCGTGGACGCGTGTACCTCGGGGAACCCCCCACCGAGGTACAACCCGCGTGTCCCGGCGGGAAGCCGCTGGTCGCGGGCCGGGTCGAACGGAACGACGGTGCAGCCCGCCGCCTGCAGCAGCTCGGTCGTCTCGGCGTACCGGAAGGTGAAGGCACGCCCGGCCGCGACCGCAACCACCGGTGATCCGGCGCCCAGCCGCCGGACGTGCGCGGCGGGATCCCATGGCTGGGCGTCCAGATCGGGTGCGGTGCGTGCCACCTGCAGCACCGCATCGAGGTCCACGTGGCGGGCGATCTGCTCGGCCAGCACGTCCAGGGCGGCGGCGGCCTCCTCACGTTCGGCTGCCGGCACGAGCCCGAGGTGGCGCGACGGGGCGCTGACACCCTGGTCGCGGTGCAGGATCCCGAGCACCGGTACGCCGGTGGATTCCACCGCCCGGGCCGCCTCGGCGGCGTGGCGGGCGGACCCGGCTTTGTTGAGCACGACACCCGCGACGGTGACGCCGGCCTCGAACGTGCCCATTCCGTGCACGACGGCCCCTACGCTGCGCGAGGTGTGCGAGACGTCCACGACCAGCAGGATCGGGGTGGCGGTCAGGGCCGCGAGGTGCGCGGTAGAGGCGAAACCGTCGCCGCCGATGCGGCCGTCGAACAGGCCCATGACCCCTTCGACGATGGCGATGTCCGCGTCGCGTGCGCCGTGCAGCAGCAGCGGGATCACGAGTGAGGGGTCGGTCAGGTGCGGGTCGAGGTTGCGGCCGGGGCGTCCGGTGGCCAGCGCGTGGTAGCCGGGGTCGATGTAGTCGGGCCCCACCTTGTGCCCCGACACGGTGTGCCCGCGCGCGGCCAGCGCGGCCATGAGCCCGGTCGCGACCGTGGTCTTGCCGTGGCCGGAGGCCGGCGCCGCGACGATCAGCCGCGGAAGGCTCACCATTCGATGCCTCGTTGGCCCTTCTGGCCGACGTCCATCGGGTGCTTGACGTGCTGCATCTCGGTCACCAGATCGGCTGCCTCGATCAGCCGGTGGTCGGCCCGGCGCCCGGTGACGATCACGTGCTGACGGCCGGGACGGTGGACCAGTGTCTCCACGACGTCGCCGACGTCGACCCAGCCCCACTGCATCGGATAGGTGAACTCGTCCAGGATGTAGAGCTGGTGCCGTTCCGCCTGGATACGGCGCTTCACCTCCGCCCAGCCCTCGGCGGCGTCCGCGGCGTGGTCCGCCTCGGTGCCGCTCTTACGGCTCCAGGACCATCCGGAGCCCATTTTGTGCCACTCGACTGGCCCGCCTTCGCCGGTCTGCTCGTGCAGCAGCCCGAGCCTCTCCAGGACGGTCTGCTCCCCGATGCGCCACTTGGCCGACTTCACGAACTGGAACACCCCGATGTCCCAGCCCTGGTTCCAAGCGCGCATCGCCATACCGAAGGCGGCGGTCGACTTGCCCTTGCCGTTTCCGGTGTGGACCATCAGCAGCGGCCGGTTGCGCCGCTGGCGGGTGGTGCTGCCGTCGTCCGGGACGGTGAGCGGCTTACCCTGCGGCATCAGGCCACCCCCGCCCGCGGAGCGGTCGCCGTGCGAACGACCCCGGTGAGCCCGTCGGCGGTCACTTCACCGAGCGGCACGTGCTCGGCCCTCAGATGAGTGGCAAGCCGGGCGGCGAGGCCGAGCCGGAATCGTCCGGTCTCGCAGTCCACGACGACGACCTGGACACCGCTGGTGGCGAGCGCGGCGGCGGCGCGGTGGGCACGACCCAGCGGGTCCGGGCCGGAGGTGGCGCGGCCGTCGGTCACCACGACGAGCAGGGGCCGGCGGGACGGGTCGCGCAGCGCCTCCCGGCGCAGCACCTCCCCACTGCGTTCCAGGCCCTCCGCGAGCGGGGTCCGGCCACCGGCCGGTAGGTCGGCCAGGCGGCGGGAGGCGACGTCGACCGAGCCGGTCGGTGGCAGGACGACCTCGGCGGTGTGCCGGCGGAACGTCACCAGTGCGACCTTGTCCCGGCGGCGGTAGGCGTCCAGCAGCAGCGACAGCACAGCGGTCTTGACCTGCTCCATGCGGCGGCGGGCCGCCATCGAACCGGACGCGTCCACGCACAGCAGCACGAGGTTCGACTCGCGCCCGACGGTCTCGGCCCGGCGCAGGTCGCCGGGCACGAGCGCGAGGCCGCGACCGCCGGTCAAGCCACCCCGGGAATGCTGATGCGGCGCCGCCGCGGTGATGGTGCCCGGCAGGTGCAGCCGGCCGTCGCCGGACGTGCGCCGCCGCTGCCCGGCGACACGGCCCTGCGGTGTTCGTGCCCGGGACCGCCGGCCGGCCTGACCGTCGCCGGTTCCTTTCACGACCAGCAAGCGGGCACGTGCGGGCTCGCCCGCGGATGCCATCGATGTGGCGGCCTGCCGTTCGGGCTCCGGTACGGGCGGGCTCTCGCCGGGAGAGCCGGGCACGTCCCCGGCCGATCCGTCGTGCCCGGTGTCGTCGGGCAGACCGCCGCCGGGACCGTCGGGTCCGGGGTCGGGGTCGTTGTGGCCGAGTAGGTCGTCCAGGCGGTCCTGGTCCAGGCCGGGCTCGTCGAAGGGGTTGCGGCGGCGGCGGTGCGGCAGCGCGAGACGGGCGGCGATGCGGATGTCCTCGAGTGTCACTCGCGTACGTCCCCGCCAGGCCGCGTGCGCCGCGGCGGCGCGAGCGGTGACGAGGTCCGCACGCAGGCCGTCCACGTCGAACGCGGCGCACAGCTCGGCGATCCTGGTCAGCGTCTCGTCGTCGAGCACGACACCGGCCAGCGAGCGCCGGGCGGCGGCCAGCCGGGTGCGCAGGGCTTCCTGCTCGCCGGCCCAGCGTGTGGCGAAGCCCTCCGGGTCGGCGTCGAATGCGAGCCGGCGGCGGACCGCCTGCACCCGCAGGACGGGGTCACGCGGGGCGGCGACCTCGACCGTCAGGCCGAACCGGTCGAGCAGCTGCGGGCGCAGTTCGCCCTCCTCCGGGTTCATCGTGCCGATCAACACGAACCGGGAGGCATGCTCGACCGAGACACCGTCGCGTTCGACGCTGACCCGGCCGGTCGCCGCGGCGTCGAGCAGCAGGTCGACCAGGTGGTCCGGCAGCAGGTTGACCTCGTCGACGTACAGCAGGCCACGATGGGCCCGGGCCAGCAGGCCAGGCTCGAACGCGACGACGCCGTCTCGCAGCGCGGCATCGAGCTTCAGCGATCCGGTCACCCGGTCGTCGCCGGCTCCGACGGGTAGTTCGACGAGGCGTACCGGCCGTTCGACGACGGGCGTGGGCACGTCGAACGGCCCGTCGGGGCAGACCGCCGAGGGATCGTCCGGGTCGATGGAGAACCGGTCGCCCGCATAGACCCGTACCGCCGGGAGCACCTCGGCGAGGCCGCGCACGGTAGTGGTCTTGGCAGTGCCCTTCTCCCCGCGGATCAGGACACCGCCGATGAGCGGATCGATCGCGACCAGGGTGAGGGCGAGAGTCATGTCGTCGGCGCCGACGACGGCACAAAAGGGGTACTGCGCTGGCATGTAGGGCTCCCGCTCGATCTGCCATGGCGGTCCACGACGCGGCATGCGCCGTGGATCGGATCGAGGCCGGTCTTCGGACTTCCCAGGTCAATGCCTGGATCACCGCAGCGGGCCCTGTGCCGGATTCTCACCGGCTTCCCAGATTCTCCCCGCGACCACGGTCGTGGGGCACCTCGAACCTGTGCATCACCATAGACGCCCCGGTGGCCGGGGCAAGGGCCGGTGGGCGGCTAGGGTGCATCTCCATGGAGGAGCGGGTGACCGTGGTGGGGATCGGGGCTGACGGGTGGGTGGGTCTGCCGGAGCCGTCCCGGGCGCTGGTGCGGGCGGCCGCGACGCTGCTCGGCGGGCGGCGGCACCTCGAGGCGGTGCCGCCCGTCGACGGCCAGCAGCGCGTGGCGTGGCCGTCGCCGCTGCGGGACAATCTGCCAGGTGTGCTCGCCTCCGCGCGAGGGCCGGTTGTCGTGCTGGCCTCCGGCGACCCGCTCGTGTCGGGTATCGGCACGACGCTGCTGGACGTCCTGGGCCCGGAGCGCGTGACGATCGTGCCCGGGGTCTCCTCGGTAGCCCTCGCCCGAGCACGTCTCGGATGGCCGGCCGAGTCCGTCACCACGGTCAGCCTGGTCGGCCGGGACCTACGGCTGATCGTGCCTGCGCTCTCGGCCGGGCGCCGGCTGCTCGTGCTGTCCAGCGACGAGACGACACCCGCGGCCGTGGCCGCGGTGCTGACCGGGCTCGGTTGGGGGCAGTCCAGGCTGGTCGTGCTCGGTGACCTCGGTGCCGCCGGTGAGTCGTGTACCGCGACCACCGCGGCCGGGTGGGACCTGAACGACGTGCCGCGGTTGAACGTTCTCGCTGTCGAAGCTTGCGGTGCCGGTCCGGGCTGGGCCTCGGGCGGCGTGTTGCCCGACGACGCGTTCGAGCACGGCGGGCAGATCACCAAACGTGACCTGCGGGCCAGTGCCCTGGCCCGGCTCGCGCCCGCGCCCGGTCAGCTGCTGTGGGACGTCGGCGCCGGCAGCGGCTCGATCGGTGTGGAGTGGATGCGGGCCTGGCCGACGGCACGGACGATCGCGGTGGAGCCCCGCTCCGACCGGGCCGCGCTGGTGCACCGCAACGCCGCTGCCCTCGGCGTGCCGGGTCTGTGTCTGGTCGAGGGTTCGGCGCCCGGGGCCCTGTCCGGCCTGGACCGTCCCGACGCGGTGTTCGTCGGCGGCGGGGCCACCGTCCCCGGCGTGCTGGACACCTGCTGGGATGCGCTCGGCGCCGGTGGACGGCTCGTCGTGCACGGTGTCACCGCCGAGACCGAGGCGGTGCTGCTGAAGCAGCACAGCCGGCGCGGCGGTGAACTCGTCCGCCTGCACGTCGAACGCGCCGAACCGCTCGGCGGCTTCACCGGCTGGACGCCCGCACGGGCAGTCAGCCAGTGGTCCATCGTCAAGGGAGATTCATGACCGTCCATTTCGTCGGGGCCGGGCCCGGCGCCGCCGACCTGCTCACCCTCCGCGCGGTACGCCTGCTCGAGTCCGCCGACGTGTGCCTGTACCCGGGCACGTACCTCGACGCCGAGGTGCTGGAGCACTGCCGTGACGACGCCCGGCTGATCGACACCCAGCACCTCGACCTGGACCAGATCACCACGCACCTGGTCCAGGCACACGCCGACGGGTCCGAGGTCGTACGGCTGTGCTCCGGTGACCCGTCGCTGTACTCGGCGGTGCACGAGCAGGCACGCCGGCTCGACGCCGCCCGGGTCCCGTGGGACGTCACGCCCGGCGTGCCGGCCTATGCGGCTGCTGCCGCCGCCGTCGGCGCCGAGCTGACCGTCCCGGAGCTGGCCCAGTCGGTCGTGCTCACCCGCGCGCAGGCCCGGTCCACGGTCATGCCGTCGGGAGAGAAGCTCGCCGCGTTCGCCGCGACCGGCGCGACGCTCGCCCTGCACCTGGCGGTCACGCGTACCCGCGAGCTGGCCGCCGAACTGGCCGGCTACTACGGCCACGACTGCCCCATAGTCGTGGTGCACCGGGTGTCGCAGCCGCAGGAGCTCATCCTGCGCGGCACGCTGGCCGACATCGGCGGCCGGGTCGAGCAGGCCGGTCTGCGACAGGCAGCGGTCATCCTGGTCGGCCCGGCGCTGGCCGGGGACGTCCGTGGCGGCGAGTCGTTCCTCTACTCGGCCGGTCGCGAGCGCCGCGTGCGCGGCTGATCAGGGCACGAAGCGCGGGCTCCAGACACGTCCGGCCGCGGTGACTCGCGTCGCCGAGGCGCCGATGATCAACAGGCATTTCATGTCGATGCTGCCGGGGTCCAGTTCGCCGAGCGAGGTGACGGTGAGACTCTCCCCGGCCCGGCCGATGTCGCGGCCCACGACCACGACCGTCCGGGGGGACTTGTGCTCCAGCAGCACGGCCCGGGCCTGCGCGACCTGTTCGGTGCGTGAGCGTGAGCGCGGGTTGTAGAGGGCCAGCACCAAATCCGCCTCGGCGACAGCGCGCAGCCGCTTGACCACGACCTCCCACGGCTTGAGCCGGTCCGACAGGCTCATCACCGCGAAATCGGCCCCGATCGGCGCGCCCGCGCGCGCCGCGACCGCCTGGACGGCGGAGATCCCGGGTACGACACGGATGGCGAAACCGAAAGTAGCGGGTTGTCCACCCCTGCCTCGAACACCGCCGACGCCATGCCGAAGACGCCCGCGTCACCGCCGGAGACGACCGCGACGCGCTCACCGGCGACCGCCAGATCGAGCGCCTGCCGGGCCCGCTCGAGCTCGACCGTGTTGCCGGAGGCGTGGCGGACGAGTCCGGGGCGCTTCGCGACGCGCTGGACGTACGGGCCGTAGCCGACGACGTGGCCGGCCTCGGCGAGCACCTGCGACGCCTCGGGGGAGAGCCACCGATCGGGACCGGGGCCGAGGCCCACGACGACGACCTCGGCACCGGGATAAGGTTCGGTGACCCTGGTGGCCGGGAGGTCGTAACGGGCCACTCCGGGCCGGGTGTCGCCGGGGACCAGCACGATCGAGAAGTACGGCACCGTGGCGGGGTCCACGTCGGCGACAGGCAGTACCCGCTCGGCGGTCATCGACGCCCGTTCGACGTACCAGGAGCCCTCGACGCGCCCGGCCTGCTCGAGCGCCGAGCGGACCTTGGTGAACGTCCGGCCCAGCTTCATGATCACCGCCCCGTCGGTGTCGGCGAGACGCCGGGCCAGCTCGGGCTCGGGCAACGTTCCCGGCAGCACGGTCAGCACGTCGGTCTGCCGGACCAGCGGCAGGGCGGTGGTGGCGGTGGCGGCGGCGAAGGCGGGCACACCGGCGACGACCTGCGTGTCGAACTCGCCGGCGAGCCGGTCGTGCAGGTACATGAACGAGCCGTAGAGCATCGGGTCGCCCTCGGCCAGCACGACCACGTCGCGGCCCGCACGAAGGTGGGCCCGCAGCCGCTCGGCGGCTTCGGCGTAGAAGTCGGCCATCGCCCCGGCGTACCCGCCCGGGTGCTCGGTGCTCTGGGTCGTCACCGGATAGACCAGCGCCTCCTCGATCACGTCGTCCGGGAACAGCCCGGCAGCGATGCGGCGCGCGTTGGACTGTTTGCCGACACCCTGGTGGTAGGCGATGACCTGGGCCGCGCCGATCAGCCGGGCGGCTTTGAGCGTGATCAGTTCGGGATCACCCGGGCCGACCCCGACGCCGGACAGCCGCCCGGTCACTCCGCCTCCCGGGCGAGGGCGTTGAGCGCGGAGGCGGCCATCGCCGAGCCGCCCCGGCGCCCGGTCACCACGAGATAGGGCACGTCGAGGCCGGGGGCGTCGGTGGCGAGGTCGATGAGCGCCTGCTTGGACTCGGCGGCGCCGATGAATCCCACCGGCGTACCGATGATCGCAGCTGGTCGTGGCGCGCCGTCGCGCAGCATCTCCAGCAGGTGGAACAGGGCCGTGGGGGCGTTGCCGAAGGCGACGACCGCGCCGGCGAGGTGGTCGGTCCACAGCGACACCGCCGCCGCCGACCGGGTCGTTGCCCACCGGTGGGCAAGCGCCGGGACCTCGGGTTCGTGCAGAAAGCAGCGGACCTCGTTGTCACGGGGCAGGCGGGCGCGGGTAACGCCGGCGGCGACCATGTGCGCGTCGGTCAGGATCGGCGCCCCCGCCTCCAGCGCCCCGCGGGCGGCGGCCACCAGGCCGGGGTGGATCACCAGGTTGCGGGTGAGGTCGGTCTGGCCGCATGCGTGGATCATCCGCACCGCGACCTTCTCGGCGTCGGCCGGCACACCCGAAAGATCGGCCTCGGCACGGATGGTGGCGAACGAGGCGTCGTAGATCGCCGCGCCGTCGGTGACGTAGTCGTAGCGGCGTGCCGGTGTGGTGAGACTCATGCGTTCTCCAGATCGGGGACGAGCAGGGTGCGGTACGGGGTGACGACGATCTCGCCGGCGCCGAGCGCGCGGATCTCCTCCAGCAGGGGAGCGTCCACTCGGCCGCCGGAAGCCGCGAGGTGCGCGGTGACGCGGCCGTCATCCTGAACGATCCTGCCCAGCGCGGGTGGAGGTGTGCTCACCCGGGTCCGCTCGGCACGGTCGAGTACGGTGCCCAGCAGCGCGGCGCCGGCGCCGGGCAGCTCGTCGACGTGCCAGGGTGAGTCAGGCCGGTCACCCGCGAGCCCGGCGAAGCGTACGGCGAGCCCGGTCAGCGCCGCGGCGGCCTCGTCCAGCCGGATGACTGGCCCCCACGCCGAGGTTCCGGCGCGTAGCTGCGCGGTGTCCGAGTCGAGCGCCACCAACCCCAGGTCCAAGTCACGGCTGACCAGATCACCGCGGCCGTCGTCAAGCACGAACAGGAACCGTCCGGTCAGCGCGGTGAGCCGGGGCTCGGCGCGCAGCCGTGCGTCGAGTCCGGCGACGACCGGGTGTAGATCGGCCCGGCCGCCACTGCGTCCGGTCAGCGGTGAGGCGAGGATGTTGCGGACCAGCTCGTGCGACGTGGACGGTACGAGCCCGGTCGCGATGACGTCGGCGACGACGGTCTCGGGCAGCCGCCCATCGTCGTGCTCGAGACCGCGCACCTGCAGGTTGGCGCGGCTGGTCAGGTGGACCGCGCCGTCGCCGTGCGCACGGGCCACCTCCACGAGTGCGCACAGCGCCGCAGTCGGCACGATCCCGCCGGGGACGCGCACCCGCACGAGCGCGCCGTCGTCGGCGATCCATGGGCGCAGCAGGCCGGGACACAGGTCGCGGCGGGTCCTCTCGGTCACGGCGACATGGTGCCAGAGCCCGTCCCCGGCGACACCGGCTGTCGGTGCTACCGTCGTGATGCCAGTCAAACTCAGCCATGAGCCAGGGAACCCGGTGCGAATCCGGGACTGACGCGCAGCGGTGAGGGTGACGGGCGGGGCACGACGCCACTGGACCCACGGTCTGGGAAGGCGCCCCGTCCGGTTGATCCCGAGTCCGAAGACCTGCTGGCCGCAGATCCGTCTGCGACACGTGCCCATCCAGGCCTCGCGCACAGGCCCCGGACGAAAGAAGACCCCGTGTCCCGATCGCACCGGATCACCGGCTCCTGACCCCGTGAGCGTCCTCGTTCACGTCGCGACCGCACTGACGGACGCCGCGTCGCCGGTGCTACGCGGGCAGGCCGAGGCAGCCGGCGCCCGACTGGCCTTCCTGCAAGCCGGCGAGCCGACGCTGACCCATGTGCTCGACCTGCTGCACGCCGAGGGCACCCGGGAGGTTCGCCTGGAACCGGTGAGCACCGACGACCTGACTTTCGCCCGTTCGTGGGTGGGACGCGTGGCCGGCCACTGGCACCGTCAGCAGATCGACCCGCCGGTCATCCGGTTCGGCGAGCGCGCGATCACCGGGCACGAGGCGCCACTCACCTCACCGGCCTGGGACACCCTGCCGCCGTACCGCCATCATCTACTGCTGTGCCGCGGCCCGCGCTGCAGTGCCCGCGGCGCGGACGAGACCTATCGCGCGATCGTGGGCGCGCTCGTCGAGCAGCAGCTCACCGACGCCGACGTCCTCATGGCCCAGACCGGCTGCCTGTTCCCGTGCAACCACGGACCAGTCGCCGTCGTGCACCCCGACGGCACCTGGTACGGGCCGGTGCGACCCGGCGACGCGGCACGCCTCGTCGGCGAGCACCTACGCGCCGGCCGTCCGGTCGGCGACCTGCGCCTCGGCTCCCGTGTCACCGAAGGAGAAACATGACACGTATCGCCCTGCTGTCCACCTCGGACACCGACCTGCTCTCGGCGCGGGCCAGCAACGCGGACTGGTCCTGGGCCAACCCTGCCCGGCTCACCGGCGAGCGCCGCGACACCCTGACCACCGAGGCCGAAGTGGTCGTTCTGCGGGTGCTCGGCTCGCCCGAGGACGTACGCGACCTCGCCGCGCTGATCCGCGGCACCGGCCGTCCCCTGGTCGTGCTCGGTGGGGAACGGACGCCGAACGCCGCGTTGATGGGGCTGTCGACCGTCCCGATCGGCGTCTGCGCCGAGGCGCACCGCTACCTCGCCGAGGGCGGCGCGGAGAACCTGCGCCAACTGCACGCCTTCCTGTCCGACACCGTGCTGCTGACCGGCGAAGGCTTCGAACCGCCGGCCGTGCTGCCCGAGTGGGGAGTCAGCCGGCAGCCGGCCCCGGACGCCCGGCCCCGCGTCGGAGTCCTGTACTACCGGGCCCACGAGGTGAGCGGCAACAACGCGTTCGCCCACGAACTCGCCGATGCCATCGACACCACCGGCGTGGCCGCCGGCGTACCGATCTACGTCTCGTCACTGCGGGCGGCGCCCGAGGAGTTGTACGCCGAACTCGCCACCCTGGACGCGATCGTCGTCACGGTCCTGGCCGCCGGCGGCGCCCGGCCCGCCACCGCGAGCGCCGGCGGCGACGACGAGTCCTGGGACGTCGAACGGCTGCGCGCCCTCGACATCCCCGTGCTGCAGGCTCTGGCGCTCACGTCCGGCAGAGCCGAGTGGGAGGCGTCCGACGAAGGCGTCACCCCGCTCGACTCCGCGACCCAGATCGCCATCCCCGAGTTCGACGGCCGCCTCATCACCGTCCCGTTCTCATTCAAGGAGGTCGACGCCGACGGCCTGCCCCGCTACGTGACCGACCCTGAGCGATGCACCCGCGTCGCGGGCATCGCCGTCAACCACGCCCGACTGCGGTATGTCCCGCCCGCCGAGCGCAAGGTGGCCCTCGTCCTGTCGGCCTACCCGACCAAGCACAGCCGCATCGGCAACGCCGTCGGCCTCGATACGCCCGTGTCGGCGATCCGATTGCTGCGCGCGATGCGAGATGCCGGCTACGACCTCGGCGCACCCGGCGCAATTCCCGGGCTCGACCCGCTGCTCCCGGTCGAGGGAGAGGATGCCGACACGACGGCCGGCAACGCGCTCATCCACGCTTTGATCGCCGCCGGTGGGCAGGACGAGGAGTGGCTCACGCAGGCTCAGCTCAGCGAGTCGCACGTGCGTATCAGCCGGGACGACTACCGGCGCTGGACTGCCGGATTGCCCGCCGCGCTGCGCGACGCCATGGCCGAGACCTGGGGCGAGGCTCCCGGCTCGCTTTTCGTCGACGACGACGGCGACATCGTGCTGGCCACCCTGCGCGCCGGTAACGTCGTCATCCTCATCCAGCCCCCGCGTGGCTTCGGCGAGAACCCGGTCGCGATCTACCACGACCCGGCCATGCCTCCGTCGCACCACTACCTGGCCGCGTACCGCTGGCTCGAACACGGCTTCGGCGCCGACGCGGTGGTGCACCTCGGCAAACACGGCTCGATGGAGTGGCTGCCGGGGAAGAACGCCGCGCTCTCAGCCGCCTGCGCCACGGACGCGGCAATCGGCAGCATGCCGTTGATCTATCCGTTCCTGGTCAACGATCCTGGCGAGGGTGCCCAAGCCAAGCGCCGCGCGCACGCCACCATCGTCGACCACCTGGTGCCGCCGATGGCACGCGCCGAAAGCTACGGCGACATCGCCAAGCTGGAGCAACTGCTCGACGAGCACGCCAACATCGCCGCGATGGACCCGGCAAAGCTGCCCGCGGTCCGCCAGCAGATCTGGACGCTGATGCAGTCCGCACAAATGCATCGCGACCTCGGCCTGGACGAACGGCCCGGCGACGAGGAGTTCGACGACTTCCTGCTGCACGTCGACGGCTGGCTGTGCGAGATCAAGGACGTACAGATCCGCGACGGATTGCACGTGCTCGGCCAGGCGCCGACCGGACAGGCACGCGTCAACCTGGTGCTCGCCGTGCTCCGCGCGACACAGGTCTGGGGCGGACAGAACCGGGCACTGCCCGGCCTGCGCGCCGCGCTGGGTCTTGCCGAGGACGCCCCGGCGGCCGACGTCGACGCCGTGGAAGCGCAGGCCCGTGCCCTGATCGAGGCGATGGAGAAGGCCAGCTGGCAGGCTGACGCGATCGACGCGCTGCACGACGACCCGGTGGTACGCGACGTCCTGCGCTTCGCCGCCGAGCAGGTCGTGCCGCGACTGGCCGCCACCACCGACGAACTGACCAACGTCCTGCACGCGCTCGACGGCGGTTTCGTCCCGGCCGGGCCCTCCGGCTCCCCGCTGCGCGGACTGGTCAACGTCCTGCCGACCGGCCGTAACTTCTACACCGTCGACCCGCGGGCCGTTCCGTCCCGTCTGGCCTGGGAAACGGGACAGGCGATGGCCGAGTCCCTCGTCGCCCGGCATTTCGCCGAAACCGGCGAGCATCCCCGATCGGTCGGCCTCTCCGTGTGGGGCACCTCCGCGATGCGCACCTCCGGCGATGACATCGCCGAGGTGCTGGCGCTGCTGGGCGTACGCCCCATCTGGGACACGGCCTCACGCCGGGTCAACGGCCTGGAGGTGATCGGCCTCGACGAACTCGGCCGGCCCCGCATCGACGTTACCGTGCGCATCTCGGGATTCTTCCGCGACGCCTTCCCGCACGTCATCGAACTCCTCGACGACGCCGTGCAGCTCGTCGCCGGGCTCGACGAACCCGATGAGCGCAACTACGTGCGGGCACACACCCGCCACGACCTCGCCGAGCACGGCGACCAGCGGCGGGCCACCACGCGGATCTTCGGTTCGAAGCCCGGATCGTACGGCGCCGGCATCCTCCAGGTCGTCGAGTCCGGCACCTGGCGCGACGACGCCGACCTGGCCGCCGTCTACACCGCCTGGGGCGGCTTCGCCTACGGCCGCGGCCTCGACGGCATCGCGGCAACCGACGACATGCGAACCAACTACCGGCGCATCGCCGTCGCCGCGAAGAACATCGACTCCCGCGAGCACGACATCGCCGACTCCGACGACTACTTCCAATACCACGGCGGCATGATCGCCACGGTCCGCGCGCTGACCGGCGCCGAACCCAGGGCGTACGTCGGTGACTCCACCACGCCCGACGCCGTACGCACCCGCAGCCTGCAGGAAGAGACCAACCGCGTCTTCCGCTCGCGGGTGGTCAACCCGCGCTGGATCGCGGCGATGCAGCGCCACGGCTACAAGGGAGCGTTCGAGCTCGCCGCCACCGTGGACTACCTCTACGGCTTCGACGCCACCGCCGGTGTCGTCCACGACTGGATGTACGAGTCACTGGCCCGCGAATACGTCCTCGACGAGACGAACCAGCAGTTCATGCGCCGCGCGAACCCCTGGGCACTGCGCGGCATCGTGGAACGGCTGAACGAGGCCGCCGACCGTGGACTGTGGGCCGAACCGGACGCCGAGGTCATGGCGGAGATGGCCCGCGTGTACCTCGAGGTCGAGGGAGACCTGGAGGATCAGGCGTGACACGGCGCCTCACCCTGGTCGGCCTCGGCCCGGGCGACCCCGAACTGGTCACGGCCCAGGCCGTCCGGGCACTCAACGAGGCCGACTACTTCCTCGTCGCCGACAAGACCGGACAGCACCCGGGCACGGCCGACCTCATCGCGATGCGCGAGGCGATCTGCGCCCGGCACGTCACCGGCGCCTGGCGGCTCGTGCACGTACCCGACCCGGAACGCGACCGTGCCGGCCCGGCCGACTACACCGGCGCGGTACGCGACTGGCACGAGGCACGGGCCGAGGCGTTCGAGCAGGCATTGCTGGACAACCCGGGAGACGCCGCAGTGCTCGTCTGGGGCGATCCGGCCCTGTACGACTCGGCGATCCGTGTGGCCGACCGCATCGCCGAACGCGCACGGGTCGACATCACCGTGGACGTCGTACCCGGCCTCAGCAGCATCCAACTGCTGGCGGCACACCACCGGCTCGTCCTCAACACAATCGGCGGCCCGATCACCATCACGACCGGCCGCCGCCTGCTCCACGACGCGGCGACACACGACAACCTCGTCGTCCTGCTCGACGGGGCATTGACCTGTCGCCAGCTCCCCGAACTGTCGGCCTGGCGGATCTGGTGGGGCGCGAACCTCGGCTCGTCCGACGAGCAACTGGTGGCCGGCAACCTTGACGAGGTCGCCGACCGAATCTGGTCCCGGCGGACGGCGGCGAAACAGAGCCGCGGCTGGGTCATGGACACGTATTTGTTGCGCCGGGCCGGCAGCCTCGAGCGGCGATCCTGAGAATCACATCCTTTGACCCACCGATGATCACCCAGCCGTGAACGCACTCCTGCGATCGTTGGCCGCAACCCGTTACTGTGCGTGCCGCTCTAACGCCTTGCGCCGAGCCTTCCTTCACTACAATCGCCGTTGTAGCGGCCGTGCTCCACGCGGAGTAAGTAGATCGCGTAGTGATCCGTTGATGATCGGATGTCGGCGACCGTTTCAGTACGGGCGCGTCTAATTGGTTGCGCCAGCCAACGTCGGGCAGGGCTCAACCCCGATCCTGGTGTTCGACGCCTGGGAGCACGCCTACTACCTGCAGTACCGCAACGTCCGCCCGGACTACGTGGACCGGCTGTGGAACCTGGTCAACTGGACCGACGTCATCTCCCGCTTCGACGCCGCCCGCGCCGCCACCCCGAAGATCTGATCGGGATGACCGGGTACACCCCCGAGGCGGCCGAGATCGTCCAACGCGCCGCCGGGGTCATCGCGGCCAAGCATCGCGGTGACCTCGCGGGCGCGGAGGAACTGATGTCGGCGTTCGGCTCCGAGCAGTCCCGCACCCTCGGCTTCTACCTCCTGGCCGATCTCGCTCTGGGCCTGGTCAAGGCGCAGAGCCGCCAGTCGATGGACGACCTGGTCCGGGAGCTGTCCTTACTCTTGGCCAACACCGTCCAGTCCCAACCGGCATGACGGTCCGCTGGGTTCCGCCCGGAGGCGGAACCCAGCGGGCAACCGCAGCGTCACCGCCGAGCTCGGGCAGGCCCGATGCGGCGGATGAACCGCCCCGGATCTTGTAGAGCCGTCTCCACATAACCCGGGGCGGCTCAGGCCCAGCGAACCTGGCTCAGAGAGTGTTGGGATACCTCGACGTAATCTTCGTTAAGTGTGTGTCAGCGAAGATCGCGTCTGTGTGGCTGTGCCTGTAAACCGGGCCTACGAGTTGTCGCGGCAGAACATGCCCCGCCCGCGGCGGCAACAGGTGACAGTATTCCAGGATGATTGATGTTCGACGCCGTGCGCCCAATCAGACTTGAGGATTAGCCGTCGTCGGTTCCACTGCTGCCATCAGAACGCGCCGCGATGCGGATAACCCTGTCTAGTGCCCGGTCGCCGGTGAGGAGAACGGCACACACGACGGCGATCGTCCCTGGGATGAAGACGAGCAGGTCATCGACGTCGAGCAGCGCGGCCAGCTCGTACGCGGCGTCGGCCCACTCCGGGACGTTCCGGTCCGCAATGCCTCTCGTCTGAGGGTCCTGCACGCGAACGCCCTGAGCGGGCTGAAACCTTGACGGCCCGCTCGATCGAACGGTAGAGGATCGCCGGCGCACCCTCTGGCCCACAGGACCCGCCAGCAAGGCCACCTGGCCTAGTGCTCCAGCCGCACCTGGTGAAGTTGGAGTCTTCGCTGGTAGTGGGCTGTTCTGGCGCGGTACTGGTGTCGTCGTCGCCATCGTGACCATCGATGGATGTAGTCGAACGGTCGGGTGCTGGTCTGGCTCGTCGATTCGCTCGCATGGTGCTCGACTCGGCCCGTCGCCGGGCCGTCCGTGAGGCGGGGCAGCCGGACGAGGGTCCAGTCCAGGGCGCTGGCCCGCCATACGGCGAGCTCGGCGGGCTTGTCCGCGACGAGTGGGCCGCCGAGCTTGTTGATCAACCAGCTGATGACCTTGTCGCGGCGGGACTTGCGGTCACCCGGCACGTCGACACCGGCGCCACTGATGCCGACGAAGCGGTTCACGCCGGCGTCCCGCATGACGTCAACCAGTGCTCTCGCGGCGTCGGTGTGCAGATCGGCCTCCTTGTCGGTCGGCCCGAGCGCGGAGATGACCACGTCGCAGCCGTCGACGAGCCGCCGGAGTGCCTCGACGTCGCGCACGTCCCCGCGAATCACCCGCGCGTCGGCGTCGTCGGCGGCGCGGCCGAGCCTGCCAGGATCCCGAACCAGAACTGTGACCCGGTGGCCGCGATCGGTGAGGACGTCCAGCACCAGCCGGTTGGTGCGTCCGGTGCCGCCGATGAGGGCGATGTTCATGACGGGCTCCTGGTTGTCCAGTGGTGGCGCTCACGGTGCGCGAACGGCGGGCGGATGCGCCGACGCCGCGGCAGCCGCGACGTCGGCCGCCCGAAGGTGCCGCACCACCACCGATCCCACAGTGCCGGTAGCACCGGTCACGAGAATCCGATCCATCGCGCACCTCCTCGGTCCAACGTGTGTATCGCACACACATGTCCTCTCGTCCGGCTGAAGACCCGGATCTCGTAGCGGTCGACGAGGCGCTGCTCCGGCTGCGCCGTTTCTTCCGGACACCGGCGGCCCTCGAGCACGACAATCGATCCGTCGACCTGTCCACTCTGCTGGTGGTCACGGCGATCGCAGCGGAGCCGGCCGGAGAGGCATCCGTCGGTCAGATCGCCACCGCGTTGGAGGTTGCACCTTCGACTGCCAGTCGCCTGGTCGGTCGCGCCGAGACCTGCGGCGTGGTGGTGCGGTTGGCGGGTCGGGTCGACGCTCGGCAGAGTCTGGTGCGCCTCACCCCCGACGGCGTCGCCCTGCACGAGCGGGCCCGGACGTTCCGGCACGCCCGTCTGCGTGCGGCGACGGCAGGCTTCACGACCGAGGAGAAGCACCAGTTCGCCCGTCTGCTGACCAGATTCGCCGCCGGAGCGGGCAGTTGAGGCGCGAAGCGGTCAATCTGTGAACTCGTGAGGCGCCGCCGGTGGGGGAAATCCGCTTTGATGCTTATGGCAGGTTTTGTACATCAGCTGATCGGTTGATTCTTGCTGTCGTGTCGTCTATGGTTCGTTCACCATCGGTGCTTGGGGCGCCAGTTCGCACGAAGGCGGGGAAGGGCAGCATGACCACGATGACCATGGCATCGACCGCGACCGAGGTGCATCGCGCGTCGCAGACCGGCGAGGAGAGCCGCGCCAGTGAGCTGATCGCGGCGCTCGCCGCGCTGCCCGCCGGCCACCCGCAGCGGGCCGCCCTGCGCAACCAGGTCATCGAGGCGTGGCTGCCGCTGGCGAACCACCTGGCCGCCCGCTACAGCGGGCGCGGCGAGCCGGCCGGCGACCTCGCGCAGACCGCGGCGCTGGGCCTGATCAAGGCGGTGGACCGGTTCGACGCCTCGCGCGGCGTCGACTTCGCCGGCTTCGCCATCCCGACGATCCTCGGCGAGATCAAGCGGCACTTCCGCGACCGCACCTGGAACATCCGGGTTCCGCGCCGCCTGCAGGAGCTGCGGCTGCGCATCTCCGAGGCGAACAGCACGCTGACCCAGACGCTCAACCGGGCACCGACCGTCGCCGACATCGCCGCCCACCTCGACGTCACCGAGGAAGAGGTGCTCGAAGGCCTGGAAGGCGCCCGCGCCTACAACGCGGTGTCGCTGTCCACCCCGATCGGCGACGGCGACAGCGCCACCGAGCTGGGCGACACCCTCGGCGCCGAGGACAACGAGTACGAGCTGGCCGACCTGCGCGCCTCCCTCGGCCCGGCGCTCGCCACGCTCGACGAGCGGGAGCAGAAGATCCTCACGCTGCGCTTCTACGGCAACCTGACCCAGAGCGAGATCGCCGCCCGGGTCGGTGTCTCCCAGATGCACGTGTCCCGGCTGCTCGCCCGCGCCCTGACCAAGCTGCGCGGCCAGCTCACCGAGGTCTGAGCAGAGCAGTGTGGGCTGCGCCCGCGCCCTTCACCGATCAGGGCCGATCGGCGCGGCGTCCGCCCCGGCGGGCCAGGTCAGGTAGAGCAGGGCCGTGTCATCGCTGTGCCGGCCGTCGTCGCTGCGTCTGATCTTGTCGAGCAGGGCGGTGAGAAAGTCGCCCGGTTCCGTGACGGTGCTCAGCGTGGCGGCGAGTTCTATGAAGCGTTCCTCGCCGAGGCGGGTCCCGTCCTCGCTGAACCCCTCGTAGACGCCGTCGGTGTACAGCAGCAGACCTGCGCCCGCCGGGAGCGTGACGACCGACTCCTGCCAGCGACCTCGCCCGGGGAACATGCCCAGCCCGAGATGGTGGCGGATCGGCGCGGGGTCGGCCGAGCCGGGCGTGATCACCAGTGGCGCGGGGTGACCGGCGCTCACGATGATCACCTGCGAGCGGTCTGGGACGACGCGGATGGTGCAGGCGGTCGCGAACATCGACTCACGTGGCCGCTCGGCGACGAGCACCTGTTCCAGCAGCCGCATCCGGGCGGCCTTCTCCACCCCGGCCAGGGTGAGGGTGCGCCACCCGACGCGTAGGCCGACGCCGATGGCTGCCTCATCCGGACCGTTGCCGCAGACGTCACCGATGACGGCGTGGAGCGTGTGATCCTCGTCCTGCACCAGGTCGAAGAAGTCACCGCCGAGCAGTGACCGTCCCCGTCCCGGCACGTATCTGCTGACGACCGCCAGCGCGGGGTCGGTGACCAGTGGCGTAGGGAGCAGGCCGCGTTGCAGCCGCGTGTTCTCGCTGGCCTGCATCCGGCTGTCGCGTAGCTGCCGCTCCGTCACCACGGCCCGTCGGCGCTGAATGGCGTACTGGATCGTGCGGCCCAGGAGCGCGCCGTCGATGTGACCCTTGACCAGGTAGTCCTGTGCTCCGGCGGCGACAGCCGCCGTTCTGGTGGCCGCGTCGTCCAGGCCGGTGAGCACCACCACTGCCGCGTCCGGCCATCGGTGCAGCACCCGGCCGAGCGCCTCCAGCCCCTGGCAGTCGGGCAGGTGCAGGTCGAGCAGCACGCAGTCCGGCGTCGTCGGCGCGGCCGCGGCCTCTTTCAGGCTGCTCGCCTGGGTGAACCGGTTGCTGATTCCGCTGTCGCTCAGCAGCTCCCGGGTGAGCAACGCATCACCGGGGTCATCCTCGATGAGAAGGACCGCCGGCTCCGCGGTTGTCGGCGACGACGCCGGATTCGCCAGCCCCGACGGCATGCCGGTGGGCGGCACCGTCGGCAGGTCGGCGTCACTGATCACGACAGATCCTCTCTCCGGCCGCGACCGTCACGCGGACGGTGACGCCGACACGATGCACCATCCACCTGTTGTGTAAACCTGTCGATTATCACCTGCCCGCACGAGCCGGGTAGGACAGCGTCGCCTCGCCCGCCCGTGGGGCGCCTCTCCAGGCCACGGGCCCGCCGGGACGAGTCATCGGTGCGGCCGGTGGCGGTGCGGTGCCGGCCAGGTGAGGCAGGCCGGGCCTCGCGGTGAGGGGCGGTCAGGCGGACCGGTCGAGGGAGATCTCCGCCCAGACCACTTTGCCGGGCTCGCCGTGCGGGGTGGTTCTCGTGCCCCAGTTGCGCGCCATCGCGTCGACGATCAGCAGGCCACGACCGCCGATGCGGTGCGGGTCCGGCTCGAAGCGACGCAGTGGTCGATCGGAGTCGTCGAAAACCTCGATCCGGATCGCGTCCGACTGCGGGTCAACTCGACCCTGCCCCCGGCACCGGTGTGCCTGATGACGTTGTGCACGAGTTCCGTGATGACGGTGAGCGCGTCGTCGGTGACGTGCGTGGCCTGCCAGCCGACGAGGACCTCCCGGACGGCCCGGCGGACCGGCGCGCTGTCCGCACCACCGCCGAAGGGCATCCGCACTGAGTCCATGCCGATCACCTACCCGCTCGACCGAACCCGTACCGTAGTCGATCACCCTCGCTGAGGTGAACCATCTTATGGGGTGTCGTAACTGGTGCCGGCGCGACGCGGCAGGACGCCGGGGCGTAACGCAGGACGTGGAGATGCGCCGCTGTCGGCCTACGACTGCGCGGCCCGGATGTGGTGACGGCCCATCGGTAGCATCAGCGGCTTGCCGGAGACCGGATCGGGATGACCTGGCTGTCCAGGCCGAAGACGGCGCGGACGCAGTCCTCGGTCAGCACATCGGTCGGCGCACCTGCTGCGTGCAGGCCGCCGTCGGCGAGGGCGATGAGGTGATCTGCGTAGCGGGCCGCCATGTTCAGATCGTGCAGGACCATCACGATCGTGCTGCCGCGAGTGAGGTTCAGGTCGGTGAGCAGGTCCAACACCTCGACCTGGTGGCTGACGTCGAGAAAGGTGGTCGGCTCGTCGAGTAGCAGCAGCTCGGTCTGCTGGGCCAGCGCCATGGCGATCCACACCCGTTGACGCTGCCCCCCGGAGAGCTCGTCGATCGACCGGTCGGCCAGGTCGGCGATGTGGGTGGCGTCGAGGGCGGCGGCCACCGCCCGGTCGTCGTCCCTGCTCCATCGTGACAGCAGGCGTTGGTGCGGGTTGCGGCCCCGGCCGACCAGGTCGGCCACGGTGCTGCCCTCGGGCGCGATCGGTGACTGGGGGAGCAGGCCGAGCGTTCGGGCCAGCTCCTTGGCCGGCATCCTGTGTACTTCGCGGCCGTCCAGCATGACGTGGCCGGTTCGCGGGGCGAGTAGCCGCGACATCGACCGCAGCAGCGTCGATTCCCCGCACGCGTTGGCACCGACGATCGCGGTGATCCGGCCGGGCGGGACGAGCAGATCGAGTGATTCGATGACGACGCGGCCGCCCTAGCCGACGGTCAGTTTCTCGACCGTCAGTGAATGGTCGGTGGTCACAGCGAGCCTCCCGCGCGGTTCGTGCGGACGAGCAGATAGATGAGGTACGGGGCGCCGAGAACGCCGGTGATCACACCCACCGGCGCGAGACGCCGAAGCGTTCGGCGACCTTCGTCACGGACAGGCCAGCTTCAACTTCCAGACTGCGCGATAGCGCTGCCCGGTCACACTCAACTCCACCAGCACTCGGCGGAGTGTCACCCATCAAGTGAAGCCACCGTGCAACGCATCAACCGGAGTCGGACAGACGTGCCGACGTGCCGACGTGCCGACGACGTGCCAACGACGTGCCGACGATGTCCCGACAACGATGTCCCGACGAGGCTGTTCAAAGTTTCTGTACGTCTTCAAGGCGGCCCGCAACGGGCCGTACGCGCCGCCGCCTGGGCGCGCGCCGGCCGCTGCCGCTGTCGCTCTGCGGCCGTCACGCCTGACGCCCGGCGGCTGGCGCGGACAGCGGGGAGCCCCGGAGCCGCCACAGACGGGATAGCGGGGAGAGTGGTGGAGGTTCTCGCCAGCAGCCGGCCGCGCCGCGCCTGAGCAGCGCGGCGAAGGGAGGGCGTCGGGTCCGCGCGGCAAGCTCCAAGCTTGGGGGCGGTGTCCGCGCGAAGGCATGTCGGTCGTCCAGGAGCCGGCTTCGCAGCCGTGCAGGGTCAGGTCAACTGCTCACCTGGGAGGGGGAGGGGTGGTCGCTGGTGGTCAGCTCCGACCCCGGAAGCCGGGTCCGTGCCGGGCAAGGTTGGGTCAACTGCGCCACTGTGGCGATGTCCGCCGGGGGCGCGGTCCGTGACACGAGAGCCGACTCAGTCTGTTCCGACAGCGTCCGTACGCGCGTCAAGGCCCGCTTGACGTGGCGGGCCGGGCGGCGGCCCGCTCCCCAGGAGGGGCGGGTCGATGGCAGACAGGGATGGCTCATTCATCCTTCTCGGCCGCTCGTTCGACATGCGCAAATTTACACCCTTCCTGCTGGCTTGCCTGCCGCGTTTTGGTGGTTTCTGAACGGGTAGGCCGTGGCGGCTCGCCAGCGAGGTCAGGAGGAGCGCATGGCGATTAATACGACGCGTGACCTGTTCATCTATGAGCTAGGCATACTAGGTGAAATGGAGATATCCGGGCGGCGGGTTCTCGACTTCTTGGCCCATCGAGTTAGTGACGATCTCAGGCAGATCGTACGGCGCAAGCAACAGGAATGTATGCAGTGGAATCACAACATCAACTCCTGCGCCAAGGCATTCGGCACCTCCCCGCTTTCAACCCGGTCCGACGCTGTTGAAGGCATGTATGGGCAATTTGAAAGCTTCGTACGCACAAACCCCTCAGTCGGCCTCGTTGATCAATTCGCAGTCGATACTCTGATTCGGTTCCTATACCTCACCATTGCGGCACACAAGACCCTTTTTGATTGGGCGATTATTATGGGTGAGGCCCAGTGTGTGCAGTATCTACACGCCAACCTCGTCCAGAAGCAGGAGAGTGCGGCTGAAATTGAACGGTACGGCCACGAATTGGGCGTACGACTCCTAACCCCCGTCGCTCGGCCCGCGTGAGCTTACGTCGGGCACCACAGGGGCTACCAGCCTCCGGAGACAGGGAGGCTGGAAGGTCTGCAGCCGTCCGATGAGGAGGTCATCCTCTCGCTCTTGCCTGTGATCATCCTGTCCACATGCCGGCTAGGCGGGGACGCCGGCCAGCCAGTTTTAGGCCCCCCTCTGAGTGGTGAGCCTCCGGTGCGGGTCGGGTTGCGGGTCGAGGACGTGGGCGCGGCTGCGTCGTTTTACGAAGGCTTCGGTTTCGTACCGGTCGGAACCGTGCCGGGTCGGGATGGCAAGGTGCTGATGGCTATCCTGCGCCGGGGTCCATTGCAGCTGCTGGTCGATGCGTTAGTGGGCATGCCGTTTCCCGACAGTGCGCGGGAGCGTCAGACGTTGGCAGGGCCGCGCGGTCTGGGCATGGTCATCGGCATCGAGGTAGAAGACGTTGATGAGATGGCCCGGAGTTGCCGCATCGCGGGCTGCGTGATCGGGGCTGGCCCACTGGATGCTGCGTGGGGCGAGCGGTACGTCGAGGTCGAGGACCCATACGGGTATGCCTGGAAGTTCTTTCATGTGCTGCGGGGTGGGTCATGACTGACCAAGGTTGGTGACCAGGTTGACGGCGACGGCCAGGGTGCCGGTTCCGAAGGTTTACGAGAGCAGTGCGTGCCCGAGCGCGATCCGGCGCATGTGGTTACTCGTCGGTTCGTTCTCGCCCGGGGCATAGGACATGCCGACCGTGAAGGCGATGTACGCGAAGTCGGCGTACGCCGGTGGATCTCCCCGCTTGAAGTCGATGCCACCGCCGTCGCGGTAGCACAGCCGGGCGTACTTCAACGCGAAGACCGTGTTCACCAGCGCCCACGCCAGGACCACCGCGATGACGCTGAGGATCACCAGCGTGACTGCCACTGCGTCATGCTGGTTCGAGGCGCGCACGAGCGCCTCGGCCACGGCGGCGAGACTGGCAACGGACGCGATCAGGATCGCCGAGTCGGTGGAACGGGAGTGCTGCTCCGCCTCGGCAAGCTGCTCGGTACGCTTCGGGCTCGCCGACCAGCAGGCCCGCCACACCCAAACGAGGATCGTGCCCGCCGCGATCGTCCAGACCACCAGCGGCGTCAGCTCCGGCGCCCCGACGAGCGCGGTGGCCGTGCCGGCGACGACACCGGCGGCCAACGACCACAGCGCACGCCTGACGGACAGCAGGCGTCCCGGCGCACGTCCCGATCGCTGCTCCACCCGTTCAGCGTTCCGGATCAACCGGGCCGGCCAGCGGAAACCCGGAGCCATCACCGGATCGGGCCGCATCGAGGGTGGGGCGGGGTGGCCGGTGTGCTGCGGGGAGGGTTCCTCATCCGCGACCGCAAGTACACCGCCGCCTTTCGATCACGCCTTCGCCGCCCGAACTCGGCGGAGATGTCTGGGGCGCAAGACGGCGGAGAGCGTGGTGCTGTCGGAACACTGAGCGCAATTCGGTCCCCCGCCGATGGCCAAACTCGGACGCCTGCCGGACGCCTGGGTCAAGTCCACCGGTAACAACGCAGCGCTCGTGAGGGCAGACCGCAGGGTCCGCGGGTACCGGGGTCCCGCGCCTCCCGGCCTGCCGGTCAAGGCGCCGATCCGATGGTGGGCAGGCCGCAGGCGCCGACGGGGCCCAGCGCCTGGGACGCTCCGGTGCGACCTCCGCGACAACCACCCTCAGTGGCTGCCCTGCACCCGCAGCGAGTACAAACCCTGGCCTCCCCAGAAACCCATAAAGGCCAACCCTGTGGGCGAAAGGTGCGTAGCGTTCAGGTGGGCCTGTGCCGAGGACCCACCCCACCGGCAGAAAGGGTATGAGATGTCGCTCGACGCGTTCCGCATCCCTGGCGGCTCCTTGGACGACTTGATCAGTCGGTTCTTCGGCGGAGACCCGTTCGCGGGACGTCCGGTGGAGCGGGTCGACCTGTCCCGGCTGCTCTCCACCGAGTCGCGGCAACTGCTGCAACGGGCAGCCGAGCAGGCTACGGAGTGGGGCAGCCCGTACCTCAATGTCGAGCACCTGCTGTGGGCCGCAGCCCAGGCCGACCCCACCCGCCGGATGCTCGGCGCGAGCGGCGCCGACCCCGACGACCTGGCCCGCCAGATAGAGTCGGCCGTCCCCAAGGGCAGGCCACGCGAGGACACGCCTCCGCTCGCGCCGGCGGCGAAGCGCGCCCTGCTCGACGCGCACCGCGAGTCGCGACGGTCCGGCGCGACGTACATCGGCCCCGAACACCTCCTGCTCGGCATCGCCGCGAACCCGGAGACGACCGCGGGCCGGGCGTTGCGGGCGCTCGGTGGGGCCGTCACCGGGCCCACGCCGCCGGCGGGCGGTGCCGACGGGCGCGGAGCCAGCAGCACCCCCACCCTTGACCAGTACGGGCGGGACCTCACCGAGGACGCCCGGGCCGGTCGGCTCGATCCGGTCGTCGGCCGTGATGACGAGATCGACGACACGATCGAAGTGCTCTCCCGGCGTACGAAGAACAATCCGGTGCTCACCGGCGAGCCGGGCGTCGGCAAGACGGCGATCGTCGAGGGCATCGCGCAGCGCATCGTCAACGACGAGGTGCCCGAAACCCTGGCCAACCGGCGTGTGGTCGCACTCGACCTGTCCGGGATGGTGGCGGGCACCAAGTACCGCGGTGAGTTCGAAGAGCGCCTGAAGAACGTGATCCAGGAGGTGACGTCGGGCGAGGACGGGCTGATCCTCTTCATCGACGAACTGCACACCGTTGTCGGCGCGGGCGGCGGTGGCGAGGGGGCGATGGATGCCGGCAACATGCTCAAGCCCGCCCTGGCCCGCGGCGAACTGCACGTGGTCGGTGCGACGACACTGAACGAGTACCGTCGCTACATCGAGAAGGATCCTGCGCTGGAGCGCCGGTTCCAGCCGATCCTGGTGTCGGAGCCGAGCGTGGAGGACACCGTCGCGATCCTCAAGGGCATACGTGACCGGTACGAGGCGCACCATCAGGTGCGCTACACGGACGAAGCGCTGGACGCCGCGGCTGAACTGTCCCACCGTTACATCACCGACCGGTTTCTGCCGGACAAGGCCATCGACCTGCTCGACCAGGCGGGGGCCCGGGTCCGGCTTCGTTCCCGCACCCCGGCTCCGGACAAGAAGGAGATCGAAAGGCGGCTGTCCCAGCTGCGCCGGGAGAAGGACAGCGCGGTGGCGAACGAGGATTATCAACGCGCGGGTGCGCTGAAAGCCGAGATCGGTGCGGCAGAGCGGGATCTGGCGGCGGCGCAGGAGGGCACGCCTCCGGTGCCCGAGGTGCATATGAGCGACATCGCCGAGGTGGTCAGCCGCCGTACCGGTGTTCCCGTCACCCAGCTCACGGAGGTGGAGAAGCAGAGGCTGAGGCGCATCGAGGAGCAACTGCACGAGCGCGTGGTCGGCCAGCACGAGGCCGTACGGGCTGTGGCGGCCGCCGTACGCCGATCGCGTTCCGGGCTGAGTGACCCCCAGCGACCCGACGGGTCGTTCCTCTTCCTCGGACCCACCGGCGTCGGCAAGACCGAACTGGCCAGAGCCCTCGCCGCGGCGCTCTTCGGCGACGAGTCCAGCATGATCCGCTTCGACATGAGCGAGTTCCAGGAGCAGCACACGGTCAGCCGGCTGGTCGGAGCGCCCCCGGGCTACGTCGGGTACGAGGAGGCCGGTCAGCTCACCGAGGCGGTCCGGCGCCGGCCATACTCGGTGCTGCTCTTCGACGAGGTGGAGAAGGCGCATGCGGATGTGTTCAACGCACTGCTGCAGGTGCTCGACGACGGTCGCCTCACCGACGCGCAGGGCCGCACGGTCGATTTCAGCAACACCATCCTGATCATGACGAGCAACATCGGCGCGGACCGCATTCTGGCCGCGCAGGCGGCAGGGCGTCCGGTCAACGACCAGCGCGAGGAACTGATGGGGCTGCTGGGGCAGCGGTTCCGGCCGGAATTCCTCAACCGGATCGACGAGATCATCGTCTTCACCGGCCTGGACCGGGACCAGCTCCTTGAGATCACCGGCCTGCTGCTGGACCGCACCCGCCGTCGGTTGCACGCACAGAACATCAACCTCGAGATCAGCCCGGACGCCACGCAGTGGCTGGCCAACCGGGGCTACCAGCCCGAGTACGGGGCGCGGCCACTGCGGCGCAGCATCCAGCGCGAGTTGGAAGACCGGCTGTCGACCCTGCTGCTCGATGACGGGGCGAATCCGGGCGACACCATCGAGGTCAACGTCGTCGGCGGCGAGCTCGACCTCTCGGTCCGGCCCGCCGCCGTACCGGCTGGCACGTGACACCCGACGAGCAGCTCGGCGAGCCGTCGCGGTGTGTCCCGGGGGCTCCACCCCGGCGAGTTGTTGCAGCAGATCATCCAAACCGCGGCCGTGCTGGGAGGGCTTGACGACGACGCCGGCGCAGGCCGGTCAGCCTGCGGAACAACCGCCCGGCCAACCCCCTGTGCCTGAAGGACGTCGCCATCGGCCCCCAATGCGTAGAAGGCGCTGCGCCGCACGGGCGGCATCCGCTGCACCCCACTGAACGACGGCACCGTGAGCGCCGGAACGGTCGACGTGACGGTCAGTCGCTGACAACCGGCCGCCATCACCGGCTGGCCATCTGGAGGCGGCCGGTGATCGTCCTCAGGCAGCGCCGACGTCGGTGGTGAAGGTCGCGAAGGCGAGCAGGCCGGAGTAGGCGGCCAGGCCGATGGTGAACCAGGTGAAGCTGGAGTGCCTTTCGGGGGCCAGTTCGTCGACGAAAATGTTGAGCAGGATCCCGCCACCCAGGAAGGCGGTGAGCACGTTCATCAGCACGCCGGTGGGCTGGACGGCGACCGCGGTCACCCAGCCGCCGGCGGCGCCGGCGACCAGGACGAGGCGCCACCCGGTGGTGAGGCTGACCGGGAAGTGCTCGGCCAGGACGCCGTCGGTGGCCAGCACGTGCAGCCCCATGGCGACGGCGAACAGCACCGCCGGCCCGAGCCCCGCGTCCAGCTTAGTCGCCAGGGTGTACGTGATCAGGCCGCTGTACAGGGCGAAGAAGCCGAGCTGGAACCCGAAGACCAGCCGGGTGGCCTCTTGCCGGCGCTGCTGCGAGCGGTGGGTGACACGTTCCAGGGCGTAGAACGTGAAGAAGCCGACCAGCGCGACGAGGAACAGCACGAATCCGCGGGCCGGGGTGGGCCTGATCTCCTCCTCCAGGACGTGGGCCACCGCCTGGTTGCCCTCCGCGAGGCGCGGCAGCAGGTAGAGGAACACGTACGCGGCGGCGATGCCGCCACCGAGGGACGTCGCCGCGTGGGTGGGCACCGGCAGTCTCCGGCGGATGGCCGGCGCGAGAAGGTGCAGGGCTCCCAGCGCCACCGCCGCCGCCAGCGCCGCCCACAGGCTGCCCGCCCGGGTGAGCGTCACCGGGGCGGTGGGTTGCCGGCGGCCGGCTTGGAGCGCTGGAAGATGCCGAACAGCCAGAGCAGGGAGGGCGCCAGCAGCAGCGCTCCGACCGCGAGGACGGCGAGCACCGTGGCGAGCACGGTGGGATCACCGGCCGCCTCGGTGACGGTCAGGTCGGGCGGCAGCAGGTCTGGGTACTGGGCGGCGCCCCAGGCCCAGAGGACGGCCGCGACCGCGAGGGCCGCGGTCACCCGCACCGCCCGGTAGCGGCCGGTGGCGATCAGCACCAGCGACCCGAGCCCCGCGGCGAACGAGAGCAGCACCAGGGCGAGCGCCCGGCCCCGAAGATCGGCGAAAAGGTCCGGCGCGTCGGCGGCGACGACGGCCAGCCCGGCCGCCGCGCCGACGCCCACCACTATGCCGGTGACCAGGGCGCGGCGGCGGAACTGGGCCACCAGGTCGGCGGCACCGGCGCGGCGCGCGTCGTGGATGAGGTAGACCGCGGCGAGGTACGCGCACACGCCGATCGCGAGCAGTCCCCCGTAGATGGAGGTGGGATTGAGCCAGCTGCGCCAGATGTCACCCTCGGCGATGCCGGGCGGGACGCGACCGGAGGCGACTGCGCCGACGATCGAGCCGAGGAAGAAAGGGGTGGCCACCGAGGAGAGCGCGAAGGTGGCGCCGTAGAGGCGTTGCTCGGTGAGGGTGTGACTGGCCTTGCGGAAGGCGAAGGCCGCGCCACGACCGATGATGCCCAGCGCGGCCAGGGTCAGCGGGATGTAAAGGGTGGAGGCGAACGCGGCGAACGCGGGCGGAAAGGTGGTCCAGAACAGGGTGATCACCAGGATCAGCCAGACGTGGTTGGCCTCCCACACCGGGCCGATCGAGTGCGCGATCAGTTCCCGGCGGGCTGCGCCGCGGCGCGCCCCGCCGGCGAGGAGGTCCCAGATCCCGGCGCCGAAGTCCGCGCCGGCGAGCAGGGTGTAGAGCGTCAGACCGGCCAGCAGCACCCCGAGCAGGACGTCGACGACGGTCATCGGCCGCTGTCCACCGGTTCGGGTACGCCCTCCTGCGGAGCGACCGGCTCGTCGCGGTGGCAGGCCATCCGCCACAGAACCGCGACGGTGGCGACGGTGAGCACCGCGTAGACGGCGGTGACCAGGGCCAGGCCGGTGGCCAGGCCCGGCGCCGGATTTACCGCCTCGGCGGTGCGCAGCACGCCGTACACGATCCAGGGTTGCCGCCCGACCTCGGTGACGACCCAGCCGGCCTCGACCGCGACGGCGGCGGCGACCCCGGACAGGGCGGCGGCCCGCAGGAACCACGGCGAGCGCGGCGGACCCCGACGCCGCCACCACGCAAGCGCCCACCAGGCGGAAAGCGCTACCAGCCCGAAGCCGATGGCCACCATCAGCTGGAACGCCCACTTGACCACCGTCACCGGTGGCTCCTGATCGTCGGGCACCTGGTCCAGGCCCATGACCACGGCGTCCGGATCCCACCTGGCCAGCAGCGACAGGGCGTTGGGCACCTCGACTGCGTACCGCAGTTCCCCGTCGACGTAGACGCCGCCGAGCGAGAGCGGCGCGCCGGCCTCGGTGCGGGCCAGCCCCTCCATCGCGGCGAGCTTGGTGGGCTGGTACTCCGCGACGAAGTGCGCCGCCCAGTCGCCGACCACGACCTGCACCGGGGAGAGCACCGCAGCGACGGTGAACGGGATGGCGAAGCCGAGCCGGTGGTAGCGGTCCCGGCGGCCGCGCAGCAGGGCCACCGCGTAGACGCTGGCGATGCCGAAGCCGGTCACCATGAACGCTGCGACGATCATGTGCAGGGTCTGCGGCGGCGTCGCCGGGTTGAACATCGCCTGCCACGGCCTGACGTCGGTGACCTCGCCGGAGACCAGGTCGAAGCCGCGGGGCTGGTTCATCCAGGCGTTTGCCGACACCACGAAGAACGCGGACGCCACGCCCGCGACACAGACCGGCAGTCCGGAGAGCAGGTGCACCCGGGGTGGCACCCGGTCCCAGGCGTACAGGTAGATCCCGACGAAGATGGCCTCGACGAAGAACGCGATGCCCTCCATCGCGAACGGCAGGCCGATCACGTCGCCGAAGCGGCCCATCAGGCCGGGCCAGAGCAGCCCCATCTCGAACGACAGGATGGTCCCCGACACCGCGCCGACCGCGAACAGCACGCCCATCGCCTTGGCCCAGCGGTGCGCCAGCCGGGTGAAGGTCGGGTCCCCGGTGCGCAGACCGCGCCACTCGGCGAAGACGGTGACCGCCGGCATGCCGACGCCGAACGAGGCGATCACGATGTGCCAGCCCAGGGACAGGGCCATCTGCACCCGCGCCGCCATGAGGTCTCCCGGGGCGGCGTCCTGGGCGAGCAGGTCAACCAGCATCGGGTTCCCCACCTTCGTTGCGTGTCAGCCCTATGGTGGTCTAACGGCCCGGCTGCTGGTCGGCAACGCGAATGCCGCATCCCGGGCGCGGAATCAGGGCTTGTACTCGCTGCGGGTGCGGGGCAGCCACTGCGGGTGCTTCTCCCGCAGGTAGCGAACCATCGCCTCGCGCAGGTCGCAGCGGAGGTCCCAGGCGCTCGGCCCGTCGGCGGCGGACGCCTGGATCTGGATGACGACGGTCTGCGGGTTGGCATCGACCATCTGAAGCACCCACTGATGCCGGTCCCACAGCGGCGACGCCTCGATCAGGCGCTGCGCCTCGACGCGCAGGTCGTCCAGGTTGGCGGTGTGGTCGACGTGGATCTGGACCTTGCCGACCACCCGGGTCTCGTGTCGCGTCCAGTTCTGGAACGGGCGCTCGGTGAAGTAGGTCGTGGGCAGGATGAGCCGGCGGTCGTCCCAGAGCCGGATCACCACGTTAGTCAGTTTCACCTCCTCGACGCGACCCCACTCGCCGTCGATGACGAGCACGTCACCGATGTAGAGGCCGTCCGCGAAGGCGACCTGGATGCCGGCGAAGGCATTGCCCAGCGCGGTCCGGGCGGACAGGCCGATCACGGCGCCGATCACACCGGCCGAGGTGAGCACCGAGATGCCGAACAGGCGTATCGGCTCGAAGGTGGTCATGATCAGACCGATCGCGACGATCGTGACCGCCGTCGAGGTCAACCGTCGCACCGGCCGGATCTGGGTGCGGGTGCGGCGGATCCGACGGCCGGCCATCACCCCGGCCGGCAGCCGGCTGAACGCCACGAACTCGGCGACGTGCAGCGCCCTGACCACCAGCAAGGCGACGCTGCCGATCAGCAGCAACAGGATGGCGTGCCGGCCCTCGCGCAGCCACCGGCCCGGCCCTCCCGGCAGCGCGGCGTAGAGGCCAGCGAGTAGCAGAACGGCGGTCGTCGGGCGGCGGCAGGCCTGGCGCAGCGGCGCCAGCAGCCATTTGTAGCGACCATGGGCGATCCGGTTGACGAGTACGCCGCTGAGCACGTCCACCAGCACGGCCGCCGCCACCGCGGCCAGCATGATCACCGCTCGGCCCATCAGCTGCCGTTCACCGCGATACCGATGGTCATTACTTCCGCTCCCGTCCGGGTCGTCCCCACGGCAGCGTGTCACGAGACGGCCGATCGCCGGGCGTACATCGCGACCGGCCGAAGTCCCCGGCGGCCGCGGCACGCGGCGCCGCCGCCCGGGGCTCGGGTGGCGAGGAGGTCGCCCGTGATCATCCGCGCTAGCCGAATCCGCCGTGGGAGGCAAAAACCAGGCCGCGGTGCACACCTGGTACCCGGCCAAGTTCGGCGGAGGTCCGGTGGCGCCGTTGCGGACCGTCGCCGATGCCATTGCCACCTGGCCCGAGTACGCCACCGCCGTGGCCGTACGCCTCGACGCGCATGACCAGATCACGGTATGCGCGCCCCACGGCCCCGACGATCTGCTCGATGGGGTGTGGCGGCGCAACCCGGCCAGGGCCAGCGCGGAGATCTCCCGGCGGCGACTCGCCCGCCACCGCCCCACCGAACGCTGGCCTGGTGTCCGCGTCGTGATGTGACCCGGCGCTCGAAGCCCGCTGCCCGAGTCGACCTGCTAATCGCAGGGTGCCCCGTTGCGACATGTGAGTGCGTCTAAGGATGTCTCGTAACTCGGTGATGGCGTTGCCGCGCAACGGTTCCTGGATCAGCCGGCCAGGATGATGTTGTGGAGGTGGGCGATGCCGGATGCGGTGTCGGCCAATGTGTGGGCGGCGCGGCGGTAGTCGCGCAGGATCTTGAAGCATTTCATGCGGGCCAGGGCGTGTTCGACCTGCGCTCGGACCGAGCGATCCTGCTTGTTCAGGTCCGCCTTCCACTCGGGCAGATCACTGCCGTCAGCGGGCTTGCGGTACGGGATGATTACCTCAGGATTGCCGCGGTAGGCGCCGTCTGCCATGACCGGTCGGCCGGCCAGCTTTTAGTGAGTGTTTGAGATTCCGGCTCAGGTGTGGGTTGCCTGGGCCGGTTTCGTGTGTCGGGCCAGGCGGGTGACCATGACGTGGATCATGGCCCAGGTGACGAAGGCGGCGTGGCTTGTGGGTAGGTGTTCGTAGTCGCGGACGCAGCGGCGTTTCTTGCTGATCCAGGCGAAGGTGCGTTCGACGACCCAGCGTCGGGGCAGCACGACGAAGGTGTGTTGTCCGGGGAGTTTGTGGACCAGGTGCACGGTGAGGTCGAGGGCGTGGCGGGCCCAGGTGCTCAGGGTGCCGATGTAGCCGCCGTCTGCCCAGAGCAGGCGTAGGCGGGGGTGGAACAGCCGGGTGCGCCAGAGCAGGTCACGGGCGATGGTGCGGTCGTTGACGTGCGCGCCGGTGATCATGACGGCCAGGAGTAGGCCCATGGTGTCCACGACGATGTGGCGTTTACGGCCGTTGACCTTCTTCGCGACGTCGAAACCGCGGCTGTGTCGGGGCACGGTGTCCGCGGCGCGCACCGACTGAGAATCGATCGCTCCGGCGCTGGGATGCGCGTGCCGTCCGGCGGCGGTACGGCACTGCTCCCGCAACCGGTCGTGCAGACGCATCAACGTGTGGTCATCGCGCCATCGAGCGAACCACCAGTACACCGTCCCCGGGGGCGGGAACTCCCGCGGCAGGGCCCGCCACGGACAACCGGTGCAGGCCACATACAAGATCGCCGTGACGATTGCCCGCATCGGATGCGACGGCGGCCGCCCCCGCCGACCGACCGACACCGGCGTGACCAGCGGCGCGATCAACGCCCACTGCGCATCGGTCAGATCACTGGGATACCGCCGCCGCACCGCCCGTTCCCGTTCCCGCCGCACCCGCTGCGACGGATAACGGCGGGGCGACGCGGACGGCGTGACAGTGATCGGGTACAACGTCATCAGAAGGCCCTCGGTATGGAAACGGTTGGCTCGACACCACCGGACCTACCGAGGGCCTTCCCTCACCTCAACCCGACACGCCGCCGCACCCCAAATCTCAAACACTCACTTAGAACTCCTAACCCCGATGATTCGCCGGTGACGGCCGCTTGTTCGACCAGGCCCGCAGCTATCGACCAATGTTGATGGAGTGCGTGGTCTGGGCGGGGGCGGCGGCGAGGTGCGTCTGTGGCAGCACCACGACGTGCTGACCTGCCAGGTCAGCGACAACGGGCCCGGGCTGGGCGAGATTGCCGTCGCGCTGCCGTCGCCTGTTGGTTTCCGAGCGTCGGCAAGGTGTGACGCATCAGCTGACCGGCCACAGCCCTGGCCCGGTATGCGGTGACCAGGCGATCATGGCCGGAAAGCAGGCCCGGATGGCGCGCCCAGCTACCCAACGGCTGTCGAGACGGCACAGCGCAGCAGAGGAGTGGTATGTCTGACGAGCTCGGCGTGACAGGCACTCCCGCGTTCGTGCGCGGCTCACCGTGTGACGTCGCGGTGATCGGAGCGGGCATGGTCGGCTTGTCCACGGCCTGGTTCCTGCAGGAAGCCGGCGCACGGGTGACGGTCTACGAGCGTCATCACGCTGGCGCCGGCTCGTCGTGGGGCAACGCCGGCTGGCTGACCCCGGGGCTGACCGCCCCACTGCCGGAACCTGCGGTGCTGCGTTACGGTCTACGCGCGGTGCTCAGCGCCCGATCCCCGGTGTACCTGCCGCTGCGGGCCGACCGTGACCTGTGGCGTTTCCTGCTGTCGTTCGTGTTCTACAGCACCGCCCGGCGGTGGCGACGGGGCATGGCCGCCTACGTCCCCCTCAACGAGCGCTGCCTGGATGCCTTCGATGCCCTCGCGGCCGGCGGTGTGAGCGCCGTGACGACGCCGGCGGAACCCTTCCTGGCCTGCTTCGCCCGCGAGCGTGACAGCCGTGGGCTGCTGGACGAGCTGGAACAGATGGGCGACGCCGGTCAGGACGTCACCTTCCGCCCGGTGACCGGACAGGTGGTCCGATCGATGGAGCCCGTTCTGAGCGACCGGGTCGGTGCCGCCGTCCAGATTTTCGGGCAGCGGTACCTGAACCCTTCCGAGTTCATCCCGTCGCTGGCGGATGCGGTCCGGGCCCGCGGCGGCCGCATCCTCGACAACAGCGAGGTGACCGGTCTGCAGCCGGCAACCACGGACGTCCGCGTCACCGGCCCATTCGGGCAGCAGCGCCGCCATGACGCTGTGGTCATCGCCACCGGAGCGGCCTTCGGTGAGCTGGCGGCACGCTTCGGCGTACGTCGCCCGGTGCAGGCCGGGCGCGGCTACAGCTTCAGCGTGCCTGTCGAACGGATGCCCGCCGGCCCGCTGTACTTCCCGGCGCAGCGGGTCGCCTGTACTCCGTTGGGCAGCCGGTTGCGGGTAGCCGGGATGATGGAGTTCCGCCGGCCCGCCGACGAGTTGGACCCGCGACGCATCACCGCCGTCGTCGACGCGGTGCGGCCGTTGCTCAACGGGGTGAACCTTGATGACCGTCGCGACGAGTGGGTCGGTTCCCGGCCGTGCACTCCTGACGGCCTGCCGTTGATCGGCGCGACCGCCGCGCCGCGGGTGTTCGTCGCCGGTGGCCATGGCATGTGGGGCATCGTCCTGGGGCCGATCACCGGACAGTTGGTGGCCCAAGCGGTGCTCAAGGGTGAGGTGCCCGCGGAGCTGGCGCCGTTCGACCCGCTGCGCTAGCGGGTGCGTCAGCGCTGCCGAAGCCCCTGCCGAACGTCCGGAACGATCAATTCAAGGTGGTCCGATGCTGGTGGCGAGCTCTCGCTCGCACACCGTCACTGCGTTGGCGGCGTTCAAAGCTGTCCATCTCACGGCCCCGCGGCCGATCGCCGCAGTTTCCGACGGTTGCTCCTCGAGCAGGACGGCGACTGGGCAACGCAGCCCGCAGCCGTCGGGTCGAGACCCACGGCGAGCGAGGTAGTTCACGACACCCACCGATCGCCAGGGCGAAGCCGTTCGAGCTTCCGCCCTCTTGCTTCCCGAAGCACTTTCGGCCTCCCGACCAAAAAGCGGTACATGAGCGTCGACATCGAAGTATCCGATCAGGGCTGGCTCGCCGGCCTCCGTGCGTCGCTGAGCGAGGACTTCGCCGCCCAGACGACCGGCTCAAGGAACTGACGGAGATTTCGGCCGACACCGGCGACCCCGGCGAAGCACACAACCGGGCGGCACTGGTGACGGCCACCCGGCACAACCTCGAACAGGTCACCGGTGCGCTGCGACGCATCGCCGAGGGCAGCTACGGCCGCTGCGAAAAATGCGGCGGCCTCATCCCCGCCGAACGGCTCGAAGTGCTACCGCATACCCGGTTCTGCGTCCCCTTCCAGCAGAAACACAAGGGCTGACGGAATGCCGCGGCAGCGGCCGCGCCGGCCTCGTCGCCGGCGCGGCCGCTGATCATGGCAGCACTCAGCCCCGTCACCCGGCAGCCGGATGGCGGGGCTGCCGAGTGGTTGTGACATCCACGTCGATGACGTCCAGGATGCCCAGCAGTCCCGCCAACGCGATCGCCTCGCTACGCGAAAGGGTCAGGCTGCAGGTGGCATCGGGATCGTCGCTGACGCCGTGGATCAGCTCGCGTCGACCGCCGGCGTAGTGGGTGACAACGCCGACCCGATGACCGGTGACGGTGGTGAATGCGTGGCACTCTCCGATGCCCGGCAGCGGTGTGAATTCGACGTCCATGACAAACTCCGGAAGAAGATGACCGCAACCGCGGCCGGGAAGTGGATACGGATGCGGGACCGGCCCACGTCAGCTCGTGAGTAGCCGGCGCAGGCCGGTGAGCGTGGCCAGCGGCGGTTCGGCGGGCATCGTGATGGAGCGGCCGGTCAGCGCGGCCAACCTCGCGGCGGCTCCGGCGGCGGTCGCACCACCACCGGTGAGCAGCAGCCGCCGCTGACCACCCCGCGGACGGTCGAGACGGCGCACACAGTCGGCGATCGCCGGGATCCGGTCGACGGATCCGGCGTCATCGACACGCTCCGCCGCGACGATGCTGCGGTCACAGATGCGTGCCACTTCGGTACGTCCGGATCCGATGTCCACCACGACCACGTCACCGCCCGGGTCAGGACGGCAGGCCAGAGCAGCCGCGAGTGGCTCCTCCACTGCATTGACCCGTCCACCGACGGCACGGCGGACCGCGGCGACAAGCACGTTGCGCTGGCGCAGGGTCGCGGTCGCCGGCACACCGACCAGTACGGGATAGGCGGTGTCGGAAGGTAGGCGGAGATCGGCGGTCAGCAACCGGAGCAGGTGCACGCAGGCGAAGAAGTCGCGCACCACGCCGTTGCGCACCGGCCACGTGGCGGTCACACCGCGGGTCTGAGCGGTCAGCGCGGCTCGTCCGGCCACGTGCCGGTCGGTGCTGGGGCGGCAGAGCACCGTCGGTTCAGTGATCACCGTTCCAGCCTGCGGCGTCCACAGCCGGACGGTGGACGTTCCGAGGTCAAGGGCAAGGCACGACTGTACGCCCGGACGAGCGTAGGCGCCGGCGGTCAGCATGTCGTCCACCCGGGTACGTCGGGGACCAGGTGTCGAGGGCTAACGAAGGGAAGCGACGTCGCCGGCAGGTCAATGGGCATGCAGAAGCGAAAGTCATGAATGAAGGTTGGCATGGTGCTCCCAGCCAAGGGGCAGCGTCGTGTCCGACGCCGCGCAACGGGCGGCTTCAGGCGGTGAGCGTCCACGTCGGCGGGGCCCGGTCCGCCGACCACGCCGGTACACAGCCCGGGACCGCACAGCGGGTCAGCCGGAAGACGATGCACAACCCGATGTCCCGGGCGGTGGACACGACCAACACCAGCACAGCCCAGACGAGCAACGTCGGCACCGCAACTCGCCGGCCGACGCCCCCGAAGCCGCGCCCGTCATCCATGTCGGCCACCATAGCCGTCCAGAACAGGAAGGGCCACGACAGCACTCAAGCGGTCGACCGAGGTCTCGGTCATCCGGCCCGCACCGCAGCCAGTGACCGCGGGCCGGTTGCCGGGCATCGGCAACGAGCGCGACGAAGTTGCGCCGGATCCGACCGCTTTCACTGAGCTGTTCAGCGGCGACGACGGGATTCGGTAAACGCTTGTATCAATGAGCCATTTTCATCCTGCGTAGCGGTCGGCTTCGACGCGGTGCAGGACGAGGATGGCCTGCACGATCGCGGTCGCTCGGCGTGGGCAGCAGCGCAGCTTGACCAGGATTTTCCAGACCTCCGATAGCTGTAAGGGTCAAGCGAGGGTTGGGTTTCGGGTGGGGAATGCCTTGGTCTCGTCGTAGAGCTGCCGTGTGGTGAGGCATTGGTGTAGGCAGCCGATGAGCCGGTTGAAGAGGTGGCGTAGGGCGGCGGCGTGGCGGTCGGCGTGGACTTCCCGGCGTCGTTTGTAGTGCTCGCGTGCGTGGGGTGAGTTGGTGGCGGCGACGAACGCCCAGACCCAGCCGGCGGCAGCGAGTCGGTCGTTCTTGACGCGGCGGTGAGTGATGGAGATGCTCCGTCCGGAGGCGCGGGTGACGGGTGCGGAGCCGGCGTAGGCCTTAACGGCGCGGGCGTCGGTGAAGCGGGTGCGGTCGTCACCGAGTTCGGCCAGGACACGGGCGCCGGTGAGGTCACCCAGGCCGGGAAAGCTGGTGATGATCTGGTAGTCGGGGTGTTGAGTGAATGCTTGGGCGCAGGCTTCGCCGAGCTGAGCGACGTTGGCGCACTCGGTGTTGAGGGTGGCCAGCAACGCCAGTGCGGTAGTGCCCATCGCGTCCTCGATCATCGACGGTTGCCGTAGGTGTGGCACGCGTAGTGCCTGCTGAATCTCGGCGGCAAGGGCGTCGATACCGCGTTGGCGGCCGCCGCGGCGCAGCGCTGCGGCGATTCGTGCCTTGCTCAGCTTGGCCCCGGCTGCCGGCGTTGGGGCAACGGCGAGGATCGCGCGGGCGTCGCTGCTGGTCAGGTAGTCCTTGCGGTTGATGAAAGCGTCGAGGAAGGCCGGGTAGTACTCGCGGAGCAGTGAGCGAAGCTCGTTAGATGCCTTGGTGCGCCGCCAGGTCGCGTCCTGCTGCGCGCGGGCCAGGACGGCGATGGCGCGAGCGAGTTCGGTGTCAGCGGGCAAGGCGCGGTGGACGTGGGCGTCGGTGCGCAGGATGTTCGCCAAGACCATCGCGTCGGCGTGGTCTGACTTGCTGCGCGAGACGCTGTGCCGGTCCCGATAGCGGGACACCGCCATCGGGTTGATCGCCCAGACGGGCCGGCTACTGGCCCGCAACGCCGCTACCAGCAGCCCGCGTGGCGTCTCGATCGCCACAGGGATCGGGTCCTCGGCGGTGTCGCCGGCGGCGGCCATCATGTCCAGCAGTTGTTGCCAACCTTCGACCGTCTCGTGGATGCGCCTCTTGGCCACCAACTCGCCGTGCTCGTCGACCAGCGCGACGTCGTGATGCCGTTCGGCCCAGTCGATTCCGCAGAACACCTTGCTCAAAGCTGCTCCCGTTCACTCGAACGTTTACATCGGCCTAGGTCAAACCCCTGGTAGGATCGCGCGGCACCCTAATAGCGAGGCTCGTGGCCTACCCTCCGATTAGCCATTTCGCGATCCCAGCGACCACCACGACTCCCGTGCTGGTTCAGAGCTCGACGGCTCCCGGTAAGCGAGGGGTGCATCATGCTGGCGGGCTCGAACCACGAACAAGTAACCATCCTGACCTGCGTGAAGTGATCCGCCCCGGCAGTGCCGGTCGTGCTGGGCCTGTAGCGACCGTGCGCCGGCAATCGAGACAATCCTGGCTGAACGGCCGCCGCCCGACCACCTGACCGTGCACTCGGCAGGGCGCACCAAGCCTGGAAAGAGGCCTCACAGGACCGGGGTCTTGAGTAGGAATCCACCCGGCTTCGGCATAGTCCCGAGGTCAACGGCGGCCGTTCGGGTTCTATTAGGTCTTGAGGGTGGCGATCGCGCGTTCGCCGCGGGCGCGGATCTTCGCGTGCGCTCGGTTGACGGCCTTCTGCCGGCGTGACAGCTTCGGCCGGAAGCGGCGCCGCTTGAACGGGGTGCGCACGCTGCCGGGGGCGCCTTGATAGCCCTTGTCCGCGAAGGTCATCACGTCGGTGCTGGCCAGGGCGTCGATGATGCCGTGGGTGCGGGCGGCGGTCAGGTCGTGCGTCGAGGCGGGCAGCGCGGCCGAGGCCCAGACGAGACGCCCGGCCGCGTCGGCGATGACCTGCACGTTCACGCCGTGACGCTTGTGTTTTCCGGAGTAGTACGGCTTCTGGTTGGCGACCCGGTCGATCGGGATCAGGGTGCCGTCGAGGATTGCGTAGGCGAGCAGACGGATCCTGGTCATGGCCGTGGCCAGGTCGTCGGCGGTCGCGGCGAGCAGGTCGATGGCCTCGCGGACATAACGCCAGGCGGTCGTGACGCCGATGTCGAATCCGGCGGCCAGGCGGGTGTAGGTGTCGCCGTTGCGCAGGTGGGCCAGGGCGAGCAGGGCTTGCCGGCCGGGGTCGAGGCGTCGCCACCGAGACCGTTGCTGCTGGCGGCGGGTTCGGATGAGGGCGGCGAGGTGGTTCAGGCTGCGGGTGGACAACGGAATCGCGGCAGGGTAAGACAGCACAGCGAGGCTCCCGGTTGGGGCATCTGATCTTGGTCGATTGCTGTCTTACCGGGAGCCTCGTCCTACCTGGACAGCGGCCTCCCACACCGCCCGTGACCTGCGCCGTCACGATGAAAATGGCTCAATGGAAGTGATCGGTGTAACCGTGCCCGCGAACGTCCTCTCGTCCGACCAGCGCGCTGCCGGTATGTGTCGCTCTGCCCCGCAGACCGCGGTCGCGATTGGCCTCGGCAGCAGCTCGATCGGCGTCTGGGCGGCGCACCGCGGCACCATCAGCGCGCCGTGCGGGGACGCGTCTACCTCCGCCGGTTCTCTGATCCGGCGCGGCTGTATCGTCGACGCCGACGGCTGCGTGATCCTGCTGTCCCACTTGATCCGCCTTTTCAGCGAACCGGTGCCTCCGGCGGTGTCGTCGCGGCCTGCCGCCCGGTCCTAGCCGGCGAACACGACCAGACCGTGATGCGCCGCGTCGTCGAGACGGTCCTCGCACCCTCCCGCCTGGTGTTCATCGACACCGTGCGCGCCGCCGCGATCGGCTCGGGAGCAGCCGGCAGCCTGCTGGTCACCGACGTCGGAGCCCAGCTGACCGAGGTCGCCCTGCTGCACCACAGGCGGGTCGCAGCACGGCCGTGATCTCCGGAACCGACCCCCCGGCGGCGAAGCACGCCAACCGCCTGCCGCCGTACCGCCTCACACTCGCCCACCGCGCGGACAACCCACCTCATCGAAATGCCCCATCACCCGGGCCCGCGGTGATTAACGGTGACGACCACGCTGACAGGCCGAGTTGCAATGAACGAGTTGACCTTTCAAGATCCAGAACGGACCGTCCAGCGGTAACGGCGTTCCGGCCGTCCGGTGTTTCCGTACCTGAGTGTTACTGCGGCCCGGCCGACTACGGCGAAGTGTTCGAGGTAACGGCGGGCACTGACTCGGGAGATGCCGATCTGATGCGCACACTCGGCGGCGGAGAGGGTTCCCGCTTGCTTCCGGAGGATCTCCTCCACCAGTCCGGCAGTCTCTGGGCTGAGGCCGCGGGGGAGAGCGGACGAGCCGGTGATCGGGCTGCTCGACGTGAGCGCCCGGTCGATATCCCCCTGGTCGCAGACCATGCTCTTCGAGAGAGTGCTGCGCCGCGCGGCATACTGCTCGAGCCTGCCCCGCAGTTCCTCGAAGCTGAATGGTTTGAGAAGGTAGTTGACCGCGCCGTACCGCACCGCCCGGCGTACATTGTCGCTCTCCCGGGCAGCGCTGATAACGAGGACATCGCAGTCATGCCCGGCGGTGTGCAGCCTGGCGACCACGTCGAGGCCGAACATGTCCGGAAGGTGCAAGTCGAGCAGCACCAGGTCTGGGCGCAACTGCTCCACCGCGGCGATTGCCTCTTCCCCGGTGCTCGCGGTTGCCACGACCCGGAAGTCTTCGAGCCGTTCGACGAAACCGCGATGGATCCGGGCCACCCTGAAGTCATCATCAACGATCAGCACGTCGATCACGGCCCTGCCTCCAGCGGCGCTACCGACATTCGCGCGGTGAACATCGCGCCCTCCTCGGTGTTCGTCACTGCGACCTCACCACCGCGGCGGTGACAGACCATGCGGGTGAGCGCGAGGCCGATACCCCGTTCACCGCCCTCTGCCGCTTTCGTCGTGAAACCGTGGGCGAACACTTCCTGCGCCAGTCGGGGAGCGATCCCCGGCCCCGAGTCGCGGACGACGATTTCGATCGATGCGGAATCCTGACGCAACTCGACTTCTACCCACTGGTTTCCGGCGCCCGGCCTGCCGTTGATGTCCGGGCAGGCGCCCGAGTCCGCGGGGGAGACATTCCGGCCTCCTGCGACGGCTTCGACGGCGTTGTCCACGAGGTTGCCCAACACCGTACCCACATCGGCTGATACCGCCATGTCCAGCCGGCCCAACCTGGTCCGCTCAGAGATCCGCAGTTCCACGCGGCGCTCGGCGGCGACCGCCGATTTGGCCGTGAGCAGAGCTGCCACCGCAGTGTCGTGGATCCGGCTCGTCACCGCGAGGTCCAGGGAGGCGCGATGCCGGCTGAGCGCCTCGACATACCGGACCACCTCCTCGTGCTCACCGATCTGGATCAGCCCGGAGATGGTGTGCAGCTGATTCGCGAACTCGTGTGTCTGTGCGCGCAGCGACTCAGTGGTACTGCGAAAGGAACCGATCTCCTGCTCCAGGCGGGCCAGCTCGGTCCGGTCCCGCAGTGTGGTGACCGAGCCGAGCCGCCGGCCGTCCTTGTTCACCCTCATCCGGCTCATCACGAGCACCCGGCCGCCCCGCACCACGACCTGGTCCCGCGTCTCCCGCGCGCTGCCCGCCCCCGTGAGTACGTCGCGTAGCCGGCCCTCGATCCGTAGCTCCGACAGGCTGCGGCCGAGGCAATGTTCGGGCAGGTCGAGCAATCGGCGGCCGACAGAGTTGACCAGCGTGACCCGGTGTTGCGGATCGAGCGCGATGACCCCTTCGGCTAGGCCGTGCAGCAGCGCTTCCCGGTGCTCTGCCAGACCGGCGATCTCCCGCGGTTCGAGGCCGAGGGTCTGCCGCTTGATGCGCCGGGCCAGCAGCCATGATCCGAGCACTCCGAGGGCGCTGGCTATGCCGAGGTAGGTGAAGAGGTAGGACGAAGCGCCGACCAGCCGTTGCCACCAGGACGGAAGTGCCTCGCCGACCATCACCACGCCCAGATGCCGCCCGAGGTTCTCCTTCTTGCGGTCGCCCAGGACCGGCACCTGCGCCACCAGCTCGCGTGCCCCGCCCACCGCCAGCTCACCGAACCAGCTCCGACCGCCGGCGACCCTCGGATCACCGAGCACCATGAGGCTGCCCACCAGCGTCGGGTTGGTGGAGGTGACTATCCGTCCGCTGTCATCGGCGACGCTGACGGTGGTCACGTTCGCCTGAACCGGCAGGTTCTGCACCAGGGACGCGATCGTCTCCCCGGGCGCCGGCCGGTCGAGGCGGTCCCGTAGCAGCGGGTTCCCGGCGAGTTGTTCGCCGAGGGCAGCAACACGGCGGCCTTCGACCCGGTTGAAGGTGGCCGCCGACTGCGCCAGCGACACGGCCGCCACCGCTGCGAGCACCACGACAATGATCGCGAGTTGGAGAGCGAGCAACTGCCCGGCGAGCGTACGACGCCGAGGCATGACCGCGACCACAAAGACCTCAACTTCCGCTGGTGACACAAGGCAGACGGGGACCCTGCGTCGGGGTCATCATCTTGCCGCCGGTCTGAATCGAAACGGAAGAGAAGCCTGATGGCAACCAGAAGAAAAGCGCTACTCATGGGCGTCTCCGCAACCATGGCGCTTGCCCTGGTGGGCTGCGGCGCCACGGCAGAAGAGGGCGAGGCGGGCGCCGGCGGCGACGGCAAGCCGATCACCGGTCTACGCATCATGGTGCCGAACAGCCCCGGTGGTGGATACGACACCACGGCCCGCACGGCGGCGAAGGTGATGGAGGATGCCAAGATCGCCGCTGGCGTGCAGGTGTTCAACCTGCCCGGAGCGGGCGGCACGGTCGGACTGCAGCGCATCGTGAACGAGAAGGGCAACGGCAAGCTCGCGATGCAGATGGGGCTGGGGGTGGTCGGCGCCTCGTACACCTCGAAGTCGTCGGCCACACTGACCGATACCACCCCGCTGGCCAAAATGATCGAGGAAGCAGGCGCGGTCGTCGTGCCGAAGAACTCGCCGTACCGGACGATCAACGACTTGGTCACGGCCTGGAAGGCCAACCCGGAGGGCCTCGCTGTCGGCGGCGGCTCGTCTCCCGGCGGCCCCGACCACCTGCTGCCGATGCAATTGGCCAAGACCATCGGCATCGACCCGCGACAGGTCAACTACATCTCGTACGACGGCGGAGGCGAGCTGCTGCCAGCCCTGCTCGGAGGCAAGGTGGCCTTCGGCGCAAGTGGGTTCGGGGAGTTCCTCGATCAGGTCGAGGCCGGGCAGCTCCGGGTTCTCGCGGTGACCAGCGAAGCGCCTGTCGACGCGCTTCCGGAGGTACCGACCCTGAAGTCCGCAGGTATCGACCTCGTCTTCACCAACTGGCGGGGCATCGTCGCACCACCCGGCATCAGCGACGCCGACAAGAAGCTGTGGATCGATGCGTTGACCAGGATGCACGACTCCGCCGAGTGGAAGACCGAGCTCACCAAGCGGGGCTGGACCGACGCGTTCGTCACAGGCGATCAGTTCGCCGCCTTCCTCACCCAGCAGGACAAGTCGGTGGCTGACCTGCTCAAGCAGCTCGGCCTGGCATGACCGGCCGGCCGAGCCGATCGGATCGGGACGGCGGTTCGCCGTCTCGGTTCCCGGCGTTGTCTGACATCCCGATCCAGCCCGCGCCCGAGCCGTCGGACGCGGTACGAGCGGCCGACGCTCCGCGTTCCGCAGCGGATGCGTCGAAGCCGGACCGCGCACAGTACGTCGTCTGCGTCTTCCTGGCGCTGGTCGGGATCATGGTTGTCGTCGACGCCACCCAGATCGGTCAGGCGGTGAGCAGCACCGACCCGCTCGGCCCACGGCCGGTGCCGATCCTGCTCGGAACGCTGCTCATGGTCGTCGCGGTGGTCTACGCCGTGGATGTGGCCCGTGGCGGCGTCGGTGAGCCGGAGGCCGGCGAGGACGTCGACCTGGCCACCCCTATCGACTGGCGCACCGTCCTGCTTCTCGTCGCGGCGTTCCTGACCAACGCAGTGTTGATCGAGCCACTCGGCTGGGTGATCAGTGGCACGTTGCTCTTCTGGGGTACGGCGTTCGCGCTCGGCAGCCGCGACCACGTCCGGAACCTGCTGATCGCCGTGGGGCTCTCGCTCATCACGTTCTACACATTCGCCATCGGGCTCGGCATCAACCTGCCCGCTGGCGTGCTGCGAGGAATCCTGTAGATGCAGAACCTCCATTCGCTTCTCTACGGGTTCGCCCACGTGGCGACGCCGATGAACCTGCTCATCGCGCTTCTCGGTGTCACCATCGGCACTGCGGTCGGTGTACTACCGGGCATCGGCCCCGCGATGACAGTGGCGCTGCTGCTGCCGGTGACGTACGGCATGGAGCCCACCCAGGCCTTCATCATGTTCGCCGGCATCTTCTACGGCGGAATGTACGGCGGATCGACGACGTCGATCCTGCTCAACACTCCCGGTGAGTCCTCGTCGGTGGTGACCGCGATCGAGGGCAACAAGATGGCCAAGGCCGGCCGGGCGACGCAGGCGCTGGCCACCGCCGCGATCGGGTCGTTCGTCGCCGGAACCATCGCCACCCTGCTGCTGGTGGTCATCACCCCGCCGGTGGTCCGGTTCGCGGTCAGCCTCGGCGCGCCGGACTACTTCGCCCTGATGCTGCTGTCGTTCGTCGCCGTCACCTCGGTGCTGGGCGCCTCCCGGGTACGCGGTTTCGCCTCGTTGCTGATCGGCCTGGTCATCGGAGTGGTGGGGATCGACAGGGTGACCGGTCAACAACGGCTCACCTTCGGCGTGCCGCAGCTCGCAGACGGCATCGACGTGGTTGTGGTGGCTGTCGGGATCTTCGCCGTGGGCGAAGCGCTCTGGATCGCCGCGCACCTCCGACGCCGTCCGGCCGAGGTGATCCCGGTCGGCCGGCCGTGGATGGGCCGCGACGACTGGCGCCGGTCCTGGAAGCCCTGGCTGCGCGGCACCGCTTACGGATTCCCGTTCGGGGCGCTACCCGCGGGCGGCGCTGAGATACCCACGTTCCTGTCGTATGCCACCGAGAAGAAGTTGTCCAAGCACCGGGACGAGTTCGGCCGGGGAGCGATCGAAGGCGTCGCCGGCCCCGAGGCGGCCAACAACGCGTCCGCCGCCGGCACGCTGGTACCGATGCTCGCCATCGGCCTGCCCACCAACGCCACCGCCGCGGTGATGCTGGCCGCCTTCGAGCAGTACGGCATCCAACCCGGCCCGCTGCTCTTCGAGCGGGAGTCGGGTCTGGTCTGGACGCTCATCGCCAGCCTCTTCGTCGGGAACCTGCTGTTGCTGGTGCTGAATTTCCCGCTCGCGCCCGCCTGGGCGCGGCTGCTTCGGATTCCTCGACCGTATCTCTACGCCGGCATCCTCTTCTTCGCGTCTATGGGCGCGTACGCCGTCAACGCACAGCCGTTCGACCTTTTCCTGCTGCTCGTACTCGGCCTGCTCGGCTTCGGCCTGCGCCGGTTCGGGCTGCCGATCCTGCCGCTGATAGTCGGGGTGATCCTGGCTCCGCGCGCCGAACTGCAGGGCCGCCGGGCGTTGCAGCTGTCCGGTGGAGAGTGGCACGGGCTGCTGGGCGGCTGGGTGTCGGGTCTGATCTACACCACCGTACTGGTGGTGCTCTTCTGGCCGTTGGTCCGGCGGTTCGTCCTCCGCCGGCGTGCAAGGATGGTGACAGGGTGACCGTTCTGGTGGGATACGTTCCATCCCCGATGGGAATGGCAGCCCTGCAGGCCGCGATCGGACAAGCGCGATTCCGCGACGAGCCGGTGCTCGTGGTGAACACCTCGCGGGGAGATGCCTACGTCGATCCCTGCTTCGCCCAGCAGCCCGACCTGGACGCGGTGACCCGCGAGCTGACCGCGTCCGGGGTACCGTTCGCGATCAGGCAGCTCATGCAGGGTCGGGACGCCGCCGAGGAGATAGCCGACCTCGCCGAGGCGCAGGACGTGTCGTTGGTAGTCATCGGAATCCGGCATCGAAGCCCGATCGGCAAGCTGATCCTGGGCTCGACCGCACAGGAGATCCTGCTCCGGGTCTCCTGCCCGGTCCTCGCGGTGAAGGCCGCGACACCACGACGGATATCTCGGGCAGCGGGGCCGTCCCGCTGGCCTCTCCCCAGTGAGCCGTAGCCGCCGGGTCACCACCCCGAGCCCAATGACGGTTCATGAATGCGCGCGAAGCTTCCGCCCGCCATTGCCACCGAGACTGCGACGCTTTCTTGACGACATGCCCTCGCTCGAGGACGGGGGAGTAGCGCCTACCCGGCCTGAACCCGGATGGATAGGGTGCACGCATGGATCTGGAAATCCGGCATCTGAGAGTCGTTTGCGCGATCGCCGATACCGGAAGCATCTCGAAAGCAGCATCCAGACTGGGGATCTCGCAGCCCTCCGTCACGACCCTGCTTCAGCGTGTCGAACGGATGGTCGGTCATCAGATATTCCAGCGCGGGCGCGGTTGCGCTCGATCCACCACCTTCGGAGAGCAGTTCCTCCAACGAGCCCGCCTATTGGTCGCCGAAATGGACGCGTTGAGGGGAAATATCGCCGGCCCGGCGGGCACGATCCGATTTGGATCGGTGCACATGGAGTGCGTCTCGTCTCTGTTCCAGCGTCTGGAGACGAGCTTCCCGGATATCTCCTTCTCCATGTGCGTCGAGCCGTCCAGCCTGAGGCTCGCCCAGCGACTGGTGCACGGCGACCTCGATGTGGCAGTGCTGGCGATTGCGGAGTCCCATCAGATTCCACTCCCGCAGGAACTAGGTGAGAGGGTGCTCGCGTCGGCAATCCCGGTGTACGTCGCTGTCTCCAGCGCCCACCGGGCGGCGGGTCTTCGGGAGATCCCCCTGGAAGGGCTCAAAGAAGAGGCATGGATCAGGCCGCCCGGCGGAGAGGACGGTTCCCTGTCCGCCTTCTGGCAGGCGGCCCGCAAGGCAGGCTTCACCCCGCGAATCCAGTTCGACGTGCCCAGCGGCGGCGGGCGGCAGCTCGTCGGCTCCGGACGCGCCGTTCAGCTGGTGGAGCCGACCTCCCATGGCGGTCCGGGAGTCGCAGTCGTTCCCCTCGCCGGGGAACCGCTGCGCATGCACCTCACGCTCTGGTGGCATCGCCGTCGCATGAGTGCCGAACAGGCCGACCGCCTCTTCGAGGTTATCCTCGGCACCTACTCGACGTTCGCGATGGAGAGCCCCGTTTTCCAGCCGCGCTGGTCGAGGCACCCATCAGCTTGTCTGACGGCGCCTCGCGACGACGAACAGCACTCTCATCGACCAGCAAGCACGTCCCGGTGCGTGGAGGGATCGACGACCGCTATCCCGCCGAGGCGGCGGTCCGCTTGAGCCGATCGTGTGCGTCGTCGTACGCGGCAGCAGGATGGGGGACCAGCCGTCTCCCGATCGCGGCGAGAAGCGTGTAGTTCGCGTCGCGCACGTTGCCGAGGGCCGACCGCCCTGCCTGCGAGACGAGCTGATGAGCGTCCAGCATCTCCAGCCCCGCCAAGGATCCGACCCAGCTCACCAGATCCTGGTGAGCTATTCGATAGGCGTCATCGAGAGGACGGGCGCAGCCGATCGACATGAGATCGAGGTCGGTCTCCAACCGTGGCCAACTGGTTTGCCATCCCTTGATCACCTCAATGGCGACAGTGGTGACGGTAGCGATCGCCACACCGGCCGGACAGGCCTGGCCGTGCCCCTGGCGAGCGTAGCCGTCACCGAGCGCAAGCATCGCCCCGTGAACGTTGACACCCAGGTACAGGGTCGCGCCCGCACGCGCCTCGGGGATGTCGAGCTTCCCGCCGTAGAAGTCAGGCACCATGGTGGACCGAGCCTCGAGTCTCCCGGGAGACACGCCTATGGTGCCGATAGTCGGCTCCAGCGGCAGGTCCACCGCATGGTCCGTTCTCGTCGACTGGAACCGGACCGTTCCAGCCCGACGATCTATCTCGTAGAACCAGACCCGCGCCTCGACCGGTGCGCCAAGCGCGAGCGCTCGCACACCGGATCCGAGCGCGCCGATGTGTGGAGGCGTGGACGACACCCCCCAGTCTCGCGCGGGAACGATCGAGACGATGTGGATGGCGAGTGTGTCACCGGGCTCGGCCTCCTCGATCAGGAAGGGCCCGGAGACCGGATTCAGATGCGGCGTCTCCAACATCCAGGACGACAGGTCGGACACACTGCGAAGCCGGCCACCGAAGCAGTCCTCGGTGTACACCTCCAGCACGTCACCGGAGCGCAGATGCGCGACTGGTATCCGACCCCCGAACGTGTAGGCGAGTTGTCGCTCGGCGGGCCGATGACCGATCTTCCCCATGACATCACACTCGTCCCTCGTCATGCTGCTTCGTCTGGTAGCGGCCCGCCGGACCACGTCCCTTGCCGCAACGCATCGCGGTCCTCCATGAAGTGCGCCGCGGCGCGGCCCAGAACGATCGGCGATCAACGCGCCGCATCGCTCCCGGATGTCTGCGTGATCTGCTCCCGCGCCGGAACCGGTCGCAACGAGACTCCCCGCCCCCGAGCGGTGTGCAGGTATTTCGTGCCTGTCGAGCGCTCGCCCAGCTTGCGCCGCAGACGGGACAGCAGGACGTCGAGGGACGCCGCCGACGGCAGGCCCTCCGCGCGGATCCTCGTCCGGAGCTGCGACCGTGGCACCACCCGGCCGGGGTGCTCCGCAAGATAGGCGAGAAGCTCGAACTCGGTACGCGTCAGCGCCACGGGTCGTCCGTCCACTGAGACGCTGCGACCTGCCACATCGATGCGAAGAGCGCCGACCTCGGACGGCGCCGGAGGCGGTGCCGGCGGAACCCGGCGCAGCAGAGCGCGGACGGAGGCGTCAACCACCGCGGGTGGACACGGCTTCGGCAGGAATCCGTCTGCGCCGGCGCGCAGCATGCGGACGACGTCATCATCGATACTCCTGATGCTGTGTGCCAGAACCGGGCGGCGGGACGCGACACAAAGCAGGCGCATCAGCAGCAGCCCGTCCACCGCCGGCACGACCGGGTCCACGATCACGACATCCGGCCTCCGGTGGGTGTGGCAGGTCAGGTCGGACAACGTCCGCCCGCTCTCATGGAGGGCGATCTCGGTGACCAGATGACCGAAGCGCGTCAACTGATCGCCGAGTAGCCGCCGATAGCGATGGTCTTCGTCGATGAGCAAGATGGTCGCCATGGTTGCCGTCCGGTGTCTGAATCGTGAACACCTGGACGATCGCACGACCGGACCGCCCGCTTTCATGTCATCTGTCCATCACGTCGCCTGATCGATCCGACGACCCTCGACGCATCGCTCACAGGTTCCGGTAAGGCCCAGGCGGGCCACCCTGACCGCCCGCTGTGGACTCGTTGTGGCCGCCGGAGCCGCCTGGCTAGCGTCCACCCCCCAAGCATCCATCGAAGTGCGTCAGCGCCTTTGCTGGATCACACCCTCGCCCATGAGGAGAGAGCATGTCTGGACACCCATTGCGGCGAAGACTAGGTCAGCTGTTCGGCGCGCTCACCGCGCTGACGCTCGCCTGCGGCGTCATCGCGCCGCCGGCCGCCGCGAACTCGGCGCGGCCCGTGCCACCCGGGCAGCAGGCCAGGAAGGCCGATGCGGCACCGCCGGCAGCGGGCGATGCGACTGTTCGGGGCAAGGACCGGGTAGACCATGTGAGCGAGCAGGCGCTCCCCGTACACAAGCGCCCGCCGCAGCCGGCCGCGAAGGACGCCGCCCGTGTCGACTACGACCGCCCGGCAACCCCGAAGCGACGCGCTCGGCCGTCGGACGCCGGGTCTCGCGCCGCCGCTGCCGCCTGCAGCACCGCAGACTTCACCAGCCGAACGGGGTCGGCGCTGGTCAGCCAGATCAAGGGATCCACGGTCGACTGCATCAACAGCCTGTTCAGCCTCTCCGGCAGCGATGCCTACAACGCCTTCCGCGAGGCGCAGATGGCAAGCGTCGCGTACGCGGTGCGCGACGGCTCGCCCGGCTACCCGGGTAACCCCTCCACCGGCATGCCCCAGCTCGTTCTCTACCTGCGGGCCGGCTACTACGTGCAGTGGTACGACACGAGCGTCGGAACCTACGGGCCGGCACTGCAGACCGCGATCCGCTCAGCGCTCGACGCCTTCTTCGCGAACCCACGCGCCTGGGACGTGACCGACGCCAACGGTGAGACCCTGGCGGAGGCGGTGACGCTCATCGACAGCGCACAGGAGAACGCCCGATACCTGTTCGTGGTGAACCGGCTCCTGACCGGCTTCAACTCGTCGTACACCTCGTCCTGGTACATGCTCAACGCGGTCAACAACGTCTACACGGTGCTGTTCCGAGGCCACCAGGTGCCCGCGTTCGTCTCCGCCGTGCAGGCCGACCGCACCGTGCTCGACAACCTGTACAACTTCGCCAACACCCACGCCGGTCTCCTCGGCACCGACAACGGCTACCTCACGTCGAACGCGGGCCGGGAACTCGGACGATTCCTGCAGCACGCCCCGCTCAGTCCCATCGTGCGGCCGATGGCGTCGGCGCTTCTCTCGCGAAGCAACATGACCGGCCCGACGGCGCCGCTCTGGGTCGGCGTCGCAGAGATGACCCAGGCATACGACGTCGCCAACTGCTCCTACTACACCACCTGCAACCTCTCCGCCCAGCTGACCAGCTCTGTCCTGACGATCAACTACACGTGCAGTCCGTCGATCAAGATCGTCGCGCAGGACATGACCTCGGCTGAACTGAGCCAGTCCTGCACCAGCCTGAAAGGTCAGGACGCCTACTTCCACAGCCTGGTCGCAGACAGCGGGCCGGTGGCAGGCGATGTCAACACCGACATCGAGGTGGTCGTCTTCAACTCGAGCACCGACTACCAGACCTACGCGGGCGCCATCTACGGCATCGATACGAACAACGGTGGTATGTACCTGGAGGGCAACCCGTCAGACCCCAACAACCAGGCAAGGTTCATCGCCTACGAAGCCGAGTGGGTCCGGCCGGCCTTCCAGATCTGGAACCTCAACCACGAGTACACCCACTACCTCGATGGCCGGTTCAACATGTACGGCGACTTCAGCGCCAACATCACCACACCGACCATCTGGTGGATCGAAGGCTTCGCCGAGTACGTCTCCTATTCCTACCGGAACGTCACCTACACCAGCGCCCAGAACCAGGCGGGCAACCACACCTATGCGCTGCGTACGTTGTTCGACACCACCTACAACAACGACCAGACGCGCATCTACAACTGGGGCTACCTGGCCGTGCGGTACATGATGCAGTCCCATCGGCCGGACATGACGACAGTGCTCGGATACTACCGATCGGGGGCATTCAACGCCGCCCGCACGTACCTCACCAGCACCATTGGCTCGCGCTACGACGCGGACTTCGACGCCTGGCTGACGCGCTGCGCGGCAGGGGATTGCGGCGGGAGCACCACGCCGCCCCCGACCAACCAGCCCCCGTCCGCCTCGTTCACCGTGACGACCAGTGGGCTCACCGCCACCTTCACCGACCGGTCCACGGACGCCGACGGCAGCATCGCCTCCCGGCAGTGGACCTTCGGGGACGGGAGCACCTCGTCGGCCGTCAACCCCAGCAAGACCTACGCTACGGCCGGCACCTACACCGTCTCACTGACGGTCACCGACAACCAGGGAGCGACCGCGAGATCGTCCCAGACGATCTCGGTCACGACGGGCGGCGGCACCACCGTGCCGGAATGCAGCGGCACCGACACACGGACCCTCGACCGCAACTGCCAGCGCAGTGGACGCTCCGCGACCGCGGGCAACTACGACTACCTGTACATCTACCTGCCCGCCGGCGTCAGCACCCTGACCATTGCCGTAGCCGGCGGCACGGGCAACTGCGATCTCTACTACAGTCCGTCGAGCTGGGCCACCACCAGCAACGCCACCCGCTCCTCCGCCGGGGCCGGCAACACCGAGTCGCTGGCCGTCCCCAGCCCGGCCGCCGGGTACCACTACATCAGCCTCTACGGGAAGACCGCCTGCTCTGGCGCCACGGTGAGCACGCGCTACTGAACCACATGTGATGGGTATGAGCGCGCCGCCCGGCGAGAGTCGCCGGGCGGCGCGCCCGCCTGGCCTGTGGCCGCCGCACTGCCTGCGGTCGCGTGCATAATCTCGGTCATGGGCATCGATGTGCGCCACCTGCGGGCGATCAGTGCCATCGCCGAGGCCGGAAGCGTGACCGGCGCCGCCGCCCGCCTGGGCCTGTCGCAGCCCGCGCTGACGGCCCAGGTGCATCGGATCGAGAAGACGGTCGGTGGGCCGCTGTTCGTCCGAAGCCGTACCGGTATGCAACCGACCGAACTCGGCAAGCAGGTGCTCCAGCGCGCCCGCGTCGTGCTGGCCGAGGTCGACGCGCTCGTCGAGGACTTCGGCGACCGGCACCCCATTCCGGGCCTGCTCCGACTCGGCACCGTCCACATCGCCTGCGCGGGCAGTCTCGTACGCCATGTCGCGGAAGCGTTCCCGGATCCGGAGATCGCGCTGCAGATCGAGCCGTCCTCGCGCCTGTTGGTGGAGGCACTCACCCGAGGCCAGTTGGATGCCGCGTTGCTGGGCATCCTTGAGGGCTTCGAGCTGCCGATCGGTCCCACGCTCACCAGCCGGCCGCTGATCCCCCGTTACCCGATCTTTGTCGCCATGTCCGCCTCCCACCCGCAGTCCCACCACGAGCAGGTGCGGCTGGCCGACCTGAGAAACGAATCGTGGGTGTGCCCGCCGGGGCCGGACGACGGCTCACTCGCCTCGCTGCGACGGGCCTGCCGCGCCGCAGGTTTCGAGCCGAAGATCCGGTACGAAGCGCCGAGTGGCGCCGCGCACCCACTGGTGGCCGCCGGAGACGGTGTCCGGCTGGTCGACCCGACCTGGGCCCCGGCCGCCGGGACTCGGGTGCTGCCGCTGCGCGGGGAGCCGCAGTTGCTGGCCAGGCTGGTGGTCGTCTGGCGGCGCGATGCGCTGACCCATGCAGAGAGCAGCGCCCTGTTCCAGGCCATCACCCGGGCCTACCTGGATCACGTGAACGACAACGCTGCCTTCGCCCGATGGTGGCGGGCCAATCCCCACGCCCATCCGGCAGCGTCGTAGCGATCCGACGCGATATATAGGCGTCAGCTATGGGCAGGATGATGTTGACGCGGTATGTGCGGTCACCTAACCTGCGAATGACTCACAACTACATAGACACCATTCGAACCTGCACGGGAGAGACTCCGTTCATTCGGAGCGCCGAAGGAGCAAACTCCCAAGAAACTCTCAGGCCCCATTACCGTGCAGGCGAGGTAACTCTGGAAAGCAGACGACCGTCGTCTCACCCACGGTGCAAGCCGCTGACGCAGCGGTGAAGCTCTCAGGTCAATGACAGAGCGGGAGGCAACCGACCGATCGACGCCGCGTGCGTCGGGACGAGGAGCGCCCCCGTGCACCAGGACCCTGCGGCTCTGCTCCGCTCACCTCTGCATGCATCGCACATAGAACACGGAGCTCGATTCACCGACTTCAGCGGCTGGCGGATGCCGCTCCGCTACGGAAGCGAGCTCGCTGAGCACCGCGCCGTACGCGAACAGGCCGGCCTCTTCGATCTCAGCCACATGGGTCAGCTCGAGGTGACGGGGCCGGAGGCCCCGACAGCGCTGGACTACGCTCTGGTCGGACATCTGTCTGCCGTACCGATCGGCGGCGCGCGCTACACCATGCTCTGCGACGCCGCCGGCGGAGTGCTGGACGACCTCGTTGCCTATCGCCTCGCATCGCACCGGTACCTGCTGGTCGTCAACGCCATCAACACACGCGTCGTCTATGCGGCCATCAGGACCCGTTGTGCGGACTACGCGGCCTGGGCCGCCGACCGCACGAACGAGCGGGCGATCATCGCGGTGCAGGGGCCGAGCGCCGCCCCCATCGTGGAAGCCCTGACCGGTACGGGACTCACCCGACTTCGCTACTACACCGCAGCGCTACTGGATATCGACGGTCGTCCAGCCGTCGTCGCTCGTACCGGCTACACCGGCGAAGACGGCTTCGAACTGCTCGTACACGCCGAAGACGCGGTCCGCACGTGGGAAGCAGCGCTTGTGGCCGGTCGGCGTCACGGCTTGACGCCCACGGGGCTGGCGTGCCGCGACACCCTCCGCATCGAGGCTGGAATGCCGTTGTACGGCGCAGAGATCGGCCGTGACGTCACCCCGTTCGATGCCGGGCTGGGGCGGGTGGTGTCCTTCGTCAAACCAGGCGACTTCGTCGGACGAGCCGCACTGGCCGAGGCCCACAAGAGCGGTGTCACCCGTCGGCTTGTCGGCCTTGTCGCGTCCGGGCAGAGAATTCCCCGAGCGGGCCAGCAGGTGGTGACGCTGACCGACGACGGCCATGGCGCTGATCCGGTCGGCCTCATCACCAGCGGCGCCCCTTCACCCACATTCAAGCGGCCGATCGCGATGGCCAGCATCCGTGCCGGCACTGGCGACAGCATCCGGCTGGCCGTGCAGGTCCGGGGGACCACCGAGCCGGTCGAGATCGTCCCTCTTCCGTTCTACCGTCGTCCGCGGTGATCCGCGGCCATTCCTTGCGAGGGTTCAGCGTCATGAACGTACCGGAACACCTGAAGTACAGCCCCAACCACGAGTGGGTCAACGACTCGGTTCAGCCGGCCGAAGTGGGCATCACCGCTTTCGCCGCCGAAGCGCTCGGTGATGTCATCTACGTGGAACTGCCCGAGCCGGGGAGCCAGCTGACTGCCGGTGACGTGTGTGGAGAGGTCGAATCCACGAAGTCGGTCGCGGAGCTGTACCTCCCGGTCAGTGGAGAGGTCGTCGCCGTCAACGAGGCGGTCATCGCCGATCCGGGCCTGATCGGCGCCGATCCGTACGGCAAAGGCTGGCTCCTGCGGGTCCGGTTGGCGCAGGTGCCTTCCCTGATGTCGCCGGACGAGTACCGCGACTTCTCCGACGAGTCGCGGTAGGCCCCGATGGCAGCCTTCGACGATGATCTGGCCGACCTCGACCCCGCCGTCGCCGAGGCGATCGGCCGGGAGCTACGCCGGCAGCACGAGACCTTGGGCATGATCGCCTCCGAGAATCTCGCGCCCCGAGCCATCCTCCAGGCGCAGGGATCGGCCCTCACCAACAAGTACGCGGAGGGCTACCCGGGGCGGCGCTACTACAGCGGATGCGAGCATGTCGACGACATCGAGCTCCTGGCGATCGACCGGGCCAAGCGGCTGTTCGGCGCCACCTACGCGAACGTGCAGCCGCATTCCGGATCGCAGGCGAACGCCGCCGTGATGGCTGCTCTGATCCAGCCGGGTGACACCATCCTCGGGCTCGACCTCGCTCACGGCGGTCATCTGACCCATGGCATGCGCATCAACTATTCGGGGCGGCTGTACCGGGCCGTGAGCTATCGGGTAGGCGCCGAGAACCACCTGATCGACATGGATGAGGTCCAAGAACTGGCGCGCGAGCATCGGCCGAAGCTGCTCATCGCCGGTTGGTCGGCCTACCCTCGAACGCTCGACTTCGCCCGATTCCGGCGGATCGCCGATCAGGTGGGTGCATACCTGCTCGTAGACATGGCCCATTTCGCCGGGCTGGTCGCGGCCGGCCTGCATCCCAACCCGGTGCCTCACGCCCATGTCGTCACCCTGACCACGCACAAGACCCTCGGCGGCCCTCGGGGCGGCGCCATCCTCAGCGCGTACACCGATCTCGCGCGGAGGCTGGACTCGGCGGTCTTCCCAGGCCAGCAAGGTGGTCCGCTGGCGCATGTCGTGGCCGCGAAGGCGGTGGCCTTCCGGATCGCCGGAGAACCGCAGTTCCAGGATCAGCAGCAGCGAGCCCTGACCGGAGCGAAGATCGTTGCTGATCGTCTCTGCGCCGCCGAGGTCGCGAAGGCCGGCATCCGGGTGGTCAGCGGAGGCACCGATGTGCACCTGGTGCTGGTCGACCTGAGCCACGCGGATCTCGATGGCGCGCAGGCGGAGCGGCTGCTGCAAGGCGTCGGCATCACCGTCAACCGTAACGCCGTGCCGTTCGACCCCCGCCCGCCGATGGTCACCTCCGGGCTACGGATCGGCACCTCCGGTCTCGCCACCCGAGGGTTCTCCGAAGCGGACTTCATGGAGGTGGCCGACATCATCGCCGCTGCCCTGACCGCCAGGGAGGCTGACACGTCGCTACGCACGCGGGTGGCTCGCCTCGTCGATCGGCACCCCCTCCATCCCGGCCACACCTCCTGACCGTACGGGGAACCCGAGCTTCCGCGGGTGGTAGATCGCTTCGTCACGCTCTGCTGCCTGAGGGCGACGACAGCCCCGAGAAAGGACCCCAATTGCCGAACAAGCTGTTGCTGTTGGCGGCCGGCAGTCACCGACTCCGGAGAATCGTCGCCGGATCCCCCCTGACCCGGGGCGTGGTGCAACGGTTCGTTGCCGGCGAGGTGAACGACGAGGCGATCGCAGTGGCGCGGCGCATCGTCGAATCCGGGATGCGGGTGACGATCGACCATCTCGGCGAAGGAACGACGACAGTCGAGCAGGCCGCCGCCGTACGCGACGCGTATCTCAGCCTGCTCTCCGAGATGCGGATGCCCGGTACGTCCGAGGTGTCGGTGAAACTGTCGGCGCTCGGTAGCGCGCTGCCCCACGACGGTCGCCGACACGCGTATCGGCTGACGCGCGACATCTGTGCCGCTGCGGCTGCCGCCGGCGCCACGGTGACCCTCGACATGGAGGATCACACCACGGTTGACCTGACGCTGTCCGTGCTGGACGAACTGCGTACCGAATTTCCCTGGGTAGGCGTGGCGCTGCAGGCGTGCCTGCACCGTACCCCGGCGGACTGCCAGCGCCTCGCGTACGCAGGGAGCCGGGTGCGCCTGGTCAAGGGAGCCTACGCGGAGCCGGCGTCAGTGGCATATACGCGACGGCGTCAGATCGACGAGGCATTCGACAGGTGCCTGCGGATCCTGATGCAGGGCCAGGGCTATCCCATGGTGGCGACCCACGATCCCCGCCTGATCGACAGCGCCATCGGGCTCGCCCGCGCCGGTGGCCGGAGCACCACCGATTTCGAGGTCCAGATGCTGTACGGCATCCGCGCCAACGAGCAGAGGCGGCTTGCGGGGGAGGGGTACCGCGTGCGGGTGTATCTGCCGTATGGACAGGACTGGTACGCATATTTCACCCGCAGGCTTGCCGAGAAGCCCGCGAACCTGCTCCTCCTGGCTCGATCCTTCAAGCCTGGCGCCGCCGACTGAGCGCGACGCGGAGCTTCCGGCATCGTTCGCCGCGGACCAGGCAGCCATGGGCGGTCACGCGGAACCGAAGACCGTCGTCCGTGGCGATGACAGGAGCATGCGCGCGATGATCAGTGTTTTCGATCTTTTCAGTGTCGGTATCGGGCCGTCCAGCTCGCACACGGTCGGGCCGATGCGGGCGGCTCGTACGTTCGTGGCGGGCCTGAAGGCTGACGGGCAGCTGGCTGACGTGGCGCGGGTACGGGCGGAGCTGTTCGGCTCGCTCGGCGCGACCGGTCACGGGCATGGCAGTGACCGGGCGGTGCTGTTGGGGCTGGAGGGCGAGGTTCCGGAGACCGTCGACACCGACTCGGTGGGGCCGCGGGTGGAGCGGATCCGCACCCAGCGGCGGCTGGACCTGTTCGGCAGTCAGGGGGTCGACTTCGACCCGGACGCGGATCTGGTGTTGCATCGTCGGCGGTCGTTGCCGTATCACCCGAACGGGATGACGTTCGCGGCGTACGACGTGGCCGGGAACGAGGTGCGGACGCGCACGTACTACTCGGTGGGTGGCGGGTTCGTGGTGGACGAGGCGGCCGCCGGGGCGGACCGGATCAAGGCGGACAGCACCCGTGTGAAGCACCCCTTCCTCACCGGCGCGGAACTGCTGACCGTCACCTCGGAGACGGGTCTGTCGATCAGTGAGGTGATGCTCGCCAACGAGGTGTCCTGGCGTAGCGAGGCGGACGTGCGGGCGGGGTTGCTGGAGATCTGGCGGGTGATGCGCGAGTGCGTGGAGAACGGCTGCACGCGTGACGGCGTACTGCCGGGTGGGTTGAAGGTCCGGCGGCGCGCGGCGGAGCTGCGGCGCGGCCTGGAGGCGGAGACCGGCGCCCAGGACCCGCTGCGCGCGATGGACTGGGTGACGTTGTTCGCGCTGGCTGTCAACGAGGAGAACGCGGCGGGCGGGCGGGTGGTCACCGCGCCGACGAACGGGGCTGCCGGGATCATCCCGGCGGTGCTGCACTACTACACCCGGTTCGTGCCGGGCGCGTCCGAGGAGGGGGTGGTGCGGTTCCTGCTGGCGGCGGGCGCGATCGGTGTGTTGTTCAAGGAGAACGCGTCGATCTCGGGTGCGGAGGTGGGCTGTCAGGGTGAGGTGGGTTCGGCGTGTTCGATGGCGGCGGCCGGGCTGGCCGAGGCGTTGGGCGGTACGCCGGAGCAGGTGGAGAACGCCGCCGAGATCGGCATGGAGCACAACCTGGGGCTGACCTGCGATCCGGTGGGTGGCCTGGTGCAGATTCCGTGCATCGAGCGCAACGCGGTGGCGAGCATCAAGGCGATCACCGCGGCCCGGTTGGCGTTGCGGGGCGACGGGGTGCACCATGTGTCGTTGGACAAGGTCATCAAGACCATGCGGGAGACCGGCGCGGACATGAAGGTCAAGTACAAGGAGACCGCGCGGGGCGGGCTCGCCGTCAACGTCATCGAATGCTGAGGGCACCTCCGCGCCGGCCGTGATTCGCCGTGCGCGAGATCAGTCGTCGCCGGCGAGGTCGGCAAGCGTGATCGGCTGCATCAGCGTACGAGACGCATGTCCCTGAAGATCCACCGAACTCACCAGCCGTCCCGCTTCTCGGGCGGTGAGGCATGCTGTGGCGTAACCACATGTTCGCCCCTGGCACCAGCCCATGCCAGCGCGGGTCAACAGCTTCGTGCCCCGGGCATCGCCCGCGGACAGTTCACGCACCGCCTGTCGAACAGCGCCTGCCGACACCTCCTCGCACCGACAGACGAGCGTCTGGTCGTCACACAGGTCGGGCCAGAACGCCGGCACGGGATGAACCGCGTGCAGAGCCGCCGCGAAACGACGCAGTCGACGCCGGATCCGTAGCAGCCGGCTGCGCTCACCCGCACGCAGCGGCTCCGCACGACCGAGAGACCGGGCGATCGCGTCCCCGGCGAGGTGCCCTTCCACGAGCGCCAGCTTCGCCCCGCCGACGCCGGTCACCTCGCCCGCTGCATACACGCCCGGTACCGAGGTCGCTTGATCCGGCCCGATCCTCACCACGAGACTGCCGTCGCGGTCCATGAATGTCTCGCATCCCAGGGCGACAGCCACCTCCACCTGCGGGGTGAAACCGAAGCCGACGGCGAGACCGTCGCAGCCGACGTGTCTCTCGCTGCCGGGCACCACCGAGCCCAGCGGGCTGATCGCCGCCACCGTCACCCCGGTCAGCTGCTCGTCGCCGTGCGCGGCCACCACAGCCGTACGCCGCCGATACGGCACCCGACGACGCAGCATGCGCCAGCCGTACCGGCCTGCCTCGGTCAACTTGCTCGCTGCGCCGAGAACCGCACCGACATGCCGTGCGTACCGGACAGGGTCGTTCGCCTCGTACACGCCGACCACCGTGGCGCCGGCGTCGGCCAAGCCGGTCGCGACCGGCAACAGAAACGGTCCGGTACCCCCGACGACGACGCGTCGCGCGAACACCACCCCTTGACCCTTCAGCAGGGCCTGAGCTCCACCTGCGGTGACCACCCCCGGCAGATCCCAACCTGGAAAAGGGACAACCCGGTCATGAGCTCCGGTGGCGATGACGAGTCGCCGGCCGTACACGACCGTGGAGTGCGTGTGGACGGCGAACTGCGGACCGACGTCGTCCGGGCGAGACTCGACGAACCACAGTGCCGCGTCGGGGTGGTGATGGAGCTGGTCGAACCGTGCGCGCAGACCGGCGAACACCGCCCAGTCCGTGTGGCTGTGGGCATCCGCTCCGGATCGGTGCCGCCAGTACTGTCCGCCGGGACGCGGCCCGGCATCCAGGACGGCCACCCGGCAGCCGGCATCGGCCGCCGTGACCGCCGCGGCCAGACCGGCCGGTCCTGCACCGATCACCACCAGGTCGTACGTGCTCATGTCCTCTCCCGCCGCTCGTCCTGAGGTTCGATCACGTCACCGCTGCGGGCGACCACCAGACAGGCCCGCTGCGACGGCACACCGTTGACCGTGACGAGACAGTCGAAGCACACGCCGATGCCGCAGAAGACCCCCCGGGGTCGCCCTTCGACGCGTGTGCTCCGCCAGGATCGGATCCCGGCGGCCAGAAGAGCCGCGGCTACGCTCTGCCGCCCGTCGTGAGGGATCGAGCGGCCGTCAAAGGTGAACATGGTGACGCTCCGGTGCGAACGGTCGTAGATCTACATGCGGGCGGCGGTCGGTCAGCAGTGCCGCGATGGCGTGCCCGGTCGCCGGGGCGAGGCCGATACCGGCGCCCTCGTGGCCGGTGGCATGGTAGAGCCCCGGCACGTTCTTGTCCGCGCCGATGATCGGCAGGTGGTCCGGACTGTACGGCCGGAAACCCCGGTAGGCGCGGATCGCGGAGACGCCGGCCAGGATCGGGAACAGGCGTATCGCAGCCGCTGCGAGCCCTCTGAGCGCCGGCAGAGACATGGCCGGGTCGAAGCCGACATGCTCCCGGCTGGACCCGATCAGGATCGTGCCGGCGCGAGTCCCCTCCACCACCGGGGAGATCTCCAGCCCAGCGGTGCTGCGCTCGACGTTCGCAACGTAGCCGGCGGCGTAGACCTTGTGCCGCACGAGCTCTGGCAGCGGCTGGGTGACCAGGACGAAGCCACGTCGAGGCAGGATCGGCAGTTCGACGCCCGCCAACGCGGCGACTCTGCCAGCCCATACGCCGGCGGCGTTCACCACCCTGGTCGTTGACAGCACGCCATGATCAGTCCGCACAGCTCGAATCCCCCTGGTGCCGTCCCGGAGCAGGCCGACGACGCAGGTGCCGGTCAGTACCGTTGCCCGGGCCGCACGGAGCAGGTGTGCGGCGGCGAGCATGGGCTGGACCTGCATGTCCTGGGGATAGTGCACCGCACCGACGAGATGGGGGGACAGGTGCGGCTCGTAGCCGGGCAACTCATGCGAGGCGACGGCGTGCGCCTCGACGCCCGCAGCACGCTGGCGGTCCGCGAACGCCGCCAGCGTGTCGTGCTCTGTCGCCGAGGCCGCCACCACCAGTCCGCCCTTACGCTCCAGTTCGATCTGCGCATCGCCCACCGTCTCGCCCAGTTCGCGCCACAGCGCGACGGAATGAAGCGCCAGGCTGAGTTCCGGTCCGGGTGATTTGTCGGACAGGAGGATGTTGCCTTCGCCGGCCCCGGTGGTGCCGGACGCGACGCCCGCCCGGTCCACCACTGTCACCGTCAGGCCGGCCCGGGCGGCGTAGTAGGCGCAGGCGGCACCGGTCATCCCGGCGCCTATCACCACCACGTCGGCGCCGGCGTCGATCACGACGACACCCGGTGCATCCATGCCTCGATCTCGTCGGGACGTCGAGGTAGCCCGGAGGAGAGGACTCGACAGCCGTTGTCGGTGACGAGAACGTCCTCCTCGATCCGAATCCCGATTCCGCGCAGCTCAGCCGGAACCAACTCGTCGTCAGGCTGGAAGTAGAGGCCGGGCTCGACAGTGAGAACCTGGCCGGCAGCCAGCCGTCCGTGCAGGTAGCTGTCAGCGCGGGCAGCCGCGCAGTCGTGGACGTCCAGACCGAGCATGTGGCCTGATCCACACAGCGTCCACCGCCGGTAGAGCCCAGACTCCTCGGTCAAGGCGCGTTCCGGCGACACAGGCAGCACGCCCAGGTCGGCGAGGCCGTACGCCAGCACGGTCATCGCCGCCTGATGGAACGCACGCCAGTCGGCGCCCGGCTTGAGGCAGTCCAGAGCTGCGTCGTTCGCCTTCAGGCACAACTCGTAAAGATCGCGTTGCAGCGGACTGAACCGGCCGGACACCGGTAGAACCCGAGTGATGTCTGCCGTGTAGAGCGACCTCGTCTCGGCACCGGCGTCGAGCAGCAGCAGGTCCCCGTCGCGGACCGCGCCGTCGTTGTCGATCCAGTGCAAGGTGGCGGCGTGCGCACCGGCAGCCACGATCGAGTGGTATCCGACGTCGTTGCCCTCCAGGCGGGCTCGCTGCCAGAACACCCCCTCCAGGTAACGCTCGGACGTACGCTTCGCCATCGGCAAGGCACGCACCATGTCCTCGAAACCGCGGGTGGTGATGGCTACCGCCTCTTCCAGCTGGCCGATCTCCCAGTCGTCCTTGACCAGCCGCATCTCATCCAGTACCGCGGCGAACTCCAGGTCGCCCGGCCCCGCGGCGTCGGCCGTCAGCCCATCCACGTGCACGTCGACTCCACGCAGCACGCGGGTCGGAACGCCCCGCCCGGACAGAACCGATTCCAGCTCGGCCAGATGACGGGTCGTCACAGCCAGCCGCCGACGGCTCTCTCCCAAGGTGGGCCGGCGTCCGGCCCACAGTTCCCCGTACATCCGGTCACGGAAGAACTCGGGCGTGCTCCGGTCGGATCGGGGGCGAAGATAGAGCATCTCCTCGCCGTCCGGCTCGATGACCAGGACCCCGTCTGAGGACTGGTCGCCGGTCAGCCAGACATAGGCAGAATGCGGGCGGAACCGATAGTGCTGGTCGTTGGAACGCCTCTTGAAGCTTCCGGCCGGGACGACGAGCCGTTCCCCGGAGAAACGGCCGTGCAGCTGTCTCCGGCGTGCCGCGGCCCAGCCGGCGACCTCGTCGACCTGTGTGACGTACTGCTCGCTGTCCGCCCACCCGGAGAGCATGAACTTCTCCAGCGCGGGGCTGACCGGCAGATCATGACTACCGGTGTGCAGGTCGACCCGTTTCATGCGGCCTCCTCGGCGGGATTGGGTGGGGGAGTGCAGAGGGTGATGGTGCGCAACGAGGTGTAGAAGTCCAGTGCGGCTGTGCCCTGTTCTCGAGGGCCCTGGCTGGACGCCTTCTCCCCGCCGAACGGCGCATGGAAATCGACTCCGGTAGTGGGCGTGTTGACCCGGATGAGACCGGTGTCGACGGCCCGGACCACCTCGAACAACCGGCCGATGTCGCGGCCGTGGACGGACGTCACCAGCCCGTACCGAACATGGTTGACCAGAGCGGCCGCGGCGGGCAGGTCCGGCACGGTGAAGATGCTGGCCAGCGGGCCGAACGTCTCCTCGCACGCGACCGGATGGCCGGGGTCGACCGAATCGAGCAGCACCGGCGCCACATAGAGGCCGTCACCCGGGGACGTGAGACGGGTGAGAACCCGGCCTCCTGCCGCGCGGGCTGCCGCGACGCCGTCCAGAACTCGACGGCGCGCGGCGTCGGTGATGACGGGACCGACTGCGACGCCGGCATCGGCCGGGTCGCCGACGCGTAGCCCCGCCACCGCGGCCACCAGGGCTTCGGTGAGCGCGGTGGCATCGCCCACCACGATGATCCGCCGGGTCGCGGTGCACTTCTGGCCCGCATATCCCATGGCGGCACCTGCCAGCATCGTGGCAGTGGTGGCAGGGTCGGCGTCCGGCAGCACGACCGCGGCGTTCTGTCCGCCCATCTCCGCCTGAACCGGCAGCCCGGCGCGAACGGCGGCGGCGGCGACACCCCTGCCGACCGTCGCGGAGCCGGTGAAGGACACGACGTCAGCCGCTTCGACGACGGCCTGTCCGGTGTCCGCCCCTCCCGGCACGACATGGAGCAGATCGTCGGGCAGCAGCCCGTCGAACAGGCCCGCCACCAACTCGCCGCAAGCCAGCGCCTCGGGTGACGGCTTGAGCAGCACTCCGTTACCAGTGGCGAGGGCCGGTGCGGCCTTCCACAGGGGGATGGCCAGTGGAAAGTTCCACGGCGTGATCAGACCGGCCACGCCCCGCGGCCGACGTTCGGTGAACAGCAGTCCCGGCTGATTCGCCGGCAGCGTCGGCGCCAGCAGGTCGCCGATCGCCGCGAAGCAGGACTGTGCGTAGTAGTCGAGGATCGCAGCGGCCCGGCTGACCTCGGCGTTCGCCTCCACGACCGGCTTGCCCACCTCACGGACGATCAGGGAAGCCGCTTCACCGGCCCGAGCCCGCAGCCGGTCCGCCGCCCCGCTCAGGGCAGCGGCGCGGCCGGAGGGATCCCGACGGCGCCAGGCGTCCTGCGCGACACGGACCGAATCGGCGAGCTTCCGCACCCCATCAGGAGTGACCGGGGCACGCTCCGCGACTACATCGTCCGGCTTCTGAGGAGAACGGCTCTGAATGAGACTCACAACATGAATCCCGCCGGGAAAGGATCCTCGGGGTCGAGGAAGAACTGGGCGGTACCGGTAAGCCACGCCCGCCCGGTAACTGTCGGCACCACCGCGGGCCGACCGGCGACGGTGGTCGTATCGACCAGCCGACCGGAGAACCGGCTGCCGATGATGGACTCGTTGACGAATTCTTGTCCGAGGGGGAGCAACCCGCGGGCGTGGAGCTGCGCCATCCTCGCCGACGTGCCGGTCCCGCAAGGGGATCGGTCGAACCAGCCGGGATGGATGGCCATGGCGTGGCGTGACAACCGGGCGGTCGCCCCCTCCGCCGTCAGGTAGACGTGGTGGCATCCGGCGATGTGCGGCTGTTCGGGGTGCACTGGCCGGGCGGTGTCGTTCACGCCTCTCATGACACTGAGGCCCACCTCCAGCAGCCGTTGTTTGTCCGTGCGATCCAGTCGCAGGCCCAGCTCCGGCAGGTCGACGATCGCATAGAAGTTGCCGCCGAACGCGAGGTCGTAACGGACGTGGCCGTAGCCGGGGACGTCGACCAGCGCGTCCTGTTCCACCAGGAAGGAAGGAACGTTCTGGATGGTGACAGCGGTGGCGCGGCCCTGCTCGATCTTGACAGACGCCACCACCAGTCCGGCCGGCGTATCGAGGCGGATCGTGGTCACCGGCTCGGTGACCGGCACCATCCCGGTCTCTGCCAGTACGGTAGCCACACCGATCGCACCGTGTCCGCACATCGGCAGGCACCCCGACACCTCGATGAAGACCACACCGACATCGGCGTCCGGGCGGGTGGGCGGCTGGAGGATCGCACCCGACATGGCGGAGTGCCCGCGCGGCTCGTACATCAGAAACGTGCGCAGGTCATCGCGGTGGTTCGTCAGGTACTCCCGACGTTGCGCCATGGTGTCGCCCGGCAGGAGCGGCGCGCCTCCGGTCACCACCCGGGTGGGCATTCCCTCCGTGTGGGAGTCGACGACGTGAATGACGCGGCTGCTGCGCATCAGCGGTGCCCTGCCGCGAGCAGCCGTTCGGTCGTGGCACGGATGACCTCGGCGTCGGCGGGGGCCAGTGGCTGGCGCGGCTGGCGCGTGAAGCCACCGGGACGACCGGCGACATCCATGGAAAGCTTGATCGCCTGAACGAACTCAGTGCGCGAATCCCAACGGAGCAGCGGATGCAGTGCCCGGTAGAGGAGGACGGCCGTCCTGAGATCACCCGCCGTCGCGGCCTCGTAAAGACGAACGCAGCTCGCCGGAATGGCGTTCTGGTAACCGCCAATCCACCCCACCGCGCCCGCGATCAGGAATTCGAGCGCGACGTCGTCCGCGCCGGCGAGGATGTCGAGACCAGGCGCCGTCTCGGCGATCTGGTACGCCCGGCGGGCGTCGCCGCTGAACTCCTTGACCGCGACGATCAAACCTTCGTCGTGTAGACGCCGCAGCAGGTCGGGTGTCAGGTCCACCCTCGTGTCCATCGGATTGTTGTAGGCGACGATCGGTAGACCTGCCTTCGCCACCTCGCGGTAGTGGGCCAGCACTGCTGCCTCGTCAGCGCGGTACGTCGTCGGTGGCAGCAACATGACGGCCGGGCAGCCTTCCTCCGCAGCCTGCTCGGTCCAGCGCCGTGCCTCGTCGGCACCGTAGGCCGAGACGCCTGGTACGACGGCGAACCCATCAGGGGCGGCTTGCACCGCCGTTCGCACCACCGAAGCCCGTTCCTCGCTGCTGAGCGCCTGGTATTCACCGAGGGAACCGTTGGGGACAACGCCATGGCAGCCGTTGTCAGCGAGCCACCCGACATGTGCAGCGTAAGCATCGAAATCGATGCCCTGGTCGGCGTGGAACGGTAGAGCGGTCGCTACGAGAACCCCACGCCACGGCGCCATTTCCATGCGGCCTCCATCGGTAATATGTTACACAGCACCATAGTGGCTGCGCCCGCCCCGTCAAGAGGTGCAATCGGCCCGCCCCTGGCACGTTCGAGGTCAGTCGATGACGTGCTGAGGGCGTGACCGCATGCGATGGCGGGCCGGCTGCTGCCGGCGAGCACAGTAGGTGTGGCCCGAGGTGCCATGCTGGCGGTCGGGGGCGGCAGCATGGCATGTCGGACGTGCTAACAGAGCACGTTGGTCCTAGTCTTCACGACGGGCCGCCCAGATGCCTCGGACGTGCCGCAAGTGGTGCTGCATCAGGCCGACCACGGCCTCACGGTCACCCCCGGCGATGAGCTCGATCAACTCGAGATGCTCGTTCGCGGAGTCGACCAGCCCTCCACTCTCCACCAGCGCGTCGAGGCCGTACAAACGGGTGTGATTGCGCAGGTCGGCAACCGTCTCGACCAGCCGTTGATTCCCGGCGGCACGCAACAGTGTCAGGTGGAAGGCGTTGTCCGATTCGATGTACGCCACCAGGTCCCCACGTCCGGCAGCAGAAACGATGTTGTCCGCCAACCTCCGCAGTTCCCGCACCTGCGGTTCCGACAGTCTGCCTGTCTGGTCGGCCACCACCGGAATCTCGAGAAGCTCCCGAATCTGAGTGATCTCGTCCAGATCCCGCTCGCTGAGGGCCTTGACGCGGAATCCCTTGTTCTTGACGATCGAGACCAAGCCCTCCTTGGCCAGGTCGAGGATCGCTTCGCGAACCGGCGTGGGCGAGACGCCGAAGCGTCCGGCCAGCATCGGGACGGAGTAGGTCGAATCCGGCCTCAAGCTGCCAGCCACGATAGCCGCGCGCAGGGCGTGCGCTACGTCCTCGCGTAGGCTCTGCCGACTCTGAAGCGGGTTCAGGTCCAGCGTGGATGCGGCAGCGCTCGCATCGCCAGCCCGCTGGTTGCCTTTCACAGTTGCATCCGCTCCGGTCCCGTCGAGCCAACCCTGAGAACAAGCCGCCCGGGGCCCGCCCTTCATCCCTGCTGACGGCGGCCCTGTCTCTGAGCGCCACCGTCAACCACCGCGCCGATCTCGGAGCCTACCCAGTGGGTATCGCCTCGACATCTACCGGGCGACAGCCGGTGGGTCGCAGCCTGCTACGCGACGGCGTGGCCGGATCGATCAGCTCGCCGGAGGGCCTTTGTCGTAGTCGAGGCGTTGTTGGGGGGCGATTGGCGGCGGGATGACGCGGGCGGGTTTCGGCGCTGGAGGAAGTACCGTTCGCCGGGCCCGGGGCACACCCGGGGCACAAGACGGCGTGAAGCCTCGCCGACCAGCGACCAACGATGTGAGGCCGCGACGTGGCGCGGCCAGCGCGTCGAGCGGACCAGCGCAGGTGAAGTGGACGTACGTCTAGGTGGAGCCATCACGAGGGCTCCGGACAGCATGCCGGTGTGTTCGGGGTTATGCGGCCGCACGCAGCTCGGTAGCGTTGGTGCCACGGCGGCTAAGAGGCCGGTGGCGCATCCCGCGCTATGAGGAGGTCCGGGATGGAATCCTTGCCGGAGTTGACCTTCGGTCAGCGGTTGAAGGTCTACCGGGAGCGGTCCGGGAAGACTCGCGCGGTGCTGGGTGGGCTGGTCGGTCGTAGTGCCGAGTGGGTCAAGGCGGTGGAGACCGATCGGATCCTGCCTCCGCGCATTCACATGCTGGATCGCATCGCGCGTGCGCTCAAGGTCGACGTGTCTGCTCTGGCCGGCGAGCTGAGCGACCGGTCGGCTGTGGTGAACGGGCCGGAACACCCGGCGCTGGCGTCGGTGCGGGACGCCGTGAACCGCGTCGTGCTCGCCGACGATGCTGAGCCGGAGTCGTTGGTCGGTTTGCGTGAGCGGCTTGCGGTGGCGTGGCGGGCGCGTCATCAGGCGTCGGATCACCGGACGGTGCTCGGTGGGCTGCTGCCGAGACTTCTGCACGACGTGCAGCGCGCCGCGCTGCTGTATGAGGGCGTTGAGCGTCGGCATGCACAGTCGCTGTTGGCGGAGACGTTCGGGCTGACGCAGATGTTCCTTGCGTACCAGCCGGCTGCCGAGTTGTTGTGGCGGGTCGCGGACCGGGCGATGGTGGCGGCGCAGGATTCCGGTGACCCGGAGGCGGTGGCCCTCGCGGCATGGTTCCTGTGTCAGGTGCATCGGGACGCGGGGGACTGGGACACCGCCATGGCGGTAACGCACGACGTCCTGTCGGCTCTGGAGCCGAGGGCGGTCGACGGGGGCACGAATCTGCTGGCGTTGTGGGGTGCGCTCAACTTCGAAGCCGCCTACACCGCCGCGCGTGCCGGTGAGGAAGGCCGGGCGTGGCGGTACAGGGATCGGGCGGACCGGGTGGCGCAGCGTCTGCCGGAGGGCTTCTATCAGCCGCAGACGTCGTTCTCCCGGGTCATCATGGGCGCCCATGCGGTGACGGTGGCGGTGGAGTTGCAGAAGTCCGGTGAGGCGGTGCGGCAGGCGCGCCGCCACGACTCGGCGGCTATCCCGTCGAGACCGCGCCGGGCACGCCATCTCATCGAGGTGGCGCGGGCGCACTACGGCAAGGACGACAAGGAAGCGGCCGTGACGACGCTGCGGCAGGCGTACGAGTGGGCCCCGGAGACGATCCGCTTCAACGGGTACGCCCGCCAGATCACGTTGGACCTGCTCGACGGCCCACGCTCCAGCCGTGATGACGCCCGTGACCTCGCGGTCAAGGTCGGGTTGCTCTCGTGATCCAGGGGTAGGAACCCTACCCATTTCGCTCCGCGACTGACCGTAGCGTCCTGCTTACGGGATGCGGCGGGCGGTGCGGGTATCGCCTGGTCGCCGCGTCCCCCTCAGATTCGGGGGCAGGAGACCGCCCTCGTTCGTGAGCGAGGGAGGGTCCGTGCGGCGCGTCTCGTATGACGAATACCTTTCTGCCACCGCGCTGACTCTTGCTCGCAGGCACCGGCCGGTGTGGTCGTGGCGGCTCTGGCGGCGCATCTGCCGCTGCGGGTCCGACCTGCCCTGCCGCGCTCGGCACCGGATACCGATCAATCGTGGCCACTGGCCACAGGAGGGCGAGCGGTGACCGGCGGGCAGGAACAGGCGATCCTCGCGGTACACATTCCAGGGCTCGACGGCATGTGTGCCGGGTGCCGGGCGTGGTGGGCGCGGCTGACTCCGTACCCCTGTTGGCAGGTGGAATGGGCGACCAGCCGGCAGGCGCGGGCGATCACGGCGCGCTTCCTGGAGGGTGTGCGGTGACGACCCACGGCCCGGTCATGCCGGTCTGGAGCTGCGGAGGCTGCGACCTGCCCTGGCCATGCCCAACCCGGAAGCGGGAGTTGTGCGCGGAGTATTCGGGCGCTCCGATGTCGCTGGCACTCTACCTCGGTGCCTACCTCGTCCAGGCCACCGAGGACATGCCGTGGACGCCGGCGGGCGTGCTGCACCGCCGTTTCCTCGGCTGGACCAGGGAAAGCGGCAACCTCATGCCGGTAGTGCAGCAGCGAGGTGCAGCAACCGTGCCAGCCGAACCCGGTCGAGACAAACCCTCACCAGGCCCCTTGACCTCGCGTCGAGCCTGATCCGGCCGGCCTTTCGCCCGCCGCCGACAGTTCACACCGAAGAGGGCACCGCGCCCGCCCGGAACTCCGAATCGAACTAGCGTCTCGGCTCAGCCATGAACCTCTATCCCTCAAGCTCTGGCCTCCACGCTACGAGGGGAACCGCAATGAGGTTCCGCCCGGAAGGCGGGGACCGGGTGCAGCGCCGCGCGCCGGGCCAACATGGCCCGGTTCGCCAGGTGATTTGGACGCTTTCGCCCGCTTTGTCTGGTTTGAGATCTATCGTGTCCCTTGCGTGACAGCCCAGCCGGGTCATCCCGTTCGCACGGCGATTCCACGACGGCACCAGCCGGCCGGACCGCCACCGCACGGCTGTCACCGGCCCCAGGCCAGCCCACAGCGTCGCACGAGGAGGACACGTTGTTTGGATCGACAAGATTGACATCGGGCGGATCGAGCAGCCCGGGAAGGCGTCGCAAGCTCAAGGCCGTCCTGGCCGGAGGGCTCGCCCTCGGCGTCGGCGCGACGATCTCCCTCGCCGCCTGGAACGACTCGGAGTACGCCACGGGAACGTTCACCGCCGGCTCCTTCAGCATCGAGGGCAGCACGGACGACACCACCTACGCGGAGCACTCCACGTCCGGCACGGCGGCGGCGCTGGCCTTCAGCACCGGCTTCGACAACATCAGCCCCGGCGACGTGGTCGCGGCACCGTTCGCCGTCCGCCTGACCGCAGCCACCACGTATGACGCGACAGTCACGGTGGCCTCGGCCACTCCCGACCTGCCCGCCTTCACCGGGCTCACCTACGGGATCGCGACCGTGCCGACCTTCGCGGACTGCAGCGCGACCCCCACGAGCCCGACCTGGATCGTGGCGCAGGGCACGGCGCTCGACTCGGTGGCCGGCGCGGTGCCGTTCAACCTGACGCAGGGCACTCCTCCCACGACGCCTGGCGCTCCGGCGTACCTGTGCTTCGTCGTGACGGCGGACGCCGCTCTGGTGCAGGGCTCGTCGGTCACGGAGACCTGGCAGCTCCTCGCCGAGTCCGTGTAGGTGGCAGCCGTGGTCAACCGCCGGATGCCGGCCGGATCACCACGGCTCCTCCGGACCCGTGCCGTACTCGCTGCCGCCCTCGTCCTCGGCGTGGGCACGACGTCCACGCTCGCGGCGTGGACCGACAGCGAGTACGGCACCGGGTCGTTCACCGCAAGCGTCTTCGGTACCGAGTCGCAGACCGCGTCCAGTGCCTGGGCAAGCCACAATCCGGTGGGAAACGCCGCGACACTGGCGTTCAACGCGACCGCGATGTCCCCCACGGACTCGTCGTACGCCTGGATCGACATCCGCACGACCACGATGACGAATGTCGACGGTACGGTCGCGCTGACGAGCTCCTCGGACAGCTCCGGGGCCCTGCTTCCGGTGCTCGAATACCGCGCGGTACGCACCCCGGACACCGGTAGCGCCTGTTCCGCCACCGCCTTCACCGGTTCGCCGACGTGGATCGCCGGCCCCGGCTACCTGGACGTCACCTCGGTTCCCGGCTCACCGGTGTCGTCCGTCCTCACCACTCCCGACGGCGCGACGCCAGAGGTGCGGTTCTGCTTCGAGGTGCGGATCGAGGCCGGCGCAGACAACTCGTACCAGGGCACGAGCGCCACCGTCACCTGGGAATTCACCGCCACATCTACGTAAGGGTCCTGCACATGATGAGACGAGCACGTCGAGGGCGAGGCGTCATCGCCCGCGTCGGAGACCTGGCGCTGACCCTGCTCGCCGTCGGCGGGACGGTGTGCGTCGTCCTCGTCCCGCTGGCGTTCTTCTTCGACATCTCACTCATCCTGTTCAAGACCGGATCGATGAGCCCCACCATTCCCGCCGGGTCGCTGGCGGTGGTGCGTGAGATCCCCGCGTCCGAGGTCGAGGTGGGCGACGTGGTCACCGTCGACCGCACGCCGCTTCCACCGATCACCCACCGGGTCGTTCAGATCGCCGACGGTGGCGGGCCCACCCGTCTGCTCACCCTGCGCGGGGACGCGAACGACTCCAACGACTCCGCGCCGTACGCGGTGACCCGCGTACGGCTCGTCACCTGGTCGGTGCCCGGGCTCGGGTACACGGTGCGGGCCGTGTCGAACCCGTACGCGACCAGTGCGATCACGGTCGGGACCGCCGTGATCGTCACCTGGGCGTTCTGGCCGCGCGCCACGGAACCGCCGACCCGGCGGCGTACGGCGTGGCGCCGACGGCGAACAGGCCCTCCGACGCCTGACGAGGCGGGAACAGGTCCCGAGGCCGGCGCCCCGCCGGGCCGGACAGCGGCGCACGTCGAATCGACCGCCCGGCGGTTCTTCGTCATGGTGGCCGTGCTGCCGGGCGTCGCCGCCGCGGTCCTGGCCACGCCCGGTCAGGCACGGGCAGAACCGACTGAGGACGTCATCCGGGGCAGGTACCTCACCCTGATATCGATCCGCGACGAGGCCCGCATGACATCGATGACACCGAAGGAGCCGGTGCCGTGGCAGGTGGGCGTCACCGCGCACGCCCCGCACCCGGGCACGGTGACAATCACGCTGTCGGCGCTGGGCCCGCTCGTGGTCTCGCCGAACGGACTCCAGGTCATGGCCGCCGTCTGCGCCATCCGCTGGGTGAACGGCGCCTGTCCCGGCGGGCGGGGAGAGCAGGTTCTCGCCGAGGGCCCCGCCACCAGACTGGCCGAACGCCCGGTCCCCATCAGCACGATGCGCTCCGACGAACAGCGTTGGGTACTCGTCACCGCGAGCCTGCTCCCGAACTCCACGGCCGCGGGCTCGGCCGACCTGATCCTCACGGCGACCGGGCTCGGCGACAAGGCGGCGACAGGCGGCAAGGTCGACACGCTGCCACGCACCGGCACCGACCTGCGGACGCCGATGCTCGCCGGTGCGGGCGCCCTGCTCGTCGGTCTGCTGCTCGTGGGCACCACGCGCAGGAACCGGATCAGGCAGGAACAGCCGTGAGGCGCGTAGGGATCCCCGCTACGCCGAGCGGGCGACGTAAGAGCCGCGCCCGGCGACGCCGGCTCGCGGGTGTCCTCGCCCTCTCGCTCTGGATCCATGTCATGGCGCTCGCACCTGCCCAGTCGACGCTGGCCGCCTGGAACGACACCGAGTACGGCAGCACTGCCCTCGCCGCCGGCACGGTCGACCCACCGACCGACCTGGCGTGCACGGCGGGCCAGCTCACCCCGCCCACCTTCACCTGGAACCTGCCCGCCGGTGGCCTGGCCCGCAGTGGCTTCACCTGGTCCCTGAGCGACGGCTTCTCCGGAGGCGGCACTCTCGGCCCCAACGACACCTCGATCGTCGTTCCCGGCGCGCTGCTGGCTGTCGGCACCGGCACCTTCACTCTGTACGCGAACGGCCCTGGCGGCTGGACGTCGGCGCCGGTCACCGGTTCGCTCGGCATGCTGACGGATGAGCTCTACTTCTGCAGCGTCCCTTAGTGGTGGACGTAGGCAGGGGGAGCCGATCCGCAGTCGGCGGCTACAGCCACCTGGTGCCGATCTCGTTGAGGTCCGGGGTGCTGAAGGAGTAGAGCAACTCCATGGCGTGCTCGCCGCCGGTGGTGATGGCGTGGGCGACACCGGCGGGGATGTACATCGCGGTGCCCGGGCCCGCCTCGAATTCCTCGTCGGCCACTCGGAACAGCGCGGTGCCGGACAGCACGTAGTAGAACTCGGCCGAGTCGGCGTGCAGGTGCAGCGGGTGGGTCATCCTGGGCTCCATGCGGTAGACCCCATTGAGGAACTCGCAGTCCGGGTCGCCGGTGAGCTGCCGGTCGACGAGGCGATGCACCAGCCCTTCGTCGTCGGTGTTGTGGTTGAGGCTGGAGATCAGCTCGTAGGCGAGTTCGTCGCGGTGCACGACGAACGCCGGGCGTACGGCGCCCGCCCCGGCGTCCCCGGCGGCGATCCGGCGTCCACGGCCGGGCAATGCCGTCACCGCTCGGCGTCCACGCTTGTCGCCCCGAGGGGGATCTGTGGGCTGGTCAGCGGTCCGTGATGCTTGGACAGGCAAATGGCCTCCCAGCCGGTCACCACGCCGTGGATGACGCCCGGCTCCCAGCACAGGTACTCACCGGCACGGTAGACGTGCTCCGGGTCGGTGGCGCACCAGCCGCCGAGGAAGAAGATCTCCTCGGTGCTGTGGTGGAACTCCAACGCGGTCTTGGCGAAGTTGCGTGGCAGGACGAACAGGATGGTGTCCTTGCCGGTCTCCTCCACCTTGCGCAACCGGATGCACTGCGTGGGCACATCGAGGTCGCCGTGACTGCTGGTGTCGGTCACTCCCGCGAAAGCCTCCTGGACGGGTCGCCAGTTGGCCGGGTCGAACAGGTCGACGGTCTCTCCGAGCGGTTTCGACGGCGGGGGTCGTTCGTCAGTGCGGACCTCGAACGGCGAGTCCGTCCAGAAGATCAACGTGGCGCCTTCGGTCGAGGAGACCGGGCCGATCTCGGTGCCGGAGGGCAGGAAGAGGTAGTGCCCGCGCCGGCACTGGCGTCCGGCGATGCTCAGGTCGCCGTCGCGGACCAGGAGTTCGATGTCGGCGCTGTTCCAGTGCTCGGGCATCTGCCAGCCGGGTGGAACGTCGACGACGAGCGTCTGCGCGCCGGTCTCCGGGTCGGCGTTGATCTGCCGCACGAGTAGGCCGAAGGGCAGGCCCGATGCCCGCCACACCCGCTGGGGTACCTGTTCGATGGTGACCCGTCGCTTGCCGGAATGAGCCATGGCGACCTCCTTCAGGTTGCGCCAGACTGTATGTAATCTGGCGCAGCTCGTCTAGGGCGTCGTCGTGAATACTCGGGCCTGAGCAGCAAAGTCGGCCACCGCCGCTGACCTCATCGAGGCGTAATGTATGCAAAATGCCTAAGGCTGGCTTGCGGGCAGGAGTTGCCTCCCGGTGGTCGGCGTCGGGTCGGGGTTGAGTCGACTCCTTGTGCCGTCCCGTCGAGTTGTATACGGTCCACTGCCTAGCCCGCCTGTCACTCGCGTTTCCTCATCTGCAGCGAACGGGGAAGAGATGCCCCGAAGGTTTGGTCTTGTCGGAGGCACGGTGGTCGCCGAGGACGGTGTCCACCGCGCTGACGTGCTCGTTGACTCCGGCCGCATCGAAAGTGTCGGCCGGATTCCGCCATCGGCTGATGTCGAGAAGGTCGACGCCCGAGGAAAGATCATCATTCCGGGTGGCGTCGATGTGCATACACATATGGATACGCCCTTCATGGGGACGGTCACCTCCGACGACCACGCCTCGGCCAGCCGGGCCGCTGCCGTCGGCGGCACCACGACATATGTCGACTACGCCTTTCAGCGCGCCGGTGAGCGTCTGCCGGAGGTGCTGGCCCGGTGGGCCGGGCGGGCGAACGGTCGTTCCGCCATCGACTTCAGCTTCCACCTGGCTGTCACTTCGCCCTACCCGGGCATGGTGGCTGACATGGCGCTTGTGGTGGCCGACGGCGTGACCAGCTTCAAGGTGTTCATGGCCTACAAGGGGCTGGCCATGCTCGACGACGGAGAGCTCTTCTCCATCCTCACCGAGTCGTCCCGCCTGGGCGCCACACTCTGCGTGCACGCCGAGAACGGTCACGTCATCGACGTCCTCGCCGAGCGGCTGGTTCGGGCCGGCCGCACCGGGCCGCTGGCGCACCTGCTGTCGCGGCCACCCGAGACCGAGGTGGAGGCGGTACGCCGCGCGATCGCGCTCGCCGACCTGGCCGACGCCCCGCTGTACTTCGTGCACCTGTCCACCGCCGGCGCGGTCGCCGCCGTGGCCGAGGCCCAGCGGGCCGGCCGCCCGGTCGCGGGCGAGACGTGCACCCACTACCTCCTGCTCGACGCCGACCTCTACCACCAGCCCGGGTTCGAGGCGGCCAAGTACGTCGTCAGCCCGCCGCTGCGCACCGCCGAGCACCGGGAGGCGCTCTGGCAAGGGCTGCGGGAAGGCATCCTCGGTGTCGTCAGCTCGGATCACTGCCCGTTCTGCATGTCCGGGCAGAAGAGCCTGGGAGCCGAGGACTTTCGCCGGATCCCGAACGGAGCGCCGGGCATCGAACACCGGGTTCCCCTGCTCTATGGCCACGGTGTACGCCCCGGGCGGCTGAGTCTGTCGCGCTTCGTCGAGGTGGCCTGCACCGAGCCGGCCCGCCGGTTCGGGCTGTACCCGACAAAAGGGGTCATCAGGCGGGGCGCCGACGCCGACCTGGTCGTGCTCGACCCGGAGGCGGCCTCCGTCGTGCTCGCCCGGACGATGACGCAGAACTGTGACTACACGCCGTTCGAGCGGTGGCACGTGCCCGGCCGGGTCGAAGCGGTTTATCTGCGCGGGGAGCTGATCGCCCAGCGTGGACGATTTGTCGGCCGGCAGGACGCCGGTCGGTTCCTGGCCCGTCGCCGGGCGTGAGTGTCGACGCGGCTGGCTGCGGGATCTGACTGCTCGGAGCCTTGACAGGGTCAAGTTTGTATACAAGCATCGCTCGTGTTAGTCGCCCTACCTGGGTTGTTGCGCTAGACCTATTCAAGCTTGCACACAATTTGGAGGTGTCGGCATGGGAATACGTTCCGTGCGGGTGCGAGCCGTGGCAGTGCTCGCCGTGGCGAGCGTGTCGCTCGCGGCCTGCGGCGCCGACGATGCGGGGAAGTCTGACGCCGGCACCGGCCAGGCGCTGACCATCGCCGCGCCCGGGGTGCTGTCGAGTCTCGACTCCGAGCGCTACCAGGGCTTCATCTCGATCGACCTGCTTCCCAACACCGCCGGGACCCTGGTGCGCTTCAAGAAGCCCGAGGCCGGCGCTACCAAACTTCAGACGCCGGACCAGATCGAGCCCGAGCTCGCCGAGTCCTGGACGCTTGACGACGGCGGCAGGAAGATGTCGTTCACGCTGCGCGAGGCCAAGAGCCAGTTCGGCAACCCGATCACCTCGCAAGACGTGAAGTGGTCGGTGGACCGGATGGTGAACAGCACCGGCGTGCCGATCGCCAAGATCCTGATGGGCGTCGGCGGCTGGGACACCGCCAACCCGATCACCGTCACGGACGACAAGAAGTTCACGATCAACGTCGCCAAGCCCAACGCGGTGAGCGTGTCGATCCTGAGCACCTTCTTCATGACCATCTACGACTCGGTGGAGGCCAAGAAGCACGCCACCGCCGACGATCCGTACGCCTACAAGTGGCTCGGGGAGAACACCGCCACCTTCGGGGCGTACCAGGTGCGCTCGTTCGACCCCGGCAAGGAGGTCCGGCTCACCGCCAACGAGAACTACTTCCGCGGGAAGCCCAAGGTCACCGACGTGGTGGTCCGCGCCGTCCCCGACACCTCCAACCGGCTCCAGCTGGCCCAGAGCGGGCAGGTCGACGTCGCCACCGCGATGACGTTCGACCAGCTCTCCTCGCTGGAGGAGAGCGACCAGGCCCGGCTGGAGCGTGTGCTCTACCCGAACATCGACGTGCTGGTGCCCAACCTCAAGGCCAAGCCCTTCGACGACAAGCGGGTCCGCGAGGCCATCTCCTACGCCGTCGACCGCAAGGCGATCGTCGACTCCGCGTACCAGGGCTACTCGGCGCCCTCGAACGACTTCATCCACGACGACTTCGGTGCCCCGGCGGCCAGCCAGCCCTTCGCCCAGAACCTCGACCGGGCCAAGCAACTGCTGGCCGAGGCCGGCCTGCCAAACGGCTTCCCGATGGAGTTGGCCTACAACGCGGCCAACGTCGGAGCGCACAGCGAGCAGGTCGCCGTCCTGCTGCGCTCGCAACTGGCCAAGGTGGGCATCCAGGTCAAGCTCAACAACGTCGCCTCCGGCGCGGACTTCGACACCGCCAAGCGTGAAGGCAAGCTGCAGAGCTGGCTGGCCACCAGCACCCCGCTGGTGCCCGACCCCGCCTACTACCTGCAGGTCTTCTACTCCACGGGTGGACTGACCAACCTGCAGAACTACAGCTCGCCGACCCTCGACGACCTCTCCCGGAAGATCCTGGAAACCCAGCCGGGTCCCGACCGCGACGCGTTGATCAAGCAGGTCAACGACTTCCTGGTGGGTGACATGCCGGCCATCCCGCTGGTCGATTCCCAGAAGTACTACGTCTTCAAGAAGGGCGTGACCGGGTTCGTCAGCTATTCCCAGGGCCACGTCAACTATTACGACATCAGCGGCTCCTGACCTCGCCGGCGTCCCACCGGCGCGGTGATCCCCGGCCCCGGTGGGCAGCACCCCAGGGGCCGGGGACCACACAGCGACGACGCAGAACGGCAACCCGAGAAGAGCCGGCACTCGAGAAAGCAGGATATGCACTGATGTACCGCCTAGGAGTCGATGTCGGTGGCACGTTCACGGACGTTCTTCTGATCGAGGAGGCGACCGGGAAGACCCGACGGACCAAGGTGCCCTCGACGCCTCAGGACCAGTCCGTCGGCGTCATCGAGGGCGTAACCCGGGTGCTGACCGACGCCCGGGCCCGCGCCGCGGACGTCCGCCAGTTCCTGCACGGCACGACGGTGGCCACCAACGCCGTCCTGGAACGCCGGGGCGCCCGGGTGGGCCTGGTGGTGACCGTCGGCTACCGGCAGATCCTGCACATCGCCCGCTCGTTCGTTCCCGGCGGCCTGGGCGGCTGGATCGTCTGGGACCGGCCGGCCGAGATGGTCGCGCTCGAAGACGTCCGCGAGGTCCGGGGCCGCATGGACGCCCGAGGCGAGCAGGTCGAGCCCCTCGACGAGGCGGCCGTGCGGGCCGCGGTCCGCCAGCTGGTCGACCAGGGCGTGGACGCCCTCGCCATCGGCTTCGTCAACTCCTACGCCAACCCCGCCCACGAACAGCGGGCCGCCGAGATCGCCGCCGCCGAGGCCCCTGGTGTGCCGGTCTCCACCTCCGCCGGGGTCCTGCCCGAGCTCGGGGAGTACGAGCGGACCCTGACCACCGTCGCCAACGCCTACGTCCGCCCCGGCGTCAGCTCCTACCTGAGCAACCTCAGCGCGAAACTGGTCGCCGAGGGACTCCTGGGCGAGCGCCGCGTGCTGCGCTCCGACGGCGGACTGATGACCTTCGAGCGGGCCGAGGACATCCCGGTCAGTCTGCTGATGAGCGGACCCGCCGGCGGGGTCGCCGCCGCCGTGGCGCTGGGCCCGGCCGCCGGCCACCCGGACCTGCTCACCCTGGACATGGGGGGTACCTCCACCGACGTAGCGCTGATCGAGAACGGCACCCCGGCCATCCGGCGCGAGACGACCGTGGCCGACCTCGCCGTCCGCGCCCCGTCGATCGACGTACAGACCGTGGGCGCCGGCGGCGGCTCCATCGCCCACGTCCCCGAGCTGACCGGTGCGTTGCGGGTGGGCCCGGCCAGCGCGGGTGCCCTGCCCGGTCCGGCGACCTACGGACGCGGCGGCGAACTGCCCACCGTCACCGACGCCAACGTCGTGCTCGGCTACCTGCCGCACGCCCTGCTCGGCGGCGCCATGCCGCTGGACGTGGAGAAGGCCCGCACGGCGGTCGGCACCGTTGCGAGCAGGCTGGGGGTGTCGGTGGAGGCCGCCGCCGCCGCGATCATCGACATCGTCAACGAGAACATGCTCGGCGCGCTGCGGCTGGTCTCGGTGCAGCGCGGCTACGACCCCCGGCGCTTCGCGCTGTTCGGCTTCGGCGGCGCCGGCCCGTTGCACGTCAACGCGCTCGCCAAGCTTCTCGGCTCCTGGCCGGTGGTGATCCCGCAGTCGCCCGGGGTGCTCTGCGCCTACGGTGACGCTTCGACAGGTGTGCGGGCCGAGGCCAACCGGTCCCTGGTGCGCCCTCTCGACGACGTCGACGAGGAACTGCTGCGGCGCGAGTTCACCGACCTCGCCGCCCAGATCGACACCGAGTTCGACCGGGCCGGGGTGCCAGGCGACGCCCGGTCGGTGCGATACGAGGCCGACGTCCGCTACCACGGCCAGGGCTTCGAGGTCTCCGTCGAGGTCGACGCGGGCCGAGGCATGGCTGTGATCCCCGGCCTGCGCAGCGGCTTCGACGAGGCCCACCAGCGCCTGTTCGGCTTCGCACTGGATGAGCGGCACGAGATCGTCAACATCCGGGCGGTCGGGGTCTCCCACGCCGAACGGATCACCCCGGTCGAGATCGAATCCGGTGACCGCGACGCCGCGCAGGCGATCGTCGGCCGTCAGCAGGTCTACGTCGACGGCGGCTGGCAGGAGGCCACCCTCTACGACCGCACCGCCCTGCGGGCCGGCAACGAGCTGTCCGGGCCGGCGATCGTGGTCGAGATGGATTCCACCAGCCTGGTCCTGCCGGGCTGTGTCGCGCGCGTCGACAGGCTGGGCAACCTGCTCATCCTGCCCGCCGAGCAGGGAGGGAACCGATGAGTGCGGTCATCGTCGAGACAGTACGCCCGGAGCGTGGCGTCGAGGTCGAGACCGCGGTGCTCGACATCGTCGAAAACGCGTTGCGTAACGCCCGTTTCGAGATGGACGCGGTGGTGATGCGTACCGCGATGTCACCGGGCATCCGCGAGCAGCACGACGCCTTCCCGTTGATCGCCGACCGGCGCGGGCGCATGGTCGCCGGACAGTTCGGCTCCTTCATCGACGGCTTCCTCTCCGCATACGACGGCACGGTCGAGGAGGGCGACGTCTTCTTCACTTCCGACCCGTACGCCTGTGACGGCGCCATCAGCCACGCCAACGACTGGCTGGTGCTGCTGCCGATCTACTTCGAGAAGGCGCTGGTCGGCTGGGCGGCGATGTTCGGTCACATGAGCGACGTCGGCGGGAAGGTGCCCGGCAGCCTGCCCACCGACGCGGTGTCCATCCACGAGGAGGGCGTCATCGTCCCGCCGGTGAAGTTGTTCCGCGGCGGCACCCTCGACCAACAGCTCCTGGACACCGTGCTCAACCAGGTGCGCCTGCCGAGCTGGAACCGCGCCGACCTGAACGCGGTCCTGGCCTCCTGCCGCACCGCCGAGACCCGGGTCCGTGAACTCTGCGAGCGCTTCGGCGCTGACACCTACCTGTCCACCCTGGAGCTGCTGCTGGAGCGCAACCGGCAGGCGATGGCGAAGCTGTTCCGCCAGGTCGTGCCCGAGCAGCCGGTCACCTTCGAGGACTTCGTCGACGACGACGGACGCGGCGAGGGACCGTTCCGCATCCGCTGCTCGCTGTGGCGCGAGGGCGACCGGGTGGTGCTGGACTTCACCGGTACCAGCGAGCAGGCCGAGGGGTCGATCAACTTCCTGCTCAACGAGAACGTCCTACGGATGTTCTTCGGGGTCTACACCATCATGGCCGTGGACCCGATGATCCTCTTCAACGACGGGTTCTACCCCCTGGTCGACGTCCGCATCCCCGAGGGCAGCCTGCTCAAGCCCCGGCGCCCGGCGGCCGTCTCCTGTCGTACCCACGCCCTGGGTCGGCTCTTCGACGTGCTCGCCGGACTGCTGGGGCAGTGTCAGCCGGACTTCCTCGCCGCCGCCGGGTTCTCCTCGAGCCCGCACCTGATGTACTCCGGCCTGGATCGGCACGGCAAGTGGTTCCAGCTCTACCAGATCGGCTTCGGCGGTGTGCCCGCCCGACCGGTCGGTGACGGGTTCGACGGGCACTCCATGTGGCCCTCGTTCACCAACGTGCCCAACGAGTACCTGGAGGCCTACTACCCGCTGCGTATCGAGTCCTACGAGACGGTCCCCGACTCCGGGGGCATCGGTAGGCACCGGGGCGGCAACGGCATCCGGGTCGGCTACCGGTTCCTGGAACCGGGTGAGGTCTCGATCCACGACGACAGATGGTTCACCAAACCCTGGGGCGTGCTCGGCGGCGAGCCCGGCGAACGCGGCACGAAGATCCTGGAACGCGCCGACGGCTCCCGGCAGGTGGTACCGGCCAAGTGTGACCACGTCGCGGTCCGCCCCGGCGACCTGCTGCACTTCGTCACCTGGGGCGGCGGCGGTTGGGGCGACCCGCTCGAGCGCGACCCGGAGCAGGTCCGCCACGACGTCGAGCGGGGCCTGGTCACCGTCGACGGCGCCCGGCGCTACGGAGTGGTCCTGGTCGACGGCCGGGTCGATGCCGAGCGCACCCGGACCCGGCGCGCGGAACTCGCCGCCGGCCGAGGCGACCTGCCCCGCTTCAACCGGGGCGGCACCGTGGAGGAACTCCGGGCGCGCTGCCTCGCCGAGACCGGACTGACCCCACCCCGGGAACCGGCGGGCGCCGGGGCGCGGCCGGAGCCGGCGCCTCCCGGCCCACGGCCCGGTGCGACGCCGGCCCGCCATCGCGACGCCGGGCCCGCAGGCGGCAGCGACCGGCCCGCCCGCGCCCAGCGACCGGCGCAGTCCCCGCTGGAGGCGCTCGTGCACCACATCGCTCGGCAGGTGACCGTGCGATGAGACCACCCCACTTCCAGACCACCACGGTCCTGGGCAACGGCGGGCACCCGCACGCCAACCAACTCGCAAAGGAGAACTGTCATGGCTGACCTGCAGATGTCCGCGCTGGGCATGATCGAGACCCGGGGCCTGGTCGCGGCGGTCGAGGCCGCCGACGCCATGGTCAAGGCCGCCACGGTCGTCCTGGTGGGCACCGAGTACATCGGCGGTGGCCTGGTCACCGTCGTCGTCCGTGGCGACGTCGGCGCGGTCAAGGCCGCCACCGACGCCGGTGCGGCCAGCGCCTCCCGGCTCGGTGAGGTCGTCTCGGTGCACGTCATCCCGCGCCCGCACAACGAGGTCGAGGCGATCCTGCCGACCGGTTCGAGTCGAGGCGGAACGAAGTCCTGACCGGAGCCCGCGTGCTCATCGAAGGAGCTGAGACATGAGTCGGGTGTGGACTGCAGTCGATATCGAAGACATCGCCCGGTCGGACGGACCGCGCGAAGTCCTGCTGGGCCCGGGCGACCTGATCTCCCCGCACGCCCAGGACATCGCCCAAGGGCTGGGCATCGACGTCCGGCGCGGGTCGGCGGCACCGGCGCCGGCCGCCCCCGCCGGGGCCGGCCCCGGCGGGGGCGAGCCCCAGGGCGGCTGCGACGACGCCGACGGCTGCTCGTGTGGCTGCGAGGCCGCGGAGGAGGCGGAGCGGACCATCCGTACCATCGCCGCCGCGGTCGTGTCGGCCAACCCCGACGCGGACGCCTCCACTGTCGCCACCGAGACGCTGCGGGCGCTCGGCGCCTACGGCGGGCCCGGGGTGGGCAGCCCCGAGCAGGCCCAACCGCTGCCCGGACAGTTGCTGCCCAAGAAAGCCAAGGGCGCCCGCCCTCAGTTCTTCGCTGAGCCGGGTATGGAGGCCCTGGTCTCGACGATGGTGACCCTCACCTCGGAGGTGTGGGTGCTGCGTGAGCGGGTGATGACCCTGGAACAACTGCTGGCCGACCGGCGGGTTGTGGAGGGGGGCGCGGTGGACGGCTTCACGCTCTCCGCCGAGGACGCCGAGACCAGAGACGCCGAGGCGGCGGCGTTCGTCGCCCGGGTGCTGCGGGTCTTCTACGAGTGGCGTGAAGAGATCGTGCGGGAGGAGACCCCGGAGTCCTACCGGGAGGTCATCCGGCGGGCCTTCGCACAGGTGGGGGAGGACAAGTGAAACAGCAGCAGCGACACGGCCTGTTGCCGACGGAGAACCACGACGAACTGGCCCGGGAGACGTTCGTCCGGGCCCTGAAGTCGCACATCTCCACCGAGGTGACCCCGGGGGTACGGGAGCTGTACGCGCACCGCGTCCTGCCCAGGTACCAGCAGGAGATGGGCGTCCCGCCCCGGGACCGGGAGACGGTCCGCCGGGCGATGGAGCCCGAGCCGTACTACCAGCTCTGGAGCTCGGTGCGGCGGGCGAGCCAGGACCTGCTCTGGAACGTGGTGGCCGACAGCATCGGCCGGCAACTGGACGACCTGCGGGCCAGGGCGGAACGGACCGGCCGTACCCTCGGCTCGCTGGAGTTGGATCCCGACTTCGTCCTGCCCTGGTATTTCTGGGGCATCGACATCCACGCCATGCCCGGCGGCTACCGGGGCGAGTACGTCCCCGGCGACGTCACCGCCGGGGCGCTCTACGACCGCGGCGTCTACGTCTACGCCATGGGCCAGATGGGCGAGCTCAACGACGACTACGGCCAGTCGGTGGTGAACAACTACCTCAAGACCGTGCACAAGGACTTCCGCCCCAGGCGGATCCTGGAGATCGGCTGCGGAGTCGGCAACTCCACGCTGCCCTACGTCGACGCCTATCCCGAGGCGGAGGTGCACGGCATCGACGTCGGTGCCGCTCTGTTGCGCTACGCCCACGGCCGGGCGGAGTCCCTGGGCCGCAAGGTGCACTTCGCGCAGCGCAACGGCGAGGACACGGGCTTCCCGTCGGGGCACTTCGACCTGGTCGTCTCGCACATCCTGCTGCACGAGATGCCGCCGGAGGCGGTCCGCGCCGTCCTGCGGGAATGCCACCGGCTGCTCGCCCCGGGCGGGATGATGATCCACGCGGATTTCCCGGGCTACGCCGGGTTGGACCCGCTGGTGCAGTTCCTCATCGACTGGGACACCTGGAACAACAACGAGCCGTTCTGGGGCCCGATGCGGGACATGGACCTGGTCCAGGCCGCCCGGGACGCCGGGTTCACCGGCGACTGCACCGAACTGTCCTGCAAGCGGGAGTGCGTCGAGGAGGTCTCCACCCCCACCGGCCGGGTGCTGCAGAGCGGTGAGCGGCGCAGCAGCGGCACCCTCGCGCTGCTCGTGGGCCGGCGCTGACATGGCCCACAACGACGTCGAGTTGCGTACCTTCGCGTTCGTCGACCGACTCCAACCGCAGATGGCCGCCCTGCTCGGCAGCGTGATGTCGGGTGACCCGGTGGTCGAGGGGATGTCCGAGCTCTACCTGGAGATCTCCCCGGGCAGCGACGTGTACGCCCTGGTCGACGCCGCCGTCAAGGCCACCGGGGTGCGCCCCGGCTCTCAGGTCGTCGAGCGGCAGTACGGCATGACCGAGTTGCACTCGATGTCGCAGGACGCGGTGCGCCAGGCCGGTCAGACCATCCTGGACCTGCTCGGGATCACCGAGGCCGACGCGCAGCCGGCGGAGCTGGTCTCGGCGAAGGTCGTCTCCAACATCGACGCCTACCAGGCGCAGCTGGTCAACCGTTCCCGCAAGGGCTCCCTGCTGGTGGCCGGCGAGTCGATGCTGGTGGTCGAGTGTCAGCCCGCCGCCTACATCTCCGCTGTCGGCAACGAGGTGGAGAAGTCCGCCAGTGTGAAGATCATCGATGTCCGGGGCGTGGGCCAGTTCGGCAGGTTGTGGATCTCCGGACTGCACTCGGAGGTGGAGGCGGCGCGCGACGCGGTCCGTCGAGCGTTCGAGACGAAGCCCTGGTCGCACCGACGCTAGAGAAACGAGGTGGTGTCGGCATGCGTGTCGCCCGCGTGATCGGCTCGGTGGTCAGCACCGTCAAGTCGGAGGCGCTGACCGGGGCCAAGCTGCTCGTCGTCGCGCCGCTGGGCGATGCGCCCGCCGGAGAGCCCTACGTCGCCGTCGACACCGTCGGCGCCGGCAGGGGAGAGGTCGTCCTGGTCGCCACGGGTGGCGCCGCGCGGCTGGCGCTGCGGCAACCCGGTCAGGCGCCCGTGGACTCCAGCATCGTCGCGATCGTCGACCGGCTGGAGACCGAGGCGTGGCTCAACTACGTGAAGGACTGACGTGGATCTGTGGGATGCGGGTGCGCTCGGCATGGTCGAGACACAAGGGCTGACCGCCTCGATCGTCGCCGTCGACGTGATGGGCAAGGCGGCCGAGGTACGGCTGATCGGCGTGCAACGCATCGGCGATGGAATTGTCACGGTCTCCCTCGTCGGCGACATGGCCTCGGTCACGTCCGCGGTGGAGAGCGCCCGGCAGGCCGTGGCTGCGATCGGCGGGACTGTCGTGACGACCGTGATCGGTCGACCGGCCGTGCCGACGGACCTGCTGCGTGAGCCCCGGACAGGCGGGGCGCCGAAGCCACCGGCCGCCGCTCCACCGTCCGCCGCGGCCGGGGCCGAGTTGGAGCCCGGACCCGCCGCGGCGCCGCCCGCCGTGCCCGCCCGCCGATCGGCCGAAAAGGCCGGCGGGAGCCCCACCCGGAGCGCCGCGCGCTCGACCGCCCCGAAACGGCGTCCGCCCGCCGCCGGGCCGTACGAGCCACCACCCGAACCCCCCGCCCCCCGAGCCCGAGGAAAGTGACATGCGCGGATACGTCGGCCCGCCCGGCGGGCAGATCCACTACCGCACCGCCGGCACCGGCGGGCCTGCCCTGGTGCTGTTCCACGAGTCGCCGCAGGCATCGAACGTCTTCGCCCCGGCCCTGCCCGCCCTTGGCCGCACACTGCGCGCCTTCGCCTTCGACACCCCCGGGTACGGGCTGTCCGACCCGCCCCGCGACCCACTGGAGATCCCCGGCTACGCCCGCCTGCTGCTCGACGCCGTCGACGCCCTCGGTATCACCGAGTTCGCCGTCGCCGGACAGCACACCGGAGCCTCGCTGGCCCTGGCGGTCGCCCAACTCGCCGGGCCGGACCGGGTCACTCACGCCATCCTGTCGGGGCTGGTGCTGGACCAGGCCGAGCGGGAGCGCCTCGGCGCCTCCTGGGCGCCGGACAAGCCGATCGACCCGGCCGGCCGGCACCTGCAGGATCTCTGGGCCCGCTACCTCGACATCTGGGAGGGGCCTCCGGAGTTGGTGAACCTCGCGGTGGCCAACATCGCCTCGGTCTTCGAACGGTACAACTGGGCGTACCGGGCCGCGTTCGCCTACGACCCGACCGAGCCGCTGCGCGCCCTGCCCTGCCCGGTGCTGCTGCTGACCGCCGCCCGGGACATGTTGGCCGACGGCGACGCGTTGGCGCAGGCAATCCGTCCGGACGCCGTCGCCGTGCGGCTGACCGACACCACCGGCCAGTTGCCCTGGCGGGTGCCCGAGGAGTTCGCCGCGGTGCTGTCGTCCTTCGTCACCACGGGCCGGCTGGTATCCGACCGGGCAAGCGCGCGATGAGCGGCGAGGTCGACCTGCTGGTGATCGGGGCCGGCACCGCCGGCCTGCCCTGCGCGATCGAGGCGGCGCGGGCCGGGCTCCGCGTCGAGCTGGTCGACGGGGGCACCGACATCGGTGGCACGCTGAGCGTCTCGGCCGGGCACATGAGTGCCGCGGGCACCCGCCGGCAGCGCCAGGCGGGTATCGACGACGACCCGGACCGGCACTACGCCGACGTGCTGCGCATCGGTCATCACCGCGGCGACCCGGCGCTGATCCGGCTGGCGGTCGACGAGGCGGCCGGCGTCGTGGACTGGCTCGACGAGCATGGTTTCCCGTTCGCCCCGGGCACACCTGTGGTCTACCACGGGCACTCCCCGTACTCCCGGCCGCGGACCTACTGGGGGATCGGGCATGGTCGGTCGATCCGAGAGACGCTGCGTCCACTGCTGGACAAGCAGGTGGCCGCGGGCCGGGTCGCCCTGCGGCTGCGCTCGCGGGCCACCCGGCTGACCAGCGCCGCAGGCACGGTCACCGGCGCGCTCCTGGACACCCCCGAGGGCCCCCGCGAGGTCCGCGCCGGGGTCACGGTGCTGGCCTGCGGCGGGTACGGCGCCAACCCGGAGCTGTTCCGCGCGCTGACCCCGGGCGGCCCTCGGCTGGTGACCAACGCGGTGCCGACCTCCACCGGCGCCGCGATCGAGATGGCCAGGCCCCTGGGGGCCGAGGTCCGCTTCGCTGATCTGCACACGCCCCGGCTCGGCCTGCTCGAACGCCGCTCCCAGCCGGGGCGGGTGGACTTCTGGTCGGAGTTGGCGCACCTCGCACCGGTCGAGCGCCCGCCCCGGGAGATCTGGGTCAACGCGGCCGGGCAACGGTTCGTCGCCGAGGACCTCGACGACGTCACCGGACACGAGCGGGCCGTGCAGGAGCAGCCGGGGGGCGAGTTCTGGATCGTCTGCGACTCCGAAGCCCTGGCGGCGGGGCCGCCTCTGGTACCGGCCTGGGGGCACGAGCGGTTCCGGGTCGAGGCGCAGCGGGGGGACGTGGCCTGGGTCGCCGACGACCTTCCTGGCCTGGCCCGCCGGGCGGGCATCGACGCGCAAGGGCTGGTCGACACCGTGCGGTCCTACAACCTCGCGGTGCGGCAAGGGGTGGACCCGCTGGGCCGCCGGGCTCCCGCGCATCCCCTGGTCCGGCCGCCCTACTACGCGCTTCGCTCGGTGGCCGCGCTGCTGTGCAGCTTCGGCGGACTGGACGTGGACACCGAATTGCGGGTCCGGCGGCCCGGTGGCGCAATAGTGCCCGGGCTGCACGCCGTCGGTGAGGCCATCGGCATGGGGGCCACCAGTGGCGCGGCGTTCTGCGGGGGGATGGCGGTGACGCCGGCGCTGGCGTTCGGGCGGCTGCTCGGCCGTCGGCTGGGCGCACGGGCGTGACAGGCGTCGGGGCCGCCCGGGCCGCTTCTGTATGCAGAAACGTGGGAATGTGAGCGCGGTGGCGCGCGGCTGATCGGCCCAAACTGCTGTTGACAGCGAGCTTCGACTCCCTGTTGTATACAACGACCACTGAGTGGCTGCTATGAGAGGTGTTCATGTCTAGCGATCTGCACCATGAGGGACCGCTGCACGGCGTACGCGTGGTCGAGTTCGGCTCCCTGCTCGCGGGGCCGTTCTGCAGCCAACTCCTGGCCGACTTCGGCGCCGAGGTCATCAAGTGCGAACCTCCGCGCCAGGGCGACCCGATGCGCGAGTGGGGCCGGGAGAAGCCGTACGGCAAGTCGCTGTGGTGGCCGATCGTGGCGCGCAACAAGAAGTCCATCACCGTGGACCTGCGCACCCCCGAGGGCCAATCGGTGGCCCAGCGGCTGATCGCCCAGTGCGACGTGGTGGTGGAGAACTTCCGGCCCGGCACCATGCAGCGCTGGGGCCTGGGCTACGAGCAGATGTCCGAAACCAATCCCGGGCTGGTCATGGTCCAGGTCTCCGGCTTCGGTCAGAACGGTCCCTACTCCGCCCGCCCCGGCTACGGCTCCGTCGGCGAGGCCATGGGTGGCCTGCGCTACGTCGTCGGCGACCCGCAGACGCCGCCCAGCCGGGTCGGCATCAGCCTCGGCGACTCCCTGGCCGGCACCTTCGCCGCCCTGGGGGCCCTGCTCGCGCTGCGGGTCCGCGACCGCACCGGCCGGGGCCAGATGGTCGACTCGGCGATCTACGAGGCGGTGCTGGCGATGATGGAGTCGCTGCTGCCGGAGTACGCCCTGGCCGGTCACGTGCGCGAACGCACCGGTGCCATCCTGCCCAACATCGCCCCCTCCAACGTCTATCCCACACGCGACGACGGGCTGGTGCTCATCGCGGCCAACCAGGACACCGTCTTCCGGCGGCTGGCCGCAGCCATGGACATGGCCGAACTCGGCACCGACGAGCGCTTCGCCACGCACTCCGCCCGGGGCCGCCACCAGGTCGAACTGGACGCCATCATCGCGACCTGGTCGGCGCAGCACGACACCGAGCACCTGATGGCCACGATGGTCAAGCACGACGTCCCGGTCGGCCGGGTCTACCGCGCCCCGGAGATGCTGGAGGACGAGCACTTCGCCGCCCGGGAAGCCATCGTCCGGGTCGCCCACCCCGAGTTCGGCGAGTTCCCCATGCAGAACGTCGTACCGAGACTGTCGGCGACCCCGGGGCGGATCAAGTGGGCCGGGCCGCGGCTCGGGGAACACACCGACGAGGTGCTCACCGACATCGTCGGGTTGGAGTCCGCCGAGATCGACGCGCTGCGAACCAGCGGCGTCATCTAGGGGTGGACACGGTGGATGACCTCCAGGGCGACTACCGCAGGGCCGGCTTCGGCGGGGACCTGGGTCGCGGATCACGTCGAGCTCTGCTCCTGGTCGACCTCGTCCGGGCCTACCTCGACCCGGCCTCACCGCTCTACGCCGGCGACACCGACCCACCGGCCCTGCGGGCCTGCGCCGCACTGCTCGACACCGCGCGCCGCCACGGCGTGCCGGTGATCCACACCCGGGTGGAACTGAGCCCGGGCGGGGCAGACGGTGGCCTCTTCGCCCGCAAGGTGCCCGCCCTGCGGGTCTTCGAACACGGCAGCGCGTTCGCCGACGCCCCGCCGAGCCTGGCCCCGGCGCCCGGCGAGACGGTGGTGACCAAGCAGTACGCCAGCGCCTTCTTCGGCACCAGCCTGGCCAGCACCCTGCGTGTCCTGGGGGTGGACGCCCTCGTCATCGGCGGCGCGTCGACCAGCGGCTGTGTCCGGGCCAGTGCGGTGGACGCCCTGCAGCACGGCTTCGTCCCCCTCGTCGTCGCCGAGGCATGCCTGGACCGCGACCCGCGACCGCACCAGGCCGCCCTGTTCGACCTCGGCGCCAAGTACGCCGAAGTGCTGGCTCTGGACGAAGCCACGGCGCTGCTCGGACCGGGAGGTTTGTGATGCGGGTCCTCGGCTACGCCCGACGGCGGGTGCTCTTCCTGCCCGTGGGGCTGCTCTCGGTCGTCGTGCTGGCCTTCCTCCTGGTCAACGCGTTGCCGGGCAACCCGGTCGGGGTCATCGCCGGGCCGGCCGCCGGCCCGGAGGAACTGGCCGAGATCGAGCGACGTCTCGGTCTGGACCGGCCACTGTGGGAGCGGTTCGTCGACTACCTCGGCGGCCTGGTCCGCGGCGACCTCGGATCGTCGTACTACACCGACCGGCCGATCCTGTCGGAGATCCTGCGCTTCGCCCCGGCCACCCTGGAGTTGGTGATCCTCTCGCTCATCGTGGCCGCGGTGCTCGGTGTGGGCCTGGGCACCCTGGGCGCGTACCACAAGGGCAGGCTGGCCGACCGGGGCTCCCGATTTGTGGTCACCACCTTCCAGTCGATCCCCGACTTCTTCCTCGCCCTCCTGTTGATCTACCTCTGCTTCTATCTCGCCGGGTGGGCTCCCGCCCCGGTCGGCCGGCTCGGTCTGATGGACGAGCCGCCGCCGGCGGTGACCGGGGCACTGCTGGTCGACTCGCTGATCGCCGGTGACATGACGGTGTTCCGTTCGGCGGTGGCGCACTCGATGCTGCCGGTGCTGACCCTGGGCATCTACTACTCGGCGTACTTCGCCCGCAGCACCTACGCCTCGCTGGTGCCCGCCCTGGAGTCCAAGCAGGTCGAATTCGCCCGGGCCTGCGGTCTGCCCGAGCGGACCGTGCTGGCCTACGCCTTCCGTCAGGCCCGCACCCCGATCCTCACCTACGGCGGCATCCTGCTGGCCGCTCTGCTCGGCGGTGCGGCGATCATCGAGACGATCTTCTCGTGGGGTGGCTTCGGGGAGTGGGCGATCGACTCCATCCTCCAGCTCGACATGCCGGCCGTGCAGGGCTTCATCCTCGCCGCCGGTCTGGGAACCCTGTTGGCCTTCACCGCACTGGACATCCTGGTCGCGGTGCTCGATCCGAGGGTGCGCTATGACTGAAACCTTGGCCGCCGATCCCACCACGGTCTCCGCGCCGAAGGGTCGCAAGCCCCGCCGTGGTCGTCGCCGCCTGCGCCTGTGGGTGCCCAGCGGCATCCTCGCCGGCATGCTGGCGGCGGCCTACCTCGCGCCGCTGCCCTACGACCCGGCCGAGCCGCTGCCCGACACCCTCGCCGCACCCGACGGCGAGCACTGGATGGGCACCGACAAGTTCGGCATCGACGTCTTCAGCCGCCTGGTGGCCTCGGCCGGAGTGGACATCCCGCTGGCCCTCGCCGGCATGCTGATCTCGCTGGTGGTCGGCGTACTGCTCGGGCTGGCCGCCCTGCACCGAGGGCCGTGGGGAGAGCGCGTGGTCCGCGCGCTGGACGTCTTCCAGGCCTTCCCCCTGCTGGTCCTGGCCATCGCACTGGTCGCCCTGATGGGCAACAACATCGAGAACGTCGTGGTGGCCATCGCCATCATCAACGTCCCCCGGTTCGTCCGTCTGGTCCGCAGCGAAGGGCTGACCATCCGGGAGAGCCGCTACGTCGAGGCCGCCCACGCCATCGGCGCGACCGGGCCGCGGGTCATGTTCCGTCACGTGCTGCCGAACATGACCGGCATCATCCTGGCCCAGGCGTCGCTGGCGGTGGCCCACTCGATCGTGGTGATCGCCTCGCTGTCCTTCCTCGGCATCGGCATCAACGCCGCCGACGCCAGCTGGGGAGCGATGATCCAGACAGGAGCGCAGAACATGACGACCGGCCAGTGGTGGGTATCGGTCTTCCCCGGACTCGCCATCTTCCTGACCGTGCTCTGCTTCAACGCCATCAGCGACGAGCTGCAGGACTCCTTCGGACGGGCGAGGCAGCGATGAGCGCCCCCCGCCAGGCACTGAGCCGCCCCACCAACACCGGCCAGGGCGCGGACCGGGAGCCCCGCCTGCTGGAGGTCCGCGGCCTCACCACCCGCTTCGACACCCCCGACGGGCTGGTACACGCGGTCAACGGCGTCGACTTCCACGTCGACCGGGCCGAGATCGTCGGTGTGGTCGGCGAAAGCGGATGCGGCAAGTCGGTGACGATCCGGTCGATTCTCGGCCTGGTCCGTCCCCCGGGGCGGGTGGTCGAGGGCACCGCCCGATTCAACGGCGTCGACCTGCTCGGCCTGCGTGCGGCCGAACTGCGCCGGCTGCGCGGCGCCGAGATCGGCTTCATCGCGCAGAACCCGTTCAGCGCGCTGAATCCGGTGATGCGCATCCACCGGCAGTTCGCCAACATCCTCGCTGCGCACGGCATCCGCTCCGACGCCATCGCCCGGGACCGGGCCCGCGACGCGCTGGCCGACGTCGGCATCGCGGGCCCGGACCGGGTCCTCGACGGTTACGCCCACCAGCTCAGCGGCGGGATGGCCCAGCGCGTCGTCATCGCCATGGCCATGCTGCTCAACCCGGCCTTCGTCATCGCCGACGAGCCGACCACGGGCCTCGACCTGACCGTGCAACGGCAGATCCTCGACCTCATCCGGGGCCTGGTCCAGCAGCACGGCCGTTCGATGCTGCTGGTCACCCACGACCTCGGCGTGGTGGCCCAGTACTGCGACCGGGTGGTCGTGATGTATGCCGGCAAGGTGATCGAGCACGGCTCGGTCCGTGACGTGCTCACCAGCCCGCAGCACCCGTACACGCAGGCGCTGGTCCGGGCCGTTCCCCGGCCGGGCCATCCGTTGGTGCACCTCACCGGGAGGCTGCCGGATCTCGTCGACTATCCGGCCGGCTGCCCCTTCCAGGCCCGCTGCCCGCACGCCTTCGAGCCCTGCGGGCAGGTGTTCCCGGAGCCGACGACCTCTGCGTCGGGCCGGACGTACTGGTGTCACCTGTCGCAGGAGAGGGAGGCCGCTCGGTGAGCCTGCTGGAGCTGACCAACGTCAGCAAGGAGTTCTCCGTCGGCGGGACCACCACGGTCTACGCCCTCGACGACGTGTCGCTGACCGTGAACGCCGGCGAGACACTGGCCGTCATCGGCGAGAGCGGGTCGGGCAAGTCGACGTTGGGCCGGCTGGCCCTACGCCTGATCGAGCCGACCCGGGGCTCGGTGCACTTCCAGGGCACCGACATGCTCGCGCTGCCCGCAGCCGGACTGCGCCAGCTGCGCGCCAAGGCGCAGATCATCTTCCAGGAACCGTTCGAGTCGCTGAACCCGCGTATGCGGGTGGCCGACATCGTCGGCGAGCCACTCGCCATCCACCAGCCGAAGACCCCGGCGGCCGACCGCCGGAGCCGGGTCGCCAGGGTCATCGACCAGGTGGGGCTGGCACCCGAGATGGCCCGCCGATTTCCCGGTGAACTCAGCGGGGGACAGCAGCAACGGGTCGGCATCGCGCGGGCCATCGTCACCGAGCCCTCCCTGATCGTCCTCGACGAACCCACCTCCTCGCTCGACCTGTCGGTCCGCGCCCAGATCCTGCAACTCCTGGCCGACCTGCAGACCGAACTCGGCATGGGGTATCTGTTCATCTCCCATGACATCCACACCGTTCGCTACGTCAGTGACCGGATCGCGGTCATGTACCGGGGACGGGTGGTGGAGACCGGCCCGTCGGAGCGGGTGTTCGCCGACCCGCAGCACCCCTACACGCGCGCTCTGCTGGCCGCAGCGCTGCCCGTCGACCCCGACCAGGAGCTGCCGCCGGCCCGCCTGGTCGGCGACCCGGTGAGCCCGACGGAGAAGGTGAGCGGCTGCGTCCTCTACGGTCGGTGCCCGGTCGGCGAGGACCGGTGTGTACAAAACGAGGTGCGCCTGACCCCCTTCGACGCCGACCGCGCGGTGGCCTGCATCAAGCCGGGCGCACCCGGGAGCTGACCGGGCCCGGAGGCCCGTCCAGCCTCCGGGCCACCGGGCCCGGAGGCTGGACCGCGGTCGGAACGGCGCGCCCCGAGCGCTCAGAGATCCGGGTTGTCGGACATGGCGTCCAGCAGCACTCGCCGGGCGGCCAGCACGTGCGCGCGCATCGTGCTCGACGCCCATTCGGCGTCGCGGGCGCGGAGGGCTGCCACCAGGTCACGGTGGTGGGCCATGCTGCGGGCCAGCGCTTCCGGGGTGTAGAGGCGGAACGCCCGAACCACGAGCGGGACCTCCACCACCGCCGAGAGCAGGGAGGTCAGTCGAGGGCTGTCGGCAGCGCCGATGACCAGACCGTGCAGTTCGGCGTTGAGGTCGGCGATGTCGTCCAGATCCTGCGGGGTCATCCGCTGCGCCCGCTGATCCATCTCGTCGCAGAGCAGGCTCAGCCTCGGCAGGCAGTCGGCGTCGATGCGCTGGGCGGCCAGGGCCGCGCCGTAGCTCTCCAGCCGGGCCCGGATCTCGTAGGTGTCCTCCAGATCGCTGAGCGACCACTCGGCCACCCGGGCCCCCCGGTTGGGCTGGAAGACGACCAGGCCCTCGGCGGTGAGCCGGCGCAGAGCCTCCCGGATCGGGGTCCGGCTCACCCCAAACTGCGAGGACAGCTCCACCTCGCCCAGCCGCTCCCCCGGGCGGATGGATCCGTTCAGGATCGCGCTCCGCAACGCCTCGTAGGCGTCCTGCCCGGCATTGGTCACCCGTGCCTCCGTGGTCTGAAGCGATGTCGCGACCGGTACCTTGCCGACCGCCTGCTGCTATGAGATTGTATACAGATGATGGTGCGCGTGGTGGAAGTGTCCCCCCGGGACGGGTTGCAGAACGAGTCCGAGGTCCTCCCGACAGCGAGCAAGATCGAGCTGATCCGGCGCTGCGTCGAGGCCGGAGCGCGGCGGGTCGAGGCGGTGTCGTTCGTCCGCGCCGACCGGGTGCCCCAGATGGCCGACGCGGAAGCCGTCATGGCCGAGGTGCCGCGCCGCAGCGACGTATCGTACATCGGTCTGGTGCTCAACCGACGCGGGCTCGACCGTGCCCTCGCCGCCGGGGTGGACGAGGTGAACTGCGTCGTGGTCGCCACCGAGACGTTCAGCCGGCGAAACCAGGGCGCCTCGGTCGACACCATGGTCCAGGCCTGGTCCGACATTGCCGCAGCCGCCCACGCCGCAGGCCGTCGGGCCAGCGTCACCGTCGCTGCGGCGTTCGGCTGCCCTTTCGAGGGCGACGTCGCCCCGTCGACGGTCGGTGAGCTCGTCGCCCGGCTCGCTGAGGGCGAGCCGGACGAGATCGCTCTGGCCGACACCATCGGTGTGGGAGTGCCCGCCCAGGTGCGGCACCTGGTGGCCGCAGCCGGCGCGGCCGCGCCGGGCGTACCGCTGCGCCTGCACCTGCATGACACCCGCAACACCGCAATCGCCAACGCTCTGGCTGCTGTCGAGGCCGGCGTGAGCGTGCTCGACGCGAGCGTCGGCGGCATCGGTGGCTGCCCCTTCGCCCCGGCGGCCACCGGCAACGTCGCCACGGAGGACCTGGTCTACGCCCTGCACCGCTCCGGCCACCAGACCGGCCTCGACCCGCGTGCGGTGATCGAGACGGCGGCCTGGATCGGTGACCGGCTCGGCAAGGCCAGCCTGCCGGGTGCCCTCGGCCGGGCCGGCTGGTTCCCGGACGAGCCGGCCTGAGGTCATCGGGACTGGCTGTGGGCCGGCCCGCCCTTCACTACTCGACGCGGTCGCCGGGCGAGCGCTGTTCCGCTGGAAGTTCGACCAGGTGGACGAGGTCTTCATCCCGGCGCAGGTGCCGCCCGCACCTGTCGCCGTCGATGCGATTACGGATGAAGCGACCACCCCGGCTGCCCACGGCGCCGGGGCGGAAAGTCAGCCGGGCCGAACCCCACGCCCCGCCCCGCGCGTCACACTGCGTCAGTGGGGTGAACCGGTGACGAGTCCGAGGTCGACCGGGGTAGGTCCAAGGCCACTTCACCGAGAAGTGAGGAGCATGGGGGATCCACGTGTGAAGAGTCTAGGTACCGTCGACGGGGTGGCGGCCGGCTGATTCGCCAGGCCCCTTGAGCCGGGAGCGGCGTGGCCTGTCGCTTCGGTCTCTCGGGCAACTCGCTCACCGGAGCAAGAGCCATCTCCACAAGTTGGAGGCAGGGCTCGAAGCTCCGACGGTCGACACAGCCCGCCACCTGGACCGGATCCCTGACGCCCGGGGGAGTGCTCGCTCGGCTGGTCGATGCGCCGATCGACCATGCGGTCGAGGCAGGCGAGTTGCCGGCGAGAGTCGCCGCCACTGATGTCAGCAACGCCCTGCTCGAACGGATCGAGCAGGGCGTCGACGACCTCGCCAGCTCCTATCCGACGATGGCCCCGGCGGATCTGTTGCCGTTGGTGCGACGGCACCTCTCCTATGTGGTGCGGTTGCTGCACTGACGGGTAACAGTTGCTCAACAGCGTCGGCGGTTGGTTGCCGGCGGTTGGTTGGCGGTGCTGCGGGCCACGGTTCACATCGACCTGCGGCAGCGGAATGCTGCGGCTGCTCAGCTGCGAGCTGCTCGTGACCTTGCTGAACCTGAAATTCAGGCGTGGTGTCTGGAGACGAGGGCTTGGGACGCGCTGACGCAAGGTGACTACCGTTCAGCACTCGATCTTTCCCAGCAAGCTCAACGGGTTGCGCCTCAGGGCGCTCTGCCAAGGGCGCCGGGGACACATCGATGTCGCGAGAGCGGCGCGTCTCGTATGACGAATACCTTTCTGCCACCGCGCTGGCTCTTGCTCGCAGGCACCGGCCGGTGTGGTCGTGGCGGATGACTCCGTACCCCTGTTGGCAGGTGGATTGGGCGACCAGCCGGCAGGCGCGGGCGATCACCGCGCGGTTCCTGGAGGGTGTGCGGTGGCCACCCACGGCCCGGTCATGCCGGTCCGGAGCTGCGGTGGCTGCGACCTGCCCTGGCCGTGCCCCACCCGGAAGCGAGAGTTGCGGGCGGAGTATGCGGGCGCTCCGGTGTCGCTGGCCCTCTACTTGGTGCCTATCTCATTCAGGCCACCGAAAACATGCCGTCGACGCCGGCGGGCGTGCCGCACCACCGATTCCTCGGCTGGACCAGGGAACCCGGCCAGCTCATGCCAGCCGAGCCCGGTCGAGACGAGTCCCACCGGGCCCCCTGACCTCGCATCGGGCCTGACCCGGCCGTCTCGCCGACAGCTCACACCGAAGCGGTCGGCGTTGGTTCCGCGACCCGGGCCTGCGGGCGTCGGTCAGGTGCCGACGCGGCGTGTCTCGTAGGCCCACATCACGATCTCGACGCGGTTGCGGGCGTTGAGCTTGCGCATCAGGGCGGCGATGTGGGTCTTGACGGTGCTGAGGCTGATGGACAGCTCATCGCCGATCTCGCTGTTGGTCCGCCCGCGAGCGGCAGCCAGCAGAACCTGTTCTTCGCGAGCGGTCAGCGGCTCGACAGGCTCAGGTGGCACCGAGCGCGGGCGGCTGTTCGCGAAGGAGGACAGGAGCCTCGCGGTGATGTTCGGTGCGATCAGGGCGTCGCCCCGGGCCGCGGCATGGACGGCCTGGGTGAGCATCTCGGCGCCGGCGTCCTTGAGGAGGAAGCCGCGGGCGCCTGCCTTGAGCGCGCCGTAGACGTACTCATCGAGGTCGAAGGTGGTGATGACGACGACGGCCAGAGGATCGGCGACGTCGGCCCCGGCGAGCCGGCGGGTGGCTTCGATCCCGTCGACCTCGGGCATGCGGATGTCCAGCAGGCACACATCGGGACGCAGCGAACGGGCCATGGAGATCGCCCGGCGGCCGTCGGCGGCGTCGCCGACGACGGCGATGCCCGGTTGGGCGTTCAGGATCATGCAGAGCCCTGCCCTGACGATGTCCTGGTCGTCAGCGACCAGCACGCGGATGGTCATGACGCGCGCGCTGTCCGAGGCAGCGAGGCGTCGACGCTCCAGCCGCCGTCCGCGGCAGGTCCCGCCCGGAGGGTGCCGCCGAGCAGGCTCGCCCGCTCGGCCATGCCGCGCAGCCCGTAGCCGGCGTGCGAAGAGCTGGTCGTGGTCGCCTCGCCGTCATCGCGTACCCGCAGGTGCACCTGGTCGCGGGATGCGGTGACGTCGACGGTGACTCCGGTGGCGCCGCGGGCGTGGCGGGTCGCGTTGGTGACCGCCTCGGCGGCGATCAGGTAGAGCGCGGTGCCGACTGCCGGCTCAACGGCCTCGGCGTCACCGGAGACCTGCACGCGGACGCCCAGCACCTCGCCGCCGGGACGAGCGAGTCGCTCGATGTCCGCCACTCCTCGCCGAGGGGTGAGATCGGCGTCCGTACCGTCGCGCAGCACGCCCACGAGGGCTCGCATCTCCCTGAGCGTCCGGGACGCCTCTTCCTCGATGGTGACCAGGGTGGCCAGCGCGCGCTCCGGATCTGCGGCGGCCAGCGCGCGACCTGCCTGTGCCTGGACGGCGATGGCCGAGACGTGATGGCCGACCGTGTCGTGCAGCTCGCGGGCGAGTTCGTTGCGCTGGTGGAGCCGGACCTGCTCGACGTCGCGCTCGTGGCTTCTGGTGCGGTAGCGCACTGCCGCTCCGAGCGCGGCAGAGCACAGGAAGAAGCCGTAACCGGCGACCTTCTCCGCGGGCGAGGTCGACTCCGCGACGAGGGTGACGGGTAGCCAGATGAGGATGATGCCGAGTCCGAGGGCAGCCTCACGACCTGCTCCCCAGCGCAGCAGGGCGTAGGGCAACACGAGCAGCCCTGCGATGCCCAGCAGACCGGTGGCGTCGATGACCGCGATCCTCGCGATGTCGAAGAGGAGAACGGCTCCGAAGGCAACGCTTACCGCGGCCAGCGGTCGCGTGCGTCGATACAGCAGGCACGCCGCGACCACGACGCTGACACCGACCAGCAGCGGCGCCCATGCCCTGTCGTCGCGCAGCAGCATCTCGACGACCGAGATCACGACAAGAGCCGAGGACAGCGCCCAGTCCCGCCACAGACGCACCGGCGCACCTGTGGGGCGAGGCTCAGCCCAGATCCCAGCAAGCATGCTTCCCCCTTTTCCGAGAACGTAAGGGGGCCGCCCCTCGGGCGGATCAGCCGAAAGTACGGCGAGTTTCCCGCGCCCGGGGCCAGGACAGCCCGAGCCCGCAAGCGGATGTGACGCCCGCCGACGCTGGTCAGTGTGGAGACATCGAGTGAGCCGACCCGGCTGACGCCAGCAGACAGGAGACGTGATGACCAGAACCGACAGACGGGCCGGTGCGCTCCAGGAAGCGCACCTCCCGGTCCAGGCGAAGCTTGCCGCGGCCTGGGCCAGCTTCATGTTCCTCTACATCTACGTCGACTACCTCGCCCTGTACAAGCCCGGCTTCATCGACGACATCCTGGCCGGCGCCGTGCACGAGTTCGACACGGGCCCGACCTTCGTCGCCCTCGCGCTCACACTCATGGCCGTCCCGATCCTCATGATCCTGCTCTCCACGACGCTCCCCGCCCGTGTCAACCGCGCCACCAACCTCGTCGTGGCAACGCTCTACATCCCCGTCACGGCGTACAACGCGGACGGCGAGTCCTGGGCCTACCTCTACTTCTACGGCTTCTCCATCGGGCTCGAACTGCTGCTCCTGGCCTTCATCCTGCGCGCCGCATGGACCTGGCCCCGGGCCATTCGAGCCACCGCCGGCCGCGACCTCGCCGACGTGGCGGGGAATTCTGCCGTCACCGCCGGTTAGGCAGGGGGAACCAACGGGCAGGTCCAGGTCCCTTAATGAGGTATGGGCTTGCTTCGCAGAGCGGAACCCGCCGGCTACGAGGACTTCGTCGCCAGCCGGTACCGCGAGATCGTCCGCTTCGGCGCGCTGCTGACCGGTGACGGCCGGCTGGGCGAGGACCTCGCCCAGGAGGGTCTGATCGCGGCCTACCGGTCGTGGCACCGGTTGGGCGTGCCGGAGGGGCGGCCGGAGGCGTACGTCCGGCAGTGATGGTCCGGGCCACGATGCGGGCCAGGCGCCGGCGCTGGCGCGACGAGGCGCCGACCGGGGAGCTGCCGGACGCGTCCCGTGGTGGGTTCGCGGATCAGTCGGATCTCAGCGTGCAGGTGCTCGCCAGTCTGCGCCGGTTGCCTGCCGACCAGCGGGTGGTGCTGGTGCTGCGGTTCTGGGCCGACGCCTCCGAGGCCGAGGTGGCGCAGACCCTCGGCGTTGCGGTGGGAACGGTCAAGAGCCGCACGTCCCGTGCCCTGGCGGCGTTGCGCGCCAGCGGCCTGTTCGTCGAATCTGCCAAGGAGACGCCGTGAATACCACCCACGTCAGCGAGCTGCTCGACCGCGCGGCCGCCTCCGTGACGCCGGCCGAGACTGATCCCGCCACCCGGCTGGTCCGCCTCGGACGGCGTAGCGTGCAGCGCCGCCGCCGTGCCTGGGGATCCGCTGGGTCCGTCGCCGTCGCCGTCGCGGCCGCGGCCGTCGTGGCCCTGCCCCAGCTAGGTGCGCCCCCGAAGGGGGTCCGAGGCCGCCGGGGCCACGGTGAGCCTGGGTGGCCTGTCGGTCGCCGTCCCGGAGGGCTGGCGCACGAGCGAGGTCCGACCTTTGACCCCTGCACCGCCGAGCCGCGCATCGTCTACCTCGTGGCGGGGTGGGGTCCCCAGGCCACGAGACCGACGGCTGGCCCGCCCGGGGCCTGCAACTCTGAAGGCCAGGCGTGGATAGCTGTCGTGCACCAGGGCGTCGCTCCGCTCGTCAACCCGAACCGGCTGGTGGTCAAGGATGGGCAGCTGCTCCAAGTCGAGCAGTCCGACCAGCACGTGCTCCCGTCCGTCTGGACCTACCGTGCTTTCAGCAACGAGATTCAGGCGACGACGGCCTTCATCTCCGGGGACGACAAGAGCCGCGAGCAGCTGCTCAAGCGCGTCACCTGGCCCGCCGGCCCGCCGGCCCCGGCCTCCGGCGGGAGACCTCGCCCACGTCGCGGATCGCGCGACCGGAATCGAGCACCAGCGCTGCGGCCGGGCGGCACAACTCCTCGGGGTACGTGCGAGAGGCGTAGTGATTCGTGCGCCGACCATTCCTCGACGGTCGATGGTCAGCGGGTCCGTCCCAGTTTGACGCGCGCCTCGGTTGGGAAGTTTCGCGGACACCTCGATGAAGGAGGGTGTATGGAGACGTCCGCTAGCGTCGGACGCAGTTGTCAACAGCCGACAAGGCCATGCGTGGCGGCGCCTGCTGCAGCGCCGACGCCGAGGGGGCGAGCCTGATGGCCCGCGTCGGTCGCTACGGGATCCCAAGGTTCGTGTGGACCCTGATCTGGATCGTCGTCTGCATCTTGATCGTCATACTTCTGGCCCTGCTCATTCACAACTTCGGAGGCGCCTCTCTGTCGCTCAAGCTCGGCCACTTCTACCTGAACGTCGGCGTCAACTGACCTGACACCGCGTCGACACTCCGTCGTCGGTATCGCCCGGGCAGTGCTGGCCATCGCCTTCGGTGACGGCTAGCACTGCCTGACGTGCCACGCGGCATCGGCGCGGCCGATCGTTGTTTGTCGTCTACCGTGCTCGCTGGGGTCGGTTGCTGTGGCCGGCTGGATCTGTTCGGTTGTATCGATCATCTGTATATTGCTGGCGTGACCATGCGGGAACCCACCTTCCTGACCCTCGCCGCGTTGGCCGGTCCGCCGTTGCACGGATACGGCGTGATGCGCCAGGTGGCGATCCTGTCCAAGGGACGCGTGAAGCTGAGCGCCGGCACGCTGTACGCGGCGTTGGACCGCTTGACCGCCGAAGGGCTGATCGCCATCGACCGCGAGGAGACGGTCGATGGTCGGGCGCGGCGCTACTACCGGCTGACCGAACAGGGCGGTGCCGCACTGCGGCAGGAGACTGCCCGGCTACGCAGCAATGCAGAGATCGCCGTCAACCGTCTCGCCGGGTGGACATCGCGGCCCGGTCTCCTTCCGTCCTGATCCCTCTGATCAGCAGTGCTCACGTATCGGCAAGGAGTGCAGATGCCAGAACCAGGCGCTCGGGCGAGGCTCACCTGCCGCTACCGACGGTTGCTGCTGACGTACCCGCGGTCCTACCGACGCCGACGCGGCGCCGAGATCGTGACGACACTGCTGGACGCCGCTCCAGTCGACAGGACCTGGCCGACCCGCGCCGAGGTCGTCGACCTGCTCACCGGTGGTCTCCGATTCCGATTCCGGGTGTGGGGTGCAGCCGGAATAGTCGGCGTGATCTGCGCTGCCACAGTCACGGCCGTGGCGCTCGGCGCGCTCGGCGGCTATCTGGGTTGGCAGACCGCGCAACCCTTGCCGAGCAACTCCGACGCGCTGCGAATGGTTGAGCCGGCGTTACCGCCGGGGATGTCGGCTGTGCCGCAACGGTGGGACTTCATCTACGACGACAACCCCGACTACACCGATCCGCGATGGGTGTACCTGATAGGCGGAACCGACGAGTACCGGGCGGGGAAGGTCTTCTTCCAGTTCACCTACCCCAACGACAGGCCGGTGCGCCAGTTGGTTGACGGGGCAGAGCAACGCATGCGGGCGGCCGGTTGGCGGCCAGCCAAAACGGATCTGTCCGGTTGCTGCCCGGAGTCAGCGGTCTATCGGGATGGGTGGCTGGTGGAGGTTTTCTCTGAGGGCGCCCTCGACGAATCCCACTATGGGTTGCAAGTAGCCGTCAGCCGTACGACGCCCGTCGCCGTGCTCCCACTGACCACGGCTGGGCTACTCGCCGGCGCTGCCGCCGGTTGGTTGATGGCGGCCTGGGCGTTCCGGCGGATCAAGGAAGCCACTCCAACGCGGCGGGCCCTCACGGTAGTCGTAGCCGGCGCAGGACTGCTCGCCCTTCTCCCCGCTACTGCGCTGAGCGCCCTGGCGCTGGTCGCCAGCTACTTTGCCCCGCACCAGCCAGCAGGACCGGCCTGGATCGGGTATACGTTCATGCTCTTCCGGCCGCTGGCCTACCTCGGCGCGGCTGCCGTCGTCGGCGGGCTGCTGATCACCGCAGTGCCTGGCCACAGGCGCCGGCGAGGGCTGGCCGGCTGAGCGAAGCCGCGGCCACCCGCCAGGCACTGCCGTGATGCTCGCCCTCGCCCGGTCCGCCCCACCAGAAGGCCCGGCAGTCCAGACCCATGCGCGTTGCCCTCGGTGACCTGGTCCCGGGCGTCGGGAGCGAAGTGGGAGAGGAACGTGTCGATCTCGTCGCGGCCAGGGTGCTGGAAGGGGTAGTCGGTGGAGAAGATCCGACGGTCGACCCGGTCACGGTCAGCGCGTGCTGCAGGAGCGCCGGGTTCAGCATCCCCGACGTCGTGATCCAGATGTTCGTCCGGATGTAGTCGGAGACCGGCTGTCCCAGCCCCTCGGCCGCGGCGAAGAAGTCCTCGTACACCGGGTCGTCCAGCAACAGGTCGCCGGACCGTCCGTAGACCATCGTGCCGACGTGCCCCTCCGCCGCCGCGCGCTCCGGCTCGGGCACGACCCGGTCCGGAGCCGACATCGGCAGCTCGACATCGCGCGCAGCCGACGTGGGTGACGGCTCACGGCCTCGGCGGCCGTCTCGTTCGCTATCCGGCTGAGCCGTACCGCGTCGTCGGGTGCCAGCGACTGGGTGCCGGGCGGTGTCAGCGCGAGCACGAACGGGAGACTGTCGTCGCTGCCCTGAACAGCGGCGGTCAGCGCGGGCGTGATCCAGTGCTCTTCGATCGCGATCAAGTTGCCTATCACCACCCATCCTCCCTCTGCCCGGTACTGGTGCGTCGGCCTCCTCACCCGGCCGAGAAGGCATGACGTCGATGAACGTGATGACGAAGGCCTCCCGGTTGTGGAGTGGAGCTGTCCAGCAACCGCTCCGGCAACCGGGAGGCCTTCTCTCAGCTCGTGGGGCCGGACGCCGCCCCGCCGAGGGTCACCTTGAGGACTCTCTCGTTGCTGTTGTTCGGGGTGCTGTCCTTGTCCCCGCCGGTGCTCGTGGTCAGCCACAGATTGCCGTCGAGGGTCGGTTCGACGGTGCGCAGCCGGAAGTACGTCCCGACGAAGTACTGCTGGACGTTGGTGAGCGTGTCGCCGCTGATCTCCGCACGGTACATCCGGTTGCCACGCAGGCAGGCGATGTAGAGCACGTCCCGGACGATCGCGATGCCGCTGCACGAGGCCTCGGCCACCGGGTACGTCCGGATCGGGGCCCTGAAGCTCGGGTTGGCGCAGTCGCCGGAGGTGCCTTCGCAGGCGGGCCAGCCGTAGTTGCCGCCCTTGACGATGATGTTGGTCTCGTCCATGACGTTGTTGCCGAACTCCTGCTCGAAGAGCCGGCCCTGGGAGTCGAAGGCGAGTCCCTGCGGGTTGCGGTGGCCGTAGCTCCACACGTGGTTGCCGAAGGGGTTGTCCGCCGGCACCGTGCCGTCGGGGTTGAGCCGCAGCACCTTGCCGCCGAGATTGTTGGTGTCCTGGGCCACGTCGGGGTTCTGTCCGTCGCCGGTGGCGGCGTAGAGCTTGCCGTCGGGGCCGAAGCGCAGCCGGCCGCCGTTGTGGTACTTGTTGCGCGGGATCCAGGTGACGAGCACCTGCCTGGTGCCGGTCTGCAGCGTGCCGTCGTAGCGGATGCGCACGATCCGGTTGTCGGTCGTGGTGGTGTGGTAGATGTACAGCCAGCGGTCGGTGGTGAAGGTGGCCGAGACGGCCAGCCCGAGCACGCCGCCCTCGCCGCTGGTGCCGGCCACGTTCGGCACGGTGCCGATGCTGCGTTTGTCGGTGCCGTCCGGGTTCATGGCGACGATGTCGAACAGGTCGCGCCGGCCGTAGAGGACCGTGCCGTCGGGCAGTTGCACAAGGCCCCAGGGCAGGTCCTTCTCGGTGGTGACCACCGTGGCGCCGCACACCGGGCTCGTGCACCCCGTGCCGGTGTGCGCGGTGACCGCGGCGCTCGTCCCCGAGACATTGCCCTGGGCGTCGCGGGCGGTCACCGTGTACCGGTAGTCGGTGTCGGGCGTCAGCCCGGTGTCGGTGAACGTGGTCGCCGGTGGGTTTCCGCCGGTGCCGGTGGTGGAGCCGACGGCCGTACCGTTGCGCAGGATCGTGTAGCCGGTGACCGCGACGTTGTCGGTGGAGGCCGACCAGGTGAGGGTCACGGCCGTACCGTTCACCGTCGCGGCCAGGTTGGTCGGCGTGCTGGGCGGAGTCGTGTCCTGCTGGCAGAACGGCGGGGTGACCGAGAGCGTGGAGCTGGCCTGCGAGACGTTGCCGGCGGCGTCGCGGGCGTTGACGTACCAGCCCCAGGTGACACCCTGCACGACGCTGAGCGTGGCGGTCAGCGTCCGTCCCGAGACCGAGGTGACGAGCTGGCCGTCGTGGTAGATGTCGTAGAAGGCGACGCCGACGTTGTCCCGGGACGCGTACCAGGAAAGCGTGACGGACTGGCAGGTCAGCCGGCTGCTGCGCAGGCCGGTCGGCCGGGTGGGCGGGCTGGTGTCGGCGGCGAGCCGGGCCGCCGGCCGGCTGCCGGCCGCCGGCGCGGCCGCCGCGGCGTTTGCGGGTACGCCGGCCAGGACGGTGCCGGCGCAGATCAGCAGGGCGAGCGGTACGCGGTGTCGGAGCTGGTGAGGATTGGTCCGCACGGGTGCTTTCCTTCCCGGGGTTCTTGGTCAGTACGGGTAGCCGGGGACGTTGAGCCGGATGCTGTACAGGCCGGAGTCGTTCGTCCGGCCGGAGGTGATGTAGAGGGTCTGCCGGTCGGGTCCGCCGAACGCCACGTTCGTGGTGCCGGCGCCGCCGGAGCGGATCGTGCCGAGCTGCGCGCCTGAGGGCGAGTAGACGTGGATCAGCCCGTCCGAGCCGGAGGCCCAGTACACGTTGCCGGCGCAGTCGACGGTGACGCCGTCGGGACCGCCGAGGTAGTTGACGAAGACGCTGCGGGCGCCGGTGCTGCCGTCGGGCTGGACGACGTACTTGTAGATCTTGTTCTCGGAGTAGGCACTCACGTAGAGGGTGCCGCCGTCCGGGGAGAGCGCGATGCCGTTGGGTTGCCGCAGCCGGTCGTCCACCAGCGAGACCTGGCCGCCGGAGACGCGGAAGACACTGGTACGTCCGCTCATCTGGTCGGGTCGGTTGCCGCGCTGGAAGTTGGGGTCGGTGAAGTAGACGACGCCGTCGGAGCGGACCGTGACGTCGTTCGGTGAGTTGAACGCCCGGCCCTGGTAGTCGGCGGCGACGGTGCTGCGGGTCCGGTCGCTCAGCCGGTACGCGGAGACGTTCCGCTGGTCGTGGGTGGCGGCGATGATCTGCTGGGCGTCGGGGCTGAGTGCCAGGCCGTTGCTGCCGGAGTCGGCGATGAAGGTGTCGAAGGTCGAAGGCGGGGTGAATCGGCGGATCGTGGAGGGCTGCACGTTGTACGGCCCGGTGCCCGCGGCCATGTCGGACATCAGCAGGTAGCCGCCCTCGGCGATCCAGACCGGTCCTTCGAGGAACGAGAACCCGCCCTGGATCTTCGTCGCGGACACGGAGCCGGCCGGCAGCGGCGGGCCGTACCCGGTGCCGCCCGGGCAGACCCCGGGGGGCGCGCCGGGCGGCCCGGCGAGCGGGTAGGTGTGAACGTTCACATGAGCGGCGCGCCGAGGTGCCGGGGGCGCGGCGCCGGCGGGGCCTGGTGCGGTGGTGAGCGCGAGGCACAGGCCGGTGAGTGCGGCGATGGTTGGACGCCAGGTCATCGGGTACTCCAATCGGGGTCGGTGAATGCGAGGCCCGTGGCTGCCTGGACCGGCCTCGGCCGCCGACACCTGCTATCGATTGATATCGATGTATTGGATGCAGCTTAGGCGAGGAAACGGCGCCCCGCATCAGTTCCCCACGATCGCCTTCGGCGCATGCCCCGAAAGGCGGCCGATGACGTGACCGGGTTGAGCGCGGACACCCCGTACACCTTCTGCCGATGTTCGACATGACCCGCGCGTCTACTCACGATTCCGTCCCGGTGTCGTACTGCTCCCGCCGCCGGGCTCCTACCCGAGCTTGCTGTCCGCGCGGGCGGCGGCGAGAGCGGCTGCCATCCGGGTCAGGCGTGCGCCCTGGAAGCAGGCCGTCTCGAGGACCGCTCTGGCGTACTCGGGATCCCGGCTGGCGCGGCTCTCCACCTGGCTGACGCCGTACGGGTTTCCGCCGGCGACGTGAGCGGTGTCGTAGTTCAGGTAGCCCGTAGGCAGGATGATCGACCCCCAGTGGTGGAAGGTCTGGTAGAGGCTGAGCAGAGTCGCCTCCTGGCCGCCGTGTTCCTCGTAGCTGGCGGTGAAACCGGTCGCCGGCTTGTCGGCCAGTTCCTCCGCCTGCCATGGGCCGGTCGTGGTGTCGAGAAACTGGCGCAGCTGAGCGCAGATGTTCCCGAAACGGGTCGGCGTGCCGAAGGCGTACCCGTTGGCCCACCGGAGGTCGTCCAGGGTGGCGACCGGAATGTCGCCAGTGGCGTCGAGGTGGGCTCGCCACTGCGGCTTGGCATCAATGACGTGCTCCGGCGCCAACTCTGCCACCCGGCGCAGGCGGACCTCCGCGCCGGCGTCCGCGGCTCCGTCGACAAATGCCTGCGCGAGCCGGTGCACGGTGCCGGTGGCGGAGTAGTAGATGACGGCGATCCTGGCATCGGTATGCATGCTGCCTCCTGGGTCGGCTCGGTACTCGGTCAACCGTGCCGAGCAGGCTTACCGTTCGCTGACCACCCCCTTACCGACGCCGCTGAACGGCTGTTCGTCGAGGTCGAGCTGTGCGCCGCGGCTCATCTCGGCAGCGAGTTCGTCGCTGCCGAGCGCCTCCCGGAGGCGGACGGTGATGCGCTGGACGTCGTGTTGCTCGCTGGGAGGCAGCGGCGCGCCGGCGGCCTCGCGCAGCGTCCGTGCCGCGGCGAGCAGCCGCGCGGCGGGCCGGCTCTCACCGCCGAGGCTGATGGCCCCGGCCAGGCCCTCGAGAGCCAGGGCGACCGCCCGTTGATCACCGGTGGCGCGCGCCGCGTCGAGCGACTCACGGTGGTGGCGCTCGGCGAGGACAGCATCACCGCGGTGCTCGGCGATGAACCCCAACTCGGCCAGCGCGAGCGCGCAGCCCGGCAGGAAGCCGGCACGGCGGTTCCAGTCGAGCAGGTCCCGCTGCCGGGTCTCGGCGGCGTCGAGGTCGCCCCGCCGTCGCGCGATCATTGCCAGGCCCGTGCCGGCGAAGGCGACGGCGGAGGAGCTCGACTGTTCCTGGGCCACCTGTAGCGCGCGGTCGTGACTGACGACGGCCTCGTCGAGGTCGCCTCTCAGAATGGCGAGCCGGCCGATGCATGCCAGCTGCCGGGACACCGACGTCCACAGCCGCAGGTGTTCGGCGATGCGCAACGCCTCCCGGTAGCGCGTGGCGGCGCGATCGTAGTCGCCGTGGATCTCGGCCAGGGTTCCCAACAGGCTCGTCGGATGTACTTGGCCCCAGCGGTCGCCCAGTTGCTCGAACAGCGCCCGGCTGGTCTCGCAGTCACGCTGCGCCGCGGGCAGGTCGCTGCGGAGTACGAGCGCGAGGTCCGCTCGGATGGCGCAGGCGGCAGCGATGCCCCACCGGTCCCCGCCGGCGCGGAACGCCGCCAGCGCCGCGTCGACCAGGACGGCCGCCGCGCCCGGATCTCCGGAGCCGAGCATCATGGAAGCGAACAACCACTGCGCGAACGCCTTCTCCGGCCCCTCGTGGTCCTGGTAGCTCTCCAGGATCCGCTGCCGGGGAGCGGTCGGATCGCCGTCCCGGGTGGCGAGAGCGGTCAGCCACATCTCCGCATGCCGCCGCAGGCCGTCCGGTGCGACGTCGACCTCGCTCCTCGGGACGATGTCCAGCGCCGTTCGCAGTGACCGGCTCACCTCTCCGAACCGACCCCGGAGCAGCCGGTACCAGGACAACGAGGTGGCGAGCGCCAGGCCCACGCGGGCCTGACCGTCAGTGGCGGCGACGTCGAGCGCCGCCCGGAAGTTCGCGTTCTCGGCGTCCAGCTCGCGTAGCGCGCGGCTCTGATCGTGACCACGTAGCCGCCCGGCGGCCTGCTCGGCGAGACGGGCGAAACACGTGACGTAACGGCGACGAGTTGCGGGCAGCTCGGCGGCGCTGTCGAGCTGTTCCAGACCGTAGGCAGCCACCGTCTCCGGCAGCCGAAAGCGTCGCGGACTCTCACCGTGCCGCACCATGACCAGCGACCGGTCGATCAGGCGTGCCAGCACATCGAGGACCTCGTCCGCTGCCACCTGGCCGCCAGCGCACACCTGCTCGGCGGCGGCCAGGGTGGCGCCGTCGGCGAAGACCGCGAGCCGGCGCAGCACCGCGCGTTCGGGAGGCGCCAGCAACTCCCAACTCCAGTCGATCACGGCGCGAAGTCCCTGCTGACGCGGGGGCGCGGTGCGCCGGCCGGATGACAGCAGCCGGAAGCGATCGTCGAGCCGTGCCGCCAGCTCGTCCGGATCGAGAACGGCCAGACGGGACGCGGCCAGTTCCAGCGCCAGCGGTACGCCGTCGAGACGCCGGCAGATGACGGCGACCGCGTCCGTGTCCCGCTGATCGACGGTGAACCCCGGCTCGGTGGCGCGGGCGCGGGCTACGAAGAGCCGAACCGCCGGAGCCTCGGCGATCTGCCGCGCGCCGGCTCCGGGCTCCGGCAGGGCCAGCGGCGGCACCGGAATGACGACTTCGCCGGGGATCCCGAGCGGTTCGCGGCTCGTCGCCAGGATGCGCAGGTCGGCCGCGGCGCCGAGAAGTTTCTCGGTCAGTTGAGCGACTGACGCCACCACGTGTTCGCAGTTGTCGAGCAGCAACAGCATCCGCCGACCTCGCAGCGCGGCGACCAGCCGGTCCATCGGCTCGCGGGGTGGTCGATCACCGGGCAGGCCGGGCGGACTGTCGTCTCGGATCTCGAGCGTCGCCGCCACCATGTCGACAATCTCGGTGCAGGTCGCGTGGTCGCCGCTGTACGGCCGGCCGGCCAGCTCGACGAGCCACACTCCAGCGGGGAACGTGTCACCCAGCACCCGAGCGGCCTCGATCGCCAACCTGCTCTTTCCCACCCCACCCAGACCGGTCAGGGTCACCAGCCGCTCGTTCGTCAGCCGCTCCCGTACCGCCTCGACGGCCGCGTCGCGCCCGATCAGTCCGCCGTACGGACCGGGCGACAGAGGCGCCGGCAGGTTGGTTCGGGCCGGAGCCGACGCCGGTGCCGGCGGCTGGAGGGCGGGATCCTGGCGCAGGATCGCCCCGTGCAGCTCGACCAACTCTCTGCCGGGATCGACACCGAGTTCGTCGCGCGCCTGCCGACGGAACTGCTCGTAGGCGAACAGCGCCTCATGCTGCCGTCCCGAGCCGTACAGGGCGCGCAGGTGCGCGGCCCGTAGTCGCTCACGCCACGGGTGGCCTGCGACCAGGTCGGTCAGTTCCCCGGCGAGCAGGTGGTGCTGGCCAAGATCGAGCCGGGCCTCGGCCAGTTCCTCCAGCGCGGTCAGGCGCTGGTCGTTGAGCCGATCGGCCGCCTGGCGGACGAATCGCTCGTCACTGAAGTCGGCGTACGGGGAACCGCGCCACAGCGACAGAGCCTCCGTCAGCGTCGCCGCCCGCACAGCGGGCTCCCGCTGCGCGCCCGAACGTAGCAACAGAGCGGCGAAGCGACCGGCGTCGACCGATTCCGACGACGTCCGCAGCCGGTAGCCGGCCTCACCGGACTCGACCAGCGCACGGCCACCCGCCTCGCCCGCCTCCAGGGCACGCCGCAACTGCGACACCTTGGTCTGGAGCGCCCCGAGCGCGTTGCCCGGCGCCTCGTCACCCCAGAGATCTTCGATCAGCCGGTCGGCGGTCACCGGGCGCCCCTCGTGAACCAGCAGGTCAGCCAGCAGACCACGCACTTTGAGGCCGGGCACGGCGACAGGTGTGCCGTCCGACGTCCACACCGCAACGTCGCCCAGCACTCCGAACCTCATCGCTTCACACTAGCCAGCCGGCTGTCCCGCCCCGCGAAGGTCCGCCGGCCGTCGGTCTGCTCGGCGGGAAGCGACGCGGGGTCACCGACGCGTACGTCAGCCGGCCATCAGCCGATGGTAAGGAGCCCCGGGAAGGCTGAACCGAGCCGACACCGGAGGAACGACATGGATCAGCTACAGCGGCGCCGAGCCGCTCACCGCGACAGGCAACTCGCACCGGGGCGGGTGGCCACACCCTGGCTCGCCCTGCTGGCCGGTCCGCTGTCGTTCGGGATTGCCGCACCGGCACTGCTGCTCGACGACCTGGCGCGCGCGACGGGTGGTGGGGAACAGGCCGCGGCCTCCGGTGTGACCGCCTTCGGCTGGGGGATCGCGTTGGGGACGCCGCTGTTGGCGGCGCTGCTCGCCCGTCGCGGCGTACGAGCGGCCCTGACCGTCGCGTCCGCGCTGGTGGCAGCGGGGACGCTCATCCTCGTGCTGATCCCGAGCGTGTCGGCGATGGTGGCCGGTGCGGCGGTGCAGGGACTGGGGTCTGCCGGCCTCACCGTGACCGCGATGAAACTGGCCGACTCGGCCCGGCAGATGGGCGTGGTCGCCGCGTCGCTGGCGGTCGTCGGGGCCACCGGTCCGCTGACCGGCGCACTGATCGCCGACCTCTCCTCGTGGCAGGCGGCGCTGGCGTTGCCGCTGCTGGCGGTGCTCGCCGTGCCCGCGACTCGCCGCGGCACCACCGCACCGGACGCGGCGCCGGCGCCGTTCGACTTCTTCGGGATGACCATCCTGGCCATGCTGGTCACCGCAGCCGTCCTCATTCCGCACCGGCCGCTGGTGGCCGGCCCGGCCACCGTCGTGCTGCTGCCTCTGCTGGTGGCCTGGACCAAGGTCCGCCCGGACGGCTTCCTGCCTGCTGCGGTGGCACGGAACGGCCGGTTCCTCGCGGCGTGCGCGCTGGCCTTCGCGCTGGGAGCGGGGAACTTCGCCCTGCTCTACGCCGCGCCGGACCTGCTGCGACAGCACGCGGGATGGGCAGGCACCCAGAGCGGGCTCGTGCTGCTGGCGCCGTACCTGATCGGCGGCATCTGCTCCGGGTTCCTGGTCGCGGCATCCGTGCGAGTGCCACGCCGCGTCGCGGTCGCCGTGTTGCTCCTCACCGGCGCCGCCGCGCTGCTGCTGGCGACGGTCACCACCGCTGTACCGCTGCTGCTTGCGGCGATGACGCTCGGTTCCTTGGCCGCCGCGACCGGCCAAGGCGTACTCGCCCTGCACGCGGCCGGCGTCGTATCCGGCTCCCACCGGGCCGAAGCACTGGGCCTGTTCAACCTCGCCTACCTGCTCAGCGTCGCGATCGGACCAGCCATCGCCGTGGCGCTCTCCCATCCGACCGCCTGATCAGCCCACGTCACGTCGCGGTCGGCACTATCGTGACTTTCAGGTCCGGCAGGCCGCGCCGTACGATCCGGTCCTCCACGGAGGGAAGTCCACGTGCCTTCAGACGTACATCCGGCCCTGGATGTGTTGATGCCCGCGGCGTTCCTGGGCCACGGCAACCCGATGAACGCCCTCGAGGTCAACCGGTACACCTCCGCGTGGAGAGCCTTCGGCGCCGCGGTGCCGCGTCCCCGCGCGATCCTGGTGGTCAGCGCCCATTGGTACATCAACGCCACGGCCGTCACCGCGATGCCCCGGCCGAGGACCATCCACGACTTCTACGGGTTTCCGCAGGAGCTGTTCGAGGTGCAGTACCCGGCGCCGGGGCTGCCCGAGCTGGCTGAGGAGGTCAGTGACGTCGTCCATCCGACCTGGGTCGGGGCGGACGTCGACAGCTGGGGCATCGACCATGGCACCTGGTCGGTGCTGATGCACGCCTTTCCGGACGCGACGATTCCCGTCGTCCAGCTCAGCATCAACGCCGACAAGCCGATGGACTACCACCTTCAACTCGGCGCCCGGCTCGCTCCACTGCGTCGGCGCGGCGTGCTGATCGTGGCGAGCGGCAACGTCGTGCACAACCTGCGCGGCATGGACTGGACGCTGACCGACGACGGCTTCGACTGGGCGCGACGCTTCGACGAGGACGCCAAGGCCCGGATGTTGACCGATCCGGGCGAGTACGCGACCCTCGACGCCCACGGGGACTTCCGCCGTGCGGTACCGACACCGGATCACTTCATCCCGGCGTTGTATCTCGCCGGTCTGGCCGCCGCCATGGACACCCCCGACACCGAGGTCCTCGTCGACGGCTACGCCTACGGCTCGTTGTCCATGACGGCCTACACCCTGGGCATGTCCTGTCCACCGGCTGCCGGCCGGGGCGGATCCCCGCAGCCACCGCCCGGGCTGCCGCCGGACGGCTCCAACATCTGAGCACCGGCTGTGTTCGATGGTTCCCCATGTTTGTGCCCGGGTGACCTGGGGCGCGGTCGCCCGGGCACCGCGGGCTACACCGTCGGCCTGGCTTCGTGCAGGATCCGGGCCAGCTCGGCCGGTCGGCTGAGCATCGGCCAGTGCCATGTCGGCAGTTCCTCGTACCGCCACGAATCGCCGGCCATGTGCCGGCACAGCGGCACGGTGGCGGCCATCTCGCGTGCCTGCTCGGCGGTGAAGCTCGACAGCACGCCGAGGCGGGGCAGCTTCTCCCACGCGCCGGTGAGCCGCACCGGGGTGGTGGCAGTCGCCCACGGCTGGGCCACCGACCGCTCATCGAGCAACGCGACGACCGACTCATCCACGTCTGCTGCGCTCGCCGCCAGCCCGGCCCACGGCGGGGGTGGCAGCCGCCAGCCGTCGCCGTGTTCGGCCACCGTCGCCGCGTTGCGGTCACGCTCCGGGGGCGGGCTGAAGTCCTCGTTCGCCGCCCCGTCGGGCAGCGGGCCGGTGTCGACGAAGACCAGTTGGGCGATGCGGTCGGTCATGCGGTCGGCAACGCCGGTCGTCACGACCGCGCCGGCGTAGCTGTGCCCGACGAGCACCACGTCGTGCAGGTCCTCGTAGCGCAGCAGGTTGACCACGTCGGTGACGTGGACGTCGAGGTCGGTGTCCGGGCGGGCCAGGTGGGCGCGCTCGCCCAGACCGGTCAGGCTCAGCGGGTACACCTCGTGGCCGTGCCCGCGCAGGGCGGCGGTGACCGGGCGCCAGGCCCATGCGCCGAGCCAGAACCCGGGAACCAGTACGAAGGTCGTCATGCCTGACACGCTACGATCAATACCGGACAGGTTCCGCCCGGATTGGAAGTGGGGATTCGTGACCCGGCCGACCGCGCGCGTACTGGCGTTGCTGGAGATCCTCCAGGCCGGCGGCGGCTTCACCGTCGCCGAACTGGCCGGTCGGCTGGGCGTCGACGAGCGCACGGTCCGCCGCTACGCCGCGCACCTCGCCGACCTGGGCATCCCGGTCGAGGCCCGGCGCGGCCGCTACGGCGGATACCGGCTCGCGCCCGGATACAAGCTGCCGCCACTCATGCTCACCGACGAGGAGGCGGTCGCCGTCATGCTCGGGCTCGTCGCCGCCCGCCGGGCCGGGCTGGTCACCGCCGAAGGCGCGGCCGCCGAGAGCGCGACCGCGAAGATCCGCCGGGTGCTGCCAGCGGTTCTCGCCCGGCGGATCGATTCGCTGCTGGAGACCGTGGACTTCACCGCACGGGTCCGGAAGTCCGCCCCGCCCGGCATCGAGGTGCTGCTGGTGCTCGCGGAAGCGGCCCGGCATCAGCAACCGGTGGACATCACCTACACCACCTGGCGTGGCGAGGCCGGCGAGCGCCGACTCGACCCGTACGGGCTGGTCTTCCACGCCGGCCGGTGGTACGTCACCGGCCACGACCACAACCGCCGGGCCGTACGGACGTTCCGGCTCGACCGCATCGGGACCGCCCGCCCCACCCCGGGCAGGTTCGACATCCCGGCCGGCTTCGATCCCACCACGCAGGTACTCACCGGGCTGGCAGCAGTGCCGTACGCGCACGACATCTCCGTGGTGCTGCACACCAGCCCGGAGCAGGCGCAGCGACGGATCCCGCCCTCGGTCGGCACGCTCACCGAGGTTCCCGGCGGAGTGCGCCTCACCGCCCGAGCGGAACGGCTCGACGGCGCGGCACAGATGCTCGCCGGGCTCGGCTGGTCGTTCACGATCGAGCGCCCGGACGAACTCAAGAACGAGATACGCGCCCTGGCCGCCCGGCTGCTCACCGACACCGACGCCTGATCGGGCACTCACCCCGCGTACCAGCCGGATCGCTCCGGGCGCGCTGTCCCTGGCGGCGAGGCAATCGGCGGGGAATGATCGGGGTACACCGCGGGCTGCCCGCAGCAGTCCACGGCGCAGCAGAAGGGCGGGTCGACGCCGATGACTCCGACGCAGCTACGGGCCTACGTCGCTGTCGTCCGGCTGGGATCCGTCAAGCAGGCCGCCGCGCAACTGGAGGTCTCCGAGTCGGCGGTCTCGCTGCTCATCGGCCAGCTCCGGCGGGAGTTCGGAGACCAGTTGTTCACCCGGACGGCGGCGGGGCTGGCCTTTACCCCCGGCGGGCTGCGGCTCGCCAGCCGCGCGGCCGAGATGCTGGGCCTGCAGGACCGTACGGTCCTGGAGGTCAGTTCGGCGGCGCACGGCCGCCGGATGCTGCGGGTCGCCGCGTCCAGCGAGTTCGCCGAGTTCGCCGCGCCGAGACTGATCGAGCTGTTCGCCAGACGCGCCGCCGACCTCGACATCGAGCTGAGCGTCTGCGACCCCGGCTCCTTCGAGTCGCTGCTGCTGACCCGGGCCGCGGACGTCGCGATGGGGCCGCTGCCGCCGGTGGCTGATCCGGCGATCTCCGGCCGGCCGATGATGAACTACCGGCTGGTGACTGTCCTCGGCCCGGATCATCCGCTGGCCGGTGTGCCGGCCTCGCCGGGGCAGCTGCGTGACCAGACCTGGCTGCTCGGCCCTTCGGCCACCGACACCGTGGGCGCTGTCCCGGCGATGCTGCGCCGGCTCGGCGTACCCGAGGAGCAGCAGCAGATCTTCCAGAGCCACGCGGCGGCGCTGGGTGAGGCGCAGCGCGGCCGGGGGATCGCGCCCGCGCTGTCGTTCACCGTCGCGCCGGATCTCCGCAGCGGCCAGCTCGTGGCGTTGTCCGGGCCGCACGCCAAGGCCGAGGCGGTGTGGCATTCGCTGGTGCTCGTCACACCCGGCACACCGTCCGTGGCAGCGGAACTGTGCCGCTTCGCGTCGACGCCCCGGGCGATTCAGGCGATGATGCGCGGCGTGGGCGTCGCGGTGAACCGCTTCCGGCCCTCGGTGCACGTGACGCTCTGGAGCTGACCGGCGGCGTCCAGCAGGTCCCGGAATGTCGCGGCCGGCAGCAGCCGGTCACAGTAGGGCAGGGCCGCGGCCATGCCCGCCACCAGGGGAGCGAAGCCGGGGGCGCCGGCCCGTGGGTTCAGCCAGACGATCCGGTGGGCGCGGCGGCTCAGCCGTGCCATCACGGCGGCGAGTTCGTCCGGGGGGTCGCTGTCCCAGCCGTCCGAGCCGATCAGCACCACCGCCCCGCGAACCGCGTCGCCGTGCGGGGACGCGAGCAGTGCCCGCAGGTTCGTCGCGATGCGCGTACCCCCGAACCGGTCGGTCACGGCGGCGCCGGCGTGCGCGATCGCCGCGGACGCCGACGTGTGCCGCAGCGCGACGGTGAGCCGGGTGAGCGTCGTGGCGAAGGCGAACACCTCCGCGTCGGTGGTCACCGCGAAGGCCCGCAGCAGGTGCAGGTACGCGTGGGCCTGGGCCCGCATCGACTCGCTGAGGTCGCACAGCAGCACCACCCGGCGCGGTCGGCGTACCTGTCGCTCGCGGACGACCTCGACGGGCTCCCACGCGGTGCGACGGGCCCGGGCGATAGTCGGACGCAGCGCGACCCGCCGCCCGGCCGGACCGACGGCGTGCCGCCTGGTGCGCCGGGACGGCCAGCGGGCGACGGCCTCGCGCAAGGCGTCGCCGAGCAGCGCGAGCTGGGCGGCGTCGAGGTCCTCGAACGGCCGGTCGGCGAGCCCGGCGAGGGCGCTGGGCCGTCGCTCGGGCAGCCGCACCCCGGCGTCGGAGGGCTCCGCCTCGGCGACGGGCGCCGGCAACGTCGCCCACGGCAGCCCACCACCGTCGTCGGTGTCGTCGGTGTCGGCGGGCACCGGCAGGTGCACGTCGTCCCGGGTCCCCGGCGGGGCCGCGGACCGGGTGAGCGGCAGCGGCGGCGCGTCGGCGAAGACAGCGGCGAAGACGCGGTCGAAGGCGGCGAGGTCGGCGTGCCGCCGCACGAAGCTGATCCGGGCGGCCCAGTAGAGCGCGGTCGTCTCACCGGGCGTCCACACGCCGAGCGCCCGGACGAAGTCACCGGCCTCGGTGAGCCCGGCGGGTACGCCGGCCCGCCGCAACCGGTCGGCGAACGCCGTCGCGAACGCCGCGCGGTCGACGCCGCGCAGCACACCGCCGCTCACCGGCGGGCGACCCACCAGGCGATCATCCCACCGACGACGACGATCCCGACGAGCACCGGCACGAGGCGCTTGACGACGGCCCCACCGGCGATGTCGAGCAGGTCCAGCGTCTCCGGTTCGGCGTCGGCGTCGGCATCCGGTCGACCGGTGGGCGCCGAGACGGCCACGGGGGTGCCGGCCACGGTGGTCCCGGACGGGGTGGCGTCCGCGTCGGCCGCGAGGGTACGGGGCAGGGCCGTGGAGGCGTCGGGCCCGGTCGCGGCGGACGTGGCGCGGTCGGGCGTGGCGGCGACGGCCGGCGCGGGCTCGGATGCGTCAGGCGCGGTGGCCGCGTGCGGGTCGCCGGTCTCCTCCGCCGCCAGCCTCGCTTCGAGGTTGGCGACGAACTGGGCGAGCAGCTTGCCGGACACCTCCTTGATCATGCCGCTGCCGAACTGGGCCAGCCGCCCCGAGATCTTCAGATCGGTGTCCACGTTGACGACTGTGCGCTGACCGTCCGGCCGCAGCTCGGCGGTGACCAGGGCGGACGCGTTCGCCGCCGACCGCCGGTCGCGGCCCTTCGCCTCGATCACCCCCCGGTAGCGCTCCTCGTCCTTCTCGACGAAACGTGCGGTGCCGGCGAACTCGGAGACGACCGGGCCGACCTTGACCTTCACCGTGCCCTGGTGGACGTCGCCGTCGACGCCGGTCAACTGGGCGCCCGGCAGGCACGGCGCGACGCCCTCCAGGTCGGTGAGGATCGCCCACGCCTGCGCGATCGGAATGTCGACGGTGAACTCGTTGGTGATCTTCATGCCGGCCTCTCCTGGTGTGCGCCGAGCGCGGCGGCGACGGCGGCGCGGTCGTCGGGGGTCTTGGCGATGGTGCCGATGGTCCGGACGACGTCGTCGGCGGAGAGGTCGGCGGCGCCGAGCACTGACAGCGCGGCGACCCAGTCGATGGCCTCGGCCATGCCGGGCGCCTTGTCCAGGCCGAGGGCACGTACGTCGCCGACGAAGGCGGTCGCCGTGCGGATCAGCCCTTCGGTGGCGCCCGGCACGGCCCGCCGGACGATCTCGGTGGCCCGGTCCATCTGCGGAAAGTCGATCCAGTGGTACAGGCAGCGGCGGCGCAGCGCGTCGTGCAGGTCGCGGCTGCGGTTGGAGGTGAGCACCACGACCGGCGGCGTGGTCGCGGTGAACGTGCCCAGCTCGGGGATGGTGATCCCGGACTCGCCGAGGAACTCGAACAGCAGCGCCTCGAACTCGTCGTCGGCCCGGTCGATCTCGTCGATCAGCAGCACCGGCGGGACCGGCCCCGGGTGGCGTACCGCCCGCAGGATCGGCCGTTCCTGCAGAAACTCCGCGGCGAACAGGTCGGCGTCGGTGAGCGAGGCGTGCCGGGCCTCGGCCAGCCGGATGGCGAGCAACTGCCGCTGGTAGTTCCATTCGTACAGCGCCTCGCCGGGGGTCAGGCCCTCGTAGCACTGCAGCCGGATCAGTGTCGTGTCCAGCGCCCGCGCCAGCGCCTTGGCGGCCGCGGTCTTGCCGACGCCGGGCTCGCCCTCGAGCAGCAGCGGCTTGCCCAGCTTGAGCGCGAGGAAGACGGCCATCGCCATGCCGTCGTCGGCCAGGTAGTCGACGGCGTCGAGCCGGCGCCGCACGGCCAGGGGGTCCTTCACCGCGCCTCGCCCGAGAGCAGCCGCCGGTAGTCCGCGCGGGTGTCCACGTCGATCGGCACCGGCCCGTCCACAGGTATCTCCGTGACCGGGTGGCGGCCGGAGTGCAGCAGCTTCCACACCGCCTTGTCGCCGTGCAGGACACGCAGCTCCGGCAGGACGTCGCGGGCGAACCAGAACGGGTGTCCCAGGCCGTCGGCGTACCGGCACACCGCGAGCGGGGTGGTCGCCGCCGCGACCCGGCGTACGTCGGCGGCCCGTACGCCTGGTTGGTCGCCGAGCAGGAGCACGAGCCCGTCGGCGCGCGGGTCCACCGCCTGCGTCGCGGCGCGGACCGACGATCCGCAACCAGTGCTGAACTCGGCGTTCTCGACGACCTGGACCCCGGTCAGATCCACCCGATCGCGGATCAGGTCGGCGGCGCCGCCGAGGGTCACCAGCAACTGGTCGAAGGCGCACGAGCGGGCCAGGTCGAGGGTGGCGTCGAGCAGCGTCCGCCCGCGGTACGGCAGCAGCTGCTTGGCCTCGCCGAGGCGTACCGAGGCCCCGGCGGCCAGAACCAGGCCGGTCACGAACACGGCTACGCCGCCACGTGCCGGTCGAGGCAGCCGGGGCAGCAGAACCAGTGGTCGGTGCCGTCGATCCGCACGTGCGGGGTGTCCGGTCCGATCAGGACCGTCATCCCGCACACCGGGTCGACTGCTTGCTGGGGGAGCGCCGCGGGTGGTGCGGGGGAGGAGGCGAGGCCGTCCACCCGCAGCGCCCGCACCACCTCGGCCATGATCGACAGTGCGATCTCCTGTGGTGAGCGCGCCCCGATCTCCAGCCCGGCCGGGGTCCGGACCCGGGCGCGCTCCGCGTCGGACAGCGCCAGTTCGTCGAGCACCGCCGCCCCGCGCTTTCGGCTGGCGACCAGCGCGATGTGCCCCACCCCGGCGTCCAGGGCGGCGCGGATGGCGTCCTGCTCGCCCTTGCCGAGGCCGGCCACCACGACCGCTGTCGCGCCGGCGTAGTCGCCGGACGTCGCCACCTCGAAGTCGAGGAAGGCCGCCAGGGTGGCCACCGCCGCGCTGATCGGCGTGTCGCCCACCAGACCCAGCACGGGTACCGGTAGCACCGGGCGCAGGAAGATCTCCAGCGCCCCGCCCGAGTGGCACGGGTTGACCACGACCCGTGCCCCCGGCGTGTCGGGAAAGGCGGGCGTGCCGTCCGGCAGGACCCGCAGCAGCAGCGCCTTGCCGTCGCGGAGGGTGTCCAGGGCGGCCGCCCGCACCGAGTTCTCGGCGCACACCCCGCCGACGAAACCCTCGATGGTGCCGTCGGGCAGGATCACCGCGTCGTCGCCGGGCCGGGCCGACGTCGGGTCCTGCGCCCGGACCACCGTGGCGTGCACGAACGGCGCGCGCGAGGCGGTCAGATCCTGCGTACGGCGGGCGATAGTCGTCATGGCCACCTCCCCTAGATCGGCGGGCGGGCGTTGCCGCGCATCGCGTCCCAGACGCGCGACGGCGTCAACGGCATGTCGGCATGCCGTACGCCGAAGGGTTCGAGCGCGTCGACGATCGCGTTCACGATCGCGGGCGGGGAGCCGACGGTGGCGGACTCGCCCACGCCCTTCGCGCCGATCGGGTGGTGCGGGGACGGGGTGACGGTGAAGCCGGTCTCCCAGTCGGGCACCTCCAGCGCGGTGGGCAGCAGGTAGTCCATCAGCGACGCGCCGAGGCAGTTGCCGTCCTCGTCGAACGCGATCATCTCCATCAGGGCCATGCCGACCCCGTCGGCCAGCCCGCCGTGCACCTGCCCCTCGATGATCATCGGGTTGATCCGGGTGCCGCAGTCGTCGACGGCGATGAACCGCCGCACCTTGACCTGCGCGGTGCCGGGGTCGATGTCCACCACGCAGATGTACGCCCCGTGCGGATACGTCAGGTTCGACGGGTTGTAGCAGATCTGCGCCTCCAACCCGCCCTCGACGCCCTCGGGCAGGTCACCGGCGCCGTGGGCCCGCATCGCGATGTCCTGGATCGTCACGCTCTTACCCGGATCGCCCTTGACCCGGAAGGAACCCTTGTCCCACTCCAGGTCGGCGACCGAGACCTCCAGCATGCCGGAGGCGATGATCCGGGCCTTGTCGCGGACCTTGCGGGCCACCAGGGCCGCCGCGGCGCCGGAGACCGGGGTGGACCGGCTGCCGTACGTGCCGAGGCCGAACGGCGTGTTGTCGGTGTCGCCGTGCAGCACGTCGATGTCGTCCGGCGGAATGCCGATCTCCTCCGCGACGATCTGCGCGAACGTCGTCTCGTGCCCCTGACCCTGGGACTGCACGCTGAGCCGGACCACGGCCTTGCCGGTCGGGTGCACGCGCAACTCGCAACCGTCGGCCATGCCCAGGCCGAGGATGTCCATGTTCTTGCGCGGCCCGGCGCCGACGGCCTCGGTGAAGAACGCGATGCCGATGCCCATCAGCTCGCCCCGGGCCCGCTTCTCCTGCTGCTCGCGCCGCAGGTCGGCGTAGCCGGCCATCTCCATCGCCAGCCGCATCGTCGGCTCGTAGTCGCCGGAGTCGTACACCCAGCCGGTCTTCGTCGTGTACGGGAACTGCTCCGGCCGGATGAAGTTCTTCAGCCGCAGCTCGGCCGGGTCCATGCCCAGTTCGTCGGCGAGGCAGTCGACGATCCGCTCGACGAGGTAGACGGCCTCGGTGATGCGGAACGAACAGGCGTACGCCACGCCGCCGGGCGCCTTGTTGGTGAAGACCGCCGTCATCTTGCAGTACGCGGCCTCGATGTCGTAGCTGCCGGTGAAGACGCCGAAGAAACCGGCCGGGTACTTCACCGGCGCGGCGGTGCCGTTGAAGGCGCCGTGGTCGGCGAGGACGTTGGTGCGGATGGCCAGGATCCGGCCGTCACGGGTCGCCGCGATCTCACCACGCATGATGTAGTCGCGGGCGAAGCCGGTGCTGATCAGGTTCTCGAAGCGGTCCTCCATCCACTTCACCGGCTTGCCGGTGACGATCGACGCGACGATCGCGCAGACGTACCCCGGATAGATCGGCACCTTGTTGCCGAAGCCACCGCCGATGTCCGGCGAGATCACCTGGATCTTGTGCTCGGGGATGCCCGCCACCAGGGCGTAGAGAGTGCGGTGCGCGTGCGGCGCCTGCGTGGTGGACCAGAGACGCAGCTTGCCCTCGACGGCGTCGAAGTCGGCGACCGCGCCGCACGTCTCCATCGGCGCCGGGTGCACCCGCGGATAGACCAGGTCCTGGCTGACCACGACGTCCGCCCGGGCGAACACCGCCGCGGTGGCCGCCTCGTCGCCGGTCTCCCAGTCGAAGCAGTGGTTGTCGGTCTTGCCCTCCAGGTCGTCGCGGATCACCGGGGCGTCCGGCTCCAGCGCGCGGCGGGCGTCGACGACCGGATCGAGGACGTCGTACTCGACGTCGATCAGCTCCAGCGCGTCCCGCGCCGCGTACGGGTCCTCGGCGACGACGAACGCCACCTCCTGACCCTGGAAGCGCACCTTGTCGGTGGCGAGCACGGCCTGCACGTCGTTGGAGAGCGTCGGCATCCAGGCCAGACCCTGCTCGGCCAGCATCGCCCCGGTCACTACCGCCTTGACGCCGGGGGATGCCTCGGCGGCGCTCGTGTCGATGCTCAGGATCCGCGCGTGGGCCACCGGCGAGCGGAGGATGGCCAGGTGCAGCAGCCCGGGCAGCCGGACGTCGTCGACGAACCGGCCCCGGCCGCGCACGAAGCGCGGATCCTCCTTCCGCAGCATCCGGCCGTAGCCCACCGGCTTCTGGTCGTTGTCGTGGAAGGTGTCCACGCGCTCGTGCACAGTCGTCATACGACGCTCCCGGCGGGCCGGCCGGCGTTGTCGATCTCGCCGGCTTCGGGTGATTCGGTGGTCTCGGTGACCGCGGCGGCCGCGTTCGCCTCGTGCACGGCGGCCCAGCGCACCGAGCGCACGATGGTGGCGTAGCCGGTGCAGCGGCAGATCTGGCCGGAGATCGCTTCGCGGATCTCCGCCTCGGTCGGGTCCGGGTTGCGGTTGAGCAGCGCCCGAGCGGTCATCATCATGCCGGGCGTGCAGAAGCCGCACTGCAGGCCGTGGCACTGCATGAAGCCCTGCTGGACCGGGTCGAGCTCCGCGCCCTTGGCCAGGCCCTCGACGGTACGCACCTGGTGGCCGCCGGCCATCGCGGCCAGCACGGTGCACGACTTCACCGGTTCGCCGTCGAGCCAGACGACGCAGGTGCCGCAGTTGCTGGTGTCGCAGCCCGAGTGCGTGCCGGTCAGGCCCAGCACGTCGCGCAGGAAGTGCACAAGCAGCAGCCGACCCTCGATCTCCCGGGTGACCTCGACGTCGTTGACGGTCATGGTGACCTGCATGCTCAGCTCCTCGCCCGTTCCACGGCCCGGCGCAGGGTCCGTCTGGTCAGCTCGTCGGCCAGGTGCCGCTTGTAGTCCGCGCTGCCCCGCTGATCGGTGGCCGGATCGCAGCTGCGCGCGGCGATCGCACCGGCCTGCGCGAAGAGGCTCTCGCTGGGTGTCTGCCCGCGCAGCGCCGCCGAGATCTCCGGGATACCTGTGGTGTTCGGGCCCACGGCGGCCAGCCCGACCCGGGCGTCGGAGATCACGCCGCCGTCGAGCCAGACCGCGGCGCCGGCCGAGACCACCGCCCAGTCGCCGGCCCGGCGTTCCACCTTCTCGTACGCGCTGCCGCAGCCGGGCCGCACCGGCAGCCGGACCTCGACCAGGATCTCCCCGTCGCCGACGGCCGTCTCGTACGGCCCGACGTGGAACTCCTCCATGGACACCACCCGTTCGGCGCCGCCCGGCCCGCGGATCACGCAGCTCGCGTCCAGGGCGGTGCAGACCGCGGACAGGTCCTCCGACGGGTCCGCCTGGCACAGGGAGCCGCCCAGTGTGCCCCGGTTGCGCACGATCGGATCGGCGATCACCCGTTCGGCGTCGGCGAAGATCGGGAAGGCCGCCGTCAGGGTGGCGGACTCCAGCAGCTCCCGATGCCGGGTCAGCGCACCGATGCGTAGCTCGTCCGGGCCCGCCTCGATGTAGCCGAGCTCGTCGTGGAGATCGTTGATGTCGATGAGATAGTCGAAACTGGCCAGCCGCAGCTTCATCATCGGCAGCAGGCTGTGCCCGCCGGCGATCAGCCGTGACGTGCTGCCCAGCCGTTCCATCAGGCTGATGGCGTGGTCCACACTGGTTGCTCGTTCGTACTCGAACGGGGCCGGCACCTGCATATCGCACCTCCGGAAGTCGTCAATGTGGTGCCGGTGCCCGCGGAAGTCAACGCCGACCTAAGCAAGTCCTTAGGTCGGCGTTGACGGTGCCGCGGCTGCTCACGGATCGTGCGGCAATGCGAGACATCGTCGACGGGTTGAGCGCGTGGCGCGCCGCCGGCGTCCGGTTCGCCGTCGCGACAGTGGTGCGGACCTGGAAGTCGGCGCCCAGACCGCCGGGCGCGGCCATGGCGGTCTGCGCCGACGGTGAGGTCGTCGGCAGCATCTCCGGAGGTTGCGTCGAGGGCGCTGTGTACGAGCTGTGCCGGGAGGCGATACGGACCGGACAGGTGCGCACCGAGACGTACGGCGTCGGCGACGACGACGCCTTCGAGGTGGGCCTGACCTGCGGCGGCACCATCGAGGTCCTGGTGCAGCCGGACGTCGTGCTGACCGAGCCCGACGCGGTGCTCGCCGCGATCCGCACGGGTACGCCGGTGGCGACGGCGTCCGCCGGAATGGCCCAGATGGTGGTCTGGCCCGACCGGGTGGCCGGCACCCTCGGCGACGCCGACCTGGACCGCGCGGTGACGCAGCAGGCCGAGGGGATGCTGGCCCTCGGCACCACCGGAACCGTGCGACTCGGTACGCGCGGGCAGCAACGGCACGACGAGGTGTCCGTGTTCGTCCAGTCGTACCTGCCGCCACCACGGATGATCGTGTTCGGCGCGATCGACTTCGCCGTCGCGGTGGCCCGGATCGGCCGCTTCCTCGGATACCACGTCACGGTGTGCGACGCCCGGCCGGTGTTCGCCACCCGCAAGCGCTTCCCCGACGCCGACGACCTCGTCGTGCAGTGGCCGCACAGATACCTGGAGTCGACAGCCGTCGACGAGCGCACCGTGCTCTGCGTCCTCACCCACGACCCGAAGTTCGACGTCCCGCTGCTGGAGGTCGCCCTGCGCACCCGGGCCCGCTACATCGGCGCGATGGGCAGCCGCCGCACCCATACCGACCGGCTGCGCCGCCTGCGCGAGGCGGGCGTGGACGAGGCCGCCCTCGCCCGGCTCTCCTCACCGATCGGACTCGACCTGGGGGCGCGGACGCCGGAGGAGACCGCCGTGGCGATCGCCGCCGAGTTCGTCGCCCTGGCCGCCGGAGGGTCCGGCCGGCGGCTGACGGACCTCGACACCCCGATCCACCACCACTGAGCGGACCAGCGGCGAACGTGTCACCCACGGCTCAGGCCGAGCGCCTCGTCCACCCGGTCCAGCACCGTCACGTCGTCGTGGCCGACACCGCGCAGCAGGTCGATCGCGGTCGCCCGGATCTGCCCAACGATCATGGTGACCGGCAGCGGCGGATCGGTCCGCAGCAGGCCCGCGGCGATCCGGACCGCCTCCAGCGCCGCCGCGTCGGCCCGCTGCGCGTGCCGGTCGGCGTCGGCGCCGGTGAGGTCGTGGGCCATGGCCTCACCAGCCGACCGTACGGCGGAGGTCAGCGCGCCGATCGCGGCGGCCAGCTCCGGCGGCGTGGCGGTGTGCCGGCGGGTCAGGGTCACGCCGGCCCGGGCCAGCACCCGGATGTTGCGGGCGGCGTAGTCGAGCTGCCGCAGCGTGGCCTCCACCTCGACGAGCTTGCCCAGGTGCCGGCGGCGCAGTCCCAGCCGCAGCGTCTCGCCGGTGGCGAGCACGGCGGCCTGCATCTCGGCGACGCAGTCGTCCACCTGCCGCGCCCGGTCCAGCGCGGCGCGGGCGGCGTCCTCGTCGCAGCCACGCAGCGCCGCGTTGACCTGGTCGAGCAGGTCGGCCAGGTCGGTGTAGCTGCGCCGGGCCTGGGCCACCAGTGGTGCCAGCGGGTCACGGGCGGCCATCAGCTGGCTGGCGGCGAGCGCCACGGCGCCGCCGATGAGCGCGTCGACGAAGCGGAACGGCATCAGCGTCCCGTTCGGCGCGGAGACCACGACCAGGTACATGGCCGAGACGGTGGCCTGCACGACCAGGGCACGGCGGGCCCCGATCACCACGAGCGTCGTGGTGGTCAGCAGCAGCACCAGCAGGACCGTCTCGGTGCCCGGGCCCAGCGCGTACACCAGCAGTTCGGCGACGAGCACGGCGGCTGCCACGGCGAGCAGGATCTCGACGGTCTGCCGCAGCCGTCGCCCGCGGGACTCGCCGAGCACGACGAGCGCGGCGGTCGGCGCGAAGAACGGATCCGGGTGACGGATCACCACCGCCGCCACGATCCACGCGACCACAGCGGCGGCGGTCAGCTCGACCACTGTCATCCCGTCGCCGCGTAACCGCGCGACGGCGTCGCGTACCCAGCTCCGCACCGGTCGTACCCCTCTCGCCGGACAGGCCGGGACCCGGCCGCCGATTGATCTTCCGCGAGGAGGCCCACTACCCCGGCTGTGACCTGCTCAATCGCTGACGCCGGCAGCCGGCGCGGCCGACGACCCGCACCTGCCCGGGGTCAGCGGCGGATGAGGCCGAGTTCGGTGGCGGTGGCGACGGCAGCGGTACGCGACTCGACGCCGAGCTTGGCGTAGATGCGGGCCAGATGGGACTTGACGGTGCCCTCGGTCAGGTGCAGGCGGGCGCCGATGCTGTGGTTCGACAGACCGTCGGCGACCAGGGCGAGGACCTCGGTCTCGCGTCGGGTCAGGGCGGTGCCCGGCGTACGCAGGCGGTTCATCAACCGGTTCGCGACGGTGGGCGCCAGCGTGGTGCGTCCGGCGGCGGCGGTGCGGACAGCGGCGGCCAGGTCCTCGGGCGGGGCGTCCTTCAGGAGGTAGCCGGTGGCGCCCGCCTCGATGGCGGGCAGGGTGTCGGCGTCGGAGTCGTACGTGGTGACGATCAGCACGCGCGGCGCTTCCGGGCCGGCGGTGATCCGGGCGGTCGCCTCGGCGCCGCCCATGCCCTTGCCGAACTGCAGGTCCATCAGCACGACGTCGATGTCGCCCGCGGCGGCGCGGGTGACGGCCTCCTCGGCGGTGGCGGCTTCGGCCACGACGACCAGGTCGGGTTCGGTTTCCAGCACGGCGCGCAGTCCGGCCCGTACGACCGGGTGGTCGTCGGCCAGGAGGAGGCGGATGGGAACGTCGTCGGTCACGGTCGGCCCTCGGGCTCGGTCCTGGTGGTCGGGGCGAGGGGAAGCTCGGCGGTCAGGGCGGTGCCCCGGCCGGGCGCGGACGCGACGGCCAGGGTGCCGCCGAGGGCGGCCATGCGGGCGCGCATGGCCGCCAGGCCGAAGCCGCCGCCGTCGACGTCGGGAGCGGGCAGCTGTTCCGGGTCGAAGCCGCGCCCGTCGTCGACGACGTGCAGGGCGATGCGGTCGCCGAGATAGCTGAGGGTGACCTCGGCCGTCGTGGCCCGGGCGTGGCGGACCGTGTTCGCGACTGTGGACTGGGCGATACGCAGGAGCGCCACCTCGTGGGCGGTCGGCAGCGACACGGGGTCGCCGGTGAGGTGGAAGCGGGCGGTGAGGCGGTGGCGGGCGCTGGTGGTGCTGCACAGGCGTTCCAGGGCCCCGGCCAGGGTGGTGCCTTCCAGGGTGGGCGGGGTGAGCGCGGCGACGAAGCGGCGGGCCTCGGCGAGGTTGTCCACGGCGACCTGACGGGCCGCGTCGACGTGACCGGAGGCGGCGTCGGGCCGGCCGGGCAGGGCGCGCTCGGCGGCGCGCAGCAGCAGCTGGATGCTGGACAGGCCCTGGGCGAGGGTGTCGTGGATCTCGCGGGCCAGACGCTCGCGCTCGGCGAGTACGCCGGCGGTGTGCTCGGCCCGGGCCAGGTCGGCCCGGGTGGCGGTGAGTTCCTCGATCAGCTGCCGGCGCTGTTCGCTCTCCCGGTACAGGGCCTGGTATCCCCACACCACCCCGACGGCGACGGCGGCGCCGAGCGCGGGACCGATCACCGTGGCCGGGGTGAAGGAGCCGGTGTGGGCGCCGAACCCGGCGACGGCCGCCACGGCGGTGACGATCACGGCGGCCAGGCCGGCGCGGCGCGGCAACAGGTGGAGCTGGAGGAAGTACAGCGGGAACGCCACCCAGATCGCGTCGGGGGACAGGCCCAGCAACACCAGCCACACGGCGCCGACGGCGGCCAGCCACCACGCGGCGGCCCGCCGCGAGCGCCGGATGCGGGGGAGGAGCGGCCCGACGGCGTACGCCAGACCGCACGCCACCGCCACCGCCACGATCGATCCGGCGTGCGGCCGGTCGTCGGCCACCGCCCGGCCCGCGGCCAGGACGAGCAGGCCGATGATCAGCAGGTGCAGGCACCAGGCCAGGGCTCGGGTGGTCGGGGTCAGGGCAGCGGTGCTCACAGTGCGTCCCACGTTACCGACGCCGGCGCCCCGGGGGCCTCTATCGAAAGTTAGAACCCGGGCGTCGCCTTTCGGCCCGCGAAGTGCTGTCCCACGCCAGACGCGCACACCGGCGCCGGCCGCGATCGTGGATGCATACCGTTCCACCGCCCGAAAGGACAGGCCACTGCCGTGTTCGTCGCCTGGAGAGACCTGAAGTTCGCCAAGGGGCGCTTCGCCCTGATGGGGACCGTCATCGTGCTGATCACCCTGCTGGTCGGGCTGCTGTCCGGGCTGACGGCCGGACTGGGCCGGCAGAACATTTCCGCCATCACCGGCCTGCCCGCCGACAGGATCGCCTTCCAGGCGCCCGGCGACGGCCAGGACGTGTCCTACTCCAACTCCACTGTCACCGAGCGGCAGTGGCAGCAGTGGGCCGAGGCCCCCGGCGTGACCGGCGCCGAACCGCTGGGCATCACCACGACCAGGGCCACCGCCGGAAACCGGAGCGTCGGGGTCTCCGCCTTCGGCGTCCGGCCCGGCTCCCGCCTGGCCCCCGACAGCGGCCGGATCGACGACCGCTCGGCGGTGCTGTCCACCAAGGCCGCCGCCGACCTCGGTGTGCGGGCCGGCGACTCCGTCACCCTGGCCGGGCAGCAACTGACAGTGGCGGCCGTACGCGGCGACGCCTCCTTCAGCCACACCCCCGTGGTGTGGATCAGCCTGGACGTGTGGCAGAAGAGCGCGCCTCCCACCGGCACCGGCGACGGCAGCCAGACGGCCACCGTCGTCGCCCTCACCACCACCGCGGACGCCGACCTGGGAGCCACCGACCGGCAGGCGGGCACCAGGACGGTCTCCGTGGCCGACTCGCTGTCCGCGATCGGCTCCTACACCTCCGAGAACGGCTCCCTGCAGCTGATGCGCGGCTTCCTGTTCGCCATCTCCGCCCTCGTCATCGGTGCCTTCTTCACCGTCTGGACCATCCAGCGCAGCGGCGACGTCGCAGTGCTCAAGGCACTCGGCGCCCCCACCGCCAACCTCCTCAAGGACGCCCTCGGACAAGCCGTCGTCCTGCTCACCGGCGGCACCCTGCTCGGCACCGGCATCGCCGCCGCGCTCGGCGCCCTCGTCGCCGGGTCCACGGTGCCGTTCCTCCTCACCCCGGTGACCGTCCTCCTTCCCGCGGCCGTGATCGTCGTCCTCGGCGCCCTCGGCGCCGCTCTGGCCATCCGCCGCATCACCTCCGTCGACCCGCTGACCGCCCTGGGGAGCGCCCGATGAGCCTGAACCTGACCGACGTCACCCTCACCTACCCCGACGGCGAGGGCCGCCTGACCGCCCTCGACCGCGTCACCCTGGACGTACCCAAGGGCAGCCTGACCGCCGTGATCGGCCCCTCCGGCTCCGGCAAGTCCAGCCTCCTCGCGGTCGCCGCGACCCTCATCACCCCCGACTCCGGCACCGTCACCATCGACGGCACCCCCACCACCGGAATGACGCGGGGCGAACTCGCCGACCTGCGCCGCCACAAGATCGGCATCGTCTTCCAGCAGCCCAACCTGCTGCCCTCCCTCACCGCCGCCGAGCAGCTCCAGGTGATGGCCCAGATCGACGGCCGTCCACCGGCCGGAGCCCGTACCCGCGCCGTGGAAATCCTCGACGCGGTCGGCCTCGCCGGTCAGGCCGACCGCCGGCCGCACCAGCTCTCCGGCGGCCAGCGCCAGCGCGTCAACATCGCCCGCGCCCTGATGAACGACCCCACAGTCCTGCTCGTCGACGAACCCACCAGCGCCCTCGACCACGAACGCGGCGCCGCCGTCATCGAGCTGATCACCCGCCTCACCCACCAGCAGACCACCGCCACCGTCCTGGTCACCCACGACCGCACGAACCTCACCACCGTCGACCAGATCGCCGAAGTCCACGACGGCCGCCTCCACCTTCCGGCACCGGCCCGCTGAGATACGGGTCGGAGGTGGTGCCTGCTGTACCCGGACTGGGCAGCCCGCTGGATGGTCGCCGTTCCCCCAGCTCAATAGCGTTTCTGGTGCGCGCAGTTCCTGCCGAGCACACGGAGAGAGGCCACCAGAATGGGACAGACCGTCGAACCGGCGGTACGCGTCGAACAACTCACCCGCGTGTACGGCGCCGGCCGCAACCAGGTGACCGCGCTCGCGGGCGTCGACGTCAGCTTCGGCCGGGGAACCTTCACCGCGGTGATGGGACCGTCGGGCTCCGGCAAGAGCACGCTGCTGCAGATCGCGGCCGGGCTCGACCGCCCCACGAACGGCCGGGTGGTCGTCGGCGGCACCGACCTGTCCGGGCTGTCCGAGACGCGCCTGACCGAGCTGCGGCGTACCCGGATCGGGTTCGTCTTCCAGGCGTTCAACCTGATCGGCGCGCTCACCGTCGAGGAGAACATCGTGCTGCCCCTGCGTCTGGCCGGCGTCCGTCCGGACCGGGCCTGGCTGACCCACGTGGTCGAGCGGGTCGGCCTCGCCGACCGGCTGCACCACCGGCCGGCGGCGCTCTCCGGCGGCCAGCAGCAGCGGGTGGCGATCGCCCGGGCGCTGGCCACCCGCCCCGAGGTCATCTTCTCGGACGAGCCCACCGGCGCCCTCGACTCGCGGACCGCGACGGAGGTGCTGACGCTGTTGCGCGCGGTCGTGGACGAACACGGGCAGACGGTGGTGATGGTGACCCACGATCCGATCGCCGCGTCGTACGCGGACCGGGTCCTCGTACTGGCCGACGGCGCGATGGTCGCCGACCTCCCGCAGCTCGGCGCCGTCCGGATCGCCGAGCACCTGGCGTCGCTGGACCGGCGGGTCCTCCGATGACCGGCCTCGCCGCCCGCCTGCTGCGGCACCGCACCGGCCCCGCCGCCGCGACCCTGCTGGCCCTGATCGTCGGCGTGCTGATCCTGGTGGCGATGGGCACGCTCGTCGAATCGGGGCTGCGGTTCCGCCCGGAGCCGCGGCTCTGGGCGAGTGCCGACGTGGTCGTCGCCAACCGCACGATCAGCCACACGTTCCGGGAGTTCGACGGTGACACCACCACGAGCACCGTGGCGCTGCCCGAGGGCGGCACCGTGGACGCCGACCTGGTGGACCGGATCCGCCGGGTGCCGGGCGTCGTGGCCGTCACCGGCGACGACCGGGTGCCGATCGGCTCACCCGCAGCCGTGGGACACGGCTGGGACACGTACGTCTTCACCGGTCGTCGCCTCGCCGCGGGCGCCGCGCCCCGGACCGACGACGAGGTGGTGGCCGACACCCGGCTCGGGGTGTCGCCCGGCGACCCCATCGAGCTGGTCGTCGGCGGAATCAACCGGTCGTACCGGGGAGCGGAACCGCCGAGACCGATACGGCGGCGGTGTTCTTCACCGACGCGCAGGCCGCGCGCCTGTCCGCCCACCCGGGCCGGGTGGACGCGATCGGCGTACGGATGGCGCCCGGCGCCGACCTCGGCGCGGTGCGCGAGATCGCGTCGGCGGCCGGCGCCACGACGTACGCCGGAAAGGACCGCGGGAAAGCCGAGCAGTCGGAGAACCTGGCCGCCCAGAGCCTGCTGGTCGGGGCCGGGGCGGCCTTCGGCGGGTACGTCGTCCTGTTGATCGTGTTCGTGGTGGCCGGCACCATCGGGCTGTCCGTCCGGCACCGTCGACGTGACCTGGCGTTGCTGCGCGCGGTCGCCGCCACGCCGGGGCAGGTGCGCCGCATGCTTGTCGCCGAGGCCGCGCTGCTCGCCCTGGCCGGCTCCGCGATCGGCGGCCCGGTCGGCCTGCTGGCGGCCCGCTGGGTGCACGGCGAACTGGTCGGGCGCGGGTTCGTGCCGGCCGGCTTCCCGATGGCGGGCGGTCTGTTCGCGGTGCCGGCCGCCATCGGTACGGCCGTCCTGGTGGCGGTGGTCGCCGCGCTGATCGCCGCGCGCCGGGTCACCGCCATCAAGCCGATCGAGGCGCTCGGCGAGATCGCCGTCGAGCCCCGGCGCAGCGGCCCGGCACGGATGATCGCCGGCGTGCTGACGCTGATGGCGGCCGGCAGCGCCGGGGCGTTCACGCTCGGCGGCGCCGGGTCGGCCGGGGCGCTGGCCGGTGCGGTCGGCATGCTCTACCTGTTCGTCATCGCGGTGGCGCTGCTCGCACCGATGATCAACGCCTACGCGGCACGCCTGCTCACCCCGGTGCTGCCGCGCATCTGGCGGGCCGGCGGCTACCTGGCCGCAGCCAACCTGCGGGCCAACGCGCAGGGCATGGCCACCGTCCTGACGGCCCTCGTGCTGTCCGTCGGGTTCGGCGGCTCGGTCTGGTTCCTGCAGGACAACCTGGAACGGCAGACCGCCACGCAGAGCAGCGCCGGAACGCTCGCCGAGCGGGTGCTCACCGCTCCGGGCGGACTGCCGGCCGACGCGGCCCGGGAGATCCGCGAGCTGGCCGGGGTGCAGGCTGCCACCGGGGTACGCCGCACCCAGGTCGTGGTGCGGGCGCTCGGCGGCATCGAGCCGGTCGGCGCGCAAGCGGTCGACCCGGAGGGCCTCACGTCGACGATGGACCTCACCGTGCGCAAGGGCGCCCTGGCCGAGCTGCGCGCCGGTACCGTCGCACTGTCCACGATGCAGGCGTCCTCGTCCGGCTGGGACGTCGGCGACAAGGCGGAACTCTGGCTGGGCGACGGCGCCCCGGTCACGTTGGACGTGATCGCGATCTACGACCGTGGCCTCGGCTTCGGCGACGTCACAGTGGCCGCCGAGACGGTCGCCGGGCACACCGCGGCGAACACCGTCGACGAGGTGCTGGTCCGCGGCGGCCCGGACGCCGGCACCGCGTTGGCCACGTGGGCGGCGGCGCGGCCCGGCGCCGAGATTCTCGACGCCGCCACCCGTACGCGCCTGCTCAGCACCGATCTGGCGCTCGGCGCCTGGCTGAACCGGCTGCTGATCGGCGTGATGGTCGGGTACGCGGCGCTGGCGGCGGCCACCACGATGGTGATGGCGGCGCTGGCCCGCCGCCGCGAGCTGGCGTTGCTGCAACTCGTCGGGGTCACCCGCCGTCAGATCCGCGGGATGGTCCGGGCCGAACAGGCCGGGTTGCTCGGCACCGCGGTGCTGATCGGCGCGACGATCGCGGTGCTGACGTTGGCCGCGATCGTCAACGGACTGACCGGCAGCCCGATCCCGTACGTGCCGCCGCTCGGGTGGGCGGCGGTGCTCGGCGGTACGGCACTGCTGGCGCTGGTGAGCACGGTGTGGCCCGTCCGGCGGCTGCTCGGCGCTCCGCCGATCGACAACATCGGCCTGAAGGAGTAGGTCCATCGGGACGTGCGGCAGCCTGATCGTCAGGGCGTCGAACTGCAGGTGTCCGCGTCGTACGGGTCGAACAGCAGCCGGCTGCCCCAGACCAGCACCCAGTCGTCGGCGTCCGGTACGAAGAGGTCGTAGTTCAAGCGGATCTCGGTGAAGGCCCGTTCGACGGCCCACGACGCCTCGGTCATGCCCGGCAGCAAGACAGCCATCGCCGAACTCGCCGTCATCGTGGGGAGGCTGCTTCCGCCTTGCGTTCCTCGGCCAGGACGGTGGCGCTGACCTCGTGCACGAACGCCCGGACCTCGTCGAACTGGCCGGGATCGCTGTCGTGGCCGGAGTCGTACCACCAGTCGCGCGCCCAGACGATCAGGTCCGCCCATCGCGGCAGGTCGCCGGCGGTCTGCTGGGCGGCCTGCCGCTTGGACAGTTGCCGCCCGTCGCACAGGCGCTGGTAGGCGCGGCAGAGCGTGAGTACCGCGTACGACTGGGCTCCGGGTGGGGTCATGTCGAGCACCCAGTCCGGCCAGTCGCGCACGTGGTCCCGCAGGGCGGCGCGCACGAGGCCGGGTTCGACGGCGGGCAGCAGCTCGCCGGCCGGCGGTCCCAGCAGCGTACGGCCGTAGTCGTGCACGGCGGCCCAGGTCACGACGCGGTGGGTGGTGGCGGGCAGCAGGTGCAACGACTCCCCGGGACTGATCCGGGCGATCACGTGGTCCCGGCCGGGAACGAGGCGTACCGCGTCCAGTGACACGTATTCCACCTCGATCCGGCCGGCCCACAGCGGGTGCCGCCGGTCGAGGTCCGCGTGCAGTTCGGCGAGGACGCCGAGGAGCTTCTCGTCCGGGTCACTCGCGAGCACCGCGAGCAGGTCGAGGTCGCTGCGGTTCATGTCGAAGTCGCCTGCCACGAGCGACCCGTGCAGGTACAGGCCGAGAAGGTCGTCCGTCAGCGTGCGGCGCCACGCCTCGCGGAGGTCGGAGAGAACCGTGTCGGGTGGGACCACCGGGTGATCCTGCACGGTGGGTCGCCGCGGGGCCACCGATAAACCGGCCCGCACCGCCGGTCGTGCCTACGTGCTCGGCGGGTTGCGGTGCCGCTCGGCGAGGCCCGACGCGATCTGCCGCTGCGCGTCGTGCCGGTGCTGGTCGGCGCCGGCCTGGCGAACCGCGGCCGGATCCTCGTCCGACGGGCGCCTCGTCCGGTCGCGGCGGGCGACGAAGACGACGAGCGCGAGCACCACCACCACGATCACCGCGAGCGACACCAGCATCGTTCTCATGCCGTCGACGCTACGGCGTACGCGCCACCTCCGCCGTGGTGACGGTCGGAGGGCTGCTGCGTTCGCCGCAGGACGGCAGGCTCACGTGTCGTGATCGATGACGTCGCGCAGGGAAGCCGGGCCGTTCCGCCGATGACCGACTCCCGGCCCGGCGAATGAACGCCTGGTCTTCCCGGGGCGTCATTCGCCGGCTCGTTCGGTCCCTTTTGGCCGTCCCAGCACTGCCTCACCGATGACGGCGCCGGTTCGGATGCCCTCTCCCAGTCCCGCGGTCGTCGCGAAGCCGCCACCCATCGGGCAGAAGGACAGCCCTCGATCGGCGCTCACCAGGGCCATGGCCTGGAGCGCGGCACCTACCTCTTTCAACGCGGTCGCATAGACTATGGAGTCGTAGGAACGGGCGGGGCGGGCGTAGTCGAGCACGAACAGCACCATCGCCTGAATCGACGTGTGCGGGATGCCCGTCAATCGATGGGCGAGGCCCAGCCACCGGTCGATCGCCGGCGCGGGTCCTGACGCCGGCGCGAGTTCGTGGCTCACGGCGTCGTATTCATATGCCCCGCGTTCCAGGTCATGGGCCGAAGCCGCGATGACGACGGCGGACAGCCCCGACAGCGCCCCGCCGGTCGGCATCGAACGCCACGCTCGCTCGCTCGCGACGGTACGCTCCAAGCGGCGAATCCGAAGTGACGCATCGAGGACGGCGCTGATCTCCGCGCTCCCGATGGGCGGACCGCCATGGTCGCGCAGCGATGACCTGGCGGAAATCGCCTCCTGGAGCGTCATGCCCTCCTGTGAGCGGTCGTCGTGGCCGAGAGCGATGCGCTCCGCTGTCATCGGGCGCCTGACCGGGTTGTCGATCTCCCAGTGAGTTGTTCCGATCTTGGCACCGTACAGCCCGAAGCTCGTGTCCAGGCGCGTCGCCCCGTGGAAGAGTGAATCGTGAAACTCCCACTCCTCCGAATGCTGGTTCCGCCCGGTGACCAACAGGCCGGCCCGGCTCAGCAGGTCGAGCAGTTCACTCTCCGGGGCAGAGTCGACCTCGACATCCGCCCGTGCGATCAGACGTGCGGCGAACTCGACGGCCCATGTCGAGGTCAGGACGACGCGATCTGCCGAGTTCCCGCCGGCCAGTTCCGGTCCGTCGGGACCGAAGCGCATGTGGGCCGACGGAAGGGCGCGAACCGGCCGCACGTACGGCGACGGCGGGGAGTGGCGGACCCGGCGGGCGCCCGGTTCATGTCGCGCGAGTACGTGCTGTTCATGGACGACTTCTACGCCGAGGACGCCGCGGGCGTCGAGTTTGGCCAGCTCCTCGCCACCTCGCGAGGTGAGCTCCCGGGCGGACGACAGCCCGCCGACGGCCGCGACGATCTCCCTGCCGACCTCGGGCGGCATGCGGACGGTCATCCGGCGGCCGCTGTGGGTCAACGCGAGGCCGTCGGCGTCCGGTTCGATGCTCCACCCCGCTGCCGGGGCCCAGCGCCTCATGAGGTCGACCCGATGGGCGGAAGGACTGTGCCCGGAGCGGAGGACACCGCCATTCCGTGTAGCCGCGACAGTGTGTCCAGGCGAACGAGACGCCCGGCCTGGATCACGGCTTCGACCTCTCTGCACGCGGATATGTCGACGAGCGGATTCGCGCGGAGCAGAACGACGTCTGCCACCGTGCCGTCGCTCAGGGAGCCCAGATCCGGACGACGGAGGGCCTCGGCTGCCCTGCACGTCGCCGCCGCGAGCGCTTCGTGCGGGGAGGCGCCCCAGTCAACCATGGCCTCCAGCTCGGACGGCAGGGAGTCGAAACCCACACCGGCGGCTCCGGCGTCCGTCCCCGCGATGAGGGTGACGCCGGCCGCCAGAGCTCGCTCGAAGCTGCGTCGTGCCTCCGGGAGTTGACTGACGGCCATCTCCACCAGACTTTTGCCTCCCTGCCGGATCCAGAGCTGCGGACGCCTCACTATCGATTGGAGCGCTACAGCGGTGGAGCAGAGGGCGGTGCCTTGTTTCGACATCGCACCGGCAGCGGCCTCCGATATCGCGAAGCCGTGCTCCAAGGTGTCGCAGCCGGCTTCCACGGCCGCGTCGATCGAACGTTCCGAGAAGTTCGCGTGTACGGCTACGGGGATGTCCAGCCAACGGGCCTCGGCGACCGCCTCCCTCAGTTCCTCCGGCCGGAGTTCCATCCGGCGCGCCGCGCTGCGCATCACCAGCTTGATCACATCCGCGCCGTCGGCGGCGTTTCGACGCACGAGCGCGCCGATGGATCCGGCTCCTTCGGATTCGACACCGAGCCAGCTTCCGTGCCCGCCGACTGCGGTGATGACCGGACCGGCGACGAACGGCCTGGCCCCGACGAACAAGTCCCGGGCCCAGGCGTTGCGGATGGAGTACCCGAGGTCACGCGGAGCACCCAGGTCGCGGACCGTCGTGATCCCACTGCGCAGCGCGGTCGCCAGATTCGCGACAGCCGTCAGCGTCATGGTGGTGGCCGAGATGTCCGACCAGCTCGACGCGGTCCGGCCATGAGGATCGCTGGTCGCGTGGACGTGCATGTCGATGAGCCCGGGAACGGCGAACAAACCGGTGCCGTCGAGGTGTGGGAGGTCGGCATCTGCGGTGGTGCGTGTGCTGACTGAACCGGAGATGATCGACAATGAGCCGAGGGTGGTGGTGCCGGAATCCGGATCGATGACGGTGCAGCCGGCAATGGTGAAATCCGCGGTCGGCGTGGCCGTCACGACGATCCTTCGGAGACGCGGGCAGCGCGCACTGCCTCTCCGTGCCATCCCCGCGCGCGCGACAGATTCACGGCCAAGTCCACCAGTTCGTCCGCCTCCCGGCCGCGCCCGGCCATGTGGTGCCAGCGCGCCAGCTCTGCCAGCGCGAGGATCCGGGCGCCCAGGTAGGCGTGCCGGCCGGTGCCCGTATCCACAGGCGACGTCATGGCGTCGGTCGCCTGACGGACGGCAGCGAGCAGCCATGACTCCGGGTCTGGAGCGATGCCCACCAGCGCCTCGAGCGCGTTCGCCTCGTCCTCGGGCACCTCGCGGGAAGCGGCTAGGGCGATTCCCGGCGCGAGGTAGGCGTAGACCGGCTCACGGTGGGCGCCGGTAAGCCGGACGTGGTCGAAGTATCGTCCTGTCGCTTGAAGGGCGGCGCGGGCCGAGTCGTGACGTGCGGCAGCGAACGCCTGGTGCGACAGGATGAAACCGAACTGGCGGAACGCCTTCGAGGCGAGTTCGGTGTCGCCGCCGTCGCGAACCTGACGGAGGAGATCTGTCGCGTGCTCGTACGAGGACCAGGCGCCCGCGACGTCACCGGATGCCAACTGGACGTATCCCATGTTGTGCCACGACTGGGCGGCAGCCATCAGATCTCCGGTGCCGAGGCGCACCTGGATCGCCTCGCGGAAGTCGTTCACGGGCGGATCGTCGTCGAAGTGGTGAAACCGCCATACGCCGATGGAGTGGCAACATTCGGCGAGAGCCGACAGGGCCTCCGAATCACGGAGAAGATGTCTCGCTGTCTCCGCCAGCTTGATTGCCTCCGCCCCTCTGCCCTGCTTCTCCACCGCCCACGCCGTGTTGAGCAGTGCTCGCCCCTCTCCGGCGGCATTCGCGGAAGCGGCGCATTCCGAAGCGGTCCGGGAAAACCGTTCCTCTGCCTCGACGTAGCGAGCGGGATCGTCCAGACCTAGCTGAGCTGGCGTGAACAAGGGCGGTCACCTCGACGTCGTCGACTGATTGCTGAGATTGACGCCGATCGTAGCGTTCGGGTGGCTTGTTCACGAGGGTGTGCGACCTGTCGGCAGTTGATGCGCGCCGTGCCTGTGAGGCACGTTCACCACCCACTTTCGCGTCCGTCATCCTCCTTGCCGCCGCCATCGGCCGAACGGCGCGATGGGCTACACTGGCCCGGAAAGGCGTCGATAGGGACGAGTACCACTGCACGCAGCCAGCAGAGACCCGGGGATGGTGGAAGCCCGGGGGTGTGCGCAGCGGGAAGATCACCCTGGAGCCGTCGGAAGAAAGGCGTCACGCCGAGTAGACCCGACCACAACTTAACGAGAGGGCCGCGCGCTGTGGCCAAGGAGGGTGGTACCGCGGGGCCCGGGCCTCGTCCCTCCACCGAAGTTCGGTAACCGCTTCGTTGGAGGATCCATGTACCGCGCTGTGCCCGCGCAGGCGAGCTTTCCCGATATCGATCACGGCATCCTCAAATTCTGGAGTGATCGTAAGGTCTTCGCCCTCAGCCTGGAAAGATCGCAGGGGCGGCCGGAATGGGTCTTCTACGAGGGTCCCCCAACGGCGAACGGTATGCCAGGGGCGCACCACATCGAAGCCAGAGTGTTCAAGGACGTCTTTCCCCGGTACAAGACGATGAAGGGCTTCCATGTCGCGCGGAAGGCCGGCTGGGACTGCCACGGACTTCCGGTGGAACTGGCTGTCGAGCGCGAACTCGGCTTTTCCGGTAAGCGCGACATCGAGGCCTTCGGTATCGCGGAGTTCAACGCCCGGTGCCGCGAGTCGGTGACCCGGCATACCGACGAGTTCGCCCGGCTGACCGAACGCATGGGCTACTGGGTCGATATGGACGACGCCTACCGGACGATGGACCCGGAATACATCGAGTCGGTGTGGTGGTCGCTGAAGCAGATCTTCGAAAAAGGGCTGCTCGTCGAGGACTTCCGCGTGGCGCCCTGGTGTCCTCGTTGCGGGACGGGGCTGTCCGATCACGAGCTCGCCCAGGGGTACGAGGTGGTCACCGACCCGTCGGTGTTCGTGCGGTTCCCACTCACCTCGGGCCCCCTGGCGGGCCAGGCTTCCCTGCTCGTGTGGACCACGACCCCATGGACGCTGGTCTCCAACGTCGCGGTCGCGGTCAATCCCGACGTCACCTACGTCGTAATGACCGACGGCCAGGAGCAGCTCGTTGTCGCGGAGGCGCTGGCGGGCAGCGCACTCGGTGAGGGATGGACCGTCGTCGGCGACTCCTTCAGTGGCAAGGACATGGAACGCTGGACCTACCGGCGGCCATTCGACCTGGTCCAGGTCGAGGACGCGAACTTCGTCATCCTCGGGACGTACGTGACGACCGAGGACGGCACCGGCCTGGTGCACCAGGCGCCGGCATTCGGCGCTGACGACCTCGCCGCGTGCCGTGCGTATGGTCTTCCGATGGTCAACCCCGTCCGTCCGGACGGCACGTTCCAGTCCGACCTCGCGCTCGTCGGCGGCACGTTCTTCAAGAGTGCCGACGCGGTCCTGGTGGCGGATCTCGCCGAGCGGGGACTGCTCTTCCGCGAGGAGGCGTACGAGCACAGCTACCCGCACTGCTGGCGTTGTCACACGGCGCTGTTGTACTACGCGCAGCCGTCCTGGTACATCCGCACCACGGCCATCCGGGAAGCGCTGCTGCGCGAGAACGAGGCGACGACCTGGCAGCCGCAGAACATCAAGTACGGCCGCTACGGGGACTGGCTGAACAACAACGTCGACTGGGCGTTGTCCCGCAGTCGGTACTGGGGCACGCCGTTGCCTATCTGGCGCTGCCCGGACAACCACCTGACCTGCGTCGGCTCGCTGGCCGAGCTGAGCGAGCTGGCCGGGACCGACCTGTCCGAGCTGGATCCCCACCGTCCCTATATCGATGACGTCACCTTCGACTGCCGATGCGGCGCCACCGCGCGCCGGGTGCCCGAAGTCATCGACGCGTGGTACGACTCGGGCTCGATGCCTTTCGCGCAATTCGGGTATCCGCACAAGAACGTCGAACTCTTCGAGAAGCGGTACCCGGCGAACTTCATCTCGGAGGCGATCGACCAGACCAGGGGATGGTTCTACACCCTCATGGCGGTGGGCACCCTCATCTTCGACAAGTCGGCCTACGAAACGGTCGTCTGCCTGGGCCACATCCTCGCCGAGGACGGCCGCAAGATGTCGAAACACCTGGGGAACATCCTCGAACCCATCCCGCTGATGGACGAGCACGGTGCCGACGCGGTGCGCTGGTTCATGGCCGCTGTCGGTTCCCCGTGGTCGGCCCGGCGCGTCGGGCACAACACGCTTCAGGAGGTCGTCCGCAAGACTCTTCTGACCTACTGGAACACCGTGTCCTTCGGGGCGCTGTACGGCCGTGCCGCCGGCTGGTCGCCGTCGGCGGCAGATCCCGCGCCCCGTAGCCGCCCGCTGCTGGACCGATGGCTGTTGTCGGAGCTCAACAGCCTGGTACGCGACGTGGACGCCGCGATGGAGCGCTTCGACACCCACGAGGCCGGCCGGCTGCTGTCCACGTTCATCGACGATCTTTCCAACTGGTACGTTCGCCGCAGCCGCCGGCGTTTCTGGCACGGCGACCCGGCCGCCCTGGCCACGCTCCACGAGACGTTGTCCACCCTGACGCTCCTCCTCGCGCCGATCACACCGTTTGTGACCGAGCGGGTGTGGCAGGACCTGGTGGTTCCGGTCACGCCCGGTGCGGCGGAGTCCGTGCACCTCGCCGCATACCCCACCGGCGACCTGTCCCTGATCGACCCGGAACTGTCGGCGCAGATGCTTCTCGTGCGTCGGCTCGTCGAACTCGGCCGCTCCGCCCGCGCCGACTCCGGCATCAGGACGCGCCAGCCGCTGTCCCGCGCGGTCGTGTCCGCGGCAGGTTTCGCCGACCTGCCGGCGGAACTCCTCGCCGAGATCGCGTCGGAGCTCAATGTCGTCTCGGTGGCACCCATCACGGCCACCAGCGGTTCACTCGTGGACACGACGGTGAAGGCGAACTTCCGCCCCCTGGGCAAGAGGTTCGGCAAGGCGGTCCAAGGCGTCGCCGCGGCGATTATGGCGGCCGAGCCGACCGCCCTCGCCAACGCCCTCCGTACGAGAGGTGAGGCGACCGTCGACGTGGACGGTGAGGCGGTGGTCGTCACGGTGGACGAGGTCGTCATCACCGAGACTCCACGTGCCGGATGGGCGGTCGCCAACGACGCAGGTGCGACGGTGGCGCTGGATCTGGACATCACGCCGGAACTCCGCCTCGCCGGGATCGCGCGGGACGTGATCCGCCAGATCCAGGAGGCCCGCAAGGCCACCGGCCTGGAGGTCGCCGATCGCATCGAACTCCGCTACGAGGCGACCGCTGACACCCTGACGGCGTTGACGGAGCATCAGAAGCTGGTGGCCGACGAGGTGCTTGCGACGGACTTCACCCTCGGGCGGCCGACGTGGGCAGACGCGACGTCCTTCACCGACGAGACGCTCGGCCTGACGTTCTGGCTGCGTAAGGCATGAGGAGCGCCGGGGCCACGAGCACGCCGCCCGTTCGGCCGTGCGTCGTGGCCCCGGCCCTTCGTATCGGCCGGCGGTGGGCCGAGCGGCGGGTCAGCGAACCCCGTGGACGTCCGTGGCCAGAACACTGAACCGCCCGGTGTGGAACACCAGTGCGTCGGTGCGGTCGCCGTGGCCGATGTCCAGCACCGAGCCGAGGAATATGGAGTGGTCGCCGCCCTCGTACACGGCGGCGAGCTCGCACTCCACCCAGCCGAGGTTGCCCTCGATGATGGGGGAGCCGGTGTGCTCGCCGGGCCGGAAATCGACGGTACGGAACTCCCGCTCGTCGCGCGGCCGGCTGGGACTGGCGAAGTAGCGCGCCAGTTCTTCCTGTCCTGCGGCGAGGATCGACACCGCGAACATCCCGTTCGCCAGAATTGTGCTGTGCATTGCGGCGGACTGCTTCACGCACACCAACACCATCGCCGGGTCGAGCGAGACCGACGTGAACGCGTTGGCGGTCATGCCGTGCGGGAGTTCCCGCCCGGACGTCACCACCGTGACGCCCGTGGCGAACGCACCCATCACCGCCCGCATGTCGACGTGACGGTCACCGCCGCAGCGGTCGCGGGACACGGGCTTCTGCTTCGCGGCTGTCACCGTTCACCTCTTCCGTCAGCCACCGGGGCCGTCAGCACGTCGCGCATCATCCACAGCGCTCCCTTCCCCGTCAGGTGAGTGGTCGGCGGCATGCGCGCACCGGCCTCGGCTCAGTCGCCGGAGCCGGCATCGATCGCCGACCGGGTGGAACTCCTCGCCACTATCTGCTCGGCGGTCGCTCGTATCGTCAGCCAGCCGACGTTCGCGGGGTCGTCGAAGCCGGCGTCGGGGAAGGTTCCTTCCAGCCGCGCCAACAGCTCCACTGCGAGGAGGGAGTCTCCACCCGCCGCGATGAAATCGTGGTCGACGTCCACCGCATCCGTCTCCAGCAGTTCCCGCCAGAATCCGCTAACTGTTTCGAGTACCTCAGACGAATCCACGTCGCTCTCCTCAGCGAAGCTCCGAAAGCGTGCCCTCGCCGCGCGCAATCGAATTCTTTAAATCGTTCTTCAGGATCTTGCCGTTCTCGGTCACGGGCATCGATCCGACAGCGAACACGCGGCGCGGTATCTGCTTCGGTGGCAGACGCTCGAGCAGGTGCACGCGAATGTCGTCCAGGCTCGTCCGGCCCGGCCGGAGCACCACGACCGCGGCGACGTACTCACCCAGCCGGGGATGCGGGAGTCCGAGCACGGCCGCGACCTCGACCATCGGGTGCGAGAGGAGGGCGATCTCGACCGGGCGTGCCGAGAGCTTCTCCCCGCCGACGTTGAGGACGTCAGAGACGCGGTCGCTCAGATGCAGGTTGCCCTCCTCGTCGAGATGACCGATGTCTCCGGTCGCCGTCCAGCCGTCCGGAAGGAAGGTTTTCGAGGGCACTGAGTCGTGCAGGTAGGAGCGGCGTCCGCGGAACCGCGGACAGGACATCTCCACGCGGCCGTGGACGCCCGGGCCGACGACGAGCCCCGTCTCCAGGCTCCTGATGCGGATCCGGGTGCCTCGTGCCGGTCTCCCGACGACATCGGGATCCGCGCCCGCTGACGGCATCTCCACCATCGCGGGCCAAGCCTCGGTGGTTCCGTACGCGTTGACCACCCGAACGGACGGCAGCATCCGGCGGATTCGTTTCACATGAGCCGGATTCAGCGGCGCCGAACCGCAGTGGATTACCTCCAGAGACGCGAGCATCTCACGTTGCGACGAGGTGAGCGTCGTGAGATGTGCCAGCATGGCAGGCGTCAGGAACAACAGGGTGACCTGACAGTCGGCGACCGCCTTGCACACGTCATTGGTGTTGAACTCCGGCAGCGCCGCGACCGCCCTGGTGATGGGATGCGTGAGCCCGGGCCCGTCGATGCCCTGGAACGGGGCGTACAACATCATGAGCGCGGCCGCCGTACCGATCGGGAAGGCGTGCAGGATCGGTGGGCCGATGCCGCCGTGAGCGGACGGCGGGCGGGCGTAGACCTCCGTGAAGAGCGCGTGCGGCGTCACGACCGCCTTGGGCAGGCCGGTCGTGCCGGACGTGTAGAGAATGTCGGCCGTCTGCTCGGGGCGGGTCGTCGCCGGCGGGGGAACCCGGTCCCCACAGCGCGGAGGCTCGACCGGAAGAACCTGATACGGATCGCCGCCCGGGCCGTTCCCCACCGGCGACGGGTCCGCAGCGATCCATGCGGAGATGCCGGCGTCCTGGGTGATGAAGTCGCGGACGGACGCCGGAGCTCCCGCCGAGACGGTGACAGTGACCGCGCCCAGCCGTTGCACCGCGAAGTAGGCGACGCACAGATCGATCCAGTGCCTGCGGTCGAACAGCAGACCGACACGCATGCCACTGGTGATCCCTGCCTCGGAAAGGCGCGCGGCCAGCGCCACCGAGTCGTGCAACCACTCCGCGAAGGTGAGACCACGCACGAACGGTTCGACCAGCGCGAGGCGGTCGGGAACCTCCCCGGCTACGCGCTCGAGCAGCCCGAACGTCCCCGTGCAACGGTCCGTCGCGCCGCCTGCCCCTCTCGTCGTCACGGTGCCACCCGGGTCGCGACGTATCGGTGGTCGACGCCCACCTCGTCCGCGACGTAGGCAGCCGCGAGGTGATGGACGAACGGCTGGAGGCCGAGCGCTGACAGAAGAGCGGGGTCGGTGAAGCCCGTGCGGGTGGTCGAGCTGACGCCCTTCGCGCGAAGAGCGCGAGCGACTTCCGCGCTCAGCCGTCCGCCGTCGACGAGGAAGCCGCGGAACGCCTTTTCGTGGCGATAGCGTCTCCGGTAGGCGGCGAGATCGCCGAAGACCCCGATGGCGAGGGGAGCCAGGACGTCAAGTCGCGGATCCGCCGCGGCGTCCATGGACGCCAGGCGGACTCCTGAACCGTACGAGGCGGGGTCGGCCACAGTGACCAGGACGCGACCGTCCACGCGCGACACGATCAGTAGCCCGTGGGCCGCTCCGTAGCTGTAGAGCAGCTCGGCCGGGTGCACCGCCTCGCGCAACCGCCGGCGATTGGCGCGCACCCGGGTGAGAGCGGTCCAGACCACCGCCGCCCACGGTTCGGGAATCCGCTCCCGGCGACCCTCGGGGACCGCCGGCTCGCGCAGGGCATCGAGGTCGTCTTGCGAGAACAGCCGCAGCGCCGATGCCCGGAGGCCACCAGTCGAATCCGCTCCGTCGCGAAAATGATCGATTCCGCTCCAGGCGTGGTAGCGGCGCACCGGCCCCCACGACGTGCCGTCGGCACCTTCGCGTTCGACCAGGAGACCGAGGCGGATCAACTGCTGTACGGCCGGGTCATCGAACTCCTCGGCGACGACCTGGTGCAGAAGCCGCTCGACGCGGCCCGCGCCCAGGCGCCACGACCGGCCCAGCGCCGGTGCGCTGATCCGGATGGTGTCGGAGCCCTCGTTCTCCATGGTCGTTCCCGCAGCCCACGTGTACGCGGCTCCCATGTCACAGCCCTGCCCAGCAGACAGCACCGACAGCCAACTGTCTGCCGGAGTCCAGCCCGACGACGTCATGGAATCCGGCGAGCACCGCATAGTTGCCGCGCGTCGCCCATCCCAGGTCCGAGCCGTACCCTTCGAGCTCGCCTATCGCGAGTCCTCCGATCCAGAGTTGCTCCATGTACTCGTCGGCAGCGTCCCGCTCGGCGTCGACGGACACTGATACGACGACCGATGCGCCGACGTCGAACTCCGCCCGGCCGTACGCGACCGGAAGAAGGGAGGACAACTCCTCGCCGAGGTCGTGCCGGCTTCTCGGGATCAGCAGGGTCCCGTCCGGGCTGTACCACCCGGGACCCAGTTCGCCGGCGTCGACAACCGCGACGTGGAACCCGACCCCCTTCGCCGCATACCGCCGGCGGCACCGACCCACCGCGCCGAAGAGTTCTGCGGGCGACAGACGTGCCCCGCTCACGACGGGCGGGTAGTGCTCGACCACCGCTCCCATGTTCGACGGGTCGGGAAGCGCCTCGGGCATCGACAGCGTGCGCGGCGACGAGCCGTTCCTCATCGCGTCGCTGACGAGGTCGAAGGCGGCGCCCCATCCGTGCTGCTGCCACGGTGCCCGATCACTGCCGGACGTGGGATATGACCGCCACCCACCCGACTCGAAGACGACGACGGCCTGATCGGTCGGCAGCACCGGCGGGCCTCCGCCATGCCGCGACGCGCCAGGCACCCCGCCGCGGGTGAACGGCGCGTCGGCGATCTGGCGCTCCTCGACGACCGGGGGCACCGGTTCCGCCGGAGTTCCTGGACTAGACAAACGGATGGTCATTGTTCACCCCGCCACCCGAGCGACGGAGGAACGCCTCTACCTCGGAAGGGAAGCGCGGAGCGTAAAGCAGCGGGAACGGATTGATCTGGAGATGGAGCAGGGCAGGGACCACCGCGCGAGCGACCACGGCGCCGGCGGCCCATGCCGGGGTGATGTCGCTGTACGCCCAGCGGAACCCCTCTGCGGAGATGGCATCGCCGATCTCGGTCCAGGTACGTCCGCCCGAGGTCGTGCCCTGGGCTTCGGCCACCTGGTCGACGAAGTAGTCGCCCAGGTGGGCGCGCCCGTGCCTCGCCCACCACAGCGCCCGGGTGTTGATGCCCACCGGCCGCTCCTCGGGGTCTCCCCGGCGGTGCAGACGCCAGCCGAGGTGAAAGATGTGCACCGCTTCGATCGCCGCTGAGCGGATCGCATCCGCCGCGTCCGCATGGGCGGCCGACCCGAAGGCCACCTCCGGCAGTCCGTCGCGGGTGCCGACGATGGCGGCCAGCGCGACCTGCAATCCGAAATGGCTGCCGGGCAGCAGCCCGACGACCACGTCAGCCGCACCGCCGAGAATTTCCGCGATGTCGTGAACGGAGTACCGGTCGTCGCCGGGACGGACTCGGGCCGCGCGGCGCCCGGAGTAGACGGCCGCCGCAACGGCGTGCCGTTCCACGACCTCAGTGAGCGCGCGGGTGAGGGCCGTGTCCCAGTCGACCCCGCACGCGGCGCCGATCGAGGTCATCGGTTTGACGCGGGTCGGATCCGAGTCGTGGACCCGCATCCGCTCGACGTCGGCGGGTACGAACACCTCGCCGTCCGGAGACTGCATCGTCACCCAGGTGTTCTGGGAGTGCGCGTTCCATGCGAACGGGCGGAGCAGCGGCTCTTGCGAGCACTGTTCCGGGCTGAAGGTCGCCCGGTCGTCGAGACGGATGGCCTTCGAGCCGAGCTCGTTCGCGGACGCACGCACAGGTGCGAGGGCTGGCTCGTGCAGCGCGGCGCGCTCGACAGCCTCACCCAGTGCTCTCTCGTCCGCCCGTGCGGGGTCAAGATCCCACGCGACGCCGAGCACGTCGTCGTCCGCCTCGACGACAGAGCCGAAGAGCCCGTCGAAAGGGCTCGTGAATCGGACGCATTTCCAATCATCGCGGACGACCGCAGCGGTGAGTGCCATTTTTTGTGGGTCAGCCTTTCCTGCTGGTCTTCCGACCGAAGGTGATGGTGTAGACCGGTGCCTCGTCATCCGAGAGCCCGAGCAACTCCGCCAGCACGTTGTCATTTGTCGCCGGGGTGATCAGCGCGCCGCAGTCGTACGACTCCGCCGCGATGATGAATTTCTGCGCGACTCGACCTACCTCGACGTACAGTTCGCGCAAGGCCCTCTCGTAGGGGAACATTTCCTGGCGGCGGGGGAAGTCGACGATCAGCACGATCGTGGCACTTGCCGTCATGGGTGCCTGCATGCCGCACATCAGATCGGCCATCTCCTGGCGGAAGCTGCCGGAGGTCAGCTGATCGGCTCGCTCGCCGGCGAGGTCGAGAGCCCAGATGCCCGAATCGACGCCGTTGATCGCGTACACGACGGCGCCCATACGCACGCCTGCCAGCGAGCCGGACGGCTCGAAGGGTGCCATGAGCGCGGAGAAGCAGCGGAAGATGGCGGCGACGGTCTCCCGCGACAAGGGCTCCGGCTCGAATTGGCGGGCCGTGCGTCGTCGTACCAGCAGTTCACCGACGCTGAACCCGCCGGTGCCGGCCGTAGTGCCTTCTTCTGCCCAGTTCCACTGCGGCGTCGACGTCGCTGGACGCGTCGGCTGAGCCTGACTGCCGCGGGCCGGATACCGGGCCTCCCGCCTGCTCTCCGAGATCTGCTCGGACCAGTTGAAGTAGTCGAGGCTCGGACGCCACCCGTTCGTGACCCAATCGGTCGAGATCGAATCGAGGTCGTCGGACGGAGACAGTTCGCGTGCCCCGACCTCGGGGGCGTCCGACACGAGTTTCCGGGCGAGTTCGGCGGCGTCGAAGCGGACCGACTGCGCCGACTGGGAGTCTTCGAGAACGGCGGCGTCACGGTCGGGTCGGATGACGAGGAGTGGCGACCATGTCGTGGACATCAATCCCGGCTTTCTGCAGGCTGATCGGCTGCGTGTACGAGAGTCGCTGCGATTGTCGCCTCGACGCGGTGGTCGGTGCCGAGCGCGTCCGCGACCTTTTTACCGTCGAGGTGCTGGGCATGCCGGACCGCCCAACCGTTCGCGCGGCTCAGGTACTCGGCAGTACCCATGAGGTGGCCCACATCCATGTGCACCGTCCGGAAGGTCCTTGGTTCCCGGTAGCGGTAGCGGTTCCGGGCGAAATAGGAGTTGAAGAATATGAGTGCGTAGGGGCGGTTGTCGTCGGCGATACCCGACAGGTCCGCCAGGTCGCGTGACGAGGCGTCGAGGTGATCCATGCGGTCCAGCGCACCGTCGACGGTCGCGACTTGGTAGACACCGTCGTCGATCCCGTCGACGGCATGCGTGACGACGGAGAACTCCGTCGGATGACGACTACCGCCGGAAGGGCTCGTCTTCCGCAGCAGGTTGGCCGATTCCGCGAACGGCATCCTGGCCTGACGAATCGGTCGGGTCAGCAGGGAGAGCAGCGACGCAAGGCGGTCGTAGTCCAGCGGCTGCGCCGCTACCGCAAGGTTCGTCGCCGCCGAAGCGGTCGCGGGGAACAACTCCGGGGCGGGGTCCGGCAGTGCGTACACCTTCTCCTGGTCGTGCAGCCGGGGCCGGGCCCGATCGACGTCGGGTTGCTGCGCGTTGTACGCGACCATCCGGCGTACGTCCTCCGCGGAGTTGCCGTCAGCCTCGTAGAACTCGAAGGGGTATCCGTAAGTACGCGCGTGATAGCGGGAGGCGGCCCGCCATCCATTCTCGGCCCACGACTCCAGCCACCGCCGCGTCTTGATCGCCTCGGCGTCGTCATCGCGCACCAGGTACTCGTGGGCGACCAGCCACTCGGCGATCAGCTCGGCCCTGCGCACGGAGCCGATCGCCGCCATGATCGGCTCCGACAGGGAATAGATGGTTCCCGGAGCGAAGGCGGCAACGAGCAGACCCGCAGCCGACGCGGGAACCTTGTGTCCGTTCAACCTGTCGTCTCGGCTGATGAGCCACAGGTCACTGGCCGCCGGCTCGATGCGCACAAGAGGGTGCGCGCGATACGTTGCGGAACGGGCGTCGGTGCCGTTTTCTGCGGCAGCCTCAGCTAGCGTCTCCAAAGCAGGGTCCTATCTCTTGTACGCTCCGACCGGTTGACTTTCTGGACAACCTGAATGATTGACATCCTGTCGGCGTTCCCGGATACGGCTGCCCGATGACAGGAAAGCGCGTGCTAACCGGCCGAAAGACGGCCGGTTAGCACGCGACAGTTGGATCACAGGGACGTGAAGCCGCCGGTGCAGCCGCCCTGGATGAGGGCCGTCGAGAAGAGGTCGACCTCCTCGAAGAGACCCTCGATGTTGTCGATGGACGATTCCTCGGCGGTCTCGTTGAGGGAGACCTCTGCGTTTTGCGCGGACATTTCCTGCGCGGTGGTTGTCATCATGCAAAAAGCATTACAGGGCTATTTAGCTATGTCAATGAGTGCAGCTGCGGCGGGCGGAGTCCTGGCTCTTCCGGACATATTTGCGCCTCGACGTCGACGCGACGAGCGAGCGTCCGGCCACCGCCCGGCGCCGGGCGGTGGCCGAAGAAGTGCCAAGGCTGAGGTGCGGTGGGGCGGACGATCGCAGCGTGTGGACGGTCGGCGGGTTTGGCCGCTCAACCCACCTCGGTCTGGACGCGGATCGCCGCTCGCGCGGAGAGTTGCTCCCACTGCTGCGACAGTCCGCGACTGAGGCGGGCCACCAGCGGGAGGCAGTGCGGTGGAAGAGCGTTGATGATGTCGTGGTCGGAGACCAGGCTGAGTTGTTGATGCAGCATGCGCAGCAGGGTGCGCCCGGCCTCGGTGTAGCGCACGGACGGATCCTTGGCGAGGTTCTCCAGCGCCAACGCGGTGACGTCCCGGCTCGGCTCGGGCGCGCCGGGCGCCTCCTTGACCGCGGACAGTGCCCGTGCCGGCGACGGTGAACCCGCCGCACCGTCGTTCTGTTTGCGGCGTATGGTGCGGACCGTGTTCGGTGAGACGCCGGCCAACCGGGCGATTTCCCGCAGCGAAGCATCAGGTCGTTCGGTCAGGAGCGCGACGACAGCTTTCCGGCCGGCGTCGGCGTCTGTCGGCCGGACCCGTCCGTCCCGGCCGGTCCGCTCGGCCGGCATCGGCTGGCCGCTGCGCTGCCTCAATGTGCTGATCGTCTTGGCCGACAGCCCGGTGGCGCGGCCGAGTGACCGGTCCGACCAATGCGCGAACATCTCCAGCAGACGTTCGGCCGCCGCCCGGCGGTCGGCCAGGGTCAGCGGCAGGCCGTGCTTGATGTTGCTCGTGACGCTGCGCAGGAAGGCCATCTGGTCGTCGTCGTCGAGCATCAGCGCGTGAATCGAGTCCGCACCACGGAGCAGTGCCGCCTGCAGACGATGCATCCCGTCGATGACGCGCATGGTGCTGCGCTGCACCAGGATCGGCGGGTGCTGGAGTTCGGACTGGGCCAACAGCTGTACGTGCGTCTCGTCGACCCCGTGCCGGCGGGGGCCCTGACCGGGCAGGAGCGACCGGATCGGTACCGATACGGCCTCCTGCTGGCTTCCTTCGGTCCAGCTCTCCACAACCTGCAGCGGATCGTTGGCGTCGATCAACCTGTCCTCCCCGTGAACAGCTGCTGATGCCTCGCTGACCGGCTCTTCGTGGGCTCAGTCGTCGCCTCTCGTGAGTGGAACCGGTCCGATAAATCAGAGAACAACTTGTCGGAAATTTCGGGCTCCGGTGATGCCGCTGGTAGTGGGCCGATCCTGAGTGCTCTGGCGGCCCGCGGCATGTGCAACTGTAGCTTCTGACCGCTTGCACAGGTGCCCCGTGGCACCCGGAAATTTCTCGGATTCAATGCGTCGACGCTCTTTTCCCTGCTTGGCGGTCGGTCTCGCTGTGGTGTAGGGCAGGGGGTCACCTACGCGGTCGCGGGTGGCATGCCGTGCGACCCGGTGTCGCGTGCGCAGCTACGGAACCGCATCACTGCCGCGCCGGGATTCTCGGTGCCTTTCCGTAACTTCCGGGAGTGAGAGGGCCATGGCGACCTGGGCGCCGCCTACCGGTTCGAGAGCGACTGCGGCCTGCTGTCGTCGCGTGCCCGGGCACCTGGGCCGCGAGGTGGTCCACGTCGCCGATCAGTCCTGTACATCCCCTGCCCTCGAGACGAACCGGTGCGGGCGCATGCCGACCCGGCAGCCACGAAGCGCCTCGACGACAACGGTGTCGGAAGGAGCGCTGGTCTCGCGGCCGCTCCGAGGACTGGCCACCATCGCCACCAGGGAAGCCTCACCACCGGGAGTCTCAACCGCAAGTCGTAGGGTCATGCCCGGAAGCGCCGCATGCAGGCGTGCCGCCGTGGTGGGTAGGTGGATCCAGCTGTGGTCGATCTTGACCCAGTCGTCCGTCGCGCGGAACGACACGACGCCGGTCTCCGCGACGAGAGCGTCCGCGCTGAGCTCCGGTCGCAGGACCGCGGTGACGAGAATCGACTCGAACGCGCGCAACCACTGCTCCGCCTCGGCGGGAGCGACATAGGCGGTGTCGACGAGCATCAGCACTTCGAGTATGTCGTCGCGGCGGTCCAGGTAGCAGAAGAGGGTGCTCGTGCTGCACTGGTCGCCGCCCAGCCACCGGACGGAGGTCCTGGCCGCTTCCTCCCGTATCCGCGCGGCGTTCGGTGCCTCCGCGGGGAGCGGCACGAACAGTCGGCTGTTGAGCCAGTAGGAGAGATCCAGCGGGAAGCCGCGCCGCTTCTCGACGCGCTCGCGCACCTCCATCAGGCCTCGGTGCGGGAAGCGCCCGGTCAGTGTCGCGTGGTGGATGGCGCCGGCGGATCGCCGCAGCAGTGCGTCGAAGTCGGCGTCGTCGATCGCCACGCAGGTGGGAACGTCCTGGGTGAGGCAACCCACCACGGCAGCCGTGTCCCGACCGGCCCGGTTGCTGACGCACACCTGGAGGTGGGCCCGGCTCAGCCCGCTGACGTGGGCCAGCACGAGGGAGAGGGCCGCGTGGCCGACCGCCGTCTCGCTGACCCCGTGCCGCTTGGCCAGGTGACTCAGGCACCACGCGCCGGCTGACGTCTGCATCACCACGTACCGATAGCGGGGATGCAACGGCTCGACCGGGAGCCGGGGCAGCATGCTCTGAGGCATGCGTGCAAGGCTCCGTTCGTGCCGGAGCAGCGCACGGGCCCCTTCCCGCCGGCCGGCCTCACTGCTCTCCCAGTGGCTGACATCGACGGGGTGGATCGCCGACGGCTCGCCGTCGGAGACGTCAGCCTGGAGGACGTGGCGGAGGTGCCAGGTCATCCAGTGAGCGCCGAGGTAGTCCGACGCGAGATGGTTGATGGCCAGCAGGACGAAGGCCGGGCCACTCCGATCGGTCAGGATGCCCACGCGAACGGGGAGGTCGTCGGCCCCGAACGGGGTGCCCGCCAGCTCGGCTGCCGATTCGAGAGCCGATGTGAAGGTGGCTGTCACGGCGGTGATCACCGCGACGTGCAGGACTCCCTCGGTTGTGACCCTTTGCTGTGCGGAGGGCGCGTCCGGCTCGAACAGGGTTCGCGCGGACTCGCAGGCCTCGACCATTCCTCTGATGGCGGACGCGACCTCGTCGGCTTTCAGACCCGGCTTGATCCGGTGAGCGAACTTGAGGTTGAGTGAGGCGTTGTTCGGCTGGAGATCCGCCATCAGTTGCGCCATCCTCTGCTGTCCCCAGGTCAGATCGGCGGTTCGCCCGGACGGCGCACGAAAACGAATTTCCAATTTTTCTCCGTCCCGCAGTGACATCTTCTCCGTTGAACAGGACACCGAAAACAATTCGATTCAGAGAGAGGCTTGCGTCGAAGGCTATCGCTGGCATCCGTGCGGGGCAAGGTGGTTGGCGCGGCGATGGAAATGGTGCATGCTCGTCCGGTGGCATTGATCCAAGTCGCAGGACTGCGTAAGGTCTTCCGCAAGCCGGAGAAGGCGCCGGGGCTACGCGGTTCCCTCCGGCACCTGCTCCAGCGTAGATTCTCCGAGCACGTCGCTGTGGACGGCATCGATCTGTCTGTGGCACAGGGCGAGGCGGTGGCCTACGTCGGTCCGAACGGCGCCGGCAAGTCCACCACGGTGAAGATGCTTTCCGGGATCCTGGTCCCGACGGCTGGACAGGTCCTCGTCGACGGCTTGGTGCCGTACCGGGCGAGGGTGGAGAACGCGCGACGCGTCGGCGTCGTCTTCGGGCAGCGAACGCAGCTGTGGTGGGACCTGCCCGTACGTGACTCGCTCGAACTGCTGCGGGACATGCACGGTCTGGGCGCCGCGCGGTACCGGGAGACACTGGCCCGCCTCGACGACGTCCTCGGCTTGGCCGACCTTCTCCCGGTGGTCGCCCGTAAGTTGTCGCTGGGGCAACGCATGCGGGCCGACCTCGCCGCGGCGCTGCTCCACGAACCGCGGATCGTCTACCTGGACGAGCCGACGATCGGCTTGGACATCGCGGTGAAGGACCGGGTGCGTTCCTTCGTGCGTCGGCTGGTGGCGGACGGGACGACGGTCATGCTCACCACCCACGACCTCGCCGACATCGAGGACATCTGCCGGCGCATCGTGATCATCGACGCGGGACGTGTGGTGTACGACGGTGACCTGCAGTCGGTGAAGGACACCCATGTCCGCGAGCGGTCGATGTCCTTCGAGCTGGCCGCCGGCTTGCCGGGCGTCGATCGGATCGCCGCGCGACTGCCGGGCGCTCAGGTCCGCGCGGGGTCGGACGACCGCGAGCTCACGGTCACCTTCGACCGGATGACGCTCGGCGCGCGAGAGGTGCTGGCGGCAGTGCTCGCCGAGGCGGAGATCGTCGACATGCACATCGACGAGCCGGCCATCGAGACGGTCGTCCGGAAGGTGTACGCGGGGCAGTTGCGGCCCGAGCCCGGCGGCGGGGTCGATCGGGAGACCGTGTCATGACATTCGTGACCGCCGGTGCGGTGCCGTTGCCGGCTGATACCCGATCACGCCGGATACGTGCCTATCGGAGCATGGCCCGGATGGCGCTGAAGAGCCTTCTCGCCTATCAGACGAGCTTCCTCTTCGGCATGCTGGCCTCGGCGTTCGGGGTCCTGTCCATGCTGTACCTGTGGCGCTCGGCACTCGCCGCCGGCCCTCGGCAAGGATTCGACTGGCCGCAGATGAAGGCGTACCTGCTGGTGGCGTTCGTCGTCGGTTCGCTGGTGTCCAGCTATACCGACTATCGAATGGCCAACCGCATCCAGCAGGGCGACGTGGCCATGGACCTGGTTCGGCCGGTCGACTACCAGTGGTCGCGCCTGGCCGAGAGCGTCGGGTTCGCCGTCTACGAAGCCGGCACGGCGACCGTGGTCGTCCTGGCAGCCGCCGCGATCTTCGGCGGCATGCCGCCGCCGGACCGGGCCACCGTGCCGCTGTTCATCCTGTCCGCCTTGCTGGTGCTGCCCCTGCGGTTCGGAATCGTGTACCTGAGCGGTCTGCTCGTCTTCTGGACGCAGAACTACGTGGGTGTGCAGGCCGCCCGGATCGCCGTGATCACGCTGTTCTCCGGGGCACTCGTACCGCTGGCCTTCCTGCCCGAGTGGATGCGGGTCATCGCCACGTACCTGCCGTTCGTCGGAATGGCGTCGACCCCGGCGCTGCTCTACACCGGCTCACTGGACGGCAGCGACGCGACGACCGCCGTGCTGGTGCAGGCGGCCTGGGCGGTCGCGCTGTGGTGGTTGGCGCGGTTGATGTGGTCGGCCGCCGCTCGGAAGCTGACGGTCCATGGTGGCTGAAGCACGACGAGCGCTGTGGCTCTACCGCCGTCTGCTCGGTGCCCAGGTGCGCGCCACTCTCCAGTACGAGGCCGACTTCTGGATCATGAGCCTGTCGGCAGTTCTCGTGCAGGCCGTCGGCGTGGTCTTCCTGTGGGCGATCTTCCGGAGCATCCCGGAGATCAACGGCTGGCAGTTCTGGGAAGTCGTGCTCATCTACGCGCTGGTGGTCGTCGCGGAAGGGCTGAGCGTGCTGGTCGCGCAGGGAGCCTGGACTCTCGCGGTGACTGTCAACTTCGGACAGCTGGACGCGATGCTGTTGCGGCCCTATCCACCGGTTCTCCAGGTGCTCAGCTCCGCGGTGGGAATGAACGGACTGGGCAATCTCGTCCTCGGCACCGGTCTGCTGATCGCCGCGGTGCGGCACGTCGACGTCAGTTGGAACGTCGGTCGCGTCGCGCTCGGGCTGCTGCTCGTGGTTGCGGCGGCCGGTGTGAAGATCGGGCTCAACCTCCTCACGAACTGCGCCGCCTTCTGGTTGCGTTCCCCGTACTCCATGTTCGCGTTCTCCATGCACAGCTTCGGGGAACTGGCTCGTTTTCCGGTCACCATCTACGGCCTTGGGGTCCGGATCACCCTTACCGTCGTCCTGCCCTATGCGTTCATGAGCTTCTTCCCCGCCGCGGCTGTCCTCGCGCACGGGCCGGCTCGTTGGCTGGGGCTGCTGACGCCGGTCGTCGCCATCTACTGCCTGTGGATCGGGACGACCGTCTTCCGGCACGGGCTCTCACGATATGAAAGCTCCGGTCACTGATGTGCGAACACATCGGCCGCCACGCCGATTCCGTCGTCCAGTCTCTCGGAGCCCTCGGATGAGTCTCGTCGGAGGGCTGCGGGACGTCGTGCCGACTCCACCCGAGCACCGGGTGTGGATCAGCAGGGCCGAGGCGCTGGACACCTTGCGGTGTACGCCCGAGGAACTGGCGCAACTGGTTGCCGCCGGCCTCGTGGAGGAGGACGGCCGACACGACTACTGCGACGTGTGGAACGTGGGCCTGCTCAGCGGCACCGGACGCAGCAGTCCGGAGCGGATCATGATCTTCTTCGCGAGGATGCTGAAGTCGTACGGCGCGGACTGGGTCTCCGCGCGGGCCTACGAGATCGTCGGCTGGGCCCAGTGTCCCCGCGCGGAGCACTGCCCGTCGTCCGAGTGGAGCGCGCCTGTCCTACCGGACGTGCAGTGGCAGCATGAAGAGATCCAGGCCGGCAGGGCGGAGTGGCGCGGCAGGGTCGAACTGACCGGGAACACCGCCACGGTGCGAGACCCGAGGGTGCGGGAGGTCTGGGACGACCTGCTGCGGCGGTACCGCTTCCACTTCACACCCATGACCCTGTCCTCCGATGTCGCCGGCACCAGGCACCGGGGCGTCGGCGACTGCGACTCGCTGTGCCAGGTACTGATGTCTGAACTGCTGGACCGTGGTGTGGCGGCCGAGCAGGAATCGGGTTACATCTTCGGAGGCGCACGCCTGGGCCTGCATTCCTGGGTACGGCTCGTGGACACCGACGGGGAGGTCAAGATTCTCGACCCGGCCATGGCCCTGTTGTCCGACCTCTTCTTCACGCCCGAGTACAAGGCGTTCTGCTGCGGGTCCGGCAGTAACCGGGTGCTACGTCGCGCGAGTCGCGAGGGCATGTTCGCGGCTCATCCGTGCGTCACCGAAGACGGCAGGATCTTCTACGAGTTCACGCTCCGGTCGATCCGTCCCGGTCGGGCGCCGGGCCCGCGGTGCAGTGAGGGAGCAGGATGAACGGTCCTGAGGTGGAAGTCGCAGACCATGACGGGACGCACGGCCGAGCGGGGGCCGCTGCCGTCGGTCGTCCGGTCGTCATCGACGGCCGGTCTCCGCCGCTCACCTCGCACGACCTGCACGCTGACGTTCTCGGCCTGCGACGTCGCGTACCCCGGGGTGCGACCGTGGCCCTGGTGGGGCAGAGTTCCCGCCTGGTCGCCTCAACCATCGTCGCACTCGAGGGCTGGGCCGCCCGGGTCGAGTTCGTGGGTGACCTGAGTCCGACCGTAGGCTCGGCGGAGGCGGTGGTCCTGCGCGAGGCCGGGGATGATGCCCCAGCTGCCGCCTACGCATCCCACGGCGAACTGTCGGCCGGCGACGCGAGCACCGACGTGCGTACGCTCTGGCGTGTCTTCTCCTCAGGCACGACGGGGACGCCCACCCCGACCGACCACAGTCTCGACTCGCTGACGCGGCGGATTCGCCCGGTACGCCCGGCGCGGAATCCCGGCGACCGCGAGCAGCGGCGGTGGGGTCTCCTGTTCTCTCCTACCCGGATGGCGGGCATCCAGGTCGTCCTCCAGGCGATCCACGGCGACACCCTGGTGGACGCCCACCACGCCGCCGGGCTCGACGAGCGCCTCCAGCTGTTCGCCGGAGCCGGCGTCGACGCACTGTCCGCGACTCCGACGATGTGGCGGATGATTCTGCGCAGCAGGGCCTGTGACGACCTCCGGCTGCAACAGATCACGCTGGGTGGTGAGATTGCGACACAGTCGCTGATCAATGCGTTGCGGCGGCGGTTCGATGCGCGCGTCACGCATGTCTACGCGTCCACCGAGGCCGGTGCCGCCTTCTCGGTGAGCGACGGCAGGGAAGGTTTCCCCCGGCATCTTCTCGAGCCGGCTCCCGGCCGTGTGGCACTGGAGATCCGCGACGGCGTCCTGTTCGTCCGGGCGCCGGGAAGCAGCACGGCGCAGCCGGACGGATTCGTCTGCACGGGCGACCTCGTCGAGCCTCGCGGTGACCGGGTCTACTTCGTCGGCCGGAAGTCGCAGACGGTGAACGTCGGAGGGGACAAGGTCTCGCCGGAGCGGGTCGAGGAGCTGATCCGGCGGCATCCCGCAGTACATGATGCCGTGGTGACGCCCAGGCGCAGCCCGATCACGGGCTGGATCCTGACCGCCCGGGTTGTGCCTTCGCCTCTCGGCAGTGGGCTCGACCCCGACGAACTGCAGTCGGCCCTGCGGTCATTCGTCGCCGACCATCTGCCCCGGTCGCATACTCCTGCCTCGATCACCGCGGTAACCGAGTTCTTCTTGTCGCCCACCGGAAAGGTCAGCAGAGCGTGAACGAGGCGGAATCCCGCGGCGACTGTCCGTACGCGGTAGTGACCGGAACCAGCAGTGGCCTGGGGCGGGCGGTGGCCCGGCGGCTCGGCAGCGACGGATACCGGGTGGTGGGCCTGGCCCGCCGCGAGGTCGAGCCGGAGGAGGTGGGTCCGGGCTATGTCCACGTCCGTGCCGACCTGAGTGATCTGGAGTCCTTGCCCGGCCTGGCACGCGCAATCGTGGAGGCGCACGGCACCCCCTACGCGCTGGTGAACAACGCCGCTCGCGGCACCGACGGTCTCCTGCCGCTGGTGAAGGACAGAACCATCTGGGAAACAGTGCAACTCGACCTTGTGTCGCCGATGGTTCTGACGAAGCATCTTGTCCGCTCGATGATCTCAGCGGGCCGGGGACGCGTCGTCAACGTCTCCTCGATCGTTGCCTCGACGGGATTCCGCGGTCTGTCCGTCTACGGGGCGGCGAAAGCGGGTTTGGAGGGGTTCACCCGTTCGCTGGCCCGTGACGTAGGGCGGCGCGGCGTGACGGTCAATGCGGTGGCGCCGGGCTTCCTTGACACCGAGATGACCGGCGCCCTGGGGGCGGAGAGCCAGGCGCGCATCAAGGGGCGCAGTCCGATCGGCCGGTTCGCACGTCTCGACGAAGTGGCCGCCGCAGTGACCTACCTTCTTTCCCCGGATGCCGCCGGTGTGACCGGAACGCTGATCACCGTGGACGGCGGCTCCACCGCATGAGGCCCGGACCGGAAATGTGGACGGACAAACACGTAGGGAAGGTGGCGCAGTGCTCGAGCGGGAACGTGTAGCGGAGATCGTTCTTCGTGAAGTGGTCAAGCTGATCAAAGAGGAAGGGGGCGAGGACGGCGAGGTCAGCCTGCAGAGCGGCCTGGCCGACAGCGGCTTGGACAGTCTCGCCTTCGCCGTCCTCGTTACGCGGCTCGAACAGTCGATGGGATTTGATCCCTTCCTCGCGTTGGAGGACGAGATCTTCCCCCGGACGGTGGGGGAGTTGGTGGAGGTCTACGTCGGCAATCAAATGGAGAGCGTCCCACCTCACAGGTGATGACTGCCGCTCCCCGGCAGGTTGGACGACTTCCCAAGGGCGCCCATCGGCGCGCCGTCGTCACGGGCGACGGCCGGGCTACGCGGTGTCGCCGTCGCGGAGGTGGTCCAACTCGGCGAGGTACATCGCCTGCAGGCGGTCGTGGTGCCGGACCAGCAGCCGGACCTCCTCGGCGCTGTAGCCCTCGACGAGCCGTTCCGCCCGCTCGGCGAAACGCTCGTACGGCCGCTCCAGGTCGGCGATCCGCTCCGGCCGTATGGTGACGACGACACGCCGCCGGTCTGCCGGGTCGCGCTCGGCCGTCACGTAACCGGCCTGCTGGAGCCGGCGGAGCATGCTGGTGACCGCACCGGTGGTGAGGCTGGTCCGCTCGGCGATCTGCCCCGCGGTGGCGGAGCCGATGTCCGCCAGGTAGTCCAGGCACTCCAGGTCGCTCACGGCGAGGCCCAGCCGCTCCGCGATGGCGTACCGGAACACCATGGACAGCCGCGACGTCTCCCGTCCGGCGCGCATGAGGTCGGTGATCGCGGAGGCGCGGGCCGGATCGTGGGACATGCGGGCAATCATGCCTCCGGCACGGTGACCCGGTGCAGCCGAGGTAGCACGCGGGTCAGCACCCAGTGTGGCGCGGCCGCGCCCCCGGTGAGGCGGCGCATCAGTCCGGAGGCGGTGTCGACGGCGCGGAAGGCGTAGTCCGTCATCTCGTCCTGGTAGGCGGCGATCGCCTCCTCCGCCGAGGTGGCGCCCGCCCGCGCCTCGACCAGCCGGCGGCCGAGCAGGGCGGCGTCGCGGAGCGCGGTGTTGCCGCCGTGGGCGCCGAACGGTGGCATGACGTGTACGGCGTCACCCATCATCGTGGCCCGTGGCACCGCCCACCGGTGCGGCCGTCGGCCGGTGGCGAAGAGGTTGAGCACCGTGGCGTCCAGCTCGGCGGTGTCGACCAGGCGCCGGATGAGCGGATGGAAGTCCGTACTCAATCGGTCGGCCAGTTTCCACAGCGCCAGCAGGTTCCCGCGGACGTCGGCCGGCAGTTCCTCCTGCCGGAGCAGCAGGCCCCACATGACGTAGTCGTCGCCGCTGGGCGCGTAGTTGCCCGGGGCCAGGCGTGCGAACGCCGCCTGCGGGCTCTCGCCGAACCGCATGGAGGTGAAGAAGAAGGCGCTGCCGGGCCGGTCGGCGATGGCAAGGACCCCGCTGGTACGCAGTGCGTCGGGGATGACGCTCTCGCCGTTACGCAGCAGGGGAGAGCGGCCGTAGATCCCCGCCATCGAGGTGTTCGCCGGGTCCGCGTCCGGCATGAGCTGCGGTCGCAGGGCCGAGCCGACGCCGTCCGCGCCCACCACGACGGTTGCCGCGGCGGCCTCGCCGTCGGAGAACCGCAGTCGAAGCCCTGCCGGGCCGCCGCTCTCCACCGCGACGGCGTCCTTGCCGTAGTGGATGCGCCCGTTCAACCCGGACTGCAGGATCGACCGCAGGGTCAGCCGGTCGACCTGGCGGGTCGCGCCCGGCTCGTCCTTGAACGTGATGGTGAAGGCGTCCCGCAGCCGGCTGTTGGTGAAGCGCAGGTGACCGCCGGGCTCGTCGCCGGTGGCCAGCGCCAGGTGGTAGAGCGAGCGGGGCAGGCTCTCGCGAAGCGCCTCCAGCCCGTACCGGTCGAGAATGATCCGGTAACCCTGCCGCCGGATGAAGGGGCCCGGGTCCCGCTCGTAGACGTGCACGTCGATGCCGGCGCGCGTCAGGTACTGGGCGAGGCAGAGGCCGGAGAGGCCGGCGCCGGCGATCGCCACCGAGAAGTCCGTCGATGTGCTCATGCAATTACCTTAATAATTAAGATAATTTGGGCAAGTGTCACTGTGAACAGTCACCTTGGACGGATACTCAAGTTGGTTGTATATTCGGCTCATGGGATCGGCTTCGCGTCCCGCGCTACGGGAACCGTCGTACTTCGTCCTCGCCGCTCTGCTCGGCGGGCCGCTCCACGGCTATGCCGTGATCAAGCGGGTCAAAGAGCTGTCCGACGGGCGGGTGACCCTCGCCGCCGGATCGCTGTACTCCGTGATCGACCGGCTGCTCGGCGAGGGCCTCGTCACCGCCGACGGTGAGGAGATCGTCAACGGGCGTGCCCGTCGCTACTACCGGCTCACCGACGAGGGCTGTCTCGTACTCACCGAAGAGGCCGACCGGCTCGCCCAGGCCGCCCGGGTGGTCATGGACCGCCTGCCGCGCCGGGTCCAATCGCAGGCAAGTGCCCGTCACCCTTCTACCGCGAGGATCAGACCAGCATGAGTTCCGATGTCCTGGAGAAGCGCTACCGGATGCTGCTGCGGGCCTACCCCGCCGACTACCGCCGCGAACGCGCCGACGAGCTGATCGACACGCTGATCGGCGACGAACCCACCACCCGCCGCTGGCCCAGCGCCCGGGAGGCTGCCTCGCTCGTCCGGGGCGGCCTGCGGGTGTACGGCGGCGGCACCGCGCCCCGGCCCACCGCCGTGCTGTTCTGGCAGGGCATCCACCTCGGCGCCATCGCGGTGCTGGCGCTGGGTGTCCTCATCGGCCTGGACGACATCGTCGAGGCGTTCCAGTTCGGCGGACTCTCGGACCCTCTGACCGTCCTGCGGAATCAGGGCATCCACGAGATCGTGCTGATCGCCGCGCTGGTGGCGCTCGTCGCGGGCCGCGCCCGTACCGCCGCCGTTCTGGCGGTGACCGCGGCGGTGGTGCCGACCGTGATCTCGCAGTACCTGTTCCTCAACGGCCTGCCGCAGTGGTGGGCGCCGGTCGTCGCCGCGCCGCTGATCGTGCTGGGGCTGCGGCGCCCGGCGGACGTGCCGCCGGCGCCCCGGGCCAACGCCGTCCTGGTCACCGCCGGCATCCTCGCCCTGCATCTCATCCCCGCGGGCGGCCTCCGCATGGCCGACGCCGGTCCGCGGATCGTCGTCGCCGTCATGGTCGTCGCCGGGATTGCCGCCTTCCTGTGGGTGGCCACGGCCGACCAGCGGCTGCTGATCGCCGTCGTCCCCACCCTCCTGCTGGGTACGCTCCACCAGTTGGACAACAGCGGGTTGACGGGGGAGTTGCTGCGCCGGCCGGACGCCCTGCCGTCCCTGGTCGTCGCGGTCCTGATGGCTGTCGTCGCGGTCGTGTCGACCCGGCAGCGGCAGCGCACCCGAGCCTGACCGGTCCACAACGGCGGCCGGCAGGGATCTGTAGCCGACTGTGGCACACGGCCACCGCACGTTCATCGGCGGTCCTCAGACCATCGATGAACGTGCGGTGGCCGTCCTCATGGCTCGCCACACCCAACGCCGAAGTCGAGCGACGCCGGAGTACTACGGCTTGCCTGTCAGTACAAGGTGCCCATCCCGGTAAGATCACCGCTTCGCTTGACTCGCTTATTCACTCCCGTGCCGAGCGTCGGGAACATCACCGGATAAGAGCTGCCCGTGTAGTGCGCCAAGCCAAAGCCGTGCCCAGCCTCATGCGTGGCAACGGAGATGAGGTCGAAACGCCCCGCAGGGACAGTCCCGGAAAGGCCGGTGAACCAGTTCGTGACCCGGTTGTTGAATGCTATGTCGACCTCCACCCTGAGGCCGGAGCCGTCGACCCACGAGTAGGTGGCTCCCAAGATGTCCGGATCAAATCCGGCCCATCCGACTACATTTCCGTTGTCCCTCGTTCCCCACGTGTAGCGGGTGGTTGACCCTCGATAGTCGGCGAAGGCGAACGTGTAGTACGTGCCGCATGCGGAAGAAGTGTCAGTTATGAATTGGAAGCCGTACTTGATGGCTTGAAGCGCGTCCGAGGCCGGCTGCGACCGGCTGTTGTAGGTCCACGGAAACACAGATTGCTGCCATACGCCGCCGCTGAAGTTGTATTCGTAGGAGCTTCCGCAGTACGCAGGCACAGCTGCGAGCCCAGATGGCTGAGTCTTCGCTGCCCCGGCTGATTCTGGGTGCTTGGTGGCTGGTTCTGCGCGTTTGGCGAGGATGCGCTTGAGAGCGCCCGCTGTGGCAGTGGATCCAAGCGCGGGCGTCTCGTCGATCTGCAACGCCAGCTGACCGTCGGTCGCCCGATAGACAGAAGCAGCGCTCGGGCCCGTCGAGCCGGGCGTCCGCAGAACCTGCACGATGGCGACCATGCCTGGCTCCGGAACTGCAACCTCGAGACCCTCGGCGACTCGGACGACGGTGTCCGAAGCCAATTGGCAAGAAGTGCCGACCGACTTGATCTCGCTTGGTGACAAGGTTGAGCTGCATGGAATCTCGGCAGCGAACGACGGCGTCGTCGGCATCAAAGCGACCGCAGGCATCAAAGCGGTTAATGCGATTACGGTGCCAACTGACCTACTACGGCCTTCTTTTCGAGCCATGGAACACCCAACCCCCGTTGAGAGACATAGTCTTAAATTTTTGGATGTATGGACACTGTACGAGGCCGGGTTCCCTTAGTCAAGATTCAGGTCCTTCGCCCGTGCGCGACAACTGGACAGGACGAGGCAGCAGGAAGCTCCTCAGTGCGGAAATTGCGTCTGGTCGATCATGTGTCTACGCAGGAGCTTCGGCGGCACGAGCGACAGAGGGCTGTTCAGCGTGACGCTCCTGATAACCCCGTACGCGATGAGGCCGCCGCCTCCACCTGCCTTCGGGCGGACGGAGGCGGCGGCCTCTTTCGTCGTTTCCGCGCCGGTTACCGCAGCATGCCCGCGCGCCATCTCCGAGCGGCGGGCGCGTAGCTGGTCGACGTGGGCGGCGACGATCGCGGCCACCCGGCTCCTGCGGCGCGCCAGCTGGCACCACCAGGTACCGGTCCGGGTCGGCGGTGCCGCCGGTTGAGCTACTGGATCACCGCAGCGCGCTGAAGAAGGCGCGCAGGTCGGCAGCGAGCAGGTCGGGCTCTTCCTGGGCGAAGAAGTGGCCGCCGACGGTGGGCTCGCGCCAGTGGGTGAGGTTGGCGTAGGTGCGTTCGGCGAACGACCGGGGCAGGCCAGCGTCCTCCACGCTGACCGTGATACCGGCGGGCACGGCGACGATCGGCAGTGGTGGGGCCAGGCGGTCGTCACGGTAGGGCCGGAAGGACGTGCCGATGCAGTTGGTGACCCAGTACAGCATCACGGTGGTCAGCAGTTCGTCGAAGCCGAACCGGCGGGAGATGTCGCCGCCGCAGTCGCTCCAGCGCTGGTACTTCTCGATGATCCATGCGGCCAGTCCGGACGGCGAGTCGCTCAGCGCGGCCGCAAGGGTGTCGGGCCGTGTCTCCTGGATGATTCCGTAGCCCCAGTCATCCTGGGCCTTCGCGTCGAGCATGGCGACGAACGCCTCCTCGGCTGGGCTGAGGTCGCCCCTGCGGTCCGCCGGCGGGAACTTGATGTGCTGCGAGAAGACCCCGATGACCCGATCTGCGTGGCGGGCGCCGAGCCACGTCGACACGCCGGACCCGATGTCGCCACCGTAGGCGCCGAAGCGGTCGTAGCCCAGACGGGTCATCAGCTCAGCCCACACGTCCGCGACAGCCGCCTCGGTCGTCGGGCCCTCGGCGAGTGGTCCGGAGAAGACGAAGCCCGGCAGGCTCGGTATGACGAGGTCGAAGTCTGCGAGCCGGGACACCAGGGGCAGCATCTCCGTGTACGTGCTGGGCCAGCCATGGGTCAGGATCAGCGCCGTGGCGTCGGGCGATGCCGAGCGGACATGAACGAAGTGGACCGGCGTGCCCCGGACCGTGGTGACGAACTGAGGGTGCCGATTGAGGGCACGCTCGACCGCACGCCAGTCGAATCCGTCGAGCCAGTACCGCACCAGACCTGCCAGGTACCCAGGGTCGGTGCCGGCGGCCCACGGCTCTCCTGGGGCGGCCGGCGCGAGCCTTGTCCGCGAGAGCCGAGCCCGCAGGTCGTCCAGGACGGCTTCGGGCACATCGATGTGGAAGGGCGTCACCTGATCATGATTCCATCGCAAGGAGTCACTCGGCAGCCGCCCGAATGGGCAGGCTGCAGACTCGATCTCCGATCCGGGCGAGACATCCCCGACACCGAGGTCCTCGTCGACGGCTACGCCTACGGCTCGTTGTCCATGACGGCCTACACCCTGGGCATGTCCTGTCCACCAGCTGCCGGCCGGGGCGGATCCCCGCAGCCACCGCCTGGCCTGCCGCCGGACGGCTCCAACATCTGCGGAAGCGCCGGCTGCTCGGTGGCACCACCGATGAAGCCGACCTGCATCAGCAGCGCGAACACGGTCAGCGCCGGGGCGGGCCGGTCCGCGAAGTCCGCTGCGTCAACTCGGTTGTGTGCCGCTGCCCCGGCCTGGCAGCCTGGCTGCCTCGATCTGACGAGAGGCGGCCATGACGCGGACCTTCCTGCAGCCGGACGATCTGCACGACCTCGTGTCGGACCAGTTCGGCTCCGACCGGCGGCTCGCTGCCCTGGACCGGCTGACGGGCGGCACCAAGAAGGGCGTCTACCGGCTCCGGCTGGACGACCGGACAACCGTGATGCTGTACGTGTGGGCCGCGGACGAGAACTACTGGCCCCCGTCACCGACCGTCCCGGACGACCCGTTCACCGATGCGTCGGGCGCGGATCTCTTCGCCGCCAGCCACGCGGCGCTCACCGCGGCGGGTGTGCGTGTCCCGCATCTGATGATGATCGACCGGGACGGCCGCTACCTCGACGCCGACGTCGCGCTCGTCGAGGACGCCGGCGCGCTGCGGCTGGAGACGTTGCTGGAACACGATCCGGCCACCGCCGCCGCCCCGCTGGCCGCGCTCGGTGACGCCCTGCGCCGGATGCACACCGCCTTCGGACCGCACTACGGCAAGGTCGCGGCCGTCGCGCGAGGTGAGGCGTCCCAGACGCGGCGCACGGAGGACGTTGTCGTCGACCGAGCGCTCGGCCACCTCGACGCGGCAGCGGCCCGCGACGCCCGGCTGGCCGACGCCCATCACCGGATCGCCGCCCACGTACGCCGTCTCAGGAGCGCGGTCACCCCGCGCGTGGAGTACGGGCTGGTGCACGGTGAACTCGGCCCGGATCACGTGCTCGTCACGCCGGCCGGCGAGGCCGTCATGATCGATTTCGAGGGGCTGACGTACTTCGATGTCGAATGGGATCATGCCTGGCTGCAGATGCGCTTCGGCGAAGCGTATTCGGCGCTGCGTCCGGTCGATCTCGATCCCCACCGGCTGGAGCTCTACCGGTACGCGCAGACGTTGTCCTTGATCGAAGGGCCACTGCGGATCGCGGACACCGACTTCCCGGACCGGAAGTGGATGCTCGACCTGGCCGAGTGGAACATCACCAAGGCGCTCGCCGCGACCTGACGGCAGCCTCAGTCGGCCGGACCGACGTGTGCCGCGAGCAGCCGCCACCCCTCGTTATTGTCGAGGATCCATGTGCGCGTGTAGCGGACCCGGGCGAGAAACGGCTCGCCGGCGAGGGTGCCCTCCACGGTGCCGAGGAACCACGTCACACCGGTGCCGCCGGCCACGAGGACCGCCAGGTCCTCCTCGTCCACCCGGGTGATCGTCTGCTGCCCGGATCGGTGCACGTGCAGGTCGTCCTGCTTGGAGTAGAGGCGGCCGTCCGGCCCGGTGAACACGAGCCGGTCATCGATCAACCGATCCAGCGCCGCGACGTCGGAGGACAGTTGGGCACGTTGAAGACGCCGTTCGGCGGCGCGTAGAGCTTCGACGCCGGGGAGATCCGCGTCGCCGTTCCCCGTGGGGTGATCATCGGTGTCCATCGACGACAAACGTAACAGCGATTATCCGGGAGCGCTGACCGCCTGTACTGGTCAGCGGGGACGGCGGGTTCGCCGGTCAGCGCTTGGCGACGGTGAGCAGCACCGCCGAGTCCTCGAGCGCCTCCAACGTGTGCCGTCGGTCCGGCACGATCAGCAGATCGCCGGGTGCGCCGTCCCAGGACGTCTCGCCGGCGCCGAGCCGGACCCGGCCGTGCAGCACGTGGACGGTGGCCTCGCCGGGGTTCTCGTGCTCGCCGAGCGCCTGGCCGGCGGTCAGCGCGATCACCGTCTGGCGGAGCCTGTGCTCGTGGCCGCCGTAGACGCTGGAGCTGCTGCGGCCGTTGGGCGCGGCGTGCGCGAGCTTGAGCTGTTCGCGGGCCAGTGCGGTCAGGGATGACTTCTGCACGAGGGTCACCTGCTCACGGCATGGTGGCTTTCGGGGCGCCCTTGCCCGGGTCGATCCGGGTCGGACCGGCGGCCGAGGGCCGGATGTCGAAGTCGAAGATCTCGGTGGGCAGGTAGACGGTCGCGCAGGAGTTGGGGATGTCCACCACGCCGGAGAGCCGGCCCTCGATCGGTGCGGCGCCGAGCAGCAGGTACGCCTGTTCCGGCTGGTAGCCGAAGCGGGTCAGGTAGTCGATGGCGTGCAGGCACGCGCGCTGGTAGGCGAGCTGCGAGTCGAGGTACCGCTGTTCGCCGTCGAGGGTGACCGAGAGCCCGGAGAAGGCCAGCCACTGGGAGTACTGCGGCGGCGTGTCACCCGGCATGAAGATCGTGTTCTCGGCGACGCCGTACGTCTGCATGCCGTTCTTGATCAGGTCGACGTGCAGGTCGACGAAGCCGCCCATCTCGATGGCGCCGCAGAAGGTGATCTCTCCGTCGCCCTGGGAGAAGTGCAGGTCGCCGAGGGACAGGTTGGCTCCCGGCACGTACACGGGGTAGAAGACCCGGCTGCCGACGGTGAAGTTCTTGATGTCCTGGTTCCCGCCGTTCTCCCGAGGCGGCGCGGTTCGCGCCGCCTCCGCGGCCACCCGGTCGAAGTCGGCGCCGGTGAGGCTGCCGAGGATCGCGTCCTGCGGCTCGGGGGGCAGGGCCAGGGGCGGCACCCGGTCGGGTGCGGTGGCGATCAGCGCCCCCTCCCGCTGGTTCCAGGTCGCGAGCAGCGACGCGGACGGGGCGGTGCCCATCAGTCCCGGGTGGGCGATCCCGGTGAACGAGACCCCGGGGATGTGCCGAGAGGTGGCCTTGCGGCCGGTGAAGTCCCAGACCGCCTTGTACGCGTCGGGGAACTGTTCGGTGAGGAAGCCGCCGCCGTTGCCGGTGGGGAAGATGCCCGTGTAACCCCAGCCCTGACCGGCCAGCGGACCGGACTCCTGCGGGATCGGGCCCATGTCGAGGATGTCGACCATGAGCAGGTCGCCCGGCTCGGCGCCCTCGACGGCGAACGGGCCGCTGAGCGCGTGGACCCGGGTCAGCGGAGCGTCCCGGATGTCCTCGGCGGAGTCGTCGTTGTGGATCGCGCCGTCGAACCACTCGCGGCAGTGGACGCGGAACGACTGTCCGGGCCGTACCGTCGCCACGGGCGGGATGTCGGGATGCCAGCGGTTGTGCCCGACCTTCTCCTGGTCGGTGAACCTCTTCGTGGAGTCGAGGGGGAACAGCAGTTCAGGCACGGTCTTGAGCCCTTCTCGTGGTCACCATCGGGGCAGTCGGGCGTGGGCCGGGTTCGTCGAGCGGCGCGCCGGGCGACGGCCGGGCACCTGCCCGACCACCGCCGGCTGTTCCGCGCTGCGTTCGGTCCGGTCGATGGCCTCGCGCAGCGCCGCCGGCGTGCGGGTGAGCCGGGGCGCGGAGAACACCCGGGTCGCCGGGCCGTCACATCGGGGGCAGCTCGTCGACGGGCCCGCGGTGCCGACGGGCATCACGACGTCGAAGCTGCCGTCCTGCGGGCAGCGGTACTCGAAGGTGGCCATCGCCGATTCCCGTCCAGCCTTCGTGTGTGCGGTGGCCGTTCCGCAGCGGCTCACCCTGTCTCTCCGATTGTGGCTGATTGCTCAGATAGGCGGCGCAAAACGACGAATCAGGCAAAGGTGGTGCCTTGGTCGCCGGGTTGCCGTCCCGACCGAGGCGTGGGATACGTTGGCGATCATCGATGCGTTGGCGGCATCGTCGGCGTATGGCTGCCGTCTCCTCGTCCTCACTTCTGCGCCGTCTGCGGCCGGGTCTGCCGGCGGCCGTCGTGGTGTCCACGGCGGTGCTCGGCACCGCCCTGACCGCGGTGCCGCCGGCGGGCGCCGGCGCCGCGTACCCCGCTGTCGCACCGGCGCCCGGCGGGGCCGCGGCGCCCGTCGCGGACCCGACCGGGACCGTCTCGCCGCCCACGTCGACGCCCAGCACGCCCAGTACCACGCCGTTCCCGCCGAGCCCGCCCACGAACCTGACCGCCACCCAGGTGCGGACCACCTCGGTCACCCTCACCTGGACGGCCGCCACGCGCGGCTGCTGCCCGGTCGTCGGGTACGACATCACCTACTACCAGGCGTTCGACGACGTGATCTACAGCCTCAGCCTCGGCGACGTCACCACCACCACGATCACCAACTACATCCAGCCGGGCCGGCAGTACTCGTTCCGGGTGTCGGCCCGCGACGGCGACGGCCGCCGCTCGGCCGCCACCGACGCGCTGACGGTGGTCACCCCGGTGACCGACACCGGCCCGGACACCACCCCGCCGAGCGCGCCGCAGAACCTCACAGTCGGCGAGGTGACCGGCTCCACCGCCACGCTGTCCTGGGCACCGTCGACCGACAACGTCGGCGTGCTCGGGTACAACGTCTACCGGTTCGACGGCTGGTTCACCTCGACGCTCGTCGCCACCGTGCCGGGGACCACGTACACCGGGCCGCTGCCCCCGTCGACGCCGCTGCGCACCCTGTACTACGTGCGGGCCCGGGACGCCGCCGGCAACGTGTCGATCGCCTCCAACACCGTCACCGTGCCCACGACGACCACTCCGCCACCACCGCCGCCCTCGACCTGCCGGGTGACCTACCGGAACCAGTCCGAGTGGGCCGGCGGCTTCGTGGCCACGGTGACGGTCCAGAACACCGGGACGGCGGCGGTCGACGGCTGGATCGTCACGTTCGGCTTCCCCGGCGACCAGCAGATCACCAACGCGTGGAACGCCACGGTCGGGCAGACCGGCGCCACGGTGACCGCCCGCAACGTCGACTGGAACCGCGTCATCGCCCCGGACGGATCCGCGACCTTCGGCTTCCAGGGACGGTGGGGCGCCAGCGACGCGCCGCCGACCGGCTTCTCGCTCAACGGCGCCCCCTGCACAGTCGGCTGAGAGGAAGTCCTGTGACCACACGCCACCGCCGCCGCGCCCTGGCCGGGGCCGTCACGGCCGTCGTCCTCGCCCTCACCACCACGATCGGGGGTACGCCGGCGCCCGTCGCCGCCGCGAACACGCTGAGCATGCGGGGCGCGGACGTCTCGTCGTTGCAGCGCAGCCTGGACCTGGGGGCGAAGTACTACGACGCGGGCGGGGTCGCCCGTGACCCGCTGGACATCCTCAGGTCCGCCGGCGTCAACTACGTCCGGCTGCGCGTCTGGAACAACCCGGCCAGCGGCTACAACAACAAGAGCAAGGTGCTGGTCCAGGCGAGAGCGGCCAAGGCGAAGGGCCTCAAGGTCCTCATCGACTTCCACTACTCCGACACCTGGGCCGACCCCGGCAAGCAGTACAAGCCGGCCGCCTGGGCCGGCCACAGCCTGAGCCAGCTGCGCAACGACGTGTACGCCTTCACGTACGACGTCTGCGCCGCCCTGCGCGGGCAGGGCACGCTGCCGGACAGCGTGCAGATCGGCAACGAGATCAACGTCGGGATGCTGTGGAACGAGGGGAAGGTCGTCAACAACGACTTCGCCCCGCTGGCCGGCCTGCTGAAGCAGGGCTACAACGCGGTGAAGGCCTGCGGCGGCGGCATCCCGGTCATGATCCACACCGCCAACGCCGACAGCAACGCCAACGCCCGCTGGTTCTACGACGGCATCCGCGCCCAGGGCGTGCAGTGGGACATGACCGCCCTGTCGTACTACTGCATGTGGCACGGCAGCCTGGCGAACCTCTACAACAACATCGTCGACCTGCGGAACCGCTACGGGAAGCCGGTGGTGATCGTGGAGACCGCGTACCCGTTCACCCGGGACGACGCGGACGGCCAGCCGAACGTCATCGGCGACGTCACCTGCGACGGGATCAGCGCGACCTGGGCCGGGCAGGCCCAGCAGTTCGACTGGGTCCAGAACACCGCCCGCAACGCCGGCGCCATCGGGGTCTTCTACTGGGAGCCGACCTGGTACGCCGTCCCCGGCAACGGCTGGGACCCGGCGAACATCAACGGCACCGGGAACGGCTGGGACAACATGGCCGTCTTCGACTGGTCCGGGCGGGTGAACCCGGGGGTGCGCTGGACGCCGTGACCGGCCGCCGGCCGCACCCCGGGTGCACCCGCCTGCTCATCGCCTGAAGAGGCGGCCTATCGAGTCGCGCCGGCCCCAGGCGATGAACACGAACAGGAAGAACAGCACCACCGGGGTGATGACCAGCGCGCCGCCGTCCAGGATGAACGCCTGGGTGATGGCGGCGCCGACCATGAGCAGCGCCAGCCCGACGGCGGCCAGGCCGGCGAGCCGCGGCACCAGCAGCCCGATGCCACCGGCCAGCTCCACCAGGCCGATGAAGTAGCGGAACCAGGGCGCTGCGCCCATGTCCTCGAAGGACTGGACGGTGTTCGTCTCGCCGAACAACTTGGGGCCGGCCGAGGCGACGATGAAGAAGACGCCGAGGAAACCCTGGAGCACCCACAGCGTGCGGTGCAGCCCACGGGCGACGGGCGGGGGAGTGGTGTCGACAACGCTCATGGCTCTCGTCCTCCTGAAGAATCAGCTGGTGCATCCGAACGGATGCACCAGCTGAGACCGGACAGGACATGTGAACTCATCGGTGATCCGGCGGACCGCTACCAGGCCTTGCCGCGGATCGGGGGCACGTCGAGATCGCGCTCGCCGCCCCGGTGCTCGGCGAGCAGTCGCCGGCGGATCGAACGCCAGGCGACGCGCTCCTGGCGGCGGCCGAGCCTGCGGCAGGACTGGAACGTGCAGAGCCGGCAGCCGCAGAGGTTGGGCGCCTGCGCCGACACCTCGCGGTGGCAGCGGGTGCGGATCCACTCGGGCGCGGCGAGGAACTCGGCCAGATCGCAGGCGCCCAGGTGGTGCCGGTGGATGTCGGTGAACCAGCGGCGCAGGTACGGATCCCGCTGCTGCACACGCTCGGGTCGGTGGATGTCGGTACGGGCCATGTGACGACCGCCCTTCCGGCCGCCCGCGCACCATGCGCGGGACTAACGCCTCTCTGGCATGCCGGTCACCTCCCGTCGCCGGTGGACGCCCCCATTCTGCTGATCATGGATCGGGCCAGGCATCCGATTTCCGGGGCCGCCCAATGGGTCGATCAGGCCGTACCATCGCCCGGTGAAGCTGCGCCGCCGGCTCGTCGCCGCGTCTCTGCTGCTGGCGGTGGAGACGATGGCGCTCGCGCTGCTCGTCACCGAGTCCCTGACGGGTGCGATCGCCGCCGCCGGCCTCACCTGCCTGTCGTTGTGGCTGCACCTCGCCCTGCACGAGGGCGGCCACCTCGTCGCGGCGAAGCTGCTGCGCCTGCCGGTCGTCGCGGTCCACATCGCGCCCTTCACCGGATGGCGCAACGAGGTGTCGGTCCGGCCGTCGGCGTCGATGCCGGCGTTGCCGCTGCGGATGGCGCTGTTCCATCTCGGCGGCCCGGTGGCGAACCTGGGCGCCGCCGCGGCGCTCGTCGTCGTGGCGACGCACACGGCAACGGTGTCGACGCGCCTGGCGCTGTTCAGCGCCGCGTTCGTCGGAGCGCTGCTCGGCCTGGGCAATCTCGTTCCGGGGAGTTCGCCCCGCAGTGACGGCCGCAACCTGCTCCGCTGGCTCGGGGCCCCGGCGGCCGCCCGGGCCGGACTGCGGGCGTACTACCACCAGGACGTGCGGCGGCCCGCCGAGGACGGTCCGAAGATCATCGGGAGTCCGCCCGGGCGGTAGCGCGGTCGCGGCTCAGCCGAGCGGGCCGGTCACCGCGGTCACCGTGCCGCCGGGCAGGAAGCCGGAACGGCCGTGCCCGCCGTGCGCCACCGGGCCGGGCAGCGAGACCGCGGCCGCCGCATACATCCGGGCCGGCCCGGCGGGTGAGCCGCCCTGCCAGGCCAGGTAACCGGAGACGGTGGCGGGTTCGCCGGGGAAACGGCGGGCCAGCTCCGCGACGTACCGGGACACCGGCTCCGCGCGTGGGTCGAACCGGAGCGCGAGCATCTGCCCGGTCGCGGGCCGCAGCACCGCGGCGGTGAGCAGCCAGGGCGCCAGA
>NZ_KK037233.1:2273024-2273762 GCF_000568915.1 Micromonospora sp. M42 | reverse complement strand
GGGCAGCGCGACAGCGGCTGCGGGTCGTCCCGCAGGAGCACGCCGAGGGCCGCGCTGACGCACTCCGGCCCGTCCGGACCGCGCAGGTCGGGACCGGGCGCGTCGGCCGCCCCGGCGTCCAGCCGAATCACGGCCTGGCGTCCGCCGTACGCGACGTGCAGCCGGCTCGGGCCGGGCGGAAGGTGTACGAGGGCCCAGCCGTTGGTGGCACCGGGCAGCCGGACGGCGGGGGAGAGGCGGTCCGCCCGCGTCCCGACCGAGACTCCCTCCGCGCCGACGTGCACGAGGTTCCAGCCGGGCCGCTGCGGCGCCACCACCAGCGGGAGGCCCCGGCCGCCGTTGTCCACTGCGACCAGCAGCGGCGCGCCGGGGCGGCCGGGCGGCGCGGGCAGCGCCACGGCGGTCGCGGTGGCGGCGACGATGACGACCGCGGGCAGCACGACCGCCTGTCCCCGCAGCAACGTCCGGTCCGGCTGCCGTCGGCGTCGCAGGCCGGCGCCCAGGCCCACGGCTCCGGCCACGGCGACCGCAAGGCAGACCCAGCGTGCCGGGCCGGCCCATCCGGGGCCTTCCGGGCCGAGGGCGGCGTGGTCGGTACCGAGCCGCACCGCGCCGGCCGCCGCCTCGGCGGTGGCGGCGGCGAGCATCCAGGGCGCCGCCCGGTGGGCGACGCGCCGCCGGGCCGAGTCCGCGCCGAGCACTGTGGCGACGCCGCCCAGCAGCACCGCGGCGGCGAGC
>NZ_KK037233.1:2252801-2272731 GCF_000568915.1 Micromonospora sp. M42 | reverse complement strand
AACCCGGTGGCGGCCGGCGCGACGCCGCCGGCCGTGCGCGGCGTGGGCCGGCCCCGCCGCCAGCAGCGTGGCCGCCACTGCGGCGAGGGCCGCGCCGGTGAGCCGTCCGGCGATCGGGGTACGCCCCGGCGACCGTCGGCGGTACGCGGTGTCGCGGTGCGGTCGGGCACTCGTGTCTCCTCGGCTGTCACACGGGTCGATCGGCCGGGTCGGCAACCGGGGGATACGTGTTGGCGGCGTACCAGTCGCCGCGGCCCCGCGGCAGCAGGTCGAGCACGTTCCACACCGGGGAGAGCAGGTCGATGCCGCGCTCGGTGCCGTCGACGAAGTTGGCCGGCTGGCTGTAGAAGTGCCGGACGCCGTCGCCGTCGCGGACCAGCACGCTGACCATCGGGCGCTGGTCGCCGTTCGGGTGCTCGGCGCGCAGGTCGGCGTTGAAGTCGGTGCCGTGGCTGGAGAGCAGCCGCAGGCCGGCCCAGCCGCGCCGGGCGCCCCAGGCGCGCAGCTTCTCCGCCGGGGCCTTGCCGACCACCACGAACGCGGTGTGCTGCTGGAGGTGGTGGGCGACGCCGTGGAACCCGTCCACCCACATCGAGCACATCGGGCAGGCGGCGTCGGCGTCCGGGTGGAACATCAGGTGGTAGACGAGGAGCGTGCGGTGCGCGCCGAAGAGCGCGGACAGCCGGACGGGGCGCAACGGGCCGGGCGCGGTCAGGTCGGCCGGTCCCTCGGTGAGCGCGACGTCGGCCACCGGCGCGCCGAGCGGCAGCTCCCGCCGGGCGGCGGCGACCTGTTCGATCTGGTCACACAGGCGGCGTTCGGCCTCGGCGAGGCGCAGCCGCGCGGCCACGTATCCGGCGTCGGCGCCGTCCGGCCACATCGGCAGCGCCGGCGCGCTCGCGTCCTCAGTCATCCTCTCGTCCTTCCTCGACCCGCGCTAACGCCAGCCGTTCGCTATAGAATATAGAAGTGATCAACGGGTAGGTGTCGACAAAGGGGGTACGCGCGTGACGGAGACGACCGCGCCACCAGGGCTGCCGCAGCACGGCCGGTTCGCCACCGCCGACCCCGACGCCGACATCCACGAGTGGCTCGCCGACTGGCGCCGCCAGGCCCCGATGCGTGTGGACGTCGTGCCCCTGGCCGGCCTGCGCGGCTGGCGCCAGGACGCCGACACCGGAGTCCTGGCCCACCGCAGCGGCCGGTTCTTCCGGGTGGAAGGGCTCTCCGTCGAGGTGCCGGGCGCGGCCGTGCCCCGCTGGGACCAGCCGGTGCTGCACCAGCCGGAGGTGGGCATCCTCGGGCTGCTCGCCCGCCGCGACGGCGACACGCTGCGGGTGCTGGTGCAGGCCAAGGCGGAGCCCGGCAACCAGGACGGCCACCAGCTCGCGCCCACCGTCCAGGCCACCCGGAGCAACTGGACCGGCGTGCACGGCGGCCGCCCGGTGCCGTTCCTGCACCACTTCCGCGACCCGGACCCGCGCCGGGTGCTCGTGGACGTCCGCCAGTCCGAGCACGGGTCCTGGTTCCTGCGCAAACGCAACCGCAACATGGTGGTGCTCACCGACGAGGACATTGTGCCGCCGCCCGGGTTCCGCTGGCTCAGTCTCGCCCAGCTGCACCGGCTCCTGCGCCACGACGACCTGGTCAACATGGACATCCGTACCGTGCTCTCGTGCCTGCCGGCGGAGCTGACGGCCCGGGCGGCCGGGCCGGCCGGGGACGCCTTCACGGCCGCGCTGCGCCGCTCCTGCCGGCCCGGGCCGGGCAGCCGGCACCACACCGGCGAGCTGCTGCACTGGATCACCGACGTCCGCAGCCGGACCGAGGTGGACGCCGACCGGACGGCGCTGCGCGGACAGGCGGCGTGGCATCTCGGCGAGGTCTCCCTGCGACACGACAGTGGGCTGTTCTTCGAGGTCATCGGCGTGGACGTGGACGCCGAGGGGCGCGAGGTGGCGAGCTGGTCGCAGCCGATGCTGCGGCCCTGCGGCCAGGGGGTGGTGGCGTTCCTGGCCACCCGTCTCGACGGTGTGCTGCACGTGCTGGCGCACGCCCGGGTCGAACCGGGCTTCGTCGACGTGGTGGAACTGGCGCCGACGGTCCAGTGCACGCCCGCCACGCTCGACTACCTGCCCGCCGCCGCGCGTCCGCCCTTCCTGGACCAGGTGCTCGGCGCGCCGCCGGAGCGGGTCCGGTTCCGCGCGCTCCTCTCCGAGGAGGGCGGACGGCTCTACCGGGCCCGTAGCAGCTATCTGGTGGTGGAGACCGACGACGTCGACCTGGAGAGCGACCAGTACCGCTGGGTGACGCTGCACCAGCTCTCGGAACTGCTGCGGCACAGCAACTACGTGAACGTCTCGGCCCGCAGCCTGATCGCCTGCCTGCGCATGTACAGCTAATACTGGGAGAATGAGCTAGTTAGTGGGTGGACGCAATGCCGCCACTCATTAGAGCGCTCTGCAAGACCGGTATAAATCCGACAATCGACATTCTTATACCGACCACGTGTCTGATCGCCTGCCTGCGCGGGCTGCTGGACGCCGGCTGAGCGGGCGGACCGGGTCACGCCCGGTCCGCCCGCCGCGACGGCGGTCAGTCGCCGAAGCCGGTCGGGTGGGCGTCGCCGACCGCGTTGAGCAGCACACCCTGCTCCAGCAGCGCCTTGCAGGCGCAGAGCACCATGGTGAACCCGCCCATCGAGTCGATCGCCTTCGCCACGGCCTGGTCGGCGCTGCCGGCGAAGCCGGTCTCGGTGACCCGGACCAGCGTCGTGTCACCCTCGCCCGGCAGGAACCGCCATTCGAGCTGGGTGGGGGACTCCGGGTCCCACTCGGCCAGGATGCGGCTGTTCTTCTCGACGTCCTTGACCGTGACGACGGTGGAGACGCCGTACATCTCCCAGTCCCAGGTGACGGTGGCGCCGGGTTCGAGCCGGCCGCTGCTCTTGGTGAACCAGAACTTCGTCGTCACCGCCGGATCCGCGAACGCCTCGAAGACCTCGGCGGCGGGCCTGCGGATGAGCATCTGCGCGGTGACGGCAGGCGGTTGAGTCAAACGGTCGCTGTCCACGGGGTAGCCGTGTTCCCTTCTCGTGTCATCGGCACTGCGTACAAACGGTGGCGGGGTCAGGCCCGCCGGCGGTACAGGAACATGGAGAGCGGGGCGAAGACGGCCACCAGCGCCGCGCAGCCGACCAGCGCCGCGCCTACCTCACCGGCGGTCGCCGTGCCGTGGGCCAGGCCGCGCGCGGCGGTGACCGTCAACGCGAACGGGTTCAGGCCGACCACGGCCTGCAGCCAGCCGGGAAGCGTCTCCTGCGGCACGAAGAAGTTGCTGACGAACGACACCGGGAAGACGATCGCCTGGCAGGCGCTCAGCGCGGCGGTCGGTGACTTCAGGGCGAGCCCGAAGACCACGTACACCCAGGAGAAGGAGAAGACGAAGACCAGGGTGATCAGGATCGTGGCGAGGACGCCGAGCACGCCACCGTCGGGCCGGAAGCCGACCGCGAGCCCGACCGCCACGGCGACCGCGCAGCCGACGACGTAGAGCACGTTGTTGCCGAGCAGGGTGCCGACGATCGCGGCGGGCCGCCAGATGGCCAGCGCGCGGAAGCGGTCGGTCACCTCCCGGGAGTTGTCCAGGTTGACCACCGCGCCGATCCGCATGCTGATCATGATCCCGGTGAACACCACGATGCCCGGGATGTAGAACTGCATGTAGCTCGACGTCGAACCGGCCAGCGCGCCGCCGAACAGGAAGCCGAAGACGAGCGTGAACATGACCGGCACGCCGAGCGCCTCGAGGATCTGCGTCGGGTCGCGGCGTACCTTCTGCACCGCCCGCCACGCGAAGGTCAGCGTGGACGACAGCGCGCCGGGACGTGCCGGCCGCGCCGCGGACGGCGCCGAGGCGCCACGGCCGGTGCCGGTCTCCACCATGCTGCTCACGCCGCCTCCTCGGTCTCGGTCCGCGAGCCGTCCGCCCGATGCCCGGTGAGGGCGAGGAACACCTGGTCCAGGGTGGCGTGGCCGAAGGCGTACTCGGCCAGGCCGACGCCGGCCCCGGTGAGGGCGGCCAGCGCCCGGGTGGCCTCCTCCTCGGCCGCGACCTGCGCGGTCAGCTCCATCCGGTCGGCGCCGGCGTGCACCGCCGTGCCCAGCGCCTCCGCCAGCATCCGCTCTGCCGTCTCCCGCTGCCCGGCGTCGCGCAACCGCACCCGCAGCACGCTCGCACCGATCGACCGCTTCAGCTCCACCGGCGTGCCCTCGGCGATGACCCGGCCGTGGTCGACGACCGCGATCCGGTCGGCGAGCTGGTCGGCCTCGTCGAGATACTGCGTGGTGAGCAGGACGGTGGCGCCCTCGCCGACCATGCCCCGGACGAGTTCCCACACCTGGTTGCGGCTGTGCGGGTCCAGCCCGGTGGTCGGCTCGTCGAGGAACATCAGGTCGGGTGTCACGATCATGCTGCTGGCGATGTCGAGCCGACGGCGCATGCCGCCGGAGTAGGTCCGCACCAGCCGGGCGGCGGCCTCCTCCAGGCCGAACGTGGCGAGCAGCTCCTCGGCGCGGCGGCGGGCCGCGCTCCAGGAGAAGCCGCGTAGCCGGGAGAGCAGGACGAGATTGTCCCGGCCGGACAGTTCCTCGTCGACCGACGAGTATTGCCCGGTCAGCCCGATCCGGTCGCGGATCGCCCCGGCCTCGCGCACCACGTCGTGGCCGAGCACGCGGACCTCGCCGCTGTCGGGCGGGACGAGCGTGGCGAGGGTGCGGACGATCGTCGTCTTCCCGGCGCCGTTGGGGCCGAGCACGCCGAACACGCTTCCGGCCGACACGCGCAGATCGATCCCGTCGAGCGCGCGCACCTCGCCGTAGGATTTGCGCAATCGTGTGATCTCGATGGCGGGAGTGTCGGTCTGCTGTGCGGACAACCCAGCCGTACGCGACATTGTGTTCACAAACATATAGTAGCAGGACGTTTCGCTCCGGTCACGCCTCTTGATCCGCGCGTCGCGCGCGTTCCGCCACCACGTGATCGTCGCATGGACACCCGTCGGTCGATAGCTATAACATTCTCAAGCAGCAACTTGCCGCCGAGAGTGGAGGAGCGGACGTGTCCACACGCGAGCTGACCGAAATCGACGAGGTAGCGGAGATCTACGACGACGGCGCCTGGGCCGTCGAGGTGCTCGGCGGAAACATCCACTTCGGATGGTGGGAGGACGACGACGACCGCACGCCCTTCCTGGAGGCCATCAACCGGTTCACCGACATCGTCGGCGACCGCCTCGGCCTGCGCCCCGGCGATCGGCTGCTGGACGTCGGCTGCGGCGCCGGCGAGCCGGCCATCCGGCTCGGCCAGCGCAGCGACGCCGACATCACCGGCATCACCAACAGCGCCGAGCACCTCAAGCGGGCCCGGGAACGGGTCAACGAGTCCGGGCTGCGCGGCCAGGTCCGCTTCGAGCTCGGCGACGCCGCCGCACTGAGCTACCCGGACGCCTCCTTCGACAAGGTGCTCGCCTTCGAGTCGCTGGTGCACGCGCAGGACCGCCGGCAGTGGCTCGCCGAGATCCGCCGCGTACTCAAGCCCGGCGGCCGGCTCGTGCTCACCGACCTCGCCGAGGACGCCCCGCTCACCGAGCGGGACCGGCAGATCCTCACCGACTTCACCCTCGCCCCGCCCGGCCCGCCGATGGCCGCGTTCGACCTGGTCCGCGACGCCGGCTTCGTGGTGGACGAGTTCCTCAGCTGCGGCGACAAGATCAGCCGTTCGTTCCCCGCGTACCACGAGCGGGTGCAGCAGCGGCGCGACACGCTCGCCGCCGCGCACGGCGCCGAGAAGATCGACGCCTTCCTCGCCGAGATGCCGGCCGTGCTCGACGTCCTGCGCACCAAGGTCGGCTGCGTCGTCATCGCCGCCCACAAGCCGCGCTGACCCGCCCGGCACCGGTGACCGGAAGGAGCAGGCAGATGACCGCCCCCGCCGTCACCGGCTGCCGGATCTGCGGCGGCCCGGTGACCGAGATGCTCGACCTCGGCCGCCAGCCCCTCTCCGACGCGTTCCCCCGCCCGGCCGACCTCGACGGCGAGTTCTTCTACCGCCTCGCGGTGGGCCGGTGCGCCGACTGCACGATGGTCCAGCTCGTCGAGGAGGTGCCGCGCGAGCGGATGTTCCACCACGACTACCCGTACCGCTCGTCGCTGTCGTCGGTGATGCGCGCGCACTTCACCGGCACCGGCCGGGAACTGCTCGCCACCGAGCTGACCCGGCCCGGCGCGTTCTGCGTCGAGCTGGGCTGCAACGACGGGGTGATGCTGCGGACCGTGGCCGCGGCCGGCGTACGCCACCTCGGCTTCGAGCCGTCCGCCGGGGTGGCCGAGCTGGCCCGTGGGCAGGGCGTACGGGTGCGTACCGACTTCTTCGAGGAGGAGACCGCCGCCGACGTGCTCGCCACCGACGGGCCGGCCGACGTCATCTACGCCGCCAACACGATCTGCCACCTGCCCTACCTGGACTCGGTGCTGCGCGGCGCGCGGCTGCTGCTCGCCCCCGGCGGCGTCCTCGTCTTCGAGGACCCGTACCTCGGCGACATCCTCGCCCGGACCGCCTTCGACCAGATCTACGACGAGCACTTCTACTACTTCACCGCCCACTCGGTACGGGCCGCCGCGGCCCGCTTCGGGCTGGAGCTCGTGGACGTGCGGCGGCTCCCGGTGCACGGCGGCGAGGTGCGCTACACGCTCGCCCGCGCCGGGGCGCGTACCCCGTCCCCGGCCGTCGCCGACCTGCTGCGCCAGGAACGGGAGCAGGGAGTGACCGGGGAGGCGGCGCTGCGCCGGTTCGCCGCCGCCGTCGCGCGTACCCGATCCGAGCTGGTCGCGCTGCTGCGCTCGCTGAGGGAGGAGGGCCGCACCGTCGCGGCCTACGGGGCCACCGCGAAGAGCGCCACCGTCACCAACTACTGCGGGCTCGGGCCGGAGCTGATCTCGTACGTCTGCGACACCACCCCGGCCAAGCAGGGCCGGCTGACCCCGGGCGCGCACATCCCGGTCCGCCCGCCCGAGGTATTCGCCGACCCCTACCCGGACTACGCGGTGCTCTTCGCCTGGAACCACGCCGAGGAGATCATGGCGAAGGAGACCGGCTTCCGGGCCGCCGGCGGCCGGTGGATCCACTACGTGCCCACCGTGCGCGTACGGTGACGGCATCGGTGGCGCGCGGCTTCTACCGCGCCGGATACCCGGAGATCTACGACCTGGTGATGCGGCACCGGGGCCGCGACCACATCGCCGAGGCCGCCACGCTCGCCCGGACGGTCCGGCGCCGGAACCCGGCCGCCGCCTCGCTGCTCGACGTGGCCTGCGGCACCGGGCTGCACCTCGAGCACCTGCGGACCCACTTCGCCCCGGTGACCGGCGTGGACCTGTCCGCGGAGATGCTGGCCCGAGCCGGCGCCCGGGTGCCGGACGTGGCCCTGCACGAGGGCGACATGCGCGACCTGGACCTGGCCGACACCTTCGACGTGGTGGTCTGCCTCTTCGCGGTGCCGCACCTGCGCGGCGCCGCCGAACTGGACCGGACCGTCGCGCGGCTGGCCGCCCACCTGACGCCGGGCGGCGTGCTGGCGGTCGAGCCCTGGTACACGCCGGAGACGTTCGTCCCCGGCTACGTGGCCCGCGACATGGTGCAGGAGCAGGACCGGGTGGTGGTCCGGCTGTCCCACTCGACGTGGCTCGACGACGCGCGCGACCGGATCCGGATGACAGTGCACCAGGCGTACGCCGACCCGGAGACCGGCATCCGGCACGACACCGCGACGACCGATCTGACGCTGTTCCGGCCGCAGCACTTCGCCGCCGCGTTCGCCCGGGCCGGGCTCGCCGCCGCGCACGTCACGGCGCCGCCGTTCCGGTGGGGCCTGTGGATCGCCCGGCCCGCAGGTGCGCGGTGACCGGCGACCGGCCACGCGCGGTCGTGCTCGGCGGCACCGGGTTCGTCGGCGCCCATGTCGCGGACGCCTTCGTCGACGCCGGCCACGACGTGCTCACGGTGGCCCGCCGCGCCCCGGCCGGCCACCGGCACCGGTTCACCGCGCTCGACCTCGGCGACACCGGTCCGGGGACGCTGGCGCGGCTGCTGGACGCCGAGGACCCGGTCGCCGTGGTCGACTCCACCGGCAGCAGCTGGGGACTGGACCCCGGCCGGATGGCGGAGCGCTGCACCCGGCTCAGCGCACTGCTGCTCGACGCGCTGCCCGCGCCGCCTGCCGCCCCCGGCTGGTCCATCTCGGCTCGGTGCTGGAGTACGGGCAGCCGGTCGCGCCGGCCGATCCGCGCCGTACGCCCGCGCCGGACACCGCGTACGGCCGGGCGAAACTGGCCGCGACCGGGCCGTACTGGCGTCGGCCGACGCCGGTGAGGTCGACGCGGTGGTGCTGCGGCTGGTGAACGCGCTCGGCGGGGCTGCCCGCGACAGCCTGCTGGGCCGGGTCGCCGCAGAGCTGACGCCGAACGCGCGGGCCGGCGTCGCCGCGCGGGTGACGCTCGCCCGCTGGAGGCCCGGCGTGACTTCGTCGACGTCCGGGACGCCGCCGAGGCCGTGCTGGCCGCCGCCGGGCGCCCGGTGACCGGCCGCGTCCTCGACATCGGACGCGGCGAGGCGGTGCCGGTGCGGACGCTGGTCCGGCTCCTGGTGCAGGTCAGCGGGAGAGCAGGCGACAGTGGTGGAGCGTGCCGGCCCGGCCGGCTGGCGGGCCGGGACCCGGTGGTCGTGCGTCGACCCGGCGCCCGCCGCGGCGGCCCTCGGCTGGCGGCCGCGCCGCGACCTGCGCCGGGCGGTCACCGACTTCTGGCACGACGAGCTGCGCCGCTACTCCGGCGACGGGGAGCCGGCGGCGGCGGGGCCGCCGCGTCAGCGGGCGCCGTAGCGCCGGCGGGGAATCGACAGGTGGCGCGACCGGCGTCACCGGCTCGGCGGTACGGCGTCGGCCGTGCCGCCGCGACGACAGGGAGGGTAGGAGTCATGCGCGTACTGTTCATGCCGGGTCCGGCCATCGGCCACGCGTTCCCGCTGGTACCGCTCGGGTGGGCGTTCCGCGCCGCCGGGCACGAGGTCGTCTTCGTCACCGCCGGTGACGCGCTGGCGGTGGCCCGGGCCGGGCTGCCGGTCCTGGACGCAGTGCCCGGACGCACCACCTCGGACATGCAGGCGCAGTTCATCCGCGACGTGCCGCGCCTGTTCGAGCCGATCGGCGCCGACCCGATCGCGGAGATGGAGGAACGCAAGCCGTACATCGTGTCGGCCTGGGACCCGTTCGTCGACGCCCACGTCGCGCTCGGCGAGTGGGTCCAGCCGGACCTGGTGGTGTACGACCCGATCTTCGCGGTCGGCCCGGTCGTCGCCGCCCGGCTGAAGGTGCCGGCGGTGGCGCACAGCCTCGGGCTGGCCCGGTTCACCCCCGACCTGCTGCGCGAGCTGCCCGGCGCGGTGGCGATGCGCCGGCACGGGGTGACGCTGCCCGAGGGCATCCGGACCGTCGACATCGCCCCGCCCAGCCTGGTCGAGGGCGGACCGGCCGACATCTCCATGCGCTACGTGCCGTACAACGGCGGCGGGGTGCTGCCCGACTGGCTGCGGGAACCGGTCGCCCGGCCCCGGATCGCCGTCACGTTCGGCACGCTCGGCGGGCCGGACCGGTTCGCCGCCGGCATCGCGCGGGTGCTCGCCGCCGCGCCCGGGCTGGACGCCGAGTTCGTGCTGGCGATCGGGGAGTCGGCCGCTCCGCCCGACCTGCCGCCGAACGTGCGGACCACCGGCTGGGTGCCGCTGAACCAGTTGCTGCGCGGCTGCGCCGCCGCGATCCACCACGGCGGCGACGGCACGACGCTGACCTGCGCCGCGCTCGGCGTCCGCCAGCTGGTGCTGCCCGGCTCGCCGGACGAGCTGGTCACCGGCGAGCTGCTGCGCGGCCGGGGGCTGGCGCACGTGCTGGGCTCGGTGGACGAGCTGGACGCCGCCGCGATCGGCCGGCTGCTCACCGACGCGGAGCTGGGCCGGGTGACCGGCGAGGTGCGGGCCGAGATCGCGGCGCTGCCGTCCCCGGCCGAGGTGGTGCCCCGGCTGACCGCGGCGGTGTGAGCCCGGCGGCGGGCGGCTCGTCGCCGCCCGCCGCCGGTTGCGGTCAGCGCAGTTGCGCGTCGGCCACCGCGAAGAGCAGCCCGTGCGGGTTCGCCTTGCCGGTGTCGCCGTGCGGCCAGCTCGTCCGGTCGAAGCTCACGCAGCGCCGGCCGGTGTGCTCGTCGCGGAACGCGCGGTCCTCGGTGAGCCGGCCCGCCGGGTCGACCAGCGCCATGCAGATCCGGGCGTCACCGTCGAGTCCGGTGGGCGCCACGAAGTAGTTCGAGGTGACCACCCGGGAGACCTGGTCGGTCTGGCGGAAGTGCTTCCCGCCCGCCACCGGCCGGAACGTGTCCATCGCGCCCCAGTGCGGGCCACCGAGTGTGGTGTCCACGATCGGCAGGGCGCTGACCAGCGCGGGACAGTCCGGCTCGGCGCCGCCGCGTACGGTCTCCGCGATCGTGTCGATCCGACACGAGGTCCGGCTGCCGGCGGCCAGGAGCCGGCGGATGTCCAGCACGTACACCATGCCGGACTCGGCGTTGACGGCCGGTGAGTTGTTGCCGCCGAACATCACCGTGTGGAACAGGAAACGGTCGTCCGGGCTCACCATCAGCCAGCTGCCGCCGTCGGCCGCGCTGGTCGGGGTGTCGCGCGGGTAGATACGGCGGAAGGCGGTCGCGTCGTCGAACACCTGCCGCCAGGTCAGCTCCCGCTTGGTGATGTCCGGCGTGTAGTAGACCGCGCCCATCCCGGTGGCCACGAACGCTCCCTTGTGCCGGGGCTGGTGCGTCACCGCGGGCTTCCATGGCCAGCAGACCCTCGCGGCTGTACTCGTCGTCGACCCGGGGCCCGTCGGGCAGGTAGGACAGGGAGAGCAGGCGGGGCCGGTTCCGGTTGCTGATGTCGTACGTGCGGACCGTGCGGCGCTGCAGGTTGGGGTCGGTCACCAGGCCGGCGACGACGTGCCGCACCTCGACGAAGTCGCTGGTGACCAGCCGGTTCAGGTCCTCGCGCAGCGCGATGCCGTGCGGGTTGGCGCAGGTCGGCACCGGCAGCGCCGGCTGGTTGGGGCAGGAGACCGGGTCCTCGGCGGTCTTCTTCGCCGCCGGCATCTCGGCCAGCACCCGGCCGTCGGGGCCGAGCCGGACCACCTCGCCGGGGGAGCCGGCGAAGCCGTTGCCCACGCGGGTCTGCCCGTCGGAGTAGGTGCAGGGCCCGGCGACGTCGGGCCCGCCCATGTACGACCCGTACGCGGTGCCGTCGCGCAGGACGGTGAACGCGTCCGGCACCGAGCCGCACGGGGTGTCGTGCGGCAGCGTCACGCCGCTGAGCGAGACCCGGGGCAGCCGGCTGACGTCGAAGACGTAGACGGTGTCGCTGAGCAGGCCGCCCGCGTACACCTTGTCGCCCTTTCGCCAGGTGTACTGCATGTGGTGCGGCTCGTTGCCGAAGACCGAGTCGACGGTGACGGTGTTCGCCACCCGGCCGTAGTCGGGGGAGCCGGGGGTGGCGTCCACGACGGCGAGGAAGTCGGGGTCGGGCTTGCCGTCGGGGCCGGGCGCGGCGTCACCGGTCCAGACCAGCAGCCACTGGCGGGCGGGCGCGCCCGGACGTTCGGCGGCCTGAGCCGTGCGGGTGAGGTGGTTGGTGATCCGGTACGGCTGGCCGTCGCTGCCGGTCACCGTCGAGGTGACCCGTCGCACGGACGCCCCGGCCGCGGCCGGGGGTGGCACCAGGCCGCTGCTGACGGCGACGAGCGCGATCACTCCGATGTGGGCGGCACGCCGGAGCGGACCGCGCAGTTGTGGACGGGGCATGGACGTCCTCCTGGTCACGTGCGGGATTGAGGCCGGAACATGCCAGGCGTCGCGGTCGAGGGGGACGGAGAAGTGCCGGGGAGCGGCGCCCGCGGCAGCGAGCCTACTATCCGAATTGCAACTGTCAATTGACGGGAAGTCGACTGCAGGGAGATCCACTGCGCGCAATTTCCATCGATTGCCGGAGGTGCCGAGGTGGTCGACAGTGGCCGATGTCGGGGCAGGTCAGCTCGGTCCTGAGGGCTTGCCGGGAAAGGCTGTTCGCGCGCCCCGCAGGGTTGGTGCCAAGTCCGCGGCGACGGCGTCGCGGCCCGGGTGATTCCGTCCGTTCGGGCCAGTGGCCGGGAGCCGCCGGTACCGACGTCGGTTGACGAACGTGTAGCTAGCCGATGGGGCGGCGACTAGGATGCGGGGTGGTGATGCCGGGGTGAGGCGCCGCGGCGACGACGCTCCCGGGGAGGTCCGCCGCCATGACCGTCGGAGTCTGGAACTACCTGGCCGAGTACGAGAGCGAGCGGGAGGACGTCCTCGGCGCGGTGGACCAGGTCTTCTCCTCCGGCCGGCTGGTGCTCGGTGAGAGCGTGCGCGGCTTCGAGCGGGAGTTCGCCGCCTACCACGGCGTGCCGCACTGCGTCGGGGTGGCCAACGGCACCGACGCCATCTCGCTGGCCCTCTGGGCGCTGGGCGTACGCCCCGGCGACGAGGTGGTCACCGTCGCCAACACGGCCGCGCCGACCGTGCTCGCCATCGACGCGGTGGGCGCGGTGCCGGTCTTCGTCGACGTGGACGAGGCGACCTGCCTGATGCGCGTCGACCGGGTCGCCGACGTGATCACGCCGCGTACCCGGGTGCTGCTCCCGGTGCACCTCTACGGGCAGTGCGTCGAGATGGCGCCGCTGCGGGCGCTCGCCGCCGCGCACGGCCTCGCGGTGCTGGAGGACTGCGCGCAGGCGCACGGCGCGCGCCACCACGGCCGCGTGGCCGGGTCGCTCGGTGACGCCGCCGCCTTCTCCTTCTATCCGACCAAGGTGCTCGGCGCGTACGGCGACGGCGGCGCGACGATCACCGCCGACCCGGACGTGGAGCGGCGCCTGCGCCGGCTGCGGTACTACGGGATGGAGGACCGCTACTACGTCGAGGAGACGCCCGGCCGCAACAGCCGCCTGGACGAGGTGCAGGCGGAGATCCTGCGCCGCAAGCTGCGGCGGCTGGACCGCTACGTCGCCGCCCGCCGCGCGATCGCCCGCCGCTACGACGAGGGGCTCGCCGGCACCGGCCTGGGCCTGCCGGTCACCGCGCCCGGCAACGAGCACGTCTACTACCTCTACGTGGTGCGGCACCCGCGGCGCGACGAGATCCTGGCGGCGCTGCGCCGCCACGGCATCGAGCTGAACGTCAGCTACCGCTGGCCGGTGCACACGATGCGCGGCTTCGCCCACCTCGGCTACTCCGAGGGGTCACTGCCGGTCACCGAGCGGCTGGCCGGGGAGATCTTCTCGCTGCCGATGTACCCGTCGCTGGACGAGGGTGTCCAGGCCCGGGTGATCGACGCGCTGCGCGCGATCCTGCGGGCCTGGTGACGCTCCGAAGCGGGCACCGCAAGAATTGAGAATCATATAGCAAACTGCGCTCGCGCGGATCTACCATCTCGGCATGGAGCCTTCCACGTTCAGCACCCCGGTCGGCGACTTCGCCGACCTCCGTGACGACTTCCTGCGGCTCACCACCGAGATCGGCTGGTGCACCGTAGCCACTGTGGACGGACGCGACCGGCCGCGCAGCCGGATCATGCACGTCTCCTGGGAGGTCGGCGACGCCGGCCCGACCGGCTGGGTCAGCACCTCCCGCACCCCGGTCAAGACCGCCCACCTGGCCCGCAACCCGTACGTCTCGTGCAGCTACTGGACACCCGCGCACGACGCCGTCTTCGTCGACTGCCGCGCCACCTGGCTGGAGCCGGGCGACACCAAACGCCACGTCTGGGACCTGGTCGCCGCCGAGGCGACCCAGCGCGGCTTCGACCCGTACGCGGTCTGGCCCGACGGCCCCGCCGACGCCGGCTTCGAGGTGCTCCAGTTCGACCCCTGGCGGGTCCAGATCACCCTTCAGGACCTGGCCAACGGCCAGACCATCGGCTCGTCGCGGGTCTGGCACGCCGCCGGGCGGCCCGCGTCCACCGGCGCGCTGCTCTCCCGCTGATCCCGACCGGGCCGCCGCCGCACGACGGACCGGCCCGTCACCGCCGACGCGGCGAGCCGCGCGGCCCGACACCGAGGGAACGCACCATGACCACCACCCTGCGCACACCCGCGTCGGCGCCCGGCCGCCTGCCCGTGCTCGGGCACGGCCTGCAGATGAAACGACGACCCGCCGAGTTCCTGCTCGAACTCCAGTCCGGCGAGCCGGTCGTCACCATCGCGCTCGGCAAGCGCCCGGCGTACGTGGTGAACGACCCGACCCTGATGCGGGAGCTGCTGCGCGACGGCGACACCTTCGTCCGGGGCGGGCCGATGACCGAGCGCTTCCGGTCCATGTTCGGCAACGGCCTGGGCATCTCCGAGGGCGAGTTCCACCGCCGGCAGCGGGCGCTGATCCAGCCCGCCTTCCACCGCAACAAGGTCATCCACTACACCGAGCTGATGAGCCGGACGGTCGCCGGCAAGCTCGACTCCTGGCGCGACGGCCAGCGCCTCGCGGTCGAGAAGGAGATGGACGAGCTGGCCCTCACCAACGTCGTCGAGGTCGTCTTCGCCGGTGACCGAAGCCTGGACCGCGCCCGGTTCATGGCCGCGACCACCACCGTCCTGGGCGGACTGTTCCGCCGGATCACCGACGTGACGGGCGTGCTGACCCGCCTGCCCACCCAGGCCAACCGCGACTACGACACCGCGGCCGAATACCTGCGGGCGACCATCCGCCGGGTCATCGCCGAGTACCGCGCGGCCGGCACCGACCACGGCGACCTGCTGTCGATGATGCTCTTCGCCCGCGACGAGGACGGCCGGCCCGCGATGAGCGACGAGCAGGTCCACGACGAGGTGATGACGTTCTTCATCGCCGGCAGCAACACCATCGCCAACACGCTCTGCTGGGCGCTGCACCACGTCGGCGCGGACCCCGAGGTGCAGCGGCGGCTGCACGCCGAGGTCGACCGGGTGCTCGACGGACGGGCCGCCGGCTACGCCGACGTGCCGGCGCTGGAGTACACCCGCCAGGTGCTCTCCGAGACGCTGCGGCTGCGCACCCAGGGCCTGTTCAACAACCGGGTCACCGCCCGAGACGCCGAGCTGGGCGGCTACCTGATCCCGGCCGGCTCGGACGTGCTCTACAGCTTCCACGCCGTGCACCACAACCCGCGCATCTACCCCGAGCCCGAGCTCTTCGACCCGGACCGGTGGCTGCCGGAACGGGCCCGGACGCTGCCCCGCGGCGCGTTCATGCCGTTCGCCACCGGCGTGCACGGCTGCATCGGCGACCAGTTCGCCTGGACCGAGATGATCGTCTCGCTGGCCAGCATCGCCGCCCGCTGGCGGCTGGAGCCGGTGCCCGGCCACGAGCCGAAGCCCGTGCCGGCCATGACCATGCCCGTCGACGCGCTGCCGATGACCGCGCGCCGCCGTACCCGCTGAACGACCGACGCCCGGCCACCGGCCCACACGGACCGGCGGCCGGGCGTCCGGCCGCTCAGAGCTCCCCGGCGATCACGTTGCCCGGCGCGTCCGGGTCGGCGCTGAGGTAGAACTCGTGCGCCGCCCGGCCGTACTCCTCGCTGGTGAGGTAGCCGTCCCGGTCGGTGTCGAGCCGGTCGAAGATCCGTTGCGTGTCCTCCGAGCGCATGCCGCTCTTGCTCTGCGCCGCGAACATCTCCGCGTGGTTGATGCGCCCGTCCCGGTCCGCGTCGGCCACGTCGAACACGGCCAGGCTGAACGGCACCGCCGCGTTCGTCACGAACTCCGGGAACTCCGGCTTGTCGGCCCACGCCACCCACTCGGCGACCGTCACCCGCTTCTCGCCGTCGGGCCCGTCGCTGCCGCGCATCCCGCGCCACATCCGGGCCGCCGCGCCGTGGAATCCGCCGCCAGCCCGGCGAGTACGGCGCCACGCCGTACGTGTCGCACCAGATCTGGGCCATCGCGGTGATGTCCAGCCCGTCGATGACGCCGTCCCCGTCGGCGTCGTACGAGGCGAAGACCTTCTCCAGCTTGCGGCGTTGCAGTTCGGTGGTCATCTCGGTCCTTTCGTAGCGATGGATGGGGGTCAGGCCGGGGCGACCGCGCGGACGGTGAGCGCGGTCGAGGTCAGGTCGACCAGTCCGTCCGGGCCGGCGCGTCCCTCGGCGGCGGCGGCCACCTCCGCCCAGAGCGCGTCCCGCCCGGCCGGATCGAGCGCCTCGACCCGGCGGCGTACCGGTGGCGGCGCCACCGCCCGGGTGAACCGCGCGTACTCGGCCGGGTCGTGGAACCGGAACGGGACCGGGTACTCCTCGACTGTCACGTCCCGCAGGCCGGCGTCGGTCAGCCCGGCCGCCAGCGCCTCCGGATCGCACAGGCGGTACGGGCCGGGGGCGTCCGGTGGCCCGGACGGCAGGTCCAGCCGGCGCGCGAGCACGCCGTACCCGAGCGACATCAGCGGCACCCGCGGCGGTGGCGCCCACACCGCCGCGGCGAGCACGCCGCCCGGGACGAGCAGCCGGGCGATCCGGCCGAACGCGGCGCCGGGGTCGACGGCGAACATCAGGCCGAGCCGGCTGAGCACCACGTCGAACGCGTGCGGCGGCAGCTCCACCGTCTCCAGGTCGGCGACGAGGAAGTTGACGTTGCGCCGGCCCTCGGCCCGGCGGCGGGCCACGGCGAGCATGGCGGGGGAGAGGTCGACGCCGGTGACCGTGCCGGCCGGGCCGACGATGTCGGCGGCGCTGAGCGCCGGCTCCCCCGGACCGGTCGCGACGTCCAGGACGCGGTGCCCCGGCCGTACGCCACCCAGGGCCAGCAGCCGCGCGGTGAGCGCCGCGCCGCCCCGCTCGAAGGTCTCCCACTCGCGGGTCCAGCCGTCGCTGACGGCGTCCCAGGTCCGCCGCTGTTCGGCCTTCACCGCGGCGGCATCTGTCGATACGGACATCGCTTTCCCTCCTGTGGTCCGTCAGGTCACCCGCCCGGCCGGGCCGGTTCGCGGTCGGCAGGCCGGTCGCCGGCGTCCTCCGGCTCCCGCAGCACCCAGGCCCGCCGTCGCCCGCCCGGCCCCGGACCGGCCGACGAGGGCGTGCCGCCGGCGGGCCGGTCACGCCGTCCGTCCCCGCGCCATCAGCACGAGCAGGACCGCTCCGGTGACCACCGGCCCAGCAGCAGGGCCAGGCCGGCCGCTCCGCCCGTACCCCCGTGGTGGCCGCCCCCGGCGGACCCGTCCGGCGGCGCGGTGGCCGGCATTGAACATGGGCGTCGTGACTCCCGAACTAGGGATCTCAAAGTTTGCGTGTCGCCCATGACCTCACAGCGAAGCCCGGGCACTAACGAGAATACAGTCCATTGAGGGAGACTCGGTGCTGTGGGCGAGCCGAGCCCCGCGGCGACGGTGAACGGGGACCACGCCGGTGGCGGTCTGCCCGGTGGCGAGCTGGGCGTGGTAGCCGACCCGGTAGCGCCCGTCACCCATGACCGTCACCGGCACCTCGACGCCGTTGTCGCGGTAGCGCGGCGCGCCCGTCGCGCCGAACGCGCCGCCCGGGCCGATCAACCAGACATGGGTCCGCTCGGCGTCGAGCGGGCCGTTGAAGGTGAGCGTCACCGCCGCCGGGGCCGTGGTCAGCCGGGCGCCGGCCGGCGGGTCGGTGGTCACCAACCGCGCCGGCCGCAGCTGCGCGGCCAGGGTCAGCCCGGCCAGGCCGAGCGCGAGCAGCGTGAGTAGTCCCGCCGCCAGCCACCTCAGCCCCGGCCCGCGCCTCACCGGACTTCGGCCACCCGGCGGCAACTGCACCGCATCCGGGCCAGTTCGTCGGCGAGCGGCGTGCGGTGCAGGTACATCGCCACCACCATCGGCAGGAACACCACCGCGTTGTAGAACAGGTGCAGCTCCACCCGGGGCGCCACCAGTTGCAGCAGGCTCGTCGGCACCGGCTGCCCGGCCAGGTTGCTGCCGGTCAGCGACTGCACCAGCAGCAGCAGGTGCTCCAGGTGGTGCCACACCTGGATCAGCAGCGCCGCCATCCACCAGGTCCGGGCGCGGCCGACGAAGCCGCCGCGCAGCAGCCAGAAACCGGCGAGCATGACCAGCGCGTACCCGTAGTGCAGCCACTCGCTCTCCACCAGCCACGGGAACGGCATGCCGAGTACGCCCCGGGCCTCCGGCCGGGACCAGCCGAACACCCAGATCTGCGCGGCCTGCACCAGGTGCTCGGCCCAGTGGGCGATGACGACGACGAGGAAGATCTGCAGGGCAGCCCGGTGCCGGCTGCCGTTCAGATCGAGCCCCGAAGCGCCGGCGTCGCGCTTGTCCGACAGGGTCACTGCGCCTCCTTCAGGAGCGGTTGGACGTGCCGGCGGCCGGCGGCCGGGTGGGAGTTCCCGTACCTGTCGAACCGGCCTCGCCGGAAGATCAGGGCGTCGCTGTCGGCGGCCGTGCGCGCGGCCACCAGCCGGCCCACCACGATCACGTGGTCGCCGCCGTCGTGGCAGCGCCACGGCCGGCACTCCAGCCAGGCCAGCGCCCCGTGCAGCAGCGGCGCGCCGGTCCGCTCGCCCGGCGACCAGCCGACAGCGGCGAACTGCGCGCGCCCGGGCCGCCGGCGCCGGTCGGCGAAGTGCCGGGCCAGGCGCTCCTGCCCCCCGGCCAGGACGGAGATGCCGAACCCGTCCGCGTCGGACAGGCAGGCGGACATCAGGCTGTCCCGGCTCACGCAGAGCAGCACCAGCGGCGGGTCCAGCGAGACCGAGGTGAACGAGTTCGCCGTCATCCCGTGCGGCAGCGGACCACCGACCGTCAGCACCGTGACGCCGGTGACGAACTCGCCGAGCACCGTACGCAGCGCGGCGGCGGCCGGCGGCGCGTCCACGGCGCGCTCAGGCACGGCCGGCCACCCCCTCGGCCGCCCGGTACGGCGCCAGCGCCCGCACCAGCGGCGTCGGCACGCGGGTCGGCACCACCTGCCCGGCGACCTCCCGCATGCAGGCGATCCGCTGGTGCCCCCGGGCCACCGGGACCAGCCGCCCGGGCCGTCGCGCAGGTAGTCGAAGGCCAGGCCGAGCTGCGTCTGGGTCAGCTCGGTCAGGCTCATCCGGATGCGCAGCTCGTCGAACGCGTCGAGCTCGGCGAGGTACTCGCAGTCCACCCGCAGCGTGAACAGCTTCAACCCGGCGCGCAGGTCGTCGACCACCGCCGGGGCGTGCTCGCGCAGGAACATCTCCCGGCAGCGGCCCTGCCAGCGCAGGTAGTTGACGTAGTACACGTTGCCGACGAGGTTCGTCTCCTCGAACCCGACCACGTGGCGGTACTCGTACCAGGCGGACATGTCACACCCCCGTCGCGGTGAGGACGGCGACGACCACCGGCTGTGGCTCGCCGGTCAGACGGACCGGGCCGGTGGCCACCGTGACCCGGCCGCTGCGCACCAGCACCCACTCGCCGTCGCCGCCGGCCACTGTGAGCGGGGCGTCCACCGGCAGCCCCGCCTTGACCAGGCACTCCTTGGCGCACCAGACCCGGGTGGCGGCGACGTCGGCGTCCTCGCCGAGGTCGGCGGCGATCTGCCCGGCCAGCCCGGCGTGCCGGCCGAGCAGGTCGGCCCACACCTCGGCGGGCCGGGGCCGGACCACCTCCAGGTCGCAGGCGAGCGGCCCGGCGCCGGCCACCAGCAGGCTGGCGACCTCGCTGTGGGCGGCGGAGACGTGCCGGCCGTTGACCTCCTCGGGCCGCCCGTCCGGCCGGTACCGCAGCCGTACCGGCCGTCCCACGGCCCGTCCGACGGCGACGGCGGTGACCTCCCGGCGTGCTCC
>NZ_KK037233.1:2249468-2251079 GCF_000568915.1 Micromonospora sp. M42 | reverse complement strand
GCGGCAGCGGCCGCAGCAGGGGGACCCGCCGCCGGCCGTCCGGGCCGAGGTGCGACTCGGCGTACCCGTCGGTGGCCGCCACCTCGCGCACCACCCGGTCCACCAGGTCGTCGGCCGGGGCCGCCTCGACCAGCGTCACGTGCAGACCCGAGCCCTCCAGCCGGGCGGTACGGGCCAGCCCGGCGACGCCCCGGCCGTGCTGGACGACCACCAGGCGGCTGCCCGGAGGCTGGGCCACCGCCGCCTGGACGGCGCGCAACGCGAGGTCCAGGTCCACCTCCTCGCCCGGGCAGAGCAGCACGCCGCCGCCGACGCCCGCACCGGCGAGCGCGTCGCGCAGCGCCTCCGCGTACGGGTGCCCGGCCGGCGCGTACCACTGCCAGGCACCCGGGCCGCCGGGGCCGGCGCCGGCCGGCTCCACCGGTTCCTCGACCAGCTCGACTGTGAAACCGCGCACCCACGGGGCGACGCCGTCCACCCGCCGGTCGGCGGGCGGGGCGGCCGGGTCCAGTTCCCGCAGCGCGTCGGCGATCTCCCGCAGCGTGGCGGTGGCGAAGTTCGTCGGCGCCTGCACCGCGGGCAGGCCCAGTTCCCGGGCGGCCTCGTTCACCAGCTGACCCACGGCGATCGAGCTGAGGTGCAGACCGTCGAGGAGCCGGGTGTCCGCGCCGACGCTCTCGGGCGGCAGCTCCGCGCGGGACGCGGCCAGCCGGCGCAGCACCGCCAGCGGGTCGGCCGCCGGTCCGCCTCCGGCCGGGGCCGTCTCGTCGACGGTCACCGGCCCGCCCGCGGCCTGCGGGGTGGCCCCGGTCGGGGACGCCGCCGCCACGGCCACGGCGGGCGCGGCCTCGCACGGGTTGGCGAAGAAGCGCCGCCGCGCGGCCAGGTCGAGCGGACGGATCGGACGGTCGCTGACCAGCGCGGCGTGGTCCACGGGCGCGCCCAGCGTCCAGAGCGCGCCGACAGTGCCGAGGAACCCGGCGAGCGTCGGCGCGTCCGTGCCGGTGGCGAACACCGGCACGTCGACCAGGTCCCGGGCCATCCGGGCGAGCACCTGGCCGGGACCGACCTCGACCAGCGCGTCCACCCGCCGGCCGGCCTCGGTGACCGCCGCGGCGAAGCGCACCGGCTCGGTGATCTGCCGGCGCAGCAGCGCCGCCAGGTCGGTGCCGGAGGTCAGCTCCGCGCCGGTGACGGTGGAGACCACCGGCCGGCGCGGCGGGGCCAGGCGGACCCCTTCCAGCCAGTCGCCGAACTCGCGGGCGGCCGACGCCATCAGCGGGGAGTGGAACGCGTGCGAGACGGCCAGGTCCGCCCAGTGCACACCGGCGTCGGTGGCCCGCTCGCACACCCGCCGGACCGCGTCGGACGGGCCGGCGACCACCGTCTGCCGCGGCCCGTTGTAGCCGGCCACCACCACCGGTTCGGCGCCGATCAGCCGGGTGGTGGCGGTGTCGTCGGCGGCGATGCCGGCCATCGTGCCCGGTTCCCGGCAGCCGGCCATGACCGCGCCGCGCGCCGCGGCGATCCGCAGCAGCGCCTCCGCGTCGACGGTGCCGGCCCAGTGCAGCGCGGTGATCTCGCCGAGGCTGTGCCCGACCGCCACCCGCG
>NZ_KK037233.1:2248825-2249181 GCF_000568915.1 Micromonospora sp. M42 | reverse complement strand
GGTCGAGCGCCGCCAGGGCACGTTCGAACCGGTCCACCGCCTCGTGCGGGGGAGGCGGCGACCACCGCCAGCCGCATCGGCCGGCCGCGTACCTCGCCGGCCAGAGCGCCGGCCAGGTCGGTCAGCTCGCCGTACGACAGCCGGGCCAGCGGATCCAGCAGCGCGGCCACCCGTTCCCGCAGCGCCACCGGGTCGGCCGCGTCGAGCAGCAGCAGCTCGGCGTCCTGGGTGTGCCGGGCCAGCCGCAGCTGCTGCCGCCGGACACGTTCCGGCACGGCGGACGGGCCGGCCTCCAGCACCAGGTGGGTGTTGATCCCGCCGAAGCCCATCGCGGTGACCCCGGCGCGCAGCGGCGC
>NZ_KK037233.1:2216631-2248399 GCF_000568915.1 Micromonospora sp. M42 | reverse complement strand
GAGACGCCCCAGCCGGCGATCGTCGCGTACACGGTGCGGCCCTGCGCCACCGCGTCGTCGTGGCGCATCAGCACGACCATGCCGCAGCCCTCGCCCGGCCAGAAGCCCTGCGAACCGCTCGTCGTACACCCGCATCTCGTCGCGGGCCAGCGCGCCGGCCTTGGCGAAGCCGACCATCTCGAACGGGTCGATGGACAGGTCCACCCCGCCCGCCACCGCCACGTCGACCTCGCCGTCGGCCAGGGCGCGCGCGGCGGTGACCACGGACAGCAGGCTGGAGGCGCAGGCGGCGTCCACCGTCCAGCCGCCGCCACCGAGGTCGAAGTGGTTGCAGATCCGCCCGGCGATGGTGTTGGAGAGACCACCGGCGAGCGTGTCCTCGTCGATCGGCGGGAACGGGCTCTTGTACCGCTCCTCGGTCACCGCCAGGAACTCCGCGATCCGCCGGTCGGGCCACCCCTGCTCCTGCAGCCCGGCGGCCAGCACCCGGCGCACGTACGGCCAGCGCAGCCGCAGCACGTTGGCGCGGGAGAACTCGCCGGTGAGGGTGTTGCCGACCACCACGGCGGTACGGTCCCGGGGCAGCCCGGCGCCGTCCGGCCAGCCGGCGTCGGCGAGCGCCTCGCCGGCCACGTCCAGCGCCAGCCAGTGGGTGAGGTCGGTGGAGCGGTAGGTGCTGCCGGCGATCCGGTGCCGGATCCGGTCGAACGTGTACCCCTCGATGACGGCGGCGTGCCGGTTGTAGAAACGGTCCGGGGTGGCCGGGTCGGCGTCCCAGTAGTCCTCCAGGCTCATCCGCTCCGGCGGCAGCCGGCGGAACGCGCGGCGTCCGCTGAGGGCGTTGCGCCACAGGTCGGCCACCGAATCGGCTTCCGGGTAGCGGCAGCTCATGCCGACGACCGCGATTCTGCTCATGTCGTCACTCCTGGGGTTGTGCGATTCGCGGATCAGGCGGGCACGGGCCGCTTGCCGTTGTCCGCGGAGACGGGACCGGCGGTGGCCGGTGTCCCGGGCGTTGCGGGCGAGACGGGTTGGTCCTGCTCGCGGCGCCGCTGCTCGCGGCGCGAGGCGTGCAGCGACCAGAGGAAGGTGCCGCGGACCAGGCAGACGATCGCGGTGGCGAAGAAGAGCCCGTACGTCACCGAGGCGCCGGTCAGCACGCCGTACACCAGCGCCACGCCGCCACCGAACGCGAACTGGGCGGCGGGCCGGCTCGGCGTGGTGCCCGGATCGGTGATCATGTAGTTGGTGAACAGGACGAACGCGGTACCGGTCATGGTGGCCAGCGCGGCCACGATCGACGTGTCCAGCACCAGGCCCCGGACCACCGACTGCACCACGAAGATCGACAGCCAGCCGGCGATCAGCCACATCCGGCGGGTGAGCTTCGCGTTGAGCATCGTGCCCAGGACGAGGATCACGGCCACGATCGCCCAGTCGGCGGGGCCGGAGAGGTTCTCGGTGAAGTGGTACGGCGGCGCGATGGAGACCCACGGGAACAGCAGCAGCACGATCGCGATGCCGAAGTTCGACGGGTTCATGAAGTGCCGCAGCCGCCCGTTGACCGGCGCCCGCAGCAGCCACTTGCCGCTGATCGCCACCAGCACGCCGAAGAGCATCACCAGCACCCGGTCGTTGGTGTAGAGCAGCATGTTCACCGCCAGCGCGGTGATGTGCGCGGGGAAGAGGAACTCGACCAGGTTGCGCACGCCGCCGGCGTACCGGGGGGCGCGGCCCTCACCTCGGGCGCCCACCGCCTCCAGCAGCAGCTCGGCGGCGTACGCGGTGAGCACGGCGTACACCGGCCAGAGCGCGGGCTGCTCGAAGCCGAGGACCGTGTAGCCGAGGATGTTGAGGACGGTGATCGAGATCGCGAAGCGGCGCAGCGCTGTCACTCGCGGGTCGCGTGGCTTCGTCATGAACTCGCCTCCTGTGCCTGGGTGCCGAGGGTGAGCGCGTGCCGGCCGGGGGTGAGCGTCACCGTCTGCGCGCGTGGCGCGCCGGTGCGGTCCCGCCAGGCCAGGTCGACCTGGACCGGCCCGGTTACGTCGCCGAGGCCGATGTGCACCTCGAAGCTGCGCCGGCCGGAGTGGCCGCTGCCGCCGTCGACCCGGCCGCGCAGCACACGGCCGTCCGGGGTGCGGACGGTGACGTCCGCGCCGATCACCGGGGAGCCGGTGGCGGCGTCGCCGGCCGGCGGCCGGTTCAGCTTCAGGGACAGCTGCGATCCGGTGCCGGGGCTGTCGTTGCGGTAGAACACCGGCGCGTCCCACTGCCGGGCCACCGCCATGTCCAGCCGGCCGTCGCCGTCGGCGTCGCCGAGCGCGATGCCCCGGGTCGGGATGGGCACCGCCAGGCCGAGCTGGCCGGCGATGTCGGCGTAGGCGCCGCCGGGCATCCGGGCGTGCAGGCGCAGCGGCTGCCCGCCGGCGATGTCGTCGCCCTGCCGGACCCGTGGCCACGCCGAGGTGTGCTCCAGCAGCGTGTCGTTGGCGGTGGCCAGCTCCTGCAGCTGCGCCCACCGGTTCACCTCGCCCTTGACGAAGCCGCTGGTCTGCACGATGTCGGGCCGGCCGCTGTTGGTCAGGTCGGCGATCTTGACGTCCCAGCTCCAGCCGCTCCAGGCGAGGTTGAGCGGGGCGCTGCGGTCGACGAACGGCGCCCGCCCGTCGGCGAGCCGCTGCCGCAGGTCGTCGGTGTCCCGGGCCTGGTTGACGAAGGCGAAGTTGCTCTCCTGGATGCCGAACGAGGTGGTGATGTTGCCGACGTACATGTCGTAGAGGCCGTCGCCGTCCAGGTCGCCGACGTCCACGCCCATGCCCTTGAAGGAGTCGTGCCCGAGGATCTTCGACTTGGGCACGGTGAGCCGGCTGCCCTCGCCCTCGACCAGGGCCAGCCGCACCCGGCCCGGTGTGGAGCGGTTGTGCAGCAGCCGGTCGGGGCCGAAGTCGTTCGCCACGTACAGCTCGGGCAGCAGGTCGCCGTCGAGGTCGGTGGCGGTCGACGCGAGTGCCCAGCCGCGGGAGACGTCGTCGTCGAAGAGGTCCGGCACGTCGGCGAAGGTGACGCTGTCGGCGGTCGCGCCGGTCCAGCGCAGGACATGGTCGCGCCCGCCGTTGTACGCGGCCGACATGGACCTGTTCATCGCCACGCCGCCGCTGACCGTGTGGTCGAGCACCGGGCCGTCGGGGAAGTAGTTGCCGACGAACACGTCCTCGTGACCGTCGCCGTCGAAGTCCGCCACGCTCACCGTGTTGGTGTTCCACCGCGGCCCGGTGTAGCCGCCGTCGGCGGCGGCGGGCCGGGGGACCAGCTCGACCGGCTGGAACGCCGCCGCGGACAGACCGGTGGCGTCCGGGCGGGCCAGGAAGATCACCGGTGTCCGGCCCCACCAGTAGACCAGCAGGTCGGTGCGGCCGTCCTCGTTGAAGTCGCCGGGCGCGCAGCCCATCGGCGCCATGTGCGGCCCCATCGGCAGCGGCGCCGGGTCGAGCACGAACGGCTGGTACCGCTCCTGGCGCGCCCCGGGCGTCGGGGTGACCACCACCCGGTCGATCCGCGGGTCGGTGACGCAGAGGTCGTTGGCCAGGCCGTCGCCGTCGATGTCGTTCATGGCGACCCCGGCGCCCACCGACGAGATCCACGCGTCGATGTGCGTGTACTCCTTGTTGACCCGGCGGATGCTCTGCTGCGGCAGACCACCCGGGATCGCGATGGACAGCGGCGTGAACCGGTAGCCCGCGGCCACCCGTCGCCGTTCCTCGTCGGTAGCAGTGGCCGGCTCGGCGATCAGGAACAGGCCGACGATCAGCAGCAGGGCGGTCAGCCCGGCGAGATGACGTCGGCCCCAACCCAGGATCATGGACACCCGGTCAGCACCTCCCCAGCAGTACGAGATGGTCGGCGATCCGCTGACGCCACACCGCGAAGGCGGGCAGCGACGCCGAGTCGGTCAGATCGGTCAGGGCGGCATCGGTGATCGCGGCGGCCTGCTCGATGCTGGTGACGCAGAACGCGCCGACCGCGACAGCGGTGTGCGTCGGCACGTGTCCGGCCCGCATCCGGGCCTTGGCCGCGAACGCGGCGCCCTGGCCGAGCGCCGCCCGGTGCTCGCCGGCCGCCTCGCGCAGCGTTCGCAGTTCCGTCAGATCGGCGCCACCGGCGTAGCTGGCGGCCAGGCCGACCCCGCTCCACAGGTCGGAGTGCCGGTCGGCGGGGAACCGGTGGAGCAGCCGGACCAGTTCGGCCGGGTCGGCGCCGGCGACGAACCACAGCGCCCGGCCGATGCCCTGGTCCACCGCGTGCGGCGCGTAGTGCCGCAGCTCCGCCGGCCAGATGTGCGCCGGGTCGCGTGCCGTGCGTTGACGTACTGGCCGTCGTTTAACAAGGCCTGGTGGAAGCCGTAGCCGTCGAGGGCGAGCCAGCGCAGCAGCGGGTCGGGCGGGAGGATCGCCGGCCGGCGCCAGCGGGGCAGCCGGGCCATGGCCCAGCCGGCGCCCACGTGGGCCATGTAGACGTGCGCGTCGCCGCGCCCGGCCAGGAACCGCGCCATGCCCCGGCCGCCGCCGGGGCGGAGGCCGTCCATCAGGGCGTACGCCATCGCGGCGCCCTCGTAGGCGAAGCCGCGCAGCGGCGCCGGCCGGCTTTCCAGCAGTTCCTCGGCGGCCCGGGGCTCCGGCGCCCCGGCGGCGTCACCGAAACCGCCGATGAAACTCTGCCCGGCGCTTTCCAGGGCCTGCCGCGCGGCGTCGTTCTTGACATGGAAGCCGCGTGTGTCAAACAACGCCTCGCGCTTATCCGGCGTCAGGATTCGTTGTCGCAGTGCCAACAATATTCGGGCCATGGCAAGTCCAATTCGCCGTGGGTGTACGCGTGCGGATCCTGCTCGCCTGCAGAGAAGTTCTTCGATTGGCGTGCCCGCTCTGGCCAATACTCGCGGAACGCCTCGGCGACTGTCTTCTCGCAGGTTGCTGTGTTGCCTCAGGTGACCGTCGGCACCGCTTCGGCGGGCGCGCGGAGCCGGGTGCGCGCAAGCCTGGAAGTGGGTCCCGCACCGGCTCCGGCCAGCACGTATCGCCTGCCGCCGAGGGCGCCCGAGCGGCCCGCGTGCGGCAAATCAAGACTCGTTCAAGAGCCGCACAGCACTATTGGTCACGGTTTCCGGGTAGCGATGGAGGGGCCATGGGGCAGTTTTCAGGTGCCGACTGCAAGGAACATGACGGCCGGTCGGCCGCCATTGTCCGGGTGATTGAGCACATGAAAAGAGAGCTCGGCAGGCCGTTGCCGCTGGAAACGCTGGCGCGCCTTGCCCCGTTCAGCCCCTTCTATTTCCATCGCGTGTTCAAGCAGGCCACCTCGATGACACCGGCACGTTTCCTGGCCGCCCTGCGGATGGCCGAGGCGCGACGGCTGCTGCTGCGTTCCTCGCTCACCGTCACGGCGATCAGCGCCCAGGTCGGGTACTCCAGCGTCGGCACGTTCACCACCCAGTTCCGGCGCTGGGTGAGTTTGCCCCCGGAGCGGTTCCGCCAGCTCGCCCGGCAGTTGGCGGGCGTGTCGGTGGCGGCGCTGCTGCCGGTGATCCGCAGCCGCGCGATAGTCGCCGGCCAGGGCCCCCGGGCGCTGATGCACCTCGACACCGTGGACCTGCCGGGGCTGCTGCTCGCCGCGGTGGCGCCCCACGACGGGGGGCGCAACGAATGGTGGACGGCCGCGCCGCGTCCACTGCCGGCCGCGCTGCCCGCCACCGTGCCGCCGGGCGAGCACCGCGCCCGGGTCCTGCTGCTGCGCCCGGACCGGGACGCCACCTCGGCGCTCGTCGACGGCGCGCCGGACAGCTTCCTGATCGGCGACGCGGACCTGCGGATACCGGCCGAGACGGGCAGCGCCCAGCGCATCACCGTGGCGCGGGCCACGCTCACGGTGCCGGTGCGCCAGGTGCGGGTCACCGATCCGCCGCTGCTCTCGGCCACGCCGCTGCGCTGGCTGCTGGGCGTGTCGCAGGCCGGCTGGCGGGGGCGGACGCCGGTGATGGCCGAGCGGCGCGCGCTCCGAACCGCCTGATGGCCGTGCCGGCCCCGAAGATCGAGCTGCACGTCCACTTCGAAGGGACGGTACGGCCGGAGACGCTCCTGGTCATCGCCCGCCGTAACGGTCAGCGGCTGCCCGCGGAGACGGTCGAGGGTCTGCGTCAGCTCTACGAGTTCACCGACTTCGACCACTTCGTCCGCACCTGGGTGTTGACCACCAACTGCCTGCGTACGGCCGACGACTTCCGGCGCATCGTGGTGGCGTACGCCGCCGAGGCGGTCACGCACGGCGCTGTCTACCTGGAGGGCATCTTCTCGCCGGCCGAGCGGGTGCGCCGGGGCGTCGGCTGGGCGGACATCTTCGAGGGGTACGCCGACGGCGCGGCCGAGGCGTACGAGCGGCACGGCGTACGGGTGTTGCTGACGCCCGACGTGGACCGCGAGTTGCCGCCGGCCGACGCCGAGGAGTGCGCCCGCCAGGCCGTGGGGTACCGGGACCGGGGCGTGGTCGGGTTCGGTCTGGGCGGGCCGGAGCTGGCCGCGCCGGCGAAGGCGTTCGCCCGGGCGGTGGCGATCGCCCGCGACGGCGGTCTGGCGTTCGTCCCGCACGGCGGCGAGGCGGGCGGGCCGGATTCGGTACGCGACCTGCTGGAGCTGGCTCCGGCCCGGATCCGTCACGGCATCCGGGCCGCCGAGGACGACGACCTGCTCGCCGAGCTGCGGGACCGGGGTGTGGTGCTGGACGTGTGCCCCACGTCGAACCTGCGGACCCGGGTGGTGGAGTCCGAGGCCGCGCATCCGTTGCCCCGCCTCGTCGCCGCCGGTCTGCGCTGCTCGGTCGGGACCGACGACCCGGCGATGTTCGGTACCGATCTGGGCCGTGAGCACGAGTTGGCGGCGCGTCTCGGGCTCGGGCCCGAGCGGGCGTACGCCGCCGGGGTGGCCGGGGCGCTCTGCGACGACGCGACGCGTGATCATCTGATGGCGGTGGGCCGGCGGGCCTACGGCTGACCCGTCGGCACCGGCTTGCCGGCCCGGAAGACGAGTGTGGACGTGTCGGTGTCGTCGGGGTCGCCTTCGCAGTCCACGACGACGATCTGGCCGGGGGGCAGTTCGTTGAACAGGATCCGTTCGGACAGGTTGTCCTCGATGTCGCGCTGGATCGTGCGACGCAGCGGCCGCGCGCCCAGCACCGGGTCGAAGCCCTTCTTCGCGAGGTACTTCTTGGCGTTGTCGGTCAGTTCCAGGCCCATGTCCTTGTTGCGGAGCTGGGTTTCGATGCGCTGGATCATGATGTCGACGATGGAGAGGATCTCGGTCTCGTGCAGCTGGTGGAAGACGATGGTGTCGTCGATCCGGTTGAGGAACTCGGGCCGGAAGTGCTGCTTGAGTTCGTCGTTGACCTTCTGCTTCATCCGGTCGTAGTTCGACTCGGAGTCCTCAGAGGCCTGGAAGCCCAGCGACACCGCCTTGGCGACGTCGCGCGTACCGAGGTTGGTGGTCAGGATGATGACCGTGTTCTTGAAGTCCACGATCCGGCCCTGACCGTCGGTGAGGCGCCCGTCCTCCAGGATCTGCAGGAGCGTGTTGAACACGTCCGGGTGGGCCTTCTCGATCTCGTCGAAGAGGACCACGGAGAACGGCCGGCGACGTACCTTCTCGGTCAGCTGCCCGCCCTCGTCGTAGCCGACGTAGCCGGGCGGGGCACCGACGAGCCGGGACACGGTGTACCGGTCGTGGAACTCCGACATGTCCAGCTGGATCAGCGCGTCCTCGGACCCGAACAGGAACTCCGCCAGGGCCTTGGACAGCTCGGTCTTACCGACACCGGACGGGCCGGCGAAGATGAACGACCCGGACGGCCGCTTCGGGTCCTTCAACCCGGCCCGGGTACGGCGGATCGCCTTCGAGACCGCCTTGACCGCGTCCTCCTGGCCGATGACGCGCTTGTGCAGCTCGTCTTCCATGCGCAGCAGCCGGGAGGTCTCCTCCTCGGTCAGCTTGTACACCGGGATACCGGTCCAGTTGCCGAGGACCTCGGCGATCTGCTCGTCGTCGACCTCACTGACGACGTCCAGGTCACCGGCCTTCCACTCCTTCTCCCGCTGCGCCTTCTGGCCCAGCAGCTGCTTCTCGGTGTCCCGCAGCTGCGCGGCCCGCTCGAAGTCCTGCGCGTCGATCGCGGACTCCTTGTCCCGACGCACCTGGGCGATGCGCTCGTCGAAGTCGCGCAGGTCCGGCGGCGCGGTCATCCGGCGGATCCGCATCCGAGCGCCCGCCTCGTCGATCAGGTCGATCGCCTTGTCCGGCAGGAACCGGTCGGAGATGTACCGGTCGGCCAGCGTCGCGGCGGCGACCAGGGCGGCGTCGGTGATGGAGACGCGGTGGTGCGCCTCGTAGCGGTCCCGCAGGCCCTTGAGGATCTCGATGGTGTGGGCCAGCGACGGCTCACCCACCTGGATCGGCTGGAAACGACGCTCCAACGCGGCGTCCTTCTCCAAATGCTTGCGGTACTCATCCAGCGTGGTGGCGCCGATGGTCTGCAGCTCACCACGGGCCAGCATCGGCTTCAAAATGCTCGCCGCGTCGATCGCGCCCTCCGCCGCGCCCGCACCGACGAGCGTGTGGATCTCGTCGATGAACAGGATGATGTCACCGCGGGTGCGGATCTCCTTGAGCACCTTCTTCAGCCGCTCCTCGAAATCACCCCGGTAGCGGGAACCGGCGACCAGCGCACCGAGGTCGAGGGTGTAGAGCTGCTTGTCCTTCAGCGTCTCGGGCACCTCACCCTTGATGATCTTCTGCGACAGGCCCTCCACCACGGCGGTCTTGCCGACGCCGGGCTCGCCGATCAGCACCGGGTTGTTCTTGGTGCGGCGGGACAGCACCTGCATGACCCGCTCGATCTCCTTCTCCCGCCCGATGACCGGGTCGAGCTTGCCCTCGCGGGCGGCCTGGGTCAGGTTCCGGCCGAACTGGTCCAGCACCAGGCTGGTCGACGGCGCGGCCTCACCCGGCGCCGCACCCGCAGCGGCCGGCTCCTTGCCCTGATACCCCGACAGCAGCTGGATGACCTGCTGACGGACCCGGTTCAGGTCCGCGCCCAGCTTCACCAGGACCTGCGCGGCGACGCCCTCACCCTCGCGGATCAGGCCCAGCAGGATGTGCTCGGTGCCGATGTAGTTGTGGCCCAGCTGCAGCGCCTCCCGCAGCGACAGCTCCAGCACCTTCTTGGCCCGCGGCGTGAACGGAATATGCCCGCTCGGCGCCTGCTGGCCCTGGCCGATGATCTCCTCGACCTGCTGACGCACGCCCTCCAGGGAGATGCCGAGGCTCTCCAGAGCCTTTGCCGCGACACCCTCACCCTCATGGATCAGGCCCAGCAGGATGTGTTCCGTACCGATGTAGTTGTGGTTGAGCATCCGGGCCTCTTCCTGGGCCAGGACGACAACCCGTCGCGCTCGGTCGGTGAACCGCTCGAACATGCCCTCGTGCTCCTCACCTGAGTCATCCGGCCACCAGAATACTAAGATTTCATATAGCATTCTGTCTATCCTGGATGCGCGACACGGGCCTCCAGGTGGGCGGCATCCCTTTCAGGGTGGGCCTTCGTCGGAACCGGGTCACGCAACCCGGCACGGCCCGCAACTTCTATCAATAGCTTCGCCATATGAAAAAGAACTCCCCGCCGTCGTCGTTCCGCCCGGCGGCCTTTACGCACGTCCCGGGCGGTGATCACGCTGCTCGGGCGGGTTGGCGGCCTGGCCTGCCGAGTTTCCTGAGCAATAGCTGAGTGTGGCGACGTGGTAACCGGATGTGCCAGTCTCGGGCTCACGCTGAGCCTGGGGGGATAGATGATGGAGAGTCGCGCCTGTTACCGGGTCGACCTGTTGGGTCCGCTGCGCGTGCGGCGGAAGGGGCATCCGGTGGAGCCCGGACCGGCCAAGCAGCGGGCGGTGCTCTCGCTTCTGGCGTTACGCCTGGGCGACAGCGTCCCGGTGAGCGAGGTGGAGGAGGCGGTCTGGGGCGGCGTAGTCCCGCCGAGCGCCCGGTCGCTCGTGCACACGTACGTGGCCCGGCTGCGCCAGGTCCTCGAACCGGAGCATCCGCCGCGGCGCCGGGTACGGGTCATCGCCTCGACCGTCACCGGGTACTCGCTGCGCGCCGAGACCGTCGAGACGGACGTCGCGCGGTTCCGCCGCTGTGTCGCCGAGGCCGAGAAGCGGATCGGCGAGGGCTGCCGTGAGGAGGCGTTCCACCTGCTCGGGCAGGCGCTGGACCTGTGGCGCAGCCCGACCCTCGGTGAGCTGCGCTCGCTGCTGCACGACAACATCGAGGTGGAGGCCCTGGGTGCGGCCTGGGTGGCGACCTCGCACAGCTACGTCGGTCTGGGGCTGCGGCTGGGACGCGCCGCGGCGGTGCTCGACACCGCCACCCGGCTGGCCCGGCTGGAACCCCTGCACGAGGCGATCCAGGCCGACTATCTGGCCGTGCTCGGCAGCAGCGGGCACCGGACCGTGGCCCTGCACCGGTACGCCGACATCACCGAGCGGCTCCGTACCGAACTGGGCGTCGACCCGGGGGAGGAACTGCGGGCGGTGCACCGGGCGCTGGTGCGCCCGGCCGGCCGTCCACCGGTGCCCCGGCCGGCGCCGGCGGTGCCGGCCGCAAGGCGCAGGCCCGGCTGCGGGCCGATCTCCGGGCCGCTGCACTGGCGGGCCGGGGACATCGCCGACCTGGCGGCCCTGCTGGCGAAGTACCGCGCGGTGACCGTCACCGGCGCGCCCGGCTGTGGCAAGTCGGCGGTGACCCTGCGCGCCGCCCACCAGGCCGCCCGCGTCTTCACCGGCGGGGTCCTGACGGTGGACACGCTCGATCTCAGTGACCGGCGGCAGCTGGAACGCCGGCTGGCCCGGATGCTCGGGGGCAACGGCGCCGAGGATCCGGTCGAACTGCTGCGCGACCAGCCGACACTCGTGGTGCTGGACAACGCCGAGCACCTGGTCGACGCGTGTGCGGTGGTCGCCGACCGGCTGTTGCTGGCGTGCCCGGACGTGGCGGTGCTGACCGGCTCGCGTCAGCCGCTCGGGCTGCCGTACGAGCGGGTCCAGCGCCTGCATCCGCTCCCGGTGCCGCAGCCGGGCGGATGGCCGTCGGTCCTGTCCAATCCGGCGGTCGCGCTGCTCGCCGAACGGGCGGCCCAGGCCCGCCCTGGGTTCCGCCTCGACCGGCGGGACGCGGAGGTCGCGGTGGAGATCTGCCGCCGGCTCGACGGCCTGCCGCTGGCCCTGGAGATGGCGGCGGCGTGCCTGGCCACCGAGAGTCTGGACGGGGTGCTGCGCAAGCTGGAGGGACCGCTGGACGGACTCCGCCCGCCCGCCGCCGGACCGGAGTCACGCCACACGTCGCTGCGGGCGATGCTCGACCGTAGCGTCCAGCGCCTCGACGTGGCCGAGCGTTGTCTGTTCCAGCGCGTCGCGTTGCTGCCGGGGGTGTTCGACCTGGCGGCCGCCCAGCGGTTCTGGCGGCCCCATCCGTCCGGGCCCACGGACGTGCGGGTGGTGCTCGCCGCCCTGGTGGACAAGTCCCTGGTGATGCCGGTCGGGACGACCGGCGGCCGGTACCGGATGCTCGGCCTGCTGCGCCGGCTGGCGCTGGAGACGGGCACCCCGGGGGCCGTGACGAGTCCCGCCGCCGAACTGCCCCTGCCGCTGTCCCGGCCGTTGCTGCCGGCCGGCGCGGCGGCCGTGCCGGACTGACCGGCGGCCGCCGCGACGGCCCGCTCCCCGCCGGGGGAGCGGGCCGTCGTGTTCTGGAGGCCGATGACACCTGACGATGCCTCAGGCATTGACAGCACGCTTTAAAAACACATAGCTTGAAGTTCGGCGGGACCGGTCGGGTCCGGTCCACCAGCGGCCCTCAGACCGCCGCTGACCCCTGCCGACAGACATTGGAGGTGTCTGGCTTGAGCACCAGAGAGACCTACGAGTCCCTGAACCTCGAACCCAAGCCGATCCGCCCGCACATCCTCGCCGCGGCAACCGTGGTCTTCGGCGAGGACTACTACTCGGGCCGCCGCGAGACGATCAACCTGTCCGGCTTCGTGCAGCTCAACAAGTGGCCCATGCCGGGCTTCGAGCACAAGGTCGACGAGAACGGCTACGCGCAGTTCGCCACCGAGCTGATCAGCGCGCCCGAGGTGGGCATCAAGGGGTTCAGCTACGAGTTGGACGACCGCATCCAGGTGCTGTCCAACCCGTTCCTGCCCAACAGCGGGCACGTGCGGCAGATCGTGCCGGGCAAGAACTTCCCGGCCGAGTTCTACATCCGCCGCTTCGGTATCCTGGAGTCGAGCACGCTGCGGCTCGCCCACCGCAACGTCATCGACATCTACGGCGTGGTCGACAGCGTCCCGCCGTTCAAGAAGCCGCTGACCGGGCCCTACCTGGGCAAGCCGCGCGGTGACGGTCCCTTCGACGTGATGGCCGCGCCGAACGTCGTCAAGGGCACCACGCTGCCGGAGGCGTGGTACCCGGCCAACGACGAGAACCAGCCGGTCGGGATCACGCCGAACCTGTTCTTCGCGCCCAGCGCCGGCCCGTGCATGTCCATGCTGGTCGACCCGTCCATGATCATGCAGACCTCGCTGGAGGGGCAGATCGAGGTCGAGGTCAACGGCAAGACGGTGCGGGTCGACCTGGCCGGGGACTACCGCAAGGCGGCCGGTGCCGAGGTGCTGCTCTTCGGCCCGGACAAGCACGACGAGGGCCCGGGCGTGCTCGCCCAGCTGGCCCGCGTCGCGGTCGTCGGACACAGCCCGGAGCTGGGTGGCCGGGTCATGCTGCGGGCGAGCTGGCCGCGGGTCTCCGGCGGCACGCTGGGCGAGGGCAACGAGGACAGCCTCAGCCGGCTCAAGTTCCCCGGCGACCTGCACATCGACGCCGAGTTCGAGCTGGTCACGCCGCACGAGACGCTCTACGCCGCCAACTCCGTGCACGTCAACGGCAAGATGCGCGGCATGGAGGCCACCGGCACCGAGCTCAAGCTGGACGGCTCGGACACCGCCCTGGTCACCGTGGACGAGCAGCCGAAGGCTCGCCTCACCGGCGTCAACCTGGTGATGCGGGACGCGCTGGTCGGCGAGCACGCCGCGGTGAACGCCTGACCGACGGGTCCGCTTGACGGGCCTGCCGGCCAGAGGTTCTACTAGTAAAACCAATAGCAACGTACCGTCACGATGTCCCTCCCGGCTGCTACGGCGGTCGGGAGGGACGCGCGCTCAGGGGGTACCGCGTGGACCAGCGGCTGCTGCTCATGCACCAGATGATGCTCGGCGACGCGCCCCGGCTGCGGGCGTACGACAGGGCGCTGGAGGAGGCCGTCACCCCCGGCGACGTGGTGGTCGACGTGGGCGCGGGGTTGCTCGCGCTCTCCCTGCTGGCGCTGCGGCACGGCGCCGAGCACGTGTACGCGGTCGAGGCCGACCCGGCCACCGCCGCGGCGGCGGCCCGCATCATCGAGGCCAACGACCTCAAGGGACGGCTCACCCTGGTCACCGGCGACGCCCGTACGGTCCGGCTGCCCCGCAAGGCGGACGTGCTGGTCTCCGAGATGATGGGAAACCTCGGCCCGGAGGAGGAGATGGCCGAGGTGCTGCACGTGATCGCCCGTCGCCACCTGCGCCCCGGCGGCCGGGTGGTGCCCCGGCGGCTGCGGACCTGGCTGGCCGCGGCCGAGTTCGCCGACGAGGGCTGGGGGCTGTGGGGCGGCGACTTCTACGGCTACCGGCTCGACCCGGTGCAGGAGCTCGTGGCCCCGGCGGCCCAGCTGCACTTCTTCCAGCGTCCGCCGAAGCTGCTGACCGAGCCCACAGTGGTGCTCGACCAGGCGCTCGACGGCCGGTCGCCGTCCCGGCAGACGCTGCGGCAGCGGCTGCCGGTCATCGCGCCGGGGAGGCTGCACGCCGTGCTCGGCTTCTTCACCGCCGACTTCACCGACGACGTGACGCTGTCGAACTTCCCGTCGTACCCCGGATGCAACTGGGCGGTCTGGGTGTGGCCGCTGCGGCACACCGACGTGGCCGAGGGCGACGAGCTGTCCGTCGCCCTGCGCCGGCCGGCCCGGCGCGACGTCCGCGCCGTGACCGGCTGGCGGCTGGAGTGCGGCCTGTCCCGGCAGAGGAGGTCCTGATGCCCTTCGCGGTGGGTACCGTCCGCGACATTCCCGTCCGTGGTGCTCTCAAGCTCTGCGGCCTGACCTGGTCCGCGGAGTGCCTCTGGTTCTCCGAGGCGGTCTCCAGCCAGATCGCCTCCCTGGACCCGATCAGCGGCAAGGTGGTCCGCCGGCTCGACTGCCCCGGCGTGCGCACCGACCTGACCACGATCGGCGGGCGGCTGCTGCAGGTGGCGGGCGACGACCGCGTGCTGCGGCTGGTCGATCCCGAGGACGGCGAGCTGCTCGGCGAGTTCGGCAACCCGCGCCCCGGCAACGTGCTGTGCGGGCTGGAGGCGACCCGGCACGGGCTCTGGCTGGGCTACGAGGACCTGCGCCAGGTCGACCTGCGCGACCCGGACGGTTTCGGGCTGATCGACACGTTCCCGGTCCGGCAGCCGATCGCCGGCCTGACCGTCTCCGACAGCTACCTCGTCTACTCCGACCGCGACGCGGCCACCATCAACCTGTACGACGTGGCGGCCCGCCGGGAGGTGGCCGCCTACTCGGTCGCGGGCAACCCGACCGGCATCACCTGGGACGGCCGCCGCATCTGGTACTGCGACTTCACCACCCTGCAGCTCCGGGCGATCGAGGTGCCGGGCATCACGAAGGGTTGACGTCCATGGCGACCACGCGCGCTCTGCTGGCCCGCTCGACCCGGATCGGCGCGGTCGGCGCCGCCCACCTGCTGCCGGTGCTGCCGGCGGCGCTGGTCAAGGCGGTCCGAGGTGACCGGGCGGCGGCCCGCCGGCTGCTGTACCGCCGTCTCACCACGTTGCTGATGCGGCTCGGCCCGACGTTCGTCAAGGCCGGCAGGTGCTCGGCACCGGCGCGACGTGCTGCCGGCCGCGCTCTGCGACGAGCTGTCGGTGCTCAGGACCGGTCGACCGATGACCCCAACGCAAGCTTGATACGCTTTTGACAGTAGCCTCCGGCGGGTCGATCTCTAGCCGCTTGGGTTAGAAAGGAAGGACCCGGCGATGGTAAGGGCTTCCCTCTCTCAGGTTTCCACACCACGATGTCCCTGCCCCCGAGTCCGTCGATAGTCTCCACCTTCAAATAGGTAACAATCCCTGGGTTTAACTGTCATCAAGGCTTCGGCGTGAGTGTGGACCCCTTAGGCGGGTCCTTGTCAGGGATGAAGTGCCAAGTATGAATCGAGCAGCCGAATTACAGCAGAAGATGGTGTGATTTGACCGATCGCTTTCATTAACTTTACTTACGGACACCGCCGGGTTCTTCAAGTCTACCGCGCCCGGTGATGGCCCGGCTGCCGATGCTGCGCGGCGTCCCGGTGCGGGAGGTGGTCGAGAACATGTGCGGAGCGGTGTTCGGCCAGCTCGACTTCGCCCGGGAGGCGGAGAACCTGCGCCGGCTCAAAGAGAACTTCGCCGTGGTGCCCCCGGGTCCGGGTGCCCGGCGTACGCGACGACGCCTGCCGGCCGCGCTGCCTGGTCATGGAGTTCATGCCGGACCTCGACGTGGACGTGGCGCGGTCGATGTCGGCGGCCGTGCGAAAGCGGTTCGCCGCCTCCGCGATGACAGCGATCTACCACATGCTCTTCGTGGACGGATTCGTCCACTGCGACATGCACCCGGGCAACCTCTACTTCACCCGGGGCGCCCAGGTGGTGGTGCTCGACGCCGGGTTCAGCGTGCAGCTCACCGAGGAGCTGCGCCGGTTGTTCGCGGAGTTCTTCATGAACATGTCGATCGGGCGCGGCCGGTACTGCGCCGAGATCGTGGTGCGCAGCGGCACCGGCCTGCGGCCGGACGCCGACGTGGAGACGTTCCTGGTCCGGATGGCCGACCTGGTGGAGCGCAGCCACGGGCTGCCGGCCCGGGAGTTCAGCCTGATCGCGTTCGCCGCGGAGATGTTCGACCTGCAACGCCGCTACGGCGTGCACGCCGCGCCGGAACTCATCTTCCCGCTGCTGTCGCTGCTGGTGATCGAGGGGACGGTACGCGAGCTCGACCCCGACCTCGACTTCCAGGAGCTGGCCAAGCCGGTGCTGATGCGCGGGCTCTTCGGCCGCCGGGCCGCCGCCTGACCGCTGGCCGAACGGTCCGCCGGGCCTGGCCGGTCGCTTCGACAGCGCGGCCCCACCTGCGCAAACAGCCGACTAAAATATACGATAGCGGAATGGCACAGACTGGCCTCGCCGGCAAGCGCTCCTACCACCAGTACTGCGGGCTCGCGTCCGCGCTCGACGTGCTGGGCGAACGCTGGACGCTGCTGATCATCAGGGAGCTGCTGATGGGTCCCCGGCGCTACAGCGAACTGCTCGCGGACCTGCCCGGCATCGGCACGAACCTGCTCGCCGACCGGCTCAAGTTCCTCGTCGACTCGGGCGTGCTGCGGCAGGTCGACGTGCACGGCACCGGCGGCCGGCTCTCCTACGAGCTGACCCCGACCGGGCAGGCGCTGCGGCCGATGGTGCTCGGGCTCGCGCACTGGGGCCTGGAGTTCGTCGGTGACCTGAACGCCGAGGACACGGTCCGCCCGCACTGGGGCTTCCTCGCCGTGGAGGCGATGTTCCAGTGGGACAAGATCTCCCCGATCGACGAGAGCTACCAGTTCCAGGTCGACGACGAGGTCTTCCGCATCGACGTCGCCGGCGGGGTGCCGCGCGTGGCGAAGGGGCCGTCCGACGACCCGGCGATGGTGGCGACCACCGACGCGGCCACGTTCGTGCGCATCGGCGCCGGGCGGGTCACGCCGCTGATGGCGATGGTCGGCGGGCAGCTCAAGCTGGAGGGCGACATCGACGCGGTGCTGCGCTGCTGCGAGCTGCTCGGCCTGGACGCCGGCGCCGCGCCCGCCGCTCAGACGACCTCCGGTCACTGACCCGCGCCAGGGGGTGACGGGACCGGATCACTATATTATTCTGAACTAGCCTCGGCGTTCGTCGGGGCCCGTCGTCGTCCGGCACGCCGCGCCCGTGCGGCACCTCCCGAGCACTGTGGTCCCACGGGGACGACCGGTCCGCCCTCCGTCGCCCGAGCGCCTGACGGCGTCCGTGCGCGTCGCGGGGGCGACCCCGCGCGGCGCGTACGCCGGCACCGACGACCGGCCGTCAAGCGACAGGAGCCGGCATGACGGACACGGTGCGACACGATCCGGAGGCGCTGCCCAGGGCGGTACGGGACGACTTCCCCCTGCTGGCCCGCCGGGCCGGCGACCTCGTCGCCTACCTGGACAACGCCGCCACCACGCAGAAGCCCCGCGTCGTCCTGGACGCGATCACCGACTACTACACCGGGGCGAACAGCAACGTCGGGCGCGGCTACCACCGGCTCGGCCTGGAGTCCACCGAGCGGTACGAGCAGGCCCGCGAGAGCGTCGCGCGGGCGATCGGCGCGGCGCAGCCGGAGGAGGTGCTCTTCACCGCCGGCACCACCGCCGCGGTCAACCTGGTCGCGGACACCGCCGGGCAACGGGTGGCCGGGCCGGGCCGGCGGGTCGTGGTGACCGGCATGGAGCACAACAGCAACCTGCTGCCGTGGCGCCGGCTCTGCGACCGTACGGGCGCCACGCTCACAGTGGTGCCGGCCGGACCGGACGGGCGGGTCGGGGCCGACCGGTTCGCCAGCGCGCTCGGCCCGGACACCGCGCTGGTGGCGGTCACCCACGTCTCGAACGTGCTCGGCACCGTCAACCCGGTACGGGAGATGACCGCCGCCGCCCGCCGGGCCGGCGCGCTGGTGGTGGTCGACGGCGCCCAGGCCGTACCGCACCGGCCGGTCGACGTGCGCGACCTCGACGCCGACTTCTACTGCTTCTCCGGGCACAAGGCGTACGGGCCGATGGGCGTCGGCGTGCTGCACGGCCGCCGGGACCTGCTCGCCGGGCTGCCCCCGTACCAGGTGGGCGGCGGCACCGTGAAGGGCGTCGCGGCCGACCAGCCGGTCCGCTACCTCGACGGGCCGGCCCGGTGGGAGGCCGGCACGCCGCACGTGGCCGGCGCGGTCGGGCTGGCCGCCGCCCTGGACTACCTGCGCGACCTCGGCTGGGACGCGATCCGCCGGCACGACCGGGCGCTGGTCCGGCACGCCGTCGACGTGCTCGCCGCGATCGACCGGGTGCGGGTGGTCGGTGACCCGGCCGCCGACCCCAGCGGCATCGTCTCGTTCGTGGTCGAGGGCATCCACCCGTACGACGTCGGGGCGCACCTGGACCGGCACGGCGTGGCGGTGCGCTGCGGCGTGCACTGCGCCAGCACCTTCCTCGACGAGATGGGCCTGCTCGGCACGGTCCGGCTCTCCTTCGGCGTCTACAACACCACCGCCGAGATCGACCTCGTCGGCGAGCTGCTCGCCGGCGTACGACCGGGTCCCTGGACCACCGACCACCCCGACGTCCGGTTCCTCTGAGCAGCGCCCGGAAGGGAGCGTCATGAGGTTCGACACCCGGCTGGTGCACGTCGGCCAGCGACCAGTGCCCGGCACCGGCGACGTGGTGCCGCCGATCCACCTCGCCACCACCTACGACCGCACCGCCCAGGACCCGCCCCGCTACTTCTACGCCCGGGGCGAGCAGCCCAACCGGGAGGCGCTGGAGGAGTGCCTCGCCGCGCTGGAGGACGCCCGGCACGCGACCGTCTACACCAGCGGGCAGGCCGCCGCCACGACGGCGCTGTCGCTGGTGCCGCCGGGCCGGCTGGTGCTCGCCTCCGACGACGTGTACGGCGGCACCCACCAGTTGCTCGCCGCCGCCGCCGAGCGCGGCGTGACGGTCCGGCCGGTGGATTTCGCCGACCCGGCCGAGCGGGACCGCGCGCTGTCCGAATGCGGCCCGGAGCTGGCCATGGTGTGGCTGGAGACGCCCACCAACCCGCTGCTCAAGGTCGCCGACATCGCCGCGGTGTCCGACCTCGCGCACCGGCACGGCGCCCTGGTGGTGGTGGACAACACGCTGGCCGGGCCGGTGCTGCAACGACCGCTCGCGCACGGCGCGGACATCACGCTCTACAGCACCACCAAGTCCGTCGCCGGTCATCTCGACGTGCTCGGCGGCGCGCTCGTCTACCAGGACGAGGAGCTGCACCGGCGGTTCCTGGCCTACCGCACGGTGGCCGGCAACGCCCCCGGCGGCTTCGACTGCTACCTCACCCACCGCGGCCTGAAGACGCTGTCCCTGCGCACCGCCCGGCAGGTGGAGAACACCCGCGCGGTGGTGGCGGCGCTGCTGGCCGAGCCGAGCGTCGCGACGGTCAGCTATCCGGGCCTGCCCACGCATCCGCAGCACGCGGTGGCGGCCCGGCAGATGACCGCGCCCGGCGCGCTCGCCGCCTTCGAGTACCGCGGCGACCCGGCCAAGCTGCTCGACCGGGTACGCCTGTTCACCGCCGCGGTCAGCCTCGGCGGCGTCCGCTCCCTGATCGAGTGCCCGGCGCTGATGACCCACCGCCCGGTGCCGCCCGAGGTACGCCGGCGTCTCGGGTTGACCGACCGGCTGATCCGGATCTCACCCGGCATCGAGGACGCGGCCGACCTGGTCGAGGACCTGGTCACCGCGCTGCGTGACGGCGCCTGACCCGCTGACCGGCATTACCGCCCCGCGAAGGAGGAGACATGTCCGCATTCACGACCGGCGGCGCCCCGGTGGTGCTCGACGGAGGACTCGCCACCGAGTTGCAGCGCGCCGGGCTGCCGTACCAGCCCCCGTGGTGGGGCACCGCGGCGCTGCTGGCGGACAGCCGGCGGCGCGTGCTGCGCGACGTCCACGAGCGGTTCCTGACCGCCGGGGCGCAGGTGCTCACCGCGAACACGCTGCGCTGCAACCTGCGGGCGCTGCGCCGCGCCGGGCTGGAGGACGCCGGCCTCGGCTGGATGGTGCACGCGGCCGTCGGCGTCGCGCTCGCCGCCCGCAACACGGCCGGCGCGCCCGGCACCCGGATCGCCGCGTCGATGGCTCCGGTGGAGGACTGCTACCGGCCGGACCTGGTGCCGGCCGACGGCGAGCTGCGTGAGGAGCACCGCTGGCTGGCCGTGGAGCTGGTCCGGGCCGGGGTGGAGCTGGTGCTGGTGGAGACCATGAACACCGCCCGCGAGGCACGCATCGCGGTGGAGCAGGTACGCGAGGTGGGCGCCCGGGCCTGGGCCGCCTTCGTCTGCGACGACCAGGGCCGGCTGCTGTCCGGCGACTCCCTGGTGGACGCCGCCCGCGCGGTGCGCGCCGCCGGGGCCGAGGTGGTGCTTGTCAACTGCACCGCCCCGGAGGCGACCGAGCGGTGCCTGCGGGCGCTGCGCGACGCCGACGACGGCCCGATCGGCGCGTACCCGAACCTGGAGGACCGCCGCGACGGCGCGCCCGGGCCGCGCCCGCTGCTCGACCCCGCCGAGTTCGGCGACCTGGTCGCCGGCTGGGCGGTGGAGTACCGGCTCGCCGTGGCCGGCGGGTGCTGCGGCGCGTCGCCGGCGCACATCGCCGCGCTGACGGCCCGGCTGAACGCCCCGGTGGCGGCCGTCGACTGACGCCGCCCGCAGGTCCGCCGGCCCGGCGCGGGCCGGGTCAGCCAACGAAGGGAGAACGAGACGGTGAGCGGCTCGACGATCGCATCGCCCGTCGAGGTGGTGCGCAGCCTGCCCGGCCCGGCCGGCTACATGTGCGGCCTGACCTGGGACGGCACCTGGCTCTGGCACTCCGACCAGGACGCCGCGCGGATCTTCGCGATCGACCCGGCGGACGGCGCGGTACGCCGGTCGTTCGCGTACCCGGATGTGCGGGCCGACCTGGGATACGCGGACGGAAAACTGTGCCAGATCGGCGGCCGGCCGAAGCGGATCCTGCTGATCGACCCGGCCACCGGCCAGACCGTCGGGTCGAAGCCGGTACGGCCCTCCAACGGCCGGGTCACCGGCATGGAGACCGGGCCCGAGGGCGTGTGGCTCTGCCTGCGCGCTCCCGCGGTGATCCAGCTACGGGACTTCGAGACCATGACGGTGCAGCGGGAGCACCCGGTCGTGGGGTCGCCCTCGGGCCTCACGTACGCCGAGGGTCACGTGCTCTACGCCGAGTTCGAGGACGGCCTGCTGCACGCGGTCGACGCGGAGTCGGGCCGGTTGGTCGCCACGGTGCGGCTGCCGGGGCATCCGACCGGGCTGGCCTGGGACGGCGAGCTGGTCTGGTACTGCGACTTCGCCGACCGGCGGTTCAAGGCGGTCCGGCTGCCGGACGTGCTCGGCGGCTGACCGGCCCGGTGGGGGCGGCGGCCCGGCCGCCCCCACCCGCCCGGCGTCAGGGCACCCGGTCGCGCGCGTCGAACTGCTCCTGCCGGCGGTCGCGCTCACCGCCGGCGCCGGCGGACGGCGGCCGGCAGCGGCCGGCGCAGCCGCACGAGCAGCCGGAGGCAGCCGGCTCCGCCCGCTGAGGATCTTCGGTGTCCGGCCAACCGCCGGTGTGGCACGCGATCATCGCTTCTCCCTGCTCTGCGGTGGGACGCGCCGGAGAGCCCGGCGCGGTCGGACGGGGCGGGCAGCGGGTCGACTATTTACTTGAGAATCATATGGTAAATTCGCTGGCGGGTGCCAGCTCCTGACAGGAGGGACGCCATGCGCGTCAGCGTGACCGACGACCCCGCGACCACGACGGCCGCCCGCACCGGCGGGCCGCCCGCACCGGCCGACCCGCTGCGCGCCGCCTCCTTCGCGGAGCTGCGGTCGCTGTTCGCGATGGAGCCCGACGCGGTCCACCTCAACACCGGCACCATCGGCGTGATGCCGTACGAGGTGCTGGACGTCAACGACCGGGTGACCCGGGAGTGGAACGGCGGACTGCGCAACGTCTACCCGCCCGGCATGTACCCCGAGCACCGCGCCGCCATCGGCCGGGCGTTCGGCGTCGACCAGGACGAGATGGTGATCTGCCACAACGCCACCGAGGGGGTGGCCCGCGTCATCAACGGGCTCGACCTGCACGAGGGCGACGAGGTCATCACCACCAGCCACGAGTGCTACTCGGTGCTGTCCAACTTCAACCTGCTGCGCAACCGGCACCGGATCACGCTCACCGTGCTGACCCCGCCGGTCGGGCCGGACGTCACCGCCGAGGAGATCGTCGACATGTTCGCCCGGGCGATCACGCCGCGGACGAAGGTGCTGGCGTTCGCCGCCGTCACGCTGTTCACCGGCACCCGGATGCCGGTGCGCCAGCTCTGCGACCTGGCCCAGCAACACGGCCTGACCACAGTGGTCGACGGCGCGCTGCTGCCCGGCCTGTTCGACACCGACCTGCGCGCGCTCGGACCCGACTTCGTCACCTGCTCCGGCTCGAAGTTCCAGTGCGGGCCGCTCGGCACCGGGCTGCTCTACGTCCGTAACAAGGTCCACCCCGAGCACAACCCGCTGCCGCTGCCGACGTTCTGGCCGGTCATCTCCACCTGGTACCCGATGATGGGCGCCCCGCCACCGCGTACCACCACCCGGGTGGAGAGCTACAACATGGGCGACTACCTGCAGAGCGCCGGCAGTGCCAGCATCGCCCGGGGCGCCGCCCTGGCGAAGGCGTGCGAGCTGTGGGACCGCATCGGCCGGGACCGGATCGAGCGGCACGCGGTGGCGCTCGGCGCGCACACCCGCGCCCGGATCGTCGAGCGGTTCGGCGTCGAGTCGCTGTACTCACCGCTCACCGACGACCGGCTGACCGCGCCGCTGGTGGCGTTCAACCCGTTCCCCGACCGGGCCGACGGCTGGAACATCACCAAATTCGCCCGCCTCGTCGACGAGCTGGAGAGCCGGCACCGGATCTGGACCCGGTGGACCGAGTTCGACGTCGCCGGCTCACCGCACCAGCACTACGCCGCCCGGATCTGCACCCACCTCTACAACACCGCCGAGGAGGTCGACCTCGCCGTCGACGCCATCGCCGACCTCGTCCGGGAGCTGTCATGACCGTCGCCCCGTACCGGCCGGAGCCGGCCACCGCGCGGCGGCGCGGCGGCGTGCTGCGGGTGGTCGCGCCCACCGACGCCGCACCGCTGGACCCCAGCTGCGCCCCCGCGTCGGCGGCCCCGTTCGTCCGGCTGCACACCCGGCAGCTCGTCACCTGGCAGACCGCCCGGGACGTCCGCGACTGGCAGGCCGTCACGCCGGTGCCCGACCTCGCCCTGGAGGTCCCCTCCACCTGGAACGCCGGGCTCGGCGCCAGCCATCGCAGCTACGTGTTCCACATGCGCCCCGGCGTCCGCTGGGACACCCCCGACCGGCGTCCGGTCACCGCGCACGACGTGGTCCGCGGCTTCAAACGGATGTGCAACCCGGTCCGGCCCTCACCGTCGCTCGCGTACTTCGCGAGCACCGTGCGCGGCCTCGCCGACTTCGCCACCGCCTGGGCGGCGGAGGCCACCCACCGGGCCGGGGACGCGGCGACGCTGGCCGCGTACCAGAACGCGCACGAGATCCCCGGCGTCTTCGCGCTCGACGACGAGACGCTCGTCATCGAGCTGGCCCGGCCGGCGCTGGACTTCGTGCACATGCTCGCGCTGCCCGCGGCGTCGGCGGTGCCCGTCGAGCACGACGCGTTCGTCCCCGGCAGCCCCGAGGCCGCCGCCCACCTGCGCGCCAACGGGCCGTACCGGGTGCGGCGGCACCGGCCCGGCGAATGGGTCGAACTGGTCCGCAACCCGGCCTGGGAGCCCGCCGCCGACCCGTACCGGCGGGCCGAGGCCGACCGGGTGGAGCTGCGCCTGAGCGACGGCGCCGGCCGCGCCGACGCGGAGCCCACCGACGCGCCGGCCGAGGTGCCGGTCGCGCCCGCAGTCGGCGGGCTGCCGGCCGCCGAGCCGGTCGACGGCGACGGCGCGCTCGGCTGGGCGCTCGACCCGTACCTCCTGCTCAACCTGCGCGACCCGGTCTGGGCCGACCCCCGGGTACGGCAGGCCGTGGCGCTCGCCGTGGACAAGGCCGCGGCGGCCGACCGTACCGGCGGCACCGCCCCGGCGTGCCGGTACGGATCGCGGGCTCGCTGATCCCGCCGGGCAACGCCGGGCACGACACGGCCGATCCTTACCCCACCGGTGATCCGGCGCGGGCTCTTGAACTGCTCGCCTCGGCGGGCCACGCCGACGGCACGCCGCTGGTCCTGATCCACCCCGCACTTTCGGCCTCGGACCCGAGGTGGCGCACGCCTGCACACCTTCTTTTGGGATTAGGACCGGGTGGAGCTGCGCCTGAGCGAGGAGATAGCAGCGCCGACGCGGAGCCCACCGACGCGCCGGCCGAGTGCCGGTCGCGCCCGCAGTCGGCGGGCTGCCGGCCGCCGAGCCGGTCGACGGCGACGGCGCGCTCGGCTGGGCGCTCGACCCGTACCTCCTGCTCAACCTGCGCGACCCGGTCTGGGCCGACCCCCGGGTACGGCAGGCCGTGGCGCTCGCCGTGGACAAGGCCGCGGTGGCCGACCTGTACCGGCGGCACCGCCCCGGCGTGCCGGTACGGATCGCGGGCTCGCTGATCCCGCCGGGCAACGCCGGGCACGACACGGCCGATCCGTACCCCACCGGTGATCCGGCGCGGGCCCGTGAACTGCTCGCCTCGGCGGGCCACGCCGACGGCACGCCGCTGGTCCTGATCCACCCGCACTCCGGCCTCGGACCCGAGGTGGCGCACGCCTGCGCGAGCGACCTCACCCGGGCCGGCCTGCCGACCCGGGCGGTCGGGCTCGCCGACGCCGCGTACACCGAGGCGCTGCGCGCCCCCGCCACCGCCGGCGGCTGGCAGCTCGCGGTGGCGGCGCGCGTACCCGACTGGCTGGAGCACAACGGGCGGGTCTTCGCGCAGGCGATGCTCCAGGCGACCCCGGTGCCCGGCGGCGCCAACCACGGCGGCTACGCCGCACCCGAGGTGGACGCGCTGATCGAGCGGGCGCTCGACGCGCCGGAGCCGTGGCGGGCCGACGCCGCCTGGCGGGCCGCCGCGGAGCGCGCGGTCGCCGACGTGGCGGTGGTGCCGATCCTGCACCGGGCGCCGGTGGCCGCGCCGAGGCGACCGGACCGGGTCGACGGGATCACGCCGCTGCCCCCGCAGGGGTACGCGGTGGACCTGACCGCCGCACGCCCGGGGGTGGACGAGTGAACCCGCTGGTCCGCGACTACCTGCTGCTCGGCCTGCGCCTCGGCCGGCTGGTCGACGGGCTCGTCGACTGCTACTACGGTGACCCGGCGCTGCGCGACCAGGTCGCCGCCGAACCGCCGCCCGACCCCCGCGAGCTGTCCCGCCAGGCCGGCCGGACGCTCGCCGCCCTCGACGACAGCGACCTCGAACCGGCCCGCCGCCGGTACCTCACCGCCCAGCTCGCCGCGCTGCGCGCGGTCGCCGACCGGCTCGCCGGCACGCCGATGTCGTTCCGGGAGGAGGTGCGCGCCTGTTACGACGTCGACGTGACCCGCACCCCGCCGGAGCGGTACGCGGCGGTGCACGACGAGATCGACGCGCTGCTGCCCGGGCCGGGACCGCTCGTGGACCGGGTGGAGGAGTTCTACCGGCGCAACACCGTCCCGCCGGAACGGCTGCACCGCTGCGTGCAGGCGGTCTCCGACGCGCTGCGCGAGCGGACCCGGGACCGGTTCGGCCTGCCCGGGACCGAGCGTGTCGAGTACACGGTGGTCCGGGACGCGCCGTGGAACGCGTACAACAGCTACCTGGGCGGCTTCCGCTCCGCCGTGGCGCTGAACGCGGCGAGCGGCCGGTCGGTGGCCGCGCTGCCGATCATCGTGGCGCACGAGTCGTACCCCGGCCACCACACCGAGCACTGCCTGAAGGAGGCCGGCCTGGTCCGCGACGGCGGCCAGGACGAGCACACCATCGCCCTGGTCGACACACCCCGGTGCCTGGTCACCGAGGGCCTGGCCGAGGCGGCGGTCGACGCGGTGCTCGGCCCCGGCTGGGGCGAGTGGACCGCCGGCATCCTGGCCGGGGAGGGCGTCCACGTCGAGGGCGAGCGGGTCGAGCGGATGCGCGGCCTGATCGTGCGCCTGCTGCCGGCCCGCATCGACGCCGCCCTGCTCCTGCACGACGAGGGCGGCGACCGGGCGGAGGCACTTGCCTACCTGCGGCGGTGGATGCTGCTGCCACCCGACCGGGCCGAGCAGATGGTCACGTTCGCCGCCGACCCGCTGTGGCGCGCGTACTCAGTCACCTACTCCGAGGGCGGCCGGCTGGTCGACGCCTGGCTGGCCGCCCGCGAGCCGGACACCAGCCTCGCCGACCGCTTCGACACGCTGCTGCGGGAGCCGCTGCTGCCGTCGCAGCTGCGCGCCGACGTGGCGGGGACCGCAGAGACGACGAAAGGTGTGTGTCGATGAACGGCGGCCAGCCCCGGTACGGGGGAATCCTGCGGCTCTACGGGCCCGGCAGCATGGACCATCTCGATCCGGCCTGCGCCTACTACATGCTCGGCGGGCAGATCATCCGGCTCTTCGCCCGCCAGCTGTTCACCTACCGGCCGGTCGCCGACCTGCGCGACCCGTCGGCCGTCACGCCCGTGCCCGACGTGGCCGAGGCGGTGCCGACAGTGGACAACGGCGGCATCAGCGCCGACCACACCCGCTACACGATCCGGCTGCGCCCCGGCGTGTACTGGGACACCGACCCGCCCCGCGAGGTGACCGCCGGGGACTTCGTGCGCGGCTTCAAGCGGATGGCCAACCCGGTGTTGCAGGCCGGCGGGATCGGCTACTTCACCAGCACCATCCGGGGGATGGCCGAGTACTGCGACGCGTACGCCGCCGCGATCACCTCGGCCGAGCCGGCCGCCGCCGAGCTGGCCGCGTTCCAGAACAACCACGAGATCGCCGGCGTCCGCGCGGTCGACGACCGGACGATCGTCTTCGACCTGATCCGCCCGGCGGTGGACTTCCTGCACATCCTGGCGCTGCAGTGCGCCTCCGCCGCCCCGGTCGAGTACGACGAGGTGCTGCCCGACAGCGCGGAGTTCCGGCGGCGGGTGCGCTCCAACGGGCCGTACCGGATCACCCACTACGCCCACGGCGAGTCGGTGCGGCTGGACCGCAACCCGGTGTGGCGCAAGGCGTCCGACCCGGTGCGCCAGCAGTACCTGGACGGGGTCGAGGTGACCATGGAGATCGCCAGCCCGCAGCAGGTGGGGGAGGTGATCGACAGTGGCCGCGCCGACCTGTCCTGGGCGTCACCGATCACCGAGCCGTACGACGTGGCGCCCACCGACCCGGGCAACGACCTCGGCTACGCGCTCAACCCGTACCTGGTGTTCAACCTGCTCAGCCCGAACGCCGACCGGGCGATGAGCAAGCTCAAGGTGCGCCAGGCCATCGCGTACGCGATAGACAAGGCGGCGATCGCCGAGATCTACCACGGCCTGGAGGCCGGGACGGTGATGTTGTCCGGGCACACGGCGATCCCGCCCGGCAACGACGGGCACGTCGACTTCAACCTGTACCCGACACCGGGGGACCGGGGCGACCCGGAGCGCTGCCGGGCGCTGCTGGCCGAGGCGGGCTACCCGGACGGGCTCACCCTCACCGCCGTGCACCGGGACGTGGACGCCAACCCGGAGGTGGCCCGCTCCTACGCCGCCGACCTGGAGAAGGGCGGCATCAGCGTCCGTCTGGTCTCGCTCGGCCACGCCGAGTACTACCAGTTCCTGCGCGACCCGGCCAACGCCCGCGCCGGCGCCTGGGACATCTCCGCCCCGTCCTGGACGCCCGACTGGTTCGGCCCGAACGGGCGCACCTACGTCCAGCCGATGTTCCAGACCAACACGTCCCGCGGCACCAGCAACTACGGCGGTTACAGCAATCCGGAGGTCGACCGGCTGATCGAGGAGGCGCTCGGCGCCACCGACCGGGCCCGCGCCACCGAACTGTGGCACCAGGTCGACCTGTGCGTCATGCGGGACGCCGCGATCGTGCCGATCCTCGTGCACGCCCCGACCATCCCGCACCGCAAGGGCCGGCGGGTCCGCAACGCGATCGCCATGCCCACGGTGGACCGCTGGTTCGACCTGTCCAACCTCTGGCTGGAGGAGTCCGCATGACCACGGCAGACGCATCGACGGACCTCGGACTGATCCCCGGCGCGGACGGCCCGCGCCGCGGCGGCACGCTCACCCTGGTCGGCGCGGGCGACGTCGACCACCTCGACCCGGCGCTGGCGTACCACACGGTGACCCGGGGGATAGTCCGCGCGTACACCCGGCAGCTGGTCACCTACCCGTCGACCCGCGACCACCGGCGGGCCGGGGACCTGGTGCCGGACCTGGCGGTGGCGGCGGACGGGCCGTACGACGCCGAGGGCCGCCGCTACCGGTTCACGCTGCGCGACGGGCTGCGCTGGGACCTGCCCAACGGACCCCGGCCGTTGACCGCCGCCGACGTGGTACGCGGCATCAAGCGGCTGGCCCACCCGATGGCGCCCAGCCCCGGCCTGCCCTACTACCTGAGCACCGTCGAAGGGCTTGCCGAGTTCCGCGACGACCTGCTCACCCTGCCCCGCGACCTCAACGTGGTGGCGCCCTACCTGGAGGCCGCCGAGGTGCCCGGGCTGCGGGTGCTCGACGACCGGACGGTGGAGCTGATCACCCGCCGCCCCACCTCCGACTTCCTCAACCTCCTGGCGTTGCCGTTCGCCTCCCCGGCGCCGGAGGAGTACCTCTGGTTCGTGCCCGGCAGCCCCGAGCTGGACCAGCGACTCGGCTCGATCGGGCCGTACCGGATCACCGCCTACGAGCCGGACCGGCTGATCACGCTGGAGCGCAGCCGCACCTGGGACCCGGCCACCGACCCGGTCCGTGCCGCCCACGTGGACCGCATCGAGGTGCGGCAGGGGCTGGACGAGAAGACCTGCCACGACATGGTGATCCTCGGTGACGCCGACATGTTGTGGGACATCCAGCCGCTGACCGAGCGGCTGCCGGAGATGTTCGCCGCCGGGGACCCCCGGCTGGAGGTCTGCCCGGCCGGTCTGTTCAGCCCGTACCTGGTGATCAACGTGCTCAGCCCGAACGAGGGCGGTGCGCTGGGCCGCCGGGAGGTACGGGAGGCGTTGCAGTACGCGATCGACAAGACCGCCGTGGCCGAGGTCTGGGGCGGGCGTCGCCTCAACGACATCGCCGAGCAGATCCTGCCGCCGCTGTGCCGCGCGCACCGGCCGTTCGCGCCGTACGCGGCGAACGACGGCGCCGGCGACCCGGAGCTGGCCCGCCGGCTGCTCGCCGACGCCGGCTACCCCGACGGGCTCACGTTGAAGCTGGTCTACCGGGACCGGGACATCCACCCGGAGACCGCGCGGGTGGTCCGGTCCGCCGCCGCCCGGGCCGGCATCACCCTCGACCTCGTCCCGGCCGGCATCACCGAGCTGTTCGGCACATACCTGGGCCGGGCCGACGGCGCCCGCGAGGGCCGCTGGGACGTGGCGCTGTCCGGCTGGGAGCCGGACTGGCACGGCAACAACGCCCGCGTCTACCTCCAGGCCCTCTTCGACAGCTCCGGCGTCTCCGGCAACGACGACTGGGGGTCGAACTTCGGCCACTACCACAACGAGGTCGTCAACGAGCACATCGACGCGGCGCTGAGCTGCGCCGACGAGAGGGCCGCGAACGAGCACTGGCGGGCCGCCGAGCGGGAGGTGCTGCGCGACTGCGCGGTGGTGCCGATCCTCTTCGCCCACCAGTACTGGCTGCGCGGGCACCGGGTGCGCAACTGGCTGCCGTACCCGGTGCTCAACGGCGACCTGACCAACCTGTGGCTGGGGGAGGACTGACGCCCGGGCCGATGAGCGGCGACGACCACCGTCTCACCGTACGTCTCGGCGAGCTGGCCCAGGCCCACGCCGACCGGGCGGCGGCGCGCGCAGGCGTGCCCGCCGTCCGGCTGGACCGGCTGGCCGCCGAGCCGCTGCGCCTGGACGAGGACTTCTGCCGGGAGGTGGCCGACCGCTACGACGCCGCGCCGATGGTCACCGCCGGCACGGCCCGCGGGTACGCCCGGCTGGCCGCGGAGAACCTGCGGCAGTTCCGGCTGATCGGGAGGCGGGCATCCGGGTGCTGCCGTGGACCGGGCCGGGGCAGCCGTACCGGGACTCGCGGGACCTGATCGCGCGGGTCCGCGCCACCGGCCTGCTGCACGTCTTCCTCACCCGCCACGGGCACGGGCCGGCCGGCGCGGACGGCGACCATCCGCTGCGCGCCCCCGCCGGAGTCCGGGCCGGCGGGGAGGAACTGCTGCACAACGACATCTTCCGGGCGGTGCACGACGTCTTCGGACACGTCCTGTTCGGCAACACGTTCGGGCCGCGCGGCTATTTCCGGGTCCACCCCGGGCCACCCGCTGCCACCTCGCGATGTACCCGCCCGACCTGCACCCGCTGGTCTTCGCCGAGCTGGTCGGCCAGCTCTGCTGGTTCTTCCACGGGCCGCACCTGCGCCGCCCGGACGGGACGCTGCCCCGGCGCGGCGAGCCCGGGTACGTGCCGCCGCCACGGCGTCCGTACCCGCCGCAGAAACAGCTCGTGTACGACAGGCGCACCCTGAACCGGTTCGCCGCGCTGTTCACGTCGCCGGGCTGACCGCCGACATCAGGAAGTCGGGCACCCGCAGCGGCGGCATCACCATCCGGGTGAAGTAGTCGCCCCACTCCCGGGGCAGCGCCGGCACCGGCCGCCCGGCCTCGGTGGCCCGGGCCAGCAGCGACAGCGGGCTCTCGTTGAACCGGAAGTTGTGCACAGTGCCGACGATCTCGCCGTCCTCGACCAGCCGCACGCCGTCGCGGGTGAGGCCGGTCAGCAGCAGCGACGCCGGGTCGACGTCGCGCAGGTACCACAGCGAGGTGAGCAGCAGGCCGCGCCGGGTGGAGCGCACCATCTCAGGCAGCGTCGGCGCGTCCGGCCCGCCCTCCAGCACCAGGTTGTCCACCATCGGGGTGAGCGGCGCGCCGGTCTGCTCGGCGGTGTGCCGGGTCTGCACGAGCGCGGTCAGCACACCCTCGTCGATCCAGCGGGTCGGCCGCAGCGGCAGCCCGTTGTCGACCACTGCGGTCAGGTCGTCGGTGCCCCGGCTGACCGTGAACGGGGCGCAGGGCAGCAGCGGATGGTCCGGGTCACTGCGCAGCGTCAGCGGCAACGCGGTGAGGCGCTCGCCGAGCGGCAGCCGGCCGTCCGGGCGGCTGAACGCGGTACGCCCGTCCAGCGCGCCGCGCGCCCCGGCGGCCAGGTAGAGGTGGAGCATCAGGTCGGCCACGCAGTTCGGGGTGAGCAGCACCTCGTACCGTCCCGGCGGCAGCTCGACCCGGCGGCCGGGCCGCGCCAGCGTGGCGGACAGCTCGGCGGCGAGCGCCGGCACGTCCAGTCCGGTCAGGTCGGGCGCCGTCACACCGGCCCACGCCGAGTCGTCGCCGTCGCGCACGCTCAGGTCGAACAGGCCGGTGGACTGCGCGTGCCGCAGGCGGGCGCCGGTCGACGCGGCGAGGTAGGTGGTGACCACCCGGTGCTCGGTGTAGCCGTAAGAGACGCCGCTGCCCGGCCGCCGCGAACGCGTCGGCCAGGCCGGGCAGCACGTC
>NZ_KK037233.1:2213911-2216518 GCF_000568915.1 Micromonospora sp. M42 | reverse complement strand
CGCCGTGCCCGACCAGCCCGACGTGTACGCCGGCCGCGCCGTCGCGTACCGCCACCGCTGTCACCCGGCGGGACCGGACGCTGCCGTTCGTGGTCAGCGCGTCGCCCGCCCAGCGCAGGTGCGCGGCGGCCGTCTCGTCCGCGATCAGCAGCAGCTCGTCGGCGTCACGCCGGTGCCGCAGCGCCGCTTCCAGGGCGTCCTGGATCCCGCTCACCCGTCCCGCCCTCCGGTGTCGACGACGTCGATGCCACGGAACACCGCGGACGGGCAGCCGTGGCTGGCCGCTGCCGCCTGCACCGGCTGACCCTTGCCGCACATGTCGGCGCCGGAGAGCAGCCACGTGCCCTCCCCGCCCAGCCCGCACAGCGCGGACCAGAACGCGGTGGTCTCCGCCTGGTACGCGGCGCCGGACACCTGCCCGGCCAGCCGCCCGTTGCGGATGCGGTGCCAGCGCTGGGCGGTGAACTGGAACTGCCGCCGCCGCATGTCGATCGACCAGCTGTCCGAGCCGGCCAGGTAGAAGCCGTCCGTCACGCCCGCGATCAGGGCCGCGGTGTCCGGCCCGTCCACCGCCGGGCGCAGCGACACGTTCGGCATCCGGGCCATCGGCGTGTGCCGGTACGACTCGGCGTACGCGCAGCCGGCGGAGCGCGGCAGGCCGGCCCGCGCGGCCGAGGCCCGGTCGTGCTGGAACCCGACGAGCACACCCGCCTCGATCAGCGGCCAGGACTGCGCGGCCACCCCCTCGTCGTCGAACCCGACCGTGGCCAGCCCGTGCGGGGCCGACCGGTCGGCGTCCACGCTCATCAGCGCCGAGCCGTACCGGAGCCGCCCGGCGGCGTCGGGCGTGGCGAAGGTGCCGCCCGCGTACGACATCTCGTGGCCCAGGGCCCGGTCGTACTCGGTGGCGTGCCCGACCGACTCGTGGATGGTGAGCCAGAGCTGCGACGGGTCGATCACCAGGTCGTACCGGCCCGGCCGCACCGCCGGCGCCTGCGTCTTCTCGGCCAGCAGCGCCGGCAGTTCGGCCAGCTCGCCGGCCCAGTCCCAGCCCTCGCCGTGCAGGTACTCCCAGCCGCGGGCCACCGGCGGGCCGACGGTGCGCAGCGTCTGGACGCCGCCGTCGCGCGGGCGCCGGCCCACCGCCAGCACCTGCGGGTGCACCCGGACGCGCTGCTGGGTGACGCGGGTGCCGTCCAGGTCGGCGTAGTACGTGTTCTCCTGGGCGGCGGTGGCGCGGGCCAGCACGTGCGCCACCGACTCGTGTGCCTGCAGCCCGGCGCACCAGTGGCTCAGCAGCTCCACCCGTTCGCTCTCCGGCACCTCGAACGGGTTGATCCGGTACGGCGAGCGCCAGGTCGCCTCCGGGTACGCGGGCTCGGGCGCGAGCGCGACGGGCGCGCCGCCGACGTCGGCGCAGGCCCGGGCCAGCGCCAGCGCGTCGTCGCAGGCGCGTACCGCCGCCTCCGGCGTCAGCTCGGGCGTGGCGGCGAAGCCCCACGCGCCCCGGTGCAGCACCCGTACCGCCAGGCCGGTCTCGGTCTCCTCCTCGCTTGCCCGCAGCGCCCCGTCGTGCACGACGGTGCGCCCGGAGCGGACCCGCTGCACCCGCAGCGCGGCGTATCGCGCGCCCCGCTGCCGGGCCCGGGACAGGGCGGCGTCGGCGAGGCGGGCCAGCGGAAGAGCGAGGAAGGAGTCGTCGATCTCGTCGGGCACACGCGCCTCCGGTCGCCGGGGTGCCGCCGTCCGCGCCGGTGGCGCGGCGGCCCGGGGGTTGCGGTGAGGAGACTAGTGCCGCGTGCCGCCCCGGCACAGGGCCCGCGTGGCGGCCGGGCGGCCGACCAGCGCCGTCGCCGCGCAACAGAGCAATCGGGAAGAAGACCGCTGCCGCGCCGGGGCGCGCTTGAATTGATTGGCATCGCTCAATAGATTGAGGGCGGGCGCCGCCGAGGTCCGCACGACCGGGCCGCCGGCGGCTGACAGGTTTGTCCCGAGCCGGGCACGTCGGTCGTACGCACCGACTTCTCACAGTGGCGCATCGACGCGCCGCCACCCGAGCGCGTCGCCGCGCCGCCGTCCGTCCGGACGCGCGTCGTCGCGTCGCGCCGCCCGACGCAGAAGGACTTCCCATGACGATTCTCCGTACCCGTTCCGGCCCGGCCCTGGCGGCGGTGACCGCGCTGGCCGCCGTTGTGGCGGCCACCGCGACGGCCCTGCTCGCCGGCCCGGCCACGGCGGCGCAGGGCTGCCGGGTCGACTACACACCCAACCAGTGGCCCGGCGGGTTCACCGCGAGCGTCAAGGTCTCGCCCGGCGACACCGCCGTCTCCGGGTGGACGGTCACCTGGACGTACGCCGGCGACGAGCGCGTCACGAACGGCTGGAACGCCACCGTCAGCCAGTCCGGCGCGACGGTCACCGCCCGCAACATGTCGTACAACGGCAGCATCCCGGCGGGCGGCTCCACCGAGTTCGGCGTGCAGGGCACGTTCAGCGCCGCCGGCGGCGCGCCGGGCGGGTTCACGCTCAACGGCGTGCCGTGCAACGGCGCCGCGCCGTCGCCGACAGTCGTGCCCACCACGGCGGTGCCGACCACCGCCCCGCCGA
>NZ_KK037233.1:2208929-2212302 GCF_000568915.1 Micromonospora sp. M42 | reverse complement strand
AGCCGCAGCGCGCGGGCCAGCCCGGCCAGCACCTCCCGCGACGGACGCGGAGCCCGGCCCTGCTCCAGCCGGGTGTAGTACTCGGTCGAGATGAACGCCAGCCGCGCCGCCTCCTCGCGGCGCAGCCCCGGGGTGCGGCGACGCCGCCCGGCGGGCAGGCCCACGTCGGCCGGGGCGATCCGCTCCCGCCTGCTGCGCAGGAACACTGCCAGCTCACGTCGGTCCACGACCCCAGTGTGCCCGTGCACGGCGGCTGGTAGCCAGGTACCGCCGGTGCCTGGATGGGCTCCGCGCCCGGCCGCAGGCTTGCCGCATGGACACCACACGAACCACTGAGGGCCTGCTCGCAGACAAGGTCGCGTTCATCACCGGCGCCGGGCGGGGCATCGGCGCCGCGGCGGCCCGGCTGTTCGCCGCCGAGGGCGCCCGGGTGCTGCTCGCCGCCCGGACCGAGGAACAGTTGAAGGCGGTCACCGAACAGGTCCGGGCCGCCGGCGGCACCGCCGAGTACGTCGTCTGCGACCTGGCCGACGCGGCGAGCGTGCGCGCCGCCGTGGACCGCGTCGTCGAGGTGTACGGCCGCCTCGACGTCGCCTTCAACAACGGCGCGACGATCGTGCCGCCCGGACCGATGGACCAGGTGCGCGAAGAGGACTTCGACCACCTCTACACCGTCAACCTCAAGGGACCGTGGCTCGCCATGGTCGCCGAGGTCGCCGCGATCCGGGCCACCGCCGGCACCGGCGCGATCGTGAACAACTCCAGCGTCGGCAGCCTGATGGGCAACCCCGCGCTGCCCGCGTACGGCGCGATGAAGCGCGCGGTGAACAGCCTCACCGAATCCGCGGCGATCACCTACGGCCCGGAGGGCATCCGGGTCAACGCGATCGCCCCGGGCAGCACGCTCACCGAGATGATGCGCGCCTGGGACGCGGAGTCACCCGGGATCATCGAGCGGCTCGCCGCCGCCAGCCCGTTGCGCCGGGCCGCCGAACCCGACGAGATCGCCCAGGCCGCCGCGTGGCTGCTCAGCGACCGCGCCTCCTTCGTCACCGGTACGGTGCTGCGGGTCGACGGCGGCGCGCGGGCCTGACCGGCTCAGACGGTGGCGTCCTGGACCGGCCGGGGCGCGACCGTGTCGTCCGTGACCGGCTTGAAGCCCTTGACGACCAGGTAGACGCCGAGCGAGAACTCCCACACCGCGATGGGCAGCGCGGCGACCGCCGCCACCGGGGACAGCCGGTCCCAGGCGCCGAACAGCGTGCCCAGATCGGAGGCGACGAGCAGCGGCGCCCCGGCGAGCCCGAGCACCGGCAGGATGCGCGGCACCAGGCGGGACTGGTAGAGCAGGGAGCCCAGCAGCAGGGCGTTCACGGCCGGGAGGAGCGCCTGGCTGAGCAGGAACACCGAGTCGTAGAAGGCGACGAGTGTCCGGCCGGTGACCAGCGCGTCCGGTTCGGCGCCGGCCCGCCGCAGGGCGACCAGGGTCAGGATGCTCGCGACGCCGATGAAGATGCCGGCGGCCTCCAGCACGCGGGCGGCGACGAAGCCCAGCGCACGCGCCTCACCCTGCCGCTTGAGCACCGGGTACAGCGCGATCGCGGTGCCGATGCAGGCGAGGGCGACGATCACCTCCAGGACGCCGCCGACGACGACCGGGGTGTCCGGCGTGCCGCCGAGTATGTAGTCCGCCTCGCGTATCGGGGCGTACAGCGTGAGGGTCGGGATCGAGACGAAGGTGAGCAGGTAGAACCCGCCCGCGACCAGCGACGTCTTGCGCAGTGAGTCCATCGGGGCTGCCCTCCGCCGCTCGGCCGGTGGTCGTTACCTCACTCTGCGGCGGATGGGCGCGGCGGCGAATCGGCCGCTCGGTCAGACTCCTCGCGCGATGCGCACGGGCCACCGGTAACGGATACCGGTGGCCCGTGGGCGTACGACAGCGCGGCGACGCTAACGGTTCATCATGAGCGCCACCACTACGGCGACGAGCACCAGCGCGGCGAACACCGCCGCCGCGATCTTCGCGGCGCTGTACGGTCGCTCACCGATCACCTCGCCGGTGCGCGCGTTCACCAGCACCTGGTACGAGCGGCCGGCGTGCAGGTACGCGGCGATCCACACCGGCAGCAGGATCAGCTTGTACGACACGTCGGAGTACGTGGTGTCCACTGCGGACACCCGTTGCTCGTCACCGCCGATGTCCGACCGGCAGTCCCCCTCGATGACCGGTGCCATCCGCGCCTTCGCCTCGGTCAGGCCCGCCTCGGGCTCGGTGTCGTACCGCAGCGCCTGGTATCCGGCCAGGTAGTCGCCGTGGTACGCGGCCGCCTCGGTCAGCGGCCACGGCGCCAGCTTGTCCAGCTGCTCGGTGGGCAGGTGGGTGGTGGCGGGCACCAGCACGTCGTCGAAGTCCCGGCTGACGGTGCCGGCGGCCGGATGCCACCGGGTGTGCCGCACCTGCCGGGTCCGCGTCTCCTGTTTGCCGTCGACGGTCACCGTGTACGTCTCGGTGACGTAGTAGTACTCGCCCCGCTGACCCCGGTAGTCCGACACGGTCCGCGCGTCGAACGTCCAGTGCGGCAGGTACGTGCCCTTCAGCGTCTCCGCCTCGCTGACCTTCTTCAGGCTCCCCGGCGCGAACCAGCGGCTGCGGCACCACTGGCCCAGCGCCGTCCGTACGCCGTTGCGGTCCACCGCGAACGGCAGCACCGCCTCCGGCGCGATCAGCTCGCCCGCCGCGGCGTCGGCCACCAGCGGCGTGGCGCAGAACTGGCAGCGCTGCGCCAGCACGTCGCTCTCCGTCCGGGCCCCGCAGCCCGGGCAGACGAACGTGTGCGCCCCGACGCTCGCCACCGGCTTGCGGGGCAACGACGCGAGATCCGCGTACGCGTGCTCGCGCACCTCGCGGCCCGCGCCGGCGATCTCCTGCCGGTGCCCGCAGTAAGGGCAACTGAGCGTCGTCGTGCCCGGCGCGAACTCCACCCGGGCCCCGCAACCCCCGCACCGGTACGAGGGCGGGGAGACAGTCGTGTCGCTCATGCCGGCACCTGCCCGGTGCGGGGACGGCTCACCCGCTGACGTGCGTTCATTGCGGCGGCAGCGGCGGCGGGACGCTGGCCAGCACCGACGCCAGCTCCGGCACCTGTCCGGCGGGCTGCCACTGCGCCATCCCGGCACGCCAGACCAGCGTGTCCGGGCCGAGCGCGCCGGCGCCCGCCTGCTCGGCCAGCCCGCCGAGGTCGTACGGGCCCTGCCGCTGGCCACCGACGCCGACGTACCACTGGGCCTGGCCCGGCAGCGGCGGCGGCTCGGCGGCGCCCGGCTGCGCGGCCGACGGCTGCGCGGGGGCCGGCGCCGGCTGCGTGGCCCCGCC
>NZ_KK037233.1:2131027-2208657 GCF_000568915.1 Micromonospora sp. M42 | reverse complement strand
GCACGGCGGCCAGCCGCCGGCCGATCGCGTCCTGGTGCGCGGCGAGGTCCAGCAGCGGCACGCCGGCCGTGGCGAGCGCGCCGCCGAGCCGGCCCACGATCAGCTGCCGCAGGTACTCCTGCACCTCCTCGGTGCGGAACTGCGGGTCGGTGCCGACCAGCTCACGCAGCAGCTGCGCCGGGTCGACCACCCGCGCCGCGAAGGCGCCGAACGCCCGCACCCGGACCACGCCGAACTCGGCGTCGCGCAGGATTACCGGGTTCTGGGTGCCCCACTTCATGTCCGTGAACTGCCGGGTGTTGACGAAGTACACCTCGGCCTTGAACGGCGAGTTGAAGCCGTACTTCCAGCCCTTCAGGGTGGACAGGATCGGCAGGTTGCGGGTCTCCAGCGTGTACGTTCCCGGCGGGAAGACGTCGGCGATCTTCCCCTCGTTGACGAACACCGCCGTCTGGGACTCCCGGACGACCAGCTTGGCGCCCATCTTGATCTCGTTCTGATACCGGGGGAACCGCCAGACGATCGTGTCCCGGCTGTCGTCCAGCCACTCGACGATGTCGATGAGCTCGCCCCGGAGCTTGTCCATCAGCCCCATCGCAACCCTTTCCTCGGCGCCGTTCTCCGGCGTCGCGGGCGACGATAGCAACCCCCCGCCACCTGCGAAAAGAGAACAATGGTGCGCTGATCGGCACCTACCGATCGCCGTCGTTCAGCCGGTGTCGCCGCTCATCGATTCCCCGCCCCCGTGACGCCGGGAGGCATCTCGGGACGGATCCTCCCAAGCCGGCGCCGCACGTGGACCCCGGTCGGTGGACCACGCGGCGCGCTGGTTCGGCAGCCGGGGCGGGCCGCCGGTCTCCGGGACCGGCCGTTCGGTCTCCTGCACCAGATAGTGCGGCCGGCGTTTGGTCTCGTAGTAGATCCGGCCGATGTACTCGCCGATCACGCCCAGGATCATCATCTGAATCCCGCCGAGGCCGATCACGCTGACGATGATGGTGGTGTAACCGGGCACGTCGATGCCCTTCTCCACGGCGTCGGCGACCACCCACGCCATGTAGCCCACCGCGATGAGCGTGAGGAAGAGCCCGCCGTAGATCGCCAGGCGCAGCGGCCGGTTGTTGAACGACAGCAGACCGTCGAACGCGTAGTTGAACAGCTTGCCGAACGTCCACCGGCTCCGCCCCGCCTGCCTGCTCTCGTTGCGGTGCGCCACCACCACGGTGCGGAAGCCGATCCACGAGAACAGGCCCTTGGAGAAGCGGTTGTACTCGGGCATCGCCAGGATCGCGTTCACCGCGAGCCGGGACAGCAGGCGGAAGTCACCCGCGCCGTCCAGCAGGCGGACGTCTATCCACCAGTTGACCAGGCGGTAGAACGAGCGTGAGGCGACCATCCGGATGAACCGGTCGCCGCGCCGGTCGCGGCGGGCGATCACCTGGTCGAAGCCCTGGCGGTAGAGCGCGACCATCTCGGGCAGCAGGCGCGGCGGATGCTGCAGGTCGGCGTCCATGATGACGACCGCGTCGCCGGTGGCCCGGTGCAGCCCGGCGAGCATGGCCGCCTCCTTGCCGAAGTTGCGGCTCAGCGACGTGTAGCAGACCGTCGGGTCGGCGGCGGCGAGCCGGCGCAGCGCCGCGAGCGTGCCGTCCTCGCTGCCGTCGTCGACGTACACCACCTCGACGTCCACGTCGGGCAGCTCGGCGAGCGCGGTGCTGAGCATCTCGTGCAGCCGCTCCACCGACTCTTCCTCGTTGAAGCAGGGCACCACCACCGACAGCCGCATCGGCGTCGTCCCGCCCGGCCCGGCGCCCGGGCGCGGGCCTCCGGCGCCGGCGGCGTCAGAGCCGGTAGACGAGCGTGCCATCGAGGTCCTCCCGGGTGATGCCCAATCCGTCGACGGGCCGGTTCTCGATGCCCTCCCACGGCGTGCCCGCCGCGCGGCTCGGCACCGCGACGACCGACCGGACGCCGATCCCGCGCAGGTACGCCACGCTGCCCGCGTCGGGGAACGTCGCCACGGCGACCCGGGTCTGCGCCTGGGTGACCGGCTCGAAACCGCCGAGCCCGTTGGTGATCCGGGGGAACCCGTCGGTGGACCAGAGCATGTAGTTCAGGTCGCCGATCCCGCCGGCGGGCAGCACCAGCATCGGCTCCGGCGCGGTACGCATCGCGGCCGGCGGCGTCGGCACGACCGGGTGCGGCGTGCGGTTGACGCCCTCCAGCGTCACCAGCGCGAGCGGCACCAGCAGGACCAGCGGCGCCACGGCCCGGGACCAGCGGTGGGCCGAGGGCCGGTGCCAGGACTCGGCGAGCGCCGTGACCAGCCCGGCGGCCAGCACCGCCAGCAGCAGGCTGGTCCAGTGCATCATCCGGCCCGGCGTGCGCAGCGCGTCCCAGCCGGGCAGGAGCGTGGACAGCGTCAGATAGCCGGGGTCGCCGTCCCCGCCGAGGGTGGCGCCCAGGCCGAGCAGCACGGTGCCGAGCACGCCGAGCCCCAGCGCGACCCGGTGCCGCACCGGGAACGACGAGACGAACAGCCCCGCCGCGGCCAGCCCGATCAGCGTCATCCCGGGCAGCAGCGCCATCTCCGGCGGCCAGGTCAGCTGTTCCCGGGCGGCGGCGTGCCGTTCCCCCCACAGCCACGAGTCGCCGGGCGCGGTGATGAACCCGATCAGCGGAGGGGAGAACATCTTGGTCCAGTCCAGCGAGCGGACGGCCTGCGGGTTGAGGTCGACGACGCGCAGGTAGACCAGGCCGAGCAGCAGCGTCACGGCGCCGAACACGGCGCCGCCGGCCAGGTCCGCGATCAGCAGCCGGCGGCCGAACGGCGGACGCTCCCGCTTGCGCCACCAGGACCAGCCGTAGCAGCCGGCCGCCACCAGCACGGCGGCCAGCAGGAAGTAGACGAGCGGCAGCCCGATGCCGAAGCCGAGCGTGACCTGCCAGGCGGCGACGAGCCACCCGGCCACCGCCCAGCCGGGACGGCGGCGCTCCGGCCGGTAGCCGTGGCGCAGCGACCAGCCGTGACCCCGGGCCAGCATCGCCAGGGCCAGCGCGATCCCGCCGCTGGACAGGATGTTCAGGTGGCCGGAGTGCGCCAGCCGCCAGGGTGCGTACGCCCACGCGATCCCGGCGACCGCGCCGCCCCAGCGGTTCGCGCCGAGCTGCCGGGCCAGCGCGTACGCCCCGAGGAACGCCAGCGCGTGCAGCAGCACGTAGAGCACGTTGTAGCGGATCACGGCGGCCTCGAAGCCGGAGCCGACCATCCCGAACGGCGCGTAGCCGAGCAGCGTGTCGCTGTAGGCGTAGGTGTAGCGCTCCGGGAAGAACGTGTTCGAGTGCCAGAGGTTGGCCGGGTCGTTGAGCAGGGCGTGCCCCGACCAGGCGACCTGCCACGCCTGCAACGTGGGGTCGCCCAGGTCGCCGGGGATGGTGGTCGCCGGGTGCCGCATCGTCGGCCAGGTCAGCACCACCGCCAGCAGCAGGCTGCCCAGGATCGCCAGCGTCCACTCCGGGTTCGGCCGCCATCGGCGTCTGCCGTCCACAGGCCGTTCGTCGGAGGGGCGGTCGTCCGAGGGCCCGTCGGCGGGAGGCTGCTCGGGACCGGTGTCCTCAGCGGTCGGCGGGGCGACGGCGGGCCGGATCTTCATGGGATAGATGCTTCACGATGCTGCTGGTCCTGTCGATCCACTGTCCGAAATGTGGTTGAAACTTCCGGCCGCATTACCGGAAACCGCCTACGCGAACCGGTCGGCGAGCGCCGACAGCCGGTCGACGTACGCCGGCCAGTCGTAGCCCTCGGGGACGTTCCGGTTCTCCTGCCCCAGCCCGATCGCGGCGTCGTGCTGCTCGCGCAGGATGTCGGCGTGCCCCGCGTGCCGGGCCAGGTCGACGCAGACGTGCACGAGGACCTGGTGCAGCGTCACGTCCTGCCGGCCGGGCAGCCACCACGGCACCCGCCCCGGCGCGTCCAGCGGCAGCGTGTCGATCGTCTGGTCCGCGAACGCCGCGACGCGGCGGTACAGGTCGATCAGCCCGTCCTTGGTCTCGTCCTCGCGGGCGTACCAGTCGGCCTGCGGGTCGGCGTCGAACGTCTCGGTGGCGACCAGCTCCGCCGGTGTGGGGAACTCGCGGCCGAACGTCGGCCCGAAGTAGCCGGCCTCGACGTTCAGGCAGTGCTTGAGCACCCCCAGCAGGTTGTTGCCGGTCGCGGTGCGGGGAAGCCGGGCCTCGCGTTCGCTCAGCCCGTCGAGCTTCCAGATCAGATTCTCCCGGATCGCGCGCAGGTAGTGGTGCAGCGCTGCCTTCGGGTCGTACGGCTCACTCATGCCCGACACTCTTCCGCATGGGTCGGACATCGTGGGGGCGCCGTCAGCCGGTCTGGCTGTTGTCCTTGTGCGCGCCCCACCCGTGCCAGCGCTCGATCTCGATCCACGCGCTGACCCGCTTGCGGTCCCGCCGGGGGTACGGCCGCCCGGTGTAGTGCTGCGAGATCCGGTCGATGTCCGCCAGGCCCTCGTCGTCGCGCAGCTCGACCACCCGCCCGATCAGGCTGACGTGGGTGTACCAGTTCCCCTCGTCCAGCACGGTCAGGGAGACCCGGGGATCGCTGCGCAGGTGTGCCAGCCGGCGGCGGCCCTCGTCCATGTTCACCAGGACGCGGCCGTCCTCCCAGAGGTACCAGGTGGCCGCGGACACCGGCTGGCCGTCGCGAAGCGTGGCGATGACGGCGGGATTCGGCTTGCCCAGCATGGCGACGGCGGGCTCGGGCAGCGGCGGCTTCGACATGGCTCTCACTCTACGTACCCGCCGGGCCCGCCGCTGGTCATGCGGCGGGCGCCGCCCGGACGGGCTCCCCGGCGGACGCCGCCGGGGAGCCCGTCGCACGCCGGTCAGGCGCGTGCGCTCCACTGCTGGTTGGTGCCGCCGTGGCAGTCCCAGAGGTTGATCCTCGTCCCGTTGGCGGTGCCGTAGCCCGCCGCGTCCAGGCAGCGCCCGGACTGGACGCCGCTGATCGTGCCGTTGGCGTTGAGGTTCCACTGCTGGTTGGGCTGGCCGTTGCAGTCCCAGATGATCACGCTGGTGCCGTTCGCGGTGCCCCGTCCGCTGGCGTCGAGGCACTTGTTGCCGAGCACCTGCAACTGCTTGTCCGAGGTGTAGGTCCAGCGCTGCATGGTGCCGCCCCAGCAGTCGTACAGCTGCACCGCGGTGCCGTTCGTGGTGCTGCCGTTCGGCACGTCCAGGCACCGGCCGGAGCCGGCGCCGACGAGCTGCACGTTCTGGTACGTGCCGCCGCCGCTGCCCGGGGTGCCGATGCTGCCGGACACCGACTGCAACGCCCGGTACCAGACCGCCGCCATCTTGTCGTAGCCGGTGGCGGTCGGGTGGATGCCGTCGATCAGGTCGGCGGTGGTCAGCGCCGAGTACTGGTCGACCAGGTGGACGCGCTTGCCGGCGTTCACCTTCGACTGCACGATGCCGGGCAGCGCGGCGTTGAACGTGCGTACCGCCGCCGCCTGGCCGGAGTTGGCGAGCGGGATGATCTGCGCGACGAACACGTCCGCGTTCGGCGCGGTGTTGGTGATGCGGTCGATGAGCGAGGAGAGCCGGTTCGGCGCGGTGGAGACGTTGTAGTTCTGCAGGATGTCGTTGGTGCCGATGTGCAGCAGCACGGTGCGCGGCTGGTAGGCGTTCAGCCAGCCGGTGATGTTGGCGTCGATCTGGTCGATGCGCCAGCCGGGGTGGCCCTCGTGGTCGTGGTCGCCGAGGTTGCCCGGCCCGTTGAACTGGGAGCCGACCAGGTCGACCCGGTAGCCGCCGCCGGCCAGCCGCTGCCACAGGCCGATCCGGTAGCCGCCCGGCACCTGGGTGCCCTCGGTGATGGAGTCACCGAGCGGCATCACGCGGGTGCCGCCGTTGGACTCGGCGGCCGCCGGTCCGGTCGCCGTCAGCACACCGGCGGCCAGCACGGCGAGCGCGGCGCCCGCGGTGAGCCATCTCCGCACAGTGGTACGCATGTGTGCTCCTTTCACGGGGTGGTGCAGGTCAGGGACGGGGTGGTCGGCGAGCCGTTGGCGATGAAGCCGAACGTGGTGGAGCCGGACGCGGGCACGGAGCCGTTGTACGCGGCGTTGCTGACGGTCGCGGTGGAGCCGCTGGTGCTCAGCGTGCCGCTCCAGACCTGGCTGATGCTCTGGCCACCGGCCAGGTTCCACCGCACCGACCACCCGTTGAGCGCCGCGGCGCCGGCCGTGACTGTCACCTCGGCCTGGAAGCCGCCCGACCAGGAGTTCGTGGTGCGGTAGGTGGCGGTGCAGGCGCCACCGCCCGGCGGCGGCGTGGTGGGCGGCGCAGTGGTCGGCGGGGGATCGATCGGCGGCGGCGTGGTGGTCGGCGGGTCGGTGGGCGGCGGCGTGCTCCCGGCGGGGGTGAACCGCCAGTGGTCGATGTTGAACAGCGAGCCGCTGCCGCCGGTGAACCGCAGGTAGAGGTCGTGGGTGCCGGTGGCGCCGCTGACCGCGCAGGTCGTGTCGGCCCAGGTCTGCCAGCCGCCGGTGCCGGACACCCGGCAGGTGCCCACCACCGGGCCGCTGGTGCCGTCCAGCCGCAGCTCGATGGTGCCGCCGCTGCCCGCGGAGGCCACCCGGGCGGTGTACGAGGTCGCGCCGGACCCGAAGGCGACGCCCTTGATCTTGAGGTAGTCGCCGTTGTCGATGAAGCCGACGTTCATCCCGCCGCCGCTGGCCGGCTCGGTCTCCACGCCGGACGCCCAGGCGCTCGTCTCGGCCTCCTGCCGGATGTACGGGTTGAGCGTGCCGATCTGCGGCGCGCCGGTGGTGGTCATGTTGATCGTCGGGATCGAGCCGTCAGCGCCGTAGGAGAACTTCTCCACCGCCACCGACCTGGTGAAACCGCCGCCGCCGGGCAGCGCGCCGTTGTGGTAGAAGAAGTACGAGCCGCCCTTGTAGTCGGTGATGCCGGGGTGGTTGGTGAAGCTGCTGCCCTGGGTGGGCATGACGGTGCCGCGGTACGTCCACGGCCCCAGCGGCCCGGGCGCGGTGGAGTAGGCGATGAACTCCGAGCAGCACTTGGCCGCGAAGACCATGTAGTAGAGGCCGTTGCGCTTGTACACCCACGGACCCTCCTCGTAGAGGGTCGGCCGGTTCGCGTCACCGGTCCGTGCGCCGAAACCCGCCGCGGTCAGCGGGATCTGGGTCGGGCTGCCCGAGTACGAGATCATGTCCGCGTTCAGCTTGACGTACCACAGGCGGGGGTTGCCCCAGTACAGGTACGCCTGGCCGTCGTCGTCGATGAACACGGTCGGGTCGATCTCACCGTTGCTCACCAGCGGGCGCCCGATGGCGTCCCGGAACGGCCCGGTGGGGCTGTCCGCCACCGCCACCCCGATGCCCATCTGGCCGGTGGCCCGCACGACCATCGGCACGTACCAGTAGAACTTGCCGTTGCGGTGGACCGCCTGGCCGGCCCACGCGTCCTGCTTGGCCCAGCTGAACGTGGCGAGGCTGAGCGGCGATCCGTGGTCGGTCCAGTTGACCATGTCGTCGGACGAGTAGACCCGCCACTCCTTCATGGTGAACCAGGTCGAGTTGTCCTCGTCGTGGCCGGTGTAGAGGTAGACCCGGTTGTTGTACACGAGCGGGGCCGGGTCGGCCGTGTAGATGGTCTGCACGATCGGGTTGTCCGCCCGGGCGGCGGTCGGGTTCAGTCCGCCGGCGATGGCCGGGGCCAGCCCGAGCAGGGCGAGCAGGGTCACCGCCAGAGCGAGCCATCGTCTGGTCCGGCGGTCGGTTCTCCATAGCGTTGACGTCACAGGTCATCTCCCGGGGTAGGCCGCGCCGCGGCGGATGGTGTGGTCGGCGAGGTTCGGGCCGTCACGCCCGGCTCCACTTCTGGCTGTTCGCGCCGGTGCAGGCGGACAGGACGATCGAGGTGCCGTTGCCGGTCCCGCCGCCGTTCGGGCTCAGGCACAGTCCGGACTGGACGCCGGTGATCGTGCCGTCGGTGTTGACGTTCCACTGCTGGTTGGCGCCGCCGTTGCAGTCCCAGATGATCACCCGGGTGCCGGACGAGGTGCCCTGCCCCTCGGCGTCCAGGCACTTGCTCCCGTACACCTGGAGTTGCCGGCTCGACGTCGCCGTCCACTGCTGGTTGGTCCCGCCGTTGCACTCCCACAACGTCACCTGGGTGCCGTTGGTCTGGGACTGGTTCGGCACGTCGAGGCAGCGGCTGGAGTTGGGGTTGAGCCACGCGCCGCTCGTACCGCCGGGGTTGCCGCCCGGGCCGGCGACCACCGACAGGTTGTCGAACTGCGCGGTCTCGCCCTGGCTGGTGCCGAAGCCGACCTGGCCGGAGCCGAAGGTGGAGTCGGTGGCCGTGCCGACCGTGGCGCCGTCGATGGTGGCGGTGATGGTGGTGCCGGCGAAGCCCAGCGCGAGGCTGTGCCAGCGGTTGGTGCCGAGCGCCGCGACGTTCCCGCTGCGCAGCGTGGTGAGCTGCCCGGCGGTGTTGTTGCGCAGGATGGACCACGCGCCGGCGTCGGTGACCCGCAGGAAGTAGGCGTTGTAGCGGCCGATCGGGTCCAGGTTGGTGCTGCCGACGCGGCCCTGGATCTGGGCGTAGCCGGACTGTTCGAGCAGGACGTCGGCGGAGACCGTGTAGTTGCCCCAGCTCAGGTTCCCGCCGTAGGTCGCCGGGTCGGCGAGGGTCTTCCAGGTGATGGGCGCCTGCGCGGACATCTGGCGCAGGCACATGCCGGACCGGCCGCCGCCGCAGCCGACGATCTCGAACGCGCCCTGCATGTCCTGGAGGTACTTTGGGAACCGCCTGCTGGCGTAGCTGTCGAAGTCGTCGCGGTACGGCAGGCCCAGCGAGCCCTGCGCCGGGCTGGTGGCGGTGCCCTTGCCCTGCCCGGTCGTGGTGGTGACGGTGTAGAGGTGGCCGGGCTGGGCGGTGAACGTGAACGACCCGCCCGACGGGGTGACGTCCGCGGTGCGGACGAAGAAGTCGTTCGGGTTTGTCGAGTTCAGGTTCGTGGCCCAGATGTGCGCCTGGCCGGTGGACAGCCCGCCGGTGACGGTCATGGTGACCTGCTGGGCCGCGGTGGCGTCCATGGTCTCGATGACGGTGCTGTAGTCGCCGGTGGTGGGCGAGCGCAGCGACACGTAGCTGCCGTTGTTGCGGTTGCCGCCCAGGTAGCCCGAGGCCGAGTCCAGGTAGCGCCAGCCGGGCGCGGTGAACTGGGTGGTGTGGGCCAGCGCCCAGGTGTTCTTGCCGACCGAGTACCAGCCGGACCAGGGCTGGTTGGCCAGGATCAGCCCGACCGTGGACCAGGGCAGGTTCGGCGTGATGGCGGCGATCAGGTCCCAGTTGAGGTAGGCGACCATCCGGCCGTCGATGTAGCCGCGGTTGATGCCGCGGGCCAGCGGCTTGGCGCCGTCGTTGTAGTCCTGCGAGCCGCCCTCGCTGTTCCACAGCGTCTTGCCGGTGGAGGTGGCTGTCGAGGACACGGTGCAGGTGGTCTGCGCGCTGAGGTAGCCGCACGGGTAGTGGCCGCTGAGCACGTCGATGCTGTTGCGCAGCGTGGCGTTGCCGGCGACGGCGTTGGCCGGGCCCCAGCTACCGGGGTAGTCGTCCCCGTAGATGATCTTCACGCCGCTGTAGCCGTTGGCGTTCAGCGCCTGGCGCAGGCTGATGGTCCAGTTCGCGTCCGTCCGCTTCTCGTTCTGGGCGGCGGTGATGTAGTCCATGGTCAGGTTGTGCTGCCGCGCGCAGCCCAGCCAGTCCACGAAGTAGTTGATCATGTCCTGGGACATGAAGTTGCCGTTGCCGATCCACCCGGGAGCGCCCCACGGCAGGGCCGCCAGCTTGATGGCGGGGTTGCGGGCCTTTGCCTGCTCCATGATCCACCACTGGTAGCCGCGGTTGCAGTTGAGATCGCCCCGGACGTGCTCGTGACTCGGCTCGGACCCGCTGGTGGAGTTGGTGTCGCCGCCCATCTCGACCTTGAGGATCTGCAGCGCGGCGCCGTATCCGGGCTTGAACAGGTAGTCCAGGATCTGCCCGCGCTGCGGCTCCGGATAGTCGATCAGCAGCCGGCTGTTGCCGCCGCCGCCGCTGACCGCGCCGACCCCGTCGAACGTCTGGCCGCCGGAGGCGCCGTTGACGGTGATCGAGGTGGCGGCCTGTGCGGGGCCGGCGGTGAGGATCAGGCCGCCGGCGGCGGCCAGGACGGTGACGGCGAACGCCGCCAGCAGTCGGCGTATCCATCTCGGCTCGGACATGACGAGTCCTTTCGGGAGATGCGGAGTGTGGTCGCCGAGTGGCTCGCCGGTCAGCGGTAGCCGGCGGCGACGATGTCGGCCTGGACGGCGTTCTCGGTCGCGTCGGACGGATAGCCCGCGACCATGGCGCCCTCGTAGAAGGTGCCGGCGCTGAGGTTCGCGCCGCCGCCGGGCTTGCAGCAGTCGCCGCCGCTGCCCAGGATGATCGCGCCCTGCTTACGCATCGGGCTGTAACCGGCCGGCAGCGACCCGTCGTAGAGCGTGTAGAGGCCGCCGGACTGGGCGTTGCTGCCCTTGATGGCGAACCGCGAGGTGCCGTTGTTCTTCAGGGTGGCGGTGACGAACCGGTTGGTGAACGCCCGCTGGTTCGGGTTCCAGGACTGGCTGCCGCCCGGGTAGAGACCCCACTCCAGGTCGGCCTGCACCCAGGGGCCGCTGCCGGAGCAGCCGCCGAACCAGCAACTGGTGCTGAAGTTGATCGCGTCCATCGCCCCCGCCGCGTCGGCGCTGCGGGTGGTCTCGCTGTTGCCGTAGTCGAAGCAGCAGCCGCTGTTGACGTGGGTGCCGCTGGTCACCATGTACATGCCCTCGGGGGCGGAGCCGGTGGGGACGCCGGTCAGGTGGCCGTCCCGCCAGTAGCTGTTCCCAGGGTTGATGTAGAGGGAATACGCCCGGGCGCCGCCGACCGTCAGCGACTCGCTCGTCGCGTTCGCGGGCCGGCTGGAGGTGGAGCCGGGGACCTGCGCGGAGCCCTGGTACCACAGGTCGTTACCGCGTCCCGACTGGTCGAACACGGCGGTGATCACGCAGCTCGTACCGGAGCAGAACGCGTCCTGCGCAGCGGCGTCGGCGTAGCCGCCCGCGCTCACCAGCCCGATGTTGCGGGTGGCGTTGTCCGAGGAGCGGCGGACCTGGTAGAGGTTGCCGCCGTACGCCGAGAACAGCGCCCGGGTGGTGCTGTGCGCCGCGACGCACGGGGTGCCGCCCGCGGCGTAGATGTCGCACGGCCGGCCGCCGGGCGGCGGCGTCGAGGTGGGCGGCGGTGACGACGGTGTGGTCGAGACGTTCCACCGCTGGTTTGCCTGTCCGTTGCAGGTCCACAGGATGATCCTGGTGCCGTTGGCGGTGCCCGCGTTCGTCGCGTCCAGGCACAGCCCGGACTGCTGACCGGTGACGGTGCCGGCCGAGGTGATGTTCCACTGCTGGTTGGCCTGGCCGTTGCAGTCCCAGATGATCACCGTCGTGCCCGGGCTGGTGCCCTGGCCGTTGGCGTCCAGGCATTTGTTGCCGTACACCGTGAGCTGCTTCGCCGACGTGTACGTCCAGCTCTGCGGCGTGCCGCCGGTGCAGTCGTACAGCTGGACCTGGGTGCCGTTCGTGGTGCTGCCGTTGGGGACGTCGACGCAGCGGCCGGACTGCACGCCCACGATGGAGCCGGGCCCGGGGGCGGCCACGGCGCTTCGGGTCTGCGCGGCCACGGCGGCGCCGGCGACGGCCAGGACGAGCACCAGGGCGGAGATGGTCATACGCGGTGGTCCGGATCGGACGGACCGGGGACGGGGGATCACCATGACGGCTCCTCGGATACGCGCGAGCACCCGACCGTCCGGCACGGTGCCTCGCGAGTTGTGGATGGCCGTCGGTGTAAGCGCTAACAGTGGTGTGGCGGCGGCCCCGACATGTCGGTGGTGGTGGCCTGTGGGGTCGTAAATGTTAGCGCGAACATCGACCAGAGTTAATTAGAGCACATCCCGGCGTCCGGCGGGACCTCAGTTGTCCCGGCGGTGCCGGGCCGAGGGCGGCGGCGTGCCACCCACGGCCCGGCTCCCCGTGCGGGGGTTCGGCGGTACGGAGATCAGGGACTGGTGCAGCTGACTCCGCTGGGCGCGGTGGCCCCGTTTCCGGTGGCGGTGAACCCGAACGTGGTCGAGCCGTTCGCGCCGACCGTGCCGTTGTAGTCGGCGTTGCGGACCGACACCGAGCCGGAGGTGCCCGTGTTGACGCCGTTCCAGAGGCTGCTGATCGCCTGGCCGGAGGCCAGGGTCAGGCGTACGGTCCAGCCGTTGAGCGTGGTGGCGCCGTTGTTGGCCACGGTGACCTCGGCCTGGAAGCCGCCCGGCCAGGTGTTCACGGTCCGGTAGGTCGCGGTGCAGGCGCCCGGCTCACCCGGCGGCGGGGTCGTGACCGGCGGCGTCGTGGGCGGTGCGGTGGTGACCGGCGGCGTGGTCGGCGGCACGGAGGTCGGCGGCGCCGTGGTCGGCGGCGTGGTGGACGCGAACTGGCTGAAGAACCGCCAGATCTCCCCCGAGGTCCAGGTCCGGGAGTCGTTCGGGCTGGACGACCCGTCGACCGGGCTGGGGGTGTGGTCGCCGTCGAACGCGGCCCACTGCACCGGGTAGCCCTCGCGGCAGCCGGAGTACGTGGTGGTGATGTGGGTGAGGCTGCCCCGGCTCGGCTCGCGCGGACTCTGCGCGGTGCAGCCGTTGTTCCGGACGAACGTGTCGCGCAGCGAGCGGCCCATGGAGATGTTCAGCACGCTGTCGTAGATGCCGTGGATGCCGAAGTAGGCGACCGGCTGGGTGCCGCCGTTGCAGCCGCTCAGGTTCGCGCCGGAGATGACGGTGACCGCGCGGACGACGTTGGGCCGGGCGCAGGCCACCGCGTAGCTCATCGCCCCGCCGTAGCTCCAGCCGAGCGCGAACCGCTGGGACGTGTCGACGCAGAGGTCGTTCTCGATCTGCCGGGAGATGTCGTCGAACAGCGTCAGGTCCCGGCCGTTGGTGTTGGCCCAGCCGTTGTCGATGCCCTGCGGCGCGACGAAGATCGTGCTGTTGTTCGACAGCGGCAGCAGGCCGTAGTAGCCGGCCGAGGCGACGTTGTTGGCCGAGCCGTTCAGCCAGTGGAACCCGAAGATCAGCCGGTACGGGTGGTTGCGGTCGTACCCGTCCGGGATGCGCAGGATGTAGCTGCGGTTCTGCCCGCCGCTGGAGATGGTGCGCGTTCCGCTGGACAGCGTCGGCGCCTTGCCGCAGCCGGCGGTCGCCGCGAGCGTGCCGTTTGTCGACGCCTGCGCCGTCTCGCCGAGGTCGGCGCTGAGCGCGCCGCCGGCCGCCGCCGCGAGGAGCACGGCCGCGGCGGCGACGGAGGAGAGAAGGGATGTTCGTTTCGCCATTGCTGGACTCCTTGCCCTGGGTGGTGGTGCAGGCCGGGCCGTCCGTCGATGCCGACGTCGCCTGCGAAGAGGGCGCGGAGCCGTGCGTGCGGCTGGGCCGAAGTCGTCCGGTGGCCGCCTGCGTCGGCGTGCATCGGCGGAGCGGCCCGGACTGGTCACCGATCGGCCGGACGGCGAGGGGACCCTCGTGCGCCGTGCCGATTGCGGGGGTGACGGGGAGCGTGCCCTTCGCTCCCGTGCCGGAACATAGCAGGTTATCGATAACATGTTCAACCGGTCGGTTCCGGAGAAGGAGCGGGCCGGCCGCCGGGTGAACGCTCACAGCAGCGCCCGGCGGGGGCGCTGCCGCCTGCTCAGGCGTGGTCGGCCAGGGCCGGCAGGTCGCAGCCGGCGAGGGCGTCCGGCTGGGGAACGCGGGCGAGGTCCGCCTCGGCGAGCCCGAGCCGCCGGTACGCGGTGTGCAGCGCCGCGACCACGGCGCCCAGCGCGCCGGAGAGGTCACCGAGTTCCGCGCCGTGCACTGCCGCCTCGGCGGCCGGCACGATCTCGTGCAGCCGGCCGCGTAGCCGGACCAGGTCGGGTGTGAGCGCGTGGGAGACGCCGCCGCCGAGGACGATCACCTCCGGTTCGTAGGCGACCACCGCCGCGGTGAGGACCACCAGCAGCGCCTGCTCGACGTACTGCTTGACCGGCGCCAGTCGCGGGTCGGCCGAGCGGAACACGTCGGCCGCGTTGTCGAACGACAGGCCGAGTTCGCGGGCGCGGGCGAGGATGCCGGACCCGCTGATGATCCGTTCGAGCGGCGCGCCGAGCGGGCCGGCCGGCAGGTGGCCGAACTCGCCCACCAGGCCGCTGCGGCCCCGGAACAGCCGGCGGTCGATGGCGACGCCGGCGCCGAGTCCGGCCCCGATGGTGAGCATCACCGCTGTCTGCGCGTCCCGGGCGGCGCCGAAGCGCAGCTCCCCGAGCAGCGCGTAGTTGGAGTCGTTGTCGACCTCGACCGCGGCGCCCAGGTGCTTCTCCAGCAGCCGCAGGAACAGCGGGTCCTCCACCTGGGGCAGGTTCGGGGCGTTGGAGACGGCGCGGTCTCCCTGCCGGACGGCGCCGGGCAGGCCCACCGCTACGCAGTCGAGCCGCTCCCGGTCGGCGCCGACGGACCGCATGATCAGGTCGGCCAGCCACTGGGCCAGCCGGGGCGCGTCGTAGTCGGCGGGTGTGGGCACGGTCCGGCCGGTCAGCGGCCGGGCGGCGAGATCGGCGACCACCAGCCGGACGTTGGAGCCGCCGACGTCGACGCCGCAGACCACGCCGCGTCCGGCGGCGATCGCGACCTGGGTCGCCCGGCGGCCCCGGTTGGTGGTGGGTGCGCCGTCGGTCTCGGTCAGCAGCCCCTCGTCGAGCAGCTGTTCCACGATCCGCGACACGGTGGCGGGGGAGAGGTCGGTCTCGTGGCCGATGGCCGTGCGGCTCACCGGGCCGTGGGTCAGCACGTGGGCCAGCACTGTGGACCGGTTCGCCGCCCGTGGTGCTCGAGATTCCACGCCCACCTCCGCCGATTTTCTTTCCGCCCGAATGTTAAAGCCGTGCCGCTGGATGAGCAACCACCCGGACCATGTCGTCTTCCGGCCCGCACCCGGGCGACGGATCCCACTGAATTCCGAGGTGAGGCCGGTGGTGACGGTTGAACCGAGTGGGTCGAATCTCTGACCAGCGCTCTTGACGGACTGTGATGACCGCGATAATACTTTCACCCTGAACGGAAATAGAGGTCGCCGGCCCCAGGGAGGCGGCGCGTGCCCCCGTACGCGCCGTGCCGGTCGCATCGGACCCCCGTGTCAGTCCGGAATCCCGGTTCCGGACCCCGTTGCTGTGAAGGGAAGAGCAATGATTCTCAGCCGTAGACGTGGCGCCGCCCTCGGCGCGCTCTGCGCCCTGGCGCTCATGGTCGGCGCCTGCTCGAACGAGACCTCCGGGAGCGGCGGCGCGTCGAGCGGCCCGCGTACCGAACCCAGCCTGTCGTTCGTCGGCCCCGGCGGCGAGACGCCGACCGCCGCCGACCAGCTCTCGCTGACCGACGAGGAGCGGCAGAAGGTCAAGGACGGCAACTACTCCGCCGCCTTCGTCTGGCACGAGGGCTCCGCGCTGACCAAGGCCGTCGAGTCCGGCGTCCGCAAGGAGTTCGACCAGCTCGGCATCAAGGTGCTCGCCAGCACCAGCGCCGAGTTCGACGCCGCCCGGCAGGCCAACAACGTGCAGACCGTGCTGGCGCTCAAGCCCGACCTGATCGTCACCATCGCCGTCGACCCGACCGCTGCGGCCGCCGCCTTCAAGCCCGCCGTGGACGCCGGCGTCAAGCTCGTCGTGATGACCACCCCGCCGAAGGACTACAAGTCCGGGCAGCAGATCGTCGGCATCGTCACCGCCGACCTGACCGCGTTCGGCAAGGCCAACGCGGAGATGCTCGGCAAGGCGCTCGGCGGCAAGGGCAAGGTCGGCTACGTCTACCACGACGCCGACTTCTGGTTCACCAACCAGCGGGACAAGGCGTTCAAGGACTGGCTGGGCTACCTCTACCCGGACATCGAGATCGTCGAGGAGGCCGGGTTCTCCGACCCGGCGCGCACCGAGGACATCGCCACCGCGATGCTGACCCGTCACGCCGACCTCAAGGGCGTCTACGTCGCCTGGGCCACCGCCGCCGAGGGCGTGCTCGCCGCGACCCGGCAGCAGGGCCGCACCGACGTCAAGATCGTCACGAACGACCTGGAGGCGAACCTCGCCGCCGACATGGTCAAGGGCGGCAACGTCGCCGGCATCGTCGCCAACGGCTCGACCCGGCTCGGCCAGAACCTGGGCGTCGTCGCCGCGTACGGCCTGCTCGGCAAGAAGGCCCCGGAGCTGGTCGTCGGATCGCCGATGGCCGCGACCAAGGACAACATCGCCGACGCCTGGCGCGACGACTACGGCCAGGAGCCCCCGGCCGAGGTGCTCGGCAACTGACGCCGGGCGGCGAGGTCCGGGGCCCGGCCGAACGGGCCCCGGACCTCGCCGGGCGCGGTCCGGCCCACCGCCGGGTCCGCGAGCACCGCGAGACGAGAGGAAGAAGCACATGGGGTACGTCCAGACAGTCCTCGGACCGGTGCCTCCCGAGTCGCTCGGCCGGGTGCTGAGTCACGAGCACCTCGGCGCGCTGGTGCCCGGGCCGTGGCTGTCCGGCGGCGTCGCCGACGACCGCGCGGACCTCGCCGCCGGGGCGGTACGCGACCTGCCCGAGCTGGGCTTCGGCACGATCGTGGACCTGTCCCCGTACGAGGTGGTCGGTCACGACGTGACGCTGCTGCGCGAGGTGGCACTGCGTACCGGCCTGCACGTGGTCGCCGGATCGGCGATCTACCTGGAGCCGTACTCGCCCGGCTGGGCGCTGCGCGCGAGCGTCGACGAGATGCGGGAACGCTTCGTCGCCGACGCCACCGTCGGTGTCGGGGACACCGGGATCAAGGTCGGCATCTTCGGCGAGCAGGCCACCGGGCTGAACGAGATCACCGCGCACGAGGAGAAGTGCCTGCGTGCCGCCGCCCGCGCCGCCGTCGCCACCGGCCTGGCGCTGAACACGCACACCACGCACGGCACCATGGCGCTGGAGCAGGTCGAGATCCTGCGCGAGGAGAAGATGGACCCCTCCCGCGTCGTCATCGGCCACCTGGACATCAACCCGGACCCGGACTACCTGCGGGCGGTGCTGGCCACCGGCGTCAACATCGCCTTCGACACGCTCGGCAAGCAGTTCTGGGACTTCGTGCTCGCCCCGCTGCCGGAGAATCCGCCGGAGGGCGAGTTCGGCAAGCGGGCGTACCACCGGCCCGACCGCGCCCGGCTCGACATGCTCGCCGGGCTGGTCCGCGACGGGTACGCCGACCGGATCCTGCTCTCGATGGACCTGACCGGCGCGGAGGCGTACCTGAACCCGCGTACGCACGGCCGGCTCGGCTACTCCTACCTCGGCCGGGAGATCGTGCCGGGTCTCACCCGCCTCGGTGTGCCGCCGGAGGCGATCGACCAGATGCTGGCGGCCAACCCGGCCCGACTCCTGACGGTCGGCTGATGGCCGCGCATCCGCGTCCGTCCGGCTACGTCGCCGGCGTCGACCTCGGCGGCACCAAGCTGCGGGCCGCGCTGGCCGACCTCGGCGGTCTCGTCGTGAGCGAGCAGGTGCAGCCGACCGACCCCCGGGGCGGCACGGCGGTGGCCGCGCAGATCGACACGCTGCTGCGCCAACTGGCCGCCCGGGCCGGCGTCGACTGGTCCGACGTGCGGGCCAGCGCGATCGGCCTGCCCGGCGTGCCCGACCCGGCGACCGGCGCGATCGAGCTGTCGCCGAACGTCTCCGACCTCGAGGCGCTCGACGTGCGGGCCGAGCTGACCCGCCGCCTGGGGCACCCGGTCGTGCTGGACAACGACGTCAACATGGCCGCCGCCGGGGAGCGGTGGCTGGGCAGCGGGCGTACCCACCGGCACTTCGTGTTCGTGGCGGTCGGCACCGGAGTCGGCATGGGCATCGTGCTGAACGGTGAGCTGGTCCGGGGCGCGCGCGGCGCGGCGGGGGAGATCTCCTACCTGCCGCTGGGAACCGACCCGTTCGACCCGGACAACCAGGTGAAGGGCGCGCTGGAGGAGGCAGTCGCCGGCGCCGCCCTCGCCGCCCGGTACCGGGCGGTGTCCGGCGAGCAGGCGAGCGTGCCCGACGTCTTCGACCGGGCCGCCGCCGGCGATCCGGTCGCGCTGGCGGCCATCGACGAGGAGGCCCGGCTGATCGCCCTGGCGGTCGTCGCGGTCACCGCCGTCCTGGACCCGGAGGCGGTGATCCTGGGCGGCGGCATCGGCTCCCGGACCGAGCTCGTCGAGCCGGTCCGGCGCTGGGTCGCCGCGCTGAGCACGGGCGTTCCGTTGATCAAGACCAGCCTGCTCGGCGACCGGGCCGGCCTGCTCGGCGCCGTCGCGGTGGCCCGCCGGGAGGCCGGCGTCCACGACGGCACGACCACCTCTTTCCAGACAGCGGAGGGACGATAGATGACCCACACCGATGCGGCGGTGAAGACCAGCGCCGCCCCGGCCTGGCGCCGGATCAACTGGCGCGACTACGTGGTCTACATCGGCTTCGCGGTCGTGTTCCTGTTCTTCGCCGTCACCCAGGGCAGCAACGGCTTCCTGACCACGAGCAACCTCACAAACATCGTCATCCAGACCGCGCCCATCACGATCATGGCGGTCGGGCTGGTCTTCGTGCTGGCCGCCGGCGAGATCGACCTGTCGATCGGCTCGGTCGTCGCGCTCTCCGCGCTGGTCGGCGCGGTGACGCTGCGGGAGACCGACAGCATGCTGCTCGGGGTGGCCGCCGGTCTCGCCGCCGGCGCGGCGGTCGGCCTGGTCAACGGCGTCTTCGTCACCCTGGTCCGGCTGCCCTCCTTCCTGGTCACGCTCGCCACCATGGGCGCGGTGGCGGGCCTGGCCCGCGAGGTCACCGGCCTGCAGTCGGTGCCGGTCAGCAACGACGCGTTCCTCTCCTTCTTCGGCCAGGGCGAGATCCTCGGCATCCCCGGGCTGGTGCTCTGGTCGGTGGCGGCGGCGGTGGTGGGGTACCTGGTGCTGCGCCAGACCCGGTACGGCGCGCACACGCTCGCCATCGGCGACAACGTGGCGGCGGCCCGGGTCAGCGGCATCAAGGTGATCCGCGTCAAGATCATGGTGCTGATGGGCAGCGCGATGTGCGCCGCCCTGGCCGGCCTGCTGTACGCCGGACGCCTCCAGGGCGCCCGGTACACCCTCGGCGAGGCCGACCTGATGTCCGTGATCGCCGCCGTGATCGTGGGCGGCACCAGCCTCTTCGGCGGCAAGGGCTCGATCGTCGGCGCGGTGCTGGGCAGCCTGCTGATGGGCATGCTCAACAACGGCCTGATCCTGGCCGGCCTGTCCGTGTCCCAGCAGATGATGGCGCGCGGCGCGATCATCCTGGTGGCCGTCTCCCTCTCGCTGCGCGAGCGGCGAAGCTGACCCGGAAGGAAGCAACCGCATGTTTCTGGACCTGCTGCGACGCCGCAATCCGGGCCTGCTCGCCGCCGCCGCGCACCTGCACGACAGCGGTGACCTGCCGGCGAACTCCTACGCGTTGGACCTCGACACGGTCGCGGCGAACGCCGCCGCCATCCGCCGCGAGGCCGACCGCTTCGGTCTGTCGGTCTACGCGATGACCAAGCAGGTCGGGCGCAACCCCGACTTCTGCCGGACGGTCCGCGACGCGGGCATCACCGAGGCGGTCGGCGTCGACCTCCAGTGCGCGCTCGCCGACCGGCACGGCGGGCTCGGCATCGGTCACCTCGGTCACCTGGTGCAGATCCCCCGGCACGAGGCGGCGGTCGCCGCCGCGCTCGCGCCCGCGTACTGGACGGTCTTCAACGACGCCAAGGCCGCCGAGGCGGCGGGCGCGAGCGCGGCGGCCGGGCGGGAGCAGGCGCTGCTCGCCCGGATCGCCGCGCCCGGCGACCGCTTCTACCGGGGCCACGAGGGCGGCTGGGCGGCCGACGAGATCGTCGCGGTCGCCGACCGGCTCGACGCCCTTCCCGGCGCCCGGTTCGCGGGTGTCACCAGCTTCCCGACCCAGTTGTTCGACACGGCCGCCGGACGGGTCGTGCCGACGCCCAACCTCGGCACCCTGCGACGCGCTGCCGCCGCGCTGCGCGCCGCCGGGCGGTCGCACGTCGAGATCAACGCCCCGGGTACGACGTCGACGGCGATCCTGGCCACGCTGGCCGAGGCGGGCGTGACGCAGGTCGAGCCCGGCCACGGGCTCACCGGCACGACGCCCTGGCACGCGGTGACCGACCTGGTCGAGGAGCCCGCCGTGCTCTACGTCAGCGAGGTGTCGCACCTGTGGGACGGTCGGGCGTACGTCTTCGGTGGCGGCCTCTACGTCGACCCGGTGCTCGGCCTGGGCGGCACCCGGGCGCTGATCGTGCCCCGGGGCGGTGGTCTCGACGACGCCTACCTGGTCGACGTGGAGATGCCCGCGCCGGAGGCGATCGACTACTACGCGATGGCCGACGTCAGCGCGGCGCCGGGGTGCGCCCCGGGTGACACGGTCCTGTTCGGCTTCCGGCCGCAGGCGTTCGTCACCCGGGCGCTGACCGCCGGCGTGACCGGCATCCGGTCCGGCGCGCCGGCCGTGGCCGGGGTGTACGCCGCCGACGGCTCGGCGCCGATCAGGTTGGAGGACACCGCCGCGGGCGACGGCCCCGGCATCCAGGCGGCTCGCCGCGCAGGGAGGGCATGATGAGCACCGTCACCCACAAGGACGACGCGACCCGGGCGGGCGCCCCGGCGCTGCGGTTGCGCGGCATCCGCAAGCAGTTCGGCGGCGTCGTGGCGATCGAGCGCTTCGACCTGGAACTGGCCGCCGGGGAGATCACCGCCCTGGTCGGCGACAACGGCGCCGGCAAGTCCACCCTCGTGAAGATCATCTCCGGCGTGTACCAGCCGACCGAGGGTGAGCTGGAGATGCACGGGCGGCCGGTGACGTTCCGGGACGCCTCCGACGCCCGCCGGCAGGGGGTCGAGGTGGTCTACCAGGACCTGGCCCTGGCCGACTCGCAGCCGGTCTACATGAACATGTTCCTGGGCCGGGAACTCACCCGTGGCCCGCTGCGCCTGCTCGACCGGCGCCGGATGGCCCGGGAGACCCAGGATCTGGTGGACGCGCTGGACGTACGCATCCCCAGCGCGAAGGCGACGATCCGGGACCTGTCCGGCGGCCAGCGGCAGGCGGTGGCGATCTGCCGCGCCACCCACTGGGCCAGCGGCCTGGTGCTGATGGACGAGCCGACAGCGGCGCTGGGCGTGGCCGAGACCGCCAAGGTGGAGGAGCTGATCCTGAAGCTGCGGGAGCGGGGCGCCGCCGTGCTCGTTGTCAGCCACAACCTGGACCAGGTGTTCCGGATCGCGGACCGGGTGGCGGTGCTGCGCCGGGGACGCCAGGTCGGCGTCCGCGGCATCACCGGGACCAGCCGCAACGAGATCGTCTCGATGATCACCGGCGCCTCCGAGGAGACCGCCCGCCCCTGAACCGCGCGGCCGGCCGCGCGCACGATGACCCCGGGTGTCCCTCCCGGGGTCATCGGCGTTCCGCGTCCGGTTCGCGGGGCGGCACTCCATGATCAACGCCGATGGCGGACGGCTCGTGCGTAACGGTCGTGTGAACTTGTGTGAACGCGGCTTCGTGCGTTGTCTCGCAGTTCGGGAGCGTTATCAAGCCGAGTCCATGAGGGCTCAGTGAACGCCGTTCACCCTATTGTTCACTGCTGCTAAATCCGGTAGAACTCCTGATAGGTCCGCTGCTCGGGCCATCTGCCTCGTGCTTCTAGGAGGACTTCTCATGGCTCGTTCACCCCGTCCGGGCGCCTCCTCGCCCGCGCTCTCCCGCCGCGGCGTCCTGCAGCTTGGGGGTGGCGTCGCGCTCCTGCTCGCCACCAGCGCCTGCGCCGCGGACAGCGGCAACAAGTCCACCGACGGCAAGTCCGGCGGCGCCGCCGCCAAGACGCTGCGCATCGCCGTCTCCAGCTACCTGTCGAGCTGGGACCAGGACTTCGTCGGCTTCGACCTGACCGCGCTGATGCTCTACAAGAACGTCTTCCCATACCTGATCGACTACGGCGTCACCAACGCCGGCGGCAGCCAGATCCTCGACACCCAGAACATCACCCCCACGTTCGCCGAGTCCTTCGAGCCCGACGCCGAACAGAAGGTGTGGACGCTCAAGCTGCGCCGCGGCGTGAAGTTCGCCAGCGGCAACGAGATGAAGGCCGCGGACGTGAAGTGGTCGAAGGACCGCGCGTTCGCCGCCCAGGCCAACGTCGCCGGCGTCTACCGCACCATCGGCCTGACCAGCGCCGACCAGGTCAAGGTCGTCGACGACTACACGGTGGAGTTCCACCAGGCCTTCCCCAGCGCGCTCACCCGGCAGATCCAGGCGATCTCGCTGTACGTCTTCGACTCGGTCGAGGCGAAGAAGCGCGCCAGCTCCAGCGACCCCTGGGCCAAGGAGTGGTTCGCGAAGAACCCGCCGACCGGCGGCTACTTCAACGTTGCCAAGGCCACCCAGGGCCAGGAGATCGAACTCAGCGCGAACACCGACTACCCGGGCCCGGACCCGGCCAAGACGCCGACCATCCGGATCTCGGTCGTGCCGGCCGCGTCCAACCAGCGGCTGCAGCTGCAGGCCGGCGACATCGACATCGCGCTGGGCATCAGCCAGCGCGACATCCAGGACCTCAAGAAGGCCCCGGGCATCAAGGTCATCTCGGCCGCCAGCAACCGCCAGGTCGCGATCCAGATGTCGGTGACCGCCGCGCCGTTCAACGACGTGAACGTGCGCAAGGCGCTCGCGTACGCGGTGCCCTACGAGCAGATCATCAACAACGTGTACGGCGGCGACGCCCGCGCGGCCAAGAGCCCGGTCCCGCTGGACATGCCCGGCTACGACGAGAGCGGCTACCCGTTCACCTACGACCTGGACAAGGCGAAGGCCGCCATGGCCGCCGCCGGCCGGTCGTCGCTCGACTCCGAGCTGGTCTTCGAGGCCGACAACGAGGAGCAGCAGAAGATCGCCGTCCAGGTGCAGAGCGAGGCGGCGAAGGCGGGCATCCGGCTCAAGCTGACCCCGCTGGACCCGGCCACCCTGGGTGAGCGGCGGACCAAGAAGAACATCCCGCTGCAGATCACCTCCGGGCAGCTCTGGGTGGACGACGTCGAGTACATGCTGGCGACGAGCTTCGTCAAGGGCGCCAACCTCAACTACTCCAACTACAGCAACCCGGAGATCGAGCAGATCTACGAGAAGTCGCACACCACCGTCGACACGGCCGCCCGCAACGCGCTCTGGAAGCGGGTCCAGGAGATCCTCGCCGCCGACGTGCCGTGGGTGGTCATCTGCCAGCCCAACTTCAACCTGCCCGTCCGGGAGTCCGTCGCCGGCTGGGTGCAGCCGATGGACGGCCTCGCCCGCCTGCGCTACCTGAGCGCGTCGGCCTAGGAACGTCAACCGCCCATGCGAATCTTCCGCTTCGTCGTCAGGCGACTGCTCCAGCTGATCCCCGTTCTGCTCGGAGTGGTCGTCCTGGCGTTCCTCCTGGTCCGGGTGCTGCCGGGCGACCCCGTCCGCAGCATCCTGGGGCAGAACGCCACCGAGGAGGACGCCGCCGCCGCCCGGGCCCGCTTCGGGCTGGACCAGTCGCTGTGGCAGCAGTTCCTCGACTACCTCAGGGGACTGGTCACCGGTGACTTCGGGACCTCCATCCAGAGCGGCAACTCCGTGGGATCGGAGATGGCGCTCCGGGTGGGGCCCACCCTGGAACTCGTCGTCATCGCCGTGAGCATCGCGCTCGTCGTGGCGACGGTCCTGGGCATCTGGTCGGCCAAACGGGCCAACCGGGTCGGTGACCACAGCGTGCGGATGTTCGCCCTGGTCGGCAACTCGATCCCCGAGTTCTGGCTCGGCCTGGTGCTGGTGCTGGTCGGCTACAGCATCCTCGGCTGGTTCCCGGCGCCGAACGGGCGGGTCGACCCGGACACGAACCTGACCCCGCTCACCGGGGCCGATCTCGTCGACGCCGTGCTCACCGCCAACGGCCCGGCGATCGCCTCCGCCGCGGCGTACCTGGTGCTGCCCGTGCTGACCCTGGTGGTCGGCGTGGTCGCGCCGCTGCTGCGCAGCGTCCGGGCCTCCGCGCTGGAGGTGCTGCACTCGGAGTCGTACGCCGCGGCGAAGGCGCACGGGCTGCGCGACCGCACGCTGCACTACGGCTACCTGCTGCGGGCGACGCTGGTCCGGCTGCCGTCACTGGCGGCGCTGGTCTTCGGCACGGCGATCGGCTCCACCGTGCTCGTCGAGTACGTGTACTCGTGGCAGGGCTTCGGCCAGTGGGCCCTGCGCGGCCTGCTCTACCGGGACTACCCGGTGGTTCAGGCGTCGGTGCTGGTCATCGCGTTGTGCTACGTGCTGGTGTTCCTCATCGCCGACGTGGTCCACGCGATCCTCGACCCGAGAGTGAGGCTCTGATGGCCGAGTTGCGCGCCGCCGTCAGCGGCGACTCCGCACAGACGCCGGTGGTCGTCGCCGGCGGCGACCGGGACAGCCGGTTCGCCCGCCGCATGATCATCGTCGGTGCGACCATCCTGTCGGTGGTGGCGCTGGTGGCGGTGTTCGCGCCGCTGCTGAGCCCGTGGGGCGAGACCGAGATCGACCAGGCGAACACCCTGGTGGCGCCGGGCGGCAACCACCTGCTCGGCACCGACGGCAACGGCATGGACATCTGGAGCCGGGTGCTCTACGCCGCCCGGCTCGACCTGGGCATCGCCCTGGCCGCGGTGGCGCTCGCGGTGGTCGTGGGCACGCTGCTCGGCCTGGTCGCCGGCTACTTCGGCGGCTGGCTCGACGACGTGCTGATGCGGGTGGTCGACATCTTCCAGTCGTTCCCCACGTTCATCCTGGCGCTGGCGGTCGCCGCCCTGCTCGGCAACGGCACGATCAACCTGATCATCACGATCGCGGCGGTGAACGCGCCGGCGTACGCCCGGCTGGTCCGCGCCGAGGTGCGGTCGCTGCGGGAACTGCCGTTCGTGGACGCCGCCATCACCTCCGGGGCGTCGCCGGTGGGCGTGCTCTGGCGGCACCTGCTGCCCAACAGCCTCACCCCGGTCCGGGTGATCGCGCCGCTGAACTGCGGCTGGGCGATGCTCACCCTGGCCGGGCTCTCCTTCCTCGGCCTGGGCGTGAGCATCCCCGAGGCGGAGTGGGGGGCCATGATCAGCCTGGGCGCCGCGGACGTGGTCGGTGGCCGCTGGTGGACCTCCGTCCCACCCGGCCTGGCCCTGTTCGTCTGCGTCCTCGGGTTCAGCCTGCTCGGCGAAGGCCTGCAGGACCGCGCCAACGCGAAGCGGCGGTGACCATGCTGTCGATCGAGAACCTCTCGGTGACCATCCGGCGACCCGGCCGGCAGGTGGCCGCGCTCAGCGGCGTCACCTTCGCGGTACGCCCCGGTGAGGTCGTCGGCCTGGTCGGGGAGAGCGGCGGCGGCAAGAGCATGGTGGCCCGCGCCATCGTCGGGCTGCTGCCCGGCGGCTCGCACGCCACCGGCCGGGTGCTGTGCGGCGACTCGGACGTGCTGCGCATGGACGACGCCGCGCTCGCCGCCCACCGCGGACGCGGGGTGGCGATCTGCTTCCAGAACCCGCGCGGCGCGCTCAGCCCCACCCGCACCATCGGCAAGCAGCTCGTCGACCGGCTCGCCACGCACCAGGACATGTCCGGCGACCGGGCCCGGGAGGCGGCGCGCGAGCTGTTCGAGGCGGTCGGGATCCGCAGCCCGCAGCGGCGGCTCGACGCGTACGCCCACGAGCTGTCCGGCGGCATGGCCCAGCGGGTGATGATCTCGCTGGCCACCGGCTGCGCGCCGGACCTGCTGATCGCCGACGAGCCGACCACCGGCCTGGACGTGACGCTGACCCGGGAGATCCTGCGCCAGTTCCGGCACGCCGCCGACACCGACGGCCGGGGCGTGCTGCTGATCTCCCACGACCTCGCCTCGATCGCCGAGGTCTGCGACCGGGTGGTGGTGCTCTACGCCGGCACGGTGGTGGAGAGCGGCCCGGCCGCGCAGGTGCTGCGGGAGCCCGCGCACCCGTACACCCGGGCGCTGCTGCGGTCGGTGCCGGACGTCGGCGGCCGGCCGGTCGTCGCCACCCCCGGCGCCATGCCCCTGCTCACCGAGGCGCCGGAGAACTGCCCGTTCGTCGCCCGCTGCGCGCACGCCGACCGCACCTGCTCGTCCCGGCGGCCCGGCACCCAGCCGATCCCCGGCGGCCGCGAATGGTCGCTGGCCTGCTTCCACCCGCAGACCCGGCCGCTCGACGCCGACCTGCCGTCCACGTCGCACACACCGGACGCGGGCGACGCCCAGCCGGCGGCTGCGGACCCGAAGCCCGCCGTGCTGGAGATCGAGGACGCCCACGTCGTCTACCGCAGCCGGTTCGGCTCCGGCGGTCACCACGCGCTGCGTGGCGTCACGCTGCGGCTCGCACCGGGTGAGACGCTGGGCGTGGTGGGCGAGAGCGGCTGCGGCAAGAGCACCCTCGCGAAGCTCGTCATGGGCCTGGTCGCGCCCACCTCCGGCACCGTCACCGTCGCCGGACAGGCCCTGGTCAAGCAGCCGGGCCGGCCGCGCCCGCGCGGCCGGGCGCTGCGCCGGGCCCGGACCCGCGCCCAGCTGGTGTTCCAGGACCCGATCGGCTCGCTGAGCCCGCGCCGTCCCGTCGGCGACTCCATCGCCGAGCCGCTGCGCGCCGCGGGCCTGTCCCCGGCCCAGCGGGAGGAGCGCGTCACCGCCGTGCTGGACCGGATGGAGCTGGACCGCTCGATCCTGCAGCGGTACCCGCACGAGCTGTCCGGCGGCCAGGCCCAGCGCATCGGCATCGCCCGCGCCCTGGTCGGCGAGCCGGACCTGATCGTCTTCGACGAGCCGACCTCGGCCCTGGACGTCACCGTCCAGGCGCAGATCCTCGACGTGATCGCCGACGTGGCCGCCGACGCCGACCGCGCCTCGGTGTTCATCTCCCACGACCTGGCCACGGTGCGCGGTTTCGCCGACCGCGTCGTGGTGCTCTACCTCGGCCGGGTGGTCGAGGAGGGTCCGGTGGACGTCGTCTTCGACACGCCCCGGCACCCGTACACCCGCGCGCTGCTGGGCAGCGCCCCCCGCCTCGGCGGGACGGCCGGGTCCGACGGCGAGGCCGTCGAGCTGGTCAAGGACCTGGAGGAAGCCGACGCCGCAACCGGGTGCCCGTTGGCCGCCCGGTGCCCGTTCGTCACCGACCGGTGCCGATCGGAGCAGCAGGAGCTTCAGTCGTACGGCGAGAGCCGGGCCGCCTGCTGGCGCGTTCCCGAGCTTCCCGCCCTCATCGGAAGGCAGGCTGTCACGCCATGACCCGTCGCCCCATCCGGCTCGCCGTCGACATCGGCGGGACCTTCGTGGACGCCATGGAACTCGACACGCGCACCAACCGGGTCCGCTTCCGCAAGGCGGCGACGACCCCGGCCCGGCCCGCGGACGGTGTCCTCAACGCGATCAGCGCGCTCGGCACCGACCTGTCCGAGGTGGAGCTGTTCATCCACGGCACCACGCTCGGCCTCAACGCGGTGCTGGAGCGTCGCGGTGGCCGTACCGGAATCATCACCAACGAGGGCTTCCGGGACATCTTCCTGATCGGGCGCGGCAACGTGCCGTCCGACCACATGTACGACTTCCAGTACCAGCGGCCGGAGAGCCTGGTGCAGCGCCGCTTCACCGCCGGGGTGCGGGGCCGGCTCGACTACCGCGGCCGGGTGGTGGAGCCGCTGGACCCGGACAGCGTCCGGGCGGCCGCGCGCACGCTCGTGGTGGACCAGCAGGTCACCTCGATCGCCATCTGCTTCCTGCACTCGTTCCTCGACCCGAGCCACGAGCGGGAGGCCGCGCGCCTCATCCACGAGGAGTTCCCCGAGGTCAGCCTGTCGCTGTCGACGGACATCGTGCGCGAGTACCGGGAGTACGAGCGGACCAGCACCACGGTGCTGGAGGCGTACATCCGGCCGATCTTCGAGCGGTACGTCGACGAGCTGGAGTCCGGCCTGGCCGAGCGCGGCTTCGCCGGGCGCTTCCTGATCATGCGGTCCGGCGGCGGCTCGATGACCAGCGCGGTCGCCAAGACCGCCCCCACGCACACCGTGCTGTCCGGCCCGGCCGGCGGCATCGTCGGCGCCGCGTACGTCGCCTCCGAGCTGGGCCGGGACAACGTGCTCACGTTCGACATCGGCGGCACCTCGCTGGACGCCTGCGTGATCGAGCGCGGCAACCCGGTCGCCGCGTACGAGGCCCAGCTGGAGCACTTCCCGCTGCTCATCCCCACGTACGACATCCGCACCATCGGCGCCGGCGGCGGCTCGATCGCCTGGCTCGACCACGGCCTGCTCAAGGTCGGCCCGCAGAGCGCCGGCGCCGACCCCGGCCCGGTCTGCTACGGCCGGGGCGGCACCAAGCCGACGGTCACCGACGCCGCTGTGGTGCTCGGCTACATGGACCCGGAGCGCTTCCTCGCCGGCACCATGGGCCTGCGCGACGCCGAGGCGCGCGCCGCAATTCAGGAGCAACTCGCCGAGCCGCTCGGCCTCACCGTGGAGAACGCGGCCGCCGGCGTGTTCGACGTGCTGCTGGCCCGCACCGTCGGCGCGGTCCGCCAGATCACCGTCGAGCGGGGTCACGACCCCCGGCAGTTCGCGCTGCTCGCGTTCGGCGGCGCCGGGCCGCTGCTGGCCCCGCTGCTGGCCCGCGAGATGGGCATCGGCGAGGTCATCGTGCCGTTCGCGCCGTCCGGCTTCTCCGCCTGGGGCATGCTCTCCGCCGACATCGTCAACGACTTCAGCCGTACCGTGATGGCCACGCTCGACGACGCCGACCTGGCGGAGCTGGAGCAGCTGTTCAAGGCCGTCGAGGCCGAGGCGGTCGCGTCGCTGGTGGCGCAGGGCGTGCCGGCCGGCGAGGCGGTGCTGGAGCGGCAGTTCGAGCTGCGCTACCTGGGCCAGGAGCACAGCCTGATGGTCACCGTCGGGCGCGAGCTGGACCGCGACGCGATCCGCGCCGCGTTCGACGAGACGCACCGCGCCCGGTACGGCCACACCATGGGCAACCCGCTGCAGATCCTCAACCTGCGGGTGCGCGGCATCGGGCGCACCGACCGGCCCGAGCTGCAGACCCTGCCGCGCGGCGACGGCGACCCGTCGCAGGCGCTGCTGACGCACCGCGACGCCTACGACTTCGGGCAGCACGCGGTGGTGCCGTTCGCGGTCTACGACCGGGCCCGCCTGGAGCCGGGCGACACCTTCGACGGACCGGCGCTGATCGACGAGGGCACCTCCACCACTGTGGTGCCCAGCGGCCAGCGGGTCACCGTCGACGACCACGGATACCTGCTCGTCACCCTGGAGGAAGCCGCATGACCACGCTGGACGGAGCCCAGGTCGAGGTCGTCCGCAGCTATCTGCTGTCGGCCGCGGAGGAGATGCGGGCCACCCTCATCCGTACCTCGTTCAACCCGGTCATCTACGAGGTGCACGACTTCGGCCTGTCGATGTACGACGCCGACCTGCGGCTGGTCGCCGAGGCCACCGGATTGACGTTCTTCCTCGGCGCGAACGACTTCTCGCTGCGCAAGGGCGTGGAGTACGTGGGCCGGGAGAACCTGCACCGCGGCGACGTGGTGCTGCTGAACTACCCGTACTGGAACGCGGCGCACGCGTACGACGCGACGCTGTTCGCCCCGGTGTTCCGGCCGGACGAGGCGGACCCGGACGCGGACGGCGACCTGGTCGGCTTCCTCTGCGTCCGCGCGCACTGGATGGACCTGGGCGCCAAGGACCCGGGCTACGTGCTCGACTCGACCGACATGCACCAGGAGGGGCTGATCTTCCCGGGCACCAAGGTCGTGTCCCGGGGCGAGCCGGTGCGCGAGATCCACGAGCTGATCCGCTTCAACTCGCGGATGCCCGACGCGGTGCTCGGTGACCTGCACGCGCAGATCGCCGCGCTGCGCACCGGCGAGCGCCGGATGCTGGAGATCATCGAGAAGTTCGGCCGGGACACCGTGGACCAGGCGATCGACCGGATCATCGCCGACGGTGAGGCCCGCGCCCGCGCGGCGCTGGCGACGCTGCCGCAGGGCACCTGGACCGCCGAGGACTGGGTGGACGACGACGGCATCACCGACGACCCGGTGAAGATGCGCGTCACCGTCACCATCGACGACGGGCGCTTCATCGTCGACTTCGCCGGCTCGGCCCCGGCCACCCGCGGCCCGATCAACATGCCGTTCGGCGCGACCGAGGCGATCTGCAAGGTCGTGCTGAAGTCGCTGACGTCGCGGGACGAGCCGTCGAACGCCGGCACCGTGGCGCCGCTTGAGGTGCGGGCCGAGCCGGGCAGCCTGTTCCACGCCGTCTACCCGCAGCCCACGTTCACGCTCTGGACCGGCATCGTCGCGGTGGAGCTGATCCTCAAGGCGCTGGCCCAGGGCATGCCGGACCTGCTGCCCGCCTCCTCCGGCGGCGACGTGCCCGGCTTCATGATGGTCGGCCTGCACCCGGACACCGGGAAGATGTTCGCGGTCAGCAACAACGACCTGGTGGGCTGGGGCGGCACCGCGACGCACGACGGCATGGACGCCGCCACGCACGTCTCCGGCAGCACCGGCCGGGGTACCCCGATCGAGGTCATGGAGGCCAAGACCGGGATGTTCTTCGAGCGCTGGGAGATCCGCGCCGACTCCGGTGGCGCGGGCCGGTTCCGGGGCGGCTGCGGCCTGCGCCGCGACATCCGGTTCGTGACGCCCGGTGAGTTCCTGACCGTGATCAAGAAGACCAAGAGCGCGCCGTGGGCGCTGGCCGGCGGCGAGCAGCCGGAGCCGAACCAGGTGGTCGTCTTCCCGGGCACCGACCGCGAGCACCGGGTGAGCACCAAGCGCACCGTGGTGGCCGCGGGCGACCGGGTCACGCTGCTGACCGCCGGTGGCGGCGGGCACGGCGACCCGCGCAGCCGCGACCCGGAGGCGGTACGGCGGGACGTGGCCGAGGGCTACGTCTCCCGGGAGGCGGCCCGGGACGTCTACGGAGTGGACGTCGATGGGTGAGCCGACGGTCGACGGGGCAACCGTCGAGGTCGTCCGCAGCCATCTCGTCTCGGCCGCCGAGGAGATGCGGGCCGCGCTCGTGCGCACCGCGTTCAACCCGGTGATCTACGAGGTGTACGACTTCGGCATCTCCATCTACGACCGGCAGCTGCGGCTGGTCGCGGAGTCCACGGGGCTGTCCCGCTTCCTCGGCGCCAACGACTACTCGCTGCGCAAGGGCGTGGAGTACGTCGGCCGGGAGAACCTGCGCCGCGGCGACGTGGTGCTGCTGAACTACCCGTACTGGAACGCGGCGCACACGTACGACGCGACGATGTTCGCGCCGGTCGTCCTGCCGGACAGCGAGGAGCTGATCGGTTTCCTGTGCATCCGGGCGCACTGGATGGACCTGGGCGCCAAGGACCCCGGGTACGTGCTCGACTCCACGGACATGCACCAGGAGGGGATCATCTTCCCCGGCACGAAGGTGTACGACCGGGGCGAGCCGGTGCGCGAGATCCTCGAGCTGATCCGCTTCAACTCGCGGATGCCGGAACTGGTCATCGGTGACCTCAACGCGCAGATCGCCGCGCTGCGTACCGGCGAGCGGCGGGTGACCGAGCTGTACCGCGACTACGGCCCCGCAGTGGTCGACGCGGTGATCGACCGGGTGATCGACGTCGCCGCGCAGCGCGCCGGGGAGGCGGTGGCCGCGCTGCCGCAGGGCAGCTGGACCGCCGAGGACTGGCTCGACGACGACGGCGTCAGCGACGACCCGATCCTCATGCGGGTCACCGTCACCGTCGCCGACGGCGAGTTCACAGTGGACTTCACCGGCTCGTCGCCGGCGGTGCCCGGACCGGTGAACCTGCCGCTGGGCGCCACCATCGCCACCTGCCGGGTCGCGTTCAAGGGCGTCACCACGCCGCACGAGCAGACCAACGCCGGGCACTTCGAGCCCCTTCGGGTACGCGCCGAGCCCGGCACGCTGTTCCACGCGCAGTACCCGGCCGCCACGTTCACCCAGTGGACCGGCACCGTCGCACTGGAGCTGATCCTCAAGGCGCTGGCCCAGGGCATGCCGGACCGGCTGGCCGCCTCCTCCGGCGGCGACGTGCCCGGGTTCATGATGGTCGGCCGGCACCCGGACACCGGCGACATGTTCGCGGTCAGCAACAACGACCCGGTCGGCTGGGGCGGCACGCCCCGGCACGACGGGATCGGGCCGGCGAACCACCTGTGCCAGACCCAGGCGCGCAACACGCCCGTCGAGGTGCTGGAGTCGAAGACGGGAATGTTCTTCGAGCGGGTGGAGATCCGTACCGACTCCGGTGGCGCGGGCCGGTTCCGGGGCGGCTGCGGCCTGCGGCGGGACATCCGGTTCGTGACGCCCGGCGAGTTCCTGACGGTGATCAAGAAGACGAAGAGCGCGCCGTGGGCGCTGGCCGGCGGCGCACAGCCGGAGCCGAACCAGGTGATCGTCTTCCCGGGCACGGACCGGGAGCACCGGGTGAGCACACGGCGTACCGCGGTGGCGGTGGGGGATCGGGTGACGTTGCTGACCGCCGGTGGCGGCGGGCACGGCGACCCGGGGAGTCGGGATCCGGAGGCGGTGCGACGGGACGTGGCCGAGGGCTACGTCTCCGCGCGGGCCGCCCGAGACGTTTATGGAGTGATCGCGTGAGTGCCGCCTATTCGCCCGAGCAGCCGAGCACGCTGCTCGGCAACTGCACAGTGCTCGACGCCCGCGTGGTGGACGGCATGGCGCCGGTGACCGGCGCCGGGGTGTGGGTCCGGGGTGACCGGATCGCCGCCGTCGGGCCGTACGCCGAGGTGGCCGAGCAGGCGCGGGCCGCCGGCCGGCTGACCGAGGTGGACCTCGACGGTGCCTACGTGACGCCCGGCCTGGTCAACATGCACACCCACTTCTCGTTGTCGCTGCCCGGCTCCGCCGGCGAGGGCGTCAAGGGGATGGGCGCGTACGACCTCGCCCACTACATGGCCGACGGGGCGCGGCGCACGCTGCACTCCGGCGTGACCACCGTGCGCTGCGTCGCGGAGAAGGACCACGCGGACTTCGCGCTGCGGCGGGCGATCAACGCCGGGCGGGTCCCCGGTCCGCGCATCTACACCGCGGGCCGGGCGCTGGTGTGCACCGGCGGGCACGGGCACGAGAGCAACGACACGCTCGAGTGCGACGGCCCGGTGGGCTTCCGCCACGGCGTGCGCAGCCAGATCAAGGCCGGCGCGGACCTGATCAAGGTGATGATCTCGGGCGGCATCGCCGGTGAGCACGAGAGCATCCACACGCCCCAGTTGTTCGCCGACGAGATGACGGCGGTGATCGAGACGGCGCACGCGTGGGGCCGCAAGGTGACCGCGCACGCCGGGCCCGCCGACGTGATCGGCGCGGCGGTCGAGCTGGGACTGGACTGCGTGGAGCACGGCTACCAGCTCACCCCGCAGGTCGCGGCGCGGATGGCCGAGCGCGGCACGGCGCTCGTGCCGACGCTGCTGGTGACCCGCTGCAAGGAGTTCTTCGACGAGCTGGGCGTGCCGGAGTGGATGCAGTGCCGCTCGCTCGGCGCCGGCCCCCGGCACCTGGAGAGCTTCGACATGGCGATCGCCGCCGGGGTGGAGGTCCTGCTCGGCAGCGACATGCCCCCGTTCTGGGAGTTCGAGGGCACCACCGCCTCGATCCGGGAGCTGGAGTACATGTCCGAGCGGATCGGCGCCGCCCGGGCCATCCACGCCGGCACGCTCGGCCCGATCCGGTGGCTCGGCGCGGAGTCCGACCTCGGCACCGTCGAGGTCGGCAAGCTGGCCGACCTGATCGCGACGGACGCCGACCCGCTGGCCGACACCTCGGCCTTCCGGGACGTGCGGTGGGTGATGAAGGGCGGGCAGATCGCCCGCGACGACCGCAACCAGGAGGAGACGCGATGACCTTCGCGCAGGCAGGCGCGGCGGAGATCGCCGCCGGCATCGACGACATGTACGACGCGTTCCTCGCCGGGGACCAGCAGCGGTTCGACACGCACCTGGACCCCGAGGTGACCACCTGGGAGACGCACCTGCCGGGACCGCTGCGGACCCGGGCCGAGCTGGACGAGTACCGCGCCCAGCGGGACGCCGCCGGTCAGCGGCCCCAGCTGGCGGTGCTCGCCGCGCGGGGCAAGCGCATCGACGTGTGGGACGACTTCGGCGTGGCCCGGTACGAGCTGGTCGCGCAGCTCGGCCCGGACGACGAGCCGGAGATCACCCGGGTCACCGATGTGGTGCGCCGGGTCGACGGCCGCTGGGTGATCGTGCACCACCACGCCGAGCTGGTCCGGGAACCGGTGGGCGCGGCATGATCCGGCGGCTGGTCGCCGAGCGGACCGGTGAGCCGGCGGACGTGCTGTCGGTCGCCGAGCTGCCCGACGACCCGCCGCCCGGCCCCGGCCAGGTGCGGCTCGCCGTCCGTACGGTCGGGTTGAACTTCCTGGACGTCATGCTCTGCCGGGGCGAGTACCCGGTGCGTCCGGACCCGCCGATGACGCCGGGGGTGGAGGCGGCCGGGCGGGTCGTCGCCGCCGGCGACGGGGCCGGGCACCTGCTGGGTCAGGAGGTGCTCGCCTGCCCGGCGCTGCCGCGCGGCGCGCTCGGCACCACGGTGACAGTGGACGCCGCGGTCGTGGTGCCGCGGCCGTCCACCGTCGACCCGGTCACCGCGGCGGCGTTGCCGGTCACCTACCAGACCGCGTGGTTCGCGCTGGAGCGGGCGGGCGTCACCGCCGGGCAGACAGTGCTGGTGCACGCCGGCGCGGGCGGTGTCGGCATCTCCGTCATCCAGCTCGCGGTCGCCCGCGGCGCCCGGGTCCTCGCCACCGCCGGCGGCCCGGTCAAGACGGCGATCTGCCGCGACCAGGGCGCCGAGGTGGCGATCGACTACACGGCGGAGGACTTCGTGGCCGCCGTGCGGGAGGCCACCGGCGGGCGGGGCGTGGACGTCGTGGTGGACCCGGTGGGCGGCGACGTGTTCGCCCGCTCCTGGGAGTGCCTCGCCTTCGAGGGCCGCCTGGTCGCGGTGGGCGCTGCCGGTGGCGCGCCGCCGCCCGTCGATCCGCTGCGGCTGATGGCGGCGAACGCGACGCTGGTGGGCCTGTCCTGGGGCTCGCAGTACCCGTGGCAGCGCCCGTCCGCGGTCGAGGCCGCCTACCAGGAACTGTTCGACATGTGCGCCTCCGGCGCGGTCCGGCCGCCGGTCAGCCGCGTCGTGTCGCTGGACGAGACGCCCGCGGCGCTCACCGAGCTGGCCGAACGCCGGACCACCGGCAAGATCATCGTACGGATCGACGAAGGGGAGGGGCCGTGAGCGACACCGCCGACGGCGACATGGAGATCTACGACCTGAAGGTGACAGTCGACCGGATCGAGGGCCGGTCGGTGTGCGGCATGGCCGTGGGCGACTCCTTCGAGCTGACCAACAGCGCCCACCTGCGGCTGCCCGAGGGCAAGCACTTCTGCGTGTACGCGCTCGCGTCCGTGCTGCCCTTCCTCGCCGCCAAGCAGCGTGACCTGGCGCCGGGGGACTGGCTGGCCCAGGACTCCCACTTCATCTGCCCCGACCCGGAGGAGCGGCTCGTCATGAAGGTGGAACGGACCTGCCGGCGCACGATGAACTCGGCGGACCTGACATGACCGTCGAGATCGGACTCGGCCTGCAGAGCGACAAGCCGGCCGGCGCGTACGCCCGGCTGGCCCGCGCCGCCGAGGCGCACGGCTTCGACGTGCTCACCGTCTTCGGCGACCTGATGTACCAGCCGCCGATCTTCCCGCTGCTGGAGATGGCGCAGGCGACCGAACGGGTACGCCTCGGCGCGGCCTGCCTGAACCCGTACTCGATGGCCCCGTACGAGATCGCCGGTCAGCTCGCCGCCCTGGACCTGGCCTCGCACGGGCGGGCCTACCTCGGCCTGGCCCGGGGGACCTGGCTGGGTTCGGTCGGCCTGCCGCAGCCGCGGCCGCTGACCACCATCGAGGAGGCCGTCCAGGTCGTCTACCGCCTGCTGCGCGGCGACCGCAGCGGCTTCACCGGAAAGGTCTTCTCGCTGGAGGCCGGCACCGCGCTGCGCTACGACGTGCAGCGGCCCGACCCGCCGCTGCTCCTGGGCGCGTGGGGTCCGCAGGGCGCGGCGCTGGCCGGCCGGATCGCCGACGAGATCAAGGTGGGCGGCAGCGCCAACCCGGACATGGTCCCGGTGATCCGCGAGCGGCTGCGGACCGGCGCGGAGAAGGCCGGGCGCGACGTGGCGGACGTCGGCATCGTGCTCGGCGCGGTGACGGTCGTCGACACCGACGGCGCGGCCGCCCGCGCCAAGGCCCGTACCGAGGTGGCCATGTACCTGGCCGTGGTGGCGGAGCTGGATCCGACCGTCGTGCTCCCCGACGACCTGGTGAAGCGCGTCGGCGACCTGGTCGACGCGGGCGAGGACGAGGCGGCGGGCCGGTTGATCCCGGACGACGTGCTGGACCGGTTCGCCTTCTCCGGCACCCCGGAGCAGGTCGCCGCGCAGGCCCAGGCGCTCATCGACGCGGGCGTGCGCCGGGTCGAGTTCGGTACGCCGCACGGCCTGACCGACGAGCGCGGCGTGGACCTGCTCGGCTCCGCCGTCCTGCCCCTGCTGCGCAGGTGAGCGCGGTGCGGCTCACCGTCGTGGTCGGCCCCGGCCTGGTGGCCGACACCGAACTGCTGGCGTCGCTCGTCGCCACCAGCAGCGCCGAGCTGGACAGCACCGGCACGGTCGTCACCGCCGCCTCGGCCGACGAGCTGCGCTCGCTGCTCGCCGCGGCGCAGGGCCCGACTGTGGTGCTGCCCGGCCCCACCACACCGGCCCGCGCCCTGATCGGCGCGCAGCCGCCGCACGCGGTCTGGTACGACCTCACCGTCGAGACGCCGGTCCCCGGCGCGGTCCACCTGGCCGGCCGGGGACTGTGGGGCGTGACCTGGGCTATCCGGCACGCCGTGCACCGCTTCCGCGCGCCGGCCGATCGGATTGCCTACGGTCCCGGCCCGGAGCAGTGGGGTGACCTGCGGCTGCCGTCGGGCCCGCACACCGGGCCGGCGCCGGTCGCGGTGCTGCTGCACGGCGGATTCTGGCGGTCGGTCTGGGGCGCGGACCTGATGGACGCGCTCGCCGTCGATCTGGCCGCCCGAGGCTACGCGTCCTGGAACCTGGAGTACCGGCGTCCGGACCGGCACGGCTGGGACGCCACCACGGAGGACGTCGAAGCCGGCCTCACCGCGCTGCGGGACATCGCCGCCGACCGGCCGATCGACCTGGAGCGGATCGTGGTGCTGGGCCATTCGGCCGGCGGGCAGCTCGCGCTGCGCGCCGCGGCGGACCTTGCCACGCGTACGGGCGGTCCGCGCGTCGCGCTCGCGGTGTCGCTGGCCGGGGTGCTCGACCTCACCGAGGGCGAGCGGCGCTACCTCGGTGACGGCGCGATCGCCGCGGCGCTGGGCGGCTCACCGGCCACGGCCCCGCGCCGGTACGCCGAGAGCGACCCGATGCTGCGGCTGCCGACAGGGGTGCCCACGCTGCTCGTGCAGGGGACCGCGGACAGTCTCGACCTCGTCGACGCCAACCGGCGTTACGCCGCGGCGGCGGCAGCCGCGGGCGACGAGATCCGCCACCTGGAACAGCCGGGGGACCACTTCGCCGTCATCGACCCGGCGTCGGACATCTGGCGGGACACCATGACGGCAGTGGACGCCCGCCTCGGTCGCTGACGTCGCGCCCGCAACCGAATCGCCCTCCGAGTTCACGTAGGTGAACACGGAGGGCGGTTGGTGGCGCCGGTCAGAACAGCCGGGGCGTGACCACCGAGACCACTGTGGTGACCGAGTCGGTGTCGTTGTACATCTGGTGCGGCACCGACGAGCGCAGGTGCACGCTGTCGCCCGGGCACAGCCGGTGCTCCACGCCCTCGACCTCGTAGAGCAGCTCGCCGGAGATGACGTAGGCGAACTCCTCGCCCCGGTGGCCGTACGCGTTCTCCCGCCGCCCGCCCGGCGCGATGTGCACGAGCATCGGCTCCAGCACCAGGTCCGGCCCCCGGTCCGAGAGCATGCGGTAGGTCTGCTGCCCCGACACGTACTGCGTTGCCGACGTCTCCGCCCTGGTCAGCGTGAAGTGCCGGGGAAGCTGGGAGACGTTGCTGTCGGACGTGCCGTTGCCGGCGTCGAAGAAGTCGGCCACCGACTTGTCGAGGGCCTTGGCGACGCTGCCCAGCGCGGTCAGGCCGATCGAGGAGATGCCGCGCTCGACCTGGGACAGGAAGCCGATCGACAGGCCGGAGCGGGAGGCGAGGCCGCGCAGGGTGAGCCCGCGCTCCTTGCGGTAGCGCCGGATCCGGGCGCCGACCACCCCCACCGGGGTGCTCTCGTCCGCGGGGCCGCCGGAGGCGGCCTGCTCCGACGGCGGCTGACTGTCCATGGACCGCACGGGGACCTCCTGTTGCGGTGGCGGGGGGATCCGCCCGGGATGTTCGATCCTATCGAACATGCCCGCACTTGTGCGAGGGGTGGAGCGCCGGCATTTCCGGTCCGCCGCGGCGGCGAAGCCGTGGTGCCGGCACCGTCGCGTCCAGCGCGATCGTCTGTTCGCAGTCGTACGGCCGGCCATCCGCTGCGGTCCACTGTGCGCGCTCCGGCACGAGTGCCCGTCGCGACTGTGCCTACTTGTCGTCCATAAGGGTCTTCTCGCGCTATGGCGGATTCGCGCCGGACGGGCGCCCTCGATCGGTTTGCTAGAGCTATAACGACGAAATTCGTCGCTTCAAAGCTGTCTACCGACGAGTTGCTGAGATTTCATGGACAATAACTGGCGTGGCTCGTAGAGTCTCGGCATCTTCCGATGATCTGGAGATGACGTGAAGACTGCCGCCACCGCCCAACCCGTTCGTTCCGCCGCCGACCTGCACGCCGCCGCAACAGTGGTGGACGGAAGCACGGTCATCGAGCTGAGCGACGCCCACCTCGACCGGATCCGGCGAGGAGGCGTCACCGCGGTCAACCACACGGTCACCCGGCCGTACGCGGACACCGTCACCGCCCTGCGCGAGGTCAACCGCTGCCGCAGGTGGATCGACGCACACCCGGACGAGGTGCTGCTCGCCCTGACCGTGGACGACATCCACCGGGCCAAGGCCGAGGGCAAGGAGGCCGTCATCCTCGGCCCGCAGGACACCGAGATGATCGGGGGTGACCTCGACCTGCTCGGCACGTTCCACGACCTGGGCGTCCGCATCCTTCAGCTGACCTACCAGCGGCAGAACCTGCTCGGCGCGGGCTGCGGCGAGGACACCGACTCGGGGCTGACGCACCGGGGCCGCGCCTTCGTCAAGGCGATGAACGAGCTGGGCGTGCTGGTCGACGTCTCGCACAGCGGCGAGCGCACCGGCCTGGACGCGATGGACGCCTCGGACAAGCCGGTCGTCGTCACGCACGCCTTCTGCGACGCGCTGTCGCCGCACATCCGCGCCAAGTCGGACGGATACCTGCGGCGCCTCGCCGAGCAGGGCGGCGTCATGGGCATCACCACCCTGTCGGGGTTCCTGTACCACCCGGAGGACCCGTCCCGTCGTCCGGACCTGACCCGCTTCGTGGAGCACGTCTGCCGAGTGGTGGAGGTGGCCGGCGTCGACCACGTCGCCGTCGCCACCGACTACGACGAGACGTGGACCGAGGAGATGCGGATCGCGCAGCTCAAGAGCATCGCGCAGGCGAACTCGAAGGAGCACCAGAACCTGCTCGGTGACTTCGGATGGGAGGAGCGCCGGGCGATCGGCATGGACGACGCCGCGGACTTCCCCAACATCACCGAGGCGCTTCTGGCCGGCGGATTCTCGCCGGAGGACGTGATCAAGATCCTCGGCGGCAACTGGCTTCGGGTCTATGGGGAGGCATGGAAGCCGGCCGCGCGATGAAGCGCTAATCGTGACACTGCCAAGGAGACTGATGCGTACCCGAATTCTGATGAGAGCGCTGGCGGTGGGCGTCGTGACGACGCTCGCGGCCGGCTGCGGAGGCGGCGAGCCGCCGTCGGGCAAGTCCGGTGGCAACGCCAGCGACGGCCTCACCAGCAACGTCAAGCTCGAGGACGAGACGCAGGCCGCCGGCACGCCGAAGTCCGGTGGCCGCCTGCGGATCATGATCCGGCTGGACGCCAACGAACTCGACCCGCACCGGATGTCGGAGACCTCGGCCTTCGTCATCAACGAGCAGATCTACGAGTCGCTCGTGCAGTCGTACCGGGGCGAGATCAAGCCGGCGATCGCCGAGTCGTGGGAGCTGAGCGCGGACGGCCAGACCGTGACGTTCAAGCTGCGCGACAACGCGTACTTCCACAGCGGCCGCAAGGTGACCGCCGCCGACGTGAAGTACTCGATCGAGCGGATCAAGGACCCGGCCACCCGGGCGCCGCGCGCCCGCAGCTACGAGGGCATCACCTCGGTCGAGGCGCCCGACGAGCGTACCGTCGTGATGAAGCTGGCCAAGCCCAACGCCGCCATCCTGACCCTGCTGTCCACCGCCGCGTCGTCGATCGTCGACCGGACCGTGGTCGAGAAGCAGGGCGACCTCAACGGCAGCGTCGACGGCGGCAGCGGGCCGTTCAAGCTCGCGGCCCGGACCACCGGCCAGGCCATCAAGCTGGACAAGCACGACAAGTACTGGGAGTCCGGGGTTCCGTACCTGGACGGGCTGGACTTCACGTTCAACCCGGACGACAACGCCCGCGCCGCCGCCGTGCGCAGCGGCACCGTCGACTTCCTGTGGCGGCCCGCGCCCGAGTTCATCGACGCGCTCAAGCGCGACGAGAAGCTCAAGTGGTACGGCGGCTCCGGCTCGCTGTCGCTGCACCTGCGGCTGAACACCTCGAAGGCGCCGTACGACAACGTCAAGGTCCGGCAGGCCATCTACCTGGCGCTGGACCGGCAGGAGATCCTGAACGTCGCCAACTCCGGCTTCGGCACCGCGCTCAACGCCGGCTACCTGCCGCCGGACCGCTTCGGCGCGCTGAAGGAGCCGGTGTACGGCAAGCCCGACATCGAGAAGGCCAAGGCGCTGCTGGCCGAGGCGGGTTACCCGAACGGCTTCGACGCCAAGCTCATGGTGATCGCCACCTCGGCGTTCCAGGTGCGCTCGGCGGAGGTGGAGCAGCAGCAGCTCGCCAAGATCGGCATCAAGGTGACGCTGGAGTCGGTCGAGTCCACCATCGCCGACACCAAGACGAAGTCCGGGGACTTCGACATGTACCAGTCCGGCTTCGGCCTGACCTACGACCCGGACGAGCGGTTCACCGCCAGCTTCCTCAAGGGCGGCGGCCTGAACTACGGCAACTGGTCCGACCCGGAGTACGAGGACCTGATCGTCAAGGCCCGCTCCGAGCTGGACAAGGACAAGCGCGCCCAGCTCTACCAGCAGGCCGAGAAGATCCTGGCCGAGCGGGGCCCGGTGGCCATGACCTTCCTGAACGCCGACTTCGACGTCGTGCAGAAGGACGTCATGGGTTACCGGGGTGACCCCACGCCGACCTACCGCTTCTACCGGCACCTCTGGCTCGACCGCTGACGAGTCGCGGAGGGGACGCCGGCCCACGGCGTCCCCTCCGCCGCACCGCGACGAAAGGCAATCCATGACGGCCGTACCCCTGACCCATCGCTACGTCATCGCCGCCCGGCTGAAGGGCTACCTGGGCAAGCACGAGGAGTCCGTGGCGCTGCTCACCGAGGCGCTCGAACTGGAACCGGACAGCCCGCGCCTGCTGCGTTTCCGCGGCCACCGGCGGATCTCCATCAGTGACTACGCCGGCGCGATCGCGGACCTGCGCGCCGCCGCCGACCAGCTCGCCGGCGTCGAGGACGAGTACGAGATGTACCAGCCGGAGGTGGAGAAGGACGTCGTCAGCCTGATCCTCGGCCGGCCCGAGGACGTGCGCCCGCAGCACCTCAGCGACACCGACGCCGCCGCGAACCCGGAGATCCTCGGCCGCTACAACACCACGCTGCACGCCTCCGTCTGGTACCACCTGGGCGTCGCCCAGTACCTCGCCGGTGACCTGGAGGGCTGCCTGCCCAGCTTCGCCGAGTCGGAGAAGGCGTCCCGGCACCAGGAGGGCCTGGTCGCGTCGCAGGACTGGCAGTACATGGCGCTGCGGCGCCTCGGCCGGACCGCCGAGGCCGAGGAGGTGCTCGACCGGTTCCGCACTGTCGACCTGGTCGACGAGCCGCACCTGGTCGGCTACGAGGGCCGGATGAAGCTCTACACCGGCGAGATCGGTCCGGACGAGCTGTGGGCGATGTGCGACGGCAACAGCCTCAAGACCGTCACCCAGGGGTACGGCCTCGGTAACTGGCACTACTACAACGGTGACGTCGACAAGGCGCGTGAGGTGTTCGACGGGGTGCTGAAGACCCGCGTCACGCACGCCTTCGCGTACCTGGCAGTCAAGGCCGAGTACGAGCGCAACCCGGACTTCGCGACCACGAGCAAGGAGAACTGAGATGGCAATCATCCGTGCCGAGATCGGCAAGCGGGACCAGGCCACCAAGGAAGCGATGATCGCCGACCTGACCGACGTGCTGGTCAAGTACGGCTCGCCGCGCGAGAACACCCACGTCCTGCTCTACGAGGTGTCGTACGACAACTGGGCCAAGGGCGGCGTGACGTACAACAACCGGAAGCGTGCGCAGGAGTCCTCGTGACCGGCGCCGCCGCGGGACCGCACATCCTGCTCACGCCCAACCTGTCGGACCTGCTCCCGCAGCTGCGGGAGCGGTTCCCGCAGTGCCGGTTCAGCCCGGTACCGGACGGTGAGCCGGTACGCGACGAGTGGCTCGACGCCGAGGTGATCCTGCGCAGCGCGATGAACGAGGACACCTTCGACGAGCTGCTGGCCAAGTGCGACCGGCTGCGGTGGGTGCAGATCACCGCGGCCGGGTTCGACTGGGTGGGCGGCGAGCTGATGCAGCGCCGCCTCGCCGAAGGGCTGCTCTACACCCGGTCGCCCAACTCCTACAACGTGCCGATCGCCGAGTACGCCATCGGCGCCGTGCTGATGCGCTTCCGCGCGTTCCCGGAACACCGGGAGGCGCAGGAGCGCCGGGAGTGGGTGCGGATCACCGGCCGGGACTTCATCGGCAGCACGATGCTCGTCTTCGGCACCGGCGGCATCGGCGGCGAGGTGGCCTGGCGGGCCCGGGCCCTCGGCGTCGACGTGATCGGGGTGAACCGTTCCGGCACCGCGGCCGAGGGCTTCGACCGGGTGATCCCGTACGCCGAGCACATGGCCGTGCTGCCGGAGGCCGACTCGGTGGTCCTGGCCATGCCGCTGACCACCGAGAACCGCTACTTCTTCGACGCCGAGCACTTCGCGGCGATGAAGGAGTCGGCGGTGCTGGTGAACGTCGGGCGGGGCGCTCTCGTGGTGGAGGACGCCCTGGTCGACGCGATGCGGTCCGGCCGGATCGCCGGCGCGGTGCTGGACGTGTTCGAGGAGGAGCCGCTGCCGGCCGACCACCGGCTGTGGGACCTGCCGAACACCACCATCACCCCGCACACGTCGTTCCGCGGCACCGGCAACCTCCAGCGGCTCTACGCCGACTTCTGCGTCAACCTGGAGCGTTACCTGGCCGGCGAGCAGCTGGCCGGCCTGAAGCGGCAGCCCGACCTGGGGTACTGAGCGTCCGAACGAGAGGCGGCCCACCGGATCGATCCGGTGGGCCGCCTTCGTCGTGCCGTACGTCAGTCGAGCAGCGCGCGGGCCGCCGTCAGCACGTCGTGTTCACCGAGCAGGACGTGGTCGGCCGCCGGGCCCAGCGGGACGTAGCTGTCGACGCTGTTGACGCGGGAGATCCGCCCCGGGTAACCGGCGTCGACCAGGGCGGCCACCACCGCCTCGGAGACGCCGCCGCCGGCCCGGGTCTCGTCCACCACCAGCACCCGGGGTACGCCGTCGAGCGCGGCGAGCATGCTCGCGGCCGGCAACGGCGCGAGCCACTGCAGGTCCACGACGCGGGTGCCGGCGCCCCGCTCGGCGGCCAGCGTCTCGGCCACCCGGAGGCTCATCGGCACGCCGTTGCCGAACGTGACGAGCGCCAGGTCGTCGCCGTCGCGTACGGTCCGGACCTGTCCGAGCGGCGCCTCGGTGGCCGCCCACTGGTCCGGCGGGGCGTACCGGGCCAGCCAGCCGCCGTCGCCGTCGCTGTGCAGGTCACGGGTGTGGTAGAGCGCGATCGGCTCCAGGAACACGCAGACCCGCTTCTCCTGCTCGGCCAGCGCGAGGCACTGCCGCAGCAGCGCCGGCGCGGTGGCCGGGTGGGAGGCGACAGCCAGCGCCAGGCCGGGGATGTCCCGCAGCACCGCCACCGAGTTGTCGTTGTGGAAGTGCCCGCCGAACCCCTTCTGGTACGCCAGCCCGGCGATCCGGACCACCATGCCGTTGCCGTACTGCCCGTCGGAGAAGAACCGCAGTGAGGCGGCCTCGCCGCGCAGCTGGTCCTCGGCGTTGTGCAGGTAGGCGAGGTACTGGATCTCCGGGATCGGCAGCGTGCCGGCCAGCGCGCCGCCGAGCGCCACCCCGAGGATGGTCTGCTCGTCCAGCAGCGTGTCGAACACGCGGTTCGCGCCGAACGCCTTGCGCAGCCCGCGGGTGGCGCCGTAGACGCCGCCCTTGCGGGCCACGTCCTCGCCGAAGACCTGCGCCTGCGGCCAGGTGAGCAGCGCGTCGTGCAGCGCGGCGTTGACCGACTGGGCGAGCGTGAGCGGCCCGCGCGACTCGGGGAGCCGGCCGCCGAACACCTTCTCCCGTCCGGCGCCGGCCCGTCCGGCGGCCGCGCTGACCCGGTCGGTCCGGCGTTCGGTCAGCGGAGCGGTCACCGCAGCCGCGTCGGGCAGCCGCTCGACCCGCCCGAGCATCGCCTCGGCCTGGTCCATGACCAGCTTGCGGGCCTGCTCGTAGCGGGCCAGGCTCTCGGCCGGGGCGAGGATGCCGCGCCGGGCCAGCACCGCCGCCGTGGCCAGCAGCGGGTCGCGGGCGTAGTCGGCGAGGATCTCCGACCGGGACCGGTACGCCAGCTCGGCGTCGGAACCGGCGTGGCCCATGAACCGGACCGTGCGCAGGTGCAGCACGGCAGGGCGGCGTCCGGCGCGTACCCGATCGGCCACCTCGCCCGCGACGGCGAGCAGCCGCGCGGGATCGGCGCCGTCGACGGCGGTGTAGTCCAGGGCTGGTAGCGCGGACAGCATCCGGTCCACCCAGCCGTGCGGGGACCGGGTGCTGATGCCGATGCCGTTGTCCTCGCAGACGAACAGCACCGGCATCCCGAGCCCCTGGTGGGCGGCCCACCCGACGGCGTTCAGCGCGCCCGCCGCGGTGGAGTGGTTGGCCGAGGCGTCGCCGAAGCTGCACACCACCACCGCGTCGGCCGGGTAACCGGTGTCGCCGACGCCCCGCTCCAGCGCGAACGCCATGCCCATCGCGCGGGGCAGGTGCGAGGCGATCGTCGAGGTCTGCGGGATGACGTTCAGCGCCCGGTGCCCGAACACCTTGTGCCGGCCGCCGGAGATCGGGTCCCGCCGGGACGCGGCGGCGGAGTGCAGCACGTCGGTGATCGGGGTGGAGCCGGGGACCTGCCCGGCCCGGGCGGCGTAGAAGCCGCCGGACCGGTAGTGCAGCAGCGCCGGATCGGTCGGTCGCAGCGCCAGCGCGACGGCGGCGTTGCTCTCGTGGCCGCTGGATCCGATCGTGTAGAAGCCCTCCCGTTTCGACTGCAGCCAGCGCAACGCGAGGTCGAGGTGGCGGCTCTGGATCTGGGCGTCGAAGTAGTCGAGCAGCAGGCCGGCGTCGATCTCGACGTCCGGCGACGGGTCGGCGGGCGCCGCGGCGCCCGCCGACCATTCCGACAGTTGACGAACCAGGTGTTCGTCGATGGTTTCCACGTTGCTCCTTGCCGGGGGTGCGAGGGGTCAGCGGCTGGAACGGCCGCGCAGTCGCGGGTCGAGCACGTCGCGGAGGGTGTCGCCCAGCAGGTTGAAGCCCAGCACCGCGATCATGATGCAGACGCCGGGGACGACCGACGGCCAGATCGACATCTCCATGAACGCCTTGCCGCTGGAGAGCATCGACCCCCAGGACGGCTGGGGCGGCTGCACGCCGAGCCCGAGGTAGCCCAGGGACGCCTCGACCAGGATGGCGGTGGCCAGGCTCGTGGTGAACTGCACCGCGATCGGGGCGACCGAGTTGGGCAGGATGTACTTGATGATCAGCCGGGCGTTGGTGAGCCCGACCGCCTGGCCGGACTCCACGTACGGCTCGCGGCGCACCGACATCGCCGTGCCGCGTACGACCCGGGCGAAGCTCGGGATGAACACGAGGATCAGGGCCAGGATCAGGTTCTCGGTGCCGGGGCCCCGGGCGGCGACGACCGCCAGCGCGAGCAGCAGCGTGGGGAAGGCGAACATGATGTCGGTGGCCGGGGTGATGATCGCGTCGAGGAAGCCCCGGTAGAAGCCGGCGAGCAGTCCGAGCAGGACGCCGATCGCGCCCGCGCAGGTCACCACGATCAGGCTGACCGTCAGCGAGGTGCGTGCGCCGTACAGGGCGCGGCTGAGCAGGTCGCGGCCGGCCTCGTCGGCGCCGAGCAGGAAGTCGCCGCCGGGCGCGGCGAGCCGCTGGTTGGACATGGCGGTCGGGTCGTACGGGGCGATGAGCGGGGCCAGCGCCGCCGCGCCGACCATCAGCACCACGATGACCAGGCCGATGGCGCCCACCCGGTCGCGCCAGATCAGGCGTAGCAACTCCAGGCTGCGGGGGGTCCGGCGAGTGGACGCCGCCTCGGCGGGGCGGCGGTCGGGGGCGGTGTCAGTGACCACTGCGCAACCTCGGATCCAGGTAGGTGTAGATGAGGTCTACGAGGAAGTTGACGACGACGTAGAAGAAGGCCAGGAAGAGCAGGGTGCCCTGGACGACCGGGTAGTCGCGCTGGGAGATGCCGCGGATGACCATCGTCCCCAGGCCCGGCCAGGCGAACACCTGCTCGACGATGACCGTGCCGCCCAGCAGCGCGCCGGCCTGGATGCCCAGCACCGTCACGACCGGGATCAGCGAGTTGCGCAGCGCGTGCCGGGTCATGACCACGCGCTCGCCGAGGCCCTTGGACCGGGCGGTGCGTACGTAGTCCTGGTTGAGCACCTCCAGCATGCTGGAGCGGGTCATCCGCATGCTGATCGCGGCGAGGCTGGAGCCGAGCGTCACGGCGGGGAGGATGAGGTGCTTCAGGGTGCCCCAGGAGCCCTCACCCTCACCCGCGCCCTGGGACGGCAGCCAGCCCAGCGACACCGAGAAGACGTACACCAGCAGGATGCCGAGCCAGAAGTTCGGCAGCGACAGCCCGACCAGCGAGCCGACCCGGGTGGTGGCGTCCAGCAGTCCGTTGCGCTTGGTGGCGCTGAGCACGCCGAGCGGGATGGAGATGAGGATCGAGACCAGCAGCGCCGACACGGCCAGCAGCAGCGTGGACGGAAGGCGCTGCATGATCTCTTCGAGCACCGGCTGGCCGGTGCGCATCGAGGTGCCGAAGTCGCCCTGGACCAGGGCGCCGAGCCACCTCAGGAACTGCTCGTACACGGGCATGTCGAGCCCGAAGTAGCGGCGCATCTCCGCCTCGATCGCGGGGTCGCCGAAGTCCTGACCCATGATCGAGCTGATCACGTCGCCGGGGATCATGCGGATGACCAGGAATGAGATCACCGAGATCCCGAAAAGGACTGGAATAACCGATAAGAGACGGGTCAACGTGATGCGCAGCATTGCGGGTTTCTCCGGTCGGTCAGGTGTCAGCGCCGGGTGTGCCGGGGTCGGCTTCCGCGTCCCAGCCGGCTTCCTCGTCCCCCGTGACGGCGATGTCGCGCGCCCATTCGTGCGCGCGCTTGGCGACCCGTAGCACCATCACCGACCGGCTCTCCATCACCCCGTCGAGGTTGCCCAGCCGCTCCGTCCAGAACCGCCGCATGGCGTTGCTGGAGGCGAAGTAGCCGACGGCGATGATGTCGAACTGGCCGGTCACGTGGTAGACGTACGCGATCTCCGGCATCCCGGCGAGCTTGTCGATGAGCCTTTCTGTGGCACCCGGAGCGCTCTGGATCTCGAACAGCGTGTGCACCGGCCGCCCCATGAAGGCGGCGCTGGGAATCGCGGCGAACTGCAGCTGACCCTCGGTGACAAGCCGTTCCACCCGGCGTCGTACGGATCCCTCGGAGAGGCCGACCTTCGCCGCCAGCGCGACGTTCGTCTGCCGTGGATCCTGAACGAGCTCCCGGATGATGCTGCGATCTTTCTCGATCGAGCTCTTGGATGCCATCTCGCTCCAACTCTTAGTGACGGAATTCGTCGCTGCCGGGAGCCTAGACGACGAACATCGTCTGTGCAACACTCCCGGATGACGAATGGTGGCGTTCGGGAGTCTAACTCAGGGGGATCGATGGCCTTGTTGGAGGTCCGGGACCTGCGCACCGAATTCCGCGGCGCGCGGGGCTCGGTGACGGCGGTGGACGGGGTGTCGTTCACTGTCGACGCAGGGGAGATGGTCGCCCTCGTCGGCGAGTCCGGCTGCGGGAAGTCGGCGACCGCTCAGTCCATCATGGGGCTGATCGTGCCGCCGGCCGGCCAGGTGACCGGTGGCCAGGTGCTCTTCGAGGGGCGGGACCTGCTGAAACTGTCCGCACGGGACCTGCGCGCGGTGCGCGGCAAGGGCATCTCGATGATCTTCCAGGATCCGATGACCTCGCTGAACCCGGTGCTGACCGTGGGGCGGCAGATGACCGAGGCGCTGGAACTGCACCTCGGGATGAGCCGCCGGGCCGCGCGCAAGCGGGCGGTCGAGCTGCTGGACATGGTGCGGATCCCGGCGGCGGAGACCCGGCTCAGCTCGTACCCGCACCAGCTCTCCGGCGGCATGCGCCAGCGCGTCATGATCGCCATGGCGCTCTCCTGCCGGCCGCGGCTGATCCTCGCCGACGAGATCACCACCGCGCTCGACGTCACCATCCAGGCGCAGGTGCTGGACCTGCTGCGGGAACTGGCCCTGGAGACGCGCACCGCGGTCCTGTTCATCACGCACGACCTCGGCGTGGTCGCCGGCATGGCCGAGCGCGTCAACGTCATGTACGCCGGCCAGATCGTCGAGCGCGCCGGGACCGTCGACCTGTTCCACCAGCCGCAGATGCCGTACACCTGGGGTCTGCTCGGCTCGGTGCCCCGCCTCGACCAGGCCCGCGGCGGCAAGCTGCGCCCGATCGCCGGCCGCCCGCCGGAGCTGTCGGAGATCCCACCCGGCTGCCGCTTCGCGCCGCGCTGCGTCCACGCCCGCGACGTCTGCCAGGACAAGGCGCCCGGCCTGACCACCGTCCCGGCCCGCGACCAGCTCACCCGCTGCTGGGGCATGCGCCCGGCGGACCAGGGCGGCTGGCTGACCACCGAGGACCGCTTCGCCGACCAGAGCGCGGAGGTGCGCTGATGACGACCCCTGCCCCCGACACCGCCCCGGACCCGCTGCTGCGCGTGCGTGACCTGGCCGTCGACTTCAAGGTGCCGGTACGCGGCTCGATGCTGCCGGCCCGGCTGCGCGCGGTCTCCGGCGTGGACCTCGACGTCCGGCGCGGCGAGATCATCGGCGTGGTCGGTGAGTCCGGCTGCGGCAAGTCCACCACCGGCCGCGCCATTCTCCAGCTGCTCAAGCCCAGCCAGGGCACCGTCACGTTCGACGGCACCGAACTGACCACGCTGGACCGGCGGCGGATGCGGGCCATGCGCCGGCAGATGCAGATGATCTTCCAGGACCCGTTCGCCTCGCTGAACCCCCGGATGACCGTCGGCGAGCTGATCGAGGAGCCGCTGCTCGTGCACTCCGACCTGCCGGCGGCCGGGCGGCGGGCCAAGGCGCTGCAGACCATGCAGATGGTCGGGCTAAGCGAGAAGTGGCACGACAGGTACCCGCACGAGTTCTCCGGTGGCCAGCGCCAGCGCGTGGGCATCGCGCGCGCCCTGGTCAGCAACCCGCAGTTCATCGTCGCCGACGAGCCGGTCTCCGCGCTCGACGTCTCGGTGCAGGCGCAGATCGTCAACCTGCTGGAGGAACTCCAGGAGGAACTGGGCCTGACCATGATGTTCATCGCCCACGACCTGGCCGTCGTGCGGCACCTCTGCGACCGCATCGCGGTGATGTACCTCGGCTCGGTCGTGGAGGTGGGGGAGTGCGAGGACATGTACGACCGGCCGCGCCACCCTTACACCCAGGCCCTGCTCTCGGCGGTGCCGATCCCAGACCCCCTGGTCGAGACCGAGCGCCGGCGGGTGATCCTCAGCGGTGACGTGCCCAGCCCGCTGAACCCGCCGTCCGGCTGCCGCTTCCGGACCCGCTGCTGGAAGGCGCAGGACATCTGCGCGACCGAGACGCCGAAGCTCACCGGCGCCGGGCACCAGGTCGCCTGCCACTTCCCGGAGAACACCGACCCGCGGGGCGAGCCGCTCGCCGCCGCCGGCGCGGGGCGGTAGACGTGTCCGTTCCGTACCACCGCAACCTGGTCGACGGCGAGTGGGTCGACGGCGAACGCCGGCCGAACCTCAACCCGGCCCGCCCCGGCGAGGTCGTCAGCGAGTACGCGGTCGCCGACCGGGACACCGCCCGCGCGGCGGTCGATGCGGCCCGCCGGGCCGGTCCCGGATGGGCGAAGCTGCCCGTCGGCGACCGGATGCGGATGCTGGACCGCATCGGCGCCACCATCCTGGACCGCGCCGACGACCTCGCCACGCTGCTCGCCCGCGAGGAGGGCAAGCTGCTCGCCGAGGCCCGCGGCGAGGTCGTCCGCGCCGGCCAGACGTTCCGCTACTACGCCCACCAGCTGCTCCAGCCCACCGGTGAGGTCTACGCCTCCACCCGCCCGAACGTGCACGCCGAGGTCCGCCGCCGTCCACTGGGCGTGGTCGGGATCATCACGCCGTGGAACTACCCGCTGGCGATTCCGGCGTGGAAGGTCGCGCCGGCGCTCGCGTACGGCAACACCGTCGTGCTCAAACCCGCCGAGCTGGTACCCGCCAGCGCCGGGGAGCTCGCCCGGATCATCGCCGACGCCGGTGTCCCGCCCGGCGTGTTCAACCTTGTCGTCGGCGCCGGCTCGGTGGTCGGGGAGGAACTGCTCACCAGCGACGGACTCCAGGGCATCTCGTTCACCGGCGGCACCCGCACCGGCGCGCACGTCGCCCAGCGCTGCATCGCCCACGGCAACAAGCGGTTCCAGCTGGAGATGGGCGGCAAGAACCCGCTCGTAATCTGCGACGACGCCGACCTGGACGTGGCGGTGCGCTGCGCGCTGGACGGCAGCTTCTTCAGCACCGGCCAGCGCTGCACCGCGTCCAGCCGGCTGATCGTGACGGCCGGCATCCACGACCGGTTCGTCGCGGCGCTGGCCGAGGCGACGCAGGCGCTGCGGGTCGGCGACCCGCTAGACCCGGACAGCCAGCTCGGCCCGGTGGTCAGCGCCGGCCAGCTCGACCAGAACCTCGACTACGTCCGGATCGGACGCGACGAGGGCGCGGCGGTGGCGGCCGGCGGTACGCACGACGGGCAGTTCATGCGGCCCACCCTGCTCGTCGGCGCGCACAACGACATGCGGGTGGCCCGGGAGGAGATCTTCGGCCCGGTGTCCTGCGTGATCCGCGCCGAGAACCTCGACGAGGCGATCGAGCTGGCCAACGACACCGACTACGGGCTGTCCGCCGGGATCGTCACCACCTCCCTGTCTGCTGCCGAACGGTTCAAGCGCGACGCCCGCGCCGGCATCGTCACCGTCAACCTGCCCACCGCCGGCACCGAACTGCACCTGCCGTTCGGCGGCACCGGGGCGTCCAACCACGGCCCCCGCGAGCAGGGCGGCTACGCCCGCGACTTCTACAGCGTGCCGGTGACCTGCTACACCGGCTGGTAAGGACGGCAATGTCCCCTCAGATCCTGCTCACCGAGCCCATCGCCGAGGCCGGGATGCGGCTGCTGCACGCCGCCGGTGAGGTACGCGTCGCCCACCTCACCGACCCCGCCGCGCTCGCCGCCGGGCCGCTCGCCACCGCCGACGCGCTCGTGGTGCGCTCCTCACCGGTGACCGCCGCGATGCTGGAGGCCGCGCCCCGGCTCAAGGTCGTCGGCCGGCACGGCGCCGGGCTGGACGGCATCGACCTGGCCGCCGCGCAACGGCTCGGCGTCCCCGTCGTCGGCACGCCCGGCGCCAACGCCGAGTCGGTGGCCGAGTTCGTCGTGCTGGCCGCGCTCGCGCTCGCCCGGCAGCTCACCCCCGCCGTGACCACGCTTGCCGCCGGCGGCTTCCCGCCCGGCCGGTCACTGCCCGGCTCGGTCGTTGCCGCCGGACTGACCGGCACCATGCTCACCGGCCGCACGCTGGGACTCGTCGGCCTCGGCGCGATCGGCCGGGGCGTCGCCGCCCGCGCCCGCGGGATGGGCATGACGGTCCTCGGGTACGACGTGGCGGTCACCGAGCCGCCGGACGGCGTACACCTGGTGGACCTGGACCGGCTCCTCGCCGAATCGGACGTGGTCAGCCTGCACGTGCCCCAACGCCGCAGACCACCGGCCTGATCGGCGCCGCCGCGCTGGCCCGGATGCGGCCGCACGCGCTGCTCGTCAACACCGCGCGGGCCGGCGTGGTCGACGGCGCTGCGGTGCTCGCCGCGCTCGACGCCGGCCGGCTGCGCGGCTACGCGGTCGACGTGTTCGCGCCCGAACCGCCCGCCGCCGACGACCCGATGCTGCACCACCCCCGCGTCCTCGCCACCCCGCACATGGCGGCGATGACCACCGACGCGCTCGACGCGATGGCCGTCGCCGTGGCGCGCGGCGTCCTCGCCCACCTGGAAGGAACCCGTACGTGACACTGACCGTCCCCGCGTCCGCCCTCGACTACTTCGGTGTGGACACGCTCGTCGACGACGACACCCGGGAACTCCAGGCCGCCGTGCGCGGCTTCGTGGACCGGCGGATCCGGCCGGAGATCGCCGGCTGGTACGAGGCGGGCCGGCTGCCGGTACGGGAACTGGCCCGGGACCTCGGTGAACTCGGCGTGCTCGGGATGCACCTGGAGGGCTACGGCTGCGCCGGCACCTCGGCCGTCGCGTACGGCCTGGCCTGTTTCGAACTGGAGGCGGGCGACTCGGGCCTGCGGTCCCTGGTCTCGGTGCAGGGCTCGCTGGCCATGTACGCGATCTGGCGGTTCGGCTCCGAGGAGCAGAAGCGCGAGTGGCTGCCCCGGATGGCCGCCGGCGAGGCGATCGGCTGCTTCGGGCTGACCGAACCGGACTTCGGCTCGGACCCGGCCGGCATGCTCACCCGGGCCCGCCGCGACGGCGGCGACTGGGTGCTCAACGGCACCAAGATGTGGATCACCAATGGCTCGGTCGCCGACGTCGCAGTGGTCTGGGCCCGCACCGACGAGGGCATCCGGGGCTTCGTCGTACCGGCCGGCACGCCCGGGTTCACCGCGCCGGAGATCACCCGCAAACTCTCCCTGCGCGCGTCGGTGACCTCCGAGCTGATCCTCGACGACGTCCGGCTGCCCGCCGACGCGATGCTGCCCGGCGCGGCCGGCCTGTCCGGGCCGCTGACCTGCCTCAACGAGGCCCGCTTCGGCATCGTCTTCGGCGCGCTCGGCGCCGCGCACGACTGCCTGCAGACCACTGTGGCGTACGCCCGCAGCCGGCAGATCTTCGACAAGCCGCTCGCCGCGTACCAGGCCACCCAGCTCAAGCTCGCCGACATGGCCCTGGAACTGGGCAAGGGGATGCTGCTGGCGATGCAGATCGGCACGCTGAAGGACGCCGGCACGCTGGACCACCGGCAGATCAGCCTGGGCAAGCTCAACAGCGTGCGGGAGGCCATCGCCATCGCCCGCGAGTGCCGGACGATCCTCGGCGCGGCCGGCATCACGCTCGACTACCCGGTGCTGCGGCACGCGAACAACCTGGAATCCGTGCTCACCTACGAGGGCACCTCCGAGGTGCACCAGCTCATCATCGGGCAGACGCTCACCGGTCACGCGGCCTTCCGCTGACCGGCGAGCGTGGTCCCGGCCCGGATCGGCGATCCGGGCCGGGTCCGGCACCTGCGCCTGGCCACCTGAGCCCCGCGCCCGGCGGACCGGATCGAATCGCAGGGCGTGGCAGGATCGGCGGGTGCAGATCGGGTTGCTCGGGCCGTTCCAGGTCACCACGGACGCCGGTGTCCCGGCCGATGTGCCGGGCGCGCGGCTGCGCGGGCTGCTGGCCGCCCTCGCGCTCCAGCCCGGCCGGGTGGTTCCGAAGGCGACGCTCGTCGACTGGATCTGGGGCGAGCAGCCGCCCGCCGACGCCGCCAACGCGCTGCAACGCCTCGTCTCCCGGCTGCGCAAGGCGCTGCCGGCGGGCGTCGTCGACGGGTTGCCCGACGGCTACCGGCTCGCCGTCGAGCCCGACGCCGTCGACGCCGTACGGTTCGAACGCCTGCTGCTGCGGGCCCGCGACGGCGACGGGCCGCAGCGGGTACGGCTGCTGCGCGAGGCGCTCGGGCTGTGGCGCGGCGACGCGCTGCGCGACATCGGCCTGCCCGACAGCCCGGCGCTCGACGCGGCGGCCACCCGGCTGGAACGGCTGCGCCTGACCGCAACCGAGGACCGGTACGACGCGGAGACCGGGCCCGACCTGATCCCGGAGCTGACCGACCTGGTGGCCGCCCATCCGGTGCGCGAGCGGCTCGCCATGGCGCTGATGCGCGCGCTCGTCGCGGCCGGCCGGGACACCGAGGCGCTGCTCGTCTACCGGCGCACCGCCGACGCGCTCGCCGACGCCTTGGGCACCGACCCGTCCCCGGAACTGTCGGCGCTGCACGTCGCGCTGCTGCGCGGCGAGACGGTACGCCGGGAGGACACCCGCCGGACCAACCTGCGCGCCGAGCTGACCAGCTTCGTCGGCCGGGACGCCGACCTCGCCGCGGTCGGTGCGCTGGTGGCCGAGCACCGGCTCACCACGCTCACCGGCCCGGGCGGCTCCGGGAAGACCAGGCTGGCCACCGAGACCGGACGCCGTTTGACCGGCGACCTGCCGGACGGCGTGTGGCTGGTGGAGTTCGCGGCCGTCAGCGCCGACGGGGACGTGGTGCAGGCGACGATCTCCGGGCTCGGCCTGCGGGACGCGCTGCTCGGCGACGCGGGCAGCGCGGAGCCGGTCGACCGGCTGGTGGCGGCGATCCGGGACCGGGAGATGCTGCTGATCCTGGACAACTGCGAACACGTCGTCGAGGCGGCGGCGGCGCTGGCGTACCGGCTGCTCGGCGAGTGCCGGCGGCTGCGGATCCTGGCCACCAGCCGGGAGCCGCTGGGCATCACCGGGGAGGCGTTGTGGCCGGTCGCGCCGCTGGGCCTGCCCGGCGGCGACGCCACTGCCGCCGAGGTCGAGTCGTCGCCCGCCGTGCGCCTGCTGCGGGACCGGGCCGCCGCCGTCCGCCGCGACCTGGCGTACGACGGCCACACGTCGGTGACCATGGCCCGGATCTGCCGCGCGCTCGACGGCATGCCGCTGGCCATCGAGCTGGCCGCGGCACGGTTGCGCGCCATGTCCGTCGACCAGCTCGCCACCCGGCTCGACGACCGGTTCCGGCTGCTCACCGGCGGTAGCCGGACCGCCCTGCCCCGGCACCGGACGCTGCGCGCGATGGTCGACTGGAGCTGGGAACTGCTCAGCGACGCCGAACGCGCGGTGCTGCGCCGGCTGTCGGTGTTCTCCGGCGGGGCGGGCCTGGACGCGGCCGAGCGGGTCTGCGCCGGCGGCGCCGTCGCGCCGGCCGACGTGCTCGACCTGCTCACCGCGCTGACCGAGAAGTCGCTGCTGGTCGCCGCCGGCGACGCCGGGCCGCGCTACCGGATGCTCGGCCCGAGGCGATGCGGCTCGCCGCCGGCGCCGGCTGGTACTGGTGGCTCGGCGGACACCGCACCGAGGGCATGGAAGTGATCATCGCGGCCACCGAGGCGCCCGGCGACGTGCCCGACGACACCCGAGCCGTGGTGTACGGACTGGTGGTGCTGTTCCTCAGCTCCGGGCCGGGCGACGCGCAGCACGCGGCCGAGTGGATCCACAAGGCGTACCGGCTGAGCGGGGAGGGTCGCGGCGGCCACCCGGAGCTGGCCCTGGTCGTGCCGATGGAGCGGATGCTGCGGGAACCGGACGCGCTGCTGCCCGCCTGGGAGTCGCTGCTCGACCACGACGATCCGTGGGTACGCGCGCTGGCCCGGCTGCACCTGGGCAAGCTGCGGGTCATCCTCGGCATGGAGGCGGCGCAGGCGGAGGCGTGCCTGCGGCAGGCGCTCGCCGAGTTCCGGGCGGTGGGCGAACGCTTCGGGATCTCGTTCGCGCTCAGCGAACTGGCCGAGCTGATCGCCGTGCGCGGTGACGTCGCCGGCGCCTGCGACTACTACGAGCAGGCGGTCACGGCGGTCACCGAGGTCGGCGCCGTCGAGGACGTGATCCGGATGCGGGCACGGCTGTCCTGGCTGTACCGGCTGGGCGGCGACGAGGCGGCGAGCGCCGACGCGCTGGCCGAGGCGTACCGGCTCGCCGCCGGGGTCGCCTGGCCGGGGGCGCTGGCCGAACTGGCGCTGGTCCGGGCGTACCTGGCCCGCCACGACGGTGACGCGGACGAGGCGTACGCGCAGCTGCGGTCCGTGTCGGCGCTGCTCGGCGACGAGGCGGACCTGGCCAGTGTCCGGGCGGGCACCCAGGATCTGCTGGGTTACCTGGCCGAGGACGTCGAGCTGTCGCGTACCCATCGGGCGGCGGCGTGCCGCGCGGCGCGCGAGGGGGGCTACGCGCCGCTGACCGCGCAGGTGCTCGTCGGTGTCGCGGACCTGGCGGTGCGGCTGGACCGGCCGGACCAGGCGGCGCGGCTGCTCGGCGCCGCCACCGCGGTACGCGGCCAGCCCGACCGCACCCACCCCGACGTGCCCCGGATCGAGGCGGCGGCGCGCGACCGCCTCGGCGACGCGGGGTTCGCCGAGGCGGTCGCGCAGGGCCGGGAGACCGGCTGGGAGCGACTGGTCGAGGTCACGCTCGCTTCGTGAACGTGGACCGCGCCCACAGGTAGCCGACCACAGCGATGCCGGCGCACCAGGCGAGCGCGGGGATCACGTCGCCGGCCGACGGCGCGCCCTCGAGCAGGCCGCGCAGCGTCTCGATGATCGGCGTGAACGGCTGGTACTCGGCGAACTGCCGCAGGCCCGGCCCCATCTTGTCGGCGGGCACGATCGCGCTGCTGAAGAACGGCAGCAGGACCAGCGGCACGGAGGCCATGCCCGCCGACTCCGGCGACTTGGCGAACAGGCCCAGCGCGACGGTGAACCAGCTGACCGCGACGCTGAGCAGCACCACCACGCCGGCCGCACCGAGCCAGTGCAGCGGCTCGGCGGCCGGGCGGAAGCCGAGCAGGAACGCCACCCCGACCAGGGCCGCGACCGCGAGGACGTTCGTCAGCACGGTGGCCACGACGTGGCCGGTCAGCACCGCGCCCCGGGACACGTGCATGACCTTGAACCGGTTGATGATGCCCTTGGTCATGTCGGAGTTCACCGACGTCGCGGTGCCGCCGAGGCCGTAGCAGACCGCCAGCAGCATCAGGCCCGGCGTCGCGTAGTCGACGTAGTCGACGCCGACGGAGAACGCGTCGCCGAGCATGTAGACGAACATCAGCATCACGATGATCGGCATCAGCACGGCGTTGAACACCGAGGTCGGGTTGCGGCGCAGGTGCGTCAGGTTGCGGCGCAGCATGACGACCGAGTGGTTGCGGCTCATTTGGCGGCCACCTCCGGGGTACGGCCGGTCAGGGCCAGGAAGACGTCGTCGAGGTCGGGGGTCTGGACGGACAGGTCGTCGGCGCTGATCGCGTGCGCGTCGAGCCGGTCGAGCAGGGCGCGCAGCGCCGCGGATCCGCCGTCGGTGGGCACGCGCAGGGCCAGCGCCTCCTCGTCGCGTACCGCCTCGGGCAGCACCAGCGCCGCCGCGTCCAGTTCGGCGCCGGTGCCGAACCGCAACCGCACGTGCGTGCCGGGGATCCGGCGCTTCAGCTCCTCCGGCGTGCCCTGGGCGACCAGCCGGCCCTGGTCGAGCACCGCGATCCGGTCGGCGAGGCGGTCGGCCTCGTCGAGGTACTGGGTGGTGAGGAAGACTGTCACGCCGCCGGCGACCAGCTCCCTGATGATCGACCACATGGTCCGGCGGCTGCGCGGGTCCAGCCCGGTCGTCGGCTCGTCCAGGAAGATGATCCGCGGCTCGCCGACCAGCGTCATCGCGAGGTCCAGTTTGCGGCGCATGCCCCCGGAGTACGTCGACACCAGCTTGTCGGCGGCCTCGACCAGGTCGAACCGTTCCAGCAGTTCGGCGACGACCCGCTTGCCGGTCACCCGGTTGCGCGGCCCGAGGTCGACCATCAGTTGCAGGTTCTCCCGCCCGGTGAGCAGTTCGTCCACCGCCGCGAACTGCCCAGTCACGCCGATCGCCGCGCGTACCGCCCTGGCCTCGGTGACCACGTCGTGCCCGGCGACCCGCACCGATCCGGCGTCGGCGCGGATCAGCGTGGTCAGGATGTTGATGGCAGTCGTCTTGCCGGCCCCGTTCGGGCCGAGGAGGGAGAAGATCGTGCCGGCGGGGACGTCCAGGTCGATGCCGTCGAGCACCACCCGGTCCTTGTACGCCTTGCGCAGCCCGGAGACCGCTATCGCTGAACTCGTCATGCGACCACCATGGGCGGCCGCACCGCCACCGCCCTGACACGGCGCTGACACGGCCGCTGACAGCTTGTCGGTGGGGCGGCGTACGGTCCCGCCGTGGATCGGGAGACGTTCCGGGAGGCGCTCGACGCCGCCGACCGGGCTGCTCCCGTCCCGGCGTCGCCGAATCGGCTGGCCCCGGCGCGCCAGGTCGGCGAGCATGTCGGCATGGCCGGTTCGACGGGTGCGAGGCTGCCGCTTCAGGGCGGGCTGCCACCCGGCGAGGCGCTGACCGGCGCGGTGCGGGAGATCGCCTGCGACGAGTCCGGCTTCTCCGGCACCAACCTGCTTGACCCGGCCACCCCGGTGATCGTCCACGCCAGTGTCGACCTGGGCCGCGACGAAGCCGCCGAGCTGATCCGTACGCTGCGGTCCGGGTTCCGGTTCTCGCCCGACGAGGTCAAGTCCCGGCAGTTCCTGCGCCGTCGCGAAGCCGCCGAGGCGGTGCAGTGGTTCCTGGCGGCGCTACGCGGCCGGGCCCACGTGCACCTCGTCGACAAGGAGTTCTTCCTCGCCACCCGGGTCGTCGACCTGCTGCTGGCCGAGCCGTCCTACGCGGCGGGCACCCGCCTCGCCGGTGACCGGCGTCCGGCCGCGGCGGCGCTGCACCGGGCCGGGCGGGCGGCCGGGCCCGACTGGGCGGCCTTCCTCGCCGCAGTGGTCGAGATGCTGCGCACCAAGCGGCGGGACCGGGCCGACGACCGGAGCGTCGAGCGGTTCTTCGCCGCGCGCGACGTGCTGCGGCGCCACGTCGACGACACGCGGGCCGGCGCGGTCCTCGACGCGCTCGACCCGGCCCGCGTGGCAGCCGTGCAGGCCCGGTTGTACGCGGGCGACCGGACGATCCCGCCACCGCTGGAACCGCTGCTGCCGGCGCTGGCCGAGACCGTCCTGCACTGGAGCGCCGGCCTGCGGCGGGTGCTGGTGATCCACGACGAGCAGAGCGCGCTCACCGAGGACCGGCTCCGCCGCCTCCAGGCGGCGCTGGCCGCGGGCGACCCGGCCGGCCCCTCGCCGCTGGCCGGGCTGGTGATGACCGACTCGCGCGACGACCCGCGCGTCCAGGCCGCCGACCTGCTCGCCGGCGTGGCTCGCCGGATGCCCGGCGACGGGCCGCTGCGCCCGCTGCTGTCCCCACCCGCCCCGAACGCCGCAGCCGAGCCGGCGGAACAGGAGGCTACGTGATCCTGAGTGGCGTGACGCCTCGCCCCGGACTGCACTGCGAGACCACCACGCTCGGCGTGCTGACCCGGCACGCGGGCCTGGACCTCTCCGAGCCCATGCTGTTCGGCCTCGGCGAGGGGCTCGGCTTCGTCTACTGGGACGCCAAGAGCATGGACGTGCGGTTCCTCGGCGGGCGCACCAAGCCGCTGTGCGTGACCCGCGCCGCCGCCCACCGCCTCGGCCTGGACCTTCGGGTACGGGAGACGACGTCGGCGGCCAGGGCGTGGCGCAACGTCACCGAGGCGCTGGACGCGGGGCAGCCGGTCGGCCTGCAACTGGACTCGTACCACCTGGACTACTTCACCACCCGGGTCCACTTCGGCGGGCACACCGTCGCCATCTACGGCTACGACGACACCCACGCCCACCTGGTCGACACCGCCCAGCAGGGCGGCGCGGTGACCACCACGCTGGACAGCCTGGCCCGGGCCCGTGCCGCGCGGGGGCCGATGACCGCGCGCCACCTGTCGTACACGCTCACCGCGCCCGGCGGCCCGCCGGACCTGGGCACGGCGATCCGCGCGGCGGTACGCGCCAACGCCGCAGCGTTCCTCGACCCGCCGATCGCCAACCTCGGCCACCGGGGGATCGCCACCGCCGCCGCCCGGGTGACCCGCTGGCTGGACCGCGCCGCCGACCCGGCACGTGACCTGCCGCTCGCCGCGACGCTGATAGAACGCGGCGGAACCGGCGGCGCGCTGTTCCGCGCCATGTACCGGGACTTCCTCGCCGAGGCCGCCACCGTCACCGGCGACGCCCACCTGCGCCGGGCGCAGCTGATGTACGCCGACATCGCGCCGCTGTGGACCGCCGTCGCCGACCACATCGCCACCGCCGGGCGGACCGGCGACGCGGTCCACCTGACCCGCGCCTCGGCGGTCCTCGCCGACCTGGCCGTCCGTGAACGCGAGGCGATGACGGTGCTGGCCGCCGTCGACGCGGGGTAGGCGTCAGCTCAGCTGCTCGGCCAGCGCCACGATGACGCCCGCAGGGCCGCGCAGGTAGCACAGCCGGTAGACGTCCCCGTAGTCCGCCACCTCACCGATCAGCTCACCGCCGTGGGCCCGCAGCCGGGCCACCGTGTCGTCGACGTCGTCCACGGCGAACATGACCGACCGCAGGCCGAGCGTGTTCGGCGGCGCGTCCGACGGTTCGGCGGCGACGAGTGCCGGCGCCCGGAACCGCGTCAGTTCGAGCTTGCCGTGGCCGTCCGGGGTGCGCATCATCGCGATGTCGACACGCACGCCGTCCATGCCGTTGACCCGGTCCACCCAGGCCCCCTCGACCGGCATCTCGCCCTCCACCTCCATGCCGAGTTCGGTGAAGAAGGCGATCGCGGCCGGCAGGTCGTCCACCACGACGCTGACGTGGTCCATCCGCTGAAGCGTCACGCCCCGAGCATAGGGCGACGTCCGGCCTGGTCAGCTCATGTCGAGCGTGTACGCCGCCTCCCGCACGTCCGCGTCCGGATGGCGGCGCAACCCGATCAGCAGGTCCCGCCACGGCGTCCTCCAGCCGAACTCCGACCCGTGCGCCACGAGCGTCACCGCGAACAGCCCGCCCGGCCAGGTCGCCGCGCCCGGCGAGGACCGCCGGGTCGGGCCGCCGTCGCGATGAGCAGACGATGGCGGACGTGTTGCGCGCCGCGACCTGACCCTCGCCCTTATTCCGCAATTCCTAGAGAAATTGTAGATTTTCAGCGTTCTCCCAGGTGACCGGGATTGACATTAATCGGACCGTCGGGGATATTCCTAGCGGCGCGTCGGGGCGCGGGGCGGAGCAGGCGAGGTCTGCGGATTTCACCTGCGTGGCGTGCGGAAAGGTGTTCGTGCTGCCCCTGCTCCGCGGGGTCCGGATGAGGTTGGGAAATGATTAATCGGGCCGTTGAATTCGCCAAGCACAATTCGCCGAATTCTCTGCGCGTCAAGGCCCGGCGGGCGCAGATGGAAGCGCGCAACGCCCGTATGCGACTCACCGTTCCGGTGGCGGCCCGCAGCGAGTTCGCCAACATCTTCCACTGCACCGTCCGCAAGACCGGCAGCCAGTGGATCAAGGCGCTGTTCAGCGATCCGGCCGTCTACCGCCACTGCGGGCTGCTGCCCTACGACCCGCGCTTCTACTCCGGCGGCGCGACCGCGCCGGTGCCGGCCGGCCGCGTCGGCCTGGCGATCTTCCTCTCCCACAAGCGGTTCGAGGCGGTGCCCAAGGCCGGCAGCTACCGCGCGTTCTTCGTGATCCGCGACCCGCGCGACGTGGTCGTGTCCAGCTACTTCTCGCTGCGCAACTCGCACGCCCCGATGGGCGACATCCCGCAGGCGCGCAAGGCCCTCCAGGAACTGCCGAAGAAGGAGGGAATGCTCTACGTCATCGACCGGCTGCGCGACAAGAAGCAGTTCGGGCAGATGCGGTCCTGGGCGGTCGCGCCGAGCGACGAGACGTTCCGGCTGTTCCGCTACGAGGACCTGACCGGCGAGCGGCAGACCGAAGAGGTCGACCAGCTTCTGCGGCACTGTGGGATCACGCTGCCGCCGGCCGAGCTGGAGGCCCTGCTGGCCCGCTACAGCTTCACCAAGATGAAGAAGTCGAAGGAAACCCCCGGGCGGATCTCCCACTACCGCAAGGGCGCGTCCGGCGACTGGCGCAACCACTTCGACGACGACATCTACGCCGCGTACACGGCCGCCGCCGGTGACCTCGCGGAGATCCTCGGCTACCCCGCCCGGGACGAGACCCCGGCCCGCTGACCGTCGCCGTATGCTCCTGCCGTGGAGCTGCGGTTCACCACGCGCGCGTCCGACTCGGCCTGGATCGACACCGTGTGGACCTGCGTCAGCGACCGGGTCGACGAGATGACCTCGGTGGCGACGCCGTGCTGGGGGCTCGTGTTCTGGCAGCGCGACGGGCGCTCCTACGCGGCCGTCTCCGGCCCCGAGACCGCCACCGGCGCCGCGCCGGTGCCCGAGGGCGCGAGCTTCGTCGGTATCGAGTTCGCGGTCGGCACCTCGCTGCGGCTCGTACCCACGCCTGAGCTTGTGGACAGCGGCGCCGAGCTGCCCGACGTGAGCCGCCGGACGTTCCGCCTCGACGGCGGTTGGTGGGAGACACCCGGCCCGGACGACGCCGAGGCCCTGGTCGAGCGGCTGGTCCGGGCTGGCGTGGTGGTCCGCGACCCGCTCGTCACCGAGACCCTGCGCGGCGGCCGTCCACCGGCGTCACCGCGTACCCTCGAACGCCGCTTCCGGGCGGCGACCGGGCTGACCCGGGGCGCGGTGCGGCAGATCGACCGAGCGCGCCGGGCCGCCGTGCTGCTGGCCGCGGGCGGCCCGCCCGCCGACGCGGTCACCACCTTCGGGTACGTGGACGAGCCGCACCTGGCCCGCGCGCTGCGCCGGTACGTCGGACGGACGGCCGGTGAGCTGCGCGCGGGCGCCGGTGGCGCGATCGCGCTGGACCCGGCTCAGCGGGTCACGTCGTAGATCAGCTTGACGACGCCGTTGGGGTAGGCGGCGCTGTCGCGCAGCCGCAGCGTCTGCCGGTCCCGGTCCGCCCGGGTGAACAGGCCCTTGCCGGCGCCGAGCAGCACCGGGAAGACGAGCAGGTGGTACCGCTCGATCAGGTCCGCCTCGGCGAGACGGCGGGCGAGTTCCGCGCTGCCGTGGATGAAGATGTCGCCGCCGTCGCCCCGCTTGAGCGCGGCCACGTCGGCGGTGGAGCGCAGGATCGTCGTCGGTCCCCAGCCGTCGACCAGCGCGTCGTCGGGCAGGCTGGACGACACCACGTACTTCGGCAGGTCCCGGTAGGCGGCGTGGTCCTCGGAGTCGCGCCAGGTCGGCGCGAACGCCTCGTAGCTGCGCCGCCCGAACATCAGCGCCGTGGTCTGCTCCAGCTCCTCGCCCTTGAGGGAGAACGCCTCGGGCAGGAACTCGACGTCCTTGACGACCCAGCCGCCGCTGCGGTGGTCCTCGCCCGGGCCGCCGCCGGGGGAGTCCACCACGCCGTCGAGCGACATGAATCCGGTGTAGACAAGATCACGCATGCGGCAATGCTAGGAACGCCCGCCACCCGGTGTCTTGTACGGAACCGACACGCCCTCAGCAGCCGCACGACGCCCCGGCCGGCGCGGTGAGGTCGTCGGCGGGCCGGCGGACGAGCCCCGCGTCGGTGCGTACCGGGAAGCCCTCCCGCACCCAGTACTCGTATCCGCCGATCATCTCCTTGACCGGCCGGCCGAGCCGGGCGAACTCCAGCGCCGCACGGGTGGCGCCGTCGCAGCCCGGTCCCCAGCAGTAGGTGACCACCGTGGCGTCCGCCGGGATCAGCTCGGCGGCCCGGTCGGCGATCTGCGCGGTGGGCAGGTGGACGGCGCCGGGGATGTGCCCCTGCCGCCACGCCGCGAGGCTGCGCGAGTCGACCACGACCAGGCCGGTCACGCCCGCTTCCAGATCGGCGTGCACGTCGCTGACGTCGGCCTGGAAGGAGAGCCGGGCCGCGTAGTGGGCGACGGCGTCGGCGGGGCGGGCGGCGGGAATGCGCAGGACGTTCGACATGGCACCCATCGTGCCGACCGCCGTCCGGTGGCCCCAGTGGCGTGAGCGCCGCCCTTCGCTAACATCCCGCCATGAACCGTGCCACCGTGGCGGTGCTGGCGTACGAGGGCATGTCGGTGTTCGAGACCGGGATCGTCACCGAGGTCTTCGGCCTGCCCCGCCCGGAGTTCGACGTGCCCTGGTACGAGCTGACCGTCTGCGCGGAGACACCCGGCGCGGTGCGGCTGGTCGGCGGCGCCACGCTGCACACCGACCACGGCCTCGACGTGTTCGCCGGCGCCGGCACGCTGATCGTGCCCGGCGTCGCCGACGTGTACGCCGACCCGTCGCCCCGGCTGACCGCCGCGTTGCGTGCCGCGCACCGGCGCGGCGCCCGGATCGTGTCGATCTGCTCGGGCGCGTTCGCCCTGGCCGGCGCGGGCCTGCTCGACGGCCGCCGGGCCACCACCCACTGGCGGTACGCCGACCTGCTCGCCCGGCGGCACCCGGCGGTCCGCGTCGACCCGGACGTGCTGTACGTGGACCACGGGGACGTCCTCACCGGCGCCGGCAGCGCGGCCGGTCTCGACCTCTGCGTCCACCTGGTACGCCGCGACCACGGGCCGACGATCGCCAACGCGGTCGCCCGCCGGCTGGTCGTACCGCCGCACCGCGACGGCGGCCAGGCGCAGTTCGTCGAGGCGCCGGTCCCGGCCGACCCCGGCGACGACCGGCTCGCCGCGAGCATGTCATGGGCGCTGGCGAACCTGACCGCCGAGATCACCGTGGCCAGGCTGGCCCGGCAGGCGCACATGTCGCCCCGTACGTACCTGCGGCACTTCGCGCGGGCCACCGGCACCACGCCGATCCGCTGGCTGATCGACCGGCGCGTCCAGGCCAGCCTGCCGCTGCTGGAGACGACGAGCGCGCCGATCGAGGAGGTCGCCGCCACTGTGGGGTTCGAGACGGCGGTGACGTTCCGGCACCACTTCACCGCCGCGATGCGGACCTCGCCGTCGGCGTACCGGCGGGCCTTCACCGGGGCGTCAGGCGGCGCTCACGCCCCGGGCAGCGGTACGACGTAGGAGTCGACGCGGGCGATGAGCCCGTCCCGGAACGTGAACAGGTCGTTGAAGGCGAAGCGGAACGGCCCGTGCGCGACGGTGGCGCCCCGGCCCTCGCCGGTGACCACGACGACCGGCCCGTCCTCGATCACGCGCTCGACGTCGAGCCGTGGACTGCCGGTGAACGCGGGGTTCTCGATCTCGCCGTCGAACTCGGCCCGGCCGCGGGTGGTGCGGTGGCCGTGGATGACCCACTCCACGTCGTCGGTGAGGGTGGCGAGGATGCGCTCGTGGTCGCTCGCCCGGAAGCCGGCGAAGTATTCCGCGACCAGGTCACGCTGGGTTGCTCGGGGCACTGTCGTCTCCATCGTCGTGGTGTCGGAGGTGGGCGGCGAGCGCGTCGAGGATCGAGGCGAGCCCGTCCGCGGCCTGGTCGGTACGCAACTCGGGCGGAAGCTTGCGCTGGTGCACCGTCAGGTCGGTGCCGTCGCGCGCGGGCCGGAGCGTGACGGTCGTACGCAGGCCGGTGACCGGCTCGTCGAAGACCAGCTCCCGTGGCGGGTCCACGCTGACGTAGACGAACCGGAGCCGCCCGGTCCGGCCGTCGGGCGCGCGTGTGTCGAGGGCGAACTCCCCGCCCGGCCGCAGGTCGACGGTCACCGAGCCCGGCGGCACGCTGGCGTGCGAACCGCCCCAGAACGCGGCGATGCTCGCCGGCGAGGTGAAGGCCGCCCAGACCCGGTCCGGCGCGGCGGGCAGGTGCCGCCGGGCGATCAGCTCGTCGCCGTGCCGTTCGACGCGCGTCCTCACCGGGTCGCCTCCGGGTCGGAGAGGTGCGTCTCCAGCGCGTCGAGACGGTCGTCCCAGGCGCGGCGTTGCTCGTCGATCCACGAGCCGAGCCGGGTGAGCTGGTTGACGCGCAGCCGGCAGGGTCGCCGGGTGCCCTCCCGTCGCTGCTCGACCAGGCCGCACCGGCGCAGCACGCCGACGTGGTGGGAGATCGCCTGCGGCGTCAGGTCGAACGGCTCACCCAGCTCGCCCACGGTGGCCTCCCCGCGCGCGAGGCGGGTCACCAGGGCGCGGCGGACCGGGTCGCCGAGCGCGGCGAAGGCGAGATCGAGGTCCGGATCGGAGCGCATGCCCTCACGCTAGCGCAAACACAGGTTTGCGCAAACAACCCTTTGTTTATGCTCGCGCCGGGTCAGAGCGCGCCGCTGCGGACGGCCTCGTAGATGGTGCTGATCGTCGGTGTGAAGCCGAGGCTGCGGGCGAGGCTGACGTCCATCTGCCCCCGCCACGGCTGACGGAGCGGTTCGGCGGAGGAGCCGTAGGAGTAGCCGACGAGCTGGGACATCTCGTAGATGCTCAGGGGCGACTCGTCGGCGATGTTGACGGTGCGGTTGTCGAACGCGCCCGTGAGGGCCAGTGCGAACGCCGTGGCGATGTCGGCGTGGTGGCAGACGCTCAGCCTCTGTGCCGGGTGCCACCCCATGCCGGCCGCGAGTTCGGGCAACGATTCGAGGTGCCCGTCCCGGTCGCCGTAGATGAAGGGAAGGCGCAGGATGCCCCAGGTGAGCCCGCTGGCGCGAAGCAGCTGCTCGGCTTCGATCTTGCTGGCGGGGTAGGCCAGCGTCGGCGCGACGGGGTCGTCCTCACGCCCGGGGTGGGTGCTGTCGGCGCCGTAGACGTGGGAGGTGCTGGCCAGCAGGAACCGGGCCTGCGGCGCGTGCTTCTCGACGGCGGCGATCAGGTTGCGGGTGCCGTCACGGTTGACGGCCCAGATCTGCTCGTCGTCGCGGGTGCGGAACACGGCGGCCAGGTGGATGACCGCGGTGACCGCTTCCACGGCCGCCGGCAGGGATTCGGGGCTGAGGACGTCACCCTCGACGCGCCGTACGCCGTCGGGCACTGCTCTTCCGGGACGGACGAGGGCGCGGCACTCGACACCCGCCGCGGTGAGTCGCCCGAGCAGGCGGGGGCCGACCAGGCCCGTTCCGCCGGTCACGAGAACGGTCATGACCCGTGCTCCTTCCGGTAGTCGATCAGTCGTCTGGTCGCGCCGCTGAGGACGCGATTCATGGTCTCGATGTCCGCGGGGTCGACCCCGCCGAAGGCGACCTCCGCGATCAACGCCATCGGATCGGGGAGCGAGTTCCACAGGTTCACGCCGGCCGGCGTGATGTGCAGCTGTTTCTGACGCTGGTCGTCCGGGTCGGGCACCTGTTCGATCAGGCCTTTGCGGACGAGCGCCGCGATCACCGCGCTGAGGGTCGCCCGTTCGACCTCCAGTTCGCGGGTGAGGGTGCGCTGGCCGACCGGCCGGCCCTCACTCAGCCGGTACAACACGTACCACTGGGTGTTTCCGAGATCGTAGGGGCGCAGCACGGACTCCATCAGGGCCCGGCTGGCGAGGAAGTATTTCTTCGCCCAGACGCCCGGAGCGGCCAGCTCGTAGGCGTTCATGTCGTTAGGCACCTGACAACATTGTCAGGTGCCTAACGACATGTCAAGAGGTGGCTGCGCGCCGGAACGCCACGGGGCGCCCGGCAGTTGGGGGAGCAGGGGACTGACGCCGTTTCGGGCGGCGTGGCATCGGGAACGTCGTCGGGACGGGCACGGGACGGAGGTCGACATGAGGACACCGAGTCGCCGTAGGCGGATGCTTGGCGTACCCCTGCTCGTCACCGCGCTGCTGGCCGGCGCGTGCGGCGACGGCGGTGGGGACGACGGCGGCGCCGCGGACCCGAGCGCGACCTCGGCCACCGCCCCCGCGACGCCGGAGACGTCGCAGTCGTCCGGCGGGCGCGTGACGATCCCGACGTCCGCCTTCGCCGACCTGCCGCCGGAGCTGCGCAAGACCGAGGCGCAGCCGATGGAGGTCACCGACGCGCTGCCCGAGTTGTGCGACCAGGAGTTCCGCAGCGGCGGACGGTCGGTCACCGCGAGCGCCGCCATGACGAGCGCCTACAAGAAGCCGACGGACCCGCCGGAGAACGTCCCCTTCGGCACGCTGCACCAGACCGTCTTCGCGTTCGAGGGCACCGGCGCCGCCGACTACCTGCGCCGGGTCCGCGGGGCGATGGAGTCCTGCCGGTCGTTCCAGGAGTCGGGCGGCACCGTCACCGTCCGGTCCGAGCCGATGGCCCGGACCGGCGACGAAGCCCTGCTGGTGACGGTGACGCGACCGGCTACCGGCCTCGACGGCAGCCCGGCCGAAGGGCAGGCCACCAGCCAGATCATCGTGATCCGGGTCGCCGACGCGGTCACCGTCGTGCACGACCAGGGCTGGGAGGGCGCCAGCAACGACCCCGGCCTGTCCGACGACATCGCCGCCGCCGCGGTCCGCGGCCTCGACTCCTGGCAGCGCTGAGCGACTGACGGCGGCCGGACGGGGCAAACGGGAGCGGGATCGCCGGGCAGAATGGGCGGGCGACCGCAGCCGCGACGCGATGGGGGCCCGCCATGACCGCACATCCGCACGTCGTCGTCCTCGGAGCCGGCGTGAGCGGGCTCAGCACCGGCATCCGGCTGGCCGAGAGCGGCGCCCGGGTGCTCGTCCGCACGGCGGTGCCGCCCGCCCGCACCACCTCGGCGCTGGCGTCGGCGCTCGTCGGCCCGAACCTGTCGCCACCCGGCGACCCGCAACGCGCCTGGACCGACGAGACGCTGCGGGTGCTCGGCGCCGAGCCCATGCCGGGCGTGGTGTGGCGCGACGGCACGCTCGCCGCCCGGCCGGCCGGGGCGACGCCCCCGTACGCCGAGCAGACGCCGGGCTTCCGGCAGCTCGGCGACGACGAGCGGCCGGCCGGCTTCGGCACCGCGTTCACCGTCCGCCTGCCGCTGGTCGACATGCCGGTCTACCTCGCGTACCTCCTGGAGCGACTCCGCGACGGCGGCGGCGAGGTGCGCCAGGAGCCGGTCGGCTCGCTGGACGAGGCGGCGACGCTGGCCCCGGTGGTGGTCAACTGCGCCGGGTTGGCGGCGCGGGCCCTGACCGGCGACACCGGCCTGTACCCGGTGCGCGGCCCCCGGATCGTGGTGCGCAACCCCGGCCTGGAACGGTTCTTCATGGAGGCGCCGATGGCGCCGGCCTGGGCGTCGATCTTCCCGCACGGCGACCACGTGGTGCTCGGCGGCGGCCAGCGACGCAGCGACGACACCACCCCCGATCCGGCCGAGGAGGCCGACGTCCTCGCCCGGTGCGTCGCGATCGAACCCGCCCTGGCCGCCGCCGAGGTCCTCGAACACACAGTCGGGCTGCGTCCCGGCCGGGCGGCGCCGCGCGTGGCGGCGCAGCGGCGCGGCGACGCGCTCGTCGTGCACAACTACGGCCACGCGGGCAACGGCGTGATGCTGTCCTGGGGCTGCGCCCGCGACGCCGCCGCGCTCGCCCTCGGCGCCGCGCCGTCCGCCTGACGGCACGGTCAGGACACGGCGGTACGCACCAGCTCGGCGAGCTTCTTCTCCACCTCCGGGCTCCACCGCACCAGCGCGAACGACGCCGGCCACATGTCGCCGTCGTCGAGGTTCGCCGCCTCCTGGAAGCCCACCGTCGAGTAGCGGTACTTGAACTTCCCCGCGTCCTGGAAGAACACGACGATCTTGCCGGCGGCGTTGGCGTACGCGGGCATGCCGTACCAGGTCTTCGGCGCCAGCTCCGGCGCGGCGGACATGATCGTCATGTGCACGCGCTCGGCCAGCTCGCGGTCCTCCGGCGCCATCTGCGCGATCCGGTCGAGCACCGCCTGCAGGTCGTCGGCCTTCTTCGCGCCCTTCCTGCCCTCGGCGCGCAGCTCGGCCGCGCGCTCCTTCATCGCGGCGCGTTCCTCGGCAGTGAACCCGTCGGACATCTCGATCCCCCCTCGTGACTCGCGGTCCGCGTGGTGCCGACCGCCTGGCAGCAACGCTATGGCCCGGCGGTGGGCGCCCGCTTCTCGATTCCTGACCACCTGCCGGGACCACGGCGACCCGGCGCGGCACCTACCATCGCGGCCATGGCAACCCGGCTCGTACAGATCAACATGAAGGCACACGACGAGGTGGCGCTTGGCGGCTTCTGGGCGGAGGTGCTCGGCTGGGAGATGTCCAGCGAGGAACCCGGCGTGACCAACCTCGAACCCGCGGGCCTCACCTACCCGGACCCCCGCGCCCTCTACGTCGACCTCGTCGTCTCCACCGAGCCCAAGACGGCGAAGAACCGCGTCCACGTCGACCTCGCGACCACCTCGCCCGCGCACCACACGGAGCTGGTCGCGCGCCTGACCGCGCTCGGCGCCACCCCCGCAGACGTGGGCCAGGGCGACGTGCCGTGGACGGTCCTGGCGGACCCGGAGGGCAACGAGTTCTGCGTACGCGAGCCGGACCCGCGGCACGCGGACACCGGGCCGATCGGCGAGGTGGTGGTCGACTGCGCCGACCCGCGCGCCATGGCGGACTTCTGGGGCCGGGCCACCGACTGGACCGTGCACGAGGTGACCGACCAGCAGGCGGTGCTGCGCTCCGCTCAGGGCGTCGGCCCGTACGTGCGGTTCGCCCGCAGCGCCGACGCGAAGACCGGGTGGAACCGCGTCCACCTCGACGTCCGCCCCTACGCGGGCGACGACCTGGACGCCGAGGTCGCCCGCCTGCGGACGCTCGGCGCCACCGACGCGGACCTGGGCGGGACCGACATCCCGTGGCGGGTGCTGGTCGACCCGGAGGGCAACGAGTTCTGCGTCCTCACCCCGGGCTGATCCGCGGACCGCGGCGCCGGGCGGGTACGACCGCCCGCCCGGCGTCGGTCAGGCCGGCCGGTTCTCCGCCCGGAACTCGTGGACCACCTCGATCGGCCCGACGATGTGCCGGTTGAACTCGTCGAGCTCCTCGGCCGGCACCCACAGCTCCAGGATGTCCCGGCCACCCACCTGCCGGACCGGGTAGCGGGCGGCGAACGCGCGCTCGACGTGGAAGCGCGTCACGTAGCCGGCGCCGGACGCCGGCACGTTCCAGTCCCGGGCGATCATGACGGCGTACTGCTCGTTGAGCACCGGGTAGAAGATCGGCTGGTCCGGCAGCCGCGGCGGCCAGGCCCGCCAGCCGGAGGCGCGGACGAGGTCGAGCTCCCGTGGGCCGGTCGGGCGCCACAGCGTCGTCGTCTCCGTCACCACGCACCCCTTCTGCCACGGTCATGGCACCGTACCGGCGGCGCGCCGCGACCGGCCATCGGGTTTCGGCAGCAGAATCGACAGCGGGTGCGATGAGTTCGCGAAGCCTCGGCGGTCCACCCTTCGACATCCCAGACAGACAGGTAGGGAGCACCGCGATGGCCAAAGTCATCTCCACGCTGTTCATCTCGGCCGACGGTGTCGCCGAGATCGACCCCGACTGGCACTTCCCGTACTTCGACGACAACATGGGCCGCGCCGTCACCGAGGACTACGACACCTCCGACGTGCTGCTGATCGGCCGGGAGACGTACGACAGCTTCGCCGGCGCCTGGCCGGACCGGGAGGCCGCCGGCGGTGAGGACGCGCCGTTCGCCAAGCAGCTCGGCGACATGCGCAAGGTCGTCGTGTCCCGCCAGCCGCTGGAGTTCTCCTGGCGCAACTCGGAGCTGATCCAGGGCGACCTGACCGACGCCGTGCGCGCGCTGAAGGCCGACGCCGGCATCAAGGGCATCCTCATCCCCGGCTCGATCTCGGTGGTGCAGCAACTGCTCGCCGCGGGCCTGGTGGACGAGCTGCGGCTGCTGGTGCACCCGGTCGCCGCCCGCAAGGGCCGCCGGCTGTTCGACGAGGGCGACGCGCCGTACCACCTGCGGGTGGCCGCGACGGAGGCGTACCCGACCGGCGTGATCCGGGTGATCTACACCCCGGCGTCGGCGCCGGGCGCGGCCGGGTACGACGACATCAAGGACCAGGTGCCGGCCGGCAGCTGACGATCACGGGGCGGCGGCGGCCCGGTGTGCCGTGAAAGGATCCGCCGGTGCGTCGTGCTCCGCTGCTGCTGATCCCTGCGGCCGTGGCCGCCGTCGCCCACGTCGTCGGCGTCCTGGTGGCCGCACCGCTCTGGCGCGGCGCGGAAGGTGCTGAGCCTGGCGCTGCTGCTGGCGTACGCCGTCGCCGCCGGACTGCCCGCCCCGCGCTGGGCGGTGCCGGCGGCGCTCGCACCGCTGATCGTGGACGCGGTCCGCACCATGCCGGCCGGGCCGGGCACCGGGGACTTCGGCTGGACGGTGTACGGCAGCGGCGACAGCGCCGTCGACCGGACGGCCGGCTTCGACGCGGCGCTCGCCGGGAGCTGGGCGGCGCTTGTCGCGGTGGCGGTGCTGCTGGTCGCGTGCCGGGGCCCTGGACGGCGCCGGCACCTGATCGCCGCCGCGGTCGCCGCCGCACCCGTCGTCGGGTACGCGGCAGTCCGGGTCACCGACATCGGCGTCGCCGTCGCCGCCGTCACCCCGGGCCTGGAGATCCGCACCGAGACCACGCTGACCCGGGTGGACACTATGGGTTGCGTCCACAGTGGGCAGTTACTCACAGGTCCTTAGAAGCCTACGTCAGCTGACACGCACTCAATATGGGAAACTCATATCCCGGTACCGAGGTAACACCCTAGATCAGGGGGCCCCCAGAACCCTTTGCAGGCCTAGGTTACCTTATCTAGGCCCACGTGTCTAGACTCCCACAACCGGAGAAAAGAGTGTGGGGGGTCCTCTTGCTAACTCACTCTGGATATTTTCCTTCTGGACACCGACCGGCGGGCATCAGCTCTTCGTACGACATCGGTTTGAGTATATAACATATACATTCAAGACGTCGAGAGGATTCTAAAGTGACTTGGTGTCTAGGCGATGGTTGATCCCCCTCGATTTCGGGCGTCGTCTTTGTAGCTTCAGGCGACAAGCAGTTATGTGATGTCAGTCGGCTGGACGGCACCGCCCTGTTCGCCTGGTACGCCATCCCGCCCACCTTGGCGATGCCGCAACGGTGGCGGCGTTGACGGTGGCGGTGGAGTTGGGCCGCGTACCTGCTGCTCGTCGCCGGGCTGACCCGGCGCGGACCGGGCCGCACCGGCGGCCGGTTGACCTCAGGCGGTCGACTCCAGCTCGTCGAAGGCCATGTTCCACCACGACTCCGGCTCGGCGAACGCGACCGGGTCGACCGGACGCAGGTCGTCGCGGATCGCCGCCGCGCGGGCGGCCCGTTCCCGCCCGCCGGGGTCGGTGGCGATGAGCTGGCCGAGCCGGTAGAGGAACTCCACGAACGCGGCGAACGTGCTGTTCACCGTCTCCAGGTTCGGTGTCTCCAGGTCGAGCAGGATCACCGCGCCGGTGCCCGCGTCCAGGCAGAACAGCAGCGCCGGGTCCTCCGGCGCGGAGCCGAGCACGACGTACGGGCGGGGGCCCTGGTCGCCCAGCTCGATCGACAGCGTGGAGAACAGCTCGACGTCGGGGACCGAGACGTCCACTGTGAACAGGATCGGCACCTCGACCGGCAGCGCGCCGTCGGGCGGGAACACCTCCGGCCCGAGCGGCCCGAGGATCGCGTCGAAGCGCTGGTCGGGGAAGTAGATGACGCCCCGCTCACCCCACAAGGCGGTGAGCTGTTCGCGGGTGACTGTCACGGCTGCGCCTCGTCCTCGTCCTCGTCCTCGGCTTCGGCCTCGTCGAGCAGGCCCTGCCGGTCGAGGAACGCGTACCACCCGTCGTCGTCGGTGACCAGCTCGGCGTAGCCGGGGCCGAGCACGTAGTAGTGCACGAACGAGTCGAGGTCCGGCGCCAGCTCCTCGAACGCGTCGCCCATGAACCACTCGGTGCCGGTCGGCGGGAAGTACCAGACCGCCCCGGTGGCGCGCTCCAGGAAGATCGGCTCGTCGCTGCGTGTGCCGACGACCAGCCAGCCGCCCTTGTCCTGGCCGATGGGGGAGAAGTCGGGCGCGTAGTCGAGGAAGTACTGGACACCGGGCAGCCGGCCGGTCGAGGCCAGCTCGAACGCGCCGGCCCGCAGGCCGTCGGCCACGAGCAGGAACTCGCGGACGCCGTCCGGCAGCTCCGCCGGCACGTCGCCCTCGTCGGCCGGGTCGCCGATCTGCCCGTACGCGAGACTGGCCGGCTCGTCCGCGGCCAGGTCGGCGCGGAGTTCGGCGAGAAGCTGCGCGAGATCGGAAGTCAATCCACTACCTCTATTCGGATCGGGGTTCCGTCCGGCAGATTCTGGATCTGCCCCCAGATCTGGGAGCCGATGTCCGTGTTGGTTCTACCATGCAGCAGCTTGAGGTTGTCGACGGTGTCCGGCCCGCCGAGCTGCAGTTCCCACACGTGGTCGGGGTGGTAGTCGCTGAGCCGTTGACTGAGCCGGTTGGCGAGGTCCTTGTCGTGCGGCCAGTACTTGTCCCAGATCTTCTGGCGGATCCGGTCCTTGTACCCGTCGGTGAGGTTCTTGTCGCGGGCCACCGGGTTGGTGGCCTTGTAGAGCTTGCCGTCGTCGCTGAGCTTCTTCAGCGCGGCCATCTTGCGCCGGAACTGGGCGGTGGCGTGGAAGTCCCGGCGCTGCACCCGGACGACCTTCGTCGGCAGGCTCCGGTTGGGCCCGGTGACCCGGACGATCGGCTTCTCCAGCTTCTCGACCGCCTTGCGGACGATCTTGCCGGCCGCCGGTTTCGCGGCGGCGCCCCGGCCGCGCCTCGGGCTAGGCATCGAGCAGTCTCCCGATGACCTGGTCGATGAGCGCGCCGACGATCTCCCGGGTGATGATCTGGAAGATCGGGATCTCGGCCAGCGAGGCGCCGAACGTGACCACGGCGGTGGCGATCGCCTGGGCGACCTCGAACGCGAGGATGGCGAGCTGCACGATCACCGCGATCTTCAGCGCCAGGACGATCGCCGCGCAGATGATCAGCCCGGCGCCGAGCAGCATCGCCGCGGGCATGCTGTCGTGCAGCACGACCGGCCCGTTCTGCTCGCCGCCCCACCACTTCTGGAACGCCGCGATCGCCGGACCGACGTTCTGCGTCCACACCTGCGCGGCAGCCGCGTCCGCCGCGCCGGCCGCCGCCCCGATCCGGCCGCCGAACTCCAGCCACGCCTGGCCCATCTCGAAGAGCTTCTCCTCGTCGGCGGCCGGCCAGGTGTAGCCGATCCAGCCGAGCGCGGTGACCAGCTCACCCGGTAGTTGCAGTCCCACGGCTCAGCCCAGCCCGCCGGCCAGCGAACGCATGGCGCCCGCGCCGTCCTCGTCGACCCGCTCGTACGAGTCGGCCATCCCGGCGATGTCGGCGCCGGCTGCGGTGAACTCGTCGGCGGCCATGCCGACGCAGTCGAAGATGTAGTTCGCCACCTCGGTGTAGGCGATGCCGATGAGCGACCCGATGTCGTCGGCGCCCCACGGCTCGCCGTAGCCCTGCATCCGTGCCTCGAACGCCTCCAGCTCGCCGGTGAACCGCTTGGCCGCGTCGGTGACGCCCCGCCCGGCGGCCCGGATCAGCGGCGGGTGCACCTCGAAGCCGCCGCCGCTCATCGCTGCCCGCCGCGTGCCATCCGCTCCTGCGCCTCGGTCAGCGCATCGAGGAACGACCCGAGCCGGGGAACGGCGGTGTCCCGTACCTCCTGCAACTGCTCCCGCAACTGCGACATGTCCGCGACCTGCGGATTCTCGCCGGTACGCAGCCCGTCGATCGCCGCGTTCACCGCGCTGACGATGTGCGCGGTCAGCTCCTCGGAGCCGAGCCGCATCAGCCGCGGCTCGACGTGTAGCGCGTGGAGCTTGCCGTCGCGTCCCATCTCGGCGCGGACCTGCCCGTCGGCGGCCTCGCCGACCGCCGGTGTCTCCGGCTCGTCCGCCGGCGGCGGACCCACTGTCCGAAGTGCCGCCATCGTCGCGTCGAGCATGCGGGTGAAGTCGCCGCTCATCGAAGGATCCGCACTCATGAGACCTCCCCAAGGCCAAACGCCACGAGCGTAACCGAGACGGACAAAGCGATTTGTCCCGTGCGCCGCCCGATCCGTCTTGGACACCGGGCGTCCGGGCGGCCACCATCGGCAGGAACACACGGGTACGGGTGACGGGAGCGGAACATGACCGAGGCGGACGTGGTGGTGGTCGGCGGCGGCGTCGTCGGGCTGACGACAGCGCTCACGCTCCAGCGGCGGGGTGCCCGGGTCACCGTGCTGACCGCCCACGACCCGGCCGACACGGTCTCCACCGTGGCCGCCGCCGTCTGGTACCCGAGCCACACCGACGAGGACCCACGGGTGCTGCGCTGGGCCCGGGACACCCACGCCGAGCTGCGCCGCCAGGCGGCCGACGGCGTGCCGTTTTGTGGTCGACTTTGCCCACCCGGATGTGGTTTTTTTTATCGCTACGCCGGGCCGCCCTGGTGGGCCGACGCCTGCGGCGACCTGGTGGTCGAGCCGGCGGAGCCGCCGTACACCGCGCTGCTGCGGTTCACCGCCCCGTCGGTGGAGATGACCCCGTACCTCACCTGGCTGCGGGAGCGCCTGGAGTCGGGCGGCGGCCGGGTCGTCCGCCGTGGCTGGGCACGCTCGCCGACGCGTACGAGGTCGCGCCGGTCGTGGTCAACGCGACCGGTCTGGCCGCCGGGCGGCTCGCCGCCGACCCGGCCGTGTACCCGGCGCGCGGGCACGTCCTGCTGGTGGCGAACCCTCGACCTGACCGTCTCGGGTTCGCGACGAGGGCGACCTCGGGCCGGCATCACGTACGTGCATCC
>NZ_KK037233.1:2127909-2130839 GCF_000568915.1 Micromonospora sp. M42 | reverse complement strand
CCGGCACGGCGGCCCCCGGGTCGAGATCGACCCGGCGGACGGGCGGCTGGTGCACGCGTACGGCCACGGCGGCGCCGGGGTGACGCTGTCCTGGGGCTGCGCGGCCGAGGTCGCCGATCTCGCCCTGAGTGTCTGACCGCGCGGTGCGGGCGGCCCCCCGCCGGAGCGCGCGGGCGGTAGCCTCGGCCCGGTGTCCGCCCGCCGCGCCGCACTGTCCGCCCTCGTCGCCCTGATCGCCGTCCACATCGGCTGCACCCTGGTCGCGCTCGCGGCCTACCGCCACCGGATCGGCGTGGTGACCCACGACGGCGCCAGTTTCCCGGTGGAGCTGCTCGACGCCGTGGTGCCCCTCCGCGACCTGCTGCCCGCCGTGCTCTGGCTGCTGCCGGTCACGCTGCTCGTCACGTTCGCGGCCCTCGGCTGCTGGGCCGCCCGGCGGACCGTCAGTCCCGGCGACGAGCGGCTACCGAGGGCGGCCTGGACCGCCGGCATCGCCGCGGTGCTGCTCAACCCGCTCGCGGCCGTGCGCTACGCGTCGGCCACCGCGAACGGCGGCGAGTACATGCGTACGGTGCAGGTGGAGACCACCCTCCTGGTGCTGGCCGCTGCCGTGGCCACCACGATGAGCGCGCTCGCCGTCGCCGGGTTCGTGCGGCGCTCTGAGACAGCGAGGTCGCCGTCGCGGATGCGGGTGGACGACTGGTCAGCGGGCCCGGCGGGACGAGAGTGACCTGTCCGCTCAGGTGTGTCTCGTCCACGCGACGAACCGGTGGAACAGTTCGTCGGGACGTGGGCCCGGATCGGGGTTGAGTCTCAGCAGGTCGGCGGCGGCGTCGAACAGGCATGTCGCCATGTAGATCGACAGCGCCACCCGGTCCCGCCGGTATTCCAGCAGCAACAACAGGCGCGCGGGCTGGCACGGCCACGGGCCGGCGCAGACCCGGCAGAGCCACAGCGGCCGGATCGCCACGTGCGGCCGGATCGCTCTGGGCGGGCGGCCCGGCGGCGAGGATGTCGGCATACCCCATACGGTGACCGAGGCGTTGACCCGAGTCAAGGAGCCAGGTCAACTGTCTAGCGTCCGGCGTATGGAGCTGGTGGGCGCAGCCGAGATTCGCGTGATGCTGGGCGGCATCAGCAAGCAGCGGGTCTACGTGATCACCAGTAACCGCAACTTCCCGGAGCCGGTGGCCGACCTCGTGCAGGGCAAGGTCTGGTTGAAGTCGGACGTCCAGGAGTGGATCAAGGAGCACCGGCCGGAGCTGGCCGCCGATTGAGCGTCCGGCTCACCGCTCCAGAACGGTGAGCCATTCGGCTGCGCGGGGACGGTATCCGTGCAGCTCGAAGAGCCCGCGCACGATCGCCGGCACGTGCCCGGCGCCGTACACGACCGCCACGTCGATGCGCTCGGAGGACCGGGTACGGATCAGCTCGGACAACGCGGCGAGCAGCCGCTCGTCGGTGGCCGACGGCAGGTCGTTCACCTCGATCTCCGGTGAGAGCAGACGCCGGGTGCCGCCGAAGAACTGCATCACCGTCACGAACGGGATCACCAGCCACATCTGGAGGCGGTACCGCAGCGGCATCGCCCGCCAGCCCTCGGCGAACTCCGCGGCCGACACGTCCGGGTTGAGCACCTCGACGCCGAGGGACGCGTACGGGATGGGGTCCGTCACCAGGCCGGAGCGCCGGTTGGCCGGCATGGCCCGGTAGGTGAGTGTCAACGCCGAGCCGACCACCGACCGGCCGCTGACGCCCTCGACGACGAGCAGGTCGCATTCCCGGAGCCGCTTCGTGACCGCTGCGTAGAACGCCGGGCTCGCCACGTGGAGCATCGGGAACACCAGGAACTCCAGCCGGCTGCCGGGCCGGCGTAGCCGGAGCACGGCGGAGCGGGTGCCGATGACGCTGTGTTCGATGATCTGCATGCCTGCCCCCCGTGGCTCGGCTGCTCTTGTCGGCAGGGTAGGGCGGCCGGGCAAAGGGTCCCGTGCGCGCGGCGGCGCGTACCGGTCAGGAATCGAGAAGCCCTGGGCGGGCGCCCCGACCTAGCGTTTCCGGCACGGGCCTCCCCGCCGGGGAGGCCACCGCCGGGAGGTAGGCATCAATGGATACGCGCATCCGCCAACTGCACCGCTGGCTCTCTGTCGCCTTCACCGTGACGGTCGTGATCACCTTCGTGGCGCTGGCGCAGAAGGACCCGATCGTGTGGGTCTCCTACGTGCCGCTGCTGCCGCTCGCCCTGCTCCTGATCAGCGGCCTCTACCTGTTCGCGCTGCCGTACCTGCGGCGTCGCCGCGCCGTCGCGCGCCCGCGCTGACCTGGGGGATTACCGGGGCCGGTCAGCGGGCAACACTGGCGGATGGAGCAGAAGGTGATGGTGTTCGCCCCGGCCCCGCTGTTGACGGTGACGATCGAGCAGCAGGGCGAAGCGACCGAGCTGCATCTGCACCCGGGCGGGCAGGGCGTGTGGCAGAGCCGGATGATCGCCGCGCTCGGCGTGCCGGTGACCATGTGCGTGGGCCTCGGCGGCGAGGTCGGCGACGCGGTCCGCAAGCTGCTCGACGACGAGGACGTCACGGTACGGATGGTGCGGCGCGAGTCCGGCACCGGCTGGTACGTGCACGACCGGCGGGACGGCGAGCGGACCGAGATCGCCGAGAACCCGGGCGTGCCGATGGTGCGGCACGACATCGACGAGCTGTACACGGTGACGCTCACCGAAGGGCTGCGTGCCCCGGTGAGCGTGCTCAGCGGACCGGCCGACCCGGGTGTGGTGGACCCGGACATCTACCGGCGGCTCGCCGCCGACCTGAGCGCCAACGGCGGAACCGTGGTGGCCGACCTGTCCGGGCCGTACCTGGAGGCGGTGCTCGACGGCGGGGTGAGCGTGCTGAAGGTCAGCCACGAGGAACTGCTCGACGACGGCC
>NZ_KK037233.1:2112498-2127343 GCF_000568915.1 Micromonospora sp. M42 | reverse complement strand
GGCCTCACCCGCGTACATCGCGGTGCTGGCCGGGCTCGGCGTGTTCGGGCCGGTGCCGGACCTGCTGCTGTCCGGCATCAACCGGGGCGCCAACGCCGGCCACGCGGTCCTGCACTCCGGCACCGTCGGCGCGGCTCTGACCGCCGGCAACAACGGCATCCGCGCGCTGGCCGTGTCGCTCGACGTGCTCACCCCCGCGGCGGCGAGCGCGGGCAGCGGTGGCGCGGCGATAGCGGTGCTGGACAGCGTGGACGACGAGTCCCGCCACTGGGCGACCGCCGCCGAGCTGGCCGCGACGCTGCTGCCCTGGCTGGCCGAGGCGGACCCGGGCACGGTGCTCAACCTCAACGTGCCCGACCTGCCGGCCGATCAGGTGGCCGGGCTGCGGCAGGCGACACTCGCGCCGTTCGGTCAGGTGCAGGTGTCGGTCGCCGAGCGTGGCGAGGGGTTCGTGCGTACGGCGGTGGAGGAGAACGCGGTCCGCGCGGTCCCCGGCACCGACATCGCCTGGCTGGCCGACGGGTACGCCGCCGTCACCGCGATCCGGGCGCTCGGGCACCTGCCCGACGTCGAACTGCCGGTCGACCGGTGAGGACGGCTCCGCCCCGCCACCTCGTGCGGGCGGCGGGGCGGAGAGCGTCACTCGCCGGCGGCGCGCCGCCGGTCGGCCTCGGCGTCGGCGGCGCCCACCGGGGTGCCGTCGCTGTCGCGGTCGGCCCCGGACAGGTCCACGTCGGCGCCGGCCCGGGCGGCGTCGGCAGCCGCGTCGTCGGCGCCGACGACCTCACCGCCGCCGGTCTGTCCGTCGTCGGGGACCAGTTGCCCGGCGGTGGCCAGCCCGATCGGTGCGTACCTGGGGTCGGTCATCTCGTCCTCCTCACCGGTGTTCCTCCGGAAGCGGTACCCCGGTACGGGACGCGGCACACGCGCGAGGGTCAGCGGTCCCGGTCGAGGAAGTCCAGGGTGACCGCGGCGAACAGCGGCGACTGGTCGATGTCGTAGTGGGTCAGGCCGGGCAGGATCGCCAGCGCGTGCCCGCCCGCCGGGCGGCCCTCGCCGGTCCAGCCGCCGTCGCGCCGGCCGCCGTCGAGCAGCTCGAACACCTCCACGAAGTGGCTCGGCGGGGCCATGTCGGCGTCGGCGGCGATCACGAGCGTCGGCACCCGCAGGGCACGCACCTGGTCGGCGAGGTCGAAGTCCTTCCGCATCGCCTCGCCGATCTTGTCGAGCAGTCGGGGGAAGTCCTCCGGACGCGGCGCGACCCGCTGGTACAGCTCGTACATCGGGGTGTCCTTCAGGTACTCGGCCGCCGCGGCGTTGACCTGACCCTGCTGCGCCAGCATGTCCGGGTAGACGGCGTCGCGGCGGATGTGCGCGGACGCGGCGACCAGCCGGCCGATCTTCTCCGGGTGCCGGAAACCGACGTGCAGGGCGACGCCGCCGCCGAGGGAGAAGCCGACCACGTCCGGCCGGTCCAGCCCGAGGTGGTCGATCAGCGCGGCGACGTCGTCGGCCATCAACGCCATGTCGAGCGGCCGGTCCACGTCGGCGGTGCGGCCGTGCCCCTGCAGGTCCACCACGACGACCTGGTGTTTCGCGGTGAGCACGGGCAGGATCGGCGCGAACATCTCGCCCGAGGTGAGGCCGCCGTGCAGCAGGATCATCGGCCGTCCGCTGCCGTGTGTCTCGTGGTAGAGGCGTACGCCGTTGACGTCGGCGTACCGCCCGGGGGCGTGGGTCTCGTCGCGCTCGGTGGTGGTCATCGGTGCTCCTCGGATGTGCTGACCTGACCACCGGTGGACCGGGCGGACGGGGCGTACTCATCGCCGCGCGCCCGGGGTACTCGCGTTCATGCAGCATGTGGGCTAGTTTCAGCCGGGTGAGCGAGGTGGCGAGCGTTCCCGTCGAGGCACAACTAGAGGCGTACCGGTCGGAGCTGACCGGCTACTGCTACCGGATGCTGGGTTCGGCCTTCGAAGCCGAGGACGCGGTGCAGGACACCTTCGTCCGGGCCTGGCGCAACTTCGACAAGTTCGAGGGGCGGTCCGCGCTGCGGACCTGGCTCTACCGGATCGCCACGAACGTCTGCCTCAGCATGGCCACCAGCGCGCAGCGCCGGGTCCGGCCGATGGACCTCGGCCCGGCGGGCGTCGGCACGGCCACCCATCCCGGCGAGCCGCGCCCGGAGCAGATCTGGGTCGGCCCGGCGCCCGACGACCGGGTGCTGCCCGAGGTCGCCGACCCGGCCGAGGTGGTCGCCGGCCGCGAGTCGGTGCGGCTGGCGTTCGTCGCGGCGTTGCAGCACCTGCCGCCGAAGCAGCGGGCCGTGCTGATCCTGCGCGAGGTGCTCGCCTGGTCCGCCCAGGAGGTCGCCGATCTGCTGGACACGTCGGTGGCGAGCGTCAACAGCGCGCTGCAGCGGGCGCGGGCCACGATCGCCTCGGCCGACACCGAGGCCGACGCGCGCCGTCCGCTCGACGAGGAGCAGCAGGCGCTGCTCGCCCGCTACGTGCGCGCGTTCGAGGCGTACGACCTGACGGCGCTGACCGCGCTGCTGCACGAGGACGCGACGCTGTCGATGCCGCCGCTGCCGCTGTGGCTGCGCGGCCCCGCGCACATCGCGGACTGGATGGCCGGCACCGGCAGCGGCTGCCGCGGGTCCCGGCTGGTGCCGACGGCCGCCAACGGAATGCCCGCGTTCGGGCACTACCGGCGTGACCCCGACGGCTCAGGACATGTGCCGTGGGCGCTGATCGTCATCGGCGTCTCCGGCGGCCGGATCACGTCGCTCAACAACTTCCTCGACGTCGACCGCCTGTTCCCGCTGTTCGGGCTGCCCGACCGGCTGGAGGAGGGCGCCGGCCAGCCCGAGCAGGCCGGCCAGCTCGCGTAGGTCGTCGCCCGCCCCGCGTACCTCCAGCCCCCAGCCGAAGCGGCGCGCGGTCAGGCGCAGCCGCGCCAGCACCTCGACCGTGACCAGGTCGGGCGCGGCGACAGCGGACACGTCGCACACCACCACGCCCCGGTCTCGGCCGCGCAGCGCCTCGGCCAGTTCGGCGCAGCGGGCGGCGATGTCCGCGCGGGTCGGCGTCCCGCCGGCCAGGGAGAGCATGTGCGTGATCACACGCATTGGACCGGCGTACGTCCCGGCTCTCATCGGTACGCGCGTGCCGAACCGCGTGCAGTTACATCGACGTTAACTGCTATACCAATCATCGGTGCTCGGCTATATGATCCCGGTAGTTCACCCCGAAGCCTCACGAAACCGCAGCTCCCCGCACCCCTCGGGTCGAACTCCGCAAGCCAGGTGCCCCGCATCGTCGTGCCTGGCGACCGCCCGGCGTTGCGGTTCAACCTGCCGGAAAGGTGGGAACGGATGACAGGGATGCCGTCCTTGGTCATCGGCGTCGCGTCCTCGTCGGCCGAGCGACGGCAGCTCGCCCAGCTGCTCGGCGGCACCGAGGCGTTCCTGATCGTCTCCAGCGTCCACCAGGCCCGCCGATTCCTCGACCTGGTCCGTCGTCCGTCCGGCCCGCCGCCGTCCCGGCCGCAGCCCGCCGGTGAGCCGCCCGCTCCGTCGTCCGGCGCGTCCTCCGTCCCGTCGTCCGGGCTGGAGCTGGGTGTCGACTCCGACCGGCGGGTGCTGCGCTGGCGGGAGCGCGAGGTCGGGTTGACGCCGCTGGAGCACGACCTGCTGGTCTGCCTGGCCGGCACGCCCGGTCAGGTGTGGACGTACGCCCGGCTGCACCGCGCGGTCTGGGGCAACGACCACCTGGGGCGGGGCTCGGACATGCACTCGGTGGTACGCCGCATCCGGCGCAAGCTCGCCCGCCTCAACGTCCCCGCCACCATCCACGCCGTCCGAGGCGTCGGCTTCCGCCTGACCCCACCCTGACCCCGCCCTCCCCCACCCTGCCCGCGCCCCGCCCGTGGCTCGCGCCGCTGATCTTGCACTTGCGGCCCCTCGGGTGGGGCTTTTGTGCGCCTTGCCCGGGCGGTAAGTGCAAGATCGCGGGGGAGAGGGGGGTGGCGTGGGGCGGCCCGCCCGGTGCGGGGCACCGGGCGGGCCGACTCATGTGTGTTTCAGGTCAGCAGCGGGTGGGGGAGAGGGTGAAGTCCTCCACCGTGGGCGTGCTGCTGTTGATCTTCGTTTGGCGCGTCTGGGGCTTCCAGCCGTCCTTCGCGACGATCAGCGTGAGCGGGTTGTTGCGCCGGTCCATCCAGTAGGCGTACCGGCCCTGGGCGTCGGTGGTGAAGGTGTAGGAGTTCGCCCAGGAGTCGACCTGCACGGTCACGCCCGCCAGCGGCGCCGTCGCGCCCTGGCAGCTCTTGCCGGAGACCGTGCCGGACAGCTTGCCCCAGGTGTTCGGCGGCTGCGCGATCATGGTCACCGCCACCGGCTCCACGGTGTACGGGGTGTCCTCCTTGATCGCCACCGACGCCGAGTACGTGCCCGGCTGGTCGACGTTCGCCGTCATCGTGAGGGTGACGGTGACCTTCTCACCGGGCGCCAGCGTGACCTTCGACTTGTCGACGGTCAGCCAGCTCACGTCGGCGGCGGCCTCCGAGCACTCGGAGAAGCCGGGCAGGACCTCGCTGTCCTTGGTGGCCGTGAAGCTGCCCGACGAGCCGCCGATCTTGTAGAACCCGCAGGCCGCGCCGCCCCGGTAACGGGGGGTGTTGGCGTTGGGCAGGTTCGCCCACGAGTTGGTCGCCGGGTCGAAGGCGAAGCCGGCGTTGGTGATGGCGCCGCCCTGCGACCCGCCGACGACCAGCAGCTTGCCGTTCGCCACCGCGTACGAGGAGGCCCAGCTGTCGGCCGGCGCGTCCGGGATGGCGGTCCAGGCGTTCGCGGACGGGTCGAAGGCGTACCCGGCCTTCTGCGACGTGGTGCCGTCGTTGCCGCCGGTGCAGTAGACGGTGCCGTCGATCCCGCCGCAGGACAGGAACGCCACCGACTTCGGGTACGCGGGCAGCGTCTCCCAGGCGTCCGCGCCCGGATCGTAGCGGACCACCGAGTTGGACATCGGCGTGCAGCTGGCGGTGGTGCAGCCGCCGATCGCGTACAACTTGCCGCCCGCGACCGCCTGGCCGGCCGCCGAGCGCGGCGCCGGGTTGTCGGCCTTGCGGGTCCAGGTGTTCGCCGCCGGGTCGTACGAGAAGGTGGCGGCGTCCGGTCCGGCGGCACCCCAGCCACCGGTGGCGACGATCTTCCCGTCGAGCACGCCGACCGTCATGGCGTTACGCGCGCCGGGCAGGTCGGCGATGCCGGTCCACGCCTGGGCGATCGGGTCGTACCGGTAGTTCTTGGCGCTCGACGTGGTGCCGTCGCCACCGGCGATGGAGTAGACCTTGCCGTCGACGCTGACGACCCGGTTGTCCATCACGTTCGACGGGTAGCCCGGGATGGTGGTCCACGGGTCCGCCTGCGGGGCCGCCGCCGCGCCGATGCCGGTGGACGACTTGCCGGACGAGCGGGCCGCGAACGACGTCGCGGCGGTCAGCCGCTGGACCGGCGCGCCGGTCGAGCCGAGCAGCGCCTGCTGGGACAACTGGGAACCGTCGGCCCGTTGCAGCACGAACCCGCCGTCGCGTTCGCTGAACTCGGCGTTGACCGGCGCCCCGCCGGTGTTCGTCACGGTGAACGTCTTGCTGACCTTCCCGCTGGGCATCCGGACCGTGCCGGTGATCGAGGCCGGCTTCACCGACAGCCGGCCGGCGGCGAGCTGGAAGTTGGCCGCGGTGGCCCAGTCCTCCTCGACCGTGACCTGCTTGGTCTGGCTCACGTAGTTGCCCGCGCCGGCGGTGAACGGGTGCTTGCCGGTCAGCGACGAGAACATCCAGTAGAAGCCGTCGGGCAGTTCGGTGTCATCAGGCGTGGCCACCGTGGTGGCCTTCTCCGCCGGGCGGTCCTTGCTGGTCACCGTGGCGCCGTTGACGTAGCTGTTGTCGTTCTTGTCGCGGACGTGGCCGAGCACCAGGCCGCCGTTCACCGGCTTGCAGACGAGCGTGCTGCCGATGAGGACGTTGTCGACCTGCCACCACCATTCCCAGCTGGCCTCGTAGTAGTGGAAGCGCACCCGCACCTGCGACTGGCCGGCCGCCTGCGGGATCGGCACCTCGGTCACCCGCGGGCCGCGCACGTCGGCCGCCTGCCGCAGCACGTTGCTCCACGTGGTGCCGCCGTCGAGGCTCAGGTCGACGTCCGCGCGGTCGCTGTTGAGCCAGTTGTAGTCCTGGTTGAACCGGATCACCGGCGTGGTCACGCCGGTGAGGTCGACCACCGGGCTGACCAGCGAGGTGTCCTGCTGCCCGCCGCTGCCGTAGTTGTCGCTGTCGATGATGGCGAAGTTGCCGCTGCCGCCGGTCAGGTTGCCGCGTTCACCGGCGTCGGTGAACTCCCAGACCTGGCCGGTGCCGGCGTTGTCCACCACGGTCCAGCCGTCCGGCACGCCGGTGCCGTCGAACGTCTCGTACTCGCCGTCGGAGCTGACGGTGTAGCCGGGGGCGGTGGTGCACGCCTCGGGGTTCGCCTGCACCGCGATGTTGGCGACGGCGTTGCCCGAGCCGACGGTGACCTCCTTGGTGGTGGTCAGGTAGCCGGCGTACTGCGGCTCGACAGTGAGCCGGTAGGTCGCCCCGGACGGCAGCGACAGGCTGTAGCGGCCGGTGGTGGGCGTGGTGTAGTCGGAGATCGGCGTGCCCTCGACGCTCACCTTCGCGTACAGCGGCCAGCCGTGCCCGGACCCGTCGGTGACCTGCCCGCTGACCGTCACGCTCGGCACCGCGGTGAGCGCGACGTCAAGCGTGGTGGTCGTGTTCGCGGTGACGGTCGCGGACAGCGTGCGCGTGGCGTACCCGAAGGTGGAGACGACGACCTGGTAGTCGCCGGCCGGCAGCAGCGAGGAGTACGTGCCGTCGGCGCCGGTGGTCAGCGTGCGGTCCGCCGCGCCGGACAGCGTGACGGTGGCGCCGGCGATGCCCGCGCCGGTGGCGGCGTCGGTGACCTTGCCGGCCAGCGTGCCGTTGTCCCCGATCGGGGCGGCGGCGAGCAGTGCGAGCGCGTCCAGCCGGCCCTCGCCGTAGACGTTGTTGTCGTCGGTGGTGCCGCCGCACTGGGTGTCACCCTTGTCGATCGCCGCGTCGTCGAGCAGCGCGCGGGTCGCCGGGACGTCGCCGACCAGGGTGGGCGCCGCCGACCAGAGCAGCGCGATCGCGCCGGCCAGGTGCGGCGCCGCCATCGAGGTGCCGCTGATGCTGGCGTACGAGTTGGTCGGCACGCTGGAGCGCACGTTGACGCCGGGCGCCGAGATGTTCGGCTTGATCTCGCCGTTCTGCCCCGAGCCCCGGGACGAGAAGCTGGCGATGTTGTTGTTGACGTCGTACGCGCCGGCCGAGTAGTTGCTGGCCAGGCTGCCCGGCGAGCCGCTGGTCTGGCAGGACGGGCCGTTGTTGCCGTTGGACCAGACGCCGAAGATGCCGGACGCGGTCCAGGCGTTCGTGACGTCCTCCATGAACGGCTCGTTCGACGGCGTCCTGGTGCCCCACGAGTTGTTGATGATGTTCGGCCGCTTGCTGGCGTCCGGGTTCTGCCCGTTGAGATCGGTGGGCTCCAGCATCCACTGGCCGGAGGAGACCAGCGCGGCGTCGGACGGGCAGCACCCGTTCGCGGCGATCCACTTGACCTCGGGGGCGACACCGATCTGGTTGGCCCCGTCGGCGCCGGCCATGGTGCCCATGGTGTGCGTGCCGTGGCCGTCGGAGTCGCACGGCGCGGTGGCGCACTCGTCGGCCGCGTCGAACCAGTTGTAGTTGTGGTCGAAGGTGCCGTCACCGTTGTTGCCGCGGTACGAGTTCACCAGCGCCGGGTGGTCGAACTGGACGCCGCTGTCGATGCTGGCCACCGTGATGCCGGCGCCCTTGACGCCGTACTGGGACCAGACGTCGTCGGCGTTGATGTTGGCGATGCCCCACTCCAGCGCGTTCGCCGACTTCTCGTCGGTGCCCGGGATGGTCTCGGGGAGCTTGTACTCGATCGGCGCGTACAGGCCGTCCACCTCGGAGTGGGCGGCGAAGTTCTGCGCCATGGTCAGCGAGCCGTCGGTGACCTTGATGGCGTTGGTGGCCCAGAAGCTCTGGTACTTCGTGCCCGAGCGGTCCAGCTCGGCGCGGATCTTGGCCTGGCTCTCCGCGGCGGTCTTCTTCAGCGCCGCCGCGACGGCGGCGCCGCGCTCGTTCCAGTCCTTGATCGCGGTGGCCTTGCCCAGGTCCGCCTTGCCCGAGAAGTGGATCCAGAAGTCGCCCTCGCTCTTGCCCTCCAGCTGCCGGGTGAGTTCGGGGCGGATCTTGTCGCCGGCCGACGCGCCGGTAGCCGTGCCGGCCTGTGCTCCAGTGCCGGTGGCGGCCAGCGCGGTCGCGGCGAGCACCAGGGCGGCGCCCGCGCTCACCAGCCGCCGGGCCGGGCCCCATCTGTGTGGACGTCTCAGCATCGGTGCTGCCTCCTGTTCCGATGACCCGCTGATGATCGAGCCATGGCAGAAGGGCCAGGAGACGCGCTCTCCCGACTGGTCGCACCGGTATTACCAGAACCCCCCAGGCCCCCTAGGTGTCCGTGCGGGTCTACGCCGGTCACCTGAATGGACACTATGATCGACATGAGGGAACGATCAATGACCGTACGTGAGCAACATGTCACCAACAGGCCCCCGGACCGGATGGCTTGTTGACAGTTTTTGTCACGGTGGGGCGCGGTGACGACTGACGGCACGAACGCGGCGAACTCCGGCACCGAGCCGCCGGAGCGGCCCTTCTCGCTCGTCATCGGCGTGACGTCGTCCCCGGCCGAACGGGTGCGGCTGACCGAGCTGCTCGACGGCGTCGCGCCACTGTTGATGGTCGCCGATCTGGACGAGCTGCGCGAGTTGATCACAGCGGACGCGACGGACCCGGCCGGCGCGCCGGGTCCGCCCGTACCCGAGCCGAAGCCCGCGCCGGACGGCGCGCTGGTGATCGACGCAGCGCGCTCCACCGCCCGGTGGGGCGACCGCGAGACCGCCCTGACCCGGCTGGAGCGCGACCTGCTGACCTGCCTGACCGCCGAGCCGGTACGGGTGTGGAGCTACGCCGAGCTGCACCGGGCGGTCTGGCGCGACGCGCCGACGCACGGCCGGGCCGACGTGCAGTCCCTGGTGAAGCGGTTGCGACGCAAGCTCGACGAGCTGGGCACCGGCGTCACCATCGCGGCGGTACGCGGTGTCGGCCTGCGGCTCACCGACCACCGCCACCCCCGGGTGCGGGGCGACTGAACGCCGCGGCGGCCGGACGGCGGAACCCGTGGTCCGATCGGAGGAGCGGGCCTGCCGGTGTGGCCGGAATTGATGGCGACCGGTCGATTACCGGTGCGGCACGTATCGCGAAATGTCTTTGCCTCCTACGGTGGCGTCCGGCACGCGGACGGAGGGACCCGGGAATCACCCGAGGGGGGCCGTCCCGGCGGACAGGGAGAGTCATCTCGATGCGAGTTTGGAGTCGCGCGGTGGCGGTCATCGCCGCCGGCGCGGTCGTGGTGGTGGGCGTACCGGCGCTCGCCGGCACCGTCGTCGTGCGGGACGCCGGCGCGGCCGGCCGGACCGGCGCCCAGGCGACCGGGAGCAGCGCCGCGCTCGGCGCCGCGCGTACCACCGCCACCCGGGCGCTGGTCACCCCCGGGGACACCCGGCTGATGCCGACCACGCCCCGCACCGACACGCCGCGGATCACCAACGGCGAGATCACCGACATCGAGGTGATCGGCAACCGGGTCTTCATCGCCGGCACGTTCACCTCGATCGCGAACGTCGGCGGGTCCGCGATCGCGCAGAAGTCCCTGGCGTCGTACAACCTGGACACCGGCAAGGTGGACACCGCGTTCAAGCCGGTCATCGACGGGGCGGTCACCGCGGTGGAGGCGTCACCGGACGGCTCGTCGCTCTACATCGCCGGCACGTTCAACACGATCAACGGCGTCACGAAGCGCAAGATCGCCCGGCTGAACCCGACCACCGGCGCGCCGATCGCCGCGTTCACCGCCACCGCCAACGCGCGGGCCACCGCGCTCGCGGTGAGCGGCAACGCGGTCTACGTCGGCGGTCAGTTCGCGACCGTCAACGGGGTCAGCCGCAGCGGCCTGGCCGCCCTCAACCCCACCACGGGCGCCGTCGACACCGGCTTCAACCTGCCGCTGACCGGCGGCATCGGCGTCGGCGGCATGCTCACCGTGCAGCAGCTCAAGCTCACCCACGACCGCAGCAAGCTGCTGGTCGTGCACACCGGCCGCCAGATCGCCGGCCAGGACCGCTACGGCGTGGCCCTGATCGGTACGGCCAGCAAGGCGCTGCTGCCCTGGCGTACCCGGCTGTGGGAGGACAACCTCTCCTTCGTCGGCGGCATCCAGCGCGTCTTCGCCGGTGACATCGCGCCGGACGACTCGTACTTCGTGGTCACCAGCGGCTCCGGCGGCGACCGGCCGCCGATCAACGACACCGCCATCGCGTACCCGCTGACCGGGAACGACCACGTCGAGCCGCTCTGGATCTCCCGGCACTTCGACAGCATCTACTCGGTCGCGATCACCGACACCGCCGTCTACGTCGGCGGGCACTTCAGCTGGCAGGAGTCGCCCACGTCGAACGTGCCGTGGCCCGGCCTGGACAACGTCGGCTACGGCACCGGCCAGGGACTCAGCGGCTACGGCCTCGGCGACCAGGTGGTCCGCCGCGACCACCTCGGCGCGCTGGACCCGCTCACCGGCACCGCGCTGGAGTGGAACCCCGGCTCCAACTCGTACGAGGGCGAGAAGGCGATGATCGCCACCTCGCGCGGCCTGCTCGTCGGCGGTGACGGCAACGTCAAGGGCGGCAAGACCACCGGCCGGGTGGCCTTCTTCGACCTCTCCAAGGAGCCCGCGCCCGCGCCGCTGGACACCACAGTCACCACGCCGATCGAGGGCGCGGTGAAGCCGGCCGGCGAGGAGTTCACCATCAGCGGCCAGGCGCTCGCCCCGGCCGGAGTGGCCCGCGTCCAGCTGGAGATCCAGGACCGCAACAGTGGCAAGTACCTCCAGGCCGACATGACCACCTGGGGCGCGTTCAAGGCGATCAACACGACGCTCGCCGCGCCGAACGCCACCTCCACCACGTGGAGCCTGCCGGTGACGCTGCCGGCCGGCGTCTACCAGTTGCAGGCCAAGACGTTCGACCGCAACGGTGCCGGCGACACCACAAAGGCGGTCAAGAAGATCGAGACGTTCCGCTTCGACGACCTGCCGCCGTCGACCCGGATCAGCTCACCGTCGGCCGGCCTGCTCGCCACGCAGACGTTCGTGGCCTCCGGCACCGCCACCGACGACAAGGGTGTCAACTCGCTGATCTACTCGTTCCGCACGCCGGACAACAGGTACCTGCAGGACGACGGCACCGTCGCCGCCGTCTACAACACGTTCCGCGGCGAGCCGGACGTGATCGGCGCGACGTCCACCACCTGGCAGTACGAGGTCACGCTGCCCACCGAGGGCCAGTGGAAGATGACCGCCACCGCCGTCGACACCACCGGGCAGAGCGACCTGCGCGGCGACACCCGCGACTGGACCGTCTCCGCGAACGGCGTACCGCCGACGGTGGCGATCACCTCGCCGGTGGCGATGACCCCGCCGGGCAACCCGGCGCCGCTCACCGTCGCGCCCGGCGGCACGATCACGTTCGCCGGCACGGCGAACGACGACGACGCGCTCAAGTCGGTGGAGATCTACCTGCGCAACAACACCACCCGCGAGGCGCTGGCCAGCGACGGCACCTGGGGCGCCGACTCGGTCGCCGGCTACCACCGGATCTCCCCGGCCAACCTCGACGCCGCGACGTTCGACTGGGCGTTCACCACCGTGCCGCTGACCCCGGGCGTCTACGACTTCCGGGTACGCGCCACCGACAAGCTCGGCCTGACCACCTCCAGCAACAACATGGGCCGGCTCACCGTCACCGCTCAGGTGCCCGGCGACGCCTTCCCCAACGGGTTGCTCAGCTTCACCGGCACCAACCAGGACATCGACCAGCTGCACCTGGACCTGGCCGGCACCGCCACCGACGACAAGGGGGTACGGGCGGTCCGGATCGCGCTGCGCGACCTCGACACCGGCCGGTACGTGCAACCAAACGGCACCATGGCCGCTGCGTTCGCCACAGTCGACGCGACGCTCGCCTCGCCCGGCGCGACCAGCACCGCGTTCACGCTCTCGATCGACCTGCCCACCCGGGGCACGTACAGCGTCGAGGCGTGGGCCGTGGACACCGCCGGCCAGCAGGACAACTCGACAAGCGGCGCGACCGCCCGCTACCTGGTCTACCCGGGTGACACCGACCCGACGCTGGAGCCGAGCATCACGCCGGTCGAGGGACAGGCGTACACCGGCGGCCGGATCGTGATCACCGGCCGGGCCGTGGACGACGGCGGGATGCAGAAGGTCGAGGTGCAGATCGGCAACAGCGCCGGGCAGGGCATGAACTCGGCCGGCACGTTCGGCCGGGCGGGCGCGCCGACCAGCTGGCCGTGGATCGCCACGTTCCTCACCAGCCCGGGCTCGCCGGGGTCGAACTTCGCGTACACGTCGCCGGTGATCCCGGCCGGCACGTACACGGTGACGATCCGCGGCATGGACAACCGGGGGCAGTACCAGCAGCCGCCTCGTACCGTCACGGTGACCGTCACCGACTGACCGGACGGCCTCGCGGGCCGGTCCGCGCCGGGTCTCCCGGCGCCGGGCCGGCCCGTGCCCGTTCTCAGGGCTGGATCAGGCACATCCCGGCAACGGCCGGCCGGTGCATGGTGGCCAGCGCGTCCGGCGCGGCGTCCAGGTCGATGGTGCGGGTGACCAGGTCGGCCGGGCGCAGCACCCCGGCGGTGACCAGCCGCAGCATCTCCGGGTACGCGTGGGCCGGCATGCCGTGGCTGCCGAGCAGCTCCAGCTCGTACGCGATCACCAGGTCCATCGGCAGCGCCGGGCGTCCCTGCGCGGCGGGCAGCAGCCCGACCTGCACGTGCCGGCCGCGCCGGCGCAGGCCCTCGATCGACGCCACGCAGGTGGCGTGAGCGCCCAGCGCGTCCAGCGACAGGTGCGCGCCCCCGCCGGTGGCGTCCCGGATCGCGGCGGCCACCTCGGCGGGACCGCCCAGCGTGCTCGCGTCCACGCAGACAGCGGCGCCGCTGCGGCGGGCCAGTTCCAGCGCGGCGGGCGACACGTCCACCGCCACCACCCGCGCCCCGCTCGCCGCCGCGATCATCACGGCGGACAGGCCGACGCCGCCGCAGCCGTGCACCGCCACCCACTCACCGGCGGCCACCCGGCCCTGCGCGATCACGGCCCGGAACGCGGTGGCGAACCGGCAGCCGAGCGCGGCGGCGGCCGCCTCGTCCAGCTCGTCCGGCAGCCGGACCAGGTTCACGTCGGCGTGCCGTACCGCGACCAGCTCGGCGAACGAGCCCCAGCCGGTGAAGCCCGGCTGCGTCTGCCGCTCGCAGACCTGCTGGTCGCCCGCGAGACACGACGGGCACCGCCCGCACGCGCAGACGAACGGCGCGGTGACCCGGTCGCCGGGCCGCCAGCCGCGTACGTCCGCGCCGGCCGCCACGACGACGCCGGCGAACTCGTGCCCCGGCACGTGCGGCAGACGGATGTCCGGGTCGTGGCCCTGCCAGCCGTGCCAGTCGCTGCGGCACAACCCGGTAGCGCCGACCCGGACGACCACCCCGTCCGCCGCCGGCGCCGGATCATCCACCCGGCAAACCTCTGGCCGCACCCCGAACCGCTCGAACACCACAGCACGCATGCCCCCGATCCTCACACCCCCACCCCGCGCCCCCCTCCCGCCCCCCTCCCGCCCCCTCCCGCCCCCTCCCCGCTCCCGCGATCTTGCACTTGCGGGCCGGTAGATGTCCTGAATGCCTCATCTGACCGGGCGGAAAGTGCAAGATCGCCGGCGAGGGCCGGTGCCAGCCTCGCCTGCCCGTCCCAGGCGCGTCGGGTCTCCCATGACCCGAGATCCGTGGTCCGTATCCCAAGATCTACGGGTGGTTCGGGGCGCCGAGGCGAGGGAGGGCGCGCGGGGCGGCTCGAGTCGGCGAACCAGGGAGCTCGGGGCGGGATGGGCTCTCACGCCCGGCCCCTCCCTTCCCGGTGATCAAGGAGTTTGTGTCCTTGTCGGGGCGGTGCCAGTCCGCAAACTCCTTGATCAACGCGCAAGACGCGGGGGAGGGAGCGGGCGGGTGGGTTACAGGCGGTGGCCCTGGGGGTCTCGGGCGATGATGCCGTCCAGGCGGGTTCCCGGAGTCAGGGTCTTCGGGTCGAACCAGAAGATCACCACCTGGGGGTCCTCGCTCCACCTGGCCAGCTTCGCCTCGACCTGCCGGCCGTCGACTGTCCCGACGATGCGGGCCGCCGGCCCGACGAAGTAGCCGAACGTCGGTACCGACGTGTCGGTGGGCGCCCGCTGCTGGTCGTACCCGATCTCGTGGAACCCGGCCCGGCGGTCGCTGCCGGACACGTCGTTGAGCAGGAAGTCGGAGGTCAGGTGGCCGTCCGGCGCGCGGCGTCCGGCGACCAGGCCGATCGTCACACGCGGCAGTTCCGGCACGTCGATCGGGACCATGAAGAACACGCGCGCGTCGGCGCCGTACCGGATGCCGCTGTCCACGACGGTCCCGAGCGGTTGTAGCGGCGACTGGGTCGGGGCCGGCGCGGCCGTCGGCGTGGGCGCTGGAGGGCCGGCGGACGCGGTGGCGGCCGGCTCCCCGCCCGGAGGTTCGGCGGGCCGGGCCG
>NZ_KK037233.1:2105301-2112398 GCF_000568915.1 Micromonospora sp. M42 | reverse complement strand
GACCCGCCGCCGCCGGCGCAGCCGCCGCCCCCGGCGCATGATGTCGTCGAGGTCCAGACCACCGGCCCGCTCGGTCGCCCGCATGGCCCGGCGCAGCTCGTCCATCTCGGTCACCGGCACGTCTCCTGCGGTCGGGGCGCGGACAGGCCGGCGGTACGCAGCTTCTCCAGCGCCCGGGACGAGGTGCTCTTGACGGTGCCGACGGACACGTCGAGTTCGCGGGCCACCTGGGCCTCCGGCAGGTCGAAGTAGTGACGCAGGACGACGACGGCGCGTTCCCGCGCGGTGAGCGTGCCGAGCGCGGTGACCAGCCACCGCCGCGTCGCCACCTCCTCGGCCAGGTCGCCGCCGCTTCGCTCCGGGAGGTCGTCGCTCGGGTACTCGCGGATCGGCCGCCGCCAGGTGTCGACGAGGTGGTTCACCAGCACCGACCGGGCGTAGCCGTACGGGTCGCCGTTGCGGATCCGGGACCAGGACGCGTACGTGCGCACGAGCGCGGTCTGGGCGGCATCCTCGGCGTGGTGGTGGTTGCCGGTCATGAGGAAGGCGGCGTGCGTCAGCCGCCCGGAGCACGCCCGCGCGAACTCGACGAACTCCGCGTCACCCCGGGCCATGCCGGTCCTCTGCACCTCTCACCCCGGTAGGGACGTGCGGGCAGCGGAAAAGGTTGAGTCCCCGCCGCACCAACTTTCGCGACGGATCACCCGTCCTCATCCCCGTGCCCCCGACCGGGCACCGAGGGGAGACGAGATGACCAGGACCGTGGACCGGACACGCGGTGGCGCGGCGGTGATCGCGCTGGGGTGGCGCTGGCCGGCTGCACACCGGCAGTGGCCGACCAGCCCGCAGCCACGCCGTCCGAGCCGGCCGGGCCGTCCGCTGCCGCGCCGGCCGCGTCGGCGGCGGCGCCCGTCCGGCCCCGGCCGGCGCGGATCGGCTATCCCGCCGAGGGCGGCAACCGGTGGCGGTTCGCCGCCGCCGAGCCGGCCACCACAGGGGGTACGGGCCGGCTGCTGCGCTACCGGGTGGCGGTGGAGCGCGACATCACGGGTCTGCCAGCGGCCGACTTCGGGGCGCAGGTCACCGGCATCCTCGCCGGCCCGGGTGGCTGGACGACCGACGGGCGGATCGCCCTGCGTCGCGTCGGCGCCGACGGGCCCGCCGACTTCACCGTCTACCTCGCGACCCCCGGTACGCGCGACGACCTGTGCGGGGACGGGCTGGACCGGTACACGTCCTGCCGCAACGGGGACCGGGTCGTGGTGAATGTGGCCCGCTGGGTGCTCGGCGCGCCCGCGTACGGCAGCGACCTCGCCGCGTACCGCCGGTACGTGGTCAACCACGAGGTCGGCCACCGCCTGGGTCACGGGCACGAGCGCTGCCCGGGGCGGGGCCGCCCGGCGCCGGTGATGCAGCAGCAGACGCTCGGCCTGCACGGCTGCACCCCGAACCCGCTGCCGTTCCTGCGTGGCGAGCGGTACGCGGGCCGCTCCGGCGTGTACGACGACCGCCTGCCCCCGCCCGAGGGCGGCCGGCCGGGCTGAGGTCCGGGTCCGCGCGGCCGGGCACGCGCAGCCCGGCCGCGCAGGCGGACCCACGCCGGCGCTCAGAACAGCGTGGCCGGGCCGACCGGCTCCGGCTCCGGCAACGGCGCGAGCCCGGGCACCCGCTCGCGGACCTGGTCGTGGAAGCGGCGGGCCAGCTCGGGCGCGTCCGCGTTGTCCGGTGTGTGCACGAACACCGTCGGCGAGCGGCCCTCCCGCAGCCAGCCGGTGACCACGTCCAGCCACGGCTGCCAGCCCTCGACCGTGCGGGCCGGGTCGTCGCGGCCCAGGTAGCGCACGATCGGCCGGTCGGTCAGCGCCCGGGTACGCAGCGGCAGGCGCGGTTTGCGCGTCCACGCCTCCCGCTCCGCGTCGCTGGTGGGCGGCGTACGGAAGAACGCGGTGGTGTCGAACGGCACCCACTCCGCGCCGTGCCGGTGCAGCGTGGCCTCCAGCGCGCGTACCGCGCCGGCCTCGGTGAAGAAGGCGGGGTGGCGGACCTCGACGGCGTACCTGTGGGTGTCGGGCAGCGTGCGCAGGAACCGGTCGAGGTCGGGCACGTCGCCGGGGCTGAACGAGCCGGGCAGCTGGATCCAGAGCGCGTCCGCCCGGGGCCCGAGCGGCTCCATCGCGTGCAGGAACGCGCGCAGCGCTGCCTCGCCGCCGGTGAGCCGGTGCTCGTGCGTCACCGCCTTCGGCAGCTTCGGCAGGAAACGGAAGGCCGGGCCGGTCTGCTCGGCCCAGGACGCCACCGTCTCCCGGGCCGGGGTCGCGTAGAACGTGGTGTTGCCCTCCACGGCGTCGCACCACCCGGCGTACGCGCGCAGCCGCTCGTGCGCGGGCAGCGGATGCGGCAGGAAGCGGCCGGACCAGGACCTGTGCGTCCACATGGCACAGCCGACGTGCAGGCGCAGCCCGGTCACCGGTAGGGCCAGCTCGTCGAGTCGCCGCGCAGCGCCGCCTCCCGGTTCCACTTCCGGGTGAAGTACAGCGCGAGGCAGCCGAGCCCGGCGAGCACCGGGGCGAGCAGCATGAGCAGCAGTCCGGCGCCGAGCCGGAACCGGTCGCTCTGGATGCCCTCGGCGGTGGTCAGCGCGAACGCCTCCGCGCCGGCGCCGGTGCAGCTCACGAAGTCGGTGCCCATCCAGGCGATGCCGTCGGTGGCCAGCACCGGAGTGAACTGCCGCGGGTCGCCGCGGTCGCGCATCACCGCCGCGGTCCCCTCGGGCCGGGCCCCGGTCAGCTCGCTGGTCCGCTGCTCGCCGGTGGAGTAGACCCGGCTCTTCGCGGTGCACCGCACGGTGGCGGGGTCGACTGTGGCCGGGGTGGCGAGGATCAGGATGTTGCCGGGGCGTACGCCGGTGTCCCGCACCTTGATCTCGGCGCCGGGGGCGAACTCGGCGGCGGCGGAGAAGGTCGACGCGGCCGCGAACGGACCCGTCTGGGTCAGCAGGGCGAGGCCGAGGAACCCGGCCAGCAGGAACCCGCCCGCGCCGACGAAGATCCACATGGCGACCACGGCGCGGAAGCGCCGCACGAGCGGGCTCACCGGACGCGGTCCATGTCGCAGGCGCCGTCGGTGACCTGCCCCGGGTCGGAGGAGTACACGCTGCGCTTGGCGTCCGGCACGGACAGCTGCACGCAGAGCGCCGACGCGTCGTTGTCGGTGACGAACGTGACGACGCCGACGCCGTCGTAGTCCCCGACCGACAGGTCGCTCACGCCCCGGGGGAACTGCCCGGTCTCCTGCTTGACGGACACGGCCTCGCGCATCGCGTCGCGGAGGTAGGTCTCGGGATCGGTGCCGGCATCCCCGCCGCAGGCGGCGAGCGAGAGAACCCCTGTCGCCAGCGCCGCCGTCAGACCGGTCCTTCTCCGTCGCATCCGTCCTCCTCGCGCTCGCGCCACGGCGGGCCGGGGCCGCCCGGTCGCCGCGACCACGGTAGCCGGGCCGGTCAGCGACGTCGGATCGGGCCGCGTCAGGGCCGCTCCACCCGTACCGGGTCGCCGCGCACGAGGTCGTCGTGGATCCGCCAGCGGGCGTCGACGCCCGCGCGCCGGGCCGCGTCGTCGTCGGCGGCGATCCGCTGCCGCAGCAGCTCGACCGCGATCCGGCGGTTGAGGTGCAGGTGCCGTTCGGTGTCCACCACCACGGTCCGGCCGGACGGGCGGTGCGTGGCCCGGACGGCGGTGCTGGCCTTGTTGCGGTGCTGACCGCCCGGCCCGCCGGTGCGGCACGGCACGAACTGGACGTCCGCCTCGTGGAACGGCGTGACCACAACGTCGGTCCGGCACGGGCGCGCGGTGACGTACCAGTTCTTGCGCCCGTGGCCGGTCCGGTACGGGCTGGGCGCCTGCCAGCAGAGCGTGCCGGTCCACCCGGCCGCGAACGCCTCAGCCCCGGCGCCGGTGATCCGGACCAGCACCGACCGGTAGGTGCCGGCCCGGTCGCCGGTCACCGTCTCGACCCGCGCGGTATGCAGGCCCCGCCGGGCCGCCTCGGCCTCCAGGCGGGACAGCAGCCGGGCCAGCGCCCACGCGCACTCGGCGGGTCCGCGCCCGGCGGACAGCAGCAGCTCGGTCACCGGCGGCCCTTGCGGCCCACGTCCGGCGTCTTGTAGGTGACGAGCGGAACCGTCGTGGTGACCGGCGTGGCGAGGTCGTGCGTCACCAGGTCGCCGACGACCTGCTCGATGCGCTTGTACGCGGTGGGCGCCTCCTAACAGCAACTGCCGGTCGCCGCACACCACGATCGAGCCGACCGGCGTACGCCGCAGTTCCTCGACGGTGTGCTTGGCCCGGCCCCGGCGCAGCGCGTCGGCGCGCGACACCTTGCGCCCGGCGCCGTGCGCCACCGAGTAGCCGGCGTCCGGCCCGGCGTGCGCGGCCACCAGATAGGAGGGCGTGCCACGGGTGCCGGCGATCAGCACGTCCCGCCCGTCACCCGGCGTCGCGCCCTTGCGGTGCAGGTATTCTTTTCGTCGCGGATCTCGACCAGGTTGTGGCACTGGTCGACGACCGGCTCGGTGGGTTCGGCGCCGAGCGCGTACGCGACCCGCGCGGCCAGCAGCCGCCGGTTGAGCGACCCCCACCGCACGGCCGCGTCGTGCCGGGCCAGGTAGGCGTCCGGGTCGGGCGCGGGACCGGCGCCGTGCGTCTCGGTGTGCTCGCGCAGGATCCGTTCGCCCAGCCCGCGCGAGCCGGAGTGCACCACGAGCACCAGGTCACCGGCGTCCAGCCCGAGCCGCGTGGCGTGCTCCGCCGCGAGGATCGGCCCGACGCGGGCCAGTTCGACGAAGTGGTTGCCGCGCCCGACGGTGCCGAGCCCGTCGAGGTGCCCGGCCGGGATGTCGCCGTCCAGCACCGACCACGCCGGGTCGTCGGCGTCCGGGTCGAGCGCCCGATCCAGGTCGGGGAACCGGGCCGCGAGCCGTTCCGGTACGACCCGGCGCAGCGCTATTGGGAACACCGCGATGCCGCACCCGATGTCGGAGCCGACGAGGAACGGATACAGCACGGTCGAGGACATCGCGGCGCCGATCGGCGCGCCCTTGCCGGGGTGCAGGTCGGGCATGGCGGCGACGTGCGCCATGCCGTCCAGGGCGGCGACCTGACGGCACTGGTCGAGCGCGGCGGACTCGATCCAGCTGCCGGGGGAGGAGAAGACGGAGACGGTGGCGGGCACGACGGCCCGCCCGGAGGGGTACGCGGACACAGACGCTCGTTTCTGCGGAAAGAGAGAGGCCGGGGAACGGCAGGCGGCGAGGAGGGGCCTGCGGGCGGGGTGTGATCCGTCAGAACGTCATGCCGCTCAGCCTCGCGGAGGTGGCGCGGGCGGGCAACCGACTTTCCCGGCGACCCGTGAGGCGTGCGCGTCGACATCACCCCACCCGATCCATAGACTCCGGTCGTTCTGGTACCACGAGTCCAGGGAGGACCACCGTGTCGAGCGAAACCCGAACGCACGCCGCATTACCCCTGCTGGCCCGCCTCGCCGGGGTGAGCGTGGCCGCCGCGACGATCGTCGCCGCCGCTGGTGTCGCCGCGACCGCGGCGCCCGCCGCCGACCCGGCGCCGACGAAGGGGCCGTGCGCGTACACGCCCACGCCGGACGAGCCGGCCGCCCGTCCGGTGTCGCTGCCGCCGGACCCGCGCCGCACGCCGGACCGGGGCACCGTGCGGGTCACGCTGCGCACCAACCAGGGGCCGATCGGGTTGACGCTGGACCGCGAGCAGGCGCCGTGCACGGTGCAGAGCTTCCTGCACCTGGTCCGCAAGCGCTTCTACGACCGGACGCCCTGCCACCGGCTCACCGCGTACCCGACGCTGACCGTGCTGCAGTGCGGCGACCCGTCCGGCACCGGCGAGGGCGGCCCGGGCTACCGCTACCGCGACGAGCTGCCCACCGACCTGCCGCCCGCGCCGACCGACCCGACCGGCGTACGCCGCCTGTACGCGCGCGGCACGCTGGCCATGGCCAACGCCGGCCCGGACACCAACGGCAGCCAGTTCTTCCTGGTCCAGGCCGACTCGGCGCTGCGCCCCAACTACACGGTGTTCGGTCAGGTCGACGCGGCCGGGCTGGCCACGCTGGACCGCATCTCGGCCGGCGGCATCGCGCCCACCCCGGAGGACCCGGCGCCGGTCGACGGCGCCCCGGCGGTGCCGGTGGAGATCTGCCGCGCCAAGCAGGGCCGCTGACGTGACTGCCCGGCGGGACGGCTGACGAGGCCGCCCGCCGGGCCCGCGTCGCCGCCGGTAGCCTGCGGCGATGACGCATGAGCGGGAGATCACCGAGCCGGTTGACCTGTGCCGGCCGGACGGGCGGCTGAACCCGGACGCGGTCGGCTGGAGCCGCCGGCCGCTGCACCGGGCGAACCTGCGCGGCTGGGGCCGGGCCAAGCGGTGGGAGCACTGGGGCGTGGTCACCCCGACGCACATCCTCGGCCTGGTCGCGTCGTCACTGGACTACGCCGGGGTGCAGAGCCTCTACCTGCTCGACCGGAGAAACGGCCGGGAGACCACGGCGGAGGCGGTGGTGCCGTTCGCCCGGGGCACCGTGCTGCCGCCGGTCAGCGGCGACGGCCCGGTCCGGGCCCGCGGCGGGAACCTCACCATCGCCGTGGACCAGGGCCCCGACGGCAGTACGCTGCGCGCCAGCGCGCCCGGCATCGAGGTGGACCTGACCGTGCCGTTGCCGCCCGGCCACGAGTCGCTCGGCGTGGTGGTGCCGTGGAGCACCCGCCGGTTCCAGTACACGGTCAAGGACATCGGCCGTCCGGTGCACGGCACGATCACCGTGGACGGCACGGCGTACCCGGTGGGGGAGGGGTCGTACGCGGCGCTCGACCACGGCCGGGGCAAGTGGCGGTACGCGGTGCGGTGGAACTGGGCGGCCGGCAGCGGTCCGGGCCGGTCGATCCAGCTCGGCGGCAAGTGGACCGACGGCACCGGCTCGACCGAGAACGCGGTCTTCGTCGACGGGCGGCTGCACAAGATCGGCGCGGACCTGACCTGGGAGTACGACCGCGCCGACTGGCTGCGGCCGTGGCG
>NZ_KK037233.1:2039765-2105010 GCF_000568915.1 Micromonospora sp. M42 | reverse complement strand
GGCCCCGTCCGGGACCGCCCCACGCGCGACTCGGGATCAGGCGACCGAGGCCGGGAACCTCTCCCAGACCCGGTGCGCCGCCATCAGCCGCTGCACCTCGGCGAGCACCTCGGCGCCGGAGCCACCGGTGACCACGCCCGGCGTGCCGGTCACACCGGCCTGGTTCAGCACCTCGGCGCCCGCGCCCCAGGCGCCGATCACCTTGGCGTGCCGCCACGCCTCCTCGACCAGCAGCAGCACCCGCGGGTCGACGGTGGCCGAGCCCGCCGCGCCCGCCTTGGCGTCGCGGGCCGGCAGCGCGTCCGGCGCCGGAGCCGGTGCGCCGGCCAGCAGCACCGCGTCGAACTCGACCGAGCGGCCGGTGGCGAACGTGCGCTGCACCGGCAGCCCGTCGACGGTGCCGCCGTGCGCGGCGATCAGCAGCGGCACCATGCCGGCGGCGAACACCTCCCGGCGTACCTCGTGCACGTCGCCCAGGTCGGCCTGGGCGTCGACCACGATGCCGACCATCCGGCCGTCGGCCGGCCACTCCCGGCCCACCTGGGACAGCGCCGGGCTGGGCTGCACCTCGGCGAGCGGCACGGTGGGCTGCGGCACCGGCAGGCCCAGACCGGTCGCGACCTGCTCGCACAGCACCGGGTCGACGTTGGCCAGGCACTGGAGCTGCCGCTCCTTGATCGCCTGGTGGTAGCACTTGCCCAGCTCGAACGTGTACGCCCGGACGATGTGCTCCTTCTCCACCGGCGACATGCTCTGCCAGAACAGGCGTACCTGGCTGTAGTGGTCGTCGAAGGAAGCCGGCGCGGCCCGCACCTTCGGCGCCTCGGCCACCGTCACCGGCGTGTCCACGAACGCGTGCTCCCGGTCGCCGGCCGGGAACGGGTTGCCGCCGTCGAGCGAGTTCGGCCGGTACGGCGCCACGCCCGCGTGCACCGCGTGCTGGTGGAAGCCGTCCCGCAGCATGTCGTTGACGTCGGCGTGCGGCCGGTTGATCGGGATCTGGGTGAAGTTCGGCCCGCCCAGGCGGGTGAGCTGCGTGTCCACGTACGAGAAGAGGCGGCCCTGCAACAGCGGGTCGTTCGTCACGTCGATGCCCGGCGGCAGGTGCCCGACGTGGAACGCCACCTGCTCGGTCTCGGCGAAGAAGTTGCGCGGCGTCTTGTTCAGCGTGAGCTTGCCGATCGGCTGCACCGGCGCCAGCTCCTCCGGCACGATCTTCGTCGGGTCGAGCAGGTCGATCCCGGCGAACGTCTCCTCCGGCGTGTCCGGGAAGACCTGGATGCCCAGCTCCCACTCGGGGAACGCGCCGGCCTCGATGGCGTCGTACAGGTCGCGGCGGTGGAAGTCCGGGTCCATGCCGCTGATCATCTGGGCCTCTTCCCAGGTGAGGGAGTGCACGCCGAGCTTCGGCTTCCAGTGGAACTTGGCCAGCACGGTCGCGCCGGCCTCGTCGACCAGGCGGAACGTGTGCACGCCGAAGCCCTCCATGGTCCGGTAGGACCGCGGGATGCCCCGGTCGGACATGTTCCAGATGGTGTGGTGCTGGGCCTCGGTGTGCAGCGAGACGAAGTCCCAGAACGTGTCGTGCGCGCTCTGCGCCTGCGGGATCTCCCGGTCCGGGTGCGGCTTGCCGGCGTGGATGACGTCCGGGAACTTGATCGCGTCCTGGATGAAGAACACCGGCATGTTGTTGCCGACCAGGTCGAACGTGCCCTCGTCGGTGTAGAACTTGGTGGCGAAGCCGCGGGTGTCGCGGACCGTGTCGGCCGACCCGCGCGAGCCCAGCACGGTGGAGAAGCGGACGAAGACCGGCGTCTCGCGCCCCTGCTTGAGGAAACCGGCGCGGGTGACCTTCTCGGCGGCGCCGTTGGCGACGAACGTGCCGTGCGCGCCCGCGCCCCGGGCGTGCACCACCCGCTCCGGGATCCGCTCGTGGTCGAAGTGGGTGATCTTCTCCCGCAGGTGGTGGTCCTGGAGCAGGACCGGGCCGCGCGGACCGGCCTTGAGCGAGTGGTCGGTGTCGCGCAGCCGGGCACCGTTGGCGGTGGTGAGGTACGCGCCCTGCTGCCCCTTGGCGATCTTCGGTACGCCGGTCTCGGCGCCGGTCGGGGTCCGGGTGTCCGGCGCGCCCTGCTCGGCCTTGGGCGGCAGCGGCCCGTGCGGCGTGGTCGGCTCCTCCAGCGGTGGTGGCGCGCTGCCGGGAGCGCCCGGCACGTCCGGAGTCAGCGCGTCGCCGACCTTCTCGACGGCGGCTTCGACGACACCCTTGACGATCTGGGCGGGCTTGCTGGATTCCATCAGGACCTGTCCTCCTACAGCTAAATGTCCAGGCCCCTTCGGCCGTACCCCAGCTGAGGGCGGGCAAACCGGAACAATCGCGGAATCACTGGTCAGGACCGGCGTGGCACCGTCACGCCGGTGAGCAGCCAGCGGCCGTTCAGGACGTCAGAGGATCCGCTTCATCGGCGCCGGCTCGTCGCCGCGACGCCGCCACTCGCGCGGGTAGCCCAGCGACACCTCCTCGAACCGCACCCCGTCGTAGTGGGTGGTGCGCGGGATGTGCAGGTGGCCGTAGACGGCGACGGCGGCGCGGTGCCGCACGTGCCAGTCGGCCGTCCGGTCGGTGCCGCACCACTGCGCGAACTCCGGGAACCAGAGCACCTCGGTGGGCTGGCGCACCAGCGGCCAGTGGCTGACCAGCACCGTCGGCAGCGCCGGGTCGGTGGCCTCCAGCCGCCGCCGGGTCGCCTCCAGCCGCGCCGCGCACCAGGACTCCCGATCCGGGTACGGGTCGGGGTGCAGCAGCATCTCGTCGGTGCACACCACACCGGCGTCGTACGCCACGCGCAGCGACTCCTCCTTGGTGGTGGTGCCGGGCGCGCGGAACGAGTAGTCGTAGAGCACGAACAGCGGCGCCACGGTGACCGGGCCGCCGTCGCCCCGCCACACCGCGTACTCGTCCTCCGGGGTCAGCACGCCCAGCTCGCGGCACATCGCGACGAGGGCGTCGTAGCGGGCCACCCCGCGCAACGTCACCGGGTCGTTGGGGTGGGTCCACAGCTCGTGGTTGCCCGGCGCCCACACCACTGTCGCGAACCGGTCGCGCAGCAGCCGCAGCGTCCGCTCGATGTCGGCGAAGACCTCGCCCACGTCGCCGGCCACGATCAGCCAGTCGTCCGCCGTCTCCGGTCGCAGGCCGTCCACCACCGCGCGGTTCTCCGCGTACGACACATGGAGGTCGCTGACCGCGTACAGCCCACCCGTCACCCGGCCGATCCTGCCAGCGGCGCTTCCGGATGACCAGGCTCGCCGGCCGGGCTCTCGACCCTCGCGGTCACCTCGTCGAGCGCGCGCAGCACCTCGCGGGCGATCGCCGGCTCGGCCGCGGAGTGCCCGGCACCGGGCACGATCCGCAACGTCGCCTCCGGCCACCGGCGGGCCAGGTCGTACGCGGACACCGGCGGGCAGCACAGGTCGTACCGGCCGTTGACGATCACCGCGGGCAGGTGGCGGATCCGGTCCACGCCGTCGAGCAGCTGGCCCTCGGTGAGGAAGCCGCCGTGCACGGCGTAGTGCGACAGGATCCGGGCCACCGGCAGCGCGTGCTCGTCGGCGGTGAAGTGGGCGAGCAGCTCCGGGTCGGGGCACAGCGACGAGTTGACCGCCTCCCAGCGTCCCCAGGCCCGCGCCCAGACCCGGGCCTGCGCCTCGTCCGGGCCGTGCAGCCGCCTGTGGTACGCGGCCAGCACGTCGTCGCGCTCGCCCGGCGGGACCGGGGCGACGAACCGTTCCCACTCCTCGGGCTGGAGATGCCGCAGTCCGCCCTGGTAGAACCAGTCCCGCTCGGCGCGGCGCAGGAGCAGCACGCCGCGCAGGACCAGGCCGGTGACCCGCTGCGGGTGCGCCTGCGCGTACGCCAGGCCGAGCGTGGTGCCCCACGACCCGCCGAACACCAGCCACGAGCCGATGCCCAGCCGCCGCCGGATCGTCTCCAGGTCGGCCACCAGATGCCAGGTGGTGTTGGCGCGCACCTCGCCGTGCGGGGTGCTGCGGCCGGCCCCCCGCTGGTCGAACAGCACGGCCCGGTAGCGCCCCGGATCGAAGAACCGGCGCGCGGCCGGCACCAGGCCGCCGCCGGGCCCGCCGTGCAGGAACACCACGGGTACGCCGTCCGGCCGGCCCACCTCCTCCACGTACAGGACGTGGCCGTCACCGACCGGGATCCGGTGGGTGGCGTACGGCTCGACCCGCCCGTCTTCAGCAGGCGACGTTGCCGCCGAGGTTGTCCAGCAGCGCGTCGGCGACCCAGCCGGAGACACCTGTGGTGACGTCCCGCAGGTACGTCCACGTGTAGGTGGTCTTGCCGTTGGCGGTGACCCGGTCGCCGCTGGCGAAGCAGTGGAAGTCGACGTTGTGGTTGAGCTGCCCGTACCCGAGCGAGGCGCAGGTGGTGTGCGGGCCGGTGCGGATGTTGACGTTCGTCGCGTTGAACAGCTGGCCGAACTTGCTGTCGACGTTGGAGTGCGAGTGGCTGCACCCGGCGCTCGCCGGTCCGGCCGTACCGGTCACCACGGCGCCCGCCGTGGCGACGGTCAGGACGACGGCGCCGCCGATGGAGGAGATCTTCCGCATACCCGTCAACCCCCGAATAAAGATCGAGATGCACCAGCAGATCGATCCAAATATTTGCATAGAGCAAGGTCGATGGGCAAGATGCGGCGCCACCGGCCCGGCCCGGACCGGTGGCGCCGATCGCTCAGGCGGTAGCCGGCACGCCGTTGTCCGTACCCGTGGTCTCCACCTCGGGCGCTCCGCGCGGAGCCGGCGTGCGGACCGCGAACGCGTCGAAGCTCGGCCCGTCCAGCCGCTCGACGAACGGCTCCACGACGGGCTGCTCCGGCTCGGCCGCGTCCGGTTCGGTCCGCCCGTCCCCGGTCCGCCCGTCCCCGGTCCGCCCGTCCCCGGTCCGCGGCGCCGCGTCGGGCGCGACGGTGACCGCCGGACGCGCCGACACCTGCGGGTACTCGGCGGTCTCCCCGCCGCCCGCAGCCGCCGCCATGACCGCCGCCGCGGCGAGGTCGGCGACCCGCTTGGCCTCCCGCTGCACCCGGGCCCGGGTCTCCTTGGCGTGCTGCTCGGCCAGGTCCGCCGCGCGCCGCGCCTCGTCGAGCCGCCTGCTCTCGGCGGCCAGCTCCCGGCGTACGCCGACCAGCCGCTCCTCCAGCTCCGCGCCGCTGCGCTCGATCGTGCCGATCTCCCGGCGGGTCTCCTCCAGCTTCCGGGAGACCGTCTCCAGCTCCGCCTTGAGCCCGGTCAGCGTCTCCTGCCGCTGCTGGATCTCCCGCTGCACGCCGGCGAGCTGCTCCTGGTGCGCCGTCGTCTCCTCGTCGGCCCGCTCCCGGACCTCCGTGGCGTACTGCTGCGCCTCGGCGACCAGCGCGGCGATGTCCTTCTCCGCGGCGGCGGCCCGGTCGGCCAGCTCCTGCTCGGCGGCGGCCCGCCGCTCGTCCAGCTCCTTGGCCATCGTGGCCTGCCACTGGGCCAGCTCCTGCTGGGCCTTGCTGCGGTTGGCCTGGACCTCCTGCTGGATCTGCGTCCGCGCGGCCTTCACCAGCGCCTCGGACGCCGAACGCGCCTGCTCGACCTGCTGCGCGCTCTGCTCGGTGATCCGCTTCGCCTCCTGCTGGGCCCGGTCGTGCGCGGCCTGCCCCTCGACGCGCAGCTTCTCCGCCAGCTCCCGCACGGCGGCCAGCTCCGCCTGCGCCGCGGCCAGCCGCTCCTCGTCCACCCGCTCCTGCTCGGCCCGGCGCGCGGACAGTTCCTCGTCCAGCTCGCGCCGCTCCCGAGCGGCCTGCTCCTGCGCCGCGGCCAGCAGCTTCTCCGCCTGCGCCTGGAACTCCTCCGCGCGCCGGGTGGCCACGTCGGTGATCTGCCCGGCCTGCTTTTCGGCCAGGTCCAGGATCTGGTCGACCATCGGGCCGAGGTCCCGGAAGGACGCCCGGTCCACCGCCGCCGCCGGACGCTCGCGCAACTCGGCCGCCTCGGCCTGCGCCCGCTGCGCCTGCGCGGTCAGGTCACGCACCTGCGCGTACGCCCGGTCCCGCGCGGCGGTGAGCGCGCTGACCTCGGCGTCGACCTGCTCGACGTACCGGTCCACCTGACGTTTGTCGTAGCCGCGCAGCGCCGGATCGAAGCGCGGGCGCGCGGACACGTCGTCGTGGGGTGCGAACGGATCGTCGCCGTTGGACATGCGCCATCCTCCGTCGGTTCGCCAGCGCCAGGCCGGCGGATGACCGCCCCGCAGGGCACGATGAGGCGCTACGGTACCGCGTCCGCGCGCGCGTCTCGCCCCGCCCCGCCCCTGCCCGGCCGACCGGCGTCGCGGTCAGACCGGGAAGTGCGGGTTCCCCGCCGTCAGACGGATGGTGAAGCCGCCCGCGTCGCGGTGGTGCGTCACGTGGTCGCAACTCTGGTGGCTGATCCAGAGACCCAACCCGCCGTCGGAGCCGTCACCGGCCGGCAACAGTCCGGCGTACGGATCCTTCGGCCCGGGGCCCCGGTCGTGGACGGTGACCACGATCCGGTCGGGCGCGCGCCACAGCCGCATCCGCACCGGCGGCTCGCCGTGCCGCAGCGCGTTGCTCACCACCTCGCTCACCGCGATGACCAGCCCGTCGGCGCTGTCCGGCGCGAGCAGGCCGTCGTCGGCGGCACGCACCTCCGCCCGGGCCCGGGCCGGCGTCGGGTCGATCAGCTCGACCAGCGGCGTCGTCCGCTGCACCGGGTCCAGCGGCACCGGGCGGGGCTCGGTCAGGTAGCTCATCGGGTCGGTGTAGAGATCGGCCGTCTCGTGCCCGCCGTCCGGCCGCGCCACCCGGGGGTGGGTACGCGCCACGTCCGCCAGCACGTGCGACGGGGTGCTGCGGCGGTCGTAGGCGCAGATGCCCCAGAGCGGGAAGTCGTCGTAGACGTGGTTGATGGCCGACTCGTAGCGGGCCCACCAGTCCCAGGTCGAGCCGAGCAGCACCGGCGGCAGCTGGCCGACCATCCGGATCTGCGCCGCGCCCGCCGCCACGTAAGACGCGAGCAGTTCCCGGTAGGAGCGCAGCGCGACGCTGGGCCGGGCGTAGAGGTCCCCGACCGGCAGGAACGTGACCTCGGCGCCGGTGGGCAGCGCCCGGCGCACCAGCTCCGCGTTGCGCTCGTCCAGATTCACCGCCGTCGGCTCGCCGGCCGCGACCCCGTCCAGCAGGAACGGCAGCGCCACCGCCAGCAGCTCCTCGTCGGAGTCGTAGACGAACGCCTCGTGGAAGTAGCCCACGTGACCGGAGGCCGCGCCGCTCCTCATCCGAGCACCTCCACCCGTACCCCGGTCAGGCCGAGCAGCTCGACCAGCCGGGCCGGGGTCCGGTGCGGGGTGCGCAGCACCGCGACGGCGTCGTGGCGGCGGGCGTGGTCACGCAGGTGCAGCAGGCTGCGGTGATCCACGAAACGCAGCTCGGCGGCGTCGAACACGACCCGGCCCGCCACCGGCCGCGGGTCGGCCCGCTCCAGCGCGGCGGCGAAGTCCCGGTGGTTGGTCGGGTCCAGCTCGCCGGCCAGCGCCACCACCGAGTCGCCGTCGCCGGCGTGCAGCCGGAACAGCACGTCCGCGTTCGTCACCGGGTGCAGGCAGGCCAGCTCGGCGATTGCCGCGTCGCCGAGCTGCCGGCGGTCGTAGGCGCAGATCGCCGACATCGGCCGGTGCCGCATCCAGTGGTCGATGCGGTGCTCGTAACGGGCAAAGGCGTCCCGCTGGGCCGGGGTGCGGACCAGGCTCGTCGCCTCGGCCAGCACCCGCAGGCCGGTGTGCCCGGCGGTCAGCGCCTCGGTGGTGGCCCGCACGTACGCCCCGACCTGCCGGTTGGGGTCGACGATCTCGTCGTGCCGGTACGCCTCGCCGACGGGAACCAGCCGTAGCGCGTCCCGCCGGCGCGCGGCGTCGAGACCGGGAACCGAGGCCAGCCAGCCGGTGACAGTGGCGCGGTCTTCCGGACAGACCACCCAGACCTGCTCACCGGCGGCGAGACCGGCGCTGACCTGCTCGACCGTCAGCGCGCGCAGCGCGGCCGGGTCGTCGTAGGCGAGGCAGCCATGGGTGTAGCCCGGGTACGACACGCTCCCGCTGGTCACCGACTCCGCCTCATCGGCCCAGTCTATGCCGGGCCCACCTGGAGATCGCGCCAGGCCGTGGCCTCCGGCGGCGGGTCGCCCAGCTCGAACTCGGCCCAGTTGTTCCAGTACGCGATCGCGTCCACGTCGTTCTGCTGGCGCAGCCAGGTGACGTGGTCCCGGATCGTGCGCGCCCGGCCCGCGCCGGTGGTGTCGGTGGCGACGCGGGTCAGCCCGTACTCGGGGACCAGCAGCCGGATGCCCGGGTACGCGGCGCGCACCTTGCCGAAGGCCACCCCGAACATCCGCGAGGCGGGCCAGTACGCGGCCGTGTCCCGCGAGTAGCAGTCCACGCCGTAGTGGGTCATGCCCGGATAACCCCAGTCGGTCGGGTTGCCGCGTCCCTCGTCCAGCCAGTAGCGGGTCACTATCGGGCCGTGCCCGAGCACCCACCGCCGGTTGCGGTGCGCGGCCACGATCTGGGTCACCCGGCTCGCCGTCGCCCGGTACGTCGCCGGCGCCACGTCGCCCATCGGCTCGTGGTACCAGGTCAGGTAGATCGGGCGGCTCACGCCGTCGAGCCAGCTCGCCAACTGCTCGACGTCGTCCTTCCAGCTGACGTGCATGACGGCCGACGGCGCGTCGGCGAACTTGCCGGCGTTGAGCGCGGGCAGCTCCGGCAGCGTGTCCGCGTCCGGACCGTCAGTGCCGAAGTCGCGCATGTAACGGATGCCCGGGTAGTCGGCCACCGCCCGCTGGGTCCGCGCGCCCTTCTCGGCGCTCATCCCGACCAGCAGCGGCACGGTCAGCGTGGTGGTGCCCGTGCCGGTGCGGCCGGCGCCGTCACGCGCCGTCGCGGTCAGCGTCACCGTGCCCCGGCCGGCCAGCACGGTGACTGTGAAGCGGCCCGGTTCGGCGCTGCTGGGTGTGACCGTCACCCCCGGCGAGGCGCTGGCGAGCTGGACGGTCAGTGGCACGCTCAGATCCACCCGGACCGGGCTGTCCCAGGTGACGCCGGTGGGGTCGCTGACCCGGCCGGCGAGCGTCAGCAGCCGCGAGTCGGGGTGGTAGGCGTCGACCCGTACGGTGGTCGACTGCCCGGGCAGCAGGACGGTCTGGTCGGGGGTGACGGAACGGACGACGGGTGCGGCCATGAGGCTCTCCTTCGACGTGTTTCGCTGCCGCTCCAGCCGCACGTCCTCGGGTGGCCAGAATGGCTCTGACCTGCGCTTTTACCAGCTTGCGTCGGTTTTGCCGCGATCGTCAGGGCAGCCGCAGATGGCGCGAAACCCGGTCCCGCCACGCTGTCGCGCCCGCATCCTGAACCGATGTCGGGCACCGTGCGGGGAACGCGCGTACCGGACTGCAGAACCGCCCGGCCGCCGGCCCGGCGGCGCACCGCCGTGAAAAAGGAACGGCCCACCCCGTCACGTCGCCGGTCCGGAACGCCGTACCGGCGTGCAGGCGTACGGTGCGGTGCGCGTCGGTGGACCTGCGGCGGTGAGTCGCCGACGCCCATGTCCCGCAGCATCGGCCACAGCGCCTGCGAGCGGCTCGGTCATCGGGGCGACCCGTGTCCACAGCCGGACCACCCGACGTTCCTCCTCGACCTCACCCCGCAGTGACCCGCCCAAGATCGACACCGGTTCGGGGAGGTGGCTGCATCAACGGTGGTCTGATGCCCCCACTTCCCCGACTTGGTGTCGATCTTGGATCGGGATGCCGCCACTTCGCCGAGCTGGTGTGGATCATGTTCCGTGGATCCGGCAGGTCGGTGGAGTTGTCGGAGGTGGGCTGCGCTCCGGTCTGGTTGGTGCGGTCTGGTTGTCCGCGTAGCTGTGCTGGCCGCCGCGCGCGGTCGACCCCGATGATCGACACCAGTTCGGGGAGGTGGCTGCATCGGAGGTGGTCTGATGCGGCCAGCTCGCCGAGATGGTGTGGATCTTGGTGGGAGAGTGCGTCAGGGGAGGGGGTGGGAGATGTCTCGGGCGTGGTCGGCCACCGCCGCGCCGACCACCGTCGCGGTCAGCGGCAGCACCTCCAGGCACCGGCGCACCGCCGCCCCCATCAGCGGGTTCGGCACCCGCATGGACAGCGTGCAGTGCGGCACCCAGCGTCCCGGCCGGTAGTGCTCCACCACCTCGACGCCGGCCCGGGCCAGCCGGTCGTGCACCTCGGCGTGGTGCGCCAGCAGCTCGGGCGTCGGCGCGAGACCGAGCCAGAGCACCCGGCCGACGAACTGCCCGGCGTGCTGGAACTCCAGCCGCAGCGGCGCGGCCACCACGGTTCCGGCGAGTGCCTCGGCGACGCGGTGCGGGTCCAGGCGGGGCGCCACCGCGAGCGAGACGTGCGGGCGGTGCCGCTGCGCCAGCAGTGACCGCAGGCTCGGCACCCCGTCGGACTCCAGCAGGTCCCACAGCACCCGGATCCGCCGGGTGGCGTCGGTGTCGAGATACAGCTCCAGCGCCGCGACCACCCGATCACAGTAGATGTCGGGTCCCGCGACGAGGTTTGCCGGGCACGCTGGGCGGTACTGCCCGGGAAGACGCACGAGACGGCAGGGGAGTGAGGTGCGCGTGGACGCGACGGACGTGCTGATCGAGGCGTACGGGCGGTTGCCCGATCTGGTCGCCGGGGCGCTCGACGGGCTCGACGCGGCCCAGCTGCGGCGGGCGCCGGCCGACGGGGCGAACCCGGTCGGCTGGCTGGTCTGGCACCTGACCCGGATCCAGGACGACCACGTCGCCGACGTGATGGGCGAGCCGCAGCTCTGGGCCGGCGGCGACTGGGCGGCGCGGTGCGGTCTGCGGCCCGACCGCGCCGACACCGGCTTCGGGCACGGCCCGGAGCAGATCGCCGCGGTACGCCCGGAGAACGGCGGCGTGCTGCTGGACTACCACCGGGCGGTGGTGGACCGGAGCCTGGACTACCTGCGCGGGCTGCGCCCGGCCGACCTGGACCGGGTGGTGGACGAGAACTGGGATCCGCCGGTGACGCTCGGGGTGCGGCTGGTGAGCGTGCTCGACGACGACTTCCAGCACGTCGGCCAGGCCGCCTACGTGCGCGGGCTCATCCTGGGCTGAGCGCCGCCCGGCCCCGTCCCAGCGGGCCCGTCCGGCCGCTGCCGGGTCACCGCCGCGGCTCACCCGGACCGGGTGAGTTCGCCTCACCCGGGGCGCGGGGATCCTCGCGGCACGGCCGGCGCCGTCAGGCGGGTGGCCGCGACGACCGACGAGGAGGCCCGATGAGCGTCTCGGCCGCGGAACACCTGACCCGGGCCGCCGCCGGCCGGAACCCCGACCTGCCCGAGACCACCTGCGGCACCATTCGCCTGGACCTCCACGACGACGGCCGCACCGAGCACTGGTACCTGACCGTCGACCGTCAGGACGTCCGGGTGGACCGGCTCTCCGCGGACGCCGACCTGGTGGTCCGCGCGGACCGGGAGGTGTTCGACCGGATGGCGGCGGGCCTCCTGCATCCGGCCGCCGCGCTGCTGCGCAACGACATCGCCGTCGAGGGCGACCTCAAGCTGCTGATGGCGCTGCGCCGGATCTTCCCCGGGCACCCGGACGCCCGGCATCCCCGGGAGGCGGCCGGGCAGGCGGTGGCCCGATGAAGCAGGAGCTGGTCCACGTCCTCGCCGGAAACGCCTTCGCGGTCAGTGACGCGCAGGGCGACATGGAGATCGACCCCAGCGCGCCGATCGGTCTCTTCTCCTTCGACACCCGGTTCCTGAGCCACTGGGTGCTCACCGTCGACGGCGAGCGGCTGAACGCGTTGTCCCGCGACGACCTGACCTACTTCGAGACCCGCTTCGTGCTGGTGCCCGGCGCAGCCAGCCACTATGTGGACGCCGACGTGTCGGTGATCCGGCACCGCCTCATCGACGAGGCGTACCACGAGAGCATCACGGTGCTCAACCACTCACCCGAGCCCGCCGAGTACACGGTGCGGCTGGAGATGGGCAGCGACTTCGCCGACACGTCGGAGATCCTGCGTCCCGGCCCGCGCCGGCCGACGATCGTCCCCGATCCGGCCGGGCAGCGGTTGTGGATCCGGTACGAGCGCGGGCGGTTCTCCCGGGGGACGTGCGTCTCCAGCTCGGCCCCGGCGCAGGTGGACCGGAGCGGGATGACCTTCCGGATCCGCGTCGAGCCGCAGGGTGCGTGGCACGTCGACCTGCACGTCGAGATGATCATCAAGGGGGCCCGGGGGCGGGACCTGCGGGCGAGCATCGACTCCCACCGGCAGCAGGTCCGGCAGGACATGCGCGACGACCTGCGGCGGTGGCTCGACCAGGCCCCGCAACTGGTCTCCGACCGCCCGGCGCTGACCGCCGCCTACCGGCAGGCGCTGAACGACCTGGCCGCGCTGCGGTACACGCCGCTGGCGTACGTCGACCGGGTGCCGGTCGGCGGGCTGCCCTGGGCGATGACGCTGTACGGGCGGGACGCGCTGATCACCTGCCTCCAGACGCTCCCGTTCACGCCCGGGCTGACCCCGGCCACGCTGCACATGCTGGCGATGCTGCAGGGCGGCCGGCTCGACGACCTGCGCGAGGAGGAGCCCGGCAAGATCCTCGCCGAGCTGCGGTACGGCGAGGCGGCCGCGTTCGACGAGCAGCCCACCGCGCTCTACTACGGCGCGGCCGACACCACGCCGCTGTTCGTGATCCTGCTCGACGAGTACGAGCGCTGGACCGGTGACGTCGACCTGATCCACGAGCTGCGTCATCCGGCCCGGATGGCGCTGGACTGGCTGAGCCGCTACGGCGACCTGTGCGGCGACGGCTACCTGCGTTACCACCCGCGCAACACGGCGAGCGGAGTGGCCAACCAGACCTGGCGCAACTCCCCGGACTCGGTGGTCGACCGGCACGGCGTCGTGCCGCCGTACCCGCGCGCCACCTGTGAGCTTCAGGGGTACGCGTACGACGCGCGGATCCGCGGCGCCCGGCTGGCGCGGGAGTTCTGGGGCGACCCGGGCTACGCCGAGCGCCTGGAGGCCGACGCGGCGCGGCTGCGGGAACGGTTCGATCGCGACTTCTGGCTGCCGCACCGGGGCTACTACGCGCTGGCCCTCACCCCGGACGGCGAGCCCGTCGACGCGCTCACCTCGCATCTCGGCCACCTGCTGTGGAGCGGCATCGTCGAGCCGGAACGCGCCGACTCGCTGGCCGGGCACCTGTGCGGGCCGGACCTGTACTCCGGCTGGGGCATCCGCACCTACGCCGAGGGGCAGTTGCCGTACAACCCGGTGGGCGCGCATCTCGGCGCGGTCTGGCCGTGGGACAACGCGATCGTCGCGGCGGGCCTGCGGCGGTACGGCTACGAGGCGGAGGCGGGCGACATCGCGGCCGGCATGTTCGCGGCGGCGGAGACGCTCGGCGGCTCGATCCCGGAGGCCTTCGCCGGCTACCCCCGCGGGGTCACCAAGTACCCGGTGCAGATGCCGGATGCCGGGCGGCCGCAGTCGTGGGCCGCGAGCGGCCTGCTGATGTTGCTCTCGACCATGCTGGGGCTGCGCCCCTGCGGAGACAACCTGCTGGTGAACCCGGCGGTCCCGGCCGGGTACGGGCGGATCGAGCTGCTCGACGTGCCGGGCCGGTGGGGACGGGCCGACGCGTACGGCCGGGAGCGCGGCACGAGCCGGCGGCTGCGGGCGGGCGTGGACGCCCGGCGGGCCGCTTGACCCGCCCGGCGTCCGTCAGCCCGAGCCGGTGGGTTCCCGCGAGGCGGGCCGGACCGGCGCCGGCGGGTCGGCCGACGCGGGCGCGGACGGCGGGGACTGCGCCGTCCCGGCCCGGGCGAGCAGCCGGTCCACGCCCACGAACAGCAGTCCCAGCAGCCAGAACGCGAGGGCGAACCCGATCGCGCTCACCGTCACGCCGTCGTAGCCGAGTTGGCCCGCGTCCAGGAACGGGTACGGGTAGCGGTCCACCACCAGTCCGCGCACCAGCGCGAACCCGAGATACGCCAGCGGGAACGCCAGCCACCAGGCGGCGTAGCGCGGGCGCAACCGGCCGCGTCTGTCGAACAGCGCCCAGTCGGCGATCGCCAGCAGCGGCACCACCGTGTGCAGGAACTGGTTGCCCCACCACTCGCCCGGTTGCCGGTCCGGCTGCGCCATGGCGAACGGGCTGGCCGGGTTGGCCAGCACCAGGTGGTAGACCGTGCCGGTGATGGTGATGTAGAGGGTCACCGCTCCCTTGAGGACGCTCGGCGGCTCCGGCCGACCGCGCAGCGCGCACCAGGCGGCGTAGCCGGCGAGGACGCCGACAGCCACGTTGCTCTGGATGGTGAAGTACGGCAGCAGGCCGGTCAGCGTGGCCGGGCCGAGCGCGGTGAGCACGATGCCGGCCAGCACGGCGAGCACCACTGCGAGGCGGAGAAGGATCGCCGGTCGGCGACGCCGGGGGGTCACGGAGGCACAAGTTACCAGCCGGTCGTCAGCCGGTACGCCGCCCGGGCGGGGTGCCATCGGGCCGCTTCGCCTGCCCCGGCGGGAGGACGTCCGCCCCCGGCGGCCCGACCGACGGCTGGACCGGGTGAGCGGATCTGCCGCCGCCCCGCCCGCCGTCGGCCTTCCCCGGCGTGTCGTCGTCGCCCAGCAGCGCGGCGCAGTAGTCCGGCACGCGCTCGCGGCCTTCGGCGGCGGCGACGAGGTCGCTGAACGCGGGTGTCTCCAGAGCGCGTCCCCGGTCCGCCTCGGCGAGGGCCCGGTACGCGACGCAGAGTCCGGGCGGCGCGGACTGCTGCGCCGCCCGGGTAGCCGGTGAGAGGGCCGGCCGGGCGGGGCGGGCCGACGGCACGGGCGGCGCGGCGTCGACCGGCGTCGCCGCCGGGCGCGCGGCGTGCGGCAGGTTGCCGGTCGCGGCGAGCGCGACGCCGCTGGTGAGGGACGCGGCGAGCGCGGACACGGCCACCCGGACGCCGAAACGGACGCGGCGCGACGGCGTGCCCGCCGGGCCTCCCGGAACCCCGCGACGGCTGCCGCCTCCCCGTCGAGTTCGCCCGTGCCGGGCGCGGTCCGGACCGCAGCCAGTACGGCCACCAGCCCCGGCGGAGCGGACGACGTGTCGCCGGGGCGGCCGGCGAGCAGCCGCTCGACGGTTTCCTGGTCCATGCCGGATGCGTCCATCTCGTGACCCTCAGCGCCGCCACCCGGCCCCGCGTCACACTTCGGCGCGGCGGAACGCCGGTGAGGCCGGTCACCCCGGTGCCGGTCACGGCCCGCACGGCATCTCCGGTTGCCGATGTCCGGCGGTCGCGGTGAACTGAATTACATGGGTGTCATCAAGGTGGGCACGTCCTCCTGGGCCGACCAGATGCTGGTCCGCTCCGGGTGGTATCCGCGCGGCGTCAACACGCCCGCCGGCCGGCTGGGTTTCTACGCCGAGCGCTTCGGACTGGTCGAGGTGGACACGTCGTACTACGCGGTGCCGGCGCCGGAGACGACGGCGGGCTGGGCGGCCGCGACGCCGGACGGATTCACCTTCGACGTCAAGGCGTTCCGCCTGTTCACCGGCCACCACACCCCGATCGACGCGCTGCCGAAGGATCTGCGCCCGGCCGGCGGCCCGAACCGGATCCGCTGGCGCGACCTGCCCGCCGGGGCGTACGACGAGTTGTGGGACCGGTTCCACGCGGCGTTGGCGCCGCTCGCGGCGGCCGACCGGCTCGGCGCCGTGCTGTTGCAGTTCCCGCCGTGGCTGGCCCGCGGCGACGCGGCCCGGCGGCGGATCCTGGACGCGGCGCGCCGCTGCCGCCCCTGGCCGGTCACCGTCGAGCTGCGGCACTCCTCCTGGTTCGACGGGGACGCGATGGCCGAGACGGTGACGTTCCTGCGCGAGCACGACCTCGGGTACGCCTGCGTGGACATGCCGCAGGGGCACGTCTCCTCGGTGCCGCCGGTCCTGGTCGCCACCACCGATCTGGCCGTGATCCGGTTCCACGGGCACAGCACGGCCTGGGAGAGCGGCGACAAGCAGGAGCGGTTCCGCTACGCCTACGGCGAGCGGGAGCTGCGGCACTGGTCGGTGCTGCTGCGCGAGCTGGCCGACCAGTGCGCCGAACTGCACGTGCTGATGAACAACTGCTGCGGCGACCAGGCCCAGCGCGACGCCGCGAGCCTGGCCGACCTGCTCGGCGTCGCGCCCGCCGCCGCGCGCGCCTGAGGTTTTCCCGGCTTCCTCCCGGGTACCGCCGGGTTCGTGGACGACCGCGAAGGGGGATCGGTGGAGCAGCGGCGCGACGAGGACGAGCGGGACCCGCGGGCGACCCGGGAGGCCGAGGAGGCGCACGGCGGCAGCATGGCGCCGGGCCTGGTCGACGACACCGGGCACCCGGTGGCCGAGTCACCGGTGCCGGACAACGAGCCGTCCGCGCTCGGCAGCCCGGACGAGGACGGCACCGGCTCCTGAGCTCTCACTGACGCGTCTCCGGACGCATCCCGGTCGCCTCCTCCAGCGCGTTGTCGCCGAGGTCGCCGTCCGCGCGGTCGTCCGGGAACGTCCGCGCCGACGGGGGCGGGTCCGGCGGCGCGCCCGGCCCGGCCTCCGGCGTCCGGGTGGGTTCCATGGTCCCGAACCCGTGCCGGCCCGTCTTCGGCCCGCCCCGTCCTGCGCCGGCCGCCCGGCGCTCACCGAGCCGTCCCTCGGGCACCGCCGTCTCCTCGCTGCCCTCGTCCATCGGGTCGTCGTCGCCCGCGCCCCACGGCGGGTCGGCGTCGAAGCCGCCGGTGCTGCCCCACGGCGCGGCCGACTCCGGCCCGCGCCCGTCGCCCGTACCCGGGCGGTCCCTGCTGGTCATGGTCACCTCACCTTGGCTGCTGGCCACCGGCGTGGCCGGTCCGGTCCCGGTGCACCGCGCGGCCGGCGACCCACCCCGATGTGGGTCGTCGGCCGCGCGGTGGTCAGCGGGTCGCCCCGACCAGGTGACGGCCGGCCGCGCCCACGGCGGCGACCTTGCCGATGTTCTTCGGCGCGGCCATCAGCCCGCCCGCGCGGTCGAGCATGCCCCGGAACACCTGCCCCGGCTTCTGCTGCTCACCCATGTACGCCGACACCACGACCAGCGCGCCGGTCATCGCCGGGACCGCCCACTGGAGCAGCTTCATCTGCCGCTGGCTGGCGGCGACGTTCGCCGGGGTGTGGTGGTTCGGCTCGGTGGTCCCCTCGACCGGCGGCCCGCCGGCCCGCTCCAGCCGCCTGCCGACCAACCGGCTGTAACCGGTCACCGCCAGCGCGCCGACCGTCAGCGCGGTCTTCACCGCGCTCATCTTCCCCACGCCCGCCTGGCGGGCCATCCGCGGGCTCTCGGTGACCAGCTCACCGACCGCGCCGGCCAGGTGCGCCCCGATCGCCGCCGCGTTGACCGGCGTCCACCGCGCCCACCCGGCCGAGGCCACCGGCAGCCGTTCGGTCGTGTCGTTGATCCGCGCCGCCGCGCCGTTCACGCCCAGCGCCCCCATCAGGGAACCGCCGAACCAGGCCGCCAGGCCCAGGTCGTGCATCGAGCGCAGCGTGGTGTGCCGTTCTGACATCAGATCCCCCTCCGCCGTGTTCGGGCGGTGCGGCATACCCACGATCGGGCGACTCACGCCCGGGCGTGGCTCACCGGCGGGGGAGCGTGCCCGCGAACGCGGCGATCCGGGCGGCCAGCGGCGCCGACGCGCGTACCCAGGTGAAGTGGTCGAGCGGCGCGCCCGCCTCGGCGACCGTGTAGCGGTGCCGCGTCACCGGTGCGCCGGCCAGCTTCCCGCAGAGGTGGTCGAGCGTCTCGTGCGGCGTGTACTGGTCGTCGTCGACGCTGACCGCGAGCACCGGCGTGCGGATCCGCCGCACGGCGGCCTCCGTGTCCACCCCGTCGAGCGCCGGGAACCGGCCGGTGCGGGCGGTGTGCGCCCAGTCCCGGATCACGCCGGCGGCCTGCCGGCCGCCGAAACCCCAGCCGGGCCAGACGCCGAGCAGCCGCGCCGTCGCGGCGATCCCCTGGGTGTACGGCAGCACGCCCCACCCGCGCAGACCCGGGTACGTCCGCCACCACGGCAGCCCCACCGCCACCAGGGCCAGCCCGTCCACCCGGTCGTCGTCGTCCAGCGCCTGGTGCAGCACCGCCACCTGACCGCCCAGGGAGTGCCCGAGCAGCAGCCGGGTGCGGCCGTCCAGCCGGGGCTTGAGCGCGTCGAGCACGGCGCCGACGTCGGCGGCCATCTCCTGGTAGCCGTACCGGCAGGCGCGCGACGGCGCGGGGGTGCTCTCGCCGGTGCCGCGCAGGTCGGCCACGATCACCGCGAGCCCGGCCTCGCGCAGGCGGCGGCGAACGGCCGGTAGTAGCGGGCGCGCACACCCATCGCGGGCCAGATCAGCACCACCGGCGCGCCGGGCGGACCGGCCGGCTCCGGGTAGACCTGCACGCCGATGCGCGCGCCGTCGACGTCCACGAACTCCTGGATGTAGTCCCCGCTCACCCGGATCAGGGTACGGCCCGAACCCTACCGGTGGGTAGCAAGGGGTCGCCTCACGCCACCGCCGGTGCGGGCCGGGCCGCGGTCGTCAGCGCGCCGTAGACGGCGACGATCTGCTCCGCGCAGCGCCTCCAGGAGTACCGGCTGCGGACGCGGTCGAGCGCGGCGGTGGCGTACGCGAACCGGCGCACGTTGTCGCCGAGCAGCCGCCGCAGCGCGGTGCCCAGCGCGCGGGGGTCACGCGGCGGCACCAGGTCGCCGGTGAGCCCGTCCACCACGCTGTCGGCGATGCCGCCCACGTTCGTGCCGATCACCGGCACACCGCAGGCCATGCCCTCCAGCGGGGTGAGCCCGAACGGCTCGTACCAGGGTGCGGCCACGAGCACGTCCGCCGACCGGTACCAGGCGGCCACTTCCTCGCGCGGCACGCCGCCGAGCAGCCGTACCCGGTCGGCCACGCCGCACGAGTCGGCGAGCGCGGACAGCCGGCGGGCGAACGTGTCGGCGGGCAGCAGGTGGGCCGGCGGGCCGCCGACCACCACGCACTCCGCGTCCGGCACCGCTGGTAGCGCCCGGACCACGTCCAGGAAGCCCTTGCGTTCGACCATCCGCCCGACGGTGAGGATGCGCGGGCGGGCCGGGTCGCGGGGCGCGACCGGGCCGTCCGGGCGGAACACCGCCTCGTTGACGCCGGACGGCACGAGGGCCATCCGGGACCGGGGTACGCCCATCCGGACCAGTTCGGCGACCTCGTCGGAGCACTGCACGACGACCCGGTCCACGGCCCGGCCGAGCGCCCGCTCGTAACCGGCGCGCCCCGGTGGACCGGTGTCCGGCACGCCCTGGTGGCGACGCTTGACCGTGCCGAGCGAGTGGTACGTCAACACGGTCGGCACGCCGGTGCGACGGCTCGCGTGCACGGTGGCCAGCCCGCTCGTCCAGAAGTGCGCGTGCGCCACGTCCGGGGTCCAGCCGCCGCGCCGCCAGGTGTCGGCCAGCCGGCCCCCGAACTCGCCCGTGTACGGCAGCAGGTCGGCCTTCGGCACCCGCCGCGCGGGACCGGCCGGCACGTGGCACACCTGATAGCCGTCGGGCGCGTCGACCGCCTCGGGCAGCGCGGGGGAGTCACGACGGGTGTAGACGCGGACGTCGTGGCCGGCGACGGTGAGCGCGGACGCGAGTTCCGCCACATGCGTGTTCTGGCCGCCCGCGTCCTCCGCGCCGGGCGCGGCGAGCGGGCTGGCGTGCTGGGAAATCATCGCGATGCGCATGTTCTCGTCCTCCAGGATCCGGTCCCAGTCGGCGAGTAAGCGGTCCGGACCGGACCGCTTACTCGCCACCTCGCGTGCCCGTGCGCCGAGTCGGTACGCGGCGTCGGCGCCCTCGGTCAGCCGGCGCGCCGCCTCCACGAGCGTGTCGACGCGGGTGGCCGGCGCCCCGGCTTCCGGTGGGACGGCGTCCACAGCTTCCGTGGGGGCCGGAAGATCGCGTTGATGCCGGGGACGCGCATGGAGGGACCCGTACCCTCGGCCTGCGCCCCTAACCAGGAGATCGTCGACTTCTCCGCGCGCCGCCCGCTCCGCTGTGGAGGCTCGCGGCCCTGGCCAGGGCATCGACGCGTGCCCCGTACCGAAGAACGGGTCCCCGGAGGTCCTGTTTCGCCGCGGGGCGTCAGCCCGGCAGCATCCCCGGGCCGAACACCTCGTAGGCGATCCGCTCGCCCGGCACGCCCCGGCGCAGCAGGTTGGCCCGGACCAGGTTCATGAACGCCACCGGGCCGCACAGGTGCGCGGTCACTCCGGCGGGCAGCGCGAGCCGGTCCGGGTCGATCAGTCCGGCGGACACCTCGGCCTTCAGGCCGGGCAGGTCGGCCCCGGCGGCGTCCAGATACCAGAGGTGGAGGGCCAGGTTCGGCAGCCGCTGCTGCAGCGCGGGCAGTTCGTGGCGCAGCGCGTGCGCCTCGGCGGCGCGGTCGGCGTGCGCCAGCGTCACCCGGCGTCCCGGATCCCGGTCGGCCAGGTGGGCCAGCGCCGCCATCGCCGGGGTGAGCCCGATCCCGGCGCTGACCAGCAGCAGCGGCCCGTCGCCGCCGGCCGCGTCAACCTCGCCGAACGCCGGGCTCAGTCGCAGCGTGTCGCCGACCGCGACCCGGTCGTGCAGGTGACCGGAGACCATTCCGTCGGGCGCGCCGCCCTCGCCGCGTACCCGCTTCACGGTGATCCGCCACTGGTCGGCGCCGGGACGGCCGGAGAGGCTGTACTGGCGGATCTGCTGTCCCCGGCCGCCGTCCAGGTCGACGGCGACCGAGACGTACCGGCCGGGGGTGAAGCCGGGCGCGGCGCCGCCGCCGGCCGGCGCGAGGGTGAGCGAGACGACGTCGGCGCTCTCCCGGGTCCGGCCGGTGACCCGCCAGTCCCGCCACACCGGACCGCCCTCCGGTACGCCGGCGCCCGCGTAGAGCCGCGCCTCGCGGGCGATCAGCTCGCAGGCCAGCAGCCAGTAGACCTCGTCCCAGGCGGCGGCCACCTCCGGGGTGACGCCGTCGCCGAGCACCTCGGCGACGGCGGCGAGCAGGTGCCGGCCGACGATCGGGTACTGGGTGGCGGTGATGCCGAGGGAGGCGTGCTTGTGCGCGATCCGGTCCAGGACCGGCACCCACGGCATGCCGCCGTCGCCGGTCAGGTGCGCCGCGTACGCGACCACCGCCGAGGCGAGCGCGGCCTTCTGCGCGCCGGTGGCCTGGTTGCCCCGGTTGAACAGGTCCAGCAGGTCCGGGTGGGCGTCGAACATCCGCTGGTAGAAGCGGCCGGTGATGGCCTCGCCGTGTGCCCGTACGACGGGCAGGGTGGCGGTCACGATCGCTGCTGAGGATTCCGTGAGCACTACCGAATCTCCTTCCGGGGCTCGAACAGGTCGATCCCCACGAAACAGGATTTCTGGATTCCTCTTTTAGGGTCGAAGGTCCCGGGAGTGCGGTGGCATGGGTCACCGTGAATCTGCCTGTGTCGCCGAGGGCACCGAATGGCTAGGGTCGGTGCGTGAGGCTCAACCGGTCGACAGACATGGCGCTGCGGATCGCCATGCTCACCGCCGCGTCCCCGGTCCGGGCCACAGTCGACGAACTCGCCACCCGGCTCGTGCTGCCCCGCAGCCACGTCGCCAAGGTGGTGCAGCGGCTGCAACGCATCGGCGTCCTGGTCACCATCAGAGGCCGCTCCGGCGGCGTCGCCTTCGCCGAACACGCCGGTGACCTCACCGTCGGCCAGGTGGTCCGCGCCTTCGAGGGCGACGGCGAGGTGGTCAACTGCGCGCAGCCGGTCTGCCCGCTCATCGCGGAGTGCCGGCTGCGCGGCGAGCTGCGCCGCGCCCAGGCCGCCTTCCTCGCCGTGCTCGACGGCGTACGCCTCGGCGACCTGGTCGACGGATCCGCCGGCCCGCTCCTGCTCAGCCTCGGCGCGCCACCGGCCGGTCGCTGATGGCCGTCTCCCATCCGATCTTCGCCCGGCTCTTCGCCCGCGCCAGCGTCGCGATGGACCAGGCCGGCGTGGCCGGGCACCGGGCCCGCCTGGTCGCCGGGCTGCGCGGCCGGGTGGTCGAGGTCGGCGCCGGCAACGGCCGCAACCTCGCGCACTACCCGGCGAGCGTGACCGGCGTGCTCGCCGTCGAGCCGGAACCCCACCTGCGCGCGCTGGCCCACGCCGCCGCGCCGGGCGCCCCGGTCCCGGTCACCGTCGCCGCCGGGCTGGCCGAGGAACTGCCGGTCGCCGACGGCGCCGCCGACGCGGTGGTGGTGTCGCTGGTGCTCTGCTCGGTGCCGGACCAGGCGGTCGCGCTGCGCGAGGCGCGGCGGGTGCTGCGGCCCGGCGGCGAGCTGCGCTTCTACGAACACGTGGTGGCCGCCACGCCCGGCCTGCGCCGGGCCCAGCGCCTGGCCGACGCCACGCTCTGGCCGCTGTTCTGCGCCGGCTGCCACACCGCCCGGGACACGGTGGCCGCGATCCGCGCCGCCGGTTTCGAGGTGACCGCGCTGGACCGCTTCCGCTTCCCGCCGACCGGGCTGCCGGCCCCGGCCTCGCCGCACGTGCTCGGCGCCGCGATCCGGGCCTGACGCCGGACCGGGCCGGTTCGTCCCGGCCCGGTCCGGCGTGCTCAGCTCACATTCACCGTGCCGTCCGGGGCGCGGACGCAGGAGACGGTACGGGCGCCGGTGGCCGCCGCCCCGGCCAGGCACCGGCCGAGCACCTTGTGCCCGGCGGCGTTCGGGTGCCACGACTCCTGGCAGGTTTGGAAGTACGTGCCGCAGGCGTTGGCGATCCGCTGGATGTCGAGCTTGTCGAACCCGGAGAGACTGGTGACGAACGTGCCGGTCGGGCCGTCCATCAGCCGGATCGGCGTGGCCAGGGCGTTGCCCGGGCTACCGGTCGACTCGCAGAGCCGGGCCCCGTCGAACGCGCGCTGCACGTTCAGGTAGACCAGGTCGTCCTGCGGGAACTCGTTGGCGAGCGTGCCGCGCACCGAGCTGACCAGCGTGCCGAGCCCCTGCGAGAAACGGTGCCCGGGTGCCAGGCTGGCCCGGTGGATCGGGCACCCGGCCGCGTACCGCTCGGCGCCCAGCGCGCGGAACTTGTCCCGGGTGTCGTCCCGGCTGTCCTCGGTCCAGTAGCTCTGCTCCAGCTCGAACGGCAGCGGGTTGGTGTAGTCCTGGAACACCACCCGGTGCTGGCCGTCGGCGTCGATCTCGTCCAGCGTGGTGAGCAGTTGCCGCAGCGCCGTGGTGGTCTCCGCGGTGGCGGCGGCGAACTGTGCGGCGGTGCCCAGGTCGGCGTCGGTGCACGGCTTCTGCTCCACCGGCCCGCCCAGGTACGCCCAGAACTCCCACCAGCCGGTCCAGGCGTCGGCGATGAACCGGTTGGCGCACTTCTCCGCCACGCTGCCGAAGGTGAACGAGCTGTTGTTCGAGCCGAGGCCGACGAGCACCAGGTCGATGTCGTGGGTCCGGGCCACCGACCGGAGCTGGTCGAGCTGGGCGGCCACCTGCCGTCCCTTGGCCCGCGTCGACGAGGCGTTCGCGATGTCGTACGGCTGGCCGCCCGAGCAGGCCAGGTTGAACCGCGCGGAGATGCCGGGCAGGTTCGCCTGGAACAGCGAGGCGTTCGGCGATCGGTGGCAGAAGTAGGCGTTGGCGTTGGCGGCGGACCAGCCGGGGAAGCCCTGGGCCACCCCGTTGACGTCCACCACCGGCGCGTACGCCCCGGCGCCCTCGCCGCTGATGAAGCTGTCTCCCAGCGCCACCGCGGCGGTGGGCAGCGCGGCGGCAGCCGGCTGGGCGGGCGCCGCGGCGGCGGGTAACGCCACCGCGGCGAGCGCCAGCGCCGCCGCGAGCGCGGAACGACGGAACACGGACATGCCCGACCTCCCAGACATCGAAACGTGAAAGATTCTTTGGGATGGCGATCAGATCACGCGCGTGTGACGTGCGTCAATGCCCTGACACCTGCGACGGGTCGCCGGGGAAGACATCGGGCGTGCGGATCGTTGTGCCGCCTGGACGCCCCGTCCGCCCGCCGGACCGCCGTACGCGGCGGCGGCGCGGACCCGGCCGCGAGGCCGATCGCGCAACGCACCGCCCCGGTACCGCCGACCTGTCAGGGCATCCGGCTAGGCTCGCTCCGGCGCGCCGCGCCCGGCGATCATCGTGGGGGAGTCACACGGTGAACGGCACCACACCGCCGAGACCTGGGAGTACGACCAGTTGACCGCACAGCCTGAGACCCTCTACGGGGCCGACGACCTGACGCACCTGGAGGGCCTCGACGCCGTCCGCAAGCGCCCCGGCATGTACATCGGCTCGACCGACAGCCGTGGCGTGGGTCACCTCGTCAACGAGATCCTCGACAACTCGACCGACGAGGGTGTCGCGGGTCACGCCACCACTGTCGACGTGATCCTGCACGCCGACGGCTCGGTCCAGGTCGACGACGACGGCCGCGGCATCCCCACCGACGTGCACGCCAAGTCCGGCATCTCCGGCGTCGAGCTGGTGCTCACCCGCCTGCACGCGGGCGGCAAGTTCGGTGGCTCCGGCTACAAGACCTCCGGCGGCCTGCACGGCGTCGGCGCCTCCGCGGTCAACGCCCTGTCCCGCCGCTTCGACGTCACCGTCCGGCGCGGCGGCAAGATCCACGCGATGTCGTTCCGCCACGGCGTGCCGGGCGTCTTCGACGGAGCCGGCCCCGACGCGCCGTTCACCCCCGGTCCCGGCCTGCAGATCGTCGGCGCGATGAAGCGCGGCCAGCGCACCGGCACCTCGATCCGCTGGTGGCACGACCCCCGCTACTTCGAGACCGGCGCCGCGCTCGACACCGAGGCGGTCCGGCTCAAGCTGCGCAACACCGCCTTCCTCGTCCCCGGCGTGGCCTACCGGCTGCGCGACGAGACCGGCGAGGAGCCGGTCGAGGAACGCTTCCACTTCCCCAACGGCCTGACCGACATGGTGGAATACCTCGCCCCGGCCGGCGACCGGCCGGTCTCCGGCACGCTGCTGGTCACCGGCGAGGGCACCTACCGGGAGAACGCCGCCGACGCCAACGGCGTCATGCAGTCCAACGTGCAGCGCCGCGCCGAGGTCGAGGTGGCGTTCCGCTGGGGCACCGGCTACGAGCGCACCGTCGAGTGCTTCACCAACACCATCCGCAACGCCCACGGCGGCACCCACCGCAAGGGCTTCGAGCGGGCGCTGGCGCGTACCCTCGCCGACGCCGCCCGCAACGCCCGCGGCCTGCTCAAGCCCAAGGAGGACGCGCCCACCCTGGACGACGTCCTGGAGGGCATGACCGCCGTGGTGCACGTGCGCATCCCGGAGCCGCAGTTCACCTCGCAGACCAAGGACGAACTGTCCACCGCCGGCATCACCAAGGTGCTCCAGGGCCTGATCGAGGCGCACCTCAAGAGCTGGCTGGACGACCGGCGCACCAAGGCCGAGGCCCGGACGGTGCTCCAGAAGATCGTCGACGCGGCCCGGGTACGGCTCACCCAGAAGCAGCAGAAGGACGCCGCCCGCCGCAAGACCGCGCTGGAGGGCGCGGCCATGCCGGCCAAGCTCGTCGACTGCCGGGCCGCGGGCATCGAGAGAAGCGAACTGTTCATCGTGGAGGGGGACAGCGCCCTCGGGACAGGGCGCCTCGCGCGGTCCTCCGAATACCAGGCGCTGCTGCCGATCCGCGGCAAGATCCTCAACGTGCAGAAGGCCAACCTCCAGCAGGTGCTGGACAACGCCGAGTGCGCCGCGATCGTGCAGGTGCTCGGCGCCGGCTCCGGCCGCACGTTCGACCTGTCCTCCCTGCGCTACGGCCGGGTCCTCATCATGGCCGACGCGGACGTCGACGGCGCGCACATCCGTACCCTGCTGATCACGCTGTTCGCCCGCTACATGCGGCCGCTGATCGAGGCCGGGCGGCTCTTCGCGGCGATGCCGCCCCTGCACAAGATCACCACGAAGGGGCGCAACCCGCAGACCGTCTACACCTACACCCAGGCGGAGATGGAGGCGACGGTCCGCAAGCTGGAGAAGGCCGGCAAGCAGATCGTCACGCCGATCCCGCGCTTCAAGGGCCTCGGTGAGATGGACGCCGACGAGCTGTGGGAGACCACCATGAACCCGGCCACCCGGGCGGTCCGCCGCATCACGCTCGACGACGTCGACGCCGCCGAGCGGATCCTCGAACTGCTCATGGGGGAGAAGGTCGAGCCCCGCCGCAACTGGCTGATCGACTCCGCCGACCGGGTCGACCGCGACGCCATCGACGCCTGACCAACGGGTTCGTCTCGGAAGGAAACCGCACCATGGCACGCCGCAAGGACGACCGCGCGAAGGCGGATCTGGCCGCCTTCGACCAGGCCGGCGCTCGCGTCTTCGACAACCCGCTGGTCACCGAGGTCTCGGACTCCTACCTGGAGTACGCGTTCTCGGTCATCCACTCCCGCGCGCTGCCCGACGCGCGCGACGGGCTCAAGCCGGTGCACCGGCGGATCCTGTGGTCGATGTACGAGCAGGGCCACCGGCCGGACCGCGGCCACGTCAAGAGTGCTCGAATTGTCGGGGATGTGATGGGAAAGTACCATCCGCACGGCGACACCGCGATCTACGACGCGATGGTGCGGCTGGCACAGGACTTCTCGCTCAACGTCCCGCTCATCGACGGGCACGGCAACTTCGGCTCGCCGGACGACGGCCCGGCAGCGGCGCGCTACACCGAGGCCCGGATGTCCCGGGAGGCGATGCTGCTCACCGGCGAGCTGGGCGAGGACACCGTCGACGTCGAGCCGAACTACGACGGCTCGCTGACCCAGCCCACGGTGCTGCCGGCGGCGTTCCCGAACCTGCTCGTCAACGGCGCATCCGGCATCGCGGTCGGCATGGCCACCAACATGATCCCGCACAACCTCGGCGAGGTGGTCCAGGCCGCCCGCTGGTTGATCAACCACCCGGACGCCACGCTCGACAAGCTCATGGAGTTCGTGCCCGGCCCCGACCTGCCCACCGGCGGGCTGCTGCTCGGCCTGGACGAGGTGCGCCGCGCGTACGAGACCGGGCGCGGCGTGGTGCGCATGCGCGGGCGGGTGGAGATCGGCCCGCTGGAGGGCAGCCGCGGCCGGCAGGCCATCACCGTCACCGAGCTGCCGTACGGCGTCGGCGCCGAGAAGGTCATCGCGGCCATCACCAACGAGGTGAACAAGACCAAGCGGCTGACCGGCATCGCCGACGTCAAGGACCTCACCGACCGGGAGAACGGCACCCGTCTCGTGGTCGAGTGCAAGGTCGGCGTCAACCCGCAGGCGCTGCTGGCCGACCTCTACCGGCTCACCCCGTTGGAGCAGTCCTTCGGCGTGAACAACCTGGTGCTCGTGGACGGGCAGCCGCGCACGCTCGGGCTCAAGGAACTGCTCGACGTGTTCCTGGCGCACCGCTACGAGGTGGTGACCCGACGCAGCGCGTACCGCAAGCGCAAGCGGGAGGAACGCCTGCACCTGGTCGACGGCCTGCTGATCGCCCTGCTCGACATCGACCGGGTGGTCAAGCTGATCCGCGCCAGCGAGGACGCCCAGGCCGCCAAGGACGGCCTGATGCAGAAGTTCAAGCTCTCCGAGATCCAGGCGAGCTACATCCTGGACACTCCACTGCGCCGTTTGACCAAGTACGACCGGCTGGAGTTGGAGGCCGAGCAGGAGAAGCTGCGCGGCGAGATCGCGGAGCTGTCGAAGATCCTGGACGATGACAAGGTGCTTCGGAAGGTCGTCTCCGACGAGCTGGCCGCGGTGGTCAAGCAGTTCGGCGCGCCGCGGCGCACCACGCTCGTCGACGGCGACCTCAAGGAGGTGCTCGCCGCCTCGGTGCCGGCCGGCCCGCTGGAGGTGGCCGACGACCCGTGCCAGGTGATCCTCTCCGCCACCGGGCTGGTGGCGCGGACCGCGGCCGAGTCGGAGGAGGCCGCCGAGGCGCGCCGGCGCAGCGGCCGGGTCAAGCACGACGCGGTACGCGCGATCGTGCACTCCACCGCGCGGGGCCGGGTGCTGCTGGTGACCAGCGCCGGGCGCGCCTTCAAGATCGACGTGTTGCCGTTGCCGGTGCTGCCGGAGCAGTCCGGCACGGTGTCGCTGCGTGGCGGCATGTCGGCTGCGGAACTGGTGCCGCTGGAGCCGGGCGAGACGGTCGTCGGGCTGGCCCCGCTGGGGTCGTCCGCGCAGGGGTCCCCCGGGCTGGCGCTCGGCACCCGGGCCGGCGTGGTCAAGGTGTGCGCGCCGGACTGGCCGGTCCGCTCCGAAGAGTTCGAGGTGATCTCGTTGCGGGACGGCGACGAGGTGATCGGCGCGACCTGGCTGACCGACGGCGCCGAGACACTGGCGTTCGTCTCCTCGGAGGCGTCGCTGCTGCGCTTCGCCGCCTCGGTGGTGCGCCCGCAGGGGCTCAAGGGTGGCGGCATGGCCGGCATCAACCTGCCCGCCGGGGCGCGGGCGGTGTTCTTCGGCGCGATCCGCACCGACGATACGGCGCACGGTGAGCCGATGGTGGTCACGTCGACCGGCGCCACGGTGAAGGTGACGCCGTTCAAGGCGTACCCGGCGAAGGGCAGGGCGACCGGCGGCGTGCGCGCGCAGCGGTTCCTCAAGGGCGAGGTGGAGCTGTCGGTGGCCTGGATCGGCCCGCGGCCGGTGGGCGCGACCGCGACCGGCGACCCGGTGGACCTGCCGCCGGCCGACCCGCGCCGGGACGGCTCCGGTTTCGCCGTGATGCTGGGCCCGACGGTGGTGGGTCACCACATCGACCGCGACTGACGAGCCAGCTGGGGGAGGGCGGCGGGAGACCGCCCCCTCCCGCCCCGACGCGTTGATCAAGGAGTTGGCGGCCTTTTTGCGCTCTCTGCAGGCCCTAAATTCCTTGATCAACGCGCCCGGGCACTCCGGGGGCAGGGCTGCCCCAGGGGTAATGGGGCACATTCCGGGTGTTTTGGCGGAAGACCTCGGCCCTGCACGGTCGATCATGAGGTTAGCGGCGACAAAACGGACACCGGGCGCCGCTAACTTCATGATCGACGTGGTTGAGGGCTGGCTGGCCCTGGCTGCGAGGGCGTCGGGCCGCTGGGGGCACCCGCGCGATCTTGCACTTCGGGCCCTCTGGGTGTCCCGCTCGCGTGGGCCGGCCCCAATCGCGCGCCAAGTGGTCCATTGATCATGAAGTTGGCGGGTGTGAGTCGGACAATTTGCGCCGCTAACCTCATGATCAACGAGGCCGGGCCGGGCCGGGCGGAAGGGGAGAGGAGGGGAGGGGTCAGAGTTCGGGGTCGGGGGACTGGCGGGACTCGGGCGTGGTGCCGCGCAGCCGCGCGATCAGGCGCATGCCGTGGTAGATGATCAGGGCGGCCGCCGTGCCCAGCGCGATGCCGTTGAACGACAGGTCACCGGCGGTCAGCGTGTAGTTGGCGGCACCGATGATCACCGCCACCGCCGCGGTGAACAGGTTGATCGGGTCGTGGAAGTCGACCCGGCTCTCGATCCAGATCCGGGCGCCCAGGATGGCGATCAGGCCGTACAGCGCGGTGGTGGCGCCGCCGAGCACGCCGGCCGGGACGGTGAGGATCAGCGCGCCGAACTTCGGGCACAGGCCGAGCAGGATCGCCGTGCCGCCGGCGATCCAGTACGCGGCGGTGGAGTAGACGCGGGTCGCCGCCATCACGCCGATGTTCTCCGCGTACGTGGTGGTGCCGGAACCGCCCCCGGAGCCGGCCAGCACCGTGGCGACGCCGTCACCGAGCAGCGCCCGGCCCATGTCGCGGTCGAGGTTGCGGCCGGTCATCGCGGCGACCGCCTTGACGTGCCCGGCGTTCTCCGCGATCAGCACCAGGATCACCGGGATGACCAGCACGACGGCGCGCGCGTCGAAGCTCGGCGTGTGGAACTCGGGGAAGCCGACCCAGGCGGCCTGCCGCAGCCCGCGTACGGCCTGCTGGTCGAGGTTGCCGGTCAGCGCGGCGAGCACCCAGCCGACCACCACGCCGACGAGGATCGACAGCCGCGCCACGAAGCCGCGGAACAGCACAGTGGTGAGCAGGATCGCGACGAGCGTGACCACGGCGATCAGCGGCTGCGCCTTCACGCCGGTGCCGGCGCCGCCGCCGTCCCAGGCCACCGGCGCCAGGTTGAGGCCGATCAGCATGACGATCGCGCCGGTGACCACGGGCGGCATCAGCGCGTCGATCCAGCGGGAGCCGGCCACCTGTACCACCACGCCGACGAGCGCGAGCGCGACGCCCGCGACGACGATGCCGCCGAGGGCCGCGCCGATGCCGCCGTCGGTCTTCGCGGCGAGCACCGGCGCGATGAACGCGAACGACGAGCCGAGGTACGAGGGCAGCCGGTTGCCGGTGATCAGCAGGAACAGCAGCGTGCCGAGCCCGGAGAAGAGCAGCGTGGTGGCGGGCGGGAAGCCGGTGATCAGCGGGACGGTGAAGGTGGCGCCGAACATGGCGACCACGTGCTGCACGCCCACGCCGACGGTGCGCGGCCAGGAGAGCCGTTCGTCGGGCGCGACCACGTCGCCGGGGCGTACCTGGCGGCCGTCGCCGTGCAGCGTCCACGGGGACCAGCGGGAGGTGGGGGACTGGGTCATCGGTCGCCCTTCGCGTCATCGGGTGACGGGGGCGTGATCGACCCTGGGAGTTGTTTCTAGCACGTGCCCAGCACGGATGTGGGCCCGCCCCGGGCTCAGGCGACGCCGGTGGGACGGAACTGGACGCTGACGCGGGGGCCGACCGGGCGGGTGGTCTTCGGTACCGCGTGTTCCCAGGTGCGCTGGCAGGAGCCACCCATCACCACGAGGTCGCCGTGGCCGAGCGGGAACCGCAGGCTGCCGCCGCCTCCGCCGCGAGGGCGGAGCAGCAGCGCGCGCGGGGAGCCGAACGAGACGATCGCCACCATGGTGTCGGTGTGCGCGGAGCGGCCCAGCGTGTCGCCGTGCCAGGCCACGCTGTCGCGCCCGAGCGGTAGAGGCACATGCCGGCGGTGACGAACGGCTCCGCCCAGCTCGGGCGCGTAGTGCCCGGGTGAGCGCCGTCGCGGGCCGCGGTGAGCACCGGGTGCGGCAGCGGCCGGCCGGCGGCGTACCAGCAGAGCAGCCGGGGCACGTCGACAGCGGTGTCGTACATGGTGCGGCGCTCGGCCCGCCAGGGCACGTCGTGGCGCAGCGTGTCGAGCACCGCGTCGGAGCCCCGGACCCAGCCGGGCAGGTGGTCGACCCAGGCGCCCCGGCTCAGCTCGTGGCGGCGCACCGCCCCGGCGAGCGGGCCCAGGGTCGGGCCCTGCTCGGCCAGGTCGAGCATCGAAGGCTGGTACGCGACGTCGGGCACGCCGCCGATCGTACCCTGCTTAGAACAGGCGTACGACGATCAGCGCCGCAGCATCCGGCGGACCTTGCCCGGGACGGCCTGCTTGATCCGCTCCCGGAGCTGCTGCGAGCGCAGCGCGTCGATGGTCCCGGTGAGCTTGGCGTTCTCGTCGCGCAGCCGCTCGATGCGGGTCAGCAGCTCGGCCGGCGGGGTGGCGGCAGCGGGCCGGACGGCCGGCGGGAACACCGTCTCGCGGACCCGCTGGTCGAAGCGGGCGGCGCTGTCGTCGTCGTCGAACGAGATGCCGAGGTCGTGCTTGCGCAGGAACGCGGTGATGGTCTCGAAGCGGGCCTTGTGGCCCTCGGTGAGCGCGGTGTAGTCGGCCTCGGCGTAGAGGTCGGCGGCGTCCACGTCGGCCGGCACGTCGCGCATGATCCGGTGCGGGATGTCGAAGTAGCGGGCCAGTTCCAGCGTGCGCGAATCGTGCGCGAACAGGTAGCCGGGCGTGCCGGCGACGAGCGCGGTGATGGTGCCGTGGATGCGGGTGCCGAACGCGAAGTCGTACCCGGAGAGGTGGTCCATCCAGGTCCACGGGTCGACGAACATGCGCACCTTGTCCTCGACGAACAGTGGGTGCGAGGTGTGCAGCGGGATGTCGCTGCTCTGGCCGCGGTGCTCGGGCGCGTCGCCGTAGAGCAGGGTGCCGAGCGTCCGCAGGTCCTGGGGCACGTAGCACAGGTTCGGGTAGCGCTCGTGGTGGTGGCGGACCACCGAGGCCATCGAGCGGACGTACGGCGAGATGGTGAGCGCGACCTTCGACTCGGCGGTCAGCTCCGGCTGCTTCTTCGCCAGCTGGAACGTGTCGCCGTGCAGGAACATCGACGGGCAGCCGATCTGCTCCACATCGGAGAAGCCGAGCGTGTTCAGGTAGCTCGCGGTCACCTCGCCGCGTACGCCGATGCTGTGCGACCGGTCCAGCACGGCCTTGCAGAACGCGCGCACCGGCTCGTCGATCGGGCGCAGGTACTCGCGGTCGCCGTCGACGTTCGTCTGCACGCCGACACCGAGCACCACCACCGGGATCTTCAGCCGTTCGATCAGCCGGGTCAGCGGGGCGAGGCGGTGCACGAAGCTGCGACGGAAGGCGTTCGCCAGCGGTACGACGAACACGTCGTACCGCTCGTTGATCTCGTCGGCGAGGCGCGGGTCGGCCGGGGTGCGGGTCGCGGTGATCTCCGCCGCGGAGGTGGCCAGCAGCTTGTGCGCGGCGTGGCTGAAGACCAGGTTTCCGCTGTTGTCCCCGATCCAGTTGCCGGCGAACGTCTCCTCCGGCGTGAGGACGTCGAACGGGCCCTTGCGGGCGCGGAGCAGGATCCGCTGGTGCATCCGGTTCGCTCACCTTCCGTACGGCACGGCGTGCCGGCGGGCGTCGCCCGCGCGTGCAGGAACGGAAATCCTATCCGCCGTCCCTGGGTGACCCGGCGGCCGTCGGCTCGCCGGGAACGTCCCGGTACTCCGGGGTAGGGTGCCCGGAATGACCAGCGCGCCGACTGTCACCCGTGCCCCGCGCCTGCCGTCGCTGACCGGATTGCGGTGGATCGCCGCGCTGCTGGTCTTCGGTTTCCACGCCGGGACCATGGGGATCGTCGCCGAGCCGCACCTGAAGGCGGTGGTGGACAAGGCGTTCAGCCTCGGCCTGTCCGGCGTCGAGTTCTTCTTCATCCTCAGCGGGTTCGTCCTGGTCTGGTCGTACCGGGACGGGGAGCGGGCGTGGACGTTCCTGCGCCGCCGGCTCGCCAAGATCTACCCGAACCACGTGGTGACGTTCGTGGCGGCGCTGGCGGTCGCGGCCTGGTTCGCCGACCCGGTCCTGCCGTGGGCGGCGATCGGCAACTTCTTCCTGGTCCAGGCGTGGATCCCGCTGAACGGCTACTTCTACAGCGTCAACAACGTGAGCTGGTCGCTCTCCTGCGAGCTGGCGTTCTACCTGTGCCTGCCGCTGGTGGTGCCGTGGCTGCGCCGGGCCCGTACCGGGGTGCTGCGGACCGTGCTGGTCGCGGCGCCGCTGCTCATCCTGGCGCTGTGGCCGGGCCAGCAGCTCGTGCCGGAGGAGCAGCGGTGGTGGTTCACCCAGATCTTCCCGGTGACCCGGTCGCTGGAGTTCTGGATGGGGGTGGCCGCCGCCGAGCTGATGCGCCGCCACCGCTGGCGCGGACCGAACCTCGCGGTCGCCACCGGCCTGTTCGTCACCACCTGGGTGGTCGCCGCGCTGTGGATCCCGGCCGAGTTCTGGGCGGCGCTGCTCGCCGTGGCGTACCTGCTGGTCATCGCCGCGGCGGCGGACGCCGACGTGCGCGGCCGGCCCACCCCCTGGCGGTCCCGGCCGATGATCTGGCTCGGTGAGGTCTCGTTCGCCTTCTACCTGGTGCACGTGCTGGTCATGGTCACCGTGCTGCGGCTGACCGGGGACTGGGGGACCGGCCTGCCCGGCTGGCGGGGGCCGCTGGCGGTGCTCGGCTTCCTGCTGCTCACGCTCGCGCTGGCCGCCGCGCTGCACCGCTGGGTGGAGGTGCCGATGATGCGCCTGCTCGGCCCGACCCGCCGGGCCCGCGCGGCGTCGCGCGCACCGGCCGTGCCGGCTCCACGCGGGCCCGCCGAGGGCGCGGCCGCCGACGGCGGCGCGCGGTCCGTCTCCGGTCCGGCCGAGGACATCGAGTACGCCGGGCGGCGTCGCCCGGACTGACACGCGCACACGCCGGCCGGTCGGTCCGCGACACGCCGTGCGGCGGTGCGCCAGTGGGGGTTCGGCGGTAATTTGTACCCGTGCTTCCGATCGCGCTCACCTGCCCCGTGTGGTGGGTGGCGCGCTGGACCGCCCGGATGCTCGCCAGTCTCGCCGTGGTCGTCGCCTGTTCGTTCGGCGCGGCCACGCTGCCGGCCGTCGCCGCCCCGGCCGCGCCAGCCGGCCCGGCGTACGTGAGCACGCCGGCCGCCCCGCGACCGGAATCCGACCGCGCCGCCGAGCGGCAGGCCCGTCCCGACGGCGCACCCGCGCCCGCCGCACGGGCCACCGACACGCTCCCGAACGACCCGCAGCCGGTCCCGGCCGGCCGGATCACCGCGCCGGTCGGCCTGCGGGCCCCGCCCGCCCGCTGATCCGCCCACGGGCCGCGCCCGTCACCGCACCCACCGAACGTCATCCCGCACCCGCCCTTCGACGGCCCGGCGCCCCCGCGCCGCGCCCCGACCGGCCGTGCGGATTCTCCCGCCAGGTTCTTCCCGTGAGGTGCCGACCATGTCGCAGACCGCTCTCTACCACTTCCTCACCGCGGTCCCCGAGGCCGCCGCCATCTGGTCCTTCCTGATGCTGCTCGCGTTCGGCCTGCTCGCCGCGCTGGTGGCCCGGCCCGAGCGCGACGGCGTCGCCGAGGCTGCCGCCGATCCGGTGGACCAGGACGCCGCGCGCCGCGACGACCTCGTCCGGTACGCCGAGGAGGTGGCGGTGGCCGCCGCCGGGGCCGCCCAGACGGCCCGTCGCCGCCGGGAACGGTGGCTGGCCGCGCAGGACGAGGCGGAACGCGCCTGGACCGCGTACGACGAGGCGGACAGCGCCGCCCGCCGCCTGGCCGGGGCCGCCGCGCTGGCCGCCCCGCGCACCCCGCGCACCCCGGCGGAGTACGCGGCCCGGGAGCGCTGGCTGCACCACGCCGCCATGACGGCGCACTGGCGCGGCGACCTGTCCGCCCGGCAACTCGCCGACGTGCTGGCGCGCCGCAACGGGTGGGACCCGCGCCGGCACCCGGCCGAGCAGGAGATCGTGCTGGCCCGGGCCGTACGGGACCGGCGCCGGACCGGCTGGGAGAGCGCCGCCGAGCGGGAGCGGCAGGCGTGGCGGGACGCCGAACTGGCCGCCGAGGCCGCCCGTACGCTCGCCGCCGAGGCGTACGCGGCCACCCTGGCGGTGCGGCCCGCCCCGGTGTCCCGCGGCGTGGCGACGATCCCCCTGCCGGTCGGCGCGTCCGTCCGCAACGCCCGCTGGCGTCCGGCCCGGGTCGGCTGAGGCGACCGAATTGTTACCCGGAATGTGGTGAGCCGGCTCACCCCCGGCGCCGAAACGGGCGTGGAGCGCAGAACAGGCCAATGAGCCGCGCCATTGCCGGTCAGGCGCTCGCCGTCTGTCCCCTTTTCGCCTCCCGGGCGCCGTCACCACCGCTTGTCCCATTGAGTGAAGTGAGTAACCGGCTGTTCCGAAATCCGTTACCGGGGATCATGTTTACGCAGGTGGGAGCGCTTGGCAGGGGCAGTACCCGCCGGTAGTGTCGGCGCGTCCGGTGCGGTAACCGATCGCAGAAGGCGACGCCGCGCCGACCCGCCTAATCGTGTCATCACGAACCGGGGAACCATGAGCACCATCGGGGTGAATCCGCGGCCACTGCCGCGGTAGGGCGTACTTCCCGCCCGAATCCGTCAGCTAACCCGGTCGGCGGCCACGGAAGGAGTCCCATCCTCGTGCCCACCCCTCGATCGTCCCCCCGCCTCCACGGCTCCGCGGTACCCGCGCTCGCCTGACGCGACCGGCAAACCGCCCCTGGGCGCCCGGCATCGCGGGCGTACCCGTTCCCCCGGCCAATCCGGCCTGCCAGCACGTGTGAACCCCTCCACGTGCCGGGCCGGCGTGTGCCGATCACGCCCCCCGTGGAGGATTTCGTGAAGCACCACCTGAAGCGTCAGCTGCGGCGGATCGCCACCGAACGCCCGTACCAGATCATCGCCGGATCGGCCGCGGCGCTCGTGCTGGCCGCCGGCGCCGGCACCGCCCTCGCCGCCGGTGAGGACGCCCCGGTCCAGCAGGAGAACACCGCCTCGGTCGCCGAACTCGGCGCACGGCTCGGCGAGCCCGCCAGCCGCAGCGAGGCGCGTATCGGCGTCCCGCCGGTGTCGCCGAGCGCCGAGCCCAGCAAGTCGCCCAGCGCCTCCCCGTCGGCGAAGAAGGCCGCGGCGGACCCGGACGTCACCAAGGCCGCGCCGAAGCCGCCGTCGAGCAAGACGCTGGACTACGACTACCAGGCGCAGATCAACTACTACTACTGCGGCCCGGCCGCCGTGCGCAACGCGCTCAGCGCCACCGGCATCGAGCGCAGCCAGGACGCACTCGCCGGCCCGCTCGGCACCACCGAGATGGGCACCAACTCGGCCGAGGACACCACGCGCGTGCTCAACCAGCAGGTCAAGGGCAACCCGTACCGGACCCGGATGATTCCCGGCTCGGCCAGCCCGGCCCAGATGGACCGGCTCCAGGCCGACGTGGTCGAGGCGATCAGCAACGGCCGAGGGGTCGTCGCGAACGTCGCCGGCACCGCCACCGACACCAACGGCGGCTGGCACTCGTTCCCCGGCGGCCACTACGTCGCGGTGATCGGCTACAAGGACGACGGCCGGACCGTCCGGATCGCCGACTCGGCCGACCCGTCGCTGCCGTCGTACTGGCTCACCACGATCGACCTGGCGCACTGGATCGCCAGCCGCGGCTACTCCGCCTGACCCTCCGCACCCCCGGAAGGCCGGCACCCCTCCCGGGGCGCCGGCCTTCCCCGTCCCCACCCGCCCTGGCCCGCCGCCCTCTCGGCGCGTCGATCTTGGACTTGTGGCGCCTGGTATGCCCGGCTCGCCCGCTATGGAAGGCACCACAACTCCAAGATCGGCGGCGAGGGCGAGGGCGAGGGCGAGGGCGGGCGGCGTGGGGCGTGGGGGCGGGTCGGTCGGGTTTGGTCTCGCGTGTCCGGGGCGGGCGGTGGCAGACTGCGCCAATGGGCGATGCGACGGGGAACCGGCACCTGATTCTCCTGCACGGCATGGGCGCCACCGGCGAAGTGTGGCTGCCCTGGGCGCCGCTGCTGGAGCGCCGCTGGCCCGGGCGCTGGCTCGCCCCCGACCTGGCCGGCCACGGCTGGTCGCCGCCGCTCGACGGCTACTCGTTCGACGCCCTGGCCCAGCGCGTCGCGGACGGGCTCGGTCCGCTCCGGCTGGGCCCGCACGACCGGCTGGTGCTGCTCGGACACTCGCTCGGCGGGGTGGTGGCGCTGGCGCTCGCGGCCCGGCAGCGGGCTCTTCCGGTCGACGCGGTGGTGGGGCTCGGCATCAAGGCGGTCTGGTCCCCGGCCGAGCTGGCGAAGGCGAGCGAACTGGCCGCCCGGCCGGTCACCTGGTTCGCCACCCGGGACGAGGTGGCCCGCCGCTACCTGCGCGTCTCGGGGCTGGCCGGGCTGTTCGCCCCGGACCACCCGGTGGTGGAGGCGGGGCTGCGGCGGGTCGACGGCCGCTGGCGGCTGGCGATGGACCCGGCCGCGTTCGCGGTCGGCGAGCCTCGGCTGCCCGCCCTGCTGGCCGCGACCGGCGTGCCGGTGCTGCTGGCCCGCGGCGAGCAGGACCCGATGGTGAGCGACGCGCAGCTCAAGGAGCTGGGCGTGCCGGTGGCCACCCTGCCCGGCCTGGGCCACAACGCGCACGTCGAGGACCCGGCCGCCGTGCTCGCCCTGCTCGACGCGTACCTGTAGAGCGGGGCCTACACGACGGCGCGCTGCGCCGGGACCGCCCAGTCGGCCTGCAGCTCGCGGCGGGCGGCGGCGAGGAACGCCTCGGCGTAGGCGTCGGCGGGGAAGTCGCCCAGGTAGCGGGTGCGCGCCGCCCAGCGCTGCGCGGCCTTCGGGTCGGCGTCGAGCAGGTCGGTGATCACCTGGTCCACGTTGGACATGTCGCGCCGCAGCACGTAGCCGGACGCCGCGAGCGGGAACCGCTCGACGAAGTGCTCGCCGTCGGCGCCGGTGTCGGTGACCGCGTACGGCTTGCCGGAGTAGAGCCAGTCGGAGATGACGCCGGAGACGTCGGAGACCAGCGCGTCGGCGCGGTTGACGCACTCGGTGAGCGTCAGCTCGCGGGCCGCGGCGGCGCCGAACAGGTGCGGGCGGCCGGTCTTGGCCCGGTCGGCGGCGAGCAGCTCGGTGAGCCGGGCGAGCTGGCGGGCCGAGGCCGGGTTCTTGTCGGTGTACGGGTGGGCGCGCAGGATCACCGCCGCCCCGCGGTCGATCAGCCGGCGGATCAGCGTCTCGGCCACCGGCAGCGAGCAGTAGTTGGCGTCGGCGTGGTGCCCGGTCCAGGTCGGGGTGTAGAGGACCGTCGGGTGCGCCGACGCGGCGACCGGCTCCCGGCGTACCTCGATGGCTTCGACCTGGGGCCGGCCGACCACGACGAACTTGTCGGCGGGGATCTCCACGCCCGCGCGGGCGTACCTGTCGATCGCGGCCTGCCCGGCCACGAAGATCTTGTCGAAGATGGCCGAGACCGGGTTGGCGCTCGGGGCCTTGTCGCTGTCGCCGTGGTGCAGCTGCACGTGGGTGAGCTGGTTGAACCGGATCAGGTGGGCGTTCTTCGCGCCGTGGTTGACGTAGAAGGCGACGCGCAGGCTGGGCACCAGCGCCTCGTCGAGCGCCTTCAGGGTGGGGCAGAGGACCACCGGGGCGCGGGTGGCGGCGGCGACGGCCGGCAGGAGCTCCGGCTCGCGCAGCACCACCATGAACGGGCGGCCGATCCGTTCCAGGTACGGCAGCCACATGGTGACCTGGTACTCGGAGCCGGGCGGCGCGGAGAAGTGCAGCACGAACTCGGGCTGGTGGCGGCGGCAGCGCGCGGCCGACCGGGCCCCCGCCCGGCGGGCGGCCGGAACCGGCGCCGGGCGAGGTCGAGCGCGACCGCCCCGCAGCCGGCGCCGACGAGCAGCGCGGCGGCGAGCGCCGTGAAGGCGGGCAGGGCCAGCGCGGCGGCGAGCGCCACCACGGCGAGCAGCACCAGCAGCGCGTCACCGAGCCGGGCGGCGACCAGCGGCGTCCACGTGCGTACCGGAAGGTTCGCCGCCCGGATCTCCAGCGCGCCGGCCTGCCGCAGCGGGCCGACCAGCAGCACCAGGCCGAGCAGGACCAGCGCGGTGGCCGCGAGGGCCGGGTCGAAGCCGTCGTCGAGGCGCCGGGCGTAGCCGACGAGGATGCCGGCGGCGACGAGCACCGTCTCGGCGAGACCGTCGGCGGACGGCCGGACCCGGCGTTCCCAGGCGGTGGCGGCGAGCGCCGCGACGGCCAGGGCCAGGCCCCAGCCGGTGGCGCCGGTGAGCGCCACGACGAGGAAGGCCAGCACCGCCAGCCCGGTGGTCAGTACTCGGGCGAGCAGCTTGCGGACCAGGTCACCACGCATCTGGCACGTCCCGTCGGTCTCAGGCGCCGGTGGACAGCTCGGACCGGTCGGCGCCGGGCTGCGCCGGTACGGCGGCGACCTGCTCGCCGGGGGACCGGCGCACGTCGACCACCTGGCCGGTCAGTTCGGAGATCAGCACGTCCAGGGACGCCTGCGCGACCGCCTCGGAGGAGAGCAGCGTGTGCTCCGGCTCCTCGCCGAACGCCCGCGTCCGCATCGGGGTGGCGGTGCGCTCCGGGTTGACGCAGTTGACCCGTACGCCGAACTCGGCCCACTCGTCGGCGAGCGCCTGGGTGAGGTTGACCAGCGCGGCCTTGGTGGCCGAGTAGAGCGCGTAGCGGGCCCGGCCCCGGGTGTACGAGCTGGACGTGTAGAGCAGCAGCTGGCCCTTGGTCTGCTGCAGGTACGGCAGCGACTGGCGCGCGATGGTGACCGGGCCGACGAAGTTGACGTGCAGGAGACGGTCCATCGTCTCGGAGTCCATCTCGGCGAGCGCGCCCTTCTCCAGGATGCCGGCGGTGACCACCACGTGGTCGATCCGGCCGGTGGCCTCGAACGCGGTCTTCAGCGCGGCGGTGACGTCCTCGGCGCGCTCGACGTGGGTGCCGGTGGTGGAGCGGCTGAACGGGAAGACCTGCGCGCCGTAGCCGCGGGCCAGCTCGGCGAGGTCGTGGCCGATGCCGTAGCTGCCGCCGAAGACCACGATGGTCCGGCCGGTCAGCTCCTCGGCGTAGCCGCGGTGGGTCAGCCGGGGCGCCTGGGCGGCGGCGAGCTGGAACAGCTTGTCGGCCAGGTGCACGTCGACCGGGTGGGTGACCTTGATGTTCTCGTCCGAGCCGTCGATCACCTTGATCGGCGTGCCGGGCAGGTAGCGCAGCACCACGCCGCAGTCGTCGGTGGCGGCGAAGTCGGGGTCGCCCTCGGCACGGCGGTACGCCTCGCGGATGGTGCCGGAGCGGAACGCCTGCGGGGTCTGGCCGCGGCGCAGCCGGGAGCGGACCGGGATGTCGGTGATGCAGTCGTCCGCGTCGACCTGGATGATCGTGTCGGCGGACGGGATGGCCACGTCGACGGCCGAGTACGTCCAGAGCGCGTTCACGCACTCGCGCACGATCCGGGCGCTGACCAGCGGGCGTACCGCGTCGTGGAAGAGGATGTTGACGTCGCCCTCGCCGACCGCGTCGAGCGCGATCCGGGTGGTGTCGTTGCGGGTCTCGCCGCCCTCGATCACCTTGGTGACCTTGCGGAAGCCGGCGTCGGCGACGATGCGCCGCGCGTCGTCGACGTGACCGGTGGCCATCAGCACGATGATCTCGTCGATCTCCGGCGCGGCCTCGAAGACGGCCAGGGTGTGCTCGATGATCGGCTTACCGGCGATCTTGAGGAGCTGCTTCGGGATGCCCAGCCCGAGGCGCGTGCCGGTCCCCCCAGCGAGGATCACGGCCACCGTACGCGCGGGTCGCCAGGGTGCCGGGCTCGCCGGCGCGGCGTCCGGTGCGGTGGTGTGGTCCTGCGTCATTGCCGTACCTCACTCTGGGTGAAAGGGGATGGATCCGAAAACCTTAACGCGGACGGCGGAGCGCACCGATCCGGGCGATCCCGGGACCGGTGCGCTCCGGCGGGCTACTTCTGGCCCTCGTACGCGTCGCAGACCTCCTTGGTGGGGCCGTCCATCCTCAGGACGCCGCCCTCCAGCCAGATGGTCCGCTCGCAGGTGTCCCGGATCGAGCCGATGGAGTGGCTGACCAGGAACACGGTGCCGGCGCTGTCGCGCAGCTCGCGGACCCGCTGTTCGCTGCGGACCCGGAACTTGCGGTCACCGGTGGCCAGCGCCTCGTCGATGAGCAGCACGTCGTGCTTCTTCGCCGACGAGATGGCGAAGCGCAGCCGGGCGCCCATGCCGGAGGAGTACGTGCGCATCGGCAGCGAGGCGAAGTCGCCGCGCTCGTTGATGCCGGAGAACTCGATGATCTCCGGGGCGATCTTCTTGACCTGGTCCGGTTGCATGCCCATGGCGAGGCAGCCGAGCACCACGTTGCGCTCGCCGGACAGGTCGTTGAGCAGCGCGGCGTTGACGCCCAGCAGGGACGGCTGGCCCTGGGTGTAGACCGCGCCGCGGGCCGGCGGGAGCAGCCCGGCGATGGCCCGCAGCAGCGTCGACTTGCCGGAGCCGTTGCTGCCGATCAGGCCGATCGCCTCACCCTGGTACGCGGTGAAGCTCACGCCCTTGACCGCGTGCACCTCGCGGATGTTCGGCGCCTTGGTGCGCGAGACGATCCGCTTGAGCGCGGAGACCGGTGTGGTGCCGCCGCTCGCGCCCTTGTGGATCCGGTAGATCACGTGCACGTCGTCCACCACGACTGTGGGCACGCGACCCGAGTCGATCACGGGACCGGCGTTCAGCGGCAGGGTCTGCTCAGCCACGGCCGTACTCCTTCTCTCCGCGCCAGAAGTAGACGAACCCGCCGATGCCCATGACGACCGCCCAGAACAGGCCCAGCGCCCAGAGCTTCGGCGGCGAGCTGACCAGATCGGGCTGGTGGGAGTTGAGCAGCGAGAAGCGGGCCAGCTCGATGAAGACCAGCGGCGGGTTCCACTCCAGGAGGCTCGCGGCCCAGTGCGGCAGGTGCTGGCGGAACAGCGCCACCGGGTAGAGCACGCCGGAGGCGTACAGCCAGGTGCGCATCACGAACGGCATGATCTGCTTGAGGTCGGTGATCTTGGAGCCGATCCGGGCCATGATCATGGTGAGGCCGATGTTGAAGACCGTCTGGAGCAGCAGCGTCGGGGCGAGCAGCAGCCAGCGCCAGGTCACCGGCTCGCCGGTGAACAGCACGATCGCGCCCAGCACCACCATCGACATGAGCAGCTGCTGGAGCTGCACCAGCGTGACCGTGATCGGCAGCGCGGCCCGGGGGAACTGGAGCGCCCGGATCAGGCCCAGGTTGCCGGTGATCGCGCTGGTGCCGTTCGACACCGCGGTCTGGGTGAACATGAAGATGAACACGCCGGTGCACAGGTACGCGATGAAGTTCGACACGTTCCGGTTCTGCGACAGGATCACGCCGAAGATCAGGAAGTAGACCGCCGCGTTGGTGAGCGGTGTCAGCACCTGCCAGAGCTGCCCGAGCTGGGTGTTGCTCAGCGAGGACGCGACCTTCGCCCGCGAGTACGCGGTCATGAAGTGCCGGTACGCCCACAACCGGCGGGTGTACTCGCCCAGTGGTGGTCGTTCCCCGGCGACCCGCAACCCGTACCGCCGGGCCAGTTCGGCCCGGCTCAGTCCGGATTCGGGGTCGGCCACCGCGGTGTTGGCCATGATCAGGCGCTCCGATCTTTCGTGCTGATGGGGAGCAGTGCGGTGAACAGATCCAGCGTGGCCCGGCGGGGAGGAGCCGCCTCGCTGCTGCATGGAAGGTAGTCCACCGAACGTCGGGACGCAACCGTACCGTCGTTGCGCTACATTGTTCCACGTGACGACCGAGAAGAGGCGTGCCCCGGCCGGCGCGGCGGTGCTGCGCGGGGAGATCACCAGCGCCATCCGTACCGCCGTGATGCAGGAGTTGGCCGAGGTCGGCTACGGTCGCCTCTCCATCGAGGCGGTGGCCCGCCGGGCCGGTGTGAGCAAGACCGCCATCTACCGCCGCTGGCGGTCCAAGCTCGACCTGGTGCTGGACATGGTCTCCGCCGTGGCGGGCCGCAACATCCCGCTGCTGGACACCGGCAGCCTGCTCGGTGACCTGGAGATCCTGCTGCACGTGATGGCGCGTGCGCTGCGTCACCGGCTGGCCGCGCAGATCATCCCGGACCTGCTGGCCGAGGCGGCCCGCAACCCGCAGATCGCGGAGAAGCTGCAGGCCGCCCTGGACGACTACCAGCAGGCGGTGGGGCGGATCCTGATCGGCCGGGCGGTCGAGCGCGGCGAGCTGTCCCCGGACACCGACCGGCGTGCCGCCGTCGATCTCATCGTGGGGCCGGTGTACTGGCGGATGGCGATCTCCCGGGCCCCGCTGGAGCCCGCCGAGGTGCCCCGGATGGCGGCCGCGATCGTCGCCGCCCTGCGGGTAGCATGCGTGGGGCCTGTGCGCGACGAGGTGGAAGTCTGACCCGGGTCGCCCCCGGAGGGCCGTCGTCGATCATGAACAGAACGTCACATCCAGTCGGACAATCAGCGCGACCCGATTGTTTTCCTGACAGAGCGGTAGCATCCCCCGAAATGTCTCCCATGAACCACGTGTCGACAGGAGGAAGCCCCATGGCCGGGCCGCATCCAGAGTTCATTCCCCCCGCACGGCCGATCATCGGCGAGGCCGAGATCGAGGCGGCCGTCCGGGTGCTGCGGAGCGGCCGGGTCGTGCAGGGCCCCGAGGTCGCGGCGTTCGAGGAGGAGTTCGGCGACCTGGTCGGCGGCCGGCACTGCGTCGCCGTCAACTCCGGCACCTCCGCGCTGCAGCTGACGCTGATGGCGCTCGGCTTCGGCCCGGGCGACGAGATCATCGTGCCCTCGTTCTCCTTCGCCGCGAGCGCCAACGCGGTGCGGCTGGTCGGCGCCGAGCCGGTCTTCGTGGACATCGAGCCGGGCAGCTTCTGCGTCGACCCGGAGGCGGTCGCCGCCGCCGTCACGCCGAAGACCGTCGCGATCATGCCGGTACACCTCTACGGCCACCCGGCCGCGATGGACCGGATCATGACGATCGCGCAGCAGCACGGCCTCGCTGTGGTCGAGGACGCCGCGCAGGCGCACGGCGCCGAGCTGAACGGCACCCCGGTCGGCGCCTTCGGCACCGCCGGCTGCTTCAGCTTCTACCCGACGAAGAACATGCACGCCCTGGAGGGCGGCATGATCAGCACCGCCGACGCCGAGCTGGCCCGTACCCTGCGGCTGCTGCGCAACCAGGGCATGGAGCAGCGGTACGCCAACGAGATCGTCGGCGCCAACATGCGGATGACGGACGTGGCCGCCGCCATCGGCCGGGTGCAGCTCACCCAGCTCGGCGAGTGGACCGAGCAGCGCCGCGCCAACGCCAAGTTCCTCGACTCGGCGATCACCGGCATGGTCACCCCTCCGGTCGCCGACGGCGCCCGGCACGTCTACCACCAGTACACCGTGCGCGTCACCGGCAACCGGGACGCCGCCCAGGCCCGCCTCACCGAGCTGGGCATCGGCAACGCGGTCTACTACCCGACCCCGATCCACCGGCTCAAGCCGTACCTCGTGGACGGCAAGCCGGGCGCGTGGGACCTGCCGGAGACCGAGCGGGCCGCCGCCGAGGTCGTCTCGCTGCCGGTGCACCCGTCGCTGAGCCAGGCCGACCTGGAGCGGATCGCCGAGGGCGCGAACCTGGCCGGCGGTGCCCGGTGAGCGCGAGGAGTGAGTCGGGTTTGCGAGCCCCGCAGTCGCGAACGAAGGACAGCTCAGTGAGTGAAGGTCGCAAGCTGCGCGCCGGTCTGATCGGCCTCGGCGCCATGGGGCGCAACCACGCCCGGGTGCTGTCCAACCTCGACGGCGTCGAGCTGGTCGGCGTGGTCGACCCGGCCGGCGACGTGACCGGGACGCTGCGCGCGCCCGTCGTACCCGAGCTGAGCGACCTGCTCGCCCTCGGCGTCGACTACGCGGTGGTGGCCTGCCCGACGGCGCTGCACGAGCCGATCGGCATGGAGCTGGCCGCCAACGGCGTCTGCGCGCTGATCGAGAAGCCCCTCGCGCAGTCCGTCGACGCGGCGACCCGGCTGGTCGAGGCGTTCGAGGCCGCCGGCCTGGTCGCCGGCGTCGGCCACATCGAGCGCTACAACCCGGCGCTGCAGAGCCTGCGCACCCGCCTGGAGGCCGGGGAGCTGGGCGAGGTGTTCCAGGTCGTCACCCGGCGCCAGGGCCCGTTCCCGCACCGGATCGCCGACGTCGGCGTGGTGATGGACCTGGCCACCCACGACATCGACCTCACCGCGTGGGTGACCGGCCAGGAGTACACCTCGGTCTCCGCCCGCACGGTCTCGCGCAGCGGCCGGCTGCACGAGGACATGGTCGCCGTCGTCGGCCAGCTCGCCGACGGCACCATGGTCAACCACCTGGTCAACTGGCTGAGCCCGCTCAAGGAGCGGTCCACCGTCGTCACCGGCGACAAGGGCTGCTTCGTGGCCGACACGCTCACCGCCGACCTCACCTTCTACGCCAACGCCGCCATCGACACCGAGTGGGAGGCGCTGCGCGCGTTCCGCGGCGTGGCCGAGGGCGACATGGTCCGTTACGCCATCCCGAAGCGGGAGCCGCTGCTGGTCGAGCACGAGCGGTTCCGCGACGCGGTGGAGGGCAAGCAGAGCGACATCGTCACCCTGCGGCAGGGCCTGCGTACCGTCCAGGTCGCCGCCGCCCTGCTGGAGTCCGCGTCCGACGGCCGTACCGTGGCCGTGGGCCCGGCCGCCGCCGACCGGGACGGGCGCGGCCTGCAGCCGACCCCGGCCTGACACCGGCCCGGCCGGGCGTCACCGACGCCCGGCCGGCCCGGTCAGTCGATCCCCAGCAGACGGTCGAAGCCCGGTGCGTTCACCGACCAGTCCCAGGTGGCCGAGGCGTGCTTGGCCGCGGCCTCGCCGGCGGCCCGCCAGACCTGCTCGTCCGCGGTGACCGCACGGACGCGGGCGGCGGCCTCGGCCGGCGTCGCGACCACCCAGTCGGCCGGGAAGACGGTACGCGCGCCGTGTTCCCCATCGGCGAAGAACGGCCAGTCCCGCACCACCGGCACCGCGCCGCTCGCGGCGCCCTCCACCACGGCACAGTGGAAGCTCTCCCGCACCGAGCTGCTGAGCACCACGCCGATGCCGGTCAGCACACCCGGCACGTCGTCGGTGTGGCCGAGCCGGGTCACCGCGCCGGAGGGCGCCAGCTCGGCCAGCTCCGTCTCCAGCGCCGCCGCGTAGTCGCGCGCCGCCCGGCTCATCCCGGTGTCGATGCTCCCGCCGACCAGCAGCAGGCGGTACCGCTCGTCGGCGGCGCGCAGCAGCCGCAGCACCTCGATCGCCCACCGCGGGTCCTTGGCGACCGCGCTGGTGCCCACCAGGCCGAGCGTGAACCGGGCCGCGGAGTCCTTCGGCCGCGCGAACGGGGCCAGGTCCATCGCGTTGCACAACACGTGGGTACGCGGCGCGTGCGCGCCGGTGAGCCCGGGCGCCACCCGGAGCGTGAAGTCACGCAGGTGCTCGGAGACGAAGACGACGTCGTCCACCCGGCTGAAGTCGATCAGGTTCGGCCACCTGCCGAACGCCTCGTAGCTGTGCAGCCGGACCACCACCCGGGTGTCGCCGGGGTCGACCAGGCCGACCATCACAGCGGTCGCCACGGCCCAGTCGACGAACACCGTGTCGGCCCAGTCCAGGTGCGGGCGCAGCCAGGCCTCGACCTGCCTGCCGTACTCGGTGTCGCGCAGCAGCGCCTCGGCGGTCATGCGCCTGGACTGCCGGATCAGCGGCCCGGCCACCGGGTCGTCGTCCAGCCGCACGTAACGCAGCTCCACATCGGGGTGGGCGGCGTAGCGCTCCCGGATCGCCTGCACGAAGTGCGCGCTTCCGTTGAGCAGCAGCAGCACCCGTTGCGGCCGGTCCGTCGGCGGCGGCGCGGCCGGCTGCCGGCGGCCGCGCGGCGTCAGCAGCGCCCGACCCACGGCGCTGCCGTGCAGCGGCGCGAGGAACGCCGCCGGATCGTCCGCCAGCGGCGAGTCGAGCTGGTCGAAGTGGATCACCCGGTGGAACTGGGTGTGCAGCACCCGGTGCAGCCGCCGGGCCGCCGCCTCGCCGTCACCCCGGGCGTACGCCCGGTCCGCCTCGGCCAGGTCGGCCTCGACGGCGGCAGTCAGGTGGGCCGGGGTGCGTCCCTCGGCGATCTCGTCGGCGGCCTCCTGCGCGAGCAGGTCGGCACGGGCGGCCGGGCCCACGCCACCGGCCACCGCGACCAGCGCGGCCCGGGACTCCGCCGCCGGCCAGCCGGCCCGGACCATGCCGGCGCGCAGGCGGCGGGCCAGCGACGACCGCGCGCCGGCCGGCAGCAGCGGCGCGGCCGCCAGGCCGTGGATCAGACGGGCCGCCGCGCGGTGACGCACCACCCGGGGAGCGGTGACGCGACGGAGCACGCCGGCTGCGAGCTTGCTGCCCATCTGGGCTGGGTCCTTCCGATCGCGGAGGCTGGCGCCGCAACGCCGACCCGCGTGGTCGGCGAGCGCGGTTCGTGCATGTTAACGTGGCGCGGTCCCTACTTGCGGCGAGGAAGGTTCGGGTGCCGGCAACTTCAGCACGGGACGTCGTCGTCCTCACGCCCTGGTTCCCGACCCGCGAACTGCCCTTCCGCGGCTCGTTCGTCCAGGCGATGGTCGACGCGACCGCACCGGTTTCCGACCGGATGACCGTCTATCACTGCGACGCCTGGGTGGCCGCCCTCGATCCGGCGGCTGAGCGCCGGGTCAAGGACGCCCACCGCGTCCTGCTCGGCCACGCCCGGCACCGCACCCCGACCGTCGGCGGCGCCGACCTGGTCTACGTCCCGGTGCCGGTGCCCCGCGGGCTGGGGCACGCGGAGATCGCCGACCGGCACGACGAGGCGCTGCGCGCGGCCCTCGGCGGCCGTCCGCTCACCGCACCGGTCGTGCACGCCCACGTCGGGCTGCCCAGCGGCTGGGCGGCGATCCGCAACGCCGGCCCGGACACCCGGGTCTACGTGACCGAGCACGCCAGCTTCCTGGACAAGGTGCTCGAGACCGCCCGCGGCCGGGAGATGTACGACGAGGTGCTCGACCGGTGCGCCGGTTTCCTCGCCGTGGGCGAGGGCGTCCGGGCCCCGCTGGTCGAGGCGTTCCCGCACCACGCGGACCGGATCGGCGCGATCGCCAACCCGATCTCCTTCGACCGGCCCCGTCCGACGCCGATCACCGCGCTGCGCCGGTGGCTGTTCGTCGGCGCGCTCTCCGAGCTCAAGGGCGTACCGCTGCTGCTGGAGGCGTTCGCGCGGTGCCGGCAGGACGACCCGGCACTGACGCTGACGCTGGTGGGGGAGGGCGCGCTGCTGGCGAGCCTGACCGCCCGGGCGGCCGAGCTCGGGGTGGCCGACGCGGTCACGTTCACCGGGGCGGTCCCGCCCGAGCGGGCGCTGGAGCTGATGCGGGAGCACGACCTGCTGGTGCACCCGAGCCGCCGCGAGACGTTCGGGGTGGCGGTCATCGAGGCCATCGCGGCCGGGCTGCCCGTCCTGGTCACCCGCTGCGGCGGTCCGGAGCGGACGCTGGCCGGCATCGAGGACGCCGCCGGTCAGATGATCGACGTGACAGACGACCCGGAGACGATCGTCGCCGGATACCGGCGGCTGCGGTCCCGGTTCCCCGACGACCTCGAACCGGCCCACGCCCGTAAGGCGCTCGCCGACCGGTACGGCTACGCCGCCGTCGCCGAGACGCACCGCCGCCTGTGGTTCTCCGACGAGGCCGACCCGGCGGTCTGACGCCGGGCGCCGCAGCTGATGGAGTGAGATGCACGTCCTTTTCCTGTCCGTCGGGTCGGTCCGGCGGCGCGCGGTCGTGGAGGAGTCCCGCCAGGTGATCGCCGACGGGGGCGCCGCCACCGTGGTGGTCGACAAGATGGGCCCCTGGAGTCGTGAGACGTTCGCCACCGGCGTGCGGGTGATCGACCTGGCCGCCCTGCAACGTCGGCTGCCGGCCGACCGGGTCGAACAGGCGGCGCTGTACAAGGCGCCCCGCAAGCTGCTGCGGACCATCGGCCGCGGTCCGCTGCGGAAAGTGTCGAAGCGGGCCGAGCGCGCGTTCCAGCGGCGCCTCGCCGACCCGGCGCACCGGGCGTTCGTGCGGATGCGCGGCGACCAGCGTGACCGGCTTCTCGCCCGGGCCTGCGCGCGTCCCACGGTGGATGTGCTCGTCGTCACCGATCCGGTGGCGATGCCGTACGCGGTGCGCCTGCTGGAGCGCCGACGCGGTCACGCGAGCCCGAGAGTCTGCTTCAGTTACGACTACTCTGGAGTGGCGACCGATGGCCAGAACCGACCCGACCCGGATTCCGCCCAGGGGGACAATCCATGACGCGCCCGACGCGCCGACCGCGCATCCTGTACCTGTCCTTCTACTTTCCGCCGTCGCGGGCCAGCGGCGTGTACCGGGCCCGGGCCACCGCGAACTACCTGGCCGAGCACGGTTGGGACGTGACCGCCTTCGCGTCGCCGCTGTCGTTCCTGCACCGCGTGATCGGCTCGGTCGACGAGCAGCTGGCCGAGACCGTGCACCCGTCGGTCCAGGTGGAGCGGCCCAACATCAGCCACTTCGCCTGGGAACGTGACCTGCACGCCTACGGCCGGTTCCGGGGCATGTCGCCGATCCTGGCCCGCAACCTCTACAACTTCGGGTTGAAGAAGTTCTTCCCCGAGCACTACCTGTCCTGGGCGCTGGCGTCGGTGCGCAAGGCGCTGCGGATGCACGCCCGGCGGCGCTTCGACGTGGTGCTCGCCACCGGCAACCCGTTCGCCTCGTTCGCCGCCGCCTGGATGATCCACAAGGCCACCGGCGTGCCGTTCGCCGTCGACTACCGCGACGCCTGGACGCTCAACATGTTCACCGAGGAGCCGGGGTACGAGCCGGGCCACCCCGCCTGGCGCTGGGAGCGCCGGATCCTGCGCGACGCCTCCGCCTCGATCTTCGTCAACCAGCCGCTGCTGGCCTGGTACGCCGACCGCTACCCGAACGCCGCGGACCGGATGATGGTGGTCCCCAACGGCTGGGACCCGGATCTGCTGACCCAGCTCGACGCGCCCACGCCGCCGTCCGAGTCGGACCGCGACCGCCCGCTGCGCTTCTCCTTCCTCGGCACCATGAACAGCACCCAGCCGGTGGAGCAGATGGCCGAGGCGTTCCAGATCGCCCGGCGGCATCCCGACCTGGCCGACGCGGAGCTGAACATCCACGGTCACCTCGGCTACTTCAAGCAGGGCAAGACCGACCTCATCGCGCGGCTCGGCCTGGTCGAGGGCGAGCAGGGGCACGCGCTGCCCGAGTACGGCATCCACTACCGGGGCCCGGTCTCCAAGACCGAGGTCGGCAAGGTCTACCAGGACAGCGACGTGCTGGTCTTCCTGGCCGGCGGCGCGCGGTACGTCACCTCCGGGAAGATCTTCGAGTACATGGCGAGCGGCAGCCCGATCGTCTCGGTGCACGCGCCCGGCATCGCCGCGCAGGACGTGCTGGCCGGCTATCCCCTCTGGTTCAACCCGGAGAGCCTCGACGTGCACGACATCGCCGAGTCGATGATCGCCGCCGGCAAGGCGGCCCGGGACATGTCGGCGAAGCAGCGTGCCGAGGCGCGCGCGCACGCCGACACGTTCACCCGGCAGGCGGTCACGGCGCCGCTGGAGGCCAGACTGCGCTCGATGGTGCGGCGCAAGATCGAGGCGGGAAGGATCGCATCGTGACGTTCGACGACGCAGCCGGCAACCAGCCGTCCACCGCGGGCGCGTCCCGCACGCCGCGGGCGCTGCTGCTGGCGTTCAACCACAAACCGCACGAGAAGGTCGTGGCGCTGGCCGAGCGGCTCCTCGACGAGGGCGCCCGGCTGGACGTGGTGGTCCTCAGCGACACGAACTGGGCGGACCTGGCCGGCCGGCCCAACGTGCGGCTGTTCACCCTCGGCGCCGCGGAGAAGCGGCATCCGCTGCTGCGTACCGAACGGATCGTGGTCACCAGCGGACCCCGGCGAGTGGCCCGTGGGCTGAGCCGGCTGGCCGGCGGCGGCACGGCGAGCGGCCTCAGCCGGCGGCAGGAGCGCCTGAGCCGGGCGTTCCACAAGCGAGTGTTCATGAAGGCGTACTCGAACGTGCGCCCGCTGGTGCTGTCCCGGCTGGCCGACAAGCGGCTGTCCGAACTGGACCTGGAGCGCGACCCGGTCGACCTGATCGTGGCCTCCGACGCGCTGTCCATCACGCTGGGCTGGCGGCTGGCCCGCCGCTTCCCGAACGTGGTCGCCACCACCTCGCTCGACCCGCCCCCGTTGGCGCAGCTCACCGCGGCGGCCTGACGCCGCCTGCCGCACCACGTGAAGCGGCCCGCCGGCACCGTCGATCGCGACGGCGCCCGGCGGGCCGGTCCGATTTCAGCGGGCGTGCTCGGCGAGCACCCGGACCACGTTCTCGGCCGCGCGGCCGTCACCGTACGGGTTGCCCCGCGCGGCGGCCGGCCGGGGCCGGGTGGCGGTCCGCACCCAGCCGTCGGCGCCCAGCGCGGACGGGTCCGGCACCAGCCGGTTCCAGTCGTCCGCGAGGGTCTCCACCCACTCCGTCTCCGGGCGCAGCGTGGTGCAGGGCCGGTCCAGCAGGTACGCCTCCTTCTGCAGGCCGCCCGAGTCGGTCACCACACCGACGGAGCCGAGCACCGCGGCCACCATGCCGCCGTACGGCAGCGGCCGGCCCACGTGCAGCGCGCCGCCACCCAGCTTGATGCCGTGCTCCTCGGCCCGGGCCAGCAGGCGCGGGTGCGCCAGCAGGGCGACCGGCACCGGCAGCTCGGCGAGCGCGCCCACCAGTGCGGCCAGCCGCTCCGGGTCGTCGGTGTTCTCCGCCCGGTGCAGCGTGGCCAGCAGGTACGGCGCGTCCGGGTCGATGCCGGCCGGCAGCTCGGGGCGCGGCTGGTCACCGGCCAGCACCGCGTCACGCACCCGCAGGCACACGTCGACCATCACGTCCCCGACCAGCACGGAACGGGCGGCCAGGCCCTCGGCGGACAGGTGGCGCACCGCCTCCTCGGTGGGCGCCAGCAGCAGGTCGGCGCAGTGGTCGGTGAGGACGCGGTTGTGCTCCTCCGGCATCCGGCGGTTGAACGAACGCAGCCCCGCCTCCAGGTGGGCCACCGGCAGGTGCATCTTCACCGCGGACAGCGCGCCGGCCAGCGTGGAGTTGGTGTCGCCGTACACCAGCACCCAGTCGGGTCGTTCGGCCGCGAGCACCGGGTCGAGGGCGGCCAGCGTCTTGCCGGTCTGCACGCCGTGGCTGCCGGAACCGATGCCCAGGTGCACATCCGGGTCGGGGATGCCGAGCCCGGAGAAGAAGACGTCGGAGAGGTCGGCGTCGTAGTGCTGCCCGGTGTGCACGATGACGTGCTCGTGCTCCGTGGCGGCGAACGCCGCGGCGATCGGTGCGAGTTTGACCAGCTGGGGCCGGGCGCCAACGATGCTGACGACCTTCATGTGGGTGATCCCTCCGATTGACTGTCCGTCCGACCGGGGCGGCGTCCGTGGGCGCCCCGCGGAACCGGCTGCGCCGGCCGGTGAGGGGAACCCCCACGCGGGCGATCCAGGCTAACATCGGGGCATTCCGCTTCTGGACGCCGACAAGGCCGGCACGAGCGCGAGGAAATCCCGTCATGGTCGAGTCGTCGGTCGTTCAAGAGCGCCCGCAGGAGCCGGCTGAGCCGCCCGCCGCCCGGCGGCCGCGTCCCCGGCCGCGCCCCGCGCAGCTCGTGCTCGCGGGTCTGGTCGTCGCGTTCGTCGCCGCGCGGCTGAGTATCGCCGCGCGGGCCGAGGCGTTCCGCACCTTCGACACCCGGTCGTACGCCGGGCTGCTCGACGGGCCGAACCCGACCGCGACGCTCTCCTTCACCGGGCACGCGCCGCGACTGTGGGGCACCCCGCTGCTCTACACGCTGGCCGGCAGCGATCCCGCCCGCGCGTGGACGCAGGCCCTGATCAGCACCGCGGCGTGGGTGGTGCTCGTGCTGGCGCTCTGGACGATGCTGCGCGGCACGACCGCCCGGGTCTGCGCCGGGGTCGCGCTGTTCGTGCTGGCGCTGACCCGCGCGGTCTACGTGTGGGACCACACGCTGACCGCCGAGTCGCTGTCCATCAGCCTCGGCCTGCTCGCGTTCGGCCTGCTGGTGCTCTGGGTACGCCGGCGCTCGTGGCCGCTGCTCGCCGCCACGGTCGTGGTGACCGTGTGGTGGATGTTCGTCCGGCAGGACATGCTGCTGTTCATCGCGCTGGTGCCGGCGGTGCTGGCGGTGCTGGCGTGGCGCAGCCGCCCGCACCGCTGGGCGGCGGTGGTGGCGCTGGTCGCGATCGGCGCCGGGCTGGGCTGGAACGCGGCGCTGCTCGGTCCCACCGACGAGACGTTCGCCAAGTGGAGCGCGTCGGGCCGCTCGCAGACCGACGAGACGTTCCTCTACCGGCTGATGGTCGAGGTGCAGCGCGACCCGGAGATGCGGCAGGTCTACCACCGCGAGCTCGGCATGCCGCGGTGCGTCGCGATCGAGGACCCGAGCCTGGTCCGGCGGTGGAACGTCCGCAAGTTCTCCGAGGCGTACGCGAACTGCCCCGAACTGCAGCGGTGGGCCGAGGAGCACGAGATGGCAATCGGCTTCCGGTACGCGATGGCCGAGCCGGATCACTACCGCGAGATCATGGTCGGCCGGATCCTGCCGATGGCGCTGGGCAGCACCGAGTTGCACACGTACGGCCGCCCGGTGTCGATGCTGCCGGACGCGGTCGAGAGGGTCTGGTACCCGCGCCGCGACCTGGTGCTTCCTCTGCTCGCCGGCGCCGTCGTGGCGACAGTGCTGGCGTGCGTGCTCACCGGCGCGGTCCGCCGGCGGCCGTGGCTCGTCCTGGCCGGCGTGCTCGGTGTGGTGGTGAGCCTGGTCAGTGTGCTCGCCAGCCTCATGCTGTCCGCCGGGGAGTACAGCCGGTTCGGCATCCAGGAGGCGATCTACCTGCGGATCAGCCTGGTGGTGCTGGCCGTGGCGGCGCTCGACGCGGCGCTGACCAGGCCGTGGAGACGCGCCGGGCGGGCGGCCCGGGGGGTGCCGGGCGACGACGCCGCGCAGCCGTAAACTCCTGCCTCATGACCGTTCCGGACACCCGTCCCACCGACCCCGCTGCGGCCACTCCCGGCGACACCTCGCCCGGCGACACGGAGGTCCGCCGGGCGCCGGAGCCGGCGGAGACCGGGACGGACGACGGCGGCCGCACCGAGGCCGGCGACGGGACCGGCGAGCGGCCGGTCCGGCGGTGGAGCCGGTGGGACGGCGTCGTCGCGGCGGTCTACCTGGCCTGGGCGCTCCTGGTGACCGCCCGCGGGTGGCGCAACCCGGACGGACGCCTGCTCGGCAGCCGCCCGGACGACCAGGGATTCAACGAGTGGATGCTGGCGTACGCGGCGCACGCGGTCCGGCACCTGGAGAACCCGTTCTTCACCACCGCGCAGAACGCCCCCGACGGCGTGAACCTGATGACCAACGTCGGCATGCAGCTGCCCGGGATCCTGCTGTCGCCGGTGACGCTGCTGTTCGGCGCCCCGACGGCGTACGTGCTGCTGATGACGCTCAACCTGGTCGGCACCGGCTACGCCTGGTACCACGTGCTGTCCCGGCACGTGGTGCGGTCCCGTGCCGCCGCGTTCGTCGGCGGCCTGTTCTGCGCGTTCGCGCCGGCGCTGGTGTCGCACAGCAACGGGCACCCGCACATGACCGCGCAGTGGCTGGTGCCGCTGATCGGCTGGCGGGTGCTGGTGCTGGCCCGGGGCGGCCGGGTGCTGCGGGACGGGCTGGTGCTCGGCGCGCTGATCGCGGCACAGTTCTTCATCAGCGTGGAGATCCTCTTCCTGCTCGCGCTCGGCTGCCTGCTCGCCGCGCTGGCCCATCTCGCGCTGGCGCCGAAGGTCGCGTTGCGGCGCGCCCCCCGGCTGCTGGGCGGGCTGGGGGTGGCCGGCGCGCTGGTCGCTGTCGTCACCGCGTACCCGCTGTGGATGCAGTTCTTCGGGCCGCAGCACCGGATGGGGCACCCCGGCGGCCCCGACGTCTACGCCCTGAAGCTCGGCTCCTACGTGCGCTACGCGACCGAGTCGATCGCCGGCAGCCCGACCAGCGCCGGCGGGTGGGGCCCGAACACCACCGAGCAGGTCAGCTTCTTCGGCTGGTCGCTGGTGGTGGTGGCGGTCGCCGCCGCGTGGTGGCTGCGCAGGGAGGTCACCGTCCGGGTGCTGACCCTGGTCGCCGTGGTGTGCGCGCTGCTGTCGATGGGCACCACCTGGACGTGGGGCACCGAGCGGACCACGATCCCGGCGCCGTTCGCGTTGCTGCAGCACCTTCCGGTCTTCGACGCCGTGGTGGTGGCCCGCTTCGGGTTCATCACCACCATGGCCGTGGGCGTCCTGCTGGCGCTGGCTCTGGACCGGGTGGCGAGTCTCGCGCGTGACGGGGACCGGCTGCCAGCCCGGATCGCTGTCGTCGCGGTGGTTGCCGCGCTGGTGCCGATCCTGCCCACCCCGCTGCCGGCCCAGGGCCGTCCCGCGGTGCCGGACTTCGTCACCGCCGGCACCTGGCGTGACCACGTGGCCCCCGGCCGCACCCTGGTGCCGGTGCCGGTGGCGAACATGACCTCGGTCTACTGGGGCTCGGTGGCGCTGGCCGAGTTCGCGGTCCCACAGGGCTACTTCCTCGCCCCCACGTCCAAGGACGACCCGACCGGGCGGTGGGGCGTCGAGCCGCAGCCGACGGCGAAGCTGCTCACGCTGGTCGCGGAGGGCAAGCGCGGCACCGACGTGACGCCGGCCGAGGTCGCCCAGGCCCGCGCCGACGCCCGCTACTGGCGGGCGGACGCGGTGGCGCTGCCCAAGCACCGCCGGCAGGAAGACCTGCGCGTGGTGCTCGACGCCCTGTACGGGCCGGGCCGCCAGGTCGACGACGTGTGGCTCTGGGACGTGCGGCCGTTCAGCAACTGAGCGGCGCGCCTACGGCGACCGGTTCCAGATGATCAGGACGTAGCCGCCGAAGTAGGCGGAGACGATCAGCAGCGGGGCCAGCACGGTGACGGCCCGGGCCCAGCCGGCCCGGGCCAGCGCGACGGCGACCGGCAGCAGGAGCGGGAACGCGGGCAGCAGGAAGCGCGCCTTGGCGTGGTAGTAGCCGGCCGCGCCGAGCGTGGTGAGCAGGATCAGGCCGCTGTAGAGCAGGAGCTGCCAGGGCTGCCGGTCGAGGGCGCTGAGCACGAACAGCGCCAGCGCGATCAGCACCACGAGCGTCACCACGTACATGGTCAGCGCCGTGGGCTGCGCCAGCACGCGCTGCGCCACCCGGACCGTGTCGGCGCCGAAGTCGAAGGTGGTGCCCCAGCCGGCGTCCTGGATGTGGAACCAGCCGTCCGGCCGCCCGGTCTGCCAACCCACCCAGGCCAGGTACCCGACCCAGCCGGCCGGCGCGATCACCAGCGCGGCCCACGGGCGCCAGCCGTCGCGGCGGCGCAACGCCGCGATCAGCGCCGCGAGACAGACCACGGCGAGCAACGCGGAGCCGGTCGGCCGGGTCAGTCCGGCGCACAGGCTGAGCACGGCGGCGAGCAGCCACGAGCGGCGCAGCAGCGCGTACAGGGACCAGGCGGCGAACGCGGTGAAGATCCCCTCGCTGTAGCTCATGTTCTGCACGATGCTGTGCGGCAGCACGCCCCAGAGCACGGCGAGCAGGATGCCGACGCGGCGGTCGTACAGCCGCTCGCCGACCGCGAACAGACCCCAGGCGGCGGCGAGCGCGGCGACGGCGGCGACCGCCAGCGCGGTGGCGCGCGCGCCGAGCGGGGTCAACGGCTCCAGCGCCCCGACCAGGCGGGGATAGAGCGGGAAGAAGGCCATGTCGCTCTGGACCCGGGCGTAGCCGTCGTAGCCGTCGCGCGCGATCCGCAGGTACCACACGCCGTCGGACCCGGTGAGCAGCGCGGCCGGCCGGGCCCCGGTGGCGCGGGCCCAGAGCCAGAGCGTGACCAGCCCCACCGCTCGCACGGCGACGTAGCCGACGAGCGCGGGCAGGGCGTTGCGGAAGGCGGTCGCCAGCCGGTGCCCGAAGGAGGCCCGGTGCTGGGAAACCGTCTCCGCGGGCGGCTGTTGGCCGCGCGTCGGTGCGGTCATGCGTGGTCCTGTCCGAGTGATCTTCGCCCCCGGCGTCGGCGTCCGGGGCGTCGGCGACCGGCGGGAGCGCTCGCCCGGGAGCCGGGTGCAGGGTAGCAACGGCGACACCGGCTTCCCGGCACGGCCGGGCATCGGCCTCCCGCGCCGCGCTTGTCGTACACTCGCTCGGGTCGCACGTGCGACAGTGGTTGACACGGAGACGGACGGGCATGGGTTCTGACGGGGCGATCTCTGCGGCGGACCTGGGGGCGGCAGCCGCGGCACGGGGCGCCGTCACGATCGACACCTCGGCCCGGACGGCGGCCGGGCGGTGAGCCGACCGGACGTCACGGTCGTCGTCGCGGTGTACAACACCATGCCGGACCTCACCACCTGCCTCGAGTCGCTCGTCAACCAGACGATCGGGCACGACCGGCTGCAGATCGTCGCGGTCGACGACGGCTCCACCGACGGCAGCGGCGCGGAGCTGGAGCGGTTCGCGGCGGCGTACCCCTCGGTCCTGACGGTGGTGCACCAGCCCAACTCCGGCGGGCCGGCCGCCCCCAGCAACCGGGCGCTGGACCTGGCCACCGGCCGGTACGTATTCTTCATCGGGGCCGACGACCACCTGGGCCGCGAGGCGCTGGAGCGGCTGGTGTCGGCGGCCGACCGGTGGGGCTCGGACGTGGTGCTCGGCCGCATGGTCGGCGTGAACAAGCGCTACGTGCACCAGGAGATCTACGACCGGACCCGGTCCGACATCGACCTGTTCGACTCGCCGCTGCCGTTCTCGCTGTCGAACACGAAGCTGTTCCGGCGGGACCTGATCGAGCGTCACCACCTGCGCTTCCCGGAGGACATGGCGGTCGGCAGCGACCAGCCGTTCACGTTGGAGGCGTGCCTGCGGGCGGCCCGCATCTCGGTGCTCGCCGACTACGACTACTACTTCGCGGTCAAGCGCCTCAACTCCACGAACATCACCTACCGCAGCGACCATCTCGCCCGGCTGGAGTGTGTGGAGCGCATCGTCCGGTTCGTGGCCGACATGGTGGAGCCGGGGCAGCGGCGCGACGCGGTGCTGCGGCGCCACTTCGCCTGGGAGATCGCGAAGCTGTTCCGCCCCGACTACCTCAAGCTCGACGCCGAGACCCGGGAGCAGGTCCGGTCGCGGGTCGGCAAGCTGGTCCGGGAGTACCTCACCGACGGCATCCGCGACCGGCTCGACGCGGCCACCCGCGTGCTCGTCGGCACGGCCGCGTACGGCCGGCCGGAGGACCTGGTGGCGATCATCCGGCTGACCGCCGCCGACGGCCTGCCCTCGACGGTGGTCCGCGACCAGCGCTGGTTCGCCGCGTTCCCGGGCTTCGGTGAGGCGGGTGGCCTGAGTGACGAATGGTACGAGTTGGAGCCGGCGGCGAGCCGGTGGCTCGCCGCGCTGACCGCGGTTTCGGTACGCTCGGTGACCGGGCCCGACGGTGACCGGCGGGTGCAGATCCTCGCCCGCAGTCCCCGGCCGGATCTCGCCGACCTGGTCGGCGGGGACATGTCCGTGCGGGTGGGTGAGGCGGAGGCCGCCGTGCGGCTGCTGCCGGCCGACCCGATGGGCACGACTGTGGAGGCGACGTTCCGGCTCCCGGATCTGGCCGCCGACCTCGGTCCGGCGGGAACGACCCGGGCGGTCCGGGTCCGGGTGGCGGACAGCGCCGCCGTCCCGGTGCGGGGGTTCCGGCCGCCGCTGATCCACCGGGTGGTGTACCGAGACGGCACCCGACTGCATCTGGTCACGATCAACAACAACCACAAAGGTCACTTGGCGTTCACCGTCTGGCCGGTGACGCTTCGCCGGGTCGCGGCCCGTCTTCGGCGCCGGCTCCCCCGAGGAGGAAAGTAGTTCATGAACATCTGCGTCGTCGCGCTCGGCAAGATCGGTCTGCCGCTGGCCGTGCAGTTCGCGTCCAAGGGGCACCGGGTGATCGGCGCCGACGTCTCCGAGCGGGTCGTCCAGCTGGTGAACGACGGTGCGGTGCCCTTCCCGGGCGAGGCCGACCTGGACGTCAAGCTGAAGGAGACGGTCGCCGCCGGCCTGCTGTCGGCCACCACCGACACCGCCGCCGCGGTCGCCGAGTCGGAGGCGGTCGTCGTGGTCGTGCCGCTGTTCGTGGACGCCGAGGGCGTGCCGGACTTCGGCTGGATGGACGACGCCACCCGGGCCATCGCCCGTGGGCTGAAGCCGGGCACGCTGGTCAGCTACGAGACCACGCTGCCGGTCGGCACCACCCGCAACCGCTGGGCGCCGATGCTCGCCGAGGGGTCCGGCCTCACCGCCGGCACCGACTTCCACCTCGTGTTCAGCCCCGAGCGGGTGCTCACCGGCCGGGTCTTCGCCGACCTGCGCCGCTACCCGAAGCTGGTCGGCGGCATCGACGAGACGTCGGCCGCGCACGGCGTCCGGTTCTACGAGGCGGTGCTCGACTTCGACGAGCGGCCCGACCTGGACCGCCCCAACGGCGTGTGGGACCTCGGCTCGGCCGAGGCGTCCGAGCTGGCCAAGCTCGCCGAGACGACCTACCGGGACGTGAACATCGGCCTGGCGAACCAGTTCGCCCGCTTCGCAGACACCGTGGGCGTGGACGTCACCAAGGTCATCGAGGCGTGCAACACGCAGCCGTACAGCCACATCCACTCGCCGGGCATCGCGGTCGGCGGCCACTGCATCCCGATCTACCCGCGGATGTACCTGTGGAACGACCCGGCCGCCACCGTGGTGCGCTCGGCCCGCGAGGCCAACGCGGCCATGCCGGAGTACGCGGTCGACCTGCTCGCCGCCGCGTACGGCGACCTGACCGGGGTCGGCGTGCTGGTGCTCGGCGCCGCCTACCGGGGTGGCGTCAAGGAGACCGCCTTCTCCGGCGTCTTCCCGACCGTCGAGGCGCTGCGCCGCCGGGGCGCGGTGCCGTACGTGTCGGACCCGATGTACAGCAACGAGGAACTGGCCGCGCACGGCCTGCCCGGCTACGACGGCGAGCCGCTCGGCGCCGCGGTGATCCAGGCCGACCACGCGGAGTACCGCACGCTCTCCCCGGCCGACCTGCCCGGCGTGACGGTGCTCGTGGACGGCCGGCGGGTCACCGACCCGGAGCGCTGGACCGGCGTGCGCCGGGTGGTCATCGGAGGCTGACCGCACACGCGCGTACCGGGCCCCGGCCGTGATCACGGCCGGGGCCCGTCGCGTGTCGCCACCAGCCGATCGGCGTCCGCCGTTCACCTGCCGGACACCCCGGCAATACTTGTGTCATGTGACCCGTTTAGGGTCGCAGCGGTCCGAATCGAACCTGGCCGACGTCGGGGCAGACAGGGAGCGTGTCGTTGTTGAGCAGAATTCGCAGCCAGCAGGGTCTCGCCGCGGTGGGCGCGACGCTCCTCGGCTACGCGGTCATGGTCCTCTCCGGAGTACTCGGCCTGGTGGTGCCGTTCGCGGTGGCCGCCGTGGTCGCCTTCGCCGGTGAACTGGCCCTGGCCGGGCGGCACACTCCGACCGCCGAACTGCTCGACAAGGCCGGGCTCGGCGAGACCTTCCGGCAGCTGGTGCGGGACCTGTCGGTGGTCCTGCTGGTGGTCGTCTCGGCCCGCCCCGGCGTGGCCGGCACGATCGCGGTGCTGCTGCTGCCCGCCGCGCTCTGGACCGTTGCGGTAGCCACGAACGCGGTGACGAAGGTGATCGACGGGCGGGTCGACCCCCCGGCGTACACCCGCAACATCGACCTCGGCGCGCTGCGGCGCGTCCCGGTGCCGCCGGCCTGGGCGCGGTGGCTGGCCGGGCTGAACATGCCGCTGCTCAACGTGCTTCTGGTGCCGGCGGCGGTGGTGGCCGCCGCGCGCGACCAGGTCGCCCCGGTGGTGGTCACCGGCCTGGTGACGCTCGCCGCCGGCCTGGTCACCGCCGCGGTGCTGGCGCTGACCGCGCTGCGCGGCCGGGGCAGCCAGCCGGGCGTGCTGCCCGCCGTGCACGACTGGATGCCCGGGAACGCCCGAGGTCGCGCTCTACTTCGCCGGCCCGGCCAAAGGACGTCTACCAGGCCAACATGTGGCTCGCCCCGGTGGAGGCGACCGGCCGCCGCGCGGTGGTTCTGCTGCGCGCCGCTGACGCGTTCGAGCAGCTCGCCGACACCCGGCTGCCGGTCATCTGCGTGCCGGCCGGCGTCGACTTCATGAACCTCGACCTCAGCTCGCTGCGCGTGGCCCTGTACGCCGCGAACGTCGGCGCCAACATCCACCTGCTGCGGGAACCGGGCGTCAAGCACGTCTTCGTCGGCCACGGCGACAGCGACAAGCAGGCGAGCGTGAATCCGTACAGCAAGGTGTACGACGAGGTCTGGGTGGCCGGGCCGGCCGGGCGGGAGCGGTACGCGCGCGCCGACGTCGGCGTGCTGGACCGCGACATCGTGGAGGTCGGCCGGCCGCAGCTCGCCGGGGTGCACACGTTCGGCTCCGGCGCCGCCGACCACCGCTTCACCGTGCTCTACGCGCCCACCTGGGAGGGCTGGCTCGACGACGACCCGTACCACACCTCGCTGGTGCTGATGGGGGAGCGGATCGTCTCCGGGCTGCTCGCCGCCGGTGACGTGCGGGTCATCTACAAGCCGCACCCGCTGACCGGCAGCCGGTCGGCGAAGGCGCGGGCCGTACACGAGCGCATCGTGGGCCGGATCAAGGCGGCCGGCGGCGACACCGATCCGTCCTCGCTGGACGGGACCGCGCACCTGGTGGTCACCGGCCGCACGCCGGGGCTGTTCGACTGCTTCAACGTCACCGACCTGCTGGTCAGCGACGTGTCCAGCGTGGTCTCCGACTTCGTGCAGAGCGAGCGGCCGTACGTGGTGGCGAACCCGGCCGGCCTGTCCGAGGACGAGTTCCGCCGGCAGTTCCCGACCGCGCGCGCGGCGTACCTGCTCTCGGCGGACTGCGGCGAGCTGGCGAAGATCCTCGACGTGACGCGGTCCGGCGACGACCCGATGACCGGGGCGCGACGGGAGCTGAAGGAGTACCTGCTCGGCCCGGCCGGGTCGAACCCGATGGACCGCTTCCGGGACGAGATCGGCCGGCTCTGCGGCTGAGGCGTACCGGGAAAGGGGCGACGACCGGCGCGGTCGTCGCCCCTTTCTCGTCGATTCAGCCCTGGTGCGGCGGGTTGTCGACGTCGCGGGAGACGACCTCGCCCTTGGCGTCGACCCAGCCCTTCGGCCGGGCCGGGTTGCCGGCCACCAGCTGGTACGGCTTGACGTCGCGGGTCACCACCGAACCGGCGGCGATCATCGCGTACTCGCCCACCTCGATGCCGCAGACGAGCGTGGCGTTCGCGCCGATCGAGGCGCCACGCCGGATCAGCGTCGGCGTGATCGTCCAGTCCGGATTCTGCGCGCGCGGGCGGAAGTCGTTGGTGAACACGGCGCAGGGACCCACGAACACCTCGTCCTCGATGGTCACGCCCTGGTAGACCGAGACGTTGTTCTGGATCTTCACCAGGTCGCCCACCGTGACGCCCGCGTCGACGTAGACGTTGCGGCCGATCACGCAGCCGGCGCCGACCTGCGCGCTCGACCGGATGTGCGCCAGGTGCCAGACCTTGGTGCCGTCGCCGACCTTGGCGCCGTCCTCCACGTCGGCCGTCGGGTGGACGAAGACGGAGGCGGACCGGTCGTTGCTGTCAGTCATCTCAACTCGCATCGTGGCAGGGCGCGTCGCGCCGTCGGGCGGGCTCGACGCAGCATAACGAGCGCTCACCCGAGCAGTTCGGCCACCGCGTCGGCGGCGGGCCGGTCGGCCGGCAGCGGATGCGCGGCGACGACAGCGTCCACCGGCAGCGCGGCGTACAGGTGCGGGAACAGCGCGCCGCCGCGGGAGGCCTCCCAGCGCAGCGCGTCGCCGAGCCGGGACTCGTCCACCGCGAGCACGGTCAGGCCGGTGACCCCGGCGAAGAACCTCCGCGCGGTCTCCACCACCTGGTCGGCGGCGGACAGGTGGACGTAGCCGTCCTGCCGGTCCATCGCGGTGCCGGCGAACCGCCCGTCCGCCCGTGCCCGCGCCCACTCGTCGTCGGAGAGAATCTTGTAGATCACGCCAGCAGCCTAGAGCGGCCTCGCGTCCCGGCGGCGCGTCTGCCACCATTCGCAGGGCACACGTCGAGCGGAGGGAGGAACGGGTGCGGATCCTCCTGGTCGAGGACGACCGTCGGGTCGCCGCCGCGCTGTCGTCCGCGCTGACCCGGCGCGGCTACCAGGTGGAACACGCCGCCACAGTCGCCGCGGCGCTCTCCGCCGCCCCCTGCGACCTGGTGCTGCTCGACCTGACGCTGCCCGACGGCGACGGCACCGAGGTGTGCCGCGAGCTGCGCCGCCGCAGCAGCCAGCTCGGCATCATCGCGGTGACCGCCCGTGGCGAGGAACGCGACCGGGTGCTGGGCCTGCGGCTGGGCGCCGACGACTACGTGGTCAAGCCGTTCTCGATGGTGGAGTTGCAGGCGCGCATCGAGGCGGTGCTGCGCCGCGCCGCGCACACCGTCCCGGAGCGTCACCTCATCGAGGCCGGGCCGGTGCGCATCGACGTCGGCGGCCGGACGGTGAGCGTGGACGGCCGGGACGTGTCGCTCACCCGCAAGGAGTTCGACATCCTGCTCTCGCTGGCCCGCCAGCCGGGGGTGGCGGTGCCGCGCGAGCGGATCCTGCTCGACGTGTGGGGCACCACCTGGGCCGACCGGCACACCGTGGAGGTGCACGTCGGGTCGCTGCGCGGCAAGCTCGGCGACGCGACGCTGGTGGAGACCGTGCGCGGGGTCGGTTACCGGCTCCGCGGCGCGTGAGGAGGGGCCCGTGCGGCGCCGACTGGTGATCAGCTACCTGCTGCTGATGGTGCTCGTCCTGATCGCCCTGGAGACGCCGCTGGCGTTCACGCTGGCCTCCCGGGAGACCGACCGGGTACGCGCCGACCGCCTCGCCGACGCCACCCGGTTCGCCTCGCTCGCCGGCCCGGCGCTGCGCGGCGGCAGCCCCGGTCCGCTCGACGGGGAACTGGCCGCCTACGACGCCCTCTACGGCATCGGTGCCGCGGTGGTGGACCGGGAGCGCCGTACCGTGGCCGCCTCGTCGGCCTGGGAGCCGGGAGCGGGCACCGGCGCGGCGCTCGACACCGCGCTGTCCGGGCAGCAGTTCAGCGGCCCCGAGTCGGTCTGGCCGTGGGACGGCGGGCCGGTGGTGACGGCCGTGCCGATCAACGACGGCGGCGAGGTGCTCGGCGCGGTGGTGACCACCAGCCCGGCGGACGGGGTGCGCCGCACCGTCAGCGCGTGGTGGCTGCTGCTGGCCGGCATCGGCCTGCTCGCGGTGCTGGCCTGCGTCTCCACCGCGTTCGGGCTGGCCGGCTGGGTGCTGCGCCCGGTCACCGAGCTGGACGCGGTGACCCACGAGATCGCCGAGGGCCGCCGGACCGCGCGGGTGCGCCCCCGGCTCGGCCCACCCGAGCTGCGCCGGCTCGCGACCAGCTTCAACGACATGGCCGACGCGGTCTCCGACGTGATGGACCGGCAGCGCGCCTTCGTTCGCGCACGCCAGCCACC
>NZ_KK037233.1:1972634-2039022 GCF_000568915.1 Micromonospora sp. M42 | reverse complement strand
ACGACGGCGAGCCGGCCACCCGCTGACCGCGCGGGCTCAGGGCTTCGCGGCGCGGTACCACTGCGCCGCGCCCGGGTGCAGCGGCAGCGGGGTGGTGACGATCGCCGACCGCTGGCTCATCCGTCCCGCCGCCGGGTGCGCGGCGGCCAGTTCCGCCCGGCGCTCCATCAGCAGCCGGGTCACGTCGCGCACCAGCGCGGCGGGCAGGTCGGCGCGGACGATCAGGTAGTTCGGGTTCGCCACCGTGCTGACCGGTTCCGCCTGGTACATGGAGCGGGGGATGTCCCGGGTCACGTAGACCTGCCCGTACCCGCGGCGCAGCGCCTCGGTCCACTCGCCCAGGTCCACGATCCGCAGCGAGGTCCGCTCCGCCAGGTCGGCGACGCCGCGTACGGGCAGTCCGCCGGAGAAGAAGAACGCGTCGATCCGGTCCTCCCGCAGCGCGGTCATCGAGTCGTCCAGCCCGAGGTGCTCCTGGCGGATCCGGTCGCCGTCGAGCTGGGCCACCTCCAGCAGGCGGGTGGCGGTGATCTCGGTGCCGGACCCGTCGGCGCCCACCGAGACCCGCCGGCCGCGCAGGTCGGCGAGCGTGCGGATCGGGCCGCCGGCGCGGGTGACCAGGTGCAGCAGGTCGTCGTAGACGCGGGCCACGGCGAGCACGGACGGATGCTCGGGTTCACGTGCCGGGAGCACGTCGGCCTGGGTGAAGCCCAGTTCCGCCGCGCCGGACCCGACCAGCCGGACGTTCTGCGCCGAGGCGGCGGTGACCACCACCTCGGCCCGTACCCCGGGCAGCTCCCGGTTGAGCACGGCGGCGAGCGACTGGCCGAAGGCGTGGTAGACGGCGGTCGGGCTGCCGGTGGCGATGCGGATCCGGGTCGGCTCGGCCGGCTCGTCCCGGCATCCGGCCAGGCCGGAGACGAGCAGCAGCACCAGCACGAGCGGGGCGGCGGCGCGCACAGGCCAGTGTCGGCTCACGGGCTGCACTCTGCGCCGTGCACCCGCCGCCGCGCAAGCCCGCCGCCGGGCCGGTCAGCCGGCGGCGGCCAGCTCCGCGCTCTCGGTGATCCGGGTCCGGTGCTCTCCGTTGGGCACGATCACCAGGAAGCAGCCCGCGCCCGGCCGCAACGCCGCCGGCACCTCCAGCAGCGCCGCGCTGCGGACCAGCACCGCGGCCAGATCACGGTCGGCCAGCCGGATGCCGAGGCAGTGCCGGCGTACGTGCCGGCCGCCGGCGAGCAGCGCCGCCCGCCAGGCCGCCGCCGCCAGCCGGGGCCGCCAGAGCCGCCGCGCCGCCGAGGCGCCCGGGAACGGCCCGCCGAGCAGCTCCCGGCGGCCCTGCCGCCAGCCGGTGGTGAGCAGATTCGCGTACGCCGCCCGGTGCTGCGGCGGCACCGCCAGCCGGTGCAGCTCGTAGCGGCGGCGCAGGCCACCGGTGGTCAGTTCGTGCTGCACCGGCACGTCGAGTCGACCCAGCAGCTGCCGCATCCGGTGCGCCGCGTCCTCGCGGTTGAACTCGGCGATCCCGCCCCGGTGCGGTCCGGGGTCCAGGCGGCGTACGTCGGCGGCCGGCGGCGGCGTGCAGCGCACCATGCAGGCGATCTCGAAGGCGTCGGTCAGGGTCAGCCAGTCCAGCGGCGGGGACGGGCGGGGGCGGTCGAGCAGCGAGGTGGGCTCGGCGAGCATCGGCGCAGCTCCTCGGTCAGAGTCGGGGTACCTCTACCGTTGCCGCCAACGGCCGGGTCGGGAACCGATGCGGCCGAGCCTTGAGCAAAATTTGCGGGAAGCCCGCCGGTCAGAGTTCGGTGACCACCAGGTCGACCTGCCGGGGCCGCCCGGCCGCCCGGGGCGCCTCCTCGACCGTGTACTTCAGCTCCCGCAGCGCCCCCACCAGCGCGTCGGCGGTACGCGGCCGGGCGTCGGCGAGCAGCAGATCCCGTACCAGCCGGCCCTTCGTCGCCTTGTTGAAGTGGCTCACCACCGACCGGGTCGGCGTGCCGTCCACGGTCCGCTCGTGCAGCACCCGCACCGTCACCGTCCGCTCGGCGAGCGCGCCGCGCGGCGTCCAGGTGGCCGCGTACGCGCCGGAGCGCAGGTCCAGCACCGGGCCGCGTCCGGCGGCGGGCTCCAGCACCGGCCCGAGCGCGCCACGCCAGTACGCCGACAGCGCCCCGAGCCCGGGCAGCCGCGCCCCGATCGGGCAGCGGTACGGCGGGATCCGGTCGGCGAGGCGTACCGCGCCCCACAGCCCGGAGCTGATCAGCACCTGGCGGCGGGCCGCCCGCTGCGCGTCGGGCGGCAGCGTGTCCAGGCCCAGCGCCTCGTAGAGCACCCCGGTGTAGAGCCGCCCGGCCGGGGCGGTCGCCGCCTCCCGCAGCCGGGCGTTGCGGCGCAGCTCGCCGCGCTGCCCCTCGGTGAGGCCCAGCGCGGCCAGGGCCGCCGTCTCGTCCGGCCCGGCGCACAGGTCGACGAGCGCGGTCAGCACCGCCTCCCGGGCCGGGTTCAGCTCGGTCAGGGACAGCCGGGACAGGTCCAGCCGGCGGCCGGTGCCGGCCTCGGCCTTCCCCTCCGACGGGGGCAGCAGGATGAGCACCGGCACAGCGTACGGGCCGGGCTCAGCGCCACGGCCGCACGGCACGGTCGGGGTGGTACACGCGACTGCCGCCCACCTCGGCCACCACCGCCGCGTCGGCGCGGTCACCAAGCAGCCGCCGCAGTGTGCGCTCGGCGGGGGAGCCGACGTCCAGCACGTACCCGGGCTGTTGCGCGCGCGCCACCCGCTGCCAGTACGCCGGATAGCGGTTCTGCCCCGGCGTGAGCGCCCCGTCGAGCACACCGCACGCGACCGTCTCCCCGGTGTTGAAGATCAGCCGGTTGCAGGTCCAGTAGTCCCCGTACACCTCGTGCAGACCGGTGTTCCGCACCGTGTCGGCCAGGCGGCGGGCCGTGCGCTCCTCCTCCCGTACGCCCGGCACGCCGGCCAGGAACGCCACGGTGCCGGCCAGCGTCGCGGCGGTCAGCCCGGCCAGCACCACGGCCGCCGTGGCGCCGCCGAACCGGGCGGCCGGACCGGCGGTTCTGCGCAGCGCGTGCGCGGCGGCCAGCCAGAGCGGCCACAGCACGGCCGGCAGCGAGATCTGCAGCACCGACAGGTACCTGGAGTTGCCGAGTGGGTCGGTCGCGGCGAGCGGGCTGCGCACGTACGCCAGCAGGGTCAACGCCGCGCCCACTACCAGCGCGAGGATCGCCGCGGCCCGGACCCGCGCGGCGTGATCGGCGGCCCGGCGGTACGCGACCAGCCCGAGCGCCGCGGCGGCCAGCAGCAGCACCGGGTAGAGCACGCCGAACCACTGCGCCCAGCGCGCGCAGCCGTCCATCGGGCACATGCCCGACGCCAGCGGCACCCCCTCCAGCAGTCCGCCGCGCAGCCGTTCGGCGAGCGACGGCGCGACCCCCTCCTTGGTGCTGATCTCCCGGAACACCGACAGCGAGTCCTGCCCGGCCGGCGCGACGATGTTGTCCTTCACCACCGGCGCGATCCCGGCGGCGAAGCCCGCCACCAGCAGCACGCCCGGCCAGCCGATCAGCTCCCGGGGCATGGCCAGGACCAGCACCACGCCCGCTACCAGCAGGTACGGCGCGATCAGCCAGTCCGACCAGAGCGCCAGCCCGGCGAGCAGCCCGAACGCGCCGGTGGCCAGCCAGCGGTGCCGGACCCGCTCCTCGCCGAGCGCCACCGCGAGCAGCAGCATCGCCAGCACCGCCGGCTTCACCTCCGGACGGCCGCCGACCACTGTGAGCTGGTCGCGGACCACCCGCTCCGAGCCGAGCGCCAGCAGGCCCACCACGACGACCGCCAGCCAGGGGGAGAACAGGCGGCGGGTCAGCCGGTACGCCAGCCACAGGAACACCGCGAAGAGCGCGAGCAGCGGCAGCCGCAGCACCGGCCAGCTCGGCCCGGCCCAGCCGACCAGCGGCGCGGCCAGGTAGGACTCCAGCACGCCCATGTAGCGCTGGCCGTAGAGGAAGACCGGCCGCTCACCGCGCTCGGCGATGTGCAGCGCGGCCAGCCCGAACGTGGCCTCGTCGCTGTTCGACGCGGGCACCGTGAGCAGCGTCAGCACCAGGCGGTAGCCGACTCCGGCCACACCGAGCAGCAACGCCACCAGCGCCGGCGCGTCCGGACGCCGTCGTACCCGGTCCCGCTTCGCTGTCGACACGACCAACGCCCCCGTCGTCGCCCCGACCGCAGTCTGTCACGGCGGAACGCGGCTCCGAGGGCCGATCGGTGTGGATCACTCGCGTGGCCGGGCCCGGCCGGGTGTGGCAGTGTTGCAGCGTGCCACCCACACCACCGGACCAGCTTGCCGTACCGCGACTGCACCGCGCCGCGCGCTTCGAGGACGCCGTGCACGGCCTGGTCGAGCGCCGGTTGCGGCGCACCGGGTGGCAGCCCAACATCATCGCGTACGCGGGCTACGGCGCCCCGGGCTGGGCGCGGGTGCTCTGCCGGGTGCTGCTGGGCCGCCCGGACACCCGGCGGCGGGGCCGGCTGGACAAGGTGCGGGGCTGGCGCAGCTTCGCCACGCTGCCCGCCAAGCACATCCGGGTGACCATCGAGGCCGACGGCGTGCGCCAGGAGGTGACCGCCGACCGCAGCGGGTTCGTCGACACCGTGATCGAGGCCGACTTCACCCCCGGCTGGGGCTGCGTACGCCTCAGCGTCGCCGACGCCGAACCGGTGGAGGCGCTGGTCCGCGTGCTCGACCCGGCCGTCCGGTTCGGCATCCTCTCCGACATCGACGACACCGTCATGGTGACCGCGCTGCCCCGGCCGCTGCTGGCCGCGTGGAACACGTTCGTGCTGGACGAGCACGCCCGCACGGCGGTGCCGGGCATGGCGGTGCTGTACGAGCGGCTGGCCACCGCCCACCCGGGCGCCCCGGTCTTCTACCTGTCCACCGGCGCCTGGAACGTCGCGCCGACGCTCACCCGGTTCCTGTCCCGCCACCTCTACCCGGCCGGGCCGCTGCTGCTCACCGACTGGGGGCCGACCGCGGACCGGTGGTTCCGCAGCGGCCGGGAGCACAAGCGGGCCACGCTGGCCCGGTTGTCCCGGGAGTTCCCCGAGGTGCGGTGGCTGCTGATCGGCGACGACGGGCAGCACGACCCGGAGATCTACCGGGAGTTCGCCGCAGCGCACCCGGACCACGTCGCAGGGGTGGCGATCCGGCAGCTGTCGCCGACCCAGTCGGTGCTGGCCGGCAGCCTGCCCGCCCCCGCCGGACGGCCGTCGTCCGGCCCGGTCGGCCAGAAGTGGCTGAGCGCCCCCGACGGCGCCGGCCTCTGGAAGCTCCTCCGAGAAGCCGACCTGGTCTGACCGCCGGCCCCTCCTCTTCGCGTCGATCATGAGGTTGACCGCCTTGTAGAGATCAACAACTGCCGTCAACCTCATGATCGGCGGCCGACTGTCACGGCGTCACCACGATCTTGCCCGTCGCCGTTCCCTTCTCCAGGTACCGGTGCGCCTCGACGATGTCGTTCAACGTGAACACCCGGTCCACCATCGGTTGCAGCACGCCGGTGCGGACACCAGCGGCCAGGAACGCGGCGACGCGCCGGGCGGTCACCGGGTCGACCATGTCCGCAAAACTCATGTAGCGATAGATGGTCAGTGACGGATTCGCCGGGAACGACGCCGGGCGCGGGTCCAGCCAGCCCACCGTGGCCAGGGTGCCGCCGAGCTTCGCAGCCAGCGACAGCTCGGCCAGGCCCGGGCCCATGACAGCGTCCAGGATGATGTCGGCGCCCACCCCACCGGTGTGCCGCCGGGTGGCCTCCCCGATGTCCTCCCGGTCGGTGGCGATCACCGCGGCGGCTCCGGCGGCCAACACGCTCTCCACTTTGGCGCTCTGCCGGGTGACCGCGATCGGCACGGCGCCGATCTGGTTGGCGATCTGGATCGCGGCCCGCCCGACACCGCCCGACGCCGCGGTGATCAGGACCTGGTCCCCGGGCCGCATCCCGGCTCTGTCCACCAGCGCGCCGTAGGCGGTGAAGTACGACACCCAGAGCGCCGCCGCAGCGACGGGCTCCAGCCCGGCGGGCCGTGGCACGACCCGGTCGGCCGGCAGCACTGTGTACTCGGCGTACGCGCCCCTGGTCTCGAAGTCGGGTATCGCACCGAGGATGACCGGGTCGCCGACGGCCAGCCCGGTCACCCCGGACCCGAGCGCGTCGATCACACCGGTCCCCTCGACGCCCAGCCGCGCGTGCGGCAACGGCACGGGCCGCGGGGACTGCCCGGCCCGGACCATCTGGTCGAGTGGGTTGACCGCGAAGGCCTCGATCCGTACGCGTACCTCGCCGGCCGCGGGCTCGACGACCGGCTCGTCGACGACGCGCAGAACGTCCGGACCGCCGGTCTCGTCGAACACGACTACTCGTGGCATGAATGGCTCCTTGCGTTCCTGAAGGGCTTCGCCGCAAGACGCTACGGAGCCGATAGGAACCCGCTGGTACCTTTCGACTTTGTGCACGACACCCCGGGCCCGGTCTTCCTCGCCGATTGCCCCACCCGCCTGGCCGTCGAGATCATCACCGAGAAGTGGGCGGTGATCGTGCTGTTCGCACTCAGCCTGCAACCCCGGCGCCCCGGCGAGCTGGCCCACCTCATCGGCGGCATCTCCCACAAGGTCCTCACCCAGACCCTGCGCCGCCTGCAGGCATACGGCCTGGTCGAACGCCACGCCTACGCCGAGGCACCCCCACGCGTCGAGTACAGCCTCACTCCACTCGGGCAGACCCTGGTCGAGCCGATCAAGGTTCTGACCGACTGGGCTCGAGACAATGGCGAAGCGATCATCGACTTCCAGGAACAGAACGAGCGCTGAACCAACCCGCCCAACCGAAGACGCTGTCTCAGTGCCGGCCGCCGTGGCTGTTCTGGCGGTACTCGCACTCAGGCAGTTGCGGGTAGGAGCCAGAGCACGCCCAGCGGCGGGACCCGCAGAGAGACCGACGCGGGCAGGCCGTGCCACGGCACGTTCTCCGCGTGCACCTCGCCCAGGTTGCCCACCCCGGATCCGCCGTAGTGGTGGGCGTCGGTGTTCAGCGCCTCGGCCCACGTACCTGCTGCCGGCAGGCCGATCCGGTAGTCCTCCAGCGGCAGCGCGGAGAAGTTCGCCACGCACACCAGCGTCTGCCCGTCCGGGGCGATCCGGATGAACGACACCGCGTTGTTGGCCACGTCGTCCCCGGCGATCCAGCGGAAACCGGCCGGGTCGGTGTCCTGCGCCCAGAGCGCCGGGCTGGCCCGGTAGACCCGGTTCAGGTCGGCGACCATCCGCTGCACGCCCGCCCGGGCCGGGTCGTGGGTGAGGTACCAGTCGAGGCCGCGCTCCTCGCTCCACTCCCGGTCGTCGGCCAGCTCGCAGCCCATGAAGAGCAACTGCTTGCCCGGGTGCGCCCACATGTACGCCAGCAGCGCCCGTACGGTGGCCAGCCGCTGCCAGGTGTCGCCGGGCATCTTGCCGGCCAGTGACCCCTTGCCGTGCACCACCTCGTCGTGGCTGATCGGCAGCACGTAGTTCTCGCTCCACGCGTACGCCAGCGAGAACGTGAGCTGATGGTGGTGGTGCTGCCGGTAGATCGGGTCCTTGGAGGTGTAGAGCAGGGTGTCGTGCATCCAGCCCATGTTCCACTTGAACCCGAAACCGAGCCCGCCCTCGGAGGTGGGCTTCGTGACGCCGGGCCAGGCGGTGGACTCCTCGGCGATCATCAGCACGCCCGGGTGGTGCCGGTAGACGGTGGCGTTGACCTCCTGGAGGAACGCGATCGCCTCCAGGTTCTCCCGGCCGCCGTGCACGTTCGGCGCCCACTGCCCGTCGGAGCGGGAGTAGTCCAGGTAGAGCATCGAGGCCACCGCGTCCACGCGCAGCCCGTCGATGTGGAACTCGTCGAGCCAGTACAGCGCGTTGGCGACCAGGAAGTTGCGCACTTCGTTGCGGCCGAAGTCGAAGACGTACGTGCCCCAGTCGGGGTGCTCGCCGCGACGCGGGTCGGGGTGCTCGTACAGCGGGGTGCCGTCGAAACGCGCGAGGGCCCACTCGTCCTTCGGGAAGTGCGCCGGCACCCAGTCCAGGAGCACGCCGATGCCGGCGGCGTGCAGCCGGTCCACCAGATACCGGAAGTCGTCCGGGTCGCCGAACCGGGCGGTGGGCGCGTAGTAGCCGGTGACCTGGTAGCCCCACGAGCCGCCGAACGGGTGCTCCATCACCGGCAGGAACTCCACGTGGGTGAAGCCCATCTCCAGCACGTACGCGGTGAGCTGCTCGGCCAGCTCCCGGTAGCCGAGGCCCGGCCGCCACGAGCCCAGGTGCACCTCGTACACGCTCATCGGCTCCTGGTGCGGCGCCTGCCGCGACCGGCGCGCGAGCCAGTCCGCGTCGCCCCACTCGTACCGTGACTCGTGCACCACCGACGCGGTGGCCGGCGGCACCTCGGTGCGCGCGGCCATCGGGTCGGCCTTGTCCCGCCACCTGCCGTCGGCGCCCAGGATGCGGTACTTGTAGCGGGTGCCCACCGGCATGCCGGGCACGAAGATCTCCCACACGCCGCTGGACCCGAGCGAGCGCATCGGCCACCCGTCGTCCGGCGCCCAGCCGGTGACGTCGCCGATCAGCCGCACCGCGCGGGCGTTCGGCGCCCAGACGGTGAACGCGACGCCCTCGTCGAAGACCCGGGCGCCGAGCGCCGCCCAGAGCCGCTCGTGCCGGCCCTCGCCGATCAGGTGCAGGTCGAGGTCGCCGAGCGTGGGCGGATAACGGTACGGGTCGTCGTGCGTCGTGCCGTCCACCTCGACCCGGTAGTCGAGCACCTCGCCGGGGAGCACCGCCTCGAAGACACCGGCGTCGTGCACCCGCTTCATCGGGTGCGCCTCGCCGTCGACGAGCAGCGTCACCTCGCCGGCGCCCCGGCGCAGCGTCCGGATCGTGGTGCTCCCGCCGGCCGGGTGCGCGCCGAGCACGGCGTGCGGGTCGTGTACCTCGCCGGTGATCAGCTGGTCCATCGGGCGTCGTCCTTGTCGGCCGGTGCGGTCGGGGCGGTGCCGCCGGAGAGGTCGGCGGGTACGTCTTCGACTGTCAGGTCTGGTGCGGCCGGCTGCTCCGGTTCGGCGGGGGCCGGTGCGGCCGGGCGGCGCACGGTGAGCACGTGCGCCGGTTGCAGGTACGGGTCGAGGCGTACCGCGTTGCGCTGCCCCCAGTCGTACTCGGCGCCGGTCAGCTCGTCGCGCACGGTGAACCGCTCGTGCCAGTCCAGCCCGAGCGCCGGCATGTCGAGCGTGGTGTTGCCCCACTGCACCTCGCGGGAGTCGAACGAGCAGACCACGATCACCGTGTTGCCGGTCTGGAGGTCGTGCTTCGACCAGCACAGCAGCGCCGGGTTGTCGATGTCGTGGAACCGCAGGTTGCGCAGCTGGTGCAGGGCGGGGTTGTCCCGGCGTACCCGGTTCAGCGTGGTGATGAACGGCGCCAACGACCGGCCCTGCGCCAGCGCGGCGTCCCAGTCCCGGGGCCGCAGCTCGTACTTCTCGTTGTCCAGGTACTCCTCGGCGCCCGGCCGGGCCACGTGCTCGAACAGCTCGAACCCCGCGTACATGCCCCACGAGGGGGAGAGCAGCGCGGCCAGCACCGCCCGGATCTTGAACATCGGCGGGCCGCCGTGCTGCAACGACGAGTGCAGGATGTCCGGCGTGTTCGGCCAGAAGTTCGGCCGCATCCAGTCGACCGAGGCGACCAGCTCCTCGCAGTACTCCCGCATCTCGGCCGCCGTCGTGCGCCAGGTGAAATAGGTGTACGACTGGGTGAAGCCGATCTTGCCGAGCCCGTGCATGATCGCCGGCCGGGTGAACGCCTCGGCCAGGAACAGCACGTCCGGGTCGACCTTCTTGACCTCGGCGATCAGCCAGTGCCAGAAGTCGAACGGCTTGGTGTGCGGGTTGTCCACCCGGAAGATCCGGATGCCCTCGCCGACCCAGTGCAGCACCACCCGCAGCACCTCGGCCCGGATGCCCTCGGGGTCGTTGTCGAAGTTCAGCGGATAGATGTCCTGGTATTTCTTGGGTGGGTTCTCCGCGTACGCGATGCTGCCGTCGGCGCGGGTGGTGAACCACTCCGGGTGCTCGGTGACCCACGGGTGGTCCGGCGCGCACTGCAACGCCAGGTCCATCGCCACCTCGAGACCCTGCTCGGCGGCGGCCGCGACGAAGTCGCGGAAGTCTTCAGGCGTACCCAGATCGGGGTGGATGGCGTCGTGGCCGCCCTCGGCCGCGCCGATGGCCCACGGCGAGCCCACGTCGTCCGGCCCGGCGGTGAGCGCGTTGTTGCGGCCCTTGCGGTTGACCCGGCCGATCGGGTGGATCGGCGGCAGGTAGAGCACGTCGAAACCCATCGCCGCGACACCCGGCAGCCGCTCCATGGCGGTGGCGAACGTGCCGGAACGGGCGGGCGCGTCGACTGTCGCCGGGACCGCGCCCTCGGAGCGGGGGAAGAACTCGTACCAGGCGGAGAAGAGCGCCCGCGGCCGGTCCACCCAGAGCGTGCGCTCCTCGCCGGTGGTGACCAGCTCACGGACCGGGTGCTCCCAGAGCAGGTCGGCCAGGTCCAGCGCCGCGCTCACCCGCCGCGGCAGGTCCAGGCCGTCGTCGGCCAGGGCCCGCGCGGCTTCGCGTACGCGATCCCGGTCGGCCTTCGGCACCAGCTCCAGCGCGGCGGTCAGCACCCGTACGCCCTCGGCCAGGTCGTTCGCCAGCTCGGCCGCGCCCTGGCCGGCGGCGAGCTTCTTGGTGACCGCGTTCTGCCAGGTTAAGTACGGATCTTGGAACGCCTCCACGGCGAAGCGCCACAGGCCAACCGCGTCCGGGCGGATGGTGGCGTGCCAGCGGTCCTGGCCGGGTTCGCCCGGGCGCATCCGGGTGAACGGGCGGGCCGCGCCGTCCGGGCCGAGCCAGACCACGTTGCACCCGAGCGCGTCGTGGCCCTCGCGGTAGGCCCGCGCCGACACCGGCACGACCTCGCCGACCACCGCCTTGGCCGGGTAGCGACCGCAGGAGACGACGGGGGAGACGTCTTCGATCGGGAACCGTCCAGTCACCCGCTCAACCTACTGCGCGAGATCCTCTCGCGCTCGGCGACTTCACCTGAGCCCTCAACCCGCTCACGAGGGCGTCGAGTTCGTGCCGGTGAGGCACCCGTGCCGTTCCACCGAACGAGCGTGGGCTGCGGTGAGTGGAACGCTATGGGTGTCAAAAGGGCGCTGAGGCACCCATGGCGTTCCACCGAACGGGTGGCGGACTTCCGGCGGCCGGCCCCGTGCCACGAACGGCCTCTTTCCGCGCCTCGGGCACAGGGTCGGCGGGCTGCGGGCGCTCTGGCCCGCCGACGGCGACGTTCAGGTCGGCCGCTGGGCGACGAAGACGAACTCCCGGCCGGCGCGGTCGGGCGCGTCCCGCACGTCGAGCACCCGGTAGCCGGCGGCCGCCAGGCTCGCCTCGACCTCGTCCCGGTCGCGGAACCGCAGCGTCGAGTCCGACGTGACGACGGCGCCGTCGGCCGGGAACCGGTACGTGAACCGGAAGGACACGAACGGCAGGTCCACAGCGGTGACCTCGAGACGTCGTTCCACCGGCCCGACGCCCGGCACGTCCCGGGTCACCGGCGCGGTGTCCGCCGCCCACTCCTCCCACGCGCGGCGCTCGGGACGCCGCGTCTCGAACACGAGATGCCCGCCGGGCCGCAGCGCCGCGTGGACGCCCCGCAGGGTGCGCGCCCAGTCGTCGTCGGCGCAGAACACCTGCGCCACGTTGCCGGTCATCACGGCCAGGTCGGCGCGCAGCGGTGGCAGCGTCGTGGCGTCGCCGTGCACCCAGCGCACGCGGCCTTCGCGGTCCTTCGACCGGGCGACGGCGAGGGACGCCCTGGCCGGGTCGACCCCCACGACGGTACGGCCGTGCCGGGCGAGCAGCAGGACCAGGTTCCCGGTGCCGCAGCCGAGGTCGAGCACCACGCGCGCGTCCAGCTCGTCGGCGATCGCGAGGTACGCGTCCAGGTCGTCCCGGTCGCCGTCGAACGCGTCGTAGACCGGCGCGAGCCGAGGATGGGCGAAGATCGCATCCGGCATCCGGGGACTGTATCCGCCGCCGACCGCGAGGGGCGGGCTGTTGAGAAGGGGCCCTTCCTCTACCGCAGGCGTTAAGAAGGTGCCCTTCCTTACCCGCCCACCGAGCGGTAGACCTCGAGCGTCTGGCGGGCGATCGCGTCCCAGGAGAAGTGCTCCACGGCCCGCCGCCGCCCCGCCGCCCCGAACGCGGCGATCCGCTCCGGGTCGGCCAGCAGCTCGTTCATGCGCGCGGCCAGGTCGGCCACGAAACGCTCCGGGTCCAGCGGCGTGCCGGAGCCGTCACCGGCCTGCTCGATCGGCACCAGCAGCCCGGTCTCGCCGTCTGCCACCACCTCCGGGATGCCGCCCGTGGCGGTCGCCACCACCGCCGTCTCGCAGGCCATCGCCTCCAGGTTGACGATGCCCATCGGCTCGTACACGGACGGGCAGACGAAGATCGTGGCGTGCGTGAGCACCTGGATCACCTCGTGCTTGGGCAGCATCGCCGCCACCCAGACGACCCCCGACCGCTTCGCGCGCAGCTCGGCGGCCAGCTCCTCGACCTCCGCGCCGATCTCCGGCGTGTCAGGTGCGCCGGCCAGCAGCACCAGCTGGACGTCGGCGGGCAGCTCGCGGGCGGCGCGCAGCAGGTACGGCAGGCCCTTCTGCTTGGTGATCCGCCCGACGTAGACCACGCTGGGCCGGGACGGGTCGATGCCGAGCCGGTCGAGCACGTCGGTGTTCCGGTCCGGGGCGTACTGCGCGGTGTCGATGCCGTTGTAGACCACGCGGACCCGGTCCGGGTTAACCGCCGGATACGCGGTGAGCACGTCGCGGCGCATCCCCGCGCTCACCGCGATGATCGCGTCGGCCGCCTCGAACGCGGTCCGCTCGCACCAGGAGGAGAGCGCGTACCCGCCGCCGAGCTGCTCGGCCTTCCACGGGCGCAGCGGCTCCAGACTGTGCGCGGTGACCACGTGCGGCACCCCGTGCAGCAGCTTCGCGGTGTGCCCGGCCAGGTTCGCGTACCAGGTGTGGCTGTGCACCACGTCGGTGCCGGCCGTGCCGGCGGCCATCTCCAGGTCGACGCCCATGACCCGCAGCGCGGCGTTCGCGCCGGCCAACGCGGCCGGCTCGGCGTACGCGGTGACGCCGGGCTCGTCGCGCGGCGCGCCGAAGCAGTGCACCCGCACGTCGGCGAGCCGGCGCAGCTCGCGGGCGAGGTATTCCACGTGCACGCCGGCGCCGCCGTACACCTCCGGCGGGTACTCGCGGGTGAGCAGGTCGACGCGCATCGGTGCCATGCCCGCACCCTAGTGCAGAGCGGCGTGTCGCACGCGGTGCGCAAGTGTGGGCGTCCGAGTGGTGAAGTCGGTTCCGGGTCGTTAGCGTCTGAGCATGGCTGCCAAGGTGCTCGCGATCGTCCTGGCCGGCGGGGAGGGCAAGCGCCTGATGCCCCTGACGACCGACCGGGCGAAGCCCGCCGTCCCCTTCGGCGGGATGTACCGCATGGTCGACTTCGTCCTGTCCAACCTGGCGAACGCCGGCTTCCTCAAGATCGTCGTGCTGACCCAGTACAAGTCGCACTCGCTGGACCGGCACATCACCAAGACCTGGCGGATGTCGACGCTGCTCGGCAACTACGTCACGCCGGTGCCGGCGCAGCAGCGCCGCGGCCCGTGGTGGTTCGCCGGCTCGGCCGACGCGATCTACCAGAGCTTCAACCTGATCAACGACGAGCAGCCCGACTACGTGATCGTCTTCGGCGCCGACCACATCTACCGGATGGACCCCCGGCAGATGGTCGACGACCACATCGCCTCCGGCGCCGGGGTGACGGTCGCCGGCATCCGGCAGCCGCTGTCGATGGCCGACCAGTTCGGCGTGATCGAGGTCGGCGAGGACGGCAAGCGCATCCGCGCGTTCCGGGAGAAGCCCACCGACGCGGTGGGGCTGCCCGACGCGCCGGACCAGATCTACGCCTCGATGGGCAACTACGTGTTCACCACGAAGGCGCTGTGCGAGGCGGTCGAGCGCGACGCGGCGGACAAGACCAGCAAGCACGACATGGGCGGCAGCATCATCCCGATGCTGGTCGAGCGCGGCGAGGCGAACGTCTACGACTTCAAGGACAACGAGGTGCCGGGCAGCACCGACCGGGACCGCGGCTACTGGCGGGACGTGGGGACGCTCGACTCGTTCTACGACGCGCACATGGATCTGATCAACGTGCACCCGGTGTTCAACCTCTACAACTTCGAGTGGCCGATCTACACCGAGCAGCCGCCGTACCCGCCGGCCAAGTTCGTGCACGCCTGGGGCGAGCGGGTCGGCCGCGCGGTCAGCTCGATGGTGTCGCCCGGCTCGGTGATCTCCGGCTCGCTGGTGGAGAACTCGATCGTGTCGCCGAAGGTGAAGGTCCACTCGTGGGCGCACGTCGACGGCGCCGTGCTGATGGAGGGCGTCCAGATCGGCCGCCACGCGGTCGTCCGGCGCGCGATCCTGGACAAGAACGTCCACGTCCCGGAGGGCGCCGAGATCGGCGTCGACCTGGAGAAGGACCGCCAGCGCTACACCGTGTCCGACAACGGCATCGTCGTGATCGGCAAGGGCCAGCGCGTCGAGCCCTGAGCAGCACCACCGCAACCCGAGGAGGATCCCGCAGTGGCCCACCCCCGTGCCGGCCAGCCCGCGCAGCCCGACGATCTGGTCGACGTGCCCCGGCTGGTCACCGCCTACTACGCCGAGCACCCGGACCCGGACGACCCGGCGCAGCAGGTCTCCTTCGGCACCTCCGGGCACCGCGGGTCCAGCCTGCGCCGCGCGTTCAACTCCGACCACATCCTCGCCGTCACCCAGGCGCTCTGCGACTACCGGCGCGAGCAGGGCCTCGACGGGCCGCTGTTCCTCGGCCGGGACACCCACGCGCTCTCCGCGCCGGCCGAGGCCGACGCGCTGGAGGTGCTCGCCGCCAACGGCGTCACCGTGCTGCGCGACAGCCGTGACGGCTACACCCCGACGCCCGCCGTCTCGCACGCCATCCTCACCCACAACCGGGGCCGCACCAGCGGCCTCGCCGACGGCATCGTGATCACCCCGTCGCACAACCCGCCGTCCGACGGCGGCTTCAAGTACAACCCCACCCACGGCGGGCCCGCCGACACCGACGCCACGAAGTGGATCCAGGACCGCGCGAACGCGATCCTCGCCGCCGGGCTCAAGGAGGTGAGACGCATCCCGTACGCGCGGGCGCGCGCCGCCGACACCACCGGGGGGTACGACTTCCTCGCCCGGTACGTCGACGACCTGCCCGCCGCGCTGGACATCGACGCGATCCGCGACGCCGGAGTGCGCATCGGCGCGGACCCGATGGGCGGGGCGAGCGTGGCGTACTGGGGGGAGATCGCCGACCGGCACCGCCTCGACCTGACGGTGATCAACCCGCTGGTGGACCCGACGTGGCGGTTCATGACGCTCGACGGCGACGGCAAGATCCGGATGGACTGCTCGTCGCCGAACGCGATGGCCTCGCTGATCGCCGCCCGGGACGACTACGCGGTCTCCACCGGCAACGACGCCGACGCCGACCGGCACGGCATCGTCACGCCCGACGGCGGCCTGATGAACCCCAACCACTACCTGGCCGTCGCGATCGGCCACCTGTTCCGTACCCGGGAGCAGTGGGGCCCGGCCGCGGCGGTGGGCAAGACGCTCGTCTCCTCCTCGATGATCGACCGGGTCGCGGCCGACCTCGGCCGCCCGCTGCTGGAGGTCCCGGTCGGGTTCAAGTGGTTCGTGCCCGGCCTGCTCGACGGCGCCGTCGGCTTCGGCGGCGAGGAGAGCGCCGGCGCGTCGTTCCTGCGCCGCGACGGCGGCACCTGGACCACCGACAAGGACGGCATCCTGCTCTGCCTGCTCGCCGCCGAGATCATCGCCACCACCGGGCGTACGCCCAGCGAGCACTGGGCCGAGCTGGCCGACCGCTTCGGCGCGCCCGCGTACGCCCGCATCGACGCCCCGGCCGGGCGCGAGGAGAAGGCGGTCCTGGCCAAGCTGTCGCCGGAGCAGGTCACCGCCACCGAGCTGGCCGGTGAGCCGATCACCGCGATCCTCACCACCGCGCCCGGCAACGGCGCCGCGATCGGCGGCCTCAAGGTGACCACCGAGTCGGGCTGGTTCGCCGCCCGCCCGTCCGGCACCGAGGACGTCTACAAGATCTACGCCGAGTCGTTCCAGGGTCCGGAGCACCTGGCCCGGATCCAGGAGGAGGCCAAGGCGCTCGTCGACGGGGTGCTCGGGGCGTCCTGACGGTCACCGGGGCGGGGGCAGCTCCCGGCGGTTGAGCTGCTCCCGCAACCCGTCCGGCAACAGCTCGCGCAGCTGGTCCGGCAGCAGCGGCAGGTCCAGCAGGCTCAACTTGAGCTGGTTGCGCTCCTGGTAGCGGCGCGGGTCGAGGCGGACCACCCGGCCGGCGTCCTTGACGTACCGGATGTGCACCGAGCCCTCGGTCGCCGCCTGCCGGATCAGCAGCCCGTCCATCTCCACCGCCACCGGCGCCGAGTCCGCGCGCAGCTCCAGGTGCACCGTCTCGTGCGCGGAGAGCAGCACCGAGCGGGAGATCCCGGCCATCGGCGCGGACGGCGTCACCACCATCGCCTCCGTGGCCGGTGAGATCAACGGGCCGCCGGCGGCGTAGCTGTACGCGGTCGAGCCGGTCGGCGTGCTCACCACCAACGCGTCGCAGCGGTAGTAGCCGTACCGCTGGCCGTCCACCGCCAGCGTGGCCGTGACGAACCCGGCGCCGGGCTGCCGGACCAGGGCGATGTCGTTGAACGCCACCACGTCGTCGCCGCAGACGTCGCAGGCCAGGCAGGCGTGCGACTCGACTGTGAAGTCGTGCTCCACCAGCCGCTCCAGCGCCCGGGGCAGGTCCGGCGGCTCCACCTCGACCAGGAAGCCGACCCGGCCCAGGTGGACGCCGAGCACCGGCTTCGGGTCGCGTACGGCCATCCGCAGCGCGCCCAGCATGGTGCCGTCGCCGCCGATGCTGATCAGCGCGGCGCAGCGGTCGGCCAGCTCGTCCGCGGCGACCGCCTCCACCGCGGCCGGCACGCGCGTACGGTCCTCGGCGCGTACGGCGAGGGTGATCCGGTGCCGGGCCGCCCAGTCCACGATGATCCGCACCACCTCGGAGACGTCCCGGGTGGGGTGCAGCACCAGCCCCAGCACATCTCCCGCCACCGGTACAGCTCATCACACGGACGGTGGGCGTGGTGGGCGTACAAGCACCCGGTCGAGACCGGATCGCCGTCGCCGTCGCGACGCGGCGTGACCTGCCGGGGGAGCGGTCGTTGAGCCTGTGTGCCGCCGTGGTGGGGCGAGCGGAGCGTGCGCGCTCCCACGGGACGACTCCAGAAAATGAACGGATTCCGCAAGTCATGATGTTGCTTCTCGTCGCGGTGGTTCTGCTGGCCGTCCTGCACTACGTCGTCGCGGTTCGCACGTACGGTCTGCTCACCCCGGACGGGCTCTTCGTCGTCTCGCAGCTGCTGATGGCCCTCGGGACGGTGCAACTGGTTGATCCGGACTCCACCACCGAGACCTTCTACGGCCGGCTCGTGCTCGGCGCGGTGGCGGTGTACCTCCTGGTGAGCATGGTGACGTTCATGTGCCTGCGGGCCGGCCGACGTTCGGTACCGCGCAAGGTGGGCGACCGCGCGCCCTACACGTTCCGTCTGGTGCGCCCGACGGCCAGCGTGCTGATCGTGACGGCGCTGTCGATGGCCGCCACCGCGGCGTACTTCGCCGCCGTGGGCTACAGCGCCTTCGTCGTGGGCCTGCGGGGAGTGCTCACCGGTCAGACGGAGAACGTCAGCACGCTCCGGCTCCAGTCGTACGCGGGAGAGAACTACTTCTTCCCCGGGTACGCGAACCAGTTCCGTAACGTCCTGCTGCCCTCGCTGGCCGTGGTCCTCGCGGTGTGGTTCTTCAACCGGCGGGGCCTGGCGGGCCGGGTCTTCGCGCTCTTCCCGCTCGGCTTGGCGACACTGGCGCTCATCGGCACCGGCCAGCGCGGAGCGTTCTTCCTGTTCCTGCTGACCCTTGTCGTCTACTCGTTCCTCGCGGTCGGGCGCGCGATGTCCCGGTGGGTGCTGCTCGTCCCGGTGCTCGGCGCACCGGTGGTCTTCGTCGCGACGCAGGTGCTGGGTCGCAGCGGCGACGGGGACGGGCATCCGGTCACGGCCGCCGCGCGGGAGCTGTACCGGCGTTTCATGGAGGACAACCAGCTCTCCGGGCTCGCCGCCTTCAACTACACGTCGCAGCTACCTGTCCGCCACGGCGGCGAATGGCTCCGCTCGCTGTCCGGCATCCTGCCCGGCGACCGGGGCAGCAGCCTGGCCAACGAGGTGTTCGCGACGCTCTACGGCTCGACGGTCGGCACGTCGCCACCATCGCTGTGGGGATCCATCCACCACAACTTCGGCACTGTCGGCGTACTGGTAGGCGCGGCGGCCCTCGCCCTGCTGCTGCAGAAGATCACCTTCAACGGACTGCGCCGGCCCAGCTACAACTCCCTGGAACTGATGGGGTACGCCGGCATGACCGTCGTCCTGGGGACCTGGGCTGTCGGTGGTCCGGAGACGCTCCTCAACACCGGGCTCGTCGCCTACCTGGCGCTCTGGTACTGGGGCGGCCGGATCAAGCCGGAGCAGACGGCGCTGTCGGCGCGGGCGCGGCGGGCCGCGTCCGCAGCGCCGGTCGCCCCGGGCCACGAGCCGGTCAGGTGGCAACCGGGACGACCGGTGGCCGGGCCGGAGAGACGCACACCGGTCGGGGCGGAACGATAGCGCGTGCGCGCCGAACAGCCTCGGCGGGCAGGACGCCCCGGCGTCTCCCGGTCGCGTCTGACCGGAGCGCGTCGCGGCGTACTGAGCATCGCCTCGGGCACCGTCGGCGGGCAGGTGCTCCTGCTCGCCGCGGCGCCGGTTCTGGCGCGCCTCTACACGCCGGCGGACTTCGGCGTCTTCACCGTGATCGCAACGCTGGTCGCAACCGTCGGCGCGGTCGCGGCACTGCGCCTGGAGATGGCCGTCCCACTGCCCGCTGAGGACCGGGACGCCGACGCGCTGGTGGCGCTCGGGCTCGTCTGCGCCCTGGTGACCGGCACGTTCGGCACGCTGGCGGTGGCGCTGGCCGGTCGGCCGATCGCCGACGCCTACGATCAGCCCGCCCTGCGCGTCTGGCTCTGGCTGGTCCCGTGGGCGGCGGCCGCGATGGGCTGCCTCCTGGTGCTCAACCAGCTCGCCGTCCGCCACCGCCGTTACGCCGCGATCGGGCGGCGCAACTTCCTTCAGGCCGTCGCCACGCTCGCCGCGCAGGTGCTCTTCGGCGCGGCCGGCGTACGAGCGGGCGGGCTCTCCCTCGGCCTCGCGGCCGGGCAGGTGACCGGTGCGCTGATGCTGGCGCCCGGCGCTCGCCTGCGTGATCCCGCGACACGTGCCGGGTTCCATCCCCGGCGGCTGTGGCGGACCATGCGGCGCTACCGCCGGTTCCCGCTCGTGCTCGCGCCGTCCGGGCTGGTCAACGTGCTGGGAAACCAGCTTCCGGTCCTGCTCATCGCGTTCTGGTACGGCGGCACCGTGGCCGGATGGCTCGGGCTCACCCAGCGGGTCCTGGCGGCGCCGGTGGCCCTGGCGGGCACCGCTGTCGCCCAGGTCTACCTCGGCGAACTCGCCCGGCTGGCACGGGAGGCGCCGCAGCAGGCCCGGGCGATGTTCCTCCGGGCGAGCCGGCAACTGATCATGATCGCGGTTCCGGCGGCGGTCGTCGCGCTCCTGGCGGCGCCCGCGATCTTCCGGTTGGTGTTCGGCGCCCAGTGGGCGAGCAGTGGCGCCTACGCGCAGGCTCTGGCCGTCGGCGTGGCCGCGCAGTTGGTCGCGTCCCCGCTGTCGCAGACGCTGGTCGTGTTCGGCCGGCAGAATCTGCAACTCGCCTGGGACACCGGCCGGGTCGTGGTCGTCGTCGGCGCGGTCGCGGGCACCTGGCTGCTCGGCGGGTCGGCTCTCGCCGCCGTCTGGGCGTTCGGGATCGCCGCCGCCGTGTCCTACACCGCCTGCTGGCTGCTCTCGCTGACGACGGTACGGGCGCACGCGCGCGTCGCGGACCGGCCGGACGCGGGCGCGACGACGCCGAGGCGGGCCCGGGAGCCGGTGTGAACCGCCCACATGACGACAAAAGGTCGGCATCACCGCGTACGCCTCAGGTCGTTGAACACGGGGAGAAACAGTGACCTTTGAGAGGCGAGCCCGAGTTGCATCCGCGACCCCGCGTTCTGATCATCGCGTACGTCTTCCCGCCGTCGGAATCGGTCGGCGCCCGCCGGCCCGGTGAGCTGGCGCGCTTCGCCGCCGCCCAGGGGTGGGACGTCCGCGTCCTGACGGCGACGCCGCCCAGCGCCGGATCATCCGGCGTGCCCGAGAGCGACGTTCTCCGGGTGGCGCCGGTGCCCGACTCGACCCGGGTCGTGTCCTCGGTACGCCGGGCGGAGGCCCAGGCCAGGGTGGGCCGCCGTCCGGCGCTGACCGTCCTGGGGACGCTGGGACGCGAGGTGCTGATCCCGGACGCCTGCGTGAACTGGGTCGTGCCCGCCGTGCGCGCATTCCTGCGCGACCGGGGGGACTGGCGACCCGACGTCGTGATGGTGACCGGCCCGCCGGCGTCGGCGTATCTTGTCGCCGCTGCCATCGCCCGCCGCCTGAAGGTGCCGTGGGTGGCGGACTACCGTGACCTGTGGACGGTCGGCAACGACTACTGGCCGTACGGCCGGACCCGGATACGGCGGAAGCTCGACCACTGGATGGAACGGCGCCTGCTCCGGTCCGCCGCCGCATGCGTCACGATCTCCGAGCCGCTGGCCTACATCATGCGCTCGACGTTCGGGATCGGCACGACTGTGGTCATGAACGGCATCGACCCGCGCCCACCAGGCCCGGTGGGCGGGCCGGCCGAGCAACCAACCACCGTGGACGCGTACGGATCGCCGCCCCTGACGCTGACGCACACCGGGCGGCTCAACCCCGGGAAGCGAGATCCCTCGCCACTGCTGGACGCGGTGGCGCTCCTCGGCCCCGAGGCCCGGCGTGTCCATGTCGTCTTCGCGGGTGAGGACAACGGGGTGGCGCAGGCCGCCACCGAGCGCGCCGGCGTCTCGGACTCGGTGACCAACCTGGGTGAGGTGTCGGCGGAGAAGTCGTGGCGGGTGCAGGCGGAGGCCGACGTCCTGGTGCTGGTGATGTGGAACGACCCGCGCGACGCCGGCACGGTGCCGGGGAAGTTCTTCGACTACCTGCGTGCCCGGCGTCCCATCCTCATGATCGGGCACCCGACCGGAATCGTGGCGGACATCCTGCGCTCCCGTGACGCCGGCGTCGTCCTCAGCGACCCGGCGCGCATCGCCGAGCAGTTGCGGATCTGGCTGGCCGAGAAGGACCGGAACGGACGCCTCGCCGAGATTCCGCCGTCCGCGCTCGACGGGCTGTACCGGGACGACCAGTTGGCGCGCTACCTGGACCTTCTCTCCGACGTTGCGGGCGCACGTCGGGCTCGTACCTGATCGGACCGTGGGCGCCGCGCCGCCGGGCGGCGCCCACGGCTCAGGCCGTCGCGCCCGTCCCCGTCACGCCCGCCGGCAGTTGCCAGCGGGACCGGGCGGCACGCAACTCGGCGACCATTTGCGGCCAGGAGGGCGGCCGGTAGCCGGCCGCGGCGGCGAACGCCTCGGCCGACAGCGACCGGTCGCAGACGAAGCCGTCGTAGGGGACGATGTCGCCCGTCCACCGGTATTCGGACGCCACCAACCGAAGCAGGTCGTACTTGGTGATCGGCGCCGCCGCGACGTGGTAGAGCCCCGCGAGATCGGTACGCGGAAGCACCACGGTGCGCAGGACGCGGGCGAGTTCCACGGTGGTCACGCCGCTGTACACGGCCTTGGTGTAGCCACGCACCGTGCCCACCTGACTGAGGAACCAGTCGACCAGGGAACGGCTCGACGCGAGCTCGTGACCGATGATCGAGGTCCGGAGCGTCAGCGCGTGCGGGCCGCCGACCTCGCCCAGCAGCTTCGACCGCCCGTACAGGTCGGGTGGGTCGGGCAGGTCGGTCTCGACGTAGTTGCCGCGGTCACCCGAGAAGACGCAGTCCGTGCTGACGTGGACGAGACGCGCGCCCGCCGTCTGGCACAGGCGGGCCAGCAGATGGGGGAACAGCGCGTTGAGCCGTACCGTACCGACGGCGTCCTGCACCTCCGGACGCTGTTTGACGACTCCCACGCAGTTGACCACCACGTCCGGCCGTACGCGCTGGAGCAGCGAGTCGACGCCGTCGACGTCGTCCGCGTCCACGCCCGTCTCCACCCGGGCGGCGAGCCCGGGCGGCAGCAGGCCGGTCAGGTCGACGGTCCGGCAGGCGCCGTGCACGGCGATGCCGGGATCCCGGTCGAACTCCCGCAGGAGGGTGTGCCCCAGCATCCCGGTGACACCGAGAACGAGTACGCGTGTCATGGCTTCCTCCTCCGGCCGCGGCCGTCGCCGCGCCGCCGGACGGCGTCGGTCAGCAGATCGGCGAGCACCTGCGCGTTGATCTCTTCACTCATGTGGGCCAGATAGTGGCGCCGGGCGGCGTGGCCCATGTCGCGCAGCCGGTCTGGTGGGGTGGAGCGGGCCTGCCGGATCACCGCCGCCAGCGCGGCGGGATCGCCGGGAGGCGCCGCGAACCCCGCCTCGGCGCCGGTCACGATTCGGGCGGCGTCACCGGGAGCGCACACCAGAGCCGGCTGGCCGCTCGCCAGGATCGCCTGCACCTTCCCCGGGAGGGTGATGTGGAACAGCGGCTCGTCGGCGAGCGAGATCAACTGCAACTGGGCGGCCGCCATGGCGGCCGCGATCCGCTCCGGCGCGATCTGGTCGGCGAAGTGCACCGTGGCGAGCCCGCCGGCCTTGACCCGTTCCCGCAGCGACTCCCGTTCCACTCCGCCACCCACGAGTACGAGGTGTACGTCGGGCAGGTCCCGCAGATGCTCCATCGCCGTGACCGCCACGTCGAGGCGCTGCGCGGCGCCGAGGTTGCCGGCGTACATGACGACGAAGTCGTCCCGGCCGAGGCCGAGCCGGGCCCGGAACGTCGGGTCCGGCTCGGCCGGCTGCATGACCTTCTCGTCGGCCCAGTTGTAGACGACCGACACCTTGTCCGCCGGGATGCCTCGCTCGATCAGCGTCCTCCGTAGGCCGGGGGAGGGGACGGTGATGTGGTCGGCCCAGCGGTGGACGCGGTCGGTCAGCCCGCCGAGAGCGGCGGCCGCCAGCCGTCTGCCCGCGCCCTCGGTGAGGAAGCCGGTGGCGAAGACCGAGTCCGGCCAGAGGTCCATCACCATGAGGACGTACGGGGTCCGCCAGCGCATCCGGGCGGCCATCGCAGCGGTGGCCGCGGTGATGGGGGAGCCGTAGACCAGGCTCGCGTCCGCCGAGCGCAGCAGCCCGCGACCGACGACAGTGGAGGAGGCGGCCCAGCTGAGGTAGTTGGCGGCCCGCCTGACGGTGGACCGGTCGTGGCTCGGGTAGAGGGGGGCGCGCAGCACGCGCAGCCCGTCGAGGTCCTCCACGCTCCGCCGGTGCGCGCGGTAGCCGGCGGGCACGACGCCGGTCGGGTAGTTCGGCACCCCGGTCAGCACGTCCACCGCGAAGTCGCGGTTTTCGAGCGACCGCGCGATGCCCAGCGGGATGCCTGTCGGCTCCGGCGGGAACCACTGCGTGACGAGGGCGATCCGGGTGGCGTCGACGCCACCGCGGTCCAGGTCGGCGCTCATGCCGGAGCGGCGGCGGTCGGCAGGCCGGCCTGGTCGAGCTGCGCGCGCAGCTCCGGCAGGCTGACCAGCAGTTCCATCACTTCCGCGACGTCGAGCCGGCGCGCGTTGTGGGAGTGGTAGTCGACGCGGTGTTCCCGGTTCGTGTCGCCCTCGTCGAAGTACAGGCCGTAGTTCAGGTCGCGGCTGTCCACCGGCACCCGGAGGAAGTCACCGAAGTCCTCGGCGCGGGCCAGGTCCTCGCGGCTGGCCAGCGTCTCGTACAGCTTCTCGCCGTGCCGGATGCCCAGCACGTCGAACTTCGCCGGCACGCCGAACAGGTTGCACAGGGCCACGGCGAGGTCCTCGATCGTGCAGGCGTCCGCCTTGCGGATGAACACGTCACCCGGCTGGCCGTGGTGGAAGGCGTGTTCGACGAGTTCGACCGACTGCTCCAGCGACATCAGGAAGCGGGTCATCGTCGGCTCGGTCACGGTGAGCGGCACGCCGCCGCGGATCTGCTCGACGAACAGCGGGATCACCGAGCCGCGGGAGTACATCACGTTGCCGTACCGGACGCAGCAGACCCGGGTACGGGCACCGGGGTTGTTGCGCGCGTGGGCCTGCGCCACCTTCTCCATCAGCGCCTTGGTCATGCCCATCGCGTTCACCGGGTAGACGGCCTTGTCGGTGCTGAGCAGCACCAGCGCCTCGACGCCGTTGCGCTCGCAGGCGTCCACGACGTTGGCGCTGCCCAGGACGTTGGTCCGGACCGCTTCGAGCGGGAAGAACTCGCAGGAGGGCACCTGCTTGAGAGCCGCCGCGTGGAAGACGTACTCGACTCCCCGGGTGGCCTTCAGCGTGCTGTCGTGGTCGCGGACGTCGCCGACGTAGTAGCGGACCCGGTCGTCCCGGAGCCGGTGCCGCATCGCGTCCTGCTTGGACTCGTCACGGCTGAGCACCCGTACCTCTTCGGCGCCGGCCTTCAGCAGGCGGACGACCATGGTCTGGCCGAACGAGCCGGTGCCGCCGGTGATCAGGAAGCGCCGGCCCGAAAGCGAGGAAGCCACATCTCCTCCAGTCTCCCCCGTGCCTGACGGGAGCTCACATCGCAACTGCACGTTACTTCCTCATAACGAGCCAAAGCTGGAGATAGCGGCAATAAGCGGCGTAATCCGTCGGCTGCTCCCGTCCGGCCGCCACCGGGCGCGTCGCCTGCTCGTTGATCCAACGAGCAGAGGTCGCTGGTGGAAGCTGGGCCGGCTGGGCGAAAGGCAGTTCATGACACGGGTGATGACGGTGGTGGGGACCAGGCCGGAGATAATCCGGCTCTCCCGGGTGATCGCGCGCCTCGACGACACTGTGGAGCACGTGCTCGTGCACACCGGGCAGAACTGGGACAGCACTCTTTCCGACGTCTTCTTCAAGGAACTGCGGATCCGCGAGCCCGATCGTTTCCTGCAGGTAGACACCGCGTCCCTGGGGCGCGTACTCGGTGGCGTGCTGATCGGCATGGAGTCCGCGATCGCCGAGTTGCGCCCGGACGCCCTGCTCGTTCTCGGGGACACCAACAGCAGCATCGGCGCCCTGATGGCGCGGCGGATGAAGGTGCCGGTCTACCACATGGAGGCGGGCAACCGGTGCTTCGACCTGAACGTGCCGGAGGAGACCAACCGTCGCCTCGTCGACCACATCGCCGACTTCAACCTGGTCTACAGCGAACACGCGCGTCGTAACCTCCTGGCCGAGGGCCTGCATCCACGGCGGATCCTGCACACCGGCTCGCCCATGCGGGAGGTGCTGGAGCACTACCGGCCCGCGATCGCGGCGTCCACGGTGCTGAGCCGGCTCGGGCTGAACGCGGGCCGGTACTTCCTCGTCAGCGCGCACCGCGAGGAGAACGTCGACCGCCCGGACCGGCTCGCCCGGCTGCTGGAATGCCTGTACGCGGTCCGGGACGAATGGGGGTTCCCGGTCCTCGTCTCCACGCATCCCCGCACGCGCAACCGGCTGGAGGCGCTGGCGCCGGAGGCGGACCTGCTCGACGGCATCGTCTTCCACGAGCCCTTCGGCCTGCCCGACTACGTCCACCTGCAGACCAGCGCGTACTGCACGCTGTCGGACAGCGGGACGATCAGCGAGGAGGCGGCGATCCTGGGATTCCCCGCCGTCACGCTCCGGGAGTCGATCGAGCGTCCGGAGGCCCTCGACGCCGGAGGCATCATCATGACCGGGCTTGATCCCGCGGGCGTGACCGAGGCGGTCCGGGTGACCGTCCGCCAGCACCAGGCGGAGGGCGTGCCCTGTCCGGCCGACTACCAGGTCACCGACACGTCACGCCGGGTGGTCGACTTCATTCTCTCCACGGTCCGTCGGCACCACGACTGGGCGGGCATCCGTCGCTGACCCCGATACGGCGGGCGGTGCCGGCGCCGCCCGCCGCGGGAGCGCCGGATCAGCGGGCCGGCACACCCTTCACGACCGTCCGCTCGCCGACATCGCGTACCACGCAGGCACCGGCGCCGACGGTGCTGTCCCGGCCGACCCGCAGGCCCTGGAGCACCGCGGCGTTGGTGCCGACGAGCGTGCCCTCGGACAGGTGGCAGTCACCGGAGACGGCGGCGAGCGGGTTGACTGACACGAAGTCGCCGAGGGTGCTGTCGTGCCCGACGGTGACGTTCTGGTTGAGGTGGACGTGCCGGCCGATGGTGACGTTCGTGGTGACACGTGCGCCCGCGAAGGCGACGAACCCCGGGCCGTACCGGTTGTCCGGGCCGATGGTGGCGTCCGGGTGCACGAGGCTGGCGGCCGGAAGGTCATAGGCGTCGATCCTCGCCGCCACCGCCCGGCGGATCCTCGGGTCACCGATGCCGATGACGTGATGAGTCTGCGGCGGTGCCTCGCGCAGCCACGCGACACCGCCGAGGTACGGCACGTCCAGGCGCTGCACCCGCTTGAGGTTCTCCTCCGAGGGGTGGTCGTCGACGAAGCCGATCAGCTGCCAGTCCGGTCCGCCGGCCGCCACCACCGCCCGGGCGATGGTCAGCAGCTCCCGCCCGTGGCCACCGCACCCCACGATCAGCAGGGGCGTCATGCGGCTACGTCCCGATCCGGGCGGACAGGAACTCGCCGATCGCGGCCAGCACCGTGCTGATCTGCGGCTCGGTGAGCGCGCTGCCGCTCGGCAGGGTCAGCCCCTGGACGAACAGGTCGTCGGCGGCGCCACTGAGGACGCTCTCCGCCCCGGCGAAGGCCGGCTGCTGGTGCATCGGCTTCCAGACCGGCCGCGTCTCGATGTCCCGCTTCCGCAGCTGTTCAGCCAGCTCGGCCGCCTGCCATCCGGCGCGGTCGGGGCGTACCCGGATCACTGTCAGCCAGCAGTTCGAGGTGTCGTCGGCCGCACCGACGAGTTCGACGCCCGGAACGGACGCGAACAGCTCGGCGTAGCGGTTCCGCAGACGCCGGCGCCGGCCGATCATGCCGTCGAGCCGTACGAGTTGCGCGCGGCCGAGGGCGGCGAGCAGGTTGCTGAGCCGGTAGTTGTACCCGGTCTCGCGGTGCTCGTAGTGGGGCGTCTGCTCGCGTGCCTGCGTCGCGAGATGCCGGGCGCGGGCCAAAAGGGACAGGTCGTCGGAGACGAGCATGCCACCGCCGGAGGTGGTCATGATCTTGTTGCCGTTGAAGGAGAGCGCGCCGACCCGCCCGAACGAGCCGGCGGGCCGGCCGCGGTGCGTCGCCCCGAGTGCCTCCGCGGCGTCCTCCACCACCGGTACGCCCGCCTCGGCGCAGATCGGAAGCAGCCGGGTGTAGTCGGCGCAACTGCCGAACATGTCCACCGGAACGACAGCGCCCACCCGTTCGCCCCGGCCGCGTAGCCGGTCCAGCGCCTCGGCCAGCAGCAACACGTCGATGTTCCCGGTGCCCGGGTCGCAGTCGACGAAGACCGGCCGTGCGCCGGTGTACCGGACCGCGTTCGCGGTGGCGACGAATGTCAGCGTGGGTACGACCACCGCGTCTCCGGCGCTCACGCCGACGCCGAGCAGGCCCAGGTGCAGCGCGGCGGTGCCGGAACTGACCGCCACCGCGCCCCGCGTGCCGACCCGCGACGCGATCTCCCGCTCGAACTCCTCGAGGTCGGGGCCGATGGGCGCCACCCAGCCGGAACGCAGCGCGGCGATCAGGTAGGACTCCTCCAGCGGACCGACGTCCGGCGCGGACAGGTGGACCAGGCCGCTCATGACAGCCTGCCCGGCCGCACCGTGGTACGCGCGGTGTCTCCCGCCGCCGCTCCGTCCGGCACGGTTCCGAGGAACTCCGGCGCGGTGGCCGAGCCGGCTGCCGAGATGCCCTCCCGCCGCAGCACGGTGCGGACGGTGGCGGCGAGGATCGCGAGGTCCAACCGCAGTGAGCGGTTGTCGACGTACTCCACGTCGAGGGCGAACTTGTCCTCCCAGCTCAGCTCGTTGCGGCCGCTGACCTGGGCCAGGCCGGTGACGCCGGGTCGCACCTCGTGCCGGCGCGCCTGGGCGGGGGTGTAGCGGCCCAGGTACTCCGGCAGCAGGGGGCGCGGGCCGACGAGGCTCATGTCGCCGCGGAGCACGTTCCAGAGCGTGGGCAACTCGTCGAGGCTGGTGGCGCGGAGCCGGCGACCGAACGGCGTCAGCCGGTCGGCGTCGGAGACCAGGCCACGCCGGTGGTCCGGCTCCCGCATGGTCCGGAACTTGACCACCTCGAATAGCGCGCCGTGGCGCCCGGCGCGCCGCTGGCGGAACAGCACCGGGCGGCCCAGCCGGACGGCCACCAGAACGGCGACGGTCGCCAGCACCGGTGCCGTCACCGCGAGCAGAACGACGGCCGCGAGCACGTCGAGGAACCGCTTCGACCGGTCGGACCGGCCGGTCGAGAGCGATCCGTGACGCACATCGGGAAGCGACATGCCCCCACCTCCGCACAGGTACCCGACCACCCGTCCGGGCGCGGCAGGAAGCCGCGATCGGGAACAGGTGGTACCGATCTCTCGGATCAACCGTGCGGGACCGCGCGAGGACACGGGTGCGGGAGATCGACACTTCGCCTGGTCAGGTGGCGGGCGTCAACCCGTCGGCGGCCGGCAGCCAATACCCGGCGTACACCCCGGCCGTGATCTGGTAGCTCATCGTCCCGTTCACCCAGGCGGTCGCGCCGAACGGCGCGGCCGAGCTGCGGGGGAAGGTGAACGTCTTGCTCTCGGTGACCTGCCAGCCCGGCCCGTACATGTGCGCGGTGTAGGTGCCGGGACCGAACGACAGGGTCCGCTGCGGCGTGTAGGTGTGCCGCACGACCGCGCCGAGCAGATATCGCTCGCCTGGCGTCTCAGGAATGAGGAACCCGGCCAAGGCCCCGTTCGTGATCCGGTAGTAGATGCCGCGCCCGAGGATGCGGACGCGTTGGTCGGCGTTCGCCTGGGACTGCCGGGACAGAGTCAGGGATTTCTGCTCCAGCACCGCGCCTGCGGAGGAGAACCGGTAGCCGACGTGCGCCCCACCGGAGAAGATGACGGTGCCGGACACGGCCGGCGCCGGGTAGTCCTCGCGGAACAGGTCGGCCATGGCGGCGAAGACCGGAGCGCGGGTCATCTCGTACGTCTTCAGCAGCTGTCCGATGTGCACAGGGTGGTAGCCCGCGTACGAGGAGGGACAGCCGATCGAGTAGCGGCTGGCCCACTGCGGCGCGCGAAACGTGGTCGGCACGTGCCGGCGCAGCGTGGTGGCGGCGCCGTCGAACAGGGCGGCGGCCCGCTGGTCCGAGGTGTGCCGCCAGTAGTCGTACACGCCGTAGAGCGCGAAGATGTGGCCGTTCAGCACGCGTTCGCCGGTCACTCCCGGCGTCAGCGGGTACTCCTCGAACCACAGGTGCCCGGCGTCGTCCACCCAGCTGGCCCAGGGCAGCCCGGTCTGCGGCGGAAGCAGGAGGCTGGCGAAGGTCCGGTCCGCGGCCTGACGCCACTTCTGCTCCCCGGTGACCGCCGCCAGGCGGGTGAAGAGGCTGAGCAGCTGTCCCTGCGCCATCGCGCTGAACCACGGCGCGTGGATCACCGGCATCTGGGCGCACCGGGGGAAGTCGAACTCGTAGGGGTACCACCAGGCCGCGCGCGACTCGACCCTGCGGTCGATGTTCCGCTGAGCCTGCGCCACCGCCCGGTCGAGGAAGAGCCGGTCGCGGTTGGCGAGATAGGTGCGCAGGTTGCTCAGTCCCCACTGCGCCTGGGCGACGGGATGGTCGTACGTCTGTCCGTTGTACTGGAACAGGCGGACACCGTGCTCGTCGTGCGGGTTCGGATCCACCCGCGGCGCCAGCGCGCTGTCGTTGTACGGCAGGCCGGCGTCCGGGATGAACTGTGGCCGGAACCCGTCGCGCGCATAGCCGCTCACGTCCGCCGCGCCGCGGACCGCCGGGACGCCGGCCGCTTCCGCCGGACCGGCTGTCGAGGCCACGGCGCCCATGGTCAGCGCCAGTGCCAGCAAAGTCTTTCTCATGTGGGAGAACTGGGTGCCCATAAGGTGACGGTAGGGACGAGATTCGCCAGAGCCGTGGAAAATATCGGCTTTCCGACATGCTTCTGCGCGTTGTCGCCCCGCAGTAGAGTGCGCCGGTGCTGCACCTGCGAATCATCGCGCCGGGCGACCGCTCGTCGGCCGTCGTGGACCTGCTCGGCGCCGAGCCCGGCGTGACCCACCTGGTAGTTCTCACCGGGGCCGCCCGCCGGCCCGCCGGCGACCTGATCCTCTGCGACGTGGTCCGGGAGAGCGCGGACCACGTCCTGCGCCGCCTGCAGGACCTCGACGTGGACGTACGCGGCGGGATCGCCGCCGACGACGTCGAGCTGACCCTGTCCGAGGCGGCCGACCGGGCCGCCGAGGAAGCCCCCGGCCACGGGGAGGACGCCGTGGTGTGGGACGAGATCGCCGCGAAGACCGGCGAGCAGACGGTGCTCACCGGCACGTTCCTCGCCCTGATCGTGGTGGCCACCATGATCGCCGGGATCGGCGTGCTGCTGGACCAGCCCATCCTGATCGTCGGCGCGATGGTGGTCGGCCCCGAGTTCGGTCCGCTCGCCGCGCTCTGCGTGGCGTTGCTGCGGCGTCAGCCGCGCGTGGTCGGTCACTCGGTCAAGGCGCTGACGGTCGGTTTCCTCGTCGCCATGGCGGCCACCGCGCTGAGCACCTGGGCGCTCACCGCGGCCGGCCTGGTCGACCGGGACATGCTGCTGGCGGAACGGCCGATGACCGACTTCATCTGGCGTCCGGACGCGTTGTCCTGGGTGGTGGGCCTGCTCGCCGGCGTGGCCGGCATGCTGTCGCTGACCTCGAAGAAGTCCGGTTCGCTGGTGGGTGTGCTGATCTCGGTGACCACCGTGCCGGCGGCGGCGAACGTGGCCGTCGCGTCCGCGTACGGGGTGTGGCACGAGGCCGCCGGCTCCGCCCTCCAACTGGTGATCAACCTGGCCGCGATCGTGCTCGCCGGGCTGCTCACGCTCGTGGTCCAGCTGTGCTGGTGGCGGCACGTCGCCCGGCGGGCCGCGCACGCGGTGCCCCGGCAGCGGGCAGACCGGCGTCCGGCCCCGGTCAGCGCCAGTCGTCGCCCGCGTCGAGACGACGGCTGAGCAGGGTCGCCAGCGGCACCGACTCGCCGTCCCGGCCGCCCCGGCCGACCACGAGCGGCGGCGGACTGGGCGGCGGGTCCGCCCCGAGCAGCCGCGCCCGCAGGCCCGGCGGCACGGTGAGCAGGTAGAAACGCCCGTCGGTGTCCACCGCGCGGCTGTGCGCCCGGTCCACGTACCAGCCGGTGATCCGCGTGCGGTAGCGACCGCGCCCGTCGTGCCCGGTCGCGGTCAGCCGGCCGGCGCGCAGCCCGCGCCGCAGCGCCTCGGCGGCGAACCGGGCCACCAGCTCAGCGGCCTCCGCCTGCTCGGCCTCGCGTTCGCGGGCGGCGGCCTCCGCGTGCGCCCGCACCGCGTGGCGTCGCCGCTCCCGCCACCGCTCGTCGTCCTCACCGCCCACGACCGCGAGAGTACGCGGAACCGGCCCCGCCCGGCGCACAGGCCGTCGGGCCCGGCGCGCGCACCGCCGAGGCTGCGGTGATCAAGGGGTTTGTGTCAGTCGAACGCCCTGAACAGGCCACAAACTCCTTGGTCAACAACGCGCCTGGTGAGTGGTGTTCGCGGCTCCGGCAGGCGTGACCCGTCCCTTTCCCGGCGCGCTGCCCGGTGTGATCAACTCCAGCTCGCCGAAGTGGTGGTGTCGCGGAGCCTCTGATGCCACCACCTCGGCGAGATCGTGTTGATCAAGGGTTCCATGCCGGTGCCTCGGCCCGTCCCCGCGGCCGTCGCCCTGCCGGGGCGCGTGACCGCGACACGGGCCGGCGCGTCGCTGTTCCCCGGGGGGCTGCCGGGCTGAGGCGTTCGTGACCTCGGCCCGGCAGCGGGACGTGTCAGGCCAGCCCGGCCCGTCGCAGCGCCTCCGCCATGGCGTCGTTGAGCGGGGCGCCGCCACCGCGCCCGGGCCGCTGCTGCTGGCCACCGCGCGACCCGCCGCCCTGCCCGCCACCGCGTTGGCCGCCGCCCTGCCCGCCGCGACCCTGGCCGCCGCCCTGGCCGCCCCGGCCCTGGCCGCCCGGCCGCGGACCGGAGCCGCCCCGGCCGTCGCCGCCCGCCGGGCGCCCGCCGCCGGCTGGCGCCTCGTCGTCCAGCCGCAGCGTCAGCGAGATCCGCTTGCGCGGCACGTCCACGTCGAGCACCCGGACCTTCACCACGTCGCCGGACTTCACCACGTCGCGCGGATCCTTGACGAAGGTGTGCGACATGGCCGAGACGTGCACCAGCCCGTCCTGGTGCACGCCCACATCGACGAACGCGCCGAACGCGGCCACGTTCGTCACCACGCCCTCCAGCACCATGCCGGGCGTCAGGTCGCTGATCTTCTCCACGCCCTCGACGAACGTCGCAGTACGGAACTCCGGACGCGGGTCACGACCCGGCTTCTCCAGCTCGGCGAGGATGTCGGTGACGGTGGGCAGGCCGAACGTGTCGTCGACGAAGTCGGTCGCGCGCAGGCCGCGCAGGATGGCCGACTTGCCGATCAGCGCGCGCAGGTCCTGCCCGGTGGAGGAGAGGATGCGGCGCACCACCGGGTACGCCTCGGGGTGCACGCTGGAGGAGTCCAGCGGGTCGTCGCCGCCGGGGATGCGCAGGAAGCCCGCGCACTGCTCGAACGCCTTCGGCCCGAGCCGGGGCACCTTCTTCAGCTCCGCCCGGGTGCGGAACGGCCCGTTGGCGTCGCGGTGCAGCACGATGTTCTCGGCCAGCCCGGCGCCGATGCCGGACACCCGGGTGAGCAGCGGCGCGGAGGCGGTGTTGACGTCCACGCCGACCGCGTTGACGCAGTCCTCGACGACCGCGTCGAGCGAGCGGGACAGCTTCACCTCGGACAGGTCGTGCTGGTACTGCCCGACGCCGATCGACCGCGGGTCGATCTTCACCAGCTCGGCCAGCGGGTCCTGGAGGCGGCGGGCGATCGACACCGCGCCGCGCAGCGAGACGTCCAGGCCGGGCAGCTCCTGCGAGGCGTACGCCGAGGCGGAGTAGACCGACGCGCCCGCCTCGGAGACCACCACCTTCGTCAGCTTCAGCTCGGGGTGCTGCTTGATCAGGTCGGCGGCGAGCTTGTCGGTCTCCCGGCTGGCGGTGCCGTTGCCGATCGCGACCAGCTCGACGCCGTGCGCGGCGGCGAGCGTGGCGAGCGTGTGCAGCGAGGCGTCCCACTGCCGGCGCGGCTCGTGCGGGTAGATCGTGTCGGTGGCGACCACCTTGCCGGTGGCGTCGACCACCGCCACCTTCACGCCGGTGCGCAGGCCCGGGTCCAGACCCATGGTGGGCCGCGCGCCGGCCGGCGCCGCCAGCAGCAGGTCACGCAGGTTGGTGGCGAAGACCCGAACGGCCTCCTCCTCGGCCGCCTGCCACAGCCGCATCCGCAGGTCCGCGCCGAGGTGGATGAGGATCCGGGTACGCCAGGCCCAGCGCACCGTGTCGGCCAGCCACTTGTCGGCGGGCCGTCCCTGGTCGCTGACGCCGAAGCGTCCCGCCACGGCGGCCTCGTACCGGCTGGGGCCCGGGTTCGCGTCGGCGTCCCCGTCGGCCTCCGGATCCATGGTCAGCTCCAGCACGCCCTCCTTCTCGCCCCGGAACATGGCGAGGATGCGGTGCGAGGGCAGCTTCGGGTACGGCTCGGCGAAGTCGAAGTAGTCGGCGAACTTCGCCCCGGCGGTTTCCTGACCCTCGCGTACCCGGGAGACCAGCCGGCCCCGCGACCACATCTGCTCGCGCAGCGTGCCGATCAGGTCGGCGTCCTCGGCGAAGCGCTCGATCAGGATGGCCCGCGCGCCGTCCAGCGCGGCGGCGGCGTCCGCGACGCCCTTGTCCGGGTCGGCGAACCCGGCGGCGACCGCCTTCGGGTCCTGCGCCGGGTCGGCGAGCAGCGTGTCCGCGAGCGGCTCCAGCCCGGCCTCGCGGGCGATCTGCGCGCGGGTGCGCCGCTTCGGCTTGTAGGGCAGGTAGATGTCCTCCAGGCGCGACTTCGAGTCGGCGGCGAGGATCTGCGCCTCCAGCGCCTCGTCGAGCTTGCCCTGGCTGCGGATCGACTCCAGCACCGCCGCGCGCCGCTCGTCCAGCTCGCGCAGGTAGCGCAGGCGCTCCTCCAGTGTGCGCAGCTGCGCGTCGTCGAGCAGGCCGGTGGCCTCCTTGCGGTAGCGGGCGATGAACGGCACTGTGGCGCCGCCGTCGAGCAGCTCGACTGCTGCCCGCACCTGACGTTCGGCGACGCCGAGTTCCTCGGCGATCCGCTGGTGCACTGACTGGGTCACGATTTTCATCCGCCTTCTCGGGTGGTTTCCGCCCTGCATTGTGCCGTTCGCCTCCGACCGGCTGTGCCCGGCCCGCCGCCCGCTGCGCTAGCGTGGCGATCATGGAGGCACCTGCGGATCCGCGGGCCCGGCGGCTCTTCGGGGGCAGCGCCCGGGCGCTCGGCGACCTGGCGGCCGGCCCGTTCCGGGCCGACCGGGACCGGATCGTCGGCTCGCCGTTCTTCGCCCGGCTGAACGGCGTCACCCAGGTGATCAGTCCCGGCGGGTCGGGGCTTCTGGTGCACAACCGGCTCACCCACAGCCTCAAGGTCGCCCAGGTGGCGCGGGCGATCGCCGAGCGGCTCATGGCCGACCCGGCGTACCGGGACCTGCTGGACAAGCTCGGCGGCTGCGACCCGGAGGTGGTGGAGGCCGCCGCGCTCGCGCACGACCTCGGCCACCCGCCGTTCGGGCACCTGGGGGAGCGGGTGCTGGACCGGCTGGCCCGGCAGCGGCTCGGGCTGGCCGACGGCTTCGAGGGCAACGCCCAGTCGTACCGGATCGTCACCAGCACCGAGATCCGCGGCGCGGCGACCACCGGGCTGGACCTGACCGCGGCGGTCCGGGCCGCCATGCTGAAGTACCCGTGGACCCGCCTGGACCATCCCGACCCGCACCCCCGGCACCTCGACCCGGCGCCCCGCGGCGCGGCGGCCCCGCCGGAGGACCCGGAGAGCGGGTCGGTGAAGTTCGGCGCTTATCGCACCGAGCTGGACGACCTGCGTCAGGCGCGGGAGCCGTTCGCCGGCCGCATCCCGGACTGGCAGCAGACGCCCGAGGCGTCGGTGATGGACACCGCCGACGACATCGCGTACGCGATCCACGACGTGGAGGACTTCTACCGTGTCGGGGTGCTCCAGCAGGGCGCGGTGGCGGCCGAGCTGATGGCCTGGCAGCGCGAGTGCGGGCACCTGCGGTCGATCACCGCGTCCGCGCTGGAGGCGGCGGGCCGGCGCCCTGGCGCGGCGATCGAGCGGCTGCGCCGGCAACTGCACCGCAAGGACGGCTGGATCGCGGACGACGAGGCGTTCGCCGCCGCAGTCGAACACGTCCGCGAGGAGCTGGTGGAGGGGCTGCTGGCGCTGCCGTTCGACGGCTCGATCGAGGCGGAGCAGTACGTCGCCCGGTTCTCCGCCCGCTGGTCCACCCGCTTCGTGGACGCCATCACGGTGACCCCGGACCCGCACGTCCGCTCCGGGTACGTGCTGCTGGCCAAGGCGCAGTGGCACGAGGTGCAGGTGCTCAAGTTCGTGCACCACCGGTTCGTGCTGGCCCGCCCGGACCTGGCGCTGCACCAGCGCGGCCAGGCCCGGCTGCTGGGCACGCTGGTGGAGGCGCTCTGGGAGTGGCTGCTGGACCCGGACGAGGAGTCCCGGCTGCCGCGACGGCTGCACGACCTGGTGGAGCTGGCCGAGGCGGAGCTGCACCCGCGTACCCCGGACCGGATCGGCCGGGCCCGGGGCCGGGCGATCGTCGACTTCGTCGCGCAGCTCACCGACGGTCAGGCGGTGGCCATGCTGGACGCGCTGTCGGGCCGTTCCGGCGCGCTCTGGACCGACGCCTTCGTGCTCTGAGCGGGGTCAGAGCGCGAGGTGCGGCAGCGCCGGGTCAGGCGACCGACTGCCACCAGCCGTCCACCGCCGGCGGCTCGTCGACCACCACCCGCTCGCCCGGGCGCGGCACTGCGAGCCGCACGTCGCGCGCCTTCGCCTCGGCCCAGAGCCGGTCCACCGGCTCGGACCAGTCGTGCAGGGCCAGGTTGAACGTGCCCCAGTGCACCGGCACCAGCAGTCCGCCGCGTACGTCGAGGTGGGCGGCGACCGCCTCCTCCGGGAACATGTGGATGTGCGGCCACGCCCTGTCGTACGCGCCGATCTGCATCAGCGTCACGTCGAACGGGCCGTGCTCGGCGCCGATCGCGGCGTATCCGTCGAAGTAGCCGGAGTCGCCGGTGTAGAAGACCTTCCGGTGCGTACCGGTGATCGTCCAGGAGCTCCACAGCGTGCCGTCGCGGCGCAGTCCGCGCCCGGAGAAGTGCTGCGCGGCGGTGGCGGTGAGCGTCAGCCCGCCGGCCCGGTGGCTCTCCGACCAGTCCAGCTCGACGATGCGGTGCTCGGGTACGCCCCAGCGGGCCAGGTGGGCGCCGACGCCGAGCGGCACCACGAACGGTGCGGACTGGAGATCGGCCAGCGTGCGGACGGTCTCCATGTCGAGGTGATCGTAGTGGTCGTGTGAGATCAGCACCGCGTCGAGCGGGGGCAGGTCGGTGAGGCGGACCGGCGGCTCGTGGATGCGCCGCGGGCCGACCAGCCCGGACGGGGAGCACCTGTCGCTCCACACCGGGTCGAGCAGCACCCGCTGCCCCTCGATCTCGACGAGCGTGGAGGCGTGGCCGTACCAGACGACGTTCAGCTCGCGGGCCGGGTCGGCGGCCGGCGCGGCGCCGGGGCGCAGCAGCGGCACCGGGCTGCCCGGCCGCCGCTTCTGCTTGCCGAAGACCAGCTCCCGGAGCAGGTTGCGGCCCGGGTCGGCGACCATCGTGGCGCTGGCGCCGGCCGGGTTGTGGAAGGTGCCGTCGCGGAAGCGCGGTGACCGGGCCGCCCGTTCCGCCCGGGCGCCGGTGAGCCGTCCGCCGAGCTGCGCCGGTACGTCCCGCGCCGCCCAGGCCAGCCCGGCGACGGCGGCCAGCCCGGCGAGCTTCCACACCCGCCCGCCGCGCGTCCGGTCCGGTTCCTGCCCCGTTGCTTCCCGCATATTCGTCCCTCCGCCGTGTCCCGCCGTACACGGTAACCACAGTCGTCCCGGTCCGCCCGCACGCCGTCCACCCACGCCACGGTCAGGGCAGCCGGCGGCGTACCGCGGACGCCACAGTCGCCGCGCGTCCGCCCACGGCCCGGACCACCTGGGACACCTCCGGCAGCCACCCGCCGCGGACCGCCTCACCGGCCGGGTTCGGCGTGAACACGATGCCCCGGTGGGCGGCGATCGGCTGCCGGGTCAGCCCGGCCCGGCGCATCAGCGGTCCGACCAGCGCGTCGTACACCCCGGGCAGGGCGGTGAAGCCGAAGCGCATGACCACGTTGAGCCGCCCCACCGACACCTCGCGGCGCGGCCGGTCGAGGCAGTGCGCGATGGCCCGCGCCACCCGCTCGGGCGAGGCGATCGGCGGCGGCGGACGGCCGACCCGGCCCAGGTAGTTGGCCGCCTGCCGGTAGACGGGCGTGTCCACGCTGCCCGGGTTGACCAGGCAGATCGCGACGCCCGGCGTCTCCCGTGCCTCCTGCTGGAGCGTGCGGGCCAGCCCTTGCAGGCCCCACTTGGCGGCCACGTAGCCGCTCATGTAGGGAGCGGTGATGTGCCCGAGCACCGAGCCGGTGAGCACGAGCGTGCCGCCGCCGGCCCGGAACCGGAGCAGCGCCTCCCGGGCCACCGCCGCGGCGGCCAGCAGGTCGGTGCGGACCACCTGCTCGAACACCTCGGCCGGCGTCTCGTCGAAGCGGCCGTAGGACATCACCGCGGCGGTGTGCACCCAGGCGTCGACGCGGCCGTACTCGGCCTGCGCCGCGTCGGCGAGCGCGGCCACCGCGCCGGGCTCGGTCACGTCCATCGGTACGGCGATCGCCCGCGCGCCCGCGGCCCGGCACTCGTCGCGCACCTCGTCGAGCGTGGCGGGGGAGCGGGCCGCGAGGACCAGCCGGTCTCCGCGGCCCGCCAGCTCCAGGGCGGTCGCCCGGCCGATCCCGCTGGTCGCGCCGGTGACGACCACCGTCCGGGTCACGGCGCGAGCACGACCTTGACGCAGCCGTCCTCCTTCTTCTGGAACATCTCGTACGCCCGCGGCGCGTCGGTCAGCGGCAGCCGGTGGGTCCGCAGGTCCTCGACGCCCAGCGGGTCGTCGTCGCGCTCCAGCAGCGGGATGATCTCGTCGACCCAGCGGCGTACGTGGCACTGGCCCATGCGCAGCTGGATGCCCCTGTCGAACATCTCCATCAGCGGCATCGGGTCCTGCTCGCCGCCGTACACGCCGGAGATCGACACGGTGCCGCCGCGCCGTACCGCCTTGAGCGCGGCGTGCAGCACCACGAGCCGGTCCACGCCGGCCTTGTCGGTCATCGCCTGGGCCAGCTTGTCCGGGAGCAGTCCGGCGGCGGTCTGGGCCATCTTGCCCAGCGGCGCGCCGTGCGCCTCCATGCCGACCGCGTCGATCACCGCGTCCGGGCCGCGCCCGTCGACCAGGTCGATGAGCGTGCCGGGCACGTCGTCGAGCTGGCTGACGTCGAGCACCTCGATGCCGTGCCGGCGGGCCATCTCCAGCCGCTCGGGGACCAGGTCCAGCCCGATCACCCGGCCCGCGCCGAGGTGGCGGCCGATCCGGGCGCTGAACTGCCCGACCGGGCCGAGCCCGAACACGGCGAGCGTGCCGCCGGGCGGGACGTCCGCGTACTTCACCGCCTGCCAGGCGGTGGGCAGGATGTCGGAGAGGTAGAGCCAGCGCTCGTCCGGGCCGGTGTCCGGGATCGTGATCGGGCCGAACTGGGCCTGCGGCACGCGCAGGTACTCGGCCTGGCCGCCGGGGATCGAGCCGTACAGCGAGGTGTAGCCGAACAGGGACGCGCCCTTGCCCTGGCTCTTGACCTGCGTGGTCTCGCACTGGGCGTAGAGCTGCCGCTCGCACATCCAGCACGAGCCGCAGGAGATGTTGAACGGGACGACCACCCGGTCGCCCTTCTTGAGCCGGGTCACCCCGGGCCCGACCTCCTCGACGATGCCCATCGGCTCGTGCCCGAGGACGTCGCCGGGCTTCAGGTACGGCCCGAGCACCTCGTACAGGTGCAGGTCGGAACCGCAGATGGCGGTCGAGGTGATCCGGACGATCGCGTCGGTCGGCTCCTCGATCCGGGGGTCCGGGACGTCCTCGACGCGAACGTCCCGCTTGCCGTGCCAGGTCAGTGCCTTCATGCCTGTATGTCCCCTCTCCGGTGCCGTCCATCGGACTGCTACCCGCGAGAGGCGGCTTGAATCGGCGGCGGCCCCCGTACGAGCGCGACCGCCGCACCCCTGGATGCGGGGTGCGGCGGTCGCGTGGGTCGTGCCGTGTCCGGTCAGGAGCCGGCGCGCTTGGCGGTCGCCTTCAGGTAGTCCCGGTTGAGCCGGCCGATGGTGTTCAGCGGGATGCCCTTCGGGCAGGCCGCCGCGCACTCGCCGATGTTCGTGCAGCCGCCGAAGCCGGCCTCGTCGTGCGCGTCCACCATGCCGATCACCCGGGTGTAGCGCTCCGGCTGGCCCTGCGGCAGCAGCGAGAGCTGGGTGATCTTCGCGGCGGTGAACAGCATGCCGGAGCCGTTCGGGCAGGCCGCCACGCAGGCGCCGCAGCCGATGCAGGCGGCCGACTCGAACGCGGCGTCGGCGTCGGCCTTCGGCACCGGCACCGAGTGCGCCTCCGGTGCGCTGCCGGTCGGCGCGGTGACGTAGCCGCCGGCGGCGATGATCTGGTCGAACGCGTTGCGGTTGACCACCAGGTCCTTGACGACCGGGAAGGCCCGGGCCCGCCACGGCTCGATGTCGATCGTGTCGCCGTCGGAGAACTGCCGCATGTGCAGCTGGCAGGCGGTGGTGCCGCGCTGCGGGCCGTGCGCCTCACCGTTGATCATGAGGCTGCACATGCCGCAGATGCCCTCGCGGCAGTCGTGGTCGAACGCGACCGGCTCCTCGCCGTCGAGGATCAGCCGCTCGTTGAGCACGTCGAGCATCTCCAGGAAGGACATGTCCGGGGACACGTCCTGCACCGGGTAGGTCACCATCCGACCCTTGTCCTCGGGGCCGTGCTGGCGCCAGATGCGCAGGGTCAGGTTCACTTGTAGCTCCGCTGCGTGGGGTGGACGTATTCGAAGGTCAGGTCTTCCTTGTGCAGCACGGGCTCACCGGTGCCGGTGTACTCCCAGGCCGCCACGTACGCGAACCGGTCGTCGTCGCGCTGCGCCTCGCCGTCGGGCGTCTGGTGCTCGGCCCGGAAGTGACCGCCGCAGGACTCCTCGCGGTGCAGCGCGTCGATGCACATCAGCTCGGCCAGCTCGAAGAAGTCGGCCACCCGGCCGGCCTTCTCCAGCGACTGGTTGAGCCCCTCGCCGTCGCCCGGCACGCGCACCCGCTGCCAGAACTGCTCGCGCAGCGCGCGGATCTCGTCGATCGCCTTGCGCAGCCCGGCCTCGGAGCGCTCCATGCCGCAGTGCTCCCACATGATCTGGCCCAGCTCACGGTGGAACGAGTCCACGGTGCGGTCGCCGTTGATCGCGAGCAGCCGCTTGATCCGGTCCTCGACGTCGGTACGCGCCGCGACCGCCTCGGGGTGGCTCGCGTCGACCTTGTCCAGCGGGCCGGAGGAGGCCAGGTAGTTGGCGAGCGTGTTCGGCAGCACGAAGTAGCCGTCCGCGAGGCCCTGCATCAGCGCCGAGGCGCCGAGCCGGTTCGCGCCGTGGTCGGAGAAGTTGGCCTCACCGATCACGAACAGGCCGGGGATGCTCGACTGCAGGTCGTAGTCGACCCAGAGGCCACCCATCGTGTAGTGCACGGCGGGGTAGATCCGCATCGGGACCTCGTACGGGTCCTCGCCGGTGATCCGCTCGTACATCTCGAAGAGGTTGCCGTACTTGGCCTCGATGGCCTTGCGGCCGAGCCGGTTGATCGCGTCGGCGAAGTCGAGGTAGACGCCGAGGCCGGTCGGGCCGACGCCGCGTCCCTCGTCACAGACGTTCTTCGCGGCGCGGGAGGCGATGTCGCGGGGGACCAGGTTGCCGAAGGACGGGTAGATCCGCTCCAGGTAGTAGTCCCGCTCGTCCTCGGGGATCTCCCGGGGGCTGCGCTGGTCGCCCTTGGCCTTGGGCACCCACACCCGGCCGTCGTTGCGCAGCGACTCGCTCATCAGGGTCAGCTTCGACTGGTGGTCGCCGGAGACCGGGATGCAGGTCGGGTGGATCTGCGTGTAGCAGGGGTTGGCGAAGTACGCGCCCTTGCGGTGCGCCCGCCAGGAGGCGGTGACGTTGCAGCCCTTGGCGTTCGTGGAGAGGTAGAAGACGTTGCCGTAGCCGCCGGTGGCGAGCACCACCGCGTCGGCCATCTCGGTGCTGATCTCGCCGGTGACCATGTCGCGGACCACGATGCCGCGCGCCCGGCCGTCGACGATCACCAGTTCGAGCATCTCGTGGCGGGCGTTCATCTCCACGTTGCCCAGGCCGATCTGCCGCTCCAGCGCCTGGTACGCGCCGAGCAGCAGCTGCTGGCCCGTCTGGCCCCGGGCGTAGAAGGTGCGCTGCACCTGCGCGCCGCCGAAGGAGCGGGTGTCCAGCAGGCCGCCGTACTCGCGGGCGAACGGCACGCCCTGCGCCACGCACTGGTCGATGATGTTGACCGACACCTCGGCCAGCCGGTGCACGTTCGACTCCCGGGAGCGGAAGTCACCGCCCTTGACCGTGTCGTAGAAGAGGCGGTGCACCGAGTCGCCGTCGTTGCGGTAGTTCTTGGCGGCGTTGATGCCGCCCTGCGCGGCGATCGAGTGGGCCCGGCGCGGGCTGTCCTGGTAGCAGTAGGACCGCACCTGGTAGCCCTGCTCGGCCAGCGTGGCGGCGGCGGAACCGCCGGCCAGGCCGGTGCCGACCACGATCACCGTCATCTTGCGGCGGTTGGCCGGGTTGACCAGCTTCATCTCGAAGCGGTGGCGCTCCCACCGCGTCTCGATCGGGCCGTCCGGGGCCCGGGTGTCGGCGATCGGGTCGCCTTCGCGGTACAGATCCATGTCAGGACACCAATCCGGTGATCACGGCGAACGGGACCAGCAGGTAGCCGCCGACGAGCGCGACGGCGAAGACGAGCGCGGCGATCCTGGCCCGGCGCTCGCCCTTCGGGGTCTGCTGGCCGAGGCTGCGGAACGCGCTGAACGCGCCGTGGCGCAGGTGGAAGCCGAGGGTCACCAGCGCGAGGGTGTAGAAGAGCGTGACGTACCACCGCTCCGGCGCGAAGTCGGCGACGACGTTGCCGTACGGGTTGGCCGGGTCGCCCTGCGGGTTCAGGTGACCCGTGGTCAGGTCGAGGATGTGGTAGATCACGAAGAGCAGGATGATCACACCACCCCAGCGCATCGTGCGGGCCGCGTAGTTCACGTGGATCTTGCGGCGGTGCGCGTACCGCACCGGGCGGGCGGCCCGGGACCGCATCGCGAGCAGCGTGGCCGCGCCGATGTGCCCCAGCACGGCGACGGTGAGCACGGTGCGCTGGATCCACAGGAACCACGTCGTCGGCAGCAGTGGCGTGCCGATGTCGCGCAGCCAGTGCGCGTAGTGGTCGAACGAGGTCTCGCCCGTGAAGATCTTCAGGTTGCCGAGCATGTGCGCGATCAGGAACAGCACCAGAATGATGCCCGTCACCGCCATGACGGCCTTGAGGCCGACATTGGAGCGGATGGGCGACCGAGTTTTCGTGATTACCACGCGAACGACGCTAGGAGCACTTCGATCAGGCGTCCAATGCATCGAAATCGCAGCGTTGATAGCCGTAGGCTATGTAGATGCAGCTCCATCAGCTTCGGTACTTCGTGGCGGTCGCCGAAGTACGACATTTCACCCAGGCGGCCGATCTTGTCGGCATAACCCAGCCCTCGTTGAGTAAGCAAATTCACGCGCTGGAGGCCGACCTGGGGGCCCCGCTGTTCGAACGGGTAAGGGGCAACATCACCCTCACCGCGGCCGGCGAGGTGCTGCTGCCGCTGGCCAAGCGGATCCTCGCCGACGTGGAGACCGCCACCCGCGAGGTGCAGGAACTGGTGGGGCTGCGCCGGGGCCGGGTCCGGCTCGGCGCCACGCCCAGCCTGGCCACCTCGCTTGCCCCGCCGGTGCTGCGCCGGTTCCGCGACGCGCACCCCACGATCGACCTGCGCGTGGAGGAGGGCGGCTCGCAGGATCTCGTCCGGGACCTGCTCCGCGGCGACCTCGACCTCGCCCTGATCATCATGCCGTCGGCCGGCACCGACCCGGGGCTGCGCGCCGACCCGATCCTGCGCGAGAGCCTGGTGGTCGCCTCGGTCGACCCGCTGCCGGGCGCCTCGGAAGCCGGGGAGCTGCGCATCACCGACCTGCGCGACCAGCCGCTGGTCATGTTCCGCGAGGGCTACGACCTGCGCGACGCCACGCTCCAGGCGTGCCGGGCGGCCGGGTTCGAGCCGACCCTGTCCGTCGACGGCGGAGAGATGGACGCCGTGCTCAGCTTCGTCGAGGCCGGGCTCGGCGTCGCGCTGGTGCCCGGCATCGTGGTGGCCCGCCGCGCCGGCATCCGGGTCACCCGGCTCGTACCGCCCGGGGTCCGCCGGACCATCGCGGTGGCCCGCCGCCGCGACGTGGTCCCCACCCACGCCGGGCGCGAGCTGCGCCGCATCCTCCTGGAGTACGTCCACGACGCCACCGCCGCCGACCAGCTCCCCGCCGGTGTCGAGCCGCTTGCCGCCATTTGACGGATCTCCGACATGTCGCGACGAATGTCCTTGCTCGTCCCGGCCGACCGGAACAGCATGGGAAGGCTGATGCCCGGCATGTGAAGACACGGGAGGTTCGCATGCGCCATCAAGACCCGTCCGGGGCCGCCGGCCCGACACCTGCACTGAGCCGGCGTGCCGTCGTCGCCGGCTCCCTGGCCGCCGCCTCGGTCCCGCTGCTCGGCGGTGGCCCCGCCTGGGCCGCGGCGTCCCCGGCGACCTCGCTCCTGGCGCCGGCGGACCCGGTCATCGACCCGGCCCTGGAGATCGGCCCGCCGGGGCCGGTCGAGCCACTGCCGAATCTGTCCGCGATCCCGGCCCGGGACATGCCCCGGCTGGCCCCGCGCGCGGCCTCCACCCCGGGCGCCGGCCGCGTCGGCGGACCGACCCGCCGGTACGCCGGCGCGGCGTCGGTGCCGTTCCAGTTCCGGTACGACGACTTCGAGATCCGGGAACTGCCGATCGGCATCGAGCCCTACCACATGACCTCGCCGGTCCCGCTCGTCGATCCCGGTGTGCACGACTCCACCGGGGTGCGCATGGTGCGCCTCGGCGGCCGGCTCTACGACCACCCGGTCGCGCAGGCGCAGTACGGCCTGCACCTGATGGAGGCCCACCGGATCACCGGGAACCTGACATACCTGGACCGGGCGAAGCGGCAGGCGCAGCGCCTGATCGACCGCCGCACGCTGCGCTCCGGCGCGTGGTTCTATCCGTACCCGTTCGACCACCGGCTGCACGGCGGCCCCGACCTCTACCCGGCGCCCTGGTACTCGATGATGGCCCAGGGGCAGGCGCTGAGCCTGTTCACCCGGCTCTACCAGCGCACCGGCGAGACGAAGTGGAAGGGCGCCGCGGACGCCACCTTCGCCTCGTACCTGCTGCCCGCGGCGGCCGGCCAGCCGTGGGGCGTGTACGTGGTGGACGGTCTGCTGTGGCTGGAGGAGTACCCGCACCCGAAGGCGGTCCGCGGCGACCGCACCTACAACGGGCACATGTTCTCCGCGTACGGCCTGTACGACTACTGGGTGCTCACCCGCAACGCCGACGCCAAGCTGATGCTGCAGGGCGCGATCACCACCTACCGGGACGTGTGGGAGAAGACCCGGGTGCGGCACTGGCGCAGCCGCTACTGCCTGACCCACGGCATCGACGCCGGCCAGTACCACTCCACCCACATGTTCCAGTTCGTCCAGCAGTACGCCATCACCGGTGACACGTACCTGGCCCAGCTCGCCGACCTCTGGTACACCGACTACCCGCCCTACGGCGTGAAGGGCAACATCCGGTTCTCCTCCGGCACGCACACCGCGTACAAGTTCAACAGCGCCGGCACGGTGACCGCGCGGACGAAGATGACGCTGGCCCGCGCCAGCGCCGCGCCCTCCGGCGACCGCGTGAAGATCATGCGGCAGACCGGGATCTGGTACGCGATCACCGCCGGCACCCTGGCCGGCTACTACGTGCAGGAGTACTCGCCCTACCGGTACCAGGTCGGCATCTGCGCCGGGTTCGGCTACAAGCTGCACCGGCCCGGCACGATAGCCGTCGACGCGCCACCGGCGTACTCGATCGACGCCGCCGGGCTGATGAAGTCGGTGCCCACCACCTACCGGGTCGGTGACGCGGTGGCCATCGACGGCCGCTCGGTGCTCAACGGCCGCGAGCACGTCCGCCTCGTGGAGGGGCCGTACGCCGGTCGCTGGCTCGGCTTCGGCGCGGTGATCCGCCGCTGACCGGACCGCCGCGCCGGCGTCGGCCGGCGCGGCGGCTCAGCGGCCCTCGGCGTCGTCCATGGCCCGGTAGATGCGCTGCTCGGAGACCGGGTACGGGGTGCCGAGGGCCTGGGCGAACACGTTCACCCGCAGCTCCTCGATCATCCAGCGGATCTGGCGGGCCGCCGGGGTCGCGCGCCGCGGCGGGGGCAGCGCGGCGAGCATGTCCTGGTACTCCTTCTGCACCACCGCGATCCGGTCCTGCTGCTGTTTGTCGCGCTGCGGGTTGCCGGGCAGCCGGTCCAGCCGCCGCTCGATCGCGGTCAGGTAGCGCAGCAGGTCGGGCAGGCGCGCGTAGCCGGTCTCGGTGATGAAGCCCTTGTGCACCAGGCCGGTGAGCTGGGCACGGATGTCGGCCAGCGCGGCCACCACCGCCAAGTTGCGGGTCGCGCCGAGCCGCTGCTCCACCGTGTACGCGGCGGCCAGCACCCGGCGGACCCGGTCCATCACCTCGACCACGGTGTCCACCAGGTCGGCCCGCACCTTGTCGCGCAGCGCGGCGAAGCCCTCGGCGTCCCAGGCCGGGCCGCCCGCGTCGCCGATCAGCTTGTCGATCGCCGCCCCGGCCGCGTCCTCGATCAGCTCCGGCACGCTGCCGTGCGGGTTGCGGGACAGCGCCAGCTTCGCCTCGTTGCTCAGCCGCCCCTGGAGGAACTTCGCCGGCGACGGCAGCGTCAGCCGCAGCAGCCGGCGGGTGCCCGCCCAGTGCGCGGCCTCCTGCTCGGCGGCCGAGTCGAACACCTTCACCCCGACGGTGGCGCCCTCGTCCACCAGCGCCGGGTACGCGGTCACCGCGAAGCCGGCGCGGACCTGCTCGATGGTGCGCGGCAGCGCGCCGATCGACCACTCGGTCAGCCCGGAACGGGCCACGTCCGGCGCGGCGGCGGCCACGACCTGCCGTACCTCCTGGCGCAGCTCGCGTTGCAGCGCCGGCAGGTCCTTGCCCTCGGCGACCGGTTTGTCGTCCTCGCCGAGCACCCGGAACGTGACCCGCAGGTGCGGCGGCAGCTTCCCCGGGTCCCAGGCGTCCGGCGGCACTGTCACGCCGGTCATCCGGCGGAGCTGCCGGGTCAGCGCGGCCAGCAGCGGCTCCTCGCCCGGCGTGATCGCGGCCAGCGCGGCGCGCGCGTAGTCGGGCACCGGCACGAAGTTGCGCCGCACCGGCTTGGGCAGCGACCGGATCAGCGCGATCACCAGCTCCTCGCGCAGCCCGGGCACCTGCCAGTCGAAGCTCTCCGCCGGCACCTGGTTGAGCAGCGGCAGCGGGATGTCCACAGTGACGCCGTCGGTCGGCGCGGTCGGGTCGAACGTGTACGTCAGCGGCAGCGTCACGCCGTCGGCCCGCCACTCGTCCGGGAAGTCCTCCTCGTCCACCCCGCCCCGGCCGTCGTTGACGAGCAGCTCGCGGGTGAACGTGAGCAGGTCCGGCCGCTCCCGGCGGGTCTTCTTCCACCACGAGTCGAAGTGCCGGCCGGAGACCACGTCGGCGGGGATGCGCTGGTCGTAGAAGGCGAAGATGGTCTCGTCGTCGACCAGGATGTCGCGGCGCCGGGCCCGGTTCTCCAGCTCCTCGATCTCGGTCAGCAGCTTCTGGTTGTCCCGCCAGAAGTGGTGGTGGGTCTGCCAGTCGCCCTCCACCAGGGCGTGCCTGATGAACAGCTCCCGGCTGAGCACCGGGTCGATCCGCCCGAAGTTCACCTTGCGCGAGGTGACGAGCGGGATGCCGTACAGCGTGACCTTCTCGTAGGCCATCACCGCGGCCTGCTTCTTCTCCCAGTGCGGCTCGCTGTAGCTGCGCTTGACCAGGTGCTGGGCCAGCGGCTCGACCCACTCGGGCTCGACCCGCCCGGCCACCCGCCCCCACAGCCGGGACGTCTCCACCAGCTCGGCGGCCATCACCCAGCGCGGCGGCTTCTTGAACAGCGCCGACCCGGGGAAGATCCCGAACTTCGCGCCCCGCGCGCCCAGGTATTCGTGCTTCTGCGCGTCCTTGAGGCCGAGGTGCGACAGCAGGCCGGGCAGCAGCGACTGGTGCACCTTCGGGGTGTCGATCTCCTCCGGCAGGTCGGCGCCGGCGCCGCGCCGGCCCTCACCCTTGTCCGAGGTTCGCAGCACCTGGCGCAACTGGCTGACGATGTCCTGCCACTCCCGTACCCGGAGGTAGTTGAGGTATTCGGCCTTGCACATCCGGCGGAACGCGCTGGAGGACAGCTCCCGCTGCTTCTCCCGCAGGTAGCGCCACAGGTTCAGGTACGCGACGAAGTCGGATTCCTTGTCGGCGAACCGGGCGTGCGCCTGGTCGGCCTGGGCCTGCTTGTCGGCCGGGCGTTCGCGCGGGTCCTGGATGGACAGCGCGGCGGCGATCACCACCACCTCGGTGGCGCAGCCGTTGCGTTCGCCCTCCAGGACCATCCGGGCCAGCCGGGGGTCGACCGGGAGCTGTGCCAGCCGCCGGCCCAGCGCGGTGAGCCGTTTCGCCGGGTCGGTCTCGGCCGGGTCGAGCGCGCCCAGCTCGTGCAGCAGGTTCACGCCGTCGGTGATGTTGCGCCGGTCCGGCGGGTCGATGAACGGGAACGCGGCGACGTCGCCGAGCCCGATCGCCGTCATCTGCAGGATGACCGAGGCCAGGTTGGTGCGCAGGATCTCCGGGTCGGTGAACTCCGGGCGGGAGTCGAAGTCCTGCTCGTCGTAGAGGCGGATGCAGATGCCGTCCGAGGTACGCCCGCAGCGGCCCTTGCGCTGATTGGCGCTGGCCTGCGAGACCGGCTCGATCGGCAGCCGCTGCACCTTCAGCCGGCTGGAGTAGCGGGAGATCCGGGCGGTGCCCGGGTCCACCACGTACTTGATGCCGGGCACGGTCAGCGAGGTCTCCGCGACGTTGGTGGCCAGCACCACCCGGCGGTTGGAGTGCGCGGCGAAGACCCGGTGCTGCTCGGCGGTGGACAGCCGGGCGTACAGCGGCAGGATCTCGGTGCCGAGCAGCGACCGCTTCTTCTGGACCAGCTTGCCCAGCGCGTCGGCGGTGTCGCGGATCTCCCGCTCGCCGCTGAGGAACACCAGGATGTCGCCCGGCCCCTCGGCGGCCAGCTCCTCGACCGCGTCGCCGATGGCCTGGATCTGGTCCCGGACGTTCTCCTCGTCGGCCTCGTCCTCCTCCTCGGCCTCGGTCACCTCGACCAGCGGCCGGTAGCGGACCTCCACCGGATAGGTGCGTCCGGACACCTCGACCACCGGCGCCGGGTTGCCCTCGGCGTCGGCGAAGTGCTTCGCGAACCGGTCGGTCTCGATGGTCGCCGAGGTGATGACCACCTTGAGGTCGGGCCGGCGGGGCAGGAGCTGCCTGAGGTAACCGAGGATGAAGTCGATGTTGAGGCTGCGCTCGTGTGCCTCGTCGATGATCAGCGTGTCGTACTGCCGCAGCATCCGGTCGGTCTGCAACTCGGCCAGCAGGATGCCGTCGGTCATCAGCTTGACCAGGCTGTTCTCGCCCACCTGGTCGGTGAAGCGCACCTTGTAGCCGACCACGTCGCCCAGCTCGGTGCCGAGCTCGTCGGCGATCCGGTCGGCGACCGTACGGGCCGCCAGCCGCCGGGGCTGGGTGTGCCCGATCAGGCCGGTGATCCCGCGCCCCAGCTCCAGGCAGATCTTTGGGAGCTGGGTGGTCTTCCCGGAGCCGGTCTCACCGGCCACGATCACCACCTGGTGGTCGCGGATCGCGGCGGCGATGTCGTCCTTGCGCTCACTCACCGGCAACTGCGCCGGGTAGGTGATCGCCGGCACGGCCGCGCGGCGCGACTCCAGCCGGGCCTCCGCCCGGGTCACCTCGGCCCCGATCTCGGCCAGCGCCGCGTCCCGCCGCTGCGGGTCACGCAGCCGGCGCACGCCGTCGAGCCGCCGCTGGAGCCGGCGCTGGTCGCGGAACATCAGCGGGGCGAGGCGGCGGTGCAGGTCGCGGGCGGTGTCAGGGGCGGCGGGTACGGCTGGCTTCTGCATGTCGTCGCCAAGGATAGGCAGCCGCGCGGCGGACCGCCCCCGGGTTACCGGCGACGGGCGCGCCGTCACCGGCGGGCCGCCCGGCGGGGATAAAGTTGCCGCCGACGGGGGCCGACGAGGCCGACGAGGGGCGGGGATGATCATGCGGGACACCGACCGGGCGCTCGTGCAGGCCGCCACCGCCGTGGCGAAGCTGCGCTGCCGCAGCGACAACCACACCGTCGCCGCCGCCGTACGCAGCACCGACGGCCGGGTGTTCAGCGGCGTCAACGTCTACCACTTCACCGGCGGCCCGTGCGCCGAGGTGGTGGCGATCGGGGCCGCCGCGACCCAGGGCGCCGGCGAGCTGGAGACGATCGTCGCGGTGGGGGACCGGGGCCGGGGGGTCATCCCGCCGTGCGGGCGCTGCCGTCAGGTGCTGCTCGACTACTTCCCGGCGATCCGGGTGATCGTCGGGCCGCCCGACGGGCTGCGCGCGGTCCCGATCGCCGACCTGCTCCCCGAGACGTACGTCTGGTCCGACCAGCAGGTCGAGGTGCCGGCCGGACCGCGTGCCCCGCTGTGGCCGACCCCGGTGGTGCCGGGCGTCCGGCAGGCCGCCGAGGACTGACCGGCGCTCCGGTCCGGCGCGCTGAGCCGCAACGCTCAGTCGCCGGCCGCGGCCTCCAGCATCGAGCGGGGTACCGGCACCTGCTCGAAGCGGACCTGACCCTCCGGCACCATCCAGCTGCTGACCTGCGCGACGAGCCGGCCCGCGCGGACCGCCGGGTCGTTCGCGTACAGCTCGCGGGCCATCTGCGGGTCCACCGACAGCACCACGAAACCGCGGACGCGTCCGTCGTCGCCGTCCAGGAACGGCCCGGCCGCGAGCACCGCGCCCTGCTCCACCAGCCCGGCCTGGTGCGCCAGGTGGGCGTCCTGGATCCGGTCGAGCGCGTCCTGCGGCAGGTCCGGCGCGTCGTCCGGACGGACCAGGAGCACCACCGTGTGCCTGTCGAATCGCATGTCCTCAGGCTAGGGGTTGCCGGGCATCGACACCGGCGGGTTAGGTGCGCCTTACCAGGTCAGCTAAGGTGAGGCGTACCTAACCGGAAGGCGTGCCACCCCGTGACCACCGTCGCCGTCCGGCCCGCGCGGGCCGGGGCCCCCGCCCGCCGTGGCGCACCCCGCCGCGTCGCGGTCACCGTGGCGGCGGCGCTCCTGCTCCTGCTGGCGCTGCTGGCCAGCCTGGCGCTCGGCAGCCGGCACATCCCGGTCGACCAGGTGTGGCACGCGTTGGTGTCACCGGACGGTGGCGACGCGACCACTGTCGTCCGGGACATGCGGCTGCCGCGTACCGTCCTCGGGCTGGTCGTCGGCCTCGCGCTGGCGCTGGCCGGGGTGCTGTTCCAGGCGGTCACCCGCAATCCGCTGGCCGAGCCGCGCATCCTCGGCATCAGCGCCGGGGCCTCGTTCGGCGTGGTGCTGGCCATCGCCGTGTTCGGGGTCGGCACGCTCGCCGGGTACGTCTGGTTCGGTATCGCCGGCGCGCTGCTCACCGGGCTGCTCGTGTTCGCGGTCGCCAACCGCGCCCGCGACGGCGCCAGCCCGGTCACCCTCGCGCTCGTCGGCGCGGCCCTCGACGCCGGTCTCGGCGCCATCGTGTACGCGCTGCTCAGCATCGACGCCCGCACGTTCGAGGAGTACCGCTTCTGGGTGGTCGGCGGGCTGACCGGCCGGGGCGTCGGCGTGGCCGGTCAGGTGCTTCCGTTCGTGGCGGCCGGGGTGCTGCTGGCCCTGCTGGCCGCCCGTGGCCTGGACGCGCTGGCCCTCGGCGACGACGTGGCCCGGGGGCTCGGCCACCGGGTCGCCCTGGTCCGGCTGGCCGCCGGTGGCGGTGGCGTGCTGCTCACCGGCGCCGCGGTGGCCGCAGCCGGGCCGATCGCGTTCGTCGGGCTGGCGGTGCCGCACCTGGCCCGGGCGCTCGTGGGCGCCGACCACAGGTGGACGCTGCTGGTCGCCGCGCTGCTCGGCCCCGCGCTGGTGCTGGCGGCCGACGTGACGGGCCGCCTGGTCGCCCCGCCCGGCGAGATCCCCGCGGGCATCATCACCGCCCTGCTGGGCGCCCCGCTGCTGGCCTACCTGGTCCACCGAGCCAAAACGGTGACGACATGACCACCCCGGTCCCCCGCACAGACTCCCGCGATCTTGCACTTGCCGCCCCGGCGAAAGGGGCGATCCCGGCGCGGTCGGGGCAGCAAGTGCAAGATCAACGACGTGGGCCGCTGGGGGCCGGGCGCGGGGTTCTGCGGGTCGGGGCGGCGGTGGTGGTGCCGTTCCGGTGGCGTCCTGTCGTTCTGGCGCTGGTGCTGTTCGTGCTGCTCTGCCTCGCGGTGGTGATCAGCCTGTCGCTGGGGACGCCGTACGTGGCCCCCGTCGACGTGGTGCGGTCGCTCTCCGGCGCGGGCACCCCGTACGACCTCGTGGTGCGCGACCTGCGACTGCCCCGCGCCGTCCTCGCGGCGGTGGCCGGTGCGGCCTTCGGCGTGGCCGGCACGCTGATCCAGAGCGTGGCCCGCAACCCCCTGGCCAGCCCCGACGTCATCGGCGTCACCCAGGGCGCCGGGCTGGCCGCCACGATCGCGCTGACCAGCGGGGCGGCGGCGGTGCTGGTGGCGCCGGCGGCGCTGCTCGGCGGCCTGGCCGCGGCGGTGCTGGTGTTCGCGCTCGGCGCCCGGCACGGCCTGGCCGCCCAGCGGTTCGTGCTCGCCGGCGTGGCGGTGGCGTTCGCGTTCCGGGCGCTGATCGAGGTCGTCATGCTCACCGCCGACCCGATCGACGGGCTGCGCGCGCAGATCTGGCTCATCGGCACGCTCGCCGGCAAGGGGTGGAGCGAGGCGGCCTGGATCGCCGGCACGCTCGCCGTGCTGCTGCCGGTGCTGCTCTGGGCCGGCTGGGCGCTGCGCAGCAGCACGCTCGACGACGACACCGCGCGGGGGATCGGCCTGCGGCCGGTGGCCCGGCGCATCGGCCTGGCCGGCACCGGCGTGCTGGCCGCCGCGATGGTCACCGCCCAGGTGGGCGCGGTGGACTTCGTGGCGCTCGTGGCCCCGCAGGTGGCCCGCCGGCTGGCCCGGACCGAGCGACCGCCGCTGCTCTGCGCCGCGCTGCTGGGCGCGTTGCTGCTGGTGCTCGCCGACCTGGGCGCCCGGCGGCTGCTGGCGCCCACCCAACTGCCGGCCGGCGTGCTGACCGCGGCGATCGGCGGGCCGTACCTGATCTTCGTGCTGCTGCGCACCCGAGGGAGGCGCTCGTGACCGCGCTGCTGTCCACCCGCGACCTGGTCGTCGGCTACGAGGGCCGGACCGTGCTGGACGGACTGGACCTCGACCTGCCGGCCGACACGTTCACCGTGATCGTCGGCCCGAACGCCTGCGGCAAGTCGACGCTGCTGCGCACCATGGCCCGGCTGCTCACGCCCCGGCGGGGCGCGGTGCTGCTCGACGGCGCGGCGATCCGGGACCTGCCCACCCGGGACGTGGCCCGGCGACTCGGCGTGCTGCCGCAGAGCCCGCTGGTGCCCGAGGGGATCACCGTGGCCGACCTGGTCGGGCGCGGCCGGCAGCCCTACCAGCGCTGGTGGCGGCAGTGGTCGGCCGAGGACGGCCGGGCGGTCGAGGAAGCCATGCGGCTGGCCGATGTCGCCGGGCTGGCCGACCGGGCGGTGGACACGCTCTCCGGCGGCCAGCGCCAGCGGGTGTGGATCGCCATGACGCTGGCCCAGGACACCGACGCGCTGCTGCTGGACGAGCCCACCACGTACCTCGACCTGGCCCACCAGGTGGAGGTGCTGGACCTGCTGCACCGGCTGCGCGCCGAGCGGGGCCGGACCGTGGTGGCCGTGCTGCACGACCTCAACCAGGCGGCCCGGTACGCCGGTCACCTGATCGCCATGCGCGACGGCGCGGTGGTCGCCGCCGGCGAGCCGCGCGAGATCCTCACCGCCGACCTGGTCCGCGACGTGTTCGGGCTGGACTGCGTGGTCGTGCCCTGCCCGGTCAGCGGCGCCCCGCTCGTGGTGCCGGCCCTCACCCAGACCTCGGCCGTTCCGGCCGCCACGCCGGCCACGGCCGGCGCCCCCGTCGGCGACGCCTGAGCGCGCCGACCCGCACCACCGAAAGGAACACCATGCGTCGTCTCGCCGTCGCACTCACCGCCGCGCTCGCCCTCGGCGTCGGTCTCACCGCCTGCGGGGAGAGCGATCCCGTCGGCGGCGCCGGCACCGGGGAGACCCGGGAGATCACCCACGCCATGGGCACCACGAAGGTGCCGGCCGAGCCGAAGCGCGTGGTCGTGCTCGACACCGACAAGATCGACACCGCGCTGTCGCTCGGCGTCACCCCGGTCGGCGCGGCCACCGCCGGTGAGGCGAAGAGCTGGCCCACCTACTTCGGCGCGGACAAGCTCGCCGGCATCACCGAGGTCGGCGTGCTCACCGAGCCGGACCTGGAGGCGATCAACGCGCTCAACCCGGACCTCATCCTGGGCAGCAAGTTCCGCCAGGAGAAGTTCTACGACGAGCTGTCCAAGATCGCCCCGACCGTGTTCACCGAGAAGGTCGGCATCACCTGGAAGGAGAACTTCCTCCTCGACGGCGCGGCGCTGGGCAAGGAGCAGCAGGCCAAGGACCTGCTGGCCGAGTACGAGAAGCGGGCGAAGGACTTCGGCGCGAAGCTCGGCGACGCCGCGTCCCGCAAGGTCTCCATCGTGCGCTTCATGCCGACCGAGATCCGCCTGTACGGGCCGGACTCGTTCTCCGGCATCGTCGTCGGCGACACCGGGCTGGGCCGCCCCGAGCGGCAGATGCTCGCCGGCAAGGAGGACAAGCGGATGGACCGGGTCAGCCCGGAGCGCATCGCCGAGGCCGACGGCGACGTGGTGTTCGTGACCGCGTACGGCGAGAAGGCCGCCGCCGAGCAGGCCAAGGTCACCGGCGGCACGCTGTGGAAGGGCCTGTCCGCGGTCAAGGCCGGCAAGGCGCACGTGGTCTCCGACGAGATCTGGATGACCGGCATCGGCGTGGGCGCCGCCAACAAGATCCTGGACGACCTGGAGAAGTACCTGGCCGCCTGAGTCCCGATCACCAGCGCCCGTCCAGCCGCACGAGGCCGGACGGGCGCTGGCGTGTTTCAGGCGGCCACCTGCCAGAGCAGGAACGCGTTGAGCGCCACCACGAACGCCGTGATCGCCACCGCCGCGGCGGTGGTGGCCCGCCGGTTGACCAGGCTGCCCATCAGGTCCCGGCGCCGGGTGAACATCACCACCGGGATCAGCGCGAACGGGATGCCGAAGCTCAGCACCACCTGCGACAGCACCAGCGCCCGGGTCGGGTTGACGCCGATCGCGAGCACCGCCAGCGCGGGCAGCAGCGTGATCATCCGGCGGATCAGCAGCGGGATCCGGCGGCGCAGGAAGCCCTGCATGATGATCTCACCGGCGTACGTGCCGACGCTCGTGGAGGCGAGGCCGGACAGGAGCAGCGCGACCGCGAAGCCGACCGCCGCGGCCGTACCGAGCGTGGTGGCGAGCCCGGCGTGCACACCTTCGAGGGTGTCGGTGCCCGGGATCGACGTGCCGTGGAAGCTGCTCGCCGCCACCAGCAGCATGGCCAGGTTGACCGCCCCGGCGACGCCGAGCGCGATCAGCACGTCGACCCGCAGGCCCTTGGCGATCACCCGTCGCTGCGCCTCGCCCTCAGCGGGCAGGCGGTTCGGCGTCAGCGCCGAATGCACGTAGATGACGTGCGGCATCACCGTCGCGCCCAGGATGCCGGCGGCGAGCAGCATGCTGTCGGTGCCCTGCATGCGGGGCAGCAGGCCGGCCGCGGCGTCGGACACGTCCGGCTGCGCGGTGACCAGGTTGACCGCGAACGCCAGCACGATCACCCCGAGCAGCACCGCGATGGCGATCTCGAACGTCCGGAAACCTCTGGAGCGCAGCGCCAGGATGGCGGACGAGGCGGCGCCGACGATCAGGCCGCCGGGCAGCAGCGGGACGCCGAACAGCAGGTACAGCGCGACCGCCCCGCCGATCACCTCGGCCAGGTCGGTGGCCATGGCTACCAGTTCGGCCTGCGCCCACATGACCCGGTTCAGCGGCCGGGGCAGGTGCTCCCGGCACAGTTCGGGCAGGCTGCGCCCGGTGGCCAGGCCGAGCTTGGCGGTGAGCGTCTGCACCAGCATGGCGGCCAGGTTCGCCGCCACCACCACCCAGACCAGCAGATAGCCGTACCGGGCCCCGGCGGTGGAGTTGGTGGCGAAGTTGCCGGGGTCGACGTAGGCGACCGCCGCTACGAACGCGGGCCCGAGCAGGATGAGGCGTCCGCGTACCGGGCGCGCGGCGCGGGCGGTCCGCAGTGGGGGTACGACAGGCGAGTCGTTTGTTACCACTGGTGCTCCTCGACGGACGACGGGCGGCGGGACGAGACGACGACCGGCGGGGGCGAGGCGGAGTCAGGCGGGTTGTTCCCGACTATTACTCACATATGCCACTAACCTGAGCCCAGAGGGGAAAGCGCACACGAGGGACGGTGTCGCCCCGCCGCGGCGGCTGCTCCGGCCCGGTCGATCGCCCCGGGCGCAGCACGCCGAACGGCCGTCCCGGGTGCGGGACGGCCGTTCGGTGGGGCGGCGGTGAGCCGGATCGGATCGGTCGGTCAGGCGGCGGTGGACCAGATGGCGCGGAACGCGGCTGCCTCACCGGCCAGCCACTGCTCGATCTGCTCGGGCTTGACGTCGGCGGGCATCCGGTGCGCCTCGCCTCGCCGCACGTCGACCAGGACCGGCTCGGCGTGCGGCAGTACCGCGTCCATGTGCCGGGCCATCAGGTGCAGCGTGGCCAGGGTCGCCTCCTCGCTCGGCGGCGCCTCGTCGAAGTGCAGCCGGATCGCCTCGGCCCGGCCGTCGGCGTACCGCACACCGAATTGCGGGTTGATCTTCACGGGCAGGTCACCCAGCATCGCCAGCGCGTCGCGGGTCTGCGCCAGGTCGACGCCGGCCGGCTCGCCCAGCGACTGCAGCCAGCGGGTCGCGCCCGGAACCAGCGCCTCGTAGAGCGGGCGCCAGCGCGGCTTGACCAGGTCGGCGACCTGCGCGAGGTGGGTTCCGCCGGTGTGGAACGCGACGTCGGCCTTGAGCGCCTTGACGAACTGGCCGTGCGGGTTGAAGCCGTGCCGGCTGGCCCGCTGCCGGCGCAGCCCGCCGACGAAGGTGGCCTTGGTGGGCCCGGTGCGGTCGACGTACCGGGTGAATCCGAGGAGGGTGGCGTAGGGGGTGACAGGGGTCGCGGAGGTGGGCGCAGTCACGAGCATCCTCCCAGGTCAACAGCTCGATTAGTACATACATTCTAATCGACGGGTCTGACATCGCCCAGGGCACGAAAAGGGCCGCCCGGACATCCCGGGCGGCCCTTTTTCGCGTAGTCCTACAGCTGGCCGACGTCGGTGATCCGGACCGCCGCCGCGCCGGTCTCGTCGGAGGCGGCGAGGTCGATCTCGGCGCTGATGCCCCAGTCGTGGTCGCCGTCCGGGTCGTCCAGGATCTGCCGTACGGTCCACTTCTCGCGGCCCTGCTCGATCATCAGCAGCGCCGGCCCGCGCGCGTCCGGCCCCACCCCGATCGCGTCGTACGTCTCGAAGTACGGCTCCAGCGCGTCGGCCCAGGCGTCGGCGTTCCAGCCGTCGCCGGCGTCCAGCTCGCCGAGCAGGTCCCAGCGGCGCAGCGCGGCCAGCTCGACGCGACGGAACATCGCGTTGCGCACCAGCACCCGGAACGCCCGAGCGTTGCGGGTGACCGCCGGCGGCCGGTCGTCCAGCGAGGCGGCCACCTCGGCCACGTCCGACGGGTTGCGCAGCCGCTCCCACTCGTCGATCAGGCTGGAGTCGACCTGGCGGACCAGCTCGCCCAGCCACTCGATGAGGTCGACCAGCTCCTCGGTCTTCGCGTCCTCCGGGACGGTCTGCCGCAGCGTCTTGTACGCGTCGGCGAGATAGCGCAGCACCAGCCCCTCGGAGCGGGACAGCCCGTAGAACTGCACGTACTCGGGGAACGTCATGGCCCGCTCGTACATGTCGCGGACCACCGACTTGGGGGAGAGCTGGTGGTCGGCGACCCAGGGGTGGCCCTGCCGGTACATCTCGTACGCGGACTCCAGCAGCTCCGCCAGCGGCTTGGGCCAGGTCACCTCGTCGAGCAGTTCGAGGCGTGCCTCGTACTCGATGCCTTCGGCCTTCATCGCGGCGACCGCCTCGCCGCGGGCCTTGAACTGCTGCGCGGACAGCACCTGGCGCGGGTCGTCCAGGATCGACTCGATCACACTGAGCACGTCGAGCGCGTACGACGGTGACTCCCGGTCGAGCAGTTCCACTGTGGCCAGCGCCAGCGGTGACAGCGGCTGGTTGAGCGCGAAGTCGAGCTGGAGGTCGACGGTGAGGCGTACCCGGCGGCCGGTCTCGTCCGGCTCGGGCAGCTCCTCGACCACGCCGCCGGCCCGCAGCGCGCGGTAGATGGCGATGGCCCGGCGGATGTGCCGGCGCTGCGCGGCCGGGTCCTCGTGGTTGTCGGTGAGCAGGTGCCGCATCGAGGCGAACGCGTCGCCGGGACGGCCGATCACGTTGAGCAGCATCGAGTGGCTGACCTGGAAGCTGGACGTGAGCGGCTCCGGCTCGGCCTCGACCAGGCGCTGGAACGTCGGCTCACCCCAGCCGATCGAGCCCTCCGGCGGCTTCTTCTTCACCACCTTGCGACGCTTCTTCGGGTCGTCACCGGCCTTCGCGAGGGCCTTCTCGTTCTCGATCACGTGCTCGGGGGCCTGCACCACGACCCGGCCCAGCGTGTCGAACCCGGCCCGTCCGGCCCGGCCGGCGATCTGGTGGAACTCGCGGGCCTTCAGCAGGCGCGTCCGCACCCCGTCGTACTTCGAGAGACCGGTGAACAGCACGGTGCGGATCGGCACGTTGATGCCGACGCCGAGCGTGTCCGTACCGCAGATGACCTTGAGCAGGCCGGCCTGGGCGAGCGTCTCGACCAGGCGGCGGTACTTCGGGAGCATGCCGGCGTGGTGCACGCCGATGCCGTGGCGGACCAGCCGGGACAGCGTCTTGCCGAAGCCGGAGGTGAACCGGAAGTTGCCGATCGCCTGCGCGATCATGTCCTTCTCCGCGCGGGTGCAGACGTTCACGCTCATCAGCGCCTGGGCGCGTTCCAGCGCGGCGGCCTGCGTGAAGTGCACCACGTACACCGGGGCCTGCTTGGTCTCCAGCAGTTCCTCGAGCGTCTCGTGCAGCGGCGTGGTCGCGTACGAGAAGAGGAGCGGGACCGGCCGCTCGGCCGAGCGGACGACGGCGGTCGGCCGCCCGGTGCGCCGGCTCAGGTCGTCGACGAAGCGGGTGGTGTCGCCGAGCGTGGCCGACATCAGCACGAACTGGGCCTGCGGCAGCTCGATCAGCGGCACCTGCCACGCCCAGCCCCGGTCCGGCTCGGCGTAGAAGTGGAACTCGTCCATGACTACCTGGCCGACGTCGGCGCGGCGGCCCTCGCGCAGCGCCAGGTTGGCCAGGATCTCCGCGGTGCAGCAGATGATCGGCGCGTCCGCGTTGACGCTGGCGTCGCCGGTGAGCATGCCGACGTTCTCGGCGCCGAAGACCTCGCAGAGCGCGAAGAACTTCTCCGAGACCAGCGCCTTGATCGGCGCGGTGTAGAAGGTCGTGCGGTCGTCGGCCAGCGCCGCGAAGTGCGCCGCGATCGCCACCAGGCTCTTGCCCGAGCCGGTCGGCGTATTCATGATCACGTTCGCGCCGGAGACGATCTCGATGACCGCCTCCTCCTGATGGGGATAGAGATTCAGGCCGCGCTCGGACGCCCAGGAGGCGAACGCGTCGTAGAGGGTGTCGGGATCGGCGGTCTTCGGCAGCGCGGCGGTGAGAGTCATGGCGGCTCCCATCGTGCCTGGATCACACCGCGCCGCGCCAACCGGGTTCAGCGCAACGGGTTCAGCGCCGCCGGTGGATCAGGTCGAAGACCTCCCGGCCCGCGGTCAGCGCGCGGCGCTCGAACTTCGTCACCGGCCGGTGCGCCGGACGCGGCGCGTAGCCGCCGTGTACGTCGACCAGCTCCGGGTCGGCGGTGAGCGTCTCGCGCATCGACCCGGCGTACTCGGCCCAGTCCGTCGCGCAGTGCAACGTGCCGCCCGGGGCCAGCCGGGAGCGCAGCAGCGCCACGTGCGCCGGCTGAATGATCCGCCGCTTGTGGTGGCGTGTCTTCGGCCACGGGTCCGGGAAGAAGACGTGCACCGCGTCCAGGCAGCCCTCCGGCATGGCACGGACCAGGTCCAGCGCGTCGCCCTCGGCCACCCGTACGTTGTCCAGACCGTGGCGTTCCACCAGGTCGAGCAGGTTGGCGATTCCCGGCGTATGGACCTCGACCGCCAGATAGTGTCGGTCCCGGTCGGCCGCCGCCATGGCGGCGGTGGCGTCGCCCATGCCGGAGCCGATCTCCAGCACCAGCGGCGCCCGCCGTCCGAACAGCGCCGCCGGATCGCACGGCCCGTCGAGGGCGGCGATCCTGAGGCCGTACGCGGGCCAGAGCCGGTCCAGCGCGTCGCGCTGCCGGTCGCTCATCCGCCCGCGACGCGGATGGAAGGTGCGGATGCGGGCGGCGGGAAGGTCGGTGAGGGTCACAACGAGCCGAGCCTAGCCCGGATCGGATGTGATGTGCGGCCGGGGGTGAGAGGATTCATCCCGTACGCCGGGAGGGGTCATGGGGTCGTTCAGGGTACGTGAGGCGCTGCTGGTCGCGGTCGCCGCGTGCGCCGCCCCGCTGGTCGGCGCGCTGCCCGCCCAGGCCGCGCCGCGCGCCGCCGAGCCGGTGCCGGAACAGCCCCCGGCCGACGTGATCTTCGTGGAGGTCACCCCGGGCACCGTGTCGCCCGGCTACCTGGTCGGCATCCGGGCGAGCTGCCGGAACAACACCGTGCCGGCGATCGTCACCTCGGACGCGTTCGGCAAGATCCAGGTGCAGCCGCAGCGCGGCCTGCTCACCGCCACGCCGATGGTGCACGAGCGCACCCGGCCCGGCAACTACCGGGTCAAGCTGGAGTGCCCGGGCGGGGAGACCGCCTCCACCATGCTCCAGGTGGTCAAGCAGGGGCAGCCCACCCGGCAGCCGACCCACCCGCCCAGTCACCTGCCCAGCCGCGGCCCGGCGACCGGGTTCGGCGGCACGGCCGGTCCCGGCCTCGGCGGCCTGCTGGTGCCGGTCGGACTGGCAGTGACCATGGTCGGCGCCGGGCTCGGTGTGGCCGCGTCCCGCCGCCACGCCCGTGGCGCCGCCGGACGCTGAGGCCCGCCATGGCCGAGCACTTCGTCCCGCCGCCCGCCGCATCCCGGCGCTCCGGCTGGCCGTTCGTGGCTCTGCCCCCGCCCGCCGCGCCGCCCACGGGCTCGGCCCGGCCGTCCCGGGCCGGGCCGCCCGCCGACGCCGCCCGGTTCTCCAGGGCTGATCCGGCCGCCGCGCCCCGGACCGGCCCGCGCTCGGGGAGTGGGTCTGCCGCCGGGACGGGTCCGTCCGCCGGGACCGGATCGTCTGCCGTGCCGGTCTCCGGGTCGCGGCCGTGGATGCCGCCGCCCGCCGCGTCGCGACCGTGGTATCCGCCGTCGGCCGATCCGCCGGCCCTGCGCCCACGCCCCGCCGGGCCGCCGCCTGTCGAGCCGCCACCGGCATCGCCGGGCGGGCGGGGCCGGGGCCGGGGCTCCTGGTCGAAGCCGCTGGCAGTGGTGCTGGTGCTGGTCGGTGTGTTCGCCACCGGGGCCGGGCTGGGGCGCACAGCCGGGCCGTTCGACTTCGCCGACGCGTCGACCGAGTCGAGCGGATCGGGCGGTTCGGGCGCGGCGGCGGCCCCGGCGAGCGCTGCCGCTCCGGCCCGGAAGCCGGCGAGCCGGCCGGTACGCCTGGCGGTGCCGGCCATCAAGGTCAACGCGCCGGTCACCCCGGTCGGGCAGGCGAAGGACGGCTCGGTGGACGTGCCGCCGCTGACCGAGCACGACCAGACCGGCTGGTACGACAGGGGAGCGGTGCCCGGCGACCCGGGTCGGGCGATCATCGTGGGCCACGTCGACACCAAGAGCGGCCCGGCCGTGTTCTACCGGCTGCGCTCGCTCAAAACCGGCGCGCGGATCCAGGTGACCCGCGCGGACCGCAGCGTGGTGACGTTCAAGGTGGACAGCGTCGAGTACTTCGACAAGGCGAACCTGCCCGCCGCGCGGGTCTACGGCGACTCAGGTCCGGCCGAGCTGCGCCTGATCACCTGCGGCGGCGAGTGGGTCGGCGGCCGTACCGGCTACCAGGACAACGTGATCGTCTTCGCGTCCCTGGCATCCTGACGGGCCACCGCCCCGTCGATCATGAGGTTGGCGGTGACAAAACGGACGTCGAGCGCCGCTAACTTCATGATCGACGGAGAAGGGGGATGGGGAGGGGGAAGGGGTCAGGGCTTGGCGGGGACCTGCTGGACCACCTCGAACTCCAGCAGGTTCGCGCCGGTGGCGACCGGCTTGCGCGGCTCGCCGCCCTCGGCGTGCGCGGCCCGGGACGGGCCCTGCGCCCACGCCTGGTACGCCTCCTCGCTCTCCCAGCGGGTGTACACGAAGTAGCGGCTCTCCCCGGCGACCGGGCGCAGCAGCTCGAAGCCGAGGAAACCGGGGGAGTTCTCCACCGCGCCGGCCCGGGCCGCGAACCGCTTCTCCAGCTCCTCGCCGGCGCCGGGCGGGACGTCGATCGCGTTGATCTTCACGACTGCCATACGTCCACCCTAACGAGCCTCGGACTCAGAACGTCTCGACGGCCGGCGTCAGGTCGGCGTCGACCACGACCGGGGCGTGGTCCGAGGGACCCTTGCCCTTGCGGGCCTCCCGGTCCACGTACGCGGAGCGGACCGCGCGGGCGAACGGCGCGCTCGCGTACACCAGGTCGATCCGCATGCCCTTGTTCTGGTGGAACATCCCGGCCCGGTAGTCCCAGTACGTGAACGGGTGCGGCCCCTTCATCGGCGTCGGCACCACGTCCTCCAGCCCGAGGTCACGCAGCGCGGCCAGGGCGGCCCGTTCGGCCGGGGTGACGTGGGTGGAGGTGGCGAACAGCGCGGGGTCCCAGACGTCGGCGTCGGTGGGCGCGACGTTGAAGTCGCCGCAGACGGCCACCGGCAGGGGCCCGGCGACCTCCGGTTCCAGGGCGTCGCGCAGCGCCGCGAACCAGGCCAGCTTGTACGCGTAGTGCGGGTCGTCCGGCGTGCGGCCGTTCGGCACGTACACCGACCAGACCCGCAGCCCGTCGCAGGTGGCCGAGATGGCGCGGGCCTCGGGCTCGGGGAAGCCGGGCTCGCCCGGGAAGCCGACCGCCACGTCGGCGAGCCCGACCCGGGACAGGACGGCGACACCGTTCCACCGGCCGTCGCTGTGGCTGGCCACCTCGTAGCCCAGCTCGCCCACCTCGGCGACCGGGAACGCCCCGTCGGGGCACTTGGTCTCCTGCAGGCACACGACGTCGGGTTTCGTGGTGGCCAGCCAGTCGAGCAGCCGGGGCAGGCGGGCCTTCACCGAGTTGACGTTCCAGGTCGCCAGGCGCATGGCCCCAGCCTGCCGCATCGCCGCCCGTCCCGCCGCCTCAGCGCTCCGGGGTGTCGCCGGGGCGGGTCTGCTCGGCCAGGAAGCGCTCCAGCTCGGCGCCGAGCTCGTCGGCCGTGGGCAGCGGACCGGTCTCGCCGGCGAGCAGGCTCTTCTCGCCCCGGCCGCGGGCGAACGCGTCGTACTGCTCCTCCAGCGCCTGCACCAGCGTGGCCGCCTCCTCGGTCTGGGTGACCTGGCGGTCGATCTCCACCCGGACCGCCTCGGCGGCGGTGCGCAGGTCCTCGACCGGCAGCAGCAGGCCGGTGCTGCGGGACACGGCGGACAGCAGCGCCTCGGCGGCGGCCGGGTACTCGGCCTGGGCCACGTAGTGCGGCACGTGCGCGGCGAACCCGAGGGCGTCGCGGCCCTGCTCGCCGAGGCGGTACTCCAGCAGGTGACCGACGCTGGCCGGCACCTGCACCTTCTGCAGCCACGGCTCGTGGCCGGCGATCAGGTCCTTGCGCGTGGCGTGCGCGGTGACGCCGCTGGGCCGGGTGTGCGGCACCGCCATCGGGATCGAGTTGAGCCCGACGGTGAGCCGGACGTCGAGGCGGGCGCAGAGGCCGGCGACGGCGGCCACGAAACGCTCCCACTGCAGGTCCGGCTCGGGGCCGGTGAGCAGCAGGAACGGGGTCTCGTCGTCGTCGCGCAGGAGGTGCAGCTCCAGCGCCGGGGCGTCGTAGTCGGCCCAGTGGTCCTCGACGAACGTCATCACCGGGCGGCGCGAGCGGTAGTCGAAGATCTGGTCGACGTCGAAGCGGGCGATCGTCCGGGCGTCGAGCGAGGTGAGCAGCTGTTCCCGGGCGAGCCGGGTGGCGTTGCCGGCGTCGACGAAGCCGGTGAGCGCCTGGATCAGCACCGGCTGGCCGAGCTCGGGCAGCTCGTCGGTGAGTTCGTAGAGCTCGTGTGGATCGAGCACCGGTGGGGTCCTCCCTGTCGACGCGTACGGGGGAGCGCCGAACGTGCGGTCTCCCCGGTTCGGCAAACGTACCGGGGGGTGTGGTCCATTCCGTTACGGACACCTCTGATGCCCGGATGGTGATCACGATTCGGCTACGCCCCGGTCCGGCGGCCGACATCCGGATCGTCCGAACGGACGAGTTAGTCGATCACCGGGCGGGAGCGGGACATCTACGAGGTTCGTGCCGGGAGAGTTTCGGCGCGTGGCCGGCGGGTGATTCGCCGGGTTCCCGAGGTCTGTCGTCGGCTGGGCGCGGCAGGCCGCGAGTGTCCGGCCCGGGTCGGCCGAAGTGTGGCGAGGGCCACTCAACAGGCCTGGGTGATCCCGGTTTGCCCCGCCTAGCCTCGTCGGATGCGTAGCGACGGCACCCTCGACGACCCGTTCGGCCCCGGCCGCCCGGCTGACCGTTCGGACGATACCCCCTCCACCAACCGTTCGACGAGGCTCCAGGGACTCTTCCGGCGTACCCGCTTCTGGGCCCCCATGAACCCCCGGCCCGGCCGGACCAAGCTCGCGGTCGCCACCGGCGCGGCCTGCTGCCTCGGCCTGGTCGGCGTCAGCCAGGCCGGCTTCGGCGCGCCGGAGCGCGCCGCCGCCCCGGCGCCCTCGGCGGAGGTCGCCGAGCGCGCGGAGGCCGACGTCGCCTCCCGCGCGAGCGCCCGCCCGACCACCGCGCCGACCACCGCCGCCCCGTCCGCGACGGCGAGCCCGAAGGCGACCGCCAAGCCCAAGCCGAAGCCGACGAAGACGGTCCGGCAGATCGTCCCGGTCGCCGGCCTGGACCGGACCCAGATGAACAACGCCAAGAAGATCGTGCAGGCCGGCAAGGAGATGGGCGTGCCGCGCCGGGCCCTGGTCATCGCGGTGGCGACCGCGATGCAGGAGAGCACGCTGCTCAACTACGCCAGCGGCGTGCTGACCGAGTCGCAGAACTACCCGCACCAGGCCATCGGCTGGGACCACGACTCGGTCGGGCTGTTCCAGCAGCGGCCGAGCAGCGGCTGGGGCACCGTCGAGCAGCTCATGGACCCGGAGTACGCGACGAAGGCCTTCCTGTCCGCGCTGGAGGAGATCCCCGGCTGGCAGGACCTGCCGCTGTCGGTGGCCGCCCAGGCGGTGCAGATCTCGGCGTTCCCGGACGCGTACGCCCAGCATGAGTGGCGGGCCGGCGAGGTGGTGGCCGAGATCCTGGGCTGAGCCGGACGAGTGGTTGCCGAAGGGCCGATTCGGGTATCACGGGGCTTGCCGGTCCCAGGTACACATGAAGGGGACCGCGGGACGGAGGACACCATGTCGCTGATGCAACGGATCACCGCCTTCCTGCGGTCGCCGCGGGGCCAGCAGTTGGTCGACCGCGGCCGGCGTGAGATGTCCAAGCCGGAGAACCAGGCCCGGCTGCGGCAGATCGCGACCCGGCTGCAGTCGCGCCGGCGCTGACCCGCGTCACCCCCGCCGCACGAGCCCCCGGAGCCCTTCGTGACCGACCCCGCCCCCGTCGGGGAGCCCGACGCCGTCC
>NZ_KK037233.1:1958526-1972404 GCF_000568915.1 Micromonospora sp. M42 | reverse complement strand
GGCGCCGCCGGGCTGCCCGGCGCGGTGATCGACGTGGGCGTGCTGGCCTGGACCCAGGCCCGGCTGGTGCTGCACGTGGCCGCCGCGTACGGCGCCGACCCGACGCACGTCGACCGGGCCACCGATCTGCTGGTGCTCCAGCGGGTGCACAAGGCCGCCCAGACCGCCCGCCTGGCGCTCGGGGTGGCCGCCGGCCGGGAGCGGGCCGGCGCGTTGTTCGGCTCCGCCGCCGATCGGGCGCTGGGCCGGGTGATGCTCCAGCTCGGTGTCCGGCTGGCCCGGATGGCCGGGGTACGCGCCGCCAAGCGGATGTTCGCCAAGGTCGTGCCGGGCGCCGCGATCGTGCTCGGCACCTGGGCCAACTCGTCGGCCACGAAGGAACTGGCCGACCGTACGCGCGCCCTCTACCGGGCCGGTGGTCCCCGGCCGCTTCCCGGCCCGCGTCAGCCCTGACCCTCCTCGGCCCCGGGCCCGTCCGGGCGGCCCGCGCCGGTCAGCTCGCCCAGCCGGACGCGTTCCAGGCCACCTCGGCCAGCCGGCCCTGCCCGGCTGCGTTCGGGTGGAACCAGTCCAGCGCGTTCACCTGGTCCAGCGTGAAGCGGTGACGGTGCACCGCGCCGCCGTCCCAGCGGCAGCGTGACCCGTACGCCCGGCAGGCGGCACGAAGCTGACCGTCGTACGCCTCGATCCGGTCCCGGACGCGGGCCCGGCGGGCCACCGCGGCGGGCGCGGTCGACGTGGCGTCTGCGAGCAGCGCCGGGCAGACGCCACGCGACCAGGCCCGCACGGCGCGGGGCTCGGTGTGCCCGATCTGCCAGAGCCGGTGCAGGTCCGGGATGCTGACCATCAGCACCCGGGCCTTCGGCCGGCCCTCGCGCAACACGCCGAGCGCCGCGTCGACCTGATCGCGGAACGTGGCGACGGGCGTCATGTCGTCGACGTCGCCCCGGCAGGCGTCGTTCGCGCCGATCAGCACGGTGACCAGGTCGGCCTTGTCGCGTACCGCCGACCGGGCCTGGCCGGTCAGCGCGGACGCGCGGGCCCCGGGCGCGGCCCGGTTGTACGCCCGCAGGCCCGGCGCGTCGGCGCGCAGCCGCCGGTAGATGCTCTCCACCCGCAGGCCGTCCCCCGTCGACCAGGAGTTGCGTTCGCAGCTCACCAGCACCAGGCAGGAGCCGTAGCCGGTGCTGACCGAGTCCCCGAGCGCCGTGAGGACCCGGGGCTCGCCGGGGCGGGGTGTGCCGGAGGGCCGGGGCGACGCCTCGCCGGAGCCGTCACAGGCGAGCGCGACGAGCGCCGCCAGGCAGGCCAGGGCGGCGATCCAGCGTCGAGGCATGGGTTCCCCCGTCGGGCGGCGGCAACGGGCGCGTCGACCCTATGCCCCGGCGGGGTCCCGGAAGCGGTTCTGTCGGCTATCAGGCATAGACCACTGTCGTTCACATCTGTCGTGTCGGCGCCGGCCGGCCGTGCAGCCACCGGTGCAGCAGGCGGGTGATCCGGGGCAGCACCAGGTAGGTCATCAGCGGGGTGAGCACGAGCGTCATCAGCAGCGTCCGCCCGGCCAGCGGCACGTCGGCGAGGAACCGGGCGGTCAGCAGCGTGGCGGCCAGGCTCAGCGGGAAGAACGCCAGCCAGATCGTGACCGCCTGCTTCCAGCGCGGCGGCGCGGCCGGCTCCGGCTCGCCGAACGTCTCGACCACGTGGTCCACCGGCGGGTCGAACCAGCCCTCGATGCCGGTGCGCCGCTCGACCCGGGTGTGCTCGACGATGCCCTGCGCCGAGCTGAGCCACCAGCGCCGCTGCGGCGAGTCCTCCCAGCCGCGCAGCGTGTCCGCGTCGGCGAAGCGGTACATCACGTGCCACTCGCCGGAACCGGGGGCGCTGCGGACGAAACCGGCGCCGAGGAAGCCCGGGAAGCTCTCCGCGAGCGCCGTACCGGCCCGCATCCACGCCACCACCTCGTCGGTACGCGCGGGGTCGGCGCGCCGGGACACGGCGACGGTCACGGGTACGGCCTGCGTCGTGGTCATGCCATCCTCTCCACCGGCCCGCGGGATCTCCGCCGGAAACCGGCACCCCGAAGTAACGCACTCGCCCGCAGCGCGCATCCGGCGACCGCCCGCCGGGTGTCCCGGATCACCGGCGTTCCCGCCCCGGCCGGTTATCCCCGCCCGTGCCGGGGTAGGCCCCAGGAATGACCCGATCACAACCCCGGCGCGCCCGCGGCACGGTCGGCCACGCGAACAGCGCCCTGAACCTGCGGCTCGTGCTGGCGACGTTCGGTCTGGTCGTGATGACCGTCTTCGCGGTGCTCGCGTTCGCCGCCGGCATCGCCTGGCTGGGCGTGGTCTGCGCGCTGCTCGCCGTGGTGGCGGTGGTCGACCTGGTCGTGATCCAGCGCCGCCGCGCCGCGCGCCGCCGGGAGGAGCCGGGCGTGCGGCACTCGCTGTTCGAGTGACAGGAGGACGACATGCCCATCGCCACCACCAATCCCGCCACCGGACAGGTGCTCAAGACGTACGACGCGATGTCGGACGAGCAGATCGACGCCGCGATCGAGCGGGCCGACCTGGCCTTCCGGCAGTTGCGTGAGACCACCATCGCGCAGCGGGCCCGGTGGCTCACCACCGCCGCCGACCGGCTCGACGCCGAGCGCGACGAGACGGCCCGGCTGATGACCACCGAGATGGGCAAGACGTACGCCGCCGCGAAGGCGGAGGTCACCAAGTGCGCCACCGCGTGCCGCTTCTACGCCGACAACGCGCCCCGGATGCTCGCCGACGAGCCGGCCGACGCCGCCGCGGTCAAGGCGAAGCGGGCGTACGTGCGCTACCAGCCGATCGGCCCGGTGCTCGCGGTGATGCCGTGGAACTTCCCGCTGTGGCAGGTCATGCGCTTCGCCGCCCCGGCCCTGATGGCGGGCAACACCGGCCTGCTCAAGCACGCCTCGAACGTGCCGCAGACCGCGCTCTACCTGGAGGACCTGTTCCGGCGGGCCGGGTTCCCCGAGGGCGCGTTCACCACGCTGCTGGTCGGCTCCGACGCGGTCGACCGGATCCTCAGCGACCCCCGCGTCCGCGCCGCCACGCTCACCGGCAGCGAGCCGGCCGGCCGGTCCATCGCCCAGATCGCCGGCCGGGAGATCAAGAAGACGGTGCTGGAGCTGGGCGGCAGCGACCCGTTCGTGGTGATGCCCTCGGCCGACCTGGACACCGCCGCCGAGGTGGCCACCACCGCCCGCTGCCAGAACAACGGTCAGTCCTGCATCGCCGCGAAGCGGTTCATCGTGCACACCGACGTGTTCGACGCGTTCGCCGAGAAGTTCGCCGCCCGGATGGCGGCGCTGCGCGTCGGCGACCCGATGGACGACGGCACCGACGTCGGCCCGCTGGCCAGCGAGCGTGGCCGCGACGAGGTGCACGCCCAGGTCACCGACGCGGTGGACCAGGGCGCGACGGTGCTCTGCGGCGGTGAGAAGCCGGCCGGGGACGGCTGGTACTACCCGCCGACCGTGGTCACCGACCTGCGCCCGGAGATGCGGATGTGGTCCGAGGAGGTGTTCGGGCCGGTCGCCGGGCTCTACCGGGTCGGCTCGTACGACGAGGCGATCGAAGTGGCCAACGGCACCAGCTTCGGCCTCGGCTCCAACGCCTGGACCAACGACCCGGCCGAGCAGGAGCGCTTCGCCGTCGACCTGGACGCCGGCAACGTGTTCATCAACGGGATGACCACGTCCTATCCGGAGCTGCCGTTCGGCGGCGTGAAGAACTCCGGGTACGGCCGCGAGCTGTCCGCCGCCGGGATGCGCGAGTTCTGCAACACCAAGACCGTGTGGATCGGCGAGGGCCAGGCGGGCGCGGGTGCCGGCGCGCACTCCGAGTAGACGCGATTGGCCGGACGCCGTTACGGGTAGGAGTGCCCACCATGACGGCGTTCGGCTTCCACGCATCCCACGAGCAGATCCACCCGGCCCGGCTGCTGGAGGCGGTGATCCACGCCGAGCGCGCCGGCTTCGACGCGGCCATGTGCTCCGACCACTTCTCGCCGTGGAGCGAGCGGCAGGGCCAGTCCGGGTTCGCCTGGTCCTGGCTCGGGTCCGCGCTCCAGGCCACGAACCTGTCCTTCGGCGTGGTGAACGCGCCCGGCCAGCGCTACCACCCGGCGATCATCGCGCAGGCCATCGGCACGCTCGGCGCCATGTACCCGGGCCGGTTCTGGGCCGCGCTGGGCACCGGCGAGGCGGCGAACGAGCACATCACCGGCGAGGTCTGGCCGCGCAAGGACGTCCGCTCCGCGCGGCTGCGCGAGTGCGTCGACGTGATCCGCGCGCTGCTGGCCGGCGAGGAGGTCAGCCACGACGGCCTCGTCACAGTGGACCGGGCGAAGCTGTGGACCCGGCCGGAGGAGCCGCCCGCGCTGGTCGGCGCCGCGGTCAGCGTCGCCACCGCACGCTGGTGCGCCGAGTGGGCGGACGGGCTGATCACCGTCAACGCGCCGGTCGAGCACCTGCGCCGGATGATCGACGCCTACCGGGACGCGGGCGGACGCGGCCCGCTGCACCTGCAGGTGCACGTGAGCTGGGCGCCCGAGCAGGCCGAGGCCGAGGCGATCGCGTACGACCAGTGGCGCAGCAACGTGTTCGCCCCGCCGGTGTGCTGGGACCTGGAGACCCCCGAACACTTCGACGTGGCGAGCGCCGACGTGCCGATGTCGACGGTCGCCGAGACCGTGAACGTCTCCGCCGACCTGGGCCGGCACATCGGCTGGCTGGAGGAGTACGTGGCGCTGGGCTTCGACCAGATCGCGCTGCACCACGTCGGGCAGGAGCAGCGCGCGTTCATCGACACGTTCGGCGCGGAGGTGCTGCCGAAGCTGCGCTCCGCCGCCTGATCACACATCGACGCCGCGGCGCATAGGCTCGACGCTCGTGGATGCTCTGTTCGAGGTAGTGGTCTTCCTGGCCATCGCCACGTTCGGCGCGGCGCTGGCCCGCAAGCTCGGCTTGCTCGCGCCGATCCTGCTCGTGGTGCTCGGTCTCGCGCTGTCCTTCCTGCCGTTCTTCCCGCACGTGCGGCTGGACCCGGACCTGGTGCTGGTGGGCATCCTGCCGCCGCTGCTGTACGTGGCGGCGGTGGAGACGTCGGTGCCGGCGTTCCGGCTCAACCTGCGGCCGATCCTGCTGCTCGCCGTCGGGCTGGTCATCTTCACCGCGTTCGTGGTGGGCACCGTCGTGCACTGGTTCCTGCCCCACCTGCCGTACGCGATCTGCCTGGCGCTGGGCGCGGTGGTGGCGCCGCCGGACGCGGTCGCCGCCACCGCGGTGGCCCGCCGGGTCGGCCTGCCCCGGCGGATCGTCACCATCCTGGAGGGCGAGAGCCTGGTCAACGACGCCACCGCGCTGGTGCTGCTGCGGGTCGCGATCGTCGCGGCGACCGCCACCACCGGCGGCGTCGGGTTCGGCGACGTGGCCCGGGAGGTGGTGGTCGCGGCCGGCGGCGGCGTCCTGGTCGGCCTGCTCGGCGTGGTGGTCTTCGGCTTCCTGCACAAACGCGCCACCGACCCGGTGCTGGACAACGCGCTGTCGCTGATCGTGCCGTTCGCCGTGGTGTTCGCCGCCGAGGAGATCCACGCCTCCGGGGTGGTCGCGGTGGTGGTGACCGGCCTCGGCATCGGGCACAAGCTGCCCACGCTCATGTCGGCCGCCTCCCGCCTGCAGGTGACGGCGTTCTGGCGGCTGATCCGGTTCCTCCTCGAAGGACTGGTGTTCCTGCTGGTGGGCCTGCAGCTGCCGGAGGTGGTACGCGACCTGGAGGAGCCGCTCGGCTCGATCGTCGCGATCACCGCCGCGGTGCTGGCCGCCGTCTTCCTGGCCCGGTTCGTCTGGGTCTTCCCGGCCACCTACCTGGCCCGGCTCGTGCCCCGGATCCGTCACCGTGACCCGGCGCCGCCGGTGCAGTACCCGGTCGTCATCGGCTGGGCCGGCATGCGGGGCGTGGTGACGCTGGCCGCCGCGCTGGGTCTGCCGCTCACCCTCGCCGGCGACACGCCGTACCCGCGCGCGCTGCTGATCTGGCTGGCGTTCGCGGTGATCGTGGCGACGCTGGTCGGGCAGGGCGCGACGCTGCCGTGGCTGGCCCGGCGGCTGCGGCTGCCGCCGGACGACCCGGTGCAGGACGCGCTGTCCGCCGCCGGGGTGCAGCAGCGGGCGAGCCGGGCGGCCCGGGAACGCCTCGACGAACTGGCCGGGGGCGCGCCGGAAGCGGTGGTGGAGCGCCTGCGTGGGCTGACCACCACCCGGGCCAACCTGGCCTGGGAGCGGCTCGGCGGCACCGAACGGGAAACCCCCTCCCAGGCGTACGCGCGCCTGCGTCAGGAGATGATCGACGCCGAGCGGGAGGTGTTCCGGGCCGCCCGCGACTCCGGCCAGATCCCGGAGGAGGTGCTCACCCGCGCCTATCGTGACCTGGATCTGGAGGAGTCACTGCTGCGACAGGAGGTCGTCGAATGAGTTGCCGGCACCTGGCCGAGGCGGGCACGGCCGAGCCCGCCACCACCACCGAGTGCCCGGACTGCGTGGCGATCGGCAACCCCGACTGGGTGCACCTGCGCGCCTGCCTGACCTGCGGGCACGTGGGCTGCTGCGACTCGTCGCCGTACCAGCACGCCACGAAGCACTTCGAGTCGGCCGGGCATCCGGTGATGCGGTCGGTCCAGCCGGGGGAGTCGTGGCGCTGGTGCTTCGTGGACGAGGAGATCGGCTGACTCAGCCGACCCGGCGCTCCAGCACCTGCCCGGTCCACGTCGGGCGGCCCGGCCGCTCCACGACGAACGGCTCGGTGGCGGTGAACCCGCAGCTCTCGTAGAACCGGACGAGCGCTCGGTTCGGGGCTGCGGAAGCAGTCCACCCGCAGCAGGTCGACGCCGCGTTTCGCGGGCCAGCTCCGCCGCGTACGCCAGCAGCGCCGCACCGACCCCGCGCCCCGCGTACGCCCGGTCGGTGACCAGCAGGTTCACGTACAGCTCGGGTTCGGTGGCCGGCGGCACGTAGTTCGTTGCCGCGCCCACCACCAGCGCGCCCGCGACCGTCGCGTCGATCTCGGCCAGGTACAGGCCGTCCCCGGCCGCCCACTCCTCGGCCTGGGCGATTCTGCGTGGGTCGATCGACGCCGGCTCGGCGCCCCACTGGTCGGTACGCCCGAGTTCGGTCAGCCAGGCGGTGGCGCTGTCGAGCAGCCGCAACAGCGTGGGCGCGTCGCCGGGTCCACCGGGGCGGATGGTGAGGGAGGACTGGTCGGTCATCCCGCCATGCTGCTACACCGCGCTCAGCCGGGCACGCCGACGGGTCGCGCCCGTGGCGCCGGCCGGTGCGCCACCGCCCGGCGGGTCAGCGCCGGGGCGGCCAGCCCGGCGGCTGCGAAGATCCCGCCGAGCACCAGCCAGCCGACCGGCCCGCCACCGAGCACCAGCAGCGTGAGCAGGCCCCGGCCGAGCGCCTGGGGCCAGCCCGGCGAGCAGGCCGTCCGCGCCCTGGTAGGCGCCGATCGCGTCGGGTGGGGCCAGGTCGTTAGGCGAGGCCCGCGCCGGCCGCGCCGTGCCACAGGTCGCCCACCGTCCACACCGCCGTCGCGACGAGCAGCAGCACGACCGCCGGGAGCACCGGGCATGGCGGCTGTCGCCGCGTACAGCGGTGTGGCCGCCGCGAGCACGAGCCCGGCCCGGCGCAGCTTCCGCGCGGCCGGCGCGGCCCGCTCGGCGCCCCGGCTCAGCCGGACCGCGAGCAGCACGGTGAGCACCGTGTTTGCCAGCAGCACCGCCGACACCACGGGTGGCGGCGCGCCGGCCCGGTCCACGGTCCACAGCGGTACGACGAGCACGAGCACCGTCACGTGCGTGCTCAGCACCGCCGACGCGCCGCTGACCGCGAGGAATCGTCCGTCCCGCAGCGGTCCGCCGCGCCGCCGCGCGCCCGGTCCGCGTCGGGTGCCACCGCCGGTCGTCATCGCTCCGGGCGTCGTCTCCGCGTCGGGTGCCGGTCTCGCCGCCGTGGCCCCGGCGCGCGTCGGCGGCCGGCTGCGGCGGCAGGCGCAGCAGCAGTGCCGCCGAGAGCAGGTAGGTGGCCGCGTTGCCGACCACGAGCACCTGGTAGGCCCGGTGCGTGTCCACCGCGAGCGCGATCCCGGCCAGCGCGGTACCGACGGTGATGCCCAGGTTCGCCACCGCGCGCAGCGTGGCGAAGGCGTGCACCCGGCCGTCCGGGCCGCCCACCGCCGCCACGAGCGCCGCCCGTACCGCCAGGTTGCCGGTCGCGAGCAGCGCCTCCGGCACCGCCACCGCCAGGAACGCCGGGAACGAGCCGACCAGCAGGTACGCGAGCGCGGCGACCGCCTGGCCCACCTGGAGGACGGCCCGGAGCGTACGCGGATCCGACCTGTCGGCCAGCGCGCCAAGCGGCACGCTCGCGCTGAGCCCGACCAGCCCGGCGACGGTGAGCCCGGCGCCCACCGAGGTGGCGGAGAGGCCCACGTCCCGGGTCAGGTAGAGCGCCCCGCCCGCCAGCCACAGGCCCGCGCCGACCGTGTTGACCAGCGTGGCGTACGCGAGGGTGCGCAGCGGCCCGGGCGGCGGGAGCGGCGAGACGCGCCCCATCAGCGGGGTCCGGCGAGGGCCATGTGATCGACGCTAGGGCCGTTCCCCCGCCCCCGGAGCCCCGCCAGGGGCGACGCCCGTCACACCGCGAGGCGGCGCTGGGCCTCGACCCGGGCCGGGCGCGTCACGGCGGCCGGTGGCCCTCCGGAAAGGTGACGCCTCGAGCGATATGACTCTCAGGCATATTTATGCCTCACAGTCATATCGCTTTTTGGATGTTCCTTGTTCTCGCCACGACACGCCGGGCCGCCACGTCGCGAGGGGCGTCGTCGCGAGGCGGGCCGGGAGCGGTTAACCGGTCGACCGCGGGCGTGGGCCGTGCCACGATCGCGCGATGCCTGCCTCCGTGACCGGCCTGCTGCGCTGGCAGTTCGACCTGACCTGGGCGCTCGCCGAGTACCACCTCGACCGGCTGGAGCCGGCGGACTTCCTCTGGGAGCCGGCCGCGCTGTGCTGGACCATGCGCCCCGGCCCGGGCGGCGGGTGGCGTCCCGACTGGGCCGACAGCGAGCCGGACCCGGTCCCGGCGCCCACGATCGGGTGGCTGACCTGGCACATCGGCTGGTGGTGGTCGGTCGCGACCGACCACGTGCGGCAGCGCCCGGCGCGGGAACGCGACGATATCCGCTGGCCCGGGCCGGGCGCGGAGACGGTCGCCTGGCTGCGGGAGCTGCGGACGGAGTGGACTGAAGCGCTGGACGGGCTGGCCGAGGCCGACCTGGACCGGCCGTCCGCGTACCCCTGGCCCGCCGACGCCGGTCTCACCGTGACGCACCTGGCCGCGTGGGTGAACGCCGAGCTGATGAAGAACGTGGCCGAGATCGGGCAGCTCCGGCTGCTGCGCGCGGCGGCCTGAGCCGGGTGGCGCTCAGTGCGCGCCGCCGAGGTTGAGCACCACCACCCCGGCGATGACCAGCCCCGCCCCGATCACCTTCGCCACGCTCAGCGGCTCGCCCAGGAACGCCGCGCCGATCGCCATGATGGCGGCGGTGCCGAGGCCGGACCAGACGGCGTACGCGACGCCGACCGGGATGTCCTTCACCGCAAGCGAGAGCAGCCCGAACGCGGACAGGTACGCCACCGCCAGGCCCAGTGTGGGCCAGAGCCGGGTGAAACCGTCTGTGGCCTTGAGCAGGCTCGTGCCGATCACCTCGGCGGTGATCGCGCCGAGCAGGAAGAGGTACGCCATCGCAGGACCGTACCCGGTCCTGCGATGGCGTCCGGTCAGCTCGGTCAGGAGACCGTGCAGGCCTTCCCGTTCAGGGTGACCAGCCCCGGATCCGGGTTCGGGAACCGGGACGCGGTGCCGTTGAAGCCGAACGTGGTGGACGCGCCCGGCGCCAGCTTCGCGTTCCAGGACAGGTTCTTCGCGGTGACCGTGGCGCCGCTCTGGCCGAGCTGCGCCGACCAGGCGTGGTCCACCTTCTGGTCGCCGAGGAACGCCCACCGCAGGCTCCACCCGTTCACCGCCGTCGTGCCGGTGTTGCGCACCGTCACCTGGGTGGTGAAGCCGGACGGCCAGCTCCCGTGCGTGGTGTAGGTGACCGCGCAGGACGGCGCCGGCACCGCGCCGGCGTCACCCTGGTCGGCCAGGAACGACGCGAGCCACGCCAGCGCCGAGTTCCAGTTGATCGCCACCTCGTTCGTCGCGTACGAGTTGATGTCGTCGACGTAGCAGAACATCGGCGCGCATCCGGCGAGCAGGTTCGCCGCGAACGGGTCCTGCAGCGCGGCGTTCGGGCCACCGGCGAGCGAGCCGGCCGGCGGGCGCGGCAGGTCCGGGTTCAGCTGGTGGCCGAAGATCCGGCTGTGCTGGTTGCGGGCGTGCTGCTCGCCCCACCCGGTCACGTACGACATGTTCAGCGCGTTGCGGCCGAACAGGTAGTCGGCGGCCTGCACCGCGCCGTCCCGGTACTTCGCGTCCCGGCTCAGGTCGAACGCGGTGGCCAGCACGATCGCGTTGTTCACCAGGTTGCTGTTGCTGCCCCAGACGTACGCGTCGGCGCTGCCCGGGAACGGCAGCCCGTACGCCTGGCCGGCGATCGTGGCCAGGTAGCTGTCGGCGGCGGCGGTGATCGACTCGCGGATCCGGGTCTTCTCCGCGGCGGGCAGCGTGTTCGGCACGGTGGCCAGGTCCAGGCGGCCCAGCGCGGCCACGCTCTGCCAGCCGAACGCGCCGTTGGGGGCGAACACGTCGGCGGTGTGCAGCGGCGAGCCGGTGACGTCGGCCAGGTACGCCTTGTCGCCGGTGGTCAGCCACAGCTCGGCCGCGGCCCAGTAGAACTCGTCGCTGACGTTGGAGTCGTCGTACGCGCCGCCGCCGGTGCCGTCGCTGGCCGAGGCGTAGATCGCCGGGTGCGCCTTGGCCGCGGCGTACGCGGTCTTCGCGGCGGTGCCGCAGCGCGCGGCGAAGGCGGCGTCGTACGGGGCGTACAGCCGCTGGCACTGCGCGGCGACGGCGGCCAGGTTCAGCGTGGCGGCGGTGGACGGCGCGTGCAGCTCACGCGGCTCCGGGTCGTCCTGGGGCTGCAGCGGCAGGCCGGTCCAGTTCCGGTCGTGGATCTTGTGGTGGACCATCCCGGCCAGCGGCTTGCCGGCCGGCACCTGCATGCGCAGCAGGAACTCCAGCTCCCAGCGGGCCTCGTCGAGCACGTCCGGCACGTCGTTGCCGCGCTCGGGCAGCCGCAGCGTGGAGTCGCCCAGGGCGGCGCCGCCGTCGGCGGTCTCGGCGGTCTTGGTCCGCTCGAAGGTGCTCAGGAGCTGGTAGGTGGCGATGCCGCCGTTGACCACGTACTTGCCGTGGTCGCCCGCGTCGTACCAGCCGCCGCGCACGTCCAGCGAGTAGTCGCAGACGCCGGCCTGGCACGGCACGTCGGTGTCGCCCTGGTTCGGCGCGACGCCGAGGTGACCGGCCGGGCGGGCGTACTCCTCGCCGATCAGGTCGCCGTCGATCTCGATGCCGCTGCGCTGGGCGTAGAAGAACTGCAGCGAGTCGGCGCGCAGCCGGTCGTAGAGCGTGCCGGAGATGTCGAACGGGTGGCTGGTCTCGCCGTCCACGGTCAGCGTGTAGCCGGTGCCCGGCTTGCGGTACGCGGAGAAGTCGACGGTCTGCACGTTCTGCGCGGAGGCGGCGTCGGTGCCGCGCGGCGTGGTCTGCCCGCTGGCGACCACCGCGCCGCTGCCCGACTTCAGCTGCCAGGGCAGCGCGTCGGTGGCCTCGGTGACCACAGTGGCGTGCTTCGGCCCGCCGGGCAGGTAGCCGACCTGGTTGACCCGGACCCGGGGCCCGGTGTCCGGCTCGTACGGCGGCGCCGGCTCCCCGCCGCGCAGCGACACGTTGTCCAGGCAGAACGTCTGCGCCTCGGCGCTGCCGCCGACCTGGAAGATCAGCTGGGCGGTGGGGTTCTCGGCCGGGGAGGTGAACGTGGTGGTGACGCGCTTCGAGGTGCCGGTGGCGGTCGCGTCGACGCTCGCGTACGTGGTGTAGGGGGCGCTGCCGAGCTGCAGCACCGCCTTGACGGCCGCGCCCGGGGTGGCGGAGACGTCGAAGGACAGCTCGTACTCGGCGCCCTGCATCAGCGGCACCGCGTCCTGGCCGATGCCGGCGTCCCACGGGTTGGCGGTGCCGGCCGCGACGGTGGTGCAGAGCCGGCCGTCGACGACAGCGAGGTCGCCGGTGCCGTAGGAGAACCAGGGGGAGACACCGGCGCTGAAGTCGCCGTTGCGGAGTTGTTCGGGGGCGTCCGGCGGCACCTCGGCAAGGGCCGGGCCGGCGGTGAGGCCGGTGAGCGCCAGCGTGGTGGCCGCGAGCGCGGCGAGCCGACGTCGGGATCGGGTCACGGAGGTTCCTTCCGTGCTCGGGGGTGGTGGGGGAGATCGGGAACTGGGAGCGCTCCCAATATCAGGCCGATGTTTCCACCGCGTTCCGTCGCTGTCAATCGATCCGGCCCGATGCTCGGCCGAGCGCCCGCTCGCGGAGGGGTCCGGCGCGCCACGTACGATGTCGGTGATCTCCTACAGACAACCGAGCCCTCGACCTGGCAGGCTGCGACCCATGACCCTGAAGCTTCGTTCCGTCGGAGCGAGCGACCGTGGGCTGATCCGCAGCGGCAACCAGGACGCCCAGCACGCGGGCCCCTGGCTGGTCGCGGTGGCCGACGGCATGGGCGGCATGGCGGCCGGCGACCTGGCCAGCCGTATCGCGATCGACGCGATCGCCCCGCTGGACGTGGAGACGCCGGAGGACGCGCTCGTCGCCGCGCTCCAGGGCGCGATCGAGCTGGCCACCGCGCGGATCCGCCAGGCGGTGGAGGAGGACCCGGAACGTCAGGGCATGGGGACCACGCTCACCGCGCTGCTGTTCGCCCGCACCGGCAGCTGCCTGGCGCTGGCGCACGTCGGCGACTCCCGCGCCTACCTGTTCCGCGAGGGCGTGCTCAAGCAGGTCACCCGCGACGACACGTTCGTGCAGATGCTCGTCGACCAGGGCGTGATCACCGCCGAGCAGGCCAGCAGCCACCCCCGGCGGGCCGTGGTCACCCAGGCGTTGCAGGGCGACCAGGTCTCCCCGTCGTACGCGACGATGGTGCCCCGCGCGGGCGACCGCTGGCTGCTGTGCAGCGACGGCCTCTCCAACGTCGTCCGCGCGGACACGCTCACCGAGGTCCTCAACGAGCAGATGGAGCGGGACGCCTGCGCGGCCCGGCTGATCGACCTGGCGCTGCGGGCCGGCGGCCCGGACAACATCACAGTCGTGATCGCCGACGTCGTCGAGGAGTAGCCCTCACCGGCGGCGCGGAGCGGCCCGGCGGGTCGGCTCGGCGGTGGTCGGGTCCTCCGGCCACGGGTGACGCGGGTAGCGGCCCCGCAGCTCCGCCCGCACCTGCGGATAGCCGGTGCGCCAGAACGACGCCAGGTCGGCGGTGACCGCCACCGGCCGCCCGGCGGGGGAGAGCAGGTGCAGCAGTACCGGCACCCGCCCGTCGGCGATGCGCGGCACGTCCCGCCAGCCGAACGTCTCCTGGAGCTTCACCGCCAGCACCGGCGCGCCCGGATCGGCGTAGTCGACACGTACCCGCGACCCGCTGGGCACCGCGAGCCGTTCCGGGGCCAGCTCGTCCAGCCGGGCGGCCTGCCGCCAGTCCAGCAGCCGGCGCAGCGCCGCCACCACGTCCACCCGGCTCAGGTCGGCCCGGCGGCGGGCGCGGATCAGCTCCGGCCCGAGCCAGTCGG
>NZ_KK037233.1:1957300-1957807 GCF_000568915.1 Micromonospora sp. M42 | reverse complement strand
GGGTCTCCCGCGCCACGGCCAGCGCGGCCGGTGGCGGCGGATCGGGCAGCGCCAGGCCGGCGCCGTCCGGGGTGCCCCAGGCCGCCAGCTCCAGCGCGAACCCGGTCAGGTCGGCGGTGGCGATCTCCGGCTCGGGCTGCGGGGCGAGCCGCTCGTGTGCCGCCTCGGACCAGCAGCGGTAGACCGCGCCCGGCGCCTCCCGCCCGGCCCGGCCCGCCCGCTGCGTCGCCGCCGCCCGGGACACCGGCACCGTCACCAGCGAACCCAGCCCTCGGGCCAGGTCGGTGCGGGGCACCCGGCTCAGGCCGGCGTCCACCACGACCCGGACGCCCGGCACGGTCAGGCTGCTCTCCGCCACCGCCGTCGCGAGAACCACGCGCCGCCCGGCGGCGGGTGTGAGCGCCGCGTCCTGGGCCGGGCCGGGCAGCCGTCCGTGCAACGGCAGCACCGCGACGTCGCGCAGGTCGGCCAGGCGGCGCGCGACGGCGCCGATCTCACCCGCGCCGG
>NZ_KK037233.1:1923297-1956453 GCF_000568915.1 Micromonospora sp. M42 | reverse complement strand
GAGCACCGACCCACTCTCGCACCCGCCCCCGGCGGGCTGTCGCACCGGCCCCGGTGGGCGGACACGGAACGGCCCGGCCGGCGCACCGCCGACCGGGCCGGGTGGACCGCTGCGCCGGGTCCGCCGACCCGGCCGCCGCCACCTGCTAGTACGTTCCGTCGAGCTGACCGCGCAGCTTGGTCAGGGCCCGGGCCAGCAGCCGGGACACGTGCATCTGCGAGACGCCGATCTGCTCGGCGATCTGCGACTGGGTCAGGTTGCCGTAGAAGCGCAGCGTGAGGATCTTCTGCTCGCGCTGGTCGAGCGTGGCCAGCGCCGGGCCGAGGGCGACGCGCGTCTCGGCCAGCTCGAACTCGCCGTCCTCGCCGCCGAGCAGGTCGCCCAGCTCGGTGGCCCGCTCGCCGTCGCCGGTCGGCGTGGACAGCGACACCGCGTTGTAGGCGCGGGCGCCCTCCAGGCCTTCGAGGACCTCTTCCTCGGTGAGCTTGAGGTGGGCGGCGATGTCGGCGACCGTCGGCGAGCGGCCGAGCGTCTGGAGCAGCGTGCTGTTGGCGTCGGAGATCGCCAGGCGCAGCTCCTGCAACCGGCGGGGGACGCGGATGTCCCAGGTGCGGTCGCGGAAGTGGCGCTTGAGCTCACCGATGATGGTGGGGATCGCGTAGCCGGCGAAGTCGACGCCGCGCGACGGGTCGAACTTGTCGATCGCCTTGATCAGGCCGATCGCGGCGGTCTGCGCCAGGTCGTCGTTCGGTTCGCCGCGGCCGCTGTAGCGGTGGGCCAGGTGGTTCGCCAGCGGCAGCCACGCCTCGATGGCGCGGTCGCGCAGCGCGGGCCGCGAGGGGTGGCCGGCCGGCAGCGCGGCCATGGCGGCGAGCAGGTCGGCGGCGCTGTCGGTGAGCGAGCGGGGGTCGAGCTTCGCGGAGCCGGCCGGCGTGGTCGCCGGGGCGCTGATCGTGTGGGCGGTCATGGGTGGTCCTCCCTGCACCTCGTCCGCGGAAGAAAAAGACGTGACGCTCAGGTTTAGGTGACGGTAGTACGTTCGGGAGCCACCATAGCCCGATCGTGCTGCCGAAATCTAGCCGAAAGTACGATGTACTTAAGGTGTGGCGGGGTATGGACCTCGTTTTTCCGGGCATAGCGCGCCCCGATCGGTCAACGCGGAATCCGACAGGTGGGCGAAGTGTCGCCTTTCTGTCGTTGTCCCGCCGACGGGACCGCCCGTACCGTCCGTAGCGACACGTCAACGGAGGCACCGTGCTGGATCCCGCCGCGCCGCAACTCGTCATCAACGCCCGGACGCTGCTGTTCAGCTGGCTCCCGGCGGATCCCGGCGTGGTCGAGACCCTGCTGCCCGCCGGTCTGCGTCCGCACCCGCAGCGTCAGGTCTTCGTCAACCAGTACGTGGTCGACGACGAGACACAGACCTCCGGCTTCGGCGCGTACTCGCTCACCTACCTGGGTGTCTCACTGACGGACATGGATCCGCCCGACGGCGGGACGCCGGGTGGCTGGTGGACCCACTACTTCTCCTCCAGCGAGCGGGTCCGGCGGTACGCCGCCGCACGGGGCGCGCCCGCCGCCGCCGGGGAGACGCGCCTGGACCTGCGGGGCGACCGGCTCACCGCCGAGACCCGGGCCGGCGACGGCACGCTGCTGATCCGGGTCACCGCCCGGGTCGGGCACACCGGCACCGAGGTCCACAACGGCCACCACCGCTACCTCACCGGCCGCGACGGCGAGCTGATCGTCACCGACTATCCGTACGTGGCCGAGCCGGTGTCACCGTTCGAGGTCGAGTCGGTGGAGTTCCCGGCGCCGGAGCATCCGGTCCACGCGCTGCGGCCGGCCAACCCGCTGCACGTGTGCTGGGGGTTCTACTCGCCCCGGGTCTCGTTCGCCTATCCGGCCCGCCCGAACGTGCCCGACGAGGTGCGCGACCGTCACCACGTGCCGGCCCGCCGGGCGCGCAGCGGCCTGCCGTCCGGGTCGTAGACCAGCCGGTACGCGGGCAGCGCCCAGAGCCGCGTACGCCAGGGCAGCCGCTCCGGGCGGTGCGGCCGCAACCGGCCCGGCGGACGGGGACCGGCCCGGCCCCCGGCGTGCCAGCGGTCCAACTCGTCGGCCGCCGCGGTGATCGAGGCCACCGCGTCCGCCGGGTCCAGCAGGTCGTCGTCCTGCGTGCCGCCGGGATCACGGTCCAGGTGCTCGCGCCACAGCCGCAGCCGCAGGTCGCGGGCGAACACCCGGGCGCTGTCGCCCATCCCGGCCGGGTCGGCCGGCGCGCGGGTGTCCCGGGTGTCGTCGAGCACCGCGCAGGACAACTCGCTGTCGTGCGTCCAGGAGCGGCGGTTGAAGTTGTCGCTGCCCACGCTGGCCCACACGTCGTCCACCACGCAGACCTTCGCGTGCACGTAGACCGGCGTGCCGTCGTGGTTCTCCACGTCGAACACGTGCACCCGTTCCGGCGCGGCCCGGTGGCACAGCGACAGCGCCTGCTCCCGGCCGACCATGTTCGGCGGCAGCGCGAGCCGGCCGTCCACGTCCGGGTGCCGGGGCACGACCGCCACCAGGTGCAGGTCCGGATGCTCGTGCAGCGCCTGCGCGAACAGCTCCGCCACCTCGGTCGACCAGAGGTACTGGTCCTCCAGGTAGATCAGCCGCCGGGCCCGGCGTACCGCCTTGGTGTAGCCGCGGGCCACGGTGCGCTCGCCGTCCGGGGCGAACGAGTAGCGGGGCCGCACCGCCGGGTAGGTGCGCAGCACCTGCACGTGGTGCGGCCCGCAGGGCGGCGGGTCGGCGGGCTGTTCGGGCAGCGGGTCGGGGCGCAGGTCGGAGCCGCGCAGCCGGTCCCGCAGGTACGCCATCGGGTTCTCCGAGTCCAGCGGCATCGGGTCGGTCCACCGCTCCCGGAACGTGGTGTCGAGCGCGCCGACGACCGGCCCGCGCACCGCGAGCTGCACGTCGTGCCAGGGCGGCGTGGGGCCGTACCGGGGGGACATGCCGATCGGCTGCGGGTCGCCGGCGTGGCCGGCGTCGTCGCGGCGGCTGTGGCACAGGTCGATGCCGCCGGCGAACGCGATGTCCCGGCTCGGGTCGCCCGGATGGCGCAGCACCACCAGCTTCTGGTGGTGCGAGCCACCGCGCCGGACCCGCTGGTCGAGCAGCACCTCGCCGCCGGCCGCCCGGATCGCCTCGCTGAGGTCGCGGTTCTCCGCCTCGCTGTAGGACAGCGTGTCGAGGTGGGAGCGCCAGATCAGGCCCTTGACGATCACCCCGCGCTGGGCGGCCCGCGCGAACAACTGCGCCACCGTCGGGCCGTCCGGGCGCATCCGCTCGTCCGGGTCGCCGCGCCAGTCGGTGAAGAACAGATGATCGCCCGCGGTGAGCGATTCCACCTCGCTGACCAGGCGGTCGAAGTACGCGGCTCCGTGAATCAACGGCTCGGCGAGGTTTCCATCGGTCCAGACGGGTAACTCAGACCCCAGGTTGGCGCGTTCCTGTGCGGTGAGGAACCAGTCCCGCAGAGTCACGTTCCACCCCCGAGGTCGACGACGTCCTCACACGGTAGGACCCCCGGCAGGACCCCGCACGGCGAGCAGCAGGTCGCGTGGGTGCCGCGCGCCAGGGGTACGCCGGACCCCTGGATCGCGACACCGAGGAGGCACCGACATGCCCGCCGAGACGACGAACACCGTGACCGACGACCGCGACCAGGCGGTGGAGGGTGAGCGGGGTGCGCTGGTGGCGGTCCTGTTGATGGTGATCCTCGGCGTGGCCGGGATCTTCGCCGTCTCCTGAGACCGCGGCCGGGCGCCCCGGCGGACCGGGGCGCCCCTGACAGGTCAGGGCCGGTCGCCCTGGCCGTCGCTGTGCGGCACCCGCCCGGTCGGGATCACCCCGAGCCGGCCGGCCTGGAAGTCCTCGACCGCCTGGATCAGCTCGGCGCGGGTGTTCATCACGAACGGGCCGTAGTGTGCCACCGGCTCGCGGATCGGCTGGCCGCCCATCAGGTACAGCTCCAGCGCCGGGGCGTTGGAGTCCTGCGTCCGGTCGGCGGTGATCCGCAGCGCCTCGCCGGGCCCGTGCACGGCGAGCTGGCCGAGGTGGATCGGCCGCCGGTCGGTGCCGACGGTGCCGCGGCCGGCCAGCACGTACACCAGCGCGTTGAAGTCCGACCGCCACGGCAGGCTCAGCTCGGCGCCGGGCTGCAACGTGACGTGCGCGATGGTGATCGGCGTGTGCGTCGAGCCCGGACCCTGGTGCCCGGCGACCTCGCCGGCGATGACCCGGATCAGGCCGCCGCCGTCGGGCGTGGTGAGCAGCGCCGACTCCCGGCCGCGGATGTCCTGGTAGCGGGGCGCGCTCATCTTGGCGATGCTGGGCAGGTTGACCCAGAGCTGCAGGCCGTGGAACAGCCCGCCGCTCATCACCAGGTGCTCCGGCGGCGCCTCGATGTGAAGCAGGCCACTTCCGGCCGTCATCCATTGAGTGTCGCCGTCGGTGATGGTGCCGCCGCCACCGGTCGAGTCCTGGTGGTCCATGATCCCGTCGATCATGTAGGTCACCGTCTCGAAGCCGCGGTGCGGGTGCCAGGAGGTACCCTTCGGCTCGCCCGGCGCGTAGTCGACCTCGCCCATCTGGTCGAGGTGGATGAACGGGTCCAGCTCGGTCATCGGCACGCCGGCGAAGGCCCGGCGGACCGGGAAACCCTCGCCCTCGTACCCGCTGGGGGCAGTGGCGACCCGGCGGACGGAGCGGTATTCGGTGGCCTCGCCGAGCTTCGGCAGGCGGGGCAGGACGAGGACGTCGTCGACGGTGATCGCGGGCATCGCGGGGCTCCTTACTTGTCGGCCGGGACGGACGACGCGGTGCGGTCGGCGCGCAGGCGCCGGCCGAGCCGCTCGAAGACCCGGGTGAGGCAGGCGACCTCGGCGTCGTCGAGGTCGTCGATCAGGTGGGCGCGCACGGAGCGCAGGTGGTGCGGCGCGGCCTCGCGAAGGGCGAACAGGCCGGCCGCGGTGAGCACTGCCTCGCTGCCGCGCCGGTCGGCCGGACACGCCTCCTTCGCCACCAGTCCGCGCTTGCGCATCGTGGTGATCTGGTAGGTCAGCCGGCTCGGCGAGAACACCAGCCGGTCGGCCAGCTCCCCCATGCGCAGCCGCTGGCCGGGCGCCTCGGAGAGCAGCACCAGCACGTGGTAGTCGGCGAAGCTCAGGTCGCTGTCGGCGCGCAGGTCGTCCTCGAGCCGGGTGAACAGCCGCTGGCTCGACTCGATGTACGCGCGCCAGCAGGCCATCCGCTCGGCGTCCAGGCTCTCCGTCATGGCTCCGAGAGTAGCACTATTTAAAATTTAAACAAGTGGCCCTGGCGTGCGCGGACCAGCGCGCCTTAGGGGGCTTCTTAAAACCTGAACGGGCCGCCCGGCTAGGGTCGGGGAATGGACGATCTCGACCTGCTCGACTGGCGGGAGCGGGTGGCGGCGCTCTACCTGTCCGACCTCGACCTGGCCGGCTTCCGGGCCGCCCGCGACGAGCTGTTCCGCACCCACCCCAGCAGCCCGGTGCCGCCCGCCGACCGGCCCGGCTTCACCGGACTGCGCTGGTACCCGCCCGACCCGTCGGCAGTGGTCGAGGCGCCGCTGCGCGCCACCTCCGGCGAGCTGCGCATCGACACCGGCGGCCCGGACGGCGTGGTCGCGTACCGGCGGGTGGCCGTCGCCGACACGCCGTGGGGACCGCTCACGCTCTGGTGGATCGAGGCGTACGGGGGCGGACTCTTCCTGCCGGTACGGGACGCCACCTGCGGCGACGGCTCGTACGGCGGGGGCCGGTATCTCACCGACACGGTGAAGGGCACGTTCGGCCGCGGCCTGACCGTGCTGCCCGGCGACCGGGTCCGGCTGGACGCCAACTACCTCTACAACCCCAGCTGCGCCTACGACGACAGGTGGGCCTGCCCGCTGGCCCCGCCGGAGAACCGGGTGGACGTGCCGCTGCGCGCCGGCGAGCGCGCGTACCACGAATGAGGGGAGGGCCGCCCGGCCCTCCCCTCATCGCCCTGCCGGTCAGCGGGCGGTGGCGCCCGTCGGTGTCAGGTGCATCCGGCTGAGCAGCTGCTGGGCCTGCCCGGCCATCTCCGCGTCCACCGTCACCGCGTACTGGGCGGCCCGCAGCGAACTGGCCGACGTGAAGTCACGCTGACCGCCGCTCATCGCGTGCGCGACAGCGCCGAACACGGCACCCCAGATCGCGCCGATCACCAGGCCGACCAGGATCACCGCGAGCCAGTTGCCGGCGGTGAAGATGCCGAAGAGCAACCCGATGAACAAACCGAACCAGGCGCCGGTGCCGGCCCCGAGCAGGGCCGCCCGGCCCGTGGTGAGCCGTCCCATCACGGTCTCCACGAGCGTGAGGTCCGTACCGACGATCGAGGTACGTTCCACCGGGAACCGGTTGTCGGCCAGATAGTCCACCACCCGCTGGGCGGACGGATAGTCCGGGTACGAGCCGATTGTGACGGTCGCCGAACCGGCCTGCGGTCCGTGCCCGTCCCCGCTCGGCGGCGTCGGGCGACCGCCCGGGCCGGACGGGAGGTTGTCGCTGCCCGGCATGCCGGGTTGCCAGGCCGTGGTCGGAGTCGAGGGTCTGGTCATGAGCATCCTCCTTCGTCAACCCGCCGCGTTCCCCTCGCCGGGCAGCGGTAACGCACCGGCCCGGACCGATGTGGCGAGGCATGCCGACGCCCCGCGCCGGGTAGCCACACCCGTGCCGACCCGACACATCAGCGAGCACGGCTTCCTCGCCGACGGGCGCAGCGCGGCCCTGGTCGACCGCGACGGCTCGGTCGACTGGTGGTGCCCGCCCCGGTTCGACGCGCCGTCGGTGTTCGGCCGCCTGCTCGACGAGGACGCCGGGCACTGGAGCATCCGCCCGGAGGAGCAGTCGACGAGCACGCGCTCCTACCTGGACGACGCGCTCGTGCTGCGTACCGTCTTCGCCACCGCGACCGGCACGGTGGCCGTCACCGACGCGCTGGCGCTGGAGCCCGGCGCGCGCGGTCACGACATCGGGATGCGCTCGCCGCGGGTGCTGGCCCGGCTGGTGGAAGGGCTCACCGGCGAGGTGACGATGCGCGTCGACTACGCGCCCCGCTTCGAGTACGGCCGCGTCGGCGCCTACCTGACCGAACGCGACGGCGTGATCCGCGCCACCGCCGGCGCCTGCCGCCTGGAGTTGCGCGCCGACGTCCCGCTCACCATCGCCGGGGGAGCCGCCACCGGGCGGTTCACCGCCCGCGCCGGCAGCACGCACCGCTTCACCCTCGGGTACGCCCCGACGTACGCCGGCGCCGAACCGGCGCTGCCCGACGCCGCCGAGGTGATCGCCGAGACGGTGGCCGGGTGGCGGTCCTGGTCGGCGCTGCACGACTACCAGGGCGAGTACCGCGACGAGGTGCGGCGCAGCGCGCTCGCGGTGCAGGGCATGACGTACGCGCCCAGCGGCGCGGTCGTCGCGGCGGCCACCACCTCGGTGCCGGAGCGGCTCGGCGGCGACCGCAACTACGACTACCGCTACGTCTGGCTGCGCGACTTCAGCCTCACCCTCCAGGCGCTGTGGCGGGCCGCCTGCCCGGACGAGGCGGACCGGCAGTTCACCTGGGTGGCGCGGGCGATGGGCCGGATCGGCGACGAGCCGGTGCCGATCATGTACGGCGTCGAGGGGGAGCGGGACCTGACCGAGCACGACCTCGACCACCTCGCCGGGTACGCCGGCAGCCGGCCGGTGCTCGTCGGCAACGACGCCTGGCGGCAGCGGCAGAACGACGTGCTGGGCGAGGTGCTGGATGCGGCCTGGCTGATGCGCTACTACCTCGACCCCATGTCACCGGAGGTGCGTGACCTGCTGCGCACGCTCGCCGACCAGGCCGAACGCGGCTGGCACCGGCCCGACGCCGGGATGTGGGAGGCGCGCGGCCCGCAGCGGCACTACGTCTCCTCCAAGGTGGAGTGCTGGACCGCGCTGGACCGGGCGGTCCGGTTCGGCTCCCGCATCGGCGAGCCGGCCGACGTGGCCCGCTGGGCCGCCGCGCGCGACGAGGTGCGGGCGGCGGTGCTCGCCCGGGGCTGGAACGAGCGGGTCGGCGCGTACACCGGGGTGTTCGGCTCCGACGACCTGGACGCCTCGGTGCTGGTCATGCCGCTGGTCGGCTTCCTGCCGGCGAGCGATCCACGGATGCGCGCCACGATGGACGTGCTGGAGCGGCGGCTGTCCCGCGACGGGCTGCTGCGCCGCTTCGACGGCGACCCGGCCGGGTTCGTGATCTGCTCGTTCTGGCTGGCCGCCGGCCTGGCCGAGGCGGGGGAACTGGACCGGGCGAGGCGGCTGTTCGAACGCCTTGCGGCCCGCACCAACGACCTCGGCCTGTACGCCGAGCAGGTCGACCCGGACACCGGCGAGCAGATGGGCAACTTCCCGCAGGCGTACTCGCACATCGGCCTGATCACCGCCGCCGGCCGCATCACCGACGCCGCCGCCCGCGCCGCCTCTCCGCGTTGATCATGAAGTTGACGGCGTAGTCGATCTCCCCGAGTGCCGCCAACCTCATGATCGGCGCGGGAAAGAGGGGGGGTGGGGGAGGATGAGGGGGTGGAGCTGGTGATCATGGCGGACACGCACGTGCCCAAGCGGGCGCGGGATCTTCCGGGGCCGCTGTGGGCGGCCGCGGAGGCCGCGGATGTCGTGGTGCACGCCGGGGACTGGGTGGACGTGGCGCTGCTGGACGCGCTGGAGGCGCGGTCGCGCCGGCTGGTCGCCGTGTACGGCAACAACGACGGGCCGGAGCTGCGCGCCCGGCTGCCCGAGGTGGCCCGGGTCGAGCTGGACGGCCTGCGCGTCGCCGTGGTGCACGAGACCGGCCCGAAGACCCGCCGCGAGGAGCGCTGCGCCGCCGCGTACGGCGACTGCGACCTGCTCGTCTTCGGGCACTCGCACATCCCCTGGGACAGCGTCGCCCCGGGCGGCCTGCGGCTGCTCAACCCCGGCTCGCCGACCGACCGGCGGGCGCAGCCGCACGCGACGTACCTGACCGCGCGGGTGGCGGCGGGGCGGCTCGACCGGGTCGAGCTGCACCGCCTGCCCCCGCGCTGACCGCTCAGCGGCCCCGGCCGGTCTCCGCCTGCAACTCGTCGATCCGCCGGGACGCCTCGGCCTTGGTCAGGCCCTCCGGCACCGGCTCGCCCGCCTCCTGCGCCAGCGTGTGCAGGTACGACTCCTGGGCGGCGGTGGGCGGCTCGTCGCCGGTGACCCAGTCGTCCGGGTCCTTGACGGCGGCGTCCGGGTTCACGTTCCTGCCGTTGGTGCTGGCGCGGTCGGCCATGCTCATCACCTCTCCTCGAACAGGTGTTCCACTACCCCCGGGCCGCCGGGTTCATGCCGGCCGCCGCCTACGATCACCTGGTGACGACGGACCGGGCGGGCGTGGTGGTGGTCGGCGCGGGCATCGCCGGAGTGGCGTGCGCGACCGAGTTGGCGCGGGCCGGGATCCCGGTACGGCTGCGCGAGCGCGCCCGGGTCACCGGCGGGCGGATGGCCAGCAAGCGTTTCGACGGCCGCCCGGCCGACCTGGGCGCCGCGTACTTCACCGTCGACGACCCGGACTTCGCCGCCGTGGTGGACCGGTGGCGGGCGGCCGGGCTGGCGCGGGAGTGGACCGACACGCTCGCCGCGTACGGGCCGGGCGGACGCGAGCAGGTCACCGGCCCGATGCGGTGGGCCGCCCCACGCGGGCTGCGCTCGCTCGTCGAACACCTGGCCGGCGACCTTCCGGTGACCCACAACCGGCTGGTGATGACAGTCGAGCCGGGCCCCCGGGCCGACGGCGCCGAGGCCGAGGCGGTGGTGCTCGCCATGCCCGGCCCGCAGGCCGCGCTGCTGCTGGACCCGGCGCTGGCCGAGGCGACCCGGGCGGTGGCCGCGCAGCGGTGGTCGTCCGCGTTGACCGGGGTGCTGCACTTCCCGGCCCGCCGCTGGGCGGACTTCCGGGGCGCGTTCGTCAACGACCACCCGGTGCTCAGCCTGGTCTGCGACGACGGCGACCGGCGCGGCGACGGCGCGCCGGTGCTCGTAGCGCACACCACCGCCGGGTTCGCCGCCCGGCACCTGCTCCAGCCCACCGCCGCCCGCGAGGCGATCGAGCAGGCGGTCCGCGACCTGCTCGGGCTGCCCGAGCCGGCGCTGTCGACCCACGTGCACCGCTGGACGTACGCGACCCCGGCCGCGCACGCCGGGGATGCCACGTTCCACCTGGACGACGACGGCATCGGCCTGGCCGGCGACGCGTTCGGCCGCCCGCGCGTGCAGACCGCCTGGCGCTCCGGCCGGGACCTCGGCCGCGCGCTCGCCGCCCGGTTGGGCTGAACCGGGGCGCGCTCAGCCGGTGGCGCCCACCGGCTGCGCCGCCGACCCGGCCCGCGTGTCCTCGCCGGTGCGTTCACCCTCCCGGTCCAGCAACTGCATGACCGGTGTCGCGGCGATGCCGTGCGCCACCACCGAGACCACCACCACGAGACCGACTGTGGCCCAGACCAGCTCCGCCTGCGGGAAGTCGGTCTTGCTGGTGGCGTACGCCAGGTAGTAGAACGAGCCGACGCCGCGGATGCCGAACAGCGAGATCACCCAGTGCTCGGCCGGCTTGCCGGGCGCGCCGCGCAGCGACAGCCACCCGGCCAGCGGCCGGATCACCAGCACCAGGGCCAACCCGGCCAGCGCGGCCGGCCAGGTCAGCGGCGCGAGCAGCCCGCCGATCACCGCGCCGCCGAACAGCAGCAGCAACAGCACGGTGAGCAGCCGCTCCACCTGCTCGGCGAAGTCGTGCAGCACGGAGTGGAACTCGTGGGTGCGCTCGGCGGCCCGGATCGCCCGGGCGGCCACGAACACGGCCAGGAAGCCGTACCCGCCGATCACCTCGACCAGCCCGTACGCGAGGAACGTCGCGGCCAGCGCGAGGAACCCCTCGGAGTGCCGGGCCAGCCGCAGCTTGCTCGGGGCGCGGAAGAACAGCTTGCCGAGCAGCCAGCCGACGAGCAGCCCGCCGCCCACCCCGGCGGCGAGCTTGTAGAGCACGTCCACCGCGAACCACTCGCCGAGCCAGCCGGACGGCGCGAGCCCGGTGGTGGCGATCGCGATGGCCGCGTACACGAACGGGAAGGCCAGCCCGTCGTTCAGGCCCGCCTCCGAGGTGAGCGCGAAGCGCACCTCGTCCTCGGAGTCCTCCACATCGGTCGGTTCGCCCACCTGCACGTCGGAGGCGAGCACCGGGTCGGTGGGCGCGAGCGCCGCGCCGAGCAGCAGCGCCGCGGCCGGCACCAGCCCGGCCCACCACCAGCCGAGCAGCGCCACCGCGGCGATGCACAGCGGCATGGCGATCGCCAGCAGCCGCCACGTCGACGACCAGCGGGCCCAGCTCAACGGACGGTCGATCTTCAGGCCGGCGCCCATCAGCGCGACGATCACGCCGACCTCGGTGAGGTGGGTGGTCAGCTCCGGCCAACGCAGCGGATCCGGTGTGGGCAGACCGGTGGGCAGCACGAAGACGAGCATGCCGAGCCCGAGGAACGCGATCGGCATCGACAGCGGCCGTCGCTCCAGCACCCGGGGCAGCACCCCGGCCAGCAGCGCACCGACGCCCAGCAGAGCGAACGCGACATCGACCGGTTCCACGGCACCACCCTTCCGACGCCCGGCGGCCGGGCGGTGGAGTCCAGCAGTGCCCCGAAGCGGACCCGGCTAAGCCTGCGCGCGCCCGCCGGTTGACCGCCGCTCAGCCGAGCGAGGCGATGGCGCTGTCGGACAGGGCGTCCAGCAGCGCGGCCGGGTCGTCGTACACCGCGACCGCGCCCGCGCCGGCCAGCTCCGCGCGGCCGGTGCCGCCGCAGGTCAGCCCGATGCAGGGGATGTCGAGCTTGCCGGCGGCGGCGACGTCCCAGACCGAGTCGCCGACGAACACCACCCGCTCGGCGGCCAGCCCCGACTGCTCCAGCGCGGCGACCAGGATGTCCGGCGCCGGCTTGCTCTCCCGCGCGTCGGCCGACGAGGTGACCGAGTCGATCACGTCGTCGGCGTCCAGCGCGGCCCGTAGCGCGGTCACCTCGTGTTCGGCGGCCGAGGTCGCGAGCACCACCCGCAGCCCGCGCTCCGCGCAGGCGCGCAGCAGCTCCCGCGCCCCGGGCAGTGGCGTGAGGCGCTCCCAGTACTCGCCGTAGAGCGCGTCGTGGGCGTCGCGCAGCCGGCCGTCGGCGTCCCGGTCGCGCTCCGCGCCGAGCAGGTGGTCGAGGAGCTTGTCCGAGCCCATGCCGATGGACCTGTGGATCCGCGCCATCGGCACCCGGTGGTCGGCCTGGCGCAGCGCCTCCCACCAGCTCACCGTGTGCAGGTACGTGGTGTCGACCAGGGTGCCGTCCACGTCGAAGAGGACACCGCGGCGCTTGTCGTCGGTCATGTCCGGCTCCTACCCGGCCGGGGCGTCGCCGACGCGCGGTCCGTCCGCCGGGATGAGGATCTCGAACCACACAGTCGATCCGCGTACGGTCGGGTCGGTCCCCCAGGCGTCGCTCAGCTCCTCGATCAGGCCGAGCCCACGCCCCCGGCTGCTGAGCGTGTCGGTCTGGGCGCGGGTCACCTGACCCCGGGTGCCCGAGTCGGCCACCGACACCAGCAGCCGCTCCGCGGACAGGTCGACCTCGACCCGGGCGGCGGTGCCCGCGTGCAGCAGCGCGTTCGTGGTCAGCTCGCTCGTGCACAGCACCGCCGCGCCGATCACCGCCTCGGGCACCTGCCACTCGGTGAGCTGCGCGGTCATCCAGTGCCGGACCCGGCTCGGCGCGGTCGGCTCGGCCGGCACCTCCATGCTCGCCGACCGGCTCGGCCGGACCGCGTACTCCACCGCGAGCACCGCCACGTCGTCCTCGGTGGCGCCCGGCACCGCGGCGGTCGCGACAGCGCACAGCGCGCGCGGGTCCCCGCCGGCCGCTCCGGTCACCGCCGCGCCCAGCCCCGCCATCCCGGCGGCCACGTCCTGCCAGCGGCGCTCCACCACGCCGTCGCTGTAGAGCAGCAGGGTGTCACCGGGGCGGAACGGCACGGTGGCGGTACGCGCCCGCCCGCCCAGGCCCAGCGGAGGAGCGGGCGGCACGTCGACGAACTCGGCCACCGCCGCGTCGGGTCCGGCGCGCCGGATCAGCGGCGCGGGATGCCCGGCACTGGCCAGCGTGACCAGTTCCCGGTCCGCGTCGATCACGCCGAACACCACTGTGACGAACAGCTCCTGGGTGCCGCCCTCGACGCCGAGGCTGGCGACCAGCCGGTCCAGGCCGTCGAGCACCGCGTCCGGGCGGGGGTCGACCAGGGCGAGCGCGCGCAGCGCGGCGCGCACCTGGCCCATCCGGGCGGCGGCCTGCACGTCGTGCCCGGCCACGTCGCCCAGCACCACCCCGAGCGCGCCGGTGGGCAGCAGGAACGCGTCGTAGAAGTCGCCGCCGGCGGCGTTGCCGTCCACGCCCGGGTCGTACCGGGCGGCGATACGCAGCCGGGGCAGGTCCGGCAGCCGCTCCGGCAGCATGCTGCGTTGCAGCATCTGGGCGGTGCCGTGCTGGGTCTCGAAGCGGCGGGCCCGCTCGGCGGCCTGGCCGACCAGCTCCGCCGACGCGGCGAGCAGCGCCCGTTCCGCGGGGGACCACGGACGCGGCTCCCGGTAACCGATGGTGAGCGAGCCACGGACCACACTCGTGCGCAGCGGCAGCGCCGCCAGCGCGCGGATCTTCTCGTCGTGCCGGTCCGCCGCGACGCCGCGCAGCGGCTGGCCGTCGGCGGTGAACGAGGCCACGCCGCTGCGCGCGGACACCACCGCCGGCAGCGCCGACTCGGCGGACATCCGCCGCCACAGCGGCGGCAGCCGCTCGTCGGCCTCGTCGAGCAGTTCGCCGCGGATGCGGCGGACCAGCCGCCAGGCGCTGCCCTCGTCCACCGCGAACGACACCCGGTCCGCGTCGAAGGAGTGCAGGCAGTAGCGCAGCGTCACCCGGGCCACGTCGTCCAGGGTGAGCGTGCCGGACAGCGCCGCCGCGAAGTCGCTCAGGCTCTGCAACTGCTGGGTCAGCTGGGTGGTCTGCGCCGAGACGGTGAGCACGCCGACGATCCGGCCGGTGGAGTCGCGTACCGCGCAGTGCCCGCGGGTGAACACGGCCGGCTCGGCCGGACCCTGCCGGTCGGCGGGCAGCACCGCCTCCCGCTGCAGGAACGGTTCACCGTGCCGGTAGACGCGCTCCAGCGCCTCGCCGGCGCCGGGATCACGCCACACCTCGGCGAACGCCTCGGCCGCCGGCCGGCCCAGCGCGTGCGGGTGCCGGTCGCCGATCAGCTCGGCGTACCCGTCGTTGTAGAAGACGACGAGGTCGTCGCCGAGGAGCAGCGCCATCGGCACCGGGGAGGCGAGCACCACGTCCATCACGGCGCGTACCGCCGGATCCCAGCCCTGCGGTGCGCCCAGCGGCGTGCCGGCCCACGGATGACCGGTCTGCGCGGGCGGCCCGTGGACGACGGGATCGGCGGGCGCTCCCGGTGCGGGGGCGGGCGGTGTGGGAACCCGACCGACGGTGCCTGGCATGACCGCAGCCTAACCGGAGCGTGGCGGGCTGGTTCCGATCATGCGTTCGTGGCGGGTCCCGGCTTCCGGCGGCGCGGACGTTCGGGCAGGTCACGGCCGGTTCGATCACCCATGTCGGGAAATTGGCCCGGTCCGGCTCGGAGTGCTGCCCAGGTCACCGGGTATGCGGGCGGCGCAGTTCACGCGACAGGAGGGACATCATGCCGAAAACCCTCGCGGTCGGGCAGGTCGACATCGGTGCGGCCTGGACCGACTTCTGGAGGTCGGTGCTGCTCTTCGTACCGCGGGCGATCGCGTTCATCGCGATTCTCGTCGTGGGTTGGCTCATCGCTAGAGCCGTACTCAAAATCGTGGACGCGGCACTGGAACGGGTCGGGTTCGACCGCGCCGTGGAACGGGGCGGTATCAAACGGGCCCTGGAACGCACCAAGTACGACGCCAGCGACATCCTGGCCAAACTGGCCTACTACGCGGTCCTGCTGTTCACCCTGCAGTTCGCCTTCGGGGTGTGGGGGCCGAACGCGATCAGCGACCTGATCCGCGGGGTGGTGTCCTGGCTGCCGAGAGCCTTCGTGGCGATCGTGATCGTGGTGATCGCCGCCGCCATCGCCAACGCCGTCCGGGACCTGGTCTCCGGCGCGCTCGGCGGGCTCTCGTACGGCCGGGTGCTGGCCGACGTGACAGCGATCTTCATCCTGGCGCTCGGCATCATCGCCGCGCTGAACCAGGTGGGTATCGCCACCACGGTGACCACACCGGTGCTCGTGGCCTTCCTCGCCACCGTGGCCGGCATCCTGATCGTCGGTGTCGGTGGTGGTCTGGTCAAGCCGATGCAGGACCGCTGGGACGGCTGGCTGCACCGGGCCGCCGAGGAGTCCCGGGCGATCCGGCAGCAGCGGCAGGCGCAGCAGGCCGGCCGGGGCGACTACGAACGCAAGATGGCCGACCGGGGCGGGCAGCCGACGCCGGCCGCGCCGCAGTCGTCGATGTCGGGCGCGGGTACGTACCGCTCCGGCGAGATGGGCGACGAGACGCAGCAGTTCCGCCGGCCGGGAGGCTGACGGCAACGGGTGACGGGGTGTCCGCGGGATGGTGGCGGGCGCCCCGAAACCGTGTCCGGGTCCGGCCGGCTGCCGGTCAGGCCAGGTGACGCGGGTCGAGTCCGCGGGCCAGCAGGCAGACCGCCAGCAGGCGGGTGAGCACCCAGTCCGGCGCGGACCAGTCCACCGGCTCGGCCGGCGGCGTCCAGCCGTGCTCCGCCGCCGCGTCGCGCAGCCCCTCGGCGTATCCGGCGAGCGCCGCCACGGTGAGCGGGTGGCGGTCGCCGCGGAGGCTGTCGCGTACCCCGGCGGCGTGCTGGTCGACCTCGGCGAGCAGCCCGGGGTTCGCGTGGGCCGCGGCGAGGCCGGCGGTGCCGACGGCGGCGGTCAGCGTGGTGAGGGTCGACCGCGCGGCCACTGCCGCGGAGCGGGTCGCGACCCGGTTGTTCGGCACGCGCATGGTGTCCGAGGCTAACGCCGTCCGGTGCGGACCGACCTCGGCCGACCGGCGGACTGCGGGGTCGTCCGGGAGAGCGGCCACGTCGTCCGCGGGGATTGAGTCGCCCGTGCGGGGGCAGAAGTCCGGCACGAGGAGCACGCAGCAGCCCCACGGAGGGACACCATGGGACATCTGGCCGACGGCCCGGACCGGGCGCACCGCCGCCCCGACGGGGTGAGTGACGCCACGGTCGAGGCGCTGGGCAGGCTCAGCGAGGCCCTGGAGTGCGTCGAGCGGGCACGCGGGCACCTCTACGAGCTGCATCAGCTGATCGGCCACGCCGATCTGATGCTCGACGACGCCGTGGAGATGTTCCGCCGCGCCGGGCACCCGGGTCTGGCCGAGCGGATCGACCGGGAGCTGCTCGGGCGCAACGTCATCGCCGGGCGGTGGACGTTCCAGATCGTCGAGGACTTCGACGACGGGTACTACGCGCTCTTCCGGGAGCTGGACCGGCAGGCCCGCGACGAGCTGGTCGAGGGCCGGCGGCACCTCTACGAGGCCGAGATGAAGGAACGCCGCCGCAGCCGGGGGATGCCGGGGCACGAGGCGCGCCCCGGCACACGCTGACTCAGTCGGAGGAGCGGGCGTCGGCCGGACGGCGGCGCGCGCCGTCGTCGGCGATGATCACGGTCGCGACCATCAGCGCCACCACCAGGCTGAACAGCCAGGAGCTGTCCTCGGTGAACCGGGCGGAGACCGGAGCCTGGATCGCGGCGAGCAGGAAGCCCAGCCAAGCGAGCTTGCGCTGACGGTTGGAGAGGAAACCGGAGCCCTGTTGCATCCCGAAAGTCTTGCGCGCGACAGGGGGAGTGCCGTCAGCCGTTCGGCCGATTCTGGATGGGCTGTCCGTTTTCCTGGCTGTCCGTACCGCACTTTTTGTCGTATCGGCCGAGCATGAATCCGGCGGCCACGGGCATCGGCACGGGTGCCCGCAGCCGTCCGGGGATCACATGCTGTCCGGGCCGGTCCGCCCGATCGTCGACGGCCGGTAGGCCCGGTCCGCATCGGTCATCTCGCGCCGCTCGGCCTCCGGGCCGGCGCCCCGGTCCACCGCCTCCGGGCCGTGCCCGAACGCGGCCTCCTCGCCGGCGTCGTTGGCGGTGACGTCGTCGCCCTGGCCGTCCGTGGCCGACCGGGCGATGGCCTGGTCCAGCTCGTGCAGGGGAGTGCGGTCCTCGTCGCGCCACACGTGGCGGTCGTTGTCGGTCATTCCCCTGCGGTACCCGGACCGGATGATCGCAAACGGCCGGGCACGGCGACAGCCGCGGTCCCGGCTCGTTTCGATCCCGATGCCCGGTGGCCCGGAACGCTTCCCGGGCCACCGGGCATCGGCGATGGCGCTACTTGGCGCCGGTGAGGGCCACCAGGGCGTTGGCGGTGCGGAAGTACGGGTTGCGGCCGAGGTCGCCGACGGTGGTGATGTTGAAGGCGTCCTTGAGCAGCTTGGCGTCGCCGTCGCTGACCCCGGCGAGGGCGGACACCGGGGCGTCGACGATCTCGGTGAGGGTCTTGTCCTGGTAGGCCTTGTCGACCAGCTTGGTGAGGTCGGCGGTGACGGGCATGCACACTCCTTCGACTTCCGGTCGGGCAATCCGACCGGTTGCGGACAAACCTGACGGAATTAGATCATGAAGCGGTGCCAGAGATCCACTGTGGATCCCCGGGCTCACTCCTCCTCGTCGCCGCCCTCGTCGTCGCCGAAGGAGTCGAACACCTCGTCGGCGAGCATCCCGCCGGCGAAGCCGAGCGCGGCGCCGCCGACCACGCCCGCGGCGACGGCGCCCATGCCCGGGCCACCGTGCCGCTCGTGGTGCTCCTCCTTGTGGTGGCCGTACGCGGCGTGCCCGTAGCCGGGCGCGCCGTAGGCGGGCTGTCCGTAGCCGTGGCCGGCGTGCATGCGCTGGTAGCCGTCGAGGGCCTGGCGGACCCACGCGTCGACCTGAGCGGCCCAGTCGACCTGGTCGGCGTCGGTGTGCGCGACGTGGTAGCGGCCGAAGGAGTCATGGCCACCGGAGAACAGGCCACCGCGCTTGTCGAACTCCAGCACGACGTCTACGCCGTACTCGTTCGCGACGAAGGTCAGCTCGACCTCGTTGACGGCGTGGGCGTACTGCGGGGCGGCGTAGTACTCGATCTCCTGGTAGAACGGCAGGCTCTGGCGCAGGCCCGAGATGTGCCCGCGTTCCAGGTCGGCGCCCTTGAACTGGAATCCGAGCCGGCCGAAGCCCTCCAGGATGCGTTCCTGCACCGGCAGCGGGTGCACGTACACCGGGTCGAGGTCGCCCTTGTCCACGGCGCCGCGGATCGCCACCTCGGTGCGCAGTCCCATCGTCATGCCGTGCAGGCGCTGCCCGTACAGGTCGGTCACCGGCGTCTCCCACGGCATCGCCACCTGGAACGGCAGCGACATCTGCTGTCCCTCGGACAGGCGCAGACCGCCGGCGACCTGGACCCGGTGGAACTCCACGAGGGCGTCGTACTCCTGCTCGGCGCCCTCCATCTCCACCCGGGTGACCAGCCCGACGGTGATGTGGTCGATCTCCACGTCGTGGCTGCCGCCGGTCAGGTTCACCTGCCCGCCCAGCATCAGCCCCGGGCGGGTACCCGGATTGGCCAGGACCGTGTCGACAGCGGGGCCGCCCACCCCGAACGCGCCCAGCATCCTCTTGAACACCACGAACATCTCCCTTGACGGCCACCGGACGTGCGGCACCCGGGATCCGGGGAGAGATTCACCTGGAACCCTTGTGCCGCAACGAGATCAACGGCGTCCATAATGGATCACGCCGCGCCGGGAGACTACCAACGCCACCTGAGAGGTAGCTGAAAGCATTCGCTTCGTCACTGTGGGCCATCGGCCGGCGTGGGGCGCCGGAACAGCCGCAGCAGGCGGGCCGCGACCTCGCCGTCGCCCCGGACGACGACGTCGGCGGCATGCAACGGCACGCCACCGAAGATGAGCGAGCGGAAGGTCCCGGCGCCGGCCCGGATCACCAGGTCGGGATCGGCGGCGTCGGCGCGTACCACGTCGACGCGTCCGTCCTCGACGGTGACGAGCAGGCTGTCGCCGTCGAGAAGAAGCTGACACCGTACGGCGAAGTCGCGCGCCGCGGCCGGGTCGAAGGTGGTCTTCATGGCGAGGGCCAGCGCGTCGACGCTCAGCTGCGCCGACGAGGTCAGCGGACCCCGGCTGCCCCACCTGGCCAGCCCCAGCAGGGCGGGTTCGAGGTCCCGCCCCCATTCGGTCAGCTCGTACGCCCGGACGCCCGCCGGTGGCCCGAGACGCCGCCGGCGCACCACTCCCGCCTCCTCCAACTCGGCGAGCCGGGCGGTGAGCATGCTCTGACTGGCGCCGGGCAGGCCGCGCCGCAGGTCGGTGAAGCGCTTCGGTCCGAGCAGCAACTCACGGACGATCAGCAACGCCCATCTGTCGCCGACCAGGTTGAGCGCCCGGGCCAGACCGCAGGGATCGTCGTATGCGCGCGCCATCCGCTGATGGTATCGCTACAGCACTGTCTGGTGCTAAATTCGCACCGTGACGACGTGCATCCTGATCCCGGGAGCCGGCGGCGACGCCTGGTACTGGCACCGCCTGGTTCCCCTGCTGGAGCAGCGCGGCCACGAGGCGATCGCCGTCGACCTCCCGGCCGCGGACGACAGCGCGGGACTGCCGGAGTACGCGGAAACAGTGGTCGAGGCGGCCGGTGACCGCGGTGATCTGGTGGTGGTGGCCCAGTCGATGGGCGGCCTGACCGCGCCACTGGTCTGCAGTCGGCTGCCGGTCTCGCGGCTGGTCCTGGTCAACGCGATGATCCCGGCGCCCGGTGAGACCGGCGGCGACTGGTGGACCAACACCGGGCAGGACCAGGCCCGCCGGGAGTGCGACAGGCGCGAGGGCCGCTCTCCCGACGGGCCGTTCGATCCACTGGTGTACTTCTTCCACGACGTGCCGCAGGACATCACCGACCAGGCCATGGCGGGTGGGTCACCGCAGTCGGGCACGCCGTTCGCGCAGCCCTGGCCGCTTGATGCGTGGCCCGACGTGCCGACCGAGGTCCTGAGCGGCGGCGCGGACAGGTTCTTCCCGGCCGAGTTCCAGACCCGGGTGGCCCAGCAGCGGCTCGGCGTCACGCCCGAGCGCCTGCCCGGCGGGCATCTGCTGGCCCTCAGCCGGCCCGAGGCGCTGGCTGCCGCGTTGGACCGCTGAGGGCGGGGGAGGTTGCCTCAGGGGATGGGCCGGTCGACCGCACCGCGCCAGGCGCCCGTCTCCTGACCGCGTCGCTCGATGAACTGCTTGAACCGCTCCAGGTCGCCCTTGGCGCGCCGGTCGACCACGCCGAGCTTGTCGCCGGCCTGCTCGACCGCGCCGTGCGGCTCGAACTCCATCTGCAGCGTGACCCGGGTGTGCCCCTCGTCGAGGCGGTGGAAGGTCACCACGCCCGCCTGCTGGGTGCCCCCGGTGGAGCGCCAGGCCACCCGCTCGTCCGGCAGCTGCTCGGTGATCTCGGCGTCGAACTCGCGCTTCACGCCCGCGATCTCGACGGTCCAGTGGGTCATCGTGTCGGAGAGCTGCCGCACCTCCTGCACGCCATCCATGAAGTGGGGGAACTCCTCGAACTGGGTCCACTGGTCGTACGCGGTCCGGATCGGGACGTCCACGTCCACGTGCTCGGTAACGCCACTCATGTCGGGGTTCCTCCTGTTCCGCCGGTGTGTGTCTCGTACGGGCCGTGGGCCGGCCCGCTCACCAGCGCGTCGTCTCGTTCCTGTGCCCGAGTGCGGCCCACACCTCGGAGATCGTCTGGTAGTGGGCGTCCGCGGGCAGGGTCTCCAGGGCGGCGACGATGTCCGTCGGCGCCTCGTTCTCCCGCGCGTTCGCCAGCAGCGCCTCCCGGTCGCCGGGCAGGGCGGTCATCGTGATGAACCGCCCCAGACGGCTGCGCGCCTCGACGTCCTCGGAGCTCATGCCCTGCGGCGTGCCGCTGCGCAGCTCCCCGGCCGGCGCCGTGGTGGCCTCCGGCTGGTCCTCGCCGGCCGGCTCCGGGATCCGGAACTCCTCGGCCCGCGAACCGCCGGTGCCGGCGCTCTGGACGAGACCGCTGACCTCGCTGCTCATCTGGTCGTCGACCCTGGGCGAGTGCTTGCTGCTGCCACGTTCCATGCCTTGGGAGATGCCCCGGGGGACCGCCGGTAAACCGGCGCCGGCCGGGAGAGCCGGTCATCCGGGCGGCAACCGGTCGGCCGGCCGCTGCCCGTCCGCCTTCTCGTCGTCGGCCGGGGCGCGCGGCGGCAGCACCGGGTCGTCCGGCTCCTGGACCCCGGCCTGCATCGCCCGCCCGCGCTGCAGCTCGGCGTTGACCTGCACGCCGAGCATCAACGCGCAGTTGGACAGGTAGAGCCACACCAGGAACGCGATGACCGCGCCGAGACTGCCGTAGGTGACGTCGTACGAGCCGAAGTTGGCCACGTACAGGCCGAAGCCGAAGGACGCGAGCACCCAGGCCACGAGCGCCAGCGCGCCGCCCGGGGTGAGCCAGCGGAACCGCGGCTGCTGCACGTTCGGCGCGATCCAGAACAGCAGCGACAGCAGCGTCATGGCGACCACGGCGAGCAGCGGCCACTTCGCCACCGACCACGTGGTGCGGGCCACCGCGCCGGCGTGCAGCAGGTCACCCACCGCGTCGGTGACCGGGCCGCTGACGATCAACCCGGTGGCCACCACCGCGAGCAGCACGATCGTCACCGCGGCCATGCCGATCTGCAACGGGCGCAGGCGGTAGAACGGCCGGCCCTCCCGCACCCCGTAGATCGCGTTGGAGGCGCGGGTGAACGCGCCGATGAACCCGGACGCGGACCAGAGCGCGCCGAGCAGACCGAAGCTGAGCAGCACCTTCGCCGAGCCCTGCTGCTCGACCACGTTGCGCACCACGCCCACGAACGCGTCGTTGCCGACCACCGAGCCGGCGCCGATCTCCCCGGCCAGGTCGATCACGGTGTCGACGGTGCGGGGGCCGTCGGAGACCAGGCCGACCAGCGCCACCACCACGATCGTGGACGGGAACAGCGCCAGCACCCCGTAGTAGGTGAGCGCCGCCGCCCAGTCGGCGCAGTTGTCGGTGACGAAACCCTTGCCGCTGCGCACCAGCACGCCGCGCCAGGTACGCCAGTTGAGCTGGCGGATCCGGCGGGGGAGACGGGACCGCGTCCGGCCGCCGACCGTCTGTGGTGTCGTCACGGTCATGTCCGCCTCCTCCAGGCTCCGCCACCGGGCGTGGCCCGGGCGGTACCCCCGGGGGGAAATCGACAAACCGGGGCGCCGGTTTGCCCGCCGGACGGGAGGGAACCACACCAGGCAGCCGATCGAGACTCCAGGAGGAGGACGAGATGCCCGGGCGCGAGGTACTGCCCAGCACGCTGCGGCGCTCCCCGGCGAAGGCGCAGCGGACCTGGGAGAAGACGCACGACTCGGCGGTCGAGACGTACGGCGAGGGGGAGCGGGCGCACCGCACCGCCTTCGCCGCGGTCAAGCACGAGTTCGAGAAGGTGGGCGACCACTGGGAGCCCAAGGGCCGCAAGGGGCCCAGCGACGAGCAGGCCGAAGGTGGCGGCCCGGCCCGGCGCGCGCCGACGGCCGGCGGGGTGGACGCCAACGCCAGCAAGGATCACCTCATGGAGGTGGCGAAGAAACTGGACGTGCGCGGCCGGTCCCGGATGACCAAGCCGGAACTGGTCAAGGCGATCGAGAAGGCCAACAACAACGCGACCCGCAAGGCCCGCGGGGGTCGCTGACCCCTGGGGGTACGCGTCGAGCCCGGGACCGCCTCGGTCCCGGGCTCGTGTCGTGCCGTCTCACCAGTGGCCGCCGCCCGGCGCCTGAAGGTGCACCGCCTTGACGGTGCTGAACTCGTCCAGCAGTTCCGGGCCGTACCCGAAGCCCTGACCGCTGCCCCGGCGCGGCTGGGCCGCGCCCCCCGGTGCCCCGCCGAACACCGAATTGATCTTCAGGGTGCCGACCGGCAGTTCCCGCCAGGCGCGCTGGGCGTGGCTCATCGAGCCGGTCAGCACGGTGGCGGCCAGGCCGTACGGGGAGTCGGCCGCGCAGCGCAGCCCCTCGCTGAACGAGTCGACCACCACCACCGCGGCGACCGGCCCGAACGTCTCCTCGCGGACCAGCGCCATGTCGTGCCGGCACCCCTCGACCACTGTCGCCGGGTAGAACGCGCCCGGCCCCTCCGGCAGCACACCGCCGGCGCGTACCCGGGCGCCGTCGGCGAGCGCGGCCGTCACCTGCCCGTGTACGTGGTCCCGGTGCCGCCGGTCCACCAGCGGGCCGAGCTGCGTGCCCGGGTCACGGCCGGGGCCCACGGTGAGCGCCTCGGCGCGCGCCACGAGCGCGTCCAGGAAGCCCTCGGCGACGTCCCGGTGCACGTAGACGCGTTCCACCGCCACGCAGATCTGACCGGCGTTGGCGAAGCACCCGAGCGCCGCCTGCTCGGCCGCCCAGACCGGGTCGACGTCCGCGTCCACCACCAGCGGGTCGCTGCCGCCGTTCTCCAGCAGCACCTTCGCGCCGGTACGGGCGCCCGCGGCGGCGATCGCCCGGCCGGTCGCAGTGGAACCGACGTGGGCGACGACGTCGACGTCCTGCCCGGACAGCGCGGCCCCCACCTCGCCGCCGCCGCTGAGCAGCGACAGCACCCCGGCCGGCAACGCCGAGTCCAGCGCGCGGGCGAGCAGCCAGCCGGTGGCCGGGGTGCGCTCGCTCGGCTTGTGGACCACCACGTTGCCGGTGACCAGGGCCGCGCCGAGCAGGCCGCAGGACACCGCCACCGGGTCGTTCCACGGGGTGATCGCGGCGACCACGCCGCGTGGCTCGGGGGCCATGAAGTCCAGCGCGTCGTGCGCGCCGTGCAGCGTCCGGCCGCCCCGGACCGGCGCCAGTTCGGCGTACTGTCGCAGCGTGCCGATGCCCGCCGCCACCCCGCCCCGCGCGTCCTCCAGGGGCTTGCCCATCTCCGCGGTGGTCGCCTCGGCCAGCTCTCCGGCCGCCGCCTCGACCGCGTCCGCGGCCCGGTGCAGCGCCGCGGCCCGCTCCGCGGTCGGGGTCGCGGCCCATTCCGCCGCCACGCCCCGGGCCGCCTCCACCGCCTTGGCCACCTCGTCGGCGGTCGCCACCGGCGTCCGGGTCACCGGCGACCCGTCCGCCGGATCGTGGACGACAAGCTCGCCGCCCTCGCCGCCGGCACCCCACACTCCACCTATGAGCTGCGCAACCGTGTACATGCGGCCCTGCTTGCCCCGGCCTGGGCTGGGCAAACGCGTTTCGCCCGGTGACCGGCCGGGTAGGCGGATCCGATGACCTCGACCGCCGACGCCGTCGTCATCGGAGCCGGGCACAACGGGCTGGTGGCCGCGAACCTGCTGGTGGACGCCGGCTGGGACGTCACCGTCCTGGAGGCCACCGAGGCGCCCGGTGGGGCCGTCCGCTCCGCGTACGTGACAGCGCCCGGTTACCTCAGCGACCTCTACAGCTCCTTCTACCCGCTCGGGTACGCATCTCCGGTCCTGGACGGGCTGGGCCTGGAACGGCACGGCCTGTCCTGGACGCACGCCCCGGACGTGCTGGCGCACCTGCTTCCGGACGGCCGGGCCGCCGTGGTCAACCGCGACCTGGACACCACAGCGGCCTCGCTGGAGGCGTTCGCGCCCGGCGACGGGGAGCGCTGGCGGCACGCGTACGCCGACTGGCGCCAGGTGGCCGAGCCGATGCTGCAGACCATCACCACCCCGTTCCCGCCGGTACGCGGCGGGCTGGGCCTGCTGCGGCAACTCCGGGTCGGCGGCGCGCTCCGCCTGGCCCGCCGCCTCCTGCTGCCCGTCCGCAAGCTCGGCGCGGAACTGTTCCAGGGCGAGGGCGGCACGGTCCTGCTGGCCGGCTGCGCCCTGCACACCGACCTGTCCCCGGAGGAGGCCGGCTCCGGCGTGTACGGCTGGCTGCTCGCCATGCTCGGCCAGCAGGTGGGCTGGCCGGTGCCGGTCGGCGGCGCCCAGCGGATCACCGACGCGCTGGTGGCCCGGCTGGTCGAGCGGGGCGGGCGGATCGAGTACGGCGCCCGGGTCGAGCGGGTGCTCACCGCCCGGGGCCGCGCGATGGGCGTCCGTACCGCCGGGGGAACCGCCTGGCGGGCCCGCCGCGCGGTGCTCGCCGACGTGCCCGCGCCGGCGCTCTTCCTCGACCTGGTCGGCGCCGCGGCGCTGCCGCCCCGGATGGTCGAGGACCTGGCCCTTCAAGTGGGACGGCTCCACGCTCAAGGTCGACTGGGCGCTGTCCGCGCCGGTGCCGTGGAAGAACCGGGAACTGGCCGGCGCCGGCACCGTGCACCTGGGCGCGGACCTCGACGGGCTCACCACGTACGCGGCCGAACTGGCCCGCGGAGAACTGCCCCGGGACCCGTTCCTGCTGGTCGGGCAGATGTCGGTGGCCGACCCGAGCCACTCGCCGCCGGGCACCGAGTCGCTCTGGTCCTACACGCACCTGCCGTTCCGCCGGGACTGGCGGGCCGAGGACGTCGCGGGGCACGTGGAGCGGATGGAGGAAGGTGCTGGAGGAGGCGGCGCCGGGCTTCCGGGCCTCGGTCGTCGGGCGGCACGTGGCCGCCCCGGCCGACCTGGAGGCCCGCCGAGCCGAGCCTGGTGGGCGGCGCGCTCGGCGGTGGCACTGCCGCCGCGTACCAGCAAGTTGTTCCTGCGGCCGATCCCCGGCCTGGGCCGCGCCGACACCCCCGGTGGACCGGCTCTACCTGGCCAGCGCCTCCGCCCACCCCGGCGGCGGTGTGCACGGCGCGCCGGGGGCGAACGCGGCGCGGGCCGCGCTGGCCCGCGACCGGGCCGTCACCGGCGCGGTGTACGCCCGCACGATCGCCGCCGCCCACCGCGCCGTCTACCGCTGACCGCTGACCAGGTCTGCGCGGCACCACCCTCGCCGCTGCCGTCCTCCGCGCCCTCGCGGGAGTGGGGCCCGGCCCGCGTCAGCGCACCCGCTGCGGCTGACCTCCGCCGACGTCCGCTCGCCCTGGCTGGCCTCCGGTCGCACCCATTGCGGCTGACCGCCCGACCCGCCAACCGCAGGACGCCTGGCACCGGAAGCTCGCCCACCGACAGGCGGGGTGCCGCTTCCCGCCCTCATCTCGCCAAGTGAGATCAGCAGCCCGCATCCCGGGAACTTGCGCAGATCTTGGTACGAAATGGCCCTCATGGGGGCCCTTTCGTACCAAGATCTGCGGGCCGCGCCTGGCGTGGCCGCGGTCTCGTGCCCGCTGACGTACTGACTGCGGTTAGGTGCCTGATCGTCGCGCGGGTGTGTCACGGGAGTGTTCGGCCAGCCCGCTCCTCGCCAGCCGCCGCGCCGCACGCCCACGTCCCGCGCGATCTTGCAGTTGGCGCCCGAGGGGTGACGGTTTTGCCAGGCTTTGCCGGGCACCAAACTGCAAGATCGCGCCTGTGGCGGGGTGGCGGGGTGGCGGGGTGGAGCGGTGAGGCATGCGGCGTTGGTTACGCGGCGTGCTTGATTGCGCCTGGGGTGGGGCCGTGGCGCCGGGAGAGCGCCCCAGGTCAACGCGGTGCTGCGCCGGTGGCGGCAGAGCAAAGGCGCGGGGTGCGGGACATGGCGGGGCGAGCGCGCCCTCACGCGCCGTGACAGCGGCGTGAGGGCGCGTTGCGGGCGCGCGGCAGGGCAGGGCGGATCAGGAGTCGAGGTTGCGGTGCCGGCTGCGCAGCTTGAACGGCATCAACGCGCTCTCGATCTTGGTGGCGGTGGTCATCTTCGAGTCGCCGTCGCGGCGCTCCTCGAAGCGGATCGGCACCTCCAGGATGGTGTGGCCCAGCTTGGTGGCGAGGTAGTGCATCTCCACCTGGAAGCTGTAGCCGTTCGACTGGACCCGGTCCAGCCCGATCGCGCGCAGCGCCTCAGCCTGCCAGATCTTGAAGCCGGCGGTCAGGTCACGGATGCGCACGCGCAGCAGCGTGTGCACGTACAGGTTGGCCCAGCCGCTGAGCGCGCGCCGGTACAGCGGCCAGTTCTCGTCCAGCTCACCGCCGGGCACGTACCGCGAGCCGATGACCACCGAAGCCTGCGTGGACAGCAGCGCGCCGAGCATGCCGGGCAGCGCCTCCGGCGGGTGCGACAGGTCGGCGTCCATCTGGGCGACGAAGTCCGCGCCGTCGTCGAGCGCCCGGCCGATGCCGTCCACGTACGCCCGGCCGAGACCCTCCTTGCCCGGGCGGTGCACCACCGTCACCCGGTCCGGGTGCTCGATGGCCAGCTTGTCGGCGACCTCACCGGTGCCGTCCGGGGAGTTGTCGTCCGCGACCAGCACCTTCAGCCCCGGCAGAGGCAGCGCGAGCAGGCGCTCGACCAGCACCGGGAGGTTGCCCGCCTCGTTGTAGGTCGGAACGACGACGGTCAGGCGCGCATCCCCCCACGGGGAGGGTAACTGCACGGGTTCGATCATCACGGACATCCTCGGTCAGCGGACAGGTTCATCTGAGAGGGTATCCAGTGGGCCGTGCGGCGGCCGCACAGACGCCCCGCCGAGGGATCGATCCCGCTCCGGCTTCTGCCGGGTCGCGATGTCGGACAGCCGGGCCAGCGTCTCCCGGTTGCGAAGATGCAGCACCAGGTCGTTGAGCTTGGTCCGGACCCACCGCAGCGGCCCGGCGGCGAAGTCCTCGCCGATGGTCACCCGGGTCCGGCCGTCCTCCAGCGGTTCCAGAGCGAACGCCACTGTCGCCTCGCCGGCCGGCCACAACCCGGCGCGCAGCACGAGCCGGTGCGGCGCCTGGCACTCCAGCACGGTGGACTTGTCCTGCAGCGAGAACGGCCAGGGCCCGGCCCGGTGGTGCAGGTTGCTGCCGACCCGGGGCCACGTGTCGTCCACGTCCCGCACGTGCACGGTGCCCACCACCCAGTCGCTGTACGTCCACCCGTCCGCGAGCACCTCGAAGACCTGCTCCGGAGGCGCGTCGATCACTTTCTCCACAACCGCCATCACCAACCGGTACCCCGCCCCGGGCCGCCGCTAACGGCGAGCGGGTTAGCTTCTCGGGGGCGGCGGGTATCGCCGGACCGGAACGGTCGTGGCAACGTGTGCGCCGGCACCGGCGGGGCACGCCTGGCGCCGACGTCGACGTTTACTCCTCGGGGGCTCGGGAACCCGCCGCCCGTGCGACGGGACCAGGAGCGGGATCAGTGCAGGTCAGCCCGGGTTGACCCGGGTGCTGACCGGTTCCCGTCCGGCCTCTACGACGCGGTGCTGCTGGACCGGGACGGCACGCTGATCGAGGACGTGCCGTACAACGGCGACCCGGAGAAGGTACGGCCGGTGCCGGGCGCCCGGGAGGCGCTGGACCGGTTGCGGGCGGCCGGGTTGCGGCTCGCCGTGGTGACGAACCAGTCCGGCCTGGCCCGCGGCTGCTTCACCGCGGACGAGCTGAGGCTGGTCAACGCCCGGGTGGAGGAACTGCTCGGGCCCTTCGACCACTGGGCGATCTGCCCGCACGCGGAAGCCGACGGGTGCGCCTGCCGCAAGCCGGCGCCCGGGCTCGTACACGAGGCAGCCCGCGCGCTCGGCACCACGCCGACCCGGTGCGTGCTGATCGGCGACATCGGCGCGGACACGGCCGCCGCCGCGGCGGCCGGCGCTGCCACGATCATGGTGCCCACGCCGGCCACCCGGGCCGCCGAGGTGGCCGCCGCGCCGACCGTCGCCGCCGACCTGCCGGACGCGGTGAGCACAGTGCTGGCCCGGATGCGCCTCACGGCCGCGCCGGCACGCGCGGGCCGTAGCCGCCGGGGCACGGTCCTCGTGGTCCGCAGCGACGCCGCCGGTGACGTGCTGGTGACCGGTCCCGGCATCCGCGCGGTGGCGGCCGGCGCGCAGCGGGTGGTGCTGCTGTGCGGGCCACGCGGCCGGGCGGCGGCCGAACTGCTGCCCGGCGTGGACGAGATCATCGAAGCGCCGCTGCCGTGGATCGACGCGCCCGCCCCACCCGTCGACCCGGGCGACATGCGCGCGCTCACCGACCGGCTCGCGGCCGTACGCGCCGACGAAGCCGTCGTCTTCACCTCCTTCCACCAGTCCGCGCTGCCCCTGGCGCTGCTGCTGCGCCTGGCCGGGGTGCCCCGGATCAGCGCGATCAGCGACGACTACCCGGGCAGCCTGCTCGACGTGCGCCACCGCGTCCCGGCCGGCGTACCCGAACCGGAACGCGCCCTGTCCCTCGCCGCCGCCGCCGGATTCGCGCTGCCCGGCCACGACGAACCCGCCCTGCGCATCCGCTCCGACCGGCTTCCGCCGCCCGCGGCCGAGGCCGGGGCGCCCGGCTACGTGGTGCTGCATCCCGGGTCCTCGGTGGAGACGCGCGCCTGCCCGGAGGAACTGGCCACGCGAGTGGTCCGGGTGCTCGGCGCGGCCGGTCACCGGGTGGTGGTCACCGGCGGGCCGGACGAGCGGGAGCTGACCGCCCGGGTCGCGGCGGCGGGCGGCGTCGACCTCGGCGGGCGTACCGGGCTGGCGGAGCTGGCCGCTGTGGTCGCCGGCGCCGGCGCGCTGGTGGTGGGCAACACCGGCCCCGCGCACCTGGCCGCCGCGCTCGGCGTGCCGGTGGTGAGCCTGTTCGCGCCCACTGTGCCGTTCGGGCAGTGGGGGCCCTACCGGGTGCCGACAGTGCGCCTCGGTGACGCGGCGGCGCCCTGCCGGGACACCCGCGCCACCGTCTGCCCGGTGCCCGGGCACCCGTGCCTGTCGGCGGTCGAGCCGGGCCGGGTGCTGGAGGCGTTGCGGCTGCTCGGCGTGCCGGCGCCGGTGGCGGGCGGGGTGGTCGGATGAACATCCTGCTGTGGCACGTCCACGGGTCGTGGACGACGTCCTTCGTGCACGGCAAGCACCGCTACCTGGTGCCGGTCACGCCGGACCGGGGCCCGTACGGGCTGGGCCGGGCGCGCACCTACCCGTGGCCGGACAGCGCGGTCGAGGTCACGCCGCAAGACCTGCGCGGCGCCGACGTGGACCTGGTGATCCTGCAGCGCCCGGAGGAACTCGACCTGGCCGCCGAGTGGCTCGGCCGCCGCCCCGGACGCGACGTCCCGGCGATCTACGTCGAGCACAACACGCCGAAAGGCGACGTGCCGAACACCCGTCATCCCATGGCCGACCGCGACGACCTGCTGCTCACCCACGTCACCGCGTTCAACGAGCTGTTCTGGGACAACGGCGGCACCCGCACCACGGTGGTCGACCACGGCGTCGTACCGCCCGCCGTCGAGTGGACCGGCGAACTCGACCGCCTCGCCGTGGTCATCAACGAGCCGGTACGCCGCTGGCGCGTCACCGGCACCGACCTGCTCGCCCGGTTCGCCGCGCTCGCCCCGCTCGACGTCTACGGCATGAAGGTGGCCGGTCTCGCCGCTCACCTCGGACTGCCCGAGGACCGGCTGACCAGCCACGACGACGTACCCCAGCACGCCATGCACGCCGAACTCGCCAAACGGCGCGCCTACCTGCACCTGTGCCGCTGGACCTCACTGGGCCTCAGCCTCGTCGAGGCCATGACCATGGGCATGCCGGTGGTGGCGCTGGCCACCACCGAAGCGGTGGAAGCCGTCCCGCCGGAGGCGGGCGCGCTGTCCACCCGGGTCGACACGCTCGTCGAGGCCGCCCGTGGCCTGCTGGACGACAGGGAGTCCGCCCGCCGGGCGGGCGCCGCGGCGCGGGCCGCCGCCCGGGGCCGCTACGGCCTGGAGCGTTTCCTCGCCGACTGGGACCGGCTGCTGGAGGAGGAAGTATGCGCATCGCGATGATCTCGGAGCACGCCAGCCCGCTCGCCGTCCTCGGCGGGGAGGACGCCGGTGGCCAGAACACGCATGTCGCGGAGCTCTCCGCCGCGCTCGCGGCCGCCGGTCACGACGTCCGGGTCTACACCCGGCTCGACGCGGTGGACCTGCCGGTGAGCGTGCGTGCCCCGGACGGGTACGAGGTGGTGCACGTACCGGCCGGGCCGGCCGAGCCGGTGGCCAAGGACGACCTGCTGCCGTACATGCCGGCGTTCGGCAACTGGCTGGCCGACCGGTGGCGCACCGGCGACTGGCAGCCCGAGGTGGTGCACGCGCACTTCTGGATGAGCGGGCTGGCCGGGCTCGCCGCGGCCCGCCGCGCGGGCGTGCCGGTGGTGCAGACCTACCACGCGCTCGGCACCGTCAAGCGCCGCCACCAGGGCGCGCAGGACACCAGCCCGCCGGGCCGGGTCGAGCACGAGCGGAAGCTGGGCCGCTCGGTGGACCGGGTGGTCGCCCAGTGCCAGGACGAGGTCGCCGAGCTGGTCCGGATGGGTGTGCCCCGCTCCCGGATGACAGTCGTGCCGTCGGGGGTGAACCTGTCCACGTTCGCCCCGCTCGGCCCGGTCGCCGACCGTGACGGCGGCCGGGCCCGCATCCTCACCGTCGGCCGGCTGGTCGAGCGCAAGGGCTTCCAGGACGTCATCCGGGCCGTCGCCGAGGTGCCGGACGCCGAGTGCGTGGTGGTCGGCGGCCCGCCGGCCGGACTGCTGGAGACCGACCCGTACGCGCTGCGCCTGCGGACGCTGGCCCGCTCGCTCGGCGTCGCCGACCGGGTGCGGCTGGTCGGCGCGGTCCCCCGGGAGGAGATGGGCCGCTGGTACCGGTCCGCCGACGTGCTCGTCGCCGCACCCTGGTACGAGCCGTTCGGGCTCACCCCGCTGGAGGCGATGGCGTGCGGCGTGCCGGTGGTCGGCACCGCGGTCGGCGGGCTGATCGACACGGTGGTGCCCGGCCGCACCGGCGACCTGGTGCCGGCCCGCGATCCGGCGGCGCTCGGCGCGGCGATCCGGGGCCTGCTCGGTGACCGGATCCGCCGGTTCGCCTACGCCACCGCGGCGCTGGAGCGGGCGCGCACCCGCTACTCGTGGGCCACCACCGCCGACCGCCTCACCGAGTTGTACGGCGAGGTGGCCAGCGTCGGCCGTCCCACCCGGGTGGTCGCCTGATGACGGCGACCCCGCCGGCCGCCGGCGGCACGCTGCTGGAGGACCATCTGGCGCTGCTGGCCGCCGCGCTGCTGCCGCTGCGGGAGTCGGAGCGGATGCTGGCCCGCTGGGGTGAGGATCTGGCGCAGCGGCTCGCCGCCGGCGGGAGGCTGCTGGTGGCCGGCAACGGCGGCAGCGCCGCCGAAGCCCAGCACCTCACCGCCGAACTCGTCGGCAAACTCCGCCACGACCGCCAACCCCTGTCCGCCATCGCCCTCCACGCCGAAACCAGCGCCCTCACCGCCATCGCCAACGACTACGGATACGACGAAACCTTCGCCCGACAGGTCCGCGCCCACGGCCGACCCCACGACATCCTCCTGCTTCTCACCACCAGCGGCACCAGCACCAACCTCCTCACCGCCGCCCACGCCGCCCACCAGACCGGCCTGCGCACCTGGGCCTTCACCGGCCCCGCGCCCAACCCCCTCGCCGACCTCTGCCACGAGCACCTGGCGATCGACTCGCCGGACGGGCAGGTGGTGCAGGAGCTGCATCTGGTGGCCTCGCACGTGCTCTGCGAGTACGTCGAACGGGCGCTGCCGGCGGCGCTCGCCGCCCCGGCGCCGGCCGAACCGGTGCGTACCGGCGTCGAGGTGGTGCTCGGCGACCCGGACCCGGCGGCGCCCGCCGGACCGGGAGGCCGGGCATGAGGGGGCCGGTGGTGGTGCTCGGGGACACGCTGCTGGACCGCGACGTCGAGGGTCTGGTGAACCGGCTCTGCCCGGACTCCCCGGTGCCGGTGCTGGACGAGACCTCCTCCGTCGACCGTCCCGGCGGCGCCGGCCTGGCCGCGGTGTTCGCGGCCGCTCAGGGCGCCGAGGTCGCGCTGGTCACCGCGGTCGCCGACGACGCCGG
>NZ_KK037233.1:1912873-1922281 GCF_000568915.1 Micromonospora sp. M42 | reverse complement strand
ACATCTGGGTCAAGGGCGGCGACTACGCCAGCGGCGGCGGCGCCGAGACGTTGCCCGAGTCGGAGATCCTGGCCCGCTGGGGCGGGCACACGGTGGTGGTGCCGTACCTCGACGGGCGCTCGACCACCGACATGATCGCTGCCGCGCGGGCGGGACGGGGCAGCGGCGGCTGGCCGGCCACGACGCTCGACCCGGCGGAGGCCGTCGCGCAGACGGTGGTCCGGTCCACGGCGAAGGGAGCACGATGAACGAGCGACGCATCCGATCCGGCGCGGTCGCGCGGGCGGCGGCATGAACGCCCCCGCTCCCGGCGCCGGGCCCGCGGTCCTGGTCACCGGCGGGTCGAGCGGGCTCGGCGCGGCGGTGGTCGCCGCGGTGGCCCGCTCCGGTGGACGCCCGCTGGTGCTGGACCGGCAGCGTCCCGCCGACGGTGTGCCCTGGGCCGAGTGCGACCTGGCCGACACCCGAGCCGCCGAGGCCGCCACGCGCGATCTCGCGGAACGCTCCGGCGGGCTGGACGCCGTGGTCACCGCCGCCGGCATGGACGTGCCGGGGAAGCTGGCCGACATCCCGGCGGAGACCTGGGAACGGATCGTCACGGTGGACCTGCTCGCCACGGCCGCGGTGATCCGGGCCGCGCTGCCCTGGCTGGAGGCGTCCCGCGGCAACATCGTCACGGTGGCCTCGACGCTGGGCGTGAAGGCGGTGAGCGACGCGACGGCGTACTGCGCGGCGAAGTTCGGGGTGGTGGGCTTCACCCGGGCGCTCGCCGCCGAGCTGGCCGGCACTGTGGGCGTGACGCTGCTGATCCCGGGCGGGATGCGGACCGCGTTCTTCGACGAGCGGGACGCGCAGTACCGCCCCGGCCCGGACGCGGTGCTCAACGAGCCGTCCGACACCGCCGCCGCGGTCATGTTCGCGCTCTCCCAGCCGGCCGGCTGCGCGGTACGCGAGATGGTGGTGTGCGCCGCGCAGGAGTCCTCGTACCCGTGATCCTGGTGCTGCGGGCGCTCGGCGTCGGCGACCTGGTCACCGCCGTGCCGGCGTTGCGTGGCCTGCGCGCCGGCCTGCCGGGCCGGGAACTGGTGCTCGCCGCGCCGGACTGGCTGGCGCCGCTGGCGGAGCTGACCGGGGCGTCGACCGGGTACTGCTCAACACCCGGACCGGACCGGGATCGCGTGGACCGGACCGCCGCCGGAGGTGGCGGTCAACCTGCACGGCCGGGGGCCGCAATCGCACCCGGGCGCTGGCCGCCGTACGCCCCGGCCGGCTGCTCGCCCACCGCAACCCGGACGCCGGGCACCCGGACGGCCCGGCCTGGGACGACGACGAGCACGAGGTGCGCCGCTGGTGCCGCCTGCTGCACGCGTACGGCCTGCCGGCCGACCCGGGAGATCTCGCGCTGCGCCGTCCGGCGGCGGGCGGCGTACCGGCCGGGTTGACGCTGCTGCACCCGGGCAGCAAGATCCCGGCGAAGCGCTGGCCGGCGCGGCGGTTCGCCGGGCTGGCCCGGGAGCTGACCGCGCGCGGTCACCGGGTGGCGGTGACCGGATCTGCCGGCGAGCGGGCGCTGGCCGAGCGGGTCGCCCGCGACGGGGGGCTGCCGCCGGAGGCGGTGCTGGCCGGCCGGACCGGGCTGGCCGAGCTGGCCGCGCTCGTCGCGGGCGCGCGGCTGGTGGTCAGCGGGGACACCGGAGTGGCGCACCTGGCCACCGGCTACGGCACCGCCTCGGTGGTGCTGTTCGGGCCGGTGCCGGCGGCGCACTGGGGGCCACCGGCGGACCGGCCTCGCCACCGCGCCCTCGGTGCGATCGAGCCCACGCACGTCAACCCGGATTCGACCGGGTCACGCGGGGTAGGAAGCCACCCGACATTGAATGCCATCGGGATCGACGAGGTGGTGGCCGCGGTGGCCGACGTGGAACGGGTATCCGGTGCGGTTGCGGCGTAGCGATCCGGGCCGGCCGGGGTACGCGCGCCGGCGGCGCGGCAAGGGCTGGCTGTTCCTCGACCCGGCCGGCGAGCCGGTGCGCGACGCCGGGGAGCTGGCCCGGCTGCGCGAGCTGGTCATCCCGCCCGCCTGGCAGGACGTGTGGATCTCGCCGTACCCGAACGGCCACATCCAGGCCACCGGCATCGACGCGGCGGGCCGCAAGCAGTACCTCTACCACCCGGGCTGGCGGCGCAAGCGCGACGAGGCGAAGTTCGACCACGTGCTGGAGGTGGCCCACCGGCTGCCCGCGCTGCGGGACCGGGTCACGCAGGACCTGGCGCTGCGCGGCCTGCGCCGGGAGCGGGTGCTCGCCACCGTCGCCCGGCTGCTCGACATGGGCGCCTTCCGGGTCGGCAGCGACCAGTACGCCACCGGCGACGACCCGACCTTCGGGGTGGCCACGCTGCGCCCCGAGCACACCCGCTCCCGGGGCGGGTGCGTGGTCTTCGAGTTCCCCGCCAAGGGCGGCATCGAGCAGGTCCGCCGGATCGAGGACGCGGAGCTGTGCCGGGTGCTGCTCAACCTGCGCCGGCGGCGGCGGGCCCAGGAGCGGCTGTTCGGCTACTGGGACGGCCGGTCCTGGCGCGACGTGCGCAGCGACGAGGTGAACGACTACCTGCGCGACGCCAGCGGCGGGGAGATGACCGCGAAGGACTTCCGTACCTGGCACGCCACCGTGCTGGCGGCGGCCGAGCTGGCGAACGTGGGCCCGCAGCGCTCCGCCACCGCCCGCAAGCGGGCGGTGGCCGGGGTGATGCGGTCGGTGGCCGAGTTGCTCGGCAACACCCCGACGGTGGCGCGGGCCTCCTACGTGGACCCGCGGGTGGTCGACCTCTACCACGACGGGGTGCTGGCGCCGGTGCAGCCGGAGATGCCGCGCGAGGCGGTGGAGAAGTCGGTGCTGGCGCTGCTGGAGGAGGAGGCCGGCTGACCGGCCCCGTCGGTCCTGGGGGGAAGCGCGACGGGGCCGGAAACCTCGTCCGGCGCGGATGCGGGGAGACCGCCACCGGGGCGGCCGCCCGCGGCCGGGCCGCCGCGGACGCCACGCCACGGCCCCCCGATACCAGTGGGCCACCGCTGGGAGCGGTCTCAGCCCTGCGTTCAGTATGTCCGCGCCGAGTTGACTGCGGATGCCGTGGTGTTGACGATCCGTGCCGGTTCCAGATGACGGGCCCGGAATGCCTGCGGTGTCTCCGCGTGCGCGGCCCGGAAGGCGCGGCTGAAGTGTGCCTTGTCCCGGAACCCCCAGCGGGCGGCGATGAGCTGGATCGAGCGGTCGCTCAGCGCCGGGTCGGCGAGGTCGCGCCGGCACCGGGCCAGCCGCTCGTCCCTGATGTACGCCGCGACGGTGGTCTCCTCGTCCTCGAAGAGCCGGTGCAGCGAGCGCACCGAGATGTGGTGCGCGTCGGCGATCCGGCCCGGGTCCAGCGAGGCGTCCCCGAGGTGCTGCTCCACGTACGAGCGCACCTGGGCGAGCAGGGCGCGCCGCCGGATCTCGGTGGGGACCGCCTCCTCGGAGACCAGGTTGCGGCCGAGCAGCGTGGCGACCAGGTCCAGGCCGATCCCGCCCAGCCGCTCGGCGTCGGCGGCGTGGTACTGCTCGGGGTGCGCGGTGATCCGGACGAGGAAGTCGGCGAGCAGGCCGCCGACGCCCTCGGAGCCGGACATCCGCCCGGCGAACAGGGGAGCGAGACGGCGGCGCGGCAGCGGCAGCGCGTCGTACGGCATCAGGGCCACGATCGAGCGGGCGTACGCGGGCCCGGCCGGGTCGGCGTGGTGGCTGACCTCGTGCGGGCGGGAGCAGTCGTAGAAGGTGAGGTCGCCGGGGCGGCAGCAGGCCCGCTGCCCCGCCTGGTCGGCCTGGCTGGTCCCGGTGAGCGTGAGCGCGAGCAGGTAGTAGTCCGGGTCGGAGCGCTGGATCAGCTTCGAGGTGCGGACGCAGTCCACCGACGGGTAGCGGTAGCGGATGAGCCGCATCCGGCCCAGCTCGACGAACTCGGCCCGCGCGACGAAGTCGTCGGCGTGCGCGGTGTGCACCCGCAGCGGCGTCGGGGTGCTGGCCATCATGTCCAGCCACATGCCGAAGCGCTCGCGTGGTGGCAGATCCTCCGTGTCGAGCACCTGCCGGCGCAGCTTCCCGTCCATCAACCGACCCCCGTGGTTCGTCACACCTGCTAGAACCAGGACGCCCCACGGGGCCGAAAAGCGACACCCGTGGGGCCGTGACGTCCGTCATTGACGGACCGGGGAGCCTTCTGTTAGCAGTCCGTTCAGTCGTTCAGCACCTGGGCCAGCCGGTCCCGGAACCGCCGCTCCGAGTCGGTCACCGTGTCGCCGCCGAGGCCCAGGATGCCGCCGGTGGAGGCCGCGCCCACCACCTGCTCGGCGATGTCCACCAGCCAGTGCCGGTACGCCCCGGCCTGGCCCTCGTCCACCCGGGCGGCGAGCAGGGCGGCGGCCTGGCCGGCCCGGGTCAGCACGTCCTCGATCATCGCCTTCGGGTCCTCCGGCGTGAGCACCGGAAGCTCCGCGCCGGTCTCCGGGTCGCCGACCCGGTCGACGATCTCGCCGGCCACCGCCGCGACGAGCGGGCTCGCCGACTCGCGGCCGGTGGCGATGGTCTGCAGCCCGGCGGCGTTCTCGGCCATGGTGCGGCGGGTGCCGTCGGACTCGGCGGCGGCCGCCGCGGTGAGCACCGACTGCGGCAGCCCCACCAGCAGCCCCCACTCCTCGTCGGAGACGCCGAACCGGGTGTACGCCGGCTGCTCGATCACGATCAGGCCCCTTTCGCCGTGCTCGTCGTTGTCGACGGGCGCCCCCGTGGCGCCCGGGTCAGGCTAGTCCAGCTCCAGCAGGCCCTGTTCGGACACCACGCGCACGGACAGCGTCTTGTAACCGACCTCGTCGAAGAGCACAGTCATCCGGTCCTCCTCGTAGCTGAGCACCAGGCCGGCGCCCCACTCCGGGTGACGCACCTGGCTGTGCACGGGGAACGGCCCGACCGCGCCGTCGGCGGGCCACGCTGGTGCCGGGCGTGGCAGTTGGTCGCAGTGCCCGCAGACCTCGTGCATCTGCTCGCCGAAGTACGCCAGCAGGGCCCTGGCCCCGGCACCCGGTGGTCTCGGCGAACGCGCGCATCATGTCGGTACGCGACCGGGTCACCGTCTGCTGCCGTTCCGCCTCGGCCAGCGCGGCCGGGCCGGAGTCGGCGGCCGCCGGGGCGTACCGGGGCGCGCCGATGCGCTGCCGGGCGCGCGGCGGAGGCTCGCCGACCTGCTCCAGCAGGGACAGGTACTGGCCCAGTTTGCGTGGGTCTTTTCCCGGTCAGCTCGCGCAGCTCCTTGCGGTTGCGGGCCTTTCCGCGCAAACACCGCGGCCAGCTCGGTCAGCCCATTCGGCGGGCAGCCCGCCGCTGATTTTTTTGCTGCAGGCCGACGTCCTCGGCGCGCCACAGCAGCATCACCCGGGCCGGTGAGCCGTCGCGCCCGGCGCGGCCGATCTCCTGGTAAGTTTCTGTCCGGGAGTCGGGCAGCGCCATTTGCACCACCCAGGCGATGTTCGGCTTTTTCGATGCCCATGCCGAACGCCTACGTGGCCACCATGATCGGCACCCGGTCGGCGAGGGACGCCTCGTGCAGCTCGTGCCGGGCCCGCGGTGGGCATGCCGCCGGGTAGAACTCGGCCGGGAACCCGGCGCCGGTGAGCCGCTCGGCCAGCTCCTCGGCCGCGCGCCGGGTCGGCACGTAGATGATGCCGGGCCGCTCGTCGTCGCGCAGCAGCGCGATCAGCCGCCGCCACCGGTAGTCGTCGGTGGGGCAGTGGGCCACCTCGAGGAAGAGGTTGGGCCGGTCCAGCCCGGAGACCACCACCTCGGGCTCGCGCAGCCGCAGCCGGGCGATGATGTCGTCGCGTACCGGCGGGGAGGCGGTGGCGGTGAGCGCCACCACCGGCGGGCGGCCCAGGCCGTCGATCAGGTGGCCCAGCGCCAGGTAGTCCGGGCGGAAGTCGTGGCCCCACGCCGAGATGCAGTGCGCCTCGTCGATCGCCACCAGCGCCGGCTTCAGCTCCCGGACCTCGGCGAGCCGGTCCGGGTTGCTCAGCGCCTCCGGCGTGATGAACAGGAACTCCGCCCGCCCGGCCCGGATGTCCTCGATCGCCTCGGCCTGCTGGGCGGCGCTCTCGTCCGAGCTGATCCGCACCGCGCGCAGTTCCGGACGCTGCCGTTCGTTGAGCGCGGCGATCTGGTCCTGCTGCAACGCCAGCAGCGGGGAGATCACCACCGTGGGGCCGGGGATCAGGCTGGCCGGGATCTGGTAGATCGCCGACTTGCCGGCGCCGGTGGGCAGCACCACCAGCGCGTCGCGGCGCTTCATCACGGCGCGCATGGCGGCGAGCTGGTTGGGCCGCAGCGCGGTCCAGCCGAACAGGTTCCGTGCCGCCCGGCGCAGGCTGGAGGAGTGAGTGGTCAGTTTCATCAAGCGCCTCAGCTACCCCCGGCGATCCCGCGCGAAACCGCCTGCGCCGCTCACCCGCCCGGTGCGGATCAGCGGCGGAACATGGCGCGGATGGCGATCAGCAGGAACAGGCCGCCGACGATCAGGCCGAGCAGCCGTACGCCGGGGATGTCGGCGGCGCTGGTGGCGTCGGCGAGCGGCAGGGCGGACATGTGGGAACTCTCCCACGGGAGGTCGCGGGACGCCACCGCCTAACAGTAAGGATTGTTGACTATTTAGCTGCGCGGTGTGACCATGTCAGCACCCGCCGGCCCCGGCGGGTCCGTGGGGGAGACGGGGGTACGACAGCACATGAGCGAGCGGACCGAGGGATCGACCGGAGATCTGGCGGCGCTCGCCGCCGCCGTCCTGCAACCGGGGTTCGTCGGCACCACGCCGCCGCCGTGGGTGTGCCGCTGGCTCGGCGAAGGGCTCGGCTCGGTCGTCCTGTTCGCCCGCAACGTCGTCGACCACGAGCAGGTCGCCACGCTCACCGCGAACCTGCGGGCCGAGCGGCCGGACGTCATCGTGGCGATCGACGAGGAGGCCGGCGACGTCACCCGGATCGAGTCCGCCCGGGGCAGCTCCCGGCCCGGCAACTACGCGCTCGGCGCGATCGACGACCCGGCGCTGACCGAGGAGGTCGCCCGCGACCTCGGCGCCGAACTGGCAGCCGTCGGCGTCACTCTGGACTACGCCCCGGACGCCGACGTCAACTCCAACCCGGCCAACCCGGTGATCGGGGTGCGCGCGTTCGGCGCCGACCCGGACCTGGTCGCCCGGCACACCGCCGCCTGGGTACGCGGCCTGCAGTCCGGCGGCGTCGCCGCCTGCGCCAAGCACTTCCCCGGACACGGCGACACCCGGGTCGACTCGCACCACGACCTGCCCCGCATCGGCGGCGACCGGGCCCGCCTCGACGCGGTCGAGCTGGCCCCGTTCCGGGCCGCCGTGGCCGCCGGGGCGCAGGCGGTGATGACCGGCCACCTGCTGGTGCCGGCGCTGGACCCGGAACTGCCCGCCACGCTCAGCCCGCGCGTGCTGGGCGGGCTGCTGCGCGAGGAGATGGGCTTCGGCGGCGTGGTGGTCACCGACGCGGTGGAGATGCGGGCGGTGGCCGACCGGTACGGCTTCACCGGCGCCGCGGTACGCGCGCTCGTGGCCGGCGCGGACGCGATCTGCGTGGGCGGGGAACGGGCCACCGAGGCCGACGCCCGCGAGCTGCGCGACGCGATCGTCGCCGCGGTGATCAGCGGCCAGCTGCCCGAGGAGCGGCTCGCCGAGGCGGCCAAGCGCGTCGGTCAGCTCGCCGCCTGGAGCGTCGCCGCCCGCGCCCGCCGGGTCGCCGGCACGCCACCGGCCGACGGCTCACCGATCGGGCTGGCCGCCGCCCGCCGGGCGGTCCGGGTCAGCGGCGATGCCGCGCTGCTGCCGCTGGCCGGGCCGGCGCACGTGGTGGAGTTCGCGCCGCCGCGCAACATCGCCATCGGCGAGGAGACGCCTGTGGGGGATCGCCGCGCCCCTGGCCAGCCTGGCGCCGGGCACCACGACCGCCCGCTACGCCGCCGACGCCGTACCGGCCGACCCGGGCGACCTGCCGGCCGGACGGCCGCTCGTGCTGGTGGTGCGGGACCTGCACCGGCACGACTGGATGCGGGACGCGGTGCGCCGGGCGCTCGCCGCGCGCCCGGACGCGGTGGTGGTCGAACTGGGCGTGCCCGAGCTGGTCACCGGCGCGGTGCACCTGGCCACCCACGGCGCCACCGCCGCCGCGGCCCGCGCCGCCGCCGAGGTGCTCAGCGGCGCCCGCTGACTCCCGGGCCGGCCGGGCGGGGAGGTCCCCCGGCCGGCCCGGGCCTCACGCCGGGTCGGCCACCAGGTCGGCGTACTCGGGGTGACGCTTGACGAACGCGGCCACGAACGGGCAGCTCGGCACGATCCGGCCGCCCCGGGCGCGGACCTCGTCCAGCGCGCCCCGGACCAGCGCCGCGCCGACGCCCTGACCCTGGAACCGGTCGTCGACCTCGGTGTGCGTGAAGACCAGCACCCCGTCGCCGGGGGCGTACGCGGCGAACCCGGCCAGCGCGTCGTCCACCAGGATCTCGAAGCGACGCTTGGCGGGGTTGTCCTCGACCTGAAAGCTCACCGGGCCATTCTCCCTCCGGGGCCGGCCAGCCGGTCCAGTTCGGTCAGCAGCCGGTCCACCTCCTCGACCGTGTTGTAGTGGTAGACGCTGGCCCGGACCGCGCCGCCGTCGGCGCGCAGGCCCATCGTGCGGAAGTACTCGTAGGCGTAGTAGTCGCCGTGCGACAGGCACAGCCCCGCCTCGCCCAGCGCCGCCGCCGTCTGCGCCGGGGCCAGGCCGGCCACCCGGAACGACACCGTCGGGCAGCGCCGGGCCGGTGCGCCGTAGACGGTCACGAACGACCGGCCGGTCAGCCCGGCGAACAGCCGCTCGAAGACCGCCTCCTCGTGCGCCTGCGCGGCGGCCAGCCCGGCGCGTACCCGCTCCCGCCGGTCGCCGGTCGCGGCCGGATCCAGGCCGGCCAGGTGGTCCACCGCGGCGGTCACCCCGGCCAGCAGCGGGAAGCTCGGCGTGCCGTACTCGAACCGGTCCGGCACCGAATCGGCGGAGGGGAGCAGCTTCGCCGGGCGCAGCGCCTCCCAGCGCGCCGGGTCGGCCACCATCGCCGCGAGGTGCGGCCCGGACCACTTGTACGCGCTGGTCACCAGGAAGTCCGCGCCGAGCGAGGCCAGGTCGGTCGGGCCGTGCGGCACCGAGTGCACGCCGTCCACGCACACCAGCGCGCCGGCCGCGTGCGCGGTCTTGGCGATCGCCGCCCGTCCGGCGGTGCCGATCGCGTTGCTGCCGGCGGTCACCGCGACCAGCCGGGTCCGCTCGGTGACCAGGTCGGCGTACTG
>NZ_KK037233.1:1861933-1912743 GCF_000568915.1 Micromonospora sp. M42 | reverse complement strand
GCCGGCGCCGAGCGTGCCCGCGAAAAGGGGGTACGTCAGCGCGGTCGCGCTCGGACCGAGCACCACGCCCGACGGCTGCGCGCCGAGCAGGTCGGCGACCGCCGCCCGCGCCCCGGCGACCAGCTCCAGCGCCCGGCGGCCGGGTACGAAAGCGGCGCTGCGGTTGCCGGTGGCGGCGCGCATGGCGCCGGTCACCGCCTCGAGCACGCCGGCCGCGGTCTGGGTGCCCCCGGCGCCGTCGAAGTGGGCGAATCCCTCGGCCAGGGCGGGGTAGGCGGCCCGGACCCGGGCGACGTCGAAAGCCATTCCGGCACCCTAGCGCGCACCCCGGACGCCCCGCCCGGCGTGCCGTCGCGGGCCCCGGGCGCGACGGCGCGCTGGCGCAGTCCGCCTATCCTTGGGCGGGTGACGATCCGACGCGCCACCTCCGCCCCCGCCCGCCGTGCCGCCGGTCTGCTCGCCGGCCTCGCCCTCGGCGCCGCGCTGCTCGCCGGATGCAGCTCCGAAGGTGCCGAGACCGACTGCGGCCTCGACGCCTGCACGATCACCTTCGACCGCGGCGTGGAAGCCAGCGCCCGGATCCTCGGCGTCGAGGCGAAGCTGGTCGGCGCCCAGGGCGACCAGGTCACCGTCGAGGTGGCCGGGGAACAGCTCTCCCTGACCGTGGGTCAGCAGGCCACCGAGGTCGCCGGCTTCCAGGTCAGCCTGGACAGCGTCACCGAGCAGCAGGTGGTGCTGCGGGTCGCCCGCGACCTCGCCGGCTGATCCGTTTCGGCCGCTCCCGGCGGGCGCGGACGTTTGGAAAATCGCCCGCCGGGAGATTGAGGGCTCATGTCTCTCACCCGGAATGCCGGAGCCACCGCCGCCCAGGCTCGAAACAGCCGGTGGCTCGAACTGTTGACCCGTGGCGGCTTCATCGGATACGGAATCGTCCACCTTCTCCTCGCCTGGCTGGCGCTGCAGATCGCCTTCGGCAAGTCCGGCGAGGAGGGGAACCAGAACGGCGCACTGCGCACCCTCGGTGAACAGCCGCTCGGGAAGTTCCTCCTGATCGCGATGGCGGTCGGCCTGTTCGCCATGGCGATCTGGCAGGCCTTCGAGGCGATCTCCGGCCACGTCTCCCGGACCGGCAAGGAACGCACGTTCGAACGGATCGCCTCGGCGGTCCGGGTCGTCGTGTTCGTCTGGCTGGGCTGGACCGCGATCAAGGTCTTCCAGGACGCCAGCGCCAACGCCTCGGACCAGCAGCAGCAGTTCTCCGAGAAGCTGATGGCCTCCGACGGCGGCCGGTGGCTGGTCGGGCTGGCCGGACTTGCGCTCGCCGCGCTCGGCGTCGGCATGGTGATCTACGGCCTGAAGAAGAAGTTCGAGCGCAACCTCAAGACCGGCGAGATGAGCCCGAAGACCCGCCAGCTCACCCGCCGTCTCGGCATGGCCGGGTACGCCTCCCGGGGCACCGTGTTCGCCATCGCCGGCGTGCTCGTCGTGGTCGCCGCGGTCAACTACGACCCGGAGAAGGCGCGTGGCCTGGACGCCGCGCTGCGGACGCTGCGTGACCAGTCGTACGGGCCGTGGCTGCTGGCGCTCATGGCGCTGGGCATCGCCGCGTTCGGCGTCTACTGCTTCTTCCAGTCCCGGTACCGCAAGGTCTGATCCTGGTCGATACCCGGGCCGCCGGGCACCATTGGGCCTTTGCGCCCGATTCCGCCCGGTCGGAGGGAGAGAGAGTTCGTGCAGAGTTACGTCGTGACCATCGCCGCCGCGCTCGCCGCGGCGGCGATCGCGTTGGTGCTGGCCCAGGTGGTGCACCGGGTCACCCGCCGGCTGGGCCGCCGCTCGCTGCTGATGACCGAGCTGACCGAGCACGCGCACCGCGCGTTCCAGGTGGCCGCCACAGTGGTCGCGGTGCAGATCGCGGTGCGGTTCACCACCCTGTACGCGGTCGGCAGCCCGTGGCGGCAGTTCGTCCTGCACACGCTCGTGCTGGCGATGATCGCCGCCACCGCCTGGCTGGTGGCCTCGCTGCTGGTGGTGGCGGAGGACACCGCGCTGGCCCGGTTCCGGGTGGACGTGCCGAACAACCGGCACGCCCGCCGGGTGCGTACCCAGGTGGTGCTGCTGCGCCGGCTGACCATCGCGGTGATCGTGATCCTCACCGTCGGCGTCATGCTGATGACGTTCCCGGCCGTACGCGGCGTCGGCGCGGGTGTGCTGACCTCCGCCGGTGTGATCGCCGCGGTCGCCGCGCTCGCCGCGCAGAGCCTGCTCGGCAACGTCTTCGCCGGTCTCCAGCTCGCGTTCAGCGACGCGGTGCGGCTCGACGACGTGGTGGTGGTCGAGGGCGAGTGGGGCCGGATCGAGGAGCTGACGCTCAGCTACGTGGTGGTGCAGGTCTGGGACGACCGCCGCCTGATCCTGCCCACCTCGTACTTCACCAGCCGGCCGTTCCAGAACTGGACCCGGACCGAGGCGGCGGTGCTCGGCACCGCCGAGTTCGACCTGGACTGGGCCATCCCGGTGCAGGCGATGCGGGAGGAGCTGCGCCGCCTGTGCGAGGGCACCGAGCTGTGGGACGGGCGGGTCTGCGTGCTCCAGGTGACCGACGCGACCGGCGGCATGGTCAAGGTCCGCGCGCTGGTCAGCGCCGCCGACGCGGGCAGCCTGTGGGACCTGCGCTGCCTGGTCCGTGAGCACCTGGTGACCTGGGTACGCGACCAGCGCCCAACCGCCCTGCCCCGGCTGCGCGCCGAGGTGGGCGACGCCACCGGCCCGCTGCCCTGGCAGGCGGCGCAGCCGCGCCGCCCGGTCCGCCGCCCGGCCGGCACCGAGGCGCCCGACGACGCGCGGGTCTTCGGCGGCAGCGACGACGGCGAGGCGCGCAGCGAGGTGTTCGTGGGCCGCGAGGACCACGCCGAGGCGCGTCGCTGACCCCGTACCCCCGATCGGGGACCCCGGCTGCCCACGGCGCCGGGGGTTCCCGCGTTCGGGCGGCTTTCCGGCCGGACGGGTTTGGCCGGACGGTTGCGGGGGACGTGGTGCGCACGCCCCGGATCCGGCGCTCACGGCGCCGGGTTCCGGCGGCGCGCGGCCGGGCGGACCGGCCGCGCCGCGCAGGATTGACGGGCGGCGACTCCGGGCATACAGCGCGGTGATGACGAAAGGAGGACAGCATGGCTGACGTCGCGAGTCGCAGCACGTCCCGGACCGGGAACGAGCCGTCCACCGCGGAACTGGTCCAGCGCGCCACCGAGCAGGTCACCCGTCTGGTACGGGACGAGCTGGCGCTGGCCCGGGCGGAACTGACCCAGAAGGGCAAGCACGCCGGGATCGGGATCGGTCTGTTCGGCGGCGGCGGGGTGATGGCGCTCTACGGCGCCGGCGCCCTGGTCGCCACCGTGATCCTGCTGCTGGCGCTGGTCATGCCGGCGTGGCTGGCGGCCCTGATCGTGGCGGTGGCGTTGTTCCTGCTCGCCGGAATCCTGGCGCTCGTGGGCAAGAAGCAGGTCAGCCGTGCCGTCCCGCCGGTGCCCGAGGCGGCCGTCCGTAGCGTGCGGGCGGACGTCGACACGGTCACCGCCGCGGTGAAGGACGGGAGACGGGCATGACCGGCAACGGAACCGGGGACGTGGCGGCGCTCCGGGAGGAGATCCGCCGGACCCGGGTGGAACTCGGTGAGACGATGGAGCTGCTCGCGGCCAGGGCCGACCCGAAGGCGCTGGTGCGGCACTCCGCCGAGGCGGCGAAGGCGCGGATGCGCGAGCAGGCGTCGCTGACCGCGGCCCGGGTGCGCGGGCGGGCGGCGGAGCGGGCCCGGCTGGTCCGGGCGCAGGCGTACGAGAAGGGTGAGGCGGTCGGGCGCAACCCGTTGCCGTGGGCGGCCGTCGCGGCCGGGGCCCTGGTGACGGTGGTGGTGCTGGCGATCGTCCGAGGGAGGCGCAGGTGAGCGGGAAGATCGGCAAGGCGGCGTACAAACCGGTGGGGGTGCTGCTCGGCCTGGCCGCCGGTACCGTCGCCGGCGTGATCTTCCGCCAGGTCTGGAAGTTGACAGCGGGCGACGGCGAGGCGCCGAGCGCCACCGACGAGGACCGCCGCTGGGGCGAGGTGCTCGCCGCCGCAGCGCTGCAGGGCGCCATCTTCTCGGTGGTGCGGGCCGCCGTCGACCGAGGTGGAGCGGTGGGCGTGCGCCGGTTGACCGGTCGCTGGCCGGACTGACGAAAAGCCGGAAAGGCCCCTTTCCCGAGCGCGGGAAAGGGGCCTTTCGCATGGCTCCGGCGGGGCCGCGCAGCGGCGTCGGCGCGACCTTCAGGTCACATGTCGGAGAATTTCGTCCGCTAGGCTGTGCGAAGTTTTTGCGTACGTGGTTTGCTGTCTCACGCTGTTGAGAGACGCGTGGGTTGAGAGAAGTCTCCGGTACTGGGGGCCGCCTCAGGCGCCGCTGCTCGAAAACGGCCAATCGGCCGCACGGCGTGCTCGGCCGCCAGTTTTAGAAGGAGATACACATGGCGCAGGGAACCGTGAAGTGGTTCAACGCTGACAAGGGCTTCGGCTTCATCACCGTCGACGGCGGGGGTGCTGACGTGTTCGTCCACTTCTCGGCCATCCAGACCAGCGGCTACCGCACGCTGGAGGAGAACCAGCGGGTGGAGTTCGAGATCGCCCAGGGTCAGAAGGGTCCGCAGGCCGAGCAGGTCCGCCCCATCTGAGCTGACCGCACCGGCCGCGCCGGCCGGTGCCGGAAGCCCCGCATCCCGTACGGGAGGCGGGGCTTCGCCTTGCCCGGCGCCTCAGCGGCGGGCACGCATGCCCCACCACAGCCCGACGAGTCCGATCAGGATCAGCACCGCGCCCACGTACGCCCAGAGCCGCTCGTCGCTCAGCGCGCTGCCCTCGACATACCCGAGCCCGAGCACCGTCCACAGCGCACCCAGCACCACGGCGAGCAGCCCCACTGTGAGCCGGAACCAGCCCCTCATCGTTCCCCCTCCGACGACGACAGTTCCGCTCCAGCATGCCCGGCGGCGCGGGCGGCCGGCGACGCCGCGCCGACCGGCCGGCTCACCACCGGTCGTGCACCTGCGGGCGGATCAGCTCGTCGTAGGCGGCCCGCACCGCGGCCAGCTCCACGTCGGTCAGTGCCGGCTGGCCGGCTGCCTCCGCGTTGCGCCGCGCCTGCTCGGGGGAGCGGGCGCCGGGGATCACCACCGTCACGCCCGGCTGGTCGAGGATCCAGCGCAGCGCGAACTGCGCCATCGTGCGGTCGTCGCCGACCAGCGGCGCGAGCCGGCGTACCGCGGCCAGGCCCAGGTCGTAGTCGACGCCGGAGAACGTCTCGCCGACGTCGAACGACTCACCGTGCCGGTTGAACGTGCGGTGGTCGTCCGCCGGGAACGTGGTGTTCTCGTCGTAGCGGCCGGAGAGCAGGCCGCTGGCCAGCGGCACCCGGGCGATGATCCCGACCCCGGCGGCAGCGGCGGCGGGCAGCACCTGCTCCAGCGGCTTGTGCCGGACCGCGTTGAGGATGATCTGCACGCTCGCCACCCCGGGCCGGGCGATGGCGGTGAGCGCCTGGTCGCAGGTCTCCACGCTGACGCCGTACCCGGCCACGCGCTCCTCGGCGACGAGCGTGTCGAGGGCGTCGAAGACCCGGTCGTCGGCGAAGACGGCGGTGGGCGGGCAGTGCAACTGCACCAGGTCGAGCGTGTCGACGCCGAGGTTGGCGCGGGATCTGTCGGTCCAGGCCCGGAAGTTGTCGAGTGTGTACGCCTCCGGCGTCTGCTCCACCCGGCGGCCCATCTTGGTGGCCACGGTGAGCCCGTGTCCGGGGCGGGAGCGCAGGAACCGGCCGATCAGCGCCTCGCTGCGGCCGTCGCCGTACACGTCGGCGGTGTCCAGGAAGGTGACGCCCGCGTCGACGGCGGCGGCGAGCACGGCGAGCGCCGCGTCCTCGCTGACCTCGCCCCAGTCCGCGCCGAGCTGCCACGCGCCGAGTCCGATGATGCCGACGTGCCGGCCGAGCCGGTCGAAGCTGCGCTGTTCCACCCGGCCGAGCCTAGTGAGCCGCTTGCCGTGGCGCGCGGCGGGCCGTACGGTCTAACAAGACGTACGTACGGTTTGGAGGCTGTCATGTGGGATCCGCGCACCTACCTGCGCTACGGCGACGAGCGCTCCCGGCCGTTCCACGACCTGCTGGCCCGCGTCGGCGCCGAGTACCCGCGTGCCGTGGTCGACCTCGGCTGCGGCCCCGGCACGCTCACCGCCACGCTCGCCGGCCGCTGGCCCGGCAGCCGCGTCACCGGCCTCGACTCCTCCCCGGAGATGATCGCCCGGGCGAGCGCCGAGGGCGGTCCGGTCACGTACGCGGTCGGCGACGTTCGCGACTGGCGGCCCGAGCCCGACGTCGACGTGCTGTCGGCAACGCCGTGCTTCCAGTGGGTGCCGAACACCGCGACCTGCTCCGCCGCTGGGCGGGCGCACTGCCGGCGGGCGCCTGGATGGCGTTCCAGGTGCCGGGCAACTTCGACGCGCCGTCGCACCGGCTGCTGCGCTCCGTCGCCGCGCGGGAACCGTGGCGCGACGCGCTCGCCGGCAAGCTGCGCGAGGCGCCGGTCGACGAACCCGTCGGCTACGCCACGCTACTGACCGGCGCGGGCTGCGCGGTCGACGCCTGGGAGACTACGTACGTGCATCTGCTGCCCGCCACCGGCGCCGACCACCCGGTGCTGGCCTGGATGGAGGGCACGGCGCTGCGCCCGGTCCGCGCCGCGCTGGACGCCGCCGGCTGGGCCGCCTTCCGCGCCGAGCTGGGGGTACGGCTCGCGCAGGCGTACCCGGTGCGGCAGGGTCAGGTGTACTTCCCGTTCCGCCGGATCTTCATGGTGGCCCGCACCGGCGCCCGCGCAGAGGAGAACTCGTGACCGACCTGCCCACCTTCATCGCCGGACTACCAAAGGTGGAGCTGCACGTGCACCACGTCGGCTCCGCCTCGCCCCGGATCGTCGCCGAGCTGGCCGCCCGGCACGAGGGGCGCAGCCCGGTGCCGGCCGACCCGGAGGCGCTCGCCGACTACTTCGCGTTCCGCGACTTCGCCCACTTCATCGAGGTCTACCTCAGCGTGGTGGACCTCATCCGCGACGCCGACGACGTCTGGCTGCTCACCCACGAGGTCGCCCGGGAACTGGCCCGCCAGCAGGTCCGGTACGCCGAGCTGACCGTCACGCCGTACTCGCACGTGAACCGGGGCATCCCGGCGCCGGCGTTCTGCGAGGCCATCGAGGACGCCCGCAAACGCGCCGAGGCCGACTTCGGCATCGCGCTGCGCTGGTGCTTCGACATCCCCGGCGAGGCCGGCCTGCCCGCCGCCGAGCAGACGCTGCGGATCGCGCTCGACGAACGACCCGACGGGCTGATCAGCTTCGGCCTCGGCGGCCCCGAGATCGGCGTGCCCCGGCCGCAGTTCAAGCCGTACTTCGACCAGGCGCGGGCGGCCGGGCTGCGCTCGGTGCCGCACGCCGGCGAGACCACCGGCCCGGAGACGATCTGGGACGCGCTGCGCGAACTGGGCGCCGAGCGGATCGGCCACGGCATCTCCGCCGTGCAGGACCCGGCGCTGCTGACCTACCTGGCCGAGCGGCGGATCCCGCTGGAGATCTCCCCGACCTCCAACGTGCGCACCCGGGCCGTGCCGAGCATCGACGCGCACCCGCTGCCCCGGATCGTCGAGGCCGGCGTGCCGGTCAGCATCAACTCCGACGACCCGCCGATGTTCGGCACCACGCTCAACGACGAGTACGCGGTGGCCGCCCGGCTGCTGCGACTCGGTCCGGACGGCGTCGCCGCGCTGGCCCGCGACGCGGTCGCCGCTGCGTTCCTGCCCCCGGCCGAGCAGGCCCGGATCAGCGCCGAGATCGACGCGTACCGGGCGAGCGCGGCACGCTGAGCGGCCGTACCGGCGTCGGCCGCCGGGAGCCCCGGGGCGGCCGGCGCCGCGCGGTCAGCATCACCCCGGCCAGGGCCAGCGCGGACAGCGCGGCGGCCGGACCTGACGCGACAGCCGCCGGCCGGACCGGGCCGTGGGCGAGCACCGGGTCCTGCCAGAAGGCGAGCGTGAGGGCGATGCCCAGGCCGATCACGGCGGCCCAGCGGAGCAGACGGCCGACGGTCGGCGTCATGACGGTCACCTCGCCCGGAACGACGGGAGAGCGCGCGACGGGAGCGAGGTGTGGGGGGACCGAACTCCCGCCGCGCGCACCGATCCGTCGGTCGAAAGGTGTTACGGGGCGTCCCGGCCGACGGAACTGATGGGTTCTGTCGGTAATCCTGGCAGTTCACGGCGGTTTCCCGGCCGTCGTTAAACCACCTTTAAGGAGAACTTGCGCCGGCCCACAGTCAAGGCGTCAGCGCGGACGCGGCCAGCGCCGCCCGGCACGCGGCTCGCGGGCGTCCCGGGCCATCCGTCCGACCAGCCCGAACCGGTTCACCGGCCGGGGCGCCGCGTCCGGGTCGGCCAGCAACATGACCACGCTGGCCCCGCCCAGCCGGGCCCGGTCGATGCTCACCGAACCGTTGGCCTGCAACGCGACCCGCTTGGCGATGTCCAGCCCGAGCCCGGTGGAGCCCTGGTCGCTCTCGCCCCGGCGCAGCGCCCGGTCCGGGTTCGGGATGCCCGGCCCGGCGTCGTCGATCCGGATCGCCACCCAGCCGTCCCGGCGGCTCACCGCCACCTCGAACGCGGTGCCCTGCGGCGTGTACCGGAACACGTTGCCGATCACCGCGTCCAGCGCGGCGGCCAGCTCGGCGCGCGGCACCGGCGCCGGGATGCGCAACTGCGCACCGACCACCCGGTGCGGGCGGTTCTGGTCCCCGGCCAGCGCCGACCAGAACACCATCCGGTCCCGCACCACCTCGCTGACGTCGCACGACGCCGGCGCCGACTCCTGGCTCACCGCCTTGCGGGTCGTCTTGATCAGCTGGTCGACCTCGCCCTCCAGCGTGACGATCGCCTGCCGGATACGCCGGATGCCACGCCGCCGGTCCAGCTCCGCCTCACTGAACGTGCCGATGCTCGTGTCGTCGGACTCCAGCGCCTCGGCGTCCAGCCGCAGCGCGGTCAACGGCGTCCGCAGCCGGTGCGACAGGTCGGCGACCAGCTCGTGCTCGTCGGCACGCAACGCGACCAGCCGTTCCGTCATCCGGTTGAACGCGTGCCCGGCCTCGGCCAGCTCGCGCGGTCCGGTCGGCTCGACCCGTACCCCCAGCTCGCCGTCACCCACCGCGAGCGCCGCCTTGACCAGGTCGCCGGTGGCGTCCACGGCCCGGGCCGCCACCCGGTCGACCACCACCACCGCCGCGCCGACCAGCGCCAGCGCAATCCCGAGCAGCAGCAGCCAGCGGCCCCCGCCCTCGTCGAGCGCCTCGTCGGGGACGAAGACCTCCACCACGGCGACCCGCTCGCCGAGCACCACCGGGTCCAGCCGCAGCACCCCGCCGTCCACCTCGGTCACCACCGAACGCCGCTGCGCGGCGGCGTCGGCGAGAGCTGCCGCGTCGGCCCGGCCGGCGGACTCGTCCGCCCCGATGCCGTGCACCACCGGGCGCAGCGCCGGGTCGTCGCCGGCCGCGGCGGCCACTTTTTTTTTCGACAGCAGCGGTGTCGGTGCTCACCGCCAGGGCGCCGGTCACCAGCGCGGCGCGACGCGCGGCGTCGGCCAGTTCCGCCTCCCGGGCCCGGTCGGCGAGGGTGAGCCCGAGCGGGACGAGGAAGGCGAGCGCGATCAGGCCGCACATGCCGGCGGTGAGCCCGGCCAGCGTCAGCCTCAGTCCGGCGCCACCAGCCGGAAGCCGACCCCCCGCACGGTGCGCAGGTAGCGCGGCTTCGCCGCGGACTCGCCCATTTTGCGGCGGAGCCAGTACAGGTGCACGTCGATGGTCTGGTCCTCGCCGACCGATGGCTGCCGCCATACCTCCCTCCAAGAGTTCCCGCCGGGGACACTACCCGGCCGGGACGCGCCGCGAGATACGCCAGCAGGTCGAATTCTACGGGTCAGCGCCAGCGGTCCCCGTCCAGCACCGCGCTGCGCTCACCCACGTCGACCCGCAGGCCGCCGAACCGTGTGCACGGCCGGCGCGACGGTACGGCTGGCCCGCCCGGCCCGCCGCAGCACAGTGGTGATCCGGGCGTCCAGGTGCGCGCCGGTGAACGGCTTGACCATGTAGTCGTCCGCCCCGGCGCGCAGCAGACGCACCACGGACTGCTCGTCGTCGCGGGCGGTGGCGATGATGATCGGCACGTCGGTGATGCCACGCAGCATGCGCAGCGCGTCCGAGCCGTCCAGGTCGGGCAGACCGAGATCGAGCACCACCAAATCCGGTGTCTCGGCGGCGACCCGGCGCAGCGCGTCGAGCGCGGTGCCGACGGCGTGCACCGCGTGCCCCCGGTCGGTGAGCGACCGCAGCATGGCGCCGCGCACGACGTGGTCGTCTTCGACCAGCAGGACGGTTGCCACGTCAGCACCGTACTCGTCGTGGCAAGCCGGTCGCGTTGCGGCGGTCCGGCGAAGCGGGCAAGCTGTGACGGCGATGACGTTCACGCTCTTCCCCGACACCCGCCTCACGCTCGCCCGCGACGCGCTGGCCGGCCTGTCGGTGGGCGACGCCCTCGGCTCCCAGTTCTTCGTTCCCGGCCGGCGCCCGGACGACCTCGCCGCCGGCCGGCTGCCCGCCCCGCCGTGGGAGTGGACCGACGACACCGAGATGGCCTGCTCGGTGGTGGCCGAACTGGCTGCCGGGGCACGGATCGACAGGGACCGGCTGGCGTTGGCGTTCGCGCAGCGCTGCGAGCCCTACCGGGGGTACGGGCCGGGCGCGGTGAGGGTGCTGCGGCTGATCCGTACCGGCACGCCGTGGCCGGTGGCCGCCGCGTCCGCGTTCGACGGGCAGGGCTCCTGCGGCAACGGCGCGGCCATGCGGGTCGCGCCGTTCGGCGCCTGGCACGCCGACTCCACCCGGCGCGCCGCCGAGCAGGCCCGGGCGTCGGCCGAGGTGACCCACGCCCACCCGGAGGGCGTCGCCGGCGCGGTGGCGGTCGCTGTCGCCGCCTCGCTCGCCGCCCGCGCCCGCCTCGACGGCGGCCGGCCCGAGCCGGCCCGGCTGCTCAGCGCCGTCGCCGGGGCGCTCGACCCGGCCGGGGAGGTGCACCAGGGGGTACGCCGGGCCGCCACGCTGCTCGGTCGTCCCGCCGCCGAGGCGGCCGACGCGCTCGGAAACGGATCCCGGGTCACCGCGCAGGACACCGTGCCGTTCACGCTCTGGGTGGCGGCCACGCTGCTGCACGACTATCCCGCCGCGATCCGCGTCTGCGTGGAGGCGGGCGGCGACGTGGACACCACAGCCGCGATCGTGGGCGGGATCGTTGCCGCGTACACCGGGGTCGGCGGGCCCGGCGGCGTGCCGCAGGACTGGCTGACCGCGCGCGAGCCCCTTCCCGGCTGGGTCACCACCCCCGCCTGACCCGTCCCACCCGCACCCGCGCTCGCGGTCCGCCGCCGTAGGAGTCCGAGATCTTGGTACGGGACGGCCCTCCTGGGGGCCGTTCCGTACCAAGATCTACTGTGGTCTCGCGGTGCTCCCGCTTTCTGGGCGGGCGGCGGTCAGGGGCGCGAGGAGGCGGTGCCGGCGGTGACGGCTTCGGAGGTCGCGCTCTCGAGGGCCGCGTTGCCGACGCGGGGCACGCTGTCTTGGGTCGCGGTGGCGTCGGGAGGTGTGCGGCTGTCGGGGGCCGCGGTGGTGTCGTCGAGCGGCAGGGTCATGGCGTCGCGCCGGCGGCGGCTGAGCAGCCAGCCGATCGCCGCGCCGCCGGCCAGTCCGGCGAGCAGGCCGCCGCCGAGCAGCAGGTCCGCGCTCGGCCCGTCGTCGACCGTGCCGGCCGTCGGCGCGCCGTTCGGGGCACCGTTCTGCACCCCGCCCTGCACCCCGCCCGCCGCGCCGTGACCGCCGTGCGCGCCGCCGTTCGTGCCGGCGCCGTTCGCGCCGGGGTCGCCGTTGTGCGTCATGGCGCCCGGCAGCGGCGGCAGCAGGTCGACGGTCGGCGCCGGGTGCTTGCCGCCCGCCGGGTCGGCCCACTGCACGACGGTGCCGTCGGCGTACGTCTGGGTCACTGTGAATGTGAGCCGGTCGGTGGCGGGCATCGGACCCATGCCGAGCGGCAGCCGGGCCGCTCCGGCGCCGGTGCCGGGCACCCGCAGCCAGGTCACCGAATGGGTCACCTGGTTCAGTTCGGCCGCGTGCATGCCGGGGACCGGCTGGTCCAGGGTGCGGGTGGTGATGGTCGGCGCCCAGTCCGGCACCGACAGCGGGTACACCTCGCCGATCGGGGCGTCCGGGGGCATGGTCAGTTCGATCTTCGTGGTGCGGGTGCCGGGGCGGTCCGCCGGCACCACCACAGACAGCTGGATCGCGTCGCCCTGGCGTACCTCGGCGGGAGAGGTCGTGACCGTGACCTCGGCCGCGCTCGCCGCGCCCGGCCAGCTCACCGCTCCGGCGAGCGCGGCGGCCAGCAGCGCCGCCGCCCACCGGCCCTGACGAATCATCCTCATCGTGGCCCCCATCCATCTCGACCGGGGCCGGTCCGGCTCCGGCCCCACCTGGTAGTTCGGGCGGCGGGGCGAAAAGGTTCAACGCGGGCCGAACTCGTTGCCAGCGGGCAGCGGCGTCGGCGACGGCACGCCTCGGGGCGACCGATAGCATCGCAGGGGCCGGTCACCGGCCGATCCGTACCGTCGACGACTAGGAGTCACCGTGTCCGCACCCCGTACCCCCGTCGTGGCCGACCCCGTCGTCGTCGCCGCCGGGACCACGGCGGCCGACGCGGTGGCCGCGGCCGGCCTGCCGATGAGCGGGCCGAAGGCGATCGTGGTGGTCCGCGATCCGCAGGGCCAGCTGCGCGACCTGGACTGGCGTCCGGCCGAGGAGGTCGCGGTCGAGCCGGTCGCGCTGGACAGCCCGGACGGGCTGAACGTGCTGCGCCACTCCACCGCGCACGTGCTGGCCCAGGCGGTGCAGGACGTCTTCCCGGAGGCGAAGCTCGGCATCGGCCCGCCGATCGAGAACGGCTTCTACTACGACTTCGGCGTCGACAAGCCGTTCCAGCCGGACGACCTGGCCAAGCTCGAGAAGCGCATGCAGGAGATCGTCAAGTCCGGCCAGCGGTTCCGCCGCCGCCGGTTCGCCGACCTGGACGAGGCGCGGTCCGAGCTGGCCGCCGAGCCGTTCAAGCTGGAGCTGATCGAGGTCAAGGGGGAGGGGCTGGACTCCTCCGAGGTGATGGAGGTGGGCGGCGGCGAGCTGACCATCTACGACAACCTCGCCGCGAACGAGGACAAGGTCTGCTGGTCGGACCTGTGCCGCGGCCCGCACCTGCCGAACACCCGGCTGATCGGCGCGTTCAAGCTGATGCGCTCGGCCGCCGCGTACTGGCGCGGGTCGGAGAAAAACCCGCAGCTGCAGCGCGTGTACGGCACCGCGTGGCCGACCCGCGACGAGCTCAAGGCGTACCTGAAGCTCCTGGAGGAGGCCGCCCGCCGCGACCACCGCAAGCTCGGCGCGGACCTCGACCTGTTCAGCTTCCCCGACGAGATCGGCTCCGGCCTGCCGGTCTTCCACCCCAAGGGCGGCGTGCTCAAGCGGGTGATGGAGGACTACGTCCGGGCGCGGCACGTCGAGGAGGGCTTCGACTACGTCGGGACGCCGCACATCTCCAAGGAAGGTCTCTTCCACACGTCGGGACACCTGCCCTACTACAAGGACACGATGTTCCCGCCGATGGAGATGGAGGGCAGCGACTACTACCTCAAGGCCATGAACTGCCCGATGCACAACCTGATCTACCGGTCGCGCGGGCGGTCCTACCGGCAGCTGCCGCTGCGGCTGTTCGAGTTCGGCACGGTCTACCGGTACGAGAAGTCGGGCGTCATCCACGGCCTGACCCGGGTGCGCGGATTCACCCAGGACGACTCGCACTCCTACTGCACGAAGGAGCAGGCGCCGGCCGAGATCAAGCACCTGCTCGGCTTCGTGCTCAGCCTGCTGCGCGACTTCGGCATCGACGACTTCTACCTGGAGCTGTCGACCCGCGACGACTCGAAGCCGGACAAGTTCGTCGGGTCCGACGAGGACTGGGCGACCGCCACCGCCGTGCTGGAGCAGTGCGCGCTGGAGACCGGGCTGGAGCTGGTGCCGGACCCGGGCGGCGCGGCGTTCTACGGCCCGAAGATCTCCGTGCAGGCCAAGGACGCCATCGGCCGGACCTGGCAGATGTCGACGATTCAATACGACTTCAACCAGCCGAAGGGCTTCGGGCTGGAGTACCAGGCGGCCGACGGCACCCGGCAGCAGCCGGTGATGATCCACTGCGCCAAGTTCGGGTCGATCGAGCGGTTCATCGGCGTGCTCACCGAGCACTACGCGGGCGCGTTCCCGGCCTGGCTGGCGCCGGTGCAGGTGGTCGGCATCCCGATCCGCGAGGAGCACGGCGACTACCTGGTCGACTTCGCCGCGACGCTGCGCCGGCACGGCGTCCGGGCCGAGGTGGACCTGGGCGACGACCGGATGCAGAAGAAGATCCGCAACGCGCAGCAGCAGAAGATCCCGTTCATGGTGATCGCCGGGGACGACGACGTGGCCGCCGGCACCGTCTCGTTCCGCTACCGGGACGGCTCGCAGCGCAACGGCGTGCCGATCGACGAGGCGGTCGCGCACGTGCGCGAGGTGGTGGAGTCCCGCACCAACGCCGGTCCTGCCGCCGAGCGGGCCGGATCGTAGGATCGCCGGTGTGACAGGGGCGGAGCGGGACACCGGGTACGGCGGCGACAACGGTCTGGCGGACGGGCTGGACCGGCTCTGGACGCCGCACCGGATGACCTACATCTCCGGCGAGGACCGGCCCGAGGGCGGGTACGAGAAGCCGGCCGGCTGCCCGTTCTGCCTCGCGCCCGGGCTGCCGGCGGAGGAGTCCCTGGTGGTGGCCCGGGGCGAGCACGTCTTCGCGGTGCTCAACCTCTACCCGTACAACCCCGGGCACCTGCTGGTCTGCCCCTACCGGCACGTGGCCGACTACACCGAGCTGGACGAGCCGGAGACGGTCGAGCTGGCCGCGTTCACCAAGGCTGCCATGCGGGTGGTCCGGCACGTCTCCAGCGCGCACGGCTTCAACCTGGGCATGAACCAGGGTGGCGTGGCGGGCGCGGGCATCGCCGCGCACCTGCACCAGCACGTGGTGCCGCGCTGGGGCGGCGACGCCAACTTCATGCCGGTGATCGGCCGGACGAAGGTGCTGCCCCAGCTGCTCGCCGACACCCGGGAGCTGCTCGCCAAGGCGTGGGCGGCGGCCTGACGCCGGCCCGTTCCGACAGTACGATCTTGCGCATGGCTCTCCTGCACCGCGCGGAACTGCGCCCCTCGAAACTGGAGCTGCTCGTACCCTGGCTGCCCGGCCGGTCCTGGTTCGCCGGGGAGGCGGGCGCGGAGGTCAGCCGCGTCGCGGCGTACCGGTTCGACGATCCGGCCGGTGAGGTGGGCGTCGAGACGCTGCTCGTGCGCGCCGGTGACGGCCCGGTGCTCCAGGTGCCGCTGACCTACCGGGGCGCGCCGCTGGCCGGGGCGGACGACTTCTTCGTGGGTCTCGTCGAGCACTCGGTGCTCGGCCGCCGCTGGGTGTACGACGCCTGCGGCGACCCGGTGTACCCGCCGCTGCTTGCTGCCGCAGTGCTCGCCGACGCCGGCCAGGCCGAGGAGTATTTCGAGGTCGACGGCAAGCGTGAGATGCGTCCGGCGAGCATGACGCTGACCGGGAGCCGGACCGGCCGCCCGGTGCCGACGGGTCCGGCTTCGGCTGGTTCGGTTTCGGCTGGTTCGGTTTCGACCGGCTCGGGTGACGGCGGCGTGACGGTGGCCCGGGTGGGGGACGTCGAGCTTGCGGTGGTCCGGCGGCCCGTACCGGCCGAGGTGCCGGGCTCCGGTGGGCTCACCGGCTCCTGGCCGGGCCAGGACGAGCCGGTGCTGCTGGCCTACGCGCGCTGACGGCTCGCCGGGCGGCGGCGTTCCTCCGCAGAGCCGGATCGGGAGGGATGACCTCGGACCGATATACCTCAGAGTCATATTTATGACTCTGAGGTATATCGCTTCACCGCGAACGTCCACCGCCTGGCGTCACGCGGCGTGACCGCGCCCGGACTCTTCGGCTACGAACCGGCCCGCGATCGCCGGGAAGATGACAGGATGCGGCGGTGGCAGTCGACAAGCGACAGTTGGGGCGCAGCGGCATCGAGGTGAGCGCCCTCGGTATGGGGTGCTGGGCCATCGGCGGCCCCTGGGCCGAGGGCGCCCGCCCGCTGGGCTGGGGCCAGGTCGACGACGACGAGTCGGTACGCGCGATCCGCCGCGCGCTCGACCTCGGTGTCACGCTGTTCGACACCGCCGACACGTACGGCGCCGGGCACGGCGAGCGGGTGCTCGGCCGGGCGCTCGCCGGGCGGCGCGGCGAGGCCGTGATCGCCACGAAGTTCGGCTACACGTTCGACGAGAGCGCCCGGCAGGCCACCGGGGAGAACGCCTCGCCGCACTACCTGCGCCGGGCGGTGACCGACTCGCTGCGCCGGCTGGGCACCGACCACATCGACCTCTACCAGCTGCACCTCGGTGACCTGCCGCTGCCCCGGGCCGAGGCGCTCATCGGCACGCTCGACGACCTGATGGACGACGGCCTGATCCGGGGGTACGGCTGGAGTACCGACCGGGCCGACCGGGCCGCCGCGTTCGCCCAGGTCGCCCGGGGCGCCGCCGCCGTGCAGCACGCGCTGTCGGTGCTCCGCGACGCCCCGGCCATGCTCGACGCCTGCGACAAGCACGACCTGGCCAGCCTGGCCCGGGGACCGCTCGGGATGGGGCTGCTCACCGGCAAGTACACGCCGGAGTCGACGCTGCCCCGCGACGACGTACGCGGACTCGGGCCGACCTGGCTGGAGTGGTTCCGCAGCGGCCGGCCCGCCCCGGAGTGGCTGCGCCGGGTCGCCGCCGTCCGCGACGCGTTGACCGCCGACGGCCGTACCCTCGCGCAGGGGGCGATCGGGTGGATCTGGGCGCGCAGCGGCCGCGCGGTGCCGATCCCCGGCGCCCGTACCGTCGCCCAGGTCGAGGAGAACGCGGCAGCGCTGAGCTGGGGTCCGCTCGCCCCGGACCACTTCGCCGAGGTGGAGCGGCAGCTGGCGGCGGTACGCTCGGCAGCCCTCCGGGACGCCGACCGCCCCCACTGGCCGATGCCCCCGGTCCCCGCCGTCCGCCCCTGACCCCGCGGCGGGTGGGCGGGGCGGGCGGGGTCAGTGGGAGGTGGACTCCTTGCGGGCCTGGTCGGCCAGGTGGGCGGGCATTGGGTCGTGGCGGGCGAACTCGCGGCGGAACGTGCCCGTGCCGGCCGTCATCGAGCGCAGCTCCACCGCGTATCGCAGCAGCTCCGTGGCGGGCACCTCGGCGCGGACCAGCGTGCGGCCCTCGGCGTCCGGGTCCGGCTCGGTGCCGAGCACCCGGCCGCGCCGCCCGGACAGGTCGCCCATCACCGCGCCGACCGACGAGTCCGGCACCCGCACGGTGATCTCGTCGACCGGCTCCAGCAGCGTCGGCTGGCCCTTCTCGGCGGCGTCACGCAGCGCCAGCGCGCCGGCGGTCTGGAACGCGGCGTCGGAGGAGTCGACGCTGTGCGCCTTCCCGTCCACGAGCGTCACCCGCAGGTCCACCACCGGGTAGCCGGCGACCAGACCGCGTTCCATCTGGGCCCGTACACCCTTCTCCACCGACGGGATGTAGTTGTGCGGGACCGCGCCGCCGACCACCCGGTCGACGAACTCGAAGCCGGCGCCCCGGGGCAGCGGCTCCACCTCGATGTCGCAGACCGCGTACTGACCGTGGCCGCCGGACTGCTTGACGTGCCGGCCGTGCCCGCGCGCGGCGGCGCCGAACGTCTCGCGCAGCGGCACCCGGACCGGCTCGGTGTCCAGCTCGACCCCGCCGCCGCGCAGCCGGTCGAGCACCACGTCGGCGTGCGCCTCGCCCATGCACCACAGCACCAGCTGGTGGGTCTCCGCGTTGCGTTCCAGCCGCAGCGTCGGGTCACCGGCGACCAGCCGGGACAGGTTGCGGGCCAGCGCATCCTCGTCGGCCCGGCTGCGCGCCACGATCGCCACCGGCAGCAGCGGCTCGGGCATCTCCCAGGGCGCGACCAGCAGCGGGTCGTCCTTGGCCGAGATGGTGTCGCCGGTCTCCGCGCTGCCCGACTTGGTGATCGCGCACAGGTCACCGGCGACGCAGGCGGCCACCTCGCGCAGCGTCGCGCCCAGCGGGGTGTAGACGTGGCCGACCCGCTCGTCGGCGTCGTGGTCGGGGTGGCCGCGCTCGGCCATGCCGTGACCGGACACGTGGATGACCTGGTCGGGGCGGAGCGTGCCGGAGAAGACGCGCACCAGCGAGACCCGCCCGACGTGCCTGTCGACTGTCGTCTTGACCACCTCGGCGACGAGCGGGCCGTCCGGGTCGCAGGTCAGCGGCGGGCGGGGCGAGCCGTCCACGCCGGTGACCGCCGGCAGGTCGTGCTCCAGCGGCGACGGGAACGCCGCGACCAGGCCGTCGAGCAGCGCGTCCAGGCCCACGCCGGTCTCCGCGCAGACCGGCACCACCGGGTAGAAGTGGCCGCGGGCCACAGCGGTCTCCAGGTCGGTGATGAGCACCTCGGGGTCGATCTCCTCGCCGCCGAGGTAGCGGTCCATCAGGGTCTCGTCCTCGCTCTCCGCGATGATCCCCTCGATCAGCTCGTTGCGGGACTCCTGGATGGCCGGCAGGTGCTCCGGGTCCGGCTCGCGTACCTCCGGCGGCAGCCCGGCCGAGTAGTCGTACACCCGGCGGGTGATCAGCCCCATCAGGCCGGCCACCGACTCGCCGTCGTCGCCGAGCATCGGCAGGTAGAGCGGGAGCACGTTGTCGCCGAAGACGCGCTGGCACAGCGCCACCGCCTCGTCGAAGTCGGCCCGCGGGTGGTCCAGCCGGGAGACCGCCACCGCGCGGGGCATGTCGACGGCGGCGCACTCCTCCCACAGGGCGGCCGTGGCGGCGTCCATGCCGTCGACGGCGGAGACCACGAACAGCGCCGCGTCGGCGGCGCGCAGCCCGGCGCGCAGCTCGCCGACGAAGTCGCCGTAGCCCGGCGTGTCCAGCAGGTTGACCTTGACGTCGCGGTGCACCAGCGGCGCGCAGGCCAGGCTGACCGAGCGCTGCTGCCGTACGGCGGCGGGGTCGTGGTCGCAGACGGTGGTGCCCTCGGTGACGGCGCCGGCCCGGCCGATCGTGCCGCTGGCGGCCAGCAGCGCCTCGACGAGAGTCGTCTTGCCGGCGCCGGAGTGCCCGACGAGCACCACGTTGCGAACCCTGCCGGGCTCGGTCACCACCGGCGCGCCGCCGGTGACACCCTTCTCGTTCTTCTGCGCCATCGCGGCGCACCTCCCTCAACCGGTGGTGGTGGCGACCGCCGCGGGCGACGGGGGAGCGGACCCGGGACGGGCGCCGCGGCGATATCTTCCGGTGATCTCCTGCTGGCCGGGAACGCGGACCGGTGATCCGGTGAGCTGGCTCACCTCCTGGCTCGATCTCACACCCGCGCGAGTGCGGGCACAAGGGCCGTCGGGCGGGTCGTGTGCCCGGCTGTGTCCCCGGCGGTTGCGGGCCGTTATCGTGGGACCGCCATGGCGAAGATCTTCCAAGTGACGGCCCGCGCGGGCATGACCCGCGTCGTGGAGCCGATCGCCCGTGCGCTGCTGCGTGCGGGCGTGTCCCCCAACGCGGTCACCGTGACCGGCACCGTCGGCGTGCTCGTCGGCGCGCTCGGCTTCGGCGCGCGCGGCCATCTGGTCGCCGGCGCGCTGATCGTCACGGTCTTCGCCCTCACCGACCTGCTCGACGGCACGATGGCGCGGATGAGCGGCGGGTCCACCCGGTTCGGGGCGTTCCTCGACTCGAGCATGGACCGGGTCGCCGACAGCGCGGTGTTCGGCGCGGTCGCGTACTGGCTGGCCACCGAGCACGACTACTCGGGCGTGGCGGCGGCGCTGATCTGCCTGGCCGCGGGCGGGCTGGTCTCCTACGTCAAGGCCCGCGCCGAGGGCCTCGGGATGACCTGCAACGTGGGCATCGCCGAACGCACCGAGCGGCTGCTCATCGTCGGCGTCGGCGGCCTGCTCACCGGCCTCGGCGTACCGCTGGCGCTGGAGATCGCGCTCTGGCTGCTCGCCGCCGTCTCGATCTTCACCGTCGGGCAGCGGATGGCCCACGTGTACCGCCAGGCCCAGCAGGTCGGCGTCGAGTGAACTCACCGAGGCGGGCTTCGTCGCGGGCTGACGCCTGATCCGGGCGCTGCCCCGGCCCGTCGCGGCCGCGGCCTTCCGGGCGGGCGCCGACCGCGCCCACCGCAAGGACGGCGGGGGTAACGCGCCGGCTGCGCGCCAACCTGCGCCGGGTGGTCGGCCCGGAAACTGCCCGACGCGGAGCTGGACGCGCTGGTGCGCGAGGGCTTGCGCTCGTACGCCCGGTACTGGATGGAGGCGTTCCGGCTGCCCGGCCTGAGCCGGGCGCAGATCCTCGCCGGGTTCCGCCTGGACGGGCAGGAACTGCTCGCCGCCGACGTGGCGGCCGGGCGGGGCGCCGTGGTGGCGCTGCCGCACGCCGGCAACTGGGACGCGGCCGGCGCCTGGGTGGCGGCCACCGGCTGGCCGATGACCACGGTGGCCGAGCGGCTCCCGGACGGCGTCTACGAGCGGTTCGTCGGGTTCCGGGAAGGGCTGGGCATGGAGATCCTGCCCAACACCGGCGGCCCGCGTCCCGCGTTCGACGTGCTGGTGGACCGGCTGCGCGCCGGCTACGTGGTGCCGCTGCTGGCCGACCGGGACCTGTCGGCCCGGGGCGTGGAGGTCGACTTCTTCGGCGGCCGGACCCGGATGCCGGCCGGGCCGGCGCTGCTGGCGATCCGCACCGGCGCGCCGCTCTACGTGGCCTCGATGTGGTACGAGCCGGACGCGGCGTGCGCGTCGATCGACGGCCCGCTGCCGCTGCCGGACCCGGACAGCGCCCCGCTGGACGAGCGGGTCCGCGCGGTGACGCAGCGGATTGCCGACGGTCTGGCGGCGGGCATCGCCCGGCATCCGCAAGACTGGCACATGTTGCAGCGGATGTGGCTGGACCAGGGCCGGGACGGTACGCCCACGTCGGCGGCGCCGCCGGCCACCACCGGGACGGTCTAAGGGGAGGGCGCAGTGCGTATCGGCATCGTGTGCCCGTACTCGTTCGACGTGCCGGGCGGGGTGCAGAACCACGTCATGGACCTGGCCGAGGCGCTGCTCGGGCTCGGCCACGAGGTGAGCGTGCTGGCGCCGGCCGACGAGGACTCGGCGCTGCCGCCGTACGTGGTGTCGGCCGGGCGGGCGGTGCCGCTGCCGTACAACGGGTCGGTGGCCCGGATCGCGTTCGGCCCGGTCTCCACCGCCCGGGTGCGGCGTTGGATCACCCGGGGCGACTTCGACGTGCTGCACGTGCACGAGCCGCTCACGCCGAGCCTGTCGATGCTGGCCGTGCTCTGCGCCCGCGGCCCGGTGGTGGCCACGTTCCACACCGCGATGACCCGTTCCCGGGTGCTGTCGGCCGCGCAGGGCGCGCTGCAGATCGTGCTGGAGCGGATCACCGCCCGGATCGCGGTGAGCGCGCTGGCCCGCAAGGTGCAGGTCGAGCACATGGACGGCGGCGCGGTGGAGATCCCCAACGGGGTGGCGGTGGCGAAGTTCGCCGGGGTGCCGCCGCTGCCCGGCTGGCCGGGGGAGTGCGCGCCGGGCACCGGCGGCACGCTGGGTTTCCTGGGCCGGTTCACCGAGCCGCGCAAGGGCTTCCCGATCTTGCGGGACGCGTTCGTCGCGCTCGCGCCGCACCGCCCCGGGCTGCGCCTGCTGGTCGCCGGGCCGGGCGACGCCGACGAGCTGTACGGGCGGTTCCCGGCCGCCCTGCGCGACCGGGTCACGTTCCTCGGCCTGGTCTCCGAGGCGGACAAGGCACGCATGTTGCGCAGCGTGCACCTCTACGTCGCACCGAACACCGGCGGGGAATCCTTCGGGATGATCCTCACCGAGGCGCTGGCCGCCGGGACGACTGTGGTCGCCAGCGACCTGGACGCGTTCCGCCGGGTGCTCGACGGCGGCCGGGCCGGACAGCTGTTCCCGACCGGCGACGCGGCGGCGCTGGGCGGCGCGCTGTCCGAGCTGCTCGACGACGCCGGCCGCCGCGCCGGGCTGACCGCCTGCGGCGACCAGGTGGTGGCGAATTTCGACTGGCCCGTGGTTGCCCGCCGTGTTCTGGAGGTATACGCAGCCGCGATCGAGGCCACCGACGGCCGGGTCATGGACCAGGAGTGGGCGGGACTGGGCTGACCGGGGTGGCCGCTGCGGCCGCTGTGACGAGCGCGTCGACCGGTGCCCCGCGCCGGGCGGGCGGGATGAGGAGCAGCACTACGATGCCGGGCATGTGGTGGGTGGTGGGCGCGGTCGGTGTGCTCGGGCTGGTCTCGGCGTACCTGATCTGGACCTCCGGCCGGGTGCAGCGGCTGCAGGTCCGCGCGGACTCGGCGGCCCGCGCGCTGGAGGCGCACCTGCTGCGCCGCGCGGCCGCCGCCGCGGTCCTGGCCGAGCAGCGGTACGGCGTGGAGCTGTACGCCGCCGCCCGGATCGCGCTCGACGCCGCCCCGGAGGAGCGCGAGGCGGCCGAGAACGACCTGACCCGGCAGTTGCGGGCGGTGCGGCTGGATCCGGACGACCCGGGCTGCGCGGCGGTGATCGCGGCGAGCCGCCGGCTGGCGCTGGCCCGGCAGGTGCACACCGACCTGGTCCGGGACGCCCGATCGGCGCGCAGCCGCCCGGTGGTGCGGCTGTTCCGGATGGGGCGGGGGCGGGAGTGGCCCCGCTACTTCGACATCGACGATCCCACGCTGGCCTCCCCGGCGGACGTGACCACTGGCTGACCGCCGGTCGTGACCGGGGCCACACGGCAGGCCACCGGGGGTTCGATTGGCGCTCGGAGCGGCGTCGCGACGGTCGTAGCATTCCTGCGCAGTCACCTCCCGAGCACGCCGAGGAGCGATGTCCCGTGTCTGAGTCCGCAGCCCCGACCCCCGCCACCGCCGTCGGCACCGCCCGCGTCAAGCGCGGCATGGCCGAGATGCTCAAGGGCGGTGTGATCATGGACGTGGTCACCCCCGAGCAGGCGAAGATCGCCGAGGACGCCGGCGCGGTGGCTGTGATGGCGCTGGAGCGGGTGCCGGCCGACATCCGCGCGCAGGGCGGGGTGTCCCGGATGAGCGACCCGGACATGATCGACGGCATCATCTCCGCCGTCTCGATCCCGGTGATGGCCAAGGCCCGGATCGGCCACTTCGTCGAGGCGCAGATCCTCCAGGCGCTCGGCGTCGACTACGTCGACGAGTCCGAGGTGCTGACCCCGGCCGACTACGCCAACCACATCGACAAGTGGGCGTTCACCGTCCCGTTCGTGTGCGGCGCGACGAACCTGGGCGAGGCGCTGCGCCGGATCACCGAGGGTGCCGCGATGATCCGCTCGAAGGGTGAGGCGGGCACCGGTGACGTCTCCAACGCCACCACCCACATGCGCAAGATCCGGCAGGAGATCCGCCGGCTCCAGTCGCTGCCCGACGACGAGCTGTACGTGGCGGCCAAGGAGCTGCAGGCCCCGTACGAGCTGGTCAAGGAGGTCGCCGAGCAGGGCAAGCTGCCGGTCGTGCTGTTCACCGCGGGCGGCATCGCTACCCCCGCCGACGCGGCCATGATGATGCAGCTCGGCGCGGAGGGCGTCTTCGTCGGCTCGGGCATCTTCAAGTCCGGCAACCCGGCGCAGCGGGCCGCCGCGATCGTCAAGGCGACCACGTTCCACGACGACCCGGACGTGCTCGCCAAGGTGTCGCGCGGGCTGGGCGAGGCGATGGTCGGCATCAACGTCGACGAGATCCCGCAGCCGCACCGCCTCGCCGAGCGCGGCTGGTGAGCGAAAGGAAGGGCCCCCTGTTAACGCCTCCGGTAGAGGCGGGGCCCCTTGTTAACACGGTGGCGGGAGGAGCGGCGTGACCGTACCGGTGATCGGCGTGCTCGCGCTGCAGGGCGACGTACGCGAGCACGTCGCGGCGCTGACCGGCGCGGGCGCCGACGCCCGGCCGGTGCGGCGCCCGGGCGAGCTGGACGCGGTCGACGGCCTGGTGGTGCCCGGCGGCGAGTCGACCACGATCAGCAAGCTGGTGGACATCTTCGAGATGCGCGAGCCGATCGACAAGCGGATCGCCGCCGGCATGCCGGTCTACGGCTCCTGCGCCGGCATGATCATGCTGGCCGTCGAGGTGCTGGACGGCCGCCCCGACCAGCGCGGCTTCGCCGGCGTCGACATGACGGTGCGGCGCAACGCGTTCGGCCGTCAGGTCGACTCGTTCGAGGCGCCGGTGGCGCTCACCGGCGTCGACGGCGGCCCGTTCCACGCCGTGTTCATCAGGGCGCCCTGGGTCGAGCGCGTCGGCCCCGACGTCGAGGTGCTCGGCCGGGTGACAGACGGCCCGGCCGCGGACCGGATCGTCGCGGTACGGCAGGGCAACCTGCTGGCCACCTCGTTCCACCCGGAGCTGACCGGCGACCTGCGCCTGCACCGCCACTTCGTGGAACTGGTCCGGGCGAGCCGCTGAGCGGCCGGTCCGTCCCTGATTGTGCCGGTTCGGGCGGCCCGGGGCGGGCCGCTGCCGTGCGGCGCGTGACAGTGACCCGGCCCCCGCCGGTAGGATTGCCGAGATTCGGCAGGGCCATCAGCCCGCCGCGGCTCCCAGCAGAGATCACGGCACCTCGGCGTCGGCGTGCGCCGGCGGGGGAGCGGGGCGTGTGGTGCGGTCGATGCAGACGGCGGGTAGCAACGGAGGTAACAGATGTCCGGCCACTCAAAGTGGGCGACGACCAAGCACAAGAAGGCGGTCATCGACGCCAAGCGCGGCAAGATGTTCGCCAAGCTGATCAAGAACGTCGAGGTGGCCGCCCGTACCGGCGGTGGTGACCCGGCCGGCAACCCGACTCTCTACGACGCCATCCAGAAGGCGAAGAAGAACTCGGTCCCGAACGACAACATCGACCGCGCGGTCAAGCGCGGCTCCGGCCTGGAGGCCGGCGGCGCCGACTGGCAGACGATCATGTACGAGGGTTACGGCCCGAACGGCGTGGCGATGCTGATCGAGTGCCTCACCGACAACCGCAACCGTGCCGCCACCGAGGTGCGCACCGCGCTGACCCGCAACGGCGGCTCGCTGGCCGACGCCGGCTCGGTGTCGTACATGTTCTCCCGCAAGGGCGTGGTGATCGTCCCCAAGGGCGGCACGACCGAGGACGACGTGATGATGGCAGTGCTCGACGCGGGCGCGGAGGAGGTCAACGACCTCGGCGAGGCGTACGAGGTGGTGTCCGAGCCGGGCGACCTGATCGCGGTCCGCACCGCGCTGCAGGACGCCGGCATCGAGTACGAGTCGGCCGAGTCCTCCCTCATCCCCAGCGTGAACGTGCCGCTGGACGAGGAGGGCGCGCGCAAGATCTTCAAGCTGATCGACGTGCTGGAGGACTGCGACGACGTGCAGAACGTATACGCCAACTTCGACGTCTCCGACGAGGTGATGGCCGCGGTCGGCTGACCCCGGTCCGACGTGCCGAGCGCCGGCTCCCCGCTGCGGGGTGGCCGGCGCTCGGCGTATGCCGTCGTCAGCCGATCGGCTCGCGCTGCCGCCACGCCGCCCGCACCGAGGTCCGCCCGTTGGTGCGCAGCAGCGAGCCCTCGTAGACCCGGGCCCCGGCGAGCAGGAACCCGGCCGCCGCGAGCAGCAGCAGCGCCAGCGACACGAACGGCTCCCACGTCGCCGCGTCACCGGTGAACAGCCGTACCGGCATCGCTGTGGGCGCGGAGATCGGCAGGTACGACAGGACCCGCATCGCGGTGGCGTTGTCGTTGAGGAACACCACCGCGAAGAACGGCGCCATCACGGCGAGCTGCACCGGGGTGGACGCCCCGGCGATGTCCTCCTGCCGGTTCACCAGCGCGCCGGCCGCCGCCCACATCGCCGCCAGCAGCAGGAAGCCGCACAGGAAGAACGGCACGAACCAGCCGATCGCGGGCGCGATCAGGCCCAGCAGGTCACCGCCGTCGGTCAGGCGCATCCCGATCAGCGCGACGGCCGCGATCAGCGTGATCTGTCCCAGCGCCAGCGCGCCCGCGGCGAGGATCTTGCCGGCCAGCAGCGCCCGGGCCGGCACGGCGGCCACCAGGATCTCCACGATCCGGGTCTGCTTCTCCTCGGTGACGCTCTGCGCGATCTGCAACCCGAACGTCTGGGACATGAAGAAGAAGACGAACGCGAAGGCGAACGGCACCAGGTACGCGACGAGTGGATCCACCGCGTCCGGGTCCAGCAGCTTCACCTGCGGGGCCGCGCTGAGCGCGGCGACCACGTCGTCCGGGGCCCGCTCGTCGGCGACCACCACCGGACCGGCCACCACCGCGGCGTCCGCGTCGCCGTCGCGTACCGCCTGCTCGGCGGCGCCGTCGTCGGCGACCAGCAGGACGTCCAGCCCGGCCGCGCGCAGCGGTTCGGCGCCGGCCGCGGTCGCCGCCACCGTGGACGGGCCGCTGCTCAGCATCGCCGGCACCACGGTGGCCACGACGGCGAGCAGCAGGAAGATCAGCGTGCTGTAGAGGAACGTCTTGTCGCGGACCTTGACCTTGATCTCGCGGGCCGCGACCAGCCGGGTGGCCTGGAACGTGTTCACTGGTTGACCTCTCGGAAGATCTCGGCGAGGGACGGGGTGACCGGGCCGAACGCGCGTACCGGGCCGCGTTCCAGCGCCGCGCGCAGCACCGCCTGGTCGTCGGCGGGCGGGTCCACCTCGAACACGGCGCGCGCGCCGTCGAGGTCGACCAGCCGCACGCCGGGCTGGTCCCGCAGCCAGCCGGCGTCGCCGTCCACCACGAGCGAGAACCGGGGCAACGTGTACGCGGCGCGCAGCTCCTCGCGGGCGCCGGCGGCCCGGATCGTCCCGCCGGCGATGAGCACCAGGTCGTCGCAGAGCCGCTCCACCACGTCGAGCTGGTGGCTGGAGAACAGCACCGGCGCTCCGGCGGCGGCACGTTCCCGCAGCACCGCGACCACCATGTCGACGGCGAGCGGGTCGAGCCCGGAGAACGGCTCGTCCAGGATCAGCACCTCCGGGTCGTGCACCAGCGCGGCGGCGATCTGCGCGCGCTGCTGGTTGCCCAGCGACAGCGTCTCCAGCAGGTCGTCGGCCCGCTCGCCGAGACCGACCCGCTCCAGCAGCGCGTCGGTGCGGCGGCGCGCCCCGGCGGCGTCCAGCCCGTACAGGCGGCCGAGGTGGACGACCTGCTCGCGGGGCGTCATCTTCGGGTAGAGGCCGCGTTCCTCGGGCATGTAGCCGAACCGGGCCCGGTCCTCCCGGGTGAGCCGGTGTCCCCGCCAGGTGACCTGCCCGGCGTCCGGGGCGAGCACGCCGAGGATGATGCGCATGGTGGTGGTCTTGCCGGCGCCGTTGCCGCCGACGAACCCGGTCATGCGCCCGGCGGTCACGTCGAAGGAGACGTCTTTGAGCACCTGACGGCCGCCGAAGCTGCGGTCGACGCCGTCGAGGCGGAGCACGCTGGTCATGATCCCGACGCTACGGCCGGCGCCCGCACCCGTCGTCCCACCGCGGAACGATCACGTGGTCCGCCCTGCGGCGGACCGGCGTCATCCGCCGGGCCGGACCACCCCGTGCTCGTACGCGAACACCACCGCCTGCACCCGGTCACGCAGCCCCAGCTTGGCCAGGACGCGGCTGACGTGGGTCTTCACCGTCGCCTCGCCGACGCGCAGCACGTCCGCGATCTCGGCGTTGCTGGCGCCGCTCGCGATCAGCTCCAGCACCTCCCGCTCGCGCGGGGTCAGGTCCGCCGTCGCCGCGTCGTGCCGGGGGTCCGGCGGCGCCCCGCCGGGCCGGGCGAACGTGGAGATCACCCGCCGGGTCAGCGCCGGCGCGATCAGCCCTTCGCCGCGCGCCACCACCCGCACCGCCTCGACCAGGTCCTCCGGGGTGCCGTTCTTCAGCAGGAAGCCGCTCGCCCCGGCGCGCAGCGCCGCGAACAGGTAGTCGTCCCGGTCGAACGTGGTGAGGATCAGCACCGCCGGGCCGCCCGGCGTCGAGTCGGCGGTGATCCGGCGCGTGGCCTCCAGCCCGTCGAGCACCGGCATCTCCACGTCCATCAGCACCACGTCCGGCCGCAGCGCGGACGCCATCGACACGGCGCGCTGCCCGTCGGCGGCCTCGCCGACCACCTCGATGTCGTCCTCGACCTCCAGGATGACCCGGAAACCGGTCCGGACCAGGTGCTGGTCGTCGACGAGCAGCACCCGTACCGGCGCGTTCACGCCGCCCGCCCGGCGGCCTCGACCGGCAGCGGCATGCGGGCCCGGACCCGGAACCCGCCGCCGGGGCGCGGCCCGGCCTCCACCTCACCGCCGTGGGCGGCGACCCGCTCCCGCATGCCGATCAGGCCGAGCCCGGTCCCGGCCGCCGGCGCGCCGCCCTGCCCGTCGTCGCTCACGTCGATCTCCAACTCCCTCGCCAGATAGCGGATGCGCACGTCCAGCGTGGTGGCGTGGGCGTGCTTGACCACGTTCGTCACCGCCTCCTGGACGATCCGGTACGCCGCCTGCGACACCGAGCGCGGCAGCGGCACCGGCTCCCCGTACACCCCGAGGTCGGCCCGTAGCCCGGTCTCCCGGGCCCGGTCGACGAGCGCGCGGACCTGGTCGATGCCGGCGGTGTCCTCCGGCGCGGTGACCGCGCCGGCCGCGGCGTCCGGGTCGCGCAGCACGCCGAGCATCCGGCGCAGCTCGTCGACGGAGGTGCGGGCCGTCTGCTCGATGGCGGCCAGCGCGGTACGCGCCTTGTCCCGGTCCCGGTCGAACACGCGCCGGCACGCGGCGGCCTGCACGCCCATCACCGACACGTGGTGGGCGACCACGTCGTGCAGTTCGCGGGCGATGCGGACCCGCTCGCCCATCACCGCGCGCTCGCGCGCCTCCGCCTGGGAGCGGCGCAGCTGCTCGGCCTGTTCGCGTAGCTCGTGCCGGCGGCGCGCGGCCACCCAGGCGGTCTGCCCGGAGTAGTAGGCGAAGCCGAAGAACAGCACGTTGTAGAGCACACCGTTCACCACTGCGGCGAGCACCGGCGGCACCGGGCCGGCGGCGTCGGCGAAGGAGGCAGCGGAGATCTGGTCGGCCCGCAACGCGAGGGACAGCCAGAGCCACGCGAACATCGCGACGATGATGCCGGCCCGCAGCCGCCCGGCCAGCCGCCGGTCGGTGCCCCACGCGCCGAGCGTGAACAGGGCGGCGAACAGCGCGCCCGACGGGATCTGGGCCAGCGGGACCGCCCGGGCCTGCCCGGCGACGAAGGCGACGGCCACGATCACCGCGACGGTGGCGGGCCAGCGCCGCCGTACGGCCAGCGGGGCGGTCACCGCGACGGTCCACCAGACCTGCTCGGCGACGCTCGGCGGCGGCCCGAGCAGGAACGCCCCGGTGCTGTACGCCAGGGTCAGCTCGAACAGGGCCAGCACGGTGACCGCGAGCCCGACCCAGAGGTCGGCGCGGAACTGCGCCGCCGTGGGAGCCGGCCGGCGCCAGGCGGTGGTGGGTGCGGTGCTCACCGTACGACCATGCCACCGACCGGGCCGTCGCGGTGGCCGGGGCGTAATCGGGTGGGCCGGACGACAGTGCCGACGTAGCCTGCCGGGGTGTTCGTGCCTGATCTGCCGTTGCGTACCGAGCGTCTGCTGCTGCGCGCCTTCACCGCCGCGGACGTGACCGTGCTCCGGGACTACCGGGGCCGCCCGGAGGTCACCCGCTACCTCTACCACGAGCCGTACGACGACGGCGCCGCCCGGGCCGCGATCGAGCGGCTGGTCCGGCGGACCGCGCTGCGCGCCCCCGGCGACGTGCTCAACCTCGCCGTGACGGTCGCGGACACCGGCGAGTTCGTCGGCGACGTGCTGCTGAGCTGGACCAGCGGAGAGCACCGGCAGGGCGAGATCGGGTACGTGGCGCATCCCGCGCACACCGGCCGCGGGTACGTCACCGAGGCGGCCCGGGAACTGCTGCGGATCGGCTTCGACGGGCTGGGCCTGCACCGGATCGTCGGCCGGCTGGACGCCCGCAACACCGCCTCGGCCCGGTTGCTGGAGCGGCTCGGCATGCGCCGGGAGGCGCACCTGCGGGAGAACGAGTTCGTCAAGGGGGAGTGGACCGACGAGGTGGTCTACGCGCTGCTGGCCCGGGAGTGGCGGGCGGCGGCCTGACTGCCCGCGTACCCGGAAGGGCCCGGCACGCCCTCGACGGGGCGTGCCGGGCCGGGCGTGGCTCAGGCGGCGCGGCCGGCCTTGACCGCGCTGTCGATCACGTCCCAGATCGCGACCAGCACGACCACCGCGCCCGCCACCCGGGCGAACTCGACGGTGCCGCCGTCGCGCAGCCAGGCGAACCGCTCGACCAGCTCCGGGTTGAGCAGCCGGTCGGTGGCGAGCAGCCAGAGCACCGGGGCGGCGAAGGCGACGTTGAGCACCGCGTTGACCGCCACCAGGGGCCAGGTCCACCGGCCGGACCGGTACTTGGCGATCTCCAGGCCGACGGTGGCCAGCAGCACCACGATCAGGGCCGGCAGCCAGAAGCTCCAGAGCGCCGGGTCGAGCGCCGGCAGCCGGGTGCCGTCGTCGGTGGTCCAGCGCTGGAAGTGCTGGCCGATCAGGAGGCCGATGGTGGCGAGCAGGAACACCACCGAGGCGATGCTGTCGGAGTGGTTGATCTGCCGTTCCCGGGTCTCCTCGGGGAGCTGGTCGACGGTCCACTCGGGCAGGCCGAGCGGGGTGCGGGTGCGTTCCAGCACGGCGAACACCAGCGTGACCCAGAACGCGATCTGCACCGCGGTCTGCATGGCGGCCACGATCGCCGCGCCGATCGCCGCGCCCGGCTCGCCGTCGACGAGCGCCTTCGTGACACCGGAGAGCACGCCGACGATCGCCGGGATCCAGGTGAGCAGCAGTCGCAGCAGCCGCCACCAGGTCAGGTAGTAGCGCGGGCCGATGAGTTGCAGCGTGCGGTCGCTGTAGCGGGCCGCGAGCTTCTCCGGGTGGCCCAGCTCGGTGAGCACCTCGCGTTCGGCGGAGGCGTGGTCCTGCCCGCCCGCGGTCCGGTCGTCGATCATGTCGGCGATGGAGCCGCGCAGTTCCTCGGCGAGTTCCAGGCGGCGCTGCGCGGGCACGGCCCGCATGGTGGCGGCGACGTAACGGTCGGTCAGGGAACTCATCGTTCCGCTCCTTCGATCAGGTCGGTGACGGACGTCCGCACCGCGGTCATGTCGTCGAGCAGGCGGTTCAGGACGGACTCGCCGTCGTCGCTGGTCCGGTAGAACTTGCGCGGCCGGCTCTCCTCGGTGTTCCACTCGCTGGTCAGCAGGCCCTGGTCCTCCAGCCGGCGCAGCAGCGGGTAGAGCGTGTTGGCGTCGACCGCGAAGCCGTGCGCGGCCAGCCGTTGCAGCAGGGCGTATCCGTAGTCGGGGCGGCGCAGGGCGACCAGGCTGGCCACCACGACAGTGCCGCGCCGTAGCTCCTGGAGGTGGGTCCGGAGGACCTCTTCGCTGACCATGCTCAACACGATAGTGTGTGCCACACACCATTGCAATAGAGGAGAACATCGCGTGCCGCACACCGGCCGGCCGGAGAGACCCGGGCCACGCCCGGCGCGGACGGTGGAGCCCGCGAGATCACCTCGGTAGGGTGGGTCGGTCGACTCCGACGCAGCTTGATCCACAACCCGGGGGGCGCCACGCATGGGCGATTCGTTCGCGCATCTGCACGTACACACCGAGTACTCGATGCTCGACGGGGCGGCCCGGCTCAAGGACCTCTTCGCCGAGGCGGCGCGGCTCGGCATGCCGGCGGTGGCGATCACCGACCACGGCAACATGCACGGCGCGAACGACTTCTACAAGCAGGCCATGGACGCCGGGGTCAAGCCCATCCTCGGCGTCGAGGCGTACGTCGCGCCGGAGTCGCGCTTCCACAAGGCGCGGGTCAAGTGGGGGCGCCCCGAGCAGAAGAGCGACGACGTCTCCGGCAACGGCGCGATCACCCACATGACCATGTGGGCGGCCAACCGCGACGGCCTGCACAACCTGTTCAAGCTCAACTCCCGCGCCTCCATGGAGGGCCACTACGTGAAGTGGCCCCGGATGGACATGGAGCTGATCGCCGAGCACGCCCAGGGCATCATGGCCACCACCGGCTGCCCGTCCGGCGCGGTGCAGACCCGGCTGCGGCTGGGCCAGTTCGACGAGGCGCTCAAGGTCGCCGCCGCCTATCAGGACATCTTCGGCAAGGACAACTACTTCCTGGAGATCATGGACCACGGCCTCGACATCGAGCGCCGCGTCCGCGACGGGCTCACCGAGATCGCCCGCAAGCTCGACATCCCGCCGGTGGTCACGAACGACTCGCACTACACGCACGAGGCGCAGGCCGAGGCGCACGACGTGCTGCTCTGCGTACAGACCGGCAGCAACGTGGCCGACCCCAACCGGTTCCGGTTCGAGGGCGGCGGCTACTTCGTCAAGTCCGCCGACCAGATGCGCGCCGTCGACTCCTCCGAGCTGTGGCAGCAGGGCTGCCGCAACACGCTGCTCGTGGCCGAGAAGGTCGACCCGGCCGGCATGTTCACGTTCCACAACCTGATGCCGCGCTTCCCGATCCCCGAGGGCGAGACCGAGGAGTCCTGGTTCCGCAAGGAGACCTTCGCCGGGCTGAAGCGCCGCTTCCCCAACGGCATCCCCGAGGGCCACGTCGTCCAGGCCGAGTACGAGCTGGGCGTCATCATCCAGATGGGCTTCCCGTCGTACTTCCTCGTGGTCGCCGACTTCATCCAGTGGGCCAAGAGCCAGGGCATCGCGGTCGGCCCCGGGCGTGGCTCGGCGGCCGGCTCGCTCGTGGCGTACGCGCTCGGCATCACCGACCTCGACCCGATCCCGCACGGCCTGATCTTCGAGCGGTTCCTCAACCCCGAGCGCGTCTCCATGCCCGATGTCGACATCGACTTCGACGAGCGCCGGCGCGGTGAGGTCATCAAGTACGTGACCGACAAGTGGGGCGAGGACAAGGTCGCGCAGATCGCCACGTTCGGCACGATCAAGGCGAAGGCCGCGATCAAGGACTCGGCCCGGGTGCTCGGCTACCCGTACGCGGTCGGCGACCGGATCACCAAGGCCATGCCCCCGGCGGTGATGGGCAAGGACATCCCGCTGTCCGGCATCTTCGACCCGAAGCACCCCCGCTACGCCGAGGCGGGCGAGATCCGTGGCCTCTACGAGTCCGACCCGGACGTCAAGAAGGTCATCGAGACCGCCAAGGGCATCGAGGGCCTGATCCGGCAGACAGGTGTGCACGCCGCCGGCGTCATCATGTCCGCCGAGCCGATCATCGAGCACATCCCGCTCATGCGGCGCGACTCCGACGGCGTCATCATCACGCAGTTCGACTACCCGACCTGCGAGTCGCTCGGGCTGCTGAAGATGGACTTCCTCGGCCTGCGCAACCTGACGATCATCGACGACGCGGTGAAGAACATCCAGCTCAACCACGGCCGGGAGCTGGACCTGCTCGGCCTGCCGCTTGATGACAAGCAGGCGTACGAGCTGCTGGCCCGCGGCGACACGCTCGGCGTGTTCCAGCTCGACGGCGGGCCGATGCGCTCGCTGCTGCGGCTGATGAAGCCGGACAACTTCGAGGACATCTCCGCCGTCCTGGCGCTCTACCGGCCCGGCCCGATGGGCGTGGACTCGCACACCAACTACGCGCTGCGCAAGAACGGCCTCCAGGAGATCACCCCGATCCACCCGGAGCTGGAGGAGCCGCTGCGCGAGATCCTCGCGCCCACCTACGGCCTGATCGTCTACCAGGAGCAGGTGCAGCGCGCCGCGCAGATCCTCGCCGGCTACACGCTCGGCCAGGCCGACCTGCTGCGCCGGGCGATGGGCAAGAAGAAGAAGGAGATCCTGGACAAGGAGTTCATCCCGTTCCGGGACGGCTGCCGCGAGCGCGGCTACTCCGACGAGGCCATCCAGGCCGTGTGGGACGTGCTGGTGCCGTTCGCCGGCTACGCCTTCAACAAGGCCCACTCCGCCGCGTACGGCCTGGTCTCCTACTGGACCGCGTACCTCAAGGCGCACTACCCGGCCGAGTACATGGCCGCCCTGCTCACCTCCGTCGGTGACGACAAGGACAAGATGGCGATGTACCTGTCCGAGTGCCGCCGGATGCGCATCCAGGTGCTGCCGCCGGACGTCAACACCTCGGCCGGGCCGTTCACCCCGGTCGGCGAGGAGATCCGCTTCGGTCTCGGCGCGGTACGCAACGTCGGCGCGAACGTGGTCGCCTCGATCATGCGGTGCCGCGAGGAGAAGGGCGACTACGCCGACTTCTACGACTTCCTGTCCAAGGTCGACGCCGTGGTCTGCAACAAGAAGACAATCGAATCGCTGATCAAGGCCGGGGCGTTCGACGCGCTCGGCCACCCGCGCAAGGGCCTGCTCGCAGTGCACGCCGACGCCATCGACGCGTACGCCGACGTCAAGCGCAAGGAGGCGGTCGGCCAGTACGACCTGTTCGGCGCCGGCTTCGGCGAGTCCGAGACCGGCGGCACCACCACCGTCATGCCGGTCATCGGCGAGGGGGAGTGGGACAAGCGCGACAAGCTCGCGTTCGAGCGCGAGATGCTCGGCCTGTACGTCTCCGACCACCCGCTGTTCGGTCTGGAACACGTGCTCGGCGCGGCGGCGGACACCACCATCGCCGCGCTGTCGGAGGAGGGCACGGTGCCCGACGGCGCGGTGGTCACCCTGGCCGGCATCCTCTCCGGCGTGCAGCGCCGGGTCACCAAGCAGGGCCGGGCGTGGGCGTCGGCCACCCTCGAAGACCTCGCCGGCGGCGTGGAGACGCTGTTCTTCCCGAACACGTACGAGGTGATCGGCCAGTACATCGCCGAGGACGCGATCGTGGTGGTCAAGGGCCGGGTCGACCGGCGCGACGACACCCCGCGCATCATGGCGATGGACATGTCCATGCCGGACGTCACCAGCAACCCGGCGAACAAGCCGGTCACGCTCACCATCCCGGTGCACCGCTGCACGCCGCCGCTGGTGGAACGGCTCAAGGAGACGCTCGTGCTGCACCCCGGCGACACCGAGGTGCACGTCAAGCTGCTCAACGGCGGCAAGGTCACCACGCTGCGCCTCGGCCCGTTCCGGGTCGCGCCGACCACTGCGTTGATGGGTGACCTGAAGAGCGTGCTCGGCCCGGCCAACGTGAGCTGACCGGGCCGAGCGGGGACGTGCCGGCTAGACGCGGGTGACGCGGATGGCGTCGGCGATCACGTACCCGGTGCTGCCGGACCACCTGCTGACACCGACCTTGTTGGCGTCACCGGCGGCCAGGGTGAAGGTGCCCAGTGACCGCCACGCACCGCCGTTGGCGCTCTGGTTCACCGCTACCGTCTGGTTGCCGCTCGTCGTCGCGACGATGTACGGCGTGGAGGTGTTGTAGCCCGCGACGGCCGGATACCAGACCTCCACCCGGTAGGTGGCCGTCGCCGGGATGTTCACCTTGTACCAGGCGGTGTCGCTGGCCGCGACGGGGTTGGCGTACCGGTAGTCGGCGCCGTAGCGCTGCGCCGAGTACGTCGAGGTGCCCCAGTTGGCGCTCGCGGTGAACCGGCCGGCGGTGGTGTTGTCCACGATCGTCGACCAGGCGGTCGGCGGGGGAGTGGTGCCGCCGGTGACGAGCTGCATGTAGTAGGTCCAGTTCCAGTTCGACCCCGGGTCGGTGTGCGTGGCGCCCGGCACCTGGTTGTGCCCGATGATGTTGGTGCGGGTCTTCGGGATGCCGTACTTGTCGCACAGGAAGCGGGTCAGCGCCGCCGACGACCGGTACATCGCGTCGGTGTACCAGGAGGCGTTGTCGACGTACCCCTCGTGCTCGATGCCGATCGACTGGGTGTTGTAGGTCCAGTTGCCGGCGTGCCAAGCGATGTCCTTGTCCCGCACCATCTGGGTCACCGCGCCGTCGGAGGAGCGGAGCAGGTAGTGCGCGCTGGTGCCGGCGGCGGCGTTCTGGAACCAGCTGATCGAGCCGGCGTAGCTGCCCTGCATGGTGTGGATGACGATGTAGTTGATCGGGTACGCCGACTCGCGGCTGGAGACCGTGTAGTTGGACGAGTTGGCCGGCACCCATGCGGCCGGGCCGTAGTCGGTGCTCAGGGTGCCGAAGTCGCCGGTGCCCAGTGGCGCCACGGCGGCGTACCGGCCCCGCTGCGGCGCGACCGGACGGCCGTCCACGCTGACCTCGCCGCCGGCGGTGGTAGCGATGAAGCCCCGGGCGAGCAGGTCGTACACGGCGTCGGCGTACAGCCGGGCGGTGGCCGCGTCCGTCGAGCCGCCGTAGCGGGCGATCGGGCCGTACCACTGGTTGACGTCGTCGCGCTGCGCCGCGGTCAGCCCGGCCTCGTCGGCGTAGGAGCGCAGCACGGCCGCCGCGCCGGCCACGTTCGCCGCGTCCCGGGTACGCAGCTCGGCCCGGTCCAGCCGGGTCCGGCGTGCGGCCTCGTCCAGCGTCCGTACCTTCGGGTTGCTGGTCAGGTGCATCACGCCGTATCCGCCGGAGGCGCTGGGCTGCCCGCCGTGACCGTCCAGGCGGGTCTCGGCGTACCCGAGCGCGGCGAGCAGGTCGCGCGGCACGTCGGAGCCGGCGGCGGCCCGGTCGAAGGCCGCGGCGAGCGGCTGCGCGTCATGCTGAGGCGCGGCGTGGGCCGGCTGGCCGGTCAGGCCGATCATGAGGATCACGGCGCCGCCGAGCAGGTGGCTCACCCGGCGCGAGGGTCTCCGAACTGTCACGTCACTCCTCGTCGACTGCATGGGGCGACTGGCTCCCGTCGCCGGTTCGCCGCACCTTATAGCGTGACGTTCGTCTATGTCGATACCTTGCGTCGAAGGGCAGTTTGATGAAGACTTCCTTCAGATGCGGAGCTGTCCCCGTACCGTCGCGGTCTTGCCCGCCGCGCCGCGGCCGGGCAGCATCGTGCGGATGCCGCCCACCGACCTGCTGCTCGTCCGTGACCTGGTGCCCGACTTCCTGGCCTGCGCCGAACGGTCCGGCCCGCCGTGGACCTCCCGCTACCTGGCCGGGCACCCGGACGTGGTCCGGGCGCTGCGCCGCGACGGCGGCTGGTCCGACGCCGCCGGCGTGGCCGCCGCCCTGGACGGGCTCCGCGACCGCGCCACCGAGCTGGCGGCACGAGCCGAGACGGTACGCGCGCTGCTGCCCGGCGGCGTCGCGGCGGTGGCGGACGCGCTGGGCTGGTCCGGCGACGGCGGGCCGGTCGAGTGCGTGGTGCTGGTCGGGCGCAACCAGGCCAACGGCTGGGCCGGTGAGCTGAACGGCAGGTACGCGCTCTTCCTCGCCGTGGAACAGCTCGGCCCGCCCGAGGATCTCGACCTGCTGGTACGGCACGAGGCCGCGCACGTGGTGCACGACCGCGGCGCCGCGATCCGCGACTGGCCCGAGTACGGGGTGGCGAACGCCCTGTTCACCGAAGGGCTCGCCACCCAGGTGACGGCGGAGCTGGACCCCGGGCGGCCGGACGAGGAGTACCTCTGGTTCGGCCGGCCCGGCCACCGGCAGTGGCTCGACGAGTGCCGCCGCCGGTGGCCGGAGATCCTGCGCCGGGTCCGCGCCGACTTCGACGCCACCGACGTCGAGCACCACGCCCCGTACTTCCTGATGCGGGACTCGCCGCTGGCCGGCGGCCTGCCCAAGCGGTGCGGCTACCTGGTCGGCCTGACCGTGGTACGACACCTGCGCCGCCACCACTCCCTGCGAGACCTGGTCACCTGGCCCCTGCCCCGGGTCCGCGAGGAGCTCACTGCCGCACTCCCCAACCTCCCCCCACCCCCCTGACCCTCCCCACCCCACCGCGTCGATCATGAAGTTGACGGCACCTGACGTCCGATTTGTCGCCGCCAACTTCATGATCGACGGGACGGGGAGTTGGTGCGTTGGTGCCCCGCCTGGCCCCGCGATCTTGCACGTTCCGCCCCTCGCCCTCGTTCCGCCGCGCGATTTTGTACATCTCGCCGCCCCCAACGCCCTCGTTCTGCCGCGATCTTGCAGCTTCGGCGGGAGTGTGGATCTAACGGTGTTTCCGGCCTGACCTGCCGGGCGTTGTGCCTGGTGAGGAGGGTGCCGTGATGACCGCGACACTGAACGACCAGACCGGACGTAGGAAGCGGCCTGAGCCGTCGGCGGAGGCGAAGGCCGCCGCCGAGCTGGTCCGGGCCGCGAAGGAACAGGGCCTGTCGTTGACCGGCCCGGACGGGCTGCTCAAGCAGTTGACCAAGACGGTCCTGGAGACCGCGCTGAACGAGGAGATGACCGATCATCTCGGCTATGAGAAGCATGAGCATGCCGGTGCCGGGTCGGGCAACGTCCGCAACGGCAGCCGGTCGAAGACGGTCCTGACCGAGGCCAGCGGACCGGTGCAGATCGACGTGCCGCGGGACAGGGCAGGCACGTTCGAGCCTCAGATCGTCCGCAAGCGGCAGCGGCGCCTGTCAGGGGTCGACGAGGTCGTTTTGTCGCCGTATGCCAAGGGTTTGACGACCGGGGAGATCAGCGCGCACTTCGCCGAGATCTACGGCGCTTCGGTCAGCAAGGAGACGATCTCGCGGATCACCGACAAGGTGATCGAGGAGATGACCGACTGGTCGCATCGCCCGTTGGATGAGATCTACGCGGCGGTGTTCATCGACGCGATCGTGGTCAAGGTGCGTGACGGGCAGGTGGCGAACCGGCCGTTCTACGCCGCGATCGGGGTCACCCTCGATGGCGAGAAGGATGTCCTCGGCTTGTGGGCCGGCTCGGGTGGTGAGGGCGCGAAGTTCTGGATGAGCGTGCTGACCGACCTGCGCAACCGCGGCGTGAAGGACGTGTTCTTCCTCGTCTGCGACGGTCTGAAAGGGCTGCCGGAGGTCGTCACGAACGTGTGGCCCCGGACCGTGGTGCAGACCTGCGTCATCCACCTGATCCGTAACACGTTCCGGCTCACCTCGCGCAAATACTGGGACGAGATCAAGCGGGAAATCAAGCCGATCTACACCGCCGTCAACGCTCAAGTGGCCAGGGCGGCGTTCGATGACCTGGCCGAGAAGTGGGGCGGCCGGTATCCGGCGGTGATCCGACTGTGGGACAACGCCTGGGCCGAGTTCATCCCGTTCCTCGACTACGACCTGGAGATCCGCACCGTCATCTGTTCCACGAACGCGATCGAGTCGTTGAACGCCCGCTACCGGCGGGCGGTCAAGGCCCGCGGCCACTTCCCGAACGAGCTGGCCGCGTTGAAGTGTCTGTACCTGGTGACCCGATCGTTGGACCCCACCGGCACAGGCAGAACCCGATGGACGATGCGCTGGAAACCCGCCCTGAACGCCTTCGCCATCACCTTCAGCGACCGCTTCCCAGCCGCTGAAACCTACTAACCAAGATCGCCGGAAACACCGTTAGCGAGGCTCTGTCTCACATTCGGTGGTGACGGAGGGTGCTGGTTAGCCGAGCAGGATTCGGTGTCGCAGAAGGTTGAACCCGGCGCGTCCGTACATCTGTCGCTTGATCAGCTTGGTTTTGGTGTTGACGCCTTCGGTGCCGCCGTTGTGGAACGGATGGGTCAGGGCGGCGTTGACGGCGTCGCGGTCCAGGCCGAGGCCGCGGGTGAACGTGTGCAGGTGGGGTAGGTCGGTGGCTTTGACCTTGGTGATCCACGCGTCGAGGTGGTCGTCGTTGTCGGCTGTGGGTGTGAGGAGCGCGGCGAAGGAGCCGATGAAGCCGGCCAGCGCGGTCATCTGTGGACAGGCGCTGGTGAGGGCGTCGACGAGCGTGCGCTGGTGTCCTTTGAGCTGGTCAGGGTCGGTTAGGAGGTAGCGGGTCAACCGCCTGGGAGACAGAGCTGGGCGGTCGGCTTCGACCCGGCCTTGGGTGATGTAGCGGTAGAGCAGGTTGAGGCTGCCGGTGTAGCCCAGTTCCCTGATCTCGGCGAGGAGTTGGGTGGCGCCGACGGCGGGGTCTTGTTCCCGGCGGCGGCGCAGGTGCTCGCGATAGGGGTCGACGAGGGTGGGCCGGTACTGCGGTGCGCGGACCAGGCGTTCAGGTTGGCTGATGCGGGCGTAGCGTTTGACGGTGTTGAGGCCGAGGTTGAGCCGGCGGGCGCATTCCAGTAGGCCGACGCCCTTGTCGAGCAGGTCGTGGACCTGCTGCCACCGCTGCCGGGTGGTCACCGCCCGTTTACCGTCCTGCGGCGGCAGGCCGGTGGCCCAGCATGAGCTGTGCGCGGTGACCTCCTTGCGGACGGCCCCGGCGAGGTTGTGCCACAGATGCCAGCGGTCGGCGACCTGCAGCGCGTCGGGTAGGGCGCGGCGGACTGCTTCGGCGTAGGCGCCGGAGGAGTCCCGGCACACCACCTCGACACCGGGATGCTCACGCAACCACGTCTCCAACGTATGGGCCTTGCGGTCGGGCAGCACATCGATGCGCTCGCGGGTGACCGCGTCGATCAGGACGGTGGCGTAACGCTGACCTCGCCGCAACGCGAAATCGTCCACCCCGAGCACCCGAGGCACCCGCCGCTCGGGCAACGGCAGGCGCAGCAGCGCCCGCAGGGCGGTATGCCGGGACACGACCACCGCCAGCGCCGACAACATCCGCGCCCCGGCACGGCCGGCCAACTGCCGCACCACCGCACCGAGCTGGGAAATCAGCCGGCAAGTACGTCGCTGGTAGCGGTGCAGAACCCCGGGAAGCTGCTCCCGGAACGTTCGACGACAGCCCTGGGACGGACACACCAGACGACGTACCCGCACCCGCACCACCACCGGCCGGGCATCGACCGGCACGTCCGCGAGGGTCCGCTGGTGATACCCGTGCACCCGGCCCGTCATGGCCGCACAGCCCGGACAGGCCACCGGCCCTGCGGGAGTCCGAGCCCGCACCAGGATCCGTCCACCTTCGTCCGTCACGTCATCGATCACCAGCGGCAGCAGCCCTGAGAACACCATCTTCGTAAGATCACCGATCTTGCACACATGACCTCAACGACATCGACTACCTTCGGTCACCACCGAATGTGAGACAGAGCCGTTAGCGAGACAGGCCCGCTTCGGCCCCACCGAGGGCCTGTTTGCCCCGATTCGCCGGGGCCGAAAGTGCAAGATCGCCGGGGTCGGGCGGGCCGCGCGGGGGCGGGGGCGGGGGCGGGCGGGGTGGGCGGGGCGGGGGCCACGGGGGTGGGATTGGTGGTGTCGGGGGTGGGGTGGGGGTGGTTAGCGTCGGGGGCATGGAGCTGGAGCAGGCACGGAAGTTGTGGCAGCCGGAACCGGGCTGGTTGAACACCGCCACCTACGGGCTGCCGCCCGAGCCGGTGTGGGACGCCGTGCAGCGGGTGCTCGCCGACTGGCGGGGCGGACGGGTGTCGTTCGAGGTGTGGGACGAGTCGGTGGACCGGTCCCGGGCCGCGTTCGCCCGGCTGTCCGGCGTGGACGCCGCCGACGTGAGCATCGGTTCCGCCGTGTCTCAGCTGGTCGCGCCGATCGCGGCGAGCCTGCCGGAGGGTGCGACTGTGGTGGTGCCCGAGAGCGAGTTCACCTCGATCCTGTTCCCCTGGCTCGTCCAGCAGGAGCGCGGGGTGCGGGTCCGCGCCGTGCCGCTGGCCGGCCTGGTCGACGCGATCGACGCCGGCACCGACCTGGTGGCGTTCAGCGTGGTGCAGTCCGCCGACGGCGTCGTGGCTCCGTACGACGAGATCGTCGCGGCGGCCCGGGCGCACGGCGCCGTCGTGGTGGTCGACGCCACGCAGGCGTGCGGGTGGCTGCCGTTCGCCGCGGACCGGGCGGACGCGGTGGTGGTCGGGGCGTACAAGTGGTTGATGGCGCCGCGCGGCGCGGCCTTCGCCTACCTGGCGCCGGAGCTGCGCGAGCGGATTCGCCCGGACGCGGCCGGGTGGTTCGCGGGCAAGGACCCGCACGCCTCCTACTACGGACTGCCGCTGCGCCTGGCCGACGACGCCCGGCGCTTCGACATCTCCCCGTCCTGGCTGTGCTACGTCGGGGCCGCGCCCGCGCTGGAGCTGCTCGCCGACCTCGATCCGGAGGAGGTGCGCGCGTACGACGTGGGGCTGGCCAACCGGTTCCTGACCGGGCTGGGCCGCCCGCCCGGCGACAGCGCGATCGTCTCCGTGGACGTGCCGGACGCGCAGGAACGGCTGGCCCGCGCCGGGGTGCGCGCGGCGGTACGGGCGGGCCGGGTCCGCGCCTCGTTCCACCTCTACACGACCGAGGAGGACGTGGACCGGGCGGTCGAGGCGTTGACCGGCTGACGGCTCCGCCCGGCGACCGCCCAGGCCGCTCAGGCCGCTCAGGCCAGGTGGCCGCCGATCTTCGTGTAGCCGCGCAGCAGGTCCCGGGAGATGATCAGCCGCTGCATCTCGTCGGTGCCCTCGAAGATCCGGTAGAGCCGGACCTGCCGGTACCAGCGTTCGATCGGCAGCTCGCGGGTGTAGCCCATGCCGCCGTGGATCTGCAGCGCCCGGTCCACCACCCGGTTGACCATGCCGGCGCCGTAGAGCTTGCCCATCGAGGAGGCGTGCCGGGGGTCGAGGCCCTGGTCGACCGTCCAGGCCGAGCGCAGGATCAGCCAGCGGGCCGCCTCCAGCTCGGTCTCCGAGTCGGCGATCATCCACTGGATGGCCTGGTTGGTGGCGATCGGCGCGCCGAACGTCTCCCGCGTGTTGGCGTGGTCGATCGCCATCTGGAGGACTCGTTCGGCGATGCCGACGGCGTGCGACGGGATGGTGTAGCGGCCCTTGCCGATCCACTCCATGCCGAGCGTGAAGCCCTGCCCGATCTCGCCGAGGATGTTGCGGTGCGGCACCCGTACGCCGTCGAAGATCAGCGAGGCCGGGCCGCCCTCGCCCATGGTCTGGATGAACTCCGAGCGCCAGCCCATCGCGCGGTCCACCAGGAAGGCGGTGGCGCCGCCGCGGCGGGCGCCCTTCTCCGGGTCGGTCACCGCGACCACGATGGCGAAGTCGGCGTCGTTGCCGTTGGTGATGAACGTCTTCTCGCCGTCGAGGATCCAGTCGTCGCCGTCGCGGCGGGCGCGCAGCTTGATGTTCGCCGCGTCGGAGCCCGCGCCGGGCTCGGTGATGGCGAAGCAGGAGATCCGTTCCCCCTCGATGGTGGGGATGAGGAACTCGCGCTTCTGCTCCTCGGTGGCGTGGAACAGGATGTTGTCGGCTTCGCCGCCGAACCGGAACGGCACGAAGGTGCGGCCCAGCTCGGTCCAGATCAGCGACTGCATGACCGCCGGCAGCGCCATGCCGCCGTACTCCTCCGGGGTGGCCAGCCCCCAGAAGCCGAACTTCTTCGCCTTGAGCTGCAGTTCGCGCAGCTCGGAGCGGTCGAGGCCGGGCTGGTGGGCGCGCTCGCGGCGCAGCACCTCCGCCTCCAGCGGCATCACCTCGCGGGTGACGAACGTGCGAACGGTGTCCCGGATCGCGCGTTCCTCGTCGGACAGTGCGAAGTCCACGGTTCCCCCTCAGGTCGACTGGCTATAAACTAGCGCTGGAAGTTTTCCCGCGTCCAGACCCGATGTCGAAAGGAGGATGATGATCAGGTGCCCCGACCCCGACAGGCCCTGCTCACCCGCGACCGGATCGTCGAGACCGCGCTGGCGCTGATCGACGCCGACGGGCTGGACGCGCTTTCCACCCGGCGGCTCGCCGCCGCGCTGGGCGTACGCGGCCCCTCGCTCTACAACCACTTCGCCACCAAGGAGGAGATCCTCGACGCGGTGGCCGACGGCGTCGCGGCGACCGTGGACATCGGCGTCTTCGACGAGTACGAGTGGCTCGACGCGCTCGGCCGCTGGGCGCGCTCGTACCGGGCCGCGCTGGCCGCGCACCCGAACATCGTGCCGTACCTGGCGCAGGGGCCGGGCCGCCGTCCGGCCGCGCTCGCCATGGCCGACGCGGTCTACGGCGCGCTGGTCCGGGCCGGCTGGCCGCCCGCGCGGGCCACCCACATCGGCGCCGCGATGCGCTACTTCGTGGCCGGGTCCGCGCTCGGCTCGTTCGCCCGCGGCTTCGTCGAGGACCCCTCGCTCTACGCCGCGCACCCGCACCTCAACCAGGCGCACCGCCTCGCCGGCCACCAGCGCAGCGTGGACGAGGGGGCGTTCGCGCTCGGCCTGGACGCGCTGCTGCACGGCCTCGCCGCCGAGTACGCGGCCACCGTCGCCCCGCTGGAACGGGTCGGCGGTCCGGAGTAGCGTCCAAACTCCCACCGCTAGTTTTCACCGCCGCCCCCGAAGGACGCCATGGATCTCGCCGCCGCCCCGCCCGCCCTGCTGACGCGCCGCCACCTGCACATCTCCGGTGACTGGGCCGACCCGTCGTCGGACGACACCGTCCCGGTGGAGAACCCGGCCACCGCGAGCATCATCGGCGAGGTGCCGGCCGGTACGCCGGCCGACGTGGACCGCGCGGTCGCCGCCGCCCGCGCCGCGTTCCCCGGCTGGGCCGCAACCGCCCCCGAGCAGCGGGCCGCGCACCTGGACCGGCTGCACACCGCGCTCGCCGCGCGCGCCGACGAGATCGCCCGCACCGTGGCCACCGAGCTGGGCACCCCGCTCAAGCTCGCCACCCGCGTCCAGGCCGGGCTGCCGCTCAAAGTGCTGCGGAGCATGGTCGACCTGGCCGCCCGCCCGGCCGCCGAGCACACGGTCGGCAACTCGCTCGTCGTCCGCGAGCCGGTCGGCGTGGTCGGCGCGATCACCCCGTGGAACTACCCGCTGCACCAGGTGGTCGCGAAGGTCGCGCCCGCGCTCGCCGCCGGGTGCACAGTGGTGCTCAAGCCCAGCGAGCTGACGCCGCTCACCGCGTACCTGCTGTTCGACGCGATCACCGACGCCGGCCTGCCGCCCGGCGTGGTGAACCTGGTGCCCGGCACCGGCCCGGTGGTCGGCGAGGCGCTGGCCGTGCACCCCGACGTCGACCTGGTCTCGTTCACCGGCTCCACCGCCACCGGCCGGCGCATCGCCCACCTGGCCGCCGAGCGGATCGCCCGGGTGTCGCTGGAACTCGGCGGCAAGTCCGCGAACATCGTCCTGGCCGACGCCGACCTGCCCACCGCGGTCAAGGTCGGCGTCGGCAACGCGCTGCTCAACTCCGGGCAGACCTGCACCGCCTGGACCCGGATGCTCGTACACCGCGACCGCTACGACGAGGCCCTGGACCTGGTCGCGGCGGCGGTGGCCGGCTACCGGCTCGGCGACCCCTTCGACCCGGCCACCCGGCTGGGCCCGCTCGCCTCCGCCGCGCAGGCCCGGCGGGTACGCGACCACGTGGACCGGGCGCTCGCCGACGGCGCCCGGCTCGTCGCCGGCGGACCGGACGCGCCGCTGCCGCCGCAGGGGCACTTCGTCGCGCCCACCGTCTTCGCCGACGTGCACCCGGACAGCGCGCTCGCCCAGGAGGAGGTGTTCGGCCCGGTGCTCGCGGTGATCCCGTTCGCTGACACCGACGAGGCGGTCGCCATCGCCAACAACTCCCGGTACGGGCTGGCCGGCGCGGTCTGGTCCGCCGACCCCGACGCGGCGCTGGCGGTGGCCCGGCGGATGCGTACCGGTCAGGTGGACGTCAACGGCGGCGCGTTCAACCCGCTCGCCCCGTTCGGCGGCTACAAGCAGTCCGGCCTGGGCCGGGAACTGGGCGCGTACGGCGTGGAGGAGTTCACCGAGCTGAAGGCGATCCAGCGGTGAGGGCGCTGGTGGTACGCGGCCGGGGCGAGACCCGGCGGTGAGGAAGGTACGCCTGCCCGCCCCCCCCGGGCGAGCTGCGGGTACGCATCCGCGCCGCCGGCATCTGCACTCCGACCTGGCCATGGTGGACGCACGCTGGCGCCCGCGTACCCGCTGGTGCTGGGCCATGAGGCGACCGGCGTGGTGGCCGAGGCCGGGCCGGACACAACGATCGCGGTCGGCAAACCCGTGGTGCTCAACTGGGCGCCGGCCTGCCGGGACTGCTGGCACTGCCGGCACGGTGAGCCGTGGCTCTGCGCGGCCAATCCCAACCCGTCGACACCCCGGGGTGAGACGGCCGCCGGTGAGCCCCTCGCGGTCACGCTCGGGCTCGGCGCGCTCGCCGAGGAGGTGGTGGTGCCGCAGCGCGCCGCCGTACCGGTGCCGGCCGGGCTGCCGCCGGAGCAGGCCGCGGTGCTGGGCTGCGCGGTGCTCACCGGCGTCGGCGCGGTCCGCAACACCGCGCGGGTCGCGCCCGGCGAGTCGGTAGCGGTGATCGGGCTCGGCGGGGTGGGCCTGGCCGTGCTGACCGCCGCGCGGCGGGCCGGCGCGTCGCCGATCCTCGCCGTGGACGTGGTGGAGGCGAAGCGGGACCTGGCGCTCGCGGCCGGGGCCACCGACTTCCTGCGCTCCGACGACACGCTGGGCAAGCAGATCCGGGCGCGCACCGACGGGCGCGGCGTGGACCACGCCTTCGAGTGCGTCGGCCGGTCCGCCACCATCCGCGCCGCCTGGCGGGCGACGCGGCGCGGGGGAGCGGTCACCGTGGTCGGCATGGGCGGCAAGGACGACATGCTCAGCCTCTCCGCGCTGGACATCTTCCACTCCGCCCGCACGCTGCGCTCCTCGGTGTACGGCTCGACCGACCCGGACCGGGAGGTGCCGGAGCTGGCCGCCGCGCTCGCCGCCGGTGATCTCGACCTCGGCCCGCTGGTGAGCGGCACGGTGCCGCTGGCGGAGGCGCCCGAGGCACTCTCGCGGCTGTCCCGTGGCGAGGGCGCCCGCTGGGTGGTGACCTTCCCGGACTGACCGGCGGCGGCCGGATCCGCCGTCGGCGCATCCGGATCGGCCGGTGCGAGCGAACCCCTGGGTAGGAGAGCTACCCGGGGGTACGTCCGTTGCTGACCGAGAACATGCCGGCCGGGGCCGCCGAGACGGCCCGCAAACGGCTGACCGCCGCCGCCGAGGACCTGGACGACAACCAGGTCGCCGGGCTGCTGCTCGACCTGGCCGCCGAGGCCGGCGTGGTGCCCGCCTGGGAACAGGTCTGCCTGCCGCTGCTCGGCTCGCTGCGCGGCGACAGCGCCGCCGAGATCGCGATGGAGCACGCCCTCTCCGAGGGGCTGCGGGTCGGGCTGGACGTGTTCGGCCGCGAGCCGACCCGGCCGCTGCCCGCCCAGGGTGTGCTGCTGGCCGGCGCCGAGCACGAGACGCACTGCCTCGGGCTGCACGCGCTCGCCGCGGCGCTGCGCGAGCGCGGGCGCGGCGCGCTGCACCTCGGCCCGGCCCTGCCCTGGTCGGCGCTGGCCAGCGCGGCGGCGCGGGTCCGTCCGCGGGTGGTGGTGGTCTGGTCGCAGACCCCGGTGACCGGCCGCGCGTACCGCCTGGTCCGGCTGCGGCGGGACCTGCCGGGGGTGCGGGTGCTCGCCGCCGGCCCGGGTTGGATCGAGCCGTTCCCGCCCACCTCGGCCGTGCCGCAGCGCCTCACCACGCTCGGCGAGGCCACGCTGGCCTGCCTGCGTAGCGCCGCCTGACGCCGAGAAGTGACCTGGCACACATTCGATACGAACCGGTTCCGTATCGAAATCCTCGCGCCTACGCTCGTCACCGTTACGAGTCTGGCCCGTATCGTATTTCGACGCGGGGGAGCCGGGGGGAGAACCTGCAGTGGAACCACACGGGAACACCGGACACCCGAGGAGGTGGGCGATCCTCGGGGTGCTGGTGATCAGCCTCCTCGTGGTCGTCCTCGACAACACCATCCTCAACGTCGCGCTGCGCACCCTCGCCGACCCGGTGCACGGCCTCGGCGCCACCCAGGGCGAGCTGGAATGGGCGATCAACTCCTACACGCTCGTCTTCGCCGGGCTGCTGTTCACCTTCGGCGTGCTCGGTGACCGGCTCGGCCGCCGCCGCTTCCTGATCCTGGGCCTGGCGCTGTTCGGGCTGGCCTCGCTGCTGTCCGCGTACGCGCAGGACCCGGCCCAGCTCATCGCGGCCCGCGCGCTCATGGGCGTCGGCGGCGCGGCCATCATGCCGGTGACGCTCTCGATCATCTCCAACGTCTTCGACCCGCGCGAGCGGGCCAAGGCGATCGGCGTCTGGGCCGGCGCGGTCGGCCTCGGCGTGGCGATCGGCCCGGTGCTCGGCGGCGCGCTGCTGGAGCGCTTCTGGTGGGGCTCGGTCTTCCTGATCAACGTGCCGGTGGTGGCGCTCGGCGTGGTGCTGGTCGCGGCCCTGGTGCCGGAGTCCCGCGACCCGAAGCCCGGCCGGGTCGACGTGCCCGGAGTGCTGCTGTCGGTGGTCGGCCTGGTCGCGCTCACGTACGGCATCATCGACGGCGGCGAGCACGGCTTCGACCGGCCGCAGGTGTGGGTAGCGGTGCTGGGCGGTCTCGCGGTGCTCGGCTGGTTCATCGCCCACGAGCTGCGCAGCGACCACCCGTCGCTGGACGTACGGCTGTTCCGGGTGCCCCGCTTCGCCGCCCCGGTGGCGCTGGTCGGGCTGGTCTTCTTCGCCGCCATGGGCGTGATGTTCTTCGGCGCGTTCTACCTGCAGCTGGTCCGCGGCTACAGCCCGCTGGAGAGCGGCCTGCTGTTCCTGCCGTTCGCGGTGGCCCAGCTGATCTTCGCCCCGCGCAGCGCGGCGATGGTCCGCCGCTACGGCGGCCGGTCGGTGGCGGCGGTCGGACTGCTGCTCACCGCCACCGCGCTGGGCGCGTTCGTCTTCATCGACGCGGACACCCCGATCTGGATCTTCTCGGCGCTCGGCTTCCTCCAGGGCGCCGGCATGGCCAACATCATGCCCCCGGCCACCGAGTCGATCATGTCGTCGCTGCCCCGGGAGAAGGCCGGTGTCGGTTCGGCGGTCAGCAACACCGTGCGGCAGGTCGCCGGCGCGCTCGGCGTGGCGGTGCTCGGCTCGGTGCTCTCCGCCGTCTACCGCGACCAGGTCGCCCCGGCGGTGGCCGCCCTGCCCGCGCCGGTACGCGACGCGGCCCGCGAGTCGGTCTCCGGGGCGTACGCGGTCGCCGACCGGCTCGGCCCGGCCGCGCCGCGACTCATCGACGCGGCGAACGACTCCTTCGTCTCGGCCATGCACTGGGCCGCCGGAGTCTCGGCGGTGGTGGCCGCGCTCGGCCTCGTCATCGTGCTGCGCTGGATGCCCGGCCGGCCGGTCGCCGCCGCCGGTGGTGCGACCCCCGCCACGGACCGGGAGCTGGCCGGGGCCGCGTAGGTTCGTGGACAATGTCTGACATGACTTCCACGGCGGATGCTCCGCGGTCGCCCGGACGACCGCGGAGCACCCGCGCGGACGAGGCGATCGTGGACGCCACACTCGACCTGCTGGCCGAGGGCAACAGCGTCGAGTCGCTGAGCATCGAGGCGATCGCGGCCCGCGCCGGAGTCGGCAAGGCCACCATCTACCGCCGCTGGCCGGGTAAGGACGCGCTGCTGCTGGACGCGCTGCGCACGCTCAAGGGGCCCGCGCCGCACTGCGCCGGCCGTTCCGTCCGCGACGACCTGGTGCTGCTCGTCGGCGCCGTCGGCCAGCACGCCGACCCCCGGGCCCGCAAGATCATGCCGTGCCTGGTGCCCGAGGTGAACCGCAGCTCGGCCCACCGGCAGGCGTACGAGGCGATCGTCGAGCCGCGCCGCGAGGCGTTGCGCGAGGTGCTGCGCCGCGCGATCGAGCGCGGCGAACTCCGCGCCGACATCGACATCGAGGTGACCATGGCGCTGCTCACCGCGCCGATGCTCACCCAGCGGATGCTGCACTGGCACGCCGGGGACGAGCGGGTGGTGCCCGAGCGGATCGTGGACACCGTCCTGGACGGCCTGCGCGTCCGCTGAGACCGGGTCGCAGTGCCCGGCCGCTCAGCGAGTGGGCGTGCGCAGCCGGTGCAGGCGCAGCGCGAGCTGCACCTCCAGCGCCCGATCCGGGCGCTGCCAGTCCGCGCCGAGCAGCTGCCCGACCCGTTCCAGCCGCTGGGTGACCGTGTTCACGTGCACGTGCAGCTGCTCGGCGGCCCGGGCCAGGCTGCCGCCCACCCCGAAGTACGCCTCCAGCGTCTTCACCAGCGCCGTGCCCCGCCGGGCGTCGTAGTCCACCACCGGACCCACTGTCGCGGTGAGGAATCCGGCCACGTCCCGGTCCCCGGCGTCGCCCACCGCGCCCAGCAGCAGCCCGACGAAGCCCAGCTCGGCGGTGCTCGCCCCCTGCCCGGCCCGCCCCAGCGCGCCCAGCGCGGACAGGCAGGCGTCGCCACGCCGGGCAGCACTTCACCCGGCGTGCTGGTGGGACGGGTTTCGGTCGGCTCCGGCCCGGTCTCCGGGGCGGTGGGTGTGGTCGGCACGGCGACGGCTCCGAGGGGTGTATTCGCGCGGGATATGGCAAAGGTGAGGATCCGCGGGACGTAGTCAGTCAAGAGTACGAGGGGAAGCGGA
>NZ_KK037233.1:1833597-1861833 GCF_000568915.1 Micromonospora sp. M42 | reverse complement strand
GGCCGCCCGGTCACCCGCGACAGGTCCCGGGCCCACCGCCCGGGCCGCGCCGCCCCGCGTCCCGGCCCGGCAGCATCAGCACCACCCGCCCGTCGCGCGCCGCCGCCAGGCCGCCCCGGTTCGAGGCGTACGTGGTGGCCCAGGACAGCACCCGCTGCCGGGCCGAGCCGGTCTCGGCGAACGCGTCGTCGCCGACCGCCACCAGCACGTGCGGCGCGTCCAGGTCCACCCCGATGCGGCGGGCCCGCGCGCGCAGCGCGTCCGCGTCGCGCAGCGGCCGGGCGATCAGGTCGTCCAGCAGCTCGCCGCGCACGCGCCCCTCCGCCTCGGCCACCGTGCGGCGGAACAGCAGCAGCAACGCGGTCACCAGCGCGGCCCGCTCCAGGATGCGCTGGTCGGCGTCGACCAGCTCGTCGTCCGGGCGCAGCACCAGCGCGCCCAGGTTCTCCGCGCCGGCCACCACCGCGGCGTACCAGAGCGGACCCCGGCGCACGCTGCGCCCCTCGGTACGCGACGCGGCGACCGCCTCCACGATGTCCGCCCGGTCCGGCTCCTCGATCTCGCCGACCCGGGCCAGCCGCCGGCCCTCGGAGTCCAGCGCCAACAGCGCGCCGCCGAGAACCTCGGTGACCGCCGCGGCCACGTCCTCCATCCCGCCGCCGCGCACCACCAGCGCGGTCATCCGGTCGTGCGCGGCGGCGGCACGCTCCACCGAGCTGCTGTGCGCCCGGATCGTGCTGTTCGCCGCCGACAGCTCGGCCAGCGCCGCCCGCGTCTCGGCCAGCAGCCGCGCGGTGTCGATCGCCACCGCCGCGTGCGCCGCCAGCGACACCAGCAGCGACACCTCCTCGCGGGCGAACGGCCGGGCCGAGCGGTTCGCCGCGTACAGCACGCCGATCACGCTGGAGCCCAGCCGCAGCGGCACGCCCAGGATGGCCACCAGGCCCTCCTCGCCCACCCCGCCGTCGATCTCGCCGGTGTGCCGGAACCGCTCGTCCTCCTGGTAGTTCGAGGTGACGTACGGCGTGCCGGTCTGCGCCACCAGGCCGCCCAGGCCGTCGCCCAGCTCCAGCCGCAGCCGCTGGAACCGGGCCGAGATCGAGCCGTCGGTCACCCGCATGTACGTGTCGCCGCGCTCCTCGTCGTTGAGCGTCATGTACGCCACGTCGGTGCCGAGCAGGATCCGCGCCCGGTGCACGATCGCGTGCAGCACGTCGTCCAGGTCGCGCAGCCCGGCCAGGTCGCTCGCGGTGTCGTAGAGGCCGGACAGCTCGGTCTCCCGGCGCCGCCGCCGGGCCAGCAGCGCCCGTACCCGCAGCGCCACCACCTTCGCCTGCTCCAGCTCGGCCAGCCGGTCGGCGGGCAGCCCGGCGGCGCGCGCGGCCACCAGCGGACCCTCGAACTCGACCGCGGCGGCCTCGCGCGCCAGCAACTCCAGGAACTCGACCGGCGACGACATGACCGACATTGTGCGCGGCGCCACTAGTTCGCCGTCCAGCCCCCGTCGAGGGCGATCGAGGCGCCGGTGAGGAACGCGGCCGGCGGGGAGCACAGGTACGCCAGCAGCTCGGCCACCTCCTCCGGCTCGATCAGCCGCTTGATCGCCGCCCGGGCCAGCATGATCTTCTCGACCACCTCGTCCTCGCCGATGCCGTGCGTGGCCGCCTGGTCGGCGATCTGGCTCTCCACCAGCGCGGTCCGCACGTACGCCGGGTTGATGCAGTTGGCGGTGACGCCGTGCGCGGCGCCCTCCAGCGCGACCACCTTGGACAGGCCCTCCAGCGCGTGCTTGGCCGAGACGTACGCGGCCTTGAACGGCGAGGCGCGCAGCCCGTGCACCGAGGAGATGTTGACGATCCGGCCCCAGCCGTTCGCGTACATCCGGGGCAGCGCCCGGCGCACCAGCAGGAACGGCGCCTCGACCATCACCCGCTGGATGTACTCGAAGCGCTCGACCGGGAAGTCCTGCACCGGCGAGACGTGCTGCAGGCCGGCGTTGTTGACCACGATGTCGGCGTCGACGTCGAGGCGGTCCACCGCCGCCGGGTCGGCGAGGTCGATCCCGACCGCCCGGCCACCGGCCTCGGCGGCCACCGCCCCGGCCGCCGCCTCGTCGCGGTCCAGCACCACCACTGTCGCGCCGGCCGCTGCCAGGCGCAGGGCGCAGGCGCGTCCGATGCCGCTGCCGCCGCCGGTGACCAGCGCGGTACGGCCGGTCAGGTCGACGTGTACGACGTGGGGGACCACCACGGGTTCTGCCGTCATGGCGCATGAACGTACGAGCCGGGTGCCCCCTGGCACATGGGGCGGCGACACATACTCCACCGCCCGGGTGTGTGGTGCGCCGCGTCACCGGCCGCGCCCGGCGTGTCCCGGCCGAACCCGCCGTCGGCGGGCACCAGTAGGGTGTGTCGAACACACGTACTGCTGGCGGCTCGGGGAGAGGCGGCGTGCGCGTGCTGGGCGTCGACCCGGGGCTGACCCGGTGCGGGGTCGGCGTGTCGAGGGCGTGCCGGGCCGCCCCTGCACGCTCGTGGCCTACTACGTGGTTAACCGACCCGGCCGACGACCTGCCGCTGCGCCTGCTGCACCTGGACCGCTCGCTCACCGACCTGGTCGCCGAGCACCGCCCGGACGCGGTCGCCGTGGAGCGCGTGTTCAGCCAGCACAACGTCCGCACCGTGATGGGCACCGCGCAGGCCAGCGGCGTCGCGGTGCTCGCCGGGGCCCGGGCCGGGCTGCCGGTGACGACGTACACGCCGAGCGAGGTGAAGGCGGCGGTGACCGGCTCCGGCCAGGCCGACAAGGCGCAGATGACGGCGATGGTCACCCGGCTGCTGCGGCTGCCCGAGCCGCCGAAACCGGCCGACGCCGCCGACGCCCTGGCGCTGGCCATCTGTCACGTGTGGCGCGGCGGCACCCGGTCCAAGCTGGCCGAGGCCGCGCAGCGGGCCCGACGAGGAGGGACGCGATGATCGCGAGCGTACGCGGCACGGTGACCGCCACCGGCCCGGATCACGCGGTGGTGGAGGTGGGCGGCATCGGCCTGGCCGTGCAGTGCGCCCCCGGCACGATCGCCGAGCTGCGCGTGGGCCAGCCGGCCCGACTGGCGACCAGCCTGGTCGTCCGGGAGGACTCGCTCACCCTCTACGGCTTCGCCGACGACGACGCCAAGCAGCTGTTCGAGCTGCTCCAGACCGCCAGCGGGGTCGGTCCCCGGCTGGCCCAGGCGGTGCTCGCCGTGCACACGCCGGATGCGGTCCGCAAGGCCATCGCCAACGCCGACACCGCGGCGCTGACCCGGGTGCCGGGCATCGGCAAGAAGGGCGCCGAGCGGCTGGTGCTGGAGCTGCGCGACCGGATCGGCCCGGTGCCGGTGGGCGCCGACGGCGCGGCCGGGGTGACCGCCGGCGCCTGGCCGGAGCAGGTCCGCCAGGCCCTCGTCGGGCTGGGCTGGACGGCCGCCCAGGCCGAGCAGGCGGTGGCCGCGGTGGCGGAGACCGTGGACGGTGAGACGCCGCCGGTGCCGGTCCTGCTCAAGCAGGCGATCCGCCTCCTGGGCCGGACCCGATGAGCGGGGAGAACCTGGTCTCGGCGTACGTCGACGACGCCGAGCGGGACGCGGAGGCGAGCGTCCGGCCGAAGCGGCTGGCCGAGTTCATCGCCCAGGACCGCGTCCGGGACCAGCTCGACCTGCTGCTGCAGGGCGCGATGCGGCGTGGCTCGCCGCCGGACCACATCCTGCTGTCCGGTCCGCCCGGCCTGGGCAAGACCAGCCTGGCCAACATCGTCGCCGCCGAGCTGGGCGCGGGGATCCGGGTGACCAGCGGCCCGGCCATCGAGCGCTCCGGCGACCTGGCCGCGATCCTGACCAGCCTCGCCGAGGGCGACGTGCTGTTCATCGACGAGATCCACCGGATCGCCAAGCCGGCCGAGGAACTGCTCTACAGCGCCATGGAGGACTTCCGCGTCGACGTGGTGGTCGGCAAGGGCCCGGGCGCGACGGCCATCCCACTCGACGTGGAGCCGTTCACGCTGGTCGGCGCCACCACCCGGTCCGGCCTGCTGACCGGGCCGATGCGCGACCGCTTCGGCTTCGTCGCGCACCTCGACTTCTACGCCCCGGCCGACCTGGAGACGCTGCTGCACCGGTCGGCCCGGATCCTCGGCGTGCCGATCACCGCTGACGGCGCGGCCGAGATCGCTGGCCGGTCCCGCGGCACCCCGCGTATCGCCAACCGGCTGCTGCGCCGGGTGCGCGACTACGCCGAGGTGCGGGCCGAGGGGGTGGTCACGCTGGAGACCGCCCGGGCGGCGCTGACCGTCTACGACGTGGACGCGCTGGGCCTGGACCGGCTCGACCGGGCGGTGCTCACCGCGCTCGTCGACTCGTTCCGGGGCGGCCCGGTGGGCCTGTCCACGCTGGCGGTCGCGGTGGGGGAGCAGCCGGACACGGTCGAGGAGGTCTGCGAGCCGTTCCTGGTGCGGGCCGGCCTGCTGGCGCGTACGCCGCGCGGGCGGGTGGCGACGGAGGCCGCTTGGCGGCATCTGGGTCGCAACCCGCCGAATGGTACATTTGGTGCGGATACCTCTTCGGGGCCCGATCTCTTCTCGGTGCAGACCGACCAGCCGTGATCCGTTCGTGATCTGTGCCGCATTCGGTCTTCTCAGGAGCAGGGACTAGACTTCGCCGCGGTTTGTACAGGACGTGAGAATCCGCTTCCGCTGCGGCGCCCTCCGGCGCCGGGACGGAGGCCAACCGGAAGGTCTACACCGTGCTTTACGCAGCAGCGAGTGGCGGGGGAGCCGGCGGTCTGACGCCGATCCTGATGATCGCTCTGCTCTTCGTCGTCATGTACTTCATGATGATCCGACCGCAGCAGAAGCGCCGCCGCGAGGCCGAGCAGATGCAGTCCGCCCTGGCCCCGGGCGACGAGGTGGTCACCATCGGCGGCCTGCACGGCACTGTCACCGCGGTCGAGGACGAGACCGTCCTGCTGGAGGTGGCCCCGGGGGTGCAGACCCGGTACGCCCGCCCCGCCGTGGCCCGCGTGATCAAGCGCGCCGAGGCGCCGGCCGCCGAGACGATCAGCGAGGAAGCCGAGCCGGTCAAGGAGTGACTGCCGCCCCGGACGGGGCAGCGGAATCATCGGTACAAGTGGATAGTTGGGGTCGGCGCCCGGCGCCGGCACCCGGCCAGGCCGTGCGGCGCCCCCGCGCCGTGCCCCGGTCGGCGTGCCGTCGGCCGGTGCCGATCCGCCGGAGCAGTCGGGCGGACACCCCCGGCCCGACAGTTGTCGCCGCCGCGGAAGCGGCGCGACCGTACAGGGAGACAGGACAGCCGTGGCACCACCTCAGGGACAGATGCGGCCCGGACGGCAGCTCGCCGTGCTCGGGCTCATCTTCGTCGTCCTCTATCTTTTGGTGTTCTTCTCGGGCGGCGCCAGCGGTGGCTGGAAGGACCGGCTGGAGCCCCGGCTCGGCCTGGACCTCGTCGGCGGCACCCGGCTGACGCTCGAGGCCACAAACACCGTGGACGGCAAGCCGCCGACCGCCGGCAACCTCGAGGAGGCGCGCCAGATCATCGAGAGCCGGGTCAACGCCTACGGCGTGGCCGAGGCCGAGGTGGTCACCGAGGGCAACCGCAACATCGTCATCTCCCTGCCCGGCCAGAACCGGGACCTGACCGACGTGGGCAGCGCCGCCGAGCTGCGCTTCCGCAAGGTCCTCAAGGCCACCGACGGCAGCGGCGCCGCCGCCGCGCCCGCGCCGACCCCGAGCGTCGCTCCGTCCGGTACCGCCAGCCCGGCGCCGTCGGGCAGCGCGTCGCCGCAGGCGACCACGAGCCCCAAGGTCAGCGGGTCGCCGAGCGCCGGCGGACAGGGCGGCATGGCCCCGAACCCGAGCGCCAGCGCCTCGGCCACCCCGTCGGCCTCGCCGAGCGCCGCGTCCCCCAGCGCCAGCGCCGAGCCGGTGCCGCAGAGCATCGAGCAGCAGCGCAAGGCCGTCGAGCAGAAGGTCGGCGCGGCCGCCTGGGCCGCCGCCTCGGGCCTGCAGGCTCCGGCCGACCTCACCACCGACCCGACGCTCGCCGACAAGCTCAAGCCGTTCGGCACGCTCACTCCGCAGGAGGTCGCGGTCCTGCCGGTCGAGATGCAGTTCAACGTCCCGACCATCACCTGCGCCCAGCTCGACAAGCGCCCGGCCGCCTCGATCAAGGACGAGAAGCAGAAGGCGGTCGCCTGCGAGTCCGGCGCGAAATACCTCCTCGACGTGGCGAAGGTGCTCGGCACCGACGTCAAGAACGCCTCCGCCCAGCTCGACCAGACCAGCTCCTGGGTGGTCAGCCTCAACTTCACCGGCAAGGGCCAGGAGAAGTGGACCGCGCTGACCCGCGAGGCGTTCAACAACGAGGGCCAGGCCTGCGACCAGACCGCGCTCGGCCAGGACGGCAAGTGCCGGGTCGCCGTGGTCCTGGACAACGAGATCGTCTCGTCCCCGGAGATCCAGGGCGTGCTGACCGGTGACTCGCAGATCACCGGCAGCTTCGACAACAAGACCGCGAACGCGCTCGCCAGCCAGCTCCGCTACGGCGCGCTGCCGGTCACGTTCGAGCCGCAGGAGCAGCAGAACGTCACCGCCACGCTCGGCGACAGCCACCTCAAGGCGGGTCTGCTGGCCGCCGGCATCGGCATGCTGCTGGTCATCATCTACTCGTTCTTCTACTACCGGCTGCTCGGCTCGGTCATCTTCCTGAGCCTGGTGCTCTCCGCGCTGCTGGTCTTCGGCGCGCTCGTGGTGCTCGGCCGTTCGATCGGCTTCACGCTCACGCTCGCCGGCATCGCCGGCATGATCGTCTCACTGGGCGTCGCGGCGGACTCGTTCGTCATCTACTTCGAACGATTGAAAGACGAGATCCGGGAGGGCCGCAGCCCACGCAGCGCGGTGCCGCGCGCCTGGATCCGGGCCCGCCGGACGATCATCTCGGCGAACGCGATCACGCTGATGTCGGCGGTGGTGCTCTACATCGTGTCGGTCGGCGCGGTGAAGGGCTTCGCCTTCGCGCTCGGCCTGGCGACAGTGCTCGACCTGGTCGTCGTGTTCCTCTTCCGCCACCCGATCATGACGATGTTCGCCCGCACCCGGGCGTTCCTGTCGCCGCGGGTCAGCGGTCTGGGCCGGGCTCTGCCGGCCCGGTCGGCCGAGTCGGGCACCGCCCGCAACCCGCGTGTCAAGGAGGCCTGAGATGGCTAAGAACGGTCTGGCCGCCCGGCTCTACCGGGGCGAGGCGGATCTCAACATCGTCGGCCGCCGCAACCTGTGGTTCGGCGTGGCGGGCGTCCTCGTCCTGATCGCGGTGCTCAGCTTCGCGATCAGCGGCTTCAAGCTCGGCATCGAGTTCGCCGGCGGCAACACGTTCCAGGTGCCGGCCAGCGTCGGCACGCTGGACCGGGCCGAGCAGACCGTCGACGAGGTGCTGGCCGACGAGGCGCCCGGCGTCGAGGTGGTGAGCGCGCAGAAGGTCGGCAGCACCAGCGGCGAGTTCTACGAGATGCGCACCGGGCAGCTCAGCGCCGAGCAGGCCAACGCGGCCAAGGCCGCGATGGCGGAGGAGTTCGGCATCCAGGCCGACCAGATCAGCGGCAGCCAGGTCTCCGAGGCGTGGGGCAGCCAGGTCACCTCCCGTGCCTTCCTCGGTCTGCTGATCTTCATCGCGGTGGTGTCGATCTACCTGGTGCTGCGCTTCGAGTGGCGGATGGCGGTCGCGGCGATCACCTCGCTGCTGACCAACCTGGTCCTCACCGCCGGCATCTACTCGCTGGTCGGCTTCGAGGTCACCCCGTCGACGATCATCGGCTTCCTCACGATCCTGGGCTTCGCGCTCTACGACGTGGTGGTGGTCTTCGACAAGGTGCAGGAGAACACACGCGGCATCACCGCGAACAACAACGTCACCTACGGCGAGGCGTCCAACCTGGCGCTCAACCAGAGCCTCATGCGGTCGCTGAACACCTCGGTGGTGGCGCTGCTGCCGGTCGGCGGCCTGCTCTTCATCGGCGCCGGCCTGCTCGGCGCGGGCACGCTGAAGGACCTCGGCCTGGTGCTGTTCGTCGGTATGGCGGTGGCGTTCCTGACCTCGATCGTGCTGGCCACCCCGCTGTTGGTGCTGCTGAAGAACATGGACCCGCGGATCAGCGCGCACAACAAGCGGGTGCTGTCCCGCCGGGCCGCGCTGGCCCGGGGCGAGATCACGCCGAAGGGCGCCTCGCGCGCCGCCCCGGCTGCCGACGCCGACGCGCCGATCGACCCGGAGGCCGCCGCGCTCGCCGGCGCCGCCCCCAAGGTCGGCGCCCGCCCGGCCGGCAAGCGTCCCAGCGGCGCCCGCGGCGGCCGACCCGCCGGGGGTGGCGGCAACCGGCCCGGCGGCAAGCGCCGCTGAACCACGGGCCCGGACGTAGTCGCGACGACGGCGTCCGTCATGCTGATGTCACGGCATGACGGACGCCGTCGTCGTTTCGAGAGGACATGGGACGCACTGTGACGGAGACCCACACCACGGGCGTACGCGGAGACAGCGGCCCGGAGGTCGCCCAGCTCGTCGCCAGCCGGTTGCTGGACGTGCCGGACTTCCCCAAGCCGGGTGTCGTGTTCAAGGATCTGATGCCGCTGTTCGCCGACGGTACGGCGTTCCGTGAGGTGATCGACGGCATCATCGCGTACCACGGGCGCGACTCGTTCGACGCCGTCGCCGGCATCGAGGCGCGTGGGTTCGTGCTCGCCGCGGCCGTCGCGTACGCCACCGGGGTCGGCGTGGTGCCGGTGCGCAAGGCCGGCAAGCTGCCCCGGGCGACGCACTCCGCCTCCTACGCGCTGGAGTACGGCGAGGCGACGCTGGAGGTGCACCAGGACGCCTTCACCGCCGGCCACCGCGTGCTGGTGCTCGACGACGTGCTCGCCACCGGCGGCACCGCCGAGGCGACGCTGGACCTGGTGGAGCGGGCCGGTGGCACGGTGACCGGGTTCACCGTGCTGCTGGAGCTGGGCTTCCTGGAAGGCCGCAAGCGGCTCGCGCCGCGTCCGGTCCACGCCCTGTTGACCGTTTGACCCGGCCCCGGCCGTCGGGCCGGTCGGCGCCGACCGTCCGGGGGAGCGGTGGCGTACCCTGCGTACGGGTAGCATTGCGCTTTGCCCGACCCGGCCGAGGTGTCCGGGGCGGCGAAGGCGCCGGGGCCCGGCCCCGGTGACCGCGCGGAACAACACCGGCCCCCGGGCCGGTTGAACCAGACGTCGGCCGAACGGCCGGCGCATCCCGGCGAGCGGTGAGGAGGCCGGTGTCCCACGATGTCGTCCCTCCGGTGGAGGGCACGGTGCACCCGACAGGCGACGCGGACGGCTCGGTGACCGAGCGCAGCGGCAACCCGCAGGCCCGGGCGACCGGCGCCACCGGCGGCGCGCCCGACGCGACGGCCGACGGCGGGGCGGTCGTGGTGCCGTTCCCGACCGAGGCTGCCGCCGACGCGGCGACCAGCGGCGGGTTCGCGCTCTCCAACGCGCCCACCGGCCGGCGGGTACGCGCCCGGCTGGCCCGGTTCAACGCGCCCTGGCAGACCTCGCAGGTCAGCGAGGTGCTGGAGCCGCTGATCGCGACGCACCGGGAGAACCACCCCAAGGCCGACGCGCGGCTGCTGCAGCGCGCCTTCGACACGGCCGCGCGGTGGCACTCGGGGCAGTACCGCAAGTCCGGCGACCCCTACATCACGCACCCGCTCGCGGTGGCGACCATCCTGGCGAACCTGGGCATGGACACCACCACGCTGGTCGCGGCGCTGCTGCACGACACCATCGAGGACACCGAATACACGCTCGACGCGATGCGCGCCGACTTCGGCGGCGAGGTCGCGCTGCTCGTCGACGGCGTCACCAAGCTCGACAAGGTCAAGCTCGGCGACGCGGCCAAGGCCGAGACCATCCGCAAGATGGTCGTCGCGATGGCGAAGGACCCCCGGGTCCTGGTGATCAAGCTGGCCGACCGGCTGCACAACATGCGGACCCTGACCTTCCTGCCGCGCCCCAAGCAGGAGCAGAAGGCCAAGGAGACGCTGGAGATCCTGGCGCCGCTGGCGCACCGCCTCGGTATGAACACGATCAAGTGGGAGCTGGAGGATCTCGCCTTCGGCACGCTGTTCCCGAAGCGGTTCGAGGAGATCAACCGGCTGATCGGCGAGCACCAGCCGCAGCGGGAGGCGCTGCTGCGCCAGGTGACCCAGAAGGTCTCCACCGACCTGAAGGCCGCCAAGATCAAGGCGGAGACGACCGGGCGGCCGAAGCACCTCTACTCGATCTACCAGAAGATGATCGTGCGGGGGCGCGACTTCAACGACATCTACGACCTGGTGGGTGTGCGGATCCTGGTCGACACGGTGCGCGACTGCTACGCGGCGCTGGGAGTCATCCACGCCAACTGGCAGCCGGTGCCGGGCCGGTTCAAGGACTACATCGCCATGCCCAAGTTCAACATGTACCAGTCGTTGCACACGACTGTCATCGGGCCCACCGGCAAGCCGGTGGAGATGCAGATCCGCACGTACGCGATGCACCGCACCGCCGAGTTCGGCATCGCCGCGCACTGGAAGTACAAGGAGCACAAGGGCACCCCGGTGGTGGGCCCGCCGGCGCACATCGACGAGATGACCTGGCTGCGGCAGCTGCTGGACTGGCAGCGCGAGGCGGCCGACCCGAGCGAGTTCCTGGACGCGCTGCGGTTCGACCTGTCCAGCCAGGAGGTGTACGTCTTCACGCCCAAGGGCGACGTCATCCCGCTGCCGACCGGGTCGACGCCCGTGGACTTCGCGTACGCGGTGCACACCGAGGTCGGGCACAAGTGCATCGGCGCGCGGGTCAACGGCAAGCTGGTGCCCCTCGAATCGACGCTCTCCAACGGCGACGTGATCGAGATCTTCACGTCGAAGTCCGACACGGCCGGCCCCACCCAGGACTGGCTCGGCTTCGTCAAGAGCCCGCGCGCGCGCACGAAGATCCGCCAGTACTTCAACAAGGAGCGGCGCGAGGAGGCGATCGAGGCCGGCAAGGACGCGATCGTCAAGGCGATGCGCAAGCAGGGCATGCCGCTGCAGCGGATGCTCACCTCGGACGCGCTGATGGCGATCGCCCGGGACCTGCACCTGGCCGACGTGGCCTCGCTGTACGCGGCGGTCGGCGACAGCCAGGTCTCCGCGCAGTCGGTCGTGCAGAAGCTGATGGCCTCCTACGGCGGCGAGGAGGGCGCGGCGGAGGACATCGCCGAGACCGCCGTCGCCACCCGGCCGCCGCGCAGCCGGCAGAGCAGCGCCGACCCCGGCGTGGTGGTCCGCGGCGTCAGCGACGTCTGGATCAAGCTGGCCCGCTGCTGCACACCGGTGCCGCCGGACTCGGTGTTCGGTTTCGTCACCCGCTCCGGCGGGGTCAGCGTGCACCGCGACGACTGCGCCAACGCCGAGGACCTGCGCGCCCAGCCCGAGCGGGTGGTCGAGGTCAGCTGGAAGCTCACCTCGGCGTCCACGTTCCTGGTCGCCATCCAGGTCGAGGCGCTGGACCGGCACAAGCTGCTCGCCGACGTGACCCGGGTGCTGTCCGAGGAGCGGGTCAACATCCTCTCCGCGACCGTCACCACCACCCGGGACCGGGTGGCGGTGAGCCGGTTCAGCTTCGAGATGGCCGACCCGAAGCACCTGGGCCACCTGCTGGCCGCGGTACGCAAGGTCGACGGCGTGTTCGACGCGTACCGGGTCACCTCCGGGGCCTGAGCCACCACGTACGCGAAAGCGCCCGCCGGCTGCGATCAGCCGGCGGGCGCTTCGTCGTCGTACCGGTGCGGTCAGCCGCCCTCGACCGGGCTCATCGTCACCTTGGTCATGGTGATCTCCTTCTTCGGGTGACCACCGCCGGCCTGCTTGGCGAACGCGCCGTCGTCACCGGCCGCGGCGACCTGCTTCACCACGTCCATGCCACCGGTGATGGTGCCCAGCACCGTGTAGTTCGGGTCGAGCGGCGAGTCGCCGTACACGATGAAGAACTGGCTGCCGGTGCTGCCCGGCTGCCCGGAGTTGGCCATCGCGATGACACCCTCCGGGTACGGCGGGCGCTTGTTGGTGGGGAGGTTCTCCTCGGCCAGGTTGTAGCTGGGCCCGCCGGTGCCGTCGGTGTCCCGCCAGCCCTTGCCGGTGGCGCTCGGGTCGCCGCACTGGAGCACCTTGATGCCCTCGGTCACCAGGCGGTGGCACTTGGTGTTGTCGAAGAAGCCCTTGCTGGCGAGATGCGTGAAGCTGCCCGCGGTGCAGGGCACGGCGGCACGGTCGATCTTGGCGGTGATCGGGCCCAGGTTGGTGTCGATGGTCATCGTCTGGGAGCCCTTGCCGGCCTGCTGGGTCGGCGGCAGCCCGACGTCCTTGATCTGCGGCGGCCGGCCCTCCTTGGGCACCTCCGTGTACGCGCACTGCACGGCGTCGGCAGTGGTCGTGCCGCCCGTCTGCTCGTCGTCGTCGCCGCCGAGCGAGGTGGCCAGCCACACCGTGCCGGCAACGACGAGCACCAGCACGGCCGCGGCGCCGACGATCGCCTGGGTCTGCCGGCGCTTGCGGGCCTTGCCGGCCCGCTCCGCCATCTCCCGCTCGAGCTTGGCCCGCGCCGCCGCGCGCTGGCGGTCTCTGGTGGACGTCACGGTCACTCCTCACCTGCTGCGTTTGGGGTCGGCGCGCGCGCCGCCGGTCACGTGTGGGTGAGCCGGCGGGCTGCCGCCGGCTCTGGGTCGGTCAGCCCGCGCTGGCGCTCGGCGAGGGCGCGGGACTGTCGGCCGGAGCCGCGCCCGGCTCGCCGACGGTGACGCTCTGCACCAGGATCTGCGTCTTGGGCTTGACCTTGGCGCCGTTGCCATTGTCCTCCGTCGGCATGGCACCGATCTTCTCCACCACGTCGAGCCCGCCGGTGACCTTGCCGACCACGGAGTAGGCCGGCTTCTCCGGGCTGGCGTCCTTGAAGAAGATCAGGAACTGGCTGCCGTTGCTACCCGGCGGGTTGCCGATCATGGCGACCGTGCCCTTCGGGTACGTCGCCGGCTGCCCCGGGGCCGGGGAGGCCGACGGGCTGGGCTCCGGCGCGGCCGGCAGGTTCTCGTCGAAGAACGAGTAGGTCGGTCCGCCGAGCCCGGTGCCGGTCGGGTCGCCGCAGCGCAGCGCGCCCTCGGCGGTGATCTCGTGGCACGTGGTGTTGTCGAAGAACGAGCGGCCGGCCAGGTAGCTCAGGCTCGCCGCGCCGCACGGCGCGTCGGTCTGGTCCAGCTCGACGGTGATCGGGCCACCCTGGTTGGTGGTGATCGTCATCGGCCGGGTGCCCGAGGTGGGCAGGCCCGTGGTGGGCGGCTCGCCGACGTCCTTGAGGTTGGTGTTGACGGCGCCGTCCTGCGCGGTCCAGAGGCAGACGTCCTCGGCGGCCTGCTTCTCCGGCTCCGAGTCGAACGCGCCGAGCGCCCAGGCGGAACCGGCCACGATCAGCACGAGCACCACCGCGGCGCCCACACCGGCCCGGATCTGCCGGCGGCGCTTCGCGGCCGCCGCCCGCCGGGCGAGCTGCCGGTCGAGCTTGGCCCGCGCCAGTTTGCGCTGCCGGTCCCTGCTGGAAGCCACGTGCGCTCCCCTTCCTCTGCCTGAATCGCCGCCGGCGCCGGGCGCCGGCCGCCGTTCCGGTCGGGGTGCGCCACGCCACACGCCCGCCAGAGTGTACGGGTAGCGACTGTGAATGTCGTGTACGAGGTCCCGTCATCTCAGCCCGGCCGGGGCGGACGGGCCCGGTGGCGGGCGGAACTCGCTCGCCGCTACGACTAGGCTGCAAGCAGACGACGACCGGACGGAAAGGGGAGCGACGTGCTCGTGGCCGGCTTTCCCGCGGACGCCTTCGGCACCAACTGCTACGTGGTGGCGACCGCTCCGGGGGAGCAGTGCGTGGTGGTCGACCCCGGCATCGGGGTGCTCGACCGGCTCGACGCCGTGCTCGCCGAGCATCGCCTGCACCCGGCCGCCGTGCTGCTCACTCACGGCCACCTGGACCACACGTTCTCCGTCGCCCCGGTCTGCGGCGCGCGGGGCATCCCCGCCTACGTCCACCCGGACGACCGGGAGCTGCTGGCCGACCCGAGCAAGGCGCTGTCGATGGACCTGACCCAGCTGTTCGGCGGCCGGCTGCCGTACGCCGAGCCGGACGACGTGGCCGAGCTGACCGACGGCGCGACGCTGTCGCTGGCCGGGTTGGAGATCACCGTCGACCACGCCCCCGGCCATACCGGCGGGTCGGTGCTGTTCCGGTTGCCCGGCGCCGGCTCGCCCTGGGAGGCGGAGCAGATCTGCCTCTCCGGTGACGTGCTGTTCGCCGGCTCGATCGGCCGTACCGACCTGCCGGGCGGCAGCATGCCCCGGATGCTGTCCAGCCTGCGGGACAAGGTGCTCCCGCTGGCCGACGACACAGTCGTCCTGCCCGGCCACGGCCCCGCGACCACTATCGGCCGCGAGCGCGCGACCAACCCGTACCTCGTCGAGGTGGCGGGCACCGGCGGCGCGCGCCCGGCCGCGCCCACCCGAGGCCTCTAGACCCTCACCCGCGCCCGCGCGGGTTCTCAAGGAGTTCGTGATGAGCAAGCCCACGCCCATTTCCGGCTTCCCCGAGTGGACGCCGGCGCAGCGGATGATCGAGCAGTTCGTGCTCGACCGGATCCGCGCCACGTTCGAGCTGTACGGCTTCGCGCCGCTGGAGACCCGCTCGGTGGAGCCGCTGGACCAGCTCCTGCGCAAGGGGGAGACCTCGAAGGAGGTGTACCTGCTGCGCCGGTTGCAGGCCGACGCCGACGGGCCGGCCGGTGACGACGCGCTCGGCCTGCACTTCGACCTGACCGTGCCGTTCGCCCGCTACGTGCTGGAGAACGCCGGCAAGCTGCAGTTCCCGTTCCGCCGCTACCAGATCCAGAAGGTGTGGCGGGGTGAGCGCCCGCAGGAGGGCCGCTACCGGGAGTTCCTCCAGGCCGACATCGACATCGTCGACCGGGACACGCTGCCGGCGCACTACGAGGCGGAGATGCCGCTGGTCATCGGTGACGCGCTGCGGTCGCTGCCGATCCCGCCGGTGCGTATCCAGGTCAACAACCGCAAGATCTGCGAGGGCTTCTACCGGGGCATCGGGCTGACCGACACGGAGGCGGCGCTGCGTGCCGTCGACAAGCTCGACAAGATCGGCCCGGCCGGGGTGACGGAGCTGCTGGCGAGCACCGCCGGGGCGAGTGAGGCGCAGGCCAAGGCCGTGCTGTCGCTGGCCGAGATCTCCGCGCCGGACGCCTCCTTCGCCGACGCGGTGCGCGGCCTCGGGGTGAGCGATCCGCTGCTGGACGAGGGCGTCGCGGAGCTGGCCGCCGTGGTGGAGACCGCCGCCGCGCACGCGCCCGGCCTCTGCGTGGCCGACCTGCGCATCGCGCGGGGCCTGGACTACTACACGGGTACGGTCTACGAGACGCAGATGATCGGCTACGAGCGGTTCGGGTCGATCTGCTCCGGCGGCCGGTACGACAACCTGGCCAGTTCCGGCAACGTCCGGTTCCCCGGGGTGGGCATCTCGATCGGGGTGACCCGGCTGCTCGGCCTGCTCTTCGGCGCCGAGGCGCTGTCGGTGTCCCGTTCGGTGCCGACCTGTGTGCTGGTGGCGGTCACCGCCGAGGAGGACCGGGCGGCCAGTGACGCGGTCGCGGCGGCGCTGCGGTCGCGCGGTTGCCGACCGAGGTGTCCCCGTCGGCGGCCAAGTTCGGCAAGCAGATCCGGTACGCCGAGCGGCGCGGCATCCCGTACGTCTGGTTCCCCGGCGCGGACGGCGACGAGGTCAAGGACATCCGTTCCGGTGAGCAGGTGGCCGCTTCGGCGGGCGAGTGGACGCCGCCCCGGGCGGACCTGAAGCCGCTGGTCGGCCCGGCCGGCACTGGCGTCTGAAGGCGTTTGGACCTACGGTGGCGTAAGTTACGCCACCGTAGGGAGAACGTCGTGACCGTGCTCAGCCAGACCGCTCTGCTCACCGAACTCGAGCCGGTGGTCGAGAAGAACCTCGACCGCCACCTGTCGCTGGCCAAGGAGTGGTTCCCGCACGAGTACGTGCCGTGGAGCGAGGGCCGCACCTTCGACGGCCCGCTGGGCGGCGAGGCCTGGTCACCGGAGGACTCGACGCTGCCCGACGTGGCCCGGACGGCGCTGATCGTCAACCTGCTCACCGAGGACAACCTGCCCTCGTACCACCACGAGATCGCCACCCTGTTCGGGCGCGACGGCGCGTGGGGCACCTGGGTGCACCGGTGGACCGCCGAGGAGGGGCGGCACGGCACGGCGATCCGCGACTACCTGACGGTGACCCGGGCGGTGGACCCGGTGGCGCTGGAGCGGGCCCGCATGGTGCACATGTCGGCGGGCTACCAGAACGTCCACGACCAGGAGATGCTGCACTCGCTGGCGTACGTGTCGTTCCAGGAGCTGGCGACCCGCATCTCGCACCGCAACACGGGCCGGGCCACCGGCGACCCGACGTGCGAGGCGCTGCTGGCCCGGGTGGCGGCGGACGAGAACCTGCACATGGTCTTCTACCGCAACCTGCTCGGCGCGGCGTTCGAGCTGGCCCCGTCGCAGGCCATGCGGGCGGTCGCCGACGTGCTGGCCAACTTCCAGATGCCGGGCGTGGGCATCGACGGCTTCGCCCGCAAGTCGGTGGCGATCGCATTGGCCGGCATCTACGACCTGCGCCAGCACCGTGACGAGGTGGTGATGCCGGTGCTGCGTCAGTGGAACCTGTTCGACGTGACCGGTCTGAACGCCGACGGCGAGGCCGCCCGCGACCAGATCGCCGCCCACCTGGACATGCTGGAGACCCAGGCGTCCCGTTTCGAGGAGAAGCGCGCAGCCCGAGCAGCCCGCCTGGCCGCAACCCGCTGACCCCGCCCCCCCTCTCTCCCGCACGATCTTGCACTCACGGCCCCCGCGAATGCCGCGAAACCGGCGCCTGCGGGGGCCGCACTCGCAAGATCGCCGGGCGCGGCGGGGTCGCGCGCGGGGTGCGGTGGTCAGGAGAGGGGGAAGATCAGGCAGGTTGAGGTGGCGTGGGCCACCAGGCGGTCGGCGGGGTCCGTGAGGCGGGCCTCGGCCAGGGCGGTGCGGCGGCCCCGCTGGAGCACAGTGCCCTCGCAGCGCAGTGTGCCGGTGTCGACTGTTACCGGGCGTAGGAACTTCACGTTGAGGTCGAGCGACGTGTAGCCGACCCCGGGCGGCAGCGTGGTGTGCACGGCGCAGGCCGCGGCGGTGTCCAGCAGCGTGGAGAGGACGCCGCCGTGCACCGTGCCGAGCGGGTTGTAGTGGAACTCCTGCGGCAGCAGCTCGACCGCGACGCGCCCCTCTTCGGCCTCCATCCGGGACATGTCGACGAGGTGCATGATCGGCGGGGCGGCCAGCTCGCCGGCGATCATCGCCCGCATCAGTTCCAGGCCGCTGCGCCGGCCCAGGTGGGCGGCCCCGGCGGCCGGGTCGGACCAGGTGAACGTGCGCGAGCGTTCCTGCGTCTGCGTCATGGACTCAGCCTGGCAGCGCGTTGCTGAGTCTGTCAATCAGACCTAGCCTGGTCGGATGAGACCCGCGGCACTGGACTGGTCGGTGGAGAACTGCACCATCGCGCGCGCCATGGAGGTCCTCGGCGAGCGGTGGACCCTGGTCGTGCTGCGCGAGGTCTTCAACGGCGTACGCCGCTTCGACGACATGCGGGTGCGCACCGGCATCCCGCGCCAGGTGCTGACCAACCGGCTCGCCATGCTCGTCGAGCGCGGGGTGCTGCGTCGCGAGCCGTACCGGGAGCCGGGCAGCCGGCCGCGTCACGAGTACCGGCTCACCGAGATGGGGCTGGACCTGTGGCCGGTGCTCGTCGCCGTGCTCGGCTGGGGTGACCGCTACCTGGCCGACCCGGAGGGCTCCCCGCTGAGCGTGGCGCATCGTGACTGTGGCGCCGAGGTCCGGGTCGAGCTGCGCTGCGCCGAGGGGCACGAGATCACCGAGGCGCGCGACGTGCTGCCCCGTCCCGGCCCCGGCGCCCACCGCCGCGCCTGACCGCCCCGCGCGCCTGACCGCCCGCGCGCCTGACCGTTCGCCGCGCCTGCCCCCAGCACGTCGACGTGGGTCGATCCCCGGCTCTGACACCTTGAGTCGATGTTGTTGCTGGGGCGTTACATCGGGCGCTGGTGCGAATCCGGGCAAAGCCATGTCTTGTTTACGATCTTAAATGTGTGAATACTTTGGGCACCCGGGCGGTTTCCCCAGGTCGCCCGGGTTGTCCTCGGGCGCGCCCCCATGACAGCGCCCGTTCACCCCCATTCGGAGGTTGTTACATGCGACCCACGAGGTCCACGCTCCGCCGCGCCGCCGCAGTAGCCGTCGCCGGCACCCTGGTCACCGGCTCGCTGCTCGGCGCACCCGCGCAGGCCGCCCCCACGGCCCTCTCGCCGGACGCCGCCGCCACCCTCGTCGAGAAGCTCGGCGCCCGCGCGGCCGGCACGTACGCCGACGCCAGCGGCAAGATGATCGTCACGGTGACCGACACCGCCACCGCTCGCCAGGTGCGCGACGCCGGCGCCATCCCGAAGATCGTGGCGCGCGGCGCGGACAAGCTGAACGCCGCCACCGGCGAGCTGGAGCGCTCCGCCAAGATCCCCGGCACCGCCTGGTGGACCGACCCGGCCACGAACCAGGTCGTCGTCTCCGTCGACAGCACCGTCACCGGCGCCAAGCTGGAGCGGGTCAAGGCGGCCGCCGCCCGGCACAACGGCGCGATCCGCATCGAGGCCGAGGCGGGCGTGCTGAGCACCCGGATCTCCGGCGGCCAGGCCATCTACGCCGGCGGCGGACGCTGCTCGCTCGGCTTCAACGTGCGCAGCGGCTCGACGTACTACTTCCTCACCGCCGGGCACTGCACCAACATCGGCTCGACCTGGTACTCCAACTCCAGCCGTACCACCGTGCTCGGCACCCGGACCGGCACCAGCTTCCCGGGCAACGACTACGGCATCGTCCGGCACAGCAACTCGGCCAACGCGGCCGGTAACGTCTCGCTCTACAACGGCAGCACCCAGGACATCACCTCGGCCGGCAACGCCTACGTCGGCCAGTCCGTCCGCCGTTCCGGCAGCACCACCGGCGTGAAGAGCGGCAGCGTGACCGCGCTCAACGCGACCGTGAACTACGCCGAGGGCAGCGTCTCCGGTCTCATCCGCACCACCGTCTGCGCCGAGCCGGGCGACAGCGGCGGCTCGCTGTTCGCCGGCACCACCGCCCTGGGCCTCACCTCCGGCGGCAGCGGCAACTGCTCCTCCGGCGGTACCACCTACTTCCAGCCGGTCACCGAGCCGCTCAGCGTCTACGGCGTGAGCGTCTTCTGATCCACGCATCGCATCCAACGGGCCGCCGGGCGACCGGCGGCCCGTTCCGCGTACCCGCTCAGGCGCCCGCTCCAAGACGGCCCGGGCCGATCGGCGGCCCGTCCGGGCGGGGCGGGTCCGACGGCCGGGCCGTCCAGTGCCGGTGGGCCCGCCGCGCCGACAGCACCGCCGCCAGCGGCCAGAGCGTCACCGCGAGCGCTGCCACCCGCTCGGCCAGCCCGGTCCGGGAGCCGCCGGTCACCTCCGCCACCGACCAGCCGAACAACGCCAGCAGCGCCGCCGTCACGGCCAGCGCCACCGGCCGGCGGAACGCCCACGGCGGCGTGCCGGCCGGGGAGGCGGCCACCTCGCGCGGGACTCTGCGGGGCAGCCGCAGCGCCGTCCCGGCCGGCCACAGCGACAACGCGAGCACCGCCACCGTCGCGACCACGCCGTGCGCCGGGGAGCCACCAACCTGCGGGCGGGGGAACGCGACCAGCGCGACGGTGGCCACCCCGCCGACCGCGAGCAGGAAGCGGCTGGGCAGCCCGGCGGCGAGCAGCGCGGCGGCGGTGGCGGCGTAAAAAGCAAAAGAGCAGCACCAGCGCGCCGCCCATCAGCCACGGATCGGTCGCGCCCTCGCCGGCCAGCTCACTGATCGTGTCCCGCACCGGGTCGTACCCCGGCCCCTGGCGGGCGCCCGCGACCGTCCAGCCCGCCACCAGCAGCGCGGGCGCGGCGGCCGCGGTGACCACGGCCCAGCTCGGTACGGCACGCACCCGGCCACGGTAGACCGCCGGACCCGGCCCGCACGGCGCTTTCGCCACCGCCGGGGCGGACCGGCTCGACGGGTGCCCGGGAGCGGGCCCGCCCGCCCTGACAGAATGCGGGGGAGCAGTGAGTGGACCAGATTGAGGAGACGCCAGCCGTGATCCGTACCCACAATGCCGGAAGCCTGCGCGCCGCGGACGCCGGCTCGACGGTGACGCTCGCCGGGTGGGTGGCCCGCCGGCGCGACCACGGCGGTGTCATCTTCGTCGACCTGCGCGACGCCTCCGGTGTCGTGCAGGTGGTCTTCCGCGAGGAGGACGCGCACGCGCTGCGCAACGAGTTCTGCGTCAAGGTCACCGGCGAGGTGACCCGCCGCCCCGAGGGCAACGAGAATCCGGACCTGCCCACCGGCGAGGTCGAGGTGACCGCGTCCGCGCTGGAGGTGCTCTCCGAGGCCGCGCCGCTGCCGCTGCCGGTGGACGACCAGATCGAGGCCGGCGACGACATCCGGCTCAAGTACCGCTACCTGGACCTGCGCCGGGGCGGCCCGGCGAAGGCCATGCGGCTGCGCTCGCGGGCCAACCAGATCGCCCGTGGTGTGCTGCACGAGCGGGACTTCCTGGAGATCGAGACGCCGACGCTCACCCGCTCCACCCCGGAGGGCGCGCGCGACTTCCTGGTGCCGGTGCGGCTGCAGCCGGGCAGCTGGTACGCGCTGCCGCAGTCGCCGCAGCTGTTCAAGCAGCTGCTCATGGTCGGCGGCATGGAGCGGTACTACCAGATCGCCCGCTGCTACCGCGACGAGGACTTCCGTGCCGACCGGCAGCCGGAGTTCACCCAGCTCGACATCGAGATGTCGTTCGTCACCGAGGACGACGTGATCGACCTCGGCGAGGCGATCGTCTCGGCGCTGTGGAAGGACCTCGCCGGCTACGAGATCGCCCGGCCGATCCCGCGCATCACCTGGCACGACGCCATGTCCCGGTACGGCTCTGACAAGCCGGACCTGCGCTACGGCGTGGAGCTGACCGAGCTGACCGACTACCTGCGCGGCACCGAGTTCCGGGTGTTCGCCGGCGCGATCGACGCGGGCGGCTACGTCGGCGCGGTGGTCATGCCCGGCGGCGCGGCGCAGACCCGCAAGGAGCTGGACGGCTGGCAGGACTGGGCCAAGGCGCGCGGCGCGCGCGGCCTGGCGTACGTGGTGCTGGACGCCGAGACCGGCGAGCCGCGCGGCCCGGTGGCGAAGAACCTGTCCGAGGCGCACCTGTCCGGTCTGGCCGACGCGGTCGGCGCGAAGCCCGGCGACGCGATCTTCTTCGCCGCGAGCACGAACACCCGCGAGGCGCAGGAGCTGCTCGGCGCGGCCCGGATCGAGATCGCCAAGCGGTCGAACCTGATCGACGAGAGCGCCTGGGCGTTCTGCTGGGTCGTCGACGCGCCGATGTTCGAACGCACCGACGAGGGCGGCTGGACCGCCGTGCACCACCCGTTCACCTCGCCGAACGCCGAGTGGGTGGACCGGTTCGAGGACGCGCCGGACCGGGCGCTGGCGTACGCGTACGACATCGTCTGCAACGGCAACGAGATCGGCGGCGGCTCGATCCGTATCCATCGCGGCGACGTACAGCAGCGGGTGTTCGACCTGCTCGGCATCACCGCCGACGAGGCGCAGGACAAGTTCGGCTTCCTGCTGGAGGCATTCAAGTACGGCGCCCCGCCGCACGGCGGCATCGCGTTCGGCTGGGACCGGGTCTGCATGCTGCTGGCCGGCGCCGACTCGATCCGCGAGGTCATCGCGTTCCCGAAGACCCGCGGCGGCTTCGACCCGCTGACCGGCGCGCCCACCCCGATCACCGGGCAGCAGCGCGCCGAGGCCGGCATCGACGCCAAGCCGAAGGCCCCGGCCGGTCCGCACGCCGGCACCGCCGGCCCGGCCGCCCCGGTGGCCGACCCCGTCTGATCCTCGCTTTCCGGAACTGGCCCGCGTCATGATGACGCGGGCCTTTTTCGATCTTCGGGGGAGACGACATGAACCTGCTCGTGGTGGGAGCCAGCGGCTTCCTCGGCGCCGAGGTGTGCCGGCAGGCGGTCGCCGCCGGGCACCGGGTCGCCGGCACGTACCACCGCGCCGCCGTCGCGGTGCCCGGCGTCGCGCCGCACCGGCTCGACGTGACCGACCGCGCCGCCGTGCGGGAGCTGCTGACCCGGGTACGCCCCGACGCGGTCGTCGCCACCCCCTACCGGTACGACGACTGGGCGGTCACGGCGGACGGGGCGGCCCACATCGCGGTAGCCGCCGCCGAGGTGGACGCCCGGCTGGTGCACCTGTCCAGCGACGCGCTGCACGCCGGGCGGCCTGCGCCGTACGCGGACGAGGACGTGCCCACGCCGCTGCACGCGTACGGGGCGGCGAAGGCGGCGGCGGAGACGGCGGTGCGGGCGGTCGATCCGGGCGCGGCGCTGGTGCGTACGTCGCTGATCGTGGGGGAGGGCAGCAAGCAGATCCAGCTCTGCCGGGAGGCCCTCGCGGGGCGGGCCACGCTGTTCACCGACGAGCTGCGCTGCCCGGTGCACGTCGCCGACCTCGCCGCCGCGGTGCTGGAGCTGGTGCCGGACGAGTACGCCGGGCTGCTGAACGTGGCCGGGCCGGACGCGGTGAGCCGCGCCGAGCTGGGGCTGCTGGTGGCCCGGCACGACGGGGTGGATACGGGCGGGCTGCGGACGACCACGATCGCCGCCGCCGGGCTGCGCCGGCCGGGCGAGGTGGTGCTGGACTCCACCCGCGCCGCGGGCCTGCTGCGGACCCGGCTGCGCGGAATCACCGAGCTGTACGGATAGTTGCACAGATTCTTTGCAAGTATCTTGTGCATGGAAAGTGTGCACAGATATTGTGCATCTCATGGAGGAGAAGAAGCGCACCGTACGCATCGACCACCGTCAGGTCCGCGCGCTGGCCCAGCCGCTGCGCATGCGGCTGATCGGGGCGCTGCGCGTGGTGGGCCCGGCCACCGCCACCACCCTCGCCGAGACGCTCGGCACCAACAGCGGCGCGACCAGTTACCACCTGCGCCAACTCGCCGAGGTCGGCCTCGTGGTCGAGGACCCGAGCCTCGGCACCGGCCGGCAGCGCTACTGGCGGGCCGCGCACGACGTCACCAGCTGGGAATCCAGCGACTTCGACGACGACCCCGACTCGCGGGCGGCCATCGAGTGGGTCGAGGCGGACTACGTCCGCTTCTTCGCCGGGCACGCCGAACGCTGGTTCGCCCAGCGGCACCGGTGGTCGCCGGCCTGGCGTGACGCGTTCGGCATGGGCGACTTCTTCATGCGCATCCCGGTGGACCGCCTCAAGGCGATCCAGGAGGAGGTCTTCGCGGTCTTCGAGCGGCACCGCGACGAGACCGACCCGGACGACCCCGACGCCGAGACGGTGCAGCTCTACCTCGCCGCCCTCCCGATGGACGCGGCGTTCCCCCGGTCCACCCCGCCACCCGCCGAGGAGAAGCCGTGACCGCGCTGTCCGTACGCCAGATCCGGATCCGCTACCTCACGCTGTACGGCCTGCGCTGGCTGCCCAGCGGCCTGCTCATGCCGGTGATGATCCTGCTGATGCAGGAGCGCGGCCTCACGCTGTCCCAGATCGGCCTGGTCGCCACCGCCCAGGGCCTCGTCGTGCTGGCGCTGGAACTGCCCACCGGCGGCTTCGCCGACGCGCTCGGCCGCAAACCCGTGCTGGTCGCCGCCTGGGCCATCGGCCTCGGCTCGCTGGCGCTGATGGCGGTGGCCGACTCGTTCTGGATGTTCTTCCTGGTCTGGGCGCTGCAGGGCGTCTACCGGGCGCTCGACAGCGGCCCGATGGAATCCTGGTACGTCGACGCCACGCTCGCCGCCGACCCGAAAGCCGAGTACGAACGCGGCCTCGGCTGGGCCGGCACCGTGATCGGTGTCGCCATCGGCGCCGGCGCCCTGCTCAGCGGCGGCCTCGTCGCGCTCGGCCCGGTCGGCCCGGTCAGCGCCCTCGCGCTGCCGGTGATCGTCGCCGCCGTGCTCCAGGCCGTGTCCATCGTGGCGCTGCTCGCGCTGATGGCCGAGCGGCGGCCCGCGTCCGGCCCGGCCGCGCTGCGCGCCTCCGTGGTCGACGCGCCCCGGATGGTCGGGCAGGCCGTCGGGCTGCTGCGCCGAAACCGGGTGCTGGCGGCCCTGGTCGCCGTCGAGCTGTTCTGGGGCTTCGGCATGGTCACCTTCGAGTCGCTGCTGCCGGTACGCCTCGCCGAGGTGCTCGACGACCCGGCCCGCGCCGCGGCGCTGCTCGGCCCCGCCGGTACGGCGGCCTGGCTCGCGAACGCCGCCGGCGCCGCGCTCACCCCGTTCCTGCTGCGCCGCCTCGGCGCCGCCCCGGCCGCCGCGCTGATGCGGATCCTCCAGGGCGTCACAGTGGTCGGCATGGGCCTGCTGGCCGGGCCGGTCGGCATCCTCATCGCGTACCTGGCCTGCTACACCGTGCACGGCGCGTCGAACCCGCTGCACATGGGACTGCTGCACCGGCAGGTCGACGGGGCCGTACCGCACCAGCGTGCTGTCGCTCAACTCGATGGCCGGCCAGCCGCCGGCGCGCTCGGCGCGGTCACGCTCACCGCGCTGGCCGACGCCACGAACGTCAGCACCGCCATGATCGTCGGCGGGGTGGTGCTCGCCGTGGCCGCGCCGCTCTACCTGCCGGCCTGGCGCGCCGCCCGCCGTACCCCCTCGGCGGTCGACGTGACGCCGGAGGTGACGGGCGGCGGCCCCGGCCACGCCGGCCTGGCGTCCGAGCCGCCCCTCGACGCGGCGGACCGTGGCGCCGCCGTCGGCGCGGACGCGGCTGCCGTCACTGGCGGGCCCGGGCCGGTGGTCGTGCCGGCGTCACCCGGCCGCGACTGAGTCCTGCGGGCGTCGCCCGGCAGTGGTTGGGCCGTCCCGGCGTCCCGGCGTCCCGACGGCGGGCGTCGCCCGGCGGCGGCCGAGTGGTGCCGGCGTTGTCGGCAGCAACGTTCCCGGCATCGCCGTGCGGGTCACCGCCCCGCGGGTGGAACGTCATGGGTGTCTCGGCTCCCGTTTGACACCCATGACGTTCCACTCACCGGTTCGACGCGCCCGCTTCCGATCGCAGCCCTGGCCGGGTGCCGGCAGCGTCAGGCCAGCTTGATCGAGGTGCGGCGTTCGGTGGCGGTGAAGCCGAGCCGCCGGTAGAGCCGGATCGCGCCCAGGTTGTCCGGGTAGACGCCCAGCGCCACCGTGTCGTACCGGGCGAACAGCGCGCCCGTCATGCCGGCGGTCAGCGCCGCGCCCAGCCCCCGGCCGCGAAGCCCGGGTGCGACGGTCAACCCGGCCAGGAAGCCGATGTCGGCGCGGCTGCGATCCGCGCCGCAGGCGAGCAGGCGGTCCCCGTCGCGGATCCCGTACCAGTCGACGATGCCCGCCTCGCCCGGCCGGGAGGTGGTGCTCGGAAACGCCTCCTCGATCAGCGCGGTCAGGGCGGGGTGGTCGGCAGCGGTGAGCCGCTCCACCCGCTCCTGCTCCGGCTGGTGCGGCGGCGGCGCGGTGGTCCAGAGGAAGTCCCACTCGATCAGCCGGGCCACCGGCAGCCGCGCGGCCACCTCGTCCGGGTCGGCGTGGGGCAGGTTGATCGACTGACCGGCTCGCAGCGTCCCGTCCACCCGGTGGGCGGCGAAGACGTCGAGCGCCGGGCCGGGGGCGCCGACCGCCCCGCCGGCCGACCACTCGCCCGGCGGGAGCAGCCACCCGACCGCGCCGCCGTGCCGCCATCCGCGTACGGCCTGGTCGTGCCGCAGCGCGTGCCGGGCGTACGGGTGGTCGCCGGCCGCGGCGAGCAGCGCCTCGCGCCCGGTCAGCGCCTCGTCGACAGTGATCATTGCGCCAGCCTACGAGCACCCGCGGCCCGTATCGGGCCGCCCATCTCCTGTTCCAGGGTGGAGATTGACGAACAGACCGATTGGGTACATCCGTCGCCGACCTGCTGGGAACCCCCACCGGAGGAACGACATGCTCGCCATTCTCGCGGCCATCGTGTTCGGTTTCGCGCTGCTGCTCGACTTCATGAACACCGACCTCGGCGCGCCCGATCTGTTCAGCACCTCGACGCTCATGCTCATCGGCTTCCTGCTGCTCTCGCTCTACCTGGCCGGCGTCGGCTCCGGCCCGCGCGGCGGCGGTGGCGGCCGCTGGTACCGGGGCCGGCGGCCGGGTCGCGGCTGACCGGAAACGACCACCCGGGTCGGGTCGGCGGCGCGATTCCGGCGCCGTCGGCCCGGCCCGGTACTGTTCTCGTGATGGAATCGGACGCCCTCTTCACCCTCGGCGAGCCCGCCGGAGCACCCGCGGGCGCGAGCGGCGCCGACGGCTTCACCGACGCCCGGGCGGACTCGCCCCTGCCGGTGCGGATGCGGCCGGCCGGCATCGACGAGCTGGTCGGGCAGGAGCACCTGCTCGCACCGGGCGCGCCGCTGCGTCAGCTGGTCGAGGGCGCGGCGCCGATGTCGGTCATCCTCTGGGGGCCGCCGGGCAGCGGCAAGACCACGATCGCGCATCTCGTGGCCCGGGCCACCGACCGGCGGTTCGTGGCGATGTCCGCGCTGACCGCAGGTGTGAAGGACGTCCGCGCGGTGATCGAGACCGCGCGGCGGCAGCGGCGTTCCGGCGGCCCGCCGACGGTGCTGTTCATCGACGAGGTGCACCGGTTCAGCAAGACCCAGCAGGACTCGCTTCTCGCCGCCGTCGAGGACCGTACTGTCACGCTGCTGGCGGCGACCACGGAGAACCCGTACTTCTCGGTCATCTCGCCCTTGTTGTCGCGGTGCGTGCTGCTCACCCTTCAGGCCCTCGACGACGACGACGTACGCGGGCTGCTGCGCCGCGCGGTCGCCGACGAGCGCGGCCTCGGCGGCGCGCTGGTGCTGGCCGAGGAGGCGGAGGACCACCTGGTCCGGCTCGCCGGGGGCGACGTACGCAAGGCGCTCACCGCGCTGGAGGCGGCCGCGGCCACCGCGACCGCGCTCGGCGCCGGCCGGATCGACCTGGCCGTGGCGGAGCAGGCGGTCGACGTGGCGGCGGTGCGCTACGACCGCGACGGCGACGCGCACTACGACGTGACCAGCGCGTTCATCAAGAGCATGCGCGGCTCCGACGTGGACGCGGCGCTGCACTGGCTGGCCCGGATGCTGGTGGCCGGCGAGGACGCCCGGTTCATCGCCCGCCGGCTGGTGATCTTCGCCAGCGAGGACGTCGGCATGGCCGATCCCACCGCGCTGACGGTGGCCACCGCCGCCGCCCACGCGGTCGAGTACGTGGGCCTGCCGGAGGCGCAGCTCAACCTGGCCCAGGCGGTCATCCACCTGGCCACCGCGCCGAAGTCGAACTCGGCCACCGCCGCGATCGGCGCCGCTGTCGCCGACGTACGCGCCGGTCGTGGCGGCCCGGTGCCGCGCGGGCTGCGCGACGCCCACTACTCCGGCGCGCGCGGACTCGGGCACGGGGCCGGCTACCGCTACCCGCACGACGACCACCGGGGGGTGGTCACCCAGCAGTACGCTCCGGACGACCTCGTCGGGACCGACTACTACCAGCCCAGTGGGCACGGCGCGGAGCGGGCGGTGGCCACCCGGCTGCCGCTGCTGCGCCGGATCGTCCGTGGGCTGCCGGCACCGGCGACCCGGGCGGAGGCCGGCGCCCCGGCCGCCGTGAACGGGGCCCGGGTGGGCGGCGGCGAGCAGGCCAGCGGGGCGAGTGAGGGCGGCAGCGACGCCGCCGAGGGGGGTCAGTAGTGATGGCGCGTGGTCCGGAGCGGCCGGCGGACGGCCCCGACGAGCGGCGCGATCCGCGGGCCAAGGGCCGCCGGTGGGGACGCGGCCGGGCCGAGCCCGAGCTCGACCCGACCGTCGTCGGCGAGGAACTCGGCTGGATCGACGATCTGCGTACCGCCAAGCAGCAGGGCGGCGAAC
>NZ_KK037233.1:1824700-1831337 GCF_000568915.1 Micromonospora sp. M42 | reverse complement strand
CCGGAGCCGGACCGCAGCGGTCCGGGCAACCCGGCCGGCATGGCACCGCCTCCGGGCGCTCCGGCGGTGGCGCGGGCGGCTGCTGTCGTACCCCCGGGGGAGGCTGCCGGGCCACGGCCCGGCGCGGACGGCATGCCCGCGCCGCGACCCGCCGGTCCCGGCGTGGACGAGACCGACGCGGAGGCCGGTGGCCTGCGCGGCGCCCGGTCCGAGCTGCGGCGGCAGATGCGCGAGCGGCGCCGCCTGCGGATGGGTGTCCTCGCGCTGGTGAGCCTCCTGCTGCTGGGCGCGGTACCGCTCTACTTCGGCATGCGGACGCTCAGCCGCGATCCGGTCTTCGACACCCTCGACGCGCTCGACGTGCCCGCCTGGGCCGAGAAGAAGACAGTCGACAACGTCAGCGGCAGCCGCTGGTGCCTGCAGGACTGCCGGCTGCGGGAACGCGCGGTCGAGTCGGAGCAGGGATGGGAGCAGACGGTCGCCGTCTACGAGCAGGCGCTGGCAAAGGACGGCTGGCGGCGGTGGAGCGTCGAACGCTGCCCGGAGGAGAAGGTCGAGGGCAGCTACACCTGCTGGCGTCGCGACGAACTCACGCTTGACCTGTGGGTACGCGACCCGGCCTGCACGCCGCCGCCGATCGACGGTGCGCCCGCGCCCTCCGCGCCAGCCGCGCCCGCAGCGGCGACGTGCACCGGCTCGTTGGTGTCGGTGAAGGTGCGCAACGCGATCGACGACGAGCGCACCGGGCCGACGCCGACCACCGATCCGTCACTCACCGGTGAGGATCCGTTCCCGACGCTGACCGACGACCCGCTGGGCGAGGCGACTCCCTCACCGTCGTGAGCCGACTTTCATCACGGACGGTAGGGTCTGGGGCTGGCACGCCCGTCCGCGCCCGGTGACCGGGTCGGCGTGGCGCGAAGTGGGTAGGTACGGTCGCGCGTTCCGGAGCGTCGGGTTCCGGGACACTGCTTGAGGAGGACGTGCGCGTGAACGGTAGCGAGGTCGCTTGGCTGGTCCTGGCCGGCGCGTTCCTGATGCTGGTGCTCGTGCTGGCGGTGCCGATCCTGCGGCTGCGGCACACCGTGGACGCGACGACCCGCATGATCAACGAGCTCAACGACCGCACCGCGCCGCTGCTCGGGGACGTGAACACCACGGTGAAGAACGTCAACGTGGCGCTGGAGCAGGTGCAGACCTCGCTGGACGGGGTGAACCTGCAGCTCGCCAAGGTGGACACCATGACCAGCCACGCGCAGAACGTCACCGCGAACGTGGCGAACCTGGCGACCGTGGTCTCGGCCGCCGCCGCGAACCCGCTGGTGAAGGTGGCCGCGTTCGGGTACGGCGTGCGCCGCGCCGCCTCCGCGCGTCGGCACGCCGAGACCGAGCGCGAGGTGCGCGACACCATCAAGCAGCAGCGTCGCGCCGCCAAGCGCGGCAACCGCTGACCCCGACCGGCGTACGCGGGAGGATGAGAGCATGAGGCGGTTGTTCTGGCTGGGCATCGGGCTGGCCGTGGGCGTCCTGGTGGTGCGCAAGGCCACCCGGACCGCGCAGGCGTACACCCCGGCCGGCATCGCGAGCGGGCTGTCCGAGTCCGCCGGCGGTCTGGTCGAGTCGCTCCGGGCGTTCGTGGACGACGTCCGGGTCGGCATGGCCGAGCGTGAGCAGGAGATCCACGAGGCCTTCGCCCGCGGCGAGGTGTACGACGACCAGTTCGCCGAGCTGCGGGAGGACCCGCGCATCGGCGACCGAGAGATTTTCCCGGAGGACCACCAGCGATGAAGACGGCGGAGATCAAGCGGCGGTTCCTCGCCCACTTCGAGGCGAACGGGCACACCGTGGTTCCGTCCGCTCCGCTGCCCGCCATCAGCGACCCGAACCTGCTGTTCATCAACGCGGGCATGGTGCAGTTCGTGCCCTACTTCCTGGGCCAGCAGACCCCGCCGTACGCGCGGGCGACGAGCGTGCAGAAGTGCATCCGGACGCCGGACATCGACGAGGTCGGCAAGACCAGCCGGCACGGCACGTTCTTCCAGATGAACGGCAACTTCTCCTTCGGTGACTACTTCAAGTCCGGGGCGATCCCGCTCGCCTGGGACCTGGCGACGAAGTCGGTCGAGGCGGGCGGTTTCGGGCTGGACCCGGAGCGGATCTGGGCCACGGTCTACCTGGACGACGACGAGGCGTACGACATCTGGCGCGCCACCGGCGTGCCGGCCGAGCGGATCGTGCGCCGCGGCAAGGCCGACAACTTCTGGTCGATGGGCATCCCCGGCCCGTGCGGCCCGTGCTCCGAGCTGTACTACGACCGCGGCCCGGCCTACGGCCGCGAGGGCGGTCCGGAGGTCGACGAGGACCGTTACCTGGAGTTCTGGAACCTCGTCTTCATGCAGTTCGAGCGCGGCCCGGGCACCGGCAAGGAGGACTTCCCGATCCTCGGTGACCTACCGGCGAAGAACATCGACACCGGCATGGGCCTGGAGCGGATGGCCTCGCTGCTGCAGGGCGTGGACAACCTCTACGAGATCGACGAGGTCCGCCCGATCCTCGACAAGGCCGCCGAGCTGACCGGCAAGCGCTACGGCGTGCACTCCGGTCACGCGGCCAACGAGTCGCACCCGGACGACGTACGGCTGCGGGTCATCGCCGACCACGTGCGCACCTCGCTGATGCTCATCGGCGACGGGGTGACCCCGTCGAACGAGGGCCGGGGCTACGTGCTGCGCCGGATCATGCGGCGGGCGATCCGGGCGGTGCGGCTGCTGGGCTACCAGGACCGGGCGCTGCCGGAGCTGCTGCCGGTGGCCCGCGACTGCATGGCGCCGTCGTACCCGGAGCTGGCCGAGGACTTCGGCCGGATCTCCCAGTACGCGTACGCCGAGGAGGACGCGTTCCTGGCCACGCTGCGCGCCGGCACCACGATCCTGGACACCGCCATCGCGGAGACCAAGTCGGCCGGCAAGGCGGCGCTCTCCGGTGACAAGGCGTTCCAGCTGCACGACACGTACGGCTTCCCGATCGACCTGACCCTGGAGATCGCGGCCGAGCAGGGGCTGCAGGTCGACGCGGAGGGCTTCCGCCGGCTGATGGCCGACCAGCGCAGCCGGGCCAAGGCCGACGCGCAGGCGCGCAAGACCGGGCACACCGACGTGTCGGCGTACCGGTCGGTGCTCGACGGCGGCGGGCCGGTGGAGTTCACCGGCTACACCGAGCTGAGCCGCGAGTCGCGACTTGATCGCGGCGTAATGTCGCGGGGTGCGCGCGCTGCTGTCCGGCGGCGCCGCGATCTCCGCCGCGGTCGAGGGCGACACGATCGAGCTGGTGCTCGACACCACCCCGTTCTACGCCGAGGGCGGCGGGCAGCAGCCCGACCAGGGGCTCATCACCGTCGGCGGCGGCCAGGTCGAGGTCTTCGACGTGCAGCAGCCGGTGCCCGGCCTGATCGTGCACCGGGCCAAGGTGGTGCGCGGCGAGGTGCGCTCCGGGGAGACCGGGTACGCCGAGATCGACGTGTCCCGCCGCCGGGCGATCTCCCGCTCGCACACCGCGACGCACCTGGTGCACCAGACGATGCGCAACTTCCTCGGCGAGTCGGCCACCCAGGCGGGTTCGCTGAACGCGCCGGGCCGGCTGCGGTTCGACTTCAACACCCCGACGGGTGTGGCGCCGAGCGTGCTGCACGACGTGGAGCAGCAGGTCAACGAGGTGCTGCTGGCCGACCTGGAAGTGCACGCGTTCGTCACCAGCCAGGAGGAGGCGCGCCGGATCGGGGCGATGGCCCTGTTCGGCGAGAAGTACGGCGAGCGGGTCCGGGTCGTCGAGGTCGGCGACTACGCCCGGGAGTTGTGCGGCGGCACGCACGTGGCCCGCTCTGCCCAGCTCGGCCTGGTGAAGATCCTCTCCGAGGCGTCGGTGGGCTCCGGGGTACGCCGGATCGAGGCGCTCGTCGGCATGGACGCGTTCGGCTTCCTGGCCCGCGAGCACCTGCTGGTGTCCCGGCTGGCCGAGCTGTTCCGGGTGCCGGGGGAGCAGGTCGCCGACCGGGTGGAGCAGACCGTCACCCAGCTTCGCGACGCGGAGAAGGAGCTGGAGAAGCTGCGCGCCCAGCTCGTGCTCGGCGGGGCCGGCGCCCTGGCCGCGCAGGCCAAGGACGTGCGCGGCGTCGCGTACGTCGGCACCGAGGCCCCCGAGGGCGCGGCTGCGAACGACGTGCGGACCCTCGCCCAGGAGATCCGGGGCCGGATCGACCCGGCCCGCCCGGCGGTGGTCGCGGTGGCGGCCCGGGCCAACGGCAAGGCGTCCCTGGTGGTGGCCGTCAACCAGGCCGCCCGGGGCCGGAGCCTGAGCGCGAAGGACCTCGTGAAGGCGGCGTTCTCCGGCCGGGGCGGCGGCAGCGACGACCTGGCCCAGGGCGGCGGCCTGCCCGCGGCGGAGGCGCCGAACCTGCTGGTCACCGTCGAGCAGGCGGTCGCCGGTACGGCATGAGCGAATGCACCGAGCGGAGCGAGGGCCGTGAGCGCATGCCCGGCTGGCACTGCATGAGTGAACGCACCGAGCGGAGCGAGGGCCGTGAGCGCATGCCCGATCGGCACGGCATGAGCGCACCGATCGACGCCAGGGCGGACCACCCGGTCCGCCCTGGCCCGTACCGGCGGGGAGGTGTCCGATAGTGGCCGAGCTGTCCCGTGGCGTCCGGCTGGGCGTCGACGTGGGCCAGGTCCGGGTGGGTGTGGCCCGATGTGATCCGCACGGCATCCTCGCCACGCCCCTGGTCACGCTGGCCCGCGACCTGACCGCCGAACCGGACGCGGTGCCCGCCGACATGGCCGAGCTGGTCCGGCTCGCCGCCGAGCACGAGGCGGTGGGAATCGTCGTCGGGCTACCGGTCAACCTCGCCGGAAAGCACGGCCCCGCGGCGGTGAACGTATCAGCCTATGCCAGCCGATTGGCTGATGTAATGAGGCCGATTCCGGTGACGCTGACGGACGAGAGGATGTCTACCGTCGTCGCGAGTCGTAGGCTGGCCGAACGGGGCGTCCGGGGAAAGCGCCAACGGGCGGTGGTCGACCAGGCCGCCGCGGTGGAGATTCTGCAGAGCTGGCTGGACGCACAGCGGAGGCGGACGCAATGATCGACGACCTTGATCTGGGCTTCGACGAGCAGGACAGGGGGGAGAAGGGCCGGCACCGGCGCGGCGCGGTACGCCGACGGCAGGGCAAGTCCGGCGGCGGCCGGGGCAAGACCCTGCTCGCCCTCGCGCTCGCGCTGATCCTGCTGGGCGGCATCGGCGGCGGCGCGTTCTACGGCTTCGACCGGGTCCAGAACTACTTCGTCACCCCCGACTACGACGGCTCCGGCACCGGCGAGGTGACAGTCGAGATCAAGCAGGGCGCGCTGCTCGCCGACATGGCCGACGCGCTGGTCGCCGCCGACGTGGTGAAGAGCACCAAGGCGTTCATCGAGGCCGCCGAGGAGAACTCGCGCAGCAAGAACATCCAGCCCGGCACGTACAAGCTGCGCAAGCAGATGAGCGGCGACGCGGCGGTCGCGGCCATGCTGGACCTGAAGAACCGGATCGTGAACGGGATCACCATTCCCGAGGGGCTCACCGCGAAGACGGTCTACAAGCGGCTCTCCGAGAAGACCGACATCCCGGTCAAGGACTTCGAGGCGGCGGCGAAGGATCCGGAGGCGCTCGGCGTGCCGGACTGGTGGTTCAAGCGCTCCGACGGCAAGAAGGTCAAGCCGTCGATCGAGGGCTTCCTGTTCCCCGACACCTACGAGATCCCGCCGAAGGCCACCGCCGAGACGGTGCTCAAGCTGATGGTGAACAACTTCCTCACCGTCACCTCGAACATGCAGTACGCCGAGAAGGTGCAGCAGGACCGCGGTGGCATCACCCCGTACGAGGCGCTGATCGTCGCCTCGCTCGCGCAGGCCGAGGCCGGCAACAAGGTCGACCTGGGCAAGGTCGCTCAGGTCGCCTACAACCGGGTCTACAAGGGCAACTTCGACTGCGGCTGTCTGGAGATGGACGTCACCGTCAACTACTACCTGGAGTTGACCGGGCGGCCGACCAAGGCGTCGAAGGACATGACCGCCGCCGAGCTGGACGACCCGAAGAACCCGTACAACCGCAAGCTGCGCGGCCTGATCCCCACCCCGATCAACAACCCGGGCAAGGACGCCCTGCAGGGCGCGCTCAGCCCGCCGCCGGGCAAGTGGCTCTTCTTCGTGGCGATCAGCAAGGACGGGCGCTCCGCGTTCGCCGAGACCTACGCCGAGCACCAGCGCAACGAGCAGAAGGCGCGCGAGGCCGGGATCATCTGATGGCCGATCCCCGCCGCGCCGCGGTGGTCGGCAAGCCGATCGCCCACTCGCTCTCCCCGGTGATCCACACCGCCGGGTACGCGGCGGCCGGGCTGAGCGGCTGGTCGTACACCCAGATCGAAGCCGGCGCCGACGACCTGCCCGGCCTGGTCGCGGGCCTCGGCCCGGAATGGGCCGGGCTGTCGGTGACCATGCCGGGCAAGGAGGCGGCGCTCGCGCTGGCCGACGAGGTCTCACCGGCCGCCGCCGCCGTCGGCGCCGCCAACACGCTGGTACGACGCGCCGACGGCACCTGGTACGC
>NZ_KK037233.1:1802387-1824436 GCF_000568915.1 Micromonospora sp. M42 | reverse complement strand
CGGTGCCGAAGGGCGTGGCCGACCCGCTCGCCGACAGACTGGCGACCGGAGTCGGTCTTCTTCGACGTCGTCTACGATCCGTGGCCCACGCCGCTCGCGGCGGCGGCGCTGACAGCCGGGTGCCGGGTGGTCTCCGGGCTGGACCTGCTGCTTGCCCAGGCGTACGGCCAGTTCGAGCACTTCACCGGCGTCACCGCCCCACGCGCCGCGATGCGCGCTGCCCTGCCGGTGTAAGGAAGGGCCCCTTGTTAACGCCTCGCCCCACGAGGCGGCAGATCGGCGCGGAGGCGGCCTGTCCGGTGGGCGGGATGCGGCGGGCGGCGTACGCCGGTGACCACCGGGCGTGACACACTGACCGTCGTGTTGCGCTGGCTGACTGCAGGTGAATCGCACGGACCCGCCCTCGTCGCGATGCTGGAGGGCGTACCCGCCGGCATCGAGGTGACCACCGGGGAGATCTCCGGCGAGCTGGCCCGGCGCCGGCTCGGCTACGGCCGGGGTGCCCGGATGTCGTTCGAGCAGGACGAGGTCGAGATCATCGGCGGGCTCCGGCACGGCGTGACGCTCGGCAGCCCGGTCGCGATCCGGGTCGGCAACTCCGAGTGGCCCAAGTGGCGCACCGTGATGGCCGCCGACCCGGTCGACCCGGAGGAGCTGGCGAGTCAGGCCCGCAACGCGCCGCTGACCCGTCCCCGCCCGGGTCACGCCGACCTGGCCGGCATGCAGAAGTACGGGCACACCGACGCCCGGCCGATCCTGGAGCGCGCCAGCGCCCGGGAGACCGCCGCCCGGGTCGCGGTGGGCACCGTCGCCAAGGCGCTCGTGCGTCAGGCGCTCGGCGTCGAGATCGTCTCCCACGTGGTCGAGCTGGGCCCGGTTGCGGTCAAGCCGGGGCTTCGCCCCACCCCGGAGGACGCCGCCCGCATCGACGCCGACCCGCTGCGCTGCCTCGACGCCGAGGCCAGCGCCCGGATGGTCGCCGAGGTCGACGCCGCGAAGAAGGCCGCCGACACGCTCGGCGGCGTGGTCGAGGTGCTCGCGTACGGGGTGCCGCCGGGCCTGGGCAGCCACGTGCAGTGGGACCGCAAGCTCGACGCGCGCCTCGCCACCGCGCTCATGTCGATCCAGGCGATCAAGGGCGTGGAGATCGGCGACGGCTGGCAGCAGGCCCGCTCGCGCGGCTCGGAGGCGCACGACGAGATCGTGCCCACCGCCACCGGCGTGCGGCGGATCACCGACCGGGCCGGTGGCCTGGAGGGTGGCATCACCACCGGTGAGCCGCTGCGGGTGAAGGCGGCCATGAAGCCCATCTCGTCGCTGAACCGGGCCCTGGCCACGATCGACGTGACCACGGGCGAGCCGGCCACCGCGATCAACCAGCGCTCCGACGTGTGCGCGGTGCCGGCGGCGGCGGTGGTGGCCGAGGCGATGGTCGCGCTCGTGCTGGCCGAGGCGGCGGTGGAGAAGTTCGGCGGCGACTCGGTCGCCGAGATGCGCCGCAACCTGACCGGTTACCTCGACAGCTTGGTGATCAAGTGAGCACCCGGCCGATCTGCGTGCTGGTCGGTGCGCCCGGTGCCGGCAAGACCACTGTCGGCACGGCGCTGGCCGAGGCGCTCGGCGTCGACTTCCGGGACACCGACGCCGACATCGAGAACCTTGCCGGCAAGCCCATTCCGGAGATCTTCGTGGACGAGGGGGAGGAGCACTTCCGTACCCTCGAACGGGCCGCCGTGGCGGCGGCGCTCGCGTCGCACGCGGGCGTGCTCGCGATCGGCGGCGGCGCGGTGCTGGCCGAGGAGAACCGGGCCGCGCTGATCGGCCACACCGTGGTGCACCTGTCGGTGGAGCTGCCGGACGCGGTCAAGCGGGTCGGTCTGGGCGCCGGGCGTCCGTTGCTCGCGCTGAACCCGCGCGCCACGCTCAAGCATCTGATGGACCAGCGCCGCCCGCTCTACGCCGAGGTGGCGACCGCGACCGTGGTGACGGACGGGCGTACGCCGGAGGAGTTGGCCGCGGAGATCGCCGCGCTGCTCAAGCCCTGACACCCGCACTGCCGCGCCCGGCTCCCGCCCTCGGTGGAACGCGGTGGGTGTCTCCGGGGTGTCGTGGCACCCATGACGTTCCACCCGGCGTGGATGACGTTGGTGGGTGGAACGCCTTGGGTGTCTCCCGAGCGTTATGGCACTTGTGGCGTTCCAGTCGGCGTCGATGGCGTCGGTGGGTGGAACGCCATGGGTGCGTGGGAAACGTGTCGGGACGGGCCGGTCAGGCATTTGCCGCAACGGCCCCGGCCGCCCTGCGGCGAGGGCTCCGCTCCGGTCGCCAGGTGGCGAGCAGCGCCAGCGCCAGCGCGATCTCGGCCAGGTCACCCAGGTAGTACATGAGCGTGGCCCCGGCCCGCAGCTCGGCGGCGGTCGCCGGCACGTCCACGAACAGCCCGGCGTAGAGCAGCTGGGCGATGGTGGCGTGCGCGGCCACCCCGAACCCGATCACCACCAGCCGCACCGGTACGCGCGGGCGGTGCGGGCCCGGGTCGGGACCGGCGATCGACCAGGCGAACAGGCAGCCGCTGAGCAGGAAGTGCACGTTCACCAGCGTGTGCAGGGCCGGGCTGTCCAGCGTGGCCCGGTACAGCGGGGTGAGGTAGAGCAGCCACAGCCCGCCCGCGGTGAGCAGCAGGCCGGTCACCGGGTGGCCGAGCACCCGCGCTGTCGGATGCCGCAGCAGATGGACCAGTGCCCGGCCGGTACGCCGGTCCAGCGTGCGCAGCAGCAGCGTGACCGGGGCGCCGAGCACCAGCGCCAGCGGCGCGAGCATGCCGATCAGCAGATGCTGCCACATGTGTCCGACGAAGTCGCCGGCCGGCCACGCCAGCCCGCCCGCCAGCAGCAGCGCGCCCAGCCCGAAGCTCGCCGTCCGGGCGTGCGGCCAGCCGGGCCCGCCCGGGTCCCGCAGCCGCAGCGCGGCGGCCAGGCACGCCCAGAACAGCGCCGCCGGGATCAGCGCGATCGCCGGGAAGCCGCCGTCGGCGTGCCCGGCGTGAGCCAGGCTCACCGGCGCTCCGGCGCGCAGAGATCCACCGCGCGGGCCCGGCGCTGGATCGTCCAGCCGACAGCGATCAGCACCACGCCGAGCGCGAGGAACCCGAGGTCCCACCAGAGCTGGTTCGGGCCGCCGCGGACGTGGTGGATGCCGAGCAGGTGGTGGTCGACGACGCCCTCGACCAGGTTGAACAGGCCCCAGCCGATCAGCGCCCAGCCCCACAGCATCGGCGAGCGCCACAGCCGGCCCCGCGAGTGTGTGACCCGGGAGTAGAGCAGGGCCAGGCCGGTCAGCACCGCCACCCAGGTGACCACGTGGAACAGGCCGTCCCAGAGCGTGTTCATCTGCAAGCCGGGCACGGTGTCCACCGGGTACTCGCGCACGCCGATCCGGTCGCTGCCGGTGCTGCTGAGCATGTGGTGCCACTGCAGGACCTGGTGCAGGACGATGCCGTCGACGAAGCCGCCGAGCCCGACGCCGAGGATCGTGGCGGGCAGCCGGATGCTCGTCGCGGACTCCGGTCGGGTCGCGTGTGCCGTCGTCTCACTCATTCCGGCCGCCCTACCCGCGATGTGGCCGGACAAACACCCAGCCAGTGGACAACGGCCGCGCGGGGGCGGCGCGCTGGACTAGGCTGCCCGCGATGGACGAGGTGACCCGGATCCCGGTCGGCGGCGAGCGGCCGTACGACGTGCTGGTGGGACGTGACCTGCTGGACCCGCCGCCGGTGCTGCTGGCGGGCGCCGAGCGGGTGGCCTTCCTGCACGCGCCGCCGCTCAAGGCGCTCGCCGACCGGCTCGCCGACGCGGTCCGCGAGGGCGGCGTGACGCCGCTGCTGATCGAGGTGCCGGACGCCGAGGCGGGCAAGCACGTCGACGTGGCGGCGGCCTGCTGGGAGCGGCTCGGCGACGCCGGTTTCACCCGTACCGACGCGGTGGTCGGGGTGGGCGGCGGCGCGGTCACCGACCTGGCCGGGTTCGTCGCCGCGACCTGGCTGCGCGGCGTGCGCTGGGTGCCGGTCGCCACGTCGCTGCTCGGCATGGTCGACGCGGCGGTGGGCGGCAAGACCGGCATCAACACGGCCGCCGGCAAGAACCTGGTCGGCGCGTTCCACCCGCCGGCCGGCGTGCTGGCCGACCTGGCGACGCTGGACAGCCTGCCCCCGGCCGACCTGGCCGCCGGCATGGCCGAGGTGGTCAAGTGCGGGTTCATCGCCGACCCGGTGATCCTCGACCTGGTCGAGCGGGACCCGGCCGCCGCGCTCGACCCGGCCGGGCCGGTGCTGCGGGAACTGGTCGAGCGCGCGGTCCGCGTGAAGGCCGACGTGGTCGCCGGTGACCTGCGCGAATCCGGGGTACGCGAGGTGCTCAACTACGGGCACACCCTCGCCCACGCGATCGAGAAGGTGGAGGGGTACCGCTGGCGGCACGGTCACGCGGTGTCGGTCGGCCTGGTCTACGCGGCCACTCTCGCGCGGCTCGCCGGCCGGCTCGACGCGGCCGACGCCGAGCGGCACCGCCGGGTGCTGACCGCGCTCGACCTGCCCACCGGCTACCGGGCCGACGCCTGGCCGGAACTGCTGGCCGCGATGCGGGTGGACAAGAAGGCCCGGGGCAGCCGGCTGCGGTTCGTGGTGCTCGACGGGATCGCCCGCCCGGCGATCCTGGAGGCGCCGCCGGACGACCTGCTCGCCGCCGCGTACGCGGAGATCAGCTCATGAGGGTGTACGTGCTCAACGGGCCGAACCTGGGCCGGCTCGGCACCCGCCAGGTCGACGTGTACGGGGTGACCAGCTACGCCCAGCTGGTGGCCGACTGCGAGCGGCACGGCCGGGAGCTGGGGTTGGACGTGGTGGTCCGGCAGACCGACGCCGAGCACGAGATGCTGGCCTGGCTGCACGCGGCGGCCGACGAGGAGGCGGCGGTGGTGCTCAACCCGGCGGCCTGGACGCACTACTCGGTGGCGGTGCGGGACGCCTGCGCGATGCTGCGCGGCCCGCTGGTCGAGGTGCACATCTCCAACATCCACGCCCGGGAGGAGTTCCGGCGCCACTCGGTGGTCTCCGCGGTGGCGACCGGGGTGATCTGCGGGCTGGGCGTGGACGGCTACCGGCTGGCGCTGCAGCATCTGGCTCAGCGTGCGAGTCCGATTCGACAGGGCGAGTAGACTTGGACGGTCTGTCCGCCAATTGATGATCAAGGCAGGAAATGGCCACCACCAACGACCTGAAGAACGGCCTGGTACTCAACCTGGACGGCGAGCTGTGGGCCGTCGTCGAGTTCCAGCACGTCAAGCCCGGTAAGGGTGGTGCCTTCGTGCGCACCACGCTGAAGAACGTGCTGTCCGGCAAGGTGGTCGACAAGACCTTCAACGCGGGCACCAAGGTCGAGACCGCGACCGTGGACAAGCGCACCATGCAGTACCTGTACGCCGACGGCGAGGACTACGTCTTCATGGATCTGGAGACGTTCGACCAGATCACCGTCCCCGGCGGCACCGTCGGCGAGGCCGCCAACTACCTCCTCCCCGAGGCCGAGGCGACCGTCGCCACCCACGAGAGCGTGCCGCTGTACATCGAGCTGCCGACCTCGGTCGTGCTCGAGGTCACCTACACCGAGCCGGGCCTGCAGGGCGACCGGTCGACCGGCGGCAACAAGCCGGCCACCGTCGAGACCGGCGCCACAGTGCAGGTGCCGCTGTTCATCACCACCGGTGAGAAGATCAAGGTCGACACCCGCGACGGCCGTTACCTCGGCCGAGCCTGATGGCCGAGGGTCCCAAGCAGCAGATGCCCGCGCGTCGCAAGGCGCGCAAGCGGGCGCTGGACGTGCTCTTCGAGGCCGACCTGCGGGACCGCCCGCCGGTCGAGGTGCTCGCCGGCTACCTGGAGCGGATCGAGCAGCCGCGCCCCGACCACCTCGGCTACGCGGTCGGGCTGGTCGAGGGCGTGGCGGCGCACCTCGACCGGATCGACGAGACGATCGCCAGCTACGCCGAGGGGTGGACGCTGGACCGGATGCCGGTGGTCGACCGCAACCTGGCCCGGATCGCCGTGTACGAGCTGCTCTACGTCGACGAGATCGACGACGCGGTGGCGATCAGCGAGGCGGTGGAGCTGGCCCGGCAGATGTCGACGGACGACTCGCCCCGGTTCCTCAACGGCATCCTCGGCCGGATCGCCGAGTACGCCAGCCGCTGAGCCCCGCGCTCCGACGACGAAAGGGCCCGTGCCGTCCGGCACGGGCCCTTCTCGTATGCGGATGTCAGGACGCGAAGAACGCCCGCGGGTCGGCGACCAGCACGCCGTGCTCGGTCAGCCGCTCGATCAGCCCCGACGGTGAGGCGTCGTAGACGATCGCGAGGGCGCGCAGGTCGTCGGCGCGGATGGAGAGCACCCGGCCGTTGTAGTCGCCGCGCTGCTGCTGGATGGCGCGCGCGTAGCGGGCGACGTAGGCCAGGTCCTCGGAGGCCTCGTCGTAGAGCCGCTCCAGGTCCAGCACGATCTTGCTGGTGGGCTCGTGACGCACCCCGCTGCCGTCGGGCAGCAGCTCCGAGACGGGAACGCGGTAGAAGTCGGCCAGTTCCGCCAGGCGGGACACGGTGACGGCGCGGTCGCCGCGCTCGTACGAGCCGACCACCACGGCCTTCCACCGCCCGTTCGACTTCTCCTCCACCCCCTGCAGGGACAGGCCCTGCTGCTGGCGGATGGAGCGCAGGCGGGCGCCCAGCGACTTGGCGTATTCAGAGGGCATTCGGACACTCCCAGTGCTGCTCGGGGTTCTCCCAGCTATCGCTACGGAGCGTGACGGTACGGGGATTGCGACACGCGGTCAAGTGTTGCTGTCCACGACGTCTAGGACGCTCGTGTGGCTTGTCCCCATTTCTCCGGGCTGACCAGCAGGTCAGTACCGGCGGCGGGCGGCCCGGTGACCGCTGGTAACGTGGCGTGAAGCCCCGGTCCGGGCCCCGCGCGGGCCCCCGGAGCCGACCCAGACGTCCTTTAACGACCCGTCCCGTGAGGCGGGGAAGGAGGTCCGCCGTGGCCTACCCACCGGCTGCCCATTCGTCACCGCCGCGACAACCCTCGGTGAAGGTGATCCTCGCCGCTGCGGACGTGTCGCGGGTGGTCGACCGCATCGCCCACCAGATCCTGGAGAAGACCCAGGGCGCCGCCGACACCGTGCTGCTCGGCATCCCCACCCGCGGTGTGCCGCTGTCCCGCCGCCTCGCGGACCGGATCAGCACGTTCGAGGACGTCACCGTCCCGGTCGGCGTGCTCGACATCACGCTCTACCGCGACGACCTGCGCCGGCACGCCACCCGCGCGGTCGGCCCGACCGACCTGCCGTCCGGCGGGATCGACGGCAAGCGGGTGATCCTCGTCGACGACGTGCTGTTCTCCGGCCGCACCGTGCGGGCCGCGCTCGACGCGCTCAGCGACGTCGGCCGCCCGGCCTCGGTGCAACTCGCCGTCCTGGTCGACCGCGGTCACCGTCAGCTCCCGATCCGCGCCGACTACGTCGGCAAGAACATCCCCACCGCGCTGGCCGAGAACGTGAAGGTCACCCTCGCCGAGACCGACGGCGCCGACGAGGTACGGCTGTACGGAGGCTCTCCCGCATGATCCGGCACCTGCTCTCCGGCGCCGACCTGGACGCCGCCACCGCCACCCTGGTCCTGGACACCGCCGCGGAGATGGCGACGGTGGCCGGGCGCGAGGTCAAGAAGCTGCCCGCGCTGCGCGGGCGCACCGTGGTGAACCTCTTCTACGAGGACTCCACCCGGACCCGGATCTCGTTCGAGGCGGCCGCCAAGCGGCTCAGCGCCGACGTGATCAACTTCTCTGCCAAGGGTTCCAGCGTGGCCAAGGGGGAGAGCCTGAAGGACACCGCGCTGACGCTCCAGGCGATGGGCGCGGACGCGGTGGTCGTCCGGCACCCCGCCTCCGGCGCGCCGCACCGGCTGGCCGAGTGGGTCGACGGGTCGGTGGTCAACGCCGGTGACGGCACCCACGAGCACCCCACCCAGGCGCTGCTCGACGCGTACACGATGCGGTCCCGGCTGGGCCGGCTCGACGGCCTGCACGTGGCGATCGTCGGCGACGTGCTGCACTCCCGGGTGGCCCGCTCCAACGTGCTGCTGCTGTCCACGCTCGGCGCGAAGGTCACCCTGATCGGCCCGCCCACGCTCATCCCGGTCGACATCGCCGCCGCCCTGGCCCCCGGCACCGACGTCTGTTACGACCTCGACGCCGTTCTCCCAGATGTGGACGTGGTGATGATGCTGCGGGTGCAGCGCGAACGGATGGGTGACTCCTACTTCCCGTCGGCCCGCGAGTACGCCCGCCGCTACGGGCTCGACGGGCCGCGCATGCGCCGGCTGCCCGAGCACGCGATCGTCATGCACCCCGGGCCGATGAACCGGGGCATGGAGATCACGCCCGAGGTGGCCGACTCGCCCCGCTCCACCATCGTCGAACAGGTCGCCAACGGGGTCTCCGTGCGGATGGCCGTGCTCTACCTGCTGCTCGGAGGGAACAACCGGTGACCGCGTACCTCATCACAGGCGTCAGTGTGGTCGGCGGCGAGCCGACCGACCTGCTCATCCGCGACGGCGTGGTGGCCGCCGTCGGCGAGGGACTCGCCGCCGACGACGCCACGGTCGTCGACGCGACCGGCCTGGTCGCGCTGCCCGGCCTGGTCGACCTGCACACCCACCTGCGCGAGCCCGGCCGGGAGGACGCCGAGACCGTCGAGTCCGGCTCCCGGGCCGCGGCGCTCGGCGGGTACACGGCGGTGTGCGCGATGGCGAACACCTCGCCGGTCGCCGACACCGCCGGCGTGGTCGAGCAGGTGTGGCGGCTCGGCCGGGAGGCCGGCCTGGTCGACGTGCAGCCGATCGGCGCGGTCACCGTCGGGCTGGCCGGCGAGCGCCTGGCCGAGCTGGGCGCGATGGCCGACTCCGCCGCCGGGGTGCGGATCTTCTCCGACGACGGGCACTGCGTGGCCGACCCGCGGCTGATGCGCCGGGCCCTGGAGTACGTCAAGGCGTTCGACGGCGTGATCGCCCAGCACGCCGAGGAGCCCCGGCTCACCGAGGGCGCGCAGATGCACGAGGGCGAGGTGTCCACCCGCCTCGGCCTGACCGGCTGGCCGGCCGTCGCCGAGGAGGCGATCATCGCCCGGGACGTGCTGCTGGCCGAGCACGTGGGCAGCCGCCTGCACGTCTGCCACGTCTCCACCGCCGGCAGCGTCGAGGTGCTGCGCCAGGCCAAGGCGCGCGGGGTACGGGTCACCGCCGAGGTCACGCCGCACCACCTGCTGCTGACCGACGCCAAGGCGGAGAGCTACGACCCGGTCTTCAAGGTCAACCCGCCGCTGCGCACCGCCGCCGACATCGCCGCGCTGCGGGAGGCGCTGGCCGAGGGCGTGATCGACATCATCGCCACCGACCACGCCCCGCACGCCGTGGAGGACAAGGAGTGCGAGTGGGCGTACGCCCGGCCGGGCATGCTCGGCCTGGAGACCGCCCTGTCCATCGCGCTCGACGTGTTCGGCCCCCGCTGGGACCTGATCGCCGAGCGGATGTCCCGCACGCCGGCCCGCATCGCCGGGCTGACCGGGCACGGCGTCGACCCGGCGCCCGGCGTGCCGGCCAACCTGACCCTTGTCGACCCCGCCGCCCGCCGCGTCATCGAACCGGCGGAGCTGGCCAGCCGTAGTCGTAACACCCCGTACGCCCGCATGACGCTGCCGGGTCGCATCGTGGCGACCTTCCTGCGCGGCGAGCCGACGGTCCTGGACGGAAAGGCAGTTAAGTGAAGAGACGTCCTGCGATTCTCGTCCTCGAGGACGGGCGCACGTTCCACGGCGAGGCGTACGGCAGCGTCGGGGAGACCTTCGGCGAGGCGGTCTTCAACACCGGCATGACCGGCTACCAGGAGACGCTCACCGACCCCTCGTACCACCGGCAGGTGGTGGTGCAGACCGCGCCGCACATCGGCAACACCGGCGTCAACGGTGAGGACGACGAGTCCGACCGGATCTGGGTGGCCGGGTACGTGGTGCGTGACCCGGCCCGGATCAGCTCCAACTGGCGCGCCGACGGCGGGCTGGAGGACCGGCTCGCCGCCGAGGGCGTCGTCGGCATCAGCGGGGTGGACACCCGGGCGCTGACCCGGCACCTGCGCGAGCGCGGCGCGATGCGGGTCGGCATCTCCAGCGTCGAGGACGACCCGGCCGCGCTGCTGGAGCGGGTGCGCCGTTCGCCGCAGATGGTCGGCGCGAACCTGTCCGACGAGGTGACCACCGCCAAGCCGTACGTGGTCGAGGCGGAGGGCGAGCACCGGTTCACGGTGGCCGCGGTGGACCTGGGCATCAAGCGCAACGTGCCGCGCCGGCTCGCCGCCCGCGGCGTCACCACCCACGTGCTGCCCGCCGGGTCGACGATCGAGGACCTGCTCGCCACCGGCGCGGACGCGGTCTTCTTCTCGCCCGGCCCGGGCGACCCGGCGACCGCCGACGGTCCGGTGGCGCTGGCCCGGGAGGTGCTGGCCCGGCGGATCCCGCTGTTCGGCATCTGCTTCGGCAGCCAGATCCTCGGCCGGGCGCTCGGCTTCGGCACCTACAAGCTGGGGTACGGCCACCGCGGCATCAACCAGCCGGTGCTCGACCGGGCCACCGGCAAGGTCGAGGTGACCAGCCACAACCACGGCTTCGCGGTGCAGGTGCCGGGCGCCGGGGCTGGCGCGGTGGTGCCGGATCAGGTGATCCAGACCGAGTTCGGCGGTGTCCAGGTGTCACACGTCTGCCTCAATGACAACGTGGTCGAGGGGCTGCGGGGCGTCGACATCCCCGCTTTCACCGTCCAGTACCACCCGGAGGCGGCGGCCGGCCCGCACGACGCGGACTACCTCTTCGACCGTTTCGCAGAGCTGATCGAGGGGCGCAAGAATGCCTAAGCGGACCGACCTCAAGCACGTCCTGGTGATCGGCTCCGGGCCGATCGTGATCGGACAGGCCTGCGAGTTCGACTACTCCGGCACCCAGGCCTGCCGGGTGCTGCGCAGCGAGGGGATCCGGGTCAGCCTGGTCAACTCCAACCCGGCGACGATCATGACCGACCCGGAGTTCGCCGACGCCACGTACGTCGAGCCGATCACCCCGGAGTTCGTCGAGCTGGTCATCGCCAAGGAGCGCCCCGACGCGCTGCTGCCGACGCTGGGCGGGCAGACCGCGCTGAACACCGCCGTCGCGCTGCACGAGGCCGGCGTGCTGGAGAAGTACGGCGTCGAGCTGATCGGCGCGAACATCGAGGCGATCAACCGGGGCGAGGACCGGCAGCTGTTCAAGGAGATCGTCGCGAAGGCCGGCGTACGGCTGGGCCTGGAGGATCCGTCCGCGCTGGTGCCGCGCTCGCGGGTCTGCCACTCGATGGACGAGGTCCGCGAGACGGTCGCCGAGCTGGGCCTGCCGGTGGTCATCCGGCCGTCGTTCACCATGGGCGGCCTCGGTTCCGGCATGGCGCACACCGACGAGGACCTGGAGCGCATCGCCGGCTCGGGCCTCGCGGCCAGCCCGGTGCACGAGGTGCTCATCGAGGAGAGCGTGCTCGGCTGGAAGGAGTACGAGCTCGAACTGATGCGCGACCGCCACGACAACGTGGTGGTGGTCTGCTCGATCGAGAACGTCGACCCGATGGGCGTGCACACCGGCGACAGCGTCACCGTCGCGCCGTCGATGACGCTCACCGACCGGGAGTACCAGCGGCTGCGTGACCTCGGCATCGCGGTGCTGCGCGAGGTCGGGGTGGACACCGGCGGCTGCAACATCCAGTTCGCGGTCAACCCGGCCGACGGCCGGATCGTCGTGATCGAGATGAACCCCCGGGTGTCGCGTTCCTCGGCGCTGGCGTCGAAGGCCACCGGCTTCCCGATCGCGAAGATCGCCGCGAAGCTGGCCATCGGCTACACGCTGGACGAGATCCCGAACGACATCACGCTCAAGACGCCGGCCGCGTTCGAGCCGACGCTCGACTACGTGGTGGTGAAGATCCCCCGGTTCGCGTTCGAGAAGTTCCCCGGCGCCGACCCGGAGCTGACCACCACCATGAAGTCGGTGGGCGAGGCGATGAGCCTGGGCCGCAACTTCACCGAGGCGCTGAACAAGGCGATGCGCTCGATGGAAACCAAGGCGTCGGGCTTCTGGACCACTCCGGACCCGGACGGCGCCACGTTGGAGAACACCCTCGCGGCGCTGCGGACGCCGCACGACGGCCGGCTCTACACCGTCGAGCGGGCGCTGCGCCTGGGCGCGTCGATCGCCGAGGTGTCCGAGGCGTCCGGCGGCATGGACCCGTGGTTCCTGGACCAGATCGCCTCGCTGGTCGAGCTGCGCGCCGAGATCGTGGCCGCGCCGGTGCTCGACGCCGGTCTGCTGCGCCGGGCCAAGCGCGCCGGCCTGTCCGACCGGCAGCTCGCCGCGCTGCGTCCCGAGCTGGCCGCCGAGGACGGCGTCCGCACGCTGCGCCACCGGCTCGGCGTACGGCCGGTCTACAAGACGGTGGACACCTGCGCGGCCGAGTTCGAGGCGACCACGCCGTACCACTACTCGACCTACGACTCGGAGACCGAGGTGGCGCCCTCGGCGCGGCCGAAGGTGCTGATCCTGGGCTCCGGGCCGAACCGGATCGGTCAGGGCATCGAGTTCGACTACTCGTGCGTGCACGCGGTCCAGGCGCTCCGGGCCGTGGACTACGAGACGGTGATGGTCAACTGCAACCCGGAGACCGTCTCCACCGACTACGACACCGCCGACCGGCTCTACTTCGAGCCGCTGACGTTCGAGGACGTGCTGGAGGTCTGGCACGCCGAGGACTCCTCCGGCAAGGCCGCCGGCGGCCCCGGCGTGATCGGGGTGATCGTCCAGCTCGGCGGGCAGACGCCGCTCGGCCTGGCCCAGCGGCTCAAGAACGCCGGGGTGCCGATCGTCGGGACGTCCCCGGAGTCGATCCACCTGGCCGAGGAGCGCGGCGCGTTCGGCGCGGTGCTGTCCCGGGCCGGGCTGCGCGCGCCCGCGCACGGCATGGCCACCTCGTACGACGAGGCGAAGGCGATCGCCGACGAGATCGGGTACCCGGTGCTGGTCCGTCCCTCGTACGTGCTCGGCGGGCGCGGCATGGAGATCGTGTACGACGACGCCACGCTGCGCGACTACATCGGCCGGGCCACCGCCATCTCGCCGGACCGCCCGGTGCTGGTGGACCGGTTCCTGGACGACGCCATCGAGATCGACGTGGATGCGCTCGTGGACGCCGACGGCGACGTCTACCTGGGCGGCGTGATGGAGCACATCGAGGAGGCCGGCATCCACTCCGGCGACTCGTCCTGCGCGCTGCCGCCGATCACCCTGGCCGGCTCGCACCTGGCCCAGGTGCGCCGCTACACCGAGGAGATCGCCCGCGGCGTCGGGGTGCGCGGCCTGCTCAACGTCCAGTACGCGCTGCAGGGCGACATGCTCTACGTGCTGGAGGCCAACCCGCGCGCCTCCCGTACCGTGCCGTTCGTCTCGAAGGCCACGGCGGTGCCGCTGGCCAAGGCGGCGGCCCGGATCGCGCTCGGCGCCACCATCGCGCAGCTGCGCGACGAGGGGATGCTGCCGCCCACCGGCGACGGCGGCACCATGCCGGCCGACGCGCCGATCGCGGTCAAGGAGGCGGTGCTGCCGTTCAAGCGGTTCCGCACCCCCTCCGGCAAGGGCATCGACGTGCTGCTCGGCCCGGAGATGAAGTCCACCGGCGAGGTGATGGGCATCGACACCGGCTTCGGGCAGGCGTTCGCCAAGTCGCAGGCTGCCGCGTACGGGTCGCTGCCCACCGCCGGGAAGATCTTCGTCTCGGTCGCCAACCGGGACAAGCGCGGCATGATCTTCCCGATCAAGCGCCTGGCCGACCTGGGCTTCGAGATCGTGGCCACCACCGGCACGGCCGAGGTGCTGCGCCGGCACGGCATCGCCTGCGAGCAGATCCGCAAGCACTACGAGTCGGGTGAGGGTGCGGACGCGGTCTCGCTGATCCTCGGCGGGGACGTGGCGCTGGTGGTGAACACGCCGCAGGGCTCCGGCGCGAGCGCCCGCTCGGACGGGTACGAGATCCGCAGCGCCGCGGTGAGCGTCGACATCCCCTGCGTCACCACGGTCCCCGGCGCCGCAGCCGCGGTCATGGGCATCGAGGCCCGCATCCGGGGCGACCTGAAGGTCCGCCCCCTGCAGGACCTGCACGCCGCCCTCCGGGCGGGCGAGTGACCCCGCGCCTGACCGCGCCGATCATGAGGTTGGCGGCGATGTGGATCTCCAAATCCGCCGTCAACCTCATGATCAACGGGGAGAGCGGGCGGGGGGCCGGGGCGTGATCTTCGAGAAGGTGGTGCGGCCCCGGCTGTTCTCGCTCGCGGGCGGGGACGCCGAGGGGGCGCACGAGTGGACCCTGGAACGGCTCGCGGCGGTGTCGCGGCAGCCGGCCGTTCTCGCGGCGCTGCGACGGGCGTACTTCCGGTCCGCGCCGCGCACCGTGTTCGGGGTGCGCTTCCCCAACCCGGTCGGGCTGGCCGCCGGGATGGACAAGAACGGACTCGCGTTGCCCGCCTGGCCGGCGCTCGGCTTCGGCTTCGTCGAGGTCGGCACCGTGACCGCGCATGCCCAGCCGGGCAACCCCCGGCCCCGGCTGTTCCGGCTGCGCGACAGCGAAGCGGTGATCAACCGGATGGGCTTCAACAACGCGGGCGCGGCGGCCCTCGCCGACCGGCTGGCGGCGTTGCCGCGCCCGCTCGGCGTACCGCTGGGCATCTCGCTCGGCAAGTCCAAGGTGACCCCGTTGGACCAGGCGGTCGAGGACTATCTCGACTCCTACCGGGCGCTCAAGGGACACGGTGACTACTTCGCCGTGAACGTGTCCTCACCGAACACCCCCGGGCTGCGGTCCCTTCAGGACCGGTCCCACCTGGACGCGCTGCTGGCCGCGCTGGTGGGGGAGAAGCCGGTGCTGGTGAAGATCGCCCCGGACCTCACCGAGCCGGCCGTGGCCGAGCTGCTGGAGGTCTGCCTCGACCGGGGCGCCGCCGGGGTCATCGCCACCAACACCACGCTCGCCCGGGACGGGCTGGCCCCGGCCGACCGGGCGCGGGGCGCGGAGACGGGCGGCCTGTCCGGCCGGCCGCTGACCGTACGGGCCCGGGAGATGGTCGCCTTCGTGCACCGGGAGACCGGCGGGCGGCTGCCGGTGATCGGCGTCGGCGGCATCCTCGACCCGGACGACGCGACGCGCATGTTCGACGCCGGCGCGTCCCTGGTCCAGCTCTACACCGGCTTCATCTACCGCGGCCCCGCCCTGACGAGAGCCATAACCCGGACCACCCACCCCTGACCCACCCCTCTCTTCCTCGCGATCTTGCACTCGCGGCCCCGGCACACCCCCTCATTCCGGGCGCGGCAGGGGCAGCAACCGCAAGATCGCGGGGGAAGAGAGGGGGCGGCGGGGAGGGGTGAAGGAGGAGACGTGACGCCTGAGGAGATTCTGGACGCGGACCGGCGGCACGTGTGGCATCCGTACGCCGCGATGCCCTCCGCCGGCGCGCCGTACGTCGTGGACAGCGCGCAAGGGGTGCGGCTGCGGCTGGCGGACGGGCGGGAGCTGGTCGACGGCATGTCGTCGTGGTGGGCGGCGATCCACGGCTACCGGCACCCGGCGCTCGACGCCGCGGTGACCGGCCAGCTCGGGCGGATGAGCCACGTGATGTTCGGCGGGCTCACCCACGAGCCGGCGGTACGCCTGGCGCGCACGCTCGTCGAGCTGACCCCGGACGGCCTGGAACACGTCTTCCTGGCCGACTCCGGCTCGGTGAGCGTCGAGGTCGCGGTGAAGATGTGCCTGCAGTACCAGCGGGCGCGGGGACGCCCGCAGCGCCGCCGGCTGGGCACCTGGCGGGGCGGCTACCACGGTGACACATTCCACCCGATGAGCGTCTGCGACCCGGAGGGCGGCATGCACCACCTCTGGGGCGACGTGCTGCCCCGGCAGGTGTTCGCGCCGGCGCCGCCGTCCGGCTTCGACGCGCCGCCCGACCCGGCGTACGAGGCGGCTCTGGTGGACGCCGTGGAGCGGCACGCCGACGAGCTGGCCGCGGTGATCGTCGAGCCGGTGGTCCAGGGCGCCGGCGGGATGCGGTTCCACCACCCGCACTACCTGCGCGTGCTGCGCGAGGTGACCCGGAAGCACGGCATCCTGCTGGTCTTCGACGAGATCGCCACCGGCTTCGGCCGGACCGGGAAGATGTTCGCCGCCGAGCACGCCGCGGTGGCCCCGGACGTGCTCTGCGTCGGCAAGGCGCTCACCGGCGGGTACCTGACGCTGGCCGCGGCGCTCTGCACGCCCGAGGTGGCGCGGGCGATCTCCGCCGACGGGGTGCTGGCGCACGGACCGACGTTCATGGGCAACCCGCTCGCCTGCGCGGTCGCCAACGCCTCCCTGGAGCTTCTGCGGGCCGGGGACTGGGCCGGCCGGGTGGCGGGGATCGCCGAGGGCCTGCGGGCCGGCCTGGCGCCGTTGCGCGGCGCGCCCGGCGTGGCCGACGTACGGGTGCTCGGCGCGATCGGGGTGGTGCAGCTCGACCACGAGGTGGACCTGCCCCGGGCGACCGCCGCCGCGGTGGCGCAGGGAGTGTGGCTGCGCCCGTTCCGGGATCTCGTCTACACCATGCCGCCGTACGTCTGCGACGCCGCGGACGTGGCACGGATCGCGGCCGGGGTGGCCGCGGCGGTGAAGGCCGGCTGAGCCCGGCCGAGTTCGACAGGGCGCGACGGGAAGGCCGTCGCCGGACACGCCCAGGCGGCCCGGGGCCGCGGGGAGAGGAGAGACGCGATGGAGACGTTCGGCGCCCGACTGCACCGGGCCGTGGCGGAGCGAGGGCCGCTGTGCGTGGGGATCGATCCGCACCCCGGGTTGCTGGCCGACTGGGGGCTGACCGACGACGTCGACGGACTCGACCGGTTCTGCCGCACCGTGGTGGAGGCGATCGGGGACCGGGTGGCCGTGGTCAAGCCGCAGTCGGCGTTCTTCGAGCGCTTCGGCTCGCGCGGCGTCGGGGTGCTTGAGTCAACTATCCGACAGTTGCGAGATCTGGGAGCGCTCGTTCTGCTTGACGTGAAGCGCGGCGACATCGGCTCGACGGTGGCCGCGTACGCGTCGGCGTACCTCGATCCATCCAGCCCGATGTATGTCGATGCGGTGACCGCGAGCCCCTACCTGGGAGTAGGTTCACTCGCGCCGATGTTCTCCACCGCAGCCGAGCACGGTGGCGGGGTCTTCGTCCTGGCCCTCACCTCGAACCCGGAGGGCGCCTCCGTGCAGCGTGCCGTCGGGGCCGACGGGCGCACCGTCGCGCAGACCGTGATCGACGAGATTTCCCAGCTCAACCGGGGTGCGGAGCCGCTCGGAAGCTTCGGTTTGGTGGTCGGCGCGACGGTCGGCGAGACCGGTCACGACCTCGGCTCGGTGAACGGTCCGCTGCTCGCTCCGGGCCTGGGCGCGCAGGGCGGCACGCCCGCCGGGTTGCGCACCGTCTTCGGCGCCGCGCTGCCGTCGGTGCTCCCGTCGTACTCGCGGGAGGTGCTCGGCGCGGGACCGGACCCGGACGCTCTGCGCGCCGCCGCCGAGCGGGCGCTGGCCGAGTGCCGGAGCGCCCTGGACGCCGTAGGCTGACTGACGGCTCGGTCACTTTCCGTTGATCATCGCGCGCCCACGTTGCCGAAATCTCCGTTGACCGCTAGTTTTCCCCGCGCTGGGAACCACGGACCCCTTTGGTTGCCAGCGACACCACGTTTCACAGATGCGGTGGGGCGCTCCGCCCGCCGTACTAGGGACCTGAGGAGAACTGGTGCCGCTCCCGTCACTGACCCCCGAACAGCGCGCTGCCGCGCTGGAGAAGGCCGCGGAGATCCGCAAGGCCCGCGCTGAGCTGAAGGAGCAGCTCAAGCAGGGCAAGACCACCCTCGCCACCGTCCTCGAGCGGGCCGAGTCCGACGACGTCGTGGGCAAGCTGAAGGTTTCGGCCGTGCTCCAGGCGATGCCGGGCATCGGCAAGATCCGGGCCACCCAGATCATGGAGAAGCTCAAGATCGCGGACAGCCGTCGCCTGCGCGGCCTCGGCGAGCAGCAGCGCAAGGCTCTGCTCGGGGAGTTCGCCGCGAACTGAACGGCCCGCCGTGTAGAAACAAGCGGTGAGCACGGATGACGAGGCGCGCTCGGCGGCTCGGCTCACTGTCCTGTCCGGTCCCTCCGGGGCCGGCCGGAGCAGTGTGGTCGAGGCGGTCCGGGCGCGCCTTGCGTCTGTCTGGGTGCCGGTGGTCGCCACCACCCGGCCGCCGCGCCCCGACGAGCGGGACGGCGTGGACCGCGTCTTCCTCGACGCGCCCGCCTTCGACCAGCTGATCGCCGCCGGGGAACTGCTGGAGTGGTGCCGGATCGGGCCGTACCGCCGGGGGGTGCCCCGGGCCGAGGTGCGGGCGCGGCTCGCCGCGGGCCGGCCGGTGCTGCTGCCGCTGGACCTGGGCGGCGCGCAACGCGGTACGGGCGGCGGCGCCCGGCGCCCGGCTTGTGCTGCTCGCGCCGCCGGCGTACCGGGCCGACCCGGACGTCGCGGCCCTCTTCGCCCACGCCGTGGCACACGACCACACCGAGCGCGCCGCGGCGGAGCTGGTAGGATTGCTCGGTTCGTCCTTCCTGGCTCCGGCCCGACCGCCCGCGGGCGGCGCACGAGACGCAGAGGTTTAATTCGTGGGATCCATCGCCACCAACCCCGAGGGCATCACCAACCCGCCGATCGACGAGCTGCTCGAGAAGACCACCTCGAAGTACGCGCTGGTCATCTTCGCCGCCAAGCGCGCCCGTCAGGTCAACGCCTACTACAGCCAGCTCGGTGAGGGCCTGCTGGAGTACGTCGGCCCGCTGGTGGAGACCACCCCGCAGGAGAAGCCGCTCTCCATCGCCATGCGCGAGATCAACGCGGGCCTGCTCACCGCTGAGCCGACCGACCAGCCGTAACCGCGCCCGCGCCGATGCCCGCCGAGATCGTCCTCGGGGTCGGCGGCGGCATCGCCGCCTACAAGGCGTGTGAGCTGCTCCGGCTCTTCACCGAGTCGGGTCACCGGGTCCGGGTGGTGCCGACCGCCTCGGCGCTCCGTTTCGTCGGGGCGCCGACCTGGGCGGCCCTGTCCGGCCAGCCGGTGGCCGACGACGTCTGGTCCGACGTGCACGAGGTGCCGCACGTGCGGCTCGGGCAGCACGCCGACCTGGTCGTGGTCGCCCCGGCCACCGCTGACCTGCTCGCCAAGGCCGCCCACGGCCTCGCCGACGACCTGCTCACAAACACGCTGCTGACCGCGCGCTGCCCGGTGCTGCTGGCGCCGGCCATGCACACCGAGATGTGGGAGCACCCGGCGACCGTGGCGAACGTGGCCACGCTGCGCTCGCGCGGCGTCCGGGTGATCGAGCCGGCCGTGGGGCGGCTCACCGGGCGGGACACCGGCAAGGGCCGGCTGCCCGACCCGGCGGAGATCTTCGCGGTGGCCCGCCGGGCCCTGGCCCGCGGCGTCGAGGCCGAAGCCGACCTGGCCGGCCGGCACGTGGTGGTCACCGCCGGGGGCACCCGCGAGCCGCTGGACCCGGTCCGGTTCCTGGGCAACCGGTCCTCCGGCAAGCAGGGGTATGCGTTCGCCCGCGCCGCTGTGGCCCGGGGCGCCCGGGTGACGCTGGTCGCGGCGAACGTGGCGCTGCCCGATCCGGCCGGGGTGGACCTGGTCCGGGTGGGCACCACCGAGGAGCTGCGCACGGCGACGCTGGCGGCGGCCGTCGACGCGGACGCCGTGGTGATGGCCGCCGCGCCCGCCGACTTCCGGCCGGCCAGCTACGCCACCGGGAAGATCAAGAAGTCGGACGACGGTGTCGCGCCGACCATCGAGCTGGTCACCAACCCGGACATCGCCGCCGAGCTGGGTCGCGTCCGCCGCCCCGGCCAGGTGCTGGTGATCTTCGCCGCGGAGACCGACGACGCGGAGGCCAACGGCCGGGCCAAACTGGCCCGCAAGGGAGCCGACATGATCGTCGTCAACGAGGTCGGCGTGGACAAGGTCTTCGGCGCCGACACCAACGCGGCCACCGTGATCGGCGCCGACGGCGCCGTGCACCGGCTGGCCGAGCAGCCCAAGGAGGCCCTGGCCGACGCCGTCTGGGACCTCGTCTGTCCGCGGTTGCCGTCACGTTCCTGACGGTTGGTCGGCCCGCGTTCAGGGGGTCGCGGCGGAACGAGGATGGCTAAACTGCCGCCGAGCGACCTTTAAAAGTCTTCACATGCTTAGGAGTGCCGTGACACGTCTCTTCACGTCCGAATCGGTCACGGAGGGCCACCCGGACAAGATCGCCGACCAGATCAGTGACGGCATTCTCGACGCGCTGCTCGCCCAGGACCCGCACAGCCGGGTCGCGGTGGAGACCTTGATCACCACCGGTCAGGTGCACGTGGCCGGTGAGGTGACCACGAAGGCGTACGCCGACATCCCCACCATCGTCCGGGAGACCATCCTCGGCATCGGCTACGACTCGTCGAAGAAGGGCTTCGACGGCGCGTCCTGCGGCGTCAGCGTGTCCATCGGCGCCCAGTCGCCGGACATCGCCCAGGGCGTCGACAACGCCTTCGAGCTGCGTACCGGCGGGTCGGAGAGCGCGCTGGACGCGCAGGGCGCCGGTGACCAGGGCATGATGTTCGGCTTCGCCTGTTCCGAGACGCCCGAGCTGATGCCGCTGCCGATCGCGCTGGCGCACCGGCTGGCGCGCCGGCTCGCCACGGTCCGCAAGGACGGCACCATCCCCTACCTGCGGCCGGACGGCAAGACCCAGGTGACCATCGAGTACGACGGGCTGCGCCCGGTCCGGCTCAACACCGTCGTCGTGTCCAGCCAGCACGCGGCCGACATCTCGCTGGAGTCGCTGCTCACCCCGGACATCCGGGACCACGTCATCACCCCGGAGCTGGAGGGCCTCGGCCTGGAGACCGAGGGCTACCGGCTGCTGGTCAACCCGACCGGGCGCTTCGAGATCGGCGGCCCGATGGGTGACGCCGGCCTGACCGGCCGGAAGATCATCGTGGACACCTACGGCGGGTACGCGCGCCACGGCGGCGGCGCGTTCTCCGGCAAGGACCCCTCGAAGGTCGACCGCTCGGCCGCGTACGCGATGCGCTGGGTGGCCAAGAACGTGGTCGCCGCCGGGCTGGCCGAGCGGTGCGAGGCGCAGGTCGCGTACGCGATCGGCAAGGCCCACCCGGTGAGCCTGTTCATCGAGACGTTCGGCACCGAGACGGTGCCGGTCGCCTCGATCGAGAAGGCCGTCGCCGAGGTGTTCGACCTGCGCCCGGCCGCCATCATCCGGGACCTGCACCTGCTCCGCCCGATCTACCAGCAGACCGCCGCGTACGGCCACTTCGGCCGGGAGCTGCCGGACCTGACCTGGGAGGGCACCGACCGGGCCGCCGACCTCAAGTCGGCCGCGGGAGCCTGACCGCCGCCACGCGCCGCGACCGGCGACCCGCGCAGGGGTCGCCGGTCGCGCGCGTCTGCGTGGACGTGCCCCTGCCGCACCTGGACCGCCCGTTCGACTACCTGGTGCCGGCGGCGCTTGACGCCGAGGCGCAACCGGGGGTACGGGTGAAGGTGCGCTTCGCCGGGCAGCTGGTCGACGGCTGGCTGCTGGAGCGCGCCGAGTCCTCCGCGCACCCGAAACTGGCGTACCTGGAGAAGGTCGTCTCGTCGGTGCCGGTGCTCTCCCCGGAGGTGGCCCGGCTGGCCCGCGCGGTCGCCGACCGGTACGCGGGCAGCCTCGCCGACGTGCTGAGGCTGGCGGTGCCGCCCCGGCACGCCCGCGCCGAGAAGGCCGTCACCGCCGACGCGGACGCGCCCGCC
>NZ_KK037233.1:1796445-1801649 GCF_000568915.1 Micromonospora sp. M42 | reverse complement strand
GAGCCTGGCCTGGACCAGCGCCCGGGACGCGCTGCGCGCGGACCTGCCGGTGCTGGGCAGGTGCCGCGCCGGGGTTACGTGCCGTCGGTTGCCTGCGCCGACTGCCGGACCCCGGATCGCTGCCCGCACTGCGCCGGGCGCTCGCGCTGGCCTCGGAGCATGGCACGCCCGCCTGCCGCTGGTGCGGGCGGGTGGCCGCCGCGTACGCCTGCCCGGACTGCGGTGGGCGGCGGCTGCGCCCCTCGGTCACCGGCGCCCGGCGCACGGCACGAGGAGCTGGGCCGGGCGTTCCCGGGCGTGCCGGTGCGGACCTCGGGGCGGGAGGAGGTGCTCGCCACGGTGCCGGGCGGGGCCGGGCTGGTGATCGCCACGCCGGGCGCCGAGCCGGTGGCCGACGGCGGCTACGGCGCGGTGTTGCTGCTCGACTCGGGGCGCTGCTGACCCGGGCCGACCTGCGGGCCGGTGAGGAGGCGCTGCGGCGGTGGATGGCCGCCGCCGCGCTGGCCCGGCCCGGTACGGCCGGCGGGCGGGTGGTGGTGGTCGCGGACGGCGCGCTCGCGCCGGTGCAGGCGTTGCTGCGCTGGGACTCCGCCTGGTTCGCCGCCCGCGAGCTGGCCGAGCGGCGCGAGCTGGGCTTCCCCCCGGCGGTGCGGATGGCGAGCGTCACCGGCGTCGCCGAGGCGGTCAGTGACCTGCTGGACGGCGCCCGGCTGCCGGACGGCGCCGAGGTGCTGGGGCCGGTGCCGGCCGACGAGGGCCGGGAGCGGATGCTCGTGCGGGTGCCCCGGTCCCGGGCCGCCGCGCTGGCCGAGGCGCTGCACGCCGCCGCCGGCCAGCGCAGCGCCCGCAAGGCGGCCGATCCGGTACGCCTGCAGGTCGATCCGCTCGTGCTGTTCTGACCGGCCGCCGCCGCGTGACACTGCGCACGCGGCCCCTCGCGCACGGTCGTGAGCTGGGGTTTGCCGCACACCTGGTCCGGCAATTGGGTAGCGGGCGGTGATAGCATCGCCCGTCATGCCCAGCCGCGCGGTTTCCCCGCGCGGGACGCGGCGCGGCGGGTGCCAGAGCACGTCGGGCCGACACTCGATGTCGTCAGTCAGCCGGTGAGCAGGGGTGGACCAGTCGTGACCGTTCGTCAGTCGATCGTCTTCAACGGTGACCTCGGCAGTGGCAAGAGCACCGTGTCCGTCGAGATCGCCAAGCGGCTGGGGCTGCGCCGGGTCAGCGTCGGCGACCTCTACCGCCAGATGGCCCAGGAGCGGCAGATGACCGCTCTGCAGCTCAACCTGCACGCCGAGCTGGACCAGGCGGTCGACGGCTACGTCGACCAGCTCCAGCGCGACATCGCCGCCTCCGGCGAGTCGCTGGTCATGGACTCCCGCCTGGCCTGGCACTTCTTCACCGACGCGCTCAAGGTGCACATGATCACCGAGCCGACCGAGGCGGCCCGGCGCGTGCTGGCCCGCCCGTCCGGCCCGGCCGAGAGCTACACCTCGCTGGAGGAGGCGCGGACCAAGCTGCGCGAGCGCAGCGAGAGCGAGCGGGGCCGGTTCATCGTCCGCTACGGCGTCGACAAGGCCCGCCTGCGCAACTACGACCTGATCTGCGACACCACCCGGGCCAACCCGGAGCAGGTCATCCAGCACGTCATCGACGTCTACGAGGGCCGCCTCGGCGCGGACGTGCTGCGCGCCGGTCAGCCGCTGCTGCTGCTCGACCCGACCCGGGTCTACCCCACCGAGGACGTGTCCGCGCTGCGGGGCCTGTGGGACGCCGACCTCGCCGCCGAGCTGGCCGAGAGCGGTGAGGAGCCGGAGCCGCTGAGCATCGGCTACACCGGCGAGTACTTCTTCGTCGTCGACGGGCACCGGCGGCTCAGCGCGGCGGTGCGCGCCGGCCTGCCGATGGTGCCCGCCCGGCTGGTCGCCGAGGTGGACGAGCCGGTGGTCGGCGGGATGAGCGCCGTCGACTTCTTCACCACGCAGGCCCGGCCGGGGCTGATCCACGACTGGGAGGACGCCCACGGCATCACGCTGCCGCTGCCCGAGCACGCGCTGCTCGACGGCGGCCCGGTGCTGGCCGGGGAGCCGGGCGCGGGCGCCTGACCGCGGTGGATACCGCCGTCTCGCCGTGACGGGTTGACCACCCTCGGGCGGCGCGGAGCATGATGGGGGTCTCCGACGCCTGGGGAGGCGGACCGTGGATCCTGCCGACGCGCTCGCGCTGCTGATGTCCCCCGAGGGTCGTGTCGACCCCTACCCGACGTACGAGCTGCTGCGCGCACACGGCCCGGTGGTCCAGGCCGGCCCGGTCTTCTTCGTGGTCACCGGGTACGCCGAGGCCGACGCGATCCTGCGCGACGCCCGGTTCGGGGTGCTGGACGACGCGCTGCGCGACCAGTTCATGCCCGGCTGGCGGGAGAGCCCGGCGATTCTGTCGATCTCCCGGTCGATGCTGCGCACCAACCCGCCCGACCACAGCCGGATGCGGCGGCTGGCGGCGGGCGCGTTCACCCCGCGCCGGATCGCCACCATGCACGACGTGGTGCGGGCGCAGGCCGACGAGCTGGTCGACGCGATGCTCGCCGCCGAGGGGCCGGTCGACTTCATGGCCGGGTTCGCGTACCCGCTGCCGGTCGGGGTGATCTGCGCGCTGCTCGGCGTGCCGGCGGCGGACCGGCCGTTGTTCCGACGCTGGGCCACCGACCTGACCGGCGTGCTGGAACCGGAGATCACCGAAGAGGAGCTGGCGGTCGCCGACCGGGGCGCGAGCGAGTTGCGCGCCTACTTCACCGAGCTGGTGGCGGCGCGCCGCCGGGCGCCGGCCGACGACCTGACCAGCGCGCTGGTGCAGGCGCACGACGGCGGTGACCGGCTCTCCGGCGACGAGTTGCTGGCCAACCTGATCGTGCTGCTGGTGGCCGGCTTCGAGACCACCACCAACCTGCTCGGCAACGGCCTGGTGGCGCTGCTGGAGCACCCGCGCGCGGCGGCGACGCTGGCGGAGCACCCGGAGTTCGCCCCCGGGTACGTCGACGAGCTGCTGCGCTACGACTCGCCGGTGCAGCTCACGTCCCGGATGAGCACCGCGCCGGCCCGGTACGGCGACGTCGACCTGCCGCCGGAGAGCTGGGTGATCGTGATGCTCGGCGCGGCCAACCGTGATCCGCGCCGCTATCCGGAGCCGGCGCGCTTCGACCCGTGGCGTCCGCAGGTCCACCCGCTGTCCTTCGGCGCCGGGCCGCACTACTGCCTCGGCGCGGCGCTGGCCCGGCTGGAGGCGCAGGTGGCGTTCCCGCTGCTGCTGCGCCGGCTGCCCGGCCTCGCCGTGGCGGGCCGGCCCGAGCGGCGCGTCCGGCTCACGCTTCGTGGTCACGCCACGCTGCCGGTGCGCGTCGGCCGGGAGGCGTCCCCGGTCACCGTTCCCGGTACGCCACCCGGGGCGGCCGGGCCGACTCCGTAGACTGGACGCGCATCGTTCGACCCAGACAAGGAGCCACGCCGAGTGACCGTCCAGCCCATCCGTCTGTTCGGCGATCCGGTGCTGCGCACGCCGGCCGACCCGGTCGTCGACTTCGACGCCGAGCTGCGCAAGCTGATCGCCGACCTGACCGACACGATGCGCGAGCAGAGCGGCGCCGGCCTCGCCGCGCCGCAGCTCGGGGTGGGCCTGCGGGTGTTCACCTTCGACGTCGACGACGTCCTCGGCCACCTGGTCAACCCGGTGCTGGAGTTCCCCGACGAAGAGGAGCAGGACGGCCCGGAGGGCTGCCTGTCCATCCCCGGGCTCTACTTCGACACCAAGCGCCGGCAGAACGTGATCGCCAAGGGCTTCAACGGCTACGGCGACCCGTTGCAGATCGTCGGCACGGGCCTGATGGCCCGCTGCGTGCAGCACGAGACCGACCACCTCGACGGCGTGCTCTTCGTCGACCGGCTCGACCCGGCCGGCCGCAAGGAGGCCATGAAGGCGATCCGGCAGGCCGAGTGGTACGACCAGGCCGCCCCGCCCACGGTCAAGCTCAGCCCGCACGCCGCCGGCAACCCGTTCGGCCTGGGGCGGTGACCCGGATGCGCCTGGTCTTCGCCGGCACGCCGGCCGTCGCCGTACCGGCCCTGGACGCGATCGCCGCCTCCGGGCACGAGCTGCTCGCCGTGGTCACCCGCCCCGACGCCCCGGCCGGGCGCGGCCGGGGGCTGGTCCGCTCGCCCGTCGGGGCGTGGGCCGACGCGCACGGCGTCGAGGTGCTCACCCCGGCCCGTCCGCGTGAGCCGGAGTTCCTCGACCGGCTGCGTGAGCTGGCGCCGGACTGCGTACCGGTGGTCGCCTACGGCGCGCTGGTGCCGCCGGTGGCGCTGGAGATCCCCCGGCACGGCTGGATCAACCTGCACTTCTCGCTGCTGCCCGCCTGGCGCGGCGCCGCGCCGGTGCAGCACGCAGTTCTGCACGGCGACGAGGTGACCGGGGCCAGCGTCTTCGAGCTGGAGGAGGGGCTGGACACCGGCCCGGTCTACGGCACGGTCACCGACGAGATCCGCCCGTCCGACACCTCCGGCGACCTGCTGGAGAAAATAAAGCACTCCGGCGCCGGACTACTGGTAGCGGTGCTCGACGCGAATCGGCGCGGGCACCGCCCGCGCCGTGCCGCAGCCGGTCGACGGCGTCTCGCTCGCCCCGAAGCTGACGGTCGAGGACGCCCGGGTCCGCTGGGGCGACCCCGCGTTCGCGGTGGACCGGCGCGTCCGCGCCTGCACGCCCGCGCCCGGCCCGTGGACGACGTTCCGCGACGACCGGGTCAAGCTCGGTCCGGTCACGCCGGTGGCCGACGGCCCGGAGCTGAAGCCGGGGGAGCTGCACGTGGCGAAGTCCGGTGTGCTCGTCGGCACCGCCACCACGCCGGTGCGCCTCGGCGAGGTGCGCGCCGCAGGCAAGAAGGCCATGCCCGCCGGCGACTGGGCGCGCGGCGCCCGGGTCACCGCCGGCGAGGTGTTCGCGTGACGGGGCCGTCGCGCGAGGACCGGCCCGTCGAGGGCGAGCGTCAGCGGGGGTACGGCGACCGCCAGCGCGCCGGCGACCGGCCTGGTGGCGAGCGTCAGCGCGGCGACGAGCGGTTCGGCGACCGGCAGCGCTCGGGCCGGCAGCGCTCCGACCGGCAGCGCTCCGACCGCCCTTGGCAACGACCGGCGCGGCGGGGACCGGTTCGG
>NZ_KK037233.1:1795544-1796345 GCF_000568915.1 Micromonospora sp. M42 | reverse complement strand
GAGGCGATCGCGGCGGTGCACCGAGAAGACGCGTACGCCAACCTGGTGCTCCCGGAGATGCTGCGCGAGGCGGGGCTGACCGGCCGGGACGCCGCGTTCGCCACCGAGCTGACCTACGGCACGCTGCGGCACACCGGCACGCTCGCGCGATCGTGACCGACGCGGCCGGGCGGGACGTGCAGCGCATCGACCCGCCGGTGCGCGACGCGCTGCGGCTCGGGGCGTACCAGATCCTGCACATGCGGGTGCCCGCGCACGCCGCGGTGTCGTCCACCGTGGACCTGGTCCGGTCGGTGGGGCCGGGCGCGACCGGGTTCGCCAACGCGGTGCTGCGGGAGATCACCAGCCGGGACGCCGACGCCTGGGTGGCCAAGCTCGCCCCGGCGCAGGAGACCGACCCGGTCGGGCACCTCGCGCTGGCGTACAGCCATCCGCAGTGGATCGTGCGGTCGTTCGCCGAGGCGCTCGGCGGAGACATGGGCGAGACGACCCGGCTGCTCATCGAGGACAACGAGCGCCCGCCGGTGCACCTGTGCGCCCGGCCGGGCCTGGCCGACCCGGTGGCGCTGGCCGACGAGGTGGGCGGCGCGCCCGGCGCGTTCTCGCCGTACGCGGTCTATCTGCCCGGCGGCGCGCCGGGCGACCTGGCGGCGGTGGCCGACGGCCGCGCGCACGTGCAGGACGAGGGCTCCCAGCTGGTGGCGGACGCGCTGGCGGCGGCGCCGCTGGACGGCCCGGACGGCCGGTGGCTGGATCTGTGCGCCGGTCCGGGCGGCAAGTCCGGTCTGCTCGGCGCGCTGG
>NZ_KK037233.1:1753931-1794494 GCF_000568915.1 Micromonospora sp. M42 | reverse complement strand
CATCCAGGCCCACCTCACCCAGTTCAACTCCATCGCCACCAGCAACGGCGGCAACCGGCGCGCCGGCTCGGCCGGCTACACCGCGTCGGTCAACTACGTGAAGGGCAAGCTCCAGGCGGCCGGCTACACGGTCACCGAGCAGAACTGCTCCACCTGCACCTACCCGGGCAACAACCTGATCGCCGAGTGGCCGCAGGGCCCGTCGGACCAGGTCGTCATGTTCGGCGCGCATCTGGACGGCGTGGCCGCCGGGCCGGGCATCAACGACAACGCCTCCGGCTCGTCGGTGCTGCTGGAGAACGCGCTGGTGCTGGCCGCGCAGAACCCGACCATGACCAAGCGGGTCCGGTTCGCCTGGTGGAACGGCGAGGAGCAGGGCCTGCAGGGCTCCAAGCACTACGTCAACCAGCTCAGCTCCACCCAGCGCGGCTACATCAAGGGCTACTACAACTTCGACATGGTCGGCTCGCCCAACGGCGGCTACTTCATCAACCGGATCACCTCGGCCACCGCGGCGCCGCTGAAGGCGTACTGGGACTCGTTCGGCATCTCGCCGGAGGAGAACACCGAGGGTCAGGGCCGCTCCGACGACTACTCGTTCGCCAACGCCGGCATCCAGACCTCCGGCTACGCGGCGGGCGCCAGCTACACCAAGACGTCGGCGCAGGCCAGCAAGTGGGGCGGCACCGCGGGCGCGGCGTACGACGGCTGCTACCACCGCTCCTGCGACAACACCAGCAACATCAACACGACCATCCTGAACCGGGCCGCGGACGGCGTCGCGTACACGATCTGGGCGCTCGCGGTCGGCGGCGGCACACCCGCCAACGACTTCTCCGTCTCGGTGAGCCCCACCTCCGGCAGCGTCGCCCGGGGCGGCTCCACCACCGCCACCGTCAGCACCGCCACCACCTCCGGCAGCGCGCAGACCGTGGCGCTGTCCGCCAGTGGCGCCCCGAGCGGCGTGTCGGTGAGCTTCAGCCCGTCCTCGGTCACCTCGGGCGGCTCGTCCACCATGACCGTCAGCGCCTCGTCGACGGCCACCACCGGCACGTTCACGCTCACCGTGACCGGCACCGGCTCGGCCACCCGCACCGCCAGCTACACGATCACCGTGACCGGCGGGAGCGGCGGCTGCACCGGCGGCCAGCTCATCGGCAACAGCAGCTTCGAGTCCGGCACCACGCCGTGGACGGCCAGCTCCGGCGTGATCACCAACAGCTCCAGCCAGGCGGCCCGCACCGGGTCGTACAAGGCGTGGCTGAACGGGTACGGCTCCTCGCGTACCGACACGCTGTCCCAGTCGGTCACGCTGCCGTCCGGGTGCAGCAGCTACACGTTCTCGTTCTGGTTGCACATCGACTCGGCCGAGACGACCAGCTCGACCGCGTACGACAAGCTCACCGTGCAGGTCGGCTCGACCACGCTGGCCACGTACTCGAACCTGAACAAGGCCACCGGCTACACCCAGCGCACCTTCAACCTGGCCGCGTACGCCGGGCAGACGGTCACGCTGAAGTGGACCGGGGTCGAGGACTCGTCGTTGCAGACCAGCTTCGTCGTGGACGACGTGACGCTGCAGGTCGGCTGAGCGGACACGGGCGGGGTGGGCGCCGGCCCGCCCCGCCCGTGGCTCAGGTGATCGGCAGCGCCTTGGCGCCCGCGCCCTTCACCGAGCGGGTCAGCGTCCGGTCGGAGACCCAGAGGAAGCACTGCACGCCCCGGTCGCCGTCGCGCCACTGCTCCGCGTACGGGTGGTAGATGATGGTGCCGGCCCGGTACTGCATGTTGCCGTCGTCGGGCAGCTTCGCGTACTTGGCGATCAGCCCGCGGCACGCCTTGTGCGTACGCAGCGGGGTGCGCTCGAACTCGGCGTAGCTGATGTCCGGCGCCTGGTAGACGCCGACGAACTCGGCGTGGTGCTTCGCGGTGCAGGCCACCGGCCGCATCTCCTGCACGTCGTCCTTGCTCATCTTCGGGTTGAAGCAGCCCAGCGCCAGCTTCGAGCCGGGCTTCAGCGCGCCCCGCAGGCTGCCGGTGCGCTCGGCCACGTCGCCCTGGTCCAGGTCGGTCACCTCGGCGACGTCGCAGCGGTACCAGCGGGCCCCGCCGGACCAGGCGAGCGCCGAGGGGAAGACCACCGACAGCCGCAGCCGCCCGGAGCGCCAGTCCCCGCCGAGGGCCTGGGTGACCTGGCGGGCGCAGTCGCCGTGCGCGGCGCGCATACCGGCCGAGCCGGTGCGCGGCGGGGCGGAGCGCTCCGCCTCCGGGCCGCTCATCGTGCCGACGTGCAGCGTCTCGGCGCGGTGGGTGGCGGCGCAGTCGACCGGCTGGTAGCCGCTGAGGTAGCCGACGTCGGCGACGGTGGGGTGACAGGCCCCGGTGCTCGGCACGAAGCCGACCGGCGCGGCGAACGCGGGCCAGTCGTCGGTCAGGTCGCGGTCCACTCCGGCCGGCGCGGCGCAGCCGCCGAGCGCCAGCGCCGCCACCGTTGACACGGTGACCGCCACCCACAAACGCCGCATCGCGACCGACCTCCCCGTGCGTCCGGAGCCGACCGGCCCCCCGGTACGCCTCGGCGGTGCAGCATACGGCAGCCGATCAGGTCACCGGGAGCCCCTCAGGACCGGCGCCGCGCACCGATCGGTTGAGCTTGCGGTCGTCGCTCCACAGGAAACAGCGCACCCCCCGGTCGCCCTCCTCCCACTCCCGCTGCGACGGTGGGTAGTAGATGGACCCGGCCCGGTACGGCAGCTCGGCGTTGTCCGGCACCTCGGCGAACTGGGCGATCAGCGTCATGCAGCGCCGGTGCGTGGCGGGCGCGCCCTTGGTGAACTCCGCCCAGCTCATGTCGCGTTCCTCGTACACGCCGACGAACTCTGCGCGGTGCGGCTCGGTGCAGAGCACCGGGGCCATGTAGTTGAGGTTCTTGCCGATCAGCTTCGGGTCGAAGCACCTGTGCACGAGCGGGTTGTCGCCGACCAGCGCGCCGCGCAGGCTGCCGACCCGGTTGATCGGACGGGTGTTGTCGATGCTGTCGGTCTCGGCCAGGTCGCAGCGGAACCAGCGCGCGCCGGCGCCCCAGGCGGCCACCGTCGGCAGCGCGATGTTCAGCGTGAGCCGGGCGGCGTGCCAGTCCCCGCCGATCATCTCCCGGGCGCTCCGGTCGCACTCGGCGCGCGCGGTCCGCAGCGCCGGGGTGCCCGGCTCGGGGCGGTCGCCGAGCGTCTCCGGCCCGGTGAACGTGCCGACGTGCACCGTCTCGGCCAGGTGGCTGCCCGCGCAGTCGACGGTCTCGTACGTGGCGGCGGCCACCACCGTGGTGAGCCGGGGCAGGCACGCGTCTGTCGCCGGTACGAACAGCCGCGGCGCCGGCAGCGCCGCCCAGTCGTCGATCAGGTCGCCGTCGGCCCGGTGTGTCTGAGCGCAGCCGGCGAGCACCGCAGTCGCGGCGCCGGCCAGCGCGAGCACGTGGAGCCACCGTCGCATCGTCCGCCCCTTCCGGGAGAGATGGCAGCCGGTCGCCATAGGCCCGACCGGCGTCCCCCGCGCCCGGGCGTGCAGCATACGTGACCGTCCCTGTAGGAGTTTCGTCATCTTTCAATCGATCGGCTAGTCACCGACGACTATTCGTGCCGTTTTCCGCTCCGGACGGCCCGATGGTGCACCACGGGTGACGGAAGGCTCACCACCTGTCGCTCCGGGAGCCGTGCCGCGACCTCCGGATCACCGCGTTCGTACACTGGCCCGGTGACCGTACCGCCGCCGATCGTCGCGCCGAGCATCCTGGCCGCCGATTTCGCCCGCCTCGCCGACGAGGTCCGTGCCGTGGAGCCCGCCGCCGACTGGCTGCACGTCGACGTCATGGACAACCACTTCGTGCCCAACCTGACCATCGGGCTGCCGGTGGTGCAGAGCCTGCGCGCCGTGACCGAGATCCCGTTCGACGTGCATCTGATGATCACCGATCCGCGCCGCTGGGCGCCCGGGTACGCCGACGCCGGGGCGTACAACGTCACGTTCCATGCCGAGGCGTGCGACGACCCGGTGGCGCTCGCGAAGGATCTGCGCTCGGCCGGGGCGAAGGCGGGCCTGGCGATCGACCGGGACACCCCGATCGAGCCGTACCTGGAGCTGCTGCCGAGCTTCGACACGCTGCTGATCATGACGATCAAGGCCGGTTTCGGCGGCCAGCGGTTCCTGCCGCAGCTGCTGGACAAGGTGCGCGCCGCCCGCCGGCACGTCGACAGCGGCCACCTGGAGCTGCGCATCGAGGTCGACGGCGGCATCGCCGCGGACACCATCGAGCAGGCCGCCGCGGCCGGGGCCGACGCGTTCGTCGCGGGCACCGCCGTCTACGGCGCCGACGATCCCGCGGAGGCGGTACGCCGCCTGCGGGGCCTGGCGGAACGTGCGATGACCGGGGCCTGAGATGGACGCGGCCGGCGAGCGCCCCGACGTCATCCTGGTCGTCGACGACGACGAGGACATCGCCCGCTTCGTCGAGTTCAACCTGCGCCTGCACGGTTTCGAGGTGCTGCACGCCAGTGACGGCCAGGAGGCGCTGGAGATCATCGAGCGGCAGCGGCCCGACCTGGCGGTGGTGGACCTGATGATGCCGCGCGTCGACGGCCTGGAGCTGACCCGGCGGCTGCGCGCCGACCCGATGACCTCCGCGCTGCCGGTGATCATGCTGACCGCCAAGGGGATGACCCAGGACAAGGTCAACGGGCTCAGCGTCGGCGCCGACGACTACCTGGTCAAGCCGTTCGACACGCTGGAGCTGGTGGCCCGGGTCAACTCCACGCTGCGGCGCAACAAGGAGTTCCGCGAGGTCTCGCCGCTGACCGGCCTGCCCGGCAACAGCCGGATCCGGCGGGAGATCAGCGACCGGGTCCGCAACGGCGTCGACTACGCCGTGGGCTACATCGACATCGACCGGTTCAAGAGCGTCAACGACCGGTACGGCTTCGTGCGCGGCGACGAGTTCATCTCGGCGCTGGCCCGCAGCCTGCACCGGGCGGTGGTGTCGATCGGGCTGCCGCCGGCGTTCCTCGGGCACGTCGGCGGCGACGACTTCGTGATCGTCTGCGCGCCCAGCCAGGTCCGGCCGCTGACCAGCCGGGCCGTTGTCGACTTCGAGAAGGCCGCGGACGCGCTCTACGACGCCACCGACCGGGAACGCGGCTTCGTCGAGCTGAAGGACCGGCGCGGCAACATCCGCCGCGCCGCGCTCGTCACGCTCTCCATCGGGGTGTCGCTGTCCGATTCCGGCAAGCGGTTCACCGACCCGCTGGAGGCCATCGCGGTGGCCTCGGAGATGAAGACGGTGGCCAAGAGCCAGCCCGGCTCGTACGTGGCGGTGGACCGCCGGCGCGGCGTCACCTGAGCGCTCCTGTGAGGTAGCTCGCCTCTGTGGCGCGCACCCGGGCGGAACGTGTAAGACTTCCCGTATACCCACCACGCGCTGGCGGGGCTCGGTGAAATTCCGAACCGGCGGTGATCCACGGTCCGACCGTGGTAAGCCCGCGACCCGGACGGCTTCGGCCGGACGGTGGACCTGGTGAGAATCCGGGGCCGACGGTTGGGGTGCGGCTCGTCCGCCCCCAGACAGTCCGGATGGGAGACAGCGCGCGGAACGGGGGAGGCCCCTGCCGGCCGCTGAGCACCCTCAGCCGCCGCGTGGGCTCCCCGGGGTCGGCGACGCCGTCCCCGGGTTCTCCGCCGCCGCGTGTCCGCGGCTTTGTGGCCGCTGCTCCCGAACCCGCCCGCGCGCGACCGGCGAGCGGGAGGACAGACGGCCATGGCGAGCGTCTCCGTCGACGAGGCGATGCGTCGTGCCATCGAACTGGCCGCGCGCGGCCTCGGCGCCACCAGCCCCAACCCGGTCGTCGGCTGCGTGCTGCTCGACACCGACGGCGAGGTCGTCGGCGAGGGCTTCCACGCCTACGCCGGCGGCCCGCACGCCGAGATCGTCGCGCTGGCCCAGGCCGGCGCCCGCGCCCGCGGCGGCACCGCTGTGGTCACCCTGGAGCCCTGCGACCACACCGGCCGCACCGGCCCCTGCAGCCACGCGCTCATCGCCGCCGGGGTGGCCCGCGTCGTGGTCGCCGTGCCCGACCCCAACCCGGTCGCCTCCGGCGGCGCGGCCACGCTGCGCGCCGCCGGGGTCCAGGTGACCCTCGGGGTACGCGCCCAGGAGGCCGAGGCCGGCAACGTCGCCTGGCTCACCTCGATGCGCCGGGGCTGGCCGTACCTGATCTGGAAGTACGCGGCCACGCTCGACGGGCGTTCGGCCGCCGCCGACGGCACCAGCATGTGGATCACCTCCGAGGCGGCCCGGATCGACGTGCACGCGCTGCGCGGCACCGTCGACGCGGTGCTCGCCGGGGTGGGCACCGTGCTCACCGACGACCCCCGGCTCACCGCCCGCAACCTGCGCGACGGCACCCTGGCCATCCGGCAGCCGCTGCGGGTCGTGGTGGACAGCTCGGGGCGTACCCCGGCCGAGGCCCGGGTCCGCGACGGCGCCGCCCGCACCTGGGTGGCCACCGCCGCGGAGGTCGGCGCCGGGCCGGACGGCCGGGTCGACCTGGCGGCGCTGCTCGCGGAGCTGCACCACCGCGGCGTGCGGGCCGCGCTGCTGGAGGGCGGGCCGACGCTGGCCGGCGCGTTCCTCGCCGCCGGCCTGGTCGACAAGATCGTCGGGTACGTCGCGCCGAAGCTGCTCGGCGCCGGCCCGACCGCGCTGCTCGACGCCGGCGTGAGCACCATCGCCGACGCCATCGATCTGGAGATCACCGACGTTACGCGGGTCGGTCCCGACCTGCGGATCACCGCGCTGCCCCGGAAGAGGGAGGCCTGACATGTTCACCGGCATCGTCGAGGAGCTGGGCGAGATCGTCCGGAGCACCGAGACCGGCGACGACTCCGCCCTGGTCGCCATCCGTGGCCCGCTCGTCACCTCGGACGCCCGGCACGGCGACTCCATCGCGGTGAACGGCGTCTGCCTGACCGTTGTCGAGGTCGACGGCGGGGTGTTCACCGCCGACGTGATGGGCGAGACGCTGCGCCGCACCGCGCTGGGGGCGCTGCGCCCCGGCGACCCGGTCAACCTGGAACGCGCCGCCGCGCTCAACAGCCGCCTCGGCGGGCACCTGGTGCAGGGCCACGTCGACGGCGTCGGCGAGATCGTCGCCCGGGAGCCGGCCGCGCAGTGGGAGACGGTCCGGTTCCGGCTGCCCGACGGGCTGGCCCGGTACGTGGTGGAGAAGGGCTCGATCACCGTCGACGGCGTGTCGCTGACCGTCGCCGAGGCGGGCGACGACTGGTTCTCCGTCGGCCTGATCCCCACCACGCTCAAGCTCACCGTGCTCGGCACGAAGCAGGTCGGCGACCCGGTCAACCTGGAGGTCGACGTGCTGGCCAAGTACGTCGAACGGCTGCTCGGCGACCGCGGCGCGGGAAGCGTGCGGTGATGGGCCCGCTCGGCTGGCTGCTCGACGCCCAGGTGCACGTGGCCGGCTCGCCGGTGCTGGTCCGGGAGATCGTCGGCAACGGCTTCGGGCTCGCCTCGGCGCTGCTCGGGCTGCGCCGGGTGGTGTGGGCCTGGCCGGTCGGCATGATCGGCAACGCGCTGCTGCTCACCGTGTTCCTCGGCGGCGTCTTCGTCACCCCGCAGGCGCACGACCTCTACGGCCAGGCCGGCCGGCAGGTCTTCTTCTTCGCCGTCAGCGTGTACGGCTGGTGGCGCTGGTCGCGCAACCGGCGCGCCGGTGGCGGGGACGAGCCGGCCGTGGTGCCGCGCTGGGCCACCTGGCCGGAGCGGCTCGGCCTGCTCGTGGCCGCCGTCGTCGGCACCGCCGCCGCGTACCCGGTGCTCGCCGCGCTCGGCTCGTGGGGGCCGCTGCCTGATGCCTGGATCCTGGTCGGCAGCCTGCTCGCCACGTACGGCATGGCCCGCGGCTGGGTCGAGTTCTGGCTGATCTGGATCGCCGTCGACGCGGTCGGCGTACCGCTGCTGCTGCGCGGCGGCTTCTACCCGTCGGCCGCCATGTACCTGGTCTACGGCGCGTTCTGCGCGGCCGGCCTGTACAGCTGGTGGCGCACCTCCCGGGCCGTCGCGACCGCGCCCGCCCCGATCCCGGCGACGTACTCGGAGGCAGTGGCATGACCACTTTCGGATCGATCGAGCAGGCGGTGGCGGACATCGCCGCCGGGCGCCCCGTGGTCGTGGTCGACGACGAGGACCGCGAGAACGAGGGCGACCTGATCTTCGCGGCCGAGCTGGCCACCCCGGAGCTGGTCGCGTTCATGGTCCGCTACACCTCCGGCTACATCTGCGTGCCGCTGACCGAGGACGAGTGCGACCGGCTGGACCTGCCGCCGATGCACCACACCAACCAGGACCGGCGCGGCACCGCGTACACCGTGACGGTGGACGCCCGGGAGGGCGTCAGCACCGGCATCTCGGCCGCCGACCGGTCGCACACCATCCGGCTGCTCGCCGACGCCCCACCGACCCGACCGACCTGGCCCGGCCCGGCCACGTGGTGCCGCTGCGCGCCCGCGCCGGCGGGGTGCTGCGCCGACCCGGGCACACCGAGGCGGCCGTGGACCTGACCCGGATGGCCGGGCTGCGCCCGGCCGGGGTGCTGTGCGAGCTGGTGAACGACGACGGCACCATGATGCGCCTGCCGGACCTGGAGAAGTTCTGCGCCGAGCACGGCCTGACGCTGGTCACCATCGCGGACCTGATCGCCTACCGGCGGCGTACCGAGAAGCAGGTCGAGCTGGCCGCCGAGGCCCGCATGCCCACCCCGTACGGCGTGTTCAAGGCGCTCGGCTACCGCGCCGAGCACGACCCGGCCGAGCACGTCGCGCTGGTCATGGGCGAGCTCGGCGACGGGCGGGACGTGCTGGTGCGGGTGCACTCCGAGTGCCTCACCGGCGACGTGTTCGGTTCGCTGCGCTGCGACTGCGGGCCGCAGTTGCAGGCCGCGCTGGCCCGGGTCGCGGCCGAGGGCCGCGGCGTGGTCCTCTACGTGCGCGGGCACGAGGGCCGGGGCATCGGCCTGCTGCACAAGCTGCAGGCGTACCAGCTCCAGGACCAGGGCCGCGACACCGTGGACGCGAACCTCGACCTGGGCCTGCCGGCCGATGCCCGCGACTACGGCACCGGCGCGCAGATCCTCTACGACCTGGGCGTCCGCTCGATGCGGCTGCTGACGAACAACCCGGCCAAGCGGGCCGGGCTGGAGGGGTACGGGCTCACCGTGACCGGCCGGGAGGGGCTGCCCGTGCGGTCCAACCCGGAGAACGTGCGCTACCTGCGCACCAAGCGGGACCGGATGGGTCACCTGCTGGACGGACTGGACGAGGTGACCGAGGCGCCGATGGGCCGCCCGGTCGCCGGTGACGAGATCGGAGCGTAGGGCGATGGCGGGTTTCGGGGAGCCGGGCGTGAGCGCGGTGGACGCCGCCGGCATGACTGTCGGCGTGGTGGCCGCCCGCTGGCACGGCGAGCTGACCGACCACATGACCGAGCGGGCGGTGGCCGCCGCGCAGGCGTGCGGGGCGCGGGCCGTGGTGGCCCGGGTGGCCGGCTCGGTGGAGCTGCCGGTGGTGGCCCAGGCGATGGCCCGCCGCTTCGACGTGGTGGTAGCGCTCGGCGTCGTGGTACGCGGCGCGACGGCGCACTTCGACTACGTCTGCCAGTCGGTCACCGAGGGGCTGACCCGGGTGGCGCTGGACGAGGGCAAGCCGGTGGCGCACGGGGTGCTGACGGTGGACACCGTCGAGCAGGCCCGGGACCGGGCCGGGCTGCCCGGCTCGGCCGAGGACAAGGGCTGGTCGGCGACGGTGGCCGCGCTGGACGCCGCCCTCGCGATTCGCGGCCTGGACGCCCAGTCCGCCCACCGCGTCGGCTTCGCCTGACCCACCCGGGTCTCGGTGCGCGACTCGAGCCCCGTCGATCATGAAGTTGACGGTGACAAAAGGGGCGCCGGTCGCCGCCAACCTCATGATCGACGCGCGGCGGGACGCTGTGTGCCGCGGGGCGGGAGCGCGGGGGAGGGGTGTCCGAGGAGGGCGGGCGCCGTCGGTGGGCTGAGCCGGCGGCCGGTGAGCAGGTAGCCGGCGGCGATCGTCAGTACGGCTCCGATCGCGGCGTAGAGCAGGCGGAAGTCGACCAGGCCGACCAGCAGCGCGCCCGCGCCGATCGCCACCGCCTGCGGTGCGCTGGCCATCGCGTCCAGCGCGGCCGAGGCCCGGCCCACCAACTCCGGGGCGGTACGCCGCTGCACGAGCGTCATCACACCGACCCAGGCGACCGGCAACCCCAGTCCGATCAGCACACTCGCCGCGACCGCCAGGCCGAGAGCCGGCCGGACCAGCGCCAGGCCGGCCAGCGCCACGCAGGCGACGCCGAGCGCCATGGCGCCCAGCTCGCCCAGGCGACGTACCAGTGCGGCCGACCCGGCCCCGCCGACCAGCCCGCCCATGCCCTGGAGCGACACGAGCACCCCGAGAAAGGCCGGCTCGCGGCCGAGCCCCTGGTCGACGTACGCGAACCACAGCGTCTCGCCGAAACCCAGGCCGACCGTGGCCATGACGACAGCGATCAGGGCCCGCCGCAGCGCCGGTTCGCCCAGCAGGTGCCGCATCCCGGCGATCAGCTCGTCGCGTCCTCCCGCGGCGCGGCCCCCGGCGACCGTGCCGCCCGGGGCGGGCCGCAGACCCAGCCCGGCGACCGCGGCCAGCAGGAAACCGGCCGCGCAGGCACCGGCCAGCGCCGGGCCGCCGAGCAGCACGAACAGCCCTGCGCCGAGCAGCGGGCCGGCCAGCCGCAGGCCCTGCTTGACGGTCTGCGTCGCGCCGTTCGCGTCGGGTAACAGCGCGCCGGGGACCAGTTCCTGTACGAGAGCGGTGACCGTCGCGCCCAGCGCGATATAGGACAGTCCGTAGCCGGCGGCGACCGCGTAGACCACCCAGAGCCGGCTGTCGTCGTGCACCGTGAGCAGCGGCAGCAGCAGGACGGCAGTGCCGGCGTTCAGTGCCACGAACAGCCGCCGCCGGGGTGCCCGGTCGACCACCCAGCCGACCAGCGGCGCGAGCACCATCGGCGCGGTCAGGGCGACGAACGTGGCACCGGCCAGCCCGTCCGAGCCGGTCAGTTGCTTCACCCACACCGCGAGCGCCAGCAGCAGCACCGACTCGGCGACCATGCTCACGGTCAGCGCGAGGAAGAACAGCCGGAAGTCCGGCCGGCGCAGCAGGGCCCTCACTGCTCCACCTCCGGTACGCCCCACGCCATCAGGCGCACCGGGCGGGACCCGGCGGGCCGCGCGGCGGGATTCTCCAACCGGTCCAGGTGGCGGGCGAACAGCGACCGGACTTCCTCACGCAGCCCGGCCAGTTCCTCAGCCGTGTACCAGCCGATGAACTGGTTGAAGAAGCCCGCGTCCCGCCACTGCGCGGGCTCCTGTCGGCGGGCCGTCATCCAGTCCCAGAGCTTGCGGTACTCCAGGTCGAGCAGCACCCGCGCGGCGGCGTCGCCGGCGCGGGCCAGTTCGGGGCTCTCGTCGCCGTCGCCCCACCGGTGCCCGTCGGTGACCATCCGCCAGGGGCGCTGCCGGCCGGTCCCGCCGCCCGCGTCGGCCACGAAGCCGTACTTGGCGAGTTGTCGCAGGTGCCAGGAGCAGTTGGCCGGGCTCTCCCCGACCCGCTCGGCCACCTCGGTGGCGGTCAGCGGGCCGTAGAGGCCGACGGCGTTGAGGATGCGCAGGCGCAGGGGGTGGGCGACCGCGCGGAGCGTCTCCACGTCGGTGATCTCGCGAGGGTGTTGCTCGGTCATATCGAAAGACTACTTTGAAAAGGTTCCTTTCGAAAGAACCGCTTTGAACGAATCCTTTGGTGCGCCGTGGTTGACTGCTGCGATGACGGAGACCGGGTACGCGGACCTGCCTGGGCTGCGGATGGCGTACCGGATCTGGGGCCGGGCCGACGGCCGCCCGCTCGTGGCACTGCACGGCGGCACGGGATCGGGGGAGAGCTGGGCCGCGCTCGCGGAGGACTGCTCGACGCGTTGGCGCTGACCCGGGTCACGGTGCTGGGCCATTCCTCCGGCTCGGTGGCCGCCCACCTGCTCGCCCGGGCGTATCCGGACCGGGTGGCGGCGCTGGTGCTCGTCGAACCGCCGCCACCGGTGCCGCTCGGCCTGCGGCTGCCACCTCGGCCGGCGGGCCCGCTGCCCTATGACTGGGCCGCCCGCGAAGCGGTCGTCGCCGAACTCAACGCCCCGCCTCCCACGTGGTGGGAGGAGTTGACCGAGATCACCGCGCCCACCCTGGTGGTGGCCGGTGGTCCCGCCAGCCACCTGCCGCAGCACGAGCTGGCGCGGATGGCGGCCCGGATCCCCGCCGCCCGCCTGGTGACAGTCGAGGCCGGTCACGCGGTGCCGGCCGCGCGCCCGGCCGAGTTCGCCGCCGCAGTGCGGGACTTCCTGGCCGCGCTGCCCGGGTGAGCCGGACGACGCGGGTGGACCCGGTGGGCGTGCTCACCCGGGGCGGCTGGAAGAATCGCCTTCCGTGAAGACGTTCGAGGAGTTGTTCGCCGAGCTGCAGGCCAAGGCCGCCGCCGGCACCCCGGGCTCGGGCACGGTCGACGCGCTCGCGAAGGGCGTGCACTTCATCGGCAAGAAGGTCGTCGAGGAGGCGGCCGAGTCGTGGATGGCCGCCGAGCACGAGGGCCCGGAGCGGGCCGCCGAGGAGATCTCCCAGCTGCTCTACCAGGCGCAGGTGCTGATGCTCGCGACCGGTCTGGAACTGAAGGACGTCTACCGACATCTGTGAGTGCCCGTCCGCTGATCATCCGATCGAACGAAGGAGCACTCCCATGCTGCGTGTCGCAGTACCCAACAAGGGCGCCCTGGCCGAGAAGGCGGCCCAGATGCTGCGCGAGGCGGGCTACCGCCAGCGCACCGACCCGAAGGACCTGGTCTGCCGGGACGAGCCCAACGACATCGAGTTCTTCTACCTGCGCCCCAAGGACATCGCCACCTACGTCGGCTCCGGTGACCTCGACGTCGGCATCACCGGGCGGGACCTGCTGATCGACTCCGGCGCTCCGGCCGAGGAGGTGGTGGACCTCGCCTTCGCCCAGGCCACCTTCCGGTTCGCCGCACGCCCGCAGGACGTGGACGACGTCCGGGATCTGGGCGGGCACCGGATCGCCACCGCGTACCCGGGTCTGGTCGAGCGGCACCTGGCCGAGCTGGGCGTCAAGGCCGACGTGATCCGCCTGGACGGCGCGGTGGAGAACGCCATCCGCCTCGGCGTGGCCGACGTGGTCGCCGACGTGGTGGAGACCGGCGCGACGCTGCGCCAGGCCGGCCTGGTGGTGTTCGGCGAGCCGCTGCTGCGTTCCTCGGCGGTGCTGGTCCGCCGCGCCGGCACGCCCGGCGGCACCCAGCACGAGCAGCTGCTGCGCCGGCTGCACGGCGTCCTGGTCGCCCGGCGCTACGTGATGCTCGCCTACGACGTACCGGCCGGCCTGCTCGACCGGGCCAGCTCGCTGACCCCCGGCATCGAGTCGCCGACGGTCTCGCCGCTGCACCGGGAGGGCTGGGTCGCGGTGCAGGCGATGGTGCTCCGCGACGACGTGCACCGGATCATGGACGAGCTGTACGAGCTGGGCGCCCGCGCGATCCTGGTCACCAACATCCACGCCTGCCGCCTGTGAGGCCGCTGCCGCTCCCGGCCGCGCTCGCGGTGGTCGTGGCCGGTGGCGTGGCCTCCGCCGCCCAGGGCGTGGTCAACGCCGAGATGGGGGAGCGGACCGGCGCCCCGGTCCTCGGCGCGGTCGTCAACAACCTCGGCGGCTGCCTGCTGGTGCTGGCCGGGATCGTGGCGCTGCCGTCGATGCGCGCCGGGCTGGCCGCGTTGCGCCGCTCCGGGCTGCCCTGGTGGACCTACCTGGGCGGGGTGGGCGGCGCGGTGATCGTGCTGGTCGCGCCGGTGGTGGTGCCGGTGCTCGGGGTGGCGGTTTTCACCATCGCCCAGGTGGCGGGCGGCAGCCTCGGCGGCCTGGCGGTGGACCGGGCCGGGCTGGCCGCGACCGGGCGGATGCCGCTCACCGTGCCCCGCGTCGGCGGGGCGGTGCTCGGCGTCGGCGCGGTCGCGCTCGCCCAGCTCGGCCGCCCGGTCGGCGAACTGGCGGTCGGGCTGGTGCTGCTCTGCGTCCTGGGCGGGCTGGCGGTGGCGACGCAGTCCGCGCTCAACGGCCGGGTCGCCGCCATCGTGGGCCCGGCCGCCGGGCTCGCCGTCAACTTCGCGGTCAGCACCGTGGTGATCGGCGCGGTGGCGGCGCTGACCGGCGCGCTCGCGAGCCAGCCCCGCTGGCCCGGCCAGTGGTGGCTCTACGTCGGCGGCCTGCTCGGCGTCGGCATCGTGCTCTCCCTGCTGGTCGGCGTACGCGCCGCCGGGGTGCTGCGCACCGGCCTGGCGCTGGTGGCCGGGCAGCTCGGTGGCGCGCTGCTGCTGGACCTGGTCCTACCCGGCGGGCCCGGCGTGCGGCTGCCGGTGCTGGCCGGCGCCCTGCTCACGCTGCTCGCCGTGGTGGTCACCAGCCTGCGCCGGCGCGGCCCGGACCGTGTGGCGGCCGAAGATGCGCGCGAACCGGATGGCAGACTGGTCGGGTGAGCGATTCCGTGGTGACCGTGCGACCCCGCCGCGTCCGGGTCGTGTGCTGGGTGTCGGCCGTCACGCTGTTCGTCGTGTTCAGCCTCGTCGCGACGTCGCTGACCGGCGCCACCGGCAACGGCTACGGCACGTTCCAGCGCGGCGACCAGTTCGCCATGATCGGCCTGGGCGTGTTCGGTGCGCTCGGCTTCCTGCTGTTCACCCGCCCGCGCGTGGTCGCCGACGCCAAGGGCGTCCGGGTGCGCAACGTGTTCAGCTCGTACGAGCTGCCGTGGGAGGTGATCCGCGGGGTCCGGTTCGACCGGGGCGCCCCGTGGGCCAGCCTGGAGCTGCACGACGACGACCTGCTCCCGATGGTCGCGTTGCAGGCCGCCGACAAGGAGAGCGCGGTCGAGGCGGTCCGCGCGTTGCGCCGGCTGCACCAGGCGCACCTGGCGGCGCTGTCCGCCGGCCAGTCGGCACCCCGCTGACCAGCGAGCCCGGTTTGGGCGGGCCTGGGCCGAGGGTGTAGTGTTGCGGAGTCGACCAGACTGCCCCCGTCCCTGACGCGCGGGCGGTCGTGAAGCGGAGCGCCCGCTCCCACCCGAGTCGCCGCCACGGTGGCCGGGTCCGGTCCCCGGTTTCGGGCACGTCCCGGCGCCGGATGCGCGATCCTGTGATCGTGCCGACCGGTCGAGTGGGCCCTGGCATATGCCGGGGCCTTCTGCTTTCCGGGTCGGCTCCCGCCCGGGAGCCCGCGGAGTCGGCACCGTAGGAGACTCGACTCGAGGAGGCCCCATCAGCGTCGAACCACGCGTGAACGAGCAGATCCGGGCACGTGAGGTCCGACTGGTCGGCCCTGAGGGTGAGCAGGTGGGCATCGTCCCGCTTGAGCGCGCCCTGCAGCTGGCCGCGGACGTCGACCTGGACCTGGTCGAGGTTGCGCCGATGGCGCGCCCGCCGGTGTGCAAGCTCATGGACTTCGGCAAGTTCAAGTACGAGAGCGCACTCAAGGCGCGCGAAGCGCGGCGTAACCAGCAGCAGACCGTCATCAAGGAGATGAAGCTCCGGCCGAAGATCGACCCGCACGACTACGAGACCAAGAAGGGTCACGTGGTGCGGTTCCTCAAGGCCGGCGACAAGGTCAAGGTGACGATCATGTTCCGCGGTCGGGAGCAGAGCCGCCCGGAGCTGGGTTACCGGCTCCTGCGCCGGCTCGAGTCCGAGATCACGGACCTGGGATACGTCGAGGCCGCTCCGAAGCAGGACGGCCGCAACATGATCATGGTTCTCGCTCCGCACCGGGCCGTCAAGGCCTCCGCGGTCGCCGCCACGGCGTCCCGCGGTGGACCGCGCGACCGGGCCGCGGAGGAACCGGCCGCTCCGGCCGGCGAGACCCCGGCGGCCGGCGACACCGCAGCAGCCGGCGAGACCGGTACGACCGCTGAGACCAGCGGCCAGTAACAGGGGAGAAGACGTTCCAATGCCGAAGATGAAGAGCCACACGGGTATGGGCAAGCGGGTCAAGGTGACCGGCAAGGGCAAGATCGTTGCCCAGCAGGCCGGCCTTCGCCACAACCTGGAGAAGAAGCCCAGCACCCAGACCCGTCGGCTGACCGGCACCGTCGAGCTGGCCAAGGCCGACGTCAAGCGCATCAAGAAGCTGCTCGGCCGCTGACGCGAGCCACCTGAACCGAAGAAGGAGTTGAGATGGCACGCGTCAAGCGGGCTGTGAACGCCCAGAAGAAGCGTCGTACCCTGCTGGAGACCGCGAGCGGTTACCGCGGTCAGCGCTCCCGGCTGTACCGCAAGGCCAAGGAGCAGGTGCTGCACTCGATGCAGTACTCCTACCGGGACCGTCGCGACCGCAAGGGCGACTTCCGGCAGCTCTGGATCCAGCGGATCAACGCCGGCGCCCGGGCCAACGGCCTGACCTACAACCGGCTGATCCAGGGCCTGCGCCTGGCCGGCATCGAGGTCGACCGGAAGATCCTGGCCGACATGGCCGTCAACGACGCCGCCTCGTTCGCGGCGATCGTCGAGCTGGCCCGCGCCGCCGTGGCGGCCGAGGGCACCGGTGGCGCCGCGGCTCAGGCCGCCTGACCCACCCCGTACGGCAGATCGAGGCGTCTCCCATGCAGTCACATTCGCAGGGGAGGCGTCTCGACGCCGTTCCCGGACCGTTCACCCCGCGTACCCCCAGGGTCGTGGCGGCCCGCCGGCTGCACCGCCGGCGCGACCGCGACCAGGCCGGCCGGTTCCTGGCCGAGGGGCCGCAGGCGGTCCGGGAGGCGCTGGCCCGCGCCGGCACCGTGGTGGAGCTGTTCGGCACCCCGGCGGCGCTCGACAGGTACGCCGACCTCGCCGCCGCGGCCGCCCGGGCCGACGTGCCGGTCTCCGAGGTGACCGACGACGCGCTGGCCGCGCTGGCCGAGACGGTCGCGCCGCAGGGACTGGTGGCGGTGTGCCGGCACCTCGACGTACCCCTGGAGCAGGCCGTGGCGCGCGGACCGCGACTGGTCGCGGTGCTCGCCGGGATCCGCGACCCGGGCAACGCCGGCACCGTGCTGCGCACCGCCGACGCGGCCGGGGCGGGCGCGGTGATCTTCGCGGGCGAGGCGGTCGACCCCTACAACGGCAAGTGTGTGCGGGCCTCCGCCGGCAGCCTCTTCCACGTCGACGTGGTGCGCGCCGCCGACCCGCTCGCGGCCGTCGAGGCGCTGCGGACCGCCGGCCTGAAGATCTTCGCCACCACCGGGTACGGCGACAGCGACCTGGACGACCTCGCCGACGCGGGAAGGCTGGCCGCACCGACAGCGTGGCTGTTCGGATCGGAGGCGCACGGCCTGCCCGAGGAGCTGACCGCCGCCGCCGACGCCCGGGTCCGGGTGCCGCTGCACGGGCGCGCGGAGAGCCTGAACCTGGCTGCGGCTGCCGCCGTCTGCCTGTATTCTTCCGCCAGAGCACTGCGTGTCCCCCGGGGCACGCGAGAGACAGCAGGGGAGTCCGCCTCGTCATGAACGCGCCACGGCGTTCGTTTAGCCAGCCCGCCGGTGTCGGCGGGCGGCGGGCCTGACCCTTCCCCCTGCACGACTCCCCACCGGCGGGCTGCGGCGAAGCCGCGCGTCCGTAGACTCGCCTAGCCACCCGTGAGGGTCGGCGCCGCCGTGAGGGAGTGCCCGTTCACCATGAGCTACCGCAACGATCCGTACGACCCGAAGCAGGTCGCCCTGCTCGACCCGGACGCCCTGGCCGGAGCAGTGGCCGACGCCGAGAAGGCGTTCGCCGACGCCACCGACCCGGACGCGCTCACCGCGCTGCGCCCCGCGCACCTCGGCGACCGGTCCCCGGTGTCGCTCGCGCGCCGGGAGATCGGCGCGCTGCCGCCGGCCGCGAAGGCCGACGCCGGCAAGCGGGTCAACGAGGCCCGCCGCGCGATCGAGAGCGCGTACGCCGCCCGGCAGGAGATCCTGGAGCGCGAGCAGGCCGAGCGGGTGCTGGTCGAGGAGCGGGTCGACGTGACCCTGCCGTACGACCGCCGGCCGCGTGGCGCCCGCCACCCGCTGAGCGTGCTGATGGAGCAGATCAGTGACCTGTTCATCGGCATGGGCTACGAGGTGGCCGAGGGTCCCGAGGTCGAGCTGGAGTGGACCAACTTCGACGCGCTGAACATCCCGGCCGACCACCCGGCGCGCGGCCTGATGGACACGTTCCACATCGCACCCGAGGGCAGTGGCCTGGTGCTGCGCACCCACACGTCGCCGGTGCAGGCGCGCACCATGCTCAGCCGCAAGCCGCCCATCTACGTGGTGGTGCCCGGCCGGGTCTACCGCACCGACGAGCTGGACGCCACCCACGCGCCGGTCTTCCACCAGGTCGAGGGCCTCGTGGTGGACAAGGGCATCACCATGGCGCACCTGCGCGGCACGCTCGACCACTTCGCCCGGGCCATGTTCGGCGAGGGCGCGAAGACCCGCTGGCGGCCGCACTACTTCCCGTTCACCGAGCCGTCGGCGGAGTTCGACGTCTGGTTCCCGGAGCACCGGGACGGTCCGCAGTGGGTCGAGTGGGGCGGCTGCGGCATGGTCAACCCGCGGGTGCTGCGCGCCTGCGGCATCGACCCGGAGGTCTACTCCGGATTCGCGTTCGGCATGGGCATCGACCGGACCGTGATGGTCCGGCACGGCGTCAGCGACATGCGGGACATGGCCGAGGGCGACGTGCGGTTCACCCGCGCGTTCGGCGCCTGAGCTACGGGAACGGTGGTTTAACAGTCATGCGAGTTTCTGTCAGTTGGCTGCGCGAGTACGTCGACCTGCCGGCCGACCTGCCCACCGGCGACCTGGAGCAGGCGCTGGTCGACCTCGGCATCGAGGTCGAGTCCGTGGTGGACCTGCGCGAGTCCGTCACCGGCCCGCTGGTCGTCGGCGAGGTACTGGAGATCGAGGAGCTGACCGGCTTCAAGAAGCCGATCCGCTTCTGCCGGGTCGACGTCGGCGCCGCGAACGGCACCGGCGAGCCGCAGGAGATCGTCTGCGGGGCGCGCAACTTCGCCCAGGGCGACAAGGTCGTGGTGATCCTCCCCGGCGGCGTGCTGCCCGGCGGGTTCGCGATCGGCGCGCGCAAGACGTACGGGCGCAACTCCCACGGCATGATCTGCTCGGCCCAGGAGCTGGGACTGGGCGACGACCACTCGGGCATCGTCGTGCTGCCCGAGGACGTCAAGGCCCAGCCCGGCGACGACGCCCGGCCCGTCGTCGGCCTGGACGACGTCGTGGTCGAGATGGAGATCACCCCGGACCGCGGGTACGCGCTGAGCGTGCGCGGCATCGCCCGGGAGCTGTCGCACGCGCTCGGCGTGCCGTTCCGCGACCCGGCCGATGCGCCCGCGCCCGGCGCGACCGCCGAGCCCGCGTACCCGGTGGAGGTCCGTGACCCGGTCGGCTGCGACCGGTTCGCGGCGCGGATGGTGCGCGGCGTCGACCCGACTGTGGAGACGCCGGGCTGGATGCGGCAGCGGCTCACCGTGGCCGGCGTACGCAGCATCTCGCTCGCGGTCGACATCACCAACTACCTGATGCTCGAACTCGGCCAGCCGATGCACGCCTTCGACGCGGACCGGATCGCCGGGCCGCTCGTGGTGCGCCGCGCCGAGCCGGGGGAGAAGCTGACCACGCTGGACGGGGTGAGCCGCTCGCTGTCCGCCGAGGACCTGGTGATCTGCGACGACACCGGTCCGATCTCGCTGGCCGCGGTGATGGGTGGCGAGACCAGCGAGGTGCTCGCCTCCACCACGAACGTGCTGTTCGAGGCGGCGCACTGGGACCCGGCGACCGTCGGCCGTACCGCGCGGCGGCACAAGCTGTTCAGCGAGGCGGCGAAGCGGTGGGAGCGGGGCGTCGACCCGGCGCTGCCGCTGGTCGCGCTGGACAAGGCGGTCCGGCTGCTCACCGACCTGGCCGGCGGCACGGCCGGCGAGGAGGTGCTCGACATCGACCACGTCGCGCCGCGTACGCCGGTGACGCTGCCGGTGGACCTGCCGTCGCGGCGGGTCGGCGTGTCCTACTCGCCGGACCGCGTGGTGGAGCTGCTGGAGCAGGTCGGCTGCACCGTCACGCGCGGCGTGGACCGGCTCGCCGAGGACCCGGGCACGGCCGGGGTCGGCTCCGGCGCGGGTGAGGTGCTGACCGTGACGCCGCCGAGCTGGCGGCCCGACCTGACCGACCCGGCCGACCTGGTGGAGGAGGTGGTACGCCTCGACGGCTACGACCGGGTGCCGTCGGTGCTGCCCACCGCGCCGCCCGGCCGGGGCCTGACCTGGCAGCAGCAGCGCCGCCGGGCCGTCGCCCGCTCGCTCGCCGAGCGCGGCTACGTCGAGGTGCTGGCGCAGCCGTTCGTCGCGCCGGAGCTGGTCGACCAGCTCGGCCTGCCCGCCGACGACCCGCGCCGCCCCGCGGTACGCCTGGCGAACCCGCTGTCGGAGGAGGAGCCGCTGCTGCGCACCACGCTGCTCGGCCCGCTGCTCGGCATCGTCAAGCGCAACGTCGGCCGGGGCCAGCGGGACGTGGCGATCTACGAGATCGGCACCGTCTTCCACCCGCGTCCCGGCGCCGGCGCCCCGCCCGCGATGGGCGTGGACCGGCGGCCCACCGACGAGGAGTTCGCCGCCGCCGACGCGGTGGTGCCCGCCCAGCCCCGGCACGTCGCGGTGGCGCTCACCGGCGAGATCGAGCCGGCCGGCTGGTGGGGCGCGGGCCGCACGGCCGGCTGGGCCGACGCGATCGAGGCGGGCCGGGCCGTGCTCGACGCCGCCGGGATCCCCGCCGACCGGGTGACGGTACGGGCCGGGGAGCGCGCGCCCTGGCACCCGGGCCGCTGCGCCGAACTGGTGGTGGACGACGTGGTCGTCGGCCACGCCGGTGAGCTGCACCCGGCCGTGCTGGCCGCGCTGGAGCTGCCCCGGCGTACCAGCGCCATGGAACTGGACCTGGACGCGCTGCCCGCCGCCCCCCTGGTCGCCGGGCCGACCATCTCCACGTTCCCGCCGGCGCTGATCGACGTGGCGCTCGTGGTGGACGACGCGGTGCCGGCCGCCGAGGTGCGCGCCGCGCTGGTCGAGGGCGCGGGCGCGCTGCTGGAGGACGTCCGCCTGTTCGACGTCTACACCTCCGAGCAGCTCGGCGAGGGGCGCAAGTCGCTGGCGTACAAGCTGACGTTCCGCGCCCCGGACCGGACCCTCGCGGGCGAGGAGGCGGTGGCGGCGCGCGACGCGGCGGTCGCTGTCGCCGCCGAGCGCTTCGGCGCCACCCTGCGCGGCGCCTGAAAGGAGGGGCCCCCTCTTAACGCCTCCGGCAGCGGAGGGGGCCCCTTTTAACACCGCGCGCACGCGAGCCGCCCGTGAACGTCGTCTCATGGCTATGCAGCGCGCCGTATGACCTTGCGATGAGGTCGCCCCGACCGGTACCCTTCTCTGCATAGTCATGCGGAGGTGGGTATGGGCATTCGAACAGTGGTGGCCGGGGCGAGTGGATACGCCGGGGGCGAACTGCTGCGCCTGCTCGCCGGTCACCCCGAGTTCGAGCTGATCGCCGCCACCGCGCACACCCAGGCCGGTCAGCCGGTCACCGCCGTACACCCGCAGCTCGCCGGCCTGGACCTGGTCTTCGCCGCGACCGAACCGGCGACCCTGGCCGACGCGGACCTGGTGTTCCTGGCCCTGCCGCACGGGCAGTCCGCGGCGCTCGCCGCGGCGCTGCCCGACACGGTCAAGGTGGTCGACCTGGGCGCGGACCACCGGCTGCGCGACGCCGGCGCCTGGTCCCGCTACTACGGCGGGGAGCACGCCGGCGCCTGGACCTACGGGCTGCCCGAGTTGCCCGGCCAGCGGGCCGAGATCGCCGCCGCGTCGCGGGTGGCCAGCACCGGCTGCTACGCGGTGGCGACCACGCTGGCGCTGGCGCCGCTGATCGCGGCCGGCGCGGTACGCCCCGACGACGTGGTGGTGGTCGCCGCCTCCGGCACCTCCGGCGCGGGCCGGGCCGCCAAGACCCACCTGCTCGGCAGCGAGGTGATGGGCGACCTGTCGCCCTACAAGGTGGGCGCGCACCAGCACGTGCCGGAGATCAAGCAGGCCACCGGCGCGACCGGCCTGTCCTTCACCCCGGTGCTCGCGCCGATGCCCCGGGGCATCCTGGCCACCGTCACCGCCGTGCCCACCGGCGACGCCGACCCGCGCGCGGTGCTGGCCGCCGCGTACGCCGACGCGCCGTTCGTGCACGTGCTGCCCGAGGGCGCGTGGCCGCACACCGCCGCCACCGCCGGGTCGAACTCCTGCCACCTCCAGGCGACGGTGGACGTCGACTCGGGGCGGGTGATCGTGGTCAGCGCGATCGACAACCTGGGCAAGGGCGCGGCCGGCCAGGCCGTGCAGAACGCCAACCTGATGGTGGGTCTCCCGGAGACCACCGGTCTGTCCGTGTTTGGAGTGGCCCCGTGAGCGTCACCGTCCCCCGTGGGTTCCGCGCCGCAGGTGTCGCGGCCGGACTGAAGTCTTCCGGCGCGCCCGACGTCGCCCTCGTGATCAACGACGGCCCGGACGCCGGTGTCGCGGGTGTCTTCACCGCCAACCGGGTCAAGGCCGCGCCGGTGCTGTGGAGCCAGCAGGTCGTGCACGGCGGCGTCGTGAGCGCCGTGTTGCTCAACTCCGGCGGCGCGAACGCCTTGCACCGGCCCGGCCGGCTTTCCAGGACACGCACGCCACCGCCGAGCCACACCGCCGCCGCGATCACCGCGGCGGAACCGCGCGGCTTCATCGTTCGGGGCCGGCCGAGGTCGCGGTGTGCTCGACCGGCCTGATCGGCGAGCGGCTGCCGATGGACAAGCTGCTTCCCGGCGTACGCGACGCGGTGCGCGGCCTGTCCCGCGATGGCGGCCCGGCGGCCGCCGAGGCCATCATGACCACCGACACCCGGCCCAAGACGACAGTGGCGCAGGGCACGGGCTGGACCGTCGGCGGCATGGCCAAGGGCGCGGGCATGCTCGCCCCGGCCATGGCCACCATGCTCTGCGTGCTCACCACCGACGCGGTGGCCGGGCCGGACGCCCTGGACGCCGCGCTGCGCGCCGCCACCCGGATCACGTTCGACCGGATCGACTCCGACGGCTGCATGTCCACCAACGACACGGTGCTGCTGCTGGCAAGCGGCGCGTCCGGCATCGAGCCGACCGCCGAGGAGCTGACCGCCGCGGTCACCGCCGCCTGCCACGACCTGGCCCAGCAGCTCCTGGCCGACGCGGAGGGCGCGACGAAGGAGGTCGCGATCGAGGTGGTCGGCGCGGCCAGCGAGGACGACGCGGTCGAGGTGGGCCGTACGGTGGCCCGCAACAACCTGGTCAAGACCGCGCTGTTCGGCAACGACCCGAACTGGGGCCGCATCCTCGCCGCGGTCGGCACCACCACCGCCGTGTTCGAGCCGGACGGCGTCGACGTCGCGGTCAACGGCATCTGGGTGTGCCGGGGCGGCGCCGCCGCCGAGGACCGCGCCAAGGTGGACCTCACCGGCCGCGGCGTCACCGTCCGGATCGACCTGCACGCCGGCGTCGACACCGCCACCATCTGGACCAACGACCTGTCCCACGCGTACGTACACGAGAACTCGGCCTATTCCACATGAATCTGAGTGCTGACCTCACCCGGGCCCAGGCAAAGGCCGCCACGCTGATCGAGGCGCTGCCCTGGCTGGCCCGCTTCTCCGGCGCCACCGTCGTGGTCAAGTACGGCGGCAACGCCATGGTCGACCCGGAACTGCAGCGGGCGTTCGCCGCGGACATGGTGTTCCTGCGCTACGCCGGCCTGAAGCCGGTGGTGGTGCACGGCGGCGGCCCGCAGATCTCCGCCATGCTCGGCCGGCTCGGTATCGCCAGCGAGTTCCGGGGCGGCCTGCGGGTCACCACGCCGGAGGCGATGGACGTGGTCCGGATGGTCCTGGTCGGCCAGGTCGGCCGGGAACTGGTCGGGCTGATCAACGCGCACGGCCCGTACGCGGTCGGCCTCTCCGGCGAGGACGCCGGGCTGTTCACCGCCGTGCGCCGTCCCGCGTACGTGGACGGCGAAGCGGTCGACGTAGGCCAGGTTGGTGACGTGGAGTCGGTGAACGTCTCGGCGGTCACCGACCTGATCGCCGCCGGCCGGATCCCGGTCATCTCGACAGTCGCGCCGGACGCCGACGGGGTGCTGCACAACCTCAACGCGGACACCGCCGCCGCCGCGCTCGCGGTGGCGCTGGACGCCCGCAAGCTGGTCGTGCTGACCGACGTCCCGGGCCTGTACGCCGACTGGCCGGACACGTCCAGCCTGGTCAGCGAGATCACCGCGGACGACCTGGCGAAGCTGCTGCCGTCCCTGGAGTCGGGCATGGTCCCGAAGATGGAGGCCTGCCTGCGGGCGGTGCGCGGGGGAGTGCCCGCCGCGCACGTCGTCGACGGCCGGGTCGCCCACTCCACGCTGCTGGAAGTGTTCACGTCGGAGGGCTTCGGAACCATGGTGATCGACTCATGAGCACGCTGGTGCAGCGGTGGAACGCCACCATGATGGACAACTACGGCACGCCGCCGCTGGCGCTCGTCTCCGGCTCCGGCGCCGTCGTGACCGACGAGACCGGCCGGGAGTACGTCGACCTGCTCGGTGGCATCGCCGTCAACGCGCTCGGCCACGCCCACCCGGCGGTGGTGGCCGCCGTCAGCAAGCAGGTCGCGACGCTCGGGCACGTGTCGAACCTGTTCGTCGCCGAGCCGCCGGTGGCGCTGGCCGAGCTGCTGCTCGCGCTGGCCGGCCGCCCCGGCCGGGTGTTCTTCGCCAACTCCGGCGCGGAGGCCAACGAGGCGGCGTTCAAACTGTCCCGGCTCACCGGCCGCCGGCACGTGGTCGCCACCCACGGCGGCTTCCACGGCCGGACCATGGGCGCGCTGGCGCTGACCGGGCAGCCCGCCAAGGCCGACCCGTTCCGCCCGCTGCCCGGCGACGTGACGCACGTGCCGTTCGGCGACGCCGACGCGCTGGCCGAGGCGGTCACCGACGACACCGCCATGCTGATCATCGAGCCGATCCAGGGCGAGAACGGCGTGGTCGTCCCGCCGCCCGGCTACCTCGCCGCGGCCCGGCGGATCACCGCCGCGCACGGCGCGCTGCTGGTGCTGGACGAGGTGCAGACCGGCATCGGCCGGACCGGCCACTGGTTCGCCCACCAGGCCGACGGCGTCGAGCCGGACGTGATCACGCTCGCCAAGGGCCTCGGCGGCGGACTGCCGCTGGGCGCCTGCCTGGCCTTCGGCCGGGCCGCCGACCTGCTCACCCCCGGCTCGCACGGCACCACGTTCGGCGGCAACCCGATCAGCTGCGCCGCCGCGCTCGCGGTCGTCTCCACGATCGCGCACGAGGGCCTGCTCGACCACGTCAAGCGCGTCGGCGAGCGGCTGCGGCGCGGCGTCGAGGCGCTCGGCCACCCGCTGGTACGCGAGGTGCGCGGCGCCGGCCTGCTGCTCGGCATCGTGCTCGACCAGCCGGTCTCCGCCGCCGCGGCGGCAGCGCTGCGCGACGCGGGTTTCCTGGTGAACCCGGTGCAGCCGGACGTGATCCGGCTCGCCCCGCCGCTGATCCTCACCGTGGCGCAGGCCGACGCCTTCGTCGCCGCGCTGCCCGCCGCGCTGCCCGCCGCCGCGCCGCACCCTTCCACCGACGCCGCAGCGACCGCCGACGACGCCGCGTCCGACGCCACGACCCCGACGGAGGCTCCCGCATGATCCGCCACTTCCTGCGCGACGACGACCTCACGCCCGCCGAGCAGGCCGCCGTGCTCGACCTCGCCGCCCGGATGAAGACCGACCGGTACGGCCACCAGCCGCTGGCCGGGCCGAAGTCGGTGGCGGTGCTGTTCGACAAGCAGAGCCTGCGGACCCGGATCTCGTTCGACGTGGGCATCGCCGAGCTGGGCGGGCACCCGCTGGTGGTGGACACCCAGGTCACCCACTTCGGCCGCGGCGAGACGCTGGCCGACGCCGGCCGGGTGCTGTCCCGCTACGTCGCCGCGATCGTGCTGCGCACCCACGGCGACGACCGGATCGCCGAGGTCGCCGAGCACGCCACGGTGCCGGTGGTCAACGCGCTCACCGACACGTACCACCCCTGCCAGATGCTGGCCGACCTGCTCACCGTGCGCGAGCGCTTCGGCGGCACCGCCGGGCGGATCCTCGCGTACGTGGGCGACGCGGCGAACAACATGGCCCACTCGTACCTGCTGGCCGGCGCGACCGCCGGGATGCACGTGCGGATCGCCGGTCCGGCCGGGTTCCAGCCGGACCCGGAGATCGTGGCCCGCGCGGAGAAGATCGCCGCCACCACCGGCGGCTCGGTCCAGGTGCTCACCGACCCGGCCGAGGCGGTACGCGGCGCGCACGTCGTCGCCACCGACACCTGGACGTCGATGGGGCAGGAGGCCGACGGGCTGGACCGGATCACGCCGTTCCTGCCGTACCAGGTCAACGCCGCGCTGCTCGGCCACGCCGACGCCGACGTGATCGTGCTGCACTGCCTGCCCGCCCACCGGGGCGAGGAGATCACCGACGAGGCGCTCGACGGCCCGCACAGCGCGGTGTTCGACCAGGCGGAGAATCGTCTGCACGCCCAGAAGGCGCTGCTGACGTTTCTCCTGGAGGAATCCGCATGACCGCTCCGCTGACCCGCGCCGCGCGGCACGCCCGCATCGTCGAGCTGATCCGCGACACCCCGATCCACTCGCAGACCGAGCTGGCCGACCTGCTCGCCGGCGACGGCATCCAGGTCACCCAGGCCACGCTGTCGCGGGACCTGAAGGAACTGGGGGCGGTGACCGCGCGCGGCGGTGACGGGCGGGGCGTCTACCTGATCCCGGAGGACGGGCACCGGCCGCTGCGCGACGCCGAGGGCGCGCCGGCCCGGCTGGTCCGGCTGCTGCGTGAGCTGCTCAACGGCGTCGACTCCAGCGGCAACATCGCGGTGCTGCGCACCCCGCCGGGCGCGGCCCAGTACCTCGCCAGCGCGCTGGACCGGGCCGGCCTCACCGAGATCGTCGGCACCATCGCCGGCGACGACACCATCCTCGTCGTGGCCCGGGAGGCCGACGGCGGGGCGGCGCTGGGCGAGCGGCTCGCCGCCTGGGCCCGCCGGGACGACACAGTCGAAGGGAGCACGACGTGACCGAGCGGGTCGTGCTGGCGTACTCCGGGGGCCTGGACACCTCGGTCGCCATTCCGTACCTGGCCGAGCAGACCGGCGCGGAGATCATCGCGGTGGCGGTCGACGTCGGCCAGGGCGGCGAGGACATGGCCGTGATCCGGCAGCGCGCGCTCGACTGTGGCGCGGTCGAGGCCGAGGTGGTGGACGCGCGCGACGAGTTCGCCGCCGACTACTGCCTGCCGGCCATCCGGGCCAACGCCCTCTACATGGACCGGTACCCGCTGGTGTCCGCGCTGTCCCGGCCGCTGATCGTCAAGCACCTGGTCGCCGCGGCGCGCGCCCACGGCGGCACGATCGTGTCGCACGGCTGCACCGGCAAGGGCAACGACCAGGTCCGCTTCGAGGTCGGCCTGGGCGCGCTCGCGCCCGACCTGAAGGTGATCGCCCCGGCCCGGGACTTCGCCTGGACCCGGGACAAGGCGATCGCGTTCGCCGAGGAGAAGGGGCTGCCGATCGACGTGTCGGCGAAGTCGCCGTACTCGATCGACCAGAACCTGTGGGGCCGCGCGGTGGAGACCGGCTTCCTGGAGGACATCTGGAACGCCCCGGTCGAGGACCTCTACGCGTACACCGAGGACCCGGCGTCGGAACGCGACCCGGACGACGTGGTGCTCACGTTCGACGCCGGCGTCCCGGTCGCGATCGACGGCGAGACGGTCACCCCGTACGAGGCGATCCGGGAGCTGAACCGGCGGGCCGGGGCGCACGGCGTGGGCCGGCTCGACATGGTCGAGGACCGGCTGGTCGGCATCAAGAGCCGCGAGGTGTACGAGGCACCCGGCGCGGTCGCGCTGATCACCGCCCACCAGGAGCTGGAGGCGGTGACAGTCGAGCGGGACCTGGCCCGGTTCAAGCGCGGCGTCGACCAGCGCTGGGGTGAGCTGGTCTACGACGGGCTCTGGTTCTCGCCGCTGAAGCGCGCGCTGGACGCGTTCATCGACGACGCCCAGCGGCACGTCAGCGGCGAGGTGCGGCTGCGGCTGCACGGCGGCCGGGCCGTGGTGACCGGCCGGCGTTCCGAGGCGAGCCTGTACGACTTCGGCCTCGCCACGTACGACACCGGTGACACGTTCGACCAGTCGCTGGCGAAGGGTTTCGTGCAGTTGTGGGGCCTGCCCAGCCGGATGGCGGCGGCGCGGGACGCCCGGATGGGAGGAGTCTGATGGGGGGCACCACAATGGGTGGGGTGGACGACAAGAGCCTGACCGAGAACAGCGCCCCCGCCAACCGGACGAGCCTCTGGGGCGGCCGGTTCGCCGGCGGCCCCGCCGAGGCGCTCGCGCGGCTGTCGGTGAGTGTCCAGTTCGACTGGCGCCTCGCCCCGTACGACATCGCCGGTTCCCGCGCGCACGCCCGGGTCCTGGCCGGCGCCGGCCTGCTCGACCCGGACGAACTGGGCCGGATGCTTGCCGCGCTGGACGACCTGGAGGCGGCGTGCGCCTCCGGCGCGTTCCGCCCGACCGTCGACGACGAGGACGTGCACACCGCGCTGGAGCGTGGCCTGCTGGAGCGGCTGGGCAGCCTCGGCGGCAAGCTGCGCGCCGGCCGGTCCCGCAACGACCAGGTCGCCACCGACCTGCGGCTCTACCTGCGTGACCACGCCCGCGGGGTGGCGGCCCGGCTGGTCGAGCTGGCCGAGGCCCTCGTCGAGCAGGCGGAGCGGCACGTGGACACCGCCGCGCCGGGCATGACGCACCTGCAGCACGCCCAACCGGTGACGTTCGGGCACTGGCTGCTGGCCCACGTGCAGCCGCTGCTGCGCGACCTGGAGCGGATGCGCGACTGGGACGAGCGGACCGCGATCAGCCCGCTCGGCGCGGGCGCGCTGGCCGGGTCGGGGCTGCCGCTGGACCCGGTGGCGGTCGCCAAGGAGCTGGGCTTCCGTACCTCGTTCGCCAACTCGATGGATGCGGTCGCGGACCGCGACTTCGTCGCCGAGTTCCTGTTCGTCACCGCGATGATCGGCGTGCACCTGTCCCGCCTCGGCGAGGAGGTGGTGCTCTGGACGTCGCAGGAGTTCGGCTGGGTCGAGCTGGACGACGCGTTTGCCACCGGCTCGTCGATCATGCCGCAGAAGAAGAACGCGGACATCGCCGAGCTGGCCCGGGGCAAGTCCGGCCGCCTGGTCGGCGGCCTGATGAGCGTGCTCACCATGCTCAAGGGCCTGCCCATGACGTACGACCGGGACATGCAGGAGGACAAGGAGCCGGCGTTCGACGCGGTCGACACGCTGGAGCTGCTGCTGCCCGCGCTGGCCGGGATGATCTCCACGATGACGGTCCGGGTGGACCGGCTGGTGGCGAGCGCCCCGTCGGGTTTCTCGCTCGCCACCGAGGTCGCCGACTGGCTGGTCCGGCGCAACGTGCCGTTCCGCGACGCGCACGAGATCACCGGCAAGCTGGTGGCGCTCTGCGCGGCCCGGGACTGCGCGCTGGACGAGGTGTCCGACGCCGACCTGGCCGCCGTCAGCGAGCACCTGGACCCGTCGGTGCGCGACGTGCTGTCGGTGCGCTCGGCGCTGGCCGCCCGCATCACGCCCGGCTCCACCGGGCCCGGCCCGGTCGCCGACCAGCTCGCCGCCGCGGCGGACAAGCTGACCGGCTGGCGCGAGTGGGCCGCCGAGCGGGTCGTCCCCCGCTGACCTGCGGCTGATCCGGGGCAGGCACCCGCCTGCCCCCGGATCACACCGGTCAACCGGTGGGGCGCTCGCGCTTGGGGAGCTTCGCCACCACCGCGTCGTACGACCCGTCGACCGCCTCGACCAGCTCGTCGTCGGGGATGCCGCCGGAGAGCCGCAGCGTGTTCCAGCCCGACCGGCCGATGTAGGGGGAGGGGCGCGCGTCGGCCGGGAACCGGTGCAGCCACTCGTCGGCCACCTCGCGGGACGCCCCGCACTTCACCCCGACCCGCGCCTCACCGTCGGGCGAGCCGAGGAACGCGAAGATCCGGCTGCCCACCTTCACCACCTCGTCGCCCTCCCACGGCCGGTCGAGCCAGGCTCCCGGCTTGGCCAGGCAGTAGGCGAGCATCTCCTCGCGCGTCATCGCGTCCTCCCCGTGCCGTCGTCGGGCACAGTCTTGCCCGCGGCTGTGACAGTGCGCGCCGCCGGTCAGTCGCCGGTGCCGGTGCGGACGGTGAGCCGCTCGTAGCGCTGCCGGGCCGCCTGGGCGCTGCCCAGCCCCAGCCCGAAGGCGATCGCCTGCCAGGTCATGCCCCGGCCGCGAGCCACCTGGAGCAGCCCGGCCTCCAGCGCGTCCACCTCGGAGCGCACGTGCGGGATGAGCGTCAGCGCGGCCATCAGGTCGGCCTGGTCGACCGGCTCCTCACCCTCGTCCAGCTCGGCGCCCCCGGCGAGCGCCATCACCAGCGTGGCCGCCTCGTAGGCGTCGGGCACGTCGGGGTGGGCGTAGCGACGGCGGCGGGAGTTGGTGCCGGCGTGCCGCTCGGCGATCCGCAGCAGCGCCGCGTAGTTGCGGTGCGCCCGGGCCTGGGCAGCATCCGGAGCGGTGAACGGGTCGTTGTCCACGGTGACCATGTCGTCCATCCCACACCCAAGAATGGCCCGTTGTCAACACCCCGTTGAAAGCCCTTCGTGTAAAACACCGTGACCTCAACGCATGGTGAAGGGTCGGCGCGTCATGCCACCACAGACGCGCCGCGGGGTGTCCCGGGTTGCCCGGAACGGCCGATTCAGGCCGGCGAGTTCCGCACCGGGGCGGCCGGAGCGGGCCGGCGACGCGGGGTGTGCCGCCGGTAGACGCTCACGCTCGGCTCGTCCGCCAGCCAGAACCGCCACGGCAGGTCGTGCGCGGCGGCGACCCCGACACGCGGCCCGGCGACGATGTGCGCCGGGTCGACCGGGATCGCCGGTGGCGTCAGCAGCAGCGGGCCGCTGCCGTCGATAGCCGAGGTGCCGTTCGCGTCCCGCCCGATCCCGAGCGCGGTGACCAGCCGGGCCGGCCCGCGGGCCAGATCCCGGTCGGCGGCGCGCGGCCTGCGCTCGCGGGCGGTCTCGACGCCGCCGACCACCTCGCCCGCGCGCAGCAGCACCGCCGCCGCCTCGCCGTCCCGCCCGCAGACGATGTTCGCGCACCAGTGCATGCCGAACACGAAGTACACGTACACGTGCCCGGCGGGCCCGAACATGACCTGGTTGCGCGGCGTCGGCCCGCGGTGGGCGTGCGACGCCGGGTCCTCGCCGGTGCCCGCGTACGCCTCCACCTCGGTGAGGCGTACGGTGACGCCGCCGGCCGACACGGTCCAGCCGAGCAGCGTCCGCGCGGTCTGCGCGATCTGCGCGGCGGGCGCGGAGAGCCAGGGGTACGTCATCGCGGCAAGGGTAGTCGGTGGGAGGCGCGTGATCCGGGCCACGCCGGGGCGGGCGGCCACCGGAATAGTTGACTCGTCAAATATGTTGTGAGGAGCGATCCCGGGCCGACCGGTCCGGACCCCACGCGAGGAGCTGGTCATGCAGTTCGGAGTCTTCACCGTCGGTGACGTCACCCCCGACCCGACAAACGGGCGACTGCCGTCCGAGCGTGAGCGGATCAAGGCCATGACCGCCATCGCGCTCAAGGCCGAGGAGGTCGGCCTGGACGTCTTCGCCACCGGCGAGCACCACAACCCGCCGTTCGTGCCGTCGTCGCCGACCACCATGCTCGGCTGGATCGCCGCGCGCACCGAACGGCTGCTGCTGTCCACCGCGACCACGCTGATCACTACCAACGACCCGGTGAAGATCGCCGAGGACTACGCGATGCTGCAGCACCTCGCCGACGGCCGGGTGGACCTGATGATGGGGCGCGGCAACACCGGGCCCGTCTACCCGTGGTTCGGCCAGGACATCCGCAACGGCATCCCCCTGGCCATCGAGAACTACGACCTGCTGCGCCGGCTCTGGCGCGAGGACGTGGTCGACTGGAAGGGCCGGTTCCGTACGCCGCTGCAGGCGTTCACCTCGACCCCGCGCCCCCTCGACGGCGTGCCGCCGTTCGTCTGGCACGGCTCGATCCGCAGCCCGGAGATCGCCGAACAGGCCGCGTACTACGGCGACGGCTTCTTCGCCAACCACATCTTCTGGCCCAAGGAGCACACCCAGCGGATGGTCGGCCTCTACCGGGAGCGGTTCGCGCACTACGGCCACGGCTCACCCGACCAGGCCATCGTCGGCCTCGGCGGGCAGGTCTTCATGCGCCGCAACTCCCAGGACGCGGTACGCGAGTTCCGCCCCTACTTCGACAACGCCCCGGTCTACGGGCACGGCCCGTCGCTGGAGGAGTTCACCCGCGAGACGCCGCTGACGGTGGGCAGCCCGCAGCAGGTCATCGACCGGACGCTGGGCTTCCGCGAGTACGTCGGCGACTACCAGCGGCAGCTCTTCCTGATCGACCACGCCGGCCTGCCGCTGAAGACGGTGCTGGAGCAGCTCGACCTGCTGGGCGAGGAGGTGGTACCGGTGCTGCGCAAGGAGTTCGACTCGCTGCGTCCCGCGCACGTGCCCGAGGCGCCCACCCACGCCGGCCTGCTGGCCGCCCGCGACGCCGCTCCGGCCGACGGGGAGCAGCGATGACCCGTCGTACCCTGGCGGTCGTCTCGGCCGGGCTCGCCCAGCCGTCGTCCACCCGTCTGCTCGCCGACCAGCTCGCCGCGGCCGCCCGCGACGAGCTGGCCGGCCGCGGCGCGACGGTGGAACTGCGCACCGTGGAGCTGCGCGAGCACGCCCACGACGTGGTGAACCACCTGCTCACCGGCTTCGCGCCGGCCGCGCTGCGGCAGACACTCGACGCCGTGGCGGCCGCCGACGCGCTGATCGCGGTGACGCCGATCTTCAACGCGTCCTACAACGGGCTGTTCAAGTCGTTCTTCGACGTGATCGACCGGGACACGCTCGCGGGCAAGCCGGTGCTGATCGGGGCGACCGGCGGCACCGCCCGGCACTCCCTCGCGCTGGAGCACGCGGTCCGGCCGATGTTCACGTACCTGCGGGCGGCGACACTGCCCACTGCGGTGTTCGCCGCGCCCGAGGACTGGGCCGGTGACGACGGGGACAGCGCGCTGCGGTCCCGGATCCGCCGGGCCGCCGCCGAGCTGGCCGAGCAGGTGGACCGCCGCCCGCCCGCGACCGGCCCGGCCGACCCGTTCGCGCTCACCACCGACTTCGCCGACCTGCTCGCCGGCCGCGACCCGGCCTGACGCCGGGGGCGGTGCGGCGCGGAGGCGACCGCTACCGGGCGTGACCGTCGCCGGCGAACCACGCCGAAAACCGGATATGACTGAGAGGCATAAATGTGCCTCTCAGTCATATCGCTCGGAAGACATCTCTCGCGCCGGGCGGCCCGGCGGACAGGGCCGGCGCGGGGCCGCCGCCCGCGAGGCGGCTCAGTCGTCGGCCGGCTCGGGCCGGTGGGCGACGAGCACCGGGCAGTGGGAGTGCTGCACCATTGCCTGGCTGACTGAGCCGAGCAGCAGCCCGACGAAGCCGCCCCGGCCCCGGGAGCCGACCACCACGAGCGCCGCCTCGCCGCTGGCCTCGACGAGCGCGGTCTCCGGCGAGGGGGAGGTGACGGACCGCTCCGTCACCCGCAGGCCCGGATGCGCCGACCGGACCCGCTCCGCTGCCTCGGCCAGCAGTCCCGCCGCCTCGGCCCGCTCGGCGGTGGACGCCTCCGCCGCGATCTCGGGCGCCACCGCGCCGCGTTCCGGCGACCGGACGTGCATCAGCACCAGCTCCGCGTCGCGCCGCTCGGCCTCGTCGGCAGCCAGCTCGATCGCGTACGCGGCCGAGTCGGAGCCGTCCACGCCGACCAGCACCGGCCCGTCCACCGGAATCGGCTGCTCTTCCGGGCGGACGATCAGCACCGGGCAGTGCCCGTGCTGCGCGAGCTGCCCGCTGACCGAGCCGAGCAGCAGGCCGGCGAAACCGCCCACGCCCCGGCTGCCCACCACGACCAGCTCGGCGCGGCGGGACTCCTCGACCATCGTCGCGCCCGGACCGCCGGCCACCTGGCGCACCTGCACCCGCAGGCCCGGGTGCCGCTCGGTCAGGTCGGCGGCGACCGACTCGAGCATCTTCTCCGCCTCCGCGGTGGGCGCCGGCACCCCCAGGTCGTACGGGTTGAGCGGCACGCCGTAGCCGAGCGGGTGCAGGTATCCGTGCACCAGCACCAGCGGCCGGGAACGTGCCACGGCGGTCGCGGCAGCCAGGTCGGCGGCGGCCAGGCTGGACGGCGATCCGTCCACTCCCACCACGACGGGTCGGTTCATCAGGTCTGTTCCCTCCGGTCGGCTCAGGCCATTGTGGCGGTCCCGGCGGCGCCGGGACCGCCGAACCGGGGTCAGCGTTCCCGGCCCCCGCGGTGCCGGACGACGGCCAGCGGGCTGTGGCAGTGGTGCAGCACGGCGTGGCTGACCGAGCCGAGCAGCAGCGAGCCGAGGCTACCCCGCCCGTGCGCGCCGACCACCGTCAGCTGCGCCCCGACGGACTCCTCGACCAGCACCCGGGCCGGCGTGGCGGCGGCGACCAGCTTCGGCCGCACCGTGACCTCCGGGTAGCGCTCGGTCCAGCCGGCGACCGCCTCGGCCAGCACCCGCTGCTCGTCGGCGCGCAACTGCTCCGGCTCGTACGCCAGCGGCAGGACGTCGCCGAACGCCTCGCGGTAGCTCACCGGCTGCGGGTACAGCCAGGTGTGCACCACCACCAGCTCGGCGTCGCGCGCCGCAGCCTCGGCGAACGCGAACCCGACCGCCTCGTCGGACAGCGCGGACCCGTCCACGCCGACCACCACCGGGCCGTCGGCGCGGGCCTCGCCCCGGGCGACGAGCACCGGGCAGTCCGCGCGGGCGGAGAGCTGCACCGCCGCCGAGCCGACCAGGAGTTCGGCGAAGCCGCCCAGGCCACGGTGGCCCAGCACGAGCAGCGCGGCGTCGCGGCTCTCCCGCAGCAGCACCGCGACCGGCCCGCCGTCGACCACCGCGCCGGTCACCGCCAGCTCCGCGTCGACCTTGCGGGCCTCGTCCACCGCCTCCTCGACCAGCTTCTCGGCCTCCTGGCGCAGCTCGATGTCGGGCAGCACCGGGGCGACCATGCCCAGCGGCGTGCCGACCAGCGGCCACAGGAAGGCGTTCACCACCCGCAGCGGCCGGTGCCGCAGCACCGCCTCTCGTGCGGCCAGCCGTACCGCGTCCAGCGCGGACGGGGAGCCGTCCACGCCCACCACGACGGGGGCACCGGTCCTGTCGGTCATCACGTCCTCCTTCGGTTCCCCCTCAGCCTGCGCCGACGGCTCCCACCTGGGCAGAGTCGATCCGCCCGGCACAGCCGGGACCATCGGCCCCTACCGGCCGGGCCGTTCGCGAGGTGGAATGGGAACCAGTGCTCCCTCCTGTCGATCCTGGAGGCGCGATGACCCCGCTGGAGATGCTCCGCGTCCACCCCTTCCTGGCCGGGCTGCCCGACGAGTGGCTGCCCCGGCTCACCGGGTACGCCCGCCCGGTGGTCTGGCACCCCGGGCACCGGCTGTTCCGCGCCGGCGCGCCGGCCGACCGGTTCTGGCTCGTCCGCGGCGGCCAGGTGGCGCTCGACTTCCCGGTGCCGGGCCGCGGCGACGTGGGCATCGAGACGATCGGCCCGGGCGGCGTGCTCGGCTGGTCCTGGCTGTTCCCGCCGTACCGCTGGCAGTTCGGCGCGGTCGCCACCCAGCGCAGCACCGCCGTCGAACTCGACGCCGACGGGGTACGCCGGCTGATGGAGTCCGACGACACGCTCGGCCGCCAGCTCACCAGCCGGTTCATGAGCGTGGTGGTGGACCGCCTCCAGGCGTCCCGGGTCCGGCTGCTGGACCTCTACGGCTACCCGACGGCCGCAGCCAGCTGAACCGGCGCGCGGTCAGGTGACGGTGAGACCCCGGGCGGCGAACTGACCGCGTACCCGGGTCAGCAGGTCGGCATCAGGCGGCTCGGTGTCCGCCAGCGGGAACGTCAGCCCCAGCTCGGCGTACTTGTGCGCACCGAGCCGGTGGAACGGCAGCACCTCCACGCGCTGCAGCGTGGCCAGCCCGGCCGCGATGTCGGCCACCCGCTCCACCTCGTCGACCGCGTCGGTCAGGCCGGGCACCAGCACGTACCGGATCCACATCGGCGTACCCCGGTCGGCCAGCCGTTGCGCGAACCGCAACGTCGGCGCGAGCCGGCCGGTGCCGGTGACCCGGCGGTACGTCTGCGGGTTGCCCGCCTTCACGTCGAGCAGCACCAGGTCGGTGGCGTCCAGAAGCGTGTCGTCGGCGCGGACGCCGAGGAAGCCGGAGGTGTCCAGCGCGGTGTGCAGGCCCAGGTCGACGTGACAGCGCCGCAGCAGCTCCCGGGTGAACGCCGGTTGCAGCAGCGGCTCCCCGCCGCTCACCGTGACGCCGCCCCCGGCCACCTGGATGAACCGGCGGTACCGGCCGGCGAGCGCGACCATCTCGTCCACGCTGCGGCGGCGGCCGCTGCGGCCGTACCAGGTGTCCGGGCTGTGGCAGTAGCGGCAGCGCAGCGGACAACCGGCCAGGAAGACCACGAACCGGGTGCCCGGCCCGTCCACCCCGACCGAGGTGTCCCAGGAGTGCACAGCGCCGGTGACGCACCCCGGCGCCGCCGCAGTCACCTGCGGCGGCGCGGGCGGGCGGCCGTTCACAGCGACCCGTGGAAGGTCCGCGACACCACGTCGCGCTGCTGCTCCGGCGTGAGCCGCACGAAGTTCACCGCGTACCCGGAGACCCGGACGGTGAGCTGCGGGTACCGCTCCGGGTGCGCCATCGCGTCCAGCAGCGTGGCCCGGTCCAGCACGTTGACGTTGAGGTGGAACCCGCCGGCGTCGGCGTAGCCGTCGAGCACCCCGGCCAGGTTCGCGATCCGCTCGTCGCGGGTGTGGCCCAGGCCGTCCGGCGTGACGGTGCCGGTCAGCGAGATGCCGTCGCGGGCCGCGTCGTACGGCAGCTTCGCCACCGACAGCGCGGACGCGACCAGGCCGTGCGTGTCCCGCCCGTTCATCGGGTTCGCCCCCGGCGCGAACGGCTCACCGGCGCGCCGCCCGTCCGGCGTGTTGCCGGTGTGCTTGCCGTACACCACGTTCGAGGTGATGGTGAGCACCGACATGGTCAGCTCCGCGTCGCGGTACGTGCGCTGCCGGCGCAGCTTCTCCGCGAACGTCTCGACCAGCCACACCGCGATCTCGTCGGCCCGGTCGTCGTCGTTGCCGTACGTCGGGAACTCGCCCTCGACCGCGTAGTCGACCGCCAGCCCGGACTCGTCGCGCAGCACCTTGACCCGGCCGTACCGGATGGCCGACAGGCTGTCCACGGCGACCGACAGGCCGGCGATGCCGGTGGCCATGAAGCGGCGCACCGGGTGGTCGTGCAGCGCCATCTCCAGCCGCTCGTAGGCGTACCTGTCGTGCTGGTGGTGGATCACGTTCAGCGCGTCCACGTACGTCTGCGCCAGCCAGTCCAGCGTGCGGTCGTACGCGGCCAGCACCTCGTCGTAGTCGAGCGTCTCGCCGCCGACCGGCGCGGCCGGCGGGGCGACCTGCGCGCCGGACAGCTCGTCGCGGCCGCCGTTGATCGCGTACAGCAGCGCCTTCGCCAGGTTCGCCCGGGCGCCGAAGAACTGCATGTCCCGGCCGACCCGCATGGCCGACACGCAGCAGGCGATCGCGGTGTCGTCGTCGTACGCCGGGCGGATCAGCTCGTCGTTCTCGTACTGGATGGCGCTGGTGTCCAGCGACACCTGGGCGCAGAACCGCTTGAACCCCTCGGGCAGCCGCGGCGACCAGAGCACCGTCAGGTTCGGCTCCGGCGCCGGGCCGAGGTTGTACAGCGTCTGCAGGTAGCGGAACGTGGTGCGGGTGACCAGCGGGCGGCCGTCCGCGCCCATCCCGCCGAGCGACTCGGTGACCCAGGTGGGGTCGCCGGAGAAGAGCTGGTCGTACTCGGGGGTGCGCAGGAAGCGGATGATCCGCAGCTTGATCACGAAGTCGTCGATCAGCTCCTGCGCGCCACTCTCGTCCAGCCGCCCCTCGGCGATGTCCCGCCGCAGGTAGGCGTCGAGGAACCCGGCGGTGCGGCCGAGCGACATGGCGGCGCCGTTCTGCTCCTTCGTGGCGGCCAGGTAGGCGAAGTAGAGCCACTGGATCGCCTGCGCGCCGGTGACGGCCGGGCGGGAGATGTCGAAGCCGTACGAGGCGGCCATCTCCTTCAGCTCGCCGAGCGCGCGGAGCTGCTCGGCCAGTTCCTCCCGGTCACGGATCACGTCGTCGGTGCTGCGCCGGTCGTCCAGCGCCGCCTTGAGCGCGCGGCGTTCCTCGATCAGCCGGTCCACGCCGTACAGCGCCACCCGGCGGTAGTCACCGATGATCCGCCCGCGTCCGTACGCGTCGGGCAGGCCGGTGATGATGTGCGAGCGCCGGGCCGCGAGCACGGTCTCCGGGTACGCGTCGAACACCGCGTCGTTGTGCGTGCGGCGGTACCGGGTGAAGATCTCGTGCACGCGCGGGTCCGGCTCACGCCCGTACGCGCGCAGCGCCGTCTCCACCATCCGCAGCCCGCCGGCCGGCATGATCGCCCGCCGCAGCGGCGCGTCGGTCTGCAACCCGACGATCAGCTCCCGCTCCCGGTCGATGTACCCGGGGGCGTGCGAGGTGATCGTCGACGGGGTGGCCGCGTCGACGTCGTACACGCCGCGGCGGCGCTCCTCCGGGAACATTTCCCGCAGCCGGTCCCACACGGCGAGCGTGCGCGGCGTCGGCCCGGTCAGGAACGAGGCGTCCCCGGTGTACGGCTCGTGGTTGTGGCGGACGAAGTCGGCCACGTCGACTGTCTCCTGCCACGCGCCGGCGTGGAATCCGCGCCAGGGGGCCAGGGGTTCGGTGGCGGTCATGTCGGTCCCTCTCCGGGCGTCGGCGGCCCGGTCCCCGCGGGTGCGGGGACCGGGGGCGGGGGTCAGGGCTGGAGCACGAGCCGGGCGGCGACCCGGCCGGTGAGGACGTCGTCCACCGCGTCGTTGATGTCGTCCAGCTTGCGGGTCTCGTAGACGACCCGGGTGCGGCCGGCGGCGTGCAGCGCGAAGACCTCGGCCAGGTCGGCGCGGGTGCCGACGATCGAGCCGAGCACCGTGATGCCCTTGAGCACCGTCTCGAAGACGGGCAGGGTGATCGCGTTGTCGGCGGGCAGCGACACCAGCACCAGCCGGCCGCCGCGGCGCAGCGAGCGGTGGGCCTGCTCGATCACCCGGGGGCTGGCGGCCAGCACGATCGCCACGTCCACGCCGCCCAGCGCGGTGATCCGCTCGACCGGGTCGGTGGTGGCGGCGTCGACAGTGTGCGCGGCGCCCAGCGAGGTGGCCAGCTCCAGCTTCTCGGCGGTCACGTCCACCGCGACCGTCTCGGCGCCGAAGATCTGCGCGTACTGCTGGGCGAGGTGACCGAGGCCGCCGATGCCGAAGATCGCGACCCGCTCGCCCGGCCGTACCCCGGCGACCTTGACGGCCTTGTACGTGGTGACGCCCGCGCAGGTCAGCGGCGCGGCCTCGAACGGGTCCACGCCATCGGGCACGCGGACCGCGTAGCGGGCCGAGGCCACCGCGTACTCGGCGTGCGCGCCGTCGATGCTGTAACCGGTGTTGCGCTGCGACTCGCACAGCGTCTCCCAGCCGGTCACGCAGTACGCGCAGGTGCCGCAGGCCCAGCCGAGCCAGGGCAGCGCGACCCGGTCGCCGACGGCGTGCTCGGTGACACCGGGACCGACCTGCTCGACGAGGCCGACGCCCTCGTGACCGGGTACGAACGGCGGGGTGGGCTTCACCGGCCACTCGCCGCGGGCGGCGTGGATGTCGGTGTGGCAGAGTCCGCTGGCTTCGACGCGGACCAGGATCTCGCCCGGGCCGACCTCCGGCACGGGACGCTCGGTGATCTCCATCGGACGGTCGAACGCGGTGACGACACTGGCGCGCATCGGGGGCCTCCCTCGCTCTCGTTCTCACCCTCAGCGTCGTCGGTCCGGGCGCCGCCGGGCAGGGGCGCAGGACCGCCGTGACCCGGGACCAACGGCCCCTCCGCCGAGAGTCGACGGGAGAACGGCGGTACGG
>NZ_KK037233.1:1743229-1753405 GCF_000568915.1 Micromonospora sp. M42 | reverse complement strand
GACCGGTCGGGTTGAAGATGGCGGTCATGACGCTGCCCTCCTAGCGGGAGTCGGACTTCTCGGTACGGGCCTCGACGGCGGCCCGGCCGGCGGCCAGCCGCGCCACCGGCACCCGGTACGGCGAGCAGGAGACGTAGTCGAGCCCGGCCGCGGCGAAGAACCCGATCGAGTCCGGGTCGCCGCCGTGCTCGCCGCACACCCCGACGGTCAGGTCCGGCCGGGCCGCCCGCCCCTCGGCTACGGCGAGGCGGACCAGCCGGCCCACGCCGGTGGCGTCGATGCTCTCGAACGGCGACACCGGGAAGATCCCCCGTTCCAGGTACGTGGAGAAGAACGCCCCCTCCACGTCGTCCCGGGAGAACGCCCAGGTCATCTGCGTCAGGTCGTTGGTGCCGAAGGAGAAGAAACGCGCCTCGGCGGCGATGTCCCCGGCGGTCAGCGCCGCCCGGGGCGTCTCGATCATGGTGCCGATCGGGATCTCCGGCGCGTCCGGCACCCCGGCCAGGACCCGCCGTGCCTCGTCCGCCACCGCGGCGAGTTCCCGCACGTCCCCGACCAGCGGCACCATGATCTCCGGGCGCGGGTCACCGCCGGCCCGGACCCGCTGCGCGGCCGCCTCGGCCAGCGCCCGCACCTGCATCGCGAACAGACCCGGCACCACCAGCCCGAGCCGCACGCCGCGCAGCCCCAGCATCGGGTTCGTCTCGTGCATCCGCCGTACCGCCGTCAGCAGCACGCCGTCGTGGCCCGGTTCCTCGCCGCGCGCCTGCGCGCCCGCCACCCGGGCGGTCAGCTCGGCGAGCGGAGGCAGGAACTCGTGCAGCGGCGGGTCGAGCAGCCGCACCGTGACCGGCAGCCCGTCCATCGCGGTGAGCAGCCCGACGAAGTCGGCCCGCTGCAACGGCAGCAGCGCGTCCAGCGCCGCGCCGACCTCGGCCGGTCCGTCGGCCAGGATCAGCCGCTCGACCAGTTCCCGGCGCTCGCCGAGGAACATGTGCTCGGTGCGGCACAGACCGATCCCTTCGGCGCCCAGCTCACGGGCCCGGCGCGCGTCGTCCGGGGTGTCGGCGTTGGCGTGGACGCCGAGCGTGCGTACCGCGTCGGCGTGCCCGAGCAGCCGGTGCACGGCGGCGACCAGCGGGTCGGCTTCCGGCCGCAGCTCACCGGTCAGGTACCGGGCCACCGGGGACGGCTGCACCGGCACCTCGCCGCGCCAGATCCGCCCGCTGGTGCCGTCGATCGAGATCACCTCGCCGGCGCGCACCACCTGCTCGCCCACCGCAAACTCGCCGCGCTCCACGTCGATGGTCAGCGCCTCGGCCCCGCAGACGCAGGTCCGGCCCATGCCGCGGGCCACCACGGCGGCGTGCGACGTCTTCCCGCCGCGCGAGGTGAGCACCCCGGCCGCGGCGATCATGCCGGGCAGGTCGTCCGGGTTGGTCTCCGGCCGGACCAGGATCACCGGCCCGGTGGACGCCGCCGCGGCGGCCGAGTCGAAGACCACCCGCCCGACCGCGGCGCCGGGGGAGGCGCCGACGCCGACGGCGAGCGGCTCGGGCGCGCCGGCGGTGTCGAAGGCCGGGAACATCAGCTGGGCGAGCTGCGCGCCGGTGACCCGGGTCAGCGCCTCGTCGGCCGTGATCAGCCCTTCCTCGGCCAGCTGCGCGGCGATCACGAACGCCGCCGCCGCGGTGCGCTTGCCGACCCGGGTCTGGAGCATCCACAGCTTCCCGCGTTCGATGGTGAACTCGACGTCGCACAGGTCGCGGTAGTGCCGCTCCAGCGTCGCCATGATCTCCCGCAGCCGGTGGAAGCTCACCGGGTCGAGGTTCGCCAGCTCGGTCAGCGGCACCGTGTTGCGGATGCCCGCCACCACGTCCTCGCCCTGCGCGTCGCTCAGGTAGTCGCCGTACACGCCGGGTGCGCCGGTGGCCGGATCACGGGTGAACGCCACCCCGGTGCCGGAGTCCGGGCCGAGGTTGCCGAACACCATCGCCATCACGTTGACGGCGGTGCCCAGGTCGTCCGGGATGCGCTCCTGCCGCCGGTAGATCCGGGCCCGCTCCGAGTGCCAGGACTCGAACACCGCGCGCACGGCCAGGAACAGCTGCTCGTGCGGAGCCTGCGGGAAGTCGTGCCCGACGTGCCGGGCGAAGATCTTCTTGTACGTGTCGACCAGGTCGCGCAGCTGCCCGGCGCCCGGCCCGCCCGGGCCGGCGGTGGCCCGCAGCGCGGCCAGCTCGTGCTCGAACTCGTCGCCCGGAATGCCGTGCACGGTGCGGCCGAACATCTGGATCAGCCGCCGGTACGAGTCCCACGCGAACCGCTCGTCGCCGGTGCGGGCGGCCAGCCCCGCCACGGTGGTGTCGTTGAGCCCGATGTCGAGGATCGTCTCCATCATCCCCGGCATCGAGTACCGCCCGCCGGAGCGCACCGCCAGCAGCAGCGGGTCACGCGGGTCACCCAGCCACCGGTCCAGCCGCGCCTCCACCTCCCGCAGGTGCGCGTTTATCTCCTCGTACAGCCCGGCCGGCGCGCCCCGTGGCCAGGTACGCCCGGCACGCGTCGGTGGTGACGGTGAACCCGGGCGGCACCGGCAACCCGAGCCGGGTCATCTCGGCGAGGTTGGCGCCCTTGCCGCCGAGCAGGTCGGCCTGGCTGCGGTCACCCTCGATGAAGTCGTAGACGTACTTCGGCATGGTCCGGCCTCCTCGACTGCGTCGTTGCACCTCCTTGGTAACCGGGCCGGCCGGCCGTGCGGCAGGGCCGGACGGGACACACACCGGGCCGGAGGTCCCGACCGTGTCGGAGGGGGCCCGTATCGTTCCGGCCGTGACAAACGAGGTGCTGCTCCGCCCGGTGCGCGACGACGACCTGCCCGCCTTCTTCGCCCACGAGCAGGACCCGCAGGCGAACTGGATGGCCGCGTTCGGCCCGAAGGATCCGTCCGACCGGGCCGCGTTCGAGGCGCACTGGGCGCGCATCCGCGCCGACGCGCGCATCGTGAACCGCGCGGTCACCGTCGACGGCCGGCTGGTCGGTCGGGTGGCGGCGTTCCCGGTCGGCGAGCAGACCGAGGTCAGCTACTGGATCGACGCGGCGTACTGGGGGCGCGGCCACGCCACCGCGGCGCTGCGCGCGCTGCTGCGCGAGGTGCCGCACCGGCCGCTGCACGCCCGCGCCGCGAAGGACAACGCCGCCTCGCTGGCGGTGCTGCGCAAGTGCGGCTTCGTCGTGGTCGGCGAGGACTCGGGGTACGCCCCGGCGCGCTGTGCCGAGGTCGAGGAGTACGTGCTGGAGCTGCCCGCCGAGGGGTCTGACCAGGCAGACCGCTAGTCTCCCCGGGTGAACTGGCTGGAACTCGTCGGCTGGGCCGGCTCCGCGCTGCTGGTCTGGTCCCTGCTGCAGACCCGGATCCTGCGGCTGCGCGCGCTCAACCTGGTCGGCTGCCTCATCCTGATCGGCTACAACACCGCAGTGCAGGTGTGGCCGATGGTGGGGCTGAACGTGGTGCTCGCCGTGATCAACGTCTGGTACCTGCGCAAGCTGCTGGCCACCCGGCACGACGAGCAGACCTACCAGGTGGTCGAGGTGGGCACCGGCGACGCCTTCCTGGCGCACACGCTGCGGGTGCACGCCGCCGATATCGCCCGCTTCAACCCGGGCTTCCGCTGGGACGCCGACGCCGACGACCGCTCGGCGTTCCTGGTGGTACGCGCCGACGAGGTGGTCGGCGTGATGCTCTCGCACGCCGAACCGGGCGGCGTGGCCCAGATCGACCTGGACTACGTGACCCCGCCGTTCCGGGACTTCACCCCGGGCGAGTTCGTCTACCGGCGCAGCCGGCTGTTCACCGACCGGGGCTTCCGCCGCGTGGTCAGCCCGCCCGGCATGGTCGCCCCCTACTACCACCGGCTCGGATTCCGGCCCGAGGGCGGCGCGTACGTGCTCGACCTGCCCGTACCGGCCTGAACCTCGGCCCCGGCGGGTGACACCGGGGCCGGTCATGATTCAGCGGCGGGCCCGCGGGGCACAGAGGGGCCACGCCGACCGGATCTGCCGGCCGGCGGGTCGGCCGTCGGCCGGCCCGGATCGGGTCGAGGGAGATAACCGGTCGTGCAGAGCTACTGGAGCCAGCTGGCCCTGGTCGGTGTGCTGGTGATCCTCAACGCGGCGTTCGCCGGCAGCGAGATGGCCCTGGTGTCCCTGCGGGACAGCCAGGTGCAGCGGCTGGAGCGCAGCGGCCGGGGCGGACGGACACTGGCCCGCCTGGCGAAGGACCCGAACCGGTTCCTGGCCACGATCCAGATCGGCATCACGCTCGCCGGGTTCCTCGCGTCCGCCGCCGCCGCGGTCTCGCTGGCCCGGCCGCTGGTGCCGCTGCTCAGCGTGTTCGGCAACGCCGCCGAGACCGTCGCCATCGTCGCGGTGACGCTGGTGCTCACGTTCGTCACGCTGGTCTTCGGCGAGCTGGCCCCGAAGCGGATCGCGATGCAGTCGGCCGAGCGGTGGGCGCTGCTGGTGGCCCGCCCGCTGGACCTGCTCTCCAGCATCACCCGGCCCGCCGTCTGGCTGCTGGGCGCCACCACCGACCTGGTGGTACGCCTGTTCGGCCTGGACCCGAAGGCCGAGCCGGACGAGATCGGCCCGGACGAGCTGCGCGACATCGTGGCCGGCAACCACGGCTTCACCAAGGAACAGCGCACGATCATCGCCGGTGCGGTGGAGATCGCGGACCGGCAGTTGCGGGCTGTGCTCGTACCCCGGTTGCAGGTCTTCACGCTCGACAGCGGCACCACCGCCGAGGCCGCGCGGCTGGTCCTGGCGGCGACCGGCCACTCCCGGGCGCCGGTGGTCCGCCACGGCGGCCTGGACGACGCGGTCGGCGTCATCCACCTGCGTGACCTGGTCGGCGTCTCCGACGACCGGCCGGTCGACGAGATCGCCCGCCCGCCGATGCTGCTGCCCGACTCGCTGCCGGTGGTCGACGCGCTGCGTCAGTTCAAGGCCGAACGCCAGCACATCGCGCTCGTGGTCGACGAGCGCGGCGCGGTCGACGGGATCGTCACGCTGGAGGACATCCTCGAGGAGATCGTCGGCGAGATCTACGACGAGACCGACCGCGACCTGCGTTCCGTGCGCACCGAGCCGGACGGCACGCTGGTGCTGCCCGGCACGTTCCCGGTGCACGACCTGACCGACCTGGGCGTGGAGCTGCCGAACCGGCCGGCGGGCGACTACACCACCGTCGCCGGGCTGGTGCTGATCTGCCTCGGGCACATTCCGACGGTGGCGGGGGAGCAGGTCACCGTCGACGGCTGGGAGCTGGCGGTGGCCGACGTCGACCAGCGGGCCATCACCGAGGTGCGGGTCCGCCGGCGCGGCCGCGGCGACGACTCCCCGGACGACGACGCCGCGGACGACGCCGGCGAGCCGGCCGACGCCCCGGAACTCGACGAGGCGCGCCGCTGACGGACGGCGTCCGGCAACTCGGGCCTCAGCGGCGTCCGACCGGCGGGCCGAACGGGAAGCCGGGCACCGGCGGAAGCAGCTGCACCGCGTCGGCGGGCAGCTGACGGGTGCTCCGCCCGACCAGCCGGGCCACCATCCGCAGCAGCCACGGCCCGGACGGGTGCAGCTCCGGGCCGATCAGGCGGCTGATCACCCGGGTCCACCAGTGCCCGGCGACGATCACGTCGGTGATCCGCAGCCGGTCCGGCGGCCACCCGCCGCGCACCACCACGTCCACCACCCGGCCCAGCCGCCGCCCGTGCAGGTCGTAGGCGGTACGGCCGAGCAGCTCACCCGCTCGCACGGCCGGACCCGGGAATGTGCTCGATCAGGTGCCGGCGCAGCCACGCCTCCACCGGCGACGGCGGCAGGTCCGCCGCCCGGCAGCGCAGCCGCACCGCGCTGTCCACGTGGGCGACCTGCGACAGCGGTACGCGCAACGGCGGCACCGGCGGGTCGTCGGTGAACCGGTCCGCCACCGCCACGAGCAGCCGACCGACCCGCCCGCCGATCCGCTCCCCGAGCGCCCCCTGCCCGGTGAGCAGGCTGTCCACGTACGGGAAGCCCTCGTCGTCGACGGCGAACGCGATGTCGTCGACCCGCCCGACCAGCCGTCCGTCCACGTCGACGATCTGCCGGTCGAGCAGCCGCTTGGCCAGCTGAACCCTCATGGACCCATCCCCGTCATGATCGCCAGTGGGATCGCGGCCACCGACGCCGCGACGATGAGCAGCAGGAACACCGCGCCGAGCAGGTTCATCCAGCGCCCGTTGACCCGGTCGCCGAGGTACCCCCTGTCGTTCGCGACCACCAGGATCGGCAGGTACGTCAGCGGCAGCACCACAGCGCTCAGCACCAGCATGTACTCGGTCAGCCGCACCGGGTCCACGGTCGTCATCAGCATCACCACGCCGAGCAGCAGACCGACCAGCAGGACGCTGTGGAACCGGGCCGCCTCCCGGGGGCGGACCCGCTTGCCCCACTGCCACCCGAAGTACTGCGCCGCCGCGTACGCCGCCGACAGGCCCGTCTCCAGCGCCGCGCCGAACGTCACCGCGAAGAACGCCAGCACGGCGGTGGCCAGGCCGGCCCCACCGAGCGCCGTGGCCACCGGCCGCGCCACCTCGTCGAGCGTACTGAGCGACACCCCGGACGGGTGGTAGGCCACCGTCGCCACGGCCACCAGCGACAACGCCAGGAACCCACCCACCGGAAAGCCGATCAGCACGTTCGACCGGGCCCGCGCCAGGTCCGCCGCGCTCCAGCGCTCCTCGACGCCGCCGGAGGAGAAGAAGAACACCTCGTACGGGCTCACCGTCGAGGCGAACAGCGCCACCGCCACGAACCAGTACAGCGGCCAGCCGTGCCCGGCCGCGCTGATCTGCCACGCGCCCTGCCCGAGTTCCGGCCAGTCGGTCGGCAGCGCCACCAGCGCGACCGCGAACACCAGCAGCGCCAGCCCGGCGAGGCCGAAGATCCGCTCCATCAGCTCGAAGCGCAGCCGCCACAGCACCAGCCAGACGGCCAGCGCGGCGAGCGGCACCCAGAACAGGTGACTCACCCGGGTGGCCAGTTGCAGCGCCAGCGCCACCCCGCCCAGCTCCGCGGCGAGCGTGACCACCGTGACCAGCCACGACGCGACCAGGTTGAGCAGCGCCACCCGCGGCCCGAGCCGCTCCCGGACCAGGTCGAAGACCGCCCGCCCGCTCACCGCCGCGATCCGGCCAGCCATCTCCGCGTACGCGCAGATGCCGACCACGCCGGCCAGCAGCACCCAGGTGTGGGCCATGCCGAACAGCGCGCCGGCCTGACTGGCCGCCACCAGGTCACCGATGTCGACGAAGCCGCCGACGGCCGACAGCACGCCGAGCGTGGCGGCGAACAGCTTCCTCACGTCGGTTCGGGAGCGGACGATCTCACCGAGGCGACGATATCGGCGTCAGTGCCCGGTTTCGGGCGAATGCGTCAGGAGGCGGTCAGGTTTTGCAGGCGCACCTGGCCGCGGGCCACCAGCCGGCCGTCCGCGTCGGTGATCTCCACGAGCCAGAGCTGCTGGCTGCGGCCCCGGTGCACGGGCGTGCCGACGGCGGTCAGCTCGCCGTCGCGCACCGCGCGCAGGAAGTCGGTCTGGTTCGACACCCCGACCACGTTGCCCTTGTCGCCAAGCCAGAGCGCGCCGCCGATGCTGGCCGCCGTCTCGACCACCGAGCAGTAGACGCCACCGTGCTGGATCCCGTACGGCTGGTGCAGCTCCGGGCGCACCTTCCACCGGATCACCACCCGGTCCCCGCTGACCTCGTCGAACGTCAGGCCAAGCAGGGCCACGAAGCCACCGGTCAGGTTCGGCATGTCCACCGCGGTTCCTCCTCGCGTTCGACGGCGCCGCCAGCCTAGTCGGCCGCACCTCGGCAAACCCGGTACGGCCCGGGTCCGGTAATGGGGGAGAATCGGTGACCGTGACCGACAGCAACCTCCCGCAGGGGCGGGACTCCCTGACCGACGACCTGCTGTGGCGGGGCCTGATCCAGGACTCGACCGGCCTCGACGAGCTGCGCGACCTGCTCGGAGCCGGGCAGGCCACGTTCTATGTGGGCTTCGACCCGACCGCCCCGAGCCTGCACGTCGGCCACCTCATGCAGGTCCTCACCGCGCGCCGGCTCCAGCTCGCCGGGCACCGGCCGCTGCTGCTGGTCGGCGGCGCCACCGGCCAGATCGGTGACCCGAAGGAGAGCGCCGAGCGGACGCTCAACTCGCCCGAGGTGGTGGCCGGCTGGGTGGAGCGCATCCGCGAGCAACTCTCGCCGTTCGTCACGTACACCGGGGAGAACGCGGCGCAACTGGTCAACAACCTGGACTGGACCGGCGAGATGTCGGTGGTGGAGTTCCTCCGCGACGTCGGCAAGCACTTCCCGGTGAACAAGATGCTCGCCCGCGAGGTGGTCAGGGCGCGCCTGGAGACGGGCATCAGCTTCACCGAGTTCAGCTACCAGCTGCTGCAGGCGAACGACTTCTTCGAGCTGCACCGCCGGCACGGCTGCCAGCTCCAGTACGGCGGCTCCGACCAGTGGGGCAACATCACCGCAGGGGTGGACTACGTTCGCCGGCGCGGCGCCGGGCCGGTGCAGGCGTTCACCACCCCGCTGGTGACGAAGTCCGACGGCACCAAGTTCGGCAAGAGCGAGTCCGGCGCGATCTGGCTCGACCCGCAGATGACCAGCCCGTACGCGTTCTACCAGTTCTGGGTCAACGCCGACGACCGGGACGTCAGCCGCTACCTGCGGTACTTCAGCTTCCGCTCCCGTGAGGAGCTGGAGGAGCTGGAGAAGGCGACCGCGGAACGCCCGCAGGCGCGCCTGGCCCAGCGGGCGCTCGCCGAGGAGCTGACCACGCTGGTGCACGGCGAGCGGGAGACGGCCCAGGCGGTCGCGGCGAGCCAGGCGCTGTTCGGGCGGGGCTCGCTCGACGAGCTGGCCCCGGAGACGCTGCGCGCCGCGCTGACCGAGGCCGGCCTGGTGCGTCTCGACGAGCTGCCGGACGTCGCCGGCCTGCTCAAGGAGTCCGGCCTGGTGCCGAGCATGAAGGAGGCCCGCCGGGTGATCGCCGAGGGTGGCGCGTACGTGAACAACACCCGGATCTCCGAGGTGGACGCCACCGTGTCGGCGGACGACCTGCTGCACGGCCGGTACCTCGTGCTGCGCCGGGGCAAGCGCTCGTTCGCCGGTGTCGAGCTGCGCGGATAGTCCGTTGTCGACAATGTGACGCGGGACGCGCCCAGCGGATTTGACGATCACTCCGCTGGGCGCGTAACTTTCTCTCTGCCAGCGCGGAACGGACGAAACAGGCGAAAGACCTGGAAGGCCGGAGCGCAGGACCTGAGAACCGGGTGGTGCCCCGGATTCGCCGGGAGGCGGATTTGGCGAGGCGGAACCGACCGGGTAAGGTTATCGGCCGGCAGGGAAACGGACGAGCCAGCGGGAAACCGCGGGCGGCCGGCCTGCCGAATTCCTCGGAACGACCGACGGAAGTCGGTTGAATCGGGGTGCCCGGTAAAAAGGTGATGCACGACAAACCGGTTGACACCGGTTTGACACGGCAGAAACCACCGGGTAACGTAGTAAAAGTGCCCGGCGCGAGAGCGGCGGGTGGTTGAACGAAATGCCCCAAACGGGGGCTCCGCGGTGCGGGGTTTCTGGTTGGTGTGTGGTTGTTCTTTGAGAACTCAACAGGGTGCTTGTAAAGCCAGTGCCAATTGTTTTATACCCCGGACTGGTGGCTGTTCTTTGGAATGGTTGCTGGTTGGGATTCCTTTGGCAACACTTTTGTTGCCAGGATGCTGTTCGACAAAGTTTTTGTTGGAGAGTTTGATCCTGGCTCAGGACGAACGCTGGCGGCGTGCTTAACACATGCAAGTCGAGCGGAAAGGCCCTTCGGGGTACTCGAGCGGCGAACGGGTGAGTAACACGTGAGCAACCTGCCCCAGGCTTTGGGATAACCCCGGGAAACCGGGGCTAATACCGAATATGACCTTGCACCGCATGGTGTTTGGTGGAAAGTTTTTCGGCTTGGGATGGGCTCGCGGCCTATCAGCTTGTTGGTGGGGTGATGGCCTACCAAGGCGACGACGGGTAGCCGGCCTGAGAGGGCGACCGGCCACACTGGGACTGA
>NZ_KK037233.1:1739816-1743129 GCF_000568915.1 Micromonospora sp. M42 | reverse complement strand
AAAAGCGACGCAAACGTGAGGGATGACGGCCTTCGGGTTGTAAACCTCTTTCAGCAGGGACGAAGCGTAAGTGACGGTACCTGCAGAAGAAGCGCCGGCCAACTACGTGCCAGCAGCCGCGGTAAGACGTAGGGCGCGAGCGTTGTCCGGATTTATTGGGCGTAAAGAGCTCGTAGGCGGCTTGTCGCGTCGACCGTGAAAACCTGGGGCTCAACCCCAGGCCTGCGGTCGATACGGGCAGGCTAGAGTTCGGTAGGGGAGACTGGAATTCCTGGTGTAGCGGTGAAATGCGCAGATATCAGGAGGAACACCGGTGGCGAAGGCGGGTCTCTGGGCCGATACTGACGCTGAGGAGCGAAAGCGTGGGGAGCGAACAGGATTAGATACCCTGGTAGTCCACGCTGTAAACGTTGGGCGCTAGGTGTGGGGGGCCTCTCCGGTTCCCTGTGCCGCATCTAACGCATTAAGCGCCCCGCCTGGGGAGTACGGCCGCAAGGCTAAAACTCAAAGGAATTGACGGGGGCCCGCACAAGCGGCGGAGCATGCGGATTAATTCGATGCAACGCGAAGAACCTTACCTGGGTTTGACATGGCCGCAAAACTGTCAGAGATGGCAGGTCCTTCGGGGGCGGTCACAGGTGGTGCATGGCTGTCGTCAGCTCGTGTCGTGAGATGTTGGGTTAAGTCCCGCAACGAGCGCAACCCTCGTTCGATGTTGCCAGCGCGTTATGGCCGGGGACTCATCGGAGACTGCGGGTCACTCGAGAAGGTGGGGATGACGTCAGTCATCATGCCCCTATGTCCAGGGCTCACGCATGCTACAATGGCCCGGTACAATGGGCTGCGATACCGTGAGGTGGAGCGAATCCCAAAAAGCCGGTCTCAGTTCGGATCGGGGTCTGCAACTCGACCCCGTGAAGTCGGAGTCGCTAGTAATCGCAGATCAGCAACGCTGCGGTGAATACGTTCCCGGGCCTTGTACACACCGCCCGTCACGTCACGAAAGTCGGCAACACCCGAAGCCGGTGGCCCAACCCTTGTGGAGGGAGCCGTCGAAGGTGGGGCTGGCGATTGGGACGAAGTCGTAACAAGGTAGCCGTACCGGAAGGTGCGGCTGGATCACCTCCTTTCTAAGGAGCACCATCCACCGAAAGGTGGCATGGAGCCCGCGGCCCGCGAATGTCGGGTCGGGGTGCTCAGATGGCGGAGACACTGGCAAGTCTGCCGCCGGCAACGGCCAGAAATTTTCCTAGTACAGCTGCCTTCGGGTGGTGGGAACGGGGTTCTGGTGCGGCTGGTGGTGGATGTAAGCACCCTGTTGGGTCCTGAAAGAACAACCCGAGATGGTTGTTGTTTCAGAGCCTTCGAACGGACCTCGGGTCCGTGAGGCGCCAGGCGCGGCCTGGTCTCGCATACCGCCGGCGGTTAGCTGGGTTTGGTGTGGGGCTGTGGGTTGTGGGTTGGTTGTTTGTTGAGAATTGCACAGTGGACGCGAGCATCTTTGTGGTCAAGTTGTCAAGGGCGAACGGTGGATGCCTTGGCACCAGGAGCCGATGAAGGACGTGGGAGGCCGCGATAGGCCTGGGGGAGCTGTCAACCAAGCTGTGATCCCAGGGTGTCCGAATGGGGAAACCCGGCATCAGTCATGTGATGTCACCCGCACCTGAACACATAGGGTGTGTGGGGGGAACGCGGGGAAGTGAAACATCTCAGTACCCGTAGGAAGAGAAAACAATTTAGTGATTCCGTGAGTAGTGGCGAGCGAAAGCGGATTGAGGCTAAACCGGCTGCGTGTGATACCTGTCAGGGGTTGCGTGGTCGGGGTTGTGGGACCCTGCTGAGCAAGCTGACACTTGTTCGAGAAGTTACAAAGCCAGTGGTTAGTCGAACAGTCTGGAATGGCTGACCGTAGACGGTGATAGTCCGGTAGGTGAAAGTTGCTGGTCTTCTGTGGGTGTTCCCGAGTAGCGGCGGACTCCTGAAATCTGCCGTGAATCTGCCAGGACCACCTGGTAAGCCTAAATACTTCCTGGTGACCGATAGCGGACGAGTACCGTGAGGGAATGGTGAAAAGTACCCCGGGAGGGGAGTGAAATAGTACCTGAAACCGTTCGCCTACAATCCGTCGGAGCCTTGCGGGGTGACGGCGTGCCTTTTGAAGAATGAGCCTGCGAGTTAGTGGCATGTGGCGAGGTTAACCCGTGTGGGGGAGCCGTAGCGAAAGCGAGTCTGAATAGGGCGTTTTTAGTCGCATGCTCTAGACCCGAAGCGGAGTGATCTAGCCATGGGCAGGCTGAAGCGCGGGTAAGACCGCGTGGAGGGCCGAACCCACCAACGTTGAAAAGTTGGGGGATGACCTGTGGTTAGGGGTGAAAGGCCAATCAAACTCCGTGATAGCTGGTTCTCCCCGAAATGCATTTAGGTGCAGCGTCGCGTGTTTCTTGCCGGAGGTAGAGCACTGGATGGTCTAGGGGGCCCACAAGCTTACCGAAATCAGCCAAACTCCGAATGCCGGTAAGTGAGAGCGCGGCAGTGAGACTGCGGGGGATAAGCTTCGTAGTCGAGAGGGAAACAGCCCAGATCACCAGCTAAGGCCCCTAAGCGTGTGCTAAGTGGAAAAGGATGTGGGGTCGCATAGACAACCAGGAGGTTGGCTTAGAAGCAGCCACCCTTTAAAGAGTGCGTAATAGCTCACTGGTCAAGTGGTTCCGCGCCGACAATGTAGCGGGGCTCAAGCACACCGCCGAAGCTGTGGCATTCACATTTTAACTTCGCCTGGCCTTGATGCCAGGTGCAGGTGTGTGGATGGGTAGGGGAGCGTCGTGCCGGGGGTGAAGCAGCGGGGTGACCCAGTTGTGGACGCGGCACGAGTGAGAATGCAGGCATGAGTAGCGAAAGAAGGGTGAGAAACCCTTCCGCCGGATGACCAAGGGTTCCAGGGCCAGGCTAATCCGCCCTGGGTGAGTCGGGACCTAAGGCGAGGCCGAGAGGCGTAGTCGATGGACAACGGGTTGATATTCCCGTACCCGCGAAAGAGCGACCCTGACGAACCTCGTTGTGCTAACCACCCGAACTGCCGGCGGTCTTCGGACCAAAGGTGGGGAGCGTGGGAACCTGGCGGGTAGTAGTCAAGCGATGGGGTGACGCAGGAAGGTAGCTGAGCCCGGCCGGTGGTTGTGCCGGGGTAAGCGTGTAGGCCGGTGTGTAGGCAAATCCGCACACCATATGGGCTGAGACGTGATGCCGAGCCGATTCAGGTGAAGTCAGTGATCCTATGCTGCCGAGAAAAGCCTCTAGCGAGTTCTTAGCGGCC
>NZ_KK037233.1:1736623-1738917 GCF_000568915.1 Micromonospora sp. M42 | reverse complement strand
CGTGAGACAGTTCGGTCCCTATCCGCCGTGCGCGATGAAACTTGAGAAGGGCTGTCCCTAGTACGAGAGGACCGGGACGGACGAACCTCTGGTGTGCCAGTTGTCCCGCCAGGGGCACGGCTGGTTAGCTACGTTCGGAAGGGATAACCGCTGAAAGCATCTAAGCGGGAAGCTCGCTTCAAGATGAGGTATCCCACCCACTTTGTGGGGTAAGGCCCCCAGCTAGACGACTGGGTTGATAGGCCGGAAATGTAAGCCCGGTAACGGGTTCAGTTGACCGGTACTAATAGGCCGAGGACTTGACTACCAAGCTGCTACGCGTCCACTGTGCAACTCTGAACAAACGATCACCCACAGGGTTGGTTGACATGTTCATAGAGTTACGGCGGTCATGGCGGAGGGGAAACGCCCGGTCACATTCCGAACCCGGAAGCTAAGCCCTCCAGCGCCGATGGTACTGCACTCGGGAGGGTGTGGGAGAGTAGGACACCGCCGGACAATCTTCCAGTCGAGGGCCGCCCCAGCAGGGGCGGCCCTCGACTGCGTTAGCGTTCTCGGCGGAAACGCCATCAGGAAGGATGTACCTGTGAGCTCAGGACCCCAGGGCGGGGACCGCCCCCGTCGTTACGAGGATCGCGCCGACCGTGGCCAGGGGCGTGGTGACGCCGGCCGCGACGGCCGTCGCGATGACCGTCCCTCGTACCGGGGTGGCCGCGACGACCGCCCGGGCGGCTTCCGCGGTGGTGACCGTGACAGTGGCGCCCGTGGCGGTGACCGCCGTGAGGGCGGCTTCCGTGGTGGTGACCGTCGTGAAGGTGGCTTCCGTGGTGGTGACCGCCGTGAGGGCGGCTTCCGCAGTGGCGATCGCGAGGGCGGCTTCCGCGGTGGCGACCGTCGTGAAGGCGGGTTCGGCGGTGGTGAGCGTCGCGAGGGCGGTTTCCGTGGTGGCGACCGTGAGGGTGGCTTCCGGAGCGGAAGCCGTCCGGGCGGCGACCGTCGCGAAGGCGGGTTCCGGGGCGGCGACCGTGATGGCGGCTTCCGCGGCAGCGACCGTGACAGTGGCGCCCGTGGCGGCGACCGCCGTGAGGGTGGCTTCCGTGGTGGTGACCGCCGTGAAGGTGGTGCCCGTGACGGCGGCTTCCGGGGCGGCGAGCGTCGCGAGGGCGGCTTCCGGGGCGGCGACCGCCGTGAGGCCGGCACCCGCGACGGCGGCTACCGCGGCGGTGACCGCCGTGAGGGTGGCTTCGCCGGCGGTGACCGTCGGGAAGGCGGTTTCCGCGGTGGTGACCGTCGTGAAGGCGGCTTCCGGGGCGGCGAGCGTCGCGAGGGCGGCTTCCGCGGCGGAGAGCGTCGTGAGGGTGGCTTCGCCGGCGGTGACCGTCGGGAAGGCGGTTTCCGCGGTGGCGAGCGTCGTGAGGGTGGCTTCCGCGGTGGCGACCGCGAGGGCGGCTTCCGCGGTGGTGACCGTCGTGAGGGTGGCTTCCGGGGCGGCGACCGTGACGGCGGCTTCCGCGGTGGTGAGCGTCGTGAGGGTGGTTTCCGCGGTGGTGAGCGTCGTGAGGGTGGCTTCCGGAGCGGTGACCGTGACGGCGGCTTCCGCGGTGGTGAGCGTCGTGAGGGTGGTTTCCGCGGTGGCGACCGTGAGGGCGGTTTCCGGGGCGGCGAGCGTCGTGAAGGCGGGTTCCGCGGTGGTGAGCGTCGTGAGGGTGGTTTCCGCGGTGGTGAGCGCCGTGAGGGCGGCTTCCGTGGCGGGGACCGTCGCGAAGGCGGCGAGCGTCGTGAGGGCGGTTTCCGCGGTGGCGACCGCCGCGAAGGCGGCTATCAGGGTGGCGACCGTCGGGAGAGCTACGCCGGCGGCGAGCGCCGCGAGGGCGGCTTCCGCGATGGCGAGCGCCGTGAGGGTGGCTTCCGCCGCGACGACCGGCGTGACGACCGTCGGCCGGGCGGCTTCCGGGGCGAGCGGGACGGTGAGCGCCGTGGCTACGGTGACCGGCCGGGCGGCGACGACCGCCGTGGCAACTTCGGTCCGCAGCGGGAGCGCCGGGACGAGCGCGGCGAAGGGCGTACCGGTGAGGCGCCGGAGCTGCCGGACGAGGTCGTCGCGAGCGACCTCGACTCGGCCGTCCGGGCGGAACTGCTCTCCCTCGCCAAGCCGGTTGCGGAGACGGTTGCCCGGCACCTGGTCGCGACCGGGCTGCTGTTCGGCGAGGACCCGACGCTGGCGCTGGCGCACGCCATGGCGCCCCGCCGGCTCGCGTCGCGGATCGCCGCCGTGCGGAGGCCGTCGGACTGAA
>NZ_KK037233.1:1726631-1736295 GCF_000568915.1 Micromonospora sp. M42 | reverse complement strand
TTCCCCGGGCCGCCGACGTCGACTCCGAGGGGGAGACCGACGCCGCCGAGCGGCTGCTGGAGCTGGACGGCGTGGTCATCGAGGGCGACGACGAGCCCGAGGACGACGCGGACACGTCCGAGGCGTCGGCCGACGACGACGATGACGATGACCACGACGATGACCACGACGATGACCACGACGATGACGACGACGATGACGACGACGATGACGACGATGATGACGATGACGACGACCGTGAGGACGACGCGCGGCTGAGCGACGACGTCGTGTCGGGCACCGGCGGCGACGCGGCACGGGCCGGCTACCGGGACCGTGACGCGGGCGACCTGACCGACGACGAGCTGACCGACGCCGAGGCCGGCTCGCTCGCCACCGCCACCCCGACCGCCGTCACGACGTCCGAGGACACCGCCATGTCGACCGCGGACACCGCCACGCCGGGCAGCACCGTCGCGGCTGCGGACGCCACCGACGTCACCCCGGCCGACAAGGCCGACGCCGACCGGCCCGCACCGGGCGACGCCGCGTCCGGCGAGGGCGAGGCGGCGGAGCGCCGGTGACCGGGTACGGCGGGGACACCGCTACCGGCGCGGACCAGGGGCGACCCGTCCGCGCCGGAGCGGCCGGCCGGCTGGTCGACGCGTACTCGCTTGTCGTCTTCGACCTGGACGGCGTCATCTACCTGATCGACCGGCCCATCCCGGGCGCGGTCGAGGCGGTCGGCCGGCTGCACGCCGAGGGGCGCGCCGTCGCGTACGCGACGAACAACGCCTCCCGGCGCTCCAGCGAGGTCGCCGACCTGCTCACCGGCATGGGCGTCCCGGCGCAGCCGGCGGAGGTGCTCACCTCCGCGGCGGCCACCGCCGAGCTGCTCCGGGACCGGCTGCCCGAGGGCGCGCCGGTGCTCGTGGTCGGCGCGGAGGCGCTGCGGGCCGAGCTGCGCGCGGTCGGCCTGCGGCCGGTGTCCACCGTCGACGAGGAGCCCGCCGCCGTGGCCCAGGGCTACGGTCCGCAGGTCGGCTGGTCCGACCTGGCCGAGGCGTCCCTGGCGGTACGCGCGGGCGCGCCGTGGTACGCCACGAACACCGACCGCACCCTGCCCAGCCCGCGCGGCCCGCTGCCGGGCAACGGCTCGCTGGTCGCGGTGCTGCGTACCGCGCTGGGCCGCGACCCCGACGTGGTGGTGGGCAAGCCGGAGCCGGCGCTGTTCACCACCGCCGCGCGCCGGGCCGGGGCCGGGCGCACGCTCGTGGTGGGGGACCGGCTGGACACCGACATCGAGGGCGCCCGCCGGGCCGGGCTGGACAGCCTGCTGGTGCTCACCGGGGTCAGCGACGCCGCCGAGCTGCTGGCGGCGCCCGAGGAGCGCCGCCCCGCGTACGTCTCGTTCGACCTGGCGGGGCTCTTCGACCCGGACGCGGTGGTGGCGGTGCCGGGCCGGGCGACCGCCGGCGGCTGGTCGGTGGCGGAAGCCGGCGCGGACCTCGTGCTCGACGGCGCGGGACCGCCGCTGGAGGCGCTCGCCGCGCTCTGCGCGGTGGCCTGGTCGGCGTCGGCCGGGCCGCGCGTGCGGGCGCAGTCCCCGGCGGCGGCGGAGGCGCTCGCCGCGTTCGGCCTCGACGGCTGAGCGGCGAAGCACCCCGACGGCGGCGCGGTCGCGGTGGACCGGCTAGAGCAGCTTGCGGAGCTTCATCAGGTCGAACGGGTTCGCCTTGATCGAGACCCGCCGGGACGCGACCGCCGACATCACGTCGAGCCGGCCGTTCACCAGCGCGACCAGGTCGTCACTGCCGGTGCTCAGCGCGATCTTCGCCTTCGGGTCGTCGCCGTCGGCCAGGTCGACCAGCCGCCCGCCCTCCAGCCGCCCGTGGAACGCGGTGCCGAGATCGGTGATCCGGCAGGCCAGCGTGCGGTCCAGGTCGATGCGTCCCTGCGCCTCGGCGTTGCGGTCCAGCCGCGCGGCCAGGTCCTGCAACGCCTGCCGGCACTCGTCCACGCTGGCCACATCGTCTCCTCACCACGAACCACGCCGTTTCCCGGCACCGTACCGCAATGGGGCGTCCGGGGTGCCCGGTAGCGTGGCACCTGCACACCTCGCCCCGCGGAAGGACTCAGGCATGCAGGACGCGTGGCGCGCCTACCTCGAGCTGGCCATGGGCCTGACGGAGGCGCCCCGGAAGAAGGCACAGGACGCGGTCATGCGCGTCGTCGGCCAGGGTGGCGCGACCGCCGCCCAGATCCAGACGCTCGCCGAGGAGCTGGTGGCCACCGGCCTGGCGAACCGGGAGTCGCTGACCAAGCTGGTCCGCTTCGAGGTGGACCGGGCGCTGGGCGCGGTCGGGCTGGCCACTGCCGACGAGGTCGCCGAGCTGACCCGCCGGGTGCACGACCTGGAGCGGCAGCTACGCGAGGCGCGCGGCAACCTCGGGCCCGGCGAGACGCCGCCGCCGGATCGTCCAGCCCGCCTCCGCGCCGGCCGGGACCGCCACCGCGCCCTGGCGCGACCGCGCTGCCGACGCCGAGTCCGCGGCACGGCGCCGACGAAGGCGGTGGCGAAAAAACGGTGGGCCAAGAAGGGCGATCGTGAAAGAAGCCGCCCGGCCATCCATGGCCCGTACCCCCGCCGATATAGAAAGCGGACCCCCCCCGCGAGGCGCGCGGCAACCTCGGGCCCGGCGAGACGCCGCCCGCCGGATCGTCCGAGCCCGCCTCCGCGCCGGCCGGGACCGCCACCGCGCCGTCCGGCGCGACCGCGCCGCCGACCGCCGAGTCCGCGGCAACGGCGCCGACGAAGGCGGTGGCGAAGAAGACGGTGGCCAAGAAGGCGATCGCGAAGAAGCCGCCCGCCACCATGGCCCGTACCCCCGCCGACGGCTCGCCCGCCGCGCCCGCCCGGCCGGCGAGGAAGGCCACCGGCCGCCGGGCGGCCGGCTCGTGACCGCGCCGCGGCCCGGTCCGCCGCCGGGCCCGCGGCCCGGACCACCCCCGGGGGTACGCCCCGCGCCGGCCGAGGAGGTCGGCGAGGCGCGGCACCCGGCGGTGGACGCCGCGGTGCTCGGCATGGCCAACGCCGAGGCGCTCGCCCCGGCCGACCAGATCGCCCAGTACGAGGCGGCGTACGAGACGCTGCGCGAGACCCTCGCCACCATCGACCAGGCCTGAGCAGAGGCGGAGACACACCTGATGGCTCGTCGTACCCGGCTGGACGCCGAACTGGTCCGGCGCGGGCTGGCCCGCTCCCGGGAACAGGCCGCCGCGCTCGTGGAGGCCGGTCGCGTCCAGCTGCGCGGAGTGCGGGCGCGCAAGCCCGCGGCTGGTCGACCCGGCCGATCCGCTGCTGGTGACCGGAGAGGACCCGGCCGACGAGTACGTCTCCCGGGGCGGCCACAAACTGGCCGGCGCGCTCGCCGCGTTCGCCCCCGGCGGGCTGACCGTCACCGGCCGGCGCTGCCTGGACGCGGGCGCGTCGACTGGCGGGTTCACCGACGTGCTGCTGCGCGGCGGCGCGGCCGAGGTGGTCGCCGTGGACGTCGGCTACGGGCAGCTCGCCTGGTCGCTGCGCACCGACGAGCGGGTGCGGGTGTTCGAGCGTACGAACGTGCGTACGCTCACGCCGGAGGCGATCGGCGGTCCGGTCGACCTGACGGTGGCCACCTGTCGTTCATCTCGCTGCGTCTGGTGCTGCCGGCGCTGGCCGCGTGCACCGGCCCCGGCGGCGACCTGGCGCTGATGGTCAAGCCGCAGTTCGAGGTCGGCAAGGAGCGGGTCGGCGCCGGCGGCGTGGTCCGCGATCCGGCGCTGCGCGCCGAGGCGGTGCTCGACGTGGCCGCCGCGGCCGCCGGGCTCGGCCTGGGCCTGGCCGGAGTGGCGGCCAGCCCGCTGCCCGGGCCGAGCGGCAACGTCGAGTTCTTCGTATGGTTGCGCGGGGACGCGCCCGCCGCGGACCCGGAGCGGGTCCGCGCGGTGGTGGCCGCCGGCCCGCAGGGCGCCGCCACCACGGCGGCCACGACCGAGGAGGTGTCCGGGTGAGCCGCACCGCGCTGCTGGTGACGCACACCGGCCGTCGACGCAGCACCGAGCACGCGCGCGCGGTGGCCGCCGACCTGATCGCCGCCGGTTTCGAGGTGCGGGTGGTGGCCGAGGAGGCCGACGACCTGGACCTGCCCGGTGTGGTGCCGGTGACCGGCCCGGAGGCGGCCGAGGGCGCCGAGATCGTCTTCGCGCTCGGCGGGGACGGCACGTTCCTGCGCGCGGCCGAGCTGGCCCGTCCGGCGAAGGTCCCGCTGCTGGGCATCAACCTCGGCAAGGTCGGCTTCCTCGCCGAGGCGGAGATCGACGACCTGGACACCGCGGTACGTGACGTGGTCGAGCGTAACTACAGCGTGGACGAACGGCTCACGCTGGACGTCACCGCCGAGTTCGAGGGCGGGCCGACCATCGAGTCGTGGGCGCTCAACGAGATCAGCGTGGAGAAGGGCGAGCGCGCCCAGATGCTGGAGCTGCTCGTCGACGTGGACGGCCGGCCGCTGTCCCGGTACGGCTGCGACGGCGTGATCTGCGCGACCCCGACCGGCTCCACCGCGTACGCGTTCTCCGGCGGCGGGCCGGTGGTCTGGCCCGAGGTGGAGGCGCTGCTGCTGGTGCCGATCAGCGCGCACGCGCTGTTCAGCCGCCCGCTGGTGACCGCGCCGACGTCGACGTTCGTCATCACCGTCGACCCGTTCACCACCCTCGCGGTGCTCTGCTGCGACGGCCGGCGTGTCTACGACCTGCCGCCGGGCGCCCGGGTCACGGTGCGCCGGGGCACGTTGCCGGTGCGCATCGTGCGGTTGCGGGCGCGTCCGTTCACCGACCGGCTGGTGGCCAAGTTCGACCTGCCCGTCCAGGGCTGGCGGGGCAACCGTCGCTGACCGACGGATCAGCGGAAACCTCCGTTCGGACCACCGGTCCGGGCCGCCGCGCACGTTACGGTGAGCGTACGGGCCGCGATGAGGTGAGTCCGGGTGCGGCGGTGAGGCCCGCCGCTTCCGGATGCGTGGCCCGGATGTCGCGGGCTCGGCCAGGGGGTGGTCGGGGCCGCGACGGTCGGGACGCCGGAGTGTCGTAGCCGGCCGCGGCGGGCGGACCGGCGCGCCGCGCCCGATCGGGTGTCGACCCCGGTCGGGCGGACAGGTCGTGCAGCCGCCGCCGGAGGAAGCGGCGGCGCGCGAGCTGGGCGACGCGATCTCCGGCGTCCCGGCCCTCTACCGCGCTGCGCTCGTGTCCACCTGGCGACATGTCGCCGGTGCGGCGGCATCAGGTCGGCCGGCCGCCGTGCACCAGTGGGCAGGTCGCGGTGCGACCGTCCACCACGGCCGGTCGGCGGCCCAGCCGCTGCGCGAACTCACCGGCCCGGGCCGTGTCCGCCCGTACCGGGCTGCGGTGGAGCTCTTCCTCGTCCGGGGTCGGGTGCCCGCGGCTCGACCTGCCGGCTGGTCAACTGTCACACGGCGGGGCTACTGTCGGGTGCTGTGCTGGAAGAGCTGCGCATCACCGGACTGGGCGTCATCGAGGACACCACGCTGCCGCTGGCCGCGGGGATGAACGTCATCACCGGCGAGACCGGCGCCGGCAAGACCATGGTGGTGACCGGCCTCGGCCTGCTCTTCGGCGGCCGCGCCGACGCCGGCCGGGTGCGCGCCCAGCCGGGCCGCGCCGTGGTGGAGGGCCGGCTGCGCCTCGGTGGGCGGGTGGCCGAGTCGGTGCACGCCCGCATCCTCGACGCCGGTGGTGAGCCCGACGAGGACGGCTCGCTGCTGCTCAGCCGCACCGTGACCATCGAGGGGCGTTCCCGCGCGCACCTGGGCGGGCGGGCCATGCCGGTGTCCACGCTCGGTGAGGTCGGCGAGCAGGTGCTGGCCGTGCACGGCCAGTCCGACCAGCTGCGGCTGCTGCGCCCGGCCGAGCAGCGCGCCTCGCTCGACCGGTTCGCCGGGCCGGAGCACGAGAAGCTGCTCGACGCGCTGCGCGAGACGTACGCCCGGTGGCGCACGGTCGTCGACGACCTGGCCGACCGGCGGCGCAACGCGCGCGAACGCAACCAGGAGGCCGACCTGCTGCGGCTGGGCCTGGACGAGATCACCCGGGTCGATCCGCAGCCGGGGGAGGACGACGAGCTGAAGGCGGAGGCGCAGCGGCTGGAGCACGCCGAGGGGCTGCGTACCGCCGCGCAGGTGGCGCAGCAGTGCGTGGCCGGCGGCGTCGAGGCGGCCGACGACACGCCGGACGCGGCGGCGCTGCTGGGCACCGCGCGGCGCACGCTGGAGGCGCAGGCCGGCACCGACCCGGCGCTGGGCGAGCTGGCGGCCCGGCTGGAGGAGGCCGCCACGCTGGTCACCGACGTGGCCGCGGAGCTGTCCACCTACCTGGCCGCGCTGGACGCCGACCCGGCCCGCCTGCAGACCGTCTACGAGCGGCGGGCCGCGTTGCGCGGGCTCACCCGCAAGTACGCCGACGACGTCGACGGCGTGGTGGCGTGGGCCGAGCGGGCCCGCACGCGGCTGTCCGATCTGGACACCTCCGACGAGCTGCTGGACGAGCTGGACCGCGAGGCCACCCGGCTCGCCGGTGAGGTGGCCGACCTCGCCGGCCGGGTGTCGGCGTCCCGGCGGGAGGCCGCGGTCCGCTTCGCCGAGGAGGTCACCGTCGAGCTGGCCGGGCTGGCCATGCCGCACGCCCGGATCGAGGTGGCGGTGCTGCCGCGTCCGGCGGGCCGGTCCGAGCCGAGCCTGCCGGTCAACGGCGTCGAGACCGGCGTCGGCGCGGACGGCGCCGACGAGGTGGAGCTGCGGCTGCTGGCCCACCCGGGCGCGCCGGCGCTGCCGTTGCAGAAGGGCGCCTCCGGCGGCGAGCTGTCCCGGGTGATGCTCGCCATCGAGGTGGTCTTCGCCGGTTCCGGCGGCCCGCCCACGCTGGTGTTCGACGAGGTCGACGCGGGTGTCGGCGGTCAGGCCGCGGTGGAGATCGGCCGCCGGCTGGCCCGGCTGGCCCGCAGTCATCAGGTGCTCGTGGTCACCCACCTGCCGCAGGTCGCCGCGTTCGCCGACCGGCACCTGGTGGTGGCCAAGGACACCGGGGGAGCGGTCACCACGAGCGGGGTGCGCGTGGTGGAGGACACCGAGCGCGCCCGGGAACTGGCCCGGATGCTCGCCGGTTTGCCGGACTCGGATCTGGGTATCGCCCATGCCGAGGAGCTCCTGGCCGTGGCGGCCAAGGAAAGGCGTCCGTGATACCCCGATTGTGAGCGCAAGCACACCGGCGCGGGTTCCGGTGTGCTTCCCTGGGTAGGCGGCCCTGCTCAGGCATGTCGCGACAGCAAAACCTGCCTCACATGCCAGGATGGTCACGATGCGTCTACCCATACTGCGCCGGAGCCGGAACCCGGAGCCGGGCTCCATCGTCGGCACCGCGCGCCTCGACCGCCGGACGAAACGGCTGGTCGGGCGGCTGCGCCCCGGCGACATCGCGGTCATCGACCACGTCGACCTGGACCGGGTGGCGGCCGACTCGCTCGTCGCGGTGGGTGTGGCGGCGGTGCTCAACGCCAAGCCGTCGGTCTCCGGCCGCTATCCCAACCTCGGCCCGGAGGTGCTGATCTCGGCCGGCATCCCGCTGCTGGACGATCTCGGCGAGAGCGTCTTCGAGCAGGTCCGCGAGGGTGACCGGGTCCGCATCGAGGGCAACACCGTGTTCGTCGGCGAGGAGCCGGTCGCGCACGGCACGTTGCAGGACGCCGAGACCGTGGCCAAGTCGATGGCCGACGCCCGGGAGGGCCTGTCGGTGCAGTTGGAGGCGTTCGCCGCCAACACGATGGACTACCTGCGGCAGGAACGTGACCTGCTGCTCGACGGCGTCGGCGTGCCGGAGATCCAGACCCAGGTCCAGGGCCGGCACTGCCTGATCGTGGTGCGCGGCTACGACTACAAGGCCGACCTGGACGTGCTGCGCCCGTACATCCGGGAGTTCAAGCCGGTGCTGATCGGCGTCGACGGCGGGGCCGACGCGCTGGTCGAGGCGGGCTACACCCCGGACATGATCATCGGGGACATGGACTCGGTCACCGACGACGTGCTGCGCTGCGGCGCCGAGGTGATCGTGCACGCCTACCCGGACGGGCGGGCGCCCGGCCTGGCCCGGGTCAACGGGCTCGGCGTACCGGCGATCACGTTCCCGGCGGCGGCCACCAGCGAGGATCTCGCCATGCTGCTGGCCGACGAGAAGGGCGCGTCGCTGCTGGTGGCCGTCGGCACCCACGCCACCCTGGTGGAGTTCCTGGACAAGGGGCGCGGCGGCATGGCGTCGACGTTCCTGACCCGGCTGAAGGTGGGCGGCAAGCTGGTCGACGCCAAGGGCGTCAGCCGGCTCTACCGGCAGAGCATCTCCGGTTCGTCGCTGCTGCTGCTGGTCCTGTCGGCGGTGGCCGCGATGGCCTCCGCGGTGGCGGTCTCCACCGTCGGGAAGGCGTATTTGGGCGTGGTCTCCGAATGGTGGGACAATTTCGTGTTCCAGCTCGGCCAGCTCTTCTAGCTCCCCCGACGATCAAGAGGCTGCAAGCGTGATCAACTTTCGCTACCACGTGGTGTCCCTGACCGCGGTGTTCCTGGCGCTGGCGATCGGCCTGGTGGTCGGCACGGCCGCCCTCAACGGGCCGGTCGCCGACTCGCTCCGGGAGAACGTCAACGGCCTGCGCAAGGACAACTCGCTGATGCGCCAGTCGGTCAACAGCATGCAGAAGCAGCTGGAGACCGAGGAGGACTTCGCCGCCGAGGTGGCCCAGCTCGTCCTGCCCGGCAAGCTGACCGGCCGTCGGGTGCTGGTGCTCACCCTGCCCAGCGGCCGCGACCAGGCCGAGGGCGTGGTGAAGATGCTGCAGACCGCCGGCGCGGACGTCACCGGCCGCATCGACGTGCAGGACAAGTTCGTCAACCCGGACAGCAACAACAACCTGCTGGAACTGGCGGTCACCGCCCGGCCGAACACGTCCCCCGCCATCAACCTGCCCGGCAACGGGCACGGCGTGGAGACCTCGAGCGCGCTGCTGGCGAACGTCCTGGTCGACCGTCCCGCGGGCACCCCGGCGGCCAGCGAGACCGACCGGCGCACGGTGCTGGAGCAGTACGCCACCGCCGGCTACCTCACCCCGGCGGACAAGATCTCCACCGCCGCCGAGGCGGTCGTGATGGTCACCGGCCAGCCGTACGTGGACAAGGACTCGGCCAAGAAGGACGAGTCGGTGGTGAAGATCGCCGTGGAGTTCGACCGGGCCGGCGCGCTGGTGGTCGCCGGCATGGGCTCGACCGGCGGGAACCTGGTCTCCGTGGTCCGCGGCGACCCGTGCTGTCGCAGACCATCTCCACCGTCGACAACGCCAACACCGTGCAGGGCCAGCTGGCCACCAGCCTCGCCCTGGCGCAGCAGCTCACCGAGAAGAAGATTGGTCTGTACGGCGTGGGCGACAACGCCGCCTCCCGGGTGCCTACACTGCCCCGGGACCGCCGGGCCGCCCGGTCCGTGCCGCGTCGCGTTCGAAGTCCGGATCGAGGAGGTCCCGTGAGACTGGGTCGGCTGCTCGCCGTGGGCGCGGGGGTGCTGGCCGCCCGCTACACGCTGCGCCAGACGCGCA
>NZ_KK037233.1:1575514-1726001 GCF_000568915.1 Micromonospora sp. M42 | reverse complement strand
GTGCGCTGCTGGGCGTGAGCCTGGCCGCGCGTACCGGGCCGCTGGGCCGCGCCGGCGTGCTGTCCGTGCTCGCCGCCTCACCGCCGCCAGCGAGAAGGTCAGCTTCACCCAGGTCATCGCGTCCACGCCGGGGCTGCGGCACCTCGACGAACTGGGCCGGCTGCCCGACTGACGTGACGAAACCGGCACCTCTCGCCGCCGCCGGCCGCGTCGCCGGGGCGGCCGCCCTCATCGCCGTGCTCACCGTGGTCAGCCGGCTCGCCGGCTTCGGCCGCACCGCCGTGTTCACCTGGACGCTGTCCACCAGCGACCTCGGTGGCGCCTACCTGGTGGCCAACTACGTCCCGAACTTCATCTTCGAGATCGTCGCGGGCGGGGCGCTGGCCAGTCTCGTCGTACCGTTGCTGGCCGGCGCGGTCGAGGCCGGTGACCGGCGTGCGGTGGCCGCCACCACCGGCGCGCTGCTGACCTGGACGCTGACGCTGCTGGTGCCGCTGGCGGTGCTGGTGGCGATCTTCGCCGACCCGCTGCCGGGCCTGATCGGAGACGGTCTCAGCGAGGCGCAGCAGGCGTCCGGGGCCCGGATGCTGCGCGTCTTCGCGCCGCAGCTGCCGCTCTACGGCGTGGGCATCGTGCTCACCGGTGTGCTCCAGGCGCACCGCCGGTTCGCCTGGCCGGTGATCGCGCCGCTGCTGTCGAGCATCAGCGTGATCGGCGTCTACCTCGCCTTCACCGCGACCGAGGGGCGGCTGGCCACGATCGGCGAGGCCGGGCGCGGCGGCGAGCTGCTGCTGTCCGCCGGCACCACACTCGGCGTGGTGGTGCTCTCGCTGTCGCTGCTGATCCCGCTGCGCCGGCTGAAGCTCCGGATCCGGCCGGGCTACCGGTTCCCGGCCGACGCCCGGGCCCGGGTCGGCGGCCTGGCCGTCGCCGGGGTGGTCACCGTCGCCGCCCAGCAGATCGCCCTGGTGGTAGCGCTCAACCAGGTCACCTACGGCCGGACCGCCGACGTCGGCGTCTACAACCTCGCCCAGACCGTCTACTTCCTGCCCTGGGCGGTGCTGGCCGTGCCGCTGGCGGTGGCCGCGTACCCGACGCTCGTCGCGGCCCGGGCCACCGGCGACGAGCGCGCCTACCGGGACACGCTCGCCCCGGCGGTACGCGGCGTGGTGCTGTTCAGCCTGCTCGGCGCCGCCGCGCTCGTCGGCACCGCGATCCCGGTCGGGCACTTCTTCTTCGCCGACCCGCTGGACGCGCGTACCGCCGCGGCCGGGATCGCCGGGTTCGCGCCCGGCCTGCTCGGCTACGGCCTGTTCGCGGTCCTCACCCGCGCCCTGTACGCCCGCGGCGAGACCCGCGCGGCCACCGTCGCCACCGCGCTCGGATGGCTCAGCGTGCCCGCGTTCGCCCTCCTGTTCGCCCAGGCGCTGCCGCTGGCCGACCGGGTCCTCGCGGTGACGCTGGCGACGTCGGCCGGCATGGTGCTGCTCGGCGCGCTGCTGATCGTCGCGGTCCGGCGTGCCGCCGGCGGCGAGGCGCTCGCCGGAATCGGCCGGGCCGGCGCCGCCGGGCTGCTCGCCGCGGTGGTCGCCGGAGCGGGCGGGGCGGCCGTCGCGGCGGGACTCGCCGGGCTCGGTGACGGCACCCCGACGACACCGCAGGCCCTCGCGCAGGGCATGCTGTCCGGGGTCGTGGTCGGTGTCCTGTTCCTCGCCGTCGCCTGGCTGACCGACGCCCGCGACCTGCGGCCGCTGCTCGCGACCGTGACCCGCCGGCTGCGCCGGCGACGCCCGGCCGGCGGGGACGACGGCCCGCCGGCGCAGCAGCACCCCGGCGAGCGGGGCGACGGAAAGGAGACCGTTTCCTCATGACGGACGCCTCGCCCGCACCGCGCTGGCCCGGGTCGGTGGGCTCGTGCTCGCCTCCAGCACCGGCGGGGTCGGGCAGCACGTGCGCTCGATCGCCGGGGGACTCACCGAGGCCGGAGCGTCGGTGCTGGTGTGCGGACCGGCCGCCACCGAGGAGCAGTTCGGCTTCACCGGCGTCGGCGCCCGGTTCACCCCGGTGGAGATCCCGGCCAGCCCCACGCCGGGCGACGCGCGCGCGGTCACCGCGCTGCGCCGGGCGCTCGCGGACACACCCGTCGACGTGGTGCACGCGCACGGGCTGCGCGCCGGCCTGGTCGCGGCGCTCGCCCGCCCCACCGCGCCGCTCGTCGTCACCTGGCACAACGCGGTCCTCGCGAAAGGGCTGCGCGGCGCGGCGTCCCGGCTGGTCGAGCGGATCGTCGCCCGGTCCGTGCGGGTCGCGCTGGGCGCCTCCGCCGACCTGGTCGACCGCGCCGCCGCGCTGGGCGCCGCCGACGCGCGCCTGGCCCCGGTCGCCGCGCCCACGCTGCCGCCGCCGGGCCGCCGCCGCGCCGCCGTCCGCGCCGAGTTCGGCGTCACCGCCGACCGCCCGCTGATCCTCTCGGTGGGTCGGCTGCACCCGCAGAAACGGTACGACGTGCTCATCGACGCCGCCGCCCGCTGGCGCACCCGTACCCCCGCCCCGGTCGTGGTGATCGCCGGCAGCGGACCCGCGTACCTGCCGCTGGCCGCCCGGATCTCGGCCGCCCGCGCGCCGGTGACGCTGCTCGGGCACCGCACCGACGTGGCGGACCTGCTGGCCGGCGCCGACCTCGCCGTGGTGACCAGCGACTGGGAGGCCCGGCAGCTGTTCGCCCAGGAGGCGCTGCGGGCCGGCGTACCGCTCGTCGCGACCGCCGTCGGCGGGCTGCCGGAGCTCGTCGGCGACGGGGCCGTGCTGGTGCCGCCCGGGGACGTGGACGCCGTCGACGCGGCGGTGCGCGACCTGCTCGACGACCCCGTACGCCGGGCCGAGGTGGGCCGGCGCGGCCTGGCCCGGGCCGCGACCTGGCCCACCGAGGCGGACACCGTGGCCGCGCTCGCCGACCTCTACGCCGAGCTGACACCGCAGCACTCCGCCGGGAACCGCTGATGCTGCGCCGACTGACCCCGGTCCTGCTCACCCTGGTCGTGGTGGCGCTGGGCATCACCGCGCTGGCCGCCCGGCCGGACCGCGGCGCGGACCGGCCCGGCGCCGACTTCGTGGTCCTCGTCGGCGCGGCCGGCCTGCGCTGGGACGACGTCGACCCGGAGAACACGCCGACGCTGTGGCGGATGGCCGAGCAGGGCGCGATCGGCTCCCTGTCGGTGCGGTCCGCGCACCGGCCCACCTGCCCCGTCGACGGCTGGCTCACCCTCGGCGCCGGGAACTTCGCCGCCTGGCCGGGCGCCCGTCCGGGCGGTGGCTGCCCGGCGGCCGGCGTGACTGTGGAACGGCCCGACGGCATCGGCGCGAACCTGCCCGACCAGCCCAGCGTCGTGGCGCACAACCAGGAACAGCTCGCCTGGGGCGCCAAGCCCGGCGCGCTGGCCGAGTCGGTGCGCTGCTCGGTGGCGGTGGGGCCGGGCGCCGCCGTGGCCGCCGCCCGTCCGTTCGGCCGGGTCGACAGGTACGCGCCCACGCTGCCCGAGAACCCGGCGGAACTGCTCGGCTCCTGCGTGCTGAGCATCGTCGACGCCGGCACCGTCGACGACGACGACCCGGCCGTACGGGCCGCCCAGGCGCGGCAGGCCGACGCCCGGCTGGCCCGGGTCCTCGCCGCCCGGCCGCCGCGCTCACTGGTGCTGGTCGCGGGCGTCTCCGACACCGACAACCCGGCGCGGCTGCACGTCGCGATCGCCGACGGCCCGGCTGGACGGGCGGCTGGCTGACCTCGCCGAGCACCGCCCCGATCCGGCTACCTGCAACTGGTCGACCTGGCCCCGACCGTGCTCGCCGTACTCGACCGGCCGGCCCCGGAACGGGCCTTCGTCGGCCGTCCCGCGGTCACCGCCGACGACCGGCCCGACGACCTTGCGGGCCGCGATCGAGGCGTCGCCGACGCGGAACGGGAGGCCGCCGCCCAGCGGCGCGTCGCCGGCTGGTTCTTCACCCTGCTCGCCGCCGCCCAAGCTGGCCCTCGCGGTGGCGGTGCTGCCGCTGCTACGCCGGGCCCGCCGCCTCGCCGGCCCGCACGGACCGGAACCGGTGTCCCGGCGCGTCGTCGCCGTGGTGGAGCTGCTGCTCATCGCCGCCGCGCTGGCCGTGCCCGCGGCGCTGCTGGCCGACGCCGTGCCCTGGTGGCGCGGCAGCCACGCCGGCGTCTGGTACGCCTCGGTGACCGCGCTGCTCGTCGTCGGCGGCACCGCCCTGGTCCGGTTCAGCCCCGGGCACGAGCGCACGCTCGGCCCGCTCGGCGCGGTCGCCGGGCTGGCCACGCTCGTGGTCGGCGTGGACGTGCTCACCGGCTCCCGGCTGCAGCTCAACGGCGTGGTCGGTTACTCCGCGCTGGAGGGCGGCCGGTACGCCGGGCTCGGCACCGTCGGGCTGGGCGTGTTCGTCGCCGGATCACTGCTGTGCGGCGGCTGGCTCGCCCAGCGGTTCCGCAAGGGCTGGCGGCCGATGGTGATGGTGGCCGTCGGCGGACTGGCAGTGGTGATAGTGGGCAGCCCGTACCTGGGCGCCGACTCGATCGGCGCGATCGCGCTCACCGCCGGCGTCAGCGTCGCCGCCGCCATCTGCACCGGCGGCTGGCTCACCGTGAGCCGACTGGCCTGGGCCACCATGGCCGCGCTCGCGGTCACCATCGGCTTCGCCCTGGTCGACCTGGGCCGTCCCGCCGACGAGCGGGGAAGCCTGGGCCGGTTCCTGGCCGCGCTCGGCGACGGCACCGGCGGGCTCACCGTGCACCGCTCCGGCGACTCCAACATCCAGACGCTGGTGAACAGCCCGCTCACCGTGCTGGCCCTGGCCGGGGCGGCGCTGGTCTGGCTGGCGCTGCTGCAGCCGTGGGGCGGCCTGATGCGGCTGTTCGGCATCTACCCGGCGATCCGGGCCGCGATGGCCGGCACCGGCGTGGCCGTCGGGCTGGGCGGCGTGCTGGGCGGCTCGGCGCTGGACGTGGCCGGCGCGGCGGCGGCGCTCGTGGGTGCCCATGGCGGCGCTGTCGGCGCTGCGGGTGCTCGACCACTCCACCGACCGTACGCTGCCAGACAGCGGCCGCCCTGGCGGCGAGACGGACGCGGTACCACCGGGCGGCCCGGACAGCCCTTCCCGAGGCGGCCCCGCTGCCCGGCGGCACGCCTGACGGTGCTCCGTTCGGCCGGTGACGGTGCTGGTGATGGTGGGTTCGGCGGGCGACGGTCCGGCCGGTGACGGTGTGGGCGATCCGGGGGAGGCCGGGGAGCCGGCCGGACCGGGTCGGCAGGGCCCGGCCGGCACGGAAACGCCGAACGCATCGCCCGGCGCCGGGGCGCGGGTCCCCGCACAGCCGACCCCGGCCTCCTCGGAGGTCCCCGCCGGCTGACCGGCCCGCGCTGCCCGCGCGGGCGTGCCGCCCCCCGCCGCGCCCTCGCCAGATCGGGGAGGTGGCGGGGTCAAGGCCCTGTGGAAGGCACCACATCGGCGGGGTGGTGTCGATCAAGGGCCCGGACGGGGCACGGAAGAGCGCCGCACGAGGGCCGGCACGGGCCTCACGTGCGCCGACAGCGGGTGCGACGCCGGCTCACGGTCCGGATGGTGTTACCGTGGAATCCCGTGGATCGCGTGATCACTTGTCTGATCGGCACGGCGGTTCGCACGACCGCTACGGACGACACGGGAGCAGGCCTTGGCCCCTACAGCACGGACGACCAGGCACATTTTCGTCACCGGGGGCGTCGCCTCCTCGCTGGGTAAGGGCCTCACCGCCTCCAGCCTCGGCAGTCTGCTGACCGCGCGCGGACTGCGCGTGGTGATGCAGAAGCTCGACCCGTACCTGAACGTCGACCCCGGGACGATGAACCCGTTCCAGCACGGCGAGGTCTTCGTCACCGAGGACGGCGCCGAGACCGACCTCGACGTCGGGCACTACGAGCGGTTCCTCGACCGGGACCTCTCCGGCAAGGCGAACGTCACCACCGGCCAGATCTACTCGGCGGTGATCGCCAAGGAGCGGCGCGGGGAGTACCTCGGCGACACGGTGCAGGTCATCCCGCACATCACCAACGAGATCAAGGCCCGCATCCGCGGCATGGCCGACCCGGACGCCGACGGCCAGGTGCCCGACGTGGTGATCACCGAGGTCGGCGGCACCGTCGGCGACATCGAGTCGCTGCCGTTCCTGGAGTCGATCCGGCAGATCCGCCACGACCTGGGCCGGGACAACTGCTTCTACCTGCACGTGTCGCTGGTGCCGTACCTGGCGCCGTCGGGCGAGCTGAAGACCAAGCCGACCCAGCACTCGGTGGCGCAGCTGCGCAGCATCGGCATCCAGCCCGACGCGCTGGTGCTGCGCTGCGACCGGGAGATCCCGGACAAGGTCAAGGAGAAGCTGTCGCTGTACTGCGACGTCGACCGGGAGGCGGTCACCGCCGCCCCGGACGCGCCGAGCATCTACGACATCCCGAAGGTGCTGCACCGGGAGGGCCTCGACGCGTACGTGGTGCGCCGGCTCGGCCTGTCGTTCCGCGACGTCGACTGGACCCGCTGGGACGACCTGCTGGAGCGGGTGCACCAGCCGCGGCACACGATCACCGTCGCGCTCGTCGGCAAGTACGTCGACCTGCCCGACGCGTACCTGTCGGTGAGCGAGGCGATCCGGGCGGCCGGGTTCGGCCACCGCGCCCGGGTGAAGCTCAAGTGGGTGCCCAGCGACGACTGCGTGACGGCGGCCGGCGCGGCCGCCGCGCTGTCCGGCGTCGACGGCATCGTCATCCCCGGCGGCTTCGGCGTACGCGGCATCGAGGGCAAGGTCGGCACCGCCCGGTACGCGCGGGAGAACGGCATCCCGCTGCTCGGCCTCTGCCTCGGCCTGCAGTGCATGACCATCGAGGTGGCCCGTCACCTGGCCAACCTCGACGGCGCGAACTCGCTCGAATTCGACGAGGAGGCCGTGCACCCGGTCATCGCCACCATGGCCGACCAGGAGGACATCGTGGCCGGCCGCGGCGACCTGGGCGGCACCATGCGGCTCGGGGCGTACCCGGCGAAGCTCGCCGAGGGGTCGATCGTCGCCGAGGCGTACGGCAGCACCGAGGTCAGCGAGCGGCACCGCCACCGGTACGAGGTGAACAACGCCTACCGGGACCAGCTCACCAAGGCGGGGCTGACGATCTCCGGCACCTCGCCGGACGGGCGGCTCGTGGAGTTCGTCGAGCTGGACCGCAACCTGCACCCGTTCTTCGTGGCCACCCAGGCGCATCCGGAGCTGAAGAGCCGCCCCACCCGCCCGCACCCGCTGTTCGCCGCGTTCGTCGGCGCCGCCGTGGCGTACTCGCAGGCCGACCAGCTGCCGGTGGACCTGGACGGCGCGGCGAAGAAGGCCGGCCGCGGCGGCGGCGCCAAGGCCCAGGCCAAGTGAGCGGCGTCGAGCACCGGTACGAGGTGACCGCGCGCCGCCAGATCTGGTCCGGCCGGATTTTCTCCGTGGTCAGCGACGACGTCACCATGCCCGGTGGCGGCGAGGCGACCCGGGACTACGTGCGGCACGTCGGCGCGGTCGCCGTGGTGGCGCTCGACGACGCCGGTCAGGTGGTGCTGATCCGCCAGTACCGGCACCCGGTCGGCCGGCACCTGTGGGAGCTGCCCGCCGGGCTGATGGACGTCGGCGGCGAGGACCTGGCCGCCGCGGCGCTGCGGGAGCTGGCCGAGGAGGCCGACCTGACCGCGGCGCGCGTGGACGTGCTCGTGGACCTGCACAGCTCGCCCGGCTTCTCCGACGAGGTGGTCCGGGTGTTCCTGGCCCGCGAGCTGGCCGAGGTGCCGGCGGAGCAGCGGCACGACCGGCACGACGAGGAGGCCGACCTCCAGGTGGTCCGCGTGGACCTGGACGAGGCGGTGCGGATGGTGCTGGCCGGTGAGATCACCAACGCGTCCTGCGTGGCCGGGCTGCTCGCCGCGGCCCGCGCCCGGGAGACCGGCTTCACCGAGCTGCGCCGGCCGGAGGCGCCGCTGCCGCGCTGATCGGGAACCGACGACGAAGGGGCCGCGCGGCGCTGTGCGCCGGGCGGCCCCTTTCCGTTGCGGTGGTCAGTCGCGCAGCGGGCGGCCCTGCCCGTCGACACCGCCGTTGACGAGGATCAGGATGCCGTCGACGAGGCCCCAGATCGCGCCGATGCCGCACGTCACGAGCGTGACGATGAGCTGGATGACACCGGTCTTGGTGTCGCCCATGTAGAACCGGCCGATGCCGAAGCCGCCGAGGAGGATCTGGAGCACACCCGCGACGACCTTGCTCTTGTCCGAGACGCCCTGCGGGTACTGCTGGTAAGGAGTGGTCATGAGCGGACACAATAGTGATCGACTCGCGTCCTGTCGGCCCCGGCACCCCGGTCGTGGAAGGATATTTACCGAACTCTGTCCTGTCGGCTGATGACGTCTCCACCGGCCAGCCTGGCCCATGCCTGACACACCGTCAGCACCAGCGGGCACCGGATGTCACAGTGTCGCCGTCCGTGGGCTTCCCACGGCTCTAGACTGCCGCCGGCGGGACCGGTGTACCGCGCCGGCAACGGAGCCGGCGCGGCGCCGCGCAGTCGGGGGTGAGCAGCCCCGGAGGAAGGTGTCTGCATCGTGAAGGTCGGAATCCCCCGCGAGGTCAAGAACCACGAGTACCGGGTGGCGATCACGCCCGCGGGCGTCAACGAGTTCACCCGCCACGGCCACGAGGTCTTCGTCGAGGCCGGCGCCGGCGTCGGCTCCAGCATCACCGACGACGAGTTCGCCGCCGCCGGCGCGAAGATCCTGGCCACCGCCGACGAGGTGTGGGACACCGCCGAGCTGGTCCTCAAGGTGAAGGAGCCGATCGCCGAGGAGTACCACCGGATGCGCGAGGGACAGGTGCTCTTCACGTACCTGCACCTGGCCGCCTCCCGCGAGTGCACCGACGCGCTGGTCGACCGCAAGGTCACCGGCATCGCGTACGAGACGGTCGAGCTGCCCGACCGGTCGCTGCCGCTGCTCGCCCCGATGTCCGAGGTGGCCGGCCGGCTCGCCCCCCAGGTGGGCGCCTTCTACATGATGCGCACCGGCGGCGGGCGGGGCGTGCTGCCCGGCGGCGTCTCCGGCGTGTACGCCGCAAAGACCGTGGTCATCGGCGCGGGCGTGTCCGGCCTCAACGCGCCGCCATCGCGCTGGGCCTGCAGTCCGAGGTGCTGCTGCTGGACAAGAACGTGGCCCGGCTGCGCTCCGCCGACGCCATCTACCGGGGCCACCTGCAGACGGTCGCCTCAAACGCGTACGAGATCGAGCGGGCAGTGCTCGACGCGGACCTGGTCATCGGCGCGGTGCTGGTGCCCGGCGCGAAGGCCCCGAAGCTCATCTCCAACGAGCTGGTCTCCCGGATGAAGCCGGGCAGCGTGCTCGTCGACATCGCCATCGACCAGGGTGGCTGCTTCGAGGACTCGCGCCCGACCACGCACGCCGACCCGGTCTACAAGGTCCACGACTCGATCTTCTACTGCGTGGCGAACATGCCCGGCGCGGTGCCGAACACCAGCACCTACGCGCTGACCAACGTCACCCTGCCGTACGCCCTGGAACTGGCCAACCAGGGCTGGCAGGCGGCGCTGCGCAACGACCCGGCGCTGGCGCTGGGCCTGAACACCCACGCCGGCAAGGTCGTCTACGGCCCGGTCGCCGAGGCGCACGGCATGGACGTGCTGCCGCTGGACGAGGTGCTGAGCTGACCGACGCCGCCGTGCGCGCGGTCGGCGCGGAACCCGCGCCGGCCCTGCGCCGTGCGGTCCGGACGTACCTGGACCACCTCACCGTCGAGCGCGGGCTGTCCGCGAACACGCTCGCCTCGTACCGCCGGGACCTGGACCGCTACCTCGCCACCCTGGCCGCCGCCGGGGTGGACGACCTGGCCGCCGCCGGGCCCGCGCAGGTCGAGGCCCACCTGGCCCGGCTGCGCGCCGGCGACGACGACCACCCGCCGCTCGCCGTCTCCTCCGCCGCCCGCGCCGCCAGCGCGGTACGCGGCCTGCACCGCTTCGCGCTGCGCGAAGGGCTCACCGGCGCCGACCCCAGCCGCGACGTCCGCCCGCCCGCGCCGCCGCGCCGGCTGCCCCGCGCGCTGCCCGTCGACGCGGTCCTGCGGCTGCTGGAGGCCGCCGGCCCGGCCGACGGCACCGGCGACGCCGCCGCCCGCGCGCTGCGCGACCGGGCGCTGCTGGAATTCCTGTACGGCACCGGCGCGCGCATCTCCGAGGCGGTCGGCGCCGCCGTCGACGACCTCGACCTGGACGCCGGAACCGTGCTGCTGCGCGGCAAGGGCGGCCGGACCCGGCTGGTCCCGGTCGGCGGGTACGCGGCCGACGCGCTGCGCGCCTGGCTGGTCCGGGGCCGCCCGGCGCTGCTCGCGGCCGGACGCGGCACCCACGCGGTGTTCGTCAACGCCCGCGGCGGCCCGCTCACCCGGCAGGGCGCCTGGGCCGTGCTGCGCGCCGCCGCCGCCCGGGCCGGCCTGCCGGTCGACGGCCCCGACGCGGTCTCCCCGCACACGCTGCGCCACTCGTACGCCACGCACCTGCTCGACGGCGGCGCGGACGTGCGCGTGGTGCAGGAACTGCTCGGCCACGCGTCGGTGACCACCACCCAGGTCTACACACTGGTCACCGTGGAACGACTGCGCGAGGTGTACGCGACAGCGCATCCGCGCGCCCGCTGAGCGCCGACGTGGCCGGCCCTGGCCGACGGGCCGCCGACACGCCGACCCGCTACCGAACGCGCTGCTGGCCGGTGGCGTACAGTCGGCATCGGCGCGGGCCTCCAGGTGCGACGGACCGGGGGTGCGCAGCGGCGCCGCGAGGGACGTCGGACGGCTCCGACGCCGGGTGGTCGTCGGGAGGGGGCAACGAGGACATGGCAGGAAACGGTGACCGTGCCGAGACCTGGACGTCGGAGCTCCGTGAGCAGCAGGCGACGCTCGGCGCCGATCTCGGCCCCGCCGACCCGGCCGCGTACACCATGCGCAAGCCGATCCCCGAACCCATGCCGACCGATCGGCACGGCCCGGCGCGGATCATCGCGATGGCCAACCAGAAGGGCGGCGTCGGCAAGACCACGACGACCATCAACCTGGGCGCGGCCCTGGCCGAGTACGGCCGCAAGGTGCTGCTCGTCGACTTCGACCCGCAGGGCGCCCTCTCCGTCGGGCTGGGCGTCAACCCGCACAACCTGGACCTGTCGGTCTACAACCTGCTGATGCAGGACGACGTCACCGCCGAGGACGTCCTGATCAAGACCGACGTGGCCGGGCTGCACCTGCTGCCCGCCAACATCGACCTCTCCGCCGCCGAGATCCAGCTCGTCAACGAGGTCGCCCGGGAGATGGCCCTGGCGCGGGTGCTGCGCACCATCCGCAAGGAGTACGACTTCATCCTGATCGACTGCCAGCCCTCACTGGGCCTGCTGGCGATCAACGCGCTCACCGTCGCGCACGGCGTGCTCATCCCGCTGGAGTGCGAGTTCTTCAGCCTGCGCGGTGTCGCGCTGCTGCTGGACACCATCGACAAGGTGCGCGAGCGGCTCAACTTCGACCTGGAGCTCGAAGGCATCCTCGCCACCATGTACGACAGCCGCACCACCCACTGCCGCCAGGTGCTGCAGCGGGTGGTCGAGGCGTTCGGCGACAAGGTCTACCAGACCGTCATCACCAAGACGGTGAAGTTCCCCGAGTCCACCGTGGCCGGCGCCCCGATCACCACCCTCGACCCGGCCTCCTCCGGCGCCCGCAACTACCGGCAGCTGGCCCGGGAGGTCATCGCCGCCCAGGCGGACCGGTAGGGCGCACGCCGGCCGCCCGCCGCGTCGTCTACGGTTTCCCGGTGACCGCACCGCCCCTCGACCCGCCACACGGCGCCGGCGACCCCGCCGTAGCCGCGGAGCTGGCCGCCGAGGTCGACGGTGTGGTGCCCGCCGACGCGGGCACCGGCGAGCAGGCCAGTGGCTTCACCGTCCGGCTGGACAACTTCACCGGCCCGTTCGACCTGCTGCTCCAGCTGATCAGCAAGCACAAGCTGGACGTCACCGAGGTGGCGCTGCACAAGGTCACCGACGAGTTCATCGCGTACCTGCGGGCGATGGGCGACCAGTGGGACCTGGACGAGACCAGCGAGTTCCTGCTCGTCGCCGCCACCCTGCTCGACCTCAAGGCGGCCCGGCTGCTGCCCTCCGCCGAGGTGGAGGACGAGGAGGACCTGGCGCTGCTGGAGGCGCGGGACCTGCTGTTCGCGCGGCTGCTGCAGTACAAGGCGTACAAGGAGGCCGCCGCGCACATCGCCGAGCTGGAGGCGGTCGGCGGTCGGCGCTACCCGAGGGCGGTCACGCTCGAACCCCGGTACGCCGAGGCGCTGCCCGACCTGGTGCTCGGCATCGGTCCCGAGCGGCTGCGCAAGCTCGCGGTCAAGGCGATGAGCCCGAAACCGGTGCCCGAGGTGTCCATCGCGCACGTGCACATGGTCCGGGTCAGCGTCCGCGAACACGCCGGCATCATCGCCGATCGGCTGCGCCGCGCCGGGATCGCCACGTTCTCGCTGCTCTGCGCAGACTGTGAGATGACGCTCGAGGTGGTGGCCCGGTTCCTGGCGCTGCTGGAGCTGTACCGGCAGGGTCTCGTGGCGTTCGTGCAGGAGCAGGCGCTGGAGGAGCTGACCGTCCGCTGGACCGGCCCGGTCGACGGCGAGGCCGAGCTGACAGTCGACGAGTACGCCGGCAGCCCCGAACCCACGACCACGTCCGTCCCCGCCGCACCGGCCGACGCCGCGGCTGCTCCGGCCGACGTCGGCGCCGGGGTGAGCGACGCCGCCGTGCCGGGCGACGTCGCCGCAGATGCCGCATCCGACGCCGCCGTGCCCAGCGAGACGGCGGACGAACACGCACCGACGCAGGAGTGAACGGATGAGCGACCAGGAACGCCGCGACTCCCTGGCCGACCAGGCCGCCGCATGGGTGCCCCCGTGGGAGCGTCCCGCCCCGCCCCGGCCAGCCCCGGACGATTCCGACGCACCGGCCGAGCACCCGGACCCCGACATCCCGGACACCACCGATTCCCGGGAAGCAGATCTCGACGCGACACCGGATTCCTCGGCGGATCTTGGAAGCGAAGGGCTCTCAGAGGGGCCCATTCCTTCCAAGATCGCCACGGTTCAGGGGGATCTTGGTACGGGGACGCCCCTCGGAGGGCGGGACCGTACCAAGATCTCGGGAGAGGCCGGGACGGACGACGCCGGGGGAGACGTCGGCCTGCCCGCGCGGGACGCGGCGCCGGGGGCGGGTGGGGGAGCGGGTGCTGAGGGCGTACCCGCTAAGCGGGGACGGCGGCGGGCCGCGCCGGAACCGGTGCCCGCGCCGGTCCTGGACGACGCGGAGCTGCGCGGCGCCCTGGAGGCGATCCTGCTCGTGGTGGACCAGCCGGTCAGCGAGCTGGTCCTGGCCGAGGTCCTGGAGCAGTCCCCGGAACGGGTCGGCGCGATGCTCGACGAGATCGCCGCCGGATACACCGCCGCCGGGCACGGGTTCGACCTGCGCCGGGCGGCGGGTGGCTGGCGTCTCTACACCCGGCCGGAATACGCCACCTACGTCGAGCGGTTCGTACTGGACGGGCAGTCCGTGCGGCTGACCCAGGCCGCGCTGGAGACCCTCGCCGTGGTCGCCTACCGGCAGCCGGTGACCCGTTCGCGCATCTCGGCCATCCGGGGTGTCAACTGCGACGGGGTGCTCCGTACCCTGGTGAGTCGCGGCCTGGTCGAGGAGTGCGGCACCGAAGCGGACAGCGGCGCCTACCTCTACCGGACCACCACCATGTTCCTGGAGAAGCTGGGGCTGAACTCGGTGGACGACCTGCCGCCGCTGGCCCCGTTCCTTCCCGACGACGTAGAAGAGCTTGCCGATGCGACGCGATGACCGTGCCCCGAAGCCCGACGCCCCCGTGTACGAGGGCGCCGAGCGCCTGCAGAAGGTGCTCGCCGCCGCGGGGGTGGGTTCCCGGCGCGCCTGTGAAGACCTGATCTTCCGGCGCCGGGTCACCGTGAACGGGCGGGTGGCGCAGCTCGGCGACAAGGCCGACCCGGCCCGCGACGTGATCGTCGTCGACGGGGAGCGGCTCCAGGCCGACGTCCGCCTGGTCTACGTGGCGATGAACAAGCCGCGCGGCGTGGTCACCACCATGGCTGACGAGAAGGGCCGCACCGAGCTGGCCGACTTCATCGGCGCGCGGCTGGAGCAGCGGGTCTACCACGTCGGGCGACTGGACGCCGACAGCGAGGGCCTGCTCCTGCTCACCAACGACGGCACCCTCGCCCACAAGCTCATGCACCCGTCGTACGAGGTGCTCAAGACCTACCTCGCCGAGGTGGCCGGGCCGATCCCGCGCAACCTGGGCAAGCGCCTCGCCGCCGGCGTCGAGCTGGAGGACGGGCCGGTGAAGGTCGACGGGTTCAAGCTGGTCGACACGCTCGGCAAAACCGCCCAGGTGGAGCTGACCCTGCACGAGGGGCGCAAACACATCGTCCGGCGCCTGATGGCCGAGGTGGGACACCCGGTGTCCCGCCTGATCCGTACCTCGATCGGTCCGATCAAGCTCGGCGACCTGCGCACCGGGCGGCTGCGGCGGCTGACGAACGCGGAGGTCGCCGCCCTGTTCAAGGCCGTGGGTGACTGACCCGCCGATCGGGGTACGGCTGCCGGTAGGCTTCGACGCGGTCCGCGGGCCGGCGCGTGCCGCCCGGCGGGACGCCCGCGCGGCGCGGGCATGATTGACGACAGAACCATCCGCTCAACGGCGCCCGGGAATCCGGGCGACCCGCGAGGTACGGGCTGAGGAGGACAACGGTGGAGGAGAACGTACCGGCCGGGCGATGTGTGGTCGCTGTGGACGGGCCGTCCGGTTCGGGGAAGTCCACCGTGTCGCGGCGGCTGGCCGCGGGCCTCGGCGCCCGCTACCTCGACACCGGCGCCATGTACCGGGCGCTGACCTGGGCAGTCCTGCGCTCCGGCGTGGAACTCACCGACGCCGAGTCGGTGGCCAAGGTCGCCGCCGAGGCCGACCTGCGCATCGGCACCGACCCCCAGGGGTACGCCGTGACAGTCGACGGCACCGACGTGTCCACCGCCATCCGCGGCGCCGAGGTGACCGCCGCGGTGTCCGCGGTGGCCGCCGTCGCTGCCGTACGCGAGCTGCTGGTGGACCGGCAGCGGCGGGTGATCGCCGACGCGGGCCGGATCGTGGTCGAAGGCCGGGACATCGGCTCGGTGGTCGCGCCGGACGCGGACCTGAAGGTGTACCTGACCGCCTCCGAGGCGGCGCGCGCGAAGCGGCGCAGCGCCGAGGACGCCGCCGACGTCGCGGCGACCGCCGCCGACCTGGCCCGCCGGGACCGCCTCGACTCGACCCGCAAGGTCAACCCGCTGCAGCAGGCCCCCGACGCGGTGGTGCTGGACACCACCGAGCTGGGCATCGACGAGGTAGTGGCCCGCCTGCGCGAGATGCTCACGGAGCGGGGTGCCGCATGAGCGACGATTTCGGCGGCTGGGTGGAGCTGCGCGAGCCGGAGGTCGACTCCGGTGAGCCGGCCGGCCCGCAGCCCGTGGTGGCCGTGGTCGGCCGCCCCAACGTGGGCAAGTCCACGCTCGTCAACCGCATCATCGGCCGCCGCCAGGCGGTGGTTGAGGACATCCCCGGCGTGACCCGGGACCGCGTGCCCTACGACGCGCAGTGGAACGGCCGGGCGTTCACGGTGGTGGACACCGGCGGCTGGGAGCCCGACGCCAAGGACCGGGCCGCGGCCATCGCCGCCCAGGCCGAGACCGCGGTGGCGACCGCCGACGTGGTGCTGTTCGTGGTGGACGCCATGGTCGGCGCCACCGACGTGGACGAGGCCGCGGTGAAGATGCTGCGCCGCAGCGCCAAGCCGGTGATCCTCATCGCCAACAAGGCCGACAACACCACCATCGAGATGGAGGCGACCTCTCTGTGGTCGCTCGGCCTCGGTGAGCCGTTCCCGATCTCGGCGCTGCACGGCCGCGGCTCCGGCGACCTGCTCGACGCCATCCTCGACGCGCTGCCCGAGGCGCCCGCGATCGTGGAGAACCGGCCGCGCGGCCCACGCCGGGTGGCGCTGGTGGGCCGCCCCAACGTCGGTAAGTCCAGCCTGCTCAACCGCTTCTCCGGCGAGGAGCGGGCGGTGGTCGACTCGGTCGCCGGCACCACAGTGGACCCGGTAGACAGCCTGGTCGAGATCGGCGGCGAGACCTGGCAGCTGGTCGACACCGCCGGTCTGCGCAAGCGCGTCGGCAAGGCCAGCGGCACCGAGTACTACGCCAGCCTGCGTACCGCCTCGGCGATCGAGGCGGCCGAGGTCGCCGTGGTGCTGATCGACTCCAGCGAGGTGATCAGCGAGCAGGACCAGCGGATCCTCACCATGGTGGTCGAGTCCGGCCGGGCGCTGGTCATCGCGTTCAACAAGTGGGACCTGGTCGACGGCGACCGCCGCTACTACCTGGACAAGGAGATCGACCGCGAGCTGCGGCGCATCCCCTGGGCGATCCGGCTGAACCTGTCTGCCAAGACCGGCCGCGCCGTCGACAAGCTCGCACCCGCGCTGCGCAAGGCCCTCGCGAGCTGGGAGACGCGCATCCCGACCGCGCAGCTCAACCAGTGGCTCACCGCGCTGGTCCAGGCCACCCCGCACCCGGTACGCGGCGGACGCGCCCCGCGCATCCTGTTCGCCACCCAGGCCGGGGCGGCGCCGCCGCGCTTCGTGCTGTTCACCACCGGCCCGCTGGACGCTGGCTACCAGCGCTTCGTCGAGCGCAAGCTCCGCGAGGAGTTCGGCTTCGAGGGCAGCCCGATCGAGATCTCGGTACGCCCGCGCAAGAAGCTCGGCCCCGGCGGCCGGGGCAAGGCCCACGGCTGACGCTCTACTTGGCGCTCTTGGTGTTGTCGCGCCACACCCTCCTAGGATGCTCTAGGGGGTGTGGCGCGCGGCGCGGGAGGGGCCTCTGCGCACGGTGCGAAGATCCTGCGCTAAGCTGTACCGGCTGCCGCAGGGGAGACCCGGCGGGGGCATCGGGACGTGGCGCAGCTTGGTAGCGCACTTGACTGGGGGTCAAGGGGTCGTCGGTTCGAATCCGGCCGTCCCGACAGCACGAAAAGAGGCCGTCAGCCGGGGTGTAAGCCCTGGTCAACGGCCTCTAATTCGTATCGGGGCAGTGGGGATTTCCTGATCTAGACGGCGCGTAGCTGGGGACCACCTGGGGACCGGCGGGCCTTCAAATGAGCGCTGAGCGCCGTTCCCGCGTCGGTGATCGACTGCCGGTCGGGATGTAGGTACCGCTGGGTGGTGGTCAGCGACCCGTGTCCGGCGATCTTCCGTAGGACGTGCACCGGTACGCCTGCATCGGCCATCCAGGTAAGGCCGGTGTGCCGTAGGTCGTGCCGGCGTAGGTGCTCGTATCCGAGCGTGGTGACCACCTCATCCCAATGCGTCGCGTCGCGCAGCACGGCGGTACTGATCCGGCCACCGCGCGGCCCGGTGAACAGCCGGGAATCGGGCTTGGTCGCGGCGTCCAGGCGGTGAGCCACGATCGGCCGTACCTCTTCGATCAGCGGCACCGTGCGTGCGCGTTTCCCCTTGGTGCCCTTGTCGATCAGACCACCGGGACCGGGCGTGGTTTGGCGGCGTACCGTCCACATCCACGTTTCTCGGTCGATGTCCTCGGCGCGGACGCCGGAAACCTCGCCGATCCGTGCGGCGGTACAGGCGGCGAATATCACCACGTCGGCCCATCCGGTGAAGTGATTCGCGGAGCGGTCGACCAATGCAGCGGCAAGAGTGGTCAGCGTTTCCCAATCGGGCAAAGCCAGCGAGCGTGGATCGTCCAACTCGTCGGCGGCCCGCTGGTATTCGCGTTGCCATCCAGTCACCTGTGCGGGATTGCGTTGGATGATGCCGTCCCGTACCGCCTGTTCCATCACCCGGACCAGCACGGCGAGACTGTTCTTCACCGTCGATCGGCTGTACTCGTCGGCGATCCACGCGTGCACCGCCCGATCCACCGCGCCATTGGTAATCATCCGAACGGGAATGTGACCGAGCGTCGGCACCACCCGCTTGCGCCAACCCGCCAAGTACGGATCAAGGGTCTTGCGCTCCAAGCCGCGTAGGGCCAGCGTCATCACGCTCTCGCCGTACTCGGCGAGGCGCTTGGTAGCGGCGAGCGGGTCGACGCCACCCTGTGCGGCGCTGGCCATGCCGTCGAGCCAGGCTTGCGCTTCTTCCGGCGTGGCGACCGTCGTTGACTTGGATAGCCGGCGCTTGCTGGTCGGATCGGTCCACCGCACCCGCGCCCGGTACGGCCGGTCGCGGCCGGGCCGGTGTTCCACATCGGTGGCCAGGCGCACGCCGATCGGCGGTTGCTGAGGCGTGGTCATCAGGCCGCCTGCGGGTAGACGCGACGGGCCGACAGCCACCGCTCGACATCGGCCGTCGCGTACTTCACCACCCGGTCGGAGATCTGGATGAACGGTGGACCCTGCAACGGGTGGAGAGTGCGCCACCGCCGGATGGTCGACGGATCGACGTCGAGCAGCTCGGCAAGTTCCTCGGTGGACATGAACACCTTCGGCGAGAGGCGGATGACGTTGTCTCCTTCCTGGCGGTCGATCGCGTCTGCGGGCTGATTCTGCGGCACGAGTCGCACGGTGAGCGCCTTTCCGGGGTGATTGGACTCTGTTGTATAGACAGGGAGTTATCGGCTCAGAAGGGCGTAGAACGGCCCGCTGAGAGCGCCGTAGACGCAAGATTTCGGGTGCCCCGGTGTAGGGCGTTGGGCGGTTGCGTCTGTGTGGCTCTCAGCGGGCCGTTTCCGTGAGCCGGGACCGGTGTCCCGGTCGAGAGAGATGCGTCAGGGTCGGCGGTGGGTCACGTGTCGCCGGGGGGTATCCGTCCCATCCGTACCAAGCTCGTTTTGCCTGCTCAGGCGCGGTACGGATTGGGGTGCTGGTACGGATCGATCCGTACCAGTGAGGGAATCCGTCCCGGGGATGACCTGCGGAAACGAGGTTGGGACGCTTGGTACGGATGGCCCGGCGGCGGGTGCTGGGCAGTAGCGGTTCCATGCGTCGGTGAAGGCGTCTCGGGTGTAGCCCTTGGCCTGCCCGACGGGGAATCGGATGGTGGTCGAGGTGATGCCGAACTCGCGGAGCAGGTCGCCGAGGCGCTTGCCGGTCAGCCCGGTCGGTCCGAACCCTGCCCAGGGTGCTTCTTCGTCGCCGTTGAGCGCGGTGAGCAGGTCGTGGGTGGAAGCTGCGGGCGGGTCGCCGAGCACGGTGAAGGCGGTGCGCACGTCGGCGAGCAGCCGCACTCGGGTGGAGACGTTGCCGGACTCGTCGGCTTCGGTGGTCAGGACGGTGACGGCTTGGCGGGCGCGCTGCGGCCAGGTGCTGCCGGCGAGGTCGGCGACGGCTACGAGGGGTTCCCAGGTGTCGGCGGCGCGGTCTTCGACCGGCATCGGCGGTTCGGCGGCTTCGAGGGTGGAGAGGTGCGCGCCGAGCCACTGTCCGAGGCGTTGCGCGATGGTCCGCAGGGCGGGGCCGTCGCGGCGGTGCCGGTAGGGGGCGACGGTCTCGCCGGGGGCGCGGCGGCGCATCCGGACGACGACGGCGCGGTCTTCGATGGTGTCGGGCATCGCGCCGATTCCGGCGAGTGCGGCCATGGCGAAGGTGGGGATCTTCTCCAGCCGCTGGGTGCCGGCGTCCCACCGGATCGCGGGCCGGTTGCGTTGATGGCCAGCGTTGAGCAGGCCGCGTAGGTCTTCGTTGGCGTCGGCGTTCTTGCCGCCGAAGATGGTGTCGGCTTCGTCCACGAGCAGGGTGGGTGGGTTGTCGCTGCCGATGGCGCGGTAGACGGCGGCGGGGGATGCGTTGACGGTGATGAGCGGGTTGTGGCAGCAGCCCTCCACGACATCGAGCAGCCGCGATTTTCCGCACCGCTTTTCCGGCGCCCGGATCACGAGGCGGGGTGCGTGCGCCCAGGCGGGTTGGGCGTGGGTGGCGGCGATCCACAGCGCCACCGCGTCGACGGCTTCGGCGCTGGGCAGGATGACGTAGCGGGTGAGGCAGGCGTGCAGGGCGTCGAGGATGGCTGCCCCGTCGATGGGCTTGGTGGTGGTCATGCGGCGACTCCTTCGTCTCGGAAGCCGCCACGGATGGCGGCGCGGATATCGCGGTCGGTTTGATCGGCGCGGCGTCCGGCGTCGGTGAGAGCGGTGATGGCGTCGGCGGGGTCGATGGCTCCGGCGGCGACCATGCGGGCGACGCCTCGGGCTGCGCCGTAGAGGGTGGTGCGGCGGGTGCCCTCGGCGGCTGAGGTCACCCGGTCGAGCAGGGCGGCTAGGAGCCGGTCGGGGTGGGAGATGCCCCCCGCCTCACGCACGCGCGCCGGTCCGGTCACGGCCGGGACGGGTGGTGTCGGCGGTCGGGTGCAGGCCGTGAGCAGGGCGGGGGGCATCTCCCTCACGGCCTGGCCGGGCACCCACCGGTACGGGCGGCCGGTACGCGGATGTACAGACGGCGGCAGCACCACGTAGCCGCCGTCGGCTTTCACGTCGACACCGGGGCCGAGCCCTTGATCGGGCTTGCCTTGGCTGCACGGCACCCGTCCGCCGGGGTGGCGGTAGTACAGGTGCAGCCCACCGGAGCCGGTGAGCACCCGGGCGGTGGGCGGGGTCAGGTCAGCGGCGATCAGCCGGGCGAGGGTGTCCGCGCCGCCGTGGGCGGGGTCCACGTCGACCACGACCACTCCAGCGGCGGTGCCGGTGCGCAGGGCGAGCTGCCCGCGCGGGACGGCGGCGACGATCGCAGCTACCCGCGCGGGGTCGGTGGTGGCTGCGTAGAAGCCGTGGCAGGTCAGGCAGCCGCAGGCTTCCTGATCGTGAGTGGGGTCTTCGTCTGCCCGAGGGCAGGCGGGGCAGTTGGCGACGGGCCGTTTCGACCGGCCGAGCATGAACACGGGCCACCCGTGGGCGGCGTAGCGCAGGGCGGCGGTGAGCAGGTCAGGCAACTGGCCTCTCCCTCCTGGTGGTGCGGCGGGCGCGGGCGGCGGCCAGGTCGACCACCGCCCCGCCCGCCGGATCGGGCTGCTGGTGGGTGCGTTCGTGGCGCTCCTGTGCGCAGGCGGCGCAGTTACGCCGCAGGAGGTAGACCGGCCGACCGCTGAGGCTGTCTTCGGCGGCCAGCGTTCGGCCGCAGATGTGCGGGTAGGGCTCGGCGTCGGTGACCGGTCGGCCGAGGATCGTGGACGCGGCGAGCCACCGTCTGCCGGTCACCGCGCGGCCCGCCTCGGCCGGGGCCGCGCGGTGAGCGCGGCGCGGGTCACGGCCTCGCGCAGGTCGCCGAGCAGCCCCACCAACTGGCGGCGGGCGGCCAGCTCGCCCGGGGCGAGGGCGACCCGGACGCGCACTTCGGCGTGCTCCCGCCCGGCAGCGGTCCGCACCCGGACCAGGACGGCCCGGGCGTGGCCGGGGATGTCGACCACGATTTCGGGTGAGCGGTGTTCGCCGAGGCCGCATCGGTGGTCCCGCCCGCACCAGTGGGTGTGAGCGTTGCGGCGGTTCATCGGTGCGCCTCGGCGCGCAGCCGGTGGAGGACGTTGTAGACGCGCCGTCCGAGGCGTAGTCGCATGCCTCGGTCGCAGCGGCGGCAGGCGCGCGGCCGGTGCAGGATGCGGGTGGTGGTGTGGCCGGTGCCGGCGCACCGTTTGCAGGTTGTGAAGGGGATGACCCAGCACAGCCCGGCGTAACCGAGCGTGATCAGGGCGAGGATGGCGGCGATGGCGCTAGCGAGGGTGAGCAGGGGGTCCACAAGTGCCTCCCAGGGCCGTTTTTGGGTGTGAGCGGCCGTGAGCTGCTAGCTACTAGCGGGCAGCTCATGATTCGGATCGGGTGCTAGCGGGGGTGCTAGCGCTAGCAGCGCGGGCCGCTAGCGCTAGCACCCTCAGACCGGGTTAGCCGGCGGACCGCTTGCGGTCACGCTCCGCAATCGCGGTCAGGAGGTCGGCGTGCTTGATGCCGCGCCGGGTGACCGGCTTGCCGTCGATGCGGCGGCCGACGTCGGCGACCTTCACGGCGGGGTGGGGCTTGAGCGCGGTGGTGAGCTGCGCCGCCTCCCACCCGCCGTAGACGTCGGGTCGCAGCTCGGCGAGCAGACCGCACAGGGTCTCGTTCCAGGCGGCCTTGTCGTCGCCCGGCCACACCCGCGCCAGGTCGCCGAGCACGTCCGCCACGGGCGCGATGTCGCGGGTCTGCTCATCGGGCTTGGGCAGCGTCCCGGCGGTCTGGCGCAGGGCGATGGCGCGGGTGACGATGCGGGCGGCGGCGGTGGTGTCGACGTAGAACGAGCGCACCGCCGACGCCTTCGGCCCGAACCCGCGCAGGATGCCCCACCCGGCCTCAATGACCGGCTGGAAGACGGTCGCGCGGTAGCCGTTCTTGTAGGCCGAGGTGCCAAGGATCATGTCGTTCGCCGTCTGGTCCGCGACGGACAGGCAGAAGCGGGAGTTGACGTTGCGGGTGATGCCGGTGGGCAGGCTGTCCTTGTCGGGGATCTGCGTGCCGATCATGATGATCACCCCGAGGGCGCGGCCGAGCTTGATGACCTTCTCCAGGAGTTCGCCTGCGTCTTTGCCGTACTTGCTGGTCATCAGCTCTTGCAGCTCATCGAACCACGCCACCAGGGGATGCAGGCCGGAACCCTTGAGCGACGCCAGCTCGGGCGTGACCTTGTTTTCCGGGGCCTTGCCGAGGCGGGCGTAGTGCTCGATGCGCTTGGAGCGGCGGCGGCACTCCTCATACAGCCACTCGATGAAGCCGAAGCAGCGGGCAAGGGTCTCGTCATCGAAGCCGTTGCCGTACTCGGCCATCACCTGCTCCAGCACGGCGAAGTCACCGACGCCCTTCAGCTCGTAGCCTCGGATCTCGGCGCGCGGGTCGAGAGCGGCGGCCAGGATCAGATCCCGCAACGCGAACGTCTTCCCGCTGCCCGGCTGGCCACCGAACAGGAAGTTGCGGAACATCAGATCCACGCTCACGGTGTCCAGGCGGGGCGTAGTGGCGAACGGGAACGCCTTGAACACGTCCACCTTCGCGCCAGCGGACAGCAGCGGCCACGGCGGTTGCTTCATCTGCGACGCGGGCTCATAGCCGACCCACAGCGCCAGGCGGCCGGTGTGACCGGGTGCGGGCTCGGGCCACACCTGGTCGAGCGGGAGGCGCATGGCCGAGGCGAGCTTGCCCCGGCGGGCGACGACCTCGGCGGCCTCCACCCCGTAGGGCAGGTCGACCACGGCGAGGTGGCCGGGGCCGTCGCGGTGAATGTCCACCGGGAAGCTGATGGCCTTGGGGTCTTTGGCGACCGCGGAGTTGATGCCGCTCATTTGCAGCGACGTGAGCGCCCGGCGCACCAGGTCGGCGGTCAGCTTGCGGTAGCGGCTGCCCTCGGTCACCCGGTCGGTAAGCGGCCTGTCCGCCGGACGGCCGAGCGTGCCCAGCAACGGCACCACCACCAGCAGGGCGGCGTAACGCCACCACGACGGGCCGAGAGCCAGCACCACCGCGCCGACCACGACGGCGGCGGCCGTCGCGGCGAGCACCCACCACCGCCACACCGTTTGGCGCTGGCGGCGGGCGTCGAGCTTCATCCAGGTATCCGCGTCGCCCCGGGAGGCGGCGGCCTGCCGTAGGTGCCAGTTGCCTTCCTCGGCGCTGGCCCAGTGCAGCGCCCGCCCGGCACCTCGGAACAGGCCCAGCGGCGCGTACACCGCCGTCTTCGCCGCGTACTTCGGCAACCGCACTCCGTGGTAGGCGGTGACGTAACCGGCATCCTTGACCTGATGCCGCACAGCGGCCCGCAGAGCACGCCACGACCTGGCCCAATCGGCCAGGATCGGCCGGCGGTCACGCTGCCGGGCCAGCACCTCACGCGGGATGTCGTCGGCGGTGTCGACCGGGCCGCCGTCGCGGTCCGGCCCGTCGTCCACGCTCTCCGCATCGTCGGCGTCGTCCGGGCCGTCGTCGTCGGCCGAGGGACGCGGGCGGGGCGTGCGGCGGGCGCGGGCGTCGTCCAGATCGACCACCTCCGCATCCGGCCGGGTGGTGGGGTCGGTGAGGTCGGCTTCGGCGGCCTGCCAGTCGAAACGGTCGTCGTCGTGGGGGGTGGGGCTAGCCACGGCGGGCCTCCTTGCGGGTCGCGGGGGTGCGGATGGCAGCGATGTCGGCGCACAGCCGGGCGTGCAGGTCGATCTGCCACGGCGTCGTGCGGGTGAGGCCACGCTCGGCGAGGGCTGCGGCGACGGCGGTGAACTCCCGTTCGTCGGGCCGGTCGTAGTCCTCCATGCGAAGCGGCAGGTCCACCCATTCGGTGCCCTGGCTGTAGTCGATGAGCAGGGTGTAGCCGCCGCACGCGGCGGCGGTGATCGTGGCTTGCAACGGAGTGCCGAGCCAGAGGGGGCGGCGGGGCCGCAGGCGGGCTACCGCTGTCCGCAGCGCCCGCAGAGGTGACAACATCAGTGCTCTCTCCTAAGGGTGTGATGCCGGATGGGGAGACCGGCGGCACGGCATCGGTTTCCAGGCCAGGGGCCGTGCCGCCGGGCGGGGCTAGTCGTGGGTGCGGACGAGGTGGGCGAGTGCGGCGCCCATGCCGAGCACCGCGACCGGGAGGCAGGCGACGGCGGTGGTGATCCACCACGGGGCGGCGGTGACGCCGGCGGCTTCCAGGAGGTGGTAGGCGACCTGGCCGAGCGCGCCGACCAGGAGTGAGGCGATGGCGGACCACTTCGCGAAGCGGCGTGCCCGCTGCGGTACGCGGCCGGACAGCCACACGTACAGCGCGTACGCGCCGTAGGTCTCCACCCCGATCGGCAGGGTGATCGCGGAGTTGATGGAGAAGCTGTCCCAGATCCCCGGCAGCGGGTGCACCACGCCGAATCCGGTGAGCCCGCCGAGTCCGACCCACCCAGACCAGATCGCCACGAACGCCGGAAGCGCGAGCAGCACCACCGGCCACACCACCGCCGACCGGACCGGCGCGGGCGGCGCGGGCGGGGTGGGCGTGTCCGGGCGACCGACCGGCGTGGCCTCGGCGTCCGGCTCCGGCGGCGTGATCTCCGGAACGGGCGTCGGGTCCGGCTCGACCGGCGGCACGGGCTCGGGAACGGTCGGTACGTCGGCCGGGTCCGTGGGGTCCGGGGCGGTGCTGTCGACCGGCGGGGTGGTGGGCTCGGCCTTGAGCAGGGCGAGGAGTTCACCGGCCTTGGGTGCGCCGATGCGGAACTCGCGCATCAGCCTGTTACGGGACGGGAACCGCTGCCCCTCGGGCAGGTCCAGTCCGCGGGCGGCGGGCAACAGGTCTTCGAGGGGCTGCGGGTAGCGGGTGCCGTTGATCGTGGGGGCGGTCATGCTGCGTCCTCCAACGGGTAGGCGCACGCGAGGCATTCACCCAGCGAGCGCGGGATGTAGTAGGGCCGGACGTGCCGGCAGGTCGGGCAGGTACGGCGGGCGAGCAGTGCGGCGCGGACCGCGCGGAGTTGAGCAGGGGTGGCGGTGCGCTTCGGCCGGGCCAGGTCGACCCGGTACAGGTAGGCGGCGCGGGTGCCGCCGACCCCGGCCCAGAGGATCTGAGCGGCGATCGGCTGTCCGCCGGGGCGCAGCCCGGCGGCGGTCAGTTGGCGGCGGGTGGCGTAGCCGGGCGGGGCACCCCTCCACCAGTAGGTGGGGATGCCGTACCGCGCCCCGTCCGGATCGTGAAAGGCGGCGCGGACGCGGGACATCAGGCCGCGCGGTGCGGGTCGGTGCGGGCGGCCAGGTCGGCGGCGGCGCGGGTGACGCGGGCCTCGGCCCGGCGCAACCGCCGCCAGTCCAACGGCGACGGTCCGCCGTGGTCCTCGGCGTAAAGCATCGTGATCTCGGCGTCGAGCACGTCCAGCTCGGCGGCGATCAGCGGCCACTCCGTCTCGATTGCGGCCAGGTCGGCGGCGGTCGGCTCGGTGGCGATGAGAGCGAGACGCTTCCTCACGGAAACCTCCAGTACAGGTCAGTGCCAGCGGGGGATTCCTCGGAACCGGGCCGGTCACGTCACTGACGTACGCGCGCCACCGGCCCGGGCACCGAGGTTCGTGCAACACGCGATATCCGCTCCGCTCGCCCTGCTCGGCCGGGACCTACCGGCGTCGACCACACGTGGTTCAAGGCAGGGATGCCGCTCGGCGGCGTCTCGCGTGCTCATTCCTGTCGCTGTGGAGTTCTCAATGAACGGCCTGATCCGGCGTCTCGTGGGCGTGCGGCAACGTCGTGCCGTCGTTCCCCGAGCCATCCGGCCGGTACAACGTGGCGTTGTATTCACGACGCTACAACCCCACGTTGTATTCGTGCAAGCACCTGTACCGCGTAGGCTTGTACCGATGACTGACGCTGACCTGCCCGCCGACTGGTGGACGACGGACCACGTACGTACCTACCTGGCTTCGGTAGGTGCCCCGATCAGTCGCGCAACCTGGGCTTCTTACGTCTCACGCGGGCAAGCACCCGCTCCTGACCGGATGTTCGGCCGGTCCCCGGCGTGGCAGCCCGAGACCATCCGGAAGTGGCAGGCCGAGAGGCCCCGTAAAGGCACCACCGGCTAGGTCGGATCATCTGGTGCCTCCTCTCCTCGGCTCCCGTCTGTGGCGGCACCTTGCTCGCCTGGCAATGAGACTGCCCGCCGAGCAGCGGCCCGGGCAGGTCCTACGCACGGACACGAAGGACACGGCCTATGTCCACTGAGGTCCTACGGCAGTACAAGCCGAATCTCGTGCTGGTCAACCGCCGCAAGGCCGCCGGTTGGGAGTCGCGCAAGCGCGCTGCGCGAGAGCTGCACCGCGTAGGCCAACAGCGCGGCATCCGCGAGACACCCACGGTCGAGGCCATCGAGAAAGCGATGTACCGCCACGAGACCGGGCGCGTAGCGGTCACCGACCCGATCTACCGACAGCTCTACTGCCTGGCGTACGACGCAAATCCCCAAGATCTGTTCGGCGAACTGACCAGCAGCGCTGAGGAACGCCCGCACTTCTCGGCGCGATCCCACAAGTTCGTGACGGCGTTTGTCGGCGCTGACGGCGCTGCCCGACTGCGGGAGGCCGCAGGCTGCGCGCCAGCGGTGGGGGAGTGGCACACGTGCTACTCGGCACCCGTCGAGCACCCTGAAGGCGACTGCACGCTGTACGTCTGGCCATGCGGGTCCGTGGTCTTCCACCTTGTCGAGCCTGTGCAGTTGTCCACGATCGCGGCGTTAGCTGCGTGGCGGGTGGCGTCCTACGGCGACAACATCAATTGGGCTATCGACTACCTCGCGCCTATAGCGCCAGTCGAAGATGAGTCTGCTGTGTATGTGCTTGGTGCTCATTGGGTCTTTGAGCCAGCATGGCCGGCAGAGTTGCTAGGAACTGCGCTACGCATCATGTCGACGCCAAAGGTGTTGCTGCATCGCGACCGCCCTATGGATGACGAACACTTGGCGCACGCCGAACTGATCGAGCTGTCGTTGCTGTCCGAGTCGTACGACCACGTAGGCATCGAGTCATTCGGGTTGCAGGGAATTTCGGTGGGTTACGCCTCATGGTCCGGAGTCGTCTACCACCCGATCTCAGCCGAGCGTGCCTTGACGGAGGCTGAGGTAATCTCCTGCGAGCTAGCGATCCAATCCATGTGGGCGTATAGCGACGCAATCGCCCGTCAGGTAGAGCAGGGTCGAGACCCACGGGTACCGCCTGAGTATGGATGGCGTTACCTCCGAGGAGTGCGCTCCCGACTCACTATTTCCCGACTTCGGGAGCCTGGACAGCATCAGGCCATGCGTCGAGCGATTCTGCGGACGTGTGACCTAATGCCAGCCCTAGACCAAGCCATCGAAACCCTCCGTGAGACGGATCGAGGTTGAGCCAATGACGTCAGGCCGCCCGGTACTTGTCGTGACCGATATGCAGAACGGTTTCGTGCGAGAGCAATCAGCGCACATTGTTCCTGTCGTTGTCGACCTGGTGCGCCGTTGGCAGGCCGCCGACGGCGACACGCTCTTCACTAGATATCTGAACTACCCTGGCAGTCCCTTTGAGCGCTTCTTTGGCTGGCAACGACTCCAGTCGTCACCCGACACTGATTTCGTGCCAGAGTTGCGCCCATACGTAGATCGAGGTACGACGCTTGACAAGAGGATCTATAGTCCCTTCACCCCGGAGGGTGTGGCTCTATTCAAGCAGCGCGGATGGGAAGTGTTCTACTTCTGCGGAATCGCAACCGAAAGCTGCGTCTTAAAGGGGGCCGTCGACGCATTTGAGCAGGACTTCACGCCATGGCTGATCGCGGATGCCTCGGCGAGCCACGCGGGCACTGAGGCTCACGAGGCGGGGCTACTCGTTGCCCGGCGTTTTATCGGTCCCGGCCAGGTGATCCGAATGGCCGACATCCCTGCGGCGATCGTAGACCGGACGTCGCAGTCGCCGGGCAACTCCTGAACTGCGGAATTTCCTCGATATTCGGACGGTGCTGGAGACAGTTACTGGTTGGCGACCGGCAGGCGCTGGACCGATGGCTGCGTCGGTGGCCGATCCAGGCGTCGCGGCGAATGAAAGAGGAGAAGTGGCGCGCAAAAGTGTCTTCAAGTTTGGGCTAGTGCTACACATCACGATGCTTCTTGGAAGTGCTGCAATCCTGGCGTCGGCAGCAGCCTATGGATTGTGGCTGGGTCTAGGGTCGCCCAAATTCCCCAACAGCGGCACCGCGACTGTGAAGGAGTTCTATGACGGCGTCAAGTTGGCGCTGGCGGTAGTAGCTGGTGTCGGTGCCGTAGTCGCTCTGTCCGTCGCGTATCGCAAACAGCGGTTGCAAGAGGAGGACGACCGCAGGGCCGAGCTGAACTCTCGACGTGACGATGTAAAGCTATTCAATGAGCGGTTCAAGGCTGCCGCCGAGCAATTAGGCTCGGAAAAAGCAGCGGTTCGCCTATCCGGTGTATACGCATTTCAAGCCCTGGCTGACGACTGGGCAGAGGGTCGGCAGATGTGCGTCGAGGTACTCGCGGCCTACCTACGCATGCCTTTTTTGGGGCCCTACGATAAGCCGAGATCCGAGGTAGCGGGGGATGAGAAGGGTCGACTCTCCATCGTTACACCCCCGGGCTTTGCCGAACTGCACGATGGGTATGAAGAGCTTCAAGTGCGCCTTGCGGTTCAAAAGGTGTTTGCTTCACGTCTGCGTCGGGAAAAGTTAGTCAGGGTCCCGGAAGGATTGCTTAAGCGAATTCCCAATATGCGCGAAGCGCAATCGCCTGAGTATGGTGACCCTGCCTGGCCAAACATCAGTGCGATGCTAAGCGGGGCCACGCTGATAGACGCAGAATTTCATAACTGCGCCTTTGCGGACCTCGATTGCAGGGATGCCGTCTTCTATGGCCGCTCATCTTTCAGTCGGTGCCAGTTCGTAGGGGCTGCTCGATTTGATGGCGCCATTTTCGTGGATTCCGTTGTCTTTAGCGGAGCAACATTTGATGCGTGGGCAAGTTTCGCCGACGCAAGCTTTGTTGGAGGAGTCTACTTTAATTCGGTTACAAGGAACCATGACCTAGAGTTTAATTCGAGCCGATTTTTTAACGCAGCACAGTTTGAACGCATGAAAGTGGGATTCAAGGGTGCGCTCTACTTTTCCAGTGCAAGGTTCAACGGTCCGACCACTTTCTCCGGGACTGATTCCTTTCATGAGGATGCGTTTGTCGACGCGACTGCGGGCAGAAAGGCAACTTTTAAGGACCTGCCGTCTGCGTGGGAGAACGTTGGCGGCAGGCTGGTAAAGCGCGCCCTCGATGATGAACACTCTGGCGCTTAGTAGATGCCTAACCCTCGACGCGGTTAGCACGGGGACAATTTATGTCAGTCCAGGTTGTTTGCCGCATCCTTCCCTTGTGGCCAATGCGGGCGGCAAGCGGCCCGGGCTCCCGGCCCTGCGGGCGACCTCCGGCCATCAGTAGGCCGGTGAGGCTTTGGGATGCCCAAAGCCTCGCCGGCCACGTGGCTCCGCCCCCGAACCCCGGCTCTCCTTAAGCAAGCATCAACGGGGGCGCACCGGGCATCACAAGGGCTAAGGGCCCCTGGTTGGGGACCAGGTCCTTCGTGCGGTAGGCGCGCCACCTGGTCCTGGTCAGGGGGTCTGGCGGCTGCCCAACGAGGTGATCGCCTAGAACCTGGGCTTCTGCGGGACCGTGGCTTGGGGCGCCCGGGTCGCCATCTGGATAATGAGGGTGTGACTGACTCACCTGGGCCGAACGCCGAGCCTAATCGCAAGCGCCTGACGCTCCGCCAACGGGATCTCATAATTGATGCCCTGACGGAGAGAGGTGCTACAAATCCCTGCCCGCGGTGTGGTAACCACGACTTCTCTGTGGCCGACGGTCTATTCGCTCACGGTGTGCAGTCTGACTTGCAGAGTTTCTCGCTAGGTGGCGAGACCATCCCTGTAGCTGTGACAGTCTGCGTCAGGTGTGGATATGTGTCAGAGCACGCTATGGGTGTTCTGGATTTACTCCACAATCCCACCTTTACCGAAGCAGGTAAGGATTCAGAATGAGCGAGCAGGCAGGGTGGTCGGGTGCGGAGGAGATCGTAAGTAAATCGGAACGCCTTCCTGTGCCCCGCAGGAGTCGGAATGCTCCACTAAAGGTTGACGTAGCCCAGAGCATCACTAATACAACCCGGCTTACCGTAAACGTATCCCAAGACGTGCATGTTACCACCAGGGATAAGATAGAGCTCGCATTGCGAAAGACTTTGCCGAGTTACGTCGACGTTGGCTCCTTTCTGGGCCCACTCGGTGTGTTCCTTGCTCTCTTTGTCGGCCTGGTGACCGCTGACTTTCGGACGATGTTCGGAGTTGGTGATGATGTCTGGAAAGCCCTCTTTATCGTCGGGTCTGGGGTTTCTGTCGTCTGGGCTATCCGCAACTTCGTCCGATTCCTAAAAAGAAGCACCCTTGACGACATTGTCGAGGCTGTGGTTGCGGAGGCAGAGGAGCCCTAAACTTTCCCGATTCGGCCGCTCATCGAGGAAAGCGCTCGTGACAACTTGCTGGGGGATGCTCGGTGGCAGGTGATTGGGCCCGCGTGCCCGTTGCGTTGCACAGCAGTTCTACCGGCGGTCGCTCAATGGGCGTGGCAGCCAGCTTGGTAGCTTAGGGCAAGCCAGGTCGCTGCCGAGCCACTTCCGGCGGTGTCACGCTTTCTAAGCCGTGCGTTGCGATCATTGAGCGTGTCAGCGTCCCAGGGACCAAGTGGGGACCACACAGCCTGCACGATGGCGCGCGGCACGACGTCGACCGCACAGCCTTATCTTGGGGATAGCGTGCGTGACGTGCGTGGACGTGTGGCGAAGCGTCCTGGGGGTCAAGGGGTCGTCGGTTCGAATCCGGCCGTCCCGACAAAGAAAAAGCCCTGACCAGCGGGAACACTGGTCAGGGCTTTGATTTTCTTCGATGGAGATTTGAACCGCCCCCCGAAAACCCCCCGTTTACGCGGTGCGGCAACCAAGTTCGTCATCGGTGTGCATCGTTCTCTCCTGGCGGCGGTCCTTGGTTGCTCGGGTGGCTGCCGAGCCGTTCGAGGATGCCGGACACGTCTGGGGCTTGTACCGGCTTGGCGATGTAGTGAGCCGTTTTCATCCTGTGTAGCGGCTGGTCTCGGCGCTGTGCAGGACGAGGATGGCCTTCACGATCGCCGTAGCGCGGCGGGGACAGCAACGCAGCTTGGTCAGGATCTTCCAGGTCTTCAGCGTGGCGATGGCTCGTTCGCCGCGGGCGCGGAGCCGGGCATGACCACGGTTGACGGCCCGCTGGCGGCGGGACAGATTCGGTCGGTATCGGTGGCGCTTGAACGGCGTGCGCACGCTTCCGCTGGCTCCCTGATAGCCCTTGTCTGCGAAGGTCAGCACGTTTGCGCTGGTCAGCGCGTCGATCAGTCTCTGGGTGCGGGCGGCGGTGAGGTCGTGGACCGCGCCGGGCAGCGCGGCCGACGCCCAGACCAACCGCCCGGCCGGGTCGGCCAGGACCTGCACGTTCACCCCGTGGCGCTTGTGCTTACCGGAGTAGTAGGGCCGCTGGTCAGCGACCCGGTCGATGGGAATCAGCGTGCCGTCGAGGATCGCGTACGCCAACCGGGCAGCCCGACGCATGGCGGCGGTGAGGTCGTCGGCGCAGGCGGCGAGCAGGTCGACGGCCTCGCGTAGGTACCGCCACACGGTGGCCACCGACACCTCGAAGCCGGCCGCGAGGCGGGTGAGGGTGTCGCCGTTGCGCAGGTGGGCCAGGGCCATCAGCGCTTGCTGCTGCGCAGGCAGCCTGCGCCAGCGGCCGCCGAGCGCACGTCGGCGGTCGCGGATCAGCTCGGTCAGGCGGGTCAGGCTGCGCGTGGACAGCGGGATGCTGGCAGGATAGGTCAGCAACGAAGCTCCCGTGCTGGGCAGTGCGTCTTGGTCGACTGCTGTCCTACCGGGAGCTTCGTCCTATCCGGACAATCGACACGCCACCCCCGCCTACCTGCTCAACCGCCCTTGATCACGATGAAAAGAGCTCAATGATCCAGTCCTGGTGCACAATTGCGGTGGCTCTCGCCCTCGGCATGATGCGACATGCGCATGCGCATGCGCAGATACCGGCATTGTCACCGGATACCACCCGCAGGTGGGAGACACGGTTGTTCTCGGTAGAGCGGAGCTGGGAGTCCCGCTCGCCGAGAAGTTGAATGGAGTCCATTTCAATGGCAAGGCATACGCCAACATCGGGGAGAACGGTAATCCGCAATGGGTGAACGAAGTTCAGAATGCACTCGGTAATGATGGGATGAACATCGCCGTCGACCTAGGTGGGCTCGACGCGAAGGCGGGTTGGGGTCCCAGAGAGATCTTCGAGGCGGCGGCAAGGCGTGGGAGCGGGCCGGGAGGCTGGAGGGGCAACGCGGGTACGGACTGGGAAATGAGACAGATTATGCTCAAATCCTTCCGAAATCCGAATCTTGCTGGCCGGATAACTTGGTACCTGAACGGTTCGAATGTCACTTCGGCCATGCGAGGCGTACTGGAATGGGAACGGATGCGCCAATGTCTGAGAAGAATCTGGTTGGTGCGCTTAACGGCGAGTTGGATCACTCCCTTGCGCTGAAATTTACGGTGGGCATTGCTTCGGCCGGCACTGCAGTAGCCGTCCTTTCGGTTGGGGAACGATTCGTAAACGTGATCGATAACGATGGCTCATACTTGCTGTCATTCAACTGGAAGGAGCGGCAGCAGGCGCACGGGCAAACCTCCGACATCTCCCACGTCGCCGACGCGGCACGGCGCTGGGTAGAAGGTTCAGGTCTAGAGGATCTCGCCGCCGACCATCCGTTCATCAAGTTCTCCGGGCTTCAACTCGCCTATGAGAGAGGGACTGCTGCCGAGTACCAATGGGCTGCGCTACTTGCCTCGGTTGAAGAAGAGGATCACATCTTCCGGGGCCTTGTTCTCCTGGCCTCGCGTGACAGCGTCCTCAATCGATTCTCTCCTCGCCTGGGCCACCGTTTCGCGTTGTCTGTCGACGAATACAGCGACGGCATTCTCGTCGCGGTGTTCGTCCGCCGTCCCGGACGGTTTGTCATCTTCGGTGACGACGACGGCGTCGAATTCGAGGGTGATGCGGCCCAGATGGTCGACTATTTGGTCGCGCGGCTTCGCGATCGGGTCCCCCGGTGAGCACCCGCCTTCGGGTGGGAGGATGGCCTGGTCGCCAACGTCACTCGGGTTCGGCGTTCCGTCCGCATCCGCTCCTCGACGAACCAGTACTGGTTGGCCCGGTCGGCCAGCGTCGCCCGCCCGGCGGCAAGGCCAACGCCGGGCGCCGCGACCCCTCCGCGACACGCGCCGACCTGCTGGCCGAGATCGTCGCCCCGCAGCTCGAACTCTCAGCCGGCCATAGCTCGGACCGCTTCTCGATCAAGCCGGCCAATGGTCGGATGTCCCCAGCCCGACGGCTCGCCAGGTCGAGGTCCCCGCTTGACGAAACCCATAGGGACACCCCCCGCAGCGGGCCGGCCGTCGGTCCCTCGTTCACGCCACTGGAGAGGTGCCATGACCTCCACGTTTGCCCGACGGTTGACGGGCGCGGTCGGCCAGGTCGCGTTGGGCGCGATGCTGCTCGGTGCCGGCATCGCCCACCTGACAGTCGCGCGCCAGGAGTTCTTGGCGCAGGTGCCCTCCTGGCTCCCGCTCGACGCCGATCTCGTCGTCGTCGCCTCCGGAGTGGTCGAGATCTGTCTCGGGCTGGCCCTGCTCGCGGCTTGGAGACAGCCCGTACGCGGCCTCACCGGAGCGGTCGTAGCCGCCTTCTTCGTCGCGGTCTTCCCGGGCAACATCGCTCAGTTCACCGAAGGGCGTGACGGATTCGGCCTGGACACCGACGCGGCACGGGCGGTCCGCCTGCTCTTCCAGCCGCTGCTCGTACTCTGGGCGCTCGCCGCCACCAACGCGGTTCCCGCGCTCCGCTCACTGCGCCGTAGCCCCTGACACACGAACCGAATCCAACGGCATCCGTCAGCCCGGCTGCCGTTCGCTACCTGGGCGCCAGTTGCAGATCGTCTCTGATGACGACCATGTATGCCCAGATGCCGTCGCCGCACCGACACGAACCCCCATGCCGGCGAGCAGCGTGTCACGATGAACGGGGGTGGGCCGTTCTCGACCGTCGCGACTGCGGCGGCCGGGTGGACGCCCCGGACTTTGACGGGTGCGCTGTTGATGGGGGACCGTGGCGCCGTGGATCTGGTGACGCCCTGTCGTCGCCCCTCGTGTCGCCAGGCCGCGAGGCTGCTCAGCAACTGGATTGTCGCTCCAGTCGCTGTCTGCCGAGGGCGGCCCGTCTACTGCCCCTGGTCGACGAGATCCCGCCGATCAAAGGCATCCGCGGCCGACCCGGACAGCGACCGAAACGCATCTACGCCGACCCTGGCTAACGGCGACCGCGGCGGACGGGCTCGGCCTGAGCTGGCGCCAGGTTGATGACCCGGGCGCGGTGGTGGCGGGTCGTCGGCTGAGCGCGATAGACGCTCACCTCGAGCTCTCGCCCGATATACGGCCGGGCGGTGGCTTGCCGCGCACAGGACCTGAGCGAGAATGGGCCAGTTCGAACTCTGCGCAACCCTGGAAGGACCCTCCCTTGGCCGGTGGACTCGTAGCCCTGCTGGATGACGTGGCGGTGCTGGCCCGAGCCGCTGCCGCGTCGATCGATGACATCGGGGCGGGCGCCGCGAAGGCCGGCGCCAAGGCTGCGGGCGTCGTCGTCGACGATGCTGCCGTCACGCCGCAGTACGTGCGGAGCCTGGCGGCCGAGCGCGAGTTGCCGATTATCAAGCGCATTGCCCTGGGGTCGCTGCGCAACAAGTTCTTCATCATCCTGCCGGCCATGCTGCTGCTCAGTCAGTTCGTGCCCTGGCTGCTCACTCCGATCCTCATGCTCGGCGGCGCCTACCTCTGTTACGAAGGCGCGGAGAAGGTGTGGGCCAAGATCTCCCATCACGATGCCCACGGCGCGGGCGAGGAAAAGGTGCAGGACGAGACGACACTGGTGTCCGGGGCGGTACGAACCGACCTGATCCTCTCGGCGGAGATCATGGTCATCAGCCTCAACGAGGTGATCAATGAGGCGTTCTGGTCCCGCCTGGCGATCCTGGCTGTCGTCGCCGTCGTCATAACCGTCATGGTGTACGGCGTGGTGGCCCTGATCGTAAAGATGGACGACGCCGGGCTGCGCCTGTCGCAACGTTCCGGGGCCGTCGCCACGTTCGGCCGCGGTCTGGTGAGGGCGATGCCGGTAGTCCTCACCGTACTGACGGTGGTCGGCACCGCGGCGATGCTGTGGGTCGGCGGGCACATCCTGCTGCTAGGCACGAACGAGCTGAACCTGCACTTCCTGTACGAGGCCGTGCACCACGTGGAGGTCGCCGCCCACGACTCCACGGGTGCGCTCGGCGGGCTCGTCGGCTGGCTCGTCAACACGGTGGCCAGCGCGATCCTCGGGCTGATCGTCGGAGCGCTGGTCGTGCTGGTCATGACTCTCACGCTCCACCGCCGCAAATCCAAGCCTGCGGCTGCGACCGCGGCGGCCACGACTCGTACTGACGGCACCATCCCCGCCCAGCCGAGCCGTGCAGCTCAGCGTCGCGACGATCCTGCGGACCGAGCGCCGCGCGGTTGACGCACATCATCGCCACTCGACTGCGGGGTCAGGCGTTCTGGTGCTGAACCGCGCTTGGTACTCCAGCCGCACCTGGTGGGGTCGGAGTCTTCGCTGGTAGTGGGCCGTTTTGGCGCGCTATTGGTGTCGTCGTCGCCATCGTGACCTACCGACTCGGCATCCGGTTCGACCGGATGCTGGAAGCGGCCCAACGTCGGCGGAGCCGGGCGTTGAGAGCTGGGCGAATAGGTCGCGGGCACTCCCGCAGTCGGGATGTGCCGTTCCGGAGTCAGCGCTCGACGCCGAACTGGATGCCGTCTCGGCCATCAGCGTACGGCGATCAGAACGGGCGAACCGCGGGCGGCATACCTGGGAAGTCCGCCGACTCGCTCACCGACGCCCACTTCTCGACGTCGTCGAGCGCTGCACGGTAGGCGCGGGTGAGGTTGCGAACCGCCTCGGCGCCGAGCGGGAGCCGGAGTGGCGCGTCGGGTGTGTCGAGCATGTTCCGGATCACCCGGGCGGCTCGTGCCGGGTCGCCCTCCTGGATGCCGTCGGCTCCCTCCATGTTCGCGCGCACGGCACCGGTGACCCCCTCGTAGATCGAGCTCTGCTGCGCTGTGTTGAGCACGTCCGCGGCGTTGAACGCGGTGCGGAATCGACTGGGCTCGACGATGAGGACGCGGATGCCGAACGGTGCGACCTCGCCCGCCAGCGCCTCCGACCAGCCCTCGAGCGCGAACTTGCCGGCTGAGTAGCTGCCGACGGCGGGAAACGACATCCGCCCGCCCTGGCTGCTCATCTGCACGACCGCACCAGAGCGACGTTCCCTCATGTGGGGCAGCACGGCACGCACATAGGCGGCCGGGCCGAACAGGTGCTGCTCGAGCATGGCCCGCAGAGCAGCGTCCGTGATCTCTTCGGCGGCGCCGACCTGTCCGGCGCCTGCATTGTTGACGAGCACGTCGACGCGCCCGAACACCTCCAGCGCCCGCTGCACGACACCGGCCGCTCCGGCCGTGTCGCGCACATCGTGCGCGACGGCGAGGAGCCCATCCCCGTACCGCGCCTTGAGCCCGTCGAAGCGGTCGGCCCGTCGCGCGGTGCCGATCACATGCTCGCCAGCCTGGAGTGCCGCCTCGGCGAGCCCCAGACCGAGGCCGGAACTCGCGCCCGTGATGATCCATGTTCTCGTCTCGGCTGTCGTGGTCACGGCCCCGACACTAGAGCTTCGAGCGCGCTTGAAAGCAAGCCGCGCTCAGGCTCCGGAGGCGACGAGTGGTCCCGCCCGCTTGATCCTCTGCGCGACGATCTCGGTTTCGACGCTGTGCGCGCCGGGGAGCGCACCGCGCACCGTTTGCGTTTCAGGCTGGAAACCGAGTTGTCGGTAGACCTCGGCCTTGTCGGCTGGGCCGGCACAGTGAGACTGAACTGGTTGCCGTAGAAGGCGCGGTGGGGTTCGCCGGCCACGACGGCGCAGGGTAGGCCCGCGAGCCGTGGCTCGGACCGCTATCTGGTCCGGCGAAGCCGGCCCGAGCTACGGCTTGCGATCAGGCCGTGGCCCGGGGGGCGTGGTCAGGCACCTGAATTCGGAAGCGGGCTGTGCTGTGCGGGTTCCTGCGGTGTCACCGTGAACCCCGTCATGGCCAGCGAGAGCAGGCGGGTCGCTGTGGTACCGGGGTCGCGGTCGTTCTCGGTCGCCAGGGCGATCCCGGTGACCAGCGTCGACAGGTCGCCGAAGGTGACGTCGGGCGCCAGCACTCCGGCCTCGGCGGCCCGGCGTACCAGCGGCTCACCCGCCTCGGACAGTTGGTCGGACGCGCAGTAGACGCTTTCGACGCGGCCGCGGTTCAGCGCCTCGGCCAGGCCCCGGATCGTGGCGGCGGCCCGCGTCATCTCGATCAGGAATTCGGCGAGCGCGGCCCTGGGGTCCGGGTTGCCCACTAGTTCGCCCGCGCGGGCGCAGAGGGCGTCGATGCGCTCCCGGAAGACGGCTTCGAGCAGGGCGTGGCGGGTCGGGAAGTGGCGGCGGACCGTGCCGGAGCCCACCCCGGCGGTCCGGGCGATCTGTTCCAGGGACGCGTCGGCCCCGTGCTCGGCAACCGCCTCCGCTGCCACCGCGAGCAGAAGTTCGTAGTTGCGGCGTGCGTCTGCTCGCATGTCTCACCTCGGCGTTGCTAATCGGCGGGGTCCGCCGTATCTTAGCAAGCATAAACGGCGGGCCCCGCCGTTTCTTGGGTTGAGGAGTGTCCATGTCTGATCGAGCACCAGTACTGGTCACCGGTGCTACCGGCCAGCAGGGCGGGGCGACCGCCCGCGCCCTGCTCGCCGCCGGCGTCCCGGTGCGCGCCCTGGTCCGTAACCCTGCTGCCGCCAAGGCCGCCGCAGTCGCCGCCCTCGGCGCCGAGCTGGTCACCGGCGATCTCCGCGATCCCGCATCGCTGGTCCCGGCCGCCCGGGGCGCCCGCGCCGTCTTCTCCGTGCAGATGCCGGAGCTGCGCGGCGACACCTGGGACTTCGAGAGCGAACTCGCCCAGGGCGTCAACCTGATCGAGGCCGCGCTGGCCGCGGAGGTCCCGCAGTTCGTGCACACCTCGGTGTCCGGCGCCGGGCGGCACGAGGACGCCCCCGGCTGGACCGACGGACGCTGGGCCGCGATGGAGCGCGTCTTCCTGCCCAAGGCCGGCATGCAGGAACGCGTCCGGGCCGCCGGCTTCGACCGGTGGACGCTGATCAAGCCGGGCTTCTTCATGGAGAACTTCCTGCCCGACCTGGCCTACCTGCTGCCGCGGGGCATCGCGGGCGGGCTCGCGACGGTCCTCCGGCCGCAGACCCACCTGTCGCTGGTCGCCGTCGACGACATCGGTCGCGCGGCCGCAGCTGCCGTCGCCGACCCCGACCGCTTCCACCGCGTCGAACTCGAACTGGCCGGCGACCACCTGCCGATGACGGAAATCGCGAAGATCATCGGTGAGTCGCTCGGCATCGACGGCACCGCTCCCGACATGACCGAGGCGGAAGCGCTTGCCGCCGGCATGCCGCCGTGGGCCACCACCTCCCACGAGTTCTTGAACGTCGCCGGGCAGCCGGCCCGGCCGGAGTTCGCGCGCGCCCTCGGCATCCCCCTGACCTCGTTCGCTGAGTGGGCCGACCGCCACCTGCGCCCCCTCCGTCAGGGCTGAGGCCAAGGCTTGGTCATTGTCACGCCCATGGACACGCCGTCCGGCCCAAGTCGGCGAGTTTGTCGGCGCGACGTGAGCGATCGGTCGAGTTCGACATCGTCGACGAGCCGCCGACGGCCGTCGACGTTGCGCGGAGCATTCGCGTGAGTCACCGGACGACCTCCCCACTCCGGTTCCGTGGCGCGATCAGCCCCACCGATGGAAGCAGCATGAGCAGGGCAAGCCCAGTCAGGAGAGAAGCCACCCACACGGGGCCGAGGTCACTGGAATCCGACAGCGTCAGGGCCGCAAGTGCCGGGCCGGCGGCGGCTCCTATGTTGAGCGCGGCGGTTGCGTAGGAACCTCCCATGGTGGGCGCTTCGGATGCTGCGTAGAGCACCCGCGCGATGAGCGTGCTACCCACCGCGAAAGCCAGGATGCCCTGGACGAAGACGAGGATCAGCAGCAGTACGGGGTGTGTGGCGACGAGTGCGAGTGCCAGCCACCCCAGGAACAGGAGGGGAGCGGCCACTCCGAGAATCGGACGAGGGCGCCGGTCGGAGAGCCGCCCGGCGGCAGTGACGCCGATGAACGATCCGATGCCGAACACGACCAGGGCCAGCGGTACCCACACCTCGTCCAGTCCTGCGGTCTCGGTGACGACGGGTGCAAGAAAGGTGAACGCCGCGAAGGTCCCGCCGTTGACAAACGCTCCGAGCAGCATTGCCACGAGCAGTCGGGGCTTTCGGAGTTGCGCGAGTTCGAAGGCCAGAGACGCGCCGGCGGCGGGCCCTTCCGCTGTCGGCTCCGAGCGGGGCCGGATCCCCGCGAGGATGCCGACAGCGGCGGGGACACACAGCAGCGCGACTGCCCAGAAGGTCGCTCGCCACCCCATCGCGGTGCCGAGCAGCGCGCCCGCCGGCACGCCTGCGACGACAGCGATCGTCGTACCGGAAAGGAGGGCCGCCAAGGCACGCCCCTTCTGGTTCGGGGCCACGAGACCGGTCGCGGTGGTGAGGGCGACGGCCAGGAAGCCGGCGTTGGCAACCGCAGCCAGGACACGGGTTGCGAACAGCACGGAGAAGGACGGGGTTGTCGCGGCGACGACGTGGCAGAGAGTGAAGATCGCCACGAATCCAAGGAGCGTGGTCCGTGCCGGCCACCGACGTGCGAAGGCAGCCATGAGGGGTGAGCCGACGATCATCCCGACCGCGAAGGCGGAGGTGAGCAGCCCGGCGGACCCGACGGAGACATCGAGGCTCGTGGCGATGTCGGGCACAAGGCCCGCGAGCATGAATTCAGAGGTGCCCATGGCGAAGACGGCGAGGGCAAGCAGATGGAGAGCGAAAGGCATCGAGTTGCTCCGAGGCATGAAACGGACAGAAGGCGTCTCGTCACCACGGCCAACCCGGGGGTCGAACAACCGCCCGCACGCATGCGGTAGTGGGCGGGAGGCTGGAACCTCAGTGGTTCAGGGGCTGACGGCGTGGCCGAAAGCCCCCGAAGTGTCCGACTCGGGGCTCGACATGGACGCCACTTTACCGATGGCTGCCCGGCTCCCGCACATCCATTTTCGATGAGGCAGGCCGCGCGACAGCTGCCTGGTTCGCCCCATTCCGGTAGACGTTGCGATGGCCACGCGATGCTGAGTGGCTCCGGGGCTTGAAATCCTACTTGCTCAGTAGGAAAATTGATCCATGCTGCTTGTTCGGCTGTTCACCTCCCGCCGGGTCGTCGACCTGATGCGGGTCGCCGCGCAGCTCTGTCGCGTGGCGACCCTTCCGGCCTGAGCGGGCGCTCGCTGCCTCTCGGTCCTCGTCCCGCCGGCTCGCGTCCGGCACCTCCGCGCCCGTTTCCGAGCGGCCGCACGTCAACGAGAGGGATCCGTCATGAACAGTGAACCCGCACCGTCCGCACCCCCCGACGCCGCACGACCCACCCGCGCGTTCGCCGACGACTGGCAGGAGTGGCACCGCCGGCACGAGGAGGCGCGGGCGGACCGCCACGGCTTCCTCGCCGTGGCCGGACTGCACTGGCTCACCGCGGAGCCGCAGCGGTTCCCCGGTGTGCCCGGGGAGTGGCGCACCGGGACGGACGGGCCGGTGGTGACCCTCGCCGACGACGAGGAGATCGTCGTCGACGGCCGGCGCATCCGGAAGAGGCATCAGTTCGGGGTGATCGCCGAGCGCGCCGGGATCACCGTGGAGATCGACGGTGGTGTCCTCGAGGTGGCCCGGCGGGGTGGGCGCGACATCCTCCGACCCCGACGCCCCGACCACCCGCTGCGGACGCGCTACGGGGGTACCGCCACCTTCCCGCCCGCCGAGCGGTGGGTGCTCCAGGGGCGGTTCGTGCCGTTCGAGCGTCCCCGGCCCACCACGGTCGGCGCTGCCGTGGAGGGGCTCCAGCACATCTACGACGCGCCCGGCCGGATCGAGTTCTGCGTCGACGGGCTGCCGCTGAGCCTGACCGCGTTCAACGGTGTGACGCCCGGCAGCCTGTCGGTGTCGCTGGCCGTCGGCACGCCGGACGAGCAGGGCCGGGTGACGCTGGACTTCAACCGGGCCGTCAACCTGCCGTGCGCGTACACCGACTTCGCGACGTGCCCGCTGCCACCGACGGAGAACCGGCTGCCGGTCGCCGTCGAGGCCGGGGAGAAGATCCCGTACGAGCGGCTGGCGGCCGACGCCGCCGCCCGTTCCTAGCGCTCCGCGCCCACACCACTCGGGAGGAACGTCCATGACCTCGTCCGCCGACGACCCGATTGACGCCGACGCCGACGCGCTACGCAGGTTGCTGCGCCACCAGGCCAGCACCGTCACTGTGGTCACCGCCCCCGGTGCGCCGCCGGTGGGCTTCACCGCGACATCGTTCACGTCGGTGTCGCTGACGCCGCCGATCGTCTCGTTCTGCCTGAACCTCGGCTCGTCCACGTGGCCGACGCTGGCGCAGGCCCGGCACGTGGCGGTGCACCTGCTCGCACACGGCCAGCACAAGCTGGCCCAGATCTTCGCCACGAGCGGCATCGACCGCTTCGCCGCTCCGACCCGCTGGCGGCCCGGGCCGAACGGACTGCCGATCCTCGACGGCGCCCTGGCCTGGCTGGCGTGCCGGGTCGTCGACCGGGTGGTCGTCGGCGATCACGCGGTCGTGCTGGCCGAGCCGGAGTTGCTCCGGCACGCCGATGTCGGCTCCCCGCTGCTCTACCACCGGGGTCGCTACGCCGGTCTCGCGGACGCTCCGGACGGCACGGCCCGTCGCGCCGCCGCCTGACCATCGGGCCGGCGTCTTGCGCCGGTCGTCGTCGACAGGGTCGCCACTGTGGGCCACCTGTCGGGAACCTGGCGAGGACCGAAGGAGGTCGTATGCGTGCGATCGTCGCCGCTCCGGGCACCGTCGACGGGTTCCGGGTGACCGATGTCCCCGAGCCCGAATGCGGGCCGGGGCAGGTGCTGGTCGAGGTGCGGCATGCCGCCGTCAACAACGGCGAGATCCGTCACCTCGACCTCTGGCCGGCCGGACAGGTGCTCGGGCACGACGCCGCCGGAGAGGTGCTGCGCGCCGCCGAAAGCGGCACCGGTCCCCGGGTGGGCGACCGGGTGCTCGCCTTCGGACCGGGCGCGTGGGCCCAACTCGCGGTGTTCGACCTGGACAGCGTCGCGGTGGTGCCCCCCGATGTCGACCTGTCCGAGGTTGCCGCGCTGCCGATGGTCGGCCTCACCGCGCTGCGGACGCTGCGTGAGTCCGGTCCGCTGCCCGGGCGTCGCGTACTGATCACCGGGGCGTCCGGGGGAGTGGGCCGAGTTGCCGTCCAGTTGGCTCGGCACGGGGGCGCGTACGTGATCGCCGCGGTCGGGTCGGCGTCCCGGGGCGACGGGCTGGCGGCGCTGGGGGCCGACGAGGTGGTGGTCGGCCTGAAGGGTGTCGGCGACCCGGTCGACGTGGTGCTGGACACCGTGGGAGGCGCCCAGCTGGTGGCCGCGTGGGGTCTGCTCGCGCCAGGCGGGGTGCTGCACAGCATTGGCTGGGCCTCCGGTGAGCCGGCCGTCTTTCCGGTGAACTCGACCTTCGCCCCGGGCGCGTCCCGGACGCTGCGGTCCTTCGGCGACACCACCGCCCCGGCCGCCGATCTGGTGCTGCTGGTGGACCTCGTGGCTCAGGGGGCGCTGCGGGCGCCGATCGGCTGGCGCGGATCGTGGCGTCACCTCGGGGGCGCGATCGAGGCGCTGCGGGAACGACGGGTGCCGGGCAAGGTCCTGCTCGATCTGGACTGACTGTGACGCGCAGCGGTGAGTGCCCGGCGGATCGGTCCCGGCCCGGAGCGGGTCTAGGTCGACCCGCCGGACACATTCGGATCGGGCAAGTGGGAGATCGACGGGTGGGAGAGCAGACGGCGCTCCCGGCGGGGACCGTCCGCCTCCACGAGCGGCCTGTCGGACACATGTCAGCGGGGAACCGACGGAATCGCCGACTGCGGGTCGACCCCGGCGAACGCCAGCCCGATGACAAAGCCGGCGACCTCCTCCAACTGTCGTACCCGGTCGAGCGTTCCGAGGACCGCGGGAACTCCACCGACGTCTCGCACGAGCGACCCGACGACATCGAGTGCGCGCTCGTCGTCACCGCACATGGCGACCGTGACCGGTCCGGCATCGGGCGTCACCCACCGGTCGGCCGGGAAGAGATGGAAAGCCTTGACCACGTGCGCGCCGGGTGCGAGGGCGGCGATGTGGCCGGCGGCCGACCGGGCGGGTTCCGTCCGGAGGGTGCCGACACCGTGCTCGACGGCGTTCGTCGGGTCGATCAGGGCGAGGCCGGCCAGTGCGCCGGCGGGCCCGCCGGCCGCTGTCAGCATCTCGGTGACGCCGTCCCAGTGGACCGCGAGCAGAACCGCGTCGGCGCCGGCGGCGACCGTCGGCACGGGCCGCGCGGTGCCGCCGATCCGGTTCGCGATCGCTTCGGCGGCGGCCGTCGAGCGACCCCCGATGATGATGTCGTGTCCGGCCCGGGCCCAGCCGGTGGCCAGTGCCGTGGCGAGGTTGCCGGTGCCGAGGATTCCGATACGCATACCGTCACGCTAGGCAGGCCGACGCGCACCGGATGGTGCATGTCGGGCGTGCCAGGATGGGCGCATGGGTGACGGCGACCTCTGCGAGGAACTCGTAGCCGACTGCCGGATGCGGATGGCGACGGACCTGTTCGCGCACACGTGGGATGCGGTCGTGCTGGCCGCGCTGGCCGAGGGCGCCCTCCGCCGCCGCTCACTGCGGGCACGCATCGGAGGAATCAGCGACAAGGCGCTCACCGAGGCCGTACACAGGCTGGTCGGCAACGGCCTGGTCGAGCGGCGGTTCTTCCCCCAGGCGCCGCCCCGGGTCGATTACGCGCTCACCGATCTCGGCCGCAGCTTCGCCGACGGCCCGATGCGGGCGCTGGGCGCCTGGGTCACCGAGCATGGCGACGAACTGTTCGAGGCGCAGGAGCGGCTCGGCGCGTCGTAGCACCGCGAACGGCCCGGGCTGTTCGCGTACCCCACCCACTGAACCGCCCGGAGTCGTCGGGGTCGGCGATGACCTCAACCGGCGGTTCAATGCGCTCTTTGGTGACGTGGGCCAGGACTCAACGGGAAGCCCGTCACCGTGACGGGGCCGTGAGGTTTCCATACGCCCATTGGCGTGGACGCTACGTGCCTCGCGCCGGGTCGTGCTCACTCCAGCCCTGATCGAGGATCCGGAATCCCGCGTCGAGCATCGGATCGGTGTCACTCGTCACGAGTAGCTGGATCTGGAGGGCGAACCGGGCGTAGATCCGGATGTCGTCGCTCGGCTGGGACAGGCGGAGATCCTCGGTGATGGCTGCGACGAGTGCGTCCTCATGGCGGAGCCACATCCGGGAGGCGTACTCCTGGAGGGCCGGTGTGGCTTCCATCAGCGACATGACCCGGCGGCGGAGCGGCGCTTCCTCGCCGGACCACATGGCGACGAATTCGGAGCGGTAGTGGGCCTTCAGCGCTTCCGAGATCGAGAGGCCGGCCGGCCGCTCGCGCACGGCGGCGACGAGTCGCTCGCGTTGCGCGTCTTCCTCGTGGAAGAGGAGTGCCTCCTTCTGGGGGAAGTGGGCGAAGACAGTGGTGGGGGAGACGTCCGCCTGGTCGGCGATCTCCCGCACGCTCACCGCGTCGAAGCCGCGCTCGAGGAACAGCTCCTGCGCAGCTCGCAGGATCGCGGCCCTGGTCATGGCCTTCTTGCGCTCGCGCCGCCCAGTTCGATTCGGCTCCCTTGCCATGCCGTCATCGTACAACTCTGACCATGATGGTATTGACACCAAAACTGGTATCACTACACTTCCGTAGTGATACCAGGCTCCTCTGCCCCTGTCGACCTCGCCGAAGGGCTCCCGGCCATGACACAACTGGTGAAGGCAACGCCGAAGGCAACCGTCTCTGCGGCGTACCGGAGCGGCCAGCGCCGGCCCGCCGGGGCAGCGCTCGCCGCCGCAGCAGCGATCTTTCTGCTGCTCGAGTTCGTCGCCGCCGCGGCCTGGCGGAGCCCGCCCTACAGCTACACCTACCACTACATCAGCGACCTCGGAGTCCACGGCCCGTTGACCGCGTTCGGCCAGTACATGTATTCGCCCCTCTGGTGGGTCATGAACACCGGCTTCTTCCTCTTCGGAGTCCTGGTGTTCATCGGTGTCGCCCTGCTCAACGGCCTGCGAGGCTGGCGCCGGGGGGTCCTGCTCGGCATGGCCGCCCTTGTCGGTGCCGGCGGCGTCGTGCTGGCGCTCTTCCCCGGCGACGGCGAAGCCGACCGGCAGGGCACTGTCGACTTCCACGGTCTGGGCGCCATGGCCGCCATCGTCGGCGGCAACATTCTGATCATCGTGCTCGGGCGCATGTACCGAGACCTCCGCATCGGCAGGAAGCCCGGGAAGGCCATGGTCATGCTCGGCGCCTTCGGACTCGTCTCCACGGCGGCTTTCCTCGCCGTCGCCGGCTCAGGGGCCAACGTCTTGGTCGGCCTCGTCGAGCGCTGCGCCGTCTACCCGATCCTCATCGGCCTCATCTCCGCAGGGGTGTCCATCTGTCGCCGCAGCTACCGGGACACTGCCGCGCTCTAGTTCGCGGCCGAGAGGGAAGAGCACCTACCGTGGTCGCCGGCGACCACGGCAACGGGAGTGGACATCATGCTCGACGTACGCCACCTCGATCTCGAAGAGATCGCCGCGGCGCTGCAGGACCAGAGCGCGTACGAGTACCGCTGGCTCATCGATCCGGCCAGCGGGAAGATCGTGATGTGGACGGCTGACGGCGGCATCGACGGGAAGACGCCGATCGACCTCGATGAACTCGATCTGGTTCCGATCGAGGCGTTGCCGCCCTCCGTCTGGCACCGCGACATGGTCGACTTTGCCCAGCGGGTCAGCGACGAGCAGGCGGGCCGCAGGCTCTTACGGGCCGTCCAAGGCAGGGGTGCCTTCCGGCGGTTCAGGGACGAACTGCACGACGAGTATCCGCACCTGCTGACGGTCTGGCATGCCTTCCACCAGGCTCGGGCAACCCGCCGGGCCATTGACTGGCTGCTCGACAGATGCCTGATCGATGACGCTGCCGCGAGCCGCTGTCGGACCGAGCACCCTGACCCGGACGTGCCGTGAGTCGAGCAGTCCGAAGAGGCGGGGGCAGCAGAGCAGGGTGATCGAACCTATTCGACTTCTCGGAGCAGGGCGGTCCGCCATGCAGAGACGCGAGCCCGCATGTCGGCGACCTCATGCGATGCCAGACCGTAGTCGGTGAAGTCTTCGTCGTCGAAGCGGTCGACGTGGCGAAGCATTGCGGCGAACACGCTCCGGTCGAATCCGTCGTCGGCGGCGTGCGCGAGGTCGCAGAGCTGGTCGAGGGTGTACCGGCCGCTGATGGCGGCATCGATGTCGAGGAAGTCGCGGGCGCCTGAGTCGCAGGTCGATGTCGGCGCGGCGACGCCTGGCGCGGCGAGCGCCTGCTCGTGCTAACCTACCAATCGCTTGGTTGGTTGATACGGACGTCATGCCGGCTCCCAGACTCACGCCGGGGGAGCCGCCTCACTACGCAAGGAGACCTCGCGATGGAGGTACTCGTGGTCGGTGGAACCGGCATGATCGGGGTCCACACCGCCCTTCACCTGCGCGACCGGGGAGACAACGTCACCGTCGCCGCCCGAGGGACGGTCGACGCGGACTCACCCGTCGCCGGCCTGCCCGTCCTCCGCGGGGACTACGCCCGCCAGACCTTCACCCGCCAGGACCTGGCCCCCTTCGACGCCATCGTCTTCGCGGCCGGGCAGGACGTACGCCACCTGCCCCGGGACGCGGACGAGGCCACGTTCTGGAAGGAGACCCAGAGCGCGGGGGTGCCGGCCTTCGCCGCCCTCGCCAAGAGCGCGGGCGTCTCCCGCTTCGTCCAGGTCGGCAGCTACTACCACCACCTGCGACCCGACCTGGCCGACTCCAGCGCCTACGTCGCCGCCCGCCGCGACGCCGACGAGGGTGCCCGGGCGCTGGCTGACGACTCCTTCACGGTCTGCACTCTCAACCCGCCCTCGATCATCGGTGCCATCCCCGGCGTCACGGCAAAGCGCTACCGCCGCATGGTGTCCTGGGCGGCCGGCAACGAGCCGCAGATCCCCGACCACGCGCCGGCCGGCGGCACGAACTACATGTCGGCCCGGTCCCTGGCCGAGGCGATCGGCGGCGCGCTCGACCGTGGCGCGGCGGGCGCGGCCTACCTCGTCGGTGACGCCAACCTGACGTTCACGCAGTTCTTCCAGCTGCTGGTCGACGCGGCCGGGGGCAACCGCACCATCGCCGAGCGCGACGAGCCGCACCCCTTCATGCCCGACTCGATGATCGTCCAGGGTCGCGGGAACGTCCTCGCCTATGGGCCGGATCCGGCCGAGACCGCGCTGCTCGGCTACACCCGCGGCGACTGCGAGCGCGCCGTCGCCGAGCTCGTCCAGGTCGTCCGCGCGGCGACCGCTCGCGCGGCGTGACCGGCCTCGACGCGGCCGACCTCACCGCGCTGCGCGCGCTCTCCGAGACGTACGCCGCAGCGGCCGACGACCGCGACTCGGCAGCGATCGGCGCGCTGTTCGTCCCGGACGGCGTCCTGGTGGTTCCCGAGCCGCCGGCGCACCTCGGCCCGCACGTGCCCCACGTCGGCCGCGCCGCTGTCGTGGCCGCGTTAGGGGCGCTCGCCGGCACCCTGGCGACGACTCACGTCGTGGCCGGGGCGCGCTACCTGCCGACGTCGACCGGGGCCCGTGGCCGGGTTCGCGGCACGGCCCACCACCTGGTCCCCGGTCGCGACGGGCCCTCGGACGTGGTCTGGTTCCTGCACTACGACGACGAGTACGCGCGTACCGGCGAAGGATGGGCCTTCACCCGTCGCGCGGTGACCGTCAACTGGATCGAACGCCACCGCGTCTCCGTGACCCGGGCCGACGAGGAAGGAACCGGCAGATGAGCGCCACCCGCAGGCTCGAGGGCCGGATCGCTGTCGTCACCGGCGGCGCCCTCGGGATCGGCGGCGGCATCTCCCGCCGTCTCGCCGCCGCTGGCGCCCACGTCGTCCTCGTCGACATCGACGGGGAGGCCGCCACCGGCACCGCCGCCGACATCCGGAGCGCCGGCGGCGAGGTCGAGGTCGTCCTCGCCGACGTACGCACCGCCGACGGTGTCGCCGCCGCGGTCGCCGCCGCTGCGGCCGTCGACTCGGGGCGGGTCGACGTGCTCGTCAACAACGTCGGCGACTTCCGCCCGGCCGCCAAGACCTTCCTGCACTCGACCCCGCAGCAGTGGCAGGCGCTCTACGAGATCAACCTGTGGCATGTGCTCGCGATGACGCATGCGCTGCTGCCCGGCATGGTCGATCGGGGCCGTGGCGCCATCGTCAACAACTCGACAGTCGAGGCCTTCCGGGGCATCCCGGCGTGCGCCCCGTACTCCGCCTACAACGCCGGGGTCAGCGCCTTCACCAGGAGCCTCGCCGTCGAGGTCGCCGGTCACGGGGTACGGGTCAACGCCATCGCGCCCGACCTCGCCGACACGCCCCAGACACCGGCCGCGGCGATGCTGCGCGGACGCGACCCGGAGCTGATCCGTACGTGGATCCCCGTCGGACGCTTCGGCGAGCCCGACGACTATGCCGCCGTGGTCGAGTTCCTCGCCAGCGACGACGCCCGCTTCGTCACCGGGCACACGATCCCCGTGGACGGAGGGACCCTGGCGGCCTCGGGCTGGTACGCGCGTGCCGACCGCAAGGGCTGGTCGAACATGCCGAACGAGGCGTGACCGTGGACGCCGGGGCTCGTCGCCGGGTCCCGGCGTCCACGGCAGTGCTCAGTCGCGGCGGTCGAGACCGAAGAGCTCCGCTGCCGCCGCGAGCTGGTCGAGGTACTCGGCCAGGTCACGGTGCCGGACGACGAGGTTGACCACGGTGGCGCCCGCCTCGCCGATCCGGCCGACGAGGTCCAGCGCGGCCTCGGGGGCGCCGGTCGGGTCGAGGCGGGCCGGAGGCGTGATGACGACGTCGAACCCCTCCGGCAGGTCGTGCTCGGCGAGCATCCGCGGCAGCGTCTCCAGGTCCGGCCCGCGATACGTGACGGGGGCCGGCGCCCATCCGTCGCCCAGGGTGACCGCGCGCCGCAGGGCACGCCTGCTGTGGCCACCGACCCAGATCGGGACCTTCTGCTGAACCGCGTGCGGGCTGATCACCTGCTCGGTGAAGTGGTAGTACTCCCCGTGGTAGGTCGCGAGCCGTACCGACAGGGACGCCCGCAGCGCCCGCAGGGCGTCGTCGGCCCGTGGCCCACGGTCGGCGAACGGACGCCCGAGCAGCGCGAACTCCTCCTCCAGGTTGCCGACGCCGACGCCGAGGACGACCCGCCCGCCGCTGAGGTGGTCGAGCGTGCCGTACCGCTTGGCCAACTCGAGCGGATGGTGCAGCCCGAGCACGAGCACGTACGGCAGGAAGCGGATCCGCTCGGTGATCGCCGCGAGGTACGAGAACGTCGCGACCGGGTCGTAGAAGCGTTCACCCCGGGCCAGCCCCGGTGACACGCTGACGTGCTCCGGGCAGGTGAAGAACTCGTACCCGAGCCGGTCGGCGGTGGTGAAGACGGTGCGCAACTCGGCGACCCCGGCCTCGGCCTCCCACGGGGGCCGGGGCCCGGAGTCGGCCAGGACCGGGGAGCTGAGGCCGATGCGCACGGCCTCAGGCCTCGGATTCGACGGCGCGGGCGAGGAGGTCGCGGCCCTCGTCGGTGCCGTCGAGCTGGCGGTTCCAGCGGTGGGTCACCTTCCAGCCCTCGTCGGTGCGGGTGAACTCCCACCGGTTGGAGCCGGTACGCCAGATCCGGTAACCGTTCTGGTCGGGGGCGCTGAGCACGAGCTGCGAGTAGTTCGTCACGACGGCCCGGTCGCCGTCGACGACGATGTGCGGCAGCCCCATGAGGTGGGCGGCGCCGTTGTTGATCAGGGCCTGGTGCCGATCACCGTTGACCATGCCGCGCAGCGCGTCCCGGCCGTTGAGCACGACCGGGAAGGTGTCGTACACGCCCTCCTCGGTCCACAACTGGGCGGTGATCTCGGCCGAGCCGCTGTCCACGGCGGGGCCGTAGCTGGCCACGATCCGCCAGAGGGCGAGCTGGTCCTCGGCTGCGGCGAGGCGCCGTTCGGCCTGTTCGAGGCGAGCCTCGAGCAGGGCGAGCCGGTCGGGCTGCGAGTCGCTCATGGTGGGTTCCTTTCGATCGGGTCTCGTCGGATGAACCGGTCGGCGGCCGGTCAGGCCGGGTTCGTCTCGAAGCGTTCCGGGGCGAGCTCGCGCAGCGCGGCCATCTGCTCGAGGTGGTGGGCGGCCGAGGTGGCCACGAGGCTCGCGTTGACAGCGGTCGCCCCGACGGTGTCGGCCGTGCGCAGGTGCGCGCGGGAGCCGTCCGGGTCGCCGAGCGGGTCCAGCGGCGGAATCTGCAGCACGAGGTCGAAGCCGTCCGGGCGTTCCACGGATTCCCAGATGCGGGTCAGCTCCCGCGGTCCGAGGCCGAACGGCGCCCATCCGGTGCCGTACGTCACGGCGCGGCGCAGCGAGCGGCGGGTGCGCCCGCCGATCCACATCGGCACCGTGGTGCGCGGCGCGTGCGGTTCGACGACGAAGTCGGTGAACGTGAACCGGGGCCCCTCGTGGTGCGGCACGGCCCTGCCCCACGCCGCGCGCAGGGCGGTGATCGCCTCGTCGGCGATCTCGCCGCGCCCGGCGAACTCGGCGCCGAGCAGGTCGAACTCCTCTTCGAGGCTGCCGACCCCGATCCCGAGGACGACGCGGCCGCCGCTGAGCAGGTCGAGGGTGCCGTAGGTCTTGGCGAGGGCGAGCGGATGGTGGTAGCCGATGACGACGACGTTCGTCGCGAGCCGGACGCGGCGCGTCGCCGAGGCGAGGAACGACAGCGTGGCCACGGGGTCGAAGTACGTCGCGCCCCGCTCGGCGGCGATCGGGGCGGGCACGGCGACGTGCTCGCTGCAGGTCAGGTGGTGGTAGCCCAGGTCGTCGGCGGCGCGGGCGACGGCCAGCAGCGCGCCGCCGACGTCGGGGCCGGACAGGACGTCCCGTTCCCAGGCGGCCGCGGTGCGCGGATGCTGGACGACGACCGGGGTGAGCAGCCCGATGCGTGCGGTCATGACAGGGTCTCCGATCCGGCGACGCCGCGCGTCGCGCTTGTGGGGCCGGCGTTCGCGGGCGGGATGGTGGCCGCGGCACTGGTCGGGATGAGCCGGAGGCGTTCGAGCAACGCGCCGAAGTCCTCGTCGTCGTCCGGGTCGAGCGGCAGCCCGAGCCCGAGCCCGTCGGCGATGCCGCCGTACGCCTGCCCGAGCACGTCCGGCAGCTCGGCGTAGGTGCCGTGCGGGATGAGAGCGGCCAGGGTCTCGTCGTCGAGGACGGTGGCGAGTCCGGTCCAGCGCCCGGAGGCGGCCATCGCGGCGAGCCGTTCGCCGACCCGGCCCAGGCCGAGCCGGTCCAGGGTGGTGCGGTAGGCGGGAGTGGAGAAGAGGAACGCCAGCTCCTGGCGGGCGGAGTCGCGGCTCGCGGCGAGCGCGGCCGGCGTCGGCCCGGTGATCGACTTGGACACCACGACGACCCGCGGGATCCCGGCGCGTCCGGCCCGTTCGGCCCCGGCGCGCAGCGCGGGGAGTACGACCGTGCGCAGGTGACTCGGGTGCGAGTTCGTCGCGTGGGTGACGAAGCCGTCGGCGAGCTCGCCGGCCACCTCGCAGACGCGCCGGTTGACCCCGCCGGTGTAGAGCGCCGGGGCCGCGGTCGGCAGCGGGCCGGGATTGAAGTACGGCTGCAGCCGGGTGAAGCGGTAGTGGCTGCCCTCGTGCTCCAGGGGCTCACCGGTGCTGAACGCGGCGAAGATCGCCCGGATCGAGGCGAGGTAGTCGCGCAGGTTCTCCACCGGCCGCTCCCACGGCACCGAGAACCGCCCGACGATGTTGCCGCGTACCTGGGTGGCCAGACCGAGCTGGAAGCGGCCCTCGGAGAACCGCGCGAGGTCCCACGCGGCGTACGCGGTCACCATCGGGCTGCGGGGGAAGGCCAGCGTCATGCTGGTGCGTACGGTGATCCGGCTGGTGTGCTCGGCCGCGAGCAGCGCGACCGCCAGGGAGTCGTGCGTCGTCTCGGGGATGTGCACGGTGTCGAAGCCGAGCCGTTCGATGCGCGCCACGACCGCGGGCACCTCGCGCAGCGCCGTCGTCGGCGGCAGCGTCGTGGTCAGCTCCATCCGGGTGGCGGGTGTCTGTGACGCCGTCACGGGATGCGGCCCGCCAGGGTGGCGTCGACGACCTCGTCGCCGTTGACGATCCGGGCGAGCTTCTCCAGCCGGGGCGCGCGCCGCAGGTGAGCCCCGCCTTCGACGGGCAGGCACGCGCCGGTGATCCAGGAGGAGCCGGGACCGCACAGGAAGCGGACCGCGGCGGCGACGTCCTCGGCGCGCCCGATCCGCGACAGGGGCTTCTCGGCGACCGTCGCGGCGGCCAGTTCGGGGTCGGCCAGCAGCCGGCCCGGGTTCTCGCCGTCGGTGGCGACGATGCCGGGGCGTACCACGTTGACCCGTACCGCGAGGTGGCCGAGCTCGTCGGCGGCGACCCGGACGAGCGCTTCGAGCGCGGCCTTGCTCACCGAGTACGACGGCATGAACGGGAAGGAGTGCCCGCCCGCGCTCGACGAGGTGCACACGATCGCGCCCCCGCCGCGCGCGGCCAGGGCCTGCCCGCCGTGCCGGATGGCGTGCAGCGCCGTGGTGACGTTGCGCCGGAAGTCGTGTTCGAGGGTCTCGGCGTCGAGGGCGAGCAGGGGACGGAAGGTGCCGCCGCCGACTGTGGTGACGACCGCGGCCAGCGGGGTCTCGTCGGCGGCGCGTACCGCTGCTGCCATGTCCTGTTCGTGGGTGGAGTCGCCGGCGCTGATCCGTACCGGTGGTGCTCCGGGGGCGGCTGCGGCGATCGTTCCGGCCGCCGCCCGCAGCGTCGCCTCGGTCCGTCCCATGATCGTCACGGCGGCGCCGTCGGCGGCCAGCGCGGCGGCGATGGCGCGGCCGAAGCCGCCGCCCCCGCCGATGACGAGCGCGCCGCGGCCGGCGAGCGGGCCGGGTGCGGCGCTGCTCGGATGGGGATCGGTGCTCATGCCTGCTCCCGCGACGCTCGGCGGAACTTCTCCCGCGTGGACGGGTCGTCCATGAGGACGAAGGTGCCGGTGGCCGTGACGCACGTCAGGTCCCCGACGCGCAGTTCGCCGGAGCTGCGCACCTTGCGTCCGTCGCGCCCGTCGTGCCGGGCCAGGATCGTGATCGTCGAGCCGATCGGGATGGCCGCGCGGAACGAGATGTCGAGCCCGACGGTCACCGCGGCGTATCCGGCGCGGGCGTTGGCGATGCCGAGGGCGTGGTCCATCAGCATGGCCGAGGTGCCGCCGTGCACGTGCCCGGGTGGCCCTTGGAAGGCAAGTCTCAGGGTGACCTCCCCGCGTAAGGAACCGTCCGGCTCGACCCAGAGGGACACCGGCGGCGACAGCGGGTTCTCGGTGCCGCCGGCGGGGTCGAAGCGGCCCGGGCCGGGCTGGCGCCACATCGTCGCGATCCGCTCGGCGAGGTCCGGGGCGTGGGCGTCGATCCGGGCGGTGAGCGCGTCGAGGTCGGCCACTATCGCGTCGGCGTCGGGGTCGACGGCGCCGCCCGCGCGGGTGATCGCGTCGATGAGCCGGCGGGTGGCCGAGGCGACCGCGTCGATGCCGGTGTCGCGGGGCTGTGCCGTGGCGAGGGGGGCTTCCACCGTGCGGACTCCTTTGGCCGGCCGGACATCAATCAACCAAGCGCTTGCTTGATGCGCACCTTAGCGACCTGATCGCGTGCTGGCAACGGTTGCCCGCTACGCGCCGCCCCCTTGTCGATCATGCTGCCGATCGCCTATTGACGTGCCCGCACGCTGCCACCTACGGTTCCCAATCGAGCGCTTGTTTGGATCGCGAACGGCCGCAACACCGCCAGTCTCGGGCGCGGATGCCGATCAGCTCCGGGCAGGCGCTCCACACCAGCGCCGCCATCCATCACCTCCATGACCATCGCGCCCGCACGGCCGCCGCCGAACGGCCCGGCCGCCCCCGGGAACCCGCCGGGTGACCCGCGGAGCCGCTCCCGCTCTCGGGCCGAAGGTCAGGAAAGGACCATTGTGTCTCGCCTCCCGCGTCGCCGACGCCTCGCCGTCGCCGCGAGCCTGCTCGCCGCCACCCTCGTCGTCGGAGCCTGCTCCGCCACCGGAACCGGCGACCCCGGTGCCACCACGGGTGAGATCGACCCCGACGCCGTCCTGCGGGTGAGCGCCTCGTCGCCGTTCCAGAACCTCGACCCGGCGCAGCCGGCCCCCGGCGGCTACCCCTACCTCACGCTGATCTACGACCGGCTCACCATGGTCGACTCCACCGACCAGGTCGTCCCCGGCCTGGCCAAGAAGTGGACCTACGCCCAGGACGGCTCCTACCTCGAACTCGCCCTGCGCGACGACGTCAAGTTCCACGACGGGACGCCGTTCGACGCCAACGCCGTCAAGGTCAACATCGAGCGCGGCCAGACGCTGCCCACGAGCACCATCAAGCAGGACCTCGCCAGCATCACCGGCGTCACGGTCGTCGACGCGCACACCGTGCGCCTCAACCTCAAGCCGGGCACCGGCGCCGTGCTCCCCTCGGCCCTGGCCACCGCCGCCGGGATGATGGTCTCGCCCAAGGCGATCGCCGACGGCGTCGACCTCAAGCGCGCCCCCGGCAAGGCCGGCTCGGGCCCGTACGTCGTCACCGAGTTCATCCCGAACGAGAAGTACGTCGTCAAGCGCGCCGAGGGCACCTACTGGGACCCCAACGCCGGGCGCCTCGCCGGCATGGAGATCACCCGGGTCCCCGAGGGCGCCACCCGGCTCAACGGCGTCATCAGCGGTCAGACCGACCTCAGCTTCGTCTCCTCGGCCAACGAGATCACCCAGGCCCGCCAGCTCGGCGAGGACGGCCAGCTCAAGGTGACCACCCGCCCGTTCCGCAACGTCCTCGGCATCCTGCTGCGCGCCAACATGGGCGACCTCAAGGACAAGCGGGTCCGTGAGGCAATCGCGCGCTCGGTCGACCCGGCCGCCATCCGCGCGCTCTTCGCCGACACCTGCACGCCCACCCGCAGCATCTACCCGAACAGCCCGTGGGAGGACCCGGCGGCGACCTACCCGTACGAGTTCGACCTGGCCAAGGCCAAGGCGCTGATCTCCGAGGTCGGCGGGGCGAAGGTGTCGATCAGCTTCTCCGCCGGCACCAACACCGAGCAGCCCGCCACCGCCATCCAGGCCGCCATGTCCCAGGCCGGCATCGACGCGAAGCTCAACCCGACGCCGAACTCCGAGACCGAGGCCCGCTTCATCGCCGGCGACTTCGAGCTCGAGGTGTCCAACACGTTCAATCCGCGTCTCGACCCGGCGGGCACTGTGGACAACTACCTGATCGGCAACTACAAGCTCGCCACCGACCCGGAGGTCATCGGCCCGATCGCGGCCAAGGCCGCCGACCCCCGCTCCAGCGTCGAGGAGCGCGCCAAGCAGTACCACCAGCTGTGGGAGCGGCTGTTCAGCGAGGCGTGGTTCATCCCGATCTGCAACCTCACCAGCGCCACCATCGCCTCCCCGAAGGTCGTCGGGGCCGAGCAGCTGCCGTGGACCAACCTCGGCCTGTTCGACCTGCGGACCGTCGCGATGACGAAGGGCTGAGCGTCAGGTCCCCGCCGTCCGCCACCGCGCGCGGCCGACCCGAAGAAAGGTAGCCAGAGCCAGTGAACCGTCCCACCGCAGCCACCCCGCTCCTGCCCGCCCTGTCCCGCCTGCTCGACGAGCAGCCGGACCTGACCCTCACCCTCGCCGGCGCCCCGTTCACAGTGGCCGAGCTCGACGCCGCGTCGCGTCGCCTCGCCGGGTTCCTCGCCGACCGCGTCGCGCCCGGCGACCGGGTCGTCGTCCTCGCCCGCAACGGCCGCCTGGCCCTGCTCTCCTGGTGGGCGACGACGCTTCGCGGCGGTTTCGTCGTCCCGCTCAACACGAGCAACCGCGGCGCCGTACTGGCCCACCAGGTGCTCGACGCCGACCCGGTCGCGATGATCGTCGAGGACGAGTTCGTGCCCGTCCTGGACGACGCCCTCATCGGCACGGAGCTACGGGTGCCGGTCCTCGTCGGCGCCCCCATCCGGCCCGCCTCGGGCCCGGCGCCCGCCTGGGCCACCGAGGTCGTGGACTTCGACGCCGCCGTCGCTGAGGGCTCGGCGGTGACGACCACCCCGGACCTCGACGCGTACGCCACCAGCCACCTCATCTACACGGCCGGCACGACCGGGCCGTCCAAGGCGTGCATGGTCAGCCACGGCTACGTGGCGAACATGGCCCGCCAGATGCACGAGAACCTCGAACGCCGCGCCGACGACGTCCTCTGGACGGCGATGCCGCTGTTCCACATGGCCGCCGTCGGGCACGTGATGGGTTCGCTCCAGCTCGGCTCGGCCATCGACCTCGCGTCGCGCTTCTCGGTCCGGGGCTTCTGGAACGAGATCCTGCGCAGCCGCGCGACGATGGCCGCGCTCATGGGCTCGATGCTGCCGATGATCGCCGGCGCCCCCGACTCCGAGGCCACCCGCGAGGCCTTCGGCCGGCTGCGCGTCGTGTCCGGCTCGCCGGTCACCGCCGAGCTCGCCGCTCGCTGGACGGAGCGCTTCGGCGTCGAACGGGTCGGCTCGGGCGCCTACGGCCTGACCGAGGCCTGCCTGATCACCCTCACCCCACCCGGGGGCTACCGGGCCGGGAGCGCCGGCAAGATCAACGACTCCTTCGAGGTACGCATCGTCGACGAGCACGACAACCCGCTGCCCGTCGGCGAGGTCGGCGAGATCGTCGCCCGTCCCAACCGTCCGGCGATCATGTTCAACGGCTACTGGCGTGAGCCGGAGAAGACGCTGGAGGTCTTCCGGGGACTGTGGTTCCACTGCGGTGACTACGGCCGCCTCGACGAGGACGGCTACCTCTACTTCGTCGACCGGGGCAAGGACTACCTGCGCCGCGGCGGCGAGAACATCTCCAGCTTCGAGATCGAGGGCGTCGTCGCGACCCACCCGGCCGTCGGCGAGGTCGCCGTCCACGCCGTCCCCTCCCCGCTGGCCGAGGACGACCTCAAGGTGACTGTCGTGCCCGCGCCCGGCGCCCAGATCGACCCCGCTGAGCTCTTCGAGTGGCTGCACCCGCGCATCCCGCGGTACGCCGTGCCCTCCCACATCGAGGTCCGCACCGAACTGCCCAAGAACGCCGTCGGGCGGGTCCTCAAGCGCGTCCTGCGCGAGGAGGGCGTGACCGCGCGGACGTGGAGCACCGACCCCCGTGCCGTGACCGGCCTCCCGGTGCCGGCCGGCACCCGGGAACAGGCGTGAGCGGCGTCCCCGGCCAGCGGTTCGAAGGGCCGCTGGCCGGCCTGCGGCTGCTCGAACTCGGTGGGCAGGGGCCGGTGCCGTTCGCGACGATGATGCTCGCCGACATGGGTGCCCAGGTGGTCCGGGTGGACCCGCCCGGCGAGCCCGACCGGCGGGAGCGCGCGCAGGTCAACGCGATCGACAGGGGCCGTACGACAGTCACGCTCGACCTGAAGTCCGAGGCCGACCGGGCGCTCGTGCACCGGCTGCTCGCCGACGCGGACGTGCTGCTCGACCCGTTCCGGCCCGGGGTGCTCGAACGTCTCGGCCTGGCCCCGGCCGAACTCACCGAGCGGTACCCGCGCCTGGTCGTGGCGCGGATGACCGGCTGGGGCCAGGACGGCCCGCTCGCCGCGGCCGCCGGGCACGACCTCAACTACATCGCCGTCTCCGGGGTGCTCGACACGATCGGCCTGCCCGACACCGGCCCCGTCGTGCCGCCGATGTATCTGGCCGACTTCGCCGGCGGCGGCATGATGCTGGCCTTCGGCGTGCTGGCCGCACTGCAGGAGCGTGTCTCCTCCGGGCGTGGGCAGGTCGTGGACGCCTCGATGCTCGAGGGCAGCGCGCTGCTCACCGTCGTCATCCACTCGATGCTCGCGCGGGGCGCCTGGAACCTCACCCGTGGCACGAACTACCTCGACGGCGGGGCGCACTTCTACCGGGTGTACCGCACCGCCGACGACAGGTTCATGTCCGTGGCGGCCATCGAGGCGAAGTTCTACCGCACGTTCCTGCGTACCCTCGGCCTCGATCCGGAGGACGGGCCGGCGCAGTTCGACGAGTCGGGGTGGGCCGGCTGGGCCGAGCGGATCGCGTCGGTCTTCGCCGGCCGCACCCGGCGGGAGTGGACCGGCGTCTTCGAGGGCGTCGACGCGTGCGTGCATCCGGTGCTGGACATCGCCGAGTCGGCCGAGCACCCGCAGATGCGGGCCCGGGGCGCCGTCGTCGAGGTCGAGGGGGTCGCCCAGCCGGCCCCGACGCCCCGTTTCTCGCGTACACCCGCGGGGGTCCCACGGGCCCCGCGCCGGCGTGGTGAGGACACCGACCGGGTGCGCTCGGCGCTCGCCGCGAGCAGCCCATGGGAAGCGTTGTCAAGGCCTTGACCTGCGGCAAGCCTCACTCTACGCTTCGACCAAGCGCTTGCTTGTTTGGTGATTCGCATTTGACGACGGACGAGACGGAGCAAACGTCAATGACGACTCAGGCCCCGGTGGCCCGAAACTCGGGACCCGCCGTCTTCGCCGACATCGTGCGGGCACGCACGGGCGACGACCACCCCGGCCTGCTCTTCGAAGGCCGCACCATCACCTGGGGCCGGATCGTGCAGGAGGCCGCCGACCGGGCCGCGGCACTGGACGACGTGCCCCGGCCCGACGGCAGGCCACTGCACATCGGGCTGCTCCTGGAGAACACCCCCGACTACGTGTACTGGATCTGTGCCGCCGCGCTGGCCGGCGCCACAGTGGTCGGGATCAACCCGACCCGGCGTGGCGCCGAGCTGGCCCACGACGTGCGGCACACCGACACCGACCTGCTCCTCACCGAGGACCGCCTCGCCGGCCTCGTCGACGGGCTCGACCTGGGCATCCCCGCCGGGCAGGTGCGCAACATCGACTCCCCGGAGTACGCCGCCTGGCTGGCCCGGCGCGCCGGCGCGCCGGTACCCACCGACGAGGTCGACCCGCGCGCCAACCTGCTGCTCATGTTCTCCTCCGGCTCGACCGGCGCCCCCAAGGCGGTCATCTGCTCCCACGGGCGCCTCGCCGCGGTCTCCGAGGCGCTGCTGGCCCGCACCGAGCTGACCCGCGACTCGGTCAGCTACCTGGCGATGCCGCTGTTCCACGGCAACGCCGTCATGCTCAACCTCGGCCCCGCCATGGTCTGCGGCGCGACGATCTGCATGGTCCGCAGGTTCTCCGCGTCCGGCTTCGTACGCGACGTGCACGAGCACGGCGTCACCTACTTCAACTACGTCGGCCGGGCACTGGCCTACATCCTGGCCCGGCCGGTCGACCCCCGCGACGCGACGAGCACGCTGCGGCGCGCCGTCGGAACCGAGGCCTCGGCCGCCGACATCGCCCGCTTCGCCGAGCGCTTCGGTGTCGTCATCTCCGAGGGCTACGGCTCCAGCGAGGGCGTCATGCGGATCAACCGCACCCCCGAGACGCCCGCCGAGGCGCTCGGTGTGGCCGTCGCCGGCGCCGAGATCAAGGTCATGAACGAGGAGACCGGGCTGGAGTGCCCGCCGGCCCGGCTCGACGGGACCGGGCGGCTGCTCAACGCCGACGAGGCCATCGGCCAGCTCGTCGGCGTCGGCATGGCGGCGAAGTTCGAGGGCTACTACAAGAACCCCGAGGCCGCCGCCGAGCGGGTCCGCGGCGAGGACTTCTGGTCCGGGGACCTGGCCTACCGCGACGCCGACGGCTACTTCTACTTCGCCGGCCGCTCCTCGGACTGGATCCGCGTCGACAGCGAGAACTTCGCGGCCGGCCCCGCCGAGCGGATCATCGAGCGCTGGGACCGGGTGGCGGTCGCCCCCGTCTTCGCCGTGCCCGACCCGCGTACCGGCGACCAGGTCATGTGCGTGATCCAGCTGCGCAGCGGCGCCACCTTCGACCCCGAGGCGTTCACCGCCTTCCTCGACGAGCAGGCCGACCTCGGCACCAAGTGGCGGCCCCGCTTCGTGCGGATCGTCGACCAGATCCCCAGCACCGGCAACGGCAAGGTCGCCAAGCAGATCCTGCGCCGTACCGCCTGGGTCACGACCGACCCGGTCTGGGTCCGCGACGGCGCGTCCACCGCGTACCGCCCGCTGACCGAGGCGGACGTCCGGGACCTCGAGAAGCAGTTCGCCGACAACGGACGTGCCGCGCTCCTGCCGGCCCCCTGACCTGCCGGCCCGCCCGGCACACCGACTGGCGCCCACGCCCCGAGAATGAGGAACATCCATGTACCTGGAGTACACGCCCGAGCAGCGAGAGCTGAGCAGGGAGCTGCGAGCCTACTTCGCGCGCCTGCTCACGCCCGAGGTCCGCGAGGCGCTCGGCGGCACCAACGAGGACCGCCCGGCCTACCGCGAGATCATCCGTCAGATCGGCAAGGACGGCCTGCTCGGACTCGGCTGGCCCACGGAGTACGGCGGCCAGGGCCGCCCGGCGATCGACCAGTACATCCTCTTCGACGAGATCAACCGCGCCCAGGCGCCGTTCCCCTTCGTCACCATCAACAACATCGGCCCGATGCTGATGCGCTACGGCACCGAGGAGCAGAAGCGCACCTACCTGCCGGGCATGCTGACCGGCGACGTCATCTTCGCCATCGGCTACAGCGAGCCGGGCTCCGGCACCGACCTCGCCTCGCTGAGCGCCCGGGCCGAGGCGACGCCCGACGGTGGCTGGGTCATCAACGGCCAGAAGGTGTTCACCAGCGGTGTCAGCCAGGCCGACTTCGTCTGGATGGCCGTGCGCACCGACCCCGCCGCCCCGAAGCACAAGGGCATCACCATCCTCATCGTGCCGACGTCGGACCCGGGCTTCAGCTGCACGCCGATCGCCACCAGCGGCATCACCCACACCAACGCCTCCTACTACGAGGACGTACGCGTCGGCCCCGAGGCCCTCGTCGGCGAGGTCAACGGCGGCTGGCGCCTCATCACCGGCCAGCTCGGTCACGAGCGGGTGGGCCTGGCCGCGATGGGCGGGCGCACCGAGCAGCTGTGGACCGACGTCGCCGCGTGGGCCGCCGAGCCCGACACCGACGGCAACCGCGTCCTGGACAAGCCGTGGGTGCGCACGGAACTGGCCCGCGACTACGCCGAGCTGACCGCGATGCGCCTGCTCAACTGGAAGATCGCCGTCGTGGGGGAGGGTCAGAACCCGGCGCCCGCCGCCGCGTCGGTCGCCAAGGTCTACGGCACGGAGACCCACGACCGGGTCTGCCGCAACCTCGTCTCCGTCGTCGGGCCCCGCGCGACCCGGCGATCCGGCGCGCCGGACGCCGTCCTCGGCGGACAGCTGGAGGCGTACACCCGCGGCTCCTACATCAACACCTTCGGCGGCGGCACCAACGAGGTGCTGCGCGACATGATCGCGGTCGCCGGTCTCGGCATGCCGAGGAAGGGGCGTTCCGCATGAGCACCACGACGCAGGCCCCCGCCTCCGACGCCACCGACCAGGACGCCTTCCTCGCCCGTCTGCGCGAGTTCGTCGGCCTCGAGGCCACGCCCACCCGCTACGCCCAGGACGCCGTCAACCAGGCGATGATCCGGCACTTCGTCGAGGCGATGGGCGACGAGAACCCCGTCTACGTCGACGACCGGGCCGCCCGGGACACCGGCCGCGAGGGCGTCGTCGCCCCGCCGCCGATGCTGTCCACCTGGCTCATGGTCGGCTACAAGGCCCACACGGCCGCCGCCGCGGGCGCCGCGCCGGACACCCCGATGGCCCGGCTGCTCGCGCTGCTCGCCGACGCCGGCTTCGTCGGGGTCGTCGCGACGAACGACGAGCACGAGTACGTGCGCGAGCTGCGCCTGGGCGACGAGATCAAGATGACCACTGTCATCGAGGACGTCTCCCCGCGCAAGACCACCGGCCTGGGCACCGGCCACTTCATCACGACGCTGCGCACCTACACCGACCAGAACGACGAGGTCGTGGCCCGCCAGCGCTTCCGCATCCTGCGCTTCGACCCGTCCGGCGCCAAGCCCGCGGCGCCGGCCGCCGCCGACCCGGCGCTGCGGCACAAGCCGTTCATCCTGCGCGACAACGCGTTCTGGTTCGCCGCCGCCGCGCAGCGTCGCCTCGTCATCCAGGCCTGCACCGACTGCGGCACGCTGCGCCACCCGCCCGGCCCGATCTGCCCGTCCTGCCACTCGTACGCGTGGCACGAGGTGGAGGCGAGCGGCCGGGGCACCGTGCACAGCTACGTCGTCAGCCACCACCCGAAGGCGCCCGGGTACGACTACCCGCTCACCGTCGTGCTCGTCGACCTCGAAGAGGGCACCCGTCTGGTCGCCGACTTCGTCGGGGACGCCGGCGAGGTCGAGATCGGCATGCCCGTGCAGGTCGACTGGCTCGACTACGACGAGAACCTCACGCTGCCGCGTTTCCGGGCCGCGACCTCCGCATCGGAGCCCACAGAAGAGGAAGGGAACTGATGGACTTCCAGCTCGCCGAGGAACAGGTCACGGTCAACGACCTGGCGCGCGACGTGTTCTCGCGCAACGGCGACCCGCAGCGGCTCTTCGACATCGAGGCCGGGCCGGACCGCTTCGACCGCGTCCTGTACCGCGACCTGGCCGAGTCCGGCATCCTCGGGCTGCCCGTGCCCGAGGAGCACGGCGGCGCCGGCCTGGGCCTGTGGGAGATCGCCGGGGTCTTCGTCGAACAGGGCCGCACGCTCGGCACCGTCCCGCTGTGGGAGACCCTCGTCGGCGGCGTCCTGCCGCTGCTGCGCTACGGCAACGCCAAGCAGCAGGCCGAGTGGCTGCCCCGCGTGGCCGCCGGAGACGCGGTCCTCACCGTGGCCGTCGACGACCTGACCGACGCCCGGCCGTACGGCGCCCGCGTCCGCGCGCGGTCCGGCGCCGAGCCCGGCGGTGACGGGGTCACCCTGAGCGGCACCGCCGTCGGCGTCCGCTCGGCGCACCTCGCCGACGCGATCGTCGTCCCGGCCACCGACGAGGCGGGCGCGGTCGGGCTGTACCTCGTGCCGACCGCCGGACCCGGGGTACGCCGGGACACGTTCGAGCGCACCGACCGTGGACTCGCCTCCGACGTTCACTTCGAGGACGCCGCCGCGGCGCTGCTCGCCGAGGGCCCCGAGGAGGACCGGCTCGACTGGCTGCTGCGCCAGGTCTGGACCGCGGTGGCGGCTCTGCAGAGCGGCGTCAGCCAGGCCGCCGTACGCCAGGCCGCCGACTACACCTCGGGCCGTGAGCAGTTCGGTGTGCCGATCGCGACCTTCCAGGCCGTCGCCCACCAGCTCGCCGACTGCCACATCGACACCGAGGCGATGGAGGTCACCTACCTCAACGCGCTCTGGCGCGAGACGACCGGGCGGCCGTCCCGGGCGGCGGTGCACGTCGCGAAGTACTGGGCCGCCGAGGCGGGCGACCGCGTCGCGCGCACCGTGCAGCACGTGCACGGCGGCATGGGTGCCGACGTCACCTATCCGATCCACCGTTACATGCTCTGGACCACGCAGCTTGCCAACACCGCCGGCTCCGGAGCCTGGCACCTGCAGCAGCTCGCGGACCTCGTGGGCGAGGGGGAGCAGCTGTGAGCACGCAGATCACCATCGAGCAGGTGAGCCCCGGCGACACGCTGCCGGAGCTGGAGATCCCGCTGACCCGGACCGTCATCGTCGCCGGCGCGCTCGCGACCCGCGACTACGAGGACGTGCACCACGACCCGGCCCAGGCCCAGCGTCGCGGCACCCCCGACACGTACATGAGCATCAACCACACCAACGGGCTCGTCGGCCGCTACGTCACCGACTGGGCCGGCCCCGCCGCGCGCATGGTGCGCCTGAGCACCCGCCTCGGGGTGCCGAACTTCCCGGGTGACGTGATGCGGCTGACCGGTGAGGTCGTCGGCGTCGAGGAGGACACCGTGCGCGTCGCGGTGCGTGGCATGAACAGCAAGGGCGGGCACGTCGTCTCCGAGGTGACAGTGCGCCTGCCCCGCGGATCGGAGCAGTGACGTGACGTCCACCTTCCTGTCGGGTCGCACCGCTGTCGTCGGCATCGGCGCGACGGAGTTCTCGAAGAACTCCGGCCGCAGCGAGCTGCAGCTGGCCGTCGAGGCCGTCTCGGCCGCCCTGGCCGACGCGGGCCTGAGCCCAGCCGACGTCGACGGCATGACGACCTTCACCATGGAGACCAACCCGGAGAACATGGTCGCCCGCAGCCTGGGCATCCCGGAGCTGAAGTTCTTCTCCCGGATCCCCTACGGCGGCGGCGGTGCCTGCGCCCCGGTCCAGCAGGCCGCCATGGCCGTCGCGAGCGGGATCGCCGACGTCGTCGTGGCGTACCGCGCCTTCAACGAGCGCTCCGGCGTCCGCTTCGGGCAGGGACCTCCGCCGGCGAAGACCCAGGCCACCTCGGACAACGAGTACCGCTCCTGGGTCAACCCGTACGGCCTGCTCACCCCGGCCCAGCACACCGCGATGTTCGCCCGCCGCTACATGCACACGTACGGCGCGACCAGCGAGGACTACGGCCGGGTGGCGGTGCTCGCCCGCAAGCACGCCGCGAACAACCCCAGGGCGTGGTTCTACGGCAAGCCGCTCACGCTCGAGGAGCACCAGGCCTCGCGCTGGATCGCCGAGCCGCTGCACCTGTTCGACTGCTGCCAGGAGACCGACGGCGGCCAGGCGATGGTCGTCGTCAGCGCCGAACGCGCCAAGGACCTGCCCGTCACCCCGGTCTACATCCGGGGCGCGGCCCAGGGCCTGGGACCGGACCAGTACCAGATGGTCAGCTACTACCGCGAGGACCTGACCCGGATCCCCGAGGTCGAGCTCTGCGCCCGGCAGTTGTGGGCCCAGTCGGGGCTCGGTCCCGCCGACATGGACGCGGCGATCCTCTACGACCACTTCACGCCGTACGTGCTCAACCAGCTCGAGGAGTACGGCTTCTGCGGTCGCGGTGAGGCCAAGGACTTCATCGCCGACGGCAACCTGGAGGTCACCGGCTCGCTGCCGACGAACACCCACGGCGGCCAGATCGGCGAGGCCTACCTGCACGGCACGAACGGTGTCGCGGAGGGCGTCCGCCTCGTCCGGGGCACCTCGACCAACCAGCCCGACGGCGTCCGCAACGTCCTGGTGACGGCGGGCGTCGGCGTTCCCACCAGTGCACTGATCCTCTCCGCGGAGGGCTGAGACGCCGGCCACCACCACAGCTCCGAAGGCCGTCAGCGACCCACGGATCCCGCCCGGCAGCGGCCGGAAGGGACAACACCACCTCTGATCAGCCGGAACGACTCGGCTCGTGTTTAGGAAGGATGAGAATGGGCGTCACCATAACGGCCCGCAAACGTGTGGTCGCGTTGATCAGCATCGGGGCTCTCGCCCTGGCCGGCTGCAGCTCGCCGGACAACTCCGGCAGCGGCAGCAGCGCCGCGCAGGGCGAGATCGACACGTCGGCAGTGCTCAAGTTCGCGTCGGCGGGTCCGTTGCGCGACCTCGACCCGGCCCTGCAGACGAGCTACGGCGCGTGGGGCTACCTGTTCCTCGTCTGGGACCGGCTGACCACGCTGGACAAGGACGACAAGATCGTGCCGGGCCTGGCCAAGGAGTGGAACTTCGTCGAGGACGGCAGCGTCCTGGAACTCAAGCTCCGGGACGACGTGAAGTTCCACGACGGCACGCCGTTCGACGCCGAGGCCGTCAAGGTCAACATTGAGCGCGGCAAGACGCTCGAGGGCTCGACCCTCAAGAGCGACCTCGCCGACATCGAGTCGGTCGAGGTCGTCGACGCGACGACCGCGCGCCTCAAGCTGGTCAAGGGCAAGGGCGTCCAGCTGCCCGCGTCCTTCACCGGCACGGCCGGCATGATGGTCAGCCCGAAGGCGATCAAGGACGGCGCCGACATCAAGAACAATCCCGGCACCGCCGGGTCCGGCCCGTACATCGCCACCCAGCTCGTCCCCCAGGAGAAGCTCGTCCTCAAGCGGGCCGACAACTACTGGGACCCGAACGTCGGCCGTCTCGGCGGCATCGAGCTGCAGCGGGTGCCCGACGCCGCCGCCCGCCTCAACGGCCTGCAGAGCGGCCAGGTCGACCTGGCCCCGCTCAGCTCGGCCGGCGAGATCGCCACGGTGGAGAAGATCGTCACCCCGGGCAGCGGTCTCCAGCAGCACCAGGTGAAGTTCAAGAACGTCGTCGGCATCTACCTGCGCGCCAACAAGGGCGACCTCGTCAAGCCGGAGGTCCGCCAGGCGATCGCCCACGCGGTCGACCCGGAGGCGATCAGCGCGCTCTTCAGCGGCTACTGCACGCCGACCCGCCAGGTCGTGCCGGAGACGGACCCGAGCCGCATCCCGAGCTACACCTACCCGTACGAGTTCAGCGTGGACAAGGCCAAGGCCCTCGTGCAGCAGGCCGGCGGCGCCAAGGTGTCGGTCACCTTCGCCGCGGGCACGAACGCCGAGCAGCCGGCAAACGTCGTGCAGGCGTCCCTGCGGGCCGCCGGCGTCGACGCGACGCTCAACCCCGTGCCCAACACCGAGAACGAGCCGCGCTTCATCGCCGGCGACTTCGAGCTGATGGTCGGCACGTCGTGGAGCCCGAAGGCCGACCCGGCGGCGACGGTGAACACCTACATGCTGAACACGTACAAGCTCGCCGCGGACCCCTCGCTCATCGCGGGCAAGGCGGCCGAGGCCGCCAACCCCACGCTGCCGATGGACAAGCGGGCCCCGCTGTACCAGGACATCTGGAAGACGACGCTCGAGCAGGCCTGGTTCGTGCCGCTGTGCAACCAGACCAACGCGAACGTCTCGAAGGCGAACATCGTCGGCACCGACAACATCCCGATGTCGAACATCGGCATCTGGGACCTGCGCCACATCGCCGTCAAGAAGTAACCGGTCGCTCCTGACCACCGGTGGCGTCGCCGCCGGACCACCCGCTGCGGCGGGGGCCGGCGGCGACACCACCGGCCTTGCCGGCACCAGGCCGTGCGAGGCGCAGTCCCAGGCACACGCTCAGAGTCGAGGTAGGACATGATCCGCTACGCCAGCAGGCGCTTGCTCGCGGCAATACCCCTGCTGTTCGTCGTCCCGCTGCTCGTCTTCGCCCTGATCGAACTCGCTCCGGGCGACCCGGCCGTCGTCCTGGCCGGCGACGAGCCGACCCCGGAACGTGTCGAGGCGATCCGCGAGGAACTCAACCTCAACGCTCCGGTCCTGGTGCGCTACGCCATGTGGGTCGGCGACGTCCTGCGCGGCGACCTCGGCACGTCCTTCCTGTCCGATCAGACAGTCATCGAGCTGCTGACGCGGCGAATGGCCACGACGATGTCGCTGGTGCTCGTCGCGATGATCTTCGCCGTCGTGCTCGGGGCCACCCTCGCCCTCGTGGCCACGCTGCGCTCCGGTGGCATCGTCGACCGGTTCGTCAACGGGCTCGCCTCGATCGCGATCGCCATCCCGGGCTTCTGGTTCGGCCTCGTGCTCGCCTCGGTCTTCGCGGTGGGCCTGCAGATGTTTCCGGCGTTCGGCTACCAGCCGCTGGCCGACGGCTTCTGGCCGTGGCTGTCGCACCTCGTCCTGCCGGGCATCGCCCTCGGCCTGCTACCCGCGGCCGAGGTGACCCTGCAACTCCGCTCGGCGCTCGGGCAGGTCATGAAGTCCGACTACGTCCTCAACGCCGAGGCCAAGGGACTGTCGCGATCCAGCGTGGTGTTCAAGCACTCCCTGAAGAACGCATGCATCCCCGTCGTCACCGTCCTCGGCTTCCGCGTCGCGGAGGTCCTCGCCGGGTCGGTGACCATCGAGATGATCTACAACATGCCGGGCCTCGGTCGTACCGCGATCGAGGCGGTGCAGGGCCGTGACATCCCGGTGCTGCTCGGCTTCGTCCTGTTCAGCACGACTGTCGTCGTGCTCGTCAACCTCATCGTCGACATCTCCTACGGCTACTTCAACCCGAAGGTGCGGTCATGAGCGCCAACCAGACCCCCTCGGCTCCGGCGCCGGGGAACGACTCGGGCCTCGCCGAGGTGCCGGCGGCGGCCATCGGCACGGGCGAACCGGAGCCGGTCGCCGCCCCCGGCATCCTCAAGAGCATCGTGCGCCGCCCCGCGACGATCGCGGCCGGCGTCTTCCTGCTCGTGCTGACCTTCATCGCGATCTTCGCCCCGGCCCTGGCACCGTACGACCCCGACGTGCAGAACCTGTTGCTGCGGCTCCGGCCGCCGAACGCCGAGCACTGGCTGGGGACCGACGACTACGGCCGGGACGTGCTGAGCCGGCTCATCTTCGGCGCGCGGGTCTCGCTGTGGGCGGCGCTGCAGGCCGCGGCCGTCGCGCTCGTCCTCGGTCTGCCGCTCGGCATGATCGCGGGCTACCGCGGCGGCTGGGTCGACGCGATCCTGACCCGCATCATGGACGCGCTGATGAGCGCCCCGTCGCTCGTGCTGGCCATCACCATCGTCGCGGTCCTCGGCGCCGGCATCACCAACGCGATGCTCGCCATCGGCCTGGTCATGGCCCCGCGCTTCTTCCGGGTGGCCCGCGCCGGCACGATGGACGTGCGGCACGAGACCTACATCGAGGCCTCGATCGCCCTGGGCTGCAGCACCCTGCGGATCGCGGTGCGGCACGTGCTGCCCAACGTGCTGCCGCCGATCATCCTCGTCATCTCGGTGTCGCTTGGTACCGCCGTCGCGGCCGAGGCGAGCCTGAGCTTCCTCGGGCTGGGCGTCCAGGCCCCCGCGGCCAGCTGGGGCTCGATGCTCTCGACCGCCTCGTCGAACATGCGCCTCGCGCCGTACCTCGTGTGGCCGCCCGGCGTGATGATCTTCCTCGCCGTCCTCGCCTTCACCTACGTCGGTGACGGCGTCCGTCGCGCCCTCGTGCGCACCCGCTCGGGCAACTGACCGTCCGGCAACCACCAGGAGCTGACATGGCACGTGAAACGGCGCCCGCCGGCACCAGGACCGACGCCACCGGCGGAACGGCGGACCTGCTGCGCGTGGAGAACCTGAGCGTCGAGTTCCCCTCGCCCTCGGGCGGCTGGCAGACGACCGTCCAGGACGTCTCGTTCTCGCTCAAGCCGGGCGGTTCGATGGCCCTGGTCGGCGAGTCCGGGTCGGGCAAGACGGTGACCTCCATCGCGGTGATGGGCCTGACCGGGGCGACCGGAGGACGGATCGCCTCGGGCCGGATCGTCTTCGACGGCGTGGATCTCACCGCGGGCACCCAGAAGCAGTGGCGGGACCTGCGCGGCCCGGGCATGGGCATGATCTTCCAGCAGCCGATCCGCAGCCTCAACCCGGCGTACACCGTCGGGGACCAGATCGCCGAGTCGGTGCGCAAGCACCTGGGCATGAACCGCAAGCAAGCCCGGGCCCGTGCCGTCGAGATGCTCGACATGGTGCAGATCCCGCGGGCGGCGCAGCGGATCGACGACTACCCGCACGCGTTCTCCGGCGGCATGTGCCAGCGCGTCATGATCGCGATGGTCATGGCGTGCAACCCGCGCCTGCTCATCGCCGACGAGCCGACGACGGCGCTCGACGTGACGGTGCAGGAACGGATCCTCGAACTGCTGCGCGACCTGCAGGAGCAGACCGGGGTGGCGCTGCTGTTCGTCAGCCACGACCTCGCGGTGGTGGCCGAGCTGTGCCGGGACGTCGTGGTCATGTACGCCGGCGAGGTGGCCGAGAACGCGCCCTCGGAGCAGTTGTTCTTCCACCCGCGGCACCCCTACACGTCCGGCCTGATCGGCTCGATCCCGAAGCCGGGCCTGAGCACCGACCGGCGGTTGCGCGCGATCCCCGGTGGCATCCCGGCGCCAGGCGCCTGGCCGCACGGGTGCCGGTTCAGCAGCCGGTGCGAGTTCGCCGTGCCGGGCCGGTGCGACGTGGCCCACCCCGGCCTGGTCCGTCTCGACGGCACCGCCGAGCACCATGCGCGGTGCGTGCGGGCCGCGGAGCTCTCTCTGGATGGAGTGACGGTCTGATGAGCCTGCTCGAAGTCGAGAACCTCACGAAGTCGTTCAGCGCCGGCCGGGACTGGCTCGGCCGGCGTACGAAATGGTTGAACGCGGTCAAGGGGGTGAGCTTCACCCTGGAGCGCGGCGAGTGCCTCGCCGTCGTCGGCGAGTCCGGCGCGGGCAAGTCGACGGTCGGGCGCATGGTGCTGCGCCTCATCGAGCCGGACTCCGGCTCGGTGACCTTCGACGGGATCGACGTGCTGGCCACGAAGCCGAAGCAGCTGCGCGCGCTGCGCCAGCGGATGCAGATGATCTTCCAGGATCCGTACAGCTCGCTCGACCCGCGGATGACGATCAGGGACGCGGTCGCCGAACCTCTCCTCGTGCACACCGACAAGGACCGGGCCACGCGGGAGAAGGAGGCCGTCGAGCTGCTCGACAAGGTCGGCATCGGTTCGCGCTACCTGGAGCGCTACCCGGCCGAGCTGTCCGGCGGGCAGTTGCAGCGGGTCGCGATCGCCCGGGCGCTGACGATGAAGCCGAGCCTCATCGTGTGCGACGAACCGGTCGCGGCGCTCGACGTGTCGGTGCGGGCGCAGGTGCTCAACCTGCTCCGGGACCTGCAGGAGGAGCTGGGTCTGGCGTACCTGTTCGTCTGTCACGACCTGGCCCTCGTCGAGGTCATCGCCGACCGGGTCATGGTGATGGCCGCAGGTGAGGTGGTGGAGACGGACACGACGGACCAGATCTTCGCCAACCCGCGGCAGGAGTACACGAAGAAGCTGCTCGCGGCGATCCCCGTGCCGCTGCCGCGCGACGCGCAGGGCAACCGGCTCGTCGCGCCGGGAAGGGTGGGCTGAACGGTGACCGGTACGACGGAACCGACCCGGACGCAGCTGCTGGCGCGGTTCGCGACGACGCGCGACGAGGAGATCCCCGAGTCGGTACGCGACTACGGCAAGCTCGTCCTGCTCGACTCGCTCGTCTGCGGGCTGGCGGCGGTGCGGTTGCGGCGCAGCCGCATGGTCCAGCGGGTCGCGGCCCGGTTCGGCGGCCCGGCCGAGGCGACCGTGTTCGGGCTGGAGCAGCGGGTCGCGGCGATCAACGCCGCGCACGCCAACGCGGACATGATGAACGCGCTGGACGCCGACGACACGTTCTTCAACTCGGCGCACTTCGCGGTGTTCGGCGTCGCGGCCGGTCTGGCAGAGGCCGAGCGGCTGCACGCCGACGGGGCGAGCCTGCTGCGCGCGAGCATCATCGCGTTCGAGATCAACGCGCGGCTGAACCTGTCGACCTCGCTCATGGCCTTCGAGGACGGCCAGTTCCGCTGGTCGCCGCTGTCGTCGCACGGGTACGCCTCGATGGGCGCGGCCGCGGCATGCGCTGTCGTGGGCGGCTGGGAGCCGGAGCGGCTGACCCACGCGCTCGGCCTGGTCGCCTGGCTGGCCCCGCCGGCGAAGAACTCCTACATGGCCGAGCGGCGCTCGTTCAACGCGTTCAAGTACGGCCCGTACGGCGCGATCGCGCACGCCGGGATGCTCGGCGCGGCGCTGGCCGAGGAGGGCTACACCGGCGACCTGGACGTGCTGGACCGCACCCCGGGCTTCATCGAGGCGATGGGCTTCCTCGGCGGCGAGCGGCACGAGATGGTCGCCGGCCTGGGGTCGAAGTGGTGGATCACCGAGACGTCGCTCAAGCCGTACCCGACGTGCCGTTTCACCCACGCGGCGCTCGACGCGATCCGCGCGTTCCCGGGCACCCACGGGGTGCCGGTGTCGCAGATCGAGTCCATGGAGATCCGGCTGAGCCCGGCGGCCTACCGGACGTTGCAGTTCCGGGAGCCGGCCCCGCAGATCCCGGACACCGCCGTCGCGCCGCTGGACGGCGCCTTCAACATGCCGTACGCCGCGGCGCTGGCGTTGCTCGGGCACGCACCGGGACCGCAGTGGTACGACCCCGAGCGGCTGGCCGACCCGGCGGTGTGGGACCTGGCGCGCCGGATCACGACGGCGCCCGACCCGGTGCTCGACGCGGAGTGGGAGGCCGACCTCAGGGAACACCCGGGCGGCCAGATCCGCCGGACGCGGGGCGCGCTGACGATCCGGGCCGGCGGCCGGGAGTACGTGGTCGAGTCGGACTTCGCCCAGGGCGACCCGTGGGACGACACGACGCGGGCGGACTGGGACTTCGTGACCGGCAAGCTGGCCTCGTTCTGCGACGGGATCCTCGACGCGGGCGCGCAGGAGCGGCTCGTCGAGGTGGTCCGGGGCATCGACGACGTCGCCGACGTCACCGAGACGCTGTCGCCGCTGCTGGCGCGTGCGCGGTGAGCCGACGGATCGGCGCGGAGACGAGGTCGTTCGCCTCGTACGGCAGGTCGTGGCTGATCGTCATCCGCGGCCCGCGCGGGATGGCGTTCGACCGCTTTCTCGTGCGACGGACCGGGTTCTCGCTCGTGTCGTTGCAGTACGCGCTGGCGGGCAGGTTCCCGTACCACCCCACGCTGCTGCTGACGACTGTGGGCCGTCGCTCCGGGGAACTGCGCGACGCGGCGCTGCCCTACGTGCCGTACGGGAAGGATCTGGTGGTCGTCGGCTCCAAGGGCGGCGGCCCCAAGGACCCCGCCTGGGTGGTCAACGCGCGTCACCACGAACTGTGCTGGATCGTCCTGCGGCGCAGGACGGTCCCGGTGCGGGCGCGGGTGACCGACGGCGAGCGCGACCCGGAGCTGTTCGCGCACGTCGTGGCGCGCAAGCCGAACGTGGGACGCTACGCCGAACGGGCTGCCGGCTTCGGGCGGCAGATCCCGCTCGTCGTCCTGACCGCCGTCTCGGGGGAGCCGCTCGCCTGAGCGGCTCAGCCGGTGGTGAGGACGATCCGCCCGACGAACTCGGACGCCTCCAGCCGGTCGTGCGCGACAGTGGCCTGCTCGAGCGGGTACGTCGCGGCGATCGCGGGGGCGGCGGTCACGGCCGAGAGGGTGAGCGCCTCGCGTAGCTGGCCGGCCACCGCCTCGGGCCCGGGCCGGCCGATGCCGCGCAGCGTCCAGCCCTTGACCATGAGGCGACCCAGGTGCAGGTGGGCGTGGCTGTCGGCGGTGACGCCGCAGGTGACCAGCCGGCCGCCGGGGGCGAGGACCTTGAGCACGTCGGACCAGAGGGTGCCGCCGACCGACTCGACGATGACGTCCACCTCGCCGCCGGGCAGCGCGGCGCGCAGGGACTCGACGACGTCGGGGCGGTAGTGGTCCACGACGTCGAGCGCGCCGAGGGCGCGTACCGCGTCGGCCTTCGCCGGGGCGCTGGTGCCGAAGACGCGCGCGCCCAGGTGGTGGGCGTACTGGACGGCGAAGGTGCCGACCGCGCCCGCGGCGGCGACGACGAGGACCCGGTCGCCGGGGCGTACGCCGGCGAGGTTGACGACCGCGTCGTAGGCGGTGCGTCCGGCGGTGGGCACCGCCGCGGCGTGGACGGCGTCGAGCGCGGCCGGTCGCGGGAAGCAGTGCGTGGCCGGGACGACGGCGTACTCGGCGTGGGCGCCGGTGGTCAGCCCGACGACCGCGTCGCCGGCGGTGAAGCCGGTGACGCCCGGACCGGTCCGCACGACGGTGCCGGCGACGTCCCGGCCGAGGATGGTCGGGCCGGTGACCGCCATCCCGTGGGTGCCGCGACGGATGTAGGTGTCGACCCGGTCCAGGCTTGCCGCCTGGACCCGCACGAGCACGTGACCGGGGCCGGGCGCCGGGGCGTCGAGTTGGCCGAGGCGCAGGCTGTCGGGGGAGCCGGAGTCGACGACGTAGCTGGCGAGCACGCGATTCCTCTCAGGGCAGGGCGATGGTGGCGGAGGCGATGACGTGGTCGCCGAGGCTGTTGGTGCCGCGGACGTCGACGGTGACGTGCGTTCCCCCGTCCGCCGGATTCAGGCCGGTGACGACGCCGTCGAGCGTGCAGGTGTCGCCGGGGTGGTTCTGCGCGGCGAGGCGGGTGCGGAAGTCGACGACGCGAGCCTCCGGTCCGGCCCAGTCGGTGAGGTAGCAGTTGACCAGCGCGCTGGAGCCGAGGATGTTCATGTAGACGTCGCGGGCGCCCCGTTCCAGGGCCGCGTCGCGGTCGAGGTGCACGTCGTTGAAGTCGAAGGTCGCGGTCGCCAGCGCCGCGATGGACAGCTGGGTGACGGGGATCGGCCAGGGCGCGAGGCGTTGCCCGATGCTCACCTCGGCCCCGGTACGGGTGCTCGTGCGGCGTTGCGGCCGGGGGGCGGTGAGCACCGGCAGGATCGCACCGTCGCGGGTGCGCCGGTGCGCCACGACGACCGGCATGCCGTCGTGCACGAGGTCGGGGCGCAGGTACGCGACATCCCCGGTGAAGCGGGTCCCGTCGGCGAGTTCGGCGCTGCCGACGAGGTAGGGGCGCTCGTCGAGCGGGGCGGCGGCGTAGCCGGGTTGCAGGTGCGCGGTCAGGGTGCCGGTGGTGCCGGCCGGCGGCAGGTCGACCGGGGCGGCGGCCGGGCGTACCGGGCGGGCGAGGCGGTCCCCTGATGTCGCCGGGCCCTCGGTCCGGGTCGCCGGGTTCCAGCGGAGCATCCGCAGGACGACGCGGCCGACCGGCTCGCCCTCGACGGTGCGGTAGTCGCTGACGAGGTCGACGAAGTGGCCCCGGCCGAGCCGGGTGGACTTCTCGGGGGAGACCGCGCCGATGGAGGGGAACTGCTCCAGGTGGTCGCCGGGGCGCAGCGGGCGTACGTAGGTGTGCTCCGTCTGCACCGCGGCCACCGAGGTGAACCCGCGCGTGGCGAGGACCTCGTTGACCCGGTCGAGGCTCTCGGCGTGGCGGTGAGCGCGCCTGTTGCCCGGCAGGGTCCACATGTTCAGCGAGGTCGCCGGGGCCACGATGCCGCCCCAGACGGAGCGGGCGGCCCACCGGGGGTCCTGGTACGCGGGGTTCTCGTCGCCGACGGCGTCGCACCAGACGCGGATGGCTGCTTCGGTGATCGCGTCCTTGGCCCGGCGGGGCGGGTCGGTGAGGCCGATCAGAGCGTCGAGTCGGGCGCGGAAATCCGCGTCACTGCCGGTCATGGGGCTCCTCTTGCGGACAACGGTGTCAACCAAGCGCTTGCTTGACCATATGACCGGCGCTGCCCTAGGGTCAAGGCTCGAAACACCGGCCGCGCCCCGGCGGCGACACCGGACCGATCGTGCGTCACCAGCGCCCCGACCCGCGAAGAGGGCCGAGATGCTCCCCAGCACCCCAGCGACAGCCACCCGAGCCTTCTTCTCGTTTCCGAAGGTGACCGACCCCGCCCGCCATCGCGACTACAACGCGTGGCATCAGCTCGACCACCGCCCCGAGAACCTCGCCCTGCCCGGTGTCGTGCACGGCGACCGCTGGGTGCGTACGCCCGCGTGCGAGCGGCTCGGCAGCTACCCCGATCCCGCCCTCGCCGGCAGCCAGTACATGGCGATGTACTGGTTCGCCGAGCCGGCCGCGGACGCGGTCGCCGAGTGGACGGACCTCGGCGACCGGGCGATCCACCAGGGCCGGCGTCCGGAGCTGGCCTGGACCGAACGGCCGATGACCCGGATGTTCCGGCCCGTCCAGGGCCACGTCGCCCCCCGGGCCCTGGTCACCCTCGCCGCGCTGCCGTTCCGGCCCCACCGCGGGGTGTACGTCGAGGTGAGCCGGGTCGAGACGTCCCAGCGCCCGGACGTGGCCGACCTGTCCCGGTTCGAGCACGAGACGCAGGTGCCCGACCTGCTCGCGCGCGACGGCGTCGCGGGCGTGTGGACCTTCCGCAGCGCCCCGAGCCGCAGCCGCCCCGACGGACCCGTCGTGCGGATCCGGCTCACCTACCTCGAAGCCGACCCGGTCGAGTTCGCGCGGGCCCTGGCCGCGGACCCGCCGGCGGCCCCGCCCACGGCGCTCGCCGGCACGGCCACCCCGCTGTTCACCGGGCCCCTGGCCACCATCACACCCTGGGAGTGGGACTGGTTCGACGAGCCCGCCACGGCGACGGACCGCGTGGCATGAGCGAGGCCACCGCCGGACTGTTCGAGCGCTACGGGCCCTGGGCCCTGGTCGTCGGCGGTTCCGAGGGGGTCGGCGCCGCGTTCGCCGAGCAGCTGGCCCGGGCCGGCCTGGGCATCGTGCTCGTCGCCCGCAAGCCCGCGCCGCTCGGGGAGACCGCCGACCGGGTCCGGGCGCACGGGGTCCCGTGCCGCGTGCTCGCCCTGGACCTGCTCGACGCGGACGCGACCGCCCGGATCGTCGAGGCCGTCGCCGACCTCGACCTCGGCCTGCTCGTCCTCAACGCGGGCGCGAACACCTACCGCAGCCGCTTCGTCGAGGCGAACCTCGCCCGGATCCAGGCCGTCATCGATCTCAACGTCACCCGCCCGCTCGAACTCTGCCGGGAGCTCGGCGCCCGGCTCGCCGCACGCGGCCGCGGCGGCATCCTCGTCGTCGGCTCCTCGGCCGGCTACCTCGGCCACGCCGACATCGGCGTCTACGCCGCCGCCAAGGCCTTCACCCGGATCTTCACCGAGGGCCTCTGGCTCGAGCTGCGGCAGGTCGGTGTCGACGTGCTGCACCTGGTGCTCGGGCTCACTGCCACCCCCGCCATGGCGCGCGCCGGCCTCGACCTGACCGGCGCGGCCGACCCGGGCCGACGTCGCCGCCGAGGGGCTGGCGGCCCTGGGCGCCGGCCCGGTGCACGTGGTGCGCCAGCAGGCCGAGGTCCGCCGCGCGGCGCTCCGGCCCGGACCGGGCCGCCTCGTCGCCGGCAACCAGGGGGAATGCGGGCGATGCTCGGCGGCCGGGCCCCGACCCGAGCTGACGGCCGCGTTTCACTGCGTGACGGTTCCACCCGCCGTCGACGACGAGCACCGCCCGTTGACGTACGAGGCCAGCGGCGAGAGCAGGAAGAGGATCGGCCAGGCGATCTCGTCCGGTGTGGCCATCCGGTGGCTCGGCACCCGGGCCAGCACGGACTGCCCCGTCGGGGACTCGGCGAAGCCCCGCAACCTCGGGGTGTCCACCATGCCGGGTGCGACCGCGTTGGCCCGTACGACGTCGGCCCGGTGCGCGGCCAGGTGCCGGGTGTAGCCGACGATCGCTGCCTTCGCCGCGCTGTACCAGTCGGAGGCGGTGCCCACGACGGTGCCGGCGACCGAGGCGGTGTTCACGAGGGTCGCCCCGGGCGGGGCCTGTTCGAGCCAGGCCCGGGTCACCGACCGTACGCTGCCGACACACAGCCGTACGGCGTGGTCGAAGTCGAGTTCGGTCGCCGAGGACGGGCCGGCGTTGTTGACGAGGTGGCGCACCGGCCCGTACGCCGAGCGGGTCCCGGACAGGGCCGCGCGCACGGCCGCCTCGTCGGCGACGTCGACCACGTGCGGGTCGACCACCCCGCCCGTCGCGCGGACGGCGGCGCTCACCGCCGCGAGTGCGGCGGCGTCGAGGTCCCAGGCGGACACCACGAGTCCCTGGGCGGCGGCTGCTGCCGCGGTCGCCGCGCCGATCCCGCTGCCGGCCCCGGTCACGACGACGACGTCGCCCGTACGGAAGCCGAGCCGCGGCGCGCCGGCGCCGACCCCCGGCCGCGGGTCACCCACAGGGGCGCCCGGGCTCGCGGGCCGGGTCCGGCCCGGCCTCCGCAGCCGGGCCGCCGGGCGGCCACGGGCTGCTGATCGGGTCGGAGGCGTCGCGGGCTCCCCGCAGTGCCGCTTCGGGGATCGGCCACTGGCCGGCGAGGTCGTCGACCCGCTGCCACTCGGAGACGGTGCGGCGTTCCTGCACGCGCCACTCGCCCGCGCGCCGGGTGACCAGGTCGACGTAGCGGAACCCGCTGATGATGTTGCCGCGGGGCGGTTCGGACGTGCTGCGCTGGAACGCGATGCCGTACGTCTCGGCCCGGGCGCGGTCCGGGTCGGCCGGGTCGAGTTCGACCAGGATGTTCGTCAGGTAGTGCATCGTCATGGTGCGCCGCGCCACGAGCGCGAAGACCGTGTCCAGCATCGTGTCCCGGTCGGCGGTGGTCCCGCCGAGGGTGATCCGGGCGTCCGGGTGGAAGGCGCTCGCGGCCAGGTCCCGGTCCATCCGGTCGATCCCGCGTGCATAGCGCAGCAGGGCCCGTTCGACGGCCCGCTCGGCGAGCAGCGCGTCCAGCTCGACCGGGAGGGACCGCGACGGTTCAGACACCGAAGCCTCCGTCGACGTCGAGCTTCTGCCCGGAGATGAAGCCGGCCCGGTCGCTGGCCAGGAAGCAGGCGGCCTCGGCGATGTCGAGGGCACTACCGAACCGCCGCAGTGGAGTCGAGGACCGGGCGACGGCCAGGGCGCGCTCGTCGAGGTCCCCCGAGGAGATCAGCCGCTCGGCCATGCCGTCGGTGAGCATGCCTGGGCCGACGCAGTTGAACCGGATGCCGAAGCGGCCCTCCTCGTTGGCGAAGGCCCGTACGAGCGCCTCGACCGCCGCCTTCGGCGCGGCGGACAGGCCGTCCCGGGCGGGATAGCGCGTCGTCGCCGCGGTCGTGATCGCCACGACGTTGCCACGGCTCTGCCGCAGGGCCGGGAGGCAGGCCGAGACCAGCGTGAAGAAGGCGGTCGTGTCGTTTGCGACCTGCGTGGCGAACTGCTCGGGGCGCACTGTGGACAGGTGCCGCATGGGCACGTGCGGCCCGGCCGCGTGCACGACCGTGTGCAGCGGTCCGCGTCCGGTGAGCTGCGCCACGAGCGCGGCGGTGGCCTCGGCGTCGGTGAGATCGAGGTGGTGCGCCGAGTGCGTGCCGGACGCGACGGGCGGCAGTTCGTCGAGCACCTGCCGGGCGGCGTCGGCGTCGCTGCGGTAGGTGATCGCCACCGCCGACCCTCGGCGCGCCAGCTCGCGGGCGATGACCCGGCCGAGGCCGCCGGTGCCGCCGGTGACGAGCGCGACGCCGGCGCGGTGGACGAAGTCGGCGGGCACGGGCAGCGCCGCCGCGGGTGCGGTCGGGGAGGACTGATCGGTCACGACAACTCCTGAGGAGGTGGGAGGGCCGGGGGAGGTCAGGTCGCGGGGAGGGGGTCGGCGCGTCCGCGACGCAACCACAGGAGCACCGTGGCGGCCGTGGCCAGGCACGCGGCGGCGTACAGCAGGAACGCGGTCGTGGAGCCGAGCCACGTGCTCAGCCCGCCGAGCAGGAGGGCGCCGAACGGCATGCCACCCCAGCCGAGGAAGTAGAGGCTCATCACCCGGCCGCGCTGCGCGTCGTCGACGACCTTCTGGACCACCGTCTGCAGGGTCACCATGGCGCCGATGCTGAACGTGCCGCACAGCAGCGCGGCCGCCGCGAGCACGGGCACCGTCGTGGCGGCGCCGAGCAGGGCGTTGCTCAGGCCGAGCAGAACGAGGGTGACAGCGGCGTGCCACACGGTGGCGATGCGCTCGGACAGACGGGCCACGACGAGGATGCCGAGGAGCGAGCCCAGCCCGGTCAGCGCCACGAGCACGGGGAAGACCGGGTCCGGGTTGTCAGTGGTCGCGGCCGCCCGGACGGGGAGCTGGGTGGTGAAGGCGCACCCGAAGAACGCGTTCACCGCGACGATGACGAGGCAGAGCGCGGCCGGGGGACGCTCGCGGGCGTGCCGGATCCCCGCGCGTACCTGGGTGGCCAGGCTCTCCCGGGCCACCCGGACGGCCGGCGGGATGCGCCGGGTGCGGACCGCTACCGCGGCGGCGGCCGCGGCGAGAGTGAGCGTCGCGTACATCACGAACGTGCCCAGCGGTCCCCAGGCCACGAGGATCAGCCCGGCGACCGCGGGGCCGATCGAGCGGGCGAGGTTGAGCCCGGCCGCCTGGATCGGGACGGCATGGCCGAGCGCCTCGGCCGGGACGGTGTTTGCCACGAGGGCCTGGGTCACGGGGGACAGGAAGCTGATTCCGGTGCCGGCGAGGAAGGCGAGCCCGAGCATCACGGGCAGGGCGACGATGCTGGCCGCGATCGTCGCCGCGCAGACCCCGGCCAGGACGGTGGTCGCCAGGAGCACGCCGATCTGCAGCCGCCGCCGGTCGACCGCGTCGGCCAGCACCCCGGCCGGGATGGAGAAGAGCGTGAACGGCACGAGCAGACAGAAGAAGAGCGCCCCCATCGTCGCCGGGGTGGCGTCGCTCTCGATCAGCACCGACTGGAAGGCGATGTTGCAGCCCCAGTAGCCGGCCTGGGACAACACCAGGGTCAGGAGTACGAAGCGGAAGTCTCGGAATTGCAGGGCCGAGAACATTTTCACGTCTTTCGCCATCCTTCTGTCGTTTCCGGGACCCTACCAAGCGCTTGCTTGCATAGCTAGTGCCGGATGTGGTTTTCTTCCCGTACCTCGAGTGAAAGGGCGTGCCGTGAGCGGCTTCTGCGCAGGACGAACGGTGATCGTGACCGGTGCCGGACAGGGGCTGGGCCGGGTCCACGCCCTCGAGTTCGCCCGGCAGGGCGCGAACGTCGTCGTCAACGACATCGACAGCAGCCGGGCGGCGGCCCAGGCCGTCGTCGACGAGATCCGCGCGCTGGGCGGTCGCGCGGTCGTCAGCACCGGCGACGTCAGCGACTGGGCCTACGGTGAGCGCCTCGTGCGCGAGACGATCGAGACCTTCGGCGGGCTGCACACCCTCGTCAACAACGCCGGCATCAACCGCGACCGGATGCTTGTCAACATGAGCGAGCAGGAGTGGGACCTGGTCCTGCGGGTCGACCTCAAGGGACACTTCGTCCCGATGCGCCACGCCGCCGCCTACTGGCGGGACGAGGCCAAGGCCGGCCGCCCGGTCGCCGCGCGCGTGGTCAACACGTCCTCCGGCGCGGGGCTCATGGGCAGCGTCGGACAGGGCAACTACGGCGCCGCCAAGGCCGGGATCGCCGCGCTGACCCAGATCGCGGCCGCCGAGTGGGCCCGCTACGGCATCGTCGTCAACGCGATCGCCCCCTCGGCCCGTACCCCGATGACCGAGGCCGTCTTCGCCGAGGCGATGGCCGCCCCCGCGACGGGCTTCGACGCGATGGACCCGGCAAACGTCTCCCCGCTCGTGGTCTGGCTCGGCTCCGACGCTGCGCGGGCCGTCAGCGGCGCCGTCTTCGAGGTCGCCGGCGGCGAGGTCTCGCTCGCCGACGGCTGGCGCCACGGGTTGGCCGCCGACAAGGGCGGCCGATGGGAACCGGAGGAGCTCACCGACGTGGTCGCCGACCTCATCGCCCGCTCCGAGCCGCCGACCCCCGTCTACGGTGCCTGACATGGGTGCGCCGGTGAGCGACGAGCAGTTCCGGGCCGAGATCCGCGGCTGGCTCCAGGAGGCCCTCACCGGACCGTTCGCCGAGGCCGTCGGCACCGGCGGCGAGGGACGCGAGCACGAGGCGCACGAGCTGCGCCGCGAGTGGGAGCGCCACCTGGGCCGGGCCGGCTGGATCGGCCTCTCCTGGCCCACCGAGTACGGCGGTCGCCCGGCGACCCTCGCCCAACAGGTCATCTTCCACGAGGAGTACGCCCGCGCCGGCGCGCCCGGCCGGCTCGGGCACATGTCCGAGCAACTGCTCGGCCCGACCCTGCTCGCGTTCGGCACGCCGGAGCAGAAGGCCCGCTTCCTGCCCCGCATCACCAGCGGCGAGGACATCTGGTGCCAGGGCTACTCCGAGCCCGGCGCGGGCTCGGACCTCGCCGGGGTGCGCACCCGCGCCGAACGCCGGGGCGACCACTACGTCATCACCGGGCAAAAGGTGTGGACCTCGCTGGCGCACCTGGCCGACTGGTGCTTCGTGCTGTGCCGCACCGATCCCGGCTCGACCCGCCACGCGGGCCTGTCGTACCTGCTGGTGCCGATGAATCAGCCCGGCGTGACGGTGCGCCCGATCACCCAGCTGACCGGCACGAGCGAGTTCAACGAGGTCTTCTTCGACGATGCGGTCGCCGCCGTCGAGCACCGTGTCGGCGCCGAGGGCGAGGGCTGGAAGGTCGCCATGGGCACGCTGGGCTTCGAGCGGGGCGTGTCCACCCTCGGCCAGCAGATCGGCTTCCGCCGGCGCCTCGACGCCGTCATCGCCCGGGCCCGCTCCAACGGCGCCTGGCAGGAGCCGGCGCTGCGTGACCGCCTCGTGGACGCATACATCGGGCTCGAGGTGATGCGGCACTCGGCGGTGCGGCTGCTCGCGTCCGCCGGTGAGGGGCTGTCCGGTCTGGAGGCGTCGATCTCCAAGCTCCAGTGGGCCACGTGGAACCGCTCGCTGGGTGAGCTCGCGGTCGACGTCGAGGGGGCCGGGGCGCTGCTCACCGGGCCCGGGTACGAGCTGGACGACGCCCAGACCCACTTCCTCTTCAGCCGCGCCAACACGATCTACGGCGGCTCCAACGAGATCCAGCGCAACATCATCGCCGAGCGCCTGCTCGGCCTGCCCCGATGAGGTGAGGACGATGACCGGAACGCCCGAGGACCTCGCCGAGATCCGTGCCTCCGTGGCCGAGGTGCTCGACGGGCAGGCCGACCTGCGCCGAACCCACGAGGTCATGGTCGGGGAGCGGGGCTACGACCCGCTGCTGCACGAGTTGCTCACGGCCGAGCTGGGCCTGCTCGGCCTCGTCGTACCGGAGCACCTCGGCGGCCTCGGCCTGGACGTGCCCGCCGCGACCGCCGTCATCGAGGAGCTCGGGGCCCGGCTCGTGCCGGGCGCGCTCGCGACGAGCCTCACCGCGATCCTCGCCGCCCGCGCCCTCGGCCCGAGCGCCGAGCCCCTGCTGGCACGCGTCGTGGACGAGCAGCTGACCCTGGCCGTCGCGCTCGCCGAGGACGGCGCGGGCTGGGATCTCGGGCAGACCGCCACCCGGGCCACCGGCGCCGGGGACGAGTGGGCGCTGACCGGGACGAAGACCCTCGTCCCCGGGGCCGAAGCCGCCCGGGTCGTTCTCGTCACCGCCCGCAACGAGGGCGGTGAGCTCGGCGTCTACGCGGTGGACCGGGCCGCCGACGGGGTGGACGTGCGGACGCACATGACGCTCGACCAGACCCGGCGGCTGAGCACCGTGCACCTGCGCGAGGCCGCCGCCACCCGGGTCGACGCCCCCGGCGGCGACGGTGCCCGGGTGCTGCTGGACCACGTACGCGCGATGCTCGCGCTGGAGTCGGCGGCCGCCGCCCGCGCCTGCCTCGACCTCACCGTCGACTACCTCAAGGTGCGGGAGCAGTTCGGCCGCCCGATCGGGTCGTTCCAGGCCCTCAAGCACCGCTGCGCCGACCTCGCCGTCGCGGTCGCCGGGGCGCGGGCCACCGCCGACCACCTCGTCACGACGTTGCGCACCGGGGCCGCCACCCGCTCGCACGACGCGGCGCTGGCCAAGCTCGTGTGCGCCGACACGCTGATGACCGTCGCGGCCGAGGCGATCCAGTTGCACGGCGGCATCGGGTTCACCTTCGAGCACCACGCACACCTGTTCTTCAAGCGCGGCAAGTCGGCCCAGCTGCTGGCCGGCTCTGCGGCGGCGGTCCGCGCCGAGGTGGTGGCGCTCGCCGGCCTCTGAGCGAGGCGCCGAACTCCACGGCAGGCAGGAGCGGAGGGGCCGCACCGAACCGGTGCGGCCCCTCCGCCGTACATGCCCCGCGCGCTCAGCCGAGCGGACCGGCGCCGGGCGGCTGGGCGGCCAGGTGCCGCGACGGGATCTCCCCACCACCGTCGACGACGATCTCCGTGCCGGTGACGTAGGCGGACAGCGGCGAGACGAGCAACAGGCAGGCCGCGGCGATGTCGGCCGGGGTGGCCATCCGCCGCATGGGGATGGTCCGCGCCACGCGGTCCTGCCCCGCCTCGTCGCCGTAGTAGAGATGCGACAGCTCGGTCTGCACGAGACCCACAGTCACCTGGTTGACCCGTACGGCGGGCGCGAAGTCGAGTCCGAGGCACCGGGTCAGCATCGTCAGGCCCGCCTTGGCCGCGGCGTACGCGGCGGTGTCCGGGGCCGGGTTGGCTCCGGCGACCGAGCCGATGTTGATGATCGTCCCGCTGCCCTGACGCTGCATGACCTCGTTGGCCTGCTGGGCGACGTAGAATGGGGCGAGCAGGTTGAGCGTGACGACCGCCGAGACGAAGCGGGGGGACACCGTCGCGGTGTCGGCGCTCGGTGCGCCACCGGCGTTGTTGACCAGGATGTCGAGCCGGCCGAACCGGTCCACCGCCGCGGCGACGAGGGCCTTGGCCTGCTCCGGGTCGCGTACGTCCGACTGGACGAAGACGGGCGTGCGTCCGTCGATCCCGGGCAGTTCCTCGGGCTCGCTGCGGCCGCACACGATCACCCGCGCCCCGGCCCGGAGGAAGGCGCGGGTGATCTCGGCGCCGATGCCACGGGTGCCTCCGGTGACGACGGCGACCTGGCCGGTCAGGTCGACGCCGCCGGGCGTCGCGGGGGAGTGGGTCATCAGAGCCTCTCGATGATCGTGACGTTGGCCTGGCCGCCGCCCTCGCACATCACCTGCAGGCCGTAGCGGCCGCCGGTGCGTTCGAGCTCGTGCAGGAGGGTGGTCATCAGCCGGGCGCCGGTGGCGCCGAGCGGGTGGCCCAGGGCGATCGCGCCGCCGTTGACGTTGACCCGCTCCGGGTCGGCCCCCGTCTCCTGGAGCCAGGCGAGCACGACCGAGGCGAACGCCTCGTTGATCTCGAACAGGTCGATGTCGTCGATCGACATTCCGGTGCGTTCGAGCGCGTGGGCGGTGGCGGGGATCGGGGCGGTGAGCATCAGCACCGGGTCGTCGGCGCGTACCGACAGGTGGTGGATCCGGGCGCGCGGGGTCACGCCGTGCTCGGCCACGGCCTGCTCGCTCATGACGAGCAGGGCCGCCGCGCCGTCGCAGATCTGGCTCGCCACGGCGGCGGTGACCCGGCCTCCGGGGGTCAGCGGGTCGAGGGCGGCCATCTTCTCCAGGCTCGTGTCGGCGCGCGGGCAGGTGTCGGTGTCGACGTCGCCGACGGCGCGGATCTCGCGGCTGAAGCGGCCCTCGGCGATGGCCCGCAGGGCCCGCTCGTGGCTACGCAGGGCGAAGCGCTCCATGTCCTCCCGGCTGACGCCCCACTTCTCGGCGATCATCTCGGCCGAGCGGAACTGCGAGATCTGCTCGTCGCCGTAGCGCTCGCGCCAGCCGATCGACCCGGAGAAGGGGTCGTCGAAGCCGTACTGCTGGCCGGTGAGCATCGCGGCCGAGATGGGGATGGCACTCATGTTCTGCACGCCCCCGGCGACGACGACGTCGTTGACTCCGGCCATGACGGCCTGGGCCGCGAAGTGCACCGCCTGCTGGCTCGAGCCGCACTGCCGGTCCACTGTGACGCCGGGTACGTGCTGCGGGAGGCCGGCGGCGAGCCAGGCGGTGCGGGCGATGTCACCGGCCTGTGGGCCGATGGTGTCGACGCAGCCGAACACGACGTCCTCGACGGCGCCGGGGTCGATCCCCGAGGAACTCATGAGGCTGGTGAGCGCGGCGGCTCCCAGATCGGCGGAGTGGATCTTGGCGAGCGCGCCGCCGCGTCGCGTGACGGGGGTGCGGACGGCGTCCACGATGTATGCCTCTGCCACCGGGTTCCCTTCCTTCAGATGCCTCACCGGTCGGTGCCGCCGGCGTCGCTGCCGCTAGTCTAGCAAGCGCTTGGTTGGTAGTCTGTGCTTCGTTTCCGACAAGTGACCGGCTCCGCGTGAGGAGATGTGCGTGAGTGACGTGTTGACCACGATCCCCGCCCTGCTGCGGCAGGCCGCGCAGGACGCCGCCGAGCTGGAGGCCCTCGTCGACGGGGACGTGCGGATGACCTTCGCCGAGCTCGACGCGGCCGTCAACCGGTTCGCGCGGGCCGCTGTCGCGCACGGTCTCGAGCCGGGGGACCGCGTCGTCGTCTGGGCCCCGAACAGCGCCGACTGGGTCGTCAGCGCCCTCGGCGTGCTGGCTGCGGGCGGCGTGCTGTGCCCCGTCAACACCCGCTTCCGTGGTGCGGAGGCACGGTCCGTCATCGCCAAGGTCCGGGCCACGATGGTCGTCCTGGACGACGCCTTCCTGGACACCCACTACCTGGCCGCGCTGCGCGGCGACGGGCCGTCACCGGCGGTCGGCCGCCCCGTGCCACTGTTGCCCTCGGTGCGTACCGTCGTCGACCTGTCCGCCACCGGCCGCGAGCAGACCGATCACGGCGTGTGGTCCCTGGCGGGCTTCACCGCGCTGGCCGACCAGGTCGACCCCGGAGTCGTGGACGAACGGATCGCCGCCCTCGCCCCGGAGGACGTGTCCGACATCCTGTTCACCTCCGGCACCACCGGCTACCCCAAGGGCGCGATGGTCTCGCACGCCTCGAACCTTCGCGTCGACCGGGAGTGGGCCCGACTCGTCGGGCTGCGGCGAGGCGACCGCTATCTCATGGTCAACCCGTTCTTCCACAGCTTCGGCTGGCGGGCCGGCATCCTGGCCTGCCTCCTCACACGCGCCACGATCATCCCGGTCGCCGTGTTCGCCGTCGAGACCGTGCTGCGTCTCATCGAGCAGGAACGGGTCACGGTCTTCCCCGGCGCGCCCACCGTCTACACGTCCCTGCTCGAACACCCCGACCTCGGCAGGTACGACCTCAGCTCGGTACGCCTGGCCGTCACCGGCGCCACGATCGTGCCGGTGCCGCTGCTGCGCCGGATGCGCGAGGAACTCGGCTTCCGCGACGTCATCACCGCCTACGGTCTGACCGAGACGTGCGGCACCGCTACCGTGTGCCCGCCCGACGCCGGCCTCGAACGGATCTCGACCAGCTGCGGGCGGGCGATCCCGGGCACCGAGTTGCGGATCGCCGGTCTCGACGGACAGCCGCTGCCGGCCGGCGAGTCGGGCGAGATCCTCGTGCGCGGCTACAACGTGATGGCGGGCTACTTCGAGGACCCGGACGCCACGGCGCAGGCCATCGACGAGGACGGCTGGCTGCACACCGGTGACGTCGGCTGGGTCGACGAGGACGGCTACCTGCGCATCACCGACCGGATCAAGGACGTCTACATGGTCGGGGGCTTCAACGTCTACCCCGCCGAGGTCGAGCGGGTGCTGTCCGAACATCCCGCCGTCTTCGACGTCGCGGTCGTCGGGGTCCCCGACGCGCGGATGGGCGAGGTCGGCAGCGCCTTCGTGCAGACCGTTCCCGCCTGGACCGGTGACGAGTCGGCGCTCGCCGACGAGCTCGAGGCGTGGTGCCGGGAGCGGCTGGCCAACTTCAAGCGTCCGCGCAGCTTCACCGTCGTTGCGGCGCTGCCACGAACCGCGAGCGGAAAGATCCAGAAGTTCAAGCTCACCGGGTGAGCCCGGCGTTGCGCTTCGTGCGGGCGCACCGGCCCCGGTGCCCTGCTCGCCGGCAGGCCCGACGCCCCGACCAGACCTGACACCGACGGCACCGCCGTCACGGGCGCCAGCCCGAGAACCGGAGGACACCAATGCAGGACGCAGTCATCGTCGCCGCGGCGCGCTCGCCGATCGGCCGGGCCTTCAAGGGGTCGTTGGCCTCGATGCGGGCCGACGACCTGGCCACCCAGATGGTCCAGGCGGCCCTGGCCCAGGTGCCGGCGCTCGACCCGACCCAGATCGACGACCTCATGCTCGGCTGCGCGCAGCCGGCCGGCGAGCAGGGCTGGGGCCTCGCGCGCGTCGTCGCTGTCGAACTCGGGCTCGACCGGGTTCCCGGGACGACGGTGCAGCGGTACTGCGCGTCGAGCCTGCAGACGACCCGGATGGCGCTGCACGCCATCCGCTCCGGTGAGGCGGACGTGCTCGTCTCCGCCGGGGTCGAGGCCGTCTCGCGCTTCGCCGCCGGCAAGTCCGACGGCATGCCGGACACGAAGAACCCGATCTTCGCCGCGGCGGGGGAGCGCACCGCCGCCCGCGGACGGGGTGGCGCCGGCCCGTGGACCGACCCGCGCGACGCGAATGAACTGCCCGACGTCTACATCGCGATGGGCGAGACCGCGGAGAACGTCGCGAGCCACCGTGGTGTGAGCCGCGCCGAGCAGGACGAGTGGGCCGCCACGAGCCAGCAGCGGGCCCAGGCCGCGATCGAGTCGGGCTTCTTCGCCACCGACATCACGCCGGTGACCCTCGCCGACGGCACCGTCGTGGCCACCGACGACAGCCCTCGCGCCGGAGTGACGGCCGAGTCGCTGTCCGGCCTCAAACCGGCCTTCCGGCCCGACGGTACGGTGACCGCGGGCAACTGCTGCCCGCTCAACGACGGCGCGGCCGCCCTCATCATCATGTCCAGCCGCAAGGCCGCCGAACTCGGCGTCACGCCGCTGGCCCGGATCCTGTCCACCGGTGTCTCGGCGATCTCGCCGGAGATCATGGGTCTCGGCCCGGTCGAGGCGTCGAGGCGGGCCCTCGCGCTTGCCGGGCTCTCGATGGCCGACATCGATCTCGTCGAGCTCAACGAGGCGTTCGCCGCTCAGGTCGTTCCCTCCATCTCGGACCTCAAGGCCAACCCCGAGCAGGTCAACGTGCACGGCGGCGCGATCGCCCTGGGCCACCCGTTCGGTCAGACCGGAGCGCGGATGACGACGACGCTCATCAACGGGCTGCGGGCGCGGGACGGCCAGTTCGGCCTCGAGACCATGTGCACGGCCGGTGGCCAGGGCATGGCGATGGTCATCGAGCGGCTCTCCTAGGCGGGTGTGTCGACGTCCCCGGTCGAACCGGGGACGTCGACAGCCGGTTCATGCCACCCACGCCGAGTGGGTACGGCCGGGCGCGGATCAGTGCCGGGGCAGCGCCGCGGCGAGGGCCGCCGCCCGGCCGGCGACGGCGGCCGCCTGCTCGGCGAACGAGGCCGCGGTGCGGTCGCCGCCGCTCATCGCGCCCTGCGTGACCCTGGTGTACACGCCCTCGAGGATGCACGCGGTCTTCCACCAGTTGTAGGCGACGAAGTAGTCGATCCGCCCCGGGTCGGTGCCGGTGGCGAGGCAGTACCGGGAGAGCAGTTCGTCCCGGGTCGAGAAGCCGGGCCGGACCGTGGCCGGGTCGTGCAGCGCGCGGGCCGTGTCGCCGGCCTGCGCCCAGTAGACGAGCAACTGGCCGACGTCGGCCAGCGGGTCGCCGACGGTGGTGAGTTCCCAGTCGAGTACGCCCTGGACCCGCCACCGGGAGTCGAGCATGCAGTTGTCCAGGCGGAAGTCGCCGTGCACGATCCCCGAGCGGGACTGCCCGGGCGCCGCGGCCACCAGGTGCTCGTGCGCGGTCTGCAGGTCGGGCAGGTCGCGGATCCTGCTCCGCCGCCAGTTCTCGTGCCAGCGTCCGAGTTGCCGGGGGAGGTAGTCACGGCGGCGGGCCAGGCCGCCCAGTCCGATGACCTCCGGGGCGAGTCGGTGCAGGGCCACGAGAGCGTCGACGAGCGTGGGGCCGATGAGCGCGCGGTCGGCCTCGGTGGTGAGCCGCTCGACGTCGGCGGGGCTGCGCAGGATCACGCCGTCGAGGTGCTCGAGTACGACGAGGGGCGCGCCGGCCACCTCGCCCGTCTCCTCGACCGCGAGCACCCGGGGCACCGGGAGGTGGCCGTGCAGCCCGCGCAGGATTCGCGCCTCGCGCAGGACGTCGTGCGCGGTGGCCGGGTGGTTTCCGAGCGGTGGACGGCGCAGCACGACGACGTGGCCGGCCGCGTCGGTGGTCCGGTAGGTCAGGTTGGAGCGCCCTCCGGCGATGACCTCGTGCCGGAGGTTGCCCTGCAGCTCGGGCACCGCGCGGCCGAGCCAGGCGTCGACGCCCGCCGGGAGCCCGGCGTGCCGGGTGGGCTCGATCGGGGCCGGACCTGTCCGGGCGTGACCTGCTGCCGTCATGGGGGCGCCTCCTCTTCCGGGCATCACCCTAGCAAGCGCTTGGTTTGTCCGCGCTCAGTCGCGGGCGAGAATGCCGTCGAGGAACACCGAGACGAAGTCGTCGGCGAAGTTCGCCATGGAGTACGACGGGGTCGGCTTGAACCAGCGGACCGAGAGCCACAGCGCGTCGCGCAGCATGCCGTGCAGCACGCGTACCGGGATGTCGTTGCGGAAGTCGCCAGTGGCGATACCGGCCTCGAGCACCTGGATCCAGGCCCGCTGGATCGTGGCGGCCGCCTCGCGGATGTGCTCGTAGCCCTCGATCTTGGGCAGGTAGCCGCTCGAGTTCTGGTAGATCTCGGTCGCGTGCGGGTGGGCCTCGATGTTGGCCAGCGAACTGGTGACGAGCTTGCGCAACTGGGTCGCCGGCTTCTCCTCGGACGCCAGGACTTCGCCGTAGCGGTAGGTCAGGTCGGTCAGGTAGTCCGAGATGATCGCGTTGACCATCTCGTCCTTGGACTTGAAGTGGTGGTACAGGCTGCCGGAGAGGATCCCGACCGAATCGGCGATCTCGCGGACGGTCGTGGCATCGATTCCTTTGGCTGCGAAAAGGTGGGCGGCGTTGTCGAGGATGACCGAGCGTCGGTCCTGGGTCGTCGACATATGGGTGCTCCCGGTTCCTCGAGCAATGTGTTGGTCAAGCGCTTGCTTTATATCACTTCGATGCCTTCAGCATGATAAAGCCAGCCTCCCTTGACCGGGGTGCTCGCAATGCCTAGGGTGGCGGCCAACCAAGCGCTCGTTCGGTGCCCGGAGCTCGCTGCGGATCCCGATCAGCCGAGAGGGGCTGCCCGATGCCCGACCCGATTCCCGCCGTCCCGTCCGGGCGTCCGCCCGCCGCCCGGCCCGACCGGGCAGCCGGCCTGCTCGCCGGCCGTGTCGTCCTCGTCACCGGCGCCGCCGGCGGGCTGGGGGCGGCGTACGCGCGCGGCATCGCCGCGGCCGGAGGCCACGTGGTCGCGGTCGACGTCGACGCGGACGGACTCGAACGGCTCAGCGGGCAGATCGCTGCGGCGGACGGCCGGGGCTCGATCCGGGTCGCCGACGTCGCGGACTGGGCGAGCGCGCACGACGTCGTGCGTGACTGCCTCGCCGAGCACGGCAGGCTCGACGGCCTCGTCAACAACGCCGGCGTCTTCGCCATGGCCCGCGCCGGCGCCGAGTCCGAGGCCACTGTGCGCCGGATGCTCGAGGTCAACGTGCTCGGCGCCGTCGCCTGGGGCGACGCCGCCATCGCGGCGATGCGCGCCCAGGGGCGCGGGGTCCTGGTCAACGTCACCTCGGGCGAGCAGATGGGCCGTGCCGAGACGGCCGTGTACGGGGCGACGAAGGCCGCGATCGCCACGCTCACCTACGCCTGGGCGGCCGAACTCGCCGACGTCGGGATCCGCGTCAACGCGATCTCCCCGAACGCCCAGACCCGGATGGCCGAGGTGCTCGAACGGTTCCGCGGCGTACCGAGCGGGCAGAACGCGGGCATCGCGCCCGAGGCCAACGTGCCGCTGCTGCTCTACCTGCTCTCCGACCTCAGCGCCGAACTGACCGGCCAGGTGCTGCGCTCCTACGGTCCCGAACTCATGCTGACGACCCACCCGGCGCTCGCCGAGCCCGTGCTGCGGGACACGGCGTGGACCCCGGAGCGCATCGCCGAGGCCGTCACAGCGCGGCTGCGACCGCACCTGGCGCCCCTCGGGGTACGCCGGGCGCGCATCGTCTACCTCGACTGACCCGACGTCCGAGGCCGACCCGACGTCCGAGAGCGACCCGACGTCCGACCCTCCGGACGACCGCCGAGCCGACAGGAGCCCGATGTCCGCCACGACCAACCCGGTCTGCGTCAGCGGCATGGCCGCGATGTCCTGGGCCCTGCCCGAGGAGATCGCGATGTACCGGCGTACCGGTGCCGACCTCGTCGGCCTGCAGCGCAGCAAGGTCGCCTCCTTCGGCGTGGCCGCTCTCGGTGACCTGCTCGCCCGGCACGACGTACGGCTCGGCTACCTCGTGCACAGCTTCACCGCCCACCCGGACGACGAGCCGGGCTGGGCGCAGCAGGTCGCGGCGTTGCGGCAGGGCGTCGTGGACGCCGGCCGGCTCGGGGCCGACCTCGTCTACCTCACCTCGGGCCCGTCGGCTCACCTGACGTGGGAGGAGGCGGCCGGCCGGTTCGCCGAGCGGATCGCTCCGGTCGTGGCCACCGCCCGCGAACACGGGGTACGCCTCGCTGTGGAGAACACGCTGCCGGTCAAGTGCGACCTCAGCTTCACCCACACCGCGCGCGACGCCGTCGCCCTGGCCGACCTCTGCGGCATCGGCATCTGCCTCGACCTCTACTGCTGCTGGCAGGAGCGGGGCCTGACGGAGCTGATCCGCGACCGGGTCGGCCAGGTCGAGATTCTGCAGGTGTCCGACTTCCGGGTCGGCACCTCGACCTTCCCGAACCGGTGGGTGCCCGGGGACGGCGACCTGCCGATGGCCGGTCTGCTGGCGAGCGTGCTGCGGGCCGGCTACACCGGCGTCGTCGACGTCGAGTTGCTCGGCCCGGCCGTCGAGGCCGAGGGCGCCGAGCCGGCGCTGACCCGTTCGGTCGCGTGGACGCGTGCGCAGATCGCGGCGGCGCGTCCCTGAGCGCTCAGGGCGCGTCCGCCCATCGCGGCGCGCGTTTGGCGACGAACGCGGCCGCGCCCTCGGCCGCGTCCGGGCCGGCGAGCAGTTCGAGGGTCGTGAGCCGGTTGACCGCGGCGAGATCGCCCACGCGGGGGTCCAGGCTCAGGTGCATGAGCCGTTTGGTCGCCCGCACCGCGGCGGGGGAGTGGGTCGCGATCCGGGCGCCCAGCTGCAACGCGCGCGGCAGGACCTCGTCGGCCGGGACCACGGCGTTGACCAGCCCCAGCTCGTGGGCCCGGGCCGCGGCAAGCGGTTCGGCGGTCAGTCCGAGTTCCAGCGCCACGGCGACCGGCAGGCGACGCGGCAGGTCGGTGCCGCCCTCGGTGGCGGCGATGCCGCGCCCCACCTCGGGCAGCGCGAAGTAGGCGTGCTCGGCCGCGACGACGAGGTCGCAGGCGAGGGCGAGTTCGAAGCCGCCGCCGACGGCGGGCCCGTTGACCGCGGCGATGACCGGCTTGCGGTAGCCGCCGCGCAGCAGCGTCAGCGGGCTGCGGGCCACGTCGACCAGGCGTCCCTCGGCCGCGGCGCGCAGGTCCATCCCCGCGCTGAAGGACAACTCGCCGGTGCCGGTCAGCACGATCGCGCGTACGCCCGGGTCCGCGTCGTACCGGAGCAGGGCGTCGGTCATCGCCAGGAGGGTGTCGGGATCGAGGGCGTTGCGCACCTGCGGCCGATTGATCCTGACGACTCCCACCGCGTCGACGCGCTCGCGCACCACGGTGTCCATCTTCCGCCCTCCTTGGCCACAGGGTCTTGACCCTTCCCCTGGGGCTGTTAGTGTACCAACCAAGCGCTTGCTACATGGCGACCCGGCCGTGGATGCCCGGCACGCGACTCGCCCTTCGCGCTGCTCACCACCGCTCGGGCAGTGCTCCGACAGACGCAACGATGAGGGACACATGGCCGACAAGACTCTGACCGCCCGCGACGTCGTGTCGCGGCTCGAATCCGGGATGACCATCGGCATCGGGGGCTGGGGCTCACGGCGCAAGCCCATGGCCCTCGTGCGCGAGATCCTGCGTTCCGACCTCAAGGACCTGACCGTGGTCAGCTACGGCGGGCCGGACGTCGGGCTGCTCTGCGCCGCCGGCAAGGTCAGGAAGGTCGTCTTCGGTTTCGTCTCCCTCGACAGCATCGCCCTCGACCCGCACTTCCGCGCCGCGCGGCAGAACGGCGCCGTCGAGATCGCCGAGTACGACGAGGGCATGCTCCAGTGGGGGCTGTACGCCGCCGGCATCCGCCTGCCCTTCCTGCCGACCCGCGCCGGGCTCGGGTCGGACGTCCTGAAGCACAACCCCGACCTCAAGCTCGTCCAGGACCCGTACGGCACCGAGCGGCTCGTGGCGATGCCGCCGCTGCGCCTCGACGCGGCCCTCGTGCACATGAACCGCGCCGACGCCCAGGGCAACGGCCAGTTCCTCGGGCCCGACCCGTACTTCGACGACCTCTACTGCCTCGCCGCCGACCAGGCCTTCATGTCCTGCGAGCGGATCGTGCCCACGGCTGAGCTGAGCGCCGCCGGGCACTCGGCGACCATCAAGATCAATCGCCAGCTCGTCGCCGGTGTCGTCGAGACCCCGAACGGCGCGCACTTCACCTCCTGCGCCCCCGACTACGAGCGCGACGAGGCCTTCCAGCGCGAGTACGTCAAGGCCGCCGGCGACCCGCAGGCCTGGGCCAAGTTCGAGCAGCGGTACCTGTCCGGTACCGAAGATGACTACCAGGCGGCCGTCGCCGCCCGAGCCGAGGAGGTCGCATGAGCAGCGCCGCCACCGAGTCCGTGGACCAGCCCACGGGCAGCGCCACCACCGCCGACGCGCCGGTGACCCGCGCCGAGTACTGCGCGGTCGCCGTGGCGGACACGTTCGCCGGCGACGGTGAGTCCATCGCCAGCGCCTTCGGCACGATCCCGGCCATCGGCGTCCGCCTCGCCCGGCTCACCGTCGCCCCCGACCTGCTGCTCACCGACGGCGAGGCCCACTTCGTCTCCGGCTCCTGGGAGATCGGCGCGGACCCGCACGCCACCGAGGGCGTCGTCATCGAGGGCTGGAGCCCGTTCCGCACCATCTTCGACCTCGTCTGGCACGGCAAGCGGCACGTCATGATGATCCCGGTCCAGATCGACGGACACGGCAACACCAACATCTCGGCCATCGGCGACTACACCCGGCCCAAGGTCCAACTGCTCGGCGTACGCGGCGCCCCCGGCAACAGCATCTACCACCCGACCAGCTACTGGGTGCCCAACCACTCCACGCGCAGCTTCGTCCGGACCGTCGACATGATCTCCGGCGTCGGCACCGACAGCGCCCGGGCCGCCGGCCCGGCCGCGATCGCGCACCACGAGCTGCGGCGCGTCGTCACCAACCTCGCGGTCCTCGACTTCGGTGGCCCCGACGGCACGATGCGGCTGCTCAGCCTGCACCCCGGCGTCACGCTCGACGAGTTCCACGCCGCCACCGGCTGTGCCGTGCACGTCGAGGGCGAGGTCCCGGCCACCCGCGAGCCGAGCGCCGAGGAGCTGCGCCTCATCCGCGAGGTCATCGACCCCCGCTCGCTGCGCGACCGCGAGATCCCGGCATGAGTCAGGGCCGCGGGATGCACCCGACGCTGCGTACCCGGGCGACCGACCTGTTCGGGGTGCGGTACCCGATCGTCCAGACCGGCATGGGCTACGTCTCCGACGTGCGCCTGACCACCGCGACGGCCAACGCCGGTGGACTGGGCATCCTCGCGGCCGGCCTGCTCTCCTACGACGAGCTCGTGGAGGCCGTCGAGCAGATCCAGGCCGGCACGGACGCGCCGTTCGGCGTCAACATCCGTGCCGACCAGCCGGACGTCGTCAAGCGCATCGACCTGCTCATCTCGGCCGGCGTCAAGGTCGCGTCCTTCGCGCTGGCCCCCAAGCAGGAACTCATCGCCAGGTGCAAGGACGCCGGCCTCGTCGTCGTACCGTCGATCGGCGCGCGCCGCCACGCCGAGAAGGTCGCCGCGTGGGGCGCCGACGCCGTCATCGTGCAGGGTGGTGAGGGCGGCGGCCACACCGGCGGGGTGCCCACCAGCCTGCTGCTGCCCCAGGTCGTCGACGCCGTCGACATCCCGGTCATCGGGGCCGGCGGCTTCTTCGACGGCCGTGGCCTCGTCGCCGCGCTCGCCTACGGCGCCGAGGGCGTCGCCATGGGCACCCGCTTCCTGCTCACCAGCGACTCGCCGGTCCAGCCGTCGGTGAAGGACGTCTACCTGTCCAAGACGGTCAACGACACCGTGCTGACCCTGCAGGTCGACGGCGTGCCGCAGCGCGTGCTGCGCGCCGGCACGATCGACGAGCTGGAGCGCACCTCCGCCGCCGGCCGGCTGCTTCGGGCCGTACGCAACGCCTTCGCCTTCCAGAAGCTGTCCGGCACGCCGTGGGGCGACATGGTCCGCGAGGGCCTGGCCATGCGCAAGGCCCACGACCTGACGTGGAGCCAGGTCGTCATGGCGGCAAACGCTCCGATGCTCTACCGGTCGGCCCTGCTGGAGGGCAGGACCGACCTCGGCGTCATGGCCACCGGCCAGGTCGTCGGACTGATCGACGACGTCCCGAGCGTCGCCGAGCTCATCGACCGCATCATCGACGAGGCCACCCGGACCCTCGACCGGCTCGGCGTGCCCGCGCCGGTCGCGTCGACCCCGGCCGGGCACAAGGAGGAGTAGTCATGGGAGCACTGCAGGGACGCGTCGTCGTCGTCACCGGTGCCGGCCGCGGCCTCGGCCGTGAGCACGCCCTGCTCGCCGCCGCCGAAGGCGCCTCGGTCGTCGTCGCCGACACCGGCGCCGCCGCCGACGGCACCGGCAGCGACCCCTCTGTCGTCGAGGCCGTCGCCGCCGAGATCACGAACGCCGGCGGGCGGGCCGTGGCCAGCACCGCGGACGTCGCCACCACCGAGGGCGCCCGCGAGCTGCTCGCGCTCGCCCGCGACACCTACGGACGCGTCGACGGCCTCGTCAACAACGCCGGCATCCTGCGGGACCGGATGTTCGTCAACATGAGCGAGGACGACTGGGACGCGGTCATCCGTGGCCAGCTCCGCGCGACGTTCGCGCCGTGCCGGGTGTTCGCCGACCACTGGCGCACCGAGTCCAAGGCCGGCAACCAGCCGGTCGCCTCGATCGTCAACGTCTCGTCGACCTCGGGCATCATCGGCGCCGTCGGGCAGACGAACTACGGCGCGGGCAAGGCCGGCATCGCCGCCCTCACCGTCATCCTCGCCCAGGAGATCAGCCGCTACGGCGTACGCGTCAACGCGATCGTCCCGGTCGCGCGTACCCGGATGACCCAGGACCTGCCCGGCGTCGGCGAGATGGTCGCCGCCCCGGCCGACCCCGCCGTGTTCGACGTCTACCACCCGGGCAACGTCTCCCCGCTCGTCGCCTGGATGCTCACCGCCGACGTGCCGGTGACCGGCGAGGTGTACTACGCCAAGGGCGGCGAGATCCGCCGCTGCGCGCCGTGGAGTTACGACTGGACGATCGACAAGGGTGCCCGCTGGACCGTCGAGGAGATCGCGAAGGAGATGGCCGCCCGTGTCTGACACCGGTCACACCGACGTCGCCGACTGGGCCGGCCCGGCCCACGGGCTGCTCTCCGGGCGTTCGGTGCTCGTCACCGCCGCGGCCGGCACCGGCATCGGCTTCGCCACGGCGCGCCGCGCCGCGGAGGAAGGCGCGCAGTGTCGCCGTCAGCGACCGCCATGAGCGCCGTCTCGCCGCGTCGGCCGACGAGATCGAGCGCCTCACCGGGACCCGGCCGCTCGCGGTGCCCTGCGACGTCACCGACCAGGCCCAGCTCGACCACCTCATGGACACCGTCGCCGCCGAGTTCGGCGGCATCGACGTGCTCGTCAACAACGCCGGCCTCGGCGGCACCGCGGCGGTGCAGGACATGACCGACGAACAGTGGGACTCCGTCCTGTCGGTGACCCTGACCTCGACGTTCAAGGCGACCCGGTCGGTGCTGCGGCACATGATCCCGGCCGGCAGGGGGGTCATCGTCAACAACGCCTCCGTCATCGGCTGGCGCGCCCAGAAGGGGCAGGCGCACTACGCCGCGGCCAAGGCCGGAGTCATGGCGCTGACCCGCTGCGCGGCCCTCGACGTCGCCGAGCACGGCATCCGGGTCAACGCGGTGTCCCCGAGCATCGCGATGCACGCCCATCTGGCCAAGGTGACCAGCGACGAGCTGCTCGCCCAGCTCTCGGCCCAGGAGGCGTTCGGCCGGGCCGCGACGCCGTGGGAGATCGCCAACGTGATCGTCTTCCTCGCCAGTGACTACTCGTCGTACATGACCGGCGAGGTCGTGTCCGTCTCGAGCCAGCACCCGTGACCACCCGCTGCGCACCGGCGACCGTGTCGGCTCGCAGCGGACCAACGAAAGGAGCACGTCGTGGCCAACCCCGACGCGCAGGGCGTGACCGGCGCCCCCTTCCGGCTCGACGTCGAACGCGGCAAGATCCGCGAGTTCGCGCTGGCCACCGGAGCGGCTGACGCGGACTACCTGCGGGAGGAGAACCCGGTCGTGCAGCCGACGTTCCTCACCACGACGTTCTTCTGGCAGGGCGAGGACTCCAACCCGTGGTCCGCGGTCGAGCTCGACCAGCAGCGCGGCCTGCACGCCGAGCAGCAGTACACCTTCTTCGGCGAGCCGCCCCGCGCCGGCACCCGGCTCACCTGCCAGTCGCGCATCGGCGAGATCTACACCAAGGTGGGGCGTCGCGGCGGGGAGATGACGTTCGCCGTGATGTACACCGACTTCCACGACGAGACCGGGCGTCTCGTCGCCCGCGCCAAGCTCACCGGTGTCGAGACGGCCCGCCCGCCGGTCACCGGGGACGGAGCGTCCGCATGAGCGACACGACGGCCACCGCCGGGCCCCGTACGACCGAGGTCGCCCTGCCCGTCCCGGCGACCCCTCCGGCGCGCACGTACGGCCCGGTGACCCGCACCGACTTCGTCCGCTACCAGGGTGCCTCGGGCGACATGAACCCGATCCACCACGACGAGGTCTTCGCCAAGGCGGCCGGGTTCCCGAGCCCTTTCTCGGTGGGCATGTGGCAGGCCAGCCTGCTCGGCACCTACGCCACCGACTGGCTCGGCGGCCCCAACGTGCGCGACTTCCGCATCCGGTTCCTGGCCCAGGTGTGGCCCGGCGACGTCCTCACCCTCGACGGCGTTCCGCTGCGCACCTACGTGCTCGAAAGCGAGGACGGCCGTGAGGGCCGCGTCGACGTCGAGCTGACCTGCCGGCGGCAGAGCGGCGACAAGGCCGTCACCGCGTGGGCGACATTCGTCCTGCCCCTCGACGTCGCCGTCGAGGCCGGCGAGCGGCCCGAGACCACCGAGGAGCAGGGATGAACCCCACGAGCCACCCGTCGGTGACGACGACCGTGCACGCCGACGGGATCGCCGAGATCGTCGTGGACAACCCGCCGGTCAACGCGCTGCCGGTGGCCGGCTGGTTCGCGCTCGCCGCCGCCCTCGACGCCGCCGGCGCCGACGAGTCGGTGCGGGTCGTGCTGCTGCGCGCCGAGGGCCGCGGCTTCAACGCCGGCGTCGACATCAAGGAGATGCAGCACACCGACGGCTTCACCGCGCTGCTCGGCGCCAACCGCGGCTGCTACGCCGCGTTCAAGGCCGTCTACGAGTGCCCCGTCCCGGTCGTCACCGCCGTCCACGGCTTCTGCCTCGGTGGCGGCATCGGCCTGGTCGGCAACTCCGACGTCATCGTCGCCTCCGACGACGCCACCTTCGGCCTGCCCGAGGTGGACCGCGGCGCCCTCGGCGCGGCCACCCACCTGTCCCGGATGGTGCCCCAGCACCGGATGCGCGCCATGGTCTACACCTCGGCCACCGCCACCGCCCAGGAGCTGCACGCGTACGGCTCGGTGCACAGCGTCGTACCCCGGGAACGGTTGCGCGCGACGGCGCTCGCCGTCGCGACCAGCATCGCCGAGAAGGACCCCACGGTGATCCGCGCCGCCAAGGCCTCGCTCAACGGCATCGACCTGTGGGACGTCAACCGCAGCTATCGCTTCGAGCAGGGCTTCACCTTCGAGCTCAACCTCACCGGGGTCGCCGACCGGATCCGCGACGAGTTCGCCGGCACCGACAAGGCGGCGCGCCCGGGCAGCGAGGGCTGAGCCGTGCGGTCGATGGTGGTGCGCGAGCTCGGCGGTCCCGAGGTGCTCACGGTCACCGACGGGCCGCAGCCGCAGCCCGGACCGGGGCAGGTGCTCGTCGACGTCGCCGGCGCCGGGGTGAACTTTCCCGACGGCCTCATCGTCGCCGGCACCTACCAGACCAAGCCGGAACTGCCGTTCGTGCCCGGCTGCGAGGTCGCCGGCACGGTCGCGGCGCTCGGCGACGGGGTGACCGGCCCACCCGTCGGCACCCGCGTCGTCGGCTTCTGCGGCATCGGCGGCTACGCCACCCAGGTGCTCGTCGACGCGCGCATGGTCCACCCGTTGCCCGACGGCGTCGACCTCGTCGAGGCGAGCACGATCCCCGTGGTCTACGGCACGTCCTACCACGGCCTCGTCGACCGGGCCCGCCTCGCCGCCGGCGAGACGCTGCTCGTGCTCGGCGCCTCCGGCGGCGTCGGCCTCACCGCCGTGCAGATCGGCAAGGCCCTCGGCGCGACGGTGATCGCGGCCGCGTCGAGCGAGGACAAGCGTGAGCTGTGCCTGACGCACGGCGCCGACCACGCCATCGGCTACGACGACCTGACCGCGACGGTGCGCGCGCTGACCGGCGACGCCGGCGCCGACGTCGTCTACGACCCCGTCGGTGGCGACGCCGCCACCGCGGCGCTGCGCGCCCTCGCGTGGGCCGGGAGGTTCCTCACCGTCGGCTACGCGGCGGGCACGATCCCGCAGGTCAAGCTGAACCGGCTGCTGCTCACCGAGGGCGCGGTGCTGGGGGTCCTCTGGGGCGCCTGGGCAAGGCGCGACCCGGCGGCGAACGCCGCCAACATGACGACGGTGCTGGAGTGGATCGCCGCCGGCCGGCTGAGGCCGCACGTCAGCCAGGTCTTCCCGCTGGAGGAGGCCGCCCGCGCGCTCGGCACGGTGCTGAACCGTGGCGCTCGCGGCAAGATCGCCCTCCGCACGAGCACAGGCAAGGAGTGACGGTGGCTGACGCGACCGACCTGACCCGGATGGACCTCGGCCCCGGCCCGCGCGCGAGCGAACTGCTCGCGACGTTGCGCACGTTCATGACCGAGCACGTCTACCCCGCCGAGAAGGTGTACGCCGCCCAGCTCGCCGCCGCGGCCCGCGAGAACGGCGGGGTGTCCCACGTCCTGCCGCCGGTCGTCGAGGAGCTGAAGGCGACGGCGCGCACGCTGGGGCTGTGGAACCTCTTCCTGCCCGACCTGTCCGGCCTCACCAACGTCGAGTACGCCTACCTGGCCGAGGAGACCGGACGCTCGCCCTACCTGGCCCCCGAGGCGATGAACTGTGCCGCGCCGGACACCGGCAACATGGAGCTGCTGCACATGTTCGGCACGCCCGAGCAGAAGCAGCGGTGGCTCACCCCGTTGCTCGACGGCACGATGCGCTCCGGCTTCTCGATGACCGAGCCGGACGTGGCCTCCTCCGACGCGCGCAACATCGCCACCTCGATCGTGCGTGACGGCGACGAGTACGTCATCAACGGACGCAAGTGGTGGACGACCGGCGCCGCGGACCCGCGCTGCGCCGTCCTCGTGCTGATGGGCAAGACGGACCCGGAGGCGGCCGTCTACCGGCAGCAGTCCATGATCCTCGTACCGGTCGACACCCCCGGGGTGACGATTCTGCGGTCGCTGCCGATCTTCGGTTACCACGACCAGCACGGCCACTGTGAGATCCGGTTCGACGACGTGCGGGTGCCGGTGACGAACCTGCTCGGCGCCGAGGGCGAGGGTTTCGCCATCGCCCAGGCCCGCCTCGGCCCGGGCCGCATCCACCACGCGATGCGCTGCGTCGGCATGGCCGAGCGGGGCCTCGAGCTGATGGTGCGCCGGACGACGGCCCGCGAGGCGTTCGGCGGCCCGATCTCCGACCAGGGCGTGGTGCGGAACTGGATCGCCGAGTCCCGCATGGAGATCGAGCAGGCGCGCCTGCTCGTGCTCAAGGCGGCGTGGCTCATCGACCAGGTCGGGATCCAGGGCGCCGCGACCGAGATCGCCGCGATCAAGGTCGTCGCGCCCCGGGTCGCCCGCAACGTGCTGGACCGTTCGATCCAGGCGCACGGCGGCGGCGGGGTCACCGACGACTTCCCGATCGCCCGGATGTGGGCGAGCGCCCGCATCCTCGGCATCGCCGACGGCCCGGACGAGGTGCACCTGCGCACGGTGGCGCGTACGCAACTACGCCGCTACCGCGACACGCCGGCGACGGTTTCCGCCGGGACGGGACGGGACTGAGATGGATCTGACCTGGTCGGCACAGGACGAGCAGTTCCGTGCGGAGGCCCGCGACTGGCTCGCCGCGAACGTGCCGCGGCAGCCGCTGCCCTCCGGGGACACCGCGGCGGGCTTCGCCGCCCACCTGGAGTGGGAGCGGGCACTGCACGCGGACCGGTGGTCGGTCGTGTCGTGGCCGCAGGAGTACGGCGGCCGCGAGGCCTCGATCTGGCAGTGGCTCATCTTCGAGGAGGAGTACTACCGGGCCGGCGCGCCGCAGCGGGTGACGCAGAACGGCATCTTCCTGCTGGCCCCGACGATCTTCGAGTTCGGCACCAAGCAGCAGCAGGACGAGCTGCTGCCGCGGATGGCGGCGGCGCAGGACCTGTGGGCCCAGGGCTGGTCCGAGCCGGGCGCGGGCAGCGACCTGGCCGGGATCACGTCCCGGGCGGTACGCGATGAGCAGGCCGGCGGGTGGCGCCTGAGCGGGCAGAAGACCTGGTCGACCCGGGGCGCGTTCTGCACCCACCTGTTCGGGCTGTTCCGTACCGACCCGCAGGCGCAGCGGCACCGCGGACTGACGTACTTCCTCGTGCCGCTGGACACCCCGGGCGTGACGGTGCGCGGGTTCGACCGGCTCGACGGTGACGAGGGCTTCGCCGACGTGTTCTTCGAGGACGCGTTCGTACCGGACTCGGCGGTCCTCGGCGGCGTCGACCAGGGCTGGTCGGTCGCGATGTCGACGACCGGCTCGGAGCGGGGACTGACGCTGCGCTCACCGGGGCGTTTCCTCAAGGCGGCAGCCGCGCTCGTGGCGCTCGCGGGCGAGCGGGGCGAGGCGGCGACCGACCTGCTCCGCGACCGGGTGGCGCGCTCGTGGATGCAGGCGCACGCCTACCAGCAGTTCACGCTGGCTCAGGTCACCGACATCGTCGAGGGTCGTCCGTCCGGCGCACGTTCGAGCCTCAACAAGGTCTTCTGGTCCGAGCTGGACATCGCGTTGCACGAGACGGCGCTGGAACTGCTCGGCCCGGACGCGCTCGTGGACGGCCCGTGGACCCGCGGCTACCAGTTCTCGCTGTCGGGCCCGATCTACGCGGGCACCAACGAGATCCAGCGCAACATCATCGCCGAGCGCCTGCTCGGCCTGCCGAGGAGGTGATCAGGCGTGCGTTTCGCTCCGAGTGACGAGCAGCGGGAGCTGGAGGCGGTCGTCCGTCAGGTGCTCACCGACCGGTGCCCGCCGCAGACGGTACGCGCCGGAGCCGGATCGGCGCAGGTGGCCGCACTGGCCGAGAGCCTGGCCGGTCTCGGCGTTGCGGGGCTGCTGGTGGCCGAGGACGACGGAGGGCTGGGCGTGGACGAGAACCACCTCGTGTCGGTCTTCGCGCAGATCGGGTACGCCGCCGCGCCGCTGCCGCTCACGGCGACCCTCGCGGTCGCCCCGGCGGTGCTCGCCGCGGGCGCTCCGGACCTGCTGGCGAAGCTCGTCGACGGGAGCCTCACGGTCGGCGTCGACCCTGCGGAGACCGGGCATGTCGCGTTCGGTTCCGGTGTCGACCTGGTGCTGCGTGGCGGCTTCGGTGGGACGGGGCGCATCGAGATTCTCGACGTGTCCGACGCGGCGGTCTCGACGTCGCCGTCGGTGGACGTCGCGCTGGACCTGACCGGGTACGCAGGCGCGCGGCTCGTGGCGGCGGTGGACGACCCGCAGGTGGTGCGGCTGGCCTGGGAGCGCGGGGTGCTGGCGACCTCGGCCGAGCTCATCGGGCTGTCCCGGCGGATGCTCGACCTCACTGTCGAGCACGTCCGCACCAGGGAGCAGTTCGGGGTGCCGATCGGCAGCTTCCAGGCGGTCAAGCACCACCTCGCCACGGCGCTGCTGCACCTGGAGTTCGCCGTACCGGTGGTGGCGACGGCCGGGTTCGAGCTGGCCGCGGGCCTTCCGGGCCGGCTGCGCGCCCTGGCGACGGCCAAGGCGCTGGCGTCCGAGGCGGCGCACGTCGTGGGCCGGGCCGCCCTGCAGTGCCACGGCGCGATCGGTTACACAACCGAGTACGACCTGCACCTGTTCCTCAAGCGGTCGTGGGCTCTGGAGTCGTCGTGGGGCAGCGCCGCCTGGCACCGGGCGGCTCTGCTGGACGACCTCGGTGTCGGCCTGACCGGCGTGCGCCCCGCGTCCTGACCGCCGGCCCCGCACGACGTACACCCGACCCGTGAGAAGGAGATCCAGATGAGCGAGACCAGCGGCGTGGACCCGCAGGCGGCGGCGGAGGTCGTCCGGTACGAGACGCGGGGGCCGGTGGCCGTCGTGACGATGAACCGGCCGGAGTACCGCAACGCGCAGAACTCGGCGATGACCTACGCGCTCGACGACGCGTTCTACCGCGCGGCCGCGGACGACGAGGTGAAGGTCATCGTCCTGGCGGGCGCGGGGAAGCACTTCTCGGCCGGCCACGACATCGGTACGCCGGGCCGGGACATCGACTCGTCGTTCGACCGGCGGGCCGGACTGTGGTGGGACCATGTGGGCAAGGCCGGGGCCGACAGCCGGTTCGCCCGGGAGTCCGAGGTGTACCTCGGGATGTGCCGTCGCTGGCGTGAGCTGCCCAAGCCGATGATCGCGATGGTGCAGGGAGCGTGCATCGCCGGGGGCCTCATGCTCGCCTGGTCGTGCGACCTGATCGTCGCCTCGGACGACGCGTTCTTCGCCGATCCGGTCGTCCGCATGGGGATCCCCGGCGTCGAGTACTTCGCCCACCCGTGGGTGATGGGTCCGCGCTTCGCCAAGGAGTTCCTCTTCACCGGCGACCGGATGCCGGCGGCGCGCGCCGCCGAGCTGGGCATGGTCAACCGGGTGGTCGCCAGAGACGAGCTCGAGGCGGAGGTCATGGGGCTCGCCGCACGGATCGCGCAGATGCCGCGTCTGGGTCTCGCGCTGACCAAGAAGGCGGTCAACCAGGCCGAGGACCTCATGGGCCTGCGGGACGGAATGGATTCGGTGTTCGGGCTGCACCACGTTGCGCACGCGCACAATGCCGAGGTGGGCAGTGACTCCCTCGGTGGCCAGGACGCCCGGAGCATGCGTGACGCCGCGAGACAGGAAGGGTGATCGAAGCGATGAATATCGTCGTACTCGTCAAGCAGGTGCCTGATTCGGGCGCGGACCGCAGCCTGCGTTCTGACGACAACACCGTCGACCGCGGTTCGGCGAACAACGTGATCAATGAGATGGACGAGTACGCCATCGAAGAGGCGTTGAAGATCAAGGAAGCGCATGGTGGTGAGGTCACCATCCTGACGATGGGTCCGGACCGGGCGACCGAGTCGATCCGTAAGGCGCTGTCGATGGGCCCGGACAAGGCCGTGCATGTGGTGGACGACGCCCTGCACGGTTCCTGCGCGGTGGCCACCTCGAAGGTCCTCGCCGCGGCGCTCGGGCAGTTGGGCGCCGATCTGGTTCTGTGCGGTGCGGAGTCGACCGACGGCCGGGTGCAGGTGATGCCGCACATGATCGCCGAGCGGCTGGGTGTGGCCGCGCTGACCGGCGCGCGGAAGCTGACCGTGGACGGGTCGGCCCTGACGGTGGAGCGGCAGACCGAGGAGGGCTACGAGGTGGTGACCGCCTCGACCCCGGCTGTGGTCTCCGTCTGGGACACGATCAACGAGCCGCGGTACCCGTCGTTCAAGGGCATCATGGCGGCCAAGAAGAAGCCGGTGCAGACGCTCTCCCTGGGCGACCTGGGCGTGGCCGCGGCCGAGGTGGGCTTCGACGGCGCCACCAGCGCGGTGGTGGAGCACTCCAAGCGCCCGCCGCGCTCCGGCGGCGAGAAGATCACCGACGAGGGCGACGGCGGCGTGAAGCTGGTCGAGTTCCTCGCCACCGAGAAGTTCGTGTGAGAGGTCACTGACATGTCTGAGGTTCTCGTCGTCGTCGAAGCCACCCGGGAGTTCGGCGTCAAGAAGGTCACCCTCGAGATGCTCACCCTCGCCCGCGAGCTGGGCACCCCGAGCGCCGTCGTCCTCGGTGGCGCCGGCGCCGCCGAGGCGCTGAGCGCCAAGCTCGGCGAGTACGGCGCGGAGAAGATCTACGCGGCCGAGGGTGAGGAGATCGACGGCTACCTGGTGGCCCCCAAGGCGACTGTGGTCGCCGACCTCGTCGCGCGGGTGCAGCCGGCGGCGGTGCTGCTGGCGTCGTCGCAGGAGGGCAAGGAGATCGCCGCCCGGCTGGCGGTGAAGCTGGACAACGGCATCCTGACCGACGCGGTCGGCCTGGCCGCCGACGGCACCGCCACCCAGGTGGCGTTCGCCGGCTCCACGATCGTCAAGGCGAAGGTCACCAAGGGCCTGCCGCTGGTCACCGTCCGGCCGAACTCGCTCAACCCGGTCCCGGCCGCCGCCACCCCGGCGGTGGAGCAGCTCACCGTGTCGGTCACCGACGCGGACAAGCTCGCCAAGGTCGTCGAGCGGGTCGCCGAGCAGAAGGGCTCCCGCCCCGAGCTGACCGAAGCGTCGGTCGTCGTGTCCGGCGGGCGGGGTGTCGGTAACGCGGACAACTTCAAGCTGGTCGAGGAGATCGCCGACCTGCTCGGCGGCGCGGTCGGCGCGTCCCGCGCGGCGGTCGACTCCGGCTACTACCCGCACCAGTTCCAGGTCGGCCAGACCGGCAAGACCGTCTCTCCGCAGCTGTATGTCGCCCTCGGTATCTCCGGGGCGATCCAGCACCGGGCCGGCATGCAGACCTCGAAGACCATCGTCGCGGTCAACAAGGACGCCGAAGCGCCGATCTTCGAACTCGCCGACTACGGCGTGGTCGGCGACCTGTTCAAGGTCGTCCCCCAGGCCGCCGAGGAGATCCGCAAGCGCAAGTGACACAGTCGTGTCGGTCATGCTCTGGATGGAGGACGGCGAATGGTGGGGGCAGCAGCGATGCGGGTCGAGCCCGATGACGTGACGTCGGACTGGACGCGTCCGGGCGTGTTCGAGGTGGCCGCAGGGGTGTACCGCATTCCGCTGCCGCTACCGCAGGACGGTCTGCGATCGGTGAACGTGTACGCCCTGGCCGGTGACGACGGCCTCGTGCTGGTCGACTCGGGCTGGGCCATCACGGCGGCCCGACAGGCATTGGACGCGGCCCTGGCTGCACTGGGCGCGGGCCTTGCGGACGTACGTCGGTTCCTCGTGACGCACGTGCACCGCGACCACTACGCGATGGCGGTGGCCGTACGGCGCGAGTTCGGCACCACGGTGAGCCTCGGCGAGGGCGAGGAACCCTCTATCCGCGAGCTGTCGACTCCGGGCCACCGGCCGATGTCCGAACACTGGCAGGCGCTGATGCGATGCGGTGCGGGCGAGATCGTCGAAGCGCTGCGCGCGCGGGCCGAGTCGGCGCGGCATGATCCGACGGACTGGGCGGCGCCGGACGACTGGTTGGCCGGGGGGACCGACGTCGTCCTGCCGACCAGGACGCTGCGGGTGGTGGCGACCCCTGGACACACCCGTGGGCACGTCGTCTTCCTCGATCGCGACGCGGAGCTGATGTTCACCGGCGACCACGTCCTTCCGCACATCACACCGTCCATCGGCTTCGAGGCGGCGGCCGCGGCGCTGCCACTCGGGGACTACCTGGATTCGTTGCGGTTGGTCCGGTCTCTGCCCGACCAGCGGATGCTGCCGGCGCACGGCCCGGTCGGCCCGAGTGTCCACGCGCGCGTCGACGAACTCCTGCACCATCACGCGAAGCGACTCGACCAGGCGTGCGAGGTCGTGCGTGACGCGACGACGGCTTACGAGGCGGCGGGTCAACTGACCTGGACCAGGCGGGAGCGTGCCTTCGCCGACCTGGACCTGTTCAACCAGATGCTCGCCGTCACCGAGACGGCCGCCCACCTCGACCTGCTGGTGGCGCAGGGGCGGCTGAAGGCTGCCGACGTCGACGGAGTGCGCCGCTACGCCCCGGCGTGACCACACGGGCTCTTCCGGTCGAAGCCGGCCGTGGCAGCCGAAGCCCGGTCGTCACCTGGCACCAGTCGCAGTTTGTCATTGCTTACGACCAGGGACCTCCGGGGTGATGGCTCTTGAGTAAGCGTGCGCGCGATAGATCTCGACCGGGGGGTCCGACGGCTGCAAGCGGGACAGGTCCAGGGGATCGTGACCCGACCGGGAGATGACAGCGGTCACGGCCTCGTGGAACCCCTCGGTCAAATTATTGATCTCCACGAATTCGCCCGAGACATGCGTGGCATCCATCCATACGATGCGCTGATCGTCAGGAGGTAGCACGGAGGCGTACACGGCGACGTCGGTTACATCCACCCAGGGAAGTCCGATCGTCCCGTTGGGGAGCGTCACCCAGATTCCCAGATCGTCGACGGACACGCGATCGGCCATGGAAGCGCACTGTAGCGGCTGTCGCAGCCGGACTGTGAGGGGCAGGAGGGCCGGTGTGGTTGTACGCCTGCTGAACCCACCGGGTCAGGCGTCACGGGCGCGGAGCAGCCAGGCGCTCGCCGCCAGCGCAGCGACGCTGTAGCCGCAGACCGACCACAGTGTGGGGCAGGCACCCAGGCTGCCGAGCGTGTGAGTGTCGGCGGGCTGGACCAGCTTCTGGAGGGCTGAGACGGGGGAGGTCCCGGCGATCCACGGCTGCGGCGGAGTAGCGCAGCAGCCCAGTGCCACACCGAGCGCGGCGCCCGCGGCGTAGCTGAAGGCTTCCAAAACTCCTGGTAGGCCATCGCTCGGTCGCTTGCCGCGGTGTCGCCCTTAGCGATTGCTTTGACCTTCTTGCCCCAGTTGTTCGGCTGCGCGACCAGGCGCATGAGAGGTGCCGGCACCGACTCGCCGATGCGAACCGCGCTGATCTCGATACCGAAGAACCGCGTGTTCCCGTCCGTACGGCCGTTGAGCCAGTCCAACGCGGCCCGATGCTCCTCGCGAAACTCGGTCGCGATCCACACCACGTTGACCGGGTCCGTCCCGCCGGCGCAGGTCAGCAACTGACCCAGGTGGCCGTGGTCCGTCTTCGTCAGCTGGTTCTCGATGATCACTGTCTCGTTCGTCGTCTCATCGACGCCGATCAGGTCCAGCGAGAATCCGCCCACCGGGTGTTCCGCTGACGACAGCACCAAGTCCATGCCGAGCAGTTCGCCGAGCACGTCCGCGTTCGCCAGCAACCAAGGCGTAAAAGTGTGTGCCTCGTGCTTCCAGACCTGCCGCACGTCCAGTAGTTCGAGCTTGCCGAGCATGGGCAGTCCCTTGCTGGCATCCACAGAGGTCATATCGTCGACCGTATCGGTCCCGAAGCGGTCCTGGCGTCCCATGCCACCCACGGCCCGCGTCGCGGGGTCGACCGTCACGAGGCTGCTGAAACATCTCGATCCGGCATCCAGGCGAGGATGTCCAGCAGGCGTACGTCCGACAGGCGAACAGCCGCCTCAGCGACCAATGGATTGGCATGGACGCGAGCGGCGCGCCGCAACAAGGCCAAGCCTTCGGTGGCCCGCAGCAGATCTGTGCGGTATGCCGCCCAGTAGGCCCGCCGCGGTGGTGCGTGCCGGCTGCCTGCGTGCTGCAGTTCAAGCGCCGCGATTTCGGCGACGCGCCGGTACCGCCGCAGCAACGCGCTGTCGAGAATGAGGAACAGGCGAGGCCGCACCAGGTGCAGGGCCTTGCTTACCTTCGCGTGCCCGACCCCTGGCGGACGATCCTGGAAAAAGTGTTGGTACAAACGGAGCGCACTGTCGTAGTGACCGTCATCGAGCATGGGGTCGGCGTCGCGGAGATGGGCGTCGGGCGGGACGTCGTCCCAGGGTGCGGTCTCGCTCAACCGGAGTAGGTGGCGCTCCTGCTCCCGGCTGATCCTGCTGCCCATGTACGGTGCGCGAGTTACCTTGATGAGCTCCGGCGTCAGTACGGGGTGTGTGCCGGCCAGCCAGTCGTAGGCGCGGATCGTGCGGGCATGCCGCTCGCAGTAGTCGACGAAGACGCCGAGTGGGTCGTTCACCGGTCGCCCGGCTACCTCGATCGGGACCACTGTGGTGCCTGCTTCCTGATTTCTCGACGAAGTCTCCATCAGATCCCAGCCCTCCGTCCGACAAACCGTGACAACCTCGCAGGCGGCCACCGAGAGGAGCGTTCCGCGTCGGGTGGCGGTTCCGTTTTGGCCCCGGCTCTCGCCGATGGAAATTTGTCCGTCAGCACTGGTCAGAAGGCCGTGATCTCACGGATCGCGCCATCGACCTCGACCACCGTCGCGTCATCTGTGACACCGGCCTCCCGCTCCCGGGCGGTGAGCCATTCGTTCAGCGAAAGCCCGTGCTTCTCGGCCAGGTAACGGGCACGGTAGAGGCGCGTCGCGTCGCCGATGGTCGAATGGAGCAGGTTGAAGCTGAGCCCCGCGGTGAGCAGGGCGCCGGCGATCGGCACGAATCTGGCCAACTGTGCTTTGGTGAGCTTCAGTCCGAGCGCGCTGAAAACTCGCATGAGCACCTGAACGAGGGAATCTTTGCGCAATTCGTTCCAGGTTGCCCGGCGCATCATGCTCTGGGTGAGGCGGGACAGGCTCGCGAGTGCAGCCGTCTTGCTCGTGGCCGTCGATGCCATGCTGTAGTTCAGGACGCCCATGAGGAACAACTCCTCTTCGGGCTCGCGTGGGTCATACCCGTAGTGGACGGCGACCTCTCCCACGGCGCGGCCGAGGAGAACAAGTGTGGCGCCCACATCTGCCACCACCGCCCCGAGGACCACCTCCGCGGACGGACCGTCGCTGACGTTCTCGCCGACCGTGAGCCCGGTGATCGTGAGAGAGGTGGCAGCGGACCCGGCCATGCCGATGAACGGGATGGCGAACGTGGGGCGGCCTTTGTCGAGCTCCTTGAGGTCGAGTGAGGTGAACAGCGACGCAATGTCCATGTCCTGGTGCTTGCCGCGCAACTCCGCGATCCGCTTGTCCAGCGATGGCGACTGCATCGCGGGTAGGAAGGCAGATTTGAACAAGCCTTCGACTGCCTTGACGATGGTCTCGTCACCGAGTTCCAGGGCCAGCTCCGCGCCGGGGACTTTCTTGATGTGTTCGCCGGCCCGCTTGACGACTGCTGAAACCTTGTCTGTCGCACGTCCTTTCGCGCTGTTCCGGCGCTTTCGCTCGGTGTCGAGCAGACTGGACCAGGCTTTGGTCTCGTAGTCGGACATCACGTGCCGCATCTGCCCCCCTGCCAGAACTTCCGGAAACGCGCCCGGTCCATTCAACTATTCCGGGGAAGGCGGGCCGATCAGCCGATCGGATGTCCTGGATGGCCTTGCTGGAGATGAAGGCTGGCCGTCGTGCGGACCGGCCGGACGCGGCGGGGCGTCGAGGACAGCGCTGACCTGCTGCGGGCCACCGAGCATCGGGTTGCGCGGGCGGGCGACGGGTCGCATCACCCGGCGACGTCGATACCCAGGGCGGCCGGGACGATCTCCGTCGAGCTGTTCTCGGCGAATTTCCTGCGTCCGCGCAGGGTTTCCGTCCTACTGGTGGCAGCGCCAATCAGCCAGTGCCGACCAGGGAGGGGCTCGATCATGAAGATCGTCGTCATCGGTGGCAGTGGGCTCATCGGCTCCAAGCTCGTGAAGATCCTCGATGCCCAGGGCCACGAAGCGGTGGCGGCGTCGCCGAAGACCGGCGTGAACACGCTGACCGGCGAAGGAGTGGCGGAGGCGCTGACCGGCGCCGGCGCCGTCGTCGACGTGTCGAACTCGCCGTCGCTGGAGGGCAGCGCCGCGTTGGAGTTCTTCGAGACGTCCACGCGCAACCTTCTCGCCGCCGCCGCGGACGCCGGGGTGGGTCACTACGTGGCGCTGTCCGTAGTGGGTTCCGAACGGCTTCCGGACAGCGGATACATGCGGGCGAAGGTCGCCCAGGAGCAGCTCATCGCGGCGTCCGGGCTCCCGTACTCGCTGGTGCACGCCACCCAGTTCTTCGAGTTCCTTCAGGGCATCGTCGACGCCGCCACGGACGGCGACACCGTGCACCTCGCGCCGGTGCTCATCCAGCCGATGGCAGCGGACGACGTCGCCGCCGCGGTGGCCGAGGTCGTGGTCGGCGCGCCGACGTACGCCGTGGTCGAGGTCGGCGGCCCGGAGCAGTTCCGCCTCGACGAACTGGGACGATCCGTCCTCGACGCTCAGCGGGATACTCGTTCGGTGGTGGGTGATCCCGGCGCCCGCTATTTCGGTGCCGCGGTGGCCGAACGCTCGCTGGTTCCCGCCGACGGCGCCCGCATCGCCGGTACGCGCCTGGACGAGTGGCGAACGCGGGCGAGCCACGGTCAGTGACTCGGCGCGAGGGCCGATACGCGATGCCGCTGTCGTCCGACGGATCGAGGCGCGTTGCGGCCGCCGAGTACTACGTGAGACGCACGCCTTTGGACGTCAGGTATTCGATGAGCCCTTCGGCCGAGCTGACCAGATGGTCGGTCATCATGTGCTCGACCCGTTCCCCGTCGCCTGCCCGCATCGCCGCGAGAATTCCCTCGTGGTCGGCGTTCGAACGCTTCCTCCACTGCGGCACTTCGAGCAGGTAGTCGCGCGGCACGTTCAGCGAAACCACCCTGATCGCGGCCATCAGTTTGCGGGACCCGGAAAGCTTGTTGATGTGCCGGTGGAACTGCCAGTTGAGGTCGGCGAGGTTGGTGCGTTCGGAGTTCTCGTGGTAGCTCTCCATGCGCCGGTGCAGGTCTTCGAGGACCGCGTAGTCCGCCTCGGTGGCGAACTCGATCGCCCGCCGCGCGGCGAGCCCGTTGAGCATGCCCTCGATGAGGAACGAGTCGCGCAGGTCGGCCTTGTTCAGCGGCGCGACGACTGTGTGGCGGCCGCCGTCGAGTTCGAGCAGGCCGTCGTAGACCAGCTCGCGCAGGGCGTCACGCACGGGCATGCGGCTCGTGCCGAAGTGCTCGCAGAGTTCCTGTTGCGACAGTCGTGTGCCGGGCAGCAGCCGACCGAAGAAGATGTCCTGCCGGAGGGCGGCCGCGATCTGGGTGCCCAACGGATCTCGCTGGATCACCGCTCGGGCGCTGGCGCTGCTGTCGATGCCCACCTGTCCGCCTCTCTCACGTGGTGAACGTGTGCACGGTATCCGGTGCCGGGGAGGATTCACGAATTTGCCATGCCCAATGGGGCGAGTATGGCCCGACACGGCCTATCCGGCTCGACCGGATTCGGCGATGTCGGTGAGCATGCGGTGCCGGCGGACCGCGTGCTCGAAGTCCGGTACGGCGCCGTCGCCGGCCGCCAGCAGGGCGTACGCCTCAGCGACCGGACCGGCCGGCGCGGCCAGGCCGGATGAGCGGTCGTAGCGGGCCGGGACGGGCAGGTCGGTGAGCTCGCGGTCGTCGTCCCGCCCGCCGCGGATGCGGACGGGGCCGTGTTGCAGGTGCCCGGGGCAGGTCACGAGCAGTTCGCCCGAGGTCCCGGTGATCTCCCAGCGGAGTCCGTCGCCGCGTGCCGGTCCGCCCCGGTAGTGGACGGTCGCCACGGCGTCGTCGTCGACGAGCCCGACCGCCACGACCTGGTCGTCGGTGCGTTTCTCGGCGATCTCGCCGGTGCGGGCGTGGCGTACCCGGGGTAGCCGGTTGGCGGTCAGCGCGCGTACCGGCCGCAGCTCACCGAGGACGGCGCACAGGGCGTCGACGGCGTGTCCGAACGGCACGGACAGCAGCGTCGCTCCGTACGCGGGGTCGAGGGTGTAGGCGGCGTACGAGCCGTAGGTCGGTCCCCACAGCCCGCCGGCGCCGGTCATCGTGGTCGACAGCACCCGGCCGACGTAGCCGTCGGCGATCAGGTCGCGCAGGTACCGGATCGGCGCCGCCGACCGGGCCTGGAGACCGACGGCGGTGCGCGTCCCGCGCGCGGCGGCGGCGAGTTCCTCGGCTTCGGCGAGGCCGGTGCCCAGCGGCCATTCGCAGAGCACGGGTTTGCCGGCCGCGAGCGCCGGCAGCAGGCAGGTCCGGTGCCGGTCGGCCCGCACGGCGACGACGATCAGGTCGACACCTTCGTCGGCCGCCAGGTCCTCGACGGTGGCGTACGCCCGGGGGACGCCGTACCGTCGCGCGGCCTCGCCCGCCGCGGTGGCGTCGCTGGCCGCGAGCGCCCGCAGCTCGTAGCCGGGCACCGCGGCGAGCGCCGGCAGGTGGGCCCGTGCGGCCCAGCCGCCCTTCGCGCTGAGACCCACCAGGCCCACACCGAGAACGTCTGTCATGGGACGACACCCTAGCGCCATTTCCCGTTGCCCGTATCCGGGATTCGGTATACAGTCTGCCCACGACCGATCACGACGGACAGGGGCCGAGCGTGCATGAGGTGGGGATTGCCGATGTCTCCGGATACGTGCCGGCATACCGGCTCGACGACTACCTGACGCGCGAGACAGCGAGCTCGCCTGACGTCTCGGTGCCCGGCCCGGACGAGGACGCGTTCACTCTCATGTGGGAGTCGCTGACCGGCCTGCCCCGCGTCGAGGCGGAGGGCCCGGTACTGCTTCGCGTGCCCGACAGTGACATCGAGACGCGGGCGCTCGTGGCGCACGCCCGGGCGACCGGCGTGCTCGGGGAGCCGGCGGCAGTGATTCCGCTCGCGCCCGACGCGGGGGCGCCGGACCTGCTGGCGCTCGCCGCCCGGCTGGCGCAGCCCGGCCTGGGCCTGCTGGTCGACCACCGCCGCCCGGCCGGGGCCGGCGCGCCGGCGACGGCCTCCGCCGCGGCCGCCGTCCGCTTCGGCCCGCCACGGGTGGCCCGGGTGGCCGCGGTCGCCGCCCGTCACACGCTGACCTTCGACAGGTGGCGTACCGGTCCGGCACCGGACCAGCAGGACGCGCGGTTCGTCGAGGAGGCGCTCGTCGCGGTCGAGGGCGACGCGCTGCTCGCCGACTTGCTCAAGACCGCCGGACGGACCACCGCCGACCTCGCCGGTGTCGTCGTCACGTGCGGCACCCGGCTGCGCGGCGCGCGCTGGGCCAAGCGGTGGGAGGTGCCCTCGGTGTGGCAGGCCGGCGGCGGCACGGGAGGCCCCGGCGCCTCGGCCGCGTACGCGCTGCTCACCGCGCTCGACCGGCTGCGCGCCGCCGGACCAGACGGCGCGGTGGCCGTCCTCGACCTCGGCTGGGGCGGCGGCGGCGCGGTCCTCACCGCGGGCACCGACGCCGCGGAGGAACCCGCGGAGCCGGCCGCGAGCGCGGCGCGCGGCACGAAGGCGTACGGCCTCGCCGCCTGGCACGGTCGCGCCACCGAAGCACCCGGGCCGTGGACGTCGCCGGCCGAGCTCTGGCGGGAGATGCCGGCCCTGCTCGGACCCACCGGCTATCGGTGCTCCGACTGCGGCAGCATCGGGTTCCCGCGAGCCGGCGTCTGCGAGCTGTGCGGGTCGTTCGAGGTCGCCGACCAGCCGTTGCGGCGCACGGGCGTCGTGGCGACCCACTCGGTCGACCACCTCTTCGACTCGTCCGACCCGGTGCAGATGGTCGTGGTGGACCTCGACGGCGGCGGCCGTTTCTTCGGGCAGGCGGTTCGCGACGTGCCACGCCGGCTCGCCGTCGGCGACCGGGTCCGGCTCGTGCTCCGCCGGCTGCACACCGCATCCGGCCTGCCGCACTACTTCTGGAAGGTCGATCTCGATGGGTGAAGACGTCGTCGCCATCGGCGCGGCGAGCACGAAGTTCGGCGAGTTCTTCGACCGCGGCTACGCCGACCTCGTCCGGGACGTGGTGCGTGCGGTCACCGCCGACGCCGGCATCACGCTCGCCGACGTCGACGCGGCCTGGCTCGGCACCGCGTTCGCCTACACCTACTCCGACGAGGGCAACGCCGGCACGTCGCTGGCCGAGCCGATCGGCATGCACGGACGGCCGGTCACCCGGGTCGCCGCGTACTGCGCGTCCGGACTGGACGCCATCCGGCAGGCCGTGGCCGCCCTGCGCGCACACACGTGCGACGTCGCGCTGGTCGTCGGCGCCGAGAAGATGCGCGACGTGGGCCCCCGCGGCAGCCTCGTCATGCAGCACGTCAACCGCGGTCATCCGGTGCTCAGCAAGGGCCGGACGGCGCCGGGCATCTTCGGGCTGGTCGCCGAGCGGTACCGGGCCGTCTACGGGGACCCGCGACCGGCGATGACGGCGGTCGCGATGAAGAACCACGCATACGGTGAGCTCAACCCCCGGGCCCACTTCCGCCGGGCCGTCTCGGCGGAACAGGTGGAGGCGGCGCCGCCGCTGTCGGGCCCGATCGGCCTGCTCGACGCCTGCCCGACCACCGACGGCGCGGCGGCGCTGGTCCTGGTGCGCGAATCCGACTCCCGCGGTCGACGGGCGGCCGCGATCAGCGGCATCGCGATGTCCAACGACCTCGGGTACTTCACCGCCAACACGAGCTCCCGCTCGGACCTGCTGGGGTTCGAATCCACCCGGTCGGCTGCCGCGAGCGCGTACGAGCAGGCGGGCGTCACCCGGCCGTTCGACGAGATCGACGTCGTCGAACTGCACGACTGCTTCACGATCACCGAAGTGGTCAACTACGAGGACCTCGGACTGTGCGGCAAGGGGGAGGGGCGTGACCTGGTGCTGAGCGGCGCCACCGGGCCGGGCGGCGCGCTGCCGGTCAACACCAGCGGCGGCCTCAAGGCCTGCGGGCACCCGATCGGCGCAACCGGCGTACGGATGGTCGTCGACGTGTGCGACCAGGTGTGGGGCCGCGCGGGCGTTCGGCAGGTGCCCGGCGCCCGCACGGGTCTGGCCCACGCGCTCGGCGGTCCGGGATCGCTGGCCTGCGTCGCCGTGGTCACCGACGCCGGTCCCGCGCGGGCGGCGGCGTGACGGCGGCGACCGGCGCGGGTCCGAACGGACGGTCGCCGGACAAGGTCAGCACGCTCGCGGCCGCGGTCGAGACGCACGTGCGCCCGGGCGACGTCGTGCACGTCGCGTACGCCGACGCCCGCCCCAACGCGGCGCTGCACCAGATGGTCCGCCGTTTCGCCGGCCGGCCCGCCGGGTTGACGCTGGTCACCGCCGGTCTGGTCAGCAGCCAGCACGCGCTCGTCGAACTCGGCGTGCTCGACCGTCTGGTGGCCTCGTTCGCCGGCGAGAACCTCCCCGCTCCCCGCCCGAACCGGGCGTTCCAGCGGGCGGTGCGCGAGGGCCGGATCGAGGTGGAGAGCTGGTCGCTGTGGTCGCTGACGGCCCGCCTCATGGCCGCCGCGCTGGGCGTGCCGCACCTGCCCGTCCGGTCGCTCGCCGGCAGCGACCTCGGCGCCGCGCTGCACGGCCGCGGATTCGCCGAGGTGGCCGACCCGTTCGGCGGGCCGCCGTCCGGTGTCGTCGCCGCTCTCCGGCCCGACGTGGTGCTGCTGCACGGCGTGGCCGCCGACCGGGCCGGCAACGTGGTGCTCTCCGCGCCGTACGGCGAGGGGGCGTGGGGCGCGCTCGCGGCGCGGCGCGGCGCGATCGCCTCCGTCGAGCGCATCGTCGACACCGAGACGATCCGCGAGCACGCGGCCCTCGTGCGCGTACCGGCGCACGCAGTCCTCGCGGTCTGCGAGGTGCCCCTGGGCTCGCACCCGTACGGGCTGTTCAACCCCGGCCTCGACGGCGTCGCCGGCTACGTGCCGGACGAGGAGTTCATGGCCGAGGTGGTGCGGGCGTCCAACGACCCGGCCGAGTTCCGCCGGTGGATCGACGAGTGGCTGCTCGGCACCGCCGACCACGACGCCTACCTGGCCAAACTCGGGCCGAACCGGATAGCCGCGCTGCGGGCCCAGGCCGAGGAGGACGGCTGGCGCTCGACGCTGACCGCCGCGGCCGACCCGCCGGACCGGTGGACCGACGCGGAGGCGATGGTCGTCACGGCCGCCCGCCGGATCGCCGGGCGGGTCCGCAAGCAGGACTTCGACGCGGTCCTGGCCGGCGTCGGCCAGGCCAACCTGGCCTCGTGGCTGGCGGTCACCGGCCTGCAGGCCGTCGGCGCCGACGTGGAGCTGATGGCCGAGATCGGCATGTTCGGGTACCGCCCCCGCCCCGGCGAGCCGTTCATCTTCGCGCACCGCAACCTGCCCACGTGCGCACTGCTCACCGACGTCGCCACCGTGCTCGGCGCGTTCGTCGGCGGGCCGGCCACCCGGTCGCTGGGCGTGATCGGCGCCGGGCAGGTCGACGCCGACGGCAACACCAATTCGACGTACGCCGAGGACGGCAGCTACATCGTGGGCTCCGGCGGCGCCAACGACATCGCGACCTCGGCCGAGGAGGTGCTGGTGACAGTGGCGCACGGCAGCCACCGCCTGGTCCGGCGGGTGCCGTACGTGACGTCGCCCGGTCACGGTGTCCGTACCGTCGTCTCCACCGCCGGGGTGCTGGAGCGGGTGGACGGACGGTTCGTGGCGACGGCGTTCGTCGCGCGGTCCGGCGAGTCCGACGCCGACGCGGTCGAGCGGCTGCGCGCCGGCTGCGGCTGGGACCTCGACATCGCCCGCGGCGTCGCCCGCGAGCCGGATCCGACGTCCGCGGAGCTGTCCGCGTTGCGCCGGTACGACCCGGCCCGGACGTTCCTCGGCCGGCTGCACGGAAAGGCGGACGGCGATGCCTCTGTACGCGCTCGGTGACCGGACGCCGCGGATCGACCCGTCGGCGTACGTGCACCCGGACGCCGTCGTGATCGGCTCGGTGGAGCTGGGACCGGAGTCGAGCGTGTGGCCGGGCGCGGTGCTGCGCGGCGACTACGGCGTGATCCGGGTCGGCGCCCGGACCTCCGTCCAGGACGGAACGGTTCCTGCACAGCGTGGCGGACCACCCCACGGAGATCGGGGCCGACTGCGTCGTCGGGCACCTGGCGCACCTGGAGGGCTGCGCGGTCGCCGACCGGTGCCTGATCGGCTCGGGCTCGATCGTGCTCAACCGGGTGCGGATCGGCGCCGGCAGCGTGGTGGCCGCCGGCGCGCTCGTCCGGGAGGGCGCCGAGGTGCCGCCCGAACGGCTCGCGGTCGGCGTACCGGCCCGCCTGCGCGACCTGCCCGCCGGCCAGGAGGACTGGCAGGCACACGCGGTGCGCGCCTACGTCGAGAACGCGGCCCGCTTCCGACGCGAGTTGCGGCGGATCGACACCTAGCCCTCGCGGAGGAGGAACTGATGCCCGAGGAAGTGCTACTGGAACGCGCGGACGGAGTCGCCCACCTGGTGCTCAACCGTCCCGACCGGCTGAACGCGATCGACCCGGCCACGTTGCGGCTGCTGCGCGAGCACATCGCCACGATCGAGGCCGACCCGGGAGTGCGGGCGGTCGTCGTGCGCGGCAACGGCCGGGTGTTCAGCGCCGGTGCCGACATGCACGCCCTCGGCGACATCGTCGAGTGACCGCGGCGGCGTTCGCCGCCTTCATGCAGGATTGGCACGAAGCTGTTCGACGCGGTCGCGGCGTGCAGCCGGCCCACCGTCGCGGCGGTGCACGGAATCGCCTTCGCCGGCGGCTTCGAGCTGTTCCAGGTGTGCGACGTCGCGGTCGTCGCCGACGACGCCCGGCTCGGCGACCAGCACGCCCGCTACGGGCTCTTCCCCGGCGGGGGCAGCGCCCAGCGCCTGCCCCGGCTGATCGGTGACCGGCGGGCCCGGTGGCTGCTGCTGTCCGGTGAGGAGATCCCGGCGGCCGACGCCGTGGCGGCAGGCCTGGCCAACGAGGCGGTACCGGCCGACCAGGTCGTCGCCCGGGCGAGCGAGATGGCCGCCCTCCTGGCCACCCGCAGTCCGCTCGCCAGCGCGGCGATCAAACGCGCGCTGGCCGCCGGCGCCGGACTCGATGTGGGCGCGGCCCTCGCCGCCGAACGACCGATCGCGCTGGCCCACATGGCCTCCGCCGACGCGCGGGCCGGCCTGGACGCCTTCTACCGACGTGTGGCCCCGAGATTCCCCAGCAACCAGGGAGAGGCATGAGCAGCTACAGCGACATCCTGTACGAGGTCGCCGACAACGTCGCGACCATCACCATCAACCGGCCGGAGCGCCGTAACGCCTTCCGGTCGGAGACGCTCGACGAGCTGATCGACGCGTTCCGGGCCGCGGAGGCCGACCGTGAGGTGGGCGTGATCGTGCTGACCGGCGCCGGGGACAAGGCGTTCTGCGCCGGCGGGGACATCCACTGGGAAGAGGCGTCCGACGAGTCCGGCGCCATCCAGATGGCCCGCCGTACGACGATCCTGTCGCTGGTCATGCGCGGCTGCGGCAAGCCGATCATCGCGCGGGTGCGCGGCTTCGCCGTCGGCGGCGGCAACGAGTTGCAGATGCTGTGCGACCTCACTGTCGCCTCCGAGGACTCCCGCTTCGGGCAGTCCGGGCCGAAGATGGGCTCGGTGCCGGTGTGGTGGGGCACGCAACTGCTGCCGCGGATGGTGGGCGAGAAGAAGGCCCGCGAGATCATCTTCCTCTGCGAGCAGTACACCGCGCGCGAGGCGCTCGACATGGGCTTGATCAACAAGGTCGTGCCGGTCGAGGAACTCGACACCACGGTACGCGCGTGGTGCGACCGGATGCTGACGCTCAGCCCGCAGGCGCTGCGGGTCGCGAAGATCTCGCTCAACTACGAGTCCGACCAGCTGTGGCCGTCGGTGCTGCACGGCAACCAGATGATCTCGTTCATCCACGGCACCGAGGAGTTCCACGAGGGCACCCGCGCCTTCCTGGAGAAGCGCCCGCCGCAGTTCGGCAAGTTCCGCAAGTGAGGGGAGACGCAGGTGCGGTGTGACGGCAAGGTGGCGCTCGTGGTGGGCGCCGGCAGCGGCATCGGGGCATCGGCCGCCGAGGTGTTCCACGCAAACGGCGCCACGGTGGCGGTCGCCGACATCAATCTCGCCGGGGCGCAGGACACGGCGGCCCGGCTGGTCGAGGCGGGCGCCAAGTCCTCCGCGTTCGCTGTCGACATCACCCGCCGGGACCAGACCGAGGACCTGGTACGCGACGTGCTGGCCGAGTACGGGCGCATCGACATCCTGGTCAGCACGGTCGGGTGGTCGGACACGACGTTCCTGGTGGACGAGGACGAGGCGTACTGGCGCCGGATCATCGACATCAACCTGATGGGGTCGATCTTCCTGTGCCGGGCGGTGCTCGACCACATGATCGAGCGGCGCTCCGGGTCGATCGTGCTGACCAGCTCCGACGCCGGGAAGGTCGGCACCATGGGGGAGACGGTGTACGCGGCGGCCAAGGCCGGCGTGATCGGCTTCGTCAAGTCGCTGGCCCGGGAGGTCGCCCGGCACCAGCTGCGGATCAACGCGATCTCGCCCGGGCCCACCGACACCCCGCTCATCCGGGCCCAGACCGACCAGCGGGTGATCGAGAAGATGGTGCGGGCGGTGCCGCTCAAGCGCATGGGCGAGCCCGTCGAGCAGGCCAACGCGTTGGTCTTCCTGGCCTCGGACGCCGCCTCGTACATCACCGGCCAGACGGTGAGCGTCAGCGGCGGCCTCACCATGACGTCGTAGCGGCCATGTCCACGATGGACGACATCGAGCTGTCGGCCGAGGACCGGGCACTGCGCGACCTGGTCCGGCGGCTGGCGCGGGAGCGGATCGCCGGGGAGGCCCGGCGGATCGACGAGGCGGAGGAGTACCCGCACTCGTCGATGCGGCTGCTCGGCGAGGCCGGGCTGTTCGGGCTGCTGATCCCGGAACGGTACGGCGGCCAGGGCGCCGGCATGCGCCAGTACGCGCTGACCACCGAGGAACTGGCGCGGGCCTGCGCGGCCACCACCACCGCGTTCATCACGCAGACCCACGCGATGCTGCCGATCCTGGCCGTCGGCGACGACGAGCAGAAGCGCCGGTGGCTGCCCGGCCTCGCCGCCGGGCGGGCGCTCGGCGCGATCGCCATCACCGAGCCGGAGGCTGGCACCGACGTTCCGGCGCTCGCGACGCGGGCGGTCCGCGACGGCGACGGGTACGTCGTCTCCGGCCGGAAGATGTTCATCACCAGCGGCGGCGTCGCCGACCTGATCACGCTGTTCGCCCGTACGTCGCCGGGACGCGACGGGATCAGCGTCTTCGTCGTCGAGGCGCGCTCGCCGGGAGTGCGGCCCGGCCGGCCACTGGCGAAGATGGGCATCCGTGCGTCGAACACGGTGGAGCTGGCGTTCGACGAGGTGCGTGTGCCGGCGACGGCCCGGCTCGGGCCCGAGGGGATCGGCTTCCACACGGCCGTGCACGTGCTGTCCGACGCGCGGATCAGCACCGCGGCCCAGGCGGTGGGCATCGCGCAGCGCGCGTACGACATCGCCGACGAGTTCACCCGGCAGCGGCGTCAGTTCGGCCGGCCGGTGCGGGAGTTCCAGGCCGTGCAGTTGCGGCTCGCCGACATGTACATCGCCGTGGTCACCGCCCGGCTGCTCGTGCAGCGGCTCGCCCGGTTCGTCGACGCGGCGCCGGACGGGAATCGGGCGGTCGAGGCCGCCGCGGCGAAGGTCTACTGCTCCGACGTCGCGATGCGGGTCGCCGGCGACGCCGTGCAGCTGATGGGCGGCTACGGCTACATGCGCGAGTTCGAGGCCGAGCGGTGCATGCGCGACGCGAAGATCACGCAGATCTACGACGGCACCAACGACGTCAACCGGCTGGTGCTGGCCCGGCAGCTCGCGAAGCGGTCGGCATGACGCCGCTGTCGGGGCGGGTCGCGGTCGTCACCGGCGCCAGCCGCGGGCTCGGTCGGCAGGCCGCCCTGGCACTGGCCGGGGCGGGCGCCGCCGTGGTGGCCGCCGGCCGCGACCGCGCGGCGCTCGACGAGACGTGCGCACTGGTCGAGTCGGTGGGCGCCTCGGCCCTGCCGGTGGTCTGCGACGTGACCGACGAGGCGCAGGTGGACGCCCTCACCCGGTCGGCGGTGGACCGGTACGGGCGCATCGACGTGCTGGTCAACAACGCCGGCGTCGCGTCGGAGCACAGGGCGCTGGAGCTCGACGTCGCGGAGTTCCGCCGGGTCCTGGAGACGAACGTGATCGGCACGTTCCTGCCGGCCCGGGCGGTCGCGGCGCACATGCGCGACCGGGGCGGCGGCGCGGTGGTCAACATCGGGTCGGTGATGGGCCGCTCGGGAACGTCCGGACTGTCGCACTACGGCGCCAGCAAGGCCGCCGTCTTCCAGCTCACCCGCGGCTGGGCGGTGGAGTGGGCCCGGTACGGCATCCGCGTCAACTGCCTCGCCCTCGGCTACTTCCCGACCGGCATCAACCGGGACCGGCTGGCGGAGGAGGGGGTGGCCGAGCGCGTGCTGGCGCGGGTGCCGGCCCGCCGGTTCGGCGTCCCGGCGGAGATCGGACCGACTGTGGTCCACCTGGCGTCCGACGCCAGCCGCTACATGACCGGGCAGGTCGTCTACCTGGACGGCGGTATGTCCGCACGCTGAGGAGGTACGCGAGATGGCGGGACCGTTGACGGGTGTCCGCGTGGTGGAGCTGGCCGGACTGGGACCCGCGCCGTACGGCGTGATGCTCCTGGCCGACCTCGGCGCCGACGTCGTCCGGGTCGACCGGGCCACGTCGGATCCGGCGGATCTGGGCCGGCTCATGGCCGGCTGCTGGCGGGGCCGGCGGTCGGTGGCGGTGAACCTCAAGCACGACGCGGGCCTGCAGATCCTGCTCGACCTCGCCGACGGCGCCGACGTCCTGGTCGAGGGTTTCCGGCCGGGTGTGGCCGAGCGGCTCGGCTTCGGGCCGCAGGTGTGCCTGACCCGCAACCCGCGCCTGGTCTACGCGCGGATGACCGGCTGGGGCCAGGACGGGCCACTGTCGACCGCGGCCGGTCACGACCTCAACTTCCTCGCCGTCGCCGGCCTGCTGCACGGGATGGGGCGGGCGGACGCCCCGCCTCCACCGCTGCCCGGCTACGTCGGTGACTTCGGTGGCGGCGGGGCCTTCCTGGCGATCGGCGTGCTGGCCGCGCTGCTGGACCGGGGGCGGACCGGGCTGGGTCAGGTGGTCGACGCCTCCGTGCTGGACGGAGCGGCGTCGCTCGGCTCGTTCGTGTACGGCCTGGCCGCAATGGGCGAGTGGACGGACGAGCGGGAGGCCAACCTCAGCGACGGCGGGTGCCCGTTCTACGACACGTACCAGACCGCTGACGGCGGATACGTGGCGGTGGGCGCGCTGGAGCCGCGCTTCTACGTGGAGATGCTGCACGGCGTCGGCCTGGACCCGGCCGAGTGGCCGCAGCACGACCGGACCCGGTGGCCGGCGTTGCGGTCCGCGCTGACCGCGCGGTTCGCGACGTCCACCCGGGACGAGTGGGCGCGGCGGTTCGCGGGGCGGGACGCCTGCGTCAGCCCGGTGCTGCGGCTGGCCGAGGCGCCGCACCATCCGCACAACGTCGCCCGGGGGGTGTTCGAGGAGGCGGCGGGCCGGTGGCAGCCGGCGCCGGCTCCGCGGCTGTCCCGTACCCCGCTCTCGGCCGGACGGCCGGCGCCGCGGGTCGGCGAGCACACCGCCGAGGTGTTGGTCGAGCTGGGCCGAACGGCGGATGACGTGGCACGTCTTCGGTCGATCGGCGCGGTCGAGGAAAACTGAATACTGGACACTGGATACCGTTTTTCCTATGCTCCTGAGGCAGCCCGGTTGAGGCGACGAGTCCGGCCGACAGGGCGATGAGCTGGTGCTCTTCCGCCCGGTGACCTTCGGAGCCGGCCTGGCGAGCGACGGCTTCACCCGACGCCTTCCGCGTCGTCCGCCGTCGCGGCCACAGTTTGGAGGCAGCTCATGGTGCGAAAGTCGGTTACGGCGATCGCCCTGTTGGCGTTGGCGCTTGCGGGTTGCACAACCACCTCGAGTGAGGGCGGCGGCACGCAGGTCAGCACACAGGGCGTCACCGACACGGAGATCTACATCCAGGGATTCGGCCCCATCACCGGTCCGGCCAGCTGGGTCGGCCTCGGCAACCGCGACGGCTTCGCCCTCGCGGTCAAGGAGATCAACGCCGCGGGCGGTGTGCACGGCCGGAAGATCCGGTTCGAGTTCCACGACGACGCGTTCCAGGTCGCGCAGGCCCAGCAGGTCGCGCGGCGCATCATCCAGCAGGACAAGCCGTTCATGGTGTACGCCGGCACGGGCAGCACGACCTTCCTCGCGGTCGCCGACCAGCTGCGGCAGAGCGGACTGCCGGTCTACAACGGCTTCTCCGGCAGCGAGGCCGCCCGCAAGACCCCCGAGGTCGACAACATGTTCCACGGCGAGGCCGTCTCCACCAAGTGGGTCGCGCCCAGCATCGCCGACATGGTCGCGGACAACCTCAAGGCCACCCGGGTCGCGATCCTGCACGAGGACGGCGAGTGGGGCCGCACGCTGTGCGCCCAGGTCGCGACCGAGCTGCAGGGCAAGAGCGGCCTGCAGGTGGTCGCCAACGAGACGTACCCGGCCGCCGGCAACGACTTCACCGGCCAGCTCGTGGCGATCCGTAACGCCAACCCGCAGGTCGTCGTCAACTGTGGCCTGTTCCCGGCCGCGAAGATCATCCTGCGGCAGGCTCGCGAGCTGGGGCTGAAGGCCCAGTTCGTCGGCGACGCGGGCCAGGCCAACGCCACCGTCTGGACGGGCAACGAGGCAGCCGCCGAGGACTGGCTGTTCAACTGGTACGAGCCGCAGTTCCTCACCGACACCACCGGCGCGCAGGGCGAGTTCCTGCAGAAGTACAAGGCCGAGTACCCGTCGGCGCCGACCGGACGGCCCAACCACGCCGACAACTTCTCCTACACCGCTGCCTATCTGCTCAAGAGCGCGCTGGAGGAGGCCGGCAAGGACCTCACGGCGGAGAAGTTCATCGAGGCGCTCGCCGCCGTCAAGGACGCCAGGCCGACGCCGATCAGCCCCAACGTCAGCTGCGCCAACGAACGCCACGAGTGCTTCGTCGACCTGGTCTGGATGCGGATCCAGGGCGGCAAGGCGGTACCGGTGGACGACGCCGGCCTCGCCCAGATCGCCGGCAAGGTCTCCGGCTCCTGACTCAACCCCTCCCGGGCCCGGCCGCACCGGCCGGGCCCGCGGCGCAAGCGAGGTACTGATGTGACAGTCATCCAACTGCTTGTCAACTCGCTCACGCTCGGCGCGATCTATGCGCTCGTGGCGCTGGGTCTCGTACTGGTCTTCAAGTCCTCCGACCTGGTCAACTTCGGGGCCGGCGACTGGGTGCTCGCCGGCGCGTACATCGCGCTCGCCCTGCTGACCGCCGGCCTGCCCCTCTACCTGGTGCTGATTCTGGCGCCGCTGGGCGGCGCGCTGATGGGGCTGGTCATCGACCGCGCGGTGTTCCGCCGGATCATGAGCGCCTCACCGTGGACGTTCGTCGTCGCGAGCCTCGCGGTCGGCGGGCTGCTGCGCGAGCTCGCCGTCCTGCGCTACCAGTCCAACCACTTCCCGTTCCCGCCGGTGCTGTCCCGCGACCCGGTCGAGGTCCTCGGCGTACGCATCACACCGCAGAACCTGTGGGTGCTCGGCGCGACGGTCGTCGTGGTGACCGCGCTGCTGCTGTTCTTCCGCTACACCACGTACGGGCGCGCGCTGGAGGCGGTCGCGCAGAACCGGGTCGGCGCCCAGATCGTCGGCATCAACCTGAGCCGGGCCCTGATGGTCACCTGGGCCCTCGCCGGCGCGGTGAGCGCTGTCGCCGCCGTCCTGATCGCCCCGTCGACAGACGTCTCACCGGAGATCGGCCTGCTGCTGGTCAAGGGATTCGTCGCGGCGGCGCTCGGCGGCCTGGACAGCCTCGAAGGCGCGGTGATGGGCGGCGTCGCGGTGGCCGCGATCGAGACCTTCACCCAGGTCTACCTCAACCAGGCAGCCGTCGACGTGGTCGTCTACGGCCTGCTGCTCGTCGTCATGTGGGTGCGGCCGGCCGGCCTGCTCGGCCGCCGCGTGGTCCGGAGGGTCTGAGCGGATGAGCAACCAGACCGTAGGCAGCACCGAGAAGGCCCCGGCGGCCACCGTCCCGGCGCCGGCGCCGCAGACGGCCGGCGACGGCCGTCTGCCACGCGCAGCCCGGGCCGCGGCATGGCTCCTCGTCGGAATCGTCCTGCTGGCGCTCCCGCTGCTGCTACCACCGTTCCGGACCTATCTGGCCACAGTGGTCCTCGTCTACGTCATCGCCGTGGTCGGCCTCAACGTCGTGATGGGCTTCTCCGGGCAGATCTCCATCTCGCACGCGGCGTTCATGGGGGTCGGCGCCTACACCACGGCCGTCCTGATGGGACGGTGGGAGCTGCCGTTCCCGCTCGCCGCGCTGGCCGGCGTCCTGCTCGCCACCCTGCTCGGCTACGTGGTCGGCCTGCCGGCGCTGCGCATCGCGGGGCACTACCTGGCCCTGGCCACGCTGGCGTTCCAGCTCATCGTGCAGAGCGTCATCTTCAACTGGGAATCGGTCACCAACGGGCCACGCGGCATCGCCGTACCGCCCGCAGTGGTCGGGGTGTTCCCGCTCGCCGACCGCAACCTGTACTACCTCGTCCTCGTCGCCGCGCTGCTCAGCCTGCTCTTCGTCCGCAACGTGGTGCGTTCCCGGGTCGGGCGGGCGTGGCGGGCCATCCGGGACAAGGAGATCGCCGCGTCCGTGTTCGGCGTCGACGTGGCCCGGTACAAGACGCTCGCCTTCGGGGTGAGCGCCGCATACGCGGGCCTGGCCGGCGCGATGTTCGCCATCACCGTCGGATTCCTCGACCCGGCCGCGTTCAACCTGTGGGAGTCGGTCAAGCAGCTCACCATGGTGCTCTTCGGTGGGCTCGGCACGCTCGTCGGCCCGCCGCTCGGCGCGACGCTCCTCGTCCTCGCGCCGGAGTTCCTGACCCCGTTCCGTGAGCACTCGCTGCTCGTGTTCTACGTCGTACTCCTGCTGGTCCTGATCTTCCTGCGGGGCGGACTCGCCTCCGGGGTGAGCCGGACCGCCGCGTGGGTGCGGCGCCGCCGCTCCGGCGCGCCGCCACCCGACGCCGCCGTCACCGCCGGCGCGGTGACCGCGGTCCGCGACCGGCCGGCGCCGCCGGCCGAGCGGCCCGCGGAGACCGGCGGTCCGGTGGGGGAGCCGATGCTGACCGCCGACGGCGTCACCGTGCGCTTCGGCGGGCTGATCGCGCTCGAGGGTGTCGACCTGCGGGTACGTGACGGCGAGATCAAGGGGCTGATCGGCCCCAACGGCGCCGGCAAGACCACCTTGTTCAACGTCCTGACCCGGGTCTACCCCGTGCACGAGGGGTCGGTCACCTTCGCCGGGCGCGACATGCTCCGGCTGCGCCCGCACCAGGTGGTCGGCGCCGGGCTGGCCCGCACGTTCCAGAACGTGGAGATGTTCCGCTCGATGACCGCGCTGGAGAACGTGCTCGTCGGGCGGCACCACCGCGACGTCTGCGGACTGTGGCGGACCGGGCTGCGCCTGCCGTCCGCCCGGGCGGAGGAGCGGCGGGCCCGCGACGCCGCGCGGGCGGCGCTGGGCGACGCTGGGCCTGGAACGCTACGCGGACACCCCGGCCGAGAGCCTGCCGCTCGGCGTGCAGCGACGACTGGAGATCGCCCGGGCGATGGTCGCCGAGCCGCGGCTGCTCATGCTCGACGAGCCGGCGTCCGGCCTCACCGCGGGCGAGGCGGCCGCGCTGATGGACGACGTACGCCGGATCCGGTCCGCCGGGGTCACGGTGCTGCTGATCGAGCACAACATGCGGTTCGTGATGGGCCTGTCGGACTCGGTCACGGTGCTCGACCACGGCCGGGTCATCTTCGACGGCTCACCGCAGCGGGCGCAGAGCGACCCCGCGGTGGTGGCCGCCTACCTGGGCGAGGTGGAGTCATGACAGCGCTGCTCGAACTCGATCGCGTGACTCTCGGCTACGGCAAGATCGTCGTCGTCCACGAGTTGTCGCTGCGCTTGGACGCGGGGCGGATCGTCTCCGTCCTCGGCCCCAACGGCGCCGGCAAGACCACCACCGTCCGCGGCGTGGCCGGACTGCTGCCGCTGCGCGGCGGCGAGGTACGGCTGGGCGGAAAGCGGGTCAGCGGCTTCCCGCCGCACCGCATCGTCGCCGAGCGGCTGGCCTACGTACCCCAGGGGCGCGAGCTGTTCGCGGACATGTCGGTACGGGACAACCTGCGTCTCGGCGGCTTCACCATGCGCCGTCGTGACGTCCCGGCCCGGATGGAGGAGCTGTTCGAGTTCTTCCCGCGGCTGCGCGAGCGCGCCGGGCAGACCGCGGGCAGCCTGTCCGGCGGCGAGCAGCAGATGCTGGCCATCGCCCGGGCGCTGATGCCCCGGCCGACGGTGCTGATGCTCGACGAGCCGTCGGCCGGGCTGGCGCCGCGCACCATGCGGCACGTCTTCGACATCGTCGCCGACGTCGCGCGTTCGGAAGGCGCCGCGGTGCTGATCGCCGAGCAGAACGCGCACCAGGCGCTGCGCGTCACCGACCACGCCTACGTGCTGAACACCGGCGTGATCGAGGCGTCCGGCCCGCCGGCGGAACTGCTCGCCGACGACCGGATCCGGGCCGCCTACCTCGGTGACGCGGTCGAGAAAGGACCGGTCTGATGGTCGCGGTGGTGACCGGCGCGGCCGGGGCGATGGGCGGCGCCATCGCGGCGGAACTCGGCGCACGCGGGCACGCACTGGTACTGGCCGACATCTCCGGCCGCCGGCTCGCCGAGGCCGCGGACCGGTTGACCGCGCACGGCCGGGCGGCGCACCCGTACCGGTGCGACGTCACCGACCGGGCCGAGGCCGAGGCGCTGGCCGCGGCGGCGCTCGCCGCCTTCGGCCGGGTCGACGTGCTGGTCAACGTGGTCGGCGGCTACCGCGGCCGGATGTACGAGGACGTGCTCGACATCCCGCTGGACCGGTTCGACGAGGCCATGCGGTTGAACCTGCGCGGCACGTTCAACCTCACCCAGCTGTTCGGCCGGCACATGCGCGAGCGCGGCCACGGCCGGATCGTCAACATCTCCTCGGTGGCCAAGGACGGGGCGTCCGGCCAGGCCGACTACGCCGCTGCCAAGGCGGGTGTCGTCGCGTTCACGCGCAGTTGCGCGCTCGAACTCGGCCCGGCGGTCACCGTCAACGCCGTCGCGCCCGGCGTCATCCGCACCTCGGTGATGGAGCGGATCCCGGCCGACGTCCAGGCGCGCTACCGCGAGCGGATCCCGCTCGCCGACTTCGGTGATCCGGTCGACGTGGCCAGGGCCGTGGCGTTCCTGGCGGGGGACGACGGCCGGTACGTCACCGGCGAGGTGATCCACGTGTCAGGAGGGTTCTTCGGATGTCTGTGACCGTACCGGGTGTCATCACCTCGGCCAGTGACGTGTACACCCCCGAGCGGATCGCCGCGTTCAAGGCGTCCGGGCAGTGGCGGGACCAGTTGATCGTCGACTTCCTCGACCGGCACCGCAGACAGCGCCCGGACCGGACCGCGGTGGTCGACGAGAACGGCCGGATCACCTGGGCCGCCCTCGCCGACCGCGTCGACCGGCTCGCCGCGGCGTTCGTGGACGCCGGGCTGCGGCCGGGCGAGTTCGTGGCCGTGCAGATGCCCAACCGGATCGAGTTCGTGGAGATCTACCTCGCGATCCAGCGGGCCGGCCTGCGCGCGCTCACCATGATGTCCATCTACCGGGAGCACGACGTCGCGTACATGCTGCGCACCACCGGCGCCCGGGCGTACATCGTGCCGGACACGCACCGCCGGTTCGACTTCGTCGCGATGGCGCAGCGGCTGCGCTCGCAGGCGCCCGACCTGCGCACCGTCATCGTGCTCGGCGAGGCCGGCGAGGGCATGGTGCCGTACGAGCGGTTCCTGGCCGAACGCGCGCCGGCCCCCGGCGCCTTCGCCCACCTGCGGCCCCACCCGGACCAGGTGTCCAAGGTGAGCTTCACCTCGGGCACCACCGGGCTGCCCAAGGGCGTCGTGCACACGCACAACACCGACCTGTCGCCGCCCACGATGATCGCCGGCGCGCTCGGCCTCGGCCCGGAGACGCCGATCTGGATGCCGAGTCCCATCGCGCACGCCACCGGCCTGCTGTTCGGCGTCTACGACTCGCTGCTGTGCGGGGCCAAGCTCGTGCTGCAGGACCAGTGGGATCCGCAGCGCGCGCTGGAGATGATCAGCCGGGAGCGGGCCACCTTCACGGTGAGCGCCACCCCGTTCATCGGCGACCTCGTCGAGCAGGACAACCTCTCCTCGTACGACCTGTCGTCGTTCCGCTACTTCGTCTCCGGCGGCGCGCGGGTGGCGCCGGCGCTCGTCGAGCGGGCCCGCTCGGAGCTGGGTTGCCTGTTGCTGCGGGTCTTCGGCCAGTCCGAGGCGCCGCTGCACACGCTCAACTTCCCGGACGACCCGTGGGAGAAGGTGACCGGCCGCGACGGCCGTCCGTTCGACGGCATCGACGTCACGATCGTGGACCCGGCCGACCGCGCGACACCCGTGCCGGTGGGTGAGGTCGGCGAGTACTCCACCGCCGGGCCGCACGTGTTCCTCGGCTACTACGGCAGCCCGGAAGCCACGGCGGAGGCCCGCGACGAGTCCGGCCGCTACTACAGCGGCGACCTCTGCACCGTCGACGAGGACGGCTACGTGCTGTACGTCGACCGCATGAAGGACATCGTCAACCGCGGTGGCGTGAAGATCAGCGCGCTGGAGGTCGAGAACCTGCTCGCCGCCCATCCGCTGGTCCAGGCGGCGGCCGTCGTGGCCGTACCCGACCAGCGGCTCGGCGAGCGGGCCTGCGCCTTCGTGGTCACCCGGGGCGGCGCGGAGCTGACCCTGGCGCAGATCTCCGCGTTCCTCGACGAGATGGGGGTCACCCGGCAGAAGTGGCCGGAGCGGCTCGAGGTGATCGAGGCCCTGCCGGCCACCCCCACCGGGAAGATCCAGAAGAACGTGCTGCGGCAGCGGCTCACTGCCGATTCGGCGTCGTCCGGCCGGGCATGACCCGAGCCGGCGTCGCGCCGCGGCTGGGGGTGCCCGACGCCGTCCTGTGGCTGAGCGCAGCCGCCGGCGTCGGCACCCTGGTCGTGCCGGCCGCGCGGCCCTACACGGCGCCGCTGCTCGTCGCCGGAGTGGTGGTCGTCGCCGCGACGGCCTGGCCCACGCTGCGCCCGCCGGTACGCCGCACGGTGCTCGCCATGATGCTCGCCGGCGCCGCGCTCTGCCTGGTGGCAGGCGCCCGCTGGTCGGACGTGTCGGCCGCGTTCGCGACGATGTGCGGCGTCTTCTCGTTCGTCGCCGTGGTGCGGCTGCTGGAACTGCCGATGCTGCGTCGCGGCTACCACACGGCGATCGCCGAGGTCACCCTCGTGCGGCTGCGCCGGACCCGCGCGGTCTGGTCCGCGGCCACGCTGACCTACCTGCTCTCGCTGGCGCTGTCGTTCGGCGGGGTCGCCCTGGCGTACCGGTCGGTGCGGGCGATGGACTCCGCCGCCGACGAGGCGGGCTCGGCCGGAGTCGTGTGTCGCGCGTTCATAGCGGCCAACCTGGTGACGCCGCTGTCGCCACCGCTGGCCGTGGTGCTCACGCTCACCGGCCTGACCTGGACCGGCTTCCTGCCGTACGCGCTGGCGCTGGGCCTGGTCGCCGCGATGCTGGTGCCGCTCGGGCCGGTGCCGCGGGCCCGGGCGCTGCCCGCGCCGCGACCGGAGCGAGGACGGCTTGCCGCGGGGTTCGCGGCGATGATCGGCTGTGTCGTGGTGGTGCTCGTCGTGCTGGAGATGGTTACGCCGCTCAGCCATCCGGCCGCGACGATGACGGCGGTCCTGCTCGTCGTGCCGCTCTGGGAACGCGGGACCCGCCTGCCGGCCCGCGCCGTGGCCCTGGCGCGCTCGGAGGCCGGCTCCTGGCGCGAGCAGTTCCTGCTCTTCGGCGCCGGTGGCTTCGTGGTCGCGGCGGCCGGCCGGTGGACGGCCGACGGAGCGGTCGGCCGGCTGCTCGACGCCGCCGGGCTGCCCGCGTGGGCGCTGCTGGCCGGTGGCGCGCTGGCCATCACCGTGCTGGGGCTGGCCGGGCTGTACCCGCTGACCACCCTCATCGTGGTGACGACGGTGCTCGCCCCGCTGGGCACGGGCGCGTGGCCGGCACTGGTCGCGGCGGCAGCGCTGGTGGGCACGATGGCGGCCTTCGTGTTGTCCCCGCTCAGTGGCCTGACCCTGCTGGTGTCGGCGCTGAGTGGGCGCAGTGCCGTCCACATCGGGCTGCGCTGGAATCTCCCGTTCGGCCTGGCGCTGCTGGGCGCCGGCGGCGCCGCGATCGGCCTGTTCGCGGCAGTGACCTGAGAGGAGTCGCATGCGCACGGAGACGGAGGTCCTCGGGGACCTGTGGCGGGTCTGGGGCGCCTGGGGCGCGGATCTCGACGAGGAACGGTGGACGGCACCGACGCGCTGCGCCGGGTGGGACGTGGCCGCGCTCTACGCCCACGTCTCGCAGGGTGTCGGCGGGCTGGCGGCGCTGGTGCGGCGGCGCCGGGCCGAGGGTCCGCCGGAGCACGGCGACGCGGTGGCCCTGCTGCGCGCCCTCAAGCCGGACGAGCACGTCGCGGCGGACCTCGCTGCCCGCAACGCGGACGCGGCGGTGGCGGACGCCCGCGCGGCCGGTACCGCGGAGCTGGTGCGGCGGCTGGCCGAGGACGGCCCCGCGGCGGTGGCGCTGGCCGCGGCCGAGCCGGACCAGACGGTCGAGTACTTCCGCCGGGGCACCACGACGGTGCGGGCAGCGACCGTCGTCCGGCTCGTGGAGGCCACCGTCCACCTGCTCGACCTCGCGGCGGCGCTGGGCCGCGAACCGGACCTGCCGGACGGGGCGACCGAGCACACGGTGCGTTTCCTGACCGGCATGGCGCCGCCGCTCGCCCTCATCGAGGTGGCCACCGGCCGGCGGGCGCCGGACATCTTTCCGGTGTTCGGCTGACCGGTCAGCGCAGCGCCGGCACGACCTCGGCCGCGAGCCGGCGCAGCTGCCCGCGCGGGTCCGGCCCGGCGATGTTGAACACGACATCGGTCATGCCGGCCTCGACGTACGGGGCCAGGTACTCGCGGATGTCGTCGGCGGTGCCGTAGGCGCTGTACCGCTCGAAGCTGTCGAACGGCAGCCCGTACGCCGTAGCGAGGTGGTTGGACACGGCGTCGCGGGCCGCCTCGCGGGTGTCGGCGATGGTGGTGAAGAGATTCAGCGCGAACGCGAAGCCGGAGAGGTCGCCGCGGATCGTGCCCACGGTGTCCGTGGCCGCCTGGAAGCGGCCGGCGCTGACCCACACCGGGAACCAGCCCTCGGCGCCCCGGGCCGCGCGCTCGACGACGGCGGACGCGCGCCCGCCGAGCCACAGCGGCACAGGTTGCTGCACCGGCAGCGGCTCCATCGTGAACGCCGGCAGGTCGACGATGCGCCCCTGGTACGGCTCGCCGCTGCCGGCCAGCAGGCCCCGGACGGCGGCGGCCGTCTCCTCGAAGCGGCGGGCCCGCCGGCCGGGGTCCACGCCGAGGGCCCGGTATTCCTCGGGGTTGTCGCCGCCGATGCCCGCGCCCAGCACCAGCCGGCCGCCGGAGAGCACGTCGACTGTCGCGACGTCCTTCGCGGTCAGCGCCGGATGACGCAGGTTCAGCAGGTAGACGCCGGTGCCGAGGCGGACCCGCCGGGTCACCGCGGCGACCGCTGCGAGCGCCGGCAGGGGCGAGAGCATGCCGACGTTCCAGAGGTAGTGGTCGCCGACCCAGACATGGTCGAGGCCGAGCTCCTCCGCGTCACGGGCCATGTCGAGCACCGATGCGGGCTCGATCGGACCGCTCGCGGAGTAGGTGGGCAGGAAGCATCCGACGTTCACCATGACGACCCCCTTCAGCAAAAACAGCATACGGGATACAGTATGTCGACCGCTAGGAGCCGTCTCATCGACCGACGGAGGCCCTCATGACCCTCGTACCGTCCGCGGCCCCCGCCGAGCAGGTCCTCGAGCCGCTCGACGGACCTGAGCACGACGCGGTGAACCGCGCCCGGGAACTCGTCGCCCGGATCGACGACGAGACAGCTGCCGACCTGGCCGCCCGCACCGAGTTTCCCGCTGACCTGTGGGACTGGGTCGCGGAGCACGACCTGCACCGGGTCGGGATCGCCGAGGAGTACGGCGGTGAACCGGCCGACATCGTGGCGAAGATGCGCATCGCCGAGGTGCTGGCCGAGCGGGTCGGGGTGCTGGCCTGGGTCTGGGGCATCTCCAACTGCTTCGCCGCGCCGCTGCTGGCCGCGCTGGCCGACGAGCCCACCCGCAAGGAACTGCTGCCCGGGCTGGCCGCCGGCCGCCGGCGCTTCGCGTTCGGGGTCACCGAGCCGGGCGGTGGATCCGACCTGTTCGGCGCGCTGGACACCACCCTGGACGACGGGCGGGTCAGCGGACGCAAGCGCTACTGCACCGCCGCGGCCTCGGCCGACCATCTCTTCCTGCTGGTCCGGGAGGCCGGGGCGCCGGCCGGCGGCACGAGCGGACTGGCATTCGCGCTCGTGCGTACGGACGCGCCCGGGCTGTCGATGTCCCGGGTGCCGACGCCCAGCTTCGCGTCCTCGTTCGGCACGTACGAGGTCGACCTCGACGGGGTGGCCGTCGACCACGCGTTCACCGGTCCGGCGGTCAAGGCGGCGCTGCGCACGGTGCTGGTGGAGGAGCGGCTGTTGATCCCGGCCATCGTGGTCGGCGCCGCGCACGGCGCGCTGCGACGCGGCCTGGCCTACGCGGCCCGGCGCACCGCGTTCGGCACCCGCGTGGACAGCTACCAGGCGCTCCAGCACCAGGTCGCCGACGCGGTCATGGACCTCGAGACGGCCCGCCACTACGCGTACGCCATGGCGCGGCGGTGGGCGGCCGGCGCGCCGGTCACGGTCGGCGCGGACGTCGCGAAGTCGCGCAGCGTCGACGCGGCGCAGCGGGTCGCCGACGTAGCGGTGCAACTGATGGGCGGCATCGGCTTCACCCGCTGGGGCGGCGTCGAGCACGTGTGGCGGGACCTGCGCGCCTTCCGGCTCGCGCCGATCACCGAGGAACTCGTGCGCAACCGGGTGGCCCGGACACTGGGGATGGGCCGTGACTGATGGCGTCGCGCCGCTGCTCGCCCGCCTCGGGCTGCGGGTGCCGATGCGCGACGTCGATCAGGCCGGTGTCATCTACTACCCGGCCCCGCTGGCCTGGCACGAGCAGCTCTACACCGGCTGGCTGGACGCGATCGGCCATCCGCTGAGCGGCCTGCTGCGGGCCGGCGAGGCGACGGCCACGGTGAGCGCGAACGCCGACTACCTCGCGCCGGTCAGTCTCGACGACCGGGTCGACCTGGAGCTGCGGTCCGGGCCGGTGGGGCGCAGCTCGTTCACGCTGTGCTCGACCGGATTCCGCCGGCCCGACCGGCGCGAGGCGGTGCGCGTACGCACGGTGCACGTGTGGTCGCGGCTCGACGGTGGCCGGCTGCGGGCGGCCCCGATGCCGGACTGGCTGCGCGAGGCGCTGTCCGGCGGGGCGGTGGCCGATGCCGGCTGACCGCATCCTGGCCGACCGCTACCTGGGCGGACGGTGGACACCGGCCTTCGACGCGATCGCGGTCGAGGCACCCGAGGTGCTGGAGGCGTACCTGCGCCTGGCGGCCGTGCCGTGGCGCGGCCGGGAGCTGCCGGTGGCGCTCAAGGAACTGATCTGCGTGGCGCTGAGCGCGGCGCCGGGTCACCTCTATCCGGCCGGGGTGCGCATGCACGTCGCCGGCGCGCTGCGCGCCGGCGCCCCGCGCGCGCACGTCATGCACGCGGCGGCGGTGGCCGGCTCGGTCGGCATCCGGGCCGCGACGCTGGCGTTGCCGATCCTCGCCGACCTCGCCGGCCCGGCCACGGACGGCGAGGTCGGGCTGCCGCCGGTCGACGCCGCGCTCGCCTCGGCCCACACCGAGGTGGTCGACGCGGGCGGGGCGGCGGGGCTGCCGGCCGTCGACCGGGAGCTGATCGCGGTCGCCGTCGCGGCGGCGGTCACCCTCGCCGACGCGGATGTCGTCCGCGAGCACATCCGGGCCGCCCTGGACCTGGGCGCCACACGGGGGCAGATCGCCGAGGCCGTCGCGCTGGCGTGCGGCATCGGGCTGCACGGGTGCCTGCTCGTCGCCGACGAACTAGCGGCGGCCGCGCCATGACCGCCGCCGGATCAGGTCAGGTCGACGCCCTTCTTCTCCAGGTAGCGGACGAGGTCGCGGCCGGCCTCGGCCACGTGGTCGCGCATCAGGCCGGCGGCCTGTTCGCCGCGGCCCGCCGCGACCGCCGCGATGATCTGCGCGTGCTCGTCGTTGGCCCGGTCGATCCACTGCGGGAACTCCAGGAGCAGGTCGCGCGGAATCGTGACCGCCAGGGCCCGCAGCGCGACGATCAGGCGGCGCGACTGCGCCATCTGGTTGATCCGCCGGTGCAGGTGCCAGTTCAGATCGGCGGCCAGCTGGGCGTCCTCGGCGGCGCCGCACATCTGTGCGTGGCGCTCGGCCAGTTCGGCCAGGTGGGCCGGGTCGGCCCGCTCGGCGACCCGCCGCGTGGCGATGCCGTGCAGCTGGCCCTCAATGAGGAAGCTGTCCTCGATGTCGTGCCGGCGCAGGGGCGCCACGACGCTGTGCCCGCCGCCGTCGCCGGTCAGGAATCCTTCGTACGTCAGCTGCCGCAGGGCGTCGCGGACCGGCATCCGGCTGGTGCCGAACCGCTCGCACACCTGCGTCTGGGCCAGCTTGGTGCCGGGCGCGAGTCGCCCGAACAGGATGTCGTGCCGCAGCGCGTCGGCGATCCGCTGGCCGAGCGGCGTGCGGTCGAGCCGTTCCGACGTCAGACTCACAGGTCCTCCTCTGCGGCTGGTTTGTTCGTTTCCGCCGCTTACTGCCATTTTGCCGCACCGCGTCCGGAGTCGCGGCCATCCCGTCCCTTCCAATATCCCGTATACCGGCGCTTGAGCTGAAAGGGATCCACACGTGTTCTTCGACATGTTGCCAACGGAGCTACGGGACCTCGCGGCGGTCGCCCGCGACGTCGCGACGGAGCGGATCGCGCCGCTCGTACCCGAACTCGAGCGCGGCCGCACGTTCTCACCGGAGCTGCGCAAGATCCTGGCCGGCGCCGGCTTCACCGGGCTCGTGGTGCCCGAGCGGTTCGGCGGCGTCGACACCGACGTCCGGGCCGAGGTCGTCGTCCTCGAGGAGATCTCCAAGGTCTACCCGAGCGCGTCCACCGTGCTGACCGCGACCTGGTTCCCGACCAAGGTGATGGTGCGGGCGGCCGACCGGCCCGACGCGCCGGCCTGGCTCCCCGGCGTGCTGCGGGACGTGGCGTCCGGCGACCGGCTCGGCGCGATCGCGGCCACCGAACCCGAAGCCGGGTCGGACCTCGGCGGCGTGGCGACCACCGCGCGGCGCGACGGCGACGAGTGGGTGATCAACGGCAGCAAGCGGTTCATCACCAACGGCGGCCACGCCGACTTCTACGTCGTCGTCGCCCGGACCGGCGGTCCCGGGCCGCGCGGCGTGTCCGCCTTCTACGTCGAGGCCGACCGGCCCGGGGTCGAGGCGGTGCGGTTCGAGGAGAAGATGGGCCTGCACGCCTCGGCGACCGCCGAGATGGTCTTCGCCGACGTCCGGGTGCCGGCCGACCACCTGCTCGGGCCGGAGAACGGTGGCTTCCCCCTGCTGATGCAGGGCTTCGACGAGGGCCGCATCGTCGTCGCCGCCCTCGCGCTCGGCATCGCCGAGGGCGCGTTCGACGCGGCCGTCCGGTACGCCGGCGAGCGGCGGCAGTTCGGGCGGCCGATCGCCGCGTTCCAGGGCATGCAGTTCCTCATCGCCGACATGGCGATCCCGTTGCACGCCGCCCGGTCGCTGGTCTACGACGCGGCGCAGGCCTACGTCGACGGCCATCCGGACGCCGCCCGGCTGGCCTCGATCGCCAAGACGTACGCGAGCGACATGGCGATGGCGGTCACGACCGACGCCGTCCAGGTGCACGGCGGCTACGGCTACGTCACCGACTTCCCGGTCGAGATGTTCATGCGCGACGCCAAGATCAACCAGATCTACGAGGGCACCAACCAGATCCAGCGGATGATCATCGCGCGTTCCTACTTCCCGGACGTCGCCCGATGACCACGCCGGCCCCCGAAGCGCGAGGCGACGTCACCGGGCGGCTGCGCGACCGCGTCGCCGTCGTCACCGGGGCCGGATCGCTCGGCGGCGGATGGGGCAACGGGAAGGCGGCGAGCGTGCTGTTCGCCCGGGCCGGCGCCCGTGTCCTCGCCGTCGACCGGCGCGCCGACGCGGCCGAGCAGACGGCCGCGATCGTACGGGCCGAAGGCGGCGAGTGCGAGCCGTTCACCGCCGACGTGTCCCGCCCCGACGGAGTGGCCGCGCTGGTCGAGGCGTGCCTGCGCCGGTACGGGCGGGTCGACGTGCTGCTCAACAACGTCGGCGTCGGCGTCGTCGCGGGTGTCGAGGACACCGAGCCGCGGCAGTGGGACCTGGTCCACCGGATCAACCTCACCTCCGCGTACCTCACCACGCGGGCCGTCGTTCCGCACATGCGCGAGCAGGGCGGCGGTTCGATCGTCAACATCTCGTCGGTCGCCTCGCTCGGCGCGACCGGCGACCGGCTGACCGCGTACGGGGTCAGCAAGGCCGGGCTCAACCACCTCACCCGCGCTGTCGCCGCCGAGCACGCGGCCACCGGTGTCCGCTGCAACGCCGTCGTGGTGGGTCTGGTGGACACGCCGACCGTGTACGCCGGCCAGCCGGACGCCGACCCGGCGGTCCTGCGCGCGCGCCGGGCCCGGCGCTGCCCGACCGGCGCCATGGGTGACGCGTGGGACGTCGCCCACGCCGCGCTGTTCCTGGCGAGCGAGGAGGCCCGGTACGTCACCGGCGCCCTGCTCGTCGTCGACGGAGGACTGTCGCTGCGCTTCGGCGCGGCGGTGTAGGCAACGAGAGGAGCACAGATGAGCGAACGCCCGTACGGCATCGTGGACGCCTGGGCGATGCCCTGCCACCCGCCGATCTCCGACCGGTGGAACTCCGATCCCAAACGGACCCACGGAATGGCGCTGTTCGGCGCATCCGGCTTCGGCGGCTGGTCGATCGACGAGCAGGTCGAGGAGATGGACCGGTGGGGCGTCGAGATGGCCGTGCTGTCCGCCATCCGCGAGGCCGACGATGTGAAGATCAGCAACGAGGAGGTCGCCGCCTGCGTCGAGAAGTACCCGACGCGGTTCCGCGGCAGCCTGGCCGTCGACCCGCGCCGGCCGATGGCCGCGCTGCGGGAGATGCAGACATGGGTACGCGACTACGGCTTCGTCAACGTGAAGGTGTGCCCGTACGCGTACGGCTACGACAACCCGCCGAACAGCAAGCTGTGGTACCCCATCTACGCCAAGGCCTGCGAGCTCGGCGTCTCCGTCACCATCCAGGTGGGACACACCGGGCCGCTGCTGCCGTCGGAGCCCGGCCGGCCGATCTACCTCGACGAGGTGGCGCTCACGTTCCCCGAACTGACCATCGTCGGCGCGCACATCGGGTGGCCGTGGGAGGAGGAGATGGGCATGCTCGCCTGGAAGCACGACAACGTGTACGTCGACACGTCGGCCCACGCGCCCACCCGCTACCCGGACCGGTTCGTCCGGTTCCTCAAGCGCCGGGCGCCGCACAAGGTGCTGTTCGGCACCGACTACCCGGCTCTTCGCTACGACCGCGCGGTCGGCGAGGTGTCCACCCTTGATCTTCCGGCCGATGTCGAGCGGATGTTCCTGCGCGACAACGCCTGGAAGGTCTTCGGCCTGGACCGGAGCTGAGGGAGGGAACGTGCTGCATCCGTACGCCCATTACCTGCGGCGCGCCGCGCTGCTGTTCCCGGACCGGCCGGCGGTCGCGGATCCGGCCCGGGACGTCGAGCTGACCTGGCGGGAACTGGCCGACCGGGTGGCACGGCGTGCCGCCACGCTGGCCCGGGCCGGTGTCGGCCCCGGCGACCGCGTCCTCGTCCGGCAGGCCAACACGCACGGCTACCTGGAGGCGGTGCTGGCGGCGGCCTGGCGGGGGGCTGCGTACGTGCCGGTGCTGGGGGTGCTCTCCGCGGGGGAACGCCGCTACATCGAGGAGACTGTGGAGCCGGTGGCCGTGCTCGACGCAGCCGACCCCGGCCCGCCCGGCGATCATGGCGGTGAGGCCCCGGTGGACGTGCCGCCGGGCGCTGTCTCCCAGGTCCTGTTCACGTCCGGCTCGTCCGGCCGGCCCAAGGGCGTCGTGCACAGCTTCGACAGCACGGCCGGGGCGATGGGGGCCTGGGCGGCCGTGACGAAGGCGGGGCCGGACCAGGTCGTCCTGGTGACCACGCCGATGAGCCACGCCGCCGGGCGGCTGGTGGAGTCCGCCCTGGTCGCCGGTGGACGGGTGGTGATCGCCGAGTCGCCCAAGCCCGGTCCGGTCGCCGCCGCGATCGAGCGGTACGGCGTGACCCACATGCTGCTGGTGCCGACGGTGCTCCAGGACCTCGTGGACGGCGCCGCCGGCGGCGACCTGTCGTCGTTGCGGCAGGTGGTGTACTCGTCGGCCCCGGCGTCACCGTCGCTGGTGCGGCGGGCACACGAGCGGCTCGGCCCGGTCGTGGCGTCGGTGTACGGCTCGACGGAGGTGCCGGCTCCGGTGACGGTGCTGGACACGGCCGACCACGAGCGGGCGATGGCCGGCGCCGCGCATCTGCTGACCTCGTGCGGGCGGGAGCACCCGTGGGGCGTGCAGACGCGCATCGTCGACGACGACCTGCGCGAGGTGCTGCCCGGCGAGGTCGGACAACTCGCCCTCTGCACGCCGTGGCTGGCGTCCGGCTACTGGCGTCAGCCGGATGCCTGGGCCGAGCGGCTCCGGGACGGCTGGTTCCTCACCGGCGACCTCGGCCGGTACGAGGACGGCTACCTCTATCTGGTCGACCGGCGCGACGACATGATCATCTCCGGCGGCTACAACGTGTTCCCGACCGAGGTCGAGCACGTGCTCGGCGAACACCCGAGCGTGCGCGAGGTGGCGGTGTTCGGCGCGCCCGACGGACGGTGGGGCGAGGCGGTGGTCGCCGCGGTGGCACTGCGGCAGCCCGCTCCCGCCGACCCGCCGGCCGCGCTGATCGCCCACTGCCGCGACCACCTGCCGCGCTACAAGGTGCCGAAGCGGATCGTGGTGCTCGACGACCTGCCCAAGTCGGGGCACGGCAAGCTCTCCCGCCGCCTGACCCGGCAGCGTGTCGTCGGCGACAGCGCGGTCGTCCATGGCGCGGAGTGAGGTGTCGCGTTCCGCAGCCGGGAGTACGGCCCGTCATCCGCCTGTCAGGGCAACGCCGTCGGGTGGCGGGTCGGTGAACAGCTCGGCGAGCCGGGCCCTGGTCCGGTCGGTGAGGATCTTGGTGGCGTCTTCTCCGAGTGGTGTCAGCGCATGCTGCCGTACCGCGGGGTGTTGTGCCGGCGCGGGGCAGATGAACACCGCGAGGATCCGCAGGGCCCGCAAGGCTTCTTCGTTGGAGATGAGGTCGAGCAACGGTACGCCGGAGAATGCCGCCACCTGGAACCCGCGCCACGCCTTGTCGACGATCAGGCCGACGACGGCTTCGGTGACGTTCGGCCGGCCGGCTTGCAACGGCGAGCGCAGGATCATGTGCTTCACCTGACCGGGGATGCTGTCGAAGCCGCGCCGGGTCGCCTCGACGACTCGGGCCATGGCGATGAAGAGGTCACACCAGCCGTGGTGGGTGAGGTCGCGCCTGACGCCCCGGGCATCTGCGGCGGCGCGATCGAGCTCCGGTGTGATCTCCCGCCATGCTCCGCGCGCCATCTCTTCGGCGAGCGCGGTCACCTGCTCGGCGGGGGACGGGTAAGCCTCGGTCTCGCCCCCGGCGTGCGGAGGTGGGGTGGTGGCGAGCCAGTCTGCGATGTCGGCGCGCGCGAGGTCGGTGGCGACCTCCCTGTTGACGCGGTCCTTCTGCGCGCGCTGTGACCGATCCTGCGTCCAGGACAGCTTGTTCTCGAAGAACTCCCGTCGCCCTCGACGGCCTGCATCGTCCTGGTTGACGAGGTCGAGCCATCCCTGCACGCCGTGCTGAGAGCCGCCGCACTCGCTGCAGACGCAGCGATGTTTTTCAGCCTTCGCGCAACGAGGGTTGTGCCTGTCGGCGTCCATGTCGGGGCCACCTCGCTCATCCGGCAGGCCCGGGTCGCGGCACGGCCGGAACGTTACTCAATGCGATTTGATCGATACCTCACGTTACTTGTCGACCGACGTCAATGGAAGCTGGAACAGCGATGCGGCCTGCCGGAGAAGCGTTGGCTCGGTTCGGCTGCGCCATATCGCATCAGCCGGAAGTTCGTGGGCGGCTGCTCACCGGAGAATCAAAGCGCCTGGATGTACGGTCCTTCGTCATGAGCTATGACCTGATCTTCGTACCCCGAGGCGACGACCAGTCCTGGGAGGACGCTCTGGAGGCGGCGGCGGAGGCCGACAGCGACGAGTGTCCGCGTGCCGAGGCGTGGAACGGGATCGTGGCGGCGGCGCGGCAGGTGCTCGGTGAGGTCTCCGTGTTCGAGGGGGCCGACAACTACGAGCTGACGCACGAGCCGACCGGCGTCCAGGTCAGCTACTACGCGGACGAGGTCAGTGTCACCGTGCCGTACTGGTACCGGGGCGGTGACGCCCGGGCCGTCGTCGCGGCGGTGCACCGGCTCGGCGCGGTCGTCGAGGCGGTCACCGGTCTGTCCGGCTACGACCCTCAGGTGGAGCTGCCGTTGGCCGAGGCCGCCGCGCGGCCGGAGCTGGCCGTCGCGGCCTTCGACGAGGTCGCCGAGTCCTTCGCGAGGCGCGGGATCTCCAGTCCCAGCAACGGCTGAACGCCTGCCCGCACGCCGGCAGGTCGCAGTGGCGGGGCGCTGTCGGATCGGCTGCGGCGTGCGACGCTCGTGGCGTGCGTACCGTCTTCGTCTTCCCGGCCATGGCGCAGGCCGCCGTCGTCGCCCTGCTCGACCGGCTGTCGCCGGATCAGAGACATCCGTGGCTGGTGGACGGATGCCTGTACCCGGATCTGACCGACGAGGACGAGCACCTGTACGCGGACTGGGAGCCGGCGGCGGTGCGGGCCCTGAGCCGCGCCCGCGGTGACCGGCCGAGGTGGGCGGTGCAGGTCGACGTCTCGGGCCGGGTCGACGGGACGGTGGAGGTCCCTCGCCTGACGTTGACGCTGCTCGGTCGGGGCGGCGTCGCGATGGACGACTACTCCGACCATGTCTGGACGGCGGAGCAGATCGCGGCCGACGCGACTGTGGACGGGCTGCGCTTCTTCGACTTCAGAGGCCACTACGAGCGGAACCGGCTCGCCCGGTAGCCGGCCGACCGGGCAGCTTCCCGCCGCGCTCAGCCGCCGACGCACCCCGTCACCGCCCGGCCAGTTGGTGCCACGAGGAACATTGGCGGTGGGCGATGGCATCCTGATGGGCCCGGATGATTCTCGTCCGGATATTCCGTCGCCGCATTGAGAAAAGCGCAGCCCCGAAAACCGGGGAACTGGATTGTGGCGTCGGAATGGATGCCCTCGGCGTAGTAGAGCATGTTCGGTCCCGGCGACTGCCGTCCGCCGCACCGCACTCTCAGCTTCTTCTAAGGCGAAGAATTGTGGGAACCGGTTGCGCGAAGTCGAGTCCTCGCATAGCGGCGGGAGGGCGCGCAGTCTTCGCGGCAGCGTTTTCCGAATCCCGCTGACAGGCGTTCCGTCAGTGCCGGATATTTGTTTTGCAAACGTCGAACCGGCGGCGCCGGCCGGTCGCCCTGTGCTGTCTGGCTCTCCGTGGCAGATCACCCGAAAGGAATGTCAGATGAACGCTGCGCCTGACCCGACCGGAATGCCCACCGTCGTCCTCGTTCACGGGGCATTCGTGGACGGGTCCAGCTGGAACGGGGTGATCGCCGATCTCCGGCGCCGCGGCTACCCGGTCATCGCGGTCGCGAATCCGCTGCGCAGCGTGCGGGGGGACGCCGCCTACCTGCGCGCGCTCGTGGACAGCCTGCCCGGGCCGGTCGTGCTCGCCGCCCACTCGTACGGCGGCGCGGTCATCACCGAGGCCGCGGACGGCGCGGCCAACGTCCGGGCCCTGGTGTACGTCGCCAGCTTCAGCCCGGACGTCGGCGAGTCGGTGGCCGACCTGAACGCACGGTTCCCCGGCAGCATGCTCGCCGACAACATCCAGGCGGTGCCGATTCCCGCCCAGGACGGCAGCGCGGACATGGACCAGTACGTCAAGCAGGAGACCTACCCGGACTTCTTCGCCCCCGACGTTCCCCGGGACACCGCCGCGGTGATGGCGGCCACGCAGCGGCCGACCGCGGCGAACACGCTGACCGACAGCGTGACCCGGGCCGCTTGGCGGAGCATTCCGTCCTGGACGCTGGTCACCGGCCAGGACCTGGCGATCCCGCCGGACCTGCAGCGCTTCCTGGCCGAGCGGGCCGGGTCCACGACCGTCGAGGTCGCCGCGTCGCACGCGGTGACGGTCTCCCAGCCCGGCGCCGTCGCGGACCTCATCGACACCGCCGCCCGCGCCACGTCGATGTGACGTCACCCGGTCAGCAACCCGGTGTCGGTGGCAGGCGCTGATCAGAGCAGCACGAGTTCCTGGGCCAGCATGTCGGTCCAGGTGCGCCGGGTGACGTTGCAGCCGGTGTGTTCCACGAACTGCCGTAGGGCGCGTCGTCGAAGGACTCCGGCGGCGGGCTCGCACCGGCCGTGACGGCGGTGCGGCGGCCGTCCGGCGCCCGGCGAGACGTCACTCACCTCCCGCCGGGCCGGACGCGGCCGTCGCCGCCGTGTCAGTCGTGTCTCAGCTCCCGGCGCACGTGACGGTGGCGCCGCTGCCGTTGCCGGCGCCCTGGAATCCGAAGGTGGTGGTCTGGCCCGCGCCGACCTGCCCGTTGTAGCTCTGGTTCGCCACGGTGACGGTGCCGCTGGTACCGCTGGGCACACCGTTCCACAACGAGCTGATCGACGCGCCGCCCGGCAGGGCGAGCGTCACGCGCCAGCCGGTCAGCGCCGTGTTGCCGGCGGTGACGGTGACGGTGGCGACGAACCCGCCGTTCCACTGGTCCTGCACCACGTATGAGGCCGAACAGGACGGTCCTCCGCCGGGCGGCGGCGTCGTGGGCGGGGGAGTCGTGGGCGGCGGCGTGGTGGGGGGTGGGGTGGTGGGGGGTGGCGTGGTGGTGGGCGGCGGGTCGAGCGTCAGGTTCTTCTGCTGGACCGTCCACTGGGTGCGGCACAGGCCGCAGTCCGGGCCGACGAAGTTGGCCCCGGCGCCCACGTCGCCCTTCAGGCGCCACTTCAGGTAGAGCACCGCCACCCGGCCGAACTCGCCGCCGTTGGGCTGGTCGTAGGTGCCGCCGTGACCGACGTTCAGGTTGCCCATGAACGCGGGCAGCCCGGACGGCAGCTTGCCCCAGTCGTCCATGGCGTTGGGGTAGGCGATGTCGCTGGGCCCGCCGATGAAGTACGCGATGGGCTTGGTCAGCCGGCGCAACTGGTAGTCGTCGGCGTCGTTGAGCAGCCCGCTGCTGAAGATGCCGGTCGTGGTGACGCGCGGGTCGTTGGAGACGGCGTACGCCTCCACGCCGCCGCAGGAGAAGCCGGCCACGGCGATCTTCGTGGTGTCCAGCCGGTTGAAGTACTTGCTGCCCGACCGGGAGTTCTCCGCCACCGCCCAGTCGATGGACTGGGTGAGCATCTGGGCGTTGGTGGAGCCGGAGCCGTTCGGCGCGCCGTTGGCGATGGCGAGGAAGCCGTGGGAGGCGATCTCACGGAGGAAGTTGCCCTGGGACAGGCCGTTGGCCGAGCACGCGCCGTTGCCCCAGACCAGGATGGGAAGGCGCTCGGACGGGAGGGTCTGGGGCCGGAAGATGGTGTGGTTGGCCAGGGTGGACGAGGTTTCGTAGTCGGCGGGGTAGGGGCCGGAGCCGCCGATCGCGGCGCCCGCGGGCGCCGCGCCGAACGTCATGGTCACAGAGGCGGCCGAAACGACGGCGGCGGCCAGTCCCGCGTAGATTCTCGATCTCCTTCTCATGGGTCCTCCAGCGACTGACGCGTAGGCGCCCTTGGTGGTGTCGGTGTGCGGTTACTATCACCGGCGTAACGAAAAGTGTCAATGTAACGTCCGCTGTGTGGACGCGACTTCGCGCTGGTCGGGGACCTGAGGCGAGGCCCCGGCGCGATCAGTTGGCGACCGTCCTCTTCGCCGCGCGTCAGGCGTCCGTCGCGTCGAGCCGCTTCTGCAGCCGGTCGAGGCGGTCGAGGACGTCGTGCATCATCACGCGCAGGACCGTCGTGTCGGCGTCGCGTCCGGGCAGCATCCGCCCGAACGCGACGCCGTAGTAGAGGGCGGAGAGCGCGGCGGGCGTGACGACGGCGCTCACCCCGGTGCGGCGCAGCGCGGCGCCCGCCTCGCCGTCGTCGCGCAGCAGCCCGAGCAGCAGGTGGCTGCCGGTGGTGACGGCCGAGGCGTGCGCGGTGGCCTGCTCGGCGGCGGCCGCCAGCACCGCCAGGGTGGCCGGTGAGGTGGCCGGCTCGCTGGGCGTCGCCGTGACGGCGGGGGTCTCGCCCAGGGCCGCGCGGATCGTGGCGGCGGGGAAGCCGAGCAGTTCGACGGTGTTCAGCACCAGGCTCTCGCCCTCGTCGAGGAAGGCCCGCAGCAGGTGGACCGGCTCCACCGTGCCCGCACCAGAGAAAAGACGCGAGGGCGTACGCCTGGTGCAGGATCGCCGCCACGTGGTGGTTGGCGGGCGGGGTCAGGGTGAGCCCGGCGGGCAGCGCCCGGGTGGTGGGTGTCTCGTGAGTCGCGCCCACGGCGCCGTCCAGCGCCTGGGTCAGCGCGGTCTGGCAGATCCGGGAGACCGGCAGCCGGGCGTCTCGGACGCGGTCGGCGAGGGCGTCGGGTAGATAAACGTTGACCTTGGGCACCTGACCGATCCTGTCACGCGGGGGCCGGGCCGGGCACCCCTTGATCGCCTACATTCCCTAGGGTTATAGTAGGGTTATGCCCGCGCTGCTGACCACCCGACGAGCCCTCGACCAGGGCCGTACCTCCAGCGCGCTCTGTCGCCGCTGAGCCCCACCGGCTCGCTTCGCACACGTCGCCTCGTCGTGCCCTCCTGGGCACGGCCGACTCCTTAAGGCCCGACACGCCATGACTCAGCACGACCCTGTCCAGAAAGCCCGCGTCGACCTGACCGCCGGCATCAACAAGCTCTTCGCCGCCTCGGCCATGTCGGCCAGCGGACACGGCAACATCAGCGTCCGGATCCCCGGCCACGACGACCGCCTCCTCGTCAACGCCGGGGAACTGCTGCGCCCGTGGCCCGCCGACGACCTGCGGGTCGCGGCGCCCGCGCTGCGCACCGTCAACGACGACGTCGTCGTGGTCGGCCTCGACGGGACCGTCCACGAGGGAACGCCCAGCCCGTCGGTGGCCGCGATCCTGAAGATGCACATCGGCGTCTACCAGGCCCGGCCGGACGTCAACGCCGTCATCCACACCCATTCGCCGTACGCCACCAGCTACGCCCTCGCCGGCGTGTCGCTGCCGGCCCGGTACGAGGCCCTGCTGGTGCACGGCCAGCCGGTCGACATCCCGGTCGCGCCGTGGGCGCCGCGCGGCACCGAGGAGGCGGTGCGGTCGATCGCCGAGACGTTCGCGGCGCACCCCCGCACGTACGCGATCCTGCTCGGCAACCACGGCCTGCTCGTCGCCGGCGACTCCGCCCGGCACGCCGCGAGCCTCGTCGTGGCGATCGAGGAGGCGGCCGTCTCCAGCATCGGCGCCGAGCCGCTCGGCGGCCCGGCGCCGTTCCCCGACCACGTCCACGACCTCGACCTGCGCCTGCGCTTTGAGGAGCCGACCGCATGACCACCCGTAGCCGCCTGCTCGCCGGCGCCCTCGCTGCCGTCCTGCTCACCACGTCGCTCGCGGCCTGCGGCGGGAACGACGAGCCCGCCGCGGCGAGGCGCCGACGGCCTCACCACCGTCCGGCTCGCCTCGTCGCCGCTGGGCCACCTCGCGCCCATCTACCTGGCCCAGGAGCAGGGCATCTTCGCCAAGCACGGCCTCAAGGTCGAGGTCGACACCGAGACCTCCGACCTGACCTCCGTGCCGGCCGTGCTGGCCGGCAAGGTCGACTTCGCCACCGGCGACCTCACCACGCTGATCGTGGCCCGGTCCAAGGGCCTCGACGTCA
>NZ_KK037233.1:1570848-1573832 GCF_000568915.1 Micromonospora sp. M42 | reverse complement strand
CCCCGGTGCTGATCCGGTGCTGCTGGTGGCGGTCGGCATCGGCGACACGACCAAGCTGGTCGTCATCACTGTGGGCGCGGTCTGGCCGATCCTGCTCAACACCGCCGACGGCGTCCGCGCCGCCGACGAGGTCGGGCTGGAGACCGCCGCGGCGTACCGGCTGCCGCGCCGCACCCGGCACCTGCTGGCGCTGCGCGGTGCGAGCCCGCAGATCTTCGCCGGCGCCCGGCAGGCCCTCGGCCTGTCGATCATCCTGATGGTGGTCAGCGAGATGCTGATGAGCACCGACGGGCTCGGCTTCACAGTGGTGCAGTTCCAGCGCAGCTTCGCCATCCCGCAGATGTGGAGCGGGGTGCTGCTGATCGGCCTGCTCGGGTTCGGGCTCGCCAAACTCTTCGAGCTCGTCGAGCGGCGCGCGTTGCGCTGGCATCGCGGCCACACCGGACAACTCACGGAGCGACCATGACCTCCCTGCTCGAGATCGCCGGGATCGGCAAGACCTACCGGGCCCGGGAACGCACCGTCGAGGTGCTGACCGCGATCGACCTGACCGTGTCCGAGGGCGAGTTCGTCGCGCTCGTCGGCCCGTCCGGCTGCGGCAAGACCACCCTGCTCAAGATCGTCGCCGGGCTGCTGCCGGCCACCGTGGGGCAGGTCCGGTTCGGCGGCCGTCCGGTCACCGAACCGCCGCCCGGCCTCGGCGTCGTCTTCCAGGAGTACGGCCGCAGCCTGTACGCCTGGAAGACGGTCCGGCAGAACGTCGAGCTGCCGCTGCGGCACCTGGACCTGAGCCGGGCGCGGCGGCGGGAACTCGTCGCCGACGCGCTCGACGCGGTCGGACTCGGCGCGGCCGGCGACGCGTACCCCTGGCAGCTCTCCGGCGGCATGCAGCAGCGCGTCGCGATCGCCCGCGCGGTCGCCTACCGGCCCCGGCTGCTGCTGATGGACGAGCCGTTCTCCGCCGTCGACGCGCAGACCCGCGCCGACCTGGAGGACCTGGTGGCCACGCTGTGGAAGCGCTACGGCATGACCATCGTGTTCGTCACCCACGACATCGACGAGGCGGTCTACCTCAGTCAGCGCGTCGTGGTGCTCGGCGCCGGCGTCTCCGGCGTCCAGGCCGACATCCCGGTCGACCTGCCCGCCGACCGGGAACAGATCGGCACCCGTTCCTCCGCCCGCTTCGGCGAGCTGCGCACCCGAGTGTGGACGCAGGTCCGCCGTACCCCCGAGAGCGAGATGGTATGAGCAACGCCCGATGGACCGACACCGGCGGCGGCGAGGGCCCGCTGTGGTCCTTCCGAGTCGGTGAGGTCGAGGTCTTCCCGATCCGCGAGGTCGACTACTTCGTGGACCCGGCCGAGTTCTTCCCGCAGCTGGCGACCGAGTCGTGGACCGACGGCGCGTTCTACACCCGGGAGCCGTTCACCCACGACGGCCGGATCCTGCTCAACCAGGAGGCCCACCTGCTGCGTACGCCGGACCGGCTGATCCTGGTCGACGCCGGCGGTGGCAACGGCAAACCGCGCAACGGCGGCGTGTTCGACCGGGCGGACCGGCCGTTCCTGGAACAGTTCGCCCGCGCCGGGGTGTCGCTCGGCGACATCGACACCGTCGTCTTCACCCACCTGCACGTCGACCACGTCGGTTTCGCCACCAGCGCGGACGGCCGCGGCGGCTGGGAGCCGACCTTCCCGAACGCCCGGTACCTGGTGGTCCGGGAGGAGTTCGACTGGTGGACCGGCCCGGACGGCGCGCGGGCCATGCAGCGTACCGGCGACTACATCGCCGACAGCATCCTGCCGCTGCGCGACGCCGGGGTGCTCGACCTGATCGAGGCCGACCACGTCCTGTCCCCGCACGTGCACCTGGTGCCCGCGTTCGGTCACACGCCCGGCAACGTCTACCTGGTCGTCGAGTCGGCCGGGCAGCGGGCGTTGTTCGCCGGCGACATGCTGCACCACGGCGTCCAGCTGGAACGGCCGGAGTGGAGCATCCGCTACTGCGTGGTGCCGGGCGACTCCGCCGACCAGCGCCGCCGGCTGCTGGAACGGGCCGCCGACTCGGGTGACCTGCTCGTGCCGGCGCACTTCCCGTTCCCCGCGGCCGGGTACGTGCGCCGGGCCGAGCGCGGCTTCACCTACACGTTCCTCGACGTCTGATGCTCATCGCCGACTTCCACACCCACCACGCCTGTCCGGACTATCCCGCGGTGCTGCCGCACAACGCCACCGGCGTGCTCGCCGCCCGCTGGGCCGACACGGCCCGGCGGGTCGCCGACCTCGACGGCCTGCTCGCCGAGTCCGGCCGGCACGGCGTGGACCTGCGCGTCCTGAGCGCCCCGCCGGCGATGGTCACCCCGCACGGCGAACGGACGCGGCCGGACGATTTGCGGCGGCTCAACGACCACCTGGCCGCCGTGGTCGCCGCGAACCCGGGCCGCCTCGCCGGGCTCGCCACGATCGACGCCTTCGGCGGCGACGCGGCCGCCGGGGAGGTGGTCCGGGCCGTCCGCGAGCTGGGCCTGCCGGGCGTCGTCGTCGACTGCGCCGCCGCGGACGGGCGGCTGCTCGGCGACCCGGCCGCCCGTCCCACCCTGTCCGCCGCGGCCGAGCTGGGTGTGCCGGTCTTCGCGCATCCGATCAGCAGGTCCACGCTGACCGCCGAGTTCGCCGGCCTGGGCCGGCTCGGCACGTCGCTGGCCCGCGGCACGATCAACGCCGCCGCGCTGCTGTCCCTGCTCACCGGCGGCGCCCTGGCCGCGCTGCCCGGCCTGCACGTGGTCTTCCCGATGCTCGGGGTGGCCGGCCTGGCGCTCGCCGCCGCCACCGACGAGGGCGCGTTGCTCAGCGCGCCCGGCCGTCGCGCCCACGTGTACGCCGACACCATGGGCTTCGCGCCGTCGGCGATCCGCTTCGCCACCGACCTGCTCGGGGGCCGACCACGTGGTCGTCGGCGGGGACTGGCCGGTCGCCGAACGGGAG
>NZ_KK037233.1:1552108-1570723 GCF_000568915.1 Micromonospora sp. M42 | reverse complement strand
CGCGGCTGACGCGCCGATCAGGCCGGCGCCGATCCCGTCCCCGCCACGGCCAGCGGGGCCGCGCCGAACGACACCGCGAACCGCTTGCACCAGATCGACACGCTGCGCAGCCCGTCCAGGTCCACCGACGCCGGGATGTCGTACGCCTGGTCGCCGATGTTGCCCTTGAGGCGGCCCAGTTCCACCCAGCGGCCGTCGTCGAACACCTGCCAGCCCGCGCGGCCCTGCTGCACCTTCCGGTCGGTGAGCCAGACCCGCAGGTCGGGGCCGTCGGAGGTGTTCAGGCCGCGCAGCAGCAACTGGCGGCGGCCGTCGGCGAGCCGGACCAGCTGCGCCCGGCCGGACGTGTCGTGCTCGTGGGTGACGAAGTCACCGGCGGCCAGGACCACGTCGGCGGGCGGCCCGCCGGTGACCGGCGGGCCGCTCGTGCCGGCCGTCGGCGGCTCCGTCACCGACGGCAGCGCCTCGCGCACCTCGCGGTCGGTCACCAGCCGCCACGGCTGGAACAGGTACAGGCTCACCCCGAGACCGGCGACCACCACGACGGCGAGCACCGACAACACCACACGTCTTCTGCCCATGCCGTGAACCGTAGGGCCGTTCCCGGCCGGAGGATCTTTCCGTCCGCTTACGGCCCGACCGCGGGCCGCCGCGCCGGGACGCCGATGGGTAGCGTCGGGCCCATGGAGCGCTACGTGCTCGTCGTCGACGACGACCGGACGGTCAGCGACGTCGTCCGCCGCTATCTCGAACAGGACGGCTACCCGGTCCGGCTGTCCTTCGACGGGGCGGACGCGCTCGTCGGCCGGGGAGCAGCCGCCCGACCTGGTGGTCCTCGACCTGATGATGCCGGGCCTCGACGGCATCGAGGTGTGCCGGCGGCTGCGGCGGAGGCTGCCGGGGCTGCCCGTCGTCATGCTCACCGCGCTCGGCGACGAGGCCGACCGGGTCGCCGGGCTGGAGGTCGGCGCGGACGACTACGTGACGAAGCCGTTCTCCCCCCGGGAACTGGTGCTGCGCATCCGGTCGGTGCTGCGGCGCACGGCGCGCGACGACCGGGGACCGGCCGGGGTGCTGCGCGACGGCGACCTGACCGTCGACGCCGGCCGGCGGGTCGCCGAGCGAGGCGGGGAGCCGCTGGCGCTGACCGTGCGGGAGTTCGACCTGCTCGCGTTCCTGCTGGCGAACCCGGGTCGCGCGTGGTCCCGGGCCGAACTGCTGGACCGGGTGTGGGGCTGGCGCTTCGGCGACCAGTCGACCGTCACCGTCCACGTCCGGCGGCTGCGGGAGAAGATCGAGGACCGCCCGGCGCAGCCGTGCCGCATCGTCACCGTGTGGGGCGTCGGCTACCGCTACGAGCCGCTGGGGTCCCGGTGAGCGAGCTGCTGGTCATCGGGTCCTACGCCCTGCTGGCCGGCGCGGTCGTCGGCGCGCTCGGCGTGGGCGCGCTGCGGCTGGTGCGCCGCCGGTCGATCCTCGCGCACATCGCGGTGCTGCTCGCGGTCACGATCGCCTCGGTGACGGCGGGCGTCACCGCTGTCGCGCAGGCCATGTTCCTGTCCGCGCACGACCTGCAGGTGGTTCTCGTGACGGTCGCGGCGTCCGCGGCGGTCAGCCTGGCCGTCGGTGTGGCGTTCGCCCGCCGGCTGGCGCGGGCGGCGGTCTGGGCCGACCAGGCCCGGCAGCGGGAACGGCAGTTGGAGGCCGGCCGCCGCGAACTGGTCGCCTGGGTCTCCCACGACCTGCGGACACCGCTGGCCGGCCTGCGGGCGATGGCGGAGGCGCTGGAGGACCGGGTGGTGGACGATCCGGCGACGGTGGCCGAGTACCACCACCGGGTCCGGGTCGAGACCGACCGGATGACGCGCCTGGTCGACGACCTGTTCGAGCTGTCCCGGATCAACGCGGGCGCGCTGCGGCCCGCGCTGTCCCCGGTGCCGCTCGGCGACGTCGTCTCCGACGCGATCGCCGCCACCGCGCCGCTGGCCGCCGACCGGGGGGTGCGTGTGCTCGCCCCGGAGACCGGCTGGCCCACGGTCCGGGCCGGCGAGGCCGAACTCGCCCGCGTCGTCACGAACCTGCTCGTCAACTCGGTGCGGTACACGCCGCCGGACGGCACGGTGCGCGTCGACACCGGCCACGACGAGGGCGACGTGTGGTTCGCCGTCTCCGACACCTGCGGCGGCATCCCCGAGGCGGACCTGCCCCGGGTGTTCGACGTGGCGTTCCGGGGGACCCGGGCCCGCACACCGGCCGGCGCGGACCAGCCGGCGCCGGCCGGTGGCGGGCTGGGCCTGGCGATCGTGCGCGGCCTGGTCGAGGCGCACGGCGGGCGGGTGCACGCGCACAACGTCACCGGCGGCTGCCGGTTCGTCGTCCGCCTCCCGCCCGCCTGACAGCCGCCGCGCCCGGTCAGGCGGCGTCCGGGGGACCGGTCTGCGTCAGGCGCCCGTCGGCGAGCCGCAGCCAGCGCTCGACCCCGATCGCGACCAGGAACCGCTCGTCGTGGCTGACCACGAGCAGCGCCCCCCGGTACGCGTTCAGCGCGCTCTCCAACTGCGCGACGCTGAGCAGGTCGAGGTTGTTCGTCGGCTCGTCGAGCAGCAGGAGATGCGGGGCCGGCTCGGCGCCCAGGACGCAGGCCAGCGTCGCCCGCAGCCGCTCGCCGCCGGAGAGCACCCCGGCCGGCAGGTGCGCCCGCGCGCCGCGGAACAGGAAGCGGGCCAGCAGGTTCATCCGCTGCGCGTCCGGGGCCTGCGGCGCGAACGCGGCCAGGTTCTCCGCCACCGTACGGTCGGAGTCCAGCAGGTCGAGGCGCTGCGACAGGTACGCGATGCGGCCGTCGGCCCGGGTGATCCGGCCCTGCTCGGGTTCCAGGTCGCCGTTGATCAGGCGCAGCAGCGTGGACTTGCCCGCGCCGTTGCCGCCGAGCAGAGCGATCCGCTCCGGTCCCCGGATCGTCAGGTCGACGCCACCTGTGGCGAACAGCTGCCGGTCGCCGTACCGGATCTGCGCTCCTTCGGCGGTGAGCAGCGTGCGCCCGGCCGGCACCTCGGTGGCGGGCAGGTCCACCGAGATCCTCTGCTCGTTGCGCAGCGCCCGCTCGGCCTCGTCGAGCCGGGCCCGGGCGTCGTCCACCCGCCCGGAGTGCATCTCGTTCGCCTTGCCGGCGGCCACCTGCGCGTCCCGTTTCATGCCGCCGGCGACGATCCTCGGCAGCCCCGCGTTCTTGAGGTTGCGGGCGGCGTTGCCGGCCCGGCGGGCCGCCCGCTCGCGGGCCTCCTGCAACTCCCGCTTCTCCCGCTTGAGGTCCTGCTCGGCGTTGCGGATGTTCTTCTCCGCCACCTCCCGCGCGGCGCGCGCCGCCTCCTCGTACGCGGTGAAGTTCCCGCCGTGGAACCGCACCTCGCCGCGGTCCAGCTCGGCGATGCGGTCCATCCGGTCCAGCAGCGCCCGGTCGTGACTGACCAGCAGCAGGCAGCCGGTCCACTGCTCCAGCACGTCGTAGAGCCGGTGCCGGGCGTCGAGGTCGAGGTTGTTAGTGGGCTCGTCCAGCAGCAGCACGTCGGGCTGTTTGAGCAGTTGCGCCGCCAGGCCGAGCGAGACGACCTGCCCGCCGCTGAGGGTGTCCAGCCGCCGGTCGAGCGCGAGGTCGCCGAGGTCGAGCCGGTCCAGCTGGGCGCGGGTGCGCTCCTCGATGTCCCAGTCGTTGCCGATGGTGGTGAAGTGCCGCTCGTCGGCGTCGCCGGACTCGATGGCGTGCAGCGCCGCGATCAGCGGGGCGATCTCCAGCACCTGCGCCACGGTCAGGTCGCCGGACAGCGGCAGGCTCTGCGGAAGGTAGCCCGGCACACCGTGCACCGTGACCGACCCGGCGGCGGGCCGCAGCTCACCGGCGATCAGCTTGAGCAGCGTGCTCTTGCCGGCGCCGTTCGGCGCGACCAGGCCGGTCCGGCCCGCGCCGAGGGTGAAGGAGAGGTTCTGGAAGACCGGAGTGTCGTCGGGCCAGGAGAAGGTCAGGTTCGAGCAGACGACGAAGGAATCGGACATCAGGAAGACGACCTCGAAGATGAGGGCGGGCGGACCTCAGCCGCCCGGCGGGGGACACGGTCTCGGGGTACGACGACACGACCACGGCGCCTGCCTGTGGTCGGTCACATGTCCGGTCTCACCCGGAGATGTCGTCGTCACCCGCCATGTCTGGTCTCCCTGTGCGATCTTCGCGCCCGGACGGCCTCGCCGGTGCGCCTGGTCCACCGTAGCACCGGCCGGTGCCCGGCGCGGGCGTGCCGGACCGGCGTCCGCGCGGCGGTCCGCCGCGCCGTGCGCCCTATGCTCCTGGCCATGTCCCAGGTGACTGCGAGCCGCTGGTTCGGGCCGGCCGGATCCTCGACCGGCGACGCCCAGGTGTTCGTCTTCCCGTACGCCGGCGGCGTCGCCGCCTCCTTCGCGCAGTGGCGGGAACTGGCCGCGCCGGAGCTGTCGGTGCAGGTCGCGCTGATGCCGGGCCGGGGCGCCCGGCTGCACGAGCCACCGGTGGACGACCTCGCGGAACTGGTGGACGCGCTGGCGACGGCCGTCGCCGAGCGGGCGTCCGGGCCGTTCCTGCTGTTCGGCCACAGCCTGGGGGCGCTGGTGGCGTTCGAGGTGACCCGGGAGCTGCGCCGCCGGGGCGCGCCCGCACCGCTGGCGTTGCTGGTCGGCGGCGCGGAGGCGCCGGGGACCCGGCTGGTACGGCGGCGCGTCCACGACCTGGACGACGCCGGTCTCATCGACGCGCTGCGCGACTTCGAGGCCACGCCGGCCGCGCTGCTGGCCGACCGCGACCTGATGGAGCTGATCCTGCCCGGGGTGCGGGCCGACTTCGCGCTGTCCGAGCGGTACGCCTATCGCCAGGGGCCGCCGCTGGAGGTGCCGGTGCACGTGCTGCTCGGCGACGGGGACGAGCACGTGGACCCGGAACGGGCCGCGGGGTGGGCCCGGGAATGTGTCACCGAGCCGCGATGGCACGTGTTTCCCGGCGGGCACTTCTTCCTTACCGACCATCTGCCGGAAATCATCGACCTAATGCGACACATCGTCGCCAGTCACACCCCTGTGGCGGAATAAGCGACAAAGAGCAGGTAAGGACTCGTACCCGCGCCGGACCTTCCACAATGTCCGGTATTCGACCTGGTGAGTGGCCGAGAAGCGGTGTTAAAGTTCGCCATCCGTTCGCCGAAGGGACGTCGCTGACGAGGCGGCATACTGTCGCGTGCGCCGAGGTGTTCATGAGCCGGCCGTACCTTCCGTCCCTGGTCCTACGCGATTACCTGCACACCGTGGCGACCCTCCACCCGCAACTGCGCGAGCTGCTCGACTTCGGCCGTCCCGGCGCGGACGCGGCCCTCGCGGAACTGGCCGGCACGGTCAGCGAGTTCGACACCGACTCCACCGGCCGGGGCGATTCCTATCGCCGGGCTCAGCGGGACACGCTCGTCCGCTGGACCGGTATGCGGCGGCTGCTGGACCTCGCCACGCCGGACGCAGCCGCTCCGGTCACGCTGATCCTCGACGTACTCGGCGGCGACGGCACGGTGGCCCGCGCCGCGGGCAGCCAGTCGGCCTGCTTCGAGTCCAAACTCGCATTCATCACCGGCGACCTGTCCGGCCACATGGTCGACAAGGCGCTCGCCCACGGCTTGCCCGCCGTCCGCCAGGCCGCGCACTTCCTATTCCTGCGCGACGCCGGCGTGGACGCGGTGCTGCTGGCGTACGGCACGCACCACATCCCGGCGGCCCGGCGGCCGCAGGCGGTGGCGGAGGCGGCCCGGGTGGTCCGACCCGGCGGCCGGATCGTGCTGCACGACTTCGACGAGTCCAGCCCGATGGCCGGGTTCTTCGGCGAAGTGGTGCACCCGCACGCCGCCGGCGGCCACGACTACCGGCACTTCAGCCGCGCCGAGCTGACCGGCCTGTTCACCGCGGCCGGGCTGCCGGTACGCGTCCTCGACCTGTACGACCCGCTGATCGTGCGCGCCGACAGCGCCGAGTCCGCGTCCGCGGGCATGCGCGACTACGTCGGCGACATGTACGGCGTGCGCGACTACTTCGCGACGCTCACCGACGACGAGGTGTGGCAGCTGCTGACCCGCCACTTCGACCACACCCGTTACCTGGCCGGGATCGGCCGCGACGACCTGCCGGCCCGTCCGCTGGTCTACCGGGCCGACGGGCAGTTCGTGGCCGAGGTGCCCCGGATGGCGATCGTCGCGGTCGCGACGAGGACGCAGGTAGCGCCGTGACCGGCCCGAGCCACCTGACCGGCCCGCGCTACCTGATCGACCTGGTGCACCGGCCCGCCGGCGCCGGCGGCGACCGGCCCGCGATCGTCGGCCCGGACGGCGAGCTGAGCTACACCGCGCTGTGGGAGCGGGTCGGCGCGACGGCCGAGCTGCTGCGCCGCGCCCGCGTGCGGCCGGGTGACCTGGTGGGTCTCTACCTGCACCGGTCCGCCGACTATGTGACGTCGCTGCTGGCGACGCTCGCGGTGGGCGCGGTGGCGGTGCCGGTCGACCCCGAGCTGCCCTCCGGCCGGGCCGAGCAGATGCTCGCGGCGGCCGCGCCCCGGCTCGTCCTGTACGCCGACCGTCCGCCCGCCGTCGCCGCGCCCGCGTCGACCGGGTGGCGGGACGTGCGTACCGCGCGGGCCGGGTCGATGGCCGACCTGACCGATCGCACCGGCTGGCTGCCGCCGGGTGAGCACGCCGCGCTGGTGCTGTTCACCTCCGGCTCCACCGGCCGGCCGAAGGGCGTGGTGCTGCACCACGCCGGGCTGGTCAACCGGCTGGCCTGGGGTCACGAGTGGTTCGGCTTCGGCGCCGACGACCGGGTGCTGCACAAGGCGTCGATCGGATTCGACGCGTCGGTGCACGAGATCCTCTCCCCGCTGATCGCGGGCGGCGCCGTGGTCGTCGCCGGGCCGGGCCTGCAGTTCGACAGCCTCGGGTTGGTCCGGCTGATCCAGCGGGAGGCGGTCACCACCGCGCACTTCGTACCGACCATGTTGCGGCACGTGCTCGACGAGCCGGAGTTCGCCGGCTGCCTCACGCTGCGGCGGGTGCTGTGCGGCGGCGAGGCGCTGGACATGCGGCTGGTCCGGCGGTTGCGCGAGGTGCTGCCGTGCGGGCTGTTCAACGGGTACGGCCCGAGCGAGACGTCGATCAACGTGTCCTACTGGGACTGCGCCGAGCCGTACCCGGGCAGCATCGCCCCGATCGGCCGGATCATCGACGGCGTCACCGCCCACGTGCTCGACGACGATCTGCGCCCGGTGCCCGAGGGCGGGACCGGCGAGCTGTGGATCGGCGGGGTCGCGGTCGGGCTGGGCTACCTGCGCGACGACGAGCGGACGGCGGAACGTTTCCGCGCCGACCCGGCGTGGCCGGGCGCGCGGCTCTACCGCACCGGCGACCTGGTGCGGATCGCGCCGCAGGGCTTCCTGGAGTTCCGCGGCCGGGCCGACGACCAGGTCAAGATCCGGGGGGTCCGGGTGGAGCCGGGCGAGGTGGCCGCCGTGCTGCGCGAGCATCCCGCCGTGCACGACGCGGTGGTGGTGACGGTCCCGGACACCGACGACGGCCCCCGCCTGGTCGGCTACGTCGTGCCGCAGCCCCGGCAGGCCCCGGCGGTCGGCGGGCTGCCGCGCTTCCCGCTGCCGAACGGCATGGCGGTCACCGCGGCGTCGCCGGACGAGGCGGTCTTCCTCTACCGGCAGATCTTCGACCAGACACGAGTACGCCCGCTTCGGCGTCCGCGTCGGCGACGGCGCCATGACGTATATCGGTAACACATCCGATGTTTACAACGGACCACGCCTGAAAGCAGTCTGGCTTACGAAATTTGTGTATCCGTACGGAGGTTACATCCAAAATATGGCGACCAACCATAGCCGATGTAATATCACCTGTCTATTACACGGAACTCGCTAACTCTATGGGGCTACGGTCACAAGGCCGACAGGGGAGATAGCAACCCCCATGCTCAATCCTGACTCACCCTCAGTTAACGGACCGCGGTGCCGGACAGCTCCGACGCCGCAACTGACTACAGCACCTACAAATTTTTTACTCGACGTTTCATATAATTTAAAATTTGGTTGGTTCCGCTTAATTTAAGGGTCACACTTTATGCGATCTAGCGACGTGCGACTGGTGGCGGTCGAACCGAACCCGGACGCCCTGCCGTACCTGCGCGCCAACCTCGGCCTCTACGCCGGGTCGGCGTCGGTCGTCGAGGCCGCCGTGACCGACGCGGCGGGCACCGCCGAGCTGACCTCGTTCCCCGAGCTGAGCTACCTGTCCGGCCTCGGCGCCGACCGGGCCGGCGTCGCCTCCGACCTGGTCCGGTCGCACTACCGCAACGGTGGGCGGCGACGCCGACGAGACCGAACAGGCGGCGCTGCTCGCGGACGCCCGCCGCCGCCTCGCCCCGGTGGCGCACGTGGTGCCGACGGTGACGCTGTCGGACCTGCTGGACCGCTTCGGGCTGGACCGCGTCGACCTGCTGAAGATCAACACCGAGGGCGCCGAGCTGAGCGTGCTGCGCGGGCTGCGCCCCGAGCACTGGCCCCGCATCCGCCAGGTCTGCCTGGAGGTCGAGCGCAGCAGCGTGACCACCCCGCTGGTGCGCGAGCTGCTGTGCGCTGCCGGGTTCGAGGTCAACGACATCGGCGACTGGAACGTCGGCGCGGACGCCGACGTCAGCTACGTCTACGCCGTACGGCCGCAGGACCCGCCGCCCGCGGCGACGCCCCGGGACGAGCCCGCCGACCACCTGCTGACCACCGGGCTGCTCCAGGGCTACCTGGCCTCGGCGCTGCCGCCCGCGATGCGCCCGGACCAGATCGTCCTGGTCGACCGGCTGCCCCGCCTGCCCAACGGCAAGGTCGCGCGGCTGGAGCTGCCACCACCACCGCCCCGGCCTACCGGGCCTGCTGCGGAACCCGGCGACGGCGCCCTCACCGACCGGCTGCGCGAGGCGTGGCGGGCCACGCTCGGCGTCGACGCGGTGCACGACGACGACACGTTCGTCGCGCTCGGCGGGCACTCGCTGACCGCGCTGCGGATTGCGCTGCGGGTACGGGAGATGGCCGGGCTGGAGGTGTCCCCGGCGAGCTGCCTGCGCGCCGGGTCGTTCGCCGACTGGGTCGACCGGGTCACGGAGGCGGGACGCGATGTCAGCCCGGTCCGCTGACACGCGGCACGTCGTCGTGGTGGGCGCCGGCCGGCTGGCCCGCTCGCTGTGCCACGCCCTGGCCGCGACGCCCACCCCGGCGCCGCTGCGCGTGACGGTCCTGGCCCGCGACCCGGACGCGGCGCTCGCGCTCGCCCGCGCCGCGCGGGTGCGCGCCACGGTCGCCGGAACCCCCGTCGCCGTCACCGCCCGGCCGTTCACCGCCGAACCCGGCGCCGACCCGGGGGAGGGGTACGCCGCCGACGCCGCCTCGATGGCCCGGCTCCGGCCCGACGTGCTGGTCTGCGCCGCGTCCGCGCAGTCGCCGTACGAGCGGGCGGCGGCGCCGTCGGCCTGGACGGACCTGATCGCCGCGGCCGGCTTCGGCGTGACGCTGGCATTGCAGGCCGAGCTGGTGTCCCGGCTGGCCGCCGCGCTGGCCTGCGGCGCGCCCGGCGCGACGCTCGTCAACGGCGCGTTCCCGGACGCGGTCAACCCGCTGCTCGCCGCACGGGACCTGCCGGTGCGCTGCGGCATCGGCAACGTGGCGACGCTCGCCGCGTGCCTGGACGCCGCGCTCGGCCGTCCCGGCCAGCGCCGCCTGGCGGTGCTCGGCCACCACGCCCACCTCGCCGCGCCCGGCCCGGACGACGAGGACACCGCCGAGGTACGCGCCTGGCTGGACGGCCGGCCCGTCCCGGACGTCACCGGGCTGCTCGCCGGCTACCGCGCGCTGCCCCGGCCGGAGCTGAACGCGCTCGCCGGGCACGCCGGGGCCGCCCTGGTGGCGGCGCTCGCCACCGGCGACGAGGTGACGGCGAGCCTGCCCGGGCCACTGGGACTGCCGGGCGGCTATCCGGTCCGGCTCACCGGCGGCCGGACCGAGCTGCGGCTGCCGGCCGAGCTGCCCATGGCGCAGGCGGTCGCCTGGAACACCGCCGCCGGACGCCGCGACGGCGTCGAGGTCGGCGGCGGCCACGTCCGCTACCCGGAGCGCGCCCGGGCGGCACTGGCGGCGTACCGGCCGGACCTGGCCGGCGGCTGGCACGCGAGCGAGCTGCCCGAGATCGCCTGCCGGTTCACCGCCCTGCGTGACCATCTGCGAACGGTGCCGCCGGCGCCGGCCCGGAGTGTGTTGGAGGAAGCCCGATGACCGTGACCACCCCGGCCACCCGCAACATGATCACCGACTACTACGACGTCATCGCGTCGGCGGTGCGCCGGTGCGGCGCGGCCCCCGGCGACGCGCCCGGCACGCCCGGCTTCGCGCCCGGCTTCGACCTGCCCGAGCTGACCCCGCAGGTACGCGAGTTCTACGCCGCCGCCACGGTCAGCTGGTCCCCGCTGGGCCACTACGGCGGGCACGACCTGACGATGCTCGACCTGACCGCCAACCCGGGCACCCGGACCACGAAGACGTTCGCCTCGATGGTGATCGTCGCCCGCGCGGTGGAGCACATCCGGCGTACCGGCGAGCGGCTGTGCATCGTCACCCCGACCTCCGGCAACAAGGGCGTCGCGCTGCGCGACTCGGTGGCCCGCGCGTACGCGGCCGGGCTGGTGACCCCGGAGCAGCTGTCCATCGTGGTTCTGGCGCCGGCGGCGACCCGGCACAAGTTCCGCCACGACGCGCTCGCCGACGATCCCGCGACCCGTGCGGTGAACCGCTGCTGCGGTACACCGGCGCGGACCCGGAGGGCGTGAAGGCGCTCGGCCGGGCGTTCGTCGACGAGTACGCGGCCACCGCGTACGACAAGCGCGGCGTCACCCTCTGGTACACGCTCGACCTGCGTAACTACCTGGTCGCCGACGCCGCCCGGGCCGCCTTCGAAGCCGACGTGTCGCCCACCGCCGGTTCCCGCTGGCACGCGCACGCCGTGTCCAGCGCGTTCGGCCTGCTCGGCTACAACCTGGGCCGCGACGTGCTGGAAGCGGCCGGCGACGCCGACCCGGCCGACCGGCCCGGTTTCCTGCTCGTGCAGCACCTCGGCACGCCGGACATGGTGCTCAGCCTGCGCCACGGCTCGTTCGAGCGGGACCACTGCCCGGCGTACACGCTTGACGAGAGCCGGGGCGTCTGGACGCAGGACGCCGACCTGCGCTTCCCGGCCGTCACCGACGACCCGGCCGAGGTGCTCGACCCGACGTTCTACACCCATCGCCCGGTGACCTCCCCGGCCATGAACGCGCTCATCGAACGGCACGGCGGCGACGGCATCGTGGTGTCGCGGCGCGAGTGCGTGCGGCGCTATCCGGTCGCCCGGCAGTGGCTCTCCGCCGCCGGTCTGACGCTGCCCGAGGACCCGGCCCGGCTGCGGGAGTGGTCGATCCTGATGGCGCTGACCGGCGTCTGCAACGCCGTCGACCGGGGCCTGGTGCCGGCCGGGTACGAGATCGTGGTGCACGGCACCGGCAGCTACTGCGACGACTTCCGGATCGCCGAGGCCGACGCCGAGGTGTCCACGCTCGCCGACGTGGTCGCCGCCGTCCTGGACCAGCGGTGAGCCCGTCTCCGCAGCCGCTCGGCCTGCCGCCGCGGCTCGCCGCCGGGGCGCGCGCCGCGGGCGTCGACCCGGCCGCCGTCGTCCTCACCGCCACGGCTCTGGTGGTACGCCGGTACACCGGAGCCCCCGCGGTGACGCTGCGGCACGGCGACGCCCCGGTGACGCTCGACCTGACCGCCGACGCGCCGATCCGGGAGTTGTGCCGGTCGCTGTGCCCGGCGCCGCCGGACCACCCGGTCGACGCCACCGTCGAGGTGAGCCCCGACCTGGCCGGCGTCACCGTCTCCGGGCTGCCCGCCGCGTACGCCGACGACCTCCGCGCCGACCTGGCCGACGTCCTGTCCACGCTGGACCCGGACGCCTCGTCGGCGGGGCTGCTGCCGTCGGCCCGCTACGAGCGGCGTCCGGCGCCGGACCTGTGGCGGCTGCACGGTGGCGACGGCACCGAGGCCGATCGGGTCCGCGGCGACACCATCCCGGCCGCGTTCGCCGCGGCGGTGCGGGCGTACCCGGACAGGCCGGCGGTGCTCGCCGACGACGCGACGGTGACCTACCGGGAACTCGGCGCGGCAGTCGCCGCGACCGCTGAAGCGCTGGCTTTTTCCGGGTGACGTCACGGTTTTTGTTTTGTGGTGCTGTGCCGCCACGGCGTCGCCACGATCACCGGCATCCTGGCGGCGCTGGCGTCGGGGTCGCCGTACGTGCCGCTGGACCCGGCGTACCCGGCGGCCCGGCTGGCCGCGATGCTGCGCGACGCAGGCGTCCGGGCGATCGTCGCGGACCCCGGCCACGAAGAGCGCGCCGCCACGCTCGCGGCCGCCGCCGGGCTGGAGTTGCCGGTCGTGTCGTTGCGCCGGGGCGAGGCCGGCGTGCCGGTGCCGGCCGGGCCCGCGCGCCCGGACGACCCGGCGTACGTGCTCTACACCTCCGGGTCCACCGGGAAGCCGAAGGGCGTGGTGCAGAGCCACCGCAACGTGCTGTTCGGCGTCCGCAACCACGTGCGCAACTTCGCCGTCCGGCCGGACGACCGCACGAGCGTGCTCACCTCGTTCGGCTACGACATGGCGGTCACCGACACGTTCGGCGCGCTGCTGTCCGGCGCCGCCGCCGTCCCGGTCGACGTCCGCACGCATGGCCTCGGCCACCTCACCGGTGCGCTCGCCGGCCGGGGCGTCACCGTCTACCACTCCACCCCGACCGTCTTCCGGTACGTGATGGCGAGCCTCGGCGAGCACGGGCGGCTGCCGTCGGTCCGTGCGGTCGTCCTCGGCGGCGAGGAGGTCACCCGGCACGACGTGACGCTGGCCCGGCGGTCGTTCGCGCCGGGCGTGGTGTTCGTCAACGGGTACGGCACCACCGAGATCAGCTTCGCCGCGCAGCACCACCTGCCGCCGGACGCCGGCCCGGGGCGGGCAGTCGTGCCGATCGGGCACCCGCTGCCGGGCGTCGAGGTGGTGCTCACCGACCCGGCCGGACGCCCCGCCTGCCTCACCGGCGAGGTGGTCGTGCGGACCCCGCACGTCGCGCTCGGCTACCTGGGCCTGCCGGAGCTGACCGCGGACCGGTTCACCGAGCACGACGGGGTGCGCGCGTACCGGACCGGTGACATCGCGCGGCGGCTGCCCGACGGCACGCTCGTCTACCTGGGCCGCGGCGACCGGATGGTGAAGATCCGCGGCTACCGGGTGGAGCTGGGCGAGATCGAGGCGTGCCTGGCGGGCGCTGCCGGGGGTGGCCCACGCGGCGGTGGTGGCGCGACGCGGTGCGTCCGGCGCGGGCGAGCAGGAGATCGTCGCGTACGTGGTCGGCGCCGCCGGTACGGTCGTCGAGCCGGGAGCGCTGCGGGAACGGCTGGCCGGTGTGCTGCCGGACTTCATGGTGCCCCGGGCGGTGGTGGCGGTGCCGGAGCTGCCGATCGGCCCGACCGGCAAGCTCGACCAGGCCGCCCTGCCCGACCCGGACGCCGGCCGCCCGGACGCCGGAGGGCCGCACGCGGGGCAGCCGGCCGCCGGCCGCCCGGATGCCGGGGGACCGCCGGCCGGGCCGGTCGAGCAGACCATCGCGGCGGGCTGGCGCACGGTGCTCGGACTGACCACTGTGGGCCGCCTGGTGAACTTCTTCGAGGCGGGCGGGCACTCGCTCCAGCTCGCCCTGGTGCAGGGGTACCTGGAGGAACACCTCGGCCGCCGGGTGCCGCTGGCCCGGCTGGTGGAGTTCCCGACGGTGGCGGCGCTGGCCGCGTACCTGGAGACGGCCGGGGACGCCGCGGGCGTACCGGAGGACGGCCGGCTGACCGCGGCCGGACGCCGGATGGCCCGCCGTGCCGCCGCGCGGGCCGCCGGCGGCGGGGAGGGACGGGCGTGAGCGAGGACGACCGGATCGCGGTGGTGGGCCTGGCCTGCCGGGTGCCCGGCGCGGACGACGCACCGGCGCTGTGGCGCAACCTGCTGTCCGGGGTGGACTCGGTGCGCCGGGTCCCGGCCGGGGAGGGCGCGCCGGGCGGACCGGACTGGGTGTCGGCGTTCGGCCGGCTCGACGACCTGGAGGGCTTCGACGCGGACCTGTTCGGCTATCCCGCCGCGGCGGCGGCGCTGCTCGACCCGCAGCACCGGCTGTTCCTGGAGGTCGCCTGGCACGCCCTGGAGGACGCCGCGATCGACCCGGACCGCGACCCGGCCCAGATCGGCGTGTTCGCCGGATGCGCGCCCAGCCGCTACCTGCACCACCACCTGCTCGGCAACCCCGCGCTGGCCCCGGCGGCCGGCACGCTCGCCGAGGACTGGGACGACGCGCTGACCGGCTCCGGCTGCGACTATCTGCCGACGCGCACCGCGTTCGCGCTGGGGCTGTCCGGCCCGGCCGTGGCGGTCCAGACCGCCTGCTCGACCTCGCTCGTCGCGGTGTGCCAGGCCGGGCAGAGCCTGCTGGACTACCGCTGCGACGTGGCGATAGCGGGCGGCGCGGCGGTGGTCTCGACGCGGCAGGCCGGTTACCGGCTGCGGCCGGGCGGGCTGCTGGCCACCGACGGGGTGTGCCGCCCGTACGACGCCGCCGCCACCGGGCAGGTGTTCGGCAACGGCGCCGGGGCGGTGGTGCTGAAGCGGCTCGCCGACGCCCGCGCCGACGGTGACCACGTGTACGCGGTGCTCGCCGGGTGGGCGGTGAACAACGACGGCGCCGCCCGGCCCGGCTTCACCGTGCCGGGTGTGTCCGGGCAGGCGGCGGTGCTGGCGGAGGCGTTGGCGTCGGTCGGCTGGGACGCGGCCGACGTCGGTTACCTGGAGGGGCACGGCACCGGCACCCCGGTGGGCGACGCGATCGAGGTGGACGCGCTGGCCCGGGTACGCCGGGGCGCCCGCGGCCCACTGCTGCTCGGCTCGGTGAAGGGCAACCTCGGCAACCTGGACGCCGCGGCGGGCGTGATTTCCCTGATCAAGGCCGTGTACGCGGTCCGCACCGGGCAGGTGCCGGGTACCGCGCACTTCACCGGCGCGCACGACGACGTCGACCTGGCCGCAGCGGGTGCCGAAGTCGGCGCGGAGACCCGGTCGTGGACGGGGGAGCGGCGCGCGGGCGTCAGCTCGTTCGGTCTCGGCGGCACCAATGCGCACGTGCTGGTCGAGCCGGCGCCCGCGACGGACGCGCCGGACGCCGGGGCACCCGGCCCGGTGGTGCTGGGACTGTCCGCGGGCAGCCCGGCGGCGCTGCGGGAACTGGCCCGGCGGCTGGCCCTCCGGCTGGCCGACGGCGACCTGGCGGTGGCCGACGTGGCGCACACGCTCGCGGTGGGACGGCGGCGGCTGGCGTACCGGGACGCGGTCGCCTGCGCCGACGCGGGGGAAGGCGGTGCGCCGGCTGACCGCGCTCGCGGCGGGCGACCCGGCCTCCGACGACGCCGCAGTCCGCGCCTGGCGCGCCCGGTGACGAGCCGGCCGTCCCGCCGGGCCGGCGGGTGCCGCTGCCCGGCTACCCGTTCCGGCGGACCCGGCACTGGATCGAGGCACGACGATGACCGTCCGCGACGATCAGCGCGACCAGCAGGTCGGTCCCGAGCTGCCCTACCCGCAGGTGTGCCTGCCCGACCTGGTCGCGGCGCACGCCCGGCGGCGTCCCGGCGCCCCGGCCGTGGTGCAGGGCGACCTGACGCTCAGCTACGCCGGCCTGGTCGGCCGGGCCGCCGCGCTGGCCGCGTCGCTGCGCGTCCACGGCATCGGCGCGGACGACCTCGTCGGCGTCTGCGTGGACCGTCGCCCGGACCTGGTGGTCGCGCTGCTCGGCGTGCAGGCGGCCGGCGCCGGGTACGTCCCGCTCGACCCGGCGCTGCCGGCCGGGCGGTTGCGCGAGCTGGCCGCCGAGGCCCGGCTGCGCGTCGTCGTGGGTACGCCCGCCGCCGAGGCGTTCACCGGACGCACCGTGCTGGACGTCCCCACCGGCACCGCGCCCTGGCAGCCGACACCGGCGACGCTCGGCACCACCGCGTACGCGATGTTCACGTCCGGGTCGACCGGGCAGCCGAAGGGCGCGGTGATCGAGCACCGGGCGCTGACCGAGAAGGTCACCTCGATCGCGGAGTTCTCCGGGTTCGACACGGCGACCCGGTGCCTGGCGTTCGCCTCGATCGGGTTCGACGCGTCGGTGGTCGACATGCTCGCCCCGCTCGCCGCCGGGGGCACCGTCGTGCTCGCCGGTGACGCCGAGCGGGCCGACCCGACCCGGCTCTACCGGATCTGTGCCGAGCAGGCGGTCGACGTGGTGGTGCTGCCGCCGCCGATCCTGCCGCTGCTGGACCCGGTCCGGCTGCCCGGCGTGCGGCTGGTCGTCACCGGCGGCGAGGCCACCGGCCCGGAACAGGTCGGCCGCTGGACCGCCGGCGGGCGCCGCTTCGTCAGCGTGTACGGCCCGACCGAGGCGACGGTGCTGGTGACCTGGTTCGAGGGCAGCGGCGACTGGACCCGGCCCATCCCGATCGGCCGGCCCGCCGCCAACCACCGCATCCACCTGGTCGACGACGAGCTGCGCGAGGTCGGCCCGGGGGAGATCGGCGAGGTGCTCGCCGGTGGGCCCGGGCTCGGCCGCGGATACCTCTTCGACGCCGCCCGCACGGCGGAACGGTTCCTCCCGGACCCGTTCTCCGGAAAGCCCGGGGAGCGGCTCTACCGCACCGGTGACCTGGCCCGGTGGCTGCCGGGCGGGAGCCTGGAGTTCCTCGGCCGGGCCGACCGGCAGGTGAAGATCCGCGGGCAGCGGATCGAGCTGGGCGAGGTCGAGGCGGTGCTGCGCCGCCACCCGGACGTCGACCTGGCCAGCGTCCAGGGTCCGCGCCGGCGCCGGCGGTCAGGAACTCGTCGCGTACGTGGCGACCGGCCTGGACACCGCCGAGCTGCGTGACTACTGCGCCCGGCTGCTGCCGCCCGCCGCCGTACCGGCCCGGATGCACACCATGCCCGCGCTGCCGATCACCATCAACGGCAAGATCGACACCGAGCGGCTGGCCGCGCTCGACGTCGCCGGACCGGCTCCCGTGCCGTCCGGCGAGCCGCCCGCCACCGACACCGAACGCCTCGTCGCGCAGGCGTGGGCGGCGCTGCTGGACGTGTTGGGGTACGCCGCGACGACGACTTCTTCCACCAGGGCGGGATGCCAACACCGCGATGCGGCTGGTCGCCGACCTGCGCGAGCGGCTGGGCCGCGACCTCGCCATCGAGGACGTGCTGGTCGGGCGGACGCCACGCGGCATCGCCGCCCGCGCCGACGCCGCCGCCGGAACCGGCCCGGCCCCGGTCGTCCGGGGACGGCCACCGGCGCTGTCCCCGGCACAGCAGCGGCTGTGGTTCCTCGACCGCTACTTCCCGGCCGCCGCGTCGGCGTACAACGTCGCGTTCGCCGAACGGATCACCGGCCCGCTCGACGTGGCGGCGCTCGCCACGGCGCTCACCGCCGTCGCGGACCGGCAGCAGATCCTGCGCTGGCGCATCCCGGAGCGCGACGGCGTGCCGTACGCGGTCGCCGACCCGTCCACACCGGTGCCGCTGCCGGTACGCGACCTCGCCCCGGGCACCGATCTCGCCGGCCACCTCGCGGCGAGCGCCGCCACACCGTTCGCGCTGGGCACCGACACGCTGTGGCGGGCCGAGCTGATCCGCACCGGCGACGGCGAGCACGTGCTGGCCGTCTACGCCCACCACGCCGTGTTCGACGGCTGGTCGCAGTCGCTGTTCTACGCCGACCTGGCCGCCGCGTACCGGGCCGCGCTCGGGGACGGGCCGCCGCTGCCGCCGCTGCCCGCCACGTACGGCGACTACGTGGCCTGGCGCGCCGACCGTGCCCGGCGTCGCGCCGCCGCCGACCTCGACTGGTGGCTGGACCACCTGACCGGGGCGCCGGTCGTGCTGCGGCTCCCCGGTGGACGGGACCGGCCGGCCGAACAGACGTACACCAGCGCGACGGTGCGTACCCGGCTGGACCGGGCCGCCACTGCCGCGCTCAACGACCTCGCCGCCGGGCTCGGCGCGACCCCGGCGGCCGCCGTGCTCGCCGCGTTCGCGCTGGTGCTGGCCCGGCGTACCGGCCTGCCCGACCTGGTGGTCGGCACACCCACCGTGGACCGGCGGGCCGCCGACTTCGAGCCGATGGTCGGCTTCTTCATCGAGATCGCGCCGCTGCGGCTGCGCCGGACGCCCGGGGCCGGCTTCGCCGCGCACGTCCGCGCCGCCTGGGAGGAACTGCTCGCCGCGCTCGCCCACCCGGAGGCGCCTGTCGAACGCATCGTCGGCGGCCTCGGGCTGGGCGGCCTGCTCGACCGCAGCCCGCTGGTGCAGGTGCTGTTCAACATGTACACGTTCGACGAACCCCGGCTGGACCTGGCCGGACTGTCCGCCGAGCCGGTGCCGGTGCCCGC
>NZ_KK037233.1:1547600-1551289 GCF_000568915.1 Micromonospora sp. M42 | reverse complement strand
TCGGCGGCGCTGTGCGGGATCGCCGCCGACCCGCTGTTCCGTGAGGCCGTCGCCTGGCAGAACCCGGAGGCGCTGGTGGCGCTGGACGGGCTGCTCCGCGACGGCCCGGACGCACCCCGCAACGTGCGCCGCCGGGGCCGGGAGAACGTCGTCGCCGGGTACTGGCAGCGCTACGTCGCCAAGTGCGAGACCATCGGCTTCTTCGGGCCGGTGTGCTGGGGCACCGTGGCACCTGGTGCGCCCGGCGTCACCGCCGTGCCCGGCCCCGGACTGCTCCGCCGCCGCGCCGTCCACCTCGAACACTGGGCGCTCGCCGCGTACGCGGACCGGCTGGCCGCCGACCCGCAGGTCCGGCAGTGGCTGGCCCCGGTCCGGGCGCCGCACGTCCACCTGGCGGACCGGGTCGTGCACCGGCCGGCCCAGCGCCCGGAACCGGTGTCGCTGAGCGAGTCGATCGCGCTGTGCCGGTGCGACGGCACCCGCCCGGCCCGGGACGTCGTCGACGACCTGGTGCGCGACGGGCAGACCGGTGTGCGCCGCGCCGCAGAGGGGTTCCTGCTGCTCGCGCAGCTCGTCGAGCGAGGGCTGCTGCGCTGGGACTTCGACCTGCCGCAGGGCTTCGCCGCGCAGGAGCACCTGCGGGAGCGGATCGCCGCGATCGGTGACCGGGAGTGCCGCGCGCGGGCGCTGGCCGGGCTGGACCGGCTGGCCGCCGCCCGCACCCGGGTCGCCGACGCCGCCGGTGACCCGGCCGCCCTCACCGCCGCGCTGTCCGCGCTGGACGCCGAGTTCACCGCGCTCACCGGGTTGCCGCCGCGCCGCCGGGCCGGGCAGAAACTACGCCGGGCGGGCGCTGTGCCACGAGGAGACCGCACGCGACGTGGACCTCACCGTCGGCGGCGGCCTGCTCGACTCCCTGGCCCCGACGCTGGACCTGCCGCTGCGGGCGGCGCGCTGGCTCACCGCCGAACTGGCCACGGCGTACGGCGACGCGCTGCGCGACCTGTACGACGACCTCGGCGGCGACGGGCCGGTCCGGCTCGGTGACCTGTGGTTCGTCGCGCAGGGGCCGCTGTTCGGGCCCGGTGACCGGCCGGTGGACCGGGTCGCGGCAGAGTTCGCCGCCCGCTGGGAGCGGGTGCTCGGACTGGCCGGACTGCCCGCCGGGACGACCCGGGTGGAGTTCGCCGCGGCCGAGCTGGCGCCCCTGGTGGCCGACGCGTTCCCGGCCGGCCGTCCCGGCTGGAGCGCGGGCCGGGTGCACAGCCCCGACCTGCAACTGTTCGCCGAGTCACCCGAGGCGCTGGCCGCCGGCGAGTTCGGGGCGGTGCTCGGCGAGTTGCACGCCGCGTACGCCACGTTCAACGCCGAGCTGTTCACCCACTGCCACCCCGACGTGGACCGGCTGCGGCGCGCGTACGCGGCCGACCTGGGCCCGGGACGGCTGCGCCCGCTCTACCCGGTCGACTTCCCCCGCGTCGGCGGGCGGTTGTCCGCGTCCCTGCACGGGCCGGACGACCACCGGCTCGCGTTCGCCGACGCGCCCGGCGCGCCGCGCGACCGGCTCGTGCCGGCGAACGCGGCGATCGTGTCCGAGGTGGACGGCGTGCTGGTGGCGACCGGCCCGGACGGCACGCGCTGGCCGCTGGTCGAGGTGTTCTCCGACCTGATCGCGGTGCACGCCGGCGACGCGTTCAAGCTGATGACCGACCGCCCGCACAGCCCCCGGGTGACAGTCGACCGGCTGGTGCTGGCGCGGGAGACCTGGCGCACCACGGTCGGGGCGACCGGCCTGGCCGACGCCGTCGACCAGGCGCGGCGCTACCTCGCGGTACGCCGGTGGCGGACCGCGCTGGGCCTGCCGGAGCGGGTCTTCGTCCGGGTGGCCACCGAACTCAAGCCCACCTACGTGGACCTGACCAGCCCCGCTCTACGCCAACCGGCTCTGCCTGCTGCTGCGCGCCGCCCGGCGGTCCGGCGGCGACGACGTGACGGTGACCGTGTCGGAGCTGCTGCCCGCGCTCGGGCAGGCGTGGCTGCCCGACCGCGCGGGCCGCCGCTACGTCAGCGAACTGCGCCTGCACATCAGCGATTCGGCCGAGCCGGAGGTCATGGCGTGAACGAGACAGTGGAGCCGATCGCGATCGTCGGGCTCAGCCTGCGCGTGCCGGGGGCGGCGTCGGCGGAGGAGTTCTGGCGCAACCTGGTCGTCGGCGCCGAGTCGCTCACCCGGTTCACCCGCGCGGAGCTGCTGGCCCGGGGCGTCCCGGCGGAGCAGCTCGACGACCCGGCGTACGTGCCGGTGGCCGCCGTGCTCGACGGCGTGGACCGGTTCGACGCGGAGCTGTTCGGGCTGAGCCCCCGCGACGCGGAGCTGACCGACCCGCAGCAGCGGCTGTTCCTGGAGCACGCGCACGCCGCGCTCACCGACGCGGGCTGCGACCCGGCCCGCTACGACGGCGAGATCGGCGTGTACGCGGGCGGCAACGCCGACCTGTACCAGTGGCTCAACGTCCGGCGGAACCCGCGGGCGCTCGCGGACGCCGGTGAGCTGCGCGTGTCGCTCGGCAACAAGCCGGACTACCTGGCCAGCACCGTCGCGTTCCGGCTCGGCCTGCGCGGCCCGGCGATGACGGTGCAGACCGCCTGCTCGTCGTCGCTCGTCGCGGTGCACCTGGCCGCCGAGGCGCTGCGCAGCGGCGAGTGCGACACGGCGCTGGCCGGCGGCGTGTGCGTGGAACTGCCGCACGGCGTCGGGTACGTCGCCGACGAGGGCTACACCTCCGCCGACGGGCACTGCCGCCCGTTCGACGCGGACGCCGACGGCACCGTCTACGGCAGCGGCGTCGGCGTGGTCGTGCTCAAGCGGCTCTCCGACGCGCTCGCCGACGGCGACGACATCCGGGCGCTGGTCATCGGCAACGCGGTGAACAACGACGGCTCGGCCAAGGCGAGCTTCACCGCGCCGAGCGTCACCGGTCAGGTGGAGGTGGTCACGCAGGCGCTCGCGGTGGCCGGCGTCGCCCCGCGTTCGGTCGGGTACGTCGAGGCGCACGGCACCGGCACCGTCCTCGGCGACTCGATCGAGCTGGCGGCGCTGAGCACGGCGTACGGCCGGCGCACCGCCGAGCGCGGCTGGTGCGGGGTCGGCTCCACGAAGGCCAACATCGGTCACCTCAGCGCGGCCGGCGGCGTGATCGGCCTGATCAAGACCGTGCTGTCGATGCGGCACCGGCTCATCCCGCCCACCGTCAACCACGACCGGCCGCACCCGGACATCGACATCGAGGCGAGCCCGTTCTACGTGGTGTCCACGCTGACCAAGTGGGAGCCCGAGGACCAGCGGCCGCTGCGGGCCGGCGTCAGCTCGCTCGGCCTCGGCGGCACCAACGCGCACCTGGTGCTCCAGGAGGCGCCGCCGCGCGTACCCCCGGAGCCGGATCACGGCGGCGGCGAGCTGCTCCAGGTGTCCGCCGCGACGCCCGACGCGCTGGCCGCTGCTTGTGCCCGGCTGGCCGAGCGGCTCACCGGCGCGCCCGATGTGGGGCTGCGCGACGTGGCGTACACGTTGCGGGAGGGCCGGCCGGCGTACCGGCACCGGGCCGCCGTCGTCGCTGTCGACCGGGCCCGGGCGGCGGCGGCGCTCACGACCCGAAGCGCCGGGCCGCCGGGGACGCCGCGACGCCGCC
>NZ_KK037233.1:1530249-1547085 GCF_000568915.1 Micromonospora sp. M42 | reverse complement strand
CGGGAGACACTGACCGGCCTGCCCGCCGTGCACGCGCTGACCACCGACCGGCCGCGCCCGGCGACGCTCACGTTCGACGGCGCCGACGTCCGCCGCACGCTGCCCGGCGACGTGACGGCGGCGCTGCCCGAGCTGTCCCAGCAGGCCGCCGCGACCCCGTTCATGGTGCAGCTGGCCGCCTACGTGGCGCTGCTGCACCGCCTGTCCGGGAGCGACGACGTGGTGGTCGGCATGCCGGTGGCCGGCCGGGACCGGGCCGAGCTGGAACCGCTGCTCGGCATGTTCATGAACATGCTGGTGCTGCGCGTCGACGTGTCTGGCGATCCACCGTTCCTGACCCTCGTCCGCCGGGTCCGCAGGGTCGTGCTCGACGCCTGGGACCACCAGGACATGCCGTTCCAGAAGCTCGTCGAGGAGCTGGCGGTACGGCGCGACCCGGGCGTGCCGCCGCTCTACCAGCTCACGTTCCACCACCTGCCGACCGGCCGGGGCGAGGCGTTCGGCGGCGCCATGGACGACCTGTCGCTGGAGATCGCCGGGGACGAGCTGCGGCTGGAGTACCGCACCGCGCTGTTCGAGCGCGCCGCGATGGAGGCGTTCGCGGACCGCTACCTGCTGCTGTTCGCCGCCGCGGTGGCGGCGCCCCGGACCCGGGTGAGCGCGCTGCCGGTCATGCCGGACACCGAGCACGCGGCGGTCGTGACCGGCTGGAACGCCACCGCCGCCCCGGTGCGCCGGACCACGCTGGCGGAGCTGTTCGACGCCCAGGCCCGGCGCACGCCGGACGCGGTCGCGCTGGTCGACGGCGACACCCGGATGACGTACGCGCAGTTGTCCGACGCCGCCGAGCAGGTGGCGTCGCGGCTGGTAGCGCACGGCGTGGGACCGGAGTCGGTGGTCGCGATCCACGAGCCCCGCTCCCGCCGCCTGATCGCCGGGCTGCTCGGCATCCACCGGGCCGGCGCGGCGTACCTGCCGCTGGACCCGGACCACCCGCCGCAGCGGCTGGCCTTCATGCTCGCCGACGCCGGCGCCGGGGTGCTGCTGGCCGACGAGCTGCCGGACGGGCTGACCGTCCCGGGCACCGTGCTGCCGCTGACCGCGCCGGACCGGCCGAGCGCCGCCGGGGGCACTGCCGCCGGGCCGGGGAACGCGGCGTACGTGATCTACACGTCGGGCTCCACCGGACGGCCGAAGGGCGTGGTCAACGAGCACGCCGCGATCGTCAACCGGCTGGACTGGATGCAGGACGCCTTCGCGCTCGGACCGGACGACGCGGTGCTGCACAAGACACCGATCGGGTTCGACGTGTCGGTGTGGGAGGTGTTCTGGCCGCTGCTCGTGGGCGCGCGGCTGGTGCTCGCCGCGCCGGGCGGGCACCGCGACCCGGCGTACCTGCGGGAGCTGATCGAGCGGGAGCGGGTCACCACGGTCCACTTCGTGCCGTCGATGCTCGACGCGTTCCTGTCCACGGCCGCCCCGGCCGGCCCGGCCCGCTGCGGGTCGCTGCGGCGGATCGTGTGCAGCGGCGAGGAACTGCCCGCCGACCTGGCCCGCCGCGCCGTGGCCGCGATCCCGTCCGCGGCGCTGCACAACCTGTACGGGCCCACCGAGGCGGCGATCGACGTCACCGCCTGGCCGGCCACCCCCGACGCGCTGACCGGCGTGACCCGGGTGCCGATCGGCGGGCCGATCCGCAACGTGCGGACCTACGTGCTCGACGAGGCGATGCGCCCGGTGCCGGTCGGCGTGGCCGGGCAGCTGCACCTCGGCGGCGTGCAGGTGGCCCGCGGCTACCTGAACCGCCCCGGACTCACCGCGGGCGCGTTCGTCCCCGACCCGTTCGGCGAGCCCGGCGGCCGGCTGTACGCCACCGGCGACCTGGCCCGCTGGCGTACCGACGGGACGCTGGAGTTCCTCGGCCGCATCGACGACCAGGTGAAACTGCGGGGCCTGCGGATCGAGCTGGGGGAGATCGCCGCGGTGCTGCGCGAACAGCCCGGCGTCGGCTCCGCGGCCGTCGTCGTGCGCGGCGCCACGCCCGCCGAGCAGCGTCTCGTGGCGTACCTGACGGGGGAGGCCCCGGACCCGGCGGAGCTGCGGGCGGCGCTGAAACGGCGGCTGCCCGAGTACATGGTGCCGTCGGCGTTCGTGACGCTCGACGCGCTGCCGCTGTCCGCCAACGGCAAACTCGACACCGCCGCGCTGCCCGCACCCTCGTCCGGCGTCGCCGCCGCGCAGCGCCGTCCCCCGGTGACCCCGGTCGAGCAGACGGTTGCCGCCACCTGGCGCGACGTGCTCGGCGTGCCCGAGGTCGGCCTGGACGACGACTTCTTCGAGCTGGGCGGTCACTCGCTGCTGGCGATCCGGATGCTGGCGCTGCTGCGCGAGGCGTACGGGCAGGTCGACGTCGGCGTGATGGACGTTTTCGCGCACCCGACGGTGCAGGGGCTGGCCGCGCTGATCGACGCCCCGGCGGACCAGGAGCGGCAGCGCCCGCTGCTGTACGAGCTGACCCGGCCGGTCCCGGCGGACCAGCGGGTGCGCTCGTACGTGTGCGTGCCCTACGGCGGCGGGCTCGCCAGCATCTACCAGCCGCTCGCGGACGCGCTGCCGGCCGGGCACACGCTGTTCTCCGTGGCGATCCCCGGCCACGACGTCGGCGTCCGCGACACCGAGCTGCCCTTCGACGAGCTGGTCGAGCGGTGCGTGGCCGAGATCCAGGAGCGGGTGGACGGCCCGCTGGTCCTGTACGGCCACTGCGTCGGCGGCGCGCTGTTGACCGGCATCGCCCGGCGGCTGCACGAGCGCGGACGTCCCATCGAGGCGATCTACGCCGGGGGCGTGTTCCCGACCGCCCGCCCGGACAACATGCTCGGCCGGCTCGTCGACTGGGCCGACTCCCGGGGCGCGGACCGGCGGTACGAGACGTTCCTGCGCTCGATCGGCGCGGAACTGGCCGACCTGGACCCGGCGCAGGTCGACCGGTTCGTGCACCACGTACGGCGGGAGGCCGCCGAGGCGCAGGAGCGGTTCACCGAGTGGCTGGACGGCGACCCGGTCCGGGTGCCCGCACCGGTGATCTCCGTCGTCGGCACCCACGACGTGCTCACCGAGTACTACGAGGAGCGGTACCGCGAGTGGAGCTTCCTCGGCGAGTCCACAGCGCTCGTGGTGCTGGACGAGGCCGGGCACTACTTCGTCAAGCAGCGGGCCGAGGCGCTCGCCGAGGTGCTCACCCGCACCCATCCCCGGCTCGCCGAGCCGTCCGCCGCGCCGTCCGCCGCGCCACGACAGCTCGCCGGTGACGGCTGGGCACTGGCGGCCACCAGCACCGATCCGGTCACCGCCGAGACCGGCGTGCAACCGGGCGTACGCCGGTTCCTGGCGATCACCGCCAGCCAGCTCATCTCGTCGACCGGGTCGGCGCTGACCCAGTGGGCGGTGCCGGTCTGGGTCTACCTGGAGACCGGCTCGATGCTGTGGTTCGGCCTGTCCGGGGTGATCGCGTACCTGCCGGCGCTGCTGACGCTGCCGGTCGCCGGCGCGGTCGCGGACCGGTTCGACAGGCGCCGGGTGCTGCTGGCCGCGTGCGCGACGGCGGTGACAGCGGAGGCGCTGCTGGCGCTGCTGCTGTGGACCGACCGGCTGGGGCTGGCGGCCGTCTACACGCTCGTGTGCGTGCTCGGCGCGGCGTCGGTGTTCCAACGCATCACCTACCTGGCCGCGATCCCACAGGTGGTGCCGAAGCGCTATCTGGGGCACGCCAACGGCATCGCGCAGCTCGCGGTCGGGCTCAGCTCGCTCGCGGTGCCGCTGCTGGCTGCGGGTCTGCTGGCCGCGATCGGCCTGGCCGGCGTCCTGGTCATCGACATCGTCAGCTACGTGGTGGCGATCGGTGTGCTGGCCGCCGTGCGGTTCCCCGACCTGCTCGGCCGGCGGCGCAAGGAGCCGTTCCTGGCGGAGCTGATCGGCGGCGCGCGGATGACGTGGGCCGAGCCGGGCTTCCGGGCCATGCTGGGCTTCTTCTCGCTCTACAACCTGTGCCTGGCGAGCCTGCTGCTGGTGCCGCCGATGGTGCTCGCGTTCGGCACGATGGGCCAGGTCGGCACCGTGGCGTTCGCCGAGGCGCTCGGCGCCGTCCTCGGCGGACTCGCCATCGCGGTGTGGGGCGGCCCGACCCGGCGCCGGATGCCCGCGCTGATCGCCATCGCGTTCGGCGTGGCGGTCAGCCTGGTGCTCAGCGGCGTCCGGCCGAGCCTGCTGCTGGTGGCGCTCGGCAGCTTCGGCGTGGGGCTGGGCCTGGGCCTGCACAACGGCATCTACCTGTCGATCATCCAGGTGAAGGTGCCGCAGCGGTTCCACGGCCGGGTGCTGGCGATCATCCAGACGCTGACCTGGGCGACGCTGCCGCTGGGCTTCGCCGTGCTGGTGCCGCTGAGCGGGTCGCTGCTGGAACCGATGTTCGCCCCCGGCGGCGCGCTGGCCGGCAGCGTCGGCGCGCTGATCGGCACCGGCCCCGGCCGGGGACTCGGGTTCGCGTTCGTGGTGTCCGGGCTGGCCCTGGCCGTGGTGGCGCTCGGCGCCTACGGCGTACGCCGGCTGCGCCGGTTCGACACCGAGACCCCCGACGCGCCGGCGGACGCCACCGAGTGGCTACCGCACCTGCGCCGGGTCGACGATCTGTAGCCGCAGTTCCGAGGCGTACGCCCGGCCGGCCCCGTCGGTCAGCCAGGCGTCGTCCGGGCCGGGCAGCAGCTCGGTGACGGTGAGCCCGACGCCGTCGCCGCCCTTGGCGTGCGCGCCGCGCAGCAGCGTGCACAGCAGCCGGGTATAGACGCCGCTGGTCAGGTCCACATAGCTGGGTTTGAGTTCGGTGTCGACCCGCACGAAGATCCGCTCGGGCAGGCCGAGCGCGAGCCGCCAGCGCCGTACCGCGAGGTAGCGTTCCCGCTCGCCCTTGACCGTGTGCAGGCCGGTCTCGCCCACAGTGGTGCGCCACGTCTCGCGGACCAGCACCAGGTCGTCGACGGTGACGCGCGGCGTGCGCCCGGCGTTGCCGGCCAGCTTCCACGTGTCGAACACCTGGTAGTCGAACAGCGGCGCGAACACCTCCAGCAGCGGCCACCGCCGCCCGTCGTCGGCGTGCGCGGAAAGAGTGCCGTCGTCGTCCGGCCGCACGGTCAGGGTCGTGATCGGCACGAGGCGGTCCGGGTCGGCGCCGGGCGCGTCGACGAACCCGAGCTGAGCGTCGGCGGGCCCGTGCAGCCACTCCGCGATCCGGGCGGTGTGCCGGGGCCAGTCCACCGGCGGCAGCAGCCGGACCCGGCCGCCGGGCAGGTCGGCGCGCATCCCGTCGCGCAGCCGCTGCGGGTCCGGGTGCCCGTACGCGAAGAAGTGCGTGTCGAACGCGGCCAGCGCCACGTGCAGCTCGCCGAGCACGACTGTGAAGTCGCCGCGCAGCAGCGCCGCCTCGTCCGGCGCGCACACGTGCACGTCCGGGCTGTGGATGCGGGCGGCGGCCCAGCCGGGCGCGTCGGCGGGGAACGCGGCGGCGACCCGCTCGGTCAGCGCGGCGGCGTCGAACCGCAGCTCCCGGGCGTCGGAGTCGGCGTCGGCCAGGCCGAGCACCGTCGACCACCGGGCCAGGAACTCGGCGGTGACGGCGGCGGCGGGCGGGTCCGCCCCGAACACCACCGCCTGCGCCAGGAACCACAGGTCGGCCACCGGCACGTCCGCGGTGGCCGACTCCGCCGCCAGGTCGCGGTACAGGGCGGCCAGCGCGTCGGCGTACGCCTGCCCGATCGCCGCGGTCAGCCACCGCACCGACAGCAGCAGCGGTTCCAGCGGCGCGAGCCGTGCCAGCAGCGCGTCACCGAAGCGGACGTCCAGGTCGCGGACCGTCTCCAGGTGGCACAGCGTGCGCCCGGCGTACACCTCGCCGGGCTGCTGCCGCGCCTCCCGGCCGGTCAGCTCCACGAACCGCCGGTCCAGCGCGGACATCGCCGCGGCCAGCGCGTCCGGGCCGTCGGCGGCGGCCACCGCGTCGCGCAGGTCGCTCACCGTGGCGAGGTCGCCGAGCACCCGCTCGCGGACCGTGTCGTCGCCGATCGCGGCGAGCTGCTCGCGCAACGCGTCCTCGGCGGTGAGGTCGACCGGCAGGTCGAAGCCGATCCGCAGCACGCCGCGCCCGGCCAGGTCGTCGAGCTGCGCGTGCACGTCAGCGGCCCGGCGGAAGCCGCTCGCCGGGTCCGCGAGCAGCGCGGCGACCAGGTCGGCCACGCGCGGTCCGCGCCGCGCCAGCGTGAGCAGCGCGGCGGTCGCCGCCGGGAGCGTCTGCGGTGGATGGTGCGGGCGCCGCAGCACCCGGTCGCGCAGGCTCAGGTGCGGGGCCAGCCGCACCGGCAGCCAGTCCCGCACGCCTGGTACGCGGGTGAAGGCCTCCGCGAGCGCGTCCAGGCCCCACCGCTCCAGGAACACCTTCCGGGTACGCGTCAACGCCGCGCCGGGACGCACCGTCGCGATCGGACCGCTGCCGCCCAGCTCGGTCCAGCAGATCGGGCCGAAGAAGCCCACCGTGTCGTTCTTCAGGCAGTACCGCTGCCAGTACTTCGCGACGACCTCCTCCCGGTGCCGCCGGCGCAGGTTGCGCGGGGCGTGCGGGCCGTCGCGCCGGATCGCGTCGACGGCGAGCAGGACCGCAGGGTTCTGCCAGGTCAGCGCCGTACGGAAGGCGTCGTCGCAGGCGATGCCGTAGACCGTCTGCCCGAGGTCGGCCGCGGCGGCGTCGAACGCCGCAGCGAACTCCGCGGCGTCGCCGTCCCCGCGCAGGTGCCGGTCGGCCGCCTCCGCGAGCGCCGGAGCGGCGAACCGGCTCATCCCGCCGGCCGGAAAACCGGCCGACCGGAGCAACGCGGAACGCCATACGTGCCAACGGGTTCCGGGCAGGGACGTGAGATGCTCTCGGGGCATGGGGGAATGGTAAGCAGCGGCGGATCTGCGGCGGGACGGTCGAGCATGAGCTTCGGGCTGGTGTCCTTCGGTGAGGCGCTCGGCGACCCGGCGCCCGTCGCCGACGTGGTGGCGCAGTACACCGACGACGTCAACCGCGTCCTCGGCTACGGCTACCGGCGGGTGCACCGCGCCGCGCCGGACGTCGGCCTGACCGACCTCGCCGAGCGGGCCGCCCGCCGCGCCTTGGACGCCGCCACGCTGCCCGCCGCGCGGGTGGACCTGCTGGTGCTCGCCGTCACCGACCTCACCGAACACCTCTACTGGGACGCCGCCGCCGACCTGGCGTACCGGCTCGGCGCGGCCGGCGCCGAAGCGGTGCTGCTCACCCAGGCGTGCACCACCGGCGTGCTCAGCCTCGACACCGTCGCCGGCAAGTTCGCCACCCACCCGGAGTACGACACCGCGCTCGTGATCGCGGCCAACCGGACCTGCGAGGCGTACTGGAACCGGATGGAGACCCAGCCGATGGTGTTCTCCGACGGCGCCGTGGCCACAGTGGCCCGGCGCGGGCACCCCCGGCTGCGCTGGCAGGTCACCGAGGCCGCCACCGACGGCCGCTACGCCGGGTTCTACCGGCTCGACGGCGGTGGCGCCGCGGCGCCGTTCGCACCCGGCGCCGAGCCGCCGGCCGCCCGCGACGTGTGGCACGTGATGGAGTTCTTCGACTACGACCCCGAGCAGTTCGCGCAGTACGCCCGCCACCTCGACGAGCGGATGGTGCGGGTCACCGAACGCGCCTGCGAGCGGGCCGGCGTCACCGTCGCCGACCTGGCGCGGCTGATCCTGGTCGCCGACAACGAACGCGCCATGACGTCGCTCGCCGAGGCCCACAAGGTGCCGCCGGAGCGGACCAACCGGGCACTGGCGGCCGAGTACGGGCATCTCGGCGCGGCTGACCAACTGTTCGGGCTGAGCCGCCTGCTCGACGCCGGTGAGCTGCACGAGGGCGACCGGGTCGCGTTGATCTCGTTGGGCCGGGGCACCCACTGGGCCTGTACGATCATCGAGGTATGAGCATGTCCAGCCGGCTGGTGCGGCTCGTCGCCGACGTGCTGGAACTGCCCGTCGACCAGGTCGACGCGCAGACCGGCCCCGCGACCACCGCCGCGTGGGTGAGCCTGCGTCACCTCCAGATCGTCGTGGCCGTCGAGGACGCGTACCGGATCTCGCTGACGCCCCGGGAGATCCGGACCGTGCGGTCGGTGGGCGACCTGCGCGCGCTGCTCGCCCAGCGGGGCGTGCCGGAGTGAGCGCCGCGCCGGCCCCGCTCGACGACGCCGACCTCGACGCGGGGCTGCTCATCCGCCGCTTCGAGGAGCACCTGCTGCGCCTGTACGCCGACGGTCACCTCGCCGGCACCACGCACACCTGCCTCGGCCAGGAGTACGTCCCGGTCGCGCTGGCCCCGCTGCTGACCGGGGACTTCGTGTTCAGCAACCACCGCGGCCACGGGCACTACCTGGCGCACTGCGGCGACCCGGAGGGCCTGCTGGCGGAACTGCTCGGCCGCGACGGCGGGGTGTGCCACGGGTACGGCGGCAGCCAGCACCTGCGCCGGGACCGGTTCCTGTCCACCGGCGTGCAGGGGGAGAGCCTGCCCGCCGCTGTCGGCGTGGGACTGCACCTCAACCGCACCGGGCAGGACGCGATCGTGGTGGCGTACATCGGCGACGGGACCTGGGGCGAGGGTGCTGTCTACGAGGCGCTGAACATGGCCGCGCTGTGGCGGGTGCCGCTGCTCGTCGTGGTCGAGCACAACCGGATCGCCCAGTCCACCCCGACCACCGCGCAGCTCGCCGGCACCATCGCGGGCCGGGTCGCCGGGTTCGGCATCACCGTCAGCGAGTCCGGCTCGTTCGACCTCACCGAGGTACGCGCCGCCGCCGCGCCGCACGTCGAGCGGGTCCGCGCCACCCGGACGCCGCACGTGCTCGTGCAGCACACGGTCCGGCTCGGCCCGCACAGCAAGGGCGACGACACCCGGCCCGCCGACGAACTCGACCGGCTGCGCCGCCTCGACTGGCTCCAGCGGTACGCCGAGGCGTACCCGGAGCGGTTCGCGGCCGCCGACGCGCGGGCCCGGCAGCGGGTCGCGGAGGTCTCGGCCGAGGTGCTGGCCCGGCCGCTCGCGCGTGGAGCGGCGGCGTGACGCGCGCGGAACGGGTGAGCCGCAACCTCAACCGTGCCCTGCACGCGCTGTTCGCCGCCGACGAGCGGGCCTGGCTGCTGGGGGAGGACGTCGCCGACCCGTACGGCGGGGCGTTCAAGGTGACCCAGGGCCTCGCCACCGCCTACCCCGACCGGGTGCTGTCGACGCCGCTGAGCGAGAACGGCATCACCGGCGTCGCGGGTGGCCTGGCGCTGTGCGGCGACACAGTGATCGTCGAGATCATGTTCGGGGACTTCGCCGGTCTCGCCTTCGACCCGATCCTCAACCTGATCACCAAGTCCGTCGCCATGTACGGCGAGCGCACCCCGATGCGGGTGGTGATCCGCTGCCCGGTCGGCGGCGGGCGCGGCTACGGCGCGACGCACAGCCAGAGCCCGCAGAAACACTTCATCGGCATCCCGCACCTCGCGCTGTACGAGCTGTCCCCGCTGCACGACGCGGCCGACGTGCTGGCCGCCGCGCTGCGCCGCGACGAACCGGCGATGCTGTTCGAGGACAAGATCCTCTACACCCAGCGGCGGTACGTGGACGGCCGCGTCGACGACCGCCTCGCCTTCGAGTCGCGCGGCGCGGACGGCAACTGGGCCCGCGTCCACGACCCGGACGCCACCGGCGCGCCGACGCTCGTCATCGCGCCGGGCGGGGTCGCCAACCGGGCGATCGCCGCCGCCACTCGGGCCGCCGAGCGGGGACGTACGGTCGAGGTGCTGGTCCCGGCACGGCTCTACCCGGTGGACGTGGACGGCCTGCGCGACCTGCTCGCCGGCGCGCACGGCGTGATCGTCGCCGAGGAGAGCACCGCGGGCGGCACGTGGGGGAGCGAGGTCGCGGCCCGCCTGCACGCCGAGGCGTGGCCGCTGCTGCGCGGCCCGGTCGAGCTGGTCAGCTCCGCCGACCGGGTCATCCCGTCCGCGCCGCACCTGGAACAGGCGGTGCTGCTCGGCACCGACGCGATCCTGGACCGGATCATGCGCCTGCCCGCCGCGCCGGTGGCGACCGGCTACCGGGGCGGACCGGCTGACGCCCCGGCGACTCCGGCCGGCGTGTCTCCGGGCGTGCCCGGCGCGGTTCCGGTTCCGCGCACCGACCCGTCACCCGTCGATCCGCCGCCCTCCGCTCCGACGACGGCGGCGCAGGCGGGCGTCCCGGTGGACGTACCGCGGCTCAACCCCAACGACGACAGCTACGTGCTGCTGGAATGGCTGGTCGCGGACGGCGCCACGGTGGAGGCCGGCGAGCCGGTCGCGGCGGTCGAGACGTCCAAGGCGATCGAGGAACTCGCGGCGACGCGGGCCGGCGTGCTGCGTCAGGACGTGGCAGCCGGCGCCGACTGCGCCCCGGGCGCTCCCATCGGCCGGATCCTGCCCGAGTCGGCCGTGCCCGCCCCGCCAGAGCCGCTGGGCTCGCCCGCTGCGGCGTACCCGGAGCAGGTGGAGGCCGTGGGGACGCGGACGGCGACGCCGGGACGGCCGCTGCCACCGGCGCAGCGCCGCATCGCCGACGTGGTGTCCACCTCGCACCGGGAGATCCCGGTGGCCTTCACCGCCGTGCGCGTCGACGTGACGGCAGCGCTCGCCTATGCCCGCCGCGCCGCCGACGAGACCGGCGCCACGGTCGGCCTGACCGAGGTCGTCATCGCCGCCGTGGCCGCGCTGCACGAGCGGTTCGGTGCCCTCTACGCCCGGCTCACCGGCGACGGGCTGGTGGTCGACGCGGAAGCGCCGTCGATCGGGCTCACCGTGGACGTCGGCACCGGACTGTTCCTGCCGGTGATCCGCGACGCGGCCGGACTGGACCTCGGCGACCTCGCTGACGCCGTGGTCGCGCTGCGGATGAAGGCGCTGCGCGGCCGGCTCCGCGAGGAGGACATGGCCGGCATGAACTTCCTGGTCGCGCTCAACGACACACCCGGCGTCACGGTGTCCCGGCCGATCATCCCGCCCGGCGTCACCTGCGCCCTCTCGGTGCCGGACGTGCACCGCGAGGTCGTGCTCGACGGCGACGGCGGGGTACGCGAGCGGGCGGTGGCGGACCTGGGGCTGGCGTACGACCACCGGCTCGTGAACGGGGCGCAGGCCGGGGCGTACCTGGCCGCGCTCGGCGAGGTGCTGCAACGCTGACCGGCACCCCGGATCGGCCGCCGTGCGGTCGTCGCAGCCGCTTCGTCCCCGTCCGGCGCCGGCAGCGACGTCGGCCCCGGCGGCGTGCCGCACCGGTGGGCAGGCGCGTGACCTGCGTTACCTCTCGCCGAGACGGGAATGTGATCACCGGGGGCGCATTTGACTCACTGTGTGAGTGCCGCACCCTCCCGCGCCCGGTCGCACGACCGGGCCGGGACGCCCCAGACGACCGATGCCACCCCGACGCCCACCCCGGGTGACCTGATGAGCCGCAGCCAGCGCCTGAGGCTCGTGCTCGTCCTCGGCTCGCTGATCGCCGTGGGTCCGCTGACCATCGACATGTACCTGCCCGCGCTGCCCGCGATCGTGGCGGACTTCGCGACCACGTCGGCGGCGGTGCAGTTGACGCTCACCGGGACGCTCGCCGGGCTCGCCGTCGGCCAGTTGCTGATCGGGCCGCTGTCGGACGCGGTCGGGCGGCGCCGTCCGCTGATCGCCGGTCTGCTGCTGCACATCGTGGCGTCGGCGCTGTGCGTCGTCGCCCCGAACGTCGCCGTCCTGGGCGTCCTGCGGGTCGTGCAGGGCCTCGGCGTCGCCGCGACCGCAGTGGTCGCGATGGCGGTGGTGCGCGACCTGTTCAGCGGGTCGGCGTTCGCCACCATGCTGTCCCGGCTGCTGCTGGTGATGGGCGCGGCGCCGGTCCTCGCCCCGACGCTCGGCGGTGGTGTGCTGCGGTGGACGGACTGGCGTGGCGTGTTCGTGGTCCTGGCCGTCTTCGGGGTGCTGCTCGTCGTGCTGGCCACGCTCGCGCTGCCGGAGACGCTGCCGCCCGCGCGCCGCCAGCGCGGCGGAGTCGTGGCGACAGTGATGAACTACGGCGGGCTGCTGCGCGACCGCGTCTTCGTCGGCCTGGTCCTGGTGGCCGGCCTGGCCATGGCGGCGCTGTTCGCGTACGTGGCCGGCTCGTCGTTCGTCCTCCAGGACGGGTACGGCCTCAACGAGCAGGAGTTCGGGCTGGCGTTCGGGGCGGGCGCGGTGGGCCTGATCGGCGCGACCCAGTACAACGTGCGGCTGCTGCGCCGCTACTCCTCCCAGTGGATCCTGGTGGCCTCGCTGGCGGGGGGCACGGTGGCCGGGCTGGCGCTGCTGGTGTTCGCCGCGACCGGCTTCGGCGGGCTGCCCGCGCTGCTGGTGTCGCTGTGGTTGGTGCTGGCGGCGGCGGGTCTGGCCATGCCGAACGCCCCGGCGCTGGCCCTGTCCCGCCACGGCGAGGCGGCCGGCACCGCGTCCGCCCTGCTGGGCGCGGTGCAGTTCGGCGTGGGCGCGGTGGCGGCGCCGCTGGTGGGCGTGCTCGGCACCGGCGCGGTGGCGATGGCGCTGGTGGTGGCCGGCGGGATGGTGGCGGCGCTGGCGGTGCTGCTGGTCGTGGTGCGGCCGTCGCAGCTCGCCGGCCTGGAGGCGGATCCGGCGGTCGCGGTCGCGCACTGACGGACCGTCCGGCGCGCGGGATGCGGGCAGCGCCTACGCTGCTGCCATGACCGCCCCGGCCCGCATCCTGGTCGAGGGGATCCACGGGTCCGGCAAGTCGACGCTGGCCGCGCTGCTGGCGCAGCGCTACCGCCTGCCCTGGTATCCGGTGGACGATCTGCTCTGGGAGCCGGGCTGGGTGGAGGTGCCGGTCGCCGAGCAGCGACGGCGGATCGCGGAGATCTGCCGACGTGACCGCTGGATCCTCGACGGCGCCTACCACGGCTGGCGGGACGTGGTGCTCGGCCGCGCCGACCTGGTGATCGGCCTGGACTACCCGCGCGGGGTCTCGTTCCGGCGGCTGCTGCGGCGTACGCGGCAGCGGCTGGCCAGCGGCGAGGAGATCTGCAACGGCAACCGGGAGTCGTGGGGAAGCGTGCTGTCCCTCGACTCGGTGCTGGTGTGGCACGTGACCGGGTTCGGCCGGGCGCGCCGGCGCCTGCGGGCCTGGGCGGCCGACCCGGCCGGACCGCCGGTGCTGCTGTTCACCGACCCGGCCGCCCTCGACGACTGGCTGGCGCGCGGCAGCCGGGTGCCGGACCGGCGCGGGACGTGACTACATCGGAAAACGGCCGCGACGCCACTGCCAGTGGCGGCCGGCCCGCAGGTGGTCGATGACCGCGCGCTGGAGGACGGTGCGGCGGGGCAGCCGGTCCAGCGGCGTGTTCAGGCTGCGGAAGACGAAGCGCAGCACCTCGACGTCGCCGTCCAGCCCGTCCATCTGCTGGTAGGGCTCCAGCGTGAACCGCCGCTGGAACCGGACGATGTTGGAGTCCGCCGGCAGGTATTCGCTCAGTTGTGGGTCGAGCAGCCAGGAGCCACAGGAGAAGGCGGTGTAGCTCTCGTCGGGGAAGTGGCGCGGGAAGAACGCCCGGGCCCGGTCCAGCGACGCGTCGACCGCCGCCGGGGTCAGCGGCCCCGAGTCGGGGATGTGCAGGTCGAGGGCGCCGGTGTCGCCGCGCTGGTGCTGCAGGCGGCCCAGCTCGTAGAGGCCGCCGCGCGCGTGCAGCGTCAGCCATGCCTGCATGACCGGCCAGCCCTCACCGTGCATCCGCCGGTCGACGGCGAGGTTGTTGCCCAGGTCGGCGAGCGTCGCCCAGGAAACCTCGTCGGGCACGCCGTGGTCGGCGTGGTACGCCCGGACGACGTTGACCAGTGCCAGGTACGCGTAGGCGTAGAGGTGCCGCCAGGCCGGTCCCCGGTCGCGGGGCAGCGCCGGGCCCGGCGGCAGCCAGGCGAAGCCGCCGAGGTCGGCCCGGACCAGGGCGATCGAGCGGTCGAGCAGCCAGCGCAGCTCCGGGGTCCACAGTGGGGACTCCGGGTCCGGCCAGCCCGCCATGATCTCGGCGGCGTCGTCGGGGCGCACCGCGAGCCGCCGCAGCAGCGCGGGCGCGTCCGCCCGGGCGGGCAGCGGCGCGGAAGGCCGGTCGCCGGCGAGCCGGCGCACCCGGTCGATCTCCTCGGCGGGCACGCCGAGCCGGCCGGCGACGTCGTCCACGTCCATGGGGACGACGCTACCGGCCGGCGCGCGCGCCGACAGCCCCGTGCGGCGTCAGCGCCGTTGCTGACACGGCACGCAGAAGCGGGCCGCGGGCCGGATCTCCAGGCGGGCGGTCGGGATGTCCTGGCCACAGCGCTCGCAGACGCCGTACGTGCCGTCGGACATGCGCTTGAGCGCCTGGGCGGTGTCCGCGACGCCCTGGCGCGCGGCCTCGATCAGCCGGCGCAGGGTGTCCGGGTCGTGACCGCCGTGGTCGGGCTGCCGCGTGTGCAGCGTCAGCTCGGTGAGCTGGTCGGTGTACTCGTTGAACTGCCGGTCCAGCAGTTCCCGCAGGGTGTCCGTGCGGTCGTTCAGGGCGTGCGTCATGATCAGGCGCTCCTTTCCGGGCGGCGCTGGGTGTCGTGCGGGTGGCGCAGGGCCGAGACAGCGGCCATGCCGGCGCCGGTCAGGGCGGCGGTCCGGGGTGAGGCGGCGCGGTGGACGGCGGCGCCGAGCCTCGCGACCAGGCGCGCGGTCACGTCCGGCCGGGTCGCGCCGTCGCCGATGACGATCGCGCCGCGGGCCAGGGCGGTGCGGACCAGGGGCCGCAGCGCCGGGTCCTGCCGCAGCTCACGGACCAGCCGGGCGGCGGCGTCGGCGAGCATGCCGGCGGTCGTCGCGTGGTTCAGGTCGCGGGTGCCGACCTCGGCGCGGCGGGCGGCGACGACCCGGCCGTCCTCCAGCAGCGCCACCTCGGTGAGCTGCGCGCCGATGTCGGCGAGCAGCAGGGTGCCGGCGGCGGCGCCGGCGCCGATGGCGCCCGCCCGGACGCTGTCGAGGAACAGCAGCCGGGACGGCGCGAGGACGGCGGCGAGCACGCGGCGCGTCGCCTCCTGCTCGGCCGGCGCGGCCAGCACCGGCCGGCAGGCGACCACGAGCGCGCCGACCGGCACCGACGCGCGGTGGTCACGCAGGATGCGTCGCAGCTCGGTGACGCAGGCCGGACCGTCCACGATCCGTCCGCGCCGCACGACCGGGCTGCGCAGGCCGTGACCGAGCGGGACGCTCAGCGTCCGGCCCGGACCCAGCCAGATCCGCAGCAGGCTGCTGCCGAGGTCCACGGCGATCGGCGCCGCGTCGGCGCCCACCGGCGGGCGGGTGGTGTGGGAGCGGCCGATCAGCAGACCGGTACGCGCCGGAGAACGGACGACGGTGACGGGATGCGGCATACCGACCTCTTTCGGATCAGGTGCCCAACCGGGCGGTGGACGGTGCGGGGGAGGGGCGTGGCCGGGGGCCGGGGCCGGATTCGCTCGACGGCGCCGGCGGCCGGGGCTCAGGCGCGCCGCGGGTCGCCGCTCGCGGACCGGGACGCGACGAAACCGGCGAACACCGGTGGTGAGGCCATCGACGTGCGGGTCATGGTCACCACCTCCTCGCTACTCGGGTACCGCCTCGGACCTCCAGCTTCGCCCGGAATGCGGCGCCCGGCATTGCGCACGACCGGCCAACAAAGGGCCGAATGATTGCCGGTCACTGGACAACCGGTCCGGGCACCCCCCGGAGCTATGGTTGACCCGAGGAGGTTGACGTGATCATCGAACGCACGATCCTCCCCGGCATCGGGGTCCGGCACACGCTGACCACCGACGAGGGCCGCCGCATCGGAGTGATCGACTACCAGACCGGCGGCCGGCGCGACATCGTCCACGACGACCCGGACGACCCGGACCGGATGGTGGCTCTCAGCCTCACCCGCGACGAGGCGTCGGCCCTGGCGAACCTGCTCGGCTTCCCGGAACTGGTGGCCGTTCCCGCCTGAGCGTCACGCCGGCAGCGGCCTGAGCGTCACGCCGGCAGCGGCTTGCGCGGCCAGTCCAGCGCCCGCGCGCCGAGGACGGCGGCGTGCAACGTGAACCGGTCCCGTGCGTCGGCGGGGTCGTACCCGCTCAGCGCCCGGACCCGGGCCAGCCGGTAGGTGACGGTGCGGACGGAGACGTGCAGCCGCCGGGCCGCCTCGGTGCTCACCTCGCCGCAGGCGAAGTACTCGTTCAGCGTGTCCAGCAGCGGCTCGGCGCCGCCGCGCGCCTGGGCCAGTGGCGTCAGCACCGCCCGGACGAGGTCCACCATGGCCGGCTGGTCGCGCAGCAGCACGCGGTAGATGAGCAGGTCGTGCGCGTCGATCACGGACGTCTCGGAGTGCAGCCGCCGCGCCGTGGTCAGCGCCTCCCGCGCCTCCTCGTAGGAGCGGGCGATGCCGTACACGCCGGGGTGCGGGCGGCCCACCGCCACCTGCCACGGCCGGCCCCGCACCAGGCGGTCCAGCTCGCCGTGCATCAGCGTGCCCAGGTTGCCGGCCGGCCCGCGGCCCCGGTCGGTGGCCACCGGGTCGGCCGGGGCGATCACCACGAGCAGCCCCTCCTTCGTGGCCACCAGCACGTCCCGGTCGCCCAGCCGGTCGAACACGGCCCGTTCCAGCGCGCTGATCGCCGCCTCCGTGTCCGGCAGGCGGCGAACGGGCGCGG
>NZ_KK037233.1:1529068-1529702 GCF_000568915.1 Micromonospora sp. M42 | reverse complement strand
ACCTCGGCCAGCCACTGCTCGTCCTCGCCGCCCGCGGCCGGCGCCGGCCGGCGGACGTTGTCGGTCATCGCGGTCTCCCCGTGCCGGGCCGGCACCCGATGCCGGCCCACTGCGCCCAGCGTAGGCCGGGGGTCCGGCGCCGTCGGGCGCGACCGGCCCGCGCGGTCCGTCCGGGAGCGGGCGCGCCCGGCGTCATGCCCGCGACGGCGGGCCCGGGTCGACCACGAGCGCCGGACCGGTCCGCCGCCCACCCCGGGGGCCGCGGGTCAGGCGCCGCGCCGCCCCCGCCGGGTCGTCGTCGGCCGCCACCTGATCGAGTACGCGCACCCAGCGCTCGCCGTGCGCGTCGGCGAACGCGGCGGCGACCACGGCGACCCGCCGGCCGGTGACCGGCGACGGCGTCGCGCCCCCGCCCGGTGACGCGGACCCGGCCCGGGCAGTGGACCCGGCCCGGGCAGGGGACCCGGCCGGTCGAGTGGACCCGAGCGCCGGACCGGCCGGCACTCCGGCGAGGGCGGCCCGGTCTGCGGCGACGGTGATCAGGTCGGGCGAGCCGCAGCGCGCCGCCTCCACCGCGCCGGACCGGTCACACGCACGATCGTGGCGCGCAGGTGACCCGCCGGGGCGAGGTCGC
>NZ_KK037233.1:1507136-1528543 GCF_000568915.1 Micromonospora sp. M42 | reverse complement strand
TCGCCGACCTCGGCGACGCCCATCAGCACCGCGTTCCCGGTGGTGCCCGCCAGGGCGGCTCGCATCGGCAGCACGCCCACCACTCTATCGGGGCCCCCGCCGTACCGGCCGAGACCCAACCTCACTCCTTACCCTGTGCGGGACCCGGACGACACGACACGAGCGCGTGATTCTCTCGACATACCGTCGTGCCGCCTGGCCAGTTAGGGTTGACGTACCGAGCGTCGATCTTGAGGAGTGTGTGTGCTGGTTCTGGTGGCGGTCCATGCGCTCGCAGCCGTGATCGCCCCCGTGCTGGTACGCCTACTCGGTCGACGCGCTCTCTACGTCCTCGCCGCCGTTCCCGCCGCGGCGGGAGTCTGGGCACTGACCCGCACCGAGGAGGTCCGCGCGGGCCGGCCGGTCGTCGAGACGGTCACCTGGGTGCCGCAGCTCGGCCTCGACCTGGCGCTGCGGATGGGCACGCTGTCCTGGCTGCTGGTGCTGCTCGTCGGCGGCGTCGGCGCCCTCGTGCTCGTCTACAGCGCGCGCTACTTCCACTCCGACGACCCGAGCCTCGGCCGGTTCGCCGCGGTGTTCGTCGCGTTCGCCGGCGCGATGCTCGGCCTGGTGGTCTCCGACGACCTGCTGCTGCTGTACGTGTTCTGGGAACTGACCACGGTCTTCTCGTACCTGCTGATCGGCAGCGACCCCACCAAGCGGGCCAGCCGGCGCGCCGCGATGCAGGCGCTGCTCGTGACCACGCTGGGCGGCCTGGCGATGCTCGCCGGGTTCGTCATGCTCGGCCAGCACGCCGGCTCGTACCGGTGGTCCGAGATCGCCGGGAACCTGCCGGAGGGCGGATACCTCACCGCCGCGCTGGTGCTCGTCCTGCTCGGCGTGACGAGCAAGTCGGCGATCTTCCCGTTCAGCTTCTGGCTGCCGCGCGCGATGGCCGCGCCCACGCCGGTCAGCGCCTACCTGCACGCCGCCGCCATGGTCAAGGCGGGCGTGTTCCTGGCCGCGCTGATGGGCCCGGCGGTCGGCCAGGCCACCGTGTGGCGCGCCATCCTGCTCGGCGGCGGCCTGATCACGCTGTTCCTCGGCGGCTGGACGGCGCTGCGGCAGGTCGACCTCAAGCTGCTGCTGGCGTACGGCACGGTCAGCCAGCTCGGCCTGCTCATGGTGATCCTCGGGGCGGGCACCCGCGACACCGCGCTGGCCGGCGCCGCGATGCTGCTGGCGCACGCCCTGTTCAAAGCCACCCTCTTCCTCGTCGTCGGCGTCGTCGACCACGTCACCGGCACCCGGGACCTGCGCGAGCTGAGTGGGCTGGGCCGCCGTGCGCCGGTGCTCGCGGCGGTCGCCGGGCTCGCCGCCGCCTCCATGGCCGGGCTGCCGCCGCTGTTCGGCTTCGTGGCCAAAGAGGCAGCGCTGGAGGCGTTCCTGCACGGCGGGCCGGTCGAACTGCTGGTGCTCGCCGGGGTGGTGGCCGGTTCGGCGCTCACCGTCGCGTACACGTTGCGTTTCCTCTGGGGCGCGTTCGCCGCCAAGCCCGACGTGCCCGACACCCCTGTCGAACGGATCGAGCCGGCCTTCCTCGGCCCGGCGGCGGTGCTCGCCCTCGCCGGCCTCGTGGTCGGGATCGCCGCTCCGGCGGTGGACCGGGTGCTCGCCCCGTACGCCGACCAGTTCCCGACCGCCGACCCCGGCTACCACCTCGCGCTGTGGCACGGCCTGACGCCGGCGCTCGGCCTGTCGGCGCTGGCCGTCACCGGCGGCGTCGGGCTGTTCCTGCTGCTGCAGCGCCGCCGCCCGCGCCTGCTGCGGCTGCCCTTCGACGGCGCCACCGGCTACGAGCGGCTGGCGAGCGCGGTCGACCGCGCGGCGGTGGAGCTCACCGGCGCCACCCAGCGCGGATCCCTGCCGTTCTACCTCGGCGTCATCCTGCTGGTGCTGGTGATCCTGCCGGGCGGGGCGGTGCTGGCCGGCCTGCCCTGGGCGCAGCGGTTCCAGCTCTGGGACACCCCGCTGCAGGCCGTCGCGGGAGCGGTCGTCGTGGTCGCCGCGCTGGTCGCCGCGCGCGCCCGCCGCCGGCTGACCGCCATGATCCTGGTCGGGGTGACCGGCTACGGCACGGCGCTGCTGTTCATCCTGCACGGCGCGCCGGACCTGGCGCTCACCCAGTTCCTGGTGGAGACCGTCACGATCGTGATGTTCGTGCTGGTGCTGCGCCGCCTGCCGCGCCGGTTCTCGGCCCGCCCGATCCGTGCCACCCGGCAGTTCCGCGTGGCGCTCGGCGTGGCCGTCGGCGTGGTCACCGCCGGCATGGCGTACGTGGCGGCGGGCAGCCGGGTCGCCACGCCGATCTCGGTCGGCTTCCCGGACGAGGCGGTCTCCTACGGCGGCGGCAAGAACGTCGTCAACGTGACGCTCGTCGACATCCGGGCCTGGGACACGATGGGCGAGATCGCGGTGCTGGTGGTGGCCGCCACCGGTGTGGCCAGCCTGATCTTCCGCGGCACCCGCGCCCTGGACCTGCGCAGCGGCATCCCCGGCGTCGGCCGGCAGCAGTCGTCGCGCCCACGCTGGCTCACCAGCGGCGCGACGTCCCGGCAGCAGTCGGTGATCCTCCAGGTCGTCACCCGGCTGCTCTTCCACGCCATCCTGCTGTTCTCCATCTACCTGCTCTTCTCCGGCCACAACGCGCCGGGTGGCGGGTTCGCCGCCGGGCTGGTCGCCGGTCTCGGGCTCGCGGTGCGGTATCTGGCGGGCGGGCGTACCGAACTCAACGGCGCCGCACCGGTGGACGCCGGCTTCGTGCTCGGCGCGGGACTGTTCGTCGCGGTCGGCACCGGCGTCGCCGCGATGCTGCTGGGCGGCGAGTTCCTGCAGAGCGCGACGCTCGACTTCCACCTGCCGCTGCTGGGCCACGTCCACTTCGTCACCTCCGTCTTCTTCGACGTGGGCGTCTACCTCATCGTGGTCGGCCTGGTGCTGGACATCCTGCGCAGCCTGGGCGCCGAGATGGACCGCCAGGAGGAGGACGACGAGCAGGAGACCGAGCCGGCCGGCGTACGGGAAGAGGAGCTGGTATGAGCCCGAACATTCCCAACCTGGTCTACATCCTGGTGATCGGCGTCCTGTTCGCCACCGGGGTCACACTGCTGCTGGAACGCAGCCTCACCCGCGTCCTGATGGGGGTCATCCTGCTCGGCAACGGCGCGAACCTGCTGCTGCTCACCGGCGGCCGGGCCGGCGGCCCGCCGATCGTCGGCACCTCCGCCCAGGAGGACATGGCCGACCCGCTGCCGCAGGCCATGGTGCTGACCGCGATCGTGATCACGCTCGGCATGACCGCGTTCCTGCTGGCCCTGGCCTACCGCAGCTGGCACCTCAACGGCCACGACGAGGTGCAGGACGACGTCGAGGACCGCCGCATCATGGAACTGGCCGACCGGGACGAGGGCCCCGGCACCGCCGACGCCGACACCGCGGACGGCGGCCCCGCGGACGGCAGCCCCGAGGCTCGGGTCCTGGCCGAGGCGGAGGGCGGCCGATGACCTGGCTCGTCCCGCTGCCGGTGGTGATGCCGCTGCTCGGCGCGGCCCTCACGCTGCTGCTCGCCCGGCGGGCCCGCGCCCAGCGCTGGGTCAGCATCGTCGTGCTCGCCGCCACCGTCGCCGTGGCGGCACTGCTCCTGGTCCAGTCGTCGCTGGACGGCCCGCTCGTGGTCGAGGTGGGCGGCTGGGTCGCGCCGATGGGCATCGTGCTCGTCGCCGACCAGCTCGCCGCGTTGATGCTCGTGGTGTCCGCCTCGGTCACCCTGTGCGTGCTCGTCTACTCCATCGGGCAGGGCATGGCCGACGGCAACGAGGAGACGCCGCTGTCGGTCTACCACCCGACCTATCTCGTGCTGACCGCCGGCGTGTGCAACGCCTTCCTCTCCGGCGACCTGTTCAACCTCTACGTCGGCTTCGAGATCCTGCTGGTCGCCAGCTACGTGCTGCTGACGCTCGGCAGCACCGAGACGCGGATCCGGGCCGGCACCACGTACGTCGTGGTCAGCCTGCTCTCGTCGCTGATCTTCCTGGTGGCGATCGGCCTGGTCTACTCCGCCACCGGCACGCTGAACCTGGCCCAGCTCGCCGACCGCTTGGACGCGTTGCCCGACGACATGCGCCTGGTCCTGCAGGGCATGCTGCTGCTCGCGTTCGGGATCAAGGCGGCGGTGTTCCCGCTGTCGGCGTGGTTGCCGGACAGCTACCCGACCGCGCCCGCGCCGGTGACCGCCGTCTTCGCCGGCCTGCTCACCAAGGTCGGCGTGTACGCGATCATCCGCACCGAGACGCTGCTGTTCCCCGGCGGCCGCACCGCCGACCTGCTCATGGTGATAGCGGCACTGACCATGGTGGTCGGCATCCTCGGCGCGGTGGCCCAGTCGGACATCAAACGACTGCTGTCGTTCACGCTGGTCAGCCACATCGGCTACATGCTGTTCGGGGTCGGCCTGACCACCCCGCTCGGCCTGTCCGCGGCGATCTTCTACGTGGTGCACCACATCACCATCCAGACCACGCTGTTCCTCGCCGCCGGCCTGGTCGAACGACGCGGCGGCAGCACCGCGCTGGACCGGCTCGGCGGGCTGGCCCGGCTGTCACCGCTGCTGGCGCTGCTGTTCTTCGTACCGGCGCTCAACCTGGCCGGCATCCCACCGTTCTCCGGGTTCCTCGGCAAGCTCGGCCTCGTGCAGGCCGGGGTGGACGACGGCGGGTTCCTGGCCTGGGCGCTCGTCGCGGGCGGGCTGCTGACCAGCCTGCTCACCCTCTACGCCATCGCCCGGGTGTGGAACCTGGCGTTCTGGCGGGCGCCGCACCCGGACATGCCGGAGGCCGGTGACGCCGACCGGGCCGCCCGAACCGACGGCGCCGAGCAGCCGCACGAGGGCGCCTCGCCGGCCGGGGCCGTGCTGCCCCGGCTGATGACGGTGCCGACCGCCGCCCTGGTGGTGCTCGGTCTGGCGCTGACAGTGGTGGCCGGGCCGCTGTTCGAGATCAGCACCGACGCCGCCGACGACCTGCTGCGCCGTGCCCCGTACGTGGAGGCCGTGTTCCCGGAGGGACCGCCGTGACCAGTCAGCCGAAAGCGCCGCTGACCCGCCGCGACCGCTGGCGCAACCGCGCGATCGCCGTGACCGGCCTGGTCACCGTCTGGGTGCTGCTGTGGGGCACCTTCAGCTGGGCGAACGTGATAAGCGGACTGGTGGTCGCCGCCGTGTTGCTCGTGGTCTTCCCGCTGCCCCCGGTGACCTTCGCCGGCCGGATCCGGCCGGTGCCGCTGCTGAGATTCCTGGCCCGCTTCCTGCGCGACCTGGTTGTCGCGTCGGTCCAGATCGCCTGGCTGGCCGTCCGGTCCAGACACCCGCACTCGGCGATCATCGCGGTGCCGCTGCGGGTGAACACCGACCTCAACCTCACCCTCAACGCCGAAGCCCTGTCGCTGGTGCCGGGCAGCCTGATCCTGGAGGCCGACCGGCGTACCGGCACCCTCTACGTGCACGTCATCGGCATCCGCAGCCTCGACGAGGTGGAGCGCTTCCGGCAGAGCGTGCTGGAACTGGAGGGGCGCATCGTCGCCGCCGTCGGCTCGGCCGAGGAACTGGACCTGATCCGTCGATCCGCACCCACCGGCCCGTCCGGGTCGGTCGAGCTGGAAGGAGCACCGACGTGACCGTCGTCGCCGTGATCGTCACCGCGCTGCTCGTCGCGGCCGGTGGGCTCACCCTCGTCCGCATCATCCGTGGGCCGTCGATCCTCGACCGGGCCGTCGCCACCGACGTGCTGCTCGCCGTCGCGGTCGCGGCCATCGCCACCGAGGCCGCGTACAGCCGGGACGCCACCGCGCTGCCGGTGCTCGTGGTCCTCGCCCTGGTCGGGTTCGTCGGCTCGGTGAGCGTCGCCCGCTTCGCGGCTCGGAGAAACCCGAAATGACGCTCGACACGATCCTGGACACCGTCGCCGGCGTCTGCCTGATCGCGGGCGCCCTGCTCTGCCTGGCCGCCGGCATCGCGCTGATCCGCTTCCCGGACGTGCTGTCGCGGATGCACGCGGCGGCCAAGCCGCAGGTGCTCGGGCTGCTGCTGGTGCTGCTCGGCTGCGCGTTGCGGCTGCGTACCGGGGTGGACATCACCACGCTGGTCCTGGTGGGCCTGTTCCAGCTCGCCACCGCCCCGGTCGCCGCGCACATGGTCGGGCGGACCGCGTACCCGCACGACGACATCCGGCGGGACCTGCTGATCACCGACGAGTTGGCCGGCGACATCGACCGGATCCGGGCGGACCGGGCCGGCGAGCCGCAGGACACGTCGCCGGCCCGCACGTCCTGAGACTCCGCCCCAGCGTCGAGGCAGGGAGCCCATGAGCGGCACGGTCTACGAGAACGCCCGCATCCACACGCTCGACCCGGCCCGCCCGCGCGCCGAGGCGATGCTGGTCCGCGGCGAGCGGATCGTCGCCGTCGGCGACCTCGCCGAGTGCCGGGACCGGGCCGGCGGCGGCGCGCGCCGGATCGACCTCGGCGGGATGGCCGTGCTGCCCGGGCTGATCGACAGTCACATCCACGCCGCGTCCTACGTACGCGGGCTGGACCAGGTGGACCTGCGCGGCACGGCGAGCCTGGACGAGGCGCTGACCCGGATCGCGCGGCACGCCGCCACGCTGCCGCCGTACGCCTGGCTGTTCGGTGGCGGGTGGGACAGCAACAGGTGGACCCGGCCGGTGCAGCCGACCCGTACCGACCTGGACCGGGTCTGCCCGGACCGCCCGGCCGCGCTGCCCAGCGTCGACGGCCACACCATCTGGGTGAACACGCCGCGCTGGCCCGCCTCGGCATCGACGAGAGCCTGCTGTTTAGCAACGACTCGTTCGCCAGGTTATCTGTAGTCTCATGGTTCAACACGGCGGTCAAGGATGGCCATCTGCGGTTGGCATTCACTTGTGTCCCCGTAATATCGTACGGCGGGCCGTAGCCCTGCCCTTCCCTCACCTTTTACTGATCGACGAGCCCTCCCAACTACCAGGTGATACGTAATAGACTACCATATTGATGATCACGACCGTTCGTTTTCTCAATCTATTTATGTTTACCCAATCGTCTCATCGATGTAGTACTGGCGGAACGCTAGGAATCGGACGTTTATGGCTTACACGCGGCTGGGCACATACGGTCCCGTACGGTGTTAGAGCACAAAAGCCGAACGGAAACGTTTGAGCATAATATCTTAAAACGAGCGCCGGAGAATACGAGGCGATCGACAGCGGCTGGGCCACCGGCGACGGGGACCGGTGGCTGAGCACCGGCCCGGTGAAGATCTTCACCGACGGCGCGCTCGGCTCGCACACCTGTCTGATGAGCGAGCCGTACGACGGCGAGCCCGGCAACCACGGCATCGCCGTCACCCCGGCCGAGGAGTTCGAGCGGCTGCTGGCCACCGCCGCCGGGGCCGGCATCGCGGTGGCGGCGCACGCCATCGGCGACGCGGCGAACCGGATGGTGCTGCGGGCGTACGCGCGCTGGCGCGATTCGGCCGGGCCCGGCCCGGCGGCGCGGCTGCGGCACCGGATCGAGCACACGCAGCACCTGCTGCCCGAGGACGTGCCGTTGCTCGCCCGCTCCGGGGTGATCGCCTCGATGCAGCCCACCCACTGCACCAGCGACATTCCGCTGACCAGCCGGATGCTCGCCGGCCGGGATCTCGCCTCGTACGCCTGGCGCAGCCTGCTCGACGCCGGGGCCGTCGTGGCGTTCGGGTCGGACGCCCCGGTGGAGGACCCCGACCCGTTCTTCGGCGTGCACGCCGCGGTGACCCGGCAGCAGCCCGACGGGACCCCGCCCGGCGGCGTCGACCCGCACGAGCGGCTCGACCTGGACACGGCGCTGCGCTGCTTCACCGGGGCCGGCGCGTACGCCTCCTACGAGGAGCACCTGAAGGGGCGGCTGCGCCCCGGCATGCTCGCCGACTTCATCGCGCTGCCCACCGACCCGTACCGGGTGGAGCCGGCGCGACTGCGGGACCTGACAGTGGCGCTGACCGTGGTCGGCGGCGTGGTGCGCTGGCAGCGCTGACCGTGTCCCGCCCGGACGCCGCTGGCCGGGCGGGACACGGCTCTCAGGCGCCCTTCACCCAGCCGAGGCTGAACCGGGCGAAGTAGATGCCGCCGGTGTCGCCCACCTCGTACAGGTTGCCGACCGTGCCGTCGGCCAGCACCGCCATCGTCGAGTAGCCGGCGCCGCCGGGCTTGACCAGTGCCCGCGCCGGCCAGCTCGCGCCGTCGTCGGTGGACAGCCGTACGGTGAGGTCGTTGCGCGCGCTCGGGTGCGCGTTGTTGCTGAACAAGGCCGTGCGGGTCCGCACCGGCGCCCGGTTCGCGCCGACCTCGGCGGGCCGCAGGTAGGACATCTCGTCGGCGTTGCACAGCGGGTCGGTCAGCAGCGTGCTGGCCGTGGCCGCGCCGAACGTCGCGGCGCCGTCGGTGGAGGTGGCGTAGAAGCGGCTGCGGGTCGAGTTGTGCGAATGTTCTGCACGATCGCGCCGGTGCCGCGCTCGATCGCCTTGCTCTCGTTGATGTTCCCGCCGGCGGATCCGCCACGGCGCCAGGTCGCGCCGTGGTCGTCGCTGTAGATGTTCGCGGCGTGGCTGGTGCCGGCCGAGTCCCGGTAGGCGATCGGCTGGATCAGGCGGCCGGTGCTGGTCTGGATGCCGTGGCCGGAGGAGAAGAACACCTGCCGCCAGGTGGGGTCCTTGACGGCCGGGTTCAGCTCGACGGGCGCGCTCCAGGTGGCGCCGTTGTCCCGGCTGGTGATGTAGCGCAGGTGCATGCTGTTCGGGTCGTCGGCGGTGTTCAGGCCGGAGCCGCCGGACCAGAAGCTGATGCCGGGCCGGGGGGAGTAGGTGAAGAAGCAGTAGACGACGCCGGTGGCGCGGTCCACGAGCAGGCTGGGGTCGCCGACGCCTTCGCTGGTGGTGGGCGGGGCGTGGATGACCCGGGGCTGCTCGAAGGTGCGGCCGCCGTCGGTGCTGCGGATCATCACGATCTGGATGTTGTTGGTGCCGCCGCCGAGGTCGTACGAGCCGTTCACCCGGGCGTCGGCCACGGCGATGACGGTGCCGTTGTTGGTGACGGCCAGGCCGGGGATGCGGACCGAGGCGATGGTGCCGTCGTACCGGCCGCCCGTGCGGTTGAGGTCGCGGATCACGGTCTGCGTGGTGAGCAGCGTGGTGCTGGTCATCTGCGGGTTGCCGGTGGCCAGGTCGCAGGAGGTGGTGCCGCGCAGCGTGGTGTCGAAGCCGGGGGCGGTGACCCGCAGCGTGTACGGGGCGCCGGCGCCGACGGTCCAGTAGTGCAGGTAGTTGCCGCCGGCGGCGATGGTGCGGGTCCACGGCGAGCCGGTGCGTCCGGGCCACGTGACGGTGAAGTCCCGGGCGGTCGTGGTGCGGTTCTCCAGCGCGAGCTGGAGGCGGCCGTTGGTGCAGTCGAAGCTGGTGAGCGCGGACATGCCGGTGCCGCAGTGGAAGAGGCCGGAGGTGGTCTCGTCCAGGCCGGTCGGGGTCGTCGTGCGCAGCGTGTACGGCGTGCCGGGGGACAGCGTCCAGTACAGCTCGGCGCCGCTGCCGGCCGCGACGGTGCGGGTCCAGGGCGAGCCGGACCGGCCGGGCCAGGTGACTGTGTACGTCTGTGCCGTGGTGCTGCGGTTGTCCAGAAGCAGGAGCAGCCGGCCGGTGGTGCAGTCGGCGCCGACGGTGGCGCTCACGCCGGCGGGGGCGGCCTGGGCCGGGGTGGCGGGGAGCACCGTGAGCAGGCCGAGGAGGACGGCCAGGACGGCGGTCACCCGGCGTGGTATCGCACGGACAGGGGGCACGGGGGATTCCTTCCGGACGGGGGTGGGGATCGGAGCGATAGCATCAGACGTCCGACGTCCGATGTTGGGTACGTACGCTAAGCCGATCGATGGGACCCGTCAAGGAATCGGACGATGTGGACCGTGCACAAAGGGCGCGCGCAGGCCGGCCGGTCCGCGGCCGGCCTGCCGGTGTCCGGTTGCCGGGTCAGGCCTGGGCGGCGCGGGCGATGCTCGCCCGGATGGGCGCGTAGTGCTCGGCGATGGCCGAGCGCAGCGCCGCCGCGTCCCCGGCGGTGAGGGCGGCCACGATGGCCTGGTGCCGCTGGGCGGTGATGACCCGGTCCTCCGGCTCGGTGCGCAGGGTCGGCGCGACGATGGCCTGCACCTGCCAGAACGCCTCGGTCAGCTGGACCAGCAGGTCGTTGCCGAGTGGCTCCATCAGCTTCAGGTGGAAGGCCCGGTCGACGTCGAGGAAGTCCTCGCCCTGTGCCGCCCGGCTGCGCATTTCGTCGGCGAGCGCGGACAGCTCCGACCGGTGCTCCTCGTCCAGGGCGTCGATGACGGTGGCCGCCAGCCCCTGCTCCAGCGTCTGCCGGATGTCGACGACCTGGGCCAGTACGTGGTGGTCGTCCTCGCCGCTGAGCAGGCCCCGGAACGTCAGGCTCTCCACCAGGGCGTTGAGGGACATCCGGCCGACGAACGTGCCGTGGCCGTGGCGCACCTCGACGATGTCGAGCGCGGAGAGGATCTTGACGGCCTCGCGGACGCTGGAGCGGCTGGCGCCGACCGCCTCGCACAGCTCCGTCTCGGTGGGCAGGAGATTGCCCGGCTTGAGGCGGTTGTGCAGGATGTACTCCTTGATCCTGGTGGCGACCTCCTGCCGGCGAGGGCTCGGCCGCTCGGCGCCGCGTAGCGGACTGGCGTCAATGGTCGTCATCTGCCCCTTGCCCTTCGTTCCCGAATCTGACACCCTCACCCTACCGGCATCAGACGTCAGACGTCATACACCTTACACTTCACATCCCCGGCGCGAGCGGCGACGCGAGCGCATGAAGAGCCTATGGAGGCATCTACGTGAGCACCACCGGTAAGTCGCGGAGCTGGCGCGTGCCGCGCCGCCGCGTCCGCCCCCTGGCCGTCGCCTCCCTCGGAGCGACCCTCGCCCTCGGGCTGGTGGCCTGCAGCGGCGGTCCCGCCTCGACCAACGCGGTCAGCGGCGGGAAGGCGGGCACGTCGATCGAGGCCACCCTGGCGTTCACGCTCTCCAGCGGTTTCGACCCGGGCAACGCCTCCTCCGCCGTGGCGACCGCCGTCAACCAGCACGTCTTCGAGGGTCTCGTGGACCTCGACCCGATCACGCGGGAACCCTACAACGCGCTGGCCAAGAGCGACCCGACGCCCGGCGCCGACGGCCTCACGTACACCGTGACGCTGCGCGACGGCGCGAAGTTCTCCGACGGCACCCCCGTCACCGCCGAGGACGTCGCCTGGTCGTTCACCCGCGTGCTGAAGCCGGCGGACCCGAAGGCGCCGCCGCTGATGCAGGGCTTCGTCTCGTTCCTCGACAGCGTCACCGCCAAGGACGCGGCCACCGTCGAGTTCAAGCTGAAGTACCCGTTCGCCCTGTTCAGCGAGCGGATCTCGGTCATCAAGGTCGTGCCCAAGGCCAAGACCGGTGACGCGGCAGCGGCCAAGGCGTTCGACACCGCGCCGATCGGGTCCGGCCCGTTCAAGGTGGACAGCGCGTCCAAGGAATCCGGCATCAAGCTGAGCAAGAACGAGACCTACAACGGCCCGCGCCCGGCCAAGGTCGAGACGATGACGTGGAACACCACCACCGAGGCGTCGGCCCGGGTGTCGGACCTGCAGGGCGGCCGCGTGCAGGCCATCGAGGCCGTGCCGTACCTGAACGTCGACTCGCTCAAGGACAAGTACACGATCGACGTGAAGCAGGCCTTCAACCAGGTCTTCCTCATGTTCAACAACGCCGCCGCGCCGTTCAGCGACAAGCGCGTCCGCCAGGCCCTGCACTACGCCATCGACAAGGACGCGGTCATCAAGACCGCGCTCAACGGCTACGGCAGCCCGGCGACCAGCTACCTCGACGAGGGCAACAAGGCGTACCAGAAGGCCGCCACCGTCTACGACTACAACCCGGACAAGGCCAAGGCCCTGCTCCAGGAGGCCGGCGTCACCAACCTGTCGTTCCGGCTCGACACCACCGACAACTCGGTGGTCAAGGACGTCGCCCCGCTGGTCATCGAGCAGTGGAAGAAGATCGGCGTCAACGCCACGCTCAACACCGTGCCGTCCTCGGCCATCTACGGCGACATCGTCCCCAAGGACACGTTCCGGGTGCTCATGGCCACCGGTGACCCGAGCGTCTTCGGCGTCGACACCGACCTGCTGATGCGCTGGTACTACTTCGGCGAGACCTGGCCGGGCCAGCGTTACCGCTGGAGCGACGCCAACCGCAAGGCCATGGGCGACCTGCTGGACAAGGCCGCGCAGACCTCCGACGAGGCGGCCCGCAAGGCGCTGTGGAAGCAGGCCCTGGACATGGTGGCGGACGACGCCCCGCTCTACCCGATCCTGCACACCAAGGTCGTCACCGCGTACGACCCGGCCAAGCTCGACGGCTTCTCGGGCGCCTCGACCACCGGCCTGTACTTCCTGGGCACCGGCCGGACCGGCTGAGCCCACTCGGGGCTCCGCCCCCGCCTCCGTCCCGTCCGGCCGCACGTGACCCGTGCGGCCGGACGGGACGCCCCGGCGCCCCGCCACGAGAAAGAGAATCCATGCTGACCGTCCTGAACCTGGTCGCACGACGATTCCTGACGCTGATCCCCCTGGTGCTGGGCATCACGCTCTTCGTCTTCGTGATCATGCAGTTCTCCCCGATCGACCCGGCGCTGTCCGTCCTCGGCGACCAGGCCACGCCGGCGCAGGTCGAGGCGTTCCGCGCCGCGAACGGGCTGAACGACCCGCTGCCGCTGCGCTACCTGCACTTCCTCGGCGACCTCGTCCGCGGCGACCTCGGCATGACGTTCCCGCCGTCGGTCCCGGTCGCCGACAAGATCGCCATGGCGCTGCCGCTGACCATCCAGCTCACCGCGCTCGGCGTCGTCGGCGCGCTGGTCATCGCGCTGGCCCTCGGCATCCCGGCCGCCCTGTACCGGGACCGCTGGCCCGACCAGGTCATCCGGATCGTCTCCATGGCCGGCATCGCCACGCCGTCGTTCTGGCTGGCCCTGCTGTTCATCCAGGAGTTCTCGGTCCGCCGCCCGATCTTCCCGACCGGCGGATACGTCAACCCCGCCGACTCGGTCGGCCTCTGGCTGCAGTCCCTGGCCCTGCCCGCGCTGGCGCTGGCCGTACCGGTCGGCTGCTCGCTGGCCCGCATCGTCCGCACGTCGATGGTCGAGGAACTCGACAAGGACTACGTCCGCACCGCCGTCGGCGCCGGACTGCCACCGCGCGTGGTGATCGGCCGCAACGTGCTGCGCAACGCGCTGGTCAACCCGCTCACCGCGCTCGGCCTGCGGATCGGCTACCTCATCGGCGGCACCGTCGTCATCGAGGCCATCTTCTCGCTGCCCGGCATGGGCACCCAGATCATGAGCGCCGTCCAGCAGAACGACACCGCGCTCGCCCAGGGCACCGTGCTCACCATCGCGCTGTGCTTCGTCCTGGTGAACCTGGTCGTCGACATCCTCTACCTCTTCGCCAACCCCCGACTGCGCGGAGGCCACTGATGCGCCGCTCCCTCACCACGCGGCTGTCCCGCCCCGGCATGGCCTTCGCCCGGCTCGGTCTCGCGGCCCGGTTCGCGCTCGGCTTCGTCGCGCTCATCGTCGTGGTTGGCGTGCTCGCCCCGCTGCTGCTGCGCCACGACCCCACCCAGACCGGCCTCGGACCGGCGCTGACCGGCCCGAACGGCGACTTCTGGTTCGGCCTGGACAAACTCGGCCGCGACGTCTTCTCCCGGCTGGTCGCCGGCACCCGGCGCTCCCTGATCGTCGGTTTCGGCGCGGCCGGCATCGCGCTGGTGCTCGGCGCGATCCTCGGCGCGCTCGCCGGCAGCAGCCGCACCGTCGTCGACGAGATCATCATGCGCTGCCTCGACGTGGTCATGGCCTTCCCCACGATCGTGCTCTCCGCGCTGCTGATCATCTCGTTCGGCAAGAACAGCCTGCTGGTCCTCGTCATCGCGATCGGGTTCGTGTTCACCCCCTCGGTCGCGCGCATCGTCCGCGCCAACGTGCTGTCCCAGTACGGCGAGGACTACGTGGCCGCCGAGCGCATCATCGGCGCCCGCCGCCCGCACATCCTCTGGCGGCACGTCCTGCGCAACTGCGCCGCCCCGATCCTCGTCTTCGTCACCGTCATGGTGGCCGACGCGATCGTCTTCGAGGCGTCCCTGTCCTTCATCGGCGGCGGCCTCGCCCCGCAGGAGGCGGCCTCCTCGTGGGGCTCGGTCATCGCCTTCGGCAAGGAGATGGTGCAGATCGGCGGCTGGTGGGCCACATTCTTCCCCGGCCTGCTGATCCTGCTCACCGTGCTGGCGCTCAACGTGCTCTCCGAGGGCATGTCCGACGCCTGGGCCGCCCCGGCCGCGCGCCGCGCCACGTCCACCACCAGCGGTGACGCGCTGGAGCAGGCGCAGCCCGGCACCGGCGAGGTGGTCGAGCTGCCCGGCCTGGCCGAGGCGGCGCAGCGGCTGCGTGAGCGCGCCCGCCCGCTGCCGCAGGGCAAGCCGGTCCTTCAGGTCAGCGACCTGTCCATCGGCTTCGAGGGCCGCCACCGCGGCGTCGACATCGTCGACGGGCTCACCTTCGACGTACGCCCCGGCGAGGTCGTCGGCCTGGTGGGGGAGTCCGGCTCCGGCAAGTCGCTGAGCGTCCTCGCCGTCATGGGTCTGCTGCCGCAGGGCGCCCGGGTACGCGGCGAGATCCGCTTCCAGGACACGGACCTGCTGAAACTCAACGCCAAGGGCCGCCGCGCCCTGATGGGCCGCGAGATCGCCATGGTCTACCAGGACGCGCTGTCGGCGCTGAACCCGGCGCTGCGCGTCGGCGCCCAGCTCGCCCAGATGATCCGCCGCGGCGGCACCCGCTCGGCCGAGGAACTGATGCGGCTGGTCGGGCTGGACCCGCGGCGCACCCTCGCCGCGTACCCGCACGAGCTGTCCGGCGGGCAGCGGCAGCGCGTCGTGATCGCCATGGCGCTGTCCCGCGACCCGAAGCTGATCATCGCCGACGAGCCGACCACCGCGCTTGACGTCACCGTGCAGGCCCAGGTGATGGCGCTGCTGCTGGAGCTGCGCGAGCGGCTCGGCTTCGCCCTCATCCTGGTCAGCCACGACCTCGCCCTGGTCAGCGACGTCTGCGACCGGGTCGTGGTGATGTACGGCGGGCAGATCGTGGAGACCGGCGTGACCGCCGACGTGATGGAGGCGCCCGCCCACCACTACGCCCGCGGGCTCCTCGGTTCCGTCCTGTCCCTGGAGACCGGCGCGGAACGGCTCACCCAGATCCGCGGCGTGGTGCCCTCACCGGCCGACTTCCCGAAGGGTTGCCGATTCTCCGACCGCTGCCCGATGGCGACCGAGATCTGCCGGGACACCGCGCCCACCATGGCGGGCACGGACGGCCACGGGTACGCCTGCCACCACCCCGCCGTCACCGTCAGCGAGAAGGAGCCGGCCCGATGAGCGCCACCGCCGAGCACCGGCCGATCGCCGAGCTGAGCGACGTGCACGTGGTGCACGCCGCGCGCGGCGGCGGCATGTTCAGCCGGGAGAAGGTCTACGCGCTCACCGGCGCCGACCTGGTCATCCGGGCCGGCGAGACGGTCGGCATCGTCGGCGAGTCCGGCTGCGGCAAGTCCACCCTCGCCAAGGTGCTCGTCGGCCTGCAACGGCCGACCGCCGGCACGGTGTCCTTCGCCGGCAAGGACGTGTGGTCGATGACCGCCACCGAGCGGCGCGAGCACATCGGCGCCGGCGTCGGCATGATCTTCCAGGACCCGGCCACCTCACTGAACCGCCGGATGCCGGTACGCGACATCCTGCGCGACCCGCTCGACGTGCACCGCCGGGGCACCCGGCAGCAGCGCGAGCAGCGGGTGACCGAGCTGATGGCCCTGGTCGGCCTGCCCCGCTCGGTCGCCGACGTGCTGCCCAGCCAGCTCTCCGGCGGCCAGCGCCAGCGGGTGTCCATCGCCCGCGCGCTGGCCCTGGAACCGGGGCTGGTCATCGCCGACGAGCCGACCAGCGCGCTCGACGTGTCGGTCCGCGCGCAGATCCTCAACCTGCTGCTGGACCTCAAGGACCGGCTCGGCCTGGCCATGGTGCTGGTGTCGCACGACATCCAGACCGTCAAGCGGGTCAGCGACCGGGTCGTCACCATGTACCTGGGCCGCATCGTCGAGCAGACCCCCGCCGACCTGCTGCCCGAGGGCGGCCGGCACCCGTACACCCGGGCCTTGTTCTCGGCCACGCCGGGCCTGCTCTCACCGATCGAGCCCATTCCACTGGTCGGCCCGGTCCCGTCGGCGACCCGCCCGCCGAGCGGCTGCCCGTTCCGGACCCGCTGCTGGGCCGCGACCGACGGCTGCGCCGTGGACATGCCCGCGCCGCGCCCCGCCGAGGGCGCGGGCCACGAGTTCCGCTGCCACCACCCGGTGCCCGCCGGCACCGCCAACACCGAACTGGTCGCGCTCGCCACCTCGGCGACCGGCCGCACCACAACTGAGTCTGTCGAGGAGAACCTGTGACCACCCCAGCCCCGCGGTTCGCCGGAGTCGTGCCGCCGGCCGTCACCCCCCTGACCGAAGAGGGCGAGGTCGACGTCCACTCCCTGGAACGGCTGGTCGAGTGGCTGCTCGACGCCGGCGTCGACGGCATCTTCGCGCTCGGCAGCTCCGGCGAGACGGTCTTCCTCACCGACCGGCAGCGGGACCTCGCGCTGGAGACCATCGTCAAGACCGCCGGCGGCGCCGTGCCGGTCCTCGCCGGATGCATCGAACCCACCACCCGCCGGGTCGTGGAGCGGGCCGAGGCGTCCACCCGTCTGGGCGCGGACGGCCTCGTCGTGACCGCCCCGTTCTACGCCATCGTCGGCCCGCACGAGATCGAGCGGCACTTCCGCGCCGTCGCCGCGGCGGTCGAGCTTCCGCTGCTGGCGTACGACATCCCGGTCTGCGTGCACAGCAAGCTCTCCGTCGACCTGCTGACCCGCCTCGCCGCCGAGGGCGTGCTGGCCGGCGTCAAGGACTCCAGCGGCGACGACGTCGCGTTCCGCCAGCTGGCGCTCGCCATCGCCGAGCACGCGCCGGAGCGCGACTTCAGCCTGCTCACCGGCCACGAGGTCGTGGTCGACGCGATGATGCTCGCCGGTGGCTCCGGCTCGGTGCCCGGACTGGGCAACGTGGACCCGGCCGGATACGTGCGACTGCACCGCGCCTGCGTGGCCGGCGACTGGGCCGCGGCCCGCCGGGAACAGGACCGCCTGACCCGGCTGTTCCGCATCGTCGACGCGGCCGACCCGGCCACCTCGGCGGGCGCCACCCGGGGCGTCGGCGCGTTCAAGACCGCGCTGTCCCTGCTCGGCGTCATCGCCGGCAACGCGGTGTCGCTGCCGCTGCGGCCGCTGGACGACGCCGAGACGGGCCGCGTGCGTACCCAGCTGGAACTGGGCCGGGCTGCTCTGACCATGCCCGAGTGAGCACGACCCGTCTGTCGCCGCGCTTCGCATCGCGCATCAGACATAGCCGGCCTGGTCACCGCCTCCGGCGAAGTCGTCGTCGGCACAGCGCGCCGACACCGGGGCCGCTCCGGACGCGCCGCGGTGCTCGACACCGCCGCCCGGCCTGGTCGAGAAGCTGCGGGCGGACGCGCCGGGTGTCGTACGGGCGCTCGGCGTCGGCAGCGCCGGCGTCATCGACAGCGGTTCCGGCCTGGTGCTGTCCGCCACCGACGTGCTGACCGGGTGGACCGGCACGGACCTGCGCGGCGACCTGGGCCGGCGCCTGGGCGTGCCGGTCACCGTGGTCAACGACGTGCACGCCCACGCGCTGGGCGAGGCGCGTCACGGCGTCGCGGCCGGGTACGACACGGTGCTCTACGTCGCCGTGGGCACCGGCGTCGGCGCGTCGTTCGTCCTCGGCGACACAGTGCTCGCCGGTGCGCACAGCGCGGCCGGGCACGCCGGGCACCAGCCGTCGGCGTACGCCGGAACGCTGCCCTGCACCTGCGGCGGGCGCGGGCACCTGGAGGCGATCGCCGCCGGGCCCGCGCTCACCGCCGAGTACGTCCGGCGTACCGGCCGTCCGGTGGCCGACCTGCGGGCCGTCGCCGCGCTCGCGGCGGGCGGCGACGAGACGGCCCGCGACGTCGTCCGGCTCGGCGGCACGGCCGTCGGGTCCGCCGTCGGCGGCCTGGTCAACGTGCTCGACCCCGCCGCCGTGGTGATCGGCGGCGGCGTCACCGGCCTCGGCGAGCCGTGGTGGCGGGCGCTGCGTGACGCGGTGCCCGCCGGACGCTGCCCGGCCTGGCCGGCGTGCCGGTCCTCGCCTCCACCCTCGGCCCCGACGCGCCGCTGCTCGGCGCCGCCTCGCTCGCCTGGAAGGTCTCATGAACTCCCTCGTCGACCAGCTCCGCCACCGCCTGGTGGTCTCCTGCCAGGCGTACCCGGGTGAGCCCATGCGCGACCCGGACACCATGCGCCGGGTCGCGCTCGCCACCGCCCGCGGCGGCGCCGCCGGCATCCGCGCCCAGGGCCTGGCGGACATCGCGGCCATCCGCGCGGCGGTGGACCTGCCGCTGATCGGGCTCTGGAAGGACGGCGACGACGACGTCTTCATCACCCCGACGCTCGAACACGCGCTCGCCGTCGCCGACGCCGGGGCGCACGTCGTCGCGCTCGACGGCACGTCCCGGCCCCGCCCCGACGGCCGTACGCTCGCCGAGACGATCGCCGCCGTGCACGAGCGCACCGGCGCGCTGGTGATGGCCGACTGCTCCACGCTGGACGAGGGCATCGCCGCCGCCGCTGCCGGCGCCGACCTGGTCGGCACCACGCTCTCCGGGTACACCGCGTACACCACCAAGGGCGACGGGCCGGACCTGGACCTGGTCGCCCGGCTCGCCGCCGCGGTCGACGTCCCGGTGGTCGCCGAGGGACGCATCCACACCCCGGAGCAGGCCGCGCAGGCGCTGCGGGCGGGCGCGTGGACGGTGGTGGTCGGCACCGCCATCACCCACCCGAGCACCATCACCGGCTGGTTCGCGTCCGCCGTGCGGGAGGCCGCGTCGTGCCGCTGACCGACCTCGACCTGGCCGGCTGCCTCGCGTACCGGCCGGAGCTGGACGTGCCGGCGGACCTGGACGGATTCTGGGCGCGCACGCTCGACGGCGGCGGCGACCCGGCGGCGGCGGTCTACGAGCCGGTCGACACCGGGCTGACCCAGATCCGGACGTACGCGGCCACGATCCCCGGTTTCGGCGGCGAGCCGGTACGCGGATGGCTGCACCTGCCCGCCAATGCCGACAGGCCGCTGCCCTGCGTGGTCGAGTACCTCGGCTACGGCCGGGGCCGCGGCCTGCCGCACGAGAAGCTGTTCTGGGCGGCGGCCGGCTTCGCGCACCTGATCATGGACAGCCGCGGCCAGGGGTGGAGCGCCGCCACCGGCGGCACGCCCGACCCGCACCCCTACCCGGCCGGCACCGTGCCCGGCTTCCTCACCCGGGGCGTCGCCGACCCGGCGGAGCACTACTACCGGCGGCTCATCACCGACGCGGTCCGCTTCGCCGAGGCCGCCCGGCGGCACCCGGCCGTCGACCCGGCGCGGGTGGCGGTGACCGGCTTCAGCCAGGGCGGCGGCTCGCCCTGGCCGTCGGCGCGTTGTGCCCGGACGTCACCGCCGTCATGCCGGACGTGCCGTTCCTGTGCGACATCCGCCGGGGCGTGCGCGTCGCCGGCCCGGACAGCCCGTACGCCGAGGTCGTCGAGTACCTCGCGCTGCACCGCGATCGCGCCGACCAGGTGTTCCGCACCCTGTCCTACCTGGACGCCGCAGTGCTCGCGCCGCGCGCCACCGCGCCGGCGCTGTTCTCCATCGCCCTGCGTGATCAGGTCTGCCCGCCGTCGACCTGCTTCGCCGCCTACCACCGCTACGGCGGCGACAAGGACGTGCGGGTGTACGAGTTCAACGACCACGAGGGCGGCGAGGCCGCGCACCAGCGCGAACAGCTCACCTGGCTGCGCGGGATCCTGGGCGGCTAGCGGGCCCGTTCCACCACGTAGTCGGTCAGCTCCAGCAGGAAACGGCCGTCCTCGGTGTCGGCGGCGGCGCCCAGCGCCCGCTCACCCTCACGCCGGGCCGCGAGCGCGAGATCCCGGGCGCTGCGCCGCGCCGACTCCACACAGTCGTACGCGAGCAGCCGCCCGTGCAGCCAGCGCACCTCGGCGTCGGTGCGCTCCGCGCGGGTACGGCTCAGCAGCCGCACGAGCCGTTCGCGTTCCTCCGGTGTGCACCGCCGCATGAAGTCGATCAGGATCAGCGTGCGCTTGCCCTCCCACAGGTCACCGGCGATCTCCTTGCCGTACCGGGCGTAGTCGCCGGTCAGGTTGAGCGCGTCGTCCTGGATCTGGAACGCCGCACCCAGGTACCAGCCGTACCGGTCCAGCACGTCGACGGCGTTCTCCCGGCCGGTCGCCACGAGGACGCCGGTGCGGCACGGGTAGATGCACGTGTACCAGGAGGTCTTCTTCAGGCACATCCGGTAGTAGTCGTCGGCGTCCAGGTCGCACACGTTGTCGCGGATCCAGCCGATCTCGAGCGCCTGCCCCTCCAGCGAGTGGCGCATCATCAGCTCGGTCTCGGTGAACAGCCGCCAGGCGATCCCGGAGCCGAGGGCCGCCCGGTTCGCCGCCAGCCGCCGCAACGCCAGCAGGTTCGTCATGTTGCCGACGTTCAGCGCCACGCCCACGCCGTACTCGGCGTGCAGCGTCCGCCCGCCGCGCCGCTGCTCGCTTTCGTCCTGGATGTCGTCGTGGATGAGGAAGGCGTTGTGGAACAGCTCTACAGTCACTGCGGCGTTGAGGCCCACCGCGCCGCCGCCGCCGAACGCCCGGCACGTGGCCAGGCACAGCGCGGCGCGCAGCCCCTTGCCCCAGCGCCGCGGGTACTCCGCGACCAGGTCGTAGAGGTATCGCGGGCCGCCGTCGGGCACGTCGTCGAGCAGCGCGCCGAGGGCCAGCCCGCGATAGCGCTCCAGCATCCGTTCCACGTGCCCGCCGGCCACCCCGGTGGTCGGCGCATCGCGCGGCTACCGGTCCGTGGGCCGCTTCGGGGCCGGCGACGCCAGCCGGTCCGCGAGGCCATTTGCCACCTCGGGGGCCAGCCGCGCCAGATTGAGTACGGTGTCCAGCGCGTCGTGCGCGTCCGACGTGTACCGCCGGATCACCTCACCGCGCTGGTCGTCGGCCATCTTCAGCTGCCCGACCACGGTGTCGATCAGGGCG
>NZ_KK037233.1:1503776-1506306 GCF_000568915.1 Micromonospora sp. M42 | reverse complement strand
AGCTGCGGGCGGTGCACCGCGACATCGCCGGCTACACCGGACTGGCGTTCCCGATGCGCCGCCCGTTCGTCATCAACGCGTACTCGATGGGCGCCTGGGCGACCGGCACCACCACGGGCGCGGCGATGGCCCGGATCGCCACCGTGAAGAACACCGGCCCCGACCTCGGGAAGATCGTCGACACGCTGCGCGAGTTCGGTCCCGGCCACGACTACCTGGTGACCGCGTACCCGCCGTTCCTCAAGCACCTGCGGGACCGGCTCGACGCCGAGGACTTTCCGTGGTCGCGGTACCGGATCTTCGCCAGTTGCGGCGGCGAGGGGATGACCGAGGCGTTGCGCGACTACCTGGAGCAGCGGTTCGTGCGGGTGCGGTCGGCGTACGGGGCGTCGGACCTGACCATCGGCATCGGCGCGGAGACCCGGTTCACGGTCTGGTTGCGGCGGCGGCTGCGCACCGACGCGGGACTGCGCGCGGAACTGCTGGGCCGCGGCGAGCAGCGGCTGCCAATGGTGTTCCAGTACAACCCGTTCGCCACCTACCTGGAGACCAACGACCGGCGGGAGCTGCTCTGCACTGTCACCGGCCCGCACGTGCTCCAGCCCCGGCTGCGCTACAACGTCGGCGACGAGGCGCTGCTGGTGCCGTACCGGCGGATCGTCGAACTGGCCAACGCCGACCCGGTGCGTCGCGCCGAGTTCCGTACCGCGGTGGCCGAGGAGCGGATGACGCTGCCGTTGCTGCTGTTGTTCGGCCGCAGCGACTCCACCGTGTCCTACCTGGGCGCGAACCTCTACCCGCAGGACGTCGAGTACGGCCTCTACACCGGCAACCCGTACGCCGCCGAGATCAACAGGTTCTGCCTGACGCTGCACGAGGACGCGGCGCTGGAGACCCGGCCGGTGATCCACGTGGAGCTGCGCCGCCCGCTGGACGCCGCGGCCCGCGCAGCGCTCGCCGACGCCTGCCGCGACGGGGTACGCGCGCACCTGACCTCGGTGTCGCGGGACTTCGCGCAGTCCCTGGTGGAGGACCCGACCGCCGGTGACCTGCGGGTGGAACTGCACGAACCGGACTGCGGCCCGTTCGCCGCCATGCAGAAGATCAAGAACGTCTACCTGGTGAGGTGAGCGATGCGTACCCGTGACTTCTCCCGCGCCCCGGCCCAGGCCCGCGCCGGCGCCATGTTCATCGGCGGCACCCGGTACGCGAACCCGCTGGTGCTGCTGCGCCTGGCCCCCGACTGGATCCGGATGGTGCGCGACATGCGCCGGATGTCCGGCTACTGCTGGCACACCGTCTACTGGCAGTTCCCGCTGACGCTCGGCACCATCGCGTTCTTCACCGACCGCGACGCGCTGCTGCGCTTCGCCCGGACCCGGCACCACCGCAAGCTGATGATGTGGCTGACCGGCGGCAACCGCAACGCCACGGCCGGGTTCATCCGGCTCTACACCGCCTCCCCGGACGGCTACTCAAACGGCGCGTGGCGGGCCGAGGACGGCGCGATGGGCCACATCGAGCGGTTCACGCCGCTGGGCGCGGAGACGACCGGACCGGCGGTGCGCCGGTGACCGGCCACCGGTTCGAGCGCGTGACCGGCCGGCGCGGCCTGCGCGACTTCCTCGCGCTCACCGACCGGCTGTACGCGGACGAGTCCCGCTACGTGCCGACGCCCCGGCAGCAGATCCGCCGCTGGTGGCGCGACGGCGTGCCGATGTACGTGCTGCGCGACGCCACCGGCGCGGTGGTCGGGCGGACCACGCTGCACACCGACGCCGACCTCGACGCCAAGCTCGGCCGCCGGTGCCAGTTGTTCGGGCTCACCGAGTTCACCCCGCACGCCGCCCGGCCGCTGTTCGACGCGATCGCCGCGTACGCCACACCCGGCCGGGACCTGCTGTTCGGGCCGGTGGCGCTGCTGCCCAACCAGGCCGGCGGCGTGATCACCTCCGGGTACGCCGACCGGGGTTTCGTGGACAGCGCGTGGAACCCGCCGTACTACCCGGACGCGTACGAGGAGAACGGGTTCACCGGACGGTTCGTCTCCGACACCTGGATCTGCCCGGTGCCGCCGCCGACCGGACCGCCGCCCGCGCTGGGCGTCCAGCCCGACGGCTCCCGGCTGGACCTGCACCGGGGGAACAGCCGGCGGCTCGACGAACAGCTGGACCTGCTGCGCGGGATGCTCAACGACTCCTTCGCCCAGCTCGGCTACTACACGCCGATCTCGGCGGCGCAGTTGCGGCGGCAGACCGACGGGCTGGCGTACCTGCTGGATGACTCGCTGCTGCTCTACCTGACCCGCGACGGGCACCCGGTGGCGTTCGTGCTCTGCGTACCGGACATCAGCGCCTTCCTGGTCGCTGTGCGCGGCGACCTGAACCCGGTCAACCAGCTGCGGCTGCTGGCCACCCGCCGCCGGTACCGCCGGGAGGCGGTGCTGATCGTCAAGGGCGTGGTGCCGCGGTTCCAGGGGCGCGGCTACCAGCGGCTGCTGTCCGAGCATCTGCACCGCAACCTGCACGAG
>NZ_KK037233.1:1416370-1503037 GCF_000568915.1 Micromonospora sp. M42 | reverse complement strand
CCCGCTGGGGCTGCCCCGGCTGCTCGCCGCCGCGGGCGGTGATCCGCTGGCGCAGGGCGGCGGGGTGCTGGCGCTGATCGCGCCGCCCGGTCTGGACGCGGCCGGGCAGGTCGAGTTCGGACGCGTGCTGATGCGGATGTGGCTGACGCTGCACACGGCCGGGCTGGCCGCGCACCCGCTCAGTCAGCTCGTCGACGTCGCAGCCACCCGTGGCGCGCTCGGCACGCTGCTGGACGTGGCGCCGGAGCGGATCGTGCACGTGGCCCGGGTGGGCCGGCCGGCCGCGCCCGCGCCCCGCTCGGCCCGGCGAGTGCGCCACGGATCGCGTCTGTTAGCGGTAACACCCCTTGACGCGATGTCACTTCATCCATGAGAGTCCATGTTGGCCGACGTGTCGCCCGGTCGGGAGCCCTGGGCGCGGAGTGGCAGGAACGCGGCGTCCGGGTGTGCGAGGCGCAATCTGTTAGCGATAACAGGGCAGCGCCGCGCATCCGGACCCGCCTCTGATCCGCGCGGTTGGGAGAAAAGCATGTCTGAAGTGACACGACGCAACGTCATCAAGGCCGCAGCGGCCGGCGCCGGCGCCGCGCTGGTGCCGGCCGCCTGGAGCGCCGCCGCCCGCGCCGGCTCGGCGGCGCCGGCGCAGGTGCTCGCCGCGAACGACCTGGCGCTCTGGTACGACGAACCGGCCGGCACCGACTGGCTGCGCGCCCTGCCGATCGGCAACGGGCGGCTCGGCGCGATGGTGTTCGGCAACGTGGACACCGAACGGCTCCAGCTCAACGAGGACACCGTCTGGGCCGGCGGCCCGTACGACTCGGCGAACACCCGGGGCGCGGCCAACCTGGCCGAGATCCGGCGTCGCGTCTTCGCCGACCAGTGGACCTCGGCCCAGGATCTGATCAACCAGACCATGATGGGCAGCCCCGGCGGTCAGCTCGCCTACCAGACCGTCGGCGACCTGCGGCTCTCCTTCGGGTCGGCGAGCGGGGCGACGCAGTACAACCGGACGCTGGACCTCACCACCGCCACCGTCACCACCACGTACGTGCTGAACGGTGTCCGGTACCAGCGGGAGGTGTTCGCCAGCGCGCCCGACCAGGTGATAGTGCTCCGGCTGACCGCCGACCGGGCGAACGCGATCACGTTCTCCGCCGCGTTCGACAGCCCGCAGCGGACCACCGTGTCCAGCCCGGACGGCGCGACAGTCGCGCTCGACGGCATCTCCGGCTCGATGGAGGGGGTCAACGGCTCGGTGCGGTTCCTCGCGCTGGCCAACGCCGCCGTCACCGGCGGCACGGTGAGCAGCTCCGGCGGCACGCTGCGGGTGTCCGGCGCGACCAGCGTGACGGTCCTGATCTCGATCGGCACCAGCTACGTCAACTACCGCACCGTCAACGGCGACTACCAGGGCATCGCCCGCAACCGGCTGAACGCCGCCAAGAGCGTCGACGTCGACCAGCTCCGCACCCGCCACCGCGCCGACTACCAGGCGCTGTTCGACCGGGTCACGATCGACCTGGGCCGCACCGCCGCCGCCGACCAGCCCACCGACGTACGGATCGCGCAGCACGCAAGCACGAACGACCCGCAGTTCGCCGCGCTGCTGTTCCAGTTCGGGCGGTACCTGCTGATCTCCTCGTCGCGGCCGGGCACCCAGCCGGCGAACCTGCAGGGCATCTGGAACGACTCGCTCACGCCGTCCTGGGACTCGAAGTACACGGTCAACGCCAACCTGCCGATGAACTACTGGCCGGCTGACACCACGAACCTGTCCGAGTGCTTCCTGCCGGTCTTCGACATGGTCAAGGACCTCACCGTCACCGGCGCGCGGGTCGCCCAGGCGCAGTACGGCGCCGGTGGCTGGGTCACCCACCACAACACCGACGCCTGGCGGGGCGCGTCGGTGGTGGACGGCGCGTTCTGGGGCATGTGGCAGACCGGCGGGGCCTGGCTGAGCACGCTCATCTGGGACCACTACCTGTTCACCGGCGACCTCGGCTTTCTCCAGGCCAACTACCCGGCGCTCAAGGGCGCCGCCCAGTTCTTCCTCGACACCCTGGTCGCCCATCCGACGCTCGGCTACCTGGTGACGAACCCGTCGAACTCGCCGGAGCTGGCGCACCACGCCAACGCCAGCGTCTGCGCCGGACCCACGATGGACAACCAGATCCTGCGCGACCTGTTCGACGCCGCGGCCCGGGCGAGCGAGGTGCTCGGCGTCGACACCACGTTCCGGTCCCAGGTGCGTACGGCCAAGGATCGGCTGCCACCGAGCCGCGTCGGTTCCCGGGGCAACGTGCAGGAGTGGCTCGCCGACTGGGTCGAGACCGAGCGCACCCACCGGCACGTCTCCCACCTGCACGGGCTGCATCCCGGCAACCAGATCACCAGGCGGGGCACCCCGGCGCTGTACGAGGCCGCCCGCAAGACGCTGGAGCTGCGGGGCGACGACGGGACCGGCTGGTCCCTCGCCTGGAAGATCAATTTTTGGGCCCGGCTGGAGGACGGCGCCCGCGCCCACAAGCTCCTGCGCGACCTGGTCCGCACCGACCGGCTCGCGCCGAACATGTTCGACCTGCACCCGCCGTTCCAGATCGACGGCAACTTCGGCGCCACCTCGGGCATCGCCGAGATGCTGCTGCACAGCCACACCGGGGAGCTGCACCTGCTGCCCGCGCTCCCCAGCGCCTGGCCCGCCGGCAGGTCGCGGGACTGCGCGGCCGGGGTGGCTACACGGTGGCGCTGGCCTGGAGCAACAGCCAGGCCGACGAGATCAGCGTCCGCGCCGACCGCGACGGCACGCTGCGACTGCGGTCCCGGCTGTTCACCGGCGCCTTCACCCTCACCGACGTCACCGACGGCAGCACACCGGCCACCACCCGGCCGGAGTCCGACGTCGTCGCGCTCACCGTCCGCGCCGGCCACACCTACCGGGCGGCCCGGCCCGGCGTGACACCCTCGCCGACGTCCACGCCGTCACCGACCCCGACTCCGACCCCGACCACCAGCTCGCCGGCGCCGTCCGGCGCGCGTGCCACGTACGCGATCACCGGCTCCTGGTCCGGCGGCTTCCAGGCCGAGGTCACGGTGACCGCCGGCGCCACCGCGATCCGCGGCTGGACGGTGTCCTGGACGTTCCCGAACGGTCAGGTGATCAACCAGATCTGGAGTGGCACGCACACCCAGAGCGGCGCGAACGTCACGGTGCGCAACGTCGACTACAACGGCTCGGTGCCGGCCGGCGGCTCCACCACGTTCGGCTTCATCGGCACGGCCGGCGGCACCAACAACCCGCCGACGAACCTCACCTGCACGACCACCTGACCGCTGACGCGCCCCGCCGCGGCAACCCGGCCGGGGCGGGGCGTGCCGACGGTCAGGCCAGCAGCGTCTCGCGCAGCCGCGCGCCCAGGTTGAACTCGCCGACCACCCGGGGACCGGCCGGGTCGTACACGGCGATGCGGTGGTTGCGGCGCATCATCTCCCGCACCGCCGGCGGCAGCCGGGGCGGGTCGTCCATCGTCGCGAGCACCCGCGCGCCGGTGCCCATCAGCCGCTCCACCAGCGACGCGCTGTCGGTGTCCACACGCACCCGGCCGAACTCCCAGCCGGCCGTGGTCAGGTCGAGCACCTCGAACAGGCGCGTCACGAACGGCTGCGGATCGGTCACCTTGTCCAGCCGGTCGGCCCGCCCGCCGACCGCCGCCACGGCGCCGGCCACCTGCGCGTACGGGTGCAGCCCGCTGGGCAGCGCGCCGAGCGGCCAGCGCAGCGCGGGCCCGGCCTCCTTCCACAGGGGCCGGTAGTTGCGGCGGTGCACCAGCAGCCGCCGGCCGGTACGCCGGAACACCTCGTGCGCCTGGCCCAGCAGGTCGGCGTGCGCCTGGTCGGCGGCCTCGCAGACGATCCCGGCGGCCACCACGAGACCGTCGTCATCGGACAGCAGCCGGGTGATCGCGTCGGCCTGCTCCGGGAACCGGAGGCGGGCGTGCGCCCCGTAGGACTGCCGCACGTCCCGCAGCAGCTCCTGCTGACGTGTCGGGTCCAGTTCGACCCGTCCGCCACCGAGCAACCGCTGGAGCCAACCCATCGTGCCTCGCTTCCGTCGCCGTCTGCGGACCGGGCAATGCTAGTTCGTCGGCCGATGCTCGTATGGTGACGGGGTGACCGATCGATCCCTGACCCTGATGGCGGTGCACGCGCACCCCGACGACGAGGCGACGAGCACCGGCGGCATCCTGGCGCGCTACGCGGCCGAGGGCGTGACCACTGTGCTCGTGACCTGCACCGACGGGGGGTGCGGCGACGGCCCCGGCGGAATCAAGCCGGGCGACCCCGGGCACGACCCGAAGGCCGTGGTCGAGATGCGCCGCGCCGAGCTGGCCGCGAGCTGCGAGGCGCTCAAGGTGACCCACCTGGAGACGCTCGACTACGGCGACTCCGGGATGATGGGCTGGGCCACGAACGACGCGCCCGGCGCGTTCTGGAACACGCCGGTGGCCGAGGCGGCCGGCCGGCTGGCCGAGCTGATCCGGCGCTACCGTCCCGACGTCGTCGTCACCTACGACGAAAACGGCTTCTACGGCCACCCGGACCACATCCAGGCCCACCGCATCACCATGGCCGCCGTCGAACAGACCGGCATCCCGGCCAAGGTCTACTGGACCACCGTGCCGCGCAGCGCGTTCCAGCAGTTCGGCACCGTCATGCGCGAGATCGGGGTGGAGTTCCCCGAGCCGGAGGCGACCGACGAGATGCCGGCGCTGGGCCTGCCGGACGACGAGATCACCACCTGGGTCGACACCAGCGGCTACGGCGGGCAGAAGTTCGCGTCGCTCGCCGCGCACGCCAGCCAGGCGGAGAACATCTTCTTCCTGCGCCTCGGGCAGGAGCGGTTCACCGAGCTGATGGGCATGGAGACGTTCGTACGGGTGCGGGACACCACCGGCGCGCCGACGCCGGAGGACGACCTGTTCGCCGGGCTGCGCTGACCGGCCGCCGGCCCGGTCCGGCGTGTCGTCGGCCGGGCCGCTCATCTCAGGCCGCGACGGTCTGCGCGGCCAGGTGCGCGAGCACGACACGGACGTCACCGCCGGTGTCGGCCATGACCTGACGTTGCCGGGTGGCGCCGGTGCCCTCGCGGCGCACCCGGTCGATCTCGCGCCGGACCAGGTCCAGATCGCCGTGGCGGGTCAGCGCGGGCGTGACGATGCCGAGCATGTCGTCGACGAGGTCCCAGGCGGGCCGGGGCCGCCCGGTGCGCAGGTCGACCAGGTCACCGTCCACGCCGTCGTGCGCGGCCCGCCAGTGCGCGGCGGCGACGAGGCAGTCGCGGATGCGCTGGGCCGGCACACCGTCGCGGATGTCGTCGATCGCGGTGGCGACCAGCGCCCGGACCAGCCCGGCGATCAGGACGGTGTCGTCGACTGTGGGGCAGACGTCGCCGACGCGGATCTCCACTGTGGGGTACGCCGCCGACGGGCGGGCGTACCAGTAGACCATCGCGGCGTCGAGCATGATGCCGGCGGTGATCAGGTCCCGGACCGTGGCGTCGTAGTCGGCGGCCGAGTGGAAGTGCGGCGTCGGCCCGATGCTCGGCCACCGTTCCAACTGCATCGAGCGCCAGCTGGCGTGCCCGGTGTCCCGCCCGTCGTGCAGCGGCGAGTTGGTGGTGAGCGCCTGCACCACCGGCAGCCACGGGCGCAGGTGGTTGCACACCTGCACGGCCAGCTCCCGGTCGGGTACGCCGACGTGGACGTGGCAGCCGCAGACCGCCGGGTCGTGGGCCACCGGGCCGAACCGGCGGGACATGTCGTGGTAGCGCTGCTCGTCGGGCACCGTGCGGTGGGCCTCGCAGACCGGGGTGGCGCCGACGGCGACCAGTTGCGCCCCGGCCGCGTCGGCCGCCCGGGCGGCCGCCCGGCGTAGCGTGACCAGGTGCTCGCGGAGCTGACCGAGGTCGGGGCTGACCGGGGTCACCATCTCCACCATGCTGTGCCGGAACTCCTGCCGGCTCTGCTCGCGTGCGGTCCCGGAGAGCGCGTCGCGGACCCGGTCGGCGACCGGCATGCTCTCGCCGGTGACGGGGTCCAGCAGCAGGAACTCCTCTTCCACCCCGAGGGTCAGGACGGTGGGGATCTCCGGTGTCGGGGTGGTGGCGGTGGTGGTGGGCCGCGGCCTCACCGACGGCTCCACCGGCACGGAACGGTCGGCAGCTCGTCGTGAGGCGGGATCATGTCTCGACGGTACGAGGCCGGGGGCCGTCCCGAGGCTGTTTCCGCCGACCACCGCCCCCGCGGGTGGCGCGGGGGCGGTGGGGTCGCTCAGCAGGACGTCGCTCAGCAGTCGTAGTACATGGCGAACTCGTGCGGGGTCGGACGCAGGCGTACCGGGTCGACCTCGTTGGCGTTCTTCCAGTCGACCCAGGTGGAGATCAGGTCGGCGGTGAAGACGTTGCCGTCGAGCAGGTAGTCGTGGTCGGTCTCCAGCGCCGCCAGCGCCTCGCTGAGGGAACCGGGCACCTGCTTGACGTCGCCCCACTCCTCCGGGGGCAGGTCGTAGAGGTCCTTGTCGATCGGGGCGGGCGGCTCGATCTTGTTCTTGATGCCGTCGAGACCGGCCATGAGCATGGCGGCGAACGCCAGGTACGGGTTGCTGGACGGGTCCGGCACGCGGAACTCGACGCGCTTGGCCTTCGGGTTGCTGCCGGTCACCGGGATGCGGGTGCAGGCGGAGCGGTTGCGCTGGGAGTAGACCAGGTTGACCGGCGCCTCGAAGCCGGGGACGAGACGGCGGTACGAGTTGATGGTCGGGTTGGTGAAGGCCAGCAGCGAGGGGGCGTGGTGCAGCAGGCCGCCGATGTACCAGCGGGCGGTGTCGGACAGGCCGGCGTAGCCGGTCTCGTCGTAGAACAGCGGCTCGCCGCCGCGCCACAGGCTCTGGTGGGTGTGCATGCCGGAGCCGTTGTCACCGAACACCGGCTTGGGCATGAACGTCGCGGTCTTGCCGTGCGCCCACGCCTCGTTCTTGATCAGGTACTTGAACAGCTGAAGGTCGTCGGCCGAGTGCAGCAGCGTCGAGAACCTGTAGTTGATCTCCGACTGCCCGCCGGTGCCCACCTCGTGGTGCGAACGCTCCACTGTGAAACCGGCGTCCACCATCCGGCGGACCATGCTGTCGCGCAGGTCGGCGTAGTGGTCGACCGGGGGCACCGGGAAGTAGCCGCCCTTGTAGGCGGTCTTGTAGCCGCGGTTGCCGCCCTCCTCGATCCGCCCGGTGTTCCAGGCGCCTTCGATCGAGTCGATGTAGTAGAACGACTGGTGCGCCGAGGTCTCGTGGCGGATGGAGTCGAAGATGTAGAACTCCGCCTCCGCGCCGAAGTACGCGGTGTCGGCGATGCCGCTCGCCGCCAGATACGCCTCGGCCTTCTTCGCCACGTTGCGCGGATCCCGGGAGTACGCCTCCCTGGTGAACGGGTCGTGGACGAAGAAGTTCAACGCGACGGTCTTCTGCGCGCGGAACGGGTCCACGAACGCGGTCGCCACGTCCGGCAGCAGCAGCATGTCCGATTCGTGGATCGACTGGAAGCCGCGGATCGAGGAGCCGTCGAAGGCGAGGCCGTCGGTGAACACGCTGTCGTCGAACGACTCGACCGGCAGGTTGAAGTGCTGCATCACGCCGGGCAGGTCACAGAAACGTACGTCGACGAACTTCACGTCCTCGTCGGTGAGGTATCGCAGGAGTTCCTCGGAATTGGCGAACACACGTCCTCCTGGCAGGCGTCGTTGATCCTGGCCACGTCCCGTGGCCGGACCGCCCGGGGACATGGCCCGTACCGCCACCGTACGACGGCGCGCCGTGCCCGGCTCGCCAACCGCCCATCCGGGTTTCCTACGCCACAGGCCGGGTAGTCGCCGTACCCGGCGGACCGCCCGGGGGAGACGACGCGGCGGGAGGTTGGCATGGTGGGTGCTCCGCGACTGACCGGTGGGCGCTGAGATGTGCGGGATCAGCGGTGAGGCCAGGTTCGACGGGGTCACCCCCGACACCGACGCGGTGAACCGGATGACAGCGGCGATGCGCTCACGCGGCCCGGACGGTGAGGGCGCGTGGGACGACGGCTGGATCGCGCTGGGGCACCGCCGGCTGACAGTCATCGACCTGTCCGAGGCCGGCGCGCAGCCGATGGTCCGCGACGACCTCGGCCTGGCGCTCGTGTTCAACGGCTGCGTCTACAACTACCCGCAGCTGCGCGACGAACTGATCTCCGCCGGGCACACGTTCCACAGCACCAGCGACACCGAGGTGATCCTGGTGGCGTACGCGCAGTGGGGTGAGCGGTTCGTCGACCACCTGGTCGGCATGTTCGCCGTGGCGCTGGTGGACCGGCGTCGCCGCCGGCTCGTGCTGGCCCGCGACCGGCTCGGCATCAAGCCGCTGTACCTCGCCGAGTCCCCGGGCCGGCTCCGGTTCGCCTCCACGCTGCCGGCGCTGCTGGCCGGGGGCGACGTCGACACCGGCATCGACCGGGTCGCGCTGCACCACTACCTGTCGTGGCACTCGATCGTGCCGGCGCCCCGCACCATCCTGCGCGGCATCCGCAAGCTGCCCCCGGCCACCGTGCGGGTGGTGGACGCCGACGGGCACAGCAGCGAGCGCGTCTACTGGCGGCCCGAGTACCGGCGCGACCGGGCCCACGACGGCATGGACGCCGCCGACTGGCGGGCCGCCGTCGGGGACGCGCTGCGCACGGCCGTACGCCGCCGGCTGGTCGCCGACGTGCCGGTCGGGGTGCTGCTCTCCGGCGGCCTCGACTCCAGCATGATCGTCGCGCTGCTCGACGGCGCCGGTCAGCACCACCTCCAGACGTTCAGCATCGGGTTCGACAGCCGCGGCGACGAGGCCGGCGACGAGTTCCACTACTCCGACCTGGTCGCCCGCGCGTTCGGCACCGACCACCACCGCATCCAGCTCTCCGACGGCGATCTCGGCCCGGCCGTACGCGCCACCGTGGCGGCCATGACCGAACCGATGGGCAGCCACGACGTGGTGGCGTTCCACCTGCTCTCCGAGCAGGTCGCCCGGCACGTGAAGGTGGCGCAGTCGGGCCAGGGCGCCGACGAGGTGTTCGCCGGCTACGGCTACCACCACCGGCTCGCCGACGCGGCGCGGGAGAACGCCGCGGCCGAGTTCACCGCCGCGTTCTTCGACCGCGATCACGCCGAGCTGAACCGGGTGGTCGACCCCGCGTACACCTGTGAGCGCGACGCCAGCGGCGAGCTGGTCGCCGCGGACCTGGCCGCGCCCGGCGCGCAGACCGCCGTGGACGCGGTGCTGCGCCTGGACACGCACCTGATGCTGCCCGACGACCCGGTCAAACGGGTCGACAGCATGAGCATGGCCTGGGGACTGGAGGTGCGCACGCCCTTCCTCGACCAGGACCTGGTGGCGCTCGCCGCGGCCTGCCCGCCCGAGCACAAGCTGGCCCAGGGCGGCAAGGGCGTGCTCAAGGAGGTGGCCCGGGAAGTGCTGCCGGCCGAGGTCATCGACCGGCCCAAGGGCTACTTCCCGGTGCCGGCGCTGCGCAACGTCGACGGGCCCGTGCGAGAGTTGGTGGTCGAGGCGCTCAGCGCGCCCGAGGCACGCCGGCGCGGGTTGTTCCGCCGGGAGTACGTCGACGAGCTGCTGGCCGAGCCGGACCGGGCGCAGGCCGCCGCCGGCAGCAACAAGCTGTGGCAACTGGGCCTGCTGGAGTTGTGGCTGCAGTCGCACGGCGTGAGCTGAAGGGCCGCCCGGCCCGGGGCGGCGAGAGGAGCATGGTGAAGTTCGTCATCGAGAGCGAAGCCGACGGCACCGTGGGGTTCACCGTGGTCGGCGGCGACGGGCGGGTGCTCGCCACCGGGCAGCCCTGCCCGGACAAGGGTGCGGCGCTGGCCGCGGTGGGTGAGCTGATGCACGGGCTGGGTGAAGCCTGCATCGAGGACCGGACGGGGGCGACCGCCGGGCCGGTGGCCGGCACCCGGACCGAGATCGGCGACGACATGTCGGACATCGGCCGCTCCGGCATCCCGCCGGTCTGAGGCTGCTTCCGTGGCCGCCCTCCGGGGCGGCTGGAACCCGCCCGGTCGGCCGGGCGGGTTCGTGCGCTCACTGCTCGTCGTCGAGCACGTCCGTGTGGCCGTCGCGGGTGACGGTGGGCGGGAGGTGCTCGTCCGGCTGGGGCGCCTCGGCCAGCGTGTGGTGCGGGTCGCCGTCGGGCGAGAACAGCACCCGATCGGTCTTGCGGGTCTTCTCCTGCTCCTCCTCCGGCTCAGTCACCGCGTTCTCCCTCCGCTCACCGGCGCCCCGGGCAGGCCACCTCGCCCCACGCTATGCGCCGGACGGGCCCCGGGAGCGGGTTTCCGCCCGACGGCCGCCCCGCACCCGGCCCTGGTCGTCCCGACATGCCGACCCCCTCGCCGTCACGTACGGTAGCGCCGAAGCTGAGCCCGCATGGTTCACCTCGGGCCACTTTGCTCTGCAGCCATCGACGCGACGGTGACTCACGGCTACCGCCGCGTATGAGGCTGCAGAGCAAAGTCGGCGGAGAGGCAACAGCATCGTCAACGACCAGTCGAGCATCTTGGCTGCTCAGGCGCAGTGTGCGCGGAAAGGCGGTGCATTCGCCCCAGGAGCCGCCCCTCACTCACTGTGACGATGTGCTGCATCGGGATCGAGGTGACGGACAGTCACCACCTGGCCTGGGCTCGGGTCGCCGAAGGGGCCGATCAGGGCGGCCACGGTGGCGTGCCGCGCGGCCGGATCGGCGCGGGTGGCCCGGGCGACGACCGCGCGTTCCGCGGTGGTGCCGCGCCAGCCGGACGGGCCGTCGAGCGGGTGGCGAAGCGTGCGACCGAGCGCGTGGGCCGTGGGGCGGTCGTCGACGGTCGCGCCCCGGGTCAGCTCCTGCGGCGACAGGTAGCGGCGGGAGCCGGGCAGCCGGCCGGAGTCGAGCACGAACGGTCCCGGCCGGTACTCGGCCAGGTCGATCAGCCACATCCGGCGGGCATCGAAGTCGTAGAGGCCGGAGTCAGTCCACCACCTCGATGACGTCGCCCGGCGCGCGGCGCGGCGCCGGCGGCAGCTCGGCCTCCGGGCCCCAGCCGACGCGCACGATCAGGTACGGGCTGCCGATGCCGGCGAGCAGGTCACGCATCATCCGGCGCGGCCAGGCCAGCTCGACGGCGTCGCTGAGCGGTGCGCTGGCCAGCCCTTCGGCGGTGGCGGTGAGCAACAGCGCCGACAGCGCCTCGCCGCCGCGCAGCCAGGCGGCGGGCTCGTCGTCCTCACCGAACAGGATCAGGTACGCCGCGCCGCGGTCGAAGTCCGTGCCCGCGCTGAGGCCGGCCGCCCCGCCGGGCGCGTAGTCGCGCAGCGGCACCCGCCGTGGAGGAGGGCCGCACGGCGGTGGCTGCGGGCACGCCGTCGCCGCTGCCCGGCGGCCGGTTGGTCCACCGGTTCAGCTCCTCCCGGTACGCGGGGTCGGCCAGCTCCGCCTCGGCGGCGCGGCCGGTGGACACGGCGAGCATCGGCATCTGGTCCGGCCGGACCACGTGCAGGTGGGCGCCCTCGGCTTCGACGGCGTCACCGAGCCGGGCCAGCACCGCCTCCGGCACCGGCCGGTCGCCGTACGCCCGCCGGTCGGTGCGGCGGCGCGGGATCGCGTCGACGAGCCGGCCCGCCGGCACGTCCAGGTCGATCGGGCCGGTCGTGCGGATCCGGGCCAGCAACGACGGGTCGGACGGGTCGGGCAGCCGCTCGACCACCGCCGCCCATCCGAACGCCGCCAGCGACACGCGCGCGTGGTGCAGGGCGGCGCCGCAGCTCAGCATCAGCAGCCGGCCCTCCGGGTCGGTGTGCGTGAGCTGCCGATCCGGGTCGCCGCGCAGCTCCAGCGCGTCCGCGGTGATCCGCCAGCGCCAGGGCTGGGTGTTGAACACCGACGGGGCGTGCAGGGACTGCCGGGCTGCCGCCTCCAGCACGCGTACCCTCGGGTCCTGGTCGGTGCGGGTCGGTGCGCTGGTCATGGCGGCCCTCCTTGTTGCTCGTCCCCTTCCGAGCCTGCCCGCCGCCGTGGCGGGCGGACAGGGCCGGAGGTCCCGGCCGCACCGGGCCGTGCGCCCCGGCGCGGCGTCAGGCGGCGTCCGGCTCCGGGGGTACGGCCAGCGCGATCGTGAGGTCGAGGACGGCGGCGGGGTCGAGCAGCCGGTCGCCGAACAGCTCACGGAGCTTGCCCATCCGGTAGCGGACGGTCTGCGGATGCACGAACAGGTCGGCGGCCACGTCGTCGCGGCGTCCCTGGTGCAGCAGCCACGACCGCAGCGTCTCGGCCAGCCGGTGCGCGGTGGCCGGGGGCAGCGCGGCCAGCGGCGCGAGGGCCTGCGCGCGCAGGTCGGCCAGGGCCTCCGGGTCCATGCTGAGCAGCAGCGTGGCCAGGTGACGCTCGGTGTCGACCGGTCCGGCGTCCGGCTCGCCGAGGCCGAGCGCGAGCGCCCGGGTGGCCCGCTGGTACGACGCGGCGACCCGGTGCCAGGGGCGGGCCGGGCCGAGCACCGCCCGGTGCCCGTGCAGCAGCCGGGTGAGCTGGCGGCGCCGGCCGCCGTGCATGTCCGGCACCAGCAGTACGGCCAGCTCCTCGACCGGGTTCATGCCGGGCAGGTCCTCGCCGCTCTCCAGCGTGTGCGGGCTGAGCAGCGCCAGAACGGCGCGCAGGTGCCGGCGGGGCAGCAGCACCACCGTCAGCGTCTGCGGCGGCGGCCAGTCGGCGCGCTCCGCGCTGCGCCGCAGCGACTCCTCCGGCTCACCGGCCAGCAACTGCTGGGTGAGCCGTTCCAGGCTGCGGCGGCGCATCCGGCCGGCGCTGGCCAGCTCGTCGGCGTGCCCGGCCACGCTCGCCGCGGACAGCTCGTCGATGTACGCGAACATCAGCTCGGCGAACTCGGCCACCGTCTCGGCGGCGAGCCCGCTGCGCACCGTCGTGGTGGACACCTCACGCCAGGCCACCCGGGCGCCCACCCGGTACGCGGCCAGCAGCGCGTCCATGCTGCGCCCCGAGCGGGCCTCACCGCTGCCCAGCGCGTACGCGGCCTCCAGCGCCGGGGCCAGGGGAGTGCTCGGGTCGAACGCCTGGGTACCCTCGATGAGCTGGAGGAACGTGCCGAGCGCGATGCGTACCGCGTTTTCGATCTTCGCCCGCATGGCACCGGTGAGCGCGCCGGAGTAGTCCGGCACCTCGGCGGTGATCGCGGAGACGGTCCGTTCGGCGACCATCGGCAGCCGGTCGCGCAGCGTCGCGGCCATGCCGGCCTCGAGGTTGAGGTGCGCGGCGCGCTGCCCAGTGCCGGCCTCCAACGTCATGTTGTTCCCTCCGAACAAAAACCCGCGACCGTTTCACCTTTGTCGGTCAAGATGTTATGCGATCGGGCGGTCACGCTGGTCATATGACCACAACTGCCTCCCGCCGCCCTCAGAAGGTCACCTTCCGGGACAGGCTGCTGCGGCTGGCCGGAACGGTCACCACGCCGGTGCTGCCCGACGACTACCTCGACCTGATCGCGCCGCTGCGCGCCGGCGCCCCGCTGCGCGGCCGGATCGTCGCCGTCCGTCCGGAGACCCGGGACGCGGCCACGCTGGTGATCCAGCCCGGCCGCGCCTGGCAGGGCCACCTGCCTGGGCAGTACATCCGCCTCGGCGTCGACGTCGACGGCGTGCGCCAGTGGCGCGCGTACTCGGTCACCTCCGCGCCGGACGCCCCCGACGGCCGGATCAGCGTCACCGTGAAGGCCATCCCCGACGGCAAGGTCAGCAACCACCTCGTACGCCGGATCCGGCCCGGCACGCTGATCCACCTCGACCAGGCCCAGGGCGACTTCGTGCTCCCGAGCGCGACGCCCGAGCGCGTCCTGTTCGTCACCGCCGGCAGCGGCATCACCCCGGTCATGGGGATGCTGCGCTCCGGGCTGGCCGACCGGGCCGACGTGGTGCTCGTGCACTCCGCGCCCACCCGCGACGACGTCATCTTCGGTACGGAACTGCGCGCGCTCGCCGACCGCGGCGCGCTGCGGCTGGTCGAGCGGCACACCGACACCGACGGCCTGCTCGACGTCGCCGAACTCGCCGCCCTGGTGCCCGACCACCTCGACCGCGAGGCGTGGGCCTGCGGCCCGATCGGCATGCTCGACGCGGTCGAGGGGTACTGGTCCTCGAACGGCCTCGTCGAACGGTTGCACACCGAGCGGTTCCGCCCGACGGTGATCACGCCGGGCGAGGGAGGCACGGTGACCTTCACCGGAGCAGGGGTGACAGTCGAGTCCGACGGCGCCACCACCCTGCTCGACGCGGGGGAGAACGCCGGAGTGCTGATGCCTTCCGGGTGCCGGATGGGCATCTGCTTCGGCTGCGTCGTACCGCTGCGCCAGGGCGCCGTCCGTGACCTGCGCAACGGCGACGTCACCACTGCCGTACCGGGGGACGGCGTGCTCGTCCAGACGTGCGTGTCGGCCGCCGCCGGTACCTGCGACATCGATCTCTGACAGGAGCCACCCACGTGACCGTCATCCAGAAGAAGGCCGTCAACCCGATCGCCCACCTGAGCGCCGAGGACATCGAGATCATCGGCAAGGAGTTGGACGCGATCCGGGACCGGGTCCTCGCCGACCGGGGGGAGCGGGACGCCCGCTACATCCGCAAGGTGGTCAAGACCCAGCGGACACTGGAGATGAGTAGTCGCGCGGTGCTGTTGTTCTCGCTGTTCCCGCCGGCCTGGATCGTCGGCACGGCCGGCCTCACGGTCGCCAAGATCCTGGAGAACATGGAGATCGGGCACAACGTCCTGCACGGCCAGTGGGACTGGATGCGCGACCCGAAGATCCACTCCACCACCTGGGAGTGGGACCACGTCTCCCCGGCCGACCAGTGGAAGCAGTCGCACAACGAGCTGCACCACCGCTACACCAACGTCGTCGGCAAGGACAACGACCTCGGGTACGGCATCATGCGCGTCGACGAGGACCAGCCGTGGCACCCGATGCACCTCGGCCAGCCGCTGTGGAACCTGATCAACGCCATGTTCTTCGAGTACGGCATCGCCGCGTACGACATGGAACTCGGCGACCACCTCAAGCAGCGCAAGCTCAAGGACCCGAAGTTCCGGGCCAAGGCCCGCGCCGTCGGCCGCAAGATCCGCCGCCAGGTGCTCAAGGACTACGTGGTGCACCCGCTGCTGTCCGGCCCGTCGTTCCTGACCACGCTCGCCGCCACGTTCACCGCGAACCTGCTGCGCAACGTGTGGAGCCACTCGGTGATCATGTGCGGGCACTTCCCGAACGGCGTGGAGACGTTTGAGAAGACCTCCATCGAGGGCGAGACGCGCGGCGAGTGGTACCTGCGCCAGATGCTCGGCTCGGCCAACATCAGCGGCAGCCGGCTGCTGCACATCATGACCGGCAACCTGTCGTACCAGATCGAGCACCACCTCTTCCCCGACCTGCCCAGCAACCGCTACCAGGAGATCGCGCCGCAGGTACGCGCGCTGTTCGACAGGTACGGTCTGCACTACACCACCGGCCCCCTGCCCAAGCAGGTCGCCTCCGCGTGGTGGAAGGTCATCCGCCTGTCGCTGCCCAACCGCAACGACAGCCGGCAGCCGGTCGCCCCGGCCCCGCTGGTCTCCTCCGGCACGGCCTGACCGGGGCCGTTCGGTGCACGGCCGGTGAACTTCCACCGGCCGGCACCCGACCAGCCGCTGCACAGTCGGTATCCGCGCAGCTCAGAGCGGTCTTCGCGGCCGTCGTGACAGCCCCGCGTCCCCGTACACTCGCGCCCGTTGCGGGTGTACGGGGGAAGGGGTGGAACGCCGATGCGGCGCGTGGTCATGCTCGTCGACAACGCGGTCGAGGGTGACTCGCGGGTGCAGAAGGCGGCCCGCTCGGCCGCCGACGCCGGCTGGCACGTCACGCTGATCGGCTGCGCCCACGTCGACGCCGAACGCCGCTGGCGGCTCGGCGACGCCGAGGTACGCGTCCTGCCGCTCGCCGCCGTTGCCGCCTCGGGCGGTGGCGCTGGTTTGCGCGACGGCTCCGGCCTGCGTGGCGTGTCCGGTCTGCGCGGTGTGTCCGGGCTGCGGGCTCGGCTGGTGGCCCCGGGGCGGACTGCCGTTGCACGCGGCGCGGCTGGCCCGCCGGCCCGTCGAGCACGCCGAGGTCCGTTTTCTGGCGGGCCCGGCTGCGCGACGGGGCCTGGCGGCGGCTGGAGCCGGGCCTCTGGGACTACGAACGGGTCGCCGGACCGGTCGTCGACGACCTGCGCCCCGACCTGATCCACGCGCACGACTTCCGGATGCTCGGCGTGGCCGCCCGCGCCGTCGACCGCGCCCGCGCCGCCGGACGTGACGTCAAGCTGGTCTGGGACGCGCACGAGTGGCTGCCCGGCGCGCGGCCGCGTCGGGACAACGCCCGCTGGCTGCCCGCCCACCTCGGTTACGTCCGCGAGTACGTCGGTCACGCCGACGCGGTCGTCACCGTCTCCGACACGCTCGCCGACCTGCTGGTACGCGACCACGCCCTGCCCGAACGCCCGACCGTGATCCTCAACGCCCCGATCGCCGCCACCACGGAGACATCCGCTCCCGATCTGCGGAAGCGCTGCGGTCTGCCACCGGACACGCCGCTGCTGGTCTACAGCGGGGCGATGGCCGTGCAGCGCGGCGTGGACACGGTGGTCGAGGCGTTGCCGCTGCTGCCCGGCGCACACCTGGCGCTTGTCGTCGCCGACCCGGCCGCCGCCTACGTCCGCCAGGTCGTCGCCCGGGCGGCCCGGCACGGGGTGGGGGACCGGGTGCACGTGCTGCCGTACGTGCCGCACCGCCAGCTCGTCGCGTTCCTCGCCACCGCCGACATCGGGCTGATCCCGCTGCACCACTGGCCCAACCACGAGATCGCGCTGATCACCAAGTTCTTCGAGTACGCGCACGCGCGGCTGCCGATCGTGGTCAGCGACGTCCGCACCATGGCCGAGACGGTCCGCGCCACCGGGCAGGGCGAGGTGTTCCGTGCCCGCGATGCCGCCGACCTGGCCCGCGCAGTGCGGGCGGTGCTCGCGGATCCGGCCCGTTACCGCGCCGCGTACGAGGGTGAGGACTCCCCGCTCCCGGGGTGGACGTGGGAGGCGCAGGCCGAACGCCTCGACGTCCTCTACCGCCGCCTGCTCACCCCCATCCGCTGACGCCCACCGCCCACCGCCCACCGCCCGCCCGGGTGGAACACCACGGGTGTCTCCGGCCCGTTTTGACACCCATGGCGTTCCACCCGCACCCCGGGGGCGGCATGGTCAACTCCAGCTCGGCGAAGTGGCGGCATCCGAGGGGCGCCGACCCCGCCATTTCGGGGGAGTGGTGTTGATCATGGGCGGGCGGGCGGGCGGGCGGGCGGGCGCGAGGGCGGGGATGCCCCGGAAAAGTGGTGGGCGGGACAGGGGCGGCCGGGCTAGCGTCGATGTATGCAGAGCAGGCGCAGTCTTACCGCCGCGGCCGCGCGAGCTTCCCGCTCGCCGGTTGCTGCCGCCTGACCTGCCCCACACCCACGCCGGCGACCGGAAACGGTCCGCCGGCGTCGTCGTGTCGACGCCAACGCGCGCGGCGGGCCGTCCGGTCACCCGTACCCGGAAGGCACCCGCCATGACACCCGACGACATCACCCGGACGTTCCTCGACCACTACCACCGGCACGGCCATCAGGACGCGCCGGAAAGTTCACTCATTCCGCCACCCGGCGACCCGGTGCTGTTCACCACGTCCGGCATGCACCCGCTCACGCCGTACCTGCTGGGGCGCCCGCACCCGGGCGGGCGGCGATTGGCGAACGTGCAGCGGTGCCTGCGCACCACGGACCTGGACGAGGTCGGCGACGACACGCACCTGACCGTTTTCCAGATGCTCGGCTCGTGGTCGCTCGGCGACTACGACATCGCGACCAGCCTGCGCTGGGGCTTCGACCTGCTCACCGACGGGTTCGGCATCCCGGTGGAGAGGCTGCACGCCACGGTCTTCGGCGGTGGCAGCGGTGAAGGACCGGACGTCACCGCGCGGGACACCTGGACCGGGCTCGGTGTGCCGGTGGAGGCGCTGGGCGAGGACAACTGGTGGTCCAACGGCCCGACCGGCCCCTGCGGACCGGACTCGGAGATCTTCGTGTGGACCGGCGACGGCCCGCCCACCGGCACGCCCAGCAGCGACGCGCGGTGGGTGGAGGTGTGGAACCACGTGCAGATGCGCTACCACCGGCACCCCGACGGGCGGCTCACGCCGCTGCCGCACTCCAGCATCGACACCGGCATGGGCCTGGAACGGCTGGAGATGGTGTTGCGCGGCGACCGGTCCGTGTTCACCGGCGACGGGCTGCGCCGGTGGGTGGACGCGGTAGGCAACTGGGGCCTGCGCGGCACGGACCTGCGCGTGGTCGCCGACCACCTGCGGTCCGCGGTGGTCGTGCTCGGTGACGGGGTACGCCCCGGCAACACCGGCCGCGGGTACGTGCTGCGGCGGCTGCTGCGCCGCGCGCTCACCGTGCTGTGGCGCGACGACCCGGCGCGCATCCTCGACGGGCTGCCGCCCGAGCTGTACGCGGACACGCTGCGCCGCTTCCGTCAGCTGCCCGATCCGGGCACGCCGCCCGGCGAGCGACCGGCCGACGTCGGCTCGCTGCACGCCACGCTGGTGGACGAGGAGCGCCGCTTCCGCGGGCTGCTGCGACGCGGACGGCCGCTCGTGGACCGGGTACGGGAGCGTGGCCCGCTGACCGAGCGCGACTACCACTGGCTGCACGACACCCACGGGCTGCCCCGCGACCTGGTCGACGGCCTGCTCGCCGAGACGAGCTGAGCAGCGGCCGGGGGAGCGGGCCGGGCGGGCACCAGCCGGGGAGCAGCAGCCGGCTCAGCGGTGGCCGCCCGGCCGGGCCGGTGCCAGACTCGGAGGCGGACGCCACGCGAGGGAAGCGGACGCCGCCGTGAGGAGAGGGCTGCCGATGACCGAGGTACGGCCGGACGAGGAGACGGTGCCGCTGCTCGGCGCCGAGGTGCGCATCGCCGACGCGACGGGCCTGCTCGCCGCCGCCGTCGACGGGCCGGTGGAGCTGCTGGTCGACGGCGACTTCCCGGCCCCGGTGCGGGAGGTGCTCTGCACCGTGCGCGCCGACGTCGCGGACGGGCAGCCGGCGCACCGCTTCGAGGCGTACCTGCGGGTGGAGAGCACCCCGGCGGGCCTGCTCGCCCTCGGTCTGGCCGGGCCGGTCGGCGTGCTGCTCGCCGAGCGGCTGGCCGCCCGCGGCGGCGACGGCCCGGCCGCCGCGGTGGGCCGGATGGCCGCGGAGGCCGGACGGCGGATCTGGCCGCGACCGGTCGCCACGCTCGCCGCGCCGCCCGGCGACGAGGCGGGCCGGGAGGTGCTTGCGCGCGCCGGGAAGCCGGGCTGCGGCCCCGCGTCGACCAGACAACGGCACGACATAGATACGAGTTCCTACTCTAGCGCAGTCACGCCTATGGCACTATTTCTGCCACTGGCCGTTGACACGCACAGTACAATCCACGGGATCGTGCGGTGAACGGTAGTCGTTTGCTCGACTGACACTCGAGCCCTTTTACTACTATGTGCAGGGCGGGGAGAGGCTGCATATTCAAACGTGCATTGTCTCGAGGTAGGAAAGGGATCAGAGTCGTCGCTTGTAGTATCGGGCCGATAACGGATTTCGGGTGATAGCCATAATCCCTCCCCGGAGCAGGAGACCCGCGCTTGTCCTTCAGGAACTTGATCGAGTTGACGGAGATCAGAGTGCCAGGTACGGGCTGCAGCTCAAAAACTGACCGGACAACGCGATTTTAAAGATAGCCACACTCCCTTCTGGCTATGGGCCCCGGCGACGAGGCGGGCCGGGAGGTGCTGCGCGCGGCCCGGGAAGCCGGGCTGCGGCCCCGCGTCGACCAGGACAACGGCACGGTACGCATCCACGCCGACGTACCAAGCGCCGACGTGGGTCCGGCGCACCTGACGGCGATGCTCGGCCTGCTGCTCCAGGCCGTACGCGAGTTGTCCGGCGACAGCGACGAGCCGACCGTGCTGCGCGGACGGACGTACGTCGTGGGGCGGCGACCGGTGACGACGGCGGCCGGGCCGCGCAGCGCGACCGTGACCCTCGACCAGGTCGGCGGCCTGTCCGACGTGGTCGCGCAGTTCCGCGAGGTCGCGGTGTCGTTCCGGCACCCGGCGGCGATGGCCCGCTGGGGCGCGCGCCGGCCGCAGGGCATCCTGATGTACGGGCCGCCCGGCACCGGCAAGACCATGCTGGCCCGGGCCCTCGCCAACGAGGTCGGAGCGGACTTCGTGGAGATCCGCACCCCGGAGATCCTGGACAAGTACCTCGGCGGCTCGGAACGCAACATCAAGCGCATCTTCCGGGAGGCGCGCCGCTACCGGCGGCCCACAGTGATGCTGTTCGACGAATTCGACTCGATCATCAGCTACGCCGGCGCCGGCGGCGACGCGGCCAGCCAGGCCGTCAACGCCGTCGCGGGCATCTTCAAGCAGGAGATGAACACGCTGTTCGAGGAGAACCCCGACGTCATCGTGGTGGCCACCACCAACTTTCCGCACCGCGTCGACGCCTCGCTGATCCGCTCCGGCCGCTTCGACCTGAAGATCGCCATTCCGGCGCCGGACGAGAACGGACGCGCGGAGATCCTCACCAAGATGATCCGCGAGCTGATCGACCGGCACGAGCGGCCGGGTTTCACAATGTTCGCCGACGACCTCGACCCGGCCGCTCTCGCCGCCGACACGGCCGGGCTGACCGGCGCGGACCTTCGCGAGGCGCTGCGCCGGGTGCAACTCGCCAAGGCGCTCCGGGAGGCGGCGGAGGGTGCGCCGCCGGCTCCGATCGGTCAGGATGACGTGCGGGAGGCCGTCGCCGGGTTGCGCCGCGGCTGACCGGAAGGAGTCCACGTTGTCCTCGTCCGATCTGCTGCTGTCCCGCCGCGACCTCACGTTCCTGCTGCACGACTGGCTGGACGTGACCCGGCTGACCGAGCGCCCCCGCTACGCCGAGCACACCAGGGAGACCGTCGACGCGGTGCTGGACCTCGCCGCCCAGGTGGCCGCCGAGCGGTTGGCCCCGCACAACCGGGCCGCCGACACCGGCGAGCCCACGTTCGACGGGCAGCGCGTACGGACCATCCCGCAGGTGAAGGCCGCCCTGGAGGCGTTCGCCGAGACCGGGCTGCTCGCCGCCACCATGGACGAGTCGGTCGGCGGGCTGCAACTGCCGCACGTGGTGGCCGCCGCCGCGTTCGCCTGGTTCCAGGCCGCCAACGTGGGCACGTCGGCGTACCCGATGCTCACCCTCGGCAACGCCAACCTGCTGCTCGCCCACGGCAGCGCCGAGCAGATCGCCACCTGGGTACGCCCCATGGTCGAGGGCCGGTTCTTCGGCACCATGTGCCTGTCCGAGCCGCAGGCCGGCAGCTCCCTGACCGACCTCACCACGCGGGCCGAGCCGCAGGACGACGGCACGTACCGGATCGTCGGCACCAAGATGTGGATCTCCGGCGGCGACCACGAGCTGGCGGAGAACATCGTCCACCTGGTGCTGGCCCGCATCCCCGGCGCGCCGGCCGGCGTGAAGGGGCTGTCGCTGTTCATCGTGCCGAAGGTGCTGCTCGACGTCGACGGCAACCTCGGGCCGCGCAACGACGTGGTGCTGGTCGGCCTCAACCACAAGCTCGGCTACCGGGGTACCACCAACACGCTGCTGAACTTCGGCGAGGGCGTGCACCGGCCGTACGGGCGGGCCGGGGCGGTCGGCTACCTGGTGGGGCAGCCGCACCAGGGGCTCGCGGTGATGTTCCACATGATGAACGAGGCGCGCATCGGCATCGGGGCCGGCGCCACGGCGCTCGGCTACACCGCGTACCTGAAGTCCGTCGCGTACGCCCGGCAGCGCCCGCAGGGCCGCCCGGTCGCCGACAAGGACCCCACCACGCCGCAGGTGCCGATCGTCGCCCACCCCGACGTACGCCGGATGCTGCTGGCCCAGAAGAGCTACGTGGAGGGCGCGCTCGCGCTGGTGCTCTACTGCGGACGGCTGCTCGACGAGCAGAAGACCGCGCCCGCCGAGGCCGACCGCGAACGGGCGCAACTGCTGCTGGACCTGCTCACCCCGATCACCAAGAGCTGGCCGGCCCAGTGGTGCCTGGCCGCAAACGACCTGGCCATCCAGGTGCACGGCGGGTACGGCTACACCCGCGACTACGACGTCGAGCAGCACTGGCGCGACAACCGGCTCAACGCCATCCACGAGGGCACCCACGGCATCCAGGCCCTCGATCTGCTCGGCCGCAAGGTCACCATGCGCGACGGCGCCGCGCTGGAACTGCTGCTGGAGACGATCCGCGGCACCGTCAGCCGGGCGTGGAAGGCCGACGGGTTCGCCTCCGAGCTGGCCGGACAGCTCGCCGCCGCGGTCGACCGGATCGCCGTGGTGACGCGGCGGTTGTGGGCACCGGGCGATCCGGAGCTGGCGCTGGCGAACGCCTCGGTGTACCTGGAGGCGGTCGGGCACGTGGTGATCGCGTGGATGTGGCTGGAGCAGGTGCTCGTGGTGGAGGCGCTGGGGTCGCCGGACGGGGCCGAGGGGGAGTTCCTGGCGGGGAAGAGGCAGGCGGCGAGGTACTTCTACCGGTGGGAGCTGCCAAAGGTGGGGGCGCAGTTCGACCTGCTGGAGGGGTTGGACCGGACGACGCTGGACATGCGCGAGAGCTGGTTCTGAGCCGTGTGGGTCCGGCAAAGCCAGCCCCGCCGTCACCACCAGAGCCACTAAGCACCGTGTCGGTGCTGCCTGGAGTTCTCGCACGTGCGTGATGGTCGCGGGTTTGGCAGACTGCTGCGTCGCCTGCCCTGTCGAACAAAAGGTGCTGATGATGCTTGACGAAGGTGTCCAGCCCAACGAGACCACCGTGCCGATGCTGCCCTGTGTGGCACCGGAGGAAACCCTGGCCTTCTGGCGCGCCCTGGGCTTCGCTGTGACCTACGAACAGACGAAGCCCTACCTATACCTGGCGTTCCGGTGGCGCGGATTCGAGCTGCACTACGGGCGCGCGTCCAGCAACCTGGACCCGTCGGAGAACACCGGCGGATGCCTGGTAATGGTCGATACGGTCGCGCCGTACCACGCAGCGTTCACCGAGGCGATGCGCCGCACGTACGGGAAGGTGCTTGCCAAGGGGCTACCTCGGATAACGCGGTACCGGCCCGGCGCCTCACGGTTCACCGTCACGGACCCGTCGGGAAACTCGATCATCTTCATCCAGCGCGACGAGCCGACGGAGTTGGAGTACGGCGGCTCCAAGCAGATGCAAGGGCTTGCCCGGGTTCTGGACAACGCTCGGATCCTGCGCGAGTTCAAGAACGACGACCGGCATGCCTTCCGAGCCCTGAACTCGGGACTGCGCCGCCACGGCGACAGCGCACCGACCGTGCAGCAGGCAATGGCGCTGGCCGTGCTCATCGAGCTGTCGACGGCACTGGAGGAGTCGGAACGGGTGCCGGAGTGGGGCGCCAGGCTTCGGCAACTCAGCCTGACTATGGAGGAGCGTCGTCAGGTTGAGTCCGTCGTTGCCGACCCCACGCTGCTCGAGCGGTGGATGCCCGCCACGGCCTGACTGACGCACCGGCCACTCTGTGACGCCGATGAGGAGGACTCCACAGCGTCATAGCAGCACGCCCCCGTCACGTTCGTCTGTTGGCCTACACAACGTACGCGGTGGATTTCGCCGGTCCGCCGGTGTCGGCCGCATCAGGGGCTCGATGACGCACCGTTCTCGGCAGTTGCGGAAGCCCGGTCGAGCGGCCAACAGACGGTCAGCGGCATGTGCGGGCGTCTCGGGTCACGGGCGTGCCTGGTTACACTGCTCGGCTATGCGCTCGGTCGAGGTCCTCGAACAGTTCGACGCCGCAGCCGAGGAGTTCCTGTTTCCGGACTTGGGCCACGGCTACAACTACGCTGTTGCGTTCGGCTACATGGGTATCGTGACGCTGAGCAGTGGGCCCTCATCGTCGAGGCGGTCGGCTATTCGCCACGGGCCGGCAACCTCACCGACGTGCTCCACGTGTTCGGCAACTGCCTAACCAGCGGCGAACCTGGCTACGGCAACGGTGACTTTCTCGACCGAGTCGACAACTGGGACGAGACAGAAGACCCCGACGAGCCCGAGACCTACCGGGGAGGACCGGTAGTGGTTCGTGGCCAGACGATCGCCCTTGCGGCCGAGCCGGGCGAGGACCTGGTCGACGTGCTGCGCCGGCTCGTCCCACGCCATCGCGAGCTTCTCCTAGCCGACGAGGAAGAACTGCGGCGCCGAATCCGGGTCGACATACCCGAGGTGCTCCGGCTGGACCAGTGGAACCACCCCGACCTGGCCGGCGGGCTACGACCCAGCGAGTCTGAGACCTTCCGCCAGATTGCCGATGTCCTGACAACCGGCGACCTCAGGCGATACGCGCCGAGCCTGCCGCCCAACACCCACTGGTCCAACTGGCCGGACTCGGGAAGCCTGTAGCCGGGCCGGACCAAGCCGCTCACCTCGTAGCAGAAGAGCCCATGACCTGTACCGTCTGCGCTCGTGATCCCACCCTGCCATGGCCGCGGTGAAACCGGCCGCGCCCGGTCGGCGGCATGAGAGCATGCCTGAGCACCTACCCGAAACGAACCGTCGCCATGCCATCCACAAGTGAGGGTGCAGGTTTCCTCATATGATACCCGTTATGGCAGCAGCTACAGTTGACCAGATACCAGCATGGATCACCGCCGCCATCGCCGCAGCCGCTGCCGTCGCAGGTGCGATCGCCGCAGCTGCGGCAACCGTTCTGGCTGCCAACAAGAGGGTGCGCGAGGTCGAAATTGGCTATCTTCAAAAGATTCAAGAAAGTTACCTCGAAAACGCACGAGCCTACACGCAGGGTGTGTACGTTCCGATTGCTATTCAGCTGACCAAGCTTTCGACCGCGTTCGACAAGTTCCGCGTTGATGCCAGCATCGATTCGATTGATGCGGGGGTGAGAATCAACTTGGAGCAGTCGATGGCCGATTTTGTGGAAATAGTCCAGGTGTTGCTAGAACGCGGGGCGTCGGCCTTTCTCACTACCACGCTTGAGAGTGAGCTCGAGGACTTCTTGGCTTTCGTCACGGCATCGCGGACTGCGACGTCAACTCTCAGGCAGGCCGTGGTGCGGTACAGCGTGTTGGGTGTTGGCGTTGAGGGAGAGATCCAATCAGAAGCCATGATTCGCCAAGCCTATCTAATGAGAAGCTTTAATGTGCTTCCCTTCATGGTGGCAAGAGTTCACATTAAGCGTGACCAAGTGCTTGCGGCGGTACCGGGGACCAGAGACTTTGAAGTTGCACTCGTTGAGGGCATCGGACGCTTGCGCGTCCTCATTAAGGAAGTCACGCTTGGATCCCAGGCGCGTCAGTCACCTTGAGCAGCAGATGTGCCTTTGGGGGGTGGTTCGCGAACTGGCTCCACCCGCCCTCTCATCGGCAAATCAGTTGCAATCGCGGAAGCGCCTCGGTGGCACACTCAACTCGGCACGACCGTGTTCCACCCTGCGCGGTTCGCGAGAAGCGTGACGCCTACACTGGCCGCGCCCGGGCGGCGGCAAATGAGGATGCCGGTGCGGCATGAATCGCGACACGGATCGATCCACACGAGGTCAGATTGCCGACCGAGTGATCTCCCCTGCCACTCACTAGTCTCCAAGGATGGACTCGGATCAGTTCGACTTCTTCATCAGCTACGCGGCACCAGATCGAGCCTGGGCTGAGTGGATCGCAGCACAGTTACGGGAGGCCGGCTGGACGGTTTGGCTGGACGCCTGGGAGATCAGGCCGGGTGGGAACTGGATGCAAGCTATCGCCGCTGCCGTCGACCGCTCACACAGCGTGATCGCCGTCATCTCGCCCCAATCGCTTGGATCGCAACGACACACGACCGAAGAGTGGTTCAGCTTCCTCGTCGGAGGTCCGGAGAAGCGCGTTATCCCGGTCCTGGTTGCACCCACCGAGGTGCCGACGCTACTGCGTCCGATCAGCCAGATCCGGATATATGGTCTCTCCGAGGAGGAGGCTCGAACTGCTCTACTGTCAAGTCTGGCGCCTCCGCGAGCAAGACCATCGACCACGCCGACCTTCCCCGGCGCGAAGACCGGCGATCGGCGGCTCGACCCGGATGCCATGTCCCGTCCCGCCAAGCGACGAGACAAGAAGAAGGTGTTCATCAGCTACAGCCACAAAGATGCCGATTGGCTTGAACGCCTACTGGTCTTCCTGAAGCCGATTCACCGCGACGGCATCATCCAGCTTTGGTCGGACAAGGACATCAAGCCTGGCCAAAACTGGCGCGCTGAGATTAACGTAGCGTTGAACGTGGCCGGCATGGCCATACCGCTGATCAGTTCGGACTTCCTCGCATCGGACCTCATCGTCAACGAGGAATTGCCTAAGCTGTTCCAGGCCGCCGAGCACGAGGGAACGAAAATCATGCCGCTTATCCTGCGACCGAGTCGGTTCGAGCGAACGCCGATTCTGTCGGCGTTCCAAAGTGTTAACCCGCCGTCCCACCCGTTGTCAGCCCTTCGCAGGTCGCAGTGGGAAAAGATTTTGGCCAACCTCTCCGATGCGATCGAGGACGAGCTCAGCGAATGAAGTGCGGCGCCTAAAAATCTGCCGGAGGGATTCTGACGCTATCCAAGGGGTCAATCAAGCTGGCGGAGCGCCTGCAATTACGACGAGTTCACTACTCGGCAAAGTCGCGAGCGCTGGCTATGTCCCGGAGGCCATGTACGCGGCCAGGATGTAATTGGGGTGGCGGTCGAGGTTCTTGCGTGCCCGGTCGTAGCGCATGGTGGTACGCGGGTCGGCGTGGCGGGCGGCGATCTGCACGTCACGCAGGCTGACACCGGCGTCGAGCATCGTCGTCACGAACGTGTGGCGCAGCATGTGGGGATGCATCCTCGGCATCCGGATCCCTGCGGCTCGGGCCAGGTGCTTGAGCCGGCGGGTGGCGGCGTGCCGGTCCATCTGCCGACCATGGGCGTTGCGCAGGATCGGCCCGCTGGTGCGCTCGTCAACGGCCCGATCCATGGCTCTGGCTACCGCGGGTGGCAGTGGGACGAGGACGACCTTGCCGCCTTTACCGCGCACGCGTAGGACCCGATGCCCGTGTTCCTCACCGAGGTCGGCAATGTTCGACCCGCAGGCTTCGAAGATCCGCAGCCCGAGCAGGCCCAAGAGCGCGACCAAGGCGAAGTCGTTCGGGTTCGAGGACTGTCGGGCGGTGCTGATCAGCGCTTCGAACTGCAGGTGACCCAGTCCGAGGGTCGGTGACTCGGCCGGCACCGTGGGCCGGCGGACGTAGTCGGCCGGGGAATGTTCCAGGATGGCGTCGATGACGCAGACCCGGTAGAACCCGACCACGACCGACAGGCGCCGCGAGACCGTCGAGGGCTGGTACCGGCGTACGTCCTGCAGCCAGCGTACGTACCGCTCGATGTCCACGCGCACCGCAGCCAGTGGGTCAAGGTCTTGGTCGGTGCACCAGCGTAGAAAGATCCGCAGGTCGGACTCGGTATGAACACGAGTCTGGCCACGGTAGCGGCCCAAGAAGGCGGACACCGCGGCGCGCACCACGAGTTGATCGGCCGGTACGACATGGGAAGCGGAAGCAGGAGAGGTAGTCATACATCACCGTGCGTCACCACCGGCGATGAACACCAGTCCACCCGGAGGCGGCAGATCCGGATGCCAGGTAGTGCGCTTCAGCCGGAAGGCTCCTTCCCGAACTTCGCTGTAGATACACCGCTGCGATACAGGTTGCCCTGCGTGCCCATCGTCGATCTGCTACGAGCCGTACTGACCGCACCGGGCCTGACCGGGCACCGTGGATCGGGGCATCCCGCTGGAACTCAAGCGCCTAAGCCACCGCGGAGAAACTACGAGGCGGATGTCGGTAGTCGGGTTCAGACTTGTGTTGCGTTCTGCAGGGAGGTGTCGTCGTGACCGCCGAGTTGAGGGCTCCGATGACCGAGGAGCTCGTGTGGGCGAATGTCATGCGCCCGCGAATTCCGCTCGTGTACTTGGACTTGAACACGATCATCTACATCGCCCGGGCGCTGGGCGGTGACACGAAGGTCCCGGAAAGTTACGTTGACCTCTACAAGGCGGCTCTGCGAGCGAAGCTTGAGCAGCGGGCCATGTTCCCGCTTAGTGGAGAGCACCTGTGGGAGATCTCGAAGATCACCAACCCGAAGCAGCGCGGCGACCTCGCGGACATCCTCGAGACTTTGTCTGACTACAACTACCTGTTGGGTCGCACGGTCATCGCGGAGCTCGAGTTCGAGGCAGGCATGGCGCAGATCATGGGTGAAGATATCTCGGCAAAAAGCGTGCTGCTCGTCCGGCCGACGTTTGGCCAAGCGTTCGGGTGGGTCGGCGGGATGAAGATCCGCAATGGCGCCGGAGGCGACGGCTCCGAAGCCGTTCGTGCAGAGATGAGCGACGCCGACTTCGACAAGCTGATGGCGAGGATGAACTACGAGATGGAGCGCCGAATGCTGCGGGGCCCATCTGATGAGGACCTCGAGGTCCTCCGAGCCGATCCGAACTTCCAGCCTGAGGTGGCGCTCGAAGGTCAGAAGCAACGGGTTGAATGGGAGCTCGACACCGAACGCGTGCTCAACGAGCACCCGAAGTGGCGCCGTGGCCGGCTGCGGGATCTCATCGGCGCGCGCGAGATCGTGCACGAGTGGATGGACATGTACACCCGGATGCGGATCGATCGTAGGAAGGGGGGAATGCCTGATTTCGAACCAGCGGATGATGAGTTGAGGTCGTTCATGGGCTCGATGCCCCACACCCAGGTAGCGATCAGCGTGAAGACGAGGTACCACAAGAATCCACTGCACAAGTGGACGGTGAACGACATCGTCGACATCGACGCAATCTCAGTCGCTTACGCATACTGCGAGGCGGTGTTCCCTGACAAGGCTGTACGGGCGGCGCTGCAAAGTTCGAAGGAACTGCGGACGATCGGGACCTTCGTGCCTCGGCGTCCCGAGGAGCTCACCGACTGGCTGGACAGCCTGCCGACGGTAGTTGCGCCCCACCTGTTGGTGCCCCATCCGATCCCGCGGCCGGCTCGCGTCGATACTGCCCGACGCCCTTCCCACCTGTTGTCCCAGCCGAACGCGGCAAGGGATGGGCGCGCGGGGTAATGCCGCTACCAGCGAGCGACCCGACAGTAGGTACGGCCGGGTGATGCGCACCCTTACTGAGTTCCCCCCGCTTTGTTGGAGCGGTGGTTACCTGCTGCCGGCTGGCGCAGGGGTGGCGATAGGTGGTTTGGCTGGCTCGGTATGGCGGCTGTGCCAGGCGGTCTCGTACTCGTTCGGGCTGAGGTAGCCCAGCTCTCGTTGGATGCGGCGGGTGTTGTACCAGCCGTCGATGTAGGCGAAGATCGCGTTCTCGGCCTCGTCGCGGGTCCGCCAGGACGTGCGGTAGACGAGTTCGATCTTCAACGTTGACCAGAAGTTCTCCATCAGCGCGTTGTCGTACGAGTCGCCGACGGAGCCCATGGAGGGCAGGATTCCGTTGTCCTGTAAGCGTTCGGAGAAGCGGAACGACGTGTAGTTCGAGCCGCGGTCGCTGTGGTGGATCAACTGGCCGTTCGCGGACGTCGCGGGACCAGATGCCGTATTCGAGGGCGGCGAGGATCAGGTCGGTGTCGCAGCGGTCAGACGTCTTCCACCCGACGATCCGGCGGGAAAACACATCCCGGACCGCGGCGAGCCAGAACACGCCCTCACCGCAGGGGATGCGGGTGGCATCGGCGACCCAGAGCCGGTTCGGCCCGTCGGCGGTGAACTGCCGGTTGACCAGATCCGGTGCCGGCGTGTGTCGAGGATCTTGCTTCGTGGAGCCGCCACGCCAGCCCCGGCGCAGGAACGCCCCCTGCCAGCCGTGGGCGGCCATCAGCCGCTCGACGCGCTTGCGGCCCACGCGGATGCCGTCACGGCGTAGCTGCCGGTGGACCCGGTCCGCGCCGTAGGTGCGTCCGGAGGTCTCCCAGATCTCGTGGATGTTAGAGATCAACCCCAGGTCGACGACGTCCCGGTCGCAGGGCTGCTCGGCCTGCTTGACCCACGCGTAGTAGGTCGAGGCGCCGATGTTCAGGACCCGTAGCAGGAGCGCGACCGCGAACTGGTCACGGTGTTCGTGGATGAACCTCATGACCGTCGCCGGGTCGGGTCGAGCTCCGCCGCGAAATACGCGCTCGCAGCCTTCAGGATCTCGTTCGCCCGCCGCAGCTCAGTGACTTCCCTGCGCAGCCGGCGGTTCTCCTCGACCATCTCGCTGGTCGGCCGGTCGTGACGCTCACCTGCGTCGGCCTCGGCTTGGCGGATCCAGTTCCTGAGTGCCTCGTGATGCACGCCAAGCTGCTCGGCCAGGCGCCGGATGACGGGCTTCGGATCCGACTCGCGGTACAGGCGCACAGCGCGCTGACGTAGCTCATCGGGGTACTTCTTCGGTGCTGCCACGGACGACTTCCTCCCCCACGGCCATCAGACCATGGTCAAGAAGCTCCATAAAAGCGGGGGCGGCTCATACGGACGCCGTCCCGATGGCAGCCTGGGTGGATAACTGAGCGGCGGGGCATGCCAGGCCCGGCGTACGCTCGTGGCCATTGCCGAACAGGTGTAACAGCGTGGCGGACGACGCCCGCGTTAGGACGACGGCGACGCGGAGGGTGGTGCCGGCCATGGAGAACGGCATGACGCCGGTTGACGAGTTGACCGGCATGATCGAGCAAAGCAACGACGTTGACGTCCGACTGGCCCTATACGGCGAGAAGGATGCCTGGAGGATCGGCTACGGCGAGGTACTCATCGACGCCGACAGCCCTCTCCGCGAGCGTAACTGGACATACGGCGAGGACGCTTTCGTTGAGCGCCGCCTGCCCGGGCCCCTGGCCGCCGACCTGGTGCGGGGCATGTCGCAGCAAGTCGCCGAACTAACGGTGTCTGCCCCGGCCGTACAAGACAGCGGCAGCTTCCAGCGGATCGCCAGTCAGGTGCGCTACAACAACGCGGTGTTGCCGTGGCCACGCACCGAATGGCAGCTCAGCCCGACGACGCAGGTCCCGACGCGGCCGCGGAAGGTGCTGGTCGGCGACGGGCCGAGCTTCCTCAACACCGAAGCGGCATTCAACGCCTTCTTCTACAAGACCACCGTCGAGAACGGTCCCCGGCCCACGCACATGCTGTGGCGCATCGTCCGAGCTGACCGCCGCGGCTGGCTCGACCGTCTCACCATCGCCCCCGACGCGCTGACCGTGCACGTGAAGGGAACCGAGCTCGCCGGAGCACAAGTGGAGCTGGCCACCCCGGAGAACCGGCAGATCCGCCCGGTCGGCACGACCGGGCGCCTCCGGTTCCGGCTGCCGCGAGGCCTCGCGCCTGCCACCATAGTGATGTTGCGCTCCGACGACGACTGGCTGGACTTCCGCTACTTCCCCGCGCCTGGGCCCGGCGGCGACACCGACAGTTCGGTCATCTGGGACCTGCCCGGCGCTGACGCGAGCGTGCTGATCGCCGGCGGCGAATCGCAGTACGTCGAGTTCAAGGAGCAGCTACCCGTCAGCGAGCACAGGAGAAAAATGCTCAAAACGGTGGCCGCGTTCGCCTCCGGCGAGGGCGGAACCGTGCTGATCGGGGTGACCGACGACAGCCAAATCGTCGGCGTTGACGCGACGAAGCTGGACGAGCTCATGCTCGCGCTGCACAACATGATCCGCAGCAACATCGATCCGGACCCAGAGGCGACCGTGCGCCCGGTGTCGGTGGACGGCAAAACGGTGCTGCTGGTCGAGGTCCCCGTCGGGACCGGCTGGCATGCATACAACCGGGAGAAGCCCGAGTTCTATCTGCGCCGGGGCGCCAACACCGTCCCGGCGCGGCTGACGGAGATCACCAGCCGCTTCGTCCAGCAACAGACCCTGCCGTGGTAGCAGCGCCCGGTCCGAGGTAAGTACAAGGCGCCAAATTCGCGCCGACAGCGGGAAGACCCGGGCAGATCCGTGTCGGCGGCGTCAAGCCGGACGCGGAGCCACAGGACGCCAGCCCGGCCGCCGCGTGTGGCCCGGTCACGGTGACGAAGGCAATCGCCACACGCTCGCAAGATCTTGACGTCCTCACGAAGCGCGATCGGCCAAAAGCGCCGCACGCGACTCGCGGCAGATCCGCGCGTGAGCGGACCTACGCTTACAGCCATGGACGGCCGCTTCTATCGACGTCGCTGGGACGAATCGCGCGGCGACGAGTTCGACGCTTGGGGACACTCAGTCTGGTACTTCGAGGTGGATGACGACGGTTGGCCGGTTCGGCAGGTCGAGGTGTACGACCGCGGCCCAGTCCTCCGGTACGGGCCCGGACATGAGGCAGACCGATACGGCGGCCTCGGGCAGGCGAGCCTGGATGATCCTGAAGAAGACTGGAGCCCGTTCGTCGTCACACGAGACGCGTTCGAGCACGTCTGGGACTCCGCTGGCGGGTGGCCCGCCGCGCGCCTCGCGCATGAGACTGCATGGGCCCCCCGCTGGCTAGGGTCGTCTCAGGGAGAGCCGGGGCAGTGGCACCGCAGTTGAGGGCGGAGTTCGTCGGCGCGTTCGTGGCGGATGGCGTGTGCCCGACTGCGGACTTGTTGCAGTTGGCCGGCGGTCAGGCGGCGGGCGTTCCAGATCAGCTCGGCGGCCTCGGCTGCGTCTGGGTGGGCTGGCGGGCGGTTGCCGGTCAGGTCGATGCCGGTCAGCGCGCTCAGATCGCGGGATGAGATATCAAGGAAAGAGGCGAACCCGGCAAGGAGGTCGGATGTCAGCGGCTTCCTGCCGTGTCCGATCGCGCCGATCGTTGACGCCGACAGCACATCGCGGCGGCCGAGGCCGTACAGGTATTTCGCAGCACCTAACCAGCTGAGGTTGCGGTTGTGCAGCAGGCGCACTACCAAGCCGCCAGCGTTGTTCGGGTACTTCTGATACGGCGGCGTTGGTGTCGACGGCCCCTGCGGGCGGCGTTGATGGGGCAGCGACCGGACGAACTGGTGCAGCTCCGGTACGGCCCGTGGCAGGTGCGTCAGGGACCATGACAGCGAACCGGGATCGCCGGCTGCGGCCGCGTCCAGAGGAGCGAGATCGTCAGGCACCCGCTGACCCGCGATGACGAACACGTCGCTTGCATGCAGGCCGAGGACGGGGGCAAGTCGGCGCAGCAGTGACGGATCGGGCTCGCCGCCATCGAGCACCGATGTGATCACGGGCTCCGGGACGGCCGCTCGGCAGGCCATGGAATTGACGTCAACGCCACGCAACTCGGCCAGCCGCATCAACTGCACGCCGAACGCCGGCAGAGTCTCCACCATCCCAGCCTACGGCCCAACTCGCTGGCCCTGCCTCTCAGACCGCCAATCAGCCGAGGAACCACTGTCGCCAGGCGGATCAGGCGCTCGGACGGCGGCATGAGAGGAAGCTGGATGTGGGTCCAAGTCCGCTACGGTTGGCCGATGCGGCGACTTACCGACGAGACGGTCATGGCCGTTGGCAGGCTGACGTTAGCCGCGACCGAGTTGGAGTACCTTCTCGCAGGCATCGGCGCCAGCCAGGCCGACGACGATTGTGCCGCGATCTTCACTGCTGCCGACGAGCCGTTGCGCACGGCGCGACGATCCGCTCAGCTCGCTTCACCGGACCACCGTGACGAGTTCACCGGGCTGATCGAGGCCGCCGCGACATACCTGGCGCAGGGCCGGACCGCCGTGCGCGCGATGTGGTTCGAGAACGGACTCGTCAGCGCGGCGACCTTCGACGAAATCTCCAGCCTCATCCTGCGATGCCGCGACCGGTTACAGGCACTGCTTGACGAATTGGATGGGACGCCTGCCGCTCTACCTCGATCTCGGTAGCAGTCAGGGCCACGTCCCCAGCGCGGCAGAAGAGGATGTCGCGTGACGGTATTCTGCCGCCGTGCCGAACCGCTTCTATCGCCGTCGTTGGAACGAGACCAGAGGCGATGAGTTCGACGACTGGGGCCGCTCGCTCTGGTATCTCGAGGTTGGCGATGACGGTTGGCCCGTCCGCCAGATCGAGGTGTACGACGCAGGCCACGTCCTTCGTTATGGGCCCAGGTGCGGCGAAGACCGCTACGGAGGCCTCGGCCAAGCCAGCCTCTACGACTCGGATGAAGACTGGAGTGGCTTCGAGATCACGGGTGTCGAGTTCGAGCGGATCTGGCACTCGGACGGCGAGTAACGGCCCTGCTGGTCAGTACGCCCGGAAGGCGGCAGATTCGGATGCTGCTACAGCACGGTTGTCCGACCGTCCCCAATATCGCCTACGACGAGCATGAGCTGCAGCGGTAGCTCTTTGTCGTAGTGGCCGACCTCGACGATGATGCCGCGGTCGCCAACCTGCCAGACGTCGACCTCGCAGAACCAGCCGGCCAAGTAGTCGAAGAGCAAGCTGCCTGGCTCGTCATGCGGCGAGTTGCCAGAGACGTACGGCATGAGATCTTTCGGCTGCGGCGACCCATACCGGATGGTGATGGCCTGCGCAAAGCGATCACGGTCCGCCTCGAACTCGGCGCAACGAGGTTCGTAGATCTCATCGCGAGTCTGGCAGTCCCAGAAGTCCTCGCTCACCCGCAGATCGACGTGATGCACGTCAGCGTCAGCCGGCAACTGCCTCACGAGAAGGTCGTCGAGCACCGAAAGCCATTGATCCACGGCAGCGACCTTACGCCTTCGGACCCTTGGAAGGGTCTTGGAACTTGGAGCCCTCGACCTCGGCAGGCAGGCCGTTCCGCTGGCGGAGCCGCTACGGATGGTAAGTGACACCGGCCAGCCCAGGCCCGCTCGGCGGCATGAGAGCGCCTGCGTGGCATGATCACGTCATCGGGTAAGTCCGCGCGGCAGACCGCTGAAAATTCGCTCGAAATCCGCCGTCATGGGCTTCCGGGTGAAGCGGAGCGGTCGTGTGACCACCACCGTCAACCGGTCGCAACGGGGTTCACAGGGGAGGCGCTGATGGCGAAGTGGCCGGATCCGACGGTGTATCTGCCGTACATCGTGGAGATCGAGCAGGAAGATGGCGAGGTTCGGTCGTACCCAGCCCATTTCGTGACGATGACACCGGACTTCATCTTCGTCCGTGATCCGGCTGGCGGGTCGGCGAGTCTTCCGACGCGCTCGGTGCGTTCGATCAGGGTCGCGGTGCAGGATCTGCCGGCAGACCATGACTCGTTGCGGGCCGAATATCCCAACGCCTATCAACCCTGGCACCCCTTCGACGAATTGAGCCTCGAAGACATGCACAAGTCGAGGGGGACGCATGCGTACGCGCAGCTGCGCCGCCGCCCTCCGGCGCAGCTCGCCATCAAGGCGCGCGAGCGAGGCTACGACCCCGCAGCCATGCTGAACGCCATCAAGGACGAGTCAAAACCCGAGCCGCACTCGTTGGAGGCTCTGTATGCGAGGCGCTCCGCTGAGAACGACTACCTCGTCATCGTCAAGCCGGGAATCGATCTGTATCAGATACTTAGTCGGCACCAGCTTTCGCCCGACGACTTGTACCGCATCGTCGCCTCTTGGGGATTCGGCGCCAGGCTGACCGGCCTGCAGTTGGAACAGTCGCCGAGGGCCGGGGTCCCGGCACTTTCCGAAGACTCCGACATCGATCGCATCGAGCCCGACCCCGATCGGCTTGCACCGCATTTCCGTGCCCCACAGGAACGGCGCGTCGATGGCGAGTACATAGTTAGCGTTCGTTGCAGCGGTGATCCGCTTACCGTCGCCGCGCGAGCCGGGGTCTCCCCGAGCAGAGTGTTCGACTTCATCAACAGCTTCTCCGCTGATATGACTGACGCTCAGGTTCAAGCTCTGCGCAGGGACCCCGACGTGGTGCAGATCGAGGACAATGCGACTGCCGTGCTGGACTGCTGATCGTGCGGCTGGCTGACGTCTGACTCCGCCACAATGATGGGCGGAATGCGCTTGCAGCCGACGATGCACTGTTCTCGGCAGATGTGGAAGCCGGAGGGAGCCGGGCGGCAGCCGACGTCTATGTCAGGCTGGGCGGACTCAGCCACGCCATCGGTGCGCCGTTGAGAGCGGCGTCAGCTAGGCGCTGGGCGGACGGTGTCTTGAGTGCCGCCTGCGAGCTGTCGATCCAGCGTTGAACGTCCGCGACTCCCTGATGCCGGTACTCGACCGCTTGGACGAGGCACTCCAACTTGTCAGCGTCCCGGGCCACGACCGCTTCCAGGGTTTCGCCGGCCTCGTACTCGGCGACGGCAGCGTTGATCAGATCGGCTACGGCGGGCGGGCAGTCGGCGACCTGGTCGGCGGTGACGGCGGTGTTGGGCGCAGCGGTGAGGTAGCGCTTGGCGATGTGGGGGATGTCGGTGATCCGGGTTTCCTGCGTGTCGTGCAGGATGCACAACATCGAGACGCGAGCCGGGTCGGCGCCCTCCATGGCTGCGAGCATCATGCCGATGAGCGCCGTGCGGAACGAGTGCTCGGCGACCGACTCGGCGTGCTTCACACCGGCGAACCACCAACCGGTCCGGGCGGCGCGCTTGAGCACGCCGGCCTCGAAGATGAAGCTCATGGCTCCTGCATGAGGATCGTTGTCCACCGGAAGTGCCCTCTCACCCGCTGAGCTCGTCGACACCGCATCCCCCTCGCCAGTCGTCAGTCGATGGGGAGACGGTAGACGAGGTCATACCGGCCGCCTGGTAGCACGATGTCGGCCGTCTCCACCGGCGTACCGCCCGCCGTGTAGGTCCGCTCGATGGTGTGCACGAATGTGCGGGCCGGCAGGTTGAGCGCCTCGACCTCTCCGGCTGTCGCTGATCGAAGGCTGACGCGCTCCACGACCTCGTCGACCCGTACGCCGATGGTGTCCATGCGTGCGACGACGCCCTTGATGTCGTTGTCCTCAGGCCACTCCACCGGAGTGCCCTGGGTGACGGCAAGCGGCTCGTACGACACGGAGAGCTGTATCGGCTCGCCGTCGGCGAGGAAGCGGTATGACGTCCGCATCACGGGCGCACCCGGTTCGACGGCAAGCCGGGCGGCAATCCGTTCGTCGGCATGCTCGTGTCGGCTGTCGTGCTCCCACGTGCCCTGCTGCCCGGCGCCGGCCGCGTCACGGGCGAACGAGGACGTCGGGCCGTCGCCGGAGCGAACGTCGCGGCCCCGGGCATGACGAACCAGTCGGGTGGTGCCTGTGACGTACACGCCGGATCCGGCGCGACCCTCCACGATGCCCTCGCCCTTCAGCACGGCGATGGCCCACTTGGCGACGGTCCGGCTCACGTCGTACTGGCGCATCAGGCCGGATTCGGACGGCAACTTGGCTCCAGCGGGAAGTTCTCCGGACAGGATCGCGGCACGTAGGTCGGCGGCGATAGCCAAGTAGGCAGGCGGCATTGGCATGTCGGCGGCACCTCCGGTCAGCCCAACCAGTCGACCACAGAGCGCGGGGGAGCGGCAGGTAGGAACCCCTCGACGTCAATGCGAGAGCACCGATCCACGTACACTGGCGCACGGGCATGCCGGCTCACCGGCCGGTGCCGAAGTCCCAGCCCTCGTCCTGGGAGGCAGGCGAGACATGGCGAGCAAGGCCGACACGATCGGCGCCCGGATTCGCTACTGGCGGATGCGCCGTGGCGGGATGAGTCAGGCCGTCCTCGCGGGACTTGCCGGCGTCAGCCAGTCCTACATCTCCCAGGTCGAGTCCGGCCGCAAGACGATCGACAGACGATCCACTCTGGTCGCCGTCGCCGCCGCGTTGCAGGTCACGGTCGCGGATCTGCTCGGTCAGGGCACCGAGACGGGTGACCCGGCACGTGAGCGCGCGGCGGAGTGCGTGCCGGCGATCTGGTCGGCGCTGATCGAGATCGAGGACGGCGAGCGGCGGCCGTTGACGCGCAGCCGGGAAGAACTGGCGGCGGGCATCGCGCGCAGTGAGCAGCTTCGCCACCGCTCGAACTTCCCGGCGATGGCCCAGATGCTGCCCGGCCTACTGCTGGAGGCGGCTGCGGCGGGCGGACCGGCACTCGCACAGGTGGCGTACCAGGCGTCGGCCTGCCTGCGGCACCTCGGCTATCGCCACCTGGCGTTGAACGCGGCGCGGGTTGCGGTGACGGCGGCCGAGGACGTGGAGGAGGCGGCGTGGCTGGGCGCGACCCGTTTCGCGTACGCGCAGAGCCTGCCGATCGAGTCGGCGTCTCTTGCCGCGCGGGCGGCTGATCGGTCGCTCGCGGAGCTTCAATCCGCTGCGTCCGACGAGCGGGTCCGGCAGATGCTCGGCCAGTTGCACCTGTCCGCGGCTCTGGCCTCGACAGTCAGCGGGCGTCTCGACGCCGCGCGTGGCCATCTGACCGAGGCCGCCCGGGAAGCGGCGACCCTGGGTGACCCGGCTGACGGGATGGGGTTCAACGGCTGCGGGTTCGGGCCGACGAACGTGACGCTGTGGGAGATGTCCATCGCGGCCGAGTCCGGCGAGCCCGGCCGGGTGATCGAGCTGTCCCGCACGGTACGGCCGCAGGTGCTGGCGGCGTCGATCCGGCAGATGTCGTACTGGCTCGACCTCGGGCGGGCACTGGCCGATTCCGGTCGCCGGGACAACGAGGCGATCGCAGCGTTCGTGCGCGCGGAACAGGCAGCGCCGGTGCCGTTCTCGCTCAACCCGCTCGCCCAGGACGCCGTCGTCGCGATGGCGCAGCGGGCCAAGCGGCGGGCCGTGCCGAACGAGCTGCGTCTGCTGGCCGGGCGGCTGGGCATCAGTCTGGCGGCATAACCAGCGGTAATTTCTCCATCACCATGCGGCCCTAGTGTCCGTTTTCGGGTGAGGAAACGCCTCATCCTGCCGGGCTCGACGCCGCACTCCCTTGTGAAGTGATCCGTCGCGCCGGAGCGGACGGAGGTGGTGATGGGCGGTCGGAACCGTTGGCGCCCCACGGGCCAGGAAGCGCAGAAGGCCGAATGGGAGGCGGCGAAGCGGAGAATCCTCGGGCTGGCTGAATCCGATCACGCGCAGGCAGCGCCCGGCGAGGCGGCAGCGGCGCAAGCGCCGCATCGGGATGCCGACATCACCGCACCCGCCGGGCCGCGGCTGCCGTACGAGGGCTACCTGCTCGCGGTCGCGTCGACGCTCGTACGCCGTCATCGCCCGGCCTGGTCGTGGCGGAAGTGGCGGTGGGTGTGCCGCTGCGGTGCGGAGCTGCCGTGCCGGAACCGCCACCGCGTACCGATCAATCGCGGCCACTGGCCGCCCCAGGAGGACCAGTGAGCACTGCGGCGGAACAGGCGATCATCGCGGTGCACGTACGGGGTCTGGACGGCATGTGCGTGGGTTGCCGGCTGTGGCGGGCGCGGCTGACTCCGTACCCCTGCTGGCAGGTCGCGTGGGCGACCAGCCGGCAGGCGCGCGCGAGCGTCGCCCGCTTCCTGGGGGTGCGCGGGTGAGCACCCACGGGCCGGTGCTGCCGGTCTGGACGTGCGGCGGATGCGGTGCGCCGTGGCCGTGCGCGACGCGGCGGCGGGAGCTGCTTGCGGAGTACGAGGGCGCGCCGGTGTCGCTGGCGGTGTACCTGGGGGCGCAGCTCGTGCGGGCGACGGCGGATCTCAGCTGGGCGCCGGCGGGGACGTTGCACCGGCGGTTCCTGGGGTGGGTGCGGTGAGCGTGCTGCGGGCCGGGGACGAGAAGTTCCACTACAGCGACGGGTCGCACCGGTGGACGGCGCCGGATCCGGGGTACGACCAGGAGGTGTGGGAGGAGCAGGTCCGCCAGCACAAGCTGGGTCACCTGCGGAACGAGCGTCCGAGGGTACGCCTTCGGCGGATCGTGTGATGCCAGCCAGGTGCGAGACTGAGCGGGTGACTCACCCGCTCGCGCGCCGCGTCTACGACACCTGCCATCTCACCGGGCGGTTCCATCTTCGATCCGGGCAGGTCAGCGACGAGTACTTCGACAAGTACCTGTTCGAGGGCAAGCCGGAACTGCTGCGCGAGGTCGCCGAGGCGATGGTCGCTCTGCTGCCGGAGTGCGACGTGTTGGCGGGGATGGAGATGGGTGGCATTCCGATCGCCACGGTGATGTCACAGCTGACCGGGCTGCCCACGGTCTTCGTGCGGAAGCAGGCGAAGGAGTACGGCACCGCGAAGGTGGCCGAGGGCGGGCCCGTGAGCGGTCTGCGGGTCGTGGTGATCGAGGACGTCGTGACCACCGGCGGCGCGCTCCTGGCCTCGTGCGGACACCTGCGGTCGGTCGGCGCGCAGGTGGAGACGGTGGTCTGCGCCATCGACCGCGAGCAGGGCGGCCGGGAGAACCTGGCGGCCGAGGGACTGCACCTCCGCGCTGCCCTCACCCGCCGGGATCTGGAAGCCGCACTGACGGCGTAAGGCTAGGGCTGCGCCGGGCCGCTGCTGACGTTGTACGAGTTCTTGGCGGCGACCACTGCTGCCTGGATGTGCTCGGGGTCGACGCCGTGGACGTTGAGCGGCGGGTGTAGACGCCGGACGAGTTCGGCCTCGATGTCCGCCGGCTCGGCATCCTCCGCCCAGGTCAGGCGCAGGTGCTCGTGCATCCACGCGGTCAGCCGTGTCTCGTCCTCGGGGACCAGGACGACGCGGTCTGTCCAGGTCGTGCGGTAGCCCTCGGACACGAGAAGCCCGGCCAGCGTGCGGCGCAGCGTCGAGCTGCCCGACCGTCGCAGATGGTTGCGCAGGATCCGGCCCCGCAGGCTGGTCGCCCGGCCGAGATAGAGCATCCGCCGCGACGGGTCGCTGTCGTTCGGCGGCCCGGGGAGGTCGGGAAGGACCGAGGGCAGGGCCCACCAGGCGTAGACGCCGCTGCCACGGGCGAGGCGCTTGACGGCGACGTCGAGCGCGACCGGCGGGCCGGAGAGCAACCGCAGGGCATCGTCGACCCGTTCTTCGTCGGTCGGGACGTCGGCAGATCGCCGTTCGGGGAAGGTCACCGGGACCATCCTAGGCGGTTGGCGGGTTCCCTTGACTCTCGACCCGGTCGAGGGCCGACCCTTCCCGGGTGACGTTTGAGAAGCAAGACCAACTATCAGTCCCGCTCGCGATCGACCTGGAGACGCTGCGGCCGGTGCTGCGCGCCGGCTGGGGAGCGGACACCTGCGACCCGCACGACCTGGAGGATTGGCACGCCGGCAACCCAGCCCGTGGGCAGTGCGGGGTGACCGCACTGATCATCCAGGACCTGCTCGGCGGAGAGCTGATCCTCGGCGAGGTCCACGCCGGAGACGCCAGGGTCGGCTACCACTACTGGAATCGACTGGCCGACGGCCGCGAGGTGGACCTGACTGCTGACCAGTTCCAGCCGTCGGAAGTCGTTGTCGGCGGTCAGGTTCAGCAGCGCCCGCCGGGCCCACCCGTGCGCTGCCGCATGCAGTACGAGATCCTGCGGGACCGCGTCCTCGTCGCCCTCTACGGCGGCAATCCGGGTTGACGGTCGCGACGGCGGGTTGCCTGAACTCGTCCGGCTGGCGCGGTCTTCATAGACTCCCGCCTGTGCGAGTTCGTCTGGTGATCGCCGGGGTGATCGTCGTGCTGGCCGTGGTCGCGGCGACGGTGGCCGGGGTGCGCTGGTCGACGGCCGGTGAACCGGTCTCCGTCGCGGCGCCGTCCGGGGCGTCCACCGTGCTGCCGGAAGGCGCGTACGAGGACGTCGTCGACAACCGGGCGCTCGAGGTCTCCGTCGACCTGAGCAACGACCGCGGCCGGCCGATGGTCGACACGTACGCCATGCCGTCCACGACCGCCTGGGAGCAGGTCCGGTCCGCCGTCGCCGGGCAGCTCGACGGATGGGAACAGGTCGGGGACTGCGCCGACACGGGGGAGCGGCGGGTGCAGTGCTCCTGGTCGGAGCCGACCCGCTGGTGGCCCCGCACGGTGCGGATCGTCTTCCTCCGGCCCGCCCCGCCCGGTGGCGACCAGTCCTACGAGTGGCCCGACAACACCTTCCTGGTGGTCGGCTCCGCACCCGGCGCCTCTCCTACGCCACGGACGTCCGCCCTTCGGTGACGCCCGGATGAGCTTGGTGTCGGCGTTCGTACCGATCTGGATCCTCACCGCGGTCGGCTACGCGGCCTGTCGCTGGGGCCTGCTGGGCGAGGCGGCGGCGTCGGTGCTCGGCCGGTTCGTGTTCCACCTCGCGATGCCGGCCGCCCTGTTCCTGGCCCTGGCCCGGATGCCACTGTCCGGGTTCGCCGGCCGTTCGCTGCTCGCCTTCGGGGTGAGCACCGCCGCGGTGGTCGGGCTCGGGTGGGTCGGCGCGAGCCGGCTGTTCGGTCGCGGGCCCGGCGAACGGCCGATCTGGGGCATGGCCGCCGGGTACGTGAACTCGGCGAACCTCGGCATCCCGATCGCGACGCAGGTTCTCGGCAGCGTGTCGTTCCTGGCCGAGGTGGTGCTGCTGCAGGTGCTGGTGGTGACGCCGGTGATCCTGGTCGCGCTGGACCGGCACCGCGACCCCGCCGGGCGGGTGCGGGTGCGCCGGATCGCCTCCCTGCCCGTACGCAATCCGGTGATCCTGGCGTCGCTGCTCGGTGTCGCGTGCTCGGCTGCCGGGCTGCGTCTGCCGTCGGTGGCGGCCGCGCCGCTGACCCTGCTGGCGGGCGCCGCGGTTCCGGCCGCGCTGGTCGCGCTCGGCGCGTCGCTGCACCGCACGGCGCCGTCGCGGGCCGAGCCGGTCGAGCCCGCCGCGCTCGCCGTGATCACCGCGCTGAAGCTGGTCGCGCAGCCGGTCATCGCGTACGCGGCCGGGCTGGCCCTGCACCTGCCCGCGCCGCAGTTGCTCGCCGTGGTGGTGTGCGCGGGCCTGCCGACGGCGCAGAACACGTTCATCTTCGCGCAGGAGTACGGCGTCGGCGAGACGGTGGCCAACCGGGCGGTGGTGGTGACCACGACGCTGTCGCTGGTCACGGTGGCCGCGGCGGCGGCGCTGCTCGGCTAGCTCCGGTCGATCGCCGCTACGCGGGGAACCGCCTCCAGTGCCCCTCGGAGACGACCTCGACGGCGCCGTCGACCACTGTGATCGCAGTCTGGTCGTCGATCGCGTACGCCGGACCCGCGATCTCGGCCGCCCACTTCTCGGCGTTCGCCATGGTGTTGTCCGGTTCGAGGCCCAGGTGCGGGAAGATCGAGAAGTCGACGAGCCCCAGCGTGCGGTCGTCGGGCGCGGACTGCCACTCGACGAAGTCCCTCCCGACACGGGGGGTCAGCACCATGCTCCCCGCGCTCAGCCCCACCCAGACGGTGTCCCGCAGCGACGGCAGCAGATCCGCCAGCCCGGACTGCCGCATCCAGTGGCACAGGTACGTCGCGTCGCCGCCGTGGACCAGGATGACGTCCGCCTCCCGTACCCAGGGGACCCACCGTTCCTCGCCGATGCTGGGCAGCGCGGTCAGCTCCAGGACGCCCAGCGACTTCCAGCCCAGGCCGGTCATGGGCAGCGGTGTCTGACCGGTGATGAAGCGCCAGGCCGAGGCCGGCCCGCCCATCGGGTAGGCGGCCGTGGGAATGCAGAGGGCGGTGGACTCGGCGATCGGCTTGCCCAGCAGGCCGACCAGCGCATCCTGGATGCTCGGGTTCTGGACGCCCGCGGATGTGAGAAGAAGCTTCACGCCTACCTCCGGTGCGTAGCGGTTGGGTGCACGGGAATGCAGACCGGGCACCGTATCGAAACTCATCGCCACGCCTCGCGTCACTCGCGGATCTCCATCTCTGCCACCAGGCCGTTGCCGAGGCGGTAGACGTGCGTGACGGTGTGGTCGGCGAGCTTCGCTCCGGCTTTGTCGTGGACGACCTGAAGAACGGTGACGGCAATGCGGCCGTCGGCCTCCGTGCTGAACGCGGTCGGCGTGACAACAGGTTCGAGCTGGTCCCACTGCCGGCGCCAGTAGGCACTCACCTGGTCCCGGCCGCGAAGGACGCCTCCCTCCCAGCCGTTGGGCCACGAGACATCAGGCGTCATGGCGGCCAGCAGCGTGGGGATGTCACGCCTGTTGAAGGCCGCGTAGAGGTTCGTGAGCAGGGCCTGGGAGGTAGGGCGTCTCGGCGAATCCACCGAGCCAGCATGGCCGGTGGGTGAGACCTCGTGCAGACGTCTTCGCGGTCAGCAGAACGCGAGCAGATTCGGACGGTAGGGACGCAGCCATGCGGCGGGCCACGACCGTCCCGTTGTGATCTCCGCCCACCTGCCGGCGCGTGCCCACATCTGCTCCTCGAAGGCGCTGCGGCCGGCCGTCTCGCGCCGTGTGCTCACCGTCTTGTGCGGATGCGTCGTACCTCGACGTAGCGGCGGATCTTCTCTGCGGTCCCGCAGTCGTCCATGCTGCACCAGCGACGGCTGCGGTTCTTGCTCTCGTCGATGAACAGGAAGCGGCAGCCCGCGCATCGCTTTATCCGGTCGAGCGCACCCGTGGTGAGAAGCTGGACCGCCGCATGGACCACCGGCCGTAAGGGCCGGGCGAGCGTGTGGTCGTCCCGCCAGGACCATGCGAATGTCTTCCCGCGCATGAGCTGTGCGTGGGCGAGCGCGTCGGCTTCGTCGTCGCGCAGCCGGGTCAGCGCCGCTACGCCCGGGTCCTCGCCGGCGGCCAGTGGCCGGAACACCTCGTCCAGGTAGTCACGGGTGCGCAGTGCCTGCGCGAAGGCGGTGTGGGTGCTGTCCGGACTGCCGCGGGACAGCCGGCGCAACGCCGCCGCGTCCGTTTCGGTGAGGGTGCCCGCGTACACGCTCCAGGCGATCAGGTCGGCGTAGCCGGTGAGCACGTCATCGTCCGGAGGCCCGACGGGTGGGCCGGCGCGGGTGTTGAGGAAGTCCAGCGCGAGGTCGCCGCCGACCAGGCGCATCCGCGTAACCCCTGCTGTTTCCATCAAAACCGACTTTACCAGTTGCCCCGCGACGAGAACGTTCCTAGAGTGTTTCCGTCATAGCCGGTTTAGGGGGTAACGATGGGCCAGGCGCACGCACACCGGCGGGCAGTGGGCGCGCTGATCGGCCTCGCCGGCGGAACGTTCCTCTACACCGCAGCCGAGGCGCTGCCGATCGGGCTGCTGTTGCCGATGGCCGTGGACCTGGCCGTTCCGCCGTCCCAAGTGGGCATGCTCGTCACCGTGTACGGCGCGGTGGTGATGGTCGCCTCGGTCCCGTTGACGGCGTTGGTGCGCAGAGTTCCTCGCCGACGGCTGCTGTCGGCGCTCCTGGTCGGCTTCGTCGTCAGCAACGCGATCACGGTGTTCGCGAGTACGTTCACCATGCTGATGGCAGCCAGGATCGCCACCGCGGCCACTCATGCGTTGTTCTGGGCGGTCGTCGTGCCGACCGCGGCTGAGCTGTTCCGGCCCGGACTGCACGGACGGGTGGTCGCGATCGTGTTCGCCGGCGGCAACGTCGCCCTGGTCCTGGGCGTGCCCGCGGGCACCTGGCTGGGTGAACGTGCCGGCTGGCGGGCATCGTTCCTGGCGGTGGCCGGGCTCGGTGTGCTCGTCTTCGCCGTGGTGGCCTGGTTACTGCCGTCGACAGGGCCGGCACAGGGGCACGCCGACCGGGGCAGAACCCCCGACTCCCGCCGATTCTGGCTCCTGGTCGTCGTGGCCGTCCTGTCGACCGCCGGCGCCATCGCCGCCTACACCTACATCGCCCTGTTCGTCACCGAGGTCACCGGACTGCCCGCCGCGTCGATCGCGACCATCCTGCTGGCGCGCGGCGTCGCCAGCGTCCTCGGCATCCTCGCTGCCGGACCGATAGTCGACCGCAGCCCGTGGACCGCCCTGGTCGCGACAGTTGCACTGCAGTGCGTGGCGCTGCTCGGCCTGTACGCGTTCGGCCACCACCCGGCGGTTGCCGTCGTCCTGATCGCAATCGCCGGACTGGGGTTCGCCGCGTTCACCGCGGCGCTCGGCGGCCTCGTCCTTCAGGTGGCGCCCGGCCGCTCCGATCTCGCCGCCGCGACGCTGTCCGCCGCCGTCAACGTCGGCATCACCGGCGGCGCCTTTTTCGGGGCCCTCGTACTGGAAAGCCACGGTGCCGCCGGCACGATGTTGATCGGCGCCCTGCTCGGCGCTGTCGCCCTCGCGCTCGCCCTCGGCGAACGACTCATTCCGCCGCCGCACAGCAAGGGCGGCGCGGCCGTTCGTGAGTCGATCCCGGCGGGGCGTCGACGGTGACGGCGGGGCGTCCGCGATGCTGTGGGCGTGGAGTACGTGTCCAGAGTGCCTCGACCGCCGCTGGACGGGCTGATCGACGACTTCTACTACCTGGCCGGCACGCCCCCGTACCCCCGGCTGACGCTGCCGCCGATGCCGGCGGCGCTGCTCATCGTCAACCTCGGCGCGCCGTTCCGCGTCCGCGGCGGCACCGACATCGAAACCACCGGGTACGCCGACGGCTGCGTGATCTCCACTCCCACCCGCGCGTTCGAGTTCGGCTACCCGCGCCCGACCCGGTCCGTCGGCGTACACGTCAAGCCGTGGGGCCTGGCGCCGTTCCTGCCGATGCCCGCGGCCGAGCTGTGCGACCGGCCGGTGACGCTGGAGCAGGTCTGGGGCCGGCCCGCCGTGGCCGAGCTGCGCGACCGGCTGGCCGCGGCCGACGGGCCGCACGAGATGCTGACGCTGCTCGAACAGGAGCTGAGGCGACGGCTGTCCGAGACCACCGGCCTGGGGCTGGTCCGGCACACGAGCGGCGTCATCGCGGCGACGAGCGGCGCGGTGCCGATCGGTGACCTGAGGACGGCGGCCGGTGTCAGCAGCACCCATCTGACGCAGCGGTTCAAGGAACTCGTCGGCGTCACGCCGAAGCGGCTGGCCCGCACCTACCGCTTCGCCGCCGCCGTGTTCGCGATCGACCCCACCCGCCCGGTCGACTGGGGCGAGCTGGCAAGCGACGCGGGCTATTTCGACCAGGCCCACTTCGGCCACGAGTTCCGGGCGTTCACCGGGCTCACGCCGACCCGGTACGTCGAGGTGCGGCGGCGGTTCCTGCGCGAACACCCCGGCCACGTGATCGACGGCTGGTCGCTGCCGGCCGATTGATTTCCTACAAGAACAGCGGTCCACGGCCCGCTAACTTGGGGGCACCCGAGGCAGAGGAGAACCGGCGTGGGCACTGTGGTCCTGTACAGCTCGGTGTCGGTGGACGGCTTCGTCGCGGACGACAACGACCAGCCCGGGCCGCTGTTCGACTGGTTGACCAGCGGGGACGTCCCGCTGGACGACAGCGGCGCGTTGCGGGTGTCGCAGACGTCCCACGACTACATCAGGCCGTACTGGGACCGGATCGGGGTGACTGTCGTCGGGCGGCACGTGTTCGACCTGACCGACGGCTGGGACGGGACGCCGCCGAGCGGCATCGCCCACGTGGTCGTCGTGACGCACCGGCCGCCGCCCGAGGGTTGGAACCTCGGCGCGCCGTTCCACTTCGTCGACGGCGTCGAGGCGGCAGTGGCCAGGGCGCAGGAACTTGCGGGGGCCCGCATCGTCGAGGTCGCCGCCGGTGACGTCGGCGGCCAGGCGCTCGCCGCGGGCCTGGTCGACGAGGTACGCATGGACGTCGTACCCGTCGTGTTCGGCTCCGGCAAGCGCTTCTTCGGGTCGGTCGACGCGCAGCACCTGCTGGAGGATCCGGACGTCGTGCTCCCGGGCGAGCGGGTGCTTCACCTGCGGTACCGGGTGCGCCGCTGACCGAGCGCGAACGCGGCGTCCGATCCCCGCCGGACAGACGGCCCGACGTCGACCAGGCTTCCTCCCGTGAACAACGCACTCGACGGCAAGGTAGCTCTCGTCACCGGTGGTGGCCGTGGCATCGGCGCGGCGGTGGCCCGGGCGGCCGGGGAACTGGGCCGGTTGGACATCCTGGTCAACAACGCGGGCGCGTTCCTGCTCGGACAACTGGAGCAGCTGAGTCTCGACGAGTTCGAGCAGACAGTCGCGGTGAACGTCCGGGCACCGTTCGTCGCCTCGCAGGCCGCGGTGCGCCACATGTCGGCGGGCGGGCGGATCGTCAACATCGGCAGCAACACGGCCGAGCGGGCGGTCTTCCCGGGCTTCTCGCTCTACGCGATGAGCAAGACCGCCCTGATCGGTCTGACCAAGGCGCTCGGGCGCGAACTCGGCGGTCGAGCGATCACCGTGAACCTGGTGAACCCCGGCGCCACGGACACCGAGCTGAACCCGGCCGACGGCCCGAACGCGGACACGATCAACGGGTTCACCGCCCTCGGCCACTACGCGCAGCCGGCCGACGTGGCCGCCGCGGTGGCGTTCCTCGCCGGCCCGGACGGGCGTTACGTCACCGGCGCGACTGTGAACGTCGACGGCGGATTCACCATCTGACCATCGGGAACGGCCAGGGTGATGACCGGAAGGACGGCTGCGGCGGGGGAGAGTTCTCCCTTTTCCGCTGGCGCGCGCCGGGCAGCGCGGGTACACCTGGGCGGTGATCCTCATCCAGCGGGTCCGCGTCCGGTGGACCGCCGACGCTCGCGGCGCGCCCGCGGCGAACGCCCGCCGTGGACTGGTCCGGGCGATGCCGCTGCCCCGGGCACTGCCGGAGGGCGAGGTGGTCGTCCACGACGTGCTAGCCGACCGGGCAGCCGGCTACGAGCACCGGGACGGGGTACGCGCCGGAGACGTCGCGCTGACCCGCGAGGCCGGGCTCTGGCTCGGGCGTGACCAGGCGTGCATCGTCGTGGACCGGCTGCCCGGGTCGGCGGCGTTTCCGCGCCCGTCGGCGTCGGCACGGCTGTTCACGCTCGCCCCCGGGCAGGTCGGCCGCTACCGGGCCAACTTCCGGTTCACCGGCTGCGGGTGCGATCCGAGCTGGTACTACGAGGAGTGGCTGGTGCACGTCGGACACGGTGCGGTGGCATCCTTCGGCGCGCCGGACCGCGACGTCGACCACCGCGTGCGCCTGTACGGGTAGGCGTCAGCTGTCGAACCAGACGACGAGTCGTACGTTGTCCTCGCCGTGCCGTTCGGCCAGCTCGCGCATGCCTTCCAGCACCGCGCGCAGCGCCGGGTCACGCTGCAGCGCATCGCTGTTGGACAGGCGCTCCACCCGCCACATCACGTTTCCCGAGCGCCATTCGGTGCCCTCCGGGTAACTGCTGCCCCGGTGATCCGCGTGCTCGCCGGCTACCTCGCGCCAGGCTCGCCCGTGCCGGGTGGCCTTGCTCCGGTAGCGCGGTCCTTCGGCGGTCAGGTCGTACACGTGGATCCGGTCGTCCACCCGGGGCGATGACGCGCTCCAGTCGATGCGTGCCACCTTCGCCCACGACACCCAGGTGGGGTCGTGATGGCGTTCGGTGAAGTGACGAGCGCGCAGGCTCGCGCTGACGTCGTCCGGCAGGCCACGGCCGGGCGCGACCGGCTCGAACCCGGCGAAGTTGCGCACACCGAACAGCAGGCCGAAGGCGTCGTAGTTGGTGGAGACCTCCCGCAGGCTGATGTCGGTCAGCTCCCACGGCGAACCCGTACCGTGCGGCCGGATCTCCACCCCACCCCAGATGTCGGTACTCACGTCGCTCCACCCCCGCAGCCGAGACGCTTCGGTGTCCGCCACGACCATCGCACCCGGCGGCAAGGCGCCGCAGCCCGGACCTGACTGCTGCGGGGCGGCGCGGTGGCTAGGCTGTGCCGGTGCGGAAGGCGGGGTCCCGGGGTGACCGTCATGGTTGACGCGGACGACGTGCGTCGGGTGGCGTTGTCGCTGCCCGACGTGGTCGAGATCGACAGTGACGGCTTCGACTTCCGGGTCGCCGGCAAGGGGTTCGTCTGGTCCTATCCGGAGCGCACGCCCGGGAAGCCGCGGCGCATCCGCACCGACATCGCTGTGGTGTACGTGGGCGACGAGGCGGAGAAACAGGCCCTGCTCCTCGGCGAGCCCGACCTCTTCTTCACCACCCCCGCGTACGACGGGTTGCCCCTGGTCATGCTGCGGCTGGCGCGCGTCGGCGTCGAGCGTCTGACGGAACTAGTCACCGACGCGTGGCGGATGCGTGCCCCCGGCTCGCTCACCGGTGGACCCGGCGCGTGACCCCGCACGCTATCCGTCGAGGATCTGCTCCCGGAGGATGTCCGCGTGCCCGCAGTGCTGGGCGAGTTCGCGCAGGACGTGGAGATACACCCAGCGCAGCGGAAGCGGGCCCCGTCGGTGCCCGGTGAGGATGTCGTCCAGACCTCGCGTGGAGGTCGCCCGGCGTGACGCGTCCCGGGAGTCGCGGTAGGCCTGCCGGACCCCGGCGATCGTGTCGCCGTCGTCGAGGAGGAACGAGTCCTCCGACCGCTCCGGGATGCCGATCTCGGCGCGAGACCGACCCGTGACGGCTTCGTCGAACCAGACTTTCTCGACGAAGGTGGCGTGCTTCACCAGACCCAGCAGCGTGGTGCGGGAGGCCACCAACGATCGGCGTGCCTGTTCCTCGGTCAGTCCGTCCAGGCAGCGGTCGAGCGCGTCGCGGTGTTCGTCGAGAAACGCCTCGAACTGGGCCTGGATCGGCTGCGCGACGACTTCGGCGGAGAAGGTGGGCGGGAAGGACGGCATGGACGCAGCATTCCAGATCGGCGGCCGGATGAGCGCGGGGTGCATCAGGCGGGTCGCTGACGAACCGCGACGATCTCGGCGTGGTGAGCGACCGCCCAGTCGGCCAGCGCGGAAAGCGGCTCCAGAAGGCTGACACCGAGTGGCGTCAGCCGGTACTCGACGCCCGGCGGCACCGTCGGAAACACCTCACGCTCGACCAGGCCGTCGCTTTCCAGCGCGCGCAGTGTCCGGCTGAGCATGCGCGGGCTGATGCCCTCCACGGCGCGGTGCAACTCGTTGAACCGGTGCGGATGCCGGCCGAGCAGGGTGATCAGCAACAGCGTCCACTTGTCGCTCACCCGCCGCAGCAGGTCGGTGACCGGACAGCGGTCGTACTCGCCGGCCGGAACGGGCACCGGCAGCCGATGATCGTGCAGTGAGGCACGCACATCGCTGTTAGCTGTGGACATGAAAGTGCCTTCTTTCGCCTCCGTCGACCTGCTGCCCAGGATGAGGCAGGTCGATGGGCACACGATAAGGGGGGCGACGTGGGCGTCGTGGTGGTCAGTGGCGGCACGAACGGAATGGGGCGTGCGTTCGCCCTGGGGCGGGCCGAACGTGGCGACCGCGTCCTGGTGCTCGGCCGCAACCGTGCACGTGGCGAGGCGATGGCCGGCGGCCTGATCGCCTTCCTTCCCGTCGACCTGTCCAGCACGGCCGAGACGCGGCAGGTCATCGAGCACATCCTCGGCGAGCACCAGGTCGTGGACGCGTTGACGCTGTTCGCCAACGCGGTGGCGCCGCGTCGCGTCGAGACGGTGGAGGGACTGGAGCGTACGTTCGCGCTCTACTACGTCAGTCGCTACCTGCTCAGTTTCGGTCTGCGTCCGGCCCTGGACCGGGCGGTCGCGCCGGTGATCGTGAACGTCGCCGGTGTCGGGGTCACGAGAGGCGAGGTGCGCTGGGCCGATCCGCAGATGGGGGAGGGCTACTCGGCCGTCGCCGCCCAGTTGCAGGCCGGGCGGGCCAACGACCTGCTCGGCGTGGGCTTCGCCCAGCGGTCCGGTAGCCGCGCCCGATACGTGCTCTACCATCCCGGGTTCACCAGGAGCGGTGACCGTAGCGCGCTCCCGCTCGTGGTACGGGGGCTGCTCGCGATGGCGGCGGCGGTCGCCGCCCGGTCCGTCGCGGACGCGGTGGCGCCGATTCACCGGTTCCTGGACGCGCCGCCGACCGCGCCGGTGACCGCCGTCGACCGGGGGAAGCAACTTCCGCCCGGTTTCCCGACCCTCGACCCTCATGACGCCGAGCGGTTGATGGACCTCACGGAGAGGCTGCTGCGGTGAGGCGCCGCGCCGACGCTACGGCCGGAAGTAGTCGGACATCATGCTGCTGACCCACTCCGGCTGCCGGACGTTCGTGGGGACGAACTCCACCAGCACCGGCTTCAGGTCGATGACCGGCGTGCCGGACACCGCGTCGAGGTCCACCACCGTCAGTTCCCGGCCGTGGACCGACTCGATGCGGCAGCACGTCACGCCGATCCGGTTCGGCCGACGGGGACCACGGCCGGCGAACACGCCCATCGGCGGCAGGTCGGCCCGGCCCCGGTAGGGACGGGGCTCGCGGTGGTCGCCGCCGTCCGGGAACCGGTCGAAGACGAATACGACCTCCACGTGCGAGAACTCCTCCAGGCCCTGCAGGCACGCCTCGCCGAAGCGTTCGTCGACGACGATCGTGCTGCGGACGGCGCCCCAGTTGTCGCTGTGCTGGATGTCCGTCCGGTCGTTGCGGACCGTACCGATGGGGGAGATCTCGAAGCTGGGCATGCCCGGAGAGTAGTTCCGCGTGGCTCGTCACGGGGGCCCACGAGCCGGACCACCGGCGCTAGGCTCATGATCATGGACGTTCTCCGATACGCGGCGTTCACCGCCGACCCGGCCGGCGGCAACCCGGCCGGTGTCGTGCTCGACGCCACCGGGGTGGATGACGCGGAGATGCAGCAGGTGGCGGCGCAGGTCGGCTACTCCGAGACGGCGTTCCTCCTGCCCGGCGAGGGCGGGCGGTTCACGGTGCGCTACTTCAGCCCGAAGGCGGAAGTGCCGTTCTGCGGGCACGCGACGATCGCGTCCGCGGTCGCGTACGCGCAGCGGCACGGCCCCGGCGCGCTGCACCTGGACACCCGCGCCGGACTGGTCGAGGTCGCCACGAGCGCGCAGGCCGACGGCACCACCACCGCCACGCTCACCAGCGTCGCGCCGCGCACCGTACCCCTTGCCGCGGGCGACCTCGCGGCGCTGCTCGCCGCGTTGCGCTGGTCGCCGGACGATCTCGACGCGACGCTGCCGCCGCGTGTCGCGTACGCCGGGGCGTGGCATCCGATCGTGGCCGCCGCGACCCGGCGGCGCCTGGCGGACCTGGACTACGACATGGCGGCGCTGAGCGCGCTCATGGCCGAGCGGGACTGGACCACGATCGACCTGGTGCACCGCGAGTCCCCGCTGGTGTTCCACGCGCGCAATCCGTTCCCGCCCGGCGGCGTGGTCGAGGACGCGGCGACCGGCGCGGCGGCCGCCGCGTTCGGCGGTTACCTGCGCGAGATGGGCCTGGTGCGGCCGCCCGCCACGGTCACCGTGCGGCAGGGCGAGGACATGGGCCGCCCGAGCCTGCTCACCGTCGGCATCCCCGCCGATCCCGGCGCCGGGATCGCGGTGACCGGCACCGCCGTGCCCATTCCACCCGCTGAGGCGGCCCGGTGAGGCCGGACCACTACGACGGCTTCGCCGAGCGGTACGCCGCGGAGAACGAGTCCAGCCTGTTCAACGCCTACTACGAGCGGCCCGCGATGCTGGAACTCGCCGGGGACGTGCGGGGCCGCCGGATCCTCGACGCGGGCTGTGGCACCGCCCCGCTGTCCGAGGCGCTCGCCGCGCGCGGGGCCGTCGTGACCGGCTTCGACGGCAGCCCGGCGATGGTCGAGCTGGCCCGCGAGCGGCTCGGCGGGGACGCGACGCTGCTGGTGGCCGACCTGGGCGCGCCGCTGCCGCTCGCCGACGGCGCGTTCGACGACGTGATCGTGTCGCTGGTGCTGCACTACTTGGAGGACTGGACCGCGCCGTTGGCCGAGCTGCGCCGTGTGCTGCGTCCCGGCGGCCGGCTCCTGGTGTCGGTGAACCATCCGATCGGGTACGAGGTGGCGTTCCCGGACGCCGACTACTTCGCCGTCGCGAGCTGGTCAGAGGAGTACGACTTCGACGGGCAGCGCGCCACGCTCACCTACTGGCACCGGCCGCTGCACGCGATGACGGCGGCGTTCACCGACGCGGGTTTCCGGCTCTCGGTGATCAGCGAACCGCCGTTCTCGCCCGACACGCCGCGCGAGCTGCTGCCCCCGGAACTCGACGGCCGTACGGCCTTCCTCTGCTTCATCTTCTTCGTTCTCGAAGCGCACTGAATCCGAGCGGCGCATAACGTCGAGCGGCGTATAACGTCGGATCCGGGTCGGCTCGTTCGTAGGACGGGTGAGAGGCGGCCGGACCGGCCGCCCGGACAAGGGAGTCATGGCATGCCGCGGTACCTGATCTCGTTCAACGACGGCGCGATGGACCACATCCCCGCGGAGGAGATCCCCCAGGTGGGCAAGGACGCGCACGCGGTCATCCAGGAGGCCGTGAACGCTGGCGTGTTCGTGTACGGCACCGGGCTCGAACGCCAGCAGGCCAGCATCGTGGACACGGACGGGGTGGTCACCGACGGGCCGTTCCCGGAGACCAAGGAGGTCATCGGCGGGTTCGTGGTCCTCGACGTGGCCTCACGCGACGAGGCGCTGAAGTGGGCCGCCAAGATCGCCGTCTCGTGCCGCTGCGCCCAGGAGGTCCGGGAGGTCATGCCCGACCCCGAGACGGAGGCGATGCTCCGCGCGGCGGGCCGCTGACCGGTCCGATGTCGACGCGACGACGGTGGGCGGGGCACCCGGACGGAGGCCATGCCTACCATGATCGCTAGCCTCGTGCGGTGAAACGTGAACTCGCCGCGCTCTCCCTGCTGTTCGTCGTCTCCGCGTGTGCGCCCTCGGAACCCACGCCGTCGACGTCCGCCACCCCGTCGTCGTCCGCGTCGGCCTCGGCCGCTCCTCAGGCCGGCTCGACCGCGCCCGCGGACAAGGTCGCGGCCGGTGCGTGCAACATGGTGGCCCGGGTGGTCGAGCAGCAGGACGTCCGCTTCACCTCGAACTCGCCGATCGCCATGCGTGCCCGCAAGGCGGCCGACCCGGGCGTCCGGGACGCCGGCGAACGGCTGGCGGTGGCGGCGAAGGAATCCGGGGACATGTTCGTCCGCAACGACCCGAACGAGGACACCGGCCCGGTCGACGCGCGTATGGCCGAGGCGCAGCGCGGGCTCCTGTCCGCGTGTACGGCGCTGTTCGGGCCGCAGCCGTGGCCGTTCGCCCCGTCGCCGACACCGACCACCTGAGCCGCGGCGCTGATGCCGGCTCATGCCGGGCCGGCGGCCCCGGCGATGGCGAGTGTGTGCTGATATTCGCGCCAGTGGGCCAGCTTGCCGTCCCGGGTCCGCAACACCCCGATGAACGGCGCGGACGCGGTCACCCCGGTCACCGTGTGCGTGCCGACGAGCTCGTACTCGACCACGACCACCTCGGGATCGGCGGTCTCGTGTACGACCACGCCGCGGCACTCGTCGAACCGCACCGGGAACGACGCCCGGCCCGCTCGCGTGTACTCGAGAACGGGTTGCTTCCCCTCGGTGCGGGTCGGGTGGCCGGGCGCGGCGAAGGGCGTCTCGATCACCACGTCGTCGGCCAGCGAATCCGCCTCGAAGGTGGGCAGGTTCGCCAGCCACCTGGCGCGCATGCTCTCGAAGATCTGCTGTGGTGTCACGTCGGCCTCCGCGATAATGAGTCGTGACTCGACTTGTATCACAGAATAATGAGTGGAGACTCACTTTGGTAGAGGGTTCGCCCCTGCGCGCCGACGCGCAACGCAACCGGGCACGCATCCTGGACGCCGCCGAGGCGGTCTTCGCCGAGTTCGGCGCCCGCGCCTCCACCGAGGAGGTGGCCCGCCGGGCCGGCGTCGCCATCGGCACGGTCTTCCGTCATTTCCCCACCAAGGAGGACCTGCTCGCCGCGCTCATGAAGCGACTGCTCGCACAGCTCACCGAGGAGGCGGGACGACACGACCTCTTCGGTTTCTTCAGACACACGGTGGCCCAGGCCGCCGCGAAGAAGACGGCAGTCGAACTGCTCGCCGGATCCGGCGTGGACATCCGGCTCCCGGATGCGGTAGGTCACCTGGAGGAGGCGATGGGCAGGCTGCTGCAACAGGCCCAGGCCGACGGAACCGTCGCCGACTCGGTACGGCTCCCCGAGGTGATGGCGCTGCTCACCGGCATGTGCCAGGGCGCGCTGCACGGCGGATGGGACGAGCACCTGCAAGCCCGGACGCTGGCGGTCGTCTTCGCCGGCTTCGAGCGCGGCTGACGGTCCGGGATCACACCGCGATAAACCGGTTGGCCCGCCCGGCGAGCGCTGTTACCTTGCCGGTGGCCGTGCCGGAGAACGAGGGAGGTGGTACCCGTGACCGCAGTATCGACATGGGTGCTCCCCTCGGGGGTCACGGCCGGGCGATAGGTCGTCCGGGAGCGCCGTCGCACTCCCGAAAGGCACGACCATGCGCTTCACCTCCGAACAGCGCCTCGCCGACGGCGTCCGCGAACGCGAGTTCACCCTCGGCGAGATCCCGGGCATCCTGTGGACGCCCGCCTCCACGTCGGCGCCGGCCCCGCTGATCCTGCTCGGTCACCCCGGCGGACTGCGCCGGATGTATCCCCGCCTGGCGGCCCGGGCGCAGGGCTGCGTCGAACAGGGCTTCGCCGCCGCCACCATCGAACTGCCCGGCGGTGGCGACCGGCCCTCGTCCGCCGCCGCCGAGCAGGCCCGCGCCGACCTGCGCCGGGCACTGGCAGCCGGCGAGCGGGTCGCCGACGAGGTGGTCGACCGGCTCGTCCTGCCGCTGGTGGAGGAGGCGGTCCCGGAGTGCCGGGCCGCGCTGGACGCGCTCCTCGCGCTGCCCGAGGTCGGCGGCCCGGTCGGGTACGCCGGCGGGGTGATCTCGATCGGCGTACGGCTGGCGGTGGTCGAACCGCGCATCGTGGCCGCGCTCCTGTTCGCCGGAAGCTTCGTGCCGCGCGCCATCATCGAGGAGGCCCGGCGGGTCACCATCCCGCTGCACGTCCTGTTGCAGTGGGACGACGAGGGCAACGACCGGCGGATGGCGCTGGACCTGTTCGACGCCTTCGGCTCGTCGGAGAAGACGCTGCACGCCAACATGGGCGGGCACACCGGCGTGCCGTGGTTCGAGGGGGACGCCGCGAACCGGTTCTTCGCCCGGCACCTGAAGGCGGGCCCGCCGGTGGCGGTCTCGGCGGATCCGGGGGAGCGGACGCCGTCCGGCCAATAGGGTGATCGCATGGCGCCCGTGACCGGACTGGACCACGTCGTCATCGCCGTGTCCGACTGGCGGTCCGCCACCGACTTCTATCGCGACGTCGTCGGCGCCGAGGTGATCGGCGTCGGCGGCGACCGCGTCGCCTTCCGGATCGGCCCCCAACGGTTGAGCGTGCACGGGCCGGGTCTCGACCTCGGCGGCAACGTGGCCCGGATTCCCGTCCGTCCGGGCAACAGCGACATCTGTTTCGTCTGGGCCGGGCCGATCGAGGAGGCGGTGGCGCACCTGCGGCGGCACGACGTCGAGGTGGAGACCGGACCGGTCCGGCGGGTCGGCGCCGGTGGCACCGGGACCAGCGTCTACTTCCGCGACCCGGACGGAAGCCTGCTGGAGTTCATCTCCTACCAGGAGAGGCCGTGACCGGTCAGAGCGGTGACACCACCAGCTCGACGTGCCGGGCCTCCGTCGCGTCGTCCACGGCGAACTGCAGCAGCCAGCGGCCCGGCGCCAACTCGATCTCGTCGTTGTCGTCGGCGTCGCCGACGTAGAGCCGCCCGGACGGGACGTCCAGTGTCACCTCGTACGGGTGCCCCGTGACGCGCTGCGACGTCACCCGGATGTCGAGGGTGACATCTGCCTCTCCCTCGTCCGCCACGGCGGCGGAGGCGACCACGACCGCGACGTGGTGCGTCGTGGCGAACACCGGCGCGTCCCCGGCGTGGAAGTCGATGTCGAAGTCGGTCTCGCAGAGGGCGTCGCTGAGGTAGACGGCACCCCAGTGGTAGGGGCGGACCCGGCGTACGCGTCGGTCGTCGGTCACGCGAGCCCGCCGACCGGCGGCGCCCAGGTCGGGCGCGGGATCAGACAGAACGGGTGACCGGCCGGGTCGGCGTACACGTGGTCGCCCGCCAGCCGCCGCGCGCCCAGCGCGAGCACCGCCGTACCGGCCGTGTCCTGGTCGTCGACCATCACGTCGAGGTGCATCTGCTGCGGCACCGCCGGATCCGGCCACGTCGGCGCAACCAGGTCGGCGACGCGCTGGAACGCCAGCCCGGACGCCGCCGTACCGGCCGACACCACGGCGAAGTCGTCGTCCGCGTACGTGATCGGGTCGCCCAGGACCGCGCTCCAGAAGCGGGCCTCGGTCATCGGATCCGGGCAGTCGACGATCAGGTGGTGGAGTCTGCCGAGCGGCATCGCGATCGCCTCGTCAGCTCAGCCGCAGGTCGTGTTCGGCGAGGGCGGCCTCGATGGCGCCCAGCGCCTTCGGCCCCATGCCGTGCAGGCGGGCCAGCTCCGTGCGCGGCACACCGGCAAGCCGGCGCAGCGTGGTGTAGCCGGCCGCGGTCAGCGCCCGCGTGGCCGGCGCGCTGATCTTCGGCAGGCGGTCCAGGGACGACGTCATCGCCCGATGCTAGACCGCCACGGTACGGCTCGCCTGCCCGTCCTTCGGCCCGTCAGGGACGGAATGGGGGAAAGACCCGACGGGCATATCGGGGCGTTTCCGTATGGGACTCGGGTGGGACGCCGCTGAAGAATCGACAGGCATCCAAGACACCGGGAGGTGCCGTGTTCCGACGTACCGTGGCCGTCGCTCTGGCCGCGCTCACCGTCCTGGCGGGACTGCCCGGCGCGGCGCGCGCCGGGCTTCCGCCGCAGCGGCTCGTGTGGAGCGAGTGCGCCGACGACCTGCCGGACGTCCCGCCGGATGAACGCGTGCGGTGCGCCCGGCTGCGGGTGCCGGTGGACTGGGCCCGGCCGAACGGCCCGACGTTCGATCTCGCAGTGGCACGCCGGCTGGCGCGAACGCCGGAGCGGGTGGGCACGCTGGTGTTCGGGCCGGGAGGCCCCGGCGACTCGGGAGTGGAACGGATCCGCAAGGGCGACCGGTTCAGCGACGAGTTGCTGGACCGGTTCGATCTGGTCAGTTTCGACCCGCGTACGGTCGCCCGCACCGCCGCGCCCGTCTGCGCCCCGGATCCGGCGCTGCGCAAGCCGGCCGTCCCGCTGACCGGTCAGGCCGACTTCGACGCCGCGGTGGCCTACAACCAGGCGCTGTGGCGCAGGTGCCGTCCGACCAGCCCGGTGTTCGACCACGCCGACACGCTCAGCACCGTCCGTGACCTCGACGCGTTGCGGCGGGCGCTGGGGGAGCGGCGGCTGTCCTTCCACGGCAGCTCGTACGGCACGCTGCTGGGCCAGCAGTACGCCGAGCGGTATCCCGGCCGCGTGCGGGCCGTCGTGCTGGAGGGCGTGTTCGACCACAGCCTCGACGTGCGCTCCTTCGTGCGGACGCAGGCCGCCGCGTTGCAGGACTCGTTCGACGAGTTCGTGTCCTGGTGCGACAGGTCGCCGGAGTGCGTGCTCCACGCACGCGACGTGCGGGCGGTCTGGGCGCAGGCGCTGGCCCGCGCGGACCGGGGCGAGTACGCCCCCCGTACCGCCTTCGACGTCACCGCTGTGGCGCTCGGCCTGCTCGCCGGTCCGCGTTGGCCGCAACTCGCGGTGATCGTGCGGGACATGGCCGCCGGTACGCCGCCACCGGAGGTGAATCTCCCGGTCTCCGTCGCGGCGTTCTGCGCGGACTGGCCGGCGCAGGTAAGCGACTACGCCGCGTACGCCGGCGTGGTCCGGGACGCCCGGGCCGTCGCCCCGGACGTCCGGTACGGCGCCGGCCTGCTGGCCGTGCAGACGTGCCTGGGCTGGCCGTCCCCGGTCCGCAACCCGCCGCACGAGCTGAACGTGCGCACCCGCACGCCGCTGCTGCTGCTCAACGCCCGGCACGATCCCCGGACCGGCTACGCCTGGGCCGTGAACGTCGCCCGGCAACTCGGCCGGCACGGACGCCTGGTCACCTACGAGGGCTGGGGCCACGGCACCTACCAGCGCACCGACTGCACGACCGCGGTGGTGGACCGGTACCTCGTCGACCTGACCGTGCCCGCCCCGGGCACACGATGCCCGGCGAGCTGACCGCTGCTGGACCGCCGGTGCGGCAGGTTGACGCGACCGCCGGACAGGCCGGCGACGCAACACGTACAGCCGATCAGAACCTCGTCAACGGTCGCCGAGCAGTCCGCGTCCGGCCATGAAGGCGCGCAGCGTCCCGGCGTCCTCGGCGGACATCAGCCACCGGGGGATCACCGTGGCCGGCATCCGTCCCACGTACACGATCCAGAAATCCGGGGTCTCGGTGACCCGCTCGACGCCGTCCCAGGCGATGCCGCCGGACTCCGAACCGCTGCGCATCATGATGTTGCGGTCGTCGATGTCGTAGCCGCCCTCGACCGCGTAGCCGCCGGAGCGGCGTCGGGCCCGCCACCGCACCCACGGCGCGTACAGCATCGACAGCACGCCAGCCACGATCAACGCGGTCCACAGCGACGCGAAACGGCCACCCCGCTCCGACGCCTGCGAGGCGATCCAGCCGATCACCCCGATCGCGGCGAGGGCCGCGCCGATGTAGCCGAAGCGGCGCAGCCGGGCGGCGGCGAGCGCGGCGGCCACGCGGGCCGGATAGGCGGGGTCGGCCGGTACGGCGAAACGGATCTGCACGCCCGAACGATAGTGCCCCGCCCGCCTGTCCCGGGCCGGACCCGCGCCGGTAGCCGGTCAGATCCGGCGCAGCACCAGCGTCACGAACCCCAGCACGCCGCGGTATCCGCGCAGCCACTGGTCCCGGTGCTCCCGGGCGGTGGCGAGCGCGCCGGCGGCATCCGGGTGACCCGGGTTGTCCAGTGCCCACTCGGTCAGCGAACCGGTCCACGACCACTCGTAGTCGTCCCACTCGGCGGCGTCGCTGACGTGCGCGTACACCGGGGTCCAGCCGGCCTGCTCGGCGGCCGCGACCAGACCGGCGAGGTCGGTGTGGTCGTCGGGTTTCGCGCCCAGCGCCGCCAGCGCCTGCGGCGTCGGCGGCACCTGCCAGAATCCCTCGCCCACCATCAGGACGCCGTCGGCGTTCACGTGCCGCCCGGCCAGTTCCAGCGTCTCGCCGAACCCGCCGAACGCGTGCGTCGACCCGACACAGAGCACCAGGTCGTAGTCGCCGCACGTACGACCGGGCGTCGCGCTCGTGCAGCGTGAGCCGGTCGGCGAGGCCGCGCACGGCGGCGGCCTCCGTGGCGCGTTCCAGCGCGTACGGGTTGAGGTCCACGCCGTCGGCGTGCCCGTCCGGGTGGTGCGCGAGGGCCTGTAACGCCCAGGCGGCCTCCCCGCAGCCCAGGTCGAGGATCCGGGCCGCCGGCCGGCGACCGGCCCGGCGCAGCAGCCGGTTGACGTTGACGCCGGAGAGCGGCGCCGCGATCGGGTGGTGCGAGTGCGCGATGCTGCTGAGCCGTTGACGGTCCATCGCCGCAGTCAACACGAGCACAGCCGGATTGTCGTGCCGGTCAGGCGCGGCAGACAATCGTCGCGTCGTCGGTGGCGACGCCCCCGCGTGCCTCCGCCGCCCGGACCCGGGCGATGACCTCGGCCGGGCCGGCGGTCTCCAGCAGGCGCAGCAGCCCCGGCCAGTCGGTCAGGCCGAACGTGTCCACGAGACGGCTCGCGCCGTTGCTGAGCAGCGCCGCGCCGGTCACGTCGTGGGCCGGGCACTCGCCGGTGGCCGCCTCGGCCACCACCGCCGGATCGTCCTTGGCGACCCAGAAGCCGCCGGGGCTGTTGCGGCGGGACCGCAGCTCCATCAGCAGCCGCCGGTACTCGTCGCCGCCCTCCGGCACGTCCTTCAGCCGCTCCTCGAAGGCTCGGGCGATCACCACCTCACGCGGATCGTGGGCGACGACGGGATCACCGGCCGCCCGGCCGACCAGCGCGACCGCGTCACCGAGGACCAGGTGCTCGACGGTCCCGCCGGAGAACCGCAGCATCGCCACCGCGGCGAACGGGCTGATCGGGTGGGCGACGTCGCAGGTGTCGCGGTGCTGGTCGGTGACCCGCTCGATGCCCTCGGCCAGCACGTCGCGCAGGCTCCGCTCCTGCGCCAGCGCGCCGAGTAGCGCGCCGCCGAGCCGGGTCGCGTACCAGGCGATGCCGTGACGGCAGACCTCGTCCGCGCCGGTGATGCCGCCCGCGCCGTCGACCAGGACCAGGCCGCAGGGGACGGCGCCGGCGAAATCCTCATTGGTACGGCCGGGATGTCCCGCGTCGGTCGCCATCGCTACCCGCATGCGCCTCATCATGCCCGGGCCGACCGGAACGCGATGTCCCTCGCGGCTTGATCTGAAGCGTGGTTGAGGTCCTAGCGTCGTGCTCACCCGACGACCACCGCCGGAGGTAGAGCATCATGACCACACAGCACCTGTCCGACGCCGAACTCGCGGGCCAGCCGGCCGCCTACTGGACGGGCGTCGCGTACGAGTCGCTCATCGCCTTCACCCGCGCCCAGCACGCCACGCACGGCTTCACCCAGCCCCAGTTCTGGCTGCTGCGCAACCTGTCCCCGAACGACCTCCTGCCCGGCGGCGGCGGACTGACCGTCCCCGAACTGCGACACGCGATGCGCTCGTATCTACGGGCCGAGGACGACCTGGACGCCGAGGCGGAGGTGCTCCGGGAACGCGGCTGGCTGACCCGCGACGCGGACGGCCGGCTACGGATCACCGAGGCGGGGGAGGACGCCCGGCTCCGCCTCAAGCAGCACGCGCCGGGGATCCGGGCCCGCATCCACGACGGCGTCGACGACGCCGACTACGTCACCACCCTCAAGGTGCTCCGGCGGATGATCCGCAACACCGGCGGCGCCGTGTAGCGCCGGGGCCCGGCTCAGGACGCCCGAAGCCTGCGGATCGCCAGGCGGGCTCCCTGGTGGAGCAGCACGCCGGCACCGGTGTTCGCGACGGCGAGCACGGCCGCGCCGAGCAGCCCCGCGCCGACGTCCGTCACGCCGGTCGCGACCAGCAGGACCGGCCAGCCCAGCGCGGCGGCGACGAGCGACGACCGCCACCAGCGCCCGAGGAGAAGCCCGAGCAGGATCAGCAACGGGATCATCGCGGGCGACCTCCCACCGTCGGCTCGTTCGAGCGTACGCCCGGTCAGACCCGCCGGTCGCCGAGTACCACAGCGCCCACCAATCCCCGGCGCTCGTGCTGTGGGGCCGGCACGACGCCTACTTCGACGTGGACAGGTGCTCGCGCAGCATCGCGCGCTGGACCGGATGGACGCGCACCTCTTCGACGGCGGCCACCTGCTGCTGGAGACCCACGCGGCCGAGTGCGCCGCGCTCCTGCGCGCGTTCGTCCGGGACCACTCGTGAGCCGGGACGCGGGTCACGGCGTGGCCGGCGGCTTCGCCTTCTGCGGGTGGAACGTCTCGTGGCGGGCCAGCATGGCGACGAACTCACCGATCTTGCGTTCCCGGGTCTCCGCGCGCTTGACCGCGTTCAGCCGGTGGATGAGCGCGAACCTGTTGGCGCTGGTGAGGACGTCGAGCATGGCTTGGGCGGCGGGCTCGGCGGCGACGGCGGCGAGCAGGTCGGCCGGCAGTTCGGCCTCCGACGGAGGCGCGTACGCCGCCGCCCACCGGCCGTCCGCCTTCGCGGCCTCCACCGCCGCGCGGCCGGCGGGTGTCATCCGCCCCTGCTCCTCCAGCCGGGCCACGTGCGCGACGTTGCGCTGCGACCAGGAGCTGCGGGCCCGGCGCGGGGTGAACCGGATCCAGGAGCTCTCGTGGTCACGCTTGCGGGCCTGCCCGTCGATCCAGCCGAAGCACAGCGCCTCGTCGACCGCCTGCTGCCAGGTCAGTGTGGTGAGCGTGCCGCCCTTGCGGGTCAGGGCGAGCCAGACGCCGGGCGACGTGTCGTGGTGGGCGGACAACCACGCGCGCAGCGCCTCCGCGTCGGGCACGATCAGCTCGTCCAGCTCGGCGGTTCCCATGGCCGGGAGGCTATGCCACGGGTACGACGCTAAGGCCGGGCGTGCGGCTCAGCCGCCTGCTGCTCGCCGTCGGGCGACGGATCGGCCGCCCGCCGCAGCCGCCGTCCGGCCACCAGCAAAGCCACGCCTGCGCCGGTGAGCCCCGCGCCCATCAGCCCGCCCGCGACCCCCGCCGCCGGATCGCCCTCACGGAACGCGTACGCCACGGCCGCGGTCAGGATCGGCGCACCGAGGGAGATCGCCATCCACCCGCCGAGGATGTCCTCCTTGTCGGCGAAGGCGTTCGTACTGATCAGGAAGATCAGGATCATGGCAGCGGCGAGGCCGACGAGTAACAACGCCGCGAGGATCAGCGCCGGGTCGCGGGGGAGCAGCCCGGCGGCCGCGGCGAGCACGTAGATGATCGCCGCCGCGATGAGGTTCGCGAGCACGTTCGTCATCACGTTCGCAACGAACCTCCGCAGTCCGCCACGCCCGGTGCCGGCCGGCGCCGTCACGACGTCCGCGAATCGTGCGACCGGCGGGCCGCCAGCAACTCGTCCAGGTGCGCCTCGCTCCACGACCGGGCGGCCGCGACCAGCGTCAGCAGGCTTCGCCCCAGCGGCGTCAGCGCGTACTCCACGCGCGGCGGGTTCTCGTCGTAGGCGGTCCGCGTGACCAGCCCGTCGCGTTCCATCGCCCGCAACGTCTCGGCCAGCACCTTCGGCGTGATCGTGCGCAGCGGCGCCCGCAACTCGGTGAACCGGCGCGGCCCGTGCTCCAGGCACAGCACCACCATCGCGGTCCACTTGTCGCCGATCTGCAACGGCATCATCCGCGACGGACAGGCGGGGTGGAACATGTCCGGATCGAGCGGCGTCACCGCCCGAGCGTAACCCGGTACCGTTGCGGTAACCGGCACCCCGCGTCCTACCGTCGCGCCATGACCAGCATCGCCGTCTTCGGCGCGGGCGGCCGGGCCGGCCGCGCCGTCACCGCCGAGGCCCACCGCCGCGGCCACCGCGTCACCGCCGTCGTCCGTGACCCCGCCCGCCATCCCGACCTCACCTCCGCGGTACGCGGTGACGTCACCGACCCGGAGACGGTCACCTCCATCGGGTACGGGCACGACGCCGTCGTCCACGCGGTCAGCCCGGCCTCCGGGCCGGACGCGCTCGCCGCCGCCGGCCTCGATCCGGACTTCTTCGTCCGGGCAGCCGACGCGCTGCTGCACGGCCTGGCCCGCGCGGACGTGCCCCGGCTCGTGGCGATCGGCCTGTTCGCCACCCTGATCGACGCGCACGGTCGGCCCCTCTACGACGACCCGGCCGTGCTGCCCGCCGAGCTGCGGCCGTTCGCGCTCAGCCACGCCGCCGGCCTGGACCGGCTCCGCGCGGCGGACACCACAGTCGACTGGCTGGTGCTCACCCCACCCGCCGCGCTGGACGTGGCCGGTACCCGCACCGGCCGGTACCGCCTCGGCGGCGAGCGCGCCCCGGCGTCGGCGCCCCTGTCGTACGCCGATCTGGCGGTGGCGGTGGTCGACGAGATCGAGTCGCCGCGCCACCATCGGACGCGGGTCTCCGTGACCGGTGACGCCCCGGCCTAGCCGCCCGCCGCATTGTGCCGCGCCACCAGGTCCGGCAGCTCGTGCAGCGAGTCGATGCGGAACAGGCACCGGTCGGCCACGTCCGGCATGTCGAGGATGTGCCCCCACGGTCCGCGCCGGATCAGGCACGCCGACATACCGGCGGCCATCGCGGGCGCGGCGTCGTTGTCCGGCCGGTCACCGACGTACAGGATCGCCGCCGCGTCGCCGCCGCTCTCGCGGACCACCCGGTCGAAGAACTCCGGCGCGGGCTTCGCCACGCCCCAGGCCGCCGACGTGCCGATCACGTCCACCGGCAGGTCCAGCGTCCGCAGCGTCGCCTCGGCGTGCTCCGGCTGGTTGCCGGCCAGGCCGACGCGCAGACCCTGGTCCTTCAGGGCGGTCAGGCACGCCCGCGCGTCCGGGTACAGATCCTCCTCGCCGAACGACTCCGGGTCACCGGCCGCGACCCGGCGGGCGAGTTCGGCGGTGAGGTCGAAGTCCGGCCGGAACGCCCGGAACACCTCCTGGTAGTCCAGCCCTCGGGCGATCACCGCGCCGAAGACCGCGGAGAACGTGTGCCGGGGTACGCCCAGCCAGTCCGCCCACGTCGCGAACTCGCGCGTCTCGTCGAGGATCGTCCCGCCCACGTCGAAGAAGACCGCCCGGATCATCAGCGGATCGTACTGTCGTTGATCAGCCAGTGGGGGGCGCCCGGGTGGCGCAGACTGCCCGCATGAGCGCCGCCTTCCTCCCCGAACCGCCGCAGAGCCCGGCGGCGAAAGCCGCGTACGAGGAGGACCTCTCCTCCGACGGCTACGTCAACAACCTCACCCGCGTCTGGTGCTGGCGACCCGACGTGCTGATGTCGTTCCAGAACACGCGCGCCGAACTGCTGTCCGCGTCCACGCTGTCGGCGCGTGAGGTGGCGGTGCTGGTCGCCGCCACCGCCGCCGCGCGGGGCGACTCGTACTGCTCGCTGGCCTGGGGCGTCCGGCTGGCCGGGATGAGCGACGAGGAGACCGCCGCCGCGGTGCTGCGCGGCGACGAGGCGGCCCTGTCCGAGCGGGAGACGGCGCTGGCCGACTGGTCCCGCCGGGTCGTGACGGACCCGAACGCCACCACCGAGGCCGACACCCAACGCCTGCGCGACGCCGGCCTGAACGACCGGGAGATCTTCGAGGCCACCACGCTGATCGCGTTCCGGCTCGCCTTCTCCACAGTGAACGACGCGCTCGGCGCGCGGCCGGACGCGCAACTGGTGGAGAACGCGCCGGAGCTGGTCCGGGAGGCGGTCACGTTCGGCCGCCCGGCCTGAACGAGCGGATCGCGGCCCTCGACCGGCCGGCCACGGGGCAGCGAGCCCGCGCGCGAGCGGAGATCATCATCTGGTGACCGACACCGCCGCGTACACGTTGGCCGTTCCGCCGTTGTTCGCCGCACTGGCTCCGGCGCGCGACGTCCTGATCGCCGGCGCCGGTGGCGGCTTCGACGTCTACGCCGGCCTGCCGCTGGCCCTGGCCCTGTGGCAGGCCGGCAAGCGGGTGCACCTGGCCAGCCTCTCCTTCTCGGAGCTGGAACTGCTCGACCGGCAGGTGTGGGTGAACGAGCACGTCGCGGCGATCCGGCCGGACACCCTCAGCCCCGACTGGTACTTCCCGGAGGGGCACCTGGCCCGCTGGCTGGCGGGCCGGGACCTGCCGTCGACCGTGTACGCCTTCCCGCCGCTGGGCGTGCAGACGCTGCGCGAGGCGTACCGGCACCTGGTCGACCGGCTCGACGTCGACGCGATCGTGCTCGTCGACGGCGGCACCGACATCCTGTTGCGCGGCGACGAGAGCGGCCTGGGCACCCCGGTGGAGGACATCACCAGCCTGGCCGCCGTGGCCGGGCTGGACGTGCCGATCCGGTTGGTGAGCAGCCTCGGTTTCGGCATCGATGCGCACGACGGCGTCAACCACGTCGAGGTGCTGGAGAACCTGGCCGCCCTCGACCGGGAGGGCGGCTACCTCGGCGCGCTGTCCATTCCCGGCTCCAGCCGTGAGGCGGTGCTCTACCGAGAGGCGGTCGCGCAGGCCCAGGCCGCCACCCCGCACCGGCCGAGCATCGTCCAGGGGCAGATCGCCGCCGCCACCGGCGGCGCGTTCGGAGACGTACGGTTCAGTCGGCGCACCGGCGACGGCGACCTGTTCGTCAACCCCCTGATGGCGATCTACTTCTCGGTCGACCTGCCCCGGCTCGCCGCCCGCTGTCTCTACCTCGACCGGATCGAGAACACGATCGGGCGGCGCCAGGTCATCACCCGCATCGAGGCGTTCCGCGACGAGCTGCGGGCCGCCCGCGTGCCCCGGGCGTATCCGCACTGACAGTCACGGCTTGTCGTACCGGTGTGGGAGGGTCCGGGCATGACGACGTTCGTGCTCATCCACGGCGGCGGGGGCAGCGCGTGGGACTGGCACCTGCTGGTTCCCGAGCTGGCCGCCCGGGGTCACGACGCGGTGGTGCCGGAGCTGCCGATCGGTGACCGGTCGGCGGGGTTCACCGATTTCCGCCAGGCGGTGATCGAGGCCGTCGGCAACCGGGACGACCTCGTGGTGGTCGGGCACTCGTACGGCGCGTTCACCGCACCGCTGGTCGCCGACCGGTTGCCGGTGCGCCTCTTGGTCCTGCTCACCCCGATGATTCCGCGGCCCGGCGAGAAGCCGGGGGACTGGTGGGGCAACACCGGCTACCGCGAGCCGGACGGGCTCAGCGAGGAACAGCAGTTCTACAACGGCGTGCCGGCCGGGATCGTCGCCGAGGCGCCGTCGCACGGCCGGGAGCAGGTCAGCGCGGAGTGGGACGAGCCGTGGCCGCTCGCCGCCTGGCCGGCCGTGCCGACGAGGGTGCTCATCGGCCGCGACGACCGGTTCTTTCCCGCCGACTTCCAGCGCCGGGTGGCCGCCGACCGGCTCGGCGTGGTGCCGGACGAGATCGACGGCGGCCACGCGGTAGCGCTCAGCCGCCCGGGCCCGCTCGCCGACCGGCTGACTGCCTACCTGGTGTCCTGATCCCGCCTCGCCGTGATCCGTCCGGCCCCTCCCGACGACATGCTGATCAGGAGGGGCGAGGCGCCGTGCGGATCCGCGACTGAGGGTTCACGGCGGCTGTCCGGTCTCTCCGAGGCGGTGACGGCCGGATAGCCGCCGGGGTCAGCTGCCGGCCGGCGCGGGTGAGACGGGTAGGGGCCGGCGGCGCCGACGCGCGAGCAGGCCGAGGACGAGATCGACGACGAGGAAGCCGAGCAGGGTGACGCCGAACCAGGGCAGTGCCCAGCCGAGTGCCAGGGTGACCGGTACGCCGAGCAGCAGCGCCCACCACGGGAGCCCGCGGAGGCCACCTCGGGCGGGCGGTGAGCCGAGCGGGGCGCGACGGCCGGCGCGGGTGGGGCGGCGCTGCCACCACATGCGGTAGCCCCAGACGATGACGCAGAGCAGACCGAGAGCGAGCGCCGCGAGCAGGATCTGGTTGATCGGCCCGAACAGGATTCCCATGTGGGCTTGGATGCCGAGGCTGCTGAGCTGCGCGAGCAGCGGCCAGTCGGCGAAGTCGCTGCGGGCGGTGACCGCGCCGGTGGTGGGCTCGACGGCGATTCGATCCTTCGCGACCGGCCAGGTGTTGTCGACCTGGGCGACGGTCCATGCCTGGCCGGGCTCCGCGGCGGGGCTGATCTCCACCGGTCCCGAGAGTCCGGCGCTGCGCGCGGAGGCCAGCACGTTGTCGTAGGACGCCGGATTGTCCGCCGTGCCGGTCGCCGCGCCACCGTGCTGATGCTCACCGCCGCCCGCGGGCGGGGCCACGCCGTCGACGGTGGTGGAGAGTTCCGGAGTGCCGGCGCGCAGGGTGTCCAGGCCGGTGCTGAAGTTCGCGCCGGCGTACCGGGACCAGGTCAAGCCGGTGGCGGAGAGGAACAGCAGGCCGACCGCGAGCCAGACACCGGTGGTGGCGTGCCAGCCCCGGGTACGGCGAACTCCCTTGCGGGCGGTCAGGTCCGGTATGAGCAGGTGTGTCGTCCGGGCGCGGGTGGCGCTGCGGCGGCGCCACCACAGGATGACGCCGCCGAGCACGAGGACCCACAACCAGCTGGCGGCGATCTCGGAGTAGTGCCGGCCGACCTCGCCGAGATGCAGGTTGCGGTGCAGGTCGTCGAGCCAGGTGGTGGCCGGGGTGGAGCCGAACCAGGTGGTGAGCTGCCCGGTCACCTCGCCGGTGTACGGGTCGACGTAGACGGTGTGCTGCTTGTCGCCGAGTTCCTCGAGCGAGAACACCACCTGGGTGGTCCGGTCGCCGGTGCCGGGCGCCACGGCGGCGATGGTGCCGTCGGGGTGCGCCGCCCGCGCGGCGGTGACCTGTTGGGCGAGGGTCTTCGGCTGGTCACCGACGGTGGCCACGGTCAGCCGGTCGCCGTAGAGGGCCTGGTCCAGCTGGGGGGTGATGGTGTACGCCAGGCCGGTCAGGGCGGCGACCAGCAGGAACGGGGCAACCAGGATGCCGGCGTAGAAATGAAGCCGGGTCAGCAGCGCGGCGAACGGCGTGGGCTGGCGGCCCGGCCGAGCGGCCGGCGCGGCGGTGGAGGTGTCCGGCGCGGGGTCGCCGGACAGTTCGGTGACGGACATCGACTACTCCGATCGAAAATATCGGCTTTTGGTTTCGGGGTGGCTCGTGCCCGTCGAGCCGTGGGCTGCCCGGCTGCCGTGTCCCGATCGAGTAGTCGGTCAGGTGTGTCAGGAAGTTCCCTCGTCCGCGTAGATCTTCGGGTTGTCGTCCGGCGCGGTGCCAGGACGCCTCCGCGTGCCGACGGCGGCGAAGGGGCGCCGTGGCGGGCCGACTCGCGCCAGGGGTGCCGTCAAGGGATCATCCGGTGCCGGTTGATCAGGGCTGCGACGTCCGCCGCGCCAGGTGGACCGTGATGTCGGCGGTGACCTCGACCGTGCCGGGCAGTACATCCCGGACGCGGCGGAACACCTGCTCACGGACATGTGGCGGCAGTTCGAGGTAGGCCGAGACGGTCGACAGCAGACCGACGAAGTCGTCGGCACTCATCGTGATCCGCCGCGCGATCTCCGACTGGCGTACGTCGGTGAACCACTCGGAGGCGCGCAGCTCCGTGCCGGGCCACTGCATGCCGGCTTCCGGTGGCGTCCCGTCCGGCGACGGGATCTCGTCGTCGGCGATGAACTCGGCTCGGGCCGCGGCCACCGCGTCGCGCAGGGCCGGGTCGGCCAGCCGCAGCGGCCCGCCGAACGAGGCGAACACACCGTCGGACGCGAGCAGCCCGGCGATCCGCTCCCACCGTCGGTCCGGGTCGGTCCAGTGCAGCGCCGCCGCCGCGTACACCAGGTCGTGGTGCTCGCCGGTGCGCAACTGCTCGAACGCGGCCTGCCGGACCCGCACGTCCGCGGGCACGCGCCGGCGCAGTTCGGCGAGCATCGCGGAATCCGGGTCGGTGGCGGTGACCGCGATGCCGCGCCGCGCGAACAGCCGGGTGGCCTTGCCGGTCCCGGCGCCGATCTCCAGGGCGGTCCGGACCGGCCGGTCCGCGTACGCCAGCACCAGGTCGGCAAGCTCCTCGGGGTAGCCGGGCCGGAACCGCTCGTACGCCTGCGCCGCCGCTCCGAAGCTCAACGCGCGATCCGGCATGCCGAGCATCCTCCCACGATCAGGCTGCGCCCGTGACGTGCGCGGCGACGGCGTCGGCCACCTGCTCGGGCGGGACGGTGGCGTCGATCAGGTGGGCGTCGGTCACCGACGCGAACGTGTCCAGCGCCCGGGCGACGTGGTCGTGCCGCCAGCCGCGCGCGCCGGACTCGACCTGGTCGGCGTCGATCCGGGCCCGCAACCGGTCCTCGGGGAGCGTGAGCACGACCTCGCGGACGTCGACGCCCGCGGCGCGGATGCCGCCGAGGATCTCCGCGCGGTACGCCGGGACGAGCAGGCTCATCGGCACGATCCAGATGCCCGGGTGGTGCCGGTCCAGGCCGGTGACCGTCTGCACGACGAGGTGACGCCACAGGGGCAGGTCCTGGAAGTCGCCGGTCGGCGGGGTGACGAACGCGGTGAGCATCGAGCCGAGGAACTCCGGGTCGAACAGCCGCGCGTCCGGAAGCGACTCCGTGAGCAGCCGCGCGGTGGTCGTCTTGCCGGCACCGAACGCGCCGTTGATCCAGACGATCACGCGATCATGATGCCATCACGCGGCGAAGTCGACACCCGCGAGCGGCACGCCCCGGTACGCGGCGAGGCGCTCGGCCTCGGCGACGACTGCGTCGCGGGTGCTGCCGGGGAGCTTTCGCCACGGCTGGACCGCGACGGTGAACGACCGGCCGGACTTGCGGGGCCGCCACGTGCCGGCCAGCTCCCCGTCGGCCAGCACGGCGCCGGGGCGGCCCAGCACCGGCCACAACTCCTTGGCGCGGGCCGCGTCCGGCACGAGCGTCGCCCGGTCCTTCGCCTGGAGGAACAGGTCGAACGGGCCGAGCAGGCGGGTCGTGCTCACCTCGGCCGACGTCAGCGCCGCCTCGTCGGCGGCGAGCAGCCAGCGCGTCTCACCGTCGACGCTCACCTCGACCGCGTCGCCCGGCCAGCGGGCCTTGATTTCCTTGACCGGGGCGTCGAGGTAGTCGGCGACATGCTTCGGGGTGGCCGGGCCGAGCAGCCGCAGGTAGGCGGGGATGAGCTCGAACCGGTCGCCGGGCGCGGCAGCCGGACGGAACCCGCGGATGCGTTCCAGGACCGGCGGTGACGTGTCGAGCCGCAGCTCCAGCCCGGCGCGTACGGCGGCGAGCCGGAACGGCATCTCGTAGAGGTGGATCGCGTCGCACGGCCGGCAGTGCCGCAGGTAGGGCTCGGGCATCACCTCGGCGAGCCGCCCGGAGACCTCGCCCTTGACCGTCGGCGTGCGGACGATCTCCCGCATCCGGGCGGCCACCTCGTCGAGCGCGGCGACGATGCCGATGCCGGCGGCCTTCAACGGTTTTGTCGCGTCGTAGATGCGCTTGCCCGCGTCGGCGTCGGAGAACGGCTCGACCGCGACGGCCACCGCGCCCACGTCGGCGCGGCGGTAGAGGTGTGGGGCGCCGCGTACGGTCCAGAGCATGACCACGTCGTCACCGGTCAGCGAGGTCACGTCGACCCGCGCGTCGCCAGCGCCCAGCGGCCGCCGTCGGGGCCGGTGTCCTGCACGCCGATGTCGAGCACGGCGGTGTCGGCGAGCGAGCCCTGCGCCCGGTCGAGCTGCTGGGCGCGCACGCGGAAGGCCAGCACCTGACGTCTGTCGACCATCGCCACAGCGTAGGCGCCGGCACCGACACTTCCCGCGGTCCGACGGGTCAGCGGGCGGCGAGCAGCCGTTCGCGGACCTCGCGGCGCAGGATCTTGCCGATCTGGGAGTACGGCAGCTCGTCGACGATCACGACCCGGCGCGGCACCTTGTAGCCGGCCAGGTGGGTGCGGCACGAGGTCCGGATCGCCTCCGGCGTGGCGGCCACCGCCGGGTCGACCACCACCGCGGCGACGACCTCCTCGCCGTCGTCGGTGGGCATTCCCACGGCGGCGGCCTCGCGTACGCCGGGGACGCGGCGCAGCGCCTCCTCCACCTCGGACGGGTAGACGTTGAAGCCGCCGGTGATGATCAGCTCCTTGATCCGGTCGACCACCGTGATGAAGCCGTCGGCGTCCATGGTGACGATGTCGCCGGTGCGCATCCAGCCGCCGGGCAGCAGCACCTTCGCCGTCTCCTCCGGCCGGTGCCAGTAGCCGGAGAACACCTGCGGGCCGCGGACCAGCAGCTCACCGGCCTCGCCCGGGGCGCGGTCGCGGCTCGGGTCCTCCGGGTCGACGATGCGCACGTCGGTGGAGGGGAACGGCACGCCGACGGTGCCGGGCCGGCGGGTCGGCGCGACCGGGTTGCCGACGGTGATCGGGGACGTCTCGGTCATTCCGTACCCCTCGACCAGCAGGCCGCCGGTCACCTGCTCCCACAGCTCCACGGTGGCCGGTGGCAGCGACATCGCGCCGGAGATCGCGTACCGGATGGAGGTGAGGTCGACGGCGCGTTCGCGGGCGGCGGTGGCGAGCTTCGCGTAGACCGGCGGCACCGCGGGCAGGAACGTCGGCGGGCGGCGGCGGACCGCGTCGAGCACCTGGTCGGCGTCGAAGCGGGGGAACAGCACCAGGGTGGCCCCGATGCTGACGGCGAAGGTGAGGCAGAGCGTCAGCCCGTAGGCGTGGAACAGCGGCAGCACCGCGTACACGGTCTCCTCGCCGTCACGCAGACCGGGCACCCAGGCCCGGCCCTGCGCGGCGTTGGCGCGCAGGTTGCGGTGGGTCAGCACCGCGCCCTTGGGCTCGCCGGTGGTGCCGCCGGTGTACTGGAGCAGCGCCACGTCGCCGGCCTCCGGCGCGGGATGCCCGGCGGGCAGCGGCCCGGCCGCGGCGACCAGGTCCGACCAGGCCAGGGCGCCGGGCGCGGGGGCGGTCATCGCGGCGCGGGCGGCGCGGACCTTCGGCAGCGGCGCCCGCAGCGCCCACCGCTTGAGCCGCGGCAGCGCCGCGGTCAGGTCGACCGCCACCACGGTACGCACGGCGCCGCGTCCCGCCACCAGCGGCGCGACCTTGTCCCACACGATCGCGACGCCTGCGCCGTGGTCGGTGAGCTGCCGGTCCAGCTCGTCGGCGGTGTAGAGCGGGTTGTGCTCGACCACGACCGCGCCGAGCCGCAGCACGGCGTAGAAGGCGACCACGTGCTGCGGGCAGTTCGGCAGCACCAGCGCCACCCGGTCGCCCGGGCCGACGCCGAGGCGGCGCAGCGCCTCGGCGGCGCGGGACACCTGGTCGGCCAGTTCGGTGAACGTGGTGGTGGCGCCGTAGAAGTCGAGCGCGACCCGGGGCCCGAACCGCCCGGCCGCCTCGGTGAGCAGGTCGACGAGCGAGCCGTCCGGCTCGGCGATCTCGGCCGGTACCCCCGGCGCATAGCTACGGGTCCAGGGTCGCTGGGCGGTCGCGTCCATCGCCGTTACTCCTCGTCGCGCGGATGACGACCCCAGCCTAACGTGACCGGGCGGTAACCTACGCTAACGTAGGTTGCCGGGTAGGTCACACCTGCGCAGGTCAGTGCCGGCGTGTCGAATGCTGGTGCACCACCCGCCGGCCCTTCACGATGCCGACGATGATCACCGCGGCGAGCGCGATCACGCCGATGATGACGAGCCAGCGGACCGCCTCCAGCAGCAGCCCGAGCAGGATGATCACACCGGCGACCACGCCGACCACCCAGAGCAACGCACGCATGTCCCAGCCTCCCGTCGTACGGTCGGCCGCCCGCTTTCCCGCTGGCCCTACGGCCATGCGTGGCCCGGTGGATCAGTGCCGGGCCACGTACACGGTGTTCGCCGCCTCCCGGCCCTGCAACGGGTTCGGGAACCGGACGACGTGCGCCACCGAGGTCGGGAACACAGCGGTGAGAGTGCGCTGGAACTCCGGGTCCGGCGGGTCGTTCGACCAGAGCGCGAAGACCCCGTCCGGGTGCAGCAGCGCGGCCAGCCGGCGCAGCCCGTCGACCGTGTAGAACGCGGCGTGGCTCGGGTGCAGCACCTGACGGGGGGAGTGGTCCACGTCCAGCAGCACCGCGTGGAAGCGGCGGCCCGGCTCGTCCGGGTCGAAACCGCCGTCGGCGACCGCGGCGAAGAAATCCGCCCGGACGAACCGGGTACGCGGATCGGTGGCCAGCCCGGCGGTGAACGGCAGCAGGTCCCGGCGGTGCCAGTCGATCACGTCCTCGATCGCCTCGACCACGAGCAGCGAACGCACCCGGGGATCCTCCAGCGCGGTCCGTGCCGTGTAGCCGAGGCCGAGCCCGCCGACCACCACGTCCAGCTCCGTGCCGGTCAGCGCGGCCAGTCCGAGCCGGGCCAGCTCGATCTCCGCCACCGGGAAGGCGCTGGACATGAGGTACTCGTCATCGAGCTTCACCTCGTACACCTCGGCGCCCAGCGCCGGGTCGCGCCGCCGCCGCAGGCTGATCTCGCCGATCGGCGTCTCCCGCCAGGCCAGTTCCTCGAAGCGCGCGCCCACCCGGTGTCCTCTCCGCCGATCCGTCCCCGGATGCTACCGGCCGGTGTCGGCCCGGCCCGGCGAAACCACGGCGCGTGGCGCTCAGTCGGCGGGGCGGGTGGCCACCACGACCGTGTCCAGCGCGTCCACGGCGCCGCCGTCGCTCGTCGGGACCGGCCGGCGGGTGGTCTCGGCGCGCTGGACCCGCAGCCCGGCCAGCCCGTCGACCACCGCCTCGGGCGTGAGCAGCACGGCGGGGTCCTGCGGGCCGCCGGTGCCACCGGTGAGGTTGGCCAGGTCGTGCCCGACCACCACGAGCGTGCCGCCGGGTCGCAGCGCGGACTTCGCCGCCGCGAGCACGCCGGCGAACTCGGCGGCGGGCAGGTGCAGGTAGCTGATCAGCACCAGGTCGTAACTGTTCGGCACCGGCCGGTACGCGGTCACGTCCGCTACCCGCCAGTCGACTGTCACGCCCCGCGCGGCGGCCATCTGCCGCCCCCGCTCGACGGCCACGGTGGAGAAGTCCACCGCGTTCACCCGCCAGCCCTGACCGGCCAGCCAGACCGCGTTGCGTCCCTCGCCGGCCGCGATGTCCAGCGCCGACCCGGGAGTCAGCCCGGCGACCGACTCGACCACGAAACGGTTGGGCTCAGCGCTCCACACCAGCCCGGGCGTGTCGGCGTACCGGCTGTCCCAGGTGCTGCTGTCCACTGTGTCCCCTTCCTCGGCGGGCCCACACCGCCATGGTGACCGTACCGGCCGCGGCAAGCGCTCCCACGGTGAGTCCCCAGATCAGCGGCAGCTGCTGGGCGAGCACGAACACGCCCATCACCACGACGAACCAGCCGAAGCCGCGGCGCAGCACGTCGGCCGGGATCCGCCCGGCGAGCCGGCCACCGAGCAGGCTGCCGACGACCGCGGCGGCGGTGACCGCGCCGGCCAGCCCCCAGTGGATCTGCACGCTGGACAGGTAGCCGGCCAGGCCGGCGAACGACTTCAGCGCGATGACGACCAGCGAGGTGCCGACCGCTACCGGCATCGGCAACCCGCCCAGCAGGGCCAGAGCCGGTACGACCAGGAAGCCGCCGCCCGCGCCGACCAGGCCGGTGACCAGACCGACGACCACGCCGTCCCCGACCACCCGCAGCATCGGCAGCTCGTGCGGCTTCGACCGGCCCTCGGTGGACCGGCGGCCCCGGAGCATCGCGACCGCGGTGGCCAGCATCATCAGCGCGAACCCGGTGAGCAGGACGCTCGCCGGCACGAACTCGGCCAGCCGGCCGCCCGCGTACGCGCCGGTCATGCCGGCCACGCCGAAGATGAGCCCGGTGCGCCAGCGGACCCGGTTCGCGCGGGCGTGCGGCAGCACGCCCACCGCGCTGGTCACGCCGACGACGAGCAGCGAGGTGGCGATGGCCTCCTTCGCGGGCAGGTCGGCGACGTAGACCAGCAGCGGCACGGCGAGGATCGAACCGCCGCCGCCGAGCAGACCCAGCGTCACGCCGATCAGCACCGCGCCGGCCAGCGTCAGCGCGAGGGTGGTCACCTGCGGCTCCCGTCGCGCAGCTGCCCCACGATCGTGTCCAGGTCGCAGCTCGCGCCCCGGTTGTACGGCAGCTTGCTCAGCAGCATGCCCATGGCGCAGGTGTTTGTGAGCGCGGCGAACGTGAGGCCCGCGCCGATGAACGCGGCGACCCACTTCAGGCCCGGCACGAACACCGACGCGACGATCGCGGCGAGCACGATCGAGCCGGCGACGAGACGTACCTGGCGCTCCAGGTCCCAGCGGGCCCGGCCCTGGTTGACCGGCGCGTTCGTGGCCTGCCAGGCCAGCATGCCGCCGTCGAGCACCTTGACGTTGGGCAGGCCGACGGTGCCGAGCGCCTGACCGGCCTGGCCGGCCCGGACGCCGGAGCGGCAGATCAGCACCACGTCCTCGTCCAGGTGGCTGCGCAGCTCCGCGCGGTGCTCCCGGAGCAGGTCCAGCGGCACGTTGTACGCGCCGGGGATGTGCGCCGCCTCGAACTCACCGGGCGTGCGCACGTCGAGCATCCGGGGCGTACGGCCGGCGGCGATCAGTTCGCGCAGCGTCGCCGCGTCGATGGTGGTGGGGGTGGTCGTGGTCATGCTCTGTCTCCTTCAGCGGGTGTTTTCGGGCAGGGTCGAACGCCGGCCGGCGCAGGGGCACGCCGGCCGGGCGCTCGGGGAGAGGTCAGGCGCTGGGCGCCATGCGTACGCCGGCCGCCTCGGCCCGGCCGTACGAGTCGTCGATCAGCACCACGTCGCGGCCGGCGTTGGCGAGCAGGGACGCGGCGGCGGTGGCCCGGTAGCCGGAGCCGCAGTGCACCCAGACGGTCCCGGCGGGGATGTCGGCGAGCCGCTTCGGCACGTCCGGCAGCGGCACGTGCACCGCGCCGTCGATGTGCCCGGCCTTCCACTCGCCTGTCATCCGCACGTCGAGGACGACCTGCGGCTCGGGCAGCCCGGCCGGCGTCTTCCCGGCCTGCGCGGCGGCCAGCGCGTCGAAGTCGGCCACGGCCATCTCGCGCAGCTGCGACGGGTCGCCGGTCCACTGCTCGGGCTCGCCGGTGGCCTGGGCGGCCGGGCGGTCGATGCCGATGCGGACCAGCTCCCGCTGGGCGTCGGCGACCTGCTCCGGGGTCTGCGCCAGGAACGTGATCGGCACGCCCCAGTCGATCAGCCAGCCGAGCCATGTCGACATCGGCCCGTCCAGGCCGAGGCTGACCGTGCCGGCCAGGTGCGAGGCCGCGTACGCCTTGCGGTGGCGAAGGTCGACCACCCACTCGCCGGCGGCGATGCGGCGGCGCAGCTCGTCGGCGTCGGCGCGGGCCACCGGCGTGAGGTCCACCGGGGCGGGACCGGCGGCGTTCGCGACGCCCATGTGGGCGTAGTACGCCGGGTAGGCGTCCAGCCCGGCCAGCGTCTCGGTGACGAACTGGTCGGCGGCCAGCCGCAGCACCGGGTTGGCCTGCTTCTCCCGGCCGATCGTCGACTCGGGGGCGTCGGCCTGGCTGGCCGAGCAGAAGCTGCCGAAGCCGTGCGTGGGCCACACCTGCGCGCCGTCGGGCAGCAGGTCGGCCAGCTTGCGCGCGGAGGCGTGCTGGTGGTGCGCCAGCTCGTGCGCGTACTGCTGGCCCAGCAGGTCGGTGCGGCCGGTGGTGCCGAACAGCAGCGAGCCGCCGGTGAACACGCCGGCCGGCGTCCAGTCGCCGTCGCGCTCGTCGAGCACGTACGACAGGTGGTGGAACGTGTGGCCCGGGGTGCCGAGCACCCGCAGCCGCATGGTGTCCGAGACCGGCACGGTGTCGCCGTCGGAGACCGGCGTGCGGTCGAACTCGACGGTGTCGGCGGCGGCCACGAGGTACTGCGCGCCGGTGATCCGGGCCAGCTCCAGGCCGCCGGAGACGTAGTCGTTGTGGATGTGCGTCTCCACCACGTGGGTGATCCGTACGCCCTTGGCGCCGGCCAGGTAGAGGATGCGGTCGATGTCGCGCTGCGGGTCGACCACGATCGCCACCCGGCCGTCGGAGGCCAGGTAGCTGCGGTCGCCGAGCGAGGAGGTCGCGATGACGGACACGTCGAGAGTCATGCCGTTTCCTCTCATTGCCTATATACCCCGGGGGGTATGTGTGGGACAGTCTGCGGCCCGGGTTCTCCGGGCAGTGGTTTACCCACCCGCGCCGTGGTCACACGGCGCGGGCGGGGCTCAGCCGGTCGGGCGGGCGGGACTCGGTCGGTCGGTCGGGCGCCGTCAGGCCAGGGACAGGAAGAGCTTCTCCAGCTCCTCCTCGGTCATCTCCGGCTCCTCGCCGGCCTGGCGGGCGGCGTCGCAGTAGCGCATGCCGGAAGCGATGATCTTGAAGCCGGCCCGGTCGATGGCCTTGGAGACCGCGGCGAGCTGGGTCAACGCGGCGCGGCAGTCCTCGCCGTTCTCCATCATCTCGATGACGGCGTTGAGCTGCCCCCGGGCACGCTTCAGCCGGGTCAGCGCCTCGCCGGTCATCTCGGGTCGAAGATTCACGTCCCACCTCCTGCGCTCGAACATACCCCAGGGGGTACCACTGTCGCCACCCCGATCAGACGCCGGCCTGGGCCCGGACCTCGTTCATGTCGAGGTCACGCACGGCCCGGATCAACTCCTCCAGCCCCGCCGTCGGCAGAGCGCCCGGCTGGGCGAACACCAGCACGCCGTCCCGGAACGCCATGAGCGTCGGGATCGACCGGATCTGGGCGGCCGCCGCGAGGGTGGGCTCCGCCTCGGTGTCGACCTTGCCGAAGACGATATCCGGGTGCTGCTCGCTGGCCTTCTCGTAGACCGGCGCGAACGCCCGGCAGGGACCGCACCAGGCGGCCCAGAAGTCGACCAGGACGATGCCGTCCCGGTGGACGGTCTCCGCGAAGTCGGTGGTGGTCAACGCCACGCTGGCCATCAGTACCTCCGTTGATTCGGGTTCTGCATGTGTAACACACCCCCGGGGGTATCCATTCCGGGTGGGGTGGTCCTGGCCGCCTTGATCGACTCCAGCTCGGGGAGGTGGTGGGGTCCGGGCCGGTGAGGGACACGCAGGGTCGCCGGGGCATCGACGGAGCGCTTATCCTGTGCGCCGACCATCCCGGCGGGAAGGGACACGATGGCGTCGCGGCAGGACCAGCTGCACTCGTACCAGTTCACCGTCCAGCGGGCGGTCGCCGCGCTCGTCATGCGGGAGACGGACCCGCCGCAGTCCCCGTTCCGCCGGCTGGCCGGCGCCGGTCTGGCCAGCGTCCTGGTCGCCGCGATCGCGCTCGGCGGCGTCGCCCTCTACGGCCTGTTCACCGGCGGCGGTGACTCGTGGCGCGAGACCGGCGCGGTGATCGTGGAGAAGGAGTCGGGCGCACGGTTCGTCTATCGCGACGAGAAGCTGCACCCGGTGTTGAACTACGCCTCCGCGCTGCTGATCATCGGGGCGGAGCAGCCGAAGACGGTGCTGGTCGGCCGCCGTGCCATCGAGGGGGTGCCGCGCGGTCTGCCGCTGGGCATCGCCGACGCGCCGGACTCGCTGCCCGCGCCGAACCGGCTCGTCCGCGACGCGTGGACGCTCTGCTCCACGGGTGAGGGCGAGACCGGGCGCGGCGCGGCCCGGTCGGTGCTGCTGATCGGGCGGCAGGCCACCGGCGGCCGGGCGCTCGGCGACCAGGGGCTGCTGGCACGGCACCCGGACGGCGGCCTGCACCTGCTCTGGCACGACCGGCGCTACCTGCTGCGCGACACCGACCGGGTGCTCGCCGCGCTGGCCGCCACGCGGGAACGGGCGGTGCCGGTCGCGGCGGCGCTGCTCAACACGCTGCCGGCCGGTGCCGACCTGGTTCCGCCGCCGGTCGGTGCCCTCGGTGAGCCGTCCGAGCGGGTCACCGGCGCGAGCGTGGGTGATGTGTACCTGGTGCGCAACTCCGGTGGCGGGCGTCAGTACGCGGTGGCGCAGCGCGGCGGGCTGGCCGGCATCACCGAGTTGCAGGCGGCGCTGCTGCTGGCCCGCACCGGCCAGGGGGAGCCCGAACCGATCACGCTCGGCCGGTTCGCCGCGCTGCCGAAGCTGCCCGGTCTGGTGCCCGGCGGGCCGACCGCGCCGCCCGCCGTACCGCCCCGGCTGGCCGCCGCCGAGAACGGTGCGATCTGCGCGCTGGCCGGGGACGACGCCGGCGTACGCGAGATCCGCGTGGGCGTCACCGCGCCGGACCTCGCCGCCGCCACGCGGACGCCCGGCGGCCGGGCCGGGCTCGCCGACGAGGTGCTGGTGGAGCCGGGGCGCGGCGCGCTGGTGGAGGCGGTGTCCGCGCCGGGCGCGAGCGGCGGCACGGTCTGCGTGGTCACCGACCTGGGGCGGCGGTACGCGCTGACTGTCGCGGACGTGCCGGGCATGCTCGGCTACGCCGGGGTGCGTCCGGTGCGGCTGCCGGCGGGCCTGGTGGACCTTGCCGGCGGGCAGCCCGCTCGACCCGGAGGCCGCCCGCACCGTCGCCGCACCCGCCTGAGCCCTGGTCGGCAGGAGAAGGGTCAGTCGGCGGGGCGGCGCAGCACGCTCACCGCGAAGTCGGCGTCGTCGCGCCAGGGGCGCAGGTCCCAGGTGGCGAAACGGTGCTCGGGGCGCAGCCCGGCGGCCACCGCGTCGGCGTCCAGGTCGCCGACCGGGTAACCCCGGTCCGTGGCGAAACCGACCACCACCAGGCCGTCCGGGCGCACGTGGGCGGCGACGCGGGCCAGCACGTCGCGTTCGGTGCCGGGGGCGACGAAGACCATCACGTTGCCGGCGAGCACGGCGGCGTCGAACGGCTCGGCCTCACCCTGCGCGGCCAGGTCCAGCTCGGCCAGGTCGGCGACCAGGAAGCGGGGGCCGGGGTGGTCGGCGCGGGCCGCCTCGACGAGTGTCGGGTCGGCGTCCACGCCCACGGCGTCGTGCCCGCGTGCGGCGAGCGCGGCGGCGACCCGGCCGGTGCCGCAGCCGGCGTCCAGCACGCGCGCGCCCGGCGGTACGAGCGCGTCCAGCAGCCGCGCCTCACCGGACAGGTCGGCGCCCTCGGCGGCGAGCTGGCGGAAGCGGTCCACGTACCACTGCGAGTGGCCGGGCTTCGTGTCGGTCACCCAGCGGGTCGGCTTGCCCATGAGGCCACCGTAGCTGATCTTGTGGCGGCGGGTCAGGCGAGCGCCAGGAACGTGCCGGCGGCCAGCGGTCCGCCGAGCGCGACGCCGGCCAGCACCTGCGGCCAGGTGTGGTCGACCAGCCGTACCCGGGACCAGCCGACCGCCGCGACGAGCGCCCAGCCGAGGTTCGCCGCCGGCCCGGCCAGCGGCACCAGCACGGCGACGGTGGCGGCGGCGACCGCCGCGTGGATGCTCAGCTTCCACCAGTGGTTCACCAGCGCGCACGCCGCGCCGACCACGAAGACCACCACGATCACGGCGAACAGTTCGGCGGGCGCGCGGACCGCCGCCAGCAGCAGCAACCCGGCCGCGACCGAGGCCAGCCCGATCGACAGCGGCCGGGCCCGCTGGGTGCGGTCGCCGACGTGCCGGTCGGTGAGCCGCCCCCGGCGTACGCCGTGGACGAGCACGCCGATCGGGATGACGGCGCAGAACGTGAGCGCGATGCCCCCCAGAGCAGGAACTGGCCCGCCGAGCGGCTGACCCGGGCGGCGGCGATCAGCGGCAGCGCCGTGACCAGGACGGTCGGGGCGAGCGCCTCGGTGAGCAGCCGGGCCAGTCGGGTGCCGGCCGGTCGGTCCTCCCGTGATGCTCGCACCCGATCATCCTGGCACGGACGCTCAGCCCTTCTCGGCCCCGCTGGTGAGTCCCTCGGTGAGCATTCGCTCCCCGGCGAAGAACAGCACCACGATCGGCAGCGTGAGGATGACCGAGCCGGCCATCAGCACGGTCTTGGGCACCTCGACGCCGTCGGCGAGCAGCGACAGCCCCAGCGACACGGTCCACCGGTCGGGCCGGTCGACCAGGAACAGCAGCGCGAACAGGTACTCGTTCCAGGCGATCATGAAGTCGTACAGCGCGACGGCCATCACCGACGGCGCGGCGAGCGGCAGGCTGACCCGGCGGATGATGCCGAGCCGGCCGGCGCCGTCGATCGCCGCCGACTCCTCGAGGCTGACCGGGATGGTCTCGAAGTAGTTCTTCAGCATGTAGACCGACACCGGCAGGGTTTGCGAGATGTAGACGAGCACCAGGCCGGTCAGCGACCCGCGCAGCCCGGCCCGGGTGAAGACCACGAACAGCGGGATCGCGATGACTATCGACGGGAACAGGTAGACCGCCAGGAACAGCGCGCTGACCTGGCGTCGGCCGAAGAACCGCAGGCGGGACACCGCGTACGCGCCGGGAATGGCGATCACCAGGGTGAGCGCGGTGGCGGCGAGCGCCACCAGGCCGCTGTTGCGGATGAACGTGAGGAAGCCCTGGCCGCCGTCGGAGACGGACTTCAGCACCTCCGCGTACGTGGCGACGGTCAGCTCGCCGAACGGCACCCACAGCGAGCCGGGGTCGAGCAGCAGGCGTTCGATCGGGCGTACCGACAGCACCAGCATGTACCAGAACGGCAGCAGCGTGACCACCAGGAACCCGGCGATCACCAGCCGGCGCAGCCAGCGCAGGCTGACCGTCTCGATCCGGTCCCGGTCCATCACGCCTCCCGTCGCGCGCCGAAGAAGCGCAGGTAGATCGCCACGAACACGAGCAGCACCACGGCGAGCACGACGGCCTGGGCGGCGGCCGCGCCGATGTCGGTGCGGGCGGTGAGGAACTGGTAGACGCGGACGCTCACCACCTCGGTGCCGGCCGAGCCGCCGGTGAGCAGGTAGACGTCGTCGAACTTGTTGAACGTCATGATGAACCGCAGCACGCCGATCAGCGCGATCACCGGCATGAGCTGCGGCAGCACGATGTGCCGGAACCGCTGCGTGGGTGTGGCGCCGTCGACCCGGGCGGCCTCCTCCAGCTCACCGGGCACCGCCTGGAGCCGCGCGAGCAGGAACAGGAACGCGAACGGGAAGTAGCGCCACGCCTCGAACGCGATCACCGTCCACAGCGCGGTGGACTCCTGCGACAGGAACGGCACCGGCTGATCCCAGCCGAGGAAGCGCTTGCCCCAGTCGTTGACGATGCCGAGCTGCGGGTCCAGCATCACCTGCCAGACGAACGTCATGGCGACCACCGGCGCCACGTACGGCAGCAGCATCGACGCGCGGACCAGCGTGCGGCCCCGGAACGGCCCGCGTACGGCCAGCGCCGCCACCAGGCCCACCACTATCGAGCCGGCGGTGCCGCCGACGCTGTAGAGCACTGTGGTCCAGAGCGTGTCGGCGAACCCGGGGGTGTGCAGCACCCGGTCGATGTTGTCCAGTGTCAGCTCGCCGAACAGGCCGGTCTTGCGCAGCGTCGCCAGGCGTACCCGCTGGAAGGCCAGCACCACCGTCCAGACGATGGGTATGCCGATCACCGCGAGCACGACGAGCAGGGTCGGGGCGACCAGCGCGAGCCCGGCGCGGGACTCGCGGCGGCGCAGCGTCAGCGGGCGCCGGCCGGGTCGGCGGGACCGCTCCGGGGTGGGGGAGCGGCCGGCCTCCGGCGCGGTGGTGGTCAATTGACGCCCTTGGCTATCGCCTCGACGTCCTTGCGGGCGCGTTCGGCGGCGGCGCGGGCGTCGGACTTGCCGCCGACGACGTCGGCGAGCGCCTTGGGCACTGGTAGTTCACCCAGGATGGCGCCGACCAGCTTGCCCTGGTTCTCGGTCAGGCCCCAGCGCTGGAACGTGTCAGGGCTGCGCCGCAGGGTGGCGAGCACGTCCTCGCCGTAAACCTCGGACAGTGGCTTCTTGGTGTCCACGCCGGCCGGGCTGGTGTTCCAGGCGGTGCGGAACTTCTGCTTGTCCTCCGGCGTGCCGGTGCGCACCGGGAAGCGCCCCTCGGGGGACATGCCGAACCAGCGCGGGTAGCCGTCGGAGAGCATGTACTCCACGAACGACTTCGCCGGGTCGGCCGCGCCGTCGAGCACCGACCAGGAGCTGACCTCGCCGTACTGGGCGGGCTCGGTGCCGTTCGGGCCCTTGATCGCGGTGACGAACCCGCTGTTCTTGGCCAGCCACGCCGGGTCGGACTGGCACTGCGGGCAGGTGGGACGGGCGTCGGCGCGCAGCCCGGCCAGCTCGTCGAGGATGAACGGCGACCAGATCAGCATGGCCGCCTTGCCGGCGAAGTAGGTGGCCCGGGTGGTGTCGACGTCCTGGGCGCCCTTGACCGAGTTGTTGCGCATCAGGTCGCCGTAGAAGCGGAACGCCTCGACGCACTCGGGGGAGTCGAGAACGACCTTGCCGGAGTCGTCGGTGAGCCGGCAGTTGTTCGCCAGCGCCAGGTGCTCGAACGTCTGCTGGGTGAACACGTCACCGGGGGCGGTCGCCGCGGTGATGCCGGCGACGCCGCCGGTGTTCAGCTTCGCCGCGGCGGCGGCGATCCTCTCGTACGTGTCGGGCGCCGGCAGGCCGGCGGCGTCGAACAGGTCCTTGCGGTAGACGAGCAGCTGGCCCCACCCGTCGCTCGGTACGGCGAGCTGCGTGCCGCCGTCGCTGGTGAGTTCCAGCGCGCGCGGGGTGAACGTGTCCCGGCCGAGCCGTTCGACGACGGCGCCGTTGGCGTCGGCGTCCACCAGCTCGTTCGCGGACAGCGTGCGCACCCCGGCGAGCGAGACCGAGCCGACCACGTCGGGCAGGTCACCGGCGGCGGCGCTGGAGGCGATCAGGGACGGGAACTGGTCCTCGTTGACGGTGACGAGGTTGACCTTGACGCCGGTCCTGGCGGTGTAGTCGGCGATGATCGCCTTGGTGGCGGCGACCCGGTCCGCCACGTCTTCCAGGCTCCAGACGGTGATCCGGGAACTGTCGGATTTCTGCCCGTCGTCGCTGCATGCGGCCACGCCGGTCCCGGCCAGTGCCAGGATCAGGCTGATTGCGAGCCGCCGTGTGGAGGGTGATGACATCGGTGGCACTCCTCTCGAAAGAGTACGGCCTGCCGCTAATACCCATCGATTCGTCAATGTAATCACATATGCCCATTTTTTGGGTTAGAATCGAGGCCGGCACTTTCTTCGGAGCGACGCCATGAGCAACTGGGTTGTCTCTCTGGCCGGGCCCCGGCACGTACGCCTGGAGCCCTGCCCCGCGGACCGGCTCGGTCCGGGCCAGGTCCGCGTCCGCACCCACTACTCGGGCATCTCCGCCGGCACCGAGCTGACGCTCTACCGGGGCAGCAACCCCGCGACTGCGCAAGGACTGGGACGCCGGCGCCCCGCATGTTCGTGCCCCCCCAAGGCCGGGTCCGCGTACCCGGGGTGGGTTTCGGTACGAGGAGGTCGGCGAGATCGTCGAGGTCG
>NZ_KK037233.1:1410844-1415999 GCF_000568915.1 Micromonospora sp. M42 | reverse complement strand
GACGGCTCGCCACGCCACCGGGCTCGGCGCCCGCCGGACGGTCGACGCCGCCGCCGAGTCGCCCGCCGCCGCGCTGCGCGCCGACACCGGCGGCCGGGGCGCCGACGTGTGCCTGGAGCTGTCCGGGTCGTACCCGGCGCTGCACGAGGCGATCCGGGCCACCGCCCACGCCGGCCGCGTCGTCGCGGCCGGCTTCTACCAGGGGTACGCCCACGGGCTGGAACTCGGCGAGGAGTTCCACCACAACCGGATCCAGCTGGTGGCCGCCCAGGTCTCCGGGCCGGACCCGGCGCCCGGCACGGCCGGCCGGTGGTCCGGGACCCGGATCGCGGACACGTTCATGGACCTGGTGGCCGAGGGCAGCGTCGACCCGCTGCCGCTGGTGAGCCACGTCGTCGACGCGGGCGCGGTGGCCGACGCCCTGGCGTTGCTCGACCGCGGTGACGGTGACGTCCTCCAAGTGGTGCTGAGGTTCTGATGGACATTCCGCTCGCCTGCCAGGAGCAGTTGCTCCCCGGCGCCGACCTGATCGGGAAGTACGCCCTCGCCGTCTCCCTCGGCTACCAGGGCATCGAGCTGCGCGGCCGGGGTGACCTCGCGCTGGCCGGGCGGCTGCCGGAGCTGCGCCGCGCCCGCGCCGCCGGCGTGGTCATGCCGACCGTCTGCGTCGAGATGGACCACTTCGTCGGCGACTTCGACCCGGGCCGATCCCGCGACGCGGTGGACAACCTGCGCTCCCAGCTCTCGGTGATCGCCGAGCTGGGCGGCGTCGGCGCGATGACCCCTGCCGCGTGGGGCATGTTCTCCCGCCGGCTGCCCCCGTTCGAACCACCACGCTCGGCCGACGACGACCGGCGGGTGCTCGTCGACGCCCTGGGCGAGCTGGCCGGGCACGCCCGCGCCGAAGGGGTCACCGTGTTCCTGGAACCGCTCAACCGGTACGAGGACCACATGGTCAACCGACTCGACCAGGCCGTCGAGCTGTGCCGCGCGGTCGGGTCACCGGCGCTGCGGGTGGCCGCCGACACGTACCACATGAACATCGAGGAGGACGACCCGAACGCCGCGCTGCGCGCCGCCGCGCCGTACCTCGGGCACGTGCAGGTCAGCGACTCCAACCGGCACCAGCCCGGCGCGGGGCACCTCGACTGGGCGGCGCTGCTGGGCACGCTGGACGCGATCGGCTACACCGGCTGGCTCGCGCTGGAGTGCCGGCTGCGCGGCGAGCCGGTCGCCGCGCTGCGCCAGGCCGCCACCGCGCTGGCCCAGGCCCGTCCCCGGCGGGCCGCCGCATGACGCTGACCACCGGGGTACGCGCCGACGCCGACCGTCACGCCCGGCTGCGCCGCCTCGCGCTGGCCACCCTGGACGCCAACTGGGAACACGACCACACGGTGCCCTCCCGCACGCTCTACCCGCACCAGTGGAGCTGGGACTCGGCGTTCATCGCGATCGGCCTGGCACACGTCCGCCCCGACCGGGCCTGGCGGGAGCTGCGGACGCTGTTCGCCGCGCAGTGGATCGACGGGCGGGTGCCGCACATCGTGTTCAACCCCGCCTCCCGTGCCGGGCCGTACTTCCCCGGGCCCCGGTTCTGGGACTCGGCCCGCGCCGAGGGCGCCCCGGCCCGCGCCACCTCCGGCATCGTCCAGCCGCCGGTGCACGCCCCGGCCGCCTGGCTGGTGCACCGCCGCGCCTCCTCCGAGGCGTCGGTGGCCGCGCTGCGCCGGCTCTACCCGAGGCTCGTCGCGCAGCAGCGCTACCTGACCGGGCGGCGCGACGCGGGCGGCGGCGGGCTGGCCGCGATCGTGCACCCGTGGGAGTCCGGACTGGACAACAGCCCGGCCTGGGACGCGCCGCTGGCCGGGGTGCCCGCCGACGAGGCGGTGATGCGCGCGTACCGCCGGCACGACACCGCGCACGCCGACGCGGCGCAGCGCCCCACCGACCTGGACTACGCGCGCTACGTCGCGCTGGTGGAGTCGTACCGGGCCGGCCGCTACCGGGACGAGGGGCTGCTCGGGCGGCACCCGTTCCTGGTGGAGTGCCCGCTGGTGAACGCCGCGCTCGGCGTCTCCGAGTACGCCCTCGCGCGCATCGCCTCGGTGATCGGCGCCGACCCGGGGCCGCACCGGGACCGGGGGGCCCGGATCACCGAGGCGATGGTCACCCGGCTCTGGGACCCGGTCACCGGCACGTTCCGTCCCCGCGACGTGCGCGCCGACCGCCTCGTGCCGGCCCGTACCGTGCTCGGGCTGATGCCGCTGGCGCTGCCCGAGCTGCCCGCCGCGCAGGTGTCGGCGGTGCTGGCCGAGGCGTGCTCGCCGCGTTTCGGGCTGGCCGCCCGGATGGACCGGCCGCTGCCCACGTACGACCGCACCGCCCCGGACTTCGAGCCGCTGCGCTACTGGCGCGGGCCGAGCTGGATCAACACCGGCTGGCTGCTCTGGCAGGGTCTGCGTACCCACCGCCGGGCCGACCTGGCCGCCGGACTGCGCGAGTCGCTGCTCGACCTGGTCGACCGGGCCGGCTGCCACGAGTACTTCCACCCGGACACCGGCGCCGGACTCGGCTCGCCGGCGTTCAGCTGGACCGCCGCGCTGGTGCTGGACGCGCTCGCCCAGGAGTGATACCGGTGGACGCCGGGTGGACCGACGCGGGCCGGCCAGGCTCAGGCGACGCCGACGCGCAGGGCCGCCATCGGGGCGTCGTCGATCGCGTAGCCGAGCGCGTCGACCACCTCTACCACGCCGCTGACCTGCCGGGCCAGCCGCACCGCGAAGCTGCGCCGTGGAACGTCGCTCCACCTGCCCGGTCAGCGTCACCACGCCCCGCTGCACCGTCACGTCGACCACGCCGTCGCGCACGCCGAGGCTGCGCCACAGCACCTCCTCGACCACGTCGCGCCGGATGCCGGCGTCCGGGCGCAGGTGCACCTTGAGCAGGTCACCGCGGGTGACGATGCCGACCAGACGGCCGAGGTCGTCGACCACCGGCAGCCGCTTCACGCCGCGCGTGTCCATCAGCCGGGCCGCCTCCACGATCGTGGCGTCCGGCGTGATCGTGACCGGCGGAGCGGTCATCAGGTCGGCGGCGAGCGTCGCACCGGCCTTCGCCTGCGCCTCGCGGCGGTGCCGGTCGGGCAGGATCCGCCGCTCCCGGGGCTGGCCCAGCAGCTCCACCTTGTACATCAGGTCCGCCTCGGACACCACGCCGAGCACCCGCCGGGTCTCGTCCACCACCGGCGCCGCCGGACGTGCCGTTCGGTCAGCACGTCGACGATCTCCCGGTACGCCGTGCCCTCCCGTACCGACGCCACGTCCCTGGTCATCACGTCCTGCACCTGCCACGTACGCATGGCGAACCTCCCTGTGTCCGCCCCCGACGCTAGGCGGCGGCGACGGGGGAGGAGCAGGGGCGCAATGACCAGGTCAGGGGGCCGGAGGTCCCGAAATCACCCAGCCGCTACCGGCTCGGCGACCTCGTCCAGGGGCGGCTCGGCGGTCAGCAGGGCGGCCGGCACCGGCTCGACCGCCACCCGGCAGTCGTGAAAAAAAAAACGCCTCGCCCAGGTCGGTGTCGCGGACGCCGGTGACCGCGTTGACGGTGGAACGCCCCGGGCTGCGCCGCGCCCAGTACGCCTTGTACGTGAACGCGCACCCCGGCCGGGTCGCCTCGTCCACCGCCACCGCGGCGAGGAACGCGCCCCGGTCGTTGTGCACGCGCACCGCGTCGCCGTCGGCGAGCCCGTGCGCCGCCGCGTCGGCCGGGTGCAGGTGCAGCCGCGGCGGCCCGGCCCGGCGGGTGTGCCAGGGCAGCGAGGCGAACGTGGAGTTCATCAGGTAGCGGTTGGCCGGGGTGAGCAGCGTCAGCGGGAACCGGCGGGCCAGTTCCGGGTCGGCCGCCTCGGCCGGTGGCGTGTACCCGGGCAGCGGGTCCACCCCGAGCGCGGCGAGCGCCGGGTCGTGCAGCCGGGCCCGCCCGTCCGGCGTGGGGAAACCGCCAGCGGCGTACGGCGCGGACCCGACCGGCACGCCGGTGAGCCGGGCGTACGTGCGTTCGCGCAGTTCCTCGAACGTGATCGGCGCGCCGGCCAGCAACTGCCGGGCCAGGTCCTCGTCGCTGTCCGAGAACGCCGGATGGTCCACGCCCAGCGCGGCGGCGATCCGCCGGAAGATCTCGGTGTTCGGCAGCGCCTCGCCCGGCGCGCGGGTGACCGGCAGATTCAGCGTCGTGTAGTGGTGCCCGTAGGACGTCTGCAGGTCCAGGTGCTCGGGCTGCATGGTGGCCGGGAGCACCACGTCGGCGTAGTCGCAGGTGTCGGTCCAGCGCTGCTCCAGCACCACTGTGAACAGGTCGGCGCGGCCCAGCCCGGTGAGCAGCCGGGCCTGGTCCGGCGCGGTCGCCGCCGGGTTGGCGTTGAACACCACGAGCGAGGTGACCGGCGGGTCGGCCTCCCCGGTGAGCACGGTGGCCAGCCGGCTCATGTTCAGCGTCCGGGCCGGTGGGGCCGGCATGCCGGCGGGCCGGATCACCGGACCGTTGTCGATGCGGTGGTGCCGCTGGTAGTCACCAGCGCCCCGCCGCCGGGGTACCGGAAGTCGCCGGTGACCAGCGGCAACGCGCAAGATGGCCCGGATCGCCTGCCCGGCACCGTGGTGCCGTTGCAGGCCCAGCCCGACGCGGAATCGCGGTGGGCCGGGTGGTGGCGATCCGCTAGCCGAGGCGGCGTACCACCTCGGGCGGCAGGCCGCACTCGGCGGCGGCCCGCTCCACCGGCCAGTCGTCGAGCCGGGCGGCCAGTTCCGGCCAGCCGGTGGTGTGCGCGGCCAGCCACGCCTCGTCGGCCGCCCCGGCGTCGCGGACGTGGCGCATCAGCCCGAGCGCGAGCGCCGCGTCGGTGCCGGGTAGCGGCGCGACGTGCTCGTCGCTGCGGGCCGCCGTGTCGGTGCGCAGCGGGTCGATCGTCACCACGTACGCGCCGCGCTCGCGGGCCTGCTGCACGAACGGCCACAGGTGCAGGTTGGTGACCAGCGGGTTGGCGCCCCAGAGGACGATCAGCTCCGCCTCGACGATCGACTCCGGTTCGAAGCCGACCGAGGCGCCGTACAGCGAGCGCAGCGCCGCCCGCGCCGCCCGCCGTGCAGATGGTGGT
>NZ_KK037233.1:1408899-1410290 GCF_000568915.1 Micromonospora sp. M42 | reverse complement strand
TTTGGCCGGGGTGGGGGCGGGTACCCGCCGGGGCCGACCGGTGCGGGCGTGGTGCCCGCCGGCGGCGAGGGGAGGGGTGGGATGCGGTTCCCCCTGTTCGTCGAGGCGGTGGCGCGGCGGTCCGAGTTGCCGTCCGACGAGGCCGCGACCATCTCCCGGGCGGTGTTGCAGACCCTCGCCGAGCGGGTCACCGCGGACGAGACGGCCGACCTGGCGGCGCAGTTGCCGGACGACGTCGGCGGCTATCTGGAGCCGGGTGGGATCGCCGTGACCGGCGGCGCGGTGGACTTCCTGTACCGGGTGGCCGAGCGTGCGGCGGTGGATCCGGCGGTCGCCGAGGTGGGCGCGGTGGCGGTGCTCGCCACGCTGCGCGACACGGTGACGGTGGGGGAGTTCCAGGACCTCGTCGCGCAGCTTCCGAAGGGCTTCGACGCGATGGTGGACCCGATCCCGCGGCCACCCTACGATGTCTGAGCAGGCTCCCCGCGATCCGGGTTGAGCTGCGGCACCGGGGCCGCTCCGACGAAGATTCGACTGCCAGAAAGTATTTTCACCGTAAAATAACTCGTCGGCGTTCGCGTACGCTGTAAAACGTCTACGCGCTAGAGGGATGATCGGACGGATTCCTCCGTCCGAGGTTCCAGGACGTCTTCCTCCCTTCGGCTCAAGCCGCATCGATGCTCTTCCGGCGCGGTGATTGAGCAATATTCTGCTTCCAATGTGAAGTCCTGGGGGGGATCAATGATCACATTCGTCGATTGCTGCGTGCCTGTCCTCTGTGGAGCGTATCCCGCTTCCTGACATGGCGGAGCCGATGATTATCAATCGTTTCGGCGCGATCACGGCAGTACACGGCGGACGTCCGGCACTTCTCGGTGAGACCCACGAGGTCACCTACACCGAGCTGGCCGGGGCGGCCGGCGGGCACATGGCCGTGTTCGCCGCCGCGGGCCTGCGTCCCGGAGACCGGATCGCGCTGCTCACCGCGCACGGCGCACCGACCGTCGCGGCGCTGCTCGGCGCCCTGGCCGCCGGGTGCGCGTACGTGCCACTGGACCCGGGCTTCCCGGTCGCCCGGCTGCGCCACATGGTCGACGCCGCCGGCGTCACCGCCGTCGCGTGCGCCGCCGAGCACCGCGACCTGGCCTCGGCGCTGGCCGGCGAGCGTCCGGTCGTGCCGCTGGACGAGGTGCCGCCGGCCCCGCTGCGCCCGGTTCCGGCCGAGCCGGACGCGCTGGCGTACGTGCTGTTCACCTCCGGCTCCACCGGCGTGCCCAAGGCGGTCGGGCAGACCCACCGCAACCTGGCCCACGTCGTCGACAACCAGATCGCCGCACTCGGCGTCGGACCGGACGACCGGCTCAGCCTGCTCGCGTCGTTCAGCTTCGACG
>NZ_KK037233.1:1400068-1406008 GCF_000568915.1 Micromonospora sp. M42 | reverse complement strand
GTCGACTGGCACGAGATGCACCCCGACGGCACGGTGCGTCGCACCGGACTGCCCACCTACCCGTTCCAGCGCCGCCGGCACTGGATCGACCCCGTGCAGAAAGGTCCGCGGTGAACTGGTTCGTCTCCGCCGGAAGCCGACCCGAGGCCCCGGTGCGATTGTTCTGCCTGCCCTACGCCGGTGCGGGCGCCAGCGCGTTCCGGCGCTGGGCGTCCGAGTTCGGCGAGAGCGTCGACGTGACGCCGGTGCAACTGCCGGGCCGGGAGAACCGGATCACCGAGGACCCGCGCTTCAGCGTCGCCGAGGTGGCCGACGCCATCGTCTCCCGGGCCGACCGCCCGTACGCGATCTACGGCCACTCGATGGGCGGACGGCTCGGCTTCGACGTGGTCCGCGAGCTGCGCCGCACCGGCCGCCCGCTGCCGCTGCGGCTCTACGTCGGCGGTGCCCGCGCCCCGCACGTACGCACCCCCGGCCCGTTCGACGGGCTGTCCCGGGCGAGCGACGACGAGTTGCTGCGCCGCCTCGGCGAGGGCGGCGGCCTCCCCGCCGAACTGCTCGACCACCCGGAGCTGGTGGAACTGCTGCTGCCGCTGCTGCGCGCCGACTTCGGCCGGGTCGACGACTACCGCCACGTGCCCGGCGAGCCGCTGCCGGTGCCGATCGTCGCGTTCGCCGGCCGCACCGACCGGGCGGTCACCCGGGACCAGAACGCGGCCTGGGCCGAGCACACCGCGGCCGGGTTCACCCTGCACGAGCTGGACGGCGGGCACTTCTTCCTGCACGACCGGCTGCCCGAGCTGGCCGCGCTGATCCGCGCCGACCTGACCGCCGCGCTCTCGGACCCCCGCGCCGGCACGCCGGACGCGGGTCCGGACCCGGTGCGCGCCGCCGGCCGCGGGACCGCCGGCGCCGCGCACCGGGTCCCCCTCGGCGACACCGGCTGTCGGTGTGACGCGACGCGGTGCTGCGTACCACCGGGTCCCCGGCCGACTGGATTCGCTGTTCAGCGCGCCCCGGGCCGCCACCGCCGCCGACGAGCGGCACGGGACCGGCGCGGGCGCGGACCGGTTCGACAAGGAGTTCGAGGAGGCGCTGCGCTCCGGCGCGCAGGGTTCAGCGCGCTGGCCGCCGATCCGCTGCTTCGCGAGGCGGTCACCTGGCAGAACCGGGGCGCGCTCGTCGCGTTCGACGGGCTGGTGCGCGGCGGCGCCGACGCGGCCCGCAACGTACGCCGCCGCGACCGGGAACGGGCGCTGCTGAAGTACTGGCAGCGCTACTGCGGCAAGAACGAGACGGTCGGCTTCTTCGGGCCCAGCTGCTGGGTCACAGTCGATCCGGCACAGCCGGAAGTTGCCCGGGTCAACCCCGGCGACCGGTTGACCCGCCGACGCTGGGTGTGGTTCGAGTCGTGGGCGCTGACCGCGTACGCCGACCGGATCGGCGCGGACCTGGCGGTCCGCCGCTGGTGGCCACCGATGCTCCGGCCACACCTGGCGGTCCGGGACCGGGCCGTGCTGCGACCCGGACGTCCGCCGCTGACGCTGACCCCGGTCGAGGCCGAGTTGCTGCGCGCGGCCGACGGGCGGCGCCCCGCCGCCGACCTGGTCGCCGACCCGGCGATCGGGCTGCGCCGCCCCGAGGACGGCTACGCGCTGCTCGACCGCCTGGTTGAGCGCGAACTGATCACCTGGGACGCGGCCCTGCCGGTGAGCCCGGACGCCGAACGGGTGCTGGCCGACCGGATCGAGGCGATCGGTGACGAGCCGGCCCGCGCCGCCGCCCGCGCCGGGTTCGACCGGCTGCGCGCCGCGCGCGACGAGGTGGCCGCGGCGGCCGGGGACGCGGAGCGGCTGCGCGCCGCGCTGGACGCGCTCGACGCCACGTTCACCGAGCTGACCGGCGTGCCCGCGGTACGCCGGGCCGGACAGATGTACGCCGGGCGCACGGTCTGCTACGAGGACAGCGCCCGGGACCTGGACGTGGTCTTCGGCGCGCCGCTGCTGGCCGAGCTGGCCGCCCCGCTGGACGTGCTGCTGCGCGCCGCCCGCTGGCTGGCCAACGCGCTCGCCCGCGCCTACCTCGACGTGCTGCGCGGCCTGTACGAGGAACTGCGCGCCGAGTCCGGCGGCCCGGTGCCGCTGGCCGACTGTGGTTCCTGGCTCAGGGCATGTTCTGGGGCGACGGCGAGCGGCCCGTCGACGCGGTGGCGGCGGAGTTCGCCCGCCCATTGGTCCGGGCTGTTCGGCCTGGACACGCTGCCCCCCGCAGCACCGACGTACGGCTGCGCGCGGCCCGACCTCGCCGACCGGATCGACGCGGTGTTCCCCGGCGCCGGCCCGGAGTGGTCCAACGCCGCCATCCACAGCCCCGACCTGCAGATCTGCGCCACCGACGCGGACGCGCTGCGGCGCGGCGACTACACCGTGGTGCTCGGTGAGCTGCACGCCGCCTGGTCGTCGTTCGACTGCGCCGTGTTCACCCCGTCGCACCCGGACGTGGAGCGGCTGCGCGACGCGCTGGCGGCGGACCTCGGGCAGCGGCGCGTCCGGTTGCTGTTCCCGGCCGACTGGCCGCGCCGGACCAGCCGTACCGCCGAGTCGCTGACCGGCCCGACCGACCGGCACCTGGCGTTCCTCGACGCGCCCGGCGCCGACCCGGCCCGCGTGCTGCCGACAGTGGACCTGGTCGTCGACGACGTCGACGGCGAACTGGTGGCGACCGCCTCGGACGGGCAGCGCTGGCCGCTCACCGAGATCTTCGCCGAGCCGTTCAGCGCGCACGCCGTGGACGGCTTCAAGCTGGTCGCCGCCGCGCCGTACACGCCCCGGATCACCGTGGACCGGCTGGTGCTGGCCCGGCAGACGTGGCGGACCACTGTCGGCGAGAGCGGCCTGGCCGTCCCGAACGGGGAGCGCGAGCGCTTCCTCGCCGTCCGGGACTGGCGCCGCCGCCTCGGCCTGCCCGAACAGGTGTACGTCAAGTTCGGCACCGAGACCAAGCCCTGCTTCGTCGATCTGTCCGCGCCGGCGTTCGCCACCACGCTCTGCGCGATGGCGCGCGCCGCCCGGGTCGACGGCGGCGACGACGTCTCGTTCACGTCAGCGAGATGCTGCCCGCCCCGGAGCAGGCGTGGGTGCCCGACGGGCAGGGCCGCCGCTACTTCAGCGAGCTGCGCCTGCACATCACCGACGCCCGGCGGGAGGACCACCGGTGAGCCATCTGGTGCCCCTGGGCGACACCGGCTGGTCGGTGTGGCGTGACGTGGTCCTGCGGACCGCCGGTTTCCCGGCCGCCGGGCTGGACCGGTTCGCCGCGCCGGACTGCGCCGCCGTCGCGGACGCGCTGCTCGCCGGCGACACCGGCGCCGAGGTGTTCGACAAGACGCTGCGCGAGGCGTTCGCCGAGTCCTCCGCGGTGGCCGGCGAGCTGGCCGCCGACCCGCTGCTGCGCGAGGCGGTGACCTGGCAGAACCCGGACATGCTGATCGCGCTGGACGGGCTGCTGCGCACCGACCCGCAGGTCCGCAACGTGCGCCGCCGCAAGCGCGAGCTGAGCCTGCTGCGCTACTGGCAGCGCTACTGCGGCAAGGCCGAGACCATCGGCTTCTTCGGCCCGGTCTGCTGGGGCACGTTCGACACCACCCGGCCCGGCGTGCACACCGTGCCCGGTGCCGCGCTGGTGCACCGGCGGCGGGTGTACTTCGAGGCGTGGGCGCTCATCGCGTACGCCGACCGGCTCGCCGACGACCTGGCGGTGCGCCGTTGGTGGGCGCCGGCCCTGCAACCGCACCTGACCGTCGCCGGCCGGGAGCTGCGCTGGCCGCTGCACCCGCCGATCGCGCTGACCCCGGTCGAGGCGCTGGTGCTCGGCGCCTGCGACGGGCGTACCCCCGCGGTGGAGCTGGCGCAGCGGCTGTGCGACGCCGGCGAGGTGCACAGCGCCGACGACGTCTACCTGCTGCTGGACCGGTGGGTCGAGCGCGGCCAGCTCAGCTGGGGCGCGAACCTGCCGATCGCGCCCGACGCCGAGCTGGTACTCGAAGCGCGGATCGCCGCGATCGGCGACGAGCCGGTCCGCGCCGCCACAGCGGCCGAGTTCGGCCGGCTGCGCGCCGCCCGCGACGAGGTGGCCGCGTCGGCCGGCGACCCGGACCGGCTCGGCGCCGCGCTCGCCGCCCTCAACGCCGAGTTCACCGCCGTCACCGGCCGCCCGGCCACCCGGCACAGCGGGCAGATGTACGCCGCCCGCACCGTCTGCTACGAGGAGACCGCCCGCGACCTGGAGTTCCGCATCGGGTCGGCGGTCATCGACGCGCTCGCCGAGCCCCTCGCCGTGGTGCTGCGTACCGCCCGCTGGTTCACCGGCGAGGTGGCCGCCCGCTGCGGTGAGGTCTTCACCGAACTGCACGAGGAGCTGGCCGCCGACGGCCCGGTGCGGCTGGCCGACCTGTGGCTGCTGGCCCAGGGCACGCTCGTCTCCCCGGACGGCCCGATCGGTCGGGCCGGCGCCACGCTCACCGCACGCTGGGCCGAGCTGTTCGGCCTGGCCGACCTGCCCGAGGGGCAGCCGGAGCTGCGGCTGCGCGCCGCGGACCTGACCGACCGGGTCCGGGAACTGTTCCCGGCGACCCGACCCGGCTGGCCGTCGGCCCGGCTGCACAACCCGGACGTGCAGCTGTGCGCCGCCTCGCCGGAGGCCGTCGAACGCGGCGACTTCCTGCTCGTGCTCGGCGAGCTGCACCCGGCGTCGGTCGCGTTCGACAGCGCGGTGCTCAGCCCGTTCCACCCCGACCCGGCGGCGCTGCGCGCCGACCTCGACGCCGACCTGGGCCCGGTCCGGCTGCGGGTGCTGTGGCCGGACAGCTTCCCCCGCCGCACCACCCGCACCACGTACGCGCTGACCGGCCCGGCGGACCGCCAGCTCGGCATCGACACCGCGCACGGCGCCGACGTGGACCGCCTGGTCCCGGCCACCGCCGTGCTGGTCGAACGCACCGGCGACACGCTCACCGCGGTCTTCCCCGACGGCGCCCGCTGGCCGCTGATGGAGGTCTTCGCCACGCTGCTCGGCTCGCTGCTGCTCGACGCGTTCAAGCTGCTCGGCGCCGCGGCGTACACGCCCCGGATCACCATCGACCGGCTGGTGGTGGCACGGCGCACCTGGCGCACCACGGCCGGGGCGTGCGGGCTGGGCGGCCACCCCGACGAGACCTCCCGCTACCTGGCGGTACGCCGCTGGCGCGCCGAGACCGGCCTGCCCGAGCGGGTCTTCGTCAAGGTCGGCACCGAGATCAAACCCTGCTACGTGGACCTGACCGGGCCGCTGTACGCGCAGTCGCTGTGCGCCATGGTCGACGCCGCGCTCCGGACCGGCCCGGACGTGCCGGTGGTGGTCTCCGAACTGCTGCCCGCCCCCGCCGAGGCCTGGGTGCCCGACGCCCAGGGCCGCGGCTACGTCAGCGAACTGCGCCTCCAGATCACCGACCCGGCCGAGCACCTTGGAGCACTCCGGTGACCGACACCCTGACCGTCAGCGCCGTCCACGGCACCGACCTGCCCTGGCCGGACGCCACCCTCGCCGACCTGATCACCGCGCAGGCGGCCCGCACCCCGGACGCCGTGGCGGTGCGCCAGTGGGACACCCGGCTCACCTACCGGCAGCTCGTCGACCGGGCCGCCGGGGTGGCCGCCGCGCTGCGTGAGCACGGCGTCGGCCGGGGCGACCGGGTCGGCGTGTGCGGCGCGCGTACCCCCGACCTGGTGACGACTGTGGTCGGCGTGCTGCTCGCCGGCGCCGCGTACGTGCCGCTGGAGCCGGGCGGCCCCCGGGCCCGGCTGCGCGGCATCGTCCGCGACGCGGGCGTCCGGGTCGTCGTCGGCGACGCGGCGGCGGCCGAGTTCGGCGACGAGCCCGGCGTGACGGCGCTCGGCCTGCCCG
>NZ_KK037233.1:1397071-1399205 GCF_000568915.1 Micromonospora sp. M42 | reverse complement strand
AGCGCATCGAGCTGGGCGAGATCGAGGCGGTGCTGGCCGCCTGCCCCGGCGTCGAGCGCGTCGCGGTGGAGGCGGTGCCCGGCCCGGCCGGCGCCGAGCTGGTCGCGTTCCTCACCCCGGCCGGCGCGCCCGGCGACGACGAGCTGCGGGCGTACGCGGCGACGCGGCTGACCACCGCGATGCTGCCGGCCCGGACGGTGCGGCTGGACGCGCTGCCGGTCAGCCCGGTCACCGGCAAGCTGGACCGGCCGGCGCTGCGCGAACTGGCCGCGGCGACCCCGGCCGCAGTCGCCGACGCGTCCGCCGACGACGACCCGGTGACGGCGGCGGTCCGGCGCGTCTGGACCCGGCTGCTCGGCGCCGCGCCCGCCCCGGACAGCGACTTCCTCGCCGCCGGCGGCAACTCCATCGCCGCGATGCGGCTGGTCGCGGCGCTGCGCGCGGAGCTGGGCCGGCAGGTGGACACCCGGGTGCTGTTCGCCGACCGCACGTTCGCCGCGCTGGTGGACCGGGTCCGCGCCGCCGACCCGGCCGACGCCGACGGGCTGACCACCGGCAACCCGCCGACGCTGTCCCCGCCGCAGCGGCGGCTGTGGTTCATGGACCAGCTCGCCCCCTCCAGCGCGCCGTACAACATCGCCGTCGCGCACCGGCTGCGCGGGCCGCTGGACGTCGCCGCGCTCGGCGCCGCGCTGCGGGCCGTCGCCGAACGGCACGACGTGCTGCGCTGGCGGATCCCGCAGAACGGCGGCGTGCCGTACGCGGTCCGCGAGGAACCCACCGACGTGGCGGTGCCGGTGGTCGACCTGACCGCCGCCGCCGACCCGGACACCGAGCTGGCCGGCATGCTCGCGGCCGGCGCCGGGCACGCGTTCGACCTGGCCACCGGCCCGCCCTGGCAGGTGACCGTGTACCGGCTCGCCGCGCAGGAGCACGTGCTCGCGGTCACCGTGCACCATGCGGTCTTCGACGGCTGGTCCGAGGCGCTGCTCTACGACGAGCTGGCGCTCGCGTACGCCCGCGCGCTCGGCCGGTCCGTGCCGGGCCGCCCGCCGCTGCCCGCCACGTACGCCGACTACGCGGTGTGGCGCCCGACCGGGACCGGCGCCGCGGAGAGACCGACCTGGCCTGGTGGACCGCGCACCTGGCCGGCGCGCCGACGGTGCTGGACCTGCCCCGCGACCGGCCCCGCCCGGCCGTGCAGACGTACGCCGGCGCGGAGGCCGCGGTACGGCTGGACGAGGCCGCCGACCGGGACGTGCGCGACCTGCCGCGCGGCGCGGCACCACAGTCGCCGCGGTGCTGCTGGCCGCGTTCGGCGAGCTGCTGCGCCGGGTCACCGGCGGCGACGAGCACGTGCTCGGCGCGATCGTCGCCGACCGGCGGCTGGCCGCGTTCGACGAGGTGATCGGGTTCTTCATCGACACCGTGCCGGTGCGGGTCCGCTCCGGCGGCGCGAGCTTCGCCGAGCAAGTCGACCGGGCCGCCGCCGAGCTGCACGAGGTCACCGCCCACCCGGGCGCGCCGCTGGAACGCATCGTGGAGGCGCTCGGCGTGGGCCGGGACACCTCCCGCGCCCCGCTGGTGCAGGTGCTGTTCAACGTGCTCAACTTCGCCCCGCCCCGGCTGGCGCTGACCGGCCTGGCGGCCGAGCCGGTGTCGGTGCCCAAGCCCGGCTCGCCGTTCGACCTGACCGTCTACGTGGTGGAGCGCGACGGGCGGGCCGGCGTCGAGGTGGTGCACAACCCGGACCTGTTCACCGCCGAGCGGATCAGCGCGCTCCTGGCCGACCTGGCCGCCCTGGTCGGCGCGCTCGCCGCCGACCCGGACGCGCCGGCCGCCGAGGTGGCGCCCGAGCTGCCCCGCCCGGCGGTGCGTGTGGCCGCGCTCGGCGCGATGACCGTCGCCACCGCCGAACCGGCCCGCGCGCCGCTGCCCACCGGCTCGGACGCGCTCACCGGCACCGAGGAGCTGATCGCCGGCATCTGGCGCGACGTGCTCGGCCGGGACACCGTCGGCGTCACCGACAACTTCTTCGACATCGGCGGCCACTCGATGGCCCTGGCCGCCGTGTACGCCCGGCTCACCGAGGCCACCGGCCGCTCCCCCTCGCCATGCTCGACCTGTTCCGCCA
>NZ_KK037233.1:1394359-1395541 GCF_000568915.1 Micromonospora sp. M42 | reverse complement strand
GCACCTGCTCCAGGTGTCGGCGAAGACGCCGACCGCGCTGGACGTCGCCGTGCGCCGGCTCGCCGAGCACCTGGAGGGCGGCAGCGACGTGGCGCTCGCCGACGTGGCGCACACGCTGCGCGTCGGCCGCCAGACGTACGCCCACCGCGCCGCCGTCGTGGCCGGGGACCCGGCGTCCGCCGCCGCCGCGCTGCGCGAGCGGCGCAAGGGCCACCGGGGCGTCGCCGACGGACCCGCCCCCCGGGTGGCGTTCCTGTTCAGCGGCCAGGGCTCGCAGTACGCCGGGATGGGCGCCGAACTGTACGCCCAGGACCGGGCGTTCGCCGCCGCCGTGGACGAGTGCGCCGACCTGCTCCGCCCCGAGCTGGGCCTGGACATCCGGGACCTGATCCTCGGCCGCGACCCGGACGCGGCGGACAAGCTCACCGAGACCCGGTGGACCCAGCCCGCGTTGTTCACCGTCGAGTACGCCCTCGCCGTCGCGTGGCGGGCCGCCGGGGTCGTCCCGGCCGCGATGATCGGCCACTCCATCGGCGAGTACGTGGCCGCCACGCTCGCCGGCGTGCTCGACCTCGCGGACGCGCTGCGCGTGGTGGCCGCCCGGGGCCGGCTCATGCACTCCCTGCCCGCCGGCTCGATGCTGGCGGTCACGCTCGACGAGTCGGCGGTGGCCGACCGGCTGCCTCAGGGCCTGTCGGTGGCCACCGTCAACGGCCCCGGCACCTGCGTGGTGGCCGGCGAGACCGCGCTCGTGGAAGAGTTCGCCGCCAGCCTGGGCGGCAAGAACAAATCGAAGCTGCTGCGCACCTCGCACGCGTTCCACTCGCCGATGATGGACCCGATCCTGGACGAGTTCACCGCGCTGATGGCCACCGTGCCGCTGCGCGCCCCGGCGGTGCCGTTCCTGTCGAACGTGACGGGCACCTGGATCACCGAGGCGCAGGCCACCGACCCGGCGTACTGGGCCGCGCACCTGCGCCGCCCGGTCCGCTTCGGCGCGTGCGTGGCCACGCTGCTCGCCGAGGGCACCTGGGCGCTCGTCGAGTGCGGCCCCGGCCGGCAACTGGCCAACCTGGCCCGGATGCAGGTCGCCAAGGCCGGCGAGGCGCAGCGCGCGCTGACCCCGCTGGGCAGCCTGCCCGGCGCGGGCGAGCAGACCGGTGACCTGGCCGCGCTGCTCGG
>NZ_KK037233.1:1393779-1394131 GCF_000568915.1 Micromonospora sp. M42 | reverse complement strand
GCTCGTGGCCGCGTTGCGCGCCGCCGGCGACGACCCGGTCGAGGTACGCGCCGGCGAGGCGTTCACCGCCACCGCGAGCGGTTTCCGGCTGCGCCCCGGCGTACGCGCCGACGCCGAGGAGCTTCTGGCCGCGCTCGGCGCCGACGTGCCCCGCCGGATCGTGCACGCGTTCGCCCTCGACGGCGAGCCGGCCGGCACCGACCCGGCGGCCGCCTGGGCGGCGCAGGAGCGCGGCTTCTTCGGCGCGCTGCACCTGGTGCAGGCGCTCGCGGGCACCGGTGTGACCGCCGACGAGGCGGGCGTACGCCTGGACCTGGTCACCGCCGGCATCGGCGACGTACGCGGCGACGAC
>NZ_KK037233.1:1385694-1391739 GCF_000568915.1 Micromonospora sp. M42 | reverse complement strand
GGCGTGGACGACGACTTCTTCGGCCCTCGGCGGCAACTCGCTGGTCGCCGTGCAGCTGATCGCCGCCATGCGAAAGGCGACCGGGGTGCGGCTGCCGATGCGCAGCCTCTTCGAGACCCCCACGGTGGCCGGCCTGGCCGCCCGGATCGAGGAGCTGCGCGCCGAGGCGCCCGCCGACCAACCGGCCGCCCCGGCGGCGATCCCGGCCATCCCGCGGCTGCCCCGCGGCTGACACCCGACGGAACAAGGAGACACCGCACCATGAGCGAGACAACCGCGACGCTGCCGGTGGTCGTCGAGAACGACGGCCGACCGCTGACCGACCTCATCGCCGCCCGGCGCGCCGAGCTGCGGGACACCCTCGTCGCCAGCGGAGGGCTGCTGTTCCGCGGCTTCGACGTGGGCGGCGTGGACGGCTTCGACCAGGCCGTACGGGCTCTGGCCGGTGAGCCGCTGACCTACACCGAGCGCTCCTCGCCCCGGCACTCGATCAAGGGCCGGGTCTACACCTCGACCGACTACCCGCCGGACGAGGAGATCTTCCTGCACAACGAGAACTCGTACCAGGCGCGCTGGCCGCTGACGCTGTTCTTCTACTGCGTCACGCCGCCGGACAGTCAGGGCGCCACGCCGCTGGCCGACGTGCGCCGGGTGTACGAGCTGATCGACCCGGCGGTACGTGAGGAGTTCGTCCGCCGCCGCTGGATGCTGGTGCGCAACTTCCACGGCGACTTCGGCACCCGCTGGCAGGAGGTGTTCAACACCGAGAGCCGCGCCGAGGTGGAGGCGTACGCGGCGGACAACGGGATCACCGTGGAATGGGTCGGCAAGGACGGCCTGCGTACCCGCGCGGTCCGGGACGTGGTGCACCACCGGCCGGGCTCGGACACCCCGCGCTGGTTCAACCACGCCACCTTCTTCCACCTGAGCACGTTGCCCAAGGACTACCAGGAAGGGCTGCTGGCCATGTTCGGCGCCGACGGGCTGCCGTCGAACACCTACTACGGCGACGGCGGCGAGATCCCCGCCGACGTGATGGACCACCTGCGCGCCGCCTACCGGGCGGCCACGGTCCGCTTCGACTACCAGCGCGACGACGTGCTGGTGGTGGACAACATGACCGCCGCGCACGGCCGGGAGCCGTTCACCGGCCCCCGCAAGATCGCCGTGGCGATGGCCGAGCCGCACACCCCCGACACCGCAGGAGCGAACTGACATGGCCGAATCCCGATTCCTGGTCGTCCGCAACGACGAGGAGCAGTACTCGATCTGGTCGGCCGACCGCGAGCTGCCCGCCGGCTGGCACGACACCGGCTTCGCCGGCAGCCGCGAGGAGTGCCTGGCCCACGTGGACGAGGTCTGGACCGACATGCGTCCCCGCTCGGTGCGCGAGGCCCTCTCATGACCCAGGAGTGGACGTTCCCGGCCTCCTACGCCCAGGAGCGGGTGTGGATGGCCAACCAGCTCGACGCCGGGTCGCCGGTGTTCAACGTCTCCTTCCCGTGGATGTTCCCCGCCGACGTGGACGCCGAGACGGCCGGCGACGTGGTCAACCGGGTGATCGCCCGGCACGAGGCGCTGCGTACCCACCTGCGGGTCGACGACGGCGCGCTGGTGCAGGTCGTGCGCGCCCACGAGCCGGCGCCGCTGCCCGTCACCGACGTCACCCATCTGCCCGCCGGTGAGCAGCGCGGCGAGTTCGAGCGGATCCGCGGCGAGATGGCGCGCGCCCCGATCCCGATGGACGCCGCGCCGCTGTGGCGGGCCCGGCTGATCCGCATGGAGGACGGGCTCGCGCTGGCGTTCGTGGCGCACCACGCCGTCTTCGACAGCCACTCGGCGGTGCTGTTCCACCACGAACTGGTCGCGTTCTGCGAGGCCGCGCGCACCGGCACCGAGCCCGCCGTGCCCGAGCTGCCCATCCAGTACGCCGACTTCGCGGTCTGGCAGCGCCAGCAGCTCACCGGCGAGGAACTGGACCGGCAGCTCGCCTTCTGGACCGGCCACCTGGCCGGAGCGCCGCCGGTGATCGGCCTGCCGCTGGACCGGCCCCGTCCGGGCCAGCTCGGGTTCGCCGGTGACGAGGTGCGCTTCACGCTGCCCGACGGGCTGCTGGACCGGATCGGCACGCTGGCCACCGGGGCGCAGGCCACCCCGTACATGGTGCTGCTGGCCGGTTTCGCGGCGCTGCTGTCGCGGATCTCCGGCGACACCGAATGGTGTCGGGGTGGCCACCGCGGGCCGCGACAACCCGGAGCTGGCGCCGCTGATCGGCATGTTCGTCAACCCGGTGGCGCTAAAAATAACGACGTCTCCGGCGACCCAGCGTTCGCGGAAACAGCTCGGCCGGATCCGCAACGGCCTGATCGACGCCATGGAGCACGGCCAGGCGCCGTTCCAGAAATCGAAGGCGGTCGACCCGCAGCGGGACCCGTCGGTGCAGCCGATCTTCCAGACCGCCCTGAACTGGATCCCGGACTCCGGCCTCGACCCGGTGGAGCTGGGCACCACGAAGGACGACCTGGCCTTCGACATCACCACCGGGGAGTGCCGCCTGGTCTACCGGACCGAGCTGTTCGACCGGGAGACCGCCGAGGCCGTGGTGCGCCGCTACGTGCGGCTGCTCGCCGCCGCCGTCGCCGAGCCGCAGCGCACCCTCGCCGCGCTGCCGCTGCTCACCGACGACGAACATGACCTGGTGCTGGGCGCCTGGAACGACACCGCCCACGACGTGCCGGCGACCACTGTGGTCGACGAGGTGCAGCGGCAGGCCGCCGCCACCCCGGACGCGCCGGCGCTGGTCTGCGACGGCGCGACGCTGCGCTACGCCGAGCTGAACACCGCCGCGAACCGGCTGGCCCGGCTGCTGGTGGCGCGCGGGGCCGGCCCGGAGACCCGGGTCGCGCTGGCCCTGCCCCGCTCCTGCGACCTCGTCGTGGCGATGCTCGCCGTGCTGAAGGCCGGCGCCGCGTACGTGCCGGTGGACACCACGTACCCGGCCGGGCGGATCGCGTACCTGCTCACCGACGCCGCGCCCGCGCTGGTGGTGGCCGACCCGGACACCGCCGCCCTGGTGCCCGGCGACGCGCTGGTGCTCGACGGCGAGGTCGGCTCCGACCAGCCCGGCGACGACCTCACCGACGCCGACCGGGTCGCCCCGCTGCGCCCCGAACATCCCGCGTACGTGCTCTACACCTCCGGCTCCACCGGCCGGCCCAAGGGCGTGGTGGTCGAGCACCGGGCGGTGACCGCGTACCTGGCCTGGGCCCGGGCCACCTACCCGGGGCTTTCCGGGGTGGCGCTGCTGCACTCGCCGGCCTCGTTCGACCTCACCGTCACCGGCCTGCTCGGCACGCTCACCGCAGGCGGCACGGTACGGCTCGCCGCGATCGACGAGCCCGCCGCCCGCGCCGGTGGGCGGCCGACCTTCCTCAAGGTCACGCCGAGCCACCTGCCGCTGCTCGACGGCGAGCTGTCACCGACGACCGACCTGGTCATCGGCGGCGAGGCGCTGACCGGGGAGCAGCTCGCCGCCTGGCGGGCCGCGCACCCCGACGTGGCGGTGATCAACGAGTACGGCCCGAAGGCCACTGTAGCGTCGCGGCCCGCATCGCCCCCGGCGAGCCGGTCCCGGCCGGCCCGGTGCCGATCGGCACGCCCACCTGGAACACCCGGGCGCTGCTGCTCGACACCGCGCTGCGCCCGGTGCCGCCGGGCGTGGTGGGGGAGCTGTACGTCACCGGCACGCAGCTCGCCCGCGGCTACCACGAGCGGCCCGGCCTGACCGCCGAGCGGTTCCTGCCCTGCCCGTACGGTCCGCCCGGCGCCCGGATGTACGCCACCGGCGACCTGGCCCGCTGGCGCGCCGACGGCACGCTGGACTACCTGGGCCGCCGCGACGACCAGGTCAAGGTGCGCGGCATGCGGATCGAGCTGGGCGAGGTCGAGGCGGCGCTGCTGGCCCACCCGGACGTACGGGCCGCCGCCGCGGCGGTCCGCGCCGACGGCGGCGAGCCGATGCTCGTCGGCTACCTGGTGGGCCCGGCCCACGAGGACTCGGTCCGCGCCGAACTGGCCCGCGAGCTGCCGGCGCACCTGGTGCCGGCCGCCCTGGTCCGGCTGGACGCGCTGCCGCTGACCCCGAACGGCAAGCTGGACCGCGCCGCGCTGCCCGCCCCGGCGTCGGCCGAGACGGCGCAGGACAGCTACGTCGCGCCCCGCACCGAGGCCGAGGCCCTGGTCGCCGAGGTGTACGCCGACATCCTCCAGGTGGAGAAGGTCGGCGCGCACGACGACTTCTTCGCCCTCGGTGGCAACTCGCTGCGCGGCATGCGGGCGATGGCCCGCATCCGCGCCGAGGTGGACGTGGAGCTGCCCATGCGGGCGCTGTTCAGCAGCCCCGTGGTGGCGGACCTGGCCGCCCAGATCGAACAGCGGATCGCCGCCGAGCTCGACGGCCTCTCCGACACCGAGGTCGCCGCGCTGCTCGCGGCGGAAGAGGGAACCAACTGATGACCGACCTGAAGGATCCGGCCCGCGAGGCGGCCCGGCAGGCGCTGATCGCCCGACGGCTACGCGCCCGCCAGACCGCAACCGCGGCCCGGATCGCCCCCCGCCCGGCCGGCGCCGAGGTGCCGCTGTCCTACGCCCAGGAGCGGGTCTGGTTCATGGACCAGCTCGCCCCGGGCGAGGCGGCGTACCACATCGCGGTGCCGCTGCGGGTGCGCGGACCGCTCGACGTGGACGCGCTGCGCGCCGCCCTGACCGCGCTCGCGGACCGGCACGAGTCGCAGCGCACCCGCTTCCCGGCCGACTCCGACGGCCGCCCCACGGTGGTGATCGCGGACACCGCGGACGTGCCGCTTGACGGTGGTGGACGCGCCCGACGAGGCCGCCGCGCAGGCGCTGGTCGAGGCGGCGGCGGCCGAGCCGTTCGACCTCGCCGCGGGGCCGCTGCTGCGGGCCCTGCTGATCCGGCTCGCCGCCGACGACCACGTGCTGTTCCTGGCCCAGCACCACATCGTCGGCGACGGCTGGTCGGTGGACGTGCTGCTGCGTGACCTGATCACGCTCTACCGGGGCGGCGAGCCGCCCGCCCTGCCGATCCAGTACGGCGACTTCGCCGTCTGGGAGGCCCAGGAGCTGGACGGCCCGCAGGCGCGGGCGCACGTCGACTACTGGAAGCAGCGGCTGGCCGGCATCACCCCGCTGGAACTGCCGCTGGACCGGCCCCGCCCGGCCACCCAGACCTACCGGGGCGACTTCGTCGAGTTCCAGCTCGACCCGGCCGCCACCGAGGCGCTCAACACGCTCACCCGCGACAGCGGCGGCACGCTGTTCATGACGTTGCTCGCCGCGTACCAGGTGCTGCTGGCCCGGCACTCCGGCCAGGACGACTTCGCCATCGGCGCGTCGGTCGCCGGACGGTCCGCGCCGGAGCTGGAGAACCTCGTCGGCATGTTCATCAACATGCTGCCGCTGCGCGCCGACCTGGGCGACGACCCGACCTTCGCCGAGCTGCTGGAGCGCACCCGCCGCACCGTGCTGGACGGTTTCGAGCACGCCGAGGTGCCGTTCGCCAAGGTCGTGCACGAACTGGGCCTGCCGCGCGACGTCAGCCGCTCCCCGGTGTTCCAGGCCATGTTCGTGCTGCAGAACTACGAGATGGGCCGGTTCACCGGCGTGTCCCGCACCGACGAGGTCACGTTCACCTGGACCCCGATGGAGTTGCGGGCCACCCGGTTCGACTTCGAGCTGCACGCGGTCGAGACCGTCGACGGGCTCTGGGGCAAGCTGGTCTTCAACACCGACCTGTTCGACCGGGCCACCGTGGAGCGGATGGCGCAGCGGTGGACCGCCCTGCTGGACGCGGTCGTCGCCGCGCCGGACACCCCGGTCTCCCGGCTGCCGCTGCTGCCCGCCGCCGAGCGGGAGCTGCTGGCCGCCTGGAACGACACCAGCGCGACTTCCCGCGCGCCGAGACGCTGCACGGACCGATCGAGGAGCGCGCCGCGGCCACCCCGGACGCGGTGGCGGTCACCATCG
>NZ_KK037233.1:1367676-1385344 GCF_000568915.1 Micromonospora sp. M42 | reverse complement strand
ACTGGACGACGCCGTCGTCTGGGCCGGCCAGCCCGACACCGATCCGGCGCCGGCCGCCGGGCCGGAGCACCTGGCGTACGTCATCTACACCTCCGGCTCCACCGGCCGCCCGAAGGGTGTGCCGAACACGCACCGGGGCATCGTCAACCGGCTCGACTGGATGCAGAAGACGTACCGCCTCGGCGCCGACGACGCGGTGCTCCAGAAGACCCCGGCGAGCTTCGACGTGTCGGTGTGGGAGTTCTTCTGGCCGCTGCGCACCGGCGCGCGCCTGGTGCTGGCCAAGCCGGGCGGCCACAAGGACGCCGGCTACCTGCGTGACCTGCTGGTGTCCGAGCGGATCACCACCGCCCACTTCGTCCCGTCGATGCTCACCGTCTTCCTCGCCGAGGACGGCGTGGAGGCGGCCACCGCGCTGCGCCGGGTGATCTGCTCCGGTGAGGAGCTGCCGCTGGCCTCGGCGGCCGACTTCACCGCCCGGCTGCCCTGGTGCGGCCTGCACAACCTGTACGGCCCGACCGAGGCGGCCATCGACGTGACCGCCTGGGCGTGCGAGCCGGACCGGCTCGCGCAGGTGACCAGCGTGCCGATCGGCGCGCCGATCGCCAACCTGCGGCTGCACGTGCTCGACCCGTCCGGCGCCCAGTGCCCGGTCGGGGTGGCCGGTGAGCTGCACATCGGCGGTGTCGGGCTGGCCCGCGGCTACCACCGCCGGCCGGCGCTGACCGCGGAGAAGTTCGTCCCCGACCCGTTCTCCGCCGAGCCGGGCGCCCGCCTCTACCGCACCGGCGACCTGGCCCGCTGGGTCGTCGGCCCGGACGGCGCCGGGGTGATCGAGTTCCTGGGCCGCATCGACCACCAGGTCAAGCTGCGCGGCCTGCGCATCGAGCTGGGCGAGATCGAGAGCGCGCTGCGCGACCAGCCGGGCGTCACCGAGGCCACGGTGATCGTCCGCGAGGACAGCCCGGGCGACAAGCGGCTCACCGCGTACCTGGTGGGGGCGGCCGAGCACGCCGCGCTGAAGGCGGCGCTGAAGGACACGCTGCCCGAGTACATGGTGCCGGCCGCGTTCGTCACGCTCGACGCGCTGCCGCTGACCCCGAACGGCAAGCTGGACCGCAAGGCGCTGCCCGCGCCGGTGGTCACCCGTGAGGCGTCGGTGGCGCTGGTCGAGCCGCGCGACGACACCGAGCGGGCGCTGGCCGCGATCTGGTCCGAGGTGCTCGGCGTGGACACGCTCGGCATCGACGACGACTTCTTCGACCTGGGCGGGCACTCGATGCTCGCCACCCAGGTGGTCGCGAAGATCCGCAAGGCGGAGCTGGGCGGCCGGGCGGTCGGCGTGATGGACCTGTTCCAGCAGCGCACCATCCGCGACCTGGCCGCGTTCATCTCCGGCGACGCCGCCCAGGAGGGGCCGCGCCGGCTGCTCTACGAGCTGACCAAGCCGATCCCGGCGGGCAAGCGGGTGCTGACGTACGTCTGCGTGCCGTACGGCGGCGGCAGCGCCATCGTCTACCAGCCGCTGGCCGACGCGCTGCCGGCCGGGTACGGGCTGTGGTCGCTGGCCATCCCCGGCCACGACGTCGGCCTCACCGAGGACGCGCTGCCGTTCGAGGAGCTGACCAGCCGGGTCGCCGACGAGATCCTGGAGCGGGTCGAGGGACCGATCGCCCTGTACGGCCACTGCGGCGTGGGCAGCGCGATCGTCGCCGAGGTGGCCCGCAAGGTCGAGGCGTCCGGCCGGGACCTGGAGGCCGTCTACATCGGCGCGATGTTCCCGTTCGCCCGCCCCAAGGGCGTCTTCTCGGCCGCCCGCAACAAGCTGGAGCAACTGCGCAGCAACAAGCACTACGCGAGCTGGCTCAAGTCGATGGGCGTGGACACCGACGAGCTGGACCCGGAGCAGGCCGACCGGATCATCAGCAACATGCGGGCCGACTCCCGCGCCTCGGAGGAGTACTTCACCCGGCTGCTGGACAAGCAGGCGACGAAGCTGCGCGCGCCGATCATCTCGGTGGTCGGCTCCGAGGACCCGGTTACCGACTACTACCGCGAGCGGTACACCGAGTGGCAGTTCCTCAGCGACACGCTCGGGCTGGTCGTGCTCGACCAGGCCGGTCACTTCTTCCTGAAGTACCGTGCCGAGGAACTGGCCGAGATCGTCACGCAGGCGCACCCGGCGGTGGTCGCCGGTGACATCGGCGCGCTGAGCCCGCAGGCGCGGGGTGAGGACGCCGGCTGGGCGGTGGCGGACACGCTGCGCGTGGGCGTGGCCCGCAAGGCCAGCACCGCGGTCAAGCCGAGCATGGGCCGCTTCCTGGCCATCACGGTCGGGCAGCTCGTCTCCAGCACCGGCTCCGCGCTCACCGCGTTCGCGCTGCCGATCTGGCTGTTCAACCGCACCGGCTCGGTGGCCGACCTCGGTCTGCTGTGGGCGCTGGCGCTGATCTGCGGCGTGCTCATGCTGCCGGTCGCCGGCGCGCTGGTGGACCGGGTCAGCCGCCGCCGGATCATGATGACGGCCAGCTGCTTCGCCGGCTCCATCCAGCTGGTGCTGGCCAGCCTGCTGTGGACCGACAACCTGGTGCTCTGGCACATCTACCTGCTGGTGGCGCTGAGCTCGGTGGCCGGATCGTTCCAGCGGATCGCGTTCCAGTCGGCGGTGCCGCAGCTGGTGCCCAAGCGCTACCTCGGGCACGCCATGGGCATCACCCAGCTGTCCACCGGTGTGGCCACGCTGCTCATGCCGGCGTTCGCGGCCGGCCTGCTCGCCACCATCGACCTGAAGGGCATCCTGCTCGTCGACGTGGCCAGCTACGTGCTCGCGGTGCTCACGCTCGCCGTGGTCCGCTTCCCGGACGCGCTCGGCTGGCGGCCCCGGGAGCGGCTGCTGGTGGCCATCGCCAACGGCATGCGCTACTCCTGGCGGCACCGCGGATTCCGGCTGATGCTCGGCTACTTCGCGCTGGGCAACATCTTCCTGGCGCCCGCGCTGGTGCTGATCACCCCGTTGGTGCTGTCGTTCGGCAGCCCCACCCAGGTCGCCCAGGTCGCGCTGGCCGAGGCGGTCGGCGCGGTGCTCGGCGGCATCCTCATGTCGCTGTGGGGCGGGCCGCGCAAGCGCCGCATGATCGGCGTGCTGATCGGCAACCTGGGCACCGCGATCGGCTGCATGCTGATCGGCCTGGACGCCTCGGTGGCGATGATCTGCGTCGGGTTCTGCTGGCTGGCCATGTCGATGACCACCGCGCAGTCGATCTACGCGACGATCGTCCAGGTGAAGGTGCCGCAGCGCTTCCACGGCCGGGTGTTCAGCCTCAACCAGACCATCTCCTGGTCCACGCTGCCGATCGGGTTCGCGCTGCTCGCGCCGGGCGCCACCGCGCTGTTCGAGCCGATGCTCGCACCGGGCGGGGCGCTGGCCGGCACGGTGGGGGCGGTGATCGGCACCGGACCGGGCCGGGGCATCGGCTTCGCGTACATCTGTTTCGGCGCGGCGCTGGTCCTGGTCACGCTCGGCGGGTTCGCGATCCGGCTGCTGCGCCGCTTCGACATCGAGGTGGAGGATTCCCTGCCGGACGACCTGATCGGCGCCCAGGAGCGTGAGAAGCGTCTGGCCGCCAAGGCCGAGAGGAAGGAGCTCGTCTCGGTCTGACCTCGCCTCCCATCCGGTTGATCAAGGAGTTCGTGTCCTTTCCGGGCCTTCCGGCCGGCACGAACTCCTTGATCACCGGGGGTAGCATCGGTGCGATGGGCGAGGACGTCACCGACACGCTGCTGCGGGAGATGGGGCGCCTCGATCCGTGTGTGGCGGTGGTCGAGGCCGGTGAGCAGGACGTCGACGGGCTCACCGACTACAGCCCGGAGGGTCACCAGGCCCGCGCCGATCTCGCCGCGCGCGCCCTGCGCCGGATCGAGGCGCTGCCCGCCCCGAGCCCGCTGCACGAGCACCTCGCCGAACGGCTGCGCGCCCGGATCGCCTTCCACGACGCCGGGGAGGACCTGCGGGAACTGCACGTCGCGGCCACCGGCCCGCTCCAGCTCATCCGCCAGTGCGTCGAATCAGCGGTCCCGGGCCGCGACGCCGGGCGCGCGGCCTACGAGGACGGCTGGGCCCGCGTCGGCGCGCGCCAGGCCGCGATCCCGGCATCCCTGGACGGGTACGCCCGCAGCCTGCTGGTCGCCGCCGAACGTGGTCACCTGCCCACACGACGCCAGGTGGACCTGGTGACGCAGCGCTGCCGCACCTGGATCGACGAGGACACGGCGCTCGTGCAGCGCTACGGCGACGGGCCGCAGCGCGCGTCGTTGCAGGCGGCGGCGCGGGACGCGCGGGAGGCGTACCGGAGGTTCGCCACGACGCTCACCGCGGACCTCGCGCCGCTCGCGCGCGACGACGAGGCGTTCGGCCCGGCGCGGTACGCCCTCTGGGTGCGGACCTTCCTCGGCACGGAACCGGACCTGCGCGAGCTGTACGAGTGGGGCTGGGACGAGTTCACCGCCATCGAGGCGGACCTGGTCGCGGAGGCGAGAGCCCTGGGTGGCACGGTGCCCGAGGTGCTTCAACGGCTCGACCGCCCCGACGCGCCAGGTGTGCTGCGCAGCCGGGACGAGTTCGCCGCCTGGCTCCAGGAGCTGCTGGAGGCCACCACCGAGCGGATGCACGGCACGCACTTCGACATCCCCGCGCCGCTGCGCCGCATCGAGTCCCGGGTCACCACGTCGGGCGGCACCGCCTACATCGCGCCGTCGCGGGACCTGACCCGGCCGGGCCGGGTCTCGTGGCTGCTGCCCGACGGTCAGGAGCGCTTCCCGACCTGGTGGGCGTACAGCACCGCGTACCACGAGGGCGTCCCCGGCCACCACCTGCACCTCGGCTCGGAGGCGTGCCGGGGCGGCCCCGGGCAGCGGCTGAACCTGCTCGGCGGGCTCTCCGGCGCCCAGGAGGGCTGGGCCCTGTACGCCGAAGGGCTGATGGACGAACTCGGACTCTACGAGCAGCCGGGCGCCCGGCTGGGCCACCTGTTCATGCAGTTGCTGCGGGCGGCCCGGGTGGTGCTCGACATCGGCCTGCACCTGCGGCTGCCGATGCCGTCGGGCAGCGCGCCGTGGACGCCGCAGGCCGCGCTGGACCTGCTGCGCGACCGCTGCCACCAGGGCCCGTACGCGCCACTGGAAGTGGCCCGGTACCTGGGCCGGCCCGGGCAGGCGCTCACCTACAAGGTGGGGGAGCGGGTGTGGCGCGACGGACGCGCTGCGTTCCCCGGCGACCGGCGCGCGTTCCACAACCGGGCGCTGGAACTCGGCTCGCTGGGACTGGACCAGCTCGCGAGCGCGCTTCCCGCCTATCCGGCCTCGTCGGCGGGCAGCTCCTCCGGGTCGGCCACCCAGGCGGAGTAGACAGGCAGCGCGTGCCACGGGCCGCCGGCCGGGTCGGTGGTCACCGCGACCACCGCGTACGGATGACCGAAGCGCAGCTCCGCGACGCGGGCGACCCCCTCCGGCGGCAGCGCTGTCGCCCGGCCGAACGCGGTCACCGCGGCGGCCTCGAAGCCGTAGCGGCCGAACCGGGCCACCGCGGACTGCGCGGCGTCGAACCCCGGCCCGGTCAGGCCCAGCAGCTCGCCGAGTGCCTGCGCCGCCGCGTCGAAGCCGAACCCGGGCCTGGCCAGGTCGTGGCGGCTCTGCGCCGACCAGCAGGGCAGCACCGCGGTGGCGCGTTCCTCCCGGCCGTCGTCCGCGTACGTCCGGGTCGGCTCCTCCCGCAGCGTCCACAGCGGCGTCTCGCCCAGCGGCAGGTCGAACAGCGACCGGCGGCCCGGCATGAGTCCGGCAGGAGCGCGGCGGCGCTCGCCAGCTCCTGCGCGGCGGCCAGCACGTCGACGGCCGGCACGTCGGGCGCGGCGGCCACCGACACCACGAGCATTCCCAAAGTCAGGAATTGTATACGACAGTCTGAAACAGCCGTCGCGTGGGGAATCCGTTAAGGGTCTTTGTTCGGGTAACGGTGCCCCGACGTAGTCCTTAAATTCCCGCGTACATTCTTAATTTAACAGGACGCCTTGGAAGCCTTTAGTCCGGCTCGTATTTTCGAGCATGGCGGATGCAGTGATTAGACACAGGATTGCCATCGTGGACCCTGTATTCGACTTGGCGCGCTCTGATAAGCCACCCAGCACCGGTGCCGAACGGCGGCGTACGCAGCACCGGCTCAGCCGGCCCGACCAGGCGCTGCCCGCGCCCAGCTCCGCGCCGGGGGCGGTGTCGAACGGGTCGGCCCACGACACGCGGGTGGCCAGCGCGTTGGCCAGGAGCAGCAGCGTGTCCGGGGTGACGTCGACCGGGAAGCTGTCGATCAGCCCCCCGGTACGCTCCCGGGCCCAGCCGTCCAGCGTGGCCTGGTCGGGCAGCGGGCCGCGTTCGGTGTTCTCCGGCAGCGCGGCCCGCCACGCGGCCAGCTCCGGCGCGGGAGCGCGCTCCCACAGCGCGGTGGCCGCGGCGACCATCGGGTGCGGCGCGGCGAGCAGCGCCCGGGCCTCCGCGGCGGCGTCGTCCGGGTCGGCGTCGAGCGCCTCGGCCAGCGCCGCCCGGGCGTCGCCGGTGGCGGCCGGGCCGGTCAGCGCCAGCAGCAGCCAGGCGCCCAGCGGCGAGGCGACGTGGTGGGTGTCGCCGGCGGCGCGGTGCAGCCGCTCGGCGTAACGGGCCAGTGGTGCGTGCAGGGGAGTCACGGCTCCACTCTGCCCGCTCACGCGCCGGGTGGCACGCCCGCGCTCAGGACCACAGCTCGAACGGCTCGTCGATCTCCTCGCCGGCCAGGAACGCGGGCAGCAGTTCGGGCAGCCGCCCGGGATAGCAGCGCGGCCGCTCGGCGAGCACCTCGGCCAGCGGCCACCAGCGGAACCCGAAGTAGTCCTCCACCTCGTAGTCCAGCCGCAGCGCCTCGTCCACGTCCGGTCCGGGGCCGGGCAGCCGTACCGCCACGATCACCTCGTCCTGGAGGTGGCGGCGCTGCCGGTGCCGGAAGCTGGCCCGCCGCCGCCACGTCGGCGCGCCCACCTCGTCCGGGCCGATCGCGATGCCGGTCTCCTCGCGCAGTTCGCGGACCGCCGCCTCCCGGTACGTCTCGCCCGGGTCCAGCCCGCCGCCGGGTAGCTCCCACCACACGCCGAGGTCGGGGTGGTCCGGGTCGCGGGTGTGGAACAGCAGCAGGTGGTCGGTGGCGTCGAGCACGACCAGCCGCACCGCGCTGCGCTCGAACACCGGCAGATCATCGGGTAGCCGCACGCCCCCAGCGTAAGGAAGGGCCCCTTATTAACGCCTCCGGTAGTAGAGGGGCCCCCTATTAACAGGGGCATCCCGCACGGCGCCGTCCACCCGACCGGGCGACCCGATTCCCGGGCGGTCGTACCCCGGCCGATAGGCTGCCCGCCGTGGCAGGTCTGTTGAAGAACGTGGCGTCGCGGCTCGGCCGGATCACCCGGGCTGTGCCCGCCCCGCCCCGCCCGGGCGCGCCGATCCCGGCTCAGGTCGCGCGCCGCCGGCAGGTCAACGCGCTGCAGCGCCGCGAGTTGTCGTACGCGCCGGAGCCGGACGGCCAGGCCGACCCGGGCGAGATCGTCTGGACGTGGGTGCCCTACGAGGACGACCCCCGCCAGGGCAAGGACCGCCCGGTGCTGGTGGTCGGACGGCACAGCCGCACCCTGTTCGGGCTGATGCTGTCCAGCCAGAGCGACCGGGACGGCCAGCGGCACTGGCTGGCGCTCGGCCCGGGGGAGTGGGACCGGGACAACCGGCCCTCCTGGGTGCGCCTGGACCGGGTGCTCACCATGCGCGAGGACAGCATCCGCCGCGAGGGCGCGGTGCTGGACCGGCCACGGTTCGACCGGGTCGGGCAGGCGCTGCGCGCCGGCTACGGCTGGCGCTGACCGCGCCGGTCAGTACTCCGCGACGAGCTGCCGGGTCGGGCGGGCCGCGCCGAGCGTCTTCGCCTCGTACATGGCGGCGTCGGCGCGGCACAGCGCGTCGGTGAGCTGCGTCGGGCAGTGCACCGGCGCGAGCCCGACCGAGGCGGTGACCTGGATGCTGCGCGCGCCCAGCGGGATGGGCGCGGCGAGCGCCTCGCAGAGCCGCCGCGTGGCGTGCTCGATCCACCGGCGGTCGGCTGTGGGGCTGGCCAGCAGGCCGGCGAACTCGTCGCCGCCGAGGCGGGCCACCAGGTTGTTGCCGGCGAACGCGGCGAGCCGCTGCGCGACGCTGATCAGCACCTGGTCGCCGGCGGCGTGCCCGTAGCGGTCGTTCACCTGCTTGAAGTTGTCCAGGTCGAGCACGACCGCTACCAGTGGCTGGCCGGCGGGGTCGGTGAGCAGTGTGGCTGCGAGCCGGAAGAACGCGCGGCGGTTGGGCAGGCCGGTGAGCGGGTCGTGGCTGGCCGCGTGCCGTTCGGCGGCCAGTTCGGCCTGGAGCAGCTCGATCTCGGCCTCGGCGCGTACGGCGCGGCGGCGCAACTGCCAGGCCGAGATGAGGGCCCCCGCGGCGGATATGCCGGAGGCGACGGTCATCGGATCCGGCACGCGCGTCCTCCTCACCGCAGTCCCCTAGCCGCGCGCGGCGGCATCCGGAGGCCGGGTTCGGGTCACCGAATGTGAGCGACCCGGCACACCGTACGTTTCGGCTATCATGCTCTCCGTCCATTGCAGATGCAATAGCAGATGCACGTGCATCTCACTCCTCACTCGACAGACGTCGCCACCCACCGCTCCTCCCCGCGGCCTCGGCTGGCTCATCCCGAAGGACGCCCATGCAACAACCGCCGAACGGTGTGCCCGTGCCCGAGCTGCCCCCGATGCGCTGGTCGAAGAGTCGTCGCAGCAACCCCAGCGGCAACTGCGTCGAGTTGGCCGAGCTGCCCGGTGGCACCGGAATCGCGGTCCGAAACTCCCGGCACCCGGAGGGCCCGGCGCTGATCTACACAGTGGACGAGATCGCCGCCTTCGTGCTCGGCGCGCGCGACGGCGACTTCGACCACCTGATCCCGCCGTCCCGCACACGGGACTGATTAACCGCTCCGGAGGAGTTCACCTCACTGTCGGTTCATGGCATGCTTACTCGTCGGCCGGGGGGCGCCCGGCCGGGGCAGTCGGGATGCGAGGGCGGTCAGGTGGCGACGGTGCCCGTCGAGGGTGGTCCGACAAGCGGGCCCACCGTGCTGCGCATGTTGCTCGGTGGGCAGCTGCGGCGACTCCGTGAGAGGGCCGGGGTCAGCCGGGAGACGGCCGGCTGGGAGATCCGCTCCTCCGAGTCGAAGATCAGCCGGATGGAGCTGGGCCGGGTCGGCTTCAAGGAGCGCGACGTGGCCGACCTGCTCACGCTCTACGGCGTGACCGACGCCGGCGAGCGCGAGTCGCTGCTCAAGCTCGCCCGGGACGCGAACAGCCCCGGCTGGTGGCACCGCTACGGTGACGTGCTCCCCGCGTGGTTCCAGGCGTACCTGGGGCTGGAGGCCGCCGCCGCGCTGATCCGCACGTACGAGGTGCAGTTCGTGCCCGGGCTGTTGCAGACCGCCGCGTACGCCCGGCAGGTGATCCTGCTCGGGCACCGCGGCGCGTCGGCGGCGGAGCTGGACCGGCGGGTGGAGCTGCGGATGCAGCGCAAGGAGCTGCTGCGCCGCAGCAACCCGCCGCAGTTGTGGGCGGTGCTCGACGAGGCGGCGCTGCGCCGCCCGATCGGCGGGGCCGCGGTGATGCGCGAGCAGCTGGACGCGCTGATCGAGGCGACCGCCGCGCCGCACGTACGGCTGCAGATCGTCCCGTTCTCCGCCGGCGGGCACGCCGCGGCCAGTGGGGCCTTCAGCATCCTGCGCTTCGGCGACGCGGACCTGCCGGACATCGTCTACATCGAGCAGCTGACCAGCGCGATCTACCTGGACAAGCGCGACGACCTCGAGTTCTACGCCGAGGCGATGGAACGGCTGTGCGTGGAGGCCGCGCCGCCGGAGCGCACCCGTGAGCTGCTGGCCCGCCTCCGCGACGAGCTGTACCCGGCCTGACCGGGCCGGCGCCGGGCAGTACCATGATCCGCACCGGAGACAGTGGACGGTGGGACCCGAGTCGTGGAGGTGGCCTTGACCAGCGACGCAGCAGGGACGGCACCCGGCTCCGGGCCGCTCGGCGACCGGATCGACACGACAGTGGCGCACCCCGCCCGCCGGTACAACTACTGGCTCGGCGGCAAGGACAACTTCCAGGCCGACCGGGACTCCGGCGACGCGATGGCCGCCCGGTTCCCGACCATCCGGATCAGCGCGCTGGAGAACCGGCGGTTCCTGCGCCGCGCGGTGCGTCACCTGGCGGGTGAGGCGGGCATCCGGCAGTTCCTGGACATCGGCACCGGCATACCCACCGCCGACAACACCCACGAGGTGGCGCAGGCGATCGACCCGCGCGCCCGGGTGGTGTACGTCGACAACGACCCGATCGTGCTGGCCCACGCCCGCGCGCTGCTCACCAGTTCGGCCGACGGCGTCACCGCCTACCTCGACGCGGACCTGCGCGACCCGGAGCGGATCCTGGCCCACCCGGACCTGCGCCGCACGCTCGACCTGTCCCAGCCGGTGGCGTTGATGCTGCTGGCGGTGCTGCACTTCGTGCCCGACGGCGAAGACCCGTACGCGCTGGTCGACACGCTTCTCGACGCGCTGCCCGCCGGCAGTTACCTGGCCGCCTCGCACGCCACCCACGACTACCTTCCGGCGGAGGTGGCCGCCGAGGCGAAGGCGGCGGCCCGGGGCGGTGGCCCGCACGGCGTGATCAACCTGCGCAGCCGGGAGGAGGTCGTACGCTTCTTCGACGGCCTCGAACTGGTCGAGCCGGGCATCTGCTCGGTGGCCGAGTGGCGCGCCGACGGCGAGCCGGAGCCGCGGCCGTCCGTGGTCGACGTCAGCATGTACGGCGGGGTCGCCCGCAAGCCCTGACTCGGGCGGAAGAATGCCGGAACACGGACGAAACGGGGGCGCGGGTTGGTGCGGCCGGTGCCGCGCATGGCAGCCTGGTGAATTATGTCGCCGTTCACGCCCGCCCTGCGCCTGCACGACCGCTACGTCCTGCGTGAGCGCATCGGCCTCGGCGGGATGTCCGAGGTGTGGCGCGCCGACGACGAGGTGCTGCACCGGCCCGTCGCGGTCAAGGTCCTCGCCGGGCAGCTCGCCGCCGACCCGCAACTGCGCGCGGTCATCCAGCGCGAGGCCCGCGCGGCGGCGCGGCTGACCCACCCGCACGTGACCCAGGTGTACGACTACGCCGAGGCGACGCTGGACAGCGGTGTCGTGGTCCCGTACCTGGTGATGGAGCTGGTGGAGGGGCAGACGCTCGCCGACCGGCTGGCCGGCGGGCCGCTGGCCTGGCCGGACGCGGTCCGCACGGCCGGGCAGGTCGCCGGGGCGCTGGCCGCGGCGCACCGCATCGGCGTGGTGCACCGCGACATCAAACCGGCGAACGTGATGCTCACCGAGACCGGCGCGAAGGTGCTCGACTTCGGCATCGCCGCGCCCGCCGGCCCGCATCCGGTCACCGGGCAGACCGGCGTGCTGCTGATGGGCACCCCCGCCTACTTCGCCCCGGAACGCCTCGACCCGGGCCCGGCGCATCCGGCCGGTGACGTGTACGCGCTCGGCGTGCTGCTGTACCGCAGCCTCACCGGCCGGGCCCCGCTGCCGGTGCGCAGCTGGGACGACGTGCTGGAGGTGCGGCGCACCCGGCCGCCGGTGCCGCCGCCGCGGGTGCCCGGCCTGCCGCCGGAGATCGCCGACCTGGTGCTGGCCTGCCTGGACGTGGACCCGGCGCGGCGGCCGAGCGCGGCCCGGCTCGCCGAGCGGCTCGGCGCGGGCCGCCCGGTGGATCCGCCGAACCGCGATCCCTGCCCACCGGGGCGCCGGTGACGCGTTCGCCCACCCTGGTCGAGCGGGTTCCGGCCGCCACGGCCCGCCCGGTCGCGCGCGTAGAGAGCGACAATACACCAACTAGCCGTATGCGCACGTCTCTGGTATATATGGGTCAGAGCAAATATGCGATTGGGAGACGAGAGAACCACAATAAGCGGGCACCTCGATGCGCTATATATCAAAGCAGACATCTGGCTGCCGCCGCGACTGACGATCGCATAAGGGATGTTTTTGCTGCAGAACACCAGATCGCCGAATGATACTTTTACTATGTTGACCGCTTCCGCTTGGTACATGTTCACTAGGAGTCGTCCTCGGATCCTAGATAGCGAGATTGGTTTATAGAAGATAAGGAGGCCCGCAGGATGGGTTCGTATACTACTTTGGCGCCGCCGTCGACGGCGGCCGAACCGGTGACGCTGCGGCAGCTCGGCGACCGGTTCGACGAGCTGCTCGACCGGGCCGAGTCGATCGGGCTGATCGAGCGCAAGGTCGCCGACGACCTGCGCAAGAAGGTCGCCGAGCTGGACCGGGGCAAGCCGAAGGACCGGGAGAAGCGGGTCGAGGACCTGCGCGAGAAGATCGACGACGCGGCCGAGGACGAGAAGATCGACCCGGTCACCGCCACCGCGCTGCGCAAGCTGCTCGACGGCTACGAGCGGCTGCGCGGCGGCGACGAGGGCTGAGTGTCACCGCAGCGTGGCGGTGACCACCTCGCCGGTGTCCGTGCCGGCGCGGGCCACCGGCTCACCCGCCGGTGACCAGATCCCCGAACCACCCGCGGCGCGCGCGTACCCGCCCCCTGTCGACCCGGCGAAACTCGCCGTCGCCACCCACACGCCGTGCGCGGCGGCGACCCGGCGGGCGCGTTCGTCGGGCACCGCCGCGTCGTCGGCCGACTCCAGCACCCCGGCCAGGTAGGCGTCCGCGCCGAGCGCCACCGTCGCCGCCGCGTGCTCCGGCGTGCCGGTGTCCTTGCAGACCGCCAGGCCCAGCCGCCAGCCGTCCACATCGAGCACCGCCGGCTCCCGGCCCGGCCGCATGTGCTGCGGCTCCGCGCCACCCAGGCACATCTTCCGGTACGCCACCCGCACGCCCTCGGCGTCGATCGCGAGCACCCCGATGTGCGGTCCGGGCACCGGCGCGCCGGCCAGCGCCAGCGTCCCGGTCTCGGCGCACGCCGCCCGCAGCGGTGCGAGCCGGGGATCGGCCGGGTCCAGCGGCGCGGCGTCCAGTTCGTACCCGGTCAGTGACATCTCGGGGAAGAGCACCACGCGGGCGGCGGCGGCACGCACGGCGTCGGCGTGCCGTGCCGCGTTGCCCGCGACGTCGCCGGAGCGGGTGAGCGGCTGGGCGACGGCGATCCGCAACGGCGTACGCATGGCGTACACGATAATGGTTTCCATGACGCGTGGTCGTCCGCAGCTTCGCCCCGTAACGTTGGTCGGATGATCGGAAACGCACAGCTGCTCGCCGGCCCCCGGGTGAGCGCCGCGCGGGCGGCAGAGCCGTCCGGTGACGGAGTGACCGGCTGGGTCACCGGCCTGATGGAACGGCTCGGCGGTCCCGGCGCCGGCCTCGCGGTGGCGCTGGAGAACCTGTTCCCGCCCATCCCCAGCGAGGTGATCCTGCCGCTGGCCGGCTTCACCGCGAGCCAGGGCAAGATGAGCCTGGTCGGTGCGATCGTCTGGACCACGATCGGGTCGATCGTGGGCGCGCTGGCGCTCTACTACATCGGCGCGGCCCTCGGGCGGGACCGGATGCGCGCCCTGGCCGAGCGGCTGCCGCTGATCAAGCTGGAGGACGTGGACCGCACCGAGGCGTGGTTCCTGCGCCACGGCGTCAAGGCGGTGTTCTTCGGCCGGATGATTCCGATCTTCCGCAGTCTCATCTCCATTCCGGCCGGGGTGGAACGCATGCCGGTGCCGGTGTTCCTGCTCTACACCGCGCTGGGCAGCCTGATCTGGAACACCACGTTCGTGCTCGCCGGGTACTTCCTCGGCGAGCAGTGGCACGTGGTCGAGGCGTACGCGGGCACGTTCCAGAAGATCGTGATCGTGGCCGTGATCGCCGGGTTCTGCTGGTTCGTGGTCAGCCGGGTCCGCCGCTCGCGCCGGAGCGCCCTCGCGGCGGAGGCGGCGCCGGCGCCGGAATCGGCGCCGGAGTCGGCCCGGCAGGGCACCGTCTACCGCGGCGGCTGGTACGGCCGCGAGGAGGACTGAGCCGGGCAGGGCGGATAGAGCGGGCGGGTGCCGGCCCCGGCGGCCCGGGCGGCCTGGTCGCTGAACCGGCAGCCGAAGTCCGGCGCCGCCACCGCGCGCCGGTCGGTGACCGCGTCGCCGGCCGGGCGCTTGCCGGTGCGGACCCAGCGGGTCAGGTCGTCCCAGGCGGCGCCGGCCTCGGCCGGGCTGAACTCGCAGTGCTGCGCGGTACGCACGGCCCGCTGCACCAGCAGCCGGGACCGGCCGTGCCGGGCCACGTCCCGGGCGTACGCCTGCTCCATGCCGAACGGCACGAACAGGTCACCGAGGCCGTGCAGGCTCAGCACCGGCGCGGTGGGCCGCCCGGCGATCCGGGGCACCTCGGTCAGACTCGGCGAGAGCCGCTGGCGCAGGTTCTCCGGCGCGACCCGCTGCACCGTCGCGTTCAGGTCGACCGGCTGGTTCGGCGCGTACCTGGTGAACAGGTTCGTGGCGAGCTGGCCGGGCCGCCGGGCGGGGGAGCCGTCCGCCTCGCTGACCGCGATGCCGAACAGGAAGTCCTTCCAGACCGCGAACGCGGCGTCGGCGCCCGGCCGCGGCCCACCGGAGCGCTCCACGGTGACCGCGCGCAGCTGCTTGCCCAGGTCGTTCGTGGTGTCGGGGCCGCCCGGAGCCAGTCCGGCCAGGCCGAGCGTGACCTGGATCCGGGGCACCGCCGAGGTCAGGTAGTCGGGCGGCGTCGGGTACGCGCGCACACCGGCCAGCGCCTGCGCGACCAGGTTGTAGTCCAGGAAGAAGTCGAACAGCTCCTGGTCGCCGAGCACCCCGCACATGGGCAGCGCACCGGCGTAGAAGCCCGGGTACTGTTCCAGCGAGCGGCCGATGACGTGACCGCCCATCGACACCCCGGCGATCAGCACCCGGTGCGGGCGCCGGACGGTACGGCTGAACAGGTCGGCCAGGGCGCGGGTGCTGCGCACGCCGGAGCGCACGTCGTAGCCGTTGCGGTCGTACGACGACGACGCCCACGCGTACCCCTGGGTCACCAGGCGCTGCCGCAGGTCGAAGCCGGGCGGCTCCGGCGACAGCTCGGTGCCCTGGCCGCGGTAGCCGTGCGCCCACATGACGAGGTCGCCGTTCCAGCGCCTGGGGATCTCGATGACGTACCCGGCGTTGGCGTGCACGCCCTGCCGCACGGTGGTGGCGGCGCCGCCGACGACAAGTGGCGGCAGCGGCGGGTTGACGATGGTGTAGCCGGGCAGCGGGCCGCTGCCGTCGTCGCGGCCGGTGGCGGCGGCGGGGGCCGCGCCGGTGAGACCGAGCGTCAACGTGAGGGCCACGCCGACGGCGAGCAGCCGGCGGCGCACGGGTGAGGGCTGCATCGCTGCTCCCCGGGGGACGGTGCCACCCCGGGACGGGGGTGACGACGCGGGACGGATGCCTACCGGCCGGTAGCGCCCTGAACCTAGGCCGGGCGTCGAGAGCTGTCAATCACTGACCGACCGCTCGGTCAGCGCCCGTCCCGCGTGCCGCTCACACCACGCCGTGCGCCAGCATCGCCTCGGCCACCCGCCGGAACCCCTGGATGTTCGCCCCGGCCACGTAGTCGCCCGGCAGGCCGAACTCCTCGGCGGTCGCCCAGCACCTGTCGTGCACGTCCCGCATGATCTCGCGCAGCCGCTGCTCCGACTCGCCGAACGTCCACGTGTCGCGGCTGGCGTTCTGCTGCATCTCCAGCCCGCTGACCGCCACGCCGCCGGCGTTGGCCGCCTTGCCCGGCGCGAACCGCACCCCGGCCCGGCCGAGGATCCGCACCGCCTCCGGCGTGGTGGGCATGTTCGCCCCCTCCACCACCGCGACGCAGCCGCCGGCGACCAGCGCGGCGGCCTCCGCGCCGCCGATCTCGTTCTGCGTGGCGCAGGGCAGCGCGAGGTCGCAGGGCACCTCCCAGACGTTGCGGTCCGGGACCGCAGCCGCGTTGCGCGCGTGCTCGGCGTACTCGGCCAGCCGCCCCCGGCGCTGCTCCTTCAGCTCCCGCAGCAACGCCAGGTCGATGCCCTTCTCGTCGACCACGTAGCCGCCGGAGTCGGAGCACGCCACCACCGTGCCGCCGAGCTGGTGCACCTTCTCGATCGCGTAGATGGCCACGTTGCCGGAGCCGGACACCACCACCCGCTTGCCCTCCAGGCTGTCCCCGGCCTGGCGGAGCATCTCGTCGGCGAAGAACACCGCGCCGTACCCGGTCGCCTCCCGGCGCACCTGCGCGCCCCCGTACGCCAGGCCCTTGCCGGTGAGCACGCCCGCGTCGTACCGGTTGGTGATCCGCTTGTACTGCCCGAACAGGTAGCCGATCTCCCGGCCGCCCACCCCGATGTCCCCGGCCGGCACGTCGGTCTGCGGGCCGATGTGCCGGTACAGCTCGGTCATGAAGCTCTGGCAGAACCGCATCACCTCGCGGTCGGAGCGACCCTTCGGGTCGAAGTCCGCGCCGCCCTTGCCGCCGCCGATCGCCAGGCCGGTCAGCGCGTTCTTGAAGATCTGCTCGAAGCCGAGGAACTTCACGATGCCCAGGTAGACCGACGGGTGGAAGCGCAGCCCGCCCTTGAACGGGCCGAGCGCGCTGTTGAACTCCACCCGGAAGCCGCGGTTCACCCGTACCCGGCCCTGGTCGTCCTCCCACGGCACCCGGAAGATGACCTGCCGCTCGGGCTCGCAGATCCGCTCGACCACCTCGGCGTACTCGGGATGCCGGGCCAGGGCCGGACCGATGCTCTCCAGTACCTCGCGGACCGCCTGGTGGAACTCGGGCTCTCCCGGGTTCCGGGCGACCACGCCGGCGAACACCGACTCGACGGTCTCCGGCATCACGGGCACCTCCTCTCGCCTGGGCCGCAGACCTGCTGGCCTGCGTCGCCCCAGGATACGAACGGTATGCGCGATCAGGTTCACTGGTCGCCGTGGACGCCACCATCTGGACAACGGCGCGGGACGCGCGCGCCTGGCTGGACGCCGCGAACGGCCGCGGCGACACCGAGCTGACCTGTCGCATCCTCAAGATCGGCGAGGAGGCCGGCGAGGTCGCCGCCGCCTGGATCGGGATGCTCGGGCAGAACCCGCGCAAGGGGGTGACGCACACCCGCGAGGAGGTCGCCGCCGAACTCGCCGACGTGGCGTTCACCGCGCTCGTCGCCATCGAGAGCCTCGGCCTGGACGCCCACGCCGTGCTGACCACGTGCGCCGACAAGGTGCGCTCCCGTACCGCTGCCACGGAAAAGGAGTGAACCGACCGGGAAACGGACACGTATGACCCGTTGGGGACCGGCGAGAGGGGATGACCATGACCACATCCGAGGATGAGCCCGGCCTGACCCGACCCCGCTGGTCCGGCGCGGCCCGCCTGCTGGCCGCCGCCGCCGCGCTGGTGGTCGTGCTCGGCGGGGTGGCCGGGCGGAGACGCTGTCCAACCCGGGCCGCCTCGGCGTGTCTCTTCTCCGGCGGCGCGCCGCCGTCGCCCGCCACCGGCGCCGGA
>NZ_KK037233.1:1359873-1365745 GCF_000568915.1 Micromonospora sp. M42 | reverse complement strand
GCACGCCGGGTGGGAACGGGGCGCGGATGGCCCGCTCGCGCCACGAGGACCGGGTACGCGTGCTGCGCGCCTGCCGGGCTGCGCGGCGACCTGGCCGGGCTCGCCGACACGCTCGGCGACCTGGCCCGCACGGTCGTCGACACGTACCGGGGCGACCTGCGCCGGCTGCGCACCGCCGCGCGTCAGGACCCGGCGGGGGAGCGGCGGCTGCTGACCGCACTGCCCGGAGTGGACGACGAGGTGTGCGACCTGTTCCTGCGCGAGGCGCAGGCGCTGTGGCGCGAGGCGGCGCCGGTAGCCGACCGGCGAGCGCTCGCGGCGGCCCGCCGGCTCGGCCTGGGCCGTACCGCCGGTGACCTCGCCGGGCTGGCCGGCAGTGGTGAGTCGGAACGACTGTCGTGGCTGGTCGGAGCGCTGGCGCGAGTGGACCTGGAACGCCGGTACGCCGAGGTGACCGCCTGAGCGCGTACGTGCGCCCGGACACAGTTCCGCGATTCTCACCCGTTCGGCTGATGTTGCGTCGTATGATGATCGTGGCAGCGATGCCCGCCCGGTTCGGGCGAACATCTCACCGCCTCGCGGTCGCGACCCGGTTCGGGCGTGAACCGCGGGGGACAGGTGCTGCGTGGCGCCCCAGGTCGCGGTTCGTGACCCGGGGCGCTCGCCTGTCCGGGCTGCGCGACCGGCCACAGAGGAGCCCAGCTTTTCCGCACGCGCAGAGGCCGGCGGCCGTGTCGCCCGCCGGCTCTCCCGCCGTGCTCAGATGCCGCGCAGGTGCTGCGACACGCGCGGGTGGTTGTCCCGGGCCTGCGCCGCGCGCTGCGAGCGGCTCACCTCCGGGGCCGCGTCGATGCCGGCCGAGCGGGCCACCTCGGTGCCGTTGGCGTAGTCCACCGGGGGCAGCGCGCGCAACGCCCGCAACACGTCCGGCGGCGCGCCCTCCCGCTCCGCCTCGCGGATGACGTCGTCCTTCCCGGCCGGGTAGTCCAGCGCGGACAGGTACTCCAGGACATCCGAGTAACTCGCCATCAGTCGGGCTCCTCGCGGCAGTAGTTGGGGTCACGACCGGGCGGCGGTTACCCGCCGCGCCGCCGCTCACGCCCGCCGCCGCCGGAAAACCTGCCGCCCCGTCGCAACCGTTTCCGCCGCGCCGGGGCGGGTAGCCGCGCTGGGCGCACCGAAGGGGGTACCACCGATGCACTACCTGACGTTCGTGGGCCGGGTCGCCCGGCTCACCGGCACCAGCGAGGACCGCGCCGCCACGCTCACCGCGGCCACCCTGGAGACGTTCGCGCAGCGCCTGACCGGTGGCGAGGTGCTTGACCTGGCCGCGCAACTGCCGAAGCCGCTGCAGGGGCTGCTCAGCCCGTACCCCGCGGGACGAGGCGGCCGAGCGGTTCGGCGCGCGGAGTTCGTGACCCGGGTCGCCCTGCCGGGTCGACTGCGACGAGAACACCGCCCGCGACGCCGTACGCGCGGTGTTCACCAGCTGCGCGAGCGATCGGCGGCGGCGAGTTCCAGGACGTCGTGGTCCAGTTCCCGCGCGACTACCGCGACATGGTGGAACCGGCGCTCGCCCCGGCCGCCGCGCGCCGGCGCTGACCGCCCACGATCAGGCGATCACACCGTCCGCCCGCAGCGCGGCGATCCGGGCGGCGTCCACCCCCGCCTCGGCGAGGACCTCGTCGGTGTGCTCGCCCGGCCCCGGCGGCGGGCGCCGCACACTTGTGGGGGTGGCCGAGAAACGCGGCGCGGGCGCCGGCTGGGTGACCCCGTCCGGCGCGACGAAGGTGTCCCGGGCGCGCAGGTGCGGGTGCTCGGGCGCCTCGGCCCAGTCGAGCACCGGCGCCACGCAGGCGTCAGTGCCGGCCAGCAGCTGCGTCCACTCGTCCCGGGTACGGGTGCGGAACAGCCGCGCCCAGGCGGCCCGCAACGCCGGCCAGTTCGCCGGGTCGTCCCGGTCCAGCGCGTCGCCGCTGTCCGGGCCGTCGTCGCCGTCCAACGGGAAACCGGTGAGCCGGACCAGTTCGGCGTAGAACTGCGGCTCCAGCGCGCCGACCGCCACGTACCGCCCGTCGGCGCACTCGTACGTGTCGTAGAAGGGCGCGCCGCCGTCGAGCAGGTTCACACCGCGCGGGTCCTGCCACAGCCCGATGCCGCGCAGCGCGTGGATCTGGGTGGCCAGCACCGAGACGCCGTCCACGATGGCAGCGTCGACCACCTGGCCGGGCGCGCCGCCGCGTACCGCGTACAGCGCCGCGACCACGCCCAGGGCCAGCATCATGCCCCCGCCACCGAAGTCGCCGAGCAGGTTCATCGGCGGCACCGGACGCTCACCGGCCCGGCCCACCCCGTGCAGCGCCCCGGTCAGCGCCAGATAGTCGATGTCGTGTCCGGCGCTGTGCGCGAGCGGGCCGTCCTGCCCCCAGCCGGTCATCCGCCCGTACACCAGGCGCGGGTTGGCGGTGAGGCAGTCGTCCGGGCCGAGGCCGAGCCGCTCGGTCACCCCGGGCCGGAAGCCCTCCACCAGCGCGTCGGCCCGGGCGGCGAGCGCCAGCACCAGGTCACGGCCCGCGGGCTGCTTCAGGTCCACCGCGATCGAGCGGCGGTTGCGGTTCAGCAGGTCGCCCGGGAACGCGCCGAACCCGCCGCCGCCGGGCCGGTCGATGCGCACCACGTCGGCGCCGAGGTCGGCCAGCATCATCGCCGCGAACGGCCCGGGGCCGATCCCGGCCAGCTCGATCACCCGTACGCCGGTCAGCGGTCCCTGGACTGTCACCTGCGTCACCATAGGGGCCGCGGTGACCAGGCGCCATGCCCTGAACCGCCGCCCAGTCTGTTGACCAGGGCAAGCATCCGTGTCCCGACTTGGCGTCCGGTCCGGCGGTGACCTAGCCTTGTCCAGGCGAGGGGAGTACTTCCCAAAAATCATTCCGGTCAGTACGGCAAGCCGCCGAGGCGAGCCCCGGGTGGTTGCCCACGGAAACGTGGGTGAAGGAGACCTCGAACATGACACGGTGTTCGAGGAGGTTCCATGCCCGAATTGTCCCCGCTGGCTGCGGCCGAACTGTCGTCGGTCGGCACGCCCACGCTGTGGGCGGTGACGATCGTCGGCGTGCTCGTGCTGCTGGTGCTCGACTTCCTGGTCACCCGCAAGCCGCACGAGGTCTCCATCCGTGAGGCCCTGGGCTGGTCGGCCTTCTACATCGCGCTGCCGCTGGCGTTCGGCGCCTGGATCTGGTCCCGCTGGGGCAGCCAGCAGGGCATCGAGTACCTCACCGGCTACCTGGTCGAGAAGTCGCTGTCGGTCGACAACCTGTTCGTCTTCATGCTGCTGCTCGCCGCGTTCGCGGTGCCCTCCGTCCTGGCCCAGCGGGTGCTGCTCTACGGCATCGCGGGCGCCCTGGTGCTGCGCGGTGTGTTCATCGCGCTCGGCGCCGCCGCGCTCAAGACGCTCGACTTCGCCTTCCTGCTCTTCGCGCTCATCCTCGTCGCCACCGCGGTGAAGCTGCTGCGCGACGCCCTCAGCGGGCACGAGCAGGAGGTCGACATCAACAAGATGCGGTCGGTGCGGCTGCTGCGCAAGGTCATGCCGGTGGTCGACGAATACCACGGCACCCGGATGACCATCCGGCAGAACGGCCGCCGGGCGCTCACCCCGTTCGCGCTCGTCGTGGTCGCGGTGCTGGCCACCGACATCGTGTTCGCCGTCGACTCGGTGCCCGCCGTCTACGGCATCACCGAGGACCCGTACCTGGTCTTCGCCACCAACGCCTTCGCGCTGCTGGGCCTGCGGGCGCTCTACTTCGTGCTGCACGCCGCGCTGAGCCGGCTCGTGCACCTCAGCTACGGCCTGGCCGTCATCCTGGCGTTCATCGGCCTCAAGCTGGGCCTGCACTGGGCGCACGGCATCTGGGAGGGCGTGCCGGAGATTCCGACGCTGGCCTCGCTCGGCGTGATCATCGGCGTCCTGGTGATCGTCACCATCACCAGCCTCCGGGCCACCCGCAACAGCGGCGACGGCCAGCGCACCATCGTGCACGAGGTGCAGGGCGGAGGCGGCGCCTGACTCGGTGGGAACCGCTGCCCCGGCACGGCCGGCGGTGGTACGACTGACGGGTGGGAATCGTCTCGCCGGGCTTCCAGGGCCGGCCCCGTTCGTCCGCGACCGACCTGCCGCCGGGGCAGTACCTCACCGAGGACTTTCCCGTGCTCTCCGCCGGCCCGACGCCGCGGGTGCCGCTCGACACCTGGGAGTTCGTGCTGACCAGCGAGACCGGCGCGGAGTACCGCTGGTCCTGGGACGAGATGATGGGCCTGCCGCAGGACACGCCGACGGTGGACCTGCACTGCGTCACCCGCTGGTCCAAGCTCGGCACCACCTGGCAGGGCGTCTCCCTGGACACGCTGCTCGACGGCGTCGACACCACCGCCCGGTACGCGCTGGCGCACTCCTACGGCGGCTACACCACCAACCTGCCGCTGGACGACCTGCGCGGCGGGCGGGCCTGGGTGGTGCACACGTACGACGGGGGGCCGCTGCCGGCCGAACACGGCGGCCCGGCGCGGCTGCTCGTGCCGCACCTGTACCTGTGGAAGTCGGCGAAGTGGGTGCACGGCATCCGGCTGCTCGTCGACGACCGGCCCGGCTTCTGGGAGACCGCCGGCTACCACGACTACGGCGACCCGTGGCGCGAGCAGCGCTACCAGGGCGACTGAGGTGACCGCGCAGGCGCAGGGCCGCCGCGTCGCGCCGCTGATGTGGCGGGTGGCCCGGCTCGTCGAGCGGCGGATCGAGACGCCCACCGCGCAGACGCTGGTGCTGGACGTGCCCGGCTGGCCCGGCCACCTGCCCGGGCAGCACGTCGACCTGCGCCTGACCGCCCAGGACGGCTACCAGGCCGCCCGGTCGTACTCGCTGGCCGGCCCGGCCGACGGTGAGCGGATCGAGGTGACGGTGCAGCGGGTGCCCGACGGGGAGGTGTCGCCGTACCTGACCGACACCTACGCCGAGGGCGACCCGATCGAGGTGCGCGGGCCGGTCGGCGGCTGGTTCGTCTGGCGTACCGACGAGACCGCGCCGGTGCTGCTGGTCGGCGGCGGATCCGGCGTCGTGCCGCTGATGGCGATGATCCGCGCGCGCCGGGCCGCCGGCAGCCGCACCCCGTTCCGGCTCGTCTACTCGGTGCGCACCCCGGACGACGTGATCTACGCCGACGAGCTGCGCCGCCGCGCCCGCGACGACCAGGGCCTGGACGTCGCGTACGTCTACACCCGCGCGGCGCCCGACGGCTGGCGCGGCGAGCCGCACCGGATCGGCCTCGCCGACGTGAACAGCCACGGCTGGCCGCCGGACCTGGAGCCGCTCTGCTACGTCTGCGGCCCCACCGGATTCGTGGAGACAGTGGCCGACCTGCTGGTGGGGCTGGGCCACCCGACCCGGCGCGTGCGGACCGAACGGTTCGGCCCGACCGGCTGACGACCCGAGGAGAGCGGATGACCGACCTGTCCTACCTGGATGGCAACATGCTCGACGGGCCGTTGCGCGAGGTGTTCGCCGTCGACCTGAGCGCCACCACCGGGCGCTGCGACACCTGCGGGATGACCGGCCCGATGGCCGGGCTACACGTCTACTCGCACGCCCCGGGCCTGGTCGGGCGATGTCCCGCCTGTTCCGGAGTGATGGTGCGCCTGGTCCGCGCGCCGCAGCGGGCCTGGCTGGACCTGCGCGGCACCACGTACCTCCAGGTGCCCATGCCGGCCGAGCCGGCCTTCCGCGCCGCGCCCTGACGTCTGCGCCGGGGCCGGGCTGCGCCTTCCGCGCCGGCGCAGCCGCCCGACGAGCTGCCCGACGGTCACCGGCACCACGGAC
>NZ_KK037233.1:1333457-1359289 GCF_000568915.1 Micromonospora sp. M42 | reverse complement strand
GGTCCCGCACGCCGTCCGTGACGTGCTGCCGCACCAGCCGGGCGACGCTGCTGTGCACCAGTTCCTGCGTGGCCCGGTCCAGGTGCCGGAAGTCGTCGCCGACCAGGTTCGCCAGCTCCAGCCCGACGTGGCGGCACAGCACCGCGTCCCGGCGCGGTCCCGCGGGGATCAGGCCGGCGACGAACGCGAACAGCCGCTCCACGCTGACCAGGCGCTGCTCGACCCGGCTGTGGTAGGTGATGTTGCGGGCGTCCAGGCGGCGCACGGCGTGGTAGTAGTCGTAGTCGCCCAGCACCGAGATCCGCCGGGCGTGGTAGCAGGCGGCCAGCGTGAACGGCTGGTCGCTGAGGACCGGCATGTCCTCCGGGAAGCGCAGCCCCAGCCGGTCGACCAGTTCGCGCCGGAACAGCTTCGTGTTCGCCAGCGACCAGGGCAGCGCCGAGTCGAACAGGCTCACGTCGACCGCGTTGCCGTCGGCGAACACGTCGGAGAAGACGTGCCGGCCGTTGACGCCCACCACCCTGCCGAGCACCACGTCCGAGCCGTACCGGTCGGCGGCGGCGACCAGGCGTTCGAGGGCCTCCGGGCCGAGCCGGTCGTCGGAACCGACGAAGAAGACGTACCGGCCGGTGGCCAGGTCCAGTCCCCGGTTGCACGGCGCGGCCGGACCACCCGAGTTGGGCTGGTGCGCCACCCGTACGGTGCCCGGGTACCGCGCGGCGTACCGGTCCAGCAGGCGGCCGCTGCCGTCGGTGGACCCGTCGTCCACCGCCACGATCTCCATCCGGTCCGGACCGATCGTCTGCCGCAGCAGCGAGTCGAGGCACTGCCGCAGGTAGCGCAGCGTGTTGTAGACCGGTACGACGACACTCACGTCGGGGCGGTTCGTCGCCTCCTCGGCTGCCACTGCTGCTCCTTCACGGTCGCCCGGATGGTCCGGCGCGACCCAGCGTGGTGGAGCGACCCGTCCGGGTGACGACACCCGCGTGACGACGAGGTGACCGGACGGCAGCCGTTGGATACGACGAAGGGCCCGACCCCATGGTGGGGGTCGGGCCCTTCGTGTTCGGTCAGGAGCTGTAGCCGCGGCTGGCGATCCAGCGGGCGAGCTCGTCCACGTCCATCCGGTAGGAGGCCTGGTTGGGGTTGGCCGAGTCGGCGATCGTCACGACCTTCCCGCCGTCGCGGTAGCCCACCACGCTGATGTAGTGGCCACCCTCGAAGGAGTGGGCGTTGCCGTCGGTGTCGGTCGCGGTGCCGGCGATGTTGGCCACCACGGCACGGCCGTCGTCGACGGTCTTGACCACGTCGGCGCGCAGCTTGTCGACCTTGTCGCGGTCGCGGGCCTTGTCCACGGGGATCTCGGTGGACTTGTAGACGTCCTTACCGGTCTCCTTGTTCAGTACCGGGGTGATGTCGTTGATGGAGTTGGTGCCGGCTTCGGTGGTGCCCATCTCGCGGGCCATGGCGTGTACGTCGATGTTCTTGCCCTGCACGCTCAGCGCGTTGCGGGCGGCGGCGGGGCCGCAGAAGTAGAAGTTCGGCTGCGCCTCGTAGCGCACGTCCAGCTCACGCTCACCATGACCGCTCTTGCGGTCGGCGACGATGGCGGCCTTCTCGGCCGGGGCGGCGTGGGCGGCGATGGCAGGGCCGGCGATGCCACCGGCGGTGGCGACGACACCGGCAGCGGTCAGAACGGTCTTGCGCAGCAGAGTGGTAGCCATGATGGTTGCCTCCCTGAAATGGGGGATACGCGGCGGGGGTGCCGCGAAGGGGGAAAGTCTTGGGGGGTGCCCGTGGAGGGGCTGGCACGCGGGCGGCCCGGAAGGGGCCTGCTCGTCGCGGCTCGGGGGATGTAACGACCTGCGGGCCGGGGATGATTCCCTCCGACGGTGGCTGCCAGCCGGGGGGTGACCGGTGGCGTGGGTCTGGGGATGTAACCACGACCGGACCGGGGCCATTCCCGGGGACGGCGGCGTGCCCGTCGCTCGGGGATGTAACGACGTCCGGGCCGGGCCGATTCCCTGACCTGGCGACCCGCGCGGGGGTGCCGGGCGGCTGGTGTTCGGCGCTCGTCCCGGTGTCCCGGGGTCAGCCATGTACAACGCCCCGCGCCCACCACCGATTCCACCCTGACGGTGGCACCGACCACAGCCCCGCAACACAGCGAACCGGACACCGACCGCCAAACGACCCGGCCCGCACATCGCCGACGGGTCCGCTAGCTCAAGAGCCCTCAAGATCCACCATGTGTGCGCGATCTTGCACTTATTGCCCCGGCAAACCTCGCAAAACAGGCAAGCCTTGGGCGGTAACTGCAAGATCGCGTGGGCGTGGGCGTGGGCGCGTCCGAAGGGCGGATTGGCGGTCTTGCCGATCGGGACGAGACCTCGTGCTGGGTGAGATCTTGGAACGAAATGGGCCCTATAGGGGCGCGTTCCTTCCAAGATCGCTTGTGGTCCTGAGGAGTGGAACAGTGCTCCCGGTGAGTAGGACAGCGGGTGGCGGAGCTGACCCGGGTGGGGCGGAGTGGGGGCGGTGGCCGAGAGTGGGACGGTGCGATATCTGCGCAGCGACGGCCGCGTCGCCATCCGCCGCCCCCGCCCCGCCGACGAGGCGGAGTTCGTCGCCGCCGCCCGGCGCAGCCGTGATCTGCACCATCCGTGGCTGTCCGCGCCGGACGACACGCAGCTGTACGCGGCGTACCTACGCAAGATCCGGCGGCGGGACAGTTCCGGGTTCCTGTTCTGCGACCGGGAGAGCGGTGAGATCGCCGGGTACGCGAACATCAGCGGCATCGTGTGGGGCGCGCTGCGCGGCGGCTACCTCGGATACGCGGCGTTCCACCCGTACGCCGGGACCGGGCACGCCTCGGCCGGGGTGCGGCTGGTGATCGGGTACGCGTTCGGGCCGCTCGGTCTGCACCGTCTCGAGGCGAACATCCAGCCCGGCAACGAGCCGTCGAAGCGGCTGGCGCGTCGGCTCGGCTTCCGGCTGGAGGGCTTCTCCCCGGACTACCTGTTCATCGACGGCGCGTGGCGCGACCACGAACGCTGGGCGATCACCGCCTGACGCCCGAGCCGCGCCACCGCCGAACCGAGCAGCCCCAGCTGCCCGGCTTCGGGAAGGCGACCGGACTGTGGTGCCCGGCCCGGTCCACCGCTCGCACACCGAAGAACACGTTGTCCTTGGACAGGTCGACGGTCACCTCGGTGACGTCGCCGACCGGCAGCACCCCGCGGCGGAGGCGGTACATCCTCGCGTCGGTCGCGAGGAATGTCCAAATAGCCGCTGATGGATGGATCTTGGGTACGTTTGTCGCAGGTCTGCCCGGGAACGGCAGCAGGCATGACGAAACCACGTGTGGTGATCGTGGGGGCCGGGTTCGCCGGGTACCACGCGGCCAAGACGTTGCGCCGACTGGCCCGCGACCGGGCCGAGATCGTCCTGCTGAACACGACCGACTACTTCCTCTACCTGCCGCTGCTGCCCGAGGTGGCGGCCGGCGTGGTGGAGCCGACCCGGATCGCCGTGCCGCTCGCCGGCACGCTCGACGGCGTCCGCGTGGTGGTCGGCGAGGCGGACCGGGTCGACCTGCAGAACCGGTGGGTCGGCTACCGCTCGATCGAGGGTGACCACGGTCAGCTCGCGTACGACCGGCTCGTGCTCAGCGTCGGCAGCGTCAACAAGCTGCTGCCGATCCCCGGCGTGACCGAGTACGCCCACGGCTTCCGCGGCCTGCCCGAGGCGCTGTACCTGCACGATCACGTGGTCCGGCAGATCGAGCTGGCCGAGCTGACCGAGGACCCGGCCGAGCAGCGGGCCCGCGCCACGTTCGTGGTGGTCGGCGCCGGCTACACCGGCACCGAGGTGGCCGCGCACGGGCAGCTGTTCACCGACCGGCTGATGGCCCAGCGCCCGCACCTGAAGGTCCGGCCGCGCTGGATGCTGCTCGACCTCGCGCCCCGGGTGCTGCCCGAACTGGACCGGCGGATGTCGGTCACCGCCGACCGGGTGCTGCGCAAGCGCGGCGTGGACGTGCGGATGAACACATCGGTCGCCGAGGCCACCCCGGACGGGGTGATGCTCACCGACGGCGAGTACGTCCCGACGTGCAGCCTCGTCTGGTGCGTCGGCGTACGCCCCGACCCGTTCGTGGCCGAGCTGGGGCTGCGCACCGAGAAGGGCCGGCTGGTGGTCGACGAGTTCCTCAACGTCCCCGGCTTCCCGGAGGTGTTCGCCTGCGGCGACGCCGCCGCCGTGCCCGATCCGACCCGCCCCGGGCAGGTGTGCGCGATGACCGCGCAGCACGCCCAGCGGCAGGGCAAGCTGGCCGCGCACAACATCGCCGCCTCCTACGGGCAGGGCGTGCGCAAGTCGTACAAGCACCACGACCTGGGCTGGGTGGTGGACCTGGGCGGCAAGGACGCGGCGGCGAACCCGCTGAAGGTCCCGCTGGCCGGGCTGCCGGCCAAGGCCGTCACCCGCGGCTACCACCTGCTCGCCATGCCCGGTAACCGGCCCCGGGTCGCCGCGGACTGGGCGCTCGACGCGACGCTGCCCCGCCCCGCCGTGCAACTGGGCCTGGTCCCGGCCAACGCGGTGCCGCTGGAGAGCGAGTCACCGGAGCTGGCCCGGCGGCGCTGAGCGCCGCGCACCCGCCGGCCGGCCCTCACCCGCCGGCCGGCGGCCGCTGCGCCGGCTCACCGTCGGCCGGCTCCGGCAGGGCCTGCCGCCCGGCCGGCACGAACTCGCGCAGCAGCACCTGCGCGATGCCGGCCGCCGGGATCGCCAGCAGCGCGCCGACCAGGCCGCCCAGCTCCACCGCCAGCAGCAGGCTGACCAGCACCGTCAACGGGTTGAGCCGCACCGCGCGGGCCATGATGACCGGCTGCAGCAGATGGTTCTCCACCTGCTGGTAGACCACGAAGAAGACGAGCACCACGATGCCGGCGGTAGGGGAGTGCACGAAGCCCGCCCCGGCCGCGGCGATCGCCCCGAGCGTGGCGCCGACCAGCGGGATCAGGTCCACCACGGCGACCGTCAGCGCGATCACCGCGGCGAACGGCACGCCGAGCAGGAACAGCACGACGAACGTCAGGCCGCCGCAGATCACGCTGATCAGCACGTTGCCGCTGAGGTAGCCGGTGACGATCCGGGACGAGTCACGGCCGATGCGCCGCAGCCGCCGCGCCGGGCCGTCGCCGACCAGCCGCAGCGTCGCGGCGACGATCTTCGGCGCCTCCAGCACCATCAGGTACGCCAGCACCACCACCGTGACCAGCGCGGTCACCGCCTGGGCCACGCTGCGGACCACCCCGACCGTCGGGTCGCCGAGCCGCGAGCCGAACCGGCGCAGCTGGCCCGGCTCGGCGTACCGGAGCAGGTGGAAGCGGTCCAGCAGCCGCCCGACCGGTCCCCGCCCGGCCTGGGCCTCGCGCACCAGCTCCGGCAGCCGGTCGGCGAAGCGGGCCACCTCGTCCACCAGCGGCACCAGGATCAGCGCGCCGACCGCGGCGAACAGCGCGAACGCGGCCAGGAACACCAGCAGCGTGGCCAGCGCGCGGCGGCGTACGCGCCGCTGCAGGCGGTCCACGAGCGGTTTCAGCGCGACCGCGAAGAACACCGCCACCAGACCCCACACCAGCACCCGCCGGGTCGCCCAGACCAGCGCCAGCCCGACCACCGTGGCGAGGACCAGCCCGATCACGACAAGCGTCCGGCGCGCGGTGGACCGGTCGTCGGCGGTGCTCATCCGGCGCGGCTACCCGCCGCGCGGGGCGGAAAACCCGGCTCAGCCCAGGTCGGCGTCGGTGACCGGGAGGGCGCCGGCGGCGAACGCGTCGAGCGTCGCGTCGTGCAGCACGGTTCCGGGCACCGGATCGGCGGCGGCCCGGGCGGCGAGCCGGCGCGCCGGCAGCCGTCCCGGCGTGGGCGATGCGGCCAGCACCACGTTGCCGTACCGCCGTCCGCGCAGCATCCGCCGGTCGGCCACCAGGCAGACGTCGGCGAACACCGCCCGCAGCGTGGCCACCTGCCCCCGGGTGTGCGCCAGCGGCGGCAGGTCGGTGAGGTTGATCAGATAGATGCCGTCCGGGCGCAGCACGCGGGCCACCTGCGCCGCGAACTCGACCGCCGCCACCTGCGGGGGCATCCGGGCCGCCCGGTACACGTCGGCCACCACCACGTCGTACGCCCCGGACGGCGCCTCGGTGACCGCCTCCCGGGCGTCACCGATCGCGACCACCACCTCCGGCGGCAGCGGCGGCAGCTTCCGCCGGACCAGGTCGACCACGCCCGGGTCCCGCTCGATCACCCGCTGCGCGGAACCGGGCCGGGTGCGCGCGAGCCAGCGCGGCAGCGTGAGCGCGCCCCCGCCCAGGTGCAGCGCCGTCAGCGCCGCGCCCCGCGGGGCGGCCAGGTCGATCGCGGCGGCGATCCGCCGCACGTACTCGAAGTGCAGGTACCGGGCGTCGGCCACGTCCACGTACGACTGCTCGACCCCGTCGGCCAGCAGCGTGCGCCCGGACGGGCGGGCCGGGTCCACCACGATCTCCAGGGTCTCGGTGTCGTCGTGATCCACGGCGGCACACGGTACCGCCCGGCCACGGGTGGCCCCGGCCCGCGGGGGACCGGGACCGTTCCGCCGCCGGGTCAGCCGGCCGCCATCCCGGCGCCGGCCTCGTCGACTGCCGCGTCCACCCGGTGCGCGAGGTCGACGTCCGCCGCGGTCACGCCGTCGACCTGCTGTGTGCGGACCGTCAGCACGGCGTTGTCCGGGTCCGGCCGCCCGATCTGCGGCGCGCGCCCGGCCTCGGCCTTGAGCTGGTCCAGCCGGTCGAGCACCCGGTCCAGGTTGCCGCCGGGCAACTCGATCGTGCGCACCAGCGACCGCCGGTCGCTGGACCAGTAGGGCAGCGCCGCGAGCGCGTCACGCAGCTCCGGCTCGGTCAGCGGCGCAGTGGCCGAGGACGCGCCCACCAGGCCGCCGCCGAAGTCGGTCGGCCCGAGCAGGTCACGCAACTCGTCGGGTACGCGCAGCGACTCGACCAGCTCCGCGTCGGCCTCACTGAGCGCGGCGAGCGTCGCCTCGGCCTGGTAGCGCGCCTGCTCCGGGGTGAGGCGGCTGTAGCGGCCGACCTCGGCCAGGAACCCGGGCAGGTCGCGGCGGGGTTCCATACCGTAGACCGGCACCACGTCGTGCAGGGTCAGCGGCACCGCCTCCAGCAGTCGCTCACGTTCCACCTCGTCCAGCGCCTGGGCCAGGGCCAGCACGGTGCCCTCCGCGGCGACCTTGGCCGTGGTGAAGTCCACCCCGGCGCGCCGGCTCACGTCGTCGACGAGATCCCGGTAGCTCATCGAGACCCCGGGTGACGGCGTCGGGTCCGGCAGCGGGCGCTGCTGCTCCGCGACGGCGACCGGCGGCGGCGCGGGACCGCCGCGCGTGGTGTCCGGCTTGTGCCGTCCGGCCGGCGGCGGGCCGGACCGGTCGTGCCGGTCCAGCGAGGTGACCTGCTTGGACGCGCTCAGGCTGGCGCCGGTCTGGCTCGGCCGCAGCCCTCGCTCGCGGGCCTCGCGGGCGAGAGCCCGGCGGCGCTGGTTGTCGCCCTCCATCTGCTTGCGCATCGTCGCACCTCGTTCCTGGTCGGTTGCGCTTGCGCCGACCGCGTTCCCGGCGCTGCCGGGAAGCTAACGGGAGGCCCGCCCGGCGGAGGCTTCACTCGCTGCGGGTGAGGAGCGCTCACCCCGGCGGGCGGCAGGATCGGATGGACCGGACAACTTCCGACGCACGCGGAAGGGCAGGTCGACATGAAACGGATCGTGGAGATCGTCCCCGCCCGTCCCGGGTGGTACGCCCGCTGGCGGATCGGCCCGGACGTCACCCGCTGCTACCCGGTGACCCTCTGGGCGCTGCTGGAGCACCACGACGGCACCGGGCGTGAGGTGATCGGCGTCGACTGCGTCGGGCAGTGGCCGGGCGCGGACGACGACGGTGCTACCGGAGACTTCGTCCGTTACCTGTTCCAGACGCCCGATTCCGGCGCGCCGGAGGACGCCGAGGCCCCGATCGTGGGAGAGCCGCACACCACCGGCCCGCGCCGGCAGGCCGCGCCCGCCGCCTGAGCCATCCTCCCGGCCCCCGGCCCCTGGTCCCAGGGCCGGGGGCCACCCCTTCCCGGCAACGGCGTGCCGCGCGGTCAGCCCACCTCGCGGGCGCCGCCGGTCACGTCGCGGGGCGGGGCGGCCAGCAGCTCGGCCAGGCCGGTGCGGTCCAGCAGATGCCGTACCTGCGGATGGGTGTTGCGCAGCCGGACCGCGCCGGTGCCGGAGCGGTGGATCACCACGAGCGCGCTCAGCCCGGACGAGTCGCAGAGGACCACGCCGCCGAAGTCGAGCTCCACCTCCTGGCAGCCGTCGCGGCGAAGCCGCGCAACGGCCTCGACCAGTTCCGGGGCGGTGTCGTAGTCCAGCTCACCGGCCAGCCGCACCCGGACGGCGCCGGCGTCGAGCCGGTCCACCTCGATGGTCAGCATCTGGGAGGGCACGCTCCCATGTTCCCAGCCGGACCCCGGCGGGAAACCCCCGGGGTCACGCGGAGGCGGCCGAACCCGTGGCGGGCGGCCCGGTCCGGTCGTCGACCGGCGCACGGTCGAGCAGGCCGGTGACGCCGGTCAGGTCGAGAATGGTCTCCAGGAACCGCGGGACCGCGCGCAGCTCGATCCGGGTGCCGACCTGCTGCCCCTCCCGCCAGGCGTGCACGATCACGGACAGGCCGGTGCTGTCCAGGAACAGCAGGTCGGCGAAGTCGAGCACGAGCGTCGCGGGACGCCCGGCGAGCAGCCGGTCGACCTCCGCGCGCAGCGGCGCCGCGGTGGCGTAGGCCAGGTCGCCGCCGACGCCGATCACCGGGACGGCAGGGTCGGAACGATCCACGGAGATGCTCAGCGGGGTCGCCTCGGACCTTCTGCGTTGAGGAACCACCATCACGCCTTTCCGCACGCTGCCGGTCGGGCAGGGATGCCTGGATCGTAACAACAGCGGCACCGCCCCGCTGGGCGCGCGCGGGCCGCCCCAGCAGCGTCGGCTGGGTGGCGGTACCGGCATACCGGCGTAGTGTGGGGCGAAGAGATGTGGCCACAGGCGCCGTGCGGCGCCCCGGGGGTGCCGACGAGGAGAGTGGGGCTCAGCTGGTGACTGCTGCCGACGTCAGGGGTGCCGACCCGGGCGACGGACGGATCTCCACGCCGAGTGCCGCACGGGTCCCGGCGTGGTCCGCCGCCGCTGCGGCGACGCCTGCCCTGCCGCCGCTGGCAGCCGACCGCGGCCCCGCCGTCCCGGACTGGTCCGAGGTCGTCGAGCACTTCCGGGAGGGCCTTGTCGTCTGCGACGCCGACGGTGTCGTGCGGCACGTGAGCCCCGTCGCGGAGCGCCTGGTCCCCGAGGTGACCGCCGGCGAGCTGCTCGCCGCGGCGGGCGTGGACGCGCTGCGCGGCGACGGCCCGGCGGAGTTCACCCACCACGGGCGACGGCTGCGCGTACGGCCGGTCGCGCTGTCCGGTCACCGGCGCTGCTGGTACGTCGAGGACGTCACCGAGAGCGTCAGCCGGGCCGACGCGCTGCTGGCCGAGCGGGCCCGCTCGGCGTTCCTCGCCGTGGTCGGCGAGAAGCTCGGCAACCCGCTGCACCCCGACCGGGCGGCCGCGGCCGTGGTCCGCCTCGCCGTGCCGACGGCGGCCGACGTGGCGGTCCTGGTGCTCGCCCCCCGCTCCGGCCGGTCCCGGTGGTGGCGGGCGGTACGCGCCGACGACCAGGCGCCCGTGGTGGACAGCGGCGTGCTGCCCGCCCCGGCGCTGCCCGTGGCCATCGAGGCCGGCCTGTCCGGCGCCGAGCCGCACGAGCTGGACTGGCTGGTCGAGCAGGCCGCCGAGGCGGGTTGGCTGCCCGGTCTGGACACCTCCGGCGCCGTCGCCCGGGTGGTGCCGCTGCCCGGCCGGGATGCGCCGGCCGGCGCGCTGCTGGTGGCCCGCCGCGCCGACCGCTGGTACGACGAGGCCGATGTGGACCTGATCCGCGCGTTCGCGGCACGGGCCGGCGCGGCGCTGACCACCGCTCTGCTCTACCGCGACCAGGCCGAGGTCGCCGACACGCTGCAGGCCAGCCTGCTGCCGGTCGAGCCGGCTCCCGCGACCGGCGTGCAGTGGGGCACCGCGTACCGGCCCGCGCAGGCCGGCCTGCGCATCGGCGGCGACTTCTACGGTTCGCACCAGCTCACCGACGGCGGGTCGGTCTTCTTCCTCGGTGACGTGTCGGGCAAGGGCGTGGAGGCGGCCGTCTTCACCGGCCAGCTGCGCCAGTGCCTGCAGGCGCTGCACCGGGTCGAGAGCCAGCCCGGGCGGCTGCTGAAGCTGCTCAACGACGCGCTGCTGGAGACCACCCAGGCACACGGGCAGGGCCGGTTCGCCACCATGGTCCTCGGCGTGGCGCGTCCGCACCGTGACGGCGGACAGACCCTGACGCTGGCCGGTGGCGGGCACCTGCCCCCGCTGGTGCTGCGGGAGTCCGGTGACGTCGAGGTGGTGCCGTTGCGCGGCATGCTGATCGGCGTGGTGCCCGATCCCCGCATCGGCGAGGTCACAGTGCGCCTGGCGCCGGGGGAGACCTGCCTCTTCTACAGCGACGGCGTGACCGAGGCGCGGGGCGGCCGGCGCGGCGACGAGCAGTTCGGCGCCGAGCGGCTGCTCAACGCCGTGGCCGGCTGTAACCGGATGCCGGCGCCCGCGCTGGCCGAACGGGTCGAGCAGGTGACCTGTGACTGGCTCGCGCACGGCGACCACGACGACATAGCGGTGCTGGCGCTGCGGGCGACCGGCCCGGCCGGGCGGGCGCCCCGGCACCTGCACGCGGTGCCGGAACCGGCCGCGGCCGAGCTGACGAGGGAGTGGTCCGCGTGACAGTGCCGACTGTCGGGGTCGATGCGGGTCACGCCTTCGCCCGCTACCTGGAGTGCCTGGCCGACGCGGACGAGTCCGCCGCCGTGGCGGTGGCCGTGGGGCTCCTGGAGGCGGGCGTGCCCGCCGAGCGGGTGCTGCTCGACCTGGTCGCGCCGGCGCAGGCCGAGGTGGGCGAACGGTGGGCGCGCAACGAGTGGAGCGTCGCCGAGGAGCACGCCGCCACGCACATCAGCGAGCGGGTGGTGGCGGCGGTGGCCGCGTACGCCGATCCCCGGCCGACGCGGGGACGGATCGTGATGGCCTGCATGGACGGCGAGTGGCACGCGCTGCCGGCCCGGCTGGTGGCCGAGGTGCTGCGGTTGCGCGGCTGGCAGGTCGTCTTCCTCGGCGCCAGCGTGCCCGCCGCCCACCTGGTCTCCTACCTGCACCGTTACGACGCGGAGGCGGTGGCGCTGGCCTGCGCGCTGCCGATGCGGCTGCCACACGCCCACCGGATGGTGGAGGCGTGCCGCCGTTCCGACGTGCCGGTGGTGGTGGGTGGCCGGGGCTTCGGCGAGGACGGCCGCTGGGCGCGTGTGCTGGGTGTGCCGTGGGCGCCGGACGCGCCGGCCGCGGCCGACCTGGTGGCCGACGAGCGGGCGCTGCGTGCGGCGCCGCCGGCCCGGCTGGACCACCTGGCCGACGACGAGTACGCCAGCCTGGTCAAGCGGCGCGGCGAGTTGATCGACAGCGCCCTGGCCGACCTGCGGGAGCGGGTGCCGTCGGTGTCCGGCTACACCCCGGCGCAGCTCGACTCCACGATCAGCGACCTCGGTTACATCGTGGACTTCCTGGCCGCCGCGCTCTATGTGGACGACGGGACGCTGTTCACCGCGTTCGTCGAGTGGCTGGTGGAGATCCTGGTCAGCCGCGGGGTGCCGGCGGGGGCGGTCGGCCTGACGCTGGAGCACTATGGACAGCAGTTGCGTGACTTCCCGCGCGCGGCCGGTTTCCTCGACCGGTCCCGGGCTCTGGTCGGCGGCCTGTCTGCGGCGGGCCGCTGACGGCACCCGGATGGGCCGTCCCATATACTTGCACTACTGCAAGCGTTCGCCTGCGGTGGGGAGCGAGGGGGGCCAGGGTGACGTTCACCGTCACGTACGCCCAGCGGGACGGGGGCGGTGTCTGCCTCCGGCTCGCCGGTGAGCTCGACCTGGGCACGGCCCCCGAGCTGAACTCGGCGATCGACCGGCTGATCGCCGAGGGTCAGCGCGAGCTGCTGCTCGACCTCGCCGAGCTGACCTTCTGCGACTCCACCGGCATCGCCGCCTTCGTGCGCGGGGACAATCTCGTCGCCGCCGACGGCGGCTGGCTGCGCCTGACCGGGGCGACCGGCCGGGTGGCCCGGGTGCTGCAGGTGACCGGGCTGGCCGAGGTGCTCCGGTACGCCCGTGACACCGTCGACCCGGCCGCGCCGGCCGCCTCCTGATCCGGTACATTTCCCCGCCAGCAACCGGCCGTGCGGCCGGCCGCCCTCCTCGAGACAAGCAGGTAAGACGATGGGTCAGAGCAGCCCGAGCCCGGTTCGCATCCTGGTGGTGGACGACGATCCGGGTGACGTCCTGATGATCGAGGAGGCGCTCGCCGACTCCGACGTCGACAAGGTCATCGACGTGGTCGCCGACGGTCAGGAGGCGATGGAGTTCCTCCGGCGCGAGGGCCGGCACGCCGAGGCGCAGCGTCCGGACGTGATCCTGCTGGACCTGAACATGCCCCGGATGGACGGGCGGCAGGTGCTGGGCGAGGTCAAGGGCGACGAGAGCCTGCGGACCATCCCGATCGTGGTGCTGACCACCTCCAACGCCGACACCGACGTGGTCAGCAGCTACACGTTGCAGGCCAACGCGTACGTGACCAAGCCGATCGACCTGGACGACTTCAACGACGTGGTACGCCGCATCGACGAGTTCTTCGGCCGGGTGGTCGTGCTCCCGAAGCACCAGTAGGTGCGGGAAGTCCGGGCCTCCGCATCCTGAACATTTTGTGGGAACGGCCCCGCCCGTGAGCGACCGGCCCGCAGGATCGGCAGTGGGGACGAACACCGGCTGCCTGGGGGGCGACGCATGAGGTTCTCGGTGGTGGAGACCGGATACGACAGGCGTCAGGTGGATTCCTGCCTCGACGAGCTGAGCCTGCGGCTGGGGCGGCTGGCGGCGCGGGCGGAGGGCGCCGCCGGGGCCGACCGGGAGTGGGATCAGATCCGGTCCGACGCCCTGCACCTGTGCGACTTCCTGCACCGGCGGACCGCGCCGGTCGAGGGCCCGGAGGCGGCCCGCCCGTCGCCGGCCGAGCGGGAGGCCGCCGAGCTGCTGGCCACCGCCCGCGCCGAGCTGGAGGCCGCCCGCGAGGAGGCCCGCCGGTTGCGGGAGGAGGCGTACGCCGACGCTCTGCGGGCCCGCCGCGAGTTCGAGGCGGCCCTGCTGGCACGGCGTCGCCGCGAGTCCCGGGTGGACGAGATCCTGGCCGGCGCGCGCGGCGAGCGGGTGCCGGTGGACACCCCGACCGCCGCCGCGGGCGTGCGGCCCGGCGCCGCCTGACCGGTCCGGGTCAGGTCAGCGCCGCCACGATCGTCGCGGCCCGGTCCTCGTGCCGGGCGTACGCGTCCGGGTACGCGGACACCTGCTCCCCGTGTGGGGGCGGCGGGCGGTGGCGGTGACGCTCATGTCCGCCCAGCCGGGCACCTCGCGCAGGGCGGTGTAGAAGGCGCGGGCCGCGTACGAGGGCCGCATGAGCTGTGCGACGGTGCCCCAGCCGCTGCTGGGGCGCTGCTGGAACAGCCCGACCGAGTCGTGGTCGGAGCCGCTGCCCTGGTGCGGGTGGTCGAACGACTCCGGGAGCACGTCGCTGGCCAGGTTGTAGAGGTTGCTCTCCTGCATCGCGGTGGCCACCGCCACGACGAGTGCCCGGCGCGGCATGCCCATGTCCCGCCCCACGTCCACGATGATCTTCGCGTTGTTCATCTGCCGCTGGTCCAGCCCGGCGACCGGCCGCGGGTTCTTCGGGCGGGCGGGCTTGCGCGGCGGCTTCTTCGTCGACGCGGACGGGCTCGGCGTGACGGCCGGGGCCGGCAGGACCGGCGCGGCGGCGGCTGGTGGCGCTAGGCGGCTGAAGTCGCGGGAGGCCCGCTGCTCGGCGGCGGCCCGGTCGGCGACCGCCTCGCGTACGTCCAGCCGCGCGGGGCCGGTCTCGCCGACGCCGGCGACGCCGATCAGGCCGAGGCAGCAGGTGACGCCGGTGGCGACGGCGATCCGGCCCGGTACGGAGCGGGCCGGGCCGCGGCGGGGCGGCTCCGGGGCGCGGTGACGCCCCACTCTCCGTTCGGCTGATGCCGGGTCAATCGTTCGGCGAACCGGGCGGTTGGCGCGCAGCGGCTGGTGGGAGGGGTGGTCGGGAGGCACCCGCCGAGGCTAGAGAGCTTCCGGCCCGTTGCCATCGGGGTGATTGGTGGCATGCGCCACAATCTGCCGGATTCGCGGCCGACAATTCACTCGGCCGATCACCAAACAAGCGAACCTCGCGTACCCGGAACATGCCTCATGTCGGTTTAAGGCCGGGAAAGCGGACGCGAGCACGAGCAACCCGGGCCACGCGCCGCCCTCCACCGTTCGGGGGAGGGCAGGCTGGTCGAGCGGCCCGCCCGGCGCGGCGGTCCGCCGACCGGAAGCATCGACCGCCCCGGATGGCGGCGACCGCTGTGGATCATGGCGAGGCCCCGGCACGGTGACCCGGGCGCTCGTTACGATTCCGACGGTGACCGAGCAGAAGGCCGACGAGCGTGGCCCCGGAGAGCCGTCCGGCCGCCGGAGGCGGCGCGGACTCGTCGTCATCGCCTGCGCCGGGCTGCTCGCGGCGCTGCTCGCCGGCCATCGGGCGGTGCCGAACGTGCACGGGCTGGGCAGCCTGCTGGACAGCGCCGTTCCGCTGCTCGGCCTCGGCGTACCGGTGCTCGCGCTCGCGGCGCTGCTGCGCCGCTCCCGCCCGGCGCTGCTGGCGGTGCTGCTGCCGGCGCTGGTCTGGGCCGGCCTGTACGGGCGCGCGTGGCTGCCCCCGGCGGCCGGCGCGGCGGGCGCCTCGGTGCGGGTGGCCAGCCAGAACCTGCGTGTCGGCAACCCCGACCCGGCCGCCACGGTGGGCGCGCTCGCCGGCGACGGACCGGACCTGATCGGGCTCCAGGAGGTCGCCGACGGCGACCGGGTGGCGCCGGTCCTCGCCGGCCGGTACCCGCACCGCGCGGTGGTGTCGACGGTCGCGCTGTGGAGCCGGTGGCCGATCCGGGAGGCGCACGGCATCGACACCGGGCTGGGCTGGGACCGCGCGCTGCGCGCCGTGGTGGCCGCCCCCCGGGGCGACCTGACCGTGTACGTCGTCCACCTCGGCTCCGCGCGCGCCGGGCACACCGCCACCCGGGACCAGACCGTCGCCGCGCTGGCCGACGCCGTACGCGCCGACCCGGCGGAGCGGCTGGTGGTGCTCGGCGACCTGAACACCGCCACCACCGACCGGGTCTTCGACCCGCTGACCCGGCTGCTGCGCGACGCTCAGGCCGAGGCCGGGCAGGGATTCGGCTTCACCTGGCCGGCGGAGCTACCGGTGACCCGACCGGACCACGTCCTCTACCGGGGACTCACCCCCACCACTGCCGGGGTGCTGCACACCCCGGACAGCGACCACCGCGCGGTGACCGCTGGCTTCCGCTGGTGAGCGCTCAGTGCCGGCCGTTCTCCGCCGGGGTCACCGTGAGCCGGTGCCGGCTCGGGTCGCCGCTGGAGAACGGCCAGAGCCGGTCGGCGTACGCGACCAGGTCGGCCAGCTGATCCCGGGTCAGTCCCGCCGAGGAGATCTCGGCGTGCACGTCGGCCCGGTAACGGCCGTCGTCGTCGCGGCCCAGTTTCGCCTCTGCGGTCACCTGCACGGTGTGCGCCTCGTCGGTGATCTCCCCGGCCGCCTCCACAGCCGCGTGGTGCAGGCAGGAGGCGAACGCCGCGGCCAGGAGCTGCTCCGGCGTCAGACCGGTGCAGTGCGGCGCCAGCGGGGACGCCAGGGCGGAGGAGAGACCGCCGTCGTCGGTGCGTACGTGACCGCCCGCCGCGGTCGCCGTGGCCGTCTCGGCCAGCCAGGAACTCGGATCCGGCATCGCGTTCCTCCCGTCACTCACCGGACCGCGTTCCCGGACCCCGAGCAGCGAAACCGCGCCCGGGTGGGCAGTAGGAGCGCTCAGCCGACCCGGCCGCTCGGCGCGGCGTCGACGGCCATCGCCTCGGTGGCCTCGGCGGCCGCCCGGCTGGTCCACGGCGAGACCTGCTCCGCGCGCTGGCGGGGCAGCACCGCGCTCATCGGCACGTACACCCGGGCGTCCACCGCCTCGGCCAGCAGCAGCGCGGCCATCGGGCTGGTCGGCCGGGCCGCCGGGTCGGCGTCGAGGCAGCTGCGGCACAGGTCGGCCACCTCGGGCGGCAGCCCGGGAACGTCGGGCAGCGGCCGGGGCTCGGGCCGGCGTCCCCCCGGCCCGAGCAGCCGGGTGGTGCTGTCCGCCTCGTACGGCAGGTGACCGGTGAGGCAGTAGTAGAGCAGCACGCCGAGGGCGTACATGTCGGCGGCCGGGGTGGCGGGCTGCCGGTCGAGCTGCTCCGGCGCCAGATAGGCGGGGGTGCCCACCACCACGCCGTCCGGAGTGTGGTCCGGCGCGCCGGCCGGGGTGGCGATACCGAAGTCGAGCACCTTCACCCCGCACGGGGTGAGGATCACGTTCGCGGGCTTCACGTCCCGGTGCACGATGCCGTGCGCGTGCGCGGCGGCGAGCGCGGCGCACACCTCGGCGCAGACCCGTACCGCGATCCGCCAGTCCAGCGGCCCCGCGCGCAGGTGCGCGGCGAGCGTCTCGCCCTCGGCCAGCTCCATCACGATGTACGGCGCCGGCCGGCCGTCGGGCAGCGTGGCGGTGCCGAAGTCGTGCACGCTGGCGACGTTCGGGTGCACCAGGCGAGCCGCCGAGCGCGCCTCGGCCCGGATCCGCTCCACCGAGCCGGCCTCGCCGTCGAGCCGGGGCGAGATCAGCTTCACCGCGACGGTCCGGTCCAGCACACGGTCGTGCGCCCGCCAGACCTCCGACATGCCACCCAGGCCGGCCCGCTGTTCGAGCTCGTACCGCCCGCCCAGCGTCCGCATCGCCCACTCCTCGCCTCGTCCGGTGTGCCCTCCGGTCCCGCTACCCGGCCCCGGAGCTGTGCAAACCGGCGGGGGTTTCCATTCCGGCGGGGTAGCTTCGCGGCGAGGGGTCGACACAGGGAGGGCAGCGGTGGCTTCGGTGCGCGTACGGTTCGTCGGCGGTCCGGCCGACGAGCTGACCCGGGACCTGCCCGCGGGGCCGGACGGCGGGCCACCGCCCCGGTGGGTGCTGCGGCATCCCGAGGAGCCGGCCGAGGGGGTGGCCGACCACCTCTACGAACGCGACGAGCACGCCGCGGCGGGCGGCTGGACCATGCGGTACGTGCACACGTTCCCGTTCGGCGCGACCGAGTGAGGCTCAGCCCGCCCGGACGCCGGTGGTGCCGAGGATGACCGAGGCGACCAGCTCCGGGTCGTCGTGCATCGGCACGTGGCCGCAGCCGGGCAGGTCCAGGTGCCGCGCGGCGGGCAGCCGGGTACGCGCCAGCGCGGCCTGCCGGTAGGGCAGGATCCGGTCCCGGGTGCCCCACGCGACGGTCACCGGCACCGTCGGCGCGCCCGCGTAGGCGTACCCCCGGCCGGCGCGCGCGACGGCGCGGAACGCTCGCGCCTGGCGCAGCGCGCGGGCGTCGGCGACCGCGTCGTCGAGGGTCATCCGGTTGGGCCGGGCCAGGATCATGCCCATCGCCAGCATCCGCAGCGCGGGCGCGGCGAACAGGCGGCGCAGCACCGGCTCGGGCAGCCGGGCCGCGTTGCGGTGCAGGGCGAGCACGGTCAGCGCCCAGCGCAGCTCGCGGGCGGTGCAGAACCCGGCCGGGGACAGCGCGGTGGCCGAGGAGACCGCGCCGAGCGCGGCGAGTTCCAGCGCGATCGCCCCGCCGAGAGCTGTTGCCCGCGACGTGCGGGCGTTCCAGTCGAATCAAAGATTCGAAATAGTTCGGAACAGAGGAGACTCGGAGACATGTCAAAAGAACACTATGGGGTAATCTCAGAGCGATGAAATGCAGCCATGCGTGACAAAGACCGATGCACTGTTGCCGGAGGCGCAAGTGAGCCTGGACCCTACCTTATTTAAACTACCACGGGGGAAGGCTCAGATTCTGGGCTACTTTCGTACCTGTGAACACGTTCGAAGCTTACCATCCCAGGACGCAGGACAAGAAGAGCCCTCATGAGGACTGATGTCCAGATTTCCGACTCTTTATTATCATACGAGGCAGACGACTGGCACGTTTTGATAGATGTGGAAGTAAGCGCGCGACGTCTTCCGAACATGGTATCAGCCGAGCTTATCAGCTCGACCATGGCCGCGGTCAGGCCGGGCATGTCGGCGGGCAGCCCGGTGGCGGGCACCGGGGAGCGGCCGAAGCCCGGCAGGTCGACAGCTATCACGTCGTGCGCCTCGGCGAGCCGGTCCAGCACCGGCCGCCAGGCGCCGCCGTGGTGACCGATGCCGTGCAGCAGCACCAGCGTGGGCCCGGCGCCGCGCCGCTCGTAGACGACGTCGACCGGCGCGGTCACGGCCGCCCCTGCGGCGTGCTGGCGCCGAAGCCCCGCCCCAGCGCCCGGGACTGCTCCTCGATCAGCGGCACGGTGGCCCGCGCGGTGCGGCCCACCAGCCGGTCGGCCAGCGGGCTGACCAGCACCGACCGTACGGCCTGCACGGCGGCCACGGCGCGGGGCACGTACACCCGGCGGCTGCGCCGCTCGATCGCGCGGACGAACGCCTCGGCGCACTCGGCCACCGTCGTGGTGCGCCGCAGCGGCCACGGCAGCTTCGCCAGCGCCGTTTCGAAGGCCGGCAGGTCGGCGCGCGCCTCGCGGACCAGGTCGGTGTCCACCCACGACGGGTGGGCGGTGCCGACCGCCACGCCCCGGTGCGCCAGTTCGAGGCGGATCGCGTTGCCGAACTGCTCGACGCCCGCCTTCGAGGCGCAGTAGGCGGCCATGCCGGGCAGCGCGGCGAACGCCGCGGCCGAGGACACGATCAGCAGGTAGCCGCCCCGGTCGACGAGCGCCGGCACGGTCGCCGCGGCGGTACGCATCACCCCGACCAGGTTGACCTCGACCGTACGCACCAGCGCCTCGACGTCGCCGACGGCGATCGTGCCGCGGTTGGCCACGCCGGCGTTCGCGACCACCGCGTCGATCCCGCCCAGCGCCGCCACGGTGCCGTCGACCGCCTCGGCCAGCGCCTGCTGGTCGGTGACGTCGGCGGCGAACCAGACGTGCCCGGGACCCAGCTCGGCGGCGAGCGCGGCCAGCCGGTCGGGTTCCAGCCCGACCAGTGACAACCGCGCGCCGCGCGCGGCGGCGAGGCGGGCGGTGTGCTCGCCGATGCCCCGGGCCGCCCCGGTCACCAGCACCACCTTGCCGGCCAACCGGCCGGAAAAACGACCGTCGATGGACATGCCGGGAAGTTACCACCGGGTAGCCCGGGTGCGGAAGACCCGGCCGGACTGCCCGGATCACCGCCGGCCGGGCGCGCACAGCTGGTACACAGGAACGGGACAGCCCGACGACAGCGGGTCCGCCCACGATGGGGGCATGGTCATGAACGGGCAGGCCGCGCAGGGCCGCATCGAGCTGCACCGACCGGACGGCGAGCCGGTACGGGTGCTCGTGGTCGACGACGAGCCGACGCTCACCGACCTGCTCTCGATGGCCCTGCGGTACGAGGGCTGGCAGGTCGCGACCGCCGGCAGCGGGATGGCGGCGATCAGCACCGCCCGCCAGTTCCGCCCGGACGCCGTGGTGCTCGACGTGATGCTGCCCGACCTGGACGGCTTCCAGGTGCTGCGCCGCCTGCGCGAGGAGTCGCCGAGCGTGCCGGTGCTGTTCCTGACCGCCCGCGACGCCGTGGAGGAGCGCGTCGCCGGGCTCACCGTCGGCGGCGACGACTACGTCACCAAGCCGTTCAGCCTGGAGGAGGTGATCGCCCGGCTGCGCGCGCTGCTGCGCCGCTCCGGTTTCGCGGTCGCCGCCCGCCAGGAGGCGGTGCTCACCGTCGGCGACCTCACCCTCGACGAGGACAGCCACGAGGTACGCCGCGGCGACGACCTGATCACGCTCACCGCCACCGAGTTCGAGCTGCTGCGCTACCTGATGCGCAACCCGCGCCGGGTGCTCAGCAAGGCGCAGATCCTCGACCGGGTCTGGAACTACGACTTCGGCGGCCAGGCCAACGTGGTCGAGCTGTACATCTCGTACCTGCGCAAGAAGATCGACGCGGGCCGCGCGCCCATGATCCATACGTTGCGCGGGGCGGGTTATGTCCTCAAGCCCGCCGAGTGACACCCGCGGCCGGCTGCGCCGCCGCCTGGCCGGCTGGTCGTTGCGCCGCCGGCTGGTGCTCTCGGTGGTGGCGCTGCTGGCCCTGGTCAGCGTCGGCATCGGCGGCCTGACCACAGTCGCGCTGCGGCACTTCCTGATCGACCAGATCGACAACCAGCTCACCTTCGGCGACCGCCGCCCGGACGACCTCGAACGCTGGGCCCGGCGGGGCTTGGATCCGCCGCACCCGGACCAGCGGCCCGCCCCGCCGGACTCCGACGAGGTGGCGCCCGCGCCCCCGGGAGGTTTCCCGCCGGGCTCGATCGCGGTCCGGGTGCCCGCCGCCGCCGAACCCGCCGGGCGGATCCGGTCCGGCAACGGTGACAGCGAGGAGGTGCCCGCCGCCGACCTGACCGCGCTGGCCCGCGTACCCGTCGGCGAACGCCCGCGCACCGTCGTCGTCGGTGACCGCGGCGAGTACCGGGCGATCGCGATGCGGTCGCCGCGCGGCGACGGCGACGTGCTGGTCCTCTCGATCCCGATGGCGCAGGTGGACGACACCGTCATGTGGATGGTCGTCGCCCAGGCCGGGGTGATCGGCGCCGGCCTGGTCATCGCCGGCGCCCTCGGCACGCTCATCGTCCGGGTCACGCTGCGCCCGCTCAACCGGGTCGCCGCCACCGCCGCCCGGGTCACCGAACTGCCGCTCGACCGCGGTGAGGTCGCCCTGTCGGTGCGGGTACCGGCCGCCGACACCGACCCCCGCACCGAGGTCGGGCAGGTCGGCGGCGCGCTCAACCGGATGCTCGGCCACGTCGCCGCCGCGCTCTCCGCGCGGCAGGCCAGCGAGACCCGGGTACGCCAGTTCGTCGCCGACGCCAGCCACGAGCTGCGCACCCCCCTCGCGGCCATCCGGGGGTACGCCGAGGTGGCCCGCCGGGGCCGCCAGGAGGTCCCGCCCGACGTGGCGCACGCGCTACGCCGCGTCGAGTCGGAGAGCACCCGGATGACGAGCCTCGTCGACGACCTGCTGCTGCTGGCCCGGCTGGACTCCGGCCGCCCGCTTGCCGCCGAACCGGTCGACTTGACCGCCACGGCGGTGAACGCGGTGAGCGACGCCCACGTCGCCGGCCCCGACCACCGCTGGCAGCTCGACCTGCCCGACGAGCCGCTCACCGTCACCGGCGACGCCCACCGGCTGCACCAGGTGCTGGCGAACCTGCTCGCCAACGCGCGGGTGCACACCCCGGCCGGCACCACCGTCACGGTCCGGCTGGCGCCCGCCGCCGGCGGCGTCGAGCTGCGCGTCACCGACGACGGACCGGGCATCCCGGAACAGTTGCAGCCGGAGGTCTTCGAGCGCTTCGCCCGCGGCGACAGCTCCCGCTCCCGCGCGCAGGGCAGCACCGGCCTCGGCCTGGCCATCGTCGCCGCCGTGGTGGAGGCCCACCACGGCCGGGTCGACGTGGTCAGCCGGCCCGGCCACACCGCGTTCACGGTCTGGCTGCCCGGATCCACAGCAGACGCATAGGTCACTCACGGCAGCGGGCCAGCGGACGCTCCGAGGCTTGCCGGCATGGACAGAACCGAGAGCCTGCCGACCCCGCCCACGGCCGGTCCACCCGGCGCCGAGCCGGCCCCCGCGCCCGTACCGGAGGAGACCCGCGCCGACCGCTGGGCCCGCCCGGCGCTGCTCGGCCTGCTGGCCGCCACCGCGCTGCTCTACCTGTGGGGCCTGGGCGCCTCCGGCTGGGCCAACGCCTTCTACTCGGCCGCCGTGCAGGCCGGGTCGCAGAACTGGACCGCGTTCTTCTACGGCTCGTCCGACGCGGCCAACTCGATCACGGTGGACAAGACCCCGGCCTCGCTCTGGCTGATGGCGCTCTCGGTGCGGATCTTCGGCTTGAGCAGCTGGTCGATCCTGGTGCCGCAGGCGCTGCTCGGCGTCGCCTCGGTCGGCGTGCTGTACGTGACGGTCCGCCGCTGGTACGGCCCGGCCGCCGGACTGCTCGCCGGGACGGTGCTCGCGCTCACCCCGGTGGCGACGCTGATGTTCCGGTTCAACAACCCGGACGCGCTGCTGGTGTTCCTGCTGGTCGCCGCCGCGTACGCGACGGTGCGCGCGGTCGAGACGGCGAGCACCCGGTGGATCGTGCTGACCGGCGTGCTCGTCGGGTTCGGCTTCCTCACCAAGATGCTCCAGGCGTTCCTGGTGATCCCGGTCTTCGCCGGGGTCTACCTGCTGGCCGCGCCGACCGGCCTCGGACGGCGGATCCGCCAGCTCCTGCTGGCCGGGCTCGCCGTGGTCGTCTCCGCCGGCTGGTGGGTGGCGATCGTCGAACTGGTGCCGGCGAGCGCCCGCCCGTACGTCGGCGGCTCGCAGAACAACAGCATCCTGGAGCTGACGCTCGGCTACAACGGCCTGGGCCGGATCACTGGCGACGAGGTGGGCAGCGTCGGCGGTGGCGGCGGACGGCCCGGCGGCGGTGGACCGTTCTCCGGTCAGACCGGGCTGCTGCGGATGTTCGACACCGAGGTCGGCGGGCAGATCTCCTGGCTGCTGCCGGCCGCGCTGATCCTGCTGGTCGCCGGGCTGTGGCTGGCCGGGCGGGCACCGCGTACCGACCGGACCCGGGCCGGTCTGCTGCTCTGGGGCGGCTGGCTGCTGGTCACCGGAGTGATCTTCAGCTTCATGTCCGGCATCTTCCACGCCTACTACACGGTCGCCCTGGCTCCGGCTGTCGGTGCGCTGGTCGGCATCGGCGTCACAGCGCTGTGGCGGGCCCGTGCCGGCGTTGCTTCGGCTGCACCTGGCCCGGCCGCAGCGGCCCGGTGGCGTGGGTTCGCCGCCACGCTGGTCCTGGCCGCCACGCTGGCGGTCACCGCCTGGTGGTCCTGGCACCTGCTCGGCCGCACCCCCGACTGGTACCCCTGGCTGCGCCCCACGGTGCTCGCAGTGGGCCTGACCGCAGCCGTCCTCCTGGCCGCACAGGCGTTCCTCACCACCGGCCCCCGCCGGCCCGTCCCGCCCTCTCCCGCCTCCCCGCCCTCTCCCGCCTCCCCGCCCACCCCGTTGATCAAGGAGTTTGTGTCCGGGAACGGCGTTCAGGCTGACGCAAACTCCTTGGTCAACTCCGGCATGGGGGTGGCGGCGGGGCACCGGGGCGGGTTTGCCGGGCGGGTCGTACGGTGGCTGGTGCCGGTGGTGTCCGTCGCCGGGATCGCGGTGGCGCTGGCCGGGCCGGCCGCATACGCGATGCAGACCGCTGCCACCCCGCACAGCGGCGCCATTCCGAGCGCCGGACCGGCCGGAGCGGGGGGCTTCGGCGGCCCGGGTGGCCCGGGCGGGCGGATGCCGGACGGCGGGGACGGGCAGTTCCCCGGTCGCCCAGGCGGCGGGAACGGGCAGTTCCCGGGCTTCCCGGGCTTCCCGAACGGCACCGGCTCCAGCGGCACGGGTCCGAACGGCACCGGCTCCAGCGGCACGGGTCCGGACGGCACTGGCCCGGGCGGCGGAGCGAACGCCGGCGGATTCCCCGGCTTCCCGGGCGGTGGTTCGGCTCCGGGCGCGCCCGGCGGCACCGGTCAGGACGGCGGCACCGGTCAGGACGGCGGCACCGGTCAGGACGGCGGCGCCGGTCCGGAGGGTGGCACGGGACCGGACGGCCGGGGGCAGCGCGGCGGCGGCATGGGCGGGCTGCTCGACGCCCGCGAGCCGAGCGCCGAGATGACCGCGCTGCTCACCGCCGACGCCGACGACTACACCTGGGTCGCCGCCACGGTCGGCTCGAACAACGCCTCCGGCTACCAGCTGGCCACCGGGCGGCCGGTCATGCCGATCGGCGGCTTCAACGGCAGCGACCCGTCGCCGACGCTCGCCCAGTTCCAGCGGTACGTCGCCGACGGGCGGATCCACTACTTCCTCGGCGGCGGCGGGTTCCGCGCCAACGGCGGCAGCAACGCCTCGGCCGAGATCGCCGCCTGGGTCGCCGAGAACTTCACCGCGACCACCGTCGACGGCGTGACCGTGTACGACCTGAGCAGCGGAAAGCAGGGCTGAGCGATGACTGACACGTACGCGCCCCGGGCCGCCGTGCGGGCCCGGCCCGCCGCCGGCAGCGCGGTGCTGGACGTGGTGGTCCCGGTCTACAACGAGGAGACCGACCTCGGCCCCTGCGTCCGGCGGCTGCACGCGCACCTGACCGCGCACTTTCCGTACCCGTTCCGGATCACGGTGGCCGACAACGCCAGTGTGGACGGCACCCCGGAGGTTGCCCGGGCGCTCGCCGACGAGCTGCCCGAGGTGGGGGTGCTGCGCCTGGACGAGAAGGGCCGTGGGCGGGCGCTGCGCGCCGCGTGGTCGGCCTCGCCCGCGCCGGTGCTCGCGTACATGGACGTGGACCTGTCCACCGACCTGGCCGCGTTGCTGCCGCTGGTGGCGCCGCTCATCTCCGGGCACTCGGATCTGGCCATCGGCACCCGGCTGGCGCGGACCAGCCGGGTGGTCCGGGGCGCCAAGCGGGAGGTGATCTCGCGCGGCTACAACCTGCTGCTGCGCGGCACGCTCGCGGCGCGGTTCTCCGACGCCCAGTGCGGGTTCAAGGCGATCCGCGCCGACGTGGCGGCCGGGCTGCTGCCGCTAGTACGCGACACCGGCTGGTTCTTCGACACCGAGCTGCTGGTCCTGGCGCAGCGGGCCGGGCTGCGCATCCACGAGGTGCCGGTGGACTGGGTGGACGACCCGGACAGCCGCGTCGACATCGTCGCCACCGCGCTGGCCGACCTGCGGGGCATCGGCCGGCTGGGCCGGGCGCTGGCCACCGGGGCGCTGCCGCTGGCGCAGCTGCGCGCCCAGCTCGGCCGGGGACCGTTGCCGGCCCCGCCGGCGCGTGTGCCGGCCGGCCTGCCGCGCCAGCTGGTCCGGTTCGCCGCGGTGGGCGTGGCGAGCACGCTCGCGTACCTGCTGTTGTTCCTGCTGGCCCGCGGACCGCTCGGGGCGCAGCCGGCGAACCTGCTGGCGTTGCTGCTCACGGCGGTGGCGAACACGGCGGCCAACCGGCGGCTCACGTTCGGGGTCAGCGGCCGGCGGTGCCGGCCGCCACCACCTCCAGGGCCTGCTGGCGTTCGCGCTGGGCCTGGCCCTGACCAGCGGCTCACTGGCCCTGCTGCACGCGCCACACGCCCGAGCCGCATTTTTTTTTCTGGTGGTGCTGGTAGCGGCCAACCTGGCCGCGACAGCCCTGCGCTTTCCTCCTGCTCCGCCTGGCCATGCACCATCGCCCCTGACTTTTTTTGAACACCCCGTCGATCATGAGGTTGGCGGCGCGACACGCCGGGCGCCGGCACCGTCAACTTCATGATCGACGGGGCGGGTGGCAGGGTTGGGGCGTGTACCGGGAGTGG
>NZ_KK037233.1:1321303-1333066 GCF_000568915.1 Micromonospora sp. M42 | reverse complement strand
CGTGTCGCCGCCCGCCTGGCCGCCGGGGCCACCGTCGCCGTCGACTCGCCGCCGAGGTCGGCCTCGGCGCGCGGGCCCTGCACCGCCGCAGCCTGACCCTCTTCGGGTACGGCCCGAAGACGCTCGCCCGCATCCTGCGGATGCGCCGGGCGCTGGACCTGGCCCGCGCCGGCGCGCCGCTCGCCGAGGTGGCCGCGCGCAGCGGGTACGCCGATCAGGCCCACCTGACCCGCGAGGTGCGGGAGCTGGCCGGGCTGCCCCCGTCGCGGCTGCTCGCCCCGGCCACCGCCTGACCGGCCGCCTTTCAGTCGCCCGCCGGCAGCGGGGCGAACAGGTCCACGCCGTTGCCGTCCGGGTCGTGCAGGACCGCGTACCGCTGGCCCCAGAACGCGTCCCACGGGGGCAGCTCCCCGTGGTGGCCGGCGGCGGTCAGCTCGGCGTACCAGCGGTCCACCTCGGCCGGGTCGGCGCACCGGAAGGCCAGGCTCATCCGGTTGTTGCCGCCGGACGGGTCGAAGTCGGGGTGGAAGCTGCGGATCACCTCGACCGTGTCCCAGGCCAGCCGTACGCCGTTCGGCAGGGTGACCTCCACGTGCCCTTCCGTCTCGGCGCCGGCCGGGATCGGCAGCCCCAGCCGCCGGTAGAAGTCGAGTGTGCGGGCCATGTCGGTGACCACGGCCCCGACCAGATCGAACTGCGGTGTCATGGCGTCACGGTAGGCGCGACCGGTCCGGCCCGTCTTGAACGGATCGGACGGGGGACGAGTGGCCGGTGTGGCCCCGCGTGCGACGCCCGAGGCGTTACCGTGGGGGACAAGTCCGGCGCGAAGCACGAAAGCTCGCATTCCGGGCGCGCACTGACGACCGGCGACGGAAGGAAGCAGCCGTGACCCACCTGGCCTACCTGGACGCGGGATCGGGCAGTCTCATCGTGCAGGCGGTGGTCGGCGGCGTGGCCGGAGTGGCCGTGGCCGCCAAGCTCTACTGGCGCCGCCTGGTGTCCCGGTTCCGCCGTCAGCCCAGCGACCAGGGCCCCACGGCGTGACGGTCCCCGACACCGGCGTCCGCGTCGAGCCCGGCTCCTTCCGCGACCCCGGCAACCGGGTGTTCCACCGGGGCGAGGAGGTGCTGCGCGGGCTCGACGAGCGCTCCGCCCGGGACTGGCGTGCGCTGTCCGTCACCGACTTCTTCCGCCGCGCGGCCGAGCGGGGGCAGATCGTCGCCACCGAGGAGCTGACCCCGACCCCCGTCGACACGCAGTGGGCGGCGGTGCTGCGGCACGAGCGGATCCCGTTCGTCTCGCACCCCTACGAGTGGTCGTACGCGATGCTGCGCGACGCCGCGTTGCTGCACCTCGACGTGCTGCGCGCCGCCCTGGAGGCCGGCTTCACCACCAAGGACGGCTCGGCGTACAACGTGCAGTGGCGCGGCGCGCGACCCGTCTTCATCGACGTCGGCTCGTTCGAGGCGCTGCGCGACGGCGAACCCTGGGCCGGCTACCGGCAGTTCTGCCAGACGCTGCTCTACCCGCTGCTGATCCAGGCCCACCTCGGGCTGGACTTCCAGCCGTTCCTGAGGGCCCGCGTCGACGGCGTCGAGCCGGACCAGATGCGCCGGCTGTTCGGCGGCGCCCGGCGCTGGCGGGCCGGCGTGCCCACCCACGTGCACCTGCACGGCGCGATGCAGGCCCGCAACTCCGCCGCGAGCACCACCGACGTCCGCGCCCAGTTGCGCGCCGCCGGCTTCTCCCGCGAACTGGCGCTGGCCACGGTACGCGGGCTGACGAAACTGGTCCGCCGCCTCGACCACCGGCCCGGCGACAGCCACTGGGCGGACTACCAGCGCACCTGCGCGTACTCGGTGCCGGACCGGCAGGCCAAGGAGGAGTTCGTCGACCGCGCGGTGGCCGCCACCGGCGGCGGCTCGGCGCTGGACCTGGGCGCCAACGACGGCCGGTACTCCCGCATCGCCGCCCGGCACGCCGCGCACGTCGTCGCGGTCGAGCAGGACCCGGCCGTGGTCGACACGCTCTACCGCGCGCTGCGCGACGAGGGCGAGATGCGGATCCTGCCGCTGGTGATGGACCTGGCCGACCCGTCGCCCGGCGGCGGCTGGCGCGGCGTCGAGCGGGCCGCGTTCGCCGACCGGGCCCGCGCCGACGTGGTGCTCGCCCTGGCCGTCGTGCACCACCTGGCGATCGGGCGCAACGTGCCGCTGCCCGAGGTGCTGGACCAGCTCACCGCGCTCACCGCCACCGGCGGCAGCCTGGTGGTGGAGTTCGTCCACCCGGACGATCCGATGGCCCGCCGCCTGCTCGCCAACAAGCCCGACGGCCTGTTCCCGGACTACCGGCGCGACGCCTTCGAGGCGCTGCTGGCCCGCCGGGGCCGGGTGGTCGCCCGCACCGAGCTGCCGTCCGGCACCCGGACGCTCTACCAGGTGGTGGTGGGTGGCTGAGCGCACCCTCGCGCCACCCCGGGACCACACGGCCGGCCCGGACCGGCGGGAACGCCCGCCCTGGTGGCGGTCCGAGCTTGCGCGGCTGGCGGAGGTGACCGCGCTGGTCGGGCTGGTGGTGACCCAGCCGCTGCTCGACGTGCTCGGCCGCAGCCCCGACTTCTTCCTGTTCCACCGCGCGTCCCGGGGCGACGTGCTGCTTCTGGTCGCCCTGATCGCGCTCGCGCCGACGGTACCGTTCGCGCTGCTCGGCGCGCTGGCAGTGCCCGCCGGACGCCTTATCCGGGCCGCCGTGCACGCCACCTTCGTCGGCCTGCTGCTCGCCGCGCTGGCCGTCCAGGTCGGCCGGCACGTCACGCCGCTTCGGGGCGTACCCCTGCTCGTCGCCGCCGGTGTGGCCGGAGCCGCCGGGGCGGCCGCGCACCGGCGGTGGCGGGTGCCCCGGCGGGTGCTGCGGGTGGCCGCCGCCGGGCCGCTGGTGTTCGTCGGGTTGTTCCTGTTCGCCTCGCCCGCCTCGGCGGTGGTGCTGCCGCGCGGCGAGGGCGGCGCGGCCGGGATCGCCGGCGCGGGCGCGCATCCGCCGGTGGTCATGATCGTGCTGGACGAGCTGCCGCTGGTGTCCCTGCTCGGCCCGGACGGACGCATCGACGCCGAACGCTACCCGAACTTCGCCGCGCTCGCGGCCGGGTCGACGTGGTACCCCAACGCGACCGGCGTCAGCGGCTGGACGCCCTACGCGCTGCCGGCGATGCTCACCGGGCGCTACCCGGAGCAGGGCGCGGCGCCGCACTACTCGCAGTACCCGGACAACCTGTTCACCGCGCTCGGGGGCCTCTACCGGATCAAGGCCGAGGAGAGCATCACCCGGCTCTGCCCGCCCAGCCGCTGCGAGCAGGCCACCACGCCGGAGCAGGGGCTCGGGGTGCTGGTCCGGGAGAGCGGCAAGCTGATGGGCCGGATCGCCGCGCCGGTGGACAGCCGCGTCGACCCGGAGGACTCCTACCGCGAGCGGACCGCCGCCGAGGCCGGGCTGGACGCCGCCGAGCCGGTGCCGGACGACCCCAAGTTCCGCTGGGACACCCTCGACGACAACCAGCCGGCCCGGTTCACCTCGTTCCTGGCCGGGCTGCGCCCCGACCCCCGGCCCACGCTGCACTTCCTGCACCTGCTGATGCCGCACTCGCCGTGGGCGTACCTGCCGTCCGGGGCGCACTACGCCGCACCGGAGGACCTGCCCAACGACGGGACCGGCTGGGTCGACCTGGCCCGCGCCCGGCACCTGGCCCAGCTCGGCTACACCGACCGGCTGATCGGCGAGACGCTGCGGACGCTGCGCGCCACCGGTCTCTACGACAAGGCGCTGGTGGTGGTCACCGCCGACCACGGGGTGAGCTTCCGGCGGGACTGGCAGGGGCGGGGGATGGACGCCATCGAGCACGCCGCCAACGAGGTGGCCTGGGTGCCGATGTTCGTCAAGGAACCCGGCCAGCGCGCCGGCCGGGTGGACGACCGCAACTGGGAGCACGTGGACCTGCTGCCCACGATCGCCGACGAGACCCACATGCGGGTGCCCTGGCAGATGGACGGCCGGTCGGCCAAGGCGGCTCCGCGGGAGCGAGCCGACAAACGCTTCTACGACCGCCCCGGCCAGCCGGTGACGATCACCGGCGGGGTGCCCGCCCCGCTCCCGCCGCCGGCCGCTGATCCGCTCGTCGGGACCCGGGTCGGGAACGTGCCGGTGGGCGGGTCCGCCACGGTGGCGAACCGGGACGCGTTCGACGCGGTCGACCCGGCGCGCGGCGGCCTGCCGGCGCTGGTCTGGGGGACGGTCCCGGACGACGTGCCCGACGGGACACGGCTCGCCGTCGCGGTGAACGGCACGGTCGGGGCGGTGGCGCCGGTAGTGCCCCCGGACGCCGGTGGCCGGCGGTTCGCGGCGTTCCTCCCCGACGACCGGCTCTTCGCCGCCGGCGCCAACCGGCTCGACCTCTACCGGGTCGGCGACGAAGGGGCGCTGCGGCGGCTCACGCTGTCGTGACGGGCCCCCGGCCGGCGCCCATGGTCGCGCTCCCAACCGGTTTCCGGACGGCCTGGCCGGGAAACAGGTGACGCACACCTCACCCCGAAACCATGACGAGCGGTGTTCTCCGCGCCGTGATTACGGTAGAAGCGAAGGCAATTCAACGAAGATCTTGCCGGCGAAGCGAGGAACAGATGACGGAAGTCAAGCTCGACCACCCCGGTGGGCAGCTGTCGATGCCGGTGCAGTCCGCGGTTGAGGGCCCCGCCGGGATCGGGGTGAGCAAGCTGCTCAAGGAAACCGGGATGACCACGTACGACCCCGGTTTCGTGAACACCGCGTCCTGCTCGTCCGCCATCACCTACATCGACGGTGATGCCGGCATCCTGCGGTACCGGGGTTACCCGATCGACCAGTTGGCCGAGAAGTCCTCCTTCCTGGAGGTCTCCTACCTGCTGATCTACGGCGAGCTGCCGACCCAGGCGCAGCTGTCGGAGTTCAGCGAGCGGATCCGGCGGCACTCGCTGCTGCACGAGGAGATGCGCCGGTTCTTCGACGGCTTCCCCCGTGACGCGCACCCGATGGCCGTGCTCTCCTCGGCCGTCAGCGCCATCTCCACCTTCTACCAGGACAGCCTGGACCCGTTCGACTCCGAGCACGTGGAGATGTCCACGGTGCGGCTGATGGCGAAGGTCCCGACCATCGCCTCGTACGCGTACAAGAAGTCGATCGGGCAGCCGCTGCTGTACCCGGACAACTCGCTCGGCTACGTCGAGAACTTCCTGCGGATGACGTTCGGCGTGCCGGCCGAGCCGTACGAGGTCGACCCGGTGGTGGCCCGGGTGCTGGACATGCTGTTCATCCTGCACGCCGACCACGAGCAGAACTGCTCCACCTCCACCGTGCGGCTGGTCGGCTCCAGCAACGCCAACCTGTTCGCCTCGGTCTCGGCCGGCGTGAACGCGCTGTTCGGCCCGCTGCACGGCGGCGCCAACCAGGCCGTGCTGGAGATGCTCCAGAAGATCCAGGCCGACGGCGGCGACGTCCGCTCCTTCGTGCAGAAGGTGAAGGACAAGCAGGACGGCGTGAAGCTGATGGGCTTCGGGCACCGGGTCTACAAGAACTACGACCCGCGTGCCGCCATCGTGAAGAAGGCCGCCCAGGATGTGCTCGGCCGGATGTCCAAGCCGGACCCGCTGCTCGACCTCGCGGTGCAGCTGGAGGAGATCGCGCTCGCCGACGACTTCTTCGTGTCCCGCCGGCTCTACCCGAACGTGGACTTCTACACCGGTCTGATCTACAAGGCCATGGGCTTCCCGACGAAGATGTTCACGGTGCTGTTCGCGCTGGGCCGCCTGCCCGGCTGGATCGCGCAGTGGCGCGAGATGATCAACGATCCGGAGACCAAGATCGGTCGCCCGCGGCAGATCTACACCGGCGCCACCGAGCGGGAGTACGTCCCCGCCGACCAGCGCTGAGCGTGCAAGGAAGGGCCCCTTCTTAACGCCTCCGGTAGAGGAGGGGCCCCCTTTTAACACGCGGACGACGAAGGCCGCCGACCCGAGCAGGGTCGGCGGCCTTCGTCGCGTGCGCGGGGGTGCGGGGCGTTAAGAAGGGGCCCTTCCTCTACCGCAGGCGTTAACAGGGGGCCCTTCCTTTACCGCAGGCCGGCGGCGGTGAGGAGGTTGCCCTCGGGGACGCGCGGCGTGGGCCGGCCGTGTGTCATGCGGTGCTGGGCGCGGGCGGCGGTGAACGACGGGTCGCCGGCGATCGCGGCGGCGTACGCGGCAGCCGTGCGGGACGCGATGGCCGCCCAGCCGTACCGCTCGTGGACCATGGCGCGGGCCCGCCGGGCGAGCACGCGGGCCCGGTCCCGGTCCGACAGCAGCGCGTGCACCGCCTCGACGAGCCCGTCCGGGTCGTGCGGGGCGAACGTCATCCCGGTGACGCCCGGCTCGACGATCTCGGCCAGCCCACCGGTACGGGCCACCGCCAGCGGCGCCCCCGCGGCGGCCCCCTCCAGCGCCACCATGCCGAACGGCTCGTAGATGCTGGGCACCGCGAAGCAGTCCGAGGCGGCCATCACGGCGGGCAGGTCGGTGCCGCCGAGGAAGCCGGGCATGCTGACGGTGGCGCCCAGCCCGAGGCGGTGCACCTCGGCCTCCAGGTCCGCCCGGTACGGCCCGTCGCCGACGATCACCGCGCGCAGGCCGGGGTGCCGGTCGCGCAGCCGGGGCAGCCCGGCCAGCAGGTGCTGTACGCCCTTCTCGTACACCAGGGGCCGGCGAACGTGACCAGCGGGCCGTCGGCGGCGAACCGGGTCCGGGCGGCGGCGACCGCCGACGCGGGCACCCGCCAGCGGTGCGGCTCGACGCCGTTGGGCACCACGTCGACGCGGGCGGCGTCCACGCCCGAACAGCGCGCCCACCTCGTCGCGCATGTAGCCGGAGCACACGATCACGCGCCCGGACTCGCCGGCGAGCCAGTGCTCGACGCCGTGGATGGTGCGGTTCATCTCCTCCGGCAGCCAGCCCTGGTGCCGGCCCGCCTCGGTGGCGTGGATGGTGGTCACGAGCGGTACGTCCAGGTGCTCGCGCAGCGTCATCGCGGTGTGCGCGACGAGCCAGTCGTGGGCGTGGATCACGTCGTAGGCGCCGGAGGAGGCGGCGCGCAGCGCGGCCCGCGTCAGCGTGTGGTTGAACGCCATCGTCCAGGCCAGCAGTGACCCGGTGGCCAGGGGGAAGGTGACCGGGTCCTCGGCGGCGCGGACGATACGGACGCCGTCGGCGTACTCCTCCAGGGGAGCGCCCTCGGCGTGGCGGGTGACGACCGTGACCTCGTGCCCGGCGGCGGCCAGCGCCACGGACAGCGCGTGGACGTGGCGGCCGAGCCCGCCGACGAGCACCGGCGGGTACTCCCACGACAGCATCAGGATGCGCCGGGTCCGGGGCCCGGCCCCGGCCGGCGACGGCGGGGCCGGGCGGGAGGTGAGAGTGGGCCGGTGGAGCCGGTCCGTCGCGGTGGCGGGCTGCGCGCCGACCCGCAGAGTGGTCACGTCGATCTCCGTCCATGCAGGGTGAGGCACGCCGGCAGCGGTGGCGGCGTCGAGCGGTGGTCAGGAGCGACCGGACGGCCGGCCGGGCGCCGGCACCAGCTCGCCGACGACGGCCTGGCCGGATACCGATCGCGGGCCACCGGGAGGGTGCTGACGTCGATCGGCAACCGGAACCGTCCAGTCACCCTGCCAACCTACTGTGCCGGATCCTCTCGCGCGCGGTGAGCGATCCTCATCACTCTCCGACGCCTCCGCGCACATGGGACGGTCACGGGAACGGGTGCGGATACGGGTTGATCTCCTCCGGGGCGAGCGGTTCGGCCCGGTGTCCGAGCCGGACCGGCAGCTCGCGCAGCCGGGGCAGGTCGACGCGCCGGTTGCGGTGACCGAACGTCATCGGCAGCAGCCCCGGGATCAGCACCTTCACGCTGGTGAGGCCGACGGCCTCCTGCTCGCGGGCGGTCTGGTCGACGACCACCACGTCCAGGCCCTTGTCGAGGTAGCGGCCGGTCACGTGCCGCAGGTCGTCGAGCAGGTCCGCGGCCGGGCGGTAGCGCGCCGCCGGTGGGAACGCCTCCGCCATGGACCGGATCTCGTCGCGCTCGTACAGGAACGCGAAGCGCGGCCAGGCGTCCGGGTCGGCCGCCGCCAGCAGGTGGTCCTCCATGGTTCGGACCAGGTCGGAGTCGGCGACCAGGCCGGGGGCGGTGGTGTCCTCGGCGACCATCTCCCGGGTGGCCTCGGCGACGCTGGCGAGCTCCACCAGCGCGGACCACAGGGCGCGCTCCGGGTCCAGGTGCGCCCCGGCGCCGCAGAACGCCCGGGGACGTCCCGGCCGCACCTCGTCGTCGACGAGCATCAGCCAGACCGCCGGGACGCCTTCGGGCATGGTGATGTCGAAGACGTCCAGGCGGCTGCCGGTGGTGCGCTGGATCCAGTCGACGAGCACGCGGGTCATCGGGTCGGCGGAGGTCATCGGGTCCACGCGCGGCACCGGTAGCCGGGCGTACCAGGTGGACAGGAAGGCGTCCCGTTCGGCGACCTCGAAGATGCCGTGCAGGATCGCCTCTTCGAGGTTCGCGCCCAGCGCGCAGCCGTTTGAGCACTCCGGACCGAAACCCGTGCCGTGCGAGCCGTAGTAGGCGAAGGTCTCCGGCACCAGCACCGGGCCGTCGCGCCGGAACGAATAGGCGTACACCCATTCCACGGGCCGGTCCGGGTCGTATGCGACCGCGTGGTCGTCGGGCGGCGCGGGCGGCAGCCCGAACTCCGTCGGCTCGACGGCCCGCCGCGGTCCGAGCTCGCGGAACGAGGCGCGGGTGACGGTACGGCGGGCGCGTGGCACGTTGCCGCCGAGCCGTTCCAGCGCCTCGGCGACGGCGACGGCCACGCTCGCCGGGTAGGTGAAGGTCCGGCCGTAGCCGGCCAGTTCACCACAGCACAACGGGCCACCGATCGCGCCGGCGAGGACCATCGGATGGTTGTGGTGGACGGTGATCGACGACAGCAGCCCGGTCTCCTCGTCGTGCAGCGCCGCCAGCAGGGCGAGGTGCTCGTCGGGAAGGCTGCGGGCCCGGTAGTCGTCCGGTGCCCGCTTCGGCCGGGACGTCAGCGTGAAGGTGCCGGCGGCCGGGCCGTCATCCGGCAACGGGCCGCACACCGGGCAGCCGGGTTCGGGGACGAACCGGTGCCGCTTGACGGCCATCGAGGCCGTGGCGACCTCCAGCACCGCTTCCGCGCACCGGCCGTCGCCGCCCTGCGCGACCCGGCGCAGCTCGTCGGCCACGAGCGCGGCGACCGCGGCGCGTACCGGCGGGCCGAGGACGGGCCGGGCGGGCTGCACGGTGCCGTCGTAGAGCCCCTGCCACAGCGCGGACCGGTGCGGTGTCCCGGTGGTCCGCGCCCGGCGTTGCCGCACCTGGAGGCAGTGGTGGCAGCCCGGCCGGCCGGGTGTGACGAACGGGCCGATCCGTACGCCGCGCGGCGTGGTGTACACCGGCAGGAAGGACCGGCCGGCGTCGGCGGCAGCCCGGGCGGCCACCTCGACGTCCTCCGGTGGCCCGTCGACGACGAAGACGTCGACGTCGGTGACCGGGGCGGCGCCCAGCGCCTGTTCCACCGCCCGGCGCAGGGCGCCGACGCCGAGGATCCGCAGGCCGGGACGCGGCGCCACATCGGACGGGGCGGGGACGGCCGGTGTGGTCGTGACGTCGGTCATTCGCTGCTCCCCGCTCGTGGCGACCACGCCGCCCTGATCATGAACGGCATCACCCGCTGCGCCCCGGGCAGCGAGTCGGCGGGCCGCACCAGCAGCGACCGTCCGTCCCGTGCCAGCTCGCGCAGCAGCGGCGGCAGCGCCGTGTCCCAGTCGTGGCCGCCCACGTCCGGCCCGATCTCGGCGCCGTCCGGGCGGCGTCCGGTCAGGACGGCGACCGCCGCCTGCATCGCGTTCGCCAGGGCGGTGTCCGTGTCGGTGGCGCAGCTGCGGGCGACCCATCCGCCGCCGACGGCGACGAACACGGTCGGTGTTGTTTGATGCGTCGTGCCAGGCCCGCGGCTCGTGGCCGAGGAGGGCCAGCTCGTGTGCCATGTTTTTGTTTTTGGCTCCGGCCACCGCGCCCGGTCGAGCCAGCCGCCGGGCGGCCCACCGTCGGCGACCTCGGGTGGGGTCGCGGCCGCGCGTCGCAGTTTCAGGATCGCCCGGCCGCGCGCCTCCGCCCAGGTGTGACCGCCGGCGATCACCACGCCGTCCGGCTGTACGTCGACGACAGCGCCACGCGCGGTGTCCCACCACACCGTGGCGGTGTCGCCGGCGCAGGCCCGCGCCGCGAGAGTATCCAGTGCCGCCGTGGCGGCGCGCAGCAGCGCCTGCTCCCGGCTTGCGCCGACGGCGGTGAGCAGCCGCGGTGCGCCGCCGACCAGGTCCACGACCGTCGCCTCGACGCAGCTGACCGAGATCTGCGAGTGGGCGCCGGTGTCGATGGCCAGCAGCGGGCCCAGCCGCGCGTCGACCAGGAACGGCATCCGGGCGACGAACTCCTCGACGCCCACCGGCGTGCGGGCGGCCATCGCGTCGACGTGCGCGGCGAGATCGGCGTACGGGGCCGGGGGCCGGCAGGAGCGGCAGCGGGGGTGCACGTCGAGCAGATGCTCGCTGGTCACAGCGGTTTCCAGGTCCACGCGGGTCATCCGGTTCGTGGCGGTGGTCTCCGCTCCCATCCGGTGGCGCAGGTACGCGAACCCGAGCGCCGCGCCGATCAGGCCGCAGACCGGCGCCGACAGCCACTCGGACGTCGTGTCGGGCTCGTCGGCGTCACCCGGGGGGAGCCCGGCGCCCTGCCGGCTGAGCAGGCTGCACTCCCAGCAGCCGCCGGTGACGCCGCCGCCGGTCGGGCCGATCCACGCCTCCGCGCCGCCGGGCACCGCGTGCAGGACCGGCACCCCGATCGCCCGGGCCGCCCGGTTCAGCCGCGTCGCCCGCCCGGCCATCGGACGCGCGGCGCAGTGCAGCACCGCGTCGTACCCCGTCAGCAGGCCGGCGAGCCCCTCGTCGGTGCCGAGGGCGGCGGCCGCGTCCAGCAGCGTCAGCCCGGTCGTCGGATCCTCTGCTCGACGGCGCTGCACGATCCGCCGGAAGCCGTCGCGTTCGGTGCCGGTCTCGGTGGTCTCGACCAGCGAGGCCGTACGCAGCCCGAGTTCGAACAGCGTCTGGACGAGCGCGAGCATGCCGGCGCCGGCGCCGACGAGCAGCACCCGTCCGTCGCGGAACGCCTCGAAGCGGCTCAGCGGCGCGTCGCTGACGTGCTCGGCGAACGCGATCGAGTCCCGGTAGGTGTCGAGTTCCCAGTCCCGCAACGTGTGTGGCGGCTCGCTGTCGAGGTCGCGGGCGATGCCCCGCCGCACCAGCATCCGGACCAGGTCGGTGACGAGCTGCCGCTGCGCCGGGGGCAGACCCGCGGTCAGCGCCTGAACCGTGCGGGTGCCGTCCAGATGCGGGGCGAGCCGCTGCACGAGGCCGTACGCCGACGCGCCCGCCAGGTGCGTGCTGGCGAGTCCCGTCTCCAGGTACACGCCGTCGTCGACCGGCACGTACATCAGGTCGTCGCGGAGCTTGACCCTCACGCGGCCCCCTCCTTCCGCAGGTGTCCCATCCGCACCGCGACCGCGCGTCCGGCGTCGGTGAACGCCTGCCGGCCGTGCAGGTACCGGGAGTTGTCCACGACCAGCACGTC
>NZ_KK037233.1:1278219-1319153 GCF_000568915.1 Micromonospora sp. M42 | reverse complement strand
GGGCCGGGCCACCGCAGCGGCCGGCGGGTCGCGCCCGGGTACCGCTTGCCGCACGGCGGCAGGTACGCCGTCGGCTGCCCGGTGTCGTCCCGCACCGCCGCCAGGTACCGGCCGGCGACGCCGGCCCGCGTGGCTGCCATCTCAGCTGCCCGCGCTCTCGTACCGGCGCAACCCGGCCCGGAAGACCGCCCACGCCCCGGCCGCGCAGGCCGCCGCGACGACCGGGGTGAGCGCGCCCGCCGTGGTCGAGGCGCCCTTGTCCAGCAGCGCGGCCGTCGGGAAGTAGCCGACGAACGCGACGGGTACGAGCGTCAGCAGCGAGCGCAGGCCGGTGCCGTACAGGGTCAGCGGATAGCGGGCCAGGTCGCCCAGGGTGTGCACGCTCGCCGCGAGCGAGCTGGACGGGCTCAGCAGCCAGAAGACGACAGCGTTGGTGGCCAGGTTGACCGCCAGCTTGACCAGGACTCCGCTGGCGAGCAGCACCACCGCCCAGAGCACCGTCAGCGGCGTCCAGGCCAGGTCGAGGTGGACGGCCGCGGCGCCGAGCAGCGCCGCGCCGAAACCGACGTTGCCGAGGCCGTTGAACCCGACCGCGTTGCCGGTGACCTGGAGCACCACCGGGTAGGGCCGGACCAGCAGGTAGTCCAGCAGGCCGAGGTTGACCAGGCCGCCGAGATGCCAGGTCCCCTCGAACAGCAGGGAGCCGACGCCCTCGGCGAGCATCACCATGGCGCAGACGTACAGCACCTCCCAGCGGGTCCACCCGCCGAGCGCGGTCACCTGCCGGAACACCATCACCACGAAGACCAGCCCGGCGAGCTGACCGAGCACCGTCGCCCCGATGGTCAGGAGCGCGTCGGCGCGGTACTCGAGCACCGCCCGCAGATGCGCGCCGAGCAGCCGGCGGTAGATCCGTGCCTCGTGCATCATCGGCCGGTCACCCGCCGTGCGCGGTCAGCCGCCGCACGCCCGCGGACCACAGCAGCCGGGCCGCGCCCCACAACACCAGAACCCAGAGCAGTTGTACGCCGATCAGCGTCACCGCCTCGGCGCCACGTGCCTGCCCCAGGTAGATCAGCGCCGGGGTGGAGACGATGCCGGGGAACGGGGAGAGCTGGCAGACGACCTGGAGCCAGCCGGGGAACAACGCGATCGGCACCAGCGCCCCGGAGAGGATGTTGGTGACCGCCACCCGGGACAGGCTCAGCCCGTGGAAGTTGCCGGTCCAAAAGCACAGCAGCCCGACGAGGTAGACCAGGCCGAACTTCAGCGGCACCACCGCCAGCAGGCTGAGCAGGAACAGCCCGGCCTGCCCGGCGGCGGGCAGCGCGGCGCCGCCGAACGCCGACACCAGCGTCGCCGCCATCACCGCCACCGTCAGCACTTCACCGACGACGTATCCGAGTGACAGCGCGAAACGCGAGAGCTGGTAGTCGATCGGCCGGACCAGGTCGAGCGCCACGGTGCCGTGCAGCACCGGGCCGGCGATCTGCGCGTCGGTGAAGCTCGACAGCAGCCCCCCGGTCAGGAACGCCACGACCAGGTAGCCCTTCATCTGCTCCCAGGACAATCCGCCCACCTCGCCGCCGGCCGCGCCGGCGAAGACGGCCTGCCAGACCGCGAACAGCGCCACTGTCTGCACCACGACCCCGGTGAGCTGGAGGAGGAACTCGCCCCGGTAGATCAGCAGCGTCGACCAGGACATCCGCGCCAGCGTCAGGTACGCCCTCATGCCGGCACCGACGGGCTCAGCTCGCCGGCGTACGCCCGGCGCACCACGTCCTCGATGGACGGCTCGTCGATCCGGATGTCCACCACCGGCGCCCGGCGGGCGACCACCGAGACGATCTCGCCCGCGCCGTACGCGCCGTGGTCGAACGTGACGGCGATCTGCCGTGCCGACCCGTCGTGGACCAGCCGGACGCCCGGCAGGTCGGCGTCGAGGTCGCCGTGCCAGTCGGCGCCGAGCGTCAGGTGCACGGTCCGCTGGTCGGCGACCAGCCGGCGGACGGCGTCGATCGAGCCGTCGAAGATGATCCGGCCCCCGTCGATGATCACGAGCCGGCGGCAGACCTGCTCGATGTCACCGATGTCGTGCGTGGTCATCAGCACCGTGGTCCCGCTCGCGCGCTGGGCCCGCAGGAAGTCCCGGACGGCCTGCCGGGCGACGATGTCCAGCCCGATGGTCGGCTCGTCGAGGAACACCACGGGCGGTGCGTGCAGCAGCGCGGCGGCCAGGTCGGCGCGCATCCGCTGGCCGAGCGAGAGCTGCCGGGCGACCACCGGCAGCAGCCGGCCGAGCCCGAGCAGCGCGTCGAACTCCTCCAGGCGTGCCGCGTACCGGGCCCGGGGGATGCGGTGGATGTCGCGCAGCAGCGCGAGGGAGTCGCGGACCTGCAGGTCCCACCAGAGCTGGCTGCGCTGGCCGAACAGCACGCCGATGTTGCGGGCGTTGGCGTGCCGGTCGCGGTGCGGGTCGAGGCCGCAGACGCGTACCCGCCCGGCGGTGGGGTGCAGGATGCCGGTGAGCAGCTTGACCGTCGTCGACTTCCCGGCGCCGTTGGGCCCGACGTACGCGACCGCCTCGCCGGAGGAGATCGACAGGTCGACGCCGTCGACCGCCACGTGCTCGACGTGTCGTGGCCGTACGAGGTGGCGCAGCGAGCCGCGCAGGCCCGGCTGCTTGTCGGCGATCCGGAACCGCTTGGTCAGGCCACTGGCCTCGATCACTGGCATCGGCGTTGTCGTCCCGGTCAGCCGGCCGCGACGGCGGCACGGTGGTGCGGGCGCAGCCGCAGCACCGTGCCGAGGCCGTCGACCTCGGTCAGGGTGGTCTCGAACGCGGCGCCCATGACCCGGCCGAGGTAGCCCAGGCTCGCCGGGTCCGGGTCGAACCGCGCCGAGAGCTCCGCGCCGGTGGAGACCAGGTGCACCTCGTCGGCGAGGGCACCGGCGACGTTGACGAACTGGCACAGGTCCTCCCAGTAGAGGTACCGCCAGAAGTCGACGCTGACCACGGCGTCCAGGCTGTCCGCGGCGACCGGTGGCCTGATCCCGACCAGGTGGAAGTTGGCCGGACCGGCCGGCGCCCCGTAGTCGTAGGTCAGCGCGCCGTCGGGCAGCCCGGCCTCGGCGCTGCCGGTGCCGACCCACAGCACCCGGTCGCCGGGCAGGCGGCCGCCGAGCCGCTGCACCGCCGGCCCGATCCGGCACCAGGAGCGGCGTACGCAGTCGTCCATCGCCCGGCGGTAGTGCACCACCCGCTCGGCCGCGCGGGCCACGTCCACCGGCCCGGCGAACTCCCACTCCACGACCGGGTACTTGAGCGCGACCCGATCCAGGTTGTCCATGAAGTCGTTCCAGTTCTGGATGACGTTGCGGTGGTGCGGCAGGTGGTAGACGGCGGCCAGGTCGTCGTAGGCGAAGTTGCGGTTGAGTACGCCGAGGTGCGCGTGCACCCGGTAGAAGAGCTCCATGTCCTCCAGGCCCCAGCGCAGGCCGAAGCCCTCGTCGAAGCCGCCGACCGCCTCGAACACGTCCCGGCGCACCGAGGCGTTGTGGGTGAAGCAGAACAGCCACCCGGCCAGCAGCCAGTCGTCGCCGGACGGTCCCTCCTCGGTCCCGAACCGCATGTCGCCGCCGCCGCGCCCACGCAGCCGGGGTACGGGCATGGTCGGCTGGTCGGCCAGCGCCGCGTGCACGTGCTCGATGCCGGTCTCGTCGCGCCGGCCCATCAGCACCGCCGGCGCGGACGGGTCGCGGTGGTGGTCGAGGTGGCGGCGCAGCAGGTCCGGCGTGGCGTACGAGTCGGCGTCGAGGAACAGCAGCAGCGGCGCGGTCGCCCGGCGCGCGGCCTCGTTGCGGGCCGCCGCCCGGCCGCCGCGCTCGGGCCGTTCGACGAAGTGCAGGCGCAGCCCCTTGCCGGCGTCGGCGATGCCGGAGTACTGGCTGCCGTCCCCGCCGTCGCGGACGACGATGACCTCGAAGCGGTCCGGGTCCAGCGTCTGACGCCGCAGCGACCGCAGCGTGAGCTCCAGGCAGGGGGCGTCCGCGTGGGTGGGGATCACCACGCTCAGCTCGACGGCTCGACCGGGTTCAACGCTCATCTGACGTACCTCTCCGCTTGTCCCACGAGCCGGGCCACCGGCCGCGCTGACGATGGGACGGAGCCGCCGGCGATCGCCGGCGGCTCCGCGATGATCAGTGGCAGTTGACGCAGCACCACTGGATCGGCCGGCCCTGGCACGCGGCGCCGCCGCAGGAGCCCTTGCCCATGGCGGACGGGTCGGTCAGCGTGATCCCGCCGCCCGTCGGCATGGCGTACAGCCCTGCCGACGCCTCGTCGCCGGCGCCCGACCAGGAGACCGCTGTGGTGTCCAGGTCGGACAGGTCGATCGACAAGTTCCTGCTTTCACCCATCGATTCATCCTCTTTTCGGATCGATGTGGACAGTGGAACGAAGCGTAGGCCGGTCCTGGCGGGATTCGCACCGCGCTGATGTAACAGGGAGATAAAGCGAGGCGGAACCGTCAATTCGCGCAGGTGAAGGCCGGTCGGGAACGGAAAGATTCCGGGCGGTGACGCGGCGTAGTTCCGGGATCCACTATTCGAGATGCCCAGGTCAGGTGGGGTTGAATGATGAATCACCGCATCAATTGCCTCCTTCTCCGATCGCGTGAAGCCGATGTAACGAGAAGATAAAGTAGGGGAAGGTGTCAATGAATGCGGGCGACCCTCTATTGTGAAGTGACCTGCTTATTCGCCGACCCCGGCTATGGAATGCCGGGACGGGTGGCCCCGATCGCCGCAGGCGGGCCCGAACGTGACATCCGGCCCCACGAGGGCGGATTTCGGTTACCGTCCGAACGGGTGGATTGACGAGGCGTACGACTGGGCATCACCGGCGTGCGCATCGGCGGCCCCCTGTCCGCTGCGCTCACGATCATGGGCCGAAGGAGCGACATGCAGGTCTGGCCGGGCGAGAGCTACCCCCTCGGCGCCACCTACGACGGGATGGGCACCAACTTCGCGATCTTCTCCGAGGTGGCGGAGAAGATCGAGCTCTGCCTGTTCGACGAGTGGGACATCGGCACCGAGCGCCGGGTGGAGCTGCGCGAGGTCGACGCGTACGTCTGGCACGCCTACATCCCCGGCGTCGAGCCCGGCCAGCGCTACGGCTACCGGGTGCACGGGCCGTGGAACCCGGCCGAGGGGCTGCGCTGCAACCCGCACAAGCTACTGCTCGACCCGTACGCGAAGGCGGTCGACGGGGAGATCACCTGGCACCCGTCGGTCTACGACTACGAGGTCGGCGGCGACCCGGACCGGATGAACACCGAGGACTCCGCGCCGTACATGCCGAAGTCGGTGGTGGTGAACCCGTACTTCGACTGGGGCAACGACCGGCCGCCGCGCACCCCGTACCACCACTCGGTGATCTACGAGGCCCACGTGCGCGGGCTGACCATGCGCCACCCGGGCATCCCGGAGGAGCTGCGCGGCACGTACGCGGCGATCGCCTCGCCGGTCATGATCGAGCACTTCAAGCGGCTCGGCGTCACGGCGGTGGAGCTGATGCCGGTGCACGAGTTCGTGCACGACCACCGCCTGGCCGACCTGGGGCTGCGCAACTACTGGGGCTACAACACCATCGGCTTCTTCGCCCCGCACCACGGCTACTCCGCGCTGGGCCGCCTGGGCCAGCAGGTGCAGGAGTTCCGGGGCATGGTCAAGGCGCTGCACGCCGCCGGCATCGAGGTCATCCTCGACGTGGTCTACAACCACACCGCCGAGGGCAACCACCTCGGGCCGTCGCTGAGCTTCAAGGGCATCGACACGCCCAGCTACTACCGGCTCTCCGAGGACGACCGGCGCTACTTCGTCGACTACACCGGCACCGGCAACAGCCTCAACGTGCGCAGCCCGCACTCACTCCAGCTGATCATGGATTCGCTGCGGTACTGGGTGACCGAGATGCACGTCGACGGCTTCCGGTTCGACCTGGCGGCCACGCTGGCCCGCGAGTTCTACGAGGTGGACCGCCTGTCCACGTTCTTCGAGGTGGTGCAGCAGGACCCGGTGGTCGGCCGGGTCAAGCTCATCGCCGAGCCGTGGGACGTCGGCCCGGGCGGCTACCAGGTCGGCAACTTCCCGCCGCAGTGGACCGAGTGGAACGGCAAGTACCGCGACACCGTACGCGACTTCTGGCGCGGCGAGCCGGCCACGCTCGCCGAGTTCGCCTCCCGCATCTCCGGCTCCGCCGACCTCTACCAGGACGACGGCCGCCGCCCGTTCCACAGCATCAACTTCGTCACCTGCCACGACGGGTTCACGCTGGCCGACCTGGTCTCCTACAACGACAAGCACAACGAGGCGAACGGCGAGGACAACCGGGACGGGGAGAGCCACAACCGGTCCTGGAACTGCGGCGTCGAGGGCGAGACCGACGACCCGGGCGTACGCGCGCTGCGTGCCCGGCAGCGGCGCAACTTCCTGGCCACGCTGATGCTGTCCCAGGGCGTGCCGATGCTCGGCCACGGCGACGAGCTGGGCCGCACCCAGCACGGCAACAACAACGCCTACTGCCAGGACAGCGAGATCGCCTGGGTGGACTGGGACCGGGCCGACGACGAGCTGCTGGACTTCGTCCGCCGGCTCACCGACTTCCGCAACCGGCACCAGGTGTTCCGCCGCCGCCGGTTCTTCACCGGCCTGCCGGTGGGCGGCCGGGCCGCCGGCTCCGGACTGCCGGACCTGGCCTGGTACACCCCGGACGGCCGGGAGATGACCGGCGAGGACTGGGGCAACGACTTCGGCCGCTCGGTGGCCCTGTTCGTCAACGGCGACGGCATCGGGGAACGCGGCCAGTACGGCCAGCGCCACCGGGACGACTCGTTCCTGCTGCTGTTCAACGCGCACGACGCGCCGCTGGACTTCACGCTGCCCGGCGAGGAGTTCGGCAGCCGGTGGGAGTTGGTGATCAGCACCGCGGAACCCGACCCGGAGAAGACGACACTGGTCGAGGCGGGCGGCACGGTCTGCGTGCCGGACCGCTCGCTGCTGGTCCTGGAGAGGACGGCCTGACCCATGCCCGACACCCCCCGCTCGACCTACCGGGTCCAGGTGCGTCCCGGCTTCGACCTGGACGCCACGGCCGAGCTGGCGGGCTACCTCGCCGCGCTCGGCGTCACCCACCTCTACACCGCGCCCCTGCTCACCGCCACGCCCGGCTCCACGCACGGCTACGACGTGGTGGACCACCGCGCGGTCAACCCGCAGCTCGGCGGCGAGCCCGCCCGGGCCCGGCTGGTCCGGGCGCTGCGCGCGGCCCGGCTGGGCCTGGTCGTGGACATCGTGCCCAACCACGCCGGCGTCGCCCGGCCCGAGGCCAACCCGGCCTGGTGGGACGTGCTGCGGTCCGGACGCGACTCGGCGTACGCGCGCTGGTTCGACATCGACTGGGACCGCGGTCGGCTGTTGCTGCCGGTGCTCGCCGACACCGCCGACGCGCTCGACGACCTGAAGCTCGTCGACGGGGAACTGCGCTACCACGAGCACCGGTTCCCGGTCGCCGACGGCACCGGCGACGGCACGCCCCGGCAGGTGCACGACCGGCAGCACTACGAGCTGGTGAACTGGCGGCGCGGCGACGCCGAGCTGACGTACCGCCGGTTCTTCGCCGTGTCCGACCTGGCCGGCCTGCGGGTGGAGGACCCGGAGGTGTTCGACGCCACCCACGCGGAGATCCTGCGCTGGGTCGACGCCGGGGAGGTCGACGGCATCCGCGTCGACCACCCGGACGGGCTGCGCGACCCGGCCGGCTACCTGGCCCGGTTGCGCGCCGCCGCGCCGCAGAGCTGGCTCGTGGTGGAGAAGATCCTGGAGTACGGCGAGGACCTGCCGGACTGGCCGGTCGACGGCACCACCGGCTACGACGCGCTGGCCGCCGTGTCCGGGTTGTTCATCGACCCGGACGCCGAGGCGGACTTCACCGCACTCGACGGCCGGCTCACCGGGCGGCACACCTCCTGGGCGGAGCTGACGCACGCCACCAAGCTGGAGGCCGCCACCCGGCTGCTCGCCGCCGAGCTGACCCGGCTGGCCGCGCTCGTGCCGGAGCTGCCGGGCGAGCAGGTCCGCGCCGCCCTGGCCGAGCTGGCCGCGTGCTTCCCGGTCTACCGCGGATACCCGCCCGAAGGCGCCCGGCACCTGGCCGCCGCCCGCAGCGAGGCAGGCCGCCGCCGTCCCGACCTGACCGGCGTGCTCGACCAGGTCACCGCCCGGCTGCGCGACCCCGGCCACGAGCTGGCCGCCCGGTTCCCGCAGCTGACCGGCGCGGTGATGGCCAAGGGCGTGGAGGACACCGCGTACTACAGGTGGAGCCGGTTCGTCGCGCTCAACGAGGTCGGCGGCAGCCCGGCCCACTTCGGTGTGCCAGCGGCCGAGCTGCACCGCTTCGCCGCCGCCCGGCACGTGCGCTGGCCGGCGAGCATGACCGCGCTGTCCACCCACGACACCAAGCGCGGCGAGGACGTCCGCGCCCGCCTCGCGGTGCTGTCCGAGCTGCCCGGCCGCTGGGCCGAACGGGTCGCCGACTGGATGTCGCGCGCGCCGCTGGCCGACCCCGCGCTGGCCCACCTGCTCTGGCAGACCGCCGTCGGGGCGTGGCCGATCGAACGGGAACGACTGCACGGGTACGCCGAGAAGGCCGCCCGGGAGGCGTCCGTCACCACCAGCTGGGCCGACCCGGACCCGGGCTTCGAGCACGAGCTGCACGCCCTGGTCGACCGGATGTACGACGACCCGGAGCTGCACGCCCAGATCACCGCGTTCGCCGCCGAGATCACGCCGCCCGGCTGGTCGAACGCGCTCGGGCAGAAGCTGGTCCAGCTCGCCATGCCCGGTGTGCCCGACGTCTACCAGGGCACCGAGCTGTGGGAGAACTCGCTCGTCGACCCGGACAACCGGCGGCCGGTCGACTTCGCCGTACGCCGGGACCTGCTGGCCCGGCTCGACGCCGGCTGGCGGCCCGCGGTGGCCGCCGACGGCGCGGCCAAGCTGCTCGTGGTGTCCCGGACGCTGCGGCTGCGCCGCGACCGCCCGGACCTGTTCGGCGGCTACCGGCCGGTGCCCGCGCGCGGCCCGGCCGCCGCGCACGCGGTGGCCTTCGACCGGGGTGGGGCGGTCGCGGTGGCGACCCGGCTGCCGCTGCGGCTGGCCCGCTCCGGCGGCTGGCGGGACACGGCGCTGTCACTTCCCGTTCACGAGTGCACCGACTTGTTCACCGGACGGGTCTACAGTGGTTCTGAGCTGCTCCTTCATGATCTGCTGAGCACCTACCCCGTCGCCCTCCTCGCACCCACCGACTCTGTGGAGGCCGCCGCATGACCGAGTTCACGGTGTGGGCGCCCGAGGCCGCCCGGGTGCGGCTGCGCCTGCCCGGCGTCGCCGACCACGCGATGCGTCAGGCGCCGGACGGCTGGTGGCGGGTCGAGGTCCCCGGCGCCGGGCCCGGCACCGACTACGCGTTCCTGCTCGACGACGACGCCCAGGCGCTGCCCGACCCCCGCTCGGCCTGGCAGCCGGCCGGGGTGCACGGGCCCAGCCGGCTCTACGACCACGCCGCGTTCGCCTGGACCGACGCCGCCTGGACCGGCCGGCAACTGCCCGGCAGCGTGCTGTACGAGCTGCACATCGGCACGTTCACCCCGGAAGGCACGTTCGACGGGGCGATCGCCAGGCTCGACCACCTCGTCGACCTCGGCGTGGACATGGTCGAGCTGCTGCCGGTGAACGCGTTCAACGGCGAGCACAACTGGGGCTACGACGGCGTCTGCTGGTTCGCGCCGCACGAGCCGTACGGCGGCCCGGACGGCCTGAAACGGTTCGTCGACGCCGCCCACGCCAAGGGCCTGGGGGTGATCCTCGACGTCGTCTACAACCATTTCGGGCCCTCCGGGGCCTACGCGCCGCGGTTCGCGCCGTACCTCACCGAGCAGAGCAACACCTGGGGCCGCACCGTCAACCTGGACGGCCCGCACTCCGACGGGGTACGCCGCTACATCGCCGACAGCGTGCTGGGCTGGCTGCGCGACTACCACGTCGACGGGCTGCGGCTGGACGCCGTGCACGCCATGCCGGACGGCCGGGCCGTGCACTGGCTGGAGGAGGTCGCCGCCGAGGTGGAGGCGCTGTCCACGCACCTCGGGCGGCCGCTGTCGCTGATCGCCGAGAGCGACCTCAACGACCCGCGCCTGATCACGCCGCGCGAGGCGGGCGGGTACGGCCTGCACGCGCAGTGGAACGACGACGCCCACCACGCGCTGCACACGCTGCTCACCGGCGAACGGCAGGGTTACTACGGCGACTTCGGCTCGCTGGAGTGCCTCACCGACGTGCTGACCGGCGGGTTCTTCCACGCCGGCACCTGGTCCAGCTTCCGCGGCCGCAGCCACGGCCGCCCGGTCGACAGGCAGCGCACGCCCGGCCACCGCTTCGTGGCGTACCTGCAGAACCACGACCAGATCGGCAACCGGGCCACCGGCGACCGGATCTCCGCCACGCTGTCGCCCGGCCTGTTGCGCGTCGGCGCGACGCTGCTGATGACCGCGCCGTTCACGCCGATGCTGTTCATGGGGGAGGAGTGGGCGGCCGCCACGCCGTGGCAGTTCTTCACCAGCCACCCCGAGCCGGAACTCGCGACGGCGGTCGCCACCGGCCGCAGACGCGAGTTCGCCGACCACGGCTGGGCCACCGACGACGTGCCGGACCCGCAGGACCCGCAGACGTTCCTGCGGTCCCGGCTGGACTGGGCCGAGCTGGACAAGCCCGACCACCGCGAGACGTACGACCTCTACCGGCGGCTGATCGCGCTGCGCCGCTCCCGGGCCGACCTGTCCGACCCCCGGCTGGACCGGGTCGACGTCCGCCACGGCGACCGGTTCCTGGTGATGCGGCGCGGCGACACGCTCGTGGTGGCGAACCTGGCCGGCCGGGCGCAGCGGATCAACCTGCCCGGGGTGGTACGCCGGGTGCTGCTCGCCACGTCCGAGGGCGTCACGGTGATGCGCGACGGGATCGAGCTGCCGCCGGAGTCGGCCGCGATCGCGGCGCTCTGACCGTTCACCGGTGAAGTTTGCGCCGTACCGCCTCGGCGTCGGCGTGACCGAGTTCCTCGTACAACGCGAGTGACCGCCGCCAGGCGTCCCGGGCCGCGTCCGCCCGCCCGGCCGCGGCCCACGTGTCGCCGAGGTGGTCCAGCACGATGCCCTCGGCATGCCGGTCACCGATCTCGGCGAACAGCGCGAGGGCCTGCCGGAAACAGTCCACCGCGTCCTCGTACTCACCCAGATGGTGGTGGGCGAAGCCGATGCTGTCCCACGTGTTCGCCTGCCCGTACGCGCTCCCGGCCCGCTCGGCCAGGGCGAGGGCGCGGCGGCAGAACGTGATCGCGTCGTGGTGCTCGCCGAGCTGCGAGTGGTACCAGCCGATCGCGTTGAGCGCGACCGCCTGCTTGAGCGGGCTCCCGACCCGTTCGTAGAGGGCGAGGCTGCGCCGCGCGTGCGGCAGCGCCTCCCGCGGCTGCCGCTGCCGGTCGTGCAGCATGCTGAGGTCGAAATGGGTGTGCGCCCGCCCCTCGTCGTCGCCCAGCGCGGCGAACAGATCCAGCGCGGCGAGCAGGTTGCGCTGCGCCTCGGCGTACCGGCCGAGGTTGGAGCAGGCCCCGGCCAGGAGCCGGTGCGCCTGCGCCTGCGCCGGCCGGTCACCCGAGCGTCCGGTCGCCTCGACCGCCCGGCGGGCCACAGCGGCCCAGTCGTGCCAGTGGCCCTGCCTGTCGAAGTACGTGGCCAGGGTCCACGAGAGCTGCCCGGTGGCGACGTCGAGGCCGTTGCCGGCGGCGTACTCGATGGTCGCGAGGAGCACCTGGTGCTCGGCGGTGAACCAGGCCAGCGCCGCCGCCAGGTCGTCGAGCCGTTCGGTACTCACCCCCGGCGCGGCGGGGGCCAGGGTCAGCGGGTCGCGCTGCGGGGACAGCAGCAGCGCGGCCGCGTGAGCGGTGTGCAGACGGTGGTCGACCAGCCGGCGCAACGCGGCCCGGGAACCGGCCGGGCCACCGCTGGCCCGTTCGACGGCGAAGCTGCGGACCAGGTCGTGCATGCGGTAGCGGCCCGCGACGTGTTCCTGCACCAGGTGCGCGTCGACCAGCTCGCGCAGCGGCGGGCGCAGCTCGGCCGGCGTACGGGCGGTCAGGCTGGCCGCCGCGGCCCGGCCGATGTCCGGGCCCGGGGCGAGGCCGAGCAGCGTGAACACCTCCGCCGCCTCCGGCGTGAGCGCCGCCAGCGAGCGGGACAGCACCACCCGCAGGTTCGTCGTCACCTCGTCGCCGGTCAGCGCGTCCAGCGGGCTGACCGCTGAGGTCAGCTCGGCCGCGACTGACGACAGGGCAAGTTCCGGGTTGAGCGCGGCGCGGGCCGCCACGATCCCGAGAGCCAGCGGCAGGCCCCCGCAGAACCGCAGGATGGCCGCGACGGCGTCCGGCTGCCCGGCCACCCGCGCGGCGCCCACCTGCCGGACGATCAGCTCGCGGGCCTCGTCGTCGGGCAGCACGTCCAGCGGCAGCGGCCGCGCGCCGTGGGTGGTGACGAGGCCGGCCAGTTGCCGTCGGCTGGTCACCAGGACCGCGCTGGTGGGGGTGCCGGGCAGCAGCGGGACCACTGTGGCGGCGTCGCGGGCGTCGTCGAGGACCACCAGCAGCCGGCGTCCGGCGACGAGCGTGCGGTACAGCGACGCCTGGGCCTCCGGATCGGCCGGTACGCGTGCCGGTTCGACGCCGAGCGCCTCGAGGAAGCCGCGCACCGCGACCGGCCACGTCACCGGGTCCGCTGTCGGGTCGAAGCCGCGCAGGTTGACGTAGAGCTGCCCGTCGGGGAAACGGCCGGCGTTGGCGTGCGCCCAGCGCAGCGCCAGCCAGGTCTTGCCGACTCCACCGCCGCCGCCGATGGACGAGATCACCACCGGTGACCCGGCGCCCTCCGGGTGGCCCGCGTCGGCGAGTTGTTCGTCGAGGCGCGCGAGCTGGGCGGTCCGGCCGGCGAAGACCCCTGGTGACGCGGGCAGCTGCCGGGGCACGGCGCCCGCATCCCGGGCCGCGCCGGTGGCCGTCGCGCTCGGCTCTCCGCTGCCTGGCAGGTCCGGCGGCGCGATCGCCGCGTCGGCGGTGAGGATCTGCTGGTAGAGCTGCGCCAGCGGCGGGCTGGGGTCGGCGCCGATCTCGGCGGCCAGCCTCCGGCGCAGCCGGTGGAAGTGCTCCAGCGCGTCGGCCTGCCGCCCGCACCGGTACAACGCGAGCATCGCCTGCGCCGCCAGGCGCTCGTCCCACGGATACCGGCCGCTCAGATCCAGGACGTCGGGAAGGAGACGGACATGCCCGCCGCGGCGCAGCGCGATGTCGTTGCGGTCCAGCGCGGCCGCGAGCCGCTGCCGGTCCAGGGTCTGCCGGTACGCCGCCAGCCACGGCGTGGTCAGGCCGTCGAACGCGTCACCGCGCCACAGCCCCAGCGCCCGCTCCAGGCAGCCGATCGCCGTCGCGTCGTCAGCGGCGCTCCGGGCCTGCTCGGTCAGCGCGCGGAAGCGGTGCAGGTCGACACGGTCCGGGTCGACGGCGAGCAGATAGCCGGGATGACGCCGGACGATGCGGACGTCGTCCGTGCCGGCCAGCGCGTGCCGCAGCCGCGACAGGTAGCCACGCAGCGTGGCGGCGGCCCCGTCCGGCACCTCGTCGCCCCAGACCCGGCTGATCAGCTGCCCGGTCGCGACGACCCGGTTGGGCTCGACCAGTAGAGCGGCGAGGACGCACTGCTGACGGGCGTGACCGACCCGGACCGCCCGGCCGTCGATCCGGACGTCCAGGTCGCCGAGCACCCGGAACTCCACCGCCACGGAGTGTCACGGTAGCCGCGTGCGGTGGTGGTCGGACCGGGCGTGACGACGATCCGACAGGCGGCAGCGCGCGGTCCGCGGGCCCCGTTGTCCGAGCCCCGCGGACCGCCGTGCCGACTGGATCACGGGCAGTTGACCACGATTTCCACGCTGGTACGGCAGTCGTCGAACACGACGTCCGGGCCTCCGTCGCCGTCGTCGAAGCCGGGACCGCCGACCAGGGTGTCCGCGCCCTTGTCGCCGAAGAGGTGGTCGTCGTTGCTGCCGCCGTCCACGCGGTCGTTGCCGTCCAGGGCGCTGGGTCCGATGAAGCGGTCACCGTGGATGGTGTCGGCGCCGCCGTCGCCGTGGAGGTTGTCGTTGCCCAGGTCGCCCCAGATGTCGTCGCCGTTCAGCCCGCCGTAGACGATGTCGTCGCCACTGTTGGCCTGGATGTCGTCGTTGCCGGGGAGGCCGCAGATGACGTCGTCGTAGACGCTTCCGACGATCACGTCGCGAAGGTTAGTGCCGACGATGAACTCCGGACCGTTGGCGTTGTTGCTGACGTAGGCCGCGATGGCGAACCTCAGGGTGTATCCGGCCGGCACCGGCGCCCCGGAGTAGGGGCCGCAGTCGGGGGGGACGATGTAGGCCGCGGACGCCGGGGTGGCGCCGCCGGCCAGGCCCGCGGCGGCCAGGACGAGCGCCCCGATCGCCGAAGCGACGGTACGCGGGGTGAAGAGGAACCTGTGTGACATGACGCTTCTCCCTTGCGGTTGATGTGTGCGAGAAGCGTCACCGGCGAGCGTTCAGCGGACGTGCAGCAAACGTGCAGCCCGCCCGCCCTCAACGCCGATCTTGGAGTTGTGGCGCCTCGAAGGTCGCCCATGCCCGGTTTGCGAACCACCACAACTCCAAGATCGGCGGGGCGGGAGCGGTGAGTTCGTCCAGGCAGCGCGGTCCTACCTCCGACGACCCGGCCCCTGGAGGTTTCATGTCCGACACGCTGACCCGCCGTGAGCTGTGGGCGCTCGCGCACGCCGAGCGCGCCGCCCTGGCCGACGACCTCGCCGGAATCGACGCGGCGCAGTGGGCGCGGCGCTCGCTGTGCGGCCGGTGGACCGTTGAGGAGACGCTCGCGCACATGACCGCGGCGGCAAGCGTCGGCCCGGCCCGCTGGGTCGCCAGCGTGCTCGGCGCCCGGTTCGACTTCGATCTGCACAACGACCGCCGGCTGGCCGAGCACCGGGGTGCCGACCCGGGGGAGACGCTCGACCGGTTCCGGCGGATCATCGGCAGCACCACGTCGACGTTCGGCCCGACCGAGGCGTGGCTCGGTGAGGTGGTGGTGCACGCCCAGGACATCCGGCGGCCGCTCGGCTTGACCCGGACGCCCCCGGTCGAGGCGGTGACGCCGGTCGCCCGGTTCTACGCCGGGCGGGACTTCACGGTGGCCGGGCGCAGCGCGATCGACGGCCTGCGGGTGGAGGCGACCGACGGGCCGTTCACCGCCGGCGACGGCCCGCTGGTCAGCGGCACCACGCTGGCGCTGACGATGGCGATGGCCGGGCGGGCCGCGTACTGCGACGACCTCACCGGGCCCGGTGTCCCCACGCTGCGGGAGCGCTGCACGCCCGTGTGACCACGGCGGGTGCCCGGGTCACGGCTTCGGCAGCGTCAGGATCTCCGCGCCGTCGTCGGTGATGGCGATGGTGTGCTCGCTGTGCGCGGTGCGGCAGCCGGTCGCGCTGCGCAGCGTCCACCCGTCGGCGTCGGTGACCAGCGTGGCGGTGTCCGCCATCACCCACGGCTCCAGCGCCAGCAGCAGCCCGGGGCGCAGTTTGTACCCGCGTCCGGGGCGGCCGGTGTTCGACACGTGCGGGTCCTGGTGCATCGTCGACCCGACACCGTGCCCGCCGAACTCGGTGTTCACCGAGTATCCGGCCGCGGTGAGGACCGATCCGATGGCGTGCGAGAGGTCGCCGATCCGGGCGCCGGGACCGGCGGCGGCGATCCCGGCCTGCAACGCCCGCTCGGTCGCGTCGATGAGCGCGACGCTCTCCGCGGGCCGGGCGTCACCGACGAGGAAGCTGATCGCGGAGTCGGCCACCACTCCGCCGAGGCTGACGGCCAGGTCGAGGCTCAGCAGGTCGCCGTCGGCGAGCGTGTAGTCGTGCGGCAGGCCGTGCAGCACCGCGTCGTTCACCGACGTGCAGATGTAGTGGCCGAACGGCCCGCGCCCGAAGGACGGCTCGTAGTCGACGTAGCAGGACTGCGCCCCGGCCTCGACGATCATGCGCTGGGCCTGCCTGTCGATGTCGAGCAGGTTGGTGCCGACGGTGGTGCTGCTCCGGAGGGTCTGCAGGATGTGGGCGACCAGGGCGCCGGTGTCCCGCGCCCGCCGTACGTCGGTGGGGCTCAGGATCTCGATCATGCGGGCGCCTTCCTCACGCGACCAATAAGTATCCCGGTCATGTTATCCCGGTATTAGAATCTCGGCATGGTCCGGTTGCCCCTCACTCCCGCCGAGGTCGAGCGCGGGCAGCGCCTCGGCGCGCTCCTGCGCCGCGCCCGAGGTGAGCGATCCATGCTGCTCACCGCGCTCGACGCGGGTGTCTCCCCGGAGACGCTCCGCAAGATCGAGTCCGGCCGGGTGGCCACCCCGGCGTTTCCCACCATCGCCGCCATCGCCGACGTCCTCGGCCTCTCCCTGGATGCGGTCTGGTCGGAGATCAACCACTCCGACGAGGTGGCGCGTCTCGCGCCGTCCGAGCGGCGCCTCGCCTCGTAGGGCAGCCCTCTCGACGGGGTCGAGCATACCGAGTATGTAAGATTCCGCGCATGCCACCCTCGCGTCGCGCCGTCGCGCTTGTCGTTCCCGTCGCCGGTTTCCTGCTCGGCTTCCTGGACTTCGTCTGGATCAAGTGGGTGCCGTTCCCGTTCGCCGAACTGGGCAACTCCACAGCCACCTGGGCGGTGGCCGCGTTCGCGCTGGGCTGGTGGATCCGGTCGGGCGCGGTGCGCGCCGCCGTGGCCGCCAGCGTCCTGCTGATCGTCGCGGTGCCCAGCTACTACCTGGCGGCGACGCTGCTCCAGGGCGACGACCTCGCCGTGATCTGGGCGCTCACCTCGTTCGTCTGGATGGCGTTCGGCGTGGTGGCGGGCGTGGTGTTCGGCGTCGCCGGCATCTGGGCGCGGACCGACGGATGGCGGCGCGTCGTGGGGACCGCGCTGCCGGTGGCCGTGTTCGTGGAGGAGGCGCTACGGTTCGCGCTGAAGTCCGGGTCCTACCCCGGAGCCTGGTGGAACGTGGCGATCGACCTCGGGCTGGCCGTGCTGCTCGTGGTGCTGATCGGCCGGTCCGCCCGGGTACGGCTGCTGGCCGCCGCGGTGGCGCTGCCGCTGGCTGCGGCGGGCGCGCTCACGTTCGCCGCCGTCGCGGGGACCTGACCTGCCCCGCCGCCGAGGCTGCGAGCCACCCCGCCGGCCGAGGATGCGGGCCACCCCGCCGGCCGAGGATGCGGGCCACCCCGCCGGCCGAGGATGCGGGCCACCCCGCCGGCCGAGGATGCGGGCCACCCCGCCGGCCGAGGCGGCGGACCACCGGCCCGACCGGGATCGGCGACAATGACCCGAGAACGGCGTGGTCCGGATGACGGGGGAGGAAACGGATGATCCGACGGCAGGTGCTCACGGCGGCGATGCTCACGGCGACGGCCCTGGTGGCCGGCTGCACAAAGGACCGGCCCGAAGCCGCGCCGCCCACCAGCGCCCCGACCGCACCCGCCACGTCGGCGACGCCGAACGCCGAGCCGGTGCCCGCGCCGGCCGAGCTGGCGGCGCTGGAGCGGCGCTTCGGCGCCCGGATCGGCGTCTACGCCGTCGACACCGGCACCGGCCGCACCCTCGCACACCGGGCCGACGAGCGGTTCGCGTACGCCTCGACGTGCAAGGCGCTCGCCGCCGGCGCGATGCTGGCCGCCACGTCCGACGCCGACCGGGACCGGGTGGTCCGCTACCGGCGCGCCGACCTGGTGGCGCACTCACCGGTGACCGAACGGCACGTGGAGACCGGGATGACGCTGCGGGACGCCGCCGAGGCAGCGGTGCGGTACAGCGACAACACCGCCGGCAACCTGCTGTTCGACGCGCTCGGCGGCCCGGCCGGCTTCGCGCGGGCGCTCCGGGATGTCGGTGACCGGGTCACCCGGCCGGTCCGTACCGAGCCGGAACTCAACGCGGCCACGCCCGGCGACGAGCGCGACACCAGCACGCCCCGCGCGCTGGCCGGCTCGCTGCGGGCGTACACGTTGGGTGAGGCCCTGCCGCCCGCGGACCGGGACCTGCTGTTGAGCTGGATGCGGGCCAGTACCACCGGCAGCGGGCTGGTCCGGGCCGGCGTGCCGGCCGGGTGGCAGGTGGCGGACAAGTCCGGCACCGGCGGGTATGGCACCCGCAACGACATCGCCGTGGTGTGGCCGCCGGACTCCGCGCCGATCGTGCTGGCGGTCATGTCCAGTCGCGGCAGCCGCGACGCTAAGCCCGACGACACCCTGGTCGCCCAGGCCGCGCGGGCGACGGTGACCGCGTTGCGCTGACGGGAGGCCGGCTCAGGGGATGGGCCATTCGTGCACGGGCCGGTTGCTGTGCATCAGGTCGACGTAGTGGCGGACCACCTCGCGCAGCGCCGCCGGACGGTCCAGGTGGTCGGCCGACTCCAGCCGGTGCAGCGTCTCCACCTGCCAGGTCGCGCCGTTGCGGCTGGTCAGGCAGCGCTGCTCGACGATGCCGAGCAGCCGGTCCCGCTCGGCGGGGTCGAGGCCCCACCGGTCCAGCCCGTGGTGGGCCATCGGCAGCAGCCGGCGCAGCACCAGCTCGGTCACCGGCAGGTAGCCCAGGCCGGGCCAGTACACCTGGGCGTCGATGCCGTGCCGGGCGCAGGCGTTGAAGTTCTCCTCGGCCGCGCTGAACGACATCTGCGACCACAGCGGACGGTCGGACTCGGCGAGCGCCCGGACCAGGCCGAAGTAGAACGCGCCGTTGGCGACGGTGTCCAGCACCGTCGGCCCGGCCGGCAGCACCCGGTTCTCCACCCGCAGGTGCGGGCGGCCCTTCAGCACGTCGTAGACCGGCCGGTTCCACCGGTAGATGGTGCCGTTGTGCAGCCGCAGCTCGGCCAGTTTCGGCACGCCGCCGCTGTGCAGCGTGGTGGCCGGGTCCTCCGGGTCGCAGACCGGCAGCAGCGCCGGGAAGTAGCGCACGTTCTCCTCGAACAGGTCGAACACGGAGGTGATCCAGCGTTCCCCGAACCACACCCGCGGGCGTACGCCCTGGGCCTTGATCTCCTCCGCCCGGGTGTCGGTGGCCTGTTGGAACAGCGGCACCCGGGTCTCGCGCCACAGCTCCCGGCCGAAGAACAGCGGCGAGTTCGCGCCGAGCGCCACCTGGATGCCGGCGATCGCCTGGGCCGCGTTCCAGTAGTCGGCGAACTGCGCCGGGCTGACCTGGAGGTGGAACTGGGTGCTGGTGCAGGCCGCCTCCGGGGTGATCGTGTCGGCGGTGGTGGCCAGCCGCTCCACCCCGCTGATCGCGATCGGCAGGTCCTCGCCCCGGGCGGCGAAGATCTGCTCGTTGAGCAGCGCGTACCGGGGATTGGCCGACAGCGTCTCGGCGGTCAGGTGCTCCGGGCGCAGCGTCGGCAGGATGCCGACCATCACCATGTGCGCGCCGACCGTGCGGGCCTTTTCCTCGGCGGCGTTCAGGCTGGCCCGCACGTGTTCCTCGAACGCGGCGGTGCCGGTGCCGGCCAGCCGGCGCGGCTCGACGTTGATCTCGACGTTGAACTGGCCCAGCTCGGTCTGGAACGCCGGGTCGGCGATCGCCTCCAGCACGTCGGCGTTGCGCATGGCCGGGTCGAAGTCGTCGTCGACCAGGTTCAGCTCGATCTCCAGGCCGGTCATCGGCCGCTCCACGTCGAACCGGGACTCGCGCAGCATCTCGGCGAACACGTCCAGGCACCGCCGGACCTTCTCGCGATAGCGGGCCCGGTCCTCCCGGCTGAAGGTACGCACGCCGACGTCCTCGCCCATGGTCACCACCCTGTCACCGTTGGTTCTTCCCAACCTCGCACGGAGTGGCGGGTCAGGAAAGGTCCGCCAGACCCTTTTCTGTACCCCGTGGCGGCCCCGGTGATCCCCGTCGCGGGGCAGCGGGTTCCGTCCGGGCAGCCCGGCCCGGGCGGCTAGCATGGCCGCCGACGGCGAAGGGGAGTGGCTGATGCGCGACGGGTGGATCCGGGCGTTCGTGGTGGCGGCGTTCGCCGAGGGCTGCTCGTGGGCGGCGCTGCTGGCCGGCATGGCGGTCAAGTACGGGCCGCCCGGAAACGAGATCGGCGTGAAGATCTTCGGCCCGATCCACGGCGCGTTGTTCGTGGTCTACGGACTGCTGACGCTCGTGGTGGCCTGGCGGCGCCGCTGGACGCTCGTGCAGACCGGGCTGGCCCTGGTCAGCGCGGTGCCCCCGTTCGCCACAGTGCTGTTCGAGCGCTGGGCGCGCCGCCGGGGCCTGCTCGACGCGCCGGCCCCGGTCGCGCGACCGCTCACTCCCGCCGGTCGCTGACCGAGGCAGGGTCCTCCGCGAGGAAACCGGCCAGCACGTCGGTCAGCTCCCGCGGCGCCTCCTCGGCCATGTGGTGCCCGGACGGGATCGAGGCGGTCCGCACGTCGTCGGCCCAGTCCCGCCAGATCGCGGCCGGGTCGCCGTACAGGTCGACCATGTCGTCGCGCTCGGACCAGGCGAACAGCACCGGGCAGCCGATCCGGCGTCCGGCGGCGCGGTCCGCGTCGTCCGCCGCCCGGTCCGGACCGAGCCCGGCCCGGTAGTCCTCACACATGGCGTGCACGGTGGCCGGATCGTGGATGGCTCGGCGGTAGTCGGCGTACGCCTGCTCGCCCATCTCCTCCGGTGAGCCGCCGTACCAGGCGTCCGGATCGGCGTTTATGACCCGCTCGGCCGGTTTGGCGAGCTGGCCGAGGAAGAACCAGTGCCACCAGCGGGCGGCGAACCGGGCGTCGCAGCGGGCCAGCGCCTCACCGATCGGCACCCCGTCCAGCACGCCGAGGCGGCTCACCCGGTCCGGGTGGTCCAGGGCGGTCCGCATGGCCACGTACGCCCCGCGGTCGTGCCCGACGACGGCGGCCCGGCGGTGGCCGAGCGCGTCGAGCAGCCCGACCACGTCGGCGGCCATCGCCCGCTTGGAGTAGACGGTGTGCTCCGGGTCGCTCGGCGGCTTCGACGAGCCGCCGTAGCCGCGCAGGTCCGGGCAGATCACCGTGTGCCGCGCGGCCAGCCGCGGCGCCACCCGGTGCCAGGTCGCATGGGTACGCGGGTGCCCGTGCAGCAGCACCACCGGCGGCCCGGAGCCGCCGTGGCGTACGCGCAGGCGCACCGCGCCGGCGTCGATCTCGGTGAGCGTGAATCCGGCGAACATGGCCGCAGCGGGGCCCGCCACCGGCGACGGGGAAACCTAGGTCAGCGCGGAGCAGGCGGCCACGCCGAACAGCAGCACGGCGCCCAGCACGGCCTGGAGCAGCAGCGCCGGACCCAGGTGCGACCAGACCGTGGCGGTGCGCGGGGTGAGCAGTTGCCCGGTGGTCAGGTTGACGATCCGCTCGATCCGGGGCGGCAGATCCTCGTCGCGCTGCGCCCGCAGCGTGAGCTGGACGTGGTCGCCGGGGTGCAGCGCGCTCTGCGGTAGGTGGCCGTGCAGCTCGACCTCGACCAGCCGGCCGGCGGCGTCGCGGACCCGGACCGGGGTGACCAGGAACTCCGGCCCCTTCTTCAGCTCCTTGAAGCTGCGCCGGGCCCCGCCGCCACCGCTGCTGAGCAACGCGCGTACCACCTTCAGCAGCAGCCCCACCACCCCCGCGGCGGTCAGCACCGCGACCAGCGCCGGCTGCCCGACCCGTACCTCCCGGGCGTAGCCCTCCATCAACCGGACGAGACGTCCGGTGACGACGCGCTCCGTCGGGTGGACGACGCGACGGGTATGCAGCTCCGTGTCCATGTTCACCACCGAGAGTTCCGATCCGTGCACAGATGGTATCGACCCGTGGAGTTGAACGACGTGAATGAACACCGGTCACGCCCGGGCGGCCGGCAGGTGAACTCCGCCGGGGCGCGGGTATGCGTGCGGCCGAGCCGGAAAGGGGTCGAGCATGCAGCTGTCCTTCCTGCGCCCGCTCTACAACCGTCCCGGGCCCTGGTGCTCGGTGTACATGGACGCCTCCCGCGACACCCAGGACGCGCGAGCGCAGGTCGACCTGCGCTGGCGGGCCCTCAAGGGCGACCTGCTGAGCCAGGGCGCCGACCCGGTCACCGTCGAGGCGGTGGAGGAGGTCGTCCGCCGGCACCAGCCGATGCCCGGCGACTACGGGATCGCCGTGTTCGCCACCCGGGGCCGCGTGGTGCTCACCGAGTACCTGTCCGCGCCGCCGCTGCGTGACCTGGCGAGCTGGTCGGCGCTGCCGCACACCATGCCGCTCGTGGCCCAGCGCGGCGAACAGGTGGCCTGGGTGCGGGTCCTGGCCGACCGTACCGGCGCGGACGCGATGGCGGTCAGCGCCGGCGGCGTTCCGCGCCGCGCCCACGTCACCGGCGGACAGAGCCGGCAGCTGCGGCGCGTACAGCCGGGCGGCTGGTCACAGTCCCGCTACCAGCGCGCCGCCATGGAGGCGTGGCACCAGAACGCCGGCGACGCCGCCGCCGCAACCGCGGACCTGGCCGAGCGGGTCGGCGCGGACGTCGTGGTGGTGGCCGGGGACATCCGCGCCACCGGCATGATCGCCGCGCAGTTGCCGGAACGGTGGCAGGACGTGCTGGTCCGCACCGACGCCGGCGCCCGCGACGTCGGCGCGGACGACACGCTGATGGACGACATCACGGCGCAGACCGTCGCCGAGGTCGCCGACCGGCGCGTCACCGCCGCCCTGGACCGCTTCGGCGTGCAGGAGGACGTCGGCGCCGGCCTCGACGCCGTGGTCTCCGCGCTGCAACGCAACCAGGTCGACACCATGCTCATCGTGGACGACCCGTCCGCCGACGGCGAGCTGTGGGTGGGCCCCGAGCCGACCGAGATCGCCACCGACCCGGGCCAGCTGTCGGACATGTCGGTGGCCGACCCCCAGCGGGTACGCGCCGACGCCGCGCTGCTGCGCGCGCTGATCGGCACCGACGCGGACCTGACGGTGCTCGCGCCCGAGGAGGCGCCGGAGCTGACCGACGGGGTCGGCGCGGTGCTGCGCTACGTCGACGCGAGCACGCCCGGGCGGGGTAATGGCTGAGCGCATCGTCGCCGACCTGGTGGTCGAACGCCTGCGGGCCTGGCGGGTGCCGCGGGTCTTCGGCTGTCCGGGCGCGGCGATCGCCCCGCTCGTGGGCGCGCTCGACGACGCGGGCGGGGACCCGGCGTTCGTCCCCGCCCGGCACGAGGAGACCGCCTCGTACATGGCCACCGGGCACGCGAAGTTCACCGGCGGCGTCGGGGTGTGCCTGGCCACCCAGGGGCCCAGCGCGGTGCACCTGCTCAACGGGCTCTACGACGCCAAGCTGGACAGCAAGCCGGTCGTCGCGATCGTCGGCGAGGACGTCACCGGCCCGCTCGGCGGCGCGCACGAGGAGATCGGGCTGAGCCGGCTCTTCTGCTTACGTGTGCAACCAGTTCGTCCGCTACGGCCGCCGCCCGGAGCAGGTGCCGGCGCTGCTGGACCAGGCGTTCCGTACCGCCGCCGCGACGCGCAGCCCGACCTGCGTGGTGCTGCCGCGCGCGTTGCAGGTCACCGCCGTACCGGATCTTTCTGCCGCAGACCGCCGGAGTGGTCACCGCGACGCCCGGCGAGCCGCTGGCCCGGGTGCTGCCGCACGATGCCGACCTGGACTCCGCCGCCTCGCTGCTGGGCTTTTTTTTTAGCGGGTGGCGATGCTGGTCGGCCAGGGCGCGCACGGCGCGGCCGAGGACATCGTCGCGCTCGCCGACCGGCTCGGCGCGGGCGTGGCCACGTCGCTGCTGGGCAAGCCGGTGCTGGACGAGCGGCTGCCGTTCCACACCGGCGTGCTCGGCGAGGTCGGCACCACCGCCGCCGCGCAACTCATGGGCGGCTGCGACACGCTGCTGATGATCGGCACCAACGATCCGTGGACCGACTGGTTCCCGATGCCCGGCCAGGTACGCACCATCCAGATCGACATCGACGGCCGGCGCGTCGGCACCCGCTACCCGGTGGACGTGCCGCTCGTCGGCGACACCGCCGAGACGCTGCGGGCACTGCTGACCCGGGTGCCCGACCAGCCCCACCGCGAGTGGCGCGGCATGGTGGAGAAGATGGTGGACCGGTGGCGGGAGACCGCCGCCGAGCGGGCCGCCACGCCCGCCGAGCCGGTCAACCCGCGGCTGGTGCTCCACGAGCTGTCCGCCCGGCTGCCCCGGCACGCCTCCGTCGCCGTCGACGTCGGCTCGGTCGTCTACTGGTACGCCCGGCACCTGGAGCTGCCACCGGGGGTGCAGGCGCGGCTGTGCGGCACGCTCGGCTCGATGGGCTGCGCGCTGCCGTACGCGGTCGCGGCCAAGCTGGCCCGCCCGGACGAGCCGGTGATCGCGCTGCTCGGCGACGGCGCGATGCAGCTCAACGGCCTGGCCGAGCTGATCACGGTGGCACACCACTGGACGCGGTGGCGCGATCCCCGGCTGATCGTGCTGGTGCTGAACAACCGGGACCAGTCCGGTGTGGGCGGCGGGCGTACGCCCGGGGGACGACGCTCCGACGTGCCGTACGCCGGGTGGGCGCGCCTGCTCGGGCTGCACGGCGTACGGGTGGACCGGCCGGACCTGGTCGGCGCCGCCTGGGACGAGGTGCTCGCGGCCGACCGGCCCGCCGTGCTGGAGGCGGTGGTGGATCCGTCCACGCCGCTCGACGTGCCCGAGCCGGCGCTGGCCGACCTGCGCGGCCTGGTCGCCGACGGTGACGCCGCCCGCCGGGTGCGGGAACGGGTGATCCAGACCGAGGCCATCGCGGCCGACGAGATCGTCTAGCGGCATCCGGGCGGCCCACCCTCTCTTCCCTCGCGATCTTGCAGTTCCGGCCCCCCGAGTGCCCGGTTCAGGACGGTTTTCCGGGGACCGAAGTGCAAGATCGCGGGGGAGGTGGCAGGGGGGCAGCGCTCGCGGTCGCCGGGCGGCCCGGAGACGTCTCGATACTCGGGCGTGACCAGCGCGAAGTCGTTGCGTTCCCGCGGCGGTCCGTCCCGGTACGGGGTGATGGTCGCCGCCGGGGTGCTCCCGTCGTCGGGCATGCGCCGTGCAGTGCCCGTCCCGGTCCGGCCCATACCCGCCCGTGACGGCGGGCGCGCGGCGCGACGGCGTACCTGGGTGCCGCGGGCGGTGCGGCCACCGGGCGGGCCTTGGTCCTGCCGCGTGGGGAGATGCCCCGTTTAGACCCCAGAGGGACGGGAAGCCGGGCCGCGTGGTGAGCGAACGAGTCGAACGGGCCGGCGGCGCGGGACTGCCCGCCGAGCGGGTGGTGGCGGCCGGCAGCGCCGCCCGGACCCTGGTCGCCGCGACCGCCCGGGCGCTGCGCGGCGACAACTGCGGCGACCTCGGCCACCCGGGCGCGCTGTCGCGCCTCGGCGGCGCGCCCGAGCCGGTACGCCGGGCCGCCGCGTCGCGGGCCGCCGGGCGGGCCGCGCTCACCGCCGCCCAGATCGCCGCCGTGGACGCCGAGCGCGTGGCCGGATGGTTCACCGGACAGTACCCGGACCGGCGCTGGCCCGGCGTGGTGCTCGGTTCACCGCACGGCGCCGCCGCCCACCTCGCGGTGGCGCTCGGCGTGCCGTGGTTGCCGGCCGGCTTCGAGATCACCGCCCGGTGGAGCCGGGGGGCGGTGGACCGCCCGGACGCCGCGTACGCGCACGGCGCCACGCTGGCCGCCCGGCTGCTCGACGCCAATCCGCGCGTGCACGTACGCCAGGTGCACTGCCCGGCGAGCCGGGGCGCGGCGGCGGGCGCGGTGGTGACGTTCGCGGTGCGCTGGCGCACGCTGCCGAAGGCGTACGCGCGTTTCCTGGCCGACCGGCTGGAACCGGCCGCGCCGGTGCTGCTGCTGCACGACGCCCGCACCTGGCCGGTGCGCGACGGCGGCGACGGGCACAGCTTCCAGACCGGCTGCCCGGCCGGCGGGCTGGACCCGGTCGACTTCCACCCGGACGCCCGCGCGCTGGGTCAGGTGCTGCGCGCCGCCGGCGGGGACGAGTCGCGCTGGGTCACGCCGGAGGTCACTGTCGCGGGCGCGTTCGCCGAGCACGGTGTGGAGTCCGGTTTCGAGCACGACGCCCGGTCTGCGGGGGACCGGCACGGGCACCCGCTGCACCGGGTCGTGGTGCCGCAGCCGGACGCGCTGAGCGCGGTGACCGCCGACCTGTACCGGCGCTGGCTGCGGCGGGCCGGCAAGACCGGGGACCGGCTGGTGGTGGAGTGCGGGCGGCTGCTCGATCCGGGGCAGGTGCTGCGGGCCGGCCTGGTGCCCTACTGGTGCGAGAACGCCACCGCGCGCCGGGTCGCCGGCGTCGAGTGGTGGCTGGCCGGCAGCGAGCCGTTCAGCTCGGTGGACGTGCTGCCCGAGCCGCCCGGCCTGCGCTCGCCCGCGCACGCGGGCCTGCCCCAGTGGCTGGCGGTGGCCGGTTTCGGGCGCAAGCGGCGGGCCCTGGACCGGGGTGCCGCCCGCGGCTACCCGGTCGCCTCGGTACCCACCCGACGTGCCACGGAGGTGTTGCGCAACCAGCCCTGCGACCTGCCCACGCCGCCGCCGCTGCGGGCGGCCGAGGCCCTCACCGCGCTGCGTGACGCGGGCGCGCACCAGGGCCTGCTGGTCTGCTGAACCGCCGCCGGGACCGGCTGCCGGGCAACCTGGCGAAACTTCCTCGCGATCCTGCGGTCCGTGATTGAGTACCTACGGAGCGGGAAGACCGCTCGCCGCGGAACGGCCCACGACGCCGTGCGGCGGACGGCCACCGCCTTCGACGTACTCCGTCACGTAACCCAACTTCCTCACCCGGTGCGTGGTCCGACCACGCGCACGACCGGTTACGACCGGGCGGGGACCTTCGGCGAGGGGGGCGCGGATGTTCGGACAGACCACCACACCCACACCACCGACCACCGACCGGGGTCTGGAGGACCTGGACGCCGCGGCGCTCGCGTACGCGGCCCGGATCGAGGGACTGCCACCGGAACGGCGGCAGGAGGCGCGGGACGACCTGGTCCGGTTCGCGCTGCCGTTCGCCGGGCCGGCTGGCCCGGCGCTACCGGGGACGCGGCGAGCCGCTGGAGGACCTGGAACAGGTGGCCCGTCTCGGGCTGGTCAACGCCGTCGACAGGTACGACCCGGAACGGGGCTCGTTCACCGCGTACGCGGCGATCACCATTGTCGGCGAGATCAAACGGCACTTCCGTGACCGCACCTGGGGCGTGCACGTGCCGCGCCGGTTGCGCGACCTGATCCTCGAGGTCGGGCAGGCCACGGCGACGCTCACCAGCGAGCTGTCCCGCGCCCCCACGGTGGCGGAGCTGTCCGCCCGGCTGGAGACGCCGGAGGAGGAGATCCTCGCCGCGCTGGAGTCGGCCGCCGGCTACAGCCCGGCGTCGCTGAACGCGCCGGTCGGCGGGGAGAGCTCGGCCGAGTTCGGTGACCTGGTCGGCGAGTCCGACCACGCGCTGGAGTCGGTGGACGACCGGGTCACGGTCAGCGGCCTGCTGCACCGGCTGCCCTGGCGGGAGCGCCGCATCCTGGCGATGCGCTTCTACGGCAACCAGACCCAGGCGGAGATCGCCGCCCGGTTCGGCATCTCGCAGATGCACGTGTCCCGGCTGCTGTCGCGGGCGCTGACCTGGCTGCGCCAGGCGATGCTGGCCGAGGCGCCGCCGCCCTGGCAGAACGGCGCCGCCGAGACCGAGCCGGCGAAGGCCCGCATCTCGGTGAAGCAGAACGGCGACCGGGTGGTGGTCGAGGTCGGCGGCGAGGTCGACCGGGCCGGCGCGGACCAGCTGCGCCGTGCCGTGCTCAAGGCGGTCACCGGGCAGCCCCGCGAGGTGGTGGTGGACCTGGTCGGCGCGGGTGGCTTCGACGCCGGCGGGATCGCCGCGCTGATGGCCGGGCGGGACGCCGCCGCGCGTACCGGGGTGCCGCTGCGGCTGACCCGGGTGCAGCCGGCGGTGCGCCGCTCGCTGACCGCTGCCGGACTGCCGGCCGCCGACTGACCGCCGCACGCACGTACCGCGCCGGCTCCCACCACGGGAGCCGGCGCGCGGCGTACGCGACGGGGGCCGGCACCCGCACGGCGCCGGCCCCCGTCGGGTGTCTCAGTTCTCCGGGGTGTCCCCGTGCCCGCGCGGGTGCCGCCACCTGTCGTTGGGCTGGTCGTCGCGCTCGGCGTTGAGCGCGCTGTCCTCCGGCTCGTCGGTCTCCTCGAAGCTGGGCCGGCGTACCTCCTCCGGCACCGGCACCTCCACCGGCCGGGCGCCGGACTGCGGAGCGGGCTGGTAGTCCACCGCCTCGGGCGCCCCGTACGCGCCGCCGGCCGACGGGGACTCCGGCAGGTGCCGCTCGTGGCGCAGCTCCTCGCGGAAGCTCTGCGGCGGCTTGGTGGTGCGCTGCGGCAGGTCGCGGCCCAGGTCGGAGACGAGCGGGCCGTACTTGAGGTCGAACGCCGGCCGCTCGGAGCGGATGCGCGGCATCCGGTCGAAGTTGCGCAGCGGCGGCGGGCACGTGGTGGCCCACTCCAGTGAGTTGCCGAAACCCCACGGGTCGTCCACGGTGACCATCGCGCCGTACCGCCACGACTTCCAGATGTTCCAGATCACGAACAGGGTGGACGCGCCGAGGACGAACGAGCCGATGCTGGAGATCGTGTTCAGCGTGGTGAAGCCGTCACCGGGCAGGTAGTCGGCGTACCGGCGGGGCATGCCTTCGTTGCCGAGCCAGTGCTGCACCAGGAACGTGGCGTGGAAGCCGACGAACATGGTCCAGAAGTGCATCTTGCCCAGCCGCTCGTCGAGCAGCCGCCCGGTCATCTTCGGGAACCAGAAGTAGAGCCCGCCGAACGCGGCGAACACGATGGTCCCGAACATCACGTAGTGGAAGTGCGCCACCACGAAGTAGCTGTCGGTGACCTGCCAGTCCAGCGGCGGGCTGGCCAGCAGCACCCCGGTCAGGCCGCCGAGCAGGAACGTCACCAGGAAGCCGACGGCGAACAGCATCGGCGTCTCGAACGTGATCTGTCCCTTCCACATGGTGCCGATCCAGTTGAAGAACTTCACGCCGGTCGGCACCGCGATCAGGAAGCTCAGGATGCTGAAGAACGGCAGCAGCACCTGACCGGTGGCGAACATGTGGTGCGCCCAGACCGTCATCGACAGCACCGTGATGGCGATGGTGGCCAGCACCAGGCCGGTGTAGCCGAAGATCGGCTTGCGGGAGAACACCGGAATGATCTCGGTGATGATGCCGAAGAACGGCAGCGCGATGATGTAGACCTCGGGATGGCCGAAGAACCAGAACAGGTGCTGCCACAGCATCGGCCCGCCGGTCGTCGAGTCGTACACGTGCGAGTGCAGGAGCCGGTCCGAGGCCAGCGCCATCAGCGCGGCCGCCAGCAGCGGGAACACGAAGATCACCAGCACGCTGGTGAGCAGCGCGTTCCAGGTGAAGATCGGCATCCGGAACATGGTCATGCCCGGGGCCCGCAGCGTCACGATCGTGGTGATCAGGTTGACCGCGCCGAGGATCGTGCCCAGGCCGGACACGGCCAGGCCGACCACCCACAGGTTCCCGCCGACGCCGGGGGAGTGCTGCGCGGTGCTCAACGGCGTGTACGCGGTCCAGCCGAAGTCCGCCGCGCCGGCCGGGGTGGCGAACCCGCCCACGACCATCAGCGCGCCCAGGAAGTAGAGCCAGTACGCGAACGCGTTCAGCCGGGGGAACGCCACGTCGGCGGCGCCGATCTGCAGCGGCACCAGGTAGTTGGCGAACCCGAAGAACAGCGGCGTCGCGAACAACAGCAGCATGACCGTGCCGTGCATGGTGAACATCTGGTTGTACTGCTCGGGGGAGACGATCTGCATCCCCGGCCGGGCCAGCTCCGCCCGGATGACCAGCGCCAGGATCCCGCCGACGATGAAGTACGCGAACGACGTGATCAGATAGAGCAGGCCGATCTGCTTGGCGTCGGTGGTGCGCAGCAACCGCCACAGCGCGTTGCCCTTCACCGCTTCCCGTACGGGCCCGGGGAAGCCCCCGAACCGGGCCGGCGCGAGGATCGCGGGCCCCCGGTCTCGTGCCGGTTCCGTGACTACCCGCTTGGGCATGGCATCTCACCCCGTGTGACGACAGACAGGACGGGCGGGCGTACCCGGCCCTCTGCCCATGTAACCAGGCGAGAGCGGAGAATTCGGTCAATTAGCGGGGAGCATGGCCCAGACGACCTTGCCGGCGCCGACCGGGGTGCTGCCCCAGCGCTGGGTCAGCTCCCGCACCAGCATCAGCCCGCGGCCCCCCTCGGCGCGCGGGTCGCGGCTGGTCGCGGCGCGCGCGTCGGCCGGGCTGCCGTCCATCACCGCCACCCGCAGGTACGGCCGGCGCAGCGTCAGCGTCACCTGCATCGGGGTGCCGGCGTGCCGCACCACGTTGCCGACCAGCTCGCTGAGCACCAGCGAGGCCGGGCCGGCCAGCTCCGGCACGTTCCACCTGCCGCACGCCTCGGTGACCAGCTCCCGGGCCCGCCGGCAGGCCCCGGCCACCGGCTCCAGCCGCGCCCGCAGCCGGGGCGCCGAATCCGCGCCGGCCAGCGCCGCCGCCTCGGCGCAGTCCCGGCGCACCGGCACCACCCGGCAGGCGGTGGTCTCGTTCAGCCAGGCCGCCGTCTCGGCGCAGGGCGCGGCGAGCACCATCGGCACCGCCGGCCAGTCGGCTGCGCGCCGCGCGGCGGCGGCGAAGACGGACAGCGCCAGCGGCTCGCCGACCTCGATCTCCTCCAGGTCGACCACCAGGGCGTCCGGCTGCGCGGCGAGGCACCGGTCCAGCACCTCGTGCACCGCGCGCATCGTGCCCAGGTCGAGCGCGCCGGCCAGCCGTACGACAGTGACCGGCGACTCGTCGCGGACCTCGCACCTGATCCGGGTCACCATCGCCGTCCTCGTTTCCGTTTCGTCGGGGAGGGTCGCCCGGCCGCGGCGGTCGCCGCCTCCCGCAGCCGGAGGACTACGGACGTACCCGGGCCCCCGGCCCCCGAAACCGGGCATCCGGGCCGCCGGGGCGCAGGTCAGCGGCGGTCGCCGCGTCGCGACGCGAGCAGCCCCAGGACCAGCATGGCGGCGCCCAGCAGCAGGTGCAGCCAGGCGTCGGCGCGGTTGACCGCCAGCACGTTCGCCGCGTCGCGCCGGTCGACCGCCAGGCCGGTGAGCCACAGCGCCAGGTACACCGCCCCGGCGCCGACCAGGAACGCGCGGGCCCCGGCGACGGTACGGGCCAGCGCCAGCCCGGCCACCCCGAGGACCAGGTGCACCAGGTTGTGCACGACCGAGACCTGGAACAGCCCCAGCAGCCGGGCGCCCGACCCCGGGCCGGCGAAGCGCAGGTCCGCGTAGTCGCTGGTGATGCCGGGCACGAAGCCCAGCGCGCCGAGCAGCAGCAGGAGCACGGCGAACCCGGAGGCGATCCGGCGCACCGGCGCCCGGCCGTCGGCCGGGTTGCGGCGCGCCCGGGAGTGCGCCATCGAGTTCGTCACGCCGGCCTCCTCGCCACGCGGGGAGCGACGGTTTCCCGGGCCCGGCGCGGGCAAACGCCGGGCCGGCGGCGTACGTCAGGCGGGCTGCAACGGCTGCGCCGCGCCCTGGCGGACCCGCTCGTACAGCTCCAGGTAGCGCTGCGCCATCCGGGCCGGGGTGAACCGGCGCGCCGCCTCGCGCCGGCACTCGTCCGGCTCCAGGCCGCCGGCGGCGAGAACCAGGTCGCCCAGTTCCTCCTCGACGCCGGTGAGCAGGCCGGTGCGGCCGTGCTCGACCAGCTCCGGCAGACAGCCCCGGGCGGTGGCCACCACCGGCGTGCCCAACGCCAGCGACTCGACCACAGCGGTGCCGCCCGGCTCCTCCCAGCGCAGCGGGAACAGCGACGCCCGCGCCGAGGCGACCAGGTCGTCGCGGTCCCGCCCGGCCACCGTGCCGACCCAGCGCACCCGGTCGCCGTCGACGTACGGCGCGACGTGGTCGTGGAAGAAGCGCACGTCGGGGTTCTGCCGCGCCTCGTCGCCGGCCGCGGCGAGATCCTCCGGCCGGTGGTACGGCCCGACCGGCCCGGCCAGCACCAGCGGGAAACCGGCCTCGTGGGCGAGCCGCGCGCCCAGGTCCTGCCCCTTGCCCGGGTTGATCCGGCCGAGGATCACCACGTGGTCGCCCTTCGCCACCGAGGCTTGCCGGTCCGCGTCCACCGCGAGCGGGGTGGACAGGTGCACGTGCCCCACCGAGTGCGCGCGCAGCGCCTCCGGCGCGCGGGCCAGCTGCGACGCGGACACGCCGTTGACCCGTACCCGGTCGCCGCCGTCGAGGTTGCCGTACAGCTCGGGGTGCTTGGCCAGGTCCCAGTGCAACGTGTGCAGCGCGGGCGGGGCGTCCGGGCCCATCGCCGCGAGCGTGGCCAGCCCGACCGCCTCCACGTGGTCGTGCACCAGGTCGATGTCGTCGCGGGCGTGCAGCGCCCGCACCACCCCGGACAGGTGCGCCTGGGACACGCCGCACACCTGGTTGTACGGCCGTTGCAGCGCGTGGAACTGGCCGTCCGGGAAGACCGCGATCTTCTCGTCCACCGGCAGCGTGCTGCTCTCCACCGAGGCCAGCACCACCCGTACGCCCAGCCGGCGCAGCTCCGGCACGAGCGTGGCCACCACGTTCTCGATCCCGCCGTAGCCGGGCGGCGGCACGGACAGCCACGGACCGGCGTTCATCAGCACGGTGAGCGTCACGGCTTGCTCCTCCTCGCGCTCACGCGGCCGCGACCCGGCGGCGGCGCGGGATGCGGTGCCGCAGTTGCGCCAGCGGCGGGCGCTCCTGCACCGACACGTCGTTGACCACGACCTCGCGGTCCAGGTTGGGCAGCGCCTCCGAGCCGCCGCGGCGGAACTGGGTCAGCAGCGCGCCCGGCATCACCCCGGGCGCCGCCCAGCCGCGCCGTTGCAGCCGCGACCAGGCGGTCAGCATGATCTGCGCGGACATCCGGCCCAGCGCCGCGGTGTCCTGGTGCCGGTGCTTGCGCTCGCCCAGGTCGACCTGGGCCAGCGCGTCCAGCCCGACCAGCTCCAGCAGGTCGATGAGCATGGCCGTCTCCACCCCGTACCCGGTGACGAACGGCACCCGCTCCAGCACCCGGCGGCGACCGGCGTACTCGCCCGCGAGCGGCTGCACGAAGCCGGCCAGCTCCGGCCAGAACAGGTTGAGCAGCGGCCGGGCCATCAGCTCCGTCACCCGGCCGCCGCCGTCGGGCTCCACGCTCGTCGCGCCGACCAGCGGCCGGTGGTAGAAGCCCTTGACGAAGTCCACGCTCGGATCGGTGAGCAACGGCCCGAGCAGCCCGGTCACGAAGTGCGGCCGGAACTCGCGCAGGTCGGCGTCGACGAACGCGACCACGTCCCCCTCGGCCGCCGCCAGCCCGGCCCAGAGCGCGTCGCCCTTGCCGGTCAGCCGGGGCAGCCCGCGCGTCATCGCGTCCTGGCTGACCACCTCGGCGCCGGCCGCGCGCGCCACCTGCGCGGTCCGGTCGGTGGACCGGGAGTCGACCACGATCAGTTCGTCGACCAGCTGCACCCGGTCCATCAGGTGCTCCCGGACCGTCGCCACGATCGCGCCGACTGTGGCCTCCTCGTTGCGTGCCGGCAGCACCACGCTGACCCGGCTGTTTCCCTTTGCCCGGACCAGTCGCTGCGCCGGCCAGTCGGCGGCGGTGCTGGTGCGGTACGTGGCCCACGCCTCCACCACAGGTGAGACGGTCGAATCTGATTCCCGCACGGGCACCCCCATTAGTGGTGGAATCGCGAACCATGGTTTTCCCAATCCCGCATCCGCGCTAACCGGATCTTGCCTGACAACCTGATCACCAGGTGCGTACCGGGCGGTTCCGGGCAGATGAACGTTGCGTTGCGCCCCTCGGCGACGTTTCGGGCGCGGCCGCCGCGGGGAGTGGTGACCGCAGTCTTCCAGTCGTGGCGAGAGGGTTGGTCGGATGCGTACCTGCCGGGTGGGACTGGTCGGAGCCGGCGGGGTGGCGCAACGCCACGCCCGGGTGCTCACCGGCTTCGAGGACGTGGAGCTGCTCGGCGTCACCGACGTCGCGCCGGACGCGGCGGAGGCGCTCGCCGGCACGTACGGCGGCCGGGTGTTCCGCGACGTGGACGAGCTGCTCGCGGCCGGACCGGACGCGGTGTACGTGTGCGTGCCGCCGTTCGCCCACGGCCCGGTCGAGGAGGCGGTGGTCGCCGCCGGGGTGCCGATGTTCGTGGAGAAGCCGGTGGCGCTGGACCTGGAGACCGCCGAGCGGGTCGCGACGCTGGTGGAGCAGCGCGGGCTGCTCACCGGCGTCGGGCACCACTGGCGCTACCTGCACGTGGTGGCGGAGGCGCGGCGGCTGCTCGCCGGCCGCCCGGTGCGGATGGTCAACGGCGCCTGGCTGGACAAGGTGCCGCCGGTGGCCTGGTGGGCGCGGCGGGACCGCTCCGGCGGCCCGGTGGTCGAGCAGGCCGCGCACGTGCTGGACCTGGTCCGGCTGCTGGCCGGCGAGGCGGTCGAGGTGAGCGCGTACGGCGACGGCAGCCCGCCGCCGGTCGACGGCGCCGACATCGACTCGGTGACCGCGGCCACGCTGCGCTTCGGCTCCGGCGCGGTCGGCACGCTCGCCGCGTCGTGCGTGCTGGGCTGGAAGCACCGGGCCGGCGTGGAGATCCTCGCCGACGGGCTGGCGCTGTGGCTGGCCGAGGACGGCCTGACCGTCCGGGACGGCGACGGCGAGCGGCACCTGCCCGCCGACCCGGACGGCGCACGGATCGCCGTCGACCGGGCCTTCGTCGACGCCGTTCGTGGTCTCGGCGACGACGTCCGGGTGCCGTACGCCGAGGCGCTGCGCACCCACCGGCTGGCGCTCGCGGTGGCCGAGTCGGCGCGTACCGGCCGGCCGGTGGCGCTGCCCACCGGCCCGGCGTCGCGGCTGACCGCGCCGGTCGTGGACGCGGGGGTGGGCGTCGATGCGTGACCGGGTGGTGGTGGTCGGCGGCCCGGGCCGGGTCGAGCTGGCCGAACTGGACGCGCCGGAGCTGCGCGAGGGCACGTTCCGGGTGGAGACGCTCTACAGCGGCGTGTCCGCCGGCACCGAGCTGAGCTTCGTCAAGGGCACCAACCCGTACCTGCACGTCACCTGGGACGCCGCGCTCGGACTGTTCCGGCCCGGCGGGGCGAGCACGCCGTACCCGGTGACCCGGCTCGGCTACATGCAGGTCGGGCGGGTGGTGGAGAGCCGTACCCCGGCCGTCGCGGTGGGTGAGGTCGGGGCCATGACGTACGGGCACCGCAGCGGCTGGGTCGCCGACCCGCTCACCGAGCGGTTCGTGCCGCTGCCCGACGACCTGGACCCGCTGCTCGGCGTGTACGTCGCGCACATGGGCCCGATCTGCGCCAACGGGCTGCTGCACGCCGCCGCCGACCTGTGCGGCGCCGACGTGCGCACGCTCGGCGACGGCGTACGCGGTCGCCGGGTGGCGGTGGTCGGCGGCGGCGTGGTAGCGCTGCTGACCGCGCTGTTCGCCCGCCGCCACGGCGCCGCCTCGGTGGTCGTGGTCGACCCGACGCCGGCCCGGCGGCAGGTGGCCGAGGCGCTCGGCCTGGACACGCTCGACCCGGACGCGGACGACCCGGCGGTGGTGCTCAAGACCCGGTGGAACCACGCGGCCGGGGACCGGGGCGCGGACGTGGTCTTCCAGTGCCGCGGCCAGGACTGGGCGCTGCAACTCGCGCTGCGCCTGCTGCGACCGCAGGGCACGGTGGTCGACCTGGCGTTCTACCAGGCCGGCGCGGACGCGGTCCGCCTCGGCGAGGAGTTCCACCACAACGGGCTGTCGCTGCGGTGCGCGCAGATCGGCCGGGTGCCGCGCGGCCTGGCCCCCACCTGGGACCGCGAGCGGTTGTCCGCGGAGACGGTGGAGCTGCTGCGCCAGTACGGCGACATGATCCGCAAGCACCTGATCTCGGCAGTGGTCCCCCTGGACGAGGCCCCCGCCCTGCTGACCGACCTGGCCCAACGCCGCCGCACGGAACTCCAGGCAATCCTGACCCCCTAACCCCCCCTTTTCAGGGCGTCGATCATGAGGTTGGCGGCGACAAAACGGGCGCCGGACGCCGCCAACCTCATGATCGACGGAAGCGGACGGGGCGGGCGGAACCCGGCGCGCGGCGGGCGGGGGTCACAATCGGCTCCGGTTCGCGTACCGTTGCCGCTCATGGGTGTGTCGCAACGGTTGAAGACCAGGTTCCGCCGGTTCCTCCAGCGCCCGGGGACGACTGTCGACCTGGCTCCGCTGGAGAAGCTGCTGCCGGCGATCGAGGCGCGCGAGGCTGACCTGGAGAAGCTCTCCGACGCCGAGCTGACCGAGGCCGCCGGCCAGGCGTCGGGGTACGAGGAGATCTGCGCGATCGGGCGCGAGGCGGCCCGGCGCGGGCTCGACCAGCGCCCCTACGACGTGCAGCTGCTCGGCGCGATGGCGCTGCTGTCCGGCAAGGTCGCCGAGATGGCCACCGGTGAGGGCAAGACGCTCACCGCGACCGTCGCCGCGTACGGCCACGTGCGGCTGGGCAACGGCCCGGTGCACGTGCTCACCGTCAACGACTACCTGGCCCGCCGCGACGCCGAGTGGATGACGCCGGTCTACGACCTGCTCGGGCTCAGCGTCGGCTGGGTCAACGAGGCGTCCACGCCCGACGAGCGGCGCGCCGCGTACGCCTGCGACGTCACCTACGTCTCGGTCAGCGAGGCCGGCTTCGACTTCCTGCGCGACCAGCTCGTCACCGACCTGGCCGACCGGGTGCAGCCGCCGCTGAAGACCGCGATCGTGGACGAGGCCGACTCGATCCTGATCGACGAGGCCCGGGTGCCGATGGTGCTGGCCGGGGCGGTCGGCGGCGAGCAGGACCCGGTGCACGCCGCCGCCGCGCTCGTACGCGGGCTGCGCAAGGGCAAGCACTACACGGTCGCCGAGGACGGCCGCAGCGTCGCCTTCACCTCGGTCGGCCTGGCCACCGTCGAGGCCAAGCTCGGCGGCATCGACCTGTACGACGAGGAGCACGTCGGGCAGCTCTCCGCGGTGAACGTGGCGCTGCACGCGCACGCCCTGCTGCACCGCGACGTGGACTACATCGTCCGGGACGACTCGGTCGAGCTGATCGACGAGATGCGCGGCCGGGTCGCCCAGCGCCGCCGCTGGCCCGACGGGCTGCAGGCCGCGGTCGAGGCGAAGGAGGGCCTGGACGCCACCGCCGAGGGCGAGGTGCTGGGCACGATCACCGTGCAGGCGTACATCGCGCTCTACCCGACGGTCTGCGGGATGACAGCGACCGCGGTGCTCGTCGGCGACCAGCTCCGGGAGTTCTTCGGCCTCGAGGTCGCGGTGATCCCGCCGAACACCCCCTGCGTCCGCGAGGACGAGCCGGACCGCATCTACGCCACCCGCGCCGAGAAGGAGGAGGCGCTGGTCGACGAGATCACGCGCTGCCACGAGGCGGGGCGGCCGGTGCTGGTCGGCACGCTCGACGTCAAGGAGTCCGAGGGGCTGGCCGCCGCGCTGAACGCCGCCGGCGTGTCGTGCGTGGTGCTCAACGCCAAGAACGACGACGAGGAGGCCGGGATCATCGCGGAGGCCGGCGCGTACGGCGCGGTGACGGTCTCCACGCAGATGGCCGGCCGGGGCGTCGACATCCGGCTGGGCGGCAGCGACCAGGCCGACCGGGACCGGGTGGCCGAGCTGGGCGGTCTCTACGTGATCGGCAGCGGCCGGCACGACAGCCGCCGGGTCGACGACCAGCTCCGCGGCCGGGCCGGGCGGCAGGGCGACCCGGGCGGGTCGGTGTTCTTCGTCAGCCTGGAGGACGACCTGGTGGTCCGGCACGCCGGCGACACCGTGCCGGCCTCGCCCCGGATGAACGCCGACGGCCTGGTCACCGACCCGCAGGTCGACTACGCGGTGGAGCACGCCCAGCGCGTCGCCGAGGGCGTCAACCACGAGATCCACCGCAACACGTGGCGCTACAGCCAGGTGATCGAGCAGCAGCGCAAGGCGCTCGCCGAGCGCCGCGAGCGGCTGCTGACCAGCGACATCGCCGCGCTGATGCTGCTGGAGCGGGTGCCGGAGAAGGCCGGCGAGATGGACGAGGACCTGCTTGCCGACGTGGCCCGCAAGATCGCCCTCTACCACCTGGACCGGCTCTGGGCCGACCACCTGGCCGAGCTGTCCGAGGTCCGCGAGGGCGTGCACCTGCGGGCGCTGGGCCGCCTCGACCCGCTCGACGAGTTCCACCGCAGCGCGGTGCCGGCGTTCAACGCGCTGGTGCCCGAGATCGAGACGCGGACCGTGGCCACGTTCGAGGAGACCGAGTTCGACGAGGGCTGGGAGCCGGACTCGTCGAAGCTGGTGCGGCCGAGCGCCACCTGGACGTACCTCGTGCACGACAACCCGTTCGGCTCGGAGCTGGACCGGCTGATCGCCTCGGTGGGCCGGCGGCTCATCTCCGGGTCGCGCTGACCCGCGCGGAAAGGCCCTTCCCGGCGCGACCGGGAGGGGCCTTTTTGCGCGGTTTCGCCCGCGGTCTGGGAGGGTAGTAGGCCGAGGCCCGGCCACAGGAGGGACGGACATGGGACAGGCAACGGCGCCGAGCGGGGACATCGGGTGGACGGTGGAGGCCACGGCCCGGTGAACCTCGACACGCGCCAACCCATGATCGACAACCTTGGTGTGCTGGAGACCGCCGCGCTGCTGCGCGAGCTGACCGCCGGACTGATCGGCGCGGCCGGGTTCGACGAGGCGCTGGACCGCCTGGTCCGCATCGCCCGCGACGCCGTACCGGCCGTGGACAGCTGCGGCTTCACCGCGCTGCGCGCCGGTGAGCCCGCCGGCGTGGCCGCCTCCGATCCGGAGCGGGCCGAGCTGGACGACCTGCGGCACGGCCCGGACACGCCCGCGATGACCGCGATCCGCCGCCGGGAGATGATCACCGCGGGCGGGCTGTCCGGCGACCCGCGCTGGCCGGTCTGGAACGAGCGGGCCCGCGCCCTGGGGGTGCACGGGGTGATCTCCGCGCCGGTCGACATCGACGAACAGGTCATCGGCGCGATCAACCTCTACGCCGACTCGCCCGACGCGCTGACGCCCCGGCACCAGCTCACCGCGATGCTCCTGGCCGAGCACGCCGGGCTGCTGCTGGCCGCCGCGCGCGACCGCGAGCGGGCGGCCACCCGCGCCGGTCAGCTCGACGACACGCTGCTGGCCGAGGGGGTGGTCGGGCAGGCCGTCGGCGTGATCATGACACAGCGCGGCTGTCCCGCCCCGGAGGCCCTGCGGGTGCTGCGCAGCGCGGCGTCCTCGCTGGACATCCCGCTGCGCGAGGTCGCCGAGCGGCTCGTGCTGACCGTCTCCCGGCCCCGGGACAACTGAGCGACAGTCGTTTCACCCCGCGGCGCCTCGGGTAGCACTCTGGACTGGTGAGCTGCGCGGACCTGGGGAGGAAGCGATGCAGAGCCGTCTACGGGTGCAGGGGCACCCCATCCAACCGATGCTGGTGACGTTCCCGTTCGGCCTGTTCGTCTGTGCCGCGGTCTTCGACCTGGCCGACGTGGCGGGCGGTCCGGCGTTCCTCGGTGAGGTGGGCTACTGGACCGCGGTGGCCGCGCTCGTCGCGGCCGGGCTCACCACCGTCGCCGGAATGGTCGACCTGTGGGACGTGCGGGCCGGCCGGACCAGCCGGACGGTGCTGATGTTCAACCTCGTCAACGCCGTGATGGCGGCGCTGTTCCTGCTCTCCTGCCTGATCCGGGCGAGCGCGCCGCAGCGGGGCGCGACCGGTGTCCTGCTCGCCGCGGAACTCGTGGCGCTCGCCGTCGGCGCGGTCGGCGTGGCCCTGGGCGCGCGGCTGATGCAGCAGTTCGACCGGGTCACCGAGCCGGCCGGGTTTGAGCCGTTCGCCGACGTGCCCGCCGGTTCCACAGTCGAGATCGCCCGCCCGCGCCCGTACTGACGCCGGCCGAATTCCGTTGCCGCGGTCGGCGCGGAGCGGCAGGCTCGCGGGCATGGTCGGGACGTTTGAGGAACTGGTAGCCGAAGCCGAGGCGGCGCCGGTCGAGGGCTGGGGCTTCGACTGGCTGCGCGGCCGCGCCACCGAGGAGCGCCCGCCCTGGGGGTACGCGCGACTGGTCGGCGAGCGGATGGCCGCCGTGAAGGCGGCGCTGGACATCGACACCGGCGGGGGAGAGGTGCTGGCCGAGGTGCCCGCGCCGCCGCCGCTGCTGGTCGCCACCGAGGCGTGGCCGCCGAACGTGCCGGTGGCTCGGCGCAACCTTCGCCCGCTCGGCGCGACAGTGGTGCGGGTGGGCGACCGCCCGCCGCTGCCGTTCCGGGACGCCGCCTTCGACCTGGTGGTGAGCCGTCACCCGGTGCACACCTGGTGGGACGAGGTGGCCCGGGTGCTGCGGCCCGGCGGCGCCTACCTGTCCCAGCAGATCGGCCCCGGCACGGTGCGGGAGCTGAGCGAGGCGATCCTCGGGCCGCTGCCGCCGCCGGAGCACCGCCACCCGGAGGTGGCGGTCGCCGACGCGCGGGCCGCCGGGCTGAACGTCGTCGACCTGCGAGAGGCCACGCTGCGTACCGTCTTCCACGACATCGGCGCGGTGGTCTGG
>NZ_KK037233.1:1275395-1277003 GCF_000568915.1 Micromonospora sp. M42 | reverse complement strand
ATCGCCGGCCTGCCCACGCTCGGTCCCACCCCGCCGACCCGACCCTCGTCCGCCGCGCCCCCGGTCACCGCCGGTGGGGCGCTCCGCTGACCGTCCCGCCACACCGGCGGGGCGGGGCGACCGCCCGCACAGGAGGCTCCCATGTCCGTCGTCGCCCTCACCACCCGTCCGGCCCGATCGGGCCGCCCCGACCGGGCAGTGCCGCCCCGGCCGCGTACCGCGCCGACCGTGACCATCACCCTCGACCTGGGCGCCGGCCCACTGACGCCGGGCCTGGCCCGCCTGGCCGAGCTGCTGGACGAGCTCGCCGCCTCCGGCGAGGCGCTGGTGAGCCCGGACGAGCACCGGGCCGCCCGTACCGTGCTCGACCTGCGCCGCGCCGCCGCCGCGCCACCGCCACCGGCCGGCGGCGGCGTGCGCATCCTCACCGGCACCCGCCGGGTCCGGCTCGGCGACACCGAGATCACGCTCACCCGCATCGAGTACGACCTGCTGCTCTTCCTCGCCGAGCACCCGCGCCGGGTGTTCACCCGGCTGCAACTGCTCGCCAACGTCTGGGGCTACGAGCACGCCGTGGCCCGCACCGTCGACGTCCACGTCCGCCGGCTGCGGGCCAAGTTCGGGCCGGACACGCCGCTGGTCACCACCGTCTACGGCGTCGGCTACCGCCTCGCCGACGACGCCGCGATCACCGTGGACCGCGACGCCTGACCCGCCCTTCCCGCACGCGGCGCACCCGGAGAACCGGGTGCGCCGCGTTCACGTTCAGGACGCATCCGCCATTGTGAACCGCCGGGAGACCCCCCGTACCAGCCCGAAACGACGCTCTGCTGTAATCAACGGGCCTCGCACGCAGAGCGAGCGCACGGCTCCGATGTGTTCGTCAAATGTCACATTCATGCAACGCAGCCGCCTCTTGACCCTCGCAGAGACGCCGGGAAGCATCGATGAGGCGGCGTCCCGGGCCGTGGGGAGATACCCGGACCAGCCCAAGGAGGACCATGTCGGTCAGCCCCGCCTCGTCGCGCGCCGGATGGCATACGTCCCAACCCGCGGTCCCCGGTCGTCCCCCCGGCGGCCAGCGTCGTCCCGCCAACACCGCCGCGCCCATGCTCACCGTCACCCTGAACATCCCACTGGCCTGTGAGGAGTCGCTCACCCCGGCCGCGCGCCGGCTGCTCGACGCCGCCCGCGAGATGCTCGAACGCGGCGACGCGGTGGTCAGCGCCGCGGTTCCGGCCGAGCGCCGGCCCGACGCCGTCCCGGCCGGCCGCGCGCCGTCCCGGCCGCTCGCCCCGACCATCCCGACCCTGCACATCCTGGCCTCGTCCCGGTCGGTGCTGCGCGACGGCGAGCCGCTGCCGCTGACCCGGCTGGAGTTCGACCTGCTGCTGCACCTGGTCGCCCACCCCCGCCGGGTGTTCACCCGCCTGCAACTGCTGAACGCGGTCTGGGGGTACGAGCACGCCGGCGTCCGCACCGTCGACGTGCACGTCCGCCGGCTGCGCGGCAAGGTCGGCGTGACGTCCCGCTGGTCACCACCGTCTACGGCGTCGGCTACCGGCTCGCCGACGACGCCCGCGTCACCATCGACCGCACCGGCTGACC
>NZ_KK037233.1:1271792-1275114 GCF_000568915.1 Micromonospora sp. M42 | reverse complement strand
GGCCGGTGCTGCACGTACGCGCCGACGACTTCCTCCGCCCCGCCTCGGTCCGCCTGGAGCACGGCCGCACCAACCCCGACGCGTACTACGAGGGCTGGCTCGACGAACCCGGACTGCGCCGCGAGGTGCTCGACCCGGCCGGCCCCGACGGCTCAGGCCGGCTGCTGCCGTCGCTCTGGGACGCCGCCGCCGATCGGGCCAGCCGGGCCGCGTACGTGGATCTGCCGCCCGGCGGGGTGGTAGTGGTCAGCGGCGCGCTGCTGCTCGGCGGCGCGTTGCCGTTCGACGTCACGGTCCACCTCGTGCTGTCCCCGGCGGCGCTGGACCGGCGTACCGACCCGGCGCTGCGCTGGACGCTGCCCGCCTTCGCCCGCTACGCCGACGAGGTCGACCCCGCGTCCTTCGCCGACGTGGTGGTCCGGGCCGACGACCCGCGCCGCCCCGCGCTGGTCGAGGCGGCCTGACCAGCGGCTACGGACTCACCGGAAACACTCAGGAAACAGCCGGTTTGGCCCGCCGTGGGCGGGGGTAATCGCCCGGCTCACAGAGCACGGGTGATCTCGTCGCCCGCGCATCCACAGTCGGACCGGGGTCCGGGGCGCTGGCCGCCCCGGTCCGGTATGAGGACGTAGGAAGGCAGGCAGCGATGCTCGTCCACGACACGACAGCCACCGGCCGCTCCCAGGCGGAGGTCGACCAGATCCGGCAGTCCCTGCGGTCGCGGTACGACGAGCTGACCGCCGAGTACGAGCAGACGCTGGCGCAGAGCCACGTGCTGCGGCTGGTCGAGGTCGGCGACACCGCCGGCGACGACCAGGCCGACAGCGGCACCAAGACCGCCGAGCGGGACACCGCGCAGTCGCTGCTGCGCACCATCCTGGACCGGCGGGCGCAGTTCGAGCACGCGCTGACCCGCCTGGACGAGGGCACCTACGGCTTCTGCGAGGGCTGCACCGCCCCGATCCCGGTGGAGCGGCTGGAGATCTTCCCGTCCGCCACCTCCTGCGTGGCCTGCAAGCAGACCCGGGAGCGGCGGGCGGCCTGACGCCGATGCGGTTGCCGGTCGGTCCGCCGACGCGATGAACTCCTGCCATGGGTGAGATCAAGGTGGGCACCGCCTCGTGGACCGACCGGACGCTGCTCGACTCCGGCTGGTATCCGGACAGCGCCGACACGCCGGAGCGCCGGCTGTCCTACTACGCCCGGCAGTTCCCGCTGGTCGAGGTGGACGCCACCTACTACTCGCCGCCGGCCGAGCGCACCGCCCGGCTGTGGGCCGAACGCACCCCGGCCGGGTTCACGTTCAACGTCAAGGCGTTCAGCCTGCTGACCGGCCACCCCACCCGCGTCTCCGCGCTCTACAAGGACCTGCGCCCGGACACGGACAAGCGCAACGTCTACCCGGACGACCTGCCCGCGCAGGCGTACGAGGAGGTGTGGACGCGGTTCCTGTCCGCCCTGGACCCGCTCGTCGACGCGGGAAAGCTGGGCGCGCTGCTGTTCCAGTTCCCGCCCTGGTTCACCATCAAGCGGGACAACAAGCAGTACCTGCTGGAGGTGGCCCGCCGGTGCGCGCCGTTGCGCCCGGTCTTCGAGTTCCGGCACGCCTCCTGGTTCGACGGCGACAACGCCGAGGAGACGCTCGGGTTCCTGCGTGAGCACGCGCTGCCGTTCGTCTGCGTGGACATGCCGCAGGGACACAAGTCGTCAGTCCCGCCGGTGCTGGCCGCCACCGCGGACCTCGCGATGGTCCGCTTCCACGGGCACAGCGACAAGTGGACCAGCAAGGACATCCACGAGAAGTTCGGCTACGACTACTCGAAGCGGGAGCTGCGCGACTGGGCGCCGAAACTGCGCGAGCTGGCCGGCGAGGCCGAGCAGACACACGTCCTGATGAACAATTGCTATCGGGACTACGCGCAGCGCAACGCCACCACACTCGCCGACCTGCTGGACGCCTGAGCCGGCCTCACCCGCTCCGGGTGAGGCCGGCTCACCCGTCCGCGCCGCAGCATGACCGTGGACGCGCTCCGCCGGCCGGGCGGAGGCGCCGCGACGAGGAGGTGGGTCATGACGGTACGGGTGGTGGCGGATCGGCGCCGCGGTGGCGTACTGCACGTGGTCGGCAGCTCCGAGGCGCCTCGGCGGGCCGAACGGGCCGGCCGGTTCCGTCCGACCCGGCTGTGGCGGGGGCCCAGCGGACCGCCGCGCCGCGCCGAAGACCGACGCTGGGAGACCGACGCACGGGGGTGATCCCGATGGCCGAACAGATGTTGTCCGCGTTCGAGTCCTCGCTGGACAAGACGAACGTGATCCTCAAGGAGATCGAGTCCGCGTACGGCTGGCCCAAGGAGCAGCGCAACCAGTCCTACGCCGCGTTGCGTACGGTGCTGCACCTGCTGCGGGACCGGATGCCGGTGCAGGAGAGCGTCGAGTTCGCCCAGCAGTTGCCGGTGCTGGTGCGGGGCGTCTACTTCGACGGCTGGCAGCCGGAGAACGTGCCGATCAAGCTGAACCGGGACGACTTCCTCTACGAGGTGCGCCAGGGCTTCCCGTACGACGCCGAGGGCGGCGCGCAGCGGGTGGTGCAGGTCGTGCTGGACACGTTGCGCCGGCACGTCACCCAGGGCGAGTGGCAGGACGTGAAGTCCACCATGCCGAAGGATCTGCGTCAGCTCATTCCCTGACCCGGCGCTGGCCCGGCCCGTCCCGCCCCCTCGGCGGGGCGGGCCGACGGCGTCCCGACCAGGAACATCGCCGCGCCCTACTGAAGGTTGATCTGGAACACCTCGAACGTCGCGCCGAACCGCGCGCCGAGCCGGCGCCCGGCCGGCCGGGCCATGCCCTCCAGGAACTCCTCGGCGTCGAAACCGCCGTCGCCGAGTCCGGTCAGGTACGCCCCGTGCGCCCGCAGCGACGCCACGCCCTTGTCGAACGTGTCGGTCACGTCCACCCCGTGCCGGGCGGCCGGCGACCCGGCCGCCCACACCTCGCGGACCCGCGACCACGGCTGGATGCCGTCGGTGAGCTGCTCCGGGAAGATCCACCGGTTGCCGGCGTCGCGGACCGCGTCCAGCGTGGCCCGGCCGCAGGCGATGTGGTCGGCCTGGTTCAGCGCGTACGCCCCGTCCCAGGTCTCCCGGAAGTTGTTCGTCAGCACCACGTCCGGCCGGTACCGGCGCACCACAGCGGCGATGGCGCGGCGCAGCGGCACGCCGTATTCCAGCAGCCCGTCGGGCAGGCCGAGGAACTCGACCACTGACACCCCGACCACGGCGGCGGAGGCGCGCTGCTCCTCTTCCACATACCACCCGGGCGCGCT
>NZ_KK037233.1:1267952-1271620 GCF_000568915.1 Micromonospora sp. M42 | reverse complement strand
GGCTGCGTCACGTGGACCTCCTCGCACGTCGTCCTCCCGCCATCCTGGCATCCGCCGGTCCCGGACGCTTGCCCCGCGAACCGTCCGTACGACGGTGTCCGGGCGTCTACGGTGTGGTTAGAGAAGATCGGGCGTGGGGTACCACCCGCTGCACACGGACCCCGGCACCACGCGGGGCGGCACACCGAGGGAGCACCCATGGCATTGAACGACGACGACATCCAGAGCAGCGGTGGCAGCGGCCTGGAGGGCCCCGCTGACGGCGGTGCCACCCCGGGTCAGCACGACGGTGGCGCGGACGGCGGCGCCGAGGGTCCCGCCGACGGCGGCGCGACTCCGGGTCAGCACGACGGTGGCGCGGACGGCGGCGCCGAGGGTCCCGCCGACGGCGGCGCGACTCCGGGTCAGCACGACGGTGGCGCCGACGGCAGCGCGGAGGGCCCGGCCGACGGTGGCGCGACTCCGGGTCAGCACGACGGCGGCGCCGACGGCAGCGCCTGACACATGAGCACGCACGTCGACCCGCCGGGTGGCCACGGCCGCCCGGCGGTTCCGCTTTCCGCCGCCGAGGCGCTGGCCCGGTGCGTCGCGGTGGAGCCGGCCAAGTTCGCCGCCGACCACTGGGGGCGAAGCCCGCTGCTGTCCCGCGCCGCGGAGCTGCCCAGCCCGGACGGCTTCACCGACCTGCTCAGCCCCGCCGACGCCGACGAGCTGCTCAGCCGCCGCGGCCTGCGTACCCCGTTCCTGCGGGTCGCCAAGGACGGCCGGCTCGTGCCGGCGGCGCGGTACACCGGCGGCGGTGGCGCGGGCGCCGAGATCGGCGACCAGGTCCTCGACGAGAAGGTGCTGGCGCTCTACGCCGACGGCGCGACGCTGGTGCTGCAGGGCCTGCACCGCACCTGGCCGGCGATCGTCGACTTCGCCCGCGACCTGGGCGCCGCGCTGGCCCAGCCGTTGCAGGTGAACGCCTACCTGACCCCGGCGGGCAGCCAGGGCTTCGCCACTCACTACGACACCCACGACGTGTTCGTGCTCCAGGTCGACGGACGCAAGCACTGGCGCATCCACCCGCCGGTGCTGGCCGACCCGCTGGAGCGCCAGCCCTGGGGCGGCCGGGCCGACGAGGTCTCCGCGACCGCCGAAGGACGCCCCGAGCTGGACGTGGTGCTCTCTCCGGGCGACGCGCTCTACCTGCCGCGCGGCTGGCTGCACAGCGCCCAGGCGCAGGAGTCCAGCTCGCTGCACCTGACCGTGGGCATCCGGGCGCTGACCCGGTACGCGGTGGTCGAGGAACTGCTCGCGCTGGCCGCCGAGGACGCGCGGCTGCGCGCGAGCCTGCCGTTCGGGCTGGACCTGGCCGACCCGGACGCGATCGAGCCGGAGCTGACCGAGACCGTCGAGGCGCTGCGCGACTGGTTGTGCGGGCCGACCCGGCGGCGGTGGACGGCCGGCTGCGTGCCCGGTCTGACCGGCCGACCGCCCACGCCGATCCGGCCGCTGGCCCAAGCCGAGGCGCTGGCCCGGCTGAACGCGGACAGCGAGGTCGCGGTGCGCGGCGGCCTGCGCTGGCAGCTCACCCCGGCCGCCGACGGAAGGGTCACGCTGCGCGTGCCCGACCGCACGCTCACCCTGCCCGGCACCTGCGAGGGGGCTGCGCGCGCTGCTCACCGGCGAGGTGACGAGGGTCGGCGACCTGCCCGGCCTCGACGACGACGCCGACCGCCTGGTGCTGGCCCGCCGACTGCTCAAGGAGGCAGTCCTGGTTCCCGCCTGACCCGATGATCATGAGGTTGACCGGCGGCGCGACGGCGTGTCGCGCCGCCAACCTCATGATCGCCGGCCTGACGGGCGGCGGTCAGCGGGTGTAGGTCACCGTGAGCAGCAGGACTGTGGTCACCAGGCCGGAGACGGCCACCAGGATCATCGGGCGTGGGGTCAGCACGGCGTGGCGGCGGTCGGCCAGCAGCCGTGCGGGCGCCAGCCCGATCACCGGGCCGAGCAGCGTCACCACCAGCGCCAGCACCGGCAGACCCACCGCCAGGTCACCGCTGGCGCCGGCCGCCAGCGCTCGCGCCGCCACCCCCAGCGCGTACGCCACCAGCGCCCCGCCGATGCCGCAGGCGATCAGCAGCGGATTCACCGAGCCGGGCAGCTCACCCGGGGCGCCGGTGCGCTCCAGCAGGTCCCGGACCGCGCGCAGCAGCGGCACCGGGTCACCGGCGGCCCCGCGTACCGGGCCGGGCGGGTCACCCAGCCGCCGGGCGCCCACACCGAGCCGGGCCCGCAACTGCGTCCACAGGTGAGTGACCTCGCCGTCGACCCGCTCGACCATCCGGGACGCCTCGGCCACCTCCGTCTCGGCCTGCCGCATCTGCTCGGTGGCCTCGGCGACCGCCCGGTCCGCGGCGGCCACCTGCTGGTCGTACCAGGTGTGCGCCTCGGCCCGCTGGGCGGCCACCCGGGCGGTCAGCTCGGCGAGCCGGCGGATCTGCGCGCTGTACGTCTCACTGGTAACCGGTTCGTTCATCGGGACGGACCATAAGGGATGATCACCTGTCCGGTGCGGTGCACCGCCCGGTCGAAGTAGAGACCGCGCCACGGCCGGGGATACCAGTCCGGCCCTCCGCTGCCCGGATACAGCGAGGAGCCCAGCTCACCGCCCTGCACGTCGAGCGCCACCCAGGCGCCGATCTGATCCGTGCGCGCGCCCGCGCCGCCCAGGTCGGCCCGCATCCGGGCCACGCCCCGCCACCAGGCCAGCACGTGCGTACGCCGTTCCGGCCCGTCGTGCAGGATCCGGCGCAGCTGCTCCAGCCCGGTGCGCGTACCGGCCTTGCCGGCGAGCGCCCCGCGGCCGCGTCCACCGCGTACAGCAGCAGGAAGTGCGGGGTACGCGACGCGCCCGGCGCGCCCAGCCCGTCACCTGCCTCGGCCATCAGCTCCGGCACCGTCTCCTCGTCGTACCAGGAGGCGTCCCCGGCCAGGTCCTCGTAGAGCGCGCGGGCGGCCGGGTCGGCGTCCGGGTCCAGGCAGGCGATGGAGAAGCGGGCCGCGCCGGGCGGGTACTGCCGGGCCAGCGAGCGGGCGGCGGCGTCGAGCACCGCGCACGCCTCGTCCACCCGGGTGCCCAGCACCGCCAGGTTGCGGCCCGGGGCGCGGGGCAGCCGCAGCGCCGCCGAGCGGGCCTGCACGTCGATGATCTCGCCGAGCAGCGCCACCGGGTTGCGCGGGACGCCCTGCTCCGGCGCGGTCAGCGCGCGGATTCCGGCGCGTCGCCAGCTTCGGGATCGCGTTTTTTTTTGTCGAAGCCGGGCCGGCGCGGCGTCCTGCGGGCGCATCCGCCACAGCCGGTGCTGGAGCTCGCTCCACGTCTCCCAGTCTCTGGCCGACGGGATGCGGGCCACCTCGTTCCCCTCGGCCAGGCCCGACTCGGCGTTGATGACCGCGTGGTGGCGGGGCAGCGACTGCGCCGCGTCGTTGCGCTCGGCCAGGATGCGCAGCGCCTTCGGCAGCGCGATCCGCAGCGTGAACTGGGCGACCAGCGCGGGCCGCCCCCACAGCGCCTCGATGCCGCGCACGTCCTGCGAGGCGAGCACCAGGTGGATGCCCTGCGACCGGCCCCGCCGGGCCAGGTCCTCCAGCAGGTCGGCGGCCTCCCGGGCGACCAC
>NZ_KK037233.1:1211335-1266641 GCF_000568915.1 Micromonospora sp. M42 | reverse complement strand
GCCAGGCGCCGGTCGCGGGCCGCGCCCACCCGGGCGGGCACTGCGGCGGCGGCTTTGCGGGTACGCGCCAGCCGCTCCCGGCTCGCGGTCAGTTCCGCCTCGGCGGCGGCGAGCCGGGTACGGGTGGCGCCCAAGGCCTCGGAGAGCATCCCCCGGACCCGCGTCACCAGTTGCGTGCGGACGTCAGCCACGGGACGTCTCCCGTTCGTCGGTGTCCTTCGGCAGGTCCCGGCCGAGCCGGTCGAGCAGCACGCCGGTGAGCACGCCGGCGGTGACCGCCGGGTCGGCCGCGTGCGGCTGCTCCGCGTCGTCGTCGCGGCGCGGCGGGGGCATCCGGCACACCCGGGTCAGCAGCGTGTCCAGCACCGGCCGCGGCAGGCCGGGCAGCAGGTCACGGACCCGGGACTCCAGCGCGCCGCGCAGCCGGGGCAGGTCGTCCGCGCGGGGCGGGTGGCCGAGCAGCTCACCGGCCAGCTCGCGCAGCAGCGGCGGGGCGATCGCGGCCAGCCCCAGCCCCACGTCGGCGTGCGCGCCGCGCAGGTCGCGGTGCAGGCGGTCCCGGTCACCGGAGCGGACCCCGGCGACCACCCGGCGCAGCAGCTCCCGGGAGTCCCCGACGCGCTCGTCCGGTTCGTCGGGCGTACCCTCCCGGCCGCCGGTCAGCTCCGCCACCCGTACCGCCCACCAGCGCCGTACCGCGGGTTGCTCGCCCGGCTCGGGCGCGGCGCCCGGCGCGGGCGGCGCTTCGCCGCGCGGCGTGTCGTGCTTGGGTGGCCGCTCGCCCGGCGGGGCCGGCGGCGCGCCGTCGGGGGCCAGCCCGATCGCGGCCAGGTACGCGGTGAGCTGCTCCTGCGCCACACGCAGCGCGTAGCCGGCGGTTTCGGCGTGCTCGGTGGCCGAGGACAGCTCCGGCACCCCCATCGGGTCGGCCGACTCCTGGCGTACCCAGCGCAGCCGCTCCTGCGCCTGGCCGAGCTTCTCCAGCGCGGCGGCGAGCTGTGCCAGCGGCAGGTCCTCGGCGGCGGCGCGGACCTGGGCGCCGATGTCCTCGACGATGGACACGGCCCGGCCTCAGAGCGTCGCGACGTAGAGTTGCGCCTGCTCGACCGCGACGAGTGTCGCGGCGAGACACTCCTCCAGCTCCTGGCTGGCCTGTGTCAGCGAGGCCTGGGCCGCCTCGACCGTCTCGTGGCCGCTGCCCTCCAGCGCGCCGGCCAGGGTCTGCTGTGCCTCGGCCAGCTTCTCGCCCGCTGCCTGCACCGCTGTCTGGCCGTCACCGATCTGCTGGAGCGCGACATCGATGGCGGCCTTCAGCTCGGCGACGCTCGCCACGGAACCTCCTGGGGGCAAAAGAGATCTCCATTACAACCCATCGGAACGAGTGGGCGAGCATCCACCCTCAGGCGGTTGTCGCCCGCGTGTCCGGTTGTGGCCCTGACGTGCGCGAAGACCTCGCCGCCGGTCCCGTCGGCGAGCCCGCCGGTCCCGTTGACGGAACCGGATGATCTAGCGGCCGAGCCAGCGCGGGCCGCGTACCTCCGCGCCGAGCGCGGTCACCCGCTCGCGCAGCTCCCGGTCGGCGGTGACCACCACCCGCCGCCGCTGCGGCGCGGCGGCCACCAGCTCCACCACCGTGTCGTCGCCGGAGCCGGGCGCGGACACCACCTCGACGCCGGGCGCCGAGGTGACGTGCCGGGCCGCGCCCTCCACCACCAGCACCACCTGCACCGGCGGGGGTAGCTCCGGCGGCAGGCCCGCCTCCCCGACGGACGCCAGCGCGTCGCGCAGGCGGGCGGCCGCGCCGGCCCGGTCCCGCCACCAGCCGTCCGGGCGCGAGCCCACCACGTTCGCGCCGTCCACGACCAGCAGCGGTCTGCTCTCCATGCCCTCAGCCTGCCATCCGGTCGCGTTTGTCGCGCCGACCGCCGGGTAGCCACCGCCGACCGTGCCGCGCGTGCCGGGTACCGGTCGTGCCGACCGACTGCGGAGGACGATGATGATGGGACCGGGTGACTTCGGCAACGACCCCTGGGACGAGTTCCTGGCCCGATACTTCGGCCGGGGCGAGGGGGGACGCCGACCGGCGCACCGGGTCGACATCACCCGACTGATGACCGCCGACGCCCGGGAGATGCTCGCCGACGCGGCCCGCCGGGCCGCTCAGAAGCACAGCAACGACCTGGACACCGACCATCTGCTCTGGGCGGCGTTGCAGCGCGAGCCGCTGCGCGACCTGGTACGCCGGGCCGGCGCCGACCCGGACACGCTCGTCAACGCGCTCGGCGGGCGGGGTGAGGGCGCGCCCCGGGGCGAGGTGCCGCCGAACCTGTCGCTGACCCCGGCCGCGAAGCGGGCGCTGCTGGACGCGCACCAGCTCTCCCGCGCGATGGGCGCCAACTACATCGGTCCCGAGCACATCCTGATGGCGCTGCCCCTGTTCCCCGAGTCGCCGGCCGGCCGGATGCTCGCCGCCGGCTCTTGTTCCAGCCGGAGTCGTTGCAGGCGGCTAGCGCCGAGCGGGGCGCGGCCGGCACGCCGCGCCCGGACCGCGGCACCCCCACCCTCGACCAGTACGGGCAGGACCTCACCGAGCTGGCCCGGATGGACCAGATCGACCCGGTGATCGGCCGCGCCGACGAGATCGAGCAGGCGGTGGAGATCCTGTCCCGGCGGACCAAGAACAACCCGGTGCTGATCGGCGAGGCCGGCGTCGGCAAGACCGCGATCGTGGAAGGGCTGGCGGAACGGATCTGCGACGGCGACGTGCCGCAGACGCTGATCGGCAAGCGGGTGATCCAGCTCGACCTGTCCGGCCTGGTCGCCGGCACCCGCTACCGGGGCGACTTCGAGGAACGCCTGAAGAAGGTGATCGACGAGATCCGCGCCCACCGCGACGAGCTGATCATCTTCCTGGACGAGATCCACACGCTGGTCGGCGCGGGCGGCGCCGGCAGCGAGGGCGGGATGGACGCGTCGAACATGCTCAAGCCGGCCCTGGCCCGCGGCGAGCTGCGGGTCATCGGCGCGACCACGCTCGACGAGTACCGGCGCAGCATCGAGAAGGACGCCGCGCTGGCCCGCCGGTTCCAGCCGGTGCTGGTGCCCGAGCCGAGCGTGGAGGACACCGTGGCGATCCTGCGCGGGCTGCGCGACCGGTACGAGGCGCACCACCAGGTCCGGTTCACCGACGAGGCGCTGATCGCCGCCGGTGAGCTGTCCGACCGGTACGTCACCGACCGGTTCCTGCCGGACAAGGCGATCGACCTGATCGACCAGGCCGGCGCGCGGGTGCGGCTGCGGACGCGCACACCCGCCGAGGACGTGCGCGAGCTGGAGCAGCAGCTCGAGGACACGCGCCGGGACAAGGAGCAGGCGGTCTCCGACGAGCAGTACGAGCGGGCCTCCGCGCTGCGCGACCGGGTCGCCGAGCTGGAGGACCAGGTGCGCCGCGCCCGCGGCGACGAGGGACCCAACCACGTGCCCGAGGTGGGGCCGACGGAGATCGCCGAGGTGGTCTCCCGGGCCACCGGCATCCCGGTCACCCAGCTCACCGAGGAGGAACGCGACCGGCTGCTGCGCCTGGAGGGGCACCTGCACGAGAAGATCATCGGCCAGGACGACGCGGTCAGCGCCGTCTCCGAGGCGGTGCGCCGCTCCCGTACCGGGCTGGCCGACCCGAACCGGCCGATGGGCAGCTTCCTGTTCCTCGGCCCGACCGGCGTCGGCAAGACCGAGCTGGCCCGCGCGCTGGCCGAGGCGCTGTTCGGCGAGGCGGACCGGATGGTCCGGGTGGACATGAGCGAGTTCCAGGAGCGGCACACGGTCAGCCGGCTGGTCGGCGCGCCGCCCGGGTACGTCGGCTACGAGGAGGCCGGCCAGCTCACCGAGGCGGTCCGCCGCCGCCCGTACGCGGTGGTGCTGCTGGACGAGATCGAGAAGGCACACCCGGACGTGTTCAACATCCTGCTCCAGGTGCTCGACGACGGCCGGCTCACCGACAGCCAGGGCCGGACGGTGAACTTCAAGAACACCGTGCTGATCATGACGAGCAACCTCGGCTCGGAGCTGATCACCGGCGCCCAGCGCACCGTCGGCTTCGCCAGCGGCGCGCCCGGCCAGCAGGAGAGCGACGAGCTGCGGGAACGGCTGATGCGCCGGCTCCAGGAGAACTTCCGCCCGGAGTTCCTCAACCGCATCGACGAGGTGATCATCTTCCAGCGGCTGGAGGCCGAGCAGCTGCGCCAGATCACCGGGCTGCTGCTGGAGGAGACCCGCCGCCGCATGCACGCCCAGGACATCCAGGTCGACTTCAGGACCGCCGGCGTGGACTGGCTCGCCGAGCACGGCTACCAGCCGGAGTTCGGCGCCCGCCCGCTGCGCCGGGTGATCCAGCGCGAGGTCGACAACCGGCTGTCCCGGATGCTGCTGGAGAACGAGATATCCCCGGGGCAGAAGGTCATTGTCGACGCCCGCGACGACCAGCTGGTATTCGACGTCACCGCCGGTGAACGCGGGCACGCGGCAGCCACCACGTCTCATCCCCGATGACCGGCGACGGTCCGTTCCCACGGGCCGGACCGCCTCGTCACCGACGGATCGAAAGGGCGGACATGACCGAACCCGAGGAGGTCCCCGACGGCGACATCGGGGCCGGTGAGCCGATCGAGGCGGCCCCGACGGCGAACCCGTCCCGGGTGCGGGTGCCGCCGGAGGGCCTGAAGCAGCACACACCGAACGAGGGCGAGCCGGCATCCGGGCCGCCGCCGGCAGAGGAGGCGTGATGGCACGCGAGGCGCGACTCGACCCCGAGGTCGAGGTGATCTGGGACGACTTCCACGCCGAGGTGAACGTGTCCTCCGAGACGCTGCGGCAGTGGCTGCTGACCCGCGGCTCGGGGGAGGAGGCGTTCGGCCCCGGCCCGGACCTCGACCTGCCCGAACCCGGCCGGCAGATCCTCGCCGTGCTGCGCAAGCGCAAGGTGGACCTCACGCCGGAGGACATCGAGGTGATGCGCGAGGCGATCACCCGGATCCGGGAGCTGACCGCGCAGCGGCCACGCCGGGGCAACGCCGACGACGAGTGGCGGCACGCCCTGCTCGACCTCGGCCACGACGTCCTGATCGAACGCTGAGCCGGTACGCCGGCGCCCGGGCGGGTCACCCACCCGGGCGCCGGCGTCTACTCCGACTCCAGGCTGGGCAGCCGCAGCCCGGCCGCGTCCGCCGCGGCCAGCAGGTCGTCCCGGGCCCGCTCCGCACGGCTGAGCAGGTTGGCGTACTCGGTGACGTCGGCCGGGTCCGGCACCTCCGGCAGCCGCCGCAGGAACGCCTCCACCTCGGCGGCGGCGGTGGTGTGCGCGGTGGCCGCCTGACGCAGCAGCTCCCGCTGGTCGGCGGCCGGATACAGATCAGTCATGTCGCCGGTGTTACCCGGGTTCAGGCGATTCGCACCCCGCCGGTGCCGTTGGGCTGCACGCCGAACTCCGGGTGCGCCAGCAACCAGCCCAGATAGTCGGGATGGTTGGCCAGCGCGTCCGTGTACGCCGCCACCGCCGCCGCCAGCACCGGGTCGGCCACCGCGGCCGCCGGCACGTCCGGGTGCCAGCCGAGCAGCAGCCGCCAGCGCAGCGGTGAACCGGCCAGCCGCCGCGTGACCAGCCCGGCGACCGGCCGGAACGTGGCCTGGCACAACGCCACCGCCTCGCCCGCGTCCACCAGCTCCAGGGCGGCCCGCACGTCCGCCTCGTACACCTTCTTGGGGGTGAAGCCGGCGCGGGCGCACGCGGCGGCGAAGCAGTCGCCGAAGCAGCCGTCGCCCGGCGCGGCCACCCACCGCTCGTGACTCAGGTCGACCAGGTCGATCTCGGCGCGACCGGCCAGCGGGTGGGTCTGCGGCAGCAGCACGCAGATCGGCTCCACCGCCACCTCCCGCCAGCTCAGCCCGAACCCCGCCGACGGCGTCGAGTCGCCGCACACCCCGGTGAGGGCGAAGTCGAGCCGGCCGCCGGCCACCATCTGCGCCAGCTCGTCCACCGACCACGAGGCGTACGTGGTGATCTGCGCGTCCGGCCGCTCGGCGGCGAGCCGGTGCACCAGCCGGCCCATGATCGGGCTGTTCACCCCGCCGAAGCGGTAGCGGCGCAGCGGGTCGCCCGCGCCGGCCATCCGGGCCGCCTCGTCCCGCAGGCCCTTCATCGCCGGCAGCAGCACCCGCGCCCGGTCCAGCACCAGCTCGCCCAGCGCGGTCGGGCGGGCGCCGCGGCGGTCCCGTTCGAACAGCGGCCCGCCCAGCGCCCGTTCGATCCGCTGAAGCTGGGCGGTCAACGCCGGCTGGGCCAGGCCGAGCGCCGAGGCGGCCTTGGTGACGCTCCCCGTCTCCGCGATCGCGCAGACCACACGCAGGTGTCGCAGCTCCAGATCCATACCGTGACGGTAGGACCACGAACCGATACGCGAAAGGGGCGATCGGCTCAGCTCTGGCGGCGGTGTTCCAGGTCACTCAGCCGGGTACGCCGTCCGGAGACCGCGTCGCGCACCTTGTCGAGCACCCCGACCGCCGGCTCGACGATCTTGTTCCAGGGCGGGGTGGCCGGCGTGCCGGGGTGCGGCCGGGTCGGCGCCGCCTCCTCCGCGATCTCCCACCGGTTGCCCAGCCGGATCAGCTCCGCGTCGCTCGCCACCTCCCGCAACGGCGTGACCAGCGCGGCGACGCGGCTGACGTGCCGGCGCACCCGCTCGGCCACGTCGGCGACCGCCGGGTCGTCCGCGCCGGACAGCTCCTTGAGCGCGGTCAGCAGCCCGGCGTCGGCCTCGATCTCCCGCTCCACCAGCTCGACGGCGTCCGGCATGGCGGCCCGGGCCGCCGGGAACAGATACTGCTCCTCGGCCGACAGGTGCCGGGACACCGCGGCGGTCAGCACGTCCAGCACGTCGCGCCGCTCGGCCGCCGTCAGCGCCGCGTCGCTGACCCGGTCGGCCAGCCCCAGCAGCGCCCGGTGCTCGGTGTCCACGAGGTCGGCCACGCTTCGCCCACCCGGCCGGTACGCGTCGTCGGCGGCGGGCGGCAGCGGCGGCAGCGGGACGGTCATGGGGCCCTCCTCGTGACGGCCGGGGTCGATGTCCCGGGCGCCTCCGCCGGTACCCGGCCGGGAGATCCACGAAACCGCGGCGCGCACCGACGGCCGCGACGACCCCGCCTGCTGATATAAGGAAGCGATGACGAGCGACGCCCTCCCCGCCCGGCCCGACGCCACCGACGAGGTCGTGGACCTCTGCCGCGACCTGCTGCGCATCGACACCACGAACACCGGCGACAACGACACCAGCGTGGGGGAGCGGCGCGCCGCCGAGTACGTGGCGGAGAAGCTCGCCGAGGCCGGCGTCGACGCCGAGATCCACGAGTCCGCCCCCGGCCGGGCGAACGTGGTCGCCCGCATCCCCGGCACCGAGCCGGGCCGCGACGCGCTGCTCGTGCACGGCCACCTCGACGTCGTGCCCGCCGACCCGGACGAGTGGTCGGTGCACCCGTTCTCCGGCGAGATCCGCGACGGCTACCTGTGGGGCCGCGGCGCGATCGACATGAAGGACTTCGACGCCATGGTCCTCGCCGTGGTCCGCGGCTGGCAGCGCGCCGGCGTCCGGCCCCGGCGCGACATCGTGCTCGCGTTCACCGCCGACGAGGAAGCCGGCAGCGACTACGGCGCGCACTTCCTCACCCAGCGGCACCGAGACCTGTTCGACGGCTGCACCGAGGCGATCGGCGAGGTCGGCGGCTTCTCCTACTCGGTGGACGAGCAGCGCCGGCTCTACCTGATCGAGACCGCCGAGAAGGGCATCGACTGGCTGCGCCTGCACGCCAAGGGCCGGCCCGGCCACGGCTCGATGATGCACGACGACAACGCGGTCACCGCGCTGGCCGAGGCGGTCGCCCGGATCGGCCGGCACCGCTTCCCGGTGGTGATGACCGACACCGTACGCGCCTTCCTGGCCGAGGTGTCCGACGTGCTCGGCATCGAGATCGACCCGGACGACCCGGAGACCGCGATCGCCAAGCTCGGCCCGATCGCCAACATCATCGGCGCGACCATCCGCAACACCGCCAACCCGACCCGGCTGGCCGCCGGCTACAAGGACAACGTGATCCCCGGCCGGGCCACCGCCACCATCGACTGCCGCAGCCTGCCCGGGCAGAGCGAGGAGCTGGAACGGCAGCTGCGCGAGCTGGTCGGGCCGGACATCGCCATCGAGTACGTCCAGCGCCAGCCGGCCCTGGAGACCACGTTCGACGGTGACCTGGTGGCGGGCATGTCGGCCGCGCTGCGCGCCGAGGACCCCGGCGCCCACCCGGTGCCGTACATGCTCTCCGGCGGCACCGACGCCAAGGCGTTCTCCCGGCTCGGCATCCGCTGCTTCGGTTTCGCGCCGCTGCGGCTGCCCGCCGACCTCAATTTCTCCGGCCTGTTCCACGGCATCGACGAGCGGGTTCCGCTGGACGGACTACAGTTCGGCGTGCGGGTTCTGGACCGCTTCCTGCGTACCTGCTGACCGCGCCCACAGCGGCGCCGTCGGCACGGAACCCTCCCCCCATCGCGAAGGGACTGCCACACATGACCGACCAGCACGGTGAGCTGGATGCCGCCCTCGAGCGGGTGATCGACGCCGCTCGCGCCCACCTGGCCGCCGTCCGGGCCGCTCAGGGCCGGATCGACGACGACGCCGTCTGGCAGGCGTACGTCGCGTTGAACAACGCCTCGTTCGCCTACGACGAGCAGCTGCTCGACGCGTTCGGCGAGGTGACGCCCTGGGACGTGGAGTCGATCGACCCGGACGAGGCCGACGAGCGCTTCGGCGCCGTGGAGGGCGGCGAGCCCACCGACCCGCACCCGCGGGTCATCTCGGTGCGGCAGCGGCGCGACTACCGGGTGCCGAGCGTCGCCGCGCTGCTGCGTGCCGCCGAGGCGGCCCGCCGCGACGGCACCCCGGAGGACGACGAGCCGGCCCCGGTGGAGGGCGTCGGCGAGGCGGTGCTGGAGCTGCTGCAGAGCGGCGACGGCTCGCTGTCCGCGCTGGACGTGCCGGAGCTGGAGCCGCTCGACGGCGTGGTCATGGTCAGCGAGGTCGGCACCCCGGTCGACCTGGAGTCGTTCGACGACGACGACCCGGTCGGGCCGTTCCAGCCCGCCGCCGACGACCGGCTGGTCGGCCGGCTCGACGAGCACCCGTTCATGGAGCTCGACGAGGAGCACGACCACGCGCACTAGGCCGTGCGCGTCCCCGGGGCGGCGCCGCGTCGCGCGGCCCCGGGGACGGGCCCGTCAGTACGACAGGCCCGGCTGCGGCTTGTTCACCAGGCGGCGCCGCAGCACCACCTGCCGCGTGCCGTCCCGGTAGAGCCGCACCCGGGCCAGCTCCCAACCGGAGAACTCGGCCTGGATCGCCAGCTGCGCCGCGGCGGTCAGCCGATCGACGTTCGAAGGCAACCGCAGCGGCGCGTATTCGTAGTCCATGCCCCTATGCTGCCCAGGTCGCGGGCCCTCCGCCACCCCCTGACGGTGACCCGGACCGCCCCGGCGCGGCTCATCCGTCGCGCTCCGGGTAGCCCACCGGCACCGCCGACACGTCGTCCAGCGCCGTGACGATCTCCTCCGGCAGCGTCATCCGCTCCACCTGCAACGCGCCGAGCAGCTGCCCGACGGTCCGGGCGCCCAGGATCGGCGCGGTCACGCCGGGCCGGTCCCGCACCCAGGCCAGCGCCACCTCCAGCGGCGACACGCCGAGCCCGCCGGCCGCGATGGCGACCGCCTCCACGATGCTGGAGCAGCGCGGCTCCAGGTAGGTGGCGACGAACCGTTCGAAGTGCGGCGACACCGCCCGCGAGTCGGCCGGGCGGCCGTTGCGGTACTTGCCGGTCAGCACGCCCCGGCCCAGCGGCGACCAGGGCAGCACGCCCAGCCCCATCCCGGCGCAGGCGGGCAGCACCTCCCGCTCCACGCCGCGCTCCAGCAGCGAGTACTCCACCTGCGCGGCGACCACCGGGGCGCGCCCCGGCCAGGCGGCCTGCCAGGCGGCGGCGCGGGCGGTCTGCCAGCCGGAGAAGTTCGACACGCCGACGTAGCGGGCCTTCCCGCTCGACACGGCATGGTCCAGGGCCGAGAGCGTCTCCTCCAGCGGCGTGTCCGGGTCGTACCCGTGCACCTGCCACAGGTCGACGTGGTCGGTGCCCAGCCGGCGCAGCGAGGCGTCGAGCGTGCGCAGCAGGTGCCCGCGCGAGCCGTCCCGGCGGCGGCTGCCCGGCCGCAGCCCCGCCTTGGTGGCGATCAGCAGCTCGTCGCGGTCCACCAGGCTGCCCAGCAGCGAGCCGATCACCGATTCGGCGTCGCCGTCGGCGTACACGTCCGCGGTGTCCACGAGGTTGCCGCCCGCGTCGAGGAAACTCTTCAGCTGGGCGGCCGCGTCGTCGGCGTCGGTGTCGCGTCCCCAGGTCATGGTGCCGAGCGCGAGCCGCGATACCGCCAGCCCGCTTCGGCCGAGCGGTCGCTGTTGCATGCGTGAACCTTATTTCGAACCCGGCGTCACGGATATCCTCGCCGCAGTCAAGTTCCCGCGCGACATCAGACCGGTGTGACATGTTCGGGTGAGCCGGACGTCGAGGGCGCCACGCTCATTGCGTAACCTGATGCGACCTGTGGTGCGGATGGCGGGAGGATCAGTGCGACTCGGGCTCAACCTCGGATACCAAACGGCGTGGAGCACGCCGTTCGACCACCTGGCATTGGCCCAGGAGGCGGACCGGCTCGGCTACTCGGTCGTGTGGGCCGCGGAGGCGTACGGCTCGGACTCGCCGAGCATCCTGTCCTGGATCGCCGGACAGACGGAGCGGATCGACGTCGGGTCGGCGGTCATGCAGATCCCGGCCCGCTCGCCCGCCATGACCGCGATGACCGCGGCGACCATCGACACGATCTCCGGCGGCCGGTTCCGGCTCGGCCTGGGCGTGTCCGGCCCGCAGGTCTCGGAGGGCTGGCACGGCGTGCGGTTCGCCAAGCCGCTGGCCCGCACCCGGGAGTACGTGGACATCGTCAAGCTGGCGGTGGCCCGCAAGGAGGTCGCGTACGACGGCGAGCACTACACGCTGCCGCTGCCGGACGGCCCGGGCAAGGCGCTGCGGCTGGGCTTCCACCCGCCGCGCGAGCACATCCCGATCTACCTGGCCGCCGTCGGCCCGAAGAACCTGGAGCTGGCCGGCGAGATCGCCGACGGCTGGCTGGCCGTCTTCTACTCCCCAGAGTTCGCCGAGGAGCACCTCGCCTCGGTCCGGGCCGGCCGCGCCGCCGCCGGCAAGGAACTGGCCGGCTTCGACGTGGTGCCGTCCGTGCCGGTGGTGGTCGGCGACGACGTCGCCACCTGCGCCGAGCTGGTCCGCTGGTACGCCGCGCTGTACGTCGGCGGCATGGGCAGCCGCAAGCAGAACTTCTACAACCAGCTCGCCACCCGGATGGGCTACGGCGACGCGGCCCGCGAGGTCCAGGACCTCTACCTGGCCAAGCGGCAGCGCGACGCGGCCGCCGCCGTACCGATGGAGTTCATCGACCGCACCTCGCTGCTCGGCCCGAAGGAGCGCATCGCCGAGCGCATGCGGGAGTACGCCGCCGCGGGCGTGACCACGCTGTCGGTGTCGCTGTTCGTGGCCGACCGGGAGAGCGGGGTGCAGACCCTGCGGACCGTCGCCGAGGCGCTGGAGCTGTCCGGAGTCGGGGAGTGACCTGGATCGAGGCCATCGTCCTGGGCCTGGTCCAGGGGCTGACCGAGTTCCTTCCGGTGTCCTCGTCCGGGCACCTGCGGATCACCTCGGAGCTGTTCTTCGGCCGGGACGCGGGCGCGTCGTTCACCGCGGTGACCCAGCTCGGCACCGAGGCCGCCGTCCTGATCTACTTCGCCAAGGACATCTGGCGGATCGTCCGCACCTGGTGCCTGGGCCTGTTCGACCGCTCGGTGCGCTCCAGCCTCGACTACCGCATGGGCTGGTACGTCATCGTCGGCACCATCCCGATCGGCATCTTCGGACTGATCTTCAAGGACCAGATCCGCACCGCCGGCCGCAACCTCTGGCTGATCTCCTGCACGCTGATCATCGGCGCCGTGCTGCTGGCCTTCGCCGAGTACTGGGGCCGGCAGACCCGTACGCTGGAGAACTTCCGGATGCGCGACGGCGTGGTGATGGGCTTCGCCCAGGCCGCGGCGCTCGTACCAGGCGTGTCCCGCTCCGGCGGCACGCTGACCGCGGGCCTGCTGCTCAACCTGACCCGGGAGACCGCGGCCCGCTACTCGTTCCTGCTGGCCATCCCGGCCGTGGTGATCTCCGGCGTGTTCAGCCTGCCGGACGTCTTCGAGCCGTCCGCGCCCGGCACCGCCGCGCCGAGCGTGGCGCAGATGGTGGTGGCGACGCTGATCGCGTTCGCCGTCGGGTACGCGGCCATCGCCTGGCTGCTGCGCTACGTCGCACACCACACGCTGTACGTCTTCGTGCTCTACCGGGTCGCGCTGGGCAGCCTGGTGATCTGCCTGCTGGCCACCGGCACGATCAGCGCCACCTGACGCTGTCATGCGAAAGGCCGGCACCCGATGTTCGGGGTGCCGGCCTTCTGCTTGTCTCAGCTGTTCCAGTGCTCGGCGACCAGGTCGGCGGCCTGCTGCTCCCACTGGGCGTAGTGGTCGGGGTAGGCGGAGACCTGGACGGTCTGGGCGGCCTTGGTCAGGGGCATGTCCTGCCAGCCGTCGACCTGCTTGAGGCCCTTCAGGAACGCGGTGGTGGAGTATTCGGGGTCGGTGATCTGCTCGACCGTGCCCCAACCGCTGGAGGGGCGCTGCTGGAACAGGCCCTGCGAGTCGTGGTCGTTACGGTCACCCAGGTGGCCGAGGTTCTCCAGCTTCGACTCCTGCAACGCGGTCGCGATGGACACGACCGCGGCGCGCTCATCCATGCCGGCCTTCTTGGTGGCGGCGATGATGGCCTTGACGTTGGCGGTCTGCTCGTCGCCCAGGTCGATGCGGGACTGGGTGCCCTGCACGCCGTGCGGGATCAGCGCGGCGCTGTCCAGCTTCGCGGCCTGCGTGGTGGTGACCGCGGCGGCGTCGCGGGTGGTGGGGGTGCTGGTGTCGTGGTTGAGGGGGCCGGCGGCGAGGCCACCGGCGACGGTCAGACCGGCGATACCGAGGATGCTCTTGCGCAGGATCGTGTTCATGAGGGGGCTCCATTCGGGGGTCGACGCACCCGGGGGCGAGTGCGTGGGCACCGTCAGGCGCTCAGAGAAGTCTTCGGGGGGATCCGGCTCGCTGCCCGTGGCTGCGGGGGCCGGAGACATGTCCAACGACCGCCGCCCCGGGATCATTCCGGGGGTGCCGGGGGATGCTGCTGCGGTCGTTCACCAGGTATAACGCCCCCGCCCCGCCACCGATTCCGCCACCCGGGTGTCCCCGACCACCCCGAAACCCGACACCCACCCCACCCGACACCCCGGCTCACCCTCCCGTGACCCCGAAGCGTCGATCATGAGGTTGACGGCACCTCGTGTCCGTTTTGTCGCCGTCAACCTCATGATCGTGTGGGAGGTCGGGTCGCCGACGGCAGGGCTGGCCGGAGATCTTGGTACGGAACGGCCCCTACAAGGGCGGGAACGTACCAAGATCTCCGGCGTGCGCCGCTACCTCAGGAGATCTTGGAAGGAAAGGGCCCTCATAGGGGCTGTCATGTCCCGGGACATGTGTCAACGGGAAGTCCCGATAGATGTGTCAGGGGTTGTGGATCGTGGGGGTGGGGGTGAGGGGGATGTAGTTCTTGTCGGGGTTGAGGTGGAGGTAGCCGATGGGTTGGCCGTCGGGGTGGTAGATGGTGACGTGGTTGTTGTCGCGGATGGCGGTGACGGTGGTGCCGGCGTGGGTGGTGCCGACGCTGGTGCGGTGTCCGGCGACGGCGATGGCGCCGTTGCTGGCGACGGGGCAGTGGTGCAGGGTGGCGTCGGTTTGCAGGGGTGGGCTGGTGGGTCCGCCGAGGGTGGGTGCGTGGGTCCAGGCGTGGGCGGGTGTGGTGCGGTGGGGTAGGGCGCTGTGGCGGCGTTGGGTGTTGTAGTAGCGGCGGTAGGTGTCCAGGAGTGTTTGCAGGGCGGTGAGGGTCTGTGGTGGGGGTTGGGTGCTCAGCCATTTTTTGAGGGTTTGGTGGTGGCGTTCGACCTTGCCGCAGGTTTGTGGGTGGTAGGGGCTGGAGTTGATCGGGCGGGTGCCGTGGTCGATCAGGGTCTGCACGAAGGTGGAGATTGATCCGGGTCGGGTGCGGCGGCTGGTGAACGCGATGCCGTTGTCGCTGAGCACGATGGCCGGCACGCCGTAGGCGGTGAACGCCTGTCTGATCGCGGTGATCGCGGCTCGGGCGGTCTCCGCGGCGGCGGCGTGGCAGGCGACCAGGGTGCGGGTGCAGTCGTCCAGGACGTCGAAGACGACGACAGTGCGGCCGTCGGCGAGTTTCACTTCGGTGGCGTCGATCTGATAGCAGTCGCGGGGCCGGGCATAGCTGAAACGCCGCCACGAGCTACGCGGTCGTTTAGCCGGAGTAGCCACGAGCAGGTCATGCCGGGCCAGCACCCGGTTGACCGTCGAGCGTGACGGCACCGACCAGGACGCGTCGGTGCGCCGGCGCACATCGTCCAACGCGTCTCGGATGAAGTCAGCCCCGTTGTCCGGGCCCAGTTCAGCGCGCAGTTTGCAGATCCACGCGTCCACCTCCGGCGGCGTGACCCGCGGACTGGTACGCGGCCGCCGGGATCGTTCCTGCCACTGACCCTCGGCCCGGATACGTGCGCGGTGCCGGTACACCGTGCGCACCGACACCCCGTGCTCACGCGCGAACTCGGCCGCGTTCACCCGAACCCCCGCCGCCAGCAGCGCGTCCAGCAGGTTCATCACATGCCGCCGAGAAGCCATGCCCGGCAGCACATACCACCCGACCCAAGATCCCTACCACGTGACACATGTATCGGGACTTCAACGCTGACAGATGTCATGGGACTGAACAGCCCTCATAGGGGCCCAAATCTTCCAAGATCTCCGGCGGAGTGCCGCGTGAGACGAACGAGCCGCGCAATACGACGGGCGATCACGGTCGGCGGGGACGGGGTGTGAGGGCGGGGAAGGCGGGCGTCGTGGCGGGACGATCAACGTCGGGGCGTACCGCCTAGGGTGGTCTGCGTGGCGACCCTTCTGCTTCTGCGACACGGCCGGACCACCGCGAACGCCGACGGCGGCCTGGCCGGGCGGCAACCGGTCGAGCTGGACGACACCGGCCGGGCGCAGGCGACGGCGGTGGGCGCGCGCCTCGCCGGGCTGCCGCTCGCGGCGGTGGTGACCAGCCCGCTGATCCGCTGCCGGCAGACCCTCGAACTGGCCCTGCCGGACGCCGAGCCCGTGGTGGACGACGGGCTGATCGAGTGCGGGTACGGCGACTGGGAGGGGCAGTCGCTGAAGAAGCTGGCGAAGGAGCCGCTCTGGCCGGTGGTGCAGCAGCATCCGAGCGCCGCCGCGTTCCCGCAGGGGGAGTCGATGGCGGCGATGTCCGCGCGCGCGGTGGCGGCGGTACGGGCGTGGGACGCGCGGGTCACCGCCGAGCACGGACCGGAGGCGGTCTGGCTCGCGTGCAGCCACGGTGATGTGATCAAGGCGATCGTGGCGGACGCGCTCGGCGTACACCTTGATCTTTTTCAGCGGATCGTGGCCGACCCGGCGTCGGTGACCGCGATCCGCTACACGCCGCTGCGGCCGTTCCTGGTCCGGCTCAACGACACTGGCGGCGACCTGTCGGCGCTGGTCCCGCCGCCGCGCAAGCGGCGCCGGCGCGCGGCGCGGCCGGCCGAGTCGGACGCGGCGGTCGGCGGGGGCGCGGGCGCGGCCGGATAGCCGGCCCGGCGCGGCGCGTTCGCTCTGGGCGGATTCGGCGTCGGTGGGCTGCGCGGCACTTCCACGCGCCGGATAGGGTCGTGGGTATGACGCACCAGGTGCACGCCTTCGAGCCGCCGGAGCGGTTCGTCGCCGGTACGGTCGGCCCGCCGGGGGAGCGCACGTTCTTCCTCCAGGCGCGCGGCGGCGGCCGGCTGGTCAGCGTGTCGCTGGAGAAGGTCCAGGTGTCGTTGCTCGCCGAGAAGCTCGAGGAGCTGCTCGCCGAGGCGCAGCGCCGCTTCGGCGTGCAGCTGCCGGAGGCCGCGCCGCCGACGGGCGGCGACAACGAGCCGCTCGACACCCCGGTGGACGAGGAGTTCCGCGTCGGCACGCTGGGCCTGGCCTTCGACGTGGACACCGCGACAGTGGTGATCGAGGCGATCGCCGTGGGCGAGGCGGAAGTCGAGGTCGAGCTGGGCGACGCGGACGACGACGCCGACGAGGAACCGGACGAGCCGGACGACGACCTCGACCGGCTCCGGGTCCGACTGACCCCGGAGGCGACCCGCGAGTTCATCGAGCGGGCCAAGCGCGTCGTCAACGCCGGCCGTCCCCCCTGCCCGCTGTGCGGGCAGCCGCTTGACCCGGCCGGTCACCTCTGCCCCCGGAACAACGGCTATCACCGGTGACGTCGTCGGAACTGCAGCCCCGACAGGACGGCGCCGAGGCGCTGCGGCTGCTCGCCGACGGTGAGCTGACCCTGGAGGGGCGGCTTGTCGACGCCTCCAACGCCACGCTGCGCGCCGTCGTCGCGCTCGGCGACGTCACCGCCCACTGTGTCTACAAGCCGGTACGCGGTGAGCGCCCGCTGTGGGACTTCCCGGACGGTACGCTCGCCGGCCGCGAGGTGGCCGCCTACCTGGTGTCCCGGGCCACCGGCTGGGACCTGGTGCCCCCCACGGTGCTGCGGGACGGCCCGTTCGGCCCCGGCTCCTGCCAGCTCTGGATCGACGAGCCGGACGACGCCGAGCCACTGGTCGGGTTCGTGCCGGCGCGGGAGATCCCGCCGCGCTGGTTCCCGGTGGCCGCGGCCCGCGACGACGACGGCGCCGCGTACGCGCTGGCGCACGCCGACGACCCGCGTCTGGCCCGGCTCGCCGTGCTCGACGCGGTGATCAACAACGCCGACCGCAAGGGCGGTCACGTGCTCGTCGGCCCGGACGACCGGATCTACGGCGTCGACCACGGCGTGAGCTTCCACGTCGAGGAGAAGCTGCGTACGGTGCTGTGGGGCTGGGCCGGCCGCGAGCTGCCGCCGGACGCGGTGGAGATGCTCGACGGCCTGGCCGGTCAGCTTCGCGGCCCGCTCGGCGAGGAGCTCGCCGAGCACCTGACGATCGGCGAGACGGCGGCGCTGGCGGCCCGCGTCGAGCGGCTGCGCGGGACCGGCCGGTTCCCGCTGCCTCCCGAGGAGTGGCCGGCGATGCCCTGGCCGCCGATGTGAGCCGCTGTCGCGTTGATCACCCGTAGGGCGGCACCCGAGCGTCTGACGGATCGTTAGGCTGGCCGTCATGGAGTCTTGGGCGGGACACGAGGTGCCGCGGCTGCCCGGCGAGGGCGTGCCGCTGCGGTTGTACGACTCGGCGCGGCAGGGCGCCCATCCCAGCCGGCCCGAGGGCGCGGCCTCGATGTACGTCTGCGGCATCACCCCGTACGACGCCACGCACCTGGGGCACGCCGCCACCATGATCGCGTTCGATCTGGTGCAGCGGATGTGGCGCGACGCCGGCCTCGACGTGCGGTACGTGCAGAACGTCACCGACATCGACGACCCGCTGCTGGAACGCGCCGAGCGCGACGGCGAGGACTGGAAGGTCCTGGCCATGCGGGAGACCGCGCTGTTCCGCGAGGACATGGAGGCGCTGCGGATGATCCCGCCGGCGCACTACGTCGGCGCCGTCGAGTCGATCCCGGAGATCGCCGAGAAGGTGCTGGTGCTGCTCAAGGACGGCGCCGCGTACCGGCTCGACGACGGCACCGGCGACGTCTACTTCGACATCTCCGCCGCCCCGCGCTTCGGCTACGAGTCGAACCTGTCCCGCGAGGAGATGCTCGAACTGTTCGCCGAGCGCGGCGGCGACCCGGAGCGCGCCGGCAAGCGCGACCCGCTCGACCCGCTGCTGTGGCGCGGCGCCCGCGAGGGCGAGCCGTCCTGGCCCGGCGGCGAACTCGGCGCGGGCCGCCCCGGCTGGCACATCGAGTGCACGGTCATCGCGTTGAACCTGCTCGGCGACCGGATCGACGTGCAGGGCGGCGGCAACGACCTGATCTTCCCGCACCACGAGTGCTCCGCCGCGCACGCCGAGCGGCTCACCGGCGAGGCGCCTTTCGCCGACCACTACGTACACGCCGGCATGATCGGCCTGGACGGCGAGAAGATGTCGAAGTCCCAGGGCAACCTGGTCTTCGTGTCCCGGCTGCGGGCCGACAAGGTCGACCCGATGGCGGTGCGGCTGGCGTTGATGAGCGGCCACTACCGCAGCGACCGCTCCTGGACCGAGGATCTGCTCACCGAGGCGCGGGAGCGGCTGGGCCGCTGGCGGCGGGCCGCCGCCGCGCCGGCCGGGCCGTCGGGGGCGGCGTTGCTGGCCGAGGTACGCGAGCGCCTGGCCGACGATCTGGACACGCCGGGCGCTCTGGCGGCGGCTGACCGTTGGGCCGACGGAGCGTTGAACGGCGTCACGGACGACCCGGAGGCCCCGGTGCTGTTCACCGACACGGTCGACGCGCTCCTCGGCATCGCCCTGTAGCCGTTCCGCCCGGCCGCCCGCGCACCCGTCCCTCGCTCACCCGTCCCCGCCCCCGCCCCCGCGCCGCGCCTCGTCCTCGCGTCGCTCTCGCCTCGCCTCGCTTCCGCCTCGCCTCGCCTCGCCGATCTTGCACTTGCGGCCGGCCTTCTCGCCGTTTCGCCCCAGTTTGCGGGGTTCGAAACCGCAAGATCGCGTCGCTCGGCGGGCGGGTGGAACGTGACGGGTGTCTCGAGGGCGGTTTGACACCCACGGTGTTCCACCCGGCACGACCCGACCCGGGGGGCTCCGCCCGGGCGTGGCCGTTCCGGGAGCATGTGTGCGCCGGCCCCGCCGGCACGCCTCGGCGATCTTGCACTCGCGGCCCCTGGAGCGTCGGAAATGCGCCGTCTGCCGGGGCGGAAAGTGCAAGATCGCCGGGGCGGGGGCAAAGCGGTCAGCCCAGGACCAGGCCGGGGTCGGGGTCGGGGTCCTGGTCGGGAGCCGGGGCGGGGATCCTGTACTCCTCGGTGAGCGTGGTCATCGGGCCGGGCCAGGTCGCCTGCGCGACCTCGATCGGCTTGCGTCGCTCGTCGTACGCCACGTGCAGCAGGTGCAGCACCGGCGTGTCGGGTCGGATCTGGAGGATCTCCGCCTCCTCCCGGCTGGGCTGGCGCGCGCTGATCGTGTCGGTGGCGGTGACGTACCGCCGGCCGGTGACCTCCTCGGCCTCCTGGTAGAGCGGGCGGCCGAACGCCTCGGCGCGTTCCAGTGACGTGCCGGCGGTGTCGGCGGGCAGGAACCAGGACGCGCCGACCTCGACCGGGGAGTCGTCGGTGCGTACCAGGTGCCGGCGGCAGAGCAGTTCGGTGCCGTCGGCGACGCCGAACGCGTCGGCCACCTCGGCCGGGGCGGGGGAGCGGCCGACCGAGACGAGTTGCTGGCGGTACCGGGCGGCCAGGTCGGTGTGGTAGCCGCGAAAGCCACCGTACCGGCCCCGGGACAGGCGGTTGAGGCGGCGCCGGGTGCCCCGGACGTACGTACCGGAGCCGGGTTTGGTGATCAGGATGCCCTCGACCCGCAGCTGGTCGACGGCGCGCTGCACGGTCTGCTTCGCCACGCCGAACATCTCGGCGATGGCCGGGATGGACGGCAGCCGCTCGCCGGGACCCCAGTCGCCGCGGCGCACCTGGGCCTTGAGCTGCGCGGCGATCTGCCGGTGCGGGAACTCGGCCGCGCCGGGGTTGATCTGCATCCGGGCCTCCTCAGAACAGCTAGGTTCCTAGGATGCCCTAGAGGGTGTGACAGCGCCACCCCGGACACGCAGAAGCCGGGCCCCGGCAAGGGGACCCGGCTTCGACGGGAAACGGCTACCAGGAACCCGCTGTCGGCCCGGCGGAACCGCCGCGGCGACGCAGGTACTTCTCGAACTCCTGGGCGATCTCGTCCCCGGTCAACGGGGTGATGCCGGCGTCGCCGACCCGTTCCTCCAGCTCACGCACGTACTCGCCGAGTTCCGCGTCCTGCTCGGCGGCGCTGCGCACCCGCTGCTCCCACTCGGCGGCCTCCTCGGCCAGGTCGGCCATCGGCACCGGCAGGTCGAGCACCTCCTCGACCCGGTGCAGCAGCGCCAGCGTGGCCTTCGGGCAGGGCGGGTTGTTGGCGTAGTGCGGCACGTGCACCCAGAACGACACCGCGTCGACCTCGGCGCGGGTGCAGGCGTCGTGCAGCACGCCGACGATGCCGGTCGGCCCGTCGTACCGGGTGGGGGTGAGCTGGTAGCGCTTGGCCGCGTCGGCGTCCGACGCGCTGCCGCTGATCGGCAGCGGCCGGGTGTACGGCACGTCGGCCAGCAGCGCGCCGAGCAGCACCACCCGCTCGACCTCCAGGCTGTGGCAGATCTCCAGCACCTGCTCGCAGAACGTCCGCCAGCGCATGCTCGGCTCGATGCCCCGGATCAGCACCACGTCCCGCTCGGTGCCCTCCGGGCTGGCCACCATGAACCGCGTGGTGGGCCACTCGACGCGCCGGGTCTCCCCGTCGGCCATGGTGATCGTCGGACGGCTGACCTGGAAGTCGTAGAAGTCCTCCGGGTCCAGCTCGGTCACCTGCCGGGCCTGCCAGACCTGCTCCAGGTGTTCCACGGCGGCGGTGGAGGCGTCGGCGGCGTCGTTCCAGCCCTCGAAGGCCGCGATGGCGACCGGCGAGCGCAGTACCGGCAGCCCGTCGAACTCGGTCACGCCGTCACCTCACCCTGCTCGTCGGGCGCGGCGTCGCCCCGTCGCACTGTCGCACCCCTGTTGTCCTTCACGTCCGCCAGCCTACGTGCCGCCGACGGGGCCGGCCCGTCGGCCGCGCCGGTCGCCGAGGGTGACCACCCGGGCGAACCGGCGCAAAGGCGTACGCCGGTCGGCCGGGCAGTATGTGGGAAGGCCCGGTTCGGGTGAGTCTGGCGTACTCGGGCGCACTAACCTGGGCCATGTGCCTATTTCGTTGCGTGACCTGCTGGCCGATCGGATCCTGATCGCGGACGGCGCGATGGGGACGATGCTCCAGGCCGCCGATCTCACCCTTGACGACTTCGACGGCCTCGAAGGCTGCAACGAGATCCTCAACGTGACCCGGCCGGACGTGGTCCGCGGCGTGCACGACGCCTATCTGGCCGCCGGCGCGGACTGCGTGGAGACCAACACGTTCGGCGCGAACCTGCCCAACCTCGCCGAGTACGGCATCCCCGGCCGCATCCGGGAGCTGTCCGAGGCGGGCGCGCGGATCGCGCGGGAGGCCGCCGACGAGTACGCGACGCCGGAGCACCCCCGGTTCGTGCTCGGCTCGATGGGTCCGGGCACCAAGCTGCCCACGCTCGGGCACGCGAGCTACGCCTCGCTGCGTGACGCGTACCAGGAGAACGCCGCCGGCCTGATCGCCGGCGGGGCGGACGCGCTGATCATCGAGACCTGTCAGGACCTGCTCCAGGTCAAGGCGGCGGTGGTCGGGTCGAAGCGGGCCCGCGCCGACGCGGGCCGGGACGTGCCGATCATCTGTCAGGTGGCGGTGGAGACCACCGGCACGATGCTGCTGGGCAGCGAGATCGGCGCGGCGCTGACCGCTATCGAGCCGCTCGGCGTCGACCTGATCGGGCTGAACTGCTCGACCGGCCCGGCGGAGATGGGCGAGCACCTGCGCTACCTGGCGCAGCACTCGCGTATCCCGATCTCGGTGATGCCGAACGCGGGCCTGCCGGTGCTCACGGCCGACGGAGCGTACTTCCCGCTCAGCCCGGACGAGCTGGCCGACGCGCTGGAGCGGTTCGTCACCGACTACGGCGTGGGCCTGATCGGCGGCTGCTGCGGCACCACCCCGGAGCACATCCGGGTGCTGGTGGAGCGCCTCGGCGGGCGGGCGCCGGTGGCGCGGGAGCCGAAGCCGGAGGCCGGGGTCTCCTCGATCTACCACCACGTGCCGTTCGCCCAGGACGCCAGCATCCTGATGGTGGGGGAGCGGACCAACGCCAACGGCTCGAAGGCGTTCCGCGAGTCCATGCTCGCCGGGGACTGGCAGGCCTGCGTGGAGATCGCCCGCAGCCAGGCCCGGGACGGCTCGCACCTGCTCGACCTCTGCGTCGACTACGTGGGCCGCGACGGCACGCAGGACATGCGGGAGCTGGCCGGCCGGTTCGCCACCGCGTCGACGCTGCCGATCGTGCTGGACTCCACCGAACCGGCGGTGATCGAGGCCGGCCTGGAGATGCTCGGCGGCCGGTGCGTGGTCAACTCGGTCAACTTCGAGGACGGCGACGGCCCCGACTCCCGCTACGCGCGGGTCATGCCGGTGGTCAAGGAGCACGGCGCCGCCGTCGTGGCGCTGCTCATCGACGAGGAGGGCCAGGCCCGCACCCGCGAGTGGAAGGTACGGGTGGCCTCCCGGCTGATCGACGACCTGACCGGCCGGTGGGGGATGCGCCGGGAGGACATCCTCATCGACGCGCTGACGTTCCCGATCGCCACCGGGCAGGAGGAGACCCGCCGCGACGGCATCGAGACGATCGAGGCGATCCGGGAGATCGCCGCCCGTTATCCGGGCGTCAACTTCACCGCCGGCATCTCCAACGTCTCGTTCGGCCTCAACCCGGCGGCCCGGCAGGTGCTCAACTCGGTGTTCCTGCACGAGTGCGCGCAGGCCGGGCTGACCTCGGCGATCGTGCACGCCAGCAAGATCCTGCCGATGTCGCGGATCCCGGACGAGCAGCGCGAGGTGGCGCTCGACCTGGTGTACGACCGGCGCCGCGAGGGCTACGACCCGGTGCAGCGGTTCATCGAGGCGTTCGAGGGCGTGGACGCGGCGTCGGCGCGCGCCACCCGGGCCGAGGAACTGGCCGCGCTGCCGCTGGACGAGCGGCTCAAGCGGCGGATCATCGACGGTGAGCGCAACGGCCTGGAGGCCGACCTGGACACCGCGATGGCGCAGGGGCGTACGCCGCTGTCCATCATCAACGACCTGCTGCTGGACGGCATGAAGGTGGTCGGCGAGCTGTTCGGCTCCGGCCAGATGCAGTTGCCGTTCGTGCTCCAGTCCGCCGAGGTGATGAAGACCGCGGTGGCGTACCTGGAGCCGCACATGGAGAAGACCGACGACGACGGCAAGGGCCGGATCGTGCTCGCCACCGTCAAGGGCGACGTGCACGACATCGGCAAGAACCTGGTCGACATCATCCTGTCCAACAACGGCTACGACGTGGTCAACATCGGCATCAAGCAGCCGATCAACGCGATCCTCGACGCGGCCGAGGAACACCGCGCCGACGCGATCGGCATGTCCGGCCTGCTGGTCAAGAGCACAGTCATCATGAAGGAGAACCTGGCCGAGATGGCCTCCCGCGGCGTGGCCGAGCGCTGGCCGGTGCTGCTCGGCGGCGCGGCGCTGACCCGCGCGTACGTGGAGGACGACCTGCGCTCGATCTACCCGGGTCAGGTGCACTACGCCCGCGACGCGTTCGAAGGGCTGTCCCTGATGGACCGCGTGATGGCGGCCAAGCGCGGCGGCGCGCCGGTGGTCGACCCGGAGCGCGAGGCGGCGCTGGCGGCCCGCCGGGAGCGCCGCGAGCGGCAGCGCGCGCAGGTGCGCGAGGCACTGCCCGAACTGGACGACGCCTCGGTCCGCTCCGACGTGGCGGTGGACGTTGCCGTGCCGAAGCCGCCGTTCTTCGGCACCCGCGTCGTCAAGGGCGTGCCGCTGGCCGACTACGCGGCGCTGCTGGACGAGCGGGCCACGTTCCTGGGCCAGTGGGGACTGCGCGGCGCCCGCGGCGGCAAGGGCCCGTCGTACGAGGAACTGGTCGAGACCGAGGGCCGGCCCCGGCTGCGGTACTGGCTGGACCGCCTGATCTCCGACCAGGTGCTGGAGGCGGCCGTGGTGTACGGCTACTTCCCCGCGTACTCCGAGGGCAACGACCTGGTGGTGCTGGACGAGAACGGGCACAGCGAGCGGGCCCGGTTCTCCTTCCCCCGGCAGCGGCAGGAGCGGCGGCTGTGCCTGGCCGACTTCTTCCGGCCCAAGGGCGACCAGCTCGACGTGGTGGCGTTGCAGCTGGTCACCGTGGGGCAGCCGATCAGCGAGTACACGGCGAAGATGTTCGCCGGCAACGAGTACCGCGACTACCTGGAGGTGCACGGCCTGTCGGTGCAGCTCACCGAGGCCCTCGCGGAGTACTGGCACCGGCGGATCCGCGCCGAGCTGGTGCTGCCCGGCGGCGGCACCGTGGCCGACGACGACCCAGCCGACCTGGCGGGTCTGCTGCGCACCGACTACCGGGGCTGCCGGTACGCGTTCGGCTACCCGGCCTGCCCGGACCTGGAGGACCGGGCGAAGATCGTGGAGCTGCTGGGCGCGGAGCGGATCGGGGTGCAGTTGTCCGAGGAGTTCCAGTTGGTGCCGGAACAGGCCACCGACGCGATCGTGGTGCACCACCCGGAGGCGAACTACTTCAACGCCAAGTGATCGCCGTAGGCGCTCTGACCTCCGGTGGAGCGCCTACGGCAAGCTCCAGCCGTTAGAGGTGGACCAACGGTGCCGAACCGTGACCATGCAGCCTCGAACCGGCGGAACAACGCCGCCCTTACTCATGTGGTCGGTGTGCCGTCACGTGTCGTAGAGGCCGTCCCACGGCTCGTGGAACCCTAGGCGATCCGGATACAGCTCGACCCAGTCGACGTGGCTGCCGTCGCCCGCCCGGTCGCCGGACTCGTCGACCAGACCGAACACGACGCCGTCCTGACGGGTCTGGAACAGTTGTACGGCGATGTCGCCGTACGACCTGCCGGGCAGGCTCGCGAGCAGCCCGTCGAGCGCCTCGCTCAGCGCGCCTCGATGCGGAACCCGCGTAATGGTCGAGTTCCGGTACGTCCCGTCGTGGTCGAACAGGTGCACGTACGCGTGGTGGTCCCACGCCGAGGCGAGGAACAGCCCTTCGTCGTAGCGGCCGATCGTGTCCGTCCGGTGGCCGGGCTCGTGCGCGATGGGAATCAGCCGGGGTACGGGCACCCGATCAACGTAGCGTACGAGCGCGGGGCGCCCGCCATGACGGCGGACGCCCCGAAGCGTCGACGTGCCGGTCAGCCGATCAGCGTGACCGAGTAGTCGTACGTCGTCCCGGTCACCGAGTACGTGGCGGTCTGCCCGTTCTCGCAGTACGACACGAAGCTGCTCGGGGTCCGCGTCGCGCCGGCCACCGCGTCGACCACCGGGCGGACGTCGGCGCTGACCGGCAGCGCCGTGGTGGTGAGATCGATCGTCCGCGACTGGTTGATCGGGTAGGTGTCGGTGTTCGCCGTCTCCAGACCGTTGCTCGCCTGAACGCTGAAGGACATCACGAAGGCGGCGTTGTTCACCACGGCGATGCGCTGAACGCAGGGTTCTGCCTGCGCGCTGGCCGCGGAGGCCCCAGCCAGTGCCGATGCCCCGGCGGCGAGCGTCCCGGCGAGTGCGGCTCCGACGAGCCTGGCGCGGAAGGTCATGGTGTCACCTCTCGGTCGAACGTGGTGCCGGGCGCCGACTTGCGGCGCCCGGCGTTCGGTCCATATCGGAGTGCCCGGTCGTTTTCGATCGAACCCTGCGAATCGAGAGTGTTTTGTGGCCCGGCCCACTCACCGGGAGCGGAGTGTCAGTCGGTCCTCGCGACCAGGCATCGCGTCAGGGCGGGGATCATCACCGCCGCCGCGACCAGGTGCAGCGCGACCAGCGTGACGCTCGTCGTGGCGGCGGCCCCGACGAGGAACGGCGGCGCCAGCGACAGCGCGGTCAGCGCCACCGCCGTCCACACGAACCGCGACGCGGGACGCGCGCTGAACCGCAGCAGTACGGCGGCGATGACGACCCCGACGAGCGAGAAGAAGCCGGTCACCACGGTGAATCCGCCGAGCGGGATGGCCTCGTCACCGCCGTCCGGGATCGCGAAGTCGACGCCGGCGGCCCGCGCGAGCGCCGCGCCGAGCGTGGTTGCAGTCATCGCGACGAGTGTGGCGACGACGCCGGTGACGGCGAGCCGCCGGAAGCCGTGCGAACGGCGAGAGCCCACGCCGGTGCCGGTGCTGCTGATCATGTCGCTCCTCCAGAAGTCGGGGGTCAGGATCCGCACCGTCGCGGTGCGGCGGCCGGGGTTGCGCAGCGCGCGTACGCCGGTGTCGCGCAGCCAGAAGCCGGCGTCGCGGCGCAGGACCGGCCCGGGGGCGCCGTCGCGTAGCTCCAGCTGCACCCGTCCGCGCGTGACCACGCCGTACGCGGAATGCCATTGGGCCGCGACCACCGCGACGCGCGCGCCGCCGGGCAGCGCGAGCGTCCGCACCGGCACTACGGGGTACGGTCGGCCGGCAGGCGCTCGGGCAGCCCGAGGCGCGGGAACTGGTCGGCGTGGAACGTGACGATCTCGATGATCGCCCCGCCGGTGACGCGCAGGGCGTCGACGGTGAGCGGCAGGTACGCGCCGTCGCTCTCCTGCCACAGGTAGAACGCGACGGCGGGCTGCCGGTTCACGGCGGTGGGCACGGCCCGCATGCTGCCCAGGCTCTCGAAGCCGTCCGCGACCCAGTCGGCGACCACCGCGTCCCGGCCGATCTGCAGGCCCGGGGTGGGGGGCATCGAGCAGCGCACGTCGTCGCGCAGCATGGCGGCGAGAGCGGCGACGTCCTTGGCGACGGCGGCGTCGGTGAAGCGGCGTACCAGCTCGCGGGTGCGGGTGTCGGTCTCGTCGCCGGTCCAGTCCTGCCGCTGCGCGGGCAGGTGTTCCCGCATGCCGGCGCGGGCGCGCTGCAACGCGCTGTTCACCGAGTTGACCGAGTCGCCGAGCAGCTCCGCGACGTCCTTGGCCGGCCAGCCGAGCACGTCGCGCAGGATCAGCACGGCACGCGGGCGTGGCGCGAGGTGCTGCACCGCGACCAGGTACGCCAGCTCGATCGTCTCCCGCGCCACCGCGACGGCTTCCGGCTCGTCCGCGCCGGCCGCGGGCAGCTCGTCGAGCAGCCGGTCCGGGTAGGGCTGCAGCCACCGCACCTCGCCGCCGGTCGCGGGCTCGGGCCGGCACTTGGCCAGCAGGTCCAGGCAGGCGTTCGTGGCGATGCGGTACAGCCAGGCCCGGAACGTGGAGCGGCCGGCGAACGTCTCGCGCCGCCGCCAGGCGCGCAGGAACGTCTCCTGGACGGTGTCCTCGGCGTCCTCGAACGATCCGAGCATCCGGTAGCAGTGCACGTGCAGCTCCCGCCGGTGCCGCTGCGCCAGCCCGGCGAACGCCGGCTCGTCGACCTCGCCCAGATCGCGTACGCCCAGCTCCGCCCGCCGTGGCTCCGCACCCATCACGTCATCCTCCCGCGTCGTCGTGTCCCGTCGTCTGTGTGACGGGAACGGGCGCGGAAACTCATCACCGCGCCGTCAGCTCGTGCGCGGGGCGTACATGATGATCGCGACGCCGACCAGGCAGATGGCCGCGCCGGCGAGGTCGTAGCGGTCGGGCCGGAACTTGTCGACGACCATGCCCCAGGCGAGCGACCCGGCGACGAACACGCCGCCGTAGGCGGCGAGGATGCGGCCGAAGTTCGGGTCCGGCTGGAACGTGGCGACGAATCCGTAGGCGCCGAGCGCGATCACCCCGGCGGCGATCCAGAGCAGGCCGCGGTTCTCCCGCCAGCCCTGCCACACCAGCCAGGCGCCGCCGATCTCGGCGAGCGCGGCGAGCAGGAACAGCAGGATGGACCGGACGACAGTCATGCGTCAGACCGTAGCCGGGCGCGAGGGTCGCGACGCCTGGCACGGCGACACCTGCGGGCCGCCCGGTCCGCAGGCGTGATCACCAGCCGCCACCTGCGGCGACGTCGGGAATACGGCTGTGCTCGGCGGCTCGGCGGACTACCGTCACCGGAGTACGGGCCGACGCCGGACCAGGCGGCGCGTCCACGCCCCCGCCGTCGGCGTTGACGTGGCGGAAACGCCCGAGGGCGAGCATGGGTACGACGAAAGGGGCGGACATGACCGACGAGGTGACGTCGCAGGTCCCGCCGGACCCGGCTCCCGTGCTGAGCGCGCCCGCCGGCACCGGGCCGGTCGGACCGCCGAGCAGCCTGGACCTGTGGGCGCGTGCCCAGGTGCTGCACCGCTGCTTCGGCGACGACGACGGCGAACCGCACATCATGCGCGGCCTGGACTGACCACGCCGCTCAGCGCACCGTCACGCCGGCCCGCGCCAGCGTCTCCCACCAGGACGCGAGGTCGGGCACCGGCTCGGCGCGGGCGCTGAGCTCGTCCAGCCGCCGCAGTTGTTCCCTGCTCGGTGACGGTGAGACGGTGGCGCCCACGCCGACCAGGGCGTACCGGTGGCCGCCGACGGTGAGCAGCATCGTGCCGAAGATCGTTCCCCGGGCCTCGACCTGCCCGACGGGCGCGGCGAACACCTCCGCGCCGTGCCGGTCGCCGGCCCGCAGCCAGCCCTCGTCGAGGGTCATCAGCACCGGCACGCACCGCAGGCCGTTCCAGAGGCTACGTCGCCAGTAGACAATTCCGGCGTACGACGGGTGCGGCTCCATCCCGGCGACGGTACCCGGGCCGATCCAGCGTGACCGGCGCGGGCGCCCGGGAGGCCGTCGCCTGGTGAACGTTTCCCGGCGGCCGTGCGTGTGAGCCGGTGAGCATCACCGGCGTCCGCCGGGGGTACTGCTGCGGGACACGGGTACGAAAACCGGGAGGTCATGGTGGGGGACAGGGCGGGACGTCAGGGGCGCGGGCCGATCGCCGGGCTGGTGGTGGCCGCGCTGGTCGCGGCCGGCTGCATGGCCGGCGGCGTCGACCAGGGCGAGCCGCAGCAGCCCGTACCCCCGCGCAGCGCGCAGCCCGAGTCGCAGACCACCCGGGCGGACGGCACCACGAGCGTCGCCGAGTTCAAGCAGGACATCGAGGACGCGGTCCGGCTGGCCGAACGGTACTGGGCGCAGCAGTTCCGCGCCTCCGGTCAGCGGTTCACCCCGATCCGGCGGGTGGTGCCCTACAGCCGGGAGGGCGAGGTGGCCTGTGCCGGGCAGGGCCTGCCGCGCAACAACGCGGTGTACTGCTCGGCCGGCGACTTCATCGCCTACGACGTGAACTGGTCGGTGGCGGCGTTCCGGCAGATCGGCGACGCGTTCCTGTTCTACCTGCTCGGCCACGAGTACGCCCACGGCATGCAGGTGCGGCTCGGCATCCGCTACAACTTCACCATCCAGCAGGAGCTGCAGGCCGACTGCATGGCCGGGGCGTACCTCGGGGACAGCGTGCGCGCCGGGGTGCTGGAGCTGGAGGACGGCGACCTGGAGGAGTTCCGGGAAGGGCTGCTGGCGGTCGGCGACGACCCCGACCAGCCGTGGTTCGCCGAGGGCTCGCACGGCACCGCCGAGCAGCGCAGCGATTCGTTCTTCCGGGGATACGAGAAGTCGCTGGGCGCGTGCGGTCTCGGGTGATGCCGCGGGTCACCAGGGGCGGGGACGGTGACGGGCGGGCCCGGCGTGGCTGGCAGGATCGGCGGGGTACCCGTATCGAAGGAGGCCCCCGCTGAGCAGCAAGCACCCCGCCGCCGTGCTCTTCGACATGGACGGCACGCTGGTCGACAGCGAGAAACTGTGGGACGTCGCGTTGCAGGAACTGGCCGCCGTCTACGGCGGTGTCCTGTCCGACGACGCCCGCCGTGCGATCGTCGGCACCGGGATGGCCGACGCGATGCGGATCGTGCACGACGACCTGGGCCAGCCGGAGCGGGACGTGCAGAAAAGCGCCGACTGGATCAGCGCCCGGATCCTGGAGCTGTTCCGCACCGGGCTGCGCTGGCGTCCGGGCGCGCTGGCGCTGCTGCGGGCGGTACGGGACGCCGGCATCCCCACCGCGCTGGTCACCTCCAGCGGCCGGTCCCTGGTCGAGGTGGCCCTGGACACGCTGGGCCGGGACAGCTTCGACGCGGTGGTCTGCGGCGACGAGGTGGACGCGGCCAAGCCGCACCCGGAGCCGTACCTGACCGCCGCGCGTCTGCTGGGCGTACCGGTCGAGCGGTGCGTGGCGATCGAGGACTCACCCACCGGCGTGGCGAGCGCGCTGGCAGCCGGTGCGGCGGTGCTGGCCGTTCCGGCCGAGGTGCCGCTGGCGCCCGCCGACGGCGTACACCAGATGGAGAGCCTGCTCGGGGCGGACCTGGAGCTGCTCGCGGCGCTGCTCAACCGTTAGGAAGGGCCCCTTCTTATGCACGAGGCGTTAAGAAGGGGCCCTTCCTTTCACGTCAGTCGTGGGCGATGGCGCCCAGGACGTTGATCCGCGCGGCGCGGATCGCCGGCAGCACCGCGGCGACCACGCCGATGATCGCGGCCAGGATCAGGAACGTCACCATCTGACCCCACGGCAGGATCAGGTCGGTGATGCCCTCGTCCTTGAGCGCCTCCACCACCGCCGCGCCGAGACCGGTGCCGACCACCACGCCGAGCAGCGCGCCGAAGATGGAGATCACCACCGCCTCGACCGTGATCATGCGCATGGTCTGGGCGCGGCGCAGGCCGATCGCCCGCAGCAGACCCAGCTCCCGGGTGCGTTCCAGCACCGACAGCGCGAGCGTGTTGATGATGCCCAGCACGGCGATCACGATGGCCAGCGCCAGCAGGATCTGGATCATCTGGAGCAGGGAGTCCAGCTGACCGGTCTGCTGCTCGATGAACCCGGCCCGGTCGGCCACCGACACCTCGGGGCTGTCCGCCAGCAGCCGCTCGATCTGCGGCTGCACCGCGTCCACCGACGTGCCGGGGGCGAGCTGCAGGAAACCCTGGATCGGCTGCGGGATGGCGAAGTCCGCCGTTGCCTGCGGCGGCAGCGTCACCGGGTTGGTCAGCTGTGAACTCTCGTAGATGCCGCTGACCGTGTAGGTGCGGGCGTCGCCACGGGACAGCTGCACCGGCACCGTCGAACCGACGCTGAGGTTGCGTGCCTTCGCGGTGTCCGAGCTGACCAGCATCTGGTCCGGCGCCAGCTTGCTGATGTCACCGGCGGCGGCCTTCGCCCCGAAGATCTGCTGCAGCGCGGCCACGTTGCTCGACACGGCCACCCAGGTCCGCTCGCCGCCGACCACTGCCATGTCGCCGTACTCACCGTCGACCATCTGCACGCCCGGGATCGCGGCGGCCTTCTCCAGGACCGCCGGGTCGAAGCTCGCCGGACGCGGCCCGGACGTGGACCCGGAGATCACCAGCTCCGCCTTGATGGTGTCCTCGGCCAGCGCGCCGATGCTGCCCTTGGCCGAGTCCAGGATCACCGTCACGCCGGTGACCAGGGCGATGCCCACCATCAGCGCGGCGGCCGTGATCGCGGTACGGCGCGGGTTGCGGCCCGAGTTGAGCCGGCCCAGCTTGCCCGGCACCGACCAGGAGAACATCGCGCCGAGCAGCGAGACCACCGGCCGGCTGATGATCGGGGTCAGCAGCGCCACCCCGATGAACGCGAACAGCACGCCGCCGAGGATGGTCGCCAGGGTGCTGTCGCCGGCGTGCCCGCCGAGACCGAGGAACAGCAGCACCGCGCCGATGCCGGTGACCACGGCACCGCCGATGGTGACCTTGGTCAGCGGCCGGTCCGGCGTGGCCACGTCCTGCATCGCGGCGATCGGCGGGATGCGCGAGGCGCGCAGCGCCGGCAGCAGCGCGGCGACCACAGTGATGAGCATGCCGACCGCGAACGCGCCGATCACCGCCGAGGCGGGCACGCCCAGCCCGGCCAGGGTGAGACCCCCGGCGAGCTGACCGAACAGGTACGCCAGCAGCGCGCCCACGCCGATGCCGGCGGCGAGCCCCAGCACCGAGGCGATCAGGCCGACCGCGAGCGCCTCCAGCACCACCGAGCCGATGACCTGCTTGCCGCTGGCCCCGATCGCGCGCATCAGGGCCAGCTCACGGGTGCGTTGCGCCACGATGATCGAGAACGTGTTGAGGATCAGGAACGTGCCGACCAGCAGCGCCACCGCGGCGAACCCGAGGAGGATCTTGTTGAAGAACGACAGCCCTTCCTTGAGGCCGGCCGAGGCGTCGGCGGCGAGGTGCTCGCCGGTCTTGACCTGGTAGTCGGCGCCCAGCGTGCGGGCCAGCTCGTCGCGCAGCGCGGCCGGCGTGGTGCCGTCGGCGGCCTGGACGCTGATGTTGCTGAACACGTCCGGCTTGCCCAGCATCAGCTGCTGCGCCACCGGGGTCGTGAAGTGGACCTCGTTCGCGCCACCGATCGAGTCCCGGCCGCCGCTGTAGCCGAACACGCCGACGAGCGTGAACTCCTTCTTCGGGGCGAGGGTCAGCACGCCGACCCGGTCGCCGACCTTGACCTTGCCCGCCTCGGCCAGCGCGGCGTTGATCACGATCTCGTCGTCGGCCTGCGGGCCGCGGCCCTCGCGCAGCTCCAGCAGGTCGCTCTCACCGAGCCAGTTCTGGCCCAGCTGCGGCGGGCCGAACGAGGTGACCACCTTGCCGTTGCTGCCGATCATCCGGGCACCCTCGGCGGCCACCACACCCTCGGCGTCGGCGACGCCGGGCACCGCCTTGACCCGGTCCAGCACCGACGCCGGCATCGGGGTGCTCAGCGGCATCCCCTCCGCCGTGGAGACGTCGATCTTCGGCTTGGCCTCGACGCTCACGTCGACCTCGGCGTACGCGTCGGCGAAGACCGCGTCGAAGGACCGCCCGAGCGTGTCGGTGAGCACGAACGCGCCGGAGACGAACATGACGCCGAGCACCACCGCCAGCCCGGACAGCAGCAGGCGCAGCTTGCGCGCCAGCAGGCTCTTGAGCGTTGCCCGCAGCATCAGTTGCCCACCTCGACCGGGGCGTCCAGCTTCTTCATCGTGTCCAGCACCGTCTCGGCGGTCGGCTCGATCAACTCCGAGACGATCTGCCCGTCGGCGAGGAAGACCACCCGGTCGGCATACGCGGCGGCGGTCGGGTCGTGCGTGACCATGACGATGGTCTGGCCGTGCTCGCGTACCGAGTTGCGCAGGAACTTCAGCACCTCGGCGCCGGAGCGGGAGTCCAGGTTGCCGGTCGGCTCGTCCGCGAAGATCACCTCGGGGCGGGCCACGAGTGCCCGGGCGCACGCCACGCGCTGCTGCTGGCCACCGGAGAGCTGCGCCGGGCGGTGCCCGAGCCGCTCCCGCAGGCCGACCGTGTCGATCACGACGTCGTACCAGGCCGGGTCGGGCTTGCGCCCGGCGATCGACAGCGGCAGCAGGATGTTCTCCTGCGCGGTGAGCGTCGGCAGCAGGTTGAACTGCTGGAAGATGAAGCCGACCTTGTCCCGGCGCAGCTTCGTCAGACCGGCGTCGTTGAGACCGGTCACAGTGGTGTCGCCGATCATCACGGTGCCCTTGGTCACCGTGTCCAGACCCGCGAGGCAGTGCATCAGTGTGGACTTCCCGGAACCCGACGGCCCCATGATCGCGGTGAACCGGCCGCGCTCGAACTCGGCGCTCACCCCCCGCAGCGCGGCGACCTGCGCCTCGCCGCTGCCGTACACCTTCCACACATCGTTCGCCCGGGCCGCGGCCTGCTCTTGGCCTACCGTCGCGGTCACGTCATGTACCTCTTCCGTCTGTCGTTCTCAATGCCGCACCGCCCCCGCTGGTCGGTGCGGCGGAATCCATCCTCGGGGTCGCGAGCCCGAAAGCCCTCCGACCTGGGGTGGAATCCGTGCCGATCTTCCGGTGAGGGTCGACCCCCATCCGGGCTCAGGGTGACCCCTGACCGGCCGGCGGCGCCGACGCTAGAGCCTCACCCGGCGTGATGGTCAACACATCAGCCCCGCCGCTGGTCACGGTAGGTGACCCGCGCCACCTCACCGCCCCGGACGAACCAGACCCGTCTCGTACGCGAGCACGACCGCCTGAACCCGGTCGCGCAACCGTAGCTTCGTCAGCACGTGCCCGACATGGGTTTTCACAGTCGTCTCGCTGACCGACAGCACCCGGGCGATCTCCGCGTTGGACAGACCGCGCGCCATGTGGGTGAGCACCTCCCGCTCCCGGTCGGTCAGCGGGTCCAGTGCCCGCGCCGGCGCGGCGGCCGGATCGGGCAGCATCTCGGCGAAGCGGTCCAGCAGCCGGCGCAGGATGCGCGGAGACATCGCCGCGTCCCCGGCCGCCACCGTGCGGATCGCCGCGACCAGGTCCTCGGCCGGCACATCCTTGGTCAGGAACCCGCTGGCGCCGGCCCGCAGCGCCCCGACGACGTGTTCGTCCTGCTCGAACGTGGTGAGCACCAGCACCCGAACCGGTAGCCGCGCGGACACGATCGCGCGCGTCGCGGTCACCCCGTCCATCCGCGGCATCCGGATGTCCATCAGCACCACGTCGGGCAGCAGCCGCCGCGCCAGGCCCACCGCCTCCGCGCCGTCGCCGGCCTCACCCACCACGTCCAGGTCGTCCTCCGCGCCCAGTACCATCCGGAATCCGGTACGCAGCAGCGGCTGGTCGTCGGCGAGCAGAACCCGCACCGGCCGGGACACGGCGCCGTCGGTCATGCGTCCCCCTCGTCGTCCGGGCGGCGGTCCGGCCGGGACCCGTCGGCGCCGGCACGCGCGCGATCCGCCCGGCGTGAGCCGGGCCGCGGTAACCACCGTAGAGGTCACCGGTCGCGCGGTCGCCGATCAGGCCGCCCCGATCCCGCAGGTTGGCCGGGCTCCGCGCGCTCAGGCCCGCCCGGGATCGCAGGCGCTCTGCGCGCCGGGTCCGCGCGGATCGTGGGCGGTCTGTGTGCCGGGCTCGCGGGCGCTCCACGGTGGTCCGGCACCGCGATCGTCCGTGGGACGATCCGATACCCGATTCGTCCGACGGGCGACCCGGCGCCGGATTCACCCGGCCCGGGGAGCGCCGCGCGCCGCGCTCGGCGAACCCGTCCCGGCTGGTGGTGCACGCCCGCACGCATGATCCACATCTGTTCGGGAGGTGGCTGCATCGCACCCCCGTCGACCCCGCCACCTCGCCGGAGTGGTGCGCGTACCCGGTCATCCGCGACCGGAAGGGCCGGCGGCGGGGGCGGGCGGTCAGTTCTACCACCACCGAGCGGGCCACCGCGGTGTGGTCGGTCCCCTCCACGGCGCTCTGCCCGCCTCGGGCGGGAGCGGAGGTTACTCGTCGGCGCCGGGCGCCACCGGGCGGGAGCGGGCGTCCACCAGCGGGTCGGGCGCGGCGGCGGCCACCGGGAACGGCGGCGGCGTGCCGCCGTAGCTCGGGCACAGCGCCTGGTGGCTGCACCAGTCGCACAGGCGGCTCGGGCGGGGCCGGAAGTCCTGCCGGGCGGTGGCCTGCTCGATCGCCCGCCACAGCGCCACCACTGTGCGCTCGAAGCGCACCAGCTCGTCGGCGTCGGGGGCGTAGTCGCAGACCTCGGCGTCCTTGAGGTAGAGCAGGCGCAGCACCCGCGGCACCACGCCCCGGGTGCGCCACAGCACCAGGGCGTAGAACTTGAGCTGGAACAACGCCCGCGCCTCGAACGCCTCGCGCGGCGCGCCGCCGGTCTTGTAGTCGACCACTCGCAGCGCGCCGTCGGGCGCCACGTCGAGCCGGTCGAGGTAGCCCCGGATGAGCAGTTCGTCGTCCACCACCGCGGAGATCAGCGCCTCCCGCTCGGCCGGCTCCAGCCGGCGCGGGTCCTCCACCGCGAAGTAGCCGTCCAGCAGCGCCGTCGCCGACCGGAGGAACTCCTGCGGCCCGGCGGTGTCGCCGTCGGCGAACAGCGAGGCCAGCTCCGGCTCCTCGGTGACCAGCCGGTCCCACTGCGGCGCGACCAGATCGCCCGCCGACTCAGGGGTGCGGGCGGCGGCCGGAAGGTCGAACAGCCGCTCCAGCACGGCGTGCACGAGCGTGCCCCGGGCCTGCTCGACAGTCGGCCGCTCGGGCAGCCGGTCGATGCTGCGGAACCGGTAGAGCAGCGGGCAGGTCTTGAAGTCGGCCGCCCGGGACGGCGACAGCGACGCCCGCACCGTGACCGGCGCCGGTGCCGTCTGGTCGCCGTGGCTGTCGATCATCGGTTCCGCCGTCATGCCCGGAAGGTTAGGCCACGCCTGTGACACCGCCACCGTCGCCGCACCGGAGCATGATCGGATCTCCCTCTCAGTGACCGCGGCGGCCCGCCGCGCACGCTCACGTAGCATCGGGCCGGTGCAGCAGCGGAGCCGAGGACCCCGCCGGCCGGGGCTCAGCCTCGGCCGGGTGCTCGGGGTGCCGCTGCGCGTCGACGCCTCGATGCTGCTGCTCACCGTCGTCGTCACGGTGCTGTACGCGGCGCTGGCCCGCCGCCAGCTCGACCTCGGCCCGCTCGGCGGCTACCTGGTCGGGTTCGGCTTCGTGGTCTCGCTGCTCGGCTCGGTGCTGCTGCACGAGCTGGGGCACGCGCTGACCGCCCGCCGCTACGGCATCGGTGTGCGCGGGATCACGCTGGAACTGCTCGGCGGGTACACCGAGATGGACCGCGACGCACCCACGCCGCGGATCGAGCTGCTGATCTCGCTGGCCGGGCCGGCCGTGTCCGCCGTACTCGGCGCCGGCGCGGTCGCCGCCACCCTCGCGTTGCCCGCCGGCACTCTCGGCCACCAGCTCGCCTTCCAGCTCGCGGTCAGCAACGTCGTGGTGGCGATCTTCAACAGCCTGCCCGGTCTGCCGCTGGACGGCGGGCGGGCGCTGCGCGCCGCGGTGTGGGCGCTCACCCGCGACCGGCACCGCGGCACCGAGGTGGCCGGCTGGGTCGGCCGGGCCGTCGCGCTGGGCACGTTGGCGCTGGTCGTGGTGCTCACCATGCGCCGGGCGCTGGCCCCGCTGGCCCTGCCGCTGCTGCTGCTCGTCGCGCTGACGCTGTGGCGCGGCGCCGGCCAGTCCATCCGGCTGGCCCGTATCGGCCGGCGCCTGCACCTGGTCGACCTGGCCCGGCTGGCCCGCCCGCTGCTGCCGGTGCCCACCGGCACGCCGCTGGCCGAGGCCCAGCGCCGCCGCGACGAGGCGGCCACCCCGGACGCGGCGCTGGGCGTCGTCGACTCCGCCGGCCGTACCGTCGCCGTGGTCGACCCGGCGCGCGCCGCCGCCGTACCCCCGGAACGGAGGCCGTGGGTCGCGGTGGATGAGGTGGCCCGCGACCTGTCCGCGGTGCCGGCCCTGCCGGTCGGCGCGGACGGCGAGCGGGTCCTGGAGACCGTACGCACCCACCCGGGCGCGCAGTACGTCGTGACGGCAGGCGAAGATGTGGTCGGCGTGCTGCATATCGCGGATCTCGCCCAGCTCCTGGAACCCAAACGGAAGACGAACACGTGACCGTAGAGATCTCCACCGTCCCGGCGTTGCCCCCGGTCCACCGCGGGCCGTTCCGGCCGGGCGACCGGGTCCAGCTGACCGACCCCAAGGGCCGGATGCACACCGTGACGCTGGAGCCCGGCAAGGAGTTCCACACCCACCGGGGGATCCTCAAGCACGACACCCTGATCGGCCTGCCCGACGGCAGCGTGGTCACCACCGCCGGCGGCGGCACCGCGTTCCTGGCGCTGCGGCCGCTGCTGTCGGACTACGTGCTCTCCATGCCGCGGGGCGCCCAGGTGATCTACCCGAAGGACTCGGCGCAGATCGTCGCCATGGGCGACATCTTCCCCGGCGCCAAGGTGCTGGAGGCCGGCGCCGGGTCCGGCGCGCTGTCCTGCTCGCTGCTGCGGGCCGTCGGCACCGAGGGCGAGCTGCACTCGTTCGAGCTGCGCGACGACTTCGCCCAGATCGCCCGCCGAAACGTGGAGGCGTTCTTCAACGGCCCGCACCCGGCCTGGAACCTGCACGTCGGCGACGTCGCCGACTGCGCTGAGACCGGTTTCGACCGGATCATCCTGGACATGCTGACGCCGTGGGAGATGCTCGACATGGTCGAGCGGGCGCTGGTGCCCGGCGGCGTGCTGATCGGCTACGTGGCCACCACGCCGCAGCTGTCCGAGCTGGTCGAGGCGCTGCGCGAGCGTGGCGGCTGGACCGAGCCGCGCGCCTGGGAGTCGCTGGTGCGCGACTGGCACGCCGAAGGGCTGGCGGTCCGCCCGGACCACCGGATGATCGCCCACACCGCGTTCCTGGTCTCCGCCCGCAAGCTCGCCCCCGGGGTCACCGCGCCGCCGCGCCGCCGCAAGCCCAGCAAGGGCGCCGAGGCGTACGCGCAGCGCCGCGACGCCCTGCGCGCCGCCGCCGCGGCCCGCGCGGAGCAGGAGCCGCAGGAGTCCTGACCCCCGACGCGCGGGCGCGCGCGTACGGGCGGATCATGTGTGCCGGTGGGCACGACACCTGAGCGGGTGGAGACGGTGGCATGAGCGAGCGGATCGGGGCGCGCGTCGGGCGGCGCGCCCGTGCCGGTGACCTGGACCGGTGGCAGCACGGCGGCGCGGCCCGGTGGGAGGCGGCGTGAGCAACCCCGGTTACGGCAACGGTGACCTGCCCGCCGTCTTCCCGGACTGGTCGCCCTACACCGACCTGGAGTCGGCCGCCCGCGCGTACCTGCGCGACCCGGACATCGCGCTGGAGGCGCTCGACGGTGTGCTGCGCGGCGCCTCAGTGCTCGGCTTCACGCTGGAGCGGTTCGTCAACGAGGTGAACGGCGTGTGGCAGGAGGTCGTCGTCTGCGACGGCAGCCGGCTGGTGCTCTGGCACGGCGAGGACGTGCCGCCGGGGGAGGGGCCGCCCGGCGCGATGACCTCGTCGCTGCGGGTGGTGCCGCTGTCGACAGTCACCGAGGTCGGCTGCCGGCGGCGGCTCATGCGGGCCGAGAACGGCACCGTACGGGTCGACAGCATCGACGTGTACCTGCTGCTCAGCTCCCTGGACGAGGCGCCGCCCAGCGACGAGGTGGCGGGCGCGCCCCGGCACGACGCGCTGCGTTTCGGCAAGACCCTCGACGACGGCGGGGCGGGGCAGATCGCCCGGCTGGAGGAGTTCGCCCGGCTGGTCGCCTCGGTGGTCGGCCGGCCCCTGCTCTGAGGCGGACGAACGACGGGCCGGGGACGTGTGGTCCCCGGCCCGTCGTGCAGCTGTCCGGGCCTCAGTCGTCGGCCTCCGGGCCGGCCACCTCCACGCCGTCGCTGCCGCGCACGACGTGGATGCACTCGCCCGGGCACTCCTTCGCCGAGTCGATCACCTCGAGGCGCAGGTGTTCCGGCACGTCCACCCGGGCGCCGGGGGCCTGCCGCAGTTCGCCGTCGGGGCCCTTGACGTACGCCAGGCCGTCGACGTCGAACTCGAAGACCTCCGGCGCGTACTGCACGCAGAGCCCGTCACCGGTGCAGAGGTCCTGGTCGACCCAGACCTGCAACTGGTCGGTCGCGACGTCGGTCACGAAGCACCCCCCATGTTCTCCCGTCCCACGCTCCGACGGTACCCGAACGCCCGTACCCACCCCGCGACCAGCCCTTCGCGATCAAGCTTCGGTGACGAGCGCGTTGCTGTGGACCGAATCGGGCTCATAGCGGCTAGTGTTAGGTCAGAACGTTCAAGCCCCCCGGGGAGGTGGGACGTGGCACGCAGCGACGACGCGGACTCGCGCGCCGCACGGTGGGAAAAGGAAGCCCACGATCTCTCCACGCAGGTCGCGTTCCTGCAAGAGGAACTCGCTCTGGTGCGGCGCAAGTTGACCGAAAGCCCTCGACACGTCCGGCAGCTCGAAGAGCGGCTGGCGGCCACCCAGGCCCAGTTGGCGCGGCTGACCGAGAACAACGAACGGCTCGTGAGCACCCTCAAGGAGGCTCGCGCGCAGATCGTGACGCTCAAGGAGGAGATCGACCGGCTCGCCCAGCCACCGAGTGGCTACGGCGTCTTCCTGGCCAAGCACGACGACGGCACGGTGGACGTGTTCACCGGCGGGCGCAAGCTCCGGGTGGCGGTCTCGCCGTCGCTGGAGGCCGACGAGCTGCGCCGTGGCCAGGAGGTCCTGCTCAACGACGCGCTCAACATCGTCGACGCGTTCGGTTTCGAGCGGGTCGGCGAGGTCGTGATGCTCAAGGAGATCCTGGCGGGCCCGGACGGCGCGCCGGGTGACCGGGCGCTCGTGGTGTCGCACTCCGACGAGGAGCGGATCGTGCACCTCGCCGAGACCCTGATCGGCAGCGCGATCCGGGCCGGCGACTCGCTCATGATCGAGCCCCGCTCGGCGTACGCCTACGAGCGGATCCCGAAGAGCGAGGTCGAGGAACTGGTCCTGGAGGAGGTGCCCGACGTCAACTACGAGGACATCGGTGGCCTCCAGGCGCAGATCGAGCAGATCCGCGACGCGGTGGAGCTGCCCTTCCTGCACTCCGACCTGTTCCGTGAGCACCAGCTCCGGCCGCCGAAGGGCATCCTGCTCTACGGTCCGCCCGGCTGCGGTAAGACGCTGATCGCCAAGGCGGTGGCCAACTCGCTGGCCAAGAAGATCGCCGAGCGGGAGGGCAAGGAGCGGCACACCAGCTTCTTCCTCAACATCAAGGGCCCGGAGCTGCTCAACAAGTACGTCGGCGAGACCGAGCGGCACATCCGGCTGATCTTCCAGCGGGCGCGGGAGAAGGCCGGTGAGGGCACTCCGGTGATCGTGTTCTTCGACGAGATGGACTCCGTGTTCCGCACCCGCGGCTCCGGCGTCTCCTCGGACGTGGAGAACACCATCGTCCCGCAGCTGCTCAGCGAGATCGACGGCGTGGAGGGCCTGGAGAACGTCATCGTCATCGGCGCCTCCAACCGGGAAGACATGATCGACCCGGCGATCCTGCGTCCCGGCCGGCTCGACGTGAAGATCAAGATCGAGCGGCCGGACGCCGAGGCGGCGAAGGACATCTTCTCCAAGTACATCCTCGCCGGCCTGCCGCTGCACGCCGACGACCTGGCCGAACACGGCGGCGACGCCCAGGCCACCGTCGCGGCGATGATCGACGCGGTGGTCCTGCGGATGTACTCCGAGACCGAGGAGAACCGCTTCCTCGAGGTCACCTACGCCAACGGCGACAAGGAAGTCCTCTACTTCAAGGACTTCAACTCCGGCGCGATGATCCAGAACATCGTCGACCGGGGCAAGAAGATGGCCATCAAGGAGTTCCTCACCTCCGGCCGCAAGGGGCTGCGCCTGCAGCACCTGCTCGACGCCTGCGTCGACGAGTTCCGGGAGAACGAGGACCTGCCCAACACCACCAACCCCGACGACTGGGCGCGCATCTCCGGCAAGAAGGGCGAGCGGATCGTCTACATCCGCACGCTCGTCTCCGGCGGCAAGGGCGCCGAGGCCGGACGGTCCATCGAGACCGCCAGCAACACCGGCCAGTACCTGTAGTCCGACCCTGCGACGAAGGCCCGTGGCACACCCGCCACGGGCCTTCGCGCGTACGCAGGGAAGCCGCCACACCGGACCCGGCGCTGCCGCCACGCCCCCTCGGCGCGTCACGCCGACTACGCTCGACATGACGGGGACCGGGACGGCGAGCGGGAGCGGGCAGGTCGATGAGCGTCAGAAGGATCATGGGCACCGAGGTCGAGTACGGCATCTCCGTGCCCGGTCAGGCCGGAGCCAACCCGATGGTCACCTCCTCCCAGGTGGTAAACGCCTACGGGGCGCGGCCGGAACTCAACCGGGGCGGCCGGGCCCGCTGGGACTACGAGGAGGAGTCGCCACTGCGCGACGCGCGCGGGTTCACCTACTCCGGCGCCGCGTACGACCCGGCCGAGGCGCTCGCCGACGAGGACCTCGGCCTCGCCAACGTCATACTCACCAACGGCGCGCGGCTCTACGTCGACCACGCCCACCCGGAATACTCCACGCCCGAGGTGACCAACCCCCTCGACGTGGTCCGGTGGGACAAGGCGGGGGAGCGGGTGATGGCCGAGGCGGCCCGGCGGGCCGCGACCATCCCGGGCACCCAGCCGATCCACCTGTACAAGAACAACACCGACAACAAGGGCGCCAGCTACGGCGCGCACGAGAACTACCTGATGCGCCGGCAGACGCCGTTCGCCGACATCGTGGCGTACCTGACGCCGTTCTTCGTCACCCGGCAGATCGTCTGCGGCGCCGGGCGGGTCGGCATCGGCCAGGACGGCGGCCAGACCGGTTTCCAGATCTCCCAGCGGGCCGACTTCTTCGAGGTCGAGGTGGGGCTGGAGACGACGCTCAAGCGGCCCATCATCAACACCCGCGACGAGCCGCACGCCGACGCCGACAAGTACCGCCGGCTGCACGTCATCATCGGCGACGCCAACCTCTCCGAGATCTCCACGTTCCTCAAGGTCGGCACCACCGCGCTGATCCTCACCATGATCGAGGAGAAGGCGCTCGGCGCGGACCTGGGCATCGCCGACCCGGTGGGGGAGCTGCGCGCGGTCAGCCACGACCCGTCGCTGAAGCACCTGATGCGGATGCGCGACGGCCGCAAGCTCACCGCGCTGGACGTGCAGTGGGCGTACCTGGAACGGGTCAGCTCCTTCGTGGACGACCGCTACGGCAAGGACGTGGACGCGCAGACCGCCGACGTGCTGCGCCGTTGGGAGAGCGTGCTGGACCGGCTCGGCCGCGACGCGTTCGAGTGCGCAGACGAGCTGGACTGGGTGGCGAAGCTGCGGCTGCTGGAGGGCTACCGGGAGCGGGAGAAGCTCGGCTGGGGCTCGCACAAGCTGCAGCTGGTCGACCTGCAGTACTCCGACGTGCGGCCGGAGAAGGGCCTCTACCACCGCCTGGTGCAGCGTGGCTCGATGAAGACGATGCTCAGCGACGAGCAGACCCGCACCGCGATGACCGAGCCGCCGGAGGACACCCGGGCCTACTTCCGGGGCCGCTGCCTGGCGCAGTACGCCTCCGAGGTGGTCGCCGCGAGCTGGGACTCGGTCATCTTCGACGTGGGCCGGGAGTCGCTGGTGCGGGTGCCGATGATGGAACCCGAGCGGGGCACCCGGGCGCACGTCGGTGAGCTGTTCGACCGCTGCGAGAGCGCCAAGGATCTGCTGGAGACGCTCACCGGCGGGTGACCCGGATGCCGGAAGGCCCGTCGGGTGCCGGAACCGGGCGCGCGGCGGGCCTTTCGTCGCTCCCGCGAGGTAAGTTGATCGCAGGCGATCGTGGAGGAGGCACCACCATGGCGACCCAAGAGGGTGGGCAGACCCAGTCCGGCAAGTCCCGCGAGGAGGTCGACGAGGTCACCGCGGAGGCGAACCCCGAGGTGGCCGAGCGGCACGCCGAGATCACCGAGGACGTCGACGACCTGCTCGACGAGATCGACTCCGTCCTGGAGGAGAACGCAGAGGAGTTCGTGAGGGGATATGTACAAAAGGGCGGCCAATAGGACATATGTCCGTTTCGCCCCACGGGGCGCCGGGCAGGCCGTCAACCGTCGGCACCGCGATGATCGCACCGGATGGGTGCGCGGGATACTCTGCTTCAACTGCAACGGTGGTCTTGGCCGGTCCCGGGACAGTCCCGTGGGGCCGGCCGGGGCGATCACGTACCTGAGAGGAACCACGTGGCAGCGGGTTTTGATCCATCCGGGCGTCTTCCAGATGTGTTCACCAACGCGGGGACGTCCTCCTTCACAGCGTTCCTGAGCAAGGTGGCCCCCGAGATGCTGCCCGGCCGTCGGCCGCTGCCGCCCGGCATGGCCGCCGACATGGCGCCGCACGCGACCACCATCGTGGCCATCTCGGCCGCCGGTGGCGTGGTCATGGCCGGCGACCGGCGCGCCACGATGGGCAACCTGATCGCCCAGCGCGACATCGAGAAGGTGCACCCGGCCGACGCGTACTCGCTGGTCGGCATCGCGGGCACCGCGGGCATCGGCATCGAGCTGATGCGACTGTTCCAGGTGGAGCTGGAGCACTACGAGAAGATCGAGGGCGCGATGCTCTCGCTCGACGGCAAGGCCAACCGGCTCGCCTCGATGATCCGCGGCAACCTGGGCGCGGCCATGCAGGGCCTGGCCGTGGTCCCGCTGTTCGCCGGTTTCGACCTGGCGGCGAGCGACCCGGCGCGGGCCGGGCGGATCTTCAGCTTCGACGTGACCGGCGGCCCGTACGAGGAGACCGGCTACGACGCGATCGGCTCCGGCTCGCTGTTCGCCAAGTCGGCGCTGAAGAAGCGGTTCCGGACCGGCCTGTCGGTCGAGGACGCGACGCGGCTGGCGGTCGAGGCGCTCTACGACGCGGCGGACGACGACACCGCCACCGGCGGTCCGGACCTGACCCGGCGGATCTACCCGGTCGTGATGACCGCTACCGCCGAGGGCACGCACCGGCTCACCGACGCCGAGACGGCGGCGATCGCGGAGAGCGTGGTGGCCGGCCGGATGGAGAACCCCGGCGGCTGATCCCGCTTCCCGTCCACCGACTCAGCAGTCCCGCACCATCAGGTCCGAAGGAGAACCGCCGCCGTGGCCATGCAGTTCTACGCCTCGCCCGAGCAGATCATGCGCGACCGCTCCGAGCTGGCCCGCAAGGGCATCGCCCGGGGCCGCAGCGCGGTGGTCCTGAGCTACGCCGGCGGGGTGCTCTTCGTCGCCGAGAACCTGTCCAGCACGCTGCACAAGGTCAGCGAGATCTACGACCGGATCGGCTTCGCCGCCGTCGGCCGGTACAACGAGTTCGAGAACCTGCGTCGCGCGGGCGTGCGGATGGCCGACCTCAACGGCCTGAGCTACGACCGGCGGGACGTGACCGGCCTGGCGCTCGCGAACGCGTACGCGCAGACGCTGGGCGCGATCTTCACCGAGCAGTCGAAGCCGTTCGAGGTGGAGATCTGCGTGGCCGAGGTGGGCGCCACGCCCGAGGACGACTCCCTCTACCGGGTGACCTACGACGGTTCGGTGAACGACGAGCCGGGCCGGATGGCGATGGGCGGCCAGGCCGAGGCGATCAGCGGGGTGCTGAAGAACGAGCACCGGCCGGAGATGTCGCTGTCGGAGGCGGTCCGCGCCGCCATGAAGGCGCTGAGCAGCGTCGGCGGCGAGGGCGGCGCGGCCCGCACGATCGCCGCGAACCAGCTGGAGGTTGCGGTCCTGGACCGGCGCCGGGTGGGGCGTACGTTCCGGCGGGTCACCGGCGCGGCGCTGACCGCGCTGCTGGACGGTGACGCGGAGGCCGACACCGCGCCCGCGCCGGGCCGGGCGAAGACGCCGACGGTGCCGACGGAGGAGGCGAAGAAGCCGACCACGTCGGCGGGCTCGGCCGATCTGGAGGGCAACGCGGAGGACAAGCCCGCCGAGTGACACCTGCGCGAAATACCCCGTCGCCGCGTCGCGGTGGCGGGGTCTTTCGCGTACGGGAGGCCGCCGGCTTTGCGGTCCGCGCGGGGGAGATCGCAAGCGGTGAGCGTCGGCGATGCCCATCGGAGGCTCCGGGCGGCTAATGTCTCATCATGGAGCGGCGAATCTTCGGCCTCGAAACCGAGTACGGCGTCACCTGCACCTATCGCGGGCAACGCCGACTGTCCCCCGACGAGGTCGCGCGGTACCTGTTCCGGCGGGTGGTGTCGTGGGGCCGGTCGAGCAACGTGTTCCTGCGCAACGGCGCCCGTCTCTATCTGGACGTGGGCTCGCACCCGGAGTACGCGACTCCGGAGTGCGACTCGGTGACCGACCTGGTGGCGCACGACCGGGCCGGTGAGCGGATCCTGGAGGGGCTGCTCGTCGACGCGGAGAAGCGGCTGCACGACGAGGGCATCGCGGGTGAGATCTACCTGTTCAAGAACAACACCGACTCGGCCGGCAACTCGTACGGCTGCCACGAGAACTACCTGGTGTCCCGGCACGGCGAGTTCGGCCGGCTCGCCGACGTGCTCATCCCGTTCCTGGTCACCCGGCAGTTGATCTGCGGCGCGGGCAAGGTGCTGCAGACGCCGCGCGGCGCGGTCTACTGCCTGTCGCAGCGGGCCGAGCACATCTGGGAGGGCGTCTCGTCGGCGACCACCCGCAGCCGGCCGATCATCAACACCCGGGACGAGCCGCACGCGGACGCGGAGCGGTACCGCCGGCTGCACGTGATCGTCGGTGACTCGAACATGAACGAGGTCACCACGCTGCTGAAGGTCGGCACCGCCGACATCGTGCTGCGGATGATCGAGGCGGGCGTGGTGATGCGGGACCTCACGCTGGAGAACCCGATCCGGGCGATCCGCGAGGTGTCGCACGACATCACCGGCCGGCGCAAGGTGCGGCTGGCGGCCGGCAAGGAGGTCTCGGCGCTGGAGATCCAGCAGGAATACCTGGCCAAGGCGACGGAGTTCGTGGAGCGCCGGGGCGGTGACCAGACCGCGAAGCGGGTGGTCGACCTGTGGGGGCGGGTGCTGCGCGCGGTCGAGACCGGCGACCTGGACCCGGTGGCCCGGGAGATCGACTGGGTCACGAAGCTGAAGCTGATCGAGCGGTACCAGCGCAAGCACGACCTGCCGCTGTCGCACCCGCGGGTGGCGCAGATGGATCTGGCGTACCACGACCTGCGGCGTGGGCGCGGCCTGTACGGGCTGCTGGAGCGTCGCCGCGAGGTGGACCGGGTGGCCACGGACCCGGAGATCTTCGAGGCGAAGGAGACGCCGCCGCAGACCACCCGGGCGCGGCTGCGCGGCGAGTTCATCCGGCACGCCCAGGAGAAGCGGCGTGACTTCACGGTGGACTGGGTGCACCTGAAGCTGAACGACCAGGCGCAGCGCACGGTGCTGTGCAAGGACCCGTTCCGGGCCTACGACGAGCGGGTGGAGCGCCTGATCGCCAGCATGTGACCGCCCACGGGCGGCCGGTGCCCGGCACCGGCCGCCCGTGGCACGGGTAGGCTGTCGTCGCGATGAACACTTCCGAATCCGCCGGTCGCCCCGACCGTGAGACGTCCTCCGGCCGCGACGGCGGCGAGAAGCTCAACTGGATCGATCGCCGCCGGGAGAAGATCCGGGCCGAGATCGAGCGCAACCGGCGCGGTGACTACACGGTCCCGACGTGGGTGCTGGCGGCGGCGCTGGTGCTGATCGTCGGCGGGTGGCTGGCGTTGATCCTGCTGCTCGGCTGAGTTCGGCTCAGTTGTACGGCATCCGGGGGAACCAGCCGAAGCCGAACATGGCCGGCACCCGGATGTCCCAGTAGATGACGGTGAAGACGCCGAGCGCGACAAGCAGCGCTCCGGTGACGGCGGCGGCGCGGCGGGGGTCCGCCATCCAGGCGAGGAAGCGTCCGCGGCTGATCGCCACGGCCAGGGCGAAGACGGCCGTGACGAGCAGGATGTTCCCGAGGGACTGCAGCGTGAACGCCAGCGCCCCGTAGAGCGGGTTGCCGGTGTCGACGGCCCAGTGGAACAGCTTGTTGAACATCGGGTAGGGGCGGCCGACGAGGAACCCGCCGACGAGCGCGCCGATGGTGATCACCCGGGCGACGGGCCGGTGCGCGAAGATGTCCGGCACGAGCTTGAGCGCGGCGAGCCCGAGGTAGGTGAGGGCGAGTCCGATGACGCCGAAGACGACCGAGGACTGGATGAGGCGTACCGGGACGGTGCCGACCGTCTCGGTGGACAGCTGGGGCAGCCGGTCGCCGAGCAGGACGCCGATGATGCCGTAGGCGGCCGAGACGACGACCATGCCGAGCGCGAGCCAGCCGACCGGGCGCAGCAGGGCGCGCAGCGCGGACCGGGTGCCGCCGGCGGGGTCGGCGCCGGAGACCTGGCTCATCGGCCCGACCGAGGCCGCCACGGCGATGTTGCAGGCGGTGAAGGTGCCGGCGAAGCCGGAGACGAAGGCGAAGAGCATCCCGGCGACGGCGCCGGTGATGGCGGTCTCCTTGGCGTCGTGGCCGAGCACGGTGTTGGCGACGTTGTCGCCGATGACCTTGTCGACGAGCTCGAAGGACCACAGGACGGCCAGCAGCACGCCGGCCGCCGCGCTGATCAGGGCGAGTCGGAGGGGATGCGGCGGGCGGTGGGTGGAGATCCCGGCGTCGGGGGCCGCGTTCGGGAGTTGTCGCAGTGCCATGGGGGGTCGCCTCCTAACGGCGGCCAGCCGCGTTTCCCGCGCGGCTGCCTGGCGCGGACGGCGGTGACGGGATGGCCGGAGTCGATTTCCCGGACAGTATGGGGAGGCCGCGTGGGGCCCTGGTTCTTCGATCATGCTGACCTGTCTCCGGTGTCTGGCCCGGGCGGCGGGGGTGGCGGCACTCTGGACGGCGGGCCGCCGGCGTGACCGGGCCGGCACGGACAGGGGAGCGTGACGTCATCGCACACATCGATCTCGGGCTGGACGAGAAGGCCTATCCGGGCATCCAGGGGCCGCTGCGGTTCCGTCCGGAGACGGCGAAGCCGCTGGGCGAGCTGGCGGAGGTGCTGTTGCGCGCTCCGCATCCCACCTTGACGCCGGGGGAGCGGGAGCTGATCGCGGCGTACGTCTCCGGCCTCAACGACTGCGACTTCTGCTGTTCGTCACACGCGGCGTTCGCCGCCGCGCAGCTGCCCACGGGGATGGAGTTCGTCGACCGGGTGCGCGCGGACGTGGCGACCGCGCCGGTCGGCGCGAAGCTGCGGGCGCTGCTGCACATCGCCGCCGCGGTCCGGCGCAGCGGCCGGGAGGTCACCACCGAGCTGGTGGAGGCGGCACGCGCGGAGGGCGCCACCGACCTGGAGATCCACGACACGGTGCTGATCGCGGCGGCGTTCTGCATGTTCAACCGCTACGTCGACGGGCTGGGCACGTGGACGCCGCAGGATCCCGAGGTGTTCGCGCGGGCCGCAGACCACCTGGTCGCGAACGGCTACCTGGCGATCTGAGGGCGGCGGGGCTCAGCCCAGCAGGCGGGCCGCGTGGCGGCCGGCGGCAGCGGCGGCCAGGAAGTAGGCGTGGTCGGCGTCCAGGCCCCGGCCCATCGTGGACAGGCCGACCGGGCCGGCCCGCAGAGCCGCGTCGAGGCCGTCGGTGGGCACTGTGACGATCGTGTGCCGGTCGGCCAGCGGCGCGAGCGCCGCGGCGACCTCCGCCGCGAGGGCGGGGTCGAGGCCGTCCGGCACCACCAGCTCCGCGGGGGCCAGCGCGACCCGGCCGTACGCGGTCAGGCTGTGGTGGGAGACGCCACGGTGCCGGGGCCGGGCGTCGGCGTCGGAGATGCGCAGCGAGCCGACCGGGCGCCCGCCCAGCGTGGCGACCGCGTTGACGGCTTCGCCGACGGCGACGCCGGAGAAGCCCCAGCGGGTTCCGGTGCCGAGGTTGCCGGGGCCCTGGGCGACGATCGTCAGGTCCGCGCCGAGTACGTGCCGGGCGGCGAGCAGGCCGCTGTGCAGCGTGCTCGCCTCCAGGTCGCCGCCGAACGCCTGGCCCACGCTCACCGTGCCCACGAGGTGACCGGCCAGGCCGGCCAGGGTGCGGGAGAACCAGGCGGGCAGCGCCCCGCCGTCGGTGAGCACGTACGCGACCCGGGCGTCGGGCGCGTCGGCGCGTACCCCGGCCAGGATCGCCGGCAGCGCGGAGTGCAGGTCGGCGGTGACCACCGGCATGCCGTCGACCGACTCGGCGGCGGCGAGCAGTTCGTGGTGCGGCGACGCCTCCTCGTCCACGCCCAGCAGGATCGGCTGCAGCGGCGTGTAGCGGGCCTTGACCAGGTGCCCGGCGTCGCGGCTGTCGCCGGCCTGCGGCGGGTCGGCGGGCAGCCGGTCGGGCAGCGCGACGACCAGCGCGTAGCCGCCGGTGCCGAGGCCCATCAGCAGCGCCCCGGCGTTGAGCAGCACCCGGTCGCCGGGCTCCGGCTCGCCGACCAGCGCCGGGTAGGCCAGGGCGCGCATCCGGACGCCGTCGGGCAGGTCGACGTCGAGTTCGACGGCGCCGGACCACCGTCGCCGTACCGCCGTGACCGTGCCGGACCGCCATCGCACCATGCGGTGCACGGTATCGGCCGGGGTGCGGGCGGGCCGGGGGCGGGTCAGGTGTCGCCGTCGAGCGGGCGACCCGTCTCGTCCTGGGTGGTGCGGGCGGGCCGCCCGGCCGTGCGGGAGCGGGTGGGGTCGAGGAAGACGTACGCGATCTCCGGGAAGCGCCCGGTGAGCCGGCGTTCGGCCTCGTCGGCGGCGGCCTCGATGTCGGCGCCGGTGGCGTCGTCGTGGAAGTCGACCTTGGCGGCGACGAGGATGTCGTCGGGGCCGAGGAACATGGTCATCAGCGTGTCGATCCGGTCCACGGTCGGCACGTCCGCGAGCTCCCGTTCGATGCGCCGGTGCAGCCGGTCGGAGACCGAACGGCCGACCAGCAGCGAGATGTTGCTGCGGGCCAGCACGACGGCGACCACGAGCAGCAGCACGCCGATGAGGATCGAGGCGATCCCGTCGTACAGCTCGTCGCCGGTGAGGTGGGACAGGGTGAGCCCGGCGGCGGCGATCAGCAGGCCGACCAGCGCGGCGCTGTCCTCCAGGAAGACCGCCTTGACCGTGGTGTCGGCGGTCAGGCGCAGGTAGCGGCGAGGGGTGGTGCCCCAGCGGCGCGACTCGCCGCGCACCTGCCGCACCGCCCGGGCCAGCGACACCGACTCGATGGCGAACGAGACCGCCAGCACCACGTACGCGACGAGGTACTCGCCGCTGTGCTCGTGCACCAGGATGGTGGTGACGCCGTGGGTGATGGCGAAGCCGGCCCCGGCGACGAAGGTGAACAGCGCGGCGAGGAACGCCCAGACGTAGCTCTCCTTGCCGTACCCGAAGGGGTGCCGGGTGTCGGCGGGCCGCGCGCCCCGGCGCAGCGCCAGATAGAGCAGCACCTCGGTGGTGGTGTCGGCGAGCGAGTGGGCGGCCTCGGAGAGCATCGCCGCGGAGCCGGAGATCAGGCCCGCGACCAGCTTGGCGACGGCGATGGCGAGGTTCGCCGCGCCGGCCACCACGACCGTGCCGACGCTCTCGGTCTTGACCTCCGCTTCCACCATGCGCTCACCCTATGACCGGTCGATGCCCGTCGCCGGTCGGGAACACCTCCGCGCCGCGCCGCGCGGGTGCCCGCGCGCCATGCGCGGGCTGCTAGCGTTTGCACGTGTCCCGGACCCGTACCGAACGCCTGGTCAACCTGGTGATCTGCCTGCTGTCGACGCGACGCTTCCTGACCGCCGCGCAGATCGCCGCGACCGTGCCCGGCTACGAGCACGACCCGGACGACGCCAAGGACCACGAGGCGTTCCAGCGCAAGTTCGAGCGCGACAAGGCCGAGCTGCGTGAGCTGGGCGTGCCGCTGGAGACCGGCACGGCGAGCGTCTTCGACGCCGAGCCGGGCTACCGGATCGCGCCGCGCGCCTACGCGCTGCCCGACATCCCGCTCGAACCGGACGAGGCCGCGGCGGTGGGCATCGCCGCGCGGCTGTGGCAGCACGCCGGGCTGGCCGCTGCCGCGTCGTCCGGGCTGGCGAAGCTGCGCGCCGCCGGCATCGACGTGGACCCGCAGGCCACGCTCGGCCTGGAGCCCATGGTCACGGTCGACCCCGGCGTTCGCGCCGCTGACCGCCGCTGCGCGGGACCGCCGCGAGGTCAGCTTCGACTACCGGGTGCCGGACCGGGACGCGCCCACCCGGCGCCGCCTCCAGCCGTGGGGGGTGGTCTGCTGGCGCGGCCGGTGGTACGTCGTCGGTCACGACCTGGACCGCGCGGCGACCCGCTGCTTCCGGCTGTCCCGGGTGGTCGGCACGGTCCGGGCGACCGGCGAGCCGGGCGCCTACGAGCCGCCCGTCGGCGTCGACCTGATCAGCCACGTGGCCCGCTGGTCCGGGCCGGTGGAGCGCACCGGCCGGGCCACGGTGCTGGCCACTCCGGGCCGCGCCGCCGGGCTGCGCCGCTGGGCGGTGGAGTGCCAGGCCGGCCCGGACGGCGACCGGCTGGTGCTGCCGTACGCCGACGCCGACTACCTCGCCGGCCAGATCGTCGGGTACGGCCCGGACGTGCGGGTCCTGGAGCCACCGGAGGTACGGGAGGCGGTCATCCAGCGGCTGAAGGAGGTCGCCGCCCGGCACGACGAGCTGGCGACCGCCGGGGGTGCCCGGTGACCCGCCCGGCGGCCCGCGCCGGCCGTGCCTCCGCCGACCGGCTGGCCCGGCTGCTCAACCTGGTGCCCTACCTGCTGGCCCGCCCCGGCATCGAGATCGCCGAGGCGGCGCACGACCTCGGGGTGACCGAGAAGCAGCTCCGGGAGGACCTGGAACTGCTCTGGGTGTGCGGGCTGCCCGGCTACGGCCCCGGTGACCTGATCGACATGGCGTTCGACGGCGACCGGGTCACCATCACCTACGACGCCGGCATCGACCGGCCGCTGCGGCTCACCCCCGACGAGGCGCTGGCCCTGGTGGTGGCGTTGCGGATGATCGCCGAGACGCCCGGGGTGGCCAACCGGGAGGCGGTCGAGCGGGCGCTCGCCAAGATCGAGAACGCCGCCGGTGACCTGGCCGGCGCGCCGGTGGAGGTCCGCCTGCCCGGCGACAGCGCCCGGGTACGCGAGCTGCGCGCCGCCGTCGAGCGCGGCCGGGCGCTGCGGATCACCTACTACACCGCGGCGCGGGACGAGACCACCGAGCGCACCATCGACCCGCTGCGGATGCTGATGGTCGGCGGCCGGGCGTACGTGGAGGCGTGGTGCCGCCGTGCCGAGGCGGTGCGGCTGTTCCGGGCCGACCGGATCGACGCGGTGGCCGAGCTGCCGGAGCAGGCGGTCGTGCCGCCGCAGGCCCGCCCGCACGACCTCAGTGACGGCGTGTTCCGCCCGTCGGCCGACCTGCCGCTGATCACGCTGCGGATCGGCCGGGGCGAGCGGTGGATCACCGAATACTATCCGTGCGAGCGCGTCGAGGCCGACGGCGAGCAGTGGCTGGTGTCGCTGCGCGTCACCGACCTCGGGTGGGCCCGGCGGTTCGTGCTCGGGCTGGGCCCGGAGGTGACGGTGGTCGCCCCGGCCGAGCTGGCCGAGCAGGTACGCGCCCAGGCCGTGGCCGCGCTCGACGCGTACGCGACCCCGGCCGGCACCGCCGACCCGGCGGCCGCCGGCGTCACCCGATAGGCTGACCGCCGTGGTGAAGTGGATCGTGCTCGGAGTCGTGCTGTTCGCGCTTGTCGTCCTGGCGCTGGCGGTCCGTCCGGTGGTGAGCCGCCTGTCCGGGCTGCGCCGTTCCGCGCTGGCGTTGCAGCGCCGGGCGGCCGAGGCGGAGTCGCTGCGTACCGCCGCCGAACAGCTGCAGGCGCGGGCCGAGTCGCTCCAGGAACGGATCGTCGTCGCGCAGGAGCGGATGACGTTGATCAAGGCCAAGCGCGGCGACTGATCGAGGGCCCCCGGCCCGGTGAGCGTCGTTTGCGCGTAACCGGGCGGTTGCGCGCAGAAATGCGCGGACCTGGACGGTTGACGGGACACTTCGGGTTGGTCGAAACTTCACCGATCGGGCCCGCACCAGCAGGCCCACCGGGGTGGCAAGCCGCTGCGACGCACGTACGATGGGCGGCGACCCACCCTCACCGACACAGAGCGACTGGAGCTTCCCATGGGTGCCCTCAAGCCGTGGCACATCGCCGTACTCGTGGTCGTGCTGATCCTGCTGTTCGGCGCGAAGCGGCTCCCCGACGCGGCCCGCTCGCTGGGCCGATCCCTGCGGATCATCAAGGCCGAGACCAAGAGCCTGCAGGACGACGACCGTAACCTCGCCGAGAAGGCGGACGCGCAGGCCGGCTACCAGCCGCTCCCGCCGCAGCAGCCGGTGCAGGGGCAGCCGTACGCGCAGCAGCAGCCGTACACGCCGCAGCCGCAGCAGCCGGTCGCGCCGCCGGCCGACCCGGTGCAGCGCGTCCGCGAGAACTGATCCGAGAGGGCCCCAACCACCGTGGCCTTCGGGTTGAAGAAGCGCGGCCCGAGCAACTTCGCGCGGGCCGCCGACGGCTCGATGACGCTCATGGAGCACATCCGTGAGCTGCGCAACCGGCTGTTCCGCGCGTCGCTGGCGATCCTGGTCGGCTTCGGCTTCGGCGTCTGGCTGTCCGGGCCGGTGCTGCACATCCTGCAGAAGCCCTACTGCGACCTGCCCAAGGCGCGGTTGATCGACGGCAACTGCAACTTCGTCCAGCTCGGTCCCGCCGACCTGTTCCTGCTGCAGATGAAGGTGGCCCTCTGGGTCGGCCTGATCATCGCCGCGCCGATCTGGCTCTACCAGCTCTGGGCGTTCATCGCGCCCGGCCTGCACCGGCACGAGCGGCGGTACGCGTACTTCTTCACCGCGCTGGCGGCCCCGCTGTTCGCGGCCGGCGCGGTGCTGGCGTACTTCGTCACGTCCAAGGGCCTGGAGTTCCTGCTCAACGTCTCCGGCGGCGGCGACGTGACCACCACTCTCGACATCACCCGCTACGTCGGGTTCGTCACGAACCTGATCCTGCTGTTCGGGGTGGCGTTCGAGTTCCCGCTGATCGTGCTGATGCTCAACTTCGTCGGCCTGGCCAGCGCCAAGCGGCTGCTCAGCTGGTGGCGGGTGGCGGTGTTCGTGTTCTTCGCGTTCTCCGCCGTAGTCACGCCGACGCCCGACCCGTTCGGCATGACCGCGCTGGCGATCTGCCTCTGCGCGCTCTACTTCGCCGCGGTGGGGGTGGCGTTCATCAACGACAAGCGGCGCGGTCGCGGGCGTGAGGTCTACGCCGGCATCGCCGACGACGAGGTGTCACCGCTGGACCTGTCGACCGAGCCGGTGCCCGCCGGGGGCCGGATCGAGGCGTCCGAGCCGATCGGGGCGCCCGAGCCCGTCGTCGCCCCGAAGCCGATCGAACGCCGCTACGACGACATGACCTGACCGACCCCGCTCACCCGGACGCCGTCCCCATCGCACGGGGGCGGCGTCCGCGTTTCCGCAGCCGCCCCTCGCCGCCGCGCCGAGTGCCCTCCGCCGACCTTGAACTCGATGCCCGCGCGACGGCCCGCCCTCACGTTGATCATGGACTTGCTGCCCCTCGGATGACCGGTTTCCGCACTTTGCCCGGGCAGGAAGTGCAAGATCGCCGGGGCCGGGGCCGGGGCCGGGCCGGGGCCGGGGGGTCAGGTGATGCGGCGGGCTGCGTTGGGAGCGGCGGCGGGGAGCGCGTCGGGGTGGAGGATGGCGGCTATGGTCTCGGCGCCGTCGACC
>NZ_KK037233.1:1209760-1210811 GCF_000568915.1 Micromonospora sp. M42 | reverse complement strand
ACCCCCTGCCGGGCGCCGTCGGCGTGTGCCTTTCCGTTCGCGGCTGACCTGGCTCTGGTGGGCCGCGCGAGCCGTGCCGTACGGTGCTCGCCGTGACCGCGCACGATCGTGTCCCGCCCGGCCCCGTCGCCGTGCTCGCCAACCCGACCGCCGGCCGGGGGCGGCACCGCGGTCTGCTGCCCGGGATCCTGGAGCGCCTCGCCGGAGCGGGCCGCCCGGTCGAGCTGCTGCGCGCGCGTACCCCCGAGGAGGCGGAGGCGGCGTGCCACGCCGCGGTCGCCGGCGGCGCCGGGGCGCTCGTCGCGGTGGGCGGCGACGGCACGATGCACCGCGCGTTGCAGGCGGTCGCCGGCACCGATGTGCCGTTCGGGCCGGTACCGGCGGGCACCGGCAACGACTTCGCGGTGGACACCGGCTTCCCGGCCGACCCGGTGGCCGCGGTCGAGGTGATCGCCGACGCGCTCGCCGCCGGCCGTGCCCGGTCGGTGGACCTGGCGCGGCTGTCCCGGCGCGGCGAGGCCGACCGCTGGTTCGGCGCGGTGCTCGCGGCGGGCTTCGACGCGATCGTCAACGAACGCGCCAACCGGATGCGCTGGCCGCGCGGCCCGCGCCGGTACGACCTGGCGATAGTGGTCGAGCTGGCCCGGCTGCGGCCACGCCGCTACCGGCTGGTTCTCGACGGGGTGGCGCAGGAGGTCGACGCGGTGCTGGTCGCGGTGGGAAACACGGCCAGCTACGGCGGCGGCATGCGGATCTGCCCGGACGCCGACCCGCACGACGGCCTGCTGGACGTGGTGGTGGGCGGGCGGTTCGACAGGCGCACGCTGATGCGGGTCAAGCCGCAGATCTACCGGGGCACCCCATGTCACGCACCCGCTGGCGCGCGTCTACCGGGCGCGGTTTTGTTTTATCTGGCCGCCGAGGGCATCACCTCGTACGCCGACGGGGAACGCTCCCTCGACCTGCCGGTGACCGTCACGGCCGTGCCGGCGGCGCTGCGGCTGCTGCGCTGACCGCCGCCACGCCCTCGGCGTCCGGTGGGCCGGGAACG
>NZ_KK037233.1:1198510-1209512 GCF_000568915.1 Micromonospora sp. M42 | reverse complement strand
ACCGGGTCGGCGAGGCGACCGCCGCCGTCGGCCAGCCCGAACGGCAGCGTCAGCAGCGCCGTGACGGTCAGCGAGAGGGCCAACCCGTCCGCGCCGGGGAACCGCGCGCCGATCCGCGCCGAGCAGACGATGTAGGCGGCCCACATCGCGCCCGCCGTCAGCGCCAGCGCCGCGCCGACCGGGTCGAGCCGGTCGAACCCGCCCTGCCCGAGCAGCGCCACCCCGCCCAGCGCCAGCGCGGCCCAGAACCAGGCCGCCGCCCGGCGCGCGCCGAACACCGACAGCGCCAGCGGGCCGAGCACCTCCAGCGTCACCGCCGGACCGAGCGGGATCCGCTCGATCGCCTGGTAGAAGATCGAGTTCATGCCGGCCAGGGCCAGCCCGAACGCGACCACTGCGGCCCAGTCCCGGCGCCCGTACCCGCGCACCCGGGGGCGGCACACCACGAGCATCACCAGCGCGCCGATGGTCAGCCGCAGCGTCACCGCCCCGGCCACCCCGGTACGCGGGAAGAGCAGCGCCGCCAGCGCGGAGCCGAACTGCACCGACAGCGCCCCGCCGAGCACCAGCGCGACGCCGCCGAGCCGGCCCGGCGCACGCGGCGGCAAGGGGTGGACACCGGTCATGCCCCTGACCGTAGCCGGTGCGCCGGGACGGGTTCGCGCCGCTGGCGGGGTGTGCGCTCAGCCGACCCCGGCCAGGTCGAGCACCGCGCCGAGCCCGTTCGGGCGGCCGGCGTCGGCGCACGGCAGCACCAGCACCCCGCACCCGGCCGCGACCGCGCCCGCGTCGGCCGGGGTGTCGCCCACCATGAGCGTGCGCTCCGGGTCGACGCCGAGCATTCCGCAGGCGCGCAGGAAGATGCCCGGGTCCGGCTTGCAGCGCCCCACCTCGTACGACAGCGCGTACGCGTCGACCAGCCCGTCGAGATCCCAGGCGGCGAACAGCGGTCGCAGGTCGAAGCCGATGTTGCTGACCACCGCCACCTTCACCCCGGCGGAGCGCAGCGCGCCGAGCACCGGCTCGGTGTCCGGGTACGGCACCCAGCCCTCGGGCACCAGCACCCGCTCGTAGAGCGCGTCGGCGAACCCGTCGATGCCGGTGTCCACCGTCTCGGCCAGCCCGGTGTACGCGCCCCGGTGGGCCTGCGGGTAGAGATCGCGGTCGGCCCACAGCTCGGCCAGCCGGGGCGGCACCCGGGCCGGCAGCGGGCCACCCGCGCGCCCGGCGGTGAGCAGCCGGTCGGCCAGCGACGTGGCCCGGATCCGGTCCAGCTCGACGCCGCAGGCGGACGCCGCGGCGAGCACCCAGGTCAGCGGCTCCTCCACCTGGGCGAGCGTGCCGTGGAAGTCGAAGAGCACCGCCTCCACGGGCCGGCGGGACGGGCGCGGGCCCACGACGTCGTCGGCGCCGCTGGCGGCATGGGGCAGTTCGGTACGGTCCGGCACGTCGTGCACCCTACCGACCCGCTCCGACCGTCCTGCCGGATGGCCTTGACCGGTACTCGTCGGCCGTACCGATTAATCTTGGATCCATGTCGAGCCCCGCCGAGCGGTACGCCGCGGCGCGCCGCCGGGCCGCGCAGGCCTCCGCCTTCCCGGCCCTGGACGAATTCTCCCTGGATCTCGGGTTCGATCTCGACGACTTCCAGCGCGAGGCGTGCGAGGCGCTGGAGCGGGGCAGCGGCGTGCTGGTCTGCGCGCCCACCGGCGCCGGCAAGACCGTGGTGGGCGAGTTCGCGGTGCACCTGGCGCTGCGCGGCCGGCCCGGCGGCGACGCGCCTGCGGCCCGGCGCAAGTGCTTCTACACCACGCCGATCAAGGCGCTGTCCAACCAGAAGTACCACGACCTGGTGGACCGCTACGGTGCCGAGCAGGTCGGCCTGCTCACCGGCGACAACGCGATAAACGGCGACGCGCCGGTGGTGGTGATGACCACCGAGGTGCTGCGCAACATGCTCTACGCCGGCTCGGCCACCCTGGAGGGCCTGGCGTACGTGGTGATGGACGAGGTCCACTACCTGGCCGACCGGTTCCGTGGCGGGGTCTGGGAAGAGGTGATCATCCACCTGCCCGAGTCGGTCACGCTGGTGTCGCTGTCGGCCACCGTCTCCAACGCCGAGGAGTTCGCCGACTGGCTGGTCACCGTACGCGGGGAGACCGCCGTGGTGGTCTCCGAGCACCGCCCGGTGCCGCTGTGGCAGCACATGCTCGTCGGCAAGCGGATGTTCGACCTGTTCCACGACGCCGACGCGGCCCGCAAGCACGACGTGCACCCGGAGCTGCTGCGCTACACCCGGGACACGATGCGCCGGCTGGAGCTGGGCGAGGGCCGCAGCGCCGGCCCCGGTGGCGGCCGGCGCGGCCCGCGTTGGCGCGGCCCGATGCGCCCGGACATCGTCGACCGGCTCGACCGGGAGGGGCTGCTGCCGGCGATCCTGTTCATCTTCAGCCGGGCCGGCTGCGACGCCGCAGTGCAGCAGTGCCTGGCCGCCGGGCTGCGCCTGACCTCCCCGGAGGAACGCGCCGAGATCCGCCGGGTGGTCGAGTCCCGGGTCACCGCCATCCCCGGCGAGGACCTGTCCGTGCTCGGCTACTGGGAGTGGCTCGACGGGCTGGAGCGCGGGCTGGCCGCCCACCACGCCGGCATGCTCCCCGCGTTCAAGGAGGTCGTCGAGGAGCTGTTCGTCCGCGGGCTGGTCAAGGCCGTCTTCGCCACCGAGACGCTGGCGCTGGGCATCAACATGCCGGCACGCTGCGTGGTGCTGGAACGCCTGGTCAAGTTCAACGGCGAGGCGCACGTCGACCTCACCCCGGGCGAGTACACCCAGCTCACCGGCCGGGCCGGCCGCCGGGGCATCGACGTCGAGGGCCACGCCGTGGTGGTCTGGTCGCCGGAGACCGACCCCCGGCACGTGGCCGGGCTCGCCTCCACCCGCACCTACCCGCTGCGCTCCAGCTTCCGGCCGTCGTACAACATGGCCGTCAACCTGGTCGGCAGCGTCGGCGCGGCGCCGGCCCGCGAGCTGCTGGAGTCCTCGTTCGCGCAGTTCCAGGCCGACCGGTCGGTGGTCGGCCTGGCCCGGCAGGTGCAGCGCAACACCGAGACCATCGAGGCGTACGGCGCGGAGGCCGCCTGCCACCACGGCGACTTCGACGAGTACTTCGCGCTGCGGGTGGCGATCGCCGACCGGGAACGCGCCATCGCCCGGCAGGGGCAGAGCCAGCGCAAGGCGGCGGCTGTCGCCTCGCTGGAGCGGCTGCGGGTCGGTGACGTGATCCGGGTGCCGTCCGGGCGGCGGGCCGGCCTGGCGGTGGTGCTGGACCCGGCCACCGGCGGGTTCGGCGAGCCCCGGCCGCTGGTGCTCACCCAGGACCGCTGGGCCGGCCGGGTCACCCCCGGTGACTTCACCACCCCGGCGGAGGTGCTGACCCGCATCCGGGTGCCGAAGCACTTCAACCACCGTTCGCCCGCGGCCCGGCGGGACCTGGCGGCGGCGGTCAGCGGCACCGGCCTGGACCGGCACGGCGGCCGGCGGGGTGGCCGGTCCCGTCAGGCGGCGGGGGAGGACCACCGCCTCAGCCAGCTCCGCGTCGAGCTGCGCGCGCACCCGTGTCACGCCTGCCCGGACCGGGAGGAGCACGCCCGCTGGGCGGAGCGGCGGCGCCGGCTGGAACGCGACACCGAGGAGCTGCGCCAGCGGGTGTCCGGGCGGACCGGCTCGCTGGCCCGTACCTTCGACCGGATCGTGGCGTTGCTCACCGCGCGCGGCTACCTGGCCGCCGACGGTGAGGTCACCGACGCCGGCCGGATGCTGGCCCGGATCTGGACCGAGGCGGACCTGCTGGTGGCCGAGTGCCTGCGCCGCCGGGTGTGGGACGGCCTGTCCCCGGCGGAGCTGGCCGCCGCCGTGTCGGTGGTGGTCTTCGAGGCCCGGCGGGACGTCGACGAGCGGGCGTCGTTGCCGCGTGGTGGGGTCGCCGACGCGGTCGACGAGACGCTCAAGCTGTGGGGCGACATCGAGGCCGACGAGGCGGCGCGCGGCCTGGCGGTGACCCGCGAGCCGGATCTCGGGTTCGCCTGGCCGATCTACCGGTGGGCGCGCGGCGAGGCGCTGGCCAAGGTGCTCGCCAGCGGGCACCAGATCGACGGGGAGATGCCGGCCGGCGACTTCGTCAGGTGGGCGCGACAGGTGGTCGACCTGCTCGGGCAGATCGCCGACTCGGGTGGCGCTTCGGCCGAGCTGCGCGGCACCGCACGGCAGGCCATCGCGGCGGTCAACCGGGGCGTGCTGGCCTACCACGCCTCCGCCTAACGGTCACTTTCGGTCACCGATCTCCGGAAACCGACGCATCGCTGCGTCACCGCGCTGACACCCCGCGAATTGTCGGGGGGTCGATGCATGCCCTGGTCAGGGCCTATCCCATCATTGCCCCGGGGCGCCGTGGGTCGCGCTGCGTCGATGGTGAGGAAAGGGCGTCGTGGGCGAGATCAATCACTTCGAGTACGGGTGGATCACACCCGCGCTCAGCTACGCGTTGTCAGTGCTCGGCTCGGCGCTCGGACTGGTCTGCGCCGGGCGGATCCGGACCGCCACCAGCGGCGGCCAGCGCGCCTGGTGGGGCCTGCTCGCCGCGTGGGCGCTGGGTGGCACCGCGATCTGGGCCATGCACTTCATGGCGATGCTCGGGTTCGCCGTCTCCGGCACCCGGATCCGCTACGACGTGCCGCTGACGGCCGCCAGCACCGCGATCGCGGTGGCGTCGGTCGGCATCGGGCTGTGGATCGTGGGCACCGGCCGGCTCGCCGCGCCGCGTCTGCTGGCCGGCGGGTTCTTCACCGGCGCCGGGGTGGCCGCCATGCACTACACCGGCATGGCCGCGATGCGCCTGGACGGCTCGTTCGGCTACGACCCGCTGCGGGTGACGCTGTCGGTGGTCATCGCGATCGTGGCCGCCACCGTCGCGCTCTGGCTGGCGATGACCGTCCGGCGCGGGCTCGCCATCGCCGCCTCGGCGCTGGTCATGGGCATCGCTGTCAACGGCATGCACTTCACCGGCATGAGCGCGCTGTCGGTGCACCTGCACGAGAGCCGCGGCCCGGCCTCCGGCACCGAGGTGAGCGGACTGCTGGTGCCGATCGTGCTGGCAGTGGTCTTCGGCGTGGTCGGGCTCGTCTACGCGCTGCTCGCCGCGCCGTCGGACGACGACCGGGCCGGGGCCGCGTACGTCAGCTCGCGGCTCGGTGACGCGCCGCGGACGGTCGCCGCCGAGCCAGCGCCGGACCCGGTGGGCCTGCGTGCCCGGTCGACGCTGGCGCAGCCCGGCGCCCAGTTCCCGAGCCGCCGGAGCACCGACCGCCCTTCGTGATCAACTGATCACGATCGGTCGCCCGCCAGCGCGTCGACCAGGCGGCGGCAGGACCCGGCCAGGTTCCAGCGCTGCGCCAGCTCCAGCAGCCGCTCCGGGTCGGCGGGCGACGTCGGCAGCGTCGGGTCCAGCTCGGGCAGCGGCACGTCGGTGGCGATCCGGACCACCTTCGGCGCCACCGCCAGGTAGTCGCGGGCGGCGTCGAGCTTGGCCCGCAGCCCCGGGGCGAAGCCGGAGCCGGGGTCGTCGAGCGCGGCCAGGATGCCGTCGAGCCCGCCGTAACGGTCGATCAGCCGGGCGGCGGTCTTCTCACCCACCCCGGCCACGCCGGGCAGGCCGTCGCTGGGGTCGCCGCGCAGCGCCGCGAAGTCGGCGTACCGGTCGGCGGGCACGCCGTAGCGGGCCCGCACCGCCGCGTCGTCGCAGTCGTCCAGCTTGGCCACGCCCCGCCCGACGTAGAGCAGCCGCACCGGGCGCGCGTCGTCGACGAGCTGGAACAGGTCGCGGTCGCCGGAGACCACCTCGACCGGGCCGGGCTGGGTCACCGAGAGCGTGCCGAGCACGTCGTCGGCCTCGTAGCCGGTGGCGCCCACAACCGGGATGCCGAGCGCGTCGAGGACCTCCAGGATCATCGGCACCTGCGGGGACAGCGTGTCCGGCACGACCTCGCCGCCCTCGGGCGCGACCCGGTGCGCCTTGTACGACGGCAGCAGCTCCACCCGCCACGCCGGCCGCCAGTCGTGGTCCATCGCGCAGATCATCCGGTCGGGACGGCGGGTGCGGACCAGCTGGGCGAGCATGTCGAGGAAGCCGCGCACGGCGTTCACGGGCTGGCCGTCGCTGGTCTTCGCGGCCGACTCGGGAATGCCGAAGTAGGCGCGGAAGTAGAGGCTGGGGGAGTCGATCAGGAGGATCGGCTGTCGGTGTGCCACGGCGACAAGCCTTCCACAGCCCTCTGACGAGATGGGGGAGGCGACCGCGGGACCGGAAACCCGGGCGCGCGCGGGTCCCCGGATGCGCAGACTGGCGGGGTGAGCTTCGTACCCGGCCTGACCCTGGCCCGCCGGTTCCACGACGAGGTGGTGGGTCCGCTGCTGGCGCGGCGGCTGCCCGGCCTGCGGTACTCCGCCGGTCTGCTCGACGGCGGCTCCGAGCTGCTCGGCCTCGACACGCCCCGCTCCACCGACCACGACTGGGGTCCGCGTACCCAGGTCTTCGTGGACAGCGCGCACGACGTGGCGCCGGTACGGGCGGCGCTGGACGCGGACCTGCCGGCGCGGTTCCTCGGCTGGCCGACCCGGTACGCCGGCGGCCCGGCGGTACGGCTCGGCACGGTGCACGCCGACGGCGACCGGCACGGCGTGAGCGTGGACGAGCTGGGCGCGTGGCTGCGGGACCGGCTGGGCGCCGACCCGCGCGCCGGCATGTCGGTGGCGGACTGGCTGGCGACGCCGACGCAGCGGCTGGCGGAGCTGACCGGGGGAGCGGTGTTCCACGACGGGCTCGACGGGGCTCTCACCGCCGCCCGCGCCGCGCTGGCCTGGTATCCGGACGACGTGTGGCGGCACGTGCTGGCGTCCGGGTGGCAGCGGGTCGCGCAGGCCGAGCACCTGGCGGGCCGGTGCGCCGAGGTCGGCGACGAGCTGGGCAGCCGGGTGGTGGCCGCCGGGCTGGCCCGGGACCTGATGCGCCTCGGGCTGCTGCTGCGCCGCCGCTGGCCCCCGTACGCGAAATGGCTCGGCACGGTGTTCGCGACGCTGCCGGGCGCGGCGCCGGTGGTGGACGGGCTCGCCGCCGCGCTCGGTCCGGGCGAGTGGGCGGTCCGCGAGCCGGGCCTGGTCCGGGCGCTGGAGACGGTGGCCGGCTGGACCAACGACGTCGCGCTGGCGCCGGCTGTGGACCCGGCCGCCCGGCCCTTCCACGACCGGCCGTTCCTGGTGCTCGACGCGGGCCGCTTCGTCGAGGCGCTCCGCGCCGCGATCACCGACCCGCGGCTGCGCGACCGGCCGCCGATCGGCGCGGTGGACCAGTACGTCGACAGCGTGGACGTGCTCACCCACCCGGACCGCGCCCGCCGGGTGGCCGCGGCGGTTGTCCGTCCGCCGGGCGCGGCCTAGACTCCGATTCGAGTCGCATCGATCCGCGACTGTCTATCTCGTCTCCGAGGGTCCGGGCCGCCCGTCGCAGGCGCCTCGCCGGCGAGGACGCCGCTCCGTGCGGCGTTCCCACCACCGAGGAGAACAGCATGCTGTCCAGAATGAGCAGACTCCGGCTGCTCGGCGCGGCGCTCGCCGCCGCCGGGCTCGCCGTCGGAGCGGCGCTCGCCGTCCCCGGGCCGGCCTCGGCCGCCGCGCTGACCGAGGTGACGAACTTCGGCACCAACCCGAGCAACCTGCGCATGTACCTGTACGTCCCGGACACCGTCGCGGCCCGTCCCGGCCTGCTCGTGGTGAACCACTACTGCACCGGCAGCGGCCCGGCCATGTACTCCGGCACCCAGTTCGCGTCGCTGGCCGACCGGTACGGCTACATCGTCGTCTACCCGTCGGTGACCCGCAGCAGCAAGTGCTTCGACGTGTCCTCACCGCAGGCGCTGCGCCGCGACGGCGGCAGCGACCCGGTGGGCATCAAGTCCATGGTGGACTACGTGCGGCAGCGCTACCCGGTCGACTCGCAGCGGATCTTCACCACCGGCACCTCGTCCGGCGCGATGATGACGAACGTGCTGCTCGGCGACTACCCGGACGTGTTCCGCGCCGGGGCGGCCTTCGCCGGGGTGCCGTTCGGCTGCTTCGCCACCACGAACGGCTCGGAGTGGAACAGCGAGTGCGCCAACGGCCAGGTGCTGAAGACCCCGCAGCAGTGGGGCGACCTGGTGCGCAACGCCTACCCGGGCTACACCGGCCCGCGTCCGCGGATGCAGATCTGGCACGGCACCAACGACGAGACGCTGCGCTACCCGAACTTCGGCGAGCAGATCGACCAGTGGACGAACGTGCACGGGCTGAGCCAGACGCCCGACTACACGGACAGCCCGCAGTCCGGCTACACCCGGACCCGCTACGGCGGCACCGGCGGCACCGCGACCGTCGAGGCGATCAGCATGCAGGGCGTCACGCACAACTTGCCGGTGGACGCGGCCCAGGCGATCCGCTTCTTCGGCCTGGACACCGTGCCGCCGACCAGCCCGCCGCCCACCACGGCCGTCCCCACCACGCCGCCACCCACCACGCCCCCGCCGACGACGCCCCCGCCCACCACGGCGCCGCCGCCCACGACGCCGCCGCCGTCGGGGGCCTGCCGGGTCGGGTACGTGGTGAACGCCTGGAACAACGGCCTCACCGCCTCGGTGACGATCACCAACACGTCCACCACGGCGATAAACGGCTGGAGCCTCGCGTTCACGCTGCCGGGCGGCCAGACGATCACCGGCGGCTGGAACGCCACGTACAGCCCCACCAGCGGCGCGGTGACTGCCCGCAACGTCTCCTACAACCCGGTGATCGCACCGGGCGGCTCGGTGGACATCGGCTTCCAGGCCACCCACACCGGCAACGCCGGTAAACCCGGCTCGTTCACGCTCAACGGAAGCCCCTGCACGGCCGCCTGATCCGCACGCCAGTACGCCGAGGTGGCGGCATCCCGGACACGGTGATGCCGCCACCTCGGCGGAGCGGTGGCGATCACGCGGGACCGGGCATGAGCACCGCCGCGGCGGGTACCCGTCCCGGACGGACACCGGCGGGAACCGAAGGAGCGGATATGAAGGTCCGAAGCTCCCTGCGCGCACTCAAGCGCAAGGCCGACTCGATAGTGGTCCGGCGCCGGGGCAAGCTGTTCGTGCTGAACAAGTCCGACCGGCGGCAGAAGGCCCGGCAGGGCTGAGCCGGTGGCGGACATCCTGATCACCGGGGCCGGCAGCGGGCTCGGCCGGGGCACGGCGCTCGGGCTGGCCCGCGCCGGCCACCACGTGATCGCCGCGGCACAGATCTGGCCGCAGGTCCGCGAGCTGCGCGCCGAGGCCGAACGGGCCGGCGTCGCGCTGGACGCGATCAAGCTGGACGTCACCGACCCGGCCGACCGGGCCGCGGCCGCCCGCCACCGTGTCGACATCCTGGTGCTCAACGCGGGCCTGCAGGAGGCCGGCGCGGTGGTGGAGATCCCGATGGAGCGGGTCCGCCGCTCGTTCGACGTGAACGTCTTCGGCCACCTGCACCTGGCGCAGGACCTCGTGCCGCCGATGCTGGCCCGGGGCGCCGGCAAGGTGGTCTGGGTGTCCTCGGCGGTCGGCGTACGAACCCGGCCGTTCATCGGCGTCTACGCCGCCACCAAACACGCGATCGAGGCGCTCGCCTGGGCCATGAAGGGCGAGCTGGAACCGCGCGGCGTCCGCGTCGCGGTGATCAACCCGGGCCCGTACCGGACCGGCTACAACGACACCGGCGTGGAGACCATGTCCCAGTGGTGGGACGAGTCCACCGCGCTGCTGCCGCGCCCTGACTTCGGCGACTACCTGGGCCACCAGCGCGACCCCCAGGAGATGATCGACGAGATGGTCCGCGCGGTGCCCGCCGACGACGGTCACCCGTACCGCACCACGTGCCCGCCGTCGCTGCGCGAGCAGCTCAGGGAGTTCGAGTCGCAGGTGTGGGACGCGACGTCGTGACGGCGGTGTCCGGGATGCGCTCCGGGTGGGCACCGCCGGTCAGCCGGGCCGCGGCGAAGCCGACCAGCGGACGGTAGATGCGCACCGAGTCGGCGAGCGCGGAGAAGTGCGAACCCGCGTTGCCCGCGTGGTAGCGGGTGGCGATGTCCACCTGCTCGACCGGCAGCCCTGCGCCCACCGCGCGCAGCAGCACGTCCATCTCGTACTCGAAGCGGTCGCCGGGGACGGTGACCAGCCAGTCCAGCAGCCCGGCCGGGTACGCCCGCAGCCCGGTCTGGGTGTCCCGCACGTCCCGGCCGGTCGCCAGCCGGAACGCGACCCGGGTCGCGGCGTTGCCGAACCGGCTGCGCGCCGGCACCTCGCCGTCGAAGCGGCGCACGCCGAGCGTCATCGCGCCGGTGGCGCGCATCCGCCCGGCCACCCGGCACACGTCCTCCACGCGGTGCTGACCGTCGGCGTCCACACAGGTCACATCGTGTCCCGGGTGGCGCGTGGCGGCGTACCGGAAACCGGTGCGCAGCACCACGCCCTTGCCCCGGTTGACCCGGCGGCGCAGCACCTCGGCGCCCCGGTCGCGGGCCGCGCGCAGCACCCCGGCTGCGGCCGGGCCGCTGCCGTCGTCCACGACCAGCACCCGCGCCCCGGGCAGCGCGGCCCGCAGGTCGGTGACCAGCGGCGGAAGCCGGTCACCCGGCCGGTACACGGGCACGAGCACGATCACTGGACCTCCCGGGGTGGACTCGCCCGCCGGCACGGTCCGCCGGGTCGATCGAGGAGCGTCGTACCCCGGGCCCGCGACCGCGAATCACCGCCGGGGCGTGAGGCGTCCGATCCGGTCGGCCGCGCGGCTCAGCGCGCGCTCGCGGCGCAGCGACGCCTCCGGAGTACGCACACCGAGATAGCCGAGCCGCTGAGCGCCCGGACCGCCCGCTCACGCCGGGCCGTCACCGTTCGGGCGCGGTCACCG
>NZ_KK037233.1:1157763-1198142 GCF_000568915.1 Micromonospora sp. M42 | reverse complement strand
GTGCGCGCGGATGTACGCCACCGCGGCCTCGGTGCGCGCGACGCTCTCGGCGGTGAGCCGGTAGCCGTCGTCGCCGGCCACCACGCCACGGCCGAAGACCAGCAGCACGGTGGCGGTCGGTGTCATCCCCTCACCGTACGTGTCACTCCTCCTCGGGGGGCCAGGGAGGCGTGCCGACGCCGGTGATGCGCACCCCGCCCCACGGGTCCACCTCGGTGAGCCGGGCCCGGGTGACGCGCTCGCCGATGCGGATCTCCACGTCGCGGCGGCCGGAGCGCAGCAGCCGCACCAGGCGTGGCTCCGGCTCGACGCGCCCGGCCCAGTGGTAGCGGCCGTCGACCGGCTCGAACCGGCCGCCGGCGTGCAGCCGTACCGGGGTGCCGGCGATCTCGGCCGTGCCCTGCCAGGTCACCTGTCGATCCGTTCGTGCGCGCGGGTCAGCTCCGGCGGCAGGTCCGCGCCCCGGCGGACCCCCTCGATGCCGCTCCACAGCAGCGTGGTCAGGTACTCGGTGAGCGCGGACCGGTGGATCGGCTGCCCGTGCGTGGTCCACCAGTCGCCGACCGCCTGCACGAACCCGACCAGCCCGTACGCCCACGGCTCGGCCGGCCCGGCGTCGAGGCCGAGCGCGCGCAGCCGGTCGCCGATGACCCGGGCCAGCCCGGTGGCCACCTGCCGGCTGGTGCCGGCGACCACCTGCTGGATGCCGGGATGGCCGGACTCGTGCACCAGGAACCGGTAGAGCGAGGGCTCGAATTCCACCACGCTCAGGTACGCGTCGATCGTCGCCTCGACCAGCGCCCGCTCCTCGCGGACCTGCTCCACGGCGGGCGCGACGGCGGCCACCACGCGCGCCGCGACCACCTCGCTGACCGCGAGCCAGAGCTGCGCCTTGTCGGCGAAGTAGCGGTAGAGCACCGGTTTGCTGACCCCGGCGGTGGCCGCGACCTGGTCCATGTCGACGTTCGGGCCGTGCCGCAGCAGCGCCTGCACGGCGGCGGCGATCAGTTCCTGGCGGCGCTGTTCGCGGTGCTCCGCCCAGCGGTCACGCCGCCCTCCGGACCGTGGCGGGGACGGCTCCGGCGAGGGGTCGGGGCCATTGACATCGGTGGTGGTGCGTCGCATGCTACCACTCGTAACAGTTACTGGAAGTTACGTCAATATGGAGGGGTCATGGCCGGATTCCCGCGCGAGGCGGTAGCCGCCCGCCTCCTCACCGCCTCCGTGCGTACCAGCTACGACCCCCTGGTGGACGTCGACTGGTCGGCGCCGCCAGTGCCCGGCGCGTACTGGCTGCCGCCGTCGCGCAGCAGCCTCTACGGCACGCCACTGTGGGACGGGCTGACCGAGGAGCAGCGGGTCGAGCTGACCAAGCACGAGGTGGCCAGCGCCGCCAGCGCCGGGATCTGGTTCGAGACGATCCTCATGCAGATGCTGATCCGGCACTACTACGACGCGGATCCGACCAGCCGGCACGCCCAGTACGCGCTGACCGAGGTCGCCGACGAGTGCCGGCACTCCATCATGTTCGGCCGGCTCATCGAGGCCACCGGCGCGCCCGTCTACCGCGCCGAGCCCGTCGACCATCTGCTCGGGCGCTGGCTCAAGGCCACCGCCACCGGCCCGCAGATGTACGCGGCCATCCTGATCGCCGAGGAGATCCTCGACTCGTTCCAGCGCGAGATCATGGCCGACGAGTCGTTGCAGCCGCTGATCCGGATGGTGTCGCGCATCCACGTGGTGGAGGAGGCCCGGCACGTGCGCTTCGCCCGCGACGAGCTGGCCCGGCAGGTGGAGGCGGCCGGGCCGGTCGCGCTCACGTACGCGCGGCTGGTGATCGGGCGGGCCGCGTACTCGATCACGCGGCGGCTGGTGCACCCGCGGGCGTACGCGTCGGTCGGGATCGACCCGGCGGCCGGTCACGCCGCGGCGCGGGCCAACCCGCACTGGCGGGCCACGCTGCGCTGGTCGGCGCAGCGGATCGCCGAGCATCTGACCGAACTGGGTCTGGTGGCCGGGCCGGGCCGGCTGCTGTGGCGCCGGGCCGGGTTGATCGAGGGCTGACCGGCGGCGACCCGAAGGGGAAGGATCGCCGCCGGCCGCCCGGTCAGGAGGTCGGGAAGTTGTCGGGGGTGCGGATCCGGTCGCGCATGTACGCGCCGGACTGCGTCAGCACCGACGTCCCGCTGAACGAGCCGGACGCGCACGTGCCCGGCCGCAGCGCGGCCGAACCCTCGGGGGCGTCGGAGAACGTCCAGTTGGCGTAGCTGATCTTCAGCCGGTCGAGCAGGTCGAGCCAGGCGTTGCTGCTGGCGACGTCGACGGCGCCGTCGCCGGTGTAGGTGACGGTGCCGAACTCGGTGACGAACAGCGGCAGCCGGGAGGCGGCCCGCTGCACCTCGTTGCGGTAGTTGTCCTGGTGCGAGGCGGCGTAGAAGTGGAACGTGTACATGATGTTCTGCGCCCGCACCGGGTTGTTCACGATCTCGTCGGAGTTGCTGCCGTCGGACACGCCCAGCGAGGACCAGCCGCGGGTGCCGACGATGATCACCGCGTCCGGGTCGTTGGCCCGGATCACCGGGATGACCTGCTCGGCGTAGTTGCGGATGGTGGACCAGCTGACCCCGTTGGGCTCGTTGGTGATCTCGTAGATCACGTTCTTCTTGGCCGCGTTGCGCGCCGACACGTTGGCGAAGAACGTCTTGGCCCGGTCCAGGTTGTACATCGGGTCACCGGGGGTCAGCGTGTGGAAGTCGATGAGCGCGTACATGCCCCGGGCCTCGGCCTTGTCCACGAGCGTGTTCACCTGGGCGGTGAAGCCGGCCGGGTTGGTCTCGTAGCCCTGCTCCTGCACGTACATCGAGATGCGCAGCAGGTCCGCCTGCCACTCGTCGGCCAGCACGTCGAGCGAGGTGTCGGTGTAGCAGTTGGCGAACCACTGCAGGCCGTGGGTGCTCATGCCGCGCAGCTGGATCGGCCGTCCGTACTGGTTGCAGAGGTTGACCCCGCAGACCTGGAGCTGGCCGTTGATCGCGACCGGGGTGGTGCCGGTCGGCGGCGGCGTCGTGGGCGGGGGAGTGGTCGGCGGCGGGGGCGTGCTGGGCGGCGGGGTGCTCGGCGGGGGCGTGCCGGTGCCGCCGGTGCAGACCGTGCCGTTGAGCGTGAACGAGGTGGGGTTCGGGTTCGACCCGGTCCAGGAGCCGTTGAAGCCCACAGTGGTGCTCGCGCCGGTGCCGAGCGCGCCGTTGTAGTCCGCGCTGCGCGCGGTGACCGAGGAGCCGCTCTGCTGCCAGGTGGCCGACCAGCCCTGCACCACGCGCTGGCCCCCGTCGGGGAAGGTGAAGCCCAGCGTCCAGTTGCTCACCGGGTCGCCGAGGTTCTTCACCGCGACGGTGGCGGTGAAGCCCCCGGGCCACGAGTTGGTGGTGTAGGTGACGGCACAGCCGGTCGCGGCCATCGCGTTCGGCGACGGCAGGACGGCCGTCGCGGCCAGGGCGAGCGCGCCGACCGCGCCGCCGACGAGCAGGTGCCGCCGGGACGGGCGGGGAATCGAGAACATACGGGAAGGTCCCATCGCTTGATGGTGATCGGACGGTGCCCGTCGTGAACCTGCCCGGAAAGCCCGACGCGGCGGCCTGGGGGAGCGCTCCCAGGGCGAGCGTAGAGGCGGATGTCGATCCGTGCAACAGCCGGTGGCTCAGCGGCCGCCGCGCCGCCCACCGTAGAGCCGCAGCGCGTTGCAGACGTCGAACACGCCCGGCACGTCCCAGGCCAGCTCGGCGGCGACCAGGCGGGTTTCCGGATCGGCCACCAGGCCGGCGAGGATCACCACCCGGTTCTGCACGGTGACGGTGATCTGCTGCCGCCGGGTGGTCCAGTCGGCGCTGAGCCGCTGGGCGACGAGCGAGGCGAGCCGGGTGTCCGCGTCGTCGGGCTCCGGCTCACGGCCGGTGTACGGGAACTCGGGGTACGGCCAGGGCATCACCACGGGGAGGGCTCCTTCTGTTCGGTCATGACCGCGCGCCGGGACGCGGATCCCGGCGCCGGGGCGCGGCCGTCGACGACTGTGAAGACGCCGTCGAGCCGCATCGTGTGCAGCACGGTGAGCACGAAGCGCGACGGCGACAGCAGGCACAGCCGCCGTCCGTCGCGCCGGGCGTCCTGGTGCGCGCGCACCAGCAGGCCGAGCCCGGCCGAGTCGATCACCTCGAGCGCGGACAGGTCGACCAGTTCGCGGTCGCCGCGCACGGAGCGTTCCGCGAGCGCCCGGCGTACCGCCTCGGCGGGATCGACGTCGGCGGCGGCCGGGGTGCCGGCCACCTGCTCCAGGTCCTCGGTGCCCAGGCCGTCCTCGGCGACCGTGGCCCGGACGCTGCACCGGGGGCAGTGGTGCGGGCCGGACGCGAAGGGCGAGCCGACCCAGTCGTGCTCGAACACGAGCGTCCACACCACCTCGGCGTCGGGCAGCGTCGCGCCCGCGCCGGTGACGCTGTCGCCGCAGCCGTCGCAGATGAGCATCATCAGGTGGTCCGCGGGGACGACTGTCACACCTCCTCCTTCCGTCGGGCGCCCGGATCGGGCGCCTGCCGGTCCGCGCCCGTGCCGCCCGCCGTCACCACCGCCAGCACGACCGCCACGGCCGCGAACGCGGTCTGCGTCACCAGGGACAGCAGCGGCGAGGCGTCGGGGCGGCGGTCCACCAGCCCGACCACGATCGCGCCGAGCAGCGCGGCGGCCACGCCGAGCGCCAGCGTCAGCCAGACCGGGACGGCCTTGCGTCCCGGCACGACGAGCCGGCCCACGCCACCGACGGCGAGACCCACCACGAGTGCTCCGACGAGCGTGCTTCCGGTCACGGCCCCTCCTCAGCGGGGTGCGGACGCGACCCGGGCCCGGCCGCGCGCGGCCGGACGGGGCGTGTCGACGACGGGTACGGCGCCCAGCCCGGAGGTCTGCAGGATGCGCCGGATCCGTGGGTGCGGGTTGCTCAGCGTGAGCACGCCGTCCTGCCGCGCCAGCCGCCGGTGCACGTCCAGCAGCAGCGCGACCGCGGCGGCGTCCACATGTCGGCACCCGGCGAGGTCGATCGTCAGCTCGCGGGGGCGCAGCGCGAGGATGCGGTCCAGCACGTGCGCGACCTCGGGCAGCCCGGCGAGGTCCAGTTCGTCGGTGATGTCCACCCGCACGTGCGGCACGGCGGACTCCGGCGGGGACGGCAGGGTAGCGGGCATCAGGTCGCTTCCGTGGCGGGTTCAGTGTCGATCCCCACTCTGCGCAGCGATCTTGGAGGTCCCCGGACGGTTGTATGACGGTTCGATGACAAAAACCACGAACGGCCCACGCGGTTGGGCTACCCGTGCCGGGCCGGTCATGATGCCCATATGACGGCCGTACTGGTGATCGAGGACGACGACCGCATCCGGCTCGCGCTGCAGCTCGCCCTGGAGGAGGAGGGCTACGAGGCGTACGGCGCCCCGACCGCGGAGGACGGGCTGCGACGGCAGCGGGAGAAGCCGTCCGACTACGTGCTCGTCGACCTGATGCTGCCCGGCATGAACGGGTTCGACTGCATCCGCCAGCTGCGCCGCGACGACGACGTGCCGGTCGTCGTGATCAGCGCCCGCGACGACACCCACGACATCGTCGCCGCGCTGGAGGCCGGCGCCGACGACTATGTGGTGAAGCCGGTCGCGATCAAGGAGCTGTCGGCCCGGCTGCGGGCGCTGCGCCGGCGGGTCCGCACCGTGTCCGGGCCCGCCCCCGCCCAGTTCTTCGGCGAGCTGGAGATCAGCGCCGAGGCCGGCGAGGTGCGCCGCTCCGGACGGCCGGTCCCGGTCACCCGCACCGAGTTCCGGCTGCTCTGCGAGCTGGCCGAGCACGCCGGCCGGGTGCTGTCCCGCCAGCAGCTGCTCAGCCGGGTCTGGGGCTACGAGACCGGCGACGAGCGGCTCGTCGACGTGCACGTCGGCCGGCTGCGGCAGAAGATAGAGTCGGACCCGGCGAACCCCCGCCACCTGGTGACCCTCCGCGGCCTCGGCTACAAGCTGCAGCGATGACCCGTCCCGGACTGCGCGCCCGCGTCACCGCGGCGTTCGCCGTCGGCGCGTTGCTGCTGTCCGCGCTGATGGCCCTCTTCTCGTACGACCTGACCCGGCGCTCGCTGCTCGACGAGCGGGAGCGCACCGCGGTGCGGGCCGCCTACTACGACGCGGCGGTGGTCCGCTCCGGCCTGGACACCGGCACGCCGGACGTGGTGGCGGTGCTGCGCTCGCTCGACACCGGCAGCGCCCGGCGCCCGCTGCTGCACCTGCCCGACGGCTGGTACGCCCGCACCGCCGACGTGGGCGCCAGCTCCGTGCCGGTGGAGTTGCAGCGCATGGTCGCCGACGGCAAGCCCGCGGTGCAGCGGATCCGCCTCGACGGGCAGCCCGCGCTGCTGGTCGGCGTGCCGCTGCCCGGCGCGCTCGGCTACTACGAGCTGACCTCGCTGCGGGAGGTCGAGGAGACGTTCCAGGTGGTGGGCCTGGCGCTGATCGCCGTGGCGATCATGGTGGCCGGGGCGGGCGCGGCGCTCGGCTGGTACGCCACCCGGCACAGCCTGCGGCCACTGACAGCGGTCGCCGACGCGGCGGAACGGATCGCGGGCGGGGACTTCGCCACCCGGCTCGATCCGACCACCGACCCCGACCTCACCCGCCTGTCCAGCTCGTTCAACGAGATGGTCGACAAGCTGGTGCACCGCATCGAGCGGGACCGGCGCTTCGCCGCCGACGTGAGCCACGAGCTGCGCTCGCCGTTGCAGACGCTGGCCGCGGCGGCGAGCGTGCTGCACCGCCGCCGCGAGCACCAGGACGAACGCACCGCCACCGCCGCCGGCCTGGTGGCCGACGAGGTGACCCGGTTCCAGCGCCTCGTCGACGACCTGATCCAGTTGGCCCGCACCGAGCAGCCGGCGCACCGCGAGACGGTCGACGTGGTGGAGCTGGCCCGGGCCGCCTGCCGGGAACGATCGCTGCCGGAGAGCCTGGTGCAGGTGGCAGGCGACGTCCCGCACGAGTGGTGGGTCGACCGGCGCCGGTTCGCGCAGACGCTGCTGAACCTGGTGGAGAACGCCGAGCGCTACGGCGGCGGCCCGGTCGCCGTACGCCTGGGCGGGGGCGACGGCGTGGGCGTGCTGGAGGTCGACGACGACGGACCGGGCGTGCCGCCGGGCGACCGGGAGATCATCTTCGACCGGTTCGTGCGGGGCCGGGCGGCGCACGACCGCGCCGGCACCGACGGCACCGGACTCGGCCTCGCCCTGGTGGCGCAGCACGCCGACGCGCACGGCGGGTCGGCGCGGGTGCTGGACCGCGCGCCCGGCGCCCGTTTCCGGGTCGAGCTGCCCGGAGCGCTCCGGTGAGCCGGCGGCGGCTCGCGCCCGCCCTGCTCGCCGTGGCGCTGCTCGCCGGCTGCGGGGTGCCGGTGGACGACGAGCCCCGGCTCGTGCAGACGCCGCCCGGGGCCTTCCCGACGCCTGCGGTGTCCTCGACCGCCGACGGGGACGGGCGGGTGGACGAGCCGTTCTGCTTCGTCCGGGACGACGGCCTGGTCGTGGTCAACCGCCGGGTGGACGGGCTGCCCGGGGTGGACACGCACCTTCAGCACCTGCTGGCCGGTCCCGGTCCGGGGGAGCGCCGCCAGGGGCTGTCCACGGCGCTGCCGGGCACGGTGGCGGTGGCCGGGGCCACGCTGGCCGGCACCGTGGCGACAGTCGACGTGCGCCAGGCCGGTGAGGAGACCGGCCGCAACGACGAGGTGCTGGCCTTCGGGCAGATCGTGTGCAGCCTCACGCAGCGACCGGACGTGTACAGCGTCGCGTTCCGCCGCGGCGGGCAGCCGCTGGAGGTGCCGCGCGCGGACGGAAGCCTCTCGGCGCTGCCGCTCACCGCTGCCGACTACCGCCCGTTGATGCCACGCTGATCGTCGTTGCTCGCCTCTATGTCCGGATATGACACTAAATCTCCATCGTCCGTTCGGTTGATTTGGCCATGGCCTTTGGTCTAGTGTGGCTGGCACGACCGGTGTGGGAGGCCACCCGTTCTCCGAGGACAGGAAGGGCAGCATGACCACGATGACCATGGCATCGACCGCGACCGAGGTGCAGCGCGCGCCGCAGACCGGTGAGGAGTCCCGTGCCAGCGAGCTGATCGCGGCGCTCGCCGCGCTGCCCGCCGGCCACCCGCAGCGGGCCGCCCTGCGCAACCAGGTCATCGAGGCGTGGCTGCCGCTGGCGAACCACCTGGCCGCCCGCTACAGCGGGCGCGGCGAGCCGGCCGGCGACCTCGCGCAGACCGCCGCGCTGGGCCTGATCAAGGCGGTGGACCGGTTCGACGCCTCGCGCGGCGTCGACTTCGCCGGCTTCGCCATCCCGACGATCCTCGGCGAGATCAAGCGGCACTTCCGCGACCGCACCTGGAACATCCGGGTTCCGCGCCGCTTGCAGGAGCTGCGGCTGCGCATCTCCGAGGCGAACAGCACGCTGACCCAGACGCTCAACCGGGCCCCGACCGTCGCCGACATCGCCGCCCACCTCGACGTCACCGAGGAAGAGGTGCTCGAAGGCCTGGAAGGCGCCCGCGCCTACAACGCGGTGTCGCTGTCCACCCCGATCGGCGACGGCGACAGCGCCACCGAGCTGGGCGACACCCTCGGCGCCGAGGACAACGAGTACGAGCTGGCCGAGCTGCGCGCCTCCCTCGGCCCGGCGCTCGCCACGCTCGACGAGCGGGAGCAGAAGATCCTCACGCTGCGCTTCTACGGCAACCTGACCCAGAGCGAGATCGCGGCCCGGGTCGGTGTCTCCCAGATGCACGTGTCCCGGCTGCTCGCCCGCGCCCTGACCAAGCTGCGCGGCCAGCTCACCGAGGCCTGAGCCACACACGTACCGCGACCCCCGCCGGCCCGTGACGGCGGGGGTCGCGTCGTGTGTCACCAGCGCGACGGCGGTGGCGGCGGCACCAGCGGCGGACGGTCGTCGCAGGTGATGGTGTTCGGCAGCAGCCACGGGGCCAGCCAGCCGCCGTCGTTGCCGCCGAGGTCGGTCAGGGCGAACTCCGACCCGGCCGGGGTGAAGTGGAACGACCCGCAGTTGTTCACGCCGACCGCGCCCACGTTGCGGGCGTCGACGTTCGCGAAGCTCGCCCCGCCCGCCGTACGCGCGCTGACCACCGACGTGCCGGCGCCGTCGACCCGGATGTCCCGGAAGCGGACGTTGTCGATTCGGACGCTGTCCTTCACCGGCCAGTCGCTGACCAGCATGATCGCGTTGTAGGTGCTGTCCAGGTACGCGTCGCCGCTGACCAGGATGTCCGCGTCGATGCTGCGGTCCAGCGCGTAGAACCAGATCGCGCCGAGGCCGATGTTCCAGTTCAGGTCGTACGTGCCGGCCCGGACCGTGGTGTTGCCGGTGATCCGCAGGCGGCCGGTGAACGGCTCCGCCCCGAAGCGGGAGCCCACCTGGATCGCGCTGCCCTCGCGTACCGGGTCGGCGACCAGGTTGTGCGCGACGGTCAGGTCCGCGCCGCCGTACAGCGCGATGCCGTTGGCGAGCACCGGCGACTGCACCGTGTTGTACGCGAACGTGTTCGACGCGTTCGCCGTCCCCTCCGACCACATGGCGAGGGCGTCGTCGCCGCTGTTGCGGACCACCGAGTTCGTCACCGAGGAACGGGTGACGCCGGTGTGGAAGTTCAGCCCGTCGGCGATCTGGTCGGCGATCACGGTGTTGGTGACCCGCAGCCCGGTCATCGGCCCGTCGAACCACATGCCGACCTTCGTGTGGTGCAGGTAGAGGCCGTCGATCGTGCTGTGGTTGAGCGCCCCGCCGATGGCGTTGACCTGGTCGGTGTCGATCCGCTCGCGTACGTCGCCCTCGATCGCGAAGCCGGACAGGTGCACGTCGCTGCTGCCGCCGTCGGCGGCGTCGCGGCCGTAGAAGCCGACGCCGGTGTGTCGGGAGCCGTCGGGCGCGGGCGTGTCCAGCGTGACCTCGCGTCCCCGCACGATCGTGTACCAGCTGCCCGCACCGGCGATCGTCACGTCGTCCACGACGATGTGCCGGTCGACCTGGTAGGTGCCGGGCGGCAGGTAGAGCGGGCGGTCCACCCGCCGGGCGTACGCGACGGCCCGGTCGAGGGCGTCTGCGGACTCCCGCCGGCCGGTCGGGTCGGCGCCGAAGGACAGCGCGTTCACCGCGCGGGGGACCACGCGCGGCGGTGCGACCAGGTGCGCGTCCACCAGGTCGATCACCGTCCACGCGGCGGCGGTGCCGCGCGGCGCGGTCAGCCGGACCACCTCACCGGCCCGATGGGTACGGCCGAGCAGCAGCCGCTGCTCGTCGTAGAAGTGGTGCGGCCGGAACGGCTTGCTGATCAGCGGCGCGGGCGTGGTGGCCGCCGGCACGCAGGAGCACTCGGTGATCCACCAGTCCGGGTGCAGCAGGTCGGCGCCGGGGTCGTTGGTGAACGGGTACTGGTTGTAGAGCCAGGCGTACTGCGAGGTCAGCGTCATGGTGCGGGCGGGCGCGTGCCCGACGGACACCCGCAGCGGCGCGGTGATCCCGCCGCCGCCCGGCGCGTCCGGGATGCTGTAGCGCACGGTCAGCGCGTTCGTGGGCCGGGGGAGCGTGAGTTCGACGTGCTGGCCGGGCAGCAGGCGCACGGCGCGGCGGCCGGACGCCTCACCGGCGAGTGTGTACGCCGACCGGTCCGGCCCGATCACGGTGCCGGTGGTCCGGCCGTGTTCCGCCTCCTGCTCGACGTAGTCCACAGTCGCACCGCGACCGGCGACGAGCGCGGGGTCCAGCCCGGCGCGCGTCACCACGGGGGCCGGTCCGCGCGGCGGGCCGGCCGTGGCGGCGCCGGGCGGTACGAGCAGGGCGGCGGCGGCGAGCGCCGCCGCGAGGATCCTCGGCACGCTCCGCGACATCGGAGCACCCACTTTCTCGGGGGACGGGGTGGCCTCGGCGGCGCAGGCCATCGACAAGGGTCCTCATGTTATTCCGGTGCTCTGTTGACTTTCAAGCATCAATCTGCTCGCATCTTTCGGACCTCTTGTCGGCCGCCTTGGCAAGAGCCGATCCGTCCGGCTGTTCATTTCTTGCAAGAATCCGACGTACGATTGCCGCCGTGACGAAGCGCCTGACCGAGGTGGCCCGCAAGGCGGGCGTCAGCGAGGCGACGGTGAGCCGGGTGCTCAACGGCCGCGGCGGCGTGTCCGAGGCGACCCGGACCGCCGTGCTGACCGCCCTCGACGTGCTCGGCTACGAGCGCCCGAGCAAGCTGCGCGGCGAGCGCGCCCGCCTGGTCGGCCTGGTGCTGCCGGAGCTGCAGAACCCGATCTTCCCGGCGCTGGCCGAGGTGGTCACCGGCTCGCTCGCGCAGCGCGGCTTCACCCCGGCGCTGTGCGCCCGCACCATCGGCGGCGTACCGGAGTCCGGGTACGTGGAGATGCTGCTCGACCACCAGGTCAGCGGCGTCATCTTCGCCGGCGGCTCGTACGCGCTCGCCGACGCCTCGCACGAGCACTACCGGCGCCTCACCGACCGGGGCCTGCCGGTGGTGCTGGTGAACGCCGGCGTCGAGGAGCTGGGTTTCCCGCGCGTGTCCACCGACGACGCGGTCGCCGTCGAGCAGGCGTACGGCCACCTGCGCTCGCTCGGCCACGACCGGATCGGCATGGTGCTCGGCCCGGCCGACCACGTGCCCTCGCGCCGCAAGCTCGACGCCATGGTCCGGGCCGCCGGCTGGGGCGAGGACCAGTCCATGGTGGAGCGGTCCAGCTTCTCCATGGAGGGCGCGCGGGTCGCCGCCACGAAGCTGATCGAGCGCGGCGCGACCGGCATCGTCTGCGCCAGCGACGTGCTCGCGCTGGGCACCATCCGGGCCGCCCGGCGTTTGGGCTGCGCGGTGCCGGCCGACGTCTCGGTGGTCGGCTTCGACGACTCGGCGTTCATGACCTGCACCGACCCGCCGCTGACCACGGTGCGCCAGCCGATCGAGACAATGGGCCAGGCCGCCGTGGACCTGCTGGTGACCCAGATCGAGGGCGTCGGGGTGCTGCACGACGAGCTGCTGTTCGAGCCCGAGCTGGTGGTACGCGGCTCCACCGCCCCCGCCCCCCGCAGCTGACCCCGGGGCCCACGCCGCCTCACCCCACCCCACCGCATCCGTCGATCTTGGAGTTGTGGTGCCCGGAATGCGGCACTGATGCCGGTATCTGAGGCGCCACAACTCCAAGATCGACGATGCGGCCGACTGGAGCCGCGCCCTTCCGAGGTCAAGTCGAATTCTTGCGTCTGTCAGTCGGCATCTTGCTGGGTTCGGTTCGCGTCGCTACAGTGACTCCACTCACACCTGACCCGGGGCGCGGTTTCCGGAGGCAGGGCGCGTGCCGGCTGCCGTTCCACCACCAGAGGCAGCCGCGCGGTCACCGCACATCAGTGAAGGCCATGGATACACCCGTTCCCGAAGGGATGGACAGATGTCCGTACCGCAGTATCGGAAGGTCGCGGCGCTCGCGCTCGCGACCGGCCTCGGGCTCAGCCTTGCGGCGTGCTCCACCAAGAGCGACGACAGCGGCGACGCCGGCGGCAAGGTCACCATCACCGTCGACTGCCAGCCGGTCGGCGCGCAGAAGGAGCTGCTGAAGAACTGGAACGACGACGTCGCCGAGTTCCAGCGGCAGAACCCGGACATCGTCGTCAAGAGCGTCAGCGTCGGCGAGCAGTGCAACAACCCGCCGGACTTCACCGCCCGCCTGGCCGGCGGCACCGTCACCGACGTGTTCTACGGCTACATGACCGACCTGCAGCAGGTGCTGGACTCCGGCCAGGCGATGGACATCGGCCAGTACGCCACGAAGGACACCATCCCCACCTGGGACAGCGTCGACCCGGCGCTCAAGGAGGTCTTCACCGACGGCGGCAAGCTCTACGCCGTACCGGTGAAGAACTACTCGATGGGCCTGATCTACAACAAGGCGCTGTTCCAGCGGGCCGGGCTCGACGTGAACAACCCGCCGAAGACCTGGCCGGAGGTGCGGGCCGCGGCCAAGAAGATCTCCGCGCTCGGCGACGGCATCGCCGGGTACGCCGAGTACAGCGCGGGCAACACCGGCGGCTGGCACTTCACGTCGCTGCTCTACTCGCAGGGCGGGCAGGTGCTCAGCGCCGACGGCAAGAAGGCCGACTTCAACAACGCGATGGGCAAGCAGGTCCTGCAGAACCTCAAGGACATGCGCTACGGCGACAACAGCATGGGTGCCCGGCAGCTGCTCCAGTGGGGTGACCTGCTCACCAACGCCGGCGCCGGCAAGGTCGGCATGTTCATCGGCGCGCCGGACGCGACCCAGGCGATCGTCAGCCAGTTCCAGGGCAAGTACCAGGACTGGGCGATGGGCCCGCTGCCCGGCCAGGACGGCCCGGCCAAGGCCACGCTGGGCGGCGGCGAGGGCTACTTCTTCAAGAAGGGCCTGAGCCCCGAGCAGGTCAAGGCCGGCCTGAAGTGGCTCGCCTACCAGAAGCTCACCCCGGGTAAGGGCCAGTTCGACTACGTGCGCGCCAAGCCGCAGAACTACCCGGTCGGCCTGCCCCAGCCGCTGCTGTTCACGAACGGCAGCGACGCGCAGAAGCAGGAACTGGAGCTGCGCAAGGCGAACGCGAACGTGGACACCACGAACTTCGCGGTCTTCGAGGCCAACCCGGTGCCGATCAAGGGTGAGCCGCGCAACGCGCAGGCGATCTACGCGGTGCTCGACGCGGCGATGTCCGGTGTGCTGACCAACCCGAACGCGAACATCGACGCGCTGCTCAAGACCGCCGAGGACAAGGTCAACCAGCTGCTGGCCGCCGACAGCTGACCCGACCGGAGGTGGGGCCGGCGCACCGGCCCCACCTCCCCGAGCACCGCAGGAGTCGCCTTGGCGCTCACCACCGCCCCCGGCGCCACCCGCCGTACCGGTCCTGCCGCGTCGACGCCGTCGCGTACCGCCGGACGCCGCGCCGGTCTCGGCCGCAAGGTCCGGGACAACCTCACCGGGCACACGTTCCTCATCGGCGCCGTCGTCTGCTTCGCCGTCTTCTCCTGGTACCCGATGGTCCGCGGCGTCGTGATGAGCTTCCAGCGCACCCGCCGCGGCGAGACCACCTGGGTCGGCTGGGACAACTACAGCCGGATCATCGCCGATCCGAGCTTCTGGACCGCCTGGAAGAACACGTTCGTCTTCACCGGTTTGGCGCTCGTCCTCGGCTACCTGGTGCCGTTCTTCGTGGCGATCCTGCTCAACGAGCTGCGCCACGCCAAGGGCTACCTGCGGGTGCTCGTCTACCTGCCGGTGATGCTGCCGCCGGCGTCCGCGCTGTTCCTGTTCAAGTTCTACGCCTACGACCCGAGCGAGGCGGGGCTGTTCAACGCGGTCCTCACCGCGCTGGGACTGCCCACGTCGGAGTGGATGCAGTCGCCCACCATGACGATGCCGGCCATGGTGATCGCGTCGACCTGGATGAACATGGGCGGCGCCGTGCTGATCTACCTGGCCGCGCTGCAGAACATCCCCGGCGAGCTGTACGAGGCCGCCGAGATCGACGGCGCCGGGGTGTGGCGGCGCATCGTGCACGTGACGGTCCCGCAGACCCGGCTGATCCTGGCGCTGCTGGCGATGCTCCAGATCGTCGCCACCATGCAGCTGTTCATCGAGCCGCTGATCCTCGCCAACGGCGCCGGTACGCAGGACTCGGCGACCTCCGTGGCGTACCTGATCTACCAGCACGGGTTTTTCCAGAACGACCTCAACGGCGCCGCCGCGCTCGGCGTGATCATGCTGGTGGTGCTGGCCGGGTTCTCCGCCGTCTACCTGCGACTGACCGCGAGACAGGACTAGGACATGGCCGCCGACAGCACCACCCGTACCCTCATCTCCCACGCCCAACTGCGCCGCGGTCGCGGCCGCGTCCTCTACTGGGCCGTGCTCTCCGTGGTCGTGGCCGGGTTCACGCTGGTGTTCCTCGGCCCGCTGTACTGGATGGTCACCGGCGCGCTGAAGTCCGGCCAGGAGATCGCCCAGACCCCGCCGACGCTGTTCCCGCGCGACCCGCAGCCGGGCAACTACGTCGACGCCTGGACCAACCTGGATCTGGCGAAGCTGCTGTTCAACACGTTCTACTACGCCACCGGGGCGGTGGTGTTCCAGCTCGTGTTCGACACCGCCGCCGCGTACGCGCTGTCGAAGCTGCGTCCGGTGCTGGGCGGGTTGATCCTCGGCATGATGCTGGCGACGCTGATGATCCCGGCGATGGTGCTCATCGTCCCGCAGTACGTCACGGTGATCGACCTGCCGATTGTGCACGTCAACCTGCTCGACTCGCCGTTCGCGATCTGGCTGCCGCTGGTGGCGAACGCGTTCAACATCTTCCTGCTGAAACGGTTCTTCGACTCGATCCCGGAGGACCTGATGGCCGCCGCCGTGATGGACGGCGCCTCCCCGCTGCGCACGCTCTGGTCCATCGTCCTGCCGATGTCCCGCCCGATCCTCGGCGTGGTGGCGATCTTCGCGGTGACGGCGGTCTGGAAGGACTTCCTCTGGCCGAAGCTGGTCATGCCGTCGCCGGAGACGCGGACCGTCAGCGTCGGCATCTACGCCTTCGCCGGTGGCACCCCGATGAACGTGGTCATCGCCGCGTCGGTGATCGCCGCCATCCCCACCGTCGTGCTGTTCCTGATCTTCCAGCGCAACATCATGTCCGGCCTGACCACCGGCGGCCTCAAGGGCTGACCGGGCGCCGCCCGCCGCCGGCCGTACCGCCCGCCGCCGCAGAACCGACCCCGCAGAAAGCAGGTGCCCGTGTCCATGGCCGACAACAGCCCGTGGTGGCGCTCCGCGGTGATCTACCAGGTCTACCCGCGCAGTTTCGCCGACGGCAACGGCGACGGGATCGGCGACGTCGCCGGCATCCGGTCCCGCCTGGACCACCTCGCCGCGCTCGGCGTCGACGCCATCTGGTTCAGCCCCTGGTACCCGTCGCCGATGGCCGACGCCGGCTACGACGTGTCCGACTACCGCGACATCGACCCGGTCTTCGGCACGCTCGCCGAGGTGGAGACGCTGATCGCGGAGGCGCACGCGCTCGGCATCCGCAGCATCGTCGACGTGGTACCCAACCACTGCTCCGACGCGCACCAGTGGTTCCGGGCCGCGCTCGCGGGCGGGCCGGGCGCGCCCGAACGGGACCTGTTCTGGTTCCGCCCCGGCCGGGGGCCCGGCGGCGACCTGCCGCCCACCGACTGGACCGGCGAGTTCGGCGGCCCGACCTGGACCCGCACCACCGACCCGGACGGCACCCCCGGCGACTGGTACCTGCACCTGTTCGCCCCGCAGCAACCCGACTTCAACTGGGACCACCCCCGGGTCCGCGAAGAGTTCGAGGACATCCTGCGGTTCTGGTTCGAGCGGGGCGTGGACGGCATCCGCATCGACTCGGCCGGGCTGCTCGTCAAGGACGGCACGCTGCCCGAGGTCCACCCGGACCGGCCGCACCCGTTCCGCGACCAGGACGGCGTGCACGACGTGTACCGCGCCTGGCGGCGCATCGCCGACTCGTACCCGGGCGGGCGGGCACTGGTCGGCGAGGTGTGGCTGCCGGACCGGCAGCGGTTCGCGAACTACCTGCGCCCGGACGAGCTGCACACCGCGTTCAACTTCGACTTCCTCGGCTGCGCCTGGGACGCCACCGCGCTGCGGGAGAGCATCGACGGCACGCTGGCCGCGCACGCCCCGGTCGGCGCGCCCGCCACCTGGGTGTTGTCCAACCACGACGTCACCCGGCACGTCACCCGGTACGGCCGCGCCGACACCCGGTTCAGCTTCGCCGCCAAGCGCGAGGGCATCCCCACCGACCTGGAACTGGGCACCCGCCGGGCCCGCGCCGCCGCGCTGCTGTCCCTCGCGCTGCCCGGCGCCGCCTACGTCTACCAGGGCGAGGAGCTGGGCCTCTGGGAGGTCGAGGACATCCCGTACGAGTTGCGGCAGGACCCGATGTGGGAGCGGTCCGGACGGGTCGACCCGGGCCGCGACGGCTGCCGGGTGCCGCTGCCCTGGCAGGGCGACACGCCGCCGTTCGGGTTCAGCCCCGACGGCGCGTCCGCCGCGCCCTGGCTGCCGCAACCTGCCGACTGGAAGGACCGCACGGTCCGCGCCCAGACCGGTGACCCGCACTCGATGCTGGAGCTGTACCGGGCCGCGCTGACGCTGCGCCGCGCCGAACCGGCGCTCGGCGACGGCACCCTGGCGTGGCTGCCCGCACCGGAGGGCGTGCTCGCGTTCGCCCGCGAACCCGGCTTCACCTGCGTGGTCAACCTCGGCGACGCCGCCGTGCCGCTGCCCGCGCACGACGAGCTGCTGCTCGCCAGCGGCCCGCTCGACGACGACCGGCTGCCACCGGACACCGCGGTCTGGCTGCGTACCCGATCGGCCTGACCGCGGCGCCGGCGGCCCCGTCCCGCCGCCGGCGCCGCCGAAACACCCGGCGGCCCGTCCCGGCCGCCACAGACGCCGCACACCTGGGGAGGAGGAAGGAGAGGCAACGCCGCACGGGGGGATCTGGCCACCGACGAAAGGGAGCACACCCCGCATGGCCGAGCACCGCACCGCGCACCGCCACCGCAGCACCGGCGTGGCCGCCCTCGCCGCCGCCACGCTCGCCGCCTCGACACTCGTCGTCGTGGCGCTCACCACGACCGCCACCCCGGCGTACGCCGCCGGACTGTCCCCGTTCGACATCACCGGACGCGGCGCCACCGTGCCGTTCCGCGAGCAGGAAGCCGAGCAGGCCGTCCACAACGGCACGAAGATCGGCCCCGACCGGCGCTACGGCACGCTGCCGTCCGAGGCGTCCGGCCGGGAGGCGGTCACGCTCGACGCCGTCGGCGAGTACGTCGAGTTCACGCTCACCGCCCCCGCGAACGCGGTCACGTTCCGGTACAGCCTGCCGGACAACGCCGCCGGCACCGGCCGCGACGCCACCATCGACCTGCGCGCCAACGGCACGCTGGTCAAGGCGGTGCCGGTCACCTCCCGGTACGGCTGGTACTACGGCGGCTACCCGTTCAACAACAACCCGGGCGACACCAACCCGCACCACTTCTACGACGAGACCCGCACCATGTTCGGCACCACGTACCCGGCCGGCACGAAGATCCGCCTCCAGGTGTCCTCGACCGCCCAGTCACCAACGTTCACCATCGACCTGGCCGACTTCGAGCTGGTCGGGGCGCAGATCACCAAGCCGTCCGGCGTGCTGGACGTGGTGACCGACTTCGGCGCCGACCCGACCGGCACCACCGACTCGACGGCGAAGTTCCAGGCCGCGGTGGACGCCGGCAAGGCGCAGGGCCGGGCGGTGTGGATCCCGGCCGGCACGTTCACGCTCTGGGACCACGTGGTGGTCGACGGCGTGACGCTGCGCGGCGCCGGCCCCTGGTACTCGGTGCTCGGCGGCCGGCACCCGACCGACCGTAAACGTGCCGCCGGCATCTACGGCAAGTACGTGCCGGGCGGCGGTTACTCCGGCGAGATCCGCCCGCACGAGGCCGGTGGGCCCAGCCGCAACGTCACGCTGCGGGACTTCGCCATCATCGGCGACATCCGGGAACGCGTCGACGAGGACCAGGTCAACGCCATCGGCGGCGCGATGAGCAACTCGGTGGTGGACAACCTGTGGTTGCAGCACACCAAGGTCGGCGCCTGGATGGACGGGCCGATGGACGGCTTCACCATCCGCAACAGCCGCATCCTGGACCAGACCGCCGATGGGGTGAACTTCCACTGGGGCGTCACCAACTCCACGGTGACGAACACGTTCGTCCGCAACACCGGTGACGACGCGCTGGCCATGTGGGCGCAGAGCGTGCCGAACGTGGGCAACTCCTTCACCCGCAACACCATCGGCGTGACGATCCTGGCCAACCACCTGGTCACGTACGGCGGGCGGGACATCACCATCGCCGACAACGTCACCGCCGACTCGGTCACCAACGGCGGTGGCATCCACGTGGCGAACCGCTATCCGGGCGTCACCGGGCCGACCGCCGTGGCCGGCACGATCACGGTGGCCCGCAACACACTGATCCGCAACGGCAACTCCGACTACAACTGGCAGTTCGGCGTGGGCGCGATCTGGTTCTCCGCGCTCAACGAGCCGATCCAGGGCGCCACGATCAACGTCACCGACACCGACATCCTGGACAGCTCGTACGCGGCGCTGCACTGGATCGAGGGGCAGACCAGCGGCATCTCGTTCGACAACGTCCGCATCGACGGTGCTGGCACGTACGCGCTCCAGGTGCAGGCGCCCAGCCAGGTCCGGTTCACAAACGTGCGGGCCACCGGCATCGCCCAGTCCAACCCGATCCACAACTGCGTCGGCAGCGGCTTCCAGATCACCCAGGGCGCCGGCAACTCCGGCTGGTACACGCCCACCCCGTACTGCGGGCCGTGGCCGCAGCCGCAGTGGGGCAACGGACCGTCCAGCCCGCCGCCGACCAGCCCGGCGCCGACCACGGCAGCGCCGACGACGGCCCCGCCGACCACCGCGCCGCCGACCACACCGCCGCCGGCCGGCGGGAACCTTGCCCTGGGCCGCCCGGCGACCGCCACCAGCACCACCCAGACGTACGCCGCCGGCAACGCCGTCGACGGCAACCCGGCCAGCTACTGGGAGAGCGCCAACAACGCGTTCCCGCAGTCGCTCACCGTCGACCTCGGCACGTCCCGCACCGTCGACCGGGTGGTGCTGAAGCTCCCGCCCGGCTGGGAACGGCGTACCCAGACGCTCGCCGTGCTCGGCTCCACCGACGGTTCCTCGTACACGACGCTCGCCGCGTCGGCGGGCCGCGTCTTCGACCCGGCCGTCGGCAACACCGTGTCGATCGCGCTGCCGTCCGGCGACCGGCGGTTCGTCCGGGTCACCGTCACCGGCAACACCGGCTGGCCGGCGGGCCAGCTCGCCGAACTGGAGGTGTACGGCGGCGGCACCACCACACCGCCGCCCACCACGACTGCGCCGCCCACCACCGCGCCACCGACCGGCAACCTGGCGGCGGGCCGGCCGGTCGCGGAGACCAGCCACGCCGACGTGTACGGCGCCGCCAACACCGTCGACGGCAACGCGAACACCTACTGGGAGAGCGCCAACAACGCCTTCCCCCAGTCGGTGACGGTCGACCTGGGCAGCGCCCGGCCGGTCGCCCGGGTGGTGCTGAAACTGCCCCCGTCGGCGGCCTGGCAGACCCGCACCCAGACCGTGGCGGTGCTCGGCTCCACCGACGGCTCGTCGTTCTCGACGCTGAAGGCGGCGGCGGGCTACACGTTCGACCCGGCGGGCGGCAACAGCGTGTCGATCGCGCTGCCCGCCGGTGACCGCCGCTTCGTGCGGCTGACGTTCACCGGCAACACCGGCTGGCCGGCCGGCCAGCTGTCCGAGTTCGAGGTGTACGCCTCCTGACCCGGCGCGGCGGGGACCATCCCCGCCGCGCCACCGCACCCCCACCCCCGAACGCCTCTCCACCTCCCCCGGGAAGAAGGTGTCCGTCCACCATGTCCAGACTCCGTACCGGAATCGTCGCGGCGCTCGCCGCGGTCGGCCTGGTCGTCACCGCGGCCCCGGCCCCACCGGCGCTCGCCGCCGGCGGCCCGAACCTCGCCGCCGGGCGCACCGCCACCGCCAGCAGCGTCAACGGCCCCTACGTCGCGGCCAACCTGACCGACGGCAACCAGGGCAGCTACTGGGAGAGCAGCGGCGCGCTGCCCCAGTGGGCCCAGGTCGACCTCGGCACCAGCCGCGCCGTCGACCAGGTCGTGCTGAAGCTCCCTGCCGCCTGGGAGGCCCGCAACCAGACGCTGTCCGTGCAGGCCAGCGCCGACGGCAGCGGCTTCACCACTGTCGTCGCGTCCGCCGCCCGGACGTTCAGCCCGGCCGCCGCCAACACCGTGACGCTTGGCTTCACCGCCACCGACGCCCGCTACCTGCGGGTCGTGATCACCGCGAACACCGGCTGGGCCGCCGCTCAGCTCGCCGAGCTGGAGGTGTACGGCGCGGCCACCTCCTCGACCAACCTCGCGCTCGGCCGGACCATGACCGAGAGCGGTCACGCCGACGTGTACGGCGCGGGCAACGCCAACGACGGCAACGCCGGCACCTACTGGGAGAGCCCGAACAACGCGTTCCCGCAGTGGATCCAGGCCGACCTGGGCGCCGCCACCAGCGTCAACCGGCTGGTGCTGCGGCTGCCGGCCGGCTGGGGCGCACGCACCCAGACGATAACCGTGCAGGGCAGCACGAACGGTTCTGCGTTCGGCACGCTCGTCGGCTCCGCCGCGTACGCGTTCGACCCGGGCGGCGGCAACACCGTGACGGTCACCGTGCCCACCGCGTCCACCCGGTACGTGCGGCTGCTGTTCACCGCGAACAGCGCCTGGCCCGCCGGGCAGCTCGGCGAGCTGGAGGTCTACGGCCCGGTCACCGGCGACACCCAGGCGCCGAGCGCGCCCGGCAACCTCGCGTTCACCGAGCCCGCCACCGACCAGGTGCGGCTGACCTGGACCGCGTCCACCGACAACGTGGGCGTCACCGGCTACGACGTGTACGCCAACGGCGTGCTGCGCACCACCGTCGGCGGCACCACGCTGACGTACACCGACACCCAGCCCGCCGGGACCACCGTCTCCTACTACGTGCGGGCGCGGGACGCGGCCGGGAACGTGTCGGCGAACAGCAACACGGTCACCCGCACCGGCAACACCGGGGACACTGTCGCGCCCACCGCGCCCGGCAACCTGGCCTACACCCAGCCGGCGAGCGGGCAGATCCGGCTGACCTGGACCGCGTCCACGGACAACGTGGGCGTCACCGGCTACGAGGTGTACGCCAACGGCACGCTGCGCACCACGGTCAGCGGCTCCACGCTCACCTACACCGACAGCCAGCCGGACAGCGCGACCGTCTCGTACCACGTGCGGGCCCGCGACGCCGCCGGGAACGTGTCGGCGAACAGCAACACCGTCACCCGTACCGGCAGCAGCACCGGCGGCACGAACCTGGCGGTCGGCAAGCCCGCCACCGCGTCGTCGATGGTGCACGTGTTCGCCGCCGCCAACGCCGTCGACAACGACGTCACCACGTACTGGGAGGGCGCGCCCGGCGCGTACCCGAGCACGCTCACCGTCGCGCTCGGCGCCAACGCCGCGATCAGCGCCGTCGTCGTGAAGCTCAACCCGGACCCGGCGTGGGGCGCGCGCACCCAGACGTTCCAGGTGCTCGGGCGGGAGCAGTCCGCGTCCGGGTTCACCAGCCTGGTCGGCTCCGCCACGTACTCCTTCAACCCGAACAGCGCCAACACGGTGACCGTCCCGGTCTCCGCGACCGCAGCCGACGTCCGGCTCCAGTTCACCGCGAACTCCGGCTCCGCCAACGGCCAGGTCGCCGAACTTCAGGTCATCGGCGTCCCGGCGCCGAACCCGGACCTCACCGTCACGGCCGTCACCGCCTCGCCGTCCGCGCCGGTGGAGACCGACGCGATCACGCTGTCCGCCACCGTGCGCAACGCCGGCACCGCGGCCTCCGCCGCCACCGACGTCAACCTCTACCTGGGTACGACGAAGGTCGGCACCGCCGCCGTCGGCGCGCTCGCCGCGGGCGCGTCGAGCACTGTCTCGGCGAGCATCGGCGTACGCGACGCCGGCAGCTACCCGCTCACCGCGAAGGTCGACGAGTCGAACGCGGTGATCGAGCAGAACGAGGCGAACAACTCCTACACCAGCCCGACCCCGCTGACCGTCAGCCCGGTCGCCAGCTCCGACCTGGTCGCCTCCGCCGTCACCTGGTCACCCGGCACGCCGAGCGCCGGCGCCACCGTCTCCTTCGCGGTGACGCTGCGCAACCAGGGCACCATCGCGTCGGCGAGCGGCGCGCACGGCATCACGCTGACGGTGCGCGACCAGTCCGGCGCGGTGGTCCGCACGCTCACCGGCTCGTACAGCGGCACGATCGCGGCCGGTGCCACCGCCGGACCGGTGTCGCTCGGCACGTGGACCGCCGCCAACGGCCGGTACACGGTGCGGGTGGTGCTCGCAGACGACGGCAACGAGCTGCCGGTGAAGCGGCAGAACAACACCAGCGACCGGGCGCTGTTCGTCGGCCGCGGGGCGAACCTGCCGTACGACGCGTACGAGGCCGAGGACGGCACGACCGGCGGCGGCGCGCAGGTGATCGGCCCGAACCGCACCATCGGCGACCTCGCCGGGGAGGCGTCCGGCCGCCGCGCGGTCACGCTCAACACCACCGGCGCGTACGTCGAGTGGACCACCCGCTCGGCCGCGAACGCCCTGGTGGCCCGCTACTCCATCCCGGACGCGCCGGGCGGCGGCGGGATCGACTCGACCATCAACGTCTACGTCAACGGTGTGCTGCACAAGCCGATGAGCCTCACCTCGAAGCACATCTGGCTCTACGGCGCCGAGGCCGGTCCCAGCGACTCGCCGAGCGCGGGCGCGCCCCGGCACCTGTACGACGAGGCGAACGTGCTGCTCGACGCCACGGTCCCGGCGGGCAGCCGGATCCGGCTCCAGAAGGACCCGGCGAACAGCACCACGTACGCGATCGACTTCGTCAACACCGAACTGGTGGCGCCGCGCGCCAACCCCGACCCGGCCCGCTACAAGGTTCCGATCGGGTTCAGCCACGCCGACGTGCAGAACGCGCTCGACGCGGTACGGATGGACACCACCGGCACGCTGGTCGGCGTCTACCTGCCCGCCGGCACGTACGAGACGGCGCAGAAGTTCCAGGTGTACGGCAAGGCGGTGCAGGTCGTCGGCGCCGGCATGTGGTACACCCGCTTCCAGACGCCGCGCAACCAGCAGAACACCGACGCCGGTTTCCGGGTCGAGTCCTCGGCCAGCGGCTCGACCTTCGCCCACCTGGCGTTCTTCGGCAACTACACCAACCGGATCGACGGTCCCGGCAAGGTGTGGGGCGAGTTGAAGGACGTGGACGACCTGACGCTGGACAGCGTCTGGGTGGAGCACACCGTCTGCGCGTACTGGGGGGTGAGCGTGGACGGGCTGACCATCCGGGACAGCCGGTTCCGCAACACCTTCGCCGACGCGGTGAACATGACCAACGGCAGCACGAACAACCTGGTCACCAACTCGGAGGGTCGCTCCAACGGCGACGACGCGTTCGCGTTGTTCTCCGCCACCGACTCCGGCGGCTCCGGCGGCAACCACGGCAACGTGTTCGAGAACCTGACCGCCACGCTGACCTGGCGGGCAGCCGGGCTGGCGGTGTACGGCGGCTACGACAACGTCTTCCGCAACCTGTACATCGCCGACCAGCTCACGTACTCGGGCATCACGATCAGCTCGCTGGACTTCGGCTACCCGTTCGTCGGGTTCGGTGCCAGCCCGCCCACCCGGTTCGAGAACATCTCGCTGATCCGTTCCGGCGGGCACTTCTGGGGCGCGCAGACGTTCCCGGCGATGTGGTTGTTCTCCGCGTCGAAGGAGTTCCGTGGCATCCGGGTGAGCGACGTGGACATCGTCGATCCGACGTACTCGGGGATCATGTTCCAGACCAAGTACAACGGCAGCCAGCCGGAGAACCCGATCACCGACACGGTGCTGACGAACGTGTCGATCTCCGGCGCGCGGCGCAGCGGCGACGCGTTCGACGCGAAGTCCGGCTTCGGCATCTGGGTCAACGAGATGCCCGAGGCAGGTCAGGGCCCCGCGGTCGGCGCGGCCACGTTCACCAATCTCCGCCTGACCGACAACGCCCAGGACATCAAGAACACCACAAGTACGTTCACCATCACCCGCAACTAACCTCGCGGCCTCTCCCACCCCCGCGATCTTGCACTTTCGGCCCCGGTGATGCCGGATTACTCCTGGCATCAGGGGGCGCGAACTGCAAGATCGCGGGACGGGACGGGGCGGGGCGGGGCGGGCGGCGAGGGCGGCACGGCGATCTTGGAGTTGTGGCGCCTCTGATAGTGGGGCGAAGCCGACGAGCTGTGGCACCACAAGTCCAAGATCGACGGGGGGTGTAGGGCTGCGCGGTCAGTGGGGGAGGGCGGTGGAGAGGCGGCGGATCGCCTCGTCCATCTGCTCGGGTGGGGCGGCGGCGTACGTGAGGCGCAGGTGCGGGGCGGGGGGTTCGGCGGCGTACCAGGGGCGGCCGGGGAAGACGGTCACCCCCGCTGCCGCGGCAGCCGTGGTCACCGTTACGTCGTCGGTGTTGTCGGGCAGGCGTACCCACAGGTGCAGGCCGCCGCGCGGGACGTCGCGCGGCGCCAGCTGCGGCAGGTGGCGGTTCAGTGCGGCTAGCAGCGCCTCCCGGCGGGCCCGCAGTTGTCCGCGCAGGCTGCGGCGGTGCCGGTCCCAGGCCGGCGCGGTGAGGAACTCCAGCGCTGCCTGTTGCAGCGGCCCGGCGACGAACAGGTCGTCGAGCAGGCGGGCGGCGCGCAGCCGGGCTCCGGCCGGTCCGCGCGCCCCGAGCGCGGCGATGCGCAGGCCGGGCGCTGCCGGTTTGGTCAGTGAGCGCAGGTAGACGACGTGTCCGTCGGGGTCGTCGGCGGCCAGCGGTGGCGGGGCCTCGCCGTCGATGGTGAGGTCGCGGGCGTAGTCGTCCTCGATGAGGAACGCCCCGGCGTCGCGTACCGCCTCGGCGACCTGGGTGCGTCGTGCGGGGGAGAGCGTCGCGCCGTGCGGGTTGGCGTGCAGCGGCTGGCAGTAGAACAGGCGGGCATCGGTGCGGGCGAACGCGGCGGCGAGCTGGTCGGGGCGTACCCCGTCGGTGTCGGCGGGCACCGGCACCACCCGCAGCCCGGCGGCGCGCGCGGCGGCGAGCGCGCCCAGGTAGGTGGGGGATTCGACGAGCAGCGTGTCGCCGGGTGTGGTGAGCGCCCGCAGCGTGGTGGAGAGCGCGGCCTGCCCGCCCGGGCAGATCACCATGTCCTCGGCGCGCAGGCCCCCGCCGGCCGCTCGGGCGAACCAGGCGCGCAGGTCGGCGCGTCCCTCGACCGGGCCGCGCTGCCACGCCGCCGGTTGCCGGGCGGCGCGGGCGAGCGCCGCGCCGAGCGCGGCGGCCGGCTGGAGGTCCGGGTCCAGGTAGCCGCCGGTCAGCGGGATCGCGCCCGACGGCGGTAACGCCAGCAGCGCCTGCATCTCCTCCTCGCCGTCGCGCCGTGAGCCGAGCGCGACGGTCTGCCACGACAGGTCCGGCCGTGTTGGGTCGGCGCGCCGGTTCGACACGTACGCGCCACGTCCCGGCCGTGTCTCGATCAGGCCGTCCGCGACGAGCCGCCGGGTCGCCTCGGCGACGGTGACGGGGGAGACGTGATGGTGGGCGGTCAGCTCCCGTACCGACGGCAGTCGCGTGCCGGGGACGGCGTCCGCCGCCAGCGCACCCAGATGCCGGACGACACGCTCGATAGCGCTACCATCATTCATGACAGCACAGAGTAGCGCTACTGCACCAACGACGGTAACGGTGGGAGCGGGCGGCGGGGTTGCCCTCGGCGCGCTGGGCGTGCTGGCCTTCAGCATGTCGCTGCCGGCCACCCGCGTCGCGGTGCACACACTCGACCCCTGGTTCGTCGCGTTCGGACGGGCCGTCGGCGCGGCGCTGCTCGCGTGGGCCTACCTGCGGTTCACCGGCGCCCCACGCCCCACCCGGGACCAGTGGCGACGGCTGTCCATTGTCGCGCTCGGCGTCGTGGTCGGCTTCCCGCTGTTCACCTCGCTGGCGCTCACCACGCAGACATCGGCGCACGGCGCGGTGGTGGTCACCGTGCTGCCCGCCATGACGGCGGTGTTCGCGGTGCTGCGGGCCGGGGAACGGCCGCCGCCGCTGTTCTGGATCGCCAGCGTCGCCGGACTGGCGCTGGTGCTCGCGTTCCTCGCCGCCGGCGGCTCGATCCGCGGGACGCTGGCGCCCGCCGACCTGTACCTGCTCGCCGCCGTGGTGCTCTGCGGACTCGGGTACGCCGAGGGCGGCCGGCTGGCCCGCGAACTCGGCGGTGCCCGCACGATCTGCTGGGCGTTGCTGCTGTCGCTCCCGGTCATCGTGCCGGTCACGGCGGTTGCCGCTTTCGTCCACCCGCCGCACGGCGGCATCGCCGCCTGGGCCGGGTTCGGCTACCTCACAGTGGTGTCGATGTTCCTCGGCTTCTTCGCCTGGTACGCCGGGCTGGCCCGGGGCGGCATCGCCAAGGTCGGCCAGATCCAGCTCGTCCAGCCGGTGCTCACGCTGATCTGGTCGGCACTGCTGCTCGGCGAGGCGGTCACGCCCGGCGCGCTCGTGGTGGCGGGCGCGGTACTCGCCTGCGTCGTGCTCATCCAGCGCACCCGGGGCGGCGCGACGCCGTCGCGCGCCCCGGGCCGGTCGCCCTCAGCAGGGCGCGATGGTGCCGGTCACGCTGGAGACGTACGCGTGGCTGACGAAGTGTCCTGACGCGAGGCGGTTCCACTGGGTGGTGGTCCGGTACGGGCCGCTCACCGACTGGCCGCTGACCGAGCACTCGATCGGCACGTCGGCGTACGTGGCGGCCAGCCCGACGACCGGGTTGCTCGTGCTGGGACCGGAGCGGATGTTGAGCGGCCCGCTGCCGATGCGGCCGCGGGTGCCGGTGCCGGTCCAGAGGTAGGCGACGTCGACCCAGGCGTTGTCGGTCAGCAGCAGGCCGTCCCAGAACGTGCCGTCGGCGAGGTCGATGCCGGCCGGGCTGCCCACCACACGTCCGAACTGGTCCCGCCCGCCGTTGTAGCCGCTCTGGTACGCCGCCTGCGCCTCGGGCCGGCCCTGCGGCAGGTCCTTCCACATCTCCCGGGTGCTGCTGGGGTTCCAGTAGTCGTCCTTGGTGTTCCACGGTCCGACGTCCCAGACCGGCGCGTACTCGCAGCGGCTGCGGGTGGTGGTGCAGACCCGCACGGTGTAGTCGCCGGTGTTCTTCGGCGCGAGTCCGCGGAACGAGGGCAGCGCGACGAAGTGGTCCCGGGAGACGATCACGTGCCCGTTGGCGGTGGTGCCGCCGACCAGGCCCTCGCGGGTGGCGTACACCCGGTAGGTGAGGCCGGGCGTGGCGGCCGTGACGGCGGCGACCGAGTCGGCGGTGAGCCGGACCGTGCGCAGGCTGGGCGCGGCGGACGGCCGGTCGGCGGTGAGGACCACCCGGATCTGCACCCGGGTGACCGGCTGGTCGAAGACGGCGGCGCCGGCCACGGCCCGCCATTCGGTCCACGCGCCCGATCGCCAGCCGCGCGCCGCCACCTCGACGGCGCCGTCGCGGGCGGGGACTGCGACGACGTCGGCCCGGACCCGGTTGGCCGGTGCGGCGAGTGAATGCGGCGCGACGAGCAGCGTGCCCTCGGCCGCGATGCCGCGCCGGGCCGCGGGCCGGTACGCCGGGTCGGCGAGGCGCAGTTCCGTGCCGGTCCAGCGGACGTTGACGTCGTCGGAGTCGATTCCGGCCAGGTCGGCGCTCCAGGTGTTGCCGGTGGCCGGTGCCGCCAGGGGCGCGGCGGGGGCCGGGGAGGCGGCCAGGACGGCGGCGACCGCGCCGGCGACGACCGCCGGGGTGCGGGTCCTGCGGGATCGGGACATGGCGCTCCTCGTGGGGGCGGAGTTAGACAGATGTCGATGCGTGGGTGAGGTGCAGGCAACCATCGATCTCGCCGCCCGTCAAGGTGGCGTCCCCGGCGTCCGGCCGCCCTGAGCAGTGCAAAAAACCTGCAAACGCTACCTCTTGCCCTGAGCGAAAGCGCTTTCATACGATCGCGTTACATCGATGTTTCGTTTGCGGCCCGGGCATCGCAGATGAACGACATCCGCCGGCGACGCGCCTGATCGCGTCGCGGCTCCGCACTATTCCCATTCGGTTGCTGCCGCGGCTCGGCGGCAATTCCCGCGTGCTCGAAAAAGGAATGAGGCGACATGAGAAGACCAGTCGCGCTGCGACTCCACGCGGCACTGGCCACGGCGGTCGTCGGTATCGCCGTCGCCGTGGCGCTGCCGTCCCCGCAGGCGTCGGCGGCGGCCGGCAGCGCCACCGGCTACGCCACCCAGAACGGCGGCACGACCGGCGGCGCGGGCGGGCAGACCGTACGCGCCACCACCGGCACCGCCATCCACGCCGCGCTCTGCGGCCGGGCCAGCAGCAGCACCCCGATCATCATCGAGGTGACCGGGACCATCAACCACGGCAACACCAGCAAGGTCTCCGGATCGAGCTGCAACACCGCCGACGGCGTGATCGAGCTGAAGCAGATCAGCAACGTCACGATCATCGGGGTGGGCAGCGGCGCCGTCTTCGACCAGCTCGGCATCCACATCCGCGACTCCCGCAACATCATCATCCGCAACGTGACGGTGCGCAACGTCAAGAAGTCCGGCTCGCCCACCTCCAACGGTGGTGACGCGATCGGCATGGAGAGCAGCGTCCGTAACGTCTGGGTCGACCACGTGACGCTGGAGGCGTCCGGCGGGGAGTCGGAGGGCTACGACGGCCTGTTCGACATGAAGGACGACACCCAGTACGTGACGCTGTCGTACAGCATCCTGCGCAACTCCGGCCGCGGTGGCCTCATCGGATCGAGTGAGAGCGACCGCGGCAACGGCTACATCACGTTCGAGCACAACCTGTACGAGAACATCGACTCCCGTACGCCGCTGCTGCGCGGCGGGATCGCCCACATGTTCAACAACCACTACAACGGGCTGCACGAGTCGGGCATCAACTCCCGGGCCGGCGCACGGGCCAAGGTGGACAACAACTACTTCCGCAACTCCAAGGACGTGCTCGGCACGTTCTACACCAGCGAGCGCGGTACCTGGCAGGTCGGCGGCAACATCTTCGACAACGTGACCTGGTCCTCGCCCGGGACCGACAACTACCCGGCGGGGCCGAACGTGACGTCGACGACCACAATCAGCGTCCCGTACTCGTACCGGCTCGACGCGGCGAGCTGTGTGCCGGACATCGTGCGGCAGACGGCGGGCGCGAACACCGGCCTGCGGGTGTCCGACGGCAACTGCACGCCGCAGTCCCCGGCGCCGACGACGCCGGGGCCGACCACGCCCGCACCGACCACGCCGCCGCCCGGGACGACCACCCCGCCGCCGTCCGGCGGGACCAACCTGAGCCTCGTCTCCGGCGCCGGCGCGGACGGGTCCAGCAAGGCCGACGGCACCAGCTACGGCAACGTGCGCGACGGCAACCTGAGCACCTACTGGTCGCCGTCCGGGTCGACCGGCACCGTCTCGATCAAGTGGGGCTCGGCCACCACCGTCTCCCGCGTGGTCATCCGCGAGCCGTCCGGCACCTCGGGCTCGATCGGGTCCTGGCAGCTCGTCAACAACGACACCGGCGCGGTGCTGGCCTCCGGCAACGGGGCCGGCCAGATCACCTTCGGCGCGACCTCGCTGAAGAAGATCAACTTCAAGATCAACAGCTCCAACGGTACGCCGAGAGTCGGCGAGTTCGAGACGTACGCCAGCTAGCAGTCACACACGAGCGGGGGCGGCCGATCCGGCCGCCCCCGCCCTTGTTGCGTGTCCCCGGTCAGAGGGTGAGCACGACGGTGGAGATGCTCCGCGCGCCGACGTTCACGGTGACCTGGTTGCCGTTCACGCCGACCGGCTGGCTCGCCGCGCTCGCGTTCTGCGACGTGGCCACGTACTCCGCCCGGCTGACGTTCTGCGGCGCCTGGATGATCGCGTTGTTCACCGCGCTGGTGGACCGGTTGAGGATCACCAGCGTGACCTTCCCGTCGCCGGAATAGGCCGTCACCTCCAGCGGCGACGCCTTGGAACTCTTGGTCAGGGCGACCCGCTGGTAGCCGGGACGCACGTACTTCGCGTACTGCGAGAACGCGTACCCGCGCTTGAGCGGCGCGCCCGCCACGGTGCCGTACGCGGACTCGCCGTCACCGATGAACGAGTAGTAGCGCTTGCCGTACCACCAGACGTACGCGCTCCAGTTCGACTCCATCGACTTGTGCACGGTGCGCATGATGTCGTCGAGCGTCTCGTTCCAGGCGGCGGCGTTGGCCGGGTTGCCCCAGATGTTGGAGCCGCCGCCGTCGGCCTCGTGCAGGTTCCACTCGGTCATCCACACCGGCTTGTTGTACTGCTGCGCCAGCGTGTACGGCTTCAGCCGGCCGGACGCCTCGGTGCCGTACAGGTGCCCGCCGATGTAGCCGATGTTGTTGCGGGCGGCCGCGTCGTTGAGCGTCGGGTCGGTGTAGCCGTAGTTCAGGTTCACCGCCTCGGCGACCATCAGTTTGGTGTTCTGCACCTTGGCGCCCTGCTCCCGCACGAAGGTCTGGAGTTCGGTGCCGCTCCAGTCCATCGAGTCGTAGTCAGGGTGCCAGTCCGGCTCGTTCTGCACGGACGTGACGTCGATCGTCACACCCTGGTTGCGCATGTACTGGACGTAGCTGTTGAGGTGGTTGGCGTAGTCGTCGTAGTAGTCGGTGCGCAGCTTGCCACCGTTGATCCGGCTGTTGTTCGTCTTCCAGGCCGCCGGGGCGGTCCACGGCGACGCCATGATCTTCACGTTCGACCCGTACGACTTCGCCGTGCGCAGCGCGCTGACCTGGGTGCCCCACTCGCCGGACACCGGCGAGATGCCGGTACGCACGATGGACAGGCCGAGCTGGTTGGGGCCGAGCCCGACGAGCGTCTGCGTCTCGGCCGTCGACCAGGCGCCGCCCCAGATCGACACGGCGGCGCCGAACCCGTCGATCGTCTGGTAGCGGCTGGCGGTGTTGACGGTGATGTCCGCCGCCCCGGTCGGCGGCGGGGTGCTGGGCGAGGTGGTCGGCGAACTCGTCGGTGACGTGGACGGCGAGGTGGACGGCGACGTGGGCGTCGTGCCGCCGGTGCAGGTCACCCCGTTGAGCGCGAAGCTCGTCGGCGCGGGGTTGCTGCTGGTCCAGGCCCCGTTGAACCCGAACGACGTGCTGCCATTCGTGGGGATGGACCCGTTGTAGTCGACGTTGCGGGCGGTCACCGCCGCTCCGCTCTGGGTGACTGTGGCGTTCCACGCCTGGGTGACGGTCTGGCCGGCGGCGTAGGACCAGGTGAGCGTCCAGCCGTTGACCGGGTCACCGAGGTTGGTGACCGTCACGTTCGCGCCGAAGCCGCCCTGCCACTGCGACGACACGGCGTAGGTGACCGCGCATCCGGCGGCTGCCGCTCCGGCCGGCAGCGCCGCGGCCATCGCGGTGGACGCCAGCAGGACCGCGCCGGCCGACAACACCGCGGTACGGGTCGTTCTGTGCCTTCTCATGCGACCTTCCTTCCTGGACGGTCCGGCTCAGCGCTGGAGGGTGAGCAGTCCGGGGCGGTAGGGCAGGAGGCCGTAGTCGCCGCCGGAGTTGGGGGAGCGGCCCTGGTAGAGCAGTTGGAGGTTGCAGGGGTCGACGGTGAAGGTCTGGTCCGCGGTGGTGCGGATGAGTTCGCCGTGGCTGATGTCGTTGGTCCAGGTGGCGCCGCTGTTGGCCTTGCCGGCGAACGGGTTGGACTCGGTGGCGGCCTGCGGGGTCCAGGAGCCGTTCAGGCTGGTGGCGGTGAAGGACCGGAAGTAGCGGCCCTGCGAGCCGATCGCCTCGACGATCATCAGGTAGCGGGTCTGGCCCTGCAGCTTGTAGACCTGTACGGCTTCGAACAGGTTGTTCGTGGAGTCGGACATGATGGTGGTGTAGTTGGAGCCGAAGCTGCCGGGGAAGTTTCCGATCGGCATGCTGGAGCGGTAGATCTTGCCGTTGTCACCGGCGAAGAACAGGTACATGTTCTGGTCGTCGGCGATCAGCGTCTGGTCGATCGGGCCGGTGCCGGAGCCGGAGATGCTGCCGGTGAACAGCGGCTGCGCCGACGACCACCCGTTGGGGTTGGTGGGGTCGTTGGAGGTGCGGTAGGAGAACGCGGTCGGTCCCCACTGGTACGCCAGCACCCAGATGTTGCGCGGCGCGAAGTAGAACAACGTCGGCGCCACGGTCCCCGACGACATCGCGTTCTGGCTGGCCGACGCCATCTGCGACCAGTTGGAGAACAGACCGAAGTTCATCGACCCCCACCTCGTGCCGGTGTCGTGGGTGGTGGCGTAGACCAGGTGCTGCCCGTTGTAGGGCACCACCGTGAAGTCCTTCAACGACACCCAGCCCGACCGCGGCTGCGCCAACGCGCCGGTCGAGGACCACCGGTACGACGACGGGAGACTGCAGGTGTTGCCCGGCGGCGGAGTGGTGGGTGGCGCCGTGGTCGGCGGTGCCGTGGTGGGTGGCGCGGTGGTGGGTGAGCCGGTCGGGCCGCCGGTCGGCGTGGTGCCGCCGGTGCAGTTCACGCCGTTGAGCGCGAAGCTGGTCGGCACCGGGTTGCTGCTGGTCCAGGAGCCGTTGAAGCCGAACGACGTGTTGCCGTTCGTCGGGATCGACCCGTTGTAGTCGACGTTGCGCGCGGTGACCGCGGACCCGCTCTGGGTCAGGCTCGTGTTCCACGACTGGGTCACCGTCTGCCCGGCGCCGAACGACCACGTCAGCGTCCAGCTCGACACCGGGTCGCCGAGGTTCGTGATGGTGACGTTGGCGCCGAAGCCGCCCTGCCACTGCGACGAGATCGCGTAGTTCACGGAGCAGCCCGCGGCGGCGGCCCCGGCGGGCAACTGCGCCACGGCGACCGACGCCGACGCGAGCAGCGCGGCGCCGGCCGACGCCAATATGGCATTGACTGACCTGGATCTGGACATGAATTGACCTCCTGCGGGGGCGGCGGCTCTGGCATTGGCGGTGGCGATTGTTTTGTGAGCGTTAACAGCCGCGTCAGGGATGTTACGGGAGCGCTCCCATGCGCTCAACAACCCATTTCCGCACCACCCGAATCAGCGCGGCCCCCACCCGCCCGCCCAGGACGCGACGATCATGAAGTTGACCGCGTCCAATGCGGACAAATCCGCGGCCCAACTTCATGATCAACGGGGTGGAAGGGGGAGGGGGAGAGGGGTGGGGGCGTCAGGCGGGGGTGCAGGGGGTGTTGTCGGCGGTGCACGCGACGGGGGCGTCGTGCTGGGGGTCCGGGTCGCGTACGTCGAAGCGGATGGTGGCGGACTCGCCGCCCGGCAACGCGCCCCCGGTGAAGGTGACCACGGTGCCGTCCTGGGCGGCCTCGGCTCCGCTGACACTGCCCACAGTGGCGCCCTCGTGCAGCGTCACGGTGACCGTCCAGCCCGGACGCGGTGACGGGCCGGGATTGCGCAGCACCACCTCGCCCCGGTAGCCGAAGATCCGGTCGTTCACCGTCTCGTAGGTGGCGCTCAGCGGCGTCGCCGCCACGGTCGAGGGCGTCGCGCTCGGCGTACGGCTGGGGGTGGGTGACGGCGTCGGCGAGGGTGACTCGCTGCGGCGGCTGGCGCTGGGCGTGGGCCGCGCGGTCGTGGGGCGCGCGGAGGGCGTCGCGGTGGACGGCATGACGAGTGACGTCGTGGGGGCCGGCGCGGCCGGGGCGGGCGGCTCGTCGCCGGTGGTCCATACCGTTGCTCCGGCTGCCGCAGCCAGCAGCGTGACCGCGCCCGCCGCGAGCAGCGCCCGGCGCCGTCCGGGCCGGCGGGGTTCGTCGCCGAGCAGCCGGACCACAGGCAGTTCGGCGGTCAGCCCGCCCTCGGCCCGGCGCAGGTCCACGTTCTGGAACGCCAGCCAGTCCAGAATGGCCGGCAGCCGTCCGGTGACCGCCTGCTCGTGCTGCTCGGCGCGGGCGTCGGCGTCCCAGTCGCCCTCTTCGAGCACCTCGCGTACGGACAGCCGGGTGCCGTGTGCGGTGGGGGCCAGGTCGCAGGCCAGGCGGGTGGCCCGGTCGGCCTCCCGGCAGCGGACGACCAGCCGGTGCGGCGCGCGCAGCTCGACGGTCTCGACCTCGGTGTCGGTGTCGTAGCCGGGCAGCGCGGCGGTGGCGAGGATCCACCGGTCGGACCCGGGCGCGCTGTCGGTGAACCACTTGGCCAGCAGCGCGCGTTCCGTCAACGCCCGCCAGGTCCGGGCGGGCGGGTGGAACAGGTCGACCTCGGTGACGATCTCGATCACGCGGAGACTCTAGGGCCTGTGTCAAGGTTGGTGCGGGGCGCTGTCGCCGCCGTCGTGCCAGCGGGCCCGCCAGGCGGCCTCGCTCTCCTCGGCGCTCGACTTCTCCTCGTGCATGAGCCGGCGCAACGCGATCCGGAGAGAGGCGAAGATCACCAGCTCGGCCGCCACGAGCGCCACGCAGATCGCGGTGAGCAGACCCAGCGCGCCGAGCGCCGGCAGGTGCCGCCCGACCGGCAGCGCCACGGCGAGCAGGACCACGGCGCCGACCCGGGTCCAGGACAGCGTCCGCAGCGCGCGCCACTGGAACGCCATGTTCGCGGCGAAGTAGACGAGCACGCCACCGAAGAGCAGCGGCACCGCCGGGCCGTGGCCGCGCTCCATCGGGCCGCCGGCCGGGTCGGTGACGATGCGGACCAGTTCCTCGGCGCCGATCGCGAACAGGATCACCCCGGCGATCATGGGCAGGTAGAGGTAGGCGTACGCGTCGCGGGCAAGCGCCACCCGCGCGTGACCCTGGGTGGCGTGCAGCGCGATCCGGGCGGCCGGGCCGATCATGTCGAAGTGCGCCCACCAGAGCGCGGCGGTGAACAGGATGCCGAAGATCGCCGCCGGGATCGCCGGCCAGGTCACCGGCTGGCCGAGCAGGTTGCCGCCCACGCCGACCGAGATGACCGACTCGCCGAGCGCGATGATCAGGATCAGGTCGTACCGCTCGGTCCAGTGCTCGGCCGAGGTGATCTTCCAGCCGTCGGTGCCGGCCAGCAGACCACTGCTGTACTGGATGGCCACCACGGCGATCCACAGTCCGTCGCGCAGCCACGGGCCGACCTCCGGGGACACTCGCGGCGGCAGCAGCGCCGCCACCAGCAGCAGGGTGGCGGTGACCAGCGCCTCGGGCAGGAACAGCCGCAGCTTGTGCCGGGCCGGCGGGTCGTCGCGCGTGGCGTACCAGTACAGCGCGGTGTGCACGGCCCGGATCACCACATAGCTGATCGTGACCAGGATCGGCCCGGCGCTGCCCTGTTGCAGGTCGCCGAACGTCTGCGGCAACGCGAGCGCGAACGTGAACAGCGCGATCATGCCGACCACCATGAGGATCGGCACGAAGCCCTCGCCGAGGCGCAGCCGGGCGGCCACCGCGCTGTGCACCACCCAGCACCACCACAGCACGGCGAGCACCAGCAGCGCGTGCAGCAGTTCCCCGGGGGTCACGTTGGCGGCGGTGGCCCGCGTGATGATGAAGAAGGACACCACGAAGACGAGGTCGAAGAAGATCTCGAACCGGTCGACCCGGGTGGCGGGGGCGACGCCGGTCGCCGGCCCGAGCCCTTTGCGCCACCGGTCGCCACCCACCGGGCGAGTGTGTCAGCCCAGGTCAGGCCGGGTGCTGCTTTCGCCGGCCATTCCACCGGTCCGATGGGGAGCGGCGCGCTCAGCCCGCCGTGGGGGCGGCGAGGGCGAGCACGTCGCGCAGCACGTCGCGCAACGGGTGCCCGGGGCGCTCCAGCCACTCGTGGGCGGCGATCCGCAGGGACGCGAGGAACGTCGCGGCGATGATCCGGGCCCGCAGCGCCGCGTCCGGTCCGGTCAGCCGGCGGGCCAGCTCCGCGGCCATCTCCCGCTCCAGCGCCGCGTACGCGGCGACCTGGTGGGCGGCCAGGCTCGGGTGACCGTGCAGTCGCCGGCGCCGGTTGAGCCAGGGCTCGGCCGGGTCGTCGTAACCGTCCTCGGCCTGGGCCAGGGCGGCCCGGGTCAGCGCGGCCCACGGTGGCAGCTGCGGCGGTTGTCGCGCGACCAGCGCGAGGAGCCGGCGCAGCCGCAGCGTGTCGCCGTGGAAGAGGGCCTCCTCCTTGCCGCTGAAGTAGTTGGAGAACGTGCGCCGGGAGACGTTCGCGGCGTCGGCGATCGCCTCGACGGTGATCCGGTCGGGGCCGTGCTCGACGGCGAGCGACAGCGCCGCCTCGTGCAGCGCCTGCCGCGTGGCCGCCTTCTTCCGCTCGCGCAGCCCGGTGCACTCCTCCATGCGACAAGCCTAGGTGACCGATTTCTCAATGGGCAAAGTTGCCCGACGGGCAAGGTTTAGTGTTGATTGCTTGAGGCAACGAAGCGGCCAACCCGCATCGACACATCTGGAGGACGCGCGCATGAGCGCACCCACCGTGACGGCTGAGGCCGCCCCGATGAGCAAGCGGAAGACGCTGGAGGCGCTCAGCGGTCTGCTGCTCGTGCTCTTCGTGGCCATGCTGAGCAGCACCGTGGTCTCGACGGCCCTGCCGAAGATCATCGGAGCGCTCAACGGCTCGCAGACGCAGTACACCTGGGTGGTCACCGCCACCCTGCTCACCGCCACCGCGACCACCCCGATCTGGGGCAAGCTGGCCGACCTGTTCAACAAGAAGCTGCTGATCCAGATCGCCATCGTGGTGTTCCTGGTCGGGTCGATCGCGGCCGGCTTCGCGCAGAGCGCCGGGCAGCTCATCGCCGCCCGCGCGTTCCAGGGCATCGGCGTCGGCGGTCTCCAGGCGCTGGTCCAGGTCGCCATCGCGGCCATGATCCCGCCGCGTGAGCGGGGCCGCTACAACGGCTACCTGGGCGGCGTCATGGCGCTGGCCACCGTCGGCGGCCCGCTGCTGGGCGGCCTGATCGTGGACACCTCCTGGCTCGGCTGGCGCTGGTGCTTCTTCGTCGGCGTACCGGTCGCGGTGGTCGCGCTGTTCCTGCTCCAGGTCACCCTGAACCTGCCCACCGTGCGCCGGAAGAACGTCAAGATCGACTATCTGGGCGCGTCGCTCATCGCCGCCGGCGTCAGCGTGCTGCTGATCTGGATCTCGTTCGTCGACGACTCGTTCGCCTGGGCCTCCTGGCAGACCGGGGCCATGGTCGGCGGCGCGGTGCTGCTGCTCGCGCTCGCGGTCTGGGTGGAGGCGCGGGCCGCCGAGCCGGTGGTGCCGCTGCACATCGTCCGCGAGCGCACCACCGCCCTGGCGATCCTGGGCAGCCTCGCGGTCGGCATGGCGATGTTCGGCGGCGCGGTCTTCCTCGGCCAGTACTTCCAGATCGGCCGCGGCTACAGCCCGACCGAGGCCGGCCTGCTGACCATCCCGATGATGGTCGGCGTGCTGCTCTCCTCGATCGTGGCCGGCCGGATGATCACCGCGACCGGGAAGGTCAAGCCGTACATCGTGTTCGGCGCGATCGTGCTGGTCGTCGGGTTCGCCATGCTCGGCACCATCGACCACGAGACCTCGCTGGTCTTCGTCGGCCTCGCCATGTTCATCGTCGGCGTCGGCGTCGGCATGACCATGCAGAACCTGGTGCTCGCGGTGCAGAACACCGTCGCGCTCAAGGACATCGGCGCGGCCAGCGCCAGCGTCGCGTTCTTCCGCTCGCTCGGCGGCACCATCGGCGTGTCGGTGCTCGGCGCGGTGCTGGCCCGCCGGGTCACCGACCGGATCACTCACGACCTCGCCGCGGCCGGCATCCCCGCCTCCGGCGGAGGCGGCGGCAGCACGCTCAACCTCGACGCGCTGCCCGAGCCGGTACGGCAGATCGTGCGGGCCGCGTACGGGGACGCAACGGGGCACATCTTCCTGATCTCGGCCGCCATCGCGGTGGTGGGTATCGTGGCGGCGCTGCTGCTGCGCCCGGTCACCCTGCGTTCCAGCCTCGACCTGCCGGACACCGGCCGGTCGGTGGCGGTGGGAGCGGACGCCGTCGACGGCGCGCCCGCCTTCGACGAGGTGAGCGTGGACTCGGCCGGGCGGGAGGAACGCGCCCGCCGCTGAGCCCGTACCCCCAGGGCCGTCGCCGACCCCGGCGGCGGCCCTGATCCGTGCCGGGAGGCACCGAAGGAGGAGTCGTGGACATCACGCGGGCCGCGCCGCCGCGCCTGGCCGCATGGCGGCGGGCCGCGCGTGAGCTGGCGCTCGTCGCCGTGCTCTTCCTCGCCTACAAGGCGGCCGGCAGGTGGTGGCCGACCACGCCGAGGTGGCGCTCGCCAACGGCGAGTGGATCTGGCGGCTGGAGCGGCTGCTGCGCCTGCCCGCCGAGGCGGGGGCAGGGGCCGCTGCTGTCGCACGAGATCCTGATGCGGCTGGCGAACAGCTACTACGCCTTCGTCCACTTTCCCGGCCACCGTGCTCTGCCTGGTCTGGCTCTGGCTGCGCCGCCCCGGCCCACTACCTGCGGCTGCGGCGGCGCCCTGGCGGCGCTGACCGCGGTGGCGCTGGTGCTGCACGTGTGCGTCCCGCTCGCGCCGCCCCGGCTGACCGAGCTCACCGGTCTGGTCGACACCGGCACCCGGTTCGGCCCGAGCGTCTACGGACCGCCCGACACCGACCAGCTCAGCAACCAGTACGCGGCCATGCCGTCGCTGCACGTGGGCTGGGCGCTGGCGATCGCGCTGGCGCTGATGGCGGTCACCACCGGACGCCTCCGCTGGCTCTGGCTGCTCCACCCCCTGGCGACAGCGCTCGTGGTGGTGGTCACCGGCAACCACTACTGGCTCGACGGGCTCGTCTCGGTCGCGCTGCTCGTGGCGATCCTGGCCGTGCTGCCCCGGCCCGCGCCGGACCGGCCCGCGCTCGTCGAGGCAGCCGGACCGGTGCGCCCGCACGTGGTGCCGGCGCCGCGCCGCGCCGGCCACCACCGGAACCCGCGGGTCCCGGCGGCGGCCGACGCGCGGCTGCGCCCTCCCGGGCGGGGCTGAGGGCCGGTCAGCGCAGCGTGCAGACCGTCCCGTTGAGGCGGAACGCGCCCGGCGGCACGTTCGGCCCGCTGTACGCGCCGACGAACCCGACGGTCGTGCTCCCGCCGTCGGCGGCGAGCCGCCGGTTGTCGGCGGTGGGCGTCACCCGGACGTTGCGGCCCTGCTGGTCCCAGGTGGCGCTCCACCCGCTGCTCACCTGCTGCCAGTCGGTCGGCCAGGTCCAGGTCAGCGTCCAGCCGTCGATGGCCTTCGCGCCGGTGTTGATCACCTCGACGTTCGCCACGTACCCGTTGCCCCAGTCGTTGTCGTCGTTGAACCGCACCGCGCAGGAGCTCTCGGCGGGGCTGCCGGTGGCGAAGGTCAGCGGCGGGGGACGACCAGGAGACCCGCCCGGCGGTGTCCCGGGCGAGCACGTTGACCGTGTAGCGGGCGCCCGGGTTCGAGGTTGCCGACCGTGAGCGACGTGCCGGGCGGTCTCGCCGAGCTGCTCGCTCACCGCGCCGTACTG
>NZ_KK037233.1:1146448-1157609 GCF_000568915.1 Micromonospora sp. M42 | reverse complement strand
CCGAGCTGCCGGCCGGTCGCAGCACGAGCGTGGTCAGCGAGTACGGCGGCAGCGTGCGCACGGTGGCGCTGCCCGAGCGGCCGGTGCTGATCCCGGTCGCGCCGTTGGCGAGCGTGTGCACTGTCGGGGCCTCGTCGGCCGGGGTGAAACCGGCGTAGTCGAGCGCCACCGGGTGGGCGTTGTCCGGGTCCTTGTTCAGCAGCAGGACCGCGACGCTGCCGTCCGGCCGCCGGACCGCGTGCGCGGCGACCAGCGGCTCGTCGGTCCCGGCGCGGACGAGCTGGTCACCGGGCCGGGCGAACAGGTTCATCATGGACAGCGCGTGGTACGGCGCGAACGGGGTGTTGAACGCCGGCTGGCACACCTCACCGTCGCTGGTGCAGTTGCCGCTGGACAGCATCCCGAAGTCGCCGTAGTCGGTCTGCCCGGCCACCTCGGAGACGGTGCCGATGCCGTTGTGCACGTTCCACCACTGCACCGTGAAGACGCCCTGCCCAGCAGGCCGCTGTAGGCGTCGGCCAGGAACAGCGCGCCGGGCGCGGTGGTGCGGCCGGCGTCCACGTTCAGCTCGGTGAAGCTGATCCCGATCCGGTCCGCGCCGGGGCCGGCGTACCTGGCGATCTGCTGGCAGCAGCCAGGCCGCGTCGGGCAAATGGTTGGTCCGGGCCAGCGAGTCGGCGGCGTTGCCGCCCGGGTACCAGTGCACGTCCACGAAGTCGATCTTCGGGCCGGCGAGGGAGAGCACGGTCTGGTTCCACGGGCCCGGGTCGGAGCCGGCGGTGATCCCGTCCGGCCAGTTGCCGGGCATGGTGAGCACCGCGCCGACCTTGATGCTCGGGTCGACCGCCTTCATCGCGTCGGCGTACTCGATCACCAGCCGCGCGTACTGGGCGGCGCTCTTGTCCGGGTGGTCGTCGGCCTCCCAGGCCGAGCCGTAGTGGCCGTTGCCGTAGTTCTCGTTCCCGACGGTCCACCACCTGGCGCCGTAGCCCTTTGTGACGTTGGCGTACCGGACCCAGGCGGCGGCCTCGGCGGGCGTGCCGGTGCCGTAGTTCGCGATGATCATCGGCTGGGCGCCGACGCGGCGGGCGCCGGCCATGAACGTGTCGAAGTCGGTGTTCGGCGCGACGTAGCCGCCGGGCGCGGTGTGCGTCTCCCAGTGGTAGATGTCGGCGTACGAGCCGCCGGGGTAGCGCAGCATCTTCACACCCGCGGCCTTGAGCAGGTCGGACGTCTCGGCGCTGCCGAGCTGCGAGTCCCAGATGGCGTGGTTGACGCCGAGCGCGGTCTCCGGGACCGTGGCCAGCCCGGCGCGGGTGTTCACGGTGACGGTGACCGGGTCGGTGGGGTCGGCGGCGGCGACCGGTCCGCCGACGGTGCTGAGCGCGGTGGCGAGCAGGAGCAGGCTGGCCGCGAACGCGGTGGTTCTCCTCATGCGGGGGTGTCCTCCGGGGAGTGGGACGACGAGGCGATGCCCGGTCTGCGTCGTCCTCCCGGACGCCTGGCGGCGGCGGGATGCCCAGGAACGACGATCGGCTCCGCGCGGCGAGCCATCGACGAGGATCATACGCCCGGCGTCGGGGAGTGCAGGGCTTAATTTATAGACAGGAGTCTTTACTGTTAACAATGTTTAATTTATGTTCGGGGCACCTTCCGTTCCCCCCGAAGGAGTTGCCACCATGCGTCGAAGAATCACCCTCCCGCTGCTCACCGCAGGCGCCGTGACCGGCACGCTGGCGCTCGCCGCGCCCGCGCAGGCCCACGGCTACGTCTCCTCACCGCCCAGCCGCCAGGCGCTGTGCGCGCAGAACCGGGTGCCCGACTGCGGCCAGATCAAGTACGAGCCGCAGAGCGTCGAGGGCCCCAAGGGCCTGCGCAGCTGCCACGCCGGCATCGCCCAGTTCGCGGTCCTCAACGACGACAGCCGCAACTGGCCGGCCACCTCGGTCGGCAGCACCGTCACGTTCACCTGGGTCAACACCGCCCGCCACGCCACCGCCAACTGGGAGTACTGGATCGGTGGCACCCGGGTCGCCGTGGTCGACGGCGGTGGCCGTCAGCCCGGCGCGACCGTGTCGCACACGGTCAACCTCGGCGGCTTCTCCGGCCGGCAGAAACTGCTCGCCATCTGGAACATCTCCGACACCGCCAACGCCTTCTACTCCTGCGTCGACCTGCAGATCGGCGGCGGTGGCGGCAACCCGACCCCGTCGCCCACGCCGACGGCGGCGCCGACCACCCCCGCGCCCTCGCCCACGCCCACCCGGACCAGCACGCCGGCGCCGGGCGGCACGTGGACGGCCGGACGGGCGTACCAGGTCGGTGACACGGTCACCTACGACGGCCGCAGCTACCGCTGCCGCCAGGCGCACACCGCCATCGCCGGCTGGGAGCCGCCGAACGTGCCGGCGCTGTGGCAGCAGATCTGAGCCCGCGTACCCGCGCGGCGGAGCCGGCCGGTCCCCGGCTCCGCCGCGCGTCCGCGGCCCTGCTCGGCGTGATGCTGACCCTGGCCGGTTGCGGCGGCCCGCCCGCGGCCGATCCGTCCCCGCCGGTCCCGTCCGCCACGGCCTCGGCCCCGGACACCACGGTCAGCGGGATCGACGCGCTGTTCCTGGCCATGATGGTGGCCCACACCGAGCAGACGCTGGAGATCGTGCGGCTCGGTCTCGACCGCGCCACCGATACGCGGATCCGCACGCTGATCGCCGCCGTGCGGGCCACCGAGACCGACGAACTGGCCACCATGCGCGAATGGCTGCGCGACGCCGGGCCGTCGGCCGCCGCCGCGGCCGCCCGGCACGACCACTCCGGGCACAGCGACGCTGCCGCCGGACTGGCCCGGCTGCGCGCCGCCGCGCCCGCCGACGCCGACCGCGTGCTGGTCGACGTGCTGAGCCGGCACCAGCGCACCGCGGCCGACCTGGCCCGCGCCCAGGTCGCCGCCGGCACCAGCGAGCGGGTACGCGAGCTGGCCCGCCGGATCGAGCGCTCCCGGACCGCGGAGATCGAACTGATGGGCCGGATGGGCTGAAACGGCGCGCCCGCACGCCCCGGAGCTGCCCGGACGCGCCATGACCTTCGTCACGTCGACGTCGCGCCCACCGGCCCGCCGAGGTTCACGAATCGGCGCGCAACCGCCCTTTTCCGTGAGCCGCCGGCCCGCCGTGCGGCCGTGCGCAGGCCCGGGACGCCTCGTCCGTCGGCAAAATCCGCCCCGGTCTGTCGCCGGTCGTGGTTAGGCTTCCCGCCGGACGTCGCCCCGCCGCGCGTTCCGCCCGCGCCCGGACGGTGCGTGGCGACCCCCACCGCCTTCGGCAGCCGAACCGGATCCAGGAGACCGTTAGTGACCCAGCAACCCGTCGCGACGTCGACAAAGCTCGACGCCGCGGTGCTCAAGGTGGCCGGCGTCGTCGTGCTCGGCGCGATCATGTCGATCCTCGACGTGACAGTCGTCAGCGTGGCGCTCCCGACGTTCCAGAGCGAGTTCGACGCCTCGTACGCGCGCGTCGCGTGGACCATGACGGGCTACACGCTCGCGCTGGCCACGGTGATCCCGCTCAGCGGCTGGGCCGCCGACCGGTTCGGCACGAAACGCCTCTACATGGTGGCGCTGGCGCTGTTCACCATCGGCTCCGGGCTCTGCGCCACCGCCGACTCGATCGGCGAGCTGATCGCCTGGCGTGTGGTCCAGGGCCTCGGCGGCGGCATGCTCATGCCGCTCGGCATGACGATCATGACCCGGGCCGCCGGCCCGCACCGCATCGGCCGCCTGATGGCAGTGCTCGGCATCCCGATGCTGCTCGGCCCGATCACCGGCCCGATCCTCGGCGGCTGGCTGATCGACGTCGCCAGCTGGCACTGGATCTTCCTGATCAACCTGCCGATCGGCGTGGTGGCGCTGATCTACGCCCAGCTCGCGCTGCCGAAGGACAACGCCGAGCCGTCCCAGGCGTTCGACTTCCTCGGCATGCTGATGCTGTCGCCGGGTCTGGCCCTGTTCCTGTACGGCATCTCCACGCTGCCCGAGACCGGCACGATCGCCGACACCAAGGTCTGGCTGCCGATGCTGGCCGGCGGCGCGCTCGTGGTCGCCTTCGTGGCCTACTCGTTCCGGCCCCGCCATCCGTTGCTCGACCTGCGGCTGTTCCGCAACCGCAACCTCACCATCGCCTCGATCACCATGTTCGTGTTCATCATCGCGTTCATGGGCGCGGGCCTGCTGTTCCCGAGCTACTTCCTGCAGGTGCGGGGTGAGACGACGCTCGCCGCGGGCCTGCTGATCGCGCCGCAGGGCATCGGCGCCATGCTGACCATGCCGATCGCGGGCACGCTCGCCGACCGGGTGCCGGTCGGCCGGACGGTGCCCTTCGCGCTGGTGCTCATCGCGGCCGGGTTCTTCACCTTCACGCAGCTCGGCACCGACACCTCGTACTGGCTGCTCTGCGGCTCGTTGTTCGTGATGGGCCTCGGCATGGGCGGCACGATGATGCCGATCATGACCTCGGCGCTGAAGACGCTCAGCGCCGCCGAGGTGGCGCGCGGCTCCACGCTGGTCAACATCCTCCAGCAGATCGGCGGATCGATCGGCGCCGCGATCATGTCGGTCATCCTCACCAGCGAGCTGAACGGCTCGCGGCCCATCCCCGGCGTGACTGACCCGGGCACCGGCGCCCCGCTGACCGAATCCCAGCTCGCCATCGCCGCACAGCAGCGGCCCGAGCTGATCCAGCAGTTCCCGGTGCCGCCGTCGCTCATCGAGCGGGGGCTCGACTACGCCGCGGGCGCCTTCTCGACCACGTTCTGGGTCGCGTTCGGGCTGGTGCTGCTCACCTTCGTCCCGGCCGCCTTCCTGCCGCGCCGGCGTGAGCCGTCGCACCTGCTCGACGGCGAGACGGGCGAGGACAAGCAGCCGATGGCGCTGCCGATCCACTGACCGCCGTGACCGGGGCCGGACGCCTGAGCGTCCGGCCCCGCGCCACATCGGTGCGGTGCCGCCCGCCGTGCCGGGTGGGCGCGTTGTCGGCCACCCGCCGGTGTCCTCGCGCTGTCGGCCCGCCCGGCCGTGTCGGCGTGGCTTTCGCCGCCGGGACCGTGCCGGGGGGGCCAACCCGCCACCGGGGCCGTGACGAGCGCCTACGATCGGCACAGGGGGCCGGCGGGGAGAGGCGGGCAGCGTGAGCGCAGACGACGCGCAGCGGTCGGCGCGACGGCGTAAAACCGCATGCTGCTGGCGGGCCTGCTCGCCGTCGTCGGGCTCATCCTGCTGCTGCTCGGGCTCACCGTCGCCAGCGGCACCGTGGCCGGCGTCGAGGTGGTGCTGGCGCTGCTGCTCCTGGTCAGCAGCTACGCGATCCAGCGGCTGGCCCGCCGCGAGACCGTCTACCGCGACGAGCGGCGCTGACCGGCGCGGCGGTCCGGCCGGGCTAGGCTGCCAGTGTGGATCACGAAGACCGGATCGCGCTGTTCCTCGACTACGAGAACCTGGCCCTGGGCGTACGCGACCACCACGGTGGTGGTGCGTTCGACTTCCGGCCGATCGCCGACGCGCTCGCCGAGCGGGGGCGGGTGGTGGTGCGCCGGGCGTACGCGGACTGGTCGTACTTCGACGAGGACCGGCGGATGCTCACCCGGTCGCACGTCGAGCTGATCGAGATCCCGCAGCGGATGGGCGCCTCCCGCAAGAACGCCGCGGACATCAAGATGGCGGTGGACGCGGTCGAGCTGGCGTTCGAACGCGGCTACATCTCCACGTTCGTGATCTGCACGGGCGACAGCGACTTCACTCCGCTGGTCCACAAGCTGCGCGAACTCAACAAGCGGGTGATCGGTGTGGGGGTGGAGAAGTCCACCTCGGCGTTGCTGCCGCCGGCCTGCGACGAGTTCCTCTACTACGACCGCCTCGAAGGCGTCGACGTGCCGCCGCCGTCCGCCCGCCGGTCGCGTCCGGCCCGGACGGCGCCGCCCGGGCCGGTGGCGGAACCGGTGGCGGAGGTCGCGCCGGAAGCCGCTGCGGCCGAGGAGGGGCGGGCCCGGGACGTCGACACGCTCGCCGTCCAGCTCGTACAGACGGTGGCCGGCATGCAGGGCAGCTCCAGCGGTGACGTGACCGCGTCCGCGCTCAAGCGCGCGCTGCTGCGCAAGGACCCGACGTTCAGCGAGTCCGACTACGGCTTCCGTACCTTCGGCGAGCTGCTGCGCCACCTCGCCGCGCGCAACGTGGTGGAGCTGGCGGCGGGGCCGGCGAAGGGCGACCCGGAGGTGTCGCTTCCGGAACAGGGCGACCGCGACGTCGCGTTCGGGCTGCTGCGATCAGTGGTGGTGGACCTGGCCGGCGAGGGCGGCGCGGTGGCGCTGTCCGGGCTGAAGGACCAGCTCCGGCGCGCCCGGCCCGACTTCAGCGAGAAGAAGCTCGGATATCGCAGCTTCCTGCAGTTCTGCAAGGCGGCCGCGACGGGCGGCGCGGTCGAGCTGCGCTGGAGCCCAGAAGACGGCGACTACCTCCTGACCCCCCACACCCCCTGACCCCCCACCCCACCCGCCCCTCGCCCTTCGTTCCCGCGATCTTGCACTTGCGGCCCGCCTAAAGCGGGATTAATCCGGCATCTGCGGGGCGCGAAGTGCAAGATCGACGGCGAGGGTGAGGCGGGGTGACCGCGAGGGCGGGACGGCGGGGAAGTGGGAGAGCGGCGAGCGTGGGGCGGGGTCAGGGGAGGGTTGCGTCTTGCTGGGCTGTTGCGCCGGAACCGACGGCCAGGCCGAGGTGCAGGCCCACCAGGTCCAGGACGCTCGGCTCGGCGGATGCGGCGGACGGGCTCGGCTCCGCTGTCGGATCGGGCTCGCCGGTCGGAACCGGATCAGCCGTCGGGCTCACGCTCGGCGCCGGCGTCGCCGGACCGGCGGCGGGTGGGCCGGACGATTCGACGATCACGGGCGTACGGCCGCTCACGCGCGTCGACGGGGATCCGGCGGCAGGTGGCGCGGTGGTGGGGACCCGATCACCCGAACCGGCGGCCGGAGGTCGCGGCGCGGGCCGGGGCGGCCGGGACGCAGGGGGAGACGACGGGTTGACCGGGGTCGCCACGGGCGGCACTGACGAAACGGCCGGTGGGGGTGCGGTCGCCGGGTGGGTCGCGGTTCGGGCTGCCGGGTCGGTCTGCCCGGCGGTCGCGGTCCAGGTGCCGGCGGAGGTGACGCCCAGCAGTACGGCCATCGCTGCGACGCCCGCCGCGGCCAGCCGCTGGGGGAGCGCCCGTTCGGCGGGGGCGTCCCACGGCCCGAGTGGCCGGGGTGGGCGGGGCCGGGCGGCCCGGTGGGCGGACCACAGCGCCTCGACGTCCTCCACCACCGCGGTGCGCGTACCGGTGGCGTCGGCGTGGGCCAGGGTGAGGTAGAACCGGGCGTTCGCCGCGCCCGGCGCCGGCACGCGCAGACCCGCCGGTGCGCCGCCGTCCGTGCCGTGCAGCAGGGTGACCGGACGGCCGGGGTGGTGCCCGAGTCCGCGCAGAGTCCGCAGGGGCCACTCCCGGCCGACGCCGGGCCCGGTGAAGGCGACCCGCCGGTCGGTCACCACGGCGGCGCCGCTGGCGATCACGCGCAGCCCGGCCGGTAGCGGGCCCTCGGCCGGGTCGAGACATCCGGCGAGCGTGCCGCCCGGCACCGGCAGTCCGGGCAGGTGCCGGGCCGCGGCCTCGACGAGGTCGACGGTGGGCAGGATGCGGTAGACGACCTCTCCGTCGTCCAGTGGCACCGGTAGCGGGGCGCCGGCCAGGACGCACCCGTGGAAGCCGGCCGCCTCGATCCGCAGCCGGTCGAGGTGCTCCGCGCGCCGCCGCCAGGCCCGCGCCGCCGTCTCGTACGCCTGGCGCCGGCGCTCGTTCTCGCGCCGCGCCCAGGCCAGCCGCCGCCGGGGATGAGCCCCGATCGCGTCGGGTCGCCTCGCCGTCACACCTGGTACAACGCCCTGCGTAAGCCGCGGATACGTGAGCGCGGCTATCGTCCGGTTTGGCGGTGGTATGCCCGCGATTACACTTCGGGGCATGCCGCGGATCGTCCAGTTGCTGGCCTCGCCCGTGCACCGGTACGTGGGCCGCCCCGCGGACGGGCCCGCCCCCGCGCCGCCGGGTGAACTGGTCGAGCGGGTGGAGGTGCGCGCCGGTCTCGGCATCGTCGGTGACCGCTACTTCGGCCGCCCGGCGCACCGCCAGGCGAGCGTCACGCTGATCGCGCGGGAGTCGCTGCCGCCCGGGGCGGACCTCACCCAGTTGCGACGTAACGTGCTGACCGACGGCATCCCGGTGGACGAGCTGGTCGGCCGGGTGCTCACGCTCGACTCCGGCGACGGTCCGGTCCGCCTGCGGGTGCACCGGGCCGCGCCGCCGTGCGCCTGGCTCGACGTGGTGGTCGCGCCCGGCACCTGGAAGGCGATGCGTCGCCGGGGCGGTGTGCGCTGCGCGCCGCTCACCGACGGCGTCCTGCGGGTCGGGCCGGTCACCGTCTCCGTCGACGACGACTGACCCGGTTCGGGAACTTTTCCCGCCCGCCGGCCGACCAACCGGAGGTCGCCGACAGTCAGGCCCGGTGGCAGGAGGGACGCCAGGGATGAACCGAGCGGGCAGCGGATCCGTACCGTCGGGCATGACGATGTCGGGCCCGCGGGCCGGCCGAGGATGAGCCCGGACGCCGACGACGAGCAGGTGACCGGGTGGGCCCGGAGCGCCGCCCGTGGTGACCGGCTGGCCGCTGCCGCGTTCGTCCGTGCCCTCCAGGCGCCGGTGTGGCGGTTCCTCGCCCACCTGGCCGGGCCGGCCGAGGCCGACGACCTGGCCCAGGAGACGTTCCTGCGCGCGCTGCGCAGCCTGCCCGGCTTCGCGGGCCGGTCGTCGGCGCGTACCTGGGTCTTCACCATCGCCCGCCGGGTCGCGGTGGACCACGTGCGGGCGGCGACCGCGCGGCCCCGCACGGCCGCGCTGGCGGACTGGCAGGCCGCCGCCGAGGCGGCCGGGGCGGTGACCCGCGGCGGGGACGACGGGGTGGTGTTGCGCGGGCTCATCGCGGCGCTCGCCCCGGACCGCCGGGAGGCGTTCGTGGCCACCCAGGTGCTGGGCCTGTCCTACGCCGAGGCCGCCGAGGTGTGCGGCTGCCCGGTCGGCACGATCCGGTCCCGGGTCGCCCGCGCCCGGGAGGACCTGGCCGCCGCCTGGTCCGGCGACGTCCGTGACCGCCGCGCCCGCTGACACCCGCGGGCCCCGGCCGTCCGGCGGTTCAGGCCGCGCGCCGGTTGCGGGCCTGTGCGGGGTACGGGCCCGGCTGCACCAGCCGCAGCGGCGCCGGCGCGGCCGGTTCCTCGGTGCGCAGCGCCCACCGCGATCCGCTCGACCGGCCCCGCCCGGGCGGCGTGTCGCCGGGGCGCCAGCCCGGCCGGGACAGCACCAGCATCACGGCCCAGCCGACCAGCAGGAAGCCGTGGCTGACCAGCCGGGTCATCGCGACCTGACCGGTGATCAGGTCGTTCACCGACAGCAGCACCAGCGTGGCGACGAACGCGCTGAGCATCGGCAGCAGGCCGGACGGCGTGGTCCGGCGTGCCGCCACGTAGAGGAACCCGGCGCCGACTGCTACGTTCCACGCCGCCGACTCGTGCCACAGGTGCTGGCCGGAGGTGTGGGCGTGCGCGACGACCGCCTCCCGGCCGATCTGGGCCAGCCCGAGTACGAGCTGCACCGCGCCGAGCAACCCGAGCGCCCCGCGTAGTCCGAGCGCGATCCGCTGGCGGCGGCTCGGCCGGGGCGGCGGCGCGGCGGCGAGCACCGCGTCGACCAGGTCGGGTACGCGCGGGGCGAGCTGCGTACGGGCCCGCCGGGTGACCGCCGCGGCCGAGTCGAACCAGCCCCGGCAGCCGGCGCAGCCGGTCAGGTGCGCCTCGGCCGCCTCGATCTCCGAGCGGGACGCCTCACCGTCCAGCTGTGCCGACAGGATTTCCCGCCACTGCTCACACGCCATACAGGGATAGTCGTCCGGACCGGCGCGCTGGTTCCCGGCGGGGTGCCGGTCACGCCGCCGCGGCCGCTGACCGTTCCGCCCACGCGTGCAGCGCGTCCCGGTCGCCCGCCGAGTCCAGGTTCAGCGCAGCCTCGATCAGTGCCAGATGGGTGAACGCTTGCGGGAAGTTGCCCAGCGCCGTGCCGTCGGGCGCGCGTTCCTCCGGATGCAGGCCGAGCGGCCCGGCCCGGCCGGCCAGCCGGTCGAAGATGTCCCGCGCCTCGCCGTGCCGGCCGGCCAGTACCAGCGCCGAGACCAGCTCGAAGGAGCAGAGCAGGAACGCCCCCTCGGTGCCGGGCAGCCCGTCGTCGGCCCGGTAGCGCCGGATCAGGTCGGGCGCGACGGCGAGGTCGGCGCGGATCCGTTCGACGGTGGCGACCACCCGGGCGTCGTCGCCGGGCAGGAACCCGACGAGCGGCATCCGCAGCAGCGAGGCGTCCGGCTCGGTCCCGCCGTACGCCATGACGAAACTGCCGGCGCGCTCGTCGTACCCGCGGTCGAGCACCTCGGCGTGCAGCGCGTCACGTTCCCGGCGCCACCGGTCCACCGGCGCGGCGCCGTCGCCGAGCAGCCCGGCGAGGCGGATGCCCCGGTCCAGGCAGACCCAGGTCATCACCTTCGAGTAGACGTAGTGCCGGCACGGGCCGCGGATCTCCCACACCCCGTGGTCCGGTTCCCGCCAGCGCTCCGCCATGGTCTCGACGTGCCGCCGCAGCAGCGCCCACTGCGGGCCGGTCAGCTCGCCGGTGAGCAGCTGGTAGGCAAGCGCCGCGTCGAGGATGTGCCCGTACGTGTCGAACTGGATCTGGTTCGCCGCCTCGTTGCCGACCCGCACCGGCGCCGAGCCGGCGTAGCCGGACAGGTGCGGCAGCTCACGCTCCTCGGTGGCGTGGCCGTGGATGCCGACGAGCGGCGCGAGCGGATGCTGCCGCGCGCAGATGCCGAGCAGGAACCGCAGATAGCGGCGGCCCTCCTCGGCGTGGCCCAGGCGGAACAGCGCGAGCAGCAGCAGCGCCGCGTCCCGGTGCCAGGTGAAGCGGTAGTCCCAGTTGCGGACCCCGCCGATTCCTCGGGCAGCGATGTGGTCGGGGCGGCCAGCAGCGCGCCGGTCTCGTCGTAG
>NZ_KK037233.1:1133541-1146080 GCF_000568915.1 Micromonospora sp. M42 | reverse complement strand
GGCGCACCAGCGCCCGCTCGACGTGGATCGGCCGGTCGGCGGCGCCGGGCGGACCGCGAGCAGGTCCTCCCGGCCGCCGCGCCGGACGGGGCGGCCCAGTCGTTCTCCAGCACCAGCGTGTCCGGCCGGTAGCGGCGCCGCGGCGCCGGGCAGCCGGCGACGGTGAGCGTGAACCGGCCGCCGGTGTCCCGGTCGAGCAGCCGGGCCGCGACCGCGTCGCCCGCCGCGTCCGGTACGCAGAACCACTCGACCGCCCCGTCCGGTGCGACGAGCGCCGTGGTGTGCGTGTCGGACAGGAACGCGTACGCGTCGATCGGCGGGAACGACAGCGGCGGCTCGGACACGGCGGTGACTACCCGGCGCGGGCACGGGTAAGCGGGCCGGGGAGGGGCCGCTGTGACACGCGAGTTCGTGAACTGGTCCGGCAGTCTCCGCTTTACACCGGCGGACCGGGCCGAGCCGGCCGACGAGGCCGAGGTGTGCGACCTGGTGCGCCGTGCCCGGGCCACGCGCGCGACCGTCCGGCCGGTCGGCTCGGGGCACTCGTCCAGCCCGCTGGTGCGTACCGACGGGATCCTGCTGAGCCTGGACCGGATGGCCGGGGTGATCTCCGACGACGGGCGGGTCGCGACCGCGTGGGCCGGCACGAAGCTGCGGGCGCTGGGCGAAGGGCTCTACGACGCCGGGCTGGCCATGGACAACCTGGGCGACGTCGACTACCAGTCGATCGCCGGGGCGACCGCCACCGGCACCCACGGCACCGGCATCGGATTTGGGAACCTGAGCACCCAGGTCACCGGCGTGCGCCTGGTCACCGGCGCCGGCGACGTGCTGGACGTCGACGCGCGGCGCAACCCGGAGCTGCTGCCGGCGGTGCGCCTCTCCCTCGGCGCGCTCGGCGTGGTCACCCAGGTCACGCTCGACGTGCAGCCGACCTACCAGCTGCACCGCCGCTCCTGGTGCGCGCACCTGGACTGGACCCTGGACCACCTCGCCGTGCTGCAGCACACCAACCGCAACATGGACTTCTACTGGTACCCGCGCAGCGACCAGACGCAGATCCGGGTGATCAACCGCACCGACACGGACGCCGCGCCGGACCGGGCACAGCCCCGGCTGCCGGACGGCGAGCCGCGGCAGAGCCAGGTCGGGCCCACCCACCGCACCATTCCCCGGCACCGGGAGCTGCGCTTCGAGGAGATCGAGTACATGCTGCCGTCGGAGGCGTTTCCGGCCTGCTTCGCCGAGGTACGCCGCCGGGTGCGCGACCGGCACCGCCGGGTGGCCGCCTGGCGGGTCCTGGTCCGCACCATCGCCGCCGACGACATCTGGCTCAGCAACGCCTACGGCCGCCCCACCACCACGATCGCCTGCCTGCAGAACACCTCGCTGCCGTACGACGAGTACTTCCGGGACATGGAGGCGGTGTTCCGGCACTACGGCGGACGCCCGCACTGGGGCAAGAAGCACTGGCTCGGCGCGCGGGAGCTGCGTCCCCTCTATCCCCGCTGGGACGACTTCCAGGCGGTGCGCCGCCGGCTCGACCCGGACGGGGTGTTCCTCACCCCGGACCTGGCCCGGCTGCTGGAGGAGTCGTGAGCGCGCCGGTCGGCGCCCGGGTCTGGGTGGTGCCGGGCGGGCACGTGCCGTTCCCCGCGCACGGCCCGGAACCGGCGTTCACCGCCTTCGACCAGCTCTGCGTGCTCAACGCCGCCGACGAGGACGCCGAGCTGGAGCTGGACTTCTACTACCAGGACGTCGAACCGGTCGGACCGTACCGGCTGCTGGTCGGCGCCCGCCGGATCCGGCACGTACGGGTGAACGACCTGATCGACCCGGAGGCGGTGCGACTGGACCGCCCGTACGGCTGCGTGCTGCGTTCCCCGGTCCCGGTGGTGGTGCAGTTCCTGCGCCAGGACACCCGGCTGCCCGGCGTGGTGGCGCTGACCGGCACGATGGCGTACCCCGGGTGAGGTTCGGGCGGGCGACCGCGGGTACCCGGCCGCATGCGGGATGCCGTCGACCGGGTACGCGACGCCGGGCGGTCCAGCCGCCGGCGACTGGGCACGTACTTCATCGTGGCGGTCCAGGCCGGCCTCGCGGCCACGCTGGCCTGGACGGTGGCCCGCGAGGTGCTCGGCAACCCCGACCCGACGTTCGCGCCGGCCGCGGCGGTCAGCGTCATCGCCGCCTCGCTCGGCAACCGCACCCGGCGGACCGTGGAGCTGGTGGTCGGGGTGGTCCTCGGCATCGTCGTCGGTGACCTGCTGGTGCATCTGTTCGGCACCGGGCCGTGGCAGACCGGCGTGATCGTGTTCCTGGCGGTCTCCGCGGCGGTGCTCGTACGCGGTACCGGCGCGCTCGTCACCCAGGCCGGCGGTACGGCGGTGCTGGTCGCCACGCTGACCCCGGTGTCGCCCGACCTGGAGCTGCCCCGGACCCTCAACGCGCTCGTCGGCGGCGCCGTCGGCCTGCTCGTGGTGCTGGTGATCGCGCCGCTGAACCCGCTGCGCGCGGTCCGCCGCGTGGCAGACCCGGCGCTCGGCACGTTCGCCAGTCAGATGACCGCGTCGGCGGAGGCGCTTGCACACGCCGACGTGTGCGCGGCCGACGAGGTGCTGGCCCGGATGCGCGCCGCCGAGACGGAACTGGACCGGATCGACGAGATGGTCGGCGCCGCCGACGAGGTGGTCCGGTTCTCCCCGGTGCGCTGGCGGCGACGACGCGCCCTGGCCGCGTATCGGCACGGCGCCGAGCACCTGGACCGGGCGTTCCGCAACAGCCGGGGCATGGTGCGCCGCATCGGCACCGCGTTACGGGACCGGGAGCCGGTGCCGCCGCACCTGCCCGCCGCGCTGGAGCACTTCAGCGAGGCGATCCGGCTGCTGCACCGGGCGTTCCTGGCCGCCGAGGAGCCGGCCGCCGCCCGGGAGCGGGTGCTGCGCGCGGTCCGCGACGCGGGCGAGGCGTGCCGGCAGGAGATCGGCTTCTCCGGCACCATCGTGGTCTCGCAGTTGCGGACCGTCGCCAACGACCTGCTGCGTGCCACAGGCGTGCCGGCGGACGAGGCCCGCCGTCAGGTCCGCCGCGCGGCAGCGGCCCGCTGAGAGGGCCGCTCACGCCTCGGTCAGCAGGGTCTTCTGCACCTTGCCCATCGCGTTGCGGGGCAGCGCGCCGACCAGCCGTACCTGCCGGGGGCGCTTGTGCGCGGACAGGTGCCGCGCCACGAAGTCGATCAGCTCGGCCTCGGCCACGCCGTCGCCGACCACGTACGCGGTCACCTGCTGTCCGAGGTCGGGGTGGGGCGTGCCGACCACCGCCGCCTCCCGCACACCCGGGTGGGCCAGCAGCGCGTCCTCCACCTCGCCGGCCCCGATCCGGTACCCGCCGCTTTTGATCAGGTCGGTGGCGGCCCGGCCGACGATGCGGTGGACGCCGTCCGGGTCGACCGTGGCGACGTCGCCGGTGCGGAACCAGCCGTCGGCGGTGCGGGTGGCCGCGTCGGCGTCCGGCCGGTTCAGGTAACCGTCGAACAGCGTGCCGCCGCGTACCTGCAGCTCACCCATGGCCGCGCCGTCCGCCGGCAGCGGGTCGCCGTGCTCGTCCCGCACCCGCGTGTGCACGCCGGGCAGCGGCACACCCACGGTGCCGGGCCGCCGGGGAACGTCCGCGCGGGCGCTCACCGTCACGAGCGTCTCGGTCATGCCGTACCGCTCCAGCGGCCGGTGCCCGGTCAGCCCGGCCAGCGCCGCGAAGACCGGATCGGGCAGCGCCGCGCTGCCGGACACGAGCAGCCGGGCGCCGCGCAGCGCCCGCGCCGCCGCGGGTTGCGCCGCGATCCGCGACCAGATCGTGGGTACGCCGAAGTACAGCGAGCCGCCCGCCGCCGCGTACCGCTCGGGGTGGGGACGGCCGACGTGGCGCAGGCGGCTGCCGACGCGCAGCGGGCCGAGCACGCCCAGCACCAGCCCGTGCACGTGGAACAGCGGCAGCCCGTGCACCAGCAGGTCGTCCGGCGTCCAGGCCCAGGCGTCGGCGAGCCCGTCCAGGCAGGCGGCGAACGCGCGGCGGGACAGCACCGCGCCCTTGGGCGCGCCGGTGGTGCCGCTGGTGTAGAGGATCAGCGCGGTGGCCGCCGGGTCGGGCTCGGGATGGCTGGTGTCCGAGCGCCGGGCCAGATCCAGCGGCACGAGCGGCGGCGAATGGGCTTCCCGTGTGCCCGGCACCGCCAGCAGCACCTCCGCGCCGGAGTCGCGCAGGATGTGGTCGCGTTCCATCGGCCCGGCGTCGGGCGGCACCGGCACCACCGCCGCACCGGCGAGCAGCCCGCCGACCACGCCGACCACCGTCTCCAGGCTCGCCGTCGCGGGCACCGCCACCCGGGCCGCGCCGCGCAGGTCGTCGGCGACCGCGGTGGCCGCCCGGCGCAGCTCCACCCAGGACAGCGAGCGGTCCTGCACCCGGATCGCGCCCGGGCGCTCGTCGGTGGCTTCGGCGAGCCGGCTGAGCAGCGGCACGGGCACCCCTTTCCGGTACGTCCCTGACGTGACCGTAGCCGGACGGCCCACCCCGGCCGGGTGGGCCGTCAGGAATGTGTCATCGTGGTCGGCGGCGAGAGAGGGGTCGGCATGTCGGGTCCGTTGCACGGGGTGCTGGTCGCCGACTTCTCCCGGATCCTCGCCGGGCCGTACGCGACGATGCTCCTGGCGGACCTCGGCGCGGACGTGGTCAAGGTGGAGTCGCCGGGCGGCGACGACACACGTGGCTGGCGGCCCCCGGTCCGTGACGACGTCTCCACCTACTACCTGGCGGTCAACCGCAACAAGCGCTCACTGGTGCTCGACCTGACCGACCCCGGCGACCTGACGCTGGCGCACCGGCTGGCCGACCGGGCGGACGTGCTGATCCAGAACTTCCGTCCGGGCGCGCTGCGCCGCTTCGGCCTCGACCACGACACGGTCACCGCCCGCAACGCCCGCCTGGTGTACGCCTCGATCAGCGGTTTCGGCGCTGCCGGGGGCGCCGACCTGCCCGGGTACGACCTGATGGTGCAGGCCGCCGCCGGGTTGATGAGCCTCACCGGGGACGCCGACGGCCCGCCCTACAAGGCCGGCGTGGCCGTGTTCGACGTGATCGCCGGGCTGCACGCGGCGGTCGGGATCCTGGCCGCCCTGCGGCACCGCGAGTCGACCGGGCGCGGGCAGCACGTCACGGTGGACCTGCTCTCCTCGGCGCTGTCCGGGCTGGTCAACCACACCAGCGCGCACGTGGCCGGGGCAGCGCAGCCGCACCGGATGGGCAACGCGCACCCGAGCATCGTGCCGTACGAGCCGCTGCCCACCGCCGACGGCGAACTGGTGGTGATCGCCGGCAACGACGCGCAGTTCCGTACCCTCTGCCGGGTGCTGGGCGTGCCGGAGCTGGCCGGCGACGCGCGGTTCCGGCGCAACGCCGACCGCGTCGCGCACCGCGACGAGCTGCGGCCGCTGCTGGTGGCGGCGCTGTCCCGGCGCGGCAGCGCGGAGTGGTTCGGCGAACTGCGCGCGGCGGGCGTGCCGTGCAGCCCGATCAACTCGGTGGCCGAGGGGGTGGCGCTGGCGCAGAGGCTGGGCCTGGAGCCGGTGGCGACGACCGGCGGCGTGCCGGGGATCCGCAACCCGATCGGCCTGTCCGGCACCCCGCCGCGCTACGAGCTGCCGCCCCCGGAGCTGGACGAGCACGGCGACCAGCTGCGCGCCTGGCTCGCCGCCCCCTGAGCCGGGCGCGCGGTCAGAGCGTCTCGACCAGGCGGAAGCGTTCCAGCACGGCCATGGTGTCGTCGTCGACGGTGAACGTGGGGTCGCCGAGCCAGCCGCGGTAGTCCTCGCCGTGCCAGAACCGCTCGTGGCCGGCCCGCCAGGCGGCGACCGACTCGTAGCCCTCGCCCTCGTCCCGCGCGTGGTCGAGATCGACGTCGCCGAGGCGGGCGACGCGGACCTCGACCAGCTCGATCACCGCCACCGGCCGGCTGTCGGAGTCGATCACCGCCGAGCGGGTACCGACGGCCGGCAGTGGCTCGCCGTCGATCTCGTAGTCCTGGACCAGCGCGGTAGTGGTGCTCTTGCTCCCGTCGAGCACCGCGGCGACGAGCTGGTCGCGCAGCGGGCCGGGGAAGGCGAACTCGAACGTGGGCAGCGCGGCATCCATGCCCGGCAGGCTAGCCGTCGGCGGCGGCGCGGCGCGCGGAGAATTGGAGGCGGAACGGGCAGCCCGCTCAGCCGGCCGGCGGCAGCAGGCGGTCCAGCCAGCCCAACAGCACCCGCTCGTACTGCGGGCTGACACTGTCCAGGTCCTCACCCTCCCCGAGCGTGGGCGCGTGGTCGCACCCCGCCAGCCGGGCCACCGTCAGCTCGGCGTCGCGGGCCGCCCGCCGCCACACCGCGAGGCTGTCCTCGATCGGGATCCAGGCGTCCGTCTCGCCCCAGCAGAGCAGCACCGGGCAGGTCAGCCGCGCCAGCACCGGCGCCGGGTCGTAGTCCATGTCGGTCCACGTGCCGGGCGTGGCGGGCAGTTCCTCGGGCAGGGACGCCAGTGGGAACCAGGGGTGGCGCACGGCGACGTCCAGTTCCGCCTGCGCCACCGCGCGTGGCACGTCACCGCGCAGGTAGTCCTCGGCGAGCGCGCGCAGCCGGGTCAGCTCAACCACGTCGGCCGGCCCGTATCCGTGCCGGCGCAACTGCTCAGCGGTGCCGTAGCGCATCTGCCTCGCGGGGCTCACCCCGCTGCACCCGACCAGGACCAGGAAGTCGACCGGGTGCCGGGTGGCGGTCAGCGCCGCCGCCCACGCGCCCTGGCTGAACCCCCACAACCCGACCGGGACCGCCCCGACGTGCCGGCGCAGCTCGGTGAGCGCGGCGGAGGCGTCGTCGGCCTGGTCGGCCAGCGGCACGTCGTGCCCGTCGACGCGGGGGCGGCGGTCGTAGCGCAGCACCGCGATCCCGGCCGGGGGCAGCAGCCGGGCCAGGTGCGCGTACAGGAAGTGGGAACGCTGCCCGGCGTGCGAGCCGTGCAGCACCACCAGGCCTCCCCGTACCGGCGCGGCCGGCAGGTCGAGGACCGCGGGCAGGCCCGCCGTGCCGATCGTCGTCTCCATGCCGGGCAGTGAACCATCAGCCGTCCCGCCCCGTGGTCCCGGCCGCCGCCCGCGACGCCCGCGTGCGTACGCTGACCAGGTACGCAGCCGCGACCGTGGAGAACCGCCATGACCAGCCCCGCATCCCGTACCGTCCGGGTCGCCCGCTCCGGCGACGTGGCCGCCCTCGTCGACCTGATCGAGTCGGCGTACCGGGGGGAGCGCAGCCGGCAGGGCTGGACCCACGAGGCGGACCTGCTGGCCGGGCAGCGCACCGACCCGGACATGGTTGCGTCGGCGGTCACCGCCCCGGACGGCGTGGTGCTGGTCGCCGAGCAGGACGGTGACCTGCTCGCCTGCTGTCAGCTGGAACGCCGCGACGACCACGTCTACTTCGGGATGTTCGCGGTGGCCCCCGGCCGGCAGGGCGGCGGCCTGGGCCGGGAGCTGCTGGCCGAGGCCGAGCGGTACGCGACGCAGCAGTGGCACGCCGGTGAGATGCGGATGACCGTGATTGTCCAGCGCGACGACCTGATCGCCTGGTACGAGCGGCGCGGCTACGTCCGCACCGGCGAGCTGAGCCCGTTCCCGTACGGCGACGAGCGCTTCGGCGTGCCGCTGCGGCCGGACCTGGCGTTCGAGACGCTGCGCAAGAAGCTCGGCTGACTCAACCGGGCCGGTCGACCAGCGCCACGAGCTTCTTCGGGGCCAGCACGCAGTAGCTCTCGGTGAGCAGCTCGGCGACCTCGGTCCAGTCCGTGTCCGCGTCGAGCCGCAGGCCGACCACGTCGGCGGCCCAGTCCGGCTTGAAGAAGTGCGGCCCGGCCGCGAGCAGCCCGGCGATCTCGTCGCCGGGGGAGCGGAACGTCATCACGCACACCGGCTCGTCGGTCGCCGCGGCCCGCGCGTACGCGGCCTGGTGGCCGGGGTCGACGGTGAGCACGTGGGCGAACGTGCGGCCGCGCACCCGCCACCGCACACCCACCCAGGCCGGCTCCTCGTAGGCGTCGGGCAGGCCGAGGCAGACCGGGCGCAGGCGGTCGAGGTGCTCGGGCGGAACGTCTCCGGGACCGGTCATGCCCGCACGCTAGCCGCAGCCCCCGACATTCCCGCCGTACCGGCGTGGCGCCCGGCCGCCGCGCGTCCGGCGGAGAAATGTCAAGCCTGGGAGTACCACGACGATGAGTTTCGGCGAGGCCCGCGGTCAGTGCAGGGAAGACACCTGGATGGAGGACGAGACATGAGCGGCGTACGGGTACTTGTCGGCACGCGCAAGGGCGCGTTCATTCTGACGTCGGACGGCAAGCGCGACGACTGGACCGTCGACGGACCGCACTTCGGCGGATGGGAGATCTACCACCTCACAGGTTCACCCGTCGAACCGGACCGGCTCTACGCGTCCCAGTCCGGCGGCTGGTTCGGGCAGCTGATCCAGCGTTCGGACGACGGCGGCCGGAACTGGACGACAGTCGGCAACGACTTCGCCTACAGCGGCGAGGTCGGGCAGCACCTCTGGTACGACGGCACCCCGCGCCCGTGGGAGTTCAAGCGGATCTGGCACCTGGAGCCGTCCCGCCACGACCCCGACACCGTGTACGCGGGCGGTGAGGACGCCGCGCTCTACCTGTCCACCGACGGCGGCCAGAAGTGGTCCGAGCTGACCGCGCTGCGGCAGCACCCGACCGGCCCGTCCTGGCAGCCCGGCGCGGGCGGGATGTGCCTGCACACGATCATCCTCGACGCGGCCGACCGGGACCGGATCTACGTCGCGATCTCGGCGGCGGGCGCGTTCCGCAGCGACGACGGCGGCGCGAGCTGGCTGCCGATCAACAAGGGACTTCGTTCCGGCGAGATCCCCGACACCGACTCCGAGGTGGGGCACTGCGTGCACCGTCTCGCCCAGCACCCGTCCCGGCCGGACACGCTGTTCATGCAGAAGCACTGGGACGTCATGCGCACCGACGACGCCGGCGGCAACTGGCGGGAGATCAGCGGCGACCTGCCGACGGACTTCGGCTTCCCGATCGCGGTGCACGCACACGAGCCGGAGACGGTCTACGTGGTGCCGATCACCAGCGACTCGCTGCACTACCCGCCGGAGGGCAAGCTGCGCGTCTACCGCAGCCGTACCGGCGGTGAGCACTGGGAGCCGCTGACCGAAGGGCTGCCGCAGTCGCACTGCTACGTCAACGTGCTGCGCGATGCGATGGCCGTCGACACGCTCGACCCCTGCGGGATCTACTTCGGCACCACCGGCGGTCAGGTCTATCACTCGGCCGACGGCGGTGACACGTGGGCGCCGATCGTGCGCGACCTGCCGGCCGTGCTCTCGGTCGAGGTCCAGGTGCTGCCGTGATCCGGGTGGTGTTGCCGGCGCACCTGAAGAACCTGGCGCACGTCACGGGCGAGGTACGCGTCGAGGTGGCCGGGCCGCCCACCCAGCGGGAGGTGCTCGACGCGCTGGAGGCCGCGTACCCGATGCTGCTCGGCACGATCCGCGACCGGCACAGCGGGAAGCGCCGGCCGTTCGTCCGCTTCTACGCCTGCGAGCTGGACCTGTCGAACGAGTCGCCGGACGAGCCGCTGCCCGAGGAGGTCGTCAAGGGCAAGGAGCCGTTCATCGTGCTCGGCGCGATGGCCGGCGGCTGAGCGCGTTCGGCCGGGAACCGTGCTCGCCGCGGCCACGTCTGACGGCCCATGACCTTTCGCAGATTCCGGACGATCGGATGGACGCTGGCCGCCGCGCTGGCCCTCGGTGGCTGCACCGCGTCACCCTCGGCCGATCCGCCGCCCACCGGCCGGCCCGTTCCGGCCGGTGGGTTGCGGCTCGTCGCGTTCGACTCCTGCGACGAGGCGCTACGGCAGATCCGGGCGGCCGCTCGGGCGGCGGTGGGACCGTGGGGTCTCGGGCCGGGCCGCGACCTGCTCCGGTTCGGCGCGGAGGCCGGGGCCGACAGCGGCACCCAGAAGGCGGCCGGGTCGGCGTCCACTCCGGACTTCTCCGGGACGAACGTGCACGAGGCCGGCGTGGACGAGCCGGACCTGGTCAAGACCGACGGCCGGCGCATCGTCACGTACGGCCGGGGCGTGCTGACGGTCGTCGACCCGGCGACCCGCCGGCAGACCGGCCGGCTGGCGCTCGATCCGGCCGCCGACCGGTTCTCCGGGCAGGAGGGCAGCCTGCTGCTGCACGGGGACCGCGCGCTCGTGCTGCTGCGCGCCGGAAGGGTCCCCGAGTCCACGGTGCCCGGTCGGCGTCCCGCACCCGGCGTGGTCGGGCAGGCCCGGCTGGTCCTGGTCGACCTCGCCGCAGCGCCGCGCGTCGTCGGCGAGTACCGGATCGACGGCCGGATGGTCGACGCACGGCAGGTCGGCGCGACCGCCCGCATCGTGATCAGTTCCGGTCACCGGCTCGAGTTTCCGCAGCAGCCGGGGGAGCGTACCGACGCGCAGCGGATCGCCGCGAACCGCGGGGTAATCGACAAGGCCACGCTCGACGACTGGCTGCCCCGGTACGAGGTCCGCGACAGCGTCCGCACTGTCGGCAGCGGTCGGGTCGGCTGCGATCGGGTGAGCCGGCCGGCCGGCTTCTCCGCCGCCTCGACGCTCACCGTGCTCAGCTTCGACCTGGGCGCGCCCGCGCTCGGCGCCGGTGACCCGGTCACCGTGTTCGCGGACGGCGACACCGTGTACAGCAACGGTCGACGCCTCTACGTCGCCGCCGACCAGCGCTGGCGGACGTGGCGCGCCGCGTCACCGGAGGCGCGCGACGTCAGCACCGAGATCTATCAGTTCGACACCGCCGCGGGCACGCCGCGCTTCGTCGCCGCCGGGTCGGTGCCCGGCTGGCTGATCAACCAGTACGCGCTGTCCGAGTGGGACGGTCACCTGCGGGTCGCCACCACCACCGGCGACACGTGGAGGCGGGAGAGGTCCTCCCAGTCCGGCGTCTACGTGCTGCGCGCCGACGGTCCCACGCTCAAGCGGGTCGGCGCGGTCACCGGCCTCGGCAAGGGCGAGCGGATCTTCGCGGTGCGGTTCGTCGGCGGCACCGGATACGTGGTCACGTTCCGGCAGACCGACCCGCTGTACGGCGTGGACCTGCGCGACCCGGCCGCGCCCCGGGTGACCGGCGAGCTGAAGATCAACGGGTATTCGGCGTACCTGCACCCGGCCGGCGACGGCCGCCTGATCGGCGTCGGCCAGGACGCCACTGACGAGGGGCAGGTGACGGGCACCCAGGTGTCGCTGTTCGACGTCGCCGACCCGGCCCGGCCCACCCGGATCGCCCAGCACCACGTCGCCCGTGGCTGGTCGGAGGCGGAGCACGACCCGCACGCGTTTCTCTACTGGCCGCCGGAGCGGCTGGTGGTGATCCCGGTGATGCAGTCGGGCGTGGACACCGATGGGCCAGGCGGCACGAAGCGCCCGCCGTTCGGTGGTGTGCTGGCGTTGCGGCTCGGCGACAAGGGATTCACGGTGGCCGGCGCGGTGGACCATCCGGGGAGCCTGGCCGACGGCGGCGAGCGGACGCCGATCCGCCGCTCACTGATGATCGACGGTGTGCTCTGGACGCTCTCCGACGCCGGTCTCAAGGCGACCGCCCTGGCCGGCATGACCACCCTGGCCTGGGTGCCGCTGACCTGACATCGGCCGGACCTCGCCGCGCGCGTGGGCGCGCGACGAGGCCCGGCACGTCACTGTTCCAGCGCCGCCTCGGCCGCCGCGACCTGCGGTCCCACCCGCGCCGCGTACGCGACGACGCCGCCGAGGAGGAAGGTCGTGGCGGTGACCGCGGCGATTCGGTTGCCCGGCTCCTGCGCCATCCACAGCGCCGCCTGCCGCCATTCCGGCCCGCCCGGCGCGGCCATGAAGGACGCCATGGCGGCCCAGGCGGTCGGCGCCTGCCAGGCGGCCCGGGCGCCGGCCAGCGTCGCGCCGAGGCCGACCAGCCCGATCAGCCCGGCCGTGTTGCGGGCCAGCACGTCCAGCGGCCCGAAGTCGGCGCCGAGGACGCGGGCGGCGGCCAGCAGACCGACCACCGCCGCGGCGTACCCGAGCAGGTGCCCTGCCCGGCGCGGCGCCCACTGCCACGCGGCGGTGCGCTCCAGCGCCTGGTCGGTGCCGGCGAGCGTCGGCCCGAGCGGCGCGACCGCCAGCGCGGTGGTGAGCACGGCGAGGCCGGCGGTTTCCTCGGGGCTGTCGGAGAATACAGACCAGGTGATTTTTTATGAGGGCGACGGCCATACCGGATCCGGCCAGGGCGGCGGGTAGCCGGCGGGACCGCACGTACAGCGGCAGCCAGCGGGTTATTTTTGCTTCCCGTCCGGTGAGCGCCGGCATCAGGTCCGGCTCGCAGCGCGCGGCGGCGTCCCGCAGCGCGGTGATGCGCCGCAGCGAGAGAAGGCTCGGGCAGCGCGCGCAGTTG
>NZ_KK037233.1:1111258-1133213 GCF_000568915.1 Micromonospora sp. M42 | reverse complement strand
CCGCGCGGGCCGGCGCGTCCGGCAAGCTTTGCCAGCGCCTTGAGTCCCTCGGCGGGCCTCGGGAGTGATCTCGGGCAGCAGGTGCGCGTTGACGGCGGTGACGCACACCTGCGGCGTGCCGTCGGCGCAGACGAAGCGGCGTGCGTCCGGATCGAGCTGCCAGATCCCGGTCGGGCCGGGCACGCCGATCAGCAGGAGACCCGCCACGCCCCCGGCGAGGCTCGCGAGCGCCCCGGCCCGGACCGGCCACGACCGGCCCGCCGCCAGCAGCAGCCCGGCGAGGACCAGCCCGACGCCCAGCGCGAGGCGGCTGAGCAGCAGCCGGTCGGACAGCGTCTCCCACGGCGTGTCCGGCGGCCAGGAGATCATCAGGGAGGCGTTCGACAGCCGGCTGGTGCTGCCCGGACCGCCGAGCATGGCGGTGCCCTCCTGCGCGACCAGGCCGGCGGCGGCCAGCAGCGGCGGCAGCAGCGGCGAGGACCACAGCCGGCCGACGGCCACCCCCACCCAGGCCGCGCCCACCAGCACCAGCACGTCGGTCAGGGGCCCGGCGAGTCCGCGTACGCCGAGGTAGGCGCCGTCGAAGGCGACCACCGCGCCGGCGCCGGCGAGCACGAGCAGGTGCGCGGCCGCGACGGCGACGCCGAGCGCGGTCATCGCGGGCAGCGCGCGCTGCCAGCGGGGCCGGCCGGTGCTGTTCATCAGCTCGTCGGCGCGGGTACGCCGGTCCCGGCGGCCCAGTACCGCGCCACCGGCCAGCGACAGGGGCATCAGGAGGAACATGCCGGAGGAGTGGACGTAGCCCAACCGCAGCCACTGTCCCTGCCAGAAGCTGTACATGCTGGCGGCGCCGAGGATCCCGATGATCAGGAGCAGGACCGCCACGGTCGGCGCGTTGGAGCGGCGCAGTTCGACGCGTACCTGTCGGATCATCAGGCGCTCCGGTGCTGCTGGAGGAGGTACGAGTAGCCGCGCTCGGCGGGGCTGTCGCCGACACCGCCGGTCTCGCCGTGGCGGACCAGGTCGGCGGGCAGGCCCTGGAACACGCGGGTGCCCTGGTCCATCAGGATGACGTCGGAGCAGGCCGCCACCACGTCCTCCACCAGGTGGGTGGAGACCAGCACGCAGGCGTCCGCGCCGAGTTCCCGGATCAGCTCACGGAACTCGACCCGTTGCTCCGGGTCCAGGCCGACTGTCGGTTCGTCGAGCAGCAGCAGGTCGGGTTCGTTCACGATCGCCTGGGCGATGCCGGCCCGGCGCAGCATGCCGCCGGACAGCGACTTGAGCTTGGCGTCGGCCCGGTCGGTGAGGCGTACCCGGTCGATGGCCCGCTGGGTCGCGCCCGGCACCGCGGCGGCGGGCATCTCCCGCAGCCAGGCCACGTACTCGACGTACTCCCGGACGGTGAACCGGGGGTAGTAGCCGAACTGCTGCGGCAGGTAGCCGAGCCGGCGGCGCATCGGCCGCAGCTCACGGGTCGTGGTGGCGTCCGCGCCGAGCAGCCGCAGCACTCCGGCGTGTGGTTTGACCACTGTGGCGAGCGCGCGCATCAGGGTGCTCTTGCCGGCGCCGTTGGGGCCGAGCAGCCCGTGCACACCGGTGCCGAGCGTCAGGCCGAGGTTGTCGACGGCCAGGTGCCGCCCGGCCTTCACCGACAGTCCCACCGCCTCGATCCGCCAGGCGTGCCGGGTCGGCGCCACCTCGTCGGCGCTCACTGCGCGTACCAATGTCGTCTCCTTCTCGGGGCAGGGTGATCCGCGGCACCGTCGGGGCGCCGTGGCGTGGTTCCGGGGGCCGGCGTCAGCCGGCGGGCCGCCGCAGGTGGTCGGCGCGCAGCGTGGTCAGCACGGTGAGCACGACGGCGGCCGCCGCCCAGGCGGGCATGGTCGCGGGCCGGAGCAGGGCCTCGGTCGTGGCGGCGGCGCGGGCCGCGTCGGCGGCGCCGGTGAACGACATGGCCGCGACCGCTGCGAGCCAGCCGCCCCCGAGGAGCGCGGCGGCCAGCGGCACGCCGACGCGGCTGCCGAGCAGCAGCGTCGCCGCGGTGAACGTCAGGCAGGGCAGCAGCCACAGCGCGGGGTTGCGGCCGACTGCGAACCCGGCCACCGCGAGCGCCGGCGCCACCAGGAGCAGAACCGCGAGGGTACGGCGCAGCAGCAGTTCCAGCCCGGCGCGGGCGGTGCCGGCGACCACCTCCCAGTTCGGGTTGGCGCGTCGGGACCAGGCCACCGCGAGCCCGGCCAGCGGCGCGACCGGCGCGAGCAGCAGCACCGTCGAGGGCTGCTCCGGGAAGTTGCGGTCCAGCAGCACCGCCGCGAGGATCGCCGTGCACGTCATGGCTGCCCAGGCCAGCAGCGACCAGTCGGTCCAGCGCAGCCACCACCGTCGCAGCGTGCGCCGGCGCACCGGCTGCGGCCCGGTGCGGGCCTGTGCCAGGATCGCCTCCCGGGCGTCGCCGAGCAGCGCCCGCAGTGGCGGTGCGGCCAGGTCTCCGAGCCGGTCGCGGCACTCGGCGCAGCCCTCCAGGTGCACCTCGATCGTCCAGGCGGCGGCGTCGTCGGGGCTGCCGGCCGCGTACGCGACCAGTGCCGGCGGGGGAACGTGAGCGGTCATGCCAGTGCCTCCCGTAGCGCGTTGCGGGCACGCCGCGCCCGGCTCTTCACGGTGCCCTCCGGCACCCCCAGCAGGACCGATGTCTCCCGGACGGTCAGTCCGTCCAGGACCATCGCGGCGAGCACCGCCCGCAGTTCCGGGGCCAGCGCGTCCAGCGCGGCTCCCACCTCCGAGCCGAACGACCCGGCGAGCGCCTCGTCCTCGGCGGCCGGCGCACTGCGTACCGGCAGCACGTCGGTGGGCACCTCCTGCATGCGGGCGCGGCGGCGCAGCGCGTCGACCAGGCGCCGGGCCGCGATGGTCCAGATCCAGCCGGCGGCCGAGCCGCCCGGCGCGTCCGATCCACCGGAGCGCCGGATGCCGGAGAACGAGCCGGCGGCCCGCCACACCGTCAGGTACGTGTCCTGGAGGACCTCGGCGACGATGCCGTCGTCCGCGCAGCGCCGCCGTAGCCGGATCGCGAGCCACGGCGACGTACGCCGGTACAGCTCGTCGAACGCGCCGAGGTCGCCGCGCGCGACCCGCCGCAGCAGCCGCTCCTCGTCCTGTTTGCTTCCTCCCACGCCTAGATGGTCGTTCACGGTCCCTCCGACGGATCACGGCGCGGCGTGACCTGGGTCACACCGCGCCGTGGGCGGGTGTCCGTCACTGCGCGGCGGCGAACGGTCCCTTCGGTCCGAACGCCAGCGCGGCGAACCGCTCGCCGATGCGGCGGTCGGCGGCCGGGTCGGGGTGCAGCTCGTCGGGCAGCGGCAGCTCGGCGTAGTCGGCCTCGCCGTACAGCTCCAGCCCGTCGAGGTAGTGCAGGTTCGGGTCCGCGCCGGCCCGGGACGCCACGATCCGGGCCAGCTCGGCGCGGATGACGCGCAGCGTGAGCCGGCCGGATGCCACCTCGGCCGGGTCGCCGGTGGCCCGGAACCGCACCTTCCCGTCGACGAACTCGACAGCGCCCGGGCCGGGCGTGTCCTCCTGGATCGGGCACAGGATCGACGACACGACGAGCAGCGGCGTGTCCGGGTGCCCCTCCCGGATGGTGTCCAGGAAGCCGTGCACGGCCGGGCCGAACGCGCGCAGCCGCATCAGGTCGGCGTTCACCACGTTGATGCCGATCTTGACGCTGATCAGGTCGGCCGGGGTGTCGCGCATCGCGCGGGCGGTGAACGGGTCGAGCAGCGCGCTGCCGCTGAACCCCAGGTTGACCAGCTCAACGCCGGCCAGCGTGGCGGCCACCGCCGGCCAGGTGCCGGTGGGGCTCTCCGCGTCCGAGCCGTGGCTGATCGAGCTGCCGTGGTGCAGCCACACCCGGCGGTCACCCGTGTCGACCGGCTCGACCGGCGCATCCGTGCGCAGCGCCACCAGCTCGGTGATCTCCCGCTGCGGCAGCCAGATCACCACCTCCTTGTCGGTGGCGGGCAGGTCGGTGAAGCGCACCGTGGCGACCGGGCCCGGCTCGATGCCGGACGTGCCGGTGGCCAGGTCGATGGTGAGCACCTTGCCGCCACCGGCGGTGGCCTGACCGGCGAGGCGGCCGTCCACGACCAGGTCGTAGCGGCCGTCGGGACGTGGCCCGGTGCCCCGGTAGACCATCTTCATCGGCAGCACGTCCAGCTCGACGGTGGTGGCGCGGGTGCGGAACACCAGCCGTACGCCCGAGGGCATCGCCTCCGCCGTCGTCAGCTGCGGGTCGATGTTCTGCGCCCGGGCCCACGCGGGCAGCCGGTGCGGCAGCACCCCGTCGGAGGTCTGTTCCAGGTCGAGCGCGCCGCGCAGCAGGTCGGAGGTGATCGGAGTGGTGAGGTGCGGGGATGCCATGATCCCGATCCTGCCCCCGGATCCGGGGGACCGGCCACCTGATTTATCCGACAGGCCGGACTCGTGACACTGAGTCAGTCGGTGAGCACGAGATCCACGTACCGGGCGGTCATGGTGGCGAGGACCTGGTCCGGGTCGGTGGCCCACACCTCGGCGTTGAAGATCTCCACCTCGACGTCGCCTGAGTATCCGGCGGCCTGCACCGCACGGCGCAGCGGCGGGAAGTCGATGTGCCCGTCGCCCATCATGCCGCGCCCGAGCAGCACGTCGGCCGGGAGCGGGGTGAGGAAGTCGCAGATCTGGAAGCTCGCGATCCGCGTCCCGGCGCGGGCGATCTGCCGCCACACGTCCGGGTCCCACCAGACGTGGAACGTGTCCACCACGACGCCGACCTGCTCGGCCGGGTACGCCTCGGCCACATCGAGGGCCTGCCCGAGCGTGGACAGCACGGCCCGGTCGGCGCAGTACATCGGGTGCAGTGGCTCCAGCGCGAGGCGTACCCCGCGCTCGCGCGTACGGGGCCAGCTCGGCCAGCGCGTCGGCGACCCGCTGCCGGGCGCCCGCCAGGTCACGGGAGCCGGGCGGCAGCCCGCCGACGACGAGCACCAGGCAGGCGGCGCGCAGCGCGGCGGCCTCGTCGATCGCGCGCCGGTTGTCCGCCAGTGCCGCGGCCCGTCCGGCGTCGTCGGCGCCGGTGAGGAACCCGCCCCGGCACAGCGACGACACCCGCAGCCCGGCGTCGGTGACGAGCCGCGCCGCGGCCGGTACGCCGATCTCGGCCACCGGCTCGCGCCACAGCCCGATCGCCGGGATGCCGGCGCGCACACAGCCGTCGACCGCCTGCGCCACCGACCAGCGTTGCGTGGTGCGCTGGTTGAGCGACAGCCGGGCCAGCCGGGGATCGGCGCTCATCCGGGCACGCCCGCGACGTCCAGGTACGCGCGCATCCGCTGTGCCGCCAGCTCGGGGTCGAGCAGCAGCCCGGCGGCGTCGGCCAGCCGGAACGCCTCGACCAGGTGCGGGACGCCGCGCCCGCCGTGCAGGCCGCCGACCATGGTGAAGCCGGGTTGCCGGCCGTTGAGCCAGGACAGGAACGCGATGCCGGTCTTGTAGTAGGGCGTGGGCGGGGCGAACAGGTGCCGGGACAGCGGCACCGTCGGGTCGAGGATCGCCCGGAACCCGGCCGGGTCGTCCGCGTCGAGCCGGGCCAGCGCGGCCGACGCGGCCGGGGCGATCGCCGCGAACGCGCCGAGCAGCGCGTGGCTGAACCGTTTCCCGTCGCCCTCGATCAGCTCCGGGTAGTGGTAGTCGTCGCCGGTGTAGACCTTCACCGTCGGCGGCAGCAGTTCCCGCAGCCGCACCTCCCGCCCGGCGTCGAGCAGCGACACCTTCACGCCGTCGACCAGGTCGGCGTGGGCGTGTGCCAGCGCGGCGAACGTGGCGGTGGCCTCGTCCAGGTCGGTCGAGCCCCAGTAGCCGGACAGCGCCGGGTCGAACATGTCGCCGAGCCAGTGCAGCACCACCGGCGCGCCGGCCTCCCGCAGCACCCGCTCGTAGACGCGCAGGTAGTCCTCCGGGCCGGTGGCGAGCGCGGCGAGGTGCCGGCTGGCCATCAGCACCGGCGTGGCGCCGTACCCCTGCACGACCGCGAGCTGCTCGGCGTACGCGGCGACGACCTCGTCGAGCGTGTGCGGGACGCCGGTGAGCTGGTCGGTGCCCACCCCGGCGACGATCCGTCCGCCGCAGGAGGCGGCCTCGGCGGCGCTGCGCCGGATCAGCTCGCGGGTGGCCGCCCAGTCCAGCCCCATCCCGCGCTGCGCGGTGTCCATCGCCTCGGCCACACCGAGCCCCCACGACCACAGGTCGCGCCGCACCGCGAGCGTCGCGTCCCAGTCCAGGCCCGCCGGGCGGCCGGGGGAGTTGTCGGCGTACGGGTCGGCGACGACGTGCGCGGCCGCGTACGCGATCCGGCTGGCCGGCTGCGCGGACGGCCGCTGCCAGGCGGCCGGTTCCCGCAGCGTGAGCCGCTCGGTGCCGCCGTCCGGCGCCGGCAGCGTGATCTGCGTGCTCACCGGGGGATCTCCTCGATCTGCACCCGCCGCCCCTCGCGGGCCGAGCGCAGCCCGGCCTCGGCCAGTTGCACGCCGCGCGCGCCGGCCAGGAAGTCCCACGGGAACGGCTCGTCGTCGACGACGTGCCGCAGGAACGCCTCCCACTGCACCTTGAACGCGTTGTCGTGCTCGCCGTTGTCCGGCACTGTCTGCCACTGCGCGCGGAACGGCTCGGTGACCGGCAGGTCCGGGTTCCACACCGGCATCGGGGTGGTGCCCCGGTGCTGGATGCGGCAGTCGCGCAGCCCGGCGACAGCGCTGCCGTGCGTGCCGTCGACCTGGAACTCGACCAGCTCGTCCCGGTGCACACGGACCGCCCAGGAGGAGTTGATCTGCGCGACGATGCCGCCGGCGAGTTCGAAGATGCCGTACGCGGCGTCGTCGGCGGTGGCGCGGTAGTGGCCGCCGTTCTCGTCGACGCGCTCGGGGATGTGCGTGGCGGTGACGGCGGTGACGGCGGTGACCGGGGCGATGATCTGCTCCAGCACGTAGTGCCAGTGCGGGAACATGTCCAGCGTGATGCCGCCGCCGTCCTCGGCGCGGTAGTTCCAGCTCGGACGTTGCGCGGCCTGCCAGTCGCCTTCGAACACCCAGTAGCCGAACTCGCCGCGCACCGACAGGATCCGGCCGAAGAAGCCGCCGTCGACCAGCCGCTTGAGCTTGCGCAGGCCGGGCAGGAACAGCTTGTCCTGTACGACGCCGTTGCGGACGCCCTTCGCGGCGGCGAGCCGGGCCAGCTCCAGCGAGGCGAGGAAGTCCTCGGCGAGCGGCTTCTCGGTGTAGACGTGCTTGCCGGCCTCGATCGCCGCCCGGATCGCCTTCTCCCGCGCGGCGGTCACCTGGGCGTCGAAGTAGATCTGGTGGGCGTCGTCGGCGAGCGCCGCGTCCAGGTCGGTCGTGTACGCCGACAGCCCGTGCCGCTCGGCGATCTCGGCCAGGCGGCCCGCGTCGCGGCCCACGAGCGTCAGCTCGGGCCAGATCCGGCTGCCGTCGCGCGCGGGCACGCCGCCCTGGTCGCGGATGGCCAGCAGGGACCGGACGAGGTGCTGCCGGTAGCCCATCCGCCCGGTGACGCCGTTGAGGATGATCCCGACGGGTGTGCGCTCCACTGTGCCCCTCCCAGCGGTGAATGCGCTTTCAGTAAGCGCTTTCAGGGTGCTACCGTAGCCACGCCGGAACACCGGGTCAAGACGTTCCGCAGGGAGACTCATCGATGCCGCACGTGACGCTGGAAGACGTGGCCAGAGCGGCCGACGTCTCACTGGCCACCGCCTCCCGGGCGCTCAACGGGCGGCGGGTCACCCCGCACCTGCACGACCGCGTCCTGGCCGCCGCCGCGCGGCTCGCGTACACCCCGAACGCCCACGCCCGCGCGCTGGCCGGCGCGTCGCACCGCAGCGTCGGCGTGATCTGCCACGACGTCACCGACCCCTACTTCGCCGCCGTCGCCGGTGGCGTGATGCGGGTCGCCGCCGACAACGACCTGCTGGTCATGCTCGCCAGCACGTTCCGCGACCCGGAACGCGAGATCGCGTACGTGTCGATGCTGCGCGCCGAACGCGCCCCGGCCATCCTGCTCATCGGCTCCGGCTTCGAGGACCCGCGCTGGGATCGCGCGCTGGCCGCCGAGCTTGCGCCCTACCTCGACGGCGGCGGCCGGGTCGCCGTGGTCAGCCGGCACCGCAACCTGAAGGTCGACAGTGTCCTGCCGGAGAACCGGGCCGGGGCCGCCGCGCTGGCCCGCGCGCTGCTCGGCCTCGGGCACCGCCGTTTCGCCGTGCTCTCCGGCCCGTCCGAGCTCACCACCGTCGCCGACCGGTTCGGCGGGTTCCGCGACGAGCTGGCCGCCGCCGGCGTGACGCTGTCCCCGGCGGCGGTGGCCGAGGCGGAGTTCACCCGCGACGGCGGCTACCAGGCGATGACCGAGCTGCTCGGCCGTGGCCTCGACGCCACCTGCGTGTTCGCGCTCACCGACGTGATGGCCGTCGGCGCGTACGCGGCGCTGCGCGACCACGGGCTGTCCGTGCCCGGCGACATCTCGGTGGCGGGCTTCGACGACATCCCGATCGTCCGCGACCTCACCCCGCCGCTGACCACAGTGGCGCTGCCGCTGCGCCAGCTCGGCGAGAAGGCGATGGAGCTGGCGCTCACCGAGAACCCGGGCCGCCGCCGGCGGATCACCCGCCTGCCCGCGGAGGTGGTGCTGCGGGCCAGCACCGCGCCGGCCCGCGCCTGAACCCGGCCGGTAGGGTGCCCGTCATGATCGAGGATGCCCCGTGCCGCTGACGAACCCCTGGCTGACCGGGCCGGCGCCGACGAGGAAGCTGGACCGGGACCGCCTGGCCGAACGCATCCTCAACCTGCTGTCGTCGCAGAACATGTGCGTGCTCGCCACAGTCGGGCCGGACGGCCCGCTGGCCACGCCGGTGCGCTACTACCCGCTCGACTTCACGCTGATGTTCACCGCCGCGCCGCGCTCGCCGAAGATGCGCAACATCGCCGCCGACCCGCGCGTGTCGGTCGGCGTCTTCGCGCCGCTGGTCGGGCTGGCCAGCAGCCGCGGCGCGCAGGTGTTCGGCACCGCCCGGGTGCTCGGGCCGGAGCATCCGGACCGGGCCCACCACTGGGCCGCGTTCCGCTGGGAGAGCGAACACGCCGAGCGCGGCCGGTCGCTGTCCGAGCCGCCCGAGGACCCGCTCGTCGTGATCGAGGCCGACCGGATCGTCTACACCGAACACTGGCTGCGCCGCGAGGGCTACGCCCCACGTCAGCACTGGCACCGCTGACGCCGCCCGCCGGACCAGTCCCGCTACGGACCGACGGGGGAGCGGGTGGCGCGCAGCAGATTGCCGGCCAGCCGCAGGTCCGCGCCCTCGACCCGGGCCAGCACGTCGATCCGCTCCACCGTGACGTGTGACCACAGCGGCTCCGGGAACGCCGCGCGCAGGGCGTCGGCGTCCAGACCCCAGCCCTGGCCCGCCTCCGGCGACACCGCCAGCACGAACACCGCCCCGCCGGGCGCGGTCAGGCGCGGCAGCAGCGCCAGGTAGTCGCGTACGGCGGCGCCCCGCCGGTCCAGCGAGTGCAGCAGCCCGGAGTCGAACACCGAGTCGTACGGCACCGGCGGCACCGGGATCGCGGTGGCGTCGCACACCTCGAAGTGCGCCGGCAGTCCCGCCGCGGCGGCCTTGGACCGGGCCTGGCCGATCGCCACCGGCGAGATGTCGACGCCTGTCACGTCGAGGCCGCGGCGGGCCAGCGCGAGCGCCAACTCCCCGGTGCCGCAGCCGACGTCGAGCACGCGCGGCCCGCGTATCCCGGTGTCGAGGACCGCGGCGAGCGCCGGCTGCGGGCCGCCGATCTCCCACGGCGGCCGTTCGGTGTCCCGGTAGAGGCGGTCGTAGTGGACGTCGTCCGGCTCGTCGGTCATCGCGTACCCCCTCGGTCGGCGCGGCCACCCCCGAGCGTGTCACGCCCGGCGGCCGTCCGTGCCCCGCCGGGGGTCAGAACCGCAGGCGGCGCAGGTAGCGGTAGCCGACCTCAGCGGTCCGTTGCGGCGTCACGTCCGGCGTGTCGTTCTCCACGATGTACTCCAGCACCTGGTGCCCACGGAAGATCCGGGCGAAGTCGATCATCCCGGTGCCCAGGTCGGCCATGTCGCCGGTGGCCGGGTCGCGGTCCTTGACGTGGTACTGCAGGACCCGCTGCGGCGCCGAGCGGATCACGTCGAGCGTGAAGCCCTCCGGGTCGGCGACGCCCTCGCCGGAGGTGATGCCGCCGGTGACCGCCCAGTAGATGTCGATCTCCAGGTGCACCAGTCGCGGGTCGAGTTCCTCGGTCAGCACGTCCCACGGCCGCCGGCCGTTGCCGAAGTCGATGGTGAACTCGTGCGCGTGGTTGTGGTATCCGTACCGCAGACCCGCCTTGCGCGCGGCGGCGGCCTCGACGTTCATCTGCTCCGCCCAGCGCTTCCAGTCGTCCTCGCGGTCGGAGTTCAGGTACGGCACCACCATGAACCGCTGGCCCAGCGTACGGGCGTCGGCGATCTTCTGCTCCAGCCCGGCGGCGTCGGCGGCGATGCCGTCGTGGCTGGAGCTGGCCTTGATGCCGATGCCGTCCAGGAAGCGGCGCAACTCCCGGGCGGTACGGCCGAAGTAGCCGAGCGCCAGCTCGACCCGGGGGTAGCCGATGCGGGCCAGGTGCGCCAGCGTCGCGTCGTAGCCGGGGGAGCCGTTGAGCGCGTCGCGGACCGTCCAGAGCTGGAGGCTTATCAGTTCCTTCGGCACCGGGCGCCGGCCGTGGTGGTGCCCGCCGGCCTGGGCGGCCGTCGCGCCCAGCCCGGTGGCGAGCCCGATCCCGGCGAGCGCCGCCAGGGAGCCGCGCAGCAGGCCACGCCGGTCAAGTGACTGTTGCAGCGCGGCGTGTCCGTCATGTCCGTAGCACATGGTCGCACTCCTTCGTCGCCTGTGCGCTGACGCTACAAAAGCCATGTCGATATGTCTATGGCTTCTGGTGCTCTGAATCGAACTTTCGGTCGATGCTGCGGAAAGTGGGGGCTGCGTGTCGCCGTTGCCGCGTGGCAGGCTCAGGACGTGGCCGCATACGACGTCGCCCTCGTCCTGCTCGTCGACCGGACCGGCGCGATCCTCATGCAGCACCGCGACGGCAACGCGCCGGTGTCTCCGTACCAGTGGAGCCTGCCCGGCGGCAGCATCGAACCCGGCGAGACACCGGAGCAGGCCGCCCGGCGCGAGCTACTGGAGGAGACCGGGCTGACCGCCGGGGAGCTGCACCTGCTGTGGAGCGGTCCCCGCCCGCACGAGGACGGCTTTGCGCACACGGTCACCGTGTACGTCTTCCGTGGCACCACCGACGCGCGCCAGGAGGACGTGGTGCTCGGCGAGGGACAGGCGATGGTCTTCGTACCCCGCGACGAGGTGCTCGACCGCGACCTGGCGGTGAGCGCGGCGAAGGTGCTGCCGCTGCACCTCGCGGAGACCGCCTAACGCCCGGTCAGCGCCCCGGCCAGCACGCCGGCGAACCGGGGGAGCAGCTCGTCGTCGGGCAGATGATCCGGGTTGATCTCGGTGACCGACAACCCGGCGAACTTCGGGCTCGCCACCAGCTCCGCCAGCGTTGCCGCCGCCTCGTCCAGGCTCAGCCCGGACGGCTCCGGCACGTCCGCCAGCGGCGCGTCCACGAAACGCAGCACGTCCACGTCGAAGTGCACCACGAACGTCTCGGCCGCGCCCTCGGCCACCGCCCGGGCCCGGCGCCCCGCCGCCCGCGCGTCGGCGTGCACCTCATCGGCCGGCACGTACGCCAGCCCCAGTTCCGCCACCAGATCCCGCTCGTGGTCACCCCGGGGCAGCGAGTCCCCGTACACCACCACCCGCTGCGGGGACAGCAGCGGCGCCACCGGCCCGACGCCCGCCACCTCGGGCAGCGTTCCCGGCAGGCCCAGCATGTGCGCCAGCCCCATCGCATCCAGGTTGCCGTTCGCGCGGGTCTCCGGCGTGTAGAGATCCGGGCCGCCGTCCACGTACACCAGCGCGGGCGACAGCCCGGCCCGCGCGCACCCGGCGACCAGGCCGACAGTCACTGTGCAGTCGCCGCCGAGCACCAGCGGCACGCGGCCCCGGCCCAGCGCGCCCGCGACCCGGTCGGCCACCGCCGACGCGACGGCGGCCACCGCGCCCGCGTTCTGCCCCCTCGGGTACGCCGGATCGGGCCGCCACCGGAAGCCCGGCACGTCACCGCAGTCCTCGACGTCCGCCCCGTCGCGCAGCAGGTCGAGCAGGCCGGCGGCACGCAGGGCGGCCGGGGCGCGCTCGACACCCGGGGTATGCGCGCCGGCGCTCGACGGCGCGCCGACGACCGTCCACTGACGATGATCCATCGCCCCACCCTAACCGCGTGTTTCAGCGCAGCACGAGCAGATCGAGGGCGTCGACGACCGGGCCGTCGACCGTCCTTGCTGCCTCGCGTAGCCGCTGGATGCCGGCGGCGTACTCCGCATCGGTGATGAGCTGAAGCGGCGTGTGCGCCTCCCGGCGCAGGCCGGCCGCCGCCTCCCGCAGCGAGGGTGCGGTGACCTGCGGGACCGCCTCGACCGCCGCGGTGGCGAAGCCGGCGGCGGCGAAGGCGGCCCCGACCTCGGCGATGCTCGGGTACGTGTCCAGCACGCGGACCGCCTCCGGGAAGTAGTCGAACAGCGTGATCGCCTCGTGCCTACCGGCGAACGCGGACCGGATGAGCACCGGGGCGCCGGGACGCAGCACCCGGCGCAGCTCGCGTGCCGTCGCGGCCAGGTCGGGCACGTGGTGGATGACCGTGGACAGCCAGGCGCCGTCGACACTGCCGCCGGCCAGAGGGAGGTGCCCGGCGTCGCCTGCGACGAGTGGCGCGAACACACAGCGGGCGCGCATCGCCGCCGACGGCTCGACGGCGACCACCTCGACGCCGGGAAACCAGTCGGTGAACGCGCGTGCCCAGCTACCCGTCCCGGCACCCAGGTCGAGCAGTCGCATCCCGGAGCGCGGGGTGAGATGCCGGGCGACGGCGGCCCGCCAGGCCGTGAGACCGTCGTCGGTGAGGTGCCGGGTCGCGGCGAACGCCTCGGCGTCAGCGTCGTGGTACGCGATGCGGGCCATACTCGACAGCCAACTCCCCGGCGGGCCGCCGAGGCAAGACACTGTGGCGGATCGGGCTCGGCTTCGGAGAGGGGCAGGGGTGCGATATTGGATCCACTTCGAGGCCGAGCTGCCGGCGGACGCCCTCCGCCGGTTCCTGCTGACGGAGTACGGCGTCGCGCCGGAGAGCGTGTACGTCGGGCGGGTCGAGGACCGCGCCGTGGACGATCCGCGCCCGGTGGCGATGCTGACGCCGCCCGACGCGGACGAGGGATTCGGCTGGATCCTCACCGGCGACACCGAACTGGCCGCCGCCACCGACCACGGCGAGCGTGATCTCGCGGTCACCCTCGCCCGCGAGTTCGGCGTACGGGCGCTCGTCGACGACGGCGGTATCCACCCCGACCGGTGGGTGCTGGTGAGCGTCGACGGCAGCAGCGGCCGGGTGCTGACCGACGAGGATGCCGCCGCCGACGGGGACCTGCGGATCGTGCACGCGCTCGAACCGATCAGCGGGGAGCCGCAGCTCGCCGTCGTACCGCCGCCGGACTGGGCCCGCGACTGGTGACCCGGCCGCGCCCCGAACCGGCAATTCCCAGGGAATTATGAACCGCCGAGCTGCTCGTAGATCGTCTCGAGGCCGCGTTCCACGCGGATCAGCGAGCCGAGCCATGCACGGGTCTCGGCGTCCGTCGAGTACAGGATCGTGCCGCGCATGCCTCGCGTCATCAGCACCTTGTAGGTGTTACGGATCAGGCGGTCCGCCTCCGCGTCACTGACCGACTTGCGGCTACGGAAAGCCGGATCCTTCGACTCCGCCCGCTGGGTGACGAGCCGTCCGTCCCGGGCGACCAGGTCGGGTCCGAGGATGACACCGGACCACTCGTACTCGAAGCCCTGTGCGGTGTACACGCAACCGACCTGGCCGAAACCGTGCGGATCGGTGGCCCAGAACGCGCTGCCCGGCGCGTCGCCGACGCTGCGGTCGCTCTTGACGTTCCAGGGACGCGCCCAACCACCGATCCGTACGTCGGCCACCAGCGAGTCGTCCGGCCGTGGATCGCTCCACGGCCAGCAGTAGCCGGCCGACATGCGCGCCGTCTCCCCGGCTTCCTGCTTCGCGGCCAGGAAAGCCTCCATCTCCTCCGGCGAATCCGCCAGCCGCAGGTCGAAGCGTCCGTCTCCGGCCCACACCGACGGCTTGCCGCCGTCGAGGCCGAGCAGGTCGACGACCCACTCCTCGTACGCCTCACTGCCGCCGCACCGGAACTGGTCGTGCAGCGACACCACCTCGATGTCCAGATCGAGCTGTTTCGCGTACGTGGAGATGACGTCGACGTTCCCCAGCTCGCCCGGCTTGACCACCTGGTGCTCGTCGAGCAGGAAGACCGGTACCCGGGCCGCGGCGATGAGTTCATCGATCTGCGGCCGGGCACGGTCCCGCTTCGCCTTCGGGGTGAACCGGTTGACCGACGTCTCCCTGATCCGGTGCGCCTCGTCGCAGATCAGCACGTCGAGGCCGTTCCGCTCGGCGGTCATGAAGCTGTTGAAGTAACCGAACAGGTTCTTCAACCGGGTGGAGCCCTTGCCCGCGTAACGCCGCAGCGTCTGGGTAAACGAGCGGGAGCCCGTGGCGTGCATGACCGAGCGCTGCTGCCGGGCGAGCTCACCGAGCACCGAGAGTGCGATGACGCTCTTGCCGCTGCCCGGTCCGCCGGCCACCACCACTACCGACTTGCGGTCGGCGCTGCGCGCACGCTCCACGGCGTGCAACACCAGCTCGTACGCCAGGCGCTGCTCGTCGAGCAGGGTGAAGTGGGACCGGTCCTTCAGCTCGGCGGCGGCGTAGGACAACAGGCGCTTGCTGGGGCGTACCGAGCTGGTGAGGAAGCGATCCGCGGCGGCCGCGCCGGAGCCGGGCCCCAGGTGGCTGCGCAGATAGTCGAGGAACCGGCCACGGCGCTGCTTGGTGAAGATCCGGCTCTGCTCCGTCGCCCGCCGGGCGAAGAGGTCGTCGACGTCGCGGTCGACGGCGTTGTGCAGGTAGGCGGCCCCGACGATCGGGTTGTGCGAATGGGCGAGCACCCCGAGGAAGTCCGCGAGGTATTCGCAGTAGTCCTCGACCTGCACGCCTGGATGCAGCCGAGGGGTGGCGGCGTGCTCGACCAGGACTAGGCTCTCGGACCCCTCGTACGACTCGACCCGCGACCACTGCTTCAACTCCACCACGACGTAGGAGTCCTCGGCCGTCCTCGGATGTGTCCCGGCGAGGACGACGTCGATCCGCTTGCTGGTCAGCGGGAGCTGGTACTCCACCAGCATTTCGACCTGGCCCAGACCCGCGTCGGCGAGATCCTGGGCTAGCACCGGCAGGCTCCGCTCCCAGGACCGCCGTTCGGAGGCGCTCACGTTGTGCCCGATGTGCTCCGCGATCCGGTCGGCGAGGGCGCCACCGGCCGCGTAGCGCAGCAGTCCGTCGGCGGAGGTGCGAAAGGCTGACACGACTTGCCCCCGGGCAGCACGAAATGATCGTGCGCATGGGGGGCGTGTCCGGCGACGACCGGAAGCCCGTCGTTACGCGCTTGTACGGGTGGACTGTAGCGGAGAGATCATCCGCATGGCACGCCCTGCTACCGCTTGGCCGCGGAGCCTCTGACATCCTCGGCGGGATAGCGGACGGCGACCTCGGTCAACTTGGCGAGGGCGGCCTCCGTCAGGTCGATGTCGAGGACGTCTGCCAGCCTCGTCAGGTAGATCATGACGTCGCCGATCTCCGCTCGCACGCGTGCGCCCGCCTCGCGGTCGTCCATCACCGTGGCGGCCTGCTCCGGGGTCAGCCACTGGAACTCGGCGACCAGTTCCCCGACCTCGCCGGCCAGTGCCATCGCGAGGTTTTTCGGCGTGTGGAACTGCTGCCAGTCTCGTTCCTCCGCGAACGCCCGAACGCGGGCCGTCAAGTCCTCCATCCCCGCAGTCTGACACCGCTCTCGGTAGCCCGAGAACGGGCTTCGCCCCACTACCTGCGGCGGCGAGCGCCCGGATCTCCGCGGCTTCCCCCGTGGCGGTGCCGGCGTCGGCGAAGGGGAGGATGTCGTGGTTGGTGGCGTGGCGGACACCGATCATCGTCGATTGAGGGTCGGCATCGCGAGCGTGCGCCACGTAGGGTGGGCTTCGGACGTCTCCCCGTAACCGGAGTGCATCTTGAGCCTCAAGTACTACCTCTACCTGTCGCATCTCAAGATCGGGCTCCTTGCGGCACAGGTCGCCTCCTCCGCGCAGCACGAGACCGAGCTCGCCGTGGACCTGAAGGTCGTCCGCTACAGCCGCAAGACGGTGCTGCCCGAGCGCCACGACCTCGACAAGCTGGAGAAGGTCATCCGGCATCTGCAGGACGCCGACCAGATCGGCGCCGCGGACGAGGAGCGCCCGTACGTCCAGGCCTGTCTGGAGATGCGCTGGCAGGTCTTCCCGACCGCCAGCATCGTGGTCTTCGCGGGGACGCTCGACGACCAGATCGTCGTCCTCGGCGGCTCGGCGTCGCACGTGGTCGGTGGAGGTGACGCCGAACCGGTCGGCTCGGTCCCGCCGTACCTGTTCCGCAAGCTGCAGGAACTGCGAGCCGACCCGGGCGAGTTCGACGACGAGCGCTTCCACGAATCACTGGCGCAGATCGGCGCCGCGCTCCCGGGGCCGGCGCAAAGGGTCGAGTTCGTCGCGAAGCGACTCGCCGAGAAACCGGGCCCGAACGGCACGCTGCTGGGCAGCCCGATCTACGTGGCGCTCGTCGACTAGGGCCTCGGCGTGGACGCGGGGCAGGTCATCCGGTGGCGGCCGGGGGAGACCGTCCTCGACACGTTCCGCATCGAGGAGCTCGTCGAGACCGGCGGCACGGGGTTCGTGTACCGCGCCCATCACCTCGCATGGGGCGTCGACCTCGCGGTGAAGACGCCGCGCCCGGACCTGGCCTCAGCGCCCGGGATCCTCGACCTGCTTGCGCAGGAGGCGCAGGCCTGGACCGATCTCGATCCCCATCCGAACGTGGTCGGCTGCAACTACGTGCAGCGCGTCGGCGCGTACCCGGTGATCTTCGCGGAATGGGTCGCGGGCGGTGACCTGACCGCGGCGGTCCGGGACGGGCGGTGCCGCGACCTCCCTCGGGCCCTGGACGTGGCGATCCAGATGCTGCGCGGCATCGGCCACGCGCACGCGGCAGGTCTGGTGCATCAGGACATCAAGCCCTCAAACGTCATGTACGACGGCGAGACGGCGAGGGTGACCGACTTCGGCACGGCCAAGGCGAAGGCGTCCGTCTCCGCGCCCCCGCAGGGTGGCGACGAGATTTCGTACGCGACGCTCGGCGGCTTCACACCGCAGTACTGCTCGCCGGAACAGGTCGATCCGGAGGGCCGGATCGGCCGGGCCAGCGACATGTGGTCCTGGGCGCTGACGGTGATCGAGCTGCTGCACGGGCGCCGGCTCTGGAAGTGGGGACACGATGGTACGGATGCGCTGACGACGCTGCGCGGTGATCTCCCGCGGCCGCTGCGCGACCTCCTGTCCGGCTGCCTGGTGCGCGACCCCCGGTCGAGGATCGGCGACATCGCCGAGGCGCAGGCCGTCCTGCTCAGCGTCTACGCGGACTGCGCATCTGGTCCCTACCCGCGCCCCGACGAGGTGTCGCCGTCTCTCCAGGCCGACGGCTTGTCCAACAAGGCGCTGTCCCTGTGGGACCTCGGCGACCAACGCCGCGCGATCGAGATGTTCGAGCGGGCCAAGGCGACCGACCCGCACAACGTCCGCGCGGTCTACAACCACGGGCTCCTCAAATGGGCCGACGGCCTGGTCACCGACGAGACCCTCCTGTCGGAACTGCGCGCCACGGGCGACTCCTGGGAGGCGGACTACCTGGCCGCGATGGTGCACATGGAACGCGGTGACGGCGTCCTCGCGGCCCGGCACCTGGCTGAGGCGGACCGCAAGCATCCGGGATCGCCGGAGATCGCGGCCGCGCGGGAGCGCTGTGCCCGACTGGAGCCGAGGGGCACGCTCGAGGTGTTCGGGCAGCTGTCCGGCCAGGTCGTCGCGATGGCCTGCGATCACGACGCGACACACGTGGTGGTGGCCGAGAGGTCAGGGCGGGTGCGGGTCTGGGACGCCTTCGCGGGCCGGGTGGTCGCGGAACTCGCCGCCTCCGGCCCGGCTCCCGTCGACGTCGCGATCGACCACGCCGGAGCGCGGGTCGTCGTCTGCTACCAGGACTCCCGCGTCGAACGGTGGCGGCTCGCCGGCGGCACGGCCCACCTCGAAGGCCGGCTGGACGGAGGAACAGCCGTGGCGCTCAGCCCCGAGGGTGGCTTCGCGGCTGTGGGTACGGCCGACGGCCTTGTTCTGGTCTTCAGCTCCGGCGCGTGGGAGCCGGTCGCCCGCATCCGGCCCCACGACGGCACTGTCACCCGGGTGATCCTCGGCCCGGACGCCGAGGTCTGCGTCTCGGCCTCACTGGGTCGTCCCGGCTCCGGCGTCGACCACCGTGTGGAGCAGTGGTGGCCCCTGCGGGACACGAGGATGCGGGGCCTGCACATACCCACCGACGAGATGGACGGCGACGGCCAGAAGGTCGCCCTGGCGCGGGACGGGTCGACCGTCCTGAGAACCGGCTACCAGTCCCTGACAGTGGTGGACATGCGGGTCTGGGACGAACCGCGACGGTGGGAGATCCCCTGGCTGACCGGATACCGCATGCTCGGCGTCTCCGGCCGGGCCGGCTGGGCTCTGCTCGACCCCGGGACCGGAGACCTTCAGGTCCTCGAACTCGCCATCCGCCGATGCGTCCGCACCTTCCCGAAGGACTGGGCGCGGGGCTCACGCCGCGACGCGACGGCGTTCAGCGGGGACTGCGGCTACGCCGTCATCGCCGAATCGCACGGCTACGGTGGCCAGACCTCGCTCTCCCGACTTCCCATGCCACTCAGCGGACACCTCGCTCCGCGGTCGTACGCGCCGCCCCGCCCGGTCGGTGCCCTCGCGCGCGACGAGCGGGCGTTCGACCAGGTCATGGAGCGCGTCGAGGCGATGATCGCGGCCGGAGAGGATCGGCGCGCAGCGGACGCGATCCGCGAGGCGCGTGCCGTTCCCGGCCACGAACGTCATCCGCGGCTACGCCGGGCCTCCAGGGCCCTGGGCCGGAACCTGCGGCGCACCGGATTGACCGGCATCTGGCTGGAGCAGGAGCTGTCCGATGTCATGCTCACCCGTGGCACCTTCGACATCGGCGCCTCCGGCCGGTTGTTCGCCTTCCCCGCCAATGTCGACGAGGTCGAGATCTTCGACCTGGAGACGCTGGAGAAGGCAGGCGGGGTCACCGAGCGGCGGAACCCGGCCGTCAGCCTGTCCTTCGCCAGGGGCGGCCGGGACGTGATCATCGGCTACTCGGACGGATCGGTGGCCTGCCACGACACCAGGACCTTCGAGCCCCGGTTCAAGGTGGCCGGCGCCCTGCCTCGCGACGACGGGAACACCACGCTCGACATCTCGGGCGACCTGTTGGCGGTCGGCTTCGGCCACGGGTTGGCGACGGTGTGGTCGCTGGAGGCGGCTGCCTGCGTCGCGACGGTCCGCACCGGACCCGGCACGATCGTCGGCGTCACGGCCGACGAGGCGTCCCGCTCGATCGCCGTGCAGCTGCGAACCCACGACACGGCCGCCGTGGAGGTCCGGTCGATGGACACCGGAAAGCCCGTGAAGACCTTTGCGGACGTCGACCCGCACACGGAGATCCGGTTCGCCTCCGGGATGCTGCTGCTGGCCGGGATGACCCGCCTGACCGCGTGGCGACCGGGTGACAGGCGCCCGTCGTACCAGCTCGACCGGGTCAAGCACAGCTCGTCGGCGGCGTTGGCCTTCACGGACTCCCGCCGGCTCGCCGTCATCGCCGGGCTGACCGGCTTCGTCGTATGGGACGCCGCGAGCGGAGAGCCGGTGTTCGACGGGAGGGCTCTCGACGACCCGGCTGGACGCCTCTCCGGGGTCGAGGAGGTGGTGGTCTCGCCCGACGGGAGGTTCGCGGTGGCCGGAGACCCGGGAGAGCAGACCGTCGACGTCTGGGACCTGCGCGCCGGACGCCGGATCCGCTCACTGCACGGTCACCACGCCCAGGTCACAGCGATACGCGCCGACGACGCGTTCGGCACCGTCGTCACCGGCGACCACCAGGGCAATGTCCGCATCTGGGGCCTCGATTGGGACTACGGAGAGTGATCCGATGACCGGACGCCGCCAGCGCGATGAACTGCGAGCCGCGTTCCTGGCCAACCGCGAGCGCGTCAGAACCTGGCTCGACGCCTGGGAGATTCCCGAAGTCGTGTGGACCGACGAGTTCAACGAGATCCCTCTGCCCTGGATCGTGCGGGAGCAGGACAGGGAGAGCTGGCTCAAGCACCACGCACCCTTCCTGGACGCGTACGACTGGTTGTTCGTCGGACGGCCGCTGACCCCGGGGGTCCGCGAGGTGCGGGCACTGTGGCACTTCGGGCCGGCACACCGGTTCGCGGAACTCGACCTGACGATCACCAGCGTCTGCGACCCCGAGTACCTGGCCGAGAAGCTGACCCTGGCGGTTCACCACGCCGGCTTGAAGGGCTGGCGTGACGCGGACGCGCAGCCGCTCTATCAATGGCTCGTCGAGGGTGTGCACACGATGCCCCTCGGCAACGGCGTGCGGGGCAGCAACCGTTCAGGGTTCGTCCTGTTGCGTTTCAGCCGCTTTCCGACCTCCGACGGCGACGTGATCGTGCGTCTGACCGCCGCGGAGACCGATCGCGCCCTGGACGGCTCACCTCTCGACGACGATGGTGTGTCGGTTCCTGGCGGGTAGATCAGGTGACCAGGCCGGTGCGGTACGCGTACACCACCGCCTGCACCCGGTCCCGCAGGTCCAGCTTCGTGAGAATCCGCGACACGTACGTCTTCACCGTCTCCTGACTGATCACCAACCTTGCCGCGATCTCGCTGTTCGACAGCCCGTCGGCGATCAGCCGCAGCACCTCCAGCTCACGCGGCGTCAGCCCCACGTCCGCAGGTGCGCCCTCGGCCGGGCGGATCCGCGCCGCGTACCGGCCGACGAGCTGCCGCGTCACCTCGGGCGCGAGCAGCGCCGCGCCGGAGGCGACGGTGCGGATGCCGTGCAGCAGCTGCGCCGGCGGGGCGTCCTTGAGCAGGAACCCGCTCGCGCCGGCGCGCAGCGCCTCGTAGACGTACTCGTCGAGGTTGAACGTCGTCACCACCAGCACCTTGACCGGCTGGGCGATGCCCGCGCCGGCCAGCAGGCGGGTGGCCTTGATGCCGTCGAGCACCGGCATGCGTACGTCCATCACCACCACGTCGGGCCGCAGGCGGCCGGCGAGGTCGACAGCGGCTCGGCCGTCGCCGCACTCGCCCACCGCCGTCATGTCCGGCTGCGCGTCGATGATGGTGGTGAATCCGGTACGGATCAGCGCCTGGTCGTCGCAGACCAGCACCCGGATCGGCGTGGTCACGACGCGCTCCCGGTGGGGATGCGCGCGCGGACGACGAAGCCGTCGCCCGCCCTGCCCCCGGCGTCGAACTCGCCGCCGAGCACCGAGACGCGCTCGCGCAGCCCGGCCAGGCCGCGTCTGCTTCCGCCCGGACCCGCGGCGCGCGGGCCCGGGCCGTCCGTGCTGATCTCCACCGTGATCTCCCGGTCTCCATGGTGTACGTGGACAGCGGTGGGGCGGCCGTGCGCGTGTTTGAGGGCGTTCGTCAGCGCCT
>NZ_KK037233.1:1090733-1110676 GCF_000568915.1 Micromonospora sp. M42 | reverse complement strand
CCACGTTCCAGGTGGGCGCCCGCGCTCACCAGCGCGACGGCGAGCGCGGCGCCCGCGAAGGTGTGGTAGGCGCGTACCTGATCGAGCGCGAAGCCGAGTGACACCAGGGCGAGGGACAGCGCCGGGCGGCTGCGGCGCAGCGCCAGCGGAAGGCACTCCAGGGCGATCACCACCACTGTCAGCGCGTCGAACGGCCGGGCGGGCAGATCGCCGAGCTGCGTACCGATGCCGCGCAGCGGTGGGGTCACTGCTGCGAGCGCGATCACCAGCGCGAGCGGGAGGTCCCGGACCGTGACGGGCCAGCGCCGCCACGAGTCCTGGAGCATCCGTCGGGTGATCATCAGGAGACCGTAACGCTCTCCGCCGCGGCCTCGGCCGCGCGGCGGCGCCGCGTCACGATGTGACCACGGCGGTGCGCCAGCCAGAGGAAGACCACTGTCAGCGCCGCCCCGGCAGCCACCGTGTAGAGGCTGCCCTCCGGCCCGAAGTCGCCGCCGCTGAGCAGCGTCGAACCCGACGTGCTGGCGTCCAGCAGCCCTTCCGATTCGCCGTTGCCGGACACGACGACGCCGAAGACGCCGCCGGCGGCGAAGTTCCAGCCGAAGTGCAGGCCGATGGGTACCCACAGGTTTCGATTCGCGGCGTAGCAGGCCGCCAGCATGAACCCGGCCTCGATCGCGATGGCGGTGGCACCCCACAGGCTGGCGTCCGGGTTCAGCAGGTGCATCAGGCCGAACAGTACGCCGGTCAGCAGCAGCGACAGCCACGTACCGAGCCGTTCCTCGACCAGGCGGAACAGCAGCCCGCGGAACATCAGCTCCTCGGTCACCGCCGCGGCGGCCATGAACCCGACCATGCCCACCGCGCCGGACACCGAGCCGATGCCGTGTACGTGGTAGCCGCCCATGAGGGCGATGTTGCCGATGACCGCCGCGAACATGGCGAACCCGATCAGCACCCCGCGGTTGAGCCGGGCGGCCGCGCCGTTCCGGGCCAACTCGGTGACCTCGCGCCGTTCGGTACGACGCACCACCCACCCGTACACCATGATCGCGGCCGCGGCGGTCGCGGCGCCGAGGATCAGGCTGAGCACGGCGTTGTCCTGTGCCGCGACGACCGCCTGGCTGCCGACGAGACTGACCGCGACGACGGCCAGGAACTGCTTCACCACACGCATGACGATTCCTTCGGAAGGTCCGCGGCCGGAGCGCCGCGGTTCACCTGGAACGCTATGGATTCGCAGGCCGGGAAACGTCACCGTGCGGTGGACACTTGCGGGTAGCTCGCACGGGGGACAGGCGCGGCGGTCGCGGCGTTTCGAGGGCGTGCCCTGAGCAGAACGGCTGGCCTCGCGACGGTCGCGGCGGGCAGGCTGCCGGCATGGCGACGGGCTTCGGCGGTGAGGTGGCGACCTACTACGCACGGCATCGGCGTGGCTATCCACCCGAGGCGGTCGACGCGCTGGCGGCAGCCTTCGGTCTCGGCCCTGACGACACCGTCGTCGACCTCGGCTGCGGCACCGGTCAGTTGAGCATCCCGCTCGCCGACCGGGTGGGCGCTGTCGTCGGCATGGACCCGGAACCGGACATGCTGGCCATCGCCCGGCGTGCCGCCCTGGACCAGGGGACCGCCAACGCCACGTGGATGCTCGGCAGCGACGGTGACGTGCCCGCGTTGTCCCGGCTGCTCGGCGGGGGGACGGTCGGTGCGCTGACCGTTGCCGTCGCCATTCACTTCATGGACCGCGACGCCCTCTTCGAGGCGGCACGGCCGTTGTTGCGCTCCGGCGGTGGCATCGCGGTCGTCACCAACGGCGAACCCTTGTGGATGCAGGACACCGAGTGGTCGATCGGGCTGCGCGGATGCCTGGAGCGGATGGTCGGCCACCCGGTCACCGGAAGATGCCAGACCGACGAGGATGGGCGTCGGCGCAACCGGGAGGCGCTCGTGCGTGCCGGATATCGGTACGAGGAGACGTCGGTGCGGTACGACGCGCCGCTCACTGTCGACGACATGGTCGGCGGTGTCTTCTCCGCTATGTCGGCCGAACGGCTGCCTACTTTGCATCAACGCGCGGAGTTCGCCGCCGACGTACGCGACGCTCTCGGCGGGGTGGACGTGGTGACCGAGCGGGTCATCGTCAGGTTGCAGTGCGGGATCCTCGGCTCGTAGCCGATTCCCGACGGGGTTCAGCACGATGCCCACGACGCCGCACCACCAGCCCGTTCAACCCGCCGACGGCCGGCGGTGCTTCTCCCAGAGCGCGCGGTGTATGAAGTCGGGCGTGGTGCCGGGCGGGAAGTCCCGGTAACCCGACCGGGGCTCCCAGGCTGCGACAAGCAGGTCCAGGCCGTGCAGGAGAAGCACCGGCCAAGGGCTCACCGCGGTCAACTCGGTGAACAACCGTCGCGCCTCGTCACGCTGCACCTCGCCGTCCCGTCGGCTGTACCCGACGTCCCACACGACGCTGTACCCGTCGATGACGGACTCTTCCTCCGGCTCGTCGAGCGGATAGCTGTAACGGTTGACGGACAACTCGCCGCCGACGACGCCGGGCCGCCCGTCCGAGGCCGGCCGACTGAGGTACACCTTGCCCTCGTCGTCTCGGCTGAACTCCACGTGCATGCGGCTGGCGAGCTCTGCCGCCACACCCTCGGGGGCCAGGTCGGTGTGAATGAAGATGTGCTCGAAGGTGGACATGCGCCGCCCGGCTCCTAGGGAAGATCGATGATGTGGCCGTTGCCGAGAATGATGCGCACAGTCGCCGGCATCTGCTGGTCATGAACACGGGCCTGTCCTGCCGCCCGGCCGTAGCCTCGTCGCGCATCCTCCTCGGTCAAACCGACGTTACGACCGTCGAGAACCGCGACCCCGTCCGATCCTGCCTGTTCACCCGCCTCAAGGATATTCCGCCGCACGCTACTGCTGCCTGACCCGACCAGTGTCTTGAACTCGGTGATCACGCCGGGATCCTCCGGACCAGTCCGCACCATCGCATCGGGATTCTTCATCTTGTGAGCGTCGTCGATTCGTTCTCTCGGGTGCACCATGTCACCTTCGACCGCGAGGCGGTCCGCGATGGCCCGCTCCTTGTCCTCGAACAACCCGCGCGGATCGTGCACCCCCGGGCGGAACTCGTCGCCGAGAGGGCCGTGGTGTCGGCCCGGATCGAAGTCGGTGGGCCTCAACCCGTGCGGTCCGTCCGGTTTGGCGGATCCGCCACCCGGAGCCTCAGGCGAGCGACGACCCAGAAGGCGGCTCAGTGCCTCCTTCAGCTTCCCGATCAGCTCACCCAGCCGCCGCATCTCCGGCATCAGCCGCCGCAGACTCGCCAGCAACCCCCGCAGCAACCGCCCGATCCGCGCCGCCCACGACGCCACTGTCGTCGTCACCTGCTCCACCACGGGCGGCGTCGCCAGCCCCGCCGTGGCGACCAGTTCGGCCGCGTACACGATCAGGCGGGACACGCAGGCGGCGATGGCGTCGCGGACCAGCAGCCGCACGGCCGCGACCAGGCCGGCGGCGCCCTCGGTGATCGCGGCCATCGCCTCGGCGCCCTGCGCGAGCCCGGTGATTGCCTGCTGCTGTTCGCCCGCCCAGCGCCGGTAGCCGGTGGCGGCGGCGCCGGTCCAGCCGGCGACCTCGGCGCGTACGGCGTGGGCCAGATCGGCGGCGTCCTCGCGCAGGGACGCGGCGACGTTGCGCCAGGTCTGCGCGTGCGCGGTGATCTCGGCGGGGTCGCCGGCGAGCCAGTCGAGGGCTTCGCTGAGCGGCTTGACGTGTTCGATGAGCCAGGCGATGCCGTACTGGAGGAGTGCTCCGGCCGGGTCGGACACGAGCGCGAGCGCGTCGAGGCCGGCGCTGACCACGCCGAGGCTGCCGTCGATCCAGCTGCCGGTGCGGACGCCCTGGGCGATGAGTTCGATGTCCTCGCAGATCCACACGCCGGCCCAGGGACTCGGACCGGAGTCCGCCGCGGCGGCGACCAGTGGGTTCGTGGTCACCGCCGCTGCCGTACCCGGTCGAGCAGGTCGGCGGCGTGCGCGTCGGAGGCGCGGTAGCGCTCGGCGCTGGACCGCAGCTTCCCGGCGGTGTCGCGGACCGACGTGGCGGCGGTGCCGATGCCGTCGGTGAGCGTCCGCTGGAGACCGTCGAGCAGGACCGGCATGATCGCGCAGAGCTGCCCGTACGCGTCGGCGCCCAGCCTGACGTGCTGGCCGGCCTGCCGGGCGGTGTCGATGCTGTCGGCGCAGCGGCGGAGGTGTGCGGCGTGCGCGGTCAGGTCGTCGGGGTCGACCTGGAGGCCGTCACCGGGCGGCATCCGGCATGCCCGGGTCGGGGCCGAGCCGCCGCTGGTGGGACTCGACGATCGCCTGCCCGGCCGGGTCGTCCGCGCCGAGTGCCGCGGTGGTGGCCTCGGTGAGCCGTCGCAGCAGGTCGGCGCGGGCGTCCCGGGTGACGGCGAGAATCTGCCGGGCGGTGTGTGCGGCGGAGTGCTGCCGGACGCGTTCGTCCAGCCGCAGGTCGGCGAGCAGCCCGGACGAGTCGACGGTGAACTCGACCAGACCGTCGGCGCTGCGCGCGATGCCGGTCAGCGTCTGGGTGCGGGCGGACAGGTCGCGGGCCCGTGCCGCATGGTCGGCCAGGGACGACTCCCACTCGTCGAGCCGGCGTGCCGCCGCGTCCAGCGCGGCCTCGTCCGCCCACATCACGACCCTCCCCAGGGGACAGTGGTGAGCGCCACGCTACCAACCGATCGCGCTGCGTGTGTGCCCCGCCGAGGCATGTGAAGCGGTTCGGCCAGGCAACTGCCGCCGCGGCCGGTAACCGTCCTCAGTGAACCATGTCGCCGCCGTCCCGGTGGGCCACCCGGATGATGGCCGCCACCGACCGGTCCACGTCCGCCTCCGTCGTGGTCGCGTTCGACACCGAGATCCGCATCAGCCGCCGCCCCCGCCACGTCGTCCCGCCCACCCAGCACGTCCCGTCGACCTGCGCTGCGGCCACCACCCGGTCGGTGCGCGCGTCGTCGCCGAACCCGACGAGCACCTGGTTGAGCAACACGTCGTTCACCACCTCGAACCCGGCCGCGCTGAGCCCGTCGGCGAACCGGCGCGCCAGCGCGCAGCACCGCTCGACCAGCGCGCCGACGCCGTCGCGGCCCAGCTCCCGCAGGCCCGCCCAGACCGCGAAACCCCGGGCGCGGCGCGAGGACTCCGCGGTCAGGTCCGCGCCCGCGGGCACACCACCGGAACCCACGAGGTACGCGGCCGCGAGCGACATGGCCGCCGCATGCGCGTCGGGCCGGGCACAGAACACGAACGCGCTGTCGTACGGCAGGTTCAGCCACTTGTGGCCGTCGCAGGCCCACGAGTCGGCGTTCTCCAGCCCGTCGACCAGGTGCCGGGTCGACGGGCTGGCAGCCGCCCACAGCCCGAAGGCGCCGTCCACGTGCGCCCAGCCGCCGTACCGGTGGACCAGGTCGCAGGCCCGGCGCAGGTCGTCGCACGCGCCGGTGTTCACGTTGCCCGCTTGGAGGCAGACGATGGTCGGGCCGGGACCGGCGTAGCGCAGCGCCGCTTCCAGGGCGTCCGGGTCGATCGCGCCCTGCGGGCCGGTCGGCACCGCGTGCAGCGCGTCGGTGCCGAGGCCGAGCAGGCGCAACGACCTGTCGATGGTGGCGTGCCGTTCGGCCCCGGCGAACACGCGTACCGCAGGTGCGCCGGCCAGGCCGCGCCGCTCCACGTCCCAACCGGCGTCGGCGAGCACCTGGTGGCGGGCGGCGGCGAGCCCGGCGGTGTTCGCCGCCTGCGCGCCGGTGACGAAGCCGACCGACGCGGTCGCCGGGATGCCCAGCAGGTCCTTCAGCCAGCCGCCGGCGGCCGTCTCGGCGGCCACGGCGGCGGGGGAGGTGACCGCGTTGAACGCGATCTGGTCCCAGCCGACAGCCAGCATGTCGGCGGCGGTTGCGGCGGGCGAGGCGCCGCCGACGACGAAGCCGAAGTAGCGGGGGCCGGCGCTGGCGACCAGGCCGGGTTCGGCGGCGGCCACCAGGTCGGCGAGGACCTGCCCGGGCGGGGTGGGCGCGTCCGGCAGCGGACTGGCGAACGCCTCGGTCAGCGCGGCCTGGTCCACGGGTACGCCGACCGGCCGGTCCGGCAGCGACAGCCGGTAGTCGGCCGCGTGGTCGGCGGCGCGCCGGAACAGGTGCCTCAGCTCGTCCATCGCCGCACCCTAGCCCTCGCAACTCTGCTGGCGGGGCCTCAGCGGGCCGTTGACGTACGCGGAGTGAGTGCTGAGTGACGTCCGTGACCGCTGGCTCACCCACTGTTCCTGCGCTTGTGTGGACTGCAGAGAGCCGTTGGTGGCTTTCCCACCGATGAGGTGGGGCCCGGAGGACCGATGATACTGAGAAGACTGCTCGAGAGCGCACCCGCTCGCCTCGCCCGCCAGAGTTCCGACCTGCTTCAGCTCCTCGTGCTGGCCGGTACGGCGCTCATGACGATGTTCGGCGTTGGGAGTGCCTGGATGGTGGCGTTGCGTCTCCCGCTCTGGACTCTCGCAACCCTCGTGATGCTTCTGCCCGTTGGAGCGCTGATCACTTACTACGTGCGGTGTATCTACCACCCGCCTGATTTTGTGATCGAGGAACTCGACGGGTCATTGATCGTCACCAGAGTCAGGGGCGACGATGGGCGTGACCATCACCGCTACGCGTACACCCGACAGCAACGCATCCGCGCCACCCGGCAGATCCGTCTTGTGGGCATCCGTTCCCATTGGAGCGGACAGAACCGGGTGATCGACGGGGTGACGTCGCTGTTCCCCGAACATCGGCTGCTCGACGGGGCCGTGGCGGAGGAAGACGGCCGCATCTACCGGTGGTTGTATCTGCTCGGTCCGCTTGCCCGCGGACGTCGCGTCAACGTCGGCATCAGGCAAGTGTTCGAAGACGTGTACGCCCCGATGAAGCCCTACTATCGCGAGAGCTGCGAGGAGCGGCGAGTTGGGAAGCTGTCGGTGCGTGTGCAGTTCGATCGTGCGGACGCACCGGCTGAGGCGTGGCAGGTCGTGTGGCGAAGAACGCGGTCGGGGTCGAGTCGCCAGGAGATTGCCCGTACCCGCTGCGAACCGAGCAGTAAGCACCTCGCAGGGAAAGTGATCTACGAGATGACGTTCCGACGCCCGGACCGCGAGTGCGCGTATGGGATCTGGTGGCGGTGGCCCGACGAGCCACCACGCCGACGCCGGACCTCGGCGTCCCTCGACGCGACGAATCAACACGAACGCGACGTCACCCCGGACTCCCCAACAGGGCGGCGGTGATGCGATCCAGGTGTGCGGCGACCGGCCCGACGGTGAGCAGACCGCTGCCCGCCCCGGCCACCTCGCCCGCCGCTGGGACGAGCGCGTCCCGCGCCCGGAGCATCGCGTCCCGGTCCCCGAGCGCCACAGCGGCCCGGCCGGTGAGGCACCACAGCGCCTCCTGCAGCAGGTCACGCGGCGGCGCCGGGGTGCGGCGCAACGCGCTGGCTGCCTCGTCGCGGCGGCCGGCGGAGAGCAGCACCAGCGGGCGCGCCCAGGGCGCGTACGGGCCCCAGTCGGTGTCGGCCGGGAAGCCGGCGGGCCGGTCGTGCCACACCCGCAGGCACAGCAGCGCCAGCGGCAGCAGCCCGCGTTCCACGCCGGGCATCCCGCAGCCGGCCAGCCCGGTCGCCCACGACCGGTACGTCGCCTCCGCATCCGGGTACGCGGCGCCGGTGGCGGCGGTCCGCATGGCCCGGTAGCCGCCGGTGAACACACCGACGAGGGGGCTCTCGTGCCGGGCGGCGAGCCGGTCCGCCGCGTCGGCGTGCGCGTCGGCGGTGGTGAAGTCGGCGAGCGCGCTGCGCGCCTGCACGCGGATCAGGTGCCCGAGGATCTCCACTGTGGCCAGGCCGTGCCGGGCGGCGAGCGCGACCAGTTCGACGCCGACCGCGTCCCGCTGCGGGGCGAGCCCGGCCCGCTGGAACGTCTGCATGTAGACGCCGTTGAGCGCCTGGGCCAGCAGCGCCGGGTCGGCCACCCGCCGGGCGATCGCCTCCGCTTCCCGCGCGGACTGCGCCGGGCCGGGTGACGCCGTACCTCGGGACTCGATCGCGACGGTGGCCAGCAGCCGGGCGCGGGTCGCCTCCGGCGCGTCCGGGCCCAGCCCGGCGAGCGCCCGCTGTGCCGCCGCGACGACCCGGGCCGCCTGCGCCGGGTCGTCCGAGCGGGTCCAGATCGCGGGTACGTCGTACCCGCCGATGACCCGCGCCGTTGAACTCCGGGTCGCCCAGTTGCTCGGCGGCGCTGATAGCCGCTTTCGCGGTGGTCCCGGGCGGCCTCCAGTCCGCCCGGCCCGGTCACCGCGAGGCTGCGCAGCATCCCGACAGTGGACTCCAGCCGGGCCCGCGCGCCGGGCACCACACTGCGCTCGTACGCCGCGGCGGTCTCGGCCAGACGCGCGCCGCGCCGGTCGGTTCGGGTTCGGTCTGGCGCACAGTCGGTCTCCAGCCGCCGCAGCCGGGGTCCGGGGTCCAGCCCGAGCTGGTCGCGCAGCAGCTCCCGGGCGCGGCGCAGCACGGCGAGCGCGTCGGCCTGCCGTCCGGCCCGGTAGAGCGCCGAGGCCAGCAGCGCCCACCCGTCCTCCCGCCACGGGTACGCGGCGACGTGCGCGTCGAGATCGGGTACGGCGTCGGCGGCCCGGTCCAGCGCCAGCAGCGCCTCGGCCCGCCGCTCCACGGCGGTGAGCCGGATCTGGTCGAGCCGGGACCGTTCGGCGTGCGCCCACGGCTGGTCGAAGTCGGCGTACGCGGGTCCGCGCCACCAGCCCAGCGCCTCGTCGAGCCGGTCGAGCGCGGCCCGGGGCAGCGCGTCGGCTACCGCGCTGACCGTGTCCTCGAACCGCCAGGCGTCGACGGCGCCCGGGTCGGCGCGCAGCGCGTACCCCGGTCCCTCGGTGACCAGCAGCCGGGCCGCCTCGCGTGGCGGACGGCGCGGCTCGAGGCGGCGGCGCAGCGCCGCGACGAACGTGCGGACCGCGCCCACCGCGCCGGCCGGCGGGTCGTCCCACAGGTCGTCGACGATCTGCCCGACCGGCACCACCCGGCCCCGGGCGGCGACCAGCCGGGCCAGCACGGCCCGGTGCCGGGGCCCCTTCAGGTCGACCGGCTCACCCGCGTCGTCCCAGGCCGTGACCGGACCCAGCACACCGAAACCGACAGGCACCGACCCTCCTCGACAGCGGTCACCGTATCGCGCTCATCGGTTGCTTCCGCCACGCTGGTCAGGTACGACGAGACGAAAGAGGGATCGAGATGAGCACCACCATCGCGGGGTTCGACTACCAGCGCGTTCCGGTCGCCGAGGGCGTGGCGCTGAACGTGGCGGTCGGCGGCTCCGGCAGCCCGGTCGTGCTGCTGCACGGCTTCCCGCAGACGCATCTGATGTGGCGGCACGTCGCCGCCGACCTGGCGGGCGAGCACACGGTGATCTGCCCGGACCTGCGCGGCTACGGCGCCAGCGACAAGCCGGCCGCTGCCAGCGAGGACACGTACAGCAAGCGGACCATGGCCGCCGACGTGGTGGCGGCGGCCCGCGCGCTCGGACACGAGCGGTTCGCGCTCGCCGGGCACGACCGGGGCGCCCTGGTCGCGGTCCGGGCCGGCCTGGACCACCCGGACGCGGTCACCCACTTGGCGTCGCTGGACGTGCTGCCCACCCTCGACAAGTGGGACGTGCTGCACGGCGCGTCCGCGTCGGTGGCGTTCCACCTCTACCTGATGGCCCAGCCGCCCGGCCTGCCCGAGCAGATGATCGCGGCCAGCGCTGACGCGTCTTCGGGCACTTCCTGGACGCCTGGGCCGGTGACCCGGCGGCGATGCCGGCGCAGGTGCGCGCCGAGTACCTGCGGGCCTCCCGCGAGGCGGTCGACTCGATCGTGGCCGACTACCGGGCCTCGGCCGGGATCGACGTGACGCACGACCGGGCGGACCGGGACGCCGGGCGGCGGCTGACCATGCCGGTCACCGTCATCCAGCAGGACTGGGGCGCCGCGCTCGGCTACGACGCGGCGGCGGTGTGGCGGGCCTGGGCGCCGGACCTGGAGCATCGCACCACCACGGCCGGGCATTTCATGGCCGAGGAGGCGCCGGGCGAGATCGCCGAGGCGCTGCGCGCGCTGCTCAAGCGCTAGGCGCCGCAGTCCCTGGCAGACGGCCTACCGTACGTTGTACGGTAGTGGCCGTCGTCAACGGAGGGGGACAGACGTGGAACACGCGATCCTCGCGGAGGGCCTGCGCAAGCGGTACGGGGGCAACGTGGCGCTGGACGGATTCGACCTGCGCGTGCCACCGGGCACCGTGTGCGGGCTGCTCGGCCCGAACGGCGCGGGCAAGACCACAGCCGTACGCATCCTGGCCACGCTGCTGCGCCTCGACGCCGGGCGGGCCGAGGTCGCCGGCTACGACGTGGCCGGGCAGGCCGACCGGGTACGCCACCGCATCGGCCTGGTCGGCCAGCATCCGGCGGTGGACGAGGCGCTGAGCGGCCGGGAGAACCTGGTCATCTTCGGCCGCCTGTTCCACCTGGGCCGGGCCGGGGCGCGGCGGCGGGCGACCGAACTGCTCGACCGGTTCGGGCTCGCCGACGCCGCCGATCGGCCGGTACGCACGTACTCCGGTGGCATGCGCCGCCGCCTCGACCTGGCCGCCGGCATGATCCTCGCGCCGTCGGTGCTGTTCCTGGACGAGCCGACCACGGCGCTGGACCCGCGCGGGCGCAACGAGGTGTGGGAGGCGGTACGGGACCTGGTGCGCGGCGGCACCACGGTGCTGCTGACCACGCAGTACCTGGACGAGGCCGACCAGCTCGCCGACCGCGTCTGCGTGCTCGACGCCGGCCGGGTGATCGCCGAGGGCACCCCCGACGCGCTCAAGTCCCGCCTGGGCGGCGACCGGATCGAACTGGTCGTCCGCGACGCCGCCGACCTCGCCGCCGCCGCGAGTCGGCTGCGCGCGGTGGCCCGCTCCGAACCGGCTGTCGATCTGGACCGGCGGGCGGTCAGCGCCCAGGTCGGCGAGCGGGCCGGTGCGCTGACCGAGGTGCTGCGCGCACTCGACGCCGACGGCGTGGGCGTGGCCGACGTGGCGCTGCGCCGGCCCACTCTGGACGAGGTGTTCCTCCAGCTCACCGCCACGTCCTCCGCCGCCCGCACCGGCGTGGAGGTGACCGCGTGACCGCGACGGTGAATCCGGCCCGCCGTGCGTCGCTGGCCGGTGACGGCCTGACGTTGACCGGGCGTGCGCTGGCGCACTGGCGGCGCGAGCCCGGTCCGCTGATCGGCTCGCTGGGCTTCGACATCCTGATGGTGCTGATGTTCGCGTACCTGTTCGGCGGCGCGCTCCAGGTACCAGGCGGCGGCAGTTACCGCGAGTTCCTGATGCCCGGGATGTTCGCCATGACCATGGTCTTCGGCATCAGCATGACCACCATGGCGGTCTCGGCGGACCTGGAGCGCGGTGTCACCGACCGGCTGCGGTCCATGCCGGTGTCGCGGCTGGCGCCGCTGCTCGGCCGCGCTGTCGCCGACCTGATGTTCGCCGTGGTGACGCTCGCCGTCATGCTGCTCGTCGGCTTGGCCGTCGGGTGGCGGGCACGCGGCGACCTCGGCGACACGCTCACCGCGTTCGGGCTGATCCTGCTGCTGCGGATCGCGCTGGTCTGGGTGGGCGTCTTCCTCGGCCTGACCGTGCAGGGACAGAGCGCGGTCACGGCCGTGCAGACGCTGGAGTTCCCGCTCGGTTTCCTGTCCAGCGCGTTCGTGGCGCCGTCCACCATGCCCGCGTGGCTGGGCGCGGTCGCCGAGTGGAACCCGCTGTCCGCCACCGTCGGCGCCACCCGGGAGCTGTTCGGCAACCCCGGCTGGGGCGGCGACTCCTGGGTGGCCGCGCATCACCCGCTGCTGGCGGTGCTCTGGCCGCTGGCGCTGATCGCGGTGTTCCTGCCGCTGTCGCTGCGCCGCTACCGGGCGCTCAGCCGCTGAGCCGGACCCCGGGGGCGGCCGTGCGTCGCCCCCGGGGCACGGGTCACGGCCCGGTGAGCACGACCAGCTCGCCGGTGGTCCGGGTCATCGCGACGTACCGGTCCACCGCGCCGGAGATGCCGTCGCCGAAGGACTCCGGGTCGACCAGCACCACCAGGTCGAATTCCAGCCCCTTCGCCAGCTCCGGCGTCAGCGACCGGACCCGGTCGGTCGCCGGGAACCCGGGATCGCCGATGACGCACGCGACGCCCTCGGGATGGGCGGCGAGCCAGCCGTCCACCACCGCGCGCAGGTCGGCGCGGTCGCCGTACCGCACGGGGGCGCCGTCGCGGATGGACGTGGGCACGTTGGCGTCCGGGAGCACGGCCCGGATCACCGGCTCGGCCGCCGCCATCACCTGCGCCGGGGTGCGGTAGTTGACGGTCAGCGTCGCCACCTCGACCCGGTCGAACCCGGCCCGCGCCAGCCGCTGCGGCCACGACTCGGTGAACCCGTGCCGCGCCTGCGCCCGGTCGCCGACCACGGTGAAGCTGCGCGACGGGCAGCGCGCCAGCAGCATCTGCCACTGCGCGTCGGTCAGCTCCTGCGCCTCGTCCACCACGACGTGCGCGAACGGCCCGGCCAGCAGGTCCGGATCGGCCACGCTCAACGCGCTGGAGTCGACCAGGCTGGTGCGCATGTCCTCGCCGTACAGCATGGTCATCAGACCTTCGCCGTCGTCGTAGGCGTGCGACGCGATCAGCGCGTCGACCACCGTGTCCATCTCCGCGCGCTGCGCGGCCAGCACCGCCTCGTCGCGGCGCCGCCGCAGCGACGCCTCCGGGTCGCCGACCCGCCGCCGGGCCGCGTCCAGCCACGGCAGGTCCGCGGCCGTCCAGGCCCGGGCGTCGGCCCGCCGCAGCGTACGGATCTCCTCGACGCTCAGCCAGGGCACGCACCGGCGCAGGTAGGCCGGCACCGACCACAGGTCGGCCACCACGTCGAGCGGGTCGAGCAGCGGCCACGCCCGGCCGAACGCGGTCACCAGTTCCCGGTCGCGTCCCAGTGCCCGGCGGACCGCCTCCTCCGGCTCGTCCCCGCGGTACTTCTCCACCAGGATCGTGAGCAGTTCCTCCCACACGTCGTCGCGGGCCTCGTTGTGCCCGACGCCCGGGCCGGCCGCCTCGAACGCCGTCGCCCAGTCGTCGGCGGTCAGCCGCAGCTCGGCGTCCCCGACCCCGACAGTCATCCCGGTCGCGGGCGGCTCCTCGTAGAACCGGACCGCGGCGTCGACAGCCCGCACGACGTCCGCCGACGCCTTCAGCCGGGCCACCTCCGGGTCGGTCTCCGGCGCCGCCGCCGCGCCCTCCGGCACCAGGTCGGCCAGGGTGCAGATCTGCACGTCCTCCTCGCCCAGGCTGGGCAGCACGTCGGAGACGTAGTTCAGGTACGGCTGGTGCGGCCCGACGACGAGGACCCCGCCGCGGCGCTCGCCGAGGCGCGGGTCGGCGTGCAGCAGGTACGCGGTGCGGTGCAGCGCCACCACCGTCTTGCCGGTGCCGGGACCGCCGTCCACCACCAGCGCGCCCCGGGAACCGGCCCGGATGATCGCGTCCTGGTCGGCCTGGATGGTGCCGAGCACGTCACGCATCCGCGCCGACCGGGTCGCGCCCAGGCTGGCGATGAACGCCGACTGGTCGTCCAGCGCGGCGTGCCCGGCCAGAGCGTCGGCGGTGAACACCTCGTCCCAGTAGTCGGTGATCCGCCCTCGGCTCCACCGGTACCGGCGGCGGCTGACCAGGCCCATCGGGTCGGCGTGGGTGGCGCCGAAGAACGGCTCGGCGGCGGGGGAGCGCCAGTCCAGCAGCAGTCGGCCGCCCGCGCCGTCGGTCAGGCCGAGTCGGCCCACGTACACCGGTTCGCCGCCGTCCGCGCCGACCATCCGGCCCAGGCACAGGTCCAGGCCGTAACGGCGCAGCGTACGCAGGCGCGCGCTCAACCGCCGGACCTCCTCGTCCCGGTCGACGGCCTGCCGGCCCCGGCCGCCGGCGGACCGGCGCGTCGCGTCGAGCCGGTCGGTCAACTCGGCGATCGAGCGGCGCAGGCTGTCCGCGATGGCGGCGAAGTGCCGCTCGTCGTCGGCGATCAGGTTCGGGTCGGCCTTGGCCGACAGACGTTCGGGAAGATCGAAAACGCTCGTGGCAGGCAGATTCAACTCGTCTCCGATCACGGGCACGGCCGAGCCTCCGCTCTTCGCGGCTTTTCGAATGCCTCGGCAATGGGTTACGGCCGGCAATTCTGCGCCACCACCCGGGGCTTGCCGCAAGACCGGGGGTGCGCTATATGTTGGTAGTGGCGGGAGAACCCGCCATTCTTTTTGCCCGAACAATTCTCGCGGCTTTTCCCGGCGTCCCGCCGACGGCCCGCGAACGGCGTGGCCGGTAGGATGACGGCACCATGTCGAAGGAGCGCCGGCGCAAGGCCGATCCCGCCCGCAGCCTGGCCCTTCTGTGGCGCACCCGGGAGCCGGCCAGCCGCGGCGCCGGTCCCGGCCTCAGCGTCGACCGGATCGTGCGCACCGCGATCGAGATCGCCGACGCCGAGGGCATCGACGCGCTTACCATGCGCCGCGTCAGCGAGGCGCTCGGCGTGGGCACCATGTCCGTCTACACGTACGTGCCGGGAAAGGCGGAACTGCTCGACGTGATGGTGGACGCCGTTCTCGGTGACCTCCCGCGCCCGTCCGACGTGCCGGGTGGCTGGCGGGGCCGGCTGGAACGGATCGCGCGGGACAATCTGGCGCTCTACCGGTCCCACCCGTGGCTGCTGCGCGCCGAGACGACCCGGCCGGTTCTCGGCCCGAACGTGCTCGCGAAGTACGACTACGAGTTGCACGCCGTCGCGGACATCGGGCTCGACGACGTGGAGATGGACGCGGTGCTCACGCTGGTGCTGGGGCACGCCAAGAGCGCGGCGCGGGCCGCGCTGGACGTGGCCGAGCTGGAACGTGAGACCGGGATGACCGACGACCAGTGGTGGCAGACGCACGGGCCCTGGCTGGAGAAGTTCATGACCGCCGGCAGTTTCCCGCTCGCCGCCCGGGTCGGCACGGCGGCGGGCATGGCGCACGGCGCGGCGTACGGGCCGGATCACGCCTTCGAGTTCGGTCTGCAGCGGGTGCTCGACGGCATCTCGGTGGTGGTCGCCGAACGTGCCGCGGGTGAGCCGGAGCGCGGGAAGACCTTGTAATCCTACTAGTTAAGTAGGAAACTCTCCGTGGGGTCGATGAGCCTTCGGCTGCCCTCCCTCGCCCGCGCGTACCCGTAGGAGCCCTCCATGAGCAACGCGCCCACGCCACCCGAACCGCCCACCGCAGGCACGTCCCGGCTCGCCTTCAGCGAGGACTGGGCCGCCACTGTCCTCGGCCTCGCGCTGCTGCTCCTGGTGCTGGTCGGCGTCATCCCCGCCGGGCTGGTGCCGTGATGGCCGCCGCACCGGAGCCCGCCGTTCGCAGCACCGCCGCCGGGCCGTCCGCGGCCTCCACCGCGGACGCCCCAGCCGCCGCGACCTCAGTGGATCGACCGGACGGTACGCCCGCGGACGCGCCGCCCCCGGCCGACCTGCGCTCCGGCGCGTTCTGGGCCTGGACCGCCGTGGGTCTGCTGGTGGTGCTCGGGCTGGCCGCGCTCACCCGCTACCTGGAACAGAACGTGCCGGTCTGGGCCGAGGGCAGCGCGGTCGAGGAGGTGGCCGCCGCGATCGAGTACCCGGTCTATGCGATCCTGCTCGGCCTGCTCGGCAACCTGGTGGTCACCGTGACCGGCCTGCGCGACCGGATCTCCGCCGCGTTCCGGACCGAGTTCTTCATCAAGACCGGCCTGGTGCTGCTCGGCGCCTCGATCAACCTTGCCGTCATTGCGAGCGCCGCCGGTCCCGCCATCGCCCAGGCGCTGTTGCTGATCAGCGGCGTGTTCCTGTTCACCTGGTGGCTGGCCGGGCGCTTCGGCCTGGACGACAAACTGCGGGCGCTGCTCGCCTCGGCCGTGTCGATCTGCGGGGTGAGCGCCGCGATCGCCGCCGCCGGCGCGGTCCGGGCACGCCGGGAACAGCTCGCGTACACGGCCAGCCTGGTCATCGCGTTCGCGTTGCCGTCGATCTTCCTGCTGCCGTGGCTGGCCGACGTGCTCGGCCTCTCCGACGCGGTCGCCGGCGCCTGGATCGGCGGCAACATCGACACCACCGCCGCCGTCACCGCGGCGGGCGCGCTCGCCGGTGAGGACGCGCTCCAGATCGCCAGCATCGTCAAGGTCACCCAGAACGCGCTGATGGGCGTGGTGGCGGTGGCCCTCACCGCGTACTTCGCGCTGCGCGTGGAGCGCCGTCCGGACACCCCGCGGCCGGGGCTCGGCGAGCTGTGGCGTCGGTTCCCGAAGTTCGTCCTCGGGTTCGTCGCCGCCTCGGTGATCGCCACCTGGTACCTCGACGTCGCCGGGGCGGACGGCAAGGCCACCATGGCGATCGTCACCGACCTGCGGGTCTGGTTCCTCATCCTGGCCTTCGTCAGCATCGGCCTGGAGGTCCGCGTGTCGTCGCTGCGCGAGGCCGGCTGGCGGCCGGTCACCGTGTTCGGCGCGGCCACCGTGTTCAACCTGGTGCTGGCGCTCGGGCTGGCGTCGGTGCTGTTCCACGGCTTCACGGTCTGACCGGCTGGACCTGGGCTCGTCGAGCTGGCTGGTGGTGTCCCGGGCCCGGCACGTCGCGGTGCACCTGCTCGGGCACGGCCAGCACGAGGTGGCCCGGAGGTTCGCCGCCAGCGGGATCGACAGGTTCGCCGAGCCGACCCGCTGGCGGCCCGGCCCGGAAGGGGTGCCGGTCCTCGACGACACACTGGCCTGGCTACTGTGCCGGGTGGTGGACCGGGTCGTCGTCGGGGACCACGCCGTCGTGCTGGCCGAGCCGGAGCTGCTGCGGCACGCCGACGTCGGGTCGCCGCTGCTCTACCACCGGGGCCGGTACGCGGGCCTGGCCGACACGACCGACCCCGGCGACCGCCGCTGCGCCGCCTGACCGACCGTCGCTATCGTGGCCGCGTGATCACCTGCGTCGTGCACTACACGATCGACCCCGCACAGATCGAGGCGTTCGAGCGCTTCGCCCGCACCTGGATGCGGCTGGTGGCACGGCACGGCGGCGTGCACCACGGCTACTTCCTGCCCGCCGAGGGCGCCAGCGACCGGGCCGAGGCGCTGTTCAGCTTTGAGAGCCTGGCGGCGTACGAGCAGTATCGTGCCCGGTTCGGAGTGGACCCGGAGTTCGTCGCCGCCGACCGGATCCGCGACGAGTCGGGCTGCGTCCTGCGGTACGAGCGCACGTTCATGCGCCCGCTCCTGCCCACCGACTGACACCCCGGCCGGCCCGGCTACCGAGGCGGGTTCGGGCCCTCCGCTGCTGCGGCGTAGCGGCGGGCCAGGCGGGCGAACGCCTCCCGCAACTCGGGCGGCCCGACCACCTCGATGTCGGCGTCGTAGCGGCCGAGCAGGGCGGCCAGCCCGGCCCACGACCAGCCGCCCTGGGTCAGACGGCAGCGATCGGGCCCCAGCTCCTCGACGATGCCGTCGCGGGTCCACGCGGAGACCGTCCGGGCGGGCAGGTCGAGGATCACCTCGCCCCGGCAGGGCCAGTCACCCGGCCCGGTGGCGCCCTTGAACCGGCCGGCGATGTACGCCGCGACGTCCCCGCCGGGCAGCTCGCGGGGCGTGAACCGGGGGCCGGTGGGCGTACGCGGGCTGATCCGGTCGACCCGGAACGTGCGCCAGTCGTCGCGGTCCAGGTCCCAGGCCACGAGATACCAGCGCCCGCCCCAGGTGACGAGGTGGTGCGGCTGCGCGCGGCGCGGCGGCGCGTCGGGAGCGGACGCCGACACCGAGTCGTAGTCGAAGCGCAGCTCCTCCCGGGCGTGCACGGCGGCGCTGAGTGTCATCAGCAGTCCCGGCTCCACGCGGGCCGCGGCGGGCGTGCCGGCCCGTTCCACGGCGATCACCCGCAGCGCGTCGACCCGGTGGCGCAGCCGGGGCGGCATCACCTGCCGGACCGTGGTCAGCGCCCGCGCGGCGGCCTCCTCGATGCCGGTCACGCCGGTGGCGGCGGTCTGCAACGCCACGGTGAGCGCGACCGCCTGCTCGTCGTCGAAGAGCAGCGGCGGCAGCGCGGAGCCGGCGCCGAGACGGTAGCCGCCGTCCGGGCCCTTGGTGCTCTCGATCGGATAGCCCAGCTCGCGGAGCCGGTCGACGTCGCGGCGCACGGTACGCGCGCTGACCCGTAACCGTTCGGCGAGCAGCGCGCCCGGCCAGTCACGGCGGGCCTGAAGCAGGGACAGCAGGGAGAGCAGTCGCGCGGAAGTCGTCGGCACGACACGCATTCTGCCCGCAGAAGAGGACACATCCTGACCGCTACGCCTGCGAGTGTGGGCCCGTACCCGATCAGGACCGGAAGGAACCGATGACGATGACCGGCACGACCACGACCTCCACCACCCTCGACGCCGAGCGGGCCGACCTGCTGGCCGAGCTCGCCGAGGCCCGGAACATGCTGACCAACACGGTGCGCGGCCTGACCGACGAGCAGGCCGGGCAGAAGCCGACGGTCAGCGCGCTCTGCCTGGGCGGGCTGATCAAGCATGTCGCGTCCACCGAGGAGGCGTGGCTGCGGTTCGTGGTCGAGGGCCCGTCGGCGATGTCCTTCGCCATGCCGGAGGGTGTCACCTGGGAGGACTTCATGTCCGGGCAGGCCCGCGAGCTGCCGCAGTGGGCGATCGAGCGGGGGCGGGACTTCCAGATGCTGCCCGGGGACACGCTGCCGGCCATCCTGGACCGGTACGCGCGCGTCGCCGCGCGTACCGAGGAGATCGTGGCCGGTGTCGAGGACCTGTCGGCGACCTGGCCGGTGCCGGACGCGCCGTGGAACGAGCCCGGCTCGGTCCGCAGCATCCGGCGGGTGCTGATCCACGTCATCGCCGAGACCACCCAGCACGCCGGGCACGCGGACATCCTGCGCGAGAGCATCGACGGGCAGACCACCACCTGAGCCGGCCGGGGCGCCGGCGCCGCGGGGCGCCGGTGCCGGCCCGGCCGTCAGCCGGTCGCCGCGCGGCCCATCCGGGTCACCGCCTCGGTGAGCACGGCGGGGGAGGTGGCGAAGTTGAGCCGGACGAACCCGGCGCCGCCGGCGCCGAAGACGTGCCCGGAGCTGAGCGCCACCCGGGCCCGGTCGAGGAACATCCGCGCCGGCCCGTCCAGATCGCTGGCCACCCCCGGGCCGTCGCCCGCCTCCGTGGGCACGCCGAGGGCGCGGCAGTCCAGCCAGGCCAGGTACGTGCCCTCCGGCGGCCGCCACGACACGGCCGGCAGGTGCTCGGCCAGCAGCGACCCGAGCAGTGCCCGGTTGGCGTCCAGGCCGTCGAGCAGCCGGTCCAGCCAGGGTCCGCCGGCCCGGAATGCGGCGGTGTGCGCGAGCACGCCGAAGTGGCTCGGGCCGTGGCTCACCTCCTCCGGCATCCGGGCCAGGTCGTCGGCGGCGTCCGGCCCGGCGACGGCGAGCGCCGCCTTGAGCCCGGCGAGGTTCCACGCCTTGGACGCCGACAGCAGCGCGAACGCGTTCTGGGCGCCGGGCACCGTCAGGTACGGGGTGAACCGCGCACCGGGTAGCGCCAGCGGCGAGTGGATCTCGTCGGAGACCACCCGGACGCCGTGCCGGGCGGCCAGCTCGGCGACGGTGGCCAGCTCGTCGGGCCGGTGCACCACGCCGGTCGGGTTGTGCGGGTTGCAGAGCAGGAACGCCGGCCGCTCGCCGATCGCACGGGCGCGCCGGAACGCCTCCTCCAGCGCGGCCGGGTCGAGCCGCA
>NZ_KK037233.1:1050375-1090400 GCF_000568915.1 Micromonospora sp. M42 | reverse complement strand
TGCTCGGCCACCCACAGCGGCAGCACGTCCGGCGGGTACAGCCGCCACTTCACGCTGGTGCGTGCCCGGAGCTGGTCGAGTGTGAGCTGGGTGAGTGGGTTGCCGTCGTCGGCGGAAACGACCATGCGGCTCACCCTAGGTTCCTCCTACCATCGCCCGATGGCCCACCCGGCGTACCCGCTGCGCACGTCCCGGCTGCTGCTGCGCCCGGTGACGCTCGACGACCTCGACGACGTGCACGCCTGGCAGCGCCGTCCGGACGTGGTCCGCTGGATGGCGGGCGCCGCCCCGCGTACCCGGGCGGGGTCCCTGGCGTCGGTCACCGCGATGGCCGGCGAGGACGCGCTGCGCGCGGAGGGCGACTGCCTGACGCTCGCCGTGGTGCGCGACGGGCGGGTGATCGGCGCGGTCGAGCTGGTGTGGCGCAGCGCGGCGGACCGCACCGCCGAGCTGGGGTACGTGTTCCACCCCGACCACGGCGGCCGGGGGCTGGCCACGGAGGCGGCCGGGGCGCTGCTGGACTGGGGTTTCGGCGAGTTCGGGCTGCACCGGGTGGTGGCCCGCTGCCACGCGGACAACGAGCCGTCGGCGCGTCTGATGGCCCGGCTCGGGATGCGGCGGGAGGCGCGGCACGTGCGCAGCTACCGGTTCCGGGGCGGGTGGGCCGACCAGCTCGTCCACGCGATCCTGGCCGACGAGTGGCGTGGCCGCTGAGCGGCCGGATCAGGAGACGGTGACGGGATCGCCGACGCGGATCTCGCCGGTGGTCTCCGGGACCAGCCGGATGCCGAACCAGGTCTTGCCGTCGTGGCGCCGGTGCCGGGCCAGCGTGCGGATGGGCTCCTTCCCGCTGGCGAGGGTCTGCGGGTCGATGAGCGTCACCGAGCAGCGGTCGCAGCGTTCGGAGACCCGGAAGTCGACGGCGCCGATGCGCACCCGTGTCCAGCCGTCCTCGGCGAACGGCTCGAACGGCCCGTCGAGCACCACAGTGGGCCGGAACCGGGCCATCGCCAGCGGCTCCGGGGCCGGTTCGCCGCGTTCCAGCGCGCCCTCGACGATCCAGTCCCGCAGCCGCCGCAGCGACGGCGCCGTGGCGACCAGCAGCGGCCCGGCGTCGGAGAGGTTGAGCGGGTCACCGGGCCGGCCGCCGTGCTCGGCCGACATCGGCCGGCGGCGCGGGTCGTCCAGCCAGGCCAGCCGCACCGGCCGGCCCAGCCGCGCGGAGAGCCAGTCGTGAGCCTCGTCGGCGGCGAGCCGGACCGTGTCCAGCCGGGACACGTCGGTCGGAACCGGCGGCCCGTCCACCGGCTCGGCGACCGTCAGCGACGACCCGTCGCGGGCGGTGAGCGTGAGCGACCCGGGCCCGGGCGCGGCGGTCAGGCCGAGCAGCGCCGGCAGGGCGGTCGAGCCCACTTTGCCGCCGTCGGGGCGCAGCACCACCCAGCGGCGGTCGTGACGCAACCCCCACGGCTGGACCTCGGCCCGGTCGACGTCGACGCCGCCGAGGGACTTGACCGGATACAGGTGGGTCGAGACCAGACGCGTCATCGCCGTTCAGCCGATCTTGGGGGTGGCGCGGTCGATGATCGCTGCGAGGTCCAGTCCGCCGGGTAGCGTCCCGTACGCTTGGCCGTGGTCGCCGCCGAGCCGGGACGCGCAGAACGCGTCGGCGACCGCGGGGTGGCCGTGGCGTACCAGCAGCGCGCCCTGCAGCACCAGCGCCAGCCGCTCCACCACGCGCCGGGCGCGCAGCTCCAGGTCGGTGTGGTCGGCCAGCTCGTCGCGCACCCGGCGCACCGCGGCGTCCAGTCGCGCGTCCGCGCCGGCCGCGGCGGCCACCTCCGCCTCGTACGCGGCGAGGACCTGCGGTTCCCGGGTGAGCGCGCGCAGCACGTCCAGCGCGGCGACGTTGCCGGAGCCCTCCCAGATCGAGTTCAGCGGCGACTCGCGGAACAGCCGCGGCATGCCGGACTCCTCGACGTAGCCGTTGCCGCCCAGGCATTCCAGCGCCTCGGCGGCGTGCCCCGGCCAGCGTTTGCACACCCAGTACTTGCCGACTGCGAGGGCGAGGCGCTTGAACGCGGTCTCGCCGTCGTCGCCGCGCGCCGACCGGTCGGTCGCGCCGGCCAGCCGGACCATCAGCACGGTGGCGGCCTCGGACTCCACCGCGAGGTCGGCCAGCACGTTGCGCATCAGCGGCTGGTCGAGAAGGTAGCTGCCGAACGCCCGCCGGTGGGTGGCGTGGTGCACCGCGGTGGTCACGCCGTGACGCATCCCGGCCGCCGCGCCGATCACGCAGTCGAGCCGGGTCAGGTTGACCATGTCGATGATGGTGCGCACGCCCCGGCCCTCGTCGCCGACGCGCCACGCCACCGCGTGCTCGTACTCGACCTCGGCGGAGGCGTTGGAGCGGTTGCCGAGCTTGTCCTTGAGCCGCATCAGCCGCATCGGGTTGCGGGCGCCGTCGGGCAGCACGCGGGGGACCAGGAAGCAGGTGAGGCCGCCGGGTGCCTGGGCGAGCGTGAGGAACAGGTCGCACATGGGCGCGGAGGTGAACCACTTGTGCCCGACGAGCCGGTAGCTGCCGTCCGGCTCAGGGCGGGCGGTGGTGGTGTTGGCGCGTACGTCCGAGCCGCCCTGCTTCTCGGTCATCGACATGCCGGCGAGCAGCCCGCGCTTGGTCTGCGGCGGGCGCAGCCCGAAGTCGTACTCGCGGGTGGTGAGCAGCGGCTCGTAGCGGTCGGCCAGCTCCGGGCTGTGCCGCAGCGCGGGCACCGCCGCGTAGGTCATCGAGATCGGGCAGCCGTGCCCGGCGTCGGGCCGCCACAGGTAGAAGCCGGCCGCGCGGGCCACGTGCGCGCCGGGCCGGTCGTCGGCCCACGGCGCGGCGTGCAGGCCGTGCCCGACGGCGGTACGCATCAGCTCGTGCCAGGACGGGTGGAACTCCACCTCGTCGATCCGGTTGCCGTACCGGTCGTGGGTGCGCAGCACCGGCGGGTGCTCGTTGGCGAGCCGCCCGTGTTCGGCTGCCTCCTCACCACCGGCGAGACGGCCCAGCTCGTGCAGGCCGGGCAGCGCCCATTCGGCGCCCTCCCGGGTCACGCCGTCGCGCAGTGCCGGGTCGTCGGCGGTGTCGTGGCCGACCATCGGGGGGACCTGGTTGACGACCTCGTGTGTGGTCACGGCGGCAACTCCCAGCGCGGTGGCGGATCGGGTCGGGGCCCGGATTGAACCACCGTTCACTCCGCACCGGCAACACCGATCGACCAGTCATTTTGGCTGGATTCGTTTGACATCATCCGGCTCGGAGACAAGACTCGCCGAAACTTTCTTTTGTCCGGGAAGTGGCAAGGGGGGCCTGTGTCCAGGAACAAGCTCGGCGCGTTCGGCGCCGCACTCATCCTCACCGTCGGCGTCCTGTCCGGATGCACCGGCGGCGAGGCGGTCGACGTCGGCGGCGGGGGGAACGCCGGCGGCGAAGGCGGAATCCTCAACGCCGCGATCGGCGGCGAACCCGACCAGCTCGACCCGCACAAGACCTCGGCCTACTACAGCTTCCAGGTGCTGGAGAACGTCTACGACACGCTCGTCGAGCCGGACGCCGACCTGAAGATGGTGCCGTCGCTGGCGACCAAGTGGACCACCAGCGACGACCAGCTCACCTGGACGTTCACGCTGCGCGAGGGCGTGAAGTTCTCCGACGGGTCGCCGCTGACCTCCGAGGACGTCGTCTACTCCTTCGAGCGGATCATCAAGGAGAAGCTGAACAACGCGTACAAGTTCGCCACCGTCAAGTCGGTCACCGGGCCCGACCCCGCGACGGTGGTGGTGACGCTCAGCGCGCCCACGCCGAACCTGCTCGCCAACCTCGGTGGGTTCAAGGGCGTCGCGATCGTGGAGAAGTCCAACGTGGAGTCCGGCAAGGTGAAGACCGCGCCGGTGGGCAGCGGCCCGTTCACGGTGGCCGGCTACACCTCCGGCGACAGCATCAAGCTGGTGCGCAACGACGCCTACTGGGGTGAGAAGCCGAAGCTCGACGGCGTCACGTTCACCTTCGTCAAGGACCCCACCGTGGCGCTGCAGAACCTGCGCAGCGGCCAGGTGCAGTGGACCGACAACCTGCCGCCGCAGCAGGTCAAGTCGCTGCAGGACGGCGACGACCCGGTGGTGAAGTCGGCGGCCTCCACCGACTACTGGTACGTGGCGCTCAACGAGGCCCGCAAGCCGTTCGACAACCCCGAGGTGCGGCGCGCCATCGGGTACGCCCTGGACCGGGAGGCGATCACCAAGGCGGCGAAGTTCGGCCTGGCCACCGTGAACCAGACCGCCATCCCGAAGGACAGCGCGTTCTACTACGACTACGCGCCCTACAGCCACGACCCGGGCAAGGCCAAGCAGATGCTCGGCCAGGCGGGCGTGAGCAACCTGACCATGGACCTGATGGTCACCAGCGAGTACCCGGAGACGGTCAGCGCCGCCCAGGTCATCGCCGCCCAGCTCAAGGACGTCGGCATCACCGTGAAGATCCGTACGCTGGACTTCGCCCAGTGGCTCGACGAGCAGGCCAAGGGCAACTTCGACGGGTTCATGCTGGGCTGGCTCGGCAACATCGACCCGGACGAGTTCTACTACGCCCAGCACCACAGCGGCGGCACGTTCAACTTCCACAAGTACAAGAACCCGGCGGTGGACAAGCTGCTGGACGACGCGCGCACCCAGACCGACCAGGGCGCCCGCAAGCAGGCGTACGAGCAGGCGGCGAAGCAGATCGTCGACGACGCCAGCTACCTCTACCTCTACAACCCGGACGTGGTGCAGGGCTGGTCGAAGAAGGTCTCCGGCTACGAGGTGCGCACCGACCGGGCGATCCGGTTCCGGTCGGTCGCCCTGGCCAAGTGATGGCCCGCTTCGTCCTGCGGCGGGCACTCCAGTCGGCGGTCGTGCTGATCGGCGTGACCCTTGTGGTGTTCCTGCTGCTGCAACTCGTGCCGGGCGACCCGGTCCGGGTGGCGCTCGGCACCCGGTTCGACCAGGAGACGTACGACGCGTTGCGGGAACGGGCCGGCCTCGACCAGCCGCTGCCGGTGCAGTACGCCAGCTACCTCGGGCACGCGCTCACCGGTGACCTGGGGGTCAGCTTCCGCACCGGCCAGCCGGTGAGCCAGATCGTGCTGGAACGGCTGCCCGCCACGCTGTCCCTGGCCGTCACCGCGGTGCTGTTCGCGCTGCTGGTGGCGTTCCCGCTGGGCATCGTCGCGGCGGTACGCAGCGGCTCCGCCGTGGACCACGCCGCCCGCGTGTTCAGCCAGTTCGGCGTCTCGGTGCCGGACTTCTGGATGGGCATCATGGGCATCCTGCTGTTCGCCGGGGTGCTCGGCTGGCTGCCACCGTCGGGTTACGTGGCGCTGACCGAGGACCCCGGCCGGTGGGCCACCCACGTGGCGCTGCCGGCGGTCACCGTCGGCCTGGTCACCGCCTCCATCCTCACCCGGTTCATCCGCTCCTCGGTGCTGGAGGTGCTCTCCGCCGACTACGTGCGGACCGCCGAGGCGAAGGGGCTGCGCAACCGGGTGGTGATCGTGCGGCACGTGCTGCGCAACGCGCTGATCCCGGTGGTGACTGTGGTCGCCGTGCAACTGGCGAGCCTGCTCGGCGGCGTCATCGTCATCGAGGTGCTGTTCGCCTGGCCGGGCATCGGCCGGCTCACCTTCGACGCCGTGCAGGCCCGCGACTATCCCGTCCTGCAGGGCGCGGTGCTGCTGGTGGCCGCCCTGTTCCTGCTGGTAAACCTGCTGGTGGACATCCTCTACGCCCGCCTCGACCCGAGGATCACGGTCAAGTGAGCGCCACGACCGAGAGCACCGGGCGCCGTGTGCTGGACGCGCTGCGCCGCGACCCGCTCGCCGTCGGCGGCACCATCGTGCTCGTCCTGCTGGTCGTGGTGGGCGTGGCCGGCCCGTGGCTGGCCCCGGCCGGCGTCAACGACGTCGACGTGGACCAGATGCTGCGCCCGCCCAGCGGCGCGCACCCGTTCGGCACCGACGAGCTGGGCCGCGACGTGCTCAGCCGGGTGCTCGTCGCCGCCCGCGTGTCACTGCAGGTCGGCGCGGTCAGCGTCGGCATCGCGCTGGTCGCGGGCGTGACGCTCGGGCTGCTTGCCGGCTACTACCGGGGCTGGCTGGACAGCATCCTCATGCGCTGCATGGACGTGCTGTTCGCGTTCCCGGTGCTGCTGCTGGCGGTGGCCATCGTGGCGGTGCTCGGCCCCGGCCTGCTCACCGCCATGGTCGCCATCGGCGTAGTCTACACGCCCATCTTCGCCCGGATCACCCGCGCCGGCGTGCTGTCCGTACGCGAGCAGGTGTTCGTCCGGGCCGCAGTGTCCATCGGCGCGTCCGACCTGCGCATCATGCGCCGGCACGTGCTGCCGAACATCGCCGCGCCGCTGATCGTGCAGACGTCGCTGTCGCTGGCGTTCGCGATCCTCTCCGAGGCCGCGTTGTCCTTCCTCGGCCTCGGCATCCAGCCGCCCGCGCCGGCCTGGGGCCGGATGCTGTTCGACGGGCGCGGCTTCGTCACCGACGCCTGGTGGCTGGGCGTGTTCCCGGGAGCGGCGATCTTCCTCACCGTGCTGGCGTTCAACCTGGTCGGCGACGCGCTGCGGGACGTGCTCGACCCGCGCCAGCTCACCCTCGCCGAGGCCCGCCGGAGCACCCCATGAGCGAGCGCACCGAACGCATGCCGAGCCAGCGCCAGCGCCCCAGGACCGACTCGACGGTGCTGTCCGTGGACGACCTCACCGTCACGATCGGCACCCGCCGTGGCCCGGCCCGCGCCGTGGCCGGCGTGTCCTGGCAGGTACGGCAGGGGGAGACGTTCGCGCTGGTCGGCGAGTCCGGCAGCGGCAAGAGCATGACCCTGCTCGCCGCCACCGGTCTGGCCCCGCGCGCCGCGACGGTCACCGGCCGGGTGCGGTTGCTCGACCACGAACTGACCGCGCTGCCCGACGACCGCCGCCGCAGGCTGCGCGGCCGGCACGTCGGGTTCGTCTTCCAGGACCCGATGACCTCGCTCAACCCGGTGCTGCCGGTGGGCCGGCAGGTCACCGAGGCGGCCGAGGAGCACCTCGGGCTGACCCGCCGCGCCGCCCGCGACCGGGCGGTGGAACTGCTGGAGCTGGTCGGCATCCCGTCGGCCGCGCGGCGCGTCGACGCGTACCCGCACCAGTTCTCCGGCGGCATGCGCCAGCGCGTCGCCATCGCCATGGCGCTGGCGTGCGAGCCGGACCTGCTGATCGCAGACGAGCCGACCACCGCGCTGGACGTCACCACCCAGGCGCAGATCATCGAGCTGGTCGCCGACCTGCAGGCGCGGCTGGGCACCGCAGTCGTCTGGGTCACCCACGACCTGGGCGTTGTCGCCGGCATCGCCGACACCGTCGCGGTCATGTACGGGGGACGCATCGTCGAGCAGGGCCCGGTCGACGGGGTGTTCGACACGCCCACCCACCCGTACACCCGGGCGCTGCTGGCGGCCCGGCCCGACCCGTCCCGGCGCGGCGAGGACCTGGTGGCCATCCCCGGCGCGCCGCCGAGCCCGCTGGACCTGCCGGCCGGCTGCGCGTTCTGGCCGCGCTGCCCGGTTCGCGCGGACCCTCGCTGCGAGCACGAGCTGCCACCGCTGACGCCGGTCGGCGACGGGCACACCGTCCGCACCTTCTACAGTGGAGAGGCCGGATGAGTGACGACACCCCCGACGTGATCGCCGAGCTGGACGACCTCGCGGTGCACTTCCCGACCCCGGCCGGAACGGTCCGCGCCGTGGACGGCGTCACGCTCGCCGTACACCGGGGCGAGACGCTCGGGCTGGTCGGCGAGTCGGGCAGCGGCAAGTCCACCGCCGGGCTGGCGCTGCTGCGGCTGGTCGACCCGAGTGCCGGGCGGGTCCGGGTGGCGGGCGCGGACGTGACCCGCTGGTCCCGGCGCCGCCTGCGCGCGACGCGCCGCCACGTGGCGATGGTGTTCCAGGACCCGCAGGCGTCGCTGGACCCGCGCCGCACCGTCGGCGACAGCATCGCCGAACCTCTTGTCGTGCACCGGCTCGCCACGTCCCGCACCGCCCGGCGGGAGCGGGTGGCCGAACTGCTGGACCTGGTCGGCCTGCGCGCCGACACGGCCGGCCGGCATCCGCACGAGCTGTCCGGCGGCCAGCGCCAGCGCGTCGGCGTGGCGCGGGCGCTGGCCGGCGAGCCGGATCTGATCGTCCTGGACGAGCCGATCGCCTCGCTGGACCTGAGCGTCCAGGCGCAGATCATGAACCTGCTGCGGCGCCTGCAACGCGACCTCGGGCTGACCTACCTGTTCATCGCGCACGACCTGGCGGCCGTCGAGCACATGAGCGACCGGATCGCGGTCATGTACCTGGGTCGCATCGTGGAGACCGGCCCACCGGAGCGGATCTACCGGCGCCCGGCGCACCCCTATACGGCGGCGCTGCTGTCGGCGGTGCCGGTGGCCGACCCCCGGGTCGAACGGCAGCGCCGCCGCATCGTGCTCACCGGCGACATCCCCAGCCCGGTGGACCCGCCGAGCGGCTGCCGCTTCCGTACCCGATGCCCGCAGGCCCGCCCCGCGTGCGCCGAGACCGACCCGGCGCTGGCCGAGGTGGGTCCGGGCCACGAGGCCGCGTGCCTGTTCCCGCTAGACGGCGAGCGCGACGGCAGCCCGGGGGAGGAGGGCGGCGCGACGGACCGCGCCGACATCGCCGGCACGGCGTAGGCTCACCGCCGATGACGTTCACCACCCGGCCGACGTTGCGCGGCACGTTCGGCATGGTCTCGTCCACGCACTGGCTGCCAGCCAGTCCGCGATGGGCGTGCTGAGCGCGCGCAACGCGTTCGACGCCGCCGTCGCGGCCGGGTTCGTGCTGCACGTCGTGGAGCCGCACCTCAACGGCCCGGCCGGCGAGGTGCCGGCGATCCTCGCCACCGCCGCCGATCCGGCGCCGCGGGTGCTGTGCGGCCAAGGTCCGGCCCCGGCCGCCGCCACCGTCGCGCACTTCCGGTCGCTGGGCCTGGACCTCGTGCCCGGCGCCGGCCCGCTCGCCGCCGTGGTGCCCGGCGCTGTCGACGCGTGGCTGCTGTTGCTGCGCGACCACGGCACCCGCACGCTCGCCGAGGTGCTGGAACCGGCGATCGGCTACGCCGCCGCCGGCCACCCGCTGGTCGGCGCCGCCGGGCAGACAGTCGCGCGGGTCCGGTCGCTGTTCACCGACCACTGGCCGACGTCCGCGCGGCTCTGGCTCCGCGACGGCCGCCCACCCGCGCCGGGGGAGATGATCACCAACCCGGCGTACGCGGACACGCTGCGCCGCCTCGTCCACGCGGGACGGGCCGCCGGTGCGGACCGGGAGGCGCAGATCGAGGCGGCCCGGCGCGCCTGGCGGGAGGGTTTCGTCGCCGAGGCGATCGACCGTTTCAGCCGGCTGCCGTTCCGCGACTCCAGCGGGCGCGCACACGCCGGGCTGGTCACCGGCGACGACCTGGCCGGGTTCTCGGCCACCTGGGAGGCGCCGGTCACGCTGGACTGGCGCGGGCACACGATCGCCAAGACCGGCTTCTGGGGGCAGGGCCCGGTGCTGCTGCAGACCCTGGCCGTCCTGGACGCGCTCGACGACCCGGCGGTCTACGATCCGTCCAGCTTGGACGGCATCCATGCGCAGGCCGAGGCGCTGAAGCTCGCGTTCGCCGACCGGGAGGCGTGGTACGGCGACACCGACGTGCCAGGTTCCAGGCTGCTGTCGGCCGGCTACGCCCGTTCGCGCGCCGCGCTGGTCGGCGACCGCGCCGACACGTCGCTGCGTCCCGGCAGCCCGGCGGGCAGCCCGCCCCGGCTGCCGTCGCACCTGCGGGCCGACGCGGACCGGCGGGCCGTCCCGCAGGACCCGAGCACCGGCGAACCCACGGTACGCGCCGACGGCGTGACCCGCGGCGACACCTGCCACGTCGACGTGGTGGACCGGTGGGGCAACATCATCTCCGCCACGCCCAGCGGCGGCTGGCTGCAGAGTTCACCCACCATTCCGGAGCTGGGTTTCCCGCTGGGCAGCCGGTTGCAGATGTGCTGGCTGGAGGAGGGGCTCGCCTCCACGCTGCGGCCGGGGCGGCGTCCGCGTACCACGCTCAGCCCGACGCTCGTGCTGCGCGACGGCGAGCCGGTGATGGCCTGCGGGACGCCCGGTGGCGACCAGCAGGACCAGTGGCAGCTGCTGTTCCTGCTGCGGCACCTGGCCGGCGGGCAGGACCTGCAGGAGGCGATCGACGCCCCCACGTGGCACACCACGAGCTTCCCGGCGTCGTTCTACCCGCGCGGCGTCGAGCCCGGCGTGCTGGTGCTGGAGGACCGGATCGACGCGGATGTGCTGGCCGGCCTGCGTGCGAGGGGCCACACCGTCCGCCTGTCCGACCCGTGGAGCCTGGGCCGCATGTGCGCGGTCACCCGCGACCCCCGCACCGGAGTCCTGTCCGCGGCGGCGAACCCCCGAGGCGCCCAGGGCTACGCCACCGGCCGCTGACCCCTCCCGCGCCCCCCTCCCTCGTCGATCTTGCACTTGCGGCCCCGGCGCACCGGTCATAACGGGCACCCGCGGGGCGGCAAGTGCAAGATCAACGAGGCGAGGGCGGGGCAGCAGGGGTCAGTCGTTGATCCGGGTTATGTTGCGGATCTTGTTGGCGGCGTCCAGGGCGGCCACCTTGTACGCCTCCGCGAGGGTCGGGTAGTTGAACACCGCGTCGAGCAGGTAGTCGACGGTGCCGCCGCAGCCCATCACGGCCTGACCGATGTGGACGATCTCGGTGGCGCCGGTGCCGAACACGTGCACCCCGAGCAGCCGTCCGTCCTCGGGTGAGACGAGCAGTTTCAACATCCCGTACGAGTCGCCGACGATCTGCCCCCGGGCCAGTTCCCGGTAGCGGGCGATGCCCACCTCGAACGGGGTGGACGCCTCGGTCAGCTCCTCCTCGGTCTTCCCGACGAAGCTGATCTCCGGGATGGTGTAGATGCCGATCGGTTGCAGGTCGGACATGCCGCGTGCCGGTTCGCCGCAGGCGTGCTGGGCGGCCAGCCGGCCCTGCTCCATCGAGGTGGACGCCAGCGCGGGGAAGCCGATCACGTCGCCGACCGCGTAGATGTTGTCGACGGCGGTGCGGTAGTTCGCGTCGACCGCGATCCGGCCGCGATGGTCGGCGGTGAGCCCGGCCGCGTCCAGCGCGAGGTCGTCGGTCTGTCCCTGCCGCCCGGCCGAGTACATCACCGTGTCCGCGACGATCTTCTTGCCGCTGCGCAGCACGCAGAGCGCTGCGGTGCGGTGCTTCTCGACGGCGGCCACCTCCTCGCCGAAGCGGAAGGTCACCGACAGGTCCCGCAGGTGGTACTTCAGCGACTCGACGATCTCCTCGTCGCAGAAGTCGAGCATCCGGGGGCGGCGCTCGACCACCGTCACCTTGGTGCCGAGCGCGGCGAACAGCGAGGCGTACTCCATCCCGATGACCCCGGCGCCGACCACGACCATGCTGCGCGGGACGGCCTGCAGGTTGATCACGCCGTCGGAGTCGACGATGGTCCGGTCGTCGAAGTCGACGCTGTCCGGTCGGGCCGGGCGGGTGCCGGCGGCGACGACCGCCTTGTCGAAGCTGATCCGGGTCTCCCGGCCGGAGCCGGCGTCCACCCAGACGGAGTGGGCGTCGGCGAACCGGCCGGTGCCGGTGATCAGCGCGACCTTGTTGCGGGCCAGCTGGTCGCGGATCACGTCGGTCTGCCGGGTGATCACGTGCTGGGTGCGGGCGGCCAGGTCGGCGACGGTGATGTCCTCCTTGACCCGGTAGCTGCTGCCGTAGAGGTCGCGCTGGCTCAGCCCGGTCAGGTAGAGCACGGCCTCGCGCAGCGTCTTCGAGGGCACGGTGCCGGTGTTGATGCACACTCCGCCGAGCATGTCGCGGCGATCGACGATGGCGACGCGGCGGCCCAGTTTGGCAGCGGCGATCGCCGCCTTCTGTCCACTCGGTCCGGAGCCCAGCACCAGCAGGTCGTAGTCATACACGAGCGCCAGCCTCGCAGGGTCTCGCAACCCGCGCCAGCGGCAGGGCTCCGCGCCGGGGGTGGAACGCGGAGCCCTGCCGGGTCAGCGGCCCTGCAGGGAGCGGACGTTGTCGCCGAACGTCCAGCCCTTCGATCCGTCCCAGTTCACCGACCAGGTCATCAGGCCCTTCAGCCGGCCCTGGTAGGTGTTCCACGCCTGGGCCACCAGCGCCGGGCTCATGTACCCGCCGCCGGCGCCGACCTGCGCGGGCAGCCCGGGGACCTGCCGGTCCAGCGGTACGCGGATGGTGGTGCCCTGGATGACCAGGCCGGCGTCGAGGCAGTTGGTCTGCGCGACGAAACCGGCGACGGTGCCGGCCGGGTACGAGTCACCGGCGCAGCCGTACATCGAGCCGTTGTAGTACTGCATGTTGAGCCACCAGAGCCGCCCGTTGTCGGCGTACTTCTTGACGATCGGCAGGTACGCGCCCCAGATCGAGCCGTAGGTGACGCTGCCGCCGGTGACGTACGCGGTCTCCGGCGCCATGGTGAGCCCGAACCCGGCGGGCATCTGGGCCAGCACCCCGTCGATGATCCGGATCAGGTTGGCCTGCGAGGGGGAGAGCTGGTTGATGTTCCCGCTGCCGGTGAGGCCGGTCTCGATGTCGATGTCGATGCCGTCGAAGTTGTGCCGCTTGAGGATCGGCACGACGGTGGCGACGAACCGGTCGGCGACGGCGCTGGAGCTGAGGTCGATGCCGGCGGTGGCGCCGCCGATGGACAGCAGCACGGTGAGTCCGGCGGCCTTGGCCTGGCACACCTGGGCGGGGGTGGGCACCTTGACGCCGGCGTCCATGCCGTCCTCCCAGAGCACGGTGCCGTCGGCGCGGATGACCGGGAACGCGGCGGTCACCACGTTGTAGCCGTGGCCGGTGATCCGGGAGTCGGTGATCGGGATCCAGCCGAGGCCGGGGTGTACGCCGTTGGCGGCGCCGTCCCAGTTCTCCCAGTAGCCCTGCAGCACCTTGCCGGTCGGCCGGGACCGCAGCGCGCAGGTGTCCCCGCCCGGGGTGGTCGGGCTGGACGACACGGTCGGCGTGGGGGAGGGCGTCCGGGTGGGGGAGACGGTCGGGGACGGGGACGGCGAGGGCGTCCGGGTGGTGGGGCTCGGCGACGGCGTGCCGCCGGTGCAGGCGCCGAGGTCGGTCCAGAGCGCCGGCACGGCGGCCGGGTTCCAGCCCGCGCCGGCCGGCGGGGTGTGCGTGACGAGCGCCTGGTACAGCCGGCCGCCGTAGGTCGCCCGGCTGCCGGCGGTCCAGGTGACGCCCTCGGCCCAGGCCGGCGCGTCACACGCGACGAGCGCGCCGACGGCGCCGGTCGTGGTGGCGGCGGTGGCGGGCAGGGCGGCGGTGGCGGCGAGCAGCGCGACGCCACCGAGCAGTGCGGTCATCCCGCGTCCGAGTCGCATTGACATACCTCCTCATCGATGCGCCGGAGGTTATCAGTTAACTTTGTTAAGTGTAAATGCGCAGTACGCTGTCACCGCTTGGTTCACGGCGTGAACGCAGACGAACGCAGGTCGCCGTGGGCGGCCGGGAAGGGACGGCGGCGACGTGGACGCCAGACGCACCACGGTGCGCGACATGCGCCGGGCCAACCGGTCGGTGCTGCTGACCCGGATCTGGCTGGACGGCCCGCTCAGCCGGCACGAGCTGGGCCAGTCCACAGCGCTCAGCCTGGCCAGCGTCAGCAACCTGGTCGGCGAGATGATCAACGAGGGCCTGGTCGAGGAGGCCGGCTCGGTCGAGTCCGACGGCGGCCGTCCCCGCGTGCTGCTGCGCGTCGCCCCCGGCTACGGCTACCTGGTCGGCGCCGACGTCGGCGAAACCCGCGTCCAGGTCGAGCTGTTCGACCTGAGCATGACCGCGCTGGCCAAGGCCGAGTACCCGATCGCCGCGACCGGGCCCGACCCCGAGCGGGTCGCCGCCCACCTGCGGCACGGCCTCGCCGCGGTCACCGAACAGGCGGGCGTCGACCCGGCCGCGGTGCTCGGCTTCGGCGTCGCCGTCGCCGGCACGGTCGAGCGCACCGCCGACGCCGTGGTGCACGCCCAGACACTCGGCTGGGACGGCGTCCCGCTCGGCGCGATGCTGCGCGCCGACGTGCCGGTGCACGTGGACAACGGCGCGAAGACGCTCGGCCAGGCCGAGATGTGGTTCGGCGCCGGCCGCGGCGTCCGGCACGCGGTGGTCGCCCTGGTCGGCTCCGGCGTCGGCGCGAGCGTGGTCGCCGACGGCGTCGGCTACCGCGGCGCGCACAGCAGCGCCGGGGAGTGGGGCCACACCACCATCGTGTACGGGGGCCGCCGCTGCCGCTGCGGCAACCTCGGCTGCCTGGAGGCGTACGTCGGCGCGGAGGCGGTGCTGGACCGGTTCCGCCAGGCCAACCGGGGCCGCCCGGCGCCGGGCGCGGACGAGGAGACCGCCTTCGGTGAGCTGCTGCGCTCCACCAGCGGCACCGCCGCGAAGGTGATCGACGAGACGGTCGGCTACCTGGGCGCCGGGGTGGCGAACCTGGTGAACCTGTTCAACCCGGAGCGGGTGGTGCTCGGCGGCTGGGCCGGGCTGGCCCTGGGCGAGCGGCACCTGCCCGCGATCCGCGAGGCCACCGCGCGGCACGCGCTGCGCCAGCCGTACGCGCAGACCTCGATCGAGCTGTGCCGGCTCGGACCGGACGCGGTCGCGATGGGCGCTTTTTTTTCTGCCGATGACCCGGCTGCTGCGCGACGGCGGCGTGCCCCGCGACCCGGCCGCCCGCCCGTCCCCGGCGTGGGGGCCGGCCCGCCGTCACTGACCGGCCCGGCCCCCACGCCGGCGTCAGCGCCGGCCGCGTACCCGCCGCACGGTGTCCCGGTACCACAGCGCGCTGCGCTTGGGGATGCGGCGCTGCGTGTCGTAGTCGACCCGGACGATGCCGAACCGCTTGTCGTAGCCGTACGCCCACTCGAAGTTGTCCAGCAGCGACCAGGCGAAGTAGCCGCGCACGTCGGCCCCGGCCGCCCGGGCCCGGGCCACCGCCCGCAGGTGCTCGGCGAGGTAGCCGACCCGGTCGTCGTCGGCGACGAACCCGTCTGCGTCCGGCTCGTCGTCGAACGCCGCGCCGTTCTCGGTGATCACCATCGGCGTGCCCGGGTAGTCGCGGTGCAGCCGCACCAGCAGGTCGGTGAAGGACTCCGGCACGATCTCCCAGTCCATCGCGGTACGCGGCAGGTCACGCCGGACCACCCGGCGTACCGGCTTGCCGTCGTCGTCGCGGTCGCGGCCCTGCTCGTCCACGCCGGAGTGCAGCTGCCCGAAGTAGAAGTTCACGCCGAGCACGTCGATCGGGGTGGCGATGACGTCCAGGTCGCCGTCCTCCACCGGAATCCGCACGCCCTCGGCGGCCAGGTCCGCGATCACGTCCTGCGGGTACTCCCCGCGCAGCACCGGGTCCAGGTAGAGCCGGTTGCCCAGCCCGTCGGCGGCCCGCGCCGCGTCCCGGTCGGCGGCGCTGTCGGTCGCCGGGTCGGCGGTGGCCAGGTTCAGCGTGAGGCCCAGCTCGATCGGCACCGTGGCCGCCTCGCGCAGCCGCCGCGTCGCCAGCCCGTGCCCGAGCAGCAGGTGGTGCGCCGCGGCGATGCCGTCACCAAGGTTCCGCCGGCCCGGCGCGTGGTCGCCGTAGGCGTACCCGAGCATCGCCGAGCACCAGGGCTCGTTGAGCGTGGTCCAGGTGCGGACCCGGTCGCCGAGCGCGGCGAAGACCAGCTCGGCGTAGTCGGCGAACCGGTACGCGGTGTCCCGGTTCGGCCAGCCGCCCGCGTCCTCCAGCTCCTGCGGCAGGTCCCAGTGGTACAGCGTCACCCACGGCTCGACGTCGCGGCCGAGCAGCTCGTCCACCAGCCGGTCGTAGAAGGCCAGCCCGGCCACGTTCGCCGGGCCGCGCCCGCCCGGCTGCACCCGCGGCCAGGCCACCGAGAACCGGTACGTGTCCAGCCCCAGGTCGGCGATGAGCGCGACGTCCTGCGGCATCCGGTGGTAGTGGTCGCACGCCACGTCGCCGTTGTCGCCGTTCGCCACCGCGCCCGGCACCCGGCAGAACGTGTCCCAGATGGACGGCGTACGGCCGTCGGAGGCCACCGCGCCCTCGATCTGGTACGACGACGTCGCCACCCCCCACCGGAAGGTCGGCGGCAGCGTGTCGATCGGGTCCGCGCCGGCGACTGACGACGGGCGGGTGAGGTCGGTGTCCATGGCTCTCCTCGCGGGTAGCGGGTGGTGGTGTCGGGCGGGTCAGCGGGACAGGGGCGCGACGGCCGGGTGCAGCCGGCACGCGACGGCCCGCGCCGGGTCGTCGACGTACGGCGCGCCGAGCACCGGCACCTGCTCGTCGCACCCGTCGAACGCCTTCGGGCAGCGGGGGTGGAACGCGCAGCCGGACGGCATGGCGCGCAGGTCCGGCGGGGAGCCGGGGATGCCGGTCAGCTCCCGGCGGGGACCGTGCAGCGCCGGGAACGAGTGCAGCAACCCCTCGGTGTACGGGTGCAGCGGCTCGGCGTACAGCCGGGCGGCGGGCGCCTCCTCGACGATCCGGCCGCCGTACATGATTGCGATCCGGTCGGAGAACTCGACCAGCAGCGACAGGTCGTGGGTGATGAACAGCACCGCGAAGCCGAGGCGTTCGCGCAGCTCGGCGAGCTGGCCGAGGATCTGCCGCTGCATCACCACGTCCAGCGCCGTGGTCGGCTCGTCCATGATGACCACCTGCGGTTCCAGCGCCAGCGCCATCGCGATCATGACGCGTTGCCGCATGCCGCCGGAGAGCTGGTGCGGATAGCTGTCCAGCCGGTCGGCGGAGATCCCGACCAGGCGCAGCAGCTCCTTCGCCCGGGCCAGCCGGCTCGCCGCCGTGCTCTTCGGCTCGTGCGCCCGGATCACGTCGAGCAGCTGGGTGGAGACCTTGTGCACCGGGTTCAGCGAGTTCATCGCGCCCTGGAACACGATCGACGTCTCCGCCCAGCGGAACTCGCGCAGCTTCGCCGGGCTGAGCGTGAGCACGTCGACCGGCGGGCCGTCGGCCGGGTGGTAGATCACCTGGCCGCCGCTGACCACGCCGGGCGGGGGCAGCAGCCGGGTCAGCCCGTACGCGAGCGTGGACTTGCCGCTGCCGCTCTCCCCGGCCAGCCCGAGCACCTCGCCGCGGTGCAGTGTCAGGTCGACGTCGCGGACCGCGCGCACCGCGTCCGCGCCGACGCCGTAGTCGACGCACAGCCCGCGGATCTGGAGCACCTGGTCGCTCATGAGGTCGCGTCCTCTCGGGTGGGGTCCGCCGGCCGCCGCATCGGGACCGGCGCCGGATTCGGCGCGAGCACCGGGGTGAACCCGACGCGCATCGCGACGGTCCGACCGTCGGCGGTCCGGATCCGGGTCCGGCCGCCGGTGCGCAGCCGGGGGCTGACGAACTCGTCGATCCCGAAGTTGATCAGCGCGAGCGCGGTGCCGAGCAGCGCGATGGCCAGCCCGGCCGGCACGAACCACCACCAGGCGCCCTGCGCGAGGGCCTGCTGTCCCTGCGCCCAGAACAGGATCGTGCCCCAGTTCCACGACGAGACCGACGAGACGCCGATGAACGCCAGGGTGATCTCCGACATGACCGCGAAGATGACGGTGCCGACGAAGCCGGAGGCGATGATCGCGGTCAGGTTGGGCAGGATCTCGAAGCCGATGATCCGCCAGGTCCGCTCGCCGGTGGCCCGCGCCGCCTCGACGTAGTCGCGGCGGCGCAACGACAGTGTCTGGGCGCGCAGCACCCGGGCGCCCCAGGCCCACGACGTGAGGCCGATGATGAGCGCCACGAGCGTGTCGCTGGCCTGGTCGACAAGGGACGTGACGATGATGATCAGCGGCAGCGCCGGGATCACCAGGAACACGTTCGACACCGCCGACAGGCCCTCGTCGGCCGCGCCGCCCAGGTAACCGGCGGTCACGCCGATCAGGATGGACAGGATCGTGGCGAGCACGCCGGCGGTCAGGCCCACCACCATCACGCTGCGCGCGCCGACCAGGATCTGGCTGAAAGATGTCCTGCCCGAGGTGGGTGGTGCCGAACCAGTGCCGGGCCGAGGGGGCCTGCAGCACGTCGGCGCTGCGCGCGTCCGGGTCGTACGGCGCGATCCACGGTCCGATCACCGCCAGGAGCACGTACACCCCGAGGACGGCGAGGCCGGTCGCGGCCTTGCCGTTGGCGACGAAGCGGAACCGGCGGCGGCGGGCCCGGGCCGAGGGCTGCGCCATCGCGCCCTGGCCGGGGATGACCTGCTCGATGCTGGACGGGGAGAGTGTCATCGCTCAGCTCTTTCGGGTCCGCGGGTCGAGGAGCAGGTACGCCACGTCGGCGAGCAGGTTCGCCACCAGCACCGAGATCGTGATGATCAGGAAGATGCCCTGCATGAGCGGGTAGTCCTTCGACCCGACGGCCTGGAAGAGCTGGAACCCCAGACCCGGGTACGAGAAGACGATCTCCACGAGCAGCGTGCCGCCGACGATGAAACCGAGCGACAACGCGAACCCGGACACGTTCGGCAGCAGCGCGTTGCGGGCGGCGTAGCTGAGCGCCACCCGGCGCTCGGAGAGCCCCTTGGCGTGCGCGACGGTGATGTAGTCCTCGCTGGCGACAGTCACCATCATGTTGCGCATGCTGAGGATCCAGCCGCTCATCGACGACACCAGGATGGTCGCCGCGGGCAGGATGCTGTGCTGGATCGCGCTCGGGATGAAGTACGCGTCGAACGCCGGCACCAGGCCCGGCTCGTAGCCGCCGGAGGACGGGAAGAAGCTGCCCGGCCCGGCGAACAACGCGATCGCGACCAGGCCCAGCCAGAAGTACGGGATCGAGGACAGGAACGTGGTGGCCGGCAGCAGTCCGTCGATCCAGGAGCCGCGCCGCCAGCCCGCGCCGACGCCGAGCGCGGTGCCGAGCAGGAAACTCACGATCGTGGTGACGCCGACCAGGCCGACCGTCCACGGCAGGCTGCTGCCGATCACCTCCGACACCGGCGCGGGGAAGAACGTGAACGACAGTCCCAGGTCGCCGCGCAGCAGCTGTCCCCAGTAGGCGACGTACTGCTCCCACAGCGAGCGGTCGGAGTCCAGCCCGAACAGCACCCGCAGCGACGCGATCGCGTCGGCGCTGATCCGGCCCTGGTTGCGGGAGATCAGCGACTGGACCGGGTCGCCCGGCACCATACGCGGGATGAAGAAGTTGAGCGTGATCGCCGCCCAGGCGGTGAACAGGTAGAAGGCCACCCGTTGCAGCAGGAACCTCACCGGGCCGTCTCCGTTCCGGCCTGTTCCGCGTTCTCCGCCTTTTGCGCCGCGACGGTCTCGGCGTCGAACAGCCAGCACGCGGCCCAGTGCCCGGGCGCGTCGTCGACCGGGATCGGCGGCGGCAGGTCGGTGGCGCAGCGCGGCATGGCCGCCGGGCAGCGCGGGTGGAACCGGCAGCCGGCCGGCGGGCGGATCAGGCTCGGCGGCTCGCCGTGGCCCCGCTCGCCCGCCGCCGCGCCGTCGCCGCCCGCGCCGGTGATCCGCTCCGGGTCCGGCGCCGATTCGATCAGCAACCGGGTGTACGGGTGCGCCGGCCGCTGGGTGACGGTCTCGCTGTCGCCGCCCTCGACCATTCGCCCGGCGTACATGACGATCGTCTCGTCGGCGAAGTAGCGGGCCGAGGCGATGTCGTGGGTGATGTAGAGGATCGCCAGGTCGAGCCGGTCCTTGAGGTCCTGCAGCAGGTTGAGCACGCCCAGGCGGATCGACACGTCGAGCATCGACACCGGCTCGTCGGCGAGCAGCACCTCCGGGTCGGCGCCGAGCGCCCGCGCGATCGCGACGCGCTGGCGCTGCCCGCCGGACAGCTCGTGCGGGAACGCGTCGAGGTAGCGCTCCGGCGGGGTCAGGCTGACCCGGGTCAGCAGGTCGGCCAGCGCCTTGTCCAGCCCGTCCGGCCCGGTCCCGGCGTTGCCGTGGATGCGCAGCGACCGGGTCAGGTGGTAGCGGACCGTGTGCACCGGGTTCAGCGAGGCGAACGGGTCCTGCAGGATCAACTGCACCCGCCGCACGTACGCCCGGAACCGGCGTCCGCCGCGTACCCGGGTCGAGCGGCCGTGCAGCCGGATGTCGCCGCCGGTGCGCGGGTAGAGCTGGGCCAGCAGCCGGGCGACTGTGGACTTGCCGGAGCCGGACTCGCCGACCAGCGCGGTCACCCGGCCACGGCGCAACTCGATCGATACGTCGTCGACGGCGTGCACCACCGCCGGGGTCCGGGAGAGAAGGTCACGCAGCCGCCGGCGGACGGGGAAGTGCTTGGTCAGGCCGACGGCCTCCAGCACCACCTCGTCGGCCGGCGCCGGTGCGCTCTCGGTCAACGTCATGCCGAATTCCTGTCTGGGGTTGCCGGTAGCGAGGGGCGGGCGCCGCCGGCCCGGCCGGGCGATCGTGGCCGGGCTGGCGGCGCCGGGTCAGCCGTTGGCCGGCTTGAGGTGCAGCACCACGTCCACCGCGTTGGGCTGGGTGGGCTGGAGAGCGCCGTACGGGTTCGAGTCGTCCGGCCAGCCGACCCAGTTCTTCGTGCTGTACGCGCCGCCGATGTTGTCCGCGCCGACCGGGATCATCGGCATCTGCTCGACGAAGATCTTCTGCAGGGTCGCCAGTGCGGTGGCGCGGGTGGCGTCGTCGGTGGCGTTGGCGTACGACACCAGCGCGTCGGTGGCCTCCTTGCTGTCGAACCGGCCGAAGTTGCCCGCCGGGGAGGCGGTGCCGATCGGCTTGAGCACACGGCCGTCCATGATGGTCCGGTAGATGTCGTACGGCGTGGCGCCGCTCTCGGTCCACCGGAACGTGGCCTCGAAGTTGCCCTGCTCGACGTTGCGGAACCAGGCGTCCTGGTTGGCCTTGTCGATGGTCGCCGCGATGCCGATCTTCGCCAGGTTGCCCTTCACGATCTCCAGGCTGGTCTGGTAGTCCGACCAGCCGGCCGGGTCGGTCAGCCGGATCGTGACGGCCTTGCCGCTGCGGTCCTTCAGCGTGTTGCCGTCCAGCTTGTAGCCGGCGCCGGTGAGCAGCGCCTTGGCGCCCTCGACGTCGACCTTGTGCTCCTGGCCCTTGTACTCGGGCGCGATGAACGAGTCACCGGCCGGGCTGGGCAGGCCGGTCACGCTCTTGACCTCGGGGTGGAAGTAGCCGGCCTCGGCGGTGGTGAAGATGTCCGCCCGGTCGATCACCATGTCCATGGCCTTGCGCAGCGTCGGGTCGTCGAACGGCTTCTTCGTGGTGTTCAGGTAGAGACCGTGGATGCCGAGCACCGGGGGCGCCCACATCTTGTGGTTCTTCTGGTCCTTGGCCACGAACACGGTCTGGTAGTTCGGGATGAAGACGAAGCTCCACTCCGCCTCGCCGTTGGCCAGCGCGGTGGTCTGCGCGCTGTTGTCGGTGTACGAGGTGTACCGCAGCTCCTTCACCTTCGGCAGGTCCTGCCAGTAGCCGCTCTCGCGTACCGCCAGCGTCATGCTCGCCGGGGTGAACGACTTGAGCGTGTACGGGCCGCTGCCGACCGGCTGCTTCACCGGGTCGCTGGCCGGGTCGGCGATCTTCTCCCACAGGTGCTTGGGCACGATCGGCACCCGCCACAGCACCTTCTGCTGGTTGACGAACTGCGGGCTGGCCATCGAGATGGTGACCTCGTTGCCGCTGGCGACGGCGTCGGTGTACGGCACGCCCTGGTCGTTGATGGCCGGGAACTTCTTCACCAGGTTGTAGGTGAACGCGACGTCCTCGGCGGTGACCTTCTGCCCGTCCGACCAGGTCGCGTTCTCGCGGATGGTCACCTTCACCGACTTGTAGTCCGACGACCACTCGGCCTTGGTGGCCAGCCACGGCTTGAACGGCTCGGCCGGCTTCACCGGGTTCCACATCATCAGCGGCTCGTAGATCTGCCACCGGTAGCCCAGCGAGGCGGCGGCCGAGGTGGTGAGGAACGGGTTGTTGTTCTCGGCCTGCGGGCCGTTGGGCATGCCGACGCTCAGCACCGTCGCGGCCTGGCCGCTCTTCTTGTTCGCGTTCGGGCTGTCGCCGCACGCGGCGGCGGTGGTGACCATCGCGCCGGCCAGCGCGAGGGCGAGGAGTTGCCGTCTTCTCATGGAGGTCTCCCTCGGTGGTCCCGCATTCCTCGGGCGGGATGTGGTGGATGGAGGGTGTGCGGTGGAGCCACCGGCGGGCGGGCCCGCCGGCGTGGTCGCCGGGTACGGCGGGGTGGGTCAGGTGACGCCGGTCGAGTCGCGGGTGGTGAAGCCGGTGGGGATGACGGTCGGGCCCTCCGGCAGCGGGGTGCCGGCGAGGTGGGCGATGAGCAGCCGGGCGGCGGCCGTACCCATCTCCCGCAGCGGTTGGCGCACGGAGCTCAGCGGCGGGTGGGTGTGCCCGGCCAGCGGCAGGTCGTCGAAGCCGACCACCGCGACGTCCTGCGGGACGCGCCGCCCGGCGTCGCGCAGCGCCTGCAGCGCGCCGGCGGCCGACAGGTCGTTGTGGGCGAAGACGGCGTCGAAGGGTACGCCGTCGGCGAGCAGCCGCCGCACCGCCGCGCGCCCGCACTCGAACGTGAAGTCACCCTCGACCACCCGGCCCGGGTCGATCGCCAGGCCGGCTTCGGCGTACGCGCCGGCGAACCCGGCGAGCCGTTCCCGGGTGCAGCCGAACCGGCGCAGGCCGGTGACGACGAGCGGCCGCCGCCGTCCGAGCGCCAGCAGGTGCGTCGCGGCGGCCCGCGCCCCCGCTTCGTTCGTGGTGCGCACGGACGGGAAGCCGGGTTGGTGTCCCCGGTCGTCGATGAGGATGACCGGCAGGCCGCGCCGGTGCAGCTCGGTGATGTAGTCGAGCGTCCCCTCTGGTTCGACCACGAGCAGCCCGTCGAACGACTTGGCCGACACCTGGGAGGCGAAGCGGCGCATCGACTCGTCGCCGTGGGTGCAGGTGAACAGCAGCATGCCGTAGCCGGCGGCCTCGACCACGTCGGCCGCGCCCTGGAGCACCTCGCCCATCCAGGGCCAGGTCAGCGCCGGCACCAGCATGCCGACCACCCGGGTACGCCCGCGGGCCAGCCCGACCGCGCGGGCGCTCGGCACGTACCCGAGGTCGTTGATCACGGCGCGGACCCGGTCGGCGGTGCGCAGGTGCACCTCGCCCTTGCCGTTCAGCACCCGGGACACCGTCGTCTTGCTCACCCCGGCGCGGGCGGCGACGTCGGCGATCGTGATCGGCACGTGGCGCTCCCGGGTCGAAGGGATGAGCGGGATGTTTCGGAACCGGTTGCGGAAGCGGTTCCGTGGCAGTCAACCCAAGTGGCGCGGGTCACGTCAATCACAGATGGGTAACGATGTATAGCTAAGTTCGAGCTGTGAAAAAAGCGCCCGGGCTGCGTCAGTGCCGATCCGCGCGATGAGCAGGGTCGATGCCTTCCGGCCCGATCGCGCCTGGTCCGAAGTGGAGGTTCAGGGGCGGGCGTACACGTCGCCGGAGTTGGCCTCGTCCGGCAGCGTCCCCAGGTACGCGGCCACCTCGGCGGCCGGCCGCCAGCCCGGCAGCGCGAACGTCGTCTCGTCGCCGATCGCCGCGGTGAAGCGGGTGAAGCCCAGCGCGGTGAGCCGGTCCAGGCAGCGGGCCGCCGCCACCCGGGCGATGGTGGTGAACTCGAACGACAACGCCGGGACCGGCCGGCTCAGCCCGGCCAGCACGGCGTCCTCGAAGCCCTCCACGTCGATCTTCACGAACGCCGGCACGCCGTACGCGGCCATCAGCGCGTCGAGCGTGGTGCCGGGCACCTCGATCTGCGCGTCCCAGGTCTCGCCCGCCCAGCCGGGCGCGCCGTCGGCGGCGCGGACGAACCCAGGGGAGGCGGTGGAGACCGTCGGGTTGGCCGAGTTCACGTGCAGCCGCACCGGCCCGGCGGTACGCCCGCACGCCGCCTCGACCACAGTCACCTGTTCGTCGCCCGCGTACAGCTCGCGCAGCGCCCGCGCGCACAACGGCTGCGGCTCGACGGCCACCACCGTCGCGCCGAGACGGCGGAAGCTGCCGAGCCGGTCGCCCACGTGCGCGCCGACGTCGAAGACCAGGTCACCGGCGTGCACGAGCGGGGCGTAGAACCGGTCGAGCGCGGCGTCGCGTGCCGGGTCGCCGTGGTAGAAGTCCAGCGACCGGCGCAGTCCCGACATCGCCGGGTCCGCCTTCAGTGTCTCGATCACCCCGTCCCGCACCCTCCCGACGCTAGCCAGCGAGGCGTTGGTGCGAGCCGCATTCGCATCCTTCCGGCGGCCGGCGCCCGCCAACACCCCATCCTCCTAGGATGCTGTAGGGATGGTGAGCCCGGCCGCTCACCGCGAACGGGGAACTGGCCGCTGCGGCGCGCCTTCGGTGCTCGCGTTCGTTACCTGCGAGATCTTGGTACGAGACGGCCCTCGGAGGGGCGACTCCGTACCAAGATCTCCAAGCCGTCCCGTGGCGCGGGACGCCGATCTCGGTTGCCGAGATCGTGGGGGTCGTCCTCGGGTGCGAACGTCAACTCGCCGCGTAACCGTCGCAGAGTGGAACGCCATGGGTGTCAAACAGGGCCGGAGACACCCATGGCGTTCCAGTGGCGGGTGGACCCGCGTGGCGAGGAGGGGTTACGGGTTCTCGACGACCTCCTGGCCGAGCGGCCACAGCGCCGCCGGGACCAGCTTGAAGTTCGCCACGCCGAACGGGATACCGATGATCGTCACGCAGAGCGCGACGCCGGCGAGGATGTGCGACAGGGCCAGCCACCAGCCGGCCAGCACCACCCAGAGCACGTTGGCCAGGCCGGAGGGAAGCCCGGCGCCCGGCTTGCGCACGATCGTGCGCCCGAACGGCCACAGCGAATACGAGGCGAGGCGCAGTGAGGCGACACCGAAGGGGATGGTGACGACCAGGACGAAGCAGACCAGGGCGGCGACGCCGTAGCCGAGGGCCAGGACGAAGCCGCCGCCGAAGACGAGCCACAGCAGGTTCAGCAGAAAGCGGATCACCACTCCATGGTCGCTCGTGCCCGCAAGCGCGCGCATATCGGTGCGAGCGGCGGGTAGAGGAGGGCGTGATCGAGCCCGAGCCGTCGTGCCTGTGACCCCTGTCGCTCCGGCGGCGCGCCGGGAGTTCCGGGAGTCGTACGAGCGGCTGCGCCGGTACTTCATCGTGGCGCTGCTGCACCGCGACTTCCTGGCCGGTCGCCTGCCGGACATCGCGCGGGCCCGGGCGCGGGAGGCCGCCGAGCAGGCCGGCCGGGCCCGCGCGGCGGGCCTCGGCTTCGAGCATCAACCGGACTCCCGCGCTGGCCCAAACGACCGTTAAGCTTCGGTTGTGGGAACCGACGATCTGTACCCGGCCGGGCGACTCGCCGAGGCCCAGCGCGCCGCCGCAACGGCGGGCCTGGACGCGCTGCTGCTCACCCCGGGCTCGGACCTGCGCTACCTGACCGGCTACGACGCCCGCGAGGGGGAGCGGCTGACCTGCCTGGTGCTGCCCGCCGAGGGTGAGCCGACGCTGATCGTGCCGGTGCTGGAGCGGCCGGACGCCGAGGCCGCGCCGGGCACCGGGTACCGGATCGTCGACCACGCCGACGGCGCCGACCCGTGGCCGCTGGTGCGCGCGGCGCTGCCCGGCCCGGTCCGCGCGGTGGGGCTGGCCGACCGGATGTGGGCGCAGCAGGTCCTCGCGCTGCGCGACGTGCTGCCCGGCGCGGCGCAGCGGCTCGCCTCCGACGTGCTGCGCGAGATGCGGATCCGCAAGTCGCCGGCCGAGGTGGCCGCGCTGGCCGAGGCGGGCGCCGCGATCGACGCGGTGCACCGGCGGATGGCCGAGTGGCTGCGTCCCGGCCGCACCGAGCGGGAGGTCGCCGCCGACCTGGCCGCCGCGATCCGGGCCGCCGGGCACGCCACTGTCGACTTCGTCATCGTCGCCGCCGGCCCGAACGGCGCGAGCCCGCACCACGGTGTCTCGGACCGTCCGATCGGCGTCGGCGAGCCGGTGGTGGTCGACATCGGCGGCACCATGCCGTCGGGCTACCGCTCCGACTGCACCCGCACGTACGTGGCCGGCGGCCCGGCGCCCGCCGAGTTCACCGACTACTACGCGGTGCTGTGGGAGGCCCAGCGCGCCGCCGTGGCCGCCGTCGCGCCGGGCGTGACCGCCGAGGCCCTCGACGCGGTCGCCCGCGACGTCATCACCGCCGCCGGTTTCGGCGACGCCTTCCTGCACCGCACCGGTCACGGCATCGGCCTCGACGGCCACGAGGAGCCGTACGTGGTGACCGGCAACCCCCGGCCCCTCGAGGCCGGCATGGCTTTCTCGGTCGAACCCGGGATCTACCTCGCCGGGCGGCACGGCGCCCGGATCGAGGACATCGTCGTCTGCACGACGGACGGCGGGCAACGGCTCAACACCACCCCCACGGAGCTCATCGCGCTATGAACGTCGACCGGATCCTGCCCACCGACGAGGCCCACGACCTGCTGGACCTCGCCACCGAACTCGCCGACCGGGAGCTGGCCCCGGCCGCCGCCGGTTTCGAGACCCGCGCCGAGTTCCCCCGGGAGGTGCTGCGCACACTGGGCCGCGCCGGGCTGCTCGGCCTGCCGTACGCCGAGGAGCACGGCGGCGCCGCCCAGCCGTACGAGGTGTACCTGCAGGTGCTGGAGATCCTCGCCAGCCGGTGGCTGGCAGTGGCCGAGGCGGTCAGCGTGCACACGCTGTCCTGCTATCCGGTGGCCCAGTTCGGCACCGACGAGCAGCGCAAACTGCTGCCGGACATGATCGGTGGGGAGCTGCTCGGGGCGTACTGTCTCTCCGAGCCGCAGGGTGGTTCGGACGCGGCGGCCCTGACCACGCGGGCGGTGCGCGACGGCGACGAGTACGTGGTCACCGGCACCAAGGCGTGGATCACGCACGCCCGGGTCGCCGACTTCTACAACATCTTCTGCCGCACCGGCGGTCCCGGCCCGAAGGGCATCTCCTGCCTGCTGGCCGACCGGGCCACGCCGGGCATCCACCCGCAGGCCGCCGAGCGCACCATGGGCCTGCACGCCTCCCCGATCGCGCAGATCGCGTTCGACGACGCCCGGGTGCCGGCGGAGCGGCTGATCGGCGGCGAGGGCGCCGGGTTCACCATCGCCATGTCGGCGCTGGACTCCGGCCGGCTGGGCATCGCCGCGTGCGCGGTGGGCCTGGCCCAGGGCGCGCTGGACTACGCGGTCGGCTACGCCCGGGAGCGGCGCCAGTTCGGCCGCGCGATCATCGACTTCCAGGGGCTCGGGTTCAACCTGGCCGACGCGGCCACCCAGATCTCCGCCGCGCGGGCGCTCACGCTTGCGGCCGCGCGGCTGCGCGACGCGGGCCGCCCGTACTCGATCGAGGCGGCGAAGGCGAAGCTGTTCGCCACCGACGTGGCGATGCGGGTGACCACCGACGCGGTGCAGGTGCTCGGCGGCGCCGGGTACGTCGCCGACCACCCGGTCGAGCGGTACATGCGTGAGGCGAAGGTGCTGCAGATCGTGGAGGGCACCAACCAGATCCAGCGGCTGGTGATCTCGCGCGCGCTGGCCAAGGGCTAGCCTGTCGCGGTGACCTTCCCCCGGATCACCGCCGACCCCGACGTCATGGGGGGTGCGCCCTGCGTGCGGCAGTCGCGCATCCCCGTGGCCACCCTGCTGGCCATGATGGCCGAGGGCATGTCCGTCACGGACATCCTCACCGACCTGCCGTTCCTGGACGAGGAGGACATGGCGGAGGTGCTGAACTACGCCGCGGACGCGGTACGCGACCGGACGGCGCGCTGAGCGTCACCACGGCGGGCCGGGTGCGGCGGGAGAGCGTTTTACCGGCTACTGTGCAGCGCGTGGAGGAGATCGACCGCGCCATCGTCGCCGCGCTGACCGGGGACGGTCGGCTGTCGTACACGGACCTGGCCGAGCGGGTGGGCCTGTCGGTGTCGGCCGTGCACCAGCGGGTCCGCCGGCTGGAGCAGCGCGGGGTGATCAAGGGGTACGCCGCGCGGGTGTCGTTCGAGGCGCTGGACCTGCCGCTGACCGCGTTCGTGGCGATCCGGCCGTTCGACCCGTCGCAGCCGGACGACGCGCCGGAGCGGCTGGCGCACCTGCCCGAGATCGACTCGTGCTACTCGGTGGCGGGGGAGGACTTCTATCTCCTGCTGGTGCGGGTGGCCGGTCCGGCCGACCTGGAGCGGGTGCTGCAGGAGATCCGCACCTCGGCGAACGTCACCACGCGCACCACTGTGGTGCTGTCGACGCCGTACGAGAACCGGCCGCCGAAGATCAGTGGCGAGCTGACCGGCCGGGGTCGTCCGCGCCCGTCGGCGGAGCCGGCAGGTTCCACCGCCTGATCACCCGCCGGCCGTGCTCGTGCCCGAGCACGCTGAGCGTGGCGGTGTCCAGCCGCAGCAGTCCGCCGGCCGACGGCGGGAGCCCGATCCAGCGTGCCCCGAGCACCCGCAGGCTGTGGCCGTGCCCGACCAGCGCCACGTCGCCCTGCGCCAGCAGCGGCGCGACCCGGTCCAGCACGCGGTCCAGGCGGGCGCCCACCTGTTCCGGTGACTCCCCGCCGGGGCCGCCGTCGGTCCAGATCGACCAGCCGGGCCGCTCGGTCTGGATGTCCGCGCTGGTGCGTCCCTCGTACTCGCCGTAGTGCCATTCGGCGAGGTCGGGCTCGATCGCGTCGACGGCGAGCCCGGCCAGAGCGGCGGTGCGGGTGGCGCGCTGCCGGGGGCTGGACAGCACGCGGGCGAAGCGCCGGCCGGCGAGCAGGGGAGCCAGCGCGCGGGCCTGCCGCTCGCCGTCGGGGGTCAGCTCCAGGTCGGTGTACGAGGTGTGCCGGTGGGCGGCGCTCCAGGTCGTCTCGCCGTGCCGGATCAGCAGGATCTCGTTCACCGGCCCAGTCAACCACGGTGGGTCGGCGTCGGCCGGGCGTCCAGCCTTCAACCTATTGTCCTAGGACGCATTACGCGATGTGCGCAGCGCAACGGCGTTTCACCCGACAGTCACCGGGGACGCGACAAGAGCAACGCTCAGCCGGAACGAGGAGGGCGACATGAGCTTCACCGACAAGGCGAAGAACAAGGCCCAGGAGATGAGCGGCATGGCCAAGGAGCGGATCGGCGACGTGACCGACAACGAGCGGTTGCGCGCCGAGGGCGCCTCCGAGCAGAGCGCGGCCCGGGCCCGGCAGGCCGGGGAGCACGCCAAGCAGGCGGGCCGCGACGTCAAGGACGCCTTCAACAAGTGAGTACGCGGAACGGCGGGCCACCTCATCGCAGAGGTGGCCCGCCGTTCGGGTGTCCGGGGTCAGTCGTCGCGGTGGGCGAGCCACCAGGCCTGGCCGGCCTCGGGCAGCGTGTCGATCGGGTCGTAGTAGGCGTAGCGCTTGTTCAGCGCCTCCAGGTCGGCCGACTCGATCGAGGTGCGGTAGTTCTTCGTCCAGTACGAGATGCCGCGCTCACGGTCGTAGTCGGTGAGCATGTGCACCCACCGCTTGCCGACGAACGGCACGTCGCAGACGATCCGCGGGGTGGCGTAGCCGGGCAGGTAGCCCATGATGTCGTGCTGGAGCTGCTGGGCGTGCCACACCGGGACGCGCCAGTGCTCGGCGTTGGGGATCATGTCGCACATGTAGAAGTAGTACGGCAGGATGCCCGCCTCGCCCTGCAGCGCGAAGCACAGGTCGAGCAGGTCGGCGCTGGTGGCGTTGACGCCGCGCATGAGCACGCCCTGGTTGCGCACGTCGCGTACGCCGACGTCGAGCGCGGTCTGGGCGGCCTTGGCTACCAGCGGGGTCAGCGACTGGGCGTGGTTGACGTGGGTGTGGATGGCCAGGTTGACGCCGCGGCGGGCGGCGGTGCGGGCGACCCGTTCCAGGCCCTCGACCACGTCGGGCTGGAGCCAGTGCTGGGGCAGGCCCATGAGCGCCTTGGTGGCGAGCCGGATGTCGCGGATCGTCTCGATCTCCAGCAGGCGCATCAGGTACGACTCGAGGTTGCGCCACGGCACGTTGGCGACGTCGCCGCCGGAGACGACCACGTCGCGTACCCCGGGGTGGGCCTTGAGGTAGGTGATGTGGGCGTCGTAGCGGTCGACGGGCTTGAGGGTGAGCTTGAGCTTGTCGACGGCGGGGGTGGAGTTGCCGACGAGGTCCATGCGGGTGCAGTGGCCGCAGTACTGCGGGCAGGTGGAGAGCAGTTCGGCGAGGACCTTGGTGGGGTAGCGGTGGGTGAGGCCCTCGGCGACCCACATGTCGTGTTCGTGGAGGCTGTCGCGGCTGGCGTACGGGTGCGACGGCCAGTCGGTGCGGCGGTCGGAGGCGACCGGGATCATGTAGCGGCGGATCGGGTCGGCGAGCAGCGCCTCGGTGCTCATCGGCTCAAACGGCACCATGGTGTTGAGCATCTGCGGCGGCACCAGCATGGACATGGTGGCCAGCGCCTTCTGGTCGGCCTCCAGGTCGGCGTAGAAGGTCTCGTCGACGGTGTCGCCGAGGACGGCGCGCAGCTGCTTGATGTTCTTGACGCAGTTGACCCGCTGCCACTGGGCGCTCTCCCACTGGTCGCGGGTGACGTGGCGCCAGCCGGGGAACCGGGTCCAGTCGGGTTCGACGAGGGGCGCGCGGCGGTATTCGTAGGGCTGTCCGGCGGCCGGGACGGCGACCGGCGCGTGGCGGGGCGTCGGGATGGTCTCCACCGGTTGGGTCTGGGTCACGGCCCCTCCTCGTCAGTGTGCGGGTTGATCAACGGATGCGTAGGCTACTGGAAAATCTGCGGTGAAGAAATTAGTCTGCCGTAAGTTTTCCCGCGATGCGAGTCCTGACCAGGGGTTCGGGCGGCTGGACATAGGGGGTCGGCGTGACGTCACCGGTGGGACTGCACCGAGTCGTGGAACCGGCGGGGGTGCTCCCGCAGGCGGCCTGGCGGCTGGACCCGGACCCGCGGATCGCGGCGAACGAGGTGCGGATCCGGGTCGAGCGGCTGAACCTGGACGCGGCGAGCTTCCGGCAGTTGGCGGAGAAGCACGGCGGCGACGGGGAGAAGGTCCGCGCCGAGGTGCTGGAGATCGTGTCGACCCGGGGGAAGATGCAGAACCCGGTGACCGGTTCCGGCGGGATGCTGATCGGCACCGTCGAGGAGGCGGGCCGCCGGTCGCCGCTGGGGCTGAAGGCGGGCGACCGGGTGGCGACGCTCGTGTCGCTGACGCTGACGCCGCTGACGATCCTCGACGGGCTGGCCCGCTGGGACGGGCGCAGCGAGCAGGTGCCGTGTGACGGGTACGCGATCCTGTTCGCGCGGTCGATCGCGGCGGTGTTGCCGGCGGACCTGCACCCCGAGTTGTCCCTCGCCGTGCTGGACGTGTGCGGGGCGCCGGCGCTCACCGCGCGGGTGGTGGCCGAGCAGGTGGCGCGGCGCTCGCGTGAGGGTGATTCGCGTCCGGTGTCGGTGGCGGTGATCGGCGGGGCCGGCAAGAGCGGGTCGCTGTCGCTGGCGGCGGCGCGGCGGGCGGGCGCTGCCCGTACCGTCGGGGTGGTTCCGGTGGCCGCGGAGCGGGACGCGCTGGCGGCGGCCGGGCTGGCCGACGTGGTGGCGCTGGCCGACGCGCGGGATCCGGTGGGGCTGTCGACGGCGGTGACGACGGCGCTGGGGGTGCCGGCGGATGTGACTGTGGTGTGCGTGGACGTGCCGGGGTGTGAGCACGGCGCGGTGCTGGCCACGGCGGACGGCGGTACGGTGATCTTCTTCTCGATGGCGACGAGCTTCGCGGCGGCGGCGCTTGGTGCGGAGGGCCTGGCGGCGGACGTGACGATGCTGGTGGGCAACGGGTATGTGCCGGGGCACGCGGCGCTGGCGCTGGATTTGTTGCGGACCGAGCCGGGGGTGCGCGGTCTGTTCGAGGCGCGTCTGGCGGCAGACTGAGACCATGACGAACCCCTCGACGCTGTATCGCGGTGGAGTGCTGCACTGTCCGGCCGACCCGAGCGCGACGGCGCTGCTGGTGCGGGACGGGCGGATCGCCTGGTTGGGCACGGACGCGGAGGCGCCGCGGGCGGACCGGGTGGTGGAGCTGGGCGGTGCGCTGGTGACGCCGGCGTTCGTGGACGCGCACGTGCACGCGACTGATACCGGGTTGGCGTTGTCGGGGCTTGATCTGTCGGCGGTGCGGTCGGCGGGTGGGCTGCTGGAGGCGGTGTCGGCGTTCGCGGCGGGTCTGCCGGGTGACGCGGTGGTGCTGGGGCACGGCTGGGACGAGTCGGGCTGGGCGGATCCGGTGTTGCCGGATGCGGCGGCGCTGGATCGGGCGGCCGGTGGGCGGCGGGTGTATCTGTCGCAGGCGTCGATCCATTCGGCGCTGGTGTCGGCGGCGTTGCTGGCGGCGTGCCCGGAGGTGGTGTCGGCGGCCGGGTACGAGGCGTCGGGGTGGTTGCGGCGCGACGCGCACCATGTGGTGCGGGCGGCGGCGTTCGCGTCGGTTTCGCGGGCGCAGCGGGTGGCGGCGCAGCGGCGGGCCCTGGCGCACGCGGCGTCGCTGGGTGTCGCGGCGGTGCACGAGTGCGGTGGGCCGGACATTTCCGACGAGGAGGACTTCACCGGGCTGTTGGCGATCTCGGGGGCCGGGGTGCCGGAGGTGTACGGGTACTGGGGTGAGCTGCTGGGTGCGGCGAAGGCCCGGGAGTTGGGCGCGGTGGGTGCGGGTGGTGACCTGTTCGCCGACGGGGCGCTGGGTTCGCGGACGGCGCACGTGTCGGCGGCGTACCTGGACGGTGAGGCGGGGGCGTGCGGACACGGGTACGTGTCGGCGGAGCAGGTTCGTGATCATCTGCTGGACTGTGCGGCGCACGGCTTGCAGGGCGGGTTCCACGCGATCGGGGACGCGGCGATCGGCACGGTGCTGGAGGGTTTCGGGCTGGCGGCGCGGTCGCTGGGTGTGGACCGGTTGCGGGCGGCGCGGCACCGGGTGGAGCACGCGGAGATCATGAGCAAGGCGTTGATCGCCGGGTTCGTGGAGTACGGGATCGTGGCGTCGATGCAGCCGGCGTTCGACAGGTTGTGGGGCGGCGCGGGCCGGATGTACGAGTCGCGGCTGGGGTTGGCGCGGTCGCTGGAGTCGAATCCGATGGGCGCGATGCACGGCGTCGGGGTGGCGTTGGCGTTCGGGTCGGACTCGCCGGTGACGCCGCTGGATCCGTGGGGGTCGGTGCGGGCGGCGGCGGCGCATCACAACCCGGCGCAGCGGATGAGTGTGCGGGCGGCGTTCGCGGCGCACACGCGCGGCGGGTGGCGGGCGGTGCACCTGGACAACGAGGGTGTGCTGGCGTTGGGGGCGCCGGCGACGTTCGCGGTGTGGGACACCCCGGCGGGCGTGGAGCGGGGGCTGCCGGTGGTGCTGGCCGAGGATCCGGAGTTGCGGGGGCCGGAGGATCCGACGCCGCTGCCGGTGTGCCGGACCACTGTGTTGCGCGGTGACGTGATCTATCAGGAAGGGTCTTCGTGACAGGCAAGCTTGGGCTGGATCCGGCGTTGGTGGCGCGGGCGCGGGAGTTGGCGCGCCGGGCCGGGCAGCCGGTGGTGGATCTGGCGCGTAGCCACACCACGGTGTCGGTGGAGCGGGCGGTGCTGCGGCTGGCCGGGGTGACCGGCGCGGACCCGGACGGCATTCCGTGGGTGAACCGCCTCGTCGACGCGGTGGTCGCGGACGTGGGGCTGGGGCACGGGGTGGCGGCGCCGGTGTTCGACGCGCTGGCGCGTGAGGGCATCGCCGATGTGACGTTGCTGGCGCAGAAGGCGGCGGCCGGGTCGGTGCGGTTCGCGCAGCCGTCGGGGAAGGCGGCGACGGCGGCGCGGCGGGCGTCGCGCAAGGCGGTCGCGGCGGGGATCCGCAGCATCGACCGGCGGCGTGCGGAGCGGGACCGCTTGGTGAAGCGGTTCGGGGATCCGGCGCGTCGGCCGTGGATCTACCTGATCGTGGCCACGGGTGACATCTACGAGGACATTCCGCAGGCGCAGGCGGCGGCGCGGGCCGGCGCCGATGTGATCGCGGTGATCCGGTCGACGGGGCAGTCGCTGCTGGACTACGTGCCGGAGGGGGCGACCCGGGAGGGGTTCGCGGGCACGTACGCGACGCAGGAGAACTTCCGGCTGATGCGGGCGGCACTGGACGAGACGTCCAAGGAGCTGGGCCGGTACGTGCGGTTGACGAACTACGCGTCGGGTCTGTGCATGCCGGAGATGGCGACGCTGGCCGGCCTGGAGCGGCTGGACATGATGCTCAACGACTCGATGTACGGGATTCTGTTCCGCGACATCAACCCGATCCGCACGTTCGTGGACCAGCGGTTCTCGCGGCAGGTGCACGCGCGGGCGGGGATCATCATCAACACCGGCGAGGACAACTACCTGACCACCGCTGACGCGGTGGACGAGGCGCACACGGTTACGGTGTCGCAGCTGCTGAACGAGTTCTTCGCGCACGAGGCGGGGCTGGCGGACTGGCAGCTGGGGCTGGGGCACGCGTTCGAGATCAACCCGGACGTGCCGGAGTCGTTCCGGTTGGAGTTGGCGCACGCGCTGCTGGCGCGGGAGTTGTTCCCGGACGCGCCGTTGAAGTGGATGCCGCCGACGAAGCACATGACCGGTGACGTGTTCCGGGGCAACCTGCTGGACGGGTTCTTCAACCTGGTGGGCACGATGACCGGGCAGGGGATTCTGCTGGTGGGGATGATGACCGAGGCGGTGGTGACGCCGTGGCTGTCGGACCGGGACATCGCGCTGCAGAACGTGCGGTACGTGCTGGGCGCGGCGGGCGGGTTGCACGAGGACTTCGTGCCGGCGCCGGGCGGGTTCATCCAGGCGCGGGCGCACCGGGTGCTCGGTGAGGCGGTGGACCTGCTGGAGCGCATCGGGGACCAGTCGTTGCTGACGGCGATCGCCGAGGGCACGTTCGGGATCATGAAGCGGCCGGCGGACCGCGGGAAGGGCCTGGACGGCGTGGCCCGGCACGAGGCGGACTACTACAACCCGGCCACGGAGATCCTGGAGCAGCCCCATGAGTGAGAAGACGGTTGTGCGGCCGTACGGGGACACCACCGGTGACGGCATGGTGCAGGTGTCGTTCACGTTGCCGGTGCCGCACGACAAGCGGGCCGAGGGCGCGGCGGTGCAGCTGGCGAACAAGATGGGCATGGACCCGGCGATGCTGGTGCACGCCAAACCGATCGGTGACGGGTTCACGTTCTTCGTGGTGTACGGGCGGGTGAACCACCTGGTGGACCTGGCGAAGGTGCAGGTGGTGGAGCGTGACTATCCGCTGCTGTCGGCCAAGGAGGTCAACGCGGTGGTGAAGCGGCGGCTGCGCCGCAAGCTGTCGGTGGTGGGCGCCTGCATCGGCACGGACGCGCACACCGTGGGCATCGACGCGATCCTCAACGTCAAGGGCATCGCCGGGGAGAAGGGCCTGGAGTACTACCGGGAGCTGAAGGTCACGAACCTGGGCGCGCAGGTGAGCGTGCCGGAACTGGTCGAGGCGGCCCGGCGGGAGCGCGCCGACGCGGTGCTGGTGTCGCAGGTGGTGACGCAGCGCGACGCGCATCTGCACAACACGCGGGAGATGTCGGCGGCGTTCCGGGAGGCGATGCCGGCCGGGCGCCGGCCGCTGCTGATCGTCGGTGGGCCGCGGTTCGACGAGACGATGACCGGCGAGCTGGGCGTGGACCGGATCTTCGGGCGTGGCACCACTCCGGGCGAGGTGGCCAGTTACCTCGTCCACGCTTTGATCACCTCCAGGAAGGCGAACGTCGCATGAGCGATCCGCGTGTCGGTCTGACAGTCACCCACCGCCGGTACGTGCCGTACTCCCACGCCCACTACGCGGGGAACCTGGTCGACGGGGCGTACGCGCTGGGGTTGTTCGGGGACGTGGCGACCGAGGTGTGCATCCGTACCGACGGCGACGAGGGGTTGTTCGCCTCGTACGCGGACGTGCAGTTCCGGGCGCCGATGAAGGCCGGTGACGTGCTGGAGGTGACGGCGACGGTGACCCGGGTGGGCACCCGCAGCCGCACGATCGACTTCGCCGCGACCGTGGTGTGCCGGGGCCGCCCGGACAAGGGCGAGTCGGCCGCCGAGGTGCTCGGCGAGCCGATCGTGGCGGTCACCGCGACCGGCACGGTGGTCGTGCCCCAACGGCCGTGAGCGTCGTCGTCTGCGCCGACGTTGGGTCGACGTACACGAAGGCCGCGGTGGTGGACCTCGACGGCGGCCGGCTGGTCGCGGCGGCGTCCGCGCCGACCACTGTGGGCACTGACGTGCTGCACGGTCTGGACGCCGCGGTCGGCGCGGCCACCGCGTCGGCCGGGGTCGCTGAGGCGCCCTGGTACGTGTGTTCGTCGGCCGGGGGTGGGCTGCGCCTGGCGGTGGTGGGTTACGAGCCCCTCGTCACCGCTCAGGCGGGCCGGCGGGTCGGTCTGTCGGCGGGCGCGAACGTGGTGCACGTGGCGGCGGGACGGTTGTCCGGGGCGGACGTGGCGGCGTTGCGGGCGGCCCGTCCGGACGTGGTGCTGCTCGTCGGCGGCACCGACGGCGGCGATGCCGAGACGGTGACGCACAACGCGACGCGGCTGGCGAAGGCCCGCTTGCGGGTGCCGGTGGTCCTGGCGGGCAACGCCGACGTGCGTGACGAGCTGCACGCGCTGCTGGCCGGCGCGGGGGTGCCGGTGACGGTGGCGGACAACGTGCTGCCGCGCATTGGGGTGCTGGAGCCGTCGTCGGCGCGGGCGGCGATCCGGGAGGTGTTCCTGCGGCACGTCATCGGCGGCAAGAAGCTGTCCCGGGGTACGCGGTTCGCGCGGCTGGTCCGCGCCGCCACCCCCGACGCGGTGCTGACCGGCGTGGAAGTCCTCGCCGGGACGCTCGGCGGTGACCTCGCGGTGGTGGACGTGGGTGGCGCGACCACCGACGTGTACTCGGTGCTCACCCCCGACGAGCGGGACAGCGGCCCCAGCCAGGAGGTGGCGGGGACGCTGTGGCGGGCCCGCACCGTCGAAGGTGACCTGGGCATGCGGTGGAGCGCGCCGGGTGTGGTGCGTGCCGCGGTCGAGGAGCGGCTGCTCGACGCGGCCGGCGAGGCGGAGCTGGCGGCCGCGGCGGCGGTCCGGGCCGCCGACCCGGGTTTCCTGCCCGCCGGTGACGCCGACCGGGCCGCGGACCGGCACATCGCGGCCCTCGCGGCGACGGTGGCGCTGCGGCGGCACGCCCGTGGGGCGGCGACGGGGGAGCGGGCCGGGCGGGACCTGCGGGAGGTGAAGCTGCTCGTCGGCTCCGGCGGGGTGCTGCGGCACGCCGACCCGGATGACGCGGCGGCGGTGCTCGACGCGGTGCTCACCGACCACGCCGGCGGGTGGGCGTTGCCGCGGGCGGCCCGCCCGGTCGTCGACGTGGACTACGTGCTGGCCGCCGCCGGGCTGCTCGCCGACGATCATCCGGGTGCGGCGGCGGCGATGCTGCGGCACCACCTCGGCGCCTGAACCGCGCTCAGGAATCGAGACGCGCCGACGCGACACGCCGTGTCGCAACACACGACAGGCCCGGGTGGGTTGACAGCGGCGGGGGTCTACGCCGTACCGTCTTTGAGTCCTACCACGGGAAGCGGCTGTTGTTCGCTTCGTCCCTTCGTCCGCTGGCCGAGCGACCGGAAGGTTGCGGCGGCCAGGTCCAGCGGGCGGGGGTCGGCGGGGCGGCGCGAACCGGCCGCGGTTACCGGTGTACGGGCAAGGTGAGAGGCACGGCCAGTAGACAACGGCCAGGCGGGGGCAGCCAGTCCACGTCGGGTCGGTCCGAAGGTCGGCGCTGATCGTCTTCGCCCCACCGGCCGGGAAGGGCCTGGGAGCATCGGGGCGCGGCTTCGGCCGCGCCCCGATTTCATCCCCCCGATGCTCCCCGTGTCAGCGGCCGAGCCGCCGGTAGCGGCGCACCGCGCCGGTGCGGTCACCGCGATCAGCGCCAGCGGCCAGGCGACCGCCAGTTCCAGCGCGTGCCGGGCCGGCCACGAGTCCCCGCTCAGGCCCGGGTTGCCGAACAGGTCCCGGGCCGCCGCCACCGTCGCCGACAGCGGATTCCACGCGGCGATCGCGCCCAGCCAGTCCGGCATCAGCTCCGGCGCCACGAACACGTTGGACAGGGCGGTCAGCGGGAACGCCAGCGGGAACACCACCACCGCGACCGTGTCCGGGTTCGGCACGAGCAGCCCGAACAGGATGCCCACCCAGGTCATCGCGACGCGCAGCAGCAGGATCAGCGCCACCGCCGTCAGGGCCGGGCCGACTCCGTCGCGCCACTGCCAGCCCACCAGCAGCCCGCACACCACCAGCGTGGTCATCTCCAGGCACGCGCGTACCAGGTCGGCGCCGGCGCGGCCGGACAGCAGCGCCGAACGGGCCATCGGCAGTGACCGGAACCGGTCCACCACGCCCCGGCCGGCGTCCGCCGCGATCGCCGACGCGGTCGCGCCGAGCCCGTAGAGCATCGTCATCACGAACACGCCGGGCAGCAGGAACTCCCGGTAGTTGCCGCCGCCCGGCACGGACATGCCGCTGCCGAACACGTAGCCGAACACCAGCACGAACATGATCGGCAGGCTGAAGTAGATGATGATCTCCTCCGGGGCGCGGACCACGTGCCGCATGTTCCGGCCCGCCATCAGCCACCCGTCGGTCAGCGCCCTCACGACGCCACCTCCAGCCGCTGCGCGTCGAACCGGCCGCCGGTCAGGCGCAGGAACGCCTCGTCCAGCGTCGGCCGGCGCACCAGCACGTCCTCCACCGCCACCCCGGCGTCCTCCAGGGTCCGCAGCACTGTCATGAGCACGGCGATCCGGTCGGCCACCGGCGCGTCGACGCGCCGCAGCTCCGCGTCCACCGTCACGGCCGCGCCGGTGGCGCGTTCCACCGCCGCCGCCGCCGTGGGCAGGTCCGCCGCGTCGCGGACCATCAGCTCCAGCCGGTCCGCGCCGATGCGGGCCTTCAACCGCTCCGGGGTGCCCTCGGCCACGACCCGGCCGGAGTCGATGACGCACACCCGGTCGGCGAGGTGGTCGGCCTCCTGCAGGTACTGGGTGGTCAACAGCACGGTCGTGCCGTCGGCGACCAGTTCCCGCACCGCCGACCACAGACCGTTGCGGCTGCGCGGGTCCAGGCCGGTGGTCGGCTCGTCGAGGAACAGCACCCGCGGCGGCACCACCAGGCTGGCCGCCAGATCCAGGCGGCGGCGCATCCCACCGGAGTAGCCGCCCGCCGACCGGTCCGCCGCCTCGGTCAACCCGAACCGGTCCAGCAGCTCCTCGGCGCGGTCGCGGGCCCGGCGCGCGGACAGCCGCCGCAGCCGCCCGAACAGCACCAGGTTCTGCCGCCCGCTGAGCACCTCGTCGACCGCCGCGTACTGCCCGGTCAGGCTGATCGCCTCACGGACCCGGTCCGGTTCGGAGGCCACGTCGTACCCGGCCACCCGGGCCCGGCCGGCGTCGAACCGCAGCAGCGTGGTGAGGACCCGCACCGCAGTGGTCTTGCCCGCCCCGTTCGGGCCGAGCACCCCGTACACCGTGCCGGCCGGCACGGCCAGGTCGAAGCCGTCTAGGGCGGTGGTGCGGCCGTACCGTTTTCGTATCCCGTCGGCCAGTACGGCCGTCGTGTCGTCGCTCATGCCGGCAAGCGTCACCGCCGGCGCTGACCGGGCGCGCACCGCGCGCGCACCGGGCCGGTCATCGCCCGTCGACCAGCGCCAGCGCCCGCTGCCGGGGCAGGCCCGCGCCCCGAG
>NZ_KK037233.1:1048639-1049488 GCF_000568915.1 Micromonospora sp. M42 | reverse complement strand
GGCGTCGACCTCGCTGCGTTCGCCGCCACCGGCGAGCGTGGCGATCATGCAAGGCCAGCGCGTATTCCTCGGCCAGGCCGTCGGGTGGGCCGTCGAGCCGGTCGACAAGCCGCCGGGCCGGCGCCGCGCCCTCCCCGCGCAGACCCCGCAGCCACCAGTAGAAGGCCAGCGCCGCGACCAGCCGCAACCCGGTCGCGGTGTCCGCGCGCCGCAGCGCCGCGTGCAGGTCGTCGCGGGCGGCGTCGAGGCGGCGCAGCCACCGCTCCTGGCCGCCGCCGCGCAGGCCCGCGTCGCCGGCCTGCGCCAGACCCAGGAAGTACGCGGGCGTGCGCGTCGCGGATCCGCCCGGTCTCGCCGTGCTCGGCCAGCCGGGCGGCGGTGAACTCGCGGATCGTCTCCAGCATCCGGTAGCGCCCGCCGGCCGCCTCCACCAGCGACTTGTCGACCAGGCCGGTGAGGGTGTCCAGGACGTCGCCGGCGTCCGGGCCGCACACCGCCTGCACCGCGGCCAGGTCGGCGGCGCCGGCGAACACGCTCATCCGGGCGGCCAGCCGCCGCTCCGGCTCGTCGAGCAGGTCCCAGCTCCACCCGACGACCGCCTCCAGCGTGCGGTGGCGGGGCGCGGCGGTGCGGTCGCCGCGGCGCAGCAGCCGGAACCGGTCGTCCAGGCGGGCCGCGACCTGCGCCACCGGCAGGGCCCGCAGCCGCGCCGCCGCCAGCTCCAGGGCCAGCGGCAGCCCGTCGAGGGTACGGCAGATCCGCAGCACCGCCGGGGTGGTGTCGGCGTCGAGGGTGAACCCGGGCGCCACGTCGGCGGCCCGGTCGGTGAACAGCCGCACCGCCGGGTAC
>NZ_KK037233.1:1039705-1048020 GCF_000568915.1 Micromonospora sp. M42 | reverse complement strand
GGCGTGCAACGCGACCAGCTCCGCCGACGGGTCGGCGCCCAGCTCCTCGGCCAGCACGCGGCGCGCGTCGGCGTACGCGGCGAGGGCCTCGGCGCGGCTGCCCGCGCCGTGCAGGGCGCGCATCAGCAGCCCGTGCAGCCGCTCCCGCAGCGGATGCGCCGCCACCAGGGTCCGCAGCTCGGCGATCAGCGGCGCCCCGGACGGCGCGAGCGCCAGGTCCGCCTCGACCCGGTCCTCGATCGCCGCCAGGCGCAGCTCGCGCAGCCGGGCCGCCTCGACGTCGGCGAACGGCGCCCCGGCGACATCCGCGAGGGGTTCGCCGCGCCACAGGTCCAGCGCGTCGCGCAGCAGCGCCGCCGCGCCGCGCGGATCACCGTCGGCCAGCGCCGCCCGTCCCGCCCCGGCCAGCCGGGTGAACCGGTGCACATCCACCCGCTGCGGGTCGACGGCCAGCCGGTAACCGGCCGGACCGAACTCGATGCGCGCCCCGGGCAGCAGCCGCCGCAGCCGCGACACCTGCGACTGCAACGCGTTCGCGGCCTGCTCCGGCGGCCGGTCGCCGTAGACGCCGTCGATGAGCCGCCGCGGCGGCACCGTGCGGTCGGCGTCGAGCAGCAGCAGCACCAGCAGGGCACGCAGCCGCTCACCGGCGACCGGGAGCGCGCTGCCGTCGGCCGCGTACGCCTGGGTCGCGCCGAGCACACCGAACCGCATGGGCCCGATTGTCGCCTGTCACCGGCACCGCCCACACTCCCCACCCGCCGGTCACAGGTGACGCCGGCGCCATTCGGACTGCTCCCGCTCGGCGGCGACCTGCTCGTCCAACGCGGTCCGGCGCACCTGACGACGCCACGGGTCACCCGCGCGCAGACCGAACAGCACCAGGAAGACGCTGACCGCCGCCAGGATCGCCAGAGCGGCCACCACCGGCAGCCGGCCCGCCCACGGCAGCCCCACCGCCAGCACGAGCACCACACAGGTGGCGACCGCCGGAATCCGTTGGGTCGCCCGCACCCCCAGCGCCAGCAGTCCCAACATGTAGATGACCACCCCGGCGAACAGCACCCGGCTGTCCAGCTCGGCGGCGTGTTCCCACCAGGGATCGCCGTGCGGGTGGGAGATGACGGTGAGGTAGCGCTTGAGCCCGAGGGCGAACAGGATGATCCCGGTGATCAGCGGCAGGTGCAGGTAGGCGTAGGCGTCGCGGGCGAGCGCCGCCCGTGCCCGGACGTCGCGGGTGCGATGCAGCCGCTGCTCCAGCGCGGGTGCCAGAGTGTCGAAGTACAGCCACCACAGGGACGCGATGATGGTGACGCCGAGCACCGACGCCACGATCACCGGCCACGTGGCCGGCAAGCCGGCGCTCAGCTTCGGTCCCAGCCCGAGCGAAATGATCGACTCGCCGAGCGCGATGAGCAGGATCAGCGCGTATCGCTCGGCCCAGTGGGCGGCGGACACGACTGTCAGCCCGGCGCTGGGGGCGAGGCCCCCGGAGGTGTACTCGACGCAGACCGCGGCCAGCCACAGCGCCAGCGGCAGCCACCTCGCCCATGGCTGCTGGGGTGACTCGGGCAGTGCCTTGGTGGCGAGGATCAACGCCACGCTGGTCAGCGGTGGGAGACCGAGGCGCAGGGCGGTCCGTCCGCGGCCGCTGCTGCGGGCCAGGAACACCAGCACCTGGGCCGCCCGGATGATGAGGTAGCAGCAGGCGAACAAGACCAGACCGGGCGGACCGGACTGCTGCTGCGCCTGCTCCTCGGCGAACGCCGACGGTGTGCTCAGCGTCAGCACGAACAGCGCGGCCACCGTCACCGAGCCGACAAGCGGCATCACCCCCTGGTCGGTGCGGACGACGTTGCCCAGGGCGGCGAAGGACACCCAGCACCACCACAGCAGCAACAGCAACAGCAGTCCCGCCAGCAACGACCTGCCGCTCAGGGTTTCGGAGAGGACGTTCGTGACGTTCAGGAACGCGAACACGAACACCAGGTCGTAGAACAACTCCACCCGGGTGACGCGCGAGCCGGGCGCGGTCGGCAGGACACGACCCCGTCCCCGCTCAGCGTTCATGCTGCCGAGCATGGCAGCGGGCCCCGCCCACCGAGGCGCAGTTGCCCGATCGGTGGCGCAGGGGCGCGGGCCGACGGCCGGTACGGGCGGGTAGCCTTCGGCCCGTGATCGTGGGGAGAAGCCGGTGACGACGCTGGAGCAGGAGCAGTCGCGCACCGTCGCCGACGGGGCGCGTCCCCTGCCGCTGACGCTGGCCGTGCCGGCCGCCGTACTGGCCGGGGTGGCGCTGCTGCTGGCGTTCCCGCCGTACGGGATGTGGCCGCTCGCCCCGGTCGGGGTGGCGTTGCTGGCGGCCGCCGCGCACCGGCGGCGGTTGCGGGCCGGCGCCGGGCTGGGTTTCCTCACCGGGGTGGCGCTGTTCGCGCCGCTGCTGGAGTGGACGAACCTGCACACCGGCTACCTGCCGTGGGCGCTGCTGTCGCTGCTGCAGGCCGCCTACCTGGCGCTGCTGGGCGCCGCCACCGCCTGGGTGTCGCCGCTGGCCGACCGGCACCGGGCGGCATGGCCGCTGCTCACCGGCGTGTTGTGGGTGGGGCAGGAGGCGCTGCGCGACCGCACCCCGTTCGGCGGGTTCCCGTGGGGGCGGCTGGCGTTCAGCCAGGACACGTCGCCGATGCTGCGGCTGGCCGCGCTCGGCGGCGCGCCGCTGGTCACGTTCGCGGTAGCGGTCGCCGGTGGGATCCTCGTCGCGGTGGCGTGGCGGGACTGGCGTCGCGCGCCCGGGCAGTGGCGGCCGGTGGCCGGGCTCACCGCCGGGCTGGTCGCGCTGCTCGCCGCCGGCCCGGCCGTGCCCGCCGAGGTACGCGGCGCGGACGGCACCGTCACCGTCGCGATCGTGCAGGGCAACGTGCCGCGCCTCGGGCTGGACTTCAACGCGCAGCGGCAGGCGGTGCTCAACAACCACGTCGACGCCACGCTGGAACTGGCCGAACGGGTCACCGAGGGCGGGCAGCCCCGCCCCGACCTGGTGGTGTGGCCGGAGAACTCCAGCGACATCGACCCGCTGCGCAACCCGGCCGCGGGGGAACGGATCGGGCAGGCCGCCGACGCGATCGGCGCGCCGATCCTGGTCGGCGCGGTGCTCGCCGGCCCGGAGGCGGGGCAGGTGCGCAACGTGGGGCTGCTGTGGCGGCCCGGCACGGGCGTCGACCTGGACCAGACGTACGTCAAGCGGCATCCGGTGCCGTTCGCCGAGTACGTGCCGCTGCGATCCCTCGCCCGCATGGTCAGCTCGCAGGTCGACCGGGTCAGCTCCGACTTCGTCCCCGGTGACCGGCCCGGCGTGGTCGACGCCGGCGCGGCGGTCCTCGGCGACGTGATCTGCTTCGAGGTCGCCTACGACGGGATCGTCCGGGACACCGTGACCGGCGGCGCGCAGCTGCTGGTGGTGCAGACGAACAACGCCACGTTCGACGTGGCCGAGGCCCGCCAGCAGCTGGCCATGGTGCGGTTGCGGGCGGTGGAGCACGGCCGTGCCGCGTTGATGGCCTCCACGGTCGGGGTGTCCGGGTTCGTTACCCCCGACGGGCGGGTAGACGGTGCGACCGGGTTCAACACCGCCGCGGTGGTGGTGCGGCAGATGGAACTCGGCAACGGGCGTACCCCGGCGACCACGGCCGGGGTGTGGCCGGAGGTGGCGCTCACGGCGCTGGCGGTCGCGGCCCTGGCCGGCGCGGCCGTGCTGCGCCGGCGCCGGGAGGTCGCTCCCGGCTGAGCCGACGAGCGGGAGGCGGTGCGACGGTGGCGGTGACAGCCGACAGGCGGACGGCCGGCCACCCCGGGGTGGGGCGGGTCCTGGTGGTCATCCCCACCTACAACGAGGCCGACAACGTCGAGCGGATCGTCGCCCGGGTACGTGCGGCGGCGCCGGGGGTGGACGTGCTCGTCGCCGACGACAACAGCCCAGACGGCACCGGCGCGATCGCGAACCGGCTCTCCGGGGACGACCCGCGGGTGCACGTGCTGCACCGCGAAGGCAAGGAAGGGCTCGGCGCGGCCTACCTGGCCGGTTTCGCCTGGGCCCGCGCACGCGGCTACGACGCCGTGGTGGAGATGGACGCCGACGGCTCGCACGCGCCGGAGGACCTGCCGGCGCTGCTGGACGCCGCCCGCGACGCCGACGTGGTGATCGGCTCCCGGTGGACGCGCGGCGCGCGGGTGCTGAACTGGCCGTGGCAGCGGCTGCTGCTGTCGCGGGTCGGCAACCTGTACGCGCGGCTCGCGCTGGGCATGCCGGTCAGCGACGCCACCGGCGGCTACCGGGTGTACCGGCGCAGCGCGCTGGACGCCATCGACCTGGACTCGGTGCGCTCCCAGGGGTACGCCTTCCAGGTCGAGCTGTCCCGGCTGGCGCACCGAGCCGGGGTACGCATCGTGGAGGTGCCGATCACGTTCGCCGAGCGGGAACACGGCGACAGCAAGATGAGCCCGCTGATCGTGGTCGAGGCGCTGTGGCGGGTCACCCGGTGGGGAGTGCGGGACCGTTTGGCGACCGCGTCCGCCCGCCCGGACGCGCTCGCCCGCTGGCCTTGAGCCGAGGCGTGTCATGCTTGAGGGGCGTGATGACCCCGGGCGGATGAGGTGAGATGCGCCGAGGACTGAAGTACGTACCCCCGGCCCTGCTGCTGTTGGCGCTGCTGGAGCTGACCGTTTTCGTGCTGGTCGGCCGGGCTGTCGGGTTCGGCGCGGCGGTGCTGCTGGTGTTCGGCGCGTCCCTGCTGGGGCTGGTGCTGCTGCGCCGCGAGGGCATGCGGGCGTGGCGCGGATTCCGCGCGGCGGCCCAGGCCGGCCGTCCACCGGGCCCCGAGGTGACCGACGGGCTGGTCGGGCTGCTGGGTGCGCTGCTGCTGGCGATGCCGGGCCTGGTCAGCGGCGTGGTGGGCCTGCTGTTGCTGCTGCCGCCGATGCGCCGGCTGGCCGGTGGCGGGGTGCGCCGGGCCACCGAGCGGCGGGTGTCGTCGATGGTCGCCGGTGACCTGTTCGGGCCACGGCGGGTACGGGTGTACCGGGGCGCGCCGCAGCCGACCCCGCAGCCCACACCGTCACCGTCGCCGGGTCCCGCGCCGACGCCCCAGCCGGTCACCGACCCCGGCAAGGCCATCGAGGGCGAAATCGTCGACCGCTGACGCACGCCCGCCGCGCTGCGTTGCGCCGGGCCATCGGCTTGATCGACTCCACTTCGCCGAGGTGGTGGCATCAGACCGCGCCCGACCCCGCCACCACCCCGAACTGGCGACCGCGCCCCGCCCGGGCAACGGAAACGCCCCCGGGTGATCCCGGGGGCGTTTTCGGTCATGCGGGAGATGCTCAGGCGCGACCGCGACGGGTCCGGACCTCCTGGAGCCGCTCGGCGAGGATGTCCTCCAGCTCGGCGATCGAGCGCCGCTCCAGCAGCATGTCCCAGTGGGTACGCGGCGGCTTGGCCTTCTTCTGCTCCGGCTCGGTGCCGTCGACCAGGCGGGCGACGCTGCCGTCGAACTTGCACTCCCAGGTCGTCGGGACCTCGGCGTCGACGGCGAACGGCACCTCGAACTGGTGGCCCTTGGCGCAGAGGTACTCGCGGGTCTGGCGCGGCGCGAGCTCCGTGTTGCGGTCGGATTCGTAGCTGACCGCGCCCAGCCGGCTACCGCGCAGCATGCGCTCGCCCATGATCGACTTCCCCTCGTCCGTGGTGCTGGTCTTCAGGTGTAACGGCCGGTCACCGTTCGCCCATTCCCCACCCACGTCGGCAGGGCCGTACGCGGGTCGGAAGAACCAAGGGTAACCGGCCATGACAGCTGCCCGGCGGGGTCGTCCCCGGCCGGGCCGAATCGGTGGAGTGTTTCGCCTGTCAATGGGGATGTTACCCACCTGTTTGCGTGCCGGAGGTGACGATGAGCAGTGACGCGCCGGTCGGGGCCCGGCCACCCGCGGGCAAGACCTTCTTCGGTCATCCCCGTGCGCTGTCCACGCTCTTCCTCACCGAGATGTGGGAGCGGTTCAGCTTCTACGGCATGCGGGCGATCCTGGTGCTGTACCTGACCGCCGCGGTCGCCGACGGCGGACTCGACATCGGTGAGTCCAGCGCCAACGCCGTGTACGGCACCTACAACGCCATGGTCTACCTGATGGCCCTGCCCGGTGGCTGGGTGGCGGACCGGCTGATCGGCGCGCGACGCAGTGTGCTGTGGGGCGGCGTGGTGATCGCCGCCGGCCACTACGTGATGGCGATCCCGACCGGGTGGAGCGTGTTCGCCGGCATGGCGCTGATCGTGCTCGGCACCGGCCTGCTCAAACCGAACATCTCCACCATGGTCGGTGACCTGTACGAGCGGGACTCGCCGCGCCGCGACGCCGGGTTCTCGATCTTCTACATGGGCATCAACCTGGGCGCGTTCATCGCGCCGCTGATCACCGGCTTCCTCGGCGAGAAGATCAACTGGCATCTGGGGTTCGGCGCGGCAGCGGTCGGCATGACCTTCGGCGTACTCCAGTACGTGCTGGGCCGGCGCAACCTCGGCGACGCCGGTGCCCGCCCGGCGGACCCACTGCTCGGCGCGGACCGGCGACGCGCGCTGACCCGCATCGGCGTGGCCACAGGGATTCTGCTCGCGGTGCTGCTGGTGCTGCTGCTGGCCGGCTGGTTCACCGTCGACACCGTGGTCAACCTGCTCACAGTGGTGACGGTGCTGGTGACAGTCGGCTACTTCGCGCGCATCCTCACCGACCGGGAGATCAGCGGCACCGAACGCAGCCGGATGAAGGCGTACGTGTGGCTGTTCGTGTTCGCCGCCTCGTTCTGGCTCATCTACGACCAGGCCGGATCGGTGCTGAACATCTTCGCCGCCGACCAGACCGACCGCTCGGTGGGCGGGTTCACGTTCCCGGCGTCCTGGCTGCAGTCGGTGAACCCGATCCTGATCATCATCGGCGCGCCACTGGCCGCCGCGCTGTGGCTCAAGCTCGGGCACCGGGTGTCCACGCCCACGAAGTTCGCGGTCGGCCTGGTGCTCAACGGCCTGTCGTTCGTGCTGATGGCCGCCGCCGCGCGGGCCGCCGTCGGCGGCGACCTGGTCTCACCGCTGTGGCTGGTCGCGGTGTACGCGATCCAGGTGGCCGGCGAGCTGTCGCTGAGCCCGGTCGGCCTGTCCGCCACCACCAAACTGGCCCCGGTCAAGTACGCCAGTCAGATGCTGGGCCTGTGGTTCCTCGCCACCGCCGTCGGCGACGCGATCGGCGGCCAGGTGGCCCGCCTGGCCGGCGCCTGGTCGCAGCCGGTGTACTTCCTGACCTTCGGGCTGGCCTCGGTGGTGCTGGGCCTGGCCGCGGTGATGTTCACCCGCCAGATCCGGACCCTGATGGCCGGCATCCACTGACCTGGCTCACACCGACGGAGTGGGCGGCAGTGGCAGCGGCAGGCCGGGCAGCCCGTCGATGCTGGTGGCGACGTGGTCCTTGCCGGCGAAGTACGCGCTCAGCGACGTGTCGTCCTCCCGGGCGAACCGGCGTTCGTGCAGGTCGCGGTCGGCGTCGTAGGTCATGAACGGCACCGCGTAGCCGCACGTGTCGCGGATCAGCTCGGCGTGCGCCACGATGATCGCCCGCAGGCCGTGCGGGCCGGGGTCGATGTCGGGGAAGTGCCGCAGCAGGCCGGGCCAGCGCGGGTCGTCGCGGAACACCGGCTCGCCGCGCCCGTGCACCCGCACGATGTTCGGCGGGCCGGCGAACGCGCACCACATCAGCGTGATCCGGCCGTTCTCCCGCAGGTGGGCGATGGTCTCGGCGTTGCTGCCGGCGAAGTCCAGATACGCCACCGTGTGCTCGTCGAGCACCGCGAAGCAGCCGCGCAGCCCTTTCGGGGACAGGTTGACGGTGCCGTCACCGGACAGCGGGGCGGTGGCGACGAAGAACATCGGCTGCGCCTCGATGAAGTCCCGCAGCCGGCCGTCGATGCGCTCGTATGTCTTTCCCATGCCCCGATCCTCGCCGCCGGCACGGGTCGGGCGCTGCCCCCTTCCCAGCCCGTGGCGGTCAGCCGGTGCGGGTGCCGAGCCGCGCCAGCGCCGTCGCCAGGTCACTGACCTGGTCGGCGAGCTGCCCGGTGCGGACCTACGTCCCCTACGGCGACCAGTGGTACGGCTACCTGATGCGCCGGCTCGCGGAGCGCCCGGCGAACCTGGCGTTCTTCGGCCGCGCGGTGCTGTCGAAGAAGTGAGTCAGTCGTTCGACCAGGCCCGGGTTCACAGCACGAGGCGGTAGCCGTCCGG
>NZ_KK037233.1:1035164-1039108 GCF_000568915.1 Micromonospora sp. M42 | reverse complement strand
CCCGCTCGGCCCGGTCGGCGGCGGCGTCGCGTTCGGCGTACGCGGCGCGGGCCTGCTGCCGTTCGCGGGCCGCTGCCGCGGTCGCGTCCTCGGTCTCGCGGCGGGCCTCGTCGCGTTCGGCGTGCGCGGCCGCCACCTGCGCGGACGTCTCCGCGCGCAGCTCGGCGAGCTGCCGTTCCACACCGGCCGGGGACAGCTCGGCGTGCAGCGCCTCGGTGAGGGTCTCGACGATCTGGTCGAGCCGGTCCACCGCCTCCCAGGTGCGCGCCACCTGCCCGGGCAGGCCGGGGGAGTTGCGGTGACGCATCCGCGAGTTGCGCGCGGCCCGCTGGCAGGCGCCGTCGTTGTCCCGGCAGTAGCGGAACGGGCGGCCCGCGCCGACGCGCTGCGGCACGTCGCGTCCGCAGTGGGCGCAGGGTCGGGTGTCGGTGGCGGGCTCGGCGTCCATCGGGGGCGAAGTCTATCCGGCGGCGTCGGCGCGGGCCGCGCCGTCGAGGGTGTAGCGGCGCTGCAACAGCACCGCTACCACCATCACGGCGGCGGGCAGCAGCCCGAAGCCGTAGCGAAGCGCGTCCAGCGCGGCCGGGGACTGGGTCACGGTCTGCCCGGCGGTCGAGGCCACGAACCCGCCGACGGCCAGGCACAGCGCGTACGCGTACGGGCCGAGCGCCGCGCCGGTGGCCTCGGTGGCGGTCCACACCCCGGTGTACGTGCCGGCCCGCTCGGCGCCGCCGCCCGCGCGGATCACGTCGGGCAGCATCGAGAACGGCAGCAACTGCATGCCGGCGAACGCCACCCCGAGCACCGCCACGGCGGCCACCAGCACCGGCAGTCCGGCGGGACGGCCGATCGCCAGCACCAGCGACCCGGCGGCGAACGCGGCCTGCGCGGCGAGCAGGGCGCGTTGCTTGCCGATCCGCCGCGCCACCGTCAGCCAGACCGGGGTCACCAGCAGCGCGGGCGCGACGAACGCGGCCACGAGCACTGTGGTGAGTCCGGGGCGGCCCAGCTCGTACTCGGCGTAGTAGGGCACGCCGGCCAGCACGAGGTGGGTGGTGGTGGACATGGCCAGGTACGCGCCGACCAGCCAGCGGAACTGCCGGTCCCGCAAACTCGCGGCCAGCGCCCGCCACCCGCCCGGACCGTGCGGCGGGGCCGTGTCGGCGGCGGTACGGCGCAGCCGGCCGATCCCGGCGACGCCGACCAGCATCGCGGCGAGCATCCCGGCCGCCAGCACCACGCCCATCAGCAGGTAACCGTCGCGGGTGGCGTCGTCGCCGCCGGCCAGCAGCGGCGCGAGCAGCCCGGAGACCAGGATGCCGAGCGTCAGCACCACCATCCGGAACGCCATCAGCCGGGTCCGCTCGTGGTAGCCGATCCGCAGATCGGCAGGGGTGGCCAGGTAGGGCACCTGGTACGCGGCGAACAGCAGGTTGCCGGCGACGAAGAACACCGCCACCCAGCCGGCCGCGGCGGCGCCGGTGAGGCCGCCGGGCACGGCGAACAGCGCGGCGAACGCCAGCGGCAGCGCGCACCCGGCCAGCAGCAGCCGTCGGCGGTGACCCCGGCGGGCCTGCTCGACGTCGCAGAGGTGCCCGATCCACGGGTGCAGCAGCACGTCGGCGATCTTCGGCAGCAGCAGGGTGAGCCCGGCCAGCCACGGGGCGACCGCCAGCACGTCGGTCAGGAAGTAGAGCAGCAGCAGCCCGGGCACTGTCACCCAGACGCCCATGCCGAGTGAGCCGGTGGCGAACCCGGCGAGCGGGCCGCGTGGCAGGGTGAGCGCGTCGGAGCGCTGATCCAGCCCGGTCATCGCGGCCTCCTGTCCTCGGGGCACGCCGCCCCCAATCCAACGGTTGCTGGATTGTAGGGGGAACCAATGGCCGGATGACCATGCCTCGCCCGCCGGCCCGGTCGGCCCCGCCGCGACGACCAGCGCCCGACCCGTGACCTGGTGCTCGCCGCCGCCACCGCGTTGTTCGCCGAGCGGGGCTTCGACGCGGTCAGCGTCCGCGACGTCGCCGCCGCGGCCGGGGTGGACGCCGCCACCGTGGTGCACCACACCGGCACCAAGGCGCAGCTCTACGACGCCTGCTTCGCCCGGGTGTTCAGCGCCGAGCGGGAGGTCATCGAGGCAGCCGGGGAGCGCGCCCGGGCGGCCCTGTCCGCCGGGCCGCACGACGCGCTGCGCGCGCTGCACGACCTGCTGGACGTGTTCGTCGACTTCCTGGAGGACCGGCCGGAGACCACCGCGTTGTGGCTGCGCCGCTGGCTGGAGCCGCAGCGGCACGGCGAGCTGGACCGCCGCTACGCCGCGCCGCTGTACGGGCTGGTCGAGGAGCTGCTCGTCGCGGCGGCCGAGGCGGGCGCGCTGACCGAGCCGACGCCGCACGTGACGGTGCGTTCCCTGGTCTGGACGGTGCACGGGCACGTGGTGGCCCTGGCGGCGGGCACCGGCTCGGGCGCGCGCGAGCGGCGGGAGTTCCGGGCGTTCGTGCACCGCTTCCTCGACGCGCTGTACGGCGGCGCCCGGCCTTGACGCCGGCCCGCGCTCCGGGGATTATCCATCGGTCGTTGGATTAAGGAGGCGGGTATGGCCACACCGAGGGTCGCTGTCGTCGGCGCCGGAGCCGCCGGACTGGCCACGCTCAAGGCGCTCGCCGACGCCGGCATCCCGGCCGTCGCGTTCGAGGCGGCCGACACGCTCGGCGGCCTCTGGGTGTACGGCGCACCCGGCTCGCCCGCGTACCGGACGCTGCACCTGAACACCAGCAAGGGGCGCACCGAGTTCGCCGACCACCCGATGCCCGCCGACTGGCCCGACTACCCCGACCACACCCGCGTCGCCGGCTACCTCGCCGACTACGCCGACCGGTTCGGCCTGCGCGAGGCAGTACGGCTGCGCCACACCGTCGAGCGGGTCACCCGCACCGGCGACGGCTGGCGGGTACGCGCCACCGGCCCGGACGGCCCGGTCGCTGTCGACGTCGAGGCGGTGGTGGTCGCCAACGGGCACAACCGGGTGCCGAAGCGGCCCGAGCCGTACCCGGGCGAGTGCGCCGCCGAGCAGATGCACAGCCACGACTACCGAGGGCCGGAACAGCTCGCCGGGCGGCGGGTCCTCGTCGTCGGTGGCGGCAACTCCGCCATGGACATCGCCGTCGACGCCTCGTACGCCGCCGCACGCACGCTGCTGTCGCTGCGCCGCGGCGTCTGGGTGGTGCCGAAGTACCTGCTCGGCCGCCCGTCGGACACGCTCAACGGCGCGCTGGCCCGCCGGCTGCCGTGGCGGCTGCGGCAGCGGATCAGCCAGACCATGATCACCACAGCGGTGGGGCCACCCACCCGGTACGGGCTGCCCGCACCGGCGCACGGCTTCCTCCAGGACCACCCGACGCTGTCCGACGCGCTGCTGTCCCGCCTCACCCACGGCGACATCCAGGCCCGGCCCGGCATCGCCCGCTTCGACGGCGACCGGGTCGAGTTCACCGACGGCCGCCACGACGAGGTCGACCTGGTCGTCTGGTGCACCGGCTACCGCGTCGAGATGCCGTTCCTCGACCCGGCGCTGCTCGGCGACGGCCCCGACCGGCTGCCGCTGTACCGGCACGTGTTCCACCTGGACGCCCCCGGGCTGGCGTTCGTCGGGCTGATGCAGTCCACCGGCGCCGCGTTCCCCCTGGTCGAGGCGCAGGCCCGGCTGGTCGCCGCACGCCTGGGCCGGCACCTGGGTGCCACCGGACGCGGCCCGGCAGGCCGCCGCCTGCCGCGACGAGCTGCGCGCCGCCACCGCCCGGTGGGGGCAACGCCGACCGCACATGCGCGTCGACTTCGACGTCTACCTGGCCGAACTGGGCCGCGAACTGGCGGCCGGCCGGCGTCGCGCCGGAGCGGCACGATGAACGCCCCGGGACGGCCCCCGGCCGAGGACGCTCAGCGGACCG
>NZ_KK037233.1:1032709-1034597 GCF_000568915.1 Micromonospora sp. M42 | reverse complement strand
AGCTGCCGCCGGACGAGGTGGTACGCCGCCAGATCGAGGTGAACCTGCTCGCCGCCTGGCGGACCACCGCCGCCGCGATGCCCGCCCTGGAGGCCGCACGCGGCCGGGTGATCTTCGTGGCCAGCCGGATGGCCGTGCTGCCGCTGCCCCTCGCAGCCGCGTACGGGGTCAGCAAGCGGGCGCTCGTCGCATACGCCGACGCGCTGCGCCACGAAGTAGGCACCCACGTCGGCGTCAGCGTGGTCTACCCGAGCATGGTCGCCTCCCCGATCCACGACAGCACTGTGGCGGCCGGGCTGTCGCTGAGCGGAGTGTCCCGCCCGGAACCCGTGGAGGGAGTGGTGGCGGCGATCCTGCGCGCCGCGACCGCCCGGCGCGCGCCACGGGACGTGGCCACCACCCGGCGCGGCCGGATCGAGATGGCGCTGGCCCGGCACGCCCCGGCCCTCGCGGACCGGATCGTGCGCCGTACCGTCGCCGGGAGGCTGGCCGCCGGTGACCTGGACGGTGCGGCGCTGGCCGAGGGCATGGTCCGGCGGCACCGGCAGGCCGGCGGGTAGCGTGCGCGCATGGCCGTCTCGCCCTACATCGCCCGGCTGCGCCGCCACATCGGCCACGACCTGCTCATGCTGTACGGCGTCAGCGGCGTGGTCACCGACGACGCGGGACGGGTGCTGCTGGCCCGCCGGGGCGACAACGGCCGCTGGTCGATCCCGGCCGGCACCGTCGACCCGGGCGAGCAACCAGCCGACGCGCTGGTGCGCGAGGTCCACGAGGAGACCGGCGTCGAGGTGGCGATCGACCGGCTGGCAGGTGTCGCCACCCACCCGGTGGTCTACCCCAACGGTGATGCCTGCGAATACCTGAACGTCTGGTTCCGCTGCCGGGCGATCGGCGGCGCGCCGACGGCCGACGGTGACGAGTCGCTGGCGGTGGCCTGGTTCGCCCCGGACGCGCTGCCCGAACTGGACGACTGGGCGCGGCTGCGGATCGGCACCGCGCTCACCGACGACGCCCCGCCCTGGTACGCCGCGCCGGGCGAGAGCCACCCGGCGCTGCACCAGCCCGACAACCTCTAGCTGAACACCACCTCGCACGGCCGGCCCGGAACCAGATCCACCGCACGGCGGTCCCCGGGCGCGTGCACCACCACGCGCTGCGCCACCGGCGACACCAGCCGCGCCCGCACCCGGCCCGGCGCCCAGCTCAGCTCCTCGACGGTGACCCGGCCCCGGCAGGTGATGCCGCGCAGCGTCCCGGCGGGCAGATCGGGTAGCGGCGCGGGCAGCAGCCGCAGCGTTCCCGGGCGCGACTGCACCAGCGACTCGATCAGCACCGCCGGCAGCGCGTGCGCGGCGTCGGCGTTGTACGTCCTCCGGCCCGGGTTGTGCGCGCTCATCAGCGACCGGAAGAACATGTCCGTGCCGAGGATCTTGCCCAGGTTCGCCGCGACCAGGTCGCCGTCGCGCAGCCGCGCCGCCGCCAGCGCCCGGTGCAGGCTGCCGTGCGCGGACTGGTTCTCGTCGCCGCGCAGCGTCAGCGCCCGGTGCGCGGCGGCGGCCAGTTCCGGGGTGTCGTCCGGGTTGATCTCGTCGAGCGGCCACACCGGATACAGGTGGCTGACGTGCCTGTGGTTCTCGTCGCCGGTGCTGCCGGGCCACGCCCACTCGGCGAGCGCGCCGCGCCCGTCCACCAGGTAGCCGGGAGGCCGTACCTCGGCCCACCGGTCCTCGCCGGTCACCTCGGCGGCCAGCCGCAGCGGTGCCGGGCCGCGGCGACGTCCATGGGGCGTTGATCGCGACCGGCGCGGTCCGGCCGGTGTCGTCGTACGGGCCGGTCTCCGGCGAGTACGACGGCACCAGCGCCGGCTGCCGTCCACATCGGTCAG
>NZ_KK037233.1:1028896-1031272 GCF_000568915.1 Micromonospora sp. M42 | reverse complement strand
ATCAGCAACGCCACCGCCTGCCGGCCGACCTCCTCGGCGGGCACCGGTACGCAGGTGAGCGCGGACTGCTCGGCCAGCTCGTCCGGGCAGATCGCGACCACCGACACGTCGCGCGGCACCCGGCGGCCGAGCAGCGGCAGCGTGGCCAGCACCGGCCCGACCGCCGACTCGTTCTGCACCACCAGGCCGGTGACGTCCGGGTGGTCGGCGAGCAGCGCCTCCAGGTCGCGGCGTACCGCAGCCGGTCCCTCCTCGCAGGGCCGGGTCACCGCGTCGACGCCGAGCCGCCCGGCGGCGGCGCGTACCCCGGCGCGGGTGCGGTGGGCGAACCCGGTGCCCCGGTCGTAGACCGCGGCGGGCGCGCCGAGCAGCGCGATCCGCCGGTGCCCGGCGGCGGCCAGGTGTTCCACGCACAGCTCACCGGCGCGCCGGAAGTCCAGGTCCACGCAGGCCAGCCCGGTGCTGTCGGCGGGGTGCCCGATCAGGACACCCGGCAGCGCCAGTTCCCGCAGCAGCGGCACCCGGGAGTCCTCCAGCTCGACGTCCATCAGCAGCACGCCGTCGACGAGCGCGCTGCCGGCGATGCGGTGCAGCCCGGCCGGGCCCTCGTCGGCGGTGACCAGCAGCACGTCGTGGTCGTAGCGGCGGGCGGTGGTGACCACTGCGGTGGCGAAGCGCATCACCACCGGCACCTGCATGCCGGTACGCAGCGGCAGCACCAGCGCGATCACGTTGGCGCGGCGACTGGCCAGGGCGCGCGCCCCGGCGTGCGGGTGGTAGCCCAGCGCGCGGACGCTGTCGAGGACCCGTCCCCGGGTGGTGGCCGAGATGGTGCGTTTGCCGCTGAGCACGTACGAGACGGTGCTGGCGGCCACTCCGGCGTGCCGGGCCACGTCGGCGATGGTGACCTGCTCGCCGGGGACGCGCCCGCTCACCGGGCGGCTCCACAGCTGCGGTCGGCCGGGGCGACCGTCGTGGCGTCTCCGGTCACGGCGAGCGCGCCGACGAGCCGGATGTCGCGAGCGGACCGGCCCACCAGCACCGAGTGGACGGTGTCCTCCACCACCATCGCCGCGCGGGTCTCGTCCCACCAGGCCAGATCGGCGGTACGCAGGCGCATCGTCACCCGGGCGGCGCAGCCCGGATCGAGCGTGACGCGGGCGAAGTCGCGCAGCTGCCGCAGCGGCTGCTTGACCCGGGAACGCCGCTGCCGGGTGTAGAGCTGCACCACTTCGGTGCCCGGGCGGCGGCCCGTGTTGGTGACCTCGACGCTCACCTCCACCTCCTCGCCGGCACGTGCCGTGGCGGTGCTCAACCGTAGGTCAGCGTAGTCGAACTCGGCGTAGCTGAGCCCGTGCCCGAACGGGTACAGCGGCTCACCCCGGTGGTAGAGGTAGGTGCTGTCCGCGCCGATGATGTCGTAGTCGAGCAGGTCGGGCAGTTCGGCCGTGTCGGCGTACCAGGTCTGGGTGAGCCGCCCGCCCGGGTCGGCGGCGCCGAGCAGCACGTCGGCGAGCCCGTTGCCGTGCTCCTGTCCACCGTGGGCGCTCCACAGCACCGCCGGCAGATGCTCCTGCGCCCAGCCCACCGCGTACGGGTAGCTGCTGGTCAGCGCCAGCACGGTACGCGGGTTCGCGGCGTGCACCGCGCGCAGCAGCTCCTCCTGGCCGGTGGGCAGCGTCAGGTCGGCCCGGTCCTCGGTCTCCCGGCCGTTGACCATCGGGTGGTTGCCGAGCACCACCACCGCCACGTCGGCGGCGGCGGCCAGCGCGGCGGCGTCGGCGGCCCCGTCGGCGCGCAGCGTCACGGTGAACGCGGCCGGGTCGCCGGTGGCCACGCTCAGCCGCCCGTCAGGTGCGACGCCGACGTGCCGTCCGGTGGCCAGGTGGTGCAGCAGCGCCGTGCCGTCGGGCCGGTGGTCCAGGCGGAACGTCTCGCGTACCACCCAGCCGCCCGGTCCGTCGCGGTCGGCCACCAGGGCCCCGGCGTCGTCGGCGCCGACGTACCGGCCGGTGTCCACGGCGCGTAGCGCCACCACGTCCCGTCCCCAGTCGACCACCTCGAACTCGGCCGCGGTGTCGCCGAGCGCCAGCGGGCCGTCGCCGTCGAGGCGTACCGCCCGGTCGCCGACGTGCAGCGTGACCCGGTCCGTGCCGGGGTGGGTGGTCACCTCCGGCAGCCGTCCGAGCAGCCCCGCGTACGCGCTGATCGTGTACGGCGGGGTGCCGCTGTACCAGTCGGTGAGCACGGTGTCGGCGAGCGGTCCGAGCACCGCGACGCGGGTGCCGGGGCGCAGCGGCAGCAGGCCGTCGTTGCGCAGCAGCACGACCGACTGGCGGGCGGCCTCGCGGGCGAGTTCCCGGTGGGCGAGGCTGT
>NZ_KK037233.1:1010079-1028469 GCF_000568915.1 Micromonospora sp. M42 | reverse complement strand
GCCGCGCAGCTCGCCCTCGATGAGCGGGCTCAGGTGCGCCGGTACGCCGTCGACCAGGTTGTACGACGCCATCACCGCGACCGCCGCGCCGGCGGCCAGCGGGGCGCGGAACGCCGGCAGCTCGTATTCGTGCAGCACCCGGGGCGGCAGGTCGCTGGACGTGGTGGCCCGGTCGGTCTCGTTGTTGTAGCCGAGGAAGTGCTTGAGCGTCGGCGCGGTGCGCAGCCGGATCGGGTGGTCGCCGCGCAGCCCCATCGCGTACGCGGTGGCCAGCTTGCCGGTCAGCCACGGGTCCTCGGACCAGCCCTCCTCGTTGCGTCCCCAGCGGGGGTCGCGTAGCGGGTTGACCACCGGCGCCCACACGTTGAGGCCGACCCGGACCGGGTCGGCGCGGTGCTTGACCCGTACCTCGTCGCCGACGGCGGCCCCGACCGCCCGGATCAGGTCCGGGTTCCAGCTCGCGGCCAGGCCGATCGCCTGCGGGAAGACGGTGGCGGTGCCGAGCCACGCGACGCCGTGCAGCGCCTCGGTGCCGGTGCGGAACGCGCGCAGTCCGAGCCGGGGCACCGGCGCCTGCCACTGGTGCAGCAGGCCGAGCTTCTCCGGCAGCGTGAGCCGGGCCAGCAGGTCGTCGAGACGGTGGGGGACGGGGTCGGTCATGGTGGGCGCCTCCGGTCGGCGTACGGGCCGTCGCCCAGCCGTCGAAGCGCTTCGACGACCGTGCCGGTGACGGGGCGGCGCGTACGCGAAAAAGGGTGGTGGTCGGTGTCGGCAGGGTCGGCCCGGAGCGGTGGTGAAGCGCTTCGACAACCGCCGAAAAACACGCCGCTTTCGCAGGTTGCCCGATCCCGGAACGCGGCGCTACCGAGGTTGACACCTTCCGGCCGGTGCGGTCAAGGGGTCACCCGGCGGGCAGGCGTCCCGCCTCCACTGTGGCCAGCGCCGCGGTGGCCCCGCCCAGCGCGCCGGCCGCGGACCCGAGCGTGCTGGCCTCCAGCCGCACGCCGGGCGGGACCGGTGTACGGGCGGCGAGTTCGGCGTGGGCGGCCGGCAGCAGCCACGGCGCGAGCGCCGCCAGGTGCCCGCCGACCACCACCACCTCCGGGTCGAGCAGCCCGGCCAGCACCGACGCCGCCTGGCCGAGCAGCCGGCCGATCTCGGTGAGGCCGGTGCGTACCGGCTCGTCCCCGGCGCGGGCGAGCGCCTGGATCCGTTCGATCTCCGGCAGGTGATCGGTGACCGGGCCGGCGTCCGGCAGCAGCCGGCCGATCACCGCGTCCACGCCGAGCAGCGCGGTCAGGCAGCCGCGCCGCCGCATGCGCAGGGCGGGCCGTCGGCGGCCAGTGGCAGGTGCCCGATGTCGCCGGCGAAGCCCCTGCTGCGCGCAGCAGCCGCCCGCCGCTGATCAGGCCCGCGCCGATCACCGGCCCGCCGGTGAGGTGCACCAGGTCGGCCGTGCCGGCGTACGGGCCGTGCCGCTGCTCGGCCAGGACGGCGAGGTTGGCCTCGCTGTCGACGGTGAGGGGGAAGCCCGGATCACGCAGGGCGCGGCGCAACGCGGCGGCGAGCGGTACGCCGCGCCAGGAGCGCCGGTGCGGCCGGCACGTCGCCGTCGGCGTCGACCAGCCCGGGCACGGCCACGGTGAGGCCGAGCACCTTTTCAAATCGGCGCCGGTTGGCGCGGGTGACGGCGCGGCGGGTCAGCGCCGCGAGCGCCTTCACCGTCTCCTCGGCACCGGCGGTGGCGGCGGGGAACGCGCGCCGCCACGTGAGCACCGGGTCGCCGCCCAGCCCGGCGGCCACCGCGACCAGCTCGTCCGCGCCGACGCGCAGCCCGAGCCCGACGTAGCGGGCGCCGTCGAGGACGAGCATGGTGGCGGGGCGGCCCACCCGGTTCTCGGTCAGCCCGGTCTCGCGCAGCAGCCCGTGTTCGATCAGCTCGGCGACCAGGCTGGAGACGGTGGCCTTGTTCAGCCCGGTGTGCGCGGCGACGTCGGCCCGGGAGCAGGGGGCGTGGCGGCGGACGTGCCGGAGCACCGCGGCCCGGTTCGTCACCCGCACGTCGCCGAGGTCGGCCGTCGGCCGGTCGATGCTGATCACGTACTGCCCGCCTCCTGCGCCCGGCCCTGGGTTCGGCTAAAGCTTAAACTAAATAGGCGCGATCCCGGCCGGGTGGGCCCGGCCGGGGAACCACGGCGCGAACGGCGTCACCGGGACCGGCTCGCCGTCGAGCACCACCCGGCGCGGCGGGTCCGTGCCGACCACGCTGACCTGCCGTACGTCCAGCGGCCCGTCGACGCGTACCCGCAGCGTGTCGCCGTCGCGCACGGCGGTGACCGTGGTGTCGCCGTCGGGGTCGCGTACCACGCTCACGCCGTCCACGCCGCCCCAGGCCACCACCGTGACGTCCCGGAACGGGCCGGTTCCGACGGTCGGCGCGGGCGCCACAGTGGGGATCAGCGCGCCGTGCCGCAAGTACAGCGGCAGCCGGTCCAGCGGCACGCCGACCCGCAGGTGCCGTCCGCCGGTGTGCCGCTGCCCGGTGTACGCGTCCAGCCAGTCGTCGCCGGTCGGCAGGTAGACGGTGCGCTCGCCGGACCTGTCGAGCACCGGCGCCACCAGCAGGTCCGGGCCGAGGCGGTACTGGAGGTCGGCGGTCCAGGCGGCCGGGTCCTCCGGGGTGTCGACGAGCAGCGCGCGCATCATCGGGCTGCCGGTGCGGGCGCTGTCCACTGCCGCCGACCAGAGGTACGGCAGCAGCCGGTAGCGCAGGCGCAGCGCGTCCACCGCGTGCCGTTGCGCCTCGGGCGGGAACTCCCACGGCAGCCGGCTGGTGGTGCCGTGCAGCCGTACCAGTGGTGAGAGCGCGCCGAACTGGGTCCAGCGCACGTACAGGTCCGGTTCGGGGGTGCCGTGGAAGCCGCCGGTGTCGTGGCTCCAGAACGGCACGCCGGACAGCCCGTGGGACAGACCGCCGCGCAGCGTGCTGGCCATGCCGGGCCAGGTGGCGTTGACGTCGCCGCTCCACTGGGCGCTGTGCCGCTGGCCGCCCAGGTACGACGAGCGCGCCCACACGGTGCGGTGCCCGGCCACCTCCTCGGTGACGTCGGCGACCGCGTCGTTGAACAGCAGCGCGTACACGTTGTGCAGCTCGACGCCGGTCATGCCGTTGTGGGCGACAGCGTCGGCGGGCACGCCCTCGGCGAAGTCGGTCTTGAACACGGCGACGCCCTGGGCGAGCAGTGGGCGCAGCAGGTCCTGGAACCAGCGCACCGCGGCCGGGTTGGTGAGGTCCACGATCGCGCAGACCGGGTAGCTGCCGTGCCAGGTGTCGGCGACGTACGTGCTTCCGTCCGGGCGGCGCAGGAAGTAGCCGGCGGCCTCGGCCTCGGCGTAGAGCGGGCTGCCGGTCATCAGGTACGGGTTCATCCACAGGCACACCCGGAAACCCTGCTCGGTGAGGTCCTTGAGCATGCCGTCCGGGTCGGGGAAGGCGTCGGTGTCCCAGCGCAGGTCCGACCAGTGTCCGGCGACCTGCCAGTAGCAGTCCAGGTGCAGCACGTCGCAGGGGATGTCGTCCGCGCGGATGCGCCGGGCCCGTTTCCAGTACGCGCTGCTGGCTGTCCGGGAAGAAGCCGGAGGAGATCCACGCGCCGAACGCCCACCTCGGTTGCAGGTACGGCGGCCGGTCAGCGCGTCGAGCCGGTCGAGCACCTGCGCCGGGGTGGGTCCGGCGAGCACGTAGTAGTCGAGCAGGTCGTCCGGGACGAGGATCTGCACGCTGCTGTGCGTGCTGGCGCACATGTCGAACTGCACCGGCAGCCCGCTGTCGACGAGTACGCCGTAGCCGCGGTCGGACAGGTAGAACGGCACGTTCTTGTGCGACCGGTCGGACTCGCCGCCGAAGGCGTCGAAGTTCCACATCAGTGGCCGCTGGCCGCGCTTGTCCAGTGGGGTGAACTTCTCGCCGAAGCCGACGAACCGCTCGTCGCCCGGCGCGACGAAGCTCTCGTGCCAGGCCACCGGCTCCCCGTCGACTGTGGAGCGGCCCAGCGGCAGCGTGCGGCGGCGGCCGCTGATGTCGCGGGTGCCGGCGTCGGAGGCCAGCAGCAGTCGTCCGTCCGGAGTGTGGAACCGCAGTCCCCACGGGTCCAGGCTCAGATCGGCGACCATGCCACCGGCCGCCACCCGGACCTGCCCGTCGGCGACGGTCACGGTGGCCGGGTGGGGTTGCGGGTGGACCAGTGTCAGCGCCGGTGCGGACCGGCTGCGTACCGAGGGGTCGTCGGCGAGGCGTACCCGGATGATCCCGTCCCCGGCGGCCTCGACGCGCGTGACCAGCGTGCGGCCGGACGCGCAGGTCGCGGTGAGCGTGACCCCGTGCGCGTCGGTCGCGGCGACCTCGGCCCGCAGCACGTCGTCGGCGCCCTCCTCGCCGGGGGCGCGGACCGGCAGGTCGGGCGGGTCGGCCACGAAGGTCTCGTACGGGACCAGCGGCGGGCGGTACGGCATGGGCGTCTCCTCGCGGCGTCCACGGGCGGTCCCGCCAGTTTCTTTGGAAGCCCAACTAACTGTCAATGATCGACGCCATTGACTTTCCTTCTCACCTGTTCCTATTTTGGCCGGGATGACAACTAAAGCGCCGTGGAGCGACGGGCGGCTCTGCTACGGCGGGGACTGGAACCCGGAACAGTGGCCGCCGGAGGTGTGGCGCGAGGACATCGCCCTGATGCGCGCCGCCGGGGTCAACCTGGCCACCGTCGGCGTGTTCGCCTGGTCCCGGCTGGAACCCGAACCCGGCCGCCACACGCTCGACTGGCTCGACCGCGTCCTGGACCTGCTGCACGCGAACGGCATCCGCGCCGCCCTGGCCACCCCCACCGCGTCGCCGCCGCCGTGGTTCTCGCTGCGCCACCCGGACGCGCTGCCGGTCACCGCCGACGGCGTCCGCCTGACCCACGGCAGCCGCGACACCTACTGCGCCGCCGCGCCCGCGTACCGCGACGCCGCCCGCAGCATCGCCGAGGTGCTGGCCGCCCGGTACGCGCACCACCCGGCGCTCGCGCTGTGGCACGTGCACAACGAGTACGGCACCACCTGCCACTGCCCGCACACCGAGGCGGCGTTCCGCCGCTGGCTCACCGGCCGGTACGGCGACCTCGACGCGCTCAACGACGCCTGGGTGACCAGCTTCTGGAGCCAGCACTACTCCGACTGGGCGCAGGTCGGCACGCCCCACGCCACGCAATATCTCGCGAACCCCGGCCAGCTGCTCGACTTCCGCCGCTTCTGGTCCGACACGCTGCTGTCCGCGTACACCGAGCAGCGTGACCTGCTGCGGGCGGCGAACCCTTCGGTGCCGGTCACCACCAACTACGTGCTCGGCGACTGGATGCCGGTGGACCACGCCCGCTGGGCGCGCGAGGTGGACGTGGTCGCGATCGACCACTACCCGTCCGCGGTCGGCGCGGGCGCGCAGGAGCAAACCGCGTTCGCCGCCGACGTGGCCCGCGGCTGGGCCCGCCACGGCGCCGGGCGGCCGGCGCCGTGGCTGCTGGCCGAGAGCGCCCCCAACCAGATCCACACCGCCGGGCGGATGCACACCAAGGAACCCGGCCGGATGACCCGGCACAGCCTCGCCCACGTGGCACGCGGCTCGGCCGGGGTGATGTTCTTCCAGTGGCGCGCCCCGGCCGGCGGCGCGGAACGGTTCCACTCCGCCGTGGTGTCGCACGCCGGGGCGGACACCCGCGTGTTCCGCGAGGCCGCCGACCTGGGCGCCGCGCTGGGCCGGCTCGCCGGGACCGCGCCGGGCCGCGTCGAGGCGGGCGTGGCCATCGCGTACGACGCGGCGAGCGGCTGGGCGCTGCGGCACCCGGGGATGCCCCGCGCCGGACTCGACCACCCTGGCGAGGCGGCTGCCGCGCACCGGGCGCTGTGGCACGCGGGCGTCACCGCCGACGTGGTGCCGCCCGGCGCCCCGCTCGACGGTTGCCGGCTGCTCGTTCTCCCGGCCCTCTACCTGGCCTCGGACGCCACAGTCGACTGGGTACGCCGGCACGTCCACGCCGGCGGGCACCTGCTGGTGACCTGGCTCAGCGGTGTCGCCGACGAGCACGCCCGGGTACGCCTCGGCGGCTACCCGGGCGCGTACCGGGACCTGCTCGGCGTGTGGGTGGAGGAGTTCCACCCGCTCGCCGACGACGAACACGTGCCGCTGACCGGCGGCGGGACCGGCCGGATCTGGTCCGAGACGGTGCACCCGGCCGGCGCGGAGACGATCAGCGCGTACGCCGGGGGAGTGCTTGACGGCCGTCCCGCGATCACCCGGCACCGGATCGGCGACGCGTACGCCTGGTACGTCTCCACCCGCCCCGACGACGACACCTATCGGCGGTTGCTCACCGAGGCAGCAGGGCTCGCCGGTGTGACCCCGACCTGTCCCGGAGCGCCCGAGGGTGTCGAGGCGGTACGCCGCCACGACGGCCTGCTCTACCTGCTCAACCACACCGACCGGCCGCAGCGGGTGCCGGTCACCGGGCTCGACCTGCTGACCGGCGCGACGGCCGACGGCTCGTTGACGGTGCCGCCGGGTGGTGTTGCGGTCGTGCGCGAGGAGCCGTCGTGACGTCGCCCCGGCGGCATGCGTTCGTGACGGACGGCTTGGGTGCGCGTACCCCGGTCAGGGGGTGGCGACGGCGGCGCGGGAGCGGTCCGCGGCGATCCGCACCGCGAGCGCGGCAAGCACCGTGCCCATCACCCACCGCTGCAGGCGCGCCCAGCCCGGCCGCCGGGTGAGGAACGCCGACACCGAACCGGCGCTCAGCACGATCAGCGCGTTCACGGTGAGCGCCACGACGATCTGGGTCAGGCCCAGCAGCAGGCTCTGCACCGCCACGTGCCCGCGCGCCGGGTCGACGAACTGCGGCAGCAGCGACACGTACAGGATGGCGATCTTCGGGTTGAGCAGGTTGGTGACCAGGCCCATCGTGAACAGGCGCCGGGGCCGGTCCGGCGGCAGCGGCGTCGGGGTGAACGCCGACGTGCCGCCCGGGCGCAGCGTGCGCCAGGCCAGCCACAGCAGGTACGCCGCGCCGGCCAGCTTCACCGCCGTGTACAGCGGCGGGACCAGCACGAACACGGTGGCGATGCCGGCCACCGCGGCGGCCAGGTAGACCAGGAACCCGGCTGCCACGCCGAGCAGCGACACCAGTCCGGCCCGCCGCCCCTGGGTCACCGAGCGGGACACCAGGTAGACCATGTTCGGCCCGGGCGTGAGCACCAGACCGAGCGCCACCAGGGCGATCCCCATCACCGCGCCGACTGTAACCATGTCGCCTCCCCGTTGCCGACCGTGAACCGGACCCTACGCCCACCCGCCGACACCCACCGCCCCGCCGCGCCCTCACCCCTGCTCCCACTCCGGCGATCATGAGGTTGACGGCGACAAATCGGTCACCGACGGCCGCCAACTTCATGATCGCCGGAGTCGGGGGTCAGCGCGGGGCGGGGGCGGTGGGGATACTTGTCGCATGTCGATCGTGCTGTCCGCGCCGGCGACCGCGACCGCGCCCGCCCTGCTGCTGCGCCCGTGGCGCGACGGTGACGCCGACGCGCTGATCGAGGCGTACCGGGATCCGGTGCTGCGCGCCTGGACCAGACATCCGGTGACCGGACCGGCGCAGGCGCGGGTGTTCCTGCGCCGCAGCCACCAGGGCTGGGCCGCCGGGCACCGGTTCATGTTCGCGGTGCTGGAGGAGGAGCAGGTGGCGGCCTGCGTGGTGCTCAAGGACGTCCGCCCGGGCCGCCCGGCCGCCGAGGTCGGCTACTGGACGGCCGCGCCGGCACGGGGCCGGGGCGTCGCGCCACGCGCGGTGGAGGCGGTTACCGGATGGGCGTTCGCCCGGTTCGCCGCCACCGGGCTGACCCACCTGGAGCTGCTGCACCAGGTCGACAACCCGGCGTCCTGCCGCGTGGCGGAAAAGAGCGGGTACGCGTTCGCCGAGGTCCTGCCGGCCCGCGCGCCGTTTCCCCGCGACGGCCACCGCCACGTCCGCCACCTGCCCTGACGCCGGGTCCGGCCCGCCGCTGCTCTCATCATGAGCCGAGCAGGCGCAGCAGCACCGCCCAGCTCCCGACCAGGCAGGCCGTCGCCACAACGAGGCCGATGAGCCAGTCGCGCACGCCGGCACCCCCTCACCCCGGGGGCACGCTACGCGGCGGTCCGCGCGGGAACAGCCCGGCCCCGCGCGACGCTGACTCTTGTCGGACGGCGGCGGCTACCGTGGGTACGGGAGGTGACGGCGGTGACGACAGCCTGGGAGGCCGCGGTCGAGGCGCAGATCCGCTCGGCCCAGGAACGCGGCGAGTTCGACAACCTGCCGGGCGCCGGCAAGCCCATCCCGGGGCGTGACACGCCCTACGACGAGGGCTGGTGGATCCGCAGCTTCATGGAGCGCGAGCAGATCCCGTCCGACCTGCTGCTGCCCACGCCGCTGCAGTTGCGCCGCCGCATCGAACAGCTCCCGGCCGAGCTGCGCGACCTGCCCACCGAGGACGCCGTCCGCTCGTACGTGGCGGCGCTCAACACCGAGGTGGTCGCCTGGCTGCGTACCCCGACCGGGCCACGTGTGGTGGTACGCCCGGTGAACGTCGAGGAGGCGGTGCGCGGCTGGCGCGCCGACCGGGAACGCGCCGCGCCGGTCGTCACGACGCCGGAGCCACCCCGTGCCGCGTCGGCCCGCCCGCGCCGCCGTTGGCGCTGGTGGCGCCGCTGAGCGTTCAGGGGCGCGCCGCCTGCCAGGTCCACGAGGTACGCCGTGGCCGGTCGCCGAGCGGCGCGCGGCCGGTCAGCCACAGCAGCACCGGCGCCGGCCTGCCGTCGGGCGCATCCGGGAACAACCGGCTCATCACCCGGGCGCACAGCTCGGCGGGTGGCGACCAGTCCAGGCCGAGCCCTCGGGTCAGGTCGTGTGTGTGCAGCAGGATCTCGGCCACGCCCATCGCGGCGAAGCCGCCCGGATCGCAGGGGCCGAAGTGCCACGCCCGGTCGTCCGGGCTCGCGGCGTCGACAGTGGCGGCCAGGATCCCGGCCGCGGCCGCCACGACGGTGAGCACCTCGGCGGGCGCGGCGTCCGCGTGTACCCGCAGGTCGTACGGGAGGTAGCCGCCCTCGGGCCGGCCGGACACCTGACCGGCGTACGCGATCAGGTCGTGCGCGATGTGCGCGGCCGTGGTCCAGCAGGACCAGTCCAGGTCTCCCGCGCGTACCGTCCAGTCCCGGCCGGCGGCGGGCCGCAGCACGGCGGTCGTCGCCGCGGCGGCGGCGCGGAGGTCCGCGCCGTTCACAATCGCCGTACCCGCAGCACACAGGTGAGCATCGGCAGCGTGAACTCGCCGTCGGCGGTCTCCGGCCGGCTCGCCAGGTACGCGCGGATACGGTCGAGCGTCTCCGTGCGCTCCCGCTCCGGCATGACCAGCATCCCGGCCCTGGTGGCGAGCGTCGCCACGAGCGAGTCGGCGGTCCGGCGCTGCCCGTGCGGGAACTCCGCCTGCTCGGGCGAGCCGAACCGGGCCTCGCCGGTCTTCGGCAGGTGCATGCCGGTCGTGGCGTCGTGCCAGCTCGCGGGCGTATCCCGGGGGCCGATGGCGGCGCTTCCGCTGACCGCCGCGAGCCCGGCGACCCAGTCGACCCGGTCGTCCACGACGTTCCACAGTCCGGCCAGGACACCGCCGGGGGAGAGGACGCGGGCGATCTCCGGCCCGGCCACTGCCATGTCGAACCAGTGCATGGCGTTGCCGGCGACCACGGCGTCGACGGAGGCGTCCGGCAGCGGGATCGCCTCGGCGCTGCCGGACAGCGCCCGTACGCCAGGCAGGGTGCGGCGGAGTTCGGCGAGCATCGCCGGGTCCGGCTCCACGGCCGTGACGTCGTCGCCCACCTCGGCCAGCGTGGCGGTGAGCTTGCCGGTGCCCGCGCCGAGGTCGAGCACCCGCGCGCCGGGCGCGGGTTCGAGCGCCCACCGCAGCGCGGCCCGCGCGTAGTCGGGACGGTGTTCGGCGTACGCGATGGCCGCTGCGCCGAACGACGAGGAGTGCCGGCGTCGTGCGTCTTCGTCCATCGGGTCACCCTATCGACGGGCGCCTTCGGCTGCGGCCCTCGCGGCGCCGTTCGGACAGCCACCAGCGCGAGAACGGGCGCACTACCATCTGCGCATGGACTCCAGCGGGACGTCTGTCGAGGCCATCTTCTTCGGCACCACGACCGTCTGGTTGTCCGACGGGGCGTCCGGCATCCTGATCGACGGCTTCCTGAGCAGGCCCTCGCTGCTCCGTGTCGCGTTCGGTCGCGTCGCACCCGACCTCGGGCGGATCACCGGCGCTCTCGCCCGGGCCGGGGTGACCCGTCTCGACGCGCTCTTCGTCGCCCACTCCCACTACGACCACGTCATGGACGCCCCCGAGATAGTCAAGCATCTCGGGGGCAGGCTCTTCGGTTCCGAGTCGACCCTGAACGTGGGGCGCGGCGCGGGCCTCGCCGAGGAGTCGATGACGCGCATCGCGGACGGCGGCGAGCACACGGTCGGCGCGTTCACCGTGCGTGTGCTCGCCGCCGTCCACAGCCCCGGCAACAGGTTCCGGGGCACGATCGACGAACCGCTCGTCCCACCGGTCAGGGCGAGCAGCTACCGCGACGGCGGGTGCTTCTCCTTCTTCATCACCCATCCCGGCGGCTCGCTGCTGATCCATCCGAGCGCCAACTTCGTACCCGGCAAGTTCGACGGGCTCGACGTCGACGTCCTCTACCTCGCCACAGGCGCTCTGGGTGTTCAGCCGCGGCGGTTCCAGGACGACTACTGGCGGCACGTGGTGGAAGCGACGCGGCCCGGCCTCATCGTGCCGATCCACTGGGACAACTTCTTCGTGTCGCTGGACCGCAGGCTCCGCCCGCTGCCGCCCGTCTTCGACAGGTTCGCCGCGACGAAGGCGTTCCTCGACCGCAGGAGCGAGGAGGCCCGGATCCCCGTACGGTTCCCCGAGCCCTTCGAGGTGACCAGGCCGTTCGCGAGGTAGGGCGTCAGCGGAACCGGTCGACGGTGACGGGAAGCATCCCCTGCTCGCGCATCCGGGTCGTCAGGCCGTGCAGCAGCACACCGACGGCCTCATCGCGGTCGCCGAGAAGGTCGCAGGTCACGTCCAGTCCCCAGGCGGCACCCGCGGCGACGCGGCGCAGATCCCAGCGGAAGGCGTCGCCGCGGACCTGTCGGCGCGCCGATCCCAGGACACGCGTGCCGGGATCCGCCGGGTCGCCGGTGATCGGCATCTGCCACGCCTCGCTGAGTGCCGTGAGATCGTCCGGGCTCAGCTCGCCGGCGAACAGGATCCGGTAGACGCGCGTCTCACGGAACCCCGGCCGGGGTCCGGAGTCGCCCAGCCGCAAAGGGGAGGGCGGCTGAGCCGGAGGGGCGCCGAAGCACTCCCGCAGCGTGTCCTCGTCCGGCAGGTCCGCGCCGCAGAGATCTCGATAGAGCGCCGCCGCCGCGTCGCGGTCGACGGGCGTCACCCGCTCGCGTAACCCGGCGTCCGCACGTAGCCGCCGGCTGGTGGCCGACGCCTCGTGCCAACGCCCCTCGGACCGGATCCAACCACCGCTCACCAGTCCGGCGGAGGAGTAGTCCGGCGCGAGCAGGAACTCCTCGGCCAACAGTCCTTCCGGCGCGCCGGCGGCGTCGTACAGCACGTAGTAGTGCAGTGCGGGAGGTGAGCCGGCCATCTGGCGCGCGGGGGATGTCGTCGTCACCCGTGGATTGTCGAGCAGGCCGCGAGCCGACGGTGTTCGGCTCGCCGAACACTTTCGGTGCCGCGACAATTATCGGATTACCGGTAACAGTAATCGACCTATCTGGCCGGTCAAATAGGACGAATCGGCGCTACACCATAATGACAGTTATGTGCGGGCGAGTTCAGAGGGCCGCTGTCGGCGTACGATCACGCCACCGCAGCCGATCCCAGGGAGCAGGCGATGGTGTTCGACGCGACGCTGACCCGGATCAACGACGGCGTACAGATGCACCACCAGCACGGCCGACGGGAGGACGCCCGCGACCTGTTCGCCCGGATCTGGGACGAGATCGGCGGGGAACAGGGCGACCCCCTGCACGTCTGCGTCCTCGCCCACGCGATGGCCGACGTGCAGGACGACGTACGCCAGGAACTGGCCTGGGACCGGCGGGCGCTCGCGGCGGCCGACCTGCTCACCGACGAGCGGGTCGCGCAGGCCGGGGTGCCGATGTCGGTCGCCGGGCTGCACCCGTCGCTGCATCTGAACCTGGCGGAGTGCCACCGCAAGCTCGGTGAGTTCGACCAGGCCCGGGACCACCTCCGGCGGGCCCGGGAGGGGATCGGCGCGCTCGGCGACGACGGCTACGGAAAGCTGATAAGGGCTGGGCTCGATCGGCTGTCGCAGGAACTGGCCGCAGGATAGACCGCAGACGACTGGCTAGCCGCTGGTGCGCGCTGACGGGGTGACGGCGGCGACGACCAGGTCGACGATCCCATCGGCGTAGTCGTCGGTCAGCGGGCCGTTGCGCAGCAGCCAGCGGTGGTACAGCGGGCCGAACAGCAGCTCCACCACCAGGTCCAGGGCAGCGTCGGGGCGTACCTGGCCGGCCTCGCGGGCGGCCTCCAGCCGGGCGCGGACCGCGTTCAACTGGGGACGGAGCAGCCGGTCGCGCGCCTGGGCGGCCAGTTCCTCATCGGCGAGCGTCTCAATGGTGATGGCACGCGTGGTGGCGGACAGCCGGGGATCGGCGAACTCGGCGACTGTGGCCCGGAGAACCGCACGCAGATCAGCCCGCAGGTCGCCGGTGTCGGGCAGCGCGATCACCTCCGGCATGTCGTCGGCGAGCGCGTCCAGGATGACCGCGCCCTTGCCGCGCCACCAGCGGTAGATGGTCTGCTTGCCGACCCCGGCGCGGGCGGCGATCGCCTCGACGGTCAGGGCCGAATAGCCGGTCTCGGTCAGCAGCTCCAGGGCGGCGGCGAGGATCGCGCGGCGGGACTGCTCGTTGCGGCGGGTGGGCTGCGGAGTCACAGCGGCAGCCTACCGCGAGACGAGACGTATCGTCTTGACGGAGGTGGTCGTGCCATGCTCTGCTGGGCAAGCGAGACGGGACGTCTCGTCTCAGCAGAGATCAGGAGATCACTTGCCGCACATCGCCATGGTCAGCATCCCGTTCCACGGGCACGTCAACCCGAGCCTGGAGATCATCCGTACCCTGGTGCGGCGCGGCCACCGGGTCACGTACGCCAACGACCCCGCCTTCACCGAGGTCGTCCGCGCCACCGGCGCCGAGCTGAAGCCGTACGCCTCGACGCTGCCCGCTGACGGCGGCGCCGGCATCGACGACCCGATCGCGCAGCTCACGCTCTTCCTCGACGACGCGATCGCCATGCTGCCGCAGCTGCGGGCCGCCTATGCCGGCGACCGGCCGGACCTGTTCCTCTACGACATCGCCGGCGCGCCGGCCCGGCTGCTCGGCGAACAGTGGGGGATCCCGGCCGTCCAGCTGTCCTCGACGTTCGTGGCCTGGGACGGCTACGAACAGGAGATGGCACCCGCCGTGGAGGCGATGCGGGCCGATCCGCGCGGCGCCGACTACTACCGGCGGTTCACCGCATGGCTGACCGCCGAGGGTTCCTCGGTCACCGACAGCATGGCGTTCCAGGGGCGGCCGCCCCGCAGCCTCGTCCTGCCGCCGGAGGCGCTCCAGCCGAACGCCGACCGCGTGGACCGGTCGGTCTACAGCTTCGTCGGCCCGGTGCTGGGCGACCGCGCCGAGCAGGGTTCCTGGGTACGACCGGAGCACGCCGGGAAGGTGCTGCTCGTCTCGCTCGGCTCCGCCTTCACCCGGCAGCCCGAGTTCTACCGCCGCTGCGTCGCCGCGTTCGGCGACCTGCCCGGCTGGCACACCGTCCTGCAGATCGGCGAGCACGTCGACCGGGCCGAACTAGGTCCCGTCCCGGACAGCGTCGAGGTCCACCGGTGGGTGCCGCAGCTGGCCGTACTGGAGCAGGCGGATGCCTTCGTCACCCACGCCGGCATGGGCGGCAGCAGCGAAGGTCTCTACTGCGGGACGCCGATGATCGCCGTACCGCAGGCGGCCGACCAGTTCGCGAACGCCGAGCAGCTGGCCGCGCTCGGCGTCGCCCGGGTCGTCGACTCGGGCGACGTCACCGCCGCGGAGCTGCGCGAGACGTTGCTCGCCCTCACGTCGGACCCGGCCGTGGTGGCCCGCAGCGCCGAGCTGAAGCGGCAGGCCCGCGCCGCCGGTGGTGCCGACCGGGCCGCCGACCTGATCGAGGCCGAACTCGCCGTCGCGCTCGGCGGGTAGAGCCGTGGTCGCGGCGGCACCCGGGCCGCCGCGACCAGGGCGCGGTCAGTCCTCCGCCAGCACCGTGAAAGTGAATGCGGTGCTCGTCGGACGCTTCAGCGGGATGTCGCACTTGACCCGGCGCAGCACCTCGGACCGGGTGAGGCCGAACCGGTGGGCGATGAGCCGGTCCGGGCGCACCGGCACCGGGTCGTCGAACGTGACGTTCACCTGCACCGGCCACCCGTCGAGCGGTACGACCGGCGCGTCCAGGCGCCACGCTCCGGTCCAGTCGAGGGTGAAGTGGCAGCGCCGGGCGAACGCCGGGTCGAGCAGTGTGGCCGCCACCAGGTCGGGATCGTTGAGTTGATGGCCGTGCAGATCGGTGGGATCGAACGAACTGACCGCCGCCCGCTCACGGACGGTGAGCTTGCTGGTCCGGCCGCAGGACACGCAGTGCACCAGCAGCCAGACGTCCAGCAGCTTGCCGTTGGCGTTGACGCGGAACCGGCCCCGGGCGGCGGTGGCCGTCTCCGCCCGGCAGATGACGCAGCGCAGCGACAGCAGCGGAAGGCGGGTCCGGCGTACGACCCAGGGCAGCACGATATGAGGTTGGGATGACATGGAGACCTGATCTCTGAAGACCTGACGCGAGGCCGATTACGCGCGGCCTCGGACGCTGTGGCCGGGCGCGCGAGGGCAGCCCGGGGAGCCGTCGCGCAGGCGACGGCTACAGGCGTGGGGAACGTGTCAGGGTCAGAGAGCAGGAGGGGTCACGCGGAATCGTCCTTCTTCGCTGCGACAGGAGTGCGGGAAACGTACGGGACGTCCGGAACCGCTCTCAACCCGTTTTCCGGCACCGCTGCGTCACGCATCACTTCACTGACTAAAAGTTTGCAGTCCCTGCAAGATCGCTCGTAGGGTCGTGGCGTGACCACGGATCAGAGCCGCCCCGGCCTGCGCGACCGCAAGAAGCGGCAGACCCGCGCCGCCCTCAGCGCCGCCGCGCTGCGCCTGGTCGCCGAGCGCGGCCTGGACCAGGTGACGGTGGAGGAGATCAGCGAGGCCGCCGACGTGTCGGCCCGCACCTTCTTCAACTACTTCCCCAGCAAGGACGAGGCGCTGCTCGGCGACCAGCCGACCGACCGCGAAGTGCTGGCCGCCCGCATCGTCGCCGCGCCGCCGGAGGTGTCCGCGTTCGACGCGCTGCGGCTGGCCTTCGACGACGTCGTCGAAGCCGTCGAGGCCGACCGCGAGGTGTGGCTGCTGCGGCTGCGGGTGATCGCGGCAAACCCGTCGCTTCTTCCGCGTCTGATCAGCGGCAACGCCGAGACCGAGCAGGTGATCGTCGCGGCGGTGGCCGCCCGGCTGGGCCTCGACCCGTGCCACGGCCACCCGACGCTCGTCACCACTGTCGCCGGCGCGATTCTGCGCACCGCCCTGATGCAGTGGGTCGAGCGACCCGACACGACGACGCTGCGCGAGCTGACCGCCGAGGCGTTCGCCGCCGTCGCCGCCGGCCTGCCCGATCCGTCCTGACCCCTCCCATCCGTACCGGCCGCGGCCGCCCGCCCGCGCACACGACAAGGAGTTCGATGACCACCGCCACTGTTCCACCCGCCGAGACGGGTACGCGGATGTCACGCCGGGAGGTTCTCCAGGCGTTGTCCGGCCTGATGGTCGGCATGTTCGTGGCGATCCTCGCCTCGACGGTGGTGGCGAACGCGCTGCCCCGGATCATCGCCGACCTCAACGGCAGCCAGACCGTCTACACCTGGATCGTCACCAGCGAGCTGCTGGCGATGACCGCGACGGTGCCGCTGTGGGGCAAGATGGCCGACCTCTACAGCAAGAAGCTGCTGATCCAGTCGTCCCTCGGCCTGTTCGTGGTCGGCTCGCTGGTCGCCGGATTCACCCCGAACGTCGAGGTGCTGCTGCTCAGCCGGGTCATCCAGGGCATCGGCGCGGGCGGCATGACGGCGCTCGCCACGATCGTCATGGCGGCCATGATCCCGCCGCGTGAGCTGGGCCGGTACGCCGGCATCTTCGGCGCGGTCTTCGGTGTCGGCACCATCGCCGGCCCGCTGATCGGCGGCGTCCTGGTCGACACGTCCTGGCTCGGCTGGCGCTGGTGCTTCCTGATCGGTGTGCCGTTCAGCCTGCTGTCCATCGCGCTGCTGCAGAAGACGCTGCACCTGCCGGTGGTCCGCCGCAGGGTCCGCATCGACTGGCTCGGCGCGCTGCTGATCACCTCCGGTGTGTCCACGCTGCTGATCTGGTCGTCGCTGGCCGGGAACAAGTTCGACTGGGCGTCCGGCTGGACCGCGCTGCTGGTCGGCGGCGGGCTGGCGCTGCTCGCGCTCGCCGTGTTCGTGGAGGCCCGGACGGAGGAACCGATCATCCCGCTCGGCATCTTCCGCAACCGCACCGTCAGCCTCACCACAGTGGCGAGCATCCTGGTGGGCGTGGCGATGTTCGGCGGCACGGTGTTCCTGTCGCAGTACTTCCAGACCTCGCTCGGCAAGTCGCCGACGGTGGCCGGCCTGATGAGCCTGCCGATGGTCCTCGGCCTGCTGGTCTCCTCGACCGTGGCGGGTCAGCTGATCACCAAGTACGGCCGGTGGAAGATGTTCCTGGTCGCCGGCGCCGCGGTGATGACCGTCGGCATGCTGCTGCTGAGCACCATCGACGCGAACACGAGCGTGCCGATGCTCTCGGTGTACATGGCGGTGCTGGGCGTCGGCGTCGGCATGCTGCTGCAGAACCTGGTGCTGGCCGCGCAGAACGATGTGCCGGCCGCCGAGCTGGGCGCGGCGACCTCGGTGCTGACGTTCTTCCGCAGCATGGGCGGCGCGGTCGGGGTCAGCGCGCTCGGCGCGGTCCTGGCCAACCGGGTCACGTCGCTGACCACGGAGAAGCTCGGGCCGCTGGCCACCGGCGGCGGATCGGCCGAGGTGCCGGATCTGTCGGCCCTGCCGGAGCCGGTGCTGCGGATCGTGCAGGAGGTCTACGGCACCGCGACGTCGGAGATGTTCCTCATCGGCGCGCCGTTCGCGCTGCTCGCCCTGGTCGTCGTGCTGTTCATCAAGGAGAAGCCTCTGAACACGCTCAGCGGTGACGAGCGCCGGGTCCGTGAGGAGGCGGCGGCCGCCGGGATGCACTGATCCCGCACGGTCGAGCGTGGGGCCGCCCCCGGGAGTCACCGGGGGCGGCCCCTTGTGCGATTGCGGTCAGCGTTCCGTACGGTCGTTGATCTCGGTGCCGGACTCGCCGGGCATGGCACCGATCGACTCTTCGGCGGCCCGGCCGCCGGTGCTCTCGTCGCCCTGCTTCAGCGAACTGCGGGGCAGCCCGGCCAGGTGAGCCGGGTCCTCGATCGGCTGGGGCGGCCACTGGTCCTGCGTGCCGTCGGTCACCCCGGCGCGGCGCAGCGCCTCGACCAGTTGGTCCGGCGACAGGCGGTCGACCTCCTGTATCCCGGCCCCGCGCGCAATCGCCTGCAGTGTCTTCAGGTCTTCGCTCACGAATGTCTCGGCCATGCCCGAGCCTTCCCGGCGCTCAAGACAAGGAAACCGGCGGGCCTGCCACCGCCGGGTCGATCATGAAGTTGTACCGGACAAACCGGGCGCCGAACACCGTCAACCTCATGATCGACGCGAAATGGGAGGTTCGGTCAGCGGCGGGCGGGTTTGCGGTCGGGGCGCGGGCGGTCCCGGTCCGGGTCGATCCCCACCTGGACGGCGAACGCCGGGTCCACGGCGAGCAGGGGGCGGGGGCCGAACAGCGCCATTCCGGTGAGCAGCGTGTCGGTGTCGCGGCCCTGCCAGACCGGGCGGCGCTCGGGGTCGAGGTCGGCGTGCTCGCGGCGCAGCCGCCGCAGCAGGCGCCGGGCGGCGGACCCGGTCTCCGGCACCTCGGTCAACCACCAGCCGCCGAGCGCGGTGGCCAGGCAGCAGAGCAGCAGCCCGGCGACCGAGGCGGGACCACCGGCGGAGCGCCCCTCGACGGCGCTGTCCAC
>NZ_KK037233.1:996537-1009664 GCF_000568915.1 Micromonospora sp. M42 | reverse complement strand
GATCGCGACGGCCACGGCGACCGCGCCGAGGTAGTCGAGGAGGAAGATCGACCCGCTGACTCCCCAGAGCATGGCGGCAAGTATGTCAGGAGCCGTGGCGTACCTCGGAGTCCCAGATCCGCGACCACGGGCGGCGCAGCCCTCGGGCGACGAAGATCGGCTCGCCGTTCTCGTCGTTGTCGACGTCGACCCGCTGGTCGACCCGGCCGGCCTCGGTGACCTCGGTGAACCAGGCGCGCAACCGGTCCGGGCGGGACCAGCCGACGACGATCACCACGTCGGCGTCGTCGGGCGGCCGGCCGAACGTGGCCATGCTGTTGTGCCCCGAGTACGCGCGGGGCAGTCCCCGCTGCGGCCCGTACCGGGCCAGCGCGCCGGCCTCGCCGTAGTTGCCGGTCAGCACCACCGCCCGGTCCCGCTCGGGCGGGGGCAGGGCGCGGTGCACGGCGGCGACCGAGTCGGCGAACTCGGGCCAGCCGATGGTCTCGCCCGCGTCGTAGTTCGCCGCGACCACGAACCCGGGCAGCCGGTCGGCGGGCAGCGTGGGCAGCAGCAGCACCGCGCTGCTCGCGGCCATCAGCACGGCGGCGGTGACCAGCAGCGCCTGCCGGACCCGGGGCGTGCCCCGCCGCGCCCACACGACGGCCGGCACCACCCCGGCGGCGGTGAGCACCAGCAGCAGCGGCGCGTCGTAGTAGCCCTTGCCGCCGGCCACCACCACGATCGTGACCACCACCAGCCACGCCCAGGCAAGCGACCGGTACGCCGCCCAGGACGGCCGGCGCAGCAGCGCGACCAGCCCGGCGACCCACACCGGAACCGCGAACGGGCTGATGATCAGGAACTGGAGCACCAGCGCGTCGATGCGGCCGCTGTAGGAGCTGTCGCCGTCGGCGATCGACGCGGCGACGTCGAGCTGCGGCAAGCCGTGCGTGGCCTGCCACGCCGCGTACGGCACGGCGAGCAGCACGGCGACGCCCGTGCCGGCGAGCACCCACCGGTCGCTCAGCAGCCGGCGTGGCCCGGCGATCAGCACCCCGGCGACCAGGCCGACGCCGAGCAGGGCGGGCAGCGGCTTGTTGAGCAGGCCGACGCCGAGCGCGAGCCCGGCGCCGAGCGCCCACCGGCTGTCGCCGGTGCGCAGCATCCGCACCACGCACAGCGCCGCGGCCAGCCACACCAGCAGGTCGACGCTCGTGGTGCTGAGCAGGTGGCCGCCGGCCAGCACGATGCCCGAGGCGGCGGCGAGCACCGCCGCGGCCGTCTGGGTGACGCGGTCGGCGCCGAACTGCCGGGCGATGGCGGCGACCAGCACCACCGCCGCGCCGCCGATGAACGCCGACGGGGTACGCAGCACCACCAGGTTGCCCGGCGCGATCGTGTCGGCCAGCCGGGCCAGCGCCGGCACGAGAGGCCCCTGGTCGACGTAGCCCCAGTCGAGGTGCCGGCCGCACAGCAGGAAGTACAGCTCGTCGCGGTGGTAGCCGTAGCGGCCGGCGAGCGACAGCAGCACGACGGTGAGGACCGCGCCCACCACCATGGGCGCTGCGGTACGCGGACCGGCGGGCGGCGGGCCACCGGGCGCGGCGGCCTGGCTCCGATCGACGTCGGCGACTGATTCGGCCACCTGCCCATGATGGACCGCACCGGTGGGCCGTCGATGCCCCGTGACCCTCGGCCGGGTGGACGGAAACCGGTGGCCGGACGGCCGGGGCGACGGTTAGCGTGCCCGGCGATGAGGATTCGTGACTACGCCGACGCCGACTGGGACCAGGTCTGGCCGATCTTCGCCGACGTCGTGGCCGCCGCCGACACGTTCGCGTACGACCCGGAATGGTCGCCGGAGACGGCGCGCGAGGTGTGGGTGGAGCGGCCGCCGGGGCGTACCTCGGTCGCGGTGGACCACGACGGCGCGGTGCGCGGCACCGCGAAGATGGGCCCGAACCGGCCCGGGCCGGGGTCGCACGTGGCGACCGCGAGCTTCATGGTGGCGGCGCACGCGCGCGGCCGGGGCGTGGGCCGTGCGCTGTGCGAGGACGCGTTGGACTGGGCGCGGCGGCAGGGCTTCGCCGCGATGCAGTTCAACGCCGTGGTGGAGACCAACACGGCGGCGGTGGAGCTGTACCGGCGGCTGGGCTTCACGGTGATCGGCACCGTGCCGGAGTCGTTCGCCCACCCGACGCTGGGCCGGGTCGGGCTGCACGTCATGCACCGGCGGCTGTGACATCGGCGGCCGGAAAACGCCTGGCCGGACCGGGTGGGTTGCTGACAGGCTGCCCGCCATGACCGCTCATGCCCTCGCCGGGGCGCTCGCCGACGAGCGCCGCCGGACCGTGTTCGCCGCGATCGTGCTCGGTGCCCGCGACCTGCCGGCCGTGGTGGCCCGCACCGGCCTGCCCGCCCGCGACGCCGCGGTGGCCGTACGCCGTCTCACCGACACCGGTGTGCTCGCCGATGACGGGGGCGGGCTGCGGGTCGACGCCGAGCGGCTGCGCGAGTTCGCCCGGGCCGGGGCGGCGTCTCCGGCGGCCCCGGCGGCGAACCCGCGCGAGACGATCCTGCGCACGTTCCTGCGTGACGGCACGCTGACCCGGCTGCCCGCGCAGCACGGACGCCGCCGCGTGCTGCTGGAACACATCACCGAACGCACCTTCGAGCCGGGACGTCGTTATCCGGAGCGGGAGGTGGACGACGCGCTGCGCCGGTGGTGCGAGGGCGGCGAGGCCGACCACGTGACGCTGCGCCGCTACCTGATCGACGACATACTGCTCACCCGTGAGCAGGGCGTCTATTGGCGGACCGGGCCGTGAGCGGCTGGAGCACGCACGTCGTACGCCCGGAGCAGCCGGACGCGACGCTGGTGCTGCGCGAGTACATGGCGGAGATGGTGCGCCGCTGGTACGGGCGTCCGGAGCAGCCGGGTGAGGTGGACGCCGCGCTGGCCGAGGACCCGAGCGACGACCTGGTCGCGCCGAGCGGGCTGCTGGTGCTGGCCCGCCGCGACGGTCGCCTCGCCGGGTGCGCCGGGCTGCGGTGGCAGCCGGACTGGGCCGAGCTGACCCGGGTGTACGTGCGCCCGGAGCACCGTGGCGCCGGTGGTGGAGCGGCGCTGATCGCCGCGGTCGAGGCGTACGCCGTCGGCGGCGGGGAGACGCGGATCCGGCTGGACACCCGCTCCGACCTGGTCGAGGCGCGGGCCCTGTACGCCCGGCACGGCTACCGGGAGATCCCCGCCTTCACCAGCGGCCCGTACGCGCAGCACTGGTTCGAGAAGTCACTGCCGGCGCGAGTTGACGACGCGGCGCGGGCGCGTTAAAACAGAACCAGGAACTTGAGTCACCAAGACTCAACTTGAGACCTTGGGCCAGGAGAACCGAGGAGGCAAGAGCCATGTTGATGCGTACCGACCCGTTCCGCGAGATCGACCGGATCGCCGAGCAGTTCTTCGGCACCGCCGCCCGGCCCGCCGTGATGCACCTGGACGCCTACCGCGACGGTGACCACTTCTACGCGGCGTTCGACCTGCCCGGCGTCGACCCGGACAGCATCGACTGCACCGTCGAGCGCAACGTGCTGACCGTCCGCGCCGAGCGCCGCCGCCCCAGCGGCGAGAACGTCGAACTGGTCGCCGCCGAGCGTCCGATGGGCACGTTCACCCGGCAGCTGTTCCTGGGCGACACGCTCGACACCGACCGGCTGGAGGCCGGCTACGAGAACGGCGTGCTGACGCTGCGCATCCCGATCGCCGAGCGCGCCAAGCCGCGCCGGATCACCGTGGCCACGCCCGCCGAGGGCAACGGCCGCCGCCAGCTCACCACCGCCTGACCGTCCACACCGACGCGGGGGAGGCCGGAGCGCCGGCCGACCCCGCGTTGTCGTACCAGCGCGCCTGATCGCCAAACCATCCGCGGGCTGAGAGCCTTTCTCACATGCTTCGCCCCGAGGTGCTGCCGCGCGCCCGCACCGCCGCCCTGCCCGCCGGCCCGGCCGACGTCACCGAGGCGTGGCTGCGCAACCGGCGGCTGTCCGAGCACACCCGTGACGCGTACCGCCGTGACGTCACCGGCTGGCTGAGCTGGTGCGCCGAGCGGGGGCTCGACCCGCTGCGGGCCACCTTCCTCGACGTCAACGCCTACGGCCGGGAGCTGGAGTCCACGCCGCGCGGGCGCGACGGCCGGACGCTCACGCCGGCCACCGTGGCGCGCCGGTTGTCCGCGTTGTCGAGCTGGTACGACTTCCTCGCCAAGCTGGGCGCGGTGACCGCCAACCCGGTGTCGGCGGCGGACCGGCCGCGGGTGGACCGGGACCACTCCGCCACCGTCGGCCTGACGCCGGAGGAGGTCGACGCGCTGATCGCCGCCGCCGAGACGGACACCGGCCCGACCGCCGCCCGCAACCGGGCCGCCGTCGCGCTCCTGGCCGACCTGGGGCTGCGGGTGGGGGAACTGGTCGCGCTGGAGGTGTCCGACCTGGGCACCGAGCGCGGTCACCGCAGCGTCCGCTTCGTCGGCAAGGGCGGCAAGGTACGCCGGCGCGCGCTCACCCCGGGCACCGCGTACGCCCTCGACGCCTACCTGACCGCGCGGGCCGAGGCGCAGGGCGTGACGGTGCCGGAGCTGACCGGTCCGCTGCTGGTCACCGCGACCGGCGGCCGGCTGGACCGGCATGCCGTGTTCCGGCTGGTGCGCCGCCTCGCGCAGCGCGCCGGGATAGCCGCCTGGGCGAAACTGTCGCCGCACTCGCTGCGCCACGCGTTCGCCACCACGGCCCGCTCGGAGGGAGTGCCGCTGGAGGACGTGCAGGACGCGATGGGGCACGCCGATCCGCGTACCACCCGCCGCTACGACCGGGACCGGCACAACCTGGACCGCGATCCGGCGTACGCGATCTGGGCGGCCCGCGCCCGCCGTCGCGGCTGAGCCGTCGCGCGGACCGGTCAGCCCTGCGGGCGGGGGCAGAGGCAGAACGGCTGCCCGATCGGGCGTACCGGCAGTCTGCCGCCGCCCCCTGACATCTTCGGCCCGTCACGGGCGCGCGGCGCAACCGCCTGCGCGGCGCGTTCCGGTTGCCTACCGTCGACGGTGATGGGCAGGCAGCAGGAGTGGCACCACACGGCCCGGCGGCGCCGGCCGCTACGCGCGGGCGTGCTGATCGCCGGTCTCGGCGTGGGCACCTGCCTGATCGGGGTGGCCGGGCTGGCGGCGTGGAACGCGCAGGTGGTGCTCCAGTCCGACGGGCCGGTCCGGGAGACCGCCGACGGGTTCTTCCGCGACGTCGCCGCCGGGGACACCGACGCGGCGTACGAGCGGCTGTGCGCCGAGGCCCGGGGTAGGTGGAGCAAGGCCGGCTTCGGCAGTTGGGTGCGTACGCCGCCGCAGGTCAGCGGCTACGAGATCGTCGACGTGTCGGTGGCGACCCGCTCCGGCAAGCCGACCGGGACGGTGATCGTGCGGATCAACCGTGACGGCGGCGGCAGCGAGGAACGTGAGTTGCCGATCGTGTCGGAGGGCGGGTCGTGGCGGGTGTGCGGGGACCCGTTCTGAGGCTCAGGCGCGGGGGCCGAGGTCCCCGGAGCGGTAGTGCCGCCGGCACAACACCTGGTAGCGCACGTCGGCGGTGTCCACGGTGTCGCCGATGACGACCTGGGCGCCCTCGCGGACCACCGCGCCCTGCACGACCCGGGCGTTGAGCAGCCCTTCCCGCCCACACCAGCACAGCACCTCGACCTGGATCCGGGCCACCTCGTCGGCAAGTTCGAACAGCCGCTGCGCGGCCGGGAACAGGCAGGAGCGGAAGTCGGTGGCCAGCCCGAAGGCGTAGACGTCGACGTCGAACCGGTCGACCAGTTCGGCCATCTGCTCGACGTGTTCGAGGTTGTAGAACGACGCCTCGTCGCAGATCAGGTAGTCCACCCGTACTCCTTCGGCCCAGGCGTCGCGGACCAGGTCGCGCAGGTCCAGGTCGTCGGTGACCTCGACGGCCTCGTGGGCCAGGCCGATGCGGGTGGTGACCTGCGGGCCCAGCGAGCGGTCGATGCGGGTGGTGACCAGGCCGCGGCGGCCCTGGCGGGCGTGGTTGTGGTTCATCTGCAACGCCATGGTGGACTTGCCGCAGTCCATCGGCCCCCAGAAGAACTTCAGGGCGGCGGCGTGCAGCGGCCGGCCGTCGACGCCGCGGGCGGCGGCGCAGCCGGCGGCTCGGTCGTCGCCCGGCCCCGGCAGGGGACGGGCCAGGCAGGTCGGGGCGGCGTCGTCGGTCACGTCGGGGCAGCCTAGTCCATCGACGCCGCCGGATCCGGTCCGCGATGATCGACCCGTCAGAGCACCCGGGGCGGGGTGTTGCCGGCGGCGATGATGGCCCGGCGCATCGGCACGGCGGCGAGCAGCGCGAAGCCGACCACGAAGAAGATCAACAGCGACACCAGGCCCACCCGGTACGACGAGGTCAGCTGGAACACCAGGCCGAACGCCAGCGGGCCGAGCCAGCTGGTGCCCTTGTCGCTGATCTCGTAGAAGCCGTAGTACTCGCCTTCCTTGCCGGCCGGGATGAGCTGGCTGAACAGCGACCGGCTCAGCGCCTGGCTGCCGCCGAGGACCAGGCCGATGCAGCCGCCGAGGATCATGAACGGCACGGGCGCCTCGGCCGGCAGCCGGAACGCGGCGATGATCACACCGGTCCAGAGCACCAGCGACAGCAGCACGGTCTTCCAGGCGCCGATGCGCTTGGCGAGCGCGCCGAGGGCGAGCGCGCCGCCGAACGCGAGGAACTGCACCAGCAGGATGGTGACGATCAGCGTGCTCTGGTCCAGTCGCAGCTCCTCGGTGCCGTACTGGCTGGCCAGGGTGATGACGGTCTGGATGCCGTCGTTGAAGACCAGGAACGCGAGCAGGAAGAACAGCGTCAGCGGGTACGTCTTGAGCTCGCGCAGGGTGCGCCCGAGCTGCCGGAACCCGTCGGTGAGCACATTGCCGCCCGCCTGCAACGCGGCGGCGGTGGGGTGCTCGCGCAGCCAGCGCAGCGGGACCAGGGTGAACGCCGCCCACCACACGCCGGCGGACACGATCGACCAGCGGGCCAGGTCCAGCGTGCGCTGGGCGTTGCCCTCCTCGCTGAGCATGGTGACGGCGACGAGGTTCAGCGCGAGCAGCAGACCGCCGCCGAGGTAGCCGATGGCCCAGCCGCGGCTGGAGATGCCGTCGCGCTCGTCCGGGCCGCCGAGTTGCGGCAGGAACGAGTTGTAGACGACCACGGCGGCGCCGAAGGAGATGTTCGCGACCAGGAACAGCGCGCCGCCGAGCAGGTAGCGCTCGCCGGTGACGAACGCGAACGCGATGGTCGCGCCGGCGCCGGTGAAGGCCGCCGCGGCGAGCAGCCGCTTCTTGTGCGCCGACCGGTCGGCGATCGCGCCGATCACCGGCAGCACGAACACGGTGAGGAAGACCGACAGCGAGATCAGGTACGGGTAGAACGAGCCGGCGGCGACCTTGACGCCCAGCGGGTACACCGCGCCGTCGCAGCTGTCCGCGCCCAGTTCGCAGCCGGCGGCCAGCTCGGTGACGGTGGTCAGGAACGGCCCGAGGAAGACCGTGATGACCGTGGTCTGGAACGCGGAGTTCGCCCAGTCGTAGAAGTACCAGCCGGTGCGCTCGCGGCGGGTGCTGCCCGGTCCGGCGGGGTCGGCGACGGCGGGGGTGACCGTATCGGCCATCGGGGGTCGTCCTCGGGGGGTCAGGCGGCCCAGTGGCCGCGGCTGCGGTAGACGTCGCGGAGCACGCTGACGTGATCGGTCATGATGCCATCCACACCAAGATCAAGTAAGTGGTGCATCTGGGCGGGTTCGTCGATCGTCCAGACGTGCACGTGCAACCCGATCCGGCGGCAGTACGCGAGGAACCGCCGGTCCACCACCGGCACCCGCCCGAAGGAGACCGGGACCTGCGCGGCGACCACGGACGGGGGCAGCCGCACCGGTCGCCCGTGCAGCGAGGCCAGCCGCAGCCGGGCCACGCCGCGCATGCCGAGGCTGGTGGCGACGCTCGGGCCGGCCAGCGCGCGCAGCCGCGACAGCCGGGCGTCGCTGAACGAGGCGAGCAGCACCCGGTCACCCGCGCCGGCCCGGGTGACGGTGGCGACCGTGGGCGCCACGCCGCCGTCGGACTTGACGTCGATGTTGAACCGCACCTGCGGCCAGGCGTTCAGCACGTCGTCCAGCCGGGGCACCAGGGCGGCCCCGCCGACGCGCACCGAGGTCAGGTCGGCCCAGCGCAGGTCCGCGATGCGACCGGGCTCGCCGGTGACCCGGCGCAGCGTCGGGTCGTGGAAGACCACGGGTACGCCGTCGGCGGTGGCGTGCACGTCGGTCTCCACGTACCGGTAGCCCAGGGCGACGGCACGGGCGAACGCGGCGGCGGTGTTCTCGTCGCCGTCGGCCGCACCGCCGCGGTGGGCGAACGCCAGCGGCGCGGGCGCGTCGAGGTAGCCGTGACGGGGCTGCACGCGGGCAGTATGCCCGGCCCGGGTGGCGCGCACATGGCCGGGCGATGAAATTACCTATCGTTCCCTATCGTGACTAAGATAGGGTGCGATGAGTAACGACATGTATTCGGTTGAGCAGGTCGCTGACCTGCTCGGGCTGCACGTGCGAACGGTGCGCGGCTACATCCGGTCCGGGCGGCTGCGGGCCACCCGGATCGGCAAGCAGTACCGGATCGCGCGCGCTGACCTGGACGCGCTGACCGGCCGGCCGGCCGTCGCGGCCACCGGACCGGCGGCGGAGGTGTCGAGCGTCCTGCGGCTCGACGGCGTCGACCGGACCGCCGCCGACCGGCTCGCGACGCTGGTGCTGGCCGGCGTGAACACCCACCACGACCCGGACCGTCCGCTGCGGGTGCAGACGGTCCACGACGAGGAGCGGCAACGCATGACCATCATGATCCTGGGCGACCTCACCGCCACCGCCGACCTGCTGCGCCTGGTCGACGGGGTGCTGGGCGGCGGCAACGACCTGCTCGGCGGCGGCCGTGACTGACCTGATGCAGGAGCGCGCCGGCGTGGCGGTGCTGGTCTGCGATCCGGACGGCCCGCCGATCGCCACCGAGCGCGACGCGCTGGACCTGATCGGCGCGGCGTTCCTCGGCGCGACTGTGGTGGCGGTGCCGGCCGAGCGGCTCGACCCCGGCTTCTTCACGCTCGGCACCCGCTTCGCGGGCGAGGTGATGCAGAAGTTCGTCAACTACCGGCTGCGCCTGGCGATTGTCGGCGACATCTCCGACCACATGGAGCGCAGTGGCGCGCTGCGCGCGCTGGTGGCCGAGTCCAACCGCCACGACCAGGTGTGGTTCGTACCGGACCTCGACGCCCTGGACGCCCGCCTGCGCGCCACCCCCTGACCCCCGTCGATCTTGCGCTTGCGGCCCTCGTTCGGGGCGGTTTGCCGGGTTCAGCCGGACAGCAACTGCAAGATCAACGGGGGCGGGCGGGGGCGGTGGCTGCGTCGCGGGTTCCCGGCGGCGGGTAGGGCTGCTCCGCGAGCAGCCGGGCCAGGTGGGCGCTGTTGAGCGCCAGCGCGGCGGTGGTGCGGCCGGTCGTGTCGGGTTTGGGGCGGGCGTCGACGTAGTCGGTCTTGTGCAGCGCCTCGCCGACCCAGTAGGTGGCCCCGGCGGCCGGGCAGGTGAACCCCACCTCGTTGAGGGCCTGCTGCACCTCGGCGATGGTGTGGTGCGCGCCGTCCTCGTTGCCGACCACTGCCACCCCGCCGACTTTGCCGTAGGTACGCAGGCGGCCCTGGTCGTCGGTCTCGGACAGTTCGGCGTCCAACCGTTCCAGGACCATCTTGGTGACCGACGAGGGCTGACCGAGCCAGATGGGCGTGGCGATGATCAGGATCTGGGCGGCGAGCAGCTTGGCGCGGATGGCGGGCCAGCCGTCGCCGGCACCCTCGTCCGCGGAGACCCCGAAGCGCACGTCGTGGTCGACCACGCGGACGATCTCGCCGTCGACACCCTGATCGGCCAGCGCGTCGAGCACCTCCTGACCGAGCACCTGGGAACTGGACGTCGCCGGTGAGCGCTTCAGGGTGCAGTTGAGGACGAGTGCTCGAACAGCGGTCATGGCCGGATCCTCTCCGCCTCGGGATTGCGGGACTTGATACCCGCCTCCGGGGCCGGGATGCGTCAGCCGGGGCGGTGGCGGCGGTGGGCGCGGGCGGTGTCGACCGGCCGGCCCGGGTCGACGTGGCGCGGCAGGTCCGGCTCGTCGGGGCGCAGCGGGACCAGGTCGTCGGTGATCGCGTCGATGATCCGGTCGGTGGCGTGCCGGGCCGCGCCGGGAGAGCCCGACCGCAGGTCGTCGATCGGCACCGGGGCGCCGAAGTGCCCCGGATGGCGGGCCGGCGGACGAGCGCGCGGGCCACCCCACGCAGCATCCCCTTGGGCGCGCGGTACGGCAGTACCTCGTGCGAACCCCACTGCGCCACCGGTACGACGGCGGCGCCGCTGGCGAACGCGAGCCGGGCCGTGCCGGTCTTGCCCCGCTCGGGCACATGCCCGGGTCGAGCCCGATGCGCCCTCCGGGTAGACGAGCACCACCGAGCGCCGGCCACGGCCTGGGCGGCGACTCAGCGAGCGGTGCACGGCGGCGGTGCCGCGGTCGACGCGGATGTGCCCGGCGCGGCGCATCAGCGCCCCGATCACCGGGGTGCGGAACAGGCCGCCGGTGGCCATGATCCGTGGCGCGACGTCGCGGACCCGGCAGGCGGCGGCGAGCACGACCGGGTCGAACGGGCTGATGTGGTTGGCGGCCAGGATCAGCGGGCCGCGGCGCAGCGCGTCGGGCACGTCGCCGGTGACCTCCAGCCGGCCGACCAGCCCGACGGCGGCGCGGGCGAGCGTCTGCGCGCCCCGCCACAGCAGCGGCGCGCGCCAGAGGGTGCTGTTCATCAGTGCTGGATGGTCGCACGCGCAGGGGTGGCGGCGGGAGCCGGTGGGGGTCCTCCGGCAAGGGTGATCAGGGTCATTGGTCCCGGGCCGGGTGGGGCCCTGCGGCCCTGCTGCTTTCGCTACGACGCCGAGTAGTATCTACTACGTCTCGTAGTATGCACAGCTGGGGGTTTTCTGGTGGACGCGTTGGACGTCGCCCGCTGGCAGTTCGGTGTCACCACCGTCTACCACTTCTTGTTCGTGCCGTTGACCATCGGCCTGTCCGTGCTGGTGGCGATCCTCCAGACCATGTGGCACCGCACCGGTAACGAGCGGTACCTCAAACTCACCAAGTTCTACGGCAAGCTCTTCCTGATCAACTTTGCGATGGGTGTGGTCACCGGCATCGTGCAGGAGTTCCAGTTCGGCATGAACTGGAGTGACTACTCCCGCTTCGTCGGTGACATCTTCGGCGCGCCGCTGGCCATCGAGGCCCTTGTGGCGTTCTTCCTGGAGTCCACGTTCATCGGCCTGTGGATCTTCGGCTGGGACCGGCTGCCCAAACGCCTGCACCTGGCCGCGATCTGGGCCGCCGCGATCGGCACCAACCTGTCGGCGTACTTCATCCTCGCCGCCAACTCGTTCATGCAGAACCCGGTCGGCTTCCGGATCAACCCGGAGAGCGGCCGCGCCGAGCTGACCGACTTCGTCGCCGTGCTCACCAACAAGGTCGCCCTGGTCACCTTCCCGCACACGCTGGCCGGCTCGTTCCTGGTCGCCGGGTCGCTGATGGTCACCGTCGGCCTGTGGCACGTGATGCGCAACCGCGACAGCGCCGACACCGGCGCGTACCGCTTCGCCACCAAGCTCGGCTCCTGGGTCGTCCTGATCTCCTCGGCGCTGGTGATCCTCACCGGCGACATCCAGGGCAAGATCATGACCGAGGTGCAGCCGATGAAGATGGCCGCCGCGGAGGGCCTCTACACCACCGAGAGCCCCGCCTCGTTCTCCGTGCTCACCGTCGGCAGCCTCGACGGCAGCCGCGAGATCTTCGCTCTCAAGATCCCGTACCTGCTGTCGTTCCTCGGCACCGGCGACCCCAACGGCACCGTGCAGGGCATCAACGACCTCCAGGCCCAGTACGCCAGCCAGTACGGCCCCGGCAACTACGCACCGATCATCCCGGTCACCTACTGGAGCTTCCGCTTCATGATCGGCTTCGGGCTGGCCGCCGCCGCGATCGCGCTGCTGGTGCTCTGGAGCCAGCGCAAGGGCCGCACCCCCACCAGCAAGTGGCTGCTGCGCGCCGGCCTGGTCATGCCCGTGCTGCCGCTGCTGGCCAACTCCTTCGGCTGGATCTTCACCGAGATGGGCCGCCAGCCGTGGATCGTCTTCGGCGAGATGCTCACCCGTGACGGCGTGTCCCGCAGCGTCTCCCTGACCGAGGTCCTCACCTCCTTCACCGCGTTCACGCTCATCTACGCCGTCCTCGCGGTGGTCGAGTTCAAGCTGCTGGTCCGCTATGCCCGCGCCGGCGTCCCGGACGTCACCCCGCAGACCGACGACGACGACACCGACGACGCCGAGCGCCCGCTGGCGTTCGCCTACTGACACCCCGGAGCCCAACCGTGGAACTGACGACCGTCTGGTTTCTCCTCGTAGCAGTGCTCTTCACCGGCTACTTCATCCTCGAAGGCTTCGACTTCGGCGTCGGGATGCTGCTGCCGGTGCTCGGCCGCGACGACCGGCAGCGCCGTGTCCTGATCAACACCATCGGCCCGGTCTGGGACGGCAACGAGGTGTGGCTGATCACCGCCGGCGGCGCCATGTTCGCCGCCTTCCCCGAGTGGTACGCCACCCTGTTCTCCGGCTTCTACCTGCCGCTGCTGCTCATCCTGCTGGCCCTGATCGCCCGCGGCGTCGCCTTCGAGTACCGCCACAAGCGGCCCGAGGCGTCCTGGAAGCGCCGCTGGGACCAGGCCATCTTCTGGGGCTCGGCGATCCCGGCCGTGCTGTGGGGCGTGGCGTTCGCCAACATCTTCCGCGGCGTGCCGCTGGACGCCGACCACGAGTACGTCGGCGGGCTGCTCGACCTGCTCAACCCGTACGCGCTGCTCGGCGGCCTGACCACGCTGGGGCTGTTCCTCACCCACGGCGCGGTGTTCCTGGCGCTCAAGACCACCGGCGACATCCGCGAGCGCGCCGGCGCCC
>NZ_KK037233.1:993744-995810 GCF_000568915.1 Micromonospora sp. M42 | reverse complement strand
GCCCTGCTGCGCGGCCACCGTCCACTCTTTCCTCGGCGTACGCCAGCGTCACCGTCAACCCCGGCGGGGTCTTCGGCTTCGCGGCCTTCACCGCCCGCTTCGCCGGCTTCGGCTCCGCCTGCGGCGCCTCGGTCTTCGGCTCCTCCCGTCGTGGCGCCGGCACCCGCGGCGTGTCCAGCACGAACTCCGGCTCCGGCGCGGCCGGCGGCTGCTCCGGTTCCGGCTTCGCCTCGGCGGCCGGACGCCGCCCGGCGCCCTTCGGCGCGACCGCCACGTCGGCGGGGGAGAACGGCAGCTCGTCGCGGCCGAACCGCACCACCACGAACTCCTCCGACGCCTCCGGGTCGGTCAGCTCCACCACCTGCCCGATCTGCCCGGCGATCTGCCCGGCCGCCTCGGTGAACACCACCCGGGGCTTGCGGCCCGCCGCGAGCGCCTCCCGGATCCCCTGAACCTCGTCAGTGGACAAACCCTGACCCGCCATCACGCCCTCTTCCGTACACCTGTTTGACGCAGCCTTGATACCAGCCGGCTGCGACACCACGATGATCAGCCCCCGAGGGCCCGCAACGCCGCGTCGGCGTGCTCGTTCATGCTCAGCTCGCTGCGCACCACGGCGAGGACCCGCCGGTCCGTGCCGATCACGAACGTCATCCGCCGCGTGCTCAGCGGCCCCAGCGGCAGCCGCCGCCGCACCCCGAACGCGTCCGCCACCGCGCCGTCGACGTCGGAGAGCAGCGGATAGTCGAACCCGTGCCGGCGGGAGAACTCCGCCTGCCGCTGCACCGGATCACGGCTGATCCCGACCCGCTGGGCGCCCACCGCGGCGAACTCCGCCGCCAGATCCCGGAAGTGACAGCTCTCCGCCGTGCAGCCCCGCGTCATCGCCGCCGGATAGAAGAACAACACCACCGGCCCGGCGGCCAGGAACTCCGACAGGCGACGCGGCGTCCCCGTCTCGTCCGGCAGCGTGAAATCCTCGACCAGGTCACCGACACCCAACGCGTTACTCATGACGCGAGGATATGTAGACATCGGCGATCCGGCTCCGTCGTACCCGGCGAGCGGCGGGGAGGCACCGCCGCACGACGCGAAGGACCGACAGTGAAGTACGTCATCATGATCCACTCCAACCCGGAGCCGTGGGGCCACCCCACCTCCGAGTATCTGGCCTCCTACCAGGAGCTGCCCGCCGAGGTACGGGACCGGCTCAACGCCGACTTCGAGCAGGTGCTGACCGAGCTGCACGCCAACGGTGAGCTCGTCGTCGGTGAGGCGCTCGCCGACCCCGCCACCGCACGGCTGTACCGGTGGAGCGACGGCGCGCCGCTGGTGACCGACGGCCCGTACTCCGAAGCCAAGGAACACCTCGCCGGGTTCTTCCTGATCGACGTGGAGGACCAGGCCCGCGCCGAGGCCGTCGCGGCGAAGTTCGCCGGGCCGGGGGAGACCGTCGAGCTGCGGCCCCTGATGTGGCCGGGCGGCTCCGATCAGTAGCGCCACAGCGCTGGCGGACGTGTGGCGCCGGGAGGCGCCGCACGTCCGCGCCGCTCTGCTGCGCCGCTACGGGCACCCCCGACGCTGCGAGGACGCCCTGCAGGACGCGGCGGAGGCGGCCGCCGCCAACTGGCCGCGCACCGGCATCCCCGACGACCCCCGCGCCTGGCTGATCCGGGTCGCCGCGCGGCGGCTGATCGACCGGATCCGCGCCGACGCGGCCCGTACCCGCCGCGAGCGGCTCGACTCGGCCCGGCAACCCGACGCCGGCCTCGTACCGCCCGTCGACGACACGCCGGTGACCGGCGCCGACGACACGATGCGGCTGCTTGTTCCTGTGCTGCCACCCGGCGCTGAGCCGCCCCTCACAGGTCGCGCTGACCCTGCGCGCGGTGGCCGGCCTGCGCGTCGAGCAGATCGCCGCCGCCTACCTGGTGCCGGCCCGGACCATGACGCAGCGGCTGAGCCGGGCCCGCGCGACGCTGCGCGAGGCGGGCGCCCGGTTCACCATGCCGCCGCCGCACCGCTGCCCGCCCGGGTGGCCGCCGTGCTCGACGTGTGCCACCTGG
>NZ_KK037233.1:983926-993603 GCF_000568915.1 Micromonospora sp. M42 | reverse complement strand
CGGCGCGCTGGCGCTGATGCTGCTCACCCACGCCCGGTCGCCCGCCCGCACCGACGCCGCCGGTGACCTCGTGCCGCTGGCCGACCAGGACCGCTCCCGCTGGCGCGCCGACCTGATCGACGAGGGCGTCGCGCTGCTCGGCCGGGCCCTGCCCCACGGCCCGGTGGGCCGCTACCAGCTCCAGGCGGCCATCGCCGCCGTCCACGCCGAGGCCCCGACGTTCGACGACACCGACTGGCTGCAGATCAGCGTCCTCTACGACATGCTGAGCCGGGTCGCCCCCAGCCCGTTCGTCACACTCAACCAGGCCGTCGCCGTGGCCATGGCGCACGGCCCCGACGTCGGGCTGGCGCTGCTCGGCCCGCTGCTGACCGACCCGGCCATGCACGGCCACCACCGGCTGCACGCCGTCCGCGCCCACCTGCTGGAGCTGCACGGCGACCCGCAGGCCGCCGCCGAGCACTACCGGCTGGCCGCCCGGCTCACCGGCAGCCTGCCCGAACAGCGCTACCTCAACCGGCGGCTGGCGCGCCTGACCAGCGACTCCTGATCGCGGTCACCGCCACACCCCGGCCACCTCGTCGGCCACCGTGTCGGCCTGGGCGAACCCGGCCCGCGCCGACGCGGCCCGCCGCGCCGGATCCAGCACGTTACGGCCGATCGCCGTGCGCGCCGCCCGGTCCGGCGACACCACCGCCACCCGCGCGCCGGCCGCCCGCAGCGCCGTCACCTGCGCCGACAGCCGCGGCATCGGTCCGACCGCCGCACGGGTCGGCGCCAGCACCACCACCCGCTCGCACCCGGCCGCCAGGTCCGCGTTCACCGGCGACCGGACGCCGCCGTCGACGAAACGCCGGTCACCGATCGTCACCGGCGGCCAGACCCCCGGCACCGCGCAACTGGCCCCGACCGCGTCCACCAGCGACGCCCCGCTGTCCGCGTCGAACACCACGAACTCGCCGGAGGCCGCGTCCACGGCGGTGACCAGCAGCCGCGCCGCCGGCCAGTCCGACGACGGCAGCCGCGCCGCGATCACCGCCCGCCGCGACTGCTCCGACGGGGTACGCGCCGACAACGCCATCGCGCCGATACGCGCCCGGGCCCGCGCCGCGTCCCGGCCCCGCCCACCGGCCCACGCCCAGCGCAACAGCACCCCCGTCCCGAGGCGCGCCGGCACCTCCTCGCGGGGCGGCCGCAGCTGCGCCTCGTACAACTGCGTCACCGGCGTACCCGAACGCACCTGCGCCCCGACCACCGACCCGGCCGACGTGCCCACCACCAGCTCCGCCTCGTCCAACCGCAGGCCGTGCCCGGCCAGCCCGGCCAGCAGACCCAGCTCCCAGGCCACCCCGGTGACCCCGCCGCCACCCAGCACCAACGCGCGCCCCATGTGACAGTCCTCTCCACCCCGGATGGTCCCGCCCACGGTAACGTCGCCCCCACCGCAAGGCAGGGGAGAATTGCATTGACCTCCGTCACCATCGTCACCGGGGGAGGACGCGGCATCGGCGCGGCCACCGCCCGGCGGCTCGCCGCCGAGGGCCACGACCTGGTCATCGGCTACCGCGCCGACCACACCGCCGCCGAATCCGTGGCCGCCGACGTCCGCGCGGCCGGCCGCCGCGCGGTCACCGTCGCCGCCGACACCACCGACCCGGACCAGGTACGCCGCATCTTCGACGCCGCCGACCAGCTCGGCCCGCTCACCGGCCTGGTCAACAACGCCGGCGTCACCAGCCCGATCGGCCCGTTCACCGACCTGCGCGTCGACGACCTGCGCGAGGTCGTCGACGTCAACCTCATCGGGTACGTGCTCTGCGCCCAGCAGGCGGCCCGGCGGCTCACCCGTGGCGGCGCCATCGTCAACGTCTCCTCCGTCGCCGCCACGCTCGGCTCACCCGGCGAGTACGTCCACTACGCCGCCGTCAAGGCCGCCACCGACACCCTCACCGTCGGGCTCGCCAAGGAACTCGCGCCGCACGGCATCCGCGTCAACGCCGTCGCCCCCGGCATCATCCGCACCACCATCCACGCCCGCTCCGGCGTGCCCGACCGCCCCGACTCCGCCGCCGGGCGGATCCCGATGGGCCGCGCCGGGGAACCCGAGGAGGTCGCCGGCGCGATCGCCCACCTGCTCGGCCCGGACGCCTCGTACACCACGGGCGCGGTCCTGCGCGTCGGCGGCGGGCTTTGACACGACGGCGGCCCGGGGTGTTCGCCCCGGGCCGCCGCCTCGCCTTCTGCGCTACTGGGTGAACAGCTTCGCCGCCGTGATCACCGTCTGCACCACCCCGTAGCCCAGCAGCACCGACACCACCAGCCACGACACCACCAGGCGGGTCCGCTGCCCGCCACCGCTGTGCTCGTTCACGATCCGCTCCTCTCCGTCGGCCCCTGCGCTGTCCCGTCCCGTCCCGACGCCGGCTCGTGGTAGCGCTCCGGCACCGGCCGCACCAGCAGGTTCGCCTCAGGCCGACGGCCAGCACGCCGACCATCGTGAACAGCGCCGGCCGGTACGCCGCCGCGGTCAACGTGCCCGGCTCGCCCTGCGCGTCGAGGAATCCGTTGACGATCAGCGGCCCGGCCACCCCGGCCGCCGACCACGCGGTCAGCAGCCGGCCGTGGATCGCGCCCACCTCGAACGTGCCGAACAGGTCCCGCAGGTACGCCGGAATGGTCGCGAACCCGCCGCCGTAGAACGACAGGATCACGGATGCCAGCAGCACGAACAACGCCGTCGAGGTCTGCCCCACCAGCGCCAGCAGCAGGTACAGCACCATGCCCACACCCAGGTACACCACGTAGATCGGCTTACGGCCGATCACATCCGACGTGGACGACCACACGAACCGGCCCGCCATGTTGAACAGCGACAGCACTCCCACGAACCCGCCGGCCGCCGCCACCGACACCGCCGAGGTCCCGTTGTCGCGGAAGAAGTCCTGGATCATCGGGCTGGCCTGCTCCAGGATGCCGATACCCGCCGTCACGTTGCAGAACAGCACCACCCACAGCAGCCAGAACGACCGCGTCTTCAGCGCGTTGGCCGCCGACACGTTCGCCGTGGTCACCAGCGGCTTCTCCGCCACCGTCGACGGGTCGAAACCGGCCGGCCGCCAGTGCGGCGCCGGCACCCGCACGTTGAACACCCCGAACATCATGATCACGAAGTAGCCGATGCCGAGCGTCACGAACAGCCACACCAGCGCCGAGCCCGACGCGGTGGAACCGCTGTCCGACGGGTCGTACCCGGCGTCGTAGAACGACAGCAGCTGCCGGGACAGGGGAGAGGCCACCATCGCCCCGCCACCGAACCCCATGATCGCCAGCCCGGTCGCCAGCCCCGGCCGGTCCGGGAACCACTTGATCAACGTGGAGACGGGGGAGATGTACCCGATCCCCAGACCGATCCCGCCCAGCACCCCGTACCCCAGGTACAGCAGCCACAGCTGCCCGGTCGCGATGCCCAGCGCCCCGACCAGGAACCCCGCCGCCCAGAAACACGCCGACACGAACATGGCCTTACGCGGCCCGTTCGCCTCCACCCACGTACCGGCCACCGCGGCCGACAACCCCAGCATCACGATCGCGATGCTGAAGATCACCCCGATCGCCGTCTGACTTGTGTCGAAATGCACGATCAGGGAGTTCTTGTACACGCTCGTCGCGTACACCTGCCCGATGCACAGATGGATCGCCAGCGCCGCCGGGGGGATCAGCCAGCGGCTGTACCCCGGCGGCGCGACGGTGTGCCGACGATCGAGTGCGGAAAGCATCGTTGCTTCCTCCGTCCAGAAGGCGAGAACAGCCCGTTCATGCCCCCACCGCACGCTGCGCCCAAACCCGCCCCGCGCCCGGCGGTCGAAACCCTGAGCCGAACGGTCACCGCGGTCCCGGCCCGTCATCACCCCACCACGGGCCGTCAGCCCTCGCCGGGGATGCGACCATGAGCAGGTGAAGATCCTGTCCATCCAGTCGTCGGTCGCCTACGGCCACGTCGGCAACTCCGCCGCCGTGTTCCCGCTGCAACGCCTCCGACACGAGGTCTGGCCGGTCCTGACCGTGCACTTCTCCAACCACACCGGCTACGGCGCCTGGCGCGGGCCGCTGCTCGCTCCCACCGACGTCGCCGACGTCATCGCCGGCATCGCCGACCGCGGGGTGCTCGGCACCGCCGACGCCGTCCTGTCCGGCTACCAGGGCGACCCCGCCGTCGGCGCGGTCATCCTCGACGCCGTCGCCCAGGTCAAAGCGGCGAACCCGGCCGCCCTCTACTGCTGCGACCCGGTCATGGGCGACGTCGGCCGCGGCATGTTCGTCCGCCCCGGCATCCCCGAGTACCTCCGCGACACCGTCGTCCCCCGCGCCGACATCGTCACCCCCAACCAGTTCGAGCTGGAGTTCCTCGCCGGCCGCACCACCGACACCCTCGACGACCTGCTCGCCGCCGTCGACACCGTCCGCGCCACCGGCCCCCGGCACGTCCTGGTCACCAGCGTCCTGCACGGCGACCTGCCCGCCGGGCACCTGGAAGTCGTCGCCGTGTCCGACGAGGGCGCCTGGGCCGTCACCACCCCGCTGCTGCCGATCGCCCCCAACGGCGGCGGCGACGTCACCGCCGCCCTCTACCTGGCGCACCTGGCCACCACCGGCTCACCGCAGACCGCGCTGGAACGCACCACAAACTCGATCTACGCGGTACTCGAGGCGACCCTCGACGCCGGCACCCGGGAACTGCAACTCGTCGCCGCCCAGGACGCCATCGCCGAGCCGCCCACCCGGTTCACCGCCCGCCGGCTGCGCTGACCGCCGCCCGGATGCACCAGCCGCCCAGGTGCACCCGGGCGGCGACTCGCCGCTCGAACAGGTGGACGACACCACCGCCCAGCAGGCAGGATGCGGACGTGTCACCGCACCAGGGCACCGACGACCCCGCGTTCGCCCAACGGCTGCGCGACCTGACCCGGCTGCGCCGCGTCCGCGACCGCATCGACCGCGAGTACGCCAGTCCCCTCGACGTCGAAGCCCTCGCCCGCGGCGAGCACATGTCCGCCGGCCACCTCAGCCGCCAGTTCCGCCAGACCTACGGCGAGTCCCCGTACTCGTACCTCATGACCCGCCGCATCGAACGCGCGATGGCCCTGCTGCGCCGTGGTGACCTCAGCGTCACCGATGTCTGCTTCGCCGTCGGCTGTCAGTCCCTGGGCACCTTCAGCACCCGGTTCACCGAACTCGTCGGCGAACCGCCCAGCGCCTACCGCGCCCGTCACGCCCCCGACACCGCCGAGCCGCCCCCGTGCCTGACCAAACAGGCGACCCGACCGATCAGGAATCGAGAAGCCCGCACCGGCCGGCCACCGTTAGCGTGACCACCATGACGATCACCATTCACTACACGTTCCTGCCGCACACCGACGCCGACGCCGCCATCGCCTTCTACCGCGACACCCTCGGCTTCGAACTGCGCAACGACGTCGGCCAGGGCGACACCATGCGCTGGCTCACCGTCGGCCCACCGAACCAGCCCGAGACCGGCATCGTCCTGCACCCGCCGGCCGTCGACCCCGGCATCAGCGACGACGAGCGCCGCACCATCCTCGAACTCATCGCCAAGGGCAGCTACGGCGCGCTCACCCTCGCCACCGACGACCTCGACGGCCTGTTCGACCGGCTGGCGGCCAGCGGCGCCGACGTGGTCCAGGAACCCACCGAACAGCCCTACGGCGTACGCGACTGCGCGTTCCGCGACCCCACCGGCAACCTCATCCGCATCAACGAGCGGCGCTGACGGCGCCCGCGGCGGACGCTGGCTCGACCGGAACACCCGACCCGGACGGAGAGACCATGAGCGAGGCCACCACCGGCCTGCACCGCGCCGACAGCCACGACGTCATCCGCGTCCTCGGCGCCCGCGAGAACAACCTGCGCGACGTCCACGTCGAGCTGCCCAAACGCCGCCTCACGGTGTTCACCGGCGTGTCCGGCTCCGGCAAGAGCTCACTGGTCTTCGGCACCATCGCCGCCGAGTCCCAGCGCCTGATCAACGAGACCTACAGCGCCTTCGTCCAGGGTTTCATGCCCACCCTGTCCCGGCCCGAGGTCGACGTCCTGGAGGGCCTCACCACCGCCATCATCGTCGACCAGGAACGCATGGGCGCGGACCCACGCTCCACCGTCGGCACCGCCACCGACGTCAACGCGATGCTGCGCATCCTGTTCAGCCGCCTCGGCGACCCCCACATCGGCCCGCCCAACGCCTACTCGTTCAACGTCCCCTCCGTACGCGCCGCCGGCGCGATCACCGTCGAGCGGGGCCCCGGCAAGACCCAGACCAGGAAGGGCACCTTCAACCGCCTCGGCGGCATGTGCCCCCGCTGCGAGGGCCGCGGCGCGGTCACCGACTTCGACCTGACCGTCCTCTACGACGAGAAGTTGTCCCTCAACGAGGGCGCCATCACCATCCCCGGCTACAGCATGGACGGCTGGTACGGCCGCATCTTCCGCTCCAGCGGCCTGTTCGACCCGGACAAGCCGATCCGCGACTACACCAAGCGGGAACTGAGCGACCTGCTCCACAAGGAACCCACCAAGATCAAGGTCGACGGCATCAACGTCACCTACACCGGCCTGATCCCGGCCATCAGCAAGTCGATGCTCGCCAAGGACGTCGACGCCATGCAGCCGCACATCCGCGCCTTCGTCGAACGCGCCATCACGTTCACCACCTGCCCCGACTGCGACGGCACCCGCCTGGCCCCCGAAGCCCGCTCCTCGAAGATCAACGGCGTCAGCATCGCCGACGTCTGCGCCATGCAGATCAGCGACCTCGCCACCTGGGTACGCGACCTGCGCGAACCCTCCGTCGGCCCGCTGCTCAAGGCGCTGGGGGACACCCTCGACTCGTTCGTCGAGATCGGCCTGGGCTACCTCAGCCTCGACCGGCCCGCCGGCACCCTCTCCGGCGGCGAGGCCCAGCGCACCAAGATGATCCGCCACCTCGGCTCGTCCCTCACCGACGTCACCTACGTCTTCGACGAACCCACCATCGGGCTGCACCCGCACGACATCGCCCGCATGAACAACCTCCTGCTGCAACTGCGCGACAAGGGCAACACCGTCCTCGTCGTCGAACACAAACCCGAAACCATCGCCATCGCCGACCACGTCGTCGACCTCGGCCCCGGCGCCGGCACCGCCGGCGGCACCATCTGCTACGAGGGCACCGTCGCCGGCCTGCGCGCCAGCGGCACCACCACCGGCCGCCACCTCGACGACCGCGCAACCCTCAAGGACAAGCCGCGTACGCCCACCGGCGCGCTGCCGATCCGCGGCGCCCGCACCCACAACCTGCGCGACGTCGACGTCGACATCCCCCTCGGTGTCCTGGTCGTGGTCACCGGCGTCGCCGGCTCCGGCAAGAGCAGCCTCATCCACGGTTCCCTGGCCAGACGCGACGACGTCGTCAGCGTCGACCAGACCGCCATCCGCGGCTCCCGCCGCAGCAACCCGGCCACCTACACCGGCCTGCTCGACCCCATCCGCAAGGCGTTCGCCAAGGCCAACGGCGTCAAACCCGCCCTGTTCAGCGCCAACTCCGAAGGCGCCTGCCCGACCTGCAACGGCGCCGGCGTCATCTACACCGACCTCGGCATGATGGCCGGCGTCGCCAGCACCTGCGAGGACTGCGAAGGCAAACGGTTCCAGCCCGCCGTGCTCGACTACCACCTCGGCGGCCGCGACATCAGCCAGGTCCTCGCCATGTCCGTCGACGAGGCCGAGATCTTCTTCAGCGACGGTGAGGCCCGCACCCCGGCCGCCCACACCATCCTCGACCGGCTCGCCGACGTCGGCCTCGGCTACCTCACGCTCGGCCAGCCGCTGACCACGCTGTCCGGCGGGGAACGGCAGCGCCTCAAGCTCGCCACCCGGATGGGGGACAAGGGCGGCGTGTACGTCCTGGACGAACCCACCACCGGCCTGCACCTGGCCGACGTCGCCCAGCTGCTCGGCCTGCTCGACCGGCTCGTCGACGCCGGCAAGTCCGTCATCGTGATCGAACACCACCAGGCGGTCATGGCGCACGCCGACTGGATCATCGACCTCGGCCCGGGCGCCGGTCACGACGGCGGCCGGATCGTGTTCGAGGGCACCCCGGCCGATCTCGTGGCCGCCCGGTCCACGCTCACCGGCGAACACCTCGCCGACTACGTCGACGCCTGACCGGCGCGTCCGCTGAGACCCCCGGCCGCGCCGCGGTCTCAGCGGGACAGACCGGCCATCCGGGCCGGCGGCGCCGTGCCGGGCTCCACCAGGCCGCACTGGTACGCGGCCACCACCGCGTGCGTCCGATCCCGCAGCCCCAGCTTCGTCAGCACCCGGCTGACGTGCGTCTTGACAGTCGCGTCGCCCAGCACCAGATGCTCGGCGATCTCCCGGTTCGACATCCCGTACGCCATCAGCACCAGCACCTCCCGTTCCCGCGGGGTGAGCCGGCGCATCTGCACCGGGGTGGGCAGTCCCGGGTCGGGCCGGGCGGCCAGGTCGTCGAGCAGCCGCCGGGCCACCGCCGGATCCAGCCACGCCTCGCCGTCGGCCACCGCCCGGATCGCCGACACCAGCTCGGCGGGCGCGGCGTCCTTGAGCACGAAACCGGACGCGCCCGCCCGCAACGCGGCGTGCACCGCCTCGTCCACGTGGTACGTGGTCAGCATGATGATCCGTACCGGCTGCTGCGGGTCGTCGATGAGCTGCTCGTCGGCCATCAGCCTGGTCGCGGCCAACCCGTCGGTGCCGGGCATCCGCACATCCATCAGCACCACGTCCGGGCGCAGCCGCCGACTGACCTCCACGGCCTGCGCCCCGTCGTCGGCCTCGGCGACGACCTCGATGTCGGGTTCGTTGGTGAGCAGCATCGCGAGTCCCGCCCGTACGAGCGGCTGGTCGTCGGCGAGCAGCACCCGGATCATGAAGGCTCCCGTCGTCGGCGGCCGGGACAGTGGCCCCACCACATGATCATCGACGCCGGCGGCGGCGGCCACCCTGATGTCGCACAGCGGACACGCCGTTCACCCGACAGCCGGCGCCCCGCCGTCACCCGAGGCCGCCACCAGGTCGCCGTGCTGCGCGACCGGCAGCGTCGCGCTCACCCGGAACCCGCCCTCGGCACGCGGCCCGGCGACCAGACGACCGCCGACACGCTCCAGCCGCTCGGCGAGGCTGGCCAGCCCGTTACCGGTCGACAGTCCCGCCGCCGCGCCCGCCTCGCGGCCCGAGCCGTCGTCGTCGACGCGCAGCAACAGCACCCGCTCCTGCCACCCGAAATGAACAGTCGCGCAGGCCCGCCGGCCGACGTGCTTGAGCGTGTTCGTCAGGCTCTCCTGCACCGTCCGGTACGCCGCCAGCTCGATACTCGGATCCAGCGGCCGAGGGCTGCCGGACACCGACATCGTCACCGTCAGCCCCGCGCACCGCATCGACGTCAGCAGCACCTCGATGTCGTCCAGCCGCGGCTGCGGACCCGGCTCACCGTCGCCCACCGGCCCCGACTCGGCCCGCATGACCGCCAGCAGCCGCCGCAACTCCGCCATCGCCTGCTGCCCGGCCTGCTGGATGTGCAGCAGCGCCTCCCGGGTCCGCTCCGGATCGGACGCGAGTGATCCGCGCCGCGCCGGCGGCCT
>NZ_KK037233.1:973652-983028 GCF_000568915.1 Micromonospora sp. M42 | reverse complement strand
GCCACCGCCCGTCGGCGTCGTCGGCGAAGCAACGCCAGCACCCGCCGCACCGCCAAGGCATCAGTGCCGTGCCCACCGGGAACCGTCGCACCGGCCAGCGACACCATCACCAGGTCCGCCCCGTCACGGTGCAACACCGACACCTCGGCGACAGCGAGCGACCGCGCGTCCCCGCCGGCCACCCCCACCAGCCGCACCGCGTCGCCGGAACGCGCCCGGCCCGCACCCACCGTCCTCAGCAGACACCGCCGTCCGTCCAACGGCACCCCACGCGCGACGGTCACCCACCCCGCCGGCCGCTGCGCCTGCAGGAACACCACCACCGGCGGCGACTGGACCTCGGTCCTCATCACAGACCTCCACAGAAGGAAATGCGGGCGAACAGCCCGCGTACGCGAGAAATTCTGGTCCACACCGGCCCGCCGGACGTCCCCGTACCGGGTGACATCCGGTGTCCACTTCCAGACGGACCCCCGACGCCCACCACCGGGCCGGGACGGACCCCGAACCTCGCCCCACGGCCGGACGCCAGCACCGGCCGGCTACCACCACGATGGAACCAGTCCAGGCGACAACGGCAACACACCGAACCGCCCCGGACACCCAACCCATTCGTCACGGCCGCGAGGTTTGCCATGCCCACGCCCGGAGCGTTCCTGATCGCCGACCCGGTCCACGTCGACTCACCGGCGTACGTCGCCGACACGGCGAGCCGGTTCCCGCTGGCCGACCAGACCCCGCCCGACGGCTGGCGCGTCGCCGAACACGGCGGCTGGATCATGTGGCACCCCACGCACACCCAGCTGCCCCAGCAGGGCTGGAAAGTCCACGTCTCGGTGAACCTCGACGACGCCGCCGACGTCCTCGACCTGGTACGCGACCACTGCGTGACCCACCGGGTCGCGTTCAAGTTCCAACGCAGCCGCCGCCTCGCCCTGGTCAACAACGAGAAGTACGCCCACCGCGCCGGCAGCGGCAAACTCGCCGCCCTCTACCCGGCCGACGACACCGCCCTGCGCCGCGTCCTCGACGACCTCGGCGCCCGCCTCGCCGGATACCGCGGCCCCTACGTCCTCAGCGACCTGCGCTGGCACGACGGACCCCTCTACCTGCGCTACGGCGGATTCGCCGAACTCTGGTGCGTCGACGGCGACCAGCCCGTCCCCGCCGTCGCACGCCCCGACGGAACCCTCGTCCCCGACCGCCGCGAACCCGTCTTCACCGTGCCCGACTGGGCCCCCGTGCCCGACTTCGTCGCCGAACACATCGCCGCCGTCGCCGCTGTCGACGCGCAGACGGACGACGAACCGCCCTACCGCATCGAGGAAGCCCTGCACCACTCCAACGCCGGCGGCGTCTACCGCGCCACCGACCTGCGCGACGGCCGCACCGTCGTCCTGCGCGAAGCCCGCCCGCACGCCGGACTCGACGGCGCCGGAACCGACGCGCTCACCCGCCTGCGCCGCGAAGAGACCATGCTGCGGCGCCTCGCCGGCCTCGACTGCGTACCCCAACTACTCGACCGCCTCACCTGGTGGGAACACCAGTTCCTGGTCGAAGAGCACGTCGACGGCGACACCCTCCAACACCACCTCGCCATGCGGCACCCACTCATCCACCCCGACCCCACCGAGCAGGACCTCACCGACTACACCACCTGGGCACTCGACGTCATCGACCAGGTCCAGGCAGCCCTGGCCCGGATACACGCCAGGGGAGTGGTCTTCGGCGACCTGCACACCGCCAACATCATGATCCGCCCCGACGGCCGGATCGTGCTCGTCGACTTCGAACAGGCGTACCTCGCCGACGAGGACTTCACCCCCTCACTGGGCGACCCCGGCTTCGCCACCCCCCGCATCCGCCGAGGCACCGCCGTCGACACCTACGCCCTCGCCTGCCTGCGCCTCGCCGTCTTCGTACCACTGACACCACTCGCCGCCCTGAGCGACGACAAGTTCGACGACCTCCTCACGATCGCCCGGCGCTTCCCGCTACCACCCGGATACCTCGACCGCATCCGCGACGACCTGCGCACCGCACTGCACCCACCCGCGCCCGGCCGCCGCCGCGTCACCCGCCACCAGTGGTCCGCCGACCCGCGCCAGCTGATCGAATCCCTGGCCGCCGGCATCCGCGCCACCGCCACACCACACCGCACCGACCGGCTCTTCCCCGGCGACCCCGGCCAGTTCCCGCACGGCGGCGCCACCCTCGCGCACGGCGCCGCCGGCATCATCTGGGCACTCGTCACCACCGGCGTCGACTACCCCGAACGCGACGAACACCTCGACTGGCTCACCCGCGCCGCCCGCCGCCTGCCCGCCGCCCACCTCGGCCTCTACGACGGCCTGGCCGGCATCGCCGCCCTCCTCGACCGCACCGGACGCCACGACGACGCCGACGAACTGCTCGACCGATGTCGCACCGGCCTGCACCACCGCTACGGCCCCGGCCTGCACAGCGGCCTCGCCGGCATCGGACTCGCCCTGCTGCGCCCCGGCCGACCCGCCCCCGACGACGCCCTGCACATCGGCGACCGACTCGCCCGCACCCTCACCGGCGACACCACGCAACCCGTACCCGAACCCACCCGCCCCGGCCTGCTCCACGGCTGGTCCGGCCCCGCGACCTTCCTCACCCGCCTGCACGAAACCACCGGCGACCCCGCCTGGCTCCGCGCCGCCCGCACCGCCCTGCGCCGCGACCTGCAACACACCGTCCGCGACGACAACGGCAACCTCCACGTACGCGACGGCGCACGACGGCTGTTCTACCTCGACGAAGGCAGCGCCGGCATCGCCGTCACCGCCCACACACTGCTCCGCCACGGCGAACGCCAGTGGCTGCGCGACATCGTCACCACCGTCCGCCGCACCATCGACGTCGAATTCGTCCTGCTGCCCGGCCTCTTCCACGGCCGCGCCGGACTTCTCGCCACCGCCGCCCTGCTCACCGACGACCCACCGCGCCGCGCCACCCCGCACGGCCCCGTCGGACTCGTCCGCGACGACGCGCCCCACCACGTCCCCGCGCACCTGGCCCGCCTCGCCTGGCACGCCTACGCCCTCGACGGCCACCTCGCGTTCCCCGGCGACACCCTGCTGCGCATCTCCACCGACCTCGCCGCCGGCGGCGCCGGAATCCTGTCCGCCATGCACGCCGCGCTGCACCGCACCGCCGTGACGCTGCCCTTCCTCGACGCGCCCACCCACGTCGCACCCACCGGCCACCTCCTCGCCGCGAGCTGAACCCCCGCCCGGCGCCCACAGACCCCGTCGGAACCACCGACGGCCAACCCACCACACCCGAGAAGGAGGTGAACCCCCATGACGAAGCTCCTCAACCTGCAGGCCATGGCCACGCAGAACGGCACCCGCCACGCGGTCCCGCCGCAGTCCAGCAGCATCAGCATCGCCTGCTGCAACGGCTGAGACGGCAGTGGCGAACGGGCCACCAGCCCCAGCCACACCTGATCCGCCTGGCGACCCGGGCGGGCGGCCACCGCCCGCCCGGGTCCGTCGTCAACCCGGCCCGGTGAAGCCGGCATCCCGCCCGCCACCACGCACACGGAGCCCCCATGCCGCCCACCGGCCTACGACACAACCGCGACTTCCTCCTCATCACCGTCGCCCGCACCGCGTCGAAACTCGGCACCCAGGTCACCGCCGTCGCCACGCCGCTGCTCGTCCTGCTGACCACCGGCTCCGCCACCGACGCCGGCCTCGTCGCCTTCGCCGAAGGCATCGCCCTGGTCCTCGTACTCCTGCCCGCCGGCCTGCTCGCCGACCGCCGCGACCGGCGCATCCTCATGCTCTGCTGCGACGCCGGCGCGCTGCTCGCCGTCACCGGCGTCACCGTGCTCGCCCTCGTCGGACACGCGCCAGTCCTGCTCATCGCCGTCCTCGCCGCCGCCACCGCCGGCCTCGGCGCCGCGCTGCAACCCGCCGCCGCGGCCGCCACCCGCGCCGTCGTCCCAGCCCGGGACCTGCGTACGGCCACCGTGTTCAACGAGACCCGCAACGGCGTCGTCCACCTCGCCGGCCCGCCGCTCGGCGGCTTCCTGTTCGGCCTCGCCCCGGCACTGCCGTTCCTCGTCGACGCGCTCTCCTACGCCGTCTCCCTGGTCGCCGTGGCCCTGCTGCGCGGCCCACTCGGCCGGTCGGCGACCACGCCGGGGGAGTCCCTGCCCCGGCAGGCCGTCGCCGGGGTCCGGTTCCTGTGGCGGCAACCGTCGCTGCGGTTCACGCTGCTCTGCGGCGCCGTCCTGAACTTCGCGTTCGCGGGCGTCCTCCTGGCGATCATCGTCGTGCCGGTCCGCAACGGCGCCTCCGGCCTGTCCGCCGGAACCGTCATGGCATGCGTCGGCCTCGGCGCCGTCGCCGGATCACTCGTCGCCTCCTGGCTGACCGCCCGGGTACCCACCCGCTGGCTGATCCTCGCCGTCGTCTGGGCCTGCGCCGTGCTGACCGCCGCGATGGCCACCACCGACAACGGACTGGTCCTCGGTGCGCTGGCCGGCGCCTGCGTCCTGGTCGTACCGGCCGCCAACATCAGCATGCTGACCCTCCAGACCCTGCTCACCCCCGGCGACCTGCAGGGGAGAGCGAACGCCGCGACCAGCTTCATCGCGCTGATCGTGGCGCCGTTCGGCCCGGCCCTGTCCGGCCTGCTGATCGACCGCGTACCGGCGCCGGTGGTGTTCGGCAGCTTCGCGGCCGTCATGCTGGCGCTCGCCGTCGGCGCGGCCGTCGCGCCCGCCGTACGCGCCATGCCCGACCTGCGGGCCGTCGAGGAAGCCCCGGAGCCCGGCGAGGCCGAGCGCCGCGACCCGCAGCCGGTCTGAGCTGATCTTCGTACCGGCAGGCAGGGGAGAGGTGCTGGTCTTTCCGGGGACGTTCGGATGATCACGAGAGCGCCTCGCCCGTGCCACCATGTAGGGCCCCTCCCAGGACAGGCCACAAGGGACGAGGTGCCGGCATGGAGCTGCGTAGGAGCCGAGAGAAGCTGTGGAGGGGCCTCACGGTCTTCGGAGTCGGCGTGCTCCCGCTGCTGTACCACACTTCCGCGTCGACCGGACGATGGATCCTTCTCGGCCTCTGGCTGGTGTCGGCCGGCTTGTTCGTCGCCTACCAGCTCAGGCCGTTCCGGTTCCGCATCGGAGCCGACGGACTGGACCTGCGGGTCGCCGGGCTCAACCGGCTCGTGGCATGGGCCGAGATCGACGCTGTCGTGCTCGACCAGCCGCTACCGTCCCGTGGCCGGAACCAGAGAGCCGCAAAGGTGCTGCTGGTGCCGGCCACCGCCGCGACGATCGACCGTCCGCTCACCAGCCGGAGCCCGGTCGACGGGCGGCCGGCCCTGAAGCTGCTCGACCTCGATCAGGTGCGGCAGCCGGCGGACGACGTGGCGGACGCCCTGGCCCGGTTCGGGGCAGGGCGATTCGCGGACGTCCGGCAGCAGGCCCCGGAACTGTCCGACGACGCGGATACGCCGGACACGGAGGCCCTGACGTTGTTGGCCGACCTGACACCGCGAGTCCAGAAGGCGCTCGACTCGGGGCAGGTGTCGCAGCGGCAGGCGGTCAAGGCAGAGGTGGACGCGGCACTCGCGAGACTGCAGGCCGGAGGTCACCAGCCACGGCTGGCCGCGCTTCTGAAGGTCATGTCGGACACCCTCGGCGAAGACGTAAAGCCCTCCTGAGCCGTGATTCGATAATGCACATTATGTCAAGTAGAGCTCCGGCGGGCCTCCCCGGACGTCCTCGCGAGGCGGCTGACCTTCCGGGACTTGGAGGTCCGGCCGGCTACCCCGTCGCACCGCACACCTAGGCGCGGCCCGCCGACGCCACACTCTCAACCCATCCACCGCTCCAGCGATCATGAGGTTGGCGGCGACAAATGGGACAGCATCCGCGGTCAACTTCATGATCGCCGGAGCAGAGAGGGCGCCGGCCCCTTTCGCCGCCCTCTCTGCGCCAGCCGAGTGCCGACAGGTGTGACTGCCGCCGCCAGTACGCCGATGTGGCTGCATCGGAGCGCCCGGGTTACCGCCACCTCGGCGCAGTGGAGCCGATCATCGGTCGAGCGACTGCACTCCCCCTCGAAAGGGCCTCCTGGCGGGAACGCGAGAATCATGCATAATATCCCTTATGCATGACAAACCGGACGAAACGGTAGGCTCTCTGATCGAAGAGTTCCTGACCGCCCGGGCCACCCGCAAGCCCTCCCCCCACACCCTGGCCGCGTACCGGAGGGATCTGACCGCGGTGGCCGCGCTGATCGCCGCCGACGGCGACGCCACTCCCCTCCCCCTGGACCGGGTTGCGATCAGCACCCTCTCCCCCAGAGTGATGCGCGCGGCGTTCGCGCGGTTCGCCGCTCCCCGCGCGGCCGCCTCGGTCCATCGTGCCTGGTCGACGTGGAACAGTTTCTTCACGTTCCTGGTGGCCGAGGGCGTCGTACCGGGCAATCCGATGCCGGCAGTGGGGCGGCCCCGTACGCCGCTCCCCCGGCCCAAACCGCTGCGGGGTGAGGACACCCCGGAGGAGCTGCTGGCGGCGGTGGCCCGGGCGGAGGGCCGGCAGCGTGACCCGTGGCCGGAGCGCGACCTGGCGGTGCTGGCGCTGGCGTTGTGCGCCGGGTTGCGCCTGTCGGAACTGCTGGCGCTGCGGGTGTCGTCGGTGGCGGGGCGCGACGGCGAGCGGCGGGTGGACGTGGCGGGCAAGGGCGGGCGGCCGCGTACGGTGCCGATCGAGGATTCCGTGGACCGGGTGCTCGCGGGTTATCTGGACAGCCGGCGGCTCCGGTTCGGGGCGCGCAGTGTGCGGCCGGACTCTCCGTTCCTGGTGGACCGTCACGGTGAGGCGTTGCGGCGGGGTGGGCTGCAGTACCTGGTGGAGTCGTGTTACCGGCGGGCGGGCATCGGTGACCGGGTGCCCCGGGGCGCGCGCTTGCACGCGCTGCGGCACACGTTCGCGACGCGGTTGGCGGAGGACGGGGCGAGCGCGGCGGAGATCATGCGGTTGCTGGGGCATGCGTCGTTGGCGTCGTCGCAGACGTACATCGAGGTGACGGCGGGTCAGCAGCGGGCGGCGGTGGCGGCGAACCGCACCAATCGGGCGTTGTCGGGGTTGGCGCCGCCGCGGTGAGGGCCGCGCGGCGGTCTGCCGGGCTGGCAGGATCGGGCGGATGCGGGTGGGTGCGGCGCGGGCGGTGGCGGCCGGGTGGGTACGGGAGCGGATGCGCGTCGATCCGGCGGTCGAGGGGGCGTTGTTCAGCGGGTCGACTGTGGGGTTGCCGGACGACGCGCAGTTGCCGCCGTGGTCGGACGTGGATGTGTTGCTGGTGCGCCGGGAGCCCGGCGCGAAGGTGGGCAAGTTCGTGCATCGGGGGGTGCTGCTGGAGGTCAGCACGATCACGTGGGCGGAGTTGGGCGGCCCGGAGGATGTGCTGGGGTCGTGGGTGTTCGCGCCGATGTTGCGTACCGATGGGGTGATCGCGGATCCGTCGGGCCGGTTGGGCGCGGTGCGGGAGCGGGTGGCGGCGGGGTTCGCGGATCCGGTGTGGGTGCGGGCGCGGTGTGCGGGTGTGCGGCGGCGGATCGAGGCCGGGTTGCGGGCGGTCGACGCCGAGCTGCCAACCGCGGAGCAGGTGTTGGCGTGGGTGTTTCCGACGTCGTTGCTGGCGGTGTGGCCGGCGGTGGCGGGGCTGGTGGATCCGACGGTGCGGCGGCGGTACGTGCGGGCGGAGCGCGTGTTGTCGCGGTTCGGGTTCGCCGGTCGGTATCCGGGGTTGCTGGACACGCTCGACGGCGGCGGGGTGGGGTTGGGTCCGGCGCGGGTGCGGGCGCATCTGGCCGGGTTGGCGGTGGTGTTCGACGAGGTGGCGCGGTTGCCGCGGGAGGGGTTCGCGTTCGGGGCGGATCTGGGTGCGGCGGGGCGTCCGATGGTGTTCGACGGTGCGGTTGAGCTGATCGGGGCGGGGCGGCATCGGGAGGCGATGTTCTGGGTGCTGGTGACGTACGCGCGGTGTCATGTGGTGTTGGGCGCGGTGGCGCCGGAGCGGGAGCGGGCGTTGCGGCCGGCGTTCCAGGCGGTGCTGGCGGATCTGGGTGTGGCGTCGGCGGCGGATCGGCGGCGGCGGGCGGACGGTCTGCTGGCGGCGTTGCCGGGGTGGCAGGCGGTGGTGGATGCGGTGGCGGCGGAGGCTGTGGCAGGCTGAGGGGGAACGCGACTGGCGGCACGGGGATGGGTGAACCATCGGGGAGCTCGTCGTGGGGGTCGACCGCCTGGGCCCCTGCGGGCGAGGTGTCGTATGTCTTCTGCGCGGTTGTTGCCGGGTGCTCCGGTGGCGGAGCGGGTGTTGTCGGAGGTCGCCGCGTCGGTGGCCGAGTTGCGTGCGGCGGGGGTGACGCCGGCGCTGGCGACGGTGCTGGTGGGTGACGACGACGCGAGCGCGGGTTATATCCGGATCAAGCAACGCCAGGCGGCGGAGTTGGGTTTCGTGTCGCCGCACGTGCATCTGCCGGCGTCGGCGTCGCAGGCGGATCTGCATGCGGTGCTGGCGGATTTCAACGCGGACGCCACGGTCCACGGGGTGCTGGTGCAGTATCCGATCCCGGGTCATCTGGACTACGACCGGGCGTTGGCGGTGCTGGATCCGGACAAGGACGTGGACGGGATGCATCCGGTGAACATGGGCCGGCTGGCGTTGGGGTTGCCGGGTCCGTTGCCGTGTACGCCGGCGGGGATCGAGGCGTTGCTGGCGTTTCACGGTGTGCCGGTGGCGGGGCGGGAGGTGGTGATCCTGGGCCGGGGTGCGACGTTGGGTCGGCCGCTTGCGATGTTGCTGGCGCAGAAGCGGCCGACGGCGAACGCTGCGGTGACTGTGGTGCACACGGGGGTGGCGGACTGGCCGCGGTACACGCGGCGGGCGGAGATCCTGATCGCGGCGGCGGGGGTGCCGGGGATCGTGCGGCCGGAGCATGTGCGTCCGGGTGCGGTGGTGGTCGGTGGTGGGGTGCGGTACGAGGGGCGGCGGTTGTTGCCGGACGTGGACGAGTCGTGTGCCGAGGTGGCGGGTGCGATCACGCCGCGTGTGGGCGGGGTGGGTCCGACGACTGTGGCGATGTTGTTCCGTAATGCGGTGGAGGCGGCGCGGCGGCAGGCCGGGCTGGGTTGAGCGTCAGCCGAGGTCGACGACGAGGGGCCGGTGGTCGGAGATGGTGGCCAGCGGTGTGTGGACGGCGGTGACGGGTGGGAGCCGGTCGAGGGCGTGCCGGTCGGCGAGGATGTGGTCGAGTTGGACGCGGGGTTGCCCGGCCGGGTAGGTGGGGCGGCGGGCGAGGGGTCGCCAGCGGGTGAGCGGTGTGGCGG
>NZ_KK037233.1:972409-973220 GCF_000568915.1 Micromonospora sp. M42 | reverse complement strand
GGTCGGGGTCGACGAGTCCGTCGGTGAGGGATCGGCCGTGCAGCAGGTTGAAGGGTGGCCAGGCGCACCTGGACACCCTACGTCGTCGTGGCAGTCTTTGCCGGGTGCTGAGGCTGTTGTGCTGTTCGATGCTGGTGTTCGTGGCGGTGGGGTCGGTGGGGGTGTGGTTGCGGCGTCGTCGGGGCCGGTGAGGCTTGCCACAGGTGGCGTTGTCGCTGGTGGCGGGGTGGGCAGAATGCGGCGGTGGATGCCCTGTCGTTGACGACGTTGCTGACCGCTGCCCTTGTCGCGGGGTGGGTGGACGCGGTGGTGGGTGGCGGTGGTCTGTTGTTGTTGCCGGCGTTGCTGGTGGCGGCGCCGGGTGTGCCGGTGGCGACGGCGTTGGGCACGAACAAGCTGGCGGCGATTTTCGGTACGTCGACGGCGGCGGTGACGTATGCGCGGCGGACGAAGCTGGACTGGGGTGTGGCGGGTCCGGCGGCGGGGTTGGCGGTGCTGACGGCGGGGTTGGGTGCGGCGCTTGCGGGTGCGGTGCCGGGTGGCGCGTACCGGCCGGTGGTGCTTGTGGTGCTGGTGGCGGTGGCGGTGTTCGTGATGGCGCGGCCGTCGCTGGGTGTGGTGTCGTCGCCGCGGCGCACGCCGGGGCGGGTGGTGGTGGCGGTGGCGGTGGCCGGGTTGGGCATCGCCCTGTACGACGGGTTGATCGGTCCGGGTACGGGCACGTTTCTGGTGTTGGCGTTCACGGCGATTCTGGGTTCGGATTTCGTGCACGCGTCGGCGATGGCGAAGGTGGTGAACGCGGGTACGAATC
>NZ_KK037233.1:969492-970168 GCF_000568915.1 Micromonospora sp. M42 | reverse complement strand
GAGCGGGCGGCGCGGGACTGGTGCGACTGGGAGGACGTGCACGTGTCCCTGGCGGGCGGGTACGCGCCGGATCCGCGGTTCGCCGATCCGGTGTTCCGGTACGGGTTCGCCCGGCTGGTGACGCACTACTTCGCGAACCGGGGTTTCCAGCCGGACGGGCAGGTGCTGCGCGACGCGGGCCGCCTGGCGAGGATTCCGGGGGTGCTGGTGCAGGGCCGGCTGGATGTCAGCGGCCCGCCGGACATCGCGTGGCTGCTGACCCGGGACTGGCCTGATAAAAAAGCTGGAGATCGTGGAGTCCGGAAAGCACGAAAAACGGGCACGGCATCGGCGAGCGGGTGGTCGCCGCCCTGGACGCGTTCGCCGCCGGCCGGTAGCCGCCGCACAAGAACGCTACCGGCCGGCGGAGCCGCCGCGAGCGGGCCGGCCCGTCAGCCGGCGAGCAGGGCGCGGATCGGGGCGGCTTTGGCGGCGGCCTCGGCGACCTCGGCGGCCGGGTCGCTGTCCCAGGTGATGCCGCCGCCGGCCCACAGGTGCAGCAGGTCGCCGTCGGCGGCGGCGGTGCGGATGGTCAGGCCCAGGTCGAGGCGGTCGGGTCCGACCCAGCCGAGCGCGCCCATGCTCGCGCCGCGTCCGACCGGCTCCAGCCCGGCGATCTGCGCCAGCGCGGCGCGTT
>NZ_KK037233.1:967803-969137 GCF_000568915.1 Micromonospora sp. M42 | reverse complement strand
CGGGGGTCGCCGGTGTACGGGGGCGGCGGCGTGGCCGACGAGGTTGGTCTGGTAGACGTCGCCGCGGGCGATGGCGGCGCGGACCGCGTCGACGGCGGCGGCGTGCGCGGCCGGGGTCCAGCTGTCGCGCCATGGTCCGAGCCGCCACCCGCCGGCGTGGGCCGGTGGCGGGGTCGGCGTGGGCCGGTCGGTGTGGTGGTAGACGACCACGACCAGGTCGGGCAGCGTCGGCGCGGGGCTCGGCGCGCCGGGCGACACGCCGAGGGTGTACGCGCCGGCGGCGGCGGACAGGTAGAGCGCCGCGCCGCAGACCGCGTCGTCGGGGTCGTGGCGGCCGGGGCGGGTGAGGTCGTCGCGGGTGACGCCGTGCGCGGCGAGGAAGCGTTGTGCCAGGTCAGCGGGGTCGCCGCCGTCGGTGGCGGACCAGTGCAGGCGGGCCGTCTCGACCAGTCGGCGACGGCATCCGGGCGGGGCGCCTGGGGTATCGACCTCCACCTGTGGGAGCGCTTCCACAACGTCTGGCCCGTTACGGGTCATCCGTTCAGCCCATTCTCGGTGAACAAGACGCATCCTTGCTCGTTGCCGCTCAGTTTTCCTTGGTACTGTGCGTCACTGGTCATGTGAACCATGACACAGTGCCCCCACAGTCCGGAGAACCCGATGTGTCAGCACCAGCCCACCTGCCCCTCCGCCGACGCGACCGACCGCGAGGCCGCCCGCGTCCTCGCCTGCTTCCCTGAGCAGGGCTGGAGCCTGCTCTGCAACGGTGTCATCGTCTTCGAGGACACCGGTGAGCTGCTCCCCGACGGACGCACCATCGCCCCGCACCGGGGTCCGGCCCGTCACGCTCTCGTGGCCTGAGCCATCACGCAGCGTCAGTGAGCGTACGCGCCGGTCATGACCGGCCGGCGCGCCGGCCGGGGCGGCGAGAGCCCACCGCCCCGGCGTTCGCCGCTCAGTCCTCGAACGCCTCCGGCGCGGGACACGAGCAGACCAGGTTCCGGTCGCCGTACGCGCCGTCGACGCGCCGCACCGGAGGCCAGTAGCGGCCCGCCCGGTCCACGCCCGCCGGGTAGGCGCCCACCGACCGCGGGTACGGGTGCGGCCACTCGTCGGCCGACACCATCGCCGCGGTGTGCGGCGCGTTGGACAGCGGGTTGTCCCCCCGCCGGCCACTCCCCCGAGCCGACCTTGTCGATCTCCGCCCGGATCGCGATCATCGCGTCGCAGAACCGGTCCAGCTCGGCCAGGTCCTCACTCTCGGTCGGCTTCATCATCAGCGTCCCGGTCACCGGGAACGACATCGTTCGGCGCGTGGAAGCCGTAGTCGATCA
>NZ_KK037233.1:950871-967242 GCF_000568915.1 Micromonospora sp. M42 | reverse complement strand
GAGGTTCGCGCCGTCGACGTACACCTGACCGCCGGCGTCGTGGACCTTCGCGCACAACTGCGCGATGCCGGTCTCGTACACGCCGTGCGTCGACGGGTACGTCACCATGATCGCGGCGAGCGCGTCCCGGTGCTTGTCGATCTTCGCGTCGAGGTCGACCAGGTCGACGTTGCCGTCGGCGTCGCAGCCGACCACCACGACCCGCATGCCGGCCATCACGGCGGACGCGGCGTTGGTGCCGTGCGCCGACGACGGGATCAGGCACACGTCGCGGTGGGCCTCGCCGCGCTCGCGGTGGTAGCCGCGGATCGCCAGCAGCCCGGCCAGCTCACCCTGCGACCCGGCGTTGGGCTGCACGCTGACCGCGTCGTAGCCGGTGACCTCGGCCAGCCAGCCCTCCAGCTGCGCGATCAGCTCCCGGTACCCGGCGGTCTGCGCGTTCGGCGCGAACGGGTGCAGGTGCGCGAACTCCGGCCAGGTGATCGGTTCCATCTCGGTGGTGGCGTTGAGCTTCATCGTGCACGACCCCAGCGGGATCATGCCGCGATCCAGCGCGTAGTCGAAGTCGGCCAGGCGGCGCAGGTAGCGCAGCATCGCCGTCTCCGAGTGGTGGCTGTGGAACACCGGGTGGGTGAGGAACTCCGACGTGCGGGCCAGCCCGTCCGGCAGGGCCGCGTCCACCTCGCCGTCGAACCCGTCGACGCCGAACGCCGCCCACACCGCCTGCAGGTGCGCGGGCGTGGTGGTCTCGTCGCAGGACACGCCGACCCGGTCGGCGTCGACCAGCCGCAGGTTCACGTTGCGCGCCGCCGCGGCGGCCACCACGTCGGCGGCCCGGCCCGGCACGGTCGCGGTGACGGTGTCGAAGAACGCGACGTCCGCGACCCGCACGCCCGCGGCGCGCAGCCCGGCCGCGAGCCGCGCCGCCGCCTCATGGGTACGCCGGGCGATGGCGCGCAGCCCGTCCGGGCCGTGGTAGACGGCGTACATGCCGGCCATCACGGCGAGAAGCACCTGCGCGGTGCAGATGTTGCTGGTCGCCTTCTCCCGGCGGATGTGCTGCTCGCGGGTCTGCAACGCCAGCCGGTACGCCGGGTTGCCGTCGGCGTCGCGGGACACCCCGACCAGGCGGCCCGGCAGCATCCGCTCCAGCCCGGAGCGCACCGCCAGGTAACCGGCGTGCGGACCGCCGAAGCCCATCGGCACACCGAACCGCTGGGTGGTGCCGGCGGCGATGTCGGCGCCGATCTCGCCCGGCGGGCGCAGCAGCGTCAACGCCAGCAGATCCGCCGCGACCGTCACCAGCGCGCCCACGCCGTGCGCCGCGTCGACCAGCGCCCGGTCGTCGCGGACCGCGCCGGACGCGCCCGGGTACTGCAGGTGCAGGCCGAAGAACTCCGCCGGCAGTTCGTCACGCTCCACGTCGATCACCCGCACGTCGATGCCGAGGGGCTCGGCGCGGCTGGTGATCACCGCGACGGTCTGCGGCAGCGCGTCGGCGTCGACGACGTACACCGGGCTCTTGCTCTTGGACGCGCGGCGCGCGAGGGTCATCGCCTCGGCCGCGGCGGTGCCCTCGTCGAGCATCGAGGCGTTCGCGGTGGCCAGACCGGTCAGGTCGGTGACCATGGTCTGGAAGTTCAGCAGCGCCTCCAGCCGGCCCTGGCTGATCTCCGGCTGGTACGGCGTGTACGCGGTGTACCAGGCGGGGTTCTCCAGCACGTTGCGGCGGATCACCGCCGGGGTGTGCGTGCCGTGGTAACCCAGACCGATCATGGACACGGCGACGGTGTTGCGGGACGCGAGGGCGCGCAGCTCGGCGATCGCCTCCCGCTCACTGGCCGGGGCGGGCAGGTCCAGGGTGCCGTGCCAGCGGATCACCTCGGGGATCGCGGCGTCCATCAGCTCGTCGACGGAGCCGTAACCGACGGCCTCCAGCATCCGGCGCTCGTCGGCCGGGCCGGGGCCGATGTGCCGGTCGGCGAACTGCTCTGCGGTCATGCGCTGCGCTCCTTGGGGGGCGAGGTCGACGGGTCGGCCTCCCCCTGAGTCGCGCTGACGCGCTCCACAGCGCCTGCCCACGTGGTCCTTTTGCCTGAGAGGTTCCGGGGAGAATCTGCCCCTTCGGCGCCGCCGGGATCGGCGGTCTCTCCCACGTGGGTGGTACCGGCACCCCCAACGCTACCAGCGGGCGTGTTTCCGGCTCATGTCCCGGGGTTGTCGATCACACCGGCGCCGGGGCCGCCGCGTACCGGTCAGCCAGCGCGCGCAGGGTGGCGCCCAGCGGCGCGTCCAGGCGCAGCGCCGCGTAGGTGTCGCCGCGGGTGACGCCCTGGTTGACGATCGCCACCGGGATGCCGTGGCGGGCCGCGCGCAGCACGAACCGCCGCCCCGACATCACCGTCAACGACGACCCCAGCACCAGCAGCGCCCGGGCCCGCTCCACCAGCGCGAAACAGTCGGCCACCCGCGGCGCGGGCACCGTCTCGCCGAAGAACACCACGTCCGGTTTCAGCATGCCGGTGCCGCACAGCGCGCAGTCGACGGTGCGGAACCCGGTCACCGCCTCGTCGGGCAGGTCCACGTCGCCGTCGGGGTTGACGCGCGCCACCCGCGCGTCGAAACCCGGGTTCGCCTTCGACAGGCGCCGGTGCAGCTCCTCGCGGCCGGTGGCGTTGCCGCAGTCCAGGCACGTCACCTCGTCGAGGCGGCCGTGCAGCTCGATCACACCCGTGGCGCCGGCGGCGGTGTGCAACCCGTCGACGTTCTGCGTGATGATGCCGCCGAGCAGCCCGGCCGCCTGCAGCCGCGCCACCGCCCGGTGCCCCTCGTTCGGCGCCGCCCGCGCGATCATCTGCCAGCCCAGGTGGCTGCGCGCCCAGTACCGCCGCCGCGCCAGCGGATCCCGGGTGAACTCCTGGTACGTCATCGGGGTGTGCCGGCGGGACGCGCCGCTGGGCCCCCGGTAGTCCGGAATGCCCGACTCGGTGGACAGGCCCGCGCCGCTGAGCACCACCACGTCCCCGGCGGCCACCAGCCGCGCCAACGCCTCGAACGCCTCACTCACCCGTCCATCGTCCCCCGCCGGACCCGCACCTCCCACCCGGACGCCCCGCGGGGCGCGCCCGGCCGGGCTACGTTGATCGCATGCGCGTCGTCATCGCCGGAGGGCACGGAAAAATCGCCAAACTGCTGGAGCGGGAACTGGCCGGCCGCGGAGACACCGCGCTCGGGCTCATCCGCAACCCCGACCACGCCGCAGCGCTGCGCGCCGCCGGCGCCGAACCGGTCCTCTGCGACCTGGAACACACCGACGTCGACACCCTCGCCGCCCACCTGGCCGGCGCCGACGCCGTCGTGTTCGCCGCCGGCGCCGGACCGGGCAGCGGCGCCGCCCGCAAGGACACCGTCGACCGCGGCGCCGCCGTGCTGCTCGCCGACGCCGCCGCACAAGCCGGCGTACGCCGCTACCTGCTGGTCTCCTCCATGGGCGTGGACGACGCACCCGCCGACGGCACCGACGACGTGTGGGCGGCGTACCTGCGGGCCAAGAAAGCCGCCGAGGACGACATCACCGGCCGGGACCTCGACGTGACGGTGCTGCGGCCCGGCCGGCTCACCGACGACGAACCCGAAGGCCGCATCACGCTGGCCCGGCACGTCACCGGCGGCGCGATCAGCCGCGCCGACGTCGCCCGGGTCCTGCTGGCCCTGCTCTACGCCCCCGGCACCGCCGGGCACACCCTCGAACTGGTCGGCGGCGACACCCCCATCGCCGAAGCGATCACCGCCGTCACCACCTGAGCCGTGCCGCCCGGCCCGCCGCACCGCAGGCCGGGCGGTACGGTCACCGCTGATGCCGGGGCAACGCCGGCTGCGGCGCGCCGCCACCAGCCGCCGGCAACTCCCGGGAGATCCGCTCCATCGTGCGCGCCAACTGCTCACTACCGTCGTCGAGATGCCGCGCCGCCGCCTGCATGTGGGAGATCATCATCTCGCCGAAGATCCGCAACGCCTCCCGCGTCGCCACCGAGTCGTCGAAGCTGCCCCCGGCGGCGCTGCGGTACTCCGCCACCGCCCGCTCGGCCTCCTGCTTCGCCTCCTCCGTCGCCGCCCGCATGTAACTCTCGTACTGGGTACGGGCGTACTCGGCCACCCGGCGCGCGTAGTCGTGCGCCTGCGCGATGATCTGCTCGGCCTCCCGCTGCGCCGCCGACAGCAGGTTGACCTCCTTCGCCGCCGGCACCGCCGGCGCCTTCTCCGCGCTCGGGATCACCCCGTGCCGGTGCAGCTCCAGATGGTCGTTGAGGCGCTCGTTCTCCGCCCGCAGATCCCCCACCTGCGCCGCCAGCAGATCCAGCTCGTCGGCCACCTGCAACCGGAACCGGTCCACGTCCGCCGGGTCGTACCCGCGCCGGGTGAACGCCGCCGACCCGAACTCCCACCGACGCACCCGGTCCGCGGTCAGCCGCACCTGCACCGGACCCGACACGTGCTGCGAGTCATAGCTGCTGATCGGGCTCGCGCTCACCGGATCACCTCTGTTCGCGACTGCGGGGCTCGCAACCCCGGCTCACTCCTCGCGCTCACCGGATCACCTCTGCTCCCTCGGAACCGGCCACCGTCCGCCAGGACGGGCCGTACCAGTGCTTGCCGAAACCCTCGTGGTGCAGCTGGCCCGGCTGGTAACCCGCCGCGGTCAGCGCCGCCACCGAATCACCGACCATCTCGTCGGACCCGCACACATACACGTGCCTCGACCGCCAGTCCCCGTCGGCCAGCACCCGGTCGGCCAGCCGCACCATCTCCCCCGGCCGCTGCGGATCCGATCCGGCCACGTACGACACCCGCAACCACGGATGCGTCGCCGCCAACTTGTCGATCGCCTCACTGTCGTAGAACTCCGTACGCGAACGGGCCCCCACATACAGGTCGACCCGCCGCCCGGAACCCTCCGCCGCCACCTGCTCCACCAGCGCCTTCACCGGCGCCCAGCCGGTCCCGGCGGCCAACAGCAGCAGATCCGACGACCTGGCCTGCCACAACGTCAACCGCTCCCCCACCGGCGACGCCAGATGGATCTGATCACCCGCCGCGCACCCGTACACCAGACGCGACGACACCACGCCACCCGGCGCGGCCCGCACGTGCAACTCCACCGTGCCGTCCGAACGCGGCGCGTTCGCCGGCGAGTAGTACCGCCACGACCGCACCGCCGGATGCGACACCCCGATCGACTGCCCCGGCCTGAACGGCAGCAGATACTGCGGGCGCACCGTCAGCACCGCCACGTCGAACGTGCGCTGCTCGTGCGACAGCACCTCCGCCACCCACCACGGCGGCGACTGCGACTCCGCCGCCTGCGCCCGTCGGTCATCACCTGCGCCACCAGGCCGTACGCCGCGGTCCAGTCGGCCGCCAGCTCATCGGTCCACGCCTCACCGCAGAAATGCCGCAACGTCGCCAGCAGCGCCTCACCGACCGCCGGATAGTGCTCCGCGCGCACCGCGAACTTCCGGTGATCCGCGCCCAGGTCCCGCAGGAACCCGACCAGCTGATCCACCTGGTCCACGTGGGACACCACATGCCCCAGGGCCGCCACCAGACGATCCCGCTGCCCGGCCATGTTCGTCGGGAACATCTGCCGGGTCTCCGGATGCGCCAGGAACAGCGTCGAATAGAAGTAGAGCGGCACCTGGTCGCCGTGCGCGGCGACCAGGGACCAGCTCTGCTTCAGCCGTGCCGCGTCCACGCTCAGGCATCCCCCGCCGACACGACCTGATCGCGGACCTGCCCGAGCACGACCTGAACGTCGGCGATCACGTCGGCCGGCACGCCCAGCTCCACCAGCGTCGCCGTCAGGTGCTCACCGACCTTCGCGTAGTGCTCACCCGGAATGCTCAACGGCTGGTGCGCCTCGGCCAGCCCACGGCCGGCGTACTCGTTCGGCCCACCGAGCACCACCGCCAGCATGAGCGCCAGGTGCCGCCGCTGCTCCACCATGTCCACCCCGGTGAAGTAGCCCGCGAGATCCGCATCGGCCAGCACCTTGTCGTAGAACAACTCCACAGCGGCCTTCACCGCCGCCGCGCCGCCGATGCGCTCGTAATGGGAGATCGGGGTGGTCTCGCTCGTCACCGTCATGCTCGGTCCTTCCACCAGGGGTCCGCGGGCAGCGCCGCGTCAGGGGCTCACCGTCCGGCGCGCGAAGTCACACAGCGTTCCACCGTGACGTCGACACGCCGACGATCGGAACGGACGATAGCGCGCCCCCCACCACGCTTCACGCCGCCCCTGTCCCGATCCCGAGAACCGTCAACTACGGACAGTCAACAACAGCCGCGAATACGATGAACACACCGCAGTCAGCCGAGCACCCCCGGTCAACCCACAGCGCGTACCGTCCCTTTCGGACATTGCGCACCGACCAGCCGCGACCTGCGGATACACCGACCGGGCCGCGCCCGACCACCGGACCGGGCCCGCCCGGCCCCCGCACAGCACACCCCGTCACCAAAACACGAATCGCGCCGCACCCTTTTCGGGCGCGGCGCGATCCCGTCAACGAGACGCGACGCAGGTCACCCGGCCCGGCGCCGCGCCCGACGCGCCGCCAGCTCGTCACCCACCGCGTCCGCCTCCGGCTCCACCGCCGGAGCAACCGGCTCCTGCCCACCCACCGGCTCCGCCGGCAGATGCGACAACGAACCCTGGATCTCCTTGAACGCCCCACCGATCGCGATGCCGAACACGCCCTGGCCGCCCTGCAACAGGTCGACCACCTCCTCCGGCGACCGGCACTCATACACAGTCGTCCCGTCGGAAATCAACGTGATGCCCGCAAGATCATCCACCCCACGCGACCGCAACGCCTCGATCGCCTTCCGAATGTTCTGCAACGACACCCCGGCGTCCAGCAGCCGCTTCACGACCTTCAACACCACCAGGTCGCGGAACGAGTACAACCTCGACGTCCCCGAACCCGAAGCATCACGCACACTCGGCACCACAAGCGCCGTACGCGCCCAGTAGTCCAACTGCCGGTAACTGATGCCCACCGCCGAACACGCGGTCACACCCCGGTAGCCGACCTCACCGTCACCGACCGACTCAGGCCCCACACCCGCCTGCTGCTCCGCACCCGGACCAGGATCCCGCGGCTCGTGCATCCGGACCAACCTCCCCGCGTCCGTGGCGGTGCCGCGCCGACTCCCCGTCACGCGCACCCCTCGACACGGCAACCCTATCGCCGCCGCCCGCACTTCACCCGCAGGAGACACCGCGACACGCCGCGCGACCGCCCGGCACCAACGACACACGGCGGCCAGCCATCACCCACAGTGACAACCACCGCCGCGCCGACCCCGGCCACCCGGCCGGGCACACCTCAACCCGCGAAGTCCTCCGGACGCACCTGATCCAGGAACTCCCGGAACTTCTCCACCTCGTCCTCCTGCTCGTCCGGAATCACGATCCCCGCCTCGCCGAGGACCTGCTCCGCACAACGAATCGGAGCGCCGACCCGCAACGCCAACGCGATCGAGTCACTCGGCCGCGCCGACACCCGCACCCCGTCACCCAGCAGCAGATCCGCGTAGAACACGTTGTCCTTCAACTCGGTGATCTCCACCGCCCGCAACGGCGCCTGCAACGCCGCCAGCACATCCCGCAGAAGATCATGCGTCAACGGCCGGGCCGGCTTAACCCCCTGCTGCTCGTAAGCGATCGCCGTCGCCTCGACCGCGCCGATCCAGATCGGCAGATAGCGGTCCCCCTCGACCTCCCGCAGCAGGACGATCGGCTGGTTGCTCGGCAACTCCACCCGAACTCCGACCACGCTCAGCTCGCGCACCGCCGCCTCCGTGTCGTCGTCACCTTGCACCGCGCCCCTCCCTGCACGGTACACGGACCAGGACACAGGAGTCCCACACGCTACGTGCACCACGCCTCGCCGGAGGGGCTTACCCCGGCAAGCCTACGACACGCTCCCCCGACCAGATCTTTCCGCGCCACCCCACGACGAAGGGCCGGGCGTCCACCACACCCGGCCCTCCACCGACAACCTCACCGGCCCAACGTCGACCGCAGCCCCACCCGCACCAACGCCGCGTGCAACCGCTGCGACAACGCCACCAGCTCCCGCGCCGTCTCCGCCGCACGAGCCCGCGCCGCCGGATCACTCTGCCGCGCCAACGGCGCCACAAGCTGCGCGAACAAACCAACCTCACGATCCGCCGCCGACCGGTACGCCCGCAGATGCCGAGGCTCCAACCCGTACGCCGCCAGACCCGCCACCGCACTCGCGATGATCAAAGCATCCGCGTCGTACCACCCCGGCGGATCCGACACCAGCACACCGAGCCGCTCCAACTCCGCAAGCGTCGACTCGTCCACGCCGCTACGCGAGATCAACCCCGCCCGGTCCAGCCGCACCTCCGACGACTCGACCGAATCCACCGGCTCCCGGCCCGGCACCTCACCACCCGGACCCACAGCCACCAGATTCGGCCGCCCCCGCCCCGGCGACGGACCAGAACCGTCCCACTCGGCCAACTGCTCCCGGATCACCCGCAACGGCAGATACTGATCCCGCTGCGCGGTCAACACGAACCGCAGCCGCGCCACATCGTCCCAGCCGTACTTGCGATAACCCGCCGGCGTCCGCTGCGGCTCCACCAGGCCCTCGGCCTCCAGGAACCGCAACTTCGAGATCGTGACGTCCGGAAACTCCGGCCGCAACTGAGCCAGCACCTCGCCGATACTCATCAGCGCAGGCGCCCGCCCAGCCCCGGACGGCGTCGAAGCCGCAGGCTCGTTCACCCCCGGCCGGCCTCACCCTCCGGGCGCGGACCGGCGATGAACACCACCCGGAACTTACCGATCTGCACCTCGTCACCGTTGCTCAACGTCGCCGCCTCGACCCGCTCACGATTCACGTACGTGCCGTTCAGGCTGCCCACATCCCGCACCGTGAACGTCCCACCGTCCCGGTGGAACTCCGCGTGCCGACGCGACACCGTCACGTCGTCCAGGAAGATGTCACTGTCCGGGTGCCGCCCACTCGTCGTCACGTCGTGGTCCAACAGGAACCGGGCGCCCGCGTTCGGACCCCGGCGAACCACCAGCAACGCCATACCCGGCGGCAAAGAACCGGACATCCGGCTCGGCACCACATCGGTGTCCGGCCCCTCCAGCACTTCGTCGAGCGAACCGAGATTGAGCGTCGAAGTGACGTCGAGCGGGGGGAACTCGTCGTCTGGGCGCGTCATGGGACCACCTCACGGATCTGTTCGGTCGGCGTCAGGAAATGGCGGGTCTGGCCGCCGGGCAACACCACACCCGGCGGCTGGCTCCCCGTGCCCGGGAAGGCGCATTCCGCAACGCTCAAACTATTGGTTCTCGGTCGACTGGGCGAGCCTAGCCAGCGCCGAAATGCAGGGCAACCGGACGCGCGGAACCACGCCGCCGCCCGGAACAGCACGAACTCAGCTCTCGGTGAGCTCGCGGTACGCATCAGCGGTCAACAACCCCTCGACCGCCGCCGGATCATCCGGAGTGATCTCCACCAACCACCCCGCACCGTACGGATCCGTGTTGATCACCTCAGGGGTGTCGGCAAGCGCCTCGTTGCGCGCCGCCACCGTGCCGCTCAACGGCGCGTAGATCTCCGACACGCTCTTCGTCGACTCGATCTCGCCCAGCGACTCGCCCGCCGCCACCACCGAACCGGAATCCGGCAGCTGCACGAACACGATGTCACCCAGAGCGTCCTGCGCGAAGTGCGTGATACCGACGCGGACGACACCACCGTCACCACCGACCACCCACTCGTGCTCGGCGGTGTACCGCAGATCCTCAGGAATCACCAACTGCGTCCTTCGTCATCGGTGCACCGGAAAAACCGGCGCGGCCGCGCCCGGTCAGGAAACCGGCCGCGCGTGGTCCAGCTTGATCGGCGCGTGCAGCTGCGAAACCTCCACAACCTCACGATCCTCGGAGGTCACGTTACCGCCGCCGTCCCGCACCGATGCGACCACCCCGCCAGGAATGTTCAACGCCGTACGCATCGTCGCCGGATCCCCGATCACCATGATCGTAAACGGACCCGTCAGCCGCCGCCCGTCCACCACCAGAACACCATCGGCCCCGTCCACGAAATACGTCGACGCGATGATCCGCACCGCCGAACCATCAGCGCCCTGGATCTGCATCGCCTCCGCGCCCGCACCCCGCAGCTCCTGCACCGCGTCCAGGATCCGCGTCGACGACACCGCCTTCGCCGGCCCCGAGAACCGCACCTCCAGCCCCGGACCCACCGCCGGCAACGTACCCGCCAGGATGCCCAGCTCGTCCGCCCGCCGCGTCGCCTCCTCCAGCGCCGCCTGCCGGCCCTGCTCACCCGAGCGCAACTGCCGCTGACTCTCCTCCAGGGCGTCGATGTCCTGACGCAGCCGCCGCTCCCGCGAATCCAGATCCGACGAGATCCGCACCAGATCCTCCTCCCGCGTCGCCGCGAGCGTCGGATCCGTCGACGTCGTCTTCAACTGCACCACGAGCGTGAAACCCAGCAACGCCAGCAGCACCGCGATCATCAGACCCGCCGAGGAGAACCGCCGCGACCGCGACGGCCGCGCCACCGCACCCGGCTCCGGCTCGGACTCCGGCACCGCCTCCCGCTCCGCCGGCTCCGACGACTCATCCGGCGCCGGCTCCACCGGCGCCAACGGGCTCAACTCGTCCGGATCGGGCGCGTCCGGGCGCGGATCCGGCTCACCCGCCGGACCCGACGGCCGCTCCGGCTCCACCGGACGCGGCCACCCCGTCCCCGTCTCCCTGTGTTCCTCACTCATCGCCACAAACCTACGCCCGGAACAGGTGCCGACGGATCGCCGCCACATTTCCGAAGATGCGCACCCCGAGCACGACCACCACACCCGTGGACAACTGACCACCCACGCCCAACTGGTCACCCAGGTACACGATCAGCCCCGCCACCAGAACGTTCGAGATGAACGACACCACGAACTGCTTGTCGTCGAAGATCCGGTCCAGCTTCGCCCGCACCCCACCGAACACCGCGTCCAACGCGGCCACCACCGCGATCGGCAGATACGGCTGCAACGCCGCCGGCACCGTGGGGTCCAGATACACCCCGAGCACCACACCGGCGAGCAACGCCAGCACCGCGATCATCGGCCACCTCCCGAGGGGCTGGAAGAACCACCCGGGCCGGACGACCCGGGACTCGACGAACCGGCGGCCCCCGAACCCGACGGACGCGGACTCGGACTGACCGAAGGCTCGGCGTAGCGTAGCCGCGGCTGCGGCGCCGCCGGCAAGGTGAGGTCGTCGACCCGCTTCACCCCGAACGACAGCCCCGTCGTCCGCGCCACCTCACGCATGAGCGCCGCCGCCCGGCTCTCGTTGAACCGGTCCCGCATCGACCGCGGCCCGATCGCCTGCACCTCGTACGGGCCCGTCACCGGCCGGTAGTCCACCAGGATCGCCTCACCCGCCGACCGGATCGTCGACGTCGCGGTCAACCGCTGGCCGTTCACCGCCACCGCCTCGGCGCCCGCCGCCCACAACGCGTTGGCCACCTTCTGCAGATCCGAGTACAGCACCCGGGACGGGCCCGCGTCCCCGCTGGTCACGCCGTCCTGGTCCGCCGTCGCGTCGGCCAGCCGCACCACCACGCCGTCACCGCGCACCCGAGCCAGACCGGTGCCCGCCTCCAGCGTGCGCAACCGGGACGCCTGCGAACCGCTCAGCGCCGCGTCCCGCTGCCGGCCGACCTCCTCGCGCAACTGCTCGGCCCGCTCGGTCAACCGGTCGGTCGCCGCCTCACGCCCCTTGATCTCGGCGATCAGCCCCGCCCGCGCCGTCGCCCGGCTCGGCTCCTCCGCCATCGTCTCCCGGTACGCCACCGCGAACAGGAACCCGATCACCGCCAGGACGAGCAGGCTCACCGGGCGGCCCAGCACCTGCCGCACCCGCGACATGCCACCCGCCGCCCGGCGCGCCGCCGCGTCCCCGTACCCCGGGTCCAGCGGATTGCGGAACAGCTCGGTCAGGAAGTCCGGCGCGTACACCCGGCTCGACGGGTCGCGCTCCTTCTCCGCGTCGCCGGACGCCGGCCCGGTCACGCCGCCACCTCCGCGCGCCGCGCCCGCATCTGCCGTACGAGACGGCTCGCCTGCACCACGTACATCGCGCCGGCCACCCAGTAGAGGACCAGACCCCACCAGCCCAGGCCCCAGCCGATCGCGCCGGCCGCGGTGCCGATGTCCGGCACGGCGTCGGCCAGCAGCAGGATCGGGAACGCCGCCAGCAGCAGGAAGGTGGCGGTCTTGCCCACGTAGTGCACCGGCGGCGGGCCGTAGCCGTAGCGGCGCAGCACCCCGAGAGAGACCAGCAGCAGCAACTCGCGGGCCAGCAGCGCCCCGGTGAACTGCCAGGGCACCACCTCCCGCGCGGTGAAGGCCAGCAGCGTGGCCAGGATGTAGAGCCGGTCGGCCAGCGGGTCGAGCAGTTCGCCGAGCCGGCTCACCTGCCCCAGCCGGCGGGCGATCCAGCCGTCCACCCAGTCGCTGGTGCCGCCCACGGCGAGCACCACGATGGCCGCGACGTCGGCGCGGACCACGAGGAACAGGTAGAGGAAGATCGGCACGCCGACGAGCCGGACGAAGCTGATCAGGTTGGGCAGCGTGAGGACGCGGTCTCCCACGACCGTGGCGTCCCCGGAATCCGGGTGCTCCGCTGGAGCCGGCCGACGCGACACCGAACCCTCCCTTCGCAGCACGGTCCGGCAGCCGGACGAGCGGCCGCTGGAGGGACGTGCGCGTTGCCGGCCGGTCAGACGCCGGCGCCCTCTGTGATCCCGGGCTGGGACCTCCCCCGACGCGGCCGGTGATCACCGGCCGCTCAGTTGCGCTGCCACTATATCGGGCTCCCCCGCTCCGGCCGCTGGCCGCGCTGCGCCGTTGCTCAGTGTTGTGAGGGTGGGGACCGTCACAACCGCTATGGCATCCTAGGACACTAGCTGACCATCACGGGCTGTTGGTCAGGATCAGCGCCGGGGTGGGACTCAGGCGGTCCGGGCGGTGGAGTCGGAGCCCGCCTGCGGCGCGACCGCCGCGGCGGCCTGACTGAACGCCACGAGCGCCAGCAGCAGCTCGTGCTGCGCACGGTTGGGCATCCGGTCGAGCACCGCCTGGACCGCACGGTGCCGGCGCTGCTGCAGGTCGCGCAGCAACGTGTCCGCCGCCGCGGTCGGGATCAGCCGCACCTCTCGCCTGTCACGCGGGTCGGCCACCCGGCGCAGCAGGCCGACGGCCTCCAGGCGGTCACAGAGCCGGCTCGCCGACGACGGGACCACGTCCAGCAGCTCGGCCAGCCGGTTCACGTTGGTGTCCGGATGGGACACGATCAGCGACAGCACCCGCAGCTGGGTCGGCGAGACGCTGACGGTGTGCCGTGAGGTCGCGGAGTCGAGCACACCGATGAGCGCCTCGGCAGCCGACTCGATGGCCGCGGCAAGATTCGGAGGTCGCTCCACCCGCTGTCCCCTGCGATCGTCCCGCTCGTGTTCGCTCCGCCGCCCCGATCACTGCCCCGTGACGTCGTCGGACCGGCCGGAACCGCGCCAGTCCAGGCAGACGACGACCGCGTCGTCACGGAGATCCGCGTCGGCGTGGTACGCATGCAGTTCGCGCATCACCGTACCAACTGCCTCGGTCGCCGGCTGCAGCCGAGTAGCCCGCATCGCGCGCGCCATGGCCCGGACGCCGTACGGCTCCTGGCCGTCGGGCTCCGCCGCGTACACCCCGTCGCTGACCACGAAGAGACGATCGCCCGGCTCCAGAGTGAACTCCTGCACGTCGTACCGGGTCTCGGCGAACATGCCCAACGGCAGTTGCTGCTCCAACGCGATCGGGGTGACCCGCCTCCCCCGCAGCCGCAGCAGTTGCGGGGAACCGGCGTCCACCGCCCGCACCACGCCCCGGCGGCTGTCCAGCTCCAGCAGCAGCGTGGCCACGTGCCGGCCGCCCCGGTGCTGGTAGTAGATGGTGTCCGAGGCCAGCTCCGCCTGCTCGACCAGGCTGCCGCCGGAACGCCGGGCGTTGCGCATGGCGTTCACCGTCATCGCCGTGAGCAGCGACGCGGCCAGCCCGCTGCCGGTGCCGTTGAGCACGGTGAGGGTGAGCCGCTCACAGTCCACCGACCAGTCGAAGTGGTCACCGCCCACCGTGTACGCCGGTTCGAGCTGCCCGGCCAGCAACGCGTCGCCGTGGCGCACGCTGCGCCCCGGCAACAGGTCCCACTGCATCTCCGCAGCCATGCTCAGCCGTTCCCGCCGCCGGGCGCGGCGGTACCTGTCGGTCTCCCGGTCGGCCGCGCGGATGGCCACGGCCAGCTCGCCGGCGGCGTCCCGCGCCGCCTCCACTGTGGCCGCGTCCGGGTCACCGGGCAGCTCGACCATCAGGACGCCGAGCCGCTCCCCCCACACCGACAGCGGCAGGTAGGCCCGGCAGCGGCCGTCGTCGATGATGTCCAGGACCGGCTCCTGGCTGCTGAAGCAGCGTTGCGCCACGGTGTGTGCCGGCAACGGGCCACCGTCGGGCACGTCCGGGTCGAGCACCGGCCAGAGGCCGCTGGCGCGGTAGTCGGCGACGAACACCTCCGCCCGCGCGGCCCCGAGCGTCTGGCGCAGCACCGCGTCCGCGGTCTCCACCAGCTGGTCGGGTGGCGCCGTGCGCAGGGCACGTGACACCGATCCGGACGCCTCCGGCATGCTCATCCTCCGATGACGACTATTGCTACAGAGCAAACATCATACGAAGGACCCCCGACCGCCGAACGGCCCGCCTCGACCGGCGCGGCTCAGTCCGCCGGCCGCAGCGCCAACGCGCCGTAGAACGCGTCCGGCACCGGCTCCGGCTCACCCTCGGGCCGCCACCGGGCCACCGGCACGACGCCCTCGTCGGTGGGACGCCAGCGGCCCAGCAGCGGCGCGAACCGCTCGGGCGCGCGCATCCGGAACGCCGGGCCCATCATGGCCAGCGCCTGCGGGTGCCCGGCCAGCTCCTCGCTGTCGAAGTCGATCGCCAGCCGGCTGCCCGGCGCGACCGCCCGGTACAACTCGTCCAGGGTACGGGCGAGCGTGTCGTCGTCCAGGAACGCGGCCAGCCCGAGGAACACCACTCCGACCGGCCGTCTCCCCCACCCCGGCACGAAACGGTGCAGCTGCGCCCGGTCGACGGTGCCGATGTCGGTGGCGTCGCCGTAGCCGTAACCGGCGCGGTCACTGCCGGCGAGCAGGCGCTGGCCGAGCCGGACCGTCTCCGGGTCGACGTCGGTGTAGAGGACCGTCGCCTTCGGTGCGACCTCGTGCACGTTTCCGCAGGTGGGCACGCCCGCACCGAAGACCAGGAAGCCGTCCACGCCGTCGCCGGCCATGGCGCGCACGGTCCGGCCCAGGAAACCGCGCAGCGAGCGGAAGATCGCCGCGCAGGGCCCGTACGCCGCCTCGAACGCGGCGGCCGCGGCGACGTCGACCGGACGGTGGTGCCGGCCGCCGAGCCAGTAGTCGATCATGCGGGCGGTGCTCGGTCCGTCCGGCTGATCCATCGACGGGCCTCCCTCCCTGGGCGCTGTCCGCCAGCGTACCGACCGGGCGACCGGCGCGGTATCGCCCCGGGCCGGTCCCGCCGGCCGCGATACTGGCCGCGGGAGCGCCGGCCACGAGGAGGTACCTGGTGAACTCCGCTGACGGTGCGGCCGTGGTGGTCGGGGTGGACGGCTCCGAGCCGGCGACCCGGGCCGTGCTCCTGGCCGCCCGGGAGGCCACCCGCCGCAACCGGCCGCTGCGGGTGGTCCACGGATTCATCTGGCCGCTGCTGGGCGTACCGGTGGCCGCTCCGGCCGGGGCGCCGCCGCACGCCGGCCTGCGTCACCAGGCCGAGCAACTGGTCGCCGACGCGGTCAACGCGGCCCAGGCGCAGGAGCGCGGGCTGCGCATCACCGGCGAGATCATCGACGGGGAGGCGGCCGCCGTGCTGATCGGCGAGTCCCCCACCGCCGCGCTGATCGTGCTCGGCGACCGGGGTCTCGGCGGGTTCGCCTCGCTGGTGATCGGCTCGGTCGCGCTGCAGGTCACCGCGTACGCCGACTGCCCGGTGCTGGTGGCCCGGGGCGCCGCCCGCGACACCCGGCCCGGTGGTGGCCGGGGTGGACGGCTCCGCGCTGTCCCGCGCCGCCGTCGAGTTCGCCGCCGAAACGGCGTCCCCCCGCGGCGCCCCGCTGCGTGTGCTGCACGCCCACCCGGGCGGCCGGCCGGCGCAGGCCGACGAGCAGGAGCGGGTCCTGGCC
>NZ_KK037233.1:947875-950530 GCF_000568915.1 Micromonospora sp. M42 | reverse complement strand
GTCCGGGCAGCAACGCGTACGACAAGCAACGGGCACGGCTGCGCGACCTCGTCGAGCAGTCCGGGCGCGCCACCGACAAGGAGGCCAACCAGGTCGCCAACCGGATCCTGCAGGACGACCGTGGGCAACGCACGACAAAAATCCGGGGCGAACGGACCAAAAAACCCAAGGACAACCGGGAACCGGGTGACCCGAAGTGAGAGCGGCATCCGCCGTCGACGGCGCCATCGCGGGCGCCGTCGGCAGCGCCGTGCTCAACGCGGTCTCCTACCTCGACATGGCGCTGCGGGCGCGGCCGGCGAGCAGCACCCCGGAGTCGGTGGCCGGACGGCTGGCCGACGTCACGCACGTCGACCTGGGCCCCGGCGACGAGGCGGCGAACCGCCGTTCCGGTCTGGGGCCACTGCTCGGGTACGCCACAGGCATCGCCGCGGGGGCCGCGTTCGGTCTGCTCGCCGGACAACGGCGGATCCCGTTGCCGCTGGCCACGGTGCTGCTCGGCGGTGGGGTGATGGCCACCTCGGACGGCTCGATGACGGTGCTGGGCGTGACCGACCCGCGTACCTGGCGGCGCGCCGACTGGGTCTCCGACCTGATCCCGCACCTGGCGTACGGGCTGTCGGCCGCAGCCACCTGGCGGCGGCTGCGGCCGGCGTCGGCTCGCGGTTAGCTCTCGTCGTCGGCAACCGGCTCACCGGCCGGACCGTACGGCGACACCTGACCCTTCGGAACGGGCCGTCCCGCGTCGGCGTTCGACGTGCCCCGGCTCCGCGAACGGCCGCCCGCCTGGGTGGCCGTCTTGCGGCTGTCCTGGCTGGTGGCGCCGAGATCGTTCCGGCGCAGTTCCTCCTGCTGCGGCTTGACCACGGCTCTCTCCTTCCCGGTGGGGCGCACGGCCGTCGGCCGCGCACCAGACAGGCGTACCCGTCGCCGCCCGGCGCATTCCGGATCGGCGCGGGGGTCTGGCCGGGGCCGGGACGGGTAAGCCGGATGGATGCCAGACGATCGCAACGTCGCGCGCGCTCTGCTGGACCGGCAGTCCCGCACGTACGCGGAGGAGGCGGGGATCACCCTCGCCGACCGGCCCGGCCCGCTCTACCAGCTGCTGGTGCTCACCACGCTGCTGAGCACCCGGATCCGGGCGTCGGTGGCGGTGGCCGCCGCCCGGGAGCTGTTCGCCGCCGGTTACCGCACCCCGCAGACGATGGAGGCGGCGAGCTGGCAGGACCGGGTCGACGCGCTGGGCCGGGGCCACTACCGGCGCTACGACGAGCGGACCGCGACCATGCTCGGCACCGGCGCCCGGCTCTGCCTGGACCGCTGGCACGGCGACCTGCGCCGGCTGCACCAGGAAGCCGGCGCCGACCGGGCCGCGCTGCGCCGGTTTCTCACCGAGTTCCCCGGCATCGGCCCCACCGGGGCGGACATCTTCCTGCGCGAGGCGCAGTCGGTGTGGCCGGACGTGCGCCCGTACGCCGACCGGCGCACGCTGGCCGGGGCGAAACGGCTGGGCCTGCCGGCGAGCCCCGGCGACCTGGTCGGGCTGGTCGGCGAGGCCGACTTCGGGCGGCTGGCGTCGGCGCTGGTGCGGGTGGCGCTGGGCGAGGAGTCGGCCGGCGAGGTGAGCCGCAGCGCCGCCACGGCGCGCTGAGAGCGCTACTTGGCCGGCCCGGGCTTGGTCAGGTTCCAGGCCAGCAGCGCGGCGAGCAGCGCGAGCAGCACCACACCGCCGGAGACGCCGCCCTCCCCGCCGCTGTCGCGGCTTCCCGAGAAGCCGAAGTAGATCACGGCCAGTCCGGCCAGCACGGTGATGAACGTACGCAGTCCCCTGTCCTTCACGCCCGCACCGTACGACCGGCGGCGCCGCCCGGGGCGGGGATCGGGCGGCCGTCCCCCGTCCGGGTGTCAGTCCGTCTCCAGGTCGTCCAGGGAGATCGCGTGGGTCATCAGCCAGCGGGCCAGCGCGGCCATCCCGAACAGCCACAGCGGCGCCGACTCGGTGGGGCCGTTCGTGGCGTAGATGGCGAACCTCAGGTCCGGTGCGCGGTACGCCTCGATCCGCCACTTGTGGTTCTTGTCCCGCCAGACCGCGGAAGGGTCCATGGCGTCACGGTAGGTGACCGGAGCGGGCGGGCGACGCCTGTTGCGTCAGCCCGGCGGGCGGAGCACCTCGCGGGCGTCGTCGGGCAGCCGCCGGGTGGCGCCGCGCCGGTCCAGCAGCTCCAGCAGCGGCACCGCCACCCGGCGGGTGGTGCCGAGCGCCTGCCGGGCGGCGCTGAGCGTGAACGGCTGCGGCAGCCCGGCCAGCACGCGTACCGCGTCGTCCGGGGCGCCGGGGAGCAGCACCACGTTCTCGGCGAGCTTCAGCAGCGCGCCGGCCCGGACGGCGGCGCCGATCTCGCGGGGGCCGAGCCCGAGGTCGGCCAGGTGGTGCGCCTCGGGCGCCTGGAACGGTCGGTCGCCGTACTCGGCCCGGACCCGGTCCACCGCCCGCGCCACCGGATCGGGCAGCGTGTGCTGCCCGGCGGCGGTGACCAGGCCGTCGCGCAGCCGCAGCGGCGGGCGCAGCAGCGCCGTGACCAGCGCGCGGTCGGGCAGGTCGAGCCGGTGCCGCGCACGTCGACCGGTACGCCCGCGGCGAGCGGATGCTCGGCG
>NZ_KK037233.1:905539-946095 GCF_000568915.1 Micromonospora sp. M42 | reverse complement strand
CCGGGCTCACGACGATCCTCCGACGAACGCGGCGACGGCAGCCGCCGCCATGGCCAACGCGGCGAACCCGGCCCGCTTCCACATCTTCGGCAGGTCCCGGGTGGTGACCACCGGGTCCGGCGGCAGCCCGTACACCTCCGGCTCGTCGAGCAGCAGGAAGAACGCGCCGTCGCCGCCCACGCCGTCGGTCGGGTCGTGCCCGTACAGCCGCGCCTCCGGCACGCCCCGCTCGTGCAGCGCGGCGACCCGAGTGGCGGCCCGTTCCCGCAGCTCGTCGAGCGGGCCGTACTGGATCGACTCGGTCGGGCACGCCTGCGCGCAGGCGGGCGTCATGCCCGCGCCGATCCGGTCGTAGCACAGCGTGCACTTCCACGCCCGGCCGTCGCCCTTGCGCTGGTCGATCACGCCGTACGGGCAGGCGGAGATGCAGTAGCCGCAGCCGTTGCAGATGTCCTCCTGCACCACCACCGTGCCGAACTCGGTGCGGAACAGCGAACCGGTCGGGCACACGTCCAGGCAGGCCGCGTGCGTGCAGTGCTTGCACACGTCGGACATCATCAGCCAGCGGAAGTCGGTGCGGGTCTCCGCGCCGCTGTCCCGCCCGGGCGGCTGCGCGCCGGGCATGCCGAGGAACTCCGGACCGGCCGCCATCCGCGCCGCCGCCTCCGGCCGCCCCGGCGGCAGACCGGGATTCGTGCCGGTGTCGGGGGCCGTGCCCGCGCCGACCGCCGCGGACGCGGGGCTGGTCGCCGGGCCGGTCGGGTCACCGGCGAACGGCGGCGTGCGGTGCCCGGCCGGGCGGGGCTGCTCGATGAACGCCACGTGCCGCCACGAGTTCGCGGTCAGCGCGCCGGTGTTGTCGTACGACATGCCGAGCAGGTCGAACCCGGAGTCCGGGACGCCGTTCCACTCCTTGCAGGCCACCTCGCACGCCTTGCAGCCGATGCAGACGCTGGTATCGGTGAAGAAGCCCATCCGGGGCGGCGCTTCGACCCAGCCCGCGTCGGGGGCCGGGTCCAGCGGACCGTACAGGCTGTTGGCGTCAGGCATCCGGCTCCCCGTCCTGGTGCGCGGCGGGCGACTGCTCGTCGGTGCTGCCGGCGGCGTCGTCCCCGCCGGCCGCGTCGGTGGTCACCAGCGGGATCTTCCGGTCCGGCGTCATCCCGGCCCGCCGCTGGTAGTCGCCGACCAGGTCCAGCAGCGGCGGACCGGTGGGACGACGGCCGGGCCGGATGTCGCAGGTGCCGACCTTGCTCTCCTGGATGAGCACGTTCGGGTCCAGCGTGATGCCGAACAGGTCGTTCGCCGAGTCGCCGGTGACCAGACCCTCGGTGCCGAAGTGGTACGGCAGCCACACCTGGTGGATGATCCGCCCGTCCACCCGCAGCGGAGTGAGCCGGTCGGTGACCAGCACCCGCGCCTCGATCACCGCGCGGCCGCTGATCAGGTGCGCCCAGCCCAGGTGCGCCAGCCCGACCTCGCCGGCCAGTTCCGGGGACACCTCGACGAACATCTCCGGCTGCAGCTCGGCCAGGCGCGGCACGGTACGGCTCATCCCACCGGCGGTGTGGTGCTCGGTGAGGCGGCTGACCGTGAACACGTACGGGAAGACCTGGCTGTGCGGCTCCGGCGGACTCGGGTTCATCCGGTTGATCGGGTGCTCGTAGATCTTGCGGGTCGGGTTGGCCTGCTGACCGTAGAGCGGGTTGCGCATCGGCGACTCGGCCGGCTCGTAGTGCGTCGGCAGCGGGCCGTCCAGGACGCCGCTCGGCGCGTACAGCCACGCCTTGCCGTCGCCCTGCATGACGAACGGGTCGTCACCGGCGAGCGCGGCCGGCCCGGAGGCGCCCTCCGGCGGCCGGTACGACGGCGGCTTCGTCTTCTCGAAGTCCGGCACGTCGTAGCCGGTCCACTCGCCGGCATCCGGGTCCCACCAGACGTACTTCTTGCGCTCGCTCCACGGCCGGCCCTCGGGGTCGGCGGAGGCGCGGTTGTAGAGCGTGCGGCGGTTCGCCGGCCACGCCCAGCCCCACTCGGCGGCCACCCAGTCCTGCTCGTGGCGGGACCGGCGGCGGGCCGCCTGGTTCACCCCGTCGGCGTAGACGCCGGAGTAGATCCAGCAGCCGATCGCCGTCGAGCCGTCGTCCCGGGCCTCGCCGAACGCGTTCAGCGGGCGGCCGGTCGCCACCTCGTACCCGTTGATCTCCTTGAGCACCGCCTCGGCGCTCGGCTCCGCGTGCGGACCGTGCGTGGGGTAGTCCCAGGCCAGGTCCAGCAGCGCCCGGTCGCGGCGCTCGGTGGAGCCGGCCAGCTTCTCCCGCAGCACGCGGCCGAGGTGGTAGAAGAACCACAGCTCGGAGCGGGCGTCGCCCGGCGGGTCGACGGCCTTCTCCCGCCACTGCAGCAGCCGCTGCGTCTGGGTGAACGTGCCCTCCTTCTCCACGTGCGAGGCCGCCGGCAGGAAGAACACCTCGGTACGGCACTCCTCCGGGACGATCTCACCGGTGGCGACCTCCGGGCCGTTCTTCCAGAACGTGGCGCTCTCGATCATGAACAGGTCGCGGACCACGAGCCAGTCGAGGTTGGCCATGCCGAGGCGCTGGGCGCGGCCGTGCGCCGAGCCGACCGCCGGGTTCTGGCCGAGCAGGAAATAGCCCTTCACCTTGCCGTCGATCATGTTCAGGACCTGCTGGTACGTGCCGTGGTCGCCGGTCATCCGGGGCATGTAGCCGTAGCAGAAGTCGTTCTCCGGCGTCGCCGCGTCACCCCAGTACGCCTTGAGCAGGCTCGCCGCGAACGCCCGCGAGTTGCCCCAGAAGCCCTTCTGGCCCGGGTGCCGGATGCTGTCCACCCACCTGTCGAACGTCGGGTGGTCGGCGTGGTGCGGCATCGGCAGGTAGCCGGGCAGCAGGTTGAACAGCGTCGGGATGTCGGTGGAGCCCTGGATGCTGGCGTGACCGCGCAGCGCCAGGATGCCACCGCCCGGACGGCCCATGTTGCCCAGCAGCGTCTGGATGATCGAGCCGGTGCGGATGTACTGCACGCCCACGCTGTGCTGCGTCCAGCCGACCGAGTAGACGAGCGCGCCGGTGCGCTCCCGCCCCGAGTTCTCCGTCCAGGCACGCGCCAGTTCGAGGAATTTCTCCTCCGGGATGCCGCACACCCGGGCCACCATCTCCGGCGTGTAGCGGGCGAAGTGCCGCTTCAGGATCTGGTAGACGCAGCGCGGATGCTGCAACGTCTCGTCCCGCGGGGCCTGCGCCGGCACCGGCTCGCCGTGCGACTCGTGCTCCAACCCGGAAGCCGAGTCACGCTCCTTGCCGGTACCCCTGATCTTGGCGTTGTCCTCCTGGCCCTCGTACTGCCAGCTGGCGTGGTCGTAGGAGCCGGTGTCCGGGTTGTAGCCGGAGAACAGGCCGTCCAGGTCCTCGGTGTCGGCGAACCGCTCGCTGACGATGTTGGCCGCGTTGGTGTACGCCAGCACGTACTCCCGGAAGTCCAGCTCGTTGTCCAGGATGTAGCGCACCACGCCGCCGAGCAGCGCGATGTCCGTGCCCGCCCGGATCGGCAGGTACGTGTCGGCGAGCGCGCTGGTGCGCGTGAACCGCGGGTCGACGTGGAAGACCTTCGCGCCGCGCTTCTTCGCCTCCATCACCCACTGGAAACCCACCGGGTGGGCCTCGGCCATGTTCGAGCCCTGGATGATGATGACGTCAGCGTTGGCGAGATCTTGCTGGAAGTCCGTGGCGCCGCCGCGACCGAAGCTGGTCCCCAGACCGGGGACGGTGGCGGAGTGTCAAATACGGGCCTGGTTCTCGATCTGGAGTGCCCCCATCGCGGTGAACAGCTTCTTGATGAGGTAGTTCTCCTCGTTGTCCAGCGTCGCGCCGCCGAGGCTGGAGATGCCGAGCGTCCGGTTCAGCGGACGACCCTCGTCGTCGACGTCCTCCCAGGTCTCCGCGCGGGCGGCGAGGATCCGGTCGGCGATCATGTCGAGCGCGACGTCGAGGTCCAGGTCTTCCCACTCGGTCGCGTACGGCCGGCGGTAGCGGACCTTCGTCTGGCGCAGCGGGCTGGTCACCAGGCTCTTGCTGGCCGAGCCCTTCGGGCAGAGCCGGCCGCGCGAGATCGGGCTGTCCGGGTCGCCCTCGATCTGGGTGACCTTGCCGTCGGAGTGGAAGACGCGCTGCCCGCAGCCGACCGCGCAGTACGGGCAGACCGAGCGGGCCATGCCGTCGGCGGTCTCGGTGCGGGCGGTCAGCGCGGCGGAGCGCGCCGACTGGGCGGCGGCGCCGCGACCGAGCGGATCGGTGCCGGTGAGTTGCCGGTAGACCGGCCACCCCTGGATGAAGGTCTTCAGACCCACCCGGGCACCCCCTCCGCGTCGAGAACGGCTCTCACCTCTTCCTTCTCACCCTAGGCCAGCCGCCGGAGGCGTGCGAGTCGAGCCCACAGACAGAGCCGCCCCGGCCATTCGGCCGGGGCGGCTCTGGGCGTCGGTGTGCATGTCGCCTCTCGGCGAGTGGCGCGACGCGGCTCCAGCCGAACGGTATTCCGCGAAGGCAATTTAGGTGAGGCCCGGGGACACTGGACACACCGACGCTCTGCACAACGGTACCGGGGTCACGGTTCTTCCGCTCGTTCCTCGTGACCCCGGTCACCGCCGGGTCAGCTGTTCCAGTGCTCGGCGACCAGGTCGGCGGCCTGCTGCTCCCACTGGGCGTAGTGGTCGGGGTAGGCGGAGACCTGGACGGTCTGGGCGGCCTTGGTCAGGGGCATGTCCTGCCAGCCGTCGACCTGCTTGAGGCCCTTCAGGAACGCGGTGGTGGAGTATTCGGGGTCGGTGATCTGCTCGACCGTGCCCCAACCGCTGGAGGGGCGCTGCTGGAACAGGCCCTGCGAGTCGTGGTCGTTACGGTCACCCAGGTGGCCGAGGTTCTCCAGCTTCGACTCCTGCAACGCGGTGGCGATGGACACGACCGCGGCGCGCTCATCCATGCCGGCCTTCTTGGTGGCGGCGATGATGGCCTTGACGTTGGCGGTCTGCTCGTCGCCCAGGTCGATGCGGGACTGGGTGCCCTGCACGCCGTGCGGGATCAGCGCGGCGCTGTCCAGCTTCGCGGCCTGCGTGGTGGTGACCGCGGCGGCGTCGCGGGTGGTGGGGGTGCTGGTGTCGTGGTTGAGGGGGCCGGCGGCGAGGCCACCGGCGACGGTCAGACCGGCGATACCGAGGATGCTCTTACGCAGGATCGTGTTCATGAGGGGGCTCCATTCGGGGGTCGACGCACCCGGGGGCGAGTGCGTGGGCACCGTCAGGCGCTCAGAGAAGTCTTCGGGGGGATCCGGCTCGCTGCCCGTGGCTGCGGGGGCCGGAGACATGTCCAACGACCGCCGCCCCGGGATCATTCCGGGGGCGCCGGGGGACGCTGCTGCGGTCGTTCACCAGGTATAACGCCCCCGCCCCGCCACCGATTCCGCCACCCGGGTGTCCCCGACCACCCCGAAACCCGACACCCACCCCACCCGACACCCCGGCTCACCCTCCCGTGACCCCGAAGCGTCGATCATGAGGTTGACGGCACCTCGTGTCCGTTTTGTCACCGCCAACCTCATGATCGATCAGGCCTCGAGTAAACGGCCTGCGGCGGAGAGATCTTGGTACGAAACCGCCCTTCCGGGGGCGCCCTCGTACCAAGATCTCGGATGCCGGCGGCAGGCCGCCGAACCGCTGTCGCCGAAGTCATTGATCAAGGAGTTTGGGTCACCCGTGAGGCCTGAGGCAGACACAAACTCCTTGATCAACGGGCTGGGGTGGGCCCGCCCGACGCGACAAGGGCGGGAAGGGAGGGGGGTGATGGGCCGGGTTGGGGTTACCCTGATGCCATGTCGGCCACCGCGCACGCGTACCTCGCCCGGCCCGGGCGACCCGCCGTGGTGGCGCGCACCCTGGACGAGCTGACCGGCCCCACCACCGGCATCGTCGAACTGCCGGTACGCCTCATGTGGAGCAGCGAGCGCGCGTTCGACCTGGCCGACCCGGACGAACTGCTCTGGATGTACGAGAACGTGCTGCGCGAGACGACCCGGGTGGAGGATCTGCGCGAGCTGATCCACGGGGGCACGTTGCGCCGGTTGTGGCCGCTGTTGAACCTGCCCCGGGGCGTACGCCTGGCCTGGGAGGGCCGGCACCGGAGCCTGCGCCCGGCGTGACCCATCCGCACGACTTCTACCGGGAGGTGGCCCGGGTGGCGCTGGCCGCCGCCGGCCCGCACCGGTTCGTGCTCGGCGGCGGTGTCGCCTGGGCCGCGCACGGCCTGGTCACCCGCCCCACCGAGGACGTCGACCTGTTCGCCGACGTGGAGGGCGCCGCCGCGGCCGCGGCCGACGGGGTACGCGCGGCGCTGGAACGGGCCGGCTACCAGGTGGCCGAGGCGGATCCGGGCGGCCTGGGCGAGGTGTTCGACGGCTTCGACCGGGACCTGCGGGACTTCGTGGTGAGCCGGGACGGCCGGCAGATCCGCCTCAGCCTGGCCCGCCTGGACCGGCACCGCAGCCCGGTGGTGATGGACTTCGGCCCGGTGATGGACGTGCGGGACCTGATCGCCAACAAGACCGCCGCGCTGGTGAACCGGCGGGAGGTACGCGACTACATCGACGTGTCCGCCGCGCTGGACCGGTACACGGTCGCGGAGCTGCTGGAGCTGGCCCGGCAGGTGGACCCGGCGCTGGACGACGAGGACGTGCGCGCCGCCGGCCGCTACCTGGACGGGCTGGCCGACCGGCGGTTCACCCGCTACGGCCTGGACGCGCCGCGCATCGCCGAGGTGCGCCGCCGGATGGGCGTCTGGCCCCGCTGAGCAACGGAACCAGACGACCCCGCCGCGCCGCGCCGGACGGACAGACGCCCGAGTCGCGCCGGACCAGACGACCGAGCCGGGACAAGCCGGACCGGCCGGATGGGCGAGCCGGGACCAGAGACGCAGCCGCACCGGACGCTCACTTCGTCGGGCGGCCGCCCGTGACGCCGAGGATCTCGCCGGTGACGTAGCTGGACTCCTGGGAGGCGAAGTAGACGTACGCGGGCGCCAGCTCGGCCGGCTGACCGGGACGGCCCAGCGGCGTGTCGGTGCCGAACTGCTTCACCTTCTCCTCCGGCATGGTGGCCGGGATCAGCGGCGTCCAGATCGGACCGGGCGCGACCGCGTTGACCCGGATGCCCCGCTCGGCGAGGTTCTGCGCGAGCGCCTTGGTGAAGTTCGCGATGGCGGCCTTGGTGGTGGCGTAGTCGAGCAGCTGCGGCGACGGGTCGAACGCCTGGATCGACGACGTGTTGATGATCGTCGAGCCTTCCTTCATGTGCGGCACGGCGAACTTGCAGAGCCAGAACATGGCGTACACGTTGGTCTTGAACACCCGGTCGAACTGCTCGGTGGTGATGTCGAGCAGGCCGTTGTCCTGCGACATCTGGTACGCCGCGTTGTTGACCAGGATGTCGACGCCGCCGAGGTCGCGCATCGCCTGGTCGACGAGGGCACGGCAGTTGGCCTCCTCGCGCAGGTCGCACCGGACCGCGACGCCGGTGCGCCCGGCCTGCTCGATCAGGGCGACCGTCTCCCGGGCGTCCTTCTCCTCCTCGTCGGCGAGGTAGGTGACGAGCACGTCGGCGCCCTCGCGGGCGAAGGCGATCGCCACGGCCCGCCCGATGCCGGAGTCGCCGCCGGTGATGATCGCGCGCTTGCCGGTGAGCCGGTCGCTGCCCCGGTACGACTGCTCGCCGTGGTCGGGCTTCGGCCCCATCTGCTGTTCGCTGCCGGGCGGCGTCTGCTGTTGCGACGGCTGTCCCTCACGCTGTCCGTACTGCTCGGCCGGGTGCTGCTGGGTGAACTGGTCCTCGCTCATGTCTGCGCCCCTACCCCGGTGACCGGAGGGGAAACAGCAGCACCGTGACCGTAGGGGAAACAAAACGGGCCGGTGTGGCGCACGCGACATGTGGTGGTTATGGTGCGCAACGGCGCCCACGAGGCGCGTACCCCCCATTGGAAAGGCACCTCATGACTTCCTCCTCCGGCGCCTCCCGGCGCCAGGTGCTGGCCGTCGCGGCCGCCGCCGCGACCGCTCCCCTGCTGGCCGGCGCGCCCGCCGAGGCGAAGCCGAAGCAGCCGAAGACCTGGGACCTGACGATCCTCGGCACGTCCGACACCCACGGCAACGTCTACAACTGGGATTACTACAAGGACGCGGAGTTCGACGACAGCAAGCAGAACGACGTCGGCGTCGCGAAGCTCGCCACCCTGGTCAACCAGATCCGCGCCGAGCGCAAGGGCAGGGCCACGCTGGTCCTCGACGCCGGCGACACCATCCAGGGCACGCCGCTTGCGACGTACTACGCCAAGCAGGAGCCGATCACCAGCACCGGTGAGACGCACCCGATGGCCCGCGCCATGAACATCCTCAAGTACGACGCGGTGACGCTCGGCAACCACGAGTTCAACTACGGCCTGCCGCTGCTGGCCACCTGGATCGAGCAGCTCGGCTTCCCGGCCCTGGCCGCGAACGCGCTCAACGCGAAGACCGGCAAGCCGGCGTTCCTCCCGTACGTGATCAAGGAGGTCAAGCTCGGCGGGCACGGCGCGCCGAAGCTGCGCGTGGGCGTCCTCGGCCTGACCAACCCCGGCGTGGCCATCTGGGACAAGGGCAACGTCGAGGGCCGCCTCGTCTTCGCCGACATGGTCGCCACCGCCGCGAAGTGGGTGCCGGAGATGCGCCGCCGCGGCGCCGACCTGGTCGTCATCTCGGCGCACGGCGGCGACAGCGGCACCTCCAGCTACGGCCCGGAGCTGCCGAACGAGAACCCGACCGCGCTGATCGCCGAGCAGGTCCCCGGCATCGACGCGATCCTGTTCGGCCACGCGCACAACGAGGTGCCGGAGAAGTTCGTCACCAACCTCACCACCGGCGAGCGGGTCCTCACCTCGGAGCCGTCGAAGTGGGGCCAGCGGCTGACCCGGATGGACTTCACGCTGACCCGGGAGAAGGGCCGCTGGACGGTCACCGCCAAGTCGGCCACCACGCTCAACACCAACACGGTGGTCGAGGACCCGGCGGTGCTCGCGGCCGTGCGCGGCCAGCACACCAAGACCGTCGAGTACGTCAACCGCGTCGTCGCGCAGTCCAGCGTGGAGCTGTCGGCCGCCGAGTCGCGGTACAAGGACACCCCGATCCTGGACTTCATCAACCACGTCCAGACCGAAGTCGTCACCGAGGCGCTCGCGGGCGGCGAGTACGCGGGCCTGCCGGTGCTGTCCATCGCCGCGCCGTTCAGCCGTACCGCGGTGTTCCCGCAGGGCGACGTGCGCATCCGCGACGTGGCGGGCCTCTACGTGTACGACAACACGCTGGAGGCGGTCGTGCTGACCGGCGCCGAGGTGAAGGCGTACCTGGAGTACTCGGCGAAGTACTTCGTCACGCTGCCGGCGGGCGCGCCGGTGAACCCGGAGACGATCAGCGACCCGGCGGTGCCGGACTACAACTACGACGTGTTCTCCGGCGTCGACTACGACATCGACATCGCCAAGCCGGTCGGCCAGCGGGTCACCCGGCTGGTGCTGGCCGGCACCGACACCCCGGTCGCGGCGGACGCCCGGTTCGTGGTGGCGGTGAACAACTACCGGCGCAGCGGCGGCGGCAACTTCCCGGGCATCGTGAAGACCCAGGTCTACAACGCCCAGCAGGAGATCCGCCAGCTGCTCATCGACTGGGCGCAGGCCAAGGGCGTCATCGACCCGGCCGACTTCTTCGTACCCAACTGGAAGCTGGTGCGCGACGGCGTGCCGGTCTTCTGACCGTGCGGCGACGGGGTCCGGGCCGGTGCCCGGACCCCGTCAGCCGCCCGCGCGCAGGTGCCACTCCGACTCCCCGCCGACCGGGTCCGGCCGGTCCGGCGGGGTCTCGGTCTCCACGGACCCCGTGAGGTCCTCCGGGCGTACCCGGGCCGGCAGTTCGCCGAAGCGGACGTGCCGCAGGAACGCGTACTCCTCGTCGGTGAACGACTCGGCCGGCTCACTCATGACCGCATTGTGCGCCCGCCCGTCCCGTCGGCGCATCAACCACCACGGCAGGGGTATGCCGCCGCGACGACCGTCGGTGACGAGGTGGAGGAGACATGCGCGCAGTACGGATGACAGCGCCCGGGGTGCTGGAGCACACGGAGGTGCCCACGCCCGAGGCCGGCCCCGGTGAGGTGCTGCTGCGCGTCGGCGCGGTCGGCGCCTGCCACTCCGACCTGCACATCCTCGACGCTCCGGCCGGCGTGTTCCCGATCCCGATGACCCTGGGGCACGAGATCGCCGGCACCGTCGACACGGTCGGCGCCGGGGTGGTCGGCTGGTCGCCCGGAGAACGGGCCGCGGTCTACGGGATCATCGGCTGCGGCCGGTGCCGGGCCTGCCTGCGGGGCGAGGAGAACCGCTGCCGGGTAACCCCGGTCGGCGGCATCGGGCTCAGCCGCGACGGCGGGCTCGCCGAGTACGTCGTGGTTCCCGCGTCCCGGCTGCTGCCGGTCGGCGACATGGACCTGACCCAGGCCGCGCCGCTCACCGACGCCGGGCTGACGCCGTACCACGCGGTGGAGCTGGCCCGGCCCCGGCTGCGGCCCGGCACCACCTGCGTGGTGATCGGCATCGGCGGGCTGGGGCACATGGGGTTGCAGATCCTGCTCGCCACCACAGCGGTACGGATCGTCGCGGTGGACACCAGCACCGCGGCGCTGGACCTGGCCGGCCGGCTCGGCGCGCACCACGTGGTGCAGGCCGGCCCGGACGCGGTGGAGAAGATCCGTGAGCTGGTCGGGCCGGCCCCGGACGGCGCGGACGTGGTGCTCGACTTCGTCGGCGCGCAGGCGACCCTGGACACCGCCCGGCAGGTCGTCGCCACCGGCGGTCAGCTGCTGCTGGTCGGCCTGGCCGGCGGTACGCTGCCGGTCCGGCCGGTCGCCGACGAGCCGCCGCCCGTGCCGTTCGAGGCCGCTGTGGCGGTGCCGTTCTGGGGCACCCGGGCCGAACTGCACGAGGTGATCGCGCTGGCCCGCGACGGCCGGCTGCACGCCGACGTGCAGACGTTCCCGCTCGCGGAGGCGCCGCAGGCGTACGAGGCGCTGCGCCGGGGCGACGTGCACGGGCGGGCGGTCATCGTCCCCTGACCGGGGGCGTTCAGCCGTGCTGGAAGACCGGGGCGAGCACCTCGGCCAGGCGTGCCTTGACCGCGTCGCGGTGCGGCTGCGGCAGCGCCGGGGCGTCCCGGCTCGGCCCGATGCCGGTGTCCAGCAGCACGTACAGCGCCCGCAGCGTCCGCATGCTGTTCGAGGCGTGCGCGGGTGTGGTGCCCCGGGGCAGCGCGGCGAAGCTCGCCGCGACCGGGTCCAGCCAGCCGAGCGCGTCGGCGCCGGACAGGCCGGGCCGGGCCAGCACCAGTGCGATCGCGCGGGCCAGCCGGTCGTCCTCCTGTGCGGCGAAGAGGTGCCCGGTCGGCGCGACGAGGCGGGCCGCGGCCAGGTCGAGCATGCTCGCCGGGTCGACCGACGGGTGGCGGCCGAACGTGGCCAGCAGGTCGGCGCCGTGGGCCACCGCGTGCAGCCAGCCGAGCGTCGCGTCGTACCCGCGCAGGTCGGTCTCGGCCGGGTACCAGGCGCGGAACGCGGCCGGCCAGGCCGGGTCGAGGTCACCCCGGCTGACGATCATGTCCAGCACCAGCGGCGCGAACGTGCGGGCCTGGATCTCCGGGTCGGTGAACCGCTCGGCCATGATCGCGCCCAGCTTCGCCCGGCGGCCGGCGTCGATCACGTCCCGGGCGATCCAGGTGCGCAGCACCACGTAGGGCGCGCCGTCCCGGACCGCCGGGTCGGGGTCGCGCAGCGCGGCGGCGAGTTCGGCGACGAGGTCGTCCAGGTCGCGGCCGTCCGGCACCGCGAAGTCGCGTTCGCAGACGAGATCCCAGTCGGTCACCGCGCCAGGTTAACCGGCCACGGCCCGCGCCCTCGCGGGCAGACGGTCGAGCACCGCGAGCCCGGCGCGTACCGGCCGCCGGTCGAGCATCTCGGCGAAGCTCGCCCGGCCCTGGCAGAACCGGACGAACATCCGCCAGCCGGGCGGGCTGGCGAGCATCGCGTGGAACACGTCGGGCCGCCGCTCGAACGTCTCCAGCAGCCGGTGCCCGGCGCGCATCTCCGGCGTCAGCCGCCGGCCGACCTCCCGGGCGTACGCGCCGAGGTCGCCGCCGGCCACCGCCTCCCCGGCCAGCCGGCCGGAGCGCAGCGCGTAGCTGATCCCCTCCCGGCTCCACGGCTCCAGCAGCCCGGCCGCGTCGCCTGCGACCAGCACCCGCCCGTGGCGCAGCGGCGAGTCGTCGGCGCGGCAGCGGGTGAGGTGACCGGAGTCGTGCTCCGGCGTCACCCCGGACAGTCCGAGCCGGTCGGTGAAGTCGCGCAGGTAGGCGCGGGTGCGGTCGCCGTCGCCCCGGACAAAAAATGACGCCCACGGTGAGCCGGTCGCCCTTGGGGAACACCCACGCGTAGGAGCCGGGCAGCGGCCCCCAGTCGAGCAGCACCCGGCCCCGCCAGCGTTCCCGTTCGGCACCGTCCACCGGCAGTTCCAGTTCCAGGCCGAGGTCGACCTGGCGGAAACGGACACCGACGTGGCGTGCCGTGACGCCGGAGGAGCCGTCCGCGCCGATGACGGCACGGGCGCGCACCACCTCGCCGTCGGCCAGACGCAGGCGTACCTCGTCGGGGTCCTGCTCGACCGCGCGGACCGCGACGCCCTCGCGGACCTGAGCCCCGGCGGCGACGGCGGCGGCGCGCAGCCGGTCGTCGAACTCCTCCCGGCGGATCATCGTGACCAGCGGCGACGGGTGCCGGCGGGTGAACGCGCGCCGCCCGTCGCGGGTGAACGTGATCCGGTCGACCCGGTCGTGGGCGGGCACCTCGAGGCGGTCGGCGACCTCGGCCAGCGAGGTGCCGATCAGGCCGCCGCCGCAGGTCTTGTACCGGGGGTGGGTGGCCCGCTCGACCACGAGGGTGCGGACGCCGGAGCGGGCCGCGGCATGCGCGGCGGAGAGTCCGGCGGGCCCACCGCCGACCACGACGAGATCCCAGATGATCACTGGTGCAGCCTAGGGCACCCCCGCCCCGCCCGGCACGACAGTCGAACGGGTGAGCATCATCGCGGCCCGTCCGGGTAACCGCCGGTCGCCGGCCGTCCGCGGGTCGGACGGTCCACGCCGAGGAGGGAAGCGATGCCTCAGGTCCAGCTGTCTGCGGTCGAGGAACGGGTGTACCAGGCGGTGTCCGCGCTGGAGGTGCAGGGACACGTCCCCTACCCGGACCTGATCGCCCAGGAGACCGGGATGACCGAGGAGGAACTGCGCGAGCCGCTGCACTCGCTCACCGAGCGAGGGCTGCTGCACCGCGAGGACTCCCCCATGTCCGGCCTGGACTTCGGGCCGCGGTGGTGCGCGCGCCAGGTGGCGTGATCGGATCGTGCCGGACACCGGGTACGACGATCGGCGTCGCTGGCGCGCGCTGAGCGTCGGCCTGATCGCGGCGTTCATGACGCTGCTGGACGTCAGCATCGTCAACGTCGCGGTGCCGTCGATCGACCGGGCGCTGCACGCCACACCGAGCGACCTGCAGTGGGTGCTGTCCGGGTACGCGCTGACGTTCGGCCTGGTGCTGGTGCCGGCCGGGCGGTTCGGCGACGCGCGCGGGCGGCGTACCGCGTTCGTGGTCGGGGTGGGCCTGTTCACGCTGACCAGCGCGCTGGCCGGGCTGGCCCGCTCGCCGGAGTGGCTGGTGGTGGCCCGGCTCGTCCAGGGCGCCGCCGCCGGTGTGGTGAACCCTCAGGTCAGCGGCATGATCCAGGAGCTGTTCCGGGGCGCCGACCGGGGTCGCGCGTTCGGCCTGCTGGGCGCGACGATCGGTATCTCCACCGCCGTGGGGCCGCTGCTCGGCGGCCTGCTCATCCAGCTGGGCGGCGCGGAGCACGGCTGGCGGTGGGTGTTCTTCGTGAACATCCCGGTCGGGATCGTGGCGATGCTGCTCGGCTGGCGGCTGATGCCGACCCGGGCGACGAACCCCGCCGGGCGGGGCCGCCTCGATCCACTCGGCGTGCTGCTGCTCGGCGCCGGGGTGACGGTGATCCTGCTGCCGCTGGTGCAGCGGGAGCAGTGGCGGGGCCCGGGCAAGTGGTTGCTGATCCCGGTCGGCCTGCTGCTGCTCGCCGGGTTCGCGCTCTGGGAGCACCGGTACGCCCGGCGCGCCCAGCCGCTGTTCGACCTGCGGCTGTTCACGGTGCGCTCGTACACGCTGGGCGCGCTGATCGGCCTGATCTACTTCGCCGGGTTCACCGCGATCTTCTTCATCTTCACGCTCTACCTGCAGATGGGGCTCGGCTACAGCGCGCTCGTGGCCGGTCTGGCGATCACGCCGTTCGCGCTCGGTTCGGCGCTCGCCTCCGCGCTCGGCGGCCGGGTGGTCACCCGGTACGGCCGTCCGCTCGTCGCGATCGGGCTGCTGGCGGTGGTGGCCGGGCTGATCGCGACCGACCTGGTGCTGGCGGGCGGGCCGCACGACAACGTGCCGCTGCGGACCGCGCTGCCGCTGCTCGTCGCGGGGCTGGGCAGCGGCCTGGTGATCGCGCCGAACCAGACGCTCACGCTGTCCGAGGTGCCGGTGCCGATGGCCGGCAGCGGCGCGGGCATGCTGCAGACCGGGCAGCGCATCGGCTCGGCCGCCGGCATCGCCGCGGTGGGCGCGCTGTTCTTCTCCACGATCGCCGACGACCACGGCGACTGGGGTACGGCGTTCCGCCACTCACTGCTGCTCGCCGCCGGGATCATCGTGCTGGCGCTGGGTGCCGCCGTGGCGGACATCGTGGCCGGTCACCGGCGCTCGGCGGGCCGCCCCTGATCGGCGCCGGGCAGCAGCACGGTGGTGAGCAGCCGCCGGGTGCGGCCGGGCCCGGGGCCGAGCGCGGCGTACTCGGCGAACAGCTCGCGGAACCGGGTGACGAACTCGGCGGTCTCGGCGTCGGTGGCGTGGAACGCGTTCTGCCGGTAGCCGGCCACGTCGCGGGCCAGGTCGGGGTCGCCGCGGTCGAGGTAGCCGTCGAAGTCGGCGAGCAGGCCCGCGACGAAGGTGAGGAACGCCTGGCGGTGCCGTTGCGGGCTCATGGCCCGGGCCTCGTCCGGGTCCACCGACGCGGCGGCCTCGTGGAGCCGGTAGCTGCGCTCGACCGCGCCGCGGGCGCGCCGCTCCCCGACCGTGTGCAGCACGCCGTTCTCGGCGAGCGTGGCGACCTGCCGGTAGAGCGTGGCCGGCGGCACGTCGCTCAGCTCGCTGCGCAGGTCGGCGGTGGTCAGCGTGCGACCGCCCAGGAACGCCTGGACGATGCGCAGCCGGACCGGGTGCATCAGCAGCTCCACGGTGTCGAGTGCCACAGTCGCTCCCCTTTTTGTTATCGCCTCCGGTAATGTTCTCACCGACGATAACAGAACCGAGGAGCGCGCCGATGGCCACCATCGACATCACCCCCGACCGCATCGACGTCCGGCTCACCACCGCCGAGAAGATCTGGGCCCTGCGCGGCGACCTGTCGTTCCCCCGCTCCGCCGTCGCGGGCGCCGTCGTCGTGCCCGACGGGGCGCGCGCCACCCGCGGCATCCGGGCGCCCGGCCTCGGCGTGCCCCGCACGCGCAACGTCGGCACCTGGCGCGGCAGGGCCGGCAAGGAGTTCGTCAGCGTCCGCGGCGGCCAGCCGGCCGTCCGCATCACCCTCACCGGCCAGGCGTACGACTCCCTGCTCATCGGCGCCGACGACGCCTCCGCCCTGGCCGCGGCGGTGCTGCCGTGACGATCGACCGTCCGCTCGTCGTCGACTCGGGCGAGCAGCGGCTGTCCGGCACGCTCACGCTGCCCGACGGCGCCGGAGGGCACCCGGTGGCGCTGCTGCTGCCCGGCTCCGGGCCGATCAACCGCGACGGCGACCACCGCAGCCTGCCCCTGGGCATCCAGCGGCACCTGGCCGCAGCGCTCGCCGGGGCCGGGATCGCGGTCGCCCGGTACGACCGGCGGGGCGTCGGCGAGAGCACCGGCGAGTTCCTGCGTACCGGCTTCTTCGACAACGTCGACGACGCGGCCGCCGTGTTCGCGGCGCTGCGCGACGACCCGGCCGTGGACGCCGGACGGATGTTCCTGGTCGGGCACAGCGAGGGCGCGCTCACCGCTGTCGCGCTCGCCGCGCGCGGCGTACCGGTGGCCGGCCTGGTCCTGCTGTCCGCGCCCGGGCGCACCGGCGCCGAGGTGCTGCGCTGGCAGGCCGGACGGCTGCTGCCCACGCTGCCCGCGCCGGTACGCCTGGTGCTCCGGCTCACCCGCACCGACCTGGTGGCGAAGGTGGCCCGCAACCACGAGAAGATCCTCGCCACCGACAAGGACGTGGCGTGGGTCGGCGGGCAGCGGCTCAACGCCCGCTGGTTCCGGGAGTTCCTGCGCTACGACCCGCGGCCGGACCTGGCCCGCGTCGACGCGCCGATCCTCGCGCTCACCGGCGACAAGGACCTCCAGACCGACCCGGCGGACCTGCCGGTCATCGCCGCGCACGCGGGCGGGCCGGTGCGGACCGGCGTGCTGCCGGACGTCACCCACGTGCTGCGGCGCCAGCCCGGTCCGCCGTCGCTGCGGGCGTACCGGGACGAGGCGAAGCAGCCGCTGGACCCGTCGGTGGTCGAACCGGTGCTGTCGTGGCTGGCCACGCACAGCGGCTGAGAGCACGCGAAAGGCCGGCACCCGGATCGGGTACCGGCCTTTCGTCGGGTCTTACTTGTGCCAGTGCTCGGCGACGATCTCGGCGGCCTGCTTCTCCCACTGCGCGTACGCGTCGGGGTAGGCGCTGACCTGCACGGTCTGCGCGGCCTCGGTCAGCGGCATGTCCTGCCAGCCGTCGACCTGCTTGAGGCCCTTGAGGAACGCCAGCGTCGAGTACTCGGGGTCGGTGATCTGCTCCGGCGTACCCCAGCCGCTGGACGGCCGCTGCTGGAACAGGCCCAGCGAGTCGTGGTCGTTGCGGTCACCCAGGTGACCCAGGTTCTCCAGCTTCGACTCCTGCAGCGCGGTGGCGATCGCGACGACAGCGGCCCGCTCGGGCAGGCCCGCCTTCTTGGTGGCCGCGATGATGGCCTTGGCGTTGGCGATCTGCTCGTCGTTCAGGTCCACGTGCGACTGCTCGCCCTGCGGGCTCACGCCCTGAACCGCTGCCGCGGCCGGCTTGGCGGTCTCCGCCGCGTGGGGGGCGACCGGACCGGCGAACACGCCACCGGTGAAGGCGAGACCGGCGATACCGAGGATGCTCTTGCGCAGGATCGTGTTCATGGTGGGCTCCGTTCGGGGGTCGACGCATCCGGGGGATGCGTGGGCACCGTCAGGCGCTCGAAGTTCTCGGGGGGATCCGGCAGCGCGGGGCGTGCCGGGTGCATCTGCAACGACCGACGACCCGGGCTTGTTCCCCGGGGGCGCTCGCCGGCGCCACTCCGGTCGCGCACCGGCTTACAACGCCCCCCACCCGCCCCCGCCCCGCCCCGCCGATCTTGGAGTTGTGGCGCCCAGGATGTCCGGTATCTGAGGTATGCGAGGCACCACAATTCCAAGATCGGCGAGAACGGCCGACCCCGGAGGGCCGGCCGTTCGCTACGGGTGGGTCACCAGACCTGCTGGACGATGTCCGCCGCCTGCTCCTCCCACTGCGCGTACGCGTACGGGTAGGCGGACACCTGGACCGTCTGCGCGGCGGTGGTCAGCGGCAGCTCGTGCCAGCCGCCGACGTTCTTCAGCGCGTTGAAGAACGCCTTGCTGGAGTACTCCGGGTCGGTGATCTGCTCGGACGTGCCCCAACCGGACGACGGGCGCTGCTGGAACAGGCCCTCGGAGTCGTGGTCGTTGTACGCGCCGAGGTGACCCAGGTTGTACAGCTTCGACTCCTGCAGCGAGGTGGCGACGCCGATCACGGCGCCCCGCTCCCCCACGCCGGTCTCCTTGGCCGCCTCGACGATGGCCTTGGCGTTGGCGAGCTGCGCGTCGTCGAGCGGGATGCGCGACTGCGCGCCCTCGACGCCGTGCGGCACGAGCTTCTCCTTGGCCGGCCGGTCGGCCCTGGTCGGCAGCTTGTCCAGGCCGGTGGTCTGGCCGGGCTTGACCGCCTCGGTCGAGGTCTGCTTGCCGGTGGCCAGGTCGATGGCGGCCTTGGCGCCGGCGTGCGGGCCACTGGTCACGGGCGCGGCCACGGCGGTGGGGCCGACGGCCAGCCCGCCCAGGACGGCCACGCCCGCCACGCTCAGCACGGCGCGGCGGTTCTTGGCGACGGCGACGGTCTTCGCGACGGCGGTCTTCGCGATGGCGGGGAGCCATCGAGTGAAGTGCTGCTTCACGATGGTTGCCCTTTCGATCGTTACGACGCGCTCCGGGATGAGCGCCCCTCGGGGGACTACCGCCGGGTAGGTGTTTGGGTTCCGACGGTATGGGGGACACAACGAGCCCGCAGTGTCGGTCATTCCGGAAATGCCGGGCAGCGCCGAGGCTGCGGTCCAGGTCACCCGCGATTCCGGGCACCCGGTCCGCATCCTGGGTGAAGGGCGAGGAACGGGACGATCAGGGCGAGACGCCGCACCGGACCAGCACGGACGCGAGTGTCATCGGGGCGGAACGTCGCCCGGCCACACGGCTTTCCGGATCCGTCCGAAGCGGACGGACACCCGGCGCCACCCGGGCGCGGACGGGCCGGAAACGCCGCACGCGGGCCCGGACCGGACTGCTCCGGCCGGACCCGCGCGGGTGTGTGGTCCTCAGTGGCCCCGGGCGATCCACTCGTCCAGGTGCGGCGCCTCGGCCCCGATCGTGGTGTCGTCGCCGTGCCCGGTGTGCACCACCGTCTCCGGCGGCAGCGTGAGCAGACGGGTACGGATCGACTCGACGATGGTGCCGAAGTCGCTGTACGACCGGCCGGTGGCGCCCGGTCCCCCGGCGAACAGGGTGTCGCCGGTGAAGACCGCGCCCAGGTCGGGCGCGTACAGGCTGCACGCGCCGGGGCTGTGGCCGGGGGTGTGCAGCACCCGCAGCGTGGTCCCGCCGACGGTGATGGTCTGCCCGTCGGTCAGCTCGCCGTCCGGGGCGGTGCCCGGGTGCACCATGTCCCACAGCACCCGGTCGGCCGGGTGCAGCAGCACCGGCGCGCCGGTGGCCCGGGCCAGCTCGGGCGCGACCCGGACGTGGTCGTCATGGGCGTGCGTGGCCACGATCGCCACCACCCGCCGGTCGCCGATCACCTGGCGGATGGCCGCGACGTCGTGCGGCGCGTCGAGGACGACGCACTCGGCGTCGTCACCGATCACCCAGACGTTGTTGTCGACGTCGAACGTCTGGCCGTCCAGGGAGAACGTGCCGGACGTGACGGCGTGGTCGACGCGGGCGGTCACGGGAAGACCACCACCGAGCGCAGCACGTCGCCGTGGTGCATCCGGCTGAACGCCTCCTCGACCTGGTCGAGGGCGATCTCCTCGGTGACGAACGCGTCCAGGTCCAGCCGGCCCTGCCGGTACAGCTCGGTCAGCATCGGGAAGTCGCGGCTGGGCAGGCAGTCGCCGTACCAGCTGGACTTGAGCGCGCCGCCGCGACCGAACACGTCCAGCAGCGGCAGGTCGACAGTCATCTCCGGCGTCGGCACGCCGACCAGCACGACCGTGCCGGCCAGGTCACGGGCGTAGAACGCCTGCTTCCAGGTCTCCGGGCGGCCGACCGCGTCGATCACCACGTCGGCGCCGAAGCCGCCGGTGGCGGCGCGGATGGCTTCCACCGCGTCGTCCTCGGAGGCGTTGACGGTGTGGGTGGCGCCGAACTTGCGCGCCCAGTCGAGCTTGCGGGAGTCGGTGTCCACCGCGATGATCGTGGTCGCCCCGGCCAGGGCCGCGCCGGCCACCGCCGCGTCGCCGACGCCGCCGCAGCCGATCACCGCGACCGAGTCGCCCCGGGTCACGTTGCCGGTGTTCATGGCCGCGCCGAGGCCGGCCATCACGCCGCAGCCGAGCAGGCCGACGGCCGCCGGCCGCGCCGACGGGTCGACCTTGGTGCACTGCCCGGCGTGCACGAGCGTCTTCTCGGCGAACGCGCCGATGCCGAGCGCGGGCGTCAGCTCGGTGCCGTCGGTGAGCGTCATCTTCTGCGTCGCGTTGTGGGTGGCGAAGCAGTACCACGGGCGGCCGCGGCGGCAGGCCCGGCACTGCCCGCAGACCGCGCGCCAGTTCAGCACCACGAAGTCGCCGGGCGCCACGTCGGTGACGCCGTCGCCGACCTGCTCGACGATGCCGGCGGCCTCGTGGCCCAGCAGGAACGGGTAGTCGTCGTTGATGCCGCCCTCGCGGTAGTGCAGGTCGGTGTGGCAGACGCCGCACGACTGGATGCGGACCACCGCCTCGCCCGGTCCCGGGTCGGGCACCACGATGGTGGTGACCTCCACGGGCGCGCCCTTGCGCCGCGACACGACTCCCCGGACTTCCTGGCTCACAGTGCCTCCCTTGTTGCGTGCTTCTGCACCCCGAACCTACCGCTGATCATGACCCACGAACCAATGAAGCCCGCCGGATTGTCCTGGTCATGACCGGGTACCCGGTGTGCCGGTTCTACCAGGTGGGACGGGAGTGATCATGAGGCTGTCGCATGCGCCGCTGCGGGTCGCCATCGGCGCGTACATCTTGAACTCCGGGCTGGGCAAGCGGGGCCTGGAGGGTGAGGCCGCCGCGGGCATGCACGGCATGGCGGCCGGCGCGATGCCGCAGCTGCGGCAGATCCCGCCGGACCGGTTCGCCGTGCTGCTGTCCCGGGGCGAGACGGTGCTCGGCGCGGCGCTGCTCGCCCCGTTCGTGCCGTCGTTGCTGGCCGGGGCCGCGCTCACCGCGTTCGGCGCTGGGCTGGTGCAGCTCTACCTGAAGACGCCCGGCATGCGGGAGGGCAGCAGCCTGCGGCCGAGCCAGGAGGGTATCGGGCTGGCCAAGGACGTGTGGCTGGTCGGCGCCGGGCTGACGCTGATGCTCGACTCGCTGGTGCGGCACCGGCGCTGAGCCGCCCGCGCCGAAGCCGCTCCGGGCCGGCCGCGTACTCAGACGGGGGCCGCGGCCGTCGCGGCGGCCCGGTCGGCGGCGATCCGGCGGGCGGCGTTGCGGTAGCGCAGCACCTGCGCCGCGCCGAGCGCCCAGAGCAGGAACTGCACGGCGAACGCCCAGCGGAACGCGGACAGCGGCGGCGCGTCGTGCCCGGCCGGGGTGGCCAGGTCGAGCACCAGGCCGACGGCCAGGATCAGCACGATCGAGGCGGCGAAACCGCCGACGTTGACGATGCCGGTGGCGCTGCCGATGCGGTGCACCGGGTTGAACGAGCGGGCGTAGTCGAACCCGATCATCGAGCCGGGACCGTTGACCGCGAGCACCACCACGAGCGCCACCAGCAGCGGGTGCGGCGCCCGGCCCGGCCACGCCAGCACCACCGCCCACATGCCGGCGGTGCCGGCGGTGATGGCGAAGACCAACACCGAGCGGTGGAACGGGAAGCGGGCGCACAGATGCGCGAGCACCGGCCCGCACACGAGCGTCACCATCGTCATCAGGGTGAGCAGCCCGGCCGCCGCCGTGGGCGAGAAGCCCTGGCCCTGCACCAGGAACGGGTACCCCCACAGCAGCGCGAACACCGAGCCGGAGAACTGCGTGACGAAGTGCGTCCACAGGCCCAGCCGGGTGCCCGGCTCGGCCCACGCCTCGGCGAGCTGGCGGCGCACGGTCGCCAGGTCGGGCGCGAGCGCGGTGGCGTGCTCGGCGTGCGGGGTGTCGCGTACCGCGACGAGGATCATCAGCACCACCGTCGCGCCGAGCGCCGCGGCGGTCAGGAACGCCGGGGTCCAGCCCGCGCGGTGCAGCAGCAGCACCAGGGGTACGGCGCCGAGCACCGCGCCGAGCTGGCCGACGGTGCCGGTGAGCTGCACCAGCAGCGGGTTGCGGCGGCCGGGGAACCAGAACGCGACGATGCGCAGCACGCTGATGAAGGTCATGGCGTCACCGAGGCCGACCAGCACCCGCGCGGCGACGGCGGCCGGCACGTCGGTGGCGACCGCGAAGACGATCTGCCCGGCCACCATCAGCGCGCCGCCGGCCAGCAGCAGCCGGCGCGAGCCGTAGCGGTCGAGCAGCACCCCGACCGGGACCTGCATGGCGGCGTAGACGGCGAGCTGGGCGACGGAGAACGTGGCGAGCGCGGAGGCGTTGATGTGGAACCGATCCGCCGCGTCGACCCCGGTGACGCCGAGTGAGCTGCGGTGGAACACGGCGGTCAGGTACGCGGTCAGCGCCACCGCGTACACCAGGGCCGCGGGCCGGCGGGACACGCTCACCGCAGCGTCCCGAGCATCCGCGCGGCGGTGTCGATGTGCCCGGCGACCGCGTCGCGCCACGCCTGCGGGTCGTCGCCGTCGAGCGCGGCGAGCTGGCCGGCGTGCTCGGCCAGGGCGACCTCGGCCCAGCCGGGTGAGAGCCGGAAGCTCGCCTCGCCCATGCGCAGCTGCCGGTCGCGCAGGCGGTGGTACAGCTCGGCCAGGATCTCGTTGCCGGCGGCCTCGACCACGGCGGCGTGGAACGAGCGGTCGGCGCCCATCAGCGCGCTGATGTCACCGGCGGCGTGCGCGCGTCGCATCTCCTCCAGCCGGCGGGCCAGGTCGGCGCGCAACTCGGCGCGGCGGTCCCAGACCCGCTCGGCGGCGTGCAGCTCGACCAGCCGGCGGGCCTCGATGACGTCGGCGATCTCCCGGGCCGACACCGGCCGGATCAGCGCGCCGCGCTTCGGGTAGAGCTTGACCAGACCCTCGGTCTCCAGCCGCAGCAGCGCCTCCCGGACCGGGGTGCGGGACACGCCGGTCGCGTCGGCGATCTCGCCCTCGCTCACGAGCTGGCCGCCCGGGTAGACCTGTTCCAGGATGGCCTGCTTGAGGTGCCGGTACGCCCGCTCGGCGGCGGACGGCGCGGTCCGGCTGGGATGCGTCATGTATCTAAGCTTGCTCTGCGGCTCGTCCCGCCGCTCGATCGCGGGCCCGGGCAGTGGCGCAGGCCACCGCGGGTCAGGCCCACAACTCCCGCAGCAGCGCCTCCACCTCGGCGGTCCGCTCGATCTGCGGCATGTGCCCGGTGTCGCGGAACAGATGGCGGCGCGCGTGCGGCAGCCGGCTGCGGGCGTACGCCAGGTGCGTGGCGGGCAGGATCAGGTCACGGTCGCCCCAGACGAGCAGCGTGGGCAGGTCGAGCGCGGCCACCGCGTCGAGCAGTTCGGCGCGCCACCGCGGCTTCACCCCGCGCCAGGTGCCCAGGTCGCGGACCAGCTCCAGCATCACCCGGGCGGCGTGCGGCTGCCCGGCGACGGCGAGCGCGGTGGCGATCCGCTCCTCGGTGACGTACGCCGGGTCGAAGAAGATGGCCCGCTCGCTGCGGCGGGCGATCCCCGCATGCGGGCGCAGCAGCAGCGGCGCCAGCGGGCGGATCGCGAGCAGCCGCAGCGCCACCGTCACCTCCCGGCCGAAGCCGGCGCTGTTGAGCAGCGCCAGGCTGGCCGCCCGCTGCGGCGCGTCGACCGCTAGGCGCATCGCCACCGCCCCGCCGAGGGAGTTGCCGACCAGGTGCGCCGGGCCGGTCACCCCGGCCACGTCGAGGAACCGGGCGACCGCGCCGGCCAGGGCGGGCAGCGTGTGCGGCCCGTCCAGCGGCGCGGAGCCGCCGTGCCCGGGCAGGTCCACCGCGAGCACCAGGTGGTCGCGGGCCAGCGCGGCGTGCAGGGCGGTGAAGTCGTCAAGGGTACGGCCGATGCCGTGCAGCAGCACCACGGGCGGCCCGTCGCCGCTGATCCGGCAGCGCACGCGCCGGCCGTCGACGGTGCGCTCGTCGGCCGGCGGGAGGGCCGCTGTCACGCCGTGCGTCCGGGTTCCCGCGCGGCCTTCCTCACCGGGCGTCTCAGACCCGCGGCGCCGGCGCCGCGGCGACGGCCGCCGCCGGGCGGGACGGGCGCATGCCCAGGGCGAGCACCCGGCCGTACCCGGCGGGGGCGACCCGGGCCAGCAGGTCGGGCAGCTTCGCCGACCAGCCGATCAGCACCGGCCGCGACGCCGCTTCGCGCCGCGCAGGATCGCCTCGGCGGCCTTCGCCGGGTCGATGGTGAGCAGCTTCTCGAACTGCCTGAGCCCGGTCTCGTACTCGGCCCGGTCAACGCCGCTGCCGACCCGGGCGCTGGCGGCGATCCGGGTACGGATGCCGCCCGGGTGCACCGACGTGACGCCGACGCCGTCGTCGACGAGTTCGTGCCGCAGCGCCTCGGTGAAGCCGCGGACGGCGAACTTGCTCGCCGCGTACGCGGCCTGCCCGGCGGGCGCGATGATGCCGAACAGGCTGGAGACGTTGACCAGGTGCGCGCCGGGTTCGGCCTTGAGCGCGGGCAGCAGCGCGTGGGTCAGGCGCACCACCGCCCGGAAGTTGATCTCGACGACCCAGAGGAACTCCTCCACTGTGACCTGGTCGAAACGTCCGCCCAGCGCCACCCCGGCGTTGTTGATCAGCAGCCGGATGCGGGGATGCGCGCGGTGGATCTCGGCGGCGATCCGCTCGGTGGCCTCGGCGTCGGCGAGGTCGACCACGTGCGTCTCGACCCGTTGTTTCAGCGGGTACCCGGATCGGAACACTTAGGGATCTTGGACGGGATCGAACAAGCAAAACCGAATGCGCTCGCTCGGAATTGTTCATTGCAAGCTACCCGGCAGAACGACAAAGTGCCGCGGCCACTGGTCTAAAGTACAACAGCCTTGAAACTGCGTATGCGGAAAGTATCTTGCGGGCGAGTAGCTCGATACCCATTCATGCATGAACTGATGAAGGCGGCGCCGGTTGGGGGATAACCTTTGTGTTTTTCTTGGGTAATTGTCTCTCCCATATTGTTCTTGCATCGTCCACGCGCTCACAATCTTAATTCGGTGTTAGTGGGAGAACATCGCTAGTCGAACAGTCATCAACTCTGCGTCGCGGTCGAGCAGGACCAGGTCGGCGCCGCGCCGGCCCAGGCCGTGGGCCAGCGCCGCGCCGATGCCGCTCGCCGCGCCGGTGAGCACCGCGGTGCCGCCGGGAAAGACGAGGTCACGCATCAGATCCTCCCGAGGTGGCGGCGGCGGGTACGCCGGCGCGGGCGAAGCGTACGCCGTCGGTGAGCGGGCCGTGCCGCATCAGGCGTACGTCGCGGGGGTAGTTCTGGTGCAGCCGCCACGGCGCGCGCGGCCCCTGCTTGGGCAGCTGGTCGACGGCGCGCAGCACGTAGCCGGACTGCAGGTCGATGATCGGCGCCAGGTCGTCGGTGTCCGGGGCGAGCGGCGTGACGATCTGCTGGCCGGTCTCGTCGAGGTGGCGCAGCAGCCGGCAGACGTACGTGGCGACGAGGTCGGCCTTGAGCGTCCAGGAAGCGTTCGTGTAGCCGATCGTCATGGCGAAGTTCGGCACGCCGGACAGCATCATGCCCTTGTAGGCCACCGTCGAGGCGAGGTCGACGTCGGCGCCGTCGACCGCCAGGGTCATGCCGCCGAGCGCGAGCAGGTTCAGGCCGGTGGCGGTGACCACGATGTCGGCGGGCAGCTCCTCGCCGGAGGCGAGCCGGAGCCCGTGCTCGGTGAACGTGTCGATGGTGTCGGTGACCACCGACGCGCGTCCCTCGCGCAGCACGGTGAACAGGTCGCCGTCCGGCACCACGCACAGGCGCTGGTCCCACGGGTCGTACCGGGGCGAGAAGTGCCGCTCGACGTCGTACCCGGCGGGCAGCCGGCCCTTCGCGGCCCGGCGCAGGAACCGCTTCACCACGCCGGGGGCACGCCGGCTGAGCTGGAAGTTGGGCCACCCCGAGCGCGACGTTCTTCCACCGCGCCACCGTGTACGCGGCCTTCGGGGGCAGCCAGCGCCGCGCGGCGTCGGCGAACGGGTCGCGCGAGGGCAGCGCGATCACGTACGTGGGTGAGCGCTGAAGCATGGTGACGTGGGCGGCCCGCTCGGCCATCGCCGGCACGAGGGTGACGGCTGTGGCGCCGCTGCCGATCACCACGACCCGCTTGCCGGTGTAGTCCAGGTCGTCGGGCCAGTGCTGCGGGTGCACGAGCGTGCCGGCGTACCGCTCGACGCCGGGGAAACGCGGCGTGTAGCCGGAGTCGTAGCGGTAGTAGCCGGAGTTGGTGAACAGGAACCCGCAGGTGATGGTGACGTCCTCGCCGGTGTCGTCGCGGCGGGCGTGGACCGTCCAGCGGGCGGTGGCGCTGTCCCATTCCGCGCGCACGGCCCGGTGGTGGAAGCGGATGTGCCGCTCGACGTCGTACTCGCGGGCGGTCTGGCGCACGTACGCCCGGATGGAGTCGCCGTCGGCGATGGCCTTCGGGTCGGTCCACGGCTTGAACGAGTAGCCGAGGGTGTACATGTCGGAGTCGGAGCGGATGCCCGGGTAGCGGAACAGGTCCCAGGTGCCGCCGATGGCGCCCCGGGCCTCCAGCACCGCATAGGTCTTGCCGGGGCACTCGCGTCCGAGGTGGACGGCGGCGCCGATGCCGGACAGGCCGGCCCCGACGATGAGGACGTCGACGTGGTCTGCGGCCATCGGTTTCTCCCGTTCGCACCGGCGGTGGACCGGACACTATCCATCGCCGTCGAGCGCAGTCAACACCGTGTCGAGCTTAATCGACAGGGTGTTGAGCGGGTGTAACATCAGCCGACATGACCACCGCCCGTACGCCGGCCGGCGCCGCGCCCAGCCGCGGGCGGCGGACCGGCCGCTCCACCGGCGACGAGCGGGAGACCGCGATCCTGGCAACCGCCGAGCGGCTGCTGCGGCAGCGCGCGTTCGGCGACATCTCCATCGACGACCTGGCGCGCGGCGCGGGCATCTCCCGTCCCACGTTCTACTTCTACTTCCCGTCCAAGGACGCGGTGCTGCTCACGCTGCTGGACCGGGTCACCGAGGAGGCCGACGCGGCGGCCGGCGGCGTGTTCGACCGGCTCGCCGAGGACCCGCGCGCCCACTGGCGGGAGCTGATCGCCCGGTTCCACGCCACGTTCGGCGGGCACCGGGACGTGGTGCTGGCCTGCGCCCAGGTACGCGGCACCAACGCCGAGGTGCGGCGGCTCTGGGCCGAGGTGCTGGAACGCTGGGTCCGCGCGGTGCAGGCCGCGATCGAGACCGAACGCGCACGCGGCGCGGCCCCGGACGGGCTGCCCGCCCGGGACCTCTCGATCGCGCTGAACTCGATGAACGAACGGGTCTGGTACGCCACGTTCGCCGGGGACGGCCCGGCGGTGGCCGAGCGGGACGTGGTCGACGTGCTGCTCGACGTCTGGCTGACCGCGATCTACCGGACCACCACCCCGCCGGTCATGCCGTCCGCCGGAACTCCATGACCCAGTTGGTCTCCCAGGCGTGCCCGCCGTCGGTGGAGAACGCCTGCTCCCAGCGGCAGGAGACCGGGGTGATCGCCGACCAGAGGAACCGGCAGCGCACCGGGCGGCCCTCGTCGGTGTCGTCGGCGTGGAACTCACCGACACCGCCGGTGAACCGGCCCACCACCGGCGGCTGCTCCAGCACGCCCCGCGCGCTGTGCATCCAGTAGATCGACCACAGCCCGGTCGCCGGGTTCAGGACGCGCACGCTGGAGCCGGAGAAGCCCCGGCTGGGGCAGCGCATCTCGTCGAAGCTGCCCGCGCCGTCGAAGAACGAGCGGGCCTCGCTGACCCCGGTGAACTCGTCCCAGTCGTCGCAGCCGACGTGCCGCTGCCGCAGACGCCGGTTGGTCACGTCCCAGGTGCCGACGAGGAAGTCGAAGTCGCCCATCAGAACCCCACCGGCCCCTCGGGCCGGGCGTCGGCCAGGTAGCCAGCCAGGTCCGGCTCGTCCGGCGCGAGCACGTGCCGGATCCAGGCGGCGCGCTCGTGCTCCAGCACACCCAGCTCCCAGACGCAGCCCACCCCGGGACGCTCCAGGTCCACGAAGCGCGCCGGATCGTCGTCCGGGCAGTCGAGGGCGGACTGTCCGGCGATCGCGATGCGGCACTCGACCACGTTGTCGAAGAACCAGGTGTACGCCAGCAGGTACGCGCCGCTGTCCGCGCCCCGGTGCAGCACCACCCAGCTCGCCGGCGGGGTGCCGCCGTCGGGACCGGGCAGCAGCTTGGGAAGGTACGCGTACGCGGCCTCGACCACACGTGGTTCGAGGCGGCGGTCCGGCTGGTCGATGTGGTAGCGCTTGACGTGCCGGCCGGCGACCTCGATCGTCCCCGGCACCGTCAGCTCCTTGTCGTGGAAAGCCATGATCGGGACGGTAGGGGTGGTCCCCTGACAGCTAGTGTCAGCGGAATGCGGGCCAGTCGACTCCTGTCCATCCTGCTGCTCCTGCAGGCGCACGGCCGGCTCACCGCCGCCGACCTGGCCACCCGCCTCGAGGTGTCGGTACGCACCATCTACCGGGACGTCGAGGCGCTGCACACCGCCGGCATCCCGCTGTACGGCGAGGCCGGACACGACGGCGGCTACCGGCTCGTGGAGGGATGGCGAACCCGGCTGACCGGGCTGACCGCCGAGGAGGCCGACCGGCTGCTCTTCGCCGGGCTGCCCGGACCGGCCGCCGAACTGGGCTACCAGTCGGTCGTCACCGCCGTGCAGCTCAAGCTGCGGGCCGCGCTACCAGCGCCGCTGGCCGACCGGGCGGCCCGGCTGGAACAGCGGTTCCACCTGGACACGCCGGGCTGGTACTCCGACGGCGACCCGTCGCCGTACCTGGCCGAGGCCGCCGAGGCGGTGTGGCGGGAGCACCGGATCCGGGTGCGCTACCGGGGATGGCGCGGCGAGACGACCCGGGTCCTCGAACCGTACGGGCTGGTGCTCAAGGGCGGGCGCTGGTATCTCGTGGCCGCCCGCCCGGACCGCGCCGGACCGGCCACCTACCGGGTCAGCCAGATCCTCGACCTCACCCCGCTGGACGAGACGTTCGAGCGGCCCGAGTTCGACCTGCCGGCCTGGTGGCGCGCCCACGTGGTGCAGTTCCGGGCGCGCCTGCACCGGGACGAGGCGCACATCCGGCTGTCGCCGCGCGGGTTCGCCCGGCTGCGCGAGATCGGCAGCGACGTGGTGGTGGCCGCCGCCGAGGCGAGCGCCGGCCCGCCCGACGACAGCGGCTGGGTGCGCGCGGTCATCCCGATCGAGTCGCTCACCCACGCCCACGGCGACCTGCTGCGGCTCGGCGCCGACGTGGAGGTCCTGTCCCCGGAAGAGCTGCGCGCCCGCCTGGCCGCCACCGCCACCGCCCTGGCCGCCCTCTACCCCCCACCTCTCCCCCGGTGAGCGGGTTCAGGGGAGGGTGTGGAGGGCCTCGGCGACTGTGGACAGGGCTCGGTCGATCTCGGAGGGCGGAGTGGCCGCGTACCCGAGGACCAGGCCCGGCGGCTGCGGACGCTGCCCGTGCCAGGACAGCGGGTGGACCTTGACGCCCCGGCGCAGCGCCGCCGCCGCGAGCGCCAGGTCGTCCACGTCGCCGGGCAGCGTGACCGTCAGGTGCAGCCCGGCGGCGGCGCCGTGCACCACCGCCCCCGGCAGGTACGCGCGGACCGCCCGGATCATCGCGTCCCGGCGGCGTACGTGCCGGTGGTTCATTTTCCGCAGGTGCCGCTCCAGCGCTCCCGACTCCATCAGCTCGGCCAGCACGAGCTGCGGCAGCGCCGCGTTGCCCAGATCCGCCGTCCGCTTCGCGTCCACCACGTCGGCGTGCAGCGACGGCGGCACCAGCGTCCACCCGATCCGCAGGGCCGGGGCGAGCAGCTTGGAGATGCTGCCGGTGTAGCAGACCCGGTCGGGGGCCATGCCGCGCAGCGCCGGCACGGGCGGGCGGTCGTAGCGGTGCTCGGCGTCTTAGTCGTCCTCCAGCACCAGGCCGCCGTCGCGCGCCCACCGCAGCAGCCGGCGACGCCGCTCACCGTCGAGCACCACCCCGGTCGGGAACTGGTGCGCCGGGGTGAGCAGCACGGCCGGCGCGCCGGACCGCTCCAGCTCGTCGACGCGCAGGCCCCTGTCGTCCACCGGCACCGGCGGCGTCGCCATCCCGGCGTACGTCAGATGCTGCCGCACGCCGAGCGAGCCGGGGTCCTCCACCGCGACGGTGCGCGTACCCCGCTCGTGCAGCACCCGCGCGAGCAGGCCGAGCGCCTGGGACACCCCGGCCACTACCACCACCTCGGCCGGGTCGGCGCGGATGCCCCGGTTGCGGGCCAGCCAGTTCGCGACGGCCCGCCGCAGCGCGGGCGTGCCGGTCGGGTCGCCGTAGCCGAGCGCGGCGGGCGTGGCCCGGTGCAGCACGGCCCGCTCGGCCCGCAGCCAGGCCGCGCGGGGAAATGCCGCCAGATCGGGTACGCCGGGCGTCAGGTCCACCCGCGCGGGGGCGGCGCGCAGCGCCTCGAAGACGTCGAGGCCGGGCCGGCCGGTGAACACCTCCGGTGCTCTCCTCGGCTCGGGTGGCCGGGCGTGCACGGCGGCCGGGGTGGCCACCACGACGGTGCCGGCCCGGCCGCGCCCGGCGACCTGGCCGTCCTCGCCCAGCCGCTGGTACGCCTCGGTCACCACGCCGCGTGAGACGCCCAGCTCGGCGGCGAGCACCCGGCTGGGTGGCAGGCGGGTGCCTACTGGCGCGCGGCCGTCGGCGATCGCCGAGCGCAGCCGGGCGGCCAGCCAGTCCGCGCGGCCGCCGGGCGGGGCCTCGCCCACATCGAGCTGGAGGAAGTCCGCGCCGACCGATTTGGACCTCTCGGAAACGACGGCTTTGGCCCTGTCCACCGGACCATTATGGCCAGAGGCTGGACGGGTGACCATCGCCTTCCTGCTGACCGCACTCGTCGTCGCCGTCACTCCGGGCACCGGGGTGACGCACACGCTCGCCACCGCCGTGACCGCCGGACGCCGCGCCGGGCTGGCCGCCGCGGCCGGTGCCACGCTCAGCCTCGTTCCGCACGTGATCGCCGCGGTGACCGGCCTGGCCGCGCTGCTGCGCGCCGGCACCCCGGCGTTCCGCGTGGTGACCTGGCTGGGCGTGGCGTACCTGCTCTGGATGGCCTGGTCGGCGTGGCGCGACCGGGGCGCGTTCACCGTCGACGCGGACCGGCCGCCGCGCCCGGCGTCGGCGGTGTTCCGCGACGGAGTGTTGCTGAACCTGCTGAACCCGAAGGTGACGGTGTTCTTCGTGGCGTTCCTGCCGCAGTTCGTACCCCCGGGCACGCCCGCCGCCCCCGTCCGCATGCTCGCCTGCGGCCTGGTGTTCATGCTGGTCACGCTGCTGGTGTTCGCCGGGTACGCGGTGCTCGCCGGCGCGTTGCGCCGCCGCGTGCTGGCCCGGCCCCGGCTGAGGGCGCTGCTGCGGCACGCCGTGGCCGGCAGCTTCCTCGCCCTGGGCCTCGGCCTCGCGTTCGCCGCCTAGCACTCGCCGACAAGGAGTTCACCAGTGCGTTTCCGGCACTCCCCCGAGATCTGGTCGTCCTTCCCCGAGCTGACCTGCGGCGTCCTGCACGCCACCGGGATCACGCCCGACGCCGACGTCACGCCGCGCCTCGCCGGTCACCTCGACGTAGCCCGCGACCGGCTCGCCGCCGCACCCGAGGGCGGCTTCCCGGAGATCCAGGCGTGGCGGCGCGCGTTCACCCGGATGGGCTGCCCGCCGACGCGCTACTGCTGCGCGGCCGAGTCACTGCTGCGCCGGCTGCGCCGCGACGGCGACCTGCCCCGGCTGCACCCGCTGGTGGACCTCGGCAACGCGCTCTCCGTCGGGTACGCGGTCCCGGTCGCCGTGCTCGACCTGGCCGGGATCGACGGCGACCTGACCGTGCGCCCGGCCGACGGCACCGAGTCCTATCTCGGCCTCGGTGGGGAGTCCGAGCAGCCCGCGCCCGGCGAGGTGATCTTCGCCGACGAGGGCGGACACGCGCACGCCCGGCGCTGGTGCCACCGGCAGAGCGGCGCCTCGGCGGTACGGGCCGACACCGTCGAGGTCCTCGTGGTCATCGAGGCGATGCACGCCGGGGCGGCGCCGACCGTACGCCGGATGCTGGACGAACTGGCGGCGGCGCTGGCCGAGCAGTGGCGCGTGCCGTCACGGACGGCGTTGCTCACCTCGCAGGCCCCGGAGTTCGCCGTGCCCGTCCGGACCGCCTGACGCCGGCTCGGACGGCTCGCCGTGCAGCTCGCGCAGGGCGTCGGCGAGCCGGTCGTCGGCGGTGCCCCACCACTGCCGGGCCAGCTCGACAGTGCGGCCGAGCGAGTCGTCGCCCGCCCGCTCGGCGTGCAGCTCGGCGCTCATCATGCGCAGGAAGCGAACGGTCACGGCATCGGACTCATCGGCTATCACGTCCGTACCCTAGCCACCGCCTCCGACGAAACCGGCGGCCGAGTCGAGGTCGTCCGCCCGGTTGAGGTCGCGGCGCGCGGGTAGTGCTCGGTCATGCCCCAGCGATACGGGCACTACGACCGGGGTCGCGATCGTCACCGGCGCGGACTCCGGCATCGGCGGCCGGGGGCGACCGTGCCCGGCTCAGGGCAGTCAGGCTTGGTCCCTGCTCCGGGCAGGGTCGTCCCCGACCCCGTCGTGGGTCAGGTGCGTTCGTTGCTGCCGGGTTCGCCGGTCGGCACGCCGACCGGTCCGCTCTCCGGGTAGTGGCAGGCGGTGAGCTGCCCGCCGTCGTCCCGGGTGGTCAGCGCCGGTTCTTCGGTGGCGCAGTGGTCGGTGGCTTTCCAGCAGCGGGTACGGAAGCGGCAGCCCGATGGCGGGTTGAGTGGGGTGGGGACGTCGCCGGTGAGGCGGATCCGGCCGGCGGGCCCGAGCGTGGAGACGTCCGGAATCGCCGACAGCAGGGCGCGGGTGTAGGGGTGCTGGGGCCGGGTGTAGATGTCGTCGCGGTCGCCGATTTCGACGATCTTGCCGAGATACATGACGGCGACGCGGTGGCAGAAGTGGCGGATGACGGCGAGGTCGTGGGCGATGAACACGAACGCCAGGTCCAGGTCGCGTTGCAGGTCGCGGAGCAGGTTGATGACCTGCGCCTGGATCGACACGTCCAGCGCCGAGACGGGTTCGTCGGCGACGATCAGCTTCGGTTTCAACGCCAGGGCGCGGGCGATGCCGATGCGCTGTCGTTGGCCGCCGGAGAACTCGTGCGGGTACCTGTTGTAGTGCTCCGGGTTCAGCCCGACGAGTTCGAGGAGTTCCTGGACGCGTTTCTTCACGCCGCCGGGTGGGGTGATGCCGTTGACCTGCAACGGCATGGCCACGATCCGCCCGACGGTGTGGCGGGGGTTCAGTGAGGCGTACGGGTCCTGGAAGATGATCTGCAGGTCCTGCCGCAGCGCACGCAGCTCACGGCGTCCGCCGTGGGTGATGTCCCGCCCGGCGAACGTGATGCTGCCGGCGGTGGGTTCCAGCAGCCGCACGAGCATCCGCCCGGTCGTGGTCTTCCCGCACCCGGACTCCCCGACCAGGCCGAGCGTCTCGCCGGGCCGCACGTCGAAGTCCAGCCCGTCGACCGCCCGCACCGCACCCGTGCTACGCAGGCCCTGCCGGACGGGGAAGTGCTTGGTCAGTCCCCGCACCGACAGCAGCGGCTCGCCCGCGAGCCGGCCGGCGTCGCCCGCAACCGCCGCCTGCCCGTTCGTCACACCGTTCATCGAGCCACCCCCACCTGCGCGACCTCGTCCCGGTAGATCCGCTCCCGCGCGGCGACCGGCAGATGACACGCCACCAGATGACCCGGCGCACCAGCAGGGCCCAGCTCCGGGATCTCGGTGCGGGACCGGTCACCGTTCACACCGGCCCACCGGCACCGCGGATGGAACGCACACCCCGACGGCAGATTGATCAAGCTGGGTGGGTTGCCGGGGATCGGCACCAGGTCCGCGTCCGCGTCACCGTGCAACGACGGCACACTCGACAACAACCCCCACGTGTACGGATGCTGCGGCGCCCGCAACACCCGCTCCACACTCCCGTGCTCCACCGCCCGACCCGCATACATCACCAACACGTCATCAGCCACCTGAGACACCACACCCAGGTCATGCGTGATCAGAATGATCGCCGACCGGAACTCCGCCTGCAGATCCGCCAGCAGGTCCAGGATCTGCGCCTGCACCGTCACATCCAACGCCGTCGTCGGCTCATCAGCGATCAACAGATCCGGATCATTCACCAGCGCCATCGCGATCATCGCCCGCTGCCGCATCCCACCCGAGAACTCATGCGGAAACTGATCGAACCGCTTCCCCGGCTGCGGAATCCCCACCCGGCCCAGCATGTCCACCGCCCGCGTCCGGGCCTCCCGCCGCCCAGCCCTCGGATGATGCACCCGGTACGCCTCCGCGATCTGCCTGCCCACCGAGTAGTACGGATGCAACGCCGACAACGGATCCTGAAAGATCATCGCCATGTCCCGGCCCCGCAACCGGCGGATCTCCTCCTCACGCAGACCCACCAACTGACGCCCACCGACCGAGATCTCCCCCGAAACGGTCGTCCGCTTCACGTTGTGCAGACCCAGGATCGCCAGCGACGTCACGCTCTTACCGGAACCCGATTCCCCCACGATCCCCAGCGTGCGGCCCCGCTCGACAGCGAACGACACCCCGTCCACGGCCCGCACCACACCGTCCTCGGTGTCGAACCGCACCCGCAGATCCGTGACCCGCAGGTACGGGTCCTCGCCGCGTCGCGGCGCCGGAAGCTCCACCATGTCCGTCTCCTCCTCCTCAGCCCAGCCGGACCCGTGGGTCGATCACCGCGTACAGCACGTCGACGACGATGTTGGCGACCACGATGAACACGGCCGCCAGCAGCACCGTCGCCATCACCACCGGCAGGTTGAGGAACTGCACCGCCTCCACTGTCGCCTTGCCGAGGCCCTGGAGGCCGAAGATGGTCTCGGTGATGAACGTGCCGCCGAGGCTGGTGCCGATGTCCAGCCCGGCGATGGTGACGATCGGCGTGATCGCCGCGCGCAGCGCGTGCCGGGTGTGCACCTGCCGCGCGGGCAGCCCTTTCGCCCGGGCGGTACGGATGAAGTCCTCCGACAGGGTCTCCAGCATCTGGGCCCGGGACAGCCGGGCGTACAGCGCCGAGTTGAGGAAACCCAGCGTCATCCAGGGCAGCAGCAGCCCGGCCGCCCACCGGGCCGGGCTCTCGGTCAGCGGCGTGTAGCTGGGGAACGGCAGCAGCCCGGTGGAGTAGACCAGCAGGTAGAGCAGGATCAGACCGAAGAAGTAGACCTGCATGGACGCGCCGGCCAGGGTGACGCCGATGGCGGCGCGGTCGAACGCCGTACCCCGGCGCAGCGCCGACACCATGCCCAGCGAGATGCCGAGGCCGAGCCAGAGCACGGCGCCGCCGAGGACGATGCTGAACGTCACCGGGGCGCGCTGCGCGACGATCTCGGTGACCGGCTGGTTGTTGCGGAACGAGTAACCCAGGCAGGGCGCCGGGCAGTCCTGCCGGAAGTCCCCCTCGCCGTAGGTACGGCCGGCGAAGACGCCGCCGACGAAGTCCGCGTACTGCCGGGGCAGCGGCTGGTCGATGCCGAGGCGGCGCTCGACCTGGGCGATGTCCTCGGCCGTGCAGTTCTTGCCGCACATCACCTTCGCCGGGCTGCTCGGCACCGCGAAGAAGAGACCGAATGTGACGAGGCTGATGACGACCAGGGTCAGGGCGGCGACGAGCAACCGCCGGACGACGAAACGGAGCAACGGGAGCACCTCCCCCGGGTGGGGCGCGGGGACGGCCGCCGTGGCAGCCGTCCCCGCGCGGCTGTCACTTCTTCACGTAGATGCCGTTGAGCGAGATGATCCCGAACGCGTCGCTGAGGAAGGCGTTGCCGACCTTCGAGCCGTGCAGCTCGTAGGTGGCGTCGTAGTAGCAGGGCACCACCGGCGCGTACTTCTCCATGATCATGCGGTCGAGCGCCATCCAGCCGGCGTCCTGCTCCGCGGCGGGCAGGGCACGGACCCGGTCGATCTCCGCGCCGACCGGCGCCTCGTCGAGGTACGACAGGTTCTGGTTGCCCTCGGCCACGATCTCCCGTCCGTCGTAGACCGGCGGGATGACTGTGGAGCCGGTGGGCCAGTCCGAGCCCCAGCCGGTGAGGTAGAGGTCGTAGGGGTTGTCCTTGCGGCCCACCTCGTCGTAGTAGCTGCTGTTGTCGATCGGCTTCATCACGATGTCGAACCCCATGTCGGTGAGGTTCTTGCGCAGCGCCTCGGCCTGCTGGGTACGCAGTTCCAGGCTGGAGTGGGCGAGCACCAGCTTCGGCCGCTTTCCGGCGAGCAGCTCGGCGGTCTTCGCCTTGTCGCCGGTCACCGGGGCGTTGAACACGTCGTACGGCACGAACCCGGCGGTGGTGGGTGACATCAGCGTGGTCGCGGGTGTCCCGGCGGCCTGACCGCCGAGCACCTTGAGCAGGGCGTCCTTGTCGACCGCGTAGTTCAGCGCGCGCCGTACGCTCAGGTCGGTGACCCGCTGGGTGTTGATGCTCAGCACCCAGTTGTACTGCGTCGGGCCGCGGACGACCCGGTCGGCGACGCCGGCGCCGGTAGTGCGGGGCAGCACCGACGGCGGCACGTCCGACCAGCTCAGCGCCGCCTGGTCGGCCGGTCCGTCGGCGACCAGCCGCTCGGCGATCTGGGCCTGCTCCAGGCCGAACGTCATCCGGACCGTGTCCGGGTACGCGTTGCGGATCGGGTCGGTCGCCGGATCCCAGTTCGGGTTGCGCTCCAGCTCCAGCGACACGTCGCGCTGGTAGGACTTCACCCGGTACGGGCCGGACGAGAACGGCCGCAGATCGTAGTTGGCGCGGGTGTCCTTGGCGGCGGGCACCGGCGCGCTGGTGGGCAGCGCCGCCGCGTACGGCATGTCGCAGTGCGGCTGCGGGAACGTGAACCGGATGGTCCGGTCGTCGGGGGTGGTGACGCCGTCGGGCACCGGCTTGCCGCCGTCGTACGGCCCCTTGTAGGTGGCGTTGTACGCCCCGCCCGGGTAGAGCCACTGCTGGATGTAGTGCGGGCCCTCGTTGAGGTTCGCCGCGAACGAGCGGGCGATGCCGTGGGCGACGTCCTTGCTGCTCACCGGCGTGCCGTCCTCGTAGCGCACGCCGTCGCGCAGCGTGAACTCCCAGACCTTGCAGTCGCCGTCGACGTCCTTGCCGGGGTTGGTGGCCAGGTCGCCGACGAGCAGCAGCTTGCCGGTGCCGTCCTCCTTGTAGCCGTTGAGCGGGCGGTAGAGCATCCCGCCGGCGACCTGCTGCACGTTGACGTAGTTGCGGGCCGGGTCGAGGTGCTCGAAGTCGGCCGGCTGCATGACGGTGAGGGTGCCGCCCCGGGACGCGCCGTCGACGGGCTTCGCCGGGCCCTGGTTGTCGGCGGCCTCGTACGAGATCGAGCCGCTCTGGGTCTTGGTCTTCTGGTCGTCGCCGCCGCTGTCGTCGGGCGTGGGGTTGCAGCCGGCGGCGGCCAGCGCCGCCGCGGCGAGGACACCTGTCAGTGTCCGGGTTCGTGCGCGCACGGTGTGCTCCCTTCGTGCCCGGCGGCCCCCGCCGGCCGGGCGTGTGATGGCCGTAGGGACTACCGGGTGGAGCGGGGATCCAGCGAGTCGCGCAGCGCGTCGCCGAGCAGGTTGAACGCCAGGACCAGCAGGAAGATCGTCAACCCGGGGAACAGGGTGTACCAGGGGTCGCTCGCGACGTAGCCGATGCTGTTGAAGATCATGCGGCCCAGGTCGGGCGTGGGCTCGGTGACGCCGATGTTGACGAACGCCAGCGCCGCCTCGATGGCGATGAACTGGGGCACCATCAGCGAGACGGTGACCAGGATCGGCGCCCAGATGTTCGGCAGCAGCTGCCGCAGCAGGATGTGCGCGGTGCCGGCGCCGGCCGCCCGGGCCGCGTCGACGAACTCCCGCTCCCGCAGCGAGATCACCTGCCCGCGGACCAGCCGCGCGGTGTACGTCCAGCTGAACAGGCCGAAGGTGGCGACGATCAGCGCCACCCGGAACGCCGGCGACGGCGCCTCCCGGTCGGAGTAGAAGCGATCCTGCAGGATCGGGATGACCGCGAGCGCGAAGATGAGGAACGGGAACGCCAGCGTGAGGTCGATCAGCCAGTTGACGAGACTGTCCAGCCAGCCTCTGGCCCATCCGGCCAGCACACCGACCGCGACGCCGATGCACGAGGCCAGCAGCGCCGAGGTGAACGCGATGAACAGCGACGTTCGAAGACCGTAGACCAGTTGCATCAGGATGTCCCGGCCGCTGCCCGGCTCAAGGCCGAGCCAATGATCGGAACTGATCCCGCCGGCATACCCGATCGGCATTCCGAAATCGTTCAAACGGTCGACGAACTTGTCGGTCGGGTCGATTCCGGTGAGCCGCCCCAGCAGCGGCGCGCCGAGCGCCACCACCGCGGCGACGAGGAGCGTCAGGGTGCTGGCCCGGGCCGTACGGTCCCGCTTGAGCCGCAGCCAGGCGAGCTGGTTCGGTGACCGGCCGACGAACTCGGCGGTCCGGCCGGCGGGCTCCGGGCCGGCCTGGATCTCCGGGACGGAAATGGTCGCGTCGGCGGCCGTGGTCCGGGGCGGCGGGTGTGAGAGATCGCTCATGAACAGTCCCTCCGACGGGGGCGAAAACGCCCTGCCACCCGACGGTAAAGGGATACGGAGCACCGGAAAGAATCGTTACGGTAACGGCCGTTCCGGTTGTCATCCATTGACAACGATCCGGCGTACGGAATGCATCGGCGCAATAACGAGGCGATTTGGTTGTCAGCCTTTCAGGCAGGCGTCACGCTTATTCGGAATGCGTTTACGCGAGGCGCGGAAGCGGTTGTCAGCCGTTCGGGCATTCCCGTACGCCGATGTCACACCGAACGTGCGACGCGGTCGGCTGGCGTAACACTTCGTGACCCTTCGCGTTCACACCGTCCACCTAGGGTTCTCGGCGGCCCGGTTACGCACGACGGACCGGGCCACCCATCGGCCCCGCACCCCGGGGCCCCGACGGAAGGACCACCCATGCCCTTCGCCCGACGTACCGCCGCACTGGCCCTGGTCGCCGCGCTCGGCACCCTCGGCGCGGCGGCCTCCCCCGCGCAGGCCGCGCCGCGCCCCGGCCCGCAGACCCCATCGGTGCTGCTGCTCACCGTCGACGACGGCGCCGGCGTACGCGCCACGGTGCTGACCTGCGGGCCGACCGGCGGTCTGCACCCCGACCCGATCACCGCCTGCCGGCTGGTCGCCCGCGTCGACGGCGACCTGGACGCGCTCGACGTGGACGGCGCGCCCTGCACCTCCCAGTACGCCCCGGTCGTCGCCCGCGCCGTGGGCTTCTGGCAGGCCCGCCCGGTCTCCTACACGCGTACGTTCACCAACCCCTGCCTGATGCAGCGCACCACCGCCTCCCTCTTCACCTTCTGACCCTCCCCTCTCGTTCTGGTTGATCATGAGGTTGGCGGCGGTTGCCGTCCGTTTTGTCGCCGTCAACCTCATGATCGACGGGGTGGGTGGGGTGGGTGGGGTGGGGGTGGGGTGGGTGCGGAGAATGGTGCGGGTGGACGGGGGTGCTGTGGAGGCGCGCACGGTCGGTGGCGGGCGGGAGCTGCGGGCGGACTGTTCGCGCTGCGCCGGGGTCTGCTGCGTCGCGCCGGCGTTCACCGCGTCCGCCGACTTCGCCATCGACAAGCCCGCCGGACGGCCCTGCCCGAACCTGGGCGCCGACTTCCGCTGCGGCATCCACACCGAGCTGCGGCAACGCGGCTTCCCCGGATGCACCGTGTTCGACTGCTTCGGCGCCGGCCAGCACCTCACCCGGCACACGTTCGCCGGCCGCGACTGGCGCGCCGACCCGGCCACCGCAGCGCGGATGTTCGACACCTTCGCGGTGTTGCGGCCCCTGCACGAGTTGCTCTGGTATCTGACCGAGGCGGTACGCCTGACCCCGCCCGGCCCGCTGCGCGACGAGCTGACCGCCGCGCTCGACGAGACCGGCCGGCTCGCCGACGGCACCCCTGACGAGCTGCTCGCGCTCGACGTCGACGCGCACCGGGACCGGGCCAACCGGCTCCTGTCCCGCGCCGCCGAACAGGCCCGCGCCGGGAAGGCCGGCCCGGACCGCCGGGGCGCGACGCTGATCGCTGTGGACCTGCGCCGTACCCCGCTGGCCGGGGCCAACCTGCGCGGCGCCTGCCTGATCGGCGCGGACCTGCGGGGCGTACGGCTCGGCGCGGCCGACCTGACCGGCGCGGACCTGCGCGGGGCCGACCTGCGCGGCGCCGACCTGAGCGAGTGCCTGTTCACGCACCAGTCGCAGCTCGACGCCGCGCGCGGCGACCACCGCACGGTCCTTGCCGCCGGGGCTGCGCCGCCCG
>NZ_KK037233.1:893604-905279 GCF_000568915.1 Micromonospora sp. M42 | reverse complement strand
GAGGCCGGGCAGGTTCCGCTGGTGCAGACGGCCGCGGACACCGACGTGCCGGCGCCCGCACCCGGCGTGCCGAAACCGGACGAGGTGACCGAGGACGACGGCTCCGGCATGGCGGGTGGCGCCTCCGGCAGCAGCTCGGGCGGCTCCTCGATGCCGACCCACCCGGACGCGGCCCGCGGACGGGACGCCGCCGGCTGAGCAGGCGCGAGCACCGGCCGGACACCAGGCCACCCGAACGTTTGCCGTCACCCGCTGCGGGCAGGAGTGCGACATGACCAGTGAAGAGTCCTTCGGCCGCGCGGCCGGCGACGAACCCGACGGCGTGACCGCGTACGAGGCGTCCCTGCGCCCGCCGGGCGAGTCCCTGCACACCACCGACGACACCGGTGACGACTTCGCCGACCTGCCCGCCGAGGACCGCCGGTCCGCGCGGGAGGTCAGCCGCGCCGGCTACGACGTCGACGCGGTCTCCGGGACCGGCGACCCGTCCGAGGAGCCGGAGGAGATCGAGGAGGGCCGGCCGCTGCGCTGACGCGTGCGCGGGGCGGCGGCCGTGCCGCTCCGCGCCTCGGTCATGCCCCGGTTCGCCAGCGCGTCCGCGCGTTCGTTCTCCGGGTGCCCGTTGTGGCCCTTCACCCACAGCCACGTCACGTCGTGCCGGGCACAGGCCGCCTCCAGCGCCTGCCACAGGTCGGCGTTCTTCACCGGCTGCTTCGCGGCGGTCAGCCAGCCGTTGCGCTTCCACGCGTTCAGCCAGCCGGTGATGCCGTTGCGTACATAGGTGCTGTCGGTGTGCAGCCGTACCGTGACCGGGCGGGTCAGGCTCTCCAGCGCCCGGATCGCGGCGGTCAGCTCCATCCGGTTGTTGGTGGTCGGGGTGGCCTCGCCGCCGCACAGCTCCCGCTCGTGCCCGCCCCAGCGCAGCACCGCGCCCCACCCGCCGGGCCCGGGATTGCCGCTGCACGCGCCGTCGGTCCAGATCTCCACGACCCGGCCGGTCTCCGCCTCCGCCATGCCCGGCAACCTACCGGGTACGCGGCCACGCGGGACCACAGGACCCGCCGCGCGCGGCTAGCGTGCCGGTATGACCGCTCCCCCGGACTTCGCCACCCTCTGCAACTTCCGTGACCTCGGCGGCTGGCGGACCGGCGACGGCCGCACCGTCGCCCGGGGCCGCCTCTACCGCTCCGACTCGCTGGCCAAGCTCGCCGGTGACGACCTGGAACGGTTCGCCGCGCTGGGCGTGCGCACCGTGATCGACCTGCGCTACCCGTGGGAGATCGCCGACCGCGGCCGGGCCCCGGAGAGCCTCGGCGTGACCTGGCAGAACCTGAGCATCGAGCACCGGCCGTACGTGCAGGCCGACATCGATCCCGACGTGGACCCGTGGCGCTACCTGGCCGACCGGTACGCCGAGGTGGCCGAGGACGGCGTGGCCGAGCTGCGCCGGGCGATCGAGGTGATCGCGGACGGCGAGCATCCGCTGGTGTTCCACTGCGCGTCCGGCAAGGACCGTACCGGCCTGCTCGCCGCGCTGGTGCTGTCCCTGCTGGGGGTGGACGACGACCAGATCGCCGCGGACTTCGCGCTCACCGAGCACTCCACCGACCGGCTGGTCGCCGAGTGGCGGGACCGCAACGGCGGCGCGACGCCGGGCTGGCCCGCTTACGGGCGGGCGCCGGCCGAGGTCATCCGGCTGGTGCTGGTCTACCTGCGGGCCGCACACGGTTCCGTGCACACGACCGACCGGCCGGCTCGGTGTCGACTTTGTAGACGATCGACGCGCTGCGCGCCCGGCTGCTCACCGGCGACACGGACCCGCTGCCGATCCAGGGCGCCACCAGCGCCACGCTTTTTTTTTTTTTCCCGCTGAGCGCCGCCGCCCGGCCGAGCACGCAGCGACGGAGAACCGGCGGCCGAAAAGCGAGCGACGGCGGCGCGGCGGTCTGGCACGCTGCGAGATCGTGGACACGCGGTGGGACGGCCTGCGGGCCGAGGTACGGGACACTATCGACGAGCTGGTCTCCTCCGGCCGGGAGGCCGGTGTGCAGGTGGCCGCGTACCTGGACGGGGTGGCGATCGTTTCTTCACGACGGGGCTCGCCGACACCACCACCGGACGGCCGATGACCGCCGACACGCCCGTGCACGCGGTCTCCACCGGCAAGGGACTCACCGCCACCGTCGTGCACGTGCTCGCCGAGCGGGGACGGCTCGACTACGACCTGCCGCTCGCCGCGGTGTGGCCGGAGTTCGCCCGGCACGGCAAGGACGCCATCACGCTGCGGCACGTGCTCACCCACACCGCCGGCCTGCCCGCGCTGCCCGCCGACGTCACGCCGGAGGACTTCACCGACTGGACGCGCATGTGCGAGCTGCTGGCAGACGCGCGGCCGCTGTGGGCGCCCGGCGAGCGGCTGGCGTACCACGCCTGGACGTGGGGGTGGCTGCTCGGCGAAGTGGTCCGGCGGGTCACCGGCGCACCCGTGTCGCGCGTGCTCGCCGACGAGGTGGCCGGCCCGCTCGGCGTGGACCGGGAACTGTTCCTCGCCGTACCGGAGGCGGACCTGGCCCGGCTGGCCCGGCTGGAGGACGCCGGCCTGTCCGCGCTGATGACCTGGGCCGGGGCGAACCTGCCGCACTTCGACGCGGTCGCCCCGCCAGCGGTACGCCCCGACACCGTCATCGGTTCCCGCCCCGACGTGCTGCGCGCCGATGTGTCCGTCGGTCGGCACGATGAGCGCCCGCGCGGTGGCCCGGATGTACGCGGCGCTACTCGGCCCGGTCGACGGGGTACGGCTGATCTCCGCCGCACGGATGCGGGAGGTGTCCGCCCCGGCGGTACGCGCCCAGGAGTGGGTGTTCGGCCAGGAGAGCACGTTCGGGCTCGGGTACGCGGTCGAGGACGACGGATCGTTCGGCACCGCCGGTAGCGGCGGCAGCCTCGCGTTCGCGTACCCGGATCTGGGGTTGACGGTGGCGGCGGTGCGCAACCGGCTCGGCGCGGGCGACGGCGACCCGATGGAGCAGCTGCGGGTGCTGGTGCGCGACCGCGTCGCCGAGGCGACCGGCCACCGGAGCTAGCGGCGCAGGCGGGCCCGCAGCCGGCCGGCCGCGTCGCCGAGCACCGCGCCGGTCATCGGCAGCAGCGGGCTGGACCGCATCACCGCCAGATCCTCGGCCGGGCTGGTCACGCCGTCGAGGAACCGCAGCACCCGCTCCGCCGGGTTGCGGTCGAACAGCCGCTCGAAGAACTCCACCCCGCCGACGTGCCCCCGGTCCAGCGCGCGCAGCGCCACCGCGTCCATCCACAGGTGCCGCCCCGGGTACGCGGGCGCGGGCACCGGCGGACAGCCGGCGGCGAGCGCCAGGGCCACCTGGTCGGCCTGGCGCAGCATCGCGGAGAACGTGAACCCGGTGGACGGCCGGGTCGCCCCACCGGCGGTGCCCAGCCGCACCACCCGCGGGCTGGGACGGGGTTCGAACGGGCCGTCGGTCATCGGGATCACGCCGTCCTCGACCTCCCGCACCCGCAGCGCGGTCAGGTCCAGCCCGAGCAGGTCGGCGTAGCCGCGCAGCGCCGTGTCGTAGCCCGCGTCGTCGAGCAGTTCCGGCCCGAACTCGGTGTACTCGACCAGCGCGAACCGGTCGTCGACAGGCAGCACGTACCCGAAGGAGACGCCGCGCTGCGGCTGTGGGGTGCGGAAGTCCATCAGAACGGCCCGCTGCGGATCGAACGTCGGCCGGTCGGCGGCCAGCCACCAGCCCCGGAAGTGCTGCAACCAACTGGTACGCCCCGGTCGTTTCGGCCGCCGGGGCCGCGAGTCGAGCACCCAGCCGGCCCGCACCAGGTCCCGCCCCTCCGGGTCGCAGACAGTGACCCGCTCACCGTCGTCGTGCAGCTCCCCCGCCGGAGCGCTGATCCGGACCGCGTCCAGCCGCCGCTCGGCCGCGGCAGCCCGGTCGTAGACCGGGGCGGAGCGCAGCATGGCGTACCGCAGCGGGTCGAGCGTGAGGACGCGGCGGCCGGCGCGCGTGACCACGTCGACCTGCGACCAGCTCGCGCTCAGCAGCGGATCGAGGTCGTCGCCGGGCAGGCCCCAGAACGCCCACGTGCGGTCCTGGCCGCGTTTGTGCACCGGGTCGACCACCGCGACCCGCAGCCCGGTCACGCCGTGGCGGTCCAGCGCGGCCAGGACCAGGGACGCGGCGCCGCCGCCGCCGACCAGCGCGAGGTCGACGTCGACCGCTGAGGATGCCTGCACCCGACCACGCTGTCACATCGGCGGGCGCGGTCACCGGCCGACCCGCGCTCAGGCCACCGGGGCGGGCTCCTGGGGTGCCGGCTGGGCGTAGGCGGCGGCCACCGTCGCCCGGTCGAAGACCCGCCACGTCGCGGCGATCACCGCGACCGCCACCACGAAACCCACCCAGTACGGCGCGGTGATGCCGAACCGGGCCGCCACCACACCGCCGAGCAGCGCGCCGACGCAGTTTCCGCCCGCCGCGACGAACAACGTGGTGCTGCCGACCCGGCCCATCAACGCGGGCGGGGTGAGCCGCTGCCGCAGCGAGTTCGCCACGATGTTCCACAGCGCGCTGTGCGCCCCGAACGCGAACAGCGCGAACCCGACCACGGCGGCGCTGCGGGACGCGGCCAGCGCCAGGTGCAGTCCCGCCTCGACCAGCAGCCCGGTCCGTACCGTCCAGGTGGGCGTGATCGCGGCGATCAGCCGGTCCCCCACCACCGAGCCGAGCACGCCGCCCACTGCCATGCAGGTGAACAACGCGCCGTAGCCGACCGAGCCGAGACCCAGCCGTTCGGTGGCGAGCAGCACCAGCACCGCCACGGCGGCGGTGAGCGTGACGTTGAGCAGGCCGATCAGCACGGTCATGGTGCGCAGCAGCCGCTGCCCCCACAACCAGCGGAACCCCTCCGCGACCTCCGCCCGCGCCGAACGCCGCCCGTCCGGCGCCGGCCCGGCACGGTACGTCCCGGCGAGCAGCCCGACCAGCACGGCGCTGAGCGCGTACGTGCCGGCGTTCAGGGCGAACGGCAGCGACGCCGCCAGCACGAACAGGAACCCGCCGAGCGGGCCGGCGATCATGTTCTGCATCACCTGGGTGCCGCCGCCCAGCCACCCGTTGGCGCGTTCCAGCAGCGAGCGCGGCACCACCGCCGGCAGCACCGCCTGCGCGGCGGTACGGAACACCACCTCGCCGGTGTTCACCACGAACAGCACCGCGTACAGCAGCGCGATCCCGGCCCGGTCGGCGAGCATCGCCGCCGCGAGCACGGCGAGCGCGCCGACGCGTACCCAGTCGATGAGCACCATCAGCCGCCGCCGGTCCACCCGGTCGGCCAGCACGCCGCCGGGCAGCGCGAACAGCAGCCACGGCAGCCACGACACCGCCGCCCCGGCCGACACCACCAGCGGATCGTCGGTGAGCGACGCCACGTACAGCGGCGCGGCCACAGTCGCCGTCCCGCTGCCCAGCGCGGACAGCGTGCTCGCCGTCCACAGTCGGGCGAAGCGCCCGCCGAGCCGTTCCCCCGTCACGGCGAGGCAACCTACCAGCGGCGACGAACCCTGCCGACCGGTTTATCCGGGGCGGCGGGAGTTGAGGCGGGCCGCCTGCCGGTTGAGGTGGTCGCGTTCGGCCAGGCTGGCCGCGCGACGGGCCGCGTCGGCGTACAGGCCGGCCGCCCGGTCCGGATCGCCGTCGCGTTCGTGCAGGTACGCGGCCACCGCCGTGTACCGGGGCAGCGTGTCGTCAAGCGCCGCGAGCGCCGCCAGCCCGGCGCGCGGGCCGTCCGCCTCGCCGACCGCGACCGCCCGGTTGAGCCGGGCGATCGGGTTGCCGGTCAGGCGCACCAGCTCGTCGTACCACTCGACGATCTGCACCCAGTCGGTCTCCGCGGCGGTGGGCGCGTCCGCGTGCAGTGCCGCGATCGCGGCCTGGGCCTGGAACTCGCCGAGCCGGTCGCGGGACAGCGCGGTCTGCAGGATGCCCACGCCCTCGGCGATCAGCGCGCTGTCCCACCGGCTGCGGTCCTGCTCGGCCAGCGGCACCAGGCTGCCGTCGGGCGCGGTCCGGCCGGCCCGGCGGGCGTGGTGCAGCAGCATGAGCGCGAGCAGCCCGGCCACCTCGGGATGGTCGATCGCGGCGGCGAGCTGCCGGGTGAGCCGGATCGCCTCGGCGGCCAGGTCCACGTCGCCGGAGTAGCCCTCGTTGAACACCAGGTACAGCACGCGCAGCACGGTGGCGACGTCACCGGGCTGGTCGAGGCGAACCCCGGAGACGGTGCGCTTGGCCCGGCTGATCCGCTGCGCCATGGTGGCCTCCGGCACCAGGTACGCCTGCGCGATCTGCCGGGTGGTGAGCCCGCCGACGGCGCGCAGCGTCAACGCGACGGCCGACGACGGGCTCAGCGACGGATGCGCGCAGAGGAAGTAGAGCCGCAGCGTGTCGTCCACGGCGGGCACCGGGCCGGGCGGCGGCTCCTCGTCGATCAGGTCCTCCCGTCGGCGCCGGGCGGCGTCGGCGCGGACCGCGTCCAGGAACCGGCGCCACGCCACTGTGACCAGCCAGCCCAAGGGGTCGCGGGGCGGGTCGGCCGGCCAGACACGCAGCGCCTCGATCAGCGCGTCCTGCACGGCGTCCTCGGCCGCCGCGAAGTCTGCTCCGCGGCGGACGAGGACACCGAGCACGCCCGGGATGAGGCTGCGGAGCGCGACCTCGTCCATCGGACGGATCACTCGGTGATGGTCGGCGGCGCGGTCAGGAACGGGCGCAGCTCCAGCCACTCGTGGATCGGCTTGCCGCCCTGCCCCGGCGCGGCCGACAGCTCGGCGGCCAGTTCGAGGGCACGCTCGTAGCTGTCCACGTCGATCACCATCCAGCCGGCGATCAGGTCCTTCGTCTCGGCGAACGGACCGTCGGTCACCGGCGGTCGGCCCTCGCCGTCGTAGCGGACGAACGTGCCCTCCGGGGCGAGCGCCTGGCCGTCGACGTACTCGCCGCTCTCCTGCAGCCGGGCCGCGAACTCCTGCATGTAGTTCACGTGCGCGGAGATCTCCTCCGGCGTCCACTTGTCGATCATCGGCATGTCGGTGACCGGGGTCGGACCGCCGCGGTAGTGCTTCAGGAGCAGGTACTTCATCTGTGTCTCCTCATGGAGGGTGCGACCCATTCTGGCCGCGTTCACTCCGGGGACGAAGCCGCCTGCCCGTTCTCGACATCGGTGGCGGAGGAATTTCGAGCGTCACATCGCGTAGGGCATCCTAGGAGGCTAGTTCTGGAGGCCGGGCCGCCTGCCCCCGTCGCGGCGGCCCGGCCCGTCAGGCGGCGGCGCGGCGCAGGCCGATGATCAGCACCGTGCCCGCGACCAGGTGAAACGCCACCAGCATCAGCGTCGCCGCACCCCCCACTCCCCCGCTTAGCGGCCCGAGCAGCGACACCAGCAGCACCAGGCCCGCGACCACCGTCCAGACGGTCCGGGCGCGGGCGGTGAGCCGCTCCAGCAGGGCCAGCAGCGCCCAGCCGGACAGCCCGGCGAGCAGCGTGCTCACCGCCACCGCCACCGGCGTCACCCGCTGCACGTCCGAACCGGTGCGCGCGGTCAGCTCCACCCCGGCCAGCGGCACCGCGACCACCCAGCCCAGCAGCGTGGCCACGGTGGCGGCGAGCACCGTCAGCAGCCGCACCCGGCGGCGGGTCGGGCGGGTGGCGGCGGTCGGAATCGTGGTTTCCATCGGTAGCTCCTCGGCATCGGGACGACTGCCGCCGACGCTAGGTCCGGCGGGCCGCCGCGCGGATCGGGCCGCGGAGCGGTTCCCGGCTCCGTCGCCGGACCGATCACCGGCCCGGATCTCCGTCTGGCGACCGATGAGAAGCGGTGCGCCCGCGGCCTAGCATCCGGGCATGAGGTGCGCGTCCCGGCCCCGGCTCCTGCTGCTGCTCGACGGCGGCATCGCCACCGTGAGCCTCGCCGTGTGCCTGCTCGCGCTGCTGGCCTCCGACGCCGGCCCGGACACGACCGGCGCGACCGCCGTCGCGGTCGGCCTCGCCGTCGCGCAGGCCGGCTGTCTGCTGTGGATCCGGCGCCACCCGGAGTACGCCCTCGGCGTCGCCGCGCTCGCCGGCGTCGGCCTCGAGGCGCTCTGCCCGCAGCTCGGCTGGCTCGCCTGGTCGCGGTGCCGATGGCGTACGTGGCCCGGCTGCGCCCGCCCGGTACTCGCTCGTCGCGCTCGGGCTGCTGCTCGCGCCCACGCCGTGGAAGCTGGTCCCGGCGGCTGGCGGGACCTGCTGCTGGCGGGACCGCGCTGGGCCTGAGCTGGACGCTCGGCGAACTGCAACGGGGCCAGGCGCAGCGGCGTGGCGAGCGCGAACGGCAGGTACGCGCCGCCGAACGGGAGCGGATCTCCCGGGAGCTGCACGACGTGGTGGCGCACCACGTCGCGGTCATCGCGGTGCAGGCCGCCGCCGCCGAGGACGTGTTCGACGAGCAGCCGGAGCAGGCCCGCGCCGCGCTCGCCGCGATCGACACGGCGGCCCGGTCGGCGCTGACCGAACTGCGGGCCATGCTGCACGCGCTCGCCCTCGACGACGGGTCCGAACCGGACGGACCGCAGCCGGGGCTGGCACAGCTCGACGCGCTCGCCGACGCGGTACGGGCGGTGGGCCTGCGGGTGACGCTGCGGCGCGACGGCGACGGCGAGGCGCTGCCCGGCGGGGTGCAGCTGTCGGCGTACCGGATCGTGCAGGAGTCGCTGACGAACGCGCTGCGCCACGGTCACGGCACCCGCGCCGACGTGGACGTCGATTACCGCGACGGCGTACTGCGGCTGGAGGTCGTCAACGACGGCCCGGCGCCCGCCCGCCGCCCCGGCACGACCACCGGGCGCGGCATCGTCGGCATGCGGGAACGGGCCCGGCTGCTCGGCGGCACACTGGACGCCGGCCCGCTGCCGGCCGGCGGATTCCGGGTCCACGCCCGGCTGCCGGTGGAGGCGGCCCGATGACGGTACGGGTGGTCATCGCCGACGACCAGGAGCTGATCCGCGCCGGGCTGCGCACAGTCCTCGACGCGCGGCCCGACCTGAGCGTGGTCGGCGAGGCCGCCGACGGGGTCGAGGCGGTCGCAGTCGCGACGCGTACGCGGCCGGACGTGGTGCTGATGGACGTGCGGATGCCCCGCCGCGACGGCATCGCCGCCACCCGCGACCTGGTGGCCGCCGGCAACCCGGCCAAGGTGGTCATGCTGACCACGTTCGACCTGGACGAACACGTCTACGCCGCGCTGCGCGCCGGGGCCAGCGCGTTCCTGCTCAAGGACACCCGCCCGGCCGACCTCGCCGAGGCGGTACGCGTGGTGGCCCGGGGCGAGGCGCTGCTCGCGCCGACTGTGACCCGGCGGCTGCTGGACCGGTACGCCGACTGGCTGCCCGCGCCCACGCCCACCGGTGACGCCCTCGCAGTGCTGACCGCCCGCGAGCGGGAGGTGCTGACGCTCACCGCGCGGGCACTGTCCAATGCGGAGATCGCCGCCCGGCTGCACCTGAGCACCGCCACCGTGAAGACACACGTCTCGGCGATCCTCACCAAGCTGGGCCTGCGCGACCGGATCCAGGCGGTGGTGCTCGCGTACGACACCGGGCTGGTCCGGCCGGAACCGCCCGTCCGGTAGGCGCGAAACGGACAGCGGACCCAGACACGGCGAAGCGGGACGGCTCGCCGTCCGGCCTGGCCCGGCATGTCCACCCTCCGACGGCGGCAGGGAGCACACCGGACGGCAACGAAGATTTCTCAATTACCCCCAGTGACCGCCGCAACCCTCCTAGTGTTGGCCACACCGGTGCTCGTCACGGAGTTGGCCACCCGAACGACGTCCCACGCCTACAGCGGACGAAAAGTGAGGGAAGACGCGGATGAAGGCACAGTCATTTCTCGGATCGGCGGCGTTCGGCGTGGGCCTCGGCGCACTGCTGCTCCCGGCCGCCGCGCTGGCGGACACCAGAGTCTCACCCGCCGCCACCCCGGTCGGCGGCACCGTCGTGCTGACCACCACGTGCAACCCGAACGCCGGTGACGCGATCTTCCGGGTCACCGGCCCGGACCGGGACCAGAACGTCCGGTCCACCACTGCGGCCGCGGGCGGTGGCCTGAGCGCCGAGCTGTTCACCGCCGGATTCACGCTCGGCACGTACACCGTCGCCACCACGTGCGGCGACGGCAGCGACGGCGGCAGCGCCACGTTCACCGTCACCCCGATCGGCGGCGCGCAGGCCGGTGGCGGCGGGCGCGACGGCGACACCGGGGTGCTGGTCGCCGGGGGCGTGCTGGCCGCCGGGGCGCTCGCCGGTGGCGCGTACGCGGTCATCCGCCGACGCCGCGCGGGCGCCGTCGCCTGACCGGATCGTCGAGCGGTCCGCCCGCGCCGGAGCACCCGGCGCGGGCGGCACGTCCCTGTCGGACGGAGGTGGGATGCTGTCGGAGTCGCAGCGCCGGTCGCGGTTGCGCACCGCCGTCGTGGTCACCGCCGTCACCGTCGCCGCCGCCACCGGCACCGGACTGGTCTCGGCCGGGCTCGGCACCACGTCGACGCCACCGCCACAGCCCGGCGTCTCCGCCGCGCCCGCCACCGAACGACCGGGTACGGCAGGCCCGGCGCTCCCCCGCGCCACACCGGTGCGGGTGACCATCCCGCGCATCGGCGTGGACGCCGAGATCGTGCCGGTGGCCACCGACGCCGACGGCGCGCTGGAGGTGCCGCCGCTGGAACGCCCGGAGGTCACCGGCTGGTACCACCCCGGTCCCGCCCCCGGCCAGGCCGGCAACGCGGTGCTGGTCGGGCACGTCGACTCGCAGCACGGCCCGGCGGTCTTCTTCGACCTCGGCCGGCTGCGCCCCGGCGACACGATCCGGGTGCTGCGCGCCGACGGCCGGACCGCGGCGTTCACCGTGGACGGCGTCGGGGCGTACCCGAAGGAACGCTTCCCCACCACGCGGGTCTACGGCGGCGACGCTGCTGCGCGGCTGCGTTTGATCACGTGCGGCGGGCGGTTCGACCCGCGGACCGGCAGCTACCCGGACAACATCGTGGTCTTCGCCACCGCTACCCGCTGACGCTCAGCCTTCCAGGTCGGCCAGTTCCGCGTCGAGCAGCTTCGCCAGCAGCGCCACCCGGCCCGGGTCGTTGTCGGCGGTGATGTTCCGGCTGGGCATCTCGACGGTCATCAGCAGGTAGAGGTACAGCCGGTACAACCCGAGCCGCCGCCGCGCCCCGGCGTCGAACGGGAACGGCGCCGCCGCCCGGTAGGCGCGCACCAGCGGGTCGTCCGGCTCGTCCTCGGCGCGGCGGAACAGCAGCGGCGACACCAGGTCCATCAGCGGATCGCCCCACAGGTAGCGTTCGCCGTCGACCAGGCCGGTGAGCCGGGGCGTGCCGTCCGGCCCGTCCACGGCGAGCACGTTGCCGGCCCAGCCGTCGAAGTGCAGCAGCGCCGGACGGCGTACCGCGTCGAGCACCGCCGCGTGCCGCGCCACCAGCTCCCGGATCCGGGACGCCGGCACCGGCAGCGGCACCGCCCAATCGGCGGCGTCGGCGAGCATGTCGTCCACCATCGCCGTGTACGCGTCCCGCCAGGTAGCCCCGTGCGCCCGGTCGCCGTC
>NZ_KK037233.1:881714-893298 GCF_000568915.1 Micromonospora sp. M42 | reverse complement strand
GCCACACGGCGGCGAAGCCGCCACCGGACAGCGGGCCGCAGTCGGCCACCTCGACGCCGGGCCCGAGCGAGGCGGTGAGGTATCGGCGGACCTGATCGGGGTCGAGGACACGCTGAGTCGGACTCACGCTCATGGTCCGGGGAGCCTACTGGGTTGAGGTGTAAGGAGGGGCCCCCTGTTAACGCCTCCGGTAGAGGAAGGGCCCCTTGTTAACACCTCTCCGAGGCTTGGGAGAATCGCGGCATGGCGAGGCGGGGTGAACGGACGGCGGCATGCCCGTGCGGCACCGGCCGGCCGTACGCGGACTGCTGCGCCCCGGTCCACCGGGGCGAGGCGACGGCGGCGACCGCGGAGGCGCTGATGCGGTCCCGGTTCAGCGCGTTCGCGCTCGGCGACGCGGCCTACCTGCGGCACAGCTGGCACCCCAGCACCCGGCCCGACCGGCTGGAGCTGGACCCGGGCACGCGCTGGACCCGGCTGGAGATCGTGGAGACCGGTCAGGGCGGCCTGTTCGACAGCGCCGGTACGGTCCGGTTCCGGGCGCACTACCGCGAGGGTGGCCGGGCGGGTGTGCTGGCCGAGCACAGCCGCTTCGCCCGCGAGGACGGCCGCTGGGTCTACCTGGACGCGCTGCCCGAGTGACGCCTCCCCGGCGCCGACGCGCGCAGCCTGCGGCGGCGGGTGTTAACAAGGGGCCCTTCCTCTACCGGAGGCGTTAACAAGGGGCCCTTCCTTTCGCCTAGGCCGGGCGCGGGGCGGGCTGGGCCAGCTCGGCGATCTCGCGCGGCAGCTGGGACAGCGCCCGGTTGAACTGGGCCGGCCCGACCACCCGGTGCAGCGCCTGCAGCACCGCCCGCGCGCCGCGCTCGGCGTCGGACGGTGTCGCGCCGGAGCGCTCGGCGACCCGGCGCAGGAACTCGTCGTACCCGAAGACCTCCGGGTCCTCGACCCGGGCGCGCGCCAGCAACGGACGCAGCTCGTGCGCGACGTGCGCGGACAGGTCGTCGGCCTCGCCGCCGCTGATCCGTTCGGCGAGCGTGCGCAGCGTCGCCTCGGTCAGCGCGCGGGCCGTCTCGACCGGTACGCCGGCGCGGGCGGACACCCGCGCGTAGAACTCCGGTTCGGCCATCGTCTGTCCTCCCGTCGCAACGGCAGCGTGGCTACCCGCCGCCGGCCTCGGCAAACACCGCCGCTGACCTGGCCCCGGCGAACAGGCGTTCAGGCCAGGGCCCGCGCTGCCGAGACGATCGCGCCGACGCCGATGCCGGCCCGGTCGAACTGCTGGGCCGGGGTGCCGGAGCCGGGCAGCCCGCGTACCGCCAGGTGGTTGACCCGGGACGGTTCGCCCAGGTCGGCGAGCGCCTCCAGCACCGCTGAGCCCAGCCCGCCCTCCGGGTAGTGGTCCTCGACCACCACCAGCCGCCCGCCGGTCTCCACCACGGTCTCGGCGAGGCGCTGCCGGTCCACCGGCTTGATCGAGTACATGTCGATCACGCGCGCGTCGATGCCCTCGCGGGTCAGTTCGTCGGCGGCGGTGAGGCAGAGGTGCACCGTCACGCCGGTGCCGAGCAGCGCCACGTCGCCGCCGTCGCGCACCATCCGGCTGCCGCCGATCGGGAACGGCTCGCCGTCGTCGTAGAGCACCGGGTACTTGCCGCGCGTGGTGCGCAGGTAGGTGATGCCCGGGTGGTCGGCCATCTGGGCGACCAGCGCCGCGCAGGAGACCGCGTCGGCCGGGCTGAGCACCGTGGAGCCGGGCACTGCGCGAAGCGCCGCGATGTCCTCCAGCCCCATCTGGGACGGGCCGTCCGGGCCGATCTCGACCCCGGCGTGCGAGCCGACCAGCGCGATGTCGGCCCGGGACACCCCGGCCATCCGGATGAAGTCGTACGCCCGGGACCAGAACGCGGCGAACGTCGCCGCGAATGGCCGGTAGCCGCGTACCGCCAGGCCCACCGCCGCGGCGGCGAGCTGCTGCTCGGCGATGAACATCTGGAAGAACCGATCGGGGTACGCGGCGGCGAAGCTCTCCGCCCGGGTGGAGTCGCTGACCTCTCCGTCGAGCGCGACCACGTCGGGCCGGGCGGCGCCGAGGGCGCGCAGCGCGTCGCCGTACGCGTTCCGGGTGGCCACCTTCGTCCCGCGCTCGTACCGGGGCAGCTCCGGCTGCCGGTGCTCGGCGGCGGCGGTGCGCGGCGCGGCGGGAGGTTTCGGTCCGGCGACCCGGATCCGGCGGGGGCCGCCGAGCGCCCGTACGGCCCGGTCGGCCAGTTCCGGGTCGAACGCCTTGCCGTGCCAGGCCGGGTCGTTCTCCACCTCCGGCACGCCCTTGCCCTTGACCGTGCGGGCCAGCACCACCGTCGGCCCGGTGGCCTCGAGTGCCTGCCCGTACGCCTCGTCGATCGCGCCCAGGTCGTGGCCGTCGACGACGATCGCCCGGCAGCCGAACGCCTCGACACGACGCCGGTAGGTGTCCAGGTCCCACTCCAGCTCGGTGGGGCCGCGCTGGCCGAACCGGTTGACGTCCACGATCGTGGTGAGGTTGCGCAGCCCGTAGTGCCCGGCCTTGTCCAGCGCCTCCCACACCGATCCCTCGGCGGTCTCGCTGTCGCCGCAGAGCACCCAGACGTGCGCGGGTGACCGGTCGAGGTACTGGGCGGCGAGCGCCACCCCGACGCCGACCGGCAGCCCCTGCCCGAGCGAGCCGGTGGCGACGTCGACCCAGGGCAGCACCGGCGTGGGGTGGCCCTGCAGGCGCGACCCGGCCTGCCGGTACGTCTCCAGCAGCTCCTGCTCGCTGATCGCGCCGGTGGCCCGGAACACCGCGTACAGCAGCGGCGAGGCGTGCCCCTTGGAGAGGATCAGGTGGTCGTTGCCGGGGTTGCCCGGGTAGGACCAGTCGTAGCGCAGGTGCCGGGCGACCAGCACGGCGAGCAGATCGGCGGCGGAGAGACTCGATGTCGGGTGCCCGGAGCCGGCCATCGTGCTGCACCGGATGGCGTCCACCCGGAGTTGGGCGGCCAGCTCCGCCAGCCCGGTCAGGTCCTCGTCGCGCAGTGTGCGCTCTGCTTCCAACGTCACCGCGATCGTCTCCCCGGGGTCGCCGATTTTCCGGACCCACGCTAGGCCGCGAACGCGACCATTGGTCCCTTTTCTGGTGATTCATGCTCGACCGGTGAACAGCCACAGCGCCACCAGCAGGTACGGCAGCACCGCGACCGCGAAGGCAGCCGGGTTGCCGACCGCGCCGGCGAGCAGCCCGTACCCGGCGTAGAAGGCGACGATGGTCAGGTCGGTGGCCATCCCGGCCAGCGACGTGACGGTGGCCCGCGCCGACCCGGCGATCCGGGCCTGCAGCCGCACGTCGGCGAGCACTGTAGCGAGCTGGAACGCGGCGAACGCGGCGGCCAGCAGCACGAACCCCGCCGGGTGCCGCAGCAGCGCCCCGGCCGCCGTCGCGCCCGCCGCGAACACCAGCAGGCCCGCGTACCCCCGGTGGGACAGCCGCTCGCCCAGCGGCGCGAGCAGCCCACCCACAGTCATCCCGGCCCAGACCAGCAGGAGCAGCAGCGGTACGCCCACCTCGGCCATGCCGGTGTCGGCGGCCAGCAGCCCGGTGTACTCGTCCAGCCCACCCCAGATCGCTGTCACCGCCGCGACCAGCAGCACGGCGGCCCGGACGCGGCGGTCGGCGCGCACCTCGCGCAGGCCCAGGCGCAGGCTGTCCAGCCAGCCGGGCTCGTCGTCACCCGGCGCGGCACTCGCGCGCGGCCCGTCCGGCTCGCCACCTGGAACCGGCGCGGACGATCGTGGGCGGTGTTCCGGGAAGCGGGCCGCGACGGCTGCCGCCAGCAGGCAGGTCGCCACGCTCGCCGCGCCGACCGCGAGGTAGCCGCCGAGCGCGTACGCCGGCCCGGCGAGCACCCCGGACCCGACGGCGCCGAGCACCTCGGCGGTGCGGGCCCGGCCGATCAGCCGGGCGTACCTGTCGGCCGCACCGAGACGCTCCAGCTCGGTGAAGACCAGTGCCTCCAGCGCGCCCGAGCGCAGCGCGCCACCGGCGCCCCACAGCAGGAAACCCACGGCGAACGCCGGGTAGGACGGCAGCAGCACCCAGAGCGCGAAACCGGCGGCGGCGAGCAGCGGCGCCAGGCACAGCAGCAGCCGGCGCGACACCGTGTCGGCCCACACCCCGGAGGGCACCTCCAGCACGATGCCGGCGGCCGCCCAGAGCACGAACAGCGAGGAGATCTGCCCGACCGACAACCCGGTGTCGGCGAACAGCAGCACGTAGAGCGGGTAGAGCAGGACGAGGTCGGTGAGGAACGCGTACCCGTAGAGCGTCGCCGCCAGGCGGCGGGTCGCGGGTACGCGGGCAGGAGCGACGAGCATGGGACCTTCCCACGGGACGTGACGGACACCGGCCGGAATGCACGGCGTCCGCGGCGGCCCGCGGCCTCGTCGCTCAGTAGGGCATCAACATCGCCAGGTCATGCCCGGATCCTATCCGCCGCGAGGCGCCCCGGTGGTCCCCCGGCGGGCACGAGATCGGGGCGGGACCGTGCGGTCCCGCCCCGAGTGTCACTGCCGCCAGGTCAGCGGCGGAACTTCTCCACGTCGGCCTGCGGGATGACCATGGTGGCCTCGCTGTCCGCGGCCTGCTCGGCGGTCGGCTGACGCGGCGTGGCCGGCTGGGTGCGGTCGGAGTCCGCGTACGCCGGAATGTGCTGCGTGGCCTCCGCCGGCACCGGCTCGGTGGCGTCCGCACCGGCGGCGGCCGGAGTGGCCGGGTACGCGGGGACGGGCTGCGTACGGTCCGCCTCGGCGTCCCGGCTCACCGGCTGGGTCAGCTCGGAGTCCGCGTACGGGCCGGTGGCGGCCAGGCGGGCCTCGACGTCGCGGCGCCCGGCCTGGTACGCGCGGGCGTGCGTGGCGATGGTGCGCGACTCCTCCTCGGCCCGGGTCAGCCAGTTCTCCCAGCGGCTCTGCATCGGCCGGACCAGGCCGCCGCCGACACCGACGACCAGGATGCCGCCCACGGTGGCGAGCACCGCGATCAGCACCGGAGTGGTGACAGTGGTGGCGACGCCGATCTGGTTGAGCGCGGCGATGACGCCGAGGCCCAGGATGAACACCGAGGCGAGGTTCGCCAGCACCCGGCCGTAGGAGAGGCCGCCGAGCGCGCTGGAGATGATGTCCTTCACCGCACGGGCGATGGCCGCGGCGACCACCACGATGACGATGGCGACGAACGCCCGGGGCAGCCAGGCGATCACACCGGCGATCAGGTCGGAGATCGGGTTGGGGCCCCAGATGCCGAACGCGAGCTGGAGCGTGACCAGCAGCACGCCGTAGTAGGCGAGCTTGGCGACGATGTCGCTGGCGTCGTACTTGGAGCGGGCCAGCGCGGTCTTGATGCCGCCGCGCTCGACGGCCCGGTCGAAGTGGACCCGCTCCAGCACCTTGTCCACGAGCTTCAGCACGGCCTTGGCGATCAGCCAGCCGGCGATCAGGATCGCGACGAACGCGACCGCCTTGGGCAGGAACAGCATCACCGAACGGAACGCGTCGCCCACCGCGTCCCCGAAGTTGTCTCTCATCGAAGGGCCTCCACGTACGTGGTCCAGGTTTGTTCGGGTGGGGCTACCCGGACCCGCGCGCGGGGAAACGCGGTCAGCCGCCGGGACAGCGGTATCTGACGCGGGTGCCGGCCTGCATCGGCGCCGGTTCGATGATGTTGACGGTGGCCGTGCCGACTGTCGTGCCCACTCCGGAGAACGTCCACTCGAGGGTGAGGGTCGCGGTGTGCTGCCCGCTGCCGACCCGCTCGGTGAGCACCGCGCCGGGCGGGCCGTCCGAGCGGAACCACTGGTAGCGGATCGTTCCGGCGCGCCCGTTGGTCCGTACCGTGGCCACCACGTCCACCGTCACGTCGCACGCGACACCGGCCGGCCGGTTCGCCGCCACCGACACCTGCTCGACCTCCATCGGGCGCAGCCGCTGCCACAGGTAGAGGCCGACAGTGAGCAGCAGCGCGGCGGTGAGCAGCGTGGACAGCACCGAGACGACACGCCGCCAGACCGGTCGCGGCCGGATCGGGGGCGCGGTCGGCCAGGGCGGCGCGGGCGGCGGCGTCACCGGCACGCCCGGCCCGAAGCGCAACTCGCCGCCGGGCGCGGGCGCCGGGACGCCGCTGGGCGCCCGCGCGCCCACGGTCCGATCCGGGTACGCCCCGGCGCCCGTCGCCGCCGGCGGCCCGCCGGCCTGGTGCCCATGCGGTACCCCGGTGGGCTGCCACGAGACGGTCGGCTCCACGCCCGGGCCCCTGGCCGGCGGCACCGGCCGCAGACGCACTGTCGCCTGCCCGGTCACGGTGCCCGGGGCCGGAATCGGAGCCGTTGCCGGAGCCGGAGCCGGACTCAGGTGGACGGTCGGCTCGGCATCTGGCGAGCGGTCCACCTCCGGCCGGGCGAGTGGCACAGTGGGTTCCGCGCCGTCCACGGCCAGCGACACCGTCGGCTCGCCGTTCACCGCAGACAGAGAAACGGTCGGCTCCGCCTCGGCGGCGGCGCGGGGCGCGACGAGGTGGACTGTCGGCTCGGCGGCATCGGCGTCCCCGGGCGGGGTCACCGGCAGGGCGCGGGTCGGCAGCGCCTCGGTGGGCTCGTCGGGCCGGGTCACGCCGGACGTCCCCGGAACGGGCTGCGGTGCTGGGCAGCGGGCACTGTCGTACTCCTAGCCGGGGGTGCAGTCGTGGTAGAGCGTCACGTACACCGGTGACGCCGAGGTGGTCGTGTTGCCGGCGGCGTCGGCGGCGGTGACCCGGATCGGGATGCGGGCGCTGCGCTTGGGCGTGGACAGCGGGCCGAGCGTGCCGGTGAACACGCCGCGGCCGGCGGCGGCCATCCGGACCGTTCCGGTGGCGCCGTCGAGGGTGTAGCCGAAGGTGACGGTCAGCGCGGCCGGGGAGCTGCGGTCGTCGGTGACGGTGGCGGTGACGGTGCTGCTCTTCGCGCCGTAGGGGCAGCCCTTCGGGTCCAAGCTCGCCGGGGTCGGCGCGTACCCCGTCCACGACCGGCGCGGTCACGTCCGGCGGTGGCGGGGTGGTGCTGCGCGACGCGCTGGGGGTGGGCGTGCCGGCGCGGGTCGGCGACCCGGTCCGGTCCGGGGTGGCGGACGGCGCGGGCGGCGGTGACGCGGTGGGCGGGGTGGGTGTCGGCGACGGGCTCGGCGTCCCGGCGGCGGTCGGGTCCGGTGTGGGCGCGGTCGTGGTGGCCGGGGCGGCGCTCGCCGGGCCGGTGGGGGCAGCGGCGTCGGTGCCGTCGTTGGCGGCGTAGCTGTAGCCGGCGCCGCCGGCCACGACGGCGGCGGCCAAGGCTCCGGCGGTGAGTGCGGTACGGGTGCGGCCCTTGCGGAACAGTCCGCGTCGCCCGGAGCGCGCGCCGAGCGCCGTGTCCGCCACCGCGGTGTGGGCGACGGCGGTGGCCCCGTCGGCCCGCTCGGGGAACGGCCACAGCGCGGCCAGCAGCGCCGCCCGGCGGCCCAGCTCGCGCAGCCCGCGTTCCTCCCACTGCGGGCCGTAGCCGGCGCCGGCCACCTGTTCCAGCAGGCCGAGGAACGCCTCGGCGGACTTGGACCGAAAGGCGCTCTCGACGCGCTGGGGTTGAGCGTGCCGGCGCGGGTCGGCGACCCGATCCGGTCCGGGGTGCGACGGGCGGGCGGCGTGACGCGGTGGCGGGGTGGGTGTCGGCGACGGGCTCGGCGTCCCGGCGGCGGTCGGGTCCGGTGTGGGCGCGGTCGTGGTGGCCGGGGCGGCGCTCGCCGGGCCGGTGGGGGCAGCGGCGTCGGTGCCGTCGTTGGCGGCGTAGCTGTAGCCGGCGCCGCCGGCCACGACGGCGGCGGCCAAGGCTCCGGCGGTGAGTGCGGTACGGGTGCGGCCCTTGCGGAACAGTCCGCGTCGCCCGGAGCGCGCGCCGAGCGCCGTGTCCGCCACCGCGGTGTGGGCGACGGCGGTGGCCCCGTCGGCCCGCTCGGGGAACGGCCACAGCGCGGCCAGCAGCGCCGCCCGGCGGCCCAGCTCGCGCAGCCCGCGTTCCTCCCACTGCGGGCCGTAGCCGGCGCCGGCCACCTGTTCCAGCAGGCCGAGGAACGCCTCGGCGGACTCGGGCCGCTCGTCGGGGCGCTTGGCCATGCCGTGGCGCAGCAGCTCGTGCACCGGCGGGGGCGCCGCCTCGGCGGGGATCGGCGCCAAGGCGTGCTGGTCGCGCAGCGAGAGCAGGTCCGGTCCCTGGTACGGGGGCCGGCCGGTGAGGCATTCGAAGAACGTGGCGGTGGCGGCGTAGACGTCGCACGTCGGGGCGGCGGGGGCGCCGGTCCACTGCTCGGGGGCCATGTAGCGGGGCGTGCCGGAGACAGTCGTGTCGGAGCCCTGGCCGACCGGCATGGCGATGCCGAAGTCGGCGAGTTTGCTCAGCCCGGCGCCGGTGACGAGCACGTTCTCCGGTTTGTAGTCGCGGTGCACGACACCGCGGGCGTGGGTGGCGGCCAGGCCGGCGAGTGAGCCCTTGAGGACGCAGAGCGCGGCCTCGGGCGTGGTCGGGCCGTGCGCGCGCAGCATCTGGCGCAGCGACACGCCGTCGACCAGTTCCATCACGATGGCCGCGCCGTGCGGGCTCTCCACGTACTCGTAGAGGCGGCTGACGTGCGGGTCGTCGATCTCGCCGAGCAGCCGGGCCTCGGCGCGGAACGCGGTCCGGAACGACGAGTCCTCGCCCAGGTCGCGGACCAGGTACTTGATGGCGACCGGGGTGCCGGTCCGGTCGTGGGTGGCGAGCACGACGCTGCCGGACGCGCCGGCGCCGAGCCGGCGGACCGGCGTGTAGCCGGACAGTTCCCAGCCGCTCATGCGACAGACTCCACCGCGTCCCACGGGCGGGTGTCGGATGCCGCCTCGCTGGTCATTCTCACCGGGCCGGGGCGGCCGGCCATCGGCGCAACGGCTGCTTCCGGCCGCCGGTCGGCGGCCGGGCGCCCGCGCGGCACGGCGCGGCGCGGTAGGTGGTCGGTTTCGGACACACCGCCACGAGTACCAGATCCCGGCAACCACCCTCACCTCGTTGATCATGAGGTTGGCGTGGACAAAAGGGACCGACATCGCCGTCAACTTCATGATCGACGGAACAGGCGGAGGGTGGCGGTCAGAAGCGGCGGGTTGGGGGGATGCCTGCGGGCGGAGGGGTGCGGAGCAGCCAGATCGGGTTGCTGGCGCCCACGATCTCGCCCTCGCGGTCGCGTACCTGGGTGCGCACGTACGTGCCGGCGCCCCCACCGGCTGGTCGTGCCAGCCCGCCCGCAACTGCCGCCACGGGACCCCCCCCGACCCGGACCGCCGGAGTCGGGTCCGCGACACCGGCCCGGTCGACCTCGCCGGTGACCACCTCCAGTGTGGCCCCGGCGGGCAGGTCGGTGGCGCGCAGCCGCACCGTGACGGTGTCCTCGGCGAGCACGGCGAGCGCGCCCATGCCGCTGCGGCCACCGAGTTCCAGGTCCAGCGCGCCCCGGTAGCCGGCCAGGTCGGCGAACCACGCCTGCCCGGCGCGCAGCGCCGCTACCAGGTCGTCACGGCCGGTCGAGGCCGCCCAGACGGAGGTGACGTTCCGGTCCCGGCCGGCCCGCCAGTCGGTGCCGTCGTGGTCGTCGGTGACGCCCACGGCGGTCAGCGGGATCGCGTTGCGGGCCGCCACGTCGTACGCCCAGAGGTAGTCCTCGACCGGCCGGCGCCCGATCTCGATCAGGTCGACGCCGAGCGCGTTGCGGCTGACCAGCAGCCGGGCCAGTGACTCGCGGCGTTCGGTGTCCAGCGGATGGTTCCAGCAGACCACCCCGCCGTGCGAGTGCAGGAACTCCACCATCTTCTCGGTGGCCTCGACGTCGTTGTCCCGGTACGGCGGGGACGGGAAGCTCGGCAGCGTGCCGTCGCCGCCGAACCAGTTGAGGTGCCGCACCATCGACACCTCGTACGCGCGGTGGTGGGTCACGCCCGGGTACGCCCCGTCGTAGCCGCGCAGCACCTCGGCGCGCATCTCCTCACCGGCCTGCCCGGCCCGGCGGGCGCGGTCGAAGACGAGCCGGTCCACCAGGTACGCGCCGCGCGCGCCTTCTGCCACCGTGACGCCGAGGCGCAGCCCGCGCAGCGAGTTGTCGCCCGCCACCAGGTCGGGCCAGAGCCGCCGCACGTCGGCGAGCAGCTCGAACGTGTGCCGCTGCCAGGCGCCGGCCGGGGCGGGCCGCTCCACGGTGCCGAAACGGCCGTCGACGGAGTGCCGGACCGTGTCGACGCCGCCGAGGCGGTAGCGCAGCACGAGCTGCCCGGCGGGGCGGCCGGTTCCGGCGGGGTGGTGCGACAGCGCGATCTCGACGGTGAGCGTGGCGTCCCGGCCGGCGGCTTCGGGGCGTACGTCGAGGTGCAGCGTGTGTCGGAGATGTTGGAGGTGTGCGTCCAGTTCCACGCCTTGCCGCGTACCAGTGGGCGCCGGTCCCGGCGGCGACCAGGCGCAGCGCGCGGCCGGGACCGTCAGGGGCGTCGGGGACGTCCACGAAGTCGGCCGGCCGACGCGGTGAGCCGCCCCTCGGTGGCCGGCTGCCACGTCCAAGGCCAGCCCGCCCTCGCGTTCCTCCGGGCCGTCGAAGTGGACGACCCCGGCGGTGGTTCGTGGGCGGGCGACCCGGAAGTCGTGGTCGGTCCCACCAGAGCACGTCGACGGCGTTGCGGCGGGCCTGGTCGAGGTGGGCGGCGTAGCTGGCCACGCCCTCGCTGAACGAGGCGTGCAGGTGCATCGCCATGCTGATCGGCCGCCGTCCGCGCGGCGCGGGCGGCGGTGGCCGGTCGTTCGTGGCGGCCAGCCCGACCGGCACGCCGATCCCGGCCACCGCGAGTCCGCCCGCCGCGACGAGCACGCTGCGCCGGTCCAGCCGTGCGCGACCTGCCATGCCCCTCCCCCATCCGCCGGGGCCAGCGTACGGGCGGGCGGTCAGCGCGGGGGCGCCGCCACCCGGCCGGCCAGCGGCCGCCCGGTCAGACGGCGGATCGTCAGGTACGCCTCGCAGCCGAGGCAGAGCCCGAACGCGGCGTTGAGGAACGCCGCGGCCAGCGCCGCGCCGGTGGCGGCCAGGCCGAGGGCGGGCATCCCGGCGAGCCAGCCGGCCGCGCCGACGACGCTGAAGACCAGGCCGACGAGCTGGGCGAAGCGCACCGGGGCGACCGGCTCCAGCTCCGCCGGCGGGTCCAGCCGGGGCGCCACCAGGGCGCGGAACAGCAGGCCGTACGGGCCGAGGCGCGGGTTGAGGGCGGTGAGCGCGAACACGACGGCCTGGGCGAGCAGGAGCAGCCCGGAGCCGGTGACGAGGACGACGGCGAGGACGACTGTGGTGAGGACGGCGGCGAAGCGCGGTCCCCGGGGGTCGAGCAGCATGGGGTGGGTCCGTTCGTGCGGGGGCGGCCGGTCAGGCGGGACGGACCGGCGCACAGAGGCTCGCGGCGAGCCGCCCGTGGTCCACCACCCGGCGGCGGGTCAGCCGTACGCCG
>NZ_KK037233.1:880584-881524 GCF_000568915.1 Micromonospora sp. M42 | reverse complement strand
CGGCGTCCGATGGGCGCTTCCGGACGGCGCGCAGCCGCCCGTCGTGGCGGCGGCGCCACCAGCCGAACGCGGTGGCGGCCGCGAGCACCGCGACGAGCACGAGAATCCCGGCCGGGCTGGGCGACTGCACGGGTCCAGGCTGCCACGGCCGATCACGACGCGACATGGTCCGTCCCGGTCAGCGGACGTGAGATCGCCTACTCCGGCGGTAGGAGCGGCCCGGCGAACGTCGCTTTTGTCCTCTGGCGCGCCGCGCCGCCTTGGCAATATTCTCCACCTCGCGCGCAGCCGTTGGAGTTCCTTTACATCACCCGGCCCCGGCCGGGCCATCGAGGAGGCGGAATGCACTTCGACCACCCCGAGCTGGACCGCCGTACGCTGCTGCGGGCCGGTCTCGGCGCCGCCGCGGTCGCGGTCGTCGGGAGCGAGCTCGTCCGGCCGGCCGCCGCGCACGCCGCGCCGGGCGCGGACCTCGACTGGATCATCAGTTGCGACGAGTGGGCCGCCCGCCCGCCGGCCGATCCGCTGTCGGTGAGCGCGACCCCCACCAACAAGATCATCGTGCACCACATGGCGTTCCCGAACGTCACGGACTACTCCGAGGAGCACGCCAAGCAGCTCGCCCGCGACTGCCAGGACCTGCACATGGACGGCAACGGCTGGTCCGACACCGGGCAGCACTTCACCGTCAGCCGCGGCGGCCACGTCCTGGAGGGACGGCACGGCAGCCTGGACCGGCTGCGCGCCGGCGACCGGCAGATGATCGCCGCGCACTGCCCGGGCGAGAACGGGCGGGCCATCGGCATCGAGAACGAGGGCACGTACGTCACCGAGACGCCGCCGGAGGAACTGCTCGACTCCCTCGCCCGGCTGTGCGCCGCGATCTGCCGGCAGTACGGGCTGCACGCCCACGACATCTTCGGCCACTGGGACTTCCGGG
>NZ_KK037233.1:874113-880484 GCF_000568915.1 Micromonospora sp. M42 | reverse complement strand
CCGCGCGGTGTTCAAGCAGCTCGGCACCAGGCTCGGCGACGTGCCGGCCCGCCGCTGGCCGGACATCTGGCGCTTCGTCGGCGGCCCGGTGGTCCAGGTCCCCCAGCGCCTGCTGACGTTCCGCGGCTACACCGTGCCGGTCACCGGGGTGTTCGACGCGGCCACCGTCGCCGCCGTGCAGGACTGGCAGGCGCGCAACGGCATCCCGGTCGACGTCGACGCCACGCTGACCGCGCCGACCTGGGAGACCCTCGCCCCGGAGCTGGACCAGAAGTCCACCGGCGTCCCGGTGGCGCGGCGCAGTTCATGCTCGCCGCCAAGGGCTACGCCGAGGTGATCGAGACCGGCGAGTACGACCACGCCACCCGCACGGCGGTGAAGGACCTCCAGCGCCTGCACGGACTACCGCCCAACGGCAAGATCAGCACCACCACCTGGTGCGCGCTGGTGGGGGGTGTGGTGCGCCAGTCGTTCCACAAGCACTGACGGCGCACCGGCGGGGAGAGCGGTGGGGGTGGCAACGGCGCCACCCCCACCGCGTCGTTACGGCCGGGATCACGGCGAAACGTCGGCATTGACGACTGGTGAACGACGGCTATCCCGGACGGCGGTGGTGCCCCGATCATTGCCCGCAGATAGATATGAGTCATTCTCACCTCCGGGCAGGACGCCCGGGCGCGGAGGCCGAGACGCCGTCAGCCGGGCGTACCGAACGGCCCTACTCCGCGTCCCCCGGAGGATCGCCATGCCATTACCCGCCATCCGTGCCCGCCTCGCGGCGCTCACCACCGCCGCCCTCACCGCGAGCGTCCTGACGGTCATCGCGCCGTCACCGGCGCTCGCCGCCACCACGTTCACCCCCGACGACTACTGCCTCGGCCAGTGCGCCGACATCCTGCCGCCCGGGCAGAACGGCAACGCCACGCTCGTGGCGATCCTCGCCCACCAGACGCTCGGCACCCGGCCCGCGCACTCCAGCGACCAGCTCGACGAGTACGCCAACCTGGTCTACAACTACGCCGGGCTGACCGACGAGCAGATCGCCCACTTCTACAACGACGCCTCGTTCGGCGTCCCCGACGCCCAGGTCGAGAGCAGGATCTCGCCACGCTCGGACGTCACCATCGTGCGGGACAAGGCCACCGGCGTCCCGCACATCACCGGCACCACCCGCGGCGGCACCATGTTCGGCGCCGGGTACGCCGGGGCCCAGGACCGGCTCTGGGTGATGGACCTGCTGCGGCACGTCGGCCGCGGCAACGTCAGCTCGTTCGCCGGTGGCGCCCCCGGCAACCGCGAGCTGGAGCAGAGCGTCTGGGCCAACTCGCCCTACACCGAGGCGGACCTCCAGGCCCAGGTGGACGCGCTGCGCCTCAAGGGCACCCGGGGCCAGCAGCTCTACACCGACGTGGCCGACTACATCGCCGGCATCAACGCCTACATCGACAAGTCGATCGCCGACGACAACTACCCCGGCGAGTACGTGCTCACCGGCGCCGGGAAGCCCAAGCACTTCACCATGACCGACCTGATCGCCACCGCCGGCGTCATCGGCGGGCTGTTCGGCGGAGGCGGCGGCAGCGAGGTCCGGTCCGCGCTGGTCCGGGTGGCCGCCCGCGCCAAGTACGGCCCGACCGAGGGCGACCGGGTCTGGGCGGCGTTCCGCTCGCAGAACGACCCGGAGACCGTGCTGACGCTGCACGACGGGCAGAGCTTCCCGTACGGCGCGACACCGCCCGGCGCCACCAGCGCGGTGCTGCCGGACGCGGGCACCGTGGTCGCCGAGCCGCTCGCGTACGACGCCACCGGCGGGGCCGCCGCCCGCACCGGCAGCAGCGCCGCCACCAAGGACCTGCTCGGCGGCCTGTCCACCCTGCGCACGCACGGCATGTCCAACGCGGTGGTGGTCTCCGGCCGGCACACCACCACCGGCAACCCGGTGGCCGTGTTCGGCCCGCAGACCGGCTACTTCGCCCCGCAGCTGCTCATGCTCCAGGAACTGCAGGGGCCGGGGATCAGCGCGCGCGGCGCGGCGTTCGCCGGGCTGAACCTCTACGTGCTGCTCGGCCGCGGCCAGGACTACGCGTGGAGCGCCACCTCCGCCTCCCAGGACCTGACCGACACGTACGCGGTGCCGCTGTGCACCACCGACGGCACCGCGCCGACGCTGCGTTCCAACCGCTACCTCTACCGCGGGCAGTGCGTGGCCATGGAGGTGCTGGAGAAGCGCAACTCGTGGTCGCCGACGCTCGCCGACTCCACCCCGGCCGGCGCGTACACGCTGCGCGCGCTGCGCACCAAGTACGGGCTGGTCGCCTACCGGGGCATGGTGAACGGGCAGCCGACCGCGTTCACGAAGCTGCGCTCCACCTACCGGCACGAGGCCGACTCGGCGATCGGCTTCCAGGCGTTCAACGACCCGACGGCGATGGGCAGCGCGGCGGCGTTCCAGGCGTCCGCCGCGAACGTCGGGTACGCGTTCAACTGGTTCTACGTCAACTCGACCGAGGCGGCGTACTACAACTCCGGCGCGAACCCGGTCCGCCCGGCCACGCTCGACCCGAACCTGCCGGCCAAGGCCGAGCCGGCGTACGAGTGGGTCGGCTGGAACCCGGACACCAACGACGCCACCTACGCACCGGCGTCGGCCCACCCGCAGTCGGTCAACCAGGACTACTACGTCAGCTGGAACAACAAGCAGGCGCGGGACTTCGGCGCGGCCGACGGCAACTTCAGCTACGGCGCGGTGCACCGCGGTCAACTGCTCGACGGCCCGGTGAAGGCCGCCATCGCCCAGCGCAAGCTCAGCCGCGCCGACGTCGTCCGGATCACCGCCGAGGCGGGAGTCACCGACCTGCGTGGCCAGCAGGTCCTCGGCGAACTGCTGCGGGTGCTGGACAGCACGCCGGTCACCGACCCGGCGCTCGCCGCCGCGGTGACCAAGCTGCGGGCCTGGCAGCAGGCCGGGTCCCGCCGGGTGGAGACGTCACCGGGCTCGAAGGTCTACCAGCACGCCGACGCCATCCGGATCTTCGACGCCTGGTGGCCGCTGCTGGCGGCGGCGCAGTTCCGGCCCGGCCTCGGCCCCGACCTGTACGGCGCGCTGGTCGACGCGCTGCAGGTCAACGAGTCGCCCTCGGGCGGGCAGAACGCGGCGCGCGACGGCAGCGTGAGCTGGGCGTCGCAGGGCCAGGCGCACAAGGGCTCGGCGTTCCAGTACGGCTGGTGGGGCTACGTCGACAAGGACCTGCGCGCGGTGCTCGGCGACCCGGTGGCCGGCGGGCTCGGGCGCACGTACTGCGGCAACGGCAACCTGGGCGCGTGCCGGCAGGCGCTGCTGGACACGCTCGGCCAGGCCACCGCCGCCCCGGCGGCCACCGTCTACCCTGGTGACTCGTCCTGCGGTGCCGGGGACCAGTGGTGCGCCGACGCGATCGCCCAGTCCGGGCTCGGCGGCATCACCCACCCGTTGATCGGCTGGCAGAACCGGCCCACGTACCAGCAGGTCGTGTCGTTCCCGGCGCGCCGGGGCGACACGGTGACCAACCTGGCGCAGGGCCGTACCGCCACCGCGTCCAGCACGCAGTTCCTGACCAGCAACACCCCGGCCAAGGCGGTCGACGGCAGCCTCGGCACCCGGTGGGCCAGCAGCTACAACGACAACCAGTGGCTGCGGGTGGACCTCGGCTCGGCCCGGACGATCAGCCGGGCGGTGCTGCGGTGGGAGGCCGCGTACGCCACCGGCTACCGGATCGAGGTCTCCGCTGACGGCAACTCCTGGCAGCCGGTGTTCAGCACCACCACCGGCAACGGCGGCGTCGACAACGTGACGTTCGCCCCGGTCAGCGCCCGTTACGTGCGGATGTACGGCGTGACGCGGGCGACCTCGTACGGCTTCTCGCTCTACGAGTTCGAGGTCTACGGACGGTGAGGCGCACGCGGCCGGCCGGCGGGAGCCATCCGCCGGCCGCTACAGCGCTAGGTCGCGCCGTTCGAACATGTGTGCGAGGATGGCGGGGTGTCGAGCGAGGCCACCATCCTGCACGCCGACCTGGACGCGTTCTACGCCTCGGTCGAGCAGCGCGACGACCCCCGGCTGCGCGGCCGGCCGCTGATCGTCGGCGGCGGCGTGGTGCTCGCGTGCAGCTACGAGGCCAAGGCCCGGGGCGTGCGCAGCGCCATGGGCGGCCGGCAGGCGCGGCGACTCTGCCCGGACGCGATCGTGGTGCCGCCCCGGATGGCCGCGTACACGGCCGCCAGCCGGGCGGTGTTCGAGATCTTCCGGGACACCACCCCGCTGGTCGAAGGGCTCAGCATCGACGAGGCGTTCCTCGACGTGGGCGGGCTGCGGCGGCTCGCCGGAACGCCGGCCGCCGTCGCGGCCACGCTGCGGGAGCGGGTACGCCGCGAGGTCGGCCTGCCGATAACCGTCGGCGTGGCCCGGACGAAGTTCCTGGCGAAGGTCGCCAGCGGCGTGGCCAAGCCGGACGGGCTGCTGGTGGTCGAGCCGGAGCGGGAACTGGCGTTCCTGCACCCGCTGCCGGTGGAGCGGCTGTGGGGCGTCGGCCCGGTCACCGCCGCCCGGCTGCGCGAACGCGGCATCCGTACCGTCGGGCAGGTGGCACGGCTGGACGAGCCGGCGCTGGTGTCGCTGCTCGGCGCGGGCGCCGGCCGGCACCTGCACGCCTTGGCGCACAACCGCGACCCCCGGGCGGTGCAGGTGGGCCGCCGCCGCTCCTCGATGGGCGCGCAGCACGCGCTGGGGCGCGGCCCGCACTCCCCCGCCGAGCTGGACGCGGTGCTGGCCGGTCTGGTCGACCGGGTGACCGGGCGGATGCGCGCGGCCCGGCGCACCGGCCGCACGGTGACGCTGCGGCTGCGTTTCGCCGACTACACGCGGGTCACCCGGTCGCACACGCTCGACGAGCCGACCGCGCAGACCGCGCCGCTGCGCGACGCCGCCCGTGACCTGCTGGGCGCCGCGCTGCCGCAGATCGCGCTGCGCGGCGTCACGCTGCTCGGCGTCTCGGTGGCAAACCTCGGCGGCGGGCACACCCAGCTGGCCCTGCCGTTCACCGCCGACCCGGGTCCGGCGCTGGACGCCGCCGTCGACGCGGTACGCGACCGCTTCGGATCACGGGCGCTGACCCGTGGGGTGCTGCTCGGCCGCGACCCGGGCGTCGAGATGCCCCGGCTGCCGGACTGACCGCTCCGCCTCCTCCCCCGGTAGGAGGCGCGCTCCGACCCGGGGTCACGGACGCGGCCTGCGGACGGGCGCGCGGGTCCCGGTCGGCCACCAGCATCTACAGGCATGACTACCGTGCGGAACCGGGCGGCCGGATGGCACCGCCCCCTGATGCTCCTCGTGTCCGCGATGGCGGTGCTCACCGTCGTCGCCGCGGTCGGCGTCGCTGCCGACCCGCGCGTGCTGACCGGCGCGCCCATCTGGGCCAAGCCGCTGAAGTTCGCGATCTCGTTCGTGCTCTACGGCGTCACGCTGGCCTGGATGCTGTCCCTGCTGCCGCGCCGCAGCCGGGCCGCCGAGCGGGCGGCCACACTCATCGTGGCCATGGCGGTGCTGGAGATGACGATCATCGTGGGCCAGGTGCTGCGCGGCACCGCGAGCCACTTCAACGGCGCCACGACACTGGACGCGATGCTGTACAGCGTCATGGGCGCGGCGATCACCGTGCTGTTCGCCGCCCAGCTCGTGCTGGCGGTCGTGCTGTCCCGCCGGTCGCTCGCGGACCGCGCCGGCGGATACGCGGTACGGCTCGGCCTCGCCGTGTCCCTGCTCGGCATGGTCGTCGCGTTCCCGATGGTCATGCGGCAGCCCGCCGGAGCGCCGGCCGGGATCAGCGGCGCGCACAGCGTCGGGGTGCCCGACGGCGGTCCCGGGCTGCCGCTGCTCGGCTGGAGCACCACCGGCGGCGACCTGCGCGTCGGGCACTTCGTCGGGATGCACGCGCTGCAGGCGCTGCCGCTGCTGGCGATCCTGCTCGACCGGTTCCTCGGCCGGCGGCTGGACGGGCTGACCCGGGCCCGGCTGGTGCTCGTCGGCGGGGCCGCGTACGCGGGACTCACGCTGCTGGTGACCGCCCAGGCCCTGCGCGGGCAGCCGCTGCTCGCCCCGGACGCGCTCACGCTCGCCGCGGCGGGAGTGCTGGTGGCGGCCACGGCAACCGCCTCCGCGCTGGTGCTGGCGCGCCGGGCCCGCCGCGCCGGGGTGGTGCTCGTCGGATGACCGGGATCCTGTTCGACCTGACGTTCCTGCTCGCCGCCCCGTTCTGGGCGCTGATGATCCTCGCGCCGCGCTGGTCCTGGACCGCCCGGATCGTCGGCTCACCGCTGATCGTCGCGCCGGTGCTGCT
>NZ_KK037233.1:871597-873723 GCF_000568915.1 Micromonospora sp. M42 | reverse complement strand
GACACGCTCGCGCGGATCCTGCTGCTGGATCTCAAGCGGCATCGGCTACCTGGTCGTCGGCGTGCACGGCCGCCCCGGGCCCCACCGGAACGCAGTGGGCGCTGGCGGTCCCGGCGTTTCTCCTGGCGCTGTTGTGCCACCGCCGGCCGCTGCTGAACCTGCTCCTCCAGTCGGCGCTGCTCGCGGCGGCGTTCCCGCTGGTCGACGACGTGATGATCAACCAGGTCGGCGCGAGCTGGGCGCTGCTGGAGCTGACCATGCGGGCCACCCGGCCGCGCACGATCTGGCTCGGCGCCGGGCTGCTCGCCGCCGTCGACCTGACCAATTTGATCGGCGAACCGGTCCGCACAGCGCTGACCGGGCTGTTCGGGCTCGCCGTCACCGTCTGCCTGCCCCTGCTGCTCGGGCTGGTCGTGCGGACCACGAGGGAGCTGAGCCGGCAGGCCGAGGAGCGGGCCGAGGCGGACCGGCGCCGGCGCGAGTCGGAGAGCCGGGCGGCCCGCGCCGACGAGCGCGGCGCCATCGCCCGGGAACTGCACGACGTGCTCGCGCACCACGTCGCGTCGATGGTGCTGCGGGTCGGGGTGGCCCGGCACGTGCTGCCCGACCTGACCTTTGGGTCGGCGCTGTGTTCGACGACGTGCACGCCACCGGCACGGCGGCGCTGACCGACCTGCGGCGGCTGGTCGCGGTGCTGCGTGACCGGACGGCGTACGCGGCGACGCCGCCCTGACCGCGATCGAGCCGTCGGCGCTTCCGGCGGCGCTCGGCGCGGCGGTGGACCGGGCCCGGCAGGCGGGCGTCGTGGTGGAGGCCGACGTCGACCCGGCTGTCGGCGCGCTCGACGCGGTACGCGGCCAGGCGGTGCTGCGACTGACCCAGGAGGCGTTGACGAACGTGGCGAAACACGCGGGCGCGGAGGCGCGGGCCCAGCTGACCGTGTCGGTCGAGGACGGCGCGGTGCACTGGGCGGTGTCCGACGACGGGCGGGGCGCGGCGCCGGCCGGGGTGCCCTCCGGCGGCGGCCACGGCATCGTCGGCATGCGGGAACGGTGGAGGTGCTCGGCGGTCGGCTGGAGGCCGGGCCCACCGGGTCCGGCTGGCGGGTACGGACCGTGCTGCCGGCGGCCGGGCCCGCCCCCGACACGCCCCGCCCCCGCGCGGGCGCGCCGGAGCCGGCGTGATCCGGGTGCTGCTGGTCGACGACCAGCACCTCATCCGGGCCGGTCTGCGGATGCTCTGCGACGCCCAGCCCGACCTCGACGTGGTCGGCGAGGCCGACAACGGCCGGGACGCGATCGCCCTCGCCGCCCGGCTACGGCCCGACGTGGTGGTGATGGACCTGCGGATGCCCGGCGTCGACGGCATCACCGCGACCAGCCGGATCCTCGCCGACCGGCCCGCCACCCGGATCATGGTGCTCACCACGTTCGGCGACGACGACCACCTCTACCCGGCGCTGACCGCCGGCGCCTGCGGCTTCCTGCTCAAGGACGCGCCCCCGGCCGACCTGCTGGACGGCATCCGCCGCGCCGCCGCCGGGGACAGCCCGTTCAGCCCGGAGATCCTGCGCCGGCTGGTCGAACGCGCGGTGCACGCCCGCGCCGGCGCGCCCCGGCGCGCGGCCGAGCTGACCGCCCGCGAGCGGGACGTGCTGGACCTGGTGGCCGACGGACTGTCGAACACCGAGATCGCCGACCGGCTGCACATCGGCGTGACCACGGTGAAGACGCACATCACCAGCCTGATGACGAAGACCGGCAGCCCCAACCGGGTACGCCTGGCGCTGTGGGCGCGCGGCGGCTGAGCGGCTCACTCCTCGATCGCGCCGCCCACGGCGCGCAGGTGCGCCCGGAACGTCAGCGCCGGGTCGGCCGCGCGGGCCGTCAGGTAGGCGGCGAAGCCGACCTGCGACCGCAGCGACTCGCCGGCCCGGATCCGGTCGGCCTGCCGCCGCTCGGTGTCCCGGATGGACTCGGCCAGGTCGAACAGCTCCCCGGCCCGGTGGGCGGGCACGAACAGCACGCCGTCGTCGTCGGCCAGGGCCAGGTCCCGCGGGCCGACGGTGAACGACCCGACCCGGGCGTGCTCCAGCGCCCCGTCCGGGCGCGGGTCCAGCTCCAGCG
>NZ_KK037233.1:864824-868690 GCF_000568915.1 Micromonospora sp. M42 | reverse complement strand
CCGACCAGCTGCCCGAGGCGCTGCGGGCCTACGCGTTCGGCCCGGCCGAGGCGGCCGAGCCGTTCGGGCTCGACGTGTTCGTGGAGCGGGTGAGCGGACGCGCCGACGTGGACGTGGACGCCGCCCGCGACGGCATCACGGCGGTGTTCGACGTGCTGCGCGACGCCGTCGACCCGGCCGCGTACACCCAGGTCGTCACGCAGCTTCCCGCCGAGTACGGCGACGTGGCCGACCAGAGCGCCCCGTACGTGCGGCGCACCGCGTGAGCGAGGACGCGCTGCGCCGCCCGCCCGAGGCCGACGCGCAGGAACAGCGGCAGGACGAGACGCTCGTCGGGCCACCCGACACGGTAGACAGGGCGGTGCCCGAGGCGAGCGAGGCGGACCTGGCCGAGCAGGGCGTGCTGCGCCCGCCGAGCGACCGCGCCGGCCTGGGCGAGTCGGTACGCGACGATCTGACCGCCTCCGACGCGGTGGAGCAGAACACGGAGATCCCGCTGCCCGACGAGGAGCACTGGGCCTGACCGGCTCAGTGGTCCGGGCTGTCCGCCCGGGCCATCAGCCGCAGCGCGTTCGGGTCCAGACCGATCCGGACCGGGGTCTGCCCGTACGGCTCGCCGTCGACCTCGATGCGGGCCGGCCGGTCGGTGTCCAGCCACAGCTGGCGTACCGCCAGGAACGGCTCGTCGCAGAGCGTGCGGCGGTGGCCGGCCGCCGCGTTGCGCGCCGTCTCGCGCAGCAGCCCGCGCCGGGTCGGCCCACCCACCGGGTACGCGACCAGCAGCCGGTCGTCGGCGGTGGCGTCGGCGGTGATCGGGCGGCCGGCGTGGAAACCGCCGTTTGCCACGTACACCTGATGGGTGGTGAACGTGTGCTCGCGTCCCTCGGCGCGGACCGTCACGCGCAGCGGCCGGTGCCGGGCCAGCAGACCCAGCCCGGTCATCGGGTACGCGAGCCGCCCGGCGGCCCGCTTCAGCCCCGGCGGCGCGGCCTGCATGATGTCGGCGGACAGCCCGATCCCGACGTGGTTGGTGAACCGGGTGTCGCCGATCAGGCCCAGGTCGACGTCGATCACCTTGCCGTCGGTGAGCACCGCGATCGCGGCGTCCAGGTCGAGCGGCACGCCGACGGTGCGGGCGAAGTTGTTGGTGGTGCCCAGCGGCAGCAGACCCAGCGCGACGTCCCGGTGGGCGAGCAGCCGGGCGGCCGCGCCGACGGTGCCGTCGCCGCCGCCGGTGACCAGCAGGTCCGGCCCGAGGTCGGCGGCCTCGGCGAGCACCCGGTCCAGTTCGCCGGGCCGGTCCACCGGGTACGCGCCGAGCAGCGTGAACCCGGCCGCGCGCAGGCGTGCGTGGACGGTGTCGTAGAGCCGCCGGCCACGGCGGGAGTGGGCGTTGACCACCAGCGCCGCCCGCCGTCGTCCCCGGATCGCCGTGGTCAGCTCCTGCTTGCTCCGCACGGTTGCGACAGTAGCCGCCCCGCCCGGCAGCGGTCCGGTCGCGCTGCCGACGTGGACGGCATCGGTTACCGTCGCGACGGCCGTGATCGTCGATCTTCGAGGGTGGATGTCCCGATGAATCAGCCGGCAACACCGCAGGCGCCAGCGCCCCAGCACACCCAGCCGAACCGCCCGGCGCGGACCCTGATCGGGCTGGCGCTGATCGTCCCGGCCGTGATCGCCTGGGTCTGGTCGTACGTCCTGCCCACTCTGTCCACAGTAGCCCGCAGCTTCCAGGGTGACGGGCCGCGCGGCTCGGGCGAGTCGGCCGGTACGGCGAACTACGAGGCCGCCCTCACCTCCGGCTTCGCCGGGCAGGTCGGGTTCGCGGTGCTGCTCGCCCTGATCCCGCTGGCGGTGGCGCTGCTCGCCGCGCCGCTGCTCGCCGTCCTCGCCGACCGGGCCGGCCGGGTCGCCCGCCTGGTCACCCGGGGCGTGCTGGCGCTGCCGCTCGCCGCGTACGCGCCGGTCGCGGTGTACCTCGGCCGGCGCGCCGAGGGCATCGAGGACGGCACCCTGACCCAGGATCTGCAGTCCCCCCGGACGTTCCTCGTCTCGGCGCTGGCACAGGTGACGTTCGGGCTGGTCGTCGCGGTGGCCGCGACGCTGTACCTGAGCGCCCTGCGCCGGCGGGACCCCGACCAGCGGCCCGCGCCCGCCATGCTGACCGTCGGCGGGCTGCTCGGCCTGGGCGTCCTCGCCGCCGCCCTGCAGACCTACACCGCCCCGGTGATCCTGACCGGCGGCGGGCCGCGCGGCGAATCCACTGCGACGCCGGTGTTCACCGCCGTGCAGACCACCTTCCGGACGATGCGCTTCGGTGTCGGGTCCGCCACGTCGACGCTGCTGCTGGTGCTGCTCGGGCTGCTCGGGATGGCCGCGGTGGCGCTCATGCTGGCCACCCGGCTGCGCATCGAGTTCGACGGCTGGCGGGACGGCCCGGCCGTCCGGGAGGCGGAGTCCTTCACCGGCCGCCGGCCGCTGCTCGTCGGGCTGACCGCTGTCGCGCTCGTCGTCGTCCTCGGCGTGACCGTCTGGGCGTCGCTGCCGTGGCTGCGGAACTTCTCCGCCGACACCGGGCCCCTGCCCAAGGGGGTCGAGACGGCGAACCTGTTCGCCAACACCTGGGTGCCGCCGCTGCTGTCCACACTCGTCGCGGTGACGGTCGCGGCGCTGGCCGGGTTCGGGATCGGCGCGCTGCGCCCGCTGGGGCGCTGGAGCGAGCTGCTGCTGGTGCCGTTCGCGCCGTGGTTGTTCGTCGGCGCCGGCCCGCTGGCCATCGCCAATTTCGAACGCACGACGGAGCGCGAACAGCTGGGCCTGTTCCTCGGCCTGGTGCCGCCGACCTGGCTGTCGGTGCCCGCGCTGTTCGCGTTCACGCTGCTGTTCCGGGGCCAGCACGAGCGGTGGCGTTCCGGCGGCGGCGCCGGCCGTACGCTGCTGCTGCCGGCGCTGCCGATGCTGGCCGTGACCGCGTTGCCGACCTGGCTGGCACACGCCCAGTCGCCGTTGTGGTCGATGCTCGTGGGCCGGGGCCCGGACAGCCTCACCGCTCCCGCGCTGGTGCAGATGATCGCCGGCCGCGCCTTCGGCGCCGGGGGCGAGCTTCCGCTGGGCCTGGTCCTGCCGCTGCCCATGCTGATCCTGTTCGTGGTGTTGTTCGTCGCGCTCATGGTCGGCTACCTGGATCGGCTCGCCGTCCGGGTGGGGCGGCGCGGCGGCCCGGACGCGCCGCCTACCGGGGCGCGCGAGCCTGCCGCCAAGGTCACCGCATAGGGAAATTCCCGATTACCGGCGGTGACGTCGCGCCTAGCGTCGCAGGCATGGCAACTGACGCGCTCACACCGGCCCGGACCGCCCGTCTCCACCGCGCCCGCCTGGCGCTGCCCCTGTTGCTGCTCGCCCTGCTCGCGCCGGCCGGGTGCGACTCCGGCGGCGACGTGCTCGACGGAGGCGCGGCCGACACCGTGGCGGGCGAGGACGGCGGCGACACCGACGCGGGCGCGGTGGACGACGTGCGGCCGCCGTGCCCGTTCACCGCCGCCCAGGTCTCCGAACTGGTCGACCGGAAGCTGCGCGACGAGGGCAACTGCTCGTTCGGCGACGGCATCGCCCAGCTGGCGGTCACCACGGCCTCGGCCACCGCCGGCAAGGCCACCTACGACTACCAGCACGAGCAGGCCGGCCAGCAGTACGAGAAGGTCGTCGACCTGGACCGGGGCGAGCGGGGTTACCTCGCGGTCAAGGACGTGCGCGGCGAGGCGGTGCTGATCGACGGCAAGGGCACGTACACGGTGACGATCAGCAGCTTCGGCGGCGGCACCGCCGGCAACGAGCAGATCCTGCGCCGCACGCTCGACGCGATCCCG
>NZ_KK037233.1:861744-864479 GCF_000568915.1 Micromonospora sp. M42 | reverse complement strand
AGAAGTACCTCGACATCGAGCGGCAACTCGAGCACGAGATCCGTGAGCTGGCCGGCACTGCCGACGAGGCCCTGCTCACCGCGGAGGCGTTCTTCCTGCGCAAGGGCGACCTGTGGGTCGCGGTGCGGCTGGTGCGGCTCAACGACCCGCAGGAGAACCGGGCGCCGCTGGAACGGCTCGCCCGTACCGTCGCCGGCCGGATGTGAGGCGGCCGGTGCGCGGCCGTCGGCTGCTCGCGGCCGGCGTGGCGGCGCTGCTGGCGGTGACCGGCTGCGGCGGCCCCACGCCCGGCCCGGCCGACGCGGCCGACGACGGGCAGCCCCGGTACGGGCAGGCGCCGGCGCCCGGGAAGGACGTCACGCTGCAACCGGACGTGGTGCTGGTCGGCGGCGGCAGCCGCACCGTGCGGTCGGTGAGCCCGGACGGGCTGACCTGGCGGCTCGATCCCGGCGCGCGCGACGCCGACCGGCTCGCGCCCGGCCGGGTCATGTTCCTCACCGGACGCGGCGTGGGCCGGGTGCTCGACCTGGCCGAGGAAGGCGACGACCTGGTCGTCATGATCGGCCCGGTCACACTCACCGAGGTGATCCGCGACGGCACGTTCGGCGGGGACGACGTCACCCTCGACCAGCCGACCGTCTACGTAGCAGGTGAGCCGTCGTGGACCCGGGACGCCGCGGCGGCCGGCGGCACGCTCGGCCGATCCCGGCCGCTCGCCGTCGCGCCCGCGCAGCCGCCGCCCGCGCCGGGCGGGCAGGCCGCCGCGAGCGCCCACGGCTACCGGGTACGGACGTTCTGCTGCGCCGGTGGCGTCGGCACGCACTTCACGTACGACGACGGCGGCGTCCGGCTCGCCGGCACCGTCACGCTCACAGTCGGCCGCCCGGCCGCGTCGTTCCACCTGGCCATCGGCGCGGGCAAGGTGACCCGGGCCGAGCTGGAGATCGGCGGTGGCTTCGGCATCAAGGTGGACTTCACCGCCGGCGTCGACGGCGGGCAGAACCACCGCAAGACGTTCCCGGTCCCGGTCGACATCGCGTTCCCGATCGGACTGGTCGCCGGCCTGCCGCTGTCGTTCACGGTGAGCCAGACGCTGGAGGTGGCCACCGCGTTCGGCGCGAAACTGGGCACGTTCCGCGGCTCCGGCGAGTACGCCCTGGCCGGCAAGCTCGGGTTCGGCTACGCAAACGGCCAGGTGGGGTCGCGCGTGACGGAGGGCTTCGCGCGCCGGGTGAGCCTGCTCGACTCGCTCACCGGCGTGCCGGTCGGCGTGATGGGGCTGGTCGTCCGGCACGGCGTGCGGTTCACCATGGGGATCAGCGCGTTCCTGTTCACCGCCGGCATCTGGTTCGAGCTGGTCACCTCGTACGGGGCCACGATCGGGTCCGCGCTCGGCGCCCCGTACGCGGTGTGCCGGGGCGTCGGCCTCGGCGTACGGGCGAGGTTCGGCATCGGCTACCGCATCCTGGAACCCGTCGTCCAAGTGATCAACAAGTTCCTCAGCCTGCTCAGCCCGTCCCGGGCGCCCCGGATCCCGCCGATCGCGGCGACCAGCGGGCCGAGTTGGAGCGCCGACGTCTACCGCAACCAGGAGGTGATCCCGCCCGTCTCGATATGCGGACAGGTTCCGGGCTAGGCCGCGCCGACGCTGGGTTCGGGGGCCCGGCTGTGCCACCATCCCGCCATGGACGCCGCACTGGTCGGCCGCGACGCGGTCGTCGAGCGGGTGTGGCGCGCCCTGGCGGCGGGCACTCCGGTGCTCCTCGACGGTCCCAGCGGCATCGGCAAGACGACGCTGTGGCGAGCAGTGCTCGGCCACGCCCGGCGCACCGGCTGGCGGGTGCTGTCCGCCGCGCCCACCGAGGCCGAGAGCGCGTTGCCGTACGCGGCGCTGGCGGACGTGCTCCGCCCGCTGGCCGACGCGCTACCGGGGCTGCCGGCGCCGCAACGCGCGGCGGCCGACATGGTGCTCCTGACCGGCGAGCACGACGGCGCGGCGGTCGACGAACGGGCCGTGGGCGCCGCCACCCGCACCCTGCTCGACGCGGCGGTCACGGACGCGCCCCGGCTCCTGCTCGCCGTCGACGACCCGCAGTGGCTGGACCTGCCGAGCGCCCGGGCGCTGCGGTTCGCGCTGCGCCGGCTGTCCCGGTGGCCCGCCGTCCTGGCCACCCACCGCACCGGCGAGACCCCGGCGACGCCGGTGCCGCTCGGGCTGGACGACGACCCGACCGGCCGGCACCCGCTGCTGCGCGCCGACGTACCGCCGCTGCCCGCGCCCGACCTGCACCGCATCCTTCAGGCCCGCCTCGGCGGCACGCTCAGCCGCCCGCTGGTCGAGCGGCTGGCACGCGACGCCGACGGCAACCCGCTGCTCGCCGTCGAACTGGCCCGGGCGGTGCTGCGGCTGCCCCGCCCGCCCGCGCACGACGAGGACCTGCCCGTACCGTCGTCGCTGCGCCGGCTGCTCGCCGAGACGCTGCGGGCGCTGCCCGGCCCGAGCCGGGAGGCGGTCCGGCTGGCCGCGCTGCTGACCGTGCCGGACATGCGGGACCTGACGGCGGCGGGCATGCTGCCCGGCGCGCTGGACGCGGCGGAGGACGCCGGGCTGGTCGTGGTCACGCCGAGCCCGGATCAGCTTCGCCCACCCCCGGTACGCCGCGGCGGTCCGGGAGAGCATCCCGCCGGGAGCCCGGCGGTGCCTGCACGCGGCTGCTCGCCCGCGCGGTCGCCGA
>NZ_KK037233.1:857570-860355 GCF_000568915.1 Micromonospora sp. M42 | reverse complement strand
CGGCGGGTGCGGCGGCGGCGGGAGGCGCGGGCGGGCTCGACGCGGCGGTGGCCGAGTTCGACGCGCTCGGCGCGTCCGCGTTCGCCGACCGGGCGCGGGCGGAGCTGGGCCGCATCGGCGCCCGCACCCCGGCACCGACGGCGCTCACCGCGACGGAGGAGCGGGTGGCCCGGCTCGCCGCCCGGGGGCAGACGAATCGGCTCATCGCCGACGCGCTCTACATCAGCCCGAAGACGGTCGAGGCGAACCTGGCCCGGGTCTACCGCAAGCTGGGCATCGCCAGCCGCGCCGAGCTGGGCGCGGCGATGGGCCGGCGTCCGGGCGACTGAGTCGCTCAGGACGCGGCCAGGGCGGTCAGGACGCGGCGAGCGTGTCCAGGTGCGCGCCGAGCAGCGCCCGGGCGCGCCCGGGTGGCATCCGCTCGGGGTGCAGCAGCGCGTGCAGCGCGAGCCCGTCGAGCAGGGCGTGCAGCCCGGCGACCGCCTCGGGGTCGGGGGCCGGTTCCCCGGTGAGGAGGCAGACGGCGAACTCGGCGGCGCGGCGGATGCCGTCGTCCGCCTCGGCCATCCGGGCTCGCGCGGCCGGGTCGGTCTGGGCGCGCGCGGCGAGCAGCAGCCACACCTCGGCCTCGCGGACGCGCTGCTGGTCCAGCGGCAGCAGGTGTTCCAGCACCCGCTGGGCGACAGCGCGCGGTGGCCCGGTCCGGTCGTCGGCGGCGATCCGCTCGGCCGCCTCGGCCTGTACGTGCTCCATGGCGAACACCAGCAGTTCGGTCTGGGTCGCGAAGTAGTGCCGCAGCGCGCCCGGTGACCAGCCCGCCTCGGCCGCGATGCTGCGCACGGTGGCGGCGCCGACGCCGTCGCGGTAGACGACCCGCCACATCGCCCGCGCCAGTTCGGCACGGCGCGCGTCGTGGTCGACGATCTTGGGCACGGGCCCTCCGGAACCTGGTCGACGAACGCTGCTACGGTTATCGCACAGCGTACTAAAAAAGGAGGCCGCATGCTCGTGGCAGTGATCGTCGGATGCGAGGTGGCGTTCTGGGTGGTGCTGCTCGCCGGGCTGATCGCCCGGTACCCGCTGCGCCGGCCCCGCCTCGGCGCGGCGCTGCTGATCGCCGTGCCGGTCGTCGATCTCGTGCTGCTGGCCGCCACGATGATCGACCTGCGCCGGGGCGCGACAGCCACGTTCGCCCACGGCCTCGCCGCCGCGTACCTCGGGTTCTCGGTGGCGTTCGGGCACAGCATGGTGCGCTGGGCCGACGAGCGGTTCGCGCACCGGTTCGCCGGCGGGCCACCCCCGCGCCGGGCCCCGAAGTACGGGATGGCGCGGGCCCGGCACGAGTGGCGCGAGTGGGGCAAGGGCATGATCGGCTGGACGGTCGCCTGCGCCGTGCTGCTCGGCGGCATCGCCCTGGTCGGCGACGGCGAGCGCACCGCCGAGCTGTGGGCGTGGGCCGGCCGGCTCACCGTGGTGATGGCGGGCTGGCTGGTGTTCTGGCCGGTCGCGTACACCGTCTTCCCGAAGCGGGCGCCGCGCGACGCGTGAGGCTCACCCTCCGCCCCCGGCGACCCGGCCTACCGGCTGATTCGCCGACCGCCCGGCGGCGGACGGCTCACCGCGCCGATCGACGGCGATCGCGACCAGCAACAGCCCGGCCAGCGCCGCCAGCGCCAGCGGCGGCGGCAGCGCCGTCCCGAGCGCGGCCAGCGGCAACGCCGCACCGGCGACGGCCAGCCGGGCCGCTCCCACCGGCTGACCGGTCAGCCGCCGGAACAGCAGCCGTCCGGCCAGGTAGACGGCCGCGCCACCGAACAGCGCCACCGCGGCCGAGCGGTTCAGCCGGGGCCCGGCCTCCGGGTCGGCGACGTGCTCCAGCACCTGCTCGATGCCGAGCGCCAGGTAGATGACGCCGGCGACGAGCAGCAGATGGGTCTGGCTGTAGGCGTCCGCGGCCATCCGGTCCCGCCGCGCCGCCGGTGCGGCGGCGAGCGCCCGGGCCGCCTCCGGGGAGGTGCTGCGGAAGTAGAGCCACCAGAGGCAGACGGTCACCACGAAACCGACGAGCGCCACGGCGAGGACCGACGGCTCGGTGACCGCCGAGGCCGCGCCCACTCCCGCGGCCACCACCGACTCCCCCAGCGAGATGATCAGCACCAGGCCGTACCGCTCGGCGAAGTGCGTCGGGCTGCGCAGCGGCCAGGCGCCCCGGCGGGCGTACGACAGCCGCTGCCCGGCCACCTCGACGGCGAAGCCCAGCACCCACAGCGCCGCGTGCGCGGCACCGTCCAGCAGCGCGCCGAGCAGCAGCGGCACCCACCCGACGGCGCTGACGCACGCGAAGAACCGGATCCGGGCGCGCAGTTCCGGGTCACCCGCCGCGGCCCAGTGGAACAGCGTCAGGTGCACCGCGCGCAGCACCACGTAGGCCAGCACGACGATCAACGGACCGTCCAGCCCCGGGCCCGGCGTCCACGCCTGCGGCATGGCGAGCGCGGCCAGGAACAACGCGGCCATCGCGACCAGGAACCCGCCGCGCACCACCCCGACGTCGGCGGGCGTGTGGTTGCCCAACCAGGTGTACGACAACCACGCCACCCAGAGCAGCACGAGCAGGAGCAGGCCCTTGGCCATCCCGGCCGGGGTCGGGTGCGGCTCGATCAGCGCCATGATCCGGGTGAGCGCGAAGACGAAGACCAGATCGAAGAAGATCTCGAAGGGCGTGACCCGGCGCTCGTCCGGCCCCGGCCGGGGCGCGCGCGGCCGTCGTCGCACCCGTTCGCGT
>NZ_KK037233.1:839425-856343 GCF_000568915.1 Micromonospora sp. M42 | reverse complement strand
GGCACCGTGACGAAGTGGTACGGCGCCGGGCCGCGCCAGAACCACACCTCGCCGCTGAACGCCAGCTCCATCCGGTCAGGATAGGGGCCGGGACCGACGGAACCCGAGCAGCCGCAGCCCGGCCGCCGTCACCCAGGCGAACAACGGGAACACGGCGACACGCTCCATGCCGCCCACGCCGATGCCGGCGTCCACCCGGGCCAGGAACAGCACGGTGCCGGCCAGGCCGAGCAGACCCAGGACCGCGCTGACGGTCCGCAGCTCACCCAGCAGCGGCGACCTGCCGAGCGCGGCGGCCAGCAGCGCCGCGTTGCCGAGCGCGAAGACCAGCAGCGCGCCGAGCACGTGCAGGTTCTCGTCCACGTCGGCCGGGTAGAGACCGGCCAGCACGTACCCGGACCCGGCGGCCACTGCCGACGCCACGGTGACGGTCGCGGCGCGGCCCGGGCGCAGCGCCCGGCGCGCGAGCAGCGCGCCGACCGCGAGCAGCAGCCCGGCGCCGACGAACACGGCGTTCATGCCCGCGTGCCACGGTGAGCAGACCGGACGCGGCCGGCTGGTGTCCCACACGCCGCAGGTCACGTTGCCGAGGTCGCTGATGTTGTGCTCGGCCCAGCTGAACCGGGGCTGGTCCCAGGCCAGGCCGACGAGGACGTTGGCGGTCAGGAACGACACGGCGGCGAGCAGCCAGCAGGCGCCCGCGAGACGGTTTCTCACCCGACGAGTGCACCGTCTCGGGGCGCCCCGGCGCACGGGGCGTGGCGGGCCGGTTCGAGGTAGGGCCAGACCTACCCGCGGATGGGGCCTGGATGGCTGGGAAGGGCGGCGGGGTCTGGCTAGCGTCACGGCATGACCGTTGATCACGGGCTGGCGGCAGCGTTGCGCCGCCGCCGCTACCTGCTGTCCGCGTGGCCGTGGCGGGCCCTGGCGTACGCCGTCACGACCCTGCCCCTGGCCGGCGCGGCGGCGCTCGGCGCGGCGGTGGTCGCCGCGCCGCTGCTGCTGGTGGCCGGCGCGCTGCGGCGGGGCCGCCCGGTCGACGCCACGGCGCTGGCGGTGCTGGCCGTGCTGGCGCTGGCGGTGGTGGCGCTCGCGCCGCTGGCCGGCGCGCCGGTGGCGGCCGTCGAGCGGTGGCGTCTCGGCCTGGTCGACGACCGCCCGGTGACCGATTCCTAATCAAATACCATGCACGGACGGGTGCTAATGTGCATGGTCGTTAGCAATCTGTATCCTGACAGGGGTCTACCACTGCGAACGTCGTTAGCCGGAGAGTTGTACCTACAACCTTTGCACTTGAACCGCTTGACAAAGTTTACCCCGAGCGGGCGCTCTGGCCACGAAGGCCTTGATCCTGCTCCACCGCAGTTTATCTATCTGAATTGTAATGTTCTAACAGGTGCTGGGTGTGGCGGTGCCGCTGGCGTACGGGATGTTCGGTCTGCTCGTGCTGCTGGACGTGGCGCTGGTGGCCGGTCCGTGGCTGGCCGGCGATGAGCACCGCATCGTGCTGATCTGGGCCACTGTCGACTCCCCCGCCGAGGCGGTGCCGTACGCGGTCGCCGGTCTGCTGGCGGTCCCCGCGCTGGTCTACCTGGCCGGTCTGCTCGTCGCGGCCCAGGCGGCGGTGACCCGCCTGCTGCTCGACGACGCGCCCGGCGGGACGGCGCTGCGCGAGGTGACCCGGTCCCGGGCCCGCCTGGTGAGCGCCTACGAGGCCGAGCGCCGCCGCGTCGAGCGGGACGTGCACGACGGCGTGCAGCCGCGCCTGACCAGCCTCACCCTCCAGCTCGGGCTGGCCCGCCTCGACGTGCCGGACGGCTCCCCGGCGGCGAAGCCGCTCGCGGCGGCGCACGAGCAGGCCAAGGAGCTGATGGTGACGTTGCGCGGGATCGTCCAGGGCATCCGCCCGCAGCAGCTCACCGAACTCGGCCTGGCCGCCGCCGTCGGTGATCTGGCCGCCCGGTCGGTCGTCCCGGTCACCGTGCACGCCGACCTGACCCGCCCGGTGCCGGACCTGGTGCAGACCACCGCCTGGTACGTGGTCTCGGAGACGCTCGGCAACGTGGCCCGGCACTCCGGGGCGACCCGGGCGCAGGTGCGCCTGATCCGCGACGAACGACTGCTGGTGGTGGAGGTGCGCGACGACGGCCGGGGCGGCGCCGACCCGGCGCGCGGCACCGGTCTGACCGGGCTCGCGGACCGGGTGGCGGCGGTGGACGGGCGGCTGCTGCTGTCCAGCCCGCCCGGTGGGCCTACCCTCGTGCGGGTGGAGCTGCCGTGCCGTCCGTGATCCGGGTCGTCCTGGCCGAGGACGAGGTGCTGCTCCGGGAGGGTCTGGTGGGCCTGCTGACCCGGTTCGGTTTCGCTGTGGACGCCGCCGTCGGCTCCGCCCCGGACCTGCTCGACGCGGTCCGCACCCACCGGCCCGACCTGCTGGTGACCGACATCCGGATGCCGCCGCAGCACCGCGACGACGGCCTGCGGGCGGCGGTCGCGCTGCGCGCCGAACGCCCGGACCTCGCCGTGGTGGTGCTCAGCCAGCACGTGCAGAGCGGGTACGCCGCCGCGCTGCTCGACAGCGGCGACGGCAACCGGGTCGGCTACCTGCTCAAGGACCGGGTGGCGGACGTCGAGGAGTTCGCCGCGACGCTGCGCCGGGTGGCGGCCGGCGGCACCGCCGTCGACCCGGACGTGGTGCGGCACCTGCTGCGCCGCCCGCGCGACCCGCTCGGCGCGCTGTCCCCCCGGGAGCGGGAGGTGCTGGGCCTGGTCGCCGAGGGCCACTCCAACAGCGCGATCGCGGCGCGGCTGCACGTGACCGAGGCGGCGATCGGCAAGCACGTGGGCAACATCCTGGCCAAGCTCGGCCTGCCGCCGGACGAGGACACCAACCGGCGGGTGCTGGCAGTGCTCGCCCACCTGCGCGCGGCGGGCTGACCGGGCGCTACAGGCTCATCGGCGCGGGGTCGGTGGCCAGTGCCCGGAACCGCTCGCGCGGGTCGGGCACCAGCCGCCGTTCGGCGAGGTCGAGCAGGCCGCCGACGCCGGACACCGAGGCGACGGGGGTGCCGTCCGCGCGGGTGAACTCCTGGCCGATCCGGAACGTCTTGCCCTCGCCCCAGTGGAACTCGCAGGTCACGTCGACCTCGTCGCCGCCGCGCAACTCCCGCAGGTAACGCACAGTCACCTCCAGCGCGACCGGCCCGACGCCGCCGGCGATCAGCCGGTCCTGGCCGATGCCGGAGGCGCGCAGGCACTCCCAACGGGCGTGCTCGGCGTACTGGAGGTAGACCGCCTGGTTGAGGTGCCCCTGCGTGTCGAGTTCGTAGCCGCGCACGGTGACGCGCACCCGGAACGGATCTGCCATGCCGGCAGCCTAACCAGCGGCGCGGACAAAACGGCGTGCGGTCCGGGCCACGCGGCTCTAGCCTCCCCGGCGTGACTCTGGAGATCGTGACCCTGGCGCAGCGGCCCGACCTGGCGCCGCTGCTCGACACCGACTTCGACGGCGCCTGGCCGCCGTTCATGCTCTGGGATCCGATGGGCGCGCTCTACTACGGCGTCGCACACGAGACGTACCCCGAGTTCGTCTTCGCCGCCGTCGACCCGGCCGAGCCGGGCCGGGCCGTCGCCCGGGGCTACGCGGCGCCGTTGCGCTGGACGGAGGACGAGCTGCCCGACGGCGGCTGGGACCGGGTGATCCAGCGGGCCACGCTCGGCCGGCTCACCGGGTCCACCCCCAACCTGGTGTCCGCGCTGGAGATCTGCGTGCGCCCGGACCGGCGCGGCGGCGGGGTGTCCGGGCTGATGCTCGCGGCCATGCGCGCGGCGGTGGCCCGCGCCGGGTTCGACACGCTGGTGGCGCCGGTGCGCCCGAACGGCAAGGCCGACGCCCCGGACGTGCCGATGACCGAGTACGCGGCCCGCCGCCGCCCCGACGGCCTGCCGGCCGATCCGTGGCTGCGGGTGCACGTGCGGGCGGGCGGGGTGATCGAGCGGGTCGCGCCCCGGTCGATGACGGTGACCGGGACGCTCGCGGACTGGCGGCGCTGGACCGGGCTGCCGTTCGACACCTCCGGGCCGGTGCGGGTGCCGGGTGCGTTGACGCCGGTGCTCGTCGACGTCCACCACGACCACGCCGCGTACGTGGAGCCCAACGTGTGGGTACGCCACCGGCTCTGACCGGTCGTCAGGCCGGCCAGGCGTGACCGATCCCGTCGAGCAGCAGGACCACGCCCTCGGTGGCCGCCTCCCGGTCCCGGGAGATCTCCCGGTACTCCGGCGAGGTGGACCAGCGCTCGAAGTCCTCCCGGCTGTCGAACGACAACAGCACCGCCTTGTGGTGCGGCCACTCCCCCTCGACCACGCGCGGGCTGGTGTCGGCGGCGAGCAGCCGACCGCCGTAGCGGGCCAGCACCGGCGGGAAGGCGGCGGCATACCTGTCGTAGCGCGCCCGGTCGTGGATGGTGAGCTGCGCGAGGGCGTAGACGGTCACCGGCTCAGGCTACCGACCGCCCGAGCGCTCCGGCCTCGTCCGTCGGGCCGGATCCGCCGCCTCCGCGAGCCGGGTCGACTGTCCGGTGTGCTCTAGCCATTATGGCTCTGACCTGCGAATACTGGTAGCAGGTCCGGGCGGCGTGGGGGAAAGAGGTGGGGCACGATGATCGAGCAGGAGACCCAGCCGGAGGCCATACCCGAGCCCCGGAACACGCCGGAGGGCGGGCCGTCCCGGCCCGCCGCGCCGGTTCCCGGCGCGGTGTGGCAGGTCCGCGTACGGACCAAACTCGACGACCTGTACCAGCAGCTCGCGGTGCTGTCCGCGCGCGACCCCGATCGGGCCGAGGCGCTGCGCGCGCAGCTGTCCCGGGTGGAGGTGGTGCTCGGACGCAGCGGCGTGGTCGAGTGGTTGCGCGGCGGCAACCTGGAGTACGCGTGGCAGACGATCCACTCGGTGGAGCGGGCCATGGTGGCGCTGCGCAGTTCGGACGAGCTGACCGGGCTGCTGCCGGCGTACCGCAGCGCGGCGGCGCAGGTGCTGCCGGCCGACGACAAGGTGCTCAGCGACCTCGACACCGCGACCGGCGGGGTGCCCGTGGAGTTGCTGCGCGCCCGGGTGCAGGCGCTGCTGCTGCGCTTTCACTCCGCGTCCGACGAGTTCCACGAGTCGGCGCGGCGGCTGCGCAACCGGATGCTGGGGCTGTCGGTGTTCGCGCTGGTGGCGGAGATCCTCGTGGTGCTGGTGCAGTGGCTCAGCCACGACGTCCGGCTGCTGGAGGCGCCGACCGACGCCGGTGGCGTACCGGCCTGGCGGCTGCTGTTCTTCGTGCTGATCGCCGGGGCGCTCGGCGCGTTCCTCAGCGCGCTGCCGTCGATGATCACGTCCCGGTCCGGCGGGCTGCCCTACAAGCTGCCGTTCCAGCAGGGGCTGCTCAAGCTCGCGGTCGGCCCGCTGGTGGCGGTGGTCGGCATCATGCTGGTCATCGGCGGCCTGGTGGAGACCAGTGTGAGCAGCACCGCCGCGCTGCTGGGCCTGGCCATCGTGTTCGGCGCCGGGCAGCAGGCGGTCACCGCGTTCGCCGACCGGCGGGCGGCCGAACTGCTCGGCCCGGCGGCCAAGAGCTGATCGGGCGCGGGTCACCGGCGGCCCTGGGTAGCCTGATCCCATGATCTTCATTACCGCCAAGTTCCGGGTCCGCCCCGAAGACGCCGACAACTGGCCGCGGATCGCCGCCGACTTCACCGCCGCGACCCGGGCCGAGCCCGGCTGCCTGTGGTTCGACTGGTCCCGCAGCCTGGACGACCCGACCGAGTACGTGCTGGTCGAGGCGTTCCGCGACGACGAGGCGGGCGCGGCGCACGTGCAGTCGGAGCACTTCCGCGAAGCCCAGCGCACGCTGCCGCCACACCTGGCCGAGACGCCCCGGATCGTCAACGTGACGGTGCCGCAGCAGGACTGGTCGCGCCTGGGCGAGATGGCCGTACCCGGCGACGCCTGACCGGACGGCGCAACTGCGCGCGGGCGGCGCGGCGGGCCGCCCGCGCGGCCGGTCAGGGGACGGTCAGGCCGTAGGCGGCGAGGATCTCCAGGATCGGCTGGTAGTAGCTGGTGCCACCGCTCGTGCAGTTGCCACTGCCGCCGGACAGCACGCCGAGGACGACGCCGGTCGCGGCCACGTAGAGCGGTCCGCCGCTGTCCCCCGGCTCGGCGCAGATGTTCGTGCGGATCAGCCCGGTGACGCTGCCCTCGGCGTAGTTGACTGTGGCGTTCAGCCCGGTGACGGTGCCGCACCGTACGCCCGTGGTGGCGCCGCTGCGGCAGACCGCCTGCCCGACGTACGCGCTGCCGGCGGCGGTTACGGTGACCTGCCCCGGGTAGGTGTGGATCGCGCTCGGGTGGGCGGCGGTTCCGGTGTAGCGGACCACGCCGTAGTCGTTGCCGGGGAAGCTGCTGCCGGTCCGGCTGCCCAGCACCGTCGTGCGGGCGCTGTCGGCGTACCAGGTGGCGGCGAGGCGCGTGCAGTGTCCGGCGGTGACGAAGTACCAGGTGGCGCCGCTGCGCACGTTCGCGCCCAGTGAACAGCGCCCGCCGCCGCCGTAGATCGCCTGACCGGCGGCGATGAGCGTACGCAGCCGCCCGGGTTCGTGGCGCAGCACCGCGCCGGCCCGGGCCGCGGTCCGGCGCAGCGCGGCCAGCTCGCTGCCGCGTACCGTGTCGTCGGCGGTGACCGTGAGCCGGCCGGTGGCCGGGTCGTGCTCCCAGGCGGTGCCGGGCGTGCGGATCCCGGCGAGCGCGGCGGGCCCGGCCGGTGGAGTGGCGACGCCGGCCCGGGCGACCGCCGGAGCGCCGGTCAGCAGGACGGCGAGGACGAGTACGACGAGCGCGGGTCGGCGCATCCTCCGGGACCTCCTCCATCGTCTACGGTCGATTGGCACAGCATCAGCCCGCAGGCGCGATCCACTCAACCGGCAGAACCGGCGATTCCCGAAACTTCCGGAGTCGCGGCGGGCGGTGCGCGCGCCCGTCCCCCCGCGCCCGCCCTCGGATTCCCGCCCTCCACCCGCCACCGCGTGCCCCGATGTCGACGCATCGAGGTGATTAAGTTTTCGGAACGCTTCCGGTAGGCTCCGGGCAGAGATTCGCTTCGATCCACTCACGATGTGCCGGGGAGTCGCTCCCCGAGTTGGCGCGGCCACCGGGCGACCGCGCGGAGCCGACATCGTGGCGGGCGGTGGCCGAGGCGAGCCGATCCCATTGACAGGCTAGAGAGGCGTTCAGATGGACAAGGTGCTCGCCCGCGGCAGCGGGAGCGCGGCAGCCCGGTCACGCCCGCGGACCGCTGTGGTCGCGATGGTGGCGGGGGCCGCGATGGTCGCCGCCACGATAGCGGTGGCGACCAGCGCCAGCGCCGGCACGACGCTCGGCGCGTCGGCGGCGGAGCAGGGCCGGTACTTCGGCACGGCGGTGGCGGTGAACAAGTTGTCCGACAGCACGTACGTCGGCATCCTGAACCGCGAGTTCAACATGGTCACCGCCGAGAACGAGATGAAATGGGACGCCACCGAGCCGTCCCGGAACCAGTTCAACTTCACCAACGGCGACCGGCTCGTCGCGCACGCCCAGGCCAACGGCATGCGGGTACGCGGCCACGCGCTGCTCTGGCACCAGCAGCAGCCCGGGTGGACGGGAAGCCTGTCCGGCAGCGCGTTGCGCGACGCGATGATCAACCACGTCACCCAGGTCGCCACCCACTACCGGGGCAAGATCCACTCCTGGGACGTGGTGAACGAGGCGTTCGACGACGGCAACAGCGGCGCCCGCCGCAACTCGAACCTCCAGCAGACCGGCAACGACTGGATCGAGGCCGCGTTCCGTGCCGCGCGCGCCGCCGACCCGGGCGCCAAGCTCTGCTACAACGACTACAACATCGACAACTGGAGCTGGGCCAAGACCCAGGGCGTCTACAACATGGTGCGGGACTTCAAGTCCCGGGGCGTGCCGATCGACTGCGTCGGCCTCCAGTCGCACTTCAACAGCGGGTCGCCGTACCCGAGCAACTACCGCACCACGCTGCAGAACTTCGCCGCGCTCGGCGTCGACGTGCAGATCACCGAGCTGGACATCGAGGGCTCCGGCAGCAGCCAGGCCACCTCGTACGGCAACGTGACCCGGGACTGCCTGGCCGTGGCGCGCTGCAACGGCATCACCGTGTGGGGCATCCGCGACACCGACTCGTGGCGGGCCAGCGGCACCCCGCTGCTGTTCGACGGCAGCGGCAACAAGAAGCAGGCGTACACCGCCGTGCTGAACGCGCTCAACGAGGGCGGCACCCCGCCGCCCACCACCGCGCCGCCGACCAGCACCCCGCCCACCTCGACGCCGCCGACCAGCACGCCGCCGACCAGTGAGCCGCCGACGACGACTCCGCCGCCGACCGGCGCCTGCACCGCCACGATCACCACCAACCAGTGGCCGGGCGGCTTCGTCACCAACGTACGGATCACCGCGGGTTCCAGCGGGCTCAACGGGTGGACCGTGTCGCTCACCGTGCCCTCGGGCTCGGCGGTCACGAACACCTGGAGCGCCCAGGCCAGCGGCACCACCGGCGCGGTGACGTTCCGCAACGTGGACTACAACCGCCAGGTCGGTGCCGGTGGCACCACCGAGTTCGGATTCCAGGGCACCGGCACGGCGCCCTCCGGCACGCCGGCCTGCGCGGCCGGCTGACAGTCGGCGCGACCCGGCACGGGAGTCCCGTGCCGGGTCGCGTCCCCGGCGGTCGCCGGCCGGCGACCGTACAGTGGGGCAGGTCCTGTTCCACCGTTTCGTCCGGAAGGACCACAGTGAACCGACGCATCAGGACCGTCCTCGGCGTCGCCTTGGCCGCCACCCTCGTCACCACCGCCGCCCCGGCCCCCGCCGCCGCCCACGACCGCCGCCCGAGCGTGATCGCGCTGCCGGACGGCTTCGCGCCGGAGGGCGTCGCCGCCGCCGGCCGCTACGCCTGGTTCGGGTCGCGGGCCACCGGTGAGATCTACCGCGCCGACCTGATCACCGGGGCGGGCAAGCAGGTCAGCCCCGCCACCGGCACCCCGTCGCTCGGCCTGAAGGTCGACGCGCGGGGCCGGCTCTTCGTCGCCGGCGGCACCGCCGGGGACGCCCGGGTCGTCGACACCCGCACCGGCGCCGTGCTCGCGAGCTACCGGTTCGCCGAGGCGCCGACGTTCGTCAACGACGTGACGCTCACCCGCGACGCCGCCTGGTTCACCGACTCGAACCGGCCGGTGCTCTACCGCCTGCCGCTCGGACGCGGCGGCACGCTGCCGCCCGCCGGCGGTTTCACGACGCTGCCGCTCACCGGTGACTTCCAGCAGAGCGGCACCGGCGTCAACCTCAACGGCATCGCGCCCACCCCGGACGGGCGCGCGCTGATCGTCGTGCAGTCGAACACCGGCACGCTGTTCCGGGTGGACCCGGCCACCGGCGTCGCCACCGCCGTCGACGTGCCGGGCGCCACCTTCCTCAACGGTGACGGCCTGCTGCTGCTCGGCCGCAGGCTGTACGTGGTGCAGAATTTCCTCAACCAGGTCGCCGTGGTCGACCTGAACCGCGCCGGCACGGCCGGCGTCGCCCGAGGCGTCATCACCGACCCGGGCTTCGACGTGCCGACCACGGTGGCCGCCGCGCTCGGCCGGCTCTACCTGCCGAACGGCCGGTTCACCACCCCGCCGACTCCGACCACCCCGTACACGGTCGTCGCTGTCGACGCGCGCTGAGCCACGCCGGCCGCCACCCTCTCCGGATGGCGGCCGGTTCACTCCTCCATCTCCGGCCCGAGCAGGCGGATCTCCTCGATGTCGATGGCCGCCTGGAGCTGCCGCAGCACCACGTCGTCGATCTGCCTGGTGTTGCGCAGCCGGGTGATCTCCTGCCGCTTGTGGTCGAGCACCCGCAGCCGCAGCCGGCGGGCCATCTCCCGCTCCCCCTCCGCCTCCTCGCCGCCGGGGTCGCGCGCGGCGGCCAGGTGGTCCTCGTAGTCGGCGCGCAGCCGGTCCACCGTGTCCTGGGTGGCACCTACGTCGCTGGCGGCCCGGGGCAGCGCCTCCAGGGCTGCCTCGGTGGCCCGGATCCGGGCCCAGCGCACCTCGTCGTCGCGTTCCCGGTCGCCGGTCAGGCCGGCCCAGCTCACGACCGCGGGCAGCGTGGTGCCCTGCACCAGCATGATCAGCACGATCACCACCACGGTCACGAAGATGATCAGATCGCGTTCGCGCACGTTGCTTCCGTCGTGCATGGTGACCGGCACGGCCAGCGCCGCCGCGAGCGAGACGGCGCCGCGGAACCCGGCCCAGCCCACCGCGGTACGCATGCGGAAGTCGAAGTGCCGCGCCCGGCTCGACTCCCGCCGGTCCGCCCGTTGCAGCGCCGACACCGACAGGTGCACCCAGAGCAGCCGGATCATCACCACGACCAGGGCGACGAGCACCGCGATGCCGAGCGACGCGGCCGGCGAGTGGCTGGTGATGCTGCGCAGTGAACGCGGCACCTGCGTGCCGAGCAGCACGAACAGGCCGCCGTTGATCATGAAGGTGGAGAGGTCCCAGAACGCGAACGCGGTGACCCGGGAGCGGGCCCGGATCACCCGGGGCGCGGCGTAGGACAGCAACAGTCCGGACACCACCACCGCGAGCACGCCGCTGGCGTGCACCGCGTCGGCGAGCAGGAACGCGACGAACGGGGTGAGGATGCTCAGCCCGCCCTCGCGCATCGGGTCGTCGACGTGCTTGCGGATCAGCACCACGACCGCGCCGACGAGCAGTCCCGCGGCCACGCCGCCGGCCGACTTGCCGATGAACTCGCCGGTGAGCAGCAGCGGCCCGGGCACCGTCCCGCCCGCGATCACGCCGGCCGCCACGGCGAAGAGCACGAGCGCCGTACCGTCGTTGACCAGGCTCTCCGCGCGCAGCGTGGTGAGGATGCCGCGCGGCATCCGTTTGGCCAGGCCGGCCACGGCGGCGGCGTCGGTGGGGGCCAGGACCGCGCCGAGCACCCAGGCGGCGGACGCCGCCACGCCGAGAGCCTGCGCGGTGAACGCGACAGCGGCCATCGTGATGATCACCAGCACGACGGCGAGGCCGATGATCACCACCAGGTTGGCGCGGATCTCGCGCAGGCTGATGACCAGACTCTCCCGGTAGAGGATGGCCGGGAGGAACAGCACCAGCACGACCTCGGGCTCGAGGATCAGGTTGTCGAACGGCGGCAGCAGGCCGATCAGCGCGCCCATGGCGATCAGCAGCACGGGCGGCGCGACGCTGTAGCGACCGCCGATCGTGGTCCCGACGAGCACTGTCGCGCCGAGCACCGTGATCAGCAGGAGTGCTTCCACGCCGTACCCCCGTCACCGTTCCCCCGGGTCCCTACCGTGCCCCACGACGGCGCCCGGACGGGGCGGAATCGGTGATCGTTACTCGAAGCGGGCCGGGTCTCCGGCGCCGCGACGCAGGATCTCCGGCTCCTCGCCGGACAGGTCGACCACGGTGGTCGGCTCGAGCCCGCAGTCACCGGCGTCGACCACGGCGTCGATCAGGTGGTCGAGCCGTTCCTTGATCTCCCAGCCCTGGGTCATCGGCTCGTCCTCGCCGGGCAGCAGCAGCGTGCTGGACAGCAGCGGCTCACCCAGTTCGGCCAGCAGCGTCTGGGTCACCGTGTGGCTCGGCACGCGCGCCCCGACCACCCGCCGGCGCGGGTCCTGCAACCGCCGGGGCACCTCGGCGGTGGCCGGCAGCAGGAACGTGTAGCTGCCCGGGATGACGGACTTGACCTGGCGGAAGACCGCGTTGCTGAGCTTGACGAACTGGCCGAGCTGGGCGAAGTCGGCGCACACGAGCGTGAACGGGTGCCGGTCGTCGAGCCGCCGGATCTCGCGGATGCGTTCCACGCCGTCGCGGTTGCCGATCCGGCAGCCGAGCGCGTAGCAGGAGTCCGTCGGGTACGCGATCACCCCGTCGGCGCGCAGCAGGTCCACCACCTGCCGGATCACGCGGGGCTGGGGGTTGTCCGGATGCAGGTCGTAGTACCTCGCCACGACGGCCAGCCTATGCCCGCGACCTGGCGGGCGCAGGTTTGGCCGGGGCGGTTTCCGGAAACAGGTGGGGGCCGTTCACGACAGGGGGACCGAATCATGTCCGAAGCCAGCACAGACCGCGTCACCGACCGCCCCGCGGAGGTGACCGATCCGCTGCTGTGGGACCTGGCCGCCGCGGTGGCAGACGCGCACCAGCCCGACGCCGAACGTGTCTGCGCGAGCCCGAGCTGCGCGGGGGCCGCCTGGCCCTGCGGCGCGTGGAACAACGCGCAGGCGGGGCTGAGCGCCGCCCGGGCGCCCCGGCAGTCCGCCGGCTCGCCGCAGTCCGCCTCGCGGCCCGTCGCCGGACAGCCGGGCGTCAGCCGGCCCGGTGCCGCCGGTGAGCCGGGCACGGCCGCGGCACGGACCGACGCGCGGAGCCTCGCCGCCACCGCCGCCTGACGCAGCGTAGGCACACGCGTCCTCACGCCGCCCCCGGCCGCCTCGGCCCGGGGCGGCGCTCGTGCGCACCGTCGAGCCTGGTCAGCGCGCTTCGTGAGGTGATCGAAGGGTCGGTCGCGAGTGCGGGAGAGCGCTCTCTTCAGTAACAAGACATTGACGGATCCGTAACCCGAACCTTACTGTCCCTTCTCAAGAGAGCGCTCTCACGGCTGCCGCACCACCACTCCGTACCCCGCCTTCTCCTCGTGAAGGGGACCTCCATGACCCTCCTGCGGGACTTCTCTCCCGACCCCGTACCCCCGACCGCGCCCGTCCCGTCCCCGGCCCGCCGTCGCGGTCTGCGGGCGACCGCCCTCGTCGCCGCGTCCGTGCTGGCCGCCGGCCTGCTGGGCGCCGTGGTCGGCGGCGGCGGCACCGCCACCGCCGGCGCCGTCGGCGCGGGCAGCTACACCGAGACGCTGCCGCCCGGCGCCCTGCTGCCCAAGGGCTGCGGCGCGATCAACACCAACCCGCGCATCTTCACCACCGCCGACGCGCCCGCCGGCGCAATCCCCACGAACGACTGGTGGTCGTCGCTGATCTGGAAGCGCAACAACTGCGCCGGCAGCGAGAACCTGCACGCCCACCCGCTGGCGTTCAAGGCCGAGAACAACGGGCTCGGCCTGTCGTACACCACCACGCCCGCCATCAGCGGCACCGCGACCGGCGTCGGCGAGTTCCACTACCCGTACGGCGAGGACGTCCGCGTCGGGATGCCCGGACTGTCGGCGCCGGTGGTCAAGGCCGCCGGCTGGAGCGACTGGACGGTCACCGCCGACTGGAGCGACGGCAGCCGCACCATGCGCGCCACCATCGGCCACGGGCTGCCGTTCAGCTACTACACGGTCAGCGGCGGCACCGCGCAGCTCACCGCCACCGCGACACCCACCGTGTGGCGCAACTCCGGCGCCACCATCGGCTTCACGGTCAACGGCCACGACTACGTCGCGTACGCCCCCACCGGCGCGACCTGGACCGTCAACGGCGCCGGCATCAGCTCGACGCTGGCCGGCAAGGGGTACTTCTCGGTGGCGGTGCTGCCCGGCGGCGGTGACCGGGCCGCCCTGGCCGACACCTACGGCCGGTACGCCCACGCCCACGTCACCGGCACCCGGATGAGCTACACGTACGACCCGTCGGCGGGAACGGTGCGCACCACGTACGCGTTCACCACCACGCCCCGCGAGGGCAGCGAGACGAAGACCGTGGTGGCGCTCTACCCGCACCAGTGGCGCAGCCTCACCGGCGCCACCCCGATCACCCCGACGTACGTCTCGGCGCGCGGCGCCATGCGGGTGCTCACCGGTGTGCCGTCGTTCACCACCACGATGCGCTTCACCGGCGTGCTGCCCGAGGTGCCCGCCGTCGGCGACTCCAGCGGCGCCGACCTGGCCACCGTCACCGGCTACCTGAACGCCGAGCAGGGCAACCCGGAAGGCGTCAGCGGCACCGACACGTACTGGGCCGGCAAGGGACTCGGCCGGGCCGCCCGGATCGCCGAGATCGCCGACCAGCTCGGGCAGACCTCGGTCCGCGACGCGGCGGTGACCGCGATGAAGAACCGGCTGACCAACTGGCTCACCGCGAGCTCGGGCGAGACCGGCCAGCTCTTCTACTACGACCGCAACTGGGGCACGCTCATCGGCTACCCCGCCTCGTACGGCTCCGACGAGGACCTCAACGACCACCACTTCCACTACGGCTACTTCATCGCCGCCGCCGCCACGGTCGCCAAGTTCGACCCCGGCTGGGCCGACGACAGCCGCTACGGCGGCATGATCGACCTGCTCATCCGCGACGCCAACAACTACGACCGCGCCGACAGCCGCTTCCCCTACCTGCGGGACTTCGACATCTACGCCGGGCACGACTGGGCCTCCGGGCTGGCGCCGTTCTTCGCCGGCAACAACCAGGAGTCCTCGTCGGAGGGGATGAACTTCGCCAACGCCCTGATCCAGTGGGGTCAGGCCACCGGCGACACCGCCGTGCGCGACGCCGGGGTCTACCTGTGGACCACCCAGTCCGCGGCCATCTCCGAGTACTGGTTCGACGTGTACGACCAGAACTTTCCGGCCGCGTTCGGGCACAAGACGGTCGGCATGGTGTGGGGCGACGGCGGGTCGTACTCCACCTGGTTCTCCGCGGCGCCGGAGATGATCCAGGGCATCAACATGCTGCCGATCACCGGCGGTCACCTCTACCTGGGCGACTTCCCCGAGTACGTCAAGGCCAACTACGCCGAGCTGGTCACCAACAAGGGCGGCCCGCCGACGGTGTGGCAGGACATCATCTGGGAGTTCCTGGCCCTCGGCGACGGCGAGCAGGCGCTGCGCAACTTCCGCGCGAACAGCGGGTTCACCAGCGAGGAGGGCGAGAGCAAGGCGCACACGTTCCACTGGATCCGCAACCTGGCCGCGCTCGGCACCGTGGACACCACGGTCACCGCGAACCACCCGCTGGCGAAGGTGTTCGTCAAGAACGGCGTCCGCACCTACGTGGCGTCGAACATCACCGCCCGGCCGCTCACCGTCACGTTCTCCAACGGCGTCACGCTCGCCGTGCCGGCCGGCAAGACCGCCACGTCCGGGGCGTACACGTGGAGCGGCGGCAACGCCACCGGCGGCGGGACCGTGCCGACCGGCACGCCGACGACCTCGACGCCCAGCCCCACCCCCACCACCGCGAGTCCCACGCCGACCTCCGCCAGCCCCAGCCCGACGGGTACGGGCAGCGCGCTGAAGCCGGTCCGGTACCTGCGCTCGGGCGGCGGGCTGGACGGCGCCGCCGGCACCGCCGGCACGGTGAACGTGGCGGCGGCGAACGGCAACCACGACGGCACGCCGACCAACCCGCAGGTGTTCACCGCCACCGGGCTGACCGGCACGTACACCGGCGGGGCGACCGCCTTCGACCTGGCCGTCGACGCCGGCACGGCGATCGGCAACGGCGTCCAGATCCGGGTCTCCTACGACCTGACCGGCAACGGCAGCGTCGAGCGGGTGGAGACCTACCGGTACTTCGCCACCGATCCGATCCCGGGCGCGGAGCGCTACCGGCAGACCCAGGGCCTGCTCTCGGCCACCGGCACGCTGGGCAATCTGTCCGGCGGCACGGTACGCGTCGAGGTGTGGAACGCCATCGGCGGCGCGCCCACGATCCTCGGCGTCGGCAACAGCTCGACGGTCACCTTGCCGTACGGTTCCTGACCCGAAGCTCCTGAACGCGCGACTCCGGCGCCCCGGCCCTCGTGGCCGGGGCGCCGGCTCGATGCGTCCCCGGCCACGACCGCCGTCGCCGGCGGCCCGGCGGGATCAGGCGGTCACGTGCGCGCTGTCGCCCGCTGTCGCGGCGAACGACGTGCCGCTGACCATGCGCGCCGCGTCGGAGGCGAGGAACACCACCAGCGGCGCGACGTCCTCCGGCTCCACCCACGGCACGCCCAGCGGCGTCTTCGCCCGCAGCGCCCCGACCGCTTCCCGCTCCACCTCGGCCAGGTCACCCGACGGTGACTTCCCCGCCTCCACCAGCGCCTGCACGTAACGGTCCCGGTGCCGGGTCAGCGCGGTGTCGACCAGCCCCGGGATCACCGCGTTCACCGTCACGCCGTGCGGCCCGAGTTCCAGCGCGGCGGACTTCATCAGCCCAATGAGCCCCCACTTGGACGCCGAGTACGCGGACCCGTTCGTGGTGCCGTGCTGTCCCTGGGTGGACGACGTGATGACGATCCGCCCGCCGCCGCGCCGTACCAGCAGTGGCGCGAACACCCGCAGCACGTTCGCGGCGCCGGTGAGGTTCACGTCGATCTGGTCGTGCCAGTGCTGGTCGGTCATCTCCAGCAGCGGCGCGAACGCTTGGATGCCGGCGTTGGCGAACAGCACGTCCACGCCGCCGTGCTCCCGCTCGACCGCCTCGGCGAACGCGCGTACCGCCCCGATGTCGCGCTGGTCGGCCACGTGCGCGGACCAGCGGGCGCCGGCCGCCGTCACCCGGCGCCCGGTCTCGGCCAGGTCCTCCGGGGTGGCGGGCGGGAGGTCCAGGATCGGGCTGACTGGCCCGGCGACGTCCATCCCGGCCACGTCCGCGCCCGACTCGGCCAGCGCCACCGCCGCGGCCCGGCCGATCCCCCGCGCCGCGCCGGTGACCACAGCGACCCGCCCCGACAACACGCCCGCAGCCACCGCGTCACCCCTCCCGTGGACTCCCCCTCCCGCACCGTAAGCCCTGCCGTCCCCGCCCCGCCCGCGATCAAGCCCTCGGTACGCCAGCCCAGCTCACGGCGCCCGCTCCCCTCGTCCCCGAACTGGTGTCGATCACGCGAAAAGCCGGCACTCCGCGGACGTCGCTACGCGATG
>NZ_KK037233.1:837227-838732 GCF_000568915.1 Micromonospora sp. M42 | reverse complement strand
CGGGGCGAACAGCGTGCCCAGGCAGGACGGCACGAACACGGCGTCCGGGTCGTCGGCCGGGTGGGGGCGGCGCGGAGTGCCGCCGCGCGGCAGGTCCCGTTGCCACTGCGGCACCCGGTCGGAGCCGAGCACCGCGCGGGCGGCCCGGGTGGCGGCCTCGGGCAGCGCGGGGCGGCAGCACCCCGGCCAGATCGAGTCCCGCGGGGCCATGCCCCGGGTGGTGGCGCCCCAGGGGGCGGGGCGCGCCGCGCCAGGCGGTCCCCCGCCGCCCGGCCGTGCTCCTGCGCGCGCAGCCGCTTGACCAGGTCACCGGTGTTGATCAGCACCGGGCAGGCGGTGGCGCACATGCCGTCGACGGCGCAGGTCTGCACCGCGTCGTAGTCGTAGTCGTCGGTCAGTTCCCGGACCAGCGCGGTGTCGCCGGCGGCCTGCGCTGCGGCGATCTCCCGGCGCAGCACGATGCGCTGCCGGGGCGTGGTGGTGAGGTCGCGGCTGGGGCAGACCGGCTCGCAGTAGCCGCACTCGACGCAGCGGTCCACCTCCTCCTCCACCGTCGGCACGGTCTTGAGGTGCCGCATGTGGATCTCCGGGTCGTCGCTGAGCAGCACCCCCGGGTTGAGCACGCCGTCGGGGTCGCAGAGCGTCTTCAGCTCGCGCATCACCTCGTACAGCTCGTCGCCGAACTGGCGGCGCACGTAGGGGGCCATCACCCGGCCGGTGCCGTGCTCGGCCTTGAGCGTGCCGCCGTGGCCGAGCACCAGGTCGACCATCTCCTCGGTGAAGTCGGCGTAGCGCGCCGGGGCCGCACCGCCGTCGAAGCGCTCGTTGAGCATGAAGTGCAGGTTGCCGTCCTTGGCGTGGCCGAAGATGACGCTGTCGGCGTACCGGTGCCGCTCGAACAGCTCGGCCAGCGACGCGCAGGTGCCGGCGAGCGCCTCGACCGGCACGGCGATGTCCTCCAGCAGCGCGGTGGTGCCGGACGGGCGCGCGCCGGCCACCGCCGCGTACAGGCCCTTGCGGATGTGCCACAGCGCGGCCCGGGCGGCCGGTTCGCCGCTGAGCCGCGCCGGTGCGCTCAGCGGCAGGCCGGCCAGCACCGGTCCGGCGTCGGCGACCCGGTGAGCGAGCGCCGCCGCGTCGGACTCCTGCCACTCGGCGAGCAGCAGCGGCGTGCCCGCGCACGGCCAGGCCGCGCAGCGTGGCGTCCGCCTTCGGGTCCCGCTGGGCGACCCGCAGGGCGGCGGCGTCGAGCAGCTCGACCGCCGCCGGCCCGGCGGCCACCAGCGCCGGCATCGCGGCCATCGCCGCGCCGAGGGAGTCGAAGACCAGCAGGCCCGTCGCGGCATGGCGGTGCACGGGTACGGTGCGGAACGTCGCCGACGCGACGAACGCGAGCGTGCCCTCGCTGCCCACCACGAGCCGGGTGAGCAGATCGGCCGGGTCATCGTGGTCGAGGAACGCGTTCACGCCGTACCCCATGGTGTTCTTCATGGCGTACTGGGCGC
>NZ_KK037233.1:836059-836757 GCF_000568915.1 Micromonospora sp. M42 | reverse complement strand
TAGTGCGAGGCGTCGTGAGGCCATCCGCAGCCGGTCCGCGGCCGGGTCGCCACGCCGCCGGGCACCACCGACTCCAGTCCGGCCCGCGTGGACGCGCTCAGCTCCGTCATGATCACCGCACCTCCCCGGCTCACAGTAGTCGCGGTTCAGTCCGCGGTGATCCGGTCCAGCACCCGCCGCTGGAACGCGCGGGCGGCCGGGCCGGACGGCGGCGTGCCGCCGCGGCGGGCCTCGATCGAGGCGCGGATCAGCGCGGCGTCCGGGTCGTCGGCGGCAACCCGCAGCCCGGCGTCGACCTTGCCCAGCCAGACGCCGTCGCGGTGGCGCACCAGCGCGCGGCAGGCGCCGAGCACCGCGTCCTCCGCGCCGGGAGCCGGTGCGTCGCCGGGTGGGGTGGGCAGCGCCAGCCACCAGCGCAGCGCGTCGGCCAGCAGCGCCCGCAGCGCCTGCGGTGACGGGTCGGCGAACACGTCGGCGGCGGGCGGGCCGAGCAGCGTCAGGCCGGACTGGCGCAGGATGCTGCGGTCCAGCGCGTACCAGAACCGCCCGTCGGCGGCGGGCCGGTCGGCCGGGTCGTAGGTGGCGCGGAACGGCATTGTCGCGCCGGTGTTCAGCTCGACCTCGAAGCCGGCTCCGGGGCGCCGGAGGCGGCCACGTTCGCGGCGGTAGACGACCAGTTCCTGGCCGCGCGCCGGGCA
>NZ_KK037233.1:834677-835815 GCF_000568915.1 Micromonospora sp. M42 | reverse complement strand
GGCCAGAACGCGGTCAGTCCGGCGGGTCGGGACAGCACACCGTCAGCGCGCCCGAGACCACCTTCACCTTGAGCCGTTTCGCCTTGCCCCGCGCGCCGCCGTCCAGCTCGTACGTCTTCGGCGCGTCGAACCGCACCGTGATCTTGCGACCGCGGGTGATCCGCACGAACGGCGACTCCTCGGAGCGCCCGGCGGCCATCCGGCCCAGCGTGCGCGCCCAGTCCACCGCGCCGCTGGCGGTGGACACGCCGACCTCCAGCGCCCCGTCGTCCGGACGGGCGTCGTCGAAGGCCGGGATGCCGCCGGTGATGGTGCCGACGTTGCCGAACAGCACGCAGCTCGCCTCGTCGTCGAACCAGTCCGCGCCGTCGACCCGGATCCGGGTCCGTACGCACTCGCCGCGCACGTGCCGCAGCCCGGTCCAGACGTACGCGATCCGGCCGAACCGGCCCTTGAGCTGCCGGTCGGCGTCCCGGATCAGGTCGCCGTCGAACCCGGCGCCGGCCATCACCGCGAAGTGCTCCCCGTTGATCCGGCCCAGGTCCAGCTCGCGGCGGCGGCCGTGCAGCGCGATGCGTACCGCCTCGGGCAGGTCGACCGGGATGCCCAGGTTCACCGCGAACAGGTTGGCCGTGCCGGCCGGCAGGATGCCCATCGGCACGCCGCTGCCCGCGAGCGCGTCGGCGCACCGCTGCACCATGCCGTCGCCGCCCCACACCAGCACCAGCTCGGCGCCGGAGTCCAGCGCCGCGCGGACCCGCTTGGGCGCCTTGCGGCTCTTCGGCACCTCGTACCAGAGCAGCCGCCCGACCCCGGCGGCGACGAGCCGGGAGCGCAGCTCGTCGAGCCCTCCCCCGAACGTCTTCTTCCGATGGGCGACGACGGCGACCACACCGGCCGGGGGCGCGGCGGGAGCGGTGGCCGGGCGCTCGGCCGTGCTCGTGTTCATGGTTCCGCTGTACCCGGAGCGCGCGCGTCCCACGCCTGCGCCCGGCGCGACGCGCCCGAAACCGATTCGCGGCGTACTGTGCCCGGACGGCCACGTTCGGTACAGTGCGGACGATGATCCGCGCCGCCGGGCGCGGATCCGGAGGGTGTGCGATGACGCGACGGATCGGGTGGGTGGCGTACTACACGC
>NZ_KK037233.1:811640-834546 GCF_000568915.1 Micromonospora sp. M42 | reverse complement strand
GGTTCTCGGCCTGCCCGCGTCCAGGGCCGTCGGTGTCGAGTCCACACCCGCCGCCGCGCCGGCATCCGGCACGACAGCTCCCGCCGCCGACGCCACCGCGCCGAGCGCTGACGCGCCCGGCACGCCCACGTCCGGCACGGCCACGCCCGGAAAGGCCGTGGCGACGCCCCCGGAGGCGGCCCCGGAGGCGGCCCCGGCCGCCACGACGCCGGTCACCGGCCGCGTCGTCGAGGCGGTGGTGACGCCGGTCCGCGACCACGTGCTGACCCCGGTCACCGAGGGCCTGCGCCCGGCCACCGACCCGGTACGCGATCACCTGCTCACGCCCGTCGCGGAGGCCCTGCGCCCGCTCACCGGCCCGGTCACGGAAGGCGTGCTCGAACCGGTCGCGGACGTGCTGTCCCCGGTCGTGGAGCCGCTGAGCCCGATTCTCGGTCCGGTCTGGCGGGGCCTGGAACCGGTGGTCGCGCCGCTGGACCCGGTGCTCGACCCGCTCACCCCGGTGACCGATCTGCTCGACCCACCGGCGGCGTCGCAGCCGGGCCCGGCCGACCCCGCTGACCCGACCGACCCCGGTGACCCGACAGCCCCCGCCGACCCGGCTGATCCGGCTGGTCCGGCTGATCCGGCCGGCACCGCTGATCCGGCCGTGAAGGCCCGCCCGGCTGCGCCGGCCCGCGCGGGCGACAGCGTTACGGTCGCCGCCGGCCCGGTGGCGCGTGCCTTCGCCGTCGAACCCCGGGGCGCCGCCGCGCGCAGCGCGACGCAGGCTGTCCGCACGGCGGCCGACTTCGCCCCGACCCCCGTCGCGCCGCAGCCGTACGACGGCGCCAGCCATGCCGGCGGCGCGGTGCACAGCGAGGGGCCGACGCGGACGCGTGCCGCTGGGGGCTGCCGACGCTCGCCCACCAGTACGGGCGCCCGTCGCACGAACGCCTGCCGGCCTCCCGCACGTCACGGCCCGGCACCAGACCCGCCTGAGCGGACTTCACAGGACCACATGCGATCCGGAGCACGGGCGTGTCCCGCCCGACTGCCGCCCTGCGCGGCGGCGCCGTCGTCCGGCGCCCGCACCAGACCCGATCACGCCTGTGAAACAGGAGTTCGTTCATGAGCACAGCCCTGCCCGTCGCCCGCGCCCGGGGTGCGACATCGGCCGCATCGCCGATCTCGTCGCCGAGGCCCTGATGCCCCCGCCCTGGGCGGCCTGGCTCGTCCCCGACGCGCCGCGCCGTTTGCCGGTCCTCGCCGCCGTGGCGCGGATCTGGACCGAACACGCGCTGCTGTTCGGCGACGCGTTCCTGCTGCCCGACGGCAGCGCCGCCACCGTGTGGTTCCACCGCTACCGGCCGATCCCGACGCCCCACCGGTACGCCGATCGTCTCGCCGCCGCCGCCGGCCCGGACGAGGAGCGGTTCCGCCGCCTCGGTGACGCGCTCGCCGCCCGGCGTCCGGTCGAGCCGCACAACAACCTGGCGCTGCTGGCCGCTCCCCGGGGCGGTGCGGCGGAGGCGCTCGCCGGGGCGCAGCGCGGATGGACACCCTCAGCCTGCCCACCTACGCGCACCGTGCGCCGGGGAGCAGGGAGGAGTTGCTGCGGCGGCTCGGCTACACCCGCACGGGAGGCCTTCGCGGCCCCGGACGGCACCGAGCTGCGGGCGCTGTGGCGGTCGACGCCGTTCCGTGCGGGCGGCAACGACCGCTGGCCGGTGCGTCACCGCGGCTTCGGCCGCCCGGACCGCGACGGCCGGGCCGCCGACCGGGCGGCGCGCTGACCGGTTGACCGGGCCGGGGCGGCCACCCAGCCGCCCCGGCTCCCGCCCGCCGCCTTCACGCAGACGTCGCTGTGCTCGGCCTCGTCGAGCCGGAGGTTGATCCGTTGCCCCGACGTCGTCGGCCGGTGCGGGCGCCGCACCTCGGTTAGCCTGCGAGCCGGGCACGACTTCGCCGAGCGACCGGAGGTAACGGTGCGAGGAACGGGAGAGACCCCGGGGCCGGCCGGCGCCACGACCGCGAGCCCGAAGCGCAAGCGGCGGCGCCTGCCGGTCGTCCTCGCGGTCTGCGTGCTGCTGGCCGGGTGCGGCCTGGTCGCGGGCGGCTACTACTTCGACAGCGTGCCCACGCCCAGCGACCTGAAGCTGCCCGAGTCGACAACCGTCTTCTACGCCGACGGGCGCACGCCGATGGCGAAGCTGGGCGCGCAGAACCGCACCATCGTGCCGTACGACCAGATGAACGACTCGGCCAAGCAGGCGATCGTGGCGGCCGAGGACCGGACCTTCTGGACCAACCGCGGCATCGACTTCAAGGGTGTGCTGCGCGCCGCCTGGGCCAACGTGAGCGGCGGGCAGCGGCAGGGCGCGTCCACGCTCACCCAGCAGTACGCGCGCATCGCCGCCGACCTGCGCGGGGTCACCTACTCCCGCAAGCTGCGCGAGGCGGTGATCGCGTGGAAGCTCGACGACGCGTACACCAAGGAGGAGATCCTCGGCTTCTACCTGAACACCGTGCCGTTCGGCCGGGGAGCGTACGGGATCGAGGCGGCCGCGCAGACGTACTTCGGCAAGACGGTCCGCCGGGACGCCCCACCCGAGCGGCAGCTCACCCAGGCCGAGGCGATGGTGCTCTGCGCCATGGTGAAGCAGCCGGAGGCGGATCCGGCCGACCCCGAGGGCACGCCCGGCTACGACCCGCGCCGCAACGCGCTGGCCAAGCAGAACTCGATCGACAGGTGGAACTACATCCGCGACGGCATGGTCAAGCTCGGCTACCTGACGTCGCAGCAGGCGGCGGATCTCGCGTACCCGGACACGGTCCGGCCGATCGACAAGGACGCGGGCCGGTCCGACCTGGACCGGCCGACCGGCCTGGTGGTCAACCACGTGCTGGCCGAGCTGCGCGGGACCGAGCCGTTCCGCGGCAAGCCGGACGAGGTGATCCGGGACGGCGGCTACCGCATCGTCACCACCATCGACAAGCGCGTGCAGGACGCGGCCGAGGCGGCGGCGGACATCCGCCGGGACACCGCCCCGCGAGCGGTGCGCGGGCAGCCGCGGAACTGGCAGGCGGCGCTGGTGGCGGTGGAGCCGGGCTCCGGCCGGGTGCTCGGCTACTACGGTGGCGACAAGGGCTCGGGCGCGGACTACGCGGGCTGGTACTCCGACGAGGACGGCCAGGCCCGCGGCTTCGGCCAGCATCCGCCGGGGTCGTCGTTCAAGGTGTACGACCTGGCCGCCGCCGTGCGCGACGGGATCTCGGTGAAGGAGCGGTTCGACTCGCCGGACACCAAGGAGTTCCCCGCCTCGGGGCGCACCAAGGGCAGCGCGGCCGGGCCGATCCGCAACGCCGAGCGGGCGCCCTGCCAGCCGGACTGTGCGCTCTGGGAGGCCACCGTCGCCTCGCTCAACGTCACCTACTTCGAGCTGACCGAGCGGCTCGGCACGGACAAGGTGATCGAGATGGCCCGGCAGGCGGGCGTGGAGTCGATGTGGGAGACGGTCCGGGGCAACCCCCGGCCGCAGCGCGTCGACCTGCGCAGCGACCCCGCCGACGAGGTGGCGAAGCGGTTCTCCACCGAGGTCGGCATCGGGCAGTACGGCATCACCGTGCAGGACCACGCGAACGGGATGGCCACGTTCGCAGCCGGCGGCAAGCGCGCCGACGCACACTTCGTCCGGTCGGTGAGCAAGGACGACGAGGAGGTGTGGACCGAGCAGCTGCGCACCACCGACCTCGGGCTGGACCGGGAGGCCGTCGACCAGTTGGACTGGACGCTGCGCCGGGTCCGGGCGGCCAAGCTGGACAACGGCTGGGACTCCGCCGGCAAGACCGGCACCTGGCAGGCCGGGAAGAGCACCACACAGAACGTGCACACCTGGATGGTGGGCTGGACCGGCGCGCTGGCCTCGGCCGTGTGGCTGGGCACCACCGACGGCAAGCCGCTGCGGACCAGCGACGGCAGCTACGACGTGTACGGCTCGACCGGCGCCGCGCCGATCTGGCGGCAGTTCATGACAAAGGCCACCGAGGCGATGAAGCTCGACCCGGGCAAGTACCGCTTCGGTGAGCCGAAGTTTCCCGGCGACACCCCGGAGCCGACCGCGTCGGCGCCGCCGCCGTCGACCGCCGCGCCCACACCGTCGGACTCCCCGAGCCCGAGCCCGACCCCGTCGAGCCCCAGCCCGAGCCCGGAGCCGACCGGGCGGCCGACGTCGCGGCCCACGCTGACGCCCACGCTGCCACCGCCGCCCACGATCACGCCGACGCGGACCCGCGGCCCGCGCTGACGTGCCCGGCCGCGCGGTGGCGGCCCGCGTGCGGCGGCGTCCTCGCGTCTATGTGCGCCATTCGCGCACATAGGCAACGTCCGCAATTTGCACGGGCCCCCATCCACTGTCGGCAATGTTCGCCCTGATCAGGGCCTATTGAAGATCATGGTTTCCTGGGACGACGCGCGCGGCGACACGCCCGACTGCCAGCCGTTGCCCAGGTCACCCATTGCTCACGGCTCGCGCGGCGTGTGATTGTGCACCAGCGAACCGCCGACCCCCGGCGAATCGCGACGGTCGATCTGTCGACCCGGAGCCACGCCGGCAGCTCCGGTGACCGGCCGTCACCCTGCCTCGCACCACCGCGCCGCCCGTCCCCACCGGGCTCGTGCGGCGCGCCTGTAGAACAGGAGCAAACCTCCGTGAAACTCTCACCTCGCCTCGCCGCGCTCACCGGCGCGGCTGCGGCCGGCGTCATCGCCGCCGGCACCGCCGCGGCCGTGCAGGCCGCGCCACCCGGGCCCGCCGCCCCCAACCCGGCCCAGGCCCGAGCGGCCGCCGCCGACTCGACCCGCGCGCTGGTCGCGAACCGCCCCGCCTACCTCCAGGCCGGTTCCGACGACGCGTTCGTCCAGAAGCCGGTCATCTCCTCCGAGGGCACCCAGTACGTGCCGTACGAGCGCACCTACAAGGGCCTGCCCGTGGTCGGCGGCGACTTCGTGCTGGCCACCGACTCCGCCGGCAACCTCAAGTACGCCTCGGTCGCCCAGCAGCGGCCGATCGGCGCCCTCGCCACCACGCCCGCGCTGACCCAGGCCGCCGCCGCGGCCACGGCGCGCGCCCAGCTCAAGACCGTCAGCGCCGTCGAGGGCACCACGCTCGTCGTCTACACGCTCGGCGCCGCACCGGCGCTGGCCTGGGAGACCACGGTACGCGGCACCAGCGCGGACGGCCCGAGCCGGCTCACCGTCGACGTCGACGCCCGTACCGGCGCGGTCCTGCGCAAGCAGGAGCACGTGGTGCGCGGCACCGGCACCGGCGCCTGGAACGGGCCCAGCCCGCTCACGCTCAACACCACCCAGTCGGGCTCCACGTACACCATGAAGGACCCGACCGTCACGAACCTGAGCTGCCAGGACGCGGCGAACAACACCACGTTCAGCGGCTCCGACGACGTGTGGGGCAACGGCACCGCCACCAACAAGGAGACCGGCTGCGTGGACGCGCTGTTCTCCGCGCAGACCGAGCATAAGATGCTCGCCCAGTGGCTGGGCCGCAACGGCGCCAACGGCAACGGCGGCTACTGGCCGATCCGGGTGGGCCTCAACGACCAGAACGCCTACTACGACGGCAGCCAGGTGCAGATCGGCAAGAACACCGCCGGTCAGTGGATCGGCTCGCTGGACGTGGTGGCGCACGAGATCGGCCACGGCATCGACGACAACACCCCCGGCGGCATCTCCGGCGGCGGCACGCAGGAGTTCGTGGCGGACACGTTCGGCGCGGCCACCGAGTGGTTCGCCAACGAGCCGTCCAGCTACGACGCGCCGGACTTCCTGGTCGGCGAGAAGATCAACCTGGTCGGCTCCGGCCCGATTCGCAACATGTACAACCCGTCGGCGCTCGGCGACCCGAACTGCTACTCCAGCAGCATCCCGTCGACCGAGGTGCACGCCGCGGCCGGGCCCGGCAACCACTGGTTCTACCTGCTGGCCAACGGCAGCAGCCCGACCAACGGGCAGCCGTCCAGCTCGACCTGCAACAGCAGCAGCGTGAGCGGACTGGGCATCCAGAAGGCCATCAAGATCATGTACAACGCCATGCTGCTGAAGACGTCGTCTTCGTCCTACCTGAAGTACCGCGTCTGGACGTTGCAGGCGGCGAAGAACCTCTACCCGAGCAGCTGCACCGAGTTCAACGCGGTCAAGGCGGCCTGGGCGGCGGTCAGCGTACCGGCCCAGTCGGGTGAGCCGACCTGCGCCGGCGGCACCCCGACGCCCACGCCGACCGCCACCACCACCCCGCCGTCGGGCGGCTGCTCCGGCAACAAGCTCGCCAACCCCGGCTTCGAGTCGGGCAACGTGAGCTGGACCGCCTCGTCCGGCGTCATCACCACCGACAGCGGCCAGGCCGCGCACGGCGGCTCGTACAAGGCGTGGCTGGACGGGTACGGCTCGTCGCACACCGACACGCTCAGTCAGTCGGTGACGATCCCGGCCGGATGCCGCGCGACGTTCAGCTTCTGGCTGCACATCGACAGCGCGGAGACGACCACCGGCACCGCGTACGACAAGCTCACCGTCAAGGCCGGCAGCACCACGCTGGCCACCTACTCCAACCTGAACAAGGCCACCGGCTACGTGCAGCGGTCCTTCGACATCTCGTCGCTCGCAGGCACCACGGCGACCATCTCGTTCAGCGGCGTGGAGGACAGCTCACTGCAGACGTCCTTCGTCGTCGACGACACCGCGGTCACCCTGAGCTGACCGTGGCGTAGCGCGGCCGGTCGTCGTCCTCCCGGCGGCCGGCCGCCTCGTCGTGCCGGGCGGTGCCGCGTCGCGCCTGGCCGCGTGCGGTCGGGTCAGGCCGGACGCCCGGCCTGGGACGCCGTGCCGCGGTCGCGGTGGATCCGCGCGGCCGCCTCGTGCATCGCGCGACCGAACAGCTCGGCCTGGTCACCCATGCTGCCGAGCCGGGCGGCGAGCGCGTCCGCGTCGGCCCGCGCCGACGCGCTGACCCGGGCGTCCAGCTCGGACAGCGCGGCGTTGGCGGCGGCGGTGACATGTCCGCAGAGGACGTCGAGGGGCTCGCCGGCCAAGTCCGGGTCGATCGTCACGGAATCCAGCCGGCCACCCTGAACGGCGACCGCGCGGACCCGGCCGTCGGCTGCGGTGCCCTCGGCGCGCAGCAGGTCGCCCGGCTCGCCGTCGGCGTGCTCCGAGGCCCGGGAGCGCATCGCGGTGAGCGCCTGCTGCGTGCGGGTCAGCAGTTCGTCGATGCTCGCGGCCGCCGAGAACGGATCGTTGGTCATTTCCGCGCTTTCTTCACGTCTGAGCCGATCATCGTGACCCTAGCAACCGGCTCCGACGAATCGCGGTCAGCGGCCGTCACGGGTGGCGTCCGGTGCCGCGAGCAGGCCGGACACCGGCGGCGCGGCGTGTCGCGGACGGCCGGACGCCCGGCCGGAGCGAACCGGCCGGGCGTCCGGACCAGATCAGCGCAGACGCAGCCGCTGACCGGGGAAGATCAGGCCGGGGTCGTCGCCGACCACTGCCCGGTTGCGCTCGTGCAGGGCACGCCAGCCACCGTCGACCCGCTGCGCCACGGCGATCTCCGACAGCGTGTCCCCGCGCCGGACCACGTACGTCCCGGCCGACGGCTGCGGCGCCGCAGTCGTCGCGGCCCGCTCCGGCGCGGCCTTGCGCGTGGCGGCCCGCTTCGGGGCGGACTTCTTCGAGGTGGCCTTCTTCGGGGCCGCCCGCTCGGACCGGGTCGCCGCGGCGTTCGCCGAGCCGCCCTTCTTGCCGCAGACCGGCCACGCACCGATGCCCTGGCCGCGCAACACCTTCTCCGCGACGGCGATCTGCTCGGACCGGCTGGCCAGGTCGGCGCGGGCGGCGTACTTCTGGCCGCCGTAGCCGTTCCAGGTGGCGCGGGAGAACTGGAGCCCGCCGTAGTAGCCGTTGCCGGTGTTGATCTTCCAGTTGCCGCCGGACTCGCAGCGCGCGACCGCGTCCCAGTTGACGCCCGCGCTGGCCGGTGCGGCCGGGCCGAACAGGCTCGCGGCGCCGACGGCGGCGCCGGCCAGGACCGTTCCGAGAGCGGTACGGCGGCTTCGGGCCGAGTATGCAGTTGCCATGTGGATTCCTCCACGCCGACGAGGTGAGCTGTCGGGTTCGGGCCGAGGAGCCCGGCCGCCGGTGGCGGCTTCACCCCGAGGTGACGATGCACCGTGGAACGTGTGGTTCCCCCGCTCCCGCACGAGGTTCGGTTACCGGGGCCGGCGGCGGGATTTGGCGTTTCCGGCCCGCGGTGCCCGCGAATGCGAACGAAACCGACGCTAAGGACGGTTTGCGACGATCGTCCACTTCTTGTGACGGTGTTCACCCGGCCGGGCTACCACCTGTGGAGCTACCGTGGCAGGGCCGAGCAAGATCACGGGAGGGGCGGGACGGATGACCGATCACGGACACGAGCTCACCTTCGGCGGCTTCATCACGCCCGCCGCCGGGCAGCCCGACCAGGTGGTGGCGCTGGCCACGCTCTGCGAACAGGTCGGGCTGGACCTGGTCACGTTCCAGGACCACCCGTACCAGCCGGGCTTCCTGGACACCTGGACGCTGATGTCCTACGTGGCCGCCGTCACCGAGCGCATCCACCTGGCCGGCAACGTGCTCAACCTGCCGCTGCGCCAGCCGGTGGTGCTGGCCCGCAGCGTGGCCAGCCTGGACCTGCTCACCGGCGGCCGGGTCGAGATGGGACTCGGCGCGGGCGCGTTCTGGGACGCGATCGAGGCGACGGGCGGGCGGCGCCTGTCCCCCGGCGCGGCGGTCGAGGCCCTGGACGAGGCGATCCGGGTGATCCGCGAGGTCTGGGACACCGACCGCCGCGGCATGATCCGCGTCGACGGCGAGCACTACCGGGTGGTCGGCGCCAAGCGCGGCCCGGCGCCCGCGCATCGGGTGGGCATCTGGGTCGGCGCGTACAAGCCGCGCATGCTGCGCCTGGTCGGCCGCGCCGCGGACGGCTGGCTGCCCTCCCTGTCCTACCTGCCCAAGGGCCCCGACGAACTGCCCGCCCTGAACGCGCTCGTGGACGAGGGCGCGCAGGCCGCCGGGCGCGACCCGGCCGAGATCCGCCGCATGCTCAACGTGACCGGCACGTTCGCCCGCTCGTCGGCCGGCTTCCTGGCCGGCCCGCCGGAGCAGTGGGTGGAGGAGCTGGCCGGGCTCACGCTGGAGCACGGCGTCACCACGTTCATCCTCGGCAGCGACGAGCCACGCGCGATCCAGATCTTCGCCCAGGAGGTCGCGCCGGCGGTCCGCGAACTCGTCGCCGCCGAGCGCACCGCGCCCGGCAGCGGGGCCCGCGCGGTCGCCGACGACACGGCCGCCACCGGCGGCGCGGCCACGCTGGCGGTCACCCCCACCCCCGACCCGGGGGTACGTCTGAGCGCGCGCCGCCCCTGGGACGAGTCGACCCGGCCGACCGCCCCGCCGCCTCCGGCCGGCCAGGTCTACCCACCCCGGGGGCAGGCCGCCGGGCAGCACCTGGTGGACGTGCACGACCACCTGCGCCAGGAGCTGGCCCAGGTGCGCGACCTGCTGGAACAGGTCAAGCGGGGCGCCGTCTCGCCGGGCCGGGCGCGGGCGGCGCTCAACGAGATGACCATGCGGCAGAACAACTGGACGCTCGGGGCGTACTGCGCGGCCTACTGCACCATGGTCACCCAGCACCACGGGCTGGAGGACGCCTCGATCTTCCCGCACCTGCGCCGCTCCGAGGCCGGGCTGGCGGCCGTGCTCGACCGCCTCGAGGAGGAACACGTGGTGATCCACGGGGTGGTGGAGGGCGTCGACCGGGCGCTCGTGGAACTGGTCCACCGGCCCGGCGACTTCACGCAGCTCCAGGAGGCGGTGGACCTGCTCACCGACACGCTGCTGTCGCACCTGTCGTACGAGGAGCACCAGATCGTCGAGCCGCTGGCCCGGCACGGCTTCTTCCCCGGCCAGCTGTGAGGTAGCTGACTTTTGATTTCCTAAGTCAGGGGGTACCGTCGAAGCCATGACGGACCTCCTTGCGCAGCGTGACTCCTGGTCCACCGCCAACTGCTCGATCGCCCGGGCGCTGGAGGTGGTCGGCAACCGCACCACGCTGCTCCTGCTGCGCGAGGCGTCGTTCGGCACCCGCCGCTTCGACGACTTCGCGCGGCGGGTCGGCGTCAGCGAGCCCGTCGCCGCCGCACGCCTCAAGCAGCTCGTCGCCGACGGGCTGCTCGACCGGCGCCCCTACCGCGAGCCCGGGCAGCGCACCCGCGACGAGTACGTGCTCACCGCCAAGGGCAGCGACCTGATCCCGGTGCTGGTCGCGCTGCGGCAGTGGGGCGACACGTACGCCGCCGACGAGGCCGGCCCGGCCGTCCGGCTGACCCACGACGAGTGCGGCGCGGCCGTGCACGCCCGGCTGCGCTGCGACGCCGGACACGACGTACCGCCCGGCGAGCTGGCCGTCCTGCCCGGTCCGGGCCTGCTGTCCGCCTGACCCACCTTCCTTCCCCACCCCTCGGAGCGAGACATGAAGATCGCTGGAAGCACCGCCCTGGTCACCGGCGCCAACCGTGGCTTCGGCCGGCACCTGGCCGCCGAACTCGTCGCGCGCGGCGCGACCGTCTGGGCCGGCGCCCGCAACCCGGACACCGTCGACCTGCCCGGCGTCACCCCGGTACGCCTCGACATCACCGACCCCGCCTCGGTGGCCGCCGCCGCGGAGCGGGCCGGCGACGTGACGCTGCTGGTGAACAACGCCGGCGTGAGCACCGGCGCCGACCTGCTCGACGGTGACCTCGCGCAGATCCGGCTGGAGCTGGAGACGCACTACCTCGGCACGCTGTCGGTGGTACGCGCGTTCGCGCCCCGGATCGCGGCGAACGGCGGCGGCACGATCCTGAACGTGCTGTCGGCGCTGTCCTGGTTCACGATCCCCGGCGTCGGCGCGTACGGCGCGGCCAAGGCCGCCGAGTGGTCGATGACGAACGCGCTGCGCCTGGAACTGGCCGGCCGGGGCGTCCGGGTCGCCGGGCTGCACGTGGGCTACATGGACACCGAGATGGCCGCCGCCGTGCCCGGCCCGAAGGCCCACCCGGCCGACGTCGCCCGGCTCGCCGCCGACGGCATCGAGTCCGACAGCTACGAGATCCTGGCCGACGACGTCGCCCGCCGGGTCCAGGCGGGGCTGTCCGGTGGGGTGGCCGCGCTCTACCCCGCCCTCCCCTGAACAGACCCGTCTCACCGAGGTGGCGGGGTCAGAACCCGTCCGATGCCGCCACTTCGGCGCAATGGTGTCGATCAAGCACAAGCCACGACAACCGCCCGGACACAGCCGATCAACAGCCTTCGACAAGAGCCCGACATCAGCCGACGCTCGCCAAGCGGCGCTCCGTCAGATCCACCCGCTCGACACCTGCGCATTAGGGCCGCCCCGCCGACGCGGGCCCGCAAGACCATCTCCGCCAGAGCCCTCACTCATCTAGAGCCCCGAGCGTCCCTCCAACTGGGATCGATCTTCCTCATTCCGGGACGCCCCAGGTGATCAACACCAGCTCGGCGAAGTGGCGGGGTCAGAGCCCGCCTGATACCACCACTTCGGCGAGCTGGAGTCGATCAAGCGGCAGCCAGCCGCCCGCACGAGCCCGGCGAAGGACTGACCCGACAACCACCCGGATCGACTTCCCGGCGCTTGATCGACACCAGCTCGCCGAGGTGGAGGCATCGGGGGCACCCAGATACCGCCACCTCGGCGTAGTGGAGTCGATCAAGCGGGCCGGGTCGGGTCGGGCTACAGGCCGCGGGCCAGGCGGTCGGCCAGGATGCGGGTGAACCGGGCCGGGTCGGCCAGCTCGCCGCCCTCGGCCAGCAACGCCATGCCGTACAGCAGCTCGGCGGTCTCGGTCAGCGCGGCCGTGTCGCCGCCCTCACCGTGCGCCTTGCGCAGCCCGGTGACCAGCGGGTGGGCCGGGTTCAGCTCCAGGAACCGCTTGACCTGGGGCACTTCCTGGCCCATCGCCCGGTACATCTTCTCCAGCGTCGGCGTCATGTCGTGCGCGTCGCCCACCACGCAGGCCGGCGAGGTGGTCAGCCGGGTGGACAGGCGCACCTCCTTGACGCTGTCGGCGAGCGCGCCGCCGAGGAACGTGAGCAGGTCGGCGTACTCCTGCCGTTCGGCCTCGGCCTTCTCCTTCTCCTCCTCGGTCTCCAGGTCCACCTGGCCCTTGGCGACCGAGCGCAGCGTCTTGCCGTCGTACGCGCCGACGCGCTCGACCCACACCTCGTCCACCGGGTCGGTGAGGATCAGCACCTCGTAGCCCTTGGCGCGGAACGCCTCCAGGTGCGGCGAGTTCTCGATGGTGGCCCGGTTCTCGCCGGTGGCGTAGTAGATCTCGCTCTGCCCGTCCTTCATCCGCTCCACGTACGCCCGCAGCGTGGTGGGCTCGGCCGGGTCGTGGGTGCTGGCGGCGCGGACCAGTTCCAGCAGCGTCTCGGTGTTGTCCGGGTCCTCCAGCAGACCCTCCTTGACCACCGCGCCGAACTCGGTCCAGAAGGTGCGGTACGACTCGGCGGACATGTCCTTGAGCGTGGCGAGGACCTTCTTGACCAGCCGGCGGCGTACCGCGCGGATCTGCCGGTCCTGCTGGAGGATCTCCCGGGAGATGTTCAGCGACAGGTCGTGCGCGTCCACCACGCCCTTGACGAAGCGCAGGTAGTTGGGCATCAGCGCGTCGCAGTCGTCCATGATGAACACGCGCTTGACGTAGAGCTGCACGCCGCGGCGGCCCTGCGGGGAGAACAGGTCCAGCGGGGCGTGCGACGGCAGGAACAGCAGCGCCTCGTACTCGAAGGTGCCCTCGCCGCGCATGTGGATGGTTTCGAGGGGGTCGGCCCAGTCGTGCGCGACGTGCCGGTAGAACTCCTTGTACTCGGCCTCGTCGACCTCGTCCCGCGAGCGCGCCCAGAGCGCCTTCATCGAGTTGAGCGTCTGCTCCTCGCGGGTGGTGGCGCCGTCCTCGCCGGGCTTGTCGACCGTCATCCGGATCGGCCACGAGATGAAGTCGGAGTAGCGCTTGACGATCTCCCGGATCGTCCACTCGGCGGTGTAGTCGTGCAGGTTGTCCTCGGTGTCGACGGGCTTGAGGTGCAGCGTGACCGAGGTGCCCTGGGGTGCGTCCTCGACCTCCTCGATCGAGTACGTGCCCTCGCCGGTGGACTCCCAGCGGGTGCCGCCGGACTGTCCGGCGCGGCGGGTCAGCAGCGTCACCTTGTCGGCGACCATGAACGTGGCGTAGAAACCGACGCCGAACTGGCCGATCAGCTCCTGGGACGCGGCGGCGTCGGAGGACTCGCGCAGCTTGCGCAGCAGTTCGGCGGTGCCGGACTTGGCGATGGTGCCGATCAGGCGGACCACCTCGTCACGGGTCATGCCGATGCCGTTGTCCCGCACGGTGAGCGTACGGGCGTCCTTGTCGGCCTCGATCTCGATGTGCAGGTCGGAGGTGTCGGCCGGCAGGTCCTTGTCGACGAGCGACTCCAGCCGCAGCTTGTCCAGCGCGTCGGACGCGTTCGAGATCAGTTCGCGCAGGAAGACGTCCTTGTTCGAGTAGATCGAGTGCACCATCAGCTGCAACAGCTGACGGGCCTCGGCCTGGAACTCCAACGTCTCGACCCCGTCGCTCACACCGGCTCCTTCCCTCTGGCGGCTCCTACGGCGGAAAGGATACGAGGGGTGACCGCTGCGGCACGCACCGGCCGCCCCGGAATTCGACTGGTACAACCAGTTGACGGGTTGATGTGTACGGGGCCACACTGCTGCGCATGACCTTCGATCCCGCGCCCCGCGTCTCGGTCTCCGACCACGTCTTCGGCCGGCTGCGCGACGCGATCGTCTCCGGCCGGTACGCGCCGGACGAGACGCTGCCCGGCGAGCGCGAGCTGGCCGGCGCGTTCGCGGTCAACCGGCACGCGGTCCGGGAGGCGCTGCGCCGCCTGCAGCAGCTCGGCCTGGTCCGGGTCAGTCAGGGCGGCGCGACCCGGGTGCTGGACTGGCGGGTGCACGCCGGGCTGGACCTGGCGCTGTCACTGGCCCGCTCCGGTGACGTACTCCCGGTCGAGACGCTGGTGCGCGACATGCTGGAGATGCGGGCGTGCGTCGGGATCGACGCGGCCCGGCTGTGCGCCGAGCGCGGCGACGCGGCCGTCGTCGCCGCCGTGGTCCGGGCCGCCGAGGAGTACGGCGACCTGGCCCCCGACCTGGACCTGATGAACGAGGCGAACATCGCCATCTGGCGGCTGGTCGTACGCGGCAGCGGCAACACCGCCTACCAGCTCGCCTTCAACAGCCTGGTGGCCGGCACGTTCGCGGTCGGTGACGTCCCCCCGGACGCCCGCGCGGCCGAACTGCTCGACGTCGCCGGGCACCGCCGTCTCGCCACCTCGATCGCCTCCGGTCAGGGCGCGGCGGCCGCCCGGCACGCCCGGGAGCTGCTGACCGCGCCGGTCACCCCCACCCCCACCACCACCCCCGGAAGGGAAGCGCGCGCATGATCCCCGCCGTGCTGTACGCCGTCCCGGCGTTCCTGCTCCTGATCGTGATCGAGGCGGTCTCCTACCGCTTCCTGCCCGACGACGACGAGCGCGGCTACGAGCTGCGCGACACCACCACCAGCCTGTCCATGGGGCTGGGCAGCCAGATCATCGGCTTCCCGTGGAAGCTGCTCACCGTCGGCCTGTTCGCGGCGCTGTGGACCGTGGCGCCGGTGCAGTTGTCCCCCGGCGACTGGTGGACCTGGGTGATCCTGTTCTTCGCCGACGACCTGGCCTACTACTGGTTCCACCGCTCGCACCACGAGGTGCGCGTGCTCTGGGCCAGCCACGTGGTCCACCACTCCAGCGTCTACTACAACTTCTCGACCGCGTTGCGGCAGAGCTGGACGCCGATGACCTCGCTGCCGTTCTGGCTCGCGCTGGCCCTGCTCGGCATCCCGCCGTGGATGATCTTCCTGCAGCAGTCGGTCAGCCTGCTCTACCAGTTCTTCCTGCACACCGAACGGATCAGGGTGCTGCCCCGGCCGATCGAGTGGATCTTCAACACGCCGTCGCACCACCGGGTGCACCACGGCTCCAACACCGAGTACCTGGACCGCAACTACGGCGGCATCCTGATCATCTGGGACCGGCTGTTCGGCACGTTCGAGCCCGAGCGGGCCTCCGCGCGCTACGGCCTCACCAAGAACATCGGCACCTACAACCCGCTGCGGGTGGCCACCCACGAGTTCGCCGCGATCTGGTCCGACGTACGCCGGGCCGACTGCTGGCGGCACCGACTCGGCTACCTGTTCGGCCGCCCGGGCTGGCAGCCGGCCCGATGAGGCGCTCCTGGATGCTGCTCCTGTTCGGGCTGGTCGCCGCCGTCGAACTGGTCGGGGTCGCGCTCGACTCGACGGTGCTCCAGTGGCTGGCCAAGCCGCTGCTCGCGCCGGTGCTGCTGGCGTACCTCTGGGAGCGCCGCCGCCGGGTGGACGCGGTGGCGGTCGGCCTTGTCGCCGCCACCGCGGGCGACGTCGCCCTGCTCCTGGAGGGTGACACCGCGTTCCTGGCCGGCATGGGCTTCTTCCTGGTCGCCCAGATCGCGCTCATCACCGCCTTCGTCCGGCACCGGCGCGCGCCGGTCGTGGCGTGGGCCGGCTACCTGCTCGCCTGGGCCGGGGCGAACGCGCTGCTGTGGGGCATGCTCGGGCCGCTGCGGCTGCCGGTGCTCGGCTACAGCCTGGCGCTGTGCCTGATGGCCGCCGCCGCGGCCGGGGTGTCCGCGCCTGTCGCCGCCGGCGGCGCGTTCTTCCTCGTCTCCGACCTGCTCATCGGCGTGGGCGCGGCCGGGATCGAGCTGCCCGGGCGGGGCCTGCTGGTGATGACCACCTACTGCGCGGCGCTGCTGCTGATCACCACCGGCTGGGTGGCCGCGACCCGCCCGGCGACCGGCCCGGAGTCGCCGCCCGCGGGTACCCTGCTCGCGTGGCCAGGGAGAACGGGCGCAAGCTGATCGCCTCGAACAAGAAGGCGCGGCACGACTACGACATCCTCAAGACGTACGAGGCGGGCATCGTGCTGGCCGGCACCGAGGTCAAGTCGCTGCGCGAGGGGCGGGTGTCGCTTGTCGACGCGTTCGCCCAGGAGCGCGACGGCGAGATCATGCTGTACGGCCTGCACATCGCCGAGTACGGCTTCGGCACCTGGACCAACCACGCGCCCCGGCGCACCCGCAAGCTGCTGCTGCACCGGGTGGAGATCGCCCGCATCCTGGAGAAGCTGCGCGACGGCGGCATCACGCTGGTGCCGCTGTCGATGTACTTCGCCGACGGCTGGGCCAAGGTGGAGCTGGGCCTGGCCCGGGGCCGCCGGTCGTACGACAAGCGTCAGGCGCTGGCCGAGCGGGACGCGAAGAAGGAGATCGCCCGGGAGTTGGGTCGCCGGCTCAAGGGCCGCGCCACCGGCCGCCGAACCTGATCCGTCCCGTGTTGAGGACAGTCGCTGTCCGCTGGCTCCGGCAGGCTGGACGGCGACCGATCACACGTGCCGCCGGTTCGCCGGCGGGACCGACGGAAGGTGAGCCGAGATGGCCCGCGACGTGCAAATCACCATCGACTGCGCCGACCCGGCGAAGCTGGCGGCGTTCTGGGCCGAGGTCCTCGGCTACCGGGTCCAGGGCCCGCCGGAGGGCTTCGACTCGTGGGAGCAGGCGCTGACCGCGATGGGCGTTCCGCCGGGGCGGCACAACGACGCCTCGGCAGTGGTCGACCCGGAGGGGGCCGGTCCGCGACTGTTCTTCCAGCGGGTGCCGGAGTCCAAGCGGGTCAAGAACCGGGTGCATCTGGACGTCCGGGCCGCGCCCGGCCTGACCGGCGAGGCCCGGATGGCGGCGCTGGAGGCGGCGGCCGACCTGCTCGTTCCGCTCGGCGCGACGCGCGTCGGGCGCTTCGAGCCCGCTCCCCCGCTGGAGGCGGGGCACGTGCTGATGACCGATCCGGAGGGCAACGAGTTCTGCCTCGACTGAGACCGAGGAGATTCGACAAGACTCCTTGTACATTACTTCTTGTCGGTCTAGCCTGACGGCATGACCGACGGAACCGGCAACCGGCGCCTCAGCGACCCGCGCGCCATGCGGGCGCTGGCCCACCCCACCCGGCTGCGGCTGCTCGGCGAGCTTCGCCTGCGCGGCCCGCAGACCGTCGGCATGCTGAGCGAGCGGACCGGCGAGGCGGTCGGCTCGGTCAGCTACCACGTCGGCAAGCTGGCCGAGCACGGCTTCGTGACCGAGGCCCCCGAACTGGCCCGGGACCGGCGCGAACGGTGGTGGCGGGCCGCGCACGCCACCACCGACTGGGATCCCCTCGAACTGCTCGACGACCCCGAGCGCCGGCTCGCCGGCAACCTGCTGCGCCAGGCCGCCATGCAGCGCTACGTGGCCCGCTACCAGGCGTACCTGGAATCGGAGGCCGACCTCGACCCGGCCTGGGTCCGCGGCACCACGAGCAGCGACACGGTGCTGCACCTGACCCCCGACGAGCTGGTGGAGCTGCGGGACGAACTGTCCGAGCTGGGCCGGCGCTGGCGGGAACGCGGCGCCGCCGGCCGGCCCGGCGCGGAGATGGTCACGCTCATCTGGCAGGCGTACCGGGGGCCGCGGTGACCCGCGACCGCCGGCCGCTGGCCGGACTGCTGATCGGGCACGCCGTCTCGCTGACCGGCAACGTGCTCACGCTCATCGCGCTGCCGCTCTACGTGCTGGCCGAAACCGGCTCGCCGGGCGCCACCGGGCTGGCCGGCGCGTTCGCCACCGCGCCGGTGGTGCTCGGCGGCGCGTTCGGCGGCGTGCTCGTCGACCGGATCGGCTACCGGCGCTCCAGCGTGCTCGCCGACGTGGTCTCCGGCGTGACGATCGCCGCCGTACCCCTGTTGCACTCCACCGTCGGCCTGCCGTTCCCGGCGCTGCTGGCCCTGGTCTTCGTCAGCGGACTGCTCGACACGCCGGGGCAGACCGCGCGCACCGCGCTGCTGCCGGAGGCCGCGGCGGCGGCCGGGGTGCCGATCGAGCGGGCGGCCGGGTGGGAGGACGCGACCTCGCGCGGCGCCCGGATGATCGGCGCACCCCTGGCCGGCCTGCTGGTCGGCGTGTTCGGGGCGGTGCCGGTGCTGGCGCTGGACGCGGTGACGTTCGCCGTGTCGGCGCTCGTGGTGACACTGCTGGTGCCGCGTGGCCTGCGGCCGTCCGACGACGGGAGCGAGCCGGAGGCCGGCGGCTACTGGCGGCAGTTCGCCGCCGGGCTGCGCTTCCTGGTCCGCGAGCCGCTGCTGCGCGCCATGGTCCTGCTGGTGCTGGTGACGAACCTGTTCGACGCGGCCAAGAGCCAGGTGCTGCTGCCGGTGGTCGCCGAACGGGAACTCGGCGGGCCGGCCGCGTTCGGCCTGCTGGTGGGCGTCATGGGTGGTGGGGCGCTGGTCGGCTCGCTGGTGTTCAGCGCGATCGGGCACCGCCTGCCCCGCCGGGCCACATTCGTCACCGCGTACGCGCTGTGCGGCGCCCCACCGCTGTGGGCGCTCGCCGCCGCGCCGCCGCTGCCGGTGGTGGCCGCCGTGGTGGCGATGGCCGGGCTCGCCGCCGGCGCGCTCAACCCGCTGATGGGCGCGGTCCAGTTGGAGCGGGTGCCGCCGGCCATGCGGGCCCGGGTGTACGGCGTGATCGGCGCGGGCGCGTGGGCGGCCATGCCGGCCGGCGCGGTAGGCGCGGGATTCGCCGCGGACCGGTTCGGCCCGACGTCCACACTGGTCGTGATGGGCGCCTGCTACCTGCTGGTGGTGCTGACGCCGTTGCTGGGCGGCCCGTGGCGGGACATGCGCCGGCCCACAGTGGTGCGGCAGCGCGAGCCCGAGCCCGTCTCGGAGCGCAGGCGGGAAACGCTCTCTTGACATCGACCGACTTCGTTCATACCTTCATCGAAGTCTATTTGTATGGTTTGTTAACCGTTCGGCGGGGCCGGCCGCCGTGACGGAAACGGCCACCACCCCGCAGGAGGCGCCCCGTGCGCACCATCCGTACCCTCGCCGCCCTGGCGGTGACAGCGGTCGGCCTCACCGCCGCCCTCACCGTCGTCCCCCACTCCCCCGCGATCGCCGCCCCCGGCGCGGTCACCTGGTCCGACGACTTCAACGGCCCCGCCGGCGCCGCGCCCGACGCGAGCAAGTGGCGCTACGACATCGGTGGCGGCGGCTGGGGCAACAACGAGTTGCAGTACTACACCAACAGCACCCGCAACGCCGCGCTCGACGGCAACGGCAACCTGGTCATCACCGCCCGCCGGGAGAACCCCGGCGGCTACAACTGCTGGTACGGAAGCTGCCAGTACACCTCGGCCCGGCTGCTCACCAACGGCACGTTCGCCCAGGCGTACGGGCGGTTCGAGGCGCGCATCAAGGTCCCGCGTGGACAGGGGCTGTGGCCGGCGTTCTGGATGCTCGGCAACGACATCGGCACGAACCCGTGGCCCGGCAGCGGCGAGATCGACATCATGGAGAACGTCGGGTACGCGCCGTCGACCGTCTGGGGCACGCTGCACGGCCCCGGCTACTCCGGCGGCAGCGGCGTCGGCGCCTCCACCTCGCTGCCCGGCGGGCAGGCGCTCGCCGACGCCTTCCACACGTTCGCCGTGGACTGGGCGCCGGACTCGATCACCTGGTACCTCGACGGCGTGGCGTACTCCCGCAAGACGCCCGCCGACATCGGCGGCAACCGGTGGGTCTTCGACCACCCGTTCTTCATGATCATGAACGTGGCGGTCGGCGGCAACTGGCCCGGCTCGCCGGACGGCAGCACGACGTTCCCGCAGACCATGACCATCGACTACGTCCGGGTCCAGGCCTGGGACAACGGCGGCGGGGGCACCGGCGGCCAGATCACCGGGTACGGCAACAAGTGCGTCGACGTGGCCAGCGCCGACACCGCGAACGGCACCCCGGTGCAGCTCTGGACGTGCAACGGCACCGCCGCCCAGCGCTGGAACTGGAACACCGACGGCTCGGTACGCGCGCTCGGCAAGTGCCTCGACGTGGCCGCCGGGTCCACGGCGAGCGGCGCCAAGGTGCAGCTCTACGACTGCAACGGCACCGGCGCGCAGAAGTGGGTGTTCAGCGCGGCCGGCGACATCGTGAACCCCCAGGCCAACAAGTGCCTGGACGCCACCGGTCCCAGCTCGGCCGACGGCACCCGGCTGCAGATCTGGGACTGCACCGGCGCCGCCAACCAGAAGTGGCGCCGCTGACCGGCGTCCCGGCCCGGGGCGGGCGGCGCACCCGCCCGCCCCGCCCGCACCCGCACCCGCACCCGCACCCGCACCCGCACCCGCACCCGCACCCGCGATCTTGCACTTTCGGCCCGAGTCGCGCCCCGAATGTCCCGTTCGCCCGGGCACAAAGTGCAAGATCGCGGGCATGGGGTGCGGCCGACCCACCCGCCCCCTGCCCGGCCACCCGTACCAGCCACGCGTGTCCGGATTCCAGGATTCGCGGACCACATCCCGGGACTGCAGTAGATCTTGGTAGGAAAGGGCCCCCATAGGGACCCTTTCCTACCAAGATCTCCGGACCGCCTCGGACGAGGCGCCCACGGCGGCCCGGCGGAACGAGCATCTCCCGGCAGCGCCCACGGCGGTGATCAAGGAGTTTGTGTCCGGATCGGGCGCGGATCGGGACACAAACTCCTTGATCACCGCGGAGAGCACGGGGAGATTCGCGGGGGTCAGAAGGGGGCGTCTACGGGTAGTCGGCGGACCTGGGTCAGGTAAGGATCCAGCTCGCCCACCTCGAAGCGGCACGTGCCGATGACGTGCCAGAACTGGCCGCCCGGGTCACCGTCCAGCTTGTACCGGCCGTCCGGGCTCACCGCCGCCCATCCGTCCGGCAGCCCGATCAGCGTGGTCCGCAGCTGGGCGTGCTCCGGGTCGGCCACGTCCCACAGGCGTACGGTGCCGTCGTCACCGGCGCTGGCGAGCAGGCTGCTGTCCGGGCTGAAGTGCACCGACCAGACCCGCCGGGTGTGTGCCGCCAGCGTGCCGTGCAGCCGGCCGGTGACCGGGTCCCACAGCCGGATCACCAGGTCGTCCCCGGCGGTGGCGAGCAGGTTGCCGTCCGGGCTGAACGCGCACGACCAGAGGCGGCCGTCGTGTTCGGTGAGCACGACACGCGGCTGGCCGGTCTGCACGTCCCAGACCACGGCCGTGCCGTCGTTGCCGGCGCTGGCCAGCAGCGTGCCCTCGCTGTTGAAGCCGACCGAGTAGACCCGGTCGGTGTGGTGTTCCAGCGTCATCCGGCAGGTGGCGGTGGCGGCGTCCCACAGCCGTACCGTCTGGTCGTCGCACCCGGTGGCGATGGTCTCGCCGTCCGGGCTGAACGCGACGGTGCGCACCCGGCCCCGGTGCGGGGTGAGCGTGGCGAAGTGCCGGCCGGTGCGGCGGTACCACAGGCGTACCGTGTCGTCGTCGTTCGCGGTGGCGAGCGCGTCGCCGTCGGGGCTGAACGCGACCGCCCAGACGTGGTCGGTGTCCACGTTGAGCTCGCGCTCGTCGGCGCCGGTGTCGGTGTTCCACAGGTGCACGCCGCCGTCGCCGCTGGGCGAGGCGACCAGCGGCTCCTCGGGGCAGAACACCACGGACAGCAGCCGGTCGGCGGGGCTGGCGAGCTGGCGCAGCAGGCGGCCGGTACGCGGTTCCCAGAGCCGGATCACGCCGTCGTTGCCGCAGGCGGCGAGCACTTCCCCGTCGTCGCGGAAGGACAGCGCGGTGACCCGCCGGCCGTGCCCGCGCAACGTGTGCTGGAGCTGCCCGGTGCGTACGTCCCACAGCCGGGTGGTGCCGTCGTTGCTGCTGGTGGCCACCTGGTTCTGGTCCGGCCGCCAGACCACCGGCCAGACCGAGCCGCGGTGCCGGGTCAGCTCGTGCCGGACCTGCCCGTCGTCGGTGTCCCAGAGCTGGATCGCGCCGTCGCTGGCGGCGGTGGCGAGCAGGCTGCCGTCGCCGTTGAACCGGACGCTGTAGATCGCGCCCCGCTGCCGCCCGAGCACCCGTACCGGCCGGCCGGTCTCGGTCTCCCACAGCCGCAGCGCGCCGTGCGTGTCGCCGGTGGCCATCAGCGTGCCGTCGGGGTGGATGTCGAGGGCGTACACGTCGGCCTCGTGGCCGCGCGGCGAGCGCAGCAGCTCGCCGTCGGCGGCCCGGCGGACCCAGACCCGGCCGTGCTGCCCGACCGCGGCCAGCAGCCGCCCGTCCGGCGTGTGCGCCAGCCGGTAGACGACTTCCGGCTCGCGCACCTCGAACGCCAGCCGGCCGGTGGGGATGTCCCAGCCGCGTACCGTGCCGCCGCTGTCGGCCACCACGACCCGCCGGCCGTCGGGGCTGAACGAGGTGCCCCAGATCGGCGCGGCGTGGCCGGGCCACTCGTGGCGCAGCCGGGCGGTGCGCGTGTCGTACAGCCGCACCACGCCGGCCGCGTCGCCCACCACCAGCCGGCCGCGGCGGCCGTCGGTCAGCAGCGGCCACACCCAGCCGGTGAAGACGTCCTCGATGACGTGCCGCACGTCGCCGTGGTCGGCGTCCCACAGCCGTACGGTGAGGTCGGCCGCGCCGGTGACGAGCTGGTGGGAGGCGGCGTCGTAGCGGACCGCGTACACCCGGGAGCGGTGTCCCTGGAGCGTGCGTACCGGCAGCCCGGTGGCGGTGTCGCAGAGCAGCACACCGCCGTCGTCGCTGCCGACCGCGAGCACCGCGCCGTCCGGGCTGTACGCCGCCGGCACCGGCAGCCGGCCCACCTCGAAGCCGTAGGCGA
>NZ_KK037233.1:809969-811079 GCF_000568915.1 Micromonospora sp. M42 | reverse complement strand
TTCCTCGCCCCGGTTGATCTGCTCGGCGACGCCCTCGGCGACCAGCCATTCCATGACCGAGGTGTGGATGAACCCGAACAGTCCGTCGTCGGTGCGGACGAGCAGGCTGCCCGCGCCGACCGCCGTGCGCCCGCCTTGCGGGCCGGACAGCCGCGAGTCGGCGCGCCCGGCGAGCTGGCCGGTGGACTCGGCCAGCTCGGCCAGGCGCAGGTACGCCTCGCCGCTCTCCCAGAGCTGGAACGCCAGCCGGCTCACCGCCTGCCACAGCTCGGGGCGGCGCAGGCTCACCGGCGCGCCCGGGATGCCCTGGGTGCGGCGCTCCTCGAAGTCCAGCCAGGACTCCAGGATCTCCCGGTACAGCGCGGCGGCGCTGAACGTGCCACCCGCGCCGGCGACGGCGGCGAGGCGCCCCTCGTCCAGGTTGGCGATGAAGCCGAGCATGCGCGGGTTGCGGGAGAGCCCGAGCAGGTCCTTCACGCCGGCCAGCAGGTCCATCCGCTCGCGGGCGGCCCGCTCGTCGCCGCCGTACCGGTTGCGCAGGAACGCCTCGATCTGCCCGGGGGTGAAGTCCTCCACGGCGAGCACGCGCCGGTGCGGCAGCAGGCCGACCCGTTCGCCGAGCGCGGTCAGCACCTGCGAGTTGGTCTTGAAGTGCTGGGTCCGGCTGCTCACCACGATCTTCGCGTTGCCCTCGGCGGCCTGCAGCAGCGTCTCCAGGTGGTCGGCCGCCCGGTCGTACGTGACCCGGGCGACCAGCTCGTCGAACCCGTCGAAGAGCAGCACGATGCGGCCCTGGCGCAGCATGTAGCGGAACGCCTTGAGGTCGATCACCTGCTCGCCGTGGTTGGCCAGGTGCGCGGCGACCAGGCCGTCGACGGAGTGTGCCTTGTCCAGCGCGCGCAGCTCCACCAGGATCGGGATCAGGTCGGGCGCGGCGGTGGGCAGCCGCCGGGCCACCTCGCGCAGCGCGAACGTCTTGCCGCGGCCGAAGTCGCCGAGCACCAGCACGAACCGGCCGTCCGGGGCGGACACGGTCTCCAGCAGCTCGTCCACCACGTCGTCGCGCACGCGCTGGTCGGCGCCGACGAGATGGCGGTAGCGCTGCGGCAC
>NZ_KK037233.1:800834-809209 GCF_000568915.1 Micromonospora sp. M42 | reverse complement strand
CAGCCAGCCGGACTGCTGGTAGTGGCGCAGCCGCTGGGCGAACCAGCTCGACTGCGCCTCGCCGAGGAAGCCGTACCGGTCCTCCTCGCGGTGGGTGATGGCGATGGTGGAGTTCAGCCCGGCCACCACCACCCGCAGGTCCGGGACGGGGAACAGCGTCCAGGGCTGCTCGCTGTCGAAGATCCGGTCCTCGAGGCCCTGGTAGAGGTCGTCGAACAGGCGCGCGTAGTGCCGCCACTTCGGCCAGAACGGCGGCTGCGGGTCGACGTCGTCGGCCTCGCAGGTCGCGAAGTACGCGCGGCAGGCGGCCATCGTCACGTCGCGCGGGCCGGGCACCACGATCAGGCGGTGCGGCTCCAGCCCGAGCAGCACCCGCAGGCCGGTGAGGAAGCTCAGCGCGTCGGAGAACTCGCGCGGGCTGCCCGACTCGGTCAGGTTGCCGGCGACGACGAGCAGGTCCGGCCGGGGCACGCCGTCGTTCATCAGCAGCGTGAGGTCACCCATCAGGTGTTCCTGCACCTCGCCGGGGGTGACCGGCGCGCCGGGGGTGATCACGCCCCGGCCGAAGCGCGGCCCGGCGACCTGGAGCACGGTGACGGTGTCCCGGGCGGTCGGCGGCGCCACCGCGGCCGGCGGGAACGGCGGCGGGTTGATCGGGGTACGCCGGGCGCGGCGCGGCGCGGGCGCTCCGGCGGCGGGCGCGGCGAGCACCCCGTGCGGGTCGGCCGGGTGGTGCGGGAACGCCGGCTGCCGCATCGGTTTGGCCCGGCCGTCGAGCGCCTCCCGGATGCGGTCGAGCACCCGGTTGCGGGCCTGCGCCGGGTCGTCCACACCGACCAGGTCCACATAGGTGATGGTGGCGAGCAGCCCGTCGATCGGGCAGTCCTCGACGCGTACCGTGACGAGCTTGTTTCCGGTGCCGTCGGGGTCGGCGCGCAGCGCGGCCTGCCACTCCAGCTTGCCGTACGTGGAGTGCAGGTAGCGTTCGGACAGCACCGCCACCACGACCTCGGCCTCGCGGACGCCACGGTCCATGAAGTCGATGAAGTTGGTGCCGGCGACGAAGTCCCACGCCTGCAACAGTGTGCGGTAGCCGGCCGCCTCGAACTCCCACGCCAGCCACGTCGCCCAGCGCTCGTCGGCCGGTGAGTAACTGATGAAGAAGTCGATGGGGCGGTCGGACCGGGTGGGGTGCGCGCCTACAGCCACGTGGTCATTATGGCCACCGACGGTCAACAGATCGACACCCTCGGCAGCCCGGATCGGGCCCGCGTCGGGCTCCTGCCGCCACGCCCGCATGTGCGAGGATCATCACTCGTGGAGACCCCCGGCGATCCGCCGAACGCCGTGCCCGACCGTTCCCGCTGGGGCCGCCTGCACGTGCTGGACTGGATCGCGATCGGCCTGGCCGCGGTCGGGCTGGTGTGCGTGCTCACCGGGCTGCTGCCGCGCGCCGACGCCGAGGGCACGATGCGGCGGATCATCCCGATCCTGATCTTCCTCGGCACGGTGGTGGTGCTGGCCGAGCTGACCGCTGTGGCCGGGGTGTTCGACGCGCTCGCGACCCGGGTGGCGGTGACCGCGCGGGGCAGTTTCCGGGCCCTGTTCTGGCTCTGCGTCGGCTTCGCCTCGGTGACCACCATCGCGCTCAACCTGGACACCACGGCGGTGCTGCTCACGCCGGTGATGATCGCGCTGGCCCGGGCGCTGAACGTGCCGCCGACACCGCTGGCCATGACCACCGTGTGGCTGGCGAACACGGCCAGCCTGCTGCTGCCGGTGTCCAACCTGACGAACATCCTGGCCAGCGACCGGGTCGACCTGGACCCGGTGCCGTGGGCGGCCCGGATGTGGTGGCCGCAACTGGTCGCCGTGGCAGTGACCGCGCTGCTGCTGTGGTGGTGGTACTGGCGTCCGGCACGCGCCGGGGCCGATCCGTTCGACCCGCCGCCGCCGTACGTGCCGCCGGACCGGGTGCTCTACCGCACCGCGCTCGCCGCCTGCCTGCTGTTCGTCGCCGGGATCCTCGCCGGGGTGGAGATCGGCGTCGCCTCCGGGGTGGCCGCCGCGATCCTGGTCGCCGGCTTCGCGGTACGGGCCCGGCACCGGTTGCGGCTCGCGCTGGTGCCGTGGCGGCTGCTGGTCTTCGTGACCGGGCTGTTCCTGGTGGTGCAGACCATCGGCCGGTACGGCCTGGACTCCGTGATGGGCACGCTCATCGGCACCGACCCGGGCGCGGAGGGCGCGCTGAGGGCGGGCGCGGTCGGCGCGCTGTTCAGCAACGCGGTGAACAACCTGCCCGCGTACCTGGCCGGCGAGGCGGTGATCGCGGCCGACCGGCACACCCAGTTGCTGGCGCTGCTGATCGGCACGAACGTGGGTCCGCTGGCCACGCCGTGGGCGTCGCTGGCGACACTGATCTGGTACGAGCGCTGCCGGGCCGCCGGGGTGGCCGTGCCGCTGGGCCGGTTCGTGGCGACCAGCGCCGCGTTGGCCGTGCTGGCCACCACCGCCACCGTCACGGCGCTTCTTGTCGGTCCCGGCGCCTAGCATCGCGTCCATGAGCAACCCGCCCGAGATCGTCCGCCGCTACTTCGCGCTCGCCGGCCAGGCCGACAAGGAGCCCTGGCTCGCGTTGTTCGCCGACGACGCGGTGGTCGAGGACGAGGGCCGCACCCACCGCGGGATCGGGGAGATCCGCGCCTGGCGCGACGGCACGCCGCTGGTGTCGTACGAGATCACCGACGTCGAGCAGACACCCGCCGGGACGGTCGTGACCGCCACGATCAGCGGTGACTTCCCCGGCAGCCCGTTCGCCGGGCTGCGGTTCCGGTTCGAGGAGTACGACGACACCCGCATCCGGCGACTGCGCATCGCACCCTGAGCCGGGGCGGGAAAACCGCTACGGCCCGGCCGCGGGCAGTGGCTACCGTGCCCGCATGACCGCCGATTCCACCCTGCGCTTCTACGCCGACCCGGAGGAGTTCCTCGCCGCCGCCGGGACGTACCTGGCCGCCGACCCGGTGGTGAGCACCGTCGTCGCCAGCGTCACGCGCCGGATGGCGGCCCGCCGGGCCGAGGGCGTGGCGCTGCCCGAGGACGACTGGTGGCTGGTGGTGCGGGACGCCTCCGGGGCGGTGGTGGGCGCCGCGATGCGTACCGCGCCGTTCCCGCCGCGACCGGCGTTCCTGCTGCCGATGCCGCCGGAGGCCGCCGAGGCGCTGGCCCGCGCGTGGCACCGGCGCGGCGAGCGGGTCCGCGCGGTGAACGGCGCGCTGCCCGCCGCGCGCGCCTGCGCCGAGGAGGTCGCCCGGCTCGACGGCGGCCGGGTCGCTGTCGCCCAGCACACCCGGCTGCACGTGCTCGACCAGCTCACGCCGCCCGCGCCGGCGCCGGGCGCGTTGCGGACGGCCACCGCCGACGAGGTCGACCTGGTCGCCGCGTGGTTCGCCGCGTTCATGGCCGACGCCGACGAGCAGGCGGGCCGCCCGCGCGGCACGAGCGCCCACGAGACGCCCGACCGCGCCGATCTGCTGCGCCGCATCCGGGACGGCCGGGTCTGGTTCTGGACCGACGGGTCGGGCGCTCCGGTGCACCTGACCGCCGCCAACCCGCCGTCGTTCGGCGTGGCCCGGGTCGGGCCGGTCTACACGCCACCCGAGCAGCGCGGACGCGGCTGGGCCGGCAACGCGGTCGCCGAGGTCAGCCGGCTGCTCACGGCCGAGGGCGCGCGGGTGTGCCTGTTCACCGACCAGGCCAACCCGGTGTCGAACCGGCTCTACGCCGGCCTCGGTTTCCGGCCGGTGGTCGACATGGCCAACCTGGCCCTGGTCGACTGAGCCGACCTGGTCCCGGCCGACCGAGCGGGCTCCGGGTCAGCCGGTGAGGCCGAGCGCGGCCAGCCGGCGCGGATCGGCGATCACGTCCACGGCGGCGATCCGTCCGCCGGTGACGGTGAACGCCATCACCGACAGCGGGCGGTCCCCGGCGCTCACCAGCACCCCGGCGGCGCCGTTGACCAGCACCGGCCGGGCGTGCGGGAACAGCCGCCCGAACGTGGTGGCCTGCGCGGCCACCGTCGTCGCGCCGGTGAGCACGACCGTGTGGCGGGCGCGGGCGGTCCCCGCGTCGGAGCGCAGCACCACGTCCGGGTGCAGCACCGCGATCAGCGCGTCGAGGTCGCCGTCGCGGGCGGCGGCGAGGAAGGCGTCGACCACCGCCCGCTGCCGGGTGAGGTCGGGATCGGGGGTGGGCGCCTGTCCGCGTACCCGGCGGCGGGCCCGGCTGGCGAGCTGCCGGGCCGCCGCCGGTGAGCGGTCGACGAGCGGACCGATCTCGTCGAACGGCACGCCGAACATGTCGTGCAGCACGAACGCGAGCCGCTCGGCCGGGCTCAGCGTGTCCAGCACCACGAGCAACGCCAGCCCCACCGAGTCGGCGAGCACCGCGGCATGCGCCGGGTCGTCGGCGTCCACCACCGGGTCGGGCAGGCGTACGTCGAGGGGGTCCTCCCGGCGGGCGGCGCGGGACCGCAGCGCGTTGAGGCTGACCCGGGCGACCACTGTGGTGAGCCAGGCATCCAGGTTGTCCACGGCGGCCGGGTCGGTACGGGCCAGCCGCAGCCAGGTCTCCTGCACCGCGTCCTCGGCGTCGGTGAGCGAGCCGAGCAGCCGGTACGCGACAGCGCGCAGACGCGGCCGCTCCCGCTCGAACCGCTCCGCCAGCCCGTAGTCCATCACCTGAGCCTCCCTCTCCCGCACGTCGTCCCGACCCGCCACAACCGGCCGAGGTGACCGGAGGTGACCACCGTCACACCTGTCACGTCGACGGGTCGGCGCGGGTCGACGTGGCAGCACAGGCGACGGAGGGAAAGACGATGAACCCACAGATCCTGGTCACCGGCGGCACCGGCACGATCGGCCGGCACGTCGTACCGCTGCTGCGCGCCGCCGGGCATCCGGTGCGGGTGCTCAGCCGGCGCGGCGGACGGTCCGGCGACGGCGTCACCCACGTGACCGCCGACCTGCTCACCGGCGCCGACCTCGGCCCCGCGCTGCGCGGGGTGTCCACGGTGCTGCACCTGGCCGGCGGCGCGAGGGGCGACGACCGCGCCACCGCCCACCTGGCCCGCGCCGCGCACCGGGCCGGTGTGGCGCACCTGGTGCACATCTCCGTGACCGGCGCCGACCGGGTGCCGCTGGCCTGGATCCGGTCCAAGCTCGACGCCGAGCGCGCGGTGACGGACTCCGGCGTCCCGTGGACGGTGCTGCGCGCCGCGCAGGTGCACGACCTGGTGCTGACCATGCTGACGGCGATGACCCGGCTGCCGGTGGCACCGGTGCCGGGCGGGCTGCGGCTGGAGCCGGTCGACGCCGCCGAGGTGGCGGCGCGGCTGGCCGAGCTGACGCTGGGCGCGCCCGCCGGGCTGGTGCCGGACCTGGCCGGGCCGGACACCCACGGCATCGGGGAGCTGCTGACCGGCTACCTGACCGTCACCGGGAAGCGCCGGGGCCCGGCTGCCGGTACGCATCCCCGGGCGGGCGGGCCGGGCGTACCGGGACGGCGCGAACCTCGCCCGGCCCGGTGCGGCGAGGGGCGTGCGGACCTGGACCGACTTCCTGGCCGACCGAAGGCCGGGGTAGCGCAGGTTCGTCTGCAGCGGATCGCGTCTCACCAGCCGACCGAGCCGAGACTGACCGGGGTGAGGCGGCGCACCTGCGGCTCGATCCACTGTGCCGCGGTGACCAGCTTGACCAGCCGGTCGATGGTCTCCGGCGGCCCGGCCACGAAACTGCGCCGGTCCGCCGGGCAGCCGTACCGGTCGTCGAACGTGCCGCCGTCGAGCGCGCGTACCGCCATGCCGGCCTCGGCGGCCAGCAGCATCCCGGCGGGCAGATCGACCGCCTCGGGGCGGTAGCCGACGATGCCGTCGATGTCGCCGCGGGCCAGCATCACCCAGGACAGCAGCGGCGCCCACAGTTGCAGCACCCGCCGCGCGGTGGTGTCGAGCACCACCTTCAGCGCCCGGGCGGTGCTGTCGTCCCGGCGTACCTCGTGCCCCTGGGTCCAGGCCAGCACCGGCGCGGCCGGCACCGGCCGGTGCGCGGCGCGCAGCGGCCGGGCGGCCGGGCCGGAGGGGTGCACGAACGCGCCCCGGCCGCGCACCGCCGACCAGGTACGGCCGGCGACCGGGTCGTGGACCACGCCGAGCACCGGCGAGCCGTTGTCGCACAGCGCGATCCCGACCACGTACGCGGGCAGCCCGATCGCCACGTTGTTGGTGCCGTCGAGCGGGTCGACCAGCCAGGCGAAGGCGGTGTCCGGGGCGTACTCGCCGCCCTCCTCGGCGATCACGCCGTGCTCCGGCCAGCGGGCCCGGATCCGGTCGACGATCAGCCGCTCGGCGGCCAGGTCGAGGTCGGTGACGAGGTCGCCGGTGTCGTTCTTGGCCCGGGCGCGCACCTCCCCCCGGGTGCCCCGGCGCAGCAGCCGGCCCCGCCGCCTGGGCGGCCTCCACCGCGAACCGGTGCGCCTCGCGCAGGTCGGGCCCGCCTCTGCTCGGCTCCACGTCCATGGCTCCTCCAGCCAGTCAGCCCCGTGCCACCAGTCGCGCGATCTGCCGCGCCATCCGCGCGGTCTCCACCGCGTCGCATCGGTCCCGGCGTACCCGGTGGCTGCGCCCGTCCACCGCGCCGAGGCTGAGGTCGCACGCGCCGGGAGTGGTCCGGCCGAGCGCCACTGTCACCGCCGGCTCACCGGCGTCGACCTCCGAGGTGTGGAAGCCGCCGGCGCGCAGCGCGTACGATTCGCCGGCCGAGTGCGTCTCCACGGTGGCGGTCATCGCGGTGACCAGCCGGTCGGTGGCGGCCATCTCGTCCACCTCGCCGAGGCTGCGCACCTCGTAGACCCGCCAGGCCGGGTCGGCCGGCGCGTCGTCGACCTCGATCAGCTCGTTGCGGACGGTGCCGTGCAGCACGTGGCTGAGCAGGTCCCAGCTGTGCGAGTGCATGGTGGAGGTGGTCGGGCGCACCGGCGGCGGGTCGGCGGGCCAGGCGTGCACGCAGACGCCGTCCGGGCCGTCGCGTTCCACCGGCAGGCAGGTGAAGCCGAGCGGGTGCCGGACCGCGCGCAGCGACCGCCGCCCCTCGGCGACGTCGTCGAGCACGTCCAGCGCCCAGCCGCGTAGGAGCTCCGGCCGGGTGCCCCGGTCGATCTCCCGTTCGAGGTCGGCGTAACTGGTCATGAGTAGGGGTTCCTCGCCTGGACGGCCTTGCCGATGATGTCGGCGACCTCGCGGTCGCCGAAGGACCGGGGCAGCGTCAGGCCGAGGGCGGTGAACAACCGCCGTACCTGCTCGACCGACGGCTCGTCGTCGAGCTTGACCTGGGCCGCCGCCTCGATCGGCACGCGCCGGCTCTGCCGGCGGCTGTAGTCCAGCTCGATGTTGAAACGGTTGTAGTAGACCTCGCCACGGTCGATGCGCAGCGCGGGCGTCTGCGGGTTCTCCTGGGTGACGACGACGCAGGAGGAGGAGAGGTCGTAGCGGAACGTGGTCATCTGCGCGGAGAGCCGCACGTCGACAGTGAGCAGGCCGGAGCGTTGCAGGTGCCAGCAGGCGGCCAGCACCGTCGCGTACGACTCCTTGCGGGTGCGGTCGACGGTCCACGGCTCGCCCGGCGCGTCCGGGTCGAGGCTGCGCCGGAACCGCGCGTACCGCTCGCAGACCTCCTCGTCGGTCGGGTCGATGATCTCGATGGCGACGGTGAGCGTGGCGTTGCGCCGCCGGGCGTGTTCCAGGCAGTCCGGCAGCGTGACCGCGCGCAGGAAGGTGCCGGTGCCGCCCTTGAAGCTCCACTGGTCGGTGTGCCGCCGGGCCTCGGCGAGCGCCTGCCCGACCTCGCTGCCGTGCAGCACCCGCACCATGGAGACGCTGTCGATGGCCTCGCGGGCCCGGTTCAGCGCGCCCTCGGGGCCGGTGATCTCCCGCATCTGCGGCACCAGTTCGGTGAGCCGGTCGCGGGTGTCCACGATGACCCGGCGGATCTCCCGCTCGGTGGTGCGCCGGCGCAGCCGGTCCCGCAGCACCGCCTGCGCGAGCAGGCCCAGCACCAGCAGGATCGCGCTGTTGACGACCTCCTGGCTGACCGCGTCGTTGGTCAGGCCGAGCACGGCGACCGTGAGGGCCAGGACGAGACCGATGAACGCGTCGAGGTTGGTCACGACCCAGGCGAGCAGGCGCGTCATGACATCCCCCGGTCGACGACGGAACCTCCATGATAGCCCGCTGTCAATGTCACCATCACACCCTGTTTCCGGCCGGCGGCGGCTGCCGGCGGGCGGCGCAGATCAGCGAGCCGCCGAGCCCGGGCGCGGCG
>NZ_KK037233.1:787983-800703 GCF_000568915.1 Micromonospora sp. M42 | reverse complement strand
CCGGCGTGACCCGGCCCGGCGCAGCGTGCGGCGCAGCAGCGAGGCGGTGAACGGGCGGATGTGCAGCCACAGATAGGGGTGCAGCGGGTCGACCTGGCGTGGCGCGCGGCCGGCGAGGAACGCCAGCCGGTCCTGCACCGGCGCCAGGTTCGGGGTGGTGAGCACCAGCAGCCCGTCCGGCGCCAGCACCCGGTGGCACTCTCGCAGCAGCGCCAGCGGGTCGTACACGTGCTCGATCAGCTCCCCGGCGAGCAGCCCGGCGAAGCTGCCGGCGCGGAACGGCAGCCCGCGGGTGGCGTCCAGGCAGACCGGCAGCGCCCGGCCGCCGGTCACCGCGCGCGCCGCGCCCAGCGCCGCCTCGGCCATGTCGGCGAGCACGAGCGGGCCGGGCAGCGCCGCCGGGTCGAGCATGCCGCGCGGTCCGCAGCCCAGTTCCAGCACCGGCCCGCCGCCGGTCACCCCCTCGGTCACCAGCCGGGCCGCGACCGCGCGGCGCACCCTGTGGTACGGGTCGTCGACGTACCCGTCGACCTCCGCGCCGTCGTGGTAGCGGCGGTGGTTGGCGTGCCGGCCGTGCGCCTGCGCGCGGTGCGACGACGTCCCGGTCGGCGGCTCGGCCATCACCCCTCCAGAGCGGACGCCGGCCCCGTCGGCGGCGTCCGCTCCAAGCCTCGCACCGGTCACGCCCGGCGGCGCGCATCCGGTCCGTGATGCGCGCGCCCGGTACGTCAGATCGCCCGCGCCCAGTCCAGCCGGGTGCTGTCGTCGTACTCGTCGCCGGGTATCCACCACTGCTCGCCGAAACCGCTGGTGGACACGATGATGTTGCCGCCGTCGGGGTACTCGTTCTCCGGCGGGATCGACAGCGCGGCGCAGTAGCGGCCGTCCGGGGAGAACACCGGGGACAGGTAGAACCGGGGTTCGTCGGTGAGCTTCTTCAGCCCGGTCCCGTTGATCCGCACCGAGGCGAGCGACTGGTTGAGCGTCCCCAGGTCCGGATACCAGCGGTCGGTGCAGAACACCACGCGCCCGGAGTCGGGCATGAAGACCGGCGAGCCGAACCGCTCGCCGGCCAGCGGTGTGTAGATCGGCCGCGCCCTGCCGGTCGCCAGGTCAGCACGCGCAGCTGCGGCCCCTCGGAACGGCTGCGCCACCGCAGGGCGATCGAGGAGCCGTCCCGGGACCAGTCCGGGTCGGCCATGGTGTGCCCCTCGACCAGCACCCGGGTGGCACCGGTCGCCACGTCGACGGCGATCAGGCGGTCGTTGTCCTGCCCGGTGACCAGCGCGATCTCGGTGCCGTCCGGCGACCAGGTCGGCGCGCCGTAGCGGACGCCGAACGGGTCGGCGAGCAGCGTGCGCTTCTGGCCGGTGGTCCGGTCGTACACCGCGACGAACGGCTCCAGCGTGCCGTCGCCGGAGCGGGCCGTGTTGACCCAGGCCACGTACCGGCCGTCGGGCGAGGTCTTGGCGTGGTCCCCGTTCGGCAGCAGCTCCCGCGGCGTGGTGCGGCCCGGGTCGACCTGGAGCACACCCCAGCCGACGCTGACCAGCCACGGCCCGTTGACCGGCTCGGCGGCGGCCGCGCCGTGGGACGTGGCGGCCAGCCCGGTCGCGGCGGCCAGCCCGGTCAACGCGGCGGTACGCAGCAGGGCACGACGATTCAACGCTGTCATTCGACAACCCCCGTGAGAGACGTGGCCCCCACCCTCCCGAGTGGATCGACCGACGGGAATCGGGCGAGCGGCCGCTTCACGTTCGGCTGCTCGTCCATCACCGCTGGTGAGACCGGCGAGGACCGGTACGCTCGCCCCGATGACCTCCGACGCCCTGCGCCGCGCCCTCACCGAGCCGGGTGACCCGCCGCTGCTCCCGCTGCCCGGCGTGGCGGTCGAGCTGCTGGCCGCCCTCGCCGCCCCGCCGCGCCTGGGCGCGCACCTGCGGCTGGTGCACGACGTCGCCTGGCACCTGACCGCCGCGTTCGCCGACCGGTTCGCCGCGGTGCCGTTCGACAGGCAGGCGGTGCTGTTCGGCGCCGCGGTGCACGACCTCGGCAAGGTCGAGCATCCGGCCGAGCTGACCGGCCCGGGGTCCGCGCACGAGGAGGCGGGCTACCAGTTGCTGCTGCGCTTCGGCGTACCGGAGGAGCGGGCCCGCTTCGCCGTCACCCACGCCGCCTGGCACTCCCCCGGCGTACAGCTGGAGGACCTGATGGTCAGCCTGGCCGACAAGGTGTGGAAGGGCCGCCGGGTCGCCGACCTGGAGCAACTCGTGGTCGACCGGCTCGCCGGCATCACCGGCCAGGAGCGCTGGCAGACGTTCCTGGACCTGGACGACGTGCTCGCCGAGCTGGCCGCCGGCGCGGACCGCCGGCTGGCGTTCCAGGCCGAACATCCGGTGTACGGCTGACGCCGGACCGAGGACGGCGATGAGTCCGGTGCCGGTGCGCGGTCTTCGGTGAGTCGGTGTTCTCCGAGTCTCCGGGAGGAAGCATGAGCACCAGCGAAGCGCGGGGCCGGGTGCGGGCGTTCGTCACCGTGTCCCTGGACGGCTACGTCACCGGTCCCGACGACCACGCGGGCCAGGGGCTCGGTGCCGGCGGCGAGCGGCTGCACTACTGGGTGATGGGCGGGCCATGGACGTACGACACGCCACGCGAACCCGGCGCCGGCATGACCGCCGAGGACCGCGCGTACTTCGACGAGCTGCTGGAGGGTGCCGGCGCGGCGCTGTGCGGCCGGGGCATGTACGACGCCGCGGGCGCCTGGGGCGGCCGGAACCCGTTCGAGGCGCCCCTGGTCGTGCTCACCCACCGCACCGCCGACCAGCCAGATCCGGACGCGGGTTTCCTCATGGTCGACGGGTTCGACGCGGCGCTGGCGGCGGCCCGGCGTACGGCCGGTGACGGCGCGGTGGTCATCGGCGGGGGCGCCGACGTCATCCGGCAGGCGCTCGCCGCCGGCGTGGTCGACGAGCTGGGCCTGTCCACCGCGCCGGTGATCCTCGGTCGCGGAAAGCGGCTCTTCGAAGGCTTCGACCGGGACGTCGACCTCGAGATCCGCGCGGTGCACCACTCGCGGTACGCCGTGCACGTCCGCTACGCCGTCACCCGCCGCGCGAGCGATACCGATTGACTTTCGATAGGTTCCGCGCGATAGTCGATGCATGCTTACGGCGCAACGCGCGGTGACACCACTCCGCGCCTTCCTGGTCCTGCTGTTCGCGATCCTGGTGCTGTTCCAGACCATGTCGCTGCCCGGCCAGTTCGCCCACATGGCCCGGGAAGACCCGGACATGGCGTACCTGCGATGGCCCGCCACCGCGGTCACGGTCTTCTGGGTGCTCTGCGTCCAGGTGGTGATCGTCTGCACCTGGCACCTGCTCACCCTGGTCAAGCGCGACCGCATCTTCACCGAGGCGTCCCTGCGCTGGGTCGACGGGATCGTCTGGGCGGTCGCCGCCGCCTGGGTGGTGCTCGTCGGGGTGTTCCTCTATGTGGGCTTCAACGCCGACGACCCCGGGCTGCCGCTGCTGCTGTTCCTGCTGGTCACCGGCGTCAGCGTGCTGGGGCTGCTGATGGTCGTGCTGCGCGCGCTGCTGCGCCAGGCCACCACGCTGCGCACCGACATGGAAGCGGTGATCTGATGCCGATCGTCGTGCGCATCGACGTGGAGCTGGCCAAGCGCAAGATGAGCGTCGGCGAGTTCGCCGAACGCGTCGGGCTCACCCCGGCCAACGTCGCCGTGCTCAAGAACGGCCGCGCCAAGGCCGTCCGGTTCAGCACCCTGGAGGCCATGTGCCGGGTGCTCGACTGCCAGCCCGGCGACCTGCTCGAATGGGTCCCCGACGAGGAGGAGCGATGAGGCACCTGGCCGCCGCCGTGGCGGTGCTCGCCGTCGTGCTCGGCGTCGCCGGCTTCGTGTACGGCGAGGCCGACGACTCCCCCGGCCTCCAGCTCCTGTCCGCGCTGCTCGTCATCGGCGCGGTAGCCATCGGCGTACGTGTCGCCCGGCGTACCCGTTAGGGCCGGCGCCCCCTCGACGCCGGCCCTGCCGCTCAGCCCTTCACGCAAACGACCTGCTTGAGGTGGGCGACCACCTCGACCAGGTCCTCCTGCTGGGCCATCACCTCGGTGATGTCCTTGTACGCGCCGGGAATCTCGTCCACCACACCGGCATCCTTACGGCACTCCACACCGGCGGTCTGCGCGGCCAGATCCGCCGTGCTGTACGTGCGCTTCGCCTGCCCCCGCGACATCCGCCGCCCGGCGCCGTGCGACGCCGAGCAGTACGCGTCGACGTTGCCCTTGCCGCGCACGATGTACGACCCGGTGCCCATCGAGCCGGGGATGATGCCCAGGTCCCCCTTACCGGCCCGGATCGCGCCCTTGCGGGTCACCAGCACGTCCACCCCGTCGTAGCTCTCCTCCGCCACGTAGTTGTGGTGGCAGGAGATCGGCTCGTCGTAGCGCACGTGCGGGAACGCCTCCCGGACCACCTGGCTCAGCAGGGCGAGCATGACCGCCCGGTTACGCCGGGCGTACTCCTGCGCCCACCACAGGTCCCGCCGGTACGCCTCCATCTCCGGCGTGCCGGCGAGGAACACCGCGAGGTCCCGGTCCGGCAGGTCGGTGTTGTGCGGCAGCCCGCGCGCCACCGACATGTGCCGCTCGGCCAGTTCCTTGCCGATGTTGCGGGAACCGGAGTGCAGCATCAGCCAGACCCGGCCGTGGTCCGGGCCACCCTGCTCCAGGCAGACCTCGATGAAGTGGTTGCCGCCGCCGAGCGTGCCGAGCTGCCGCTGCGCCCGCGTCTCGAGCTGGGCGACCTTCCGGTCCAGCGTGGCGAACCGCCGCCAGAACTCGTCCCAGCCGGCCTGCTCCAGGCCCCGGACCCGCCGCGGATCGACAGCGTCGTCGCGCATCGCGAAGCCGACCGGGATCGCCGCCTCGATTGCCGAACGCAGCGGCGCGAGGTCGTCGGGCAGGTCGGCGGCGGTCAGCGAGGTCCGCACCGCGGACATGCCGCAGCCGATGTCCACGCCGACCGCGGCCGGCGACACGGCCTGCCGCATCGCGATCACCGAGCCGACAGTGGCGCCCTTGCCGAAGTGCACGTCCGGCATCACCGCGACGCCCTGCACCCACGGCAGCGCGCCGATGTTGCGCAGCTGCCGGGCCGCCTGCGCCTCGATCGTGTACGGGTCGGTCCAGACGCGGACCGGCGCCCGGGTACCGGCCAGCGGGGTGAAACCCATCGTCGTCTCCTTGCTCGTGTCCGTCGGAGATAGGTACCCCGGAAACGGAGAACCGCCCTGCTCCGGTGTCGGGGCGGGCGGTTCGCGCGGATCGTCGCGCCGGCGCTAGACGCGCCACCACCCTGGTTGCCACTGCCGTTCCCGACCCGTGCCCGGCTCGGGCAGCAGGGCACCGGCGCGCGGCGCTTGCCGCTCGGCGCGGGTGCGGTTCTGCTGCGACACGGTGGACTCCCTGGTGGATCAGATCGACGTTGCCCGCTCACCGTACGGGCGCCGCGCACCGGCGGCAACGCGAATTTGCGACAGCACTGAACCTTTCCGCGCACGCGCTGATTACCAGGAGCTTCACGTGAGTGACCAGCGAAAGACCCGTCAGGACGGAACCTGGGCAAGCCTGAGCACGTATTCGAATCCGCGTTTCTGCGCGGGCGAATCCACCATTGGCAGGATCAGCGCCGGTATGCCGGCGGCAACCGATCCGCCGTCGCCGGCGGGATGATCACCGACCATCAGGGTCTGGCCCGGTGCGGCATGGAGGGTTTCGAGGGCGGCGACCCAGATCAGAGGGTCCGGTTTGACGAAGCCGACCTCGTAGGACAGGACGAACGCATCGACATAGCCGTCGAGTCCGTGCCGCGCAAAGCATGTGCGGATGTCCCAGCCGACGTTGCTGACGACGCCGATGCGAACACCGCTGTCACGCAATGCGGACAGGGTGGCGACGGTGTCGGCGTACGGCTCGACTGCTTCGGCGTGTGTTTCGTGCATGGCCGATGCCAGCGCCTGGTCCACCCCAGGAATCTGTTCCAGCACAGCGAGGATCGCCCGATCCCAGAATCGCGGGTCCAGATCTCGGGCGATGTGGGCCGGATCCGTGGCCGTCTCCCGCAACAGTTCCGCGAAGTCGCCGGCAATACGGTGCGCCTCGCCGACAGCCAATGTCCGGTCGATCGATGCCGCCGCGTTGCCCACCCAGCGCTCCGAGTCTCTGGCGAACAGAGTCCACGCGAAGTCGAACAGTACTGTCGTCACGCGCCTGGCGGTCATCGCATCACCCTAGATCGACACGGCGCGTCCGGGAGCGGCGGTCGACCTGGATCGGGCCGGGCCAGGGTGCCCGGCCTCAGCCGGCCTGCGCGACCGGGTGGCGCCGCATCTCCTCCATGAACGGGTAGCGCGCGGTCAGCTCGGCGAGCGTGATCCCCGCCCGCCAGGCGGCCGCCACCTGCGCGACCTGGAGCAGGTCGGTGGCGTCGCCGCGGGCCTGGACGTCGCCGTCCACCCTCAGGTCGATCATGAAGTAGCGGGCCTGGGAGCCGAGGCTGACGCAGACCACGCCCCGGGGGGAGGTCATCTCGGCGCAGGTGAAGCGGCTGCGCCCCTGCTCGGGCGCGGAGACCGCGCCGACGTCGAGCTGGTGCGCGGCGGCGGTCGCCACGAGCGCGGGGGCGAGACCACCCGGCTCGACCAGGTCCGGGTAGAGGCGCACACCCAGTGCGGCCGACACGTCGCTCATGCCTGACTCCCACTTCCTTGTGACAGAGACCAGCAGCGCGCAGGTTACGGGTGTGTTACCGGCGCGCACGGCCATCCTGTCCCGTACGACCGTCCGGGGGCAATAGGAACGCCCTCATCGAACCCCTGCGAGGTACGCTCCCGCCTCATGGCGCACATCCGGTGTGACTTCTTCTCCGAGGCGCTCGGCGTGGGCACCTCGATGACGGTGCTGCTGCCCGACCCGGGCGCCGCCGGGATCGGCATGGCGGGTTCCGGCGCCGACGGTGACCCGCCGGTGCTCTACCTGCTGCACGGGCTGACCGACGACGACACGGTGTGGACGCGCCGCACGTCGATCGAGCGGTACGTGGCGCCGCTGGGGCTGGCCGTGGTGATGCCGCAGGTGCAGCGCAGCTTCTACTGCGACGAGGCGCACGGCAACCGCTACTGGACGTTCCTCAGCGAGGAGCTGCCCGAGGTGTGCCGGTCGTTCTTCCGGCTGTCCGACCGCCGGGAGGACACATTCGTCGCGGGCCTGTCGATGGGCGGCTACGGCGCGCTCAAGTGGGCGCTGCGCCGGCCGGAGCGGTTCGCGGCGGCGGCCAGCCTGTCCGGCGCGCTGGACGTGACCCGCCGCCGCCACCATCCGACCCACCCGGTCGACCCGGCGGTGTGGCACACGGTCTGGGGCGACGACCCGGTGCCGGCGGACGACGACACGGTGGGGCTGCTGGAGCGCTCCGGCGACGACCGGCCGGCGCTCTACGTCGCGTGCGGCACCGAGGACTTCCTGTACGAGGACAACGTGCGGTTCCTCGACGCGGCCCGCAAGCGCGACGTGCCGGTCACCGTCGACTTCGGTCCGGGGGACCACGACTGGGCGTACTGGGACGCACGCATCTCCGACGTGCTGGCCTGGCTGCCGCTGCGCACGCGCTGAGCGGCCGGACTCAGACGCCGACGGTGCCGTCGATCGCCTCGCGGATCAGGTCGGCGTGCCCGTTGTGGCGGGCGTACTCGTGCAGCATGTGCAGCATGACCAGGCGCAGCGACACGTCCTCACCCCAGCGTGCCTGGTGACCTGTCACGTCGAGCGAGGCGGCCTCCCGCTCGATGCGCCGGGCGTGCTCGATCTCGCGCTGCCACGCCTCGAACGCCTCCGCCACGTCGGCGTCGCGGGCGTCGTACGCCTGCTGGAAGTCACCGGTGTCCGACCACACCAGCGGCACGTCCTCGGCGGCGATGACCCGGCGGAACCAGGTGCGCTCCACCTCCGCCATGTGCCGGACCAGCCCGAGCAGGGACAGCGTGGACGGCGGCGACGCCTGCCGGCGCAACTGCTCGTCGGTCAGCCCCTCGCACTTGAGGGCGAGCGTGGCCCGGTGGAAGTCGAGGAACGCGCGCAGCGACTCCCGCTCCCCGCCGAGCAGCGGCGGGCCGATCCGTTCGGTCTCCATGAACGCCCACCCTAGCCGCAATCGATCATGATGGAACGGCCGCGTCACCGCAGCGACGAACCGGCCACCGGGAAGTCGAACCAGGTGTCCGGGTACGGCTCGTCGACGTAGCGGTAGTGCCACCACTCCAGCGGATAGTTCTCGAAGCCCTGCGCGGACATCAGCCGGCGCAGCAGGTCCCTGTTGTTGCGGGCGGTGTCGCTGATCCGCGCGTCGGCGGTGTGGGCACGCGGGTCGAAGCAGTCGAAGCCGGTGCCCATGTCGATCGAGTCGTCGGCGAAGCGGCGGCCGGCCGGGTCGGTGCAGGGCACCAGCGGCTGGCCGGGCGTGTACCCGGCCTGCGGGGGCCCGGAGACCGGGACCAGGGTCAGGTCGACGGTGCTGCCCCGGCTGTGCGCGGTGGGCGCGCCGATGTACCCGTCGGCGAAGAGCCGGTCCTTCGGCACGGCGGGGTAGAACTCGCCCTTCATCAGCTGTTCGCCGGGGAGTTTCGCCCAGGAGACGAAGTCGTCGGCCGCGCGCTGCGGGCGGTAGCAGTCGTACACCTTGAGGCTGTGCCCGCCGGCGAGCGCGGCGGTCTGCACCCGGTGCAGCGCCTGCGCCGCCGGGCGGGTGAGCAGGCAGCGCGGTTCGGCGTACCCGTCGATCGGGCGGCCGACGAAGTTGTGCGAGCCCGCGTACCGGATGTCGGTGCGGACGGTGGGGTCGACGGTGCTGAGGTCCACGAAGTCGCCGGGGCCCGCGGGCCGGTCGGGGTGGCGGACGGCGGCGCGGACGGCGACGGCGACGGCGCGGGCCGCTGGCAGGCGGCGGCGAGCAGCGCGGTCGCCACGGCCAGGCCCCGCCGTCGCGCGCATGCCGGTGCCCATCCGCCGTGTCTACCAGCCCGGGCGGGCCGGCATCGGCGGAACCGGTGGTCAGGCGCCCAGCACGGTACGCAGGAAGTCCACAGCGGCGGCGTCGTCGTCGATGCCGCCCGCCTCGTGGCCGTTGAACCGCCACACCGTCAGGTCCTTGTCGCCCCGGTAGTCGTGGTAGGCGGCGTAGACCGTGGACGGCGGGACGATCTCGTCCATCAGCGCGACGGAGAACCGGGCCGGCGCGGTGGCGCGGCGGGCGAACGCGACGCCGTCGACGTAGCCGAGCGTGCGCAGCGTCTGCTCCTCGCGGTCGCGGTGCACGGCGAGGTAGTCCCGGATCTCCCGGAACGGCGCCGAGTCGGTGATCGTGATCGCGCGCGGGATGTCGCAGAGGAACGGCACGTACGCCACCGCCGCGCGTACCGAGGGCGCCAGCGCGGCGGCCGCGAGCGCGGCGGCCCCGCCCTGGCTGTGACCGAGAACGGCGATCCGGTCCGGGTCGACTGCCGGCAGCTCACGCGCGGCGTCCACGGCGCGGACCGCGTCGGTGAGGAAACGACGGTAGTAGTACTTGTTCGGGTCCTCGATGCCCCGGGTGGCCATGCCCGGGGCCTGCGGCCCGGCGGCGGCCACGTCCGGGGTGTCGCCCCGGCTCCACCCCGAGCCCTGGCCACGGGTGTCCATCTGGAGGTGGGCGAAGCCGGCCGCGGACCAGAGCAGGTTCTCCAGCGCGTGGCCGCGCCCGCCGCCGTACCCGACGTACTGCACGATCGTGGGCAGCGGGCCGGACGCGCCGCGCGGCGCCCGCAGCCACGCGCGGATCGGCTGTCCGGCGAAGCCGGGGAAGGTCACGTCGAAGACGTCGACACCGGTCAGCGGCGTCGGCAGCGGGGTCGCCGTCACAGGGTCGCCGCACGAGCGCGCCTGTGCGAGAGTGTCAGCCCAGAAGGCGTCGAAGTCGGCAGGCTCGTGCAGGTCGCTGCGGTAGGTACGGAGTTCGGCCTCGGTCAGGTCGGTGAGCACGCCTCGGTCTTCCTCGTCGTTCGTCGGGGGTGGACGGCGAGCCGCCGGAAGATGACTGGCGCATTTCCGGAACGTTTCCGCAACTCGTGCGAACGCTAGGGCCGGTCCGGCCTGTCGTCAAGCCCTCTGCGTACGGCAAGATGTGCGTGGGGCGGGACGGTCTACCGGTCGGTTCCGGCAGCCGGCGAAGGGAACACGGGTGAGCGCGGACGACGAACGCAGGGTGACCATCACCGCGATCGCACGGGAGGCCGGCGTCTCGGTCCCGACCGTGTCGCGCGTGCTCAACGGGCGGTCCGACGTCGCGCCGGACACGCGGGAACGGGTCGAGGAACTGCTGCGCCACCACGGCTACCGGCGCCGGGGCAGCCGTACGGTGCGCCGGGCGGACCTGGTCGACCTGGTCTTCAACGACCTGGACAGCCCTTGGGCCGTGGAGATCATCCGCGGCGTGGAGGACGTCAGTCACGCCGCCGGGGTGGGCACCGTCGTCTCGGCGATCCACCGCGAGTCCAGCTCCACCCGGCAGTGGCTGCACAACCTGCGCGCCCGCGCGTCCGACGGCGTGATCGTGGTGACCTCGCACCTGAGCCCGGCCGTGCAGGCCCAGTTGCGCCGCCTCAACGTGCCGGTGGTGGTGGTCGACCCGGCCGCCGGCGTGGCCGCCACCGACGTGCCGGCGATCGGCGCCACCAACTGGACCGGCGGCCTGGCCGCCACCGAGCACCTGCTCAAGCTCGGCCACCGGCGGATCGGTTTCGTGGCCGGCCCGCCGCACCTGCTGTGCAGCCGGGCCCGGCTGGACGGCTACCGGGCCGCGCTGGCCGCTGCCGGTGTGGCCGCCGACGACCGGCTGGTGCAACCCGGCGACTTCTACCACGCCTCCGGGTTCACCGCCGGTGGCGCGCTGCTCGACCTCGACGAGCCGCCGACGGCCATCTTCGCGGCGAGCGACCAGATGGCGTTCGGGGTGTACGAGGCGGTGCGCCGGCGCGGACTGCGGGTCTGCGACGACGTGAGCGTGGTGGGCTTCGACGACCTGCCCGAGGCACGGTGGGCCTCACCGCCGCTGACCACCGTGCGCCAGCCCCTCGTCGAGATGGGGCGGCTCGCCGCGCGTACCGTGCTGCGGCTGGCCCAGGGTGAGGAGATCGACTCGCCCCGGGTCGAACTGGCCACCGAACTGGTGGTGCGCGACAGCACCGCGGCGCCCGCCTGCCGCTGACCCGGACCGCCACTTTCAGTCCTGTTCCGGAATTTCCGGCTCGCGCAGAACCGGCCCGGTCGACATGGTGGCGGCGGCCGCCGCGGCGTGCCGGCGCCGCCGTGCCAGCAGCACCGCTCCCCCGGCCGCCAGCACCGCGCCCACCGCCACCGTCACACCGGCGCTGGGGGCGGCGCCGGGGCCCGGCGCGCCGCACGCAGGTCGGCGTGCCCGGCCAGGGCCGACGCCCCGCCGCCCGCCGGTGGCGCGGTCCGGTCCAGCTCACCCGGCTCGACCAGCCGCCCGACCGAGGCGTCCCGAGGCTGCGCGAATCCCCAGTCCAGCAGCGCGGCGCCCTGCTGCCAGCCCCGCTGGCTGGTCACCTCGGCGCCGAGCAGCGTGACCACGAGCCGCCGCCCGCCGCGCTCGGCGGCGCCGACGTAGGTGTGCCGGGCCAGGTCGGTGAAGCCGGTCTTGCCGCCGATCGCGCCCGGGTACTGGTCCAGCAGCATGTTGTCGTTGGAGATCGCGAACGCCTTCTTGCGCAGCGCCGGCTGGGCCGGGATCTGCGCCGTACGGGTGGCGGCGTACCGGCGGAAGGCCGGGTTCGCGAAGCACGCCCGCGCGATGAGCGCCAGGTCGTACGCGCTGGTGAACTGGCCCGGACCGTCCAGCCCGGACGGGGTGACCGCGTGGGTCTGCCGCGCGCCGAGCCGGTGCGCCTCCTCGTTCATCGCCCGCACCCCGCCGGCCAGCCCGTCCGGGCCGCCGCCGAGGCGGGCCAGCGCGTTCGCCGCCTCGTTGCCGGAACGCAGCAGCAGTCCCAGCCAGATCGTCTCGATCCGGTACCGCCCGCCCTCGACCAGCCCGACCGCCGAGCTGCCCGGTTCCACGGCCAGATCCCCGGCGGTCACGGTGACCTCCCGGTTCGGGTCCAGCCGGGGCAGCATCGTGGCCGCCAGCAGCAGCTTCTGCACGCTCGCGGGCACCGCGTTACTCGTGCGGCCCGCAGCCGCCGAGCACCGCGCCGCTGTCCAGGTCGGCGACCACCCAGGAGGTGGCGGTGACCGGCGGCGGCGCGGTCGACGCGGGCGGGACGACCAGCCCGGCGGTGTCCAGCGTCGCGCCGCCGACGGCCCGCGCGGCCGGATCGGGCGCGGGCGGCGGCTGCGGCGGCCGGGTCGACGGGGGCGGCACGTTCGGGCAGGGCAGCGCGGCCGGCATCCGGCGTACGGGCGCGCGGACGCCCGCCACCTCGGGCGACTCCGACACCGGCACCAGCAGGGCGGCGGCCAGCGCCACGAAGGATCCCCAGGTCCTCATGACCCGGACGCAAGCCACGCCGACCCGAACGGGCCACCGGCTCCGGTATTCGGGCACCAGCGCCTGTGCCACGCGGTAGGCTCCCCCGCCCGTGCCCGGAT
>NZ_KK037233.1:784620-787367 GCF_000568915.1 Micromonospora sp. M42 | reverse complement strand
TCGGGTGCCCCGATTCCGTGCAGGCCGGGCAGCCACCGCCGCCGCACGGCGGGAAGCGCCGTGACCGACGGCGCCACCTGCAACACCGGCAGCGCGAGCGCGGCGGCCCGGGCCAGGGTCGCCGCTCTCATCGCAGACCGCCGGTGGACTGCAGCATCGCGGCGAGTACGGCGACCGCGTCGCCGACCGGGTCCAGCAGCGGGCGGCGCGTGCCGGCCGAACCCCGCGGGCGGCGCCCGGCGAGCCGCCTCGGCGACCAGGCCGGCCGGGTCCTGGGACACGTCGTCGTGGCACGGGACCACCGGTGAAGTCCCGATCACCGCCGCGAGCACCGGCCCGAGCTGCTGCGGTGTGCCCGCCCACCGGCTCAGGCCGGCGCGGGCCAGGATCGCGGCGTTCGCACGCCCGTGACCGGCGATGGGCCGGTACGTGACCACCGGCAGCCCGGCCGCCAGCGCCTCCTGGCAGGTCAGCCCGCCGGCGTTCTCCACCATCACGTCGACGGCGCGCATCAGTGCCGGCATGTCGTCGACCCAGCCCAGCACGTACCGGCCGGCGCCGTGCAGCCGGCGGCGCAGCGCCGCGTTGTGCCCGCACACCACCACCGGGCGGACACCCGCCGCGGCGACCTCGGCCACCGTCGCCGGCACCTCGCCGGCGCCCCAGGAGCCCGCGACGACAAGCGCGAGCACACCGTCGGCCGGCAGGCCGAACCGCTGCCGGGCCCGCTGCCGGTCCTCCGGGCCGGGCCGGGCGAAGGCGCGGGACACCAGCGGCTGCACCACCGTGACGTCGGCGGCGTCGGCCTGACGCGTCTCGGCGTGGCGGACCGCGCAGTACACGTCCACGCCCGGCGCGAGCCAGGTCGGGTGCACCACGAAATCGGTCACGTAGGTGATCACCGGGACACGGAGCCGCCCGTGCCGCCGCAACGGGCCGAGGAGCTGGTTGGCGAACGGATAGGTGGTGACCACGGCCCGGGTGTCGGACGGGATGCGGCGGCGCAGGCGACGGCGCAACGGCCTCAGCAGCGCGCGGATCACGCGTACGGCCGTCGGTGAGCTGCCGGTCAGCCGGAACAGCGCGTGGTAGCCCCACGGGAGCCGGTGCAGCACCCCCCGGTACGTCTCGCGCACCGCCCGGTGCAGCGGGCGGGGCAGCAGGTGCAGAAGGTTCAGCCGGTCCACCGCGAAGCCCCCGCGCACGCAGCCGTTGCGCCAGCTCGTCAGCGGCCCGGTCGTGTCCGGCGCCGATGTCCGCCGAGACCACCACGATCCGGCCCGGGGTGCTCCATACCGGGCGCATACCCACGGAATCGGTGTCCACGCGACCAGCCGGGACACCGGGTTCAGGCGCGGCGGCGTTCCGCGGCGGCGGGACCGGCCCCGGCGGGCGGCGAGCACCGCCGCCACCCCCACCGACGGTGAGGGCGAGCAGACCGGCGAGCGGCACGATCATCCGCCAGTCCCCCTCGCCGACGCGGCGCAGCGCGGTGCCGGCCGGCCCCCGCCACGGCGGCGAGACGGTACGGGCCGGCGCGGCGGCGGGAGCGTTACGGGGTTCCGCCGCCTCGGCGTCCCCCTCACCCGGCTCCACCAGCCGGCCGACCGAGGCGTCCCGGGGCAGCCCGAAGCCCCAGTCGAGCAGCTGGGCGCCCTGCTGCCAGCCGCGTACCGGCCGGGCCTCGGCGCCGAGCAGCGTCACCACGAGACGGCGTCCGCCGCGTTGCGCGGCGCCGACGTAACTGTGCCGGGCCAGCTCGGTGAAACCGGTCTTGCCGCCGAGCGCGCCCGGATAGCGGTAGATCAGCTGGTTCTCGTTCTGGATCTGGAACCCGCCCTTCTTCAGGGCGGGCTGGGCCGGGATCTGTGTGCGTTCGGTGAGCGCGTACCGGCGGAACGCGGCGTCGGCGAAGCAGGCCCGCGCGATCAGCGCCAGGTCGTACGCGGTGGTGAACTGCCCGGGGCCGTCCAGTCCGGACGGGGTGACCGCGTGGGTCTGCCCGGCGCCGAGCCGGCGGGCCTGCGCGTTCATCTCGGCGACGCCGGCCTGCGTGCTGCCGGCGCCGAGACGGGCCAGCATGTTCGCCGCGTCGTTGCCGGACTGCAGGAGCAGGCCCAGCCAGAGCGTCTCCACGCTGTAGCGGCCACCGACGAGCAGCCCGACGGCCGAGCTGCCCGGTTCGATGTCGAGGTCGGCGCGGGTCGCGACGGCCACCTGCTTCGGGTCGAGCCGGCTCAGCATGGTGGCGGCCAGCAGCAGTTTCTGGGTGCTGGCCGGCGTGCCGGGGACGTGCGCCCCGCACGCGCCCAGAACGGCGCCGGTGTCCAGGTCCGCCACGAGCCAGGTGCTGGCGGTGACCGCCGGGGGCGCGGGGCTGCCCGGCGGCGCGACCAGTCCGGCGCCGGCCAGCGCCTCCCCGCCCACCGCCGCCTGTTCGGGTGTCGTGGCCGGCGGCGTCGGGCGGGGCGGCCGGCTCACCTTCGGCGCGGGCTGCCGGGGGCAGGGCACGGTGGCGCCGGGCGCGGGGGCCGTCCCGGGGGCGGCCGGCGCCGGTGCGGGTGTCCCGGCGGCGAGCAGGGTGACGGCGGTGACGGCGGCCAGGACCCGGGCTCTCATGAGAAGGCACCATACCGAGCCCGTTGATCAGGGCCGGGTGGCTCACCGGGGCCGTGACGCGGCGCCGATCGCCCGGCCCCGCTCGGTGACCGGGCGAGTCAGCGGACGCCGCGCAACCACCATCGTTG
>NZ_KK037233.1:782310-784340 GCF_000568915.1 Micromonospora sp. M42 | reverse complement strand
CCGGGTCTTTCCCGGCGCGCCCCGGATCAGCCGAGGCGACGGCGACGCCAGGCCATGGAGGCCAGCAGCAGCACCGCGCCGGCGGCGGCGAGGCCCCCACCGAGCTTCAGCGGCGTGCCGATGCTGTCACCGGTGACCGGCAGCCCGCCGTGGTGCGGGGACTTGGTCGGCCGCGGCGGCAGGACGGTGCCGGTGGCGCTGGCGATCCGACCGGACGTCAGACCGGTGGCGGTGAACGTGTACCGCCCGGGCCGGGTCGGCCGGTAGGTCACGGTGAAGTTGCCGCTGGCGTCGGTCGTCACGGTGAACGTGGTCGGCGCGGGCTGCGGCTGGGCACGGTTGGGCGTGTAGGCGACCGGCGCCATCGCCACCGTGCTGCCGTCGCTGCGTCGCGCGGAACCGTCGGCCGGGGCGGCCGCGGGCAGGCCCGAGATCGCCACGTCGATTCGGACCGTCTCGTTCGGCCCGAAGTTCGATCCCCGCAGGGTGAACGTCTCGCCGAGCCGGATGGTCGTCGGTGAGACGGTCAGCGACGCGACCTCGGGCGGGTAGACCGGGGGTTGCGGCTGCGCCGCCCCGGCCGCGGTCGGCACGGCCGCTACGGCCAGGCCCACCGTGAGCGCCATGATGATGCGGGATAGCCGCATGATGGTTTCCCTCCTACTGTTCACAGCTTGGTGCGTTGACTACTTGGGTGGTCCATGGGGTGACGGTGGGCGTGTGCACCAGCTCGGCCGTCCCGGCGCCGGTCTGGCCGGTGAGCACCGTGACGTCGAGCGTCCGGGTCTGCCCCGGGCGGGTCTCCACGTTGGCCACCGCCACCTGGCGGCGGCCGTCGGTGCCGCTGCCCATCGCGGTGTCCCTCCCGTCGAGCCGCCCGGTGAGGACGGCGCCCCCGGTGGGCGTGTGGACGGAGACGAAGGTGCGTGCGGTGTACTTGTCGCCGGACAGGGCCAGCCCGGTCACCGACTTGGTCAGGCCCGACTTCGGGGCGGTGGAGTGCACCGTCACCTTCAGCCGCAGCTCGCGGCGCCCGTCCGGATGGCATTCGCCGACCGTCACGGTGGCCGAGAACCTGAGGTAGTAACCGAGCTTCGCGCCGCTGCCGTCGTTGAGGAACACGCCGACAGTCGGCACGGTGTCCTTCTCCGGGAGCTGACCCGCCAGCCGGGTGTCGGCCAGCGCGCGCTGCTCATCGGATCGGACACTCCAGAACAATATCCGACGTTCGCTAATGGAACGACTAAAAACGGTCAAAAGCGACCGAGGGTCGACCGTCTTGGTGAACAACGTGTCGAACACGCCGGACGCGGCCCGGGCGAAGAACACGTCCTGGTCCTTGGTGTCCAGGTCCCGGTACGAGTCACTGAGCAGCGTCCGCACGGCGGTGGCGGCGGCCAGCGAAGGCCCGTCCGGCACGGTCACCGGGCCGACCACGCCGAGCAGGTACGACAGGACCACGGGGTCCACCGCCAGCACGCCGTCCACGGTGGTGCCGGTACGGCGGCGCACCATGTCCCGGTAGAGCGCGGCGGCGGCCGGGAAGTCCGGGCTGAGGTTCACATCCGCCGGATAGATGCCCGGCAGGTCGCCCCAGAGCCGCTTCGCCTCCGCGCCGATCTTGAGCGGTGGGTCGAAGGACCGCAGGTCCGACGAGCTGCCCTGCTTGACCAACCGGACCCGGCCGCCCTCGGCCCGCAGCACCGCGTACGCGCCGAACATGCCGCCGGTGGCGCGCAGCTCGGCCGGATTCTGCGAGACGAGCAGATAACTGCGTGGCCCGTCCGCGCCGAGCAGCGGCGGCAGCAGCCGCGCGCCCCGATCCGCCGCCGAGGTCAGCTCGCCCAGTTTGTCCAGCTCCGCGCGCAGCGCGGTGACCGCGTCGCGCACCTGCGCCACGAGGCTGTCCACCGGCACCTGCCGCAACCGCTCGGCGGTGGCCCGGACCGCCTGTCGGCCGCGCGACCTCGGCCGAACCCCGCGCAGGCGGGCCCAGGTCCAGCCGGCCCTGCTTCGGCACCAGCGAGGCG
>NZ_KK037233.1:772543-782066 GCF_000568915.1 Micromonospora sp. M42 | reverse complement strand
ACGCGGCGAGCGTGCGCTGCGCCCGGGCCACGTCGCCGTCGAGCACCTGGGCGCTGAGCTCCTTGGCCAGCCCGGCGGCGTTGACCAGGTGGGCGCGGGCCTGCCAGCCCCGGAACGCCACCCAGCCACCGGCGCTGAGCAGCACCGAGACGACGACCAGCCCGGTCAGCAGGATCCGGCGGACCCGGGCGCGCCGGCGCCGCCGCGAGCGCCGTCGGCGGCCGGGCGAAGGACCGGGTCCGGACACAAAATCCTCCTACGAGACGAATAAGACACTTTTCGCAATCGAGTTGCTTTCTAGCATGGAAAAGGGAGGCTTAGTTGGCTATTCCGCCGCTCTGTCGGCTTGCATCGCTTCTGCGAGTTTTGCTCGCTTCGGCGCCACACCCGCCGCCTCCTGCAGCAGGGCCTCGATCCGGTCCACGCCGGCCCGCATCGACATCTCCCGCAGGTACGCCCCCCGGCCCCGCCTACCCATGTCGATCCGGGCGGCCGCCGGGATGGCGGCGGCCAGCCAGAAGCGGTCGGCGAGCGCCGCCCAGTCCTCCGGCGGGCAGGACAGCCCCGCGCGGGCCCGCTCGACCAGCTCCGCCGTCTCCCCACCGGCGGAGGCGACCACCGGCGCGGCACAGGAGAGCGCGGCCTGGAGCTTGGCGGGCACGGTCCCCCGCAGCTCGGGCAGGTCGCGCTGCGCCACGAGCTGATAGTCGGCGGCCGCGTAGAGCTGCGGCATGTCCACGGCGGACCGTCGCTCGACGAACCGGACGTTGTCGGCGCCGAGCTCGGTGGCGAGCCCCCGCACCCGCCGCTCCTGCGGACCGGAGCCGACCAGCACCAGGTCCATCCGGTCGTCGAGCGCCGCCGCCGCGCGGACCGCCGTCTCCAGCCCCTGGCGCACGTCGATCGTCCCGGCGTGCATCACCACGCAACGGTCGTCCCGCCGGATGAGCCGGCGGACGGCCGGACCGGCCTGGGTCGGACGGAAGATGCGTTCGTCGGTCCAGTTGAGCACCGTACGCACCCGCGCCGGATCGGCCCCGCGGGCGCGCACCAGATCCGCCATGGACGGCGAGCTGACCGCCACCACTGCCGCCTCCCGGTAGAGGCGGCGCATGGCGGCCTCCAGCCGGGCCGGCGCCCGGTCGCTCTGCGCCGGGCCCGGCTCGTGCTCCGTCCAGACGTCCTGCACGTGCAGGACGGTGGGCGTACGCCCGAGCAGCCGCAGCAGCCCGGACGCCGCGAACGTGACCGCCGGGTGACCGAAGACGTAGAGCGCGTCGACGCCCCGCAGCAGGCCCCGCCCGGCGAGCGCGGCGCTGCCGGCGAAGGAGAGCCAGCTCGCGGTACGGGCCCGGGGCGTGCCGTCGCCGCCGGCGTACCGGGGCACCCGGCGTACGGTCAGCCGCTCGCTGTGCGTCTGGTGCCGCCAGCGCTGCCGCCAGCCCGGATAGACGTGGCCACCCGGATAGTCCGGGAACCCGGTAAGCACCCGTACCTCGTGGCCCCGGGCGACCAGCTCCTCGGCCAGGCTGCCCGGGACGAACGCCGGCTCCGGCGGGAAGTGGTACGACAGGATGCCGATCCTCATGTCCACGCTCCCGGCGCGGCTTGCCGGACGGGCGCGCGGCGCGGCGCGTACGATTCCGGCAACCCCTCTGCGTCCGGCCGCGACAGCCGGAAGAACGCCGTCGCGGCACTCTGCGCCGCGACCGTGCCGACGAGAGGGGTGCAGATGGTCGACGAGGTCCTCTTCGTCTGCCACGCGAACATGTGCCGGTCACCGATGGCGGAGTTCATCGCCCGCCGGATGCTGGCCGGTCTGCCGCTGGCGGTCGCCAGCGCGGGCACCGACGCGATCGACGGCGCCGCCATGCACCCGTACGCGGTCGAGGTGGCCGCCCGGACCGGCGCGGACCCGGCGGCCTTCCGCACCCGGCGGCTGCGCCCCGAGCACCTGACCGGAGCGGCGCTGGTGCTGACCGCGACCCGCCGCCAGCGCTCGGCCTGCACCGCGATGGCCCCGGCCACGCTGGCGCGGACGTTCACGCTCCGGCAGTTCGCCCGGCTGGCCACCGAGGCCCGGGCGGACGAGGCGGAGGCGGGCACGCCGTTGCGGGCGGCGGTGTCGGCCGCCGTGCGCGCCCGGGGGCGGCTGCAACCCGCCGCCCCCGACGTGGACGACCTGCGCGACCCGATCGGCGGCTCGCCGGCCGACTTCCGGCGGTGCGCGGAGGAGATCGAGCGGTCGATCCGCCCCGTGCTCGCGCTCATCGCGACAGCCGGGTGAGTTCCTGCGTCCGGTCGCCCCCGACGGCCTTGGCGCCCCGGCGGCTGCCGGCCCGGTCGGCCGGCACCGAGGGCGCGGCCGGCGGCACGACCACCTTGTACGCCTCGTACTGGTAGGCGTCCGACTTGGCCACCTTGGCCATGTTGAGCACGCAGCCGAGCAGGCGCACCGAGACCGAGCTGAGCGCGTTCGCCGCCGCCGCCACCTGGCTGCGCGAGGTCCGGCCCTGCTGGGTGACCAGGAGCGCGCCGTCGGCCTGCACGGCCACCACCACGCCGTCGGTGACGGCCAGCAGCGGCGCGGTGTCGATCACCACGATGTCCGCCGAGTCCCGCAGCGCCACCAGCAGGTCCGCCATGGACTTCGAGCCGAGCAGCTCGCTCGGGTTGGGCGGGGTGGCGCCGCTGGGCAGCACGAGAAGGGACTTCTCCCCCCAGCGCTGCACCACGTCACCGACCTGGACGTCGCCGACCAGCACGTCGGTGAGGCCGACGCCGCCGTCGAGGCCCAGGTAGTCGGCCACCTTCGGGCGGCGCAGGTCGGCGTCGATGAGAAGCACCCGCCAGCCCGCCTCGGCCAGCGCGATGGCGGTGTTGCAGGCCATCGTGGTCTTCCCCTCGCCCTGCAACGCGCTCGTGACCGCGATGACCCGGGCCGGCTCGTGCACGTCCACGAAGCGCAGGTTCGTGCGCAGTTTGCGGACCGCCTCGGCCCGGGCGGAGGTGGCCGCCGCGCCGACGATCAGCGGCGCCGCCTTCGCGCCGTTCTCGTACGGGATCTCGCCGAGCAGCGGGCTGCCGGTCACCCGTTGCAGCGCGGCGCCGTCGCGCATCCGGACGTCGGCCAGCCCGCGCAGCACGGCCAGCGCGGCGCCGAGCAGCAGGCCCAGCACACCGCCCATGACCAGGTTGCGCGTGGGCTGCGGCGAGACCGGGCTGGACGTCACCCGGGGACCACTGACGACCTCGATCTTGATCGGCGGGGCATTGCCGTCCGGCGGCGTCTCGACCTTGCGCACCAGCTCGGTGAACTTCGTCGCGAGCGTCTCGGTGGTCTTCAGCGCCCGGGTCTGGTCGGTGTCGGTGATCGTGGCCTTGAGCAGGACCGTGCCGGTCGTGCTGGCGGTCCGGATCCGGCTGCGCACCTGGTCGGCGGTGAGACCCAGCGGCGCGTCGGCCACCACGCTCTGCGCCAGCCGGTCGCTGGTGAGCAGGTCACCGTAGGACTTCACCCGCTGCTGAAGGAAGAGGCTGCCCTGGTAGGCGTCGGTGACGCCCTGGCTGGGCGTGGTGACGAAGAACGTCACCGAGGCCTCGTACCGAGGCGCCGTCCGGACCGTCACGAGCGCGGCGGTGCCCAGGGCGAGCATCACCGTCACCAACACGATCCACCAGTGGCGTCGGACCAGGCGCAGGTAGCCGAGAACGTCCATCACGCCCTCCCTAGCGACACGCCGGTCTGCCGATGAAACTGCACGAAAGCCCCCTAAAAGCACCCGTACCCGTGCCAGGATCGAATCGCCTATTCACGACGTTACGTGACTTGACGAATGTAAACGACCGAACAGGCACAGAAGGTCTAATCCTTTCAATCCGGATAGGACACAGAGGGCAGCCCATGGATCGTGAAGCCAGCACAGCAGTGCGACCGCACCGCCGGATCACCCACCGCGCCGCCACCCTTTCCCTGTTAACGCTGGACACGGCCGCGTGGTGCGGAGGATTTCTCGGCGCCGCCTGGACGAGGTACGAGTTCGACCTGACCGTCGCCGCCAGCGCCCGTACGCTCGGCCTGGCGCTGGCCTGCGCCGCGCTGTACGCCGCGCTCACGCTGCTGCGCTCCCGGATCTACGGCCGCTACCCGATCGGCAGCTCGGGGGACGCGCAGGGGCTCGCCGTCACCGTCGCGCTCGTCGCGGCCGTCGGCGCCGTCGCCGTGATGCAGTGGACGCGGCATCCCGTACCGGCCAGCACGCCGCTCGTCGGCGGCACGGTGGCGCTGGTGGTGATGGCGACCGCCCGCGGCCTGTGGCGTGCCCACGCCGACCGCCGGCCACCCGCCCCACGGAACGCCGAGCGCTGCCTGGTCTACGGGGTGGACGCGGCCAGCGAGCGGCTCGTCCGGGTGCTGCTGCAGGATCCCGACAGCAGCTACCGGCCGGTCGGCCTGCTCGACGACGCGGCCGACAGCCGCGGCCTGCGGCTGGAGGGGCTGCGCGTGCTGGGCGGCCGCGAGCAGGTCGGCGACGCCGTTCGGGCGACCGGGGCGACCACCGTCATCTTCTCGATGAGCGGCTCGGACCCGCAGCTGCTGCGCGACGTGCGTACCCGGACCCTGGAGGCCGGGGCGGCGTTCAAGGTGCTGCCGCCGGTGCGCGAGCTGCTCGACCGGCCGGTCGCCGCCACCGACGTGCGCGACGTCCAGCTCACCGATCTGCTGGGCCGGGCGCACCGGGTGGCGGAGCTGAGCGTGGAGCGGGGTGGGCTGGCCGGCCGGCGGGTGCTGGTGACCGGCGCCGGCGGCTCGATCGGCTCGGAGCTGTGCCGGCAGATCGCCCGCTGCGAGCCGGACGAGCTGATGATGCTCGACCGGGACGAGTCGGCGCTGCACGCGCTGCAGATGTCCCTGCACGGGCGCGCGCTGCTGGACGGGCCGGAGCTGATCCTGGCCGACATCCGCGACGCCGAGGGCATCGCCCGGGTGATCGCCGACCGGCAGCCCGACGTGGTGTTCCACGCCGCCGCGCTCAAGCACCTCACGCTGCTCCAGCGCCACCCCGGTGAGGCGATCAAGACCAACATCCTGGGTACGCTGAACGTGCTGGAGGCGTGCCGGGACGTCGCCGAGTTCGTGAACATCTCCACCGACAAGGCGGCCAACCCGGCGAGCGTGCTCGGCTACTCCAAGCGGATCACCGAGCGGCTCACCGCGTACCACGCGCAGCGGCTCAACGGCACCTACCTCAGCGTCCGGTTCGGCAACGTGCTCAGCAGCCGCGGGTCGGTGCTCACCGCGTTCCAGGCGCAGATCCGCGCCGGCGTGCCGGTCACCGTCACCCACCCCGACGTCACCCGCTACTTCATGACCGTCCAGGAGGCGGTGCACCTGGTGCTCCAGGCCGCGACCATCGGCCGGGGCGGCGAGGCGCTGGTGCTCGACATGGGCGAGCCGGTCCGGATCGCGGACGTGGCGCGCCGGCTCGCCGCCGAGGCGGACCGGCCCGTGGAGATCGTCTTCACCGGGTTGCGGCCCGGTGAGAAGCTGCACGAGCACCTGTTCGGCGCGGACGAGGTGGACACCCGCCCGCTGCACCCGCTGATCTCCCACGTCCCGGTGCCGGAACTGGACCCGGACGAGGTGCGGACGCTGGACCCGTACGCGGAACCGGACGAGCTGATCAAGCGACTGGCGGCGTTCTGCGAACCGGCCGGCGCCGCCCTGCCGGCGCTGCCCGGCCAGCGCTGACCGGAGCCGGTGGGACGCCCGCCCACGAGATGGGACGAGCTTCCCACCGGCCCAGCTCGCCGCCGGTCCCGGCGGCCGTTAGGCTTGGAACCGGTGTGCCGGGAAGCCTGGTCGGCGATGGATTCGCCGACCCCAGCTCCCGAACGGACGCCGCATGACCCACACCCCACCTCCGTCGCGCCTGCTCTCCCGCCGCTCCTGGCCGGAGGCCCGGTTCCTGGCCGACGTGCTGCGCACCGAGACGGTCGGCGGCGCTCTGCTGCTTCTCGGCGCCGTGATCGCGCTGATCTGGGCCAACTCGCCGTGGCGCGCCGGGTACGCGGAACTGAGCCACTGGGTGCCCTGGCCCGGCGGCGCGGGCTGCACCTCGACCTCAGCCTGCGCACCTGGGCCGCCGACGGGTTGCTGGCGATCTTCTTCTTCGTGGTGGGCCTGGAACTCAAACGCGAGTTCGTCGCCGGTGACCTGCGTGACCCCCGCCGGGCCGCGCTGCCGGTGATCGCGGCCGTCGGCGGCATGGTCGCGCCCGCGCTGATCTACCTGGCGGTGACGCTCAGCGCCGGCGGCGCCGGACTGCGCGGCTGGGCCATCCCCACCGCCACCGACATCGCGTTCGCCCTCGCCGTGCTCGCCGTGGTCAGCTCCCACCTGCCGCAGGGGCTGCGCGCGTTCCTGCTCACCCTCGCGGTGGTGGACGACCTCTTCGCGATCACCATCATCGCGGTGTTCTACACCGCTGACTTCCACCCGCTGCCGCTGCTCGGCGCGCTGCTGCCGATCGCCGTGTTCGGGTTGCTCGTGCAGCGGCGCCGCACCTGGTGGTGGGCGCTGATCCCGCTGGCCGTGACCGCCTGGACGCTCGTGCACGCCTCCGGCGTGCACGCCACGGTCGCGGGCGTGCTGCTCGGCTTCACCGTGCCCGTGCTGCGCGGACGCGACGGCTCACCCGGCCTGGCCGAACGGCTGGAGCACCGCTGGCGGCCGGTCTCCGCCGGCCTGGCCGTACCGGTCTTCGCCTTCTTCGCCGCCGGGGTGACGCTGGTCGGCGTGGACGTGGGCGGCGTGCTCAGCAACCCGGTGGTGCTCGCGGTCGCCGCCGGACTCGTGCTGGGCAAGGTCGTCGGCGTGTTCGGCTCGACGTACCTGCTCGCCCGGTTCACCCGGGCCGAACTGGACGAGGAGATCACCTGGGCCGACCTGCTCGGACTCGCGCTGCTGGCCGGCATCGGCTTCACCGTGTCGCTGCTCATCGGCGAGCTCGCGTTCGGCACGGGCAGCCCGGAGGAGGACGGCGTCAAGGTGGCGGTGCTGCTCGGCTCGCTGACCTCCGCCCTGCTCGCCTCGGTGGTGCTGGTCCGCCGCAACCGGGTCTACCGCCGGATCAGCGAACGGGAGAACCGGGACGCCGACGGTGACGGCATCCCGGACGTCTACCAGGGCGGAACCGCCTGACCCGCGTCGCGCCGGCCGTCCCCGGAGCGGGAACGGCCGGCGCGACACGGGCCGATCAGTTCAGCTCCGCCACCGCCTCGAAGATCAGCCACAGGCCGCAGATGGCGAACAGCACTGCCGCGCCGTAACGGATCGCCCGCTCCGGCAGGTGCCGGCCGAGCATCCGGCCCACCAGGATCGCCAGCGCGTCCGCGGCGACCATACCGAGCGTCGACCCGAGCCAGGTGCCGAACCAGCCGTACTTGGTGGCCAGCGTGATGGTGGCGAGCATGGTCTTGTCGCCCAGCTCGGCCAGGAAGAACGCCACACCCACCGCGAGGATCGCCGACTTGCCGCTGCGTTCGGCCTTGCGCTTCTCCTCCTCGGTCAGCTTGTCGCCGCGCAGCGTCCACGCGCCGAATCCGAGGAACGCCAGGCCGGCGATGAGCGAGATCCAGCCGGTGGGCAGCGCGGCGTTCAGGCCGTACCCGATGGCCACCGAGGCCAGGTGCACGATCGCGGTGGCGATCGTGATGCCGATGAGCACCGGCACCGTCTTGAACCGAGTGGCGAATGTCAGCGCCATGAGCTGGGATTTGTCGCCCAGCTCCGCAACGAAGATCACGCCGAAGCTGACCACCAGCGCGACGAGGAAACCCTCCATGTGAACCTTCCCGATCAAGCCGGGAGGAGGAACGGGGGCGCCCTCGACCCGGCTGCGACAGCCTGAGTCGAAGGTCTCGCCCGCCCCGGAGACCGGGGCCGCGTGGCCGGATGCGGAACGCACCAGTGTGTCGACCACGACATTGGGGGCTACTCCCCTTCGCGCAGCCAGCCTAGCCGATCACCCGCCGGGCCCGTCAGCGGGTGTGGCCCGGACCACCCAGGCCCTCAGTCGGCCCGGGCCAGGCTCACCCCGAACAGCCCGCCCGGGTCGGTCCAGAACGCCTGCCGGGTGAACCCGGCGGCGGTCAGCTCGGCCGCGATCCCCTCCGGCCGGAACTTGGCCGACACCTCGGTGCGCAGCTCCTCGCCGGCGGCGAACACGACGTCGGTGTCCAGCACCCGCACCGTCGCCGGGCGCTCGGCGCGCAGCCGCATCTCGATCCACTCCCGCTCCGGGTCCCAGACCGCCACGTGCCGGAACGCGTCGACGTCGAAGTCCGCGCCCAGCTCCCGGTTGATCACCCGGAGCACGTTGCGGTTGAACTCGGCGGTCACGCCCGCCGCGTCGTCGTACGCGGGCACGATCACCGCCGGGTCCTTCACCAGGTCGGTGCCGATCAGCAGCCAGTCGCCGGTCTCCAGCGCCGCGCGCATCGCGGTGAGGAACCCGGACCGCTCCACCGGCAGCAGGTTACCGATCGTGCCGCCGAGGAACGCGACCAGGCGCCGGCCGCCGGTGGGCAGCCGGTCCAGGTGGCGGGTGAAGTCACCGACGATCCCCCGCACCCGCAGCCCCGGGTACGCGGCGGCGATCTGCTCGGTGGAGGAGCGCAACGCGCTCACCGACACGTCCAGCGGCACGAACGTGCCCAGGTCGCCGTGCCGGGTGAACGCGTCCAGCAGCAGGCGGGTCTTCTCCGACGAGCCCGACCCCAGCTCGATCAGCGTCTTCGCGCCGGTCAGGGTGGCCACGTCGTCGGCGTGCGCGGCGAGCACGGCCCGCTCGGCCCGGGTCGGGTAGTACTCCGGCAGGCGGGTGATCTCCTCGAACAGCTCGCTGCCCCGGGCGTCGTAGAACCACTTCGGCGGCAGCCACTTCGGCGTCGCGGCCAGCCCCACCCGTACGTCCTCCCGCAACCCACGGTCGAGGTCCCGCTCCTCCAGGTGGATCTCCAGCGGCTCCGCGCTCATCAGGTGTCCTCTCTGTCCTGCCGGTGATGGGAAGAACGTCAGGCGGCGGTCAGCTCCCGCACGTCGAACCGGCCCGTGGACGCCACCACGAGCCGGCCGTCCGGCACCGCCTGCCAGGCCGGGTCGTCGTCGAACGGTTCGGAGGCCAGCAGCACCGAGTCCGGCCCGCGACGCGCCGACAGCGCGTGGCCGCCCGTGCTCGCCACCACCGTCGTACCGTCGGTGAGCAGCAGGTTCAGCCGTGAGCCGGGAGCGGCTGCGGCGACCGCCGCGACCGTGTCGGCGACCGCCTCGTCCGGCGGCGCCCCGGCGCGCAGCCGGTGCCGGACCAGCGCCCACAGCAGCGCCGAGTCGGTCGGCACGTCGAGCGTGATCAGGTCGCGCACGGGCAGGCCGGCGGCGATCGGGACCAGGCTGTCCGGCCAGCCCCGCACCACGCCGTTGTGGCTGAACAGCCACCGTCCCTCGGCGAACGGGGCCGCC
>NZ_KK037233.1:770776-772443 GCF_000568915.1 Micromonospora sp. M42 | reverse complement strand
CTCCGGCAGCGTGGTGTCGCTCCACATCGGCTGGGCCCGCCGGTACCGGACCGGGTCGCCGTCGTCCGGGTACCAGGCGACGCCGAAGCCGTCGGCGTTTATGGTGCCGCCGCCGCGCATGTCACGCGGCGCCCACGACTGGCGCAGCAGGCCGTACGGCGGGTCGAACAGCAGGCTGCCCAGGAGCACGGGTGGACCGAGGTACGCGAGGTGACGGCACATCGGGCCGGCTCACTCCTCCGGTCCGGCGTCACGGGCGCAGCGGAAACCGCTGAAGATCTGCCGCCGGATCGGGTAGTCCCAGTTGCGGAACGTGCCCCGGCAGGCGGACCGGTCGGTGCCGAACGAGCCGCCCCGCAGCACCCTGTGGTCGTCGCCGAAGAAGACCTCCGAGTACTCCCGGTAGGGGAACGCGGTGAAGCCCGGGTGCCCACGGAACGGCGACGAGGTCCACTCCCACACGTCGCCGACGAGCTGGTGCACGCCCAGCGGCGACGCGCCCGCCGGGTACGCGCCCACCGGCGCCGGCCACAGGTGCCGCTGGCCCAGGTTGGCGTGCTCGGCGCCCGGATCCTCGTCGCCCCACGGGTAACGGCGGGACCGGCCGGACGCCGGGTCCCAGCGGGCCGCCTTCTCCCACTCCGCCTCGGTGGGCAGCCGCTTGCCGGCCCACGCCGCGTACGCCTGCGCCTCGTACCAGCAGACGTGCACCACCGGCTCGTCGTCGCGGACCGCCGACCAGCGGCCGAACCGGCGGTACGCCCAGCCGTCGCCGTCGCGCCGCCAGTGCATCGGCGCGCTCAGCTCCGCCTCGATCCGGTGCCGCCAGCCGGCCTCGCTCCACCAGCGCGGCTCGTCGTATCCGCCGTCGGCGATGAACGCGCGGTACTGCCCGTTTGTGACCGGCGCGGCGTCGATGAGGTACGCGGGCAGGTCGACGGTGTGCGCCGGGCGCTCGTTGTCCAGTGCCCACGGGTCGGTGGAGGTGCCCATCGTGAACGGCCCGGCCGGCACCCGTACCTCCCCGCCGACCCGGGCCCGGGGCTCCGGCGGGGGCGGCGCGTCCAGCACCGGGGCGCCGGCGCGCAGCTGGTGGGTGGCGAGCATGGTCTCGTCGTGCTGCTGCTCGTGCTGCACGATCATGCCGAACGCGAACCCGTCGGCGACCAGGGGACGCTCGGTGAAGCGGATGCCGTCGAGCAGGTCGAACACCTTGTCGCGGACCGTACGCACGTAGGCGCGCGCCTCGGCCGGCGGCAGCAGCGGCAGCGCCGGGCGGTCCTTGCGGGGCTGCTTGAACGCGTCGTAGAGGTCGTCGATGTCGTGGCGCACCGGTTCGCGGCCGCCGACGTCGCGGACCAGCCACAGCTCCTCCTGGTTGCCGACGTGCGCCAGGTCCCAGACCAGCGGCGACATCAGCGTGGAGTGCTGCCGGACCAGGTCGTCGTCGTCCACCGCGTCGGTGAGCGCCGCGGTGCGGGCGCGGGTCCGCTCCAGCTCCGCGGCGATCCGGTCGCGCAGTCGTTCGGCGTCAGTGCCCGGTCGCTCGGTCGTGGTCACCGGTGTCCCCTCTCCGCGGCGGCACGTCGCCGCCGGATCTCTCGGTGGGTCTCCTCGTGGATGGCGGGCGGCAGATCGAGGCGGGCAGGGCCGTCAGGGCCAGGTCG
>NZ_KK037233.1:769068-770636 GCF_000568915.1 Micromonospora sp. M42 | reverse complement strand
GCGGGGTGGGTGGGCCGGGTCGGGCGAAGAGCGCGGCCAGGACCGTCAGCGGCACGGTCCACGCCGCCCCGGGCTGTGCGTCCAGGTAGCGCAGCTCCAGGTAGCCGCGCGGGCGCACCGGCGGGAAGAGCGTGCTGACGTGGTACTCCAGGTCGTCGGTGGTGGGCGGGCGGGGCAGCGCGCCGGCCAGCCAGTCGGCGAACGTGACGTCCGGCGGCGCGGTCCAGTCCGGGCCGTCGCCGCGTACGCAGAGCAGCGGCGCGGCGAGCGCGTACCCGGTCCAGGCGGCCACCGGATCCTCGTCGGCGCGTTCGGGCGACCACACCGGACGGGTCCGGGCCGGGTCGATGGCCAGCCAGGTGGCCATCCGGGCGGAGGCCCAGCCGGTGGCCCGGCCCGCGTGCCGGTCGGCGGTGGCGAAGGCGGCCAGCAGCGGCGGGCCGACGGCGTGCGCGGCGGCCCACCGCTGCGCGAGGTGCTCCGGCTCGCCCGCGTCGAGGCAGACCTGCAGGCCCGCCGTGCTGTACATCATCGCCCGCCCCGCCGGGCCGCGCCGGTCGAAGGCGCACCGCATGGCCCGGTAGCGGGGGGTTTCCACGACGGGTCGCGGCAGCCGCCAGGGGTCGATGCCGCTACGGCCGAGCACCAGCCCGGCGGCGTCCAACCGGGCCCGTAGCTCGGCGACGTCGGCCTCGGTGGCCAGGACGAGCGCGCCGACAGTCGGTCGCGGCGCGGCGGAGATCTCCACCTGCCCGCCGGGCTCCACGGTCACGGCGCTCGCGCGCCGGAGCTCGTCGGCCGGGCTGGTGGGGTCGAGCGTCACGGGGCTGTGCCGCCCCAGCGCCCTGCGTAGTCGCTCGCGGTCGACCGGCCGGGCCGGGTCCGCGGCGTCGTGCACGGTCCATTCCAGTTCGACGCCGACGAGCGTGGGCGGTCCGGTCTTGAAGCAGATCCGGGCCAGGTGGCCCCGGGCCGCCTGCTCGTCGCCCAGGACGACGGCGCGGTCCAGGTCCGGCGACATCACCATGGGGCGGCTCCTCCTCGGCGACGGACGACCACGGTGTCGCGACGCGCCCGGCCCGTTCGGCGCGGGACGCCGTCACACCATCCTCTGTCTAGCAGACGTGATCCGCTTGCCCGGAGAGATGAATTTTTGTCCGGAATCTGATTGCGCCCTCGCGCTCAGTCGTCCTCGTCCTAGTCGTCGTCTTCGGCTGGCGGGGTCCCCGAAGGCTCCCCCACCAGATTCCGGCAGTAGCTCTCCACCTGCTCGGGGCCGCCGGCGGCGGCCACCAGGTCGGCGAAGCCGGGCCTGGTCAGCGCCTTCTCCCGCTGCCGCTCCGACTTGACCAGGTAGGCGCGGCAGTGGGCGACGATCCGGTTGTTCCCCGCCGGGGGCGCGGGCGGCGCGGCCGGGACGCTCGGCGTAGACGTCGGCGTCGGCGTCACGTCGCGGGCCGGCCGGGACGCCGCGCCCGACGCCTCGCCGGCCGGTGTGCTCGGCGCCGGCCGCGACGGCCCGGTGGCGGTGGGGCCGGTGACGCCCGGGCCGCTGGTGGCCGGCGCCG
>NZ_KK037233.1:766710-768680 GCF_000568915.1 Micromonospora sp. M42 | reverse complement strand
GTCGTCCGGGGCAGTGTCCGCCGCCGAGCGCTCCAGCATGGCGCCAGCCGGCGAAGGCCCCGGTGCGCCGCGGTGCGCACGGCTCCGGCCCGCCGTCCCAGCACCCGCCCGGCGGTCTCCGCGTCGAGGCCGATGACGGCCCGCAGCATCACCGCCTCCGCCTCGGCCGGTGGCAGCGTACGGATCAGGGCCAGCGCGCTCTCGGTGGCGATGGCCTCGCCGGCCCGGTCGGCGGTGTCCGCGTCGGCGGCCAGGTCGTTGAGCGCCTGCACCGGCACCGGCACCGACGGACGCCGCCGCTGCCGGCGCAGATGGTCCATGGCCCGGTTGCGGGCGATCGTGACCGCCCAGGCGCGGAACTCCCCACCGGTGAAGGAGGGCAGGTCGCGGGAGATCTGGAGCCACGCCTCGGAGGCCACGTCCTCGGCGTCGGCGCCGACGAGAGCGGTCAGGTAGCGCAGCAGGGCGGGCTGCAGGCTGCGGTAGAGGAACCGGAACGCCTCCTCGTCGCCGGCCTGTGCCGCGGCGACCGCCTCGTTCAGCTCGGCCGTCACGGTCGCCGTCCGGACCGGGTCGCGTGCGGGCACCGGGCACGCCGAGGAGCCAGTGGCCACACCGCCATCCGCACCCCGCCCCCCGGTGAGTTGATCTGACACTCGCACACGGGTGCGATGAGCCATGGACACTGCCGCGCGGCACGGGCGTCGGCGGACATACGGTACCGACGGCTCGGGGCGGCCGGGAGCCGGGCCGACGCCTGGGAACGCGGGGCGCTCCGGCAAGACGCCAGGGCCGGAGGAAGAGAGAGAAATGTCTACGCCCGTCACCGGCGTGTCGAGGTAACGCAACGTACGGAATCGACGCTCCCCGGCGCAACCGATCGTGCCGGGCCCCGCGGGCGGACAGCGACGTGCTGTCACATTCTGGCCGATCGTGCCGGTCCGGTCACGGTGCGCCGATCAGCGTCCCGGCTGCTGGAACGCCCCGCTGAAGGCTTTCGATCCCGCGCCGAGATCGCGGGAAATACTTCGCGCCCGCTGTGGGTACGGTATGGGGGTGCTGTCCTCAGACGTCGTACTCAGCGGTCGGTACCGCCTGGAAGACCGTGTCGCCACCGGCGGCATGGGCGACGTCTGGCGTGCCACCGACCTGGTCCTCGGTCGTCCGGTCGCGGTGAAGGTGCTCCTTCCCGCCCTGGTGTCCGACCCCGACTTCATCGCCCGTTTCCGTTCCGAGGCGCGGATCATGGCCTCGCTGCGCCACCCCGGCGTGGTCCAGGTCTTCGACTGCGGCGAGGACGAGCTGCCCAGCGGCGGCCGGGCCGACTACCTGGTGATGGAGTTCGTCGCCGGTGAGCCGCTGTCGCGGCGGATCGAGGACGCGGGGTGCCTCGAGGTCGCCGAGACCATGTCGATCGTGGCCCAGGTGGCGCAGGCGCTGCACGCGGCGCACGGGCGCGGCATCGTGCACCGCGACGTGAAGCCGAGCAATCTGCTGGTGCAGGACGACGGCACCGTGGTGCTCGTCGACTTCGGGGTGGCCCGCTCGACCAACGTCACGAGCATCACCAGCACCAACGCGGTGCCCGGCACCGCCCTCTACATGGCGCCGGAGCAGGCCGCCGGCCGGCCGGTCTCGGGCGCCACCGACGTGTACGCGCTCGGCGCGGTCGCGTACTGCTGCCTCACCGGCAGCCCGCCGTTCACCGGTGACAACCCGCTGCAGGTGGCCGTACGCCATCTCGACGACGAGCCGCCGGAGCTGCCGGCGGAGATCCCGGCGTCGGTGCGCGAGCTGGTGTCCCGGGCGCTGGCCAAGGACCCGGCCGACCGCTACCCGAGCGCCGCGGCGATGGCCGACGCGGCGCGGGCCGCCCGTACCGACTCACCGACCGCGACGATGGCGCTGCGCGGCGCGGCGGGCCCGGCGCGGTCCCGCGACGACCAGCCGGCGGTCCGGCCGGGCGCCGC
>NZ_KK037233.1:765126-766451 GCF_000568915.1 Micromonospora sp. M42 | reverse complement strand
CGACCCGGCCGCGGAGCCGGTCGTCGACGAGCCGACGGCCGGCGACGACTACACCTACCGGCCGGTCGGCCCGGGCGGCCGGCAGTCGGTTACGCCGTCGGAACGCCGAGCGCCTCGACGGTCCCGTCTGGGCACCCGAGCGTCAGCGAGGAGCCGGCGCCCACCGGCGCGCCGACCACCACGCCGCCCAGCACGCCGGCGACGACGGAACCGGTCACGCCAACGTCGACCCCACCGAGCACGCCGCCGACCGAAGGGGGCGGTGAAGCCGGCGGGCAGCCGGCCACCGAGCCCTGACCCACGACGAGCCGGCCCCGCCCGCGGCGGAGCCGGCTCCTCGGCGTGTCCGGCCGGTGGTGCTCAGTCCGCGCCGAGCGACGCCACCACCGGCCGGGACAGCGCCCGGCGGGCCGGCAGGACCGAGGCGAGCAGCGCGGCCACCACCGCCACCGCGACGATCAGCCCGATCCGCGCCCAGGGCAGGACCAGCGTGAAGTCCCCGCCGATGCGGGCCACCACTGCCATCGCCCCGGCGGCCGCCCCGGTGCCGAGCGCGATGCCGAGCAGCGTGCCGACGAGCGCGGTGAGCACCGCCTCGACCGCCAGCACACCCCGCATCCCGGCCCGGCTCAGTCCGACCGCGCGCAGCACCGCCGTCTCCCGGGTGCGTTCCACCACGGACAGGCTGAGCGTGTTGGCGACCCCCACGAGCGAGATCACCACGGCGAGGCCGAGCAGCGCGGTGACGAACCCCAGCACCAGGTCGACGGTGCCGGTGAGCATCTTCTTGTACGCGGCCTGGTCCATCACGTTCACCGTCGGGTAGCGCGCCAGCACCGACTCGACAGCGGTCCGGGCCTCGTCGACGCTCACCCCGGCGGCCGGATCCACCTCGGCTAGGTGGCCGCGCACGGTCGGGAACATGGCGGTGAAGTCGGCGTCCAGCACGTCCACCAGGTGACCGGCGGGCACCGGGCTCCCGGCCAGGATTGGCTCCTCGTCGGCCACCACCGCGGCGACCCGGAACGGCCGCCCGGCGAGCGTGATCGTGGAACCGGCCGTCCAGCCCCTGGTCGCGGCCAGCTCGCGGTGCACCAGCACCGAACCCGGCCCCAGGCCGGCCGGGTCACCGGCGTCCACCGCGGACAGCGTGCGCCGGACCAGCGCCGGGTGCGCGGCGCGCAGCTGCACGTCGCCGACCACCCGGCTGCGCTGCTCGTGCACCACACCCAGCTCCGGGCGGGCGGCCAGTTCGCCGGCAACGGTGGCGGGCAGGTCCCCGCCGATGCCGGTGACCAGGAAGTCCACGCCGATCCGGGCGTCCA
>NZ_KK037233.1:752295-764666 GCF_000568915.1 Micromonospora sp. M42 | reverse complement strand
AGCAGCACGCCGAGGCCGCCGGCCACCGCCGCGCCGGCCAGCACCCCCACGACGGAGGCGAGCAGGCCGGTCACCGCCGCCTCGGACAGCGTGGCCCGGTAGATCTGCCCCCGGGTGGCGCCGACCAGCCGCAGCAGCGCGGTACGCCGGGAGCGCTGGGCGAGCACGATGGCGAAGGTGTTGGCGATCACGAAGCCGGCCACCACCACCGCGACGGCGGCGAACGTGCCCAGCAGCATGCCGAACTGCCGCAGGTCGCGTACCGCGTCGTCGACGGCCGCGTCGAGGATGGCGTCGCGGTCCCGGACCGTCACGTCCGGTCCCACCACGGCGCGGATCCGGTCGGCCAGCGCCGCCGTGTCCACGCCGGGGCGGGCCGCCACCATGATCCGGCCGTAGCCCTTCTCGCCGCTGACGGTGAGCGCGTCCGGGCCGGTCAGCCCGATGTAGGGGCCGCCGACGTCGCGGGAGCTGCCGTCCACGTCGACGGTGCCGACAAGCGTGTACGGGCGGGCCGCGCCGTCGCGTCCGCCGATCGACACCGGGCCGCCGACGGTGAAGCGCTGCTCGGCGACGGTCTCGTCGTCGAGCACCACCTCGCCGGGGCGCTGCGGCAGCCGCCCGGCCACCACGTCGTAGGACTGCAGGGCCGCCTCGGTGGGGACGGCGGCGAGCACCGCGTACCCGAGCACGGGACGGCCGTCGGCGCCCACCACCCCGGCGGAGCCGGTCAGCTCGCCCGCGGCGGCGGCCACCCCGTCGAGGGCGCGTACCCGGTCCACGAGCGCCGGGGGCAGCGGGTCGGTCTCGGCGTACGCGGCCAGGTCGGTGTGTCTGTCGAACTCACCGGCCCGCTCGTACGCCCCGGCGCGCATCCCGTCGGTGAACATCAGCGTGCCGGCGACGAACGCGACGCCGAGCACGATCGCCAGTGAGGACAGCAGCAGGCGCAGGCCGTCGGCGCGGACCTGCCGCAGGGTCAGGCGCAGCATCCCGGTCACCGCCCTGCCGGCGCGACGGCCGGGTCGAGCCGGCTGAGCGCGTCCCGGACCGCGCCGACCGTGGGCGCGTGCAACTCGTCGACCAGCCGGCCGTCGGCCAGGAAGACCACCCGGTCGGCGTACGCGGCGGCGGCCGGGTCGTGGGTGACCATGACGACGGTCTGACCGAGCATGTCCACCGCCTCGCGCAGCAGCCGCAGCACCTCGGCGCCGGAGCGCGAGTCGAGGTTGCCGGTCGGCTCGTCGGCGAAGATCACCCAGGGCCGGGTGATCAGCGCGCGGGCCACCGCGACGCGCTGCTGCTGCCCGCCGGACAGCTCCGCCGGGCGGTGCCCGAGGCGGTCGGTCAGGCCCACCGCCGCCACCACCTGCCCCAGCCACGCCGGGTCCGGGCGACGGCCGGCGATCGCCAGCGGCAGGACGATGTTCTCCTGCGCGGTGAGCGTGGGCAGCAGGTTGAACTTCTGGAAGACGAAGCCGATCCGGTCGCGGCGCAGCCGGGTGAGCCGCCGGTCGTCCAGGCGCGTCAGGTCGGCGTCACCGATGTGGACCGCCCCGGCGGTCGGCCGGTCGAGGCCGGCGAGGCAGTGCAGCAGGGTGGATTTGCCGGAGCCGGACGGGCCCATGACGGCGGTGAACCGGGCGGCGGCCAGGTCGAGGTCGACGCCGTCGAGCGCGACGACGCGGGACTGCCCGGCGCCGTACTCCATGCGCAGCGCGCGGGCGGCGAGGGTGACGCCGGTGGTCGGTGGTGCGGACACTGAGGTGCTCCTGTCGGACACGGTCTTTCTGACAGTTCCGACGCTAGGGGCGGCACCACCTGGTTGATCTCCACCTGCGCGCTCGACCTCGATGCGACGGAGGTCGTCCCCCACCGGGGAAACCCGTACGACCTGAGGCGTACGCCGGGTCAGCCGCCGGGCGTGATCAGGCCGCTCTCGTACGCCAGGACGACCGCCTGGACCCGGTCGCGCAGTTGGAGCTTGGCCAGGATGCGGCCGACGTGGGTCTTCACCGTCGCCTCCGCGACGTGCACCCGGGCGGCGATCTCGGCGTTGGAGAGCCCCTGCGCCACCAGCAGCAGCACCTCCCGTTCCCGCTCGGTGAGCTGGGCCAGCCGGGGATCGGCGGCCGGCGCGGGGCCGAGCTGCCCGGCGAACCGGTCGAGCAGCCGCCGGGTGATCGACGGGGCCACCACCGAGTCGCCCTGGGCGACCACCCGGATCGCGGCCATGAGCTCCTCCGGCGGCACGTTCTTGAGCAGGAACCCGCTCGCCCCGGCGCGCAGCGCGGCGAACGCGTCGGCCTCCGTGTCGAACGTGGTCAGCGCCAGCACGCGGGGGCGCCCGTCGTCGCGCCGGGCACAGATCCGCCGGGTCGCCTCCACCCCGTCCATGGTCGGCATGCGCAGGTCCATCACCACCACGTCGACGGCGACCCGGTCCAGCACCCGCAGCGCGTCCGCGCCGTCGATGGCCTCGGCGACCACCGCCAGGTCGGGCTGGGAGTCGAGCACCATCCGGAACCCGGCGCGTACCAGCGCCTGGTCGTCGACGATCATCACCCGTACCGTCACGCCGCCGCGCTCCCTTCCCCGGTGCCGGCCGCCGGGGCCAGCGGCAGCCGCGCCCGCACCCGCCAGCCACCGGCAAGTGTGGGTCCGGCGGCGAGGCTGCCGTCGTACACCCCGACCCGTTCCCGCATGCCGACCAGGCCGTGACCGCCGGACGGCGCCGGGCCGTCGACCGGACGGCCGCGCCCGTCGTCCACGGCGCGGATCACGACGGCGTCGGCGCTCCAGTCCAGCGTCAGCTCCACCGACGCGCCGACGCCCGCGTGCTTGAGCGTGTTGGTCAGGCTCTCCTGCACCACCCGGTAGACGGTCAGCTCCAGGCCGGGGGGCAGCGGCGGCGGCGTGCCCGCGCCGCCGCAGGCGACCCGCAGCCCGGCGGCGCGGAACCGGTCGAGCAACGCGGGCAGCTCCACCAGCGCGGGCCGGCGGTGCGCGGGCCCGTCCGCCGGGTCCGGCTGCGTCGCTGTGGGTTCCCGCAGTACGCCGAAGCCGCCGCATCTCCTCCAGCGCCGCCCGGCCGGTGTCCGCCACCACCTTGGCCGCCTCGCGGGCGGTGGCCGGATAAAAAAAAAGAGCGTGAACCGCACCCCGTCCGCCTGCACGATCATCACGGCCATGCTGTGGGCGACCACGTCGTGCAGCCCGGGCGATCCGGGTGCGCTCCTCGGCGACCGCGGCCCGCCCTGCGCCTCCCGTTCCCGTTCCAGCGTCGCGGCCCGGTCCTCCAGGCTGAGCACGTAGAGCCGGCGGGTCCGCAGGTTCAGCCCGGCCAGCCAGACCGCGCCGACGATCAGGGCGTAGAAGAACGCGCCCATCCACCAGGGCCCGGCGCCGGGCGTCTGGAGCGCGGCGAGCACCCCGCCGAGCACGGCGACGACCCCGGCCACGATGCCGTCACGGAGCCGGTCGGCGTACTTGACCACGCTGTAGAGGGCGATCAGCACGGCGATGTCGTAGGCGAGCGGACCCCAGCCGGCGATCACCTGGACCAGCGCGAGCGCGGCCACCGCGACGGCGACCGCCGTCGGGTGGGCACGCCGGAAGAACACCGCCACCGCCGCCGCCAGCCCGACCGCGAACGCCGGTACGCCGATCTGGCCGGCGACGTACGCGGAGACGGCGAAGAACACGACCAGCCCGCAGACGGCGGTGTCGAAGGCGATGCCGCGCAGCGGACGGCCGAGGATGAGGCGAGCCACGATTCCCCAGCCTAGGCCCGCTCTCCCCACCCCTCCCCCGCCGCCCCACCTCGCGATGATCATGAGGTTGACGGGCGTCGTCGTCCGATTTGTCGCCGCCAACCTCATGATCACCGCGAGGAGCGGCGGGGGTGCGGGGGTCAGGAGGGCAGCAGGGCGCGCATGCGGGTGATCTCGGCGGACTGCTCGACGGCCACGCCGGTGGCGAACTCCTGCATGGCCTGGTCGGCGCCGACCTTCAGCAGGTCGGTGGACATCACGATCGCGCCCTGGTGGTGATCGGTCATCATCTGCACGAACATCCGGTCGAACGCCGCGCCCCTTGCGTCGGCGAGCTGCCGCATCGCCTCGGCGGACTGCATCCCGCGCATGCTGCCGTGGTCGTGCCCCGGCACGTCGGCGGGCAGGTCGCGGGTGCTGAGCCAGGCACGCAGCAGGCCGACCTCCGGCCCCTGGGCGGCGCGGATCCGCTCGGCCACGGCGCGGATGCGGGGGTCGGCGGCCCGGTCGGGGAAGAGCGTCGCCATCTCCAGCGCCTGCTCGTGGTGCGGGATCATCATCCGGACGTACCAGATGTCGAGGCTGTTGAACCGGGGTGTCGACGCTGCCCGCACCTGATCGGGCGCACGGGTGGCGGCCGACTCCCCCGGGCGGCCGGGGACCAGCAGCGGCGGCGCCGAGGTGGTGGCGCTCGGGCTCGGCGCGCCCGTCGCGGCGTTGCCCGCCGCGGCCTCGGGCCGGGTGTCGTCGCGCCCGGCGAGCGCCAGCCCGCCGATCACCACGAGCATGACGAGCGCTGTGACGCCCACCCACACGCGCGCCTGCCGGCTGGTCATACGACGCCTCCTCCGGTCAAGGTGAAGGCGATCCTATACATAGATAAAAGTTCCCCAGTGTGACCCAAGTCACATTGATGACGGTCTCCGATAGGTAAGGTTTGGCGAATCATCATCCCCTTTCGAAGGGTGTTGCCGGTGATCAGCATCCGCACGTCCCGCACCCGCATCATCAGCCTCGCCGCCGCCGGCCTGCTGCTCGCCGGCGTGGTCGCCGCGCCGCCGAGCAGCGCCCAGGAGATCCCCCGCGCCCAGGCCGCGCCGGCCACCGTGGACAGCGCCGTCCCCGGTGTCGACGAGATCTCCAGCAGCCCCAACCTGCGGCAGGTGGCCAACCTGCCGAAGCAGGCGCCGTTCGACACCACCGCAGCCCTCGGCACCGACATCGCCTTCCAGGGGCGGTACGCGTTCGTCGGCAACTACGACGGGTTCGTCATCTACGACATCCTCCGGCCGAGCCGCCCGACGATCGTGTCGCAGGTGCTCTGCCCCGGCTCGCAGAACGACATCTCGGTCCACGGCGACCTGCTCTTCCTGTCCACCGACTCCTCCCGCAGCGACGACTCCTGCGCCAGCACCAGCCAGCCGGCGTCGGTGAAGGAGTCCTGGGAGGGCATCAAGATCTTCGACATCCGCGACAAGCGCAACCCGCGCTACATCAAGTCGGTCGAGACGGCGTGCGGCTCGCACACCCACACGCTCGTGCCCGGCAAGGACAAGCGCAACGTCTACCTGTACGTCTCGTCGTACAGCCCGCGCGCCGACTTCCCGGACTGCCAGCCGCCGCACGACTCCATCTCCATCGTCAAGGTGCCGGTGAAGAACCCCACCACCGCCTCCGTGGTGGCCACGCCGAACCTGTTCCCGGACGGCGGCTACCCGGGCATCCCCGGTCAGTCGTCGGCCACCACCGGCTGCCACGACATCACCGCGTACCCGGCGAAGGACCTGGCCGCCGGCGCGTGCATGGGTGACGGCATCCTGCTGGACATCAAGGACCGTGAGGCGCCCCGGGTGATCGAGCGGGTGACCGACGCCGAGAACTTCGCGTTCTGGCACTCGGCCACGTTCAACAACTCCGGCACCAAGGTCGTCTTCACCGACGAGCTGGGCGGCGGCGGCGCGGCCACCTGCAACGAGGTGGTCGGCCCGAACCGTGGCGCGGACGCCATCTACGACATCACCGGCCGCGGCAACGCCCGCAAGCTGGAATTCCGCAGCTACTACAAGATCCCGCGCGTCAACGCCGACACCGAGAACTGCGTGGCCCACAACGGCTCGCTGATCCCGGTGCCCGGCCGCGACATCATGGTGCAGGCGTGGTACCAGGGCGGCATCTCGGTGTGGGACTTCACCAACTCCCGCAAGCCGACCGAGATCGCCTACTGGGAGCGCGGTCCGCTGGACGCCACGCAGCTGCGTACCGGCGGGTCCTGGTCGGCGTACTGGTACAACGGCCACATCTACTCCAGCGACATCCAGAAGGGACTGGACGTGCTGGAGCTGCGTGACCCGCGTACCTGGCTGGCGCAGTTCCTGCTGGTTCCCGAGCTGAACGTGCAGACCCAGGCGGGCTACCTGAGCTGGTGACCCGCTGACCCGTCCCGGGCCCGGCGCTCCCCTCGCGGGGGCTGCCGGGCCCGGTGCGTTGAGACAGCCCGGAAACCCCTGGCCGCACCGGCCGCCGCGGGCGATCCTGTCCGCGTGAAGAGGTACGTGAGCGACCCGCTCGACGGCGCCGACGTCGTGCTCGTCGGGCTCTTCCCGGCCAAGGACAAGGACTACGAGGCCCGCCTCGACCGGCTCGCCGCCGTGGCCGAGCAACGCGGCGCCCGGGTGGTGGGCCGGTTCGTGCAACGCCGAGGCGTCTCCGACCGGTGGCACGCGCGTCCCGGCGGAGCCACCCGGATGTCCCAGCCGTTCTCCCGCCGGACGCTGCTGACGCACGGCAGGCTCCGCGAGATCGCCGAGGCGTGCCGGGAGGCCGGCGTCGACGCCGCCGTCTTCGTGAACACCCTGACGCCGGTGCAGCGGACCGTGCTCGCCGACCTGCTGGGCTGCCTCGTGATCAGCGCCGACGACCTCGGCCGGAGCGGTCCACCCGGCCCGGATCAGCTCATCGGCAGGCGGTAGTCACGGGTGCCGCCACCGGCCGTGACCACCCGCACCTCGCCGCTGCGCAGCCCGTACGTGACCGACCACCGGGTGTGCGACTGGCGTACCGCGTTCAGCAACCGCAGCGCCCCGGCCGTGTCGACCACCCCACCGGTGCGGTCCAGTTCCTTCGCCAGCACCCCGTACCTGCGGTCCTGGCGCAGTTCCCGGTCCGGCACCCCGGCGGCCGGCACGTTCGTCAGCGCCTGCCACGGGCCGCTGCGCCGGTCCACAGTCATCTTCCCGTCGACGAACTCCACCACCGCCGACGTGCCGGTCGCGTCGGCCAGCAGGTAGTGCAGCGGCGGCCCGCCGTCGAAGTCCAGGTTGTAGCGCTTGAACACGGCGACCGCCTCGTCCACGGTCGCGGCCGAGTCGAGCACCAGGCGCAGGATGCGCACCGAGCCCACCTTCGGCAGTCCGGGCACCGGCTCGGCGCGCGCCCCGTCGTCGGCGGCCAGCCCGACCGCGAGACCCCGCTCGTTCATGCCGTCGAACGGCAGCAGCGGCGCGTCCAGCAGCCGCCGGTCCCCCGTCGGGTCGGCGGCCACCCCCAGGTAGGAGATGTCGACCAGCGAGATCGAGGCGTACCCGTCCGGCGGGTCGGTGCGCAGCACCAGCGCGGGGTTCGGCTCCCAGTCGAAGTTGCGGGCGAACACCGGCCGCTCCCGGTCGCCGAGCGCGGCGAACAACGAGCAGCCGAACGGGCTCGGCGGCGTCGACCCGGCAAGCCCGGCGGTCGGGTCGTAGTCGCCGTCGTACGTCATCTCGTACATCGGCAGATCGTCGATCTTGCGGAGGCTGGCCAGCGTCCGTTCGACCTGGCCCGGGTCCTGCCGCGAGGCGGTGGGCGAGCCGGCCGCGGCCGGCGGGTCGGACCGGCGGCTCTCCCCGCAGGCCGTGCCGAGCAGGAGCAACGCGAGCCCGCCGGCGATGAGGGTCCTCCGCATGACAGCGACGCTAGAAGAGGCGTCCGCCGATGTCCATCCGGGACCCGGTCAACTCCGCACGACAGCGAACATCCAGCAGCCGTACACGACGTTGCGGCTGTGCAGCAGGTCCACCGCCGGGTCGGCGAACAGCTCCGCGACCACCGCCTCCGGGTCACCGCCGTCGTGTCGCCGTCCGCCCACGATGCGACCCCGGCTGTCGTACGCGCGCAGCACCTGCTCCCGTCCGCGCCACTGGGACGGGTACGCCGTCACGTCGTGCGGGCCGGCGCATTCGGCGGCGTGCGCGAACACCGGTCCCACCTCGCGGTACGGGCTCGGCGGCAGCGGGCGGGGCGTACCCGAACAGCAGCAGCGTCTCGTCCGGGCCGGGCGCACTAATTCGTGTACATCGCCCATCCTCATGCTCAAGAAGTGCGATCCTAACATTTAATGTACTGTTTACCACCAGTCCCTACAGTTGAGATCCTTGGCATTTGGTCCCATGGGATGCCAATAGGACGGGAAATCACACGCCCGTTGCACACATATCGCGCAGTCATTGTATCGTGGAAGAAAACCGTCATCGGAGCTGTGCTGTTCTTTCTTGGCACTTCAAAAATCAATTCTCATCCTAGCCGACAAGGATTAGTGCCGTCCTTGAAGCGAATCTGCTGGTATGAGTCTCTCGTGAGCCATGAAAATGTCGCTCGGGCCCGAGCAAGCGTTGCAACACTCCCGAGAACGCGATCTTGGCTCTGTTGGGTCTAGCTACTGCCACTTACGCGACCGCCCGCAACGTGATCATCACTACCGGGCCGGCGGGGTGGAGCTGCCGGACGTCCGCCGGGCCGAGGTGAATCTGCGCTGGCTGGACCGCATCCTCGACGCCGACCAGTCGCGGTTCCCGCTGCCGCTGGCCGCCGAGCGCCCGGCCGCCGAACGGGTCGCCGGCTGCTGCCGGGACCACACGCTGCTCACCGTCGCGACGCTGCGCCAGCACGGCGTCCCGGCCCGCAGCCGGGTCGGGTTCGCGAGCTACTTCGTGCCCGGCTGGCACCACGACCATGTGCTCGCCGAGTGGTGGAACGGCGATCGCTGGGTCTGGTCCGACCCCGAGCTGGACCCGGCCGGCGACCGGCCGTTCGACGGCTACGACATCGACCCGGAGGCCGGGCACTTCGAGTCGGCGGCCCGGGTGTGGCTGGCCTACCGGGCGGGCCGGGTCGACCCGGACACCTACGGCGTAGACCCGTCGCTGCCGATCCGGGGCGACTGGTTCATCCACGACTACGTGCTGCTGGAGCTGGCCCACCGGCACAAGGACGAGGTGCTGCTCTGGGACGGTTTCGGGGCGATGACCGAGGACCTGACCGGCGCCGACCTCACGCTCGTCGACGAGGTCGCCGCGCTGCTGGTGGCCGCCGACCGCGGCGACGCCGCCGCCGGGCGGGAGCTGGCCCGGCGGTACGCCTCGGACGCCCGGCTGCGTCCGGGCCCGACGGTGCACTGCATGGACCCGGTCTCCGGCGTGGCCGCCGACGTGGACCTGCGGCGCTGACCCGGCGGCCTCCTACCGGGGCCGCGCGGGCTCACCCGGGCAGGGGTGCCTCGTCGCCTCGGGTGCGGCGCGGGTTGACCAGCCGCCGGACCATCGGCGCGGCGTTCCACCGGGCCGCGCCGACCAGGTCCCGGGCGTGTTCCAGCACGGTGTAGTCGGGCCGGGCCATGCCCTCGGCGATGGCCCGGTCGAGGTCGTTGCCGCAGCGGGTGAGCACGCTGTCGAAGTCACGGCGGACCGGTTCCAGCAGGTCGTAGCCGAAGGAGCGGTGCAGCCGGGCGAACAGCGGCTTGTAGAGGCGGGCCCGCTCGTGCAGTCCCGACGAGTACGACATCGGGTTCTTCGGCCGCTGCCGGACGTAGCCGGGCAGCAGGTCGGCGAAGGCCTGCCGGACGATCCACTTCTCCTGCCCGTCGCGCAGCTTGAAGTCCAGCGGCAGCCGCATGGCCAGCTCGACGACGCTGAGGTCGAGGAACGGCACCCGGGCCTCCACCCCGTGCGCCATGCTGGCCCGGTCCACCCGTTGCAGCTCGGTCCGGCACAGGTTGCGGATCTTGTGCAGGAACAGCCGGCGGGACCGCTCCGGCCCGACCTGGTGGTACATCGGATAGCCGCCGAACAGCTCGTCGGAGCCGTCGCCGGTGAGCACCACCCGTACGCCCAGCTCGCGCAGCCGCCGGAAGATCGGCACCGAGACGACAGCGTTGATGATGTCGCCGTACTCGGTCAGCTCGGAGACCCGGATCGCCTCGCGCACGTCGGCCAGCCGGATGTCGCGGGGGCGCAGCTCGATCACCTCGTGCGGCACGCCGAGGTCGGCGGCGAGCCGCCGGGCGTACGCGACGTCGGGGCTCTCCGGCACGCCGATGGTGACCGCCACGCAGTCCGGGTGCAGTTCGCGGGCGTGCAGCAGCGCCAGCGAGCTGTCCAGGCCGCCGGAGAGCACCACGCCGACGGTGAGGTCGGTGTCCAGCCGGGCCCGCATCGCGTCGGTGAGCGCGACGCGGACCAGCAGGGCCGCCTCGTCCGGGTCGTCGATCACCGGCAGGCCGTCGCCGAGGGTGAGCAGGTCGACGTGCGGGCGCGGCCGGACCGGTTCGCCGGGCTCGACCCAGCCGTGGTGCCCGGGCGCCACCTCGCCGATCGGCGCGCCGTGCCCGACGAGCGCCTTGACCTCGGAGGCGAGGTGCAGGCAGCCGGGCAGGCGGGACCAGTACAGCGGCTTGACCCCGAGCGGGTCCCGGGCCAGGTACGCCCGCCCGCTGTCCCGCTCGACGATCACGAACGCGTACTCCCCACGCAGCCGGCGTACCGCGTTCTCGCCCCACTGGCGGAACGCGGTCAGCACGACCTCGGTGTCGCCGGTGGTGCGGAACTCGTGCCCGAGCCGGGTCAGCTCGACGCGCAGCTCGTGGTGGTTGAAGATCTCGCCGTTGTAGCAGAGCAGGTGCCGCTCGTCCGGCGACATCCACGGCTGGACGGACCGTTCCCGGTCCACGATCTTCAGCCGCCGTACGCCGGCCAGGAGGCCGTTCTCCTGGCGGGTCTCGGTGACCTCACCGCGCGACGCGAGCGCGGTGAGCATCCGGCGGAACGTGGCCGGGTCGGCCTCGGGGCCGATGCTCAGCGCGATGCCGCACACCGGGTCACACCCCCATCTCGGCCTCGTACGCCCGCCGGTAGCGGCGGCGGGCGTCCGGGGCGAGACACACGTGCCAGGCCTGTCCCTCGTCGACCACGTTCACCTCGCCGGCGTCCTGGCGGGCCAGGAGCAACCCGGCGAGGGCCGAACGGGCGCCGAAGCGCTCGTACCATTCCAGCTCGACATCGGCGGCCCAGCCGAGGCAGTGTCCGCTGGGCACCATCGCGGCGTACCCCAGGCGGCGCAGCCGGTACTGGTGCTCGGCGCTGCGGGCCAGGCTGGTCACCCAGAGCGGCGGCGTGCGGTCCGGCGCGACGGCCGCGAACTCCCGGGCCAGGTCGTTGAGGAACGCGATCATCTCGCGGCGGGCCCGGCGGAACAGCAGCCCGGCGGTACGCGGGGTGGCGGCCGGAAGCAACCGGCGGCGCGCCGCGCGCAGGCCCCGGCCCACGACCGTGGCGGGCTGCTCCTGATAGCGGAACTCGATCAGCCCGCGCCGGCGCAGCCACTCCAGGTCGACGAGTTCGGCGCTGGTGCGGACCTGGTCGTCGGTGAGGAACGTCGGGGCGTCCCGCCACCAGAGCACGTCGACGCGGGAGAGCAGGTAGATCCGCACCAGCGCGGTGAGGTCCTGCGCCGAGCTGCGCGCGTTTGGCTGGTAGCGGGCCATCTCCAGCAGCAGCGTCTCCCGGGCCCCGATCAGCCCCTGGGGGGTGGCGTCGAGGACGGCGGCGATGGCGGGTTCGCGCAGCCGCTGGTCGAGCAGCACCTGGCGGGCGGTGGCCGACGGCGCGTCGGCGAGCGCGCCCACCTCGACCAGGAGGTCCGCCACCGCCGCCCGGTACGCGGACAGGTCCGGGACGGCGTCGCCGCGCCGGCCGGCTGCGGGCACCCGGCGGGCGGGAGCGGTGGGTGCGGCGGCGGGACCGGGCTGGCGACCGGGGCTGCGGCTGGGCACTCGCATGGTCTCCGTCCCCTCTCGGTCGGGACACGGCGTGATTGGGCCTGCGCACACCGTAAAGACCGGAGAAGGCGCGATTCCTCCCATCTCCTCCGAAGTGCCCGATCAGGTGGCGGACGGCGACACCAGGGCCTGCACCTCCTCGTATCCGGGCGGCGCCGGCAGGCCCGCGTCGCGCCCGGCGCCGATCGCGTCGGTCAGGTGCAGCGCGGCACCGAGCGCGGCCCGGAACAGCAGCGATCCGGTGCTGACCCGGGCCACGCCGAGCCGCCCGAGGGCTGCGAGGTCCGGGCCGCCCGGCTGGTACAGCACGTTCAGCGGCAACCCCACCTCGGCGGCGAGCAGGCCCCAGGTCGTCCGGGCGCCCGGCACGAACAGGCAGTCGGCCCTTTTTGGTTTGGAACGCCGCCGCCCCCCGCCGTGCCTCGTCCAGCGGCGCCGGCACGCCCAGCCACTTTTTTTTCGGTGCGGTCGTTGACGATCTTTCTTGTCACCGCCGCGCGGACCGCCCCGAT
>NZ_KK037233.1:748434-750248 GCF_000568915.1 Micromonospora sp. M42 | reverse complement strand
CCGGGTGAGGTGGCCGCTCGCGGTGGACGCGGCCACCCCGGCGGCGCGGGCCAGCTCCCCGGCGGTCCAGGCGCGGCCGTCGAGCAGGGCCAGACAGAAGCCGGCCCGGGTGGGGTCGGCGAGCAGCGCGGCGAACCCGGCGAGTCCGCGTCCGTCGGCACCGGTGGTCATCGGCCCATGCTGACACGGGCACGGTTCGGGCCGCGCCGAACGGTCCGGGGGTTGGGGTCAGATCGCGGTTCCGGGTGGGGACTTCAGGAGGGATGCCGCTTCGGCCGGGTAGCCGCCACGACCCGACCGCAGGGCGATGGCCGCCAGACGAATCAGGTCGATGTTGACGCCGGCAGCACCACTCGGGTCATGCACCTGCAGGCGCACCTCCACACTCACCGCCGTCTCGGCCCAGCCCTGCGCTTCGATGTTGAGGTGGGCGATCTTGTGGGATCGCAGGTGCGGCATGTACGCGAGGGGCGCCATCTGGACCTTGCCGGACGACCCCAGGGCGTTCAGCTTGGACTGCTTCTTGGTGTTCGGGTTCTCGACCAGGTTGCGGAAGTCTTCGGTCCCGCCCAGATTGACCTGGTAGGAGCTGCCCAGGGTGAGGCCGCGCTCCTCGATCAGCCGCAGTAGTGCGTGGTGCAGCACGGAGGTGCCGAACTGGCTGGCCAGGTCGTCGCCGAGCAACGGCACACGGGCTTCCTCGAAACGTGCCAGTAGTGACTCGTGCCTGGCCACCGGATCCGACGTGGTGTTCACGAACGCGACTCCCGCTGTCAGAGCCGCCTCGGCGTAAGCCCGAGCCGTGTCCGGCCGGCCGCTCGGAGCGGAGTAGAGCAGCACCTCCGCCCCTTCCAGCGCGTGCGCCACCCGTTCGACTTCCGTCGAGTCCACCAGGCCACGCCGCACCGTCACGCCGGCGGGCGGAAGTTCGGTGTCGAGGCGCGGGAAGTTGTTGGGCGGCATGAATATCGCCTCGTGGAGATCCTTGCCCACCTTTCGGTCGGACATGGCGAAAGCGGCGACGACGTCGATGTCGCTGACGCCCAGTCCCGCGATCTCTGGCCGGTGGAGCCCTACCAGGCTGCCGGTGTTGCGGTAGAAGGCGATGCCCTGCACCAACGCCGACGTGTTGTTGCCCACACCGACGACCGCCAATCGAACACTGTCGATCATGGGGCGAAGAGTACCCGGATCTGCCCACGCCGGGGGTCCCGGTCAGCGGAACCGACGCCCACCAGCGCCGGGTATGACCTCTCGGTCAGCCGCCGGAACGCGGGCAGGCGGCGGTCAGCTCGCTGACCGTACGGGTGTCGGCGTCGTAGCTGCGCGCCGCCACGAACGCCCCGGCCGGGCGGCCCGCTCCGGCGACCGCCCCGGCCCGGCGCCGGTCCGCCGCGCCGAACCGCAGCGCCAGGCTCAGGTGCGGCACCCACCGGCCGGGCTGGTGCCACGAGTGCCCGCCGGACGCCTCGGCTAGCACGTCCCAGACCGCGCCGTGCAGCGCGACGAGCTGCGGTGTCGGGCGGACCAGCCACACCAGCGGCGCGGTGCCGTCGAGCACCGCCACCCGGTCCAGCCGCACCGGCAGCGGCAGCGCCGCGTCGCAGAGGTCGGCCAGTCGCTGCTCGGCGCCGGGCGGGAACTCCTCGACGGAGGCGAGCGTCAGGTGCGGCCGGTTCGTCGGGTGCGTGTTGCGGGCCAGGCTGGGCAGGCCGGCAGCGGCGAGCCGGTCCCAGGCAGCGCGAACCGCCGCTTCCAGTTCGGGTGAGCAGAGCAGTTCGACCGTCCGCACGTGATCAGGCTAGTCGCCGGCG
>NZ_KK037233.1:732490-748298 GCF_000568915.1 Micromonospora sp. M42 | reverse complement strand
GGCGGCCAGGTGGGTACGCCGGGCGATCACCGCGACCGGGGTGCCCAGCTCAGCCAGGCGCAGCGTCTCCAGCTCGCGCGGCGTCAACGGGCACTCGGGCAGGGTGAGCGCGTCGGCCGCGAGCGCCGGATCGACGTACCGGGCGCCGGAGTGCACGCGGCGGATCACGTCGGCCAGCGCGCCGCCGGGAGCGCCCTTGGCGAGGAAGCCGCGCACTCCGGCGGCCAGCGCCGGCCGGAGCTGGGCGGGGCGGCCGTGTCCGGTGAGGATCACCGGGGCGCAGCCGGGCAGCGCCCGGGTCAGCTCGGCGGCGACCTCCACCCCGCCGGGCGCCGGCATCTCCAGGTCGAGCACGGCGACGTCCGGGCGGTGAGCCAGCGCCGCGTCCAGGGCCGCGCGCCCGTCGCCCGCGTGCGCCACCACCTCGATGTCCGGCTCCAGGTCGAGCAGCGCGGCGAGGGCGAGCCGGATCAGCTCCTCGTCGTCGGCCAGCAGCACCCGGATCATCGCGCCACCGGCACGGTCGCGACCAGGCTGAACACGCCGTCGGCGGCGTCCGCCCGGACCCGGCCGCCGACCGGGGCGAGCCGGTCGGACAGGCCGCGCAGGCCGCCGCTGAGCCGGTCCGGGCCGTCGCCGTCACGCACGCCGTCGTTGCGTACGGTCAGCGTCACCGCCGTGTCCTCCCGGGTGATCTCGATCCGGCACCAGCCGGCCCGGCTGTGCCGCAGCACGTTCGTCCCGGCCTCACGCAGCACGGCGGCCAGGTCGGCGGCGACCGGCCCGGGCACGTCGCCGGACGGCGGGACCACAGTCGTGCGTACGCCGCTGGAGCGCAGCACCTCCCCCACCGCGGCGGCCTGCTCGGCCAGGTCGACGGCGCGGTAGCCGTGCACCGCCGCGCGTACCCGGGTCAGCGCCGTTGCGGCGAGCCGCCGCGCCTGCGCCGCCTCCCGGGCGGCCCGGTCCGGGTCGGTCGGCGCCAGCCGCTCGGCCAGCTCGGCCTTCAGCGCGATCACCGTCAGGTCGTGGCCGAGCAGGTCGTGCACGTCCCGGGCGAAGCGCAGCCGTTCCTCGGCGGCGGCCAGCCGGGCCTGGGCGGCCTGCCCCTGCCGGGCCTCGACCAGCAGGTCCCAGAACCAGACCTGGACCCAGGTGAGCGCGGCTGTCCCGGCCCCCACCAGGCCGGTGACCAGCAGCGCCGTGGTCAGCGGGCCATCGGTCCACCAGGTGACGGCCGCGGACGCCGCGAGGACGCCGGCCGCCGCCACCGCCGCCACGACGGGCCGGAACAGCAGCGGCGTCATGCCGACCAGTGATGCGCCGAGCCACGCCCAGGTGGGCCAGGAGCCGGCCGCGACCGGGGCCGAGCAGCGGCAGGCTGAGCAGCGCCGCCACGGTCAGCGCGGCGTGCCGGCGGCGGCGCGCCGGCACGGGCAGCCACGGCGTGACGGCGGCGTGCAGCACCGCGACCTGGGCGGCGGTGAACACGAGCAGTCCGGCGGCGCCGAGCGCGACGCGTACCTTTTGTAAAACGACGGCCAGTCCGACCGCTGGCAGCAGCCCGTCGTCCACACGTTCGTGGCCAGCGACAGCAGCGTGACCCGCCGGGCCCGGCGCAGCCGGTGGTCCGCCGGATCGACGCTCATGCCCGCTGATCCTAGGGCGTGCACCGGTCCGCCCACTCCTGAGAAACGTCACGGTCGGGCCGTGCGATCCGCACGGTTTCCCGATGACTGACGCGCCTTCTCCGGTGCGCCCGGCGGCGGCAGGGTCGGGGCATGACGGAGATGACTGTGGTCGTACCCCGGCGGTGGGCCGGGTGGGCGCGGACGCGGCACCTGGCCGCGATGGTGGTGGCGATGCTGGCCGGGATGGTGCTGCTCGGGCCGCTGTGGCGGGTGGGCGCGGACGTGCTGGGCGGCGCGGCGGTGCTGGCGCGGCCGGACGTGGGCGCGCTGGTGATGGCGACGAACATGGCGGCGGGCATGGCCGCGTGGATGTGGCACCGGGGGTACGGGCGGGCCGCCACCGCGGAGATGTCGGCGGCCATGTACGTGCCGTTCCTGCTGCTGCTCCCGCCCTGGTGGGCGGGGTGGGTCGGCGACGACGCGCTGCTGCTCGGCGGCCACCTGCTGATGGTGCCGGCGATGCTGCTGGTGGCGCTGCGGCACCGGCACACGTCCGCCGCGCCGCCCCGCCGACACCCGGTCGCGGCAGCCGTGGCGCGCGGGTGGCCGGCCGGGCTGGCGCTGCTCATGACCGTGGACATGTGGTTCGCGCCGACCGTCTTCGCGCCGTGGACGCTGCTGGTCCTGCCGGCCGGCTACCTGCTGATCGGCACCTGGCGGCGGCAGTGGGGCGACCGGCGCGCGCTGGCCGCGCAGCTCGCCGGGGCGGCCGGGTGGGGCGGCCTGGCGGTCGGGGCGATGGTCGCCTCCGCCGACGTCGCCGGGGTGCTCGTCGGGGTGGGCTGGCTCGTCCACGCCGCCTGGGACGCCTGGTACCACCGCACCGGCGCGGTGGTTCCGCGCGGGTACGCGCTGTGGTGCGCGGTGTTCGACGTCGCGGTCGGTGTCACCACGTTGCTGGCCGTCCTGTCCCGGTGATCCGGCGGGGGCACGGGGCCGCGCCGGACCACCCGGAGGGGACGGCACGCAGGTGGCGCGGCGAACGTTTGGCCCGGTCGCCGCGACCGCCGCGCGGCGGTGATGAAAAACTTGTCGCATGACCGCCGCACCGACCCCGACCGACCCCGCCATTCCCGCCGACGCCGAGGACGCCACCGCCTTCGCGGATCTCGGGCTGCGCACCGAGTTGCTGGGCGCGCTGGCCGCGCTCGGCTACGAGGAACCCACCCCGATCCAGCGGGAGGCGATCCCCCCGCTGCTGGCCGGGCAGGATCTGCTGGGACAGGCGGCGACCGGTACGGGCAAGACCGCCGCGTTCGCGCTGCCGCTGCTGCAGCGGATGCCGGTGGGACGGCCGGACGGCGACCCGGTGTCGCTGGTGCTGGTGCCGACCCGTGAGCTGGCCGTGCAGGTCTCCGAGGCGTTCCACCGCTACGGCAAGGACCTGGGCGCCCGGGTGCTGCCGATCTACGGCGGGCAGCCGATCGGCCGGCAGCTGCGCGCGCTCGACCACGGGGTCGACGTGGTGGTCGCGACGCCGGGCCGGGCCCTGGACCACATCGCCCGGGGCACGCTGCGGCTGGGCGCGCTGGCCACGGTGGTGCTGGACGAGGCGGACGAGATGCTCGACATGGGCTTCGCCGAGGACATCGAGGCGATCCTGGAGCACGCGCCGGCCGGCCGGCAGACGGTGCTGTTCTCGGCCACCATGCCGGCTCGCATCGACGGGCTGGCCCGGCAGCACCTGACCGATCCGGTCCGGATCCAGATCGAGCGGGAGCGGCCGGTCGCCGGGGAGGCGCCCCGGGTACGGCAGAGCGCGTACATCGTGGCCCGGGGGCACAAGCCGGCCGCGCTGGGCCGGGTGCTGGACGTGGAGTCGCCGACCGCGGCGATCGTGTTCTGCCGCAGCCGCGAGGAGGTCGACCGGCTCACCGAGACGATGAACGGCCGGGGCTACCGGGCCGAGGCGCTGCACGGCGGGATGAGCCAGGAGCAGCGGGACCGGGTGATGGGCCGGCTGCGCGCCGGTACGGCGGACCTGCTGGTCGCCACCGACGTGGCCGCCCGGGGGCTGGACGTCGAGCAGCTCACCCACGTGGTCAACTACGACGTCCCGTCGGCGCCGGAGTCGTACGTGCACCGGATCGGCCGGGTCGGCCGGGCCGGGCGGGAGGGTGTGGCGATCACGCTCGCCGAGCCGCGCGAGCACCGGATGCTCAAGACCATCGAGCGGGTCACCGGCCAGCGGATCACCATCGACAAGATCCCCACGGTGGCGGACATGCGCACCCGGCGGCTGGAGCTGACCCAGGGCGCGCTGCGGGAGAGCCTGCTGGAGGACGACCTCGACCCGTACCGGGTGATCGTCGAGTCGCTGACCGACGAGTTCGACCTGGTGGAGGTGGCGCTGGCGGCGGTGAAGCTGGCGCACGAGGCGACGTCGCCCGGCTCGGACGACGAGGAGGAGATCCCGCAGGTTCCGGTCCGGGGCCCGCGCGAGGGCCGCCCGGAGACCGGTGGGCGGGGCGAGCGCCGGGGCCCGGGCCGTCCGCGTACCGGGGGGACCACCCAGGTCTTCATCGGGCTGGGCCGACGCGCCGGGGTACGGCCGCAGGACCTGGTCGGCGCGATCACCGGGGAGACCCGGATCAGTGGCCGGGACATCGGCTCGATCGAGATCGCCGACCGGTTCTCGCTGGTCGAGGTGCCGCAGGCGGTGGCCGACGAGATCATCTCAGGGCTGCGGGGCACCACGATCAAGGGCCGTAAGGCGACCGTACGCCGGGACCGGGACGGCGACGGTTCCGGTGAGCGCCGCGACCGGGGTTACGAGCGGCGCGACCGGCGCTGAGCGCGGGCGGACACGGCGTCGCCCCGGCCACCGTGCGTACGGTGGCCGGGGCGACGGCCGTCAGGCCGCGGCGAGCGCCGGGCCGTCCAGCGCCTGCGTGTCGAGTTCGGCTGGGCGCAGCGCCAGCGCGAGCACGTCCGCCACGTCGGACAGGGTGTGCACGGTCAGCGCCTCCCGCACCTGCGCCGGCAGGTCGTCCAGGTCCGGCTCGTTGCGCTTCGGGATGATCACCTCGGTGAGACCGGCCCGGTGCGCGGCGAGCAGCTTCTGCTTCACCCCGCCGATCGGCAGCACCCGGCCGGAGAGCGTCACCTCGCCGGTCATCCCGAACTCGGGCCGCACCGGACGCCCGGTCACCAGTGAGGCCAGCGCGGTCACCATGGTGATGCCGGCGCTCGGGCCGTCCTTCGGTACCGCGCCCGCCGGGACGTGCAGGTGGATCCGCCGCCCGGCCAGCGCGTTCGGGTCCAGCCCGTAGCGCCGCCCGTTCGATCGCAGGTACGACCACGCGATGTGCGCGGACTCCTTCATCACGTCGCCGAGCTGCCCGGTGAGCGTCAGCCCGGGCTCGCCCTCCATGGTGGTGGCCTCGATGAACAGCACGTCGCCACCGGCGCCGGTGACGGCCAGGCCGGTCGCCACGCCGGGCACGGCGGTCCGCTCGGCCGACTCCGGGGTGAACTTCGGCCGGCCCAGGTAGCGGGCCAGGTTCCCGGCGTCCACGTGTACCGGCGCGGCGTCCGTGGCGAGCGCGACGGCCACCTTGCGCAGGATCTTCGCCAGGGCCCGTTCGAGCTGCCGGACACCGGCCTCCCGGGTGTACTCGCCCGCGATCAGCGCCAGCGCGTCGTCGGCGACGCTCACCTCCTCCCCGGTCAGCCCGGCCCTTTCCCGCTGCCGGGGCAGCAGGTGGTCGCGGGCGATGGCCACCTTCTCGTCCTCGGTGTAGCCGTCCAGCGCGACCAGCTCCATCCGGTCCAGCAGCGGGCCGGGGATCGCCTCCACCACGTTGGCGGTGGCGAGGAACAGCACGTCGGACAGGTCGAGGTCGACCTCCAGGTAGTGGTCGCGGAACGTGTGGTTCTGCGCCGGGTCGAGCACCTCCAGCAGAGCCGCCGCCGGGTCGCCGGAGTAGCCGGCGGCCAGCTTGTCGACCTCGTCGAGCAGCACGACCGGGTTCATCGAGCCGGCCTCGCGCAGCGCCCGCACGATCCGGCCGGGCAGCGCGCCGACGTAGGTGCGCCGGTGGCCGCGGATCTCCGCCTCGTCCCGGACACCGCCGAGGGAGACGCGGACGAAGTTGCGGCCCAGCGCCCGGGCGACCGACTCGCCGAGGCTGGTCTTGCCGACACCGGGCGGGCCGGCCAGGGCCAGCACCGCGCCGGAGCCGCGTCCGCCGACCACGCCGAGGTTGCGCTCCGCGCGCCGGTTGCGCACCGCGAGGTACTCCAGGATGCGGTCCTTCACGTCGGCCAGGCCGGCGTGGTCGGCGTCGAGCACGACCCGCGCCGCGGCCAGGTCCGTGTTGTCAGCGGTACGCGTGCTCCACGGCATCTCCAGCACGGTGTCCAGCCAGGTACGGATCCAGCCCGCCTCGGGTGAGGCGTCACTGGCCCGTTCCAGCTTGCCGACCTCGCGCAGCGCCGCCTCGCGTACCTTCTCCGGCAGGTCGGCGGACTCCACCCGGGAGCGGTAGTCGGCGGAGCCGTCGGGCTCGTCCTCGCCGAGTTCCTTGCGGATCGCGGCGAGCTGCTGGCGGAGCAGGAACTCGCGCTGGGACTTCTCCAGCCCTTCGCGCACGTCGCTGTTGATCTGCTCGGTGACCTCCTGCTCGGCCAGGTGCTCCTTCACCCAGCCGACCAGCAGCTCCAGCCGGGCGGTGACGTCCGGCGCGGCGAGCAGCTCGGTCTTCTGCGCCAGGCTGAGCCAGGGCGCGTAGCCGGCCGAGTCGGCCAGCTCGGACAGGTCCGTCATCCGCTCCATCGCGTCGATCACCTGCCAGGCGCCGCGCTGCTGGAGCACCGAGGTCATGAGCGCGCGGTACTCGCGGGCGAGTTCCCGGGCGCGGCCCGCCGGGGCGGGCTCGTCGAGCGTCGCGGCCTCGACCCAGAGCGCGGCGCCGGGACCGGGCACGCCGGAGCCGATACGGGCCCGGACGAGACCGCGGATCACGGCGGCCGGCTCGCCGCTGGGCAGCCGGCCCACCTTCTCGATCGTGGCGACCACGCCGACGGAGCCGTACTCGCCGTCGAGGCGGGGCACGGCCAGGAGTTCCTTGTCGCCGGTGGCGCGGGCCGCGTCGACGGCGGCCTGGGTGGTCGGGTCGAGGGTGACCGGGATGACCATCCCGGGCAGCAGGACGGTGTCGGTCAGGGGAAGTACCGGAAGAGTTGCCATCGGACACCTGCCATCACGTTGGTTGAGCGTGTCTGGCTCAAGTAACAAAAGGTGTCCCTTGTTCCGGGTTGTGACCCACGCCACTGTCCGGCCTTCCCGACGCCTGTTCGCGCACCGGTCCTCTATTGGCCGCGACGCTTACCTGGCACGACCCGCCGAATGCAAAGAGGCGGGTATTGTTGCGAAATTACCGTGAGGTAAGTCAGACTCTTAGCACACCCCGCCCGACACAGGGAGTAATGGCGATGGCAAGGAAAGTAATCACCGTTCTGACCGACGACCTCGACGGCGGAAAGGCCGATCGGACCGTCGAGTTCAGCCTGGACGGCGTGGCGTACACGATCGACGTGTCCGACGAGAACGCGGGCGTACTGCGCAAGGCGCTGGACCCGTACATCAGCGCTGGCAGGCGGATCGGCCGCGGCGCCACCGAGGTCGCCCGCGCCACCCGGCGCGCGGGCCGGCCGAGCACCTCGGGAATGGACCGCGAGCAGAACCGCGCCATCCGCGAATGGGCAGCCAAGAACGGGTACGAGATTTCCGAGCGCGGGCGCATCCCGGTGTCGGTCGTCGAGGCGTACAAGAACCGCTGAGCGCTAAACACTCACCGTCGGGTATCCCAGGGTCACGCTGAGAAATCGCAGCGCCCGGCCGGCCTTTTGTGTTGTCGGTGACTTTCATCGGGCTGGAGTCCGACGGCACGAAACTTCTTCCCGGAACGATTCCCACGCTCCCCTGCCGGACCCGCCTCGCGTACCCACCACGCGGACACGACACGGCCGCGGCCACCCGGACGGTTCCCGGGCGGCCGCGGCCGTCGCGTGTCCTCAGTTGACCCGGATGCGCACCACGTCGATGGCGGGAGTCTGGTTCGCCCGCTCCATCATCGGGATGCGGTGCGAGCCGTCACCGGCCCAGACCGCACACTGCGCCACGCCCGACTGCGCCAGGCCCGGGATCTGGATCAGCACGTCGTCCGGCTGACAGTGGTCCGGGTCGGGCCGGTGGCGACGAAGAACGCCGGCACGTCCTGCGGGTTCGGGGGCTGCCGGGTGCTGCCGAGCATCCGGCAGGCGGTGTGGAAGTGGCCGCGCACCAGGCCCTGACCGTTGAGCAGCGAGCTCTCCAGGTAGTAGCCGCCCTGCCCGGCCGCGAGGAAGCGGTCCCGCACCAGGTTCTTGGTGGTCACCCGGAGCGTGAACGGCTGGTTGCGCCGCACCTGGTTCGGGAACTGCGTGATCAGCAGCGACGGATTGTTCGCCGCGGCGCCCACCTCACCGAACGCGGTGCTGACGCACCGGTTGCCGTTCTGGAAGCCGTCGTGCCCCTGCAGCTGGCTGCCGGAGCAGTCCTTGGCAAGCACGTTCAGCCCGTTGCCGCCACCGTTGTTCTGGCCGCCGCCGTTGTTGTTCCCGCCGCCGTTGTTCCCGCCGTTCTGGCCCCCGTTCTGACCGCCGTTGTTGTTGCCGCCGTTCTGACCCCCGCCGTTCTGACCCCCACCGTTGCCGGGGACGTCGGTCAACGCGCACCGGGCGAACTGGTCCAGCCCCTGCGGGCGCTGGCCGAACCGGCCGATGGCGGTGGCGATCCGGTTCAGCGCCGCGGTCCGCTTGTCCGCGAGCGGACCCAGGATCGCGTTGTTGATGAACTCGCCGCCGTTGCGGCCCTCCGCCGCGAGCCGCCGGTTCGCCTCAGCGATCTGGGACGTCAGCGCCGCCAGCTCGCGATCCACCTCGGCACGGGCCCGGCCGGGCACCTGCGGCAGCCGACCCCGGACGTCCGGGCAGGTCACGGTCGGAGTGCCGGCGCCGGCGCCACCCGCGGTCGTCTGCTGGCACTCGGCCGGCGACATCTGGCCGTCGCCCCAGTGGTTACGGACCCAGCGGCCGTTCTGCCAGGTACGGGTGCTGCTGCCCTGGCCGTCCGGGGCGGTCGCCCCCGGGCTGGCGGGCACACAGGACGCCGAGGCGGCGCGCGTGGTCGTCCGCCGGTCCTGGGCGGACGAGATCTGGGTGACGGCCACGATGCCGCCGAAGACCGCGAGCGTGCCGACCACTGCCAGCACCCGCTTGCTCCGCGCGTTACCGGATGACCGGCGCGCCCGTGTGGACCTGCGCATCGAATTGCTCTCCTTCTCGATCCGGTAGTTGACTGGTGATCCCGGCGGACCGATGAATTCGGGGTGTGAGATCACTGCGACGCTCGGGTCGCGCGTCGATGGCCGACGATGCCCTTTCCGCATCGTCTCCGCGCCGTCCGGGCGCGGCGGGGAAGTCTGCGTCCATTCCCGATGAGGTACGGAGCGCCGTCGGCGAAGGTTCAACCGGAGATCGAAAAAAATCGGGACGTGCCGGGCCGGGGTCGGCTCGGCGCCGCGGCCAGGAAGGGTTCAGTCCGCGCAGAGGTGGTCGAAGGCGAAGCCGCCGTCGAAGGAGTCCCGCCGGGCCGCGAGCGCGCGCACCCGACCGCGAAGCTCCTCCCGGTCCACCAGAGACGCCCCGGCGGCGTCGAGATCGCGCAGTCGCTCCCCCAGCGCCATCGCGGCCAGGTCCTCGGCGAGCCGGCCCGGGTCCACGCCGCAGGAGAATCCCCGCGACGTCAGCCGTACCCGCTCCAGCAGGCAGCCGCCGGGCCGCACCTCGACCCAGCACCAGCCCTCCGCCGGGCCGCCGGTCCAGCGCACGTGCAGCCCGCGCACGATCGGGTCGGCGATCCGGCCGGCCACGTACGCCTCGACCGCCTCGACCCGCGCGAGCGCCCCGAGGTCGTTCACCGGTCCACGCCGGCCGTCCGGCAGCCGGCCGATGATGTCCCGGAAGCCGACCGCGTCCCCGGCGTCCGGGTCGGTGCCCTCGGCGTAGGCCCGCGCGTCCAGGACGTACTCGACGAAGCGGCGGACGTGATCGGCGCCGCGCAGCGTCGGTGACTCGACCCGCAGCAGCGGCAGGCCGACGGCGGCGGACACCGCGTCGGTCAGCCGTTCCTCCCGGCGGGCGGGCGACCCGTCGGACGCGGGCGCGGTGAACCGCACCGCGAAGCGCGGCAGGCCGGTGTCGGCGGCGCCGACCACCAGGTCCAGCGGCGCCCGTCCGGCCGTGCTCCACTGGTTGCCGGTGACCCCCGGCGGACGGCCCTGCACCAGCTCGCCGAGCCGCCGACCGGCGTACCCGACGTGCCCGTGGCGGGTCAGGCACGGCGTCGCGCCGGACGGGACCGGCCGCAGCCAGGAGGCGGTCACGCTGCCGGTGTTCGTCATCTCGCCCCGCCCCCCGTCGTCCGGTCGACGCCCGAGTGTAGGGCGTCGGGCGTCCGCCCCGGCGGTGCGGTGGAGCACGCCGGGGCCCGCCGACCGGTGCGCAGCCGCGTCCGTGCCTCTAGGCTCTGCCCGTGCACAGCGGACGGACCCCGGAGCAGTTCACCAAACGCAGTCTCGTCGCCCTCTCCCACGCCATCGAGCGGGCCGCGCTCGCCGAGGCCGAGGACGGCCCGCTGATCGTGTTCGCCCTGTTCCAGCGGCTGCCGTACTTCGACCGGGAGCGCGAGGTCTACCGGCGCATCGCCGGCCGCGCCGCGGCGACGGTGGTGGCGATGGTCGGCGGCCCGCCGCCCGACCTGCCCGAGCGCACGTACGGCGTGACGCTCGACGAGGCGGAGGAGCTGGCCCGCGAGTGGAGCGTGGTGGTGCTGAGCCCCCGGTTCGGCGCCACCCTCGTGGCCCACGACCGCGCCGAGGCGACGCCCGCGCCGACGCTGGAAGCCGGCCGGCTCTTCGACGGCCGCTGGGGATTCCGCCGGGACGAGGCGCTGCACGAGGCCATCCGGCTGCGCGAACAACTCGCCGAGCGGCTGCCCGCCGAGGCGCGCACGGCGCTGGACGAGGCGATCGCCCGGGTGCGCGACATCCCGGCCGGACCGGGCGAGCCGCGCGCCGAGGCGGCGCTGCGGCTGCTGGCCCGCCGCGCCGACCGGGTCACGCCGCCGGTCCAGCCGGCCGAGGCGTTCCTGGACGAGCCGGGCCTGCGCCGGTGGGCCGGCATGGACGGGGTGACCGCCTCAGGCACGCTGCCGGTGGCGCTGGTCGGCCTGCGGGTGGACGAGCCGCCCGGCTCGCCGGAACGATTCGGCCGGCGCAACGGCGCCCGGGAGGGCCATGCCGTGCTCGCCGCCGTCACCGGCGCGCTGCGCCCGGTCGACCGCGCGCTGCGGGTCGCCGAGAACGAGTACCAGCTCCTGCTGCCCGGGCTGGACGAGCCGGCCGCGCTCGAGGTGGTGCGCCGCCTGCACGACGCGATCGCCGCGCTCGCCAAGTCGTACCCGTTCCTGGTTTACACGATGCACGCGGCGGTCGGGGTGAGCACCCGGCGGCCGCTGCCCACCGCGGACCTACGCGCCGCCGTCGACTGGGCGGCCCGCAAGGGCCTGCCGGTGGCGGGCCTGCCGCCGGAGACGGCCGACGCCGCGACCGCGCCGGCCCGCTGATCCGCGGTACGAGGGGAGAACACGCCGTGCGGGTGGTGTCGCTGGTGCCGTCGCTGACCGAGGCGGTGGCGGCCACCCGCCCGGAGGTGCTGGTCGGGGCGACCGACTGGTGCACCCATCCGGCCGGGCTGGACGTCGCCCGGGTCGGCGGGACGAAGTATCCGGACCTGGACCGGGTGCTCGCCCTCAAGCCGGATCTGGTGCTGCTCAACGAGGAGGAGAACCGGCTGGCCGACGCCGAGGCGTTGCGCGCGGCCGGGGCGCCGGTGCGGGTCACGTTCCCGCGTACCGTGCCGGAGGCGCTCGACCAGCTCGGCGAGCTGGTGGTCGCGCTCGGCGCGTCGGCCGAGCCGCCGTGGCTGACGGCGGCCCGTCGCGCCTGGGCGGCCCTGGGCACGCCGGCGCGCGTCCGCACCGCTGTGGTGCCGGTGTGGCGGCGCCCATGGGTGGTGCTCGGCCGGGACACGTTCGCCGGGGACGTGCTGGCCCGGCTCGGCGTGCTCAACGGCTGGGCCGGGGACGCGGAACGCTATCCCCGGCCCAGTCTCGACGAGCTGCGCGCCCGGTCGCCGGAGCTGGTGGTGCTGCCCGACGAGCCGTACCGGTTCACCGCCGACGACGGGCCGGAGGCGTTTCCCGGGGGTGCCGGCGGCGCTGGTGTCCGGCCGGCACCTCACCTGGTACGGCCCGTCGCTGGCCGAGGCCCCGGCGCTGCTCGCCGCCCAGCTCGCGAGCGCCACCGCCTGACCCCCGGCACGCTCAGGCGACCGGGGTGGCGTGCACCGGGTCCAGCTCCATCAGCGTGGTGTCGTCCAGGTCGTACCCGATCGCGTTGTGCACGGCGACCACGCCCGCGACCTGTCCGGCCAGGCGGCCGGCGAGCTCGACGGCGCTGCGCCGGTCCAGCCGGCCGTCCATGGTGACCTCGCCGCCGCGGACCTGCACCGTGACCAGGCCGTCGCGGACCGACAGCACCCGGCGCAGCACCTCGTGCACCACCTCCTCGCGGATCTCCGCGTCGGTACGCAGGTGCACCCGGAGCAGGTCACCACGGGTGACGATGCCGGACAGCCGGCCCAGGTCGTCCAGCACCGGCACCCGCTTGACCGCCTCGCGGTCCATCAGCCGGGCCGTCGCGGCCAGCGAGGCGCGCTCGTGGGTGGTGACCGCCGGTGCGGTCATCAGGTCCCCGGCCACCAGCGCGTCGGCCTTCTCCCGGGCGGTACGGCGCCGCCGCCCCTCGAACACCCGGCGCTCGTCCGGGTGACCGGCCCGCTCCACCTTGTGCAGCAGGTCCGCCTCGGAGATCACGCCGAGCACCCGGTGGAACGAGTCGACCACCGGCACGCCGCTGATCCGCTTACGCACCAGCACGTCGACGATCTCGCGGTACGGGGTCTGCTCCGTCACCGCCGCGACGTCCCTGGTCATCACGTCGGCCACCTGCCACGTCCTCATCACGACCTCCTCGTACCGGGCCTTCACCTGCGACGATAGGCCGCCGCAAACGCCCTGGTCAGGGGCGGCGGACCGGCGGGGAGGGGCCGACCGGACCGGGTACGGACGGGACCAATGACCCGGTCATCAGGGCACCGGTAGGCCCTGCTCCGGGAGGCGGCGCGGCGGTGGAATGAATGTGCCACCGGGAAGCGCGGTGCGAGGCACAGGAAGGGACGTGGAGACCATGACCGCGACAATCGAGCGGACCCCCGCCGTCAAGCGGACCCCCGCCGCCACCACCGCTCCGGCGGCGCACATCGAGACCACCCGGCAGAAGGCCACCCGGTACGTGTGGGCCGGCCTGCGGCTCGCGCTGGGCTGGATCTTCCTCTGGGCCTTCCTCGACAAGATGTTCGGCCTCGGCCACGAGACTGCGGCGAAGAACGCCTGGATCAACGGCGGCAGCCCGACCAAGGGCTTCCTGGGCAACGCGGTCGAGGGCCCGTTCGCGGACCTCTACCGGAACATCGCCGGCGCGGCCTGGGCGGACACGCTGTTCATGCTCGGCCTGCTCGGCATCGGTGTCGCGCTGATGCTCGGCATCGGCATCCGGATCGCCGCCGTGGCCGGCGGACTGCTCCTGGTCCTGATGTGGACGGCCGTGCTGCCCCCGGCGAACAACCCCTTCATGGACGACCACCTCATCTACGCGGGCCTGTTGGCCGGTCTCGCCCTGGTGGGCGCCGGCAACACCCTCGGCCTCGGCCGGATCTGGGCGAAGCTCCCCCTGGTCCAGCGTCTCCCCTGGCTGAAGTGAACCAGCCCGCTGCGGGGCGGGCGTCGCCGACAGGCGGCGCCCGCCCCCTTCTCGTGTCCCCGCCACGCCGGTGTGCGGGGACCGGCGCGTATCGGCCGGTCGCGATCCGGCAGGATCGACGGTGACCACACCGTCAGCACCGAGGAGACCGTTCATGGACAAGCCCCAGGTCGGCCCGATCGAGGGCGCGCCGCCCGCGGATCTGGTCGTCGAGGACATCACCGTCGGCGACGGCCCGGAGGCCCGCCCGGGCCAACTGGTGAGCGTGCACTACGTGGGCGTGGCCCACTCGAACGGCCGCGAGTTCGACGCCTCGTGGAACCGGGGTGAGACGTTCGAGTTCCCGCTCGGCGGCGGCCAGGTCATCGCCGGCTGGGACCAGGGCGTCGTCGGCATGAAGGTCGGCGGCCGGCGCAAGCTCACCATCCCGCCGCACCTGGGCTACGGCGCCCGCGGCGCCGGCGGCGTCATCAAGCCGAACGAGACGCTCGTCTTCGTGGTGGACCTGCTCGGCGTGCGCTGAGCGCAGCGCCGTTCACGTCGGGCCGTCGGCACTCGCGCCGGCGGCCCGTCGTGTGCCCGGCGGCCCGCTCCCGTTCAGGCCGCGCACGCCACCATCTCGTGGGTGCGGCCGGACCGGTCGTGGGCACGACTCGGCACGTCCTGCGAGCGGTCGGAGCAGCGCACCGGGAGCACCCGGTGCAGGCCGGTCACCCGCAGCACCCGGGCCACCACCGGGTCGGGGTCGACGAGCACCAGCTCGCCACCGCGGGCCCGGACCCGCAGGTGGGTGGCGACGAGCGCGCGGACCCCGGCGGCGGACAGCAGCCGCACACCCGACAGGTCGACCCGCAGCACCGGCCGCGCCGGCGCGGCCCAGAGCGCGGCCCGGAACGCCGTCACGGTGGCGATGTCGATCTCGCCGACCGGACGCAGCTGGACCACGTGATCGTGCACGTCCATCGCCACGTGGAAGCGCTCAACGCTGTGTACCATGCGGCCAAACCTACCCGGCCCCACCGACATTTCCGGGCCTCGCGGAGGGGTTCCGGGTACTGTCCGGGAACCGACCCCGAGCCGTCTCAGGGTCATCCCGCAGCCGCCGCGCCACGGGCGCGAAACGCCGTCGGGCACTGCCCTTCGCGACGCCGCCGGGCCACAATGAGCCGATGGCCGTCCCCCGCCCGCGTGCGCCCCTGCTGATCCGGCCGGTCCGCGAGCCGGCGACCGTGCCGCCGCCGCTGACCGGGCCCTGGACGCCCGCCGACACCCGGCTCGACCGGGCCGACCTGCTGCCGTTGCCGGCCGGCGGGCACGGGCCGGAGGACGTGGTGGTCGACGCCGACGGCCGGGTGGTCAGCGGCGACGAGGACGGCCGGCTCTGGTGGTGGCCCGCCGACGCGCCGGCCGGCACCCGGCCCACGCTTCTGGCCGAGACCGGCGGACGGCCGCTGGGCATCGAACGGGACCCGGCCGACGGCGGGCTGCTCGTCTGCGACGCGTACCGGGGACTGCTGCGGGTCGACCCCGCCGGCGCGGTGCACGAGCTGACCGGGACCGCCCCGCCGGTGCACCTGGCCGACAACGCGGCGGTCGCGAGCGACGGCACCGTCTACTTCACCGACTCCTCCGACCGCTTCCCGCTGTCGCACTGGAAGCGGGACCTGCTGGAGCACCGGCCCAACGGGCGGGTGCTGGCCTACGACAGGCGCACCGGGCGCACCGACGTGGTGGCCGACGGGCTCTACTTCCCCAACGGGCTGGCGCTCACCCCGGACGAGTCGGCGCTGATGCTCGCCGAGACCGCCACCCACCGGCTGCTCCGGATCGACCTGCCGGGCGGGCGGGCCACGGTGCTGACCGACCTGCCGGCGTACCCGGACAACATCTCCGCGGTGGGTGACGGGACGTACTGGGTCGCGTTGCCCAGCCCTCGGCTGGCGGCGATGGAACGGCTGCTGCCGCATCCGCGCGTACGCCAGATCGTCGCGCTGCTGCCCGGCGCGGTGCAGCCCCGGCCGCGCCGTTACGGGCTGGTCGCGCTGGTCGACGGCGCGGGGCGGGTGCTGCGGACGCTGCACGGTCCGAGCGGGGCGTACCCGATGGTCACCGGCGTGCGGCAGCACGGCCGCCGGCTCTGGCTGGGCAGCCTGACCGCGGCCGGGGTGGCCCCGCGTCGACCTGGACTGA
>NZ_KK037233.1:724879-732390 GCF_000568915.1 Micromonospora sp. M42 | reverse complement strand
GCCGTTCCTCCCCAGGTTCAGCCGCCGCTGCTCGCGGCCGCGACGGCGCCGGCGCCGGCGCCGACCCGCCGGCCACCGCGCCCGGGTGCGGCGTGGCGCTCTGCGTGGGCTTCAGCCCCGCCGGTACGGGCAGCGCGCTGCCCTTGGCGAACTCGTCCCAGCTGACGTTCCAGGCGGTGAAGCCGTTGCCCTGGTCGAGCTTCACCTCGGTGCCCCGCACCGTCACCAGGTCACCGACCTGCGTGACGCCCATGAGCCAGTCCGCGGCCGTGGCCGACACGTTCGTGCAGCCGTGCGAGGTGTTGGTGTAGCCCTGCTCCCCCTCCGACCACGGCGCGGAGTGGATGAACTCGCCGCCCCAGGTCAGCCGCTGGGCGTCGTCCACGTCGACCACGTAGCCGCCGTTGGGCTCACCCCGGGTGTCGAACGTGGTGTGCTCGTGCTTCTCCATGATCACCATGGTGCCGCTGGACGTCGGCGTGCTCTCCTTGCCGAGACTGACCGGGATCTTCTTGAGCACCTTGCCGTCCTCGTAGACGGTCATCTGCTTGGTCCCGTTGTCGATGTCGAGCGTCACCTGCCGACCGACCTTGGCGGTCGCGACCCGGTCGGAGTCGCCGATCGCCTCCTTGCCGATGGGCAGCCCCTGCAACGCGCTGCGCACGCTGATCTTCGTGCCCGGCTTCCAGCGGTCCGGCGCCCGGTACTCGGCCTGCTTGCCGTCGGCCACCCACGACCAGGTGCCGGGCTGCGGCGGGTCGGTCTTCACGAACAGCCGGCGCTGCACGTCCGCGCGGGCCTCCTTCGGAATCGGCGGGTCGAATCCGAGCACCACCGGCATCGCCGTCCCGTACGTCTGATTCGGCCGGAAATACAATTCGCTGGTGACGGCCGGTTTGGTGGATTTGGCCATCGTCGTGAACGTCGTCTTCTGCGTGGCGGTCTTCCCCGAATCGCCGGTCGCGGTCACCTCCGCCGTGTACGTCCGGGAATTGGCCAGCGGACGGTCCGGCACCCAGCCGGAGCCGTCCTCGCGCGGCTGGGCCGGTACGGCGTTGCCCTTGTCGTCGGTCAGCTTGACGGCTGTCACCTTGCCGTTGCTGACCTTCGTGCCCACCTCCGCGCTGATCGGCACGTTCTTCGTGCGATCGGCGGGTGTCACGGTGACCGACGGCGGCGACGCCTCGGCCTGTTTCGCCACCGACTTCGGGCCGGCGGTGCACGCGCCGACCGCCAGCGGCGCGGCTGCGACAGTCATCGCGAAAAGCGTCAGTCGGCGCCTCGCAAACATATTTCGCCCCCCATTTCCGAACCCTCTCGCCCACATTCTGTAGGCCCGGGATCACGCCGTGGCACCTTCGGCGGAATTGCTCGGAAAAGGCTGCGGAGAATCGTGCCGGACAGGTAATTCCCGTCCCCGCTTGCGCCGCACGCGCCCTCCGCCCGGTTCCCACCACCGCCCTCCTCACCTCTTGACCGCCCCTTGTCCGTCGATCATGAAGTTGACGGCGCGCGGCGTCCTTTTTGTCCCCGCCAACCTCATGATCGACGAATGGAGGGCCGGCGTGAGGTTCCGACCCGGCGAGATCTTGGTACGAAACGGCCTCCACAGGGCCACTTTGCTACCAAGATCTCGACCGATCCCACCCACCGGAACAAGGGTCCCGCAAGACGGCCAGCGCTGGACTCCCTCGCTCGCGTCACCCGCGCCGCCGCGGCGATCTTGCACTTGCGGCCCCGGAGAAGGGTGCGAATCGGGCACGTCGAGGGCCGCAAGTGCAAGATCGCGAGCGGGGGGCGGGGAGCGGGGGCGGGGACGCGGCGCGGCCCCGGACCTCCGTGGGGAGGGCCGGGGCCGGGAGCCTGACCGGTCAGACGTTGGCGACCAGCAGGGCGGGCTGCTCGACGCAGTCGGCGACGTGGCGCAGGAAGCCGCCCGCCACCCCGCCGTCGCAGACCCGGTGGTCGAAGGTGAGGCTGATCTGGGTCACCTTGCGGACGGCGAGCTGCCCGTCCACCACCCACGGCTTGTCCACGATCCGGCCGACGCCGAGCAGCGCCGCCTCCGGGTGGTTGATGATCGGCGTCGAGCCGTCGACGCCGAACACGCCGTAGTTGTTGAGCGTGAACGTCCCGCCGGTCAGCCGTGCCGGGGGCAGCGTGCCGGCCCGGGCCGCCGCGGTGGTCTCGGCGAGCGCGGCGGCCAGCTCCCGGGTGGTCAGCCGCTGCGCGTCACGCAGCACCGGCACGACCAGGCCCCTGTCGGTCTGCGCGGCGATGCCCAGGTGCACGCCCGCGGACTGGATGATCCGCTGCCCCTCGGTGTCGACGTGCGCGTTGAGCTGCGGGAACTTCCGCAGGCCGCTGAGGCAGATCCGGGCCAGCAGGGCCAGGATGCTCACCGGCGCCTCCGGCGCGGCGGCGTTGATCGCGGCGCGCGTCTCCAGCAGGCCGGTGGCGTCCACGTCGACCCAGATGGTCACCTCCGGGATCTCCCGGCGGCTGCGGGAGAGCTTGTCGGCGATCACCTTGCGGATGCCGGTGAGCGGGATGACCGTGTCACCGTCGCCGGCCGGGGCGAGCCCGACGTGGGCGGCCGGGGCGTCCGGCACCGCGGCCAGCCGGGCCGCCGGAGCAGCAGCGGCCACGGCGGCGTCCAGGTCGGCCCGGCGGATCACGCCGCCCGGCCCGGTGCCGCGCAGCGACGCCAGGTCGATGCCGTGCTCCTTGGCCAGCCGCCGCACGATCGGCGAGATGACAAGCGGCGCCGCCGCCGGTCCGCCGGTCCGCGCCGGGTCGACCGACGCCGGCGCGGCCTCGGGAGCGAGCGCCAGACGCGGCCGACGCCGCCGCCGGCCCGAGCCGCCGTGGCCGGTGCCGTAGCCGATCAGGACGTTTCCGGACCCGGCCCGCTCCTCCTCGCGGTAGGTGGCGTGCGGGTCGGGGGCGTCGTCGAGCGGGGCGATGGTGATCAGCGGCTGGCCCACCGGGCGTACCTCACCGGCCGCGCCGTGCAGGGCCACGACCCGTCCGGCGTACGGGCACGGCACGTCGACGACGGCCTTGGCGGTCTCCACCTCGACCACGCTCTGGTCCACGGTGACCACGTCGCCCACGGCGACCCGCCACTCGACGATCTCCGCCTCGCTCAGCCCCTCCCCGAGGTCGGGCAGGAGGAAGTCGCGGGTCCCCACAGCCGTGCTCATGCCGTGCCGGCCGGGCATGCCCTCACGGCCCTCGCTCCGCTCGGTGCGTTCGGTCATGCCGCGCTGGTTGGGCATGCCCTCACGGCCCTCGCTCCGCTCGGTGCGTTCGGTCATGCCGCCACCCACCTCGCGTCGGGCTGGTCGTCCCACTGCAGGCGGGCCACGGTGTCCAGCACCCGGTCGACCGAGGGCAGGTGGGTGTGCTCCAGCATCGGCGCCGGGTACGGGATGTCCAGCCCGGACACCCGCAGCACCGGCGCGTGCAGGGCATGGAAGCAGCGCTCCTGCACCCGCGCGGCGATCTCCGCGCCGACACCGGCGAAGCCCTGCGCCTCCTGGATCACCACGCACCGGCCGGTACGGCGTACCGAGGCGGTGACCGTGGCGTCGTCGAACGGCACGATGCTGCGCACGTCGACCACCTCCAGGTCCCAGCCCTCCTCGCGGGCGGCCTCGGCGGCGGCCAGCGCCACAGGCACCGCCGGCCCGTACGCGATAAGCGTCGCGTCGGTGCCGGGGCGGCGCACCACGGCGCTGCCGATCGGCGCGGTACGGGCCGGCAGCTCCGCCTCGGCGCTGGTGAAATAGAGCTTCTTGGGCTCCAGGAACACCACCGGGTCGGGGTCGTCGATGGCGGCGCGCAGCAGCGAGTACGCGTCGTCCACGGTCGCGGGCGTGACCACCTTCAGGCCGGGCGTGTGCGCGTAGTACGCCTCGGACGAGTCGCAGTGGTGCTCCACGCCGCCGATGCCACCGGCGTACGGCACGCGGATGACGATCGGCACGCTCAACGCGCCGCGCGTGCGGTTGCGCAGCTTCGCCACGTGCGAGGCGATCTGCTCGAACGCCGGGTAGGCGAACGCGTCGAACTGCATCTCCACGACCGGCCGCAGCCCGGACATGGCCAGGCCGACCGCGAACCCGACGATGCCGGCCTCGGCGAGCGGGGTGTCGAAGCAGCGCTTGTCGCCGAACCGGGCCTGCAGCCCGTCGGTGATCCGGAAGACGCCGCCGAGCTGGCCGACGTCCTCACCGAAGACGACCACCCGCTCGTCGTCGAGCATCGCGTCGGCGAGCGCCGCGTTGAGCGCCTTCGCCATGGTCATGGTGGCCATCAGGCGTCCCCCTCCGCGTCGGCGGCCAGCTCGGCCCGGACCATCTCGCGCTGCTCGACGAGTTGCGGCGTCGGTTCGGCGTACACGTGGTCGAACAGGCTCAGCGGGTCCACCGTGGGCTGGTCGTCCATCCGGCGGCGCAGCGCGGCGGCGTACTCCTCGGCCTCCTCGGCGATCGCCGCGACGGCGGCGTCGTCGAGGACGCCCTTGGCCCGCAGGTACGCCTCGAGCCGGGCGATCGGGTCGCGGTCGCGCCACGCCTCGACCTCGTCGGCGTCGCGGTAGCGGGTCTGGTCGTCGGCGTTGGTGTGCGGTTCCATCCGGTAGGTGTGCGCCTCGACCAGGTAGGGGCCCTTGCCGGCGCGGGCGTGCGCGACGGCGCGCTCCAGCACCGCGAGCACGGCGACCGGGTCGTTGCCGTCGACCTGCTCGCTGGGTACGCCGTAGCCGACGCCCTTGTACGCCAGGCTCGGCGCGGCGGTCTGCCGGGACAGCGGCACGCTGATCGCGTACTTGTTGTTCTGCACCAGGTAGACGACGGGCGCCTTGAACACGGCGGCGAAGTTGATGCCCTCGTGGAAGTCGCCCTCGCTGGTGGCGCCGTCGCCGATGAACGCCAGCGCCACGGTGTCGCGACCCTGGTACGACTCGCCGTAGGCCAGCCCGGCGGCGTGCACGCACTGGGTGGCGAGCGGGGTGCACTGCGGCGCGGTGCGGGTGGCGGCCGGGTCGTACCCGCAGTGCCAGTCGCCGCGCAGCAGCGTGAGCACCTCGACCGGGTCGAGGCCGCGGGCGGTCAGCGCCATCGACTCGCGGTACGTGGGGAACACCCAGTCGTCCTCGCGCAGCGCGAGCACGCCGCCGATCTGGCACGCCTCCTGGCCGCGCGCGGACGGGTAGACGGCGAGGCGGCCCTGCTTGGTGAGCGCGGTGGCCTGCACGTCGAAGCGGCGGCCGACGACCATCCGCCGGTACATCTCGCGCAGCGTCTCGACCGGCGGCTCCGGGTAGTCGTCGCGGGCCGGCAGCGGGGTCCCGTCGGGTTCGAGCAGCCGGACCGGTTCCCGCTGCGGCATGAAGCCGGCCGACGGGTCGGGTGCGGCCGGGGTGGTCTTCCGGCGGGTGCGCGGGGATGCCCTGCGGACCGCCTGGGGTGTGGTCGTCACGGCGGGGACCTCCTGGACGTGTGGTGGCCCTATGCTCCCGGTCGTGGATGATTGACTCAACATGCGGGATGAACGCGGGACGAATGGCACGGGAAGGCGGCTGCGGTGAGCCAGGAGACCGGCACCACACCGGGCGCGGCGGGCGGAACGGGACGTTCGGCCGGGCCGCTCGACGAGGTGGATCGGCGGATCCTGCGCGAGCTGGTCCGTGACGCCCGCACGTCCATCCGTACGCTGGCCGAACGGGTGCACGTCTCGCGTACCAACGCGTACGCCCGGGTGGAGCGGCTGCTGCGCGACGGCGTGTTGACCGGGTTCACCGCGCGGGTCGCGCCGGAGCCGGCCGGGCTGGGCACGTCGGCGTACATCGCGCTGACCATCGAGCAGAACACCTGGCGGGAGGTGTCCGCCGAGCTGGCCCGGGTGCGCTACATCGAGCACGCGGCGCTGCTCAGTGGCGAGCACGACGTCCTCGCGCTGGTCCGGGCGCCGGACAACGCGACGTTGCGGGACGTGGTGCTGGACCGGGTGCAGAGCATCGCCGGGGTGCTGTCCACACGTACCTGGCTGGTGTTCGAGGAGTTCGACGGCACGCAGAGCCCCTGGGACTGACCGCCTCAGCGTTCCGGCGGCGACTCCAGCCCTTCGGCGTCGGCCCGCTCCAGCAGGGGTTCCAGCGAGTACCGCCGCTTGTCCAGCCCGGCGTGCGGGTCGCCGCGGTCGGCGAACCGCGCGGGCATGCTGAGCACGTCGAAGTCCTCCGGGCGGGCGTCGTCCAGCTCGGACCACTCCAGCGGCGCCGAGACCAGCGCCGCCGGGGTCGGCCGGATCGAGTACGCCGAGGTCATGGTGTGGTCGCGGGCCATCTGGTTGTAGTCGACGAAGACCGGCCGGTCCCGCTGGTCGCGCCACCAGGTGGTGGTGACCAGGTCGGGCAGGCGGCGCTGCATCTCCAGGCCCAGCGCGAGCACCGCACGCCGGCACTCGCCGAAGCTCCAGCGCGGCTCGATCGAGACGTACACGTGGATGCCGCGTCCGCCGGTGGTCTTCGGGAAGCCCTCCAGGCCCAGCTCCGTCAGGAACGCGCGTACCTCGTGCGCCACCGGCACCACCTGCGCGAAGTCGACACCCGGCATCGGGTCGAGGTCGATGCGCAGCTGGTCGGGGCGTTCCACGTCGCCCTTCGACACCGGCCACGGGTGGAACCGCAGCGTGCCCAGGTTGGCCGCCCAGATCACCACGGCCAGCTCGCTCGGGGCCACCTCGTCGGCGGTACGGCCGCTGGGGAACGTGATGTGCGCGGTGCGCACCCAGTCGGGCGCGCCGGCCGGAAGCCGCTTCTGGTAGAACGCGTCGCCCTTGTTGGTCTGCCGGGTGGCCACCTTGGCGCCCTCGAACACGCCGCGCGGCCAGCGTTCCAGCATGGTCGGCCGGTCCCGCAGCGCGCGCAGGATGCCGTCGCCGACGGACAGGAAGTAGTTGACCACGTCCAGCTTGGTCAGCCCGCGCTCCGGGAAGTAGGGCTTGTCGGGGCTGGAGACGCGGACCAGCCGCTCCCCCACCTGGATCTCCTGCGCCGCCGTGGTCGCCACCGTCACACCGTAGCGATCCTGGCCGGGCGTGGGGACCGGCTCACCGGGACTCCCCGGTGACCGACAGCCGGATCCAGGCGTCCACCCAGGCCCGTACCGCCGGTTCGCCGGGGTCGGCGCCGAGCGCGCCGGCCAGGCCGGACACTGTCGCGCCGCAGCGGTCCAGGCCGACCGCGGCGAGCCCGGCCGCCGTCGCGCGCAACCGCTCCGGGAAGGCGGCCGGCAGGTGCCGCAGGCCGGTGTGCGCGGCCTGCGCGAGCAGCGCCACCGCCGCACCCAGCGCCGCGGCGACCGGGTCGGGCCGGGCGTCGACCGCGCCGGCCAGCCGCCCGTCACCCACTCCAGGCGCCAGATCGGGTACGACCACAGTGTCGGCGACCACCGCCAGCGGCTCGACGACGTGTCCGTCGGCGCCCCGGCGGACTGTCCCGC
>NZ_KK037233.1:721776-723103 GCF_000568915.1 Micromonospora sp. M42 | reverse complement strand
GAACGCGGCCAGCTCCGCCCGGCGTCAATCGCGCCCACCGCCGCGCCCACGTCGGCCAGCGCTGCGCGGTGGCCCGGTCGTACGCCGGGTCGGCCTCCTCGTCCAGCGCGGCCAGCGCGAGCACATGCGTGCCCTGCTCCACCAAGCTGCTGCACCGACCGGACCAGACGTCCGGCGTTCCCTCCCTTCGTAAAAGTCGGACACCAGCGCGACGATCGCCCGGCGCGGGTTCTCCACGAGCTGCGCGCCGTACGCGACCGCGCGGGCGATGTCGGTGCCGCCGCCGAGCTGCACCTTCATCAGCAGCTCCACCGGGTCGTCCACGTCGGAGGTCAGGTCGACCACGTCGGTGTCGAACGCGACCAGGTGGGTGCGTACGCCCGGCAGCCCCCACAGGCAGGCGGCGGTCACCGCGGCGTGGATCACCGAGCCGAGCATCGAACCGGACTGGTCCACCAGCAGGATCACCTGCCAGCGGTCCAGGTGGCGGCGGGTACGGGAGAAGAAGTGCGGCTGCCGTACGTGCAGCCGGCGCTCGTCCGGCCGCCAGTGCGCCAGGTTCGCCCGAATGGTGCGCCGGACGTCGAAGTTGCGGGCCTGCCGGAACCGGCTGGGTCGTCGCGCCCGGGGCCCGGAGAACGACTGCCGTACCTCGGCGGCCAGCCGCTCGACCAGTTGCCGCACCACCGCCTCGACCAGCTTGCGGGCCAGGCGCAGCACCTCCGGGTCCATCAGGTGCTTGGTCCGCAGCACCGCGCGCAGCAGCGCCGGGTTCGGCTCGACCCGGGCCAGCACCGCCGGGTCGGTGACGACCTCGTGGATGCCGTACCGCTCGACCGCGTCGCGTTCCAGCCGCTGCACCGTCTCCTTCGGGAACAGCCGGGTGATCCCGTCCAGCCAGTCCACAGTGGTCAGCGCGGACGGGCCGGACCCGCCGCGCCGCACGTCGCGGCGGCCGAGGTCGGCGTCGCGGCCGTAGAGCCAGTCCAGCGCCGCGTCCCGGCCGGCCGCCTCCGCCGACAGACCGCCCAGGCTGTCCTGCGCGGCGTCGCCGAGCACCAGCCGCCAGCGTTCCCGCATCGGGTCCGTCACGCCCGCTCCCCCTCCCACAGCCCTTCCCGGGCCAGCACCGCGTCGACCCGCTCCTCCACCGCGCGGGCGGCGGCCACCAGCAGCGGGTCGGCGTCCAGCCGCAGCAGGTCACCGGGCGGCGCGTCGCCGCCGTGCAGCGCCTGCACGTGCCGGGCCACCTCCGCCCGCTCCCGGGGCGGGAACCACCGAACGCCTGCCGCAGCGCGGGCAACGCCTCCATGAAGTCGTGCGCGCC
>NZ_KK037233.1:719486-721381 GCF_000568915.1 Micromonospora sp. M42 | reverse complement strand
AGAGCGCCCGGCGTACGGCGGCGGTGATCAGCGCGCCCAGCGGTGCGGTTCCGGCGCTGCCGAGGAGCCGGTCGTGCCGCCACAGCGCCAGCGCGACGGCGAGCGCCCGGCCCAGCGCCCGCAGGTCGGTGACGGTGCCGGTGGCGCGGGTGATCGCGGTGAGCGTGCGGGTGGAGTGCTCGGTCAGCCCGGCCAGCGCGGTGTCGAACAGCGTCGTGGCGAGCGCGTCGACGTCGGCGCCGAGCAGCGTCATCCGCTCCTCGATCCGGGCGGTGACGGCGTCGGTGACGGTCGGCCCGTACCCACCGGCCTCGATCACCCGGGCGAGCCGGTCCGCCGACGGCGCGGGCGTCCAGCGTTCGGTGAGCAGCGCGTCCGCGCCCACCCGGGGGCCGCTCTCGCGGCTGTGACCGGGTACGTCGAGCAGCCGCAGCCGGTGCAGCAGGCGGCTGCGGGCCAGGTCGCCGGAGACTGTCAGGTCCAGCTCGACCGTCTCCTGCGGATCGATCCGGTGCCGTGCCAGCTCGGCGTCGACGTCGTGCACGAGCGGCGGAAGTGGCGTGTCCGGGTGCAGGCGGCCGACCTGGTCGCCGCTGAGCGCTGCGACCATCTCCACCACCACCGGGTGCGCGCCGGGCGCGAGGGTGCCCCGGGTCGCCCACGGCAGCGGCTGGTCGAGCGCGTCGGTGACCAGCGCGGACACCAGAGCGTCGAGCACGTCGACCCGGCCCGGGTGGGCGTGGCCGCGCAGCCGGGCCAGGCCGCCGGCCATGGTCCGGGCGGCGACCAGGTCGGCGGTGGAGACGGGCTGCCGCCGGGCACGCAGCCGGGCCGCGACCGCCTCGGTGAGCGCCTCCGCGGCCCGGCGCGGGCCGTCCTCCCAGACCCGCTGGTAGTACGCCGGGGACGGCATCCCGGACTGGTAGCCGACGAACGCGTCGAGGCGCCGGAACGAGTACGGCACGAGGTAGCTGCCCGCCACCGCTTCCGGAGCCGGGGCGGGCACCTCCGGCCAGTCCTCGTCCTCCGGTCCGTCGTCCCCCGCCCCGGCGGTGAGCCGGACCAGGGCGGGACGGTGGAAGCCACCGGTCACCACCAGCACCGGGCGGCCGGCGGCCCGGCGGCGGGCGGCGCGTACCCAGCGGGCCATGTACGACTCGCGGGCGGTGTCGTCCGCCCCGGCCGCCGACTCGCCGCGCAGCACGTCGAAGTACGTGTCGAGGCGCTCGGCCAGCCCGTCGTCCGGGCCGATCTCGAACAGGTGGTCCCAGAGCGCGTCCACGTTGTCCACGGCGAGGGTGGCGCAGAGCCGGCGCACCGCCTCGGCGTACCGCTGGTCGGCGTCGGCGTACCGGTTGGCGCGGCCGGACAGCGCGGGATGCCACGCGGGCAGGTCGATGAAGCGCAGCTGCGCGCCCACCTCACGTCCGGCGGTCAGCGCCACCCACTCCGGCGAGTACGCGCAGAACGGGCTCCAGGAGACGTGCCGCCGGTTGCCGTCGCGGTGCGCGGTGAACACGGCGATCGGCAGCTTCGTGGTCTCCCAGCAACTCGTCCATCCGCCCGTTCAGGTCCGCCGGCCCCTCCACCAGCACGTACGCCGGGCGCAGCCGCGCCACCGTGGCCGCGACCAGCCGGGCGCAGGCCGGGCTGTGATGCCGGACGCCGAGGAAGGTGACGCCGCCGGGCGCCTCGACGGTGCTCACCCGGGCAGCAGGTGCCGGGCGTCGTGCACCGCCCGCCACTGCGCGCCGGAGCGGCGGGACACCTGCTGTTCCAGGTAGCGACGCAGCCGGGCCAGGTCCTCCGCGTCGTCTTTCGCGGCGGTGCGGCCAGGCAGGCGACCAGGTCGGCGGCGTCGCGGGCTCGCGCGCAGACCAGCCGCGCAGCCCGAC
>NZ_KK037233.1:715352-719232 GCF_000568915.1 Micromonospora sp. M42 | reverse complement strand
GTTCCAGCTCGGTGCCGAGGTCGGGGATCGGGAAGACGGTCTCGAAGTTGAACCGCCGCTTCAGCGCCGCGCTCATCTCGTTGACGCCCCGGTCCCGGGTGTTCGCGGTGGCGATCACGTTGAAGCCCTCGCGGGCGAACACCATGGCGTCGGCGCCGGGCAGCTCCGGAATGGCGAGCACGCGGTCCGACAGCGGGGAGAGCAGGCAGTCCTGCACCTCCAGCGGGCAGCGGGTGATCTCCTCGAAGCGGACCACCCGCCCCTCGGCCATGCCGCGCAGCAGCGGCGCCGGCACCAGCGCGCGCGGCGACGGACCGTCGGTTATTTTGTTTGCGCGTAGTTCCACGAGTAGCGGATCTGGTCCTCGGTGGTGGCCGCGCCGCCCTGTATGGTGAGCGTGGAGTCGCCGCTGATTTTTTTTCGCGAGCAGCTCCGACAGCAGCGACTTGGCGGTGCCGGGCTCGCCGACGAGCATCAGCCCGCGGCTGGTCGCCAGCGCCACCAGCGCCCGGTCGATCAGCGACGGGTCGCCGACGAACTTTGCGCCGGATCCCGGCCGCCGGGTCACCGAGGATGAACCGGCGCCGGCGCGCAGGCTCAGCCGCCAGCCCGGCGGGCGCGGGTCACTGTCGTTTCGCGGCCAGCGCGGTCAGCTCGTCGGCGTACCGCACCTCGGCCGGAGGCGCTGGGCCCGCTCGACGGCCGGAGGCCGCTGAGCCCCGCTCGGCGGTCGGGTCGAGCGCGGTCACCGGGTCACCTCCGCCAGGGTCGCGCAGCACCTCGGAGACGGTGACGTCGTCCAGGTCGCCGAGGCGGACCTTGCCGTCGCGCTGGAACCAGCCGCCGTACGGCACGTCGTTGACCCAGATCGCCTCGATCTTCTGGTCGGGGAACATGTCGACGATCCCGACCGCGATGCCGGGGTCGAGGTCGATCACCACCGCCCCGCCGCCGGGGACCTCGCGTTCCAGCCAGCTCTGGATGCCGGCGTCCTGCGGGTCGCCGCGCCGCCAGCCTCGCCGCTCCAGGCTGAGCAGCCGCCCCGCCGGGACCGTGACGCCCGCGTGCCGCCGCAGCAGCTTCTCCGCGCGCTCGGCCTCGTCCAGCCGGTGCACGTCGCGGCCGAGCTGCGGGAACGGCTGGAGGATCTCGTAGTCGGCGAAGACCTCCGCCCAGGCCGGCACCGCCGTGCCGAGGCGCAGCGGGTGCGCGATGGTGACGGTGGCGTCATCCGGCAGCGCGTACGTCTCGTCGTCGACGTCGGCGAGCGTGCGGTCCTCGGCGACCCGGAACGCGGCGCTCACCTGACCGGCGTCGTCCACAGTGGCCCAGACCAGCCGGCGCACGACGTGCCACAGCAGCGGGTGGGACAGGAAGTAGCGGCGGAAGTCCGTGGCCGGCCAGCGCCGCCCGGTCACCATGGCCGTCTCGAAGCGGCGGATCTGGTCGGCGGCGAGCGTGCGCACGTCCTTCTTCAGGCCGGCGAAACGCTTGTGCGCGGCGGGCGCGAGCGTGGCGTCGTCCCGGGCGCCGGGCTTGGGCAGGTCCTTGCGGCGGGCGCCGGCGCCGTCCACCACGTACGGCTTGAGCTGCTCGTCGAAGCCGACGGTGAACCGGCGCGGCCCGTAGTCGAGGACCAGACTGCCGTCGGCGTCCAGCCCGAGGTCGGGCACCAGCCGGTCGCCGAGCTGTTCGGGCGTCAGCCCCAGCCCGTCGGCGACCTCGGTGACCTTGCGGGCCGCCTGCTCCCGCAGGCCGCGGAACTTCACCTTCTGCGAGATGCCGTACAGGTGCATCAGCGCCACGTCGGTGCCGATCTGCGCCAGCACCTCCAGGCCGGTCACCGCCCGGGCGTGCTGGCTCTCGCCCGGCCAGGCCCGGACCAACGGCGCGAGCCGCCGCGCGGTCGAGTCGTCGCCGAGCAGCCCCAGCGCGGTGAACGCCCAGCCGTCCCTCGACGGCGCGCCGGCGGCCTGCCAGCTCTCGAACAGCGCCCAGCCGAACTCCGCCAGGGAGTCGCTGTCGCACGCCGCGCGGACGATCTCCACCCCCGGGTACGGCTCGCCGGGCGCGGAGATGGCGAGCATCGTGCAGAGGTGGCGTACCGCCTCGGCGGGCAGCGCCGCCGAACGGTCCCGCAGCAGCACCTGCGGCAGCACCGCCGGGTCCAGCCACGCCGGCAGGCTCGGCATCCGGGCCGGGAGCTGCGCCAGCGGGTCCGCGTCGAGCATCGCCGTGGCGGCGGCGAGCGCCTCCTCGCCGTGCTCGCGGGCCACGCCGAGGAGCGTGTCGCGGTGTTCGGCGGCGACCAGGCGCAGCGCCCGCTCGGCGGCCCGGCGGCGCGGGCCGGGCGCGCCCAGGGCAGCCGGCAGCAGCGCCCGCACGGCGTACTCCGGGTGCCGCCGCAGCCAGGCCCGGGCGACCGGGCGGGCCGTCTTGAGCCGGTCGAGCCAGTCGGCCATCAGGTCGGCGACCTCACCGTCGGCGTACGGCAGCAGCACCTCGCCGACACTCTTCGGCGCGGTACGGGCCAGGTGCAGCGCGGTGGGCAGCGCGTCCAGCTCGTAGCGCCCGGCGAGGCGGGACATCCACTCGTCGGCGCCCCAGGACTCGGTCGGCCGCCAGGCCGGCAGCAGCGGCCGGGCCAGTTCCTCGGTGGCCCGGACGAAGAAGTGGATCGCCGCTGACGATCCGGCTCGCCCGGCGGCGACCTCGGCGGCCAGCACGGTCAGGTCGTCACCCCGCCACCAGCCGGACCAGCGGGGCACCACCGCGGCCCACCGCTCCCGCTCGCCCGGCAGCCAGGCCGTGGCGGACCCGGCGGGACGGGCCAGCCCGTCCACCACCGGCGGGGCGGAACGTGGGCGGCGGACCGACCAGGGCGGGGACACCAGCACCGGCGGCAGCCGGTCCGGCCCGGCGGCCGGCAGCGCGGAGGCGTCGTCGTGGATCCGCTCGATCCGCTCCCGCTGTGCCGGGGCCAGCGTCGGCAGCGCCGCCTCGACAGCGGCCGGGTTGGCCAGCACGTGGGCGCGCAGCAACGTGGCGGCCTCCCGCGCAGCCGGGCTGCGCCCCTCGGCGGCGGCGGACAGCAGGCGCACGCCGCGCACCGGGAAGCGGCGCAGCATCTCCGTCACCGCGGGCGGCACGTACCTACGGTCCAGCCGGTCGAGCAGCGCCGCCATCGGCTCGTCGCCGGGCAGGGCCGCCAGCAGCGACGCCAGCCGCTGCCGCGCGTCCGCGCCGGCGTGCTCGTGGTCGAACCATTCGGTCAGCAGCGGCGCGATCGGCGACCCGACCGCCGCGGTGGCGGTGACGATCGGCGCCTGGTCGTACATCAGCCGGTAGACCGCCAGGTGCCCGCTGAGGGCGTGGATCGCGTCCACCTCGTCGACCGCGCCGAGCAGCAGCTCGGCGAGCAGCGGGCCCCCGTCGCGCGCCACGTCGGCGGCGTCCCGGGCCACCCACTCCCGCTCGGTGGGCAGCAGGAACGAGGTGACCACCCGCGTCGCCAACGGCCCGGACCGGTACGGGACCAGCGCGGCGCGGGCCGCCGCGTAGTCGTCGTCGCCGGCCGCCGCGAGATGGGCGCGGACCCGGCGCAGCACGGACTGGCGCAGCCGCCAGTGGCCGTAGTTCTGCGACTTCTCCGCCCTGATGCGGTTCAGCGGCAGCGGGGACATCGACCCGGCGGCAGCCACGGTGATCTGCTCGGTCGCGGCGACGGCCGCACCGGCCGGACCGAGATCGGCGACCAGCAGGTCGCCGAGGGCCAGCCCTTGCTGGTCGCGCCCGTGATAGCCGTGCGCCATGGCCACCGCCGCCACCAGCGCGGCACCGACCAGCGGACCGGGCTCGCCGTCGAGGTAGCCGCGCAGGC
>NZ_KK037233.1:708146-714996 GCF_000568915.1 Micromonospora sp. M42 | reverse complement strand
GGCTCGGCCCGGCCGGCCCGACGGCCGGCGCGCCGGTGTGCCCGGCGGAGGGCGCGGCGGTCGCCTCGGCGTACCCCTTGCGCAGTTTCTCCGCGATCAGCCGGTCGGCGTGCGCGGCGGCCTCGGCCGGCGAACCCAGCTCCTTGACCTGGGTGCGGCCCTGCGCGCCGAGGGATCCATAGCGGACCGTCACCGTCGCGTCGCGCTGCCCGACCTCCCAGAACTTGGCCGAACCGCCGCCCACGAACTCGAATCTGCGCACACCGTCTCCTTGATCGCCCGCAGTGTGCGGGGACCATAACCGGCGGCACCGACAGCGTGAGAACCGCTCAGGTGATCAGCAGCGCCCCGACTACGATCAGCGGCACCGAGACGAACAGGAAGATGCCGACGCCGGTGAGCACCCGCCCGCCGCCGCCGTCCTCCCGCTCCGGCGCGAGGCCGAACGCCGACCGGGCCGGCAGCATGCCGATGCGGCTCAACGTGAGGTCACCGGTCATCCCGATCACGGCGCCGACGATCATGAACGCGACGCCGAGCCGGTGCGTGAAGTCGCCGCCGCCGACGGCCACCCAGATGCCGACCGCCGCCGCGATCACCAGGACCGCGATCAGGAAGAGCACCAGCGCCTCCCGCAGCCCCCGCACCACAGTCGCCATGTGCGCCTCCCTCGTACCCGGGCCGTCCGTCCCGCGTCGTGGGACATTGTGCCGGGTCGATGCACGGCCGCGCAGTCCCGCGCCGGGCCGGTCCGGCACGGTTATCCCCGGTCGGGCCCGGGTACCGGGAGCCGCATGGCGGAGTTGGCATCGCTCTGGATCGTCCGGCACGGTGAGAGCACGGCGAACGTCGCGGCCACGGCGGCCGAGACGTCCGGCGCCGAGCTGATCGACCTCAGCCACCGGGACGCGGACGTGCCGCTGTCGCCCACCGGCGAGGAGCAGGCGCGGGCGACCGGCCGGTGGCTGGCCGGGCTGCCGGACTCGCAACGGCCGGACGTCGCGGTGGTGTCGCCGTACCTGCGGGCGGTGCGCACGGCCGAGCTGGCGCTGCACGGCACCGGGATCCCGGCCAGCGTCGACGAGCGGCTGCGCGACCGGGAGCTGGGCGTCCTCGACGGGCTCACCGGCCACGGCGTGAACCGGCGCTACCCGGAGGAGGCGCGGCGGCGCACCCGGCTCGGCAAGTTCTACTACCGCCCGCCCGGCGGCGAGTCCTGGACCGACGTGGCGCTGCGGCTGCGGGCGCTGCTCGGCGACCTGCGCCGCGACCACGAGGGGGGCCGGGTACTGCTGTTCGGCCACGACGCGCTGGTCTTCCTGCTGCGCTACCTGGTGGAGGGGCTCACCGAGGCGGAGCTGATGGCGCTGACCCGCGAGCACGTGATCGCCAACTGCTCGGTCACCGGCTGGCACGCCGACGACACCGGCCGGCTCGTGCCGGACGTGTTCAACGACGTCGCCCACCTGCACCGGCAGGGGGCGACGCCCACCAGGGAGGACGAGGTCAATGCCGAGCCGGTCTGACGTGATCACCCCCGCGCTGCTGCGGGACTGGGCGCTGCCGGTGCCCACCGGCGGCAAGGAGGCGCGCGGCACCGTGCTGGTGGTCGGCGGCTCCCGGTTCACCCCCGGCGCGGTGCTGCTCGCCGGGGTGGCCGCGCTGCGCGCCGGGGCCGGCGTGCTCCAGCTCGCCGCGGCCGAGTCGACTGCGGCGTCGCTGAGCATCCAGGTGCCGGAGGCGCTCGTGGTCGGCCTGCCGGAGACCGGTGACGGCGCGGTCCGCGGCGACCCGGGCGACCTGCTCCGCGGCCTGGTCGCCGAGGCCGACGTGGTGGCGGTCGGACCCGGCCTGACCGACATCGAGACCACCGGGGAGCTGCTGCGCCTGGTCCTGGACGCGGCCGGCCGGGAGACCGCGCTGGTGCTGGACGCGTACGCGCTCGGCGCGCTCAGCCACGCGCCGGAGCTGCTGGCCGGGTCCGGCCGCAAGGCGGTGCTCACCCCCAACCTGACCGAGGCGAAGCACCTGCTGGGCCGCGATCCGGGCGACGACCTGGACGCCGAGGCGGTGGAACTGGCCGGCCGGTACGACGCTGTCGTCTCGCTGTACGGGCACATCGCGACGCCGGACGGCCGGGCCTGGCGGGAGGAGAGCGGGGACGCCGGGCTGGGCACCTCGGGCAGCGGCGACGTGCGCTCCGGGCTGCTCGCGGGTCTGCTCTCCCGGGGCGCCGACCCGGCGCAGGCGGCCTGCTGGGCGGCGTTCGCGCACGCGGTGAGCGGGCAGCGGCTGGTCCCCCGGTACGGGCGGATCGGCTTCCTCGCCCGGGAACTGCTCGACGAGATCCCGTACACGATCGCCACGGTCTGACGATCCACAGCTCGGCGGGGTGAGGCGTGTAACACCCCGCCGTCGGTGGGCGCTGTTGCGGCGAGGCGTGCAGCCTGCGCGTCTCCACCGGGCCGTACCCCCGTCCAGGGAGCGGCCCGGCCGCACCAACCCCCTGGGAGTCTGTGTGAACAATCTCCGTCGCAAGACACTCGCCGCCGCGTCCGCCGTGACGCTCGGCGCCGGTCTCGCCCTGATCGGCGTCCCGGCGCCGGTGGCGGCCGCCGGACCGGAGACGTCGTACCTCGTCCTCGCCCCGCAGGGCAACGGCACCGCCAAGGCCGCCGCGCGGGTGGCCGCCGCCGACGGCACTGTCGTGGCCGCGTACGACAAGATCGGCGTGCTCGTCGCGCGCTCCTCCGCCCCGGACTTCGCCACCCGCGTGGCCGGTGCCGGCGTCGAGTCGGTCGCCTCCACCGCCGGTCTGGGCACCGCCCTCGACGAGGGCGAGACGGTCGAGGTCCCGGCCGCCGACGTGGTCCGCGCCGCGGGCGACCCGACCGCCGAGCCGCTGTACGGCCAGCAGTGGGACATGGACATGATCCGCGTCCCGCAAGCGCACGCGGTGACCGGCGGCAGCCCGTCGGTCGTGGTGGGCGTGCTGGACAGCGGCATCTCCAGCAGCCACCCGGACCTGGCGACCCAGATCGCCAAGGACAAGAGCACGTCCTGCATCGGCGGCGTCACCGACACCGCCGAGCCGGCGTGGAACCCGACCACCAGCGACCACGGCACCCACGTGGCGGGCACCATCGCCGCCGCGGTCAACGGCGTCGGCGTCACCGGCGTCGCCCCGGGTGTGAAGGTCGCCGCCGTGAAGGTGGTCAACGACGACGGCTACATCTTCCCGGAGGCCGCGGTCTGCGGGTTCATGTGGGCCGCCGAGCACGGCTTCCAGCTCACCAACAACAGCTACTACATCGACCCGTGGCAGCTGAACTGCCGCAACGACGCCCGCCAGCGTCCGGTGTGGCAGGCAGTGCAGCGGGCGCTGCGCTACTCGCAGTCGCAGGGCGTGCTGCACGTGGCGTCGGCCGGCAACGCGAACTTCGACCTGGCCCACAAGATCACCGACACCGGCAGCCCGAACAACGGCACGCCGGAGGAGCGCGCGAACCTCACCAACGCCTGCCTGGTCCTCCCGGCCGAGGCGCCGGGCGTGGTGACCGTCGCCGCCGTCGGCCCGACCGGTGACAAGAGCTACTACTCCTCGTACGGCCAGGGCGTGATCGACGTGACCGCACCCGGTGGCGACACCCGGTTCCGGACCCGGGGCGCGCGCTCGACGTCCACCGACGGCATTCTGTCCACCACCTTCAACACCGCCACCCGTACCAACGGGTGGGGCTACAAGCAGGGCACCTCGATGTCCGGCCCGCACGCCGCGGGCGTCGCGGCGCTGGCGCTGTCCGCGCACCCGGGCATGACGCCGGGCCAGCTCTCCTCGTTCCTGGAGCGCACGGCGGTGGCGAAGTCCTGCCCGGCGGGCGTGTACAACCCGGTGCCGCTGATCCCGGCGGGCCCGAACGCGTACGACGCGACCTGCTCCGGCGGGAAGCGCAACGGGTTCTACGGCGCCGGTGTCGTGGACGCGTACAACGCGGTGAAGTAACCCGTACCCGCGTGGACCGGGCCCGGCGAGCGCGCCGGGCCCGGTCTGTTTGTCCTGGTCGGGCCCCGGGTAGGGGGGCAGCGTCAGCCGACTATAGGAGGTAACCGGTGTCCACCGACGCGATCGTCCTGCTCAAGGAGGACCACAAGGAGATCCGCCGCCTGTTCAAGGCCTTCCAGGAGGCCGAGGAGGGACCGGCGAGCAAGCGCGGGAAGATCGTCGAGCAGATCCTCGAGGCGCTGACGGTGCACACCTACCTGGAGAACGAGGTGATGTACCCGGAGGTCCGCAAGCTGGTGCCCGACGTCGAGGACGACATCCTGGAGTCGTACGAGGAGCACCACGTCGCGGACGTGCTCTGCTTCGAGCTGTTCACCATGGACGCCGACGACGAGCGGTTCAACGCCAAGACGACGGTGCTGATCGAGAACGTGCTGCACCACGTCGAGGAGGAGGAGCAGGAGTGGTTCCCGAAGGTCCGGGAGGCGCTCGGCCGTAACCAGCTCCAGGAGATCGGCCAGCGGATGCTCGACCTGCGCCCGAAGGCCCCGAAGACGCCGACCGCCCCGAAGGCGCTGAAGAAGTCCCTCGATGCCGTGGTCGCCTGACACCGGCCGCGCGACGCGAGCGGGACCGCCCCGAGGCAGAGGGGCGGTCCCGCTCGCGTCGCGGGGTTCAGTCGCCGGGACGGGCGGCCCAACCCCGCAGGTCCGGGCCGGGCCGGTAGGATCGGCACGGGCCGTGACTGGCGCGTGGAGATGGAGCACCATCGGGGAGCGGCCTCGTCATGAGGACGCATGCCGAGCGCCTGGGCCTTCCGCACGTCACCTGGAGGTCGCATGTCGCGCAACGCCGAGTCCACCGCCTTCCGCAGCGCGCTGGAGGTCGTCCGCGGCGTCGAGCCGCGCGTCGCCGACGCCATCGCCGCGGAACTGGCCGACCAGCGCGAGTCGCTCAAGCTCATCGCCAGCGAGAACTACGCCTCCCCGGCGACGCTGCTGGCCATGGGCAACTGGTTCAGCGACAAGTACGCCGAGGGCACCGTGGGGCGCCGCTTCTACGCCGGCTGCCAGAACGTCGACACGGTCGAGGCGCTCGCCGCCGAGCACGCCCGCGAGCTGTTCGGCGCGTCGCACGCCTACGTGCAGCCGCACTCGGGCATCGACGCCAACCTGGTCGCGTTCTGGGCGATCCTGGCCGACCGGGTCGAGTCCCCCGCGCTGCGCAAGGCGCAGGCCCGGCAGGTGAACGACCTCACCGAGGCCGACTGGTTCGCGCTGCGCCGCGAGCTGGGCAACCAGCGGATGCTGGGCATGTCGCTGGATGCCGGCGGGCACCTCACCCACGGCTTCCGGCCGAACATCTCCGGCAAGATGTTCGACCAGCGCAGCTACGGCACCGACCCGGCCACCGGCCTGATCGACTACGACCGGGTGGCCGAGGCGGCCCGCGAGTTCAAGCCGCTGATCCTGGTCGCCGGTTACTCCGCGTACCCGCGGAAGGTGAACTTCCGGATCATGCGGGAGATCGCCGACTCGGTCGGCGCCACCTTCATGGTCGACATGGCCCACTTCGCCGGGCTGGTCGCCGGCAAGGTCTTCACCGGCGACTTCGACCCGGTGCCGCACGCGCACATCGTCACCACCACCACGCACAAGTCGCTGCGCGGCCCGCGCGGCGGCATGGTGCTCTGCGGCCCGGAGCTGGCCGACCAGGTCGACCGGGGCTGCCCGATGGTGCTCGGCGGGCCGCTGCCGCACGTGATGGCCGCCAAGGCGGTCGCGCTGGCCGAGGCACGCCGGCCCGACTTCGCCGACTACGCCCAGCGGATCGTGGACAACGCGCAGGCGCTCGCCGACGGGCTGCTGCGCCGGGGCGCGACGCTGGTCACCGGCGGCACCGACAACCACCTGGTGCTCATCGACGTGTCCGGGTACGGCCTGACCGGCCGGCAGGCCGAGCAGGCGCTGCTGGACTCGGGCATCGTGACCAACCGCAACTCGGTGCCGCAGGACCCGAACGGCGCCTGGTACACCTCCGGCATCCGCATCGGCACCCCGGCGCTGACCACCCGGGGCCTCGGCGCCGCCGAGATGGACGCCACCGCCGAGCTGATCCACACCGTGCTCAGCCAGACCACGCCCGGCACCGGCCCGGACGGCGCGCCGTCGAAGGCGAAGTACGTGCTGGACCCGGCGGTCGCCGAGTCCGTCGGCAAGCAGGCCGCCGACCTGCTCACGCCGTTCCCGCTCTACCCCTCGGTCGACCTGGGCTGAGCGCCCGACAACACGAAGCGGCACCCCGGGAGAAGGAGTCTCCCGGGGTGCCGGCGGTTACGGGGTCAGCGCAGCGGGCGCTTCAGGTGGTAGCGGTGGACCTCGGTGCTGCCCTGCACGTTGTTCACGTCCTCGGCGGCGGAGACCAGTTCCCAGCCCTCCCGGCCGACCCGGTTCAGGTGCGCGATGGCGGTGTCGCCGTACGCGGTCACGTCGGTGCGTGACCCGTCCGGGCCGTACCACACGAACGAGACGTGGAAATTGCGTCCCTGACCCTGATACCGACGAACGAGCAACGCGTACTCCCAGGCAACCATTGGTCCATTATCAACAGACGAACGGCGTCAGGAAACACGTAGTGTGCCGGAACCCTGACACTCCGACGTCGCTGCGGCGGCCATGGTGTCCGTGACCAGCGCGGCGAGCCGGTCCAGCCCGAGATCGATCGACTCCGGTGTGACAGCGCTCACCGACAGCCGCAACGCATTCACCGGCGTGCCCGCGTCGTAGAAGTGGGCCATCGGCGTCCAGAGCACGCCGTACTCGCGAGCCGAGCGGTGCAGCAGCGCGT
>NZ_KK037233.1:706539-707107 GCF_000568915.1 Micromonospora sp. M42 | reverse complement strand
GCGACACCGCGTCCGGGTAGTGCTGCGCTTCCTCGTTGAGGAAGTTCATCGAGTTCAGCGCCGGGTCGCCGACACTGCCGTGCAGCGCCGTGACGGCCAGGTCGACCGGTTCCACGTCAGCCTCCGATCCGGGTGCGCAGCCGCCGGGCCGAGGCCGGGTCCGGGCAGCCGCTGAGGATGAGCGCGTCGCGCAGTTCCGCCGCGAGCAGCGCGAGCGCCGCCTCGGCGCCGGCCCGGCCACCGGCGGCCAGGGCCCAGAGCAGCGGCCGGCCCAGCAGCACGCCGTCCGCGCCGAGCGCCAGCGCGCGCAGCACGTCGACGCCGCCGCGGACGCCGCTGTCCAGCAGCACCGCGCACCGCTCGTCGACCGCCTCGACCACCTCGGGCAGCACGCTCGCGCTGGCCGGGGCGGCGTCGAGCTGCCGTCCGCCGTGGTTGGAGACCACCACGGCGTCCACGCCGGCGTCCGCCGCGCGGACCGCGTCGCGCGCGTCCAGGATGCCCTTGACCAGCAACGGCACCCGGGTACGCTCCCGCAGCCACTCCAGGTCCGCCCAGCTCAGCGCCG
>NZ_KK037233.1:704780-706439 GCF_000568915.1 Micromonospora sp. M42 | reverse complement strand
CAGTCACCATCACCGCCGCGCAGTCGGCCGCCGACGCCCGGTCGAGCAGGTCGGCCACCAGCGCCCGGTCGCGCAGCCAGTACAGCTGGAACCACACCGTCGCGCCGGTCGCCGCGATCTCCTCGATCGGCGTGCTGGCCAGCGTGCTGGCCACGTAGGGCACGCCCGCCGCGCGGGCCGCCGCCGCGAGCGCGGGCTCGCCGTCGGGGTGCAGCAACCGCTGGTACGCCATCGGCGCGACAGCCACCGGCAACGCGGCCCGGCCGCCGGGCAGCGCCGCCTCGGTGGACGGGTCGTCCACGCCGGCCAGCATCCGGGGCAGCACCGCCACCCGATCGAGCGCGGCCCGGTTCGCGGCCAGGGCGGTCTCGGCGCCGCTGCCGCCGTCGACGAAGTCCCACACGTCGGGCGGCAGCACCGCCCGGGCCAGCGCGGCGAAGTCGGCCAGGCTGACCGGCGGCACGAAGCCGTCCGCCGCGTCAGCCATGGTCGGCACCCGCCGCCGCGTGCGCCGGGTCGAGCCCGAACGTGCGGCGCAGGAAGGCGGCGGCCCGCTCCTGGGCCTGCCGGCCCGCGTCGAACACGCCGGGCATGGCGAAGAACCCGTGCACCATCCCCGGGTAGTGGGCCGCCTCGGTGGGCACGCCGGCCTCGCCCAGCCGCTCGGCGTACCGCCGGCCCTCGGCGCACAGCGGGTCGTACCCGGCGGTGATCACGAGCGCCGGGGGCAGGCCGCCCAGGTCCTCGGCGAGCAGCGGAGACGCCAGCGGGTGGGCCGCGTCGCCCGGGTCGGCCAGGTAGTGGCTCCGGTACCAGCCCACCGAGTGCCTGTTGAACAGCATCGGGTCCTCGTCGTCGCCGGGGCGGTGCCCGGGCCGCTCGGTGTTCGGATAGACCAGCAGCTGGGCGGGAGCCGGGGACCGCCGTCGGCGCGGGCCAGCAGCGTGACAGCGGCGGCCAGGTTCCCTCCCGCGCTGTCCCCGCCGACCGCCAGCCGGTCCGGATCGACGCGGAACTCGGCGGCGTGCACGGCGAGGTGCCGCACCGCGGCATGGCAGTCCTCCACCGCCGCCGGGAACGGATGCTCCCGGGCGAGCCGGTAGCCGACCGTCACGGTCTGCGCGCCGGTCAGGTTGACCAGCCGCCGGCAGATTCCGTCGGCGGTGTCGACGCTGCCGAGGGTCCAGCCGCCACCGAAGAAGTAGACGAGCGTCGGCAGCGGGCCGTCCCCGTCCGGCCGGTGGATCCGCACCGGCAGCGGCCCGGCCGGGCCGGGCACCGTCGTGTCGCGTACCTCGGCGACCGGCTCGACCGCGCCGGAGCCGGCACGGATCGCGGCGAGGTCGGCGGCGCGGGCCTCGGCCAGGGTCTGGGTGTAGAGCGGCACGGTCCCGGCGGCGGCCCGCGCGGTCCGCCACGCGACCACCTGCGGATCGAGTGTCATCCGGCCTCCCCTGTGGTGACGAAGAGCTTGTCGATGCCGCGCAGGAACAGACTCCCGCTGTACGTGTACGGCTGGGTGACGGCCAGCCGCGGGAAGCGCGCGAACAGGCGCGGCAGCGCCAGCCGGCCCTCCAGCCGGGACACCGCCGAGCCGAGGCAGAAGTGCAGCCCGACGCCGAAGGCCAGTGACGGCGGGCCGGGACGGCGCGGGTCGAA
>NZ_KK037233.1:689025-704280 GCF_000568915.1 Micromonospora sp. M42 | reverse complement strand
TCCGGCGTCTTGCCGGACCGTCCATGTACTCGTCGATCCAGTCGACCCGCTGCCGGTACCAGGCCAGGTCGGCCGGGGGCAGGCCGATGAACTCGGCCATCACCAGCGCCGGGACCGGGTACGCGAAGTCGGCCACGAAGTCCACCTCGTGCCCGTCGGCGCCCACCTCGGCCATGTGGTCCAGGCGTTCGGCGACGACCCGCTCGATCACCGGCTCCAGCGCGACCAGCCGGCGCGGGGTGAACGTCTTCGCGAACACCGCGCGCATCCGGGTGTGGTCGGGCGGGTTGACGAACATCATCGACGTCAGGAACGTCCGCAGGATCTCCTGCTCCTCCCAGCCGGGAGGGAAGCCCTTGTACCAGCCGGGATCGCGCAGGATCTGGTCCACCATGTCGTACCCGCCGGCCACCGCGCTGACGGTGCTGTGCTCGGCGCGGGCCGGAACGGCGTTTATCGGCCCGTGCTCGTGCAGGGCCGCGTAGAAGGGATAGGGGTTCTGCCGGCCCTGTTCGCTGTAGAGCCCGGTCAGGATCTCGCTGACGTCCACTGTCTTTCCTCCCCAGGAAAACGGCGGCGGGGGCGGCGTCGTGTCGACCGCCGCCCCCGCCCGGTGTCACAGTCCGAGCAGCTTCAACGGCACCGCGTTCGCCATCGCCGCGGCTCCGGTGTCGTTCGGGTGGATGTGGTCACCCGAGTCGTACGCCGGCAGCAGCCGGCTGGGCTGCGCCGGGTCGCGCATCACCGCGTCGAAGTCGACGACGCCGTCGAACTCGGCCCGGCCGGGCCCGCGCAGCCAGGTGTTGACGGCCTGCCGGGTGGCGTCCTTCTCCGGCGTCCATACGCCCGGCCCGCCGTTGCCCTCGTACGGCATGAGCGTGCCGGCGATGCTGGTCAGGCCGCGCGCCTGGACCTGCCGGTTGAGCTGGCGCAGCGAGGCGATGATCGCCTCCGGGCTGTCACCGTTCATCCAGATGTCGTTGATGCCCAGGTGGGTGATGACGGTACGCACCCCGGTCTGCGGGAACACGTCCTCGTTGAGCCGGGCCAGCGCGTTCGGGCCCAGCTCGTAGTAGCCGGGGAAGTCGCCCGCGCCGGGCTCGGTGCCCTCGTGGTTGAGCCGGTTGCCGGCCAGGCTGAGGTTGAGCACGCCCGGCGTACGCGGCTCCGGGCGGGCGTCGATCAGCCGCTTGGCGAGCAGGTCCGGCCAGCGGCGGTCGGCGTTGACGGTGCTGCCGTTGCCGTCGCTGATGGAGTCGCCGAGCACCACCACGGAGCCGGGCGTCACCTTGCGCTCCACGTCGATGCCGGACAGGAACATCCAGCAGCAGTTGGGCCGGATGGTGAAGCCGGCGCCGTCGGCCGCCGAGGTGAGGTCGGTGGCGCCGATGAAGTTGGTGACCCGGGACTGGCCGTGGAACGTGACCGGCCCCGTGAGCACCGGGAAGTACAGGGTGACCACCAGGTCCTCCTGCTCGGCCACCGGGAAGGCCACCGGGTCGCTGAGCAGCTCGGCACCCTTGTTGATGGTCGCCGAACCGGCGCCGGAGAAGGTCAGCTGACGGACGCTGGCCGGGACGATGTCGGACAGGTCGTCGGGGGTGGCGGTGTTCGGCCGGGCGATGGTGGCGCGGCCGACCTGGATGGCCTGCTGGCCGTAGAGGTTGGTCAGCCGCACCCGCAGGCGCGGCCCGCCCACCGAGGTCTGCACGGTCATCCGGATGCTCTGGTTGTTCAGGCCGGTCTCGGTCAGGCCCACGGTGTTCCCGCGGGTCACCGCCGCGGCCCAGGTCCCGGCCCACTCGGCGCGCCCGTGCCCGGCGCGGTCGGTGTCGGTCGGGCCGGCGCTCGCGGTGACCGCCGGGGTGGCGGCGATCAGCAGCGTTACGGCGGAAGCTATGACGTGCCATCTCTTCGGGGTCGGCATCGATCCTCCATGGTCGGCAGCCCCGGGCGTGACGCGGTCGGCGGCACCGGCCCGGGCGATGGACCGGAAACTAGCTTCCGGCGGTGACGAGCGTCAATCAACCTGATCGACATGATCAAATGCCCACGTCGCGGGACGCAGCGACGATCGGCTCTGTCCGCGGTGGACCGCCGCTGCCTAGGCTCGGAAGCTGGCGGCGGTGCGGTCGCCGACCTGGCACCTGCCGTCATGTCCCGGCCCTGACCTGGCCGGACGCCGCTCGCGGACCATGATGGGGGCTGCCCGATGACCGACCGGCCGAACTATGTGCACGAGGCGCTGGAGCTCTTCGCCGGCTTCGGCGACCGGGAGGCGCTCGTCGGCGGCGGACGCCGCCTCACCTACCCCCAGGTCGCCGCGCGGGTGCGCGGCCTGGCCGCCGCGCTGCGCCGGCACGGGGTACGCCCCGGCGCGGCCGTGCTGGTGATGCTCGGCAACACGGTCGAGGGTCCGTTGCTGCAACTGGCGCTGCACCTGCTGGGCTGCCGGAGCATGTGGGTCGCCCCGGTGACCTCGCGGCGGGAGGTCGACGAGTTCGTCGCGCTGTCCGCGCCGGAGGCGTTCGTGTACGACCCGCGCGACCCGCAGGCGGTCCAGATCGCGGCCGGGCTGTCCGGCGTACCGGTGCTCTGCCTCGGCCCCGGCGGCGCCGGACCGGACCTGACCGCGATGGCCGGCGAGCCGGCCGCGGAGCTGCCCGCCGACGCGCCCGCGCCGGAGTCGTTCCTGCAGACCAGCGGCACCACCGGCACGCCGAAGCTGGTGCACCACCGGGAGAGCTTCTACCGGCAGGTCCTCGCCCTGGCCGCCGACTTCCGGGGCGCCGGGTTCCCGCTGCTGCGGCACCTGTCACACTCACCGATGTGGCTGGCCAGTGGCCAGATCACCACGCTGTTCAACCTGTTCACCGGCGGCGTGCTGTTCCTGCGCGACCAGTGGGACCCGGCCGCGTTCATCGCGACAGTGGACGCCGAGCGGCTCACCTCCACGTTCGTCACCCCGCCGATGCTCTACGAGGTGCTCGACCACCCCGACCTGCCGGGCGCCGACTTCTCCGCCATGTTCATGTTCAACGTGGGCGCCGGGCCCGCCGCGCCCGCCCGGCTGCGCCAGGCCATCGCCCGCTTCGGCCCGTGCCTGCGCATCGTGTACGGCCTCAGCGAGGCGGTGGTCATCTGCGCGCTGCCCGGGCTCACCGAGGACCCGGAGCACCCGGAGCGTCTGCGCTCCTGCGGCCGCCCGTACGGCGACGTGACGGTGGAGATCCGCGACGCCGACGGCAAGGTGCTGCCGCCCGGCGCCGACGGCGAGGTGTGGGTCCGGACGAAGCTGAGCTTCGCCGGCTACCACGGCCGGCCGGAGCTGACCGCGGAGACGCTCGTCGACGGCTGGGTCCGCACCCGCGACATCGGCCACCTCGACGCCGACGGCTACCTCTACCTGGTCGACCGGTTGCAGGACCGCATCCTCACCCGGGCGCGCAGCTGGCCGATCTACTCCCGCCCCATCGAGGACGTGCTCGCCGGCCACCCCGAGGTGCGGGCCGCCGCCGTGATCGGCGTGCCGGACCCGGTGGCCGGTGAGCTGCCGTACGCGTACGTGGTGCCGGCGCCCGGCGCGTCGGTGACCGGCGAGGAGCTGATCGCGCTGGTGGTGCGGGAGCTGAGCGAGACGTGGGCGCCCGGCGCCGTGGAGTTCGTCGACGCGCTGCCGCTGAACCGGTCCGCGAAGGTGGACAAACGGGCGCTTCGGGCCCGGTACGCCGCCGCGCATCCGGCCGACGCCGACACGCTGGGCACCGTGATCGGCAGCTCGGCATGAACCCGCGCCGGGAGTTGTACACCCTGGTCGGCGCCGACCTGCTGTCCAACCTCGGCACCCGGATCTCCGTGGTGGCCATCCCCTGGCTGGTGCTGGAGACCACCGGCAGCCCCACCAAGATGGGACTCGTCGCGGCGGCGGAGACGCTGCCGTACATGCTCTCCAGCGCGCTGGCCACGCCGTGGGCGGACCGCTTCGGGGTACGCCGTACCTCCGTGTTCGTGGACGCGGCGAGCGCCGTCGCGATGGCGGTGGTGGCGCTGGCCCCCTGGCTCGGGTTCGGCACGCTGCTGGTCCTGGTGGCGGTCGCCGGCGGGCTGCGCGGCATCGGCGACCGGGTCAAGCACGTGCTGTTCAAACCGGCCGCCGAGCGGGCCGGGGTGCCGCTGATCCGGCTCACCAGCGCCTACGACGGCCTGGCCCGGGGCATGACGCTGTTCGGCGCGGTGCTCGGCGGACTGCTCATCGACTGGGTCGGGCTGACCCGGGCCATCTGGATCGACGCGGCCACGTTCGCGGTCTGCGCGCTGCTCATCGGCGTGCTGGTCCGGCCGCCCGCGCCGGCGCAACCCGCACCCCGGGAGCCCTACCTGCGGGCGCTGCGCGGCGGCTTCGCGTACCTGCGCACCGACCGGACGCTGATGATCATGCTGCTGGTGGTCTCGGTGTCGAACATGTTCGCCAACGCCAGCGTCGCGGTCTGGATCCCGCTCTGGGTCAACCAGGTGCTCGGCGACCCGGCCGGCTTCGGCCTGCTGCTCGGTGTGTTCTCGGGCGGCGCGCTGCTGGGCAACGTGCTGTTCACGATGTTCGGCACCCGGCTGCCCGCCGGGACGACGTTCGCGGTGGGGCTGACGCTCAGCGGCGCGCCCCGGCTGCTCGCGCTGGCGCTCAGCGACGACCTGGTCGTGGTGCTCGTGGTGACGTTCCTGTCCGGCATCGGCATCGCGGCGGTGAACCCGCTGCTCGGCGCGGCGCTCTACCAGCGGGTGCCGGGCGAGCTGCAGACCCGGGTGCTGGGCATCTCCGGGTCGGTGGCGTTCCTCGGCCTGCCCGTCGGCGCGCTGCTCGGCGGCTGGTCGGTGGCGCTGCTCGACCTCACCCCGGCGCTGCTGGTGATGTCGGTGGTCTGCCTGGTGCTGACCGTGGGACCGCTGCTGCTGACCCGCGGGTCCCACCGCCCGGCCCCGGAACCGGCGACCCCCACGCCGGTCTGAGCCGGGGTGTCGGTGGGCGGCGGTAGGGTCGGGGCCATGGCGACCTGGGACGACGTGCGGCGCATCGCGCTGGCCCTGCCGGAGACCACCGAGCGCGGCTCGTACGACGACCTGCCCGCCTGGCGGGTGCGCGACAAGATGTTCGTCTGGGACCGGCCGCTGCGCCGCAGCGACCTCGAAGCGCTCGGCGACGCCGCGCCGGACGGCCCGATCCTCGGCGCCCGGGTGCCCGACCTGGGCGCCAAGGAGGCGCTGCTCGCCGACGACCCGGCGGTCTACTTCACCACGCCGCACCTCGACGGCTACCCGGCCGTGCTGGTCCGGCTCGACCGGATCGCCGTGGACGACCTGACCGAGCTGATCACCGAGGCGTGGCACACCCGCGCGCCGAAGCGGCTCGCCGCCGCGCACCGGGCCGGGGCCGCGTGAGCCGCCCGGTGGACGCCGTCGTCTTCGACATGGACGGCACGCTCATCGAGTCGCACGAGGTGGTGCCGGCGGCGTACCGGGCGGCGGTGCGGGCCGGTGGCGGCCCGTCGTACACCGACGCCGAGGTCATCGCCGGCTACTCGATCGGCTCACCGTCCGACCTGCTGACGCACCTGCTCCGGCGCCCCGCCACCGCCGCTGACCTCGACCGCTACCACACCGAACTGGCCGCGACGGCCGGGCGGGTGAGCGTCTACCCCGGAGTCGCGGAGATGCTCGCCGACCTCGCCGCCCGGGTGCCGGTGGGCGTGTTCACCGGCGCGAGCCACCGGGCGGCGGAGATCATGCTCGACCGGGTCGGCCTGCTCGGTCACTTCCGGGTCGTGCTCGGTGGCGACCAGGTCACCCGCCCCAAACCGGCGCCCGAGGGCGTCGAGGTGGCCTGCCGGCGGCTCGGCGTGCCGGCCGGCCGGGCCGCGTACGTGGGCGACTCGCCGCTGGACCTGCGCGCCGCCCGCAGCAGCGGCGCGGTGGCGGTGGCCGCCGCGTGGGGCCATCAGTACGATCCGGCCGAGCCCGCCGACTTCAACCTGACCCGGCCCGGCGAACTGCTGGCCCTGCTGAGCTGAGCCCCTTTTCCCGCGCCGGGCGCTCGGCTAGCCTGCCGATCATGGCATCGACGTTGACCGAGGCGACTGATCCGTGGTGCCTGCGTCCGGGCGAGGCCACCGAACTGCTGCGCGGGCACCCGTGGCGCCGGTTCGTGGTGCTCGGCGACAGCGTCGCGGAAGGACTGTGCGAGCCGGTCGACGGCTACCCGGACCTCCAGTGGGCCGACCGGATCGCCGCCGAGCTGCGCGCCGTCCGGCCGGAGCTGGCGTACCTGAATCTGGGGCGGCGCGGACTGCGCGCGCACGAGGTGCGGGCCACTCAGCTCGCCGACGCGCTGGCCTTCGAGCCGGATCTCGCACTGGTGGTGTGCGGCGGCAACGACGCGTTCCGGTCCGCCTACGACCCGGACTCGGTCGACGCCGAACTGACCGCCATGATCACCGCGCTGCGGGAAGCCGGCGCGGACGTGATCACTGTGGGCATGTTCGACGTCTCGCACAGCCCGGCGGTGCCGGAGACGCTGCGCGCGGGCCTGGGCGAGCGGATGCGCCGGCTGTCGCGGCACACCCGGGGCGTGGCCGAGCGGCTGGGCACGCTGCACGTGCACCTGACCGACCATCCGCTGGTGGCCGACCCGTCGCTGTACAGCAGCGACGGGCGGCACGGCAGCGCCCGCAGCGACGCGATAGCCACAGCCGAAACCCTGAGAGTCCTGGCCACCCACCTCCCCCACCCCTGACCGCGCCCTCCCCCTCCCCCTCCCCCTCACCCGCGCCCGGCGCCCTCGGCCCGGATCCACGTTGTTGACCAAGGAGTTTGGGGTCGGTCACGCGCCCCGATGAGGACACGAACTCCTTGATCAACGAAGCGGGCAGGCGGGGAGGGGGTCAGTCGGTTAGGAGGATGCCGGTCAGGAGGACGCCTCGGGCCAGGTTGAGGACCTCGTCGCAGCCCGGGTAGCCGACCCGGGCCAGCGCGCCGGAACCGGTACGGCCGAACAGGTACGGGGCGAGGCTGTACGGGACATCGGCGGTGACCGTCTCACCGGTCTCGATCTGCACGAAGTCCATCGCCACCCGGTCCGCCTCGTGGTAGCGCTGCAGGATGTTGCCGCCCTCGGCGATCGCCGCGCGCACCCCGTCCGCCCACGCCACAGCCGTCATCTCGCGGCCGATCAGCACCCCGTGCCCGGCCGATCCGCCGGCTGGCTTGGCCACCAGGTCGGCCTGTTCGGCCAGCGCCCGGTCGAGCTGGTCGGCGGTGAGCGCGACGGTGTGCGGCACGTACCGGCGGATCAGCGTCCGGTCGTCCTCCGGCAGCAGGTCCAGGTCCTCCCAGAGCCAGGCGTAGTTGAGCTTGTTGCTGAGCAGCCAGGCGGCGCTGCTGACGAACATCGGCAGCGTGCCGGCGGCGAGCGCGCCGGCGACCGCGTCCAAGCCGGGGCTGGGGGTGACCCGGTTCGGCACGAACAGCCGGAACAGGGCGTCCACCGGGGCGCCGCCGACGACCAGGCGGCTCTGCGCGTCCAGGCCGGCGGTGGCGACCGGGGCGATGACCAGGTCGATGCCGAACGGGCGGGCCTGGTCGATCAGCGGGGACAGGATCCGGATGAACGTCTCCGGGTCGTCCAGTCCCGGGTAGTCGGCGTCGAAGTCCATCAGCAGCGCCACCCGCGCGCCGTCGGCCAGGCCAAGCGTGTCCCGGATGGCGGCGAACCGCTGGTCCAGCAGGGACGGCGCGGGCCGCGCGCCGTCGAGCAGGTCATGGGTACGGTACAGCTCGGCGTACCGCTGGATGACGGTGTCGGCGTCGAAGCCGCCGCCGAGGCTGCTGTCGATGTTGTACTCGACGATGCACGGCACGCCGCCGGAGAACAGCACGTCCGGCCGGTACGCGGCGAGCAGCCCCTCGTGCAGTTCCTCCTCCGGGTCGAGCAGCCGGGTTTCCCCCTCCGGCACGTCGAGGAGCCGTTGCAGCTCACCGGCGGTACGCGCGCGACGCCGGCAGGCTTCCAGGATGAGCTGGGCGATGCGGTCGCAGACCTCGTTCAGCTCGCCGAACGCGTCGGCGGTGAAGACGGGCGGACGGGCCAGCCGCCACTGCTTGTTGTACGTGGCCCGGCCGTGGAAGATCTTCTCCCAGGCCGCGGCGCCGGTGGTCACCATCGCGGTACGGGTGGACTCGGGCAGGTCGGTCCACGCCTGGCCGAGTGGCGGCCACGTGTAGTTCGGGTCCATCGTTCATCCGTCCTTGAGGGTCAGTTGGATGGCGGCGGTGAGCTGGTCGCGGCCGGGTTGCACGGCCCGGTCCAGGGCGGGGGCGAAGGGCAGCACGGCACCGTCGGGGCGGGTGACCCGCCGGGGTGGCGCGGCCAGCCGGACCCGCTCGACCACGGTGGCGATGATCTCCCCGGCGATGCCGCAGGAGCGGTTGCCGTCGTCGACTACCACCAGCCGCCCGGTGCGGCTCACCGACTCGACCAGGCCGTCCCAGTCGAAGGGGTAGAACGTGCGGGGGTCGAAGACCTCCACCGACGCCTGCCCGGCGAGTTCCTCGGCGACGGCGAGCGCGTCGTGCACCAGGTGCCCGACGGCCACCACCGTCACGTCGGCGCCGGGGCGGCGGACGATCCCGCGGCCCAGCGGCACCGGCGTCAGGTCGGTGACGTCGGCGCGCAGGTCCAGCGCGCCGGCCGGGGCGAAGACCACCACCGGGTCGTCGCAGCGGATCGCGGAGACCAGCAGCCCGTACGCGTCGGCCGGGGTGGCCGGTACGACTGTGGTCACCCCGACGTGGGCGAACAACGCGTACGGGTGGTCGGAGTGCTGCCCGGCCCAGCCGGTGCGGGAGCCGGAGCCGGGCACCACGTAGGTGACCGGCACCGCGCACTGGCCGCCGGTCATCAGCGGGAACTTGTGCGCGTGGTTGACGATCTGTTCGAAGACCAGGAACAGCAGCGACGGGATCTGGAACTCCACCACCGGGCGGGCCCCGGCCAGCGCCGCGCCGGTGGCGAAGCTGGTGAACGCCTGCTCGGACAGCGGGGTGTCGCGGACCCGTTCCGGGCCGAACTTCTTCAGCAGGCCGGTGGTGACGTTCGCGGCGGCCACCCGGATGTCCTCGCCGAGCACCACGACCGACTCGTCGCGGGCCATCTCGTCGGCGAGCGCCCGGGTGAGCGCCCTGCGGTAGGAGAGCCGGGGCATCAGCCACCTCCGGTCCGGGCGGTGAGCCCGCTGGCGTACAGGTGGTCCAGGGCGGTCGCCGGGTCGGGGTGCGGACCGGCGAGCGCGTATTCGACGGCGGCGTCCAGTTCCGCCTCGACGGCGGCGTCCACCTCGGCCCGTACCGCCGGGTCGAGTCGCGCTCCGGCGATGTCCACCGGATCGCGGGACCGGCCCTCGGCCACCTCTTCCGGCCGCCGGTAGTCGAGGCGTACCTGATGTTCGAACGTGTGGTGGGCGTCGAAGCGGTAGGTGCGGGCCTCGACCAGCTCGGGGCCGCCGCCGGCGCGCATCCGCGCGACGGCGGCGGCGGTGACCTCGCGTACCGCCTCGGGGTCCTGCCCGTCGACGGCGGCCGCCGGCATGCCGAAGGCGGCAGCCCGCCCGGCGATGGTGCCGGCGACCGCGCCCTCGACCGGCATGGTGGTGGCGTAGCCGTTGTTCTCGCAGACGAACAGCACCGGCACCCGCCAGAGCGCTGCCAGGTTGAACGCCTCCAGCAGCATGCCCTCGTTGACCGCGCCGTCGCCGAAGAAGGTGGCGCCGACGATGTCGGCGCCGCGCCGCCGGCGCTCCCACACCGCTCCGGTGAGGATCGCGCCGGCGGCTCCGACGATGGCGTTGGCGCCAAGGACGCCGACGCCGAAGTCGGCGGCGTGCATCGACCCGCCCCGGCCCCGGTTGAGCCCGGTGACCCGGCCGCACAGCTCGGCCAGCATCCGGGCCGGGTCGGCGCCCTTGGCGAGCACGTGCCCGTGCCCGCGGTGGGTGCCGGTGACCAGGTCCTCGCGGTCCAGCGCCGCGCAGACGCCGGCGGCGATCCCCTCCTGACCGAGGTACGGGTGGATGCCACCGACGATCTGTCCGGCGCGGACCAGCTCGATCGCGCGCTCCTCGAAGCGGCGGATCAGCCGGACCGTCCGGTAGAGCCGGAGCGGGTCGGAGCCGGTCACGCCGGACGGCCCTCCTTGACGGCGGCGAGGATGTCGTCCCAGAGTCGGGCGCGGGCGGTCAGCGCGGCGTTGACCGTGTCGGCGCACTCCTGCCACTTGGTGTCGTCGTCGCCGCACAGGTCGGCCAGCATCTGCATGGCCATCGGGGTGTGCTGCTCGCCGTCGACCTCGATGTGCCGCTCCAGGTAGTCGACGAACTTGTTGAGCCGGTTGCTGCGTTCGTTGACGGCGACGACCTGGGTGAACATCTCCGGGATGAGGTCCTCGCGGCCGAACGCGAACGCCGCGGCCTGGCAGTGCACCGGGGTGGTCTCGATGATCCGCCAGGTGGTGCCGGCGAACGCGGCCGACGCCGCGGGTACGCCCGCCGCGCCGAGCGCCTCGGTGACCGGCGTGCCGTCGCGCAGCAGGTCGACGAGCTTGTTCACGGCCGTGGTGTCGGCGCCGGCCTCGGTCATGCCCTGCACGTACAGCTCGAAGTGGCTGATGTAGCCGTCGCCCAGCTCGTCGCTCTCCTCGACCATGACGATGTCGTTGATCAGGCGGCGGCTGCCGGTCGGGCCGGTCGGGATCCACGGCACCGTGACGCAGGTGAGCTGCCGCTGCAGCGACTTCAGCAGGGACATGAAGTCCCAGACCGCGAAGACGTGGTGCTCCATGAACGTGACGAGCGCGTCGTGGGTGTCGAGGTTGGCGTAGAGCGGGTGCTTGACCACCACGTCGCGGCGCTCGGTCACCGCCCGCTCGAGTCGCTCGATGCCCGGGTGCGTCTTACCCCAGTCGTACCGTGACATTGTCAGCCTCCCTGCTGGGCGCGGTCGCGCCAGATGACCGGGCAGTAATCGGGGTCCGCGTAGTCCGGCCGGCCCTCGTGGGTGCGGCGGACCAGCACGTCGTGGTTGTACGCGGCGAGCGTGCCGTCGGAGAGCGGATACTCCCGCCAGGCGTTGTCGCCGTCCTGCAGGTGCAGCGAGATGGCCCGGCGGGGCCGCCCGCTGACGTTCGCACCGCTGCCGTGGTAGGTGCGGCAGTGGTGGAAACTCATGTGTCCCTTGGGGATCACCATGGGGATCTTGCGGATCGTCGCCCCGTTGTACGCCGCGTTCTCGGCGAGCATGACTTCGAGCTGGTCGCGGTCCCGGTCGGCGAAGTGCCGCACCACCGTGTCGTCGGCGCCGATCTCCCGCCAGCGGTGGGAGCCGTCGACCATGGTGATGGTGCCCATCTCCTCGCCGCAGTCGTGGAACGGGATGAACGCGGTGAGCATGTTCTCCGACGACGAGGACGCCCAGTAGTGCTTGTCGAAGTGCCAGGGCACGATGTTCGACGGCTCACCGGCGATCGGCGGCTTCCAGATCAGCGTGGACTGGAAGATGCGGATCTCGGTGGCCTGCGCCAGCCGGGCGGCGACCGCCCCGATCAGCGGTTTGCGCAGGATGCGCGCGATGCCGTCGTGTTCGTGGTGGACGTAGTCGTTGTGCCGCTGCACGTCGCCCTTGGCCGGCTCCCAGTAGGCCAGCTTCGGCGGCCGCACCGGCAGCCGCCGGTCGCGTTCCCCGGCGTAGTAGCTGTCGGTGGCGGCGACCAGCTCGTCCACCTCGTCGTCGGTGAGCAGCTTCTTCGACAGGTACCAGCCATGCTCGGCGTAGTGCCGGACGTCCTCGTCGGAGGGAAGCAGCGCCTCCTCCTCGGCGGTCAGCCCGGGATCGATGGTGGTCATGCCCCTACCCCTCCGGCCGCGGCAGCAGGGGTCGCCCCCGCCGCGGCCAGCTCGCGTTCCTTGGCCTCGTAGAGCGCCTTGATGTTGCCGCTGCCGAAGGTGCGCGCCCCGCGCCGCTCGATGAGTTCGAGGAAGAGGGTGCGGCGCACGTGCATCGACTCGGTGAAGATCTGCAGCAGCTGCCCGTCGTGGTCGGAGTCGACCAGGATGCTCAGCTCGCGCAGCCGGTCCACCGGCGCGTCGAGGCGGCCGACCCGCTGCTCCAGGCCGTCGTAGTAGGCGCCGGGCGTGCTGGCGAACCGCACCCCGCGCCCGGCGAGCGCGCCGACGGCGGTGACGATGTCGTCGGTGCGCAGCCCCAGGTGCTGCACTCCGGCGCCGGCGTGCCAGCGCAGGAAGTCCTCGATCTGGCCGGGCCGGGCGCTCGTGTCCGGCTCCAGCAGCACCAGCGTGACCTTCCCCGACGGGCTCTGCACCACCTTGGAGTTCATCGCCTGACCGGCGACCTCGATGTGCTCGGTGAAGATGTCGGCGAAGCCGAACACCTTCTCGTAGTGCGCGACGATCTCGTCGAGCTGCCCCGGCGGTACGCAGACGGCCAGGTGGTCCACCTCGGCCAGCAGCTCGTCGCCGTCCGGCGCGGCCACCGGCTCGATCACGCCGGGCAGGAACACCTCCGGGTCACCGCTGCGCTGGACGAGGCGGTGCACCACGTCGCCGAAGCCGCCGACCTCGGCGACCACGACCTCGGCGTCCGCGCCGGTGAAGGTGCGCGGCGGGCTCAGCGGTGTCGCGCCGCGTTCCACCAGTTCCGCGTACGCCCCGGCGGCGTCGTCGACGGCGAGCGCCACCACGGCGATGCCGTCGCCGTGCCGGTGCACGTACGTGGCCGCCGGGTGCTCGGCGGACAGCCCGGTGGTCAGCAGCAGCCGGATGCCGGCCTGGGCCAGCAGCAGCGAACGCTGCCCGTCCAGCCCGGTCTCCGGCCCGCCCTGCCCGCGCAGCCGGAAACCGACGGCGTTGTCGAAGTAGAAGGCCGCCTGCCGGGCGTCTCCCACGTACAGTTCGAGATGGTCTATCCCGTTGATGGTCATGGGCTTCCCCTGTTCCCCCCGTGATCGCGACCCGGACGGACGCCCGGGACTGGAGTCCGGTCAGCCGGCGGCCGGGGTGGCGGCCCGGCGGGCCGGCCCGGAGAGCCGGCGCAGGAGCAGACTGACGTTCTGGCCGCCGAACCCGAACGAGTTCGTCAGCGCGTGGTCGGCCCGGGTGGGCCGGGGCACGGCGCGGACGTGGTCCGCCTCGCACTCCGGGTCCGGGTCGTCCAGGTGGTAGGTGGGCGGCAGCAGGCCACTGTCGAGCGCCAGCGCGGTGGCGGCGGCCTCCAGCACCCCTGATGCGCCGAGCAGGTGCCCGGTGAGCGCCTTGGTGGAGCTGACCGGGACGCCGCCGAGGCCGAACACCTCGGCCAGGGCGATCGTCTCGGCGACGTCACCGAGCTTGGTGCCGGTGCCGTGCGCGTTGACGTACCCGACGTCGCCCGGCCCGATCCCGCCGGCGGCGAGCGCCCGGCGCATGCACGCGGCCGCTCCCGCGCCGTCCGGGCGCGGCGCGGTCGGGTGGTACGCGTCGGTGTTCGCCCCGAAACCGGCGACCTCGGCGTAGCCGCGCACGCCCCGACCGTCGGCGTGCCCGGCGCGCTCCAGCACCAGCAGCGCCGCGCCCTCGGCCAGCACGAACCCGTTGCGCCGCTTGTCGAACGGGCGGCTCGCCTCGGTGGGTTCGTCCCAGCCCCGGGCCAGCGCCCGGGCGTTGCCGAACGTGTCGGCGAACGTGGGAAACAGCGGCGCCTCGCTCGCCCCGCACACCACCACGTCGGCCTCGCCGGAGCGGATGAGGCGTACCCCGTCGGCGACCGCCTGGGCGCCGGAGGCGCAGGCCGTGCCGACCGACGAGCTGTAGCCGCGGATGCCGTGCGCGATGGCGATCCGCGCCGACGGCATGTTCGGCAGGATGCCGGTGAGCAGGTACGGGCTGACCGCCGCCCGGCCCCGGGCGGCCCGCGCCAGCACCTGCCCCTCCAGCGTGGACATCCCGCCGACACCGCCGACGATCACCGCGATGCGCTCCGGGTCGACGTCGCGGCCCACCTCGATGCCCGCGTCGGCGAGCGCCTCGGCGGCGGTGATCAGGGCCAGCAGCACCACCCGGTCGAGCACCTTCGTCTCCGGTCCGGAGGCGACGCTGCGCGGGTCGATGTCCGGCAGCACGCCGGCCACCTCCAGGCTGCCCGCCGCCGGGTGTCCCTCGGGCGGCCGGCGCAGCCCGGAGCGGCCGGTGAGCAGCGCGTCGAACGTGTCCGCCACGCCGCGCCCCGCCGGGGTGAACAGGCCCATGCCGGTGACGACGGCGGTCACGACGGCGCCTCGGTCAGATAGCGCTCCCGCAGTGCCACCTTGCGTACCTTGCCGGTGACGGTGACCGGGATGTCGTCGGCGCGCACCGGGACGATCCGGCGCAGCGTGGCGCCCACGTCCGGGCCCAGCGCGGTACGGATCCGCTCGGTGCGGTCCGCGTCCGGGTCGGCGCCGGCGGCCAGTTCCAGCAGCACGTCGGTGGTGACCGTGCCGTCGTCCGCCTTGACGATCACCACGGTGCAGTCGGTCACGTCGGGGCTGGCGGCCAGGATGCGCTCCTCGGACAGCGCGGTGAAGAACCGTTTGCCGTCGCCCGCCTCGACCGAGTCGACCGCCCGGTCCAGGTGGTAGTAGCGGCCGTCCTCGTCGGCGTACACCAGGTCGCCGGTGAGGTACCAGCCGCGCAGCCGGAACCGGTACGTGGTGACCGAGTCGTTCCAGTAGCCGCGGAACAGCGACGGCGAGTCGATGCCGAGCCAGCCGACCTGCCCGGGCGGCAGCTCGTTGCCGTCGGTGTCGAGCACCGCGACCTTGGTGAACCGGTACGGGCGGCCGACGCAGCGGCCGTACCTGTCGGTGTCGGAGGTGTGCGTGATGTGGAACATCGAGTGGCCCATCTCGCTGGAGCCCAGGCCGTCGATGAACACCGACCCGGGTACCCGGGTCACGCCCTGACGGGTCACCACGTCGCGGGAGCCCACCGCGACCAGCCGCCGTACGTGCGGCTCGTGCGAGCAGTCGCCGGTGTTGAACCACAGCCGCACCGAGTCCAGGTCGTAGCCGGACAGGTCGAAGCGGGCCAGCTCGGCCCAGGTGACGGAGAAGCCGAACACGCCGTCGGGGCGCCACCGCTGGATCGCGTCGAGCACCCGCTCGCCGCCCTGCTCGGAGAGCAG
>NZ_KK037233.1:687635-688923 GCF_000568915.1 Micromonospora sp. M42 | reverse complement strand
AGCAGGTGCCGGGTCGCGGCGAACAGGCTGGCGTGCGAATGCAGCACCGCCTTCGGCACTCCGGTGGTGCCGGAGGTGTGGGTGATGACGATCGGGTCGTCCGGGTGGTGCCGGTAGTGCGCGGGCGCCGCGTCCGGGTCGCCGGCCCCGGCCTGCGCGGGCTCGCCGAGCATCGGCGCGCCCAGGTCGTGCCCGGCCAGCGCCTGCGCGTGCGCGGCGTCGGCGAGCACCCCGGCGGCGCGCAGCCGGCGGATGTACTCGGCGGCGATCTCGGGGCGCAGCCTGCCGTTCATCAGCGCCGGGATGGCGCCGAGGCGGGTCAGCGCCAGGAACGACAGCACCATGTCGGCGGCCGTACCGGCCCAGACGGCGACCGGGTCGCGGGGTTTCACCCCGCGTTCGTGCAGCCAGGCCGCCCGGGCGGCGACCATCCGGTCGAGCCGGCCCAGGGTCAGCGGGGTCTCGGCCGGGTGGCCGTCGACCTCGGTGTCGAATGTGAGCCCCGGCCCGTCCGGGTCGGCGCCGTGGGCCAGCACCCGGGCGAGCACGTTGCCCGCGCCCAGTTCCGCGTCGGCTGCGAGCGCGCCGCGCAGTCCCTTCGTCCTCATTGACGTGTTCCCTCCCCCAGCAGCACCGCGGTCGCCTCGCCCGGCGTACCGTCCGGTGCCAGTTCGATCAGGATCAGCAACGCCTGTGCGGCGTCGCCGTCGTGCAGCAGCAGGTCCGCCTCGGCCTCCCCCTCGGCCCGCGGGTCGCCGGTCGGGCTCAGGCACACCACCGGCCCGTCCAGTCCCCAGCGCGCCGCGACGTGCCCGGCCACGCTGTTCGGCACCGACTGGAAGAAGAACAGCGGCCCGATCCGGTCACCGGCGTCCACCGCGGCCCGGACGTGCGCCGCGCTGGCCGTGTCTCCGCCGGCGCTGACCAGCACCACCGCCGTACCGTTGCCCGGCGGCAGCGGCCCGGTGCCGTAGCGCCGCGCGAGGCACCGCTCGGCCACCGCCACCACGAGAGGCGCGAACGCCGAGTGCACAAACCCCGGCACCCCCGCCGGCCCCTCATCCCCGTCCTCGGGCCACCGCGCCTCCGCGTCGTTGCGCGATCTTGCGGTTGGCGCCCTCTCGGCGGGCGTTGTGCCCGTTTCGCCGGGGCCGGAAGTGCAAGATCGCGGAGGGCTGGGGGTGGAGGCGGTCATGAGGTGCTCACCAGGAGTGCGGTGTTGGGCGCCGCTGAAGGCGGCGTTGAGGGTCAGGGCGTGCCCGGTGCGCGCGGGGCGGGGGGCGTCGCG
>NZ_KK037233.1:677410-687102 GCF_000568915.1 Micromonospora sp. M42 | reverse complement strand
ACAGCGCGTACTGGTCCGGTTCGACCAGGTAACCGGCCGCGACCACGACCCGCTCCAGGTCGCCCCGGCGGATCAGCGCGGCGGCGTCGGCGACCGCGCTGCTCGCCGACACGCAGGCCGTGGTGTAGATCCGAGTCCGCCCGCCGAGTCCGCACCGCGCGGCCAGGTGACCGGCCAGCGCCGGCACCGTCGGCGCGTCCCGCCCCTGCGGTACGGGCAGCGAGTGCGGCCCGCCGTGGGTGGCCAGGAACAGCGCCGACCCGGCGCGCCCGGCCCGGTCCAGCCCGGCGGCCCCGGCGGCGGCGTCGATCGCGTCGGCCAGCTCGTCGGCGAGCGTGCCGACGTCCGGCGCTGTGGCCGCCACCGTGACCCGGCGGCCGGTGGTGTCGAAACGGCGCACCGGTCCGAACGCCGGGGCGCCGGTGAGCACCCCGGCCAGCAGCGCGTCCGCGCCCCTGCCGAGGGCGCTGAGCGCGTACGTGCCGGTGATCCGTACGGTTTCCCGCTCAGCCATCTGCGGGAGCGGTCAGCGCGCCGCGGAACACCGCGAGCGCGTCGTCGACGGTGCGGATGCCGGCGAGTTCGTCGTCGCTCAGGTCCAGCCGGCGGTCGTGGCGCTGCTCGACCATGTGCACCAGCCAGGCCAGCTCCATCGAGCCGAGCCGGTCCGGCACCTGGTCGGCGGGTTTCGCGGTCAGTTCGGCGAGCATGCTCACCAGGTCAGCTCGCCCCAGGTCGGGCTGACCGGACATCAGGACTTGTCGCTGTTCGCGGCCACCCGGTCGGCGACCATCGTGGTGAACTCGCCGACCGTCATCAGCGCCAGCTTCTCCGACTCGTCGTCGGCGAACTTCACGCCGTACCGGTCCTCGACGCGGACCGCGAGGTCGGCCAGGGCCAGCGACTCCAGGTCGACGCCGGAAGGGCCGAGCGTGGTGTCGTCGTCGAGCTCGTCCACGTCGTAGTTCATGTCGGCGAGCTGTTCGACGACGAAAGTGCGGACCTGGTCTCGCATGGGTTCAGACCTCTTCTCCGTGTACCGGCTGACGGTGCCCGGTCGGGACACCGTGTGCGTGTGGACCGGCCGGCTCGGACGCGCGGGTGGCGCGCCGCTCGGCCGGGGCGGGTCGGGAATCGGGGTGGATCGGACGTCCGGCGGAAGTCCGGCGATTGCGCGGCTCGTACAGCGGTCCGGTCACGACGCCGCGTCCCGCAGCGCCGGGACCGACCGGACCAGCTTTCCGGTGGTGGTGCGGGGCATCTGGTCGAGCAGCCGCAGCGTGCGGGGACGCTTGAAGCCGGCCAGCCGCTCGGCGATCAGCTTGTCCAGCGTCTCCTCGGTCAGCGAGCCGTCGACCTGGACGTACGCGGTGATGCCGTCGTCCCAGACCACCACCGCGGCGACGACGCCGGGCAGCCCGGCCACTGTGGCCTCCACCTCGGTCAGGTCGACCTTCAGGCCGCCCACCGACACCTGCGAGTCCAGCCGGCCCTTGATGGTGACCAGGCCGGTGTCCGGGTCGACCACCCCGGCGTCGCGGGTGTGCAGCCAGCCGTCGGCCCACCGGGTCGGGTCGGCCAGTCCGACGTACGGGTTGGCGGGGCAGCTGACCCACAGCTCGCCGTCACGCTCGCGCACCTCGATGCCGGGGGCGGGCGCGATGGCGGGGCGGTGCCGCCCGTACAGGTCGGTGCCGATGACGCCGACCTCGGTCATCCCGTACATGTTGCCCAGCGGCACGCCGTAGCGGTCGGTGAAGGCATTGGCCACGGCGGCGCTCACCAGCTCACCGCCGGTGGTCATGCGTTTGAGCTGCGGCAGCGGCCCGGCCGGTGTGGTGGAGGCGAGCAGCCCGATGTGGAACGGCACGCCGAGCACAGTGGCCGGGGTGTCCTGGGCGGCCACGGCGGCGAGGATCGCGTCGCCGCTGAGCCGCTCCGGCGGGCACAGCTCGACGCCCGCGTGCAGCCCGTAGAGCAGGCCGCCGACCAGGCCGAGCACGTGCACCATGCTGGGCAGCAGGATGATCCGCTCGCCGGGCAGCGCGACGCCGTCGATGCGGGTGTAGCGGCGCACCTCGCCGACCAGGTCGGCGGCGGTGCGGCCGATCACCTTGGACGGCCCGGTGGAGCCGGAGCTGAGCTGGATCACCGCGTGCGGGCTGCCCGCCGGGCGGTCGGAGTACGCGCTCACCCCGGCGGTGACGTCGACGAAGATCCGCAGCGCGCCGCCGCCGGAGCGCACCGGGGCGACCACCACCTGCGGGCTGAGCCGGCGCAGCGCCTGGTCGACCTCGTGGTCGGTGAGCCGGTGGTCCAGCAGCACCGCCTGGGCGCCGGTACGCCAGGTGGCGAGCAGGTGCGCCACGTACGCCAGCGAGGGCGGCAGACGCAGCGCGGCGGCGCCTCCGGCGCGCAGCCCGGCCTCGGCGAGCCGGTCCTGCGCCTCGCCGACGAGCCGGCGCAGCGTGCCCTTGTCCACCGGTTCGGGCAGGCGCAGGCAGACGTCGGTGTCGCGGCCGGTGAACAGGATGTCGTCCACCCAGTCCACCGTCGTCGAGGCAGGATCTTCCGCCACGGGATGTGCAGTCACGACCAGCCACCGTTCCAATGAGGAACTGGGCGGATCCGCCCAGCGGGTACGTCGTTCGGGGTATGGCGGAACCCTACGACGACCCTCTTCTGCATCGCCAGATGCAAATGGCTAGATCCAAAACAGCGGCTGGGTGGATTGCTCAGGCTCGATCGGACAGGCAGGATCGGGGCCACGCCGGCAAGGTAGTCCGCCGGCCGCCGGATGCTGTGCGCGCGGGCTCCCGCGCGGACGGCGGGCGACGACGCTCCCGGGTGGCCCCGCTCAGCGCTCGCCCGCCGGTGGAGGCGCGGCGCCGCGCAGCACCAGCGCGCTGTTGAACCCGTCGAAGCCGCGCGCGCCGACCAGCGCGATCCGGCTGCGCGGCGGGCGGGGCTGCCGCAGGAACGTCAGCTCGCAGCCGGGCGCGGGCTCGTCCGGGCCGGCCGAGGCGGGCAGCATCCCGCGGCGGAACGCCAGCAGCGCGGTGGCCGCGTCCAGCGCGGACCCACCCTGGTGCGCCCGGCCGGTCAGCGGCTTCTGGGTGGTCACCGGCGGGGTCCGGTCGCCGAAGACGGCACGCAACGCGGTCGCCTCGGCCCGGTCGTACGCGGGCACCCCGAGCGCGTCCGGCCAGACCACGTCCACGTCGTGCGGGCGTACCCCGGCGCGTTCCAGCGCCAGCCGCAGCGCCCGGGCGTAGTGCGCCGGGTCGGGGCCGGCGGCCGGGTCGGTGGGCGCGGCGTCGTGGGTGGCGGCCCAGCCGGTGATCTCCCCGTAGACGCGGGCGCCCCGCGCCAGCGCGTGTCCCAGCTCCTCGACCACGAAGACCGCGCCGCCCTCGGCCGGCACGTAGCCGCTGGCCGCGACGTCGAACGGCCGGTACGCGGCCTGCGGGTCGGACACGTCGCTGAGCAGGCCGGAGCGCAGCTGGCAGGCGAGCGCGTACGGGCTCAGCGGACACTCGGTGGCCCCGGCGATCACCACCGGCGTGCCCCGGCGGACGGTGCGCACCGCGTGCGCGAGGCTGTCCAGCCCGCCGGCCGACTCGGACACGGTCACCCCGGACGGCCCCTTGAACTGGTGGCGGATCGACAGCTGGCCCACACTGGCCGCGTAGAACCAGGCGATCGACTGGTACGCCCCGACGGTGCGGGTCGGCCCGCCCCACAGCCGCTGCAGCTCCCGCTGGCCGAACAGGTTGCCGCCGGAGGAACTGGCGAGCGTGACCGCCCACTGGTACGGGTCGGGCGACACCTCGGGCAGCCCGGCGTCGGCCAGCGCCAGCTTGGTGGCGGCGAAGCCGAGGTGGGTCCACCTGTCGGTCTGCACCCGCTGCCGGGTGTCGCTGAACCCGGCCGGGTCGAAGTCGGACACCTCCCCGGCCACCCGGGTCGGGTAGCGCTCCGGGTCGAACAGCGTGATCGGCCCGATGCGCCGGGTGCCGGCCAGCACGGTGTTCCAGTGCGCCTCGGCGCCGATCCCGCTGGGCGCGACCACACCGATGCCCGTCACCACGGCCCGCGCGGTCATGTCGGCACCGCCGCCAGCCGGCGGAACACCATCGCGGACTGGAAGCCGCCGAACCCGCTGCCCACCGACAGCGCCACGTCCACCGGCACCTCCCGCGCCTCGTTCGGCACGTAGTCCAGGTCGCACTCCGGGTCGCGGGTGGTCCAGTTCGCCGTGGGCGGGACCACGCCGTACTCGATGGCCAGCGCGCAGGCGGCCATCTCGATCGAGCCGATGGCGCCGAGCGAGTGGCCGACCATCGACTTGATCGAGCTGATCGGCACCCGGTACGCGGTCTCCCCCAGCGCCCGTTTGAACGCTGCGGTCTCGTGCCTGTCGTTCTGCCGGGTGCCGGAGCCGTGCGCGCTGACGTACGACACGGCCGACGGGGCGAGCCGGGCCTGCCGCAGCGCGTCGCTGATGGCCACCGCCATCTCCGCGCCGTCCGGGCGCAGCCCGGTCATGTGGAAGCCGTTGCTGCGGCTGGCGTACCCGGCGACCTCGCAGTAGACGTGCGCGCCCCGGCGGCGGGCGTGCTCGGCCTCCTCCAGCACCAGCACGGCGGCGCCCTCGGCGAGGACGAACCCGTGCCGGTCGGCGTCGAACGGCCGGGAGGCGTGCTCCGGGTCGTCGTTGTCCGGGCTGGTCGCGCCGATCGCGTCGAACGAGGCGACGGTGACCGGGGAGATCGGGGAGTCGGCCGCCCCGGCCAGCACCACGTCGGCCTCGCCGTCGGCGACGAGCTGGTGGGCGTACCCGATCGCGTCGATGCCGGAGGTGCAGCCGGTGGAGATGACCTGCGCCGGGCCGTGCAGGCCGTGCCGGCACGCCACGTCGGCGGCCAGGCTGCTGGGCACCAGCGCCTGATAGAGGTACGGCCCGCCGAGCGCGTGGTCGACCAGCCAGTGCCGGCCGGAGTCGCTGACCCGCACGTACTCCTGTTCCAGGGCCATGGTCCCGCCGACGGCGGTGCCGAGCACCACCCCGGCGCGTTCGCGCTGCGCGTCGGTGAGGACGAGACCGCTGTCCGCGAGCGCCTCGGCGGAGCAGGCGAGCGCGAACTGCACGTACCGGTCGGCGCGCTGCCGCTCGGCGAGCGTGATCCCGGCGGCGTCCGGGTCGAAGTCGCACTCGGCGGCGATCTGCGAGCGGAACGGCGACGGGTCGAAGAAGCTGATCCGCCGGGTCGCGGTGCGGCCCTCGGTGATCGTCTTCCAGAACCGGTCCCGGGTGGCGCCGCCGGGCGCGACGACGCCCACGCCGGTGACCACGGTGCGCCGGCCGGTCACGACGGCTCCCGTGGCGGTGGGGCCGCGCTCTCGGTGTCGACGTGGCCGAGTTCCGGGCGGGGGGCGAGCGGTCCGAGGTGGAACACCACCTCGGCGGGCTCGTCGCCGGTGTTGCGCAGCCGGTGCCGCACGTCCTTCGGCACGTAGAGCGCCTCCCCGGCGGCGAGCGGCACCGGCGTGTCGTCCAGGTCGACGGTGATCGCGCCGCGGGCGACGTAGAGGAACTCCTCGCTGTACGGGTGGTAGTGCTCGGCGATCCGCTCCCCCGGCGCGAGCGTGGCCACGCCCATGAATCCGGAGGTGCTGCCGACCGTCTTCGGGCCGAGCAGCACCCGCAGCTCCCCGCCGCGGCGGCGGTCGGCCGGCACGTCGTGGACGGAGACCCGGGCGGTGGTGGTGTCGGTCATCGGGTGCCTCCCGCGTACGCCCGCTCGATCTTCTCCTTGATCACGGCGAGCTGGATCGCGCTGTTGGTGTTGATCCGGTTGGTCATGCCGGCGTTGTCGACCGGCGCGGTCGGCTTCATCGCGAAGTCCTGCGTCCACGTCATCCGGGTGCCGTCGGGGATCTCCTCGTACCGCCAGTGGATGCGCATGTACTCGAACGGCCCGGTCTCGACGCGCCGGGCGTGCACCTCGCGGGTGGCCGGGTCGGCGGTACGTTCGCTGACCCAGCTCCACGCCACGCCGTTCTCGTCGGGGTGCATGGTGAGCCGGAAGCGGACCGTGTCGCCGTCGCGGTGCAGGATCTCGGCGACCGCGTACTCGGTGAACAGCTCGGGCCACCGGGCCACGTCGTTGGTGATCTCCCAGACCAGCGGCAGCGGCGCGTCGATCTCCACCGCGTTCTCGGTGTGCCCGGGCGGATCGGCCTTGCGGGCGACCAGGTCGGCGACGCCGGCGATGCTGAGCTGCCCGGCCTGTTCCGGGATCTTCACCCGCCACCGGTCGGCCACCACCGCGGACAGTTCGAGCAGCGCCAGCGAGTCCATGCCCAGCTCCTCCAGGCTCGCGGCGGGCGTGCTGGCGGCGGCGTCCGGGTCCAGGCCGCAGTGCGTGACCAGGATGTCGGTGATCTCGCGGGCGAGCGGGCGGTCGGGGGCGACTGTCATCGGTTCCTCCAGGTGGTCGGGCCGGCGGCGGGCACGGCGCGAACGGGGGTACGGCCGGCCGGGTCGGCCTCGGCGCGCGGGTCGGGCACCGCCGACCGCAGCCGCGGTACGACGGCGCCGGCGTGGGCGCCGTCGGCCCGCTCGCCGGCCGGGGCACTTTCGGCGCTGCCGACGGGCCCGTCGGTGGCCACGGCGGGCGGGGTGAGCAGGCGTTCCACCAGGGCGGTGGTGTGCCGGGCGGCCCGGAACGCGGGGTCGCGCAGCACCCGCCGGGCGAACGGAATCGTGGTACGCACACCGGGACCGGCCACGTCGAATTCGGCCAGCGCCCGGTCGAGGCGGTCCAGGCGGCGTCCCGGTCCGGCGCCCAGACCGCCACCTTCGCCAGCAGCGAGTCGTAGTGCGGGCTGACCAGGTAGCCGGTGTGCCCGTGGGTGTCGACCCGGGTGAACGGGCCGCCGGGCGGCCGGAACCGGTCCAGCCGGCCGGGCGCGGGCGCGAAGTCGCGGTCCGGGTCCTCCACGTTGACCCGGCACTCGATCGCCACGCCGGTCAGCCGGACGTCGGACTGACGCAGGCGCAGCGGGGTGCCGTACGCGATGTGCAGCTGCTCCTGCACCAGGTCCACGCCGGTGACCATCTCGGTGACCGGGTGTTCCACCTGGATCCGGCAGTTGATCTCCAGGAAGTGGCAGCGTTCCGCCTCGTCCACCAGGAACTCCACGGTGCCGGCGCCGGTGAAGCCGACCGACAGCGCGCCCCGCAGCGCCACCTCGGCGACGGTGTCCAGGGTGGCCTGCCGCAGCGCGGGCGCGGGCGCCTCCTCGATCAGCTTCTGGTGCCGGCGCTGCACCGAGCAGTCCCGGGTGCCCAGGTGCACGCCGTTGCCCTGGCCGTCGCAGAGCACCTGAACCTCGACGTGGCGGGCGTCGGCGAGGTACCGCTCGACGTACACCCGGTCGTCGCCGAACGCGACCTGCGCGGCGGCGCGGGTGCGGGCGTACGCGCGGGGCAGCTCGGCGGCCGAGCGCACCACAGTCATGCCGCGCCCGCCCCCGCCCGCAGCGGCCTTCACGATCACCGGGTAGCCCACATCGGCGGCCACCTCCTGCGCCTCGGCGACGGTGGGCAGTGTCCGGACGCTGCCCGGCGGCAGCGGCAGCCCGGCGGCGCTCATCAGCGCCCGCGCCGTCGACTTGTCCGCGAGCGCGGCCATCACCTGCGGCGGCGGGCCGACGAAGACCAACCCGTTCTCCGCGCAGATCTCGGCGAAGTCGGCGTCCTCGGACAGGAAGCCGTACCCGGGGTGGACCGCCTGCGCGCCGGTCTGCCGGGCCGCCTCCACGATCGCCGCCGCGTTGAGGTAGCTGCGCCGGCTGGCCGCCGGGCCGATCCGGACCGCCTCGTCGGCCAGCCGCACCGGCAGCGAGTCGGCGTCGGCGCTGGAGTGCACCACCACGGTGCGCACACCCAGCTCCCGGCAGGCGCGCAGCACCCGCAGCGCGATCTCGCCCCGGTTGGCGATCAGCACCTTGTCGAACATCAGCCGTCCTGTCCGGTGACCGGTTCCAGGGCGATCAGCGGCTGGTCGTACTCGACGGGCTTGCCGTCGTCGACAAGCACCTCGACCACCCGTCCGGCCTGGCCGGCGGTCACCTCGTTCATCAGCTTCATGGCCTCGACGATGCCGACCACCTGGCCCGGGCGGACCACGTCGCCGACCGCGACGAACGGCATCGCCCCGGGCTCGGGAGCCCGGTAGAACGTGCCCACCACCGGCGAGCGCACGGCCGGCCGGTCGACCGGCGGCGCCGTCTGCCGGGCGGGCTCCTCGATGCGCGCGCCCACCGGTTCGGTCCCGGCGCGCGGCGCCGGCGCCGCCGGGTCGTGCCACTCGACCTCCAGCACCGACTCGCCGCTGCGCAGCCGCACCCGGCGTACCGGCCCGGCCAGGTCCGCGACGAGCTTGCGGGCCTGCCGGCGCAGCCCGTCGAGCACCTGCTCGGACTCCACGTCGGCCATCACGCCACCTCCGGCCGCTCGGCGGCGCGCGCCGTCGCGGCGGGACCGGCGGTGGCCGAGCGGGCCGCCCCGAAGCGGCGGAACCGCTGACGCCGTCGGCGGACCAGCGTGGCGGGAGGCACGGTGAGCAACGGGGCGAGGTTCGCCGCGACCGCCCGGCGCAGCAGCTCGGCCGCGCCGGCCGGGTCGGCGTGCGCGGCCGGCCGCGGCTCCGGCACCAGCTCGTCGACCACGCCGAGGTGACACAGGTCGGTGCCGGTGAGCCGTAACGCGCGGGCCGCCTGCGGCGCCGCCGAGCTGTCCGGCCAGAGGATCGCGGCGCAGCCCTCGGGGCTGATCACCGAGTAGACCGCGTGTTCCAGCATGAGCACCCGGTCGGCGACCGCGAGCGCGAGCGCGCCGCCGCTGCCGCCCTCGCCGGTGACCACCGCCACCACCGGCGTGGGCAGCACGGTGAGCGCGAGGATGTTCTCCGCGATCGCCGCCGCCTGGCCCTGCTGCTCGGCGGTCACCCCCGGATCCGCGCCGGGCGTGTCCACCAGCGTCACCACCGGCAGCCGCAGCCGCGCCGCGAGACGCATCAACCGCAGCGCCTTGCGGTGACCGGCCGGGCTCGCCATGCCGAAGTTGCGGGTGACCAGCTCGGCGGTGGTGTGCCCCCTTCTGGTGGCCGATCACCATCACCGGCCGGCCGTCGAGACGGGCGATGCCGCCGACGACGGCCGGGCAGTCCGCGCCGAGCCGGTCCCCGTGCAGCTCCACGAACCCGTCGAACGCGGTCTCCAGATAGTCCAGTGTGGTCGGGCGGCCCGGGTGCCGCGCCGTGCGTACCGTCTCCCACGGGTCGCGGTCCGGCGCGGCGGCCACGGTGCTCACGGCCGGCGCCGGGCGCGGCGCGGGCGCACCTGCCGGCGCGCGGCGGCCGGAGTGGGCGGCGGCGAGCAGCGCGGCGAGCCGGCCGCGCAGCGCGTGCCGGGGCACCACCATGTCCACCTGGCCGTGGCGCAGCAGGTACTCGGCGGTCTGGAAGCCCTCCGGCAGCGTGGCGCCGGTGACCTGGCGGATCACCCGGGGGCCGGCGAAGCCCAGCCGGGCGCCGCTCTCGGCGAGCACCAGGTCGGTGTTTTGTTGGCGAAGGAGGCGGCCACCCCGCCGTACGTGGGATCGGGTGACCACGCTGACCGTC
>NZ_KK037233.1:665417-676972 GCF_000568915.1 Micromonospora sp. M42 | reverse complement strand
CCGGGCACACGTCCAGGGTTGCGGGCAGCCCGCTTGCGGTAGAGCAGCGAACGCGCACCCGTCGCACCGGGACCACAGCTGCTCGTCGCGCGGCGCGGTGGTGGTCACTGAAGCCGCCCGGCGGCGTCGTGCAGGTGGGCCGGGGCGTCGTACCGGTAGAAGCAGTGCGCCATCGCGTCGCGGGGCGAGCGCCAGGTCGGCAGGTACGGCGAGATGTACGGCCGCAGCCGCTCGCTGATCCGGATGAACTCCGGGTGCCCGCGATTGTCCTCCACCGCGCCCTGCGCCGGCGTCTCCGTCTCCAGCAGATGGACGTAGAGATCGTGCAGCCGGTACAGCGAGCGGTGCCGGACACCGACCAGGCCGGGCAGCTCGGTCGCGTCGGACTCGGCGAAGATCTCGGCCACCCGGTCCTCGGCCGTGGGCACCACCTTGGCGACGATGAGCGAACGGTCCATTCGCGGCCTCCCTGCGTACGTCCCGGTGCGCGGCGAACCGGTCGCGCCGCACGGATTGCCACACGGTGCCGCCAGGGCCGTCTACCGGGCGTCAACCGCACCCCATCGCGCCACAAACATGGTGACGCTGCGTTGACGGGAGCTGTGCGTGAGCTATGGAAAGATCACCTTCCGGATTCCGGGCGGCGACACTTTTTCGCAGATCACAGGCGTGTTACGGGTCCGCGCCGGACGGTCAGGTGGCCGACCGACCGTTGACTGAGAGTAACAGGCATTGATATTCTCCGTCTCGGTCAGCCCGGCCACGGTGGAGGTTCCGGACCGTGGTGGAGGCGTTCCGACACCGGCGTCGCGGGCGACGGGCCGGGAGACGACGGTCGGGACGAGGGTTCCGGTGCTGGGGGGTGCGCCGTGTCGGGTGGATCGAGGATGCCGACGGCGGGCGAACCCGCCCCACGGGTGGCACTGCACCTGCTCGGCGGTTTCCAGTTGCTGCACGACGACACACCGGTGGTCGTACCCCGGGGGCTGCAGCGCGTCATCGCCCTGATCGGCCTGCGCCCGGCCGCCACCCGCAGCCACCTCGCCGGTCTGCTCTGGCCCGAGACCCCCGAGGAGCGCGCGCTGTCGTCGCTGCGGACCGCGCTGTGGCGGCTGCGGCAGGACCCGTGCTGCCCGCTGCGCACCGACGGCGACACCGTCCGCCTCGGACCGACCGTCCGCCTCGACGTGGACGACCTGGTGGAGACGGCCACCCGGGTACGCGAAGGCGCAGTCCCCCGCGGCGCCGCCGGCGCCGGACGCCACGACCTGCTCCCCGGCTGGTACGACGACTGGGTGCTGCTGGAACGCGAACGGCTGCGCCAGCTGCGCCTGCACATGCTGGAGGAACTCGCCGGCAACCACCTCACCGCCGGCCGGCACGGCGAGGCGCTCGAGGCCGCGCTGGAGGCGATGGCCGCCGAACCGCTGCGGGAGACCCCGCACCGCCTGGTGGTCCGCATCCACCTGGCCGAGGGCAACGCGTTCGAGGCGGTCCACTCCTTCTACGTCTACCGTGACCTGCTCCTGCGCGAACTGCGCCTGGAACCGTCCCCGGCCATGACCGCGCTGCTGGACGACACGCTCGCGCCGATCCGGCGGGCCAGCCGCCCGGAACCGCCGCCGCCGCGCCGCACGGACCGGGCCGCCAAGGCGGCACCGCCATCAATCCCCCGGGGTACGCGGTGACGGCGAGGTGACAGCGCGACCGGCACGGTGAGCCCAGCACCGCGCGGCAGAGGGGGTCACACGATGAGTCGACTGTTGGTGGTCAGCCGGATCGTGCCGGGCGCACAGGGACGGGTGGCGCAGATCTTCGCCGAGTCCGACGCGACGGAACTGCCCCACCTCAGCGGCGTGCGGCACCGGTCCCTGTACTACCTGCACGACCTGTGCGTCCATCTGATGGAGACCGTCGACGTGGCGCCCGACCTGACCGCGGAACTACGCGACCACCCGCTCTACGAGCAGGTGAACAAGCGGCTGTCCGCGCACACCTCGCCGTACCTGCCGACCTGGGACTCGCCCCGGGACGCGGTGGCCGGCTGCTTCTACAGCTGGACCGCCGCCGGCACCCCTGCGCCCGACCGGATCCGCTGACCGGACACGGGCGACGGACGGGGCGCCCCGGAACCACGCACGGCACCCAGGTTCCGGGGCGCCTCCCGGCCGTGCACCATTCGATTCCCGACGCACGCTCGGTCACTCGCCGGCCACCGGCGGACACCACCCGTCCCGCAGTCGCGGCCCGGCACCAGCCTGCCTGTCGTCGTCGGCGCGCGTGTGCGAAGCTGCCCCGAGTCTTTCGCCACCGTCGTGCACGTACATAAAAGGAGGTTGGCCATGCCGTCGAGCTTCGGGCAGTGGCTGTTCGTGATCCTGGCCCTGCTCATCGGACTGGTCGCCGGCTGGGTGCTCTTCGGCCGCCGACCCGGCGCCCCGGCGACGCCCACGGTGGAGGGCGCCCCCGCGGTGACCGCCACCGTCGACGAGCCGCGTCCGGTCGCCGTGGTCGACGAGCCGCCGGCGACCGCCACCGTGACCGAGCCCGCCCCCACCGAGTCCGCGACCGCCGAACCGGCCGTAGCCACCGCCGCCCGCACCGCCGACGAGCCGGCCGAGTCCTCGCCCGCCGCCTCCGACCCGGTCGCGTCTGAGCCAGCCACCGCCGAGCCGGTCGGGTCTGAGCCGGCCACCGCCGAGCCCGTCGTGTCTGAGCCGGCCACCGCCGAGCCCGTCGTGTCTGAGTCGGTCACTGCCGAGCCCGTCGCCGCCGAGCCCATTGGGTCCGAGCCCGCTGCCTCCGAGCCGGTCGGGTCCGAACCGGTCAGCGCCGAGCCCGTCGTTTCCGAGCCGGTCGTTTCCGCGCCCGTTGCCTCCGAGCGGGTCGAGTCCGAGCCCGTCGGTGCCGAGCCGGTGTCGCCCTCGGCCGACGCCGAGCCGGTTGCCGCGCCCGTGGCCGACGCCGAGCCGGCTCCGGCCGTCGTTGACTCCGACTCGGTGACGGTTCCGGCCACCGTTGACGCCGAGCCGGTGGCGGCTTCGGCAACCCTCGCCGAGGACGAGCCCGCCACGGAGAAGCAGCCCGCGGTCGGCACGGCCGTCGACGCGCCGGCCACCGAGGCCGCGCCGGTCGAGGCCATCGAGCCGGTCGCCGTGCCCGCGCCGCGTACTTCGGTCGAGAATGTCCCGGCCGCGGCGGACACCGACGCGTCGGACGACTTCCGGCGAATCCAGGGCATCGGGCCGAAGCTGGCCGCCGCCCTGCAGGACGCCGGGATCCGCACCTACCGGCAGCTCGCCGAGCTGGACGAGGCTGCACTGCGGCAGACGGTGAAGGCCGCCGGCCTGCGCTCCGCGCCGGGTCTGGCCACCTGGCCGCAGCAGGCGAAGGTGCTGGCGGGTGCCGGCGCTGAGGCCGATCGGGTGCTCCCGGCCGGTGCCGAGTAGACGCTCCTCCGTGTTCCGGGCCGGTGGTGACGATCGTCGCCACCGGCCCGGCGCGTTTCCCGCCCCACCAGAACCCCGAAGTGGTGACATCACCGCGCGACCATCAGCCACCACCCGGACCGGTATGTCGGAAAACTGACCGCTTGCGGACAGGCATCGCTACGGTCGGTGAGGGGCCCTCACGGCCCGCCGCACGAACCGCCACCCGCAGGAGCATGTCGTGCCCACCGCAGCGCCGGAGCCCGGCCGGCGACCGCCGGTCCGCGATCCGGAGGCGCCGCGCCGGGTGACGCTGCTCGAACTCTTCTTCGACCTGGTCTACGTGGCCGCGCTCGCGTTGATCTCACGTCACCTGGTCGGGTCGGTGACCTGGGAGCGGGCCGCCGAGTCCCTGGTCATGCTGATGGCGATCTGGTGGACCTGGGCGATCACCACGCTGGTCACCGACATCTACGATCCGCAGCGCACCGAGATCAAGCTGTTGATCGTGGCGGTGATGTTCGGCGCGCTGCTGATGACCACCGCCATCCCGGAGGCGTTCAGCTCCCGAGGGCTGGTGTTCGCCGGCACGTACGTGGCGATCCATCTCGGACGCGGCCTGTTCCTCATGCCCGCCGTACGGCGGCACCCGCAGAGCAACCAGCGGGCCCTGCGCATCTTCGTCTGGTTCGCCGTGTCAGCGGTGCCCTGGCTGGTCGGCGCGCTGGCCGCGCACGGCACCGCACGGCTTTTGCTATGGTTCGGCGCCCTGGCCATCGACTACCTCGGATTCCGGCTGGCGTACCCGGTGCCGGTCCTGGGCGCGGTGCCGGACTCCCAGCGCAACGTGACCGCCGAGCACCTGTCCGAGCGGTACCAACAGTTCTTCATCATCGCGCTCGGCGACGCCGTGCTGGTCGCCGGCACCGTGTTCAGCCTGCACCACTCCGAGGTGGAGAACCTGGCCGCCTTCACCGTTGCGTTCGCCACCACGCTGCTGCTCTGGCGCATCTACGTGCACAAGTCCGGTGAGCTGCTGCCGCACGCCATCGCCCGGGCCGCCCAGCCGAGCCGGTTCCTCAACACCGCGCCGTACACCCATCTGATGATGGTGGCGGGCGTGGTGACCACCGCGGCGGGCTTCGACCTGGTGCTGCTGGAGCCGACCGGGCACACGCCACCGGCCTGGCTGGCGGTGATCCTCGGCGGGCCGGCGCTGTTCCTGACCGGGCGGGCCGCCTTCGAGTACGAGGTGTTCAGCCGGGTGTCGTCGTCCCGGCCGGGCGGGGTGCTGGCGCTGCTCACGATCGCGCCGGCCGGGTTGTTCCTCGCGCCGGTCTACGCCTCGGCCGGGGCGATGCTGGTGCTGGCCGGGGTGGCGTCCGCCGACTACCACCGCAGCCGGGGCCGCCCGCCGGAGGAGCCGATGCCGCCGCACTGAGCGGGCGCCGCCGGTAATCGGAATCGGCCGCGCCGGGCACCAGCGCGCCGTTTGGCGGATCACCCGCCCGGGGTACATGGCCTCCACCTCGAATCCACCACAACCCCAGTGGAGGCAACTGATGCGCGGCACCTCGATATTCGGCGTCCTGGTCGTCATCTGGCTCATCATCGGTGCCATCGCCGCCGGTCAGCGCGGCTACTACGGCAACGACGAGACGAACTGCGCGGAGGCGGGCACGATCCTGGTCACCATCGTGGCCGGCCCGCTGAACTACATCGGCGCCAACCCGAAGGTGGACTGCAAGCTGCCCGAGCCCTCGAAGTAGACCGCCTCCCGGCCCGCGCCCGCCCGGCGAGCGCGGGCCGTTCCGTGCCCGGGGCGCGGCACGCCACCACCCCTAAGGCGTCCTAGGAGGCTGGGTTTGGTCGGGGTTTGCCCGGCGGAGGGGCGGGAACGGCAGCGGTTCGCCGACGACGGAAACGGAGAACCGGGCATGCGGATCGGCTACAAGCTCGCCTCGGAGGCGTTCGGGCCCCGGGAACTCATCCGGCAGGCGATCCGGGCCGAGGAGGTCGGCTTCGACTTCGTCGAGATGAGCGACCACTACCACCCCTGGCTGGAGTCGCAGGGGCATTCCTGCTTCACGTGGAGCGCGCTCGGCGCGATCGCCGCCCGTACCAGCACGCTCTGCCTGGCCACCGGCGTCACCTGCCCCACCGTCCGCTACCACCCGGCGATCGTCGCGCAGGCCGCGGCGACCATGGCGCTGATCTCCAACGGGCGGTTCACGCTCGGCGTGGGCGCCGGCGAGCGGCTCAACGAGCACGTCGTCGGGCAGGGGTTCCCCAGCGTACGGGGGCGGCACGAGCGGCTGCGCGAGGCGCTGGAGATCATCCGGTTGCTCTGGCAGGGCGGCTACCGGTCCTACGAGGGCCGGCACCTGAAGCTGGAGGACGCGCGGATCTGGGACCTGCCCGACGATCTACCGGTGATCGCCGTGGCGGCCAGCGGCCGCGAGTCCGCCGGCCTGGCCGCCGAGCTGGGCACGGGCCTGTTCGCCACCGAGCCGAAGGCGTCCATCGTCGACCAGTACCGCAACGCCGGCGGCCGGGGCCCCCGCTACGCCGAGGTGCCGATGGCCTGGGCCACCGACGAGGAGTCGGCGGTACGCGCGGCGAAGGAGACCAGCCGCTGGGCGGTCACCGGCTGGAAGGTGATGAGCGAGCTGCCGAACCCGGTGAACTTCGACGCCGCCACCACCTGGGTCGAGGACCACCACATCCGCAGCCAGTTCTCCGTCGGCCCGGACGCCGGGCCGCACGTGGAGAAGGCGCGCGCGTACGTCGAGGCCGGCTTCGACCACATCGTGCTGCAGAACGCCGGCCCGGACCCGGACGGCTTCCTCGACTTCTGCGCCCGCGACCTGCTGGCCCGGGTACGGGCCCTCGGGTCGTAGCCCGGCGGGTCAGCCGCCGACGTGGATGCCGGGACGGCGGGTGGGATCCGGCTCGGACTTGCGGATGATCTCCCGCACCACCGGCGGCGTGTCGCCCCGGCCGAGGATGAGGTAGCGCAGCAGGTGCGCGATCGGGTTCCCCTCCGACCACTCGAAGTGGCAGTGCGGGCGTACCCCGGTGGCGTCGCGCAGCGCCAGCAGGATCGCGGCTATCGCGTTCGGCGCGGCCGGGCTGCTGGCCCGCAGGATCCGGTAGCCGCCGGCCTCCACCCCGTGCACCCGCAGCACCTGGCTGAACTGCGACGGGTCGCTCACGTCGATCTCCAGGAAGAGCACGTCGGCGGCGCCGGGCACCGGGTTCATCGACCGTTGCGCCCGCTCCTTGACCCGGTACTCCTTGACCGACCCGCGCTGCCGCTTGTTGGCGATCAGGTGCAGCCGCCCGTCCCGGGCCACCGACTCGTCGACGAACCGGCGGGCCGCCTCGTCGAACTCGATCCGCTCGGCGCGCAACTCGGTGGTCCGGGTGACGCGGGAGATCAGCGACACCGCGACGATCCCGGCGATGAAGAACCCGGAGATGGTGATGCCGTCCGGCTTGGCCACCACGTTCTCCGCCAGCGCGTACAGCAGCACGGCGGTGAGCAGCGCGAACCCGGCGCCGGCCGCGCGGCTGCCGGCCCGCAGCGCCGCGATGGTCACCGCTATCGCGCCGGAGACCATCATCGCCAGGATGCCGGTGGCGTACGCGCCGGCCTGGGCGTTGACGTCGGCGGCGAACGCGATGGTGATGGCGACGCTGATCGCGGTGTAGACCAGCACCACCGGGCGGACCGCACGGCCCCACTCCGGCGCCATGCCGTACGACGGCAGGTAGCGCGGCACGATGTTGATCAGCCCGGCCATCGCCGAGGCGCCGGCGAACCAGAGGATGAGGATGCTGCTGATGTCGTAGACGGTGCCGAACGCCTGGCCGAGATGCTCGTGGGCGAGGAACGCGAGCGCCCGGCCGTTGGCCGGCCCGCCGGGCGCGAACGCCTCGGGCGGGATCAGCACGGTGGTCACGAACGTGGTGGCGATCAGGTAGACCGACATGATCAGCGCGGCGGCGGTGAGCAGCCGGCGGGTGTTGCGGATGCGGGCGGCCAGCCGCTGCTCCGGATCGGCGCCGCGGCCGCGCACCAGCGGCATCATGCTCACCCCGGTCTCGAAGCCGGACAGGCCGAGCACCAGCAGCGGGAACGCGAGCGCGCTGGTGGCCAGGACGTCCCCGGGTCCGCCGGCGTCGGCCAGCCGGCCGGTCCAGTCGGCCAGCGGCGCCGGGTCGGCGGCCAGCTCGGCCACGCCGGCGACCACCACCACCGCGTTCAGCGCCAGGAACACCGCCACCAGCGGGATGGCCACCTGCACCGCCTCGCTGAACCCGAGCAGGAACACGCCGCCGAGCACGAGCAGCAGCGCCACGGTGACCAGCACCGCCGCTGTCCGGCCGTGCGGGAACGCGGCGGGCAGGGCCGGGTTCTCCAGCAGGTGCACGCTGGCGTCGGCGGCGGAGAGCGTGATCGTGATGATCCACGAGGTGGCGACGAAGCCCAGCAGCACCAGCACGAAGACCTTGCCGCGCCAGAACGGCAGCAGCCGCTCCAGCATCGCCACCGAGCCCTGCCCGTGCGGGCTCTCCCGGGCCACGCGGCGGTACATCGGCAGCATCCCGAGCAGGGTCAGCGCCACGATCAGCAGGGTGGCCAGCGGACTGAGCGCGCCGGCCGCCACGACCGCGATGCCCGGCAGGTAGGACAGCGTGGAGAAGTAGTCGACGCCGGTCAGGCACATCACCTGCCACCACGGGTGCGACCGGGTCTGGTGCTCCCTTACCTCCGGGCCGACCGGTTCGACGCGGTGGGCGAACAGCCACCGGTGCAGCCGGCCGGGCGGTGGGGCCGGCCGGGCCGGGGCGGCCACCCGTTCCGGCAGCTCCGGCACGGGACGACCGGACCGCTCGGCGTGGTCGCCGTGCCGGCCGGCCCGGGCGGCCGCGGCGGCGTGCGCCTCCCGGCGCCGCTCCCGCGTACGCCTGGGCTGTTCCGCGTCCCCCGCCTGCCCCATCTGTTCCCCTTCGTCCCCTGGCAAAGACGGTAGGGGTTGTCCCGGTCGCGGCCCGGCCGAACCGGTCAAAGATCCGCTGCGGCGGCGGTCACCGCGTCGCGCAGCGCGGCCGGGTCGGCCACGGTGACGGTGACCGCCGGGTGCCGCAGCCACGGACCGGGCGCCAGTGCCGGCACCGGCTCGGCGAAGCGCAGGCAGACCCCGGCGGCCAGGCCGGCGCCGAAGGTCACCCCGCCGTCGGCCAGCGACAGGTGCGGGCCGATCGCCCGCCACCAGCGGTACGGCCCGCTCAGCTCGGCGCCGGTGACGTTGTCCCTGGTGGTGCGCAGCAGCCAGGGGCCGAACCGGACGAGCAGACCGTCCGGGCCCCAGTCGACCCAGGCCGTGGCGGGACGTACCCCGAGCAGCGCCAGGGGCAGCCGGAAGACCGGGTCGAAGCGGAACGGGAAACGGCGGGTCGGTTCGTCTCGCGGCACGGCGGCGACGTACCCGGTCCGGCGGGGCCGACACCCGCCGGCGGCGTTCCCGCGTCCCGCGCCCGGACGGCGGGACGCGGGAACCCCCCGTCCCGGCTACTGCAGGAACGCCCCGAGGGGCGACAGCAGCAGCCGGCCGAGCAGCGCGGCGTTGTCGTCCAGCCGCGTCCGCTCACACTCGCGGGCCTCCGGGTCGTGGCGGCAGCGCCAGATCTTCTGCGCGTTGCGCCAGGCCACGTTCCGGGTGTACTCCACCAGTTCGCCCTGGTACCAGTCGTCGATGTCACCGTTCACCATGTCGATCATGAGCTGCCAGTTGTCCAGGTAGCCCCGGCGCAGCTGCGGGATCCGCTCGGCGAAGATGTTGTTGATCTCCAGGTAGTCGCGGTGCTGGTCGCTGCCGTCGATCGGCTCGGAGTCCAGGCTGTCGAACGTCGTCACCAGGGCGAACGGCAGGTCGTAGTTGATGTGCGCGTTGACGCCCGCGGCGGCCGAGGGCAGCGGCCGGGCGTCCGGGCCGCGCATCCGCTTGAACAGGCACGCCCACGCCTTCGGCGTGCTCGGGCTGGAGTCGGTCCAGAACCGCAGCGCGTCGAAGTACCGGGCCGCGAACTCCACGTCCAGGCGGGCCAGGAACGCCGGGTCACGGAACCGGTCGTCGTACAGGCCGTCGAGCACGGTGCTGGTGATGACCAGGTAGAGCTTGTTGAAGTCGGCGAGCGGGCAGCTCTCCTCCAGCGGGGGGAGCCGGACCAGCAGATCCTGCAGCTTGGTGAGATGGTCCACGACCGCCGGCACGTCGGCCGGGTGATCGGCGAGCAACCCGACGATGTCCTGGTGCACAGGACCCCAGACCGGTTCGGTCATTTCTCCTCCACGATGGTCGGCGCCCCCACGACGCCACCGGCGCTCCGGCGCACAGCGTGCCAGCCGGCGCCCGCGCACCGGATCGGTAGAACGACGTATTGCCGACGTACGTCTATCCCGGACGGCTGCGCAGGAAGATCGCGCTGGCCTGCACCCGCGTACGGACCTGCAGCTTGTCGAAGATGTGCGAGACGTGGACGCCGATGGTCCGCTCACTGATGAACAGCCGCTGGCCGATCTCCCGGTTGGTCAGCCCCTCGGCGACCGCCGCGAGCACCTCCCGCTCCCGCGCGGTGAGCGTGGCCAGCTCGTCCACCGCGGGCCCGGCCGGCGCCGCCCGTGGCCGGGGCACCGGCGCGGGCCGGGCGCGGCGTCCACGGTCACCCGGGCCCGCGAGGCGATGGTACGGATCTCCGCGGTCAGCGGCACCGCGCCGAGCGACTGGGCCATCTCGTACGCCTGGCGCAGCAGCTTGCCCGCGGTGGCCACCCGGCTGCGCCGTCCCAGCAGCGCCTCGGCCTGCCGCAACCGGGAGTACGCCGCCGGATAGGGGTGGTTGCGCCGGTCCCACTCGAGCGCCGAACGCTCCCACAGCGCGGGGTCGCCACGGCCGTCGTCGAGCCGGCTCAGCTCGGCGTCGCAGAGCGCCAGGAACCCGTCGGCGACGTACCGCACCGGCGCGCCCGCGCGGGCGCTCTTGCGGGTCACCCGGTCGACCGCCTCGCGCAGCCGGCGTACCGCGTTCGGATCCGGCTCGATGGTGCGGCCGGCCGCGGCCTCCGCCTCCGCGCGCAGCCCGTGCCAGGCCAGCGTGGCCAGCACGATCACGTCGTCGGACCGGCTCTCGGTCAGGCCCCGCTGCACCGCCTGCCGGGCCAGGTCGTGCCGGCCCTGCCACATGGACAGGCCGGCGCGCAGGATGAGCATCGGCAGCACGTGCCGGGCGCCGCCGCCGGCCAGCATGGTGGCGACCGCCTCCAGGTCACGGTCGGACGCCTCGACGTCGCCGTACCCGACGGAGAGCCGGCACCGGGCCAGCAGCAGCTCGACCGCGTCGGCGCCGGAGGGGCGGTGCCGCAGCGCGGCGGCGACGACCTTCTCCGCCTCGGCCCACTGCCCCACCCGGAACAGCCCGTTCGTCGCCACCGCCAGCAGCCGGGTCTCCCAGGTGCGGCCCAGCCCCAGCTCGGCGACCCGCTCGGCGCCACGGCGGGCCACCACCACACCCTCCTCGAGGATGTTCAGCGGCCCGGTCATCAGGTCGGCCAGGTGCAGGTACGCGCACGCCACGTCCTCCGGGCCGCCGGAGCGCTCGGCGGTGTCCAGAGCGCGGCGCATGACCGCCAGCCCGGCGGCCGGATCCTCCAGGAACGCCTCGCTGAACCCGAGCGCGGCGCTGGCCATCACCACCTCGGAGGTGGAGCCCGGCACGTCGGCGGCGAGCGCGAGCGCCTCCCGGGCCTGCTCACCGGCCTCGGCGTAGCGGCCCAGGTGCAGCAGCAGCTCGGCCAGCCGGGCCGCGGCCGTGCAGCGCTCGTGCGGCGTGCAGTCGGGCGAGGCCAGCACCCGCCGGTACTCCTCCTCGGCCGGCGCGGACCGGCCCGCCGCGGCCAGGTAGCGGGCGCGGCGGATGTGCAGCGCGCAGACCGGCGGCCCGGACTCCTCGGCGGCCAGCTCCTCCAGCAGGGTCAGAGCGCGGGCGTGTTCCCCGCTGTGGTGCGCGGCCTCGGCGGCGTGGCTGAGCAGCTCGGCCCGGTCCACCTCGACCGGCTCGGGCC
>NZ_KK037233.1:662970-664906 GCF_000568915.1 Micromonospora sp. M42 | reverse complement strand
CCGCGTGCACCACGGCGTGCGCGGGCTGCGGCAGCGCGTCGACCCGGTCCAGGAACACCTCGCGCACGGTGTCGGAGATGCCGTCGCGGCCGTCGCGCCGGTCGCGGGCCAGTTCCTCGGCCACGAACGGGTTGCCGCCGCTGCGCCGCCAGAGCTGGTCGGCGGCCTCCGGCGGCAGCGGCGCCCCGACCACGGCGGCGGCCAGCTCGTCGGTGGCGGCCCGGTCCAGCGGCAGCAGATCGACCACCTGCACCGAGCGCAGCCGGCGCAGTTCGGTGAGGACCCGGCGCAGCGGGTGCGCGCCGCGCAGCGACTCGGCCCGGATCGCGGCCAGCACGGAGAGCTGCAGGTCGCCCAGACCGGCGAGCAGGTAGAGCAGGAGCTGCCGGGTGCTGCGGTCGACCCACTGCAGATCGTCGAGGACGAGCACCAGCGGCCGCCCGCCGGCCACCAGGTGCAGGCCCTGGGCGACGCGCTCCAGCAGCGCCCCGGCGCCGTCCGGGCCGGGCGTCTCCTCGTCGAAGACCTGCAACAGCCCGCGGATCGCCGACGCGGTACGCGCCTCGCCCTGCTCGGCGTCGAGCCGGCGCAACGCCTGGCGTACCGGGTGCAGCGGCGAGGCGTCACCGATGTCCAGGCAGGCGCCGGTCAGCACCAGGGCCCCGGCCTGCCGCAGCTGGTCACCGACCTCGCTCAGCAGGCGGGTCTTGCCCACTCCGCTCTCACCGGTGAGGAACACCGCCCCGGTCTGCCCGGGCCGCAGGTCGTCGTAGAGCGCCGACCGCAGCGTCGCCATGGTGCCGGTGCGGCCGACGAGCGGTGCGGTGTCCACTTCGCTGGCCATGGGACGCAGCCTAGTCACAGGGCCCCGCACCGTTCTACGGCCTCGGGGTCGGACTCGTACTCCTCGCGTCGACTACACGACTAATGGTTGCGGGTGGCCGACATACGTCGTCCTACCGATCCCCCGAGAACCCGGTGGTGAAAGTCTTCGGAGGTCGTCAGGCACCGGACCAGGGAAAGGGTGGGTGCGATGTTGATCACCACGCCCGTGGTAAGTCGGGAAGCCGTCGTCGCGGCCTGCCCGCCGGTGCCGGAGGAACGCCGCACGGTGACCGTCCTCTTCGTCGACATCGTCGGCTCGACCCGCCTGGTCGAGCGGCTCGACCCGGAGGACCTGCGGGCCTTGCAACGCGCCTACTTCGGCACCGTCGCGTCGGTGCTGCGCCGCTGGCGGGGCGTGGTGGAGAAGTACGTCGGCGACGCGGTGATGGCGCTGTTCGGCGCGTCCGCCTCGGACGGCTTCGACGCGTACCGGGCGGTGCGGGCCGGGCTGGACATCCAGGCCGCGCTGGACCGGCGGCGGCCGGGCGGCGTCCGGCTGCGCGTGCGGGTCGGCGTGGCGACCGGCGAGGTGCTGCTCGACCTGGCCGGCGCCCGCGACGGCGGCCACGGCGCGGCGAGCGGCGCGGTCATCACCACCGCGGCCCGGCTCCAGGAGCACGCGCCGCCCGGTGGCGTGGTGGTCTGCCCGGTCACCCGCGACGCGGTGGCCGGCCTGGTCGAGCAGCGTCCACTGGCCACCATGACGCTCGCCGGCAAGTCGCTGCCGCTGGACGTGTGGCGGGTGACCGGGACCGCCGGGCGCCGGCCGGCGCGGCATCGCGCCCCGCTGGTCGGGCGACGGCGTGAGCTGGCCACCGCGGCCGAGGAGGTGACCGCCGCGCTCCGGCAGCGACGTCCCCGGTGGATCTCGCTGGTCGGGCCGCCCGGCAGCGGCCGCAGCCGGCTGCTGCACGAGGTGATCCGCGCGGTGTCCCAGGTGGACGGTGTCCCGGTACTCCGGCGGGTGGCGTACTGCCCGCCGTACCCGGCCGGCGAGCTGGCGCCCCTGGCCGACCTGCTCCGCACCCGGGCCGAGGGCGCCGCGCCCACT
>NZ_KK037233.1:656865-661777 GCF_000568915.1 Micromonospora sp. M42 | reverse complement strand
GTTACCCGGAGCCGCGGCGCGGCCTGAGAGGGCGGGCCGCGCGCGGCGAAGAGCCGAGCCCGGCGGGTACGCGACTGGGCTCGCCGCATGACGGCGACGTCCGGGTCGGAGCGGGCACGGGGCCACTCCGGCCCGGGCGGCTCGTCGGGCGGGTCGGGCGGTGGCCGTCAGCCGCGGGCGATGGTGCGGCTTCGTCCCCGGAACTCCGCCACCACCTCGTCGCCGCGCCGCACCGTGACGTCGTAGATGCCGCTGCGGCCCTGCCGGACCCGCTCGGTGGCGTACGCCTCCAGCACGTCGCCCTCGCGTACCGGTCGCAGGAAGCTGATCTCGCCGCCGGCCGCGACGGTGGCCGGGCCGTGGCTGTTGCAGGCCAGCGCGAACGCGGTGTCGGCGAGCAGGAACACGAAGCCGCCGTGCCCGATCGCGTGCCCGTTGAGCATCGCCGGGGTGACCCGCATCCGCGCCACGGCCGCGCCGTCGCCGGCCGAGACGAGTTCGATGCCGAGCCCCTTGGACGCCACGTCGGCGTCGAACATGTCGTGCGCCGCGGTGCGGCCGCCGTCGTCCGCCATGTCAGCGCTCCCGCCGCTGGTCGACGATGCGGCGCATCTTGCCCATCGACCGTTCCACCCCGTCCGGTTCGATCACCCGCACCGCGACGGAGACGCCGATGGTGTTCTTGACCTGCTCGGCCAGGGCCGCGCCGGCCCGTTCGGCCTCGTCGGCGGCGGCGTCCGCGCGCCGCTCCACGTGGACGGCGAGCGTGTCCATCCGCCCCCGCCGGTCGAGCACGCACTGGAAGTGCGGCGACAGGGCCGGGGTACGCAGGATCAGCTCTTCGATCTGCGTCGGGAAGACGTTCACCCCCCGGACGATCATCATGTCGTCGGTCCGTCCGGTGATCTTCTCGATCCGCCGCATCGGGCGGGCTGTGCCGGGCAGCAGCCGGGTCAGGTCCCGGGTGCGGTAGCGGACCACCGGCATGGCCTCCTTGGTCAGCGAGGTCAGCACCAGCTCGCCCCGCTGTCCGTCGGGCAGCACCTCCCCGGTCACCGGGTCGATGATCTCCGGGTAGAACTGGTCCTCCCACAGGTGCAGGCCGTCCTTGGTCTCCACGCACTCGACCGCCACCCCCGGGCCCATCACCTCGGACAGGCCGTAGATGTCCAGTGCGTGCATGTCCAGGCGCTGCTCCAGCTCACGGCGCATGTCCTCGGTCCACGGCTCGGCGCCGAAGACGCCCACCCGCAGCGAGGTGGCGCGCGGGTCGACGCCCTGGCGTTCCATCTCGTCCACGATGGCGAGCATGTAGCTCGGGGTCACCATGATGACCTCCGGTTCCAGGTCGCGGATCAGCATGACCTGGCGCTCGGTCATGCCGCCGGAGGCCGGGACGACGGTGCAGCCCAGCTCCTCGGCGCCGTAGTGCGCGCCGAGGCCGCCGGTGAACAGCCCGTAGCCGTACGCGACGTGCACCCGGTCACCGCGGCGGCCACCGGCGGCCCGGATCGAGCGGGCCATCAGCTTCGCCCAGGTGTCCAGGTCGGCGCGGGTGTAGCCGACCACAGTCGGGCGTCCGGTGGTGCCGGAGGACGCGTGCAGCCGGGCGATCCGCTCGCGGGGCACCGCGAACATGCCGAACGGGTAGTTCTCCCGCAGCTCCGCCTTCGTGGTGAACGGGAAGCGGGCCAGGTCGGTCAACTCGCGCAGGTCGCCCGGGTGCGCGCTGGCGTCGTCGAACGCGCGGCGGTAGTGCGGCACGTTGTCGTACGCGTGCCGCAGCGAGTGGCGCAGCCGGTCCAGCTGCAGGGCGCGCAGCTCGTCGACGCCGATCCGCTCGACGGGATCCAGCTCGTCCGGACGAGGGGTGCGGTCCTGCACGGCTTCCTCCTGGCGCGACGGGCCCCGGGCACCGCCGCGCCGGGCGCTGCCGCCCACCGTACGCCCCTCATCCCTCCCCCACCCCCCTCCCCCGTGATCTTGCACTTGCCGCCCCTCGGGTGTCCGCTTCGCGCGCAATGCCGGGGCTGGAACCGCAAGATCACCGAGAGCGGGGGCGCGGGCGGACGGCGGGAGCGGGGTTATGCTCGCGGGGGCGGTGGGAGGTGTGGTGTCGGATCCGCGCGTTGATCCGGACGTCGACCTGCGCGTACCGGCGGACCGGTCGGAACTGTCCGCGCACCCGGCGGCCGTGCTCGGCGTGATCGCCGCCGGTGGCGTGTTCGGCGCGCTCGCGCGGGCGGGCGCGCAGGCGGCGGTGCCACACCGGCCCGGCGAGTTTCCGTGGGCCACGTTCGCCGTCAACGTCACCGGCTGCCTGCTGATCGGTGCGCTGACGGCGATGCTCGCCGCCCGCCCGGCCCACCCGCTGACCCGGCCGTTCCTCGGCGTCGGCGTGCTCGGCGGGTTCACCACGTTCTCCGCGTACGCGGTCGACGCGCAGCGGCTGCTGACCGACGGCGCGGCGGCGACGGCGGGCGTCTACCTGGCCGCCACGGTGCTCGGCGCGCTGGCCGCGGTCGCGGCCGGGGACGCGGTGACAGCGCGCCTGCTGGCCGCCCGGCACGGGCGGGCCCCGTGACCGCCCAGACGGTGGCGGGCCGATGACCGTCCTGCTGATCGCGCTCGGCGCCGCGCTCGGCGCGCCGCTGCGCTACCTGACCGACCGGGCGGTGCAGGCCCGGCACGGCTCACCGTTCCCGTGGGGCACGCTCACCGTGAACGTGGCCGGGTCGCTGCTGCTCGGCGGCCTGCTCGCGGCGCCCGTCGACCCGGCGGTGACCGCGCTGGTCGGCACCGGTTTCTGCGGCGCGCTGACCACCTGGTCGACGCTGAGCTACGAGACGCTGCGCCTGGCCCGCACCGGGAAGCGCCGCCTCGCGTACGCGAATGCGGCGCTCAGCGTGGCCGCGGGCCTGGGCGCGGCGTTCCTGGGCTACGCCCTCGTCACCGCGCTGACCGGCTGACCGCGCCGGTCAGCGGGCCCGGCGTTCCGGGTGGGCCCGGTTCCACGCCCGCATCCGCTCCGGGTAGCCGGTGCGGGCCGCCTCGTACAGCGGCACCGCGTGCTTCTGGGCGATCTTGCCGGCGGCGCGGGGCGAGCCGGTACGGCGGCGGATCCACTCACCGTCGTGCGCGATGGCGACGACTGTGGTGTCGGTGGCGGTGGTCTCCGGTTCCAGGTAGAACTCGACCCCGCGCCGGCTGGTGACGAACGCCTCCAGCTGCGCCAGGTCCTCCTTGGTCGCCTCGCGGTCGAGCTTCGTGGGCGTCGTCGGGTCGGCGGCCCGGCGGCTGAACCAGCCCATGCCCGCCTCCTCTCCTCGGCGTTCGCTCCAGTGCAGCACGCCGGCCTGGCAGGCGGCTGGGAGCGCGGTGGGAGTCGGCTGGACCGGCTCAGCCGACCTTCGCCGCCGCTGCGCCGGCCTGCGTGTCCGGCGCGGCGGGGCGCTCCCGCAGCACCGGCACCAGCGCGAGCGTGGGCAGCAGGAGCAGCGGCACCACGCCGAGCGCGGACAGCACGCCGAAGTGGTCGCCGAGGAAGCCGAGCAGCGGCGGCCCGGCCAGGAAGGCGGTGTAGCCGATCACCGCGACCACGCTCACCCGGGCCGGGGCCTTGTCCTCGTCGTCGGCGACGGCGCTCATCCCGACCGGGAAGCCGAGCGAGGCGCCGAGCCCCCACAGCGCGACGCCGACCACCGCGAGGGGGCCGTTCCCGGCCAGTACGGCGAGCGCCGCGCCGGCGGACGCCATCGCGATGGTGGTGAACAGGACCGGCACCCGGCCCCACCTGTCGATGGCGACGGTGCCGACGGTGCGGCCGATCGTCATGCCCACCACGAACACGCCGAAGACCGCGGCGCCGACCGCCTCGTCGACCCCGTACCCGTCGACGAACGCCACCGCGAGCCAGTCGTTGGCACTGCCCTCGGTGAACGCCATGACCAGCACGAGCAGGCCGACCAGCAGGGTGCGGGGCTCGCGCCAGGCGGCCAGCAGCGCCTGCCGCCGGGCGGCCGGCTCCCCGGCCCCGGCCGCCTCGGCGGTGGCCGCGAGGAATGCCCGGGCGCCGACCAGCGTGCCGGCCAGGATCAGCACGGACAGGACCGGCAGGTGCACGCCCACGGGTACGCCGAAGTGCGCCGCGCCGGCGCCGAGCCCGGCCCCGGCCACCGAGCCGAGACTCCAGGCGGCGTGGAACCGGGGCAGGATGGTGTAGCCGAGGCGCTTCTCCACGGCCGCGCCCTCGACGTTCATCGCCACGTCGCACATGCCGGAGCCGAAGCCGAACGCGGCGAGGCCGAACCCCACCCCGACGACCGAGCCGACCAGGCTGGCGGACAGACCCGCCACGGTCAGGCCGAGCGAGACCAGCACCACCGACACGGCGACAGTGCGCGCGGGCCCGAGCCGCTGGGTGACCAGGCCGGCCGTCGGCATGGCCAGCAGCGAACCCGCCGACGCGCAGAGCAGCAGCAGGCCGAGCCGCCCCGGGTTGAGGTCGAGCGCCTCCTGGGCCGCCGGGACCCGGGAGAACCAGCTCGCCACCGCGAGCCCGTTGAGGGCGAAGACGACGGCGACGCCGTTGCGGGCGGTCAACACCGCCCGGGCGCCGGTGGCCGCTTCCCGGCCGGTGCGTCGATGGTGCTGCTCACGGTGCGGTGGTCCCTTCCCCCGTCTGGTTCCCGACGACAATCGCACACCTGAGAGCGCTTCCACCACAAGCGCCGTTATGGCTTCGCCCATCCGCGCCGGAGCAGGCATGATGCGGACATGGGTACGCCGACCGCACGTCCCGCCACGCTCGACGACGTCGCCCGCGACGCCGGGGTGTCCCGGGCCACCGCCTCCCGGGTGCTCGGCGGCTACGGGTTCGCCTCGGCGGACGCCCGCGCCCGGGTGCACGCCG
>NZ_KK037233.1:647849-656740 GCF_000568915.1 Micromonospora sp. M42 | reverse complement strand
CCGGGTGGTGGGCGCGGCGTCGCGGGTGGGCGCGCCGCACGGCGTCGGGGTGGCGCTGGAGTGGCTGCCGCTGGCCGACCCGTCCGGGCTGACCCGGCTGGGCGCCGACCGGGGCGTGTGCGGGGTGATCCTGGTCAACACGACCCAGGCCGCGCTGGACGCGGTGCCGCCGAGGCTGCGCGGCCGCGTCGTCTCGATCGGTCAGGGCTCTCCGGCGGTGCCGTCGTTCGACGTCGACAACGCCGGTGGCGCGGGTGAGGTGCTGCGTCACCTGTACGCCACCGGCCGGCGCCGCGTCGTCATGGTCACCGGGCCGCGCTGGTTGAGCTGCGCAGAACGGTCGGTGACCGCGTACCGGGAGCTGATGCGGGAGTCCGGGTCGCCGGAGCGGCTGGTCACCGGCGACTTCACCGCGGCGCGGGGTGGCCGGGCGGCACTGGAGGCGCTGCGCCGGTGGCCGGACGCCGACGCGGTCTACGCGGCCAGCGACGCCACCGCGTTCGGCGTGATCGCCGCGCTGCGCGGGCGCGGCGTGCGGGTGCCGCACGACGTGGCGGTGGCCGGGTTCGACGACCTGCCGTACGCGGCGATCAGCAGCCCGCCGCTGACCACCGCGACCCACCCGGTGGACCGGATCGCCGCCGCCGCGGCCACGGCCGTGCTGACGCGCGCGCCGGTCGCCCCGAGCACCGCGTTCCCGTCGACGCTGGTGGCCCGCGAGAGCGCCTGACGGTCGACGGGTACGGCGAAGGAGGGCCTCCGGTGGGCGGTGTCATGACGTGGATGTACCGGGGCGGCCGGGTGGTGCTGCGCCGTCGCCGCCGCGAGCCGGTCCGGCTGGTCGAGGTGCCGGTGGCGCAGCGGCCACCGATCCTGCGCCGGCATCTCGCGCTCGCTCCCGGCGCGCGCCCGCACGCGCCGGTGGACCGGCACGCCCCGCTCGCCGACTTCGCCCGGGTCGCCCCCGGCATCCCGGTCTTCCGGATCGTCGCGGCGGAGTCCCCGGCGCGGTGACCCGCCGCCCGGGTCGTCACCGGGAACCCCGGCGGAACGGCGACACGACAATCCTTCAGAATATCGATCGCTCACGTTTTCGACGTCGTCCGAATGGGAGAGGACGCCGGTAAGATCGGCGACAGAACGGCGACCGATCACGGACTGCCCGGCGGGCTGCACCGGCTCACACTGAGCGCATGAATACGAGACTCCGCCGCAGCCGGGCATTCCGCCTCGCGGTGTGTCTCGCCCTCGTGGCGATATTGAGCGGCTGCATGCAGCTCAACCTCGGGCTGACCGTGAACGACGACGACACGGTCTCCGGTCAGCTCCTGCTCACCGCGCCGAAGTCCGTGCTCAAGCAGCGCAACCCGGACCCGGCGGTGGCCTTCGCGGAACTGCGGCCGAACATTCCCTCACTTCCGCCCGGAGCGGAGACCCGGTACGAGGACGCCACCTCGTACGGCATTCAGATCACGTACCGGAAAACACCGCTGGCACAATTCACGAGCGAAAGCGTGAATCTTGTCCGGGACGATGATCTGTATCGCTTCTCGCTCCCGCTGGACCCGAAGAAATACGGCGGCAAGTTCGGGCAGCAGGATCCGCGCCAGCAGCAGGCGTTCATGACGCTGATGGCGTTCGAGATCTCGGTGACGTTCCCCGGCCGGGTGCTCGACACCAACGGCACTGTCACCGGGCGCTCGGTCACCTGGAAGGTGGTCGCCAACCAGCCCAAGCCGTCCGAGCTGCGCGCCGTGGCCCAGGCGCCCCCGCCGCCGGCCACCAGCCCGGCCGCCGTGGTGACCGGTGACGGTTCCTTCCCGTGGCTGCCGGTGGTGGCCGCCGTGGTCGTCCTGCTGCTGGTCGCCGCCGTGGTGCTCGTGCTGCTGATGCGGCGGCGGCGCTCCCGCGGCGGCCCGGACGCGACGGCGACCACCGGCCCGGGCGTGCCGGCCGGCCCCGCCCCGGCCTCCACCGGCGCCCCGGCCGCGCCCGACGCACCGACTCGACCCGCCGGTCCGCCGGCCTGAGCCCACCGACCACCGACGGCGTCCGCGCCGGCGGCCCACCAGCACACCGGGCGGAGGCTGGGTCACGTGACCCGGAACGCCGCCGCACCATCCCACCCCGACCTGCACCACCGCACCATCGAAAAGAGGGGGATCGCCGTGAACGATCTCTTCACCTGGGCCGCCCTGGGCAGCCTCACCGGCGCCAGCGCCGCCACCCTGCTCGCCGCGAACGTCGTCGGCGGGCTGATCGGCCCGAGCGGCGACAAGGCGCGCAAGTGGATCGCGCTGGGCTTCGCGCTCCTGCTGTCCTACCTGACCGCCGCGTTCGCCGCCGACGCCGGCCCGGAGAAGTGGATCATCGCGTTCTTCAACGGGCTGGTGATCTTCTCCGCCGCGCTCGGCGTCAACCAGCTCCCCCCTGGTAACCGGCAGGCGACGCAGGCGTCGCCGACCCAGCTCGCCCAGGGCCGCGAGCCCCGCTACGTCCGCTCCTGGGTTTGAGAGAGGTGACCCCATGATCTTCGGCATCCTCAGCGCGGCCGTCCAGGTCGTCTTCGGCGCCGTACTCGGGCAACTCGCCGCCGGCACCGTCGGCCTGCTGGCCGGCGCGGTCGTCGGCCTGCTCGTCGGCGCGCCCTTCGGCTGGGCGTCCGCGTCCGCCGGCACGTACGGCGCCGACCCGAAGGGGATCTTCCTGTTCGTGGTCGACCACACCTGGAGCCTGCTCAACACGTTCGCCGGGGCGCTCTTCCTGGCCCTGCACCTGGTCTTCGGCCACCAGCTCGACCGGATCGTCTCGGCCGGCAGCGGCCGGGTCAACGTGATCGAGGGCGTCTCCCCCCGGTACGCGACCACGATCGGCACCGTGTGCGCCGGCTCCAGCCCGGGCATCCAGCGCCACGAGGACGTGCACGTGTTCCAGGCCCGGCTGCTCGGCCCGTTCTACCTGCCGCTGGTCGCGCTCAACTACGTGCTGTTCACCATCGCCCCGGTGTGGCTGCTCTGGCACGACCACACCAACGCGCCGATCAACCGGTTCACCCGCTACTTCGAGATCGGCGTCTACCCGCACGTGTGGAACGAGGCCATCGCGTACCGGATCCAGGGGACGCCACCGCGATGACCGGCGCGATCGAGGCGGCCGTCGCGGACGTCGTGAGCTGGCTGACCGGAGCCGCGGGTGAGCCCGTACCGGTCGGCCCGCCGCGCGACGACCCCGGCGGCGGCCTCACGGTCTGGCCGCTGGAGCTGCGGCCGGCCCGGCAGACCGCCACCGGCGGCGCGGCGCGCGAGCCGTACCGGTTCGTGGTCCGCCTGCTGGTCTCCGGCGGCGGGCCGGCCGCCCTCGCGGCGCTGGACCGGGTGCTCGCCGCCGCCACCACGGCGGGCCGGCCGGAACTGGTGCTCGCCACCGGCGACCCGGCGCTGTGGCGAGCGCTCGGCGTGGCGCCCCGGCCGGCGCTGCTGCTGGACGTGCCGGCCCGCATCGACCGGCCGGTCCCGATCGCGCCGCCGGTGCGGCACCCGCTGCGACTGCGGCAGCTCGGCATGCGCACGCTCGACGGCCGGGTGGTCGGCCCGCAGGACCAGCCGCTCGCCGCCGTCCGGGTGGAGCTGGTGGGCACCGCCCAGGCCACCGAGACCGACACCGCCGGCCGGTTCCGGCTGACCGGCGTGCCGCACGACCCCGACGCGCCGGAGGCCCCGGTGCGGATCCGGCTGGTCGGCGCGGGACGCGTCCACACCGCCGAACTCGATCCGGACGGCGACCACCTGATCGTCGTCCGCGCGCCCGACTGACGTCCGAGGAGGACCGATGCCCACCTACTTCTCCCCCGGCATCTACGTCGAGGAGGTACCGAGCGGGGCCCGCCCGATCGGACCGGTCGGCATGAGCACCGCCGCGTTCGTCGGGGTCGCGCCCGACCGGGGCGCCCACGTCGGCGAGGCGCTGGCGGTGAACAGCTGGACCGAGTTCCTGCGGCTGTACGCCGACGGCGAGCACCTGGAGAGCACCCCGCTGGCCCGCGCCGTGTTCGGCTTCCTGGACAACGGCGGCACCCGCTGCTGGGTGGTGAACGTCGGCGAGGGCGGCCGCCTCACCGGCACCGGCGGGCGGCGCGGCGGCCTGGAACTGCTGGAGGCGATCGACGAGGTCTCCATAGTGGCCGCGCCCGGCTACCACGACCCGGTCTCGCACGAGGCCCTGATCAGCATGGCCGAGCGGCTGCGCACCATGGTGGCGATCTGCGACCCGCCGCCGGAGGTCACCGACGTCTCCCGGCTCACCCGCGTCGCCACGCCGGGCAAGCCGCCCAAGCCCGCGTCGGCCGGCTCGGCCGACAAACCCGCCGAGGGTACGCCGGGCGACGCCGACGACGAACCGCCCGGCACCGGCGGCGACCGACCCCGGCAGTCGGACTACGCCACCTTCTACTTCCCGTGGATCCGGGTCCGCGACCCGCTCAGCGGCGACCTGGTGCTCACCCCGCCGAGCGGGCACGTCGCCGGCATCTGGGCCCGCACCGACGCGCTGCGCGGCGTGCACAAGGCGCCCGCCAACGAGCCGGTACGCGGCGCCGTCGACCTCGCGTACCGGGTGACCCGGCCGGAGCACGACGTGCTCAACCCCAAGGGCGTCAACGTGATCCGGTTCTTCGCCGGGGAGGGCATCCGGCTGTGGGGCGCCCGTACGCTCGCCGCCGAGGCCAGCGAGTGGCGCTACCTGACCGTACGGCGGCTGTCCATCTCGATCGAGCAGGCCATCGCGGGCGGCACCCGGTGGATGGTGTTCGAGCCGAACGACTTCACGCTGTGGCGCTCGATCCGCCGCGACATCGGGGCGTTCCTCACCCGGGTGTGGCGCGACGGCGCGCTGCTCGGCCGTACGCCCGAGGAGGCGTTCTTCGTCAAGTGCGACGAGGAGACCAACCCGGCCGACGTCCGCGACGCCGGGATGGTGGTGGCGCACATCGGCATCGCGGTGGTCAAGCCCGCGGAGTTCGTGGTGTTCAAGCTGAGCCAGTGGGCCGGCGGCACCGAGACCGAGACGATCGGAGGCTGACATGCCCACCACCGCGACGCCGCAGCCGGGGGCGCCCGTCGACCCGTACCGCGCCTACCACTTCAAGCTGCTGATCAACGGCATCACCAACGGGCACTTCACCGAGGTCAGCGGCTTCGAGGTGGCGATTCCCGCGCTGTCGTACCGGGAGGCGGGCAACGAGCGCATCCGGGCCGTGCCGGGACAGGTCGAGTACGCCCCGGTCACGCTCCACTTCGGCCTGACCAGCTCGCGTGAGCTGTGGGACTGGGTGAACGCGGCGGCGAAGGGCACCGTCAACCGGCGCAACGTGTCGGTGGTGCTGCTCGACCCGGCCGGCACCGCCGAGGTGCTGCGCTGGAACATGATCAATGCCTGGCCGACCCGGTGGCGGGGCGCGCACCTGAACACCCTGTCGCAGGAGATCGCCATCGAGGCGCTGACCCTGGCGTACGAGGGCCTGGAACTGGAGGCCGGCGGTGCCGCCGCCCCGGCGGGCGCGTGACCGGCTGGCCCGCGCGCTGCGGGTCACCGCGGATCGCCTGTCCGGTCCGGCCCCGGCCGAGGATGCGCCGTCCTCCCCCGGCCAGCAGCCCGCCCCCGGTCAGCCGCCCGAGCACTGGCGGCGGCTGGTGGCGGCGCACGCCCCCGGCCTGCTGCGCGACCTTCCGCCGGTTTCCGCTCCTCCCCCGCTCTCCGACGAGCGGCGCCAGAGGGGCCGGTGGCGCTGGATGGCACGTTTGATCAACGGACTCGCCGCTTTCCGCAACAGCCCGCCGAGATCTTGGTACGAAAGGGCCCCTATAGGGGCCGTTTCCTACCAAGATCTCCCGGAGCTCCTGGGAAGTGGGACGGGGATCTCGGGAAGCGGGAACTCGGAGCCGGGGCGCGGTGCGCGGTCGCCGGGAGCGACGAGTGCCGGGTGGGAAGTGAGCGGGGCGGCGCCTTCCACGCCGACGCCGGGCGCCCGGTCCCGCTCGGACAGGCCGTCGCGGTCGTGGGACGACGGGGCGTCTGCGGGTGAACCCGCGAACCGGTTCGTGACGGAGCCGATCGGCTTGGCCGGGGCACCGGAGAGGACGAGAGCGGCGCGTATGCCGGACCGGACCGGGTCACCGGGCGCCGTCGGCCCGACCGGTACCGCAAGCACCACGGAAGCCATCGGTGGCGCGCCCCCGGCACGCCGGCCGGTGGTGACTCGCGCCCTCAGGCCGGCCCTCACCGGCACGAGGGGCGCGAGCAGCGACGGCACCGGTCGGCCCACCGACCCGGGCGTGCCCGCTGGCACCGCCGGGCCCGAACACCCCGCCGGCAGCCGGGACACGATCGGATCGCCGGGTCCCGTGGGATCCGGCGAATCGGACCGGCCGTCACCGTCCGAGCGCAGGCCCGGCCCCGACCGGGTGGACCCGCTCCGCAACCTCCCACAGGTCGACCGGGGCCGGCCGACGCGCAGGGACGACATCGCCGGAGCGGACGTGCCGTCCGGTCGAGGTGACAGGCCCCCGCTCGCCTTCGCGGCTGCGCCACCGTCGTTGCCGCGCGGACCGGCCGCACGCATCAAGGGCGGTCGAACCGGATCAACGAACGGTCGCGACGGGACAAGGGACGGATCCGTCGCCCAGTACCCGGGGCGCGCCGCCGACGTGCCGTACCCGGGCGGACACGACCCGGCGTCCGGGGAGAGGCAGGGGCGGTGGCCCGCGCGTCCCACGTACAGCAGCCCGTGGCCGGCCCTGCCGGACGGTTCCGACCCGATCCGCACGACGGGCCAGGTGGCGACCGGGATGGCCGAGGGCGGCGGGACGCACGCGGATCCGTGGCCGGCGCTCCCGGCCGAACCGGCCTGGCCCGCCCCGCAGCCCACGCGGTGGAGCGACACGGCCCGGCTGGACCGGGAACAGGCGGGTGACTGATGGAGCGCGTCGCCTTCCTCGTGGACGAGTCCGGCACCCGGGTCGACTGCCTGCTCAACCCGGAGACCGTGCAGGTGACCCGGCTGGCCGGGGTACGCCCGCGCGGCGGACCGGACGGGCCGCTGACCGGCGCCGGGCTGGCCGACGACCCGCTGGTCTTCACCGGCGGCGGGCGTACCGAACTGGTCCTCGATCTGCTCTTCGACGTCGACTTCGTGGAGTCGCCGGCCCGGCCGGAGGACGTCCGCACGCTGACCCGGCCGTTGTGGATGCTGGCGGAGAACTCGGCGGTCGAGCACGGCTGGCTGCGCCCGCCGCTGGTCCGCCTGGTCTGGGGCAAGACCTGGAACGTCCCGGGCGTGATCACGGCGATCGCGGGACGGTTCGACGCGTTCACCCTCCCGGTAACGCCCCGGCGCTCCTGGCTGCGGCTGAAGCTGGTCCCGTCCGAGGCGCGGAGGCGGCGCGCGCCGGGTTCGAGGAGGAACTGGCCGCGGCGAGCACACCCGCTGTCGCGCCCGGGTCCGCGGTGGTCGCCGCCGCCGACGGCGCGGCCGAGCCGGGCTGGTCCGGGGTGCGCTTCGACCTGCTCGCCCACGACGCGCTGGGCTCGCCGCTGCGCTGGCGGCTGCTCGCCGAGCACAACCGGATCACCGACCCGCTCACCGTGCCCGCCGGCACCGCGCTCGCCGTCCCGCCGGCCGGCGCCGCCACCGTCGCGCCGGACGCCGTCACCGCGGGAGGCACGCCGTGACCCGCCACGCGACCAGCCCGGCGCGGCGAGCGGCCGCCGGGGGTGCGCCGTGAGCCGGGCCGCCCTGGTCACGGTCGACGGGCGACCGCTGGCCGATCCGGCCCGGCTGCGCGGCATCCGCGTCGCCGCCCGCCTCGACCGCCCGGCGCAGTGCGAGCTGACCCTCGCCACCGCTCCCGGCGCGGGTCCGCTCGACTCCGGTACGCCCCGGCGCCACAGTCGACGTCCGCCTCGACGGGCAGGCGGAGGCGCTGTTCACCGGCGAGGTGACAGCAGTCGAGCGGGAGTACGCCGGTGACGGCGCCGCGCTGGCCCGGATCCGGGCGTACGACCCGCTGCACCGGCTGCGCAAGCGGCAGGAGCTGCGCGTGTTCGAGTCGGTGACCGCCGCCGAGCTGGCCGCCGACCTGTGCGCCGGGCTGGGGTTGAGCGTGGCGGCCGAGGACGACGGGCCGCGCCTGGACCGGCTGCTCCAGCACCGGCACACCGACCTGGATCTGCTGTGCGAGGTGGCCGGTCGCGCCGGGCTGCACCTCGGCGTGGACGGTGACCGGTTGCGGCTGTGCACGCTGGACGGCTACGGGGAGCCGCTGCCGTTGACGCTCGGCGAGACGGTGCACGCGCTGCGGATCACCGAGAACCTGGACCGGGCGGGCGCGGAGTGCGCAGTGCTCGGCTGGCACCCGCAGCGCGCCGAGCCGCTGAGCCAGCGCGCGGACGAGGCGCGCAGCGGGCGGCGCATTCCGCTGCGCCCCGACCCGGGCGACGTGGGCGCGGACGGCGTCCGTACCGCTGTGGACCAGCCGGGCCGCAGCGACGACGAGCTGGCCGCGCTGGCCCGAGCCGGGCTGGACGCCCGGGTGGCGGCGCTGGTCACTGCCGAGGGCACCGCGGAGGGCGACCCGGCGCTGCGGCCGGGCCGGCGGATCGCCCTCGCCGGCGTCCCGGAGCCGCTCGCCGGGGTGTACGTGCTCACCGAGGTGGTGCACACCGTGGACGCCGACGGGCACCTGACCCGGTTCTCCACCGCGCCGCCCGGCCCGCCGCCGTCGGCCGCGCCCCCGGCGGCGACTGTCACGCTCGGCACCGTCACCGACGTCGACGACCCGGACGGGCTGGGCCGGGCCCGGGTGACGCTGCCCGCGTACGGCGATCTGGACGCCGGC
>NZ_KK037233.1:624509-647135 GCF_000568915.1 Micromonospora sp. M42 | reverse complement strand
CCTGGCCACCGGCTCCGGGGCGGTGGCGCGGGCGCGGGCGTTCACCCGGGCCGCCGTCTACAGCTTCGCCCGGCCCGGCGAGGTCGAGGTGGTGCTGGTGCCGTACGTGCCGGAGGCGGCCCGTCCCGGCGGCCGGCTGCCGGTGGCGGTGCTGCGCGAGCACGAGGTGGAGGAGGCCCGCCGCCGGGTCGAGGCCGACCTGGAACGCCGCCGTGCCCTGGGTACGGCGGTGCGGGCGGGCTGGGCCCGGTACAAGGCGGTGTCGATCAGGGCCCGGGTGGTGGTGCGCCGCGAGGAGGACGTGGACGCGGTACGCCGCCGCATCCACGACCGGCTGCACCAGACGCTCAGCCCGCTGCCCACGCCGCTGAACCCGGCCGGCTGGGCGTTCGGCGAGCCGCTGCGCGCCTCCAACGTGTACCGGATGCTGGAGCACGCCGAGCCGGGTGTGCGCTACGTCGAGTCGGTGCGGTTCGTGGTCGACGAGGCGCCGGACGCGCAGGTACGGACCGTGGCGGTGGACCAGTACCAGGCCGACACCTGGTACGCCGGCGGCGGCCCGGTGCTGTTCCGCTCCACCAACGCGGGCGCGGGCTGGGAACCGGCCGGCCGGTTCGACGACGAGACAGTGGTGCGGGTGGTGCCGGCGCCCGCCCCGGTCCGCCCCGGCGTGGTCCCCCGGGCCGGTTCGGTGGCGGTGGTGACGGCCCGCGCCGCCGGCGGCTCCCGGGTCCGGCTGAGCACCGACCTGGGTGAGACGTGGACGCTGCTGACCGACCTCGACTCCGGCGTCCGCGATCTGGCCTGGATCGACCGGGACGGCACCGGCGCGCTGCTGCTGGCCACCGACGCGGGCCTGTACGAGGTGCCGCTGCTACCCGGCGCGGTGCCGTTGCAGATCCTGGTCGACCCGGCCGACGCCGACCGCGGCTTCTACGCGGTGCGCGCGTTCGTCTCCGAGCGCGGCGCACCAGGGGTGGCGGTGGCCGCGCAGGCCGGATTCGGCGTCTACCTGTCGACATCTGCCGGACGGCCCGGCACGTTCGCCCACGTCGGCCTCGCCAACGTCGACAACCGGATCCTCGCCGTCCAGTACGACGGCCCCGGCCACGCTGCTGTGGTGCGGCGCGGGCGAGCCGGACCCGAAGAAGCCCGGCCAGGGCTGCCACCGCACCCGGCTGTTCGAGTCGGACGTGAAGTGGCAGTCGATGGCGTCCGGCTGGATCGGCGGCACCTGCCGCGACCTGGCGTTCAGCGGCCCGCTCGCGCTCGCCGCGACGCAGAGCGGCGGCGTGGTCCGCCTCGACACGCTCGCCGGGCAGCCGCAGTGGTCGCCCGTGATGGTCAACTGCGGCCTGCCGCTGCGGGACCGGACCCGGTTCGTCCCGGTCGACGCCATCGCCGCCACCGCGCCCACCGGCACCTCCGGCGCCGGGCGGCTGGTGCTCGCCGGCGGCGAGCGCGGCGTGTTCCGCAGCGGCGACGGCGAGGACTGGACGGCGAGCGCCAACCAGGCCACCGCCGACGTGGTCACCGTCCCCGGCACCTGGCTGCTCTGCTCCGGCGAGCACGACATCGAGGTGGTGCGGCAGGATGCGCCGAGCGGCGATTGAGCGGCTGCTGCCGGCCGCGTACCAGCGGGCCGCCGGCCCGGGCAGCGTGCTGGGCGCGCTGCTGGACGTGATGGAGGCGCTGCACGCCCCGGACGAGGCGGTGCTCGCCGACGTCGACGCGCTGTTCGGGCCGTACCGGACGCCGGACGGGTTCGTGGCGTACCTGACCCGCTGGGTGGCGATGGACCACGTGGTCGCCGCGCCCCGCGCCGACGCGCCGCTGCCGTTGCCGGCGGGCCGGCTGCGGGACCTGGTGGCGCACGGCGCGCTGCTGGCCCGGTGGCGCGGCACCCCGTACGGCATGCGGACCGCGCTGGAGCTGGCCACCGGCGTGACCGGGTTCGTGCTGGACGAACCGCCCGAGCGGCCGTTCCACCTGGTGGTGCGGGTGCCACCGGCCGCCGCCGACCGGCGCGCGCTGGTCACCCGCATCGTTCGAGGCCGAGAAACCGGCGGCGGTCACCGTCGAGGTCGTCACCGGGGACCCGCCCGACCCGGGCCCGCCGCCCACGCCCGAGCCGGACGACGCCGAGCCCGCCGCCGGGGTGGCGACGGTGCGCGCGGTCGGCCGGGCGCACGTACCCGCACCCCACGATCCGCCCGAGAGCCGTCATGACCACCGAATGACAGTCGTCGCCGCCGCCGAACAGTCACCCTGGACGCCGCACAGCGGTGAGCTGACGTTCACCGTGTCGAACCCAGGGCACCGCGCCGGACACCGTCGTCTTCGACGTCGCGCCCGGCGAAGGGCAGCCAGCGGGCCTGGTTCACCGTGGCCGAGCCGCAGCGGGTGGTGCCCGGGCAGGGCTCGGTGTCGTTCCTGGTACGCCTGGCCGTGCCGCCCGGCACGCCGCCCCGGCGCTACGACATGACCGGGTTCGCGTACTCGGCGAACACCGCGCCGGAGGAGAGTTCCCGCTCCAGCGGCCGGGTCACGTACGACGTGCGGGCCGTCGTACCCCCGAAGCGTGCGCCGTGGCCGTGGATCGCGGCCGCCGCGGCGCTGGTGCTGGTCGTGGCCGGGGTGGTGGCCTGGCTGGTGACCCGCGTACCGGACACCCCCGCGCCGCCGCAGGCCGACGCGGTGACCGTGGAGGCGGAGACGCTGGTCTCCGGCGCGACGGTGCAGTCCACCACCGGCGCGAAGGCGGACGTGGTGGCGCAAAAGAACTGCTGCGACGTGGTGTGGTCCGGCGACGCCCAGCTGTTCTTCCTGGGCCGGGGCGTCGGCGACCGGGTCACCGTGCAGGTAGACCTGCCGTCCGACGGCACCTGGCGGTTCTCCACCGTGCGGACCACGTCGTTCGACTACGCGAACACGATCTGGCTGGTCGACGGCCGGCAGGTCGGCGACACGTTCTTCGGGTTCACCCCGACGGTGGTCCGCACCGACGAGGTGGACGTGGGGACCCTGGAGCTGACCCGCGGCCCGCACAAGCTGACGCTCGTGGCGGTGAGCAAGACGCAGGGCACCGACAGGTACTTCGCGGGCGTGGACGAGATCCGCTTCACGCCCGTCGTCCGGCCATGACCACCAGGCAGAAGGTGCTGCTGGTGGCGGTGGCAGTGCTGCTGGTGGCGCTGTACGTGGTGGCGGTGGCCGGACGCCGCGACGACAGGGGCGACCCGGCGGCCGGGCCGGGCGCGCTGGCCCGGCTGGGGCGCGGGTCCGGGACGGTCGACCCGGCGACGGTGGCGCTGAGCTGCCTGCCGCCGGCCGCGGAACCGGCCACCACCGCCGACGGGGTGACGCTCACCTTCGGCACGGTGTGCCGGCTGCGGGTGGCCGACCCGGGCGCGCTGCGCACGCTGGTGCTGCGCGGCACGATGCCGTTCGAGGTGACAGCCCGCGCGCCGGGCGACGCGGACGTGACGGTCACCGACGAGGTCGCGCCCGACGCGGACGGCCCGGCGGTGGCGAAGGTGGCGGTGGACCGGGAGACCGAGGTGCTCCTGCGGTGTCCGGGAGGTGGTGGATGTTCGGTCACGCTGGCCCGGTCCTGACCCGGACGGAGACGCGGCATGGGTGAGTTGCGCAAGCCGTTCCTGCTGCTGGCGTTGCTCGCGGTGGCGCTCGTGGTCGGCGTGGAGCTGGGCGCGGCGGCGCTGACCGGCGGCGGCGACGCGAGCGGGGCGCTGCGGGACAGTGCCGGCCAGCTCGGCGTCGAGCTGGGCGACGTCGGCGCGGTGTCCGAGCCGTCCGGCCGGGGCATCGGCTACCTCGCGCTGATCGACGTGGTGGCGCTCTGGACGACCGGGCTGTTCTGCCTGAGCCTGGTGCTGCCCGACCGGGTGCAGGGCCGGGTGCAGGGCGCGGCCACGCTCGTCTTCTCGATCGTGCTGCTGCTGGTGTCGCTGGTCCTGCTGGTCGTCGCGTTCGTCGAGCTGACGGTGATGGTGTCGCTGTTCCTGGCGCCGCCGTTCGGCACGCTGGCGTACCTCGCGGTGTGGGGGTTCTTCCCGGTCGACGACGCGGCGGTGCTGCTCGGGCTGGCGCTGCTGCTCAAACTGGTCTGGGCCGGGCTGCTGCTCGCCGCCCAGCCCCGGTTCCTGCGCAACAAGGGCCTCGTCGCGCTGATGCTGACCACGCTGCTGTGCACAGTGGTGCTGCAGCTCCTGCACGGCCTGGTGCCGGTGATCCTGGTCAGCATCCTGGACGACCTGGGCGCCGTGGTGTTCGCGGTGGTGGCGCTGATCTGGGCGCTGGTGCTGCTGATCGGGTCGATCCCGGCGATCGTGAAGGCGATCCGGACCACCGCCACCACGTCCGGTCGTACCGTCAGGTGACCGCGCCGCCGGCCGCGAGCGTGGCCAGGCGCGGCAGCTGCTGCGGGTCGGTGAGCGCCGACCCGACCGCCACCACGCGCGCCCCGGCGGCGAGGAAGTCTTCCGCGTTGCCGGCGTCGACGCCGCCGGTGGCGACGAACCGGGCCTCCGGCAGCGGCCCGGCCACCGCCCGGAACCAGGCCGGGCCGAGGCTGACCGCCGGGAACGCCTTGAGCCACACCAGGCCGTGGTCGAGCGCCCGCTGCGCCTCGGTCGGGGTGGCCACGCCGGGCAGGTGCGGCACGCCGAGACCGGCCGCCGCGTCGGCCACCGCCAGGTCCAGGCCGGGCGCCACTGTGAACGCCGCCCCGGCGGCCACCGCGTCGTGGACCTGCGCCGGGGTACGCACGGTGCCCGCGCCGACGATCCGGTCCCGCCGCCGCCCTGCCGTCACCGCGGCGCGCAGCGCCGGCACCGCTTCCGGGGTACGGATGGGCACCTCCACCACGGCGATGCCGAGATCCCAGGCCAGTTCCGCCAGCCGGACCGTCTCGTCGACAGGCAGGTCGCGCAGGATCACCATCACCCGCGCGTCGCCGAACAGTGCCTCGAAGTCGTGCCCGCTCATCTCCCACTCCCTCCCCTGACCTGCGCGGTCCACATCGTCTCCGGCAGCGCCAGCGCCCGCGCGATCGTCTCCGGATCAGGCGGCGGCGCGGTGTCGCCCGGCACGACCAGCACCGGCGCGGCGGTCAGGTGCCCCAGCCGCAGACAGGCGCGCAGGTCCAGGCCGCGCAGCAGCCCGGACAGGAACCCGGCGGCGAACGCGTCACCCGCGCCGACCGGCTCCACCACGTCCACCGGCAGCGCCGGCACGAACACCGCCGGCCCGGTACGCGGCAGCGCCGTCGCGCCGACCGGCCCGTCCTTGACCACCACCAGTTCCGGGTCGGGCAGCAGGGCACGAACGTCGGCCGGATCGTCCGCAGCCCACAGTCCGGCCGCCTCGTCCAGCCCGACCAGCACCACGTCGGCGCGGTCGGCCAGGCCGCGCAGGACCGGCCCGGCCCGGTCGGCGGGCCAGAGCGCCGGGCGGTGGTTCACGTCGAAGCTCACCCGCGCGCCGGGCAGCGCCCGCCCGTCCAGCGCGGATACGAGCAGGTCACGGCAGGTGCCGGAGAGCGCCGCGGTGATGCCGGACAGGTGCAGCAGGCGTGCCCCGGCCAGCCCGGAACGCGTGAGGTCGGCGGCACCGAGGCGGCTCGCGGCCGACCCGGCACGGTGGTAGTGCACGCGGGTGCCGACCGGGGTCGGATCCTTCAGGTAGAGCCCGGTCGGCGCGTCCGGATCCACGATGACCAGGCTGACGTCCACGCCCGCGGCGGCGACCTCGGCCACCACCCGCCGCCCGAACGGGTCGTCGCCGACCCGGCTGACCCACGCCGCGCGGTGCCCGAGCCGGGCCAGTCCGGCCGCCACGTTCGACTCCGCGCCGCCCACGCCGACGGTCAGCCGCGCCGCGCGCTCCAGCGACCCGCCGTCATCGGGGGCGAGCACCACCATCGTCTCGCCCACGCAGACCACCTCCGGCCCGCCCGCCGGGCTCACGGCGTCACCCCCAGGCGGGCCGCCACGTCGTCCGGGTCGAGGAGGCCGTCGGCGACCAGCACCAAAAAACAGTTGTGCCGGGGCCGGCTGGCCGCGACCACCGCCGGGGTGTCGAACGCGTACGCGACGCAGACGCCCGGGTACATCGCGGTGCGCCGAACCACCTGTCACCCGGCCCCAGACCGGTGAACACCAGCGTGTACGCGCCACCGCCAAGCGCGGAGGCGGACAAAAAACAGCCAGGGCGCGGCCGAGCCGTTCACCGCCTCCTCGCCCACCGCCTCGGCGGTGCGCACCCGCGCTTCCCCGTCGGCCACGGCACGCCAGAAGAATCCGCCGTAGCCGGCGCCGCCCGGGCGGCCGTTCGTGGCCGGGCTGCCCAGGCGCACGTCGGCGCCGGTGGCGGAGGTGAGCGTGGCGGACAGGTCCAGCCACCAGGCGTCCTCCCCGGCCGGGGTGGCGGTGATCCGCCGGTGCTCGCGCAGCAGCACCCGGCCGTGCCGGTCCCGCCATTCCAGGTCGTGGTCGAGCCGGTCGGCGGTCCGCTCGCGCCAGCCGGTGTGCGCGATGACGCCGTGGTCGTCGCGCCAGGTGTAGCCGGTGCCGCGCACGTACGTCCGGCCGCCCCACAGGTTGACGCCGTCCACGTCCTGCACGGCCAGTGACGCGCCGAGGTGCCAGACGTGGTCGGCCGGGAGCGCGTCGGTGACCGGCGTGCCGGCCCGGGTCCGCACCGGATGCAGGTAGGGCCGGGGCCCGTGGCGCGGGTCCAGCTCCGGCCGGACCAGGTACCGGGCCACCTCGGCGCCGTCCACCACCAGCCGGGGTTCGGCGGTCACGTCGGGTCCGGGGCGGGGACCGGGCGGCGGGCGTCGAGCGCGTGCAGCGCCGCGAGGGCGTACCCGCCGAGGATCGGCACCGCGACCGGCGTGACCAGCACGCCCAGCAGCACCGCGAGGGCGCAGAATGCCGGAGGCGGCGGCCCGCACGCCGGGGCGCTGCGGGCAGGTGCGGGACCACCTCACGCGCCCGCCGTCCGCCAGCCCCCGGCCGCCGCTGCGCCCCAACCGCGACGGTGACCAGGCCCGCGTACCCGAGCAGGACCGCGACCACGACGGCGGTGAGCGCGAGCGCGGGCCCGCCGCCGGGAACCCGGCCGGTGGCGAGCGCGAGCAGGTCGGCGGCGAGCAGCGCGACGGCGGCCAGGGCGACGGCGCTGACCGCCAGCCCGGCGGGCAGCGCGCGGCCGAACCGGGCCAGGCTGGTCCGCGCGTCGGGCCAGGAACCGGTGACCGACCTGTCGTGCAGCGCGGCACTGGCAGTGGCGAGCGCCGGGGCGAGCGTGAGCACCGGCAGCGCGGCCAGCGCCACGGCGAAGCCGAGCAGCGCCAGATCGGTCGCCTCGCGCAGCGTGTCCCGCCAGTCGCCACGGGCAGGCACGGCGGTCATCCCTTCAGCCCGCTGGTGTTGATGCCCTCGACGAGCATCCGCTGGAAGGCCAGGAAGAACAGGAACACCGGCAGCAGCGACAGCACCGACATGGCGAACATCGGGCCGACGGCGCTCTGGCTTGTCGAGTCGATGAACAGCGTCAGCGCCACCGGGACCGTGTAGTCCTCCAGGCTGGACAGGAACACCAGTTGCCGGAAGAAGTCGTTCCAGGTCCAGATGAACGAGAAGATCGCGGTGGTGACCAGCGCCGGGCGGCTCAGCGGCAGGATGACGTGCCGGAACACGCCGTACGGGGACGCGCCGTCGATGGTGGCCGCCTCGTCCAGCTCGCGCGGGATGCCGCGCATGAACTGCACCATGAGGAAGACGAAGAACGCCTCGGTGGCCAGGAACTGCGGCACCAGCAGCGGCAGGTACGGCCAGTCGCCGCCGACCAGTCCGAGGCTGCGGAACAGGATGTACTGCGGCACGATCAGCACGTGCCCGGGCAGCAGCAGCGTGCCGATCATCACGGTGAACCACAGCTTGCGCAGCCGGAACCGCAGCCGGCCCAGGGCGTACGCGGCGAGCAGGCAGGACAGCGCGTTGCCGACGACGGTGAGCGCGCTGACCACTGCGCTGTTGAGGAAGAACCGGCCGAAGCTGATGTCGAAGTTGGTCCAGCCGTCGACGTAGTTGCCGGGGGTGAACACCTCCGGCAGCAGGCCGACGTTGTTGACGATCTCGGCCTGCGACTTGACCGACGTGCCGAGCATCCAGAACAGCGGGTAGAGCACCACCGCGACGATCGCCACGAGCACGACCAGCCGCAGGACGTTGCGGCCGCTGCCCGGCCGGCGGCGGGCGACAGGAAGCGCCGTCATGAGTCGTCTCCGTCCGAGTAGTGCACCCAGAACCGGCCGGTGCTGAAGAAGACGGCGGTGACCACGCCGATCGCCACCAGGAACACCCACGCCATCGCCGACGCGTAGCCCATCTCCAGGTCGGTGAAGCCGGAGATGTAGAGCTTCAGCGTGTACATCAGGGTGGAGTCGACCGGGCCGCCGGTGCCGTTGCTGAGCACGAACGCGGCGGTGAAGCCCTGGAAGCCGTTGATGGTCTCCAGCACCAGGTTGAAGAAGATCACCGGGGAGAGCATGGGCAGGGTGACCGCGCGGAAGCGCCGCCACGCCCCGGCGCCGTCCACCGCCGCCGCCTCGTACAGCTCGGTGGGCACCTGCTTGAGCCCGGCCAGGAAGATCACCATGGGCGCGCCGAACTGCCAGATGGCCAGCACCATCAGCGTCTCCAGCGCCCAGTCCGGGTCGCTGACCCAGGGCAGCCCCTCGACGCCGAACAGGGCGAGGAACGAGTTGAACGCGCCGTCCCGGTTGAACATGTTGACCCAGACGATGGCAGCGGACGCTGCCGCCGAGCAGCGACGGCAGGTAGAACAGGCTGCGGAACAGCCCGACGCCGCGCCAGGCCCGGTTGAGCAGCAGCGCCACGCCGAGCGCGGCGGCCAGCTTCAGCGGCACCGCGATCAGCGCGAACGTCAGCGTGACCCGCACCGCGTGCCAGTACGACGGGTCGGCGGTGAACATCCGCTCGTAGTTGGCCAGCCCCACCCACCGCACCTCGGACAGCGGCGTGAGGATGTCGTAGTCGGTGAAGCTCAGCCAGAGCGACAGCAGCATGGGGATCGCCGTGACGCCCATCAGTCCGATGAGCCAGGGCGAGAGGAAGACGTACCCCGCCAGGCCCTCGCCGAGCCGGGCCCGGCCGGCCCGACGCCGCGTGGGGCGAGGGCCGGCCGGTCCGGTGCGCGGGGTCCGGCCGGGCGCCGTGGTGACAGCCACGGGACCGGTCCTTTCGTGGGGTCAGGCGATCGCGGACTTGCAGGCGGTGACGAACTGCTCGGCCGCCTGAGCCGGGGTGGCGCGGCCGTACTGGGCGTTCTCGGCGGCCTTGACCAGCTCGGACTTGACCTTGCTGTGCCCCTTGATCGGCACCTGGGGCGAGGCGCCGAACTTCTGCGCCAGGTCGGACTCGACCTGGATGGACTGCTTCATGGCCGGGTCGGTGGCGGTCTCGCTGACCTTGGCGCGCAGATCCATGTTCGACGGCAGACCGCGGTCGGTGCCGAGCAGCGCCACCGCCTCCGGGTCGTTGTTCAGGAAGTTGATCACGTCGACGGCGACGTCCTTGTGCTTGCTGCCCTTGAACACCGACCAGTACATCGAGGCGCGCGCCCACTGCCCGCTCGGGTCACCCGGGTACGCGACCACGCCCAGCTCGTCCTTGGTGTTCTTCTTCAGGTCCGGCATCTGGTTGACCCACACCCAGGAGGTGGCCGACTTGCCGGTGACCACCAGCTGCTTGGTGATGTCGCTGGAGTTGCCCTCGTGGATGACGTCAGGCTTCGGGGTGGCGCCCCGGTCCCGCGCGCCCTTCCACAGCTCGAACCACTTCGTCACGTCCTCGGCGGTGAAGCCGAGCTCCTTGCCGTTGTACAGGTCCTTGCCCTGCTGGCGCAGCCACACCCAGAGCGCCTTGTAGTCTGCGCTCGGGTCCTGGGTGCCGGGCACCTTCGTCTTCTTCGCCACCTGCTCGGCCCAGGCGATGTGCTCCTCCCAGCTCATCCCGGTGGTCGGCTCGGGCAGCCCGTTCTTTTGCAGCAGCGTCTTGTTGTAGACCAGGCCCTGGGTGTTCTCCCCGGCGGCCACCCCGGCGAGCTTGCCGTCGACCACGCCGTACTCCAGCAGGCTCTTGGGGAACTTCGACACGTCGAGCTTGCCGGAGTCCTGGTAGCTGCCCAGGTCGAGCGTGGTGCTGCGGCCGGCGTACTCGGCCAGGTAGTTGTCGTCGATCTGGAACAGGTCCGGCGGGTTGCCGCCGGCGGTGAGCGTGGCGAGCTTGTCGAAGTAGCCCTGGTTGGCCTGCCAGGTCTTCTCGAACGTCACGTCGGGGTGCTTCTTGGTGTAGAGGGCCAGGGCGTCCTCGGTGAGCTTGGCCCGGGCCTCACCGCCCCACCAGAAGACGGAGAGTTTGACCGGGCCGCCGTCGCCGCCGGCGTCGTCGTCGCCGCAGCCGGCCGCGCCCAGGGCGAGGGGCACGGCGAGCGCGACGGCGGCCAGGCCGCGCACGAGTCGACGTCGGGTCAGAGGGGTACGGTGATGCCGCCCGGCGGGTGCGCCGGCGGTGGGGGACGTTGCGGGGTGCATCTGCGCTCACTCCTCGGCTGTGGGAGGCGACGACGTCACCGGCGGCCGTCCACGGGCCGCCCGGGTCCGCAGTGCTGTGCGGGCCCGGGCCACCTGCTCAGGCCCCGGTGCCGTCCCGGCCGGGCGCGGGGACGGGCCCGGTCGAGTCGCGGACGACCAGTTCGGTCTGGAGCATTACCTGTGCGGTGGTGCGACGGTCGCCGGCCGCCGCGCCCCGGCCCCGGGCGCCGCGTGGCGCGTCGGAGTCGAGTTGCAGCAGCATGTCGACGGCCGTCCGGCCGGCGGCCGCGGTCGGCGTGGCCACCGTCGTCAACTTGGGGCGGGTGAGCCGGCTCAGCGCGATGTCGTCGACGCCGACGACGCTCACGTCGTGCGGCACCCGCGTCCCGAGCGCGTCCAGCCCTTCGATCAGGCCGATCGCCATCAGGTCGTTGTAGGCCAGCACGGCGGTGACGCCGCTGCGGCGTACCTGTTCGGCCAGTGCGCCGCCGCCGGTCTCGGTGGGCTGGTTGGGTCCGAGGACGGTCAGCTCCGCTGAGCCGCTGCGGGCGGCGGCGGTAGCGGCGCGGCGCATCTCCCGGGCGGTCCACGAGCCGCGTGGGCCGCCGAGCAGCGCGATCCGGCGGTGGCCGAGCCCGAGCAGGTGCTCGATCGCGGCCCGGGCGCCCTGCCCGACGTCCATCATCACGCAGGGCAGGCCGGCGACCTGGCGGTTTATCACCACCACCGGGACCTCGCGGCTGACCTGCTCGATCAGGCTGTTGCTCATCCGGGGGCTGCACAGCAGCACGCCGTCGACCTGCTTGGCCAGCGCGTGGACCAGGTCCTCCTCGGCGACCGGGTCCTCGTTGGTGTCGGCGACGAACACGTGGTAGTCGCGGTGCCGGGCCTGCCCCTCCGCCGCCTTGATCAGCGGCGGGAAGAACGGGTTGGCGATGTCGGCCACGATCAGGCCGATGTTGTGCGTACGGCCGGTGATGAGGGCCCGGGCGGCCCGGTTGGGCCGGTAGCCGAGGTCCTCCGCGCAGGCCAGCACCCGGACCCGGGTCTCCGGGTTGACCAGGTGCGGGGCCGAGAACGTCCGGGACACGGTGGAGATGTGCACACCGGAGGCGCGGGCGACGTCCCGGATGGTGGCTGGCACGGCGGGCTCCCTCGTCCGATGTGGTGGGGGTCACGGGTGCCGCCCATTAATGCAAACGGTTGCGCCGGTGTCAACGGTCCATTGTTGCGGCTCGATTGCGGCGACGGTGCCGGTGGGCGCGCGAAACCTCATCAATGCGGATGGATAGGGCGGCTTGACCGCCATCCGTTGACGACGCATCCATCGTCGTGGTTTCTTCGGCTGCAAACCTTTGCAGCCGACTGCCGGGGAGGCCGACGTCATGTCACCACCGGCCCGGGAACGGGTCCGCCACGCCCTGGTCGGCGCCGGGGCGCGCGCCGAGATGTTCGTCCGCGCCCTGGCGCTCGACCACGCCGACACCGCCGAGCTGGTCGCGTTCGCCGACGTCAACCAGACGAGGATGGACGCGCACAACCGCTGGCTGGCCGAGCTGGGCCGGTCGCCGGTGCCCACGTACACGGCCGGCGACTTCACCGCGATGCTCGCCAAGGAGCGCGTCGACGTGGCGCTGGTGACCAGCGTGGACGCCACCCACGACGAGTACGTGACGGCGGCGCTGCGCGCCGGCTGCGACGTGATCGTCGAGAAGCCCATGACGGTCGACGCGGAACGGTGCCGCCGCATCCTGGACGCGGTCGCCGAGACCGGCCGGCGCGTCACAGTCGCGTTCAACTACCGCTACAACCCGCTGCACGAGCAGGTCCGGCGGCTGCTCGCCGACGGCGCGGTGGGCGAGATCGGGTCGGTGCACTTCGAGTGGCTGCTCGACGTGCGCCACGGCGCCGACTACTTCCGCCGCTGGCACCGCGACAAGTCCGTCTCCGGCGGGCTGCTGGTGCACAAGTCCGGCCACCACTTCGACCTGGTCAACTGGTGGCTGGACGCGCGCCCGGTCGAGGTGCACGCGTACGGCCGGTTGTTCTTCTACGGCGCCCACGGCCGCCGGCACGGCTACGCCCGCGACTACGACCGGGCGCACGGCTCCCCCGCCGCCGACGGCGACCCGTTCGCGCTGCGCCTGGCCGACCACCCGCGACTGCGCGAGCTGTACCTCGACGCCGAGGCCGAGGACGGCTACCACCGCGACCGCAACGTCTTCGCCCCCGGCGTGACCATCGAGGACGACCTCGCGGTGCTCGCCCGCTACGACACCGGCGCGACCATGACCTACCACCTGACCGCGTACGCCCCCTGGGAGGGCTACCGGGTGATGGTCAACGGCAGCCGGGGCCGCCTGGAGCTGGAGGTGACCGAGAGCGACCACGTCAGCCCGTCCGTCGCCGGTGCACTGAAGGGCGCGGCGCTGCACGGCGACGAGGCCGCCGTCGAGCGGGGCGCGGCCCGGCTCACGCTGCGCCCGTTCTGGGCGCCGCCGGTCCAGATCCCGGTCGAGGGCTGGACCCGGCGCGGGCACGGCGGCGCGGACACCCGGATGACCCGGGTGCTGCTCGGCGGCGAACCCGACCCGCTCGGCCGGGCCGCCACCGCCCGCGACGGCGCGCTCGCGCTGCTCACCGGCCTGGCCGCCAACCGCTCGCTGGAGACCGGCGCCCCCACCCGCGTCGCCGACCTGCTCACCCTGCCCTGACCGAGGAGCCCGCCCCCGTGCCGATCATCTCCCCCAGCGATCTGCTGCTGCCCGCCGAGCCCGGCCTGCGTGCCCTGGCCCGCGAGCTGTACGCGCTCGCCGCGCAGCAGCCGATCATCTCCCCGCACGGGCACGTCGACCCCGGGCTGCTGGCCGACGACCAGCCGTTCCCCGACCCGGCCCGGCTGCTCGTCGTACCCGACCACTACCTGACCCGGATGCTGCTCAGCCAGGGCGTACCCCCGGCCGACCTGGGCGTGCCCAGCGTCGACGGCAGCCCGGTGGAGACCGACGGGCGGACCATCTGGCGGCGCTTCGCCGCGCACTGGCACCTGTTCCGCGGCACCCCGTCCCGGCTGTGGCTGGAGCAGACGTTCCGCAACGTGTTCGACGTCGACACGCCACTGAGCCCGGCCACCGCCGACACCGTCTACGACGCGCTCGCCGCGCGCCTGGCCGAACCGGGATTCCGGCCCCGGGCGCTGTTCGAGCGCTTCGGCATCGAGGTGCTCGCCACCACCGAGTCGCCGCTGGACGACCTCGGCCGGCACGCCAAGCTCGCCGCCGACGGCTGGGGCGGGCCGGGCGGGCGGGTGGTCACCACGTTCCGCCCCGACGACGTGGTGGACATGGAGTTCGGCAACTGGGCGGCAAACGTGGACCGGCTCGCCGAGGTCTCCGGCGAGGACACCGGCACGTACGCCGGATACCTGGCCGCGCTGCGGGCCCGGCGGGAGGCGTTCGCCGCCGCCGGGGCCACCTCGTCCGACCACGGGCACCCGACCGCCCGTACCCTCGATCTCAGTCCGGCGCAGGCCGCGGCCCTGTTCGACAGGGGCCGGCGCGGCCTGGCCGACACGGGCGACGCGGAGGCGTTCCGGGCGCACATGCTGCTGGAGTTCGCCCGGATGTCGCTCGACGACGGCCTGGTCATGCAGCTGCACCCCGGTGCGGTGCGCAACCACAACCGGTGGCTGCACGCCCGGCACGGCCGCGACGTGGGCGGGGACGTGCCGCAGGCCACCGAGTACGTGCACGCCCTCGCCCCGCTGCTGGACGCGCACGGCAACGACCCGCGGCTCACAGTGGTGCTCTACACGCTCGACGAGGACACGTTCACCAGGGAACTCGCCCCCCTGGCCGGCGGCTACGCGGCGCTGCGCCTCGGCGCGCCCTGGTGGTTCCTGGACTCCCCCGAGGTGCTGCGCCGGTTCCGCGAGGCGGTCACCGAGACGGCCGGCTTCTACAACACCGCCGGGTTCGTCGACGACACCCGCGCGTTCTGCTCCATCCCGGTACGCCACGACGTGGCCCGCCGGGTCGACGCCGGATTCCTCGCCCGCCTCGTCGCCGAGCACCGGATGACCGCTGACGAGGCCGCCGAGACGATCGTCGACCTGGCGTACCGGCTGCCGAAGCAGGTCTTCAAGTTCGGAGGTGGGCCGTCATGACCACAATCGTCGACGTCGAGGTGCACGACGTGCGCTTCCCCACCGCCGCCAGCGGCGACGGCTCGGACGCGATAAACCGGGGCGACTACTCGGCCACGTACGTGGAGCTGACCACCGACGGCGGGCCGACCGGCACCGGGTTCACGTTCACCAACGGCCGGGGCAACGAGATCACCTGCGCGGCGGTCCGCGCGCTCGCCCACCACGTACGCGGACGCACCGTCGCCGAGATCGCCGCCGAACCCGTCGCGTTCTGGCGCTCCCTGGCCGCCGACGTGCAGTTGCGCTGGCTGGGCCCGGAGAAGGGCGTGATCCACATGGCCACCGGCGCGCTCGTCAACGCGGTCTGGGACCTGCGCGCCAAGCTCGCCGGCAAGCCGATGTGGCGCCTCCTCGCCGAGATGCCCACCGACGAGCTGGTGGCGACTGTCGACTTCCACCACATCACCGACGCGCTCACCCCGGACGAGGCGGCGGCCATCCTCGACAAGGGACGCGACGGCCTGGCCGACCGGCTCGCCGGGCTGGAACGCGACGGGTTCCCCTCGTACACCACGTCGGTGGGCTGGCTCGGCTACCCGGACGAGCAGGTGCGCGCGCTGACCCGCGACGCGTACGCCGCCGGGTGGCGCGCGATGAAGATGAAGGTCGGCGGGCGGATCGAGGACGACCTGCGGCGGGCCCGGATCATCAGGGCCGAGATCGGCCCGGACGCGCTGCTGATGATGGACGCCAACCAGGTGTGGGACGTGGACGAGGCGATCGCCGCGATGGGCGTGCTCGCCGAGGTCGACCCGTACTGGATCGAGGAGCCCACGCACGCCGACGACGTGCTCGGCCACGCCCGGATCGCCCGCGCGGTCACCGAGCTGACCGGCGGACGCTGCCGGGTCGCCACCGGCGAGGTCGCCGCCAACAAGGTCATCTTCAAGCAGCTGCTCCAGGCCGAGGCGATCGGCGTGATGCAGATCGACGCCTGCCGCGTCGGCGGCGTGGACGAGGTGCTCGCCGAGCTGCTGCTGGCGGCGAAGTTCGGCGTGCCGGTCTGCCCGCACGCCGGCGGCGTGGGCCTGTGCGAGTACGTGCAGCACCTCGCGATCTTCGACCACCTGCGCGTCGGCACCAGCCTGGACGGCCGCATGGTCGAGTACGTCGACCACCTGCACGAGCACTTCACCGACCCGGTCCGCACCCGGGGCGGGCGCTACCTGCTGCCCACCGTGCCCGGCTACAGCTCCACCATGCGTCCGGAGTCGATCGCGCGGTTCCGCTTCCCGGACGGCCCGGCATGGCGCTGACCCCCGACCGGCTCGGCCTGGCCACGCTGCGCCATCTGCCGCCGGAGTCCCGGCCGCTGCTGCGCCCCGGCACCGTGCCGGCCGGCATCGTCCACCTCGGCATCGGCGCGTTCCACCGCGCCCACCAGGCCGTGCACACCGAGGCGGCGGTCGGCGCGGCCGGCGGCGACTGGGGCATCATCGGCGTCGCGCCGCGCAGCACCGACGTGGTCGACGCCCTGGCCGCGCAGGACTGCCTGTTCAGCGTCACCACGCTCGCCCCCGACGCCGCGGCCACCCGGGTGGTCGGCGCGCTCGCCGGGGTACGGCACGCCGCGAGTGACCCGGACGCGGTGGTCGGCCTGCTCGCCGACCCGGCGATCCGGGTGGTCACGCTGACGGTGACCGAGAAGGCGTACCGGCTGGACCCGGTGACCGCAGCGCTCACAGTGGACGCGGACCTGACCGCCGACCTCACCACCGGCCGTCCCCCGCGTACCGTGCCCGGTCTGCTGGTGCGCGGGCTGCTCGCCCGCGCCGCCGCCGACGCCGGGCCGATCGCGCTGGTGAGCTGCGACAACCTGCCCGCCAACGGACGCCGTCTGCGCGGGCTGGTGGAGCAGTGCCTCGCGCTGGCCCGGGTGCCGGACGCGAGCGCCGAACGGGTGCTCACCGCCGTCACCTGCCCCGGCACCATGGTCGACCGGATCGTGCCGGCCGCCACCGACGAGACCCGGGACACCGCGCGCCGGGCGCTGGGCGTGACCGACCTGGCGGCGATCGCCGCCGAACCGTGGTCGCAGTGGGTGATCGAGGACGACTTCCCCGGCGGCCGACCGGCCTGGGAGCGGTCCGGCGCGGTGCTCACCGACGACGCCGGCCCGTGGGAGCGGCTGAAACTGCGGGCGCTCAACGGCGTGCACTCGGCCACCGCGTACCTGGGCGCGCTCGCCGGCGCGGAGACGGTGGCCGAGGCGCTGACGCTGCCGCACCTGGAGGCGGTGCTGCGGCGGCTGGTCGCCGAGGACATCACGCCGAGCTTCACCCCGCCGGCCGGCGTCGACGTGACCGCCTACGGCGAGCAGGTGCTCGCCCGCTTCGCCAACCCCGCGATCCGGTACCGGACGACGCAGGTCGCCATGGACGGCTCGCAGAAGCTGCCGCAGCGGGTGCTGCACACCGTCACCGACCTGCGGGCGGCCGGCCGGTCGGCGCGGTGGAGCGCGCTCGTGGTGGCCGCCTGGCTGCGGTTCCTGCTCGGGTACGCCGACGACGGCCGGCCGCTGCCGCTGGACGACCCGCTCGCCGACCGGCTGCGCGCCGCCCTCGCCGCCGGAGCGCACACCCCGGCCGGGGTGGTGGACGCGGTCTTCGCGCTGCGCGAGGTGTTCCCGCCGGACCTGGCCGCCGACGACGAGTTCCGCGCCGACGTGACCGGCTGGCTCACCGCGCTGGAACGCCACGGCGTCCGGGCCACGCTGGCGGACGCCCGGTGACCGGGAGCACGCCGGGCGGCGCCCGGTGAGCGCCGGCGGGCCGCCACGGGTGGCGTTGATCGGGGCGAACGGGCACGGCCGCTGGCACCGCCGGACCATCGCGGAACTGCACGCGGCCGGGCGGGCGCAACTGGTCGCGCTGGTCGACGTGCGGCCGCTGGATGCCGAACCGGACGCGCCGGTCCCGCCGGAGGCGGCCGTTTTCACCGACCACCGGGCCATGCTCGCCGAGTCCCGGCCCGACGTGGTGGTGATCTGCACGCCGCCGCACACCCACCTGCCGATCGCGCTCGACGCGCTCGCCGCCGGGGCGGACCTGCTGCTGGAGAAGCCGCCGGTGCTCGACCTCGCCGAACACCTGACGCTCACCGCCGCCGCGGACGCCGCCGGCCGGGCCGTGCAGGTCAACTTCCAGGCGCTCGGCTCGGCCGCGCTGACCGAACTGACCGGCGCGCTCGGGCGGCTCGGCCCGCTCACCGGCATCGCCACACTCGCCGCCTGGCAACGCCCGGACGCCTACTACGCCCGCTCCCCGTGGGCCGGGCGACGAACCGTCGACGGCCGCCCGGCGCTGGACGGAGCGCTCGCCAACCCGCTCGCCCACGCGCTCATGCAGTGCCTCGCCGTCGCAGAATCGGTCACCGGCGCACCCGTCCGCCCCGCCCGGATCGCCGTGGAGCGCTACCGGGTGCGCCCGATCGAGGTGGACGACACCACAGTGCTGCGACTGACCCCGCACGCCGGGCCGCCCGTGCTGGCCGCGCTCACCCTCGCCGCCGAGGAACACGTACCCGGGGAGGTGCTGGTCACCGGCGAGCGGGGCCGGGCGGTGCTGGAGTACCCCACCGACCGGCTGCGGCTACCCGGCGACGACACGCCACGCCCGGTGCCCGGCCGCCGCGGGCTGCTGGCGAACCTGCTCGACCACCGCGCGGACGGCACGCCGCTGATCGCGCCGCTGGCGCGTACCGAACCGTTCACCGCGGTGCTGGACGCGCTGCGGGACGCGCCCGTTCCGACGCTGCTCGACGGGGACCTGGTGCGCGTGGCGGGCGACGGCCCGCAGCGGGTGCGGATGGTGCGGGGCGTCGGCGCGGTGCTGCGGACCGCCGCGCAGACCGGCGCGCTGCCGTCCGAGGCGGGCGTGCCGTGGGCGGTCACGCCGTACGTGGTGGACCTGCCCGCGCAGTGAATGTCCCTCCAGGAGAACGGAACGAGTCATGCGTACCCGAACCGCAGTCGTCGCGGCGCTGACCGCCGCGCTCGTCCTCACCACCGCCGCGCCCGCGCCGGCCGCACCTGGTGAGCCGTCCCGGGCCGCCGAGCTGATCGGCCGCCAGGCCCTCGCCGCGAACGACGGCTGGGCCGCCGCCGGCACCGGCACCACCGGCGGGTCGGCCGCCACGCCGGAGCGGGTGCGCGTCGTGCGTACCCGGGCCGAACTGGTCGCCGCGCTCGGCGGCGACAACGCCACGAACGCCACCGACGCCACCTCCAAGATTGTGTACGTGGCCGGAACCGTCGACGGTTTCGAGGGTCCGGACGGCACGCCGCTGGACTGCGCCGACCTGGCCGATCCGGAGTATTCGCTGCCCGCCTACCTGGCCGCGTACGACCCGGCGACCTGGGGGCGGACGAACCCGAGCGGGCCGCTGGAGGCCGCCCGGGTGCGGTCGGTGGCCGCCCAGACCCGGCAGACCCAGATCAACGTCGGCTCCAACACCACGATCATCGGCCTGCGCGGCGCCCGGCTCACCGGCCTGACGCTGATGATCGACCGGGTCGACAACGTGATCGTGCGCAACATCGAATTCGTCGACGCCCGGGACTGCTTCCCCGCCTGGTCCCCCACCGACGGCGACACCGGCAACTGGAACTCCCAGTACGACCAGATCTCCGTACGGCGCAGCGAACACGTCTGGATCGACCACAACACGTTCACCGACGGCGACAACCCGGACAGCACGCAGCCCGTCTACTTCGGCCGGCCCTGGCAGGTGCACGACGGCTCGCTGGACGTCACGCACACCGCCAGCCTGGTCACCGTCTCCTGGAACCGGTTCACCGGCCGGGACAAGGTGATGCTGATCGGCTCGTCCAACACCGTCGGGCCGGACGTGGGCAGGCTCAACGTCACCGTGCGGCACAACCTGTTCGACGGCACGCTGCAACGGCTGCCCCGGGTACGGTTCGGCCAGGTCGACGTGCACGAGAACCACTACCGGCTCGGCGGACCCGGCTTCGAGTACGCCCTCGGCGTCGGCGTGCAGTCCGCGCTGTACGCGGAGAACAACTTCTTCACGCTCACCGGCGACGCCGGCCCCGCAGACCTGCTGTACGACTGGGGCGGCACCGCGCTCACCGAGCGCGGCAGCTGGGTGCGCCAGGGCGACCGCCTGCCCCGGCCGGTGAGCCTGCTCGCCGCGTACAACGCCGTCCACGACCCGGACCTCGGCGGCGACGCCGGATGGACGCCGACGCTGCGCGCCGCCCGGCCGATGCCGGCCCCGCTGGTCCCGCTCGTCGTCGACGCCTTCGCCGGTACCGGGCGGCTGCCGCTCTGACCTGCGCCTGAGCCCGCACGCGTACCGCCTCGACGCCGCCGGCGTGACCGTCCGCTCATCCCGCGCCGGCGTCCCCTCCGGGGGGCGCCGGCCCGCCGCCGTTGCCGCCCTGCCGGGCCGCCGGCTGACACGCCGCCCCCGATGCGCAATGATCACGTTTGACGGACAGCGCCGCCGGGGGAATGAATCGGCGGTCACCGGGGACAACAGGGTGAGAATCGGGCGGTGACAGCGCGAGTGGGCGCCCAGGTCCGGGGACGGGCACGGGACGGAGGGCCGGACGTGACGGGTGGGACATCCGCGGACGTCGGCCCGGTCCTCACCATCGAGCTGCCGGCCGACCCGGGCCGGCTCGCCGCCACCCGCGAGCGGCTACGCGGCTGGCTGCACGCCCGGGGCGTCAGCGAGTGGGACGTCGAAACCGTCCTCATCGCCACCGGTGAGGCGTGCGCAAACGCCATCGAGCACGGGTACCGCTTCGCACCGGAGGGGATCACCACGCTGCGGGCCGAGCTGCGCGGCGACCGGTTGGAGATCGAGGTACGCGACCAGGGCGGCTGGCGGCCAGCCGACGGCGACGAGAGCGGCGACAGGGGACGCGGGCGGCTGATCATGGCGCGGGTGATGGACGAGGCCACCATCGTCGGCACGCCGGAGGGCACCTGCGTACGCCTGGTCAAGCGCCTGACCGACGACGTGAGCGGCCCGGCGGGCACCGGATCTAGCGAAGATCAGCTATAAGGGACGCATGGAGTTCCCCGCGTACCTCGCCACCATGCCGATGCACGCGATCACCGAGATCCACGGTGAGCCCGGCCTGCTGGCCCGGTTCCGGCTGGAGATCGAGGCGTTCGACGAGACCGCCCGCGACCGGCTGACCGAGGCGCTCGACCTGGCCGCCGACCTGCACCGCGACGACCGGCGGGTACGCGAGCCGTACCTCAACCACCTGCTGCGGGTGTCGATCCGGCTGATGCACCACTACCAGGTGCGGGACGTGGACGTGATCGTCGCCGGGCTGCTGCACGACGCGGTCGAGGACCACCCCGCCGAGCTGGCCGGGCTCGACCCTTCGGCCACCGGGCCCGACGTGACCTCGGCGGCGCTCGCCGCGCTGTCCGGCCGGTTCGGGTCGCGGGTCGCCCGGCTGGTCGCGGCGGTCACCAACCCCGAGTACGACCCGGGGCGGGACCGCGACGAGCAGTACCGGGAGCACGTGGCGGCCAGCCTGGAACGGGAGCCCTGGGCCCGGGTGATCAAGGTGTCCGACTTCACCGACAACGGCGTGGGTGTGATCCACACGGTCGGGCCGAAGGTGGCCCGCGCCGCCGCGAAGTACCGCCCGCTGGTGCCGGTCTTCCGCGACCTGGTCACCCGCCCGGACACACCGCTGTCGCCACCGGTCAAGGAGCACATCCTCGCCCAGCTGGACCTGGCCGAGGAGCGCTTCAGCGCCATCCTCGACCACCCCACCTGACCCCCACCCGCCCTCGCGGCGTTGATCAAGGAGTTTGGGTCGCTCCGGCGGCCTGATTCGGACACAAACTCCTTGATCACCGCCCCGGTCGGCAGGCCGGGTGAGGGTGACGGGTGCCGGGTGGTGGGATCAGCCGGTGGCGGGTGGGCCGGCGAGCCGTCCGCCGAGCACGGCGGCGACGCGGTCGCGCAGGGCGGGCAGCCGGTCCGGGTGGTCGTGCAGCACCACCCGCAGCGTCTCGTGGCCACCGGCGGCGACCGCGCCGAGCACGTCGAGCAGCGTGCCGAGCTGCGCGGGCGGCTCGTCGGCGAGCAGGTACGCCGCGTCGGTCACGACCACTGTCAGCGGACCGGCGTCGAGGCGGTCGGCGAGCGCGTCGGCCAGGGCGTCCCAGTTACGGCCGTACCAGTCGGGCAGGTCCAGCGCACCGGCCAGCGCCCCGTGCAGCCCGGCCCGGGTGCGGCCGGCCACGCCGGAGACCGGCACACCGTCCGGCTCGGACGGCGCAAAGTCGTACCCGAGCCAGGCCGGCAACCGCGTACCCATGATCCGTCCTTTCCCGACGGCGCCGGCCGGGCGTCGCGAGCCCGGCCGGCGTCGAGGCTGCTCAGAGCCGGTAGAAGTTGGCGTAGTGGTCGGGTGAGAACCAGGTCGCCCCGGTGCTCTTGTTGACCACGATCCGGTACGCGTCCCGGGAGGCGTTGCAGGCGCGCGGGTAGACGTCGTACTCGTAGTAGGTGGCGCCGGAGGGCAGCTGTTCCTCGTAGTTGTAGAACCGGCCGCCGGCGAAGTTGCACTGGCCGCCGCTCCACGAGTACCAGCCGCGGCTGGTCGGGAAGCTCTTCGCGGACCAGCCGGACCGCGCGGTGCGCGCGTCGGCGCAGCGGGACTGGGTGCAGGAGCCGTAGACGGCGGCAGCGGCCGGTTCGGCGAGCCGGGTGGAGACAGTGGCGGGGGCAACGAGCGCGGCGGCGGCCACGGCGGCGACCAGGGCGGACGCGGCGA
>NZ_KK037233.1:601750-623493 GCF_000568915.1 Micromonospora sp. M42 | reverse complement strand
GCGTCGGTGTCCGCGACCGGCACGGCCCGCGCCTGGTAGCGCCCGACGAACAGCTGCGCACCGGCCACCGGCCCGCGCTCGCCCACCGGCAGGAGCCGCAGCGAGCCCTCCCGGGCGTACGGGGAGGTGAAGCCCGGCGTGGGGTCGGGGTCGGTGTGGCCGACGCTGGCCGCGCCCTCCCCCAGGCCGCGCTTGGCGAATCCGTTCCAGAGCAGGTCCTGGTTGGCCCCGCCGAAGCGGATCCGGTCGGCGGCGAGCATCGCGTCCCGGGCGTCGACCATGCTGACCTGGCTGACCGCCATCAGCAGGAACGAGTCGAAGACCAGCTGGATCCAGCGCCGGTTGCCGGGGCAGGCGGTCACGTCGCGAGCGCCGGTCGCGCACGCCTTCTGGATCGCCGGGGTGCCGCTGCCCCAGCGGCGCATCATGGCCGCGCGGATGTCGGTGTTGGTGGCGCTCCACACCTCGCCGGAGGCGTGCACCTGCAGGCCGACGAAGTCGTAGTCCAGCGAGCTGTAGTTCAGCGGGCTGTCGCTCATGTTGTAGTTGCGGATGCCCGCGTTCGGGTCCTGCGTGGTGTACTCGCCGATGGTGAAACCGCGCCGGCCGGGCGCGGCGTACCCGTGCTCGAAGAGGTATTCCATCGCGAGCTGGTCGGACCAGCTCTCGCTCATGCCCTGCGGCGTGCTGACCCCGGCGCTCGGGCCGGCGATCATGCGGTTGGTGACCGCGTGACCGTACTCGTGGGCGATCACCGACATGTCGAAGTCGCCGTCGACGCAGGGCGCGTAGAACGAGCCGGCGGTGGGCTGCCACAGGTACATGTTGGTGGTCGGGGCGACGCCGTCCGGCGGGGTGATCTGGTTGGCGTTGTTGCGGGCCGGGAACGTCGGCGGGCCGCCGCTGACGCCACCGGCCTGGGCGTTGCCCTGCTCGGGGTCGTTACCGAGACCGCCGCGGCCGAGGTTGTCCTGCTGCATGTTCCAGGTCTCCTCGGTGAACCCGAGGTGGTACGTCCAGTCGTGCATCCGGTTGTGCATCGCGAACAGGTTGGCCCGCGCCGCGTCGATGTCGTTGGCGCGCGGCGAGGTGAACACCTCCGGGTTGCAGCGCTGCTCCTGCCACTGGTTCGTCCACGGGTACGCGTATTTGCGGTCCGGGCGGGGCGTGGCGGTCTCCGTGCCGACGCTGAACGCGTCGTTGCTGAACCAGTTCTGCACGGCTATCGCGTTGTTGCCCTTGGTCGTGGTGGTGGACTCGCCGGTCGCCGGGTTTTTTTTTTCAGGCCGGGTGCCCGGGCACGCCGACGACCTCGGCGCAACCGCGCGCCGGGACGGCGCACCACCGCTTACGGGTGTCGACGGAGGACCTGTCGACCCGGGGCGAGTTCGGGAAGACCTCCCAGGACGGGTGGTCCGCGGCGTGGTCGATCAGGTCCTCGCGGACCAGCACGGCGCCGTCGCGGGCGTCCACGTAGGTGGAGTAGGCGGCCGGGTCCGCGCCGGTGGTGTCCGCGCCGAGGACCACCTCCCACGCCGCGCGCGGCCCACGGTCCGCGGTGGGCACCGCGACCAATGAGGTACGTATGACCTGCGCGTCGCCGCGGCCGGCATCGGCGATCGCCGCCTTGCGGGCCTGCTCGGCGCTGATCGTCGCAGGGGCCGGCGTACCGGCGTCGCGGGCGAGACGAGGAGCTGACGTGCCACACCGCTTTGTCGCGTACGCCGACCGACAGCATGCCGTCGACGGCGGCCGGCAGATCACCGAAGCGCTGCCGGAACAGCACCGTCGCGCCCTGCCCCATCGGCGCCACGGTCAGCAGTTCCAGCGCGGCGGCGCCCTCGGCGGTCAGGCCCAGCACGTCCCGGTTGGCGGCCACGTACGCGCGCGCGGCGGCGGCCGGGTCGGCGGGCAGGCCGGTGGCCAGGGGCTTGCCGGTGGAGGTGAGCGTGGCGGGCGTACCGAAGTCGGTCCAGCGCACGCGCGCGCCGAGCGCGGCGGCCCGGTCCCGTTGCCGCTCGGTGGCGGCGACGCGGCCCTTGCGGTTGTCGGTGGCCTTGGTGTCGTGCCGGTCGCCCGGCAGGTGGTCGGGTGGCGCCTGGGTACGGGTCTGTTCCCGGGGTGCCGCCTGGCCGCCGCCAGCGGCGGCCAGGACCAGACCGGCTGCCAGCAGCAGCGCGGTGGTCCCCGTCAACGCACGGGATGGTGTGCGCACGGTCCCTCCTGTCATCGTCGAACGGCGATGTCCGTTCCGCCATCCGACCAGCACGATCGACGCGCCGACACCATCCGAACATCCATAAATGTTGCTGCGTCGATTTCTCGATGGCACCCACAGGCACCCCTGGCCGAGCAGTTTCGAGACAAACGTCTCACCAGACGAGACGCGAATAGATCTAGACTTCGGCGGTCATGGGGGCTGTTCAGTCCCATGACATCTGTCAGCGTTGAAGTCCCGATACATGTGTCACGTGGTAGGGATCTTGGGTCGGGTGGTATGTGCTGCCGGGCATGGCTTCTCGGCGGCATGTGATGAACCTGCTGGACGCGCTGCTGGCGGCGGGGGTTCGGGTGAACGCGGCCGAGTTCGCGCGTGAGCACGGGGTGTCGGTGCGCACGGTGTACCGGCACCGCGCACGTATCCGGGCCGAGGGTCAGTGGCAGGAACGATCCCGGCGGCCGCGTACCAGTCCGCGGGTCACGCCGCCGGAGGTGGACGCGTGGATCTGCAAACTGCGCGCTGAACTGGGCCCGGACAACGGGGCTGACTTCATCCGAGACGCGTTGGACGATGTGCGCCGGCGCACCGACGCGTCCTGGTCGGTGCCGTCACGCTCGACGGTCAACCGGGTGCTGGCCCGGCATGACCTGCTCGTGGCTACTCCGGCTAAACGACCGCGTAGCTCGTGGCGGCGTTTCAGCTATGCCCGGCCCCGCGGCTGCTATCAGATCGACGCCACCGAAGTGAAACTCGCCGACGGCCGCACTGTCGTCGTCTTCGACGTCCTGGACGACTGCACCCGCACCCTGGTCGCCTGCCACGCCGCCGCCGCGGAGACCGCCCGAGCCGCGATCACCGCGATCAGACAGGCGTTCACCGCCTACGGCGTGCCGGCCATCGTGCTCAGCGACAACGGCATCGCGTTCACCAGCCGCCGCACCCGACCCGGATCAATCTCCACCTTCGTGCAGACCCTGATCGACCACGGCACCCGCCCGATCAACTCCAGCCCCTACCACCCACAAACCTGCGGCAAGGTCGAACGCCACCACCAAACCCTCAAAAAATGGCTGAGCACCCAACCCCCACCACAGACCCTCACCGCCCTGCAAACACTCCTGGACACCTACCGCCGCTACTACAACACCCAACGCCGCCACAGCGCCCTACCCCACCGCACCACACCCGCCCACGCCTGGACCCACGCACCCACCCTCGGCGGACCCACCAGCCCACCCCTGCAAACCGACGCCACCCTGCACCACTGCCCCGTCGCCAGCAACGGCGCCATCGCCGTCGCCGGACACCGCACCAGCGTCGGCACCACCCACGCCGGCACCACCGTCACCGCCATCCGCGACAACAACCACGTCACCATCTACCACCCCGACGGCCAACCCATCGGCTACCTCCACCTCAACCCCGACAAGAACTACATCCCCCTCACCCCCACCCCCACGATCCACAACCCCTGACACATCTATCGGGACTTCCCGTTGACACATGTCCCGGGACATGACAGCCCCTATGAGGGCCCTTTCGTACCAAGATCTCCACAGCGTCAGCAGCGGAGAAGACTCAGCAGTCGCTACCCCTACCGACGTCACGAACCCGACCAGTCAGGGTTCGCTCATCCACGTCGTCGGGTCCGTACGAAGACGCAAACAGCGGATTTCGGTCAGTCCTCCACCAGACCAGACGCGGACAGGTGGCGATTCACGGCACGTTCTCTCCTGAGCAAGCCTCGCCACCCTTCTTCTCCTTGAGTTCGTCGTCCTCCCCGCGCCGACGCAGTGACCACCCGCCGACCCGGCCGGAGAGCTTGCCCGTCGCCCATTTCGCCCGGTCGAAGGTGTCGTTGCCGAGGCGCCGGGCGGCGTCCACGCCCTCTGCCCCCGTCTCGAGAGCCTTGTCCCGCGCCTCCATGGCCGCGTCGGTCCATCGCCTCGCCTCCGACGACTGCCGATCGCCCTCGATACCGAGCCGCCCGTGGAAGTCGACGATTGCTGCCGATACGTGGTTGCTCGACCTCACCACCGCCGGTGAGTCCATCGGGTTCAGCAACACCTTGGCGTTTGCCCTGCCGACAGCCGCTTCCATACGGCCCAGCAGGCGCTCGGTGCACCGGGAGATGAGTTCGAGCCGGTTCTGCCGGGCGTTCCTCAGTCCGACGCGGTGCCCGTCCAACTCGTCCGGCGACGCGTCCAGTACCCGGTCGAGTTCGAGCACCGCGACGGCGTCCTGCAGTTGGAAGCAGCGGGCCAGGACGACAAGCCACTCCTGCGCCTTCGACTCCGCCTCCCTGGCCGCCCTGGCGAGGTCACCGATCGCGCTCTTGCGCTCCAACTTCTCGGCGAGCGCGTCGAGTTGACGCAACGCGTACGCCTGGGTTTCCGCGATCGTCGCCGGCGCGCCCTGCACCTTCGACCACGTCACTTCGTCGACCCGACCGCGCTGCTCGCGGATAGTCATGGACTCCTCGATGACGAAGCCCACGCCGATCATGCGGGCCAGCACCGCGTCCTTCTGGGCGCGGAGCACATCGTCGACCTTCTCGTCGATGGTGGCGAGATAGTCGGTGATCTCCTTCATGCTCTGTTGCATCGCGAGCTGCGCCATGAGTCCGGCGGCGCCGGCCAGCAGCGCCGGGTTGCCGACCATCGATGCTTTGTCGATTTGGAGCCATTTGTGGATCGAGCCCGGATCGCCGACCATCGCGTGGCTGACACCCGGAGTCTTGGTCGGCATCAGCCCGTGTTTGTGCATGAGATGGGCCGATTCCTTCGTCAGCTGCACCCAGCGACCCGAGTTGGCGGCGATCTCGGAACCGGCCTGAGCCGCTGCCGTCCCCACCGTGAGCACAGACCCGAGCCGAGGCAGCCCGAGGTCCTTCGACGGCAGGCCCTCGGAGACGAGGAAACGTTCGACAGCCCTCGAATCTCCGATGACCGCCAGTCCGTCGCCGTCGCTGATCAGCTGAATCTCGTTACCCATTGCCGGCTCCTGACAGCTGGGAGGGGAGAGCGACCCTGTCCGCTCTGTTCGCTGTGGCCTTGGGACTCTAGCCGTCCCACCGACGGGACGGGTGTACCCGTACGTATCGATCTCCGCGACAGGCCGCTACCGATGGCTCCCGCTTTCAGGTTCCGGACGCCGGCTCACGCCGGGCGTCGAGGAAGGTGGTCACCGCCCGGCGGAAGCCGTGCGGATTCTCGACCCACGGCAGATGACCGGATCCGGGGAGACTGACCCGCTGGCAGTTCGGCAGCGCCTTCTCCAGCGAGTCGACGCCCCATCGGGGACGGATGTCCTCGGGTCCGTCGATGATCAGCACGGGCAGGTCGAGCGTCCGGCACCGCGCCGCGAGGTCGCAGATGCGGAGTTCCTGCTTGACCTCGGCGTTGATCGCCCGGTTGCAGTCGCCGTTGACACCGAGCCACGGCGTGGCCATGTCCTCGGCGTGCCGCACGGCGTCGTCGGGGTCGGCGAAGTCGGCCGACCACTGCAGGACCGCCCGTTCCCGATCCTCGGCCGGGGTGCGGTCCCGTGCGCCAAGCGCCTCCCACCGATCCAGGTGCGGCCCGAGCCGCCGCCGGAGATTCCGTTCGTAGTGCGGGTGCCAGCCGCGATCGGGGTCGATGCCGGTGCCGGACACGTAGATCAGGTGACTGACCCGTTCCGGGTGGTCGATCGCGTACCGCAGCGCCAGGTACGCGCCCCACGAGTGGCCCAGCACCGCCGTTCGCGGCCCGGCCAGGCGTTCGCGTACCGCGTCGAGGTCCGCGACGAAGCGGCCGATCGAGTACGGACCGCGCCGCTCGGAGCGCCCGCAACCACGCTGGTCCCACCGGATGACGCGGGCGCGATCGTCGAGCAGCCGAGCGACCGGGCCGAGGTAGTCCCACATGCCGGGGCCGCCGTGACAGAGCACCAGCGGCGCTCCGGCGCCGCCCTGGTCGGCCCAATGGCGGCAACCGTCTTCGGTACGCACATCCACAGTAATCGCGGACAGTATGCGAGACCTGGTGCCGCTGCTGACCGAGCGGACCCGGGCGATGCACGCCTTCCTGCGAGACCAGGCCACGCTCGGGGTCGAGCCCTGGGCAACCCACTGGCGGACCGGGCACGGCGACGCGTGGGGCAACGACGCGGATTACACCGAACGCCACACCGACCACTGGGCAAAGGCGCTGCTGGACGTCGCCGGTCAGGGCTCGCGCATCCAGAGTTTCGGATCATTCACGAAGACGCCCTTGCCCTGATGCCGCAAGATCACCCGAAGCGCTTCGAGCCGAACGTAGACCTGCTTCACGGTTGACGGGCTGACATTGTGCATCGCGGCGAGCTGCGAGATGGAGGGCAGCTTGTCCCCCGGCTTGAGCTTCCTCGCTCTGATGTCGGCGACGATTTCGTCGGCGATCCGGACGTAGTCAGCGGTAATCGGCATGGCTCCCCCTGCGTGGCATGCCAATTCGATCACGCAACGACACCCCGCAACAACTCAACGTTTGACTAAGGTGACTGGGACAGCTAAGTTGAACGACGCCTCTCCCCTTGCGTGGCAACAAGGAGCAGGGGTTCCCCCGGTCGGGACGGGTGTGCGTACCCGTCCCGACCCCTCCGGACTGCTCTGCCTCCCGTACCGCCGATCTGGGCTGCGGGGGCGGAGCGGGCGGGCCGCCCGCGGCCGGCGTGCGGACGGCCCGCCCTTCCAGATCCACCGCACCGACCCGCCGCGTCTCCGCCGCCCCGGAAAGGACCGAAGTGACGCAGTATCGAACCGGCCGGATCTACGGGACCGGTCTACCGGCCCGGATGACCCCGCACGAGGTGCGCACCCACGCCTTCGATCCCCGTCGGCGGGGTGTCGACCCCGATCAGGTACGCCAGTTCCAGGCCCGTGTCGCCGACGAGCTGACCGAGCTGCACCGGCAGGTACGCCTGCTCGCGCAGGAGAACGACAGGCTGAAGCGCGCCCTGCGGGACTGGCAGACCATGCACGCCCGGGAGTGCCGCCCGCCGAACGACGGCCCCTGGTAACGGTGCGGCCGCAACCCGGCGACCTGCTGCGGGTCGACGGTCGCGCGTCGGTGCAGTTCGGCGGCGACCGGGCGCTGACATTCCGGGTCGTCTCGGTCGGCCCTGACGTGCCCCACACCGGCTGGATCTGGCTGACCGGCTACGTGCTCAACCGTCGAGGCACCGCGACGGTCAAGCGGGAAATCTTCGTCCAGGCGACCGGCCTGCGTCGTCATGTCGACATCCCGACCCCGGGCCGCGCTCGCGCCGCCCGCCCCTATGCTGCTCGGAATGACCAGGGTGACGGCGGAGCAGCTCGCCACGGCGAGGGGCTGCGTGCTCGGGCTGATGCTCGGTGACGCGGTGGGCGTGACTGGCGGCCATCTGCCGACCGAAGGCCCGTTACGGGCGACGAGCGCCGGCCAACTCGCCTGCTTCACCATCGAGGGCATCATCCGCGCCGACGTCCGGGGAACACACAAGGGAATCTGCCATCCGCCCAGCGTCGTGTGGCACGCCTACACACGCTGGGCGTCGAAGCGGGGCATCCCCGGGATCAGACGGTGGCAGGACGAGGACTGGCCAGACGGCTGGCTCGCGCAGGTGCCGGCGTTGAGTGTTCACCGCGGGTCCGCTCCGGCCACCGTCTCCGCTCTGCAGGTCCAGCCGGTACTGGACCCCGACAAGGACCGCGTCTGGACCAGCGTGGGGGCACACGGACTCACCCGTGCCCTGCCCGCCGGCCTCGTCGAATGGTGGCATCCGGAGCCTGGCCGGTTCGCTGCGGAGTTGGCGGCCACCACGCACGGTCCCGAGGCGGTGGACGCCGCCGCAGTGGGCGCGACGATGATCAGCGCGGTGGCCAAGGGCCATGGTGTCGAGGAGTCGGTGGAGCGGGCGCAACGGGGGTGCCATAGTTTCCTCCGAGTGCTGACCGGTCGGCCCCTCGCCGAGGCGGCGCAAGCAGCTCGGGAGCATCCGCGTGACCCGGAAGCGCTGACACGGCTCGTCCCCGACGGCCGCGCGCTGTCAGCGCTCGCGGGAGCCGTCTACGTCGCCCTGTCGTTCCCCGGCCGGGGGCAGCTGCACGACGCCCTGCTGTTCGCCGCCTCCGCACCGCACGGTCGGCATGCAGCAGCGACCGTAGGAGCGCTGCTCGGCGCGCGGCACGGCGTGAACGCGCTCCCGGTCGGCCTGGTGTCCCGGTTGGAACTGGCCTGGGTCGCCGATGTGCTGGCACGTGACCTGCTCGCCGAGTTCGTTGACAGACCGTCAGGCACCGAGTACACCGACGGGAGCGATCCGGACTGGTGGGACCGCTACCCCGGCTGGTGACCCGGACTCCGCAGCGCCATCCACGACGATCATCCCCGCACGAACCGGGCCGAGACGGTAGGAAGGTCGCATGGAGCTCGCCGTCGAGGTTCAACCGCCTGACAGTCCTGGCGGGCTGTCCACCCGCCACCTTGCGGACGGCTCCCGGGTGGGGGAACTCGCCGCCGCGATAGCGGCGGTCAGCAACCGGCTGACCGCCGAACTGGAAGGCACGCCGAGTTCCGGACAGGACTGGCTGCTTGACGAGGTGGAGATGACGTTCCACCTCGATCTCCTGCCCGGAACCGGAGTCGTGCTCGTGCGTGACGACACCCGCCACACCGTCTCGGTGAAATGCAGGTTCACCCGTGCGTCGGAATCATCGGAGGAGCCGACACAAGCGCCATGAAACGCACGCGCCTCTGGCTGGGAATCCTCGGCCTCGTCAGCACCAGCTACCTGATCTTCGAGCCGGTCGAGCGCCTTACGTTGGCTTGGGCGAGGTTGACGGAGTTCGGGCCGTACGCCTTGATAGCTCTCGCGATCCTGAACCTGGGCCGGGCGGTGACACGATCGGCCCTCGTCCTCGTGGGTCCCGCCATCCTGGTCACGATCGCCGTCGCTCTGGCGTACCGGCCGAAGGTCGGCTCAGCGGATGCCGTCGACCTCGCCGTCGCGCTGGCGTTCGCCGGCGCCGTCGCGTTGGTGATGTCGGCCGTGAAGGACGAGCAGTTGTGGACCCGCGTGATGTGGACCGGTCGGGTCGCGGCGCTGGCCGCTCTGCGCGGGCGACTGCGAGCGGTCGCGGTTCTCGGTGAGATACGCGTCGACATGCTTCAGTCACAGCCCCACGGAAAGCCTGTCCTCACCGCGGTGGCAGTGGGCGGCCGAGTGGTAGTGGATGTCCCACGCGAATGGCGCATTCTGGCCCGACCCCCTGCCGGGTCTTTGCTCCTCGTACGTGAGCTGGGCCGGCGCGATCTGCCCGACACGGGCGAAGCAGACCTCGAGGTTCGGCTGGTCGGGCTGGGCGGCGCACTCGAGCTGCGCCGCAGCTAATCCCGCGCGGGATGCACATAGAACAGGTTCAGCTCTTCCTCCGCTGACGGCGGGTCCGGCATGCCGTCGCTGACCTCGAAGAAGTGCGAGAGCTCCCGGTTCCGCGCCGCCTCGTTCTCAGGCGTGGCGGGAAGACTGAGGTGAAGGCTTTCGAGAAGGTCGAAACGGTGCAGGTCGTAGGCGACCGACATGGCCACCCCCTGGTTGGCCGCCGCCGCAATGGCGGCCCGGTAGGCGGCAACGGCCAGCAGCAGCAACGTCGACGGCACCAGCAGCATCCAACGGTCGTTGGCGAAGGCCACGAAGCCCAGCCCACTCATGATCAGGAACGTGACCGCAAGATTCGTCGAAGCGTCGACGCCGTCGCTGTCCGAGTCGAACTCACCAGCGATTCTCTCGTTGAGCAACGGGTAGAGGCGGGGCCATGTCCGGAGGGTGTTCAGGGCATAGCGCTCACCCGCGACCCGCTCGTTGCGCCGAAGGGTGTTGCCGAGCATCGTCGGTAACACCGGCTCGGAGCCGGGCGGATAGGCCATCAGCCTCGCCTCGGCCCGCTCGGATCGCATCTCGAGCCTCCGCACGCGCCGTTGCTCCCGGATCTGCTCCGCAATTGGCATGTCAGCCAGTCGCGCGTCACCGACCGGTCTCACGGGTGCGTTCACCGCTTGACGCAGGCGGTTCCGGCGCCGGGTGTGAAGCGCGGTGGCGACCCGAAAGGGAACCGCACCCAGCCGACTCCGCCAGTACCCCTCCATGATGCGGACCAACCGTATCTGGAAGGGTTGGATCACCGTGGTCAGCGTGATCACCAGAAGTGCGAACATCAGCAGGCCACCGGCATCCGTCTTGAATCTGACCTTCGACAACGCCTCCGGGAACAGCAGCGGGCCGGTGTTGGTGAACGCCTCGATCATCACGAGCACCCACACGTACGCAACCAGGATGGCGTTCGGCAGCAGACCGACGATCAGCAGACGGCCGAAGTTCGCGGCCGTCGAGGTGAACAAGGCACCCAGCCACATGTCTCCCCCTCAGTCCGTACGCAGTGGAGAAGGGTCATGAATGCCTGGCTGCACATGTCGGCTCAGATCGGGATCGAAGTCGCGGGGGTATACGAGAGTCTGCCCGCAGCCAGGGCACGAATACTCTTTGACAAACACCTTCCGCGTTCCCGATGCCGAATGCCATGGGCACCGGACGCTGCGGTCATCCGCGAGCATCAGGTCGCTCACCCACTGACAGCCAGGTATCTGACAGAGATAGACGAACCGAGGACGACGGTCCGACTCACCTCTGAGCGACAGCCGAAACCTGGACCAGGCGAGCGGCAGCCGGGAAATGAGGATCAGCAGTAGCCACGATCTCACCCGGCTCCTCCAGAGGGGCTGTCGTGGCAGCGAGTTTGCCATGGCACCGAAGGCAGGGGAACGATCCGATCCGTCGGGTAACTGACTCGGCTGCACCCCTGGATCGCCGTCTTGGAGGCAGTGCCGACCAGCCTCTGGACCTCTTCCACGAACCTGGCGGCCAAGGAGGGCATCGGTGTCGCCAGGTCCGAGGAAATCCGTCAGTCCTGGGTGCCGGCGAACAGGGTCCAGGCGTCGATCTCGGTCGGCGCGAGGGGCCGCGCCGGCAGGTAGGACGCCAGGTCGCGGAAGTCCGCCACGGCGTTGTGCACGCACACCGCGAGCGAGAAGTGCAGCAGTTCGCGCAGCGCCTGCGCGTCGGGCGCGGTGGCGTCGTCGAGCAGCGGGCTGCGGACGTCCAGCGCGAACACCACGTGGCAGGCGCTCTGGTCGGCCTTGACGACGCAGTAGTAGCGCCCCTCCTCGGCCAGCCGGTTGCGGATGTTCGCCCAGGCCATGGCCCCGGAGATGTCCGGCACGTCGGCGCCGGCCGCGCAGGCCATCCGGAAGACCCAGCGGGCCGGGTCCTCCGGCGACACCGCGCCGTAGACCAGCACCAGGCCACCGCGGTGGAAGACGGCGAAGCCCTGTACGTCGGGGGTGAGGTGCAGGAAGTCCGGAGTCCAGACCCGGTCGTACTGCCGCTCCGCCAGGGACCGCACGTACGTCACGGTCTGGCCGGCGGCGTGGCGAGCGTCTACGCCCATGCGTTCTGGTCCTCCCCCGAAGCATCGCGGAGCCTCACGCTACGAAGCGCTTCGATAACAGATCAAGGCATGCCGATCGAGTTTGGATGGTCGGTCTCGTGAACGGGACCGAACCCGCCCCGAGTCCCACGGATAGGACTACGGAACGGCTCGTCCGATCGGTCAACCGGCGGGGCGGAGCCGTCCGCGCGGCTGCGCGCGTACACCGGTCGCTGTTGTTAGCGTGGATCGCGGACCGCCACGGCGGTCCGGCCACCCCTCACCCGACGGCCCGCGCGTCCCGGCGACGCCGCGGGGCGCGGTGCCGCGATCCGGCAGGGAGGGGGTGCGATGACCGCGGTGCCGGAGGATCCGGGGCCGGCCGACCAGCGGCCCGCGCCGCGCAACGGCTGGCGGGTACGGGCGCGGGCGCTCGGCGACGCGGCGCGCCTGCGGACCCGGCGTTTCTGGGACGGCGCGCAGCCCACGCTGCGGCGGCTCTGGTGGACCGAGGAGCCGGAGACGCCGGTGACCACCGTCGACCGGCGCGCCCCGGAGCCGCTCGTGGTGCCGGCGCAGGGCCAGGTGTACGTGTTCCTGGTGCGGGCCACCTACACCTGGTCGTCGGAGACCGCGCGGCCGGAGCTGTTCGGCTGGTACGTCGACTACTTCCAGGCGCAGGCCACGCAGCGGCTGCACCGGCTGGCCGTCCGGTACGCGGTGGAGGTGCCTCCGCACCGGCCGCGTGACCTGCACGCCGCGCTGACGGCGGCGCTGGCCGAGGACGATCCACCGCCCTGGACGTACGCGCGCGGGGAGGTGACGTTCGCCTGCGAGCCGGACGTCACGGTGCATCTGGACGAGCGGGTGCGCCGGCTGCTCCAGCCGTACTGGGAGCAGCGCATCGCGCTGGAGTGCGAGCGCGACCTGGCCCGCCGCCGCGCCGAGTACGCCGACGAGCGGGACCGGCGCGACCGGCAGCCGGAGGCGGCGGGAGCGAGGCCCGCGCCGCGAGCGCCGGACGCCGACGGGCCGGCGGACCTGTTCCCGTTGGAGCCGCTGCTCCCCCCGCCCGCGCCGCGCCCGGCTCCGGGGCAGCGACCGCGCCCCGGCGAGCCGCAGCCACCGGCAGTCTGACGCGCCGCACGGGCGGACGGCGGCGGTCAGCCCGCTACGGCCGCCTCGTTCGGCCGGGTCCGGTGGGCGGTCAGGTACGCGGCGAGGCCGATCAGCAGCCGTTGGTGCTCTTCTGGTTGCGCTTCAGCCCGTCCGACCAGGTCAACGCCCTGCACGCGAGATAAGATAAGGGTCCAGCGCATCGCGCTGGAGTGCGAGCGCGACCTGGCCCGCCGCCGCGCCGAGTACGCCGACGAGCGGGACCGGCGCGACCGGCAGCCGGAGGCGGCGGGAGCGAGGCCCGCGCCGCGAGCGCCGGACGCCGACGGGCCGGCGGACCTGTTCCCGTTGGAGCCGCTGCTCCCCCCGCCCGCGCCGCGCCCGGCTCCGGGGCAGCGACCGCGCCCCGGCGAGCCGCAGCCACCGGCAGTCTGACGCGCCGCACGGGCGGACGGCGGCGGTCAGCCCGCTACGGCCGCCTCGTTCGGCCGGGTCCGGTGGGCGGTCAGGTACGCGGCGAGGCCGATCAGCAGCCGTTGGTGCTCTTCTGGTTGCGCTTCAGCCCGTCCGACCAGGTCACGCCCTGCACGACGGCCACGACGACGCTGCCGTTGTGGATCTGCTCGTAGTGCAGGTGCGGGCTGAGGTCGTACTTCGCCGAGGTCGCGCCGACCCGGCCGATGACGTCGCCGCGCTTCACGGTGTCGCCAGTGGCCACCGCGCGCGAGTTGAGGTGGGCGTACCGGGTGCGCCAGCCGTCGCCGTGCCCGATGACGATGGTGTTCCCGTAGCCGGAGGTGGTGGAGTAGTACGACTCCAGCACGGTGCCGGCGGCGCTGGCGACCGTCCGGCGGTTGAGGTCGTCCGGGCTGCCGTTGGCGTCGTAGTGGTTCCAGTCGATGGCGTGAGCCGGGCTGTGCCCGTTCCAGTTGTTGCCCTGCCAGGTCTGGCCGCACAGGAACGGCATCCGGAAGCCCGGCCGGGCGGCCTGCGCGGGCTGCACGCCGAGCATCGCGCCCGCGACGACGGCGGTCGTGAGCAGCGCCGGCACGCGCCACCGGGCGGCGGTGGTCATCAGCGACATCGTTCCCCTCCTCGCATCGAGTGATCCAGGTCGATGCTATGGGCCGCGCGGAGGTCGGGTAAATAGCTACACGGATGAATGCTCGATCAAAACTTTCCTACGGTCAGCCGACCAGGGCGGCGTAGCGGCCGCGCCGGTCCAGCAGCGCGTCGTGGGTGCCGGACTCGACGATCCGGCCGTGGTCGAGCACCGCGATCCGGTCGGCGTCGCGCACGGTGGAGAGCCGGTGCGCGATGGTCACCACGGTGCGGCCCCGGGCCAGCTCGTCCAGCGCCCGCTGGACCGCGCGTTCGGTCTCGGTGTCCAGCGCGCTGGTCGCCTCGTCCAGCACCAGGATCCGCGGGTCGCGCAGCAGGGTCCGGGCGATCGCCAGGCGCTGCTGCTCGCCGCCGGAGAACCGGTGGCCGCGCGAGCCGACCATGGTGTCGTACCCGTCGGGCAGCGCGGCGATGAGGTCGTGGATGCGGGCGGCGCGGGCGGCGGCCTCGATGTCGGCGTCGGTGGCGTCCGGACGCGCGTACCGGAGGTTGTCCCGCACGGTGCCGTGCAGCAGGTACGTCTCCTGGCTGACCACGCCCACGACGGCGGCCAGATCGGCCGGGCGCAGGTCGCGCAGGTCGATCCCGTCGATGGTGATGCGGCCGGCGTCCGGGTCGTGCAGCCGGCTGATCAGCGCGGCGAGCGTGCTCTTGCCGGAGCCGGTCTCCCCCACCAGGGCGAGGCTGGTGCCGGCCGGGACGTCCAGGCTGACGCCCGCGAGGGCGGCGGTGTCGCTGCCCGGGTAGCTGAAGGTGACGTCCTCGACGCGCAGGTGGCCGCGGGCGGTGGCCGGGTCGAGCGGGACCGGGCGGGCCGGCTCGGCGACCTCGACGGGCAGGTCGAGGTATTCGAAGATGCGGGCGAACAGCGCAAGCGACGCGGTGAGCGTGACGCCCACGTTGAGCAGGCCCATCAGCGGCCGGAACAGGTTGCCCTGCAGGGCGGTGAACGCGACGAGCGTGCCGATGGTGAGCGTGCCGGCGGTGCCGGGCAGCCCGGCACCGAGGTAGATCACCGCGGGGATGGCGGCGAAGACGATGCTCATGGCGGCCATCCGCCAGCGTCCGGCCAGCTCGGAGCGCAGTTCCAGGTCGACCAGGCGGGCCGAGGACGCGGTGAACCGGTCGACCAGGGCCGGGCCGGTGCCGAGCGTCTTGGCCAGCCGGACGCCACTGACCGACAGCCCCTCCTCGATGGTCACGGTGAGGTCGGCCAGCTCGCGCTGGCGCTGGGCGGTGATCTCCCGGCGCAGCCGGGCGACGCGGCGGGTGAGCCACAGCGCGGGCGGCAGCACGACCGCCGAGACGAGCGTGAGGCGCCAGCTCAGCGCCAGCATGGCGATGGTGGTGGCGACCACTGTGGTGAGGTTGGCGGCGATCGAGGTGGCGGTGGAGGTGACGACCGCCTGCATGCCGCCGATGTCGTTGGTGATGCGCGACTGGACCTCGCCGGTGCGGGTGCGTACGAAGAAGCCGATCGACTGCCGCTGGAGGTGGGCGAAGACGTCGGCGCGCAGCCGGTGCATGACCTGCTGGCCGACGCGGGTGGAGATCCAGGTCTGGGCGACGCCGAGCACGGCGGTGACGGCGGCGACCGCGACCATGCCCGCGACCAGCCAGGCCAGCAGGGTCAGGTCACGCTCCGGCAGGGCCCTGTCGATCACGGTACGCAGCAGGAACGGCGTGGCCATCGCGATGATCGAGGACGCCACGATGATCGCCACCACGGTGGCGAGCGGGCCGCGGTGGGCGGTGAACAGGCCGCCGATCCGGCGCAGGGACACGTCGCGGGCCTGGGCCTTCTCGGCCGGGGAGACGGTTCGGCCGTCGCGACGGCCTTCGGGGATGCGATCCAAGGGTGCTCCTCATGTGGGGGACGAATGCCGAACTACCAACAATGCTGAGGTTACCTCAACATGAGGGAACAACACGAAAGCCTGTTACCGTATTCCCCGTGGACGGCAGCGACGAGAGCCTGGCCGAGACGTTCTGGGCGGTGACCCGCCGGCTGCGGCACCAGACCAAGCGCGCGCTTGCGCCGTGGGAGATCAGCCCCGGGCAGGCGCGGGCGCTGGGCGTGCTGATGCGTCACGGCGCGCTGCGTCCCGGCGCGCTCGCCGAGCACCTGCGCATCGCGCCGCGATCGGCCACCGAGGTGATCGACGGGTTGCAGGAGCGCGGGCTGGTCGAACGCCGGCCCGACCCGGCCGACCGGCGGGCCACGCTGGTCGCGCCCACCGCCGAGGGCGAGCGGGTGGGCGCCGCGATCCGGCAGGCGCGGGCCACCGAGGCGGAACGGTTCTTCGGCGCGCTCCCACCGGAGGACCGGGCCGAGCTGACCCGCATCCTGCGCCGCCTGCGCGAGGACTAGATCAGCGGTTTCACCCGATCCGGGTGAGGCGACAGGCCCCGTGGCGGGGAATAGCGCCATCGGGAGGAGGGCCGATGGTCGACGCCACCGAAGAGTTCTTCCGGAGCCTGGGGCAGCGCCGGCAGCGCGGGCTGACAGCGCTCCACGAGGGCAGCGTCCGGTTCGACATCGCCGGTGACGGGTCGGTCGACCACTGGCTGGTCTCCATCGCCCGGGGCGAGGTCACCGCGGCACGGCAGGCCACCGGCGGGGACGCGGTCGTCCGGGCGGACCGGGCCGTCTTCGACCGGATCGCCCGGGGCGAGGCGTACTTCCTGACCACCGTCCTGCGCGGCGAGGCGGAGGTGGAGGGCAGCCCCCGGCTGTTCGCGACCGTACGCCGGCTGTTCCCCTCCCCGCCCGGCTCGCGCCCGGAAGGACACCGGGGAGACGGTCATGGGTGACGACCACGTCGGCATCTTCGACGGGACGATCTTCCTGGTCTGCGACCGGGCCGGCGACATCGTCCCGGCGGCCGACGGCACCCACGGCCTGTTCGCCCACGACACCCGCCTGCTGTCCCGGTGGCAGCTCACCATCGACGGCGAGCGGCTCAGCACGCTGTCCATCGACGACATCCAGTACTTCGAGAACCGGTTCTACCTGGTCCCGGGCGCGCAGGACGTCTACGTCAACAGCACGCTCGAGGTGCGCCGCACCCACAGGCTGAACAGCGGACTCCACGAGGAACTGGTCCTGGTCAACAACGACCGGCGAGCCGTCGACCTGACCGTACGGATCGAGGTGGACGCGGACTTCGCGGACCTCTTCGCGGTCAAGGAGGGCACGACGAACCGGGAGGGGCGGCACTACCGGCGGGTCGACGGCCCGCGACTCGTCCTGGGTTACCAGCGCGAACGCTACCGCCGCGAGACGATCGTGTCGGCGACGGCTCCGGCGGAGGTGGACGAGAACGGCCTGACGCTGCGCGTGCACATCGAACCGCACGGCCGGTGGCAGACCCGGCTGACCGCCGAGCCGGACCTCCCCCTGCCCCGCGGGCTGGAACGGCTCAGCCTGCCCGGACGGGTCGAGGGCAACGCCCGGGACAAGCCCGCCGAGCTACGGGAGTGGCTGGACCGGGCGCCGCGACTGGAGACCAGCTGGGGGCCGTTGCAGAACACCTACCGGCAGAGCCTCATCGACCTGGCCGCGCTGCGGTTCAGCCCGTTCCTCGCCGGGACCGGGTGCGTGCTGGCCGCCGGGCTGCCCTGGTTCATGAGCCTGTTCGGCCGCGACAGCATCCTCACCAGCCTCCAGGCGCTGCCGTTCGCACCGGAACTCGCCGCCACCACGCTCACCGTGCTCGCGTTCCGCCAGGGCAGCCGGATCGACGACTTCCGGGAGGAGGAGCCGGGCCGGATCCTGCACGAGATGCGCTACGGCGAGCTGACCGTCTTCGACGAGACGCCGCACAGCCCCTACTTCGGCAGCGCGGACGCCACTCCCCTGTTCCTCGTGCTGCTCGACGAGTACGAGCGGTGGACCGGCGACGCCGCCCTCGTGCGCGCGGTGGAGCAGGAGGCTCGGGCGGCCGTCGACTGGATCGACCACTACGCCGACCGGGCCGGCAACGGTTACGTCTCCTACGAGCGGCGCAACCCGGTGAACGGCCTGGAGAACCAGTGCTGGAAGGACTCCTGGGACAGCATCTCCTACCGCGACGGCCGGCTGCCGGGCTTCCCGCGCGCCACCTGCGAACTCCAGGGGTACGCGTACGACGCGAAGGTGCGCACCGCCCGGCTGGCCCGCGAGATCTGGCACGACGCGGCGTACGCGGACCGGCTGGAGCGGGACGCCGCCGACCTCAAGCGCCGCTTCAACCACGACTTCTGGATCGACGACGGCGAGTACATGGCGCTGGCGCTGGACGGCGACGGCAGCAAGGTGGACGCCCTGTCGTCGAACATCGGCCACCTGCTGTGGAGCGGCATCGTCGAGGAGCCGAAGGCCGAGGCCCTGGTGCGGCACCTGATGTCACCGGCGATGTTCAGCGGCTGGGGTGTCCGCACGCTGGCCGAGGGCGAGGCCCGCTACAACCCGGTGGGCTACCACGTCGGGACCATCTGGCCGTTCGACAACTCGTTCATCGCCTGGGGACTGCGGCGCTACGGGTACGCCGAGGAGGCGGCCCGCGTCGCGGCCGGCATCCTGGACGCGGCGGCCTTCTACGACGGCCGGCTGCCGGAGGCGTTCGCCGGGCACGACCGGTCCGAGACCCGCTACCCGATCCGGTATCCGACCGCGTGCAGCCCGCAGGCGTGGTCGGCCGGAGCGCCGCTGCTGCTCCTGCGGACGATGCTCGGCCTGCGGCCGGTCGGCGACGATCTCGTGGCCCGGCCGGCTCTGCCTGCTAGCCTCGACTACGTGGCGTTGCTCGACATCCCCGGTCGTTGGGGGCGGCTGGACGCCTTCGGCAGGAGCACCGCCGCCGGCGGCCTGAGCCGTTACGAGCTGGCGCCACAGCAGCTCTCCGCACCGTGACGGGATCGACATGCAGCGCATCGACTGGGAGCACACCGCGGTCGTGGGCGTCCACTGGCAACCCGAGGTGGTCAGCCCGGACGGCGTCTTCGGCCCGTTCTTCGCCGACCAGGTGGCCCGGCACGGCGTGGCGGCGAACGCGGCACGGGTCGCCGCCGCCGCGCGGGCGGCGGGCGGCCTCGTGGTCTTCACCCGGGTCGCCTACCGGCCCGGCTACCCGGACCTGATCACCAACACCCCGAGCTTCGCGATGATCGCCGAACGCGGGGCGTTCCTGGAGGGCGACCCGAAGACCCGCATCGTCGACGAGGTCGGGCGACAGCCCGGCGACGTCGTGGTCACCGGCACCCGGCTCGGTGGATTCTCCGGCACCGAACTGGACCTGATCCTGCGCGGCCGGGGCGTGCGGACCGTGGTGTTCACCGGCGTCGCGACGAACCTGGCCGTCGCCGCCACCGCCTACCAGGCGGTCGACAACGGGTACCGCATCGTCACCGTCTCCGACGCGTGCACGGCGGCCACCGACGAGCTGCACGAGGCGTACCTGAGCACGCTGGGCCAGCTCGGCGAGATCGCCACCACCGGCGAGATCGCCTGACCGGCCGCCGGGGCGCTCAGCGCAGGCCGGCGGCGATCGCGTCGACCAGCAGCGCGCCGAGCATCCGGGCCATCACCGCGCGGGCGGCGTCCACGTCGAGACCCATCGAGTCGCGCATCATCGACCAGGACGACCAGGTGCCGGCCACCGTCAGCGCGTCCAGCAACTGCGCGCGGCCCGGACCGGCGTGCGCCAGCTCCGGGGCGAACACCGCCTCGATCTCGTGCCGGACCCGGGCGACCGCCGCCTCCCGGTTGCGGCGCAACTGCGGGGAGAACGGCTCCCGCAGCGCCGACGCGCGGGCCGAGGGCGCCAGCACCTCCAGCAGCCGGGCGCGCTGGTCGCAGACGCGGCGATCCGGGCGGTCAGCGGCAGTTCCGGCGACACCGGCCGCCAGAGCGCGGCCTGCCGCTCGCCGACCCGCCGCCCGGTCGCGGCGAACAGCGTCTCCATGTCCTTGAAGTTGGTCCAGAGCGTGCGCAGCGACACCCCGGCCCGCTCGGCGATCCGTTCCCCGGTGGGGCGCAGGTCACCGGAGTCGATCAGGGCCAGGTGCGCCTCCACGATCGCGGCCCGGGTCCGCTCGGCTCGCGCCGCCCGGCCGTCCACCCGCTCCGGCGGGTCGGCCTCCACCTCGATCATGGGTACGGATCTCCTGTTGCTCGGGTACCGGCGGCAACTCTACGTGCGTGCCGCCGGGCGACCGGCACCCGGCCGCCCGGCGGGACGCCTCAGGCGGTCGGCACCGCGTCGGCGGGCGGGTTCGTCGGCGGCTCGGTGAACTCGGTGACCGCGCCGTCGCCGTCGTCCGTGGTGTACGCGGGACCGAAGTACTCCTGCACGCCGTTGCTCACCTTGGTGAGCCGGACGCCGCCGTAGCCGGCGTGCACGCCGTCGGCGTACCGGAAGGGGACCAGGCCGGGCCCGCGGAAGCCGCCCTTGCGCACGGCCTCGACCAGCTTCTCCCGGGTGGGGTCGGGCCCGGCGGCGAGCATCGCCTGGACGAACGTGTACGCCATCGAGTAGCCGTAGATGGCGTTGCCGTCGACCGGGTTGCCCGCGTTGTACTTCTGGTGGATCTTGGTGAACTCCTGGATCCACGGGTTCGCGGTGTCTGCCACGTTCGGCAGGTAGTTGTCGGCCACCATGCCCTCGAGGATCACCTTCTTGTCGCCGAGCTGGGCGGCCAGCGTGGTGTAGTCGGCGCCCACGTTGGACACCACCCACTGCGCCTTGAATCCCTGCCCGGCGGCCTGGCCCATGGCCAGCGCGGTGAAGCCGGGGATGGTCGCCGAGATGACCACCTGGCAGCCGGCCGCGCGCAGCGCCCCGATCGCCGGGCCGACCTGCTGGTTGGTGGTGGTGTACGTCTGCTTCGCCGCGACCGGGCCGAGGATCTGCTCGACGCCGACCAGCGAGTCCCGCCCGAAGTCGTCGTTCTGCCCGAAGTGGCAGACCTTCGCGCCGGGGAACTCCCGCTTGACGTAGCTGGCCAGGATCTTGCCCTCGACCGTGTAGTCGGGCTGCCAGCCGAACGTCGTCGGGTACTTGTCCGGCTCGTTCCAGTTGCGGCTGCCGGAGGCGACGAACAGGTCCGGCACCTTCTGCGTCTTGACGAACTCCAGCACGTTCGTGTGCGTGGGCGTGCCGAGGCCGCCGAGCAGCGCGAAGACCTTGTCGTCGAGCACCAGCTTGCGGACCACGTTCTCGGTGTTGGCGGGGTTGTAGCCGTCGTCCATGACCTTGTAGACGATTTTCCGGCCGTGCACGCCGCCCTTGGCGTTGACGTGCTCGAAGTACGCCTTGGTGGCGGCGGAGATCTTCGAGTAGCCGGGCGCGGCCGGTCCGGTGAGCGGTTGGTGGGTGCCGATGACGACCTCGGAGTCGCTGACGCCGGGAACATTCTCGGCGGCCTGCTTCTCGTCGTCGGCGCAGGCCGGCAGCGCGGCCAGCAGGGCCAGGCCGGCGGCGGCCGCGAGAACGCGGCGGGTGGTGGTGCGCATGGTTCTCCATTCCGGTGCGACGGTGCGAACGGTGTGGGTGGAACCGGTGAGGTCAGCGGTCCGGCGGCCGGGGGGTGGCGGGACGGCGGCGGACGGCCCCGCGTAGGCGGGCGGTGAGGGCACGCACGCCGCCCTGCAGGCCGCCCGGGGCGGCGAGCATGACGACGATGAGGACCAGGCCGAACACGGCCAGCGCGAGGTTGCCTTCCAGCCGCTGGGCCAGCCCGGCGGAGAGGCTGAGGTGTTCGGTGAGCAGGCCGGGCAGGTCCTGGAGCGCGACCAGCAGCACCGCGCCCCAGACCGCG
>NZ_KK037233.1:596874-601463 GCF_000568915.1 Micromonospora sp. M42 | reverse complement strand
ACGGCTGCGCACCAGGTTGGCCAGCAGCAGCATGGTGAGCAGCGCGGCGGCCAGCGCGATCCAGGCCAGCCAGCGCTCGGGCTGGAAGTAGGCGCCGAGCGCGGCCGGTGGCGTCTGCGCCGGGAACGACAGCCCCTGCTCGCCGTTGAACACGCCGGTGAAGATCGTGGTGACCGCCGGGACGAGCGTCGCCACGGCGAGGGTCACGCCGGCCAGGTAGGGGCCGCGCAGCCGGGCCGCGGCCAGCCCGACGACGAGTCCGCCGAGCGCGGTCACCGCGACCCCCGCGAGCAGCGACGCCGGCAGCGTCCACCACCCGCGTACGGCCCGCTCGTCGAGGGCCTGCTGGGTCAGCGCCACGGTGTACGCGCCGGTGGCCATCAGCGCGCCGTGCCCGAGCGAGAGCTGGCCGTTGAGCCCGACCAGCACGGTGTGCCCGGCGGTGACGCAGAGGAACGCGCAGACGCGCGCCACCTGGAGGTTCTGGTACGGCGCGAGCTGGTTGGTGACCAGCACGACGAGCGTGCCGGCGAACACGGCCACGGCCAGGTGGCGCAGCAGCGTGGAGCCGCGCGGATCGCGTCCGGCCGGCGCGCCGGGCAGCAGCCGGCGCAGCGGGGACGCCGTGGCGGGCGCGGTCTCGGTCGGGGTGGTCGTCACACGTGCCTCGCTCTCGCCGCGGAGAAGAGCCCGCCGGGGCGGACCAGCAGGACGGCCAGCAGCAGCACCAGGACGGCCAGCGGGGTGGTGTCCGGTCCGAGGTAGCCGGTGACGTAGGACAGGATCAGCCCGACCAGCAGGCCGCCGACGACAGCGCCGACCGGGCTGTCCAGGCCGCCGACCACGGCGGCGGTGAACGCGATCACGAAGACCAGGTCCATGGCGTGCGAGTGCAGGCCGAGTCCGGTGGGGACGACGAGCATCCCGGCCAGCGCGCCGACGGCGGCGGCGAGCGCCCAGCCGAGCGTGAGCATCCGGCCGACGCTGACGCCGAGCAGCCGGGACACCTCGGGGGCGAACGCGGCAGCCCGCATCCGCAATCCGATCGGGGTGCGGGTGAACAGCACCGCGAGCAGCGCCACCACCGTGAGCGCCGCGCCGAGCACCCAGAGGTCGTACGGGGACAGCGCGGCCACCCCGGCGATGGTGAGCGCGTCGGTGTCGAACGGCGCCGGGGCGGGCCGGTACTCGTTGCCGAAGATCATGCCGAGCACCGCCTGGATGACGAGCACCAGGCCGAGCGCGACGATCACCTGGTTGAGCGGCCCGCCGGGTCCGGCGAACCGCATCAGCACCCGCTCCACCAGCGCGCCCAGGGCCAGTCCGGACAGGATCGCGGCGGCCAGGCCGAGCCAGTACGAGCCGGTGGCGGAGACGACCGCGTAGCCGACGTAGGCGGTGGCCACGGCCATCGCGCCCTGGGCGAAGTTGACCACCCGGGCGGCGCGCCAGATGAGCACCAGCGCGAGCGCGAACGCCGCGTAGACCGCCCCGGCGGCGAGCCCGTCGAAGGTGAGGAACCAGAACCGCTCCATCCGCGACCCCTTCCTAGAATCCGAGGTACGCGTGCCGGAGCTGGTCGTCGTCGCGCAGCCGGGCGGCCGGCGCGGCGGTCACCACCCGCCCGAGCGACATGACGATGCCCTGGTCGGCGACGGAGAGCGCGGAGCGCACGTTCTGCTCGACCAGCAGCACGGTGAGCCCCCGTTCGTCGCGCAGCCGCCGCAGCAGCGCCATGATCTGCGCGGTGACCTTGGGCGCCAGCCCGAGCGACGGCTCGTCGAGCAGCAGCAGCCGGGGCCGGGCGATCAGCGCGCGGCCGATCGCGAGCATCTGCCGTTCGCCGCCGGAGAGCTGGTGTCCGGCGTGGTCGCGGCGGCGGGCCAGCGCTGGGAACAGCTCGTACACCTCGTCCTGCGCGCGCCGGGCGTCGGCCCGGTCACGCCGCCACAGCCCGCCCAGGCGCAGGTTCTCCGCCACGGTCAGCTCGGTCACCACGCCGCGCCCCTCCGGCACGTGCGCCAGCCCGCGCCGGACCAGGTGTTCCACCCGGACGCCGCGCAGGTCCTCGCCCGCGTACCGGATCCGGCCGCCGGTGGGCCGCAGCAGGCCCGAGAGGGTACGCAGCAGCGTGGTCTTGCCCGCGCCGTTGGCGCCGAGCACGGCGGTGACGGTGCCGGCCGGGACGGTGAACGCGACGTCGCGCAGCACCGGCACCGGGCCGTAGCCGCTGCTGAGCGCCTCCACCTCCAGCACGGCGGTCACGGCGTGCTCCCCTCGACCGGCACGTCGGCGCCCAGGTACGCCTCGGTGACCCTTGGGTCGTCGCGGATGCTCTCCGGCGCCCCGGCGGCGATCACCTTGCCGAAGTCGAGCACCACGAGGTCGTGGCAGACGGACATGACCAGGTCCATGTGGTGCTCGACGAGCAGCACGGCGCAGCCGTCGGCCCGGTCGGGCAGCGCGCGGACCAGGTCGGCCAGCTCGGCCACGTCGTCGGCGCCGAGACCGCCGGCCGGCTCGTCGAGCAGCAGCAGCCGGGGGCGGGCGATCAGCGCGCGGGCCAGCGCGACCCGCTTGCGTACCGCATAGGGCAGGGTGCCCGGCGCGGCGTCGGCGTGCTTGTCGATGCCCAGCTCGGCGAGCAGGTCCAGGGCCTGGGCGCGCAGCCGCCGCTCGTCGTTGTCGCTGCGCGGCAGGCCGAACAGCGCGGCGGCGAAACCGGCGCGGGCGGTGTGGCTCGCGCCGGCCACCACGTTCTCCAGCACGGTCAGCCCGGCGAACAGGCCGACGCCCTGCAGCGTACGGGCGATGCCGAGCCGGGTGAGGGCGTGCGGGCGGGGCCGGAACGGCCGGCCGTCGAGCGTGAGCGAGCCCTCGGTGGGTCGGACGAAGCCGCAGACCACGTTGAACAGCGTGGTCTTGCCGGCGCCGTTGGGCCCGATCACGCCGACGACCCGGCCGGGCGGTACGCGCAGCGAGACGTCGTCGAGGGCGACCAGGCCGCCGAAGCGTACGCCGACGTGGTGCAGCGCCAGACCCTGATCGTCGGCGGGGGTGGCCGGTGGGCTCATCGTCACCTCGTGCCGGTCGACGGAGCGCGGAAAAACTAATTACATCGGGAGTGTACTTTTCCCTGCCGCCGCGTCAATGCCCAGACGATCACGGTTCATTTCCCGGGGTTATCGGCCTCCAACGTGCACTGTCGGTGTGATCATCCCGCCATCCGGTCGCGGGCGCGGCGCAGGAACGTCTGCTCCGCCGCGTTGCCGGTGCCGGCGATCGCCGCGTCGTACGCGATCCGGGCCTGCGCCGGACGGTCGAGGCGGCGCAACAGGTCGGCCCGGATCGCGTGCCACACGTGGTATCCGGTCAGGTCCAGCCGGTCCACTTCGGCCAGAGCGGCCGCCGGTCCGCGTACCTCGGCCAGCGCGACCGCCCGGTTCAGCGCCACCACCGGTCCCGGCGCGACGGCCGCCAACTGGTCGTAGAGCGCGAGGATCTGTCCCCAGTCGGTCGCGGCGGCGGTCGGCGCGTCCGCGTGCACCGCGCCGATCGCGGCCTGGAGCTGGTACGGGCCGGGCCGGCCCCGCCGCAGGCACCGGCGGACCAGTTCCTGGCCCTCGGCGATCAGCTCCCGGTCCCACCGGCCACGGTCCTGCTCGGACAGCGACACCGGCGTTCCGTCCGGCCCGGTCCGGGCGCCCCGGCGCGCCTCGGTGAGCAGCATCAGCGCGAGCAGGCCGAGCGCCTCCGGCTCGTCCGGCATCAACGTCACCAGCAGCCGGCCCAGCCGGATCGCCTCGGCGCCCAGCTCGGCGCGGCCCAGCCGCTCCCCCGCGCTGGCCGTGTGCCCCTCGTTGAAGATCAGGTACCACCGCGAGGACCCCGCGCAGCCGGTCCGGCAGGTCCGCGTCGCGCGGCACCCGGTACGGGATACCAGGCGTCGCGGATCTTCGCCTTGGCCCGGACCAGGCGCTGGGCCATCGTCCGCTCCGGCACCAGGAAGGCGCGCGCGATCTCGGCGGTGCTCAGGCCGCCGAGCAGGCGCAGCGTCAACGCCACCCGGGCGGGCGCGGCGAGCGCCGGGTGGCAGCAGGTGAAGATCAGGCGCAGGCGGTCGTCGGGCACGGGCCCCTCCTCGGCGGGCGGGTCGGCGGCGTGCAGCAGGGCGGCCTCGGCGTGCCGGGCAGTCCGGGTGGCCTCGCGGCGCAACCTGTCGATCGCCCGGTTCCGGGCGGTGGTGATGATCCAGCCGGCCGGGCTGGGCGGCGGCCCGTCGGCGGCCCAGCGCGTCACCGCGATCGTGAACGCCTCCTGGACCGCCTCCTCGGCGAGGTCGATGTCGCCGAGGAGACGGACCAGGACGGCTACCGCGCGGCCGTACTCGGCCCGGAAGACCCGTTCGACGTCGGTCATCCCTCGCCCTGGAACGGGCGGACCTCGATCGGCAGCGTGGTCGCGAGGGCATACCGGCGGCCCCAGTCCATCCAGGTCGGGCGCCCGGATGATGGTGACGCCGCCCAGGTACTCCTTGCCCTCGTTGCCCTCGGCGAACGGCCCGTCGGTGACCATCACCTCGTCACCGG
>NZ_KK037233.1:576372-595550 GCF_000568915.1 Micromonospora sp. M42 | reverse complement strand
CGACGGGCTGACCCAGCGGATGCCGATGGGCGCGGCGCTCAAGGTCCACGCGCTCTATCCGGAGCCGTTCTGGCGGGCCGACGGCCGCTCCGGCGTGTCCAGCACCGACACCGGGCCGCTCACCGAGACGGTGGACAACTCGCTGCCGGACGTACCCGGTGGGATCCTCACCGCGTTCAGCTACGGCGCGCAGGCCCGGGCGCTGCGCCGGCTGCCGGAGGGCGCGCGCCGGGACGCGCTGTGCGAGGCGCTCGCCGCGATCTTCGGCCCGGCCGCCGCGCGCCCCGACGACCTCGTCGAGTACGACTGGTCTGCCGACGAGTGGACGCGCGGCTGCTTCTGCGGCGTCCTGCCGACCGGCGCGTGGTGCGCGTACGGCCCGGAACTGCGCACGCCGGTGGGCCGGGTGCACTGGGCCGGCACGGAGACCGCGACCCGGTGGAGCGGCTACCTGGAGGGCGCGGTGACCGCCGGCGAGCGCGCCGCCGCCGAGGCGCTCGCCCAGCTCGGCTGAGCACCCAATTCAGTGAGATTCTTCAATGCGTTCTATTGAAAAGTTTCTCCGCCCTGTGCACTAATGACGACAGTTCCTTTCGTCATACTCCCGCCGCCGGAGCGCGGCAACCCCCAGGGAGGACAGATGCACAGATCGATCCGATCGGCGCTGCGCGCGGCCGGAGCCGCGCTGCTCGCCACCGTCACCGTCGCCGCCGCGGTCCTGTCCGCAGCGGCACCCGCCTCCGCCGCGCCGGCCGGACTACCCGGCATGGACGTGTCCAGCTACCAGGGCAACGTGAACTGGTCCGGGGCGTGGGCCAACGGCGCCCGGTTCGCCTACGTCAAGGCGACCGAGGGCACGTACTACACCAACCCGTACTTCGCCCAGCAGTACAACGGCTCGTACAACGTCGGGATGATCCGCGGCTCGTACCACTTCGCCCGCCCCGACACCACCAGCGGCGCCGTCCAGGCCAACTACTTCGTCGACCACGGCGGCGGCTGGTCCAAGGACGGGCGGACGCTGCCCGGCGCGCTGGACATCGAGTACAACCCGTACGGCGCGACCTGCTACGGCCTGAGCCAGGCGTCGATGCGCAGCTGGATCGCCTCGTTCGTCAACCAGTACTACGCCCGCACCGGACGGTGGGCCACCATCTACACCACCACCGACTGGTGGAGCACCTGCACCGGCAACACCTCGCAGTTCGCGGCCAACAACCCACTGTGGATCGCCCGCTACGCAAGCAGCGTCGGCACGCTGCCGGCCGGCTGGGGCACGTACTCGTTCTGGCAGTGGTCCTCCTCCGGGGTCTTCCCCGGTGACCAGAACGTGTGGAACGGCTCGCTGGACCGGCTGCGCGTGCTGGCCTGCAACGGACCCTGCTGACCCCGGCCCGGGCGTGGCGGGCGGTGCCGGTCCCGCCACGCCCGGCCGTACCTCACTCCACGAGGAGGCTGCGATGCCTGTTCCCGTCCACCGGCGGACCGTGCTGCGCGGCGCGGTCCTGCTCGGCGCCGCCGCCGGCGTCGGCGCGCTGACCCAGATCGGCTCCGGCCCCGACGCGCGGGCCGCTGCCACCCGGGTCGACCAGCCGACCATCGCCAACTGTGCGACCTGGGGCGCCCGCCCGCCCTCGTCGCCGGTGAGCGTGGTGGCCAGCCGGCCCAACAAGATCATCGTGCATCACACCGCGTTCCCGAACACCACCGACTACAGCCTCGCCCAGGCGTACCGGAACTCCCGCGACATCCAGAACCTGCACATGGACGGCAACGGCTGGCTCGACTCCGGGCAGCACTTCACCAACAGCCGGGGCGGCTACCTGACCGAGGGCCGCCACGGCAGCCTCTACGCGCTGCTGCACGGCCAGACCATGGTGCAGGGCGCGCACTGCGTCGGGCAGAACAGCCAGGCCATCGGCATCGAGAACGACGGCATCTACCTGGACGTGCAGCCGCCGCAGGCGCTCTGGAACAGCCTGGTGACGTTCTGCGCGTTCACCTGCCAGCAGTACGGCATCGCGCCCACCGAGATCTACGGACACAAGGACTTCAACGACACGCAGTGCCCGGGCCTGCTGCACGACCGCCTGCCGGAGCTGCGCCGTACCGTCGCCGCCCGTCTCGGCGGCTGACCACGGGGGTACGCGGGACGCCCGGGTGCGACGGGCGTCCCGCAGCGCGTCAGTGCTCGCTTATATAAGCCTCGTCTGATACAAAGGGGTCGTGCACGCCTTCGACGTTCTCGGCGACCCGGTCCGCCGCCGGATCCTGGAACTGCTCGCCGACGGTGAGCAGCCCGCCGGGGCGCTCGGCGAGACCGTGCGGCGCGAGTTCGGCATCAGCCAGCCCGCCGTCTCGCAGCACCTCAAGGTGCTGCGCGAACACGGCTTCACCACGGTGCGCGCCGACGGCACCCGCCGGCTCTACGCCGTGGACCCCGGCCCGCTGCGCGAGATCGACGCGTGGCTGGACGGGTTCCGCCGCTTCTGGACGCCGCCACTGGCGCGCTCGCCACCGAGCTGGCCCGGGGCCGCCGCGAACGACGGCTGCGCGCAGACGACACCGACGACGAGAGGACCGAACCATGATCGACGTGACCGGACAGATCAGCGCCGTCGAGCGCCGCATCGGGACCGCACGCTCCCCGCCGGGGCAGGCGCGGGTGCTCACCATCGCCCAGACGTACGACGCGGGGGGACGACGTCTTCGACGCCTGCACCAACCCGGAACGAACCGCGCTGGTTCCTGCCGGTCTCCGGCGACCTGAGCCTCGGCGGCGCTACCAGCTGGAGGGCAACGCCGGTGCACCGTCGAACGCTGCGACCCGCCGCACGGCTTCGCCGCCACCTGGGAGTTCGGCGACGAGGTGAGCTGGATCGAGGTGCGGCTGCGCGAGGCCGGCCCCGGGCGTACCCGCTTCGAGCTGGAACACGTCGCGCACGTCGACGACCAGCGGTGGGCCGAGTACGGCCCGGGCGCGGTCGGCATCGGCTGGGACCTGGCGCTGGTCGGGCTGGCCTCCCACTTCGCGGCCGACGGCACGGGCGTCGACCCGGCCGCCGCAGCCGAGTGGATGGCCTCACCCGAGGGCCTCCGTTTCGTCACCGAGTCCAGCAGGAGCTGGACGGAGGCAAGCATCGAGGCCGGCACCCCGGCCGAGGAGGCACAAGCCGCGGGCGAGCGCGTCACCGCGTTCTACACAGGCGCCCCCACGCCCTGACCCTCCTCTCCCTCCCTCTCCCCGCCCTCTCCCCTCCCGCTCTCTCCTCGTCGATCTTGCGGTTTGGGCCCTCAGAATGTCCGTTTGACGGAGTTTGCGGGGCACCAAATCGCAAGATCGACGGGCTCGGTCGAGCTCTTCGAGATCTTGGAAGGAAAGGGTCGCCATAGGAGCCTTTTCCTTCCAAGATCTCTTTGCATCTCGTGATGTGGAGCAGGCCTCTCCAAGCAGGGCATCCGTCGTTGTCCCGGCGGAGATGCGGGTGATCGTTGCAGGGGCGAAAAGCGGCGGTGGGATGTCGGTGGGGTGGGGCAGACTGCGGGGCATGCCGATCCGTTCCGTCGCCGACCTGACCGCCGCGCTCGACACCGGCGCGACGTTCAAGTATCTGCGCTTCTGGGGGCACCGGCCGCAGCGCGACGGCGGTGTCGGCGCCGGTTGCCTGAGCCAGTGGTGGCCGGCGGCGTTCACAGTGGACGGCCGGGAGTTCGCCACCGCCGAGCACTGGATGATGTGGCACAAGGCCACCCTCTTCGGTGACCACGCGGTCGCCGAGCGGGTGCTGGCCGCCGGGCACCCGCACCGGGCCAAGGCGCTCGGCCGGCAGGTGCGCGACTTCGACGAGGCGACCTGGGCGGCCCGCCGCTACGAGATCGTGGTGGCCGGCAGCGTGGCCAAGTTCGCCCAGCACGAGCCGTTGCGGCGGTTCCTGCTCGGCACCGGCGACCGGGTGCTCGTCGAGGCCAGCCCGACGGACCGGGTCTGGGGCATCGGCCTGACCGCCGACGACCCGCGCGCCGCCGACCCGGCGACCTGGCGGGGCGACAACCTGCTCGGCTTCGCCCTGATGGAGGCGCGCGCCCAGCTCGCCGGCCAGAGGGGGTGACGTCTGACCTCGGGCGGCAGGTGCGGGTAACGTGCTGCGGCGTGACCCCGTACTCGCACTGCTCCTTCTGCGGCGCGGCCTACCCGGCGGGCGCCGGGTGGCCGCGGGTCTGTTCCTCGTGCGGCGAGACGGTGTGGCGCAATCCGCTGCCGGTCGCGGTGGCGGTGCTGCCGGTCCGCACGCCGCGGGGAGCTCGGCGTGGTCGTGGTACGCCGCGACATCGAACCGGCCCGGGGGCTGCTGGCACTCCCGGGTGGCTTCGTCGAGTACGGCGAGGAGTGGTCCGAGGCGCTCGTGCGGGAGCTGCGCGAGGAGACCGGGCTGCTGGCCGAGGCCGGCGAGGCGCGGCTGTTCGCGGTGCACGGCGCTCCGGCTGGCGGCACCATGATGGTCTTCGGGGTGCTGCCCGAGCGGGCTATCGGTGACCTGCCGCCGTCGGCGCCGACCGAGGAGGCCACCGAGTGGCTGGTGCTCACCGATCCGGTCGAGCTGGCCTTCTCCACGCACACCCGGGTGCTCGCCGATTTCCTCGCCGGGCAACGCCCGCTCTGACCGGACCGACCCCGGCAGCGTGCGGCGCGGTCAGCCGCGGGCCGGAACCGGCTGGGGTGAGAACGGCACGGCGGCCGGCGCCTCGATCTCCGGCTCGCCGGCCGGGTGCCGCCACAGCCCGCGCCGCCGCAGGATCGGCAGCACGCCCTCGCCGAACCAGTACGCCTCCTCCAGGTGCGGGTGACCGGAGAGGATGAACTCGTCCAGGCCGAGCGCGTGGTACTCGGCGATCCGGTCGGCGACCTCGGCGTGGCTGCCGACGAGCGCGGTGCCCGCGCCGCCGCGTACCAGCCCGAATCCGGCCCACAGGTTCGGCGAGACCTCCAGCCCGTCGCGGGAGCCGCCGTGCAGGTCGAGCATCCGCCGCTGCCCCTCGGACTCGCTGCGTCGCAGCCCTTCCTGCACGGCGCGCACGTCGGCCTCGGGGATGCCGTCGAGCAGCTTGCGGGCCTGGGCCCACGCCTCCTCGGCGGTGTCCCGGCTGATCACGTGCAGCCGGATGCCGTACCGCAGCTCGCGACCGGCCCCGGCGGCGAGCCCGCGGATCCAGTCCAGCTTGCCGGCCACCTGCGCGGGCGGTTCGCCCCAGGTCAGGTACACGTCGCTGTGGCGGACGGCCACCGGCCCGGCCGCGCCGGACGACCCGCCGAAGTAGACCGGCGGCACCGGGTCGGGCAGCCGGCCGAGCCGGGCGCCCTCGACCCGCACGTGGGCGCCGTCGTGGTCGACCGTCTCGCCGCGCCACAGCGCCCGCACCACGTGCAGGAACTCGTCGGTACGCGCGTAGCGGGCGTCCTTGTCCAGGAAGTCGCCGTACGCGCGCTGCTCGGCCGACTCGCCGCCGGTGACCACGTTCAGTAGCAGCCGCCCGCCGGACAGGCGCTGGAACGTGGACGCCATCTGCGCGGCGAGGGTGGGTGAGAGCAGGCCGGGCCGGAACGCGACGAGGAACTTCAGCCGCTCGGTGACCTCGGTGAGCATGGCGGTGGTCAGCCAGGCGTCCTCGCACCAGGCGCCGGTGGGGGTGAGCGCGCCGGCGAAACCGAGCTGTTCGGCGGTGCGGGCGATCTGCCCCAGGTACGCCACGCTCGCGGGTCGCGCGCCACCGGCCGTGCCGACCGGTACGCCGTGTCCGCCGCCCACGATGTCCCGGCTGTCGCCGTAGGTCGGCAGGAACCAGTGGAAGGTGAGCGACATGGGGGCCTCCGGTGCGCATCGGACGGGCCGTCTCCTGAGTGGTGGGACGACCGCGCCGACAGACTACCCATAAAACCTATCGGGTTGGTAGGTTGCTGTCGCCCGTCGATGCCGGGCCCTTCCCTCCCCGAGGAGTCGCCATGCGTACCCCCAGAACCCGCCGCCGGCCGGTGGCCGCGCTGCTCACCACCCTCGCGCTGCTGGCCGCGACGGCGCTGACGGCCTGCGGCGGCGAGGCGGCCGACGCCAGCGGCGGCGGCAGTGACGGCCCGCTGCGGATCGGCTACCAGCGCTTCGGCGGGCTCAGCCTGGTCAAGGCGCGCGGCGACGCGAAGAACGTCACCTGGTCGCTGTTCGAGAGCGGCCCGGCGCTGACCGAGGCGCTCAAGGCCGGCTCGATCGACATCGGCCAGGTCGGCGAGGCCCCACCCGTGTTCGCCGCCGCCGGCAAGATCCCGTTCTCCGTGGTCGGCACGTCCCAGCCGATCCCGCAGGGCGAGGCGGTTCTGGTCAAGGCGGGCAGCCCGTATCGTGGATTCGCCGACCTGCGCGGGAAGACGGTCGCGCTGAACAAGGGCTCCAACGTGCACTGGCTGCTGGTCAAGCTGCTGGAGGCGAACCGGATGACGCTCGCCGACATCAAGGTGAAGTACCTCAAGCCCGCCGAGGGGCGGCCCGCGTTCGACAACGGGCAGGTCGACGCCTGGATCATCTGGGATCCCTACTTCGCGCTGGCCGAGCAGCCCGGCGTACGGGTGCTCGCCGACGCCACCGGCCTGGCCGGCAACCGCGAGTACGTGCTGGCCGCGCCGGACGCGGTGAAGAACCGCACCGCCGACGTACGCGCGTTCCTGGACACGTACCGGCAGACCACCGACTGGGGCATCGCCCACCCGACCGAGCGGGCCGCCGTCCTCGCCCCGGAGCTGAAGATCCCGCTCGACGTGGCCACCCGGGCGCTGGCCCGCAGCGCCAAGCCGCTCGCCCCGGTCACCCCGGAGATCGGCGCCGAGTTGCAGGCCATCGCCGACAGCTTCGTGGAGCTGAAGCTGGTGCCCGGACCGGTCGACATCGCCGGGCGGGTGGACGGCCGGTTCAACGAGGCGTTCCAGTGAGCGGTCCGGCGCTGGCCGAGGCGATCCCCGCTGTCGTACCCGATCGGGCGACGCCGCGGCGGTCCCGGGCCCGCGCCTCGCGGCGGTGGCGGCGCGCGGTGAGCCCGGTCGTGCTGGTGCTCGCCTGGGAGGTCGCCGCGCGCACCGGCCTGCTCGCCGCGGAGAAGCTGCCCGCGCCCAGCGCGGTGCTGGCGACCGGGTGGCGGCTGGCGCGCGACGGGACGCTCGGCGTGCACCTGCTCGACTCGCTCACCCGCGCCGCGCTCGGCCTGCTCATCGGCGGCGGCCTGGCGCTGGTGCTCGGCGCGGCGGCGGGGCTGCTGCGCCTCGGTGACGACCTGGTCGACCCGCCGGTGCAGATGGCCCGGATGCTGCCGCACCTGGGCCTGGTCCCGCTGCTGATCATCTGGGTCGGCATCGGCGAGTCGCTGAAGGTCACGCTCGTCGCGCTCGGCGCGTTCTTCCCGATCTACTTCAACACGTACGCCGGCATCCGCGACATCGACGAACGCCTGGTCGAGGCGGCGCGCACCTGCGGTCTCGGCGCGGCGGCCCGCCTGCGGCACGTGGTGCTGCCCGGCGCGCTGCCGTCGCTGTTCCTCGGGCTGCGGCTGGCCATCGGCGCGGCCTGGCTCAGCCTGGTCGTCGGCGAGCAGGTGAACGCGCAGACCGGCGTCGGCTTCCTGATGATGGAGGCACGCGAGTTCAGCCAGACCGACGTGGTGGTGCTCGGCCTGCTCATCTACGCGCTGCTGGGGCTCGCCTCCGACCTGCTCATCCGGTACGCGGAGAGGAGGACGCTGGCGTGGCGACGCGGACTGCGCGCGACCTGACCGGGCCGGTGCTCACCGCGCGCGCGGTGACCCGGTCCTTCGGCCCGGCGGTGGTGCTGGCCGGGGTCGACCTGACAATCGGCGCCGGGGAGACGGTGGCGCTGCTGGGCGGCAGCGGATCCGGCAAGAGCACGCTGCTGCGCGTGCTCGCCGGGCTCGACGGCGACGCGGGCGGCGAGCACACGGTGCACGGCACCGCCGCCGTGGTGTTCCAGGAGCACCGGCTGCTGCCGTGGAAGCGGGTCGCGGACAACGTGGCGCTCGGCCTGACCGGCCCGGACGTGGACGACCGGGTCGGCCGCGCGCTGGCCGAGGTGGGGCTCGCCGACCGGGGCCGGGCCTGGCCCGCCGAGCTGTCCGGCGGGCAGGCGCAGCGGGTCGCGGTGGCCCGCGCACTGGTCCGCGAACCGGACCTGCTGCTGCTGGACGAGCCGTTCGGCGCGCTGGACGCGCTGACCCGGCTGCGCATGCAGGGGCTGCTGCGGCGGCTGCGCGCCCAGCACGGCTTCGCCGCGCTTCTGGTCACCCACGACGTGGAGGAGGCGCTGCTGCTCGCCGACCGCGTCCTGCTCCTCGACGACGGCGTGATCGCCGAGGAGGTGCCGGTACGCCTCGGCCCCACCCCGAGCCCCGACGACCCGGCCCTCGGCGCGCTGCGCCGCCACCTGCTCGACCGCCTCGGCGTACCCGCCGGCTGACCGCGAGGGAGAACCGATGACCCGCTGGACCCCCGACCCGACCTTCTACCCCTCCCCCGCGCTCGCCGCCACCGCGCCGGCCGAGAAACTCGCGTACGTCGCCGCGTTCGACCGCGCCGGGCAGCGCCCCGACGCCATCGCGGTGCTCGACACCGACCCGGACTCCGGCTCGTACGGCCGGGTGGTGGGCTGGACCGAGCTGCCGAACACCGGCGACGAGCTGCACCACTTCGGCTGGAACGCGTGCAGCAGCGCGCTCTGCCCGACCGCGCCGCACCCGCACGTGGAACGCCGCTACCTGATCGTGCCGGGCCTGCGCTCGTCCCGGATCCACGTGCTCGACACCAAGCCCGACCCGCGCCGCCCCGAACTGGTGAAGGTGATCGGCCCGGAGGAACTCGGCAAGCGCGCCGGGTACTCACGCCCGCACACCGTGCACTGCGGGCCGGACGGCATCTACGTCTCCGCGCTCGGCGGCGCGGACGGGCAGGAGGGACCCGGCGGCATCGCCGTGCTCGACCACACCACGTTCGAGGTACGCGGCGCGTGGGAGGCCGACCGGGGGCCGCAGTTCCTGGCGTACGACTTCTGGTGGCACTACACCCAGGACGTGCTGGTCACCAGCGAGTGGGGCACGCCGTCGATGATCGAGGACGGCATCGTCGGCGAGCTGCTGCTGGGCCGCAGGTACGGGCACGCGATCCACTTCTGGGACCTGGCGAAGCGCCGGCACGTGCAGCGCGTCGACCTCGGCGACCAGTACCAGATGCCGCTGGAGCTGCGCCCCGCGCACGACCCGACGAAGTCGTACGGCTTCGTCGGGGTGGTGATCAGCGTCGAGGACCTGTCCGCCTCGATCTGGCTGTGGCACCGCGACGGCGACGCCTGGGCGGTGACCAAGGTGATCGACATCCCGGCCGAGCCGGCCGACCCGGCCGACCTGCCGGACCTGCTCAAGCCGTTCGGGGCGGTGCCGCCGCTGGTCACCGACATCGACCTGTCAGTGGACGACAGGTTCCTGCACGTCTCCTGCTGGGGCACCGGAGAGCTGATCCGCTACGACGTCAGCGACCCGTTCCACCCGGTACGCGTCGGCTCGGTGCGCCTGGGCGGCATCGTCAACCGCACGCCGCACCCGGCGTACCCGGACGAGCCGCTGGCCGGCGGCCCGCAGATGGTCGAGATCAGCCGCGACGGCCGCCGCGTCTACGTCAGCAACTCGCTCTACGGCGCCTGGGACGACCAGTTCTACCCCGACGGGGTGGGCGCCTGGGTGGCGAAGCTCGACGTCGACCCAAAGCACGGCGGCCTCGTGCCGGATCCGCGGTTCTTCCCGCGCGGGGAGGAGTTCCGCGGCCTGCGCGTGCACCAGACCCGGTTGCAGGGCGGCGACGCGTCATCTGACTCGTACTGCTTCCCGTGACCGGCGCGACCTGGGCGGCGCTGGCCGGCCTCGGCGCGTTCCACGGCCTGAACCCGGCGATGGGCTGGCTGTTCGCGGTGTCCCGGGGCCTGCAGGAGCGCCGCCGGGCCGCGCTGCTGGCCGCGCTGCCGCCGATCGCGGCCGGTCACCTGGCGTCGGTGGCGGTGGTCGCCGCGCTGGTCAGCGCCACCCGGTCGGTGACGGCGAGCACTGCGGTCGCGGTCACCGGCGGGGTGCTGCTCGTCGGGTTCGGGCTGTGGCGGCTGCTGTCCGACCGGCACTTCCGGTGGGCCGGGATGCGGCTGTCGGCCGCGCAGCTCACCGCCTGGTCGTTCCTGATGTCGGCGGCGCACGGCGCGGGCCTGATGCTGCTGCCGGTGCTGCTCGCCGAACCGGCGGTCGGCGGCGGCCCGCACGCCGGACACCTCGCCGCCGCGCCGGCCGGCGCGCTGACCGGCCTGTTCGCGGCGGCCGTGCACACCGCCGCCATGCTCGGCGTCGCGCTGGCCGTGGCCGTGGCCGTGTACGAGGTGCTCGGCGTCGCTGTGCTGCGCCGGGCCTGGTTCAACGTCGACCGGCTCTGGGCCGGCGTGCTCGTGGTGGCCGGGGTGGTGACGCTGATCGGCGCGGCGTGACCGTGCCGCCGACCTGCTATGGATCGACGGGAAGTCCTACTGGTTGAATAGGAAAGGCAGCGTCGCCCACCCCGGAGGTCAGCCGTGAGTCAGTCCCCGTCCTCAGCCGAAGCCGTCCACGACGCCGACCGGAGCCGGCAGTGGCTCGCCGGGCAGGCACACGGGCCGGGCGTCGACCGCGACCGGCTGCTGGAGGTGGGCGCGGCGATGGCCGCGGTGACCGCCGCCGCCGCGGAGCGCGAGCCGGTAGCGGTGGCGTCCGCGCCGGTCGGCGTCGACCCCGGCGCGCCGATCGTCAAGCCGCTGCCGGCGGAGCTGCTGCGCCCGCTGGACACCAACGCCGAGATGCGCTGGCCGTCGATGGCCGGCCAGGGGTACGTGGTCCCGATCGACCGCTTCTTCGTCCGCAACCACACGGTCACGCCGCACCTGGACGCGGCCACCTGGCGGCTGCGCCTGTTCGGCGACGGGCTGCGCGGCGCGCCGACCCGGGACGACGCAATCGAGTTCGACCTCGACGAGCTGCGCCGGCTGCCCGCCGAGGAGCACGCGGCGCTGCTGGAGTGCGCCGGCAACGGGCGCCGCTACTTCGCCGAGCAGCAGGGCGACCCCGCCCCGGGCGTGGCGTGGGGGCTGGGCAGCGTCGGCGTGGCCCGCTGGCGGGGCGTGCGGCTCGGCACGGTGCTGCGCCTGGCCGGGCTGCGCGACGAGGCGGTCGACGTGATGCCCGAGGGCCTCGACCCGGACTACGTCACCGGCGGGGTCAACCTCGGCCGGGTACGCCGTCCGATGCCAATCGCGAAGGCGCTCGACGACGTGCTGCTGGCGTACGAGATGAACGGCGAGCCGCTCCCAGCCGACCACGGCTTCCCGGTGCGGGTCGTGGTGCCCGGCTGGGTCGGCATCGCCTCGATCAAGTGGGTGGGCGCGATCGAGGTCTCCACCACCCCGCTGTTCTCGCCGTGGAACACGCAGTTCTACCGCATGTTCGGCCCCGGCCACCCCGCCGGCGGCACCGCGCTCACCGCCCAGCCGGTACGCAGCGCGTTCGAGCTGCCCTGGGACGCCCGGCTGCCGGCCGGTGAGGAGGTGCTGCTGACCGGCCGCTCCTGGTCCGGCAACGGCCCGATCGCGCACGTCGAGGTGGACACCGGCGACGGGTGGCGCCCGGCCGACCTGGTCACCGCGGACCGGGGCGGCGCCTGGCAGCGCTGGACCGTCCGCTGGCGCCCGCCGGCCACGGGCCGGCACACGCTGCGTGCCCGGGCCACCGACTGCACCGGCGTCGTCCAGCCCGACCGGGCCGCCGTGAACGACCTCGCGTACCTGTTCGACGCCGTGGTGGCCCACCCGGTCACCGTCCGCTGACGCCCGCTCAGGTGGTGCCGAGGTAGGGCGGCGGCACGGTGTCGGTGAGCCACACCCCGTTCGCCGAGCGGTAGAACAGGTACCCCGCCTCGGCCATCGCCGCCGCGTTCACGGTCAGCACCACCACCGCGCCGCCCCGGCGCGCGCCGACGCGCCGGGCCGTCGCCACATCAGGTGACAGGTGTACGTGGTGCCGCCCGCCCCGGCGCAGCCCCTGCGCCCGGATCGCGTCCAGCACGGCCTCGCCGGTGCCGTGGAACAGCCGGGGCGGCGGCGCGGCCGGGGTGAGGCCGAGGTCGACCGGAACGGAGTGCCCCTGGTTGGCGCGGATCCGGTCGGCCCCGTCCGGGCCGGTCTCCACCGCGAAGCGCTGCTTGTCGTTGCCCGCGACCACGGCGTCCAGGTGGGCGCGGCTGATCCCCAGCCCGGCGAGCACGTCCGCGACCGGCACCCAGCCCGCCCGGTCGAGCCGCAGGCCGTACGCGTCGGGCCGGTGCCGCAACGCCAGCGACAGGCGCTTGCTCACCCGAACAAGATCCCGATGTTCCACCCGCCCAGTGTGGAGCCACGCCCCTGCCCTGTCGACGCAGTTCCCCACCCGCACCCCCTCGCCCCTCCCTCTCGCCCCTCCCCGGCCCCGCCTCGCCCCTTCCGCAGCGCCTCCCCGCGCCACCTCGCCCCACGTTTCCGCCCCGCCCACCGCGCCCGCCTCGCCTCGCCTCGCCTCGCCTCGTCGATCTTGCGGTTTCGGCCCCTCGGGTGCCCGGTTTACGGTCTTTTGCCGGGGCAGGAACCCCATGATCGGCGAGATGGAGGGCTGAGGGCGGGCGGGACGGGCGGGCGGGAGGGAGGAGCGAGGGGTCAGGCTGCGGCTCGGGCTGGGAGGGGGCGGCGGCGGTGGGACGGGTCGGTCAGCGTGGGCGGGGACCAGGCGCCGTCGGGCTGGTAGAGGTTCGTGCCCGGCGGGACGATCTCGTCGATACGGTCCAGCACCGCGTCGTCCAGCGTCAGCTCCGCCCCGGCGAGCAGCGCGTCCAGCTGGTCCATCGTGCGCGGCCCGATGATGGTCGACGTGACCGCCGGATGCACGGCGGTGAACGCCACGGCGAACTGCGGCAGCGTGCAGCCAACCTCGTCGGCGAGCGCGACCAGTTGCTCGACGGCGGCGTACTTGGCGGTGTTGCCCGGCAGCGCCGGGGTCGAAGCGGGCCGGGGTGAGCGCCGGGCGCCCGGCGCCGAGGTCGACGGGCCGGCCCTGCCGGTACCGGCCGGACAGGAACCCGGAGGCCAGCGGACTCCACACCAGCACGCCCATCGGTAGCGGCGGCAGACCGGCAGCACCGACGTCTCGATGCCGCGCGCCAGGATCGAGTACGGCGGCTGCTCGGTGCGGAAGCGGCCCAGCGCACGCCGCTCGGCGACGTGGTGCGCCTCCACGATCTCCTCGGCCGGGAAGGTCGAGCAGCCGAACGCGCGGATCTTCCCGGCCCGGACCAGGTCGGTGAGCGCGCCGAGCGTCTCCTCGACGTCGGTGGTGTGGTCGGGGCGGTGCACCTGGTAGAGGTCGATCCAGTCGGTGCCCAGCCGGCGCAGGCTGTCCTCCACCGCCCGGACGATCCAGCGTCGCGAGTTGCCGCCCCGGTTGGGCCCCTCCCCCATCGGGAAGTGCACCTTCGTGGCGAGCACCACGTCGTCGCGCCGGCCGCGCAGGGCCTTGCCGACGATCTCCTCGGACTCGCCGGCCGAGTACATGTCGGCGGTGTCCACAAAGTTGACGCCGCGGTCGAGTGCCGCGTGGACGATCCGGGCGCAGTCGTCGTGGTCGGGGTTGCCGACCGCGCCGAACATCATGGTGCCGAGGCAGTGGACGCTGACCTCGATGCCGGTGCCGCCGAGGACGCGATAGCGCATGTGAACTCCCTGGTGTGCACCGCGCCGGCCGGGTGGCGCGCGGTCCGGTCACGGTAGGAGTTCGAGTGCGCTGGAGGTCAACCGTCGGCAGCGGGTTCCGCGCTGCCGGCGAGGTAGCCGGCCGCCTGCAACTCGAACAGCTCGCGGTAGAGCCCGCCCTGGGCCATCAACGTGTCGTGGTCGCCGGACTGCACGAGCCGGCCGTGGTCCATCACGAAGATCCGGTCGGCGTGCCGCACGTTCGCCAGCCGGTGGGTGATCAGCACGACGGCCCGGTCCGGGTGCCGCCGCAGATGCTGGAAGAGGGCGTGCTCGGCACGCGCGTCCAGCGCTGCGGACGGCTCGTCGCAGATCAGCAGCCGGGCGTCGCGGTAGAGGCCTCGTGCGGCCACCAGCCGCTGCCACTGCCCGCCGGACAGGTCCTGGCCGTCCTTGAACTGCCGGTCCAGCAGCGTGTCGTACCCGAACGGCAGCTCGCTGATCATGTCGTGCGCGGCGGCGTCGCGGGCGGCGGTCTCCACGCTGGGGCCGGGCCCGTCGGCGCGGTCGTGGCGGCCGACGCGGATGTTCTGCCGGGCGGTGAACGGGAACTTCCACCAGTCCTGGCTCATCACCGCGACCTGGGCGGCGGTCTGCCGTGGGTCCAGTTCGGCGGTGTCCACGCCGTCCCAGCGGATCGTGCCGCCGGTGGGCCGGTAGAGGCCGGCGATCAGCTTGGCGAGCGTGGTCTTGCCGGAGCCGTTCTCCCCCACCAGCGCGATCACCTCACCGCGCCGGAACGTGAGGCTTACCTCGTCGACCGCCGCCGTGTCGGTGTCCGGGTAGCGCAGGCTGACCCGCTCGACGTCGATGCGCGTGAACCCGTCGACGGGCAGGTGCCCGCCGGCTGGGATCCGCCGGGTGGCCCGGTCGAGGAAGTCGCGGTAGTCCTGGTAGTAGAGCGCGTCCTCGTAGAGCGAGTTGGTGGCGAAGATCGCCGTACGCAGGCTCGTACGCGCGGACTGGAGCGCGAGCAGCGCGGTGGCCGCCGCCGCCAGCGCCACCACGCCACTGACCAGCAGCGCGCCCAGCACCACGTAGAGGCCGAACGTGGCGACGCCGGTGATGGACAGGCCGATCGCCCGGGTGACCGTCTGCGCGCGGGCCAGGCGCAGCTCGGCGCGGGTCTCCAGCCGTGTCATGAGGTGGTATTCGGAGAGCAGGAAGTCGCGCATTTGGTACGCGCGGATCTCGGCCGCGGTGTGCCGGTTGGCCATCAGGTCGCCCAGCATCCACTTGCGTCGCCGCCGGGTGATCCGGGCGAGCCAGTCGACGTGCTGTCGGCGGGCCATCCGTACCGCGGTCACCGCTTCCGGCGCGGCGGCGACAACCAGGCAGGGCAGCAGCAGCGGGTGGATGATCGTCACCGCGGTAGCCGTGGCGATCACGCCGACCACGCCGGTGACCAGGTTGACGGTGTCGTTGACCAGGGAGCCCGCCTCGGCCAGCCCGCGGTCGCGGGCGCGGTCCATCTCCTCGGCGAAACCGGCGTCGTCGAAGGCCGCCAGTTCCACAGCGGACGTCGTCTCGAACAGCCGCCGCTCCACCGTGAAGTTGATCTGCGGTACGAGCCGGGCCTGCGCCCACCCCGCGGCGATGGTCAACGCGCCGCGCCCGGCCACGGCGGCCGCCGCCACCGCCAGGGCGGGCAGCGCGGCCCGGATCCGGTCCGGTGTCGGGCCCGCCGCGAACAACTGGTGGAGCACCCCGGTGGTGGCGAGCAGGCCCAGCGTGGTGAGGACACCGGCGGCGACGTTGAGGCCCAGCGAGGCGGCGGTGTCCCGGCGGCTGGTAGCCCAGGCGAGGCTGATGGCTTCGCGGATCAGCGCGGGCAACCGGCGCGCCACCGACCAGAACCCGGTGTGGGCCAGTTCGGTGGCCCGGTGCATCCAGTGCGGATCGACGAGCTCGGGCAGGGTCGTCTCCCCGGCCGGCTCCTCCTGCGGGTCGGACGGCGGACGAGGATGGATCACCCCGGCCATGGCACCCCCCTCGACGCGTTCGGGCAGCAACGCTGGATACTACGGTCCGCTATCGAAGGATGTCATTGCGTGACCGGCGTGTCGTACAGGCGTCCCAACGGCGTGTCCACCGGGCGGCGGGCGGAAAGACCGCCCGCACGGTGGTCGCCGCCGGGTCGCGTCGCGCGCGACCGGTCCGGGTGGCAGGCTTGTGGGGTTCGCCGGCGCAGGCCGGCCGACCGCCCGTCGTGAAGGAGAAGATCGACCCGATGGCTGTGGACGTCACCACCACCGACGAATGGCAGGCGCTGCGCAAGCACGCCGAGGCGATGCGCGGCACGCACCTGCGCGACCTGTTCGCCGCCGACGGGCAGCGGGGTGAGCGGCTCACCGGTGAGGTCGCCGACCTGCACGTGGACTACAGCAAGAACCTGATCACCGACGAGACCGTCGCGCTGCTCGGCACGCTCGCCGAGCGGATCGGGCTGGCCGACCGGATCGCGGCCATGTTCGCCGGGCGGCACATCAACGTGACCGAGGACCGGGCAGTGCTGCACACCGCGCTGCGCCTGCCCGCGGACGCCTCGCTCACCGTGGACGGCCAGGACGTCGTCGCCGACGTGCACGCCGTGCTGGACCGCATGTCGGCGTTCGCGCAGCGGGTGCGCTCCGGCTCGTGGCGCGGCCACACCGGCGAGCGGATCACCACTGTGGTGAACATCGGCATCGGCGGCTCCGACCTGGGGCCGGTGATGGCGTACGAGGCGCTGAAGGCGTACCGGGACGCGGGCATCAGCTGCCGGTTCGTGTCGAACATCGACCCGACCGACATCCACGACAAGACCGCCGACCTGGACCCGGCGAGCACGCTGTTCGTGGTGGTCTCCAAGACGTTCTCCACCCAGGAGACGCTCGCCAACGCCGACCAGGCGCGGCGCTGGCTGCTCGCCGGGCTGGACGCGGACGACGACGCAGTGGCCCGCCACTTCGTCGCGGTCAGCACCAACGAGCAGCGGGTCCGGGACTTCGGCATCGACCCGGAGAACATGTTCGGCTTCTGGGACTGGGTGGGCGGACGCTACTCGCTGCCGTCGGCGGTCGGCCTGTCGGTGATGCTCGCGATCGGGCCGGACCGGTTCCGCGAGATGCTGGCCGGCTACCACGCGGTCGACGAGCACTTCCGGTCCGCTCCGGTGGAACGCAACGTGCCGGCGCTGCTCGGCCTGCTCAACGTCTGGTACACCGACTTCCTCGGCGCGGAGACCCACGCGGTGCTGCCCTACTCGCAGTACCTGCACCGCTTCCCCGCCTACCTGCAGCAGCTCACCATGGAGAGCAACGGCAAGTCGGTACGCGTCGACGGCTCGCCGGTGACGTACCCGACCGGGGAGATCTTCTGGGGTGAGCCGGGCACCAACGGCCAGCACGCCTTCTACCAGCTCATCCACCAGGGCACCCGGCTGATCCCGGCGGACTTCATCGCGTTCAGCCGGCCCAACCACGACCTGGGCGACATGCACGACCTGTTCATGTCGAACTTCTTCGCCCAGACCGCCGCGCTGGCGTTCGGGCGGACCCGGGAGCAGGTGGAGGCCGAGGGCACCGCGCCCGAGGTGGTGGCGCACCGGGTGATGGCCGGCAACCACCCGACCACGTCGATCCTGGCGCCGAAGCTCACCCCGTCGACGCTGGGCCAGCTGATCGCGCTCTACGAGCACATCACGTTCACCGAGGCCGCGGTCTGGGACATCAACGCCTTCGACCAGTGGGGTGTGGAGCTGGGCAAGGTGATGGCCAACCAGCTCGCGCCGAAGCTGACCGGGCCGGACCCGGACCTGGCCGACGTGGACACCTCGACCGCCGAACTGATCCGCCGCTACCGGGCCGAGCGCGGCCGGAGCTGACCGCGTACCCGTGGCGTCCCGCGCGCGACCGGCCGGGACGCCACGGGTCAGCGGCGCAGCAGGTCGGCGTGCGCCGCGCGCAGCCGGATCAGCGCCGGGTCGCCGGCCGGGGCGCGGCGGTCGAGTTCGGCCCACGCCTCGGCCAGCGCGTCGGCGAGCGCCCGCAACTCGGCGGCGTGCCGCCGGCCGGACTGCTGGTGCAGCTCCTCCAGGCGGCGGGCCCAGCCGGCGCTGATCGCGGCGATCGGGCGGGAATCGCCGTCGCGGGTGACGAGGGTGACGGTGTCGGTCAGCTCGGCCAGGGAGACGAGCTGGGTGAGCCGGGTGCGGACCTCGCGCAGCGGCAGGGCGCGCGGCTGCGGGGACCGGTCGGCCAGTGCGGGGACAGCCATGGACACATGTTCACGTCCGGGTACGACAGTTTCGGCGGTCAGGCCGTCCACTCCGGCGCCAGCACCGACCAGACCTCCATGTCGGCGCGGCCCTCCGGCGTCGCGGCGGCCCCGCGCAGGACGCCGTCGCGGCTCATACCGAGCCGCTTGGCGACGGCGATGCTGCGGTCGTTGCCGGCCTTCGTGATCCACTCGACCCGGTGGATGCCGCGCTCCCGCACCGCCCAGTCGATGATCACGCGCGCGGCACGGGTGACCAGGCCCTGCCCCTCGGCGCCCGGTTCCAGCCAGCAGCCCGCCTCGCACACCCCGCGCGCGGTGCTCAGCGACACGAACAGCACGCCGCCGACGAGCGTGCCGCGCTGCCAGATGCCCCAGAGGCCGCCGTCGTCGCGGGCCCACCGGTCGGCGTACGCCTGGAGGACCTTGCGGGCCGACTCGGCGTCGGTGGCGACGAAGGACGCGCCGACCCACGGCGAGATGTGCTCGCGGCAGCGGTCGAGGTTGGCCAGGAACTCGTCGGCGTGCCAGGGCGACAGTGGACGCAGCTCCGCGTCGTCGGTGAGGGCGTGGGCGAACATTCGAGGAAGCTAGCAGGACCGTCGCGCTTTTGTCGGTCGGTCCCTCTACGGTCTGCGCCGTGAACGCCGTCCAGACGTACCGATACCTTCAGCCGTCCGCGCTGCGCGCCGCCGGTCTCGATCTGCAGACCTGCGGCGGCCCGGCGGCCAACCCGCGCTTCTTCGCCGGGTTCCTCACCGCTCCCGCCGCGGCGGCGGCCGGGCTGCTCGCCGTCGCCGAGGTGGCCCGCACCCGCTACCACCAGCCGGTCAACCCGGCCAGCCTGGACCCGGTGGTCACCGGCAGCCGGGGCCGCCTGCGGTTCGAGTCGTTCTCCGGCTGCTGCGGGGTGTACGCCCGGATGGACGTCCTGCCGGCCGGGCTGGACGGCGAGATCAGCGGCCACGGCACCACGAACGTGGACGTGAACCCGCCGCTGCGGGAGGCGCTGGCCCGGGTGGGCGGCATCGAGCCGCTGCA
>NZ_KK037233.1:574857-576200 GCF_000568915.1 Micromonospora sp. M42 | reverse complement strand
CTGCCCGCCGCGACGGACCGCAGCGTGCTGTGGGCGGTGCCCGCCGGGCGTACGCTGCGGCTGACCTCCCGCCCGGCGCCGGGCGCGGTCTGCCTGGCCGGCGCGGGCCGGCTGGCGGCGCTGCGCGACGTGCTGCGCCACGCCCGCACGCTGCGGGTGTACGGCCCGGCGGTGCGCGCCGGATCGCCGAACCGTGCCGAGCACGTGGGAGCTGGACACCGGGGCGCTGCGGGTGTCGCTGACGCTGTCACAAAAAAACGTACCGGGGGTTCTCCGGCAAAGGCGCGGCGCTGGCAGCGCTCGCCGGTGACGACGTGGTGGACGACGCGGAACTGGTGGGCGCGCTGCTCAACTGGGATCAGACGATCGACGTGGCCGCGCTGGCCGACGCCGCCGCGCTGCCCGACGGGCGGGTGCGTGCCGCGCTCGCCCAGCTGGGCACCGCCGGGCGGGTCGGGTACGACGTGGCGGACGGGGCGTACTTCCACCGGGTGATGCCCTACGACGCGGGCCGCGCGGAGCGGGACAACCCGCGGCTGCTCGGCGCGCGGGCGCTGGTCGAGCGCGGCGCGGTCGAGCGCGACGGCGAGGACGCGACGGTACGCACCGACGCCGAGGTCTACCGGGTGCGCCGCCACCCGGACGGCGCATACTCCTGCACCTGTCGCTGGTGGGCGCGGCACCGCGGGCAGCGGGGGCCGTGCCGGCACGCGCTGGCCGTGTCGATGGTCGCGGCGCCGGTGGAGGTGCTGTCGTGACCGGGTTCGTCGAGGCGGTGGTGCGCGGCAGGATGTCCGAGGTCCGCTCCGCCCTGGCCGGGTTGGACGAGCCGGCCCGGCGGGCGCTCGGCGACGAACTGGTCGCCGACGTGCGCCGCAGGCGGGACGCCTGGTGGTGGCAGGGCGAGGCGGCGACGCTGGCGGTCGCAGCGGTGGGGACGCTGAGCACGCCGACGAAGGTGGCCGCGCTGCTCGGCCGCCGCTCGGTCTGGCTGAGCGGCGTCGACGCCGCGCCGGTGGTCGACGTGGCCCGGGAACGCGGGGTGACCTGGCTGGCGGACGTGGCGTACAAGCTGGCCGACCGGCTGCCCCGGGACCGGATGCTCGCGGGCTGGCGGTTCGTCGCCGGTCTCCTGCTGGCGGAGAAGGCGCCGCCGCCGACCGGGGACGACTTCGTGCGCGGGTGGGCGGCCGCACAGGGCTCCCCGGCCCCACGCGGGACGCGCCCACCCACTGTGGACCGGCTGCGCGCGGACCCGTTCCTGGACGCGCTGCTGCCGCGCCTGTTCGAGGTGGACGGCGTGGGCACCGAACTGGCCCGCGGCGACGGCGCGGGCACGGACG
>NZ_KK037233.1:566685-574522 GCF_000568915.1 Micromonospora sp. M42 | reverse complement strand
GGCACAGTTGACCTGGCTCGACCGGCTGGCCCGGCAGCACCCGGATCAGGCCACGGAGGTCGGCGCGGTGCTCGCCGTGGCGGCCGGTCACCCGGACGCCGGACTGCGCGAGCGCGCGCTGGCGCTGGCGGCGCGGCACGGTCACCGGCCAGAGGCGGTCACCACCGTGGCCGAGCCTCGTGACGACCTGCCGCCGCCGCTGCCGGCAGCGGCCGCGCCACCGCCGATCGCCGACGTGGACGAGCTGGTGGAGGAGGTGGCGGCGACACTGCGCGGACTGTGGCCGGCCTCGGTGCTGGAACGGGTCATGGACGGGCTGCTGCGGCTGGGCACCCGTGACCGCGACCGTCTCGAGGTCGCGCTGGCGCCGGTGCTGCGCCGGGAGGAGGTGGCCGAGTACGAGCACATCTGGGCCCGGTCCGACCCCTCGTTCGAGATCGACCGGCTGCTGCTGTTCGTCGCGCGTATCGGGGACGCCACCCGGCGCCGCGACGGCTGGGCCTCGACGCTGGCTACGGCTGGTGGCGGGCCTGCCGCGGTGGCCTCCGGCCGCCCCGCGCCGATGTGGCTATACCGCCTCCGGCTGGCCGAGGCCGGGCAGCGCCTGGACGGCCGTGACGATCCAGGGCTGTTGTCCGCGCCCACCTCGGCCACCGGGGCGGTCGAACCGCAGGTGCTCTACGAGCGGCTGGCGGCGCTCGGCGACCGGCCGTACTGGAGGTGGGACTACACGCAGGCGTTGTTGCGCCTGCCGGCCGGGGTCGACGAGCCGCTTGCGGCCCGCGCCGAGGCGCTCGGCACGCCGGGCGGCGTCGAGCTGGCGGCCTGGCTGCGCGGCGGTGGCGTGCCGGCGCCGGTGCAGGAGGTGGTGACGGTGGGCCGGCGGGACCGGTCCGGCCGCTACGACTGGAGCTACGACCAGTTGCCGGAACGACGGCGGCTCGTCGCGCTCACCCCACCGGCCGACGTGGACGACCGGTTCGGCCTGCTCACTGTGCGGCCGGCGGCGATCGGCCGCCGGATCTTCGACGCCGGGCACCTGTGGCCGGCCGTCCTGCCCGGCCACCGGGGCGTGGTCGCCGCCCAGGTCCTTCCCGAGCTGGCCATGGCCGCCCAGGAGGACTTCGCCGGGCGTGGGCCGGTCCTGCTGACGCTCGCCGAGTGCACAGGCGCGGGCGGTCCGGCGCTGGACCTGGCCGTGGCGTACGGGCTGTGTGCCCGGCACGAGGCGGACCGGGTCGCCGCGCTCGACGCGCTGCTGCTCCTGGCCGCCGCCGGTGACCTGGACGCGCCGGCGGTGGGCGGGCATCTGGGCGAGATGGGGGCGCAGGGGCAGGTGATCCTCACCCGGGCCGTCACGCCGCTGCGGGACGCGCTGGCGGCGGGCGCCCGGCTGAGCGTCTGGCGGCTGCTCGCCGCGGCGTTGCCGCCCCTGCTGGCCGGGCCGACGCCACCGCGGGGCACGCCGGACCTGCTCGCGCTGGCGGCGGAGGCGGCGACCGCGACGGGCGTCCGGATCGAGGTACCAGGGCTGGCCGACGTGGTGGCCCGGGGCGGCAGCAGCCGGCTGGTCGCCGAGGCCCGGCGGCTCGCCGCCGCCCTGGCCGCCTGAGTCAGCCGCCCCCGTCGCCGGGCAGGTAGGCGCACAGCGCGTCGAACTGCGCCACGGTCAGGTACGAGGGATTCGCCGCCTGCGGCTGCCGGAGCACCTCGGCCCCGGCCAGCCGCGGGTCGGCGCGCAGCACCTCGCGGCGTACCCGCAGTGGCTCGTCCAGGATCGTCAGGTCCAGCGGCGCGGTCCACGGCTCGCCCGGCGCGCCGGGCTGTGGCGGGGCGGCGATCCGCCCGATGCCCCAGACGCCGTACGGCGTCCGGCCCCGGCTGCCGCTGGCCCAGAACACCACCGGCTGGCCGGCGCGCATCAGGCGTACCCGGTAGCCGGGGTGGACGCACCAGCCGCTCACGCGCGGGTCGGCGGCGAAGCGGGCCGTAAGGTCCACCGCGTCCGCGTTGCCCTTGATCAACCAGGCGCCGAGGTCGTCCAGGGTCACCCGCCGATCGGTCATCAGCCCATTCTGCGGTCCGCCCGGGCGGAGCGCCGGACGACGGGGCGGCGGGGCCGGAGGCGGCCGTCAGATGATCAGGTGGGTCCAGTAGGTGAGCCAGACCGCGAACAACGCGCCCTGCAGCAGCGCCAGCGCGGCGGTGAGCCAGCCGTCGAGGCCGGGCCGGCGAGCCCAGCGGGCCAGCACGAACGCGACCGGGAACGCGGCGAGCAGGTAGCGCAGGAGGCTCTTGTACACCGGTGGCCCCATCGACAGTGGCACCAGCACCACGACGAGCGTGTAGACCAGGTACGGCCAGTCGGCCCGGCGGCGCAGCCCGACGACCGCCACCACCAGCGTCGCCACCGCGATCCACACCCGCTGCGCGTCGGCCGAGTTGCCGCCGGTCAGCGCGGACACCGCCTCCGACGGGGTTCTGCAACCGGATCGCCCAGCCGGTCTCCTGCGGCGTGCTGGTTAGGCGAACCAGATAACGCTCTGCCAGCGGCAGAACGCCATGAACGTCAGCCAGCCCGCCGGCAACCAGCACCAGCGGCCAGCCCTCGCGCAGCAGTCGCGGCCACGCGCGCGGGCCGGCCCGCCAGCCGTGCTGGCGGAGCAGCACAAGCGCCAGCGGCGCCACCACGAAGAAGCCGACGGAGCGGCTCATCGCCAGGAAGTAGCCGACCACGCCGACGACCAGCCAGCGGCGTCGTTCGGCGTACCAGAAGGTGGCCAGCGCCAGGCAGACGAACAGGGACTCGGTGAGCGCCGCCTGGAACAGGAACGCCGTCGGCAGGAGCAGCAGGTACCGGACCGCTCGCCGGCCGTCGGCCGGTGCGGCGCCGCCGAGCAGCCGGCCCCCCAGCCGGTACGCGAAGTAGAGCTGCACCACCAGCGCCACGTTGCTGACCAGCAGCAGAGCCCAGGCGGTGTGACCGCCGAGCAGCGGCGCGAGCGGCCGGGCCAGGAACGGATAGAGCAGCGGGAAGCCGAAGTCCGGCCACGGCCGGTCCAGTGGCAGCCGGGCCAGGTGCTCGTAGAGGAACGAGTCCCAGGCGAACCAGAGCGAGAACCAGCGGTGCGACGAGATCGCGTCCTGCTGCTCCCGCATCCCGGTCTCGCCGGCCGGCGGCGCGCCGGGCACCCCGTCCCAGGCGGCCAGCACCAGCACGCCGAGCAGGCTGAGCACGAGCTTCGAGCCGACGAAGACGGCGAACACGAATCCCCACGGCTCGGGCACCCCGCGGACGACCCGGATTCCACGCGACCACCACCGGGTACGCCCGGAGCGCGCCCCGACGGCAGGGCCGGCCGCCCGTTCAGATTCGGCCGCGCGTTCAGATTCGGCCGCGCGGAAGGATTCGGCCGCGCGTTCGGGGTCGGCCGCGCCACCGGGATCGACCCGCCGCTCCTCCGTCATCGCGCTCCCACCGGTCGGCCCCTGGCCGACGGCCCGGCCGGAAACCCGGCCCGCATTCCCCGTCCGCCCCCGCCCACACCCGTCCCCGCCGGCACCCGTCCGGCCCACACCCCTCCGGCCTGCCCCGTCCGGCCCGCCCACACACCTGTCCGGCACGCCCCCATGCCCGCGTCGATCATGAGGTTGGCGGCGACAAATCAGACACCAAACGCCGTCAACTTCATGATCGACGGGGTCGGGTCGGGTCGGGTCGGGTCGGGTCGGGGCGAGGCGGGGCGGGGTGGGCGGCGCATCGGGGTGGGTGCGCAGGTGAGGACGGCGGCAGGACGGGTATGCGCGGTGCCGCATCGGGAGGCTGGCGGCGGGGGGCGCGGACGGCATGGGTGACGGCGACGGAACCGTGATCATCGGGGCGGGGCCGGCCGGGTTGACCGCCGCGTACGAGCTGCTGCGGCACGGCGAGCCGGTCCGGGTCTACGAGGCCGACGACGTGGTCGGCGGGATCAGCCGGACCGTGGAGCGCGAGGGCTGGCGCTTCGACATCGGCGGGCACCGCTTCTTCACCAAGGTGTCCCGGGTCGAGGACTTCTGGCACGAGATCCTGCCGGACGAGGACTTCCTGCTCCGGCCGCGGATGAGCCGGATCTACTACCGCGGGGCGCTGTTCGACTATCCGCTCAGCGCCGGGAACGCGCTGCGCAACCTCGGCCTGCTGGAGGCGGCGCGCTGTCTGGCCTCGTACGGCCGGGCCCGGCTGCGCCCGCCGAAGGACCAGTCGCACTTCGAGGGGTGGGTGTCGGCGCGGTTCGGCTGGCGGCTCTACTCGATCTTCTTCAAGACGTACACGGAGAAGGTCTGGGGGATGCCGGCGGACCAGTTGCAGGCCGACTGGGCGGCCCAGCGGATCAAGAACCTGTCGCTGGCCACCGCGATGCGCAACGCGCTGCTGCCCCGGCGCGACCGCACGGACGTGACCAGCCTGATCGAGGAGTTCCAGTACCCGAAGCACGGCCCCGGGATGATGTGGGAGCGCTGCGCCGAGGAGGTCGCCCGACGCGGCGGCACGGTACGCACCGGCGCCTGGGTGACCGAGGTACGGCGGGACCCGGCGGCCCGGCGGGCGACAGCGGTGACGCTCGTCGACGCGGACGGTGAGCGGACCGAGCCGGCCGATCATGTGATCTCCTCGATGCCGATCTCCGCGCTGGTGCGGGCGATGCGGCCCGAGGCGCCGCCCGAGGTGCGGGCCGCCGCCGACGACCTGCGGTACCGGGACTTCCTGACCGTCGCGCTCGTGGTGCCGGAGGAGTTCTCGTTCCCGGACAACTGGATCTACGTGCACGACCCGGCGGCCCGGGTGGGCCGGATCCAGAACTTCGGCTCCTGGTCGCCGTACCTGGTCAAGGACGGGCGGACGTGCCTGGGGCTGGAGTACTTCGTGTTCGAGGGCGACGAGATGTGGCGGACGCCGGACGCCGAGCTGGTCGCGTTCGCCACCGCCGAGCTGGAGCGGCTGGGCCTGGTCAAGCCCGGCTGCGTGGAGGCCGGTTACGTGGTCCGGATGCCGAAGGCGTACCCGGTCTACGACGAGCGGTACCAGCGCAACGTCGACGTCATCCGGGGCTGGCTTGCTGCGAACGTGCCGAACGTGCACCCGGTCGGGCGCAACGGCATGCACCGGTACAACAACGCCGACCATTCGATGCTCACCGCGATGCTGACCGCGGAGAACATCGCGCACGGCGCGGAGCACGACGTCTGGACCGTCAACGTGGAACAGGACTACCACGAGCAGCGCAGCCCGTCGCGGCACGGCACCGGCCGGGACGCGCCGGTCGTCCCGGCCCGTCGGTAAGGCGCCGCGCGTGAGGGTGGTCATAACCGCTGGACGGCCGCCCCGGCGGTGCTGCTAGCCTTCTGGGCAGGTCATGAGCGCCAGCGCGAAGCCCCGGCTCGCTGGCCGGCAACCCTCCTCCGCGGTGGGGTGCCCCGGGTGAAGACCAGGCACCGGCAGCCGCCGGTGCAAGCGTGGCCTGGCACCCAGGTCAGCACCAGACCAGGGAGACCGATGTCCGTACCACCCTCCACCCCCTCCGGCGACGTCGCCGCGTACCCGGCCCGCTTCGCGCTGGTCAAGCGCCGCCACGTCGACCTGATGCGGGTGTGCAGCGACGCCTGTCGCCTCGCGCGCTGAGCGAACGCCACCCCCCTCTTCCCGATCCACCCTTCTCCGGCCCGGTCGTCTGTCCGGCGGGCCGGCGCCGACGCGCACCTCCGCGCGTCCATCCACTCTGGAGAGACATCGTGCGTTTCCGTACCGTCCTGACCCGTGCCGCCGCCGTCGGCGCGGCGGCCCTGCTCGCCGTCACCGCGCTCACCGCCTGCGGCGGCGACGACACCGACGCGGCCGACAACCCGTACGGCCTGCTCCAGCCCGGCGTGATCCGCGCCGGAACGCTCACCGACGCGCCGCCGAACGTCTTCCTGAAGGACGGCAAGTTCACCGGCTTCGACAACGAGCTGCTGCGCGCCGTGGCCGCCAAGATCGACCTGAAGGTGGAGTTCGTCGGCACCGACTTCTCCGCCCTGCTCTCCCAGGTCAACAGCGGCAAGTTCGACGTGGGCAGCTCCTCGATCACGATCACCGAGGCGCGCAAGAAGACAGTGGACTTCGGCAACGGCTACGACTTCGGCTACTTCGGCCTGGACGTACCGGCCGACTCCACGCTCACCGGCTTCGACCAGCTCGCCGGCAAGCGCGTGGTGGTGGTGCAGGGCACCGTGCAGGACGACTACGCCACCAAGCAGAACCTCGACCCGGTGCGGGTGCCCGACTACAACAGCGCGATCAACCAGCTCAAGGCCGGCACCGCGGACGCCTGGATCGCCCCGGCGGAGATCGGCGACAAGTCCGCCGCCGACAGCAACGGCAAGATCAAGGTCGCGGCGAAGCAGCTCAGCCCCACCCCGACCGCGTTCGCCGTGGCGAGGGGCAACGACAAGCTGCGCGAGGCGCTGAACAAGGGCCTCGACGAGGTGATCGCGGACGGCACGTGGAGCCGCCTGCAGGCCGAGTACTACCCGGGACGGCCGATCCCGGCCGACTTCAAGCCCGGCAGCGGGTCGGTGGCGGCGCCGGCGCCGTCGGCCGCCTCCTGAGCCGGTAACCGAGCACGAGCAGGGCGGACGGAGCGGACATGGACCCACTGAGCACCCTCTGGGAGACGTTCTTCGACTGGGAGTCGATGCGCGAGGCGCTGCCCGAGATGCTGACCGTCGGGCTGCCCAACACGCTCACCCTGGCGGTCTCCGCCGCCCTGCTCGGCTCGGTGCTGGGCATGCTGCTGGCCGTCGCCGGCATCTCGCGTACCCGGTGGTTGCGGTGGCCGGCGCGGATCTACACCGACGTGTTCCGCGGCCTGCCGGCCGCGGCGACCATCCTGCTCATCGGCGTCGGCCTGGCGCCGCTGGGCATGCAGGTCTGGGGCCCGAACCCCTATCCGCTGGGCGTGCTGGCGCTGTCCCTGATCGCCGCCGCCTACCTCGGCGAGATCTTCCGGGCCGGCATCCTGAGCGTGGAGGCCGCCCAGCTGGAGGGCGCGCGGGCGCTCGGCTTCTCCTGGGGCGAGGCGATGCGCCTGGTGATCATCCCGCAGGGCGTACGCCGGGTGCTGCCCGCCTGGGTCAACCAGCTCATCTCGCTGATCAAGGACTCCAGCCTGGTCTACTTCCTCGGCCTGCTGGCCAGCCAGCGGGAGCTGTTCCGGATCGGGCAGGACTACGCCGCGAACACCGGCAACCAGTCCGCGCTGCTGCTGGCCGGGCTGTTCTACCTGTTGCTGACCGTGCCGCTGACCCACGCGGTGAACTGGCTGGACCGGCGGCTGCGGCAGGGCCGCCCGGCCGCCCCGCCCGAGCCGGACACCGAGCCCGCCGACCTCACCCCGTCCGGAAAGGACCCGCGATGACCACCACCACCTCGGTCAGCCTGGCCGTCCGCGACGTGCACCTGGCCTTCGGCGCGCACCGGGTGCTGCGCGGCGCGGACCTGGACGTGGCGCGCGGCGGCGCCGCGTGCGTGATCGGCCCGTCCGGCTCCGGCAAGTCGACGCTGCTGCGCACCATCAACCGGCTGATCGAGCCGGACCGGGGCGACGTGCTGCTGGACGGCCACAGCGTGCTGCGCGACGACCCGGACGCGCTGCGCCAGCGCATCGGCATGGTGTTCCAGCAGTTCAACCTCTTCCCGCACCTGAGCGTGCTGCGCAACATCACGCTGGCGCTGCGCAAGCTGAAGAAGCTCGACGAGGACGAGGCGGTGGCGCTCGCCCGCGCCCAGCTCGACCTGGTCGGCCTGGCCGGCAAGGCC
>NZ_KK037233.1:561677-566585 GCF_000568915.1 Micromonospora sp. M42 | reverse complement strand
GTGATGCTCTTCGACGAGGCGACCAGCGCGCTGGACCCGGAGCTGGTCAAGGGCGTGCTCGCGGTGATGGCGGACCTGGCTGCGGCCGGCATGACGATGGTCGTGGTGACGCACGAGATGGGGTTCGCGCGCAGCGTCGCCGACACGGTGGCGTTCATGGACGCGGGCGTGGTGCTGGAGTCCGGCCCGCCGGAGGCGGTGTTCGAGGCGCCGGAGCACCCGCGGCTGCGACGCTTCCTGTCCCAGGTTCTGTGAGCGGCCGCCTCAGCCCTTCACCGCGCCGATCAGCACACCCTTGACGAAGTGCCGCTGGATGAACGGGTAGACGGCGACGATCGGCGCGACGGTCAGCACCACCACCGCCATCTTGACCGCCTCGGTCGGTGGCATGGTCACCCCGCTGCTGCCGCCGGAGGTGTGCGGGGCCTGCCCAGCCAGCAGGTAGCTCTGCAGCACCCGCTGGATCGGGTACATGTCGTTGCGGTCGATGAACAGCAGCGCGTCGAACCAGACGTTCCAGTAGCTGACCGCGTAGAACAGGCCGACCACGGCGATGACCGCGCGGGACAGCGGCAGCACGATGCGCGCCAGCGTCCGGAAGTCGCTCGCGCCGTCGATGCGGGCGCTGTCCAGCAGCTCCGACGGGATGCCCTGGAAGAACCCGCGCACCACGACCAGGTTGAACACGCTGATCGCCGGTGGCAGGACCAGCGCCCAGATGGTGTCCTTCAGGCCCAGCCCGGTGACCACCAGGTAGCGGGGCACCAGCGGCGGGTAGACCAGGAACGGGATCAGGAAGTACGCGAGCAGCCAGCGGTGCCCCAGCGAGCCGGGCCGGGACAGCCCGTACGCGGCGAGCACGGTGACCGTCAGCGCGATGGCGGTGCCGATCACCGTGACGAGCGTGCTGATCCAGAGGGCCCGGGTGACAGCACCCCCGGCGAAGATCGTCTCGTACGCGGACGTGTCGATGCCCCGGGGCACGACCACCAGGCCGCCGGCCCGCGCGATGGTCTCCCGCGAGGACAGGCTGGTCACCAGGATCACCCAGAGCGGGAACAGCACGCCCGCCACGAGCACTGTGAGCACGACGGCCTTGAGGCCCTGCCCGACCGGGGTGGGCGGTTCCTGCCACACCGGCCGGCGGGATCGGTCGCCGGCGACCCGGCGGATCAGCGTGGTCATGACTTGGAGTAGATCCCTCGTTCGCCGAGCATGTGCGCCACCCGGTTGGCGGCCAGGATCAGCACCAGCCCGATGACGGCCTTGAACAGTCCGGCCGCGGCGCCGTACCCGTAGTTCCCGGTGGCGATGGAGAAGTGGTAGACGAAGGTGTCGAGCACCTCGGCGGCCTGCCGGCCGACGGCGTCGCGTTGCAGCAGGAACTGCTCGAAGCCGACCGAGAGCGCGTCGCCCAGGCGCAGGATGAGCAGCAGCACGATCACCGGGCGCAGGCCGGGCAGCGTGATGTGCCACAGCCGCCGCCACCGGCCGGCGCCGTCGGCGGCGGCGGCCTCGTAGAGGTTCTGGTCGATGGTGGACAGCGCGGCCAGGAAGACGATGGTGCCCCAGCCGACGTCCTTCCACACCGCCTCGACGGTGACCAGCACGATGAACGTGTCCGGGTTGGTCATCACGTTCCACGGCTGCATCCCGGCGTCGCGCATGCTCTGGGCGAGCAGCCCCGCGCCGCCGAGCATCGCCACGAAGAACGTGACCACCAGCACCCAGCTGAAGAAGTGCGGCAGGTAGACGATGGTCTGGATGAGCCCGCGCAGCCGGCTGGACAGCAGGTTGTGCAGCGCGATGGCCAGCAGGATCGGCAGCGGGAAGAAGAAGACGAGCTGGAACGCGGTGATCGCCAGCGTGTTGCGGAACGCGTCCCAGAACGCCGGGTCGGAGAACAGCAGCTGGAACTGGCCGAAGCCGATCCAGTCACTGTGCACGAACGCCTGCCACGGGTTGTCGCCCAGGTAGGGGTTGTAGTCCTGGAACGCGATGACGTTGCCGGCGATCGGCAGGTAGCTGAAGACCAGCAGGATTCCGAAGCCGGGCGCCACCATGGCGAGCAGCTGCCAGTCCCGCCGCAGCCGGGTGCGCAGCGCACCCGGCGGCGGCGGGGAGGTCGGCCGGGCGGTCGGCCGGGCGAGGCCGGGGCGTCCGGCCGGGCCCGCTCGGGCCCGGCCAGGACGGCCGGCTCGCTCATCGGCCCGCCTTGGGCAGCGCGTCGGCGAGCAGCTTCCGGGCCTCTTCGCCGCCGGCGGCCTTCCACTCCTTGACGATGGCGTCCACGTCGCTCAGCGGTCGGCGGCCGCGCAGCACGTCGGTGAACTTGTCCTCGGTGGGCACCTGGTTGGCCTTGTACGCGGCGGGCATCTCCAGCTTCACCCCGGCCCACGGGTTGGGCTCCATGTGCTTGACCATCTCGTTGGAGTACGCGAGCACGTCCGGCACGAAGCGCGGGGTGTCCGGGAACGGCCCGATGGTGGGGTTGCGGCCGCTGATGAAGAAGTACTGGTTGGCGATCTCCTTGAACGCCAGGTCGGTCTTGACCGGCCCGTTCGGCGACGGGTTGTGGTGCTTGCCCGCGACGCCGAAGTCCCGCAGCTGCGCCTCCTGGCTGCCCAGCGGCGCGGAGCACCAGTTGATGATCCGCAGCAGCTCCTGGACCCGGTCCTTGCCGAGGCCCTTCTTGACGAACGTGTAGGAAATCGGCTCGTCGTCGCCCCAGACCAGCGGGTCGCCGCCGGTGGCGGAGAAGATCGGCACCGGCTGGATGTTCAGCTTGGGGTTGGTCTTCTGATGCTCGGCCTGGGCGCCCTGCCAGAAGCCGACGCCGTCCTGGAGGAACACGATCGCGCCGTTCTTGGCGAACAGCTGCTTGGCGTCCGCGCCCCTGCTGGCCACGATGTCCGGGTGGACCAGGCCGTCCGCGTAGATCTTGGCCATCACCTCCAGCGCGCGGCGGAACTCCGGGGTCTCGTACTTGAACTCGGGGGTGCCGTCGGACTTGACCCGCCATCCGCCCTTGTGACCCGGCACCTTGTGGAACATCTGGATCATGGCGAAGACGTCGTTGAACGCCCACACCTTGCGCGCCGGGTCGGTCACCTGCTTGGCCACGGCGAGCAGGTCGTCCAGGTTCGCCGGCACGGCCAGGCCGCGCGCGTCGAGGACGTCCTTGCGGGTGAACAGCGCCCACGGGAACGGCCCGTCGGTGGGGTTGGGCACGGACATGAGCCGCTCGTTCCAGACCGCGCGCCGCCAGGCCCCGGTGGGGAAGCTCGCCAGCATCGGGTACGCGGCGGCGGCGTCGCCGCTGAGGTGGTCGGTCAGGTCCTCGAAGAGCACCTTGATGGCCTCGGCGAAGCGCGGGATCTTCTCCACCTCCCACCCCGGTACGCACAGCAGGTCCGGCACGTCGCGCGCGCCGAGCATCGCGTTGAGCTTGTCGGCGTACGTGTTGCCGTCCTGGATGGTGAAGTTGACGGGCGTGCCCAGCTCGGCGTTGACCGCCTGGAGGTAGGCGCTCTGCGCGACGCCGGGCGGCGCCGGGCCCCAGGCGGGGGTCATGGCGGTGACCTGCTTGCCGCTGGTGCCGGGCTTGTCGGTGACGGCGTCGACGAGGCTGGCCGGGTAGCGGGTGTAGCCATCGGGCACCGGCCGGGTGCCGACGATGTCGGGCTTGATGCCGCCGGGCAGGTCCTTGTGGTTGGGCAGCAGGCCGGAGACGGCGTCGAGGTTCTGGGCGGCGCCGGTGCCGGCCGGCTTCTCCGAGCAGCCGGCGAGCAGCGGGCCGGCGGTGGTGGCGGCCACGCCGAGGCCGACCAGGCCGAGGAAGCGACGGCGGGAGGAGCCCGGGTCGGGGTGGTGCGCGGTCATCGGTCCCCCTTCGGGAAGGGATGCGCAGTGGATTAGTTCGTATGGATGGTCAACAAACTAATCACGACCGTGAGCTTGCACAAGGGTGGACCGGGTGGGACGACGGGTCAGGCCGGGCAGCGGTCGGACAACGCGTAGCGGGTGAGCACCACGTCGCCGATCTGGCGTACCTCGACCACCCGGGCCCGACGGCCCGGGTGCCACGGGAAGCGGCCGTCCCCGACGAAGCGCGGCGCCCGACGGTCCCCCACGAAGAACGGGGCGACCACCAGGTGCAGCTCGTCGGCCAGGCCGGCGGTGAGGAACTGGCGGTGCATCGAGCCGCCGCCCTCCACCATCAGGCGCGTCACGCCGCGCCCGGCCAGGTCGGCCACCACCGCCTCCGCGGTGGCCGGATCGCCCGCGTCGACCACCGTGGACACGGCGCCGACCTGCTCACGGGCCTTGTCCACCACTCCGCTCGGGCAGTACACCAGCTTGAGCCCGTCACCCATGGTGAAGAAGCGCGCCCCCGGGTCGAGGTCGCCGCTGCCGGTGACTGTCACTTTCACCGGCGACGGGGGCAGGCCGCGCGCCACCCGCTCGGCGCGCCGCCGCTCGCTGCGCACCAGCAGGCGGGGGTCGTCGCGGCGCACTGTCGCCGCGCCCACCAGGATCGCGTCGCACCCGGCCCGGGTCGCGTCGACCCGGTCCAGGTCGTCGTCGTTCGACAGCAGCAGCCGGTCGGTGGTCGCGTCGTCGATGTAGCCGTCGATCGACATCGCGCAGCTGAGCAGGACGTACGGGCGGGTGGTCACGGCACGAACGGCAGGTCGAGGGCATGGTCGGCGCGGGTCACCTTGGCCGCCAGGTAACCGGCGTTCGCCGGCGACAGGTGCACGCCGGTGGACACCCGGTCGGGCACCGTGACGCCCAGCCGTTCGAGCTGGGCCGCCTTGTCCGGGTTGTTGCTGAGCAGGGCCACCCGGTCCACGCCCAGCGCGCCGAGCATCTGCGCGGCCACCGTGTAGTCACGCTCGTCCGCGC
>NZ_KK037233.1:545457-560453 GCF_000568915.1 Micromonospora sp. M42 | reverse complement strand
GCGCCAGGCGCAGCAGACGGTGGTGATCACGCCGATGCCGAGCGCGGCGGCCAGCGCCGGCGCGTCGATCAGGCGCAGCCCGGCCAGGAACGGACCGGTGCCCACTGACGCGACGAGCACGGCGAGCACCGCGAGCCCGAGCAGCGGACGTACCCAGGTCCGGCGCGTCCGGGCCCGGCGCGGCGGCGCGGGCGTGACAGCCAGTACGGGTCCGGCGACGGCGACGTGTGACAAACGGTCCTCCCTTGTTCCCACCGGTTGTCACGTGCCAGCAGCCGGTACGGTTCAGCCGGCGAGCAGGTCGGCGTGGTGCAGCACCACGTCGAGCCGGCCGGCGGCGGCCTCGGTGAGCCGCCACTTCTGATACGTCGCGGCGGGCCCGGACAGATGCGGTAGTTCCTCGACCGCTGCGGCGACCCAGCCGGTGAGCCATTCGGCGGCCAGTTCCGCCTGCTCCGGGCCGAGCCGCCACGGGGTGGGGCGCACCACGACCTCGACGCCGTGACGGGAGAACGCGGCCACGGCGGCGTCCACGGCGTCCGGCCCGAGCAGCGCCCGGCCGTCGACGGTGCGCCGCTGGTGGGCGTTGAACGCGGCGGTCAGCTCGGCGTCGAGCGGGTGCGGCGGGGTGAACTCGGCCCGCCCGGTGACGGTGAGCGCGAACAGCGTCGGGTGCCCGGCGCAGGCCGCCGCCATCCGCCCGACCTCCTCGGCGGTGAGCATGTCCAGCAGCGCGGACGCGGTGACCAGGTGCGCGCCGGCCAGGTCGGCGGCGGTCAGCCGGGTGATGTCCGAGTCGAGCGTCGTCACGGTGACCTCGGCCCCGTCGGCGGCGGTGAGCCGCGCCGAGCGGGCCAGCGCCAGCAGGTCCCGGTCGCGTTCGTGCAGCACCCAGTGTTGCGGGCCGGGCAGCCGGGGCGCGAGCCAGCGGGCCATCGAGCCGGTGCCGCTGCCCAGGTCGTGCACGACGAGCGGCCGGCCGGCGGGCATCCGGTCGCGGACCGCGTCGGCCAGCTCGGCGCTGCGGGCCGCCGCGTCGGCGGGCTCTCGCAGCCGCAGCCAGTCCGCGAAGCCGGGCGGGAGTGAGGTGGTCATGCCGCGGTCGCCTCCTTCAGCGCCGTCGCCAGCCGGTCCACGGTGACCGTCCAGCCGGTGAGGGTGTCCCGCCGCTGCCGGGCGGCGCGGCGCAGCCGGTCCCGCAGGCCGGGGTCGGTGAGCCAGCGGCGCAGCGCCGCGGCGGTCGCGCCCGGGTCGTCCGGTGGCACCAGCAGGCCGGGCCGCTCGCCGCCGGGCGCGTGCCCGAGCGTGGCCGGCAGGCCGCCGGTGTCGCTGGCCAGCACCGGTACGCCCCGGGCCAGCGCCTCGGTGACCACCATCCCGTACGTCTCCTGTCGCGAGAGCTGAACCAGCAGATCGGCGGCGGCGTAGGTGGCGGCCAGGTCCGGCCCGGTACGGGCGCCGGTGAGCCGGACCCGGGCGCCCAGACCCTCGGCGGCGAGCCGCCCGCGCATCCGGTCGGCGAAGGGCCGGTCCCGCTCCAGCGGTCCCACCCAGTCGCAGGTCCAGTTCAGGTCCGCCACCTCGGCGAGCGCGGCGGCGAGCACGTCGTGGCCCTTGACCGCCGTGACGGCGGCGACGCAGAGCAGCCGCCCACCGCCGGGCGTGCCGGGGGCGACGGGCGCCGGGTCGACGCCGGGTGGGGCGGCCGTCACCAGTTCGGGGCGCAGCCGGTAGCGGTCGAGCAGCCGGCCGCGGGTCCACTCGCTGGTGGCTACCACTGCGGTGGCCGCCGCCAGCGCCCGTGCCTCGGTCTCTCCCTCGATCGGCAGGTGCACCAGGAGCACCAGGCGCAGCCGCGCGGCGTGCGGGGCGAGCACGTCCGGCACGGTGGAGGCGACCAGGCCGTCGAGCAGCACCGTCGCGCCGGCGGGGAGCCCGCCGAGCAGTCCGGCCAGGTCGGCGCGCTCGCGTGGCCCCGGGTGCGGCCAGCCGCCGGGCACCTGGTGTTCCCGGACCGTCCAGCCGCGTCCGGCCAGGCCACGGCAGACGTGACGGTCGTAGGCGTTGCCGCCGCTGGGGTCGGCCGGGTCGTCGATGTCACCCGGCAGCACCACGTGGACGACGCTCATCCGGTCAGAGCGACCGCTCGTAGCTCGCCCAGGCGATGTGTGACTCGTGCAGGGTGACGGTGATCCCGGTCAGGCCGCGCGCCCCCTCCCCCAGCCGGCCGGCCGTCACCGCGTCGGCGAGCCGGTCGGCCACCGTACGGGCCAGCACCTCGGTGGTGGTGTTCACCCCGGTGAAGGCGGACTCGTCGTCGAGATTGCGGTAGTTCAGCTCGCCGAGCACGGCCTTGAGCTGCTCGGTGGCCAGCCCGATGTCGACCACGATCCCATCGTCGTCCAGCTCCGGCCGGCGGAACGTGGCGTCGACGACGAACGTCGCGCCGTGCAGCCGCTGGGCCGGGCCGAACACCTCGCCGCGGAAGCTGTGGGCGACCATGATGTGGTCCCGGACGGTCACGCTGAACACGTTCACTCCTCGCCGTAGGTGATGAGATGGCACAGCGCCGGCAGCCGGCCCGAGGCGAGCCGGTCCAGCACGTCGGGCAGGTCGTCGAAGCGGGACCGGCCGGTGAGCAGCGCGTCGAACACCGGGTCGGCGAGCAGGTCCAGGGCCAGGGCGAGCCGGTCGGCGTAGCTGCGGTCGGCGCGCCGGGGCGACACCGTGCCGACCTGGCTGCTGCGGATGCGCAGCCGTCGGGAGTGGAACGCGCCGCCGAGCGCAAGCGTGACCGGCCGGTCGCCGTACCAGCTCAGCTCCAGCACGGTGCCCTCGGGACGCAGCAGCTCCAGACCGCGCTGCAGCCCGTCGGCGGTGGCGCTGGCGTGCACCACCAGGTCGCGCCCACCGGCCGCGTCGGCGGGCGCGGCGAAGTCGGCGCCGAGCGCGGCGGCCACCTCGGCGCGGGCCGGGTCGGCGTCGACCAGCTCGACCCGGACGCCGGGGAAGCGGGCCAGCAGCGCCGTGACCGCGCAGCCGACCATCCCGCCGCCGATCACCGTGACCCGGTCGCCGACCAGCGGCGCGGCGTCCCACAGCGCGTTCACCGCGGTCTCCACGGTGCCGGCCAGCACCGCGCGCTGCGCCGGCACGCCGTCCGGCACGACGGTCACGGCGTCGGCCGGGACCACGTACGCGCTCTGGTGCGGGTAGAGGCAGAAGACGGTACGGCCGAGCAGCCGCTCGTCGCCGGCCTCGACCGTGCCGACGCTCAGATAGCCGTACTTCACCGGGGCGGGGAAGTCGCCCTCCTGGAACGGCGCGCGCATGGCGGCGTGCTGGTCGGCCGGGACACGGCCGGTGAACACGAGCGTCTCGGTGCCGCGGCTGACGCCGGAGAAGCGGGTACGCACCAGCACCTCACCCGGGCCGGGCGAGGCGACGCGCACCGGCCGGATCTCGCCCTCGCCGGGAGCGCGGAGCCAGAACGCCTGGGCGTCTACCGTCACGAACTCTCCTCTTCCCCGCATTCCGACCGAGTTGTCGATCATAAACACCGTCTCCACATCGTGGACTCGGAAGCGGGGCGTCAACGGTTCGAACCGCCCGCGACCCGATGCTCAGGCGGCGCGCCGCCGCTGCTCCGTACGCCACGTTTCCGGCTCGGCCCGGTCGGCGTGCCGGTCCCCGGCCAGCTCCATCGCCCGGTGAGCCGCCGTCAGCGCGTCGCACGGCGCGACCTGACCGTCACACAGCAGGCTCTCGCACCGGCCGGACTCGTCGGGCCGGTGCGCGACGGCCACGTCGTACGCGGCCCGCCAGAGCAACGGGTCGGTGACTCCCCGTGGCAGGTCGGCGTCCTGACTGGACCTGTTGCGGATCATGTCGGGCACCGTGTCCCCCTTTGCGTCGTCGCTACCGTCCCAGTGACCGGTTGAGCGCAGATCAAACCTCTCACCTGCGCACATGCCGCGACCAGCGGTGTTTGTCACGCCGGATAGGCGCGCGTCTCCGCTGCCTTGACCGCCGCCCAGACCGGCCGGCCGGGGATCAGCCCGAGGTGGGCCGCGGCGGCGGGCGTGACGTCGGCGGCCACCTCGACCGGGCCGGCCAGCTGCACGCGCAGGTTGTCGCCGTGGCGCTGCACGCCGGTGACGGTGGCCGCCCACACGTTGCGCGGGCTGCCCTCGGGCCGGGACGGGTGCAGCGCCACAGCGGCCGGCGGGTAGGCGACGAACACGTCACCGTGGACGGTGTCGGCGGTGGTGAGTGCCAGCTCACCGACGGTGACCGTGTGCCCGTCGGCGCGGCCGCGGTGCAGGTTCAGCCCGACCAGCCGGGCCACGTAGTCGGTGCGTGGCCGCGCCGTGACGGTGGCGGCGTCACCCTCCTGCACCACCCGGCCGTGCTCCACGATGACCAGCCGGTCGGCGAGCACCAACGCGTCGAGGGGGTCGTGGGTGACGAGCAGCGTCGCGCCGGGATGCGCGCCGAGGTGGCGCTGGAGTTCGGCGCGGGTGTCCAGCCGGGTCCGCGCGTCGAGCGCGGCCAGGGGTTCGTCGAGCAGCAGCAGGGCCGGGTCGACGGCGAGCGCGCGGGCCAGCGCGACCCGCTGCGCCTGCCCGCCGGAGAGCTGCCGGGGCCGGCGCCGGGCCTGGTCGCCGAGGCCGACCCGGTCCAGCCACTGCTGGGCACGGGCGCGGGCGGCCCGCTTGTCGGCGCCCCGGCGGCGCGGCCCGAACGCCACGTTGTCCAGCGCGCTCAGGTGCGGGAACAGCAGGTAGTCCTGGAACACCACGCCGACCGGCCGCCGTTCCGGCGGCGTCCACATCCGGCGGTCCGGCCGGTCCAGGTCGGCGCCGTCGAGCGTGAGGTGCCCGGCGGTGAGCGGGTGCAGCCCGGCGAGCACCCGCAGCGCGGTGGTCTTGCCCGCGCCGTTGGGGCCGAGCAGCGCCACCACCTCACCGGCGGCGATGCGCAGCCGCACGTCGAGGCTGAAGCCGTCCCGCTCGGCGGCCAGATGCGCGTCCAGCAGCGCGGTCATGTGCTGCCGACCCACTTGTCGCGCAGCGCGGCGAGGATGACCACGGAGACGGTGAGCAGGATCAGGCTCAGCACGATCGCGGCCTGCAGGTCGGTCTCCAGCGCAAGGTAGACAGCCAGCGGCATGGTCTGGGTGCGGCCCGGATAGTTGCCGGCGAACGTGATGGTGGCGCCGAACTCGCCGAGCGCGCGGGCCCAGCAGAGCACCGCCCCGGCCGCCACGCCCGGGGCGACCAGCGGCAGCGTGACCCGGGTGAACGTGGTGAACCGCCCGGCGCCGAGCGTGGCGGCGGCCTCCTCGTACCGGGGGTCGGCGCCGCGCAGCGCCCCCTCGACGGCGATGACCAGAAACGGCATGGCCACGAACGCCTCGGCCAGCACCACCCCGGCGGTGGTGAACGGCAGCGTCACGCCGAACGTCTCGTCCAGCCACGAGCCGATCAGCCCGCGCCGGCCGAAGACCAGCAGCAGCGCACGCCGCCTACCACCGGCGGCAGCACCAGCGGCACCGTGACCAGCGCCCGGACCAGCCGCCGCCCGGGGAACTCCACGCGGGCCAGCAGCCACGCCAGGGGTACGCCGAGCGCCACGCAGAGCAGCGTGGCGACGGTGGCGGTCACCAGCGACAGCCGCAGCGCGGTGAGCACACCCGGTTCGGTCAGCCGCCCGGGCAGCGTCGTCCAGGGGGCTCGCAGCAGCAGACCGGCCAGCGGCAGGACGAGGAAGGCCAGTCCCAGCCCGGCGGGCACGAGCAGGGCGATCGGCACCCGCTGCCGGCGTACCGTGCGGCTCATGCGCCGGGCGGCGCCTGGAACCCGGCGGCGGTGAGCACGGCGAGCCCGGCGTCGGAGCGGACGAAGTCGACGAAGGCGCGGGCACCGGCCGGGTTCCCGGCGGCGCGCAGCACCACGATCGGGTAGTCGTTCACCGCGCGCGCGGACTCCGGGAACTCGACCGCGTCGAGCCCGAGGGCGGCGCGGACGTCGGTGCGGTAGACCAGCGCCGCGTCGACCTCGCCGAGGCGCAGCTTGGCCAGCGCGCCCTTGACGTCCTGTTCGACCGTGGACTATTGTGTACTCTGAGCGGTATATGGGACTCACTAGGATTCAACCCTCCGTCACACAGGCCCTGATTTTGGTTGCTAACTCCAGACGTAACGATTCAAATGTCTGCCAGTGGCTTAACCCTGTTGGAACCCTAACCGCCTGAGACCGCCGACCCTGGCCGGGTTACCCCGGGGTACGGCCACGACGAGCTGATTGCGGACCAGCACCGCCGGCTCGCCCGCGGCGTCACCGGCGTCGGTGACCGTCTTCATGGTGGCCGGGGACGCGGCGGCGAACACGTCGGCGGGCGCGCCCTGGGTGATCTGGGTGGCGAGCCCGGAGCTGCCGCCGAAGTTGAACCGGACGGTACGGCCCGGGTGCGCGGCCTCGTAGTCCTTGCCGAGCCGGGTGAACGACTCGGTGAGCGAGGCGGCGGCGAACACCGTCACCGGGCCGGCGCCGTCGGGCCCGGCCGGGGCGTCCGCGCCGCCGCAGCCGGTCAGGCCGAGCGCCGCCACCAGCGCGCCGGCGAGGGCGGCGCGGATCCACCGTACGGTCACGGGCTGGTCCTTCCCCTGGGGGTGGCACGCTCGACCACGACGGTGGTCGACTTGATCACGGCGACGGCGACGGCGCCGACCTGGAGGTCGAGGTCGTCGACGGCCTCGCGGCTCATCAGCGACACCACCCGGAACGGCCCGGCCTGGATGTCCACCTGGGCCATCACAGTGTCCTTGACCACGGCGGTGACGATGCCGCGCAGCCGGTTGCGGGCCGAGGACAGCTCGGGGTGGCCGGGAGCGCGGACGAACGCTGCGACGTCGGCGCCGTCGAGCACCCGGTGACCGTGCTCGTCGCGGGTGGCCGGCAGCTTGCCGGCGTCGATCCAGCGGCGGACCGTGTCCGCGCTGACCCCGAGCAGTTCGGCTGCCTCACCGATCCGGAACACCGTCACGCGCTCACCCTAGCGGCCCGCAGGTGCGGGCTGGAAGGGGCATGGTGGCTCGCATCCGCGAACCTCAAGGCGGCTCGGGAACCGGAACTGCGGGTCAGTCGGCCGGGGTGATCCGGACCCGGCGCAGCAGTTGGGCGTTGAGCGCCACCACGATGGTGGAGGCGGACATCAGCACCGCGCCCAGCGCCGGGCTGAGCGCGACCCCGGCCCAGGCGAGGACACCGGCGGCCAGCGGGATCGCGACCACGTTGTAGCCGGCCGCCCAGGCCAGGTTCTGCCGCATCTTCCGGTACGACGCGCGGGACAGCCGGATCACGCCGCCGACGCCGCGCGGGTCGGAGCCGGCCAGCACCACCCCGGCGGACTCGATCGCCACGTCGGTGCCGGCGCCGATGGCCAGCCCGACGTCGGCGCGCGCGAGCGCCGGGGCGTCGTTCACGCCGTCGCCGACCATCGCCACCGTCAGTCCCCGACCGCGCAGCTCGGCCACCGCCTTGTCCTTGTCGGCCGGGAGCACCTCGGCGAAGACCTCGTCGACGCCGGGCCGGAACCCGAGGTCGGCGGCGACCGCCTCGGCCACCGGGCGCGCGTCGCCGGTGATCATCACGATCTTGCGTACGCCGAGGTCGCGCAGCTCGGCCACGGCGGCCCGCGCCTCCGGGCGGACCTGGTCCTCCAGCCCGAACGCGGCGGTCACCTCCGGCGGCCCGCCCTCGGGCAGGCGGACCAGGTGCAGCACCGCGGCGCCCCGGCCCGACCACTCCTGCGCGGCCCGGGCCAGGTCGTCCGGCACCGGGGCGTCGAGTTCGCGCAGCAGGGGCCGGGCCGCCGACCGCCCAGTCCACGCCGTCCACGGTGGCGCGCACGCCCCGGCCGGTCAGCGCCCGGAAGCCGCGCGCGACCGGACGCGCCGGGCCGGGCTCGGCGTCGGACCCGGTCGGAGACGTCGGCCCGGTAGACGTCGGCCCGGCGTCGGACGTCGGCCGCGCGTCGGCGGCGGCGACGAGCGCGCGGGCCAGCGGGTGCTCGCTGTCGGCCTCGACCGCGCCGGCCAGGGCCAGGGCGGCCGTGGAGTCCAGCCCGCTGGTGGCGGCCACGCCGGTCACCGTGTGCCGGCCGGTGGTGAGCGTGCCGGTCTTGTCGAACAGGACGGTGTCGACGGTGCGCATCCGCTCCAGCGCGAGCCGGTCCTTGACCAGGATGCCGGCGCGGGCCGACAGCGCTGTGGACAGCGCCACCACCAGCGGAATCGCCAGGCCGAGCGCGTGCGGGCAGGCGATCACCAGCACCGTCACGGTGCGTACCACCGCCTGGTCGGGGTCGCCGAGCAGCGCCCACACCGCGAACGTCGCCAGGCCGGCGAACGCCGCCAGGTAGAACAGCAGCGCGGCGAACCGGTCGGCGAGCACCTGTGCGCGCCCGCCGGAGGCCTGCGCCTCGGCGACGAGCCGCCCGATGCCGGCCAGCGCGGTGTCCGCGCCGACCGCCTCGACGCGTACCCGGAGGGTGGAGTCGGTGGCCACGGTGCCGGCGACCACCCGGTCCCCGGCGGCGCGGGCCACCGGCCGCGACTCGCCGGTGATCATCGACTCGTCCAGCTCGGCGGCGCCCTCGACGATCCGCCCGTCGGCCGGCACCCGTCCGCCGGGGCGCACCAGCACCAGGTCGCCCACCCGCAGCTCGCCGACCGGCACCGGATGCGGCCGCCCGGCGTCGTCCAGGCGCTCGGCGTCGTCGGGCAGCAGCGCCGCGAGGGCGCCGAGCGCGCCGCGTGCCTGCCCGACCGCCCGCATCTCCTGCCAGTGGCCGAGCAGCATGATGGTGACCAGCGCGGCCAGCTCCCACCAGAAGTCCAGGTCGAACAGGCCGATGCTGGTGGCGGCCGAGGCGAGGTACGCGACGACTATCGCCATCGAGATCAGCAGCATCATGCCGGGGGTACGTTCGTGCAGCTCACGCAGGCCGCCGGTGAGGAACGGCCAGCCGCCGTAGAGGAAGACCACGGTGCCGAGCACCGGGCCGACCCAGCGCACGCCGGGGAACTCGAGCGAGTAGCCGAACCAGTCCATCACCATGTGACTGGTGGCGACGATCGGCAGGGTCAGCGCCAGGCTCAGCCAGAATCGGCGGCGGAACTGCTCCGGGTCGTGCCCGGCGTGCGCGCCGCCGCCATGATCGGTGCCGTGGTCGCCGTGGTGAGCGGGTGAGTGCTCCATCGGGCGTCACCTCCGCCGACCACCATACCCCCTGGGGGTAATACGTGACGGGCGATCAGCGCTGGGGGCGGGCGCCGACGCTCGGCCGGTCCGCCGGAGGGCGGCCCTGCCAGGGCCACCGGCCGTCCAGCTCCACCTCGAGGGAGAAGCTGAGGAACGTACGGACCAGCACGATCAGCGCCAGCACGCCGACGCTGGTGAACGTGGGCGACACCGCGACGGTCCGGATGATGTCGCCGCCGACCAGGAACTCCAGGCCGAGCAGGATGGCCCGGCCGACCCCCTGCCGGTACGCGCGGTAGTGCGCCACCACCTGCCGGGTCCGGACGCAGCGCACCGCGAACACGACTGTGGCGACCGCGACGCCGACCGCGATCACCAGCACCCCGGCCAGGTCCAGCAGCGCCCCGACGTGCTGGACGATCTCCTTCGTCGGCACCCGGCACCCCCGCACCAGCCTGGCGTACGGCCGGTCGCGGGGGCGGCGTTTCCGCGCTCCCGCCACCCGGAGGGCGGGAGCGCGGAGGCGTGCTCAGTCCTGGGCCTGCCAGCGGTAGAAGACGGTGGCCAGGGAGTCCTGCGGGCCCTGCCACTTCTCCGGCCGGTACGGCTCGATGTACGGGCCGAGGTCCTGCATCACCTTGCCGAAGGCGGGCTTGTCGCCGTGCCGGTCGCGGGTGGCCTCGGCCGCCGACGTCTCCTGTTCCAGCAGGTGCACGTAGACGTCGTCGATCGAGTAGAGCCAGCGGCCGGTGACCCCGAGGTCGGCCGGGAGCGACCCGGCGTCGGACTCGGCGAAGACCCGCGCCACGTCCGGCTCGGCGCCGGGCTTGATCCGCCCGACGATGACGGTGAGCGTGGTGTCGGCGGGCGGCTCGCCCTCGGGCGCCCAGTGGTAGAACTCCTTCGCCACCGAGTCCGACGGGTTCTTCCAGTAGCGCGGGTACGGGGTCACGTACGGGCCGATCTCCTCGGCGATCTTCTGGAAGGCGGGCAGCCCGCGCGTCTGCCCGGAGATCCGCGGGTCCTGCTCCCGCTCGATCACGTGCAGGTAGAGGTCGTGGTGGGACAGCAGGTACCGGCCGATGACGCCCAGGTCCTGCGGCCGGGTGGCCTGGTCGTAGTGGCCGAACACGTCGCCGACGATCTGCTCGCTGCCGGGGACCATGTGACAGACGATCACGTTGCGGAAGACCATGACTGCTCCTTGATGATTGCGACGGGGGGCGGCGGCGCGAGGCGGCGGCGCCGTCAGGCGGTGAAGGTGACAGGCAGTTCCAGCAGGCCGCGGAACGGCGAGGCGGCGGGGAGCCGGCGCACCTGCGCGAGCGGCACGCCCAGGCGCAGTCCGGGCAGCCGGCGCAGCAGCGCGCCGAGCGCGAGTTCGGCCTCCATCCGGGCCAGCGAGACGCCCAGGCAGTAGTGGACGCCGTGCCCGAACCCGAGGTGCGGGCCCCGGACGCGGCGCAGGTCCAGCCGGTCCGGGTCGGCGAAGTGCGCCGGGTCGTGGTTGGCCGCGTTGATCGCGACTCCGACGATCGCGCCGCGCGGGATGCGTACGCCCTGGTAGTCGACGTCCTCGGTGGCGATGCGCGGGCTGGCCACGGGCAGCGGCCCGTCGAACCGGAGCAGTTCCTCGATCGCGGCCGGCAGCAGGCGCGGCGTGGCGCGCAGCAGTTCCATCTGCTCGGGGTGGGTGAGCAGCGCCAGCACCGCGTTGCCGAGGAAGTCGGCGGTGGTCTGGTGCCCGGCGAACAGCAGCAGGAACGTGGTGGTGACCAGTTCCGCCTCGGACAGCGTCCCGTCCTGGTCGACCGCCCGGATCAACGCGGCGATGATGTCGTCGGCCGGGTCGTCGCGTTTGGCCCGGACCAGCCCGGCCAGGTAGTGGTGCAGCCGCAGCTGGGCCTCCTGCACCGCGGCCCGTTCCTGCGCCGGCGGCCGGCTGGTGGAGCCGGAGGTGCGGATGACCTGGGTCCAGTCGAGCACCCGGTCGTGGTCGGCCGGCGGCACGCCGAGCAGTTCGCAGATGACAGTCATCGGCAGCGGGATGGCGAACTCGTGCATCAGGTCCGCCTCGCCGTGCGGCGCCATCTTGTCGATCAGCTGGTCGACGATCGACGCCACCCGGGGGCGCAGCGCCTCGATCCGCCGCGGCGCGAACGCCTGCGACACCACGCGACGCAGCCGGGTGTGCTCCGGCGGGTCGGAGTTGAGCATGTTGCGGTTAAGGCCCTCGGAGTTCGGGCCGAAGATCTTCAGGTAGTGCTGGTCCGGGCCGTACAGGTCCTTGGACAGGCGCGGGTCGGTCAGCGCGGTGCGCGCGTCGTCGAAGCGGGTGATCAGCCAGGAGTCGAAGCGCGGCGAGCCGACCGGGCAGACCGGCCGCTCGGCGCGCAGCCGCGCCAGCGCGGGGTACGGGTCGGCCGCGAACGAGTCGGTGTACAGCTCGCTCGCCGGCATCACGTCGTCGGTCATCGCCCCTCCCCCGGCTCGCCGGCCACGCTGTGCAGCACCTGGTAGGTGTGCCGGTCCGCGGACTCGCGCAGCTCCCGGATGACGCGCAGCAGCCGGTCGCGCTGCTCGCTGCGGCCGAACGCGTCCAGCCGCTCGCGGTCGGCCCAGTCGCTGATGACCAGGTAGCTGCGCGGGTCGTCGGCGTCACGGACCAGGTCCTGGTGCAGGCAGCCGTCCAGGGTGCGGATCTGTTCGGCGGCGCTGAGCCATTCGGCCTCGAAGCGCTCCGCGCACCCCTCCCGGGTCCGCATCGCCAGCACGGTCCGGACCCGGCTCACCGCGCGCTCCCGAACACCAGGTGCAGGTGCTTGCGCAGCGCGTCCGGGTCGACCGGCGCGCCCCGGAAGCCGACGTGCCCGTCCGGGCGGATCAGGTACAGGCCGGTGCCGTCCAGCCCGTACCCGGCGCGGAAGCGGCGCTCGGCGTCGCGCACCACCGGCGGGTCCAGCAGTCGCGGTTCGTCGGCGTCCGGGTCGAGCAGCAGGTACGCGTCGAGTTCCCCGCCGGCGAGCCGCCGCGCGTCGGCGCACAGGCCGGTGAACGCGGCGAGTTCCTCCGCGCCGGCCGTGCGGTCGGCGTAGAGCAGCAGCGTGTGCCGGGTGCCCCGGGTCAGGTCACGCAGGCGCAGCGGGTGGCCGACGCCGCGGCGGCGCAGCCCGTCGACGTCGGGCGCGATGTCGCCGGGGCGGGGCGCGTCGCCGAGCGCGGCCGGGTCGGCGACGGTCTCCCCGACCAGCGGGCTGCCGGCGTAACTGAGCAGCATGGACATCTCCTGGAGGAACTGCCGTTCCAGGTCGGCGCGGTCCACCTCCTCGGTGCCGGCCATTCGTACCGCCCGGCCGACGATCTCCTCGCCCTCCGGCCGCCGCTCGGTCTCGTAGCTGTCCAGCAGTCCGGGCGCGGCGAGCCCGCGTACCGCGAGCGCGAGTTTCCAGGCCAGGTTCCAGGCGTCCTGGATGCCCGTGTTCATGCCCTGGCCGCCGGCCGGCGGGTGCAGGTGGGGCGGCGTCCTCCGGCGACGAAGATCCGGCCGTCGCGGTAGCGGTCGACGATGCCGTGGCTGATCCGGAACACCGACGACCAGCGCAGGTTGCTCGCCCGGGTGCCGGGTGGCGCGAGGCGGTCCAGCGCGGCCTGCACGTCTTCGATGGTGGGCTCGTCGAGTTCCTCGCTGAACCCGGGCGGGGCGTCGCGTCCGCCGGTCTGGGCGAAGAACCGGGGCGGGGCGAGGGTGGCGATGCGGTAGCGGTGCTCGCCGCGCAGCGGTACGCAGACGAGCATGCCGTCCATCTGCCCGTCGGTCATGTGCAGGAACCGCAGCAGGTGCCCGTCCGGCATGTCCCAGTTCACGTCGACGTCGACCAGCATGAACAGCTGCGGGAACCGGCCGAGCCCGCCGGTGAAGGTGAGCCCGAGCCGTTCCCGGACCCGGCTGTGCGCGCCGTCGGCGCCGACGACGTACCGGGCGCGTACCGTCTCGGTGCCGCCGTCGGCGGTGCGGACGGTGGCGGTCACGCCGTCGGCGTCCTGGGTGAGGTCGGCGAGTTCGGCGCCGCGCCGCGGGCGCACCCCGAGGGCGGCGAGCCGGTCGGTGAGGATGCGCTCGGTCTCGTACTGCGGCAGGCCGAGGTGGGCGTACGGCAGGCCGGGCAGCTCCCAGCTCATCCGGTGGGTCTGCGCGCCGTTGACGAACACCATGTTGCCGGTGAGCCAGATGCCGGCGTCCATGGCCTCCCGGACGACGCCCTGCTCCTCCCAGATCTCCATGGTGCGGCAGTGCACGCCGATCGCCTTGTCGGCGTGGCCGGGCGGGGTGGCCTGCTTGTCGATCACCAGGCAGTCGATGCCCCGCCGGGCCAGTTCGACGGCGGCGGTCAGCCCGGTGGGCCCCGCCCCGACGACGAGTACGTCTGTTGTCCTGTGCACGTCGGCCTCCCAGCCCGTGGTGGGGTAACTGCTGCCGTCCGCGTCGGGCACGACGTGGAACAGGCGGCGCCGGATGTCGAGAAGGAACGGTGCGATCGGTCCGGCCTGCGCGGAGGCGTGGGCCGGGTCGCTGATCCAGGCGAGGAACGGCGCGGCGCCGTCCCACTCGGCGAAGATGTGGTGGATGTCCGAGCCGGGTTCGCGCAGCAGCTGCTCGCGGCGGTAGCCGGGTATCGCGGTCATCCGCCGTACCACCTCGGGGTAGCCCCGGTGGAACTCGGCGAGCCGGTCGCGCGGCACGGTCAGCTCGACGTCCACGTAGACCGGGCCCTCGCCGTCCCCGGTCTCGCGCAGCAGCGGGTAGCCGGGGCCGTCGGCCGGCTCGGTCAGCGGCTGGAGCAGGCCGGCCAGGCGGGCCGCCACCGGCCCGCGCCGGTACGCGCTCAGCGCCGCCTCGTCGGCCCATTCGGTGACGACGACGAAGCCGCGCGGGTCGAGGGCGTCGCGCAGCAGCTCGTGCCGCAGGTTGCCGGCTAGCGCGCCGAGCTGCCCCGCCACGGTCTCGAACGCGGGCCCGACGGCGGGCTCGCACCCGGGGCGCGCGCGCAGCCGGAGCATCGTCCTGATCATGCAGCCCCCTCGAACCGTGCCGTCGTCGTGCCGCGACCCTGCCGCAGCCCGCGTCACCACCTCGTCACCGTCGACCCGCCGGAGGTCCGGCCCCGGTGACGCCGCCGGGACGGCGCGCACGACGGTCGGGAGCGTGCTGATGCCGTGCGACCGGCGCAGCCGGCAGACGGATTCCCCACCTGTCTCACTCTGCGTCGACCTCACCGAGCGTGAGAGCGTCGGGGTCAGGCAGGCAGGCCTTTCGGCCGCCTTTGCTCTGCAGCCATTGGCGCATCACTGCACTGACCTGCGGCCCGGACGGTCAGCCCGATTTCGGCAAGATCCCGAACGAGCACTGTCAGTGATCGATGCGTACGCGGCTGCAGAGCAAAGGCGGCCATGTGCGCACGCCTCGCCGGACACTCCCGTGACTCTCCGCGACCGGGGTGGGGAGGGGTGGCGGGTGTGTACGGTCACGGCGTGCCGGTCGCGGGGCCGGCGCGGAGCGACGTGCCTGCGGCCCGGCCCGACGACGGTCGCGGCGCGGCGCGGCGGGGCGCGGCGGGGCGCGGCGGGGCGCGGCCGGTGGTCAGGCCAGCAGGCGGGCCAGTTCGGTGCGGGAGCGCACACCCAGCCGGTGGAACACGTTGCGCAGGTGGTGGTCGACGGTCCGGGTGGACA
>NZ_KK037233.1:543949-544507 GCF_000568915.1 Micromonospora sp. M42 | reverse complement strand
CCGGCCGGCGAGCCGGTGCGCGGGCCCGTTCCACCGCCACCAGCAGCGCCGCCGCGGCGGCGCAGACCAGCGCGCCCGGGGTGAGCGCGGGCCCGGACAGCCGGCCGCCGAGGACGACGACCCGGCGCAGCGCCGGACCGCCACGGGCGTGGTCGCCGCGCAGGGTCGCCCCGACGCCCACCGCGAAGGTGGCCAGCAGGTCCAGGTCGGGCGGGTCGCCGGGCCGCCGCAGCGCCTCCGCGCGGCGGGCCACCTCGGCGTAGCGGAACTGGTCGCCGGTGACGCAGATGGCCTCGCCCGCGCGGACCAGCGCGAGCAGGGCGGAGCGCCGGTCGGCCGGCGCGACCGCGTCGGCGGCGGCCAGCAGCGTGGCGACCGCGGCGGCGGGCGCGTCGCAGCGCAGCTGCATCTCGCCGCGGAGCAGGTCGGCCCGGTCCTGTGCGGGCGGCGCGGCGGTCAGGTGCCGTAGCAGCCCCCGGGCCTGGTCCGGGTCGCCGGCGGTCCAGGCGCAGCGGGCCGCCGCACACCGTCAGTTCGGCGGCCCGCCCGGGATCGGCG
>NZ_KK037233.1:539313-543009 GCF_000568915.1 Micromonospora sp. M42 | reverse complement strand
GGCCCGTGGAACAGCAGCGCGCCGCCGGAGTCCCGGTCGAGGAGCCGGCGGATCGCGTCGCACTCGTCGTCCCGGCCCCGCAGAGCAATATGCACTGTCGATGCAGAAAGCATGCATGCAGTGTCACAGATGGGCAACCCGTCGGAAAAGAGGCGGACATGCTGCCGGGGTGGTCGTCGCGACGACCACCCCGGCAGCGGACGGGCTCAGGCGCTGGGGCAGGTGTTGCGGTACTCCTGGATCGCCGACCCGCTCGGACCGGGGCAGAGGAACTGCTCGTAGCGGGTGTCGTCGTCGACGAACCGCTTCAGCCAGGCCACCATCTGCTTCGCCGTCGGCGTGTTCGTCGTCTGCGGGAAGAAGTGGCTCGCGCCGTCCAGCTCCAGGTACGCCTTCTCCGAGGACGCCGGGATGCTGTTGTAGAACGGGATCGAGTGGGTCGCCACCGGCGCGACGCTGTCGGTCTCGCCGCCGATGATGAGCGTCGGCACCCGTACATCGGACCAGGTCTTGTCCAGGTTCCACGGCGCCAGCGGAACGGCGGCCTGCAGCGACGGCCGCGCCGCCGCGGCCTCCAGGCTGCCGCCGCCGCCCATCGAGTGACCGGCCACCGCGAGCCGGGACGAGTCGATCCGGCCGCGCACCGAGCTGCGCTCGGTCAGGTAGTCCAGCGCGGCCAGGAGCTGCCGGCCCCGGCTGGCCGGCTGGTCCAGCCGGGTGTTGGTCTCGATGCCGATCACCACGAAGCCGTGTGAGGCGATCCGAGGGCCGAGCCAGCTCAGGCTGGACCAGGAGGCGGTGTAGCCGGGCGAGATGGCGACCGCGCCGAAGGTGCCCTCGGCGGTGCTGGTCGGGTAGTAGATGACGCCGCCGCCGAAGCCGGTCACGCTCAGCGAGGAGACGTTGATCGACGAGGTGGCGAACGGGCCGCGGCTGGCCTCCAGGATGGCGCTGGTGGGCGCCGGGCCGCGCTCGTAGGGGCTGGCGGCGCTCGCCGCGACCGGGGCGGCGAGCGCGCCGCCGGTGGCGAGCAGCGCCGCCACGGCGAACCGGGCCAGGGCACGGACGGGGGTACGGGAACGGATGGTGGTGGGCACGTCGGTCACTCCTTGCGCCGGAATTACATCGACATGGGTCAGCATCGATGCCTTCGGCGCGGCGCGCATCGGCGAAATCACCGGTCCGCGCGGGCGGCGGGCAGGACGCGGAGGCGGCACTGCGGGCGGTCCGCACGCTGAACCGGCCCGGCTGTCACTCGGTGAACTCGCAGAAGGACAGCACCCCGTCGAACCGCCCGGCGGCGAGGTCGTCGTGGCGGATCAGGAACCGCGCGTTGACGTACTCCTCGTCCGGTACGCCGAACTGGGCCAGCGGCACCCACTCGCGCACCACCCGCTGTTCTTCCTCGTACTGAGCCACCAGCCGCTCCGCGCGGGGCAGGGAGCTCGCCTGCTGCATCCGCTCCCGGTCCGTCATGAACGTCTCGGGCGGATCCTGCGCCGAGATGGTGTAGCCGCCGACGAAGACGTCGTGCTGAATCCACCCGTCCCGCTCCGGCCAGAGCTGCTCGAGCAGCGCGCCCATCTCCTTGCGGTGCGGCAGGTCGCGCAGCAGCTTGATCTGGGTGTCGCACAGCCACTCCTCCGAGCGGTCCAGCCAGTCCGGCAGTTCCGCCTGGAGCCCGGCGTACATCTCGTGCTCGGGGGCGAGGAAACGGCCCAGGTCGGTCCCGGCGGGTAGGACGTCCACACCGTCCACCGTCTCGGCGCCGGCCGGGACGTACACGACCCGCGCGTACGCCTTCTCGTTCTCGATGCCGCAGACGTCCTGTGCGCCCTCCTGGTCGAGGAAGAACAGCAGCGTGCGTCGGCCGCAGGCGAGTCGGCACTCGGGGCAGCGCTCGCCGCAGTCGAGCGGAGCAAGACGCACGGAGAGCCCTCGGCACGTTGACACGCACGCCATCGCAGCGCGTCGTCGCCCGGCGTCGCGTGCACGCGGTCTCAGGCGGCAGGCGTGGATCGACGGAACCGGATCAGCTCCGCGAAGCGGGCCACCTCGCCCTCGGGCACGCCCTGCGCGATTGCCGCCCCGCCGGAACTGCTCTCTCTCATCCATGATCGTGGAGAGTAGCGGCACCGTCCGACATGGAGGGTGGGTCAGGGCCCGGCGCGCGGCCTCGATGTCGCCGACCAGGTCACGTCGTAGCGCGCGCCGCCCACCGCCTCGGCGAACGCGGTCGCCGCGGCGGGTGACCCGGCGATGCGCCAGTCCTGCTCCTTGTCCACCTCGAACCAGATCAGCCCGATCAGGTCCGGGTACCGGGGCAGGGAGCCGAACGTCTCCCGGATCCACCGGGCCTTGCGTCCGGCGGTGTCGGCGGCGCCGGTCTCGGTGACCACCAGCGGCCTGCGGGTGACCTTGCGGATCTCGGCGATGGTCGGGCCGAAGATCTGGTCGAACGACCAGTACGTCTTGGTGAACGCGCCGGTGCCGTAGTAGCCGGTGACGCCGACCCAGTCGACGTAGTCGTCACCCGGGTAGAGCCCGGTCAGCCCGGCAGTCGTCTTGTCCCAGCGGGCGTTCGGGCTCCACACCCAGGTGACGTTCGTGGCGCCGGCCCGGGCGAAGAGGTCGTGCACGTGCCGCCAGGCCCGCACGTAGTCGCCGGGGCGGTTGCCGTTGGCCCGCTCGCACCACGGATACCAGTCGCCGTTCATCTCGTGCGCGAAGCGGATCGCGACCGGGTAGCCGAGCGACCGGACCCCCTCGGCCCAGGACCGCAGGTAGGCGTCGAAGTCGCCGCGCGCGATCCGGTCCAGCCGGTAGTCCGGCTGGGTGGCCCGGAGCCGATCGATCTGCCGGACCGCCAGGCCGGTACGCCGGGCCGCCAGGTCGACCGTGTGGTCCCACGGCTCCCAGCCGAGCATGGGCATCATGCCCCGCTCGGCGATCCGGTCGAACAGGCTCCGGTCGAACTCGGCCGACGCCCAGTCGGCGCCGAAGAGCATCACCTGCGGCGCCCGCCCGGCCGCCTCGACGAACCGGTCGACCGGCGCGAAGTCGTGCGGTCCCTTGTCGGTCATCACCCCGAAGAACGCCTGCCCGGCCGGGGGGAACAGGCCGCCCGGCGCGCCGGCGCTCGCCTGCGGCGTCGCCGGGACGCGCCCGTGCGCCGATGCGCCCGTGCCCGGGTCGCGCCACGCTCCGGGCGCCACCACGAAGGCGTACGCGAGCAGCAGCAACCCGGCCAGCGCGAGGCCCACCCGGGGCGCGGTCGGCCTCAGCACGGGACACCGCCCTCAGCCGCCGGCTGCTTCCACGCCGCCTCCGCCGACCGGCGCCGGCGGTCCCGCAGGCCCTCCACCCAGGCGATCAGCGGTGGCGCGAGCCCGGTCAGCAGCGTCAGCGCCGGCCAGATCCGCAGCAGCGGATAGTCGTGGCCGAGCGCGAAGCTCGCCGCGAGCAGCCCGGCCGCCGCCAGCGCCCAGCACAGATGCAGCCGGAACGTGCGCAGGGACTCCACAGTGCGCAGCGCCCCCTTGGCGGTCACCACGAAGCCGAGCCGGCGGCGCAGCAGCGCGCCGGCCGCCGCGGCCACGTAGACCGGCCCGGCGAACAGGGCGAGCGCCATGCCGGCCACGCCCACCTCCTCGCGTTCGTGCGGGGCGATGTTGAAGCGCCGCAGCCAGAGCCAGA
>NZ_KK037233.1:523359-539213 GCF_000568915.1 Micromonospora sp. M42 | reverse complement strand
CCCCACAGCGTCGCCCACACCTGCGGGTCGAGCCGGCCCGCGTCGACGCCGGTCAGCAGGTAGAGCGCGGTGGCGGCGTTGCCCAGCAGCAGGCTCACCGCGACGCTCGGGTAGTAGAACTGGAGCAGGCGGTACTGCCAGCGACGGCGCGACGGCAGGTCGCGCGGCGTACGCATCTCGCGGCGGAGCAGGATCTCGCAGATCCCGGCGGCCCAGCGCTTCTGCTGGTTGAAGTAGTCCGCCCAGGACGTCGGCCCCTCACCGAGCGCCACCACGTCCGGGGTGTAGACGCCCTTCCAGCGGCGGCCGGTGGCCGGGTTGACGGCGGCGTGCACGCGGATGCTGGTGAGGTGGTCCTCGATGATCGAGTCCTGGTAGCCGCCGATGGTCCGCCAGGCCGCCGGGCGGTAGAGGTGCCCGGTGCCGGTGAGCAGCGGCGCGTCCAGGCCGTTGCCGCCGCGGGCGATCAGGCCGTTGTAGAGGTACTGCTGCACGGAGGCGCCGTGGGCGACGAAGTTCTGGTGCATGTTGCCGTACACCTGGGGCGTCACCACGAACGCCACATCCGGGTCGCGGAAGTAGCCGAGCGTGCGTTCCAGGAAGTTCGGCAGCGGCACGTGGTCCGGGTCGACGTTCGCGACCACGTCGTAGCGGTGCTCGTGCTCGGCCCGCCAGGCGTTGTGGTTGCCGGACTTGGTCCGGGCCCGGAACTCGCCGCCGGGCCGGTTGTACTCGGGCCGGCCCTTGCGGGTGAAGTGGCGTACGCCCAGCCGCGCGGCCATCGCCCGGACCGCCGGGTCGTCGCCCTCGTCGAGGATCCACACGTCGACGTGCCCGCAGTAGACGATCTCCCGGAGCCGGCGCAGCGTACGCTCCGCGACGTCCAGCGGCTCCTTGCTCGGCACGATGGTGGTGAGCAGCGCGACCCGCAGGCCGACCGGCGGGTCGACCGGCACCGGGTCCCGGGCGTGGAAGGCGAAGACCCAGACCACCACGTTCTGCGCCAGGCGGATCAGCTCGACGCCGACGACGACGCAGAACGCGAGCCGGGCGGCGGCGGTCTGCCACCCGCCGAGCCCGACCACGCCGGGGCCGGGCACGTGCTGGGGCAGCAGCAGCCAGCCGACGAAGACGAGCCCGGCGGCGCTGTTGACGAGCACCAGCAGCGTCAGCACGACCCGCGCGGCCACCGAGGCGGTGGGGCGGAACTCGACCGCCGCGTCCGGGCCGTGCGGCGGGCGCAGCGGACCGGCGACGGCGCCGCACCGGGCGTACGCCAGGCGGGCGCGGACGTTGCGCTGCCGGCGGTCCGGATCGGCCGGCGTCCCGGGCGGGACGGGCGCGATCGGGCGGCCACCCGGCGGCCCGGCCGTCGTGGCGCGGGACGGGCGTGTATCGGCGGCGACGGCCACGTTTCCCCCATGGTCTGCAGGCTCAGGAGCCGACCGAATGCTAAGCCGACAATCAACCACAAAAAGGGCGAATCAGGCAGACGTCGCCCGTTCGTCGACGGTCAGGCGGGAAGCTGGGCCGCCGCCGCCAGCAGCGCCACGAGAGCCAGCACGGCGAGCGCGCCGGCGGCACGCGCCCGGGCCAGGGCGACCCCGCCGAGCACCGCCCAGGCCGGCACCGTGAACAGCAGGTTCACCGCCGACCAGACCGGCGCGGCCTGCGCCAGCGCCAGCAGCCCGAGCGCCGGCACCAGCGCCCAGGCGGTACAGATCGCGGCCGGGTACCGCAGCGGGAGGCTGAACAGGGCCAGCCCGGCCAGCACGCCGCCGAGCGCGACGACGCCGAACAGCTCTCCGGGCGTGGCCGCCAGCACGGTGGCGCCGGGCCACGCGCCGGACGCCAGGCGCCCGCCGTCACGCACGCCGACGGCGAGCAGCGCGGCGACCGGCAGCAGCCCGACGGCCACTGCGGCCAGCCACCGGACGGTGTCCCGGCGGCGGAACGCCAGCACGACCCAGCCGTGCGCGGGCGAGCAGCAGCAACGCCACCGGCTGGCACAGACCGAGCAGCAGCACCGCGCCCGCGTAGGGCACGAGCCGCCGCGGGCGCGGCCGGTCGAGCGCGGACGCCAGCAGCCAGGTGGCGAGCACGGCGGCGAACACCGCCAGGGCGTACGGCTGTGCCTGCTGCGCGTACCGGATCGAGGTCGGCAGCGCCGCGAAGATCAGGCCGGCCAGCAGGCCGGCGGCGGGCGTGGCGATCCGGGTGGCGAGCGCGCCGACGAGCGCCGCGGCCCCGACCATGGCCAGCAGCGACGGTACGCGCAGCGCGAGGTCCGTCGCGCCGAACAGCTCCGCCCAGCCGCGCAGGAGCAGGTGGTACGGCCCGAGCGCGATGTCGTCGCCGGTGAGCCCGATCCCCTGCCAGGGCGACGTCGCCGCCCGGCGGGCCGCCGACTCCCCGGCGCTCGGACCCGCTGTCGCGATCCGGGTCGCGCCGAGCGCGCCGGTCAGGACCGCGGGCAGCAGCCACGCCGCGATCCGCCACCGGGTCACGGCGGCGGTCGCGGCGCGGGCGGTGGAGCGGCGCGGACGGTCCTCGCCCCAGGGGTCCTCGACCGCGGCGTCCCCGATCCGGGGCAGGACCATGGTGTCCGCGTCCATCATCGTGACTCACGCATCCCTGTGGGTGCCGGCGACCGGGATCCAGCCGGGGCTGGATGACATCCTGGAGCCTACTGAGCCAAAATCGACATAACGCCAATATGGGTTGAAAGGGTCCGCCGTCCGCCCCGTGGACGACCGGCGGACCCCGTTCAGCGGAGGTCGGTGGTCGTCCAGCGGGGCGAGGCGGCGGTGATCTCGACGGTGTCGCCGGTCAGCGTGGTCCGCGCCTGGACGTCGCGCCGGGCGCTCGTACCCACCCAGACGTCGACCTCCCCGGGCTCCACCACGCGGGTGAGCGTGCGGTCGGTGAAGGCCAGCCGCGTGGTCGGCACGCTCAGCTCGACGGTGACCGAGGCCCCCGGCTCCAGACGCACCCGCCGGTAGCCGAGCAGCTGCGCCACCGGCCGGGTCACCGAGGCGACCAGGTCCCGGCCGTAGAGCTGCACCACGTCGTCACCGGCGACCGCGCCGGTGTTCGTGACCCGCACCGACACCCGCAGCGCCCCGTCGGCCGGCACCTCGGCCGGCACGGTCAGGTCGGTGTACGCGAACGTGGTGTAGGACAGCCCGTGACCGAACGGCGCCACCGGCGTCGCCGGCAGGTTGGTGCCGTTCGTGCCCGCCCCCAGCTCCGGGTGCAGGTACGAGTACGGCTGCGCGCCGGCCGAGCCGGGCAGGGTGACCGGCAGCCGGCCGGACGGGTTGACCCGCCCGGAGAGCACACCCGCGATCGCCCCGGCGCCCTCCTCGCCCGGGAAGAACGTCTGCAGCACCGCCGCGCACCGGGTCAGCGCCCAGCCCAGCGCGTACGGCCGGCCGGTCAGCAGCACCAGGACGACCGGGGTGCCGGTGTCCAGCACCGCCTCGACGAGCTGGCGCTGCACGCCGGGCAGCTCCAGGTCGTCCCGGTCGCAGCCCTCCCCGACCGTGCCGCGGCCGAACAGGCTGGCGTGGTCGCCGACCACGAGGACCGCCACGTCGGCGGCGGACGCGACGGCGACCGCCTCGTCGAAGCCGGACCGGTCCGCCGAGTCCACCTCGCAGCCGGCCGCGAAGGTGACCCGGTCGGCGCCGAACTCGGCGCGCACCGCCTCCAGGACGGTCGGCACCTCGAAGCCGGTCTCCACGCCCGGGTGATGGGCCAGCACGTGGTTGAGGAAGGAATAGCAGCCGAACAACGCGCCCTGCCGGTCGGCGTTCGGGCCGACCACCGCCACCCGGCGGCCCGCCGGCAGCGGCAGCACGCCCTCGTTGGCGACCAGGACGATCGACTCCTCGGCGAGCCGGCGCGCGATCGACCGGTGCTCCGGCGAGTCGAGGTCCACGGCACCCGGCGGCTCGTCGGCGAACGTGGCGTCGAGCAGCCCGAGTTCCTGCTTCTGGCGCAGCACGCGCAACACCGCCCGGTCGACCAGCGCCTCGTCGACAGTGCCGGCCCGCACCGACTCGGTCAGCGTCAGGAAGGCGTCGCCGGTAGGCAACTCGATGTCCAGGCCCGCGGCCAGCGCCTGCGCCGCCGCGTCCGCGTGGTCGGCCGCGACGTGGTGCAGCAGGTTGAGGAAGGCGACGCCGTAGTAGTCGGCCACCACGGTGCCGTCGAACCCCCACCGGTCCCGCAGCAGGTCGGTGAGCATGGTCGGGTCGGCGGCGACCGGCACGCCGTCGATCTCGGCGTACGAGTGCATGACGCTGCGCGCGTCGCCGTCGCGGATCGCCATCTCGAACGGCGGCAGCAGCACGTCGGCGAGTTCCCGGGGACCGGCGTGCACCGGGCCGAAGTTGCGCCCGGCCCGCGAGGCGGAGTAGCCGGCGAAGTGCTTCAGCGTCGCGAGCACGCCCTGCGACTGCAGTCCCCGCACGTACGAGGTGCCGATGGTGCCCACGAGGTACGGATCCTCGGCGATGCACTCGTCGACCCGGCCCCAGCGCGGGTCCCGGATCACGTCCAGCACCGGGGACAGTCCCTGGTGGATGCCGAGCGCGCGCATCGAGGCCCCGATCGCCGCCGCCATCTCGGTGACCAGCTCGGGGTCGAACGCGGCGCCCCAGGCAAGCGGCGTCGGGAAGGTGGCCGCCTTCCAGGCCGACAGGCCGGTCAGGCACTCCTCGTGCACGATGGCCGGGATGCCCAGCCGGGTACCGGTCACCAGGTCCCGCTGGAACTTCCACAGCCAGGCCGCGCGGGCCGCGGAATCGACCGGGCGGGTGCCGTAGGGACGGGTGAGGTGACCCAGCCCGTGCCGGGCGAAGTCTTCGAGCCGGCCGCTGTCGGCGAACTCGCCCTGCAGGGGCGCGACCGCCTCACCGTCCTCCTTCTCCCAGAACCCGACGAGCTGCGCGATCTTCTCCTCGGTCGTCATGCGAGCGAGCAGTTCCCGTACGCGCGTCTCGGCGTCGTGCCCGTCCGACCGGTCGTGGTCCGAATCTGCCTGGGCCGGTACCGGCCCGTCCACCACCGCGTGGACCCCTGTCATGGTGTGCCTTTCCATTGGTTGTGCTGGTGCTGCTGCCGCTCAGCCCTTGACCGCGCCCTGGAGCCCGCCCACGATCTGCTTCTCCGCGAGGGTGAAGAACAGCAGCGCCGGCAGCATCGCCAGTGAGGTGAAGGCGAGGACGCCCGCGGTGTCGGTGGTGTACTGGCTGGAGAAGTTCTGCACGCCCAGCGGCAGGGTGTGCAGGTTGACGTCCCCGAGGACGAGCAGCGGCAGGAGGAACGCGTTCCAGCTCGCCACGAACGCGAGGATACCGACGGTGACGATCGCGGGCCGCGACAGCGGCAGCACGATCCGCCAGAGGAAGCCGAGCCGGCCGGCGCCGTCGATGGCGGCCGCGTCCTCCAGCTCCCGCGGGATGGCCGACAGGAACGGCCGCAGGATGACGATCGTCAGCGGCAGCGAGAAGGCGACCTGCGGAAGGATCACCGCGTAGTAGGAGTTGATCAGGCTCAGGTCACGCAGCAGGAGGTACAGCGGCAGGATCGCCGCGCCGGCCGGGAAGAGCAGACCGAGCGTGAAGAACGTGTAGAGCCATTCACGCCCCCGGAACGAGTACCGGGCGAGCACGAACGCGGCGGCCATGCCGAGCACCACCACGCCGAGCGTGGTGCCCAGAGCGATCACCGCGCTGTTGAACGCCTGCCGCCAGAAGTCGCTCTGCGTGAGCACCCGGTAGTAGTTGTCCCAGACCCACGGGTCGGGCAGGCCGGCCGGGTCGTTCACGATCTGCGGCGTGGTCCGGAAGCCACCGACGATGACGTACACGACGGGGGCGATCGACACGGCCGCGACCGCGAGCGCGATCGCGTACGTCAGCGGCGAGCTCCACTGCACCGGACGGCGCCCGGGCGAAGGGGCGGGTACGGAGTTCACGGCCACTGTCACTTCCCCTTCCGGGTGATGGCGCCCTCGATGTCACGGCTGAGCAGGAACCGCTGGAAAAGCAGCGCCGCGACGAACGAGATGGCGAACAGGATCACGGCGACCGCGTTGCCGTAGCCCCACAGCCGGGCGAAGAAGCCGTTGTCCACCATGTACGTCGCCATGGTGGCCGAGGCGCCGAGCGACCGCACCGCGGGCACGGAGGTCACCCAGACCATGTCGAAGACCTGCAACGAGCCGATCATCGACAGGAACATCCAGATCCGGATGGTCGGGCCGAGCAGTGGCAACGTGACGTGACGCTGGATCTGCCACCAGCTCGCGCCGTCGATCTCGGCGGCCTCGTTCAGCTCGGGCGGCACGTTCGACAGGCCGGCGAGCAGCAGGATGATGGCGAAGCCGACGTACTTCCAGGTGAGCACGAACAGCAGGGTCCAGATGACCACGTCGAGGTCGGCCAGCCACGCCTGCACCAGCCCGCCCAGCCCGACCGACCGCAGCAGCGCGTCGAGCGTGCCGCCGTCGGTCAGGATCAGCTTCCACATGATGCCGACGGTGACCTCGGCGAGCACGTACGGCACGAAGACCAGCAGGCGGAACGCGGAGCGCCCGCGGAAGCGGCGGTTGAGCAGCAGGGCGATGCCGAGCGCGACGGGCCCCTGGATGAGCAGCGACCCGAAGACGATGATGGCGTTGTTGCGCAGCGCGTCGAGGAAGATCGGGTCCTGGAACGCGAGCGTGTAGTTACGGAAGCCGACGTACTCGGTGGGCGGCCCGACCCCGCGCCAGCGGAACAGGCTGTAGTAGAACGCGAAGCCCATCGGCACCAGCACGAACAGCACGTAGATGAGGACCGCCGGCGTCGTCAGGCCGATGATCTCGTACCACTTGCGGCGGGTCTCGGCGCGGCGTGAGGCGGCTCGTGCGCCGGGCCGGAGGCCCGCCGGCGGCGCGAGAGCGCCGTCGGCGGGCGTACGGGTCTGCGATGCGGACGTCACTTGCTTGCGGCCGCCTTCATGGCCGAGACGACCTTCTCAGGTGTCCCGTTGCCGGCGAAGATCGCGACGATCGCGTCGTTCATCGCGGTGCCGACGGTGCTGCCGAAGGCCGTGTCCAGCCAGAGCTGCACGTAGGTGGCCGAGGAGGTGGCCTCCAGGATGGACTTCAGCGCCGGGTCGGTGACGCCGTCGGCGGCGCCCTTGGCGACCGGCAGGCCGGTGCCGGTGGCGGCGTAGCCCTTCTGCACCTCGGGGCTGACGATGTACTTGAGGAACTCGACGCACTCGGCCGGGGCGTTCTTCGAGCAGGCGAAGCCGTCGCCGCCGCCGAGGGCCGCCTTCGGGTCACCGGCGGAGCCGGAGATCGCCGGCACCGGGAACCAGCCCAGGAACTTGCCCAGGGCCGCCTTGTCCGTGGCGACGGTGTCCAGGGTGCCACGGTTCCAGTCGCCCATCAGCTCCATCGCGGCCTTGCCGTTGGCGAGCAGACCGTTGGCGCTGGTCGGGTCGTTCTGGCCCGGCGTGGCGATGAAGTTGTTCTGGAACGGCTTGGTGTCGATGAAGCTCTTCAGGTCCTGGCCGGCCTTGACGAAACACGGGTCGTCGAAGGTCCGGTCCTTGGTCGCCTTCTTCAGCGTGTCGACCGAGCAGGCCCGCAGCGCGAAGTTGTACCACCAGTGCGCGGCCGGCCACTTGTCCCCGGCGCCCAGGGCGATCGGGATGACGTTGATGGCCTTGAGCTTGGTGACCGCGGCGTTGAGTTCCTCGAAGGTGGTCGGCGGCGCCGTGATGCCCGCCTTCGCGAACATGTCCTTGTTGTACCAGATGCCTTCGATGCCCATCCGGAACGGCAGGCCGTACTGCTTGCCCTCCACCTGCCAGATCTCGGAGGCGCTGCCGATGTCGGCGACCTCGCTCTTCACCTGGTCGGTGATGTCCTTGAGGTAGTCGGCCTCGACCTGCTCGCGCATCTCGCCGCCACCCCATGCCTGGAAGATGTCCGGCGGGTCGTTGCTCAGCAGCGCGGCGGGCAGCCGGGTGCGCTGGAGCTGGTTCGTCTCGATCGCCTCGATCTCGATCTTGACGGTCGGGTGGGCCGCGGAGAAGTCCTTGGCGACCTTCTCCCAGTACGTCTTGCCGGGCCCGTCCTGCGAGGCGTTGTGCCACCAGGTCAGCGTCACCGGGTTCTTGTACAGCTCGCTCTCGGCGGCCTTGTCGTCGTCGCCACCTCCACTGCACGCGGAGGCCAGCAGAGCGCTTGTCACAAACAGTGCCAGGACGGCGCCAGCACGGCGCTTCATCGCCATAGATGTCTCCTCGACCACTTAGTCGGGTTACCTGCCGGGGAGTTTTACAGGGCCGTAACGTGAAGTCAATCGGTATCGATAACGTTTTCGAAAACGTCTTCGATCACCCTGGGAAGGCCCTCTATCATCGTCGGCGTGGTGTTCCCGCAGCGCGTCAAGATGTCAGACGTGGCCCGCACAGCCGGCGTCTCGGTGGCAACCGTATCGAAAGTTGTCAATGGTCGGTACGGCGTCGCACAGGCCACCGTCGAGCGCGTCCAGCAGGTCATCCACGAACTCGGATACGAGGCCAGCCTGGGGGCGCAGAGCCTGCGCAGCCACCGGACGAACGTGCTGGGCATCCTGGTCGCCGAGTTCGAGCCGTTCTCCACCGAGCTGCTCAAGGGCGCCTCCCGCGAGGTCGCCGGCAGCGGCTACCAACTGCTCGCCTACTCCAGCGGGGACGGCAAGGGCGCGGCCATAGGGTGGGAGCGGCGCTCGCTGGCACGCCTGTCCGGCACGCTCATCGACGGCGCGGTGATCGTGACGCCGACGGTGGTCGAGACCAAGCACGGTTTCCACGTGGTGGCCGTCGACCCGCACACCGGCCCGTCCGGCCTGCCCACTGTCGACTCCGACAACTTCGCCGGCGCGGTGCTGGCCACCGACTACCTGCTGTCGCTCGGGCACCGCCGGATCGCGCACATCAGCGGCCGTCCCGACCTGGAGTCGGCCCGCCTGCGCGAGGCCGGGTTCCGCAAGGCGATGGCCGACGCGGGCACGCCGGTGGACGAGCGGCTGGTGCGGGTGGGCGGCTTCCGCACCGAGAGCGCCGCCAGCACGGCCGCCGAACTGCTCGCCCTCCCCGACCGGCCGACCGCGATCTTCGCCGGCAACGACCTCTCCGCCATCTCCACCGTGGACGTCGCCCGCGACCTCGGCCTGCGCGTACCGGACGACCTGTCGGTCATCGGCTTCGACAACATCCCCGAGTCGGCGCTGGTCGACCCGCCGCTCACCACGATCCGGCAGCCGCTGCAACGCATGGGCGCCGAGTCACTGCGCCTGCTGATCGACCTGATCGCCGGCGTCGAGCGGGAGACCCACATCCAGCTCCCCACCGAGCTGGTCGTGCGGGCCTCCTGCGCGCCCCTGCGCTGATACGCCCCGCTCCTACCCGAACGGCGATTGACGGGCGGCTATCGAGGTCCGTAAGGTTTCGGGCTACTTCCGGAAGACGCCCCGGAAGTTTCGGAAGCCGCACCGCCCGCCCGGGCACCCGCCGCTCCGTTCCACGTCGCGGCGGCCCCGGCACCGCCACCGCCGGCCCTCGGGCCGAGCGCACCTGCCCGGAAGGAACGAGATGAAGCTGAGACGCTGGCTCGCCGCCGGCGCGGTCGCCGTCGTGACCGCCACCGCCCTCAACGTCGTCCCCGCGACGGCGGGACGCCCGTACGACCCGGCCGCGCAGAGCCTGCGCGAGCTGGCCAAGCGCCACGGCCTGTACGTGGGCACCGCAGTGGACATGGCGGCCCTCAACGACGCCGCCGAGCCGCGGTACCGCGAGCTGGCCGCGTCCGAGTTCTCCACCGTCACCGCCGAGAACGTGATGAAGTGGGAGAGCCTGGAGCCCACCCGCGGCACCTACAACTGGGGACCGGCCGACGAGCTGATCGAGTTCGCCCGCAAGAACAACCAGCGGGTCCGGGGCCACGTGCTGGTCTGGCACAACCAGCTGCCGGCGTGGCTGACCAGCGGCGTCGCGGACGGCTCGATCAGCAAGGCCGAGCTGCGCCAGATCCTGCGCAACCACATCACCGCGGTGGTCACCCACTTCAAGGGCAAGATCTGGCAGTGGGACGTGGTGAACGAGGCGGTCAGCGACCCCTGGGACACCCCGTCCACCCTGCACTACAAGGGGTTCTGGGCGCAGAACCTCGGGCCCGGCTACCTCGCCGACGCGTTCCGCTGGGCCCGCGCCGCCGACCCGAAGGCGCTGCTGTTCTACAACGACTACAACATCGAGGCGTTCGGCTCCGGCAACCCGGCCGACGACAAGACGCAGTTCGTCTACAACATGGTCCGTGACCTGCGGGCCAAGGGCGTGCCGATCGACGGCGTGGGCGCGCAGGGCCACCTGGGCACCCAGTACGGCAACTTCAGCACGCTCCAGGTGGTCGCGGCCCTGCGCAAGTTCGCCGGGCTCGGGCTGGCCACGGCGCTCACCGAGGTGGACGTGCGCAGCCAGATCACCGACGGGGTGGAGGCCGGCGACTCCGCCGAGATCAACCCGCGTCTGCAGGCGTCCGCGGCGGGCTTCAGCGTGCTGATGCAGGCGTGCCTGGCCGAGCGGCACTGCTTGTCGTTCACGCTCTGGGGCTTCACCGACAAGCACTCCTGGGTGCCCGGCGCGTTCTCCGACCCGCCGGAGGGCCTGGCCACCGTGTACGACGAGAACTACCAGCCCAAGCTCGCCTACCACGAGCTCAAGGCAGACCTGATGTTCTCCGGTCCGCCCTACGTGCTGCCGCGCATCCCGCAGCACCCGCGCCGCTGACTGTCGCGCGCAGGGGCCGGCCTTCGGGCCGGCCCCTGCGTCGCGGTGCGCCACGGGATCACGCTCACGCCGCCCGGCGGCGGCCCAGTTCCGACTCCAGCCGTCCGATGAGCGTCTTGCGGGCCTTGCCACGCCGTTCCCGGCGCAGCGCCGCGTCGAGCTGACGGGTGTCGAGGTCGCGCACGAGCTTGACCGCCTCGGTCACCGGCAGCTCGGTCATCTGCTCCGCGGCGGTGGCGTCCCGGCGGGCCCGCTTCGCCGGGCCGGTGTTCGGCACGTACTGGCGGCCGGAGCGCGACGCGCGGCGCTTGCGCGTGTCGGTGTCGCGCCGCTGCTCCTCCGACAGCTCCTTCCACGCCTGTTCGGGCAGGTAACGACGGGTCTCGCCGCCGTTGCGGGCGCGCGTGTCACCGCTGCGGGTCTGCCACTTCTCGCCGCCCCAGCGTTGCAGCGACCGCTGCCGTGCGTCCTTCGGGCCCTCGAATCCCCCGCCGGCCTTCTTGTACTCGTTCGTCAGCAGCTGCGACTTGCGGGCCGACCACTGCCCCGGCCGTCCGCCCTTGTCGGAGGCGCGGATCTCGGCCTTGAGGCGCTCGCGCAGTTCCGGCTCGGTGTACTTCGCCATGACGCAGCGTTACCCGCGCCGGCGGCGGCCATGCCGGTCAGCCGGGTCCCGGCCGGTAGAGCAGATCCATCGTGTCGGTGCGGCCGGACCAGTCCAGTCGCAGCCGCCAGCACCCGGCGGCCGGCAGGTCGACGATGGACGGCCCGGGCCCGCCGTCCACCTCGCGGACGACCGGGGCGCCCGTCCCGTCCCGGGTCGCGGTGATCACCAGAGGCGTCCGCGGCGCCGGCTCGGAGCGGCCTTCCTCGGGACGCGCCACCCAGAGGATCTTGTTGTTCGCACCGTCGCCCCGGGCGTGCACGAGCGGGTACGCGAACAGGATCGCCACGATGTGGCCCCCGGCGCCGAAGACGTGCCGCATCCGGGTGTCGCCGGTGAACCCGGCGTCCGCCCAGTCCGGCAACCGGCCGGTCTCCACCCGTTCGGCGCAGGCCGCCGGCGCGGCCGGCTCGGTGGCCGCCGGCGCCGAGGTCACCGGCGCTCCAGCCGGGACCGTGGCCGGACCGGAGCACCCGGCCAGCAGCAGGACCGGCACCAGCAGGACTCTTCTCGCAACGAACATCGCGGCCTCCCCGTCGACGGCTCTCGTCAACAGGACACCGGCCGGGGCCGCCGGGTTCCCGTCGCTCACCGGAGCGAGGCCGCGACGTCCAGCGCCTGCTCGCGGGTGAGGTCGCCCTCCAGCCGGTAACTCAGCCCGCCCTGCTCCCAGATGAGCGTGGCCGCGGACAACCGCGCGGTGGCGACCCGTTCCGTGCCCGACCGGTCCACGTACGCCAGCCCTGCTCCCAGATGAGCGTGGCCGCGGACAACCGCGCGGTGGCGACCCGTTCCGTGCCCGACCGGTCCACGTACGCCAGCGCGTGCGGACCGCCGACCCAGATCGCGAACTCGCCACCGACCTGGGTGAGCGTCACGTCCGCGCCGAGGGACCGCTTGTGGAACACGATGTCGAGCGAGCCGTCGAAGGCGTCCAGCCGTACCGTGCCGCCCCGGTAGAGCAGGCTGACCACCCGGTGGCCGCCGGCGCCGTCCGGGTCGGCCACCAGCACCCGTTCCGGCGCGCCCAGGCGGGACGGCACCCGGATCGGGAAGCGGACCTGGCGTTGCGCCTCGGCGAGGGCGACAAAAAAAATGCGCGGGCAGTGGCGAGGGCGTGCCGGTCGGCGGCGGGGCGGGCGCGGAGTCGATGACGACGCCGGAGAACCGCAGCAGCCCGGTCACCGCGTCGGCGAGCGCGGCGCGGCCCGGCGGCAGCGCCACCACGAGCAGCGCGGCGAGCAGCGGTGGCCAGCACGTACCGCCGGCGGCGGCGCGGCGCGGGCGCGTCGAGCCGGGCGCGGACCCGCGCGGTTCTTCGGGCGTCCGCGCCGGCTCCAGCCAGCCGGTCAGCTCTTTCACTCCCGCTCCAGGTCGCTCCAGGTCATCCACGGTGCGCCACCTCCCGGTCCAGCAGGGCACGCAGCTTCGCCAGCGCCCGGTGGGTCCGCGACTTCACGGTGCCCCGGGGCAGCCCCAGCACCGTGGCCGTCTCGTCCTCGCCGAGGTCCAGCAGGTAGCGGCAGACGATCGCCTCGGGTCGCGTACGGGCAGCAGCCGCAGCGCTCCGACCAGCGCGGCCCGGCGTTCGGCCGCCAGCACCGCGTCGAGCCCGTCGTCGGCACCGCCGGCCACGACCGGTTCCGCCGCCGCCGCGCGCAGCGTCAGCCCGTCGCGCCGGCTGAAAAATAAAAGTGCAGGTTCCGGGTCTCGAAGGCGACGATAAAAGAGCAGCCAGGACCGGAACGACGCCTCGGCCCGGTAGCGGGACAGTTTCCGGTACGCCTTCACGAAAAAAAAAAATGGACCACGTCCTCGGCGTCCGGACCGGCGCCCAGCAGCACCGCCGTCCGGTACGCGGACGCGGTGTGCCGGGCGACCAGGGCGTCGTACGCCTCCCGGTCGCCGGCGCGTACGCGGGTGACGAGGTCGTCGTCGTCCAGGGCAGCCTCCGCCGTCGGTCCGCTTCCATGACACCGCCCGGGGCGGCCGGGTTCCATCAGGCGTTTGACCGGTGACCGTTCCGGAAAGAGTGGCGGGATGAGCTGGGCGAGAAGAGCCGTACCCCCAGCCGTCGCCGCCGTCGCCGCGCTGGCGGCGCGGGACCTGCTGCAACGCGACCACGCGCTGCGCCGCAACTTCCCGGTGCTGGGCCGGGCCCGGTACCTGATCGAGTCGATCGGACCGGAGCTGCGGCAGTACATCGTGGCCGGCAACGACGAGGAGCGGCCCTTCACCCGCGACCAGCGGCGCTGGGTGTACGCCTCGGCCAAGCAGGAGAACAACTACTTCGGGTTCGGCACCGACAACGACATCGAGCACACCTCCGGCTATCCGATCATCAAGCACCGCACGTTCGGCCGGGCGGTGCCGCCGTCGGCGCCGACCGGCCGGGCACGACGTGACGCTGCCCTGCGCCAAGGTGCTCGGGGCGGCGCGCGGCCGGGCGCGGGCGTTCCGCCCGGAGTCGGTGGTGAACATCTCCGGCATGAGCTTCGGCTCGCTGTCCGCCAACGCGGTGGAGGCGCTCAACCGGGGCGCGGCGCTGGCCGGCTGTCTGCAGAACACCGGCGAGGGCGGGCTGTCGCCGTACCACCGCATGGGCGGTGAGCTGGTCTTCCAGCTCGGCACCGCGTACTTCGGCTGCCGCGACGAGCAGGGCCGGTTCAGCCTGCCGCGGCTCAAGGACCTGGTGGCGTCGGCGCCGGTACGCGCGCTGGAGATCAAGCTCAGCCAGGGCGCCAAGCCGAGCCTCGGCGGCCTGCTGCCGGCGGCGAAGGTCTCCGCCGAGATCGCCGCCACCCGGGGCGTCCCGGCCGGTCAGGACTGCGTCAGCCCGTCCCGGCACGCCGAGTTCTCCGACTGCGACAGCCTGCTCGACTGGGTGGAGCTGCTCGCCGCCGAGACCGGCCTGCCGGTCGGCATCAAGTCCGCCGTCGGCGACCTCGGGTTCTGGGAGGATCTGGCCACGCTGATGCGCGACACCGGGCGCGGCGTTGACTTCGTGACCGTCGACGGGGGCGAGGGCGGCACCGGGGCCGCGCCGCTGATCTTCAGCGACTCGGTCTCGCTGCCGTTCCAGCAGGGCTTCTCCCGGGTCTACCGCACGTTCGCCGAACGCGACCTGCACGAGAAGGTGGTGTTCGTCGGCGCCGGCAAGCTCGGCCTGCCCGACAACGCCGTGGTGGCGTTCGCGCTCGGCGCCGACATGGTCAACGTCGGGCGGGAGGCGATGCTGGCGATCGGCTGCATCCAGGCGCAGAAGTGCCACACCGACACCTGCCCGACCGGCGTCGCCACGCAGAACGCGTGGCTGGCCCGGGGTCTGGACCCGGCCCGCAAGTCGGTGCGGGCCGCGAACTACATCCGTACGCTGCGCCGCGACCTGGTCAAGGTGGCCGAGGCGTGCGGCGTCGAGCATCCCGGGCTGATCGGCACCGACGCGGTGGAGATCCTCGACGGCCGGACCTCGTCGATCCCGCTGGACCGGGCGTTCGGCTACCGGCCGGAGTGGGGGATGCCGTCGGCAGCGGACCGGGCGGAGATCGTGCGGCTGATGACCGCCGAGGCGCCGCAGGGCGGCAGCGCGCCGCCCTCCCCCACCGCCGTCGGCTAGCCGGTTCCCTCGCCGGTGCGGTGCCGCCCCCGGCGGCGCGGCGGGCGCGGCCGGAGCACGATCGGCGCCACCACCAGGACCGCCGCCGCGCCGAGCAGTCCCCAGGGGTGGCGGCTGGTCTCGACCACGAATGCGACCCGGCCGTTCCGGCAGGTCGACGCGGCCGTGGAGTTCGTGTGCCCCGAGCACGGCGACGTCCACCGGCACCGGGATCTCGTACGTCCGGACCTGCCCGGCGCCGATGGTGCCCAGGGGCGGGGCGGCGACGATGGTGTGCGCCCGTCCGGGCCGGCCGAGCAGCAGCGTGAACGGCGGGTCGACCACGTCGGCCGGGCCGGGGTTGCGCAGCGCGACGCGTACGGTGAGCGTCTCGGGCAGCCCGAACCATTCCCGCAGCGGGCGGCGGCCGGCGACGCGCAGCTCGTCGAGGTGCAGTCGCGGCGTGGCGGCCGGCGCGGGCGCCGGGGCGGCGGTCACGCCCCGGACCGGCAGCGCGGCGGTGGCCTGGACGGCGCCGGTCAGCGCATGCGCGCGCAGCACGCAGGGACAGGCGACGGGTGGCGCCGCCAGCGCGATCGGCGCCGCCGTCGTGCCCGCCGGCGCCTGGACGGTGGTGGCCTGCTCGTTGGCGCAGTCGAGCGCGCCCCGGCGGGCGTCGTTACCGCAGACCGTGAGGTGGACCGGGCCGGCCGGCCAGCCGCGCAGCGTGACGGTGACCCGCTGCCCGACAGTCAGCGG
>NZ_KK037233.1:519336-522236 GCF_000568915.1 Micromonospora sp. M42 | reverse complement strand
CCAGGTCGTAGGTGAAGTAGTTGCGCCCGGTCGGCCCCGCGGGCCCGGACGGCTGGACCGCCCAGCGGGCGGCGCCGGGGTCGGCGGACGGCGCCGGCCGGGGGGCCGCCTCGCCGCGCGACGGTATAACGAGCAGCACCGCGAGCAGCACGGCGGCGAGCGCGGCGCCGATCCGGGCGGCCGGGATGCGGGAGGAGGGCGTGAGGAGGGGCATACCGTGCTCCGCTGCGAGGTGGTCGCCGGGCAGACGCCGCTGGTGGGGCACGGGCGACGTGCCCGCGCCCCACCAGGGCCAACCCGGTCGGTGAATCAGGAGAGGGTCAGGGTGAGCGTGGCGACGTAGTCGCCCGCCGCGGCGGACGCCGGCACACCGAGGTTGAGCTCGGCGCCGCAGGCGAAGACGCCGTTGCTGGTCCCGGCGCCGGCCGTGCACAACGCTCGGGCCTCGCCGAGACCGGCGCCGGGAGCGGCCACCGCACCCGGGGTGACGGCGCCGGTGGTGCCGCCCAGCGGGTCGTCCACCACGTTCGCGGTCGGCGCCCAGCCGAGGTAGTTCCCGGCGATGACGCCACCGGCGGCGGAGGTGAAGTCGGAAACCTGTCCGACCAGGCTCCAGCCGGTGCCGGCACCGCGCAGGTCGGCCACCGTGGCGGTGTTCAGCGGCGCCCGGGCGTACTCGCCCTTGCCGACCGGCGGCAGGGCGACGTTCGCGCCGGCCACGCTCAGGCTGAGCGGGCCGCCGGTCACGGTGCTGGTGATCCGCTGCTGGGCCGAGTTCCCACCCGCGCCGGTACGGGTGAAGGTGATCGGCGTGAACGTGTCCTGGCGGCGGTCGGCCGAGCCGCGGGCGGCGAAGGTGATGACGTAGCACTGCACCTCGGTGCAGTCCACCTCGTCGCCGTTGCGGTCGGTGTAGACGGCGCTGATCGGCAGCGTCGTGGTGAAGCTGCCGTCGGCGGCCATCCGGTCCCGGGCGTCGGTCGGCTCGTTGGTCTTGTTGACCCACTTGGTGACCTGGAGGACGCCGGCGTTGGCCCAGTGCTCGTCGACCTTCGGTCCGAACGAGACGTAGATGCCGGCCCCGTTGTTGAAGTCCGGGTCGAAGCCGGTGCCGCGTACGGTGACAGTCGCGCCGGCGGGGTCGAGGCCCTGGGCCGGGTCGACGGTCACCGCCGGGGTCGCGGGCGCGGTGCCGCCTGCCGTGGTGAACGTGAACGACACCGGGTCCAGCGCCTCACCGGCGGCGTAGAAGCCGTTGAACGCGCCGGCTCCCACGCTGGTGAGCGCCGCGGCGAGGTTGCTGCCGGTCACCGTGTTCCCGCTGGTGGCGGGAGCGCCGGTGAGGGTGGCGATGGTGGCCTGCTTCACCGAGACCGGCTCGGTCATCGTGGTGGCCAGGTCGACGTCCGCCTTCAGCGAGGCGGTGCCGCCGGAGACGGCGACAGTCGGGTTGGCCAGCGTGATGGTCAGCAGGTGCGCCGGGTACGAGAACACCACGGTGCCGCCGTACGTGGCGTTGGTCGTACCGGTGGCGGCGTCGTGCGTGCCGCCGGTCGACGGGAACGTGAACGTGCCGTCGGCGTTGACGGTGGCGCCGTTGCTGACAGCGATCGGCGGGTCCCCGTTGCCGGCCTTGACGTAGTTGCGGAAGCTGGCCTTGAAACCCCAGTTCAGGCTGCCGCTTGCGATCTCGGCCTCGGCCGCCGAGGCGGGTCCGGCGCCCACGAGCGCACTCGACACGCCGAGGGCGAGCACCGCCGCCCAGCGCATCGACCGGAGGGCTCCGGCTCTGGATCTGAACATGCTGTTCCTCTCGGGAGGGAAAGCGAAGGCATTAGGTTAGGCAAACCTAAGATGATCGGGTGATCCACGAAGCGTCCCAAGATCTTCAGCCGAACGGACCCCTTGCCACCTGCGCGTTCGCCACTTAGGTTAGCCAAACCTAAGTAACCGCTCGGCCGGCACGTCCGGCCGGACCTGTCGTGTGAGGAGCCCGATGCGAGCACGGCGCCGCACCATCTGGACCACCGTTCTGCTCACCGCCGCCGTCGTCGCCACGCCCGCGCCGGCCCACGCCGGCACCGCCACCGGCAGCGGCGGCCAGAAGCTCACCGTCACCCCGAGCACCGGCCTGAGCCGCTCCGGCGCCACCGTTTCCGTCTCCGGGCGCGGCTACGACGTCGACAAGGGCATCTACGTCGCGTACTGCGTCGACAACGGACCGGGCGTGGCGGCCACCCCGTGCGGCGGCGGCGCCGACACCACCGGCAGCCTCGGCGCCTCGCAGTGGATCTCGTCGAACCCGCCCGCCTACGCCGAGGGCCTGCCCGAGCCGTACGGCCCCGGCGGCTCCTTCTCGGTGACGGTCAAGGTGACCCCCACCATCGGCGACGTCGACTGCACCGTCCGGCGGTGCGCGGTCGTCACCCGCGCCGACCACACCCGGGCCTCCGACCGGTCCCAGGACGTACGGGTGCCGGTCACGTTCGCCGCCGGCGCCACGAGCGCCCCGCCGAAGGCCGGCCCGGCGCCGAAGGCGACCACGCCCGCCGCCACGCCCCGGACCACCACCGGACAGGACGCGCCGGCCCCGGCCGCCTCCGGCAACGCGCCGGCCGCAGCGGGGGCGGCAGGGGTGACGGGCGCCGCGCCCGGGGCCGGGGCGCCGTCGCAGGCCGCGGCCTCCGACCTCCACGTCACGCGGGTCAGCGACACCTCCGGGGCCGGACGCGGATGGACCGTCGGGGTGGTGGCCGCCGCGCTGGCCCTGGTCGTCCTGCTCGGCCTCGGCCGTTGGCGGCGCCGTCGCGGTGCCGGCCGGTGAGCCGCCCGCACCGGCGACCGGGCCGGGGACCACTCGTCGCGCTGCTCGCGGTGACCCTGGCGGCGACCGGCTGCGC
>NZ_KK037233.1:412634-518873 GCF_000568915.1 Micromonospora sp. M42 | reverse complement strand
CTGCCGAGCCGACGCTCGACGGCGTACCGGCGCACATCCGCGCGATCGCGGCGGCGCTCGGCGTGCCCGAGGCCGGAGAACGGCTGGTGAGCCGCGTGCGGAGCGAGATCGCCGAGGCCCGGCGTACCGCCCCGGCGGGCCGCGCGCCACGGATCGCGTTCCTCTACCTGCGCGGCACCGCCGGGGTCTACCTGATCGGCGGCCGGGGCGCCGGGTCCGACGCGATGATCGAGGCGGTCGGCGGCGTCGACGCCGGCAGCGCCGCCGGGCTGTCCAAGTTCCGTCCGCTGACCAGCGAGGGCCTCATCAACGCCGCGCCCGACGTGATCCTGGTGATGAGCGCCGGGCTCGCCTCCGTCGGCGGCGTCGACGGTCTGGTGAAGCTGCCCGGCGTGGCGCAGACGCCGGCCGGGGCGAACCGGCGCGTCGTCGACATGGCCGACGGCACGCTGCTCACCTTCGGCGTCCGCTCCGGCCGGGTCGTCCAGGCCCTGGCCCGCGCCGTCTACTCGTGCGAGGACCCGTCGTGACCACGCTACGGAAGCGGCCCGCACCCGCCGCCCCGGCGCCAGTCACCGGCGCGCCCCGGTCGCCCGGCCGGCGGGGCGCCGTCCTGGTGGCCGGGCTCGGCGCCGCCCTCGTGCTCGTCGCCCTGCTGGCCGCCGGGCGCGGCCAGGTGGCGATCTCCCCCGCCGAGGTGCTCGGCTCCGTGCTGCACCGCCTCGGGCTGGACCTCGGTCCGCTGCCGTCGGCGGCGCAGGGCGAGAACGCGCTCTGGATCGTCCGCTTCCCCCGGGTGCTGCTGGCGGCCGTCGTCGGCGCCGCCCTCGGCTGCGCCGGCGCGGTCATGCAGGGCGTCTTCGGCAACCCGCTCGCCGAGCCCGGCGTCATCGGGGTGTCGGCCGGCGCCGCCGTCGGCGCCGCCCTGGCCATCGTCACCGGCGTCACCGTCCTGGGCGGATGGACCGTGCCGCTCGCCGCCTTCGCCGGCGGCCTCGCCACCACCTACCTGGTGTACGCGCTGGCCCGCGCCGGCGGCCGGACCGAGGTGGTGACGCTGGTGCTGACCGGCGTCGCGGTCAACGCGGTCGCCGGCTCGGTGATCGGGCTGCTCATGTTCGTCACCGACCAGTCCGGCGTGCAGGCCATCGCGTTCTGGAACCTCGGCAGCCTCGCCCAGGCCAGTTGGACGGCCGTCGGTCTCGCCGCGCCGTGCCTGCTCGTCGGCCTCGCCGTCGCCTGCGCCGACGCGCGCCGGCTCGACCTGCTCGCGCTCGGCGAACCCGCCGCCCGGCACCTCGGCGTGAACACCGAACGCCTGCGGCTGCGGCTGATCGTCGTCACCGCGCTGCTCGGCGCCGCCGCTGTCGCGTTCACCGGCATCATCAGCTTCGTCGGACTGGTCGTGCCGCACCTGATCCGGATGGTCGCCGGACCGGGCCACCGGGTGCTGCTGGTCGCCAGCGCGCTCGGCGGGGCCGTCGTGGTGATCGGCGCCGACCTCGCGGCGCGTACCCTCGTCGAACACCAGGAGCTGCCCCTCGGCGTGCTCACCGCGGTCATCGGCGGCCCGGCGTTCTTCTGGCTGCTGCGCCGCACCCGCGACCGGGCCGGAGGCTGGGGATGAGCCTTCCGCGTACACCGCGCCGGTTCGCCGCCGCCCGTCCGCCGCGCCCGGCGCCCGCCGGGCACGTCCGGATCCGGGTGGCCGGGCTGCGCGTCGAACGCGCCGGCCGGACCGTGCTCGACGGGATCGACCTTCGGGTACGCGCCGGCGAGGTGCACGCCCTGGTCGGGCCGAACGGCGCCGGGAAGTCGACGCTGCTCGGCGCGATCAGCGGTGACGTGCCGGCCGCCGCCGGCCGGATCGAGGTCGACGGGCTGCCCCGCGAGTCGTGGAGCCCGGTGGAGCTGGCCTGGCGCCGCGCCGTCCTCGCCCAGCGCAACACGCTCAGCTTCCCGTTCACGGTCGGGGAGGTGGTGCGGATGGGCCGGGCGCCGTGGGCCGGGCGACCCGAGCGGGACCAGGACGACGCCGTCGTCGCCGACGTGCTCGACCGCTGCGACGTCGCCCGCTTCGCGGCCCGGCCGTACCCCGCGCTGTCCGGCGGCGAGCAGGCCCGCGCCGCGCTGGCCCGGGTCCTGGCGCAGCGGGCCACCACGCTGCTGCTCGACGAGCCGACCGCCGCGCTCGACCTGCGGCACCAGGAACTGGTCATGCACATCGCCCGGGAGCGGGCCCGCGCCGGGGACGCCGTGGTCGTGGTGCTGCACGACCTGACGCTGACCGGGGCGTACGCGGACACCGTGACCCTGCTCGGCGACGGTCGCGTCCGCGCCGCCGGGGCGCCGCGCGACGTGCTCACCGCCCCGCTGCTCAGCGGGGTCTACCGGTACGACATCGACGTCGTCCCCCACCCGCGTGACGGGCTGCCGCTGATCGTGCCCCGACGCGGCCGGCCCGCAAGACCGTCAGCCGACGAGGAGAGATAGCAGATGGATACACAGACGTTCGCGGCCCGGCTGCGCGCCGAGACCCGCGACGCGCACCAGAGCGCCGAGTCCCAGCGGTACGTCTCCGCGCTCACCGCCGGTGAGCTCGACGTGGCCGGCTACACCGCGCTCGTCGTCGCGCACCACGGCATCTACGCGGCGCTGGAGGGCGTCGCGGAGACGATGCGCGAGAACCCGCTGGCCGGCCCGTTCGTCGACGACGCGCTGACCCGGCTGCCCGCGCTCGCCGCCGACCTGCGGTTCCTGCTCGGCCCGCGCTGGCGCGAGGTGATGGAGCCGGTCCCGGCCGCTGTCGCGTACGCCGCGCGGATCACCTCGGCCTGCGCCGGATCGCCCGAGCGGTTCATCGCGCACCACTACATCCGCTATCTCGGCGACCTGTCCGGCGGGCGGCACATCGGGCGCTGCGTGGCCCGGTACTACGGGGTGACCGGCGAGGCCGGGGCGTCGTTCTACCGCTTCCCGCGGATCACCGATCCGAAGTCGTACAAGGACGCCTACCGGGCGAGGCTGGACGCGCTCGCGCTGGACGAGACCGGCCGGGCGGCGCTGCGCGACGAGGTGCTGGTGGCGTACGAGCACAACATCGCGGTCTTCACCGACCTGGGTCGCCTGGTGGCGGCGGGCAGCCGGGAGGGCGCCGCGTGAGCGCCGGCTTTCCGCCGGAGGTGGTCGCCGCCGTCAGCCGGCACATGAACGACGACCACGCCGGGGACGCGCTGCTGATCTGCCGTACGCTCGGCGGCCGGCCGGACGCCACCGCGGCCCGCACCACCGGCCTGGACGCCGACGGCATCGACTTCGCCGTCACCGTCGGCGGCACGGAGGTTCCGGTGCGCGTCCCGTTCGCCCACCGGCTCACCGAACGGGCGCAGATCCGCCGGGAGGTGGTGCGCATGTACCGGGAGGCCTGCGACCGGGCCGGCGTACCGCCCCGCCCGGCCGGCTGAGCGCCGGGACCGTCCGGGCCGCGGAAACCCGGTCGGCCGCCGCGCCGCCGCGGCGTACAGTCCGCCGCATGGCTGTGGACACGAGGCCGGCGGTGCGCGCCGGCCGATTCCGGCTGCTCCCGCTGGGTGTGGTCTTCCTGACCGTCGGTCTGTCCACCGCCGTGGTGCTGCCGTTCCTGTCGCTGTTCCTCGACCGGGAGGTCCACGCCAGTCCGTTACGGGTGACCGTGTTCCTGGTCGTCGCGCCGCTGTCCGGGGTGGTCGCCTCCGCGCTGATCGGCCGGCTGTCGGACCGCCTGCCGATCCGGCGCGCGCTGCTGGTCGGCGCCGCGCTGGCCGGCGTGCTGGGCGCGGGCCTGACCGCGTACGTCCGGGACTACTGGATCCTGCTGGGGCTGACCGCGACCGCCACCGCGCTGGCGAACTCGCTGTTCCCGCAGTCGTTCGCGTACACCCGGGCGCTGTTCGACAGGGACGATCCGGCGCGGGCGGCGTTCGGCGTCAGCCTCATGCGTACCGTGTTCTCGGTCGCCTGGGTGGCCGGGCCGGCGCTGGCCGCGGTGCTGCTCGACGTCGGCGGCTTCCGCCTGGTCTACGGCATGGCCGCCGTCATGTACGCGCTGGCCGCGCTGGTGGCCGCGTTCCGGCTGGAGGAGCTGCCGCTGCCGGCGCGGCCGGTCGCGGCCGATCCGGACGGCGCCACGCCCGGCCCGCGCGGCGCGTCCCGGCTGCGGCTGGCGCTGACGGCGCTCACGTTCGTGCTGCTCCAGTGTCCGCTGACGGTCGGTGTGCAGGCGATGCCGCTGTTCATCGACACCGAACTGCACGACGACCCCTCCCGCGCCGGGCTGGTGCTGGGCCTGTGCGCGGCGCTGGAGATCCCGCTGATCCTCGGGCTGGGCGCGCTGACCGCGCGGGTCCGGCTGCGGCCGCTGATCTTGGTCGGCGGCGGCTGCGGGGTCGCCTACTACGCGGCCGCCGCGCTGGCGCCGAGCGTGCCGTTCCTGCTGTTCGCGCAGCCGGTGAACGCGCTGTTCATCGCCGCGGTGTCCGGCGTCGGGATCGCCTACGTGCAGGATCTGCTGCCGGGCGAGCCGGGCCGGGCCACCACGCTGTTCACCAACACGTTTCCGATCGGCGCGATGCTCGCCGGGCCGCTGCTCGGGCTCTCCGCGCAGGTCGGCTACCGGTGGGCGTACGGCATGAGCACCGCGCTGTGCGCGGCCGGGCTGCTGGTGCTGGTGCTGACCCGGCCGCCCGCGCGGGCCTGACCGGGGTCAGCGGCGCCGCACCAGCACCACGTGGTCGATCAGCTCGCCGGTCTGGCCGTCCGGGCCGGTGGCGGTACGGCGCGCCGCGCCCAGCCGCTCGGTGTCCCAGCCGTCCAGGTCGAGGCTCATCGCGGCCAGGATCTCCTCCGGTTCGGCGAACCGGTGGTGGCCGGTGTCGGGCCCGGCCCAGGGCGGCGGCGCGCCGTGCTCGACGACGAGCAGCCGGCCGCCGGGAGCGACCGCCTCGGCCGCCGGGGGCAGCACCTTCTCCCGGGGCAGGACCAGCGGCGACTGGAAGAACTGCGCGGACACCAGGTCGTACCGGCCGGGCGGGAAGCCCTGGGTGAGGTCGTGCCGGACGGTGGTGATCCGCTCCGCCACCCCAGCCCGCTCGGCCTCCACCGCGAGGCGGTCCAGCGCGACGGACGAGATGTCCACGGCGGTGACCCGCCATCCCTTCGACGCCAGCCACACCGCGTCGCCGCCCTCGCCGGAGCCCAGGTCGAGCACGGTGCCCGGGGGCAGCGCGGCGGCCACCTCGGCCAGGACCGGGTTCACCCGGCCGCTCCAGATCCGGTCCCGCTGGCCGTACCGCTCGTCCCAGAACCGGGCCGCGTCGGTGTCCGCCGCCGGGTGCTCGTGGTGGTGCCCCGTCATGTCCGCCTCCTCGCCGCCGGGCGTCTGCCCGCCCGGGCCCTCGCCATCGTGCGCCGGGGTCCACCGGCCAGCAAGGAACCTTGCCGTTCCGGCAAATACTTCCGGGCGACAGCCGCCTCGGAATATACCCCCCGGGGTATGCGCTACAGTTGTCGTATCGCCCGACATCACTGCGCGAAGGAGTGCGGCTCATGTTGTTCACCCAGTACTACCTCGACTGCCTGTCCCAGGCCTCGTACCTGATCGCCGACGACCGCACCGGCCGGGCCGTGCTCGTCGACCCGCGCCGGGACATCGACGAGTACCTCACCGACGCCAAGGCGCACGGCCTGACGATCGAGGGCGTCGTCAACACCCACTTCCACGCCGACTTCCTCGCCGGGCACCTCGAGGTGGCCGCCGCGACCGGCGCGTGGATCGGCTACGGGCACCGGGCCGAGACCGAGTACCCGAGCCGCAAGCTCACCGACGGGGAACGGATCAGCCTCGGCGACGTGACCCTGGAGATCATGGAGACCCCGGGCCACACACCCGAGTCGATCAGCATCCTCGTCTACGAACACGCCGACGACCCGGTCCCGTACGGCGTGCTGACCGGCGACGCGCTGTTCATCGGCGACGTCGGCCGCCCCGACCTGCTCGCCTCGTTCGGCGTGACCGCCGAGGAACTCGGCCGGATGCTCTACGACAGCGTGCAGCGCAAGCTGATGGGCCTGCCCGACGAGGTACGCGTCTTTCCCGCCCACGGCGCGGGCTCGGCCTGCGGCAAGAACCTGTCCACCGAACGGCAGTCCACCATCGGCGAGCAGCGCCGCACCAACTACGCCTGCGCGCCGATGAGCGAGGAGCGCTTCCTCGCCCTGGTCACCGGCGGTCAGCCGGCCGCGCCCGGCTACTTCGCCTTCGACGCGGTGCTCAACCGCAAGACCCGGGAGCTGTTCGACCACGCCCGGCCGGCCCGCCCACTCACCCCGGCCGAGTTCCTGGCCGCCCGGGCCGACGGCGCCGTCGTGGTCGACGCCCGCGACCCGCAGGAGTACGCCGCCGGGCACCTGCGCGGCGCGCTCAACGTCCCGGCCGACGGCCGGTTCGCCGAGACCGCCGGCAGCGTCGTCGCACCCGACCGGCCGGTGCTCGTGGTGGCCCCGCAGGACCGCGAGGAGGAGATCGTCGTCCGCCTGGCCCGGATCGGCTTCGACCACGTGATCGGCTACCTCCGCGAACCCGACAACGCCTTCCTGGAGATGGTCACCGAGATGACCCGGGCCAGCCGGATCACCGCCACCGAACTGCGCGACGCCCTCGACGGCCCGGACGCGCCGGTGGTGCTGGACGTCCGCAACGCCGGCGAGCGGGAGCAGGGCGCGGTGGACGGTTCCCGGCACATCCCGCTGGCCGAGCTGACCCACCGCCTCGGCGAGGTGCCCGTGGGGCGCCCGATCGTCGTGCACTGCGCCGGCGGCTACCGCTCCTCGGTCGCCGCCAGCCTGCTGCGCAACGCCGGTCACGCCGACGTGTCCGATCTGCTCGGCGGCTACGGCGCCTGGCAGGGCCTGCACGCCACGGCGTGAGGCACGGATCCGGGCCGCCAGGATTAGCACTCCCCTCGCATGGGCAGACATTTGTCATCGGACACGCGATCGAGGGAGCTGACGGCATGGCGAAGGGCGACATCGACACCTACCAGCAGGACGGGCAGTGGAAGAACCGGCCGGAGGGCAACGAGCGCGCGAGCAGCCGCCACGACACCAAGGCGGAGGCGGAGGCGGCCGGCCGGGAGATGGCGGTCGAGCGCGGCACCGAGCACGTGATCAAGAAGCAGGACGGCACCATCGGCGAGAAGAACACCTACCCCCGCGAGCGCGACCCCCGGGACATCCCGGGCTGAGCCCGCACCCTCCCACGCCACGGCGCCGGCCCCGCACGGGTCCGGCGCCGTAGCGCGTACCGGCGGGTAGTGAGTGGCTGGCTAAAAAGTTTTGTTCGGTTCCTACAACGGCTCCCGCTCAGGCTTCGGCCGTTACGACATGGCGCCGTACGCGCGCAGGCGGAAGGGTGAGGCAAGCCGGGGGCATCGTCGCCACCCGGCGCGCCACCGTGGTTCTATCGAAGGGGACGGTCACGTGTTCACCCGTGTCGCCATCGTCAACCGTGGTGAGTCCGCGATGCGGCTCATCCACGCGGTCCGGGAACTGGCCGCGGAGACCGGCAGCCGGATCGAGACCGTCGCGCTGTACACCGACGTCGACCGTACCGCCACCTTCGTCCGCGAGGCGGACGTCGCCTACGACCTGGGCCCCGCGTCCGCCCGCCCGTACCTGGACCTGAAGGCGCTGGAACGCGCGCTGGTGGAGACCGGCGCGGACGCCGCCTGGGTCGGCTGGGGTTTCGTGGCCGAGGACCCGGCGTTCGCCGAGCTGTGCGAGAAGATCGGCGTGACGTTCGTCGGGCCGAGCCCGGACGCCATGCGCAAGCTCGGCGACAAGATCGGCGCGAAGCTGATCGCCGAGGAGGTCGGCGTGCCGGTCGCGCCGTGGAGCCGCGGCGCGGTGGAGAGCCTGGAGGACGCGCTGCGCGCGGCGGCCGACATCGGCTACCCGCTGATGCTGAAGGCCACGGCGGGTGGCGGCGGGCGCGGCATCCGGGTGATCCGCAGCGACGCCGAACTGGCCGACGCCTACGAGCGCACCAGCCAGGAGGCGGCGCGGGCGTTCGGCAGCGGCGTGGTGTTCCTGGAGCGCCTGGTCACCGGCGCCCGGCACGTCGAGGTGCAGGTGATCGCCGACGGCCAGGGCACCGCGTGGGCGCTCGGGGTACGGGACTGCTCGGTGCAGCGGCGCAACCAGAAGGTGATCGAGGAGTCCGCGTCGCCGGTGCTCGCCCCGGAGCAGGCGGCGGAGCTGAAGGCGTCGGCGGAGCGCCTGGCGGTGGCGGTCGGCTACCGGGGCGCGGCCACTGTCGAGTTCCTCTACCACCCGGGCGACCGGCTGTTCGCCTTCCTGGAGGTCAACACGCGCCTTCAGGTCGAGCACCCGATCACCGAGGCGACCACCGGGTTCGACCTGGTCAAGGCGCAGTTGCACGTGGCCGGTGGCGGCCGGCTCACCGGCGAGCCGCCGGTCGAGCGCGGGCACGCGATCGAGGCGCGGCTCAACGCCGAGGACCCGGACCGCGACTTCGCGCCCTCCCCCGGCCGGATCACCCGGCTGGACCTGCCCGCCGGGCCGGGCATCCGGGTCGACACCGGAGTCAGCGAGGGCGACACCATCCCGGCCGACTTCGACTCCATGATCGCCAAGATCATCGCGTACGGCCGGGACCGGGACGAGGCGCTGGGCCGCCTGCGCCGGGCGATGGCGAACACCACAGTGGTCATCGCCGGCGGCGCGACGAACAAGAGCTTCGTGCTCGACCTGCTCGACCAGCCCGAGGTGATCGACGCCAGCGCGGACACCGGCTGGATCGACCGGGTACGCGGCGAGGGCCGCCTGGTCGCGCACCGGCACTCCGCCGTCGCGCTCGCCGCCGCCGCGATCGAGGCGTACGAGGAGGACGAGACCGCCGAGCGGCAGCGGTTGCTGTCCACAGCGGCGGGTGGACGCCCGCAGGTGCAGCACCGCAGCGGCCGGCCGCTGGACCTGAAGCTGCGCGGCGTGACCTACCGGATGCGGGTGGCCCGGGTCGGCGCGCACCGGTTCCGGGTCGGTGTCGAGGCCGGTGGCGACGTGCGCACTGCCGACGTCGAGCTGGACCGCTTCGACCGGCACACCGGCCAGATCGCCGTCAACGGCGCCCGGTTCCGCCTGCTCACCGACACCCACGGCCCGGTGCACCTGGTCGAGGTCGACGGCGTGACGCACCGGATCAGCCGCGACGAGGGCGGCGTGGTGCGCTCCCCCATGCCGGCGCTGGTGGTCGCCACGCCACTTGCGGTCGGCGCGGAGGTCGAGGCCGGCGCGCCGGTGCTGGTGCTGGAGGCGATGAAGATGGAGACGGTGCTGCGCGCGCCGTTCCGGGCCCGCCTCAAGGAGTCGTCGGTTCAGGTCGGCACCCAGGTGGAGGCGGGTGCGCCGCTGCTGCGTCTGGAGCCGCTCGCGGAGGAAGGCGCCGAGGCCGCCGACGGCCCGGCCGGTCCCGCTGTCGAGCTGGACCTGCCGGCGCCTGCGGCGGACGTGCCGGCGCGGTCCCGGGCCGAGCGCGGCCAGGAGGACCTGTGCGCGCTGCTGCTCGGCTACGACGTCGACCCGCACGACGAGCGCCGGGTGCTCGACGACTACCTGGACGCGCGCCGGGCGGCCACCGAGGCCGGGCACCGGCCGCTGGCCGAGGAGCTGGAACTGGTCGGCGTCTTCGCCGACCTGGCCGAGCTGAGCCGCAACCGTCCCGGCGACGACGGGCCGGCCGGGCACGTGCACAGCGCCCGCGAGTACTTCCACACCTACCTGCAGAGTCTCGACGTCGAGCGGGCCGGTTCCCCGGACTCGTTCCGGGCCCGCCTCGCCAAGGCGCTCGCCCACTACGGCGTCACCGAGCTGGACCGCTCCCCCGAGCTGGAGGCCGCGGTCTTCCGGATCTTCCTGGCCCTGCAGCGGGCCGCCGCGGACGCCACGGTGATCGCCGCGCTGCTGCGCTCGTGGCTGCGCGAGCCGCCGCCGGACGAGGCGCTGCGCGAGCCCGCCGGCCTCACCCTGGAGCGTCTCGTCGCGGCCACCCAGGTCCGCTTCCCGGTCGTCGCCGACCTGGCGCGCGGCGTGGTGTTCGCCTGGTTCGCCCAGCCGCTGCTGCGCCGCAACCGGGCCCGGGTCTACGCGCGGGTCCGCGCGCACCTGCGGCACCTCGACACGCACCCGGACGCGCCGGACCGCGCCGACCGGGTCGCCGAGATGGTACGCAGCACCGAGCCGCTGGTCCGGCTGCTCGGCCAGCGCCTGGTCCGCGACGACCTGGACAACGCGACGATGCTGGAGGTGCTGACCCGCCGCTACTACGGCAACAAGGCGCTCACCGAGGTCACCACCCGGGCCACCGGTGGCTGCACGTTCGTGGTGGCCGGGCGGGACGGTTCGAGCGTCGTGTCGGCGGCGGTGCGGTTCGACGCGCTCGGCGACGCGCTGCGCGGACTGGCCGAGGTGGCCGGCGAGCGCGACGCCGTCGACGCGGACGTCTACCTGTCCTGGGAGAACCAGCCCGAGGACTTCGACGCCACCGCCGCCGCGCTGCTCGACGTGCTGAACGCGCACCCGCTGCCGGCGGCGGTACGCCGGATCACCACCACCGTCGCCGGGCGCGGCGGCGCGGTGATGCACCACCACTTCACGTTCCGGCCCGGCGCGGACGGGATGGCCGAGGAGCGCCTGATCCGCGGCCTGCACCCGCACATCGCGCAGCGGATGCAGCTGGAGCGGCTGCGCGAGTTCGACCTGACCCGCCTGCCGTCGCTGGACGAGGAGGTCTACCTGTTCCAGGCGGTGGCCCGGCAGAACCCGTCCGACCAGCGGCTGGTCGCGTTCGCGCAGGTACGCGACCTGACCGGGCTGCGGGAGCAGGACGGCCGCCTGGTGTCGCTGCCCACCACCGAGGACACGGTGGCGGCCTGCATCGACTCGATCCGCCGGGCGCAGTCGCGGCGGCCGTCGAAGTCGCGGTTCCCGACCAACCGGATCGTCATCTACGTGTGGCCGCCCAGCGAGCTGACCCGCGAGGAGATGGAGCTGATCGCCGGCCGGGTACGCCCCACCACGGTGGGCGCGGAGCTGGAGGAGATCCTGTTCATCGCGCGCCAGCGTGACCGCCGTACCGGCGAGCTGACCAAGGTCGGCGTGCGGATCACCTTCGACGTCACCGGGCACGCCCGGCTGGACGTGGGTGAGCCGCCGAGCGAGCCGGTCGAGCCGCTGGACGAGTACCGGCTGAAGGTGCTGCGGGCGGCCAGCCGCAACACCGTCTACCCGTACGAGCTGACCGGGCTGCTGGGCGACTTCGTCGAGCACGACCTGGACGCGGACCACCAGCTGGTGCCGGTGGACCGGCCCAAGGGCCGCAACAGCGCGGCGATCGTGGCCGGCGTGGTCACCACGCCGACGCCCCGCCACCCGCAGGGCGTGACCCGGGTGGTGCTGCTCGGCGATCCGACCAAGTCGCTCGGCGCGCTGTCCGAGCCGGAGTGCCGGCGGGTGATCGCCGCGCTGGACCTGGCGCAGCGGATGGGCGTGCCGCTGGAGTGGTACGCGCTGAGCGCCGGCGCCCGGATCTCGATGACCTCCGGCACCGAGAACATGGACTGGGTGGCCGCGGCGCTGAAGCGGATCGTCGAGTTCACCCAGGACGGCGGCGAGATCAACATCGTGGTCGCGGGCATCAACGTCGGCGCCCAGCCGTACTGGAACGCCGAGGCGACGATGCTCATGCACACCAAGGGCGTGCTGGTCATGACGCCCGACTCGGCGATGGTGCTCACCGGCAAGCAGTCGCTGGACTTCTCCGGCGGCGTGTCCGCCGAGGACAACTTCGGCATCGGCGGCTACGACCGGGTGATGGGCCCGAACGGGCAGGCGCAGTACTGGGCGCCGGACCTGCCGGGCGCACGGGACGTGCTGATGGCGCACTACGACCACACGTACGTCGTGCCGGGCGAGCACGCGCCGCGCCGGGCCGTCACCATGGACCCGGTGGACCGGGACATCTGCGGCTACCCGCACGCGGTGGCCGGCAGCGACTTCGCCACGGTGGGCGAGATCTTCTCCGCCACCGCGAACCCGGACCGCAAGAAGCCGTTCGACATCCGTACCGTCATGCGGGCCCTCGCCGACCAGGACCATCCGGTGCTGGAGCGGTGGGCGGGCATGGCCGACGCGGAGACCGCTGTGGTGCAGGACGTGCACCTGGGCGGCATCCCGGTGTGCCTGCTCGGCATCGAGTCGCGGTCGGTGCCCCGGCACGGCTTCCCGCCCACCGACGGCCCGGACACCTACACCGCGGGCACGCTGTTCCCGCGCTCGTCGAAGAAGGCCGCGCGGGCGATCAACGCGGCCAGCGGCAACCGGCCGCTGGTCGTGCTGGCGAACCTGTCCGGCTTCGACGGCTCACCCGAGTCGATGCGCAAGCTGCAGCTGGAGTACGGCGCGGAGATCGGCCGGGCGATCGTCAACTTCCGCGGCCCGATCGTGTTCTGCGTGATCTCGCGCTATCACGGCGGCGCGTTCGTGGTCTTCTCCAAGGCGCTCAACCCGGACATGACGGTGCTGGCGATCGAGGGGTCGTTCGCCTCGGTGCTCGGTGGCGCGCCGGCCGCCGCCGTGGTGTTCGCCGGTGAGGTCGCCGCCCGCACCGCGGCCGATTCCCGGGTACGCGAGCTGGAGAGCCGGGTGGCGTCCGCCACCGGTACCGAGCGGGCCACGCTCAGCGCGGAGCTGGACGAGCTGCGCGGGTCGGTGCGGGCGGAGAAGCTGGGCGAGGTGGCCGCCGAGTTCGACCGGGTGCACAGCATCCAGCGGGCGGTCGAGGTCGGCTCGGTCGACGCGGTGATCCGCGCCGCCGAGCTGCGGCCCCGGGTCATCGAGGCGATCGAGGCGCACCTGCGCTGACACGTTCCGCGACGTCACACGGCGGACGGGCCTTCGGGTCCGTCCGCCGTTTCGCGTGCGCCGGTCCTTGACGGTCGTCCGGTGACGTGGTGTCCTCAGATGGTAATGGAAACCGTGTTCGTTAGAGCTGCCGGAGGACCCATGTCGCTCACCGTTCCGCCCGCCCTGCTGCACGCCGCCGAGACCGGTCCCGTCGACGAGGAGGCGTTCGTCGCCTGTGTCCGCGACTCCCTGCCGTACGCCTGGGAGACGGTCAGCCGGGTCGCCGCCGACCTGGCCGCGACCGACGCCGAGTTCGCCGACAACGTCGTGCCGCCGCCCGGCGACGCCGAGCGCGGGCAACTGCTGCGCGCGATGGCCAGCGACGCGATCCGCGCCGGGCTGGAGCGGCACTTCGGGATCACGCTGGCGTTCCAGAACTGCCACCGGGTGGCCGCGTTCCGCCCCGGCGCGGCCGGCTCCGAGGCGTACCGCCGGTTCACCTCCAGCCGCGGCCAGTTGCTGAACCAGTCACCGGCGCTGCGCAACTGCTGACCGGCGGTCCGGCGCGGGCGGGTCACCGGCCCGCCCGCGCCGGTGGCTCAGGCGGCGCAGCGGTCGCAGGTGCCGAAGATCTCCAGGGTGTGCCCGACGTCGGTGAAACCGTGCTGCGCGGCGACCTGGTCGGCCCACCGCTCCACGGCCGGGCCGGCCACCTCCACCGCACGGCCGCAGCGGCGGCAGACCAGGTGGTGGTGATGGCGGCTCTGGCTGCACCGCCGGTAGAGGTGCTCGCCGCCGGGCAGCCGAGCCGAGTCGATCTCGCCGTTGTCGACGAGCAGCTGCAACGTCCGGTAGACGGTGGTCAGACCCACCTTCGCCTGCCGCTGCACGAGCATCTGGTGCAACTGCTGCGCGCTGTGGAAGCCGTCCAGCTCCCGCAGCAGCGCCAGCACCTCGGCGCGCTGCCGGGTGTTGCGGGTCGCCCCGGTCGTCGCCGTCACCGTCCGCCTCCCTCGTCCGGGCGCCCTCTCCGGCCACGGCCGCGCCCGGCGCGCCACGTGACACCCGGAACCATTATGCCTTCCGGGCGCTCCCCGGTCCCCGGTCGCGGTGAGCCCGGCCGGCATGTGACGCGACCGACTCCCCGGGCCGGAACTATCCGCGGCGCCGCCCCGACCAACGGTACGAACACCGGATCTTCGAGGGGACGACCGCATGCCCAGCACCACCAGTCGACGCTTCCCACGCACGGCGGCCCTGATCGGCGCCGCCGTCCTGGCCGCGTCCCTCGCCGCCTGCGGCTCCGCCGACGCCACGCCCACAACCGCGCCGTCGGCGTCGGCGCCCGCCTCGGCCCCGGCGAGCGCGGCAGCGGGCGTGCTGACGATCCGCGACCCGTGGGTGAAGGCCGCCGACAAGGGCATGACCGCTGCGTTCGCCACGCTCGTCAACGACGGCGACGCCGACGTCACGATCACCGGGGTGACCACCGACGTGTCCCGGGCCGAGATCCACGAGATGGCCATGACCGACGGGAAGATGGCGATGCGGCAGAAGCAGGGCGGCGTCGTGGTCGCCGCCCGGTCCCAGGCCGCGCTGGAGCCCGGCGGCGACCATCTCATGCTGATGGACCTGACCCGCCCGGTGCGCCCCGGCGACCAGCTCGACGTCACGCTCACCTTCGCCGACGGGCGCACCCAGACGTTCACCGCGGGGCCAAGCCGTTCACCGGCGCCCAGGAGACGTACGCGCCCGGACACGGCGCGAGCCCCGCGTCATGACCGGAACCGGCGCGCCCGCGCGCCGGGTCAGCCGGCGCGGCCTGCTCACCGGCGGCGCGGCGGCCGCCGGGGGCGCGCTGGCCGGCGCGGGTGCCCTCGCCGCCCTCAGTTCCCACGGGGTACGCCCCGACGACGCCGTCCCGGTGGCCCAGGTCGGCAGCGCTGTCGAGCCGTTCCCCGGCGCGCGCCAGTCCGGTGTCACCACCGAGCCCCAGGCTCTTCCCCGTTCGTCGCGTTCACGCTGCGCCCGGACACGGTTAACTCCCGTGTATTATAAGAATAATGCAGTGAGTCGCGGGTATTGTCTTGTTTCTGACGCAGGTCTAGGCGTCTCGAGATGCAACCAGCTGAATTGAGTGAGCGTGGAAGGCTGAGTAAATGACGAGCCAACTGTGGTCGGTACGTCGACTCTTGCGCATCCCAAAATACCCAATTGAGGCTTGAAAGAGCACCAATGCGAACACGATGGTGGGCCTGATAATACCTACAATGGTCTCATTACAGGATCATAGCAAAGTCCCTAGCCTCTGGCGTGCATACCTGCCAGCGGGCGGATGCTGCGACTGCTCTCCGACGACGCCGCCCGGCTCACCCAGGGTCGCCCGGCGCTGGCCGACACCGAGCCGGAACTGGGCCTGCTGCCGGCCCGGCTGACAGTCACGTTCGGCTTCGGCCCCGGGCTCTACGCCGCCGCCGGGCTCGACGACCGCCGCCCCACGTCGGTGGCCGACCTGCCGGCGTTCCGGATCGACCGGTTGCAGCCCCGCTGGTCCGGCGGCGACCTGCTGCTGCAGATCTGCGCCGACGACCCGCTCACCGTCGCGCACGCCCAACGGGTCCTGACCAAGGACAGCCGCCCGTTCGCCACCGTCCGCTGGGTGCAGCAGGGCTTCCGCCGGGCCGCCGGTGCCGAGCCCGGACGCACCCAGCGCAACCTGTTCGGCCAGCTCGACGGCACCGCCAACCCGAGGCCCGGCGTGTCGGCGGACACCGCCGTCTGGGTGACCGACGGGCCGGACTGGCTGCGCGACTCCACCACCCTGGTGGTGCGCCGGATCAGCATGAATTTGGAGACGTGGGACCTGCTCGGCCGCGCCGACCGGGAACTCGCGGTGGGCCGGCGCCTCGACACCGGCGCGCCGCTGACCGGCGAGGCGGAGCACGACGAGCCCGACTTCGCCGCGCTCGGGCCGGACGGGCTCACCGTGATCCCGGACTTCTCGCACCTGACCCGGGCCCGCGTCACCGACGACCGGCAGAAGATCCTGCGCCGGCCCTACAACTACGACGGCGCGCCGACCGCCGAGGGACACGCGGACAGCGGGCTCGTCTTCGCCGCGTACCAGGCCGACATCGCCCGGCAGTTCCTGCCCATCCAGCGGCGGCTGGCCGAACGGGACCTGCTCAACGAGTGGACCACCCCGATCGGCTCCGCCGTGTTCGCCGTACCGCCCGGCTGCCCCGAGGGCGGCTGGATCGGCCAGCAACTGCTCGGCTGACCACGACGCTGACCACGACCAGGAAGGCGCGTCATGCGTACCCGTACCGTCTCCGCACTCCTCGCCGCGCTGTTCACCGCGGCGCTGCTGCTGGTCCCGGCCACGCCCGCGGCGGCGCACAACTCGCTGCAGGAGGCCACGCCGGCCCGCGACGCCCGGCTCACCACCGCGCCGACGCAGGTGACGCTGCGGTTCCTGCAACGGCTCAACCCGGCCTTCACCACCATCACGCTGCGCGACGCCACCGACCGTCAGGTGCCCGCGAGCGCGCCCGCCGTGGACGGCGCGACGGGCACGGTGACGATCGAGGAGCCGCTGGGCAACGGCACCTACACCGTCGCCTACCGCGTGGTCTCCCGCGACGGCCACCCGGTCCAGGGCTCGTACCGCTTCACCGTCGCCGACCCGGCCGCTCCCCCGGCGGCCGCCACGTCCTCGACCACCGACGCTCCCTCGCCGGCCGCCTCCGCAGACGTCTCGGCGGGCGCTTCGGCTTCGGCGGGCGCTGCGGCAGGCGCCGACGCCTCTCCGGCGAGCGCCGACGCTTCGGCCGACGCCGACGACGGTCTGCCGGTGGGCCTGCTGGCCGGCGCAGCGGTCGCCGCGGTGGCGGTGGCCGGCGCGGCGGCACTGCTGCTCCGCCGTCGCCGCTCGTCCTGACCCGTCACCCGCCGATGCGGACGGCCCGGGAGATCTTGGTACGAAACGGCCCCTCTAGGGGCGCTTTCCTTCCAAGATCTCCGGGCGTCCTACAAAGCGGGAGGCGAGTCCCCTTCTGTGGACCGCGTCCGCGTCGGCGGCCCGGCAACGGGTGCGCCGAAGAGCCTGCGCGTCTGCGGGACGGGCGGAACGCGGGTCGCGGCGAGGGCGGGTCGGGGCTGGGTTAGGCTGCCGGGAGCGCTGGTTCACCCGGTCGGCGACGGCCGGGTGTCGTAAGAGGGAACCCGGTGGAAGTCCGGGACTGCCCCGCAGCGGTGAGTGGGAACGACAGCCGTCAACAGCACTGGGCCACCGGCCTGGGAAGCGACGGCCGGTAGGCGACCGGCGACCCCGGTCGGGCCCGCGAGTCCGAAGACCTGCCCGCGTCGCGCGTACCACCGGTGCGCGCTGCCGTCGACCTCGCGGGTGGGTCGGGCGGGTGACACGCCGGGCGGGAGCCGTCGGCGTGCCTCGACGTGCAACTCCCCCGTCCGGTCGGCGGTCCGCTTCTGCGAGGACGGAACCGCACCGTGACCGATGCCATCACCCTCACCGGCCGACCACCGTCGGCGTCGCACCTGACCCTGTCGCAGATCATGGACCAGCACCACACCAACCTGATGGGCACGGTGCACGGCGGCCGGATCCTCAACCTGATCGACTCGGTCGCCGGGGTGGTCGCCGCCCGCCACTCCGACGGACCGGCCGTCACCGCCGCCATCGACGAGACGGCCTTCCTGCGCGCTGTCCGCGTCGGTGACGTGGTGCACGTGGACGCCCGGATCACCTGGGCCGGCCGCAGCTCGATGGAGGTGGCCGTGAAGGTCAGCGCGGACCGCTGGGACCGCGCGGTGCCGCCGGTGGACGTGGCGACCGCGCACCTGGTGATGGTGGCCGTGGACGACGAGGGCCAGCCCCGGCCGGTGCCGCCGCTGCTGCCCGGCACCGACGGTGACCGGCGGTGCTACCGGGAGGCGCAGATCCGGCGCGAACACCGGCTGGCGCTGCGCCGGGCGCTGCTCGACGGCGCCGAGGAGGGCTGAGGCGTGCTCGGACTGTCGGCGGCCACGCTCGCGGGATACCTGGCCGCGATCGTGGTGCTCATGCTCACCCCCGGGCCGGACATGATGTTCGTGCTCGCCAACGCCACCCGGTACGGCGCGCGGGCCGGGGCGGTGGCGGCGCTCGGGGTCGCGGCCGGGGAGGCGGTGCACGTCGCCGCCGTGGTGGCCGGACTCGCCACCGTGATCGCCGCGTCCCCGGTGCTGTTCACCGCGATCCGGTGGGCCGGTGCGGCGTACCTGATCGTGCTGGGCCTGCGGGCGCTGCGCGGCACGGGCCGGCCCGGCGTCGCGGCGGACGGGGCGGACGGCGGCGGCGCCGGGCGGGCGTTCCGGCGCGGGCTGCTCACGAACCTGCTCAACCCGAAGATGATCCTGTTCAGCGTGGCGTTCCTGCCGCAGTTCGTCCGGCCCGACGCGGGCCCGGTGGCGGCACAGCTGGTGCTGCTCGGCGCGCTGTTCGTCGCGGTGCAGCTCACCGTGGACCTGGCTCTCGGCGTGGGCGCCGGGCGGTTCGCCCGCCGCTGGGGCGACAGCCGCTGGTCGCGGCGGGTCGACCGGCTCTGCGCTGTCGCCTTCGTCGCGCTCGGTGTCCGGCTGGCCGCCGGCTGACGCTTGCTCGACTCCAGCTCGCCGAGATGGCGGCATCAGGAGGGCTCCGACCCCGCCACCTCGGCGAGCTGGTGAGGATCACGCTCCGGCGCCCGGGGCGGGGCGGCGGGCCGCTCGCGGTCCAGGTGCAGGCGCAGCAGCACCCAGCCCAGCGACACACCGCCGATGAACACGTACGCGGGCTGCGTGCCGAACGTGTCCCAGCAGGTGTGCAGCGTGACGGCGGCGGCGAAGGTGAGCAGGAACGCCGCCAGTCTCCGGCCGCCGGGCGCGGCGGCGAACGTGAACAACGCGGCGGCGGTCAGCCCGGTCCAGGCCAGGTGCGCGGCGGGCGCGGTGAGACCGCGAACCAGCAGCGTCCGCTCGACGGCGCCGAGGTTGCCCTCCGACCCGACGAACGCGGCGAACGCGTACCCCATGGTCTCCAGCGCGGCGAACCCGGCGCCGGAGGCCACGCCGATCACCAGGCCCTGCGCCGGTGACCGGTGCCGCCGCCACAGCAGCAGGATGCCGGCCGGCACGATCAGCTTCGCGGTCTCCTCGGCCAGGCCGACGAGCGCCATCGGCAGGACGCCGAGGCGGTGCAGCGTGCCGTACTCCAGCCAGCCGGCGGCGACCACGCCGACCACGCCGCCGAGAAGCGCGGCGACGCCGACGACGGAGCCGGGGACCGGGCGGCGGGCCGGCCGCCCCTGGGCGAAGGCCAGGAACGTGGCGGGCGCGACGCACGCGCCGAGCACGATCAGCGCCGGTACGAACGTGACGGTGCCGGTGCCGGACAGTGTCTCCAGCACCAGCAGGTGAAGCCCGACGCCGACGAGCAGGACCGCCACCCACGCCCAGCGGCGTCCGGTATTCCCCATACGCCGAGTATCGCGCCCGGCGGCGAGCGCCGGCATCGGGGGTAGGCACTGTGGACAGTGAGATCCATGCGACACGCCCGACACGACATCTGGTGTTGCCCAACCGCCCCCACCGCCATATATGGTGGTGCCGCAGCTGGTTCGGCCGAGCCCTCCGGGGCGGGGCCGAGGCAAGAGGGAACCCGGTGGAAATCCGGGACTGCCCCGCAGCGGTGAGTGGGAACGACAGCCGTCAACAGCACTGGGCCACCGGCCTGGGAAGCGACGGCCGGTAGGCGACCGGCGACCCCGGTCGGGCCCGCGAGTCCGAAGACCTGCCAGCGCGCCGTGCGCCTCCGCGTACGGCGGCCGGAGGTCGCGCGGGACGACCGACGCCAGCAGCCGGGCCGGCCGCGCCGTGCCCGTTGGCGTCTCCCGCCGTCTCCAGACGGTGACAGCGAGGAGAGGTCATGACTGTCGTGCAGGAAAGCCCGCCGGCCACCGGCGGCGGGTCCGAGGCCCGCCGGCCGGCGATGCGGGTACGCAAACGGGACGGCGACACCGAGCCGGTGGACGTCGGCAAGATCGTCCGGGCGGTCGAACGCTGGGTCGCCGACCTGGACGAGGTGGACCCGCTGCGGGTGGCCACCAAGACGATCAGCGGGCTCTACGACGGGGCGACCACCGCCGAGCTGGACCGGCTGTCGATCCAGACCGCGGCGGAGCTGATCGGCGAGGAGCCGCAGTACTCGAAGCTGGCGGCAAGGCTGCTGGCCGCGTACGTGGACAAGGAGGTCCGCGGTCAGGGCGTGGCGAGCTTCAGCCAGTCGATCGCGTACGCGCACGGGCTGGGGCTGATCGGCGACGAGACGGCCGCGTTCGTCGCCCGGCACGCCCGCAAGCTCGACGACGCCGTGGACCCGGACGGCGACAGGCGGTTCGAGTACTTCGGACTGCGTACCGTGGCCGACCGCTACCTGCTGCGGCACCCGCAGTCGCGGCTGGTGGTGGAGACGCCGCAGTACTGGCTGCTGCGGGTGGCCTGCGGGCTGTCCCGCACCCCGGGCGAGGCGGTCGGCTTCTACCGGCTGATGTCCAGCCTGGCCTATCTGCCCAGCTCCCCCACGCTGTTCAACTCCGGCACCCGGCACACCCAGATGTCGTCGTGCTTCCTGGTCGACTCGCCGCGCGACGAGCTGGACTCGATCTACGAGCGCTACCACCAGGTGGCGAAGCTGTCGAAGTTCTCCGGCGGTATCGGCATCGCCTGGTCGCGGGTGCGCGGCCGGGGCGCGCTGATCCGGGGCACGAACGGCCGGTCCAACGGCATCGTGCCGTTCCTCAAGACGCTCGACGCCGGGGTGGCCGCGGTCAACCAGGGCGGCCGGCGCAAGGGCGCGGCCTGCGTCTACCTGGAGCCGTGGCACCCGGACGTGGAGGAGTTCCTGGAGCTGCGGGACAACACCGGCGAGGAGTCCCGGCGTACGCACAACCTCAACCTGGCCAACTGGATCCCGGACGAGTTCATGCGCCGGGTCGAGGCCGACGGCGAGTGGTCGCTCGTCGATCCGTCGGACGCCCCGGAGCTGCCCGACCTGTACGGGGAGGCGTTCGACGCCGCGTACCGGGCGGCGGAGAAGAACGCGGTCCGCACGGTACGGGCCCGGGACCTGTACGGGCGGATGATGCGCACGCTCGCGCAGACCGGCAACGGCTGGATGACGTTCAAGGACGCCGCGAACCGGCTGTCCAACCAGACCGGTGAGCCGGGCAACGTGATCCACCTGTCCAACCTGTGCACCGAGATCCTGGAGGTGAACGACGACGCCGAGACGGCGGTGTGCAACCTCGGCTCGGTGAACCTCGGCGCCCACGTCACCGCCGACGGGGTGGACTGGGAGCGGCTGCGCGCCACGGTCCGCACCGCTGTGGTGTTCCTCGACCGGGTGATCGACATCAACTACTACCCGGCCGAGCAGGCGGCGGCGTCGAACCCGCGCTGGCGGCCGGTCGGGCTCGGCCTGATGGGGTTGCAGGACGCGTTCTTCACGCTGCGCCTGCCGTTCGACTCCCCCGAGGCGAAGGAGCTGTCCACCCGGGTGCAGGAGGAGATCCTGCTGACCGCGCTGGAGACCTCCGCCGGGCTGGCCGAGCAGTTCGGGCCGCATCCGGCGTACCCGCAGACCCGGGCCGCGAAGGGTGACCTGCACCCGGACCTGTGGGGCGCGGAGCCGGCGCAGGCCGGACGGTGGGCGGCGCTGCGCGAGCGGATCGCCGCAGGCGGGCTGCGCAACTCGCTGCTGGTGGCGATCGCACCGACCGCCACCATCGCCTCCATCGCCGGCTGCTACGAGTGCGTGGAGCCGCAGGTGTCCAACCTGTTCAAGCGCGAGACGATGTCCGGGGAGTTCCTCCAGGTCAACACGTACCTGGTGCGGGAGCTGAAGGCCCGCGGACTGTGGACGCCGCAGGTCCGCGACCGGATCAAGCGGGCCGAGGGCTCGGTGCAGGACATCACCGAGCTGCCCGCGCCGGTGCGGGAGCTGTTCCGCACCGCCTGGGAGCTGCCGCAGCGGGCGCTGATCGACCTGGCCGCCGCGCGGGCGCCGTTCGTCGACCAGTCCCAGTCGCTCAACCTGTTCCTGAGCGCGCCGACCATCGGCAAGCTGTCCTCGATGTACCTGTACGCCTGGAAGGCCGGGCTGAAGACCACCTACTACCTGCGTTCCCGTCCCGCCACCCGCATCCAGCAGGCCACCGTCGCCCCGGTGCCCGCCCCGGTGCCCGGCGTGGTCTCCGCCGTGAGCGACGACGAGGCGCTGGCCTGTTCCCTGGAGAACCCCGAGAGCTGCGAGGCATGCCAGTGACCACCACCGCACCGACCCGGCACATGCTGCTCGACCCCGGCATGGACCTGACCCTGCGGCCGATGCGCTACCCGCGCTTCTTCGACCGGTTCAAGGACGCGATCAGGAACACCTGGACGGTCGAGGAGGTGGACCTGCACTCGGACCTCGCCGACCTGGCGAAGCTGTCCCCCGCCGAACGGCACCTGGTGTCGCGGCTGGTGGCGTTCTTCGCCACCGGCGACACGATCGTCGCCAACAACCTGGTGCTCAACCTCTACCAGCACGTCAACTCGCCCGAGGGCCGGCTCTACCTGTCCCGGCAGCTGTTCGAGGAGGCGGTGCACGTCCAGTTCTACCTGAACCTGCTCGACACGTACGTGCCGGACGAGAAGGAACGGTTCGCCGCGTTCGCCGCGGTGGAGAACATCCCGTCGATCGCCCGCAAGGCCGAGTTCTGCTTCCGGTGGATCGACTCGATCTTCGAGCTGCGCGAGCTGCGGACCCGCGACGACCGGCGGGCGTTCCTGCTCAACCTGATCTGCTTCGCCGCGTGCATCGAGGGCCTGTTCTTCTACGGCGCGTTCGCCTACGTCTACTTCCTGCGGTCCCGGGGCCTGCTCAACGGGCTGGCCTCCGGCACCAACTGGGTGTTCCGGGACGAGTCCATGCACATGGCGTTCGCGTTCGACGTGGTGGAGACCGTACGCGCCGAGGAACCGGACCTGTTCGACGCCGAGATGGAGAAGCAGGTGAAGGAGATGCTGGCCGAGGCGGTGGAGTGCGAGGTGAGCTTCGCCGCGGACCTGCTGGGCCAGGGCGTGCCGGGGATGTCGCTGGCCGACATGCGCGAGTACCTCCAGCACGTGGCCGACCGGCGCCTGGCGGTGCTCGGCATCGCCCCGATGTACGGCAGCGCCAACCCGTTCGCGTTCATGGAGTTGCAGGACGTGCAGGAGCTGTCCAACTTCTTCGAGCGGCGGGTGTCGGCGTACCAGGTCGGGGTGACCGGCAGCGTCACGTTCGACGACGACTTCTGACCGCCGCCCCCGCCCCGGCCGTCACGGCCGGGGCGGGGCCGGGCTCTCGCCGGGCAGCGCCGCCGCCCGCACCCGCCCGATCAACGCCACCACGGCGAGCGCCAGCACGGCCACCACCACGAACGCGGTACGCAGGTCCAGCGCGCCGGCGAGCAGGCCGATCACCGGCGCCGCGAGCAGCGCGCCCGGCCACTGGCCCATCGCCACCACGGAGACGCCCTCGCCGGACGTGAGGCCCGGCTGCTCACCGGCGAAGCCGAGCACCGTCGGGGTCACGCACGCCAGGCCGAACCCGAGCAGTCCGAACCCGGCCATCACCGCCGCCGGATGGGGGTACGCCACCGGCAGCGCCACGCCGGCCGTCGCGACCAGCGCGGACAGCCGGACGAAGCGGATCCGCCCGACCCGGCCGGCCAGCCGGTCGCCGAACAGCCGGGCGACGGTCGCGGCCAGCGAGAGACAGGTGTACGTGGCCGCGGCGAGCACCGCCGTGGCGCCGGCCACCTCGGTCGCGTACAGCGCGCTCCACTGGGCGCCGGCCATCTCGATGAACGAGGCGAGGAAGGCGATCACCGCGAGCAGCAGCAGTTGCGGGGTGAACCGGTCACGCAGCCGGCGCCGCGCCTCGCCGTCCTTGGTCTCCTGGCGGGGCGTGTCGGGCAGCCAGCGGTGCGTGCCGATCAGCAGCGCGCCCAGCAGGACACTGGTGACGGCCATCTGCGCCGACGGCGACATCCCGATCGCCGCGGCCCCGGTGCCGCAGAGGCCGCCGACCAGCATGCCGATGCTGAAGCCCGCGTGGAACGTGGACAGGATGGGCCGCCCGTACCGCTTCTGCACCTCGACCGACTGGGCGTTCATCGGCGTGGCCAGCAGGTTCGCCGCGAAGCCCCAGACCGCGAGGCCGCCGACCAGCGCCACCACAGTGGTGGACGCGGCCAGCAGCGGCGCGTTGAGCAGGATCAGCGCGGCCCCGGCCAGCGCCAGCCGGCGGGTGTTGATCCGGCTGATCAGCACCGCCACCACGACCAGGGAGACCAGCTCCCCCGCGTTCGTGGCGATGTTCGCCAGGCCCCAGCCGGTGTTGCCGACCCCTACCGCGTCCCGCACCTCCGGCACGCGGGCCGACCACCCGCCGATGGCCAGGCCCATGATGACGAAGAGCAGCGCCACCGACCAGCGGGCCCGTACGGCCGAGCGGGGCACCGGCGGCGCGGGCTGCTCCGTCGTGTGCTGGTTCGTCGAGGTGTCCGTCATGGTCGTCGTACCTCTCTGGGATCGGTCCGTCGGAACTCCTACCCGATCGCGTGGTCGAGGAAGCACGCACCGTCAGGAAGGCGTACCCGTTCCGGTGTGGTGCCGGGGTCGGTGACGAGCGCCGAGACCACCGCGACGTAGTCGTCGATCAGCCCGCGTACCAGGTCGTCGCCGAAGACACCCCGGTTGCGGATCACCACGCCGCCGGCCCGGTCGTCGTCCACCACGACGATCGGTGAACCCCGCTTGACCCAGACGGGCAGACACTCGGGCGGCACGTCGGCGGCGACCACCGGCGGCGGGGTGCCGGGCGCGGCCCGGGCGGTGATGTCGACCGGCTCCACCCGCAGATCCGGGCAGTGCAGCACCGGCGACGCCGACGCGGCGGACTGGAACCAGGCGTCGAACAGGTGGTTGTCCGGCCAGGGGCGGATCGCCGCGAAGCCGGGACGGACCGCCCGGGCCAGCCGGTGGTACGCGGTGGCGTGCGCGACGGCCCCGGCCAGCGAGGCGTGCGCGGCGCCGACCACAGCGCTCATCGGCGCGTCCGGCGCAACGTCGACCGGCAGGTAGACGTTGTTGGTGAACTGCCCGACGAGCTGCCGGGACAGCGGGCTCTCCCGGCCCAGCGTGGTGGTGCCCAGCACCACCCGGGACCGGCCGGCCCGCCGCGACAGCAGCACCAGGTACGCGGCGAGCAGCAGCACGTACGGGCTGGTGCGGGCCCGCCGTGCGGCCGGGCGCAGCGCGCGGTGATCTCGGGCGGGAACGCGAAGCGGGTGGCCACCTCGGCGCTGAGCGCGACGTCCGGCGCCGGCGGCGACGCCGGGAAGAGCTGGTACGGCTCCACCGGCCGCAGCCGGTCCCGCCAGTACGCGGCCCGGGCGGCGGCGTCGACGCCGTTGCCGGACTGTCCGCCTCCTGGAGCGCGGCGAGCGCGGCCGGGTCCACGCCCAGCGGCGGCTGCGGGTCGGCCGCGCCGAGCCGGGCCGCGTACGCGTGGCACAGGTCCTCAAACCACGACGCGGCACGACCAGCCGTCGGAGACCATGTGGAAGAAGGCTGTCCGGTGGATGAGCCGGGTCGCGGAGAGCCGGACCAGCGCGGCCCGCCACAGCGGCGCCGGCCGGGGTCGAACGCGTCGTTGCGGTGCGCGTACGCGATCTGCTCGACGCGGGCCTGCTGCTCGGCCGGCGGCAGTCCGGACAGGTCGACGTACTCCAGCGGCGACTCCACGTGCGGCAGGATCCGCACCTCGGGCTGCACGCCGATGCGGTCGAACCGCATCCGCAGCGCGTCGTGCCGGTCCACCACGTCCTGCATCGCCTGCCGCAGCACGTCGACCCGCAGCGCGCCCCGCAACCGGCGGAACTCCACCACCACGAGCCGTGAGGCGCCGGGACGGGCCGGGTCGAGCGCGGTCATGAACTCCCACATCATTGCTGGCCGGGGGCCAGCGGGTACGTCGTCGGCACTGCCACTCCCCCGTCAGGCCGCCACCGGCGGCGCGGCCACCGGCGCGACCGGCCGGTGGTCCGTCTCGTCCGGCTGGTAGTCCGCCTCGTCCGGCGCGCGGAAGCCGGTGAAGAGCAGGTCGGGACGGCCGAGCCGCAGCGAGGTGACGAACGCGGCCCCGTCGAAGAGCGTCTCGATCGCCGCGCAGGCCGCCGACTCGGCCACCGCACGCGGTCCCCGGTCGCCGCCGAGCCGGCCGGGCGTCTTCGCGGCGATCACGGCGGCCGCGACGGCCGGCACCGCGAGCAGGCTGCGTCCCCCGCTGCGCCGGGCGGTCAGCAGCCCGGCCAGCGCGGTCACGGCGAGCGTGCTGGCGGTGTTGAGCACGAACCGGCGCCGGTGCGGGTGGGCCAGGCAGAGCCACTGCTCGGAGCGCCCGTACGTGGTGAACCGGTAGGCGACCGCGCGGAAGGTGTCGGCGACGCCGGTGTCGTGGGTGACCACGCCGTCCGGGTCGGTGAGCAGCACGTAGCCGGCGTCGGTGAGGAGCAGCCCGAGGTGCAGGTCCTCCCCGCCCAGCGGCATCGGGGAGTCCTCCGGGAACCCGCCGACCGCCTCGAAGACGGCGCGCTTGACGGCCATGTTCGCGCCGGCGCCCCAGGACACGCGCTCGTAGTGCAGCGGCCGGGTCAGGTCGCCGAGCAGCAGGTAGGAGCGGCGCATCACGCGGAAGAACGCGCTGTCGCCGGGCTCGACGATCACCGGGCCGGTGACGCCGGCGACCTCCTCGCCGGAGGCGCGCAGCCGGGCCGCGTACCGGGTGATCAGGTCGGCCGGCACCCGGCAGTCGGAGTCGGTGAACAGCACCAGGTCGTGGCGGGCGTGCCGGACGCCCAGGTTCCGTTTGGCCCCGACGTGCCGGGGCCCGCGCACGTAGCGGGCGCCGTACTCGGCGCAGGCCGCCCGGTGGGCGGCGGCCGCGGCGGGCGCCGAGTCGTCGACGACCACCACCTCCACCGGCTCGGGGCAGTTCGGGGCGGCGTCGCGCAGACTGCGGAGCTGGCGGCGCATCTCCGCCACCCGGTCCTTGACCGGGATGACCACGGAGACGCCGCGCGTGACGGCGCGGGGTTCGGTCGGTTCGCCCACGGGCGATGCGGATCGGCTCATGCCCCGAGGTTCGACCACCGGGGTACAGCGCCGATACACAGCGCCGGCCGTTGCGGCCATCGCGCATGTACCGCTGATGTATCGATGGCCATCAAGGTCGAAGGCATGACGACCTCCATCCCCATCGATCGGCGGCTCGCCGTGGACGGCGGCCGACCGGTCCGCCCGCCGGACCGCCCATGGCCACGCTGGCCGACCCCCGCGCCGGATGCCGCCGCCAACCTGTCCGCGGTGCTGACCGGCGGCCGGTGGGCGATCAGCAGCCCGTCCGTCGGCGACACCGTCCTGTTCGAGCGACGTTTCGCCGCCGACTTCGCCCGCTACGTCGGCACCCGCCACTGCGTGCCGGTCGACCACGGGTCCAGTGCCCTGGTGGTGGCCCTGGAGTCACTCGGCCTCGGCTACGGCGAGACGGTGCTCGTACCGGCGCTGACCTGGACCGCCTCCGCGACCGCCGCGCTGCGCGCCGGCCTGGTCCCGGTGCTCGTCGACGTCGACCGGGAAACCGGCTGCGTCGGGCCGGACCACCTCGACCTGTCCGTGGACCCGCGGGCCGTGGTCGCCGTGCACTGGGCCTCCAACATGGCCGACGTGCCGGCGCTCGACGCGGTCACCCGGCCGCGCGGCATCTCCGTCGTGGAGGACTGCGCGCAGGCCCACGGCGCCACCTGGCAGGGCCGCCAGGCCGGCTCGCTCGGCCGGCTCGGCTGCTTCAGCTTCCAGCACGGCAAGGTCCTCACCTGCGGTGAGGGCGGGGCCGTGGTCACCGACGACGACACGCTCGCGCCGGTGCTCGAGGAGCTGCGGGCCGATTCGCGCCGCTACCGGGACGACCGGACGCCGGCCGGCGAACTGGACCTGGAGGAGAGCGCCGGTGTGCAGGGCGCCAACTTCTGCCTGAGCGAGTTCTCCGCCGCCGTGGCCTGCGCGCAACTGGCCGTCCTGGACGGCCAGCACGACGTGCGCAACCACAACTACCGGCTGCTCGGCGACCTGCTGGACGGTGTCGACGGCGTACGGCTGCTGCAACCGGCGCCGGGGCAGACCCGCATCTCGATCTACGAGGGCACGATCGTCTTCGACGAGCTGCCGGCCGGCCTGGACAACGCCGCCGTGGCCGCCGCGCTCACCGCCGAGCTGGGCCGGCGGTTCTACTGCACCGACGAGCCGCTGCACCGCAGCCGGCTGCTGCAGCCGTGGACGAAGCCGCTGCTCGCGCCGCTGGCCGAGCGCTTCGCGGCGATCCACCGGGAGCGCACGTACCCCAACACCGAGTGGCTCGCCGCACACACCGTCCAGACACACCACAGCACCTTCCTCGGCACCGAACAGGACATGGAGGACATCGCCGCCGCCGTCACCAAGGTGCTCACCCGCTGAACCGCGCCGTCCCGGCGCACCCAGAGAAGGAGTCTTCCCGTGACCGTCACCCAACGCGAGACCTCGCACGCCCCGTCCCCCGAAACGGACGCACCCGTCGGCGTGTGGCTCAACGGCGCCCGCGGTTCGGTCGCCACCACGGCGATCACCGGTCTGCTGGCGCTGCGCGCCGGCATGGCCGACTCGACCGGCTGCGTCACCGACACCGGAATGCTGCGCGACGCGCCGCTGGTGAGCTGGACCGACCTGGTGGTCGGCGGGCACGACATCGTCGACACGCCGCTGGAGAAGAAGGCCGAGTCGCTCGTCGACTCCGGTGTCATCCCGGCGCCGGTGCTGGCCGCCGTGCGGGGCAGCCTGCCCGAGGTCGAGCAGAACCTGCGCACCGGCTACGACGCGCGTACCGAGACCGGACCGCTGGCCGAGGTGGTCGACCGGCTGGCCGGCGACATCGAGGAGTTCCGCGCCCGCCACGGGCTGTCCCGGGTCGTCGTCATCAACGTGTCCTCCACCGAGCCGCCGGCCGACCACCGGCCCGAGCACGACGACCTGGACGCGCTGACCCGCGCCCTGGCCGACCCGGACGACAAGGCGCTGCCGGCCAGCTCGGTGGTCGCGTACGCGGCGTTCCGGGCCGGCTGCGGCTTCGTCGACTTCACCCCGTCCACCGGCGCCCGGCTGCCCGCGCTGGAGATGCTGGCGCAGCGGGAGCGGGTGCCGTTCGCCGGCTCCGACGGCAAGACCGGGGAGACGCTGCTGCGTACCGCCCTGGCGCCGATGTTCACCAGCCGCGCCCTGCACGTGCTCTCCTGGGCCGGGGTGAACCTGCTCGGCGGCGGTGACGGGGCGACGCTGGAGGACCCGCGCAACGCCCGCAGCAAGCTCAGCTCGAAGTCGGGCGTGCTGCCCGCGCTGCTCGGTGAGGACGTCACCGCCCCGCTGCACATCGACAACGTGCCGGACCTCGGCGACCACAAGACCGCCTGGGACCACGTCTCGTTCGAGGGCTTCCTCGGCGTCCGGATGTCCATGCAGCTCACCTGGAGCGGGGTGGACTCCACGCTGGCCGCCCCGCTGGTGCTCGACCTGGCCCGGCTGACCGCCGCGGCGCACCGCGCCGGGCACGTCGGCCCGATCGAGGAGCTGGGGTTCTTCTTCAAGGACCCGATCGGCACCGACGAGCACGCGCTGGCCGAGCAGGCGCAGGCGCTCGCCAGCTGGGCCAACGGGCTGGACGGCCGCGGCGACAGCTGACCTTCGTACCGGCCGCCGGCGCGGCGACTCCCGCGCCGGCGGCCCCGCCCCACGTATCCGCATCGAGGAGCCTCCCATGTCCCCACACGTCCCGAACGCGCCGGACCGGCCGAGCACGGATCCGGTGTGGACGCCGATCCTGACCGGTCTGCACGCGACCGCGCTGGACTGTCTCCAGACGAGCTTCGCTCTGCTCGCCGACTACGCGAACGGGTCCGGCAGCCATCTCGCCCTCGGCGCCCGGTACGGGTTCCGCACCCGGGATCAGGACGCTCTGATCTCCGTCGAGGCGACCTCGGACGACCGGGCCGCCGAAGCGGTCGACCTGCTGGGCCTGCGCGTCGAGGGCCGGTGGATGCAGCTCGACGGCCCGCAGGTCCGCCGGCTGTGCGCGCCCGGCCAGCCGCTCTACGTCACCGCCGACGCGTACGACCTGCCGTGGTGTCCCTACCACGGGCACGAGCACATGCGGCACAGCTTCCTCGCCACCGAGGCCGGGCCGGATCAGGTCACAGTGGTCGACGCTTACCACAACGACACCGCCTGGGGCCCCGCGCGGCCCGGCGTGTGGCGGCTGCCCATCGCCGCGTTCGACGCGGCGCTGGCCGGCGGCGCGCACACGCTGGCGGTGACGGCGCACCCGGCGCCGGCGATCGACGTGCCCGCCATGCTCGCCGGCAACGCCGCCCGGGCTCGCCGGGCCCGCCCGGAGATCGCCCGCTACCTGGACCGCACCGGCGCCGCCCTGGACACGGTGGCCGGGCTGCACCGCTTCGTGCTCGACGTCTGGCTGTTGGCCCGCGCACGCGACCTGCACGAGCGCTGGCTCGCGGCGGTCGCGCCCGAGGCCGCCGCCGCGCTGGCCGGGCAGGCCGCGCGCTGGCAGCAGCTCGCCACGCGCAGCTACGTGGCGCTGCGGCGGGCCCAGGCGGGCCGGCCGGCCGCGCCGGAACTGGCGGACGCGCTCGGCGAGCTGATCTCCGACCACCTCGACGCGCTGGAGTCGATCGCCGAACCGGCCGCCACGCCCGGCCACGACGCCGTGCCGCCCGCGCCGGACCCGGCAGGTGGGGAGGGCGTACGCGCCGCGGTGCTCGGCGCGCTCGGCGAAACCCTGGACCTGGACGGCTCGACGCTGCGCACCACCGACGTGCTCCGGGAGCTTCCCGGCTTCGACTCGTTCCGGCTGGTGACGTCATCGACGGGATCGAGCGGCGGACTCGACGTCGAGTCCAGACACGCGCTCTTCGCGGCCGACCTGCGCGACGTACGGCTTCCCTGTGCGCCATGTTCAGCGCCGCACACGGAGATGCCCCGATGAGTGCCGAAACTGCTGCACGACCTGCTGGACCGCACCGCCGGCGCGCGCCCCGACGCGCCCGCCGCCGGGGACGGGACCGTCGAGCGCACGTACCGTCAGGTGCGGGCCGACAGTCTGCGCCTGGCCGGCTGGCTGCGCGGGCAGGGCGTCCGGCGCGGCGACCGGGTGCTGGTGGCGCTGCCCGCCGACGCGACGCTGCCGGCGCTGCTGTACGCGGTCGCCCGTACCGGCGCGGTCTTCGTCGTTCTCCGGACGCCGGCCCCCGAGGTCGCCCTCGCCCACGTGCTGGACGACGCCGAACCGGTCCTGGTCCTCACCGACGACCGGGTGCTCACCGGCCTGTGCCACGCCCGTGGCGTCCCGGCGCGAGGGGCCGCCGCGCTGCGGGCGCGCGGCATTCCGGCGCGGCCGGCGGCGACGCGCCGGCCGGGCCGGGCCCGCTGGCCGTCGACCCGGTCTGCCTGATCTACACCTCCGGCAGCACCGGCATGCCCAAGGCCGTGGTCTCCACGCACGCCCAGGTCACGTTCGCGGTCCGGGCGATCCAGTCGGAGCTGCGCTACCGGCCCGACGACGTGGTGCACGTCCTGCTGCCGCCGTCGTTCGACTACGGCCTCTACCAGATCTTCCTCAGCACCGTCGCCGGCGCCCGGCTGCGCCTGGGCGACAGCGCGGAGACCGGTGGCCGCCTGCTGGTGAGCCTGGTCGAGTCCGGCGCCACGGTGCTGCCCTGCGTGCCGTCGCTGGCGATCAACCTGCTGCGGCTGCTCGGCCGCGCGGGCGCGCCGCGCCCGCCGCTGCGCCTGCTCACAAACACCGGCGCCGCCATGCCCCCGGAGGTGCTGGCGGCCTGCGCCGGCTGCTGCCCGGCCTGAGCGTCCAGCTCATGTTCGGCCTCACCGAGTGCAAACGCGCGGCGATCATGCCGCCGGACGCCGACCTGCGCCGGCCCGGCGCCTGCGGGCGGGCGCTGCCCGGCACCGAGATCTTCACAGTGGACGCCGAGGGGCGGCGTCAACCACCGGGCGTTCCCGGCGAGCTGGTGGTACGCGGCCCGCACGTGATGGCCGGCTACTGGCGGCGGCCCGAGCTGACCGCCCAGCGGTTCCGGCGCGTACACGGGCTCTTCCCGCAGCTGCACACCGGCGACCACGGCCACGTGGACGACGACGGGTACGTCCACTTCGCCGGCCGGCGCGACGATGTCTACAAGGAGAAGGGCACCCGGGTCAGCGCCACCGAGGTGGAGGCCGCGGCGTACCGGGTCGACGGCGTGGCCGCGGCCGGGGTGCTGCCGCCGGCCGACGGCCGCGACGGCGCGACGCTGTTCGTGGTGGCCGCGCTCACCCCCGCCGACGTGCTGCGCCGGCTACGGGAGCAGCTGGAGGAGATGAAGGTGCCGGCGCGCTGCGTCGTGCTGCCCGACCTGCCGCTCACCGGCAACGGCAAGGTGGACCGGCGGGCGCTGGCCCGGCTGGCGGGTGAGCACGATGGCTGACCTGCCCTTCGACACCCCGGCCTACCGCTACGACCTGGCCCGGGTACGCGCCAGCCACGCCGCCCTGGTCGCCGCGCTGCCCGCGCCGAGCCGGCTGTTCTACTCGCTCAAGGCCAACCCGCACCCGGCACTGGTCGCGGCGCTGCACACCGCCGGCTGCGACGCGGAGATCTGCTCGCCGGGCGAGCTGGCCGCGGCGCTGCGGGCCGGCGTGCCGGGCGAGCGCATGCTCTACACCGGACCGGGCAAGCGCGACGCCGAGGTGACCGAGGCGGTACGTGCCGGTGTCCGCTGGTTCTCCGTCGACTCGCCCGAGGGCCTGGACCAGGCCGACCGGATCGCCGCCGCGCACGGCGTCGAACTGCGCTGCCTGCTGCGGGTCAACGACCGGGTGCCCAACCCGGGTCAGGGGCTCACCATGACCGGCGTCGCGTCCCAGTTCGGCGCCGACGCCGACTGGATCGAGCGGGAACCGCACCGGTTCCGCTCCCGCCCGTCGGCCCCGGTACGCGGGTTCCACCTCTACACCGGCAGCAACGTCGACTCGGTGGACGCGCTGGTGTCCCAGTTCACCGCCGCGGCGCGTACCGCCCGGCGGTTGCGGGACCTGCTCGACATCGACCTGAACCTGCTCGACCTCGGCGGCGGCTTCGGCGCGCCGTTCGCCCGGCCCGGCCACAACGCGGACCTGACCGGCCTCGCCGACCGGGTCGGCCCGGCCCTGGACGGGCTCTTCCCCGGCTGGCGCGACGGCGCGCCCACGGTGGCCTTCGAGTCGGGACGGTTCCTCACCGCCACCGCCGGCACGCTGCTGACCCGGGTGCTGGACGTCAAGCGGTCGCAGGGCACGCCGGTGGTGGTGCTGGAGTCCGGCATCAACCACCTCGGCGGGATGTCCGGCCTGCGCCGGCTGCCGCCGCTCGTGCCCGCCCTGCACGCCGCTGACGACCGCGACGGCGCGCCACTGGAGGCCGCGATCGTCGCCGGGCCGCTGTGCACGCCGCTGGACACCTGGGCCCGAGCCGCGAGCCTGCCCGACGTACGGCCCGGCGACGTGCTCGCTGTGCCGAACGTCGGGGCGTACGGGCTCTCGGCGAGCCTGCTGGCCTTCCTCGGCCACCCGGCGCCGGTCGAGGTCGTCTGCGACGGCGACCGCGTCGTCGAGACGTCCCGGCTGACCCTGACACGGCACCCGGTCGACCCGCCGGGAGCCACTGACGAACCACGAGAAGAAAGGTGACGTCATGAACACCGAATTCACCGAGCTGCTCCGGCCGTTCCTCAAGTTCGCCGGCCCGGAGGAGATCACCGAGGACGCCCGGCTGCGCGACCTCGGCCTGGACTCCATGCGCGAGATCGAGCTGCTGTTCGCCATCGAGGAGACGTTCGGGGTCGCCGTGCCCGACGACAAGCTGGTCGACTCCACGTTCGCCACCGCCGGCGGGCTGTGGGGCGTGGTCGAGGAGCTGCGCACACCGGTCGGCGGTGGTTCCCGATGACGGCCGTCGCCGGGTACGCCCCGGCCGTCGAGACCGTCGCCGAGATCGCGGCGGAGCACGCCCGGGAGGCCGACGAGACCGCTGCCTTCCCCACCGAGGCGCTGGCCGCCATGCGTCACAGCGGGCTGCTGGGGCTGCTGGTGCCGGTCGCCGAGGGCGGCGCCGGCGGGACGCTGCCGGACCTGGTCGACGTCACGCTGGCGCTGGGCCGGGTGGACATGTCGGTGGCGATGGTCTTCGCCATGCACTGCCAGCAGGTCGCCGCGATCACCGCGTACGGCGGGGAGAAGCTGCGCGCCGAGGTGCTGCCGTCGGTGGCCCGGGGCGAGCGGTATCTCGGCTCGGTCACCACCGAGGCCGGCAAGGGCGGTCACCTGCTGACCGCCGAGTCGGCGCTGGAGCACGACGGCGAGATGCTGCGCGTCGACCGGCAGGCCCCGATCGTCACCGGCGGCCCGTACGCGGACGCCTTCCTGATCACCACCCGCGCCCCGGGTGCCGACTCGGCGGCCCAGGTGGACCTGGTCTACGCCGACCGGGACCAGGTGGAGGTCGAGGTCATCGGCGGGTGGCGTCCGCTGGGCATGCGGGCCACCCACAGCGTCCCGATGCGGCTGCGCGGCGCGGTGCCGCAGTGGCAGGTGATCGGCGAACACGGCGGGTTCCGGGAGATCGCCACCACTGTCTTCGCGCCGCTGGCGCACGTCGGCTGGGCGGCGGCCTGGATCGGGGCTGCGGCCGGCGCGTACGCCCGGGTGCTGCGGCACGCCCGCAGCGAGGCGGGACGGCGGCAGTTCGCCCCCTCCTCCGAGCTGGTGCTGCTGCGGCTGGCCGGGATCCGGGCCCGGCTGGACGCGGCGCACGCGCTGCTGCGGCACACCGTCTCGGTGGTCACCGACGCGCCGGACATGTCGGCGGCGCCGGTGCAGATGCTGCTCAACACGCTGAAGATCCGCGCGGCCGAGGAGTCCTTCGCCGCCGCGCACGAACTGGTCGAGCTGGCGGGCCTGCGCCACGGCTACCTGACCGACTCCCCGCTGGCGCTGGAGCGCACGTTCCGGGATCTGCGCTCGGCCTCGCTGAACTACGCGAACGACCGGCTGCGCCTGGCGAACGGGGCGCTGTCACTGCGTGACCCGGGGGTGCGTCTTGCCTGAGCCGACACCGACACCGACGCCGGCCGGGGACCACGCCGCCCCGGTGGGCGCCGCGCTGTCCGGAGTGGACCCCACCGATCCGGGTGCGGTGTGGCGCGCGCTGGGCGCCGCCGGGATCGTCGAGGCGCTCTACCCCGACGGCGTCCAGCCCGACCCCCGGCGACTGTCGGCCCTGCTCACCGAGCTGGACGCCCGGTGCCCGCTCGGCGTGACGCTGTCGGTCTGCGTCCAGGTCGCCACGGTGCTGCCGCTGCTGGCCGGCGCGACCGGGCCGGCGGAGCGCGCGCGGCGCGGGATGCTGCGCGGCGAGACGGTGGTGGCGCTGGCCGTCACCGACTCCGCCGGGTCGGGCTCGGACCTGCTCGACGCCGCGACCCGGGTGAAGCTGGGCGACGACGGCGCCGTCCTGGACGGCGGCAAGGACTGGATCACCAACGCGACGAGCTGTGACGCGGCGCTGGTGCTGGCCCGGCACCGCGAGGCGCGGCACTTCACCAGCTTCTGCTGGGTGCTGGTGCCGGCCGACGCGCCCGGCGTGACAGTCGGATCCGCCGGCCGGGCGTTCGCCGGGTCCGGCGTGGGCCACCTGTGCTTCGCCGGCGTGGCGCTGGGCCCGGACGCCGTGCTGGGCCGCCCCGGCCGGGCGCTGGCCGGGTTCGCCCGGCAGGTCGGCGTAAAAACGGATAGCCGGGGCGCTGTGGGCCCGGGCGATGTGCCACCGGATGCTGACGGGCCTGCGCGACTGGCTGCGGCGGCGGCCGGCCGGGACGGGCACGCTGTGGGACCGCCCCGCGGTCCGCGAGCGGTACGCCCGGTGCCTGGTCGCCGTGCACCAGCTCGACGCGCTGTGCGCGCCGCTGCTGGACGCGCCGGCGGCCGTCCCGTCCGCGGTCGCCGGGATGCTGCTGAAGGTCAGCGCCGCCGAGACCGTGGACCGGGTCGCCGCCGAGGCGGTGCGCCTGCGCGGCGCGGACGCGTCCGCGACGGCGGGGAGGCTCAGCTACGCACCGAGGCGGCCATGTTCGGCATCGCCGGTGGAGCCACCGGAGCGATGCTCGCCGGCATCGCCGACCACGCCGACGAGCTTGCCGGCGCGGTGACCTGAAGGGCGTCCCGCGCCCGGTGGCGGCGGGACGCCGATCGACGACAGCACAGCGAAGGGAGCAACGCCGTGAGTCTCTACCAGTGGTTCGAGCGAACCGCGGCACGGGTGCCGGAGGCGGTCGCGCTGGAGGTCGGCGGGGAGTCGGTGACCTACCACCGGCTGCGCGAGCTCGCCGACGGTCTCGCCGGCCGGATCCACGCCGAGGTGGGCCGACGCCCCCGCGCGGTCGGCCTGCTGGCCGCCCGCAGCCTGCCCGCGTACGCCGGTTATCTGGCCGCGCTGCGCGCCGGAGCGGTGGTGGTGCCGCTCAACCCGGCCTTCCCGCCGGCCCGCACCGCCCGGCTGTGCCGGGACGCGAGGGTGGACGCGCTGTGATCGACGACGCCGGCGCCGCGACGGCGGCGCAGGTTGCGGGCGACGCCGTGACGGTACGCCTCGACGGCGCGCCGGGCGTCCCGCCGCCGGCCGCCCCGGTGGCGCCGGACGAGGTGGCGTACCTGCTGTTCACCTCCGGCTCGACCGGGCGGCCCAAGGGCGTGCCGATCCGGCACCGCAACGTCGACGCGTTCCTCACGTGCTGCCGGGACCGCTACCCGGTCGGCCCGGGCGACCGGCTGTCGCAGACCTTCGACCTGACCTTCGACCCGTCCGTCTTCGACATGTTCGTCGCCTGGGGCGGCGGCGCCACGCTCGTGGTGCCGCAGCCCGACGAGGTGCTGACGCCGGTGCGGTTCGTCAACGAACGACGGATCACGCACTGGTTCTCGGTGCCCTCGGTGGTCTCGCTGGCCCGCCGGATGCGGATGCTCTCCCCCGGCGCCATGCCGGGCCTGCGGCACAGCCTCTTCGCCGGCGAGGCGCTGACGCTGGAGCAGGCGCGGGCGTGGGCGGCGGCGGCGCCGGGCAGCGTGGTGGAGAACCTCTACGGTCCCACCGAGCTGACCGTGACCTGCACCGGTCACCGGCTGCCCGCGGATCCGGCGGACTGGCCGGCCACCTCGAACGGCACCGTGCCGATCGGTGACGCGCACCCCGGGCTCGACGCGATCCTGCGCGGCGAGGACGGCACCGTCGGCGGTGACGACGGGAGCTGTGCGTGCACGGGCCGCAGCGGTTCGACGGCTACCTCGACCCGGCCGACGACGAGGACCGGTTCGTCACGTACGCCGGTCGCCGGTACTACCGCACCGGGGACCGGGTCCGCCGCGAGCACGGCACGCTCGTGCACCACGGCCGCCTGGACGACCAGGTGAAGCTGCGCGGCTACCGGATCGAACTCGGCGAGATCGAAATGGTTCTGCGCGGCCACCCGGGGGTGCAGGACGCGGTGGTGCTGGCGTTCGGCGCGGGCGCCGACGTCGCCCTGCGCGCCGTCTACACCGGCGCCGCCGGGATCACCGCCGAGTTGACCCGCCTGGTGCGCGGACCGGCTGCCCGGCTACATGGTGCCGGCCCGGATCCACCACGTGGCCGCGCTTCCCACGAACGCCAACGGCAAGACCGACCGGCGCCGGACCGCCGACCTGGTCGGCAGCGCGACGAGAGGAGAACGACGATGACCGGGACAGGAGACGGACACGAGCAGGAAGGGGCGTTCCGCTCGGTGGCCGGGCGGTTCGCCACCGGAGTGGCGGTGGCGACGGCCGTCGGACCCGACGGCCCGGTGGGCATGACGGTCAACTCCTTCACCACCGTGTCGCTGTCGCCCCGGATGCTGCTGGTCTGCCTGCGGCGGGACTGCCGGCTGCTCGGCGCGGTCCGGCGTACCGGGCGTTTCGCGGTGACGGTGCTCGCCGACGACCAGCGCGCGGAGGCGGCCTGGTTCGCCAGCCGGGGACGGCCCAGCGGCGCCGACGGCTTCACCGGTGTCACCTACGACGCGGAGCGGGCGACCGGCTGCCCGCGCCTGACCGACGGGGTGGCGTACTTCGGCTGCGAGGCCGTCTCCGCCGACCCGGCCGGTGACCACGCCGTGCTGATCGGCGCGGTCCGCTCCGCCGGCCTGCTCCGGCCGACCCCACCGCTGCTGTTCGTGGACGGCCACTACGCGCGGGTCGCCGCACCGGCGGAAGCGCAGGTGGCGCGATGAGCATCGGCGCCGCTCCCGGCGACCTGCGCCACCTGAGCCTGCGCGCCGCGCGGGCCGGGGCGGACGCGATCCGCGAGGCACGGAGCCAGGGTTTCCGGACCATGCACAAGGGCGGGGCGGCGCAGGACCCGGTGACCACCGCCGACCACGCCAGCGAACGGGCCATCCTCGACCTGCTCGCCCGCGACCGGCCGCAGGACGCCGTCCTGGCCGAGGAGTCCGGGCTCAGCGCCGGCTGCTCCGGCCTGCGCTGGATCGTCGACCCGCTCGACGGCACGCTGAACTTCAGCCACGGGGCGAGCCGCTACGCGGTGAGCATCGCGGTGGCGACCGGCTGTGACGACGGCGACGGCCAGGTGGTCGCCGCCACCATCCTGCAACCGGCAACCGGCGCCTGCCTGGTGCTCGACGGCGACGGCGCGCTCGACGGCGACGTCCCGGTCACCGTCGACCGGGAGGCCGCGCCGGGGCACGCCCTGGTGGCGTTCGCGGTGCCGAACGCGCCCGGCCCGCGGCGGCGGGCGTACCAGTCGCTCGTCGGCGTCGCGCCCCTCGTCGCGGACCTGCGCAACTCCGGCTCCACGGTCTGCGACCTGGCGGCGGTGGCCCGGGGGGAACTGGACGCGTTCGTCAGCTTCGACCCCGCGCCGTGGGACGTCGCGGCCGGCACCGCGCTGGTCGAGGCCCGCCGGTGGGGTGACCCGACGGTGGCGCCACGACGGGATGGCGGTCCTGGCCACCGGCGCGCCGGCCGTCGTGGCCGCGCTGGCCGGCTGGCTGAGCCCCGACCGTACGGACGACGCCGACGAGAAGAAGGGAACCGACGATGACCGGCAGCGATGAGTTCCGGCTGGCACTTGTGGGGGCGGGCCGGATGGGCCGCCACCACCTGCGGGCCCTGGCCGACCACCGGACGGTCCGGATCCGGCACGTGGTCGACCCGGTTCCGGCGGCACGGGCGGAGGTCGCCGCGGCCGGGCTGCCCGCGTACCCGAGCGTGGCGGACCTGCTCGCGGACGCCACGCCGGACGGTCTCCTGGTGACCGCGCCCACCGGCCGGCACGGCGAGCTGGTCGCGGCCGCCGCCGAGGCCGGGCTGCCGGTGCTGTGCGAGAAGCCGGCCGGGCTCGACCCGGCCGGGGCCGCGCAGGCGGGGCGGGTGGCCGCCGCCGCCGGGATCCCGTTCCAGGTCGCCTACTGGCGGCGGTTCGTCCCGCAGCTGCGCCGGCTGCGCGAGCGGATCGCCGGCGGCGCGCTCGGCGAGGTCCTGTTCGTGGCCGCGTCGCAGTGGGACGGCGAGCCGCCGGCGGCGGCGTTCCGCACCGGCAGCGGCGGGATCTTCGTGGACATGGGCGTGCACGAGTTCGACCAGATCCGGTGGCTGACCGGGCAGGAGATCGACCGGGTCGCCGCGCAGCCCGCCGGTCCGGTCACCGACCCGGCGGTACGCGGCCGGGACGTGGACAGCGCGCAGGCGCTGCTCGGCCTGTCCGGCGGCGGTACCGCGCTGGTCTCGCTCGGCCGGCACCACAGGGGCGGCGACATGGCGACGGTGGAGGTGTTCGGCACCCGGGACCACGAGCGGTTGACCTTCCTCGACCCGGCCGACGGGGACGCCACCATGTACGCGGCCCTGGCCTGCCAGGCGGAGGACTTCGCCGAGCTGGTCCGCGCGGGCCGGTCGGCGGGCGCCGGGGTGGCGGACGCGGTGGCGGTGCTCGACGCGGCGCACCGGGCGACGGCGCAACTCACCCGGGGTCACGAGATACACACCGATCGGTGACAACTTGCACCATCTGGGATCGAGGTATTCCCCAGCCGAAGGTGGGAATTCCAGCCGTGCACCACACTGTGGACGGTCCTGCGGAGCGGGGGAATACATCGATGCGGTTCAGTGTCCTCGGCCCGCTGGCCCTTCACGTGGACGATCACCCGATCACGCTCACCGGCACCAAGCCCCGCCTTCTGCTCGCCGTGCTGCTGCTGAGCCCGGGGCGAAAAGTCGCCACCTCCCGGCTGGTCGACGGCCTTGGCCGGGCGCCGCGTCGGCGGTACGCAACCTGCGGACGTACGTACACCGGCTGCGGCAGGCGCTGGACCGCGGCGGCGACTCGGCCGACCGGCTGGTCCACGACGGCGCCGGCTACCACCTGCGGGTCGACGAGGACGAGCTGGACCTGCTGCGGTTCCGGCGTCTCACCGACGACGCCCGCCGGGCCGCGCGGGGGGACCGGCCGGAGGTCGCCGCCGAGCTGTTCGACCAGGCGGTCGAGCTGTGGGGCGGGCCCCCGCTGGAGGACCTGGCGGATCCGGGCACCGACCTGGGCGCGACCGTCACGGCGCTGCGGGAGCAGCACCGGGAGATCACGACCGAGCTGTTCGACCTGCGCCTGCGACTGCGGCAACCGGCCCGGGTCATCCCGTCGCTGCGCCGGATGGTGGCCGAGGAGCCGCTCGACGAACGCCGGCAGGCGCAGCTGGTGACCGCGCTGACGCTGGAGGGGCGTGTGGCCGAGGCGCTGGCCGTGTACCAGCAGGCCCGGCGCGGCATCGTCGACGAGCTCGGCGTCGACCCCGGTCCCACCCTCCAGGGCGCCCTCCAGGCCGCGCTGGACGGGGACTCCGCCGAGGTCCGACCACCGTCCGGCTGGCCGGCGGTCCTCGGCGCCGGGCCCGCGGCGCCGCCCGGCCCGCCGCCGAGCCCGCAGGCCCTGCCGATGAAGCCGCCGTCCCTGGTCGGCCGGGACACCACGGCCAGCCAGCTCCGCACCATCGCCGAGGGGATCGCCGACCCGGCCGGCGCCGACGAGCACGCCGGGGTCGTGCTCGTGTCCGGCGCGCCGGGCGTCGGCAAGTCGTCGTTCTCGGTGTCCAGCGGGTACGACCTGGCCGACCTCTTTCCCGACGGTCAGCTCTTCGTCAGCTTCGACAGCAGCGACGAGACACCCCGCGGCAGCGGCGAACTGATCAGGGAGCTGCTCGTCGAGCTGGGTGTACCGCTGGCCGACGTGTCCGAGGACATCCGGGAGCGTTCCGCCGCGCTGCGGTGCGCGCTCGCCGGCCGACGGCTGCTGCTCATCATCGACGACGTCCACTGCGCGCAGCAGGTGCGCCCGCTGCTGCCCGGCGCGGGCCGCAGCCTGGTGCTGATCAACAGCCGGCAGCGCCTGCTGGACCTGGACGTCGGCTGGCGGTTGACGCTCGGCGCGCTCGACCGCGCCGACGCGGTGGAACTGCTGGCCACGATCGCCGGTGAGCGCCGGGTACGCGAGCAACCGGAGGTGTTCGGCCGGATCGCCGCGGCCTGCGACCTGTTGCCACTGGCGCTGCGGATCGTCGGCAGCCGGCTCGTCACCCAGCCCGACGTCGCCCTGCCCGGCTTCGCCGCGCACCTGGAGGACGAGGAGAACCGGCTGTCCGAGCTGGCCGTCGGGGACATCTCGGTGCGCGGCAGCCTCTCGGTCAGCTACCAGGCGCTGGACGTCGACGCCCGCCGGGCGCTGCGCGCGCTGGCCCGCGCCGGCTCGTTCATCACCCCGGCCAGCGCGGTGGAGATCCTGCGCCTGCCCCGGCAGCAGGCCAACCGGATGGTGGAGCACCTGGTCCAGCACAATCTGCTGCTGCCCGTCGACTCGGACGATCCGGGCCAGCACTTCCACCTGCCGGAGCTGCTGCGGCTCTTCGCCCGCGAGTGTGTGGACGCGCACGGCCGCCCGTTGCCGGCCACCTGACCCGCCGGCAGCCGGATCGGGGTGTGCGGGTCAGCCGACGCGCACACCCCGATCCGGGTCTCCTCACTTGAGGAAGCGGTCCAGCGCGGCCTCGATGGTGCCGCTGTCCGGCGTCGCGTACGACTTCATCGTCACCTTGTTGTAGGAGATGAAGCTCGGGCAGCGGGCGGCCGGAGCGTTCACCGTGCCGCCGTCACCGACCTTCTCGGCGGTCTTGGCGGCGTGGAACGTCAGCGTGTACCGCGAGGAGATGTAGTCGACGGTGACGACCTTGTCCTCGCTGTTCTTGTACTGGCACTTCTTCGGCGTGCCCTCGCTGCCCTCGACCATCTTCAGGCAGCCGATGACGGACACGGTGGCGAAGTCCGCCGACTTGGCGTAGTACGGCTTGGCCGAGCTGATCGTCTTCTGCGACCAGAACGTCGGCCGGTCCGGGGAGTTGGAGAAGACGTACGCCTTCGAGCCCGCCGGCGCGGTGTACGGGGCGGCGTTGAGGATCGGTCCCCCGTCGCAGACCGCCGACATCTCGCTGGCGTACCGCGCGGTGATCGCGTCGTTGTTGGTGGGACCGTCCGGCCCGGGCGACTCCGGCCCGTCAGCGCTGGGGGTCGCGGACGGACTGCCGTCCGGCCCGGGGGTGGCGCTGCCGGAGGCGACCGGCTTCGGGTCCTCCTCGTCGCCGTTGAAGGCGACGTAGGCGAGCCCGCCGCCGCAGCAGAGCAGCGTCAGCGTCACCGCACCGGCGGCGAGGCCGACGATCAGCCCCTTGCTCTTGCCGCCGCCGCCCTGGGGCGTGCCGGGCGCGTAGGGCGCGGCCGGCGGCGGGAAGCCGGCCTGCCCCGGGTACGACACCGCGGGCTGCGGCGCCCCGTACGGCGCGCCGGAGGCCGGCTGCGATCCGTAGGGCGCGCCGGAAGCGGGCTGGGCGCCGTACGGTGCGCCGGAGGCCGGCTGGGCGCCGTAGGGCGCGCCCGACGCCGGCTGCGAACCGTAGGGGGCACCTGACGCCGGCGGCGAGCCGTAGGGCGCGCCGGAGGCCGGCTGCGCGCCGTACGGGGCGTTCGGGTCGGGCTGGTTGCCCCACGCTCCGGCGTTCGGGTCCGGATAGCCTCCGTAGGGAGGGTGATTGTCACTCATCTGAGGTTCTTCCACCTGTCGTCCGTGGTTCCGGCGATCAACCACTTCGCAGCGTAATGACGGCCGCAAATCCGGGATCGCCGACGTTCGATCGGTCGCTCACCAGCCGTGCCGGGGTGGCTCCGGTGCGTGCCTCCGCGAATCCGGCCCCGGTCCAGCCACCAGGAGCGACAGTGCCGGGGAGCGTTGCGCCGCAACGAATCGACCCGTCGACGGGCTCCCGGCACCCGATTCCGGGGACGCCGAAAAGTGTGACACACACAACACCTGAGGCCGCGTCGGCAACCCTCCCCCAGGCAGTGCCGGACCACATCCCGGGACACGCTTTAGTGAGCGCTGTCTATATTGACGTGCGCCACAGGCGTGGACAGAATCCCAGCACCACCACCAGGACCCCTCCGGGAGGGCCCCATGAACCGTCCCCGCCTGCCGCTGATGCGGACCGCCACCAGACTCGCCGCGGTCGCCGCCGCCACCGCCGGCGTGCTGCTCGCGGCCACCGCGCCCGCCGTCGCCGCCGCGCCCACCGGGCGGTACGTGGCGCTCGGCGACTCCTACACCTCCGCCCCGCTCGTGCCCACCCAGGTCGACCTGAACTGCCTGCGCTCCAACCGCAACTACCCGTCCCTGGTCGCGGCGTCCGCCGGTTCGTCGTCGTTCACCGACGTGAGCTGCTCCGGGGCCACCACCGAGGACATCCTGTACGGCGGCGACGGCGCGCTGGGCATCGCGCTGCCACCGCAGGTCAACGCGGTCACCGCCAGCACGGCGCTGGTCACGGTCCAGATCGGCGGCAACGACATCGGCTTCTCCGGCATCATCGGCGACTGCGCCGAGGCGAGCGTGAGCAGCCCGCTCGGGTCGCCCTGCAAGGACCGGTTCACCGCGGGCGGCACCGACCAGTTGCGGGCCCGGATCGCCGCCGCCGCGCCGAAGGTGACGGCTGTGCTGCGGGCGGTCCGCCAGGCCGCGCCGAACGCGCGCGTGGTGGTGCTCGGCTATCCGGCGATCCTGCCCGACAGCGGGTACGGCTGCTGGCCGGTGGTGCCGATCGCCTACCAGGACGTGCCGTACCTGCGCGGCGTCCAGAAGGCGCTCAACACGATGCTCGCCGACACCGCGGCGGCGGGCGGGGCCAGCTACGCCGACGTCTACACCCCGTCGATCGGCCGGGACGCGTGCAAGAGCAGCGGCACCCGCTGGGTGGAGGGGCTGGTGCCGCAGAACTCCGCCGCGCCGTTCCACCCGAACGCCCGCGGTGAGCAGGGCATGGCCACCGCCCTGCTGGCGCACCTGAGCTGACCCGGACGCCGTGAGCCGGCCCCGCCGAGGCGGAACCGGCTCACGGCCCGCGGGTTCACAGCCGGGTGATACGGACCGCGTCGGCGACCACGTACCCGGTCCCGGCGCTCCAGCGGCTCACCCCGACCTTGTCCCCGGCGCCGGCGGCGAGCGTGAACACGCCGAGCGAGACCCAGCGTCCGCCGCCGGTGCGCTGGTCGACCGCCACCGACCGGTTGCCGGTCGTGGTGGCGACCAGGTACGGGGTGCGGTCGTTGTAGCCGGGGTCGGCCGGGTACCACACCGACACCTCGTAGGCGCCGGTCGCGGGCAGGCTCGCCCGGAACCAGGCCACATCGCTGGCCGCCACCGGCGTGGCGAAGCGGTAGTCGGCGCCGTAGCGCTGCCCGGAGTACGCGGAGGCGCCCCACGCCGCGCCCGCGCTGAACCCGCCCGACGTGGCGTTGTCGACCGTGACGCTCCACGACGCGGGCGGGGTGCCGGCCCGTACGTCCAGGTAGTTGCGGTCGATCTTCATGGTCACGCCGCCCCACGTCTCGGTGACGTCCCCGGCGTACTGGTGCAGGCGCTGCTGGTCGGCGTAGCGGTCGTCGGCGCAGTACGTGCCCCCGTCGGTGTCCGCGACGCCGTTCCACCAGGCGATCCAGATCTGGTCCAGGCGCAGGTACCGGGTGTCGTCGTAGGCGGCGCAGACATCGGTGATGCCGGACGAGCCGCTGGAGTACATGCCGGCGAGGTAGCCGCGCGTGTGCAGCCGCTCGACCCAGCCGGAGAGGAAGGAGAGCACGGCGGCGCGGCAGCTCGCGTTCGACGGGTACTGCTCGATGTCGTTGTAGAGCGTGCTGCCCGCGCCGATGCCGAGCGCCGCCGCGGCGGCGGCCGCGCTGTCCGCCGCGGTCCGGCCCTGCCCGCGGGCGGTGGCCGGGTCGGCGGACATCTTCGGCGTACGGGTGCCGCACGGCGCCTGGTAGCCCAGCTCGATCGGGATCAGCCGCCAGCCCTTGCGGGTCTGGTCGGCGACCCAGGTCGCGGTCAGGTTGGGCTGGGCGCACGTGCGGCTGGCGCCGCTGATGTAGACGCCGACCGCGCGGTACGGCGAGGCGGTCAGCCAGGCGTCCATCGCGGCCTGCGACGGCGCGGTGCACGTGTCGAAGCCCTTGCCGGTGAAGGTGCCGGGCTGCGGGCCGACCGCGGCGACAGTGGCGGCGGCCTCGGCCGGGGCGGCCGCGGTGGCCGGGGCCGCGGCCGCGGCCACGGCGAGAAGTGTCAGGGCCGTGACGAACGCTCTCATCGGCGCCCCTCCTGTGAAGGATTCCTCGCTCGACGGCGAGACTTGGGCAGGATTTCTACCACGCATCGACGAACGACGACAGATGGCGGTGGCGAAAGTTTTCACAATGGAAACGATCATTGAAGGGTATCGACAGAGCGCCCGACGCCGGGATAGCGTGCCCACACTCACGAGCGTCGATCGATACTGCGCCGTCACCCGAGGAGCGCCATGCCCACGTCACGATCCCCCCGTCTGCGACGCCGAGGTCTGCTCGGCGTACCCGCCCTGGCGGCCGCCGCCCTCGTGGTGGCCGTCCGCCCCGGTACGGCGCACGCCGCGCCGAAGGCCGAGTGCCTCGCCGACCTGCTCCGGGAGCAGTGATGGCCACCATTCCCTGGCTCGTTGACGTGCTGCGGGCCGCCGGCGTGCAGGTGGTGGTCGAGGGCGACTGGCTCAACCGGATGCGCTCCGGCTCGTTCGACCCGATTGGCGTGCTCTGGCACCACACCGCCGCCACGTCCAGCGCCACCAACCCGCACCCGGCGCTGAACATCTGCATCAACGGCCGCTCCGACCTGCCCGGCCCGCTCTGCCAGGCGCTCGTGGACTACCACGGCGTGTTCCACGTGATCTCGGCCGGCCGGTGCAACCACGCCGGCACCAGCGGCGGCAGCGGCCCGATCCCGGCCGGCGACGGCAACACCCTGATGATCGGCTGGGAGATCGACTACAACGGCGTCGACCAGCGGATGACCACCGCCCAGTACAACGCGAGCATCGCGGCCACCGCCGCCGTGCTCAAGCGGCTCGGCCGGGACTCCAGCTACGCCCGGGGGCACCGGGAGACCAGCACCACCGGCAAGATCGACCCGTCCTTCATCGACCTGAACACGATGCGCGCCGACGTGGCCGCCAAGATGGCCGGCGGCGGCACCGGCTGGACGTCGACGGTGGACAACGCCACCGCGGGCCGGTTCACCGCCAGCGCCAACTGGGGCACCTCGACCTACTCCGGGCAGCGCTACGGCGCCGACTACCGGTACGCGGACCCGGTCGCCGCGAGCGACGCCGCCTGGTACAAGTTCAACGTCCCCCGTACCGGCAACTACCGGGTCGACGCGTGGTGGCCGGCGAACGCGGGCTACAACGCGGCCACGCCGTACATCGTCGCCACCACCACCGGCAACCGGACGGTCACCGTCGACCAGCGGGCGACCGGCGGGCAGTGGCGCTCACTCGGCACGTTCACGCTGCCGGCCGGGGACGCCAACCGGGTGGCGGTCAGCCGGTGGAGCTCCGCCGCCGGCCTGGTCATCGCCGACGCGGTCCGGCTGACCGAGGTCTGAATCCGCGGACGCGGCCGGGTGGACATCCCACCCGGCCGCATCCGTCCCGGCAGTCAGCGCAGCGAGCGGAAGGCCGCCCGCATCTCCTGCGCGAACAACTCCGGCTGCTCCCAGGCGGCGAAGTGCCCACCCCGGTCCAGCTGGTTGTAGTGGATCAGGTTCGGGTACGCCCGCTCCGCCCAGCTGCGCGGCGCGAGCAGGATCTCGTCCGGGAACTGGCTCACCGCGGCCGGCACCCGGACGCCCTTCGCGGCGAAGAACGACAGCGCGTTCTGCGCGTACAGCCGGGCCGAGGACACGCCGGTGTTGGTCAGCCAGTAGAGCGTGACGTTGTCCAGGATGTCGTCGCGGCTCAGGCCGCCGGGCCGGCCGGCGAAGGCGGCGCAGATCAGATCCAGGCTGGCTGCGTCGTGGTCGAGCATGAACGTCGCCAGCCCGGCCGGCGAGTCGGCGAGCGCCGTCAGCGTCTCCGGGCGGGTCGTCATGATCAGCGCGTACGCGGAGTGCTTCCAGAAGAAGTCGATCCGCTCGCAGGCGGCCCGCTCCTCGTCCGAGAGCCCGGCCGGCAGCTCCGCGAGGGGGTTGTTCACGCCGGTGATGCCGCGTTGCAGCAGCGCGTCGATGTCCGGCGGCACCACGCACGGCATGTTCGTGTGGATGCCGGCCAGCTCCGGCGGCGCCTGCACGCCGAGCATGTCGGTGATCAGCGCGCCCCAGTCGCCGCCCTGGGCCACGAACCGGGTGTAACCCAGCCGCCGCATCAGCTCGGTCCAGGCGCGGGCGATGTGCTGCGGGTCCCAGCCGGGCCCGTCCGGCTTGCCGGAGAAGCCGTAGCCGGGCATCGACGGGATCACCAGGTGGAACGCGTCCGAGGCGCGGCCGCCGTGCGCGGTCGGGTCGGTGAGCGGGCCGATGATCTTCAGCTGCTCGATCACCGATCCCGGCCACCCGTGAGTGACGATCAGCGGCAGCGCGTCGTCGTGCCGGGACCGGACGTGGATGAAGTGGATGTCCAGGCCGTCGATCTCGGTGACGAAGTTCGGCAGGTCGTTGAGCCGCGCCTCGACCTTGCGCCAGTCGTACTCGGTCGCCCAGTACCGGGCCAGCGCCTGGCTGGTCTCCAGCGGCACACCCTGGGACTGGTCGTCCACCGTCTGGCGCTCTGGCCACCGGGTGGCCGCGAGCCGGGTCCGCAGGTCCTGCAGGTCCGCCTCCGGCACGTCGACGCGGAACTCGCGGATGTCGGCGCCGGTACGCGTCGGCGTCAGGGTCTTGACGGCCACGGGTTGTCCTCCTCGGGTCGGGTCAGGGACCGAACGTGAAGACGTACGCGCGGAGACCGGGCCGCTCGGCGCGCAGGGTGAGCCGGTGCTCCCCCGGCGGCGCGCCGTCGACCAGCCGGATCATGGCCGCCCGGTCGACGACGACCCGGCTGTCCGGGTCCACGTCGGCGCCGCGCGCGTCAGCGGCCGGTTTCCCGTCCAGCAGCACGCGAACCCCGGCCGGTCCCGCCGGTCCGGGGTCGGCCACCAGGTTCACCTCCCCGGCGGTGAACGGCAGGACCAGTTCGGCGTGGCCGCCCGCGACCTCGACGTACTCGCCCTCGACCCGCCAGTCGCCGGTGAGCGCGTACGTGCCGGGCACGCCCCGCTCGGCGCCGAGATAGGTCTCCGGGGTGATCCCCGCGTACGTGGGCTGCCGGCTCGTCACGAAACGCTGTCACCTCCGGGGTGACCGGCGGCAGCGCGGTCCCGGGCGCGGCGGACTCGACCAGCCGCCGGATCTCCGTCTCGGTGCGGTCGTAGCCGCCCTCGCCGACCCAGCGGTCGGCCAGCGTGCGCGCCGATCACCGTGAGCCCCAGATCCCGGTAGTCGCGGTGCCACGCCCGCACGTACGGGGCGGTGCGGATCCAGTTCACGCAGGTGTACTCCCAGACGTCGACCAGAACCACGCGCCCGCGCAGCTCCTCCGGCGTCAGCGGCGCGGAGTTCACCCACCGGCGGACGTCGATCGGCGGCAGCCGGGTCGCCACGGCAAGGTCGTCACGCGAAGCGCCGGTCGTGCGGGACCCCTTCCTCGGCGGACCGTCGGCGGTTACCCGGACGGTACGGCTTCGAACGGCCGCCCGAGGTAGGTGCGCGGGCGTTTGCCCGCCGCCCGGCGGGGTAGGACGCTGCGCCACCCGAGGGCGGGCCGTGCCAGGCGGCGTGGGCGGCCGGGACGTCGCGGAGGGTCGATGACGGCTGGACCAGGGCGGGCGCAGGCCCCGCCGGGCGAGGTGGTGGAGCTGCGGGTGCACGGGGTCTCCGCGGGCGGGGCCGCCGAGGTGCTGGGCCGGCCGCTGGTCCGGCAGGTCGCGGGCGACCGCAGCGCCGGCTTTTACCGTCCCCGTCCGGACCTGGCCGACGGGCGCGGCGCGAGCGGAGTGACGCTGGAGGCGTACCAGTGGAACGACCTGCCGTCCGGCACCGCGCTGCGTACCCTCTCGCTGCTGTTCCTGATGCCCTTCATGCTGCTCAACGTGGCCGTGTGGATGCGGCCGGGGGACGCCGTCGGCGGCGCGGTGGTGCGGGCGCTGTGCCGGGTGCTGGGGTTGAGCCTGACCGCGTTGTACGTGCTCGCCGGGGCCGGGGTCGCGCTGGACCTGGTGGCCTGGCAGTGCCTGTCCGTCCCGGCGTGCGTCGCCGACCGGGAGTGGCTGTCCTGGATGGGCGGGCGGCCGGTCGGGCTGCGGCTGGTGGTGCTGGCGCTGGTCCCGGCGGCCGCGGTGAGCCTGGTCTGGTGGGGCTCCCGGCGGCCGGGACGCTCGTTCACCGCGTTCCGGGCGCCGGAGCGGGCGACGGCCGGGCCTCCGCTGAGCACGATCGGCCAGTGGGACACCGAGCCGCTGATGGGCCGGCTGCGTTCGATCCACATCGCGGCGGCCTTCGCCACCCTCGATGGCTGTCTCCTCGCCGCCCGGGCCGCGCAGGGCGTCCCGCCGACGGTGGCGGTGCTGCTGGCGGTCACCGGCGCGGTGCTGCTCGCCTGCCTGGTCCTGGTCTGCGTGCCGCCGCTCGTCGACCGGGCGCCCACCGACCCGCGACGTGACCGGGTCGCCCGGGTGCTGCGCGGCACCGCGATCGGGCTCACCGTCGTGGTGGCCGGGTATCTGCTGTTCGCCCCGGCCCGCTGGCGTGCCGGCGGCGGGCTGCCCGGCTACGGCTCGATCCTGACCTGGCTGCTGGTCACGCACGCGGTACTGCTCGGCGGCCTGGCCGCGGTGCTGATCTGGCACCGCCTACGAGTCCGCGGCCACCAGCCGCCGAACGGGCTCGGGGCGCTCGTGGTAGCCGCGGCGGCGGGCGGGCTCGCGGTGGCGTACTCCGCCGAGCTGGTCCAGCGCACCGCCGACCTGCTGGACCGGGGCGTGTCCCCGGCGGACGACATACCGGGCCCGGCGCACGCGTACACCTGGGCGATCTACGGCTTCTTCCGCGCGCTGCTGGTCACCCTGGTGGTCGCGGCAGTGGTGGCGCTGGTGTCCCGGCGCGGCCGGATGCGGGCCGCCGGGGCGATCGTCGAGCGGGACTTCCCGTCGCCGCCGGCCGAGGCGGCGCCCCGGCTGCGGCAGGTCCGGACGATGATCGTGCGGGCCCGGTTCACCGACCTGCTGGTGCCGCTGGCGGTGCTGTTCGCCGTCATGGCCGGACTGGGCGCGGCGACCACCGCGATGGCGCTGGTCCGTCCCGATCCGGGCGAGACGCTGGAGCACCGCACGCACGTCCCGGCGGAGCTGGTCATGTTCGGCATCGAGGTGGGCGGGGTGGCGATCTCGGCGGCGGTGCTGGCCCTCATCCTCGCCGGGATCTTCGCCTACCGCAGTCCCGGGTTCCGGCACCACGTCGGCGTGCTCTTCGACCTGGCCACGTTCTGGCCCCGGGCGGCACACCCGTTCGCACCGCCCTGCTACGCCGAGCGGGCCGTGCCGGAGCTGGCCCGGCGCATCACGTACCTGGTGCACAGCGGCAACGGGGTGCTGCTGTCCGGCTACAGCCACGGCTCGGTGCTCGTCGCCGCGACCGTCCTGCAGCTACCGGCGGAGGTCAGCGCGCGGGTCGCCCTGCTCACCTACAGCTCGCCGCTGCGCCGGCTCTACGCCCGCCTGTTCCCCGCCTACGTCGGCGGCGAGATGCTGCGCGGGATCGGCGGCCGGATCGGCTGGCGCTGGCGCAACCTGTGGCGGGACACCGACGCGCTGGGCGGATGGATCTTCTCCCCGCACCGCCCGGACGAGCCGGCCCGCGTCACCGGCCCGGAGGCAACTGTGGACCGTCGCCTCCGGGATCCGGAGAGCCTGGTCGCCCCGCCCTGGGACAGCGTCCCCCCGCCGATCAAGGGTCACCTCCCGTCGGAGGACGACCCGGCGTACGCCGAGACGGTGCGGGACCTGGCCGGGCGGCTGCGCGCCGCCGAGCCGTGACGCGGGCATGGCTTCACGCGGGCGGGTGCTCCGCCTCGAACCGCTCCCGGGTGAGGAACGCCAGCCTCGCCCGCTTGTCCGGCATGTCGATCTCCTCACCGAGCGTGAAGCCCTCGATGCGCAGGCGGCGCAGCATGGCGTCGTTGGCACGTCCGGCTCGGCCACACGCGACGCGCGGCCGGGTCACGCAGCAGGAACCGCATCAGGGCCGGGAAGACCGCGCCGGTCACGCCGCGCGGGTACCGCCGGGGCGGGTCGAGCAGCAGGTGCATCCCCACGTCGCCGGGCTGCACCGGGTAACGCTCGCCGACCGGGTCCGCCTCCGGCTGGTACGTCTGGAACAGCCCGATCGGCTCGCCGTCGAGCCGGATCAGGTACGCGTGGTGGGTCTCCAGCCCGTCGACGAACGCGTAGATGTCGCGTACCTGGTCGATGGTGTGCGAGCCCATGCCCCAGAACCGGTTGCGGGGCCGGATCACCCAGCCGTGCAGCAGGCCGGCGTCCCGCTCGGGGCGGAGCGGCTCCAGCGCCAGCGCGCCGAGGCCGGGAATCGACTCCAGGTGGATCACGTCGTCTCGTCTCCCGTCAGTGGGCCGGCGGGCACCGGGATCAGCGTCCCGGCGGCCCAGTGGGTCAGCTGGTCGGCGAAGTGCGGGTCGCCGGGGTGCCCGGACGCGCCGAACGGGACGATCCAGCGGCTGGCCGCCCGGTCGGTCAGGTTCCACACGTAGCGGGCCACCGGGCCGCGCCAGCAGGCGTCGGAGACGCCCGGCACGCTGGAGGTGGCCAGCACGCAGTCGGTGTCACCGGCCAGCGCCACCCGCTCCCGCATCGCGGTCACCGCGTCGGTGACCGCCGGGGCGACGCCCAGGTGCACCGGGTGCAGCAGGTGCCGGCTGCCCCACTCACCGGGCGGCGGGCCGGCGGCCACCTCGGCCAGCGCCTCGGCCGCCGGTTCCGCGAGGTCGAACCCGGCCGCGAGGTGGTCCAGCGCCAGGCCGATCCGCGCCGCCGGGTCGGTCCAGGGGGCGAACAACTCGTCGAACCCGCACGGCTCGTCGAGCGCACGCAACCCCGGGTGTACGCGCAGCCGCCGGGCCAGCGCCGCCCGCCAGGCCGCGTACGCGCCCGCCTCGGCCGACCCGCCCGCCATCGCCCGGTCCCATCGGCGCAGCCGCCGCAGCAGCGCGCGGGCGGGTTCGTCGAGCCGGCCCGGGTCGAGCCGGTCGAGCAGCCGGTACAGCGGGCCGGCCGGGAGCCGGTCGTCGGTGTGCACTGTGGACGCCTCGGCGCCGTCGGCGAGCAGCGCGCGGATCCGGCGCGCCCGGTGCGGCGGGGCGAAGTCGACACCGTGCGCTGCGACGTCGTCGCGGCGGTCGTTGGCGCATACCGCCACGCCGTCGACCCGCTCGTCCACCGGCGGCACGTAGTCGCCCCGCCACCGGTAGGCCGGCTCCCAGGCCGGCACCGGCTCCCGGCGGCACCGTTCGTCGCGTACCGGGACCAGGCCGGCGACCAGACGGCGGACGCCGCCCTCGGTGTCGGCGGTGAGCACGCTGTTGACCGGCTCGACCCAGTGTCGCAGCGCGTCGGCGACGTCGGCGGCGCGTCGGGCGCGTAGCAGCGGTAGCAGTGCCGAGGATCCCACCCGGGCCTCCACCCGGCTCGGGGCGCGCAGCGCGATGGCCTCGCCGGTGACCCGGTCGTGGTCGATCACCGGGCCGCGGGGCGTCTCGATCACCTCGACCGTCTCCGGGTCGCCGCCGCGGACCTCGATCTCCTCGACGTGACGCGCGACCGGGGTCCAGCCGTCGGCGTCGCGCGCCAGCACCCGGTCGCCGTCGCGGCGCAGCCGCTCGCGGTAGAGGTCCTGGTAGTCGGCCATCGCGTTGGTGACGGCCCAGGCCACGTGGCCGGTGTGGCCGAAGTGCGGCAGGCCCGGCACGCCGGGGAAGGCGAGGCCGACCACGTCGAACTCCGGGCAGGCCAGCCGGACCTGCTGGTAGACGCCGGGCAGTTCGAGCAGCCGGTGCGGGTCGCCGGCGATCAGCGGGCCGCGCCCGGTGGCCGGGTCGGCGGGCAGCGCCCAGGCGTTGCTGCCCGACGACGCGGGTCCTTCCACGGCGAACAGTCCGGCCGCATCGGGGCCGAGCGTGCGGGCCACGTGCGCGTGCCAGAGCTTGTTCGGGAAGGTGGAGAACAGCACGTGCTGGACGAGGAACACGCCGAGCGGTGACCAGGGGCGCCACGGTTCGGGCGCGGCGCCGGTGGCGGTGAACTCGGGCGCGGCGGCGGCGCCCTCGGCGAGTCCGGCGTTGACCCCGTCCACGTACGCCTCGACCCACCGCCGGGTGTCCGGGTCCAGCCGTTCGTAGCAGCGCCGGGCGGTGTCGTCCAGCCGTACGCGGCGGGCGAACCGGTCCCACGCCAGCTCGGACGGTCCGACGTGGGCGGCGAGGCGGCCCTCGGCACGCCATCGTTCGACGCTGATCTGCCACGCCCGGTCGGTCGCGGCGACACGCCCCTGCAGACGGGCCAGCGCGTCGGCGTCACCGGCCCACAGTTGCGGCACGCCCCACTGATCGCGATCGACGTGCGTCACCGTCTCGGCCCGCCTCGGCGCGCCGGGCGGCGGTTCCGTTCCACAGTCAACTTAGGATAACCTCCCCTAACCGAGGGCGACCTTACCGCGACACGCGGCAGGCGCCAACCGGCGGTAGTTCCAGGACAAAGCGCACCGAGTCACGCTTGCTAGTTAGGCGAGCCTAACCTAACCTGATCGCCGCGGCTGTGGCCGCACGTCCTGTCCGTACGACCGCTGGGAAGTCGCATGAGTTCGATCGGGAGCCCGACCGGCGCCGCGCCCACCGACACCGGCCGCGCCGCCGCCACGGCCCGCGACCACCTGTTCAACGCCGGCTCGCTCGGGCGGTACCGGGACGTGCTGGCGCGCGGCGTCGACCGGGTCGCCCGGCGGGTCGGCGAGGTGGACACGCCGTTCACCGGCGTCACGCCCGACCAGCTGGCGCCGCTCATCGGCGGCATCGACCTCGACCGGCCGCTCGGCGACACCGACGCCGCCCTGGACGAGCTGCACGACGTGTGGCTACGCGACGCGGTGTGGTTCCACCACCCGCGCTACCTCGCCCACCTCAACTGCCCGGTGGTCATCCCGGCGCTGCTCGGCGAGGCGGTGCTCAGCGCGGTGAACTCCTCACTGGACACCTGGGACCAGAGCACCGGGGCCACCCTGATGGAGCGGCGCCTGATCGAGTGGACGGCCGGGCGGATCGGGCTGGGTCCGACCGCCGACGGGGTGTTCACCAGCGGCGGCACCCAGTCGAACCTCCAGGCCATGCTGCTGGCCCGGGAGGAGGCGTACCGCCGGGCGGTGGGTGGCGCGGCCACCCGGCCGGACCGGCCGCAGGTGCTGTCCCGGCTGCGCGTCATCACCTCCGCGGCCGGGCACTTCAGCGTGCAGAAGGCCGCCAAGCTGCTCGGCCTCGCCGCCGACGCGGTGCTCACCGTACCCACCGACGCGGCCCGCCGGATGCGCGCCGACGAGCTGGCCCGCACTATCGACAACTGCCACCGCGACGGTCAGGTGGTGATGGCAGTGGTCGCCACCGCCGGCACCACCGACTTCGGCAGCATCGACCCGCTGCCCGAGATCGCCGACATCTGCGCCGACGCGGGCGTCTGGATGCACGTCGACGCCGCGTACGGCTGCGGGTTGCTCGTCTCCCCCACCCGCCGCCACCTGCTCGACGGCATCGAGCGGGCCACCTCGGTGACAGTCGACTACCACAAGTCCTTCTTCCAGCCGGTCAGCTCCAGCGCGCTGCTGGTGCGCGACGGCCGGGCGCTGCGCCACGCCACCTGGCACGCCGACTACCTCAACCCGGCCCGCGCGGTCGAGCAGGGCATCCCGAACCAGGTCGACAAGAGCATCCAGACGACGCGGCGGTTCGACGCCTGCAAGCTCTGGCTGACCCTGCGGATCATGGGGCCGGACGGGGTCGGCGAGCTGTTCGACCAGGTCGTCGACCTCGCGGCGCAGGCGTGGCAGCGGCTCGACGCCGACCCGCGCTTCGAGGTGGCCGCACCGTCGCAGCTGAGCACAGTGGTCTTCCGCTACCGGCCGTCCGGCCTCGCACCCGACCTGGCCGACGAGGCCAACCTGCACGCCCGCGACGCGCTGGCCGCCTCCGGCGCCGCCCTGGTCGCCGGCACCAAGGTCGACGGCGCGCACCACCTGAAGCTCACGCTGCTCAACCCCGAGACCACAGTGGACGACATCGCCCACGTGCTGGACCTCATCGCCGACCACGCCGCCTGGTACGCCCGGACCGCTGCCGCCGAGCTGTCCTGCCCGGTCGGCTGACCCCCCGTCGAGGAGAACGAGAACCCCATGTCGACCCACGACTTCATCGCCGTCGGGCTGGGCCCCTACAACCTCGGCCTGGCCTGCCTCACCGCACCGATCGACGACCTCGACGGGCTGTTCCTGGAGGCCCGCGACAGCTTCGACTGGCATCCCGGCATGCTGCTCGAATCGACCCGGCTCCAGACGCCGTTCATCGCCGACCTGGTCACGCTCGCGGACCCCACCTCGCCGTACTCGTTCCTGAGTTACCTGAAGGAGACCGGGCGGCTCTACCCGTTCTACATCCGGGAGAGCTTCTTCCCGCTGCGCGCCGAGTACAACGACTACTGCCGCTGGGCCGCCGCCAAGCTGCCGAACCTGCGCTTCCGGCACGCCGTCACCGCCGTCGAGTACGACGCGACCGACGACCGGTACGTGGTGCGCGCCGACACGCCGGACGGGCCGGTCACCCACCGGGCCCGGCACCTCGTGCTCGGCACCGGCACCCCGCCGTACCTGCCGCCGGCCTGCGCCGGGCTGGGCGGTGACATGATCCACAACTCGCGCTACCTGGAACACCGGGAGGCGCTGCGGGCCAAGGACAGCATCACGATCGTCGGCAGCGGCCAGAGCGCCGCCGAGATCTTCCACGACCTGCTCGGCGACATCGACACGTACGGCTACCAGCTCACCTGGGTGACCCGCTCGCCCCGGTTCTTCCCGCTGGAGTACACCAAGCTCACGCTGGAGATGACCTCGCCGGACTACGTGGACTACTTCCACGCGCTGCCCGAGCCGACCCGCTACGCGCTGGAGGCCGCGCAGAAGCCGCTGTTCAAGGGCATCAACGCCGACCTGATCAACGACATCTACGACCTGCTGTACGCCAAGAGCCTGCACGGACCGGCGCCCACCCGCCTGCTGACGAACACCGAACTGGTCGAGGCGGCGTACGCCGACGGCCGCTACCGCCTCGGGCTGCGCCACACCGAGCAGGACCGCGCGTTCACGCTGGACACCGCAGGACTGGTGCTGGCCACCGGCTACCACTACCGGGTGCCGGAGTTCCTCGCGCCGGTACGCGACCGGCTGCGCTTCGACGCGCACGGCCGCTTCGACGTGGCCCGCAACTACAGCGTCGACCACACCGGCCGCCGGGTGTTCCTGCAGAACGGGGGCACGCACACGCACAGCATCACCTCGCCGGACCTGGGCATGGGCCCGTACCGCAACTCGTGGCTGATCCGGGAGATGACCGGCCGCGAGCACTACCCGGTGGAGAAGAGCATCGCCTTCCAGGAGTTCGGAGCGCCGGCGTGAGCGCGTTCACCCGCGTCGACGACGCGCTGGGCGAGTTCACGCTGCGCCCGCTGGACCCGGACGCCGACGCCGCGCTGCTGCACCGCTGGGTCACCCATCCCAAGTCCGCGTTCTGGCTGATGCAGGACGCCGACCTGGCCGCGGTCGCCGCCGAGTACCGGCGCATCGCCGACCACCCGCACCACGACGCGTACCTCGGGTCGTGGCGCGGCACCCCGGCGTTCCTGGCCGAACGGTACGACCCGGCGCACGTCGAGCTGGTCGGCCTGTACGACCCGGAGCCCGGCGACGTGGGCATGCACTTCCTCTGCGCGCCCGCCGACACGCCGGTGCACGGCTTCACCCGCGCCGTCATCACCACGGTGATGGCCTGGCTGTTCGCCGACCCGGCGACCCGCCGCGTGGTGGTGGAACCCGACGTGCGCAACACGGCGGTGCACGCGCTCAACGCGGCCGTCGGCTTCACCGTCGTCGGCCCGATCCGCAAGCCCGAGAAGGAGGCGCTGCTCAGCGTCTGCACCCGGGACCAGTTCCGGGCCGCCACCGGCGCGCCCGCAGGCGAGGAAGGGGCACCGGCGTGAACGCCAGCGCAGCAGTGGACCACCTGACCCCCGAGGCGTGGGCGACCGCCAACCGGCTGCTGGTGCGCAAGGCGCTCGCCGAGTTCGCCCACGAGCGCCTGATCACCCCCGAGCCCACCGGCCCCGGGCAGTGGCTGGTCCGCAGCGACGACGCCGCCGTCGAGTACCGGTTCGCCGCGCGGCGGCTGGCGCTGGACCACTGGGAGGTCGACGCGGACAGCATCGTGCGCCGCCGCGACGGCGCGGACCTGCCGCCGGACGCCGTGGATCTGTGCGTGGAGCTGCGCGGCGCGCTCGGCCTCACCGACGCGATCCTGCCGGTCTACCTGGAGGAGATCACCTCCACGCTGGCCGGGACCGCGTACAAGCTGGCCAAGCCCGCGGTGAGCGCCGCCGAGCTGGCCGCCGCCGGGTTCCAGGCGATCGAGACCGGCATGACCGAGGGCCACCCCTGCTTCGTGGCCAACAACGGCCGCCTCGGCTTCGGCGTGCACGAGTACCGCGCGTACGCCCCGGAGGCCGCCGCGCCGGTACGGCTGCTCTGGCTCGCCGCGCACCGCGACCACACCACCTTCACCTGCGCCGACGACCTGGACTACGACACGCTGATGCGGGCCGAGCTGGGCGAGGCGACGCTGGCCGGGTTCACCGGCACGCTCACCGGGCTGGGCCTGGACCCGGCCGACTACCTGTTCGTCCCCGTGCACCCGTGGCAGTGGTGGAACAAGCTCGCCGTCACGTTCGCCGGTGAGGTGGCCGCGCGCCGGCTGGTCTGCCTCGGCGAGGGGCCGGACGAATACCTGGCGCAGCAGTCCATCCGCACCTTCTTCAACGTCAGCGACCCGGCGAAGCACTACGTGAAGACCGCGCTGTCGGTGCTGAACATGGGCTTCATGCGCGGGCTGTCCGCCGCGTACATGGAGGCCACGCCGGCGATCAACGACTGGCTGGCCGGGCTGATCGAGGGCGACCCGGTGCTCAAGCGCACCGGCCTGTCGATCATCCGGGAGCGCGCCGCGATCGGTTACCGGCACCGGCAGTACGAGGCGGCCACCGATCGCTACTCCCCGTACCGGAAGATGCTGGCGGCGCTGTGGCGGGAGAGCCCGGTGCCCGGGCTGGAACCCGGGCGGCGGCTGGCCACCATGGCCTCGCTGCTGCACCTGGACCGCGACGGCCAGTCGCTGGCCGTGGCGCTGATCGACGAGTCCGGGCTGGCCCCGGCCGACTGGCTGCGCCGCTACCTGGACGCCTACCTGGTGCCGCTGCTGCACAGCCTGTACGCCCACGACCTGGCGTTCATGCCGCACGGCGAGAACGTCATCCTGGTGCTGCGCGACGGCGTCGTCGAGCGGGTCGTGTTCAAGGACATCGCCGAGGAGATCGTGGTGATGGACCCGGACGCGGACCTGCCGGAGCGGGTCCGGCGGATCCGGGCCGCCGTACCCGAGGACGAGAAGATCCTGTCCATCTTCACCGACGTCTTCGACTGCTTCCTGCGGCACCTCAGCGCCACCCTGCACACCCGGGGCGTGCTCGACCAGGCCGAGTTCTGGCGCACCGTCGCCGCGTGCGCCGCCGACTACGCCGCCACGGTGCCGCACCTGGCCGACCGGATGCGCCGGCACGACCTGTTCGCGCCGGAGTTCACGCTGTCCTGCCTCAACCGGCTCCAGCTGCGCAACAACCAGCAGATGGTGGACCTGTCCGACCCGTCGGCCGCGTTGCAGTTCGCCGGCACGCTGGTCAACCCGCTCGCCCCGTACGCGCCGCGCGGATGACGAAGCGGGCCGGCGCGTCGTGCGCCGGCCCGCTCCCGCGAGACGATCAGTTCTCCGCGCGACCGGCCCGCCAGTAGCCCATGAACGCCACCGCGCGCCGGTCCATGCCCCGCTCGGTGACCAGGTGCCGCCGCAGGCCGCGGATCACCGCCGCCTCCCCGGCCAGCCAGGCGTAGAGCGCCGCGCCGTCGGGCCGCTCCGGCACCTCCCAGAGGATGTCCCGGTCCACGTCCACCTCGGCCAGCGGTGCGGCGCCCGCCGCGACAGGTACCGGCACCAGCCGGCCGGCCAGGCTCGTCACGGCCGGGGTGAGCCGGCTGCCGTGCGGGGCACCGTCGCGGGGCAGCCAGGTCACTGTGACGCCGGCCGGGGGCCGGCAGGGCAGCTCGTCGCCGGTCTCCGGCACCTCCACCAGCGCGTGCCCGCGCGCGTCGGCGGGCAGCCGCTCCAGGATCGCGCAGATCGCCGGCGCTGCGGTCTCGTCGCCGGCCAGCAGCAGCGTCGCCCCGGCGGGCGGCTGGAACTCGACACCGCCGTGCGGGCCGTCCCAGCCGGCGTCCGGGCCGACCACGGCGATGCGGTCGCCGAGGCGGGCCCGCCGGGCCCAGCGGGTGGCCGGGCCGCCGTCGCCGTGCAGCGCCATGTCCACGTCCACCTCGTACGCCTCCGGCCGGACCGCGCGGACCGTGTAGGTGCGGATCGGGCTGCGCAGCGCGTCCGGCAGCTCACGCCACCGCGGGAACCAGTCCGGCCCGTCGGGCAGCTCCCCCGACGCGCCGTCGACCGGCGGCAGGGCCAGCTTGATCCGCTGGTCGTACCCGTTGTCGGCGAACCGGTCCAGGTCCGGGCCGGTGAGCGTCACGCGCAGGAACGACGGGCCGAGCCGGCGTAGCGCGCGGACCTCGACGGTGAAGACTCGCCAGGGCGCGACGGCCAGGGTGCTGGTCATGCGTCATTCCTCTCACGTGCGGGGGGTGGTTCGTCGGCGAACGGGTCAACGGGCGGCCGCGGCGGCGCGGGAACGCCACAGCAGCCAGACGAAGTACGGGGTGCCGATCATGGCGGTGACCAGACCGGCGGGGACCTGGGCGGGGGCGATGACGCTGCGGCCGAGCGTGTCGGCGAGGCTGACCAGGGTGGCGCCGAGCAGCACCGCGACCGGCAGGACGCGGGTGTGCCGCCCGCCGACGAGCGCCCGGGCCGCGTGCGGCGCGACCAGGCCGACGAAGCCGATCACGCCGACCGCCGACACGGCGGTGGCGGTGAGCAGCGCCGCCAGGCCGAGCGCGACCAGCCGGGCGCGTTCCAGCCGGACGCCGAGCACCCGGGGCGTGTCGTCGTCGAGCGCGAGCAGGTCCAGCTCGCGGCGCACGGCGGCGACCACCGGCAGCGCGACCAGCAGCGCGATCGCCACCGGCAGCACCTGCGGGGCGGTGCGCCCGTAGGTGGAGCCGGACAGCCAGGTCAGGGCCTTGCCGGTGTTCCACGGGTCGGAGGACACCACGATGAACGTGATGATCGCGGTACCGCCCTGCCAGACCGCGAACCCGATCAGCACCAGCCGGTCGGAGTTGAGTCCCCGCCGCCGGGCCAGGCCGTAGACCAGCGCGAACGCGACGACCGCGCCGAGACCGGCGGCGCCGGACAGGGCGAGCACGCCGGCCATCGGCGCGAACGTCAGCAGCGACACCGCGCCGATGCCGGCGCCGCCGGTGATGCCGAGGATGCCCGGCTCGGCCAGCGGGTTGCGGCAGACCGCCTGCACTGTGGTGCCGGCCAGGGCCAGCGCGGCGCCGGCCAGCAGCGCCGCGGCGACGCGCGGCCAGCGGGCGTCCAGCACGAAGGTGTACGCCGGTCCGGTGCGGCCCTGCACCCAGTTGACGATGTCGCCCAGCAGCACCCAGGTGTCACCGGCGAGCATGCCGAGCACCAGCGCGGCGGTGACGACGACCGCGCAGACCGCGACGACGGCGGCGACGAAGCCGCGGGAGCGCACGGCGGCGTGGCCGCCCGGCGCCTGCCGGGTCGGTCCGGCGTCGCGGTGGCGGCGGGCCAGCCAGACCAGCAGCACCGCGCCGAAGAGCGTGGTCACCACGCCGGTCGGCACGTCGACACCGGCCTGGCCGCCGAGCACGGCGCGCAGCAGCACGTCGGAGCCGAGCACGATGACCACGCCGACGATGCCGGACAGCGGCATCAGGACGCGGTGCCGGTGCACCTCGGGCACCCACTTGCCGAGCAGCCGGACGATCACCGGCGCGCCGAGACCGACGAAGCCGATCGGGCCGGCCAGGGTGACCGCCGCGGCGGAGAGCAGCACGGCGAGCAGCACGACCGTGAGCCGGGTACGACGCACGTTGAGCCCGAGCACGGTGGCGGTGTCGTCGCCGAGGGCGAGCAGGTCCAGCCGGTGCCCGAGTGCCACGAGCACCAGTGCGGCGACAGCGATCACGGGGGCGAGCTGGGTGAACGCGACCAGGTCGCCCTGCACGAGCGAGCCGTTGCCCCAGGCGAACAGGCCGATGGTGGCCTGCTCGAACAGCAGCATGAGCAGCATGGTCAGCGAGGACAGCGCCATCGCGGTGGCCGAGCCGGCGAGGATGAGCCGGGTGGTGGCGGCCTGGCCGCGGCCGAGAGCAGCATGACCAGGGAGGCGGCGGCGAGTCCGCCGCAGAACGCCCAGCCCCGCCCGCGGGCAGCGCGGGCAGCGCGATCCCGAACGCGGCGGTGGAGACGATCGCCAGGTGCGCGCCCGCGTTGACGGCGAGCGTGTCCGGCGAGGCGAGCGGGTTGCGGGTGGTCGACTGCAACGCCGCGCCGGCGAAGCCGAGCGCGACGCCGACGGCCAGGCCGGTGAGCAGCCGGGGCAGGCGGGAGGCGACGAGCACCCGGGCGGTCTCGTCGTCGCCGCCGGTGAGCAGCCGGAGCAGGTCCAGCGCCCCGACCGAGGAGGTGCCCTGGGTGAGGTGCACCGCGGTGATCGCGACGAGCAGCGCGGCGGCGAGGGCGAACGCGCCGGCGACCCGGCTGCGCCGGGCGGGCGGCGGCCCGGCCGGGGCCGGCCGGGTGGCCGGCCCCGGTGGGGCGGGGGCGGTCATCGCGCTCAAGCCGTGTAAACCTTGACCAGCTCGTCGATGTACTGCTTGGCGGAGAGCGTGCCGCCGAAGGTCCAGATGCCGTTGGGCATCTTGTGCAGCTTGTTCTGCTGGACGAACGGCAGGGAACGCCAGATCGCGTTGCCGGCGAGGCCGTCGGCGAACACGTCGGTGCCGTCCGAGGCGTTGTAGAAGAAGTGCAGGTCCTGGCTCTTGAGGACGGTCATGCCCTCGACGTCGGTCTGGCCCAGGCCCCACATCTCGTCGGTCTTGCCGGTCCAGGCGTTCTTGAGGCCGAGCTGGATGCCGAGCTGGGAGACGAGCGCGCCCTCGCCGAACATCCGGATCGAGACGGTGCTGCCTTCCTTCCAGCCGTCGGCGATCGCGAACTGCTTGCCGGCCGCACCGGCGTCGGCGATCTTCTTCTTGCCGTCGGCGAGCGCGGCGTCGAAGTCGGCGAGCAGCTTGTCCGCCTGCGCGGTGCGCCCGGTCGCGGTGGCGATCATCTTCAGGTCCGAGCGCATCCGGCCGATGTTGTCGGAGGCGTCGCTGCCCTTGGTGACCAGCACCGGGACGTACTTCTCCAGCTGGGTGACGACGGCGGAGCCGCGCTCGGCCTCCATCACCACGAGGTCCGGCTGGAGGGCGACGATGGAGTCGACGCTCGGCTCACCCCGGGTGCCGACGTCCTTGACGCTCGGGTCGAGCGGGGCGGCGGTCACCCAGGTGGCGTACCCCTTGGGGTCGGCCACGCCGACCGGCATCACGCCGAGGCCGACGAGCATCTCGACCTCGCCCCACTCCAGGCCGACGACCTTGGTGGCGGGGCTCTTGAGCGTGATGGTCTTGCCCCGGCTGTCGGTGACGGTGACCGGGCCGGTGGGCGCGGCGTCGGAGGAGGACGGTGCGGCGGCGGGCTCCTCGGTGGTGCCGCAGCCGGCGATCAGCAGCGCGCTCGCCGCGGCGGCGGCGAGCAGGGTCAGGCGGGTACGCAGCATCGGTTTCTCTTCTGTGTGCAGGGATCGGTCAGGCGGGGATACGGGTCGTGTGCCGGCCGACGGGACGTGTGGAGAGCAGGTTGGTGACCGGGTCGACGATCACCTCGACGCGGATGCCGTACGCCTCGGTGAGCGCCGCCTCGGTGAACACCTCGTGCGGCGTGCCGGTGCCGCGGACCCGGCCCTCGTGCAGGAGCACGACCTGGTCGGCGACGGCGGCGGCCTGGTTGAGGTCGTGCAGCACCACGCCGACGGCGACGCCGGCGGTGTCGGCGAGGTCGCGCATCAGGTCGAGGATCTCCACCTGGTAGCGCAGGTCCAGGAACGTGGTGGGCTCGTCCAGCAGCAGGATCGCGGTGTCCTGGGCCAGGCAGGTGGCCAGCCAGACGCGTTGCAGCTCGCCGCCGGACAGCTCGTCGACCGGCCGGCCGGCCATGCCGTCGACACCTGTCACGGTCATGGCCCGGTCGATCGCGGCGGGCCCGTCGGGGTCGCCGGCGCGCCACCGCTGCCGGTAGGGGTGCCGGCCGTAGCCGACCACGTCCCGCACCGTGACCCCGCTCGGGGTGGGGCGGCTCTGCGCCAGCAGCGTGACCCGGCGGGCGAAGTCCCGGGGGGACAGCGCCCGGGCCGGGGTGCCGTCGGCGAGCACGACCTCGCCGTGTTCCAGCGGGTGCAGGCGGGCCAGCCCGCGCAGCAGCGTCGACTTGCCGCTGCCGTTCGGGCCGACCAGCGCGGTCACCGCCGCGGGGCGCAGCGTGATGGCGGCGTCGTGCACCACCGTCTTGCCGTGGTAGCCCAGCCGCAGCTCACTGCCCGTCAGGCCGTCGGCCCGCGCAACTTCGCTCGTCACGCAGGTTAGGCTAACCTAAGACTCGATCATCCTGTCAAGCCGGTCCTTCGGCCCGATCTCCCCTCCCCCACCCCGGCCCCGACCCGGTCGATCATGAGGTTGACGGCGATGTCGATCTCCGATCCGGCCGCCAACCTCATGATCAACCCGGTGGGGTGCCTGGGTCAGAGCGAGACCTGGCGGCCGCCTAGGGTCACCGTGAGGCGGCCGTCGCCGGCGAAGGACCAGGCCAGGGCACCGGAGTACGTGGCGCAGCGGGAACCGTTGGAGCCGGACCAGAACTGGTTCGAGCCGTCCACGTTCCCGACGGTCCTGTCGTTCGATCCGCTGCCGGCGAAGCGGCAGGAGGTGTTGTTCCGGTAGACCGAGGTGCCGGCGTCGAACGAGAAGTTCCGTTCGGTGCTGTCGATGCTCAGGTTGTTCGAGATCGTCATCGTGCCCGGATTCCGGTTGTACGTGAAGCCGTGCTTGCCGTTGCGGTACGCGATGGTGCGCCGCACGGTGTGGTTGACGGCGATGTCCTCACCGCCGAGCTTGAAGCCGTTGCGGTCGCCGTTGCCGTTCTGGGTGCCGTTGCTGAGCGTGCCGTTGCTGTACGCGAGCGAGTCTTCAATGGTCACCGGACCGATCGCGCCGGTGTCGGACTTGGTGTAGAGGTCCCACCCGTCGTCGATGTTGTGATGCGACACCGCGTACCGGAAGACGTTGCCACCGCCCACTGTGAGCTTGGCCGCGAAGCCGTCGGCGTCTTCGCCGTCGGAGTCGGCGTTGTCGTGCGATTCCACGCTGACCATCAGGTTGTTGGCCGGCCACTGGTCGCGGGGCGTGCTGGAGGCGATCCGGGACAGTTGCAGCCCGGTGTCGCGGTTGAACCGGGTCACCGTCCGCTCGATGATGTTGTTGCTGCCGCCGACGAAGATGCCGTTGTCACCGGCCCGCTCCACCACGAGCCCGCGCACGTGCCAGTACGAGGCGTTCAGCGCCAGCCCCCGGTTGGCCGGGTCCTCGCTCATCGCCGAGAAGTTCAGGATCGGCGTCTCGCCCGGGTAGGCGTACAGGTTCTTGCGGGCGCTCGACGTGCCGTTGTTGCCGGCGGCGACGGTGACCGTCTGGGACAGGTTGTAGGTGCCGCCGCGCAGGTAGATCGTGCCGCCGGCGCCGACGCGGGTGATCGCCGCGGCGATGGTGGTGGGGCTGGCCTGGGTGCCGGCCGCCCCGGCGGTGCCGTTCGGCGCGGCGTAGATCGCCCCGCCGACCGGCGGCGGCGTGGTCGGTGGCGGCGTCGTCGGCGGCGGGGTGCTCGGGGGCGGGCTGCTCGGCGGGGCGCTGGTCGGCGGCGTGCCGGTGGTGGGGGTGACGCCGCCGGTGCAGGTGACGCCGTTGACAGCGAACGCGGCCGGGACCGGGTTGCTGCTGTTGTTCCAGGTGCCGTTGAAGCCGAACGACGTGCTCGCGTTGGTGCCGAGGCTGCCGTTGTAGCTGACGTTGGCGGCCCGCACCGACGCGCCGCTGGCGGTGATCTCGGCGCCCCACGCCTGGGCGACGGTCTGACCGGCGGCGAACGTCCAGGTGACGGCCCAGCCGTTGAGCGGGTCGCCGAGGTTCGTCAGGTTGACGTTGGCGGTGAAGCCGCCGCCCCACTGCGCGGTGACGGCGTAGTCGACGCGGCAGCCGGCGGCCGCCTGGGCGGCGGTCGCGCCGACGGCCAGGCCGGACGCGGCGAGCGCCGCCGTCGCCGCGGCCGATGTCCACAACACCGTACGACGGTGTCGGTTGATCATGATGGTCTCCTCCGGGTGGTGGTGCGGTGCCCACGCCGCTACCGGCACCGATGCCCGGTCGGTGTCAGGGGCGGGCCTTGTCGCCCGGACGTCCGTGTCACGCCGAACGCTCACGTCTCCCGCGCAGTAAGCGCTTTCAGCGCAGCCTAACGACGGACGTCGATGCGGTCAAACATCCGGGGGTGCGCTGAACGATCTCGCGCCGCCGTCCGTATCCACTGCCGACGGGAACATCGGCCGGAACCGCGATGCCGGAGCGGGCACGAGCACGATTCCTCCAGTCGTCACTTCGCACCGTGGAGACGGCGCGGCAGCCGCCGCACCCTCCCGGTCAACCAGAGGAGAGGTGCATGGCCAGGGGTACGCGCAAGACCGCGGTCCTGAAGCTCGGCGGGGTGGGCGCCCTCGCGGCGCTGTTGTTCGCCGGCGGGCTGCAACTGGCGTCGGCGGGCGAGAACAACCGTCCGGCCACCACCGCCGCCGCGCAGACCGTGAACTGCCCGACGGTACGCGACAAGCTGCCGGCCATACCGGCGGCGGCATCGGCCCAGGTGGAGCGGGAACTGGCCAACCTGGACCAGGAGATCGCCCGGCAGAACGAGCGGCTGGCCCGGCAGGCGGTACGCCCCGAGGGCGGACCGGCGTTCATCGACAACGCCATCCTCGGCCCGCTGCGCAGCAAGCGCGTCGCCGTGCTCGACCGCATCGAGATCGCGTTCAACCGGATCGGCGCGCCGCGCCCGGACCTGGACGCGCTGGCGGCCTGCTCGCTCAACGCCCCGGGCGTGCCGAGCGCCGTCAACGGCGGCGCCGGCCAGAACGCCGGCGGCCAGAACGGCAACGCGGGCGGTCAGAACGGCAACGCCGGGGGCCAGAACGGGAACAACGGCGGCCAGAACGGCAACGCGGCCGGACCGGCCCGGACGGTCAACTGCCCGCGTGTCGCGCTGCCCGCCGTCCCGGCTGCGGCCGCCGGCCAGGTGCAGGCCGAACTGGCCACGCTGGACAAGCAGATCGCCGAGGCGAACGCCCGCCTCGCCCAGCTCGCGGTGCGCCCCGAGGGCGGACCGGCCTTCATCGACAACGCGATCCTCGGGCCGCTGCGCAGCAAGCGCGTCGCGGCGCTCGACCGCATCGAGATCGCGTTCAACCGGGTCGGCGCGCAGCGCCCGAACCTGGACGCGCTGGCCACCTGCGGCCTGAACTGAACGCCCGGTCGCGGCCCGGCGGCGCGCATCCCGCCGGGCCGCGACCCGGGGTCACAGCGGTCCGAGGACGTCGGCCGGGTCGGCGTCCAGCGCCAGCGTCTCCAGCACCGAAAGCAGCTGCCGCTCCTCGTACCGGAAGTGCGACTCCATGATCGCCGACACGCCCTCCAGGTGCCGGGCCAGCTCGTCGGGCGGGGCGTCGCGAGCCACCGCCGCACCCAGCCCGGCCAGCAGGTACCCGATCATCGAGTGGTCCTGTCGCAGCCGGTCCAGCGTCTCGCGCAGCTCCGGATGGCGCGTCGCGATCGCCGGGAAGAGACTGCGGTCCTCGCCCTCATGATGCGCGGTCAGCGCCGCGCAGAACCCGTGGCAGAACAGCAGCAGGTCCCGTGTCGCGGGCCGTGCCGGCTCACCGGCGGCGAGCGCCAGCCGGGTCACCTCAAGCGCCTCGCGCAGCCGCTCGTGGACGGCGCGCATCTCCCGGCTCCAGGCCACCAGCCTGGTCTGTTCGCCCTCAGCCACGTGGCGAGGGCGAAGGGACGACGAGTGTCATCGTCGTGCTCCCTTCGATCCGGCGCCTCCATGCCTGACACGGTCTGCCACCGGCACGCGACGCTGCGCGGAGCCTAACCGGCGACGCCGGGAGCGATCAAGTAGTGCCAGCGCTACCCCGGCCCGGTAGCTGGTGGGATGGAACGCGGGACCGGTTCTGGCGAGGCTTGAGCCCGTACCCGTTCACCTCCGTCGAGGAGTTCCCATGACCCGCCGTACCCTCCCGATGGCCGTCGGCGCCACGGCCCTGCTGACCGTCACCGCGCTCGGTGTGCCCGCCGCGTCCGCCACGACCACCGACGCACGGCGTCCCGCCGCCGACGCCGTCCAGACGCGACTGGACGGCCTGGTCACCGAGCATGGATTCCCCGGAGTGCTGGCCTCCGTACGCCGCGACGGCCGGGTGCGCGACTACACCGCGGGCGTGGGTGACCTGCGCACCGGCGCCGCGATCCCCCGCGACGCCCGGGTGCGCGTGGGCAGCAACACCAAGACGTTCACCGCCGTGGTCGTCCTCCAGCTCGTCGGCGAGGGCCGCATCGACCTCGACGCCACCGTCGAGCGCTACCTGCCCGGGATGGTGCGCGCCAACGGCAACGACGGGCGGCGGATCACCGTACGCCAGCTGCTGCAGCAGACCAGCGGCCTGCCCGACTACGACGAGGTCGTGTTCAGCGAGGCGCAGGATCTGGTGGACCGCCGCAGCGACTACTTCGACCCGCGCCGGCTGCTGGACGAGGCGCTCACCCAGTCGCGGCGCTTCCCGCCGGGTCAGAAGTGGGAGTACAGCAACACCAACTTCGTGCTGGCCGGGCTGATCATCGAGCGGGTCACCAAGCGTCCGGTGGGTGAGGAGATCACCCGGCGGATCATCGAGCCGCTGCGGCTGCGTGACACGTACTGGCCGCAGACCGGCGAGCAGGACCTGCCGGGCCGCCTGCCGCGCGGATACGTCGCGGTGGAGCCGGGCGCGCCGTGGGTCGACGTGACCCGGATGGACCCGTCGCTGGGCTGGGCCGCCGGTCAGCTCGTCTCCACGCCGTCGGACCTGCGCACGTTCTTCGAGGCGCTGCTGGCGGGCAAGCTGCTCAAGCCGGCCCAGCAGGCGGCGCTGACGCGCACGGTGCCGGCGCCCGACTTCGAGCCCAACGGGGTGTGGGAGTACGGCCTGGGCATCGCCCGGCACGAGCTGCCCTGCGGCGGTCACGCCTGGGGGCACGGCGGCGACATCCAGGGCTTCGAGACGCGCAACCTGTCCACCACCGACGGGCGCAGCGCCGTGGTCGCGGTGACCGCGCTGCCGACCAGCCTGGAGATGCTGGAGGCGGTCACCAGCACCGTCGACGCGGCCCTGTGCGGCACCCGCCGCTGATCCGGCCGACCCGTCCGCGCGCCGCCTCACCGCGAGGCGGCGCGCGTGCGTGTGCGCTACCGGCGGCCGTCGTCGAGGTAGCGCAGCACCGCGGTGACCCGGCGGTCGGCGCGGTCGTCCGGCGGCAGGCTCAGCTTGGCGAAGATGCTGCGGATGTGCTTGTGCACAGCGCCCTCGGTGACGAACAACCGCTCGGCGATCGCGCCGTTGCCCAGCCCTTCGGCCATCAGCGCCAGCACCTCGTGCTCACGCGGCGACAGCTCGGCCAGCGCGGTGTCCGGCCGCCGGTTGCGGGCGAGCAGCTGCCCGACCACCTCGGGGTCGATCACGCTGCCGCCGCCCGCGACGCGGTGCAGCGCGGCGAGGAACTCCTCGACCCGGCCCACCCGCTCCTTGAGCAGGTAGCCGAGCCCGGAGGCGCCGACCGCGAACAGCTCGGTGGCGAACGCCTGCTCGACGTACGCGGACAGGACCAGCACCGCGAGGCCGGGGCGGCGGCGGCGGGCCTCGACCGCGGCGACGATGCCCTCGTCGGTGTGGGTGGGTGGCATCCGCACGTCGACGATCGCCACGTCCGGCCGGTGCTCGTCGACAGCGGTCAGGAACTCCCCCGGCGTGCCGGCGGTGGCGACCACGTCCAGGTCCTCGGCGCGCAGCAGCAGCGCCAGCCCCTCGCGCAGCAGCGCGTCGTCCTCGGCGATCACGATCCGCATGGCAGCTCCACGTGCATCCTCGTCGGTCCTCCCGGTGGGCTCGTCAGTGTCATCCGCCCGTCGTACGCCTCGACCCGCCGGCGGATGCCGGTCAGCCCCGAGCCGCGCGTCTCGTCGGCGTCCCCGCGCCCGTCGTCGGTGATGGTCACCAGCAGCCGGTCCCGTTCCCGGCGCACGACGACCTCGACGCCGTCCGCGCCGCTGTGCCGGACCACGTTCGTCAGCGCCTCGGCCACCACGAAGTACGCGGTGGCCTCCACCGACGCCGCGCAGCGCACGTCGACGTCCACCGACAGGCGGCACGGCACCGCGCACTCCGCCGCGAGTCCGGCGAGCGCCCCGGCCAGTCCCCGGTCGCCGAGCACCGGCGGCAGGATGCCGCGCACCACCGTACGCAGCTCGCCGAGCGCCTGCTCGGCCGCGTCCTGCGCGCGTTCCAGGATCTCGTCGGCGCGGTCCGGATCGCGGCGCACCGCCCGCCGGGCGGCGCCGAGCAGCACGTTCACTGCGACCAGCCGGTTCTGGGTGCCGTCGTGCAGCGAACGCTCGATCCGGCGCAGCTCCACCGCGTGCGCGTCGAGCGCCGCGGCCCGGGTGGCGGTGAGTTCGGCGACGCGCAGCGACAGGTCGAACCCGGGCGGCGGGGGCAGCAGCCGCCGGCCCGGCCGGGCCTGGATCCGCGCGAGCGCCGGGCCGGTCGTGACCGCGAGAAGCAGCCAGCCGACCCCGAGCACGGCGACCGCGAGCGCGTCGCCGAGCCCGTCGATGTGCCACCAGCCGATGCCGGGCGCGCCGGCCTCCGGCGGCACCAGCCGGTACCAGAGCGGGAACGTCATGTCCTGCACGGCGTAGATCGGCAGCACCAGCGCGAGCAGCCCGGCCCCGAAGCCGAGCGTCCCGTGGACGGCCACCCAGCGCAGCTCCCGCCGTACCACCGGGTCGCGCAGCGCCGCGCGCACCCCGGCCGGGACCGGGCCGGGCGCCGGTATCGGCGTCCCCCACCGGGACAGCCGGGCGCGCTCGCGGTCGGCCACCGACCGCACGGCCTGGAGCAGTCCGGGTACGAGCAGCAGCCCGACCCCGCCGACGCACGCCGCCGCGACGACGAGCGTCCCGAGCAGCGTGCCCAGGGCCAGCACTGCGGTGCCCAGCCCGCCGACGAGGTGCTCCAGAGCGGCCACCGCCACGCGGAACCGCCTCCGCACGTACTCCATCCCGGCCCACCCCCGGGCGAAACGATAGGTCACCGCTGTCGCCGCCCGGCAGGCCCGGGCGCGGAAAGTACAGCCTGCTGTACCACGACTGTCGTGCTGGCGGGATCGTTACCGGCCGCTCCCGTCCCTACTGTCGGTGGTAGCAGAAATCATCGAGGAGGCAGCCGTGAACGACCTGGACCGTACCGCCGAGACCGCCGCCGCCCCGTCGTCGATTACCCGGATGCGCCCGCTGCTCTGGCTGGTGCTCATCGTGAGCGTGGCCGCGAACGTGGTGCTGTCGAGCGTCGTCGGCAACCCGTGGGCCGGTTCCGCCTTCGGCGCGCTGGCGCTGCTGAGCGGTGGGACGCTTGCCGTCGACCACTACCGCAACCGCTGATCCGTCGCCGGCCGGGCGCCGGACAGCCGCCGCAGGGCGGGCCGCGAGAACGAGCGGCCCGCCCTGCGGCGTTCGCGTCAGCGCTGCGAATCGATTGACAGTCAGCTATATGAACGCCAGGCTAAGGGGCATTGTTAGCGTTAACGCGGCCGTCATCTCCACCGCAGAGAAAGGCCCCCGTCGTGCCCCTGACCCGACGCGCGTTCACAGTCGGCGCCCTGTCCGCGGCTGCCGCCGCCTCCGGCGCGCTCAGCCTGCCCCGCGGCGCGTTCGCGGCGGCGAACACCGCCTACGCGATGGCCTACTTCACCGAGACGCCGAACGGCCTCGGCGCCGACTACGGCCTGCACCTGGCCGTCAGCCGGGACGGGCTGAACTGGACTCCGCTGAACCAGAACAACCCGGTGGTCACCCCGACCGCCGGGCAGCTCGGCCTGCGCGACCCGTTCGTGCTGCGCAGAACCGACGGCACGTTCGTGGTGCTGGCCACCGACCTCAAGGGCACCAACTGGGGGCTGACCAGCCAGTACCTGCACGTGTGGGACTCGGCCGACCTGACCGCGTTCACCGGCTACCGCCGCATCCGCATGCACACGCTCGACACCCACACCTGGGCGCCGACCGCGTTCTGGGACGCCGCCCGTGGGCAGTACGCCATCGTCTACTCCGCCAACAACGGCCGGGACGTACTGTTCGTCAACTACACGAGCGACTTCCGCACCGTCAGCGGGCCGCAGGTCTACTTCAGCCCCGCCTTCGGCGTGCTCGACGGCGACGTGGTGGTCGACGGCGGCACCACGTACCTCTACTACAAGAACCTCGACGACGGATATCTCTACGGCGCCCGCTCCACCACCGCCGCGCCGAACAGCTTCACCACGTACACCAGCGGGCTGCGGCAGGGCAACGCGATCGAGGCGCCGCTGCTGCTGCGCACGAACGAGGGCGGCTGGCGGCTGTGGGGCGACTCGTTCAGCCCGGTCAACAACGACTACTACGCCTGGTCCACGACGACCATCTCCGGCAACTCGTGGACGCCGCTGAACCAGCGGGACTACACACCGCCGCTGAACTCCAAACACGGCTCGATGATCGGCATCACCGACGCCGAGTACGCCGGGCTGGTCAACCGCTGGGGCACGCCGAACTGGGTCCGGCTCAAGTCGTCGAACTTCCCCGACCGCTACGTGCGGCACGCCGACCGGATCGCCCGCGTCGACGCGTACCCGTTCGACCCGTACCAGGACCAGATGTGGCGGATGATCCCCGGTCTTGCCGACGCCACCGGCTTCTCGTTCGAGTCGGTCAACTACCCCGGCAACTACCTGCGGCACTACGACTACGCGGTCCGGCTGGACCCGAACGACGGCACCGCCACGTTCCGCGCCGACGCCACCTTCCACCGCACCGCCGGCCTGGCCGACGCCACCTGGTCGTCGTTCCGCTCGTACAACTACCCCACCCGTTACCTGCGGCACTACGACTACCGGCTGCGCATCGACCCGCTCGGCGCCGGCTCCCCCGCGGTCGACCGGCAGGACGCCACCTTCCGGGTCACCGCGTAGCCGTTCCCCACCACCACCGTCCCCGCCACCACCGTCCCCCGCCACGGAGGCCGTCCATGCCCGCTCCCCTGGTGAACCGCCGATTCCTGCTCCGCGCCACCGGCGCCACCGCCGTCGCGGCGACCGCCGGCGCCGCTGCCGGGTCCGTCACCGCAGGCGGTACGGCGCACGCCGCGCTGCCACCGGCTCGCCCCGACATCGGCGTGTCCGCGTACGCGTTCGACCCGGGCCAGGTCCGGCTGACCGCGAGCCGGTGGCAGGACAACGAGAACCGCACAGTGGCGTACCTGCGCTTCGTGGACGTCAACCGGCTGCTCTACAACTTCCGGGCCAACCACCGCCTGTCCACCGGCGGCGCCGCCGCCAACGGTGGCTGGGACGCGCCGAACTTCCCGTTCCGCACCCACATGCAGGGTCACTTCCTGACCGCCTGGGCGCAGGCGTGGGCGGTGCTCGGCGACACCACCTGCCGGGACAAGGCGCTCACCATGGTCGCCGAGCTGGCCCGCTGCCAGGCCAACAACGGCGCGGCCGGGTTCAGCGCCGGCTACCTGTCCGGCTTCCCGGAGTCCGACTTCGCCGCGCTGGAGGCCCGGACGCTCAGCAACGGCAACGTCCCCTACTACTGCATCCACAAGACGCTGGCCGGGCTGCTGGACGTGTGGCGGCTGATCGGCAGCACCCAGGCCCGGGACGTGCTGCTGGCGCTGGCCGGCTGGGTCGACCAGCGCACCGGCCGGCTCACCTCGGCCCAGATGCAGGCCATGCTCGGCACCGAGTTCGGCGGCATGAACGCGGTGCTGACCGACCTCTACCAGCAGACCGGCGACGGGCGGTGGCTGACCGTCGCGCAGCGGTTCGACCACGCCGCCGTGTTCAACCCGCTCGCCGCCAACTCCGACCAGCTCAACGGGCTGCACGCCAACACGCAGGTGCCCAAGTGGATCGGCGCGGCCCGGGAGTACAAGGCCACAGGCGTCACCCGCTACCGGGACATCGCCACCAACGCGTGGGCCATCACCGTCGGCGCGCACACGTACGCCATCGGCGGCAACAGCCAGGCCGAGCACTTCCGTGCCCCGAACGCGATCGCCGGCTACCTGCGCAACGACACGTGCGAGGCGTGCAACACGTACAACATGCTCAAGCTGACCCGGGAGCTGTGGCAGCTCGCCCCGGACCGGGTCGCGTACGTCGACTTCTACGAACGCGCGCTGCTCAACCACATGATCGGCCAGCAGAACCCGGCCGACGCGCACGGTCACGTCACGTACTTCACCCCGCTCAACCCGGGCGGGCGGCGCGGTGTCGGCCCGGCGTGGGGCGGCGGCACCTGGAGCACCGACTACAACTCCTTCTGGTGCTGTCAGGGCACCGGGCTGGAGACCAACACCACGCTCGCCGACGCGATCTACTTCCACAACGGCACCACGCTGACCGTCAACCTGTTCATGCCCTCGGTGCTCACCTGGAGCCAGCGCGGCATCACCGTCACCCAGGCCACCTCGTACCCGGTCGGCGACACCACGACGCTGACCGTCACCGGCTCGGTGAGCGGATCGTGGACGATGCGGATCCGGATCCCGGCGTGGACCAGCGGGGCGAGCGTCAGCGTCAACGGCGTCGCGGCCGGCATCGCCACCACGCCCGGCAGCTACGCCGCCCTGACCCGCGACTGGACCTCCGGCGACACGGTAACGGTCCGGCTGCCGATGCGGGTGGCGACGGTGGCCGCCAACGACGACGCCGCGGTCGCCGCGATCACGTACGGGCCGGTGGTGCTCTCCGGCAACTACGGCAACACCACGCTGAGCGCGCTGCCGACGCTGGACCCGGCCTCGGTCACCCGTACCGGCACGGGCAGTCTCGCGTTCACCGCCCGGGCCGACGGCGCCACCGTCAACCTCGGCCCGTTCTACGACGCCCACGGGCACAACTACACGGTCTACTGGCGGGTCGGCACGGGCAGTGGTGGCGGCGGCGAGGCGAGTTTCCGGCTGGCGAACGCGGCGAGCGGGCTGGTGCTCGGGATCCAGAACATGTCCACCGCCGACGGCGGGCTCGCGCTGCAGTGGGGTGACACCGGCACCGCCGACCACGACTGGCAGCTCGTGGTCGACGGGTCGGCGCTGCGGCTGCGCAACGTCAACAGCGGCAAGGTGCTGGGCGTGGAAAACATGTCCACCGCCGACGGCGCCCGGATCCTGCAGTGGGCGGACAACGGCACCGCCGACCATCTCTGGGCCGTCGTCGACGTCGGCGACGGCAGCCACAAGCTGCGCAACGTGCACACCGGCAAGCTGCTCGGCATCTCCGGCGGCTCGACCGCGCAGGGCGCGTTCGCCGTGCAGGACCCGGACAACGGCAGCCTGGACAACCAGTGGCGGTTCCTGCCCAACGGGGCGCGGCGGATCCAGAACCTCGGCAGCGGGCTGGTGCTCGGCGTGCAGAACATGTCCACCGCCGACGGCGGGCCGGTCATCCAGTGGGGCGACACCGGGACCGCCGACCACCTCTGGACCGCGCTCGTGGACACCGGCGGCTACCTGCGGCTGCGCAACGGCAACAGCGGCAAGGTGCTGGGCGTCGAGGGCGCCTCGACAGCGGCCGGCGCCCGGATCGTCCAGTGGGCCGACAACGGCGCCGCCGACCACAGGTGGCGGCTGCGGCACGGCGGCGGCGGCTGGTTCCGGATCCAGTGCGCGAACGGGGGCCGTGTGCTCGGCCTCAGCGGCGGTTCCGGCGCCCAGGGCGCGCAGGCTGTCCTCGCCGACGACACCGGCGCCGCCCACCAGCGCTGGCGCTTCCTCTGACCCACCCCCGCCGCCCCAGCTCGCCGATCTTGCGCTTTCGGCCCCCGCGAAGTTCGCGAACCGGACATCCTGCGGGCGCGAAGTGCAAGATCGGCGAGGGCGGGTGGGGCGCCGGGTGGGTCAGCGGGTGGGGGGTGGGCCTACGCTTCGGCGCGGGACCAGCGTCGGGGCGATGGTCTGGCGCAGCGGGCCTGCCGACTCCGACTCGATCTGGGCCAGCAGGAGGTCCAGGCTCGCCGCGGCCACCGCCGTGAAGTCGGGCCGCACCGTGGTCAGCGGCGGAATGAAGTACGCCGCCTCGGGCACGTCGTCGAACCCGACGACGCTGATGTCGTCCGGTACGCGGCGGCCGTGCTCGTGCAGCGCGCGCAGCACGCCCAGCGCCAGGTGGTCATTCGCCGTGAAGACCGCGGTGACCTCCGGCATCCGGGCCAGCATCTGCCCGCACCGGTAACCCGCGGCAGCGGACCAGTCCGCCGGGACCAGCGGCGGAACCTCGGCGCCCGCCTGCCGCAACGCCTCGCGCCACCCCTCGATCCGGCCGGCGCTGTCGAACCAGTCCGACGGGCCGGACACGTGCCAGACGGTGCGGTGCCCGGCGGCGAGAAGGTGCTCGGTGGCGGCCCGGGCGCCGGCGACCTGGTCGACGGTGACCAGCGGGATCGGCCGCCGGGGGTCGCCGTCGACTGTCACCAGCGGCACGTCGTGGGGCAGCCGTTCCAGCGCCTCCCCGGCCGACTCGACGGGCGCGATCACCACTATGCCGGCCACCCGGTGCGCCAGGTGCCGCTCCACCGCCGCCGAGATGGAACGGTGGTCGAGGTCGCGGACGCTGCCGACGCTCACCGCGAAACCCGCCTCGGCGGCGGTCTGCTCCAGCGCGGCCAGCAGCGACGCCGGGCCGTACAGCGTGGTGTTCTGCGCGACCACGCCGATCACCTGGGAACGGCCGGTCACCAGCGCGCGGGCCGCGCGGTTGGGCCGGTAGCCGAGCTCGGTGATGGCGGCCTGGACCCGCAGCCGGGTCTGTTCACGCACGTTGGGATGCCCGTTGAGCACCCGGGAGACCGTCTGGTGCGAAACCCCGGCGAGGCGAGCCACGTCCGTCATCGCAGGACCGCGCACGGCCACCTCACTTTCGCCACTGCCCGCGGCGGCCACACCCGGTCGATCTCGACCGGACCGTCCCGGGTGGCGACAGTCTACGCCAGCGGTCCCATCGGTATCGCTACCGCAGATCGACCGTTCCCACCGTGGCGCGCCGATTATCGCGGAATCGACAGGCGGCTCATTCCCTTCCGTTGCGCAGCGGCACGAACAGGCAGCTCGGAGCGGGTGGAATTGGGCCCGGGGTGCGGCATTTCCGGCGATTGCCGGAGCCGCACCCCGGGCTATGGAAGATGTGTCAACGGCCGCGAATGGTGACCGTTGTCACGGTGTCGTCAGCGAGAACTGCCGCACCGTCACCGCGCCGCCAAGCGATTGCGTGGCGTAGTTGAAGAAGCCGAACCGGTAGCCCATGAAGAACTGCCACGCGTTGTTGAGCGTCAGCGCGTTGCCCAGCGACACGAAGTTCACCCCGTCGGTGCTGTAGGAGAACCGCGCCTGCCGTCCGGAGCCGGGCCGGATGTCGGCGTTGGCCCGCAACCAGATCCGCCCGCCGGACACCGCCGCGCCGGCGATCTCCGTCCCGGTGCTCGTGGTGTTCCAGTTCGAGCCCATGGTCAGACCGTTTGTCATCACCACCCGGGTCGCGCCGTTGTCCCGCCGTACGCCGATCCAGGCCGAACTGTCCCGCAGCATCGCCAGGCCGGCCCGGTCACCGTCGCGCATGGTCGAGTAGTCCAGCTCGATGGTGCCGGTCGAGGTCGGACCCTGGATGCGGTGGGTGAGCGTGTTGCGGGCCCGGTACAGGTCGTTCGTGACGGTGGCGGTCTGCAGGCGCAGGCCGTTGTTCACCGACCACCTGCTGTTGTCCGGGTTGTGGTTCCACTCGTACTGCGGGCCGAGCGTGGTGCCGGAGAACGTGTCGGTGCCGGTGAGCGGCTTGACCGGGCGGGTCGGCAGCGGGTTGGGATAGCTCGCACCCCAGGCCCCGTTGACGGTCTGCAGCTGCGGCCAGCCGTCGGAGGTCCAGGTGATCGGCGCCAGCGTCGGCATCCGGCCGCCCGGGTAGGCGTCGGTGAACGCCATGTAGTACCAGGCGCCGGTCTGCGTCTGCACCAGCCCGCCCTGGTGCGGCACGCCGCCACCGGAGATCGGGCCGGGCAGGTTCAGCAGCACCTGCCGCTGCTCGTACGGGCCGAACGGGCCGTTCGTGGACTTCAGCACGTACTGGCCGTTGGCCGGCCGGGTCAGCCAGATGTAGTACGCGCCGTTGCGCTTGTAGAAGCGCGCCCCCTCCAGCGTGCCGATGCTCGACGGCGTCTGGTAGACCTGCTGCGCCCGCACCTGGCTGCGCCCGTCGGCGGAGAGCTGGGCCACGCTGATCGTGCCGTTGCCGTACGCGACGTACATGGTGTCGTTGTCGTCGATCAGCATGCCGGCGTCGTAGTAGCAGTTGGGGATGGTGGCAAGGCGGCTCCACGCGCCGTCCACGGCGGTGGCGGTGTAGATGTGGGTCTGCGCGAAATCGATGCACCCGGCCCAGTAGAACGTGCGGTTGCTCGGCCGGTAGTTCAGCGTCGACGCCCAGATGCCGTCCACGTACGCCTGCTCGCTGGCGCTCAGGTCGTACTTGGTGCCGAACTCCAGCCGCGGCACCGAGTGCCCGGCGAGCTCCCAGTTCACCAGGTCCCAGGAGCGCAGCACCGGCGCGCCGGGCGAGTAGTGCATGGTGGAGGCGGACATGTAGTAGACGTCGCCGACCCGGATGATGTCGACGTCGGCGAAGTCCTGCCAGACCGCCGGGTTGGTGAAGTTGCCGCTCGGCGTGCCCGGGTCACCCGGGTTGCCGCCGACCCGCACCAGCTGCCACTGCTGGTTCGCGCCGTTCCAGTCGTCGTACTGGACGATGTTGCCGCCGTCGGCGGTGGAGGCGTTCTGCACCTCCATCACCTTGTTCGAGTTCCGGTTGATCAGCCGGACGTACCCGCTGTCGGAGTCGGCCAGCCGGAACTGCTGGTTGGTGCCGCCGTGGTCGGTCCACTGGACCACCGCGGCCCCGTTGGCGGTGGACGCGCCGGTCACGTCCAGCACCTTGCCCGAGTGCCGGGAGCGCAGCCGGTAGTAGCCACCGCCGGAGTCCACGAACTGCCACTGCTGCCAGGCGCCGTCGTTGCGCGTCCACTGGGTGATCCGCGCGCCGTCGTTCGTCGCCTGGTTGTACAGGTCCAGCGCCTTGCCGCTGTTGCGGTTCACCAGCACGTAGTACGCGCTGGTGTCCACGGTGGCCGCGGAGACGGGCGCGGGCACGGCGCCCACCACCACGCCACCGACAAGCAGCGCCACCACCCCGGCCAGCAGCCGGGACAGGCGTCCACGTCCACGGGACAGTCGAGCCGTCACCATGATCCTCCTTCGTCGACCGGAGCCCGGGCACGGCGACGCGCGCCGACGACGTCGGCGTTATCGCTAACAGCGATGCCCACCCAGGCGGGAGTCGGATCCCTGGCAACTGCGGCGCAGATCGCGCCCGGAACGGCCCGCGAGCGGTGCCGGTGACCCTATCCATCGACTGTGAGCGATAACATGGCGTTCGTCAAGGCGTAACACGCCGCCCGCCACGCGGGGTCGGCGCGGCGGGCGGCGAGGGGGTTCAGAAGCCCCGGGCGAGCCGGTAGTACGCCTGGTTCCAGCGCAGCTCGTCGGCGAAGCGGTGCGGGCGCGTCTCCGCGTCGATGACCACCAGCTCGGTCCGGGCCATCGCCGCCAGGTCACGCAGCTCCTCCACGCCGACGGCCTGGGAGAGCACGGTGTGGTGCGGCGCGCCCGCGGTGATCCACGCCTCCGCCGAGCCGGCCAGGTCGGGCTGCGGACGCCAGACCGCGCGCGCCACCGGCAGCCGGCGCAGCGGGTGCGGCGGCGGCACCACGTCCACCGCGTTGGCCACCAGCCGGAACCGCTCCCCCATGTCCGCCATGCCCAGCACCACGGCCGGGCCGGGCGCGGCGTCGAAGACCAGGCGCACCGGGTCCTCCCGCCCGCCGATGCTCAGCGGATGCACCTGCGCGCTCGGCACGTCGGCGGCGATGCTCGGGCACACTTCCAGCATGTGCGCGCCGAGGATCAGCTCCTGGCCGAACGTCAGGTCGTAGGTGTAGTCCTCCATGAACGAGGTGCCGCCCGGCACCCCGACGGCCATCGCCTTGAGCGTGTGCACCAGCACCGAGGTCTTCCAGTCGCCCTCGCCGCCGAAGCCGTAGCCGTCGGCCATCAGGCGTTGCACCGCGATCCCGGGAAGCTGGCGCAGCCCGCCGAGGTCCTCGAAGTTCGTGGTGAACGCCCGGAACCCGCCGGCCTCCAGGAACGCGCGCAGGCCCAGCTCCTGGCGCGCCGCGTACCGCAGCGAGTCGTGCCGGTCCCCGCCGGGCCGCAGCTCCGGCGCCACCCGGAAGGTGTCGTCGTACTCCTTGACCAGGTCGTCCACCTGCGCGTCCGCCACCTGGTCGACGGCCGCGACGAGGTCGTTGACGCCGTAGGTGTTCACCGATACGCCGAAGCGCAGCTCCGCCTCGACCTTGTCCCCCTCGGTGACCGCGACGTCGCGCATGTTGTCGCCGAAGCGCGCCAGCCGCAGCGTCCGCAGCGCCGACCAGCCGACGGCGGCCCGGGCCCAGGCCGCGACCCGGCCGACGACGCGCGGGTCGGTGACGTGGCCGGCGACGGTCTTGCGGGCCACCCCGAGCCGGGTCTGGACGAACCCGAACTCCCGGTCGCCGTGGGCGGCCTGGTTGAGGTTCATGAAGTCCATGTCGATCTCGTCCCACGGCAGCGCCACGTTCGCCTGCGTGTGCAGGTGCAGCAGCGGCGTCCGTAGCGCGTCCAGCCCGGAGATCCACATCTTGGCCGGGGAGAACGTGTGCATCCAGGCGATCACCCCGACCGCGCCCTGCACGGCCGCGTCCCGGCACACCGCCAGGATGTCCGCGCTGGAGGTGAGGACCGGCTTCCAGACCACGCGGACGGGGATGTCCGGCGAGGAGTCCAGGCGCGCGGCGATCTGCCGGGACTGCTCGGCGACCTGCCGCAGGGTGTCCTCGCCGTAGAGGCCCTGGCTGCCGGTGAGGAACCAGACCTCGGGCTGGGGGTGAGTTGCCATGTTGTTGCCTTCCGCGCTAGGAACCGTCACTTGAACCGGATGCCGATGAGGCGCTGGAGGAGGATGAACGCGAAGAGCAGCCCGCCGATCACGATCTTGGTCCACCAGGAGTTGAGGCTGCCGTCGAACGTGATCAGGGTCTGGATCACGCCGAGCACCAGCACGCCGAGCACGGTGCCGAAGACGTACCCGGAACCGCCGGTGAGCACGGTGCCGCCGATCACCACAGCCGCGATCACGTCCAGCTCCATCCCGACGGCGATCAGCGGCGCGCCGGAGAGCGTGTAGAACGACAGCAGGATGCCGCCGATGGCCGAGCAGAGCCCGCTGATCGTGTAGACGGCGATCCGGGTCCGCGCCACCGGCAGGCCCATCAGCAGCGCCGACTGCGCGTTGCCGCCGACCGCGTACACGTTGCGGCCGAACCGGGTGTACGCCAGCACGTACGCCGCGATCAGCACCACCGCGAACGCGATGAGCACGCTGATCGAGACGAAGTTGCCGGCCGGGTCGCCGATGCGCTGCTGCGACATCGACGTCCAGAAGCCGTCGGTGATGGAGATCGAGGAGTCGCTGATGAACGTGCACATGCCGCGGGCGAAGAACATCCCGGCGAGTGTGACGATGAACGGCTGGATCTCGAAGAAGTGGATCGCGCAGCCCATCAGGAAGCCCAGCGTCGGGCCGATCAGCAGCGCGATGACCAGCACCAGCGCCGCGGGCAGGCCGTCGCGCAGCAGCGACGCCGACACCATCGCGGTCATCGCGACCACCGAGCCGACGGACAGGTCGATGCCGCCGGTGAGGATCACGAACGTCATGCCGACCGCGACGACGAGCAGGAAGCCGTTGTCGATGAAGACGTTGAAGACGACCTGGATGTTGGAGAACGCGCGGTACTGGGACACGCCGATGCCGTACATGACGAGCAGCAGGGCGAGCGTCGCCAGCACCGGGACGTGCCGCCGGGGCAGGCTGGGCCGCCAGGAGCGGCCGGTGGTCAACGACGTGCTGCTCATGCCGGCACCTGCTCCTTCTCCCGCTGCGGCGCCGCCGGCCCGGGCTCGGTCCCGCGCCGCCGCCGGCGCAGCCGGGCGCGGAACGCCGGGGCCTGCACGAGGCAGACGGCGATGACGACGACCGCCTTGAACAGCAGCGACGTCTGCGGCGAGATGTTCATGGCGTACACGGTGGTGGTCAGGGTCTGGATGATCAGCGCGCCGAGGACGGTGCCGCCGAGGGAGAACCGGCCCCCGGCGAGCGACGTGCCGCCGATCACGACCGCCAGGATCGCGTCGAGCTCGATCCACAGGCCGGCGGCGTTGCCGTCGGCGCTGGACACGTTCGCGGTGACCATGAAGCCGGCGAGCGCGGCGCAGGCGGCGCTGATCACGTAGACGAGGAAGACGATGCGCCGCGACCGGATGCCGGCCAGCCGGCTGGCCTCGGCGTTACCGCCGACCGACTCGACGATCAGGCCGAGCGCGGTACGCCGGGTGAACGCGGCCACCAGCAGCGCGGCGGCGAGCGCGATCAGGATGGCCAGCGGCAGCGTCAGGAAGTGCCCGAGCCCGATCGCCCGGTACGGCCCGGAGTTGATCGTGATGATCTGCCCCTCGGTGACCAGCTGGGCGATGCCCCGGCCGGCCACCATGAGGATCAGCGTGGCGATGATCGGCTGGATGCCGATGACCGCCACGAGCACGCCGTTCCACGCGCCGAGCACCAGCGCGGCGCCGAAGGCCAGCGCCAGCGCGGTGGCCACCGTGGCCGGGCTGTTCTGGTCGGCCGCCCCGCTGATGTGCAGGCAGGCGATCGCGCCGCTGATGGCGCAGAGCGACCCGACGGACAGGTCGATGCCGCCGGTGGCGATGACGAGCGTCATCCCGAGCGCGACCAGGATCAGCGGCGCGCTCAGCCGCAGGATGTCGATGGGCGTGCCGTACAGGTGGCCGTTCTTGACCTCGACGGCGAGGAAGCCGGGACGGTAGACGGTGTTCGCGGCGAGCATCACCACGAGCACCAGCGCCGGCCAGAACAGGCGGTGGCCGGTGAGCGGGCGGAGGCGGGCGGCGACGGCGGTCATCGGGTCACCTCCTTCCGCGTGGTGCCGCTGGCGATGGTGCGCATGACGCGGTCGGCGTCGAGCGTGTCGTCGTTGTCGAGCTGGGCGACCATCTCGCGGTCGCGCATGACCGCGACCCGATGGCTCAGGCGCAGCACCTCCTCCAGCTCGGCGGAGATGAACAGCACCGCCATGCCGCCGTCGGAGAGCTGCACCACCAGCTTCTGGATCTCGGCCTTCGCGCCGACGTCGATGCCGCGGGTCGGCTCGTCCAGGATGAGCAGGCGCGGCTCGGTGATGAGCCAGCGGGCCAGCAGCACCTTCTGCTGATTGCCGCCGGACAGGTTGCGCACCGGCAGTTCCGGGTTGGCCGGGCGGATGCTCAGCGCCTCGACGTACCTGCGGACCAGCTCGTCCTGGCGGCGGCGCGGGATCGGACGCAGCCAGCCGCGCGCGGCCTGCATCGCCAGGATCATGTTCTCCCGGACCGTCAGCTCCGGGACGATGCCCTCGGCCCGCCGGTTCTCCGAGCAGAAGCCGACACCCTGGCCGATGGCCTGGATCGGGTTGCGCACCGGCGCCCGGCCGCCGTCGAGCCGGACCTGGCCGTGGTCGGCCCGGTCCGCGCCGAAGATCAGCCGCGCCACCTCGGTACGGCCGGAGCCGAGCAGCCCGGCCAGGCCGACCACCTCACCGGCGTGGATGCGCAGGCTGAACGGGGCGACCGCGCCACGCCGGCCCAGCCCGTCGGCGTCCACCAGCGGGGCCTCGTCAGCGGTGTCGACGGTGGCGCGTTTCTGCTGCTCGTCGAGCCGCTCCAGCACGTCCAGCTCCTGCCCGATCATCTTCTCGACCAGGCTGAACTGCGGCAGCTCCTCGGTGCGGTACTCCCCCACCAGCGTGCCGTTGCGCAACACCGTGATGCGGTCCGCGATGCCGTAGACCTGGTCGAGGAAGTGCGTGACGAACAGGATCGCAATGCCCTCGTCACGGAGCTGGCGCATGATCCGGAACAGCTGCGCCACCTCGCCGGCGTCCAGGCTGGACGTCGGCTCGTCCAGGATCAGCACCCGGGCCTGCACGTCGATCGCCCGGGCGATGGCGACCATCTGCTGCACCGCGAGCGAGTACGTGCCCAGCGGCGCGGAGACGTCGAGGTCGAGGTCGAGCCGGGCCAGCAGGTCGCGGGCCCGCCGGCGCATCTCGCCCCAGCGCACCGCGCCGAGCCGGCGCGGCTCGCGGCCGATGAAGACGTTCTCCGCCACCGACAGGTTGGTGCAGAGGTTGACCTCCTGGTAGACGGTGCTGACGCCGGCCGCGGCGGCCTGCATCGGCCCGCTGAACGAGACCTGCTCGCCGTCGAGGGTGATGACGCCCGCATCGGTCCCGTAGACGCCGGTCAGCACCTTGATCAGGGTGGACTTGCCGGCGCCGTTCTCACCCATCAGGGCGTGGACCTCGCCCGGGAACAACCGAAAGTCGACGTCGTGCAGCGCGCGGACCCCGGGGAAGGTCTTGCTGATGCCGGTCATGGTCAGGACCGGACGGTTACCCGTCATCCCATCGGACCTCTTCTAGACGGTGGTGGCACGGGGGCCGCCGTCTCGCGACGGCGACCCCCGGGGTGGGTCAGTACTTGCGGTTGGGCAGTGCCTCCTTGGCCTGCTCCTGGGTGAAGGTGGTCTCCTCGGTCTCGATCCGGGCGGGGACCTCCTCGCCGGCCTTGACCTTCTTGACCAGCTCCATCAGCTGCGGGCCGAGCAGCGGGCTGCACTCGGCGATGAAGTTGAACTTGCCGTCCGCGAGGGCCTGCATGCCGTCCTTCACCGCGTCGACGGTGATGATGGTGATGTCCTTGCCGGGCGTCTTGCCCGCCGCGCTGATCGCCTCGAGCGCGCCCAGACCCATGTCGTCGTTGTGCGCGAAGAGCACGTCGATCTTCGGGTTGGCCTTGAGGAACTGCTCCATGACCTGCTTGCCGCCGGCCCGGGTGAAGTCACCCGACTGCGACGCGACGATCTTCAGGTTGGGGTTGGCGGCGATCGCCTCGGCGAAGCCCTTCTTCCGGTCGTTGGCCGGGGCCGAGCCGGTCGTGCCCTGCAGCTCGACGATGTTGACCGGGCCGGACGCCGCCTTCTTCTGCTCCACCAGCCACTCGCCGGCGAGGCGGCCCTCCTTGACGAAGTCCGAGCCGAGGAACGTCTTGTAGAGCGACTTGTCGGCCGAGTCGACCGCGCGGTCGGTCAGGATGACCGGGATCTTCGCGTCCTTGGCCTCCTTGAGCACGGTGTCCCAGCCCGACTCCACCACCGGCGAGAAGGCGATCACGTCGACCTTCTGCTGGATGAAGTTGCGGATCGCCTTGATCTGGTTCTCCTGCTTCTGCTGCGCGTCGTCGAACTTCAGCTCGATGCCGGCCTCGGCGGCCGCTTCCTTGATCGAGGTGGTGTTCGCGGTGCGCCAGCCGCTCTCGGCGCCCACCTGGGAGAAACCCAGGACGATCTTGTCGTTGCCGTCACCGGAATCGCCACCGGTGTCGCTGTTGCCGCAGGCCGCCATGCTGCCGGCGAGCAGCACGCCGGCGAGCGCGGCGATGACCCTGCGGGCCGTGCTCCTGGTACTCATCGGTTCTCCTCCGGGGTTGGATGTTCCGGACGCGCGGCGGGGAGCCGGTGCGTCCGGGTGTGGTGGTGGGGTGGGTGCGCGGCGCCCGGTCCGGGGTCAGGGCGCCGGCGGGCGTTGGCCGTAGACGTTCTGGTAACGGTCGTAGAGCGAGTCGATGTCGGCCGGCGCGATCGGCAGCGGCTGCCCGAGCGCTCGGGCCAGGTGCGCGGTGCGGGCGACGTCCTCGCACATCACGGCGGCCTTGACCGCCGCCCGGGCGTCCCGGCCGATGGTGAACACGCCGTGGTTGCGCATGAGCACCGCGGGCGAGCGGTGCCCGGACAGCGTGCTGACGATCCCCTTGCCGATGTCGTCGCCGCCGATCAGCGCGAACGGCCCGACCGGGATCTCCCCGCCGAACTCGTCGGCCTGCGCGGTCAGCCAGCACGGGATCGCCTCGCCCCGGGCCGCCCAGGCGGTGGCGTAGCCGCTGTGGGTGTGCACCACGCCGCCGACCTCGGGCATCGCGCGGTAGACGTAGGCGTGCGCGGCGGTGTCGCTGGACGGCGAGCCGCCGCCGTCGACGACAGTGCCGCTCAGGTCGCAGACCACCATGGACTCGGCGGTCAGGTCGTCGTAGTCGACGCCGCTGGGCTTGATGACCATCAGGTCCTGACCGGGTACGCGGGCCGAGACGTTGCCGGCGGTCCAGGCCACCAGCCCGTAGCGGGTCAGCTCGCGGTGCAGGCGGGCCACCGTCTCGCGCAGCTCGGCGACCTGGCTGTTCATCCGACCACCTCCAAGGGCGCGGCGGCGCGGGCGTCGACCGCCGCGTTGCGGATCGCCCGCAGGCGCAGCATGACGTCGTTCGCGCCGCGGCCGAAGTGGTCGTGCAGCGCGCGGTACTCGGCGTAGAGCGCGTCGTACGCCCGGACGTTCTCCGGTACGGGCCGGTAGACCGCCTCCTCGATCCGTCCCATCGCGGCGGACGCCTCGTGGATCGACTGGTACTCGCCGGCCGCGACCGCGGCGTGGATGGCCGAGCCGAGCGCCGGCCCCTGGGCGGAGCCGATGATGCTCAGCGGCCGGTTCGTGACGTCGGCGTAGATCTGCATCAGCAGCCGGTTGGAGGTGAGCCCGCCGGCCACCACCAGGTCGTCGACCGGCACTCCGGCCTGCGCGAACGCCTCGACGATCATCCGGGTGCCGTACGCGGTGGCCTCCAGCAGCGCCCGGTAGACGTCCGGCGGCCGGGTGGCCAGCGTCAGCCCGACGATCAGCCCGCTCAGGTCGTGGTTGACCAGCAGCGACCGGTTGCCGTTCCACCAGTCCAGCGCCACCAGGCCGTGCGCGCCGACCGGCTGGGCCGCGGCGGCCTCGGTGAGCCGCTCGTGCGAATCGAATCCGGCCGGGGCGCCGTGGCGCACGAACCAGCCGAAGATGTCCCCCACGCCGCTCTGCCCGGCCTCGAAGCCCCAGGCGCCGGGGCTGATGCCGCCGTCGACCACGCCGCACATGCCCGGCACCTCGGCCGGGTGGGTGCCGTTGAGCACGTGGCAGGTGGAGGTGCCCATGATGGCCACCAGCCGGCCGGGCCGCAGCGCCTGGGCGGCGGCGGCGGTGACGTGCGCGTCGACGTTGCCGACCGCGACCGCGATGCCCTCGGGCAGACCGGTCCAGGCGGCGGCGCGGGCGTCGAGCGCGCCGGCCCGCGCGCCCAGCGGCAGCAGCGGACCGTCCAGCTTGGTGACGAAGTCGGTGAAGTCCGGGTCGAGCGCGGCCAGGTAGTCCGGGGACGGGTAGCGGCCGTCCTGCCGGATGCCCTTGTAGCCGGCGGTGCAGACGTTGCGCGTCTCGACGCCGCACAGCTGCCAGACGATCCAGTCGGCCGCCTCGATGAAGCGCTCGGCGCGCCGGTAGATCTCCGGGTCCTCGTCCAGGATCTGCAGCCCCTTGGCGAACTGCCACTCCGCGGAGATCTTGCCGCCGTAGCGGCCGATCCACGGCTCGCCGCGTTCGTGCGCCAGCGCGTTGATCCGGTCGGCGTGCGGCTGCGCGGCGTGGTGCTTCCAGAGCTTGACCCAGGCGTGCGGCCGGTGGCGCAGCTCCGGGATCTCGCACAGCGGCGTGCCGTCGGCGAGCGTCGGCAGGACCGTGCAGGCGGTGAAGTCGATGCCGATCCCGACCACCAGTGCCGGGTCCACGCCGGCCGCCGAGAGCGCTGCCGGTACGGCGTGGCGCAGCACGTCGCGGTAGTCGTCGGGGTCCTGCAGCGCCCAGTCCGGCGGCAACGCCGGGCCGTCGTCGGGCAGCGCGGTCTCGATGACCCCGTGCCGGTAGTCGTGCACCGCGGTGCCGAGTTCAGCGCCGTCGCGGACCCGGACCACCAGCGCCCGGCCGGACAACGTGCCGAAGTCGACCCCGATCACGTACCGGTCGGTCGCGTCCACTTCGCTCATTTGCACCTCCGCCGTGTCACGGAGTTAGTGTTAGCGCTCACATACACATCCGTCAAGACACGTCCGGGCAACAGCTACGTAACGAGCGGCGGCGCCCGGAACCGGCGTCCTCCGCCCCGCGCGGACCGGCCCGGCCGCCGGCCGGGAGATCCACGCCGACGGCGCGGTCGAACCTCGGGCAGACAGCCTGTTAGCGACAACAATCGATGGAACTTCCGGAAATTCTCTCGGCGCTCCCGACTCCCCCGGCCCGAGGGCCCAGATGCCGCCGCGGGGCCGCCCAGAGGGCCGCTCAGCGGCTCTTTTTCTCACCGCGGCACCCTCGGCAGCAGGCCGCCGCAAGCCGCCCGAGGGTCGCCAGGCTATTTACAGTGTTTGATGTCAGCGATAACATTTCGCCATCCCCACACACTGTGGCGCCGCTGTCCGGGAAACCCCGGCGCCGCAGCCGGGCGGCGACGGACGGCGACCCCGTCGACCGCCGGAACCCCACCACCCACGAGCGCCCGCCGGCACCGACCGGCCCTGGTGGAACTGCCGTGCCGCGTCCGTCCCCGTGGACCACGGGCGACGCCGTGCGACCGGCGGGCCGCTCCCTTCCGGGTACCGGCACGGACGGCGCCCGGCCACCGAGGAGGACCCAGTGCGCAGATGGACCCGACGGACGCTCGCCGTCCTGGGTGTCGCGGCGGTGGCGCTCGCAGCCACCGTCACCGACGGGGCAGTCGCCCCACGCCCGGCCCGGGCGCTGGACAACGGCGTCGCCCGTACGCCGCCGATGGGGTGGAACACCTGGAACACGTTCGGCTGCAACATCAACGAGACCCTCATCCAGCAGACCGCCGACGCGATCGTCGCCAACGGACTGCGCGACCTCGGGTACAAGTACGTCGTCGTGGACGACTGCTGGTTCAACCCGAACCGGGACGCGCAGGGCAACCTCCAGGCGCACCCGCAACGGTTCCCCAGCGGGATGAAGGCGCTCGGTGACTACCTGCACGCCCGTGGCCTGCTGTTCGGCATCTACCAGGTGCCGCTGGACAAGACCTGCGCCCAGGTCGGCGGCGCGTTCCCCGGCGCCACCGGCAGCCTCAACCACGAGTACCAGGACGCGCGGCAGTTCGCCGCGTGGGGCGTGGACTACCTCAAGTACGACTGGTGCTCCGGCACCGGGACGATAAACGACCAGGTGGCGCGGTTCGGCATCATGCGCGACGCGCTGGCCTCCACCGGCCGGCCGATCGTCTACAGCATCAACCCCAACAGCTACCACGCCAAGACCGGGCCGCAGCGCAACTGGAGCGACGTGGCGAACCTCTGGCGGACCACCGAGGACATCACCAACGCGTGGAACACCGGCCAGACCAACGGCTACCCGATGGGCATCCAGAACATCGTCGACGTCACGGTGCCCCTGGCCGGGTACGCCGCCCCCGGCGGGTTCAACGACCCGGACATGCTGGAGGTCGGCCGAGGGGGCATGAACGACACCGAGATGCGCAGCCACTTCGCGCTCTGGTCGATGCTGGCGGCGCCGCTGATGATGGGCAACGACGTACGCTCGGCGAACGCGGCCACGCTGGCGATCCTGCGCAACGCCAACCTGGTCGCGATCAACCAGGACACGCTCGGCCGCCAGGCGGTCCAGGTCTCCTTCGACGGCACCCGGCGGGTGCTGGCCAAGCCGCTGGCCAACGGAGACGTGGCGGTCGCCCTGTTCAACCAGGGCAGCTCGACCACCACCGTCTCCACCACGGCGGCGGCGATCGGCAAGAGCGGCAGCTCGTTCACGCTGCGCGACGCCTGGACCGACGCCACCTCCAGCACCAGCGGCACGATCTCCGCCAGCGTCCCGGCCCACGGCACCGTGGTCTACCGGGTCAGCGGCGGCGGCACCACCACCCCGCCACCGGTCCCGACCACGTTCCGGCTGCGCAGCGAGTCGTCCGGCCGGTGCCTCGACGTCGACAACGCCGGCACCGCCAACGGCACCGGCACGCTGATCTGGGACTGCCACAACAACGCCAACCAGCAGTTCACCACCAACGGGCAGGCGTTGCAGGTGCTCGGCAAGTGCCTGGACGTGCCGACGAACGCGACCGCCGGCACCCGGGTGCAGATCTGGGACTGCAACGGCGGCACCAACCAGCAGTGGACCATCAACGGCAACGGCACGGTGAGCAACGGACGCTTCCCGTCGCTGTGCCTGGACGTCGACAACGCGGGCACCGCCAACGGCACCCGGGTGATCGTCTGGACCTGCCACGGCAACACCAACCAACGGTGGAGCCGGGCGTGAGCGGCTGCGGCCGGTGAACGGCGGTCGGCCGGACGAAGGGGCGAGCGTCCGGCCGGCCGTCACCGGGCGCCGGCCGCCCGGCGCTTGTTCCAGATGTCGAACGCCACCGCCACGAGCAGGACGAGACCCTTCACCACCGACTGGACGGACTGGTCGACGCCCATGAGCTGCATCCCGTTGCTCATCACCGCCATGATCAGGCCACCCACCATGGCGCCGACCACGGTGCCGACCCCGCCGGTGACCGCCGCGCCGCCGATGAAGGCGGCCGCGATCGCGTCCAGCTCGAACATGTTGCCGGCGGCCGGCTGGGCGCCGTTGGACCGGGACGAGTAGATCACGCCCGCCACGGCGGACAGGAAGCCCATGTTGACGAAGATCCAGAAGTTGACCCGCTTCACCCGGACGCCGGACAGCATCGCCGCGGGCAGGTTGCCGCCGATCGCGTACACCTGCCGGCCGAACACGGTACGGCGGGTGAGCAGGCCGTAGATCAGCACCAGCACGGCCAGCACGATGAGCACGATCGGCAGGCCGCGGGCGTTGGCGAGCTGCCAGGCGAACCACATGACCACGGCGCCGACCACCACGATCCGCAGGACGAACAGCGGGAACGACTCCACCGGCTGCTCGTGGCGCACCCGGGCGACCCGGGTCCGGAACACGGCCACCGCGTACCCGACGACGGCGAACGCGCCGATGAACAGCGTGAAGGCGTCGTAGCCCTCGCCGCCCAGCAGTCCGTTGAGGAAGCCGGCGGCGACCCGCTGGTACTCCTCGGGGAACGGCGACAGCGAGATGTTGTCCAGCACCCGCAGCGTGAGGCCGCGGAACAGGAGCATGCCGGCCAGGGTGACGATGAAGGCCGGGATCCCGGCGTACGCGACCCAGAGCCCGTGCCACGCGCCGACCGCGACGCCCACCGCGAGCGCGGCCAGCACGCCGGCCCACCAGGGCATGCCCTCCCGGATGACGAGCACCGCGGAGACCGCTCCGGTGAGCGCCACCACCGATCCCACGGACAGGTCGATGTGGCCGCCGATGATCACGATGACCATGCCGATCGCGAGCACCAGGATGTAGGAGTACTGGAGCACGATGTTGGTCAGGTTGCCGGGGCTGAGCGAGACACCGTCGGTGAGCACCGCGAACAGCGCGACGATCACCACCAGGGCGATGTAGATGCCGCTCTGCCGCAGGTTGCCGAGGATCAGCGTGCGCGGGTCGCTGGTGCCGGTGTGCAGGCTCGCGGCCGCGCCGGTGTCGGGCGCGGCGACCTTCTGGGGCGTGGGCTTCGTGCTGGTCATCGGACGAGATCCCTGTCCTTGGTCATGAGTTCCATCAGGTTCTCCTGGGTGGCCTCGCGCACCGGCATCTCCCCGGTGATCCGGCCGGCCGCGAGGGTGTAGACGCGGTCGCACATGCCGAGCAGCTCGGGCAGTTCGGAGGAGATGAGGACCACCGCCTTGCCCTCGGCCACCAGCCGGTTGACGATCGTGTAGATCTCGAACTTCGCGCCGACGTCGATGCCCCGGGTCGGCTCGTCGAGGATCAGCACGTCCGGGTCGGTGAACAGCCACTTCGCCAGCACGACCTTCTGCTGGTTGCCGCCGGAGAGCTTGCCCACCACCGACATCACGGTCGGGGCCTTGATGTTCATGTCGCGCCGTCCCCGCTCGGCGACCTGGATCTCCCGGTTGCCGTCGATCCAGCCGTTGCGGGCGAGCTTGTCGAGCGCGGCGGCCGAGATGTTGCCCCGGACGTCGTCGATGAGGTTGAGGCCGTAGTGCTTGCGGTCCTCGGTGGCGTACGCGATGCCGTTGGCGATCGCCTCGGCCACCGTGCGCGCCCGCACCTCGCGGCCCTTGACGTACAGACGGCCGCTGATGTCGCGGCCGTAGGCGCGGCCGAACACGCTCATCGCCAGCTCGGTGCGCCCGGCGCCCATCAGGCCGGCGATGCCGACGACCTCACCGGCGCGCACGTGCAGCGAGGCCCGGTCGACCACCAGGCGGTCCTGTGTCGGGTGCCGCACCGTCCAGTCCTCGATCCGCAGCACCTCCTCGCCGGGGGTGACGTCGCGGGTCGGGTAGAAGGTGGCCAGGTCGCGCCCGACCATGCCGCGGATGATCCGGTCCTGGGTCGCGCCGCCGTCGGCCATGTCGAGCGTCTCGACGGTACGGCCGTCGCGGATGACGGTGGTCGAGTCGGCGATCGCCGTGATCTCACCCAGCTTGTGCGAGATCATGATGCAGGTGATGCCCTGGCCGCGGAGGCTGCGCATCAGGTCGAGCAGGTGCGCCGAGTCGACGTCGTTGAGCGCCGCTGTGGGCTCGTCGAGGATCAGCAGCCGCACCTTCTTGGACAGCGCCTTGGCGATCTCCACCAGCTGCTGCTTGCCGACGCCCAGCTGGATGACCGGGGTGACCGGGTTCTCGTGCAGCCCGACCGACCGCAGCAGCGCCGCGGCCTCGGCGTTGGTGCGGTGCCAGTCGATGAGCCCGCCGCGGCCCCGGCGCTCGTTACCGAGGAAGATGTTCTCGGCGATCGACAGGTACGGCACCAACGCGAGTTCCTGGTGGATGATGACGATGCCGCGCGCTTCGCTGTCCTGGATGCCCCGGAAGCCGACCGGCTCGCCGTCCAAGACGATCTGGCCGTCGTAGCTGCCCGCCGGGTAGACCCCGGACAGCACCTTCATCAGGGTGGACTTGCCGGCGCCGTTCTCGCCGCAGATCGCGTGGATCTCGCCGCGCCGTACGGCGAGCGAGACGTCCTGCAGCGCGGTGACCCCGGGGAAGGTCTTCGTGATGCCACGCATCTCGAGGATGTGGTCGCTCATGGGTATCCGTCCTGCTCGTGGTCGTGGTGTCCGGAGCGGGGCGGGCCCGGTGGCGTACCGCGCCACCGGGCCCGCCGGCCGGATCAGCCGGCTCGGCCGGCGGCGACCTCCTGCTCGGTCAGGTAACCGGAGTCGATCAGGACGGACTTGATGTCCTCCTTGTAGACCGTCTGGACCGGCAGCAGGAACGCGGGCACGACCTTGACGCCGTTGTTGTACGCCTTGGTCTCGTTGGCCTTCGGCTCCTCCTTGCGCAGGAACGCCTCGGCGGCGATCACCGCCTGCTCGGCCAGCAGCCGGGTGTCCTTGAACACGGTGGAGCTCTGCACGCCGTCGTTGATGAGCTTGACGGACGCGACCTCGGCGTCCTGCCCGGTCACCACCGGCATCTTCTTGGCGCCGCCGCGGTAACCGGCGTTCTGCAGGGCGGTGATGATGCCCCGGGAGAGGCCGTCGAAGGGCGACAGCACGCCGTCGACCTTGCTGCCGTCGTTGTAGCTGGAGGTGAGCAGGTCCTCCATCCGCTTCTGCGCGGTCTCCTGCTGCCAGCGCAGGATGGCGGCCTGCTCGATCTTGGTCTGCCCCGACTTGACCTTCAGCGTCCCGGCGTCGAAGTACGGCTTGAGCGTGTCCATCGCGCCGTTGAAGAAGAAGCCGGCGTTGTTGTCGTCGAGCGAGCCGGCGAACAGCTCCACGTTGAACGGGCCGGTCGCGGCGCCCTTGGACCCGTCCTTGTTGAGCAGGCCGAGGCCGACCAGGAGCGCGTTGGCCTGGGCCACGCCCACCTTGTAGTTGTCGAAGCTGACGTAGAAGCTGACGTTGGGGCTGTTACGGATGAGCCGGTCGTAGGAGATGACCGGGATCTTCGCGGCCGCGGCGGCCTGGAGCTGGCCGCTGAGCGCGGTGCCGTCGATCGGGGCGATGACCAGCACGTCCGCGCCCTGGGTGATCATCTGGTCGATCTGCTGCGACTGGGTGGGGATGTCGTCCCCGGCGTACTGCAGGTCGACCTTGTAGCCCTTGGCCTGCAACTTCTCCTTCACCGAGTTGCCGTCGGCGATCCACCGTTCCGAGGTCTGGGTCGGCATCGAGACGCCGATCGTCAGGTCGCCGGGCTTGGCGGAGCTGGTGTCCGAGCCGCCTCCGGCGCCCTCGCCGCTGCACGCGGCCAGGCTGATCGCGAGCGCGGCGCCGCTGACTGCGGCCAGGATTCGTCTGCGCACGAGCGTCCTCTCCCCTCCGTGGGCCCCTGTGACACAGGTAACCGTCACGGCGAGTGTTAACGCTCACAAGTTGCCCCGTCAACCAATCGCGCGAAATGTGCATGTCTCTTTCTTGTAACAGAGACGGCGCTCCAGGTAGGACGCGACCGGACGTCGCGGGGGCGGCACGTCGTACCGCCCCCGCGACGCCTGCGCTCAGGAGGCGGAGCAGGTGGGCGTCATGCCCGATCCGCTTCCGTTGCCCTGGAACCCGAACTCGGCGCTCTGGCCGGCGCCGAGCTGGCCGTTGTAGTCGACGTTCGTGAACCGCACCGTGCCGCTGTTACCGCTCGCGGTGGCGCTCCAGGTGTTTGTGACGCTCGCGCCGCCCGGCAGCGTCATGGTGACGGTCCATCCCCGGGTGCCCGACGAGCCCGCTGTCACCTTCACGTTGGCGACGAAGCCACCGGTCCAGGAGTTCAGCGTCACCGAGGCCGTACACCCGCCCTGACCCGGCGGTGGCGTGGTCGGATTGTTGGGCGGCGGGGTGGTCGGGTTGTTCGGCGGCGGGGTGGTGGTCGGCGGCGGGTTGTTGGTGCCGGAGTTCAGCGCGTCGAGCACCGCGTTGTACGCCGCCTTCTTGTTGCCGGAACAGTCGAACAGCAGCGCGTTGTCCGAGCCGCGCCACGAGTCGCAGTCCCGCACGCCCCACACCGTGATGCCGGCGCAGCGCGACACCGCCAGGCAGGCCCGGGTGACGGCGGCGTAGATGTTCGCCTGGTTGCCGCCGGTCATCACGTCCAGCTCGGTGATCTGGACCTCCACGCCCAGGTCCGCGAAGCGCTGAAGATTGGCCTGGTAGTCACCGGGGATCGTGGTGCCCAGGTGCGACTGGAAGCCGACGCAGTCGATCGGCACGCCACGCGACTTGAAGTCGCGCACCATGTTGTAGATGCCGGTCGACTTCGCGTTGATGCCGTCGGTGTTGTAGTCGTTGTAGCAGAGCTTCGCGCCCGGGTCGGCGGCGCGGGCGGCCCGGAACGCGGCCTCGATCCAGTCGTTGCCGGTGCGCTGCAGGTTCGAGTCACGGCGCCCGCCGCTGCCGCCGTCGGCGAACGCCTCGTTCACCACGTCCCAGGCGTAGATCTGCCCCCGGAAGTGGGTGGCGACCTGGGTGACGTGATTGATCGCGGCGTTGCGCAGCGCACTGCCGGACAGACCCTGCGCCCACGACGGCTGCTGCTGGTGCCAGAGCAGCGCGTGCCCGCGCACCGACATCCCGTTCGCGCGGGCGTGACTGACCAGCCGGTCGCCACCGCTGTAGTTGAACCGCCCCTGCTGCGGCTCGGTGGCGTCCCACTTCATCTCGTTCTCGGCCACCACGGAGTTGAACTCGCGGTTGAGCACCGTGGCGTACGTGTTGTCGGACAGCTTGTTGGTGGCGACCGCGGCGCCGAAGTAGCGGCCCTTCTCGGCCGCCGCCGCGCGCAGCGTGGTGCCGGCGCTCGCGGCCGGCGCCAGGGCCACCGCCATGCCGGCGGCGAGCGCGCCGGCCAGGATGCCGGTGGTCAGCAAGGCTCTCTTTCGTCTCATGCGGATTCCTCTTCCGGGGGTTACGCGATGGTGGTGGTGCGACTCCCCCGACTCCGCGTCCGGTGACGGTGTCGGGGTACGACCAGCGCGGCTCGCCCGGTGAGCCTTGCGGCGCTCATGCCCTGCCATCGACTGTGAGCGATAACATCCCCCGGCGTCAACCCCTGGCGCCTACGGATAGACGTCCTCGTGCGCCTTGCGGTAGTCGACGATCTCGTCCAGCCGGCCGGCCGCGGCGTGCGTCACCCAGGCCGGGTTGCCGAGCAGCGCGCGGCCCAGCGCGACCAGGTCAAACTCCCCGTCCGCCAGCCGCGCGGCCAGGCCCGCCACCGACTCCGGGCCGCCCGCGCGCAGGAAGTCCCGGCGCAGCCCGACCGAGCCGACAGTGATCGACGGCAGACCGGTGAGACGCTTCGCCCAGCCGGCCAGGTTCAGCGGCGAGCCGGGGAACGCCGGCTCCCAGAAGCGACGCTGCGAGGCGTGCAGCACGTCCGCGCCGGCCTCGGCGAACGCGCCGAGGATCCGCGCCAGCTCGGCCGGGGTCTCGGCGATCCGCGCGTCGAACGCCCGCTCCTTGAACTGGGAGAACCGCACGATCACCGGCCGGTGTGCCGGGACCTGCTCGCGCACCGCGCGGACCACGGCCGCCGGGAACGCCGCCCGCCGCGCCGGGGAGCCACCGAACGCGTCGGTCCGGCGGTTCGTGTACGGCCACAGGAACTCGTCCAGCAGGTAACCGTGCGCGGCGTGGATCTCGACCGCGTCGAACCCGGCCCGGACCGCCACCCCTGCCGCGTCCGCGTACGCCGCCAGCAGGACGTCCGCGTCGGCGGCGGTCATCGCGTGCGGCGCGGGGCGGCCCGGCTCGCGTACCCCCGAGGGGGTCCACGCCGGAGCGCCGTCCACCGGCTCGCGCAGGCTGCCCAGGTGCCACAGCTGCGCGGCGATCCAGCCGCCGGCGGCGTGCACAGCCTCGACCACGCCGCGCCAGCCGGCCTCGGCCGCGCCGGGAGTCATCCGTGGCACGGTGTCCTCGTGGCCGGCGCTGGGATGGTCCACCAGCACGCCCTCGGTGACGATCAGGCCGACACCCGCCGCGGCGCGGCGCCGGTAGTACTCGGCCATCTCCGGCGTCGGCACGCCGCCCGGCGCGCGGTTGCGGGTCATCGGCGCCATCACGAAGCGGGACGGCAACGACAGGCCGGCGACGGTGACCGGCTCCAGCAGCGGCGTCACCGGCGATGCGGTGTCCAGTGTCGCGTTCATGCCCCGACGCTAGGAGTTGACACCGGTGTCAAGGGCAAGCGCTCAGGCGGCCGGATCCCGGGTGTCCTCGGTCACTGTCATGTCGGCCACCACGTCGTCGAGCACCGCGACGGCGTGCGCGAGCCGTGCCATCTCGGCGGTCATCCGGGCCCGCTCCTCGCGCAGCCTTTCGGTCAGCCACGAGGTGCGGATCTCCGGGTCGGTCACGCAGGGCAGCAGCTCGGCCATCCGGCGACTGCTCAGCCCGGCGTCGAACAGCCGCTGGATGAGCCGGACCCGGTCCACCGCCGACTCGGCGAAGACCCGCTGGCCGCTCGGTGTGCGCAGGGCGGCGAGCAGGCCCTGCTGCTCGTAGTACCGGATGGACCGGGCGCTGACCCCGGTACGCGCCGACAGCTCCCCGATCCGCATCGCGCCTCCCCGCTCGCCGGACCTCCATCATCGAGCATGCCGCGCCGGTCAGGACAGCAGCTCGACGTACCCGTCGGTGCCGTGCACGCGGATCCGCCCGCCGTCGGGGATCAGCCGGGTCGCGTCCGGCACCGCCACCACCGCGGGCAGGCCGTACTCGCGGGCGATCACCGCGCCGTGCGTCATCAGGCCGCCGATCTCCGTCACCAGTCCGGCGACTGCGACGAACAGCGGCGTCCAGCTCGGGTCGGTGTACGCGGTGACGAGGATGTCGCCCGGCTCCACGTCGGCCCGGGTCAGGTCCGTCACGACCCGCGCCCGCCCCTCGACCACGCCGGCCGAGACCGCCAGCCCGGCCAGGGCGCCCGGCGGCACGTCGTCGCGCCGGTACGAGCCGTCGAGGGCCTCGCCGTCGGAGGTGAGCACCCGGGGCGGGGTGAGCGCCTGATGCGCCCGGAACTCCCCGCGGCGCCGCCGGATCAGCCCGGCGTCGGCCCGCCCGGTGGCCGCGACCTCGCGGAACTCGTCGAAGGTGAGGAAGAAGACGTCCTCCGGACCGGCGAGCACACCGGCGCGCGCCAGCCGGCCGGCCTCGGCCGTCAGCGCCTGCTTGTAGACGGCGTAGCGGCTCACGATGTCGTACTTCGGGTACTCGCGGTAGCCGGCGAACGTGCGTACCCGGTCGATCATGCGTTGCGTCTCGGCGGCCTTGCGCTCACCGTCGGGCAGCGCGCGCAGGCGGTCCAGCACCTCCCGGGCCTTCGCCTCGGCCCGCTCCCGGCCCTGGGCGAAGCGGCGCGCGGCGGCGCCCGGGGTGAAGGTGCGGACGTTGTCCAGGATCAGCGGCACGAGCGTGGCCGGGCGCTCGCTCCACCGTGGCCGGGTGATGTCGATCTCGCCGACGCAGCGCATGCCGTACCGGTCCAGGTAGTCCTCGACGGCCGCGCGCGCCTGCGCGCCGCCGGGCAGTTTCGGCAGCTCGTCCAGGAACCCGTCGCCGGCGTGGTCGCGCAGGAACGCCACCACCTCGGGGTACGGCCGGATCACGTCGGCCACGTCGAGCAGCGCCAGCCCCATCTCGGCGGTGACGTTGCCGGGCGCGGACAGCGTGAGCGTGTCGGCGGCGTCGCGTTCGCCGAGCCACTCCCCCAGCTTGTCGTTGAGCCACCAGGCGGCCTGCATCCCGGCCATGATCACCTGGGCGCTCACCGGATCGGTGAGCACCCGCTTGTGCTCGGCGAACGCCTCGATCAGGAAGTCGAACAGCTCCGGTCCGCTGCGGCCCTCGATGTCGCGGCGCAGGGCGGCGAGGGACTCCCGGCTGCGCGCGACGAGGCCGGTGACGATCGCCGGATCGGTGTCGATCGGCGGTGGCGGCCCATCCGCGGGCGGGCCGGCCGGGGCCGGGTCCGGCGCGGCCGGTACGACGTCGCGGGCGAGGACCGTCTCCAGCGCGTCCCGGGTGAGCGGGTCGGCCCGGCCGATCATGCCCAGGAACGCGGTACGGCCCGCCGGGGTGGCCAGGTGCGGTGTGGCGTCGACGAACAGCCGGCCGCCCGCCTCGTGCATCGGCGCCATGGCGGTCAGCCGCCACATCGACAGGCCCAGCGGCTTCATCGCGTCGGTCATCATCTGCTGGTGGCCGACCGACAGGTAGACGTGGAACGTCCCGTCGGCGGCGGCAGCCGGCACCGGGAACAGCGTGGTGATCGGCCGGCTCTGCAGGATGTGGACGTCGTCCCCGGTCACTGCCCACTCGACGTCCTGCGGGCAGCCGAAGTACGCCTCGATCCGCCGGCCCAGCGCGGCGAGGCGTACCGCCTGCGCGTCGGTCAGCGCCGGCTGGGCCTGCCGCGCCGGGTCGACGGGCGCCTGCCGGGTGCCGCCGCCGGGCGCCGCGTGCACCGCCCGTGACTTCGCGCCGATCCGCCGGCCGACGACAGCGCCGTCGCGCACCGTGAACACGTCCGGGTTCACCAGGCCGGAGACCAGGGCCTCGCCCAGCCCGAAGCCCGCCTCCACCGAGACCACCCGCCGGTCGCCGGTGACCGGGTCGGCGGTGAACAGAACCCCGGCGGCGTCCGGGAAGACCATCCGCTGCACCACCACCGCCATGTCCACGGCGCGGTCGTCGATGCCGTGGCGCCGCCGGTAGGTCACCGCCCGGTCGGTGAACAGCGAGGCCCAGCAGCGGCTGACGTGCCGCAGCACCTCGGCCGTGCCGACCACGTTGAGGTAGGTGTCCTGCTGGCCGGCGAACGAGGCATCGGCAGGTCCTCCGCGGTAGCGCTGGAGCGCACCGCGTACGCGGCGTCCGCCCCGAGCGCGGCCAGCGCGGCGGTGACCGCCGCCGCGACGTCGCCGGGCAGGGCGGTCCGCTCGACGGCGCGACGGACCTCGGCGGCGGCCGTGCGCAGCGCCGCCGGGTCGTCCGCGTCCGCGCGGGCCAGCCGGTCCAGCGGGCCGGCCAGCGCCGGCGTCCGCGCCACCAGCCGGAAGGCGTCCGTCGTCACGCAGAAACCCCTGGGTAAGCGCACCCCGTCGATCCGCGTCAGCGCCCCCAGGTGCGCGCCCTTGCCGCCGACCGCGGCGATCCGCGCCTCGTCCACCTCGTGCAGTTGCCACACGTACCGTCCGGTCATGCCGTGCCCCCGTTTTCGCAGCTCAACCCGCATCGGCCGATGATTCTGCGGCATCACCGGGGCCTTGCGGCAAGACCCGGGGTGCGATATACATTGATAGTGGCAAGGAGATCGGTCTCCTTGCCTTTCGTTATGCCGCAGCCTTTCGTTTTGCCGCACCACGAACCCCTGCCCTGACCCGCCGCCGTCACGTGAGTCAGATCTCCCCGCCCCGGGTGGAGTGCCGGGGGCGCGACGGGGCAAGAAGCGATCACGAGGCCGCGACGCGGCCCGGACGAGCGGGATCGGACGGGGTGGGGGAGACTCGGGCGATGAGCGGCGCTGACACCGACCCGCGTACGCGCGCCGACGTCTTCGCCGCCGACGGTGAGATCGGGCCGGACCTGGCCCGCGTCGACTGGTCCGCGCACCCGCTCGGGCCGCCGGACACGTGGCCGCAGAGCCTGCGGACCTCGGTGCGGATCCTGCTGTCCTCCCGGTTCCCGATGTGGATGGCCTGGGGACCGCAGCTGACGTTCTTCTGCAACGCCGCATACCGGCGGGACACGCTCGGCCGCAAGTACCCCTGGGCGCTGGGCCGCCCGGCGAACGAGGTGTGGACCGAGATCTGGGACGACATCGGTCCCCGCGTCGACACCGTGCTGCGCACCGGCGAGGCGACCTGGGACGAGGGGCTGCTGCTGTTCCTGGAGCGGGCCGGCTACCGGGAGGAGACGTACCACACGTTCTCCTACAGCCCGCTGCGCGACGACGACGGCAGCCTCGTCGGGATGCTCTGCGTGGTCAGCGAGGACACCGAGCGGGTCATCGGCGAGCGGCGGATGGCCACGCTGCGCGACCTCGGCTCGGACCCGAGCGTCATCCGCACCGAGCAGGAGACGCTCACGTTCGTCAGCCGCCAGCTGGCCCGCAACCCGCAGGACCTGCCGTTCACGCTCACCTACCTGTACGACCAGGACGGCGACGCCCGGCTGGCGGAGGCGACCGGGCTGCCGGCCGGTCACCCGGCGGCCCCGGCCACGCTATCCCTCACCGACCCCGCCGCCCCGTGGCCGGCCGGCGCCCTCACCGAGGGCGACCCGGTACGGGTGACGCTCGACGGCCCGGCCTTCGCGGACCTGCCCGCGGGTGTCTGGCCCGCCCCGCCGGCCGAGGCCCTGCTGGTGCCGCTACGGCAGCAGGGCGGCGCGCCGTACGGGTTCCTGGTGGCGGGACTCAACCGCTACCGGGCGCTGGACGACGGCTACCGCGGCTTCGTGGAGCTGACCGCCGGGCACCTGGCGACCGGAATCGCGAGCGCCCGCAGCTACCAGGCGCAGCAGCGGCGGGCCGAGGAGCTCGCCGAACTGGACCGCGCCAAGACCGCCTTCTTCTCCAACATCAGTCACGAGTTCCGCACCCCGCTCACGTTGATCATGGGGCCGGTGGACGAGCTGCGCGGCCGGCTGCACGACGCCGACGAGCGGGTCCGCACGGAGCTGGACGTCATCCGCCGCAACGGGCTGCGCCTGGGCAAGCTGGTAAACAGCCTGCTCGACTTCTCCCGCATCGAGGCGGGCCGGATGCAGGCCCGCTACGAGCCGGTGGATCTGGCCGCGGTGACCGCCGACCTGGCCAGCGTCTTCCGGTCGGCGATCGAGCGCGCCGGCCTCTCCTTCGAGGTCGACTGCGCGCCCCTGCCCGAGCCGGTGCACGTGGATCGGGGCATGTGGGAGAAGGTGGTGCTCAACCTGCTCAGCAACGCGCTGAAGTTCACCTTCGACGGGACGGTGCGGGTGCGGATGGACGCCGAGCACGGGATGGCCGTGCTGCGGATCTCCGACACCGGCATCGGCGTCCCGGCCGAGGAGATGCCGCGCCTGTTCGAGCGGTTCCACCGCATCGAGAACGCCCGGTCCCGCTCCGGCGAGGGCAGCGGCATCGGCCTCGCCCTGGTCAAGGAACTGGTCTCGCTGCACGGCGGCGACATCGACGCGGACAGCACTGTGGGCCGCGGCACCACCTTCACCGTCCGGTTGCCGTTCGGCGCCGCCCACCTGCCCGCCGACGCGCTCACCCCGGCCGGCGCCGGCCGGGCGCCCGGGTCGGCCGAGCCGTTCGTGCAGGAGGCGCTGCGCTGGCTGCCCGCCGACCCGGGCGCCGTCGTCGGCGAGGACGGGCCCGCCGCCACGGACGGCCCGGTGCATCCGCTGCCCGGCGGCGCGCCGGCCCGCGTCCTGGTGGCCGACGACAACGCCGACATGCGGGAGTACCTCACCCGGCTGCTGCGCTCCGCCGGACACGAGGTGCACACGGTCGCCGACGGGCGTGCCGCGCTGGACGCCGCCCGCGCGCAGACGCCCGACCTGGTGGTCAGCGACGTGATGATGCCCCGGCTCGACGGCCTGCAACTGGTGGCCGCGTTGCGCGCCGATCCCCGTACGGCCGGCACCCCGGTGCTGCTGCTGTCCGCCCGCGCCGGCCAGGAGGCCTCGATCGAAGGGCTGGAGGCCGGCGCCGACGACTACCTGGTCAAGCCGTTCCCGGCCGCCGAGCTGCTGGCCCGCGTACGCGCCAACGTGGAGCTGGCGCGGCTGCGCAACCACCACGCGCGCTGGCGCACCGCGCTCGTCGACTCGCTGCAGGAGGCGTTCTTCGTCTGCGACGAGGACGGTGCCGTAGTCGAGATCAACGCGGCGTTCACCGACGTCCTCGGCTACGGGACCGAGGGCCTGCCCTATCCGCCGGTACAGCCGTGGTGGCCGGACCAGGAGGCCGAACCGGACGCGCACCGTCAGGTGGCCGCCGCGTTCTCGAGGCTGGTCGGCCAGTCCCGCGGCACCTACACCGTGCCGGTGACCCATCGCGACGGGCACCGGATCTGGATCTCTGCCGCGTTCAACCAGGTGGACGACCCGGACAGCGGCCGGCGGATGATCGTGGGCACGTTCCGTGACGTCACCGCCGAGCACTACGCGGTCCAGCGGGAGACCGCCCTGGCCGGGCTCGGCATGCGCCTGTCCCGGGCCGACGACCTCGCCGACGCGCTGCACGGCGTGCTGGACGAGCTGCGCAAGCTGTGGCGGGCCGCGGGCGTGCTCACCGCCGTCTTCGGTGACCTGCCCACCCCCGACGTGACCGGCACCGACCCGGCGGCCCGGTGGGCGACGCTGCCCGCCAAACGCCGGCAGGCGTTGCTCGCGCTGCGCGACACCCCGCTGCTGACGCCGGTGGCGACACGCCGACACGGCGCCGGGATCGCAGTCGAGCACCCGCACGGCACCATGGCGCTCTGGATCGACCTGGGCGAGAAGCGGCCCTTCACCGAGCAGGACCAGACCCTGCTGGCGCTGCTGGCCGGCCACATCGGTCAGGGGCTGCACCGGGTGCACCAGATCGACCAGCAGCGGGAGACCGCGCTGGCCCTGCAACGGGCGATCCTCGGCCCGGCGCAACTGCCCGCCGGCTTCGCCGTGCGGTACGCCCCCGCCGCGGTGCCGCTGAAGGTCGGCGGCGACTGGTACGACACGGTGGAGCTGCCGGACGGGCGCATCGGCATCGTCGTCGGCGACTGCGTGGGACACGGGCTGCGGGCCGCCACCGTGATGGGGCAGCTGCGCAGCGCGTGCCGCGCCCTGCTGTTGCAGGACCCCAGCCCGGCCCGGACGCTGGCGGCGCTGGACCGGTTCGCCGCGCTGCTTCCCGGCGCGTCCTGCGCCACCGTCTTCTGCGGCGTCCTCGACCCGGTCACCGGCCTCATGCGCTACTCCAGCGCCGGTCACCCGCCGGCCATCGTGGTCGGCGCCGACGGCACTCCCCAGCTCCTGCAGCACGGCCGGTCCCGGCCGCTGGCCGTCCGCGCGGGTGAGGAACGACCGGAGGCGGAGGCCACGGTGCCGCCGCGCGCCACCCTGATGCTCTACACCGACGGTCTGGTGGAACGCCGCCGCCAGCCGATCACCGTCGGCATCGCCCGCGCCACCGACGCCATCCAGCAGGGCCACCACGCGCCGGTGGAGGTGCTCGCCACCGAGATCATGGATCGGCTCACGCCCGACGGCGGCTACCACGACGACGTGGCGCTGCTGCTCTACCGCCATCCCGGGCCGCTGGAGCTGGAGTTCCCGGCCGAGTCGACGCGGCTGGCCGAGGTGCGTACCGCGCTGCGAGGATGGCTGGACCGTTGCGGGCTGGCCCCGGCCCACGCCTACAACATCCTGGTGGCGGCCGGCGAGGCGTGCGCCAACGCGATCGAGCACGGGCACCGCGACAACCCCGGCGGGCGGATCCGGCTGCGCGCCGCCGCCACCGCGAACAACCTGCGCCTGAGCGTGACCGACAGCGGTCACTGGCGGGAGCGCGAGCAACCCCCCGATCCGCACCGCGGCCGGGGGCTCGTGCTCATGCGCGCACTGATGGACAGCATCAGCGTCACCCCGGGAGCGACCGGCACCACCGTCGACATGCAGGCGAGGATCACCGCATGAGCGCGTCCCTGACTCTCACCACGAGCGACCGTCCCGACGGCGTCCGCGTGCTGACCGCCGTCGGCGAGATCGACATGAGCAACGCGTCCTCGTTCGCCGACGCGCTGGCCGAGGGGGTACGGCCCGAGGGCGAACCCCTGGTCGTGGACCTCACGAAGGTCGAGTACCTGGACAGCGCCGGGCTGGCCGCGCTGTTCCCGCACGCCGACCGGATCGCGCTGGTCGCCGGTCCGCTGCTGGAGCCGCTGCTGACCATCTCCGGGCTGGCCGACCTCACCACGGTCCGCCGCGCCTGACGCCGTCGCGGCGTCAGGCGCTGTCGCGGAGTCAGGCGGCGTCGCGGACGATCACCAGCGGCGAGTGGGCGTGGTGCAGCACCGCGTGGCTGACCGAGCCGAGCAGCAGCCCGCCCAACGCGCCGCGGCCGTGCGCCCCGACCACCACCAGCTGGGCGTCCTTCGACTCCTCGACCAGCACCCGGGCCGGGGCACCGCGGATCGACCGCTGCCGCACCGGCACGTCGGGGTAACGCTGCGACCAGCCGGCGACAGACTCGGCGACGACGCGCCGGGACTCCTCGGCGAGCGCCTCCGGGTCGTACACCAGGGGCAGGATGTCGCCGGGGCCCATCGGGGTGGGGTACAGCCAGGCGTGCACCACGATCAGCGAGGCGCCCCGGCGGGCGGCTTCCTCGTACGCGAACCCGACCGCCGCGGTGGACAGCTCGGAGCCGTCCACGCCGACCACGACCGGGCCGTCGGCGCG
>NZ_KK037233.1:408543-411183 GCF_000568915.1 Micromonospora sp. M42 | reverse complement strand
GGTCGCCGTCGCGCCAGAGCCGAGCCGGCGCGATGGCGGCGCCGTCGCCGGGTGGTCGCCGTGATCAAGGACCACCGGACCGGCCTGCTCGAAGCCCGCCGCGATGCCGGGTGCCGCCGTGCGCAGCGGGTCGCCGACCGCGACCAGGCCCAGCGGGCGCAGGCCGGTCGGCCGGGCCGGGTCCGGCAGCGTGTCGACCACGGCCGAGGCCACCGCCAGCACCCGCAGCCCTTCGGCGGCGAGCCGGTGCGCGGCATCGGTCAGCTCGGCCAGCTCCTCGGCGCCGGCGTCCATCAGCGGCGGGGCCAGCAGGTTCTCCGGCGCGCCCTTGCAGACCACGAGGTAGCGCCCGTCGCAGCGGCGGTGCACGGTGGTCATCCGGCGCAGGTCCTGGTCGAACGGGGCCTCCGCGACCCGGGGCCAGGCCTCGCGGGTGGTCTCCGGGTCCAGACCGCAGCGGGCCGCGAACGTGACGAGCGCGGCCTCCAGCGGGTCGCCGATCGCTGTCCACTCCGGCCGTTCGCCGGTCGGCGGGGTCAGCGTGGCGTCGTTGCAGAGCAGCCCGGCGCGGGCGAGGGCGCGCAGCTCGTCCGGGGCGCTCACCGGCTCGCCCCGGTGGCGCACCTCGCCGTCGGGCGCGTAGCCGGTGCCGGTCACGGCGTAGCGGTCGCGGCCGGGCACGACCGCGTGCTGCACCGCCATCCGGCCCTCGGTGAGCGTGCCGGTCTTGTCGGAGGCGATCACGGTGACCGATCCGAGGGTCTCCACCGCGTGCAGCCGCCGGGGAATGGCCCGGCTGCCGGCCATCCGGCGTGCGCCCAGGGCGAGCGCGAGCGTGACGACGGCGGGCAGCGACTCCGGTACGGCCGCCACCACGAGGCTCACCGCGGTGACCGCCATCTGCGTGACCGGGCGTCCGTCGAACACGCCGAGCGCGAAGACCAGCCCGGAGAGCACCACGGCGGTCAGCCCGAGCACCCGGCCGAGCGAGGACAGGCGGCGTTGCAGCGGGGTGGGCGCCGGGCGGGTCGCCGCGACCAGGGCGCTAATGCGGCCCAGCGCGCTCGCCGCGCCGGTGCGTACCACGGTCCCGGTGGCGCGGCCGGTGGTGACCACCGTGCCGGCGCTCGCCTCCTCCCCCGCTACCCGGGTCACCGCCACCGACTCACCGGTGAGCGCCGACTCGTCCAGGCTGAGCCGTACCGCGTCGGTGAGGTCCAGGTCGGCGGGCACCACGTCGCCGGCCTCCAGCCGGACCAGATCGCCCCGGACCAGGTCGGCGGCGGGGAGCACGAGGTCACGGCCGTCGCGGACCACCCGCGCGGTCGGCGCCGCGAGCCGGTCCAGCGCCGCCACCGCCCGGTCGGCGCGTACCTCCTGCACCACGCCGATCGCCGTGTTGATCAGGACGACCAGCACGATCACCGCGGTGTCGGGGTAGTCGCGCAGCAGCGTGGTCACCACGGCGGCGGCCAGCAGCAGCGCAACCAGCGGGTCGGTGAGCTGACGGAAGATCCGGCCGGCCAGCCCGCGCTTGCGTGGCGCGGCCACCGTGTTCGGCCCGTCGGCGCGCAGCCGGGCGGCCGCCTCGGCCGAGCCGAGCCCGGTCGCGGGGGCCGGAGAGATCTCGGTGGGCGTCACCGTGCCCTGCCCGCCGTTGAGCACCACATTGCCCTCCATGTCGTCGCCGCCCGCGCCGGGCACTCCCAGCATGCCGGGTGCGCGGGCGCGGCTCGCAGGGCCGAGGGCCTGTCGGACCCGGGACCAACGGCCCCCGCGGTACGGGGCAGCGCGGCGTCCGACTCGTCGGTAACGTCCGTGCGGTGAACCGGACACGCAGCGCCGCCGGCCCGACACCCCCGTCCCGTCACCGGCCGGTCCGCTGGGCGCTCGCGGTGCTCCTGCTCGCGTCGGTCGGATGCGGAAGGGGATTCGGCGAGGAGAGCGGCGACGAACTGGCGCGCGACGTCGCGGCGGCGGAGGCGAAGCAGCTCAACACGGAGCTCGGGCACCGCAACCGGGTCCGCGACGCCGGGTCGATCGCGGCGGCTGAGATCGTCCAGCAGCCGCAGGGCACCGCGTTGAGCGATGACGAGACGGTCCGGCGGGAGGCCCTGGCCTGGTCCGGCCGCACCGCCAGAGACGAGCGGGCCACCGTCGACGTGCGGTTCGTGGTGACGGTGCCGGAACGACCGCCGGTGTCGGTCGGCGGCGCGAGCAACAGCGCCGGCGACGCCACCCGCTGCTACCGGTACGAGTTCCAGCTCTACCGCTACACGACGTACCACGAGATCGACTGTCCGAGCGGGGCCGCGCCCTCGCCACCCACCGCCGCGCCCGTGCCGAAGGTGCCCGAGGACGGGCGGCAGCGGCTCACCGCCGTGCTGCGTACCGCCACCCCGGACACCCTTGCCGGCGCGGTGCGGGCGGCGTTCCCGCAGGACTGGATCACCGTCGACACGACGGTGCACGAGGGCGCGCTCGTCGCCGCCGTCGGCGTACCGGCCGAACGGGACTGCCTCCTGCTCGTCCGCACCCCCGCCGGGAAGATCGAATCCCCCGGGTACGACCGGATCTGGCTGGAGCCGGGCGAGACCGGCTGCCGGACGGGCCTGTACGTCTCGCCGCCGCGCTGAGACA
>NZ_KK037233.1:406839-408443 GCF_000568915.1 Micromonospora sp. M42 | reverse complement strand
TTTGCCGCGCGACGGCCGGAGGACTGACCTTCTCGGGCCCATGTCAATGTAGCGTTGACGAGTGAGCCTGGCCGGCCTGTCCGAGATCGCCGCGGCCCGGGTCCGGCTGGACGACCGCGAGCTGGACCTGATCGACCGGGCCCGGCACGACGGCGCCACCTGGGCCGACATCGCGCGGGCGCTGGGCCTGGGCAGCCGGCAGGCCGCCGAGCAGCGCCGGCAGCGTCTCGCGGCGGCCCGGCGGGCCCGCGTGACCCGGCTCGACCCGGCCGGCTCCCCCGACCTGCCCGTGCTGCGGACGGCGGTCGCCGACCTGCGCCGCTGGATCGAGACGGACCGCGCGTGGGACGGGCGCTTCCCCCGCGCGGCGTTGACGCGCCACACCTGCGCGCTCGCGCTCGACGCCCCCGCCGGGCCGCTGTACGCGCTGGCCGCGCACCTCGCCGACGATCTCGCCGGGGCCGGACTCCGGCTGCCGCCTCCGGTACGCGACGCCGCCGGGCGCATCACGGCGACACTGTCAACAAGACATTGACGTAGTCCCGAAGTGTTGCCACGCCCCGGCTCATGTTCCGAGGATGAGTCCTCCAGGCTCAACTCTCGGGGGACCCATGCGCCGCAACGCCGTCCTGTTCGTGGCCGTCTCGCTGCTGTCCGGCCTGGGCGGCAGCGCCATGGCCCTGGTCTCCGGCATCTGGATCCTGGACCTGACCGGCTCCACCGGGCTCGCGGCGCTGGCCGGTCTCTGCGTCTACGCCCCGACGCTGGCCGGCCCCTGGCTCGGCGGCCTGCTCGACCGGGTCCCCCGGCGTCCCCTGGTGGTCGGCGTCAACCTCGCTCTCGCCGCCGCGCTGCTGAGCCTGCTGGCGGTGCGCGGGCCCGGCCAGGCGTGGCTGATCTACGACGTCTCGCTCGCCTACGGGATCGGATACGTGCTCGTCGACGCCGGCGAGACCGCGCTGCTGCCCGCCGCGCTCCCACCGGCCCGGCTGGCCGACGTCAACGGCTGGCGGTCGAGCGCGCAGGAGGGCGTGAAGCTGGTCGCGCCGCTGGCCGGGGCGGGCCTGTACGCGTGGCGGGGCGGGCACGTCGTCGCGGTGCTCGCCGCCGTCGTACCGGTGCTCGTGGCCGCCTTGTACGGCGCGTTACGCCTGGCCCGGGCGGCGTCCGCTCCCCCGACCGCACCCGCGGTGGGGCTGCGGGCCGGGCTGACCGCGCTCCTGGCCCGGCGGGCGGTACGCGTGCCGGTGGCGCTCGCGGCGGCGTCCATCGCGATGTCCGGCTTCACCACCGCGGCGCTGTACGACGTGGTGGTGACCGGCCTCGGGCTGCCGTCCACCTTTCTCGGCGTGCTGGCCGGCGCGCAGGGTGGCGGATCGCTGCTCGCCGGGCTGGTCGTCGGCCGGCTCGTCCGCCGCCACGGCGAGATCACGGTGGGGGTCGCCGGCGCGGTCCTGTTCGCGGCCGGCTGTCTGGGACGCTGCCTGCCGTGGTGGCCGGGCACGGTCGCCGCCTCGGTGGTGATCGGCGTCGGTCTGCCGTGGACGCTCGTCGCGGCGGTCACCGCCGTGCAGACGTACACGCCGCGGGAGATGCTCGGGCGG
>NZ_KK037233.1:384667-406054 GCF_000568915.1 Micromonospora sp. M42 | reverse complement strand
TCCAGCTCGGTCACGGCGTCCTGCCAGCGCGCCCCCACCGCCGCCGCGATTCCGGTGGCGTAGCGGAGCCGGACCTCGATCTCCCGGAACTCGCCCGGCAGGAGCGGCGGGCGTCCTCGACGTGCGCGAGCGCCTCCGGCTCCTCGCGAGCAGCGCCTACACCAGGGCCAGCGCGGCCAGCGCCTCCGCCCGCAGCACCGGAAGCGCCACCTGCTCGGCGATCCGGACCGCCTCGGCGGCGGCCTGGTACGCCGCGTGCAGCCGGCCGGTGCGCCACTCCAGCCCGGCGAGCCGGGGCAGGGCGTACGCCAGCAGGAACACGTCGTCGGCGGCGCGGGCCCGGTCGATCTCCGGTTCCAGCAGCGCCCGCGCGGTGTCGTGGTCCCCGAGCCAGCAGAACACCTCGGCCAGCTCCGCCGCCGAGCCGTCGGCGTGGCCGGCGCAGGCGGCGACCAGGGCACGGGCCGACGCGACCCCTTCGGGCAGCCCGGCCAGCACCTGTGCCGCGGCCAGCCGGATCGGGCCCTTCGGCCAGGTCGCGCCCGCGTCCGCGGCGGCCAGCTCGGCCACCCGCGCGCACAGCGGCACCATGCCGGTGACGTCCAGCCGCGCCCAGAACTGGTTGACGCGGGCGCTCATCAGCCGGGCCGCGCCGAGCGGATCCGCTTGCGCGTACGCCTGCGCGTCGGCCAGGTACGCCTCGGCGCCCGCCGTGTCACCGTGCTGCTGCGCCAGGTGGGCGAGCAACGGCTTGACCCGGCAGCGCAGGTCGACGCGCCGGGTCAGTCCGATCGCCTCCTCCCCCAGCGTGATCGCGTGCCGGCTCGCGCCGGCGTTGGCCCAGGCGCGCGACGCGGCGGCGAGCCGGGACGCGCGTACGTCCGGGTCCGGGGTGAGACGGGCGGACCGTTCGTAGGCGCGGGCCTCGCCCACCACGCCGCCCCGGCGTTGCGCCCGCTCGGCGGAGTCGGCCAGCAACGCGGCGACGCCCTCGTCGGGCACGGTGGTGGCGGCCGCGAGATGCCAGGCCCGGCGGTCGGCGGTGTCGTCGCCGGTGAGCGCGGCGGCCACCGCCAGGTGGGCGGCCCGCCGCCGGCCGGGGCCGGCGACCGAGTGCACCGCGGCGCGGGTCAGCGGGTGGCGGAACGTCACCTCACGGTCGGTCACCCGGATCAGCCCGGCGTCGACCGCCGGGTCCAGCACGCCCAGGCGCAGCCCGTCCGCCATCAGGATCCGCTCCAGCAGCGCCGGGGTGGTGACCTCGGTGACCGCGCAGGCGACGAGCGCACGCCAGGTGTCGTCGGGCAGCCGCGGGCGTGCGCCAGGACGGTCGTCTCGATGCGTTCGACGAGCACGAGAGGCTCCCGCAGCGGCAGCCACCCGTTGCGGTGCTCCTCGGACAGCGTCGCCGGCAGCTCGGTCAGCGCGAGCGGGTTGCCGGCGGTGGCCGCCGCCAGGTCGGCGGCGACCCGGCGGTCCAGGCCGGCGCGCATGGCGAGCCGGATCGCGTCGTCGCGTGCCAGACCGGTCAGCGGCAGCTCCGGCAGGCCGGGCGCGGGGAACGCGGGGGCGTCGCGGGCCGCGAAGACGACGGCGACCCGGTCCGCGAGCAGCCGCCGGGCGGTGAACAGCAACGCCTCGGCGGAGGCCGGGTCGATCCAGTGCGCGTCGTCGACCAGGCAGAGCACCGGCGTGTCCTCGGCCGCCGTCGTGAGCAGGCTCAGCGTCGCCACGTACGCGGCGAGCCGGTTGACCGGACGGGAACTGCCGTCGATGGCGAATACGGTACGCAGCGCGTCGGCCTGCTGCGCGGGCAGATCGCCGAGCCGGTGCAGCAGTGGCCGCGCCAGTTGGTGCAGCGCGGAGAACGGCAGGTCCGCCTCGAACGGCGCGCCGGTGGCGTGCAGCACCCGCATCCCGGTGGACCGGGCGGCACAGTGCTGCAGCAGCGCCGTCTTGCCCACGCCTGCCGCACGCGCAGCACCAGGGCGCCGCCGTGACCGTCGACCGCGTCGGCCAGCAGCGCGCCGAGCCGCCGGCACTCGTCGGCGCGCCCGAGCAGGGCGTCATCACCGGTGTCCGTGGCCGTGCCGACGGCACCGGCCGGCGCCGGACCGCTGCCCATGACCGCACGCTAGCCGCCGGTGTGGTCCGTCCGGGCGGGCGCGACGCGAACCCGACAGGGTGCCCGCGCGGCCTCGTCGACTAGGAGGAACCCGGATCCGGGTGCCGTCGTGGCTCCCTAGCGTCTTCCCCAGTCGTCCGGCCGGTGACCACCGGCGGATCCGGGACGACGACACGACTCCGAGGGGAGACACCATGATCGGGAAGAGAGCGGCCGGGGTGCTGGCGGCGGGACTGCTCGCCGCCGGGTTCGGGGTGGCGTACGGCCCGCCGGCACAGGCCGCCAGCGGCCACTACGCCATCGTCAACTACGGCAGCGGCAAGTGCCTGGAGGTGGACCGGTCCGGCGCCCCGTCGTCGCTCGGCGGCCGGGTCGTGCAGCGCACCTGCGACGGCCAGGCCGTGCAGCGCTGGTCGCCGGTGGGCAGGGACACCTACACGTTCGTCAACCAGTTCAGCGGCATGTGCGTGGACGTCCGCAACGGGGTGAACGCCGACGGCACGCCGTTGCAGCAGTGGGCCTGCACCGGCACGTCGAGCATGAAGTGGACGGTCGACCCGAACTCGTTCGCGGGGGTGCACCAGATCAAGTCGCAGGTCGGTGGCCGGTGCATGGACGTGCGGAGTGGATCGGACGCCGACGGCGCGACGGTCCAGATCTACCGCTGCACCGGGTTCGGCAACCCGGCCCAGGTCTGGTCGTTCGCGGCGGTCTGACCGGCGCGGATGCGGCCCGTCCCCAGGGGTGAGGGGGACGGGCCGCACGATCGTCAGCGCCAGGTGTCGGTGACGGCCCGGGTGCCGCCGGCCGGCGTGGTGAGCGTCCGGTTCGCGCCGGACTCCCAGGTCACCGTCCCGTCCGGGTTCTTCTTGACGTACTTGTACTCGACAGCGGTGTTCGCGGGCAGGTCGACGGTGGCCCGCCAGACCGGGTACGCGGCCGAGGAGAGCGCGACGGCGGCGGCCGGGTTCCAGCCGCCGAGCGCCGGTATGTTGCCGACGACGAACACGTTCTGCCCGTAGGCGGTGGTCGCGGTGACGGAGAACGTGGTGGCCACAGCCGTGGAGACGGTGTCACCGCGGAACGTCTCGGTCACCGCGTACGTGCCGGTGGCCGGCGTGGTGAGCGTCCGGTTGGCGCCGGACTCCCAGGTGACCGCGCCGGCGGCGGTCAGCTTGACGAACTTGTACTCCACCGCGGTGGACCGGGGCAGGTCGACGGTGGCACGGTAGACGCCGCCGCCCTGCGCGGTGAGCTTGACGCCGCTCGCGGGCGTCCACGACCCCAGCGCGGGGATGCTGCCGACGACGCGGACGTCCTGCCCGGCGGCCAGGTTCGCGGTGACGGTGAACGTGGTGGCGATCCGGTCACCCGGGCTCACCGTGGGGGACACGGTCGGCGAGGGCGACACGGTGGGCGACACGGTCGGGGAGGCCGACGGGGACGGGCTCGCGCCCGGCCGGGCGTTCATGTGGATCGCGACCGCGTCGTTGGCCGGGAGGGTCACGGTGGCCCGGCCGCCGGACACGGTCACCGTGGAGCCGGTGCAGCCGCTGCCGGTGGCGACGCCGGAGATGACGTCGCAGTACCGGCCGTCGGCGAGCCCGGTGGTGAAGGTGGCGGTGGTGGCGGAGCCGGAGTCGTTGATGCCGATCCACGCCCGGTCGCCCCGGTGGAAGCCGATCACGTTGCTGTTCACCGTGGTGAAGTCCGAGACGGTCTTCACCGGGCGGGCGGTGTTGGCCCAGCCGACCATGCCCTTGACGCCGGTGGTGCGGCTCAGGCAGGTCCAGGCGGCGCCGCAGACCGTGTCGGTGACCCGTCCGGTGCCGTCGTGCGGCGGGGACTGGTTGCGGTTGGACCAGGTGAAGCTGTCGTAGACCGACGGCTTGCCGTGCGGGTAGGCCAGCGCGAAGTAGTTGGCCAGCACGTAGTCGGTGCCGTTCTTGTACGACAGCACCACGCCGTCGCGCTCCAGGTCGTGGTTGGTGACCATGGCGAAGACGTTGGCGCCGGGCGCGTCGAGGTTCCAGTTCGGCACGTTGGCCAGCGCCGAGATGGAGCCCTGGAAGGCCGAGCGGATGCCCTTGGCGTACGCGAAGTCGAGCACGTCGCCGTTGGCGATGTACGCACGGGCCTGCAGCGCGGAGTTGCTCGCCCCGTCGAAGATCTCCTGCGCGACGTACGGACGCCGGCCCTCGACGACCGTGTTGTTCAGCTTGCCGAGGATGGCCGCGAAGTCGTCCTTGCGGATGTGCTTGACCGCGTCGACCCGGAAGCCGTCGACGCCGAGCCCGATCAGGTCGTTGAGGTACGCGGCGATCTTGTTCCGGACCGCTTCCTTCTCGGTGTACAGGTCCGACAGCGACAGCAGCTCACAGCTGGTCACCTGGGCCTCGTTGTTCCAGTCGTTGATGGCGCCGCCGGTCGGGCAGTTGTCGCCGGGGCGGTGGAAGTCGCCGTCGCCGTACGGCACGGCCGGGTAGCTGTAGCCGGAGAACTCGGTGCCGGCGTAGCCGCGCGTACCGGCCGGGTTGTTGGTGCCGGCCATGTGGTTGACCACCGCGTCGACGTAGACGCGCACACCGGCGTTGTGGCAGGCGGTGACCATCGCGGCGAACTGCTGGCGGTTGCCGAACCGGCTGTCCAGCTTGTACGACACCGGCTGGTACACCTCGTACCACGGGTAGGCGCCGTCGGCGCTGGCGGGCAGCTTCACCGACTCCTGCGGCGGTGCCACCTGCACCGCGCCGTAGCCGGCCGGTCCGAGGTGGTCGGTGCAGGCGGCGGCGACCGAGGTCCAGTTCCATTCCCAGAGGTTGGCGGTCACCTCGCTGTCGTTGAGTACGACGGCGGCGCGGGCGGGTGCGGCGGTGGTGGTGGCAGCCGCGACGGCAACCGTGCCGCCCGCCGCGACGAGCGCGGCGGCGAGCAGCAGGCGACCGGCACGGCCACGGGGGTGTGGCCTGACGGAAAGCATGGTTGGGGGACCTCTTCCGTGGGTTCGAAAGGGTGAGCGGGGGGGGGTGGGGCGGCCGTCCCGGGTAGCGAACACGATGCGCCATCCATGAAAGTCTTTGCAAGAGCTTGCGGCAAAGTTTTCGAAACCCGCAGGCAACACGAGCGGGGTCATATCCCCGACCACCAGCGGCGATCCACGCTGGACCGAGCGATCCGGCACTCGACCGGGATCCCGACGCTCGGGACGAAACAAACCGCTTCGCGGGACGACCGCAACTTCTGAGCAGATTTTCCAACGCTTGCGGGCCGGGTGTGCGCCGCTGATCCCCGACACCGGCCGGACACGGGACGAGCCCCGGTCCGTCGCGGCGCGACGGACCGGGGCTCGCTCGGAGACGGCGGATCAGGCCAGGTCGAAGCGGTCCAGCTCCATGACCTTCGTCCAGGCGGCGACGAAGTCACGCACGAACTTCTCCCGCGCGTCGTCGCTGGCGTAGACCTCGGCGAGGGCCCGCAGCTGCGAGTTGGAGCCGAAGATCAGGTCGACCGCGGTGGCGGTCCACTTGACCTGGTCGGTGGCCACGTCCCGGATCTCGTACACGTGCTCCTCGGACTCCGACGCCTTCCACCGGGTGCCCGGGGAGAGCAGGTTGACGAAGAAGTCGTTGGTGAGCACGCCGGGCCGGTCGGTGAGCACGCCGTGCGACGCGCCGCCGACGTTGTTGCCGAGCGCGCGCAGACCGCCGACCAGCACGGTCATCTCCGGCGCGGTCAGGTTCAGCATGTACGCCCGGTCGACGAGCAGCACCTCCGGCTGGGTCTTCTCGCCCGGCCGCAGGTAGTTGCGGAACCCGTCGGCGCGCGGCTCCATCACCCGGAACGACTCGACGTCGGTCTGCTCCTGGGTGGCGTCGGTACGCCCCGGGTGGAACGGCACGGTCAGCTCGACGCCAGCGTCGCGCGCCGCCTGCTCGACAGCGGCCGAGCCGGCCAGCACGATCAGGTCGGCGAGGGAGATCTGGGCGCCGCCGGCGGCGTTGAACTCCTGCTGGATGCCCTCCAGCGTGGCCAGCACGGTGGCGAGCTGCTCGGGCTGGTTGACCTCCCAGTTGCGCTGCGGCTCCAGGCGGATCCGCGCGCCGTTGGCGCCACCGCGCTTGTCGGTGGAGCGGTAGCTCGCGGCCGAGGCCCAGGCGGTGGAGACCAGCTGGGCGGTGGTGAGACCGGACTCCAGCACCTTCGCCTTGAGCGCGGCGACGTCGGCGTCGTTCACCAGCTCGTGCGCGACGGCCGGCACCGGGTCCTGCCAGAGCTGGGCCTCCGGCACCCACGGGCCGAGGAAGCGGCTGACCGGGCCCATGTCACGGTGCAGCAGCTTGTACCAGGCCTTGGCGAACGCCAGCGCGAACTCGTCCGGGTTCTCCAGGAACCGGCGGGAGATCTTCTCGTACGCCGGGTCGACGCGCAGCGACAGGTCGGTCGTCAGCATCGTCGGCTTGTGCTTCTTCGACGGGTCGTGGGCGTCCGGGATGATCGCCTCGGCGTCCTTGGCGACCCACTGCTTGGCGCCACCCGGGCTGGTGGTCAGCTCCCACTCGTAGCCGAAGAGGATCTCGAAGAACCGGTTGGACCACTGCGTCGGCTTGTCGGTCCACGTCACCTCGAGACCGCTGGTGATCGTGTCGCCGCCCTTGCCCTCGCCGTACGTGCTGAGCCAGCCCAGGCCCTGCGCCTCCAGCGGCGCGGCCTCCGGCTCGGGGCCGACGTGCTGGTCGGCGGGGCCCGCGCCGTGGGTCTTGCCGAAGGTGTGGCCGCCGGCGATCAGCGCGACGGTCTCCTCGTCGTTCATCGCCATCCGGCGGAACGTCTCGCGGATGAAGTGCGCCGCCGCGAGCGGGTCGGCGTTGCCGCGCGGGCCCTCCGGGTTGACGTAGATCAGACCCATCTCGGTCGCGCCGACGCCGGCCACCATCTCCTTCTCGGAGGCGTAGCGCTCGTCGCCGAGCCAGGCGTCCTCGGGGCCCCAGAAGATCTCCTCCGGTTCCCAGACGTCCTCACGGCCGAAGCCGAAGCCGAAGGTCTTGAAGCCCATCGACTCCAGCGCGACGTTGCCGGCGAGCACCAGCAGGTCGGCCCAGGAGATCTTCTGGCCGTACTTCTGCTTGACCGGCCAGAGCAGCCGGCGGGCCTTGTCCAGGTTGGCGTTGTCCGGCCAGCTGTTCAGCGGGGCGAACCGCTGACCGCCGTCGCCGGCGCCACCGCGGCCGTCCTCGATGCGGTAGGTGCCCGCGGCGTGCCAGCTCATCCGGATCATCAGGCCGCCGTAGTGGCCGAAGTCGGCCGGCCACCAGTCCTGCGAGGTGGTGAGGACCTCGGTGATGTCCCGCTTGAGCGCCTCGACGTCGAGCTTGGCGAACTCCCGGGCGTAGCTGAACTCCGGGCCGAGCGGGTTGCCCTTGTCCGAGTGGGCGTGCAGCACCGACAGGTCGAGCTGGTTGGGCCACCAGTCACGGTTGCTGCGCGGACGACCGCCGGTCTTCGGGGTCGGCGAGTCGATCGCCGGGTTCTCGCTCTCGCTGCCGTGCGCGGTCACGGAGTCGTGCGCGACCGGGCAGCCGGCCGCCTCCTTCGCGTCCACGCCCTGCGGGCTGACGGGCCGGTTGTCCTGGGTGTCGCTCATCTGTTTCCTTCCGAACTGGCGGATCACTGGGCGGTGCGGTCGGCCGCGCAGCCGGGGCAGGCGCCCCAGTAGACGACCTCCGCCTCGTCCACCACGAAACCGTGGTCGTCGGAGGCGGTGAGACAGGGGGCGCTGCCGACGGCACACTCGACGTCGGCGATGGCGCCGCAGGAACGGCACACGACGTGATGGTGGTTGTCTCCCACCCGAGACTCGTAGCGGGCCGTGGCGCCGGCCGGCTGGATGCGCCGGATCAGCCCGGCGTCGGTGAGGGCCCGCAGCACATCGTAGACCGCCTGGTGGGACACGGTGGGCTGCTCCGCGCGGACCAGCGCGATCACGGTGTCGGTGTCGACGTGCGGGTGGTCGCGCAACGCCGCGAGCACCGCCAGCCGGGGCCGGGTCACCCGCAACGAGACCGCCCGGAGCTGCGTCTCGAAGTCGGCCGTCATGCGACGACCTTAGCCCGGTCTTTTGGAATGAATCAAGTTTCTGCCCAGGTGTGTCGGCCGCCACCGCGGCCGTCCGCGCACACGAAAACGGGGGTGCCGCGCCAGGCGCGGCACCCCCTCCCCGGAAGAGGGTTCAGGCGGCTGAGCAACTCGCGGTGGGCGTGGTGCTGTTGCCGTTCTTGTAGAGCGTGATGCCGAAGTTGTTGCCGTTGCCGTTGGGACGCGCGGTGAGCGTGCCACTGGTGCCGCTGACCGAGGCGTTCCAGCTGTTCTGCAGGCTCTGGCCGCCCTGGGTCTGGATGCTGACGACCCAGTTGCTGGTGCCGCTGACCGAGAAGGTCACGTTGAACCGGTCGCCCCACTCCTCGGCCCGGCTGACACTGACCGTGCAGCCACCGTTGTTCGGCGGCGGGGTGGTCGGGTTACCGCTGGTCCCGCCGATCGTGATGTTGGAGTTGCCGCTGCTCTGGTAGCCCTCGGTGGCGAGGATCTGGTAGTCGTGCGAACCGAGGTTCATGCCGTAGCGGGACCAGGCGTCGAAGTGGTTGCCGGCGGTGATGGTGCCGCCCACGCGCTTCGACTGCCGGACGCTCCAGTACTGGTAGAACGTCCGCGTGCCCTCGATCGAGGGGGCGTTGACCCGCTGGGTGCGGTAGATGTCGTACGTGCCGCCGTCGGAGGACACCGAGCCCATGTAGCCGCTGCCCGGCGGGCGCCAGCTGCCCCAGCTGTCGACGATGTAGTACTCGACGAGCGGGTTGCGGGTCCACCCGTAGAGCGTCAGGTACGCGTTGCCGGACGGGTTGAAGCTGCCGGAGTAGCTGACCGTGCGGCGGCCGCCCGGGTTCCAGCCCTTGCCGGCGACGAAGTTGTTGATGTTGCTCCACTGGGTGCTGTACTGACCACCGTTGCCCATGGTCATGGAGACGTTGCCACTGTCTTTCCAGAAGGAATAGAAGTAGCCGTTGTTGGTGCCGGTCGAGTTCGACGTGACGGTGGTGTCGGCGTAGGCCGGGCCGGACGTGACCGCCGTCGTCCCGGCGGCGATCAGCGCCACGGCACAGGCGCCGCCGAAGAGCATCCGGAGGCGTCCGCGCCTGCGGTTGCCCGTGCGGACGGGGGCGTCGTTCATGGACGGGTTTCCTCCCTGTGACCGGCTGGCGCGGCCAGCCGGGTGGCACGAGCCGCATGTGGCCGTCCGCTGGTGGACGGCGGGACGGGCGACTGCGCGCCACGGCGGTGGACGGACATCGACGTCAATCGAGATACGCCGATGGCCACAGTATTGGAGGCTCATTTCTCCGTGTCAACAAGTTCCGGAAATGTTGTGGAAACCCGAAGTGGCACAAATAGGGCGTAGCGCTGCCGCGTGAGGCTTTCGCAGCCCTGCCGGGGGTCTCTTGAACGAGCCGAGTAAGCGATGGTGACCGGAAGTTTCGGCGGCTTTCCGGATCAAGGCCGGGCCCGCGCCGGGCGCCGCTACCCGGTCGAGCCCAGCATCACCCCGAACACGCCGCAGCAGGCCAGCCCGCCGACGACGAGCGTGACGAGGGCGACCGAGTAGTTCGACCACAGGCCGAACCGCGTCACGTCGGTGCCGTACCCGTCGTGCACCCGGTTGCGCCAACCGCCGAAGCGGAACACCAGGTGGTGGGCGGCTCCCGGCTGGACCATGAGCGACGTGGTCATCAGCGGGACGCCCATGAAGTCGGTGTAGCGGACGTCGTGCCCGCCGGCCGGGACGGCGACGTGCCACGTGCCCTCGCCCGGGATCGCGACCAGCTGGCGGTCGATCTTGAAGCGGCTGGTGACCGGCGCGGGAATCATGTACGGCCCCCGGTTCACCGAGACCACGAGCACTCCGCAGCCCGGCGGCGGGGTGATCGGGTGCGGGTAGGCGATCAGCGGGACGACGCCGTGCATCGGCGGGTACGGCTGCGAGGGGAGGTAGGACACGGCCAGATTCTGGCACGGCCGCGCCAGGTGTCGATCTCCCCCGCTCAGCCGGCGCCGGGCGCCGCGGCGCCGGCGAGCAGGCGCTGTCGCATCAGGAACTTGCGGACCTTGCCGGTGGGTCCCATGACCACGTCGTCGTCCGGGACGGTCACCACCCGGCGCAGCGTCGCGGCCACCGCGGGGCCCAGCGCGGCCCGGACCCGGTCGGTGCGGTCACGCGCCGGATCCGCGTCCTCGGCGAGCAGGAGCAGCACGTCGGTGACGGTCGTGCCGTCCTCGGCCGCCGCCGCGACCACAGTGCAGTCACGGACGTCCGGGCAGTGCCGCAGGACGCGCTCCTCGGACAGCGCGGTGTACAGCCAGGTCCCGCCGCCCAGGTCGACCGCGTCGCTGGCCCGGTCGACGTGGTGGTAGTCGCCGGCCTCGTCGCGGTACATCAGGTCGCCGGTGAGGTAGTAACCGCCCAGCCGGGTGCGGTACGTGGTGACCGAGTCGTTCCAGTACCCGAGCGCCAGCGTCGGCGACTTCAGGCCGACGTGCCCCACCTGCCCCGGCGCTACCTCCTCACCGGTCTCCACGTCGAGCAGCGCGATCTCGGCGAACGGGTACGGCTTGCCGACACAGCGGTCGTACCGGTCGCTGCCCAGCCGGTGGGTGATCCGGAACGCGCCGTGCCCCATCTCGGTGGAGCCGAGCATGTCGACGAACTTCGAGCCGGGGGCGTCCACCATGCCGTCGCGGGTGTACGTGGGATGGCTGCCGACCGCGACCAGCCGGCGTACGTGCGACTCGTGCGCGCAGTCTCCGGTGTTGAACCAGTTGCGCACCGAGCTGAGGTCGCGGGTGGTGAGGTCGACCCGGGCCAGCTCGGACCAGGTCACCGCGAAGCCGAAGACGCCGGTGGGGCGCCACCGTTCGATCGCGGAGAGGATCGTCTCGGCGCTGCGCGCGAACGGGCCGCCCTGCGCGGACAGGCACAGCAGCTGGTAGCCGTTGCAGAGCGCCTGGTTGAGCGTGATGATGCCGGCGGCGTGCGCGGCCGGCAGCGCGGACATCTCCCGCACCTCGCCGTACGGCCGGGACTCGGTGAGCCGGACCGCGCGGATCGCGGCGAACAGGCCGTGGTGCGAGTGGACGATCGCCGCCGGCACCCGGGTGGTGCCCGAGGAGTGGGTGATGACCACCGGGTCCTGCGGGTGGTGCCGGTGGTGCGGCGGGGCCTGCGCCGGGTCGCCCGCGCCGGTCTGCGCCGCGTCGCCGAGGACCGGCGCGCCGAGGTCGTGCCCGGCCAGGGCGGCGTGGTCGGCGTCGACCACCACCCCGGCGGCGCGCAGCCGCCGCACGAACTCGGCCGCCAGCTCGATCGGCATGTTGCCGTTCATCAGCGCCGGGATCGCGCCGAGCCAGGTCAGCGCCAGGAAGTTGAGGAACACGTCCGGCGCCGAGGTCACGTACACCGCGATCGGGTCGGCCCGGCGGACGCCGCGCGCCCGGAACCACGCCGCCCGCGCCGCGACCCGCTCGGTCAGGGTGGCGAGCGACAGCGGCGTCCAGGCGGGGATGCCGTCGACGTCGACGTCGAACGTCACCCGGGGCATGTCCATGTCGGCGCCGTGCTCGGCCAGCCGGAGCAGCACGTTGCCCGCGCCCAGCTCCATGTCGGCCGCCAGCGTCGCGCGGAAGTTGTCGGCACCCAAACGAGTCGCCTCCTCAGCTGACACACGTCACGGCCGCGCCGGCGGCGTACCGGCCGCCGGGCGGGGACACGATCAGGCTAGAGCGCCCGCCACGCTGAGACAATGCTCGATGTACGCTCGGTCAGGAGACGTCGCGGTTGAACAGGCGCGACGACCAGAACAGGCTCGCCGCGGCCAGCCCGGACATGATGAGCGCGCCCTGCCAGACCACGCTCTGGGTGATCTGGCCGGCGAACAGCGCCCGCATGCCGTCGGTGGCCCAGGCGAACGGGTTCCACACCGCGACCCGCTGGATCCACATCGGCGCCAGCACGAGCGGGATGAGCACGCCGGCCAGCAGCGACACCGGCTGCCCGACGGTGTTCACCAGCACGCCGAGGCTGTTCTCGTTGCGGACCAGCAACGCGATGTCGTACGAGATCGAGGTGCTCAGCAGCACCATCACCGACAGCAGCGCGTACGACACCAGCAGGTTCGCCAGGTGCACCCGCAGGCCGAACGGCAGCGCCACGAGCGTGACCACCATGGCCTGCACCACGTTGAGGCACACGTGCATCAGCGCCCGGCCCAGCAGCAGGCCGGTCCGGCTCACCGGCGTCACCCGGCACCTGTCGATGATGCCCGCGCGCAGCGCGCTGAGCAGCCCGTAACCGGCGAACAGGCCGCCGAACAGGCCCATCGCCACGAACAGGCCGGGTACGTAGATGCGGTACGCGTCGGCGTAGGTCGAGGCGCCCCGGTCGACCATCACCACCTTGAGGAACGGCGCGAAGAGGATCAGGTAGGTGATCGGCTGGGCCAGGCTGAACGCCACCATCACCGGGTTACGCACCATCAGGCCGGCCTCCTGCTGGAAGATCAGCCAGGTGTCGCGGACGAGCTTCACGCCGTACTCCTCTCGGCGTCCGGTCACTCGGCGAGCGACCGGCCGGTCTTGGCCAGGAACACGTCGTCGAGGCTGGGCCGGCGGGCCTCGATCGCGCCGGGCTCGATGCCCCGGTCGTAGAGCGCCCGCATGACCTGCGGGATGGCCGTGGCGGCGCTGTCGACGTAGAGCCGCAGCGTGCCGTCGACCGGCTCGGCCGCGTGCACGTACGGCGCCTCGGCCAGCAGCTTCGTCGCGGCCGGCAGGTCGCCGCCGGTCTCGTCCGCGACGTCGGCGGCGGCGAAGTCGACGGCGACCACGTCGCCGGAGATCTCGCGCTTGAGCGCCGACGGGGTGCCCTCGGCCACGATCCGCCCGGCGTCGATGATCGAGACGCGGTCGCAGAGGCTGTCGGCCTCGTCCAGGTAGTGCGTGGTGAGGAAGATGGTCATGCCCTCCTCGCGCAGCCGCCGTACCTCCTGCCACATCCGGACCCGGCTGGGCGGGTCGAGCCCCGCCGTCGGCTCGTCCAGGAACATCACCTGCGGCGAGTGGATGACGCCGAGCGCGACGTCGAGGCGGCGGCGCTGCCCGCCCGAGTACGTCTTGATCTTGCGGTCGGCGAAGTCGTCGAGCTGGAACGCGCGGATCGCCCCGGCGGCCAGCTCCTGCGCCACCGACTTGGACAGCCCGTGCATCCGGGCCTGGAGGACCAGGTCCCGCCGGGCGGTCGAGTCGTCGTAGGTGCCGCTGGCCTGCGCCACGAAGCCGATCCGCCGCCGCACCTGCGCGGGCGCGCGCAGCAGGTCGACCCCGGCGATGGTGGCCGCTCCCCCGCTGGGCCGGATCAGCGTGGCGAGCATCCGCAGCGTGGTGGACTTGCCCGCGCCGTTGGGGCCGAGGAATCCGACGATCTCGCCGCGCCGGACCGCGAAGTCGACGCCGCGTACCGCCTCGACAGTGGTGGCGCCGCGGCCACGTCCGACCCGGAAGGACTTGCGTAGGCCGGTGGCCTCGATCATCGAGCCTCCTCGTGCGGCGCGACGCCGGCGCGGGTGCGTCAGGTCAGGCTAGTTCGGCCCCGACGGTTGGACAACGGTCGATGCGTCAGTGTCGGGAGCCGTGCGTGCCAACACGGCGAGACGTGCCGCCGCCGCGCGGGCGCCGCCGGCCGCCGCGAACGACTCCCCCACCCGGCGCGCTCCCGCCCGGTACGCGGGTTCGTCGAGCACCGCGCTCAGCGCGGCGGTCAGCTCCGCCGGGGTCGCGGAGCCGAAGGAGACCTCCAGTCCGGCGCCGGCCCGGCGCACCTGCCGCGCCACCGCCGGATGGTCGTGCCGGATCGGCGCGACCACCACCGGCACACCGTGGGCCAGCGCCTCGGACACGGTGCCCAGCCCGCCGTGCGACACGAGGGCGTCGAGCCGGGGCATCAGCGCGAGCACCGGCACCCGGGGCGCGACGAGCACGTGCGGCGGCGGGTCGGGCACCAGTCCGGCGCCGGCGGTGAGGATCACCTGGACCCGGTCGGCGAGCGGCGCGGTCGCCGCCGTCATCCGCCGGTAGAAGTCGGCGGCGAGGTGCTCGGCCATCGTGCCGACCGTGACGAGCACGTGCCGGCGGCCGGGATCCCATGCCTCCCAGGCGAACGCGGGCGCGTTCGGCCGCCGTCCCAGCGCCGGCCCGGTGAGCACGCAGCCCGGCGGCAGCAGCGCCGGGCCGGTGAGCGCCGTCGTGGTCAGGCCGATCACGAGGTACGGCGAGAAGCGCAGGTCGATCGTCTCGTCCACGGGCAGGTCGGTCATCGCCCACACGCGGCGGACCTGGGCGTCCACCCAGCCGGTGAACTCGGGCATCTCCTCGGTCGGCGGTGTCAGCTCCAGCATGCCGACGCAGAACGTCGCCCACGGCAGCCCGCGGCGGTGCGCGGCGAGCGCGCCGGCCAGCGCGTACTGGTCGGCCACCACCACGTCCGGCCGGTACCGCTCGACGGCGGCGTCGGCGGCGTCGCGGATGAACCGGTTCGCGGGCAGCACGTGCCCCTCCCAGAGGCTGCGCACCGAGGCCATCCCGGCCGCGTCGTCGGGGCGGTAGTAGCGCTTGCCGGTGGGGAACAGCGTGGCGTCCGGGCCGACCAGCGGGCGCAGGTCGCTGCGCGGCCCGACCCAGGCCACCTCGTGCCCGGCCGCCTCCAGCTCCTGGGCGATGGCGACCGGCGCGTTCAGATGGGACTCCACCGGCAGGACGACGAACAGGAAGCGAGCCACGTCGATATGATCGCACGCGCGTTGACATCCATCGGCGTCACTGATCTGATCCGTGTCGTGACGGTTCGCGCATGACGGCCATCGAGGCCGTCTCGGTGTTCCTGCCGCAGCGCCGGGTGCCGGTCGAGAGCCTGGCCGCGCCACTGGGCCTGAGCGACATGCAGGTGCGCCTGTTCCGCCGCTTCCACGGCCTGACCGAGGTCCGCCGCGACCCCGGGCTGTCCCTGACCGACCTGCTGCTGCGCGCCGCGCACGGCCTCACCGCGCTGCACACGCTGCGGCGGCGGGTGCGGTTCGTGGTGTACGGGCGGGCCTTCCCGGTGGTCACCCCCTACCCGGTCAACCCGCTGCACGAGGTGTGCCGCGCGCTCGGGCTGGGCCACGCGCTCGCGTTCACGCTCACCCAGCAGTCCTGCGCCAGCGCGCTCGCCGCGATCGACGTGGCCGGGCGGCTGCTCGCGTCCGAACCGAACACGCCGGACGGCCCGCCGCTGGCGCTGGTGCTGACCGGCGAGAAGGCGTTCACCCGTGACGCCCAGTTCATCCCGGAGACGTCGGTGTTCAGCGAGGGCGCCTCGGCCTGCCTGCTCAGCGCCGGTGGCGGCCGGGACCGGCTGCTCGCGTACGCCTGCCACCAGCGGGGCGAGTTCGACGTGGCCGGCGGCGAGTCCCCGGCGCGGTTCCAGCGGGCGTACCGGCCGGCGCTGGCCGAGGTGATCGGCCGGGCGCTGGAGCGGTCCGGCACGACGCTGTCCGAGCTGCGGCTGGTGCTGCCGCACAACGTGAACCTGATGACCTGGAAGCGGCTGTGCCGGCTGATCGGGCTGCCGCTGGACCGGGTGCTGCTGGACAACGTCACCGAGACCGGGCACGTGTTCTGCGCCGACGCGTTCGTCAACTACCGCACCGCCCGGCAGCGCGACCTGCTCCGGCCCGGTGACCGCTATCTGGTCGCGGCGGTGGGCGCCGGGGACGGCGCGACGTTCGCCGCCATGGTCTTCGAGCACTGAGCGGCGGAGGCCACCATGGAGACCGGACTCCGCCTGCTGCGGGCCGCGCGGCGCACGTTCACCGGTCCGGCCGCGCTGCTCGGCGACCCCGTGCTGCGCGAGCGCGCCGCCGGCTACCTGGCCGACCTGACCCGGCCGTACGGGCTGCGTGTGCCCGGCGGCCTGTTCGACGCGCCCGCGGCGGCGCTGGGCCAGTCGTACGGGGAGATGGCCGCCGAGCTGATCCCCGCCGTCGTGCCGCCGGACGAGCCGGTGGACCTGCTCGTGCTGGCGTTCGCCGTGCACGACATGCTGCCCGGGCGGGCCACCGCGGCGTACCTCAGTCACGTCTGCCCGGGCACGCCGATGTCGTTCGCGCTCTGCGACCAGGGCTCGGCGGCGGCGTTCACCGGGCTGCGGATCGCCCGCACGTACGGGTGCCGCCGCGCCCTGCTGCTCACCGTCGAGCAGGCGGTGCTGCCGTACGACGCGGCGGTGCCCGTACCGGCGCGCCACCGGGCCGTGGCCATGCTCTACGACGCGCTCGCCGACGACGGCGCGCACCGCGACGGCGACAGCGATGGTGCGGCCGGCGGTCCCGAGCTGATCGGGCTCGGCGGCGGCGCGCGGGTGACCGCGCTGCGCCAGCACGTGGGCGTCGACGCCGGCGACGTGGCCGCGCTCGCGGCGGCCGAGGTGGGCGAGCTGACGGCCGGACGTACCGATGTCGCGGTCGTGCTCGGCGCGGACCTGGCCGCCGTGTGGCCCGGCCACGGCGGCGCCGCGGTGACGACCGGGCCGCGCAGGCAGCCGTCCACCGGGGTCTGGTGGGCGCTGCTGGACCGTCTCGCCGGGGACGCGGCGCGGCCCCGGCCGGTGGTGGTGGCCGACTACGAGCCCGGCCTGAACTACCTGAGCGTGGTCGCGCTGGCGCTGGCCGGCCGGTCAGAGCCCGTCGGCGAGCGCCGCGCGGACGAACGCGAGCAGCCGCTCGTTCGCCTCCGGGGAACCGACGGTGATCCGGACCCCGGCGCCGGGTAGCGCCATGACCAGGATGCCGGTCTCCCGGGCCCGGTCGGCGAACGGCACGGCCCGCTCTCCCAGCGGTAGCCACACGAAGTTGGCCTCGCTGGGCGCCACGGTGAGCCCGAGGCCGCGCAGCGCGCCGACCAGGCGGGTACGCTCCGCCACCAGCTCCGTGCACCGCCGGGTCAGCTCCGCGTCCACCTCCGGCGTCAGGCTCGCCACCGCCGCCGCCTGGGCGAGCGCGGAGGGGAAGAACACCGCCCCGGTGAGCGCGGCGGCCCGGGTGAGCCGGGGCGGCACGACGGCGTACCCGACGCGCAGCGCGGCCAGCCCGTACGCCTTGGAGAACGTGCGCAGCACGCAGACGTTGTCGTACGCCCGGTACAGGTCCATCCCGTCCGGCGAGCGGGGGTCGGTGACGAACTCGCGGTACGCCTCGTCCACGATGACCGGCACGTCGGCCGGGATCCGGTCCAGGAACGCCTCGACGTCGTCGCGGCGCAGCGCCGCCCCGGTCGGGTTGTTCGGGTTGCACAGCAGCACGCAGCGGGTCCGCTCGGTCACCGCGTCCGCCATCGCGGGCAGGTCGTGGCCGTACCCGTCCATCGGCACCGGCACGGCGCGGGCCCCGGCGTTGCCGATGATCAGCGGGTAGCCCTCGAACGACAGGGCCGGGTGGACGACGTCCGGCCGGGGCCCGAGGGACTGCACGAGGTGCTGGCACAGTCCGGCCGAGCCGGGGCCGACGAGGATCGCCTCCGGTCCCACGCCGAGCCGCCGCGACAGCGCGGCCGCGAGCGCCGCCGACGTGCGGTCCGGGTAGCGCTGCAGCGCCGCGGCGGCGTCGGCGACCACCCGCCGCACCCCCGGCAGCGGCGGGTAGGGCGTCTCGTTCATGGACAGGTCGGCCGGCGGGTGCGTCCCGACGGCGGTGCCAGGCGTCATGGTCGCTCACTTTCCGACGGGACCGGCGGGGTGTGCGCTCGCCGGTCGGCCAGGAGCCCGAGCTGGTACAGCCGGTCGACCGCGGACAGCGGCCGGACGTCGGTGCCGGAGAGGTTGCCGGCGGTGAGCCCGAGCAGGCGGGGGTTGGCGGCGGTGCGGCGCATCATCGCGCGACCGAGCAGCTTCGGCAGCCGGGACACCGCGGTAATCATGCGGGAAGCGTTGTGAGCTGACAGTCGCGACGTGGTCCAGGCGGGGCCGCCGCGCCGCCTGGAAGGCGAGCAGCGCCCGGTCCACCGCCGCCGGTTCCGGCGCGCCGCCCTCGGCCGCCAGGCAGGCGGCGAGCGTCTCGGCGTCACCGAGGGAGCTGTTGACGCCCTGCGCCGCCATCGGGTGCACCGCGTGGGCGGCCTCGCCGGCGAGCGCGAGCCCCGGCACGGCCAGGCGCGCGCTGCGCAGCCGGTAGACCGCGAGCAGTTGGCGCCGGTCCAGGCTCGCGCGCAGCGCCGCGCCCAGCGGGCGGATCGCCGGCACGTCGGCGAGCAGCCGGTCGCAACGCGCCCAGGTCGACGCGCCCCCGGAACTCGTCCGGCGTCACCTGCGCGTACAGGCGGCACCGCCCGCCCGGCAGCGGGTAGACCAGGCAGAGTCCCCGGCCGGTGCGGTAGGCGGACACCTCCTCGGCCACGTCGGCGCCGGCCACGTCGAAGGCGACCAGGCCGTGCGGGTACTCCTGGCGCCGCACCGCGATCCCGGCGCCGCGGCGCAGCGGCGACGACATGCCGTCGGCGGCGACCACCAGCGGCGCGTGGATCTCCTGTTCGGCGCCGTCGGCGACGAACCGGACGCCGCCGATGCGCCCGTCGCTGTCGCGCAGGACGCCGGTGACCCGCGCTCCCCACCGGATGCGCGCTGCGGGCGGCAGCCGGTCGGTGAGCACGCGGCGCAGGTCGCCGTAGTCGGCGCAGAGGATCTGCCGGTACGCGCCGGGCAGCCCCGCGTAGTCCAGGCAGAGCAACGGCTCGCCGGCCGGGTCGCGGATGGCCAGCCGCCCGACCGGGCGCGCGCCGGTGGCCCGCAGGGCGTCCAGCAGGCCCCAGGAGTCGAGGATGCGTACCGTCTCGGGCTGCAGGATCTCGCCCTTGGCGATCGACGCCGGGGTGCGCTGCCGGTCCAGCACCAGCACCCGCAGGCCGAGCGCGCCGAGCGCGCGGGCGCAGGCCAGGCCGCCGGCGCCCGCGCCGGCCACCACCACGTCGGGGGTCATCGGGTCACCGCCGGCGGCGCCACGTCCGGCCGCGCGGCGGCGGCCCGGCGGTACTCGCCGAGCGCCCGCAGCGCGAGCGCCTGGGTGATCACGGCGTTGGGATAGCGCATGTGGTGGCGGATGTAGTTGCACACCCGGGCCGCCGGCCAGCTCCCGTCCGGCCCGGCGGCGGCGACCAGCCGGGCCACGCCCCGGTCCACCGCCCCGGTGGCGTCCGGGTCGCCGGTGGCGAGCAGGCCCTGGACGGCCCAGGACGTCTCCTCGACCGAGCCCGCCGTGCCGTCGCCCGGCCCCCACGAGCCGTCGGGCAACTGGGTGTCGCGCAGCCAAACCGCCCGGCGCACCACCTCGTGCCGGGCGTGCCCGACCCGGGACAGCGCGGCGACCACGACAGCGGTGCCGGAGGTGTGGTCGCGGTACCAGAGGTTCTCGAACGTGCCGTCGGCCGCGGCCCGGGTCAGCAGCCAGGCCGCCGCCCGGGCGATCGCCGGATGGTCGTCCGGGTGGCCGGCGTCGTGCAGCGCGAGGATCGCCTGGCTGGTGATGGCCGGGCACGGACCGTCGTTGGCGAGCCGGGTGTCACGGACCCACAGGCTCCACGAGCCGCGGCTGTCCTGGCGGCCGACCAGCCACGCCAGTCCGTCGCGCAGGACCGGGTCGGCGCCGGCGCCGGGAAAGCCGGCCAGCGCGGAGAGGATCTCGGCGGACTCCAGCGTCACCGGCCAGCCGCGCGCGTTCGAGTAGCTCCATCCGCCCGGCGGCACGTCCAGCACCTCGAACGCCTCCGGTTTGCGGCCGGCGTGGAGGAACTCCCGGGTGGCGCGCAACCGGGGGTCGTCGGCGTAGCCGGCCGCGATCAGCCCGGTCGCCGCGTACCCGGTCCGGGTCAGGTCCAGGTTGGTGACCGCGTCCCAGGCGCCGTCGGGGCGTACCGCCCGGCGCAGCCAGCCGACGACGGCGCGGGCGATGTCCGGCGCCTCGCCGCTGCGGGCCAGGCCGAGCAGCACCAGCGCGGCCGGCCACGGGTCCTCGCTGAGCGCGCCGGTGCCGCCCTCGTGGTCGTGGATGGACCGCAGCAGCCGCAGCGCCACCGGCCGGGCCCGGCCCAGCGTGGCCCGGCGCAGGCGGCCGGTGGGCAGCAGGTCGGCCTGCATCAGGGCGAGCCCGATGAACGGCGCGGTACGGAACGACAGGCGCTGCCGGCGTACCCGGTCGAACAGGACGATCTCCAGTGGCAGCCGGCGCAGCGGGCCCGCCTCGGCGGTCATCCCGGCCATGGTGAGCAACTGGCGGCAGAGCAAGGAGATGGCCGGGTCGGTGACGGTGTCGACGCCGCCCAGCGCGGCCAGCCGGGTCCGGCCCGCCGCGATCGCCCCGGCGCTGTCGGCCGGCGCGGTCAGGGCCAGCGCCGCGATCGCGACGGCGGTGGGCACGACCTCGGTGCCGGCGCCCACCACGCCGCCCCAGCCGCCGTCGTCGTGCTGCTGCCGGCGCAGCCACGCGGTTCCGGCGCCGACCAGGTCCGCGCAGCCGGACGGGTCGGCGGCGTGCAGCGCGGCCACCGCGCCCGCGGTACCCAGCACCGAGGCGGGCGGGTCGTCGCCGAACGCGCCGTCGGGGCGGCGCCGGCGCAGGAGCGCCTCCGCGCCGGCGGTGACGGCCTTCCCGACGGCCTCGGTGGTCACAGTGGTCATGGCGCGTCCTCCACCGGTACTCGACTGCGGGTGGCGAGGGTCAGGCCCGCGACCGGCGGACCGAGTTCGTGCCGGGCACGCATGGCGCGCTGCGCGACCCAGGTCAGCGCGACCATCGGCAGCGCGAGCGCAAGCTGCACGGCGACGCCGAGGCCCAGCCCGACCGCCCGGAAAGGCCAGCGCGACCCGCTCCACCACCAGGACCGAGTGCGCGCGCAGCGCCACCACGACCGGCATGCCGCCGCGCCGGCGCACCAGCGGGGCCAGTGCCACCACGCCGGTCAGCAGGACCACGAGCACGGTGATCAGGTACGCGGTAAAGAGCGTCCCGGCCGGCGAGCAGCCCGGCGGCCACGGCGGCGGCGATCGCGACGGCGTAGAGCGCCAGCCGGTCCCCCGCGAACGGCACGCCCCGCCCCACCGGCAGCGTCCTAACCGCCCGCCGGTCGCCGTCGATGTCGCG
>NZ_KK037233.1:375521-383895 GCF_000568915.1 Micromonospora sp. M42 | reverse complement strand
CCGCGCCGGTGCAGCACCGCCAGCAGCTCCACCCGGGTCGCGTCGGTGACCGCGTCGTACGCCAGCAGCAGCGGCAGGGTGGGGCGGCCGTTGTTGAGGTCGCTGGACGCCGGTTTGCCGGTCTGTTCCGGGGTGGCCAGATAGGACAGCAGGTCGTCGCGGATCTGGAAGGCCATCCCGAGGTGCTCGCCGTACCGGGCCAGCGCGGCGGCAACCGGCTGGTCCGCGCCGCCGAGCAGCGCGCCGATCTCGCACACGGCGCGGAACAGCGCGCCGGTCTTGAGCCGGATCATCTCCGGATACCAGCGGGCGCCCGCGTCCAGGTCGCCGACGAGCCGCGCCTCCAGCGCCTGCCCCCGGCACAGGTCCTGTCCCGCCTCGGCCAGCGCGGCCACCGCGGCGACGACCGGGCCGGCGGGGGTGTCCGGACCGCCCTCCACGACGGCCCGGAAGGCGTGGAAGATCAGGTGGTCGCCGGCCACGATGGCGCCGGGGATGCCGTACGCCACCGGGACCGCGGGGCGGCCGCGGCGCAGCGTGTCGGCGTCGATGATGTCGTCGTGCACGAGCGTCGCGACGTGCAGGTACTCGGTGGCGAGCGCGGCGGCGAGCGCGTCGCGGGGAGATCCGCCGACCGCCTCGGCCGCGTGCAGCGTCATCATCGGGCGCAGCATCTTGCCCGCCGGCAGCAGCGCGTAGCGCACTATCGCGTCGAGCTGGTCGGGTGTCTCGGGCCACCGCCGTCCGAGTTCGGCGCGCAGCAGCCGTCCCGATTCGCTGCGGGCGAGGTCGTCGATGAAGGGCGGATATCGCGTGGAGCCAGCAACCGTCATGACGCGTCGACCCTTTCGCGAGGGATCGGCTAGTCGCCACGCGAGACGTTACCGGCCGCCCTCCCCGCGAACAACCATTGATAAATGCGAGCGGATATGGGTGGCGGCAAATGTCGTGACCGCATTTCTCAGCACATTGACCGATGCCCAGAGAAAACCGCCCTTCCACCCAGGGCCGCCATGTCGATGCATATACGTCAATGATCGGGCGCACGGGACGGCACCGGACAGGTGCGACGCGCCCTCAGGCGCCGGCGGCGAACTCCATGAGCGTGAGCCCGTCGGCGCCGTGGTACGTGCGCCGGGGCGACAGGCCCGCGGCGGCGGCCAGCGCGGCGAACTCGGGCAACCCGCGTTCCCGGCCGCCGACGAGCACCAGCATCCGCAGGTCGTACGCGGACAGGTGCGGCACATGCGGCACCGTCGGCAGCACCTCGATGACGAGCACCCGGCCGGCCGCTCCGGCCGCCTCGGCGCAGCGCCGCAGGATCGCCGTGGCGTGGGCGTCGCTCCAGTCGGTGAGCGCGCGCGAGACCACGTACACGTCGGCGCCGGGCGGCAGCGGGGCGAAGAAGTCCCCGACCACGGTCTCGACCCGGTCGGCGAGGCCGCACTCGGCGAACGTCGCGGCGGCGGTGGCCACCGGCTCGGGGCGGTCGACGAGCGTGCCCCGCAGGTGCGGATGGGCGCCCAGCACCTCCCGCAGCAGCCCGCCCGCGCCCCCGGCCACGTCGACCACGTGGCCCGCCTCGCGCCAGGGGTAGAGCGCCGCGACCTCCGGCGCGGTGAACCGCTGCTGGCTGAGCATCAGCGCGTCGAAGTAGGCCCGGTGGTCCGGGTGCGCGTCCAGGTCGGCCCAGAAGTCCCGCCCGTGCACCTCGCGGTAGCCGGGCCCGCCGGTGCGGATCGCGTGCGGCAGACCGGCCCAGGCCAGGTCCATCCGCGCGCCGAGGCCGCCGAGGTCCAGATAGGCGCCGAGGCCACCGCCCTCGCGGTCGCAGAGCAGCTCGCCGACGTCGGTCAGGCCGAAGACGTCCGGCGACACCTCGACGAACACGCCCCGGTGCGCGAGGTAGCGCAGCAGGCGGCCCAGCGCGGCGGCGTCGGCCCCGGCGGCGCCGGCCAGCTCGGCCAGGCCGGTGACACCGTCGGCGATCAGGTCCGGCACGCGCAGGGTCACCGCCGTACGGACCGCGAACGGGGTGGCCAGGTCGGTGAGCCGGTCGAGCCGCTCCGCCGCGTCACCCTCGATCGGGGCATCGATCGCCACCCGCGCCTCCTCCACGTCGCGGGCCGGCCTCGCCGCCCCCGCCGGCACCGAATGGTTCCAGGCGTACGCCGGGTGAGTCAACGACGACGGCTGGTGAGGACATTCACTGACGTGGAACAATTCGCGGACCAGCCGTGGCGCGCAGACCGGAGGGATCATCGATGACCACATCCATCGCGGCCGAGGTCCGGCTCGTCTCCGGCGCGCTGGGCGCCGAGGTCCACGGCATCGACCTCAACACGCTCACCGACGAGGGCTTCGCGCTGATCCACGACCTGCTGCTCAAGCACCAGGTGGTCTTCCTCGCCGGCCAGACCGGGCTGACGCCGGCCGCACACGTGGCGTTCGGCCGCCGCTTCGGCGAGGTCGAGCTGCACCCCTATCTGCCACGGCTGGACGGGCACCCGGAGATCGTCGTCATCGACTCCGCCGACGGCGGCAAGGTCGACGTCTGGCACACCGACATGACGTTCCACCAGAGCCCGCCGATCGCCTCGATCCTGCACCTGGTCCAGCTGCCCGAGGTCGGCGGCGACACCATGTGGACCAACCAGTGCCGGGTCTACGAGGCGCTCTCCGCGCCGATGCGTGACCTGGTCGACGGGCTGACCGCCATCCACGTCATCCGGATCGGCACCGAGTTCACCAGCCGGGCCGAACACCCGGTGGTCCGGGTGCACCCGGAGACCGGACGCCGCTCGCTGTACGTCAACCGGCTGTTCACCTCGCACATCCCGCAGCTGACCCGCAACGAGAGCGACGCGCTGCTGGAGCACCTGTTCGCCTTCTCCGAGAGTCCCCAGTTCACCTGCCGCTACCGCTGGCGGGCCGGGGACGTCGCGGTCTGGGACAACCGGGTCACCCAGCACTACGCGGTGAACGACTACGAGGGACTGCGCCGCGGGCAGCGGATCACCGTGCTCGGCGACCACCCGACCGGGAACCCGCCGCGCTGGGAGCACTACGCGCCCGCGCCCGGCGAGCGCTACTGGCCGGGCCGGGTCAACGCGGTGGAGAGCTACTGACCGCCGCTCACCAGGTCACCGGGAACGAGGCGATGCCGCCGTTCATCCGGTCGTGCCGCCACGGGATCTCGGCCGGCGGCACCGCCGGCGCGAGCGCCGGCATCCGGGTCAGCAGCGCGCCCAGCGACAGCTCCACCTGCATCCGGCCCAGCGCCGTACCGAGGCAGAAGTGCGGCCCGAAGCCGAAGGTCAAATGCGGGGCGTCGGGCCTGCGGTCGATGTCGAAGACGTTCGGCTCGGGAAAGAACCGGGGGTCGCGGTTGCCGGCCCACGGGACCGCCATCACGCAGTCCCCGGCGCGCATGCCGACGCCGCCGAGGACCAGGTCCTCCCGGACCACCTGCACCCGGAACATGGCGCTCACCGACGTGTAGCGCAGGATCTCGTCGGTGGCCGCGGAGAGCTTCTCCGGCGCCGCGCGCAGCTTGGCCAGCTGCTCCGGGTGCCGGAACAGCGCGAGCAGGCCGGCGCTCGTCGAGTTGATCTCCAGCCCGCCGAGCAGCACCCCCATGGCCAGCTCGACCAGCTCGGCGTCGGCCAGCTCGTGCGTGCCGCGGACCCAGGCCGAGAGCAGGTCGTCGCCGGGCTCGGCCCGCTTGCGCGCGAGCTGACCGGCCAGGTAGTCCCGCAGCTGGGCCTGCGCGGTCGCGGCGTCGGCCGAGCCGTACGCGGTGACCGAGTTCAGCCCCTCGATCCAGGCGTAGAAGCGGGGACGGTCGGCGGCCGGCACGCCGAGCACGTCGCACACCACGAACACCGGCAGCGGCGCGACCAGCCCGGCCACCACGTCGGCCGGGCGCGGGCCGGCGAGCATCGCCTCGACCAGCTCGTCCACCAGCCGCTGCACCCGGGGACGGAACGTCTCGATGCGGCGGGCGGTGAACGCGCGCGCGGCCACCCGGCGCACCGCCGCGTGCGGCGGACCGTCCATGTTCAACTCGCGGGGACCGCCGCCGTCCGGCGTCGCGGTGGCGCCGAGCGGAAGCCGGGAGAAACGGGGGTCGGCCAGCACGGTGCAGCACTGCTCGTAGCCGAGCACCAGCCAGGCGGCCCGCCCGTCGGGCAGCCGCACCCGGCTGACCGGCTCGGTCACGACCATCTCCAGCAGCTCGGCCGGAAGATCGCCGGTGAATGGCTCGAACGGATAGGAACGCAACCCGGAATTGACGCTCAACGCACCACCGCCTGCCGATCGCGGTCCACCTCGGGCATCGGCTAAGACTCCCGCATCGGTTAGCCCGGCGTCAATATCCATTGCGGTCGTCCGCGACCTTCCGCGTACCGCTTCCATCACCTAGCATCGGTTGGCCAGGACTGCCGTTTCACGCGCGGATTGGTGGGATTTGACTGCGGCTCTGCGAATTCTGATGTCGACATGGGGCTGGCGGTCGCATTTCTACAGCCTGGTCCCGCTCGGCTGGGCGCTCCAGGCCGCCGGCCACGAGGTGCGGGTGGCCAGCCACCCCTCGATGGTCAGCGCGATCAGCTCGGCCGGGCTCGCCGCCGTGCCGCTGGGCGCCGACGTCGACTTCGCCGCCGCGTTCGCCGGCCGGATCGGCGCGGTGGCGCCGCTCGACGGGCCCGCCACGGCGGACGCCCTGGAGCCGGCGATCACCGCCGACGGCGGGGTGGTCCGCTTCGCCGACGCCGTGCTCGACGAGCTGGTCTCCTTCGGCCGGTCCTGGCGGCCGGACCTGATCCTCTGGGAGCCGTTCAACCTGGCCGCGCCGGTGGCCGCCGCCGCGCTCGGCGTACCCGGGGGCTGGAACCTGTGGGGGGCCGGGACTCCTCGAACCACGCTGCGCCTTCGACCCGGAGTCGGTGGTCGGGCAGCTCCCGACGCGCGTAGTTCGAATACCTTGCATCTATTTGAGTATTAAATCGTGCCCGCGTCGAGGTGGCGTTGGACGGAGTGCTCACGCTGAGGAGAGAGCCGCCGCCGATGCAGGTGCCGACGCGGCGCCCCGGCCGCCCGGTGCGGTTCGTGCCGTACAACGGCCCGGCCGTGCTGCCGCCCTGGCTGCGCCGCCCGGCGGACCGGCCCCGGGTGTGCGTCACGGCGGGCACCATGATGGCCGGCGCGGGCCTGGACGACCGGCTCGACCTGGCCGGGGTGATCCACGCGGTGGCCGGGCCGGACGTGGAGGTCGTCGTCGTGGTCGAGCCGCGCCAGCGCGAGGCGCTGGGGCCGGTGCCGGCCGGGGTCCGCCTGGCCGACGGGCCGCTGGCGATGCGGCTGGTGCTGCCGACCTGCGCCGCGCTGGTGCAGCAGGGCGGGGCCGGCACCACCATGACCGCGCTCGCGTACGGCGTGCCGCAGCTCGTCCTGCCGCAGGTCAGCGACCAGCACTTCAACGGTGAACGGCTGGCGGCCACCGGCGCGGGCGCCTGGCTGACCCGCGAGCAGGCCACCGCCGCCGCGGTGCGGGACCTCGTCCGCGAGCTGATCGCCGACGGCCCGTGGCGGCGCGCGGCGGCGCTGATGCGCGACCGGGTCCACGCCATGCCCGCCCCCGCCGACCTGGTGCCGACGCTCGCCGCCCTGGCCCGGGGCGGCCCGATCTGAGGAGTCGCAGATGACGCAGGACCCGCCGGCCATCCCCTACCCGCTCGCGCCGGCTCCGACGATCTACCACCCGTCGCCGGACTACACCCGGATGCGCGAGACGTGCCCGGTGGCCCGGGTCGAGCTGCCCGACGGGGCGTGCGCGTACCTGGCCACCCGGCACGCCGACGTGCGCCGCGTCTTCACCGACCAGCGGTTCAGCCGGGCCGCCGCGGCCGGCCCGAACCGCCCGACCCGGGAGCTGGGCTCGCTCGCCGAGGACTCGCTGATCGGGATGGACCCGCCCCGGCACACCACGATGCGCCGGGCCGTGTCGCACGCGTTCACCGTCCGCCGGGTGGAGGAGCTGCGCCCCAGGGTCGCGGCGCTCGTCGACGCCATGATCGACGACCTGGTGGCCGCGGGTCCGCCCGCCGACCTGATCACGCACGTCTCCGGCCCGCTGCCGATCTCCGTGATCAGCACGCTGTTCGGCATCCCCGAGCGGGACCGGGAGCGCGTACGTCAGTGGTCGGACGCGCTCGTCGGCGACTGGGACGCCGACCCGGAGGCGCCCCGGGCCGCGCTGGAGGCGTTCCGCGAGCTGATCGAGCAGCGCCGCCGCGAGCCCGGCGACGACCTGATGAGCGCGCTCATCGCGGTCTGGGACGAGCACGACGACCTCACCGAGCGGGAGCTGGTCTCGGTCACCGCCGGCATCTTCGTCGGCGGGCACGAGACCACCACCAACCAGCTCAACCTGTTCCTGCTCGTACTGGCCCGCCACCCCGAGCAACTGGCCGCGCTGCGCGGCGACGACCCGGTCGCGGTGGCCCGGGCGGTCGAGGAGCTGTCCCGCTTCATCCAGCTCGGCGACAACGGGGTGCTGCTGCCCCGCGTCACGACCGAGGAGGTGGAGCTGGGTGGCGTACGCCTGCCGGCCGGCGCCGCGGTGCTGCCGGCGATCGCGTCGGCGAACCGGGACGCCACCGTGTTCCCGGGCGCGGACACGCTCGACCTGACCCGCGCGCACAACCCGCACCTGGCCTTCGGCGCCGGCCCGCACCACTGCCTCGGCGCGGCGCTGGCCCGGATGGAGCTGCAGGAGGCGCTCGGCGGCCTGCTGCGCCGGCTGCCCGGGCTGCGGCTCGCGGTCGACGAGTCGCAGCTGCGGTTCCGGCCTGGTCTGGTGGTGCGCAGCCTGGAGTCGCTGCCGGTGACCTGGGACGCGTGACCGGCGCTGTGACCGGTCAGCCGCCCGCCGATCCCGGGATCACCCGGGTCGGGGCGGCGGGGTCGAGGGCCGCCTCCACCGCCACCTCCTCCACGCCGCGCAGCAACCGTTCCGCCTGTTCCTCGGTGAAGCAGCCGAAGTCGAAGATGACCTGGAGGTAGACCGTCTCCGGCTGGTCCTCGACGGTGATGAACACCTGCTCGGGCAGGTGGTCCAGCGGGCCGTCCCAGACCAGGAACGTCTCGTCGGCGCGGCGGCGGATCCGCTCGGCGGTCACCGGGTCGTCGTGCAGCCCGACGTCGGCCGCCTGCCGCGTGGTCACCCGCCGGTCGTTGATCCGGCAGCTGATCCGGGCCGGGTATCCGCGTTCGGTGTCCAGCCGGTCGGACACCTCCGCGAGCTGCGCCGGGTCGTAGTAGGCGTACTTCCCGGCCGACACCGCGGCCCGGCGGGCACGCGCCACCACCTCGTCCACAGTGGTGTCGGCGGTGTCGACGCGCAGCACGCCGTTCTGGCTCAGCGGGGCGATGGCCTCGGCGAAACCCGGCCGGAACCGGTTGCCGACGATGAGCTTGGCGGTGAGCGGACTGACGCCGGTGGCCCGGCCGATCGCGACCGCGATGACCGCCAGCAGCACGCGCGAGGTGTCGGTGCGGGTCCGCGCCGCGATGGCCCGCACCGCCAGGTACGCCGCCGGTGAGCTGAACCGGCCGTGCCAGTACCGGTGCCCCCGGCGCCCACCGGCGGCCGGCTCGCCGAACGTCAGCGGCGGGATGTCCCGCAGGTGCTCCGCCCAGTGCCGCACGGCCCGGTCGCTGACCCGGCGCAGCGGCGGCGTCTCCTCCCGCCGGCCCAGGTCGAGGATCTGCACGGTACGCGGGTCGGCGACCCGGCGGACCGGGCGGCCGGCGAGGCCCAGATCGGCCAGGAGCAGCGACGTGGCGGTGCCGTCGACCACGAGGTGGTCGATCGTGAGCACCCGGTGCACCAGGACGCCCCGGTGCCGGATCACCGCCATCTTCACCGACCAGTCGCGGTAGAGGTCGTAGTGGCTCAGCAGGCGGGCGTGGCCCAGGTCGTAGGCGAACGTGGCCACGTCGGCCGGGTCGGCGTCGTCGGGCACGTCCACCACGTCCAGGACCGTCTCGCCGGTGGCCGACACGACCTGGCACGGACCGCCGTCGCCCTCGCCCAGCCGCATCCGCAGCGCCGGGTGCCGGGCCATCAGCGCGGCGAACTCGGCCGCCACCTGCTCGACCGTGACGCCCGGCGGCACCGGGTGGGCGCCGCTGACGTTGTGCGTCCAGCCGGTCTCCCGCATGTCCTGCATGATCGCCTTCTGCCCCCAGGTCAGGGGCGCGACGCCGGCGCCCGGCCCGGCGAACGCGACGGGAACGTGGGCCTGGACCGTCTGCGCGAACACCGGTCAATGAGAGCAACGGGCATCGGTGTGTGTCAACGCGACGG
>NZ_KK037233.1:320030-375372 GCF_000568915.1 Micromonospora sp. M42 | reverse complement strand
GCCGCCGACGGGCTGCGGGACCGGTTCACGGTGGCACGGCGCCTGCGCGTGCTGGCCGGGCGGGCCACGGGCGCGTCACCGGCGGCGCTGACCTGGCGCCGCGGCCGGTACGGCAAACCGGCGCTGACCGGGCCGTGGCGCGGCCTGCACACCAGCCTGTCCTACTCCGGCGATCTGGTCGCGGTGGCGCTCAGCGACGGCCGCCCGGTCGGGGTGGACATCCAGCACGTCGTGCCGGGCGGGGACCCGGTGCCGGCGTCCGCGCGCTTCTTCCACCCCCGGGAGGCGCGGCACGTCGCCGCCGGCCCCGACCAGGCCGCCCGGGCGCGGCGGTTCGTGCGGCTGTGGGCCCGCAAGGAGGCGGCCGTCAAGGCGGCCGGGGGCCGGCTGTGGCCCAACCTCGGGATGCCGGTGGACCGGGCCGACGTGGTCGAGTGCGCCGACCCGGCCGGCCGGCACCGGCTCGCCGACCTGGTCGCGCCACGGGGGTACGCGGTGGCGGTGGCGCTGGCCGGCGACGAGCCGTACGCCGTCGAGTGTCGCACCGACCTCGGTGACTGCCCGTGACCACCATCGCACCCGTTGACACTCACCGATCTCCCCTGCTCTGATGACTCCATGCTGGAGCGCGTGATCGATCCGTGGGAGCCCCGGTGCTAGAACACGACGCGCCGCCCCGGGACCAGGTCGTGGACCGCCTGACCGTGCTGCTGACCCGGATGCTGCGGCCGGACGCGCCGGTCACCGAGCAGACCCAGCTGATGGACGAGCTCGGCCTCAGCTCCTCGCTCGGCCTGGAGTTGCTGCTGGCGCTGGAGGACGAGCTGGAGATCCAGATCGACGTCGAGGAGCTGGACGAGGACCGGATGGCGACGCTCGGGGACCTGGCCGACTACATCACCGCCAACTCCACCGCGCGCTGAGCATGCCCACAGCGGACCGGCCCAGCCTGAGCGTGGTGGTGCCCGCGCACGAGAACCCGTCCGCGCTCGACACCACGCTGCGCTCGCTGACCCGGCAGACGCTGCCGGCCGCCGACTTCGAGGTCGTCGTCGGCGACGACGGGTCGGCCGTCGCGCTGGGCCCGGTGGTGGACGCGTACCGGGGCCGGCTGCGGATCGAGTACGTGCGCAGCGACCGGAACCGGGGGCGCAGCGCCAACCGCAACGCGGCGGCGGCCCGGGCCCGCGCGGCCACGCTGATGTTCCTGGACGCCGACACGGTGGCGCACCCCACGCTGCTCAAGCGGCACCGCGACTTCCACGCCGGGCGCGCCGGCCGTCCCGGGGTGCTGCTCGGCCAGCGGTACGACCTGGACTGGGCCGGCGCGGACGCGCTGCGCCGCGGCGAGCCGGTCGTGCCGGCGATGCTGGACGCCGAGCGCGGCGACCCGCGGCTGGAGGACATCGCCCTCCCGCAGCGGATGGGCGACTTCCCGAGCGCGCCCTGGGTGCTGGGCCTGACCCACAACGCGTCGGTGGACCACGAGTCGTTCCGGCGGGTCGGTGGCTTCGACGAGGCGATGGTCAAGTGGGGCTTCGAGGACCTGGAGTTCTTCTACCGGGTGTTCCATCTGCACGGCGCCCCGCCGGAGCTGTTCCGGCTGGACGTCGACGCGCTCTCCTACCACCTCCCGCACTTCCGCAAGACGTCCAACGGGATCGCCTCGATGGACAACATGAAGTACCTGCTGCGCAAGCACCTGCGCTACGACGTCGAGGTGCTGTACGGGATCAACACGTTCGGCCGGCACCTGGGCCGGATCCGGCTCTACGGCGCGGCGATCGAGGCGTACCGCTCCGGTGGGCTGGGCCGGCCGGACGTGCTGCCCGGGTCGCTGCGCGACGAGCTGGCCACGAGCGCCGCGCTGGTCGTCGGCAACGGCGTGTCCGCGCTCGACCTGGGCCCCGGGTCGCACACGTTCGACCACGACGCGCCGGTCGGCGGGACGAACTCCCACCTGCTCGGCACCGTGCTCCAGCAGTTCAAGGCCGGCGCGCTGGACCTGATCGTCAACGTCGACATGTGGCGCTGCCTGCTCCCCGAGGACCTGCCGGCGTTCCTCACCCGGGGGCTGCTCAAGGCCGACCGGATCGAGCTGGTCGCCACCCGTACCGGCCTGGACCAGCGCGCTCTGCTGCCGGTGCCGCTCGTCGCCGACCTGGGCTACGTGGCCGACATGCTGCGCCCGCACTTCAGCGTCGCCGTCGCCGCGTACGACGCGGCCACGGTGATCACGCTCCGCTGACCCGCCGCTCAGGCGGGCCGCGCCAGGACGAGGCTGACGTTGTGGCCGCCGAAGCCGAACGAGTTCGACAGCACCGCGTCCACCGTCGTCGCGCGTGCCCGCCCACGGATGTGGTCGACCTCGCCGTCGCGCTCCGGCTCGTCCAGGTTGCGGGTGGGCGGCAGCAGGCCGCGGCGTAGCGCCTCGACCGCGATCGCCGCCTCGATCACGCCGGAGACGCCGAGCATGTGCCCGGTGACGCCCTTCGTCGAACTCAGCGGCGGCGCTTCCGCGCCGTAGACGTCGGCGAGCGCGGCCAGCTCGGCGGCGTCCCCGGCCCGGGTGCTGGTGCCGTGCGCGTTGACGTACCCGATGTCGGCGGGCTCCAGACCGGCGTCGCGGACGGCCAGGCGCATGCACCGGGCCGCGCCGGCGCCGTCCGGACGCGGCGTGGTCGGATGGTGGGCGTCGTTGGTGGCGCCCCAGCCGAGCACGTCGGCGTGCCGGCGGGCGCCGCGCGCGGCGGCGTGCGCGGCGCGTTCCAGCACGAACACCCCGGCGCCCTCGCCGAGGACGAGCCCGTTGCGGCGGCGGTCGAAGGGGCGGCTCGCGGCGGCCGGGTCGGCCCAGCCGCGGGCGAGCGCCCGGGCGTTGCCGAACGCGTCGGCGAACGTCGGGAACAGCGGCGCCTCGGCGCATCCGGCGAGCACCACGTCCGCGTCGCCGGCGCGCAGGATGCGCAGCGCCTCGCCGATCGACTGCGCGCCGGCCGCGCACGCCGTGCCGATCGACGAGGTGTAGCCGTGGATGCCGAACTTGATCGCGATCCGGGCCGCGCCCATGTTGGGCAGCGTGCCGGGCAGCATGTACGGGCTGACCCCGAACCGTCCGCGCCCGGCGCGGGCGAGCACCTGTTCCTCCAGCGTGGACAGTCCGCCGACGCCGGAGACGACGACCGCCACCCGGTAGCTGTCGACGTCGTGGCCGATCCGCAGTCCGGCGTCGGCGAGCGCGTCCTCGGCCGCGCGCAGCACCATGACTATCGACCGGTCCACGACGCGGGACTCCGGGCCGGGCAGCACGGTGGCCGGATCGATCGCCGGGGCGAACGCGGCGACGTCGACGACGCCGTGCAGCGGATGGTCGTGCGGTGGCCGGGTGAGCCCGGAGCGGCCGTCGCAGACCGCGTCGAACACCTCGGCGGCGGTCGCGCCGACCGGGCTGACGAGCCCGATGCCGGTGACCGTGACCCGTTCGCGCACGCTCACCGGAACCGGCGCGCCGGGGCGTGACGCGGCCGGGTGCCGTGCCCTGGCATCGGTCAGTGCGCCGAGGCCGGGGCGATCCGCGCCGCGACCGCGCGGCTGAACTCGCCGACTGTCATCATCGCCAGCTCCTCCGCCTCGTCGTCGTCGAACGCGACCCCGAACCGGTCCTCCACCCGCACCGCGAGCTCGGCCAGGCCGAGGGAGTCCACGTCGAGCCCGGCCGGGCCGAAGACGGTGTCGTCGTCGACGTCGCCGACGTCGTACTTCATCTCGGTCAGTGCGGCGAGGAGGAACGCGCGGATCTCATCGGTCATGTCCGGTGTTTCCCTTCCACGGTGCCTGGCGGCGCGCTCGACCTGCTCGACGGAACCTGTGAGGCGCGGAGCGGACACTCCGCGTAGCATCGACCTTACTCGATCAGGTTGGTTTGACAAGGCACCCGATCGGTCAGCCGTACCGGCAGCCGGTCGTACCCGCGCAGCATCAGCGCGCGGCGCGGCCCCGGTTCGGCGGTCAGCGCCGGGAAGCGGTCCCAGCAGGCGGGGCAGCACCAGCCGCCCCTCGGCCCGGGCCAGCGTCGCCCCGAAGCAGTAGTGCGGCCCGGCGCTGAACGCCAGGTGCCGGTTGTCGGCGCGGGACGGGTCGAACCGGTCCGGGTCGGGGAAACGGCGCGGATCCCGGTTCGCCGCGCCGGTCAGCACGACCACCGTCCGCCCGGCCGGCACCGGCAGGCCGGCGACCTCGGTGTCCACCGCGGCGTACCGGACCGCGAAGTGCACCGGCGGCTCGTACCGCAGGATCTCCTCCACGTAGGACGCCGCCAGCGACGGGTCGGCGCGCAGCGCGGCCCGCGCGTCCGGCCGTTCGGTGAGCAGCACCAGCCCGTTGCCGAGCAGGTTCGCGGTGGTCCGGAACCCGGCGTTGTACATGATGATCAGGTTGGCGAGCAGCTCGTCGGCGGTCAGCCGGCCGGGTTCGTCGTCCAGGCCGCGCAGCAGCGCGGAGACGAAGTCGTCACGCGGGGTCGCCCGGCGCGCGGCGACCAGGTCGGTGAAGTACGCGGTCAGCTCCGCCGCCGCGACGTTGGCGGCCCGGACCTCGCGCATGGACCGGCGGCCGATCTCCAGCACCGCGTCGAACGCGCGGACCCGGGGCGGGAACCACTCCCGGTCCTCCTCCGGCACGCCCAGCAGCTCGCCGATGACGTCGCTGGGCAGCCGCAGCGCGAAGCGCGCCATGAAGTCGACGGGCCGGCCGTCCGCGCCCGCCTCGGCGAGCCGGTCGAGCAGGTCGTCGGCGATGCGCCCGATGGCCGGTTCCAGCGCGGCGACCCGGCGCGGGGTGAGCGCCTGGGAGAACAGGTGCCGGACCCGGAGGTGGTCGCGTTCGGCGGCGTTGAGCATGGACGACTGCAGGATCCGGGTCACCTGGTGCTGGCGCCAGCGGACGCCGGCCCGGTCCAGGTAGTCGGCGCCGAGCACCCGGAACACCGGGTCGCGCAGCACCCGGTTGACCGCTTCGTAGCCGTGCACGACGAGCGCGTGCGGGTCGCCCGGCCGCAGCCGGGCCGCCTCCCCCGCCTCGTGCAGCCGGGCGTAGAAGGGGTACGGGTCGCGCCGCACCTCGTCGCCGAGCAGCTCGTCGAGGGAGACGCGGACGCTCATGGCCACTCCTCGCGGTCACCGCAGTCCCGTGACCATAGACTCACCGGCGCCGATGTGTCCACGGGACGTCCGGCGGTCAGTCCGGGCCCGCCCCGCAGGCGTCCTCGCGTACGCCGGCGAGCATGTCGGCGGTCGTGTGCGCCTGGATGCCGGGCGGCACCGGATCGGCGAACCGCGCGACGACCGCCCGCACGTGCCGTTGCGCGGGTTCGGCCAATCCGTCGTAGACGGCGGTGAACAGGTCCCGGGCCGGCCGGCGCAGCCATCCGGCCGGAAGCAGCTCCAGCGGCAGCCGCGGGTCGAGCGTGGGGAACCGCCGGTAGGTGTCCATCACCTCGGTGCGGGCCCGCACCGCCGCCGGACCGTCGACCGACTCCAGCCGGGACGCCAGCGGGGTCCACCGGCGCAGGAAATCCTCGTACTGGGCGCTGATCGCGGCGATGCCCCAGGCGTCGACGGGGGCGCGCTGGCCGGTCACGTCGAGCGCGTCCTGCCGGCCCCGGAACACGGTGACCGCGCCGGGCGCGAGCTGCGCCAGTCGCGACCGGGCCGGCTCCGCCAGCTCGTACGGGGAGATCCACAGCCCGTCGTACAGCGGCGCGAAGCCGAGCCAGCGCAGTTGCCCGCGCAGGGCGCGGCGCTGCGTGCCGCGGTCCTGCGGCAGCGAGAACGCGACCACCGTCCAGCACCCGTCCCACGCCTGCGTGTCGGCGGTGGAGGCGACGATCCAGCTGCCGCCGGCGGAGAGGTCGGCGGCGGCGCCACGACTGAGCCGGTAGAAGCTGTTGCGGCCCTGCCGGCTGCCCTCCAGCACGCCGCGCCGGGCCAGCCGGCTGATCGCGGTACGCGCGCCGGCGCTCGTCACCCCGGTCTCGGCGAGCAGCTCGACGATCGCGGCGGACGGCAGCGGGGCCCGGGTACGCAGCGTGTAGTCGGCCAGGAGGGTCACCGCCACGCTCTGCGGCGAGGTGCCGGCCTGCCGCCGGGGCAGCCGTGGCGTGGGCGCCTCGTCCGGGTAGATCTCCTCGATGTCGAACGGGCTTGGCACACGCGCTCCGGGCTCGGCTCAGGGACGGAGCATCGACTCTAGACGAACGCCGCCGCAGCGTATCGGCGTGCTTCGATTGACAGTTCACCGCCCGACGGGAACACTATGTGCCATATGAGCGCGGAGCCGGGCCGGGCAAGCCACATTCCGTGAGCGAGGCGCGACACCGCTGCCGTCCGGGCGGCCGGCGCGGCGCGTGACCGCTCATTCCCGCCTGCACACAGGCGATCGAAGGAGTCTCCGTGAGAATCAGAGCCAAGATGGTGGTGGCCCTGGCCGCGTCGCTGGTGGCGGCCGGCCTGGTGATCCCCACCGTGCAACCCGCGTACGCGGCGTCGCTGGCCGAGGTGACCAGCTTCGGCGACAACCCCGGGCGCATGCGCATGCACGTCTACGTGCCGGACAACCGCCCGTCCCGGCCGGCCACGGTGGTGGCCATGCACGGCTGCGGCGGTTCCGGCCCCGGCTTCTACTCCGGCAGCGAGTTCGCCGGGCTGGCCGACCGGTACGGCTTCATCGTGATCTATCCCAGCGCCACCCAGCAGGCCGGGTTCGGCAACTGCTTCGACACCTGGTCCGACGCGGCCAAGCGCCGCGGCGGCGGCAGTGACCCGGTGTCGCTCATCTCGATGGTCCGCTACGTGCAGCAGCAGTACGGCGCCGACCCGGACCGGGTCTACGCCACCGGCAGCTCGTCCGGCGGCATGATGACCAACCACATGCTGGCGCTCTACCCGGACGTCTTCAAGGCCGGTGCGGCGTTCATGGGGGTGCCGTTCAACTGCTTCGCCGGCGCCTCCGACTACCCGCCCGGGTCCAGCCAGTGCACCGGCGGGAACATGAACCGCACCCCGCAGCAGTGGGGTGACGCGGTCCGCCAGGCGTACCCCGGCTACACCGGGCCGCGTCCCCGGGTGCAGCTGTGGCACGGCACCAACGACACGCTCGTGCCGTACTCGCTGCTGCAGGAGACGATCGAGCAGTGGACGAACGTGTTCGGGCTCAGCCAGAACCCCACCTCCACCGACACGCCGCAGTCCGGCTGGAACCGGCGGCGCTACGCCGACTCCACCGGCATGGTGCAGGTCGAGGCGTACAGCATCCAGGGCGCCGGGCACAGCCTGCCGTCGTCCGGCATGGCCGCGGCGGCGATCGCCTTCTTCGGCCTGACCAGCACGCCCGGGCCGACCACGCCCCCGCCGGGACCGACCACTCCGCCGCCGGGGCCGACCACGCCCCCGCCCGGCCCCACCACCCCGCCGCCGGGACCGACCACGCCGCCGCCCGGCACCGGCGCCTGCTCGGTGCGCATCGAGCTGAACGCCTGGAACAACGGCCTGACCGAGAACATCACCATCAGCAACACCGGCTCGACCGCGGTGAACGGCTGGTCGCTGGCGTTCACGCTGCCCGGCGGCCAGACCATCACCTCCGGCTGGAACGCCTCGTACTCCCCCTCCTCGGGCCAGGTGACGGCGCGCAACGTCTCCTACAACGCGGCCATCCCGGCCGGCGGCTCGACCACCATCGGCTTCCAGGCCACGCACACCGGCAACGCCGGGCGGCCCAGCTCGTTCACCCTCAACGGCCAGTCCTGCACGCTCACCTGACCGGCGTACCCCGACCCCGGTGACGTCCGGACGGCGGCCCCGCGACCCCGCGTCGCGGGGCCGCCGGCTACCCGGCCGGTGGGGCGGATTCCGGAGCCCCGCCGCGGCTGATCCGCAGCGTCAACACGTCGGTGCGAACCGTGATGTGGCCGTGGAACAGCGCCGCTCCGCCCGTCCCGTAACCGACCTGGGTCGCGGTGACCAGCGGATGTCCGACCGCCACGCCGAGCCGCTCGGTGGCCTCGTCGTCGGCGAGCACCGCGGTGAGTTCGATCTCCGCCCGCCGCACCGGCATGCCGGTCGCGCTGGCCAGGAACTCGAACATGTCCAGGTCGATGCTGAGCAGCCCGGACGGGTCGAGGTCGCGGCCGTCGAACCGCAGCGGCAGGTGATCACGGATCCAGGCCGCCGGGACCCCGTCCACGGCGAAGAGCCGGTCGACCCGCCACACCGGCGAGCCCGGCTCCAGTCCGAGGACGCGCGCGCAGTCGGCCGGGCACTTCGCCCGGCTGACCGACGCGTCCTGAAGCGTCGGACGGTGACCCGTGGCGGTGATCCGGTCCCGCAGCGCGGTGACGTCACCGATGGACACCGGCACCCGCTCGGCGTCGTCGTGCACGAAGGTGCCGATCCCCCAGGTCCGGGTCACCACCCCCTCGGCGGCGAGCTGCCCCAGCACCTCGCGCACCGTCGCGCGGCTGACCTCCAGACGATCGGCCAGGTCCCGCTCGTTGGGCAGCTTCTCACCCGACCGGAACTCGCTGCCGATCAGCTGCCGCAGCCGGCCGTGCGCCGCCTGTAGCGCGGTTTCCCGCCGAGCCATCCGCCCTCACCTCATCACTGCCCGCCGCCGCGTCGGCGTACGGAGTGTAGTTCGTCCACGTCCGCTCGGACGATCACCGGCACGGCCTCACCACACCTGCTCCAGCACCCGGATGGTGTTGCCGCCGATCACCTTGGCGATCTCGTCGTCGGAGTAGTCGTGCGCCACCAGCCAGCCCACGATGTTCCCGAACGCCTCGCCCGGATTCTCCAGCCCGGACACGTACTCCACCCGCGGGTGCTGCGGACGGTTGCCGGCGTCGTGGGCGTAGTTGCCGGCGTAGGTGTCGTGCACCCCCACGTGGTCGCCGAACATGGTGTCCGGACCGAACGTGACGTGGTCGATGCCGACCAGGTCCACGCAGTAGGTGAAGTGGTCCATCACCGACTCGATCGAGTGGTGCTGGTGCGCCTGCGAGAGCGTGGTGTGCGGGGCGGCCTCGATGCCGATCACGCCACCCCGCTCGGCGCAGGCCCGGATCACCTCGTCCGGCTTCATCCGGGAGGTGTCCCAGACCGAGCGGGCGCCGGCGTGGGTGATGAACACCGGCACCCGGCTGGCCTCGATGACATCCAGGCAGGTCTGGTCGCCGGAGTGCGAGATGTCGATGGCGATCCCGAGCTTGTTCATCCGGTCCACCGCCCGGCGGCCGAAGTGCGTCAGCCCGCCGTCGTGCTTCTCCGACAGGCCCCCGCCGAGCATGTTCGCCTGGCTGTACGCGATGCCGAGCTGGCGTACGCCGAAGCCGTAGAGGATGTCGATCCGGTCCAGCTCGTTCTCGATCGGGCTGCTGCACTCCAGGCCCGCGACCAGGGCCAGCCGGCCGTCCCGCTTCGCGGCGTGGATGTCGTCCAGGGACGTGGCCAGGAAGACGTGGTCCTGCTTGTAGAGGTCACTCATCCGCATCCCGAGGGCGTAGACGAGGTCGTTCCACTTCCAGCCGTTCTCGCTCGTCACACAGGAGGCGCCGGCCATGAAGTTGTCGAAGACGGCGGTCAGGCCGGAGCGCGCCAGCCCCTCGTATCCGGTGCGCTGGCGGGCGGTGCGGTTGTAGGCCCGCAGCTCGCTGACGTCGGCCGGCAGGACCACCGGATGCTCGTGCAGCGAGATGGCGGCGTGCTCGGTGAGCAGCCGCGTCACCCGCGCACGCTGAGCGTCGGTCAGGCCGAGGTCGTGCTCCGGCACCCGGCCGATCTCCTCGGCCAGCGTGAACACCCGGTAGTCCGAGTGCGGCTCCAGGTACGAGTACGACCTGTGACCCTTGTACCGGGGGGCGGGTTCTTGCAGCAAGACGCTTCTCCTTTGGCGATCGCCGGCCGTCACGCGGCCAGCGGGAAGTGGCAGGCGACCGGATGCGCGCCGGCGGCCAGCGGTGGTTCGGTGGTGGCACAGGTGTCGGCCGCCTGCCAGCAACGGGTCCGGAACCGGCAGCCCGAGGGCGGATCCACCGGACTGGGCGGGTCGCCGGCCAGCAGGATCCGCTGCCGCCCCTGCCGGCCGGCCGGGTCCGGCACCGGCACCGCCGACAGCAGCGCCCGGGTGTACGGGTGCCGGGGCGACTCGTAGAGGCTGACCTCGGGGCCGGTCTCCACGAGCTTGCCCAGGTACATCACTGCCACCCGGTCGGAGATGTGGCGCACCACGGACAGGTCGTGGGCGATGAAGACGTACGCCACGCCGAGTTCCTCCTGGAGCCGCTCCAGGAGGTTGACCACCTGCGCCTGGACCGACACGTCCAGCGCGGAGACGGGCTCGTCGCAGACGATGACGTCGGGGCTGAGCGCGAGCGCCCGGGCGATGCCGATGCGCTGGCGCTGCCCGCCGGAGAACTGGTGCGGGTAGCGGTCCAGGTGCAGGCCGGGGTCGAGACCGACCAGGTCGAGCAGCTCCTTGATCCGCTCGATCCGCCGCCGGCGGTCCAGCACGTCCGGATGGATCTCGAACGGCTGGAGCAGGATCTCCCGGATCGTGCGGCGCGGGTTCAGCGACGTGTACGGGTCCTGGAGCACGATCTGGATCCGCCGGCGCAGGGCCCGCAGCTCCCGTCCCCTGGCCTGGTGCACCACTGACGTGCCGAAGCGCACCGCGCCGGAGGTGGGCTGCTCCAGCCCGACGAGCATGCGGGCCAGCGTGCTCTTGCCGCAGCCGGACTCGCCCACCACGCCGAGCGTCTCGCCCCGGCGCAGGTCGAAGGAGACACCGTCGACGGCCTTGACCACGCCGCCGGAGGTGAACGGGACCCGTCCCTTGACCGGGAAGTGCTTGACCAGGTTCTCGACCCGCAGCACGACCTCATCGCCGGGTGGCATCGAGCACCTCCTCGTGGTGGTGACAGGCGCTGGCGCGATCGGCCGGCAGCGCCAGCAGCGGCGGCAGGACGACCCGGCACTCGTCGGTGGCCCGGGGGCAACGCAGGTGGAACGGGCAGCCGGCAGGGAGCCGAGCCGGGTTGGGCGGAGCGCCGGGAATCGCGTAGAGCTGCTCGTCGCGCCGGTCCACCCGGGGCATCGAGTTGAGCAGCCCCTCGGTGTAGGGATGCGCCGGACCGGCGAAGATCTGCTCGACGGTGCCCCGTTCGACGATCCGGCCGGCGTACATCACCGCCACGTCGTCGGCGACCTCGGCGACCACCCCCAGGTCGTGGGTGATCAGCAGCAGGCCCATTCCGCTGTCCCGCTGGATCTCCGCGAGCAACTCCATCACCTGGGCCTGCACCGTCACGTCCAGCGCGGTGGTGGGCTCGTCCGCGATCAGCAGGTCCGGTTCCAGGGCGATGGCCAGCGCGATCATGATGCGCTGGCGCATGCCCCCGGAGAACTGGTGCGGATAGTCCCGCATCCGGTCCTTGGCCGCCGGGATCCGCACCCGGTCGACCAGTTCGACGGCGCGGCGGCGGGCGTCGGCCCGGGACATGCCGCGCCGGACCCGCAGCACCTCCACGATCTGGTGTCCGACGGTGAAGACCGGGTTGAGCGCCGCCATCGCGTCCTGGAAGACCATCCCGATCTCCTCGCCGCTGACCCGCTCCCGCTGCTTGCGTGACAGGGTCAGCAGTTCCCGGCCCCGCAGCTGGACCGAGCCGCTGACCGTCGCCGGCGGCACGTCGAGGATGCCCGTCACCGCCTGCGCGGTGACGCTCTTGCCGGAGCCGGACTCACCGAGGATGGCCAGGGTCTGCCCCGACTCGATCCGCAGCGACACCCCGTTCACCGCGTTGACCGGCCCGGTCGGACCGGGGAACGCGACCTTCAGGTCGGCGATCTCCAGCAGGCTCATCGGAGCACTCCGGCGCGGCTGAGGAAGTCCCGCACCACCTGCTGGAACAGCTCCGGCTCCTCCAGTTGCGGCGAGTGGCCGGAGGACTCGAAGACCACCAGCTCGCCGCGGGGCACCAGGTCCGCGATGACCTGCGAGGCGGCCACCGGGGTACGCCAGTCGTGCCGGCCCACCGTCACCAGGGTCGGGCACGTGATCGACGGCAGCTTCGGCTTCAGGTCGTAGCGGGGCATGTTCTGCCCGAAGGCGGCGTTGTGGGTGCGGTAGTGGAACCGGGTGGCGGCCAGCCGCGCCTCGTCCTTTGCCGGGTCGTGCTGGTGGTCGTAGAGCGGCAGGATCGCTTTCCAGTACTCGCGCAACTGCTCGTTGCTCTCGAACCGGCCGGTGCCGATCCGGTCGATGACCCACTCCGGGATCACCGAACGGTCGGTGTTACGGGCCCGCTCCACCGCGAGGTGGTCGTGCGCGGTGTCCGCGGCGGTGTCCCGCAGCACCAGCGCGGAGACCCGCTCCGGGTGGGCGATGGCGTACTCCATGGCGATGAACCCGCCGTACGAGCCGCCGGCCATGACGATCGTCTCGTAGCCGAAGTGCGCGCGGATGGCGTCCACGTCGGCCACCCACTGCTCGTGGGTGAACGGTTCGTCGTCGCTGGACTCGCCGGAGCCGCGGGCGTCGAAGACGATGACCCGCATGCGGTCGGCGAACGGGCCGAACGAGCGCTTCGGCTCCTGGCGGGAGCCGAGGCCCGGCGCACCGTGGTGCACGATCATCGCCGGGCCGTCGACCGGGCCGAACGCCTCGACGACCAGTTCCGCTCCGTTGATTCTCATCGGACCCCCTCGATGATGTTGGACGCCAGGTCACGCGGGTACCGGGTGAGCCGGCGCGGGCCGTCGTCCTGTACCAGGACCGTGTCGGAGATGCGGTAGCCGGCGTGGCCGGGCACGTAGACGCCGGGCTCGCTGGACAGCAGCATCCCGGAGGCCAGCACGGTGTGGTCCCCGTCCTCGACCCAGGGTGCCTCGTGGTTCTGCAGCCCGATGCCGTGGCCCTGCCGGTGCCGGATGTAGTCGCCCAGGCCCCGGTCCCGCAGGACGTCCAGGCAGATCCGGTTGACCTCGGCGCAGGTACGCCCGGCGATCATCGCCTGGGTGCCCACCTCCTGCGCCTCCCGGTCGGCCTCGTAGTAGCGCACCTGTTCGGCGGTGGGCTCGCCGATGACGAATGTCCGCTCGCTCTCCACGAACCGGCTGGCCACCGCCGCGCCGAGGGAGAGGATCAGGGTGTCGCCCGGCTGGAGCCGCCGACGGGTCGGCAGGCCGTGCGGCAGGGCGGAGTTCGGGCCGGCGTAGACCAGCCCGCCGGCCAGCTTGGTGGTGTAGACGACCAGGTCGTACTCGGCGTACATCCGGTCGGTGCCGAAGCCGATCACGTGCCGGGCGATCTCGTCCTCACGCGGCAGCGGCCGCCCGGCGGCGAGCGCCTCCTCGATCAGGGCCCGTCCGGCGGCCAGCATCTCGTCGCAGATCCGCGCGGCCGCCTCGTGGAACGGGATCTCCTCGGGGAACTTGCGCAGCCGCAGCTCGGCGACCGCGTCGGTGGTCTCCAGCGTGGCCCCGCCGATGGCCCGGGACAGCGCCCGGAACGCGCCGACCGAAAGGCCCGCGCCCACGCCGATACGGCGGACCGGACCGCCCGGACGGGACAGCGCCGAGGCGAGCGTCTCCTCGGCGGTGACCACGCCCGGGTACTCGAAGTACGTGACGGTCTGGACCGTCACGCCCTGCTGGGCCGCGTACTCCTCGTCGAGGCGCGGGATCACCAGCAGCGGATCCCCCGTCCGCGGCAGCCAGAGGTACACCGGACGTTCGGTGGCGATGTATAAGAAGCCACTGAGGAAGGCGACCTCCGCCGGCGAGGTGGCCAGGAACCCGTCCAGCCCTCGTTGTTCGAGCGCCTCGGCGAGCCGGCCACGGACGCTGTGGTAGAAGCTCTCGGGCAGTCGCATGGTCAGCCTCCGTTGCGACGGGGGTCGCGGGTGTCGTTGAACCGGGTTCCGGCGAGGGTCGCCGCCAGCACCAGGAACAGGATCGCCAGGGACGGGAAGAGCGTCTGCCACCAGGCGATCGCGATCGTGCCGCTGCGCTGGGCGTTGAGCAGGATGCGTCCCCAGGACCAGGCGTCCGGGTCGCCGAGCCCGAGGAAGCTCAGGCCGGCCTCGGAGATCACCGCCCGGGAGGCGGTGAGCAGCACGCTGACCACCATCAGCGAGACGACGGCGGGCAGGATCTCCCGGGTGACGATCCGCCAGCCGGTGGCGCCGAGCACCCGCGCGCCGTCGATGTAGGGCATCGCGCTGATCACCAGGCCCTGTGACCGGATCAGCCGGGCCACCTCGGGCCAGGCGAAGAACCCGATGATCAGGGTCAGCGTCGTGACGCTCGGGCTCACCACCGCCGCCAGCATGATCATCAGCGGCAGGGTGGGCAGCGCCAGCATCACGTCGGTGATCACCGTGGCGACCGCGTCGAACGGCCGGAAGTACGCCGCGGCCAGCCCGATCGCGGTGCCCAGCACGATGGCGAGCAGCGAGGCGGCCAGGCCGATCACCATGCTGGTCCGGGTGCCCCAGACCACCTGGGCGAAGATGTCCTGCCCGAGGTCGTCGGTGCCGAACCAGTGCGCCCCGGAGGGCGGTTGCAGCACGTCCGCGCCGGCGCCGGCGGGCTCGTCGGCGATCAGCGGCGCGAAGACCGCCAGCACCGCCATCACGAGCAGCACCAGCACCGACAGCGCCACGACGGGCTGACGCAGGTAGCCGGAGAGGAAGGACCGCCTGGGCGCGGCCGGGGCCGGCGGGAGCGCCTGCTCGGTCAGCACGGGGGCACTCACGGCACCCTCCCTTCGGTGGTGGCGGCGAACGGATCCGGGCGACGCGCCGGGACGCGGCGCGCGCTCACAGCCGGATCCGGGGGTTGAGGACCGCGTAGAGCATGTCGGTCAGGGCGTTGGCGATCACCACGGTGACGGCGAGCATGATGAACGCCCCCTGGATCACCGGGTAGTCCTGCTGCCCGACCGCCTCGTAGATCAGCCGGCCGACCCCGGGGTAGGCGAAGACCGTCTCGGTCAGCACCGCGCCGCCGACCAGGGTGCCCAGTTGCAGGCCCATCAGGGTCAGCGCCGGCAGGATCGCGTTGCGCAGGCCGTGCTTCCACACCCGACGCCGGGCCGAGAGACCACGCGCCTGCGCGGCGCGGATGTAGTCCTCACCGAGGACCTCGATCATGTTGGTACGGAGGGTCAGCGCGTACGGGCCGAGCTGCACCAGGACCAGGGAGAGCACCGGCAGCACCAGGTGGTGTGCCAGGCTCAGGTAGGCCGCCGCGCCCCGGGTGTCCGGGTCGATCGCCCCGCCGATCGGAAACCAGCCGAGCTGGGCGCCGAAGAAGACCAGCAGCAGGATCGCGACGCTCGGCACGAACAGCGCGTTGGCGCTGATCCCGAAGCCCTGCAACGCGCGGTCGAGCCACTTGCCGCGGTTGACCGCGGCGGCCACGCCGATCGGGATGCCGACGGCGACGGTCAGGACGAACGCGCTGCCGGCCAGCAGCAACGTCCAGGGAAGCCGGTCGAGGATGATGTCGGTGACCGGCTGGATCTGACGGAACGAGATGCCCAGGTTGCCCTGGACCAGCTCGCGCAGGTACGACACGTACTGCTCCCACAGCGGACGGTCCAGGCCGTACGTCTTGAGCAGCGCCGCCTGCATCTCCGGTGTCATGTCGCCCTCGACCATGAGGGTCGTGGGGTCCCCCGGCAGGAGCCGGAGCAGAAAGAACGTCGAAGTGATCGCGATCCACACGGTCAGGACGGCCTTCAGTGCCCGGCTGAGCACGAAACGCGCCACGGGGGACCCCTCCTCTCCTCTGGTTGGGTGGGTTACTTGACCGGGGTGACCTGGGCCAGCGAGTACGCGGTGACCATGCCGAGCAGGTCCGACGGCGACGGGACGAAGCCGGTGAACTTGCTGGCGTTGTAGGCGAACTGGAAGTTCTCCACGTACAGCGGGGTCAGGTACGCCTGCTCGTGCACGACCTTGTCAATGTTCTTGATCTTGGTCTTGAACGCCTCCACGTCGGTGGTGCCGGCCGCGTCGTTGATCAGCGCGTCCATCTCCGCCGACTCGAGCAGGTTGTAGTTGATGCCACCCGGGTTGCTGGACAGGTAGGTGCTGCGCAGCTGGTCCATCGGGTTGTCGAAGACACCCCACTGCGAGGCGTCGATGTCGTACTCGCCGTTCTTGGTGCGGGTGAGGAAGGTGTTCCGCTCCACGCACTCGTTCTCCAGCTTCACGCCGGCCTTGGCCGCGCTCTCCCGGAACAGCTGCACAACCCGGGTGATGTTGGCGTTGGACTGGTCGCACGCCACGCCGAACTTCAGCTCGTCGAAGAAGCCGTCGTTGTTGGCGTCCTTGTAGCCGGCCGCGCTCAGCTTGGCCTTCGCGCCCTCCGGGTCGAACGGGTACGGCTGCAGCTCGGTGTTGTCGTACTCGGAGAAGATCGGCGAGATCGGGCCGGCCATCTGCTGGCCGTCGCCCTGCAGCACGGCCGAGATGATCCCCTTGGTGTCGACCGCCATCGACAGCGCCTGCCGGACGTCCTGGTCGGCGAGGTACTTGTTCTTCATGTTGTAGGTCAGGTGCGCGAAGCCGAGTGCGCCGACCTTCTTCAGCTTGATCTTGTCGTCGTTCTCGAAGGTCTTCGCCGCCGAGACCGGCACCGGGGTGCCCATCATGTCGATGTCGCCGTTGCGCAGCGCCAGCATCATGGTGTTCACGTCCGGGTAGACCCGGTACTCGACCTGGCTCACCGCGGCCTTGCCACCCGGCGCGAGCGGGTAGTGCTCGTTGCGCTTCATGACGTAGCGCTGGCCCTTGGTGATGCTGTCCAGGACGAACGGCCCGGCGCCGACCCAGTTGGAGTCGTTGGCGAACTTGGACAGGTCACCGGCCGGCTCGAAGACGTGCTTCGGCACGACCGACATCCAGAAGCCGACGCCCTCGGCGAACGGCGCGTACGGCTGCGAGAGCTTGAACTTCACAGTGGTCGCGTCCGGCGCCTCGACCGACTCGACCCAGGTCAGCTTCGCCGCGACGTTGCCGAGCTTGTACTTCATGATCGACTCGGCGGAGAACTTCACGTCCTCGGCGACCACCGGCTTGCCGTCGGTCCACTTGAAGTCGTCGCGCAGCACGAAGACGGCGGTCTTGCCGTCGTCCTCGTAGCGGTACTCCTTGGCCAGCTCGGGCGACTTCTTCGCGTTCTCGTCGATCCGCAGCAGGTGCGGGTACATCGCGTTGAGGATCCACGAGTCGGTCTTGCTCAACGACTGGAGCGGGTTGAAGTTGCTCACGTCGGTGGTGGTGCCGATCCGCAGCACCGAGTCCGACGACGAGCCGCTGGAGGAGGAGGTCTCCTCGTTCAGACCGCAGCCGGAGACACCGAGCGTGGCCGCCACGCCGAGCGCGACAGCGAGCCGCCACCGACCCTTGACTGTCTTGTTCACCAAACCTCCTGAAGAACCCGGATGATGTTGCCGCCGATGACCTTGGCGATCTCGTCGTCGGAGTAACCGTGCGTGACCAACCACCCGACGATGTTGCTGAAGCACTCCGCCGGGTTCTCCATGCCACTCACGTACGGAACCCGAGGGTGGTCCACCACTCCGTGGGCCTTTCCGATCGCCAGGTGCTGGGTAAAGCTGTCGTGCAGTCCGACGTGGTCACCGAAATTGGTGTCCGGGCCGAACGCGACGTGGTCGATGCCGACCAGTTCCACGCAGTAGGTGAAGTGGTCCATCACCGACTCGATCGAGTGGTGCGGGTGGTCGCCGGAGAGGGTGGTGTGCGGAGCGGCCTCGATGCCGATCACGCCACCCCGCTCGGCGCAGGCCCGGATCACCTCGTCCGGCTTCATCCGGGGGGTGTTCCAGACCGAGCGGGCGCCGGCGTGGGTGATGAACACCGGCACCCGGCTGGCCTCGATCACGTCCAGCGACGTCTGGTCGCCGGAGTGCGAGATGTCGATGGCGATCCCGAGCTTGTTCATCCGGTCCACCGCGCGCCGCCCGAAGTGGGTCAACCCGCCGTCGCGGTCCTCGGAGAGGCCGGAACCGAGCATGTTCGCCTGGCTGTACGCGATGCCCATCTGGCGTACGCCGAAGCCGTAGAGGATGTCGATCCGGTCCAGCTCGTTCTCGATCATCGTGGCTGCTTCCAGGCCGGCCACCAGGGCGATCTGCCCGTTGCGCTTGGCCTCGAAGATCTGTTCGAGCGTGGTCGCCACCACCACGTGGTCCTGCTTGGCGACGTCGGCGAAGCGCAGGCCGATGTCGTAGATGACGTCGTCCCACTTCCAGGCGTGCTCGCTGGTCACGCAGCCGGTGCCGTTCATGAAGTTGTCGAAGACCGCGGTCATGCCGGACCGGGCCAGGCCCTCGAACCCGAAGGAGTTGCGGCCGGTGCGGTTGTAGTCGCGCAACTGCGTCACGTCGGCCGGCAGGATCTTCGGGTGCTCGTGCAGCGAGATGGCCATGTGCTCGCGCAGCAGCCGGGAGACGCGGGCACGCTGGTCGTCGGTCAGGCCAAGGTCGTGTTCCGGCACCCGGCCGATCTGTGGCGCGAGCTCGAAGACCTTGTAGTCCACATGCGGCACCAGGTAGTCGAAGGACCGGTATCCGGCGTAGCGGGGGGCGGGTTCCTGCACTGGTCTACTCACCTCGTCAGCTAGAGGCATGAGGAGTGAGGTCTGACCTCATGCCTCGTGGAACGTACCGAGCGCAAGCACGGCACAGGAATACCTCGTGACCTTTCCGTTACCGGAATCGGGGAACATTCCCGCAGGTCGGGACCGGTCTCCGGCAAGCGGGCCGAGCAACTGAGCCGGCCCCGGCCGAATGCACGAGGCGATCGGGCCGAACGGCGGACCGCGCCTCGATCACCCCCAGTGGTCAGACCACTCGACCGCGAAATGCACGCCGAATGCGCGGCAATGGTGAACCAAGGGGTTCAGTGTTGTACGGTGAACCATGTGGTTCAGCAAGAGACGCTCGACCGGGTCTTCGCCAGCCTGGCCGACCCCACCCGACGCGACATCCTGATCCGGCTCGGCACGGGTCCGGCCACCATCAGCGAGCTCACCGGGCCCACCGGGATGAGCCTCACCGGCATGCGCAAGCACGTCCGCGCGCTGGAGGACGCCGGTCTCGTGGTGACGCAGAAGGTCGGCCGGTCCCGACAGTGCCGGCTCAGCGAGGCCCCGCTGGACACGGCGATGGCCTGGATCAGCTTCTACCGGCGCCTCTGGGCACGCCGCCTGGACGGCCTCGACGCCTATCTCACTCTCACCACGGAGGACCGTGACCATGACGCTCCAGATCCACCTGACCCGACAGCTTCCGGGCACGCCTGAGGAGGCGTTCGACGCCTACACCGACGCCGGCAAACAGAAGATCTGGTTCGGCATCCTGGACGAGGAGCCGGGCATCGTGGAGATCGACGTCGACCTGCGGGTCGGCGGGAAGCAGACAGCCGTCTGGGGGCCCTCCCCCGACATGCTGTTCCGCGAGACCCAGACGTTCCTGGAGATCGACCGCCCGCACCGCCTGGTCACCGAGTCCTCCGGCAGCAGCCCGGACGGCGAGACGATGACCACCCGCGTCGAGGTCACCTTCGAGGAGAAGGACGGCGGCACGCTGATGACCGTGACGCAGAGCGGCTTCCCGGCCCCGGAGCTGCGCGACTTCTTCGCCACCGAGGTGTGGACCGGGGCGTTCGCCCGCATCGAGACGTACCTGACGCGGGAGCGCGGGACGCTGCCCTCGCCCGGCTGACCGGCCGCGCCGTCACGGATTGTGGTCGGGTAGACATCGCCGCGTCCCGCTTTTTGCCGACACCGCGTTGATAAGATCGCGACATGGTGTCGACAAACATGAGAGGTGGCGGCTGATGTTCCTGGCCATTCGTGAGCTGGGGTTCGCGCGGCTGCGATTCGCCCTGATGGGAGCCGTGATCGTGCTGATCTCGGTGCTGATGGTGATGCTGTCCGGCCTGTCCGTCGGGCTGGTCCGCGACGGCGTCTCCGGGCTGCAGAACCTTCCGGTCACCTCGTTCGCGTTCGCCCACGGCGTGCAGCACGACTCGGCGTTCTCGCGCAGCGTGGTGGACGCCTCGACGGTGGACACCTGGCGCGAGCAGCCCGGGGTGGCGGAGGCGACCCCGTTCGGCAACACGCTCATCAACGGGCGTACCGACCGGGGCACCGAGGTCGACCTGGCGCTGTTCGGCGTCGAGACCGACTCGTTCCTGTCGCCCGCGGTCAGCGAGGGCGACCGGCTCGGCCCGGCGGACGGGATCGTGGTGAGCCCCACCGCGATCGACGCGGGCCTGCGCGTCGGCGACACCGTGACGGTGGACCGGCTCGGCACGAAGCTGCGGGTCATCGGCGTCACCGAGCAGCAGGACACCTTCGGCCACGTCGACGTGGCGTACGTACCGCTGGCCACCTGGCAGGCGGTCAAGTCCGGCACGCCGGCCGGCACGCAGGTGTCGGCACAGGCCACCCAGGAGATCACCGCCGTCGCGGTCCGCGCGGCCGACGGCGACTCGGTGGACCTGGCCGCGGGCGACAAGGCCGCCGGCACGGAGAGCCTGACGCTGGAGGAGTCCTACGGCGCCTCGCCGGGCTACACCGCCGAGACGACGACGCTCCAGCTGATCCAGGGCTTCCTCTACGCGATCTCGGCGCTCGTGGCCGGCGCGTTCTTCGCGGTCTGGGCGATCCAGCGCAAGCAGGAGGTCGCCGTGCTGCGGGCGCTGGGCGCCTCGACCGGCTGGGTGCTGCGCGACGCCCTCACCCAGGCGCTGATCCTGCTGGCCCTCGCCATCGCCGTCGGCATGGGGATCGGACTCGGCCTCGGCGCGCTGATCTCCGGCGGCAACGTGCCGTTCGCGCTGCACCCGCAGAGCATCGCCGCCGCCGCGACCGGACTGCTCGTGCTCGGCCTGGTCGGCGCGGCAGCCGCCGTCGTCCGCCTCACCTCCATCGACCCGGCGACCGCCCTGGGAGGCAACCGATGAGCAGCCGGACCACAGCATCCCCCTCGACGACGGGCACCGCGCCGACCGACCTCGGCCTGGTCATGCGCGGCGTCCACCTGCGGCACGGCGACGGCGCGGAGACCGTGCACGCGCTCGACAACGTGGACCTGACCGTCGCGCCGGGCGAGCTGGCCGCGATCGTCGGGCCGTCCGGCGCGGGCAAGTCCAGCCTGCTCGCCGTCGCCGGCGGGCTGGCCCGCCCCGATCAGGGCGCCGTCACAGTGGCCGGCCACGACATGACCGTGTCCAGCCGCCGAGCGCGCACCGAGCTTCGCCGCCGGCACGTCGGGTTCGTGTTCCAGTCGGGCAACCTGCTGCCCGCGCTGACCGCCGCCGACCAGCTGCGCCTGCCGCTGCGACTGGGCGGGCGGCGGGACCGCGCCGGACGCGACCCGCTGGAGATGCTCGCGCACGTCGGCCTGGCCGGTAAGGCCGACCGCCGGCCGCACCAGCTCTCCGGCGGCGAGCGCCAGCGCGTCGGCATCGCCCGGGCGCTGATGACACAGCCGTCCGTGCTGCTGGTGGACGAACCGACAGCGGCGCTGGACCGGGCCCGCAGCCACGACATCGTCCAGCTGCTCGCCCAGGAGGCACGGGAGCGGTCGGTGGCGGTGGTCATGGTCACTCACGATCACGACGTGCTGCAGTACTGTGACACCGTCTACGAGATGATCGACGGCAAGCTCGCCACGAGCAGCTGACCGCGACGGCAGGGCGCGACGCGGACCCGGTGCGCGCACCGGAGACTTGGAGGTTGGCGTGCCGAAGATCCAGGCCTCAACCGTCGCCGAGCACCGGGCCGCCCAGCGGGCGGCGCTGCTCGACGCCGCCCGCGCCCTGCTCTCGCAACACCCGGACCAGATCCCCAGCCTCGCCGACGTGGCGCGGCACGCCGGCCTGGCCCGGTCCAGCGCGTACTCCTACTTCAAGTCGCGCACCGACATGTTCGACGTGCTCGTCGCCGACACCTTTCCGCGGTGGTCGGCCTTCGTCGAGAACCGGATGGCCGAGGCCCGCACGCCCGGGTCGAGGATCCTGGCGTACGTCGAGGCCAACCTGCAACTGGTTGCCCGGGGCGACCACGCGCTGGCCCGGGCGATGGCGACAGTCGGCAACAGCGAGGTGCTCGCGACCTCCAGCCGCCTCCTGCACGACAGCCTCGAGGCGCCGCTGCGCGCCGCTCTCGCCGACCACGGGGCGAGCGACCCGAACCGGATGGCCGAGGTCATCCAGTCGATCGTCTACGCCCTCAGCCGCATGATCGAGAACGGCCTCGACCTTCCCTCGGCCACCGGCCTCGCCCGCGAGCTGCTCACGCCGTACGTGCGCCCCGCCGCTGCCTGACCCCCGCCACCGCCGGCACGTCCCACCCGGCCGCCTCGCGGCGAGCGTCCCTCCGAACCGGACAGTGCCGACCCGGCCGACCGAACGATCGAAACGGACCGCCGGCCGGTCGCCGGGCGGCGGCACTGTCATCTCCCGTGGCCGCCCGAACGATCGAGCCACGAATCGACGAACCTTGCCCGCTTGCGTTCCGCCTAGTGGAACAGCAGGTCAGAGGCAGTACGGTTCGGTAAGTTACCGATCAGTAGCCTGTTGACGGAGACCGGCGTCACCCCTACCGTTCCACTCAATCGAACGGCGTACGGTTCAACCGAACGCTCTCGGCCATGCCGAGCGCGGCCCGAAACAGGAAGTCCGAGGCATGCCTGACGACAAGCTTCTCGCTCTTCTCTCCCCCACCCGGCTCGGTCGTCTCACACTGCGGAACCGGGTCTTCGTCCCCGGTCACACCACCAACTTCGGACTGAACAACGTGCCCACCGGGCGCCACGTGGCCTACCACGCGGAGCGCGCCCGGGGCGGCGTCGGCCTGATCATCACCGAGGCGATCCGCGTGCACCCCACGAGCGCGGGCCGCAGCATCAGCCTCGGCAGCTTCGACGACTCGTCGATCCCGGCGTACGCGGCGGTGACCGAGGCCGTGCACGAGCACGGCGCGCGCATCTTCGCCCAGATCATGCACGCCGGCCGGCAGGCGAACGGGGACGCGACCCGCACCGCCGCCTGGTCCTCGTCACCGGTGCCGTGGGCGGCCGGCTCACACGTGCCGCACGCGATGGGACGCCGGGACATCGCCGTCGTCGTCGAGGCGTTCGCCGCCGCCGCCCGGCGGATGCGTGATGCCGGCTTCGACGGCCTGGAGGTGCACGCCGGCCACGGCCATTTGCTGCAGCAGTTCCTCTCGCCGCACACCAACACCCGCGCCGACTCCTACGGCGGCAGCCTCGACAACCGGATGCGGCTGACCCGTGAGGTGCTCACCGCGGTGCTGGCCGCCGCGCCGGACCTGCCCGTCGGACTGCGGGTCAGCGCCGACGAGTTCCTGCCCGGCGGTCTCGACCCGGCCGCGGTGCTGGAGATCGTCGGCAAGCTGCGCGCCGACTTCCCGCTCGCCTACGTGCACGTCAGCCACTCCGCCTACCACGGCAGCTGGTCGCTCGCGACGCAGATGGCGGACATGAGCTTCGGCCACGCCCCGTTCCGGCACCACGCGGCGCTGTTCAAGCAGGAGTTCCCGGACCTGCCGGTGCTCGCGGTGTGCCGGCTGGACAGCCTGCCGGAGGCCGCCGAGCTCGTCGCCGCCGGCGAGGCCGACCTGGTCGGTCTGGCCCGCCCGCACATCGCCGACCCGCACCTGGTCCGCAAGGCCGAGCAGGGCCGCCAGCACGAGGTACGCGCCTGCCTCGCCTGCAACCAGGGCTGCATCGGCCGGCTGGAGACCAGCCTGCCGATCTCCTGCGTGGTCAACCCGGAGGTCGGCGCCGAGCGGGAATGGGCGCAGGCCTGGCCGGAGCTGCCCGGACCGTCCGGCGCGCGGAAGGTCCTCGTCGTCGGTGGCGGCCCGGCCGGCCTGGAGGCCGCCCTCTCCGCCCACCGGGCCGGGCACCAGGTGTCGGTGGTCGAGGCGCGCGGGCACCTCGGCGGGCAGGTGGAACTGGCCGCGCGCGTACCCGGACGGGAACGGCTCGGCCTACTCACCCGCGACCTGGCCCGCGACGTCGAGGCCGCCGGCATCCCGGTACGCCTCGACCACCGCATCGGCGTCGAGGACGTGCTGGCCGGCGGCTACCAGGACGTCGTCCTGGCCACCGGCTCCCGGCCCACCCGGCGGGAGCTGCCCGGCGGCCCGCCGGTGATCGACATCTGGCAGGCCGTCGACGCGCTGAGCGACCCCGACTTCCGGCCGACCGGCGCCGTCGTCGTGCTCGACGACGAGGGCACCTGGGCCGCCGCCTCGGTGGCCGAAGGGCTGGCCCGGCGCGGCGCCCGCGTCCACCTGGTCTCCCCCACCGCCTCGGTGAGCGCCAAGATCACCACGTACTCGCGGCTGGCGCTGCTCAAGCGCTTCGCGGACCTGGGGATCGCGGTGCACCCGATGCGCACGGCGCGCCCGGCGGGCGCCGACGCGGTCGCCCTGGGCGGTCCGCTCGCCGGCGCCGACACCCTCGTCGAGGGCGTCACCACAGTCGTCGACGCCGGCTCGCCGCAGGCCGCCGACGAGTTGTACCGGCAGCTCGACGCGCTGCCCGACGGTCCCCGGATCCACGTCGTCGGCGACGCGAACGCCCCCCGCACGGCCTTCGAGGCCGTCTACGAGGGACGCATGGCGGGTGCGTTCCTCGGCCGCTACGACACCGCGTCCGCAGATCGCGTGCGGTACGCCCACTGACCCGTCCATCCCGGTCGCGGCCCGCCGCGGACCGGTCCTCCCCCACCTGAAGAGGAGACACGCATGCTGGACATCGAGGAGCGCCTCACCCTGGATGAGCGTTCCGCCGTGGACTTCGTCCTCGGCCTGCGCAAGCGCTGGGCGGACACCGTCTACCCGGCGCTGCGCGAGGAGTACGGCGCCACCGGCGCGGCGGCCACCACGGTCGGCGACGCGAGCCAGGTGCTGCGCGGCCTTCCGCTCTACCCGTGGTTCAGCCACCTGGAGCGGGTGCAGCAGAAGATGCTGTGGAAGGTCGCCGGCGACGCGGTGCTCAGCCGCCGCGAGGAGCTGACCGACCAGCTGACGTCGGTGCCCGAGCAGCCGAAGGGCTCGCTGGAGCTGAACCCAGACCTGGAACTGCCCGACTGGTACACCGACTACGACATCCACATCCAGCCCGGCAGCTTCTTCTCCGACGACATGTCGGCCTACGTGTACGAGTTCGGGGCGCGCATCGTCATGCTGCGCGACAACGACGGCTACAAGTTCCACACGCTGTTCGCCAAGACCGCCCTGCCCGAGCTGCCCGCGGCGACCCGGATCGTGGACATCGGATGCGGCTTCGGCAAGAGCACCCGGCCGCTGCCCGCCAAGTACCCGTCCGCGCAGGTGATCGGCGTGGACCTGGCCGCGCCGGGTCTGCGGCTGGCCCACGCCGAGGCCGAGGCGACCGGGCTGGCGATCGACTACCGGCAGGCCGACGGCCGGGCCACCGGCATCGAGTCGGGCAGCTGCGACGTGGTCACCGGCACGATGGTGCTGCACGAGATGCCGGCCACCGCGATCCGGGAAACGATCGTGGAGGCGGCGCGCCTGCTCAAGCCGGGCGGCTCGCTGCGCTTCCTGGAGTTCATGCTCACCGGCGACCCGCTGCGCGACGCCACCGTCTACGAGCACGCCGAGCGCAACAACGAGCCGTTCTTCCACGACCTGTTCGGCTCGGACCTGATCGAGGTCTGCGCCGAGGCGGGCCTGACCGACGTGTCGTGGACCCCGTTCGACGAGCGCCGCAACGGCGTCCAGCCGCAGGGCTGGGGCGACCGTCCCGAGTGGCACTTCCCCTGGGCCGTACTGGCCGCGACCAAGCCGGAGGCGTGATGAGCACCGAGTTCGACTACTTCGGAGACCCCAAGGTCGGCAAGCTGCTCGACCTGGTGCTGCAGCTCTCCACCGAGCTGCACGTGACCCGGCAGCGGGTACGTGTGGTCGAGGCGCTGCTGACCCGTTCCGGCGTGCTGACCGAGGGCGCCGTCGACGGGTTCGCCTCCACCGAGGAGGAGCAGCGGGTCCTCGACCGCGAGCGGGACGCGCTGCTGGCCCGCCTGATGCGCATCCTCACCGAGCACGGCCCCGCGGAGCACCCGCTGCGGGACCAGTGGGAGGCGGCGCTGAGCGAGAAGACCGGCTGATGAGCGCACCGGACGCGCCCGGGCTGATCGACAGCTACCTGCAGCTGTGTGAGGACCGCCGGCTCGACGAGGCCGGCGCGTTCCTCGCGCCGCAGGCCCGGCTGGTCTTCCCGGGCGGCCGGGAGTACTCCTCGCTGCGGGAGATGGCGGCCGCCTCGACCGGGACCTACCGGTGGGTGCGCAAGCACCGGGACCGCTACCTGGTGGGTGACGACAACGGGCGGGTCACCGTGACCTCGCTCGGGCGGCTGTACGGGGAGTGGCTCGACGGCACGCCGTTCGAGGACATCCGCTACGCGGACGTGTTCGTGCTCGACGGCGCGCTGATCGTCGAGCAGCACGTCTACAACGACCTGGCACTGGTCGCGTCGCTGCGCGACGCCTGAGGGCACTGGGGCGTCGCCGCGCGACGCCTGACGGCAACTGTCGCGTCGCGCCGCGACGCCTGATACCCCGCCTCCGCCGCCACGGCGGCGGAGGCGGTCTCCCCCGACTCACGACGAAGGTGTGTGCATATGAAACGGAAATGGGCACTGCTCCCGGCGGCGCTGGCCGCCACGCTGGTTCTCTCCGCCTGCGGCGGCGGCTCCGACGACGAGGCCGGCGGCGAGGGCAAGGAGGCGAAGCTGACCATGGCCATCGCCTCCGCCGTGATCGGCCCGAAGGAGGAGGTGGCCGTCTACGCGGTCGCCAAGGAACTCGGCTACTTCGCCGAGGAGAAGCTGACCGTCGAGACGATCAACGCCGACGGCTCGGTCGCCGCCCTCCAGGCGGTCGCCTCCGGCAGCGGCGACATCACCCCGGCCGACGCCGGCTCGGCGCTCGGCGCGGTGGAGAAGAACGTGCCGATCAAGGCCATCGGCGGCCTGGTGCAGAACTGGCCGTGGGTGATGGCGGTGAAGCCGGACTCCCCGATCACCGGCGGCGCGGACCTGCGCGGCAAGAAGATCGGCGTGATCAGCCTTGCCTCCGGCTCGGCCCCGTACGCCCGCGCCTACGTCAAGGCCGCCGGGCTGGACCCGGCCAAGGACGTCGAGCTGCTGCCGGTGGGCGTCGGCGCGCAGGCCGCCGCCGCGCTCAACGACGGCAAGGTCGACATGCTGGCGCTCTACACCCAGGCGTACGCGGTCATCGAGAACGCCGGCACCCAGCTGAAGTACCTGACCAACCCGGACGTGTTCACCGGCATCCGGTCGCTCACCTTCAGCGTCGGCGCCCGTGACTTCGACGCCAAGAAGGACTCGTACGAGCGGTTCCTGCGCGCGGCGTACAAGGCGATGCTCTTCTCGGCCAAGAACCCCGAGGCCGCCATGAAGATCGGCTACAAGGTCTTCCCGCAGATCCTCGCCGGCAAGTCCGCCGACGAGCGGCTCAAGGCGGACACCGAGAGCCTCGCCGCGTGGCTGAAGACGGCCACGCCGGCCAGCGGCGAGCCGGAGCAGTTCGGTGACTGGGGCGCGATCAGCGACGACGAGTGGGCGAAGACCCAGGCGTACACCAAGGAGGCCGGCCAGATCTCCGGTGACGTCGACCTGAAGAAGCTCTGGGACCCGAGCCTGCTCTCCGGCGCGAACAACTTCGACAAGGCCGCGGTGCTCAGCAAGGCCGCGAACTACACCGCCTAGCAGCGGACAGCGGAAGGGATTTCGATGGCCATCAAGGCGACGGCCCGCCGGGCGCAGACGCAGGCTCCGGCATCGGTGTCGGAAGACTCCTGGATCGAGATCGACGGGCTGGACAAGGAGTACCGGCCCCGGAAGTCGGCACCGACCCTGGCGTTGAGCGACATCAACCTGACGGTACGTCGCGGCGAGTTCATCTCGGTCGTGGGACCGTCCGGGTGCGGCAAGACCACTTTGCTGAAGATCCTCGCCGGGCTCAGCCCGAAGACCGGCGGCGCGGTACGGATCGCCGGGCGGGACGTGACGAAGCCCCTTCCCGAGGTCGGGATGGTGTTCCAGGCACCGACGCTGCTGCCCTGGCGCACCATCTTCGACAACGTGATGGTGCCGGCGGAGATCCAGCGACTGGATCCCCGCCGGCACCGGGAACGCGCGCAGCAACTGCTCGAGATGGTCGGTCTCAACGGCTTCGAGCAGAAGTACCCGCACGAGCTCAGCGGCGGTATGCAGCAGCGGGCCGGCATCTGCCGGGCGCTCGTGCACGACCCGGCGGTGCTGCTGATGGACGAGCCGTTCGGCGCGCTCGACGCGATGACCCGCGAGTACATGAACGTGGAGCTGCTGCGGATCTGGCAGGAGAGCAACCAGACGATCGTGCTGGTCACGCACTCCATCCCGGAGGCGGTCTTCCTCTCCGACCGGGTGGTGGTGCTCAGCCCGCGGCCGGGCCGCATCGCCGAGGTCATGGACATCGACCTGGAACGGCCGCGTGAGCTCGGCATCATGTCGTCCGACCGGGCCGGGGTCTATGTGGAACGGATCCGCCGACACTTCAACGCCGCCGGCGTAATCGACTGACGAGGGACAGCCATGGCAACAAGCAACCTGGTCCGCAAGCCGGCCCAGCCACCGGCGCCGTCCGCCCGGCCCGCCCGGCGCAAGTTCGACCTGCGGGAGAAGCCCCAGCTCTGGCTGGTCCCGACGGTCTTCGTCGTGGTCGTGCTGGCCTGGGAGTACGGCGTCCAGCTCCTCGGCGTCGACGAGTACGTCCTGCCGCTGCCGTCGAGCGTGGTCGAGTCGCTGTGGCAGCAGCTCGGCGACGACCAGTTCTGGGGTCACTTCTGGGTGACCACGCAGGAGGCGCTGCTCGGGTTCGTGATCGGCGTCGGCGCCGCCCTGGTGCTCGGCACGTTCATCTCCCAGATCAAGATCGTCGAAGCCACGCTGATGCCGTACATCGTGGCCTTCCAGACCGTGCCCAAGGTCGCCCTGGCCCCGCTGTTCGTGGTCTGGTTCGGTTTCGGCCTGACCAGCAAGGTGGTCATGGCCGCGGTGATCTCGTTCTTCCCGATGCTGGTGAACGTCATCGAGGGTCTGCGCGCGGCCGACGCCGACAAGATCCAGATGCTGACGGTGTTCGGCGCGAGCAAGGCGCAGATCTTCCGGATGGTGCGGCTGCCCAGCGCGCTGCCGTTCATCTTCGCCGGCCTGGACATCGGCATCGTCTTCGCCATCCTCGGCGCGGTCGTCGGCGAGTTCATCGGCGCCAAGGAGGGCCTGGGCTACCTGCTGCTGCAGACCAACTACAACTTCGACATCGCCGGCATGTTCGCCGTGCTGGTGGTGCTGTCGCTGATGGGTCTGGTGGCGCACTTCGTGATCCGGCTGCTGCAGAAGCGGCTGGCCTTCTGGGCCGAGGACACGAAGGTGATCGGCGCGTGACGGCAGTGGACGGGACCGCCGTCACGTGTTGGGGGCACCGGTCGGGCGTGCGCAACGCCCGCCCGGCCGGTGGCCGGACCGGAAAGGCAGGACACGCGACATGAACACCGACCCGAACCGGTTCGACGGCCGGGTGGCAGTGGTGACCGGGGCGGCCCGCGGCATCGGGGCCCGCATCGCGGCGACGCTCGCGCAGCGCGGGGCCACCGTGGCCCAGGCCGACCTGCTCGACGACTGGAGCGAGGCCGAGCTGTCCGGCGGCGCGCACACCCGGCACCGGGTCGACGTCCGGTCGGCCGGCTCCTGCGCCGCGCTGGTGGACGAGGTCCTGGACTCCCACGGCCGCCTGGACCTGCTGGTGAACAACGCCGGGATCGTCCGGCGCGGGCCGGCGGCCACGATGTCCGAGCAGGACTTCACCGACGTCCTGGACGTCAACCTCACCGGCACGTTCCGGATGTGCCAGGCCGCGTACCCGGCGCTGCGGCAGACGAGCGGCGCGGTGGTGAACATCGGCTCCACGAACGGGCACATCGCGGTGCTGAACACGCTCGGCTACTGCGTGAGCAAGGCCGGCGTGATGCACATGGCGCGCGTGCTGGCCCTGGAGTGGGCGCCCGACCGGATCCGGGTCAACGCCGTCGGACCGACCATCGTGCCCACCGACATGACCTCCGACGTACGTGGCGACGAGGCGTACCTCGCGGACAAGATGGCGAGCATCCCGCTGGGCCGGATGGCGCAGCCGCAGGACGTCGCCAACGCGGTCGCCTACCTGCTGAGCGACGCCGCCGCCATGACCACCGGCCAGACGATCTTCGTCGACGGCGGCGTCACCATCCACTGACTTTCCCCTCTCCGACCCCTTCTGTGAGGACCACCATGCCCAAACCGGATACCGCGGCCGCGCTGGCGGCCGTCGACGCCCACTTCGACGAGTTCGTCGAGGAGCTCCAGCAGCTGTGCCGCATCCGCAGCCGCCGCCAGGAGCCGGAGCAGATGGAGGCCACCGCCGAGTTCATCGCCGGATCGGTCCGCCGCTGGGGCGGCGAGGCCGAGATCATCCCGTGGGAGCAGTCGTACCCGTACGTGCTGGCCGAGGTGGCTGGCGAGGGCGACAAGGCGCTGCTGCACTTCACGCACTACGACGTGGAGGTCGAGCCGGCCGGTGACGACGCCGACTGGATCAGCCCGCCCTACGCGGCGGAGATCCACGACGGCCGGCTCTACGCCCGGGGCGTGGCCGACGACAAGGGCGTCATCATGTCCCGCATCCACGCGGCGGCGGCCTGGAAGCTCGCCGGGCTCACCCCGCCGGTGACCAACCGGATCATCTTCGAGGGCAAGAAGTGGCTGCACAGCCCGGGTCTGGGCTCGTTCGTACAGGCGCACGCCGACCGGCTCGCCAGCGACGCGGCGCTGTGGGAGAACTCCTGGCTCGACGGCGAGGACCGGCTGCTGCTCAAGCTGGCCGAGAAGGGCGTGCTCTACCTGCGCCTCACCGCGCAGACCCTGCCGCGTGACCTGACCAGCCAGAACACCGCGCTGCTGCCGGCCGCCACGGCGCGCCTGGCCGCCGCCCTGGCGCAGCTGCAGCGGCCCGACGGCACCGTGACGATCCCCGGCTTCGCCGACGACGCACGGCCGCCGACGGACGAGGAGCGGGCGCTGCTGGAGAAGGTGGCGTTCGACGGGGACTTCCTGCGCAAGCGGGCCCAGGTCGAGCGGTTCACCGGCGACCTGGACGACCAGGCCGCGGCGGTGGCCATCCGGACCGTGCCGACGCTGACCGTGGCCGGCATCGCCGGTGGCGACATGCGTGACGACGTGACGCTGGGCATCCCGTCGACGGCGTCGGCGAAGCTGGAGATCCGGCTGGTGCCGGGCCAGGACCCGGAGCGCGTCCTCGGGTGCGTGCGCGACCACCTGGCCGCGACCGGCTTCGGTGACCTGCGCATCGAGGTGATGGCGACCAGCCGGCCCAACCTCACCGACCACCGGGACCCGTTCGTCGCGCTCGTCGCGGACGCGGCCCGCCGGGTGTACGGGACCGAGCCGGTGATCGAGCCGTACACGCAGTGGATCGGCAACCAGGGCGTGATCGCCGACCGGCCCATCGTCGGCGTCGGCGTCTCCCGGGCCGACTCCGGCGTGGACGGCCCGAACGAGAACATCCGGCTGGACGACTACAAGGCCGGCATCAAGCACGTCATCGAGGTCATGGCGGCGCTGGCGGTGGCCGAGTGACCCGGGCCCGCGGCGTGGCCCGCCGCGCCTACGTCGACGTGCCGTGGGGTCAGGTGCACTACCGGCACGGCGGCGACGCCGACGCACCGGTGCTGCTGATCCTGCACCAGTCCCCGCTCTCCTCGGCCACCTACGACGCGGTCATCGAGCCGCTGGCCCGCCGCGGCCTGCGGGTGATCGCCCCGGACACGCCGGGCTTCGGGATGTCCGACGCCCCGCCGCGCCCGTGGTCCATCCCCGAGTACGCGGCCGGCGTGTGGCAGTTCGCCGACGCCCTCGGGCTGTCCAAGGTGCACCTGCTCGGGCAGCACACCGGCGCGATCGTCGGCGCGCAGGCGCTGATGTCGGCGCCGGAGCGGGTGCACCGGCTGATCCTGCAGGGCATCCCGCTCTACGACGAGCAGGAGCGGGCGGAGAAGAAGCGGTCGTACGCGCCCGGCTACTCCCCGGACCGCGACGGCGGGCACCTGAAGGTGATCTGGGACCGGGTGTACGGCCTGTACCCGGCGCTGACCCCGGAGGAGGCGAACCGCCAGGTCACCGAGTACCTGCTGACCGGTCCGGACTACGCCACCGCGTACCGGGCGGTGTTCGACCACCACGTCGACACGGCCGCCCTGGACGCGCTGCCCATCGTGCTGCTGCACGGCGCCGACGACCTGCTGGACCGGATGACGCCGCAGGTGCGGGCCGCGCTGCCCAGCGCCGAGCTGGTCACCATCCCCGGCGGCACCGACTTCGTGGCCGACGAGCAGCCGGAGGCGTTCGCCGACGCGGTCGCCGCGCAGGTGCACGCGGACCTGGGAACGGAGGTGCCGGCATGAACGTCGGCACCCCGGCGTCCGAGGCGAAGGTCGTACCGGCGAACACCGTCTACACCGCGAAGGTGGAGGTGTCCGGCGGCCGGGGCGGAAGCGCCCGGTCGCTGACCGGGTCGCTGCGGGTCGACCTGACCCGTCCCGCCCAGCGGGGCCCGGACGCGCCCGGCACCGACCCGGAGGAGCTGTTCGCCGCCGGCTACGCCGCGTGCTTCGACAGCGCGCTCGCCGTCGCCGCCCGCCAGGCCGGCGTCAAGCCCGGCCCGACGACTGTCACCGCCTCGGTCTCCCTCGGGCAGACCGACGACGGCCGGTACGCGATCGCCGTGGTGCTGGACGTGTCCGCGCCGCAGTGCCCGCAGGCCGACCTGGAGCGCGCGGTGGAGCTGGCCGACCGGATGTGTCCGTACTCGAACGCCCTCCGGGGCAACACCGCGGTGGCGATCCGGGTAAATGGACACCGCTGACGTGACCCGGCCCGCGGCGGCCCGCCACCCGGCGGATCCGCCGCGGCCCGCCGGCCCGATGGCCCTGGCCGTCGGGCTCGGCGCGGTCTACCTGATCTGGGGCTCGACCTACCTGGGCAACCGGGTGGCCCTGGACAGCATTCCGCCGCTGGTGGCCACCTCGGCCCGGTTCCTGGCCGCGGCGCTGCTGCTGTTCGCGGTGGCGGCGCTGTGGCGGGGACCGGCGGGGCTGCTGCTGCCCCGGCGGCAGTGGACCGGGGTGGGTGCCAGCGGGCTGCTGATGGTCGGCGCCGGCAGCGCGCTGCTGGCGCTGGGCCAGCTGTACGTGCCGACGGGTCTGACCTCGCTGCTGGTGGCCGGGATGCCGCTGTGGGTGCTGGTGCTGCGGCTGGTGGTCGGTCCGCGGCCGTCCCCGCTGGCGGCCGTGGGCGTACTCGGCGGTGTGGTCGGGCTGGCGCTGCTGTTCGCGGTGCCGACGCAGGGGTGGCACCTCGGCGGGATGCTGCTGGTGGTGCTCTCCACGATGGTGTGGGCGCTGGGCTCGACGCTGTCGCAGCGGCTGCGCATGCCGGCCGACCACCTGGTCGGCACCGGCTGGCAGATGCTCGTGGGCGGTCTCGCGGTGGCGGTGGCCAGCCTGGCCAGCGGTGAGCTGAGCGGGTTCCGCCTGTCCGACGTGACGGGCCGGTCCTGGCTGGCCTGGACCTACCTGATGCTCGTGTCCACGGTGGTCGGCTTCAGCGTCTACACGTGGCTGCTGCGCAACGCGCCGATCCAGCTCGCGTCCACCTACGCGTACGTCAACCCGGTGGTGGCGGTCCTGCTCGGCATGATGGTGCTGGATGAGTCGTTGTCCGGACGTCAGGTGCTCGCCGGCGCCGTGGTGCTCGCCTCGGTGGCACTGGTGATCGCGCGGGAGCGACCCCGGCAGCCGGACGGCCTGCCGCCCGGGAAGACTCCGGTCGCGCCCGCCTGAGGCCCGGCGATCCCGCCCTACGTCGACAGTGGAGGAGAGAAGATGATCACCACAGCGGTTGTCGAGAGCGCCACCGCCGGCCGGACCCGCTCCGGCCTCGGACGCGCCCTCGACATCGTCAACATCATCGCCGAACGGGCGCCGGAGACCCTCGGCGTGTCGACGATCGCGCGGGAGCTGGGACTGCCCAAGGCGGTCGCGCACCGGATCCTCAAGGAACTGGTGGCCGACAGCTTCCTCACCTTCAACGAGGAGACCAAGCGGTACCGGCTGGGCAGCGGCGCGCTGGCGGTGGGACTGGCCGCGCTGCGCGCGCTGGACGTGCCGGACATCGCCCGCCGGTACCTGGTCCGGCTGGTGCGCGACAGCGGCGAGACCGCGACGCTGTCGGTGCGGCAGGGCTGGACCCGCGTCTACATCGACCAGGTGCTCTCGCCGCACGAGGTACGCATGTCGGTGTCCCTGGGCACCAGCCACGCGCTGCACTCCGGGTCGTCGTCGAAGGCGATCCTCGCGGCGCTGCCGGACGCGGAGATCGAGGACTACCTCGACCACCACCCGCTGGACGCGGTCACCTCGGCCACCATCACCTCCACCGCGAAGCTGCGGTCCGAGCTGGGCCGGGTCCGCCGCCAGGGGTACGCGGTGAGCATGGGCGAGCGGCAGAACGGCGCGGGCAGCGTGGCCGCGCCGGTGCGCTACGCGACCGGGCAGGTGTTCGGCTCGATCTCGCTGTGCGGGCCGCAGAACCGGTTCACCCCGGAGGTCTGCGCCGCGCACGGCGCGCTGGTCGCCGCGGCGGCGGCGGAGATATCCGCCGAACTGGGTTTCCGGCCGCCGGCGCAACGTGCCGCCGGACGGACGGGTCAGGAACAGAACTGGGGAGGTGGAACAGGTGAGTGACGGACCCCTGACGGGCCTGCGCGTGCTGGACGTCTCGACGATCCTCGCCGGACCGCTGTGCTGTCAGATCCTCGGCGACTACGGCGCCGACGTGGTGAAGATCGAGCACCCGACCATGGGTGACAGCATGCGCGGCCACGGCAAGACCAAGGACGGCCATCCCCTGTGGTGGAAGGAGATCTCCCGCAACAAGCGGCTGATCGGGCTGAACCTGTCCGCGCCGGACGGCGCGGCGCTGCTGCTGCGGCTGGCCGAGCGGGCCGACGTGCTGGTGGAGAACTTCCGCCCGGGCACGCTGGAGCGCTGGGGCATCGGCCCGGAGGAGCTGCACCGGGTCAACCCCGGCCTGGTGATCGCCCGGATCACCGGCTTCGGGCAGACCGGCCCGTACGCCTCCCGGGCCGGGTTCGGCACGCTGGCCGAGGCGATGAGCGGGTTCGCCCACCTGACCGGCACGGCGGACGGCCCGCCGACGCTGCCGGCGTTCGGGCTGGCCGACAGCATCTGCGGCATCGCCACCTCCTCGGCGGTGATGATGGCGCTGTGGCACCGGGAGCGTTCCGGCGGCCGGGGCCAGGTGATCGACATGAGCCTGCTGGAGCCGATCATGACCGCCGTCGGCCCGGGTCCCACCGTCTACGACCAGCTCGGCGTGGTGGAGCAGCGGCAGGGCAACCGGTCGACGAACAACGCGCCGCGCAACACGTACCAGACCAAGGACGGGTCGTGGGTCGCCATCTCCACCAGCGCCCAGGCGATCGCCGAGCGGGTGCTGCGGCTGGTGGGCCACCCGGAGGTGATCGACGAGCCGTGGTTCCGTACCGGCGTCGGCCGGGTGGCGCACGCGGACCTGCTCGACGAGTACGTCGGGTCGTGGATCGGTGAGCGGACCCGCGACGAGGTGGCCGCGGCCTTCGCCGAGGCCGGCGCCGCCGTCGCACCGGTCTACAGCGCCAAGGACATCGTCGAGGACCCGCACGTCCAGGCCACCGAGATGATCACGAAGGTCGACGACCCGGACCTGGGCCCGATGCGGATGCACAACGTCATGTGGCGGATGTCGGAGACGCCGGGCCGGATCCGCTTCACCGGCCGCTCCCCCGGCGCCGACACCGACGCCCTGCTCGTCGAGGAGCTCGGCTGCGACCCGGCCGAGATCGCCGACCTGAAAGCCCGTGGCGTCGTCGCCTGACGACGCCGACAGCCGAAACGCGAGGAACCCCGTGGGCACCACTGCCAGAACCGCCGACCGCCTGCTCGACGCCGTGCAGGCCGGCGTCACGATCTACGACCTGGGCCGGCGGCTGACCGTCGGCATGCCGCAGTCACCGAACCACCCGGCGTTCGGGCTCACCCTGCCGCGCCGGCACGGCGACATGGTGCGCGCCGACGGCGGCTCCGCCGCCAACGACCTGCTGGTCATGGGCACGCACGTCGGCACGCACGTCGACGCCCTCGCGCACGTGTCCCAGGACGGCCGGCTGCACGGCGGCGCCGACGCCGCCGCGGCGCAGGTCGGCGGCCGGTTCGACGAGCTGGGCGTGCACACCGTCGCGCCGATGGTCCGCCGCGGCGTGCTGCTGGACGTGCCCGCCACGCTGGGCCTGGAGGGCTGCGAGGCCGGCTACGAGATCACCCCCGCCGACCTGGACGCCACCGTGTCCCGGCAGGGCACGCCGGTGGGCGCGGGCGACGTGGTGCTCATCCGCAGCGGCTGGGGCCGGCTGTTCGACCACGAGGACCGCAACCAGTACATCGGCAAGGACTCCGGCGTACCGGGGGTCGGCGCGGACGGCGCCGGCTGGCTGGCGCAGCGGGGCGTGCACGCGGCCGGCGCGGACACCATCGCCTTCGAGTGCCTGCCGCCGGGCAAGGGCCACAGCACGCTGCCGGCGCACCGGATCCTGCTGGTGGAGCACGGCATCTACCTGATCGAGACGATGGCGCTGGAGGAGCTGGCCCGCGACGGGGTGCACGAGTTCACCTTCGTCATGGCCCCGCTGCCGCTGTACGGCGCCACCGGCTCCCCGGTGCGTCCGCTGGCGGTGGTCAGCCGTGGCTGAGCCGACCCTGGGCCGGCACCTGGCCGCCTTCGCCGCCGACACCTCCGCCGCGAGGCTGCCCGACGAGGTGGTCGCCAGCGTCCGGGCCCGCGTGCTGGACGTGCTCGGGCTCTGCGTGGCGGCGCAGCCGCTGCCGACCAGCCAGGCCGCGCTGGCGTACGTCGCCGAGCAGGGCGGCCGTGGCCAGGCCACCGCCGTCGGCGTGGACGAGAAGGTCCCGGCCGCGCTGGCCGCGTTCGCCAACGGCGTGCTGGCGCACTCCCTCGACTACGACGACACGCACCTGCCGTCGGTGCTGCACCCCAGTGCCACGGTGGTGCCGGCCGCGCTCGCCGCCGCCGAGCTGTCCGGCGCCTCCGGGCAGGAGACGGTGGCCGCGATCGCGGTGGGCCTGGAGGCGTGCGTACGCCTCGGCATGGCCGGCTACGACCCGGCGGCCGGCAACTCGGTCTTCTTCGAGCACGGCCAGCACGCCACCTCGATCTGCGGCACGCTGGGCGGGGCGGTGGCCGCGGCCCGGCTGCTGAAGCTGGACGCGGGCGGCACGCTCGACGCGCTCGGGGTGTCCGCCTCGATGGCGGCCGGGCTGATCGAGTCCAACCGCAACGGCGGCACCGTCAAGCGGATCCACTGCGGCTGGGCGGCGCACGCGGCGGTCAGCGCCGCGCAGCTGGCCCGGCACGGCGTGACCGGCCCGCCGACCGTGCTGGAGGGGCGCTTCGGCTTCTTCCAGGCGTTCCTGCGCGGCGAGTTCGACGGCGACGAGATCGTCCGCGGGCTCGGCTCCGAGTGGGCGGTGCCCGGCATCTTCTTCAAGCCGTACCCGGCGAACCACTTCACCCACGCCGCCATCGACGCGGCGATCGCGCTGCGCGAGCGCGGGCTGCCGCTGGACGAGATCGAGTCGATCACGCTCGGCGTGCCCACGCCGACGGTGCGTACCATCGGCCAGCCGATCGAGCGCAAGCGCGCGCCGCAGACCGGCTACGAGGCGCAGTTCAGCGGCCCGTACGCGGTCGCCGCCGGCCTGATCGGCGGCGGCGGTCTGGGCGTGGAGCTGGCCGACTTCACCGACGCCCTGGCGCACGACCCGCAACGGCGGGCGCTGATGGCGCGGGTCGACGTGGTGGCCGACGAGCGGTGCGACGAGATCTTCCCGCACCAGTTCCCGGCGGTGCTGCGGATCGTCACCCGGGACGGACGCGAGTGGGTGCAGGAGGTCCTGGCCAACCGGGGCGGCCCGCAGCGTCCGCTCAGCGACGCCGAGCTGGCGGTGAAGTTCCGCACGAACGCCGCGTCCCTGCCCGAGGCCACCGCCGCCCGCATCGCCGACGAGGTCCACCGGCTCGACCAGGCCCCCGACGTCCACGGCCTGATGGGCCTGATCAACCGCCGCTGAACCGAGCACGAGGAGCAACACCATGAGCACCTACGACCTGCTGTTGACAAACGTCCGCGTGGTCCGGCACGACCGGCCCGAGCCCGAGCTGATGGACATCGGCGTCACCGACGGGCGGATCAGCCGCGTCGCGCCGCAGATCGACCGGGCGGAGGCCGCCCAGGTCGTCGACGGCGGCGGCCGGCTCGCCTTCCCCGGCGTGGTCGACGCGCACCAGCACTGGGGCATCTACAACCCGCTGAGCGAGGACGCCGTCTCGGAGAGCCGCGCGTCGGTGCAGGGCGGCGTCACCACGGCGCTGAACTACATGCGCACCGGGCAGTACTACCTCAACCGGGGCGGCCGGTACGCGGACTTCTTCCCCGAGGTCCTGGCCGCGACCGAGGGCCGCTCCTACATCGACTACGGCTTCCACCTGGCGCCGATGTCGCGGGAGCACATCGGCGAGGTGCCGTCGCTGGTGGAGGAGCACGGGGTCACCTCGTTCAAGATCTTCATGTTCTACGGCAGCCACGGCCTGCACGGCCGCTCCGCCGACCAGAACTCGTTCCTGATGATCCCGGAGGGCGAGCGGTACGACTACGCCCACTTCGAGTTCGTGATGCGGGGCGTCCAGGCGGCCCGGGAGCGTTTCCCCGAGCTGGCCGACGAGATCTCGCTGTCGCTGCACTGCGAGACCGCCGAGATCATGAGCGCGTACACCAAGCAGGTCGAGCAGGACGGCACGCTGCGCGGGCTGGAGGCGTACCACGCGTCGCGGCCGCCGCACTCCGAGGGACTGGCCGTGTCGATCGCGTCGTACCTGGCGCACGAGACCGGTCTGCCGAAGATCAACCTGCTGCACCTGACCTCGGAGAAGGCGGTCGACGCGGCGCTGCGGATGGCGCGGGCGTTCCCGCACATCGACTTCCGCCGCGAGGTGACCATCGGCCACCTGGTGGCCGACATCGACACCGCGCACGGCCTGGGCGGCAAGGTCAACCCGCCGCTGCGCCCGCGCGCCGACGTCGAGGCGCTCTGGGGGTACGTCCTGGACGGCAAGATCGACTGGGTGGTCAGCGACCACGCCTGCTGCAAGGACGAGGTCAAGTTCGGTGAGCCGCGCGACGACATCTTCGTCGCCAAGTCCGGCTTCGGCGGCGCCGAGTACCTGCTGCCCGGCCTGGTCACCGAGGGCAACCGGCGCGGCCTGTCCTACCAGCGGGTGGCGGAGCTGACCTCGTGGAACCCGGCCCAGCGCTTCGGCCTGCGCAACAAGGGCGCGATCGCGCAGGGGTACGACGCCGACATCTGCCTGGTCGACCCGAACTCGACCTGGACGGTGCGCGCGGAGGACTCCGAGTCGACGCAGGAGTACACGCCGTTCGAGGGCTTCGAGCTGACCGCCCGGGTCACTGACACCTTCGTGCGCGGGCAGCACGTGCTCGTCGACGGCAAGGTGACCGGCGAGCCGGCCGGCCGCTACCTCGCCCGCCCGCAGCGGTAGGGGGAACGACTGATGGCGGCGGTGGCGCGCAGTTACCTGTACGTGCCGGGCGACCGGGCGGACCTGCTGGACAAGGCGGCCGGGCGCGGCGCGGACGCGCTCGTGCTCGACCTGGAGGACGCGGTCACGCCGGCCCGCAAGGCGCACGCCCGGGAGACGGTCGCCGGGTACCTGGGCGCCGCCGTGCCGGCCGGCCCCGAGCTGTGGGTGCGCATCAACAGCGACCAGGTCGCGGCGGACGTCGAGGTGCTCTCCCCGGCGGCGGCCGGGGTCTGGGTGCCGAAGGCCGAGCCCGAGCTGCTCGCCGAGGTCGACGCCGCGCTGGCCCGGGTGCAGCGGCGGCTCGGCCCGGACGCCCCGGCGTTCCGGGTGGTGGCGCTGATCGAGACCGCCCGGGGCGTGCTCACCGCGCCGCGGGTGGCCGCCGCGCCGCGGGTGCTGCGGCTCGGCCTCGGCGAGGCGGACCTCGCCGGTGAGCTGGGGTTGCAGCCGGGGCCGGACCGGGCGGAGTTCGCGCCGATCCGTTCCCAGGTCGTGGTCGCGTCGGCGGCGGCCGGCATCACCCCGCCGGTGGGGCCGGTGGAGACGACGCTGCGCGACCCGGAACGGCTGGAGCTGACCACCCGGGCGCTGCTGCGGCAGGGCTTCCGGGCCCGCAGCGCCATCCACCCCGGGCAGATCGCGACGATCAACGAGGTGTTCACCCCCACCGAGGCCGAGGTGGCCTCGGCGCGGGCCGTGCTGGCGGCGCTGGAGCGGGCCGAACGCGGCGGCTCCGGGGTGGCCACCGACGCCGACGGGCGGCTGCTGGACCGGGCGGTGGTGCGGGCCGCCGCCGAGGTGGTACGCCGCGCCGAGGCGTCCACCGACTGAACCCGCGAGAAACGACCGGGCGGGGCGCCCCACCGCGCCCCGCCCGATCCGTTCCCGGCGCCCGGCCCGCTCAGACCACCGCGGGCTGGGCCTCGACGGCCATGGCGAGCGAACCGAGCAGCGCGGCGTCCTGCGCGAAGTCCGACAGCACGATCTCCGGCGGGTACGGCAGCGTATGGGTGAGCCGTTCGGTCAGCAGCGCCCGCACCAGGTCGTTGCCGGCGACGCTGCCCACCAGCACGATCCGCTGCGGGTCGAGCACGAGGCAGCAGGTGACGAGGTGGCGGGCGAGTTCGTCGACGCGTCGGCGGAGCTGTTCGCGTACCTCGCCCGGCTGTTGCGCGGCCGCGCACAGGCCGGCCGCCCGGCCGTCCACGCCCAGCCGCTGCGCCAGCTCGTCCAGGGCCCGGCCGGAGAACGTCGCCTCCAGCATCGGTTCCAGGCGGGGCGGCCAGCTGTGGTCGGTCAGCCCGTAGGCGATCTCCCCGGCGGCGCCGTGGCGGCCCGGCAGCACCTCGCCGTTGACGGTGACCGCCGCCGCGACGCCGGTCCCGAGCCCGACGACGAGTCCCGGGTCCGCGTCGCGCAGCGCCCCGAGCCGCAGCTCGGCGTGGGCGGCTGCCTTCAGGTCGTTCGTGACCCGCACGTGCGCCAGGTTCAGGTGGGCGCGGACCGCGTCGGCGAGCCGCAGCTGCTCCCAGCCGGGCACGTTCGGTGCCAGTTCGATGCCCTCGTCGTGGACCACGCCGGGCGAGGCGATGCCCGCCGCGACGAGCGTGCCGCCGGTCTGCTCGGCGAGTTCGCGGGCCCGGTCCAGCGCCCGGGTGAGGGCCTGCTGCGCGCCCTGCTCGGCATTGGTGGGCAGGCGCTCGGAGACGAGCAGCCGGCCGTCGGCGTCGCCCACGCCGATGGCCATCTTGGTGCCGCCGAAGTCGATGCCGAGCAGGCGCGGATTTGCCGGTCGTTCCATGGTGATGTCAGATCGCCCTTCGGGCCGTCGGTCCAGATCACGTGGTCGCCGCGACACGACGTCCGCGACCACGGCCAGCTGCGTCTGTCGCCCCGTCACGGGCCTACCCTCGCCGCGACCGCCTCGGCGAGAGCCGTGTCGGCACGGGTCAGCCGCTCGCGCAACGCCTGCGCCCGCTCCTGCACCGCGTCGAGCATTGTAGACAGTCGTCCGACCTGGTCCCGGACGGCCGCCTCGCCGGGCCCGTCGGCCTGGGCACGGCGCAGCACGAGTTCGGGGCGGACCGCGGCGGCCAGCAGGTCCCGCACCGCGGCGTCGTCGAGCGTCAGACCCAGCTCGGCGGCGGTGGACCGGACCAGGTCCCCGGTCCAGGTGGCGGGCGCGCCGCCGCGTACCAGGCGGCCGAGCAGCGAGTGGGCGCCCCGGAACGGCACGCCGTGGCGGGCCAGCGCGTCGGCCGCGGCGGTGGTGGTGGCGCCGGAGGCGACGATCTCCTCAGCGGACGGCGGGCGCAGCGGGTCCAGCTTCTCGATCAGGCCGCCGAGCAGCGAGAAGAACCGGTACGCCCGGTCGTCGCCGTCCCAGAGCCGGGCCTGCACGTCGGTGGTGGCGTTGTTGGAGTCCTCCCACCAGGCGGCGCCGACGTTGTTGAGCACGCTCGCGGCGTCGGCCGCGGCGGCGCCGGCCATCGAGACGAGGTGCTCCAGCACCACCGGGTTGCGCTTCTGCGGCATGATGCTGCTGCCCTGGGTGAACTCGCCGGGCGTGACCACCCAGCCCCAGCTCAGCCAGTCCATCAGCGTGCGGGCCAGCCGGGCCCCGGTGGCGAGCGCCTGCGCGTTGAGCGTGGCGACCCGGACCAGGTGGTCCGCGCCGGCCACCGCCTCGTACGAGTTGACGATCAGCTGGTCGAAGCCGAGCAGGTCGGCCAGCCGCCGGGGCGAGATGTCCAGGTCGGTGCCGGCGAACGCGCAGGAGCCCAGCGGCGAGCGGTTCATCTCGTCCAGCAGGTCGGCGTACGCGGCGGCCTCACCGGCAAGCGCCTCCGCGTAGCCGGCGAAGACGTGCCCGATGCTGGTCGGCTGGGCCGGGCGGCGGTGCGTGTAGCCGGTGACCACCACGTCGGCGTGCCGGTCCGCGCGGTCCAGCACGGTACGGCCGGTGGCCAGCAGCGCGTCGAGCACCTGGAGCAGCTGGTCGCGCAGCACCATCCGGAACACGCCGGCGTCGAGGTCGTTGCGGCTGCGCGCGAGCTGCACGCTGAGCTGCGACGGCTCGATGCCGGCCGCGGCGGCGAGCCGCTTCTCCAGCGTGTAGTAGACGTCCTCGACGCTGCCGTCGTACTCCAGTTCCTCGGGCCGGTCCCCGGTGAGGGTGACCAGGCCGCGCAGCATCGTGGCGGCGGCCTCGTCGGTGATCAGTCCCTGCTCGGCGAGCATGACGACGTGGGCCTTGCTGGCCGTGACCATCGCCGGGTAGAGGTGGGCGACGTGGTGGTCGAACACCACCCGGAGGTGGTGCTGTTGATAGACGGTCAGTGACGGGCTCATGGTGGCCTCCCGAGGTGGTGCGTTGTCGTGCGGCGTGCCGCGCGTGGTCATCCGGTCGTCTGGTCCGGCCCGTCGGCGCCGGGGGGCCCGGGCAGCGGCGCGGCGAGCCACGCCCCGACCAGCTCGCGCAGGCGTGCGCCGGCGGTGGCGCGGATCCGGCCGCCGGCCTCCTCCCCGGCCAGCGAGACATGGCCCGACCAGCCCTGCCACGGGTCGGGCCGCGACTCCACGAGCACGTACGGGTACGGGGTGGGCAGTTTCGGCTTCGGCGGCAGGTCCGGCGCGGCGTCCAGGCGCACCGCGTCCGGGTCGAAGCCCAGCACCGCGGAGCTCTCGTACGCGCCGCCGTGCCCCCGGGCGGGCAGCTCACCGAACATCTCGGTGGTCTCGTCCGGGCCGACGAGCTGGAACCAGTTCACCAGCATCATGCTGGCCCGGTGCCGGCCGGAGACCCACTCCATCGCGGCGCGGACGGTGGACATGTTGGCGTCGTGCCCGTTGACCACGAGCACCCGGGGAAAGCCCGCCTCGACGATGCCGGCGAGCACGTCGGCGAGGTAGCCGACGGCGATCTCCGGTCGCAGCGCCACCGTGCCCGGCCACGGCCGGGTCTGGCCCGGGCAGGCGGCGTACGGCGTGGCCGGGAACAGCACCGCCCGGGCCGGCCCGGTGGCCAGTTCCCCGGCGAAGCCCTCGGCCAGGATCAGGTCGGTTCCGATCGGCAGGTGGGGGCCGTGCCACTCGACCGCGCCGACCGGCAGCACCGCCAGGTCGGCCGCCTCGGTCACGGCGGCGAACGCGTGCCCGGGTACGCGGGTGACCGGGAGCAGCCCTCCCCCGGTCCGCCACCGCTCGATCAGTTCGTCCACTGCTCGGCCCTCCGGGTCGCGGTCCGGCTGCTCTCCAGCCGACCGGAGAACCACATCACCACGAAGATGAGCAGCACCTGGAGCATGCCGTAGGCGGCCGCGGTGCCCAGCTCGAAGCTGTACATCCGGTTGTTGATGGCGACCGAGATCGGCACCGTCGACGAGGTGTAGATGAGCACCGAGGCGACGAACTCGCCGACGCCGTGCACGAACGCCAGCAGCGCGCCGGCGAGCACGCCGGGCAGCATCAGCCGCACGGTGATCGTGTAGAACGCGCGCAGCCAGGAGGCGCCGAGGTTGCGGGCGGCGTCCTCCAGCGACGGGTCGATCAGCGCCAGCGTCGCGGAGCTGGACCGGAACACGATCGGCAGGAACCGCACGAAGTAGGCCAGCGGCAGGATCCAGAACGTGCCGACCAGCACCTGCCCGAAGCTGAACGCGTTGCCGGTGCTGAACGCCGAGATCAGGTTGATCGCGACGACCGTGCCGGGCAGCGCCCAGGCGATCATCACGGCCACGTCGAGCAGGCCGCGCCCGACGAACTTCAGCCGCCGCACCGCGTACGCGATGAGCACGCCGATCACCACACAGCCCACGACCGCGATCAGGCTCATCTGCACCGAGTTGAGGATCGGCTCGAACGCCTTGGGGTCGGTGAAGATGGTCACGAAGTTCTCGAACGTGTACGTCGGCGGCAGCACCTCGGTGGTCCAGGACCGGTCCTCGGAGAAGGCGACGAGCGCGATCGCGCCGACCGGGGCGAGCAGGACCAGCGTGGCCAGCACCGAGGCGAGCGGCGCGAGCCAGCGGCCGATCGGGTTGGTGATCTCCCGCCGGACCGCCGAGATGCCCTTGGACTGCGACTGGTAGTTGCGCCGTCCCTCGTACCAGCGCATCGCCAGCAGGAAGATGATCGAGACGATGCCGAGCACCGAGGCGTACGCCGAGGCCATCGGCAGGTCGCCGTTGGTGCGGTTGATGTAGATCTGCATCGTCATGGTCTGGCTGACGTTGAACAGCAGCGGCGCGGTGTACGACGCCAGCGACGTCATGAAGACCAGCAGCGACGCCGAGATCAGCGCGGGGGTGAGCATCGGCAGCAGGACCGTGCGCCACACCCGGAACCGGCCCGCGCCGAGGTTGTACGCAGCCTCCTCGACCGACGGGTCCATCCCGGCCAGCGCCGCGGAGGCGGCCAGGAAGAAGAACGGGTACATGGTGAACGTGTGCACCACGAGCACACCGGCGATGCCGTCGAAGGCCAGGACCGGCTTCTCGGTGCCGAGCAGCGCCTGCAGGCCGCGCGGCACGATGCCGATGTTGCTGTAGAGCAGCTGGAAGGACACGGCGCCGATCAGCGGCGGCAGGGCCGCCGGCACCAGGATGAACGCCTCGATGAGCCGCCGGCCGCGGAAGTGGAACCGCTTGAGCAGGAACGCCATCGCCACGCCGACGATGCCGCAGAGCAGCACGCTGGCGGCCGAGATGAACAGCGAGGTGAACAGCGACTCGCGGGCCACCCCGGAGGAGGAGAGGAACTGCAGGTAGTTGTCAGAGCCGTTGGCGCTGACGCTCTCGCGGAAGGTGGCGAACATCGGCTGGACGACGAAGCCCCAGAGCACCAGGACCAGCGGCAGCACCAGCAGGTACGGGAACCAGCGGGAATTGGCCCCGCCGGACAGACGCCGGCCGAGGGCCGCCGCCCAGGCGGGGGCGGTCCGGGTCGCAGCGGTCACGGCTTGACCACCCAGAGGCGCTCCGGTACGAGCCGCAGTCCCACCACGTCGCCGAGCTGCAGGCCGGCCGGCGCGTCGATCAGCGCCGCCATCACCTCGTTGCCGTCGACGTCGACGCTGATGTTGGTGGCCATGCCGGTGAACTCGACGTGGCTGATCCGGCCGCGCATGGCCGCCGTGTCGTCGTCGCCGCCGAGCGCGATGTGCTCGGGGCGCGCGGAGACGAGCGCGGTGTCGCCCGCGCCGAGCCCGTGCCCGGCGGGCGCGCCGACGTCGATGGTGGCGCCGCCGGGCAGGCGCACCGCGACGCTGTCGTCGGTCGCGCCGGTCACCGGCAGGCTCAGCACGTTGCTGCGCCCGATGAACCGGGCCACGAACGCGTTCGCGGGCTTGTAGTAGATCTCGTGCGGGGTGCCGACCTGCTGGACCCGGCCGGACTCCATGACGGCGATCCGGTCCGACATCGCCATCGCCTCGGCCTGGTCGTGCGTCACGTAGATCGAGGTGGTGCCGCTCTCCCGCTGGATGCGCCGGATCTCGGCGCGGGTCTCCTCGCGCAGCTTCGCGTCGAGGTTCGACAGCGGCTCGTCGAGCAGCATGGTGCGCGGGCGGATGACCAGGGCCCGCGCCAGCGCGACCCGCTGCTGCTGGCCGCCGGAGAGCGCGTCGATGCGCCGGTCGCCGTACCCGGCGAGGTGCACCTGTTCGAGCGCCTCGGTGACCCGGCGGGCCTGGTCGGCGCGGGAGACCCGGCGGACCTTGAGCCCGTACGCGACGTTCTGCGCCACAGTCATGTGCGGGAACAGCGCGTAGTTCTGGAACACCATGCCGGTGTCCCGCTTGTTCGGCGTCCAGTGGGTGACGTCGTCGTCGCCGAAGTGGATGTGACCGGAGGTCGGGAAGTAGAAGCCGGCCACCATGCGCAGCGTCGTCGTCTTGCCGCAGCCGCTCGGCCCGAGCAGCGTGAAGAACTCGCCGGCTCCGATGGTGACGGTGACGTCATCGACCGCCGCGGAGTCGCTCGACTTGGCGAAGCGCTTACTGACCGCCGTCAGTCGGACATCGATCATTTCGTGGGTCCTTCCAGGACGAAGCCGGGCCGTGCCGCAGCACGGCCCGGTTCCGAGCGTCTTAGCCGCGCCCGCTGGGACGGGCGTCCAGTGTGGAGGCAGGCGGTCTCGTTCTTGCCGATCACGTCCCAGTTGACGTCCATCGGCTTGAGGTCGAGCTTGGTCAGCCACTCGGGCTTCTCGGCGATCTCGACCGCGGGGATCTGGAAGTAGTCCTTGGCCAGGCTGGCCCGCAGCGAGTCGTCGAAGAGGAACTCGAGGAACTTCTTCGCGCCCTCGGTGTTGCCGCCCTTGACCGCGGCCACGCCGTCGACGAGCACCGGCGCGCCGGAGGCCGGCATGACGTAGCCGAACGGCATCTTCTCGTTGGCCTGCAGCAGGATGTCCTGGAGGTTCCAGGCGCTGACCACGCCCTGCTCACGCGACATCTTCAGGTAGAGGTCGCTCGGGTTGGCGGCGTACTCGACGGTGTTGGCGTCGAGCTTGCGCAGCCAGTCGTAGCCGGGCTGCGGGTTCGACCCGTCGGGGGTGTAGCGCTGGATCATCGAGGCGTAGATCGAGCGCATGGTGCCGGAGGCGGCCACGTCCCGGATGATGATCTTGTCTTTCCACTTCGGGTCGACCAGGTCGTCCCAGTCCTTCGGCGCGGTCTCCGGGGTCAGCGCCTTGTTGTTGTACATGATGACCTCGGGCAGCAGGATCTCGCCGAACCAGCGGCCCTCGGCGTCCTTGTACCGCGCGTCGATCTTCGAGGCGAACGACGGCTGCCAGGACTCCAGCAGCCCCTCGGACGCGCCGGCGGCCAGCCCCTGCTGGGTGCCGCCCCACCAGACCGACGCCTGCGGGTTGGCCTTCTCGGCGCGGACCCGCTCGAGCACCTCCTGGGCGCCCATGTTGAGCACCTCGACCTTGCCCTTGTACTCGGGGTTCTTGGTCGTGAACTGCTCGACGACGTAGTCGGTGACCGACTTGTCGCGGGCGCTGTAGATGACGACCTTCTCGGCCGGCGCGGCGCCGGAGGAGCCGGTGTCCTTGTCGTCGTCACTGCTGCCGCACGCGCTGACGGCCAGCAGCGCGCTGAACGCGACGGCCAGGGCCAAACGACGTTTCATTGGTACCTCCATTTTGCGGGGGAACTATCGGGAGCGGAGAAAGACGGTGTGCGGTGCCGGCCCGGGGACGCCGGCGGGTTCACCGGCTCCCCGGGCTCGGGGTCGAAGGTCCGCGGGTCGCGCCCGGACCGGGGCGCGCCGCATCGCGCCGCGACCTGTCGTCCGGGATCCGGACGCGGTCGCCGCGACGGTGACGGTGGGGTGTGGTGGGTGTCGGGGTCGGGGTCGGGGTCGTCGGGGGCCGGGGTCGGGTGGTGGTCAGGGAAGCGAGGGGCGGGGCACCGCGGCCGAGAGCGCGTAGCTGATCGCTCCGTGCAGCACTGCCTGGTCACCGAGGGTGGCCCGGCGCACCTCGGTGGGGGCCGGGGTCCGGGCGGAGACGAGGGTCTGAAGCTGGTCGAGGGCCGCGTCGTCCAGTTCCGCGGCGGCGCCGCTGAGCAGCACCAGTCCCGGATCGACGACGCAGGCGCAGGAGAGGATGAGCCCGGCCCAGGCGCCGAGGACCTCGTCGAGGTACTCGCGGGCGGGCGCAGACGTCGCGGCGAGGCGGCTCAGCTCCCGTACCGGCGACTCGGGCCGGCGGCCCGGGTTGAGCGCGACGACCCGCTCCGCGATGGCGTTCACCGACCACCGGGCCTCGAAGTCGCCGACACCGCTGTAGCGACGCTCGGTCGTGCCGCCCAGCGGCAGGAAGCCGACCTCGCCGGCGGCTCCGCTGGCGCCCCGGCGGACCTTGCCGTCGAGCACGAGGCCCGCGCCGATGCCCTCGGCGACGTGGATCAGCAGCAGGTTCGCCACGTCCGCGCCGGCGCCGGCGACGCACTCGCCGGCGGCCATGAGGTTCACGTCGTTGTCGACGACCACGGGCACGCCGAGCCGCCGTTGCACGGACTCGCCGATCGGCCACGCCTCGACCAGTCCGACCGACGGCGCGAGGCGTACCGCGCCGTTGGTGGAGACGCCGGGCACCGCGATCGCGACGCCGCGCAGCGAGGGCAGGTTGTCGCCGACGAGGTCGAGGACGAACTCGCAGACGGTCTCCACCACGTTCGCGCCGAGCCGCGCGACGCGGTGCGCGATGACCGCGCCCTCGCTGTCGGCGATCTCGCAGCTGATCCGGGGTGGCTCCAGCGACACCGCCGCGACGAGCTCGGCGCGGGGGTTGAACTCGAGCATCTCCCGGGGCCGGCCGGTGGTGGGCGCGCCGGGCCCGCGTTCGATGAGGTAGCCCTCGGCGACGAGTTCCCGCACGAGCGCGGTGACCGTGGCCGCCGAGAGGCCGGTCATCTCGGCCAGGTCCACTCGGGACAGCCGCCGGGCCTGCCGGGCGGCCAAGATCACCGAGAGACGCTTGATCTCACGGGACCGCTCACGGCTGACCGGGCTGGTCGGGGCTTTGTCAGACACGCTTTCTTCCTAGTGTGAAAAAAATGAGACGTCAAGTAACGAGATGATCTCGGAGCTCCGGCCAGCGGAAATTTGGGAAGTGGCAAGCCGGACGCGCCAGGCCACCCCGACATGGCGCGCAAAACCGGGCCCTCGCGTCCACATTGGGTGCCCAAAATAGGGCAAAGCGCCCCCTCCGGCTGATGCAGGCCGAGCAGCCGGGCCACTGAGCTGCGGGGATTGTTTCTTCGAATAAGGAAGAAAGTCGTCCGGGCCTATTGACGACGCCTCCGCAAGATCCCTAGGTTACGGCCCGAAGGCCTTCCGGTGGACCGATCCGTCGCCACCGTGTGCACCGCTCACGCCGTGACGGTGCGCGTACACCATCACCCCGTTGTCGAGCACCACGACCAGCGAGGACCCGACAGTCCTCAATGGACAGCTGTCCGCGTCACGACCCGGCGCGCGCCGGGCCCGTGACCCGTCCCCCAGCCGCAGCACTCTCGCTTCGAGACGAAGAGGTATGCCCATGAGATGGCGCACCACGGCAGCGATCGCCATGTGCGGTCTTCTGTCGTTGGGCCTGGCCACTCCGGCCCAGGCCAACCCCCAGAACGCAGCACCGAAGCCACAGGCCAAGAAGTCCGACAAGCCCGTCGACCTGGACATCATGTTCATCGGCGCGCACCCGGACGACGAGGCAGGCCAGCTCGGCATGCTCGGATACTGGAACGAGTATCACGGCATGAAGGCCGGCGTCATCACCACCACCCGCGGCGAGGGCGGTGGCAACGCCACCGGTCTCGAGGAGGGCCCGGAGCTCGGCATCCTGCGGGAGGCCGAGGAGCGCAAGGCCGTCGGCTGGGCCGGCGTCGAGCACATCTACAACCTGGACGCGCTCGACTTCTGGTACACCGCGAGCGCCCCGCTGACCGAGGAGGTCTGGGGCCACCAGGAGACGCTGTCCCGGATCGTGCGGGTCCTGCGGACCACCAAGCCCGAGGTCATCCTCACGATGAACCCCTCGGCGACGCAGGGCAACCACGGCAACCACCAGAAGGCGGCCATGCTGGCCGTGGAGGCCTTCTACGCGGCGGCCGACCCGAAGGCGTTCCCGGAGCAGATCAAGAAGGAAGGGCTCAAGCCCTGGCGGGTCTCCCGCATCTTCCAGACCGGTGGCAGCGGCACCACCGGCACCAACGGCCCCGCCTGCGAGACCACGTTCACGCCGGCCGAGGCCAGCAACGTCATCTTCGGCACCTGGCAGGGCTACGAGTCGGCGCGGCACGACGGCAACCGGTGGAACACGGTCCAGACCTGGGCCCGCCGGGAGTACGTGTCGCAGGGCTGGGGCAACAGCTCCTTCCCGACGACCAACCCGGACGCCATCGGCTGCAACCGGCTGACGCTGATCGACACCCGCACGCCGTACCCGGACCCGAACGTGGGCGCCGGCACCGGCGCGCTGCAGGGCGCCACCCTGCGTGCCCCGGGCGGCCTGCCGCTCGGCACCGAGATCCACGTGCGTCCGCGCACCTGGGAGGCCGTCGGCGGCCAGCCCATCAAGGTGGACACCGTCCTGTACGCCGAGAAGGCCATCCCGGGCGCCAAGGTCGCCCTGGACGTCCCGGCCGGCTGGAGCGTCAGCGGCAACGGCAACGTCGGCACGCTGACCCCGGGCAAGGAGGTCGTGAAGACCTTCACCGTCACCCCGCCCGCGCAGGTCGAGGTGGGCACCCGCTTCCGGCTCAACGCCACGCTGACCAGCAAGAAGGACGGCAGCGGCGTCAGCAGCGCCCAGGTGCAGGGCACCGCTCCGGTGCGCGGCACCCTGGAGCCGCTGGAGGAGATCGCCGACTTCCGCGCCTGGACCGTGCGGAACAAGACCCAGCAGCTCGACGCGCTCATCGAGTCCCTGCTGAACATCCCCAGCGGCGGCACCCGCAGCGTCAAGGTCAACCTGACCAACCACGGCACCCGGGTCGAGTCCGGCTCGGTCAAGCTGAACGTTCCCGCCGGCTTCTCGGTGGCCGAGCAGCAGGTGCCGTACAGCGGCCTGCGGCCGGGCGCCACCACCTCGGTGACGTTCACCGTCAGCAACACCGACACGTCGCTGCCGACGGCCAACCGGGCGCCGGACAACGGCGCCTACCGGGTGCAGATCGAGACCAGCTACGTCGGTGGCAGCGCCACCGAGCCGGGCGCGTTCAACCTGGTCCCGACCACCACGATCCCGAAGGCCACCACCGCGCCGACGGTGGACGGTCACGGGCACGACCACGAGTACACCGGCGAGGTCATCGACATCTCCACCCGCTGGGAGGGCACCGCCGCCCCGGCGTCGGACATCTCCGGCACCGCCCAGCTGACCCACACCGACGACGCCCTGTACGCCATCTTCAACATCACCGATGACGTGCTCGGCACCGTCCTGCCGCCGGAGGACTGCAAGCGTCCGCGGCGTAACGACAACATCGAGTTCGGCATCGACCCGCGCGGCAACTCGGCGAACACCTCCACGGTGTTCAACATGGCGCTCTTCCCGGCCACGAACGACCCGGCCAACGGGAACCCGCCGTGCTTCGCCCGGGAGCGGGACAACCACCAGGGCGGCCCGGAGACCGCGCCGGGTGTGGAGATCGCCTCCGTGGTGACCAGCAACCCGTACACGGGTTACCGGATCGAGGTCAAGATTCCGTTCAGCGTGCTGCCGGACACCATCGACCCGAGCCGGATGGGCCTGAACATCCTGGTCAACGACTCGGACACGCAGGACCTCAGCTCGCAGACCCGGGTCGGCTGGTCGACCTGGAGCGGCGTGCGGGCCGACCCGTGGCGCTGGGGCAACGCGCTCCTGCCGGGCCTGCCGGCGCAGCCGTCGGCGCCGAAGGCTCCGATCATGCCCGACACCGCGGCGCTGAGCGTGGACTCGCCGCAGACCCTGCTGCAGTCCGTCTCGGACGGGGTCGCACCGGGTGGTTACGCCAAGCTGGCGGACAACACGGTGAAGCTCAAGAAGGTCACCCGCACCGCCAACAAGGTCTCGGTGCAGCTCCAGGTGAAGAAGGCCGGCACCGCCCGGGTCTTCGTCTGGGACGGCAGCCGGGTCGTGGCGCAGACCCAGGCCAGCCTGCGGAAGGACGGCACGCTCGTCCTGCCGCTGAGCGGGTCGCTCCCGGCCGGCACCTCGCTGCTCGTCTCGTACGAGAGCGGTGGCGCCACCACCGCTCTGGCGAAGAAGCTGTGCTGACCGGACGGTGAACGCGTCGACCTGACGTGCTGACGCGATGGGCCGGGCCGTGAGGTCCGGCCCATCGTGCCGCATCCGGGCCGTTCAGCGTTTCGCCGCCGGCACCGGCAGGGGCCGGTCCGGAAACGCCGGGGCCGGCCACCAGCGGCGCGAGGCCAGCGCGGCCAGTCCGGCGCCGGCGGTGTTGAGCAGGACGTCGTCCACCGAGGACACCCGGTCCAGCCGCAGGACGTACTGCGCGACCTCGACCAGGACCGAGCAGCCCGCCGCGAGCGCCAGGATCCGCGGCACCGACGCCAGCGCCGCGAACCGCATCGGGCCGAAGAACCCGAGCGCCGCGAACACCAGCAGGTTGCCGACGATCTGGACCGCCACCGTCAGCGGCCCGCTCGCGAGGACGGTCAGCAGGTCCCGCAGCGGCACCAGGCTCACCCGGCCCGGAACCACACCGGCGCCGTCCCCCGGGAGCATGATCATCCAGACCCACGGCGCGGTCCCGTAGACGATGCCGACCTCGGCCAGCGACAGCCGCCAGGCCGGCCCGCCGCCGCGCCGGCGCGCGAGGAGCCACACCACCAGCGCGGCCAAAGGCAGCGCGGCCACCGTGACGAGCACGACCCCGTTGATCGTGCCGAACCAGCCGTGCCACCCCTCGACCACGCCGCCTCACCTTCTGTCCGCCCGGGGATCCCGCCAGGTCCGACCGGCGCGGACCGGCGCCCCGGCCCGCTCAGGGTGCCATCCTGCCCGCCACCCCGCGGGCCCCCGCCCCGGGCGGCCCGCGCGGACGACAGCCCGGCGCACGGGCACGACGCGGACCCCCGGCCGACCCACCGCCGCCGACCGGCGCGGGCACACAATTCCGTGTACGGAACCGGCGCTGCGGAAATTCGATTTCCGCCCCGGGCGACGAAACCAATTCCCGGCTCCGGAGCGCCGATTTCCGCACATCAATTCACCTCCCCGATCCGGCGCATGACCCTCGGCGCGCTCCAGGCCGTTCGCCGGACCGCACCCTGCGCTCGGACCAGCGCGGACGGGGCCAGCGCACGCCCACCTCGCACCGGCAAACAAAGGCTTTCCTTACAAAGGTAAGCCTCATCTTCGCCCGCCCGGGAGTTCGCGCGGGATCGACGGTTTACCGCCGCCGACGCCGCATTCCGCTGCTATGGTGAGCATGATCCTCACTTCGGGCGGACAGGTTTGAAGCCCCGCTCGCAGGGCTAATACCGAATGGCATTCGAGCACCACGAGGCCGGCCGTCGCACCGCCGGCCCGCATGACTTGGAGGCACCATGAAGACGCTGTTGCAGTCTCCGCCGGTACGTGAGTGCGCCGCCACGGCGTGCAGTTTCAACGACAACGGTTGTCACGCGCCCGCGATCACCGTGGCGGCGAGCGCCGACGCGGCGTCCTGCGCGACGTTCGTCGAGTCGTCGCTGAGCGGCGGGATCGCGGAGGTCACCGGCGCGGTGGGCGCGTGCGCGCGGGCCGAGTGCGTGTTCAACACCAACCTCGCCTGCACGGCCGAGTCGATCACGGTGGGCCCCGGCGCCACCGTCAGCGACTGCCTGACCTACCAGCCCGCCTGACAAAGCGGACACCCACGCCCGTACGGGTCACGACGGTCACCGTCGTGACCCGTACGCGTCTCCGGCACCCGACCCGCCGTTGCACAGGTAAGCCTTACCTACTACCGTCTGACCTGGGCCGACTTCACCCCTTCCGGGCCGAGGAGACAGACATGGCGTTGCACCCCGCCGGGCGCCCGGCCCGTCGACCGGCGTCACCCCGGTCGCCGCCGGGCCGTCTCCGGTCACCTCCACGCCCCGCGACGCCGTCGCCGCCCGGTGCGTGCTGAGCGCTGCCTCGTCGCTGCGGCTGACGCTCGGCGACACCACCGCCGACCTCCTGTCCGCCCACGCAGTCCTCCCCGACGGCACGATCGTCCTCGCGGTCGACGCGATGAGCCGCACCGGCGGCCTGCTGGTGGCCGCGCGCGGTCACCGCGGTGCGGTACGCGTGGACGTGACCCACCTCGCTCCGGTCGCCGTACGCTCGCGGGTGCGGGACCGGCTGCGGATCCTGGGCACCGCCCGCCGCTTCGACCCGGCCGCGCTCGACGCCTGCGACCCGGCCACCGTGATGTCGCTGCTCGACCTGCCGCCGGTGGCGCTGTGGGCGATCGAGCCGGACGAGATCCTCCTCGACCGGGCCACCGAACCCGTCGCGGTGGACCTCGGCACGTACCGTGCCGCCCGCCCGGACCCGATCGCCGTCGACGAGGCCGCCCACCTCGGCACCTGACCCGGTGCCACGGCGACCTCTGGACCGGCTCGGTGCGCTCGTCGACAGCGCCGTCAGCGCCGGCGCGACGCGGATGTTTTTTGTTTTTTGCTCGACGCCGAGGGCATCGTGCTGCGCGCGGAGCGGCCGGACGGTCACGCCGACATCCGGTTGTCCTTCCTCCACCCGGTCACCGCCGGCGCCGGCCTCGCCGGGGCGCTGCGGACGCTGCTCGGCTAGGGCTGTCCGCTCCCTACCGAGCGCATCGCGGCGG
>NZ_KK037233.1:255367-319038 GCF_000568915.1 Micromonospora sp. M42 | reverse complement strand
TTCGCGGCGGAGTGGCCGGCGCCGACGACGAGGGTGTGCCGGCCGGCGAAGCGGTCCCGGCCGCTGCCGAGCACGTCGGGCAGGGCGTGCTCGAGGAACGCCGCGGCGTCCGTCTCGCCGCGGGCGGGCAGGCCGGAGGCGCCGAGGACGTTGGGGGTGCCCCAGGTGCCGGAGGCGTCGATGACGGCGCGGGCGAGCAACTCGTCGCCGTCGGCGAGGCGGATCAGGAACGGCGTCTGTTCGCGGCCGGCGGTGCGCAGCCGGTCCAGGCCGAGCCGGCTGATCGCCTCCACCCGCGCGCCGTAGCGCAGGTGGGGCTTGAGCTGCGGCAGGTCCGCGAGCGGCTGAAGATAGTCGGTGACCAGCTCGGCGCCGGTGGGCAGGGCATCCTCGACCGGGGCGACCCAGCCGGCGTCGTCGAGCAGCCGGCGGGCGGCGGGGTCGACGTTGTAGCGCCACGGGGAGAACAGCCGCACGTGCCCCCACTGCCGCACCGCCGCGCCGGTGGTGTCCCCGGCCTCCAGGACGAGGAAGGGCAGCTCACGCTCGTGCAGGTGGGCGGCGGCGGCGAGACCCACCGGGCCCGCGCCGATCACCACGACGGGCGACTCGTCCAGGACACTCATCGGGAACTCCTCGGTGTTGAGAATGGCGGATCAAGAGGTGCGGGTGACGCCTGCCTCAGCAGGCTCCGACCGGATCGGGGGCCGGGCGGCCCATGACGACGTCGGCGGCGGACGGGAAGCACCCGACACAGGCGTCGTTGATGCGGTAGTGGCGTGCGGTGCCGACCGGCTCGACGAGCACGAACCGCACCTCGGTGAGGATCTTCAGGTGCTGGGAGACGGTGGACTGGGCGAGCCCGACGGCGGCGACGATCTCCCCCACACTCATCGGCCGGGCATGGCGGGCCAGGTACTCCACCACCTGCACCCGCGTCGGGTCCGCGAGGGCCCGGAACCACGAGGCATAGGTCTGCGCGGTGTCGCGGTCGAGGAGGTCCCCCATCATCTCTCCCTCCATCGTTAATCGCCGATTGACGATGGAAGCCTAGCAGGCGCCGGAGCGGGCGATCCGCAGGGCAGCGGTCCCGCTTCTCAGCGGGGTGCCGTCAGCGCGTAGGCGGTGGTGCGGGCGCGGTCGCGGAGGCGGGCGATCCTCTGCGCGGGAGTGGACACCCGGGCGCAGGAGTCGCAGAACCGGACCCCTGCCACGGATGACGGCCGGCGACGCGGGAAGCCGAACATGACGAGCCTCATTTCCTGGGAGCACCTTGTCTTGACATATGTCTAAACAGAGAGTTGCACGCTGATTAGATGGATGTCAACCTAGAGGCATGCCGAAGCACCAAGCGCCGATCCCCCTCGTCGACCTCGACGCCGACGCGCCGTGCTGCCCCCCACTGGCGCAGCGCCGGGTCCCGGCAGAGACGGCCGCGATCCTCGCGCCCGCGTTCAAGGCCCTCGGTGATCCGGTACGGCTGCAGCTGATGTCGATGATCGCCTCCGCCGACGGCGGCGAGGCCTGCGTGTGCGATCTGACGCCGGCGTTCGACCTGACCGGGCCGACGATCTCTCATCACCTCAAGACCTTGCGCGAGGCAGGCCTGGTGGACGCCGAACGGCGCGGCACGTGGGTCTACTACCGGGCGCGGCCACAGATCCTGCGCCAGCTCGCCGGCCTGCTGTCGATCGAGCCGACCGCCGCGGCGCAGCGGTAGACCACCGCGCGGCGACTCGCACTCCCGGGGGATCCGGCCGCGCGGCTTGACGCCTCCAGATTAATCAGAAATTATTGAGTCAATGGAGATTGAGTCTTACTCGCTGGTCGAGCGCGCGCGGGTCCATGCCGCGTTGGGCGACCCGGCCCGCCTGGCCATCGTGGACGCGCTCACCCTGGGCGACGCCTCACCCGGGGAGATCGCACACACCCTCGCCATGCCGACGAACCTGGTCGCCCATCACGTCAAGGTCCTCGCCGACGCGGGCCTCGTCGTCCGGGGCCGGTCGGAGGGCGATCGGCGACGCATCTACCTTCGACTCCGACCGGCCGCCCTCTCCGCCCTCACGCCGCCACCACTGGCGGGCGCGCATCGGGTCGTCTTCGTCTGCACCCACAACTCCGCCCGCTCGCAACTGGCCGCGGCGCTGTGGAGGCAGCGCGCCAACGGCGACGCCGCATCCGCCGGCACCAGGCCGGCGCCGCGGGTCCATCCCCGCGCGCTCGCCGTGGCCCACCGCCACGCCCTCGACCTCGGCCCGGCCGGCACCGCACACGTCGACGACGTCGTCCGGGACGGCGACCTGGTCATCGCCGTCTGCGACAACGCCCACGAGGAACTCACCGGGCCGGTCCGCCCCCGCCTGCACTGGTCCGTGCCGGACCCGGCCCGCGTCGACACCGACGAAGCGTTCGAGGAGGCCTACGCCGACCTCGCCGACCGCGTCGATCGCGTCGCCCCGCACACCGCCGCACCCTGCGGGAAGCCGGCCTGATCACCGCCTCAGTCTGCGGGCGCCCGACGCAGCCGCCCGCACAGGGCGACCTCACCCGACGCGCACGCGCCGGCACCGACGATCCACGGGAGCAGACCGATGAGCACCGCCACCAGAGCCGAAGACGCCCCACCGTTGGTGGCACGCCTCTCGCGCCTCGACCGGTTCCTGCCGGTCTGGATCGGCCTGGCCATGGTCGCCGGCCTGCTGCTCGGCCGGATCGTTCCCGGCCTGGACGACGCTCTCGACGCCGTCGAGGTCGGTGGCATCTCCCTGCCCATCGCTCTCGGCCTGCTGATCATGATGTATCCGGTACTGGCCAAGGTCCGTTACGACCGCCTCGACACCGTCACCGGTGACCGGCGCCTCCTGGTCTCGTCGCTGATCCTCAACTGGATCGTCGGTCCCGCCGTCATGTTCGCCCTGGCCTGGATGTTCCTGGCCGACCAGCCGGAGTACCGCACCGGTCTGATCATCGTCGGCCTGGCCCGCTGCATCGCGATGGTCATCATCTGGAACGACCTGGCCTGCGGCGACCGGGAGGCGGCAGCGGTCCTCGTCGCCGTCAACTCGGTGTTCCAGGTCCTCGCGTTCGGCCTGCTCGGCTGGTTCTACCTGTCGGTGCTGCCGGGCTGGCTGGGTCTGGACGGCGCCGCGCTGCAGGTCTCCGGCTGGGAGATCGCCGGCAACGTGCTCGTCTTCCTCGGCATCCCCCTGCTCGCCGGCTACCTGTCCCGCCGCCTCGGCGAACGGACCAGGGGCCGCGACTGGTACGAGCGGCGATTCCTGCCCAGGGTCGGACCCGTCGCCCTGTACGGACTGCTGTTCACCATCGTCGTCCTGTTCGCCCTGCAGGGTGAGGCCATCACCGACCGGCCGGTCGACGTGGCCCGCATCGCCCTGCCGCTGCTGGCCTACTTCGCCCTCATGTGGGCCGGCTCCTACCTGCTCGGCCGGGCCATCGGCCTGAACTACGAACGCACCACCACCCTGGCCTTCACCGCGGCGGGCAACAACTTCGAACTGGCGATCGCGGTCGCGATCGGCACCTTCGGGATCGCCTCCGGCCAGGCCCTCGCCGGCGTCGTCGGCCCGCTGATCGAGGTTCCGGTTCTCGTCGGCCTGGTCTACGTGTCGCTGTGGGCCCGTGCCCGCCTGTTCCCCGCGCCGGGAACCCGGCCATGAGATGCCCCGACCGCGCCGCGGCACGTCACGGCAACCATCAGGATCATGGAGACCCGATGAGCGACAAACCCAGCGTCCTGTTCGTCTGCGTGCACAACGCCGGCCGTTCCCAGATGGCCGCCGGGTGGCTGCGCCACCTCGCCGGCGACACCGTCGAGGTCCGCTCCGCCGGAAGCGCGCCCGCCGACCAGGTCAACCCCGCCGCCGTCGAGGCCATGCGGGAGGTCGGCATCGACATCACCGACCAGACCCCCAAGCGCCTGGAGTACGAGACGGCGGAGTCCTCGGACGTCATCGTCACCATGGGCTGCGGTGACGCCTGCCCCGTCTTCCCGGGCAAGCGGTACGAGGACTGGAAGCTGGAAGACCCCGCGGGCAAGGGCGTCGACGCGGTACGCCCCATCCGGGACGAGATCCGCGCCCGGGTGGAACGGCTGCTCGCCGACCTGCGCCCCACCGCCTGACACCCCTGTCGTGCGACTCACCATGATCCGGTCCTGGTTGCACCGGCATGCGGCGGCCGTTGATGCAACGATGCAAGCGTGGGAACTGCGAAAACTGCCACCCCTGCCATCTCGCCGCTGACCGGCGAGCCGATCAAGCGTGCCGATGCCGAACGCCTCGCGGGAGTGCTGAAGGCGTTGGCCGACCCGGCCCGGCTGCGCCTGCTCAGCCTGATCCAGTCCGCTCCGGAGGGCGAGGCGTCCGTCAGCGACCTCACCGCGCCGCTCGGGCTCTCCCAGCCGACCGTCAGCCATCACCTTCGGATCCTCACCGAGGCCGGTCTGATCGAGCGTGAGAAGCGGGGTGTGTGGGCGTACTACCGTCTGGTGCCGTCCGCGATCTCGGCGATCGCCGAGCTGCTGACGCCGCCTCGTAAGCGACCGACGAGGAAGGTCCGCTGAGCAGGCGACCGCGGGGCTGCCGCGAGCACCCGCCGACCTGACCGGGTCGTCCCCGCCGGCCCTCTTGAGGAGCGCCGTCCGGCCCGGTAGAAACGGCGGGACCGACGGGAGATCAGCCATGACCGATGCCGACGGGCAGTTGTCCGCGACGCCCCGCACGAGCCTGCGCCGGATGAAGGAGAAGGGGCACCGCGACCGCGCCGCCCTGTTCGACGTGCTCCGGGCCGGGTTCGTCTGCCACCTCGGCGTCCTGGTGGACGGTCACCCGATGGTGGTGCCGACCGTCTACGGGTTCGACGACCGGCACCTCTACCTGCACGGCTCGGTGGCCAGCCGGAGCCTCACCACCGACACCGACGTCTGCGTCACGGTCACCGTGGTCGACGGCCTGGTGCTGGCGCGCTCGGTGTTCGAGCACGGCGTCAACTACCGCAGCGCGATGATCTACGGCCGGCCCCGGTGGGTGACCGGCACCGAGGAGAAGCTGCACGGACTCCGCCTGCTCACCGAGCACGTCGCCCCCGGCCAGTGGGACCACGCCCGCCGCCCGAACCGGCGGGAGCTGGCGGCCACGGCCCTGCTGGCGCTGCCGCTGGCCGAGGCGTCGGTGAAGACGCGCAGCGGCCCGCCGGACGACGGCGACAGCCCGGACGCGGCGCTCGGACTCTGGGCCGGCGAGCTTCCGCTCGTGGCCCCGCTGGGAGCAGCCGGTGCCCGACCCCGGCGCTCCCGCCGACCGCGCCGGTGCCGGCCCCACGTGGCCGCCCGCGCCGGCACCCGCGCCGACCGGCGCTGACCGGGGCGCCCGCGCCGCGCGACCGCCCCGGTCCGCCGGTCCCTACCGCAGTTGGCGGGCCACCTCCGCCAGCGGCAGCCGGGGCGCGACGGCGGCGCGGGCGGCGACCACCGCCAGCGCCCGGGGCACCCCCGCGCAGTGGGCGATGATCTGCCGTACCGCCTCGCGTTCGGCGGTGAGGCGACGCTCGCCGAGACGGGCCGCCAGCAGCTCCCATGCCTCACCGGCCGCCAGCTCGTCCACCACGACCGGACGCGCGGCCTCGCCGACGACCAGTCCGGTGAGGCGGTCCCGGCTGGTCACCACCACCATGCAGCCGGGGACACCGGGTAGCAGCGGCCGGACCTGTTCGGCGTCGCGCGCGTCGTCGAGCACGATGAGCATCCGGCGCCCGGCGAGCACGCTGCGGTACAGCCCGGTGCGCGCGGCCGGACCGCAGGGAATGCCGCCGGGCACGTCGAGCGCCTCGATGAGGCCGGCGAGCGCCTCCGCGGGCGCCACCGCCGGCCGGCGCGAGTCGCTTCCGCCGAGCTGGACGTGCAGAACCCCGTCGACGAACCGTGCGGCGGACCGGTGGGCCCAGCGCAGCGCCAGCGCCGTCTTGCCGATCCCGGAGCGTCCGGACAGGACGCAGACCACCACGCTGGACATCCGCCGCGGTCCGCCGTCGAGCAGCCGGTCGAGTTGCCGTAGTTGTGCCGAACGGCCGGTGAAGCCGGGAATCTCCAGCGGCAACTGCATGGGGCGGATCCGGGCCGGCGCCGGGTGGGCCGGCAGGCCGAGCACGTCGCGCAGCAGCCGCACTGTCGCCGGGCGCGGGCGGGTCACCCGCGACGACTCCAGGTTGCGGATGCTCCGGACGCTCAGCCCGGTGCGGGCGGCCAGTTCCTCCTGAGTCAGGTTGGCTCGTCGCCGAGCGGTAGCAATTTCGTCACCCAACGTATCCATGTAGCCGATCACAGCGTCGTCTCCGTACCGGTTCTGGTGGATTCGTACAGGCGGACCACCGCTGCGCGGCCACTGAGCGGGCAATCAGTAGCGCCATTGCCGGTGATCTGCCGGTGTAGCTCCTGTTGGCCAGCCGAGGTTAGGTCCACAGTGGGTCCGACGCTATCGACCGAAGTCGAATTGCCACTCCGGCAGGCGGTTGGCTCTGCGTCGCAGAAGCACCACTTCCGGTCACTCTCCGCAAACCCAGATCCGTCCGGCGCGCCCGACGGGCATCGCGCCGACCAGGAGGACGAACATGCGAAGGTACGTCAGCGACACCGCCGAGCTCACCGACGAGTACGGCATCCAGATCGGCCGCTGGACCCAGTACCGCGATCTCGGCCCGTTGCCGTTCGACGCCATGTGGTGCGTGATCCCGCCCGGCGGCCGCAGCACCGAGGACGTCCACCCCGAGGTGGAGTTCGCCGTGGTGACCCGCGGGACCGCCATCTACGAGGCGGGCGGCGAGAAGGTCGAGGTGCCGACCGGCGGGGTGATCCTGCTCGAACCCGAGCAGCGCCACATCATCCACAACCCCTCCCCCGAACAGCCGCTGACCATCCTGAGCGTCTACTGGATGCCGCGCCCCGAGACCGGCCGGCCGGACGCGGGCGACGGGACCGGCCGTGGCTGACGATCCGGCCGGGCGGGGCGCGGTGCTCCTGGTCACCCCGCCGCCCACCCCGAACGGTCCGCTGCACCTCGGGCACCTCAGCGGCCCGTACGTCGCCGGGGACGTGGCGGCCCGCGCGCTGCGCGCCGCCGGCCGGCGGGTGGTGACCCAGTGCGGGCTGGACGCCCACCAGAACTACGTGCTCGCCCGGGCGGAGGCGAACGGCGAGACGCCGGCCGACACGGTCGCCCGCTACGGGTCGCTGATCCACGCCGCGTTGCGCGCCGCGCGGATCCGGTACGACGTGATGGCCGACCCACTGGCCGACGAGGCGTACCGCCAGGCGGTGGCCGGCCTGCTCACCGAACTGGTCGAGGCGAAGGTGGTCGAGGTCGCGCCGGTGTCGCTGCGCGCCTGCGCGGCCTGCCGGCGGACCCTGCACCACGTGCGGGTCGCGGGGCGCTGCCCGGCCTGCGGGGCCGGCGCGAACGGCGGCACCTGCGAGGGGTGCGGCGGCTTCTGCACCGCCGCGAACCTGGTCGACGCGCGGTCCACCTGCTGCGACGCGCCACCGGAGCCGGTCACCCACACGGTGCCGGTGCTGCGGCTGGACGAGCACCGGGAGCGGCTCACCGGGTTCTGGTCCGGGGCGGTGCTGCCGCCCCGGCTGCGCCGGCTCGTCGCGTCGTACCTGGACGGTGGGCTGCCGGAGGTGCCGCTGGCGTACCCGACGGACTGGGGCATCGAGTGGGACGACGGCCTGCGCATCGACGTCTGGGCCGAGATGGCCCTGGCGAACCTGCTGCTGCCCGCCCGCCACCTGCGGCCGGACGCGGACACCCTGGCCGGGTACCTCGACGCGTGGCGGGACGTGGACGAGCAGTGGATCTTCCTCGGGGTGGACAACGCCTTCTACTACGCGCTGCTCATCCCCGCCCTGCACCTGGCCGCCGGGCTGCCCGACCGGCCGGCCGGCCTGGTGGTGAACGAGTTCTACCGGCTCACCGGCGCGAAGTTCTCCACCAGCCGGGGGCACGCGATCTGGGCGCACGAGTTCCTCGCCGACGAGGACCCCGCAGTGGTGCGGGCGTTCCTGAGCTGGGACCGGCCGGACCGCTACGAGTCGGACTTCCGGCCCGAGGCGTACGAGGCGTTCAAGGCGCGCTACGCCGCCACGCTCGCCGGGGCCGTACCCGGTCTGGACGGTGTGCTCGCCGACGTCGAGCTGACCCGGGGTGAGCAGGCGCTGCGCCCGGCGCACTTCGACAGCGCCACCGTCGTCCGGGCGGCGCTGGCCGCGTACCCCGGTGACCCGGACCGGGCGGCCCGCCTGCTCGACGTCGTCGGCGGCGCGGAACCGGCGGCCTCCGGTGGGTGAGCCCCGCGTGCTCGTCGTCGGCGCGGGCCTCGCCGGTGTCCTGCTCGCCCGGCGGCTGCGGGACGCGGGCGCCGAGGCGGTGCTGGTCGGCCCGCACGGCGGCGGCCCGGCCGGCGGGCACGCCGACGCCACCGCCGCCTCCGGTGGCCTGGTACGCGCCTTCGAGCCCGATCCGGCCGCCCGGGCCCTGGCCACCGCGAGCCTCGCCGAACTGCGGGACGACCCGGCGCTCGCCGCGGCCGCCGGGTGGCGGGCCACCGGCTCGCTCTACCTGCTCGACGCCGTCGACGCCGGTGCGGCGGCCGGCGTGGCCGGGGCCGAGGTGCTGACCCGCGACGAGGTCTCCCGGCGGTTCGGCTTCGACCGGCTCCCGGACGGCACGGTGGGGGTCTGGGAACGCCGGGCCGGCCACCTCGACCCGGACCGGTTGCGCCGCAGCGTCCTGCGGGGCCTGGACCGGACCGAGACCACGCCGGTGGCCCGCCTCGGCGACGGCGCGGTCGACCTGCGCGACGGCCGCCGCCTCACCGGTGACCTGGTCGTGGTGGCGGCCGGAGCCTGGACGCCGGGCCTGCTGCGCGCCGCCGGGCTGCCGAGCACGCTGCGCACCAAGCACATCCAGTACGCCCACCACCGCACCGGCCGGGCCGACCTGCCGTGTTTCGTCGATGAGACGAGCGGCCTGTACGGGCGGCCCGCCGGTCCGGGGCGTGTCCTTCTCGGGCTGCCCAGCGACCGCTGGGACGTCGACCCGCCCGCGCCCGCGCCGGACTCCGGCCTGGCGGCTCGGGTGCGGGCGGTCGCCGCGCGGCGGCTGCCCGGCCTGGACCCGCGCCCGGACGGCCCGCCGGTCAGCGCCGTCGACTGCTACAGCGACCCGCCCGGCCTGGCCCTGCGCGCAGTGGCCGGCGCCGTGCACACCTTCACCGGCGGCAGCGGCGGCGCCGCCAAGACCGTCCTGGCCGCCAGCCGGCTCGCCGCCACCGCCCTGCTGAACTCCCGATCCGCGATCCGTGTCCCGCACGGCTAGACACAGAGGCAGACTGATGACGCAGACCTATCACACAGTGGGAATTGGCGCGGGGCCGGCGAACCTGAGCCTCGCCGCGATGTACGACGCGCTCGCGCCGCACGACATCGCGCTGTTCGAGGCGCGGGACCAGCCGGGCTGGCACGACGGGATGCTGCACAGCGGCGTGCGCATGCAGACCGGCTGGGTCAAGGACCTGGTCTCGCTCTACGACCCGACGCACCCGCTGTCGTTCCTCAACTACCTGGTCACCACCGGCCGGGTCTACGCCCTGCTGGGCGCCGGTTTCGACACCATCCCCCGGATCGAGTACCAGCAGTACCTGGTGTGGGCGGCGGAGCAGTTGCCGCGCATCACCTACGGCGCCCGCGTCGACCGGGTCGAGTTCGACGGCGCGATAGTCACCCGCAGCGGCGGCGTCGAGGTCGCCCGCTCCCAGCACCTGGTGCTCGGCAGCGGGACCGTCCCCTTCGTACCGGACTTCCTGGACGCCCTCGACCCCCGGCACCTGTTCGTCGCCGACGAGCTGAACCGGCGCCTGGCCGGCGTGCCCGACGAGCCGGACGTGCCGTGGGTCGTGATCGGCAGCGGCCAGACCAGCGCGGAGTGCGTCGCGGCGCTGCTCGCCCGCGGCTGCCGCGACATCAAGTGGATCGGCCGGCGGTCCTGGTTCGCGCCGCTGGAGGACTCCCCCTCGGCGAACGACCTGTACCGGCCCGCCTACCAGGAGGCGTTCCTCTCGCTGTCCCGGGACGTGCGGGAACGGCTGGTCTCCGGGCAGATCCTGACCAGCGACGGCATCTCCCCCGGCACGCTGCGCGGCGTCTACCAGCACAACTACGAGGAGCGGCTGCGGACCGGGCGGTTCCCGGTCACGATCATGCCGAGCCGTACCGTGACCGGCGCCCAGCAGCTCGACGGGGAGGTGGAGCTGGAGTGCCTCACCGCCGGCAGCGGCGAGGAACGGCACCGGGCGGTGAACGTGATCGTCGCGGCGGGCCGGCGGCTCGCCCCGCTCCCCTTCGATCCGGAGCTGTCCGCGCTGATCGACGTGGACGAGCGCGGCGAACCGGTGATCGAGTCGGACTACTCGATCCGGTGGAAGCACGCCGACGACCACAAGATCTTCGTGCTGAACCGGGGGCGGTACGTGCAGGGGCTCGTCGACTCCAACCTGAGCATTCTGCCGATCCGCAGCGCGATGATCCTGAACTCGATCGCCGGCCGCACGGTCTGCCGGTTCCGTGACGACTACGTGAGCACCCGGTGGGCGTGAGCGCGATGACGACATTCGACTACGACGGCCGCGTCTTCGTCTCCGTGGACCACGACGCCGGTGACGGCGCCGAGCCGCTGCGGGGGCACTACCACCAGCGCGGCGACCTGGTCTGGGCGGAGATCACCGGCGGCCCGGTCCGGCACGGCCGGCTCGCGGGAACCTGCGACGCCCAGGGCGTGGTGCGCTTCGCCTACCTGGAGGTGCTCACCGACGGCACCATAGTGGTCGGCGAGTGCGAGTCCCGGCCCGAGCGGCTGCCGGACGGCCGGATCCGGCTGCGGGAACAGTGGCGCCGGCACGGGCCACGCCAGGACAGCGGTGTCTCCGTCATCGAGGAGGCGGCGCCGGCGCTCGCCGCAGGACAGGAGAGCCGGCGTCGTGTCTGACATCCAGATCATCAGTTTCGTCGCCGCCAGCCTGCTCATCATCATCGTGCCGGGCGTCGACTTCGCGCTCGTCACCCGGCAGACCGTCAGGTACGGCCGGCGGGCCGGGTTCGTGGTGCTGGCCGGGCTGTTCGTCGCCGCGCTGGTGCACGCGTCGTTCGCCACCGCCGGCCTGTCCGCAGCTGCTGGTCTCCTCGCCGACGCTCTACACGGTGCTGCGCGTCGCCGGCGCGCTGTACCTGCTCTACCTGGGCGGCACGATCCTCTGGGCCACCCGGCCGCGCCGGACGGCCCCGGCGGCGCAGCCGGTCCCGGTCGGCGCGGGCGGCGCCGGGCCGGACCCGGAGACCGGCCCCGCGCCGGTGCCGGAGGCCCCGGCCGCCGACGAGCCCCACGTGGCCCGCCGCTCGTTCGTCATGGGCGTCACCAGCCAGCTGCTGAACGTCAAGGTGGTCGTCTTCTACGTCTCGTTCGTGCCGCAGTTCGTCAGGCCCGGCGACGGGGCGGCGGCCCGCACGGCGGTGCTGGCCGCCACGTTCATCGGTCTCGCCGTGCTCTGGTGGGCCTGCTACATCATGCTCATCGACAGGTTGCAGCCCTGGCTGACCCGGCCGTCAGTGCTGCTGGTGATCGAACGGCTGACCGGGCTCATCCTGATCGTCCTGGCGATCCGGATCGCGCTGAGCCGGTGAGCGGCGACGGCGCCCGCCGGCAGCGGCGGGCGCCGTCGGTCTCACTGGTTGCGGGGGCGGTGGGCGACGGTGAGGACGTGGGTGGTCGGCCAGTCCAGCGGCCGGCCGTCGAGGTCGGTGAGGGACGCGACCGGTGCGATCCGGTTGTCGATCACCCATTCGTTGCGCACCGGCGCCGACGCCGGGCCGATCTCGAACCCCGCCTCGGTGAGCAGCGCCGTCCAGTCGGCGAAACTCAGGCCGCAGAACTGCTCCTGCGTCTCCGACAGCCAGTTGTCCGTGTAGTCCTTGCGGGTCAGGTAGTCCATCGCCGCGCCCAGCGACAGGCGTACCGCGCCGTCCGGGAGCGGCTCGTGGTCGAAGCCGAACGCGAAGTCGACGGCGAACTGGTCCAGCCGCGCCCGCGTCGACAGCCCGCCGACGTAGCGCCGGACCTCCGCCGAGGTCAGCTCCGCGAGATCGCGGCGGGGCGCGGCCGGGTTGTCGCCGTCGTCGGCCGACAGCCGCAGCAGCACCTGCCGCCCGGGGTCGTCCGGACCGCACACGTCGCTGTTGATCCAGACGCCGCCGGGCACCGTGTGGTCGTGGATGCGGCGGGCGAACTGCAGCAGCGACTCCCGCTGCCGCCCGTACGACCAGATCTCATGGGTCAGCGCGAACGTGAGCGTGGTGTCGACCGAGCGGTCCTTGAACACCGCGCCGCCGAGGACGTTGCGGTGGAAGAAGTAGACATTGGCGTTGCGGAACACGCCCTGCGCCTTCTTGTGCAGGCACTCCTGGTAGAGGTGGCGGGCGACCTCCACGCCGATCAGGTCGCTCTCGCGCAGCGCGGCCTCCCGGTCGGCCAGCTCCAGGACCGCGCCCGCGCCGCAGCCGATGTCCACGATGCGGCCGGGCTGCACGTACCCGCGCACCGAGTCCCACTTGCGCTGCGCGGCAGTGGCGAACGCCTCCACGTAGGTGCGGTAGTCGCGGGTCACCGTGAGGCCGCCCTCGTCGCCGACGAGCGGGTCGTTCACCACCGATCGGATCGACTCGACCAGGCGGTAGCGCTCGAACACGTCGATGCTGGCCGGGTGGGTGAGCGCGCGCCAGGTCTCGTCCCCGGCGGCCAGGCGCAGCAGCACGTCCCACGGCCGTTCGGGCGGCTCGGGCAGGTCCGGGTCCGCCTCGACCGGCGCGATCCGGAAGCCGAGCCGCTCGTACAGTTTCGCGACCTCCGGCGTGGAGCAGGCCAGCAGCGTGTCGGCGGGGGTGAGTTCGAGCCCGGTGGCCACCGCGATGGATTTCAGCGTCACCTCGGCGAACGCGTCGGTGTACGCGGTGTCGAAGATCGGCACCACCACCGAGCGCAGCCCGCTCAGCACGCTGAACCGCTCGATCGCGGCTTCCCGCCGGTGGTATGGCACCGGGTTGCGTCTGGTGTTCTCGTGGTTGGCCGACGTCACCGCCCAGACCACTGTGGCCTCGTCCCCGGCCAGCCGGCACAGGTAGTCGGCCTGGAACCGGGTCAGCAGGTGGTGCCGCCCCGGGAAGAGCACGAAGCGGGCCGGCGCGTCGGTCATGTTCCCCTCACCTGGGTCGATGGGCGGTGCGCGGTCATACCGGGACGCTCCAGGAGCGCCACAGACGCCCGTACCGGCCGTCGGCGGCGAGCAGTTCCGAGTGCGTGCCCTGCTCCACGACCCGCCCGTGGTCGAGCAGGACGATCCGGTCGGCGGCGACCGCCTGGCTGAGCCGGTGCGCCACGATCAGCGTGGTCCGTCCCTCGGTGGCGGCCAGCGCCGCCCGGTCCAGGTCACGCGCTCCGGCGCTGCCGGCCTCGGCGGTCGCCTCGTCCAGCACGGCGACGGCGGGCGCGGCCAGCACCAGCCGGGCCAGGGCGACCTGCTGGGCCTGCGCGGCGGTGAGCCGGTGGCCGCCCTCGCCGACCGCCGTGGCCAGCCCGTCCGGCAGCGCGCGCAGCCAGGTGGTGGCGCCGACCCGGTCCAGCGCGTCGAGCAGTTCGGCGTCGGTGGCGTCCGGGGCGGCCAGGCGCAGGTCCTCGGCGAGCGGCCCGGCGAAGACGTGCACCTCTTGGCTGACCAGCGCGACGTCGCGCCGCACGGCGTGCTCGCCCCGCTCGGTCAGCGGCACGCCGCCCAGGCGTACCGACCCGTCGGTGGGCGCGATGATCCCGGCGGCGATGCCGGCGAGCGTGCTCTTGCCCGCGCCGCTGGCGCCCACGAGCGCGACCCGCTCACCCGGGGCCAGGCGCAGCTCGACGTCGGCCAGGACCAGGGGGCCGTCGTCGTCGTAGCGGTGCCGGCGGACCGTGACGTCCAGCGCCGGGCCGCGCCGCCGGCCGCCGACGGCGCGGACGGGGCGGTGTCGGGCAGCGTGGCCACGCCGACCAGCCGGGCGAGGCTCGCGCCGGCCTGCAGCACCGAGTCGGACTCCATCAGCAGCAGGCCGATCGGGTTGAACAGCCGGTGGAAGTAGAGCGCGGCGGTGGTCGCCGCGCCCACCGTGACCAGGTCGGCGCGGACCAGGAAGAACCCGGCGACGAGCACCGCGGCCAGGCCGAGGAACTCCGACCTGTTGATCCGCAGCCCGAAGCGGGTGTGCAGGTTGAAGATCTCCAGCGACAGGTCGCGCGCCACGCCGGAACGCTCGGCGATCGCCGCGACGTGCGCGTCCTCGGTCCGGTACGCGCGCACTGTCGCCGCGCCGCGCAGCGCGCCGGCCATGGCCTGTGTCCGCTCGCCGGTGGCGACGCGCTCACGGGCGTAGTACGGCGCGGACCGGCGCAGGTACCAGCGCAGCGCCAGCGCGTACGCGGGCGCTGCCACCAGCCCGGCGAGGCCGAGCCGCCAGTCGAGCGCGACCAGCCCGAACACGGTCAGCACCACGGACAGCAGCGCGCCGACGAACGCCGGACCGCTGACCGCGATCACGTTCGTCACCACCGCCACGTCGTCGCCGACCCGGGCCAGCAGGTCACCGGTGCCGGCCCGTTCCAGCGTCGCCGAGGGCAGGTGCAGCGCCCGGTCGAGCACCCGCTCGCGCAACCGGGCTAGCACGGTCTCGCCCAGGCGGGACGCGAGCGCGGCCCCGGCGGCGGTGAGCAGCCCGGTGAGCACTGCCGCGCCGGCGATCACCGCGACCCGGCCGGCGATCCGGGAGACCGGGGCATCGGCGATGACGTCGTCGACGAGGCGGCCGAGCACCCAGGGCGCGACCAGCCCGCCGGTGGCGGCGGCGACGAGCACGGCGGTCGCGGCGGCGCTGAGGCCGGGCCGCCGCCGGAACTCCGCGCCGAGCGTCGTCCAGGTCCGCCGGGCGGTCGCGGTGGGCAGCAACGCCCGGCCGGGTTCGGCGGTACGCGGGTCAGCGGTCACCGCAGTGTCTCCTCGCGGTAGCGGGCGTCGGTGGCCAGCAGGTGCTCGTGCGTCCCTTCGGCGGTCACCCGGCCGTCGGCGATCACCACCACCCGGTCGGTGATCCGCAGCAGGGCGGGGCTGCTGGTGACCAGCAGCGTGCCCCGGGGCGCGTCGCGGCGCGCACCGGCCAGTCCGTCGGCGAGTTGGGCCTCGGTGGCGGCGTCCACTGCGGTCGTGGGGTCGTGCAGCACGAGCACCGGCGGGTCGGCGTGCAACGCCCGCGCCAGCCCGAGCCGCTGGCGCTGGCCGCCGGAGAGGTTGGCGCCGCGCTCGACGAGCCGGTGGCCGAGGCCGCCGGGGTGCGCGTCCACCACGTCGTCCGCCGCGGCCGCCCGGACCGCGGCGCGCAGGCGTCCCTCGTCGGTGCTGCGGCCGGCGGCGAGGTTGGCGGCCACGGTTCCCTCGAACAGCGTCACGTCGTGCGGCTCGACCAGCACGGCGCCGCGCAGCGCGTCGATGTCCAGGTCGTCGGCGGGTACGCCGTCGACGCGTACCGCGCCCCGGCGCCGGTCCGCGGGCACCCGTCCGGACAGCAACGCGACCAGCGCGTCCGCGTCGGCCGGGTCGTACGCCAGCACGCCGACGATCTCCCCCGGGTCGACGTGCAGGCACACCCCGTCCAGCGCGGCGTGCCCGACGTGGTCGAGGACGAGCCGCGGCCCGTCCGTACGGTCCGGCCGGGACGCGGCGCCCGGCCGGGTCAGCGGCTCGGCGCCGAGCACGCGCGCGACCCGGGCCGCGGAGGCGCGGGCCATCGCGAACAACTGCACGCAGTAACCCAGCGTCTGCACCGGCTCGGCGACGAACTGCGCGAGCCCGACCACTGTCACCAGTTCACCGATGGTGAGCCGGCCACGCAGGGCGAGCCAGCCGGCGGCACCGGCGACAGCGGCGAGGAAGAGGCCGTTCGCGGCGGTGGTGAGCCCGAGGTGCAGGCCCTTGGTGTTGGCGGCGCGCAGCGTCACGGCGAGGGCGCGCCGGCTGGCGGCGGCGTACCGGCCGGCGGCGTGGTGCTGGGCGCCGATGCCGCGCAGCACACGCAGGCCGGAGACGAGGTCGACGGCGAGCGCCGTGGTCTCGGCGAGGGCCTCCTGCTGGGAGGCGCTGCGCCGGGACAGCAGCGGCGCCATCCGTTGCAGCGCCAGGACCAGCACCGGTACGCCGATGAGCACGCCGAGTCCGAGCGGGACGTCGATGACCAGCAGCGCGACGGCCGCGACGGTCAGCGCGCTCACCGCGGCGACGCCGAAGCCGGCCACCCGGACCACGTACGCGGAGAGTTCGGCGTCGGAGGCGGCGACCGAGAGCAGTTCGCCGTCGCGTAGGCCGGTGCGGTGCCCGCGCGGGTCGAGCGCGCGCTCGGCCAGTTCCACCCGTAGCAGGTGCGCCTCCCGCTCCACGGCCGCGAACGCCTGGCGGGCGCCGTTGCGGTAGGCGAACGCCAGCACGGTGAACAGGGCGGCGAGGCCGGCGACGGAGTACGCGAGCGCCCACGGGTCGCCGGTCACCACGGCCCGGTCGATGATGACGCCGATCGCCACCGGCACGAGCGCCTCGGTGACCTGGTGCAGCCCGAGCAGGGTCACGCCGATCAGCACCGGGCGGCGCTGGCGGCGCAGCGCCTGGCGGAGCACGTGCCGGGCGGTGACGGCGCTGCCGGGGGGAAGCGGGGACACGAGGGGATGCCTCCAGTGCTTGAAGTGAGGACAGCCTAACCTCAGCTTCGCGGGCAGCCGAACCGCCGGGGGGTGGCCGGGCTCACCACGCGCTCCGCCAGCGGCGCGCGATCACCGCCGGTAATGTTGATCAGGCCGAGAGTGTACGCAAATGTCCACTGCACCGAGGAGTGACAATGTTCGATCACGCAGCCGGCCGCATCGACATCGCACGCCTGCGGGAAACGCTTGACGGCCGGTGGGCCGACGTCCGCCGGGCGCACCGCGAACACCTCGACGAACGCTTCCTCCCGGTGTACGGCGAGACCGGTGACCAGGCTCGCGAGCGCATCACCCGGCTGCTGTCCGAACTCCCTGTCGAACTGGGCATCGCCTCGGGCTTCCCCGTCGAGTACGGCGGCCGCGGCGACGTGGGCGCCTCGATCGTCGCCACCGAGATGCTGGCCCAGGTGGACCTGTCACTGATGGTGAAGGCCGGCGTCCAGTGGGGCCTGTTCGGCGGCGCGGTCGCCGCGCTCGGCACGAAGCGGCACCACGACGCCTACCTGCCCGACATCGTCGCGGGCCGGCTCTTCGGCTGCTTCGCGATGACCGAGACCGGCCACGGCTCGGACGTGCAGCAACTGCGCACCACCTGCGTGTACGACCCGCAGACCCAGACCTTCGACCTGCACACGCCGCACGAGGCGGCGCGCAAGGACTACATCGGCAACGCGGCCCGGGACGGGCGGATGGCTGTGGTCTTCGCCCAGCTCGTCACCGGCGGGCGCCGGCACGGCGTGCACGCCTGGCTGGTGCCGATCCGCGACGAGCACGGCCGGCCGATGCCCGGCGTGACCATCGGCGACGCCGGACCCAAGGCCGGCCTGCTCGGCGTGGACAACGGGCGGCTCAGCTTCGACCACGTGCGGGTGCCGCGGGACATGCTGCTGGACCGGTACGCGCAGGTCGCCGAGGACGGCACGTACTCCAGCCCGATCGAGAACGACTCCCGGCGCTTCTTCACCATGCTGGGCACCCTGGTCCGGGGCCGGGTGAGCGTGGGCGGCGCGGCGTCGGCGGCCACCAAGTCGGCGCTGGCCATCGCGGTGCGCTACGGCGACATCCGCCGGCAGTTCAGCGACGCCGACGGCGACCGCGAGGTGCTGCTCAACGACTACCTGGCGCACCAGCGCAAGCTGCTGCCCGCGCTGGCCACCACGTACGCGCTGACCTTCGCCCAGGCGGAGCTGGTCGCGGCGCTGGACGAGATCCAGGGCGGCGACGGGCCGGTCGACGAACACCGGCAGCGGGAGCTGGAGTCCCGGGCCGCCGGGCTGAAGGCGGCGCAGACCTGGCACGCCACCCGCACCATCCAGATGTGCCGGGAGGCGTGTGGCGGCGCCGGCTACCTGTCCGAGAACCGCCTGCCCAGCCTCAAGGCCGACACCGATGTCTTCACCACGTTCGAGGGCGACAACACGGTGCTGCTGCAACTGGTCGCCAAGGGGTTGCTGACCGGTTACCGGGACGAGTTCGGCTCACTCGACGGCTGGGGACGCGCCTCCTTCGTCGCCGAGCAGGTACGCGAGATGGTGCTGGAGCGCACCGCCGCCCGGGCGCTGATCGCACGTCTGGTCAGCGCGGTGCCGGGCCGCGACGACGAGGTCGCGGTCACCGACCGGGGCTGGCAGCTCAAGCTCTTCGAGGACCGCGAGGAGCACCTGCTCGACAGCGCGGTGCGCCGCCTGCGCGGTGGCGCGTCGACCAAGAAGGACCGGCCCTTCGACATCTTCAACGACGTCCAGGACCACGTCCTCGCCGTCGCCGCCGCGCACATCGACCGGTGCGGATACGTTGATTCGATATTTCTATAGCCTAGCTAACTGTTGAGCGCAACTGCGCCGGAGCCGACAGGATGAAGACCTACAACTTGAAATTATCGGTGTTGTTTACATGTAAAGGTCCATTCGACTGAATTGGGGCGCGCGCGCCAGCCGCGTGCCGGACAAACTAGAGCTATCGTGATTGGAGTGACCTATATGTCAACCCGTGCTTCCGTGGGTCTGCGACCTGTACGCGCTCACCGTGATCGAGGCGAACAAGGGCTGGCTGCTGGAGCACGGCCGGCTCACCCCGGCCCGCTCGAAGACGATCACCAGCGTGGTGAACGGGCTGCTCAAGGAGCTGCGCCCGTACATGCGCACGCTCGTGGACGGGTTCGCCATCCCGGACGCCTGGCTGCACGCCGCGATCCTGCGCGAGGAGCCCGGACGCCAGGAGGCGATGGCCGCGCACGACACCGCCGCCGACCCGCAGGCCGTGCCGGCCTAGCCGGCCGGCGCCGCGGCCTCCGGGTCCGCCTCCGTGGCCGGGGCGGGTCGCGGCCGGGCCGGTGCGCCGGGCGCCCCGGCGGGGTCGCCGTCGACGGGCGGTGAGGTGGGGTCACCGTCGGCCGGCCGCGCCGCCGCGTACCCGGCGGCGCCGAGCGCCAGGTACAGCCCGCCGAACAGCCAGAAGGCGGCGAACAGGAAGCCGCGCTCGGCCATCGCGAGGATCATGACCAGCGCGCCGGCCAGCGCGGTCACCGCGTACCCGGCCCGGAATCCGTAGGCGCACAGCGCACCGGCCGCGACCGGCCCGGCGATCCACAGCGCCGCGCCCACCCAGCCGACACCGACCGAACCGCCGGCCGACGCGACCGCCACGAGCACGCCGGGCATCGCCACGATCCCACCGGCCAGGACGTGCCACCACCGTCCCCCGGCGCCTCGCCGCACGGCCCACGGCACGAGCGCCGCCGCCCACGCCACCAGCGCGAGCGGGAGGTAGTACAGGCCCGTCTCGCCGGCCGCGCAGGCGAACATGGTCAGCGCGATCGCGCCGGCGAGCCGCGACCCGGCGCGTACCCGGGCGGGCGCCACGAGCGGCGCGGCCGCGACGAGCGCCGGCAGCAGCGTGAGCAGCGCGATTCCCGGACCGAGCCGGCCGAGGACGCCCTGCTCGCCGGCGTCGGCCTGGATCGGCTCGACCGGCACTGTGGACGGCAGCAGGAAGCTCACGCACACGGCGATCAGCACGCCGACCGCCGACGCGACCAGGGACAGCGTCCGGCCGACCCGCTCCGGGCGGTCCTGGTCCGGTAGCCCCAGCTCCTCCCGCGCCTGCCGGGCCACGTCCGGCGCGGCACCCAGGCCGGCGAGGACCTCGTCGGCGCTCCGCCCGCTGTCGAGGGCGTCGGCGATGTGCGCGCGGACATCCGCGACGATCTCCTCCGCCGTGCCGGACGGGACGTCCGACAACTCCGCGTCCAGCGCCCGCAGGTAGGCCCACGCCGCCTCCGGGAGGCCGTCGTCGCTCATCCTTCCTCCCCCATCAACTCGTCCACGTGCGGCTGGATCTCCCGCCACACCGTCGCGAACACCCGCAGGTGCGCCCGCCCCTGGTCGGTGATCGCGTAGTACCGCCGGGCGTGCCCCTGCTCGGGGGCCACCCACCGGGTCTGCACGGTGCCGGCCTGCCGCATGCGGGCGAGCAGCGGATACAGGCTGCCCTCGCTGGCGGTCAGGCCACGCACGGCGAGCCAGTCGGCCAGTTCCAGGCCGTACATGTCGCGTCGCGAGAGCAGCGCGAGCACGCAGTACTCCAGCACGCCCTTGCGGATGTTCGTGGTGATCCGCTCACGTGCCCCGTCCATGCCTCGCAAGATACCTTGCTATGCAAGACATGTGGTGAGGGGGTCGGAACGCGCGCTGCCGGCCACGCCCGAGGGCATGGCCGGCAGCGCGGACCGGCACAGCGGGGATCAGCGCCCGTTCAGCTTGCGCTGGACGAAGTCGAAGGCACGGTCACCGAGCTGCGGCGCGTACTGGTCGACGGCCGCGACCGAGGCGGGGAAGTTCTCGCCGGCCCAGACCCGGCTCTGCCCGCACTCGGCGGCCCACTCCGAGTAGCTGTTCCAGGTCAGCATCATGTCGGCGGCCGGGGTCACGCCCGGCTCCACGATCGAGGAGCCCTTGCGCACCGGGATCACCACGGTCAGCTTGTCGGTGCCGGTGAACCGGCGCGCGACCTGGGCGTAGGCGACGCAGACCGCCGCGTTTACCGACGGGTACTCCGGAGCGGCGATGGCGACCGAGCTGAGGTAGCTGCGCCATTGGGTGCCGGTGATGTCGTTGACGGTGCCCCGGCCCGGGCCGCCCCACGCGGTCAGCTTCTTGTTCGGGTACAGGTGGCGGATCGCGCTGAACGGCTGCACCGAGTCGTACTTGCGCATGTAGTACCAGGAGGCGATCGCCACGTCGAACCCGGCGACGTCCGTCATCACGATGAACCGGACGGAGTCCTCGGTGTTGTACCGGCCCCGCAGCAGCGTGTGCGCGATGGCGCCGTACGGCGTGATGTTGTCGCTGAAGATCTCCGCGCTCATCTTCTTGCGGTCGTCCAGGCCGGCCGAGGCGCGCAGCACCTCGTCGGCCTGCTTGCGGTAGCCCTTCGGGTTCAGCAGGTGGTGGTTCGCCGGCGGGGTGAGCCGGAACTGCTCGGGCCGGTCGAAGGTGATCGGCTTGACCCGGCCGAACTGGGGCGTCGCGAACTCCTGCGTGTTGACGACCTCACGCTTGGAGATGGTGTTCGGCTGCCAGCGCGACGGGAAGCGCAGCTCGTACGGGCTGTTGACCGGCCGGTAGCCGGTGTGGTCGGCGTACGGCTCGCGGTTGTAGCGGCGGCCGCCCGCGTCGCCGTCCCGGTTCGTACCGTCGTTGCGGCGCGCCGCCATGGCGTTCTTCGCGGCGAGGATGCCGATGCCGCTGGCGGTGGTGCGGTCCTCCGCGGTGACCGCCGGGTCCAGGCCCGCGGTGGCCATCATCCGCTGCCAGGTCGCCTCGTGCTGCGGGTAGAGCTTGCTGAGCGAGGTGTAGGCCGAGTAGATGACGGCGATGTTCTTGTTGCGCGTCGTGTGCTCCTCGGCGGGACGGCGGCCGATGGTGGAGAAGATGCCGACCGCGGTGGGGTGGTACGCCGCCAGGGCGTCGAACCACGGCAGTTCGATGAGCATGGCCCGGTCCGCGGCCCAGGACCCGGGCCGGCCGCTGTACTCGACCCGCGGCTCGGTGTTGAGGGCCGGGTAGATGACGTCGGTCAGGGCGTTCCCGTGGTCGAGGTCGAAGGTCGCTGCCTGCGGGGCCGCCGACACACCGTTTGTCAGCGACACCACCAGGGCGATCGCCGCGGCGACGGCCGCGGCACCCCCGAGATGCCGTTTCCGCGGCCGCCTCAGAATCTTCACCGGGAATTCTCCTCTCCATTGGACCGCCGCACAAATGTGCTCACCGAAAATGAGGGCAGCGGATCGAAGGAACATTAACGCGCGTTATTCACGCCGGTCCACTACTCGATCGGGTAGTGGCGACGGCAGCGGAATTCGACGCGCTGTCGACAACCGCCGCAAATATGCGGACCGCCGTTTTCACGCCCGGTCCTCCAGTTCCTGGGCGAACGCCAGCCAGGCGGCGGCGCACGAGCGGGCCAGCTCGGCCACCGATGCGCGCCAGTACGGCGGCACGGCGTCGACGAACTCGCGCCAGGCGGCCGGGTCGACCACGTGCCCGTCGGCCCACCGGACGAAGGCCCGGCCCACCTCGGCGTACTTCACCGCGGGGTCGCGGATCAGGTTGCCGCGTACCGCCGGCCAGTCGACGGGCGGCGCCGGGGCCTGGCCCGGCCGGCGCCTGCGCGCCTCCGACCCGTCGTCGGCGGCCGGCTCGGGCTCGGCCGCCGGCCGCTGCGGGGTCAGGACCGGGTCCCGGCCCGCCTGCAGCCGGGCGCGCACGTCCCGCGCCGTGCCCACCGACACCCCGGCCTCCTTCGCGATGGCACGCAGGGGCGCGTCCGGCCGGAGCGCGATGACCGCGCTGGCCCGACGGCGGCCCGCCGAGCCGTCCAGCGGGCGGACCCGGCCGTCCCGTCCCACCCGGCTGCCCTCCCGCGCCGCCGGTTGCAGCAGGCGGCGCCGGATGCCGCTGACCGTGGTCGGGGACAGCCCGGCGGCGGCGGCGACGGCGCGGTCCGACCACTGCGGATACAACCGCAGGATGCGGGTGGCGGCGGCCTCCCGGTCGGCGCGGGACAGCGGCAGCCCGTGTTTGATGTTGGCGTCGACCGAGAGCAGGAACGCCGCGGCGTCGTCGCCGTCGAAGAACGTCACCCGTACGGTCTCGTCGCCGCGCAGCTTGGCGGCCCGCAGCCGGTGCATGCCGTCGATCACCCGCATCGTGCCGCGCTGCACGAGGATCGGGGGGAGGTCGTGCATCGCGGCCAGCAGCCGGATGTGCTCGACGTTCTCTCCCGCCAGCCGCGGGGAGTCGCCGGGCAGCAGCGCGGAAACCGGAACCGTCTCGCCAAGCACAGACCGATCCTCCGTAGCTGCGTCCGGCAGGGGAAATCTCTCGTCGTTGCCCTTCACTTCCAGCGTGTTTGAGTTGCCCCACATTGGAAACACTCGCTTCAGCCGAGACAGGATTCCGTGCGGATAAGATGAGGTGCGCGCGTCACCGATCGAAGGATTACACCTTCCCACACATCATTGCGATGGGATTCCTGCTGGGCAACACCACTGACGGTCCCGGCACGGGTAGTAGACACTACCCACGCAGGTAGTGGACGACGAACTGCGGCGCGGCTAGCCTGGCCGAATTTGCTCCGGCAGGTCTCCTTCTGTCAATTTTCCCGCAGTTCGAAAACGGTCGGCACCTCAGGGCCGCCTCGGCGCCGGGCCGACCGTCGCGGTGTCCTTGGCCCACGCTTCGATCAACTCGGTGGCCTGCCCCGGGTTGAGCCGGGGGTCGCACAGCGAGGTGTAGTGACGCGCCAGGTCGTCCTCGCCGGCCACGGACCCGCCGACGCACTCGGTCACGTCGGTGGCGGCGACCTCGACGTGCAGCCCGGCGGCGTGCTGCCGCTGCCGGTCGAGGATGTCGCGGAACCGCAGCGCCTCGGTGACCACGTCGGAGAGGTGCCGCGTCTTCAGGCCGACCGAGGCCTTGACGGTGTTGCCGTGCATGGGGTCGCTCAACCAGAGCACCGGGTGGCCCGCGTTCACCACCGCGCGGACGATCGGCGGCAGGGCCTCCCGGATCCGGTCCCGGCCCATCCGCGGGATCAGGACGAGACGGCCGGGCTCGCGCCGCGGGTCGAGCGCCTCGCACACCCGCAGGACCTCGTCCGGGTCGGCGTCCGGCCCGATCTTGCAGCCGACCGGGTTCGCCACAGTGGACAGCATGGCCACGTGCGCCTCGGCGGAGCGGCGGGTCCGCTCCCCCACCCACGGCAGGTGGGTCGACGCCAGGTAGCGCTCATCCGTGTCCGGGTCCCGGCGGATCAGCCGGGACTCGTAGTCGACAACGAGGGCCTCGTGGCTCGACCAGGGTCCCTCGGTCCGCGCGGCCCGCCCGGCCCCCTCCCGGTGGGCGCGCAGCACCCGCTGCACCCGGTCGCTCGCCTCGTACGCCCACCACATGCGGCGCGGGTCGGCCTTGCGCGTACCGGGCGCGGCCAGCTCGGAATTGATCATGTGGCCGCGGAAGGAGGGGATACTCAGCGCGTCGTGCCACTCCGTCGCCTGCGACCGGGGCTTGGCGAACTGCCCGGCCATCCGGCCCACCCGCAGCACGTTGCGCCCGGTGAGCTCACTGAGCCGGTCCCCCAGCCGGTCGATGACCTCGATCTTGTCCGAGGTGTGCCGGGGGGTGCACTCGTAGAGGCTCTCGGCGCAGTCGCCCAACTGCAGCAGGAGCCCGCCGGCCGACGCCAGCTCCGACAACGCCTGCCGGAGCCGCCGTACCTCCCCGGGCGGGACCAGCGGCGGGGCCGCCGCCAACGCCGCACAGGTCTGGGCGTACGCCGGGTGGTCCTGCCAGTCCGGTTGCTGGACCGCCGGCTTGCCCTCCCACGGCCCGAGTGGGCTGCGTTCCGCCGTTGAACCGGATTGCTGCATCTGTCCTCCAGTCGAGAGTCAGCCGGACCGCCGGTCGCGTGTGCGCGTGACCCGGCCGCCGGTGACGGCACGTCGCGCCTATCCGCCACCCCGTACGCGCTGGACCACGGCGTCGGGGTCCGGCGGCGCGGTGTTGCCCCGCCAGGCGACGTGGTGGTCCGGCCGCAGCAGGACGAGGTCGTGTTCCCACAGCTCGCGGGCCCGGGCGTCGGTCACCACGGTGTGGGTGACCGGCAGGCCCCGCGCGGCCGCCGCCGCCAGCAGCGAATCGGCGGCGCCGTCGCCGGTGAAGTCCACGAGGGTGAACGAGGCCGGGTCGAACCGGTCGAAGATCTGCTGCCCGCCACTGAGCAGGAGGCTGGGCGGGCGGGCGCCGGGCCAGGTCGTCGGGGTGTACGCCCGCGGGTCGTCCGGGGGTTCGGCCGGGCCCTCCGGCCGGAGCACCGGCGAGCCGGCATAGCGGTAGCCCAGCTCGATGCCCCGGTACTCGTTCTCGCCCCGCTCGGCGTCGAGGAAGGCCGCGACGGACGGCAGCGGGGCGCCGTCGCGCAGCAGTTCCCCCGCCCGCAGGTGCACGCCCAGGTGCCGGTGCGAGGTGTGCATGTTGCGCCGCCCCACCGGGCGGCGTTCGGCGTCGTAGCTGTCGAGCAGCGCGGGACCGCCGAAGCCCCGGACGACAGCGGCGAGCTTCCAGGCCACGTCGACGGCGTCACCGATGCCGGTGTTCATGCCGTACGCGCCGGTGGGGAACATCCGGTGCGCCGAGTCCCCGGCGAGGAGCACCCGGCCGGCGCGGTACCGGTCGGCGAGCATGAAGCCGGGACGCCAGCGCGAGGTGAGCAGCACCTTGTCGATCCGCAGCTCGGTGCGGATCGTGTCGAGCAGGAACGCCTCCGGGTCGGCCGGCGGCTCGTCGAACTCGTTCGGGTCGATCCCGTTGACGTGCGCGGTCCAGGTGTCCACCTCGTCCTGCGCGATGATCACGTACCGGAACGCGAAGTAGTGCCAGAACCGGCCGTGCCGGTGCAGGCTGTCCAGGTCCCGGCTGGTGAAGTGCACCATGAACGCGCCCGGCAGGCCGGGCACGTCGAAGCCCTCCTCGCCGATGCCCACGGCCCGGCGGACCCGGCTCGACGCGCCGTCGCACCCGACGACGTACCGCGACCGCAGCCGGACCTCGCCGCCGGTGTCGTCGGCCAGCACGCTGGTGACAGCCGCGTCGTCCTGGGTCAGCGAGTCGAACCGTACGCCGAGGCGCAGGTCGACGAGCGGTTCCCGCCGGCAGCGCGCCCGCAGGACCGGCTCCAGGTCGATCTGGGAGATCCGCTGGCCCGGCTCGGCCGGCTGGGTGCCGTCGTTGTGCTCGGCGATGCGGCGCCACTCCTGCGTCACCGAGGGCAGGCCCCACCTGGTGATCGGCTCACCGGCGAGGCCGGTCGACCAGATCACGTCGGACCGGTGCTCGGGCGCGACCCCGGCGGCACGCACGTCGTCGGCGAGGCCGAACTGCCGGAAGAACTCCATGCTGCGGGCGTTGACGTAGTCCAGCTTGGGATGGACGGACGTCTCGAAGCCCTGGTCGACGAGGACGCAGGCGACGCCGTGACGGGCGAGCGCCAGCGCGGTGACCATGCCGACCGGGCCCGCGCCCACGACCAGAACCGGTACCGGATCCACAGTTGCCTCCCGAGGGGGTATGGGGCGGCGGAGGGGGCCGCCCCACACCGTGGCGGATGGTCAGCTCACCGGGCTGGGCGCCCGGTCCTGGCGGCCGTCGCGGTCCTCGTCGTCGACGGCGGCCGGCCGCGCCGGTCCCGTGGCCACCGCGCCGGTGAGGGACCGGACCTGCATCTCGGCGAAGGCGGCGTCGTCGCGCTCCCGGCTGGTGAGCGAGCCGAGGTAGCCGAGCAGGAAGCCGACCGGCACCGTGATCAGCGCGGGCTCGACGTCCACGAACTTGAAGTTGCGGTCCGGGAAGATGGCGTCCGGCTCGCCCGAGACGCCGTTGGAGAACAGCACCAGGAACGCGGTGAGCGCGAGGCCGCCGTAGACCGTCCACTGCAGGCCGCGGGTGTTGAATCGGCGCCAGAACAGCGCGTAGACGACGATCGGCAGGACCACCGCGCCGGCCACGTCGATCGAGGTCGGGATGAAGATGTGGGTCCGTACCGGCAGCATCGCGACCGCCAGCAGGACGGAGCCGACGCCGATGATCAGGGTGTTGCGCTTGATGTCCTTCAGCTCGGCGGCCGGGTCCAGCCGGCGGCCCCGCAGCACGTTCAGGTCCTTCGTCACCGTCGTCACCGCGCTGTGCAGCAGCGGCGCGAAGACCCCGACGATCGTCAGGACCGCGACGCCGGCGAGGGAGCCGACCATCACCGGCCCGCCCAGCTCGTCGGCGAGCTTGGGGAAGCTGATGTCGCGGTGGGCCTTGATGACGCCGATGTTGTCCCGGCCGAGGATCGCGACCGCGCCCAGCCCGACCACGGACAGGCACAGGTAGAACCCGACGATGATCATCGACGCCCACCCGGTCGACCGGCGCGCGTCCCGCCCGCTGGTCACCGCGAAGTTGCGCATGAACAGGAACGGGATCGCCGCCACCCCGACCGCGATGGCGAACAGCTTCGACAGGTGCACGAGCGTGGTCGCGCCCTCGCCGAACAGCCGGCCCGGGCCGAGCAGGTCGCTGCCGCTGGGCACCGGCGCCGCGTTGGCCTCGGCCCGCTCCAGCAGGCTGAACAGGTTCAGGTCGAAGCGGGCCAGCACCCAGGCGGTCAGCACGCCCACCACGACCACCGACAGCACCAGCTTGAACACCAGGATGCGGGTGACCCCGAGCATCCCGCCGAGGTACACGTACCCGACGGTGACCAGGCCGACCACGAAGACCGGGAGGACCAGGCCGACGAGCGCGTCGACGCCGAACCAGCGGTTGAAGATGAACGCGATGGCGGCCATCATGATCACGGTCAGCATGACGTACGTCAGCAGTGTGAGCACCGCCGAGGCCATCCGCGCCGGCCGTTCCCGGACGCGCACCGCGAGCAGGTCGCCGAGCGTGTAGCCGCCGACGTTGCGCACCGGCCCGGCGAAGAGGAACAGCGCGAGCATGGTGCCCATCGTGAAGGCGGTCATCAGCAGGATGGCGTCGTAGCCGCTGAGCGCGATGTGGCCGGTGATGATGTACATCGTCGAGTACATCAGCGGCGCGGACGCCACCGCCAGCGCGTTCTGCACCGGCCCGATCCGCCGGTCGGCCAGCAGGAAGCCGTCCGCGGTGGTGGTGCTGGCGCGCGCCGAGCGGACCAGGTAGAGCACCGCGAGCGCGAGGACGACGGTGACCGGGACGGCGATCGCGGGCGTCGCCCACGTGTTGTCGACCGGGGGTGGCGGGTCTGCGAGGACGACGCTCATCGGGACGCTCCTTCCAGGTCGGCGCGGATCTTCTCGCTGAGCGGGTCGAGCCGCGTGCGGGCGTAGCGCAGGTAGAAGGCGGCGAGCGTCACCACGAAGGTGAACGACAGGAAGACGAAGAGCAGGCCCACGTTGACCGGGCCGGCCACCTTCTCCCGGAAGAAGTCCGGAGCGTAGGTGGCGAGCAGGCTGCCGAGGAACCACCACCCGAAGAAGGCGACGCTGGCCCAGAGCGTGACCGTGCTCGATCGTCGCCGTAGTTCCCTGAACTCTGCGCTGTGATGGACGGCGAGGTAACGACCGCCGTCCGGTGCCGGAGCTGCCGTGTCCATTGCTCTCTCCCCCTGGTGAGAACGTCGCAGACGATGCGGAGATGGCGTGCGGCGTCAGTCTCGGCGACCGCTCACGCTGCGGCATGGCTTAATCACGGGATTTCCGGGAGGCTGCCGGCGCATTGGCGTGCCCGGCCCGGCCGAACCGCGTGAACGGGTGATGCCCGCGCCCGGCCGGCGTCCGATGGTGGCTGCATGACGTCGGCACTGAGAACCAGCGCGTGGACGTACGACGACTTCACCGGCCGCGAGCTGGACCCCGCCCGCTGGGCAGTCATGTCGATCACCGGCGCGGACGGGCAGACCCACAGGTACCAGGACCGCAACGCCCGCGTCCGCACCGGCGACGGGCGGCTGGAGCTGACCGTCGACCCGTTCACCCGCTTCCACGACACCGATCCCCGGCAGAACAACGCCAAGCAGATGTACCGGTCGGTGCGACGCTTCGCCGTGCCGGCGGAGGGCACGCTGACCGTCGAGGTGGAGATGGGCGTGCGGACGTACCGGCAGATCCCGCACGACCTGCTGGACGCGTTCGGCACGGTGGCACTGTTCGACCTGGAGACCGGCGTCGTGTTCAACGCCGCCGCGACGAACGACACCGTGTACGCGACTGTCGAGCGCCTGGTGCTGCCCGGCGTGACCCAGCCGCACGAGCACTACGTCCACCGGGTGGTCCTGGATGTGCCGACCGAGCCGGGCCGGGCGCACGGCTACGCCATCACCTACCGGGCGCCGACGTCGGAGGTGGAGTTCCACGTCGACGGCCGGCTCGCCTACTGGGCGCGGGTTCCGGTGCCGGTGACCGGATTCCACGCCGGCATGGCGCTGTTCTCCGCCCGCGACCTGGCCCGGTACTCCCGCGAGCAGCGGGAGCACGGGCAGGGCGCGACCGGGTGGTGGGGGCCGTGGCGGATCGCCGCAGGCGTCAGATGAGCACGTCTCCGCCGTCGATGTTCAGGTTGATCCCGTTGATCGCGCGGTTCGTCAGCAGGAAGTCGATCGCCTCGGTGCAGTCCCGCATGGTGACCGGCCGCCGGGTGAGCGCGCGGGTCGCGGCGGCCTCCCGCGCGGCGGGCTTGTCGCTCCAGAACGGCGTGTCGGAGACGATGCTCGGGTGCAGGGCGTTGACCCGGATCGGCGAGAGTTCCACCGCCAGGGTCCGGACCAGCGCGCTGATCCCGCCGTTGGCGGTGGTGACTGTGGTGGAGCCGGGATACGGCCGGTGGCTGGCCAGGCCGCCGAGCAGCACGACAGCGCTCTCGTCGGTCATCCGCGGGGCGAGGGCGTGCAGGACCGCCGTGTAGCCGACCAGCTTGACGGTCAGCAGCCGCGCCGCGTCGCCCGGCCGGTACGCGCGGACGGTGTTGTGGTCGCGGTCGAGCGCCGCGACCACGAGCCGGTCGACGTGCGGCACGTCGGCGAGCGCGTCCGCGATCCGCTCCGGCTCGGCCAGGTCGAGGGCGAGTCCCCGGGTCCGCCCGCCGATCTCGTCCGCGACGGTCTTGGTCCGGGCCGCCGAACGGCCGGTGATCACCACGTCGTCTCCGCGTTCGGCGCAGAACCGGGCGAAGTGCCGCCCGATCCCCGAGGTGCCGCCGACGACCACGACCCGGGTCCGTTCCGACATCGATGCTCTCCTCATCGTTTGATGCTGCTCCGATCCGGACGCGCCACGCCGGCGTCGCCCGCCAGGCCGTCCAGCACGTCCGCCGTCCACAACGGCACCGCGCAGCGGTCCGCGGCGTAGCGCAGCGCCATCAGGTGGTCCGCACGCGACAGGTCGGCCAGCGCGTCCGCCACCAGGAACGCCTCGATGTCGCGGCTGAACGCGTCGCAGGCGGTGATCAGGCACCCCATGTGCGCGTACACGCCGCAGACCACGAGCTGGTCCCGCCGGGCGCCGCGCAGTCGCTCCTCCAGGTCGCTGCGGAAGAACGCGCTGTAGCGCCACTTGGTCAGCACCGCGTCGCCCGGCTGCGGGGCGACGTCGTCGACGATGCCCCGGTCGTCCTCGTCGCAGCTCATGCCGGGGCCCCACAGGTCGTGCAGCAACCCCCGGTCCCGCCGGCTCATGCGGCCGGGCTGCGCGGGTGTACTGTACAGCAACAGCACGCGACGCCCGCGCGCGGCGAGCAGCTCGCGACGTGGGCAGCAGCTCGGCCATCGGGGACTCCCCGCCGCGAACGGGCGCAGGAAGTAGCGCTGCAGGTCGTGCACCAGCACGGCGGCCCGGTCCGGGTCCGGACGCCACGGCAGCGTGGTGCCGGGCAGGTCGCCGTCGCCGGGCATGCGGTACGGCGCGATCGGGGTCATGGCCATCGGTTCTCGCCTCCGGTTTCCGTGCCACGGCGTCACACGTGCAGGGCCGCGCCGCCGTCGACGTACAGGTCGTGCATGGTCACGTGGCCCGCCTGGTCGGACACCAGGTAGGCGACCGCCTCGGCCACGTCGCGCGGCTGGGCCAGCTTGCGCAGCGGGATGCCGACGCGGTACGCGCCCGGCGTGCCCTCGATCACCGCGCTCGGGTCGGCGCCCTCGCCGAGCATCGCCCGCAGCATGGGGGTGTCGGTGGAGCCGGGCGAGACCACGTTGCACCGGATGCCGTAGCCGGACAGCTCCAGCCCCAGGCAGCGGGTGAACTGGGCGGACGCGGCCTTGGAGGCGGCGTACGCGGCCATCTCGGTACGCGGCACCCCGGCGGCGTTGGACGCCACGGTGACGATCGCGCCCCGGCGGCGGCCGACCATCCGCCGCGCCACCGCCCGGGACACGTGGAACACGCCGTCGGCGTTCACCGAGAAGGTCCGGCGCCACTGCCGGTCGGACAGCTCGACGACCGGTCCGGTGTGCAGCACGCCGGCGGCGTTCACCAGGATGCCGACCGGGCCAATCTCGTCCTCGACCCGCCGCACCAGCGCGTCCACCGCGTCGCTGTCGCACACGTCGACGCAGTAGGCGCGCGCCGAGTCGCCCTCGGCGGCGAGCTTCGTCACGACGGTGGTCAGCGCCTCGGCGTTGCGGTCCACCGCCGCCACCTGCGCGCCCGCCCGGGCCAGCACACCGGCCACGGCGGCGCCGATGCCCTGCGCCGCGCCGGTGACCAGGGCGACCCTCGACTCGATTCCGGTCAGTTCCATCAGGTGCCTCCGCTGGTCGTGGTGGCTCTCTCGGCGTCGTACCCGAAGAGCCATTCGTGGCGGTCCAGGCCGGACGAGGACTGCGCGGCGACGTCCCGGCGGCGCTGGTCGGCGCCGTCGGCCAGGTGGAACGTCTCGGCGTTGGCCCGGGACTGGCGCTGGATCCGCGTGGTCCGGGGCAGGCGGATCCGTTCGTAGCGGCGCAGCGCGGCGCCCAGGCCCGCCGGCTCCACGCCGGCCAGGCAGACCGCGAGCACCACCGCGTCCTCGACGGCCTGGTTCGCGCCCTGCGCCTGGAACGGCAGCATCGGGTGCGCGGCGTCGCCGATCAGCGTCACCCGTCCTGCGCTGAGCCGGTCGATGCTGTCCCGGTCGTGCAGCGCCCACCTGCCGACCCGGTCGGCCGCGGCGATCAGCCGGGTGACGTCCGGGTGCCAGCCGGCGTACGCGGCCGCGAGCTGCGACACGTCGCCCCGGCCCGACCACGACTCCTGCCGCCAGTCGGTGGCTGGCACCGTCGCGCCGAAGCTCACCTGCCGGCCGGCGGACACCGGGTAGCAGACGCAGTGCTGGTCCGGCCCGAGCCACAACTGCACCCGGGGTTCGGTGAGCAGGAACGGCACCCGCTCGGCCGGCACCAGCCCGCGGTAGATGGACTGCCCGGAGAAGCGCGGCCGGTCCGCCACGATCTGCTCCCGCGCGACCGAGTGGATGCCGTCGGCGCCCACCACGAGATCCGCCGCGACGGTGGTGCCGTTGGACAGGTGCAGGTACGCCTCGTCGGCGGTCTGCGTCACGGCGGTGAGGCGGGCGCCCAGGTGCACCCGGTCGGGCGGCACCAGCGACAGCAGGCTGCTGTGCAGGTCCGCGCGGTGCACCACGTAGTACGGCGCGCCGAAGCGGCGTCCGCACGCGCTGCCCAGCGGGGTGCGTTGCAGCAGCGTGCCGTCGTCCCAGCGGCGCATCTCGATCGCCTGCGGCGCCACCGCCACCGTACGCAGGCGGTCACGCAGGCCCAGCCGGTGCAGCAGCCGGGTGGCGTTCGGCGCCACCTGCACGCCCGCGCCCACCTCCGTCAGCTGTTCGGCCTGCTCGTACACGTGGCAGTCGATCCCGGCCCGGCGCAGGGCGGCGGCGAAGGCGAGCCCGGCGATGCCGGCGCCGGCCACGGCGACCCTCATCTGCGGCATGTCGGTTCCCTCAGTAGTAGAGGAGCGCTTTGCTCCAGTCCTCGTCCGGGCCGAACAGGCTGCGTGGCTTCACCACGTCCGGCATGCTGGTCAGCGCGTCCAGCGGGATCAGGCTCCCCGGCGCCAGGCCGGTGACCTCGCTGTCCACGCCGAACGCGGCCCGGATCGCGTGGGTCAGCTCCGCCTCGGCGGCGACCCGGTGCGCGGCGGCCACCTCGATCTGGACCCGCAGCAGCGCCGGTTCCGCCTTGGCCCGCCAGAACATCACCCGGTACGCCTCGGGGAGGGAGAAGACCAGCTCCTCCAGCCGGTGCTGGGTGATGGTGGCGCCGCCGACCCGGTAGCCGAACGCCGACCGGCCGAGCACCCGCACGGTGGGCAGCTTCCAGCCGCACGCGCAGTCGTCGTAGGAGACCGACACGTTGTCCTCGAGGTTGTACCGCAGCAGCGGCATCGCCTCCCGGAACAGCGGCGTGACGACGAGCTGGCCGTCGCCGTCCGCGCGGACGGTCCCGGTGGCCGGGTCGTACACCTCGAACAGCGCCCGGTCGGCCCACAGGTGCAGGCGGCCCTCGGGGCACTCCCCGGCCAGGCTGCCGGTCTCCGTCGAGCCGTACTCCTCGATGACCGGCACCCCCCACAGGCGGCTGATCCGCCGCCGGCGGGCGTCGGTCATCGGCTCGCCGCCGACGAACAGCGCGCGCAGCGCCGGGAAGTCGATGTCGGGCCGGCGCCCGGCCGCGATCGCCGCGGCGGCCCAGATCAGGCACTCCGTCGGCACCGACCAGGTGAGTGTGACGTCCAGGTCGTGCATCACCCGGACCACCCGGGCGTACGGCATGGCCAGCGACCGGTTGTCGCCGGGCACCACGGTGGCCCCGCGCAGCCGGGCGGCGGCGTGGGCGAGGTGCCCGGTCAGCAGCAGCGCGTACGGCGTGCGGACCAGGAACACGTCGTCGGCGGACATGCCGATCCACTTGCGGGCGAAGCGCTCCGCCAGGTCGGTCCAGTCCTCCTCGGTGTAGTAGGAGGGGGTGGGCTTGCCGGCGGTGCCGCTCGACTCGTGGTAGGTCGCCAGCCGTTCGCGGGGCACGGCGAGCATGCCGAAGGGGTAGTTGTCCCGCAGGTCCTGCTTGGTGGTCAGCGGCAGGTCGGCCAGGTCGGCCGGGGTCACCGGCGGCGCCCCGGACGCCAGCCGCGCCCGGTAGAACGGCGATCGGGCCGCCCAGGTGAACGTCTCCGCCAGTTGCTTCTCCTGAAGGCGCCGCAGGTCCTCGGGGCCGTGCCACTGGCCGAGCCGGGGCAGGGTCGAACTCGGCTCGCTCACCGCTTCTCCTCTCCTAGCAGTCGATGCGCGTTGTCCCAGGCGACCCGCCGCCACTGGTCCGGCGGCAGTCGCAACGCCTGGAACTTGGCCAGCTCCACGGCCGGGTGCTGCAGCGGGTACTCGGAGCCGAACACCACCCGGCCGTCGCCGAGGCGGCGCAGCGCCGCCTCGGCCACGCAGGTGTAGCCGCCGGAGGTCTCCAGCGAGATGTTCGGCTCGTCCTGGATCAGGGTCAGGGCGTAGAGGTCGATGTTGCCGATGCCGCTGTGCCCGAGCACGAAGCTCACCCGCGGGAACCGGCGGCTCAGGCCGACCAGGTCGGCCACGCCCGCGCCGGGACGGTCGAGGCAGACCACGTACACCGGATGGTCGAACTCCGCCGCCACGGCCACCAGGTCGGCGACCCGCGGGTCGGTGAGGGCGACGCCGTGCACGGCGGGTGAGATCTCCAGGCCGCGGAACTCGGCGGCCCGGGACCGGTACGCCTCGGCGGGCCGGTGCGGGTTGGCGAAGAAGAACGGCACCAGCCGCCCGTCGGTGCCCGCGCAGGCCGCCGCCACCGCGTCGTTGTCGGCGTCGGTCTCGACGTGGCCACCGGTGACGAGCTGGCGGGACAGCCGGTCCAGGTCGATGGTGCCGCCCGCGCACACCACCGCCCGCGCCAGCCCGCACTCGCCCAGCGCGTCGAGCAGCCGCTCCCGCGCGCCGGGCCGGGGCGCCAGGCGTACGTGGAAGTCCAGCACCGGCTGCGCGGTCATCGCCCGCTCCCCTTCCCGCCGCCGCTCACTTCTCGATGCAGAACTCGTCGATCGGGTAGCCGACGTGCCGCTTCTCCACCGGCAGGTAGCCGAGCACCTTCGTGCCGGCGGTCAGCTCGGTGACGTTGAGGACCGTGCCGCCGGGCCCGAGCACGCGCACGTGCCAGTCGTCCTGGACGATGAGGTTGACAGGTGTCCCGGAGGGGGAGACCGCGTCGATCGCCAGCAGCGGGCGCGTCTCGATCTTGACCCGTCCCACGGTGACGACCCGGGACTTCCCCTGCGAGTCGACGGCCAGCACCCGGCCGCCGGAGACCAGCTCGCTGAGGTAGTTGGTCCGCCCGCCGGCGGACAGCGTGTACGAGTGCAGCGCGCCGGCGTTGACCCGGAACGGCCGGGTCGGCATGTACGGCAACGGATGCGTCTCGCTGCAGCACAGGATCATGCCGGTGGAGTGCGAGCCGACCAGGATGCCCTCGTCCAGGCGGAAGTTCGTGCAGGTGTCGACGCAGGCGCGCTCGCCCATGCCCACCCGCCGGATGCCGGTGACCTCCAGCTCCACGAGCGACAGGTCCGCCGCCGTGCTCACCGCCGCGGTCCGCAGCTCGGTGGCCTCCCCCACGGCGCGCGGCGCCAGCATCACGCCGTCCGAGCCGTGCTCCAGCACGCCGAAGACGATCTCCGCCTCCTCGACGTCGGTGACCTGCGTGATGATGCTGCCCGCCGCGCCCGCCGCGGCGGCCAGCACGATCTCCAGCGGAATCTTGGTGGGGTCGCGGAAGTACAGCAGGCTCCACCGGTCGTGGCGCGCGGACCGGCAGGCGTCCTCCAGGCTGTCCGCGTCGACGATCTCGACGAACCGGCCGAACTCCACGTCCGGGAACCGGGCCGCCAGCTCGGCGGGCTCGCCGTGCCGGGCCGGTTCGACGATCACCAGGTCGGCCGGTTCCAGCTTCTCCGGCAGCGGCCCGCCCTGTGGGAACAGCACCTTCCTCACCGTCGGGGGGAGCGTCTCCAGGTCGGCCGGATCGGCCGCCACGACGGCGTCCACCCGCTGGTGGACCGCCTCCTCGACGATTGCCTCCTTGGCGCCGTTGACGTTACGGATGTCCAGCCAGCACAGCTTCACGGGTTTCTCCTCGGTGGACGGTCAGGGAGTCTCAGGACGTAAGGGCGAGCCGGTCGTCGACGTCGTACCGGTCCGGGACGTGCCGTGGTTCGTGCACCAGCCGCGCCACGGCGGCGGCCATCAGGCCGGGCTGCTCGGCCTGGAACACGTTGCGGCCCATGGCCATGCCGGCCACACCGGCGCGCAGCGCGTCCGAGACGTGGGCGAGCACCGTCTCGGTGTCGGCCGAGCGCGGGCCGCCGGCCACGATCAGCGGAATCGGGCAGCCACGCACCACCTCCGCCATCTGCTCGGGCGTACCCGCGTAGTCGGTCTTGACGATGTCGGCGCCGAGGTCGGCGGCGAGCGTCGCGGCGTGCGCCACCAGCTCCGGCGCCCGGGAGTCGGTGATCTGCGGCCCGCGGGCGTACACCATGGCCAGCAGCGGCACGTTCCAGCGTTCGCACTCCCCCGCCACCGCCGCCAGGTCGGCGATCTGCCGCGCCTCCTGCGGCGAGCCCAGGTTGACGTGCACGCTGACCGCGTCGGCGCCCAGCCGCAGCGCCTCCTCCACGTGCGCGACCAGGTACTTCGCGTCCGGGTCCGGCGCGTGCCGGGTGCTCACGCTCAGGTGCACGATCAGCGACATGTCGCCGAACCAGCGGTGGTCGACGTGCCGCAGGCTGCCCTTGTGCAGCACCACGGCGTCCACGCCGGTGCCGGCCAGCTCACCGAGCAGCGAGTTCAGGTCGCGGCGAAGTGGCCCGTCGGTGACGGAGTGGTCGAGCGGGACGACGAGCAGGCGTCCGTCGCCGCGCCGGAACAGTCGGCGCAGACGCAGGCCACGAGCGAACGAAGCGTTGAGTACGGCCACGGTTTCCTACCTCTCTCAGGCGGTGGCGGAACGACGGGAGGTCAGGGACGTGGCGTCCGCCGGCTCGGACCGGTCGAGGCGGAACGCGCGGTGCAGGGCTTCGACGGCGTCCACGGTGCGGTCCCGCGACACGATCACCGACAGCCGCATCTGGGAGGTGGAGATCCAGCTCGTCGAGATCCCGGCCGAGGCCAGCGCCGCCATCAGCCGGGCCGTGTGCTCGGGGCGGCTGAGCAGGCCCATGCCGACCACCGACACCTTGCCGACGTTCTCGTCGAAGTGGACGCCGCCGTCGAAGGACGCGGTGAGGTCGTGCAGCGCGGTCCGCACCGCGTCGGCCTGGCTGCGGCGGATGGTGAACCCCATCCGGAACTCGCTCTCGTACGGCCCGGACCGGGCCACCAGGTCCGCCACCGCGCCGTGGGCGGCCAGCACCTCGAACACGTCGGGCGCCATGTCCCGCCGGCCGTCGCGGCAGTGCACCAGCACGCGCACCACGTCGGTGTCGTGGGTCACCGCCACCACGGCCCGCCGGGTCTCCAGCGGCCGGTCGTCCGGCCGGTCCACGACTGTCGTTCCGGGTGCCTGCGACGACGCGTTGCGCACGCGCACTTCGACCCCTTCCATGGCGGCCAGCTCGATGCATCGGGTGTGCAGGACCCGCGCGCCGGCGAACGCCATCTCCGCCATGACGCCGGGCTCGACCCACGGCAGGCAACGCGCCGCCGGAAGGATGCGGGGGTCGGCGCTGAACACGCCGTCCACGTCGGTGTAGATCTCGCACGCCGACGCGCGCAGCCGGGCGGCGAGCGCCACCGCTGTCGTGTCGGAGCCGCCGCGTCCGAGCGTGGCGACGTCCCCGGCCCGGTCGATCCCCTGGAACCCGGTGACCACGGCGACCTCGCCGCGGCCCAGCGCCGCCTCGACCCGCGCCGCCCCGATCCGCGAGATCAGCGCGTCGCCGTGCCGGTCGGTGGTGTGGATCTCCGCCTGGTGCCCGGTCAGTGAGACGGCCGGCACGCCGAGCCCGGTCAACGCCAGCGCCATCAGCGCCGCCGACTCGGACTCGCCGACTGCGAGCAACTGGTCGAGTTCCCGGGACGGGCCGGCGGCGCCGACGTCGGCCGCGAGCCGCAGCAGGTCGTCGGTGCGGCTGCCGCGGGCCGACACGACAACTGTCACGGCGGACCCGTCCCGCCGAGCCGCGGCGATCCGCAGCGCGGCGTGCCGTACGCGGTCGAGGGTCTGCAGCGAGGTGCCCCCGTATTTCTGGACCAGCACGTCCACAGTCGTCTTCACCGCCCTCGTCGTATCGGCATTGCGGTCGACAGTAATCGCGGTCGATCTGCGTGGGCACTACTCGCCCGAGTAGTAGCCCGCCGATTCAGTCGTTCACGCCATAACGTCGGCGCGTTACCGGAAACACGTGATGCCGTCGGCGACAACACGTCATGCGCGACGCCTTTTGCCGGACGCACTATCGACAGGCGATCTCTAGGGCAAAGGGAGCGACATGGACGGGACGGAATCGAACGTGGCCGGATTCCCGGATCTGCTGTCCGGTCTCGGCGGCGGCGGGCGTGCCTTCGCCCTGCTGCACCGGCCCGGCGCCGCCGGGAGCGCGTACGTGGAGGTTCTGACCGGCGAGGTGTGCCAGGTGGACACGCTCGCCGAGCTGCCCCTGCCCGCCGGGCCGGCGACCGGCGGGCGGCACGACCTGCTCGTCGCGGTGCCGTACCGGCAGGTCACCGAGCGGGGGTACGACTGCCACGACGACGGCGCTCCACTGCTCGCGATGCGCGTCCACGAGCAGTTCGGGCTCGACCGCGAGCAGGCGCTGGCGGGCCTGCCCGAGCGCGCCGTACCGGTGACCGACGCCGACTTCGACCTCAGCGACGAGGACTACGCGGCGATCGTCAAGCGGGTGGTGGGCGACGAGATCGGGCAGGGCGCCGGATCCAACTTCGTCATCCGGCGCACCTTCACCGCGCGGCTGGCCGACTGCTCGACCGCCACCGAACTGGCGATCTTCCGCCGGTTGCTGACCGGCGAGCTGGGTTCCTACTGGACGTTTCTGTTCCACTCCGGCGCCGGCACGTTCATCGGCGCGTCACCGGAACGGCACGTCAGCATGATCGACGGAACCGTCTCAATGAATCCCATCAGTGGGACGTACCGGCATCCTCCGAACGGCCCGGCGGTTTCCGGTCTGCTGGAATTCCTGAACGACCCGAAAGAGGCGAACGAACTCTACATGGTGGTCGACGAGGAACTGAAAATGATGGCGCGGATGTGCGCCTCCGGCGGCCAGGTGCACGGACCGTTCCTCAAGGAAATGGCGCGGGTGACGCACTCCGAGTACATCCTGACCGGCCGCAGCGACCTGGACGTACGCGACGTGCTGCGGGAGACGCTGCTCGCGCCGACCGTCACCGGCAGCCCGATCGAGAACGCGTTCCGGGTCATCACCCGCCACGAGACGACCGGCCGCGGCTACTACGGCGGCGTGCTCGCGTTGATCGGCAGTGACCCGGCCGGCAGCCGTACGCTCGACTCGGCCATCATGATCCGCACCGCCGAGATCGACCACGACGGCACGCTCCGCCTGGGCGTCGGCGCCACCCTGGTACGCGACTCCAAGCCGGAGTCGGAGGTGGCCGAGACGCGGGCCAAGGCGGGCGGCATGCGCGCGGCGCTCGGCCTCGGCGTCGACCCGGCCGGCCCGGACGGCGGGCCGGCGACGCCCGTGCGGGCACGCTCGTCCCTGGCCACCGACCCCCGGGTACGGCGGGCGTTGCGCGAGCGCAACGCCACGCTGTCGAGGTTCTGGCTCGACGGCGCGGAGCGGAGAACCCCGAACCGGGCGCTGGCCGGGCGCCGCGTGCTCGTCGTCGACAACGAGGACACCTTCATGGCCATGCTCGACCACCAGCTGCGGGCCCTCGGGCTGCGGTCGAGCATCGTCCGGTTCGACAGCCCGCTGCGGCCGGACGGATACGACCTCGTCGTCGTCGGCCCCGGCCCCGGCGACCCGGGCGACCTGAGCGACAGGCGGATGCGGACTCTGCGCGGGCTCACCCGCGACCTGCTCGCCGGGACGGTGCCGTTCCTGTCCATCTGCCTGGGCCACCAGGTGCTCGCCGCCGAGCTGGGGTTCCCCCTCGCCCGGCGCGCCGTGCCCAACCAGGGCGTGCAGAAGCGGATCGACCTGTTCGGCCGGCCGGAGCTGGTGGGGTTCTACAACACCTACACGGCCCGCTCCGCGCACGACGTGGTGGCCGGTGGCCGCCGGGGCCCGATCGAGATCAGCCGCAGCCCGGACAGCGGTGACGTGCACGCGCTGCGCGGCGCGGGCTTCCGGTCCGTCCAGTTCCACCTGGAGTCCGTCCTCACCCAGCACGGCCCGCAGATCCTGGGCGAGCTGCTGGTCTCCCTGCTCGCCGACGGCACGGCCGCCGCCGCGGCCGAGGCGGCGGGCCGGCGCGGGACCCGGCCGTGACGCCCCGGCGTTCAACTGTCCACGATTGACTGCCGTCGTGGCGTCCCCGCATTCTCCCGAGAACACATCGAGGCACCGGACCGGAGGCGACGCCGTGGATGAGGCCACTCACCGACCCCCCGTCGCGGCGCGGTCGAACCGGTCGCCGGCCACCACTCCGGTGTGGCTGGTCGGCGTGCTGGCCACCCTCGCCGGGGCGGTGGCCGCGGAGGCGTTCACGCTCGCCGCCCGGGGTCTCGGCGTGCCGATGGAGGCGGCGGGGGTCTGGGAGGAGCAGGCGCAGGCGATCCCGGTGGGCGCCATCGCCCGCAGCGTCGTGCTCTGGTCGATCGGCGGGATCGTCCTGGCGGTGGTCGCGGCCCGGCGGGCCCGGCGGCCCGTACGCGTCTTCGTGGCCGGCACTGTCGCGTTCACAGTGCTGTCCCTCGCCGCGCCGGCCTTCGCCCAGGACACCGCCGTGTCCACGCAGCTCGTCCTCGCCGGCACCCACGTGATCGCCGGCGCGGTGATCATCCCCATCCTGGCCGCCCGGCTCTCCGCACCCACCACGAACCGGTACTGATCCCGCCACCGTCCCTCCCGGCCTCCGCGATCTTGCACTTTCGGCCCCCGCAAAAGGGATATCCCCGGCACTGGAAGGGCGGTAAGTGCAAGATCGGCGCGGACGGTCCGGGGTAGACGGGAGGCGGTCGGGTCCGGTGGCTCAGCCGCGGGCCGTCGGCTCGAAGATCTCGACCAGGTTGCCGGCCGGGTCGGCGACCAGGAACTGACGACCGCCCGGCCCGGACACGATGTCACTGCGCAACGTCACCCCGGCCCGCTGCAGCCGCTCCCGTTCGGCGTCGACGTCGTCGACGATCAGGTGGATACGGTTGCGCCCGCACCCGGCCGCGTCCGCCGGCGTGACCCGGGCGCCCGAGCTGGCCGGACCGGACAGCAGCAGCCGCAGCGGCCCGCGCACCACGTCCGCGAAGGCCGGCGGGAACGCGGTCGACACCGTGAAACCCAGGTGGGCGGTGTAGAACTCGATCGCCGCCGGCACGTCGTCGACGACGTAACGGACGCCGGCCAGGGCGTGCACGTCTGCGGTCATAGCATTCCCCCTCAGTGTGCGTGGCTCGTGCTGTCGAAGGGCGTGGTGACACCGTCGTAGACGAGCCGCAGCATCATGCCCTGCTCCTGGTGCGGCAGGTTGTGGCAGTGGTTCATCCAGACACCCGGATTGTCCGCCCGGAACGCCACGTCCCAGACCTCTCCCGGCCGTACGTCGAAGGTGTCCATCCACAGCGGGCTGCCGGAGTAGCGCCGGCCGTCGCGGGACAGGATCAGCACCGGATGACCGTGCAGGTGCCACGGGTGGGTCTCCAGGCTCCGGTTGACCACCGTGAAGCGCACGACGTCACCCTCCCGGACGAGCTGGTCCGGGACGGAGGGGTGCGCGCGGCCGTCGACGGCCTGGGCATAGGCGGGCTTGCCGTCGACCATGGCCAGGGCGCGGTCGAGGACGATGGTGAAGTGCCGGTCGGCGTCGTCGCCGTCGAACGGCACGGGTGCCGGCTCGCCGTATTCCAGCAGGTCCAGCTCGGGCCAGTCGCCGGTGTCCGGCAGGGTGCGGTCGCCGCCGCCGGCGCCGGCCGGGCGCAGCAGGACGCCCTGGTCGGGGTCGTGGTCGAGCAGCAGCGTGACAGTGGCGTCCGGCATGGTCAGGACCACGTCGTACCGGCCACCGGCGGGCAGGCGGAGGCCGACCTCGCGTACCTCGCCCGGCTGGTTGAGGTCGCGGCCGTCGACGGCCACCAGCCGGAACGCCGAGCCGGCGACGGCGAACCAGTGCGGGTTCGAGTCGGTGTTGATCAGACGCAGCCGCACCGGCTGGCCCGGGCGGACGTCGTGGACGGCGCGTCCCTCCTGGTCGCCGAGGATCACGACGTCGTCGAACGTGTGCACCGGCAGCGTCAGGTCCAGCCCGCGCTCCGCGTCCGGCCGGTCCTCGCGCGGCGTCACGACGAGCGTCCCGTACAGCCCCTTGCGCACGGCGGGGTGCGACGCCTGGTGGGTGTGGTACCAGTACGTTCCCACCTGGTCCGCCTGGAACCGGTAGACGAACTCGCCGCCGGGTCGCACCGCGTGCTGCGTGGCGCCCGGCGCACCGTCCTCGCCGCACGGCACGTCGTACCCGTGCCAGTGCAGGGTGACGCCGTTCTCGATGTCGGCGTTGCGGAGCGTCACCTCGATCAGGTCGCCCTCGGTCGCGGTGATGGCCGGCCCGGGCAGCCGGCCCTCGTAGCTCCAGGCGTCGATCGGACGCCCGGCCGGCAGCGTGACGGTGCCCGTCCGGGCGGTGAGCACGTGGCGTCGCGCGGTGCCGCCCGCCGCCGGAGCGCCGGGGCCGCGCAGGTCCGCCACGGAAACCTTCGGGCCGGCGCCACCGGCGTGTCCGGGGCCGCCTCCGGTGACCATCGCCTCGGGCTCCCGGAAGAGCAGGCCGACGCCGGTGGCGCCGGCGCCCGCCGCGACGACGCCCCCGGCCACGCCGAGGAACCGGCGACGGGACAGCGCCGAGGCCCCGGCCGCCACCGGCGCTTGTTCGGGAGAGCCCGCGTCAGCCGCCGCCGAGCGTTCCGGGGCGCCCGCGTCCGCGCCCTGCCCGGCGGGTCGTCCGACCACCCGGGCGGTGAGCAGCGCGCCAGCGCAGACGACGGCGACGGCGATCAGCGAGGTGCTCAACGTCAACGGGTAGCCGGCGGTGAACGTCACCACCAGGCCGGCCAGCGCGGCGTAACCGGCGGTCAGCAGCGCGACGAGCCCGCCGGCCGGCAGGCCCGTGGCCGGCGACTGCCGGGCCGCGAGCAGCCGCGGGCCGGCGAGGAGCACCGCGACGATCCCGGCGGCGAAGAGCAGCGGCAGCCCCAGCAGAACCTTCTCCTGGACGAACCACCAGCCGCGCCCGGCCAGCAGCGCCACGGTGCCCAGCCGGGTGATCGTCACGAGCACCGCGGCGACGAGCAGGCCCAGCGCGAGGCGGTTGCGGCCGAGCGCGGCGGTCACGCCTGCCGCGAACCACGTCGCGACACCGAGCAGTGCCACGACGTGGTCCACGAGGATCCATTGGAGCGTGCTCATGAGGCCGTTCGCGCCGAGTCGGCCGCCGGGCCGGTCACAGTGGTGTCCACGCCGGGCGTGGTCGTCGTGTCCGGCCCCGGCCGGACGCTGCGCAGGATGACGCGGGCGACGGCCACCATCACCAGCCCGTTGACCGCGTGCAGGCCGAACACGTACCGGCCGACGGCCGAGTCGCCGGCCGAGTCGCCGAACGCCTTGGCGATGACCGCGATCAGGGCCTGCAGGATCCCCAGCCCGGCGACCAGGCCGGACAGGCCGATGATCCGGCCGGGCATCCGCATCACCGCGGCGGCCACCGTCAGCACCACGGCGACGAGGATGCTCCCCAGACCGAGGATCCGGTGGGGGCGGAACGCCTCCTCGTTGGCCTCGTTGCTGAACGCGCCGCTGGCGGCCAGGAAGAACTGCACCACGAGCACGAGCAGCAGGAACGCTGCCAGTCCGGCGAACACTTTGCGCATGGGACTCCCCTTCGGGTCGGTTGGGTCACCGGGGTGTTCGGTCGGCGGCGCCGGTCAGGCGGCGCGCCGGGAGCGGGTGAATGCCAGACCGCCGACGGCGATCCCGATCAGCGCCAGCACGACGGACACGATGGCGCCGCCACGGCCGTTGCCGCTGCCGACACCGCCGTCGGAGCCGGCCAGGGCGACCACACCGGCGATCAGGCCGGCCACCGCGAGCACCAGCGCGGCGATCGCGTTGCCACGACCGCCGCCGCGCCCCGCGGAGCGCAACGCCCACACGCCCAGGACGAGGCCGAGCAACGCGAGCGCGAGCGCCAGCACGGACCCGGCCCGGCCGGAACCACCGTCACCGTCGGCGGCCGTCACCTGCGCGGCCGCCGGCGCGACGAGTGCGAGCCCACCGAGGACGCCGGTTGCGGCGGCGGTGAGCAGACGACGGATGAACATGGGAGCCCCTTCGGCTGCGGGAACAGGCATCTGCGCCAGCGTAGGTAACGACGCCGCTACGGGTCGTCATGCCGATGGAGACAATCGATCTACTGCGGTGACGGTATTCCCGCGGTGCGGCGTCTGCGCGCGGAGCAGCCGTATACCGCAGTCGCAGCACTGCGAGCGACAGACCGGGCCGTGCCGCCCGGTCAGCGATTGCCGGGTGACACCAGGCCGGACTCGTAGGCGAACACCACCAGCTGTGCGCGGTCGCGGGCCTGGAGCTTGGTCATGGCGCGGTTGACGTGGGTCTTCGCGGTCAGCGGGCTGATCACCATGCGATCGGCGATCTCGTCGTTGGACAGGCCCCGGGCGGCCAGCGCGACCGCCTCGCGTTCCCGGTTGGTCAGCTCCTCCATGCCGGGCGTGACGTCCGCGCAGAGCGGCTCCGACACGTACCTGTTGATCAGCATCCGGGTGATCGACGGCGCGAGCAGCGCGTCCCCGCGCGCGGCGACCCGCACGGCGTGCAGCAGGTCGTCCGGCTCGATGTCCTTGACCAGGAAGCCGGTGGCGCCGGCGCGCAGCGCGTGGAAGACGTACTCGTCGAGGCCGTAGTTGGTCAGGATGACCACGCGCACCCCGGCCAGCGCCGGGTCCGCGACGATCTGCCGGGTCGTCTCGACGCCGTCCATGACCGGCATCTGGATGTCGATCAGGGCGAGGTCGGGCAGGTGGTGCCGGGCCAGGGCCAGGCCCTCCCGGCCGTTCCCGCCCTCGGCCACCACCTCGATGTCGTCCTCGGCGTCCAGCAGCGCGCGGAACCCGCTGCGCAGCAGCGGCTGGTCGTCGAGCAGCATGATCCTGATCATGGGACGCGCACCACCGGGAGTTCGGCCTGGACGGTGAACCCGCCGCCGCTGCGGGGTTCCGCCCGGAGCCGGCCGCCCAGCGCGAGGACCCGCTCGTGCATCCCGAGCAGCCCGACGCCGGGCACCGGGGCGGCGCCCGGCCGGGCCGTGCCGTCGTCGTCGATCCGGATGCTCAGCGCGTCCGGGCGGTAGTCGATGCGGACCGCGGCGGCCGCGGCGGAGGCGTGCCGGGCCGTATTGGTGAGCGACTCCTGGACGATCCGGTACGCGGTACGGCCCACCGCCTCCGGCAAGTCCCGCTGGTCACCCTCGATCGTCAGCGTGGTGGCCAGGCCGATCTTCTCGGCCCCGGCCAGCAGTTCCGGGAGGTGGTCGAGCCCGTGCGACGGGGACTTGGTCAGGTCGCGCAGCGTCTCCAGGGTCGCGCGCAGCTCCCGGGTCGCCGCCCGGCCGGCCTCCTGGATCGCCAGCAGCGACTCCGGCACCTGCTCGCCGCGCTTACGGGCCAGGTGGACCGCGACCTCCGCCTGCACCTTGATGATCGAGATCTGGTGGGTGAGCGAGTCGTGCAGCTCCCGTGCGATGTGCAGCCGCTCCTGGGTCGCGCGCAGCCGGGCGGTCTCCTCGCGGGTGCGCTCCGCCTCGTCCGCCCGCCGCTCGGCCTGCCGCAACGCCTCACCGGCCGCCGCCGCGGCGACCAGCCAGGCCAGTTCGAGCACGCCCCGCGACTGCGCGAGCGCCTCCTTGAGGGCGCCATCCGCCGGCGAGGCCATGATCGCCAGCGGCAGCACGACGAGCAGGGCCGCGCTCACCCCGAGCGTGACGAGCCGGTGCCCGGCCCGGACCGCCGCGTACACCGCGAACAGGTACGCGATGGCCGGCACCCCGAAGCCGACCGCGTTGTAGCCCACCACGCACAGCCCGGTGGCGACCAGCACGGCGACCGGAGCCCGGCGACTGGCGGCCAGCGCCAGGCCGCTCGCCACCACCAGCGCGTAGCCGAGCAGCCCGAGGCCGTCGGGGGCGGGATGGTCACCGGCCAGCGCGCTGATCAGCAGCACCGCCGCCACACCGACCGCGATGACCCAGTTCTTCACCCGGGCCCACACACTGGACAGTCCAGTCCTCATAATCGCACTTTAGCGGAGGGTGCCAGGGTTGAGCCCCGAGCGAACAGGCATTGATCCCGGTGCCGCCGGCCGGGCGGCACCGGCGGGTGTTCAAATGAAGTTCACCGCGCCCGGCTTCCATTTGTAGTGCGACTCGAGTTTGTAGTACTCGCCCTTCGGGGTCAGCGCCACGCCGTAGACGAACTTGCGGTCCCCGCCGCCGTACGGAACGCTTTTCACGAACTTCTCGATCTCCGGTTCCACGGGTACGGGAAGCGTGGTCAGATCCGTTGTCGCCGCGGCGTAGCAGATCCGTTCGATCTCCGGGGAGTCCCAGCCCAGCGTCACGTAGAGCCCGAACGCCCCGGCGCCGAGCCGCAGCATCTGCTCGCTCGGCTCGGCCATCCCGGTCCGCCGCAGCGTCGACCGGATCGTCTCCGGCTCGAAGCACTCGCGCGGCACGTCGTTGAAGTAGACGTTCACGGTCCGGGCCGGGTAGTCGAAGCCCAGCACGCCGACCCGGTCGTCGAGACCGTGCCGGGTGAAGAACCCGGCGTTCGCGGCGAGACTGCGGGGCATCGCCGGGATGCCGGCGAGCACCGAGGCCACCTGCAACTCGTCCGGGGCGAAGGCCGCGTAGATCTTCTTGAAGCCGCCGACCACCCCGAAGTCGATGCCGTGGCTCTCCACCGGGCAGCGCCGGTGCACCTCGGCGAGCAGGCCGCCGATGGGGTGGTCGGTCCGCGGGGTGAGGCCCCGGGCGATCGCCGAGGCGTACGGGTCCCGGTCGTCCGGATGCGTCCGGAACCGGCAGTCCAGCTCACCCGCGTGACGCAGCGCGGTCGCCACCCGGAAGGCGACCACCGCCTCGGGATGCGCGAACGCGTCGCCGTACGCGGACAGGACGGGCCAGACCCGGTCGCGCGAACAGGGCACGTCCAGCTGCCGGGCCGATTCCTCGATGGTCGAGTAGAGCTCGGCCACCTCGGGAGTTCCGGACATCGATCCTCCAAGCATGTGTCGTTCGGTCGGGGCGGCCGGCATGGCCGGTCGCTATCGCGGCTCGTAGACGCGCTTGTGGCCGGAGAGCCCGGCCAGCCGGTACGGCCCGGTGGTCACCGCCGGCACGGGATAGTCACCGCCGTCGACCGGGAAGGCGTGCTCGTGCAGCTCCCGGTACGTGTCGTAGTCGACCTCCTGCCGCCGGTCGATCGCCGCGCGGTGCTGGTCGGGTCGCGTGTGCTCGCGGTACCCGGGCACGACGGTGCCGGCGAAGAACTCGGCGACGCTGCCGGACCCGTAGCTGAGGAAGCCGATGGTCCGGCCGCTCAGGTCGTCGGCGGTGTCGAGCAGCGCCGCGAGCCCGAGGTACATCGACGCGGTGTAGCTGTTGCCGATCTCGGCGTTGTATCCGGTGGTGTGCCCGATGGCGCCGGCTACCAGCGCGTCGTCGACGTCGCGCCCGCAGTAGTTGAGCAGGTGCCGGTGCGCCTTGTCGGCCATCCTGGGGAACGGCTGGTGGTAGCAGAACGCGCCGAACTCGTCCAGCGCGCGGCCGCCGCGCTCGGTGTAGTCCTTCCACGAGCCCTCCACCGCCTGCAGGTAGGCGGAGATGGACTCGTGCCCGTCGACCAGGGCGGTGGTGCGGTAGTTCGGCCGCCAGAAGTCCATGACGTCGGCGGTGAACATGCCCGACGGGTCCTCGACGCGTACCAGAGCCGGGTCCGCGCCGACGAGCATGGCGACCGCCGCGGCGCCCTGGGTCGCCTCGCCGGGCTCGCCCAGCGCGTACTTCGACACGTCGCTGGCGATCACCAGGACCTGCTGCGACGGGTCGCGGTGCACCAGGCCGACGGCGAACTGCAGTCCCGCCGTACCGCCGTAGCAGGCCTGCTTCAGCTCGACCACCCGGGTGGCCGAGGGGAAGCCGAGCAGGGAGTGGACGTGTATCCCGGCCGCCTTCGCCTGGTCGACCGACGACTCGGTGGCGAACACGATGGTCCGGATCCGGTCGGTGCCGTGGCGGGCGACGACCGGCGCGGCGGCGGCAGCGGCCATGGTCACGATGTCCTCGTCCGGGGCGGGCACGCTCATCCCCCGCAGGCCGATGCCCCGGTGGTACTTGGCCACGTCGGTGCCGTTGGTAGCGGCCAGCGTGGCATGCGTCAGCACGTGGTGCGTCGTCGCGGCGGACAGGTCGTGGATGCCGACGGCGGGTCTCGCGGCCATCGTCAGGCTCCGATCTTCGTGGTCTCGGTCGGGCGTTCGAGCCGGACGTGCGCCCGCATCAGCTCTCCCGGGTTGGTCTGCGCGGCGAGCAGGGACAGTTCGCCGCAGAGCACCGTCGCGGCCGCGATGACCGCGAGCCGCCGGGCGTTCTCGCCCGGATCACGCGCGGCGCGGCAGCCGAGCCGTTCCAGGTTCTCCGCCACGAAGCCGAGACCCTTGCCGTTGCCGACGGTGCCCACGATCAGGTTGGGCAGCGTGCAGGAGAAGTAGAGGTCGCCGTCGCGGTCCTCGGCGACCGTCACGCCCTGGGAGCCCTCGACGATGTTCGCGGCGTCCTGCCCGGTCGCCAGGTAGAACCCGAGCAGCATGTTCGCGTAGTGCGCGTTGGCCGAGCGGACACCGCCGGCGAGCAATGTGCCGATCATGTTCTTGTGCACGTTCAACTGGGCGATCGCGGCCGCCGTCGTGTGCAGTCTGTCGTGGACGATCCCCCGTGGCACCACCAGTTCGGTGACCACGTTCTTGCCCCGGCCGAGAATGCCGTTTATCGCGGTGGCCTTCTTGTCGGTGCAGTAGTTGCCCGAGATCGAGCCGTACGAGATTCCCGGAATGGTGTCCAGGATGTGCTTCAGCAACGCGTCGGCGGCCAGCGTCGCCATGTTGTGCCCGGACGCGTCACCGGTGGTGAAACTGAACCGCAGGAACAGCAGATTCGCGGTGATCTCGTGGTGGAACCCGATCAGCTCGACGAACCTGCCGCAGGTGCGCACGATGTCGCGCAGCTCGTCGAACCGCGCGTCGACCTCCAGCGAGGCCAGGTAGGCGGTCTGCGCGTCCTTGGCGCGCACGAACACCGAGCGGGTCATGCGCTCGTCGACGAGCGTGGCGACGATGCCCGCCTCGACCAGCCGGGAGATCTTCGCGCCCCGGCCCACGGACGGCCACAGCGGCGACTCGTACGTGGCGAGCGGGACCTCCGTCTCGACCTGTGCCACGTTGCCCGAGATCCGCACGGGACCCACCCATTTCATGGGCACACCGGCGATGGCGTCGTTCATCGAATGCCTCCGATCATCTCGTGGGTGGCGCCGGAGCGGGTGGCGAGGCGGTGGGTGTCGATGCCCCGGGCCGCGCAGAACGCGCTCAGCCGTCCCTGGATCAGCAGGTCGCACCGGGTCAGGTCGGCCGGTGTGCGCGCGCCGAGGGCGGTCATCAGGGCTTCGATCTGGTCGAGCCAGGTGGAGATCAGCGACAGCAGCGCCGGCACGCCGCCGTCCAGGAGGGTCCGCAGGAACAGCCCGGACACCCCGGCGGCGCCGGCGCCGAGCGCCAGCCCACGGACCACGTCGAGCGGGTTACGGACCCCGCCGGAGGCCAGCACGGGCAGGTCGACGCCCTGGGCGTCGAGCAGGCAGGCGGGTGTCGACTGCCCCCACCCGTCGAGGAAGGAGTAGTCGGCGGCGTCGCGCCGGTCGTTCTCGATCCGGGCGAAGTTCGTGCCGCCCCGGCCGGCGACGTCGGCCACCCGGACACCCATGTCCCGCAGCCGCAGCAGCGTCTCGCGGCTGAGCCCGAAGCCGACCTCCTTGACGATCACCGGGACACCGACGCCGGCGACGATCTGTTCGATCCGCGGTCCCCAGGCGGCGAACGACCGGTCCCCCTCCGGCATCACCGTCTCCTGGATGGTGTTCAGGTGGATCTGCAGCGCGTCGGCCCGCATCAGGTCGACGGCCCGCCGGGCCCGCTCGACGGAGGCGGTGGCGTTGACGTTGGCCATGATGAACCCGTCCGGGTTCTCCCGGCGCATCACGCTGAACGTCTCGGCCACCGACTCGTCGGCGAAGTAGGCGCTCATCGACCCGGTCGCGACGGGTACGCCGGTCTCCCGGGCCGCGATCGCCAGGTCCCGGTTGATCAGGCCGGTCTTGGTGCTGCCGCCGGTCATCGCGTTGATGCACAGTGGCACCGGCCAGTCGATGCCGCCGAACGAGGTGGCCAGCGAGACGTCGGACCGGTCGATGCCGGCCAGTGCGTGGTGCACGAACGACACGTCGTCGAACTCGTGGTGACCGCCGAGCCGGTCCTGCTGCTCGGCGGCGAGCCGGACGTGGTCGTCCTTGCGGTTGGCGATCATCGCGCGCTCCCGTTCGTCTGGTGGACCTGGACCGGCATGGGGAGCACCCCGGCGGCGGCCCACTGCTCGCGCAGCCGCGCGGTCTGCGTCGCGGCGGCGGCGTCCAGCAACGCGATGCCGCAGTCGCCGCCGCCGGCGCCGGACGGTTTGGCCGCGCCGCCGACGGTCTCGGCGGCGTCGCACAGCGCCGTCAGGCGGGGGGTGAAGATGCCGAGCCGGACCTCGTCGTCCAGCTCGGCGAGCACGTGCCGGGCCCGCCGGACCTGGTGCAGAAGTTCCTGGTCGTCGCCCCGCTCCAGCGCGTCGATCGCGGTGCGTACGCACTCCTGGCTGCGGCTGGTGAAGCTCCACCGCGCGGCGCTGCCCCGCCACCGGGAGGCGGCCAGCCGCCCGGTCAGCGCGCTGCTGCTGGCCGGCTCCCCGGTCCAGCCCACCTCCAGCGCGAGGCCACGCGGTGGTGGCAGCCGCCGGACCCGCAGGCCCGGCCAGGGCGCGCGCATCGTCTCCTCCACGCCGCGCCGCCGCGCCATGTCGCGTACGGCGGCGCGGTCGGGCGCCTGGTAGGCGATCCAGCCGCCCCAGACGCTCGCGGCCAGGTCACCGCCGGAGGCGTCGGCGCCGTCGCGCACCGTCGCCAGCATCGCCAGCCGGAACCGCGATTCGAGCGACAGCTCCACCCCGTGGTACGCGGCCACGGCGGTCACCGTGGCGACGCTCACCGCCCCGCTCGACCCGAGCCCGAACTTCGTCCCGGCCCGGTGCAGCCGGCTGGTGATCGCCACCCGCATCGGCAGCGGGCGCAGTCCGCGCCCGGCCAGGAGTTCGCCGACCACCTCGATCGCGGAGGTCACGGCGCCGAGGTCGGCGGGCGCCGGCTGCCCGTCGTCCGCGGCGACGAGCCGGCCGTCCTGCCACCGCAGGCGCGCCCGGTCCGGGCGGAGGTCGGAGTCGACCACGAGGTGGGCGTCGGCGCCGGAGACGGTGACGTCCACTCCCCTGTCGACAGCCACCAGCAGCGCCGGGTGACCCGGCTCCAGCACCGCGTACTCACCGGCGATGAACAGCTTGCCCGGCGCGTGGTGGCGCACGGCGCCCGGCCCGGTCACGGCCGGCTGCCCGGGTTCGGCGCGGCCGCCGGGCCCGGTCCGGCGACGACCACGGCGCAGCCCGGCGCGACGTCGCGCAGGGTGTCGGCCACCCGGTCGGCGTCGGCACGGCGGCAGAGCACCTTGACGTTCGGTCCCGCGTCCATGGTGGCGTAGGCGCCGACGCCGTCGGCGCGCAGGCGCAGCACGCTGTCGAGCACGGCCACCGTGACCGGCGCCAGGTAGCGCACCGCCGGCCGGGCCGCCAGCATGGTGGCGTGCATGCCGAGGGCGTTGCGTTCGGCGATCTCGCCGACGGCGTCCAGGTCGCCCCGCAGCAGCGCGGTCCGCATCTCGGCCAGGTCGGCCCGGCCGGAGGCCACCCACGACGGATAGAGCGGCGAGGTCCGGACGGTCCGCCGCATCCCCTCACGGCTCGACACCGCCTTCGGCCCGGCGTCGACGATGGCGACCACCAGCGCGACGTCGAACGGCGCGACCGGCACCGGCTCGGCGTAGGAGCCGAGGTCCGCGGCGGCCCCGGCGCCGGGGCCCGCGTGGCAGATCGCGAAGCCGCCGAAGACCGACCGGGAGGCCGACACGGACCCCCGCCGGGCCAGCCGGGACAGCGCGGTGGCGTCCAGGTCGAGGCCGTACGCGGCGGCGCCGGCGAGCGCGAGGGCGGCGAATCCGCTCGCCGAGGACGCCAGGCCGGCGCCGGTCGGTACGGAGTTGCGGGTGTCGACGTGGGCCCGTTCCGTGCGCCCCGCCAGTTGCCGCAGCAGGTCCAGGAAGGCGACGACGCGCTGTCGCCGCTCGCCGCCGGCGGGTGAGCCGTCGAGGACCACCTCGTCGGCCGGCGCGCCGCTGTCGATCCGGACGGTGGTGGTGGTCGGGAAGATGTCGAGCGTCATCGACAGGCTGTCGGCGTACGGGATCATGAGCTGCTCGTCGCGCTTGCCCCAGTACTTGATCAGTGCGATGTTCGGATGGGCCACCGCGGTCGCCCGCCGGTCCAGCGCCGGCGTGGACTGCTGCGTCCGGTGGTCAGTCGTCATGGCCGGCGAACCTCCCCATCGGGACGACCCAGGTGCGGACGGCGCCCGCCTGCCGGACGCCGCGCACCACCGCCGCGGACTCCCGGCGGTCCCCGGCCAGCGCGATCATGCAGCCGCCCAGCCCGCCGCCGCTGATCTTGGCGCCCGGGCTGCCCGCGGCGAGCGCGGCGTCGACCATCCGGTCGATCCGGTCGGTGCTGACCCCCACGTCACGCAACAGCCGGTGGTTCTCGGTCAGCCGCGCGCCGAAGTCGGCGACCCGGCCCTGGAGCAGGTCGTGCGCCGCCGCCTCGGTCAGTCTGGTGACCCGGCTGACGAACTCGTCGCGCGTGCGCGGGGAGCGTTCGAAGGCCCCACGCAGCAACTCCACCGCGTCCCTGGTGCTGCCGCTGACGCCGCTGTCCGCGATGACGAGCACCGCGTCGAACCCGGCCGGGTCGGACAGCCGCGCGGAGCCCGCCATGGCGACCGGCAGTTCCCGGCCGACGCCGTCGCGGAAGATCAGCGGCGCGGTCGCGCCGGTGGCCAGCGCGTCGATGCCGCTGGCCCGGCCGTGCGCCACGTTCTCCGAGGCCTGCACCAGATCGAACACCGTGCCGGCGTCGAGACGGCGGTCGAACGCGTCCGCGAGGGCCAGCACCGCGGCGCGGGCGCAGGCGGCGCTCGACCCGAGCCCCCGGCCCTGCGGGATCGCGCAGTCCACGAGCACGTCGACGCGCATCGGCTCGGTGACGGCGGCCCGCTGCCGGAACTCCGTCACCAGGTGCTGCAGACCGTCCGTCGGCAGCGACGTCACCTCCTTGCTCTCCAGCCCGGCGATGGCGAACGAGATCTCGTCCGGGCCGTCGCCGCCGACCCGGCGCGCCTTCGCCACGGCGGTCAGTTGCGGCACCGGGACGGCGAGCGCCGGCGCGCCGTACACGACGGCGTGCTCGCCCAGCAGGATGGCCTTGCCGTGGGCGCGGCCGGCGCCGAGGCGGACCGCTCCGTCACCCCTGTCGTCGAGGACGCGGCGGGCGACGACGGTCACCGGTTCCGCGGACATCACTGGGCCCGCTGGGTGGCCTTGATCGCCATGTCGGCGAGCTGATGTTTCGCGGGGGCGGTGGCGCTGCTGGCCTCCAGCGCGGCCAGCGCCCGGTCGGTGCGCAGCGAGATCTGCCGCTCGATCTCCTCGACCGCGCCGACGTCGCGGAAGATGCCACGGATGCGGGCGATCTCCTCGTCGGCGAGGTCCGTGCCGACCTTGGCCCGCAGGTAGGCCGCCGCGTCCGGGTCCCGGTCGTCGGCGCGCTTGAGCGCCGTGGCGAGCAGGACCGTCCGCTTGCCCTCCCGCAGGTCGTCGCCGGACGGCTTGCCCGTCACCACCGGGTCGCCGAACACGCCGAGCAGGTCGTCACGGAGCTGGAAAGCGATGCCGATGTCGGCGCCGAAGACGCGGTAGGCGGCGAAGAGGTCGTCGTCCGCGCCGGCGATCGCGGCGCCGAACTGCAGTGGGCGCTCCACCGTGTACGAGGCGGTCTTGTACTGGTTGATGCGCAGCGCCGCGTCGACGTCCTCGCTCCGGCTGACTTGGCTGATCAGGTCGAGCAGCTGGCCGTACATGACCTCGGAGCGCACCGCCGACCACACCGGCGAGACCCGCACGTGCGCGTCGGCCGGCAGGCCGGAGGCGCGGACCAGGACGTCGGCCCAGATCAGGACCAGGTCGCCGATCAGGATGGCGGTGCCGGTGCCGAACGTGCCCGGGTCACCGGAGAAGCGCCGCGCCCGGTGCCGTTCGGCGTACGCGACATGCGCGGCGGGATGGCCGCGGCGGGTCTGGGACGCGTCGATGATGTCGTCGTGGATCAGGCCGGACGCGTGCAGCAGCTCGAACCCGGCGCAGGCGTTCAGCACCGCGCCGGCCACCGGGTCCTCCGGGTCGCCGCCGGCGCCGATCCAGCCCAGCCAGGCGAAGGCGGGCCGGATGCGCTTGCCGCCCCGCAGCACGTAGCTCTCCAGCTCGGCGACCAGGGCCGCGAAGTCGTCGCCCAGCTCGCGGGCCTCGGCGCGCCGCTCGGCGAAGAAGTCCCGCAGCGCGGCATCGACGGGCGCCGAGTCGGTGACCGTCCCGAGATGTCCGACGGTCATGCCCGGGTCTCCCGATCGAGGCGGCATTCACCATTACACTCACGCATCTCGGACTCCCCTGGATTCGCTGGACCAGTCACGTCGAGCCGCGATCAGTCGATTCCGTTCCGGACGGTCGCGCCGGCGCGGAAACGACGCCGATCTCCCCATCGGCGCCGCCATTTCGTCCGCGCCGGCATGCCGATTCCGGCATGGCCTGACAGTAATCGCGCTCCGTCACCGTGCCCACTACTCACGCGAGTAGTGGGCGCTGCCAGCGACGTCGCCGACGAACGGCCGCAGATCCCGTATAACTGAGTAGCCCGCACCGATCCGGCGTTCAACTGTCCAGAACGGACGGTCGAACGCCCGAGGACCTCGACTCGCGGCGCGCGTCGGACGATTCAGCAGAGGAAAACGGGATGGTCATCATGAATCGCATGGCGGGGCGCGAGCGGGAATTGTCCTCATTGGGGGAACTGCTCGACGCCACCGTGCGGGGTTCCGGCGGCTGCGTCGTGGTCGACGGGCCGTTCGGCATCGGCAAGACCCACCTGCTGAAGGTCACCGGCCTGGAGGCGGCAGCCCGCGGGCTGACAGTGGTGGCCGGGCGGGCAAGCGTCACGGACCAGCCGGTGCCCGTTCACCTGCTGGTCAATTTCCTGCGCCACGCGATGCCCGGCGAAGCGGCGGTCGAGCAGCTCGCCGTCCCGGGCGCCAACCCGTTCTGGCTGATCGACCGGGTCGGCGATCTGGTCGAGGTCGCGGCGCGCCGGCGTCCGCTCGTGGTCGCCCTGGACGACGCCCAGCGCATCGACGACGTCAGCGCCCTCGCCCTGCGCGGACTCGTGCCGCGGCTGGCGTCCTCGCCGGTGCTCTGGCTGCTGGCCCGACGGCCGGTCGCCGCCGGGTCGATCGCCCAGCACGCCGTCGACTGGCTGGCCGAGCACGTCGCGGTACGGGTACGGCTGCGCGAGCCGGGCGAGGAGGCGGTGGCCGACCTGTGCGCCGGCCTCCTCGGCGCCCGGCCGGACGCCTCCGTCCTGCGCTGGGCGGCCCGCTGCGGCGGCAACCCGAAGGTGATGGAGAACGTGTTCAGCGCGTTCATCAAGGCCGGCCAGATGATCATCGTGGACGGCGCCGCGTCGGTGGTGTCCGACGGGCTGCCCGACGGTGTCCTCACCGCCGTCCACGGGCTGCTGGAGGAGATGCCGCCCCCGCTGCGGCGCCTGCTCGCGGCCGCCGGCCGGCTCGGCCACACGTTCCCCGCCGACCGGGTGACGGGCCTGCTCGACGGGCCGGCCGCCGACGTGTCCGCCGCGATCGACGAGGCGGTACGGGTCGGGCTGCTGCGGCGCGACGGCGCGGAGCTGACCTTCGCCCACCAGGTCGTCGGCGAGGCGCTTCGGCACGCCGCGTACCCGCGACCGGAGCGCGCCGAGCCCGCCACCGCGCCGGCGGCGGGCGACGTGGCGGACGGCCCGGCCCCGCGCGGGCGGCTCGGTCCGCCCCACTCCCCCGCCGGCGTACGTGTCGCCCGCTCCGCGCCGGAGGCGGCAGTGCCCGTCGCGGCGGCCGGGCCGGCGCCGCGCTCCGGCCGGTGCGGGTGCGACGAGGTGGTGGCGGGCGCCGTGTCCCACCTGGAGAACAGGTCCGCCGAGGCGCCGCGGGCGCTGGCCCGTGCGCTGCGCCTGCTGGCCGGGGCGGGACGGCCCACCGAGGCCGGCCGCCTCGCGGAGGTGATCCTGCGCCGCGACCTCCCGGCGGACGTCGAGACGCAACTCGTGCTCGAACTGGGCCACGGCATGCGGGCCGCCGGCAGCCACCGCCTGGCGGCCGGCTTCCTGCGGCGCACGCGCGCCCGCCACGACGTGTGCGAGCTGGACCGGGCCAAGCTGGACCGGGCGCTCGCGGACGTCACGAAGCGCCTGGGCGGCGCGTCGCCCGCCGGGCCGGAGCCCGGGACCCCGTCGCCGGGCTGCGCGCCCGGCGGGCGGCCGCTGTGGACCTGGCTGGTCCGGGCACTGGCCGCGGCCGATCAGCGCGACGAGGCGCAGGCGGTGCTGGACACCGTACGGCCGACGACGCGGGAGTCCTGCCACACCGGCTCGGAGACGCTCCGGCGCGGCCACCGGGCCGAGCTGCTGGCGGCGGCGGGACGGCTGGAGGAGGCGCGCGCCGAGGCGGAGGCGGCGCTGCGAGCCGCCGATCGCGCCCGGCCGGCCGACTGCGTACCGGCGCGCCTGGTCCTGGCCCACCTGAGCGTGCACCGCGGTGACCTCGCCACGGCCAGCGACCAGTTACGGGCGGCCGAGCGGCTGGCCGGCGCCGACGACACGGCGCGGATGGACTGGGCGCTGGCCCGGTTCCACGCGGCCAGCGGCCGTCCGGCGATGATGGTGCAGACGTTGATCAACGTCGCCGGGCAGGTCGTACCCGATCCGCTGCTGTTCACCGAGGCGCCGGCCGCGGCGGCGGCGCTCGTCCGCCACGCCCGCCGGGCCGGGCTCGACGCGGAGGCCGAGCGGGCCGTGGAGGTCGCCCGGCGCGTCGCCCGCGGCAATCCGTTCGTCCAGTCGCTGGCGGCGGCGGCCGAGCACGCCGCGGGTCTGCTGCGCGACGATCCGGCGGCACTGCTGCGGGCCGCGGATCTGCACCGGCTCGCCGGCCGTACGCTGGCCGCGGCCGGCGCGGTGGAGGACGCGGCCCGCGGCACCCGGGACCGGGCCGAGGCCACCCGGCTCCTCGAAGCCGCGGCGGACGCCTACCGCGAGTGCGGCGCGCGACGCGACCTGGACCGCGTGGAGGCCGAGCTGCGTGGTGTGCCCGCGCACAACGTCCGCCCGCTGGTCCCGGACCGGCCCCGGTCCGGGTGGGAGAGCCTGACCAGCGCGGAGCTGCGGGTCGTGCGGGCCATCGTGGACGGGATGACCAACCGTGAGGCGGCGAGCTCGCTGTTCCTGTCCCCGCACACCGTCGACAGCCACCTGCGGCGCGTCTTCTCCAAGCTCGACATCAACAGCCGGGTCGAACTGACCCGCTGCTTCATCGCGCACGAGGCGGTCCGGCCGGCGCTGGCCACCCCACGCCAGCCGGCGTCCGCCGGCTGAGCGGGCCGTCCGGCGGACGGGCGCGGTTCAGCCGGCGGACGCCGGAGACGCGGTTCAGCTGGCCTTGCCGGTCACGGAGCCCGTGTCCCAGTCCGGCTCGCCGGTCATCGAATAGATCGCCGCACGGCTGGAGTAGGTGGCCGCGGCGTGCGCCAGCTCGGCCCGGGTGTTGAAGCCCAGCTTCCGGTAGACCTTCCGCAGGTGGTAGTTGACGGTGTGCGCGGACAGGTGGACCTGCTTGGCGATCTGCCGGTTCGTCAGGCCCACGCTCACCAGGTAGGCGATCCGCTGCTCCATGTCGGACAGGGTCGACCAGCAGCTCGCCGGTGGGACACCGGTTTCCTCGGCGCGGGCCGGTGTCACCGGCCGTCCCCCCGCCTGGGCCTGCGCGGCGTAGAGCTTGGCGAGCTCCTCGGTGGCCAGCGCCACCGAGATCGGGTCCCGTGACTGCACGATGATGAGCGCCAGAGCCGCCGGGGCGCTGTTCGCCAGCGCGTGGGCGTGCATGGCGGTGAGGCTGACGACCTGGATCCCGGGATTGTCCGCGGCCAGCCCGTCCACCGTGGCGAGGACGCGGCGTTCGAGGTCACGGTCGTCCACGTCGCGGGCGAGCAGGACCAGGAAGGCGGCGGCGCTCGGCACCTCGACGTACAGGCGGCGTCGCGTCGGCAGGCGGCGGTGCTTGCCCGCCAGCAGCCGGGCGGCGGCCCGCGGGCCCTCCTGCTTGACCGTGATCAGCACTTCCGCCCACGAGTACTGCACCGAGTCGAGGACCACGTGGCGGTCCGCGTCCTCCTGCCCCCGCCTGAGGTACTCGATCGCGGCGGGCACGTCGCCCATGTAGAAGGAGGCGGTGCTGAGCACCGCGTAGGCGAGGGGCCGCAGCATGGGCACCGCGTCCCCGGCCACGGCGGCGGTGGCCAGCGCCGCCTCCCGGCGCGCGTCCCCGATCCGCCCGGCCTGCAGCAGCAGCCGGGACCGCATCACCGCCGGCGCGGCCGTCCAGATCGGCGCGGGCAGTCCGCGCAGGCCGGCCTCCGCCTCGTTGATCAGCGCCTCGGCCTCGTCGAACTCACGCAGGTTCGCGAGTTTGCCGGCGAGCGCGAGCTGGGCGTGCAGACGCCACACCGGTTCGTCCTCCGCGCCGGCCCGCACCGCCGCCCGTCCCAGCTTCAGGCCCTCCGCCAGCTTTCCCGCCGACCACAGCCCGGTGGACCGGGCGGTCAGCGCCATCGCCAGCGCGGCGTCACCGGACTCGGCGTCGCGTTCCCGCAGGATCGCCTCGGTCAGCGGATCGGTGCCCTCGCCGCCGAGCAGGAGATCGGCCAGCACCAGACACGCCTGCGCGTCACGCCGGGCGGCGGGCGACGCGGCCGGGCCGGCGAGAACCGCCTCGGCGACACGGACGCCGGCCTCGGCGTTCCCGCTCATGATCAGGCGGTGCGCGCGGGAACAGGATCCGGTGGCGTCCTCTCCGGTCGCGCTCACCGGCGCGGCAGTCGCGGCGTCCATCCGGCGATTCTGGTCGGCCACCGGGCTGCGTCGCCCGGAAAGGCTCATCGCCTCACGTCGTAAGGCGTCGCGGGCGGGCCCGGGAATGGCCTCGATGATGCCGCGCAGCAGGAAATCGCTCTGAAAGGCGAGCTGATGCTCGGCGGCCACGACGAAGCCCGAGGCGATCGCCTCGTCCACCGGCGGGAGCAGGGCCGCCGACGATCTGCCCAGCATTCTCGAGACGTCCTCCAGCATGAAGGATCTGCCCAATGCGGCGGCAACCTTCAGAAACTGCTGGCAGCCGGCGCTCACGTCATTCAATCGCCGCATGACAAAACTCAGCACACGCCGGGGAATTCGACGGGAAACCAATTCCGCCCGACCATTTCTCTCCCGGATCAATCCCTCTTCGGCGAGCCCGCGCGCCAGTTCGGCGACCAGGTGCGGATTTCCGCCGGCACCGCCCGCGAAGTCAATCAGCTCGCGGTGCACGTCGACCCCGAGGATCTCGCGCAGGACCTGCTCGTCGCTCCCTCCGCCCCCCGGCTGGGACACCGGCCCCCCGGCGGCGCACACCGGATTTCGTGCTGCGGCTGTCGCCTCGTTCTCCCGCGGCCGTCCCGTTGTCATAATCCCCCCGGAATATGCGCACACAGCTCAAGAAAAGCCTGGACTCGGTCGATGACGCTACCCCACAGCAACCACATTTGCCATCGATCACCGTCGTCGCTCATCATAACTATCCGGCAGGCCCCGGCGCAGCCGTCATATATCAGGCAGCATCCCGCTGATATCGGACTTACCTAAACAATGCCACGATTGGCAGAACTCGCACGCATGACCGAAACAGCCCTCGCCGCGGACCGTCCCGGACCGGCCGGCCGAACGTCCAGCACCATCGTGACCAGGTGAAACAAGCTCCGACCGGAACATGGCGTCACTCCTGCCCGGTCCGGACGCGACCGCTCCCGCGGGCGGTCGACGGCGGCTGGTCACCGCACCGCTCTGCCGACAGAGAAAGCGCAGGATACGGCGCTGACCGGATACCGACAGGTGTACTGCAAATGGAGTACCGCAACCGTGGTAGCGACGTCCAGGAAGTGCCTGCATCCGTACGGCGACACAGAAGTGCCTGTTCACGACCATTAGGTAGAGCGCTTATTGACTTGAGGAGAAGATGATGCCTACCGAGACTCCCCGCACAGACGGAGCTCTGGCGGGATTGGCGCGGTTCTGTTACCGGCGTCGTCGACTGGTGCTCCTGACCTGGATCGTCGGCGTCATCGCCCTGGCGTTCCTGGGCTTCCGCTACGGCGCCGCCCCGGACAACGTCTACTCCGGCGGGGACTCCCATTCCGCACGGGCGCAGGCCCTGATCGAGAAGCACTTCCCCGAGCAGCGGGGCGACACGCTCACCCTGGCCATCAAGGCCGAGCGGGGCATCGACGACCCGGCGGCGCGGCAGAAGATCGAGAAGGTCATCTCCGACCTGGACGCCTCACCGGTGACCGGGCCGATCGTCTCGCCCTACGACGACCGCAACCTGGTCACCGCCGACCGCCGCATCGCCCGGACGACGATCCCGCTGACCTCGATGGACGTGGAGAAGGCCGAGGCCAAGCCACTCGTCGACACGGTCAAGGACGCCTCCGGCGACGGCGTGACACTGGGGCTGGGCGGCGAGCGGGCGGAGAAGGCGGAGACGCCCCCGCAGGGTCCGGCCGAGGCGGTCGGCGTGGTGACCGCCGCGGTGATCCTGTTCCTCGCGTTCGGCTCGCTGGTGGCGATGGGCCTGCCGATCGTCACCGCGCTGCTGGCGGTGCTCGGCGGCGTCGCGCTGATGAAGCTCGTCGGACACCTGGTCCCCTCACCGGACTTCACGGTGCTCATCGCCGTGCTGATCGGCCTCGGCGTCGGCATCGACTACGCGTTGTTCATCCTCACCCGCTTCAAGGACAGCCTGGTGGAGGGGGACGATCCCGAGAGCGCCACGGTCAAGGCCATCACCACCGCCGGTCACGCGGTCCTCTTCGCGGGCACCACCGTGATGATCGCGCTGCTGGGCCTGATCGCCATGGGCCAGAAGATGATGAACGGCGTCGCGCTCGGGGCCTCGGCGACGGTGCTGGTGACGATGATCGCCGCGGTCACGCTGATGCCGGCCTTCCTGGGCTTCGCCGGCTACAAGATCCAGGGTCTGCGCGTACCGCGCCGGGGCCCCCTTCGGCAGGCCGGCTCCGACGCGCCGAAGCAGGAGCGCCGCACGCTCGCGGAACGCTGGGCCGGCGTGGTGCAGCGCCGCCCGGTCATCGCCGCGCTCGGGGCAACCGCCATCCTGCTGGTGCTGACCGCGCCGCTGCTGTCGATGCGGCTGAGCCTGCCCGACGCCAGCGTCCAGCCCCGCGACCGCAGCAGCTACACCTCGTACGAGATCCTGTCCGAGGGCTTCGGCCCCGGCTACGGCGCTCCCCTGATCTTCGCCGCCGAGGTCGGCGACGGAAACAGCGACCTCGGTCCGGTCGTCGCCGCGGTGAGCGGCACCGAGGGCGTGGCGTACGCGACGCCGCCCCGGATCAGCCAGGACGGGCAGGCCGCCGTCTTCATGGCCTTCCCCCGCACCGGCGCCCAGGACGAGGCCACCGCGGACCTGGTGCACAAGCTGCGCGACGACGTGCTCCCCGCGGCGTCCGGCGGCCGCGAGGTCTATCTCGGCGGCCCGAACGCCGGCGCGATCGACCTCGCCGAGGAGACCAGCTCCCGGCTGCCCGTAATGATCACCGTGGTCATCCTGCTGTCCCTGCTGCTGCTCGTCGTGCTGGTGCGGTCGGTCACGATCGCGCTGCAGGCGGCGGTGATGAACCTGCTGTCCATCGGCGCCTCGTTCGGTGTGCTGGTGGCGATCGTGCAGTGGGGTTGGCTCGGGTCCGCCCTCGGCTTCCCCACCTCCATGCCGATCACGACATGGGTGCCGATGATGATGTTCCCGCTGCTGTTCGGCCTCTCCATGGACTACGAGGTCTTCCTGATCTCGCGGATCCGTGAGGAGTACGAGCGCACCGGCGACACCCGCCGTGCCGTGACCCGCGGTCTGGCCCGTACCGCCAAGGTGATCACGGCGGCAGCCGCCATCATGATCGCCGTGTTCACCACCGGCATGCTCGGCCCCGACGTCTCGGTCAAGCAGGTCGGCCTGGGCATGGCGGTGGCGGTGTTCGTCGACGCCACCATCGTCCGGATGATCCTCGTCCCGGCGGTGATGGAGCTGTGCGGCAAGGCCAACTGGTGGATGCCCGGACGGCGGGCGAAGACGGCCCCGGTTCCCCCGGCCGGGGTCGAGGAAGCGGCCCGGATCTGAGCCCTTCCCCCACAGGGTGCGGGGAACCCCTGGACGGGGTTCCCCGCACTCGCTGTCGTCCGGAACCGACGTAGGGTCACGCCATGACCGAGCTGCTCCCTCCCCTGGTGGTCGCCCCGATGGCCGGAGGTCCGTCGAACCCGGCGCTGGTCACCGCTGCCGCCCGGGCCGGCTCGGTCGGCTTCCTCGCCGCCGGCTACCAGACCCCCGACTCCGTCGAGGACCAGGTACGCGCGACGCGCGCCGCCGGCGTGCCGTACGGGCTCAACATCTTCGTGCCGACCCCGGCCGAGCCGGACCCGGCGCGGGTGGAGGCGTACCGCCGGTTGTTGCTGCCGGAGGCGCAGCGGTACGGGGTGGACCTGCCGACGCCGCGCGGGCACGACGACGACCACTTCGCCGCGAAGGTGGACCTGGCGGTGGCGTACGCGGTCCCGCTCGTGAGCTTCGCGTTCGGCGTACCGCCGGCGGGCGTGGTGCGGGCGCTGCGCGACGCCGGATGCCACGTGCTGATCACCGTCACCTCGGCCGACGAGGCCCGCCGGGCGGTCGCCGCCGGACCGGACGCGCTCGTCGCGCAGGCGGGCACGGCGGGGCGGCACGCCTCGACCACCGATCCGGCCGGCTACC
>NZ_KK037233.1:224217-255103 GCF_000568915.1 Micromonospora sp. M42 | reverse complement strand
CGGCGCGGGCCCTGGCCAACCGCTTCACCGACGCCTACTCCGCGGCGGCGCCGGTCGCCTATCCGGCGGTGCACCACCTGACCGCGCCGATCCGGGCCGCGGCGGCACGTCTCGGTGACGCCGAGGCGCTGAACCTGTGGGCCGGGACCGGTTTCGCGTCCGCCGTGCCGGGCCCGGCCGCCGGCATCGTCGCCCGATTGACGGGCTGACCGTCCGGCCGGCCGGTCACCGGCGCCGCTGCGGCCCGGTGTCGACAGTGGTCAGGGTGCGGTGGGACCGGCGGCGCCCAGGCCGGCGGGGTTGCTGATGACGCAGCGCCAGGCGCCGTCCGCGCCGCGCCGGAGCACGTCGACGGCGGTGCCCTCGATCCGGAGCGGGGTGCCGTCGGGTCCGGTTCCCTCGTGGACGTAGTCGTTGATCACCAGGGCGATGTCGCCGGTGACGTACTGGTGGCGGACGGCCACCTTGATCGGCAGGAAGTGCTGCTCCTCCCGGCTGCGCGCGCGCCTCTGGTCGCCGGTCAGGACCGTGCCGGGGGCGAGGATCAGCAGGGCGTCCGGCTCGTAGAGCTGCTCCAGCTGGTCGAGATCGCGGTTGTTGAACGCGCGCTCGAACAGGGGCAGGAGCGCGGCGGGGTCGGTAGGTGCGGCGGGCGGTTCCGCGGAAGCGTTCGACATGGGCGCAGCACACCCGGACCGGGACGGACCGGTCAACGACGACGGGCCGGTTCTGTCAGGTCGCGGCCCCGGCGGACATCGAGGTGACTAACTAAGATCCGCGCCGTTTGCCGGGCGGGGCGCGGCCGACAGGATGCCCGTAGATGGCCCATGCGATGCCCAGGCGCATCGACTCGTGAGGAGCGTTCCTGTGATCAAGGTGGCAATCATCTTCCACTCCCGCAGCGGGAATACCTACCAGATGGCCGTGGCAGCGGCGGCTGCGGCGGTGAAGGCGGGCGCGGAGGCGCAGCTCTACAAGGTGCCCGACCTGCCCAGCCCGATGGTGCTCGACCACAAGGCGTACGCCGAGCTCAACGCCGAGACCGCGGACGTCCCGGTGGCCACGCTCGCGGACCTGGTCGCGGCGGACGCCATCATGATCGGCACGCCGGTGCACTACGGGCTGCCGGCGCCGCAGATCCTCGACTTCATCGACCACTCCGGACCGGTCGCCATTCCGGGTGACCTGGCGAACAAGGTGGTGTCCGTGTTCGCGTCCGGCTCGATGCCGCACGCCGGGCAGCAGGCGGCCATCCTGGCGCTGCACAACTGCATCTGCCACTGGGGTTCGCTGATCGTCCCGAACGGCTCCAGCGTCGAGGTGCTCGGCCTGCCGAACAACGGCGCGCCGTACGGCACGTGCAGCGTCTCCCGGCACGAGGCGAACAACGTCCACGAGGACAACCTCGCCGCCCTCGAGTACCAGGCGCTGCGGCTGGTCGAGGTGGCCACCGCGTACAAGATCGGCCGCGAGCAGACCACGTCGGCGATCAGGTACGTGGACCGCCGGCTGCTGGCGGAGAAGTTCGGCCTCTGACTCCGACATGAACCGGCCCGCCCGGCGCGGGCCGGTTCGGCGTGTCCGGCCTCAGGTGGCGCCGGCTGCGGCGCGGGCGGTCAGACCGTCGAGCACGTACGCCAGCCCGAGCGCGAAGTTCGTGTCCCAGTCGTCGTCGAGCAGGTGCCGCTGCGCGGCCAGTGTGGGATAGCTGGCGCTGTGCCGCTCCAGCATCAGCTGGCCCTCCCGGCGTTCGGCCGCCGACCACCGCAGCGTGGCCTGGCTGGCCGCGGAGCCCTGGACGTGGCTGTAGAGCACCCAGCTCGCCGCGGTGACGTCCCGGGAGGTGAACCCGGCGCGGGTCAGGGTGGCCTGGAGGAACTCCATCCAGGACAGGAAGCCGGGGCCGACCGCGGGGCGTCGTCGCATCACCGCCGACCAGGGGTGCCGCAGCAGCGCGGCACGGCGCTCGGTCAGCAGCGTCGTGACGTCCGCCCGCCAGTCGTCGCCGGGTGGCGGTGGCGGCGTGGCGGCGAACACCGCGTCGACCGCGAGGTCGATCACGTCTTCCTTGGTGTCCACGTGCCAGTAGAGCGTGGTGGTGCCGACGCCGAGGCGGTCGGCGAGGCGGCGCATGGTGAGCTGCCCGACGTCGTCCTCGTCCAGCAGCTCGACCGCGGCGGCGGTGATGCGCTCGACGGTCAGCGGCGGGTCGGGCCGCGCCGACGTCGTCCGCAGCCACAGGCTCCGGCTCCGCTCCGCCATCCCGTCACCCGCCTCGCCCGAAATCTGCCTGTTCCGCCCGTGAGCGTAGTACATTGGTCGGGCACCGGAACGTTGTTCGACTGCTGGACCGTCGTTCGACCCTCGCGCCGACGAAGAGGTGGGGCCAGATGAGACTCGTGGTGTTCGGCGCGAACGGGCCCACCGGCCGGCTGGCCACCGAGCTGGCGATGGCCCGGGGCCACGTCGTCACAGCAGTGACCCGGCGTCCGGAGTCCTTCCCGGTGCGGGGCGAGAACCTGCGGGTGGTGGGCGCCGACGTGCTGGACGCCGCGGCTGTCGACGCCGCCGTCGCCGGCCAGCAGGCGGTGATCTCGACGCTGGGTGTGCCGTACACGAAGGAGACGGTGCGAACCTACTCCGAGGGCGCCGCCAACATGATCGCCGCGATGCGGGCCCACGGCCTGCGCCGGCTGGTCTGCGTGACGTCGACCGGCACCAGCGGCGAGCACGCCGAGGGCGAGACGTTCACCTTCAAGAAGATCATCGCACCGATCCTGCTGCGGATGGGACGCACCGTCTACGAGGACATGGCGCGGATGGAGAAGGTGGTGTCGGAAAGCGGTCTGGACTGGACCGTCATTCGTCCGGCCGGTCTCTTCGACGGTGACGGCGTCACCGACTACCGGGCCGAGCCGCGCCGGCTCCCCGGCCGGTTCACCTCCCGCACCGACCTGGCCGACCTGCTCGTCCGGGAGGCGACCGAGGACCTCCACGTCGGCCAGTTCATCGACGTGGTCACCACCACCGGCGCGCCGACCTTCGCGCAGATGTTCATCCGGGAGGCGCTGCACATCGGCAAGTGACGCCCGCCCCGCGGGCCTCCCGGCGACCTGCGCCTCGGCCAACCACTGTGGCCCCGAGGGCGGTGCCGCCAGCACCTCGACCATCCTCGCCGCGGGTTCCAAGCTCGTGTGCATTCGCCGCCGCGCCGCGAGGAGGCAGGATGCTGCTGGACGAGGACCTGACGGATCTGTGTGACGACATCCTGGCCGGGCTGCCGCGCAGCGATCAGCGACGGCGCGGCCGGGAGTACGTACGCGGGCTGCTGCTGGCCCGGGGACGCAAGTCGATCCGCAACATCGCCGCGATCTCCACGGAACCCGCCGCGGAGCAGGCGCTGCACCATTTCGTCAGCGACTCCACCTGGGACTGGATGCCGGTCCGGCGGGCGCTCGCCCGGCACGTCACGCGCCTCTGCGGGGCCCGGACCTGGGTGCTGCACCCGACCCTGATCCGCAAGGCCGGGACGCACTCGGTGGGCGTCGGCCGCCGGTACTCGCCGGGCCTGGGGCAGTCCCTCAACGCGCAGCACGCGGTTGGTCTCTGGGCGGCCTCGACGAGCGTCGTCACGCCGGTCAACTGGCGGCTGCACCTCAACGAGGACTGGTTGTCCGACGAGAAGCGCCGCCGGCGCGCGGCCATTCCGGACGACCTGGTCGCCCAGTCGCTGGGCGCCTGCACCGTCGAGGCGTACCTGGAACTGGGGGGCGCCGGCCGCAGCGGTGACATGATGCTGTAGACTGTCTCTTCAGTCCGATTTTTTTCGAGGGCGCTCCTTTAGGAAACGATTTTCATTACATAGATTCGGCATCCGCTCGAAGGTCACGACCGAGTCATCGTTATCAGGCACAAGGGTTACAGTGGTTCTCGGTCTTCGGGCTCACGGCGCGCCCGCCGGTGCTGGCCGGCACCGTCGCGGTTCGGCTGCCCAGCACCCGCAGCTACGATCCCCTGCTTTTGGTGGAGCTGAGCGCGCCGGGGCGCGGTGAGCCTGGCCAGCTGTGGCTGACCAGTCGCGGCGACATCGGCCTCGCCGACCTGGTCGGCCGGGCGGCGCTGGTCCGGCGGGTCACCGACGACCTGGAGTCCACCGGCGACCAGGTGGGACTGCGCGACTTCACCGGCCGCTCGTACCGGGGCTGGCACCGCCACGTGACGCTGGCGTCGGCGGCGCACACGGTGCTCGCGACGCACGGCCGGCCGGAGCCGGCCCTGCGGCGCACCTCCTGACGCGCGCCGGGCGCCGGTGACCACCGGGCACCGGCGCCCGCCCGGACGGCTCAGCCGGCCTGGAGCAGGGTCATCCCCATGGACATCCCGCCGCCGAATGCGGTGAGCAGCACGAGGTCACCTGCGCGGACCCGGCCGGAGCGGCACAGCTGGTCGTAGGTGATGGGCACCGCGGCGGCGCCGGTGTTGCCGTAGGCGGTGTACGTGCTGGCGACGCGGTCGAAGGGCAGCCCGAGCCGCTCCGCCATCGAGGCGAGGATCCGGCCGTTGGCCTGGTGCGGCACCAGATGCCCGAGCCGGTGCGGCGGCACACCGTGCTCGGCCAGGAACTCGGCGATGCCGGCGACCACGTACGTGTCGATGAACTCGCGTACTCCCCGGCCGTCCATCCGGAAGTGGTGCGAGCCGTCGCGGAGCGTCTGCTCCGAGGCCGGCAGGCGGCTGCCACCGGCCGCCACGCCGATCAGCCCGCGCGCCTCGGCGAAGCTGAGCAGCCGGGTGGCCACGACCCGGTGCGCGCCACCGACCCCGATCACCGCGGCGCCCGCGCCGTCGCCGAACAGCACCACTGTGCGGCGGTCCTGCGGCGACAGGATGCGCGAGTAGACGTCCGCGCCGATCACCAGCGCCGGCCGGTCCCCCGCTGCGGTCACCAGCCGCTCGGCGACCGCGAGCCCGTAGCTGAAGCCGCTGCACACCGCGTTGACGTCGAACGCGGCGGTACCCCGTCCGGCGCCAATCTCGTGGGCGACGACGCTGGCCGTGGGTGGTTGCGGCGAATCCGGCGTCGAGGTGGCCACCACGACGAGCGCCAGGTCCGCCGCATCGACGCCGGCGTCCGCGAGCGCGACGCGCGCCGCGCCGATCGCCAGGTCGGAGGTCGCCTCGTCCGGCTTGGCCCACCGCCGCTGCCGGATCGCCGTCTTCTCGTACACCCAGTCGCCGGTCACGCCGGCGTGCTCGGCCGCCTCATCGTTCGTCACCACCCGGCCGGGCAGGTAGGAGCCGGTGCCGAGCACACCGATCGGCCGGTCGCCACGCGAATATGTGAGCATGCGCCAGGTCCATTTCTTCACCAGCCGTCGAACGCGAAAATTGCGATAAGGACGGGCACCGACTTCGCGGCGAATAGTGTCGACGGTCCTCCAGACCAGACCTGCGGTCAATGTATGGCAACCGCAGCGGGCAGGGCAACCGGCGGAGCCGACGTGACATATTCGCCCGCACCGCCTTGGCCGGACGCGATCCGGTCACCACGATGCGGATGTGGACGCCAAACCCGTAAACGGTCCGGCCGGGTCACCGTGGATGGACGCCATCGACGTGCACCATCACATAATTCCCGATTTCTATGCGGCCGAGCTTCGCGAATTGGGCGGTTCCACTGTTCTTTCCGGAGTCGACCGCCCCACGTGGAGCCGGGCGGGCAGCCTCGCCATGATGGATCGGCAGGGCATACGCGCCGCGATCGTCAGCCTGTGGCCGGGCGTACCCCCGCTGGACCGCGCCCGCAGCCGCGCTCTCGCGCGGCGGCTGAACGAGTACCTGGCCGAGTTCGTGGCGGCCGGCGACTGCCGCTTCGGCGCGTTCGCGGTGCTGCCCTTCCCCCACCTCGACGACTGCGTGGCGGAGTTCGTCCACGCGGTCGACGTGCTCGGCCTGGACGGGCTCGGGCTGCTCACCAACTACGACGGGCTCTACGTCGGCGACCGCCGGCTCGATCCGCTGCTGGCCGAGGCCGAGCGGCGGCGTACGCCGATCTTCGTGCACCCGGCGGTGCCGCCGGCCACCGGCCAGCCCGCCTTCGGGCTGCCGCTGTCGCTGTACGAGTTCCCGTTCGAGACGGTGCGGCTGGTGGCGCAGCTGCTCTACAACGGCACGCTGGAGCGGTTCCCCGAGCTGCGGATCATCCTGTCGCACGGCGGCGGCGGGGTCAGCTACTACGCCGACCGGCTCACCTATGGCCCGGTCATCAACCGCGATCTCGCCGACCGCCTGCCGGACGATCCTCTCGCCGTGCTCCGCCGCCTCTACTTCGACGTGGCGATGTGCGGCCGGCACGCGCTCGCCTCGCTGCGGCTGTTCGCCGATCCGGAACGGGTCCTGGTGGGCTCCGACTACCCGTTCATGCCGGAGTCCTTCGGCGCCTCGATCGGTGCGGGAGTGGCGCGCCACGCGGACCTCGATCCGGGGTGGTGGGCCGCGGTCAACCGGTCCAACGCGGCGAAGCTGTTCGCCCGTTTCCCCTCGACAGGAGAGTGACCACATGCTCGACGACACGCTTGTCGACGCGTACCTGAACCGCATCGGTGTGGCCCGGCCGGAGCGGCTCGACGCCGAGGCGCTGCGGCTGCTGCACGCGCAGCACGAGCTGACGGTGCCGTTCGAGACCATCGACTACCACCTCGGCAAGGAGATCTTCATCGACGAGCGGGTGGTCGAGAAGATCGTGTACCAGAACCGCGGCGGCGGCTGCGGTGAGATCAACAACGCGTTCCACTACCTGCTGGAGGCGCTGGGCTTCGACGTCACGCTGCACCAGGGCCGGGTCTGGCTCGGGCACGAGTTCACGCCGCCGTACAACCACTCGGTGACCACGGTGCGCATCGGCGAGCAGCGGTGGCTGAGCGACGTCGGCCTGGGTCGCAGCAGCCGCTACCCGCTGCTGCTGGAGTCGCCGCAGCCGCAGGAGGACCCGCACGGCACCTTCTCCACCAAGCGGGTCGCCGACAACGCCACCGACGTCTTCCGGGCCGACGCGCTGCAGTACCGCTTCTACGACGAGCCGGTCGTGGCGGCCGACGGCATGCAGGTGCTGTGGTGGTACCGCACCTCACCGGACTCGCCGTTCCTGCAGAACCTGTCCTGCACGCTGCCGACCGAGAACGGGCGCATCATCCTGCGGGAGAACAAGCTCGTCGTGATCGACGGCGACGAGCGGCGCATCGAACGGATCACCAACGACGACGACCTGCTGGCGGCGTACGACAAGTACTTCGGCATCAAGCTGGACGCGCCGCCGAAGCCGAGTCCGCACGTCAAGAAGTCGATGCGCATGTCGTACGAGCGGGACTGAGCCGTGCTGACCGACGAGCAGGTGCGGGGCTACCTGGACCGGATCGGCGCCGCCCGCCCCGCGCGGCCGGACCTGGCGGCGCTGCGCGACCTGCAGGAGCGCCACACGTTCACGGTGCCGTTCGAGAACCTGGACTACCACCTGGGCCACGAGATCTACATGGACGAGCGGGTGCTGGACAAGGTGATCCGCCAGCGCCGCGGCGGCGGCTGCTTCGAGATCAACACCTCGCTGTTCTTCCTGTTGCGGGCGCTGGGTTTCGCGGTGACGCTGCATCAGGGGCGGGTTTGGCTCTCCGGGCGGTTCAACGGCCCGCACAATCATCTGATGCTGACCGTGGACCTGCCCGAGACCGGCTCCCGCTGGCTGGTCGACGTCGGCTTCGGCAAGAACAGCCGGTTCCCGTTCCGGCTCGACGCGGCCGAGCCGTACGTGGACCCGCACGGCCGGTTCGCCACCCGGCGGGTCGAGCCGGGGGTCGTCGACGTGTACCGCAACGACGCGCTGCAGTACCGGTTCTACGACGAGCCGGCCGACCTGGCCGACTTCCGGCAGAACCTGTGGTGGTACCGCACCTGCCCGGACTCGCCGTTCCTGCGGAACATGTTCTGCACGCTGCCCACCGCCGACGGCCGGGTCACGCTCCAGGGTGACGTGCTGACGGTCATCGCCGGCGACCGCCGGAGCGTCGAGACGCTCACCGACGACGACGCGCTGCTGGAGGCGTACCGGCGGTGGTTCGGGATCGTCCTGGACAAGCCGCCGACGCCGAGCCCGTACGCGGACCAGTCGTCGCGCATGGCGTTCTTCCAGAACGACGACGGCGGGCCGGCCCGCCGATGACGACAGTGCGGGCCGCCTACGTCGACCGGCTGGGCCCGGCCACCGAGATCCGGTACGGCGAGTTGCCCGCGCCCCGGCCGGGCCCCACCGACGTGCTGGTCGACACGCTCGCCACCACCGTCAACCACGTCGACACGTTCGTGCGGGCCGGCACGTACCGTACGCCGGTCCCGCTGCCGTTCGTGGTGGGCCGGGACGTGGTGGGCGTGGTCGCGCACGCCGGTGACGGCGTGGCCGGCTTCCGCCCCGGCGACCGGGTCTGGTGCAACAGCCTGGGCCACGGCGGACGTCAGGGCGCGGCCGCCGAGCAGGTGGTGGTGCCCGCGGACCGGCTGTACCCGCTACCGGCGGCGGCCTCGGTGGAGGCCGTCACCGTGCTGCACCCGGCCGCCACCGCCTACCTGGCGCTGGCGGTGCACGGCCGCCTGCGCCCCGGTGAGACCGTGGTGGTGGGCGGAGGCGGCGGCAACGTCGGCTCCGCGTTGATCACGACGGCGACGGCGCTCGGCGCGCGCGTGGTCGCCACCGCGGCGCCCCGGGACGAGGCGTTCTGCCGGGCCGCCGGCGCCGTCGAGGTGGTCGACTACGCCGCGCCCGACCTCGGTGACCGGCTCGCCGCGTCCTGCCCGGAGGGCGTCCACGTCTACCTGGACACCTCCGGCACCAACGACCTGGACCTGGCGGTCGGGCAACTCGCCGTACGGGGGCGGATCGTGCTGCTCGCGGGCGCGCGGACCCGGCCCGCGCTGCCCGCCGGTGAGCTGTACACGAACGACAGGTCGATAGTCGGTTTCGTCATCTCGCTCGCCACGACCGCGGAACTGGCGGAGGCGGCCGGTTTCATCAACCGGCTGCTCGCGGCCGGCCGGCTGCGCCCGCGCGAGGTGGTGCGCCTTCCGCTGTCCGCGATGCGGGAGGCGCACCGGATGGTGGAGGACGGCGAGATGCGCGGACGGCGGGCCCTGGTCGTCCCGGACGGCGCGGCGTCACAGCTCGGTGAGCAGGCGGTGCAGGCGTAGCGCGAGCTGGATCTCCAGCGCCCGTGCCGGGAGTTGCCAGGTCGGGCCGAGCAGGCGCTTCACCCGGTCCAGCCGCCGGGTGACCGTGTTCGGGTGCATGTGCAGCAGCTCGGCCGCGTTGGTCGGGCTGCGGCCGGCCTCGAAGTACGCGTCGAGCGTGCGGGCGAGGTCGCCGTCGCGGTGCCGGTCGTAGTCGAGCACCGGCTGGAGGGTGGCGTCGATGAACTGGTCGATGCCCTCCCGGCCGGCCAGCAGCATCGGCAGGAAACCCAGCTCCCGTACCGACACGCCGCGACCGGCCAGCTCCATTGAGATCATGACGTCGAGGCAGCGCAGCGCCTGCCGGTAGCGCACCGCCACCCGCTCCGGCCCGGAACCGCTGTCGGACGCCGCGGCCGTCACCGGGCGGCCGAAGAGCGCGCCCGACTCCTCCGCGGCCGTCCGGGCGATCTCGGCCGGGTCGGCCTCCCCCGGCAGCAGCAGCACGATGTCGTCGTCGTGCAGCGCGGACAGACCGTCACCCCGGGCGGCGAACGCCGCGCTCCACATCGACGCCCAGTGCGGGCTGACGCCGTCCGGGCGCAACACCACCACGACGTACGGCCGGTCCAGCCGCACGCCCAGCCGCCGGGCCCGTTCGACAAGCGTGCCGGTGGGCTGCGGCGTGGTGATCAGCTCGTTGAGCAGGGCACGGCGGGCCTGGCTCTCCCGGCTGTCGTCGAGCTGGCGCAGGATCACCGCCGCCGCCTGGGCGATCAGGAGCAGGAGCTGCCCGTCCGGGTCGGCGAGCGGGCTGTCCATCTCCAGCAGCAGGTCTCCCATCCGCCGGTCGCCGGCCAGCACCGGGACGACCATGCGGCGGCCGTCCGGCACGCCCGGCTCCGGTCCGGCGGCGGACCGGCTCGCGGCGACCACCAGACCGTCGTCGGTGCACAGCCGCACCGACGCGCCGAGACGCCGGTCGGCCTCCACCACGAAGGCGCGCGCGTCGCCGCGGGCCACGGCCAGGTCGATGAAGCCGTAGTGCGCGGAGCGCAGCGCCCGCATCCGGTCCAGGTCGGCGGCGGTACGGGCGGACTGCTGCTCCAGCCCGTAGAGCCGGGCGATCGCGACGTCCAGCAGTTGCGTCTTCTCCATCGCCGCGCCCGCGAGCCGGGCGAACGAGGTCAACTGGACTCGCTCCCCCTCGGTGACCGTCCGGGGGCGCCGGTCGGCGAGGTACAGCGCGGCGACGGACCGGCGGGGGGCGTATCCGCGCAGGTGGCCCAGACGTACCGCGACCACCGCGTGCAGTGCCCCGTCGCCGTCCGATCCGGACACCGGCGCGGCGGCGGGGCCGGAGTCCGCGCACCACAGCGGCGATCCGTCCAGCAGCGCCGGGCCGGAGGGATGGTGACCGGGCAGGTCCAGCCGGCCGTCCTCGTGGGGGCCGTCCGCCGCCCGTACCGAGATCGTCGGTCCGTCCTCGGACACGACGGCGACGAAGGCGGCCGGCGCGTCGAGCAGCCGCCGGCCCTGCCGGGCGATGTCCCGCAGCAGACCGCCTTCGTCGTGCGGCACCCCGGCCTCGTCGGCGGAGCCGGGCACGGCGGTGCCTTCTTCCGTGCTCCCCCCCATGACTCTTCCCGTGTCCTTAGTCGCGTCGCGGATCTGCGCCGGATTATAGGCGTCCCGGCCACGAAAGACGTCGAACCTGATGAATCAGAGTCGAACACTTTGACCCTTCGGGAAGCCGATAACGACGATTCTCCGCATGGCCGAAACCGATACCACCACGCCACTGTTCGAATCGCAGGCGGAAATCGTCGTCGGCGCCACTCCGGACGAGGTCTACGCGCTCGTCAGTGACCTTCCCCGGTGCCGGGAGTGGAGCACCGAGTGCACCGGAGGCGAGTGGATCAGCGGCCGTCCCGGCGCCGCCGGGGCGGTGTTCCGCGGCCACAACGTCCGTGGCGAGGACGTCGTCGCCTGGGCGCCGGTCGTCCGCGGCGTCTGGACCACGGAGTCGCAGGTGCACACCGCGATCCCCGGCGTCGAGTTCAGCTGGGCCATGCGGGACAGCCGGGGGCGCGCCCAGAGCAGCGTGTGGGCCTTCCGGATGAGCCCCGAGGGTGCCGGCTGCCGCCTGACGCACCACTTCCGGATGGACGAGCCCACCGAGGGCATCCGCAAGATCACCCGAGACATGGACGACGACGAGCGCCGGCGTTTCGTCACCGAATGGGGCGCCAAGGTCGGCGCCGATCTGCACGAGACGCTGCGCCGACTCAAGTCGATCATCGAGACCGAACGGTAGGAGCCGGACATGTTGCTGCAGACGATCGCCAATCGCGGCATCCGACTGGGCACACTCTTCGACCGGGCCGCGGCCCGGCACCCGGACAACAGCATCACCCTCGACCACGACCTCGACGTGGCGCCGGAACTCGGCCGGCGGCTCACCGTCGGCGCGGTCGCCGGCCTGGTCGCCGACCTGGCCGCCCGCCTGCACGCCGCCGGCGTACGACCGGGCGACCGCGTGGTGGTCCACAAGTCGCACAACTTCGACATCACGCTGAGCGCGTGCGCGCTGGCCCGGATCGGGGCCGTGCCGGTGCTGCTCTCCCCCCACCTCGACGCCACCACGGTGCTGCACCTGATCCGCCGGGCCGGCCGGCCGTACCTGCTGACCGACCGCGCCACCCTCGACGGGGAACTGGCGGACACCGTGTTCCCGGCGGTCGCCGGGGTGCTGCTCGCCTCCGGAGACCATCCGTCGGCCACGTCGCTGCGCGCCCTGACCGGTGTGCCGAGCGTCCCGCCGATCGTCATGTCCCCCGACCACCCCACCCTGGTCACCCACACCTCCGGCACCACCGGGCTGCCGAAGCTGGCCGTGCACACCGGACGGACGCTGCAGGCGCGCTACCGCCCGCAGGCGTCGGTCGCCGCGCTGGTGCGCCGCCGCTGCCCGGTCGCCATCCACGTCTCGTTCGTGCACTCGCGCCTGTTCACCGCGCTCGCGATCACGATGCTGCGCGGCTTCCCGCTGCTGGTGCTCGCCGACAACGACCCGGACCAGGCCACCGACCTGTTCCTCACCCATCGTCCGGGCGTGCTGGAGACCCACCCCAACTCGTTCCTGCGGTGGGAGCGGCTGGCCGACGACCCGCGCGCGCCGCTGGCCACCGTGCGCTACTTCAGCAGCACCTTCGACGCCATCCACCCGCGCACGGTCCGGCGCATGCTCGGGGCCTCCGCGCATCCCAAGCCGGTGTTCGGCCAGCTGTACGGGCAGAGCGAGGTCGGCCCGGTCGCGGCCCGCGCGTTCACCCGCCGCCGGCCCGAGGACGCCGACGGGCGCTGCGTCGGCATGCCGTTCCCCGGCATGACCGACATCCGGGTGGTCAGCCGCAACGGACGCCCGCCCAGCCGCGACAACCCCGGCTACATCGAGGTACGCACCGACGGGCGCATCGTCACCTACCTCGGCGAGCAGCAGCGGTACGAGGGTCAGCGCCACGGATCGTGGTGGCGGATGGGCGACCTGGGCTACCGCACCCGGTTGGGCTGCCTGCACCTGCTCGACCGCGAGGTCGACGAGATCGACGGGTTCGGCAGCACGCTGGCGGTCGAGGACACGCTCTTCACCCGGCTGGACGAACTCGTCGAGGTGATCATCCTGCCGGCGCCGGACGGGCCGCCCGTGCCGGTGATCTGCACCAGCGAGGACCTGCCGATCGACATCGACCGCTGGGCCGGCGCGGTCGCCACGCTGCCGCCGATGGCCCGCCCGGTGCAGCGGCGCCTGGGGATCTCCCGCAGACCGCCACCACCAAGATCAAACGGTTGGAGCTGGCCCGGCAGCTGCTCGACCGGGACAGCGCGGCCGGATGAGCACCCGGACGCCCGTGCGCGTGGTCGTGGCCGGGGGCGGCATCGGCGGGCTCGCCACGGCGCTGGCGGTCGCGGCGCACGGCCATCACGTGACGGTCCTGGAACGCCAGCCCGAGTTCACCGAGCTGGGCGCGGGCATCCAGCTCGCCCCCAACGGCCTGTACGCGCTGGACGCGCTCGGTGTGGGACCGCAGGTGCGGGCCACCGCGGTCGCCATGGCGGAACTGCGGTTCATGGACGGCGTGACCGGCGCCCACGTCACCAGCATGCCGTTGACCGAGCGGTACCAGCGCCGGTTCGGCAGCCCGTACGTGGTGGTGCACCGCGCCGAGTTGCACCGCCGGCTGCTCGACGCCGCCCGGCGGCTGCCCCGGATCACGCTGCGCCCGGCCGCCTCGGTGGCCGGCTACGACCAGAACGCGGCCGAGGCCACCGTGCGCCTGGACTCCGGCGAACGGATCCCCGCCGACATGGTGGTCGGCGCCGACGGCATCCACTCCCGCATCCGCCGCCAGCTCGTCGGCGACGGCGAGCCGCGCAACTCCGGCATCACCGCGTACCGCGCCATAGTCCCCATGTCCCAGGTGCCGGCCCGGGTACGCCGGGACGCGGTCACCTGGTGGGCCGGACCGGACTGCCACTTCGTGCACTACCCGATCAGCGGCGGGGCGTACCTGAACATGGCCGCCAGTCACGCCGACGGCGCGCCCACGCTGTTCGCCGGCCGGCCCACCGACGGCGCACTGGTCCGGGCCGCGATGTCGCGCCTCGGCGCGGTCGGTGACCTGCTGCGCCTCAGCGACGAGTGGCGGGCCTGGGTGCTCGTCGACCGGCCGCCCGTCGACGACTGGGCCGACGGCCGGGTCGCCCTGCTCGGCGACGCCGCGCACCCCATGCTGCACTACGCCGCGCAGGGGGCCTGCCAGGCGCTGGAGGACGCGGTGGTGCTCGGCGACCTGCTCGGCGACGGCGCCGAGCCGGTGCCCGAGGTGCTCCGCCGCTACGTCGCGCAACGGCGGGAGCGGACCGCCGCGGTGCAGGCCGTCTCCCGCGACAGCATCCGGCTCTGGCACGCCGCCGGGGACGCGGCGACGGCCCGCAACCGGGCGCTCGCCGCGATGACGCCGCAGGAGCTGCACACGGCGGTGGCCTGGATGCACGCCGCCCGGGTGCGCGGCGAGCGCCCGAGCGAGGCCGTGCGATGACAGGCCCGCGGCATCTGCGGATCTGCATCGTCGGCGCGGGCCCGCGCGGACTGTCCGTCCTGGAGCGGCTCTGCGCCCAGGAACGGCACGACCGGGCCTGCGCCAGCCTCACCGTGCACGTGGTGGACCCCGCCGCGCCCGGCGCCGGCGCGGTGTGGCGCACCGACCAGTCCCGGCTGCTGCTGACGAACACCGTCGCCTCACAGATCACCGTCTACACCGATCCGAGCTGCCGGCTGGCCGGGCCGATCGAGCCCGGGCCGAGCCTGTACGAGTGGGCCCGGAGCGTGGCGTCGGCGGGCCCGTGGGGCGCGCTCGACCCCGACGTGCTCGACGAGGCGCGCACGCTCGGCCCCGACGACTATCCGACCCGGGCGTTCTACGGCCACTACCTGCGGGCCAGCTTCCGCCGGATCGTGCGCCGCGCGCCGCCGCACGTCTCGATCCGGTGCCACCGCTCCCGCGCGGTGGCCAGCGCCGACACGTCGGGCGTGCCGGGCGGTCCGCAGGGCGTCCGGCTGGCCGACGGCACCCGGCTGCACCACCTGGACGCCGTGGTGCTGGCCCTGGGACACGCCGCCGCCCGGCTGGATCCCCGGCAGGCACGCACGGCGAGCCTGTCCCGGGTACACGGACTCACCTATCTCCCCCAGGCCAACCCCGCCGACGTCGACCTCAGCCACATCCCGGCGGGCGCGCCGGTGCTGCTGCGCGGGCTGGGCCTGACGTTCTTCGACCACCTGATCCTGCTCACCGTCGGCCGCGGCGGCAGCTTCACCGAGGAGGGCGGACGGCTGCGGTACCGGCCCAGCGGCGCCGAACCGAGGTTGTCCGCCAGTTCCCGCCGGGGCATCCCGGCGCACGCCCGGGGCGACAACCAGAAGGGTGTGACCGGCCGGCACCTGCCCCGGCTGCTGACCGCGCAGGCCGTGGCGCGGCTGCGCGCCCGCCGCGCCCGCGGCGAGTCGATCCGGTTCCGCCGCGACGTGTGGCCGCTGATCGCCGCCGAGGTGGAGAGCGTCTACTACGCGACGCTGCTGCGCCGCACCGGGCACGCCGGCCTGGCCGAGAGTTTCACGCTGCGCTACCTCGCGACCCCCGCCGAGCGGCGGCCGGCGCTGCTCGACGAGTACCCGATACCGCCGGCGCGGCGCTGGGACTGGGACCGGCTGGCCCACCCGTACCGCGGGCGCGAGTTCCGCGACCGGGACGACTTCCGCGCCTGGGCGCTGGACCACCTGGCCCGGGACGTTGCGCACGCGCGGGCCGGCAACGTCGACGGGCCGCTCAAGGCAGCGCTGGACGTCCTGCGTGACCTGCGCAACGAGATCCGCCTGGCGGTCGATCACGGCGGGATCGACGGCGACTCGTACCGCGACGAGCTGACCGGCTGGTTCACCCCGTTCAACGCGTTCCTCTCGATCGGCCCGCCGGCCCGGCGCATCGAGGAGACGATCGCGTTGATCGAAGCCGGTGTGCTGGAACTGACCGGGCCGGACACCCAGATCGTCATCGACACCGAGACACCCGCGTTCGAAGCGACGTCCCGGACCGTGCCCGGTCCCCCGGTCCGCGCCGGCGTCCTCATCGAGGCGCGGCTGCCGGAACCCGACCTGCGCGGCACCGCCGACCCGTTGCTGCGCCACATGCTCGACACCGAACAGTGCCGGCCGTACCGGATCCCCTACGACGGCGGCACGTACGAGACAGGAGGACTCGCCGTGACCGAACGTCCCTACCGGGTCGTCGACGCCCAGGATCAGCCACACCCCCGCCGGTTCGCGTTCGGTGTGCCCACCGAGTCGGTGCACTGGGTGACAGCGGCCGGCATCCGGCCGGGCAACGACTCGGTGATCCTGGCCGACGCCGACGCGATCGCCGCCGAGGTGCGCTCGCTCGCGCCGGCCGGACATGCGGTGGCCGACCGCGCGGCCACCGGGGCGGCCCGCTTCCCCGGGGTGATCGTGTGATCGACACGCTGGAGGTGGCGGTGGACAGCGGCCTGCTCTCACCGGTGCGCGCCGGCACGAGCATCGAGCCGGTGGTCGGCGACCGGGCCTGGTTGCAGGCCATGCTGGACGCCGAGGCGGCGCTCGCCCGGGCCCAGGCGCGGCTGGGCACGCTGCCCGTCCAGGCCGCCGCGGTGATCACCCGGACCGCCCGGGCCGAGCTGTTCGACCTGCGGGGCGTCGCGATGGCGTCCCGGGACACCGCGAACCCGGTGGTGGCGCTTGTGGCCCAGTTGACCCGCGCGGTCGCCGAGCTGGACCCGGCCTCCGCCGAGTACGTCCACCGTGGCTCCACCAGCCAGGACATCCTGGACACCGCGGCGATGACAGTAGCGCACCGGGCGCTCACCGTCATCGACGACCACCTCGCCGCCGCCGTCGACGCACTCGCCGGGCTGGCGCTGACCCACCGCGACCTGCCGATGGCCGGGCGGACGCTGGCCCTGCACGCCGCCCCCACCACGTTCGGGCTGAAGGCGGCCGGCTGGCACCAGTTGCTGTGCGACGCCCGGGTGCGGCTGTGCCGGGTACGCGACCAGGGCCTGCCGGTGTCGCTCGGCGGCGCGGCCGGCACGCTGGCCGGCTATCTGGAGTACGCGGCGCTGGACGGCGCGGCCGAGCCGGACCCCGGCTACGTGGACCGCCTCGTGGCGGCGTTCGCCGAGGAGACCGGCCTGAGCCGGCCTGCGTTGCCCTGGCACACGCTGCGTACGCCGCTGGCCGACCTCGCCGCGGTGCTCGCGTTCGTGACGGGCGCGCTCGGCAAGATCGCCGTCGACGTGCTCTCGCTGGCGCGCAGCGAGGTGGGCGAGGTGGCCGAGCCGGCGGCCAGCGGGCGCGGCGCCTCCTCCGCGATGCCGCACAAGCGGAACCCGGTCCTCGCCACGCTGATCCGCAGCGCCGCGCTCCAGGTGCCGCCGCTGGCGGCCGGGCTCACCCAGGCGCTGCTCAGCGAGGACGAGCGGTCCGCCGGCGTGTGGCACGCCGAGTGGCTGCTGCTGCGCGAGTGCCTGCGGCTCACCGGCGGCGCCGCGGAGGCGGCCGTGACACTGACGCGGGGGCTCGTGGTGCGCCCGGAGCGGATGGCGGCCAACCTGGCGCTGACCCGGGGCCAGCTCACCTCCGAACGGGTCGCCGCCCGGCTCACCCCCGTCGTCGGCCGGGACCGGATCAAGGAGGTGCTGACCCGGGCCGCCGCGGAGGCCGACGCGACCGATCGCGCACTGTACGACGTCCTGGCGGAGACGCCGGAGCTGCGGGGCCGCTACACCGCCGAGGAACTGGCCCGGATCGGTGATCCGGCCGGCTACCTCGGCGCGGCGGGCACGCTCGTGGACGGCGCGGTCGTCGCCCGGGCGGAGCCGGCCCGGCGCTGACCGCTGGTCCCCGCGCGCACGAGCCGCGGTCGGACGCGGGATCGGGTCAGCCGATGCCGTCGACCGCGGCCCGCAGCGCGCTGATCGACGGATCCCAGGTGAAGTTCAGGACGGGGATGCCGGAGGCGGCGGCGTTGCTGTCGCCGCCGAGGACCACCGCCCGCGGTTTGCCGGTGCCCTGGGGGACCACGAGATACCAGTTGCCCTTCACGTTCGCGATGAACACGTCGTCTGCCTCCTGGTCGGGCGGGTTCGGGTTGGTGACGTCTCCGGCCCAGCTCTCGAAATCGACTGTCGCGCGGAAATCCGTCGGACTGGTGGTGTTCAGCCAGAGGCTGGTGTGCACGTGCGGCCCGACGCCGGACTCGCTGCCGTTGGCCGAGGCGCCGGAGTACGCGATGGTCTGGCCACGCGACACACGTTGACCGGGTGAGACGGCGACCGCCGACAGGTGCAGGTGCCGGGTGTAGTTGCCGTCGTCGTGGGCCATCCCCACGACCCGCCCGGTGGCCGTGGACGTGTCGGCCTTCACGAACCGGATCGTGCCGTTCGCCGCCGCCATGACCGGGGTGCCGGCGCCGACCGCGTAGTCGGTGCCCGGCTCGGCCGAGGGCGGCGTCCGGTTCCGGTGGTCCTGCCAGGAGCTGGAGATGCGGACACGTCCGCACGGCCGCTGGTAGCCGCCGGCGGCCCGGGCGGAGCCGGGCAGCAGGGCGAAGGCGGCCGACACCCCGGACGCGGCCAGCGCGGCGCCGGTGAGGAGCCCGCGTCTGGACAGTCCGCGCAGGTAGGCAATGCCGCCGAGGTCCTCGGGCGGCGGAGCGCCGTGGCCGACGTCCCGGGACGACCCGTCACTGAGGATCATCGATGTAAGGTACGGCCGGTTCGGACGCGGGGCAAGCGCCTCGCCCGGACGCCACGCACGCCCTCGCCGGTCGTCATTCCGTCGATGGACGCCTATTCGAAGAACCCGTTTCCGGCACTAGGCTGACGACATGTCTGACGAGCTTTCACCTTCGGCGCAGCAGTCTGCGCTGTCCGGAATCGGCCTGCGCGGCATCGACCACATCGGCCTGGCGGTGAATGATCTGGACGAGGCGATCGAGCGGTACGAGACCGTCTTCGGCATGCGGTGCGTGCACGTGGAGGAGAACGCCGAGCAGGGAGTCCGGGAGGCGATGATGTCGATCGGCCCCGACCCCGCCCATGGCCGGCTGCAGTTGCTCGCCCCGCTGACCCCGACCTCGCCGATCGCCCGCTTCCTCAGCCAGTCCGGCCCGGGCGTGCAGCAGATCGCCTGGACCGTCGACGACGTCGAGAAGACCTCCGCCGAGCTGCGTGAGCGCGGCGTACGGCTGCTCTACGAGCAGCCCAAGCGCGGCACGGCCGGCTCCCGGATCAACTTCGTCCACCCGCGTGACGCGGGCGGAATCCTGGTCGAGCTGGTCGAGCCGGCCGCCGCCTGAGCGGGCCGCCCGGCCGCCCCGAACGGCCGGTCCCGCCGGATCGTGCCGGTCCGGCGGGACCTCGACGGCGCCGCGGTCAGTGCCGGGTGCGTGGCAGGATCCGGTCCAGCCAGCCGGGCAGCCACCAGTTTCCGCGACCGATGAGCCGCATCAGGGACGGGACCAGCAGCAGCCGGACGATCGTCGCGTCGATCAGCACGGCCAGGGCCAGCATGAAGCCCATCTGCTTGATCTCGAGGATGCGGGTGAACATGAACGACGCGAAGACCACGACCATGATCGCCGCGGCGGCGGTGATCACCTTCGCGGTGCGGGTCAGTCCGAGCTGGACGGCGGCGGCGTTGTCGCCGGTACGGTCCCACTCCTCGCGCATCCGGGAGAGCATGAACACCTGGTAGTCCATGGAGAGCCCGAAGACCAGGGCGAACGCGAACAGCGGCAGGATCACCTGGATGAACCCGGTCCGCTCGACGCCGAGGAGGTCGGCGCCGTGCCCCTCCTGGAAGACCAGCACCGCCGCGCCGAAGGCCGCGCCCGAGGTGAGCAGGTTCATGAAGATCGCCTCGAACGGCAGAACCAGCGAGCGGAAGGCGATCAACAGCAGCAGCCAGCTCGCCGCCAGCACGGCGCCGATGACCAGCGGCATGGCCCGGGAGCTCTCGTCGGTGATGTCCACGATCTCGGCGGGGCCACCGCCGACGTGAGCGGTCAGCCCGGTGCCGGCGAACGCGCCACCGGCCTGAGTGCGCAGCTCGCGTACCAGATCGGCCGTCTCGTCGGTGTCCGCGCCGTGCCGTGGACGGACGGTGACCACAGTGGTGTCCCCGTCACGGCTCACCAGCTCGGCCAGGGCCGGGCCGGCGGCGCGCGTCGCGGCTTCGAGGTGGGCTGTGGTGTGCCCCTTGGCCTGGGCGTCGAGCACCCGGGTGACGCTCACGACGTCAGCGGCCTCCCGGTTGCCGGCGGCCTGGTCGCTGAACCGGGCGACGGCGTCGAGCTGCGCGTCGGTGAACCGGTCGCCGCCGGCCGAGACGACAACTGTGATCGGGGCGAGCACGCCGGGCGCGTACGCCTCGGAGACGATGCCGTACCCCTTGCCCGGCGGCGACTCGGCCACCGCGCCGGCGCCGAGGTCGACGCCGTACTGGAGGTGGAAGACCGGGATGGACAGGGCGCCGAGCAGGACGGTGCCGAGCGCGGCCACGAGCAGCGGACGGCGCATGACCACGGCGATGGCCTTGGCCCAGCCGGAGTGCTCCGGGTCCGGGTGGGCCAGCGACCGGCGGGCCCAGGGCAGCGCGAAGCGGTTGATGCGGGGGCCCAGAAGACCGAGCAGGGCGGGCAGCAGGGTGACCGCGATGAGCATCATGACCAGCACGGCGACTGTCATGCCGACGGCCATCGAATAGACCTTCGCGGAGCGGACCAGCCAGAGCCCGGCCAGCGAGACGACGACGGTGATGCCGGAGAACAGGACGGCCTGCCCGGCGGTGGCGACGGTGCGCCCGATCGCCCGGGCCCGTTCCGGACGGCCGCTGTCACCTGCTTTCGCCAGTTCCTCGCGGAACCGGGTGACGATGAACAGCGTGTAGTCGATGCCGAGCGCGATGCCGACCATGCTGACAGCGGTCTGCACGAACACGTCGAAGGTGGTGAAGTGGGTGGCGATGCCGAGCGCGCCGAACGCGGCGAGCACGGCGACGACACCGAGCAGGAGCGGGATGGCGGCCGCCACGAGCGACCCGAACGCGAGCAGCAGGACGATGGCGGCGGCCGGGAAGCCGATCGTCTCGGCCATGGACAGGTCCTCGTTGCCCTGCTCGACGGCGGCCGCGGCGAGCGGCGAGACGCCGGTGAAGTACGCCTCCACCTGGCCGGTGCCGAGCCCTTCGGCGATCTCGCCGAGCGGCCCGGCCTGCTCCTGGAGTTTCTTGTCGTCGCCGTCGAGACTGACCGGCACGAGCGCGGTCTTCCCGCCGGGGGCGATGAGCCGGTCCGGCGCGTCGTACGGGCTGACCACGGTGCGCACGTCCGGGGCCTGGCGGTAGCGCTCGACAGCGGTGCGGACGACCTCGCGGAACGCCGGGTCCTGCGCGTCGATCGAGGTCGAGTGCAGGACCACGAAGTCGGTCTCGCTCGGCGTGTCGGGGAACTCGGTGCTGATCAGCTGGGCGGCCTTCTCCGAGTCGGAGCCGATCACGGAGTTGGTGTTGCCGGTCAGGTGCGAGGTGAAGTAGCCGGCCGAGACGGCCGCGCCGGCGAGCAGCACCAGCCAGACCAGGATGACCTTCACTGGATTGAGCGCCGCCCAGACGGCCCAGCGGTAGAGGAAGCCTTCCTCCAGCGGCCGGTGTTCGCCACCTCGGCGGGTGCGCGACAGCGTGTCGGTCATCGAATCCCTTTCGCGGTTGGCACTGATGTCCGCCGGCCACTGCGGTACGGCTGCCGGCGCCCCCTTCCGGCGCCGGTCAGCCTACCGTCCACTAGAGGCCGTTTTGTGGACCTTGTGAACGTCGAAATCAGTTGAGTACGGCGCCGGCGTCGTCCCGGAACTCCCGGCTCCGCCGGTTGTCCAGGTGCACGTAGACCCGGTGCAGCCAACGGTCCCGCCCGTCGAAGCGGGGAGTGAACTCGGACCGGCCGTGCAGCACCAGCCGGTTGTCGATGAGCGCCATCATCCCGGTCTGCAGCACCAGCGGCGTGGAGACGTCGGTGAGGATCCGCTTCAACCGCGCCATCACCTCGCCGGCCTCCTCGTCCAGCGCGGTGGTCGCGTTCAGGTCGAGGCAGATGTTCGAGTCCTCCACGCTGCCGGTGAGCACCGCGTGCGGCGTGGTGCGGTCACCCTGGCGGAACGAGGGCGGCGGCGCGGTGACGAACCGGGGCTCGCGCAGCACCTTCCGGTCGGTCTCCTCGATCAGCGGCAGGGCCTGCCGGATGCAGGTGACCAGCGTGCCGGCCCGCTTGGCGTGATCGTTGCGCAGGCACAGCAGGCCGACGTAGTCGGGGCGTTCCCGGTGGAACGCGTTCTCCACATGAAACTCCAGCGGCACCGACCCGGCGTTGCTCTGGGAGTCCTCCAGGCCACGCACCGGGACGACGTTCTGCACCAGGGCGCCGCTCTTCTCGCTGCGGTAGGCGATCACCTCGCCGAGGTGCAGGCCGACGAGCATGGCCAGGACGGCCGGCACGGTGGTCGCCCGTTCCACCGACTCCCGGACGGTCGGAGTGCTCGGCAGGTCGCGCTCGTCCACCGGAAGGCCGGCGAGCACGAGTGAGCCGGTGGCCCCGGCGTCGCTGCGGAAGTCGCGCAGCGTCTCCATCAGCCGCAGCGGCATCCGGCAGCTCGCCTGCCGGGCCTGCGTCACCCAGGACAGGTCGTCCAGCAGGCGCGGCGACGCGGCGACGAGTTCCTCGGCCAGTGCCCGCAGGGCGGTCCGTTCGTCGTCGGCGAGGTCCAGCCTCAGTCCCTGCGCGCCGCGCGTCGACCGGTCAGATGTCGTGGTCATGGATTCGTCCTCTCGTACGGCGTGCGCGATCGTCCCGGCGCACGGGGGCCGGTGTCGGCACGGAGGGGATTCGTGGGAGCGGATCAGAGGGCGGGCAACGCGCGGCTGTCCACCTTCCCGTTGGTGGTGAGCGGAATGTGGTCGATGGCGACGACGTCCGCCGGGATCATGTAGTCGGGCAGGTCGACGGCGAGGTGGGCGCGCAACGCGGCGGCGTCCACCGCCGCGCCGGCGGTGAGCACCACGTACGCCGCCAGGCGCTTCTCGCCGGGGCTGGGCTCGCGGGCGAGCACCACGGCGTCACGGACGCCCGGATGGGCGGCGAGCCGGGCCTGGATCTCGCCCAGTTCCACCCGGTAGCCCCGGATCTTGACCTGGTTGTCGATGCGGCCGAGGAACTCCAGCGTGCCGTCGGGCAGCCAGCGGGCCAGGTCGCCGCTGCGGTAGAGGCGGCTGCCCGGCGGGCCGTACGGGTCGGGCCGGAACCGGTCCGCGGTCAGGTCCGGGCGGCCCAGGTAGCCGCGCGCCACCCCGACGCCGCCGATCCAGACCTCGCCGGGCACGCCGACCGGCACCGGGTCGAGCCGCTCGGTCAGCACGTACATGGTGGTGTTGACGATCGGCACTCCGAGCGGCACCAGCTCGGTGGCCGGCGGCTCGCTGATCGGCTGCCCCGAGTTGCCGATGGTGATCTCGGTGGGGCCGTACTCGGTGGCGACCTTCGTGCCGTCCGGCCCGGCCAGATCCAGCCAGCGCTCGGCCAGCGCCGCGGTGAACGAGTCCCCGGCCGCGATGACCATGCCGGCCAGGTCCCGCGCCTGCTCCCCGGTGAGCTGCCAGGTGAGCAGGTCCAGGTGGCCCGGGGTCATCTTGATGAAGCTGTACGGCGCGCCCGTGAGCAGGTGCGCCCCGAGGTCGGCGGTGTCCAGCGGCTCGGGCAGCAGGTGCGCCGGCTCCCCGGTGATCAGCGGGGTGAAGATGTTCGGGATGCCCAGGTCGAACGAGATCGAGGAGAAGACCGGGGCGCCGCCGGGGCCGTGCGCGGCGTACGCGCCGACGGTCCAGAGCAGATAGTTGGCCAGGCCGGCGTGCGGCACCAGCACGCCCTTGGGCCGCCCGGTGGAGCCGGAGGTGAAGATGACGTAGGCGAGCTGGGCCGGGTCGATCGGCACGGTCGCCGGGGTGTCGGGCCGGGCCGCGACGGCCGCCGCGTCCGCGTCGACCAGGACCAGGACGCCGTCGTACAGGCCGGTGAGGGTGGCCTGCTCGACGGTGGAGGTGACCACCACCGGGCTGCCGGCCGCCTCGATCATGTAGCGCAGCCGTTCCGCCGGCAGCTGCGGATCCAGCGGCAGGTAGCCGGCCCCGGACTGCCAGACCGCGATCAGGGCGGGGATGAGGTCGGGTGTGCGGCCCAGGCACACGCCGACCAGGGTGTCCCGGCCGGCGCCGAGGTCGAGCAGGTGGTGGGTGAGCCGGTTGGCCCGCCGCATCAGCTCCCGGTACGTGAGCCGCGTGTCGCCGACCCGGACGGCGATCCGGTCCGGAGTGGCGTCGGCCTGGGCCCGGATCAGGTCGACCACGGTCACGTCGCCCCGGGGCGCCGTCTCCGCGACGGCCCAGTCGCGCAGCACCGCGTCGCGCTCGTCCGCCGGCAGGTAGGTGCGCCCGGCGTCACCGTCGGGGTCGGCGGCCATCGCCACCAGCACCTCCCGGTAGAGCGCGGCGAGCCGGCGGGCGTACCCGGGGTCGACTGTCTCCCCGGCGACGCGCAGGCGCAGGCGGTCCGGCCCGGCGGTGACCCGCAGGCCGTACCCGTCCCGGTCGGCCGGCAGGCCGGGCAGCGGCTCACCGGGCAGGCCGGCGGCCGGGTCCCACTCGAAGAGGGCGTGCTGCCCCTGCCCCGGCCTGCCGGTGACCGGGCGGTACGCGAGCCGGTGGGTCCACGCGTCGCGCTCGTGGGCGGCCACGTCGCGCACCAGCGCCCGCCAGGTCGCCGCGCGGGCGGCCGTCGGCACGGGCCGCACCACGCGGTGCAGCAGTCGCTCGCAGTCCGGGCGCGCGGCGCCGCCGTGCGGGGTGAGGGTGGCGTCGGTGTGCCCGGCCGGTTCGGCGCCGAGCATGCCGAGCACGGTCTGGTGGGCGGCGAACAGCACAGTGGACAGCGGCGCCCCGGCGGCGTCGGCGAGCACGGCCAGCCCGGCGGACATCCCGGCCAGGTCGACGGTGAGGTCGGTGCTCCCGGCCGCGCCGCCCCAGCCGCCGGGCAGGGCGCAGGAGCCGCCGGCCAGCGCCCGGGTCCAGTACTCCTCGCCTTCGAAGTCGGCGGCGGCGTCGAGCGCGTCCGCGACGCAGGGCGCGTGCCGGGTGGCGGTGACCGGCGCCGCGGCGTAATAGGCGCGCAGCAGCTCGGCGAGGATGCCCGCCGGGTCGGCCACGCAGCTCAGCGCCCGGGGCGCGGCGACCAGCAGCGTCCAGCTCTGTTCGGTCTCCAGGATCACGGTCAGCCGCAGCGCCCCGGCGGCGGCCGGGTCGAACGGCGTGGCCCGTTCGGTCTCCAGCAGCGCGGCGAGCATCGTGTCGCGCTTGTCCGCGTCGACGCTGCGGTGGTCGTGCCGGGCCAGCGGGACCGCGGCGTCCGGATGCGCCAGGTACAGCGGCTCGGTGCCGCCGGACGGGTCGGTCGAGCAACGGAGCAGTTCGTGCGCGCGCACCACCGCCTCGACCGCCGAGGCGAAACGCTCCGGCGCGAACGGGGCCGGGTCCTCGATCCGCCGGCCGTCCAGGTCGACCTCGGTGAACGCCGACGCCTGCGCGACCAGGTCGGCCGGTACGTCGGGCAGCGGATAGGCGTCGCTGACGCCGGCCGGGACGATCGCCCGGTCCCGGGGACTGAGCAGCGTGAACGGCTCGATGTCGGCCGCGTCCACCGCCGGGTCGAGGGGGGTCATGTCTCGTCTCCTGGGTTCCGGTCCACCGGCGGCCCGCTCCGGGCGGGTGCGGCGGCGGCTGTGGTCGGGGGCGGTCGGTGGTGGTACCGGTCGGCGGCGCCGGACACCCACGGCGGCGGTACGACGGCGGCGAGATCCCGCGCCACCGTCGCCACCACCTCGGCCCGCGCGCCGTGGAGGAAGAAGTGGTTGCCGGGGAACAGGCACAGCCGCGACCGGGCCGAGGTGTGCCGCCGCCACCCGTCGAGCGCCCTCGGCGGCACGATCCGGTCCCCCCGGCCGCCCAGCACCGTCAGTGGCGTCGCCAGCGGCGGCTCGGGGCGGTGCTCGTACGTCTCCAGCACCGAGAAGTCGGCCCGCAGTACGGGCAGCATCAGCCGCATCAGGTCGGCGTTGTCGAGCACCTCCGGCGGGGTGCCGCCCAGCTTCGCCAGGTGCGCGCGGATCTCGTCGTCGGCGGCGCAGTGCAGCAGCGGCCGCGACGACGGGGAGTCCGGCGACGCGGCGGCGGAGACGAACACGTGCTCCGGCTGGCGCACCGGGCGGCGGCGCAGCACCCGGGCCAGCTCGAAGGCGAGCAGGCCACCCATGCTGTGCCCGAACAGCGCGTACGGCCGGTCCAGCGCGCCGGTCAGCGCGTCGGCGAGGGACCGGATCAGCGGGGTGAGGCGCAGGAAGGGCGCCTCCTGCAGCCGGGTGCCCCGGCCGGGCAGCTCCAACGCCACCACCTGGACTCCGGGTGGCGCGGCGCGCTGCCAGCCCCGGAACGCCGCCGCGCCGCCACCTGCGTACGGCAGGCAGAACAGGCGGACGTCAGCGTCCGGATTCCACACCTGACCGCCCAGCCACCGACTGTCCACGGGGAACCTCCTCCTCCCTGATCTGGCCGTAGTCGAGCCGGACGAGCCGGTCGGCGGCGTCGAAGTAGCGGTCGTCGTGGCTGATCACCACGACGGCCTTGTCCCGGTCCCGCAGCTCCGGCAGCAGTTCCCGGTAGAAGAAGTCCTTGAAGACCGGGTCCTGGTCGGCCGCCCACTCGTCGAACAGGCAGAAGGGGCGGTCCTCCAGGTACGTCACCAGCAACGCCAGCCGTTTGCGCTGCCCGAGCGAGAGCGCCGTGGTGGAGAAGCGGTCCCCGTCGACGCGTACCTTGTGGTCCAGTTGCAGGCGCTCCAGGTACCGCTGCGCCTTGGCGGCCTGCTCCCCCGCCGGCAGCCCGAGCAGGCTGTCGAAGAGGTGGAAGTCGGAGAACACGGCGGAGAACAGGTTGCGGTAGTCCTCCCGGTTGGCCGCGGTGACCTGGGTGCCGTCCACCTGGATCGCGCCGCTCTCCGGCTCGTACAGGCTGGTGAGCACCTTCGCCAGGGTGGTCTTGCCGCTGCCGTTGGCGCCGACGACGAAGAGGATCTCGCCGCGCCGGAACTCGAAGTCCAGCGGGCCGAGCACGAACTGCTCGCCCTTCGGTCCGGGGTAGACGTGGCTGACTCCGCGGAAGGCGATGCTTCGCCACCCGGCGAAGACGTTGCCCGCCCGGCCCGCGGCGGCCGGGACCCTGCTGTTCGGCACGGCGGGCGCCCGCCCCGCGCCCGGCCCGCCGAGACCCGCGTCGAGCTCCGCGAGCCGCTCCTTGATCTTCCCCAGGGCCACCGACGCCCGGCCCAGCGCGGGGAACCAGACGAGGACGCCCTGAAGGCTGGAGACGGCGAAGAGCAGGATCAGCACGCACGACGTGAGCGTCTGGTCGGACAGGGCGAACCAGGCGGGGAAGGCGAACAGCAGCAGGCCGATGAAGGCGAAGAAGACCGCCTGACCGCCACCTGTGGCGCCCTCGTAGACGGAGAGGCCGAAGACGCTGTGCCGGCGGTAGGCGGACGCCGTGGCCGTCAGCTCACCGTCGATCAGCGCGGCCCGCCGCTCCCGGTTGAGCTTCAGCTCCTTGAGCCCTTCGGTGACCGAACGGAAGTGACCGAACAGCGCGTCCTGCTCCCGCCGCGCGGCCTTGAGCGCGCCCAGGCCGGAGGCGGAGACGAGCAGGTAGAGCAGCACGCCCACGACGACCGTGGCGCCGGTGGCGAGCGCCACCGCCGGTGAGACGATCACCAGGTACGCGATGGCCACCAGCACGAACGCCGCGCCCGAGCAGATGCCCGGCAGGCCGGGCAGCGCGTCGGCGATCACCACCACGTCGTCGGCGAGCGCCGAGTAGAGCTGCGCCGTGCCGGTCCGCTCCACGGTCCGCAGCGGGGCGTCCAGGATGCCGTCGATGAGGCGGCGGCGCAGGTGGTAGACGGCGCCCTGGGACAGCCGGTACAGCATGCTCTGGGAGACGAACTTGGTGACCAGCGTGGCCAGGCAGAGCGCCACGTATCCCCAGATCAGCCGCTGCGAGGGCGCGGCGTCGGCGGCCAGCGCCAGGTTGACCATGGCGATGAAGGCGGCGCCGGTGCCGCCGCTGACGATGCCCGCCGCGATGGCCAGCAGGAACGGGCCCCGGCTGTAGCGCAGCAGGTAGGCGAAGAGGCTCATGCGCCCACCTCGTCCAGCCGGGCACGGAGCGTGGTCAGCGGCGCCGCCGGTGAGTCGGCCAGCCGGCCGAGCAGCAGGTCCCAGCGTCGCATCAGCGCCTGGAGCGCCCGGGCGTCGTGGACGTCGGTGGAGAAGATCCAGGTGCCGTGCAGTTCCGCGCCCTGTTCCCGCATGATCAGCGCCAAGTCGACCTCCGCCGGTCTGAGGTTGGTGCCGAGCACCTCGGAGAAGACGTAGTCGTCACCGATTTCCAACGAATCGACCCGCAGCCCGGGCAACGCGAGTTCCGGCACCTCGGCGTTGAGCAGGTTGAACAGGGTCCGGGTCGGGTCAGCGTCCGCGGTGGCCGGCGCCGCCAGCCACGGCGGCACGGCCCGGTTGGCGTACGCGTCGAGCGTCCGGTCCCGGACCTGCCGCACCAGCCCGGCGAACGTCGACGCGGCGGTCAGGTCGGCGCGTACCACGAGCGGGTGCACGAACCAGCCGATCAGGTCGGCCGTCTCGGCCCGGTCCCGGCCCGCCTCCGGGAAGCCCACCGGGATGTCGTCGCGGCCGGAGCAGGCGGCGAGCAGCAGGTGGTACGCGGCCAGCAGCGCCATGAACAGGCTGGCCCCCTCCTGCCGGGCGAGCCCACGCAGCTTCTCCGTGACCGCCGGGTCGACGCGGAACGCGCGGGTGAAGCCGTCGGCGGCGGTCGTCCCGGTGGCCGGTGGCCGCAGCGTCAGTGCCGGTGGCAGGCCGGCGAGGGCGCGCCGCCAGTGGTCCACGTGCGCGTCGAGCGCGCCGCCGGCCAGTTGCCGGCGCTGCCACGCCGCCACGTCGGGGTACTGCACGGCCAGCTCCGGCAGCCGCGGCGCCCGGCCGGCGGCGTGGGCGCCGTAGAACTCGGTCAGGTCGCGCACCAGCACCCCGTAGGACCAGTTGTCGGTGACCAGGTGATGCATGGTGAGCACCAGCGCGTGCCGGTCCTCGCCGAGGCGGGCCAGCAGGCCGCGCACCATCGGCTCCGCGTCGATGCGGAACGGCCGCCGTCCCTGCTCCTCGATCAGCGCGCGCAGTTCGCCCGGGTCGGCGTCGCTGAGGTCCACCGCCGTCAACGGCCAGCCGCCGGCCGGTTCGATCCGCTGCGCCGGCCCGTCCGGGCCGTCCACGATCCGGGTCCGCAGCGCCTCGTGCCGCCCGGCGACGTCGTCCAGGGCGCGGCGCAGCGCCGCCTCGTCCAGCGGTCCGGTCAGCCGCAGCGCGGTCACCACGTTGTGGATCGGGTCGGCCGGGCCGAGCGGGTGGTGCCGGATCAGCCGTTCCTGGCTGAACGACAGCGGCAGGTCGCCGTCGCGGCCGACGCGCGGGATCGGGGCCGGGCCGGTGTCCGCGCCGCTCGCGTGCCGCCGGACCTGCCCGGCCAGCCAGCCGACGGTCGGGTTGCCGAAGAGGTCGCGCAGCGCGAGCCGTACGCCGTACCGGGCGTCGATCTGCGCGGCGAGTTTGGTGGCGAGCAGGGAGTGCCCGCCCAGGGTGAAGAAGTTGTCGTCCCGGCCGACCTCGTCGTTCCCGAGCAGCTCCCGCCAGATGTCGGCGATCGCCGCTTCCACCTCGTCGCGGGGCGCTTCGGCAGCGGCGGCGGGCTCGCCGGCGGGCGGCTGCGGCGCGGGCAGGGCGGACCGGTCGACGGTGCCGGCCGGGGTGCGCGGCAGCTCCGGCAGCGCCACCCAGGCGGCCGGAAGCAGATTCTCCGGCAGCCGCTGCCTCAGGTACGCGGCCAGCTCACCGGTCCCGGCCTGCCCCACGACGTACGCGACCAGCCGGTCGTCGTGCGCCACCACGGCGGCCGCGGTCGCGGCGGGATGCCCGGCCAGGGTCGTCTCGACCAGGTCCAGGTCCACCGGGAAGCCGCGCAGCCGTACCTGGTGGTCGAGGCGGCCCAGGTACTCGATCACGCCGTCGGCGCGCATCCGGGCCCGCTCGCCGGTGCGCAGCAGCCGCGCGCCGCGCGCCGTGCCGAACGGGTCCGGCGCCAGCAGCGCCGCCACACCTCCGGCCGGCGCCGGCAGCGGGGCGCCACCGACGTACAGCTCCCCCGGCACGCCGACCGGCAGTGGCTGACCGGCCCGGTCCAGGACGTGCACCCGGGTGCCCGGCACCGGGCGGCCGACCGGCATCAACTGCCGCTGCCCGCCGTCGGGCGTGGCCGGGTCGGCGGGCCCGCCGTCGGGCGTGGCCGGATCGGCGGGCTCGCCGTCGACGGCGCACAGGTGGGCGGTTACCGGCGCGGCCACGTCCGGCGGCACGAGCACGTGGTGCAGGGCCGCCGGCGACCGCTCCGCGAAGCGCGCCACCAGGTGCCGGGACAGCGGCGCCCCACCGCAGAACACGTGCCGCAGCGCGGCGCATCGCTCCACCCCGCGCTGGTCGAGCAGGTCGGCGAGCAGGTCGGGCCGGAAGCAGGCCACGCTGACCCGCTCCGCCCGGATCAGGCCGACCAGGTGGCGGGCGTCGCGGTCCCCGCCGGGCCGGGCCAGCACCACGGCCGCGCCGCTCAGCAGCGGGGCGTACAGCTCCCAGACCGCCGCCGGGGCGCACAAAGGCGATTGCTGGAGCACCCGGTCGCCGGCGGTCAGCCCGGCCGCCTCGGACAACCAGCGCAGCCGGTCGCGCAGCGCCGCGTGGCTGTGCACCGTGGTGCGCGGCTCCCCGTCGGGCGGACAGGTGACGTAGGCCGGATCGCCGCCGGTGACAG
>NZ_KK037233.1:221673-224048 GCF_000568915.1 Micromonospora sp. M42 | reverse complement strand
CAGCCCGGCAGCGATGCGGCGCGCGTTGGACTGTTTGCCGACACCCTGGTGGTAGGCGATGACCTGGGCCGCGCCGATCAGCCGGGCGGCTTTGAGCGTGATCAGTTCGGGATCACCCGGGCCGACCCCGACGCCGGACAGCCGCCCGGTCACTCCGCCTCCCGGGCGAGGGCGTTGAGCGCGGAGGCGGCCATCGCCGAGCCGCCCCGGCGCCCGGTCACCACGAGATAGGGCACGTCGAGGCCGGGGGCGTCGGTGGCGAGGTCGATGAGCGCCTGCTTGGACTCGGCGGCGCCGATGAATCCCACCGGCGTACCGATGATCGCAGCTGGTCGTGGCGCGCCGTCGCGCAGCATCTCCAGCAGGTGGAACATGCCCACGTGACGGCGGGCGGTCGCCCCGTCGAACAGATCGGTGCTGTACTCCAGCCGCCCCCAGATCGTGTCGCCGTCCTCGAAGAGGTCAAGCAGCAGGTCGAACTCGGCCTTGCGGGCGTCCAGCGAGACCGGCTCGACCCGCAGCGGCCCGTCGTGCCAGGACGGGAACGGCACGTTCTGGTACGAGAACAGCACCTGGAAGACCGGGGTGCCGGCCGCCGACCGTTCCGGCTGCAACTGCTCGACCAGCCGCTCGAACGGGATGCCCTGGTGGTCGTACGCGGCCAGGCACACCGCGCCGACCCGGCGCAGCAGCTCCCGGAACGACGGCTCGCCGCGCAGGTCGGTACGCAGTGCCACGGTGTTCATGAACAGCCCGATCAGCGGCTCCAGCTCGACCAGGCGCCGGTTGGCCACCGGCGAGCCGACCACCACCTCCTCGTCGCCGGTGAGCCGGTGCAGCAGCACCGCGAAGGCGGCCTGGAGCACCATGAACAGCGTGGCGTTCTCCTGCCGGGACAGCGCCCGCAGCCGGGTCACCACGGCCGGCGGGATCTCCACCGGCACCGAGTCACCCCGGTAGCTCTTCTCCCTCGGCCGGGGCCGGTCACCGACCAGGCCGATCTCCGGTGGCGCGCCGCCGAGCTGGCCCGTCCAGTACGCCAGGTCCGCCGCCCACGCCTGCTGAGCGGCCGGCTCCTGCTGCCAGAGGGCGAAGTCGGCGTACTGCACCGGCAGCTCGGGCAGGCCGTGCGGCCCGCCGGTGAGCAGGGCGCGGTAGCAGTCGATCAGCTCGCGCAGCAGCACCCCCATCGACCAGCGGTCGGACACGAGGTGGTGCAGGTTGAGCAGCACGCCGGTCACCTGCGGGCCGAAGCGGAGCAGCCGGACCCGCACCGGCGAACCGGCGGCCAGGTCGAACGGCCGGCCGATCAGCTCCTCCTCGCGGCGGCGCAGCTCGGCGTCGACCTCCCCGGGCGTCACCCCGGGCACGTCCTCGACCCGCACGTCCGGCGGCAGCTCGGCCCGCACCTGCTGGTACGGCCGTCCGTCCCGCTCGAAGAAGACCGTCCGCAGCGACTCGTGCCGGCGGACCACCTCGGCGCAGGCGCGGGCGAACAGGTCCGCGCGGAAGTCGCCGTGCACCCGCATCGCCGTGGAGATGACGTACGCGGAGGTGTGCGCCGCGAACTGCTCCAGGAACCAGATCCGGCTCTGCGAGAAGGTCAGCGGCACCGGGGCGTCCCGGTCGGCGCGCGGTGGCACGGTCCGCGCCGGGGCGCGGTCGATGCCCTCCTCCTGGAGCAGGTTGCCCAGCAGCGCGAGCCGCTGCGCGGACAGGGCGAACCGCCTGGTGCTCATGCCTGCGTCCTTCCGTCGGCGCGGTCGAGTGCCTGCTGCACCTCGTCGTCGGACAGGTCGCTGAGCCGGATCAGCAGCTCGGCGGTCTTCTCCACGACGGTCCGCTGCGCGGGGTCGGCGGTCAGGGCCCGGGTGAGCCCGGCGACCGTCGGGTCGGTGAAGACCTTGTGCAACGGCACGTCCACGCCGAACGCCTCCCGGACCCGGGCCACCATCCGGGTGCTGAGCAGCGAGTGCCCGCCGAGGGCGAAGAAGTCGTCGCCCACGCCGACCCGGTCGACGCCGAGGGTCTCGGCCCAGATGCCGGCGATCACCTCCTCGACCGGTGTGCGCGGCGCCACGTACGCCGATGTCACCTGCCGCCGGCCCGACTCGGGCGCGGGCAGCGCCTTGCGGTCGACCTTGTTGTTCGGGGTGAGCGGCAGCGCGTCGAGGAAGACGTACGCCGAGGGCGCCATGTAGTCGGGCAACTGCTCGCCGACCGCGGCCTGCAGCCGCGGCAGCAGCCGCCTCGCCCGACGGCCGAGGGCGTCGTTGACGAACGAGTCCCAGCGCGGCTCGGCGGCGGGCGGCCCGGCGAGCCGGGGCAGCGGGCGTCTCCGGCCGGCCGTCGCCGGCCAGCCGGCGCAGCACGAC
>NZ_KK037233.1:198711-220830 GCF_000568915.1 Micromonospora sp. M42 | reverse complement strand
CCCGGTAGAGGATCAGGCCGGTGCCGCAGCCGATCTCCAGCACCGAGCGCGGGCCGTCCTGGAGGATCCGCTCGGCGGTCGCCTCGGCCCAGCCGCGCATCTCCGCCACCGGGATCGGCGCTCCGGTGTAGCTGCTGTTCCAGCCCCGGGTGTCGAACGTCGGGTCGACCTCGCCGGTGTCCGTCACGTCGTACGCGGCGTCCCAGACGTCGCGCCACTGCTCCACCTCGTGCGGCCACTGCGCCGCCGCCTCGGCCCGGGCGTCGGCGCCGGCCACCACGTACGCCACCAGCCGCTGGTCGCCGGGGGTGTCCTCGCGTACGGTCACCACCGCCTGGTTGACCTGCGGCTGCCGCTCCAGCACCGACTCGATCTCGCCCAGCTCGATCCGGAAGCCACGCAGCTTCACCTGGTGGTCGAGCCGGCCGAGGAACTCGATGCTCCCGTCGGCGCGACGGCGGACCAGGTCACCGGTGCGGTAGAGCCGGTCGCCCAGCCCGATCGGGAAGGGGTGCCGGACGAACCGCTCGGCGGTCAGCTCGGGCCGGTCCAGGTAGCCCCGCGCCAGGCCGGCGCCGCCGATGTGCAGCTCGCCGGGGACACCCGGCGGCACCAGGTGGCCGCTGCCGTCGAGCACGTGCAGTTCGGTGTTGGCGATCGGCTCGCCGATGGAGATCGGGCCGTGGTCGACCCGCGCCACCGCCGACCAGATGGTCGTCTCGGTCGGGCCGTACATGTTCCACAGCTCGGCGCACCGGCCGAGCAAACGCTGGGCCAGCTCGGCGGGGAGCGCCTCGCCACCGGCCAGCACCCGCAGCCCGGCCTCGCCGGTCCAGCCGGCGTCGAGCAGCATCCGCCAGGTGGACGGGGTGGCCTGCATGACCGTCGCGCCGAAGGCGTCCAGCGCGGCGGCCAGCCGTTCCCCGTCGGCGGCGACCTGGCGGCTCACCACTGCCACGCAGGCCCCCTCGACCAGCGGCAGGAGCAGCTCCAGCCCGGCGATGTCGAAGGAGAGCGTGGTGACCGCCAGCAGCACGTCGTCGGCGGTGACGCCGGGGCGCTCGCCCATGGCGAGCAGGAAGTTGCCCAGCGCCCCGTGCGGAACCTGCACGCCCTTGGGCCGGCCGGTGGAGCCGGAGGTGTAGATGACGTACGCCAGGTCGTCGGGGCGCACGTCGACGTCCAGCGGTTCGGCCGACTCGGCGGCCAGCTCGTCACCGAGCAGGTCCAGGCAGAGCGGCTGCGCCTTCACCCCGCCCAGGCCCGCCAGCACGTCGCTGCTGGTGAGCAGCACGGACAGGTCGGAGTCGGCGAGCATGAAGGCGATCCGGTCCGGCGGGAAACCCGGGTCCAGCGGCACGTACGCGCCGCCGCTCTTGAGCACGGCGAGCATCGCCACGACCATGTCGGCCGAACGCTCCAGGCAGATGCCGACCATCGTCTCCCGGGCCACCCCGAGCCGCCGCAGCCGGCGGGCCAGCCGGGTCGAGCGCCCGTCCAGCTCGGCGTAGGTCAGGCTCTCCCGGTCGGTGCGCAGCGCCGGGGCGTCCGGGGCGGCGGCGGCCCGGGCGGCGAAGCGCTGCGGCACGCACACCGGCTGCGGCCAGTCCCGGCGGGTGTCGTTCCACCGCAGCCGCAGGTCACGCTCCTCGTCGGCGCCGAGCATCGGAACCTGGTCGATCGGCCGGTCCGGGTCGGCGAGCAGGTTCTCCACCAGCTGCGCGAGGTGCCGGGACATCCGCTCCACGGTGGCCGGCTCGAACAGGTCGGTGTTGTACTCGAACCAGCCGGTCAGCCCGTCCGGCCGGTCGAAGACCTGCAGCTCCAGGTCGAACCGGGCGGTGGAGCTCTCCACGTCGACCGGCTCCAGCCGCAGCCCGGCCACGTCGAACTCCGGCATCGGGATGTTCTGGAAGATGAAGTGCACCTGGAAGATCGGCGAGCGGGACAGGTCCCGGCGCGGGGCCAGCTCCTCCACCAGCCGCTCGAAGGGCACCTCCTGGTGGGCGAACGCGCCGAGGCAGGTCTGCCGGACCCGCCCGACCAGCTCGCGGAAGCTCGGGTCGCCGGACAGGTCGGTGCGCAGCGCCAGAGTGTTGACGAAGTAGCCGACGAGCCGTTCGATCTCCGGCCGGTTCCGGTTGGCCACCGGTACGCCGACCACGATGTCGTCCTCGCGGCTGTAGCGGTGCAGCAGCGCCTGGAAGGCCGCGAGCAGGGTCATGAACGGGGTGGCGCCCTCCCGCTGGCTCAGCGCGCGCAGCCGGGTCATCACCGGCTCGGGCAGGGCGAAGGGCCGGGAGCCGCCCCGGGTGCTCTGCACCGCCGGGCGGGGCTTGTCGATGGGCAGCTCCAGCGCGGCCGGCGCCCCGGCGAGTGTCTTCTTCCAGTACTCCAGGTCGGCGTCGAGCGCGTCGCCCTCCAGCCGCTGCCGCTGCCAGACGGTGTAGTCGACGTACTGGATCGGCAGGTCCGGCAGGGTCGACTCGCGACCGGCGGCGAACGCCCCGTACAGCTCGACCAGCTCGGCGATGGCCACGGACATGGACCACAGGTCGGCCGCGATGTGGTGCATGGTCAGCAGCAGGATGTGCTCCTGCGGGCCGAGCCGGAGGAACCGCACCCGCAGCAGCGGCCCGCCGGCCAGGTCGAACGGGCGGGTGAACTCCTCCCGGGCCAGCTCCTGGATGCCCGCCTCGCCCTGCGGTCCGCGCAGGTGGGCGCAGTCGACCACGGTGAACTCCGGCTCGCAGACGGCGTTGACCAGCTGCCGGGGCTCGCCGTCGACCTCGGTGAACGTGGTCCGCAGCGCCTCGTGCCGGCGGGTGATCTCGTTGCAGCAGCGCCGCCACACCTCCAGGTCCAGCGGGCCCAGGATGCGGACGGCGCCGGGGATGTTGTACGCGGCGCTGCCCGGCGAGAGCTGCTCCAGGAACCAGAGTCGTTGCTGGGAGAAGGAGGCCGGGAACTCCCGCCGCTGCTTCTTCTGCCGCAGCCGCTCGGCCAGCAGTGCGCGCTTCTCGGCGGCGGACAGGCTGCCCAGGTCGGTGGTCGTCACGGGCGATCATCCTCGGTGTGTGGGTGAGCTGACACGGCTGCGGACAGGACGTGCGGCGCTCGCGTACGGCGGGCACGCGCCGGGGCGGGCGGAATCGGCCGGCTCATGCCCGTCCCCCGCCGTCGTCCTCGGCGAGCAGGGCGGCGAGCTGTGCCTCGATCTCCTCGTCGGACAGCTCGTCGAGGCCGGCCAGTTCGTCGTCGGGCACGTCCCGGCTCACCACTTCGATCCGGTCGGCGCCCCCATCCCCCGGCCCGCCGGGGTCGGCCAGCACGGTCACCGTGTGCGCCACCGTCGGGCTGTCGAAGAAGCCCCGCAGGTTCAGCTCCACCCCGAACCGGCCGCGGATCTTCGCGCCGATCTGCACGGCGGCCAGCGAGTGTCCGCCGAGGGCGAAGAAGTCGTCGTGCACGCCGACGCGGTCCAGGCCGAGCACCTCCTGCCAGATCTCCGCCACCGTCCGCTCGGCCTCGGTGCCCGGCGCCACGTACGGGGTGTCCAGATCGGGCCTCGGATGGGTGCCCCGGGGCGGGGCGATCTGCTCCACCTCCCCGGCGAGCAGCGCGGGGGTGATCGAGGCAGCGAGCCGGCGCAGCCCGGAAAGGTCCCGGCCGGTGACCACCACGTGCTCCGGCAGCTCGGGCGCGGCGAGCAGCCGGTCGAAGGCGGCCATCCCGTCGGCGGCGGTCATCCCCTCGCTGAGCACGTGCAGGGTGCCCGGCGTCGCCTCGCCCGCGCCCGGGCCGGCGGCGGTCACCGCGCCGTCGCGCACCTGTTCCAGCAGGCCGTCGATGTCGTTGATCCGCTTGATGGTGAAGTCGGTGATCCGGGCCAGCAGCTGTCCCTGCGGGGAGATCAGGTCGATGCTGACGGTGAGCGTCTCGCCGGAGTCACCGGCCTCGTCCACCTCGACGTGGCAGTGGACCACCCGGGTCAGCGGGGCGAAGACCCGCAGGCTGCGGTAGGTGAACGGCAGGTAGAACACGTCCCGCGCGCGGATCCGTGCGGACGCGCCGGCCACGTCCAGCAGCGCCGGGTGCAGCGGGTAGCGCTCCAGGTCGGCGGCGAACTCCTCGGCCAGTTCGAGCGTGACCATCAGCCGCCGTTCGCCGGCCTCGATGCGGCGCAGGCACCGCCAGCGCGGGCCGAAGGAGAACTGCAACCGGCCGCCCTGCTCCACCCGGTCGAGCTTCAGCCGCCGCTTCAGTTCGTCCTCGGTGTCGATCACCTCGGTGACGGCGCAGTCGCGGCGCAGCCGGTCCAGGTCCCGGGCCGTGTCCGCCGGCCGCTCGTGGAAGGCCACGGTGCCGCTCGCGTGCTCCTGCCAGCGGCCGGCCTCCCCGTCGACGCGGCTCTGCACGCTGAACCGGAGCTGCCCGTCGCGCTCCTGCACCGTGGTGAACAGCTCGCGGCTCCGACCGTCCGGCACGATCACCGGCATCAGGAACAGCACGTCGTTCAGCTCCACCACCCGGCCGGCCGCCCGGTCGGCGACCGCCGCGTGGACCAGCTCCAGGTACGTGGTGCCGGGAACGAGGCCGTGGCCCATGATCCGGTGCTCGTCGACGATCCAGCTGTCGGCCGTGCTGAGCGTGGTGGCGTACGTCCGGGACGTGCCGGTCGAGGAGACCAGGCGTTGCAGCAGCGGGTGCCCGGTCAGCGCGGCGCCGCCGTGCAGCCGCTCGACCAGGCCGGCGGCCATGCCGGTGTTGCGCCAGGTGTCCCAGGCGACAGCCGCGACCGGCGCCCCGGTGGTGGCTCGCCGCCACTGGGCGTAGACGTCCAGGAAGGCGTTCGCCGCGCAGTAGTCGCTCTGCCCCGGCCCGCCGAGCAGCGCGGTCAGCGACGAGCAGAGCAGCAGGAAGTCCAGTCCGTCGGCGTCGCAGACGGCGTCCAGGTGCAGCGTGCCGACGGTCTTGGCGGCCAGTATGTCGGTCACGTCCCGGCCGGACTTGACCGCGATCAGTCCCCGCGACGGCAGGCCGGCGGCGTGGACGACGCCGTGCAGGCCACCGCCTTCGGCGCGCAGCCGTCCGACCGCGTCGGACAGGGCGGCCCGGTCGGTGACGTCGGCGTGCAGCACCACCACCCGCGCCCCCAGTTCCCGCAGCCGCTGCACGCCGCGGATCCGCCGGCTGGTGTCGTCCTGCTCGCCGTGCTCGGCCAGCCAGTCCGGCCACCGCGTCGAGTCGGGGAACGCCGAGCGGTGCAGCAGCCCGAGCACCGGCGCGTCGACCGAGCGGGCGATCTGCTCGGCCAGCGCCAGCCCGACCCCGCCGAGACCGCCGGTGATCAGGTAGACGCCGCCGGGCCGCAGCCGGCCGCCCGTCCCGCCGGCGGCGTCGGCGGGACGGGCCTCGAAGTCGCGTACCCACCAGTGCCGGCCGCGCAGCGCCAGTTCCCGGTCGGCGGTGGGCGCGGTCAGCCGGGCCAGCACGGTCGTGGGGCCGGGCGCCGGGTCGGCGGCGGGCAGGTCCAGCACGCGGCAGGTGACGTCCGGGACCTCCTGCGGGATGACCGTGGTGGCGCCGAGCAGCGGGGCGTTCTCCGGCTGCAGGGCCTCCTCGCCGGTCACCGCGAACAGGCCCCGGCTGAGCACGTCGATCTCCACCGGGCCGGCGGGCTGCACGTCCCCGATCGCCTGGGCCAGGGCCAGCAGGCTGTCGAACCCGACCCGCCGGGCGCTGTCGATCCGGTCCGGATCCGGGCCGTCGCCCGGCTCCACGGTCAGGCTCCACAGGTGCACCACCCGGATCGTCCGGCCGGTGTCCACCTCCAGCGACTTGAGCAGGGCGGCGTGCTGGTCCCGGCTGGCCGGGTCCAGCGACCAGGCCCGCTCGCCGGTCTCCCGCAGCTCGTCGCCGGCGCTGACCCGCAGCACTGTCGCGCCGTCGTCGGCCAGCCGCCCGGCCAGCGCCACGCCCAGCGGCAGCTCGGCGCCGAGCACCACCCAGGTCGCCCCGTCGGCGGTCCCGGCGGCCGGCGCGGTGAGCCGCCGCCAGCCGGGCACGTGGAACCACTGCGCGTCCGGCCCGGTCGCCGCGACCGGCGCGGGCCGGGCCGGGCCGGGCCGCGGCTCGATCCAGTAGCGCTGGCGCTGGAACGGGTACGTGGGCAGGCGCAGCAGCCGCCGCGGCGTGTCCCCGGTGCGGGCGGCCCAGTCCACCGGCGCCCCGGCGGCCCAGAGTTCCCCCAGCCCGGCCAGCAGGTACTCCTGGTCGTCGCGCGGCTCGTCCGGGTGCCGCACCGATCCGGCCACCGTCCGCCGCTCGTGCCAGGCGCGGTGCTGGCGGACGAAGTTGCGCAGCGTCTGCCCCGGACCGACCTCCAGCAGCACCAGCTCCTCGTCGGCGAGCAGCACGTCCAGGGCGTCGGCGAAACGCACCGGCGCGCGCAGGTGTCGTCCCCAGTACTCCGGGTCGGTGGCCTGCTCGTCGGTGATCCAGGCGCCTGTGACGTTGGAGACGAACGGGGTGGCGGGCGGGCGCAGGGCGACCCGGCGGACCGCGTCGACGAACGGCGCGACAGCGGCGTCCATGCTGGGTGAGTGGAAGGCGTGCGAGGTGCGCAGCCGGCGGCACGCCACCCCGTCCGCCGTGAGCCGCTGCGCCAGCGCGTCGACCTCGGCGGTCGGGCCGGCCACCACGCACAGGCCGGTGGAGTTCACCGCCGCGACGCACAGCCCGCCGGTCAGCCGGCCGGTCACCTCCGCCTCGGGCAGGAACACCGCGAGCATCGACCCGGCCGGCATCGACTGCACCAGGCGTCCCCGCGTGGCGACCAGCGCCACCGCGTCCTCAAGGGAGAACACCCCGGCCAGGCAGGCGGCCACGTACTCGCCGACGCTGTGCCCGACCATCGCCGCCGGGCGGACGCCCCACGACATCCACAGGCGGGCCAGCGCGTACTCCACCGCGAACAGCACCGGCTGCGTGACAGCGGTACGCGCCAGCGCCAGCGCCGCGTCGCCGGTCTCGTCGTCGGCGGCGAACAGCGGCACGCGCAGGTCCTCGCCCAGATGACCGGGGAACAGGTCGGCGCAGCTGTCCAGCTCGGCGCAGAACTCCGGCTTGGTGCGGTACAGGCCCCAGGTCATGTCCACGTTGGTCCTCCCCTGGCCGGGGAAGAGGAACGCCACGGGCGCGTCCCGTCCGGCAGGCGTGCCCGTGCCGGCGTCGTCGACCGCGCACAGCGCGGCGACCAGTTGCCTCTATACAGAGTACAATGGCAGCAAGGCTTCGGGGGCACTTCGACCCGCTTACGCTGGTAAGTTACAGCAAGTAGGACGACAGGTGTGCAAACCTGATCGATTAACATTCGTATGCATCAGGCTCTACTGGTGGAACGATAGATGGTTATTGACGTTCTTTTGCACTCGCGAACTGCTACGCTCCATTGTACTCCGGCGCCAACTTCTCGCATGCCGAGATTTAGTTCACATAATTGGCATGTCAAGCATCGATCATCAAATTAGACCTGCCCTGGCCGAGGAAGAGGAACGCCACCGGCGCGTCCCGTCCGGCAGGCGTGCCCGTGCCGGCGTCGGCGACCCGCCGCAGCGCGGCGACCAGTTCCGGCGCTGTCCCGGCCGGTCACCGCCGTACGGTGCTCGAAGGCCCGGCGGCGGGCGGCCAGCGTGTACGCGACGTCGTCCAGGTCCAGGTCGGGGTGGGCGGCCAGGTGGTCGGCGAGCCGGCCGGCCGCGGCGGCCAGCGCCGGCGCGGAGCGGGCCGACAGCGGCAGCACCCGGGCTACGGCCGGTGCGGCGGGCGGCGCGGCGGCCGGCGCGGCCGGGGCCGGTGCCTCCTGCAGGATCACGTGCACGTTGCTGCCGCCGATGCCGAACGAGCTGACCCCGGCCCGGCGCGGCGTCTCCTGCCGGGGCCACTGCCGCAGCTCGGTGTTGACGAAGAACGGGCTGGTCGGCAACGCCAGCTCGGGGTTGGCCCGGGTGTGGTGCAGGGTCGCCGGGATCGCCTCGTGGCGCAGCGCCAGCACCGCCTTGATCAGGCTGGTCACCCCGGCCGCGGCGTCGAGGTGCCCGACGTTGCTCTTCACCGAGCCGATCGCGCAGTAGCCCACCCGGTCGGTGTGCTTGCGGTACGCGCGGGTCAGCGCGGTGATCTCGATCGGGTCGCCGAGGGCGGTGCCGGTGCCGTGGGTCTCGACGTAGCCGATGCTGTCCGGGTCCACGTCGGCCACGGCGAGCGCCTCGGCGACGACGCGGGCCTGCCCGTCCACGCTCGGCGCGGTGTAGCCGACCTTCAGCGAGCCGTCGTTGTTCACCGCGGTGCCGAGGATGACCGCGTCCACTGTGTCCCCGGCCGCGTGGGCGTCGGTCAACCGCCGCAGCACCACCACGCCCACACCGTTGCCGGCGACGGTGCCCTGCGCCTGCGCGTCGAAGGGCCGGCAGTGCCCGTCCGGGGAGAGGATGCCGCCCTGTTCGTAGCGGTAGCCGCCGCGCAGCGGCACGCTCACCGACACGCCGCCGGCCAGGGCCAGGTCGCACTCGCCGTTGAGCAGGCTCTGGGCCGCCAGGTGCACCGCGGTCAGCGAGGTGGAGCAGGCCGTCTGCACGGTCATGCTCGGCCCGGTCAGGTTCAGCTTGTACGACACCCGGGTGGCCAGGAAGTCCTTGTCGCTGGAGATCAGCGTCTGGTAGCTGCCGGCCGCGTCCACCGCCTGCTCGTTGGCGAGCAGGTTGAACAGCAGGTACGAGTTCAGGCTCGACCCGGCGAAGACGCCGATGCGCCCGTCGAAGGTCTTCGGGTCGTGGCCGGCCGACTCCAGCGCCGTCCACACGCACTCCAGGAAGACCCGGTGCTGCGGGTCGAGCACCTCGGCCTCGCGGGGGTGGTAGCCGAAGAAGCCCGCGTCGAAGCGGTCCGCGTCGGCCAGGACGCCCTTGGCCGGCACGTAGTCGTCCCGCGCGGCCACCTGCGGGTCGACGCCGTCGGCGCGCAGCTCCTCGTCGGACAGGCGGGCGATCCCCTCCCGGCCGGCCGTGAGGTTCGCCCAGAACTCGTCCACGTCGGCCGCGCCGGGGAAGCGCCCCGCCATGCCGATGACGGCTATCTGGTCGAGGTTCTCGACGTCGTCTGACATCTGTCTCACCTACCGTTCATGCCTGCGCGGCCGACGAGCGGCGGCGACGTCGACTCAGTGACTGCCGGCGGGTGGCCGCCCGTTCCTGGGCGTCGCCCAGGCCGTCGCCGTCCGCGCCGGGCCGGTTGAGGTAACCGGCGAGCGCGGCGACGGTCGGGAACTGGAACAGCTCGACGAGCGTCACGTCCCGGCCGGCCGCCGCGACGAGCCGCAGGCGGGCCTCGGCCATCAGCAGGGAGTGGCCGCCCAGCTCGAAGAAGTTGTCGTCCACCCCGACCTGCTCCACGCCGAGCAGCTCCCGCCAGATGCCGGCGACGGTGCGCTCCAGCTCGTCGCGCGGCGCCACGTACGGGCTGCGCAGCTCCGGGCGGGCCAGGTCGGGTTCGGGCAGGGCCGACCGGTCCACCTTGCCGTTCGGGGTCAGCGGCAGGGCGTCCAGCGTGGTGAAGACCGCCGGCACCATGTAGTCGGGCAGCCGTTCCTTCAACCGGCCGATCAGCTCACCGGTGGCCGGCACGGCCGGCCCGACCAGGTACGCCACCAGCCGGGTGTCGCCGCCGTGCGCACGCGCCACCACCACCGCCTCGGTGACGCCGGGGCAGGCGGTCAGCGCCGCCTCGATCTCGCCCAGCTCGATCCGGAAGCCGCGCAGCTTCACCTGGTGGTCGAGGCGGCCCAGGTACTCGATCGCGCCGTCGGCACGGATCCGGCCCAGGTCACCGGTCCTGTAGAGCCGGGCGGGCGGCCGGTCGTCGTCGCGGTCGCCGGTGACGGCCGTGCCGCCGGCCGGCGCCGGTGTGGCGAACGGGTCGGCGAGGAACCGTTCGGCGGTCAGCTCGGGCCGGTTCAGGTAGCCGAGCGCCACGTTGACCCCGCCGATGTGCAGCTCGCCCGGCACACCCACGGGCACCGGCTGCAGATGGCGGTCCAGCACGTACACCTGGGTGTTCGCGATCGGCCGCCCGATCGGCACCGGCCGGGGGTCGTCGCGGCGGCAGGCCCAGGCGGTGACGTCGATCGCCGCCTCGGTCGGGCCGTACAGGTTGTGCAGCTCGGCGGCGGACCGGGTGAAGAAGCGGTCCTGCAGGTCGCGCGGAAGCGCCTCGCCACTGCAGATCACCCGACGCAGGCTCACGCACCGCTCGACGTCGGGCTCGCGCAGGAACGCCTGGAGCATGGAGGGCACGAAGTGCACGGTGGTGACCTGTTCAGAGCGGATCGTGTCGACCAGGTAGGCGCCGTCGCGGTGCCCGTCCGGGCGGGCCACGACGAGCGTCGCGCCGGTCATCAACGGCCAGAAGAACTCCCAGACCGAGACGTCGAACGAGTACGGCGTCTTCTGCAGCACCCGGTCGCCGGGGCCGAGGCCGTAGGCGTCCTGCATCCACAGCAGCCGGTTGCGGATGCCGGCGAACGTGTTCGGCACGCCCTTGGGCCGGCCGGTCGACCCGGAGGTGTAGATGACGTAGGCGACGTCGGTGCCGCGTACCGGGGTGGGCCGGTCGTCGGCGGCGTCCGCGGGCACGTCGTCGGTGAGCAGCTCGTCGGCGAACCACAGCGGCCCGTCCCAGGACAGCTTCTCGCCGAGCCGCCGCTGGGTGAGCACCACCGCCGGGTCCGCGTCGTCGAGCATCAGCGCCACCCGCCCGGCCGGCAGGCCCGGGTCGACGGGCACGTACGCGCCGCCGGCCTGCCAGATCGCCAGCAGGCCGACCACCAGCTCCACCGAGCGTTCCAGCACCAGGCCGACCCGCACGCCGGGGCCGACCCCGGCGGCACGCAGCCGGCGGGCCAGCCCGTTGGCCCGGCGCAGCAGCTCCCCGTAGCCGACGGTGCGGCCGGCGAACCGCACCGCCGGCAGTTCCGGCGTACGCCGGGCCCGCTCGGCGATCTGCTCGTGCGCCCAGCCCGCGCCGGGCCACCGCCGCGCCTCGCCCCGGGACAGCGCCAGCACCGCGTCCCGCTCGTCGGCGTCCAGCAACGGCAGTTCGTCGACAGCCGTGTGCGGGCCGGCGACGGCCAGCTCGACGATCCGCCGGTAGTGCCCGGCCATCCGGGCCATGGTGGCGGGCTCGAACAGGTCGCGGTCGTACTCGAACCAGCCGCTGACCCCACCGGCGTCGTTGAACAGCTGCAGCTCCAGGTCGAAGCGGGCGCCCTGGGCGCGCAGCGGCAGCCGTTCGAACTCCACCCCGGCCAGGGCCAGCGTGGGCAGCGGGTCGCTCTGGTAGGAGAGCCCCACCTGGAAGATCGGCGGCCGGCTGAGGTCGCGGGCCGGCTTCAGCGCCTCCACCACCTTCTCGAACGGCACCCGCTGGTGGGCGTACGCGCCGAGGCAGGCGTCCCGGACCCGGCCCAGCAGTTCGGTGAAGGTCGGGTTGCCGGTCAGGTCCACGCGGACCGGCAGGGTGTTGACGAAGAACCCGATGAGCGGTTCGACCTCGGCCCGGTCCCGGTTGGCCATCGGCACGCCGACCACCACGTCGTCCTGCCCGCTGTAGCGGCGCAGCAGCACGCCGAAGGCGGCCAGCAGCGCCATGTACGTGGTCGCGCCGTGCTGCTTGCCGAGCGCGCCGAGCGCGGTGAGCACCGGCTCGGGCAACGTGAACGGGTGGGAGGCGCCCTGGAAGCCCTGCACCGGCGGGCGGGGCCGGTCGGTCGGCAGGTCGAGCACGGCCGGCGCCCCGGCGAGGTGCTCCCGCCAGTGGGTCAGGTCCGCCGACAGGTCCTCCCCGCGCAGCCAGTCCTGCTGCCAGGCGGCGTAGTCGCCGTACTGGACACTCAGCTCGGGCAGCGCCGGCCGGTCGCCGGTGGCCAGCGCGGCGTACCGGGTGGAGAGTTCACCCAGCAGCACCCCGACGGACCAGCCGTCGGAGACGAGGTGGTGCATCGCCACGCCGAGCACGCAGTCGTCGTCACCGAGCCGGAGCAGGGCCAGCCGCAGCAGCGGGCCGGTGGTGATGTCGAACGGCTCGCGCAGCGCGGCCACGATCCGCGCCTCCAGCTCGTCGCCGCCGGCCGGCGTGCCGCGCAGGTCGGTCTCGGCCAGCGGGATCGCGAGCGCCGGGTGGACCACCTGCACCGGCCGCCCGTCGCGCAGCTCGAACGTGGTCCGCAGCGACTCGTGCCGGGCGACGATCCCGTCGACCGCCTGCCGCAGCAGGGCGGTGTCCAGCGGGCCGCGGATGCGCACCGCCGCCGGGATCAGGTACGCCGGGTTGCCGGGCCGGAGCTGCTCGAGGAACCAGATGCCCTGCTGCATCACGGAGATCGGGAAGACGTTCTCCCGCCGGGCGGGCCGCGCCTGGCCCCGCTCGCGCAGCAGCTTCTCGAACAGCGCCCGTTTCTCCGGGGAGAGCGCGGCGAGCCGTGCGTCGAGGTCGGTCATCTCACGCCTCCTGGCCCAGTACGGCCCGCGCCTGCTCGTCGGAGAGGCCCTCCAGCTCGGCGAGCAGCTCCGAGGCGACGTCCTCGAACCGCTCGACCCGCCCGATGGCCGCCGTGTCGGCGCCGCCGTCGTCCGCACCGGCCGGCAGCCGGCTGACGATCTGCTCGGTGAGGGTGCGTAGGGTGGCGCCCTCCAGGAACACCGCGATGGACAGCGAGACGCCGAGCTGGCGTTCGATCTCGTTCTTCAGCTCCACCGCCATGAGCGAGTCCAGGCCCAGGTCGAACAGCGGCTGGTCCAGCCCGACCGACGCCGTCGCGGAGCCGAGGGTGGCCGCGACGGCGAGCACCAGTTGCCCGGTGAGCGTCTCGGCGCGCCGGTCGGCCGGCAGGGCCAGCAGTTGCGCGCGGCTGGGCAGCAGGCTGGTCCGGGCCGTACGCCGGGCGGGCCGGGCGGGGCCGTCGCCGCGCAGCAGCGGGGCGAGCAGGGCCGAACCGGAGACCTCCTGGTAGCGGCGCCCCCACTCGGTCCAGTCGACCGGGACCACGGCGATCTGCGGCTCGTCGTGGCGCAGCAGCCGGTGGAAGACCCGCAGCGCCTGGCCGGGCCGCAGCGTGCCCATGCCCTTGCTGAGCCCGGGGGTGGCGTCGGCGCCCCGGTTGGCCAGGCCGACCCCTTCCCAGATACCCCAGTTGACGCTCAGACCGGGCAGTCCGGCGGCGCGGCGCTGCGCCGCCAGCGCGTCGAGGAAGGCGTTTGCCGCCGCGTACCCGGCCACGAACGGCGAGCTGAGCAGCGAGCTCGTCGAGGAGAACAGGATGAAGAAGTCCAGCTCCCGGCCGGCGAACAGGCGGTGCAGCACCCACGCGCCGACCGCCTTGGGCAGCAGCGGGCGTTCCAGGTCGGCCCGGGTCAGCTCCATCAGCGGGGCCACCTCACCGGTGCCGGCGGCGTGCACGACGCCCCGGATCGGCGGCCGGCCCTCCCGGTCGTAGCCCGGCCAGCAACGCCCGTACCGCCTCCTCGTCGGCGACGTCACGGAGGCCACGTGCACGGCGGCCCCCGAGCGCCTCCAGCCCGCGCACGGGCGACTCGTGCCGCCGCCGGATGGTCGGCGGGCACGGCCGGCCCACTTCGGCGCCGGGGCGGAAAGCACGGTGCGGCCGAGCAGCACCAGCCAGCCGCGCGCCCGGCCCGCAACATATCGACCGGGACACCTCCAGCAAATGCCGCCGAGGCCGCCGGTGAATCAGAGTAGCTCGGGTCGGGCCGCCACGGCCCGTCGGCGGGGGTCGAAAATAAAAACACCGCCTGGCGGAAGAAGCCGGGGCCACGTAGCGCCGGTCGCCGTGCAACGCGACCTGGTCCTCGGCGTCGCGGGCGGTCAGCTCCCCCACCAGGCGCGTGGCCAGCGTGGCCGAGTCGGCGGCCGGGTCGAGGTCGATCAGGCCGCCCCAGAGCGCCGAGTGCTCCTGCTGCAACGACCGGCCCAGGCCCCACAGGGCCGACTGGGCCACCGCGAGCGACACCGGGCCGCCCGGGGCGTCGGCCGGCCGTACCGCGCCGCGGGTGACCAGCCAGAGCCGTACCGTCTCCGGGCCCCGCGCCCGGGCCAGCGCCTGCGCGGTGTGGACCGCGCTGAGGCTGCCCCGCTCGGTGGCCCGCAGCAGCGCGGCGGCGTCCGCCGTGCCGTCCGGGTCGGTGTCGTCGAGGCTCCACAGGTGCAGCACCTGAAGCTCGCCGCCGTCGAGCGCCAGCTCGTCCACCAGCCGGCTCAGGTCCGCCGGGCCGTCCAGGCGCACCTCGGCCCGCGCGCCGTCGACGCGGTACGCCAGGCCTGGCGACACCCGTACCACCCGCTCGCCCCGGGCGGCGACGGCGTCGGCGAACCCGGCGCCGACCCCGGTCCCGTCGGTGAGCACCAGCCAGGTCCGGGCCGGGGTTGCTTCCGGGTCGGGAGCCGGCGCGGGCGCGTCGACAGGTTGCCAGTCGAGCCGGTAGAGCAGGTCGTCGTCGGCGTACGCGGCGGCGCCGTCCTCGTCGGTGTCGTCCACGGTGGACGATCCGGTGTGCCGCTGCTGCTGCCGCTGCGTGCGGCGCGGCTCCTGCCAGCAGTGCGTCTTCTCGAACGGGTAGGTGGGCAGCGGCACCCGGGCCCGCCGGTAGTCCCGGTCGAAACCGGCCCAGTCCAGGTCCACGCCGGCGGTGTAGAGCCGGGCGACGGTGTGCAGCAGCACCGCCCAGTCGTCGTGCTTGGGCCGCAGGCTCGGCGCCAGCAGGGCCTCCCCCGCCGGCAGGTTGTCGCTGATCATGCCGAGCAGCGTCGGCGCGGGTCCCATCTCGACGAAGGTGCGGTAGCCCAGCTCGCGCAGCGTGTCGATGCTGGCCGCGAAGCGCACCGGCTGGCGGGCGTGCCGGCACCAGTAGTCGGCGTCCGGGGCGGTGTCCCACGGCCACAGCTCACCGGTCAGGTTCGCCACGAGCGGGATGCGCGGCGGGGTGAACGTCACCGCGTCGGCCGCCGCGCGCAGGCCCGGCAGGATCGGCTCGATCAGCGGCGAGTGCGACGAGGTGGTGATGTGCAGCTGCTTGGTCTTCACCCCGCGCCTGTCGAACTCGGCGCAGATCCGCGCCAGCGCCTCCCGCTCACCGGAGATGGAGGTGGTGCCGGGGCCGTTGACCGCGGCGACGGACACCCGGTCGGCGTACCCGGCGAGCACCTCGGCGACCTCGGCCTCGGGGGCGAAGACGGCCACCATCGCGCCGTTGTCGTTCAGCTCCCACATCAGCCGGCCGCGTTCGACGACCAGCCGCAGCCCGTCCTCCAGGCTCATCATGCCGGCCACGCAGGCGGCCACGTACTCGCCGAAGCTGTGCCCGAGCACCGCCACCGGCTCGACGCCCCAGGAGCGCCACATCTGCGCCATGGCGTACTGCACCGCGAACAGCGCCGGCTGCGAGTAGGTCGTGCGGTAGACCAGGTCGGAGTCCGGGTCGGCCGGGTAGATCACGTCCAGCAGCGGGACGTCCAGCAGCGGCCGCAGGATCTCGTCGCAGCGGTCGACGGCCTGCCGGAAGGTGGGCTGCGTCTGGTAGAGGGCGCGGGCCATGCCGACGCGCTGCGGGCCCTGCCCGGTGAAGAGGAAGACCACGTCGTCGCTGCCGGCCTCGCCCACCACCGGCAGGTCGCCGGGCAGCCCGTCGACGAAGTCGGCGAGCTGGTCGGCGACCTCCCGGACGGACGCGCCGACGGCGGCCAGCCGGTGCGGGAAGTGGGCCCGTCCGGTGCCGGCCGAGAAGCAGACGTCGGCCAGCGCCGCGCCCGGGTCGGCGGACAGTCGCTGCTGGTAGCGCCGGGCCAGCTCCAGCAGCCCGTCCGGCGTCCGGGCCGACAGCGGCAGCACCGAACGGGGCCGCTCCACCGCCGGTTCCGACGGTACGGCCGGCGGCTCGGGCGCGGCCTGCACGATCAGGTGGGCGTTGGTGCCGCTGAAACCGAAGCTGCTCACCCCGGCCACCGGCCGCTCGGCGACCGCCGGCCACTCGCTCAACTCGGTCGGCACCGCGAACGTGGTGCCGGCGAAGGAGATGTGCGGATTCAGCTCGGTGAAGTGCACGTTCGGCGGGATCGCGCCCTTGTGCAGGGCGAGCACCACCTTGATCAGCCCGACGATGCCGGAGGCGGCCTCGGCATGGCCGACGTTCGTCTTCGACGACCCCAGGTAGACCGGTGCGCCCTCCTCCCGGCCGTACACCTCGGCCAGCGCCTCGACCTCGATCGGGTCGCCGAGCGTGGTGCCGGTGCCGTGCGCCTCGATGTAGGAGACCTGCTCGGCGGCGACGCCGCTAGCCGCGAGCGCCCGGCGCAGCACGTCGCGCTGCGCCACCCCGTTCGGGGCGGTCACCCCGGAGCTGCGACCGTCCTGGTTGACCGCGCCGCCGCGGATCACCGCGAGCACCTGGTCGCCGTCGCGTACCGCGTCGGTCAGACGCTTGAGCACGACGATGCCGCAGCCCTCGCTGCGGACGTAGCCGTTGGCGCGGGCGTCGAAGGTCTTGCACCGGCCGTCCGGGGCGACCATGCCGGGGAACTGGGAGAAGGCCACGCTGGGCAGCGGCGACAGGACGACGTTCACCCCGCCGCCGAGGGCCAGGTCGCACTCGCCGGACCGCAGGCTCTGCACCGCCATGTGCACCGACACCAGCGAGGAGGAGCAGGCAGTGTCCACCGCCACGCTCGGGCCGCGCAAGTCGAAGACGTACGAGATCCGCCCGGTCACCACGCTGTGCGCGGTGCCGGTGCTGGCGTAGGCGGTGATGTCCTCCAGCCCGGGGAAGTTCTCGGTGGCGAAGTCGTTGCTGCACACGCCGAGGAACACCCCGGTACGGCTGCCGGCCAGCGCGGTCGGCGCCTTCCCGGCGTTCTCCAGCGCCTCCCAGGACACCTCCAGGGCGAGCCGCTGCTGCGGGTCCATGGCCAGCGCCTCGCGCCGGGAGATGCCGAAGAACTCGTAGTCGAAGTGGTCGACGCGGTCCAGGAAGCCGCCCCAGCGGGTCCGCATCTTGCCGGGCTGCTGCGGTTGCTCGTCGTAGAACTCGTCGACCGGCCAGCGGTCGGCCGGGATCTCCGCGACCGCGTCGACGCCGTCGCGCAGGATCCGCCAGAAGCTCTCCGCGTCGACCGCGCCGCCGGGGAAGCGCAGCCCCATGCCGACGACCGCGACGGGCTCGGTCCGGCCGCGCTCGTACTCGGCGAGCTGCCGCTGCATCCGCTCCATCTGCAGGTAGGCGCGCTTGAGCGTGGAGTTCGGCGCCTGCGCCTGCTGCCCGGTCGTGGTCATCCCTGACGCCCTTCCTCGATCTGGTTGAGCTTGGCCAGCAGGAGCGCCTCGACGTCGTCGTCGGAGAGCTGCTCCAGGTCGGTGGCCGGGTCGTCGGTCCCGGCGGCCGGTGTCGCGCCGGGCGCGGTCGCCGGGCCGGTCCCCGCCGGGGAGACGTCGGCGTCCGGCCCGGCCTCCAGCGCCACGTCCATCCGCTCGGCGAGGTGCGGTACGAGCGCGTCGATGGTCGGGAAGCGCCACGCGAGCGTGGCGGACAGTTTCGACGTCGAGCGACGTCTCCAGCCGCTTGCGCAGCTCCAGCGACATCAGCGAGTCGAAGCCCATGTTCGCCAGCGGCGAGGTGACGTCGACCCGGGTCGGCGTCCACCTTTGAGCACCCGGGCCCACCTCACCGGCGACGTGCCCGGTGAGCAGGGCGCGCCGGCGGCGGCCCGGCTTCGACGGTGAGCAGCCGCCGGCGTACCTCGCCGGAGCGCGCCCGGCCCTCGGCCGTGCGGGGTGTCCACCGCGACCAGGTCGGCCAGCAGCGCGGGCACGAGCCCGCCGGCCGCGGCCGTGCGGAGCCGGTCGAGGTCCAGCGGCAGGACGGCCGCCTGCGCCGCCGGGGTCCGCACCAGCCGGTCCAGCGCCTCGATGCCGTCGCGTGGGTCGATGCCGACGATGCCCTGCCCGGCGAGCTGGCCGCCACGGTCCGGGCGGGCCGCCAGGCCGGACCAGGACCAGGGACCCCAGTTGACGCTCAGCGCGGCCCGTCCCTGCGCCCGGCGCCGCTGCGCGAGCGTGTCCAGGAACGCGTTCGCGGCGGCGTAGTTGGCCTGGCCCGGTGAGCCGAGCAGCGCGGCGGCCGAGGAGTAGAGGACGAAGAAGTCGAGGTCCCGGTCCAGGGTGGCCCGGTGCAGATGCCAGGCGCCGTCCACCTTGGGCGCGGCCACGGCCCGGAACCGGGCCCGGTCGAGCTGCAGCATCAGCCCGTCGTCCAGCACACCGGCGGCGTGCACGACGCCGGCCAGCGGCGGCATCGTCCGGTCGAGGTCCGCCAGCACCGCCGTGACGTCCTCGTGGCGGGCGATGTCGGCCTGCCGGACCTGGACCTCGACGCCCTGCCCGCGCAACTCGTCGAGGACCTGCCCGGCGTACGCCGAGGGCCGGCTGCGGCCGAGCAGCGCCAGGTGCCGCGCGCCGCGACCGGCCAGCCAGCGGGCGGTCTCCAGGCCGAGAGCGCCGAGACCACCGGTGATCAGGTACGTGGCGGCCGGCCGGACCGGGACCTCCCCCGGCGGTACGGCGGCCACCTCGTGCCCACCGGGCCGCAGCACGATCTTGCCGGTGTGCCGGGCCTGCGCCATGAGACCGAACGCCGCCGCCGCGTCGGCGTAGTCGTAGGTGGTCACCGGGAGGGCGGTGAACTCGCCGCTGTCGAAGCCGCGCAGCACCTCGGCGAAGAGGCGGGCGATCAGCTTCGGCCGCTCGGCGAAGGCGCGTTCCAGGTCGACGGCGAGGAACGAGCGGTTGTGCCGCAGCGCCCGCAGGCCGAGGTGGCTGTTGGCGTAGATGTCCTGCTTGCCGATCTCGACGAACCGCCCGTTCGGCGCGAGCAGGCCGAGGCTGCGGGTGAGCGCCTCGCCGGTGAGCGAGTTGAGCACGACGTCCACGCCCCGGCCGTCGGTGAGGGCCAGCACCTCGTCGGCGAAACGCAGCGACCGGGAGTCCATCACGTGCTTGACGCCGAGGCGGCGCAGCAGTTCCCGCTTCTCCTCACTGCCGGCGGTGGCCAGCACCTCGGCGCCGTTGCGGCGGGCCACCTGCAGCGCGGCCAGGCCGACGCCGCCGGTGGCCGAGTGGATCAGGAGGGTGTCGCCCTCGCCGAGGTGGGCCAGGTACTCCAGGCCGTACACCACGGTGAGGAACGCGATCGGCAGCGCGGCGGCCTGCTCGTCGGTGAGCCCGCCGGGGACGGGGGCGACCAGCTCGGCCCGGGTGGTGGTGTACGCGGCCATGCTGGACGGGGCCACCGCCATCACCGCGTCGCCGACGCTCAGGCCGGTGACTCCGGCGCCGAGCGCGGTGACCCGGCCGGCGCACTCGCCGCCCAGCGGCACGATGCCCGGGGGTACGCCGGGGCAGATCTCCATCGCCTTGAGCACGTCGTTGAAGTTGAGTCCGGCGGCGGCCACCTCGATCTGCACCTGGCCGGGGCCGGGCGGCACGCGTGCGGAGAGCACCGGCGTCAGGCTGCCCAGGTGTCCCTGCACCGACAGCAGCCGGTAGTTGCCGTCGGCGGCGGACCGGTCGAACGGGTGCGGACGCGCCGGCGTGGCCGTGGGCGCGCGCCACGGGACCAGCCGGGGCACGTAGCGCCGGCCGCCGCGCAGCGCGACCTGCTCGCCACCGGGCCGGTGCAGCAGTTCGTCGACCAGGCCGGGAACGCCGTGCCGCCCGTCGGCCGGGTCGAGGTCGACGATCGTGGGGCGCAGCTCGGCGTGTTCCAGCGCGGCCACCCGGGCCAGTCCCCAGAGGCCGCCCTGGGCCGGGTCCGGCGCGCCCGCGTCGGCGGCGACCACCTGCGCGCCCCGGGTGGCCAGCACCAGCCGGGGTGACCGGCCGCCGACCTCGGTGAGCGCCCGCACCAGATGCGTGACGGCGACCGGACCGAGCAGTTCGAGCCGGTCCAGTGGGGTGTCCGGCAGGTCGGCCGGGCTCTGCTCGGTGAGGCGCACGTCGAGGCTCCACGCGTGCAGCACTCCGGCGCACGGCTCCGGCCGGGCGGCACGCAGGTCGGTCAGGAGCGTCACGAAGTCCGCCGGCCGGGCCGGGTCGACCTCGTACCGGTCCAGGGCAACCTGCCGGTAGGCGTCACCGGGTGCGACGGTCACCGTGTCCACGCCCCGGCCGGACAGCGCGGCCCGCAGGTCGCCGCCGACCGGGTCGGCGCCGGTGAGCAGCAGCCACCAGCCGCCGGTCTCCGGCGTCTGTGCCCCGTCGGTGGCCTCCTGCCAGGCCAGGTCGAGCAGCGCCTCGCCGACCGGGTCGGCCGGGCCGGAGCCGGCCAGCCGGCGCAGCCGCACGCCGGCGATCTCGCCCACCGGGTCGCCGGCCGCGTCGTAGAGCACCACCCGGGCGCCGTCGATCTCCGGGCCGTCGGTGGCGGCCCCGCCCACGGTGGCGTGCGCCCATCGGGGTACGCCCGGGCCGGCGGCGAGGGCGAAACGCTCCACCCCCACCGGCAGGTACGTCCCGTCGTCGGCGCCGGTCATGGCCGCCGCCAGCACCTGCAGGCAGCTGTCCAGCAGGGCGGGGTGCACCAGGTACGGCTCCCGGTCGCCGGTCAGCTCGGCCGGGTCGCGCAGTTCGGCGACCGCCTCGCGCTCGCCCTGCCAGAGCGCGGCGACGCCCTGGAAGGCGGGGCCGTAGCGCAGGCCGGACCGGGCCAGCCGGGCGTAGTGCTCGGCGCTGTCCCGCTGCTCGCCGCAGCGCGAGCGGACCGTGGTCAGCGGCTCGACGGCGCCGGCCGGGAACGGCTGCGCGGCGCCGTACCGGCCGTGCGCCACCTCGTTCCAGGCGTCGTCCGGTCCGCGGCTGTAGATCCGCAGCGTGCCGCCGGTGGCGGTCTCCGGGAGCAGGACGAGTTGGACGGTGTCCGCCTCGGCCAGCTCCTCGACGAGGGTGACCCGGGTCAGTTCGATCCGCTCGACCACCGCGGCCGGATCGTCGAGGAGCCGCCGGGTCGCCGCCAGCGCCGCGTCGAGCAGCAGGCTGGCCGGCAGCACCGGGCTGTCCTCGACGACGTGGTCCCGCAGGTAGCCGAACCCGGCCAGGTCGAGCCGGACGCCGAAGTGGTGTCCGCCCGGTTCGGCGGCGGACCGGACGTACGTCTCCAGCACCGGGTGCCCGCGGTGGGCGGTGCGCCGCGTCCGGGGGTACTCGTCGGTGAGCCAGTGCCGTTCCCGCTGCCACGGGTACGCCGGCAGCGCGGCCATCGGCACGACCGGCCCGTACATCCGGCGCCAGTCGACCGGGCAGCCGGCGGTCCAGAGGCGGCCCAGCTCACCGAGGACCGTGGCCCGGCTCGGCTCGTCGCGGCGCAGCGAGGCGACGACGACGCCGTCGCGCTGCTGGCGGGCGATGCGTTCGGTGACCGGGCCGCCGAGCATGGGATGCGGGGAGATCTCCACGAACACGTCGTGCCCGGCGTCGACCAGGCGGGTGACGGCGGTGTCGAACAGCACCGGCCGGCGCAGGTTGTCGGCCCAGTACGCGGCGTCGAGCGCGGCGCCGTCGATCGGCCCGGCGGTGACCGTGGAGAGCATCGGCACGGCGGCGGGCCCCGGGGTGAGCCCGTCGAGCAGCGCGCCGAGCTCGGCGCGCAGCGGCTCCATCTGTGGGCTGTGCGAGGCGTAGTCGACCGATTCGAGCATCCGGCAGAACGTCCCCTCGGCCGTCAGCGTCTCGGCGAGGGCGGCCAGGGCCGCGCCGTCGCCGGAGAGCACAGTGGACTCCGGTCCGTTGGCGGCGGCGACCGAGACGGCGCCCGGCCGCCGCTCGGCGAGCAACTGCTCGGTCCGGTCGAGCGGGAGGCCGAGCACCGCCATCCGGCCGTTGCCGATGGCGGCGCGGATGACCCGGCCCCGCTGGCGGGCGACCCGCATCGCGTCGGCGATGCCGAGCGCGCCCGCGACACTGGGCGGCGGCCACCTCGCCGACGCTGTGCCCGACCACGGCGGCCG
>NZ_KK037233.1:189050-198593 GCF_000568915.1 Micromonospora sp. M42 | reverse complement strand
GGGCGTCCAGCAGACTCGCGTCGCCCCGGCCGGTGACCAGGTCGAGCAGGGAGAAGTCGACGTACTGCCGCAGCGCCCGGTCGCACTGCGCGAACGTGTCGCGGAACGCCGCTCGGCGAGCAGGTCCTCGGTGATCGGCCACCACCGGGGCCCCCTGGCCGGAGAACACGAAGACGGGCTTCGGGCGCCGGGAGACGCGCCGGGCGCCCCACGACAGCCCGGGCCGTTCCGTGCCGGCCGCGTACGCGACGAGCGCGTCCCGTACCTGCTCGGGCGAGTCACCGACGCAGGCCAGCCGGTGCTCGTGGTGGGTGCGGCGCACGGCGGCGGCGGCGCAGACGGCGGCGAGGTCCGCGCCTTCGCCGGGCGGGGGCAGCTTCGCCGCGTACCGCCGGGCGAGTTCGCCGAGCGCCTCGGGGGTACGGGCCGAGATGGTCAGCAGCCGGGCCGGGTCCGCCGGGGCGCCTCCGGCGGGCGCGCTGCCGTTGAGGCGGAGGTCGCCGGGCGCGGCAGCCGTTTCGGAGGAGGCGTGCCGGTCGGACCGGGGCGGCTCGGCGAGGACCAGGTGCGCGTTGGTGCCGCCGAAGCCGAACGAGCTGACTCCGGCGACGGCCCGCGCGTACCCGTCCGGCCACGGCTGGCCGGTGTCGGCCACCTGGAGCGCGAGCTGCGCGAACGGGATGTGCGGGTTGGGCTGCCGGTAGTGCAGGGTCGGCGGGATCTGCCGGTGCCGCAGGACCAGCGCGGCCTTGATCAGGCCGGCGATCCCGGCGGCGGCCTCCAGGTGGCCGAGGTTGGACTTGACCGATCCGATGAACAGGGGCCGCGCCGGATCGCGGTCGGCGCAGACCACGGCGGCGAGCGCCTTGGCCTCGATCGGGTCGCCGAGCAGCGTGCCGGTGCCGTGCGCCTCGACGTAGCCGACCTGTTCCGGCGCCACGCCGGCCCGCTCGTACGCGCTGCGCAGCACCGCCTCCTGGGCGTGCGGGTTCGGCGCCATCAGCCCGTTGGTCCGGCCGTCCTGGTTGACCGCCCCGCCGAGGATCACCCCGTAGATCGGGTCCTGGTCGGCGAGCGCCCGGGACAGCGGCTTGAGGATCACCACGCCGGCGCCCTCGGCGCGGACGTAGCCGTCGGCCCGGGCGTCGAAGGTCTTGCAGCGACCGTCGCCCGCCATCGCGCCGGCCTTGCTGAAGTTGATCGCCAGCGCGGGTGACAGGACCACGTTGACCCCGCCGGCGACGGCCAGCGTGCAGTCTCCCCGGCTCAGGCTGGTGACGGCCTGGTGCACCGCGACCAGCGAGGAGGAGCAGGCGGTGTCGACGGCGATGCTCGGGCCGCGCAGGTCGAACAGGTACGACAGGCGGTTCGCCGCGATGCTGAACGCGTTGCCGGTGCCGGTGTACGCGTCGACCCGGTCGAGGTCGGCGAGGGTGAGCTGGGCGTAGTCGCTGGTGGCGATGCCGATGAAGACGCCGGTCGGGGAGCCGGCCAGGTCGTCGGCGGCCAAGCCGGCGTCCTCCAGCGCTTCCCAGGTCACCTCGGCGAGAAGCCGCTGCTGCGGGTCCATCCGGGCGGCCTCGTGGGCGGCGATGCCGAAGAAGTGCGGGTCGAACTGGTCGATCCGGTCCAGGAAGCCGCCCCAGCGGGTGGTCGTCCTTCCGGGCGTCGTCGCGTCGTCGGTGTGCAGCTCGTCGGCGTCCCACCGGTCGGCGGGCACCTCGCGGACCGCGTCGCGTCCTTCGGTCAGCAGGCGCCAGAAGCTCTCCGGTCCGTCGACGCCGCCGGGGAGGCGGCAGCCGATGCCGATGACGGCGACGGCCTCGTCGGTCGCGTCCGCGTGGCCCGCGGTCGCCTCGGCGCCGGTCGCCGTGGTCGCGGCCGGATCGGCCTGCGCCGTGGGCTCGACCGGCGCGGCGGGTTCGGAGCCGGTGGCCGGGTCGCCGAGGTGGGCGGCCAGCGCCTCGATGGTCGGGTACTCCCAGATCAGGGTCGCGGACAGGGTACGGCCCAGCCACGTCTCCAGTTCGCCCACGAGCCCGACCATCTCCACCGACTGCAGCCCGTACGTGGCGACGGGCCGGGTGGGGTCCACCGCCTGCGGGCTGATCCCCAGCCGGGCGGCCAGCTCCGCCACGAGGCGCTGCTCGACCTCGGCGCGACCGGGCGCGGCCACGGCCGGTGCCGGCGTGCTGCCCGCACCGCCGGTGACGTGTTCCGGGTCGGCCGCGCTCCAGCGCGCCAGCACCGTGAGGTCGCCGGTGAGGAAGGACTGCCGGGCGGCCCGCCGTTGCAGCTTTCCGCTGGAGGTCTTCGGGATGCTGCCCTGCTTGATCAGGACCACGTCGTGCACCTGGAGGCCGTGCTCCTGGGCGACCGCGCCGCGGATCGCCGTGACGACGCGCTCGGCGTCGAGCCGGGCGCGGCTGCCGCCGACCTCCTGGATGACGACGAGCCGCTCCTCCCCGTCGACCTCCACCGAACAGGCCACGCCGCAGCCCGGACGCAGCGTCGGATCGCTCTGCTCGACCGTCACCTCGATGTCGCTCGGGTAGTGGTTCCGCCCGGCGATGATGATCAGGTCCTTGTGCCGGCCGGTGACGAACAGCTCCCCGTCGTCGGTCAGGAAGCCCAGGTCGCCGGTGCGCAGGAACGGGCCGTCGCCGCTGCCGGCGAGCCGGGCCCGGAAGGTCTCCTCGCTCTCCTGCGGGCGTCCCCAGTAGCCCTGGGCGACGCTGCCGCCACCGAACCAGATCTCGCCGACCCGGCCGGCCGGGAGCCGCTCGCAGGTAGCGGGGTCGACGATGACCAGCTCGTGCCCGGCGGCCGCCGTTCCGCAGCTGACGAGCGTCCGGCTCTCCTCGTCCGGGCCGGCCTCGACCGCCCGGTTGTCGGCGAGGTCGGCGGCACGCACGCGGCGTACTGCCGGTTCGGTGCCGGCCAGCCCGCCGGCGACGAACAGCGCCGCCTCGGCCAGGCCGTAGCAGGGGTAGAAGGCCTCGCGGCGGAACCCGCTGGGCCCGAAGGCCGCCACGAACCGGTCGATGGTCTCGGCCCGGACCGGCTCGGCCCCGCTGAACGCCAGCCGCCAGCTGCTCAGGTCCAGCGCCGCGCGTTCGTCCGCGGTGGTCTTCGCCAGGCACAGCTCGTAACCGAAGTTGGGGCTGCCGCTGAGCGTGGCCCGGTAGGTGGAGATGGCCTGCAGCCAGCGGAGCGGGCGCTTGAGGAACGACGTCGGTGACATGAAGGTCGCCGGGAACCCGGCGTAGAGCGGCTGCAGCATGGCGCCGATCAGCCCCATGTCGTGGTACGGCGGCAGCCAGCTCACCAGCCGGGTGGTCTCGACGTCGGTGATGAAACGCTGGTTCGTCACCTCGAGGTTGGCCAGCAGGTTGGCGTGGCTGAGCACCACGCCCTTCGGCCGCCCGGTGGAGCCGGACGTGTACTGGAGGAACGCCACGTCGTCACCGCCGAGGCCGGGCTCGCGCCACCCGTCGGCCACGGCCGGGTCGATCCGGTCGACGGCCTGCCAGACGAGCGAGCCCAGCGCGGGCGCCAGCGCGGTGATCTGGCCGGCCATCGCGGTGATCTCCGCCGGCGCGAGCACGATAGCGGGACGGGCGTCCTGGATCACGCCGATCAGCCGGGGCAGGGTCCGCTTGAGCAGCACCGGGTTCGGCGGATACACCGGTACGGCGATCACCCGGGCGTAGAGGCAGCCCAGGAACGCGGCGAGGTAGTCCAGGCCCGGTGGGCAGACGATGAGCGCCCGCTCGCCCTCGTTCACGCGCTCTCGCAACGTGGCGGCGATGGCCCGGGCCCGCCGATCCATGTCGGCGTTGGAAATGGCGACCTCGTCGTTCTCGCCGTCGGCCAGGAACCGATAGGTCACGCCGTCCGGACGGTCGAGAAGGACCGCACGGAACCGGTCGACCAGGGTGCCGGGTTTCGGCGGTTGACCAGCGCGACCGGCGGACCCGGCCGACTGTCGCACTGGGTCGGCCGCATCGCCTCGTCCTGGCAGGGAAATGCCCACGATCCGATTCCTTCTGACGTCCGGTAAAGGCACAGTAGGTCCGGCGCGAATGCATGATTAATGCTGCGTTCGCACCACGTTAATAATCCGGAAAGCACGTTCTGGACTTCGCGAAATGATCCGCGTTCGTCCCGCCGACTACCAGGACGGCGGCGGCACCAGCATCCCGGCGTTCATCGGCGAGTGTCAACCCTGATCGTTGATAAAGTTTGTGTAACTCGGCTTTCCCAGGAGGCGCAAGCAACGCACCGAGCGCCAACTCCCCGACAGGCGGGAACGATTTTCATAACTGCAGGTGAACGCAGCTCTGCCACTGTCGGATAATTGCGCGCCACTTACCCGACAGTCGACCCGGAGCAGCGCCCCGCCCGGCAGGGAGCGCGCAAAAGCGCAGGCCGTAGGTCATCACGGCATACACAGCGGCGCGCCTTACCGCAGGGAAAACGCGGGCGAACGCGCGTACGGCGGCCCACGTGCCCCGCTGCGCCATGCCCGTGACAGGTGGTGCGCTTCAGCCAAGAAGCGCGTCGGCGGGCGTCATCCGCCCCGCCTATGCCGTCCTCGCCGCACATATTGACGAGTGGAATAAACGCCGTCGTGTACGGGCCTGAAACTCCTGGCCAAGGCCCGTCTGATAGCCGATGACATCATCCAGACTACCTCCCCCGGAGCGCAGCATAACACCAGGCGTCGCTCTGCGTTGCCCGTCGATCACGCCAATCAGGGCCACCAATCCGGGCAGCCAAGATCAGTATGCTCACGACACTCCACGCGACCTGCGGAAATGGCTTCCGCATCCGGATCGGGGCGCGCGATAAGCGCGTCGACCAAAGGAAAGGAGTGGGGGAAAACAAGAGGAAGAAGTCCTCAAAATTGCCCTGATCCACGGGGTTGACTTCTCGCCCAGGAGCCCGTGCCGGCCGGTCTCATCCACCCGTGCCGCAATCACGGACTGGAGGGACATGTCCGTCTCATGTGGAATCGGCGCCTTATCGGAGACAGTTCCTACTGCGGAGAAGAGCCGGATAATGAGGTCTTGTTCGGGATCTGGCCGTAAAGACGCGGGATATCCAATCGCTGATTCACCTGTCAGCGATCAGACGCCGCGCGCCGCTGCCGGTGGCGCCACTCCCCCGGCGGCGGACCGGGCGTGCGCCATCGCACGCCCGGTCCGGACGTCACGGGCAGGGCCGGCCCGGGCAGACGTCGATCACCTTGCCGGTGAGCAGGAAGACGGCCTTCTGCCGCTGCGCGCCGGGCTGCGCGCGGGGGAACTCGTGCGAGTCCTCGCCGTACTCCGGTCCGGCCGGGGCGAGGTTCGTCGGCGGTGGCGCGTACGCCGCGCCGCTGTTCCAGACCACCATGGCCGAGCCCGCGTACGGGTACCTGCGGATCGGCGCGATGCCCCAGAACGGGCGCACGTCCGGTGACCAGCCGTCGGCGAGCGCCGGAGTGTGCAGGCGGGCGCCGATGGTGCGGGCCTGCACCTCCGCCGCCGCGGTGGAGACCTGCTGGTCGGCGAAGGCCACGTGCATCAGGACCCGGTGCGCCGGGGTACGCGGCAGCGGCCGGTCGGTCATGTGCTGGGCGTACCCGTTGGCCTCGGACCGGTCCCACAGCATCTGCAACAACCCGAAGACGAGCTGCTGATCGATCTTGTCCGGGTAGTAGCCGTCCAGGACGGTCTGGAACGGGGCGAAATCGACGCTGCGCTGCAGCAGCGTGGAGTAGTTCATCGCGGGCACGCCGAGCACCGAGCGGGTCCAGTCCTGGGCGATGGCGGTCAGCGCGCCGCCGTTGATGCCGCCCTGGCTGTTGCCGTCGTAGTGCAGCCCGCCGGCCACGTCGATCAGCGGCCGTCCGGCGGCGTCGCGGAACGCCGGGTGGGCGGCGAACCCGTTGCGATGGATCATCGTCCGGCCGAGGAAGAGGAAGTTCAGGAAGCTCTGCTGGAGCCGGTCGGCCACCGCCGGGAAGGCGCTGAGGTCGGTGAAGGCGCCCGCCACGTACGGGACGTCGGCCGCCGCCATGCCGATCCAGCTGGTCGCGCAGAAGGTGAAGTCGTACGTCTGCGACATCGTCTTGACGTTGCCGGCGTTGATCTCGGTGGGCCGGCCGAGCAGACCGTGGCCGTAGAGCGACAGGTGGGCTGGCTTCGTGGCGGACGCGCTGCGCGGGATGTTGCAGACGAAGTCGGCCGCCACCGTCGTGCCGGACGGTGTGGGCAGCGCGTTCGGCGTCGGCGGCGTGCCGTCGCCGCCGGGCGGACCGTAGTGCAGCCGGGAGCCCGGTCCCCCGTCACCGGTCAGGTAGGACGGCACGGCGACGGTGCCGGTCACCTGCCGGGCGATCAGCGGGTCCTGCTCGGGCGTGTAGTCGGTGACCTGGCTGACGGTGAACGAGGGAGCGCGGCGGCCGAGCGCGGCGAACGCGCCGTCCCGGACCGCCAGCATCCGCCCGGTCAGACCGTGCCGGCTGGCGACGGTGAAGTCCCAGGCCAGGTAGAGGCTGTGCCGCTTGACGCCGGCCCGGGTCAGGTCGGCGAGGATCCGTTTCATCTGCGGCGCGCGCGGGTCACGCCGGTCCAGGCCCGCGCCGGTCACGTAACTGCGGAACGCCTTCGGGGCCGGGATCAGCGCGCCGTCGCCGTCGCGCATGCCGCGCAGGCCGACGACGTACCGGGCGCCCTCGGTCAGCGCGACCGCCGGCCGGATGATCAGCACCTGCCGGTCCGGGTTGCCGGCGGCGTGCGCGTCCAGTTCGGCCCAGTACGGCGTACGCCGCCCGGTGCGGGCGTCGAGCAGCACGATCGGCGCGTCCGGCGCCAGCGAGCGCGCGACGTCGGTGACCGGCGCGATCCGGGTCCGCGTGGCGTCGAGACCGGGTACGCGCGCCAGGATCGGCGAGCCGGGGCTGAACCCGTCCTGCCGGTTCCACTCCGCCGGGTCGATCGGTACGCCGAGCACGTTCGCCGGCATCGCGGAGGCGGCGAACCGCACCCGCTTGCCGGTCGGCGTGCTGCGGTCCGGCACGGTGAAGTAGTCGTTGGGGAACGGCAGCAGGCAGGCCGCCGGGTCGATCGGGTCGCAGGACCGGTTCGCGGCCGGCGCGGGCGGCGCCGCGGCGGCGCCGGAGCCGAGCAACACGGCCGATACGGTCACCAGCGCGGACACGGCGAGACGGAGCCGTCTGGGGGTGGGCACGCGCGTCTCCTTCGGCATCGGAGTGTGGTACGACGGTGGTGGATGGTGGTGCTCTTCCTACGCGCGTGCACGCATCCCGGCAAGGGCGTGCCCCGTCCACGAGGTCTGGTACGACCAGGGCGGGTGGTGGTGGGTGACCTCCGTGCCGTCCGCTGTGGACGACGAGAGGCCCCGGGAGGCACGACTGCCGGGCGTCCGGTCACGAATCGGCTGCCGCCGCGAGTCCCGGGGTGTCCGCCCGGCTCCGGCCTCCGTCCGGCGCGCCGAGCGCGGCGGACAGGTCCCGCCCGGCCTGCTCGATCCCACCGGCAGCCACCATGGCGAACACGAACCGGTCCGGCCGCAGCACCACCAGGTCGGCGCCGTGCCGTCGCAGCCACCCGCCGAGCACCCCCTCGGCGTCCACCACGTCGACCCGGTCCGGCCCGCCGGGTGCCGGAGAGCCGGCAAGCGGATCCGGCAGGTCGGCGAGCGACGTACCGCTCGGGTGGACCGCGACGAACCGCGCCGGCAGCCCCGGCCGCCACGCTCCGAGCGGGTTGTCCACGCCGGCGCGGCCGAGCACGGCGAAACCGTCGCCGAGCACCTCGTCGAGCAGGCGCGTCCCGGGCGCGCCCGGGACGAGGACCCGCGGCTGGGGGAACATCGTCCCGACCACGCCGGCGCGCCGCCCGCCGGCCATCAGGCCCCGCCGGTACGCCGGCACCGGCTTGAACTCGAAGTGCTCCACGAACCGCCGTACCCGGGGGATCGTCTGCACCGCCCGCAGCGCGGCGTCGCGCATTCCGGCGGTGACCCGGTTGCGGGCCAGGAAGACGTGCCCCAGCCGGACGCTCGTGCGCGCCATCTCCACCGTGTGCGGGCGCCGCTCGATCTCGTACGTGTCGAGCACTGCGGCGTCGGCGACGCCGGACAGCACCAGCGACAAGCTTTCACGACAGGTTCGCCGCGTCGCGCAGGCCGCTGCACAGTCCCTGGCCCATGAACGGCGGCATCTGGTGGGCGGCGTCGCCGAGCAGGAACACCCGTCCCTCCCGCCACCGTCGCGCGATGAGGTGGTGGAAGGTGTAGACCACCGCGCGGGTGACTGTGAACCGGTCCGGATCGACGTACGGCGAGACGAGCGCGGCGACGGTCTCGGGCCGCCGCATCTCGTCCTCGGTCTCCCCCGGGCGCAGCATGAACTCCATCCGGTAGCTGCCTGCCGCGCCCGGGGACACGAACGCCGGACGCCGCCAGTCGCAGACGAACCGGGTGTCCCCGACCCGTACCGCGTCGGGCGGCACGTCGCCGGAGACGGCCAGCCACGGCTCGGCGTAGCTCGCCCCGGACAGCGGGATCCGGACGGCGGCGCGGGTGGCGCTGCGCGCGCCGTCGCAGCCGAGCACGTACCGGGCGCGGACCGTCCGCCGCTGCCCGGTGGCCACGTCGGACAGCAGCACGGTGACCCCGTCCTCGTCCTGGGTGAGGCCGGCCATCTCGGTGCCGAGCGAGAGCTGCACGTGCGGGAACCGGTCCAGCCCGGTACGCAGCGTGTGTTCCAGCCGAGGCTGGTCGAAGAAGCGCAGCGGCGCGTGCCCGTACCCGAAGTCCGTCTCGGACAGCGCCATCCGGGCGAAGACCCGGCCGGCGCCGTTGACGTATTCCACGAGCGGCGGCGCGACAGTGGCGTCGCGGATCTCGTCGAGCAGGCCGGCCTGCTGGTAGATGCGCATCGCCTCGTCGTCGCAGGAGAAGGCCCGCGGCTGGCCGTGCGCCGTCGCACTGCGCTCCACGACGAGCGTGCGGACGCCGCGGGCGCCGAGCAGGTTCGCGGTGAGCGCGCCCACCGGCCCGCAGCCGATGACGGCGACGTCGACCTCCTGGACGGCCTGGCGATCCGGCGGCTGAACTGATCCCATCGTGATGCCCTTTCGGAACGTGGTCCCGGACGGCTCCGGCCGTCCGACGCCGACCAGGGCACCAGCCCGGCGTGGAAAGGGTGTGGAGAAGGCGTGGAGGCGGGCCGCCACACCGGTCAGAACGTCGCGAACCGCTGCCGCAGCAGTGCGGCGCCCTGGTCGGCGGCGATCCGGGCGCCGAGGTCCCACTCCGCGCGGTCGCGGCGCGCGACCCCACGGATCCGGTGCAGCTCCGCGACGACGACGCGCTCACCGAACCGGTCCGCCACGGCCAGCCCTTCCTCGGCCAGCGTCGCGGCGGTCTCCGCGCGGCCGGCGGTCAGGTACGCCTCGGCCATCGCGGCACACGTGATGGTGCGGTGGACCGCAACCCGGGACGGTAGAACCCGTCGGCGGCAGCGCG
>NZ_KK037233.1:187109-188513 GCF_000568915.1 Micromonospora sp. M42 | reverse complement strand
CCGGCCACGGCGATCAGCCCGCTGCCGTCGTCCGCGGACCGCACCAGGCGCCCGGCGAGGTCGGCGCAGATCGCGAACTCGGCCCGGTTGGCGGCCAGCTCACCCAGCGCCCAGAGCGCGTGCCGGAGGTCGGTGTCCGGCCCGACGAGCGTCAGCAGCTCCCGGGCGCGGGCGCAGACCTGGTCGACGGCGTCGCTGCCGACGCCGACGGTCATCTGCAACAGCGCCGCGCGGCGCAGCTGGACGGTCAGTTCGGTGGACGCCGCGTCGGGCGAGGTCTGCGCGGCCGGGGCCAGCCGGTGCGCGGCGCGTTCGAGGTGACCGAGCGCGTCCTCGTAGGCGACCCGCCGCGTCGCGTCGTCGGCGGCGCGCAGCGACCACCGCAGGTGGTCCTCGCCGTGTCCGAGGCCGATCGCCTGACCGTAGTGGCGGGCCAGCTCGGCCGGCGCGACACCGGCGGCCCGCTCGTACGCGCGCGCCAGCCGGGCGTGCAACGCGGCCCGGCGCGGCGGGACCAGCTCGGCGTAGGTGACCTCGGCGATCAGCGGATGGCGGAACGTGACGGTGCCCGGCCCCGCCTCGGTGACCAGCGCGGCCGTGTACGCCGGGGCGAGCGCTTCGGCGACCGCCGGTGCGGTGGTGTCCAGCGCCGCCACCATCACCTGCAGGTCCAGGTCGTGTCCGGCCACGCTGAGCAGGTCGAGGCAGCGTCGGGCGGGCTCGGGCAGCCCGACGAGCCGCAGCCGTACCGTGTCCCGGATGCTCGGCGGCAGTTCCGCGTCGGCCGCCGCGTCGGTGCGGGACCGCAGCAGCTCGGTGAGGAAGAACGGGTTCCCGCCGGTGCGGGTGACGAGGCGGGCCACCACCGGCTCCGGCGGCGCCACCCCGGTCCGGCGCCGGACGAGGGTGGCGACCGAGGAGGCGTCCAGCCCGGCGAGCCGGAGCTGACCGAAGTCGCGGCCGCGCGCCAGCTCGGCGACCGTCGCCACCAGGGCCGGGTCGTGGTCGTACGGACGGAGCGTTGCGACCACCAGCGCCCGGGACGTGGACAGCCCGGCGGAGAGGTAGCGCAGCAACAGCAGCGAGTCCGGGTCGGCGGCGTGCAGGTCGTCCAGCACGACCAGCAGGCCGTGCCGCCGGGCCGCCGCGTGCACCAGGCCGGACGCCGCCTCGTACACCTGGAACCGCGCCGTGGGGTCGAGGCCGCCGCCTTCCGCGGGGCCGGGCAGCGATCCGGCGGCGAACCCGCCCAGGCGGCTCGCCGAGCCGGTGGCGCCGGCGTCCGGCATCGCCGCGAGCGCGCGTACCACCTGGTTCCACAGCCAGAACGGTGGCGCCTGCCCGACGTCGGGACAGCGACCCCAGACGACCGGCACGCCGCCGGTGGCGGCCCGGTCGCCGAGC
>NZ_KK037233.1:105548-186740 GCF_000568915.1 Micromonospora sp. M42 | reverse complement strand
GGCGCCGGCGCGGGCCCGGCCGCCCGCACGACCTGGGGCCGGCCACCGCCGAGGGTCCGGGCTGCGCCGGTACGGCTGCTCCAGGATCAGCCGGTGCGCCGCCCGCATCTGCTCACCGGGGTCGAGGCCGTACTCGGCGGCGAGGACCCGGCGGCCCTCGTCGAAGGCCGCGAGCGCCTCGGTCTGCCGGCCGGACCGGGACAGCGCCAGCATCAACTGCGCGCGGGCCCCCTCGCGCAGCGGATTCGCCGACACGAAGCGGCGCAGTTCCGCCAGCAGCGGCGCGTGCCGGCCGGCCGCGACGGCAGCCGTCAGGCGGCCCTCCTCGGCGGTGAGCCGCAGCTCGGTCAGCCGCGCCACCTCCGGACGCACCGCGTTCAGCTCGCCGACGCCGGCGAGCGGTTCGCCCCGCCACAGTGCCAGCGCCTCGGCGTACGTCCGCTCGGCGACCGCCGGCTGCCCGGCCGCGAGCGTGTCCGCCGCCCGGTCCACCAGGCGTCCGAATCGGATCGCGTCGACGGCATCGTCCTCGACCCGCAGCTCGTACCCCCGGGGGCGGCTGCGCAGGACGCGCGCCGGCTCGCGGTGGGACCGCTCGGGCTCCACCGCCCGGCGCAGTCCGGCGACGTAGGTGCGCAGCGTCGTGTGGGCGCTGGCCGGCGGTCGCCCGTCCCACAGCGCCTCGACCAGCCAGTCGGCGGCGACGAACCGGTTCGGCCGCAGCAGGAACAGGGCCAGCAGGGCCCGCTGCTTCGGCCCGCCGAGCGGCACGCCTCGCCCGTCCCGGTCGATGCCGGGCGGACCCAGCACCCGGAACCGCACGCCATCACCCTTACGACGATGTTCACCTGTCCGATGCCGAGTATGGCAGTGTGAACGCCACATCGGACATCGGCGAACCGGTTCCGGCCCGGCGCGTTCCGCGTGTCGCACGGTGAACGTGCTGGTGACGGGCCGACGCCGTGGGAGCGGTACCAGCCGGGGCCACAATTCGGGCCGTCCGGTCGCTACACTCCCCGAAAACGCCCGTAACCCCACCGGCGGGCGGCGCTGATCAGAATCGAATGGAGACGCCTGTGACCCGCGACAAGGCGGCACCCCCCGGCATCGACCTCAACGTTCCCAGCGTCGCCCGGGTCTACGACTACTTCCTGGGCGGCAAGGACAACTTCGAGGTCGACCGGAAGGTCGCCGAGCACGCGCTGCGGATCACGCCGGACGGGCCCGCCGCCGGCCAGGCCAACCGGGCGTTCCTGCGCCGGGTCATCCGGTTCCTGGTCACCGAGGCGGGCATCGACCAGTTCCTCGACCTCGGCTCGGGGCTGCCCACGCAGGGCAACGTGCACGAGGTCGCCACCGAGCACAACCCGGCCGCCCGGGTGGTCTACGTGGACAACGACCCGATCGTGCTGACCCACGGGCGGGCGCTGCTCGCCGCGGAGGGCACCGCGACGGTGATCCAGGCCGACGTCCGGGCACCGCAGGAGATCCTCAACGACCCGGACGTCCGCCGGTTCCTCGACTTCGACCGGCCGATCGGGTTGCTGCTCTTCGCGATCCTGCACCACCTCGGCGACGACGAGGACCCGGGCGCGGTGGCGGCGGAGCTGATCGACGCGATGCCGTCCGGCAGCTACGTGGCGATCTCGCACTTCCGCGACCCCGGCGAGCGCGACCCGGAGGGCTCCCGCAAGGCGCGCGAGGTCGAGCGGGTCTTCAACGAGTCGCTGGGCACCGGCCGCTGGCGTACCGACGAGGAGATCCTCGCCTTCGCCGACGGGCTGACGGTGCTGGAGCCGGGGCTGGTGCCGCTGGCCGAGTGGCGTCCGGATCCGGGCGCGCCCGCGCCGCAGCAGACCGACACCTACCACACGTTCGTCGGGCTACTCGCCCGCAAACCGTAGGTCCGTCGCGGGCTCGCCGTCGATCGACACCGTCGCCAGCAGCGCCGGATGGTCGGTCGTCCCGCGCATGTCCACCGGCCGGTGGCAGCAGATGGTGACGTCGCCCGTCGTCACCATCTGCTGCCGGGCGCCGTCGTCGATCCGCCGGTAACCCGCCGGCACGCACGACCGCACGTCCGGCGTGCCGCCGACGCGCAGGTTGAGGTCACCGGCGAGCACTGTGGGCGCGTACCCGCCGTCGCGGCGGATCGCCGGCACCACCGCGCCGACCAGTTGGGCGCACTGGGCCAGCGCGACCTGACCGCTGGTGTTCGCCAGGTGCGTGGTGCAGGCGTGCAGCAGCCCGGCGGCCCGCAGGCAGAGCCAGACCCGCTCCTCCGGGTCGGCGAAATCCTGCGCCGGGTAGGTGCCGCGGTGCACTGTGGGCCGCGCGCCGCGCGCGTCGAGGCGGGTCAGCAACCCGATCCCGTACGGCTGGCCGTTGTTGCAGTAGGTGGCCCCGGCGTTGGGGCGGTCACCGGCGGCGTGGAACGCGGACACCACCGTGCCGCCGGGACGGGCGGCCCGCAGCGCGCGCTCCAGCGTCTCCACGTCGTCGCGGCAGATCTCGTTGAGCGTGACCAGGTCGGGCCGCTCGACGGCGATCACGTCGGCGGCCTGGCGGACGGCCCGGCCGGTGTAGCAGCCGGCCCGGCCGCTGTTGCAGAGGTTCATCTGGAGCACCCGCAGCGTCCCGGACCCGGGCTCGCCGAGCGGCGCCGACCCTGCGGGCAGCCCGGCCACGACGAGCAGGCACACCAGCGCCAGCGCCCGGCGGGCACGCCGGGCGGGACGGGTGGCGGGCTGCCGGGACAGCGGGGCTCCAGCGGGTACGGGCGGCGGGTGCCGGTGATCCTATCGCCGGGACCGCTCTCGCCGCCGTCCGGCGCGACCCCGGTGGTACGCCGAACCGTGGCTACCGGCGACCCTGGTCGCAGTTCGCGCTGGTCAGCCGGACGGTGTACTCGCGGTCGTCGGACGTGATGCCGGACGGCACGCCGTCGAAGTGGGCCTCCACCTTCTCCCAGCCCCGGCGCTGCTCGTAGTGCAGGTGCGGGGCGCCGGAGTTCCCGGTGCTGCCGACCCGCCCGAGCTGATCGCCGCGGGCCACCCGCTGACCGGCCTCGACCAGCGGCGGTTCGAGCAGGTGCAGGTACTGCGTCTCCCACTTCCCGCCATGGTCGATCTTCACCCAGTAGCCGCCGCCGCGCCCCTTCGGCCCGTTCGGGTCCTGCGGGGTGCGACCGCCCAGGGAACCGTTGACCCCGGCCACGGTGACGGTGCCGGCGGCGGAGGCCAGCACCGGCCGTCCCCACGCCTCGCCCCGGGTCGGGAACAGGTCGATGTCGTAGTCGTCGTGCCCGGGATAGGTCGACAGGCGCCACGTCTCACCGCAGGCCACCGGGAGCTGGAAGGCCGGTCGCGGGCCCGGCGGCCGCAGCAGCGGCACCACGACCACAGCGACGGCGCCCAACGCGGCGAGGACGCCGGCGACCAACGCGACGCGGGCCAGGGGGCGGCGCGGCCGACGGAGGGGACGTGGGTCGCGCGGGCGCTGGGTGCTCATCGCTTCGAGCATGACACGGGCCATGCGGACGCCTGCGTGGCCGCGCGCCTATTCCCACGCCTGGGAGAGGGACTCGAAGGTCTTCGGATCGCTGTGGCACGGGATGACACACACGAGATGACCGCCCGGAGCCCGTAAGGTGATGCACTCCAGCCAGCGGCCGACCTCGACAGCGCCGAGGGCGATCAGCCGGCGTGCTTCGGCCTCGACGTCGTCGGTCTCGATGTCGACGTGATATCGAGCCGGCTCGTCCACGGACTGGATCGCGAGCACCAGGCCGGGCAACGCGCCGTGCAGAGAGGTGAACTGCGGCTCGTCGGGGACTGTACGTGCCGGAACGCCGAGTGCCGTCGACCAGAAGGCGGCGGCTGCGGGCGCCTCACCGCCCGGCACGTCGATCAGGATCGTCGAGAGTCTGCTGCGATGCGCCACGACGATCATTATCCACATTCCCCCGCCGATTCGCCTGCCCGATGCGCGACCGGTCAAAGCCGGGCAGCCGGAACGAAGATGCGGGTTATTCATCGACGACTATTCGTTGATCTTGTCGAACCGGCCGGATGACCCCTGTTCAAGCCCTCGATCACCGCCCTGCGCACCGCACCGGAAGCCGGCGTGGACCCCGCGCCCGGGAGGAACCGACGCCCGAAGCGGGGTGGACTCGCGCTGCGGATCCGGCGTAGCATCCTGCCCCAGAGAGATCGCTTAGCGATTCGCCGCTGATGAATGTCGACAGCGGAACGGGGGAGGTACCGGTCTATGCGTTGCCATCGAAATACCGTTTTCATCGCGCTGCTGTAGAAGCGCGTCTTCTGGTTCTGCTCCTGGCTTCCGAGAGCCTTCGCAAGCCTGATGGCCTGATGCCGGCAGATATCGCCGGCCCCGGATCGAAGTGCAGGCCGCGGCGCCCGGATCACCCGCTCGCATTCGGAATGGCCGAACCGCGGCCGGCGGCCGTCGTTCACCCGGGCGAACCCGCCACCGGCGTGTCGGCGCGCCGTTGCGCCAGGCCGCCGGGCAGGCCCGGCCACCCTGCGGCGAGAGCCCGGGCCCGCCTCGGCGGGCACCCACCCGCAGAGCCTCCGTACGCCGTCCGCGTCCGATCGCCCACCTCCCTCCGCACAGCGGTTCCGTGCCGGCCGGAACCGGTCGGCGGTGCGCCGCCGTCCGGAGCGAGTTCGCCGACAGCTGGGGCAGCAGGTCCGCCCGATGACCTGATGCACACGGGGTACCAGACGAGAGGGGTTACGCGAACGTGGTGACAGTGGACATCTTCGGCCGCTGCCGGTCGTACACCGAGAGCAGGGAGGCTCGCGCGGCCAGGCTCTACCCGTACTTCACTCCTTTCGAGGGGCAGGACGCGACCGTCGCGCAGACCGGGGACGGCGACATCCTGATGTGCGGCTCGAACAACTACCTCGGACTCACCTCCCACCCCCAGGTGAAAGCAGCGGCGCAGGCGGCGATCGAGGCGTACGGGTCGTCGCGTACGGGCTCTCGGCTGCTCAACGGCAACACACCTCTGCACGAGGAGCTGGAGCACGAGCTGGCCGAGTTCCTCGGCATGCCGGCCGCTCTGGTGTTCCCGACCGGCTACCAGGCGAATGTCGGAGTCATCGCGTCGCTGCTGTCTCGTCACGACGAGGTCATCCTCGACCGCGAGGCGCACGCCTCGGCCTACGACGGCTGCGGCATGAGCCGGGCGAAGACCCGCCGGTTCGCCCACAACGACATGGCCGACCTGGAGCGGCAGCTGGCGGCCGGCCCCTCGGACGCCGGCCGGCTGGTCGTGGTCGACGGCGTCTACTCGATGGCCGGCGATCTGTGCCCGCTGAACGAGGTGGTCCGGCTGTGCCGGCAGTACGGCGCCCGCCTGCTCGTCGACGACGCGCACGGCATCGGCGTGCTGGCCGACGGCCGGGGCACCAGCGCCCATTTCGGCGTCACCGATCAGGTCGACCTCGTCACGGTCACCTTCAGCAAGTCGCTGGCGTCGATCGGCGGCGCGGTGCTCGGTCCGGAGGATGTCATCGAGTACCTCCGCCACCACGCGCGCAGCCTCATCTTCAGCGCATCCGCGCCGCCGGCGAACCTGGCCGCCGCCTACGCCGCGTTGCGCATCCTGCGGGCGGAACCGTGGCTGTGCCGGCAGGCGGTCGAGAACGCCTCGTACGTGCGTCGCGAGCTCACCGCCCTGGGTTTCGACCCGATACCGAGTGAGACGCCGATCGTGTCGGTGCGGCTCGACGGCGTCCAGCAGACCCTGCTCGCGTGGCGCAGCCTGCTGGACCGCGGCGTGTACGTCAACGCCGTGGTCCCCCCGGCCGCCTCGCCCCGGCTGCGGGCGAGCTTCGCCACCACGCACACGTCGGAGCAGCTCAAGCGCGTCGTCGCCGCGTTCGCCGAAGTCCGCGACCTGATGCACCTGGAGGACCGATGACCGTCAGCCGGCTCGAACCCGCAGTCAGCACCCGGGACCTGCTGGTGGCCTGGGCGCGGATGTGGCGGCTCCACTTCGTGCCCTTCTCGCTGTCGGCCGGTCTGGTCGGCATGACGGCGCCGCCGGTCGGGGCCAGCGCCGCGAGCATCGTGATCGGGCTGCTGTTCTGCACCCTCGGATACGGCGTCGGCGTGGTGATGAACGACTGGTTCGACCGCAAGGCCGACGCCGTCAACGCGCCGGACCGCCCCTTCGTCACCGGGCTGATAAACCCCCACGTCGGGCTGGGGCTGACGCTCGCGCTGTCCACCGCGCTGATGCTGGTGGCTGTCGTGGTCGCACCGACGCTGGCCCTGTGGAGCGTCATCGCGATCGGCGGTCACCTGGTCTACTCCTGGACCAAGCGCATCCCCATGCTGGGCAACCTCGTCAACGGCGTCGACATGGCGCTGTTCACGGTGCTCGGCGCCGTGGCCGTCCGACCCGACGCGGGATGGCTCGACATCCCGGCGGTGACCTGGTTCCAGACGGCGCTCGTCGCGGTCGCGTTCAGTGGCTTCTGCCTCGTGGGGTACTTCAAGGACATCGAAGGCGACCGGGTCGCGGGCTACCGGACGCTGCCGGTGGCCATCGGGACCAGGGCCTCCAGCCGGATCGCCGTGGTGTTCCCGGTCGTGGCGGTGGTGGCCGCGGGCGCGGCGGCCGTGGCGGGCGCCGATCGCGCGGGCACCTATGCCGAGGTCGTCTTCTGGGCGCTGCTCGTCGCGTCCGGGCTCGGGTTCACGCAGAGTCTCGTGACGCTCATCAGGGCGCCGGAGACCCGCGCGTACGAGGCGCTGGTCTGGTTCATCAGGGCGACCACGCTGTTCTTCCTGTCGCTCGGCGCGCTGCACCGGCCGACGCTCTTCCTCGTCGTCGCCGTTCCGATGATGGCCTATCTGGAGCTGACGTTGCGCGCGACCCAGTCTTCCCGGCAGGCATGACATGACCTCCACCGCCTGGAACCGGCTGTCCCTGAACGCGGCCGAGGGCAGCCTGATCACCGCGATACGCGAGTGCATGGTCCGGTCGCCCCGGCAGCTCAACAACGCCTTCGAGGCCGACGCCGAACTCCTCGATCTGGGCGCCGGCGGGCTCCTGGCACTGACCGTCGACACGTTGAACGACGGCGCCGAGCTGGCCACCGCCACCACGCCGTACGCGAAGGGGTGGTTGACCACCACCGTCAGCGTGAGTGACCTCGCCGCGGTGGCCGCCGACCCGGTCGCCGTGCTCGTCTCCTGCTCGCTGCGCCGGGACAGATGGACTCTCGAGGACGCCCGCGAGTTCGGGCGCGGCGCGTCCGAGGCCGCCGAACGCTACGGCTGCCACGTCGTTGGCGGTGACACGAACTGGGCCAACGAGGAGAGCTTCACCTCGTGTGCCCTGGGTACGCTGCGCCGCGGTTCCGTCCTGAGCCGGCTCGGCGCCCGCCCCGGTGACGCGCTCTACGTGACCGGTCCGGTCGGAGCCGGCAACGCGGTCGGATTCCGCACCCTGGCGCTGGGCGGCACGGCGGCGGGCGATCCGTGGCTGCCTGAGGCGCGGGTGGCCGCGGGCGATCCACTGCGCCGGTACGCCCGGGCGTGCATCGACACCAGCGACGGCCTGTTGAGCGCGGCGGTCAGCCTGGCCGAGCTCAATGGCCTGGGGGTCGAGGTGGTGCTGCACGACGAGGTGTACGCGCCGATCGCCTCCGCCGTCGCGGAGGCGGCCCGCCTGCCCCGGTGGTGCTCGGCTGCCGCGGAGTGGGGCGAATTCGAGCTGCTGTACGCGATCGATCCGGCCGACGCGGAGCGATGCTCCCGGGCGATGTCGGAGCGCGGCCTCCAGCCCGCGCACGTGGGACAGTTCGTCGCCGGCCCGGAACTGCTGCTGATCGACGAGTCAGGCCAGCGCCGGGACCTGCGCAACCTGCTGCCGCGCATGCGGGCGCTCGACCCGGCCGGGTCGTTGCTCGCCGACCTGCGTGCACTGCTGACGGACGGCTCGTGATGGGGTCCCGTGTCGCGCTGGTGACGGGTGTCACCGGCTGCGTCGGCCGCGCGGTCGCGGCCGCGCTCGCGGAGAACGGCTGGTCGGTACGAGGGCTGGTGCGGACGCCCGCACCGGACCACGCGACGTACGCGGCGCACCTCGGTGACCTGACCGATCCGGAGTCGCTGCGTGGCTCCTGCGCGGGCGTCGACCTCGTGGTGCACGCGGCCGCCGATCTGACCGACTGGCGGCCCGGCCCTCGCATCTGGCAGGTGAACCGGGACGGCACCCGGGCGGTGCTGGACGAGGCGCGACGCTGCGGCGTCTCCCGGTTCGTCTACCTGAGCACCGTCGACGTCTTCGGTTTCGACGCCGCGAAGGTCATCGACGAGGCGTCACCGCGGCGGGTGCCGCGATACCCGTACCCGCTGTCGAAAGCTGCCGGGGAAGACGTGGCGTGGTCGTACCACGGGAACGGCCTGGACGTCACTGTGGTGTACCCCGCCTGGGTCTTCGGACCCGGTGACCGCAATTTCCTGCCCGAGCTCGTGCGCGGACTGCGAGACGGCAAGCTCGTCCAGTTCGACCGCGGCGCGCCCCCGATCGAGTTGACGTACAGCGCGAACCTGGCCGACGCGATCGTGCTGGCCGGCACCGCACCCGGGTGCGCGGGTGGGCGGTTCATCGTCGGCGACTCGTACGGCCTGACCCTGGGGCGGCTGTTCGCCGCGGTGGCCGAGCGGATCGGGGCAAGGCCACCGACCTCGTCGGTCCCGTTCGGCGCGGCGCTGGCCGTGGGCGCGCTGTCCGAACTGGCCGGGCTCGCCGGCATCGGCACCGGGTCGGGCCGGCCGTTGCTCACCCGTTACGCGGTCCGGTCCGTCGCCGGAGGAATGCGGTACGACGTCGGCCGGATCCGGTCGATCGGCTATTCACCACGGGTCGGCTTCGCGGAGGCGCTGAGCCACTCCCTGGCGGACCTGACGAAGGAGCAGGCACATGGCGGCCGGTGAGCGCGGCCCGGCCGTCTGCATCGTCAACCCCGCTTCCGGGGTCCAGCGCGGGCGCACGATCGAGCAGCGGATCGCCACCGAGCTACCCGAGGCGGACTGCTGGTTCACCCGCCACCCCGGGCACGGCATCGCGCTCGGGCGACAGGCGGTGGAGGACGGGTACGGCACGGTGGTGGCGGTCGGTGGTGACGGCACACTGTCCGAGGTCGCCAACGGGGTGCTGGTGGCGGGCGGGGAGAAGGTGCGGCTGGCGTACGTGCCGGCCGGCACCTGCAACGACTTCGCCCGCGGCCTGCGGCCGGTCGCCGACCTCGGCGGTCTGCTCGACCGCGCCCGCGACCGGGAGACCGATGTCGGCGAGGTGACCTTCACCCGGCCCGACGGCACCCGGGGCCACAGGTACTTCCTCGTCAGCTGCACGGTCGGGCTGATCAGCGTGATCGGCCAGCGGTTCACCGAGAAGACACCGGCCAACCGGGTCCTCAAGCGGCTCAACCTCCAACTCGCCGAGACGGCGTCCAGCATCCGGACGCTCGCCCGCTGGCGGCCCGTCGCGGTGCGGCTGGAACTCGACGGCGAACCGTCGCACCAGATCATCACCAATCTGGCCGTGCTCAAGGTGCCGTACTTCGCCGGCGGGCTGACCTTCGGCCGCGCCGAGCCGCCGCGGGCGGGTTACCTGGACGCGGTGCGGGTGGCCGGTGTGGGCCGGGCCGGCGTGGCCGGGCTGATGTGGCGGGTGTTCCGCGGCGCCGCCGCGGGACACCCGGCGATCCACCGGCAGGAGGTGCGCACCGTGCGTGTCGACGCGGACAGCCCGCTGCCGGTGGAGGTGGACGGCGAGATCGTCGGACGTACCCCGGCCGAGTTTTCGATACATCAGTCGCGTCTGACGACTGTGGTATGAGCCCAGCGAGGGAGCGAGACATGCCTGCCCCGAACACGTTCCACATCGGACTGGTGGTCCCCGACTACACCGGTCAGCTCAGCCCGATGGCGACGCTCGGCAGGGAACTGCTCCGACGCGGCCACCGGGTCACCCTGGTCTCCCTGCCGGACGCCGGGACGAGGTCGTTCACGGCCGGGTTCGCCTTCGCACCGATCGGCGAGCGCGAGTTTCCGGTCGGCACACTGGCCCGCTTCTCCGAGGAACAGGGCCGGCTGACCGGTCTGGCCGCGATCCGTTTCATCGTCCGCGGTTACGTACGGGAGGTCGAGGTCCTCCTGCGGGACCTACCGGGGCTGGTGCAGCGGCACGGCATTGACGCGCTGCTGGTGGACCAGGTCTACGGCGCGGGCAACTCCGTCGCGGAACACCTCGACCTTCCGGTCGTGAACGTCTGCAACGCGCTGGCGCTGAACACCGAGCCGGGTGTACCGCCGTTCATGACGGCGTGGCCGTACCATCCCTCACTGCTCGCGCGCGTGCGCAACATGCTGGGCGACCAGGTGATCGCCTGGGTCATCCGGCCGGTGGTGCAACGGATCAACGAACGTCGCGCCGCATGGGGCCTGCCGCCGGTCAAGGGAGTCAACGACGGCTCGGACCTCGCCCAGATCACCCAGCAGCCGCCGTTCTTCGACTTCCCGCGCACCCGGTTGCCGGACACGTTCCACTACACCGGGCCGTTCCATGACGAGGACAGCACCGAGCCGGTGTCCTTCCCGTGGGAAAAGCTCGACGGTCGCCCGTTGATCTACGCGTCGATGGGCACCCTCCAGAACCGCCTCCCGCACATATTCCGGGCGATCGCCCAGGCGTGCTCCGGACTCGACGCGCAACTGGTCGTCTCCCTCGGCAGCACGGATGTCGAGCCGCCGGCCGACCTGGCCGGCAACCCGATCGTGGTGCGGTACGCACCACAGCTCGACCTGCTGGCGCGGGCGTCCCTCGTCATCACGCACGCCGGAATCAACACCACGCTGGAGTCCCTCGCCCACGGCGTGCCGATGGTCGCGCTACCCGTGGGCAACGACCAGCCGGGCGTGGCGGCCCGGCTCAAGTACCTCGGCGCGGGCGAGTTCATCCCGGTGCACAAGGTGACTCCGGGGCGGCTTCGTGCGGCCGTCGACAGGGTGAGCGGCGACCCCGCCTACCGGGCGAAGGCCCAGCACTACAAGCGCAGGATCGCGGAGTTGGACGGCGTACGGCGCGCGGCCGGCATCGCGGAGCAGGCGTTCCGGACGCGCCGGCCGGTACGCCGACAGGAGTTGTCCGACACCACGGAGGGTGGCCGCCGATGACACAGCAGGCGGGCCGCATGGCCCGGCAGTTGCCGACGCTCAACGGGTTGCGGGGGATCGCGGCCGTGACGGTCTTCTTCTCCCACACGACGTTGTTCGGCTTCTTCGCCGACGACCGGATCGACGACTGGTGGTTCGCCGTCCTCAGCCGGACCGGCTCTGCCGCCCTCGGCTTCTTCTTCATCCTCAGCGGCTTCGTCCTGACCTGGTCGGCTCCGGAGCACGAGCCGAAGCGCCAGTTCTGGCGCCGCCGGGCCGCCCGGATCCTGCCGAACCATCTGGTCGTGTGCGCCGTGGTCGTCGTTCTCATGGTCCTGATCCGGGGCGGCGCGCCGCTGTGGCCGACGCTGGCGAACATCACGCTGGTGCAGAGCTGGATTCCGGACGAGTTCATCTTCAACGGAATCAATCCGCCGAGCTGGTCGCTGAGCTGTGAGATCTTCTTCTATGCGTCGTTCCCGTGGCTGCTCGCCGGGTTCCGGCGGCTCTCCGCCGCCTGGCTCTGGTGGATCGCCGGTGGCATCGTCGCCGCGATGCTCGTCGCCCCCGTCGTCTCCACGGCGTTCCTTCCCGCCGAGCCGACGTACACCTATGCGGATGCGGCATTTCCGCAGTTCTGGTTCGTGCAACAGTTTCCGCTGATCCGGATGCTGGACTTCCTCCTCGGGATCGTCATCGCCCGGCTCGTCATGCAGGGCCTGTGGTTCCGGCTGAGCCTGCCCGCCGCCGCACTTGTCACGCTGGCCTTCTACGGCGTCTCCGAAGTCGTGCCGCTGCTCTACTCGGTCGTCGCGGCGATGGTCGTCCCGCTCGCGCTGCTGGTGGCCGCCGCAGCCCGGGCCGACGTCGAGGGGCACCGCTCGCCACTGCGCGGGCCGGTCGCCGGCTGGCTGGGCGACACGTCCTTCGCCTTCTATCTCATCCACATCCTGGTGCTGTACGGCGCCGGCAACATGTCCCCGGAGGGCTTCGGTGTCGCCGCTGCGCTGGCCGTCATGGTCGGCGCGTACCTGGTGACGCTCGGCCTCGCGTCGCTGTTGCACGTCAGCGTGGAACGGCCGATGATGCGCCGGTTCGCCAGGCCCCGCAGGCGTGCCGCCGATCCCCGGCCCGCCGCGGTGACTGGCGCTCCACCAGCCGTCGAGGCGGTGCCCGCCGCGAAGGGCGAAGGGTCGCGGGTCACGTAGCGACCGACCCTCACCGGAGCCGGACGCGCCCTGGCTGACCCCGTCGGATCAGCCAGGGCGCCGGTTCACCGGACGGTCAGCGTGGCCCGGACCGCGCCGGCCGGACGCAGAGTGACCATCGGTACGAGCTCCAGCCTCTCGTCGCGCGTGTCGACGCGATAGCGGGCGAGCAACGCGCTCAGCAGTACGGTCATCTCCAGCAGCGCGAAGTGTTCCCCGATGCAGCTACGCGGCCCGCCACCGAAGGGGAAATACGCATAGCGCGGCCGCTCCTGCCGGCCGAGGAACCGGTCGGGCTCGAAGCGCTCGGGGTCGGGCCAGAACTCCGGGTGCCGGTGCGTGACCCAGGGAGCGAGTACCACCTTGGTGTTGGCGGGAATCCGGTGACCGGAGACGACGACGTCCGTCTCGGACATCCGCTCCATGCTGTACACGGGCGGGTACAGCCGCATGCCTTCCAGGACCGCGGCCCGCACCAGTTCCCCGTCGCCCGTGGCGGCCTCGGCCGCGACCCGCTCCTGCACGTCGGGATGGCGGCCCAGCAGGTGCATGGTGAAGGCCAGCCCGGCCGAGGTCGTCTCGTGGCCGGCGAGCAGGAACACCAGGACCTGGTCCCGGATCTCCTCGATGGACAGCGCCTGCCCGGTCTCCGGATCCTCGGCCGCGAACAACCGGCTGAGCAGATCCTCCTTACCCTCCCCGACCGCCCGGCCCTGTCGATCGGCGATGATGCGGTCGACGATTTCGTACTGACTCGCGCGTACCTGCCCGATCCGGCGTGCCCGCGGCGTCGGCCAGCTCAGCGGCAGCTTGACCACCTGCAGGGCGCGCGCCAGCGCGAGGTCGCCCAGAATCGGCATGAGCTCCTGCAGACGGGGCACGACCTCGTCGATGTCGTCGCCGAACAGCGCCCGGCCGACGACACGCATGGTGTAGCGCTGCATCACCTGGTAGAGGTCCACGACGGATCCCGTGGTGAGCGCCATGTCGTCGGCGACGCGGGCTGCCTCCTCGGTCATCAGCTCGGTGTAGCGGGCCACCCGGCGCGGCGTGAACAGCGGTTGCAGCGTCCGCCGCTGTCGCAGCCACCGGTCTCCGTCGCTGGTCAGCAGGCCCTCTCCGATGAACTCGCGGAGGATCTCGTACGCGCTCGCGCGGCGGCTGAACACCTGCGGCGTGGTGAGGACCTGGTGGATGCCGTCGGGGTGGTGCACGTTCACCACGTCCATGCTGACGGCGCGCGGTCCCTGGGGCAGTCCGACGTGGTACGCCACCACGTCGCCATACGTGTGGAAGCCGTCCAGAATCGTGCCCAGCAGGTCGCGGCGCAGCGCCGGCAGCATGCCGAGGAGCGGATGCCCGGCCGGACCCGGCACGACGGCGGCCTTTGACAATTGCGTCGTCACGATGATCCCCCGTTCGATCGATCGACGTACGTCGACCATGTTTCCACGTGCCGCGCCGAGACGTCGACCGACCGGGTGCGCAACGCGACGCGGCCGGGCGCGGACGCCGGGGACGGCGCACACACCCGGCCGCGATCAGGCCGGCCACTACTCACCAGGAGCGGTACGAGGCCCAGTCGAAGTCCGCGTATCCGCCTTCGGCGCCCAGGTCCTGTACCCAGAGGCCGACGAACGCGCCGGTGAAGCCCCAGCCCTCCGGCTCACCGTCCACGAGCGTCGCCGCGTACTCGTCGGACAGGATGGTGGCGTCCAGTTCCGCCGGCAGCCCGATCCAGTGCGCCGCGCCGGCTGGTTGATAGGCGAACGTGACACGGGGACCGTCGAAGGTGACCCGCAGCGTGATCTCCCCCGCTTCCGGCAGTTCGACGCGGCACGCGTCGTGCATGGCCCGCCGGCCGTTGTCGGACGACATCACCTCGAGTACCGGCTGCCCGTCGTCGTCGGCGGTCACGTAGGCGAAGTGCCAGTTGCGGGTGTTGTAGTAGGCGGTGACGCCGGCGAGCTGGCGGTAGTTGGCCGGCTCGAAGCGCATGTGCGCGGTCAGCTCGCACTGCTGCGCGGTCACACGGCGCGCGACCAGGCTCGGACGCTGGCGGCCGACCGGCGACTGCCCGCCCTGGATCCGCAGGTACGACGGACGCGACGTGAGGTCCACCCAGTCCGCAGTGGCGGGGCGGCGCAGCGTCGACCACTCCGGGCCGAGCACCGGCCCGGTGAAGTCGTCCCGGTCCTCCGTCGGATCCTCTGCCGGCTCGGCTTCGCCCGGCACCGGCACCGTCACCGCCGGTACCCCGCCCTCGATGCGCGGCCACTCCCCCTCCGGCCACTGCACGGCCTGGATCGCGGTCTCCCGGCCGAGCACGCACCGGCCGAGTGGGGTGTACGGCCGGGCGGTCAGGTGCGCCAGGTACCAACGCCCGTCCGGCGTGGACACGAGACTGCCGTGGCCGGCCTTCTGCAGCTCCAGCTCGGGACGACCGTGCGAGGTGAGCATCGGGCCGGCCGGATCGACCTCGTACGGCCCGAACAGGCTACGCGAGCGGGCCACTGTCACCTGGTGCGTCCAGGACGTGCCACCCTCCGCGGTCACCAGGTAGTACCAGCCGTCCTTCTGGTACAGGTGCGGCCCTTCGGTGACGCCGACCGTGGTGCCGTGGAAGATGACCCGTTCGGCGCCGACGAGGCGACGGGCCTCACGGTCGTACTGCTGGATCTGAATGCCGGCGAACCGGTCGCGGCCGGGCCGCCAGTCCGCGGTCATCGACAGCATCCAGGTCGTGCCGTCCTCGTCGTGGAACAACGCCGCGTCGAACCCGCGCCCGTGCAGCACCACCGGATCCGACCAGGGCCCGGCCAGGTCGGACGCGGTCACCAGGTAGTTCTGGGGATCCCAGTACCCGCTGGCGAAGCTGGCGACGTCGGCGTAGAGGAGATGGAACTCGCCATCCACATAGGACAGATCGGGCGCCCAGACGCCACAGGAGTCACCCGCTCCGGTGAGGTCGAGAAGACGCCGCTCGGTGAGGACGCCGCCGAGCGGGCGCCAGTGCACCAGGTCGGTCGAGTGGTGCAGGCGGACACCCGGGTACCACTCGAAGGTCGACGTCGCGATGTAGTAATCGGTGCCGACGCGCAAGATCGACGGGTCGGGGTTGAAGCCGGGAAGAACCGGATTTCGGATCAGACGGCCGCGCACCTCGCCGCCGTGGGGCCCGGCTGTTTCGGGGCTCTTTGTTGCGGTCGTCATGTCGCTTCTCCGTAGCGGTAGCTTGTCGAAAGTTTCGGCGAACTTCGATCGCCCGACCGGCACAGACTATCCGTTGAAGCGTTCTAGTGACAATGTCGACGACCAGTACATCTGTGTTCTGTTAGCGCTTTCTGTTTCCGGAACTTCTTCCGATAGTTCATCCCGTCACCCCCTCGGCGGCCCCGCAATGAGAGCCCGGCCCGGCCCTGCTTCCGACGGCCGGGCCGGCCCGAGAAAGCCCGGGCCGGCCCAGCCGGTGACGTGGTGGCGCCAGGCGGCGCGCGGTCAGACGCTGATCCGGCCGGCGCCGGCGCCCGCCGTCACGACGGACTTCACGTCGCAGGCGGCGTCCATCGTGTACGGGTACGGGATGCCGGCGACGCTGCCGCCGGCCTGCCCGGCCCCCGAGTTGACGAAGCAGTTGTTGCGTGCGACCAGGGATCCGGGGCCGGAGGAGCCCTCGCCCCGGTGGTAGGGGTCGGCGGTGTTCTCGAAGTAGTTGCCCTCCACGAGCACCCCGGCGTTCATCGTCGACGCCACGCCGTAGCCGCCGACGTTGCTGTAGAGGTTGTTGTAGACGTGGACCGGGTTGCCGAAGCGCACCCGCGGGTGGCGCTGGTTGGAGCCGTCGAACCAGTTGTGGTGGTAGGTGACCCGGAGGTGCCCGACGTCCTGGCTGCCGTTGTCGTCGCTGTGGCCCAGCAGCATCGACTTGTCGTGACCGTAGACGCGGTTCCAGGACACGGTGACGAAGTCGGAGCCGCGCTTGATGTCGACAGCGCCGTCGTACCCGTTGGTGAAGCTGTTGTGGTCGATCCAGATGTTGGTGGCCGACTGCTCGACGTTTATGGCGTCATCGTTCCAGTTGCGGAAGTTCAGGTTGCGGACGATGACGTTGCGGTCGCCGCTGACGGTGAATCCGCAGCCGGAGATCGTCGCGCCGGCGTTGCCGAGGATCGTCTTGTTGGAGCGGACCCGCAGCATGCCGGAGCAGGAGATCGTGCCGGAGACCCGGATCACCGCGGCGCTGGACGACCCGAGCGCGCTGGACAGGGCGGACGCGCTGGTCACCGTCGTGACGGCGGCGTTGCCGCCGCCGGTGGTGCCGCCGTTCTGGGTGGCCCAGCCGACCAGCCCTGTCTGGGGCGTGCCGGGGCTGCCAGCGCCGATCGGCACCAGTTGCCACTGCTGGTTCCACCCGTTGAGGTCGGTGTACTGGCTGATCCGGGCGCCGTCGGCGGTCGACCGCTCCCAGACCTCCAGGGCCTTGCTGGAGTGCCTGTTGATCAGGCGGACGTAGCCGCTGTCCGAGTCGAGGACCCGGAACTGCTGGTTCGTGCCGTTGAGGTCGGGCCACTGCCGGTACTCGGCGCCGTCGGCGGTGTTCCACTCCCACAGGTCGATCACCTTGCCGCTGTGGCGGGCTCGCAGGCGGTAGTAGCCGCTGCCGGAGGAGACGAACTGGAACTGCTGCCACGCGCCGTCGTTGCGGGACCACTGCTGGATCACCGCGCCGTCGGCGGTCGAGGTGTCCCGGACGTCGAGGACCTTGCCGCTGTTGCGGTTGACCAGCACGTAGTACGCGCCTGTGTCGATGGTCGCGGCCTGGGCCGAGGGCGATGCGACGACCGCGCCGACGGTGCCGACGACGAGGGCGCCGGCGGCGGCGACCACTGACCGCCAGCGGTGCCGCCGGCGCCTTTCGGTGGTGGTGAGAGCCGTTGTCACGGGGACTCCTCCGGTGGACGGTGGTGGTGGGTGGGTGGTGCGGGGGGTGCGCCTGCGGCGCTCAACACCAGGTCAGCGTCGAGTTGACCCGCGTGACGTTGCTGATCGTGTTGTTCGCTCCGCCGCAGGGACTCTGGGTGATGTTGGTGTTGGTGACGGTGAGGTTCTGGAAGCGGATGCCCGAGGAGATCGGGAACTCGGTCCGGGAGGCGATGCGCACCTCGCCGCCGCCGGTCACCGTGCCGGACACCCCGGCGATCGTGACGTTGTAGCAGTTCTCCACGAGGATCGAGTTGTTGCCGGTGTTGGAGATCGTCAGCCGGTCGACGACCGCGCCGCCGGACTCCGACACGCAGAAGATCCCCCGGCCGCCACCGGACGCGATCACGGTGCCGACCCGGATGTTCGTCGGGTACGAGCTGCCGATCCGGCCGTTGCGGTTGGCCATCCGGAACGCCGCGTAGCCGGTTCCGGTGCCGGCGCCCTGCGCGTCGACGGTGCCCACTGTGGCGTTGATCGTGTCGTTGAGCAGCAGACCGGAGTATCCGGTGTTGCGCGCAGTGACGGTGCCGATCGTCAGGCCGTCGACGCCGTACGTCTCGACGCCGTGCGCGCCGGTCCCCGACACGTACACGGTGTCGATGCGCACGTTGCGCACCTTGACCGCCCGGTCGCCACCGTGGTTGTCGATCCGCACGCCCAGGCCGCCGGACAGCCGCATGTCGATCTGCCCGAGCGTCAGGTTGTTCACGTTGCGCATGAAGATCCCGTACAGCGGAGCACCGGTGAGCGTCAGGTTCTGCACCTCGACGTCGGTGGTGCCGCGGGAGTAGACCGGCGCGTAGTCGCCCGACCCCGAGCCGGTCACGTTGATCGTGCCGCAGACCGCCAGCGTCGTGTACGACGGCAGCGACAACCGCGAGCCCGCGCTCATCGAGCCGGAGCCGCGCACCACCACCCGCTGCTTCGCGGTCCGTCCCGGCGTCAGCGAGTTCACCGCCGCCTGCATCGCGGCGAGCATGTCCGAGCCGGTGTACACGGTCGACGATCCGTTGCGGGCCGTCCAGGTTCCACCGTTCAACACGGCCTCGGCCTGGTACGAGCCGCTGCCGCACCCGGTGGACGGTGGCGGCGTGGTGGGTGTGCCGGTACCGATCGGGACCAGTTGCCACTGCTGGTTGGCGCCGTTGAGGTCGGCGTACTGGCTGATCCGGGCGCCGTCGGCGGTCGACCGCTCCCAGACCTCCAGGGCCTTGTTGGAGTGCCTGTTGATCAGGCGGATGTAGCCGCTGTCCGAGTCGAGGACCTGGAACTGCTGGTTCGTGCCGTTGAGGTCGGGCCACTGCCGGTACTCGGCGCCGTCGGCGGTGTTCCATTCCCACAGGTCGACGACCTTGCCGCTGTTGCGGTTCTGCAGGCGGTAGTAGCCGCTGCCGGAGCTGACGAAGCGGAACTGCTGCCAGGCCCCGTCGTTGCGGGACCACTGCTGGATCACCGCGCCGTCGGCGGTCGAGGTGTCCCGGACGTCGAGGACCTTGCCGCTGTTGCGGTTGACCAGCACGTACCAGATCCCACTTCCCTAGCCAGGGGCATGCTGCCGCCTCATCCGCTCGCGGCTACGTGATTCTATGTAATGAAGAGCTTTGCTACGGTTGTGCAAGGTGTTTACAATCACTCAAGCTTAAAGCGGCAGTGGCGTCTTCCTAGGGCGAGTCGCTAGTCCTCTTTTTTCAAGACCACGGGACCCGAGATTGACTTTCGGTTGATTGCGCAAGGCGGATCGCGACGAACGTGTGCGAAACTCTTAATACCTGTTTAACATGAACCACGCGGTCGTTGCATGTGGTCTAGTGCGTTGTTACATTCAGGGGCATTCGGGTCCATCTTTGCGACTGCGCTCGGCGCCGGAAGGTATCCCCCAGCTACCAGATTCTTGACTCCCGCTCATCGTACACTGCATGTTGGCTGACGTGCATTCAAAGGCCGGCCACCACCGCCACCAGGGCCAGCACCAGGCCGGCCCGCCGGCGCCGTCGGGCGCCGGGCGGCGACGTCACTGCGGGGTTGAGCATCGTGGACCTCCAAAGGGGGTACGCCGGTTTGCGGGCGCCTACTCCAGGTGGAAGGTGGCAGTGGCCCGGTCGGCGCTGGTGTCCACCGCTTCGAGCTGGAGCAGTCCGTCGCGGTGGCGGACGTACCGGCCGCTGTAGTTCTGCGACTCCAGCGAGAGCGCCTCGGGCGCGGCCAGGCCGGGACGGCGCTGGAAGCTCGCGTCGTTGTCGAACAGGGCGGAGCCGTCGTCGCGTTCGACGTAGAGGGCGAACGCGCGGTGCCTCAGGTAGTAGCCGGGGAAGTTCGTGGACTCCAGCGACACCGATCCGCCGCCGGCGAGGCCGGGGACGATGCGGAACTGCGAGTCGGCCAGCTTCGTCACGTTCGGCTCGACGCGGGCGCGGTAGTCGTAGTGCCGGACGTAGCTCGTCGTCAGGTCGTGTGACCGCAGCCGGACCGGGGTGGCCCCGTCGGGCACGGGGATGCCGAAGTTCGGGGTGCCGTCGGCGTTCCAGTACAGCTTCTGGATCCGGGTCCGCCGGTTCGGGTCGTTGAGCGGGTCGCCGCTGATGTCCCGGTAGTTGCGGTCGTGGTAGACCAGGATGTCGCTCTGCCCGTCCTCGGAGACGGTGAAGGAGTTGTGTCCGGGGCCGTACTGGCCGGTGGCGGCGCTGCTGGCGAACACCGGGGTCGGGCTCTTGCTCCAGGCGGCGGCGTCGAGCAGGTTCGCGCCTGCGGACGCGGTCAGCATGCCGAGGCAGTAGTTGGCGTCGGTGGCGCTCGCCGAGTAGGTGAGGAACACCCGGCCGTTGCGCTGGATCACCGTCGGGCCCTCGGCCACCCGGTAACCCCGGGTCTCCCAGTCGTACGTCGGCACCACCAGCCGGGTCACCGTGCCGGTGATCTGCCACGGGTTGGCGCCCATCCGGGCGAGGTAGACGTTGGAGTTGGTGGAGATGCCGGGTTCCTGCTGGGCCCAGGTCAGGTACCGCACCCCGTTCACGACGAACGTGGAGGCGTCCAGGCTGAACGTGTCCCACGGCGTGGTGATCCGGCCGCGTTCGGTCCACGAGCCGGACAGCGGGTTCGCGCTCGCGTTCTCCAGCACGTACATCCGGATCCGCCACACGTCGTCGGTGCGTCCGGCGGCGAAGTAGACGTACCACTTGCCGTTTATGAAGTGGATCTCCGGCGCCCAGATGTGGGCGCCCATCTCTCCGCTGGTGTGCCGGCGCCAGATCGTCGTCTCCGCGGCGCCGGCCAGTCCCTGGAGGGTGGTGGCCCGCCGGAGCACGATCCGGTCGTACTCGGGCACCGTCGCGGTCATGTAGTAGTAGCCGTCGCTGTGCTTGACGATGTGCGGATCGGCACGCTGGTTGACCAGCGGGTTGGTGTAGCTCACCGCCGGTGCGGCCTGCGCGGGTCCGGCCGGCGGCAGGCCGGCGGTCACGGCGATCGCCGCGAGCGCCGCGGCCAGCATCGGCCGCAGGCGACGGCGTGCGGGCGCCGCGCCGGCCCGGTGGGCCGTGCGGAGCAGGTGTCGAAGCGGCATGTGCCCTCCCAGGTGGGCAGGTATCGGGGCTGGTCCCGGGTCAGTAGACGTAGGGCCAGGCGTCGGCGTCGTAGCCGATGCGGTTGACGCCGAGCAGCGACGCGCCGTTGTCGGCGTAGTAGTGGTAGAAGAGGACGTCGCCGTCGGTGTCGGCGAGGACCGCCTGGTGGCCGGGCCCGTGCACGCTGCCGTGCGAGGCGAGGATCTGGGTACCGCCTCCGGCGAGCATGTCCCGGCCGGCGCGGTCCAGGAACGGCCCGGTCGGGCTCGCCGAACGGCCGACCATGATCCGGTACGTGCTGGCGGCGCCCTGGCAGCATCTGTCGAACGAGACGTACAGGTAGTACCAGGCGCCGCGCTTGACCAGGACCGGCGCCTCGATGCCGGGGCCGTAGTTCGCGAGACCGTACATGGCGGTGCCGAGCCGGTGCCCGGTGGCCGGGTCGATCGGGATCATCTTGATGCCGGACCAGAACGAGCCGAAGGTGAGCCACCAGCGGCCCTGGTCGTCGACGGTGAGGTTCGGGTCGATGGCGTTGAAGTCGTCGGTGGTCCGCGACTCGACGACCAGCCCCTCGTTGGTCCAGCTCCCGGAGGCTCCGGTGGCGCTGGTGGCCAGGAAGATCGCCGAACGGTTGGAGCCGAAGGTCGACGCCGAGTAGTACAGGTGATAGCGCCCGTTGCGGTACGACAGGTCGGGCGCCCAGAGGTTGCGCGCGCCACCCGTGTACGTGGTGGTCCACGGCGCGCCACCGGGGAAGACGGTGCCCGCGTTGCGGAAGGCCACCCGGTCGGTGGAGGTCTTCAACGCGATGTCGTCACCGGTGTGCGCGACGAGGTAGGTGCCGTCGGGTCGTCTGACCACCGTCGGGTCGTGCACGCCGATGTCGCCGGTGACCCGGCCGGGCTGCGGATACGCCGGCGCCGGAGTGGTGGGTGCCGGAGTGGTGGGTGCCGGAGTGGTCGGCGTCCCGCCGCCCAGGCGGATCAGCTGCCACTGCTGGTTGCCGCCGTCCAGGTCGGAGTAGCCGGCCAGCCGGCCGCCGTCGGCGGTCGACCAGCCCCACACGTCGATCACCTTGTTCCACTGGCGGTTCACGAACCGCACGAACCCGCCCGCGGAGTCCTGCAACCGGAACTGCTGCGTGGCCGACGACCTGTCGGTGGACTGCACCAGCTGGGTGCCGTCGCTGCCGCTCGGCAGCTCCAGCACCTTCCCGCTGTGCCGCGACCGCACCATGTAGAAGCCGCCACCGGCGTCCACGAACTGCCACTGCTGCACCGCGAGGTCGTTGCGCGTCCACTGGTTCACCGGCGCGTTCTCCGCCGTCGACCAGTCGTACAGGTCCATCGCCTTGCCGCTGTGCCGGTTCACGAACACGTACGACGCGGTCGTGTCCACCGTCGCCGCCGACGCGGGCTGCACCCCGGCCAGCGCCCCCGCGCCGAGTGCCAGGGTCGCCGAGACCACCACCGCAACCGTCCGCGTCGTCTGAGCGGTCCGTGCCACCGAAACCTCCCGCGCTTGGTCGCTTCCGCTCCCGAGATCACGAGACGGGGCGAGCGATCATGGCAGCGGCGTTACGTCCGGGTTACCAGTCATGTTTTCGATAACATAGACGGCTGTCAAGGTAATCGAGGGGTCGAAGCTTCCCGAAGGCTTTTCTGTGGCCGGATGGCGACACATGCCGGGACACTGCCTCGGCATTGGTTAGCGTTAACAGACCTGGCGGATCGGCCCGGGTGGCACCGGGCCTCCGGCGGTCACCGAGGCTCGGCCGGGCCCCTGTCGCTCGCGTCCACCATGGTGACGGGGGTGCCCAGCTCCACCGTGCGGGACACGGTGCAGAGCCGGTCGTGTGACTGCCGCAGAGATCGGGGCAGCGCCTCGCGGGCCCGGTCACCGTCCGCGCCGGCCGGAAACGCCACCGCGAAGGTGACGGTGAGGTTCTCCATCCGGTTGCCGGTCTCCGGGTCGCGGATCTTGTCACCGCTCACCGTGACGGCGAACCGGGTCGGTTCGGCGCGCCGGCTGGTCACCAGGTCGACGTCGACGGCGGTGCAGCCGCCGAGCGCCGCCAGCAGCAGTTCCACGGGCGTGAAGGTCGCGTCCTCCCCCGTACCCATCGACAGCTCGCCGCCACGGGCGTTGCGCACGACGTACCTGCCCACGCTGGTGCGCTCGATCTCCACCGACCGGAGCGTGTCCTCACTCATGCGATGAACCTACCGAAAGCGCTCCGCGAACGTGCGGTACACCGGCGTGCCCGGCAGCCCGTCGCGCACGGCGAACACCACCAGGTCGAACCGGTCGACCACCCGGAGCGCGTCGGCGAACGCGCCGGCCACCACGGCCGGGTCGTTGCGGAACACCCCGCACCCCCACGCGCCCAGCACCACTGTCCGATGCCCGTGCGCGGCCGCCACCTCCAGCACCCGCCGGGCCCGCCGGCCCAGCACCGCCGGCACGTCCGGCGCGCGCTCCGGCTGGTTGCGCACGATCGCGCCCAGGTTCGGCGCCGCCGCGGTCAGGAAGGACGTCGTGTACGGCCGGTCGAGCAGGTTCCCCTTGTCGTCACGGAACACCGGCACGCCCGGGGAGTAGACGACGCGGTCGCTGTAGCGCAGATCCCGTTGCCCCCGGTGGAAGGCATAGAAGTCCGGGGCGGCGAGCAGACAGGGATACAGCGCCGACGAGCGGGCGATGCTCTCCTCCTGCGCCTTCGCCCCGCCCAGGAACCCGCCACCCGGGTTCTTCGCCGACGCGAACACCAGACACGCCGCGCCGGGTCCGAGCCGGCGGGCCGCCTGCAACGTCGACTCGTACGTCACCTCGACGGTGTCGGCGCCGGGCTTCGCGCCGTCCAGGTGGAGGGCCTCGTCCGGCAGGTGCTCACGGGTGCCGTCGACCGCGGCGCGTACCGCCGCTTCGATCGTGATGTCCTCGCCGGCATTGTTGCGGTAGCGCCCCGACTCGGCGATCGCGACCGTCTGCCGGGCGATCTCGCGGAGACGGCTGCTCATCCGGAACGCCCGTCGATGTCGTGCATGATCGGCAATCTAGGCAGCCGTCACCGCGGCAGGCAACCGATTAGCGGCCGCGGACCGGCCCCTCAGTTCTGTGGGCTGGCACCCGCGCGAACATCTCGTATCGAATCGTCGTTCAGATTATGGCCGCGAAGCCCCGGCCATAACTACGGTTGTGCGGTGCGGACCCTCGGCGTCGACTTAGCAGCCGCGAACGAGCGTACGGCGATGGCCGCGATCGAATGGCTGCCCGACCGGGCGGTGGTGCGCGACCTGCTCCTCGGCATCAACGACGCGCAGATTGTCGAGGCGAGCCGGCACGCGGACAAGACCGGGATTGACTGCCCGTTCGGCTGGCCGGCACCGTTCGTCGCCTTCGTCGTAGCGCACCAGGCCGGTCACGTTACGACCGTCGCCGACGTCGAGGGTGGGGCCTGGCGACGCGAGCTGGCCTATCGCCTGACCGACGAGGTGGTGCGTGACAAAACCGGGATCGTCCCGCTCAGCGTAGCTGCGGACCGTATCGGGCACGCTGCCTTCCGCTGCGCCGGCCTGCTGTCGATGCTCGCCGCGGACGGCCAGGATGTCGATCGCTGCGGTGACGGCCGTGCCGTCGAGGTGTATCCGGCAGCAGCCCTGAACCGCTGGGGATTGACCCATCGCGGTTACAAGGGCCGACGCCGCAAGGTCCAGCCCGGCGATATCGTGACGGCGCTGAGCAACGCCGCGCCCTGGCTGGAGTTCGGCGCGTTCGAGGCGCTGGCCCGGCGTAGCCACGACGCGTTCGACGCGGTGATCGCTTCGTTGGCGGCTCGTGCGGCTGCGACCGGCAGGGTCAACGGGCCGAATGACGAACAACGGCCACTCGCCCGCTCCGAGGGATGGATAGCGTTGCCGACGTCCCCTCTGCGCGTCCTCATTGAAACGGCCGATCCGACCACGCCAAACGGCTCACTCCCGACGAGCAGCCGCGGTTGATCGCGTCCGCTTCGCACTGCCTAGTTATTCACCAGAAGGCCACCAGCTAGATTCGCGCCGACCACATGCCACGGCAGGCAACCACTCCGATCTTTCGTCTTAGGAAAACAACGAGCTGCGGATGCGCGCTAACCCGGCCCGACGCGGTAACCCTTGTCGACACGACACAATCGAAGCAAGTGGAGCCGTCGACACGCCCAACGACAGCCGCTGGGAACCCCTGCGACAACACCGATGCTGCGGCCTTCGACCGACTGTCCCCACCGACGATTAGGCGCTGCCGCCACCGCGGTCACTTACGTGGGCAGTTACGCCTATCGTGCCCGTGATAGGAACACACGCTGCACCGCCCAGCGTGCGGAGATACCGCGCACGACCGCTTGTCGTGCCCTTCTTCACCGCACCAAGAACAGGTGCGGGTCCGGCTCGCACTCATCGTCGCCCTTCTGTTACTCGCAGCTCGCCGCGCAGGCAAGCAAGTGCGCCGCTTCTGATCGAAAGCTTCGCGGGCGTGACTCTATCGCCTGCGTGGTTCGCAGCCAATAGGCCCCGCAACCATGCAGATACAGATGATCGACCACACTAGACAGTCCTCATCAACCGAAGCTCGATCACCCGAAAGGTGGACCAGCGACTCGGCCGTAGGGTGCCGAGCAGGTCCTCCTGCCATCTGCGGTACTTGGTGGAGAAGAGATTGCGACAGATCTGACCCGAGCTAAGACTCCAAGCACTGGCGTCAGCGCGACGAGGTCAATTCGAGTTGACCAGTTGGTTGAGGCGCTTCGTAGGCGTCCCAAGAGCGACGGGTCGGGTATGGGGCTCGACGACGAGCAGTGTTCAGCGCAGATAGGTGCCTTCCCCACCCTCGGACACCAGCCCGAAACGCACCTACGCATCCGGTCGCCTGGCCCACAGCGACGACCAGACGGCCACACCCGGATGACAGGCGGCAGGATCTGAGGCGGCTGCCCGTCCTCGGGTAGCCACGGACGCGCCGGGCCGCGGTCGGGCTGGGTGAGCGCCTCAAAGATGACGGCCGGTGGGGTGGCTGGCTGCGCGCATAACTACCGGCTTCGACCATGTCTCAAACTACGAGGGAACAGCGCACCTCCGAGCACCCGGTACGGGTACGCGTCGGTGGAGATACCGCTCGCTACTGTGCACCGGGACGGCTGGCGGGCCCGGCAGGACAGGACGCGCTCCACTTCCGGCGATCACGTGCCGGCGCCGAGCTGCCACATCCGAAGGTTCCTGATCCGCGCTGCCCGGCCTGCGGCGCTCGGCGATCGTCGCATCGGAAGACGTACGGTGAAGCGGGCTCCCCGGCCCGGTCGACCCTCGGCCTCGATTGTGCCGTGGTGGCTCGTGACGACCTCCTGAAGCAGCGCCAGTCCCAGGCCGAAGCGGCGGTCTCCGGCGCCCGCGCCCCTGTGGAACCGGTCGAAGATCCGCCGGGCGTCCGCCTGGTCGAAGCCCTTGCCGGTGTCGGCGATCACGAACTCCGCGGCGTTGTCCACCGCCCGCAGCGTCACGGTGATCCGGCCTCCCGCGGGGGTGTGGGCGAGCGCGTTCGCCAGCAGTTCGCCGACGACCCGGCGCAGGGCCGACTCGACACCCGGCACCGGCAGCGGGTCACCCGGGACGTCCAGGACGAGCGTGACCTGGCGCTCGGCTGCCCGGTCACCCTCGGCGGCGACTGTCGTACCGATCAGCGCGGTGAGGTCGACCGGCGGGTCCGGCTCCCGGTCGGCGGGCGCGGCGGCGAGCCGGGCGGAGAGCAGCAGGTCGTCGACGATCTCGCCGAGCCGGCGCGTGGTGCCGATCAGCCGTTCCAGGTCGTCCAGGTTCGTGGCGGCGCCGTCGTTGCGTGCCCGGCGCGCGATCAGCTGGGCCCGGGTGTGCACCTGGGCGATCGGCGTCCTCAGCTCGTGGCTGGCGTCCGCGACGAAGCGGCGCTGCCGGGTCAGCGCCTCCGCGAGCGGCGCGACGGCACGGCGGCCGACGAGGACACCGGTGAGCACGGCGGCGAGCAGCCCGGCCACCGCCGCGAGGCTGAACGCGAGCAGGAGGTGCCGGCGGTCGGAGAGCTGGAAGCGGGCGTCGAACACCGCCTGGACGACGGTGTCGCCGCGCGCCTCGGTGCGTACGTGGTACGTGGTGCCGTTACGCGCGACGGTGGTGATCTCGGTGGTCCGGTTCGCCGCCACGGTGGCCAGCGTGTCGTGCAACGGGAAGCCCGGTGGCGGCGGGTTCGCGCCGGTGCGCACGGTGGCGCCGTCGTACCGGAAGATCCAACTGCATGCGGGCGGCCCGGCGATCGTCCCGTGTTCCGTGCCCCACGCCAGCTCACGCTGGATCTGCGCCTCCTGGCCGCGGACCAGGACCGTGTAGGAGATGCCACCGGCCAGCAGGAGCAGGCCGCCGATGGTGAGGCCGACGAGCAGGCCGATCCGTAGCCGGGCCCGTCTGACGATCGCCTTCTCGACCGCCTCCATCAGAGGGTCCCGAGGCGGTAGCCGAGACCGTGCACGGTGCGTACCACCGCGCGGCCGAGCTTGCGCCGCAGGTAGTAGACGTACGTGTCCACTATCGACGCGCCGGCGGCCTCCTCGAAGACCTTGCGGCGCAGCACGGCTCGCGGATGGACGGCGTTCGGCCGGGCCGCCAGCACCCGCAGCAGCTCGAACTCGCGGGTGGACAGCGCCACCCGGGTGCCGTCGGGCAGCACCGCCTCGCGCGGTCCCAGGTCGAGTCGCCCGGCGCCGATGCGCAGCACGTCGGTCGGCTCGGGCCGGCGCCGGCACAGCGCCCGGACCCGGGCGCTCAGTTCGTCGAGGTCGAACGGTTTGACCAGGTAGTCGTCGGCGCCCGCGTCCAGCCCGGCGATCCGGTCGTCGACGGTGCCGAGGGCGGTGAGCATCAGGGTCCGGGCCGGGACCGCCCGGGCGCGCAGGCGGGTGACCAGGTCGAGGCCGTCGAGCGCCGGCAGCATCCGGTCGATGACCATCACGTCGTACGGGCGGGTCAGCCCGAGATGCAGCCCGCGCTGGCCGTCGAAGGCCTGGTCGACCAGGTAACCTTCGTGGCCGAGCGTCTCGGTGAGCATCTCGGTCAGATCCGCGTCGTCCTCGACCAGCAACAGCCGGTTCGATGTTCCGCCCCGCATATGTTAACGATCTCATAGATGGTTGACGATGGAAGCGTCAGTACTTGCCTCTTCAACTATCTGAAACCGCCAGCGCGGGCGTCCGTACGCCGTCGGGCTGCCGCGCCTCCCGGCGCTCGATCCAGCTCAGCGCCGGCGTCGTCATCAGCGTGGTGACAAGCGCGACCAGCACCAGCACGGTGAACAGGGCGGGGCTCACGATGCCCGCCTCCAGCCCGACGTTCAGCGCGATGAGCTGCATCAGGCCACGGGCGTTCATCAGCGCGCCGACCCGCATCGCGACGCTCGACGGCTCACCCCGCAGCCGGGCCGCCGCCCAGCAGGCGCCGAACTTGCCGGCGATCGCCGCCGTCACGCAGGCCAGCGCGAACAACAGCACCGGCGGCGAGGCGAGCAGGCCGAACTCCGTACGCAGGCCCGAGTAGGTGAAGAACAACGGCAGGAAGAGCGTCGCGGCGACCGGTGTGAGCGTGTCCACCACCTCGTCGGTGTTGTCGGCGCGGGGCATCACCACGCCGACCGCGAACGCGCCGAAGACCGCGTACAGCCCGATCTCGTCGGTGTACCAGGCGACCAGGAACAGCAGGGCGACGGTGCCGAGCAGCCGGGCGCGGTCGTTGAGGGCCCGGTGGGTCATCAGCGTGGCGGCGGCCGTACGCCCGCCGAACCAGAGCACCAGCCCGAACAGGACCGCTCCGCCCGCGGTGACGATCGCCGGACCGGCCCGGCCGGACGCGACCGCCAGCACGGCGGCCAGCATGATCCAGGCGACCACGTCGTCGATCGCGCCGCTGGCCAGGGCGAGCGTGCCGTGCCGGGTGCCGGCGTGCCCTTTCTCGGTGATGATCCGGGCCAGCATCGGGAACGCGGTGATGGCCAGGGCGACGCCGACGAACGCGGCCGAGACCCCGAGTGACGTCCCGTCGGCCTGGATCGGCACAACGCCCGCCGTCACCAGCACCAGCAGCGCCCCCAGCAGCAGCGGCGCGGTGACTCCGGCCAGCGAGATCACGCCGGCGGTGCCGGCGAGCCCGGTGACCCGATGGCTGCTGAACGCGTACCCGGCCTGGAACATGAACAGCACCAGGCCGACCTGACCCACGATGTAGAGGACCGGGAGCAGGGGTGCCGGGAACAGGGCGTTCTGCACGTCCGGCAGGAGGAGCCCGAGCAGCGACGGGCCGAGCAGTACGCCGGCGAGCATCTCGCTGACCACGGCGGGCTGGCCCGCCTTGCCGAGCAGCCACGCGACCCCTTTGCAGAAGATCAGGATCACCGTGACCGCGATGAAGAACCGTGGCGCCAGCTCCGTTGGTGTCATCGGACAGCCCTCTCGAAGTAGTCGGTGCACAACCGCTGCCGGCGGGCGTCGACCACCATCCAGGTGCCGAACACCAGTTGCCGGATACTGCGGCCCACGTCGGCCCACCGGTCCCGCGACCGCATCGCGGCCAGCCGCAGCCGCCCCGGCGGGGGGCTCCCGACCGGTGTCAGATACGCCGGGCCCCGGCTGGGCAGCGACCGGGTGTGTGAGACGGAGGAGGTCAGCACGTAGCGGCGCAGCACCTCGCGGGTCGCGGCGCGCATCATCACCGGCGCGACGCCGCGGGCCGGGCAGGCGCGGTTCGCGGTGACCCCGTACGGGATGAAGTGCGCGTCGCCGCGCTTGAGCGTCAGCCACCGGTCCGGGTCGAACCGGTCGTCACCGGCGGCCCCACCGCGGTGGAACGCCAGGTAGTTGAAGAGCAGCACCGTTCCGGCCGGCAGCGACACGCCGGTGGGCAGCGTGATCGGCGCCGAGGTGATCCGGTGCGCGACGCCGAAGAGCGGGTGCACCCGCAGCGTCTCGTCGATCACCCGGTCCAGCGCGTCGTCACCGTCCAGTCCGCGCTGCACGTCGGGGTGCGTGGCGAGGGCGAGCAGCACGTGCGCCATCGCCTCGGACATCTGCACCACGGCGGTGTTGAAGAACGCGCCCTGGAGATACCAGGCCGTCTCCTGGGCGGTGAACGGCGGCGGCAGCGTCACCGGGCAGGTGCCCGCCTCGATCCGGTCGCGCAGATACCCGGTCAGCCGCTCGCGCCGGCGCATGTGCCGCAGTCCGGTGCACTTCAGCCCGCTGACCACGTCGTCGGCGTTGGCGACGATCAGCGCCCGCGCGTGCGGCGGGCACGCCTCGCCGAAGACGAGCTCGTAGTAGACCTCGGCCCAGACCGGCATCATCAGGTCACGCAGCCGGACGTGGCTGGTCCGGTCGGCCGGCAACCGGTCGAGCACCCGCCGGGTGGCGGCGGTGGCGAGAGCGTCGCAGCGCTCGCGGCGTACCGCGAGCACCCGCCGGGTCGTGGCGGCGACGGTGCGGTAGCGCTCCCCCGGCTCCAGATGTTCCTGGTGCATGTGCGGTCCGGGCGCCAGCCAGTACCAGAACAGGTCCGACAGCCCGGCCCCGCGGCTGCGTCCGTCCGCCGCCGGATCGGCGTACACCCGCTCGAAGTGCTCCATGCCGACGACGGGGCCCGGCACCGGAACGCCTTCGACACCGTTGACTCTGACGAACACCCACTCCCGCAGCCGGACCACGGTGCGGGGCAGCCAGTACGGCACGGTCCACCCGATCCCGGCCAGGACCAGCAGGACGATCAGGGCGCTCATCCGCACGCCACCGTGGCGACCAGGTCGTCGCGCAGGTCGGCCGGTCCGGCGACGCCGGCCAGCGTCAGCGTCCGGTCGAGGTCGGCGTGGAGCAGGTCGAGCACGTGGCGTACCCCGGCGGCGCCGCCCACCGCGAGCCCCCACAGCACCGGACGGCCGACCAGCACCGCGCTCGCGCCGAGCGCCAGCGCCACCAGGACGTCGGCGCCCCGGCGGACACCGCCGTCGAGCAGCACCGGCAGCCGCCCGCCGACGGCCTCGACCACCGCGGGCAGCGCGTCCAGGGTGGCCAGCGCGCCGTCGAGCTGCCGGCCCCCGTGGTTGGAGACCAGCAGACCGTCGAGACCGTACGAGACGGCCAGCGCCGCGTCCGCCGGATGCAGCACCCCCTTCAGCAGGATCGGAAGCGCGGTGATCTCGCGCAGCCGGGCGATCCGGGCCCAGTCCAGCCCGGCGTCCATCTCGATGTCCCGCACCCGGCCGGTCGCGTCGCGCATGTTCTCGCAGCTCAGCCCGGCCGGCAGGTCGACGAAGCCGTGCCGCAGGTCGCGTTCGCGCCGGCCGAACACGGGCGAGTCGACGGTGACGACCAGAGCGCTGCACCCGGCCGCCTCCGCCCGCCGTACCACCGATGCGGTGAAGTCGAGGTCCGGCTGCGGGTACAGCTGGAACCAGAGCGGCCCGCCCGCGGCGGCGATCTCCTCGACCGGGCGGGTGGCCGCCATGCTGACCACCATGATCGTGCCCGCCTCGGTGGCGGCGCGGGCGGTGGCCACCTCGCCCTCGGGGTGGGCCAGCCGGTGGAACGCGGTCGGCGCGATCAGCACCGGCATCGAGATCCGGCTGCCGAACAGGGAGACCCGCAGGTCGCGCCGGGCGGCGCCGCGCAGGACGCGGGGCACCAGGTAGCGCCGGGCGAAGGCCGCCTCGTTGGCGCGCACCGTACGTTCCTCGCCGGCTCCGCCGGAGAAGAAGTCCCAGTGCACCGGGTCCAGGCGGCCCCGCGCGTCGGCGGCCAGCTCGGCCAGGTTCAGCGCCGGACCGTCCAGCGCCGCGTCGAGCGGGCGCATCTCAGCTCTCGGCACTGCTCAGGCAGCTGTCGACGAACGCGACGAGCGGCGCGACATGGGTCTCCGGCCGGTCCCACCGGTTCTCCAGGTTCTCCGCCAGGTGGTGGGTGGCGACGACCCGGCCCGCCCGGTGATGGCGGACGACCGGATGCAGGTAGGCGGCGTCGTGGGCCTGGCCGGCGACGTCCTGGGCGACCCGGTTGACGGTGACGTCGAACGGGTCCACCTGGTCGTGCTCGGGACCGTACTCCAGGGTGACCACGAAGGCGTGCTCGTAGTCGTGGTCGGGGGTACGCAGGCCGGTGCCGGTGAAGTACTCGACGGGCACCTCCTCGTGGTAGCGCGCGTCGGACCCGGCGACGGTGACCACGTCGGCGAGGAAACCGAACTGCTGCCACAGCGCGGAGGTGCGGTTGACCCGCGCGACGACGGCGTCGGCGATCAGCTCCCCGGTGGCGTCCAGCTTCTCCGCCGGCCACGGCGTGTCCCCGTACCGCCGTTCCAGGATCCGGTGCAGCGCCCGGACGGCGTACCGGAAACCGTGGATGAAGCCGCTCGTCGAGCGTTTGAAGTCCCGCTCCTGGCTGATCGTGCCGGCGAAGTAGAGGCCGGGCACGTTCACCGACTCCCACTCCGCGGTCTGCGCCGGAAAGCGGTCCCGGATGGCGAGTTGCGGACGGCAGGTGTCGTCGAAGATGGACGCGTCGAAGGCGAACCCGGTGCAGGCGAGCACCCGGTCGTACCGCAGCTCCTTGACCACCTCGTCGGCGCGGGAGAACGAGAAGGTCACAGTGAAGCCGTCGCCGTCGCGCTCGATGCGCTTGACGTCGCCGTCGAGGATCGCGTTCGCCGACTTCAGCTGGTAGGTGTCCAGGAAGTTGTTGTTCACCGCGCGCAGGTGTCCCACGTAGTGCGTGCGCCAGGCCATCCGGATCGAACTCGGCCCGGCCACGTGGATCAGCGTGGTGGTCTCCATCAGGTTGTCCGCGGTCTCGAACGCGGAGTTCCCCTTGCCGATGATCAGCACCTTCTGGTCCAGGTAGTCGCGCGGGTCGACGGACATCTCCGCGTACTGCTCGGCGAGTTCCAGGCCCGGGATCTCCGGCCGGTACGGCTGCGAGACGCCGGTGGCGACGACGAGCCGTCGCGCCCGGAACACCTCCTCCCCCGCCCGGACCTCGAACACCCCGTCGACCTTGCCGACCGACGTCACGCGGCAGCCGTACCGGACACGCGCCCCGGTCTTCGCGGCGAAGTCGGCCAGGTAGCGGACCATCACGTCGGCGTCGGGGAAGTACCGCTCGGTGTAGCCGGTGAACCGCAGCGCCGGGTCGTCGCTGAGCAGCGAGTTCCAGTCCAGCCGCAGGTTCAGCTCCGGGTCGTCGGAGCCGGTGTGCGGCTTGTTGATGGAGATCAGTTGCCGGTGGCGGGGGAAGGTGGCGAAGAACGCCCCCGGTATTCCCGCCTGTTCCAGGACCAGATAGTCGCGCTTGCCGTCGGCCTCCAGCAGGGCCGCGAGCTGCAGGCCGGCCGGTCCGGCTCCGACGATCAGGTAGTCAAGCGTCATGTGCGTCCACCTCAGGAGAAGGAAACGGAGAAATCGGCGATCACGTCGGCGGCGCGCCGCACGTCGGCGTCCAGCGGCCGGTCCGGGTCGATCGGCGGTACGACAGCGGCCACCGCGGCCAGCGCCTCGGCACAGCCGGGCGCGGTCGGCGCACGCGCGCCGACGTACGCCGCCTGGCGCAGTCCCACCGCGAGCGATCCGACGATCAGGTGCAGCAGCCGGGTCTGGTCCAGCGCCCGCAGCGCGGCCTGGGTGCCGAGCGGGACGACGTCCTGGTTGTGCAGGTTGGTCGGCACGCTCTGCATGCTCGCGGGCATGGTGTCCCGGCGGATCTCGGTGATCAGGGCGGTCGCCGCCAGTTGCACGCCCTGCAGCCCGTGCTGCTGTCCCGGGCCGGCGGCCAGCATCGGCGGCAGGCCGCCGTTGCGGTTCGGGTCGACGAGCAGATCCAGTTGCCGTTCGGCGAGGTTGCCGACCTGCGCCACGACCATCGACAGCACGTCGGCGGCGAACGCGGCCGGCTGCCCGAAGAAGTTGCCGCCGTGCACGACGAGGTCCTCGTCGGGAAAGAACAGCGGGTTGTCGGTCACGCTCGCGAGGTCGGCCCCGACGACGGCGTCGACGTAGCGCAGCGCGTCCTCGGCCGCGCCGAGCAGTTGCGGCGCGCACCTGATGCTGTACGGCTCCTGCAACGGGCGCGCCCCGGACGCGACGATCCCGGCGCCGACCCGCCGCATCCGCGCGCCCACGTCGACCGCGCCCGGATGGCCGTACGCGGCCAGCAGCCGGGCGTCGAGGAACTGCGTGTCGCTGCCCAGCAGATCGGCGAGCAGGCAGGTGAGCACCTGGACCGCCCGGTGCGCGCAGCGGGCCGCGTCCAGCGCCAGCGCCGTCGCCGCGGTGGTCAGCGACGTGCCGTTGACCAGGGCGAGCGCGTCCCGCCCGTCCAGCGGCAGCGGTTCCAGGCCGGCCCGCTGCAGCGCCTCGGCCGCCGGTAGCCGTACCCCGTCCAGGTAGGCGTGCCCACGGCCCCGTAACGCCTGGGCGGCGGCGCCCAGCGGGATCAGGTCACCGCTGGCGCCGACCGAACCCAGCCGGGGCACCGCGGGGACGAACGTGGTCGCGAGCATCGCCGCGAGCGCGTCGATGACGTGCGGCGAGACCCCCGACGCGCCCCGGGCCAGCGACGCGGCCCGCAGCAGCAGTGTCGCGCGGACCACCTCCGGGTCGAGTTCCGGGCCCTGCCCCGCGCCGAGGTGGGCGAGCGTGTTGTCGGCCTGGTCGCGCAGGTCGGCGCGGCCCGCGTACCCGACGAGAGCGCCGAAGCCGGTGGTCGCGCCGTACACCGCACGGTCGTCGCCGAGCACCGCGGACAGGAAGGTACGGGCGGCCGTGACGCGCTCCCTGGCCTGTGCTCCGACCACGACCTTGACCGGGTCACGGGCGGCACGGAGGTCGGCGATCCGCAGTGGGACATCGAGGTCCACCTCTGTCGTCATGCGATCGCACCCTAGAGACGAATTCTCAGAACGCTCTGAGATCGAGTCGCTACGTTGCGGCGCATGACGGTCGACTATCTGATCATCGGAGCCGGACCGGCCGGGTTGCAGCTCGCTCACCTGCTGGAGCGCGACGGCCGCGACTACCTGGTCCTGGAGGCCGGCCCGGCGCCGGGCACGTTCTTCACCACCTACCCCCGGCACCGGCAACTCATCTCGATCAACAAGGTCTGGACCGGGTCCGACGATCCGGAGTTCAACCTGCGCGCGGACTGGAACTCGCTGCTCACCGACGATCCGGCGCTGCTGTTCAAGAACTACAGCCGCCGGTACTTCCCGGACGCGGCCGACCTGGTGCGCTACCTCGCCGACTTCGCACGCGGCCTCCGGGTCAGGTACGACACCCGGGTCACCCGGATCGCGCGCGACGGCGACCTGTTCACCGTCGACACCGGCGACGACACCCTCACCGCCCGCCGGGTGGTCGTCGCCACCGGCGTGTCCCAGCTGTACGTCCCGCCGATCGAGGGCGCCGCGCTCGCCGAGCGGTACGACACGGTCAGCGTCGACCCGGACGACTTCACGAACCAGCGCGTCCTCATCATCGGCAAGGGCAACTCGGCCTTCGAGACCGCTGACGCCCTGGTCGAGACGGCCGCTGTCATCCACGTCGCCGGCCCGCACTCGATCAAGCTGGCGTGGCAGTCGCACTACGTCGGGCACCTGCGAGCGGTGAACAACAACTTCCTCGACACGTACCAGCTCAAGTCGCAGAACGCGGTCCTCGACGGCGTCGTCGAGCGGATCGCCCGGCGCGACGACGGCGGCTACCGGATCGACTTCCGGTACGCCCGCACGGTCGAGGCGATCCGGCAGATCGACTACGACCGGGTCATCCTCTGCACCGGATTCCGGTTCGACGCGAGCATCTTCGACCCGTCCGCCCGGCCGCGGCTGGTCATCAACGACCGCTTCCCCGAGCAGACCCCGGCGTACGAGTCGGTGAACGTGCCCGGCCTCTACTTCGCCGGCACCCTCACCCAGCAGCGCGACTTCAAGCGCTCGACGAACGGGTTCATCCACGGCTTCCGGTACGGCGTGCGGGCCCTGCACCGAATCCTCGGCGCCCGCCACCACGACACCCCGTGGCCGGCCACGCCGCTGGAACCCACCCCGGAGGCGATCGCCGACGCGGTCATCGCCCGGATCAACCGCACCTCCGCGCTGTGGCAGCAGTTCGCGGTCCTCGGCGACGTCGTCGTCGTCGACGGCGACACCGCGCGCTACCACGAGGAGGTGCCCGTCGCGTACGTGCACGACGGCGGCCTGGGCCCGGAGCCGTTCGCGTTCGTGGTCACCCTGGAGTACGGGCCGGACCACGACCAGGTCGACCCGTTCGACGTCACGGTGCCCCGGATCGCCGAGAACGACGCCGCGCACGCGCACGACGCCAGCTACCTGCACCCGGTCGTCCGGGTCCATCGCGGCGGCCGGGTCGTCGCGACGCACCACCTCGCGGAGAACCTGGAGAACCACTGGAATCTGCCGGACGTGCACCACCAGCCGCTCGTGCTCTTCGTCAAGGGCGTGCTCTCCGATGCCGGCTGAGGTCTGGCCGCAGCCCGTGCTGGACCTGCTCGCCACCGGTGACGACCGGCCGGTCTTCGAGGACGGCGACCAGACCGTGACCACGGCCCAGATGTACCGGCTGGTCCGGCGCATCGCCGCCGGGCTCCGGGCCGCGGGGGCCGGCCCCGGCGTCGGGGTGGCCCTGCGGCTCGGCGTCACCGCGGAGGCGTTCGCGGCGATCATCGCGGCGTTCGCGGTCGGCGCCCGGGTATCCGGAATCCGCCCCGACCTGACACCGGCCCACCGCGCCTGGCAACTCGGCGAGAACACGCTGCTGGTCGACGACGCCCGGGTCGCCGAGTTGGCGGGCACCGCCGACGACGGAAGGCCGCTGATCGCCGCCGGTCGCCCGGACGACGTCGCCCGGATCGTCTGGACCAGCGGCAGCACCGGCAGCCCGAAGGGCTGCGCGCAGACGTACGCGGCGATGAGCGCGGCCTGGGCCCCGTACCCGGACCGGTGGCCCCCGGCGATCGCCGACCTCGCCACCCGGCTCCAGCGTTACCTGGTCTTCGGCTCGCTGAGCAGCCAGGTGATGCTGGAGTACGGCATCCTCACCCTGGCTGCGGGCGGCACCCTCGTCGCGGCCCGGCCCCCGGGCTTCCCCGGCATGATCGCCCGGCACCGGGCGACCGCCAGCGTCATCACCGTGGGCAAGCTGTACCAGCTCGTGCGCGACCAGCGCGCCGATCCGGTCGACCTGAGCAGCCTGCGGGCCCTGCTGGTGTCCGGCTCCCCACTCCCACCGGGCCGGCTGGCCGAGGCGCTCGACGTGCTCGGCCCCGTCGTCTTCCACGGCTACGGCCAGACCGAGACCGGGATGATCACGATGGTGACGCCGGCCGAGATGCTGGCGTCCCCGGCCGCGCTCGCCTCGGTCGGCCGCCCACCGGCGGTGACCGCGCTGTCCATCCGGGACGCCGACGGCCGGCCCGCCACCGAGGGGGAACTGTTCGTGCGGACACCGGCGCAGGCCACCGCCTACTGGGACGACCCGGACGAGACCGCCGACGTGTTCGTCGACGGCTGGGTGCGCACCCGCGACCTGGCCCGGCTGGACGGCGACGGCTACCTGCACCTGCTCGGCCGGATCCGGGACGTCATCATCGTGCACGCCAACCTGGTGTACGCGGGCCCGATCGAGCGGGTCCTCGCCGCCGATCCCACGGTCGCCGAGGCGTACGTCGTCGGCCGTCCCGACGACGTCACCGGGGAGGCGGTGCACGCGTACGTGGTGCCGGCCGCCGGTCACGACATCGATGCCGGGCGGCTGCGTGCCGTGGTGACGGAGGCGCTGGGCGACTCGTCGGCACCGAAGACGATCCAGGCCATCGAGCGGGTTCCGGTGGCGGCGAGCGGCAAGCCGGACAAGCGCGCCCTGGCGTACCCGACACCCACATGATCTTCACCGGTCGTCACCGTCGGCGCGCTCCTCCTCGGGTACGCGCTGATCGTGCCGTGGATCTACGCGGGAGTGCAGATCTGAGGCCCGGAACGCAAACCATCTAGGTGACGCGGTAGGCGGTGTAGCGCACCCGGTCGGCCTCGCGGATCGCCGACGCCACGAAGATCGACTGCTCCAGCGCGGCCAGCGCGGGCACCGACGTCTCCAGTCGTACGCCCAGGCGGAAGTAGTACTCGGCGGGGTCGACCGCGTCGCCGCGCAACAACGCCGCGAGGATCTCCGGGCGGCCGCTGCGGACGCCGAACGTCCGGAGGTAGACGTGGCCGCCGTCGGCGGTGCGCGCCGAGTAGCGCGTGTCGATCTCGATCGCGCCGTCGGGGCGGACCAGCTGCCAGTCGGCGCCGCCGGGCAGGATGTCGGCGTCGAACAGGCCGGTGACCCGGCCGCCGACGACAGGCACCACGCGCCGGTGGCCCGCGCGGGTCACCCCGTGGTCCTCCAGCGCGCCGAGCCGCACCTCCACGTCGAACGCGGCCTCCAGTCCGGGCACCGCCGGGGCGCTGACCGCGGGTCGACGCGTACTCATGGGGTGTCCTTGGTGTCCGCGAGCGCGTCGCGCAGGCGCTCCAGCGCGGGCACCGCGGCGGCGAGGGCCGCGCGGTCCGCCGCCGACAGGGTGGCCGCGGCGCGGGCGACCAGGTCTCCGCTCGCGAGGTCGAAGCGGTCGAACAGGTCGAGGGCCTTCGGGGTGGCCAGGACGTCGACGTGGCGGTGGTTGCCGGGACGGGGGCGGCGCTCGACCAGGCCGTTGCCCTCCATCGTGGTGAGCAGGTTGCTGACCGTCGAGCGGCTCAGGCGGAGTCGTTCGGCCAGCTCACCGGGGCCGGACACGGTGCCGCGGGGCAGTGCCCGCACGATCTCGATCTGCGCGTCCGGGATCTCCGGCAGGTGCTCGGCGGCCCGGGCGGCGGCGAGCAGCGTGCGGCGCAGCGGTGAGATGACCGAGGCCAGGCGTGCCGCGTCCAGTTCGGCCGATTCGGGGCCGGTCACGGCAGGACACCGGAGAAGACCGTCGGCGTCAGGGAGGCGCGTTCGTTGAGATCGGCGGGCAGGAAGCCGGCCGCCTTCTTGTAGCCGGTGGCGATCTCGGTGAGCTCCTCCGGCGGGATGACGTCGTGGATGTGCGCGAACCCGTCCGGCGCGCGCTCGCGGGCGAGCACCATCACCTGCTCCGGGCCCTGCCGCCGGTTGCTCAGCACGAGCGCGGTGGTCGCCGGCCGCCGGTCCGCCTCGTAGGCGTCCAGCGCCGCCGGGACCGTCGTCGCGGTGGCGAGGTGGAAGGCGAGGGTACGCGCGTCCAGGATCGCCTGCGACGCCCCGTTGGAGCCGTTCGGGTACATCGGGTGTGCCGCGTCTCCGAGCAGTGTCGTGTTCCCGTGGGTCCACGTGTCGATGGGGTCGCGGTCCACCATGGGGTATTCGAGGATCTCGTCGGCGGCGGCCAGCAGTTCCGGCACGTCGAGCCACGGGAAACGCCAGTCCGCGAAGAGCGCGACGACGGGCGCGGGGTCGACGGTCCGGTTCCAGTCCGCGTTGGGCCCGGCGAAGCCGGGGCCGCGCCGCTCGGCCACGACGTTGATCACGCCGGGACCGATCGGGTACGCGACGAACTTCTGCTCCGCGTCCCCCGCCATGATCATGGTTCGCCCGTCCAGGAATCCGGGTGCCCGGGCCGTCCCCCGCCACAGTGTCAGCCCGTTCCAGATCGGCGGCCCTTCGTCGGGCTGATGTTGCCGGCGCAGCGCGGAGTGGATGCCGTCCGCGCCGACGATCAGGTCGGCCGCGACGCTCACCTCTCCCGCTGCCGTGGCGAAGCGTGCGACGCCGTCGTGGACGCCGACGAGCCGGTGCCCGGTGCGCACCACGTCGGCGCCCAGCCGTTCCCGCACCACGGCGAGCAGTTCCATCTGGAACCGGCCGCGGTGCACGGAAAGCTGCGGCCAGCGATATCCGGCGTCCAGTCCGCGCGGCTCGCTCCAGATCTGCTGACCGTGCCGGTTGTAGTAAGCCAGTGTGCCGGGTGCGGCGCCCAGCCTTTCCACGCGTTCTCCGAGACCCAATTCGGTCAGCTCTCGGACGGCGTGCGGAAGCAGATTGATCCCGACGCCGAGTGGGCGCAGCGCGTCGGCGCGCTCATAGACGGCGATGTCACGGAAGCCGGCCCGGTGCAGGCTGAGCGCGGTGGTGAGGCCACCGATACCAGCGCCCACGATCACGATCGCCAAGTCGTCGCCCCCTCCGCCACCGCACAGTTTGGTCACAAAATCGTCGTTCGTCAAGACGCATTGTCATCGAGGTCGGACCACTTCGGTCGCAATGCGAGTGGCCTTATCAGAATTCTTGACAATCAATCAACTCTGCACGACGCTGATCGACGCGGTCGGATGGTTCACCTCTGTTCGCCCGCCCCCACTCCTCCGGATGCACCAGCGCTTCGCACGGAAGGGCTCGTCCATGAAGAAGGTCACCGCCCTGGCTGTTCTCGCCAGCGTCGCGATCGCCCTGACCGGCTGCACCGACTCCGACGCCACCGATCCGTCCCCCGGGTCGAGCGGCGAGCTGCGCAAGGTCCGCGTGGCGGCGCTGCCCATCAGCGAGACCGCCGCGCTGTGGGGCGGCATCAAGGCGGGCATCTTCCGGGAGCAGGGGCTCGACGTGGAAGTGGTGCCCGCACAGGGCGGGGCCCAGGCCATCCCGGCCCTGATCAACGGCGACATCGACTTCGCCATCGGTCAGCCGTTCGGCCCGTTCCGGGCCGACCTGCAGAACCTCGGCGTGGTGATCATCGGCAACTACGCGTCGTCCTACGCCGACGGTGACGACATCAACGCCGTGCTGGCGTCGGCGAAATCCGGCATCACCCGGCCGTCCCAGCTCGCCGGGCGCAAGGTGTCGGTGAACAGCCTGGGTGCCGCCGGCGACGTCACGATCATGGCGGCGGTCGAGAAGGACGGCGGCGACCCCACCAAGGTCAAGTTCGTCGAGGTGGCCTTCCCGGACGCGCCCGCCCAGCTCGCCGCCGGCAACATCGACGCCGCCTGGGTGACCGAGCCGTTCATCACCCAGATGCGCAAGCGCGGCGACGTCCTCGTGGTCGCCCCGTACCAGGCCACCGTCCCCGGACTCACCACCCTGACGACGATCACGTCGAGCAAGCTGAAGGACTCCGACGCCGCCCTGGTCGCGGACTTCTCGGCGGCGATGAAGAAGACGCTCGCCTGGGCCAAGGATCCGGCCAACGAGAAGGATCTGCGCCAGGCCATCAAGGACAACCTCGAACTGCCGGAGGCGGTGGCGGACTCCGTGCGGCTCCCGGCGTTCGGATGGGAGCTCGACCGGGCCGGCCTGGAGCAACTGGCGACGCTCGCCCAGAAGTACCGCGTACTCGACCGGCGCCCCGACTTCGACCGCCTCATCCAGCAGCAGCAGTAGCCGGCCGATGCGCAAGATCCTGCTGGGCGCCGTCGGCCTGCTGGGGTTCCTCGTCGTCTGGCAACTGATCCCGGCGCTGGGGCTGGTCGACCCGGACTACCTGCCGTACCCCACCGACGTGTTCGGACGGCTGGCCCAGGAGGTCCGCGACCTGGCGTTCTGGCGTCGGGTCCGGCTCACCATGACGTCGTGGGCGATCGGTCTGACGGTGGCGACGCTCGCGGCGGTCGCGCTGGGCACCGTGGTCGGGATGGTGCCGTTCCTGCGTCGCGCGACCCACACGACAGTCGAGTTCCTGCGACCGGTGCCGTCGGTCGCGCTGATCCCGCTGGCCGTGCTGATGTTCGGCCTGCAGATGCGCGCCGCTCTCGTCATCATCGTCTACGCGGCGTTCTGGCAGGTGTTCGTGCAGGTGATCTACGGCGTCGCCGACGTCGACAGCGTCGCCCGGGACACCGCGCGGAGTTTCGGCCTCACCCGCGCCGAGCGGCTGCGCTACCTCATCCTGCCGACCGCTCTGCCGTACCTGATGACCGGCCTGCGCCTCGGCGCGGCGGTCGCGCTCATCCTGGCCGTCACCGCCGAGATGGTGATCGGCAACCCCGGCCTCGGTCGGATGATCGAGCTGTCCCGCTCCGCCGGTGACGCCGTCGGCCTGTACGGCCTCGTCGTGGTCACCGGGATGCTCGGCCTGCTGGTGAACGTCGTGTTCCGCTTCGTCGAACGCCGCTCGCTGGCCTGGCACCAGTCGGTGCTCGCGGACGAGGCGGCCCGATGACCGCCGTCGGCGCGGCAAAGGCCCGCCCTCGTGACCTGGGCGTCAGGGTCGCCGAGAACCTCCTGTTCGCGGTCGGCCTTCCGATCCTGGCCGTGGGCCTCTGGGCGGTCTGGTCCACCCGGTCGACGAGCCGGTTCCTCGTCGGCCCCGGCACGCTCCTCGACGCGTTCCGGCAGACCTGGATCGGCCCGGCGTTCGTCGAGGACGTCCTGCCGAGCGTGTACCGGCTCCTGATCGGCCTGTTCGCGTCGATCCTGCTCGGCGTCGCCGCCGGCGTCGTCATCGGCCGGCTCCGCCCGCTACGCGAGATGCTCGAACCGCTGCTGGAGTTCTTCCGCGCGATTCCGCCGCCGGTGCTGATCCCGGTCGCGATGCTCCTGCTCGGCATCACCGACACCATGAAGGTCGTCGTCATCACCTCCGGCGCGATCTGGCCGATCCTGCTGAACACGATCGAAGGCGTCCGGTCGACCGACAGCGTGATGCTGGAGACCGCGCGCTCGTTCCGGATCTCGCGGTGGGACCGGCTGTGGCTGCTGATCCTCCCGGCGGCGAGTCCGCGCATCATGACCGGCGTACGGCAGGCGCTCTCGGTGGCCCTGATCCTCATGGTCATCTCGGAGATGTTCGCGTCGTCGGCCGGTCTCGGCTACCGGATCGCCTACTTCCAGCGGAACTACCTCATCGCCGAGATGTGGAGCGGCATCCTCCTGCTCGGCCTCATCGGCGTCTTCCTCGCCGTGGCCTTCGGTGTCGTCGAACGCCGCGTCCTGCGCTGGTACCACGGAATGAAGGAGATCACCCGTGCCTGACGGGACCCCCCTGTTGCGGGTCGAGCACCTGCGGAAGGTCTACGCCTCCGGCCGGGGCGAGGTCGAGGCGATCGGGGATCTCAGCTTCACCATGGATCCCGGTGAGCTGCTGTGCGTCGTCGGTCCCTCCGGCTGCGGCAAGACCACGCTCCTGAAATGCCTCGCCGGACTGCTGCGGCCCACCAGCGGCCTGGTCGAGATGGAGGGCTCGCCGGTGACCGGGCCGAGCCCGGCGATGGCCGTGGTCTTCCAGGAGTACGGCCGCAGCCTCTACCCGTGGCTGACCGTCCGCGGCAACGTGGAGCTTCCGCTCCGCCACAAGAAGCTCTCCCGCGCCGAACGCGCCCGGCTGGTCGCCGACGCCCTCGACGCGGTCGGGCTGCCGCAGTCGGCGCGCAGCCACCCGTGGCAGCTCTCCGGCGGAATGCAGCAACGGGTGGCGATCGCCCGCGCCATCGCGTACCAGCCGGACGTGCTGATCATGGACGAGCCGTTCGCCGCGGTGGACGCGCAGACCCGCGCGGACCTGGAGGACCTCGTCCGCGAACTGCACCTGACCCGGGGGATCTCCACCGTCTTCGTGACGCACGACATCGACGAGTCCGTCTACCTGGGCCAGCGCGTGCTCGTCCTGTCGAACTCACCGACCCGGGTGCAGGAGGACCTGGTGATCGACCTCCCGGCGGAACGCGATCAGCTCACCACCCGGGCCCTGCCCCGGTTCACCGAACTGCGGACCCACGTCTACGAACAGATCCAGCGGGCCAAGCGCGGGCCGGTGGTCCCGTCCTCGCGGGCCCACCGGCCATAGTCGCATCGATCACCGCGGATCTATGTTCGGGGTGACGACCGATGGAGGGCGGAAGCATGATCGGAACCCTGGTGGAGAACGGTCTCACGGCGTTGGCCGCCTACGACTCCTACGGCCAGGAACAGATCGACGGGATCGTGAAGAAGGCGTCGGTGGCGGCGCTCGGCCGGCACGCCGAACTCGCGATGCTCGCGGTCGAGGAGACCGGTCGCGGCGTGTTCGAGGACAAGGCGGTGAAGAACATCTTCGCCTGCGAACACGTCACCAACCACATGGCCGACGTCCGCACGGTCGGGGTGATCGCTCAGGACGACATCACGGGCATCACCCAGATCGCCGAGCCGGTCGGCGTGGTGGCCGCGGTGACGCCCGTGACGAACCCGACCTCGACCACCATCTTCAAGGCGCTGCTGGCCCTCAAGACCCGCAACCCGGTCATCTTCGCCTTCCACCCGGCGGCGCAACGGTGCAGCCAGGAAGCGGCCCGCACGGTCCGCGACGCCGCCGTCGCCGCCGGCGCGCCGGAGCACTGCATCCAGTGGATCGACGAGCCGTCGGTGGCCGCGACGAACGAGCTGATGCGGCATCCCGACGTCTCGGTGGTCCTGGCGACAGGCGGCAACGCCATGGTCCGCGCCGCCTACTCCACCGGCAAACCGGCGCTGGGCGTCGGCGCCGGGAACGTCCCCGCGTACCTGGAGGCATCGGCCGACGTGGCCCGCGCGGTGAACGACGTGGTGCTGTCCAAGGCGTTCGACAACGGCATGATCTGCGCCTCCGAGCAGGCCGTCATCATCGACGACGCGATCCGGCCGGCCGCCCTCGCCGAGTTCCGGCGACTGCACGCCCACATCGCGACGCCGGAGGAGAAGTCGCTGCTGGAGAAGCTGCTCTTCGGCTCCGGGAAGCTCAACCCGGACGTGGTCGGGCAGCCGGTGACCTGGATCGCCGAACACGCCGGATTCCCGGTCGCCCCGGACACCTCGATCATCCTGGTTCCGGTCGACCGGGTCGGCCCGGCCGAGCCGCTGACCCGGGAGAAGCTCTGCCCGGTGCTCGCCCTGCTGCCCGCCACCGGCCACGACCAGGGATTCGAGTACGCCGAGCAGATGGTCGAGTTCGACGGCCTGGGGCACAGCGCCGTCATCCACACGCGCGACGCCGACCTGGCCGAGGCGTACGGCCGCCGGGTCAAGGCCGTCCGGATCATCTGGAACGCGCCGGCCTCGCAGGGCGGCATCGGCGACATGTACAACGCCTTCCTGCCGTCGCTGACGCTGGGCTGCGGAAGCTACGGCCACAACTCGGTGTCGCACAACGTCACAGCGGTCGACCTCATCAACATCAAGCGGGTGGCCCGGCGGACGAACAACCTGCAGTGGTTCAAGGTGCCGCCGAAGATCTACTTCGAGCCGAACGCGATCCGCTACCTCGCCGACATGCCCGGCGTCCGCCGGGTCACCGTGGTGACCGACCACACCATGACCAGACTGGGGTACGTGGACCGCGTGCTGTCCGTGCTGCACCGCCGCCGCGAGCAGGTCGCCCTGCAGATCATCGACGACGTCGAGCCGGAGCCCAGCGTACAAACGGTCGACCGGGGCGCCGAGTTGATGCGCTCGTTCCGCCCGGACACCATCGTCGCGCTCGGGGGCGGTTCGGCGATGGACGCCGCCAAGGTGATGTGGCTGCGCTACGAGCACCCCGAGGTGGTCTTCGCCGATCTGCGGGAGAAGTTCTTCGACATCCGCAAACGCGCCTTCAAGTTCCCCACCCTCGGCGCGCTGGCCCAGCTCGTCTGCGTTCCGACCACCTCCGGCACCGGAGCCGAGGTCACCCCGTTCGCGGTCATCACCGACACCGATTCCGGCAAGAAGTACCCGCTCGCCGACTACGCACTCACCCCGAGCGTGGCGATCGTCGACCCGGTCCTGGCCGCCGACCTGCCGGCGGTGGTCACCGCGGACAGCGGCTTCGACGCGCTCACCCACGCCATCGAGTCGTACGTGTCGGTCTACGCCAACGACTTCACCGACGGTCTGGCCCTGCACGCCGTCCGGCTCATCTTCGGCAACCTCGCCCGGGCCGTGCACCAGGGCGCCGCGGACCCGGTGGCCCGCGAGAAGATGCACAACGCCGGCACGATCGCCGGCATGGCGTTCGGCAGCGCCTTCCTCGGCATCGTGCACGCCATGTCGCACACCCTGGGTGCCACGTTCCACGTCGCACACGGGCGCACCAACGCGATCCTGCTCCCGCACGTCATCAGGTACAACGGGACCGTGCCGAGCAAGCTCACCGGCTGGCCCAGGTACGAGACGTACCGGGCGCCGCAGCGCTTCGCCGACATCGCCCGTACCCTCGGGCTGCCCGCGGCCACCGACGCCGAAGCGGTCGAAGCCCTGGCCACGGCGATCGAGCGCCTGCGCGACGAGGTCGGCATCGAGCCGTCGTTCGCGGCCGTCGGGGTGGACGAGCGGGCCTTCCTCGCCGCGCTGCCGCAGCAGGCGCTGAACGCGTACGAGGACCAGTGCGCGCCGGCCAATCCGCGGATGCCGATGCTCGGCGACATGCAGGAACTGATGCGCGCCGCGTACTACGGATCGAGAGGGCCGAAGGTCCCGCGGCTTGCGGTCTGCGGCCCCCGGTGAACGAGCCCGGCTGGGCCTAACCTGGGTCCGGACATGACGAGATCAGTGAAAGGAAGCACGGTGACCGCGGTCGAATCCGAAATCCGTACGCTCGCCGAACTCGACGACACCGAACTCGCCCGTCTGGACGCGTGGTGGCGGGCGAACAACTACCTGACCATCGGGCAGATCTACCTGCAGGGCAACCCGCTGCTGCGCGAGCCGCTGTCGACCGAGCACATCAAGCCGCGCCTGCTCGGCCACTGGGGAACCAGCCCCGGCCTGTCGCTGATCTACGCGCATGTCTCCCGGCTGATCCGGCACACCGGTCAGCAGGCGATCTACCTGGCCGGCCCGGGCCACGGCGGGCCGGCGCTGGTGGCCGCCGGCTATCTGGAGGGCACCTACAGCGAGATCTACCCGGACGTCAGCCAGGACGAGGCCGGGATGCTGCGCCTGTTCCGGCAGTTCTCCAGCCCGGGCGGCATCCCGTCGCACGTGTCGGTGACCACCCCGGGCTCCATCCACGAGGGTGGCGAGCTGGGCTACGTCCTGGTCCACGCGTTCGGCGCGGTGATGGACAACCCGGACCTGCTGGCCATCGCGGTGGTGGGCGACGGCGAGGCCGAGACCGGGCCGCTCGAGGGCTCCTGGAAGGGCGTGTCCTTCCTCAACCCCGAACGCGACGGCGCGGTCCTGCCGATCCTGCACCTCAACGACGCCAAGATCTCCGGTCCCACCGTACTCGGGCGCAAGGACCCCGAGGAGGTACGCCACCTGCTGCGGGGCCACGGCTACGACGTCATCGAGGTCGAGGGCTCCGACCTGCCCGGCATGCACCACCGCTTCGCCGCCGCGCTCGCCGCCGCGTGGACGAGGATCCGCGACATCCAGACCGCCGCCCGTGACGGTTCCTGGGACGGCACCCGCCCGACCTGGCCGCTGATCGTCCTGCGGTCGCCGAAGGGCTGGACCGGCCCGGACACCGTCGACGGGACGCCGGTCACCGGCACGTGGCGCTCGCACCAGGTGCCGCTGTCCGGCGTCAAGGACAACCCGGAGCACCTCGCGCTGCTCGAGCGCTGGCTCAGGTCGTACCGTCCGGAGGAGCTGTTCGATTCCACCGGCGCGCCGGTGGCGCTGATCCGGGACCAGGCCCCCGACGGCGACCTGCGGATGAGCGCCAGCCCGCACGCCAACGGCGGCCTGCTGACCCGGGACCTGGACCTGCCGGACTTCCGGTCGTACGCGATCGAGGTGCCCCGGCCGGCGCAGCAGCGGGCCGAGTCGACGCGCAAGCTGGGCGAGATGATCCGCGACATCTACACGCGCAACGCCGACCGGTTCCGGTTGTTCTGTCCGGACGAGACCAACAGCAACCGCCTCGGCAGCGTCTTCGACGTCTCCGACCGTGCCTTCATGGAGCGGGTGACACCGCAGGACGTGGCGATCGGCCGCGACGGCCGGGTGATGGAGGTGCTGAGCGAGCACAACTGCCACGGCTGGCTGGAGGGCTACAACCTGACCGGCCGGCACGGCATGTTCGCCACCTACGAGGCGTTCGCGATGGTCAGCGCCTCGCAGACCGTGCAGCACGGCAAGTGGTTGCAGGAGGCCAAGCACCTGCCCTGGCGGGCGAAGGTGCCGAGCCTCAACGTGCTGCTCACCTCGACGGCGTGGCGCAACGACCACAACGGCTTCTCCCACCAGGGGCCGGGCCTGATCCAGGTGGTGCTCACCCAGCGGGGCGACGTCGCCCGGGTCTACCTGCCGCCGGACGCCAACACCCTGCTGTCGGTGGCCGACCACTGCTTCCGGTCGCGGTCGTACATCAACCTGATCGTCATCGACAAGCAGCCGCAGCTGCAGTACCTGTCCATGGACGAGGCGATCGAACACTGCGCCCGCGGCGCGGGGATCTGGGAGTGGGCCGGCACCGACGACGGCACCAGCGACCCCGACATCGTCCTGGCCTGCGCCGGCGACGTCGTCACCATGGAGACGGTCGCGGCGGCGCAGATCCTGCGCGAGCGGCTGCCCGGGCTCAAGGTCCGCGTGGTCAACGTGGTCAACCTGATGACCCTGGTCCGGCCCAAGGACCACCCGCACGGCATGAGCGAGACCTTGTTCACCGAGCTGTTCACCGACGACGTAGACGTGATCTTCTCCTTCCACGGCTACCCCGGCGCAATCCACCAGCTCGTCCACGGCCGCCCGGACGCGGACCGGTTCCGCGTGCGTGGCTTCATCGAGCAGGGCACGACCACCACGCCGTTCGACATGACGGTGCGCAACAAGGCGTCGCGGTACCACCTCGTGATGGACGCCATCAACAACGCCAAGCGCCTCCCACGCGGCGCCGCCGACCTCAAGGCGTGGTGCCGCAGCCAGCTCGACCGCCACGAGACGTACGTGGTGGAGCACCTGGAGGACATGCCCGAGGTGCGCGACTGGGCCCTCGGCGACTGGGCCGCGCGCGGCTGAGGCAGACGGAGACGGTGGCGCCGCCCGGCGTCACCGTCTCCGTTCGCGTACGGGCGGGTCCGCCGTCAGAAGACGCGCGTGCGGCGCGCACCGGACCCGAGACCCGCGATCGGGCCGACGGCGCCTTCCCCTCCCGGTTGCCGGAGTTCCCCCACCAGGTCGACGTCCATGACGGCCGGGCTGCCGTCCGCCTCCTCGAAATCCGCGTCGGCGCACCGGACCCGTTCCAGATCCCGGCCGGTGACCACACCGACACGGGCCTCGTCGAACGTCTCGGGCAGGTCGGTGACGAGCCAGACCGCGTCCCCCTCCGCGACGACCGTCGCCGTCGCGGCGTCCAGCACCCATGGCTCACGCTCGCCCGCGAACGGCCGGGCGCCCGCGGCGTAGGCGTTCGCCCGGGCGTACACCGGCTGTTTCACGTCGAGGTACTTCTTCTGGTCGCTGGGCGGCTGCTCGTCCAGGCGGGCCAGGTACTCCGCGAACGACGCGGGATGGCCGTCGTATCCGGCGGTGCCGCACAGCGGCGTCCCCCGACCCTCCGCACCCGTCGCGTAGGCCGCGCCCGGATCGCCGCCCAGGAAGAGGTTGCCCACGTACCTGTCGTCCCCACCGTAGATCACCGCGTACCCGGCGACCTGCGTGCTGTGCGGCAGGTGGTACGGGGTGGCGCGGTCCAGCACCGGCTCCAGCCGTACCGTGCCGCAGATCAGGTTGTTGACGAAGGCACCGCCCTGGCTGAACAGCTCCAACGCGGCGGGTGAGCCGAAGATGTTGTGTTCGACCAGGTAGGGGCCGTGGCTGACCTCGACGAAGAGGTCCCGGCAGTTGTCGTGGTAGACGTTGCGGGAGACCCGGGTGCCCTGCGCCTGCCAGTCCAGCCAGGTGCCGAGCGAGCAGTCGTGAATCCGGTTGTGCCGGATCACCACGTCGATGGCGGCGTGCAGCTTGATGCCGGCGATCTCGTACCCGTAGAACTCGCGTTTCAGGCCGATGCGGTGGATGTGGTTGTCCTCGATGGTGGAGAACGCACACCCGAGGTGACCCACTATCGCGTTCTGGCCGCAGTCGTAGATCGTGTTGCGGCGGATCACGTGCGAGCCGATGTGCTCCCGGTCCCACCCGATCCGGCGGGCCGCGAAGACCGACTCCAGCTGGTACTGGTAGCCCGGCTTGTCGCCGCGCAGAGCGGAGAAGTTCTGCCCGGTGGAGCCCTCCTTCCCGATCGAGATCGCCGAGCACTTGGCGTCGTGGATCACGTTGTCCTCGATGACCCAGCCCTTCGCCCAGCCGGGTCCGATCAGGCCCGGCTGGTCGGCGGTCGGTGGCGCCCACGGGCTGGCCGCGTGCGCCAACTCGAAGCCACGGACGGTGATGTAGTCCAGGTGCGGCTGTTCCGGGTAGAAGACGCTGCGGCGTACGTTGATCTCGACGAGTTCCGTGTTCGGGTCGGCGCCCTGGAAGTTGGCCCAGATCGTCGTCTGTTCACCGACCTCGGCGTACCAGACGAGCCGGGCCTGGTCGGGATCGCCGACCGGACGGGTCACCCCGGTCCAGTCGTCGACGACCTCGGTACGCCGGGGCGGGTCCTCGACCTCCGCGCGGCTCCCCACCTCGAAGAAGCTCAGGCCGTTCAGGTAGACCTCACCGAGGTGCTTGGGTGGCGTGCCGGTGCGGTGGACGATCCAGTCACCTGTCACCTCCTCGGCGAACGGATTGAACGAGCCGAACAGCGCGTTGTCGACTCGTGCCCGCCACACCGTCCCGCCGAGCGGCTCCCAGCCGGTGACGCGCTCCGATCCCTTGATCACCACGTGCTCGCCGGGCGCGGCCTCGTAGGTGATGCGGCGGGAGTCGCTGAGACCGCCGTGGCGTGGCTTCACCCACTCGCGGTACTCCCCCGCGTGCACCACCACCGTGTCACCGGGCTGGGCGACGCCGGCCGCCCGGTTGATCGTCCGGAACGGCCGCTCGGCGCAGCCGTCGGCGCGATCGGAACCGCTTGTCGCCACATGGAATACGGATGCCATCCGGGGGTCCCTTCTGGAGATGTCTGTTCAGGTCCATACCGGCAGGTCGATCCGGGACGGGTGGTCGCCGCCGTGGGAGATCTCCTGCTCCGCCCGTACCGTTTTGGCCGCGGTGGCGGCCGGCTCGCCGGTGCCGGGATTGCGGGCGTAGCGCGGATGCGCTCCGGAGCTGACCTGCACGGCGACGCGGTGGCCGGCGGCGAAGCGGTGGAACGCCGGCCACAGCGGCACCTCCAGCTCGACGAACCCGTCCTCGTCCGGTTGCGGGTCGGTAGTCGCGGTACCGACGCCGCCGACGCGGCGGATCCCGTCGCTCACGCTCATCGAGCGGCCGTCGGGGTGCACGTCGCAGATCCGCACGAACACGTCCGCGCTGGCCGCCGTCGAACGGAACCGGACATGGGCGGTCGGCTCCCCGGCGAGTACGAGCGCGTGCGCCAGCGGTGGACTGCGGAAGACGGCCACGTCCGCGCGGCGTTCGTGGGCGCTGTTGTCGACCGGCCCCGGGGACGGGCCCATGCCGGGGCCGCCGAGCGCGGGCGTGGGCCGGTCGGGATCGTAGGTGTAGCGGGTGCTGCCCGCGCCGGGGACGGCCGGGTCGAGCAGCCCCGACGGGTGCAGGTGCCACCGCTGCGCCACGGTGCCCGGCGGTGGCCACGCGGGCAGATCGTGCCACTGCTCCGCGCCGGTGAGGAAGGCGCGCACCGGCGCCGGCCGGGTCGTGGGCGCGCCGGCGAAGTGTTCCTTGAGGAACGCGATGGACTCGGTGAGGAACGGGCTCTGCGCGCTGCTGTGGCCCCACGGGCCGATGGTCAGCCGGGGCGGACGGCCGGCCGCGGCGAGTTGGGCGTAGTTGCGCAGCTGCCAGGGCAGGAAGATGTCGTACCAGCCGGTGGCCATGTACACGGGCGCGGTGACGTCGGGCACCGACGCGGTGTGCGACTGCCGGGTCCAGTAGTCGTCGGTGAGCTTCTCGTGGGCCAGCCAGTCCTGGTACCAGCTGATGGGGTGGCCCGCCACCGCGGTGTCGCCACCGGACAGCGGCAGCACGTCGAAGGCCGCGGCCAGCTTCCGGTCCGGCCGCCGCGCGAGCCACGCCCGGACCAGGGCGCCGCGCAGGCCCCGCAGGTCCATCCGGCGCGACCAGCCGAGCGAGCCCTCCAGCGAGAACGCGCCGTTGGTCCAGGTGATCGGGCCGAAGTCGGCCATCGTGACGTTCAGGCACAGCGCGTCCGGGGCGTTGCCGGGGTCGTCACGGCACATCCGTCCGGCCACCGCCCACTGGGTGTAGCCGAGGTAGCTCTCCCCGTACGTCGCGACGGTGCCGGCGCACCACTGCTGGCGGCGTACCCACCGGTGGGTGGCGATGCCGTCGCGCTCCTCGTCGAGCTGGGGCCGGAAACGGCCACCGGATCCACCGGTGCCGCGGCAGCTCTGCACCAGCACCGTGAACCCCGCGCGGGCCAGCGCCGGCGCGTGGGTCAGCGAGCCGTGCCGGCCGTACGGGGAGCGGACGACGATCGTGGGCAACGGCGGTTCCACCACGCCGACCGGCTGGTAGAGGTCGGCGACCAGCTCGACGCCGTCGTCCATCGGCACGCGCAGCCCGCGCCGCACGGTGAAGGTGTACGGGAACTCCGTGGCCGCGTCGCGACGGGGGCGCCGGGACAGGAGGCGGCCGAGAACTGTCATCGCCCGCTCGCGGGTTGTCCGATACGGTTCGCGACATCGACACTCGTGGAGGCGTTGTGCCCGTACGAGAAGGAGCGGAAATGGAACCGGAGCCTGCGGACGACGGCTACCGCAACCCGATCCTCCCGGGCTTCTGGCCCGATCCGAGCATCTGCCGCGCCGGTGAGGACTACTACCTCGTGTGTTCGAGCTTCGAGTACGCGCCCGGTGTGCCGATCTTCCACAGTCGTGACCTGGTCAGCTGGCGGCAGATCGGCAACGTGCTGGACCGCGCCGGTCAGCTCCGTTTGCCGGCCGACACGCTCGCCTCGCGGGGCATCTACGCGCCGACGATCCGCCACCACGACGGCCGGTTCTGGGTCGTCACGACGAACGTCACGCTCGACCGGCACCTGATCGTCACGGCGACCGACCCGGCCGGCCCGTGGTCGGACCCGGTCTACCTGGATTTGCCCCACGTGGACCCGTCGCTGGCGTGGGACGACGACGGCACCTGCTGGATGACGGTGTCCGGGGTCGAGTCGTACCGGATCGACCCGCGTACCGGAGAGGTCCTGGAAGGGCCGGTGCCGATGTGGTCGGGGACGGGCGGCCAGTACCCGGAGGCGCCGCATCTGTACCGGGTCGGCGACTGGTGGTACCTGCTCGTCTCGGAGGGCGGCACCCACACCGGCCACGCGGTGAGTGTCGCTCGCGCCCGCTCGCCGCGCGGGCCGTTCCAGCCCGGGCCGGCCAATCCGATCCTGACGCATCGCGGCACCGACCGGCCGGTGCAGGCGACCGGGCACGCCGACATGGTCGACGCGGCCGACGGCAGCTGGTGGATGGTTCTGCTGGGGATCCGGCCGAAGGGCCAGTGGCCGCCCTACCACGTCCTGGGACGGGAGACGTTCCTGGCGCCGGTGCGCTGGGTAGACGGGTGGCCGGTGGTCGACCCGGTCTCGATCGTCACCGGCCCGGATGGGACGAGCCGGTGGGCCGAGCGGGACGACTTCGACGACGAGCGGCTCGGCCCACAGTGGATCTCTCCCCGTAGCCGGCCCGATTCGGCGTGGTCGTTGACCGACCGGCCCGGCTGGCTGACGCTGCACGCGACCGGCGACAGCCTCGACCGCAGTGGCGCCACCGTCGTCGGCCGCCGCCAGCAGCACCACGACTGCCGGGTCAGCGCCCGCATCGATCCCGGCTCCGGCCGGTCCGGCCTGACGATCAGGATCGACGAGGCCCACCACTACGACCTGGAGCTCGCCCGGGGGCAGGCCCGGGTCGTCGGCCGGGTCGGACCGTTTCGGCAGGTGTTCGGGGAGTGCCCGGTGCCCGCGGGGGCGGTGACCGTGGCGCTGGCCATCCGGACCACCGGCGTGCTGCCCCCGACGGTCACCTCGTCCGGCGACCTGGCGCGGGCGGGCCTCGTCGGCGTCACGGCGGCCGGCAGTGACACGATCAGCTTCGAGGTCGAGACCGGCGACGGCTGGTCGTGCCTGGCGGAGCTCGACGGACGCTACCTGTCCACCGAGGTCGCCTCCGGGTTCACCGGCCGGGTCATCGGCATGTACGTCACCGAGGGAAGCGCCGGTTTCGACTGGTTCGACTACCGGCCGGCCGGCTGACGGGACCGAGACGGACCTCACCCCTTGAATGCGCCTTCCATGATTCCCTGCACCAGACGGCGTCCGACGAACACGAACAGCACCAGCAGCGGAATGGTGGCCAGGAACGAGCCGGACATGGCCAGCCCCAGGTCGATGTCCCGGTTCTGCTGCAGCGCCTTGATGGCGATCTGGACGGTGTAGTTCTCCGGCGACTTCAGGACGATGAACGGCCACAGGAAATCGTTCCACGCGTAGACGAACGTGAACAGCCCCAGCACGTACGCCGCCGGGCGGACCAGCGGGAACGCGATCCGCCAGAAGATCTGCCAGGTGGTGGCGCCGTCGACACGTGCCGCGGCCATCAGCTCGTCGTCGATGGTGCTGCCGATGTGCTGACGCATCCAGAAGATGCCGAACGCGCTGACCAGACCGGGAACGATCACCGCCTGCAGGGTGTCGACCCACTCCAGCTGGGACATGATCAGGTACTGCGGCACCACCGCCAGCTGCGCCGGCACCGTCATGGTCAGCACGACGATGAGGAACAGCGTGTTGCGGCCGGGGAAGGACAGCTTGGCGAAGGCGAACCCGGCCAGCGCGCAGAGCACCGCCTGGCCCACGGCGATCGTGCCGGCGACGATGACGCTGTTGAGCAGGGACTGCACGAACGGCACGATGGTGAAGACAAGCTCCGCCAGGTGCAGGAAGTTGCCGCCGGGTGTGATCGTCGGCGGGAGGGTCGTCGCGGTGGCGGAGTCCGTCGTCGCCACCACGAACATCCAGTAGAGCGGGAAGACGCTGGCGAGCGCCACGAGCGTGAGCAGCGCGTACACCGCGATCGAGACGCGGTTGGCCGAGCGCCGCCGGGTCCGTACGGGCGCGGCTGTCGAGGGTGCGGGCTTCATGGGCGCTCCGAGCGGACGCGGGTGGCCAGCAGATAGTTGAGTCCGGAGAAGGCGACCACGATGACGAAGAGCGCGACGCCGACCGCCGCGCCGTAGCCGAAGTGGAACTGCCCGAAGGACTGCTCGTAGAGGTAGAGGGTGACGGTCTGGCACTGCCGTGCCGCCCCGCACGTGAGCCCGCCCACCGGGTTGGCCAGCAGCGGCTCGGTGAAGACCTGCAACCCGCCGATGGTCGACGTCACGACGGTGAACGCGATGATCGGCCGCAACGACGGGATGCTGATGTGCAGGAACTGTTTCCAGCCGTTCGCGCCGTCGGCGGCGGCGGCCTCGTACAGCTCCCGGGGTACCGACTGCAGCGCGGCGAGGTACAGCAGCGTGTTGTACCCGGTCCAGCGCCAGGCGATCATCGTGGCGATCATGACGTGGCTGCCCCAGAGCGAGGCTGTGAAGTCGATGTGGTCGAAGCCCAGCAGCCCGAGGAACCAGTTGATCATGCCGTAGTCGCGGTCGAACATCTGCGCGAAGACGATGGTCGTGGCCGCGACCGAGGTGACGTAGGGGACGAGCACCGACATCCGGAACAACGCGGCCAGCCGCAGCCGCGCGTGGTTGAGCAGATGCGCCAGGCCGAGCGCCAGGAGCAACTGCGGCACCGTCGACATCACCCAGATGCTGAACGTGTTCCGCAACGCGCCCCAGAAGCGCGGGTCGTGCAGGAGTTCGGTGAAGTTGTCCAGCCCCACGAAACGGTGCTCACCGATGGGATCCCAGTCGAACAGGGAGATGTAGAAGGTGAACAGCAGCGGGAAGAGACCGAAGATCAGGAAGAGCACGAAGAACGGCGCGATGTACGCGTACGGCGCCAGGAACTCCCGTACGCCCTGCTGGATCCGCCGTCTGCGATGGGGCCGCCGGAGGTCCGGCGGGGCCGTGGCCGGGCTGAGCATGGTGGTCAAAGCGTCACCTCCGCGATGGGCGGCAGCCGGGCGGTGCCCGGCTGCCGCACGTCAGCCCTCGGTCATTCGCGTACGGCGTTCTTGACGTTTGTCAGCGCGGTGTCCCAGGCCTTCGCCGGGCTCACCTTGCCCTGTTCGACGCTGGTGAGCGTGTTGAGGAACTCGGTGCCGATCGGGCCGTCCTGCGGGCCGAAGTAGAAGGGCTTGATCCCCAGCACCGACTGGGTGTAGATCTTGCCGATCGGCGCGTTGCTGAAGAACGGGTCGGTCTTTCCGACCAGCTGCGGGTCCGTGTAGACCGACGGCGTGGTGGGCAGCGACCCCTGCATCAGGAAGTGCTCGAGCTGACCCTTCGGCGACTGCATCTCGGAGATGTAGTTCCACGCCGCTTTCGCGTTCTTGGCGCGCTTGGGGATGGCGAGGAAGCTGCCGCCCCAGTTCCCCGAACCCCCGGGAATGGTGGCGATGTCCCACTTGCCGTTCGTCTCGGGGGCGTTCGTCTTCATCTGGCTGAGCATCCAGGACGGTGAGCACACCACCGCGTAGTCGCCCTTCTTCATGGCCGCGGTCCAGCCGGAGGAGAACGACCCCTGCTTGGCGGAGATGCCCGCCTCGAAGGCCTTCAGCGTCACGTCGAACGCCGCCTTGACCTGCTCGTTGTCGTAGTCGAGCTTGCGGTCGGCGCTGTAGTAGCGCTGGCTGCCCTGGTTGACCGCCTGGAAGAAGACGCTGGTCGGCGTGTTGTCCACGAACGGCTTCCCGGTCTTCTGGACGTACTGCTTACCGACGTTGATGAACTCGTCCCACGTCGGCCAGAGCTTGGCGACCTCGTCCCGGTCGGTGGGCAGGCCGGCCGCCTTGAACAGATCGGTACGGTAGGCGACCGCCAGCCCGCCGACGTCGGTCGGCACCCCGATGATCTTGTTGTCCTTGGTCGTCGCCTGCGACATCACCCAGTCGAGGTAGTTCCCCTTGATGTCGCCGGCGCCCAGCGTGGTGAGGTCGACGAAGTTGTCCGGCGACTGCATGAACTTCGGCAGGTCGTCGGCCTGGATGAGCACCAGGTCGGGCACCTTGCCACCGGCCAGCGCGGCGGTGAGCGCCTGCGCGGTCTCGGTGGTGCTGCCGACCTCGGTGAGCTTGATGCGCACATCGGGGTGCGCCTTGGTGTAGACGTCGACGTCGGCCTTCTGGTTGATGTTGGCAAACGACCAGAACTCGAAGGTCTTCGAGTCGGATTCGCCGTCTGATCCGCCACATCCGCCGAGGAGGAGCGCGGCGGTGGCGATGATGGCTACGGTGCTCCGGACGCGTTTCAACGGCCCTCCATGCGGTAATCGTGCGCGGCGGTGGTCGGGTGACCGTGGCGAATCAGCGCGGCGGCCCTGCCGGCGGTGGGCACCGCAGGCGAGGTCGTCGTCTCCGAAACTTATCGAGATATTTACATGCCAGGATTGTGTGCGCTGAGGCTACTAAGTGCCCCGCCATCCGTCAACGACCCCGCTGCCTGCGGTAGCACCGAGCAAGAGGCAGACGTTCCGACCGACACAGCACCGAAAATTATCGGACCGAGCAGCGCGCCACTGGGCGAACTCGATCGACCGAGGTCACTGGCGATTTCCTGGCCCCAGGCGCCGGAGTGAGGAGAGGAACGCAGGCGTCACCGGACCGCTGTCGTCACGCGGCCGTGCGCGGAGCCGTGTGTCCGGCGGTCAGGCGAGGTCGAGCGCCACCGTGACGTACGCGTGCGGCGGCAGTTCGACCTCCAGGCCACGCGGGTGGTCCGTGACCCCGGCGTGCTCGCGGGGCGCGACGCCCGTGGTCGACGGCGTGTTGTGCGCGTCGAGCGCGTCGGCGGTCAGGATCGTGGCCCGGTGGGCGGTGACGTCCCGTCCGCGCAGGTCGAGGACGACTGTCGCCGGACGCCGCGCGTCGAGGTTCGACAGCGAGACCAGCGCCGTGTCGCCGCGCGTCGAGGCGGACGCCGAGAGCGTCGCCAGGTGATCCCCCGCCACCTCGCGCACCGGGACCTCGCCCTTGAAGGTCACCGCGAGCGACGCCGCGTCGTGGTGGGCCCGGTTCATCGCGAACACGTGGTACGAGGGCGTGAGCACCAGCGCGCCCGTCTCCGGGTCGGTGAGAATCATGGCCTGGAGCACGTTCACTGTCTGCGCGATGTTCGCCATCACGACGCGCGCCGCGTGGCGGTGGAACGTGTCGAGGTGCACCGCGGCCACCAGCGCGTCGCGCAGCGTGTTCTGCTGGTAGAGGAAGCCGGGGTTGGTGCCCGGCTCCACGTCCCACCAGGTGCCCCACTCGTCCACGACGAGGCCGACCTTGCGCTGCGGGTCCCAGCGGTCCATGACCGCCTCGTGGCGTGAGACCAGCTCCTCGATCCGGGTCGCGTTCCGCAGCGCGAGGTACCACTCCTCCTCGTCGAAGCCGGTCGCCGCGCCCTTCGACGACCAGCCTCGGGTCATCGTGTAGTAGTGCAGCGAGACGGCCTGGAACGGCCAGGCGCGGGAGTCCGGCGCCGCCAGGTCGTCGAAGGAGCGCATCAACGTCTCGGTCCAGTGGTAGTCGTCGCTGTTCGCGCCCGCGGCGATCCGGTAGACGGTGTTGTCGCCGTGGTCGCGGACGTAGGTGGCGTACTGGCGGGCCAGCGAGGCGAACTGCTCGACGCGCAGGTTGCCGCCGCAGCCCCACGCCTCGTTGCCCAGTCCCCAGAACGGGACCCGCCAGGGCTCGTCGCGCCCGTTCTCCCGCCGCAGCGCGGCCATCGGAGAGTCGTCGCCGCGGGTCAGGTACTCGACCCACTCGGACATCTCCCGCACGCTGCCCGAGCCGACGTTGCCGGAGACGTACGGATCCGCGCCCAGCAGCTCGCACAGCGCCATGAACTCGTGCGTGCCGAAGGAGTTGTCCTCGACCACGTCGCCCCAGTGCGAGTTGACCATGCGGGGCCGCAGCTCGCGCGGGCCGATCCCGTCGCGCCAGTGGTAGTCGTCGGCGAAGCAGCCGCCCGGCCAGCGCAGGTTCGGGATGCCGATGCGGCGCAGCGCCTCCACCACGTCGAGGCGGATCCCGCCCTCGTTCGGGATCGCGGAGCCCTCCCCCACCCAGAAGCCGCCGTAGACGCAGCGCCCCAGGTGCTCCGCGAAGTGGCCGTAGACGTGGCGGGAGATGGTGGGGCCGGTCAGGTCGAGGTCAATGACGGCGGTGACGGTGGAGGCGGTCATGGTCGTCCTTGCTGGAAGCGGCCTGCGGGATGCGGCGTCGGCAACGATACAGCCATCGGCGATCATGTCGATCCCCCAGCCGCGGCCAACCCGCCCTTCTTGACCGCCCACCTGCTGCTTTACTACGGTACTAGTAAAACAGCGAAGGGACACCGTGTTCGTCTTCCGGCTCGACACCCACTCCGGCGTGCCGCCGTACCTGCAACTCGTCCAGCAGGTCCGCCAGGCGGTGCTGCTGGGCTTCCTCCAACCCGGCGACCGCCTCCCGCTCATCCGCGAGGTGGTCGAGGACCTGGCCATCAACCCGAACACCGTGGCCAAGGCGTACCGGCAGATGGAGCAGGAGAACCTGGTCACCGGCCGGCCCGGCCAGGGCACGTTCGTCACCGAGCAGCAGTCGGCCGCGATGTCGCCGTCGACGTACACGTCGCTGCGCCGCGGCCTGGCGACGTGGCTGCGCCGCGCCTACGAGGCCGGCCTCGACGAGCAGGCGGTCGACGCGCTCTTCACCTCCGTCCACCAGCAGACGAGAAACGAGGACGTGGCGTGACAGACACCGAGATCGCGCTGCGCACCGACGGCGTGGGCAAGCGGTACCGGAAGGGCTGGGCGCTGCGCGACTGCACCCTGACCCTGCCGGCGGGCGGCGTGATCGCCCTGGTCGGGCCGAACGGCGCGGGCAAGACCACGCTGCTGCGCCTGATCGTCGGACTGCTGGCGCCGAGCACCGGCACCGTCGAGGTCCTCGGCCACGACGTCACCGCCAGCACCCCGCAGACCCTGTCCCGGATCGGGTTCCTGGCCCAGGACCACCCGCTGTACAAGCGCTTCACCGTCGCCGAGATGCTCCGCTTCGGCCGGGCCTGCAACCTCCGCTTCGACCAGGGGCTGGCCGAGCGCCGGCTGGCGAAACTGGGCATCCCGCTGGACCGCCGGGCCGGCTCGCTCTCCGGCGGGCAGCAGGCCCAGGTCGCGTTGGCCCTGGCCCTGGCGAAACGGCCGGACCTGCTGGTCCTCGACGAGCCGGTCGCCAGCCTCGACCCGCTGGCCCGGCGCGAATTCCTGCAGGTCCTCATGGGCGCGGTGGCCGAAGACGGCGTGACGGTCCTGTTCTCCTCCCACGTCGTGCACGAGCTGGAACGTGTCTGCGACCACCTGGTCGTGCTCAACCACGGCCGGGTCACGCTCACCGGTGACATCGACACCCTCCTCGCCGAGCACCGGCTGCTCGTCGGCCCGCGCACGGCCACCGACCTCGACCGGGCCGGCGCCGTCGTGGAGGCCGTCCACAGCGACCGGCACACCACCCTGCTGGTACGCGACGGCGGGATCCCGGCCGCCCCGGGCTGGCAGGCCCAGCCGGTCGGGCTGGAGGACCTGGTGCTGGCGTACCTGCGCCGGCCGTCCGAGCCGGGCGCCGCGGTCCCGTCGGAGGTGGCGGCATGACGTGGTTGATCTGGCGCCAGCACCGCACCGAGGTCTGTGTCCTCGGTCTGCTCCTCGGCGTGTTCGGCATCGCCCTGCTCGTGCTCGGGACGCAGGCCCACGACCTGTTCCCCGGCGGCCCCGCCCGGTGCGCGGGAACAGCAGGCGCCGGCGAGACGTGCACGGCCGCCTTCCGCCGGCTCGACGAGGAGTACGGATACGTCGAGAACCTCCTCGCGGCCTTCTACCTGGTGCCCGTCGTCATCGGCGCGTTCCTCGGCGCGCCGCTGCTCGCCCGCGAACTGGAGGACGGCACCTGGCAGCTCGCCTGGACCCAGGCCGTGCCGCGGATGCGCTGGCTGGTGGCCAAGCTCGCCGCGCTGGCCGGCGTCACAGTCGCGCTCACCGGCATGTTCACCGCCGTGCTCACCTGGTTCCGTCAGCCGTTCGACGCCTGGGAAGGGCGGTTCCAGTACGACGCCTTCGACCTGGAAGGGCTCGTTCCGCTGGCGTACGCGCTGTTCGCGTTCGGCGTCGCCACCGCCGCGGGGGCGATCCTGCGGCGCAGCCTGCCCGCGTTCGGCGTCGCGTTCGGGGCGTTCCTCGCCGCCCGGATGTCGGTGGCGCTTCTGGCCCGTCCCGCGTACGCCACGCCGCTCACCACCATGGAGCCGGTCCCCGCCGGCGGCACGAAGGGTCAGGCCGGAGCCGGCGTCGCCGACTGGGTGATCGAACGCGGCTACGCGGACGCCGCCGGGCGCAGGCTGAGCTCGACGGAGTACTACGAACTGGAGGACGCGGCCAACCAGGCCGGCACGAACCTCAGCCAGTTCCTGCACGAACGCGGCATCCAGCGGTTCGGGGTCTACCACCCGGCCGACCGGTTCTGGACGTTCCAGCTCATCGAGGCGGCGGTGTTCGTCGCGGTCGCGGCGATCCTGATCGGCGTGGTGGTGTGGCGGGTGCGGCGCCGAATGATCTAGTCCTACGCTGAACATGGGACATAACAAAACTCTTCGTTTCCACCTTTACATTCCTGCAGCACTGTCAGCTTTTTGACACCGAGCGGATCCGATCAGCCGGTCTCCTGGTGCGCGCGATGACCGAAACTATGGCGTCATGGAAGAGGAACTTGGCAAGGCGGCTATAGCTGTCCTGGTTGCTGCGATTGGCGGCACCGTGAGCGCTGGCCTTCAAGCTGCAGTGAAGAACCTGCGCAAGCGAGTTCACTCTCAGCTTGTCGACTCAGACAGCGGCGAGATTTACGATGAATGGGAGAGAAGCCCGAAAAGCCCGCGGACCCAAGCTGAACTGGCTGCGGCGATCGACTGGCTGGCGAAAGATGATGCGGCCTTCAGTTCCGACCTGCGGGAGTTGATCAAGGAAGCGGCGCAAGAAACTGGCTCCACCCTGGGTGACCAAGTCAGGAGCACAGTCAATGCCAGTGGCGAATCTAAGGTAATGAGTGGAATTTTCCATGGCAAGACCCATATGGGCGACAAGGTAAACAAGACGAACACTGTAAAGTTCGGTGGTGGCATTTTTCTGGCTATCGTCCTTGTGGTTGCCATGACCTACGGCTACAAACAGGTTTCGTCCGAGAATGACACGGCGAACCAGGCGCAGGTGGACCCGATCTCGCAGTCAACGGTTATGCCTCAGACCGCGAGCGCGAGCGCGAGCGCGACGGCAGCGTCACCCAGCGCCACACCCTCGATCCCAGCCAGCCTGTCGGGCACACTTTCCCTCCGAACGCCCCCGCCGAGCTACTCGTACGAGCTGACCTACACGTTTCCGGCGCTCGACGCTGCCCGGAGTGAGATCCTGAACGCGCCGCCGGGCAAAACCGATGTCATATTGCCGCTGGCTTCTCCTGGTGTCATGGAATTGCGGAATACGACACAGGGCCGCGTCGCGGCGGGACTCGGGACCATTGTTTTCGGCTTGGCGTACAGATCAAATCGGCCCACCTGCCGATGGATGCCAAAGCAGTTCGGCCGCTACGGCATCGCCGACTTCAACCCGCTCGGTCAAACCATTGCCAGCGGTGGCCGCTCTGCCAAGTATTGCATCTTGAACGCGGCGGTCTTTCAGCAGCCAGAACCGGGTGGCCTTCAACCGGACACCACCACGATTCTCGGCCAGCCGGCAGCCGCCACACCTGTGCGGGAAATGGTATTTTACGGTGTAGACGAGAACGCGGCGGCGAAACTGATTGCAGATCTGGCACAGGAGCCCAATCTCCTGATGATAGCGCGGGTAGGTGACTGTTGCCTGAGTGACTCTTTGGACCCTCCGCTCAGTTGCGAGTTTCATTCAGAGAACACCATTGCATCGATGTTCGTGATCAGCTCTTGGCCCGAAGTGAAGTGCTCTTAACTCACTTCCCACTCGGGTGACTTGCTCCAGGGTTGATCCGTCGGCCGTGGTCGATGCCGCTGGCCCAAGTTCGGGCATTGCAGTGAGCCCCTCGATTGCATGGCCGGGGACGTGCCACCGGTGAGCGCATCGTCCTCACCGGTGCGGACCATCGCCGGCGTCTCGGAAGGTCATGCCCGAGCCTCTCGCTCGATTCGCCCCGGCGGCGGCAAAGACGTGGCGTTGGGCCCTTCGGGAGGGCCCAACGCCACCCGAGAGGGTTGCATTGGAGACGTACGCGTGGCGCTGGAGTTCTGACCGCTTGCTGAGCTGCTCCCCCAACCTTCCTCACCAATTCATGACGTCGCACCATGAGGTACGCGCGTCGATCTTCGCCTCGGTCATGTCGACCACTCGTGCGGGTTTTCTGTCGTCTCTGCGCCCTTCGGCGTGGCCACCCGCGTCTGGTGGCGCGAGATCTCGTATTCCTGGACGGCCTAGCGGCACCCGGCAAACCACGCCGACTCCTCTAGCGAACAAGGTGCTACGCCCACGGGGCCGCCCTTCTCGACGTCCACTAACGTCGAGTACCTCCATGGCGAACCGACACCTACCTCGGGCATCCAGTAAGTCCGTCAGCCGGCTGCCGTCCCGGCGGAACGCATCACCGCATCCAGCCAGCGCAGCTGCCGCCGGACGTGGACGGCCTCCCCGCCCTCGTGGCCGTTGAACGGGTACGTGTGCATCTCCCGTAGCGGCGCCGCCGATCCGCTCGCGGCGGCGTACTGGTTGTAGGCGGCGAAGCCGGTGCTCGGTGGGCAGACCTCGTCGCGCAGACCGATCCCGAAGTGCGCCGGGGCGGTGGCGCGCCGGGCGAAGCTGACGCCGTCGACGTAGGACAGCGTGCGCCGGACCGGCTCCTCGGCCTCGCGGTGCACCGCGAGGTAGCGGGCGATCTCGCCGTAGGGGGACGCCTCGGTCACTTCGATGGCGCGCTGGATGTCGCACAGGAACGGGGCGGTGACCAGGAGCGCGGCGAGGCCGTCGACGAGGCCCGCCGCCGCGAGCGCGAGTCCACCACCTTGGCTGTTGCCCACCGCGGCGACGCGGGCCGGGTCCACCCCGGGCAGTACGCGGACGGCGTCGATCGCGCGGACCGCGTCGGTGATCAGGCGGCGGTAGTGGTAGTCGTCCGGGGACAGGATCCCCCTCGTGGCGGGGCTGGGCCCGCCGGGAGCGTCGTGCGGGTCCGGGGTGTCACCGCGGCTGTACAGGCCGGCCTGTCCCCGGTTGTCCACCAGCAGGTGGGCGTAACCCGCCACCGGCCAGGTGAGCCGCTCCCCCGGCAGGCCCCGGCCGCGCCCGTAGCCGGGGTACTCCACCACTGCCGGCAGCGGCGTGGCTACGCCCGCGGGACGGGTGTACCAGGCGCGCACCGGTTCGCCGGCGAACCCGGCGAACGTCACGTCCCACACGTCGAGCAGCCGCAGGTCGGTGGGTTCGGGGCGGACGTCGACGAGCACCGGGCTGGCCGCGGCGGCGGTGAGGGTGGCCCGCCAGAACCGGTCGAAGTCGGCGGGCTCGACGACAGCCGGCGTGTAGCGGCGGAGCTGGCCGAGGGAGATATCAATCGACGCTCTTGACACGAAGATAACGATACCCATAAATTTCCGAAAGGCTTACGACGTATTACCGGAAACGTTCCGGCCGACGGTCAGGGGGAGGACGAGCTTGGCAGCCCCGACCCCGCGCAGTCGCCGTACGCCCTGGCGGCGGGCCCTGCGCCGGGACTGGCAGCTCTACTCGCTCGCAGTCCTGCCGCTGCTGTTCTTCCTGACGTTCCGCTACCTGCCGATGCTCGGCAACGTGATCGCGTTCCGGCGCTTCCAGCCGGGCGGCAGCCTCTTCGGCGAGTACTGGACCGGGCTGCGGTACTTCCGGTTGTTCTTCACCGACCCGACCTTCTGGAGCGTGTTCACAAACACGCTGGTGCTGGGCGCGCTGACGCTGGTGTTCTGCTTCCCGCTGCCGATCGTGCTCGCGCTGCTGCTCAACGAGGTGCGCAACCGCGCGCTCAAGCGGTTCGTCCAGTCGGTGTCCTACCTGCCGCACTTCCTGTCGATAGTGATCGTGGCCGCCATGGTCCTCCAACTGCTGTCGGTGGACGGCACGGTGAACCAGATGGTGCGCGCCGTGGGCGGCGAGCCGGTCGCGTTCATGCAGCAGGCCGGATGGTTCCGGACGATCTACGTCTCCTCCGAGGTCTGGCAGACCGTCGGCTGGGGCACCATCCTCTACCTCGCCGCGCTCACCACCGTCGACGGCGACCTGTACGAGGCGGCCCGCATCGACGGCGCCAACAGGTGGCGGCAGACCTGGCACGTGACGCTGCCGGGGATCCGGCCGACGATGGTGACGCTGCTGATCCTCAACATCGGCACCTTCATGGCCGTCGGCTTCGAAAAGATCCTGCTGCTGTACAACCCGCTCACCTACCCGACGGCGGACGTGATCTCGACCTACCTGTACCGGGTGGGCATCGTCTCCGGGAACCTCAGCTACGCCGCAGCCATCGGCCTGTTCGAGTCCTTGATCGGGCTGACGCTGGTGCTGTCGGCGAACGCGATCTCCCGGCGCACGGTGGGGACGAGCCTGTGGTGAGCACGCAGGCCCGCGCCCAGGCCCGTACACGGAAACCGGCGGCCCGGCCGCGTGGCCCCCGGCCCACCCGCGGCTACCGGGTCTTCCAGGTGGTGAACGCCCTCGTGCTGACCGGCGTCGTGGTGGTGACCCTGTATCCGTTCCTCACCATCGTGTCCCGCTCGCTCAGCGACAACGCGTACATCGTCGCGGGCGAGGTGAACCTCGTGCCGCGCGGGTTCAACCTGACCGCGTACCGGGTGGTGACGTCGGACCCGACGTTCTGGGTCAGCTACCGCAACACCGTCTTCTACACGGTGGTCGCCACGCTCGTCTCCGTCGTGCTGACCACCTGCTATGCCTACGTGCTGTCGAAGAAACACCTGCGGGGCCGGACCGCGCTGGTCGGGATCGCCGTGTTCACCATGTTCTTCACCGGCGGCCTGATCCCCAACTACGTCCTGGTCACCAGCCTCGGGCTGAAGAATACGGTGTGGGCGATCGCCCTGCCCAACGCGATAAACGTGTTCAACCTGCTGGTGATGAAGGCGTTCTTCGAGAGCCTGCCGGTCGAGCTGGAGGAGGCGGCCGCCGTCGACGGGCTGAACACGTACGGCACGCTGCTGCGGATCGTCCTGCCGCTGTCGAAGGCGATGGTCGCCACGATGGTGCTGTTCTACGCCGTCTCGTTCTGGAACTCGTGGTTCGCCGCGTTCCTCTACATGGACCGGCAGGACCTGCTCCCGGTGACCGTCTATCTGCGCAACCTCATCGCGGGCGCGACCGACGCCACGCAGACCGGCGGCGGCCTCGGCAGCGCCGGCGACGTCGTCCAGTCCGCCGCCACCATCCAGTCCGTGACGATCGTGCTGACGATCCTGCCGATCCTCGCGGTCTATCCCTTCATCCAGCGCTATTTCGTCTCCGGAATCATGCTCGGCGCCGTGAAGGGATAGCCGCCGCCCGCACCACCACCCCACCACCGGAAGGAAGAACCCATGGCCCAGCTGTCCCGGCGCCAGGTACTGCTCGCCAGCGGCGCGGCCGCCGTCGTCGCCCTGGCAGGTTGCGGCGACGACACCCCGGACAAGAAGGACCTCGACCGCAACCGTACGGGCGCGATGGACAAGTACGGCATCGGCGACCAGTTCAAGGCCACCGAGCCGGTCACGTTCTCGATCCTCTACAACAACCACCCGAACTACCCGCTCAAGCCGGAGTGGCTGTTCTGGACCGAGCTGGCCGGGCGGACGAACGTCAAGCTGGACCCGGTCGCCGTGCCGCTGAGCGACTACGAGCAGAAGCGCAGCGTGCTGGTCGGCTCCGGTGACGCCCCGATGATCATCCCGAAGACCTACCACCCGCAGGAGAACTCGTACGTCTCCTCCGGCGCCATCCTGCCGGTCAGCGACTACCTCGACCTGATGCCGCACTTCAAGGACAAGATCGAGAAGTGGAAGCTCCAGCCGGAGATGGACACGCTCCGGCAGGAGGACGGCAAGTTCTACCTGCTGCCCGGCCTGCACGAGAAGCCCTGGCAGGACTACACGCTCGCGGTCCGCACCGACGTGCTGGAGCAGCTGAAGATCCCGTCCCCGACCACCTGGGACGAGGTGTACGCCATGCTCAAGGCGATGAAGGCGGCCCACCCGGACGTCATCCCGTTCTCCGACCGGTTCGGCAAGCCCAACCCGGCCGGCAACCTGCTGAACATGCTGGCCCTCGCGCACGGCCTGCCCGGCGCCGGCTGGAACTACCAGCCGACGAGCTGGGACTCCGGGGCCGGGAAGTACGTCTTCACCGGCGCCTCGGACGGCTACCGGCAGGTGGTGGAGTATCTCCACAAGCTGGTCGCCGAGGGGCTGCTCGACCCGGAGACGTTCACCCAGACCGACGACCAGGCCCGGCAGAAGCTCGCCAGCGGCAAGTCCTTCGTGATCAGCACGAACGCGCAGACCCTGGTGAACGACTACCGCCCGGACATCGCGAAGATCAACCCGAACGCCCGGCTCGGCAAGATCCTCTTCCCGGTCGGGCCGGCCGGAGCGGTCAACCCGGCGAGCCGGCTGGAGAACGGCGTGATGATCTCCAGCAAGGCGCGCGACGGCAAGAACTTCGTGGCCATGATGCAGTTCGTCGACTGGCTTTGGTACTCCGACGCCGGCCAGGAGTTCGCCAAGTGGGGCGTCGAGGGAACCACGTACACCAAGGACGGCTCGGGCAAGCGCACCCTCGCCCCGGACGTCAACGTCATCGGCCTCAACCCCAAGGGCACCAAGCACCTGCAGAAGGACTTCGGCTTCTACAACGGCGTCTTCGCCTACGGGGGCAAGCTCGACCTGGTGCAGTCGTTCTTCTCGCCCGAGGAACTGGAGTTCCAGAAGGAGATGAACGCCCGCAAGGCCGCGCCCTGGGTGACTCCGCCACCGGCGCCGCTCAGCGACTCCGAGCGGGAGCAGACGACGCTGTGGGCGACCGCGCTGAAGGACCACGTCACCCAGAACACGCTGAAGTTCGCCCTCGGCCAGCGGCCGCTGAGCGAGTGGGACGCCTACGTCTCGGAGCTGAAGGGCAAGAACGCGCAGGCCTACATCGACCTGGTCAACAAGGCGTACGACCGGTACCGCAAGAACCACGGATGACGCGGCTCCTCGTCCCCGACCGGCCTGCCGGCCGGCTGACCGACGCCTGGCGTACCTGCGTGGGCACCGGCCGGTTCGACCTGGCTCTGCGACGTGACTATCAGGACTCGCTGGCGCTGGTGCAGCAGGACATCGGCTTCCGGCACATCCGCGGCCACGGGCTGCTCAGCGACGGCGTCGGCGTGCACCGCCCGTACGAATACCGGGGCGAGCGCCGGGTGCGGCACGCCTTCACCTACGTGGACCAGGCCGTCGACGCATACCTCGCGCTGGGCATCCGGCCCTTCGTGGAGCTGGGGTTCATGCCCTCGGCGCTCGCCTCCGGCGACCAGACCGTGTTCTGGTGGCGGGGAAACGTGACGCCTCCGGAGTCGTACACCGAATGGGGTGACCTGGTGCGCGCGACGGTGGCCCACCTGGTCGACAGGTACGGCCTCGACGAGGTGCGCGGCTGGCCGATCGAGGTGTGGAACGAGCCCAACCTGCCGGCGTTCTGGCAGGGCGCCGACCAGGACGCCTACCACCGCCTGTACGAGGTCTCGGCGCACGCCGTCAAGGACGTCGACGCGGCGCTCCAGGTCGGCGGCCCGGCCCTGTCCCCCGGCGCCGACGAGTGGCTGAAGCCGTTCGCCGAGTTCGTCACCGACCGCGACGTGCCTGTCGACTTCGTCAGCCGGCACGCCTACACCTCCGGCCCGGCGCGGCACCTGCCGTTCGGCACCCGGCAGACCCTGGCTCCGGCCACGGAGCTGCTGGAACAGTTCGCCGCGCCCCGCCGGCACCTGGCCGGCACCGCGCTGGCCGACCACCCGGTGCACATCACCGAGTTCAACTCCTCCTACCGGCCGGACAACCCGATCCACGACACGGCCTTCCACGCCGCCTACCTCGCTCCGGTGCTGGCCGGCGGCGGGGATCTGGTCGACTCCTTCTCCTACTGGACCTTCAGCGACGTGTTCGAGGAGGAGGGGGTGCCGACCGCGCCGCTGCACGGCGGCTTCGGCCTGCTCACCCACCGGCAGATCAAGAAACCCACCTACCATCTGTACGCGTTCATGGCCCGGCTCGGCGACGAGGTGCTCGCGCGCGGGCCGGACCATCTCGTCACCCGGCACCCCGACGGCCGGGTCGCGGTCCTGGCCTGGGCCCCGGTGGACGTCACCGGCCGCGAGCCGGTACCCGAGCGGCACACCCTGTCGCTGTCCGTTCCGATCGGCCCGCCGGGCACCGCGTCGGCGTTCCTGCTCCGCTCGGCAGTGAGTGAGGACGCCGGCAACGCCTTCGCGGCCTGGCGGGAGATGGGCAGCCCGCACTCACCCCGGCCACGGCAGCTCGACGCGTTGCGGGAGGCCGCCGAGCCGGCCCGTACCCATCGGGCACTGCCGGTCGCGGGCGGGCGGGCGGACCTCGACCTCGTCCTCGCCCGGCACGAGGTGACTCTCGCCGAGCTGACCCCGGTAGTGGACGAGACGCCGCCGTGGTGGGACGACAGGTTGCTCGACCCGCACGAGGACCGACGGTGACCGGCGCGACCGGCGGGCTGCGGGAGTTCGGCGACGGGCCGTTGTCGCGGGCCGCCGCGACGGTCCACACCCTGCTCGTGGTCGAACTGCTGCTCCTGGTGAGCACGCTGCCCGGTCTGGCCGTGCTCGTGCTGCTCGACCGCGACAGCAGCAACCTTCCGCTGGTAGCCGCCGCCGCGCTGCCGGTCGGTCCGGCCGTCTCGGCCGCGCTGCACACGCTGCGGCACCAGCGCCCCGACCTGACCGATCTCCGTCCCGCCGCCGCGTTCCGCCGGGCCTACCGGGCCAACCTGGCGGGCGTGCTGCGCGTCTGGGCGCCGACGCTGCTGTGGCTCGCAGTCATCGCGGTCAACCTGGCGAACCTGCCCGCCGCCGCCGTCCCCGGCTGGTGGGCCGTGCCGCTCGTCGTGGTCGGGGCGGGGGTGATCCTGGTCGGGGTCAACGCGCTGGTGATCGTCTCGCTGTTCACCTTCCGCACCCGCGACGTGCTCCGGCTCGCCGTCTACTACGTGGCGCGCAAGCCCGGCGTCACGTTCGGCAACGTCGCGCTGCTGGTCGCCGCCGCCGGCGTCACCGCGGTGTTCTCCGAGGCGGTGCTCGCCCTGCTCGCAGCGCTCCTGGTGCTGGCGCTGCTGCGGATCGGTGCTCCCATGATCGACGACATCCGGGCGGAGTTCACCGCGTGAGCGTCCCGGTCACCGGCCGCTTGTCGGCCGACAGCGGCGAGTCGGCCTGGCATGCCGCCTGGCTACCGACTGCGGCGTTCCGTGAGCTCGGTTCCCGGCCGGTGCTGGTGCACGGCGACGGTCTCCTGGTCGACACCGTCCTCGACGAGGTGAGCCGGGCCTGCGCCCGGTACGGCGGACGGCTCTGGCACGGGCCACCGTGGCCTGTCGACGCCGACCTGGTGCTGGCCCTGCGCGGCACCGGCCCGGTGCCGAACGCGGCGGCGGAGGCGGCCCGGCTCGGTGCGACACCGGCGGTGAACGGCACCGGCGACGGCGCCCTCGGCGACGAGGGATACCTGCTGACGCGGGCGAGCGGCGTGACTGTGGTCCTGGCCGACGCGCCGGCCGGCCTGCTGTACGGGATGTTCCACGTGGTCCGGCTCGGCGCGGCGGCCTTCGACGACGGCCTTCCGGCGAGTCGGCACCGGCCGGCGCTGGACCGGCGGATGCTCGACCACTGGGACAACGTGGCCGTGCACCCGGTGTCGGGCCAGGTCGAGCGGGGCTACGCCGGCGGCTCCCTGTTCTGGCGCGACGGCGCCGCCCGGCGCGAGCCCGCCCGGCTCCGCGACTACGCCCGCCTGCTCGCCGCCTGCGGCGTCAACGCGATCTGCGTGAACAACGTCAACGTGCACGACACCGAGGCGCTGCTGCTGACCGACCGGCTCGGCGACGTCGCGGAGATCGCCGAGGGGTTCCGCCCGTACGGCATCCGGGTGCATCTGGCGGTGACCTTCGCCGCCCCGGTGGTCCTCGGCGGCCTGCCCACCGCCGATCCGCTGGACGAGCGGGTACGGGACTGGTGGGCCGCCGCCACCCGGCGGGTGTACCGGCGGATTCCCGACTTCGGCGGCTATCTGGTGAAGGCCGACTCCGAGGGCCGGCCCGGCCCCTTCGCGTACGGGCGCGACCACGCCGACGGCGCGAACCTGCTCGCCGAGGCGCTCGCACCGCACGGCGGCGTGGTGCGCTGGCGGGCGTTCGTCTACGACCACCACCAGGACTGGCGGGACCGGTCGACCGACCGCGCCCGGGCCGCCCACGACCACTTCGCGCCGCTGGACGGACGATTCGCCGACAACGTGATCGTCCAGGTGAAGTTCGGCCCGATCGACTTCCAGCCACGCGAACCGGTGTCCCCGGTGCTCGCCGCGATGCCTGCTACCCGGCTGGCGGTGGAGGTGCAGGCGACGCAGGAGTACACCGGCCAGCAGCGGCACGTCTGCTACCTCGGCCCCTGGTGGAGCGAGGTGCTGCGGTTCCGGCCCCGGGGCGCGGCCGGCGACACGATCGCCGACATTGCGGCCGGACGGGCGGGCGCCGGTGGCGGCCTGGTCGCCGTGTCCAACGTGGGCGACGACCCGTTCTGGACCGGGCACCCGCTGGCTCAGGCGAACCTGTACGCCTTCGGCCGGCTCGCCTGGGATCCGCTGCTGGATCCCGGCGCGATCCTCGACGAGTGGATCGACCTGACGTGGCTGCCGGTGACCTCCGGCGACCCGGAAGCGCTGCGGCGCACGATGCACGCGATCATGGACGATTCCTGGCGCACCTACGAGCGCTACACCGCCCCGCTCGGCGTCGGGTTCATGGTGCGGCCCGGCCACCACTACGGCCCGGACGTGGACGGCTACGAGTACACAGCGTGGGGCACCTACCACTTCGCCGACCGCGACGGCGTCGGGGTGGACCGGACCCGGGCGACCGGGACCGGCTTCACCGGTCAGTACCCGCCGCCGTGGTCCGAGGTGTACGAGTCCCGTGAACGCTGCCCCGACGAACTGCTGCTGTTCTTCCATCACGTGCCGTACCGGCACGTGCTGCACAGCGGCCGTACCGTGATCCAGCACATCTACGACACGCACTTCGCCGGGGTCGAGGAGGTGATGGCGATGCGGGAGCGGTGGCGGCTCGTCGCCGGGGCGGTCGACCCGGCCGTCCACGACCGGGTCGCCGAGCGCCTCGACGAACAGCTCCGCAGCGCCGTCGAGTGGCGGGACCAGATCAACACGTACTTCTTCCGCAAGTCCGGGATCCCGGACGCGCACGGCCGCCGCATCCACTGAGCCGGCGCGCTCACCAGGGGTGCACGGTGCCGTCCGTCAGCCGGTTCACCGGCAGGTAGGCCGGCGCGTACGGGTAGCGGGCCGCGGCCTGCTCGTCGATGTCCACGCCGAGCCCCGGAGTCTCGGCCGGATGCAGGTAGCCGCCGTCGTAGTGGTAGCCGTGCGGGAACACCTCGTCCGTCGCCTCGGTGTGCCGCATGTACTCCTGCAGACCGAAGTTGGGGATGGCGATGTCCAGGTGCAGCGCGGCGGCCATGCAGACCGGGGAGAGATCGGTGGCTCCGTGCGAGCCGCTGCGGACGTGGTGCAGCGCGGCGAGGTCGAAGATGCGTCGCAGGTGGGTGATCCCGCCGGCGTGGACCACAGTGGTACGGACGTAGTCGATGAGCTGTTCCCGGATGAGCTGGGCGGCGTCCCAGATGCTGCTGAAGACCTCGCCGACGGCGATCGGCGTGGTGGTGTGCGAGCGGATGAGCCGGAAGCCCTCCTGCAGGTCCGCCGGGACCGGATCCTCCATCCAGGTCAGCGCGTACGGCTCCAGGCTCTTGCCGAGCCGCGCCGCCTCGATCGGGGTGAGCCGGTGGTGCACGTCGTGCAGCAGCCGGAGGGTGGGCCCGAACTCCTCGCGGACCCGGGCGAACACGCCCGGCACGTGGGCCAGGTACGCCTCCGTCGACCAAGTCGTCTCGGTCGGCAGCGCGGCGTCGGCGGGCTCGTAGAACATCTTGTCGGCGCTGACGCCGTACGTCCGGGGCAGGCCGGGCACGCCGCACTGCACCCGCACCGCGCGGTAGCCGAGGTCGACGAAACGGGCGACCTCGGTCAGCACCTCGTCGACCGTCTCGCCGTTGGCGTGCCCGTACACGGTCACGCCCTCGCGGGACCGGCCGCCGAGCAACTGGTAGACCGGCAGCCCGGCGACCTTGCCCTTGATGTCCCACAGCGCGGTGTCCACGGCGGCGACGGCGCTCATCGTGACCGGCCCGCGCCGCCAGTACGACCCCTGGTAGAGGTACTGCCAGGTGTCCTCGATCCGGGCCGGGTCGCGCCCGATCAGCAGCGGCACGACGTGGTCGCGCAGGTAGGACGCGACGGCCAGTTCCCGGCCGTTGAGGGTGGCGTCGCCGACTCCGGTGACTCCCTCGTCGGTCACGACCTTCAGGGTCACGAAGTTCCGGCCGGGGCAGGTCACTATCACCCGGGCGTCGACGATTCTCATCCGGTCTCCCCTGCGGTCCGCGCGCCGGTCACCGCAAGATTATCCACCATCGTCGATCTATTGGGCACCCCGGCGCCGGGCCGGTCAGGCCGGTTCGGGCACACCCCCGGGCTCCCCGTCGTCGGGCATCGGCTCGACCGGTGCCTCGGGCAGCTCACCGGGCGTGTCCGGGAGGAGTTCGCCGGGATCGTCCGGCACGTCCTCACGCGGGTCGATCGGCGGGTACACCTCGGGATCGAGGTCGGGGTTGGTCATCGACCCAGTATCCGACGCCTCCGCCGCGCCCGCCCGCCGAGCGCGCCGGCCCGATCAGCAACAGGAGGCCGGCGGCGATCCACTGGAGAACCATGCGCCTCATTGGCTCACGAGGTCGACGCAGGGCCACGCCCCACCCCAGCACCCCGATCGCCACAGGGGACGACGCACATCGATGCCTTGACACTCCGGATGTGATCGCGAACACTTGTTCGCAACGCACATTTAACAGCCAGAAGGCATACCCCTGCCTCGGTGTCACGCACCCCGCCGCTGAAGCCCGGAGGTACGCCGCTCCACCGGCGTTAGCGCTAACAGCGCCCATCTCCAGAGGGACCTGGGACCACTACGGGCAGCAGCGGATTCGGCGGTCAGCCTGATGTCCGGAGCCAGAGAGGCTGGATCAGATGATCGACCACTTCCCGACGCGGACCACCTCGTCGCGGCGCCGCCCAGCGGGCCCGGCGCGGAGCACCAGGTCACTACGCCGGCTGCTGATCGTGTTGGTGGCCGCGACGACGGCGATGGTCGGCGGCGGCGTCGTCATGTCGTCGCCCGCCGTCGCCGCCACGAACCAGTTCCGAGGCATGAACTGGGCCGTGCTGGGTGACAACTTCAGCACCGGTCCCCTCGTCGTGCAGGGCCTCAGCTCCTCCGACAGCAACGCGACGGTGCGGGCCAAGGCCAACGCCCTCTACGACGACATGGCTTCCACCATGGGCGTCAACACCGTCCGGCTACCCATCAACACCCACACGGTGGGAACGGCGTGGTGGGAGGCCTACCGGGGCGCCATCGACGCCGCCACCGCCCGCGGGTTCAAGGTCATCCTCGCCTACTGGGAGGACGGCGCCGCCTCCGGCGGCCGGATCACGAACCTCGCCGCGTGGAACGCGATGTGGTCCACGGTGACCAACACGTACGGCTCGAACTCCAACGTCTACTTCGAGCCGATGAACGAGCCCCACGGCTACAGCTCGACGGAGTGGCGCAACGTCGCTGCCAACTGGCTCAGCTACCACTACTCGGCGGTGCCCAGCCGGGTGCTCATCGGGGGCACCGGGTTCAGTCAGGACCTGCGCGACATCTGCAACGACAGCCGATTCGCCTCGACGCTGCTGTCGTTCCACCACTACGCCTTCTTCTACGGCGAGATGACCTACGACGCCTTCCGGAGCCACATCCAGACCCGCCTCGGCAACTGCGCGTCGCGGGCGGTCGCCACCGAGTTCGGCGCACCCATGAACGACGGCCGCAACTACGCCGACGCGAACAGCACCGACAACTTCGTGCGCCACATCCGCGCCATGGCCCAGGTCATGCGCGACAACCGGATGGGCGGCACCTACTGGCCCGCGCTCGGCGGCAAGCCCGGCACCATCGGCTACGACTGGTACTCGATGTACTCGCTCAGCGGTAGCGGCACCGACCTCAACCTGACCGTCCGCAACACCTCCGGCGCCGACCAGATCCGGTACGCCTGGGGCGACACCATCGGCGGCGGCCCCACGACGCCCCCGCCGACTGACACGTTCTACCGGATCACCGTGCGACACAGCGGCAAGGCCATGGACGTCCAGCAACCGAACACCGACAACGGCGCGCGCGTCGGCCAGTACACGTACAACGGCAACACGTGGCAACAGTGGCAGTTCCAGGACGCCGGCAACGGCTACTGGCGACTCGTCAGCCGCAACAGCGGAAAGTGCCTCGACGTCGTGAGCGCGTCCACCGCCGACGGCGCCGAACTGATCCAGTACACCTGCGGCACCGGCACCAACCAGCAGTTCCAGATGGTCACAGGCGGCAGCTACTTCCAACTCCGGGCACGGCACAGCGGCAAGTGCGTGGACGTACCGGCCGCATCGACCGCTGACGGTGTGGTCCTCAAGCAGTACGCGTGCAACACCGGCGCCAACCAGCAGTGGTCGCGTACGACCGTCTGACCGACCCTCCGGCCGGCGCCCTACGTCGCCTGCGAGGAGGACTGCGGGATGCCGGTCACCTTCGCCGCGGGCCTGTCGGACGCCGCGGCGAAGGTGACCGGCGCGCCGAACGCGGCCCGCCGGACGGCGCGGCGCAGCGCGGCGAGGACGGCGGGACCGGCGAGGACTATCGCCACGGCGGTGGTGATCGCGCGGCCGGTGTCCCAGCCGAAGGTGGACGTGACGGCGGTGAACAGGGCGAGACGGTGCAGGTTCTCCAGTACGGGGGCACCGGCGACGTAGGACAGCTGGGTGTCCGCGCCGACGCTGAACGGCCAGAACCACAGGTTCATCAGCAGGCCGTAGCCGTAGGCGGCGAGCATCCCGTACCCGGCCAGGACTGCGACCTCGGCGCGGCCGCGCAGCCGGGCCGGAAGCAGGCCGGCGCCGAGGCCGATCCACGAGGCGCAGAGCATCTGGAACGGCAGCCACGGCCCGACGCCTGCGGTGAGCAGGGCGGAGGCGAACAGCGACGTGGCACCGAGCAGGAACCCGAACCCGGGTCCGAAGACCCGGCCGGCCAGGACGAGCAGGAAGAACACGGTCTCGATGCCCGCGGTCCCCGCACCCAGGGGGCGCAGGGCGGCGTTGACGGCGGCGAGTACGCCGAGCATCGCCAGGGCTTTGCTGTCGATGCCGCCGGAGGTGAGTTCGGCGAGGACGAGCGCCACGAGTACCGGCAGCATGACGATGAAGACCAGCGGCGCCTCGCCGGTGCGGGCGGTGCTCTCCGGGTGTGCGGGGACGAAGAACGGCCAGGTGAAGGTGGCCAGCGCGGCGGCCGAGGCGAGGGTCAGCACCACAGCGGTACGCGGGGCGACCCGCAGCACGCTCATGCCGGTGCCCTGGTCTCGTCGAGCGCGGCGGCGACCTGTTCCACTGTCAGCCAGGGGGCGGGGGCGAGGACCTTGGCCACCTGCGGCGCGAACGCCGGCGAGGCGAGCATGACCTCTGCGGTGGTGCCGTCGGAGACGATCTCCCCTTCGGCCATCACGATCACCCGGTCGGCGAGGGTGGCGACGAGTTCGACGTCGTGGGTGGCGACCACCACGGCTCGGCCGCTGCCGGCCAGCATCCGGGCGACGGCGGTGAACTGCCGCTTGGCATGGTAGTCCAGGCCGCGGGTCGGCTCGTCGAGCAGGACCACCGGCGGAGCGGCGGTGAGCTGCACGGCGAGTGCGAGGGCGAGCCGCTGTCCCTCGGACAGGTCCCGGGGGTGCCGGTCACCGGGCAGTCCGGGGACGAGCTGGTTTACCAGCGCCCGGCAGGTGCCGGCCGGCACGCCGGTCTCCCGGTCGGCCTGGGCGCACTCCGCGTCGACTGTCTCCAGGTAGAGCAGGTCACCGGAGTCCTGCGGGACGAGGCCGACGTGCCGGCGGGCCTGACCGGCCGGCAGGGCCTTCGGGTCGACGGTGCCCTTCGGCCCGGTCACGGCGACGGTGCCGCCGTGGCGTGGGCCGCTGCCCTGCACCGCCCAGAGCAGGCTGGACTTGCCGGATCCGTTGCGGCCCATCAACGCGACGACCCGGCCGGCGCGCAGATCGAGGTCGACGCCGGCCACCGCGACGGTGCCCGGATACCGTACGACGATCTTCCGCGCGGTCAGCGTGGGACCGGTGTCCGCGCCCGCCGGGACCGGCGGCGGCGCCACGCCGGCGAGCCGGTGCCGGAGGTCGGACGCCCGTCGGCGGGCGTCACGGACCGACAACGGCAGCGGTGTCCAGCCGGCGAGGCGACCCAGCTCGATCAGGGGTGGCGCGATGTCGATGTGGGCCAGCCCGGTCGCCGGCGTCCCGTCGTGGACATGGCCGTCGCCGGGCAGGTACAGCAGCCGGTCGGCGTACTGCAGGACGCGCTCCAGCCGGTGCTCGGCCAGCACCACTGTCACTCCGAGGTCGTGCACCAGCCGGGTGACGGTGGCGAGCACGTCCTCCGCGGCGGTGGGGTCCAGCGCGGAGGTGGGTTCGTCGAGCACCAGCACCCGGGGGTGCGCCGTGAGCACCGCGCCGATGGCGACCCGCTGTTGCTGACCGCCGGACAGCGTCCGCAGGGGCCGGTCGCGCAGGTCGGCGATGCCGAGCAGGTCCAGCGTCTCCTCCACCCGCTTGCGCATCACCGCGGGTGGCAGGGCGAGCTGCTCCATCCCGTACGCCAGTTCCTCCTCGACGGTGTCGGTGACGAAGCCGGCCAGCGGGTCCTGGCCGACCACGCCGACGACGTGGGCGAGATCGCGCGGCGGATGCGTGCGGGTGTCCCTGCCGTCGACGGTGACGGCGCCGTGCAGGGTGCCGCCGGTGAAGTGTGGGACGAGACCGTTGATCGCCCGCAGCAGCGTCGACTTTCCGGCACCGGTACGGCCCGCGACCAGGCAGAGTTCACCTTCCTCGACGCGAAACGTCGCATCCCGCAACGGTGGCGGGCCGCCCTCGGCATAGTGGACGGTGACCCGGTCGAAAGTGATCATGGGCGGTCTCCCGGTGTCGATGCCCTCGCGGCGCGCACTCCGTCTGCCGGCACGTCCGTGACGGGGATGGGCCGGTCCACCGCCGGCGGGCGTCCGGCACGTACCGTCGGCGGTGGTGGCGGCGCCAGCCAGGCGGGTGCCGCCGCGACGCCGACGGCGAGAAGCATCAGCGGGGTCAGCTGGGGCCAGGTGAGCGGGCCGACCGGCGGGTAGAGCAGTTCCGGGTCCACCGAGCCGGCGAGCATGGTCAGTGCCGCGGCGGCCACCCCGCAGCCGGCCACGAGCAGCTCGGCCGGGCGCCAGCGGTCCGGTCGGTACCGGCTGCGGCGGACCCGGCGACCGGCCAGCAGCATGCCGGTCACGGCGGCGGTCAGTCCGGCCAGGAGCATCGGCAGCCCCAGGTAGCCGGGTGCGGCGGTGTCGAGCAGCCCGTAGGTGCCGGCGCAGACGCCGACCAGCCCGCCGAGGACGAGCGCCCCGGTGACGGTTCGCTGCCCGGCGGGCACCGCCGCGGTGCGGCCGTAACCACGGGAGTCCATCGCGGCCGCGAGGGCCAGGGACCGGTCCAACGCGTCGGCCAGCACCGGCAGGGCGATCCCGCGCAGCGCCCTCATCCCGCGGGCGGACGCGCCGCGCAGCCGCCGGGCCCGGCGGACCCGTAGCACGCTCTCCACCAGCTGCGGGGCGACCGACAACGCGACCACGACGGCGGTGCCGATCGCGTACAGCGCTCCGGGTACGGCCTTGAGCAGCCGCTTCGGGTTGGCCAGGGCGTTCGCCGCACCGAGGCAGATCAGCATCGTCGCCAGCCGCAGCCCGTCGTAGAAGCCACCGAGGATCTGCTCGGCGGCGACCGGTCCGAACAGGCGGATGCCCGCCGCCCACGCGGGCAGCGGGATCTCCGGCAGCCGGACCAGGATGTGGTCGCCCTGGCCGCCGCCGAACACGATCCGGAACACCACCCGCATCGTGACGATCACCGCGCCGAGCCAGACGTACATGCGGAACGCCAACGCCCACGGCGCGTCGCCCCGGCGGCGCACCACCACCAGACCGGCGACGGCGACGAGCAGGGCCAGCGGCAGCGGATTCGTGGTGTGGCTGGCCGCGGTGGCCAGGCCGAGCGCCCACAGCCACCATGCGCCCGGGTGCAGCCCCCGGGGCAGCCACCACACCGGCCATCGGCCCGGCAGACGACGGGCGTCGGCCGGCCGCGACCCGGTGACCGTGACGTCAGTCATCCGGGTCGGCGGCACGGCGTCGTCGGGCCGCGACCAGCGCGCCGGTGGCGAGCAGGGCGAGCAGAAGCACCCCGGCGATCGTGCCCAGTGGCAGGCCGTCGTCGTCACGGGACGCGGCGACATCCGTCACCACCGGCTCGTCGGAGGAGCCCTGCGGTCCCGTGCCGGTGGCGGCGCCCGGCGTCGCCGTCAGGGTCGGCGTACCGGCCGTCGGTGACGTGCCGGCGGAGGTCGGCGGGCCGACGGAGACCGGCGGGCCGGAGGTGCCGCCCGGCCGGGTGGGCTCGCCGGGCCGGCCACCGGCGACCGGCGGCGGTGCGACGGTTCCTCCCGCCGGTGGTGGCGCCGCCGGCTCACCGCCCGTGGGCGGCGGCGGTGGTGGCGGTGGCGGTGGAGGGGCGGGGCGTTTCGGCACGACGCCGGGACGGGGCGCGTCGTCGGCGTTGCGGTTGAGGGAGAACGACCAGCCCTCGAAGCTGCCGGCCGCCGGCTTGCGGTTGAGCACGCCCTTGTCGCTGTACGTCCAGCTGCCGCCGTTCGGGGCGTGCCAGTACGACCAGTAGGCGCTCGCAGGCGGGGTGTCGACGCACTTCTCCGTCGCGGCCGACGGCTTGCCGTCGATCCGGCAGATGAACCCCTCGCCCCAGCGCAGGGTTCCGGTGATCGGGAAGCCCGCGTTCTTGAGCGCCGCGAGGCCGGTGGCCTGGGTGCCCGGCGCGCACCGCACCACCGTCCCGCCGCCGAGTTCGTTGAAGTCCACCACGACTGTGACCCCGGAGGCGTCCGGGCAGTAGCCGGCCGACCCGGCGGCCACCGCAGGACTGCCCGGTCCGATCGTGGTGCAGGCGGTGACCAGGGCGACGGCCAGCGCGCCACGGGCGGCGCGGAGGCTCATCCCGCCCGCCGTCGGCCGAGCACGAGCAGTGTCACTCCGCCACCGATCAGCAGCAGCGCGATCAGCAGGTAGCTACCGATCGCCACGCCGGTCGTCGGCAGCCCGCCCGGCCCGGACGCGGCCGGGGTCGTGATCGGCGGCGCGGCGGTGGCCGGCGCCGCGGTCGTGGGCGCGGGTGTCGCCGGAGGGCTGGTCACGCTCGGCGTCGGGCCGGCGGTGCCGGTCGGTGGAGGCGACGTGGTGAGCGTGGGAGACGCGGAGGGCGTGGACGGCGCGGTGGGCGAGGCCGTGCCGGTCGGGGTGGGAGTCGACGTGGGCGGCGGGTCGAGGCCGATCCGGCCCAGCGGGACCTGGGCCAGCCCGAGCAGGGCCTGCGCGG
>NZ_KK037233.1:103833-105074 GCF_000568915.1 Micromonospora sp. M42 | reverse complement strand
TCGAAGGTGTTGCTGGCGTCCGGGCCGCTGTCGGCGGTGGTACGGCTGGTGATCCGTCCCCGCTGGTGCCCGGCGTCGGCCGTGGCGATCAGCGACAGGGTTTCCGCCCGCAGGTCGTAGCCGCCGAAGTCGGTGGGGTCCGCGTCGGCGGCGGCTGCGGCATAGAGCAGTTTGGCGGTGGCCCCGCCGTCGGTGAAGCCCTCGATGCCCCAGTCGTCGTAGCTGTTGTAGGACCGTACGTGTGTCGCGACCTGCGCGGTCGCCGCCTGCCGGGTCGGTGCGTCGACGCCGGTGGCGGACAGCGCGACCAGGCCGTCGATGGTCAGCCCCCAGTCCTCGGGGGCGAACGGGCCGGGCAGCGCCCCGTCGGTGAACTCGCCGGCCAGCCAGGACGCGGCATCGCGGGCGGCGGTGACGTGGGCCGGGGCGGGTGCCGCGACAACGGCCGGCGGGGCGCCGGTGATCGCGGCGAGAGCCGTCACCGTGGCTGTACCGAGAGCGGTGGTGAGACGCCGGGACAGGGGCATCAGGGGTGCCTTTCGCAGAGCGGTCGGTGAAACCTCCGGAAAGCACCCCGAGAGACGGACACCCCGCTCCGCGTGCTGCGGTGGGCGGGGTGGTCGGACCTCGGCGCCCGGACTTCACCCTGTAGACCTCGACAGTGGAAGCCGCTCGTCCCGGGCGGGGCATTCCGGCTCGCGAAAGGGACTCTCGCTCACGGTTGCGGGTCAGCGCCGGCTTCGAACCGGCTTCCCCCCACACGGGACGTATGCAGTTGTGCCCGGCGCACCGGGTGCCGACACCGTACCGCCCGGGCGCGCGACGACGCCAGAGCAGCTGCCGGTACCCGGTGCGCCGCTGGTCACACCGTTCGCAGCCGGCGGGTCAGGGAGCGGCGATGCTCGGCGGGGCGCCGGCGCCGAAGGACCAGCCCTCGACGCTGCCCGGCGCGGGGTTGTAGCCGGTCGCCCCCCGACGTGCTGTAGGACCAGGAGCCGCCGCTGGACGCGTGCCAGTACGACCAGTACGCGGTGGCCGGCGGGGTGTTGACGCACGGCTCGGTCGCGGCGGTGGGCTTGCCGTTGATCCGGCAGACGAAGGCCAGGCCCCAGCGGGCGGTGCCGGTGACGGTGAAGCCGGCGGCCTGAAGCGCGGCCAGGCCGGTGGCCGGATCGCCCGGCGCACAGGCGACCTGGACGCCGCCGCCGAGCGCGGCGAAGTCGACGACCACAGTGACTCCC
>NZ_KK037233.1:42605-102548 GCF_000568915.1 Micromonospora sp. M42 | reverse complement strand
CTCCGACCCGTGGGCCACGACGGGTGGGGAGCGGTTGCACGCGTACGACGGGTATTCGGGCTCGCCGCCGCAGAGTTCTCTGGGCGGCCTACCGTTGCGGGCCAGCGCCGGATTTCGACCGGTCTTCCCCCGCACGTACACGCGGTGGTTGAGTTGTCGCGACAGTCTGCTGTGGCCGGTGCGCCGATGTCAATGCGCCAGGAACCGGCCACGTGCCGTGACGGCCGGCGGAATCGGCGGTTTCACACCCCGACGTCGAGAGGCCGTCGTCCCGGCGCGTCCGCGTGGAGCACGCCGGTGAAGGACGCCCGGTGAGGACCGGGCGTCCCTCACCGTGTGGTCACTGCCGGCGGGACCGGGAGCCGGTCAACGGCGGAACGGACCGGTGACGCAGTAGGTGATGCCGCCGGAGGACGAGCCGGTCGTGCCGCGTTGCGAGGAGAAGTACAGCCGGTCCCCCGCCGGGGTGAACGCCGGCCCGGTGATCTCCGAACCGCTCTGTCCGGTGATCCGCAGGAAGACCGAGATCTTGTCGTCCGGCGTGATCATGCAGATCTCCATGTTCCCGCCGTCCTCGGCGACGTAGAGGTCCCCGGCCGTGGACCCGGTGATGTTGTCGACCCCGGTCAGCGGAGGGGCGCCCGGACTGACCAGGTTGTCGTCGTAGGCGAGCTCGTACGTGCCGGCGGCCAGGTTGACCTGCCACACGCGGTTGTCGCCCTTCGTGGTGAACCAGACGGTGTCGTCCGCGTAGTGACAGCCCTCGCCACCGTTGAACGTCTTCGCGCCGGACACCTGCTGCCGGGTCGGGGTGGGCGAGCCGTCCGGATCGGGCACCGTGGCCCAGGTGAACGTGCCGGAGGTGGCCGTACCGGCGCGGAGGACCTGGAGGGTTCCGGCGGACAGGTCGCCCCAGGTGGCCGGCACGAAGCGGTAGAACTTGCCGTCGGTCTCGTCCTCGGTCAGGTAGACCACGCGGCGGACCGGGTCGGCCGCGGCCGCCTCGTGCTTGAACCGGCCCATCGCGGGACGCGCCACCGCGGTCCCGCCGAGAGGGTACGTCTCGAAGACACGTCCCAGGGACACCTCCTCGCAGGAGAGCCAGGTGTTCCACGGTGTCTTGCCACCGGCGCAGTTGTTGTTGGTGCCGGAGAGGATCCGCGACGCCCCGACCACGGCCCCGCTGGAGTTGAAAACGAGTCGCGAGACGCCGCCACCCGCACCGGCCGACACCTCGGAGTTCGACACGTAGATCCAGCCGCTGCCGTTCGCGAACACGGCGCCACCGTCCGGAGCGTCGTGCCAGGTGTACGACGTCCCCGGCACCGTCCGCCGGGAACGCGCGACGATCGAGCTGGTGAACCCGGCCGGCAACTGGATGCCGTTGGCGTCGGCTGCCTGAAGCCCGCCGTAGGGCCCCGCCGCGTTCTGTGCCGGGGCTCCGTACGCCGCCGACCACGCCGTGAACGGCAGGGCGAGGGCGCCCGCACCGACAACGGTGGCCCGCAACATCGTTCGACGATCCATGGAACCTCCTCCGTAGGTTCCATGGATCCGACCGTGTGGAGCTTACGCACGCCGATCTGTTGGATGAACGTCGATGGACGGCTCGATGTGCGATGTCCCGCCCACGCCGACCCGGTCGAGGGGTCGTACGGGTAGGAGAGGCAGCGGCACCAACCAGCAGTGGGCGCGCGCGGCCGTCTGACCGGCCCTCCGGCCGCGGCCTCCCCTCCCCCGGTCACCGGCGCAGGTGGCCGATGCCGTGCTGGTCGAGCCAGGCGACAGTCCGCGGTACGAACGTCGGCGCCCCCGAGCCGGCGCTGACGTCGGTGGCGACCAGCGGCACCTGGGCGGCGACCGGGAGCAGCGTGGACCGCCAGCAGGCCGGCGTGGCGCAGGCCGAGCGGTCGTCGACGCGCCAGGCGGCGGCCACGCTGCGGCCGTCCGGGTCAGCCGGGCGATATTCCAGCCACCGGCTCAGATCGTTGCCGCCGTCGATCCCGGCGGCGAGGACCAGGTTGAACGAGCCCTGGACGCGAAGCAGGCGGATCTGCTCCTGCACGCCGAAGTTCGGCAGACCGGCGCCGGCGCACTCGGATCCGCCGTCGCGCCAGCAGGTCCAGACCGCCGCGGGATCGGTGCCGCCGGCCGCCGGGAAGTCGTACGGCGAGATGTCGAAGACCACTGCGTTGTCGTCGCCGAACACCTCCGCCGCCGCGCTCCAGAACGTGCGGGTGGCGGAGATGTCGCTCTGCCGCAGCGACACGACGGGTGTGATGCCGGCCCCGACGAGCCGGTCGACGTACCGGGCCGCCTCGTCGAGGTAGCCGACGCGGTTCTGCCGATCGGCAGGGCTGCCGGTGTAGGCGTAGCAGGCGTCGCTCAGCACGACCCGTACCGCGTTGACGCCGCGGGCCCGCAGCGCGCCTACCGACGCGTCGTCGACCGGGCCGTCCCAGTGGATCGGTCCCCATGCGCATTCGCCGGGCGCGGCCGACCGGATGATTCCACGGGGCCGGTACGGCCTCGGACTGGCTGTGACCGTGAGGATGCGGTTGCCGAACGCCTTCAGCGCAGGCGCGGCGCCGGGCGCCTGCGGCGGGAGCACCCGGATGCCGCGGACCTCGGCGGTGGCCTGGGCGCCGCTGCTGTCGTAGGCGGTGGCGGTGACGCGGGTGCCGCTGTTCGGCGGCACGCCGCGCCAGTCGAACGCGTACGGCGCGGTGGTGTCCACGGCGAGCAGCCTGCCGCGCTCGCGGAACTCGACCCGCTCGATCCGCCGGCCGGGCGCCGCCGTGGCCTCGGCACGGATCGGGATGACGCCCGGCGCGGCGAAGAAGTCATTGGGCAGGGCGAGGTGAGCGCCACCGACGGCCCGCCCGGCAGTGGGCTGGGCCGCGGGCTCCCCGAGGCCGGCGGCGGCGACGAGCCGGTCGGGTCGGCGCCGTCCCCGTCGCACGGCTGGCCGCTCAACACCCAGTCGGTCGGCTCGGGGTCGGCACCCTGGTAGTTGCCGCCGAACCGCACCGTCACCGAGGCGCCGGTCGGCAGCGTGGATCCCGCCGGCGGACGGAGCATGGTCATCGGATACATCTCGCCGCTGCCCAGCGTGTATCCGTCCGGCAGCCGGTCGAGGCCCATGGTGATCGTCTGACCGTTCGCCTGCCGGAACCGCAGCCACCAGTCGGTGACGGGAGCGCCCAGGTTGGTGACGGTGAGCTCGGCCCAGAAGCCGCTGGACCACTCCCGGGTGATGGTGTAGTCCACCGTGCACGCCGTCGCGGCGTAGGCCGGCCGCAGCGCCATCGTCATGGCCCCGCCGACGACGACCGCGGCTGCTGTAGCCAGCGCGAAGATCCTGCGTCGCATCATGCCCCCGTAACATCGACATACATCACTTCATGCAGCCTCGGCGCTCCGGGCACGGCCTGTCAAGGGCTGAACCGGGCCCGGGCCGGGCGGGACGACGAGCCGTCCCGCCCGGTCGCGTGGATCAGTTTCCGCGCAGCTCGGCCGCGGCGGCGACCAGGTGCTGGAGGGACGCCTCGACCTCGGGATAGCCGCGCGTCTTGAGGCCGCAGTCGGGGTTCACCCACAGCCGCTCGGCCGGCACCGCGGCCACGGCCCGGCGCAGCGCGCCGACGACCTCGTCGTGGGACGGCACCCGGGGTGAGTGGATGTCCCAGACGCCGGGCCCCACACCCCGGCGGTATCCGAGAGCGGCGAGGTCGTCGAGGACCTCCATCCGGGAGCGGGATGCCTCGATGCTCGTGACGTCGGCGTCGAGGGCGTCGATGGCCGTGATCACCTCCCCGAACTCCGAGTAGCACAGGTGGGTGTGGATCTGGGTGTCGTCGGCGACTCCGCAGGTGGCCAGGCGGAACGCCCCGACTGCCCAGTCCAGGTACGCCTTCTGGTCCGCCCTGCGCAGTGGCAGCGTCTCACGCAGCGCCGGCTCGTCGACCTGGATGACCCGGATACCGGCTGCCTCGAGATCACGGCACTCGTCGCGCAGGGCGAGCGCGACCTGGTCCGCGGTGTCTGCCAGTGGCTGGTCGCTGCGGACGAACGACCAGGCCAGGATCGTGACCGGGCCGGTGAGCATGCCCTTGACCGGCCGGTCGGTCAGCGACTGCGCGTAGGTGGACCAGTTGACGGTCATCGGCGCCCTGCGTGCCACGTCGCCGTAGATGACGGGCGGACGCACGCATCGGGAGCCGTAGGACTGGACCCAGCCGTGTTCGGTGGCGGCGAACCCGTCCAGCTGCTCGCCGAAGTACTGGACCATGTCGTTTCGTTCCGGCTCGCCGTGCACGAGCACGTCCAGGCCCAGCCGCTCCTGGAGCCGGACGACGTGCTCGACCTCGGCGCGCATCCGCTGCGTGTAGGCGGCGTCGTCGAGACGCCCGGCCCGGTGCTCGGCACGCGCGCGGCGCAGCTCGTCGGTCTGCGGGAACGATCCGATGGTCGTGGTCGGGAGGGGCGGCAGGTTCAGCCGGGCCTGCTGTGCCGCCGCACGCTCCGGGTACGCGCCGCGCTGCCGATCCGTGGCGCGCAGCGCGGCGAGCCGACCGCGTACGGTGTCGTCGCGCCAGGCGGCAGGGGTGGGCGGCAGCGGCTCGGGCAGGGACGTGGTGCCGTTGCGCAGCGCGCGGCCGAGCCGGACGACCTCATCGACCTTCTGCCGGGCGAAGGCGAGCCGCTGACGCAGCGCCGGGTCGAGAGCGGTCTCGGCGGACAGGTCCTCCGGCACGTGCAGCAGCGAGCACGAGGTGGACACGGCGACGTGGTCGGCGAGGGCGGTGACGGCGGCACCGGCCGCCACGGCGGCCCGCAGGTCGGTACGCCAGACGTTGCGGCCGTCGACGAGGCCGGCCACGATCGTCTTGCCGCGCAGCGGTCCCGCACCGGCCAGCCGCCGCAGGTTGCCGGGCCCGGCCACCAGATCCACGCCGACCGCTTCGACCGGCGTGTCGAGCAGGGCGGGCAGCGCGTCACCGAGCTCGCCGAAATAGGTGGCGACGAAGATCGCCGGCCGCTGTTCCACCGCGCCGAGCCGGGTGTACGCCTCCCGCAGCGCGTCGATCTCGGCGGCGCTCCGGTCGGCGACGTAGGCGGGTTCGTCCAGCTGCACCCATCGCACGCCCGCCGCGGCGAGGGATCGCAGGATGCTGGCGTACACGTCGACCAGGTCGGTCAGCCGGTCGAACGGTTCGCCGCCCGCCTCGGTGGGCTTGGCCAGCAGCAGGAATGTGGCCGGCCCGACCAGCACCGGGCGGCTGTCGATTCCCAGCTCGCGGGCCTCGCGGTACTCGCGCAGCGCCTTGTCGGGATTCGCCGCGAAGGTGGTGTCGGAGCCGATCTCGGGAACCAGATAGTGGTAGTTGGTGTCGAACCACTTCGTCAGTTCGAGCGCCGGCTCGGCATCGACGCCCCGGGCCATGGCGAAATAGGTGCCGAGGTCGCCGAGGCCGAGACGGGCGAACCGGCGCGGGATCGCGCCGACGGCGACGGCCGTGTCCAGCACGTGGTCGTAGTAGGAGAACGTGTTGGACGGGATCGCGTCCAGGCGCGCGTCGCGTAGCGTCCGCCACACCTTCGCCCGTAGCGCGGCAGAGGTCGCCGCCAACTCCTCGGCGTCGATCCGGCCCGCCCAGTAGGCCTCGACGGCCCTCTTGAGTTGCCGGTTGCCCCCGATACGCGGATAGCCCAGCACGGTGCTCTGACCGAATGCGGTACTCATGGAGATCCCTTCCCTCGAAGCACACGAGGCCGATCGAGGCGGGGAGGGAAGGGGTACAGACGGCGTACCGGCTTCCGCACCGGCCGTCCCGAGCGACCGTCGGCGGCGCACACCGGACGGTGCGCGCGGTGCGGGCAGGTCTTCGGACTCGCGGGCGCGACCGGATCCACCCGGTCACCTACTGGCCGTCGCTTCCCAGACCTCACGGTCCAGTGCTTCGATGACGGCTGTCGTTCCCACTCACCGCTGCGGGGCAGTCCCGGACTCACACCGGGTTCCCTCTTACGACGCCACACCCTTCACGGGCACGGCGAACCAGCACCGTTGTCCATCGTATGGGGCGGTGAGCCGACGTGGTCGGCGCGTCCGTCCTGCGGGACGGCGAGCCGTCGCGGCGGGTGGCGGGAGCGACTCGCGGTCGCCCCCGCCCCCCGTCGCAGGGCCGGTCAGCCCTTGCGCCACTTCTGGCCGGCCGTGCCCGTGCAGTCCCAGAGCTGGAGCCTCGCGCCGTCGTTGCCGTTCCGGTCCTTGATGTCGACGCACTTGTCGGCCTGAAGGTTGACCAGGTCCCCGGCCGAGTTCAGGGTGAACTGCTGGGCGCCGGTGCCGTTGCAGGTGTAGAGCTGCACCACCGCCCCGTTGGCGGTGGACCCGGCGTCGACGTCCATGCACTTGTTGTTCTGGCTCTTCAGCGCCGTGCCGCTGAACGTCCACTTCTGCGCGTTGGTGTTGTTGCAGTTCCACATCTGCAGCGGCGCGCGGTCGACGAAGTTGGAGCTCGGCACGTCGATGCATTTGTTGTTCCAGTTGCTGACCACGGGTATTGCTTAAACTCGGCGGCCCGGTCACCTACTGGCCGTCGCTTCCCAGACCTCACGGTCCAGTGCTTCGATGACGGCTGTCGTTCCCACTCACCGCTGCGGGGCAGTCCCGGACTCACACCGGGTTCCCTCTTACGACGCCACACCCTTCACGGGCACGGCGAACCAGCACCGTTGTCCATCGTATGGGGCGGTGAGCCGACGTGGTCGGCGCGTCCGTCCTGCGGGACGGCGAGCCGTCGCGGCGGGTGGCGGGAGCGACTCGCGGTCGCCCCCGCCCCCCGTCGCAGGGCCGGTCAGCCCTTGCGCCACTTCTGGCCGGCCGTGCCCGTGCAGTCCCAGAGCTGGAGCCTCGCGCCGTCGTTGCCGTTCCGGTCCTTGATGTCGACGCACTTGTCGGCCTGAAGGTTGACCAGGTCCCCGGCCGAGTTCAGGGTGAACTGCTGGGCGCCGGTGCCGTTGCAGGTGTAGAGCTGCACCACCGCCCCGTTGGCGGTGGACCCGGCGTCGACGTCCATGCACTTGTTGTTCTGGCTCTTCAGCGCCGTGCCGCTGAACGTCCACTTCTGCGCGTTGGTGTTGTTGCAGTTCCACATCTGCAGCGGCGCGCGGTCGACGAAGTTGGAGCTCGGCACGTCGATGCATTTGTTGTTCCAGTTGCTGACCACGGGCACCCCGGTGGCCGGGTTGCCGCCCCCACCTCCGGTGAACGGGCTGAGGATCAGTCCGGCCGAACGGGGGTCGCCGTCGTGCACCAGTGACTCGAATCCGCCGACGTCGTCGAAGGCGAACGCGTACGCCCGACCGTCGGTCATGTTGGCGTGGATCAGGCGGGCGTACTGGTTGGTGGGGTTGCTGCGGTAGAAGTCGGCGGCGTTCGTGCTGGGCTGGGTGTCGATGGTGCCGAGCGTGCCTCGGTTGAGGGCCGCGCAGAGCGTGCGCGAGATCGGGCCGACCACCTGGTCGTTCGGCGCGGGCAGGTCGCCGTCGCATCCCCAGACGCTGGCCGAGGAGGGCCGGTTGAAGGAGGCGACCACCTGGCCGCTGCCGTTTGTGAAGGTCATGGTGTTGCCCGAGGTACGGCCGTAGTACCGGATGGCCGGCTGGTCGGCGAAGGGCGCCACGGTCAGCGTCTTCGTGGTGTACGCGTTCCACGCGGAGGCGATGTAGGAGTCCAGATAGGTGGTGCTCAGCAGGCCGGCCCCGGCCGCCTTCCCCGGAGCCAGGACGCGCAGCACGGTCCCGTCGGAGCGGGTGTGGACGGTGTTGGCCCAGCCCGGCTGCGCCCGGATGCCGTCGATGACCGCGTTGCGTCCGTTGGCCACCACGTCGCCGGTGCGCTTGGTGACGCCGTTGGCGCCGGTCACCGTGACCGCGTGCGGGATCGCGAACATGTCGACCTGGGAGCTGTTGAGCCACAGCCCGGAGTCGTTGTAGGTGAACTCGCTCCAGTCGAAGAGGATGTCGCGGTTCGCGTCACCGGCCGCCCAGGGCGCGGGCTGCACCAGTCCGTCCGGGGTGAGGAAGAACTTCAGCTTCTGCCCGAGGGCGAAGTAGGCCCGGCCGGAGAAGCCCCGGGGGAACTGGATCGTGGTGCTGCCGCCGTTGCCGGGGCCCGGTATGGAGACGTCCGGCGCGGGCGACGGCGGGATCTGCCCGCCGCTCCACGGCACGAAGGCGCCGCCGGCGGTGACGTAGCCGAGCCGGCCGGAGGAGAGCTGGACGCCGATGACGTAGAGGTAGACCGGGTCGGTGCGACCGGTGGTGTTGGTGACGGTGACGGGTAGCAACGCGGGTCCGACCGCGTGGGCGGGCGTGGCGACGACGGTGCCCGCGAGCCCGGCGAGCAGTGCGGACGCGGCGGCGAGCAGCTTTCTTCGAAGACGCATGGCGACACCTCGCTGGAGACAGGGACGGGAGAGCGCTCTCTCAGCAGGGTCTAATTGTTAATATTGTTTGTCAATAGGCGATCACCGATGGACGCGAGACCGTCACGGGCGGGGCACCCGCCGTGCGACGGTCGGGTCCGGCGGGACGACATGCTTGGCGGTCTCGTTGGCGGCGACGTTGACCAGGGTGACCGCGGCGAGGGCCGCCAGCACCACCGGCGGGAGCGCGGCGAGTCCGAGTGGCGCGGACAGTGGGCTGAAGGGCAGCGCGACGGTGACCGTGATGAGCAACAGTCCGGTGCCGGCGAGCGCGGCGGAGGGGCGGCTGCGCAGAAAACTCCGATTGGAGCGCAGCACCAGCAGCGCGATGATCTCGGTGGCGGTGAACTGGACGAACCAGGCGGCGCGGAAGACGTCGGTCGACACGTGCCACCACCAGCGCAGGGCGCCGAGTACGAGGAGGTCCACGGCGATGCTGATCGAGCCGTACACCAGCATGAACCTGCGGATGGTCCGGACGTCGACGGTACGCGGATGCTGGATCTGCTCGGCATCGGCGTAGTCGGTGGACAGGGTGGTGTAGGGGATGTCGGAGAGGAAGTTGAGCAGCAGGACCTGACGGGGCAGCAGCGGCAGGAAGGGCAGCAGGAGCGCGGCGATGCTCATGCTGACGACGTTGCCGAAGGACGCGCTGGTGTTGACCCGGATGTACTTCAAGGTGTTGGTGAACGTGCGGCGGCCGAGGCGGATGCCGTCGGCGATCACGTCGAGGTTCTTGTCGAGCAGCACGATCGCCGCGGCCTGTTTGGCGACGTCGACAGCGGTGTCGACGGAGATGCCGACGTCGGCGGCGTGCAGCGCGGGAGCGTCGTTGATGCCGTCGCCGAGAAACCCGACGACGTCGCCGCGTTGGCGCAGCGCGGTCAGGATGCGTTCCTTCTGCAGCGGGTCCACCTCGGCGAACACGGTGACGTCGGTGATCCGCTCCGGCAACTGGTCGTCGGGGCAGGCGGCGAGGTCGGCGCCGACGAGCGGTTCGCCGGCGAGGTCGACGCTGGCGGCGACGTGCCGGGCGGCGTGCCGGTTGTCGCCGGTGACCAGTCGGACCGTGACGCCCATGTCAGCGAGCCGGCGGATGGCGGCGGCGGCGTCTGCGCGGGGTGGGTCCTGGAAGGCGAGCAGCCCGACCAGCGTCATCTCCCGTTCGTCGGCGACGGCGACGGCGGTGACGCCGGGCATGGCTCGCACGGCGAGGCCCAGCACCCGGTCGCCCTGGTCGCTGAGCGCGGCGAACCGTCGCAGGACCCGCTCGCGTACCTCGTCCAGCGGTACCGTGCCCGCGGCGGTGCGTGCGGTGGCGCACACGTCGAGCACCGCGCGTAGCGCACCCTTGGTGACCAGGATCGGTTCGTCTCCGTCGCGCACCAGCAGGGACAGGCGCTGGCGGGTGAAGTCGTAGGGCGCCTCGGCGATGCGGGTGCCCGGGTCGGCGGGTGGTTGCCCCCTCATGATCGCCGTGTCGACAGGGTTGGGAAATCCACGCTGGAGGCCGGCGTTGAGCCTCGCGAGCCGGGCCACCTCGGCGTCCGGCTCACCGTCGACCGAGAGGCAGCCGGTGAGGGTGACCGTGCCGGCGGTGAGGGTGCCGGTCTTGTCGGTCAGCAGCACGGTCATGGCGCCGAAGTCCTCGATGACCTCGAGGCGCTTGACGATGACCCGGTGCGCGGCCATCGCACGGGCGCCGGCGGAGAGGCTGACCGCGACGATCGCCGGCAGCATCTGCGGGGTCAGCCCGACGGCGAGGGCGAGCGAGAACAGCAGGGAGTCGATGACCGGGCGGTGCAGCAGCAGATTGGCGACGAAGATGCCGACCAGCAGGACCACCATGATCCGCACGAGCAGCAGCCCGAAGCGGGTCAGCCCGCGCTGGAAGCCGGTGCTGGCGGGGCGGGAGGCGACCCGGCGGGACACCGCTCCGAAGGTGCTGTCGCGGCCGGTGCGCATCACCACCGCGCGCGCGGTGCCACTGGCCACGTGCGTACCCATCCACAGCGCGTTGCCGCGCGCGGTCAGCTCCGCGTCCGGCGGCGACGGGTCGTCCGACTTGGGTACGGGGAACGACTCGCCGGTAAGCACCGCCTGGTCCACCTGCAGACGTTCCGCCTCAACGATCCGGCAGTCCGCCGGGACGACGTCCCCGGCGCGCAGCACCACGAGGTCGCCGACGACGACCTCCTCGACCGGTACGGACACCTCACGCCCGTCGCGGATCACCTCGGTGTCCACCCGGACCCGGGCCTGCAACGCGTCGACGGCCCGCCCGGCGGCGTGTTCCTGCCAGAAGCCGAGGCCGCCGCTGGCCGCGACGATGGCCAGGATGATGGTGCCGTCGATCAGATCCCCGACGGCCATCGACAGCAGGGTCGCGGCAATCAGGATCAGGATGATCGGGCTGGTGAACTGCGACAGCAGGAGCCGCCAGCCCCGCCTGGCGCCCGCGTCGACCCGGTTGGGCCCGTGCTCGCGCAGCAGGGCGGCGGCGCGTTCACCGGTGAGCCCGGCCGTGGAGGCTCCGACGGTGGCCACGGCCTGCGGCAGCGGCCCGGCCCAGAACGCCGCGCGCCCGTCGTCTGCTCGCCCCACTGCGCACTCCGCGGTCGCCGGCCACCCCCACGAGTGACGCTACCGATCCGCCCCACCGCGCGCGGGTGATTGGCCTGCCCGCTCACCGTCGGCCGGTTCGCGCCGTGCCCTCTGCCACGCCCGCAGCGCCACGCCGACGCCGATCAGGGCCAGCAGCGCCCACTCCCCGATGCCCAGTTCCCGTTCCAGATAGCGGTAGGAGGCGGCGCCCAGGTAGCCCAGCAGCGCCACGGCCGCCGCCCACACCAGGCCGCCGGCCAGGTTCGCCCGCAGGAACACCGGCCACCGCATCCCACCTGCGCCGGCGATCATGGGAACCACTGCGCGCAGCACCGCCACCCAGCGTCCGATGAGCACCGCCCACGCCCCGCGGCGGGCGACCAGGCGGCGGGCCCGCGCGATGTCGAGGCGCCGGCGCAGCACTCGCGGGGCGCGGGCGAGCACACCCGCGCCGTACCGGCGGCCGAGGGCGTACCCGGCCTGGTCACCGAGGCAGGCCCCGGCCGCCCCGGCGGCCACCACCGCCCACAGCGGCAGCGCGCCACCGTGGGCCACCAGCCCGCCGATCAGGATCGCTGTCTCACCCGGTACGACCAGCCCGAGCAGCGTCGAGGACTCCAGGGCCGGCAGGACGATCACCAGGGTCAGGACGAGCAGCGGCGGCAGCCCCACGAGCACCGCCAGGATCCTGTCCACCCGATGATTGTCGCCCCGGAGAGTGGCCGGTGAGAGAGAAGCGGCTCCCGCGGGCGGACGAAACGTAGGGTTCGGGTCGACGGCAGGGACGGTGCCGGACGAGGGGCGGCCGAGGACCGGTGGGAGCGCGTACGCATCGCCCGTCGCCGGCGTTGCTGGTCAGCCTGACCGTCTCGGCGTGCCTTCTGGCGGCGCTCAGCGCGGCCGTACGCAGCCACCGGGTGCCTCGCTGGGAGCAGGACCTGTTCACCCTGCTCAACCACCTTCCGGCCGGGCTGACCCCGGTCCTGGTCCTGGTCATGCAGCTCGGCTCGTACCCGGCGGTGTTCGTCGCCGCCGCAGCAGCCGTCATCGCACGCCGCATCGGCGCCGCGTGGACTCTCCTGCTGGCCGGGAATCTAGCGTACTGGCTCGCGGCAGCCGTCAAGGCCGCGGTCGCCCGGCAGCGGCCCGCGGCGCTGTTCACCGACGTGGTCCTGCGCGAGACGATCACCGGACGCCTCGGGTACCCGTCGGGACACGTCGCGGTCGCCACCGCCCTGGCGCTCGTCGCCGCGCGGGCCGGCGGCCCCCGGTGGCGCCGCGCCGCCTGGGTGGTGATCGGGCTGGTCGCCGTCGCGCGGATCCACGTCGGAGCGCATCTGCCGATCGATGTGGCCGGCGGTGTCCTCGTCGGCTGGCTCGCGGTGTGTCTGGCCCGACTCGTGGTCGGCGAGGTCGGGCCGCAACGGTCGGTGCCCGCACTGCGGGCGACGCTGCGGCGGCGCGGGATCGAGGTGGCATGGTTGGCGCCGATCCACGGCGACGCCCGTGGCTCGCAGCCGTGGCAGGCGGTCACCACCGGCGGTCGGCGACTGTTCGTCAAGGTGACCGGTGGCGAGCAACGCGACGCGGACTGGGTCTACAAGCTCTACCGGCGGATGCGCTACCGCCACGTGGCCGACGCGCCGCCGTACCTGAGCGCACGGCAGCAGAGCGAACACGAGACCTGTCTGACCCTGCTCGCCGCGCGTGCCGGCGTGCGGATACCGGCCGTCGTCACGACCGCCGCCGCGCCCGGCGGCGACGCCGTGCTGGTGCAGGAGTTCATCGACGCCGCCCCGCTGGACGCCGTTGTCGGGCCGGTCCCGCTTGCCGCCGTACGCGACGCCTGGGACCAGGTGGCGCGTCTGCACCGGGTGGGCATCGCGCACCGGGACCTGCGGGCCGCGAATGTGCTCGTCGGCCGGGACCACGTCTACCTGGTGGACCTGGGCTTCGGCGCCGACGACGCCTCGGCCGAGCAGCGGGCCCGCGACGTCGTCGAGCTGATGGTCGCCCTGGCCGGCCGGGTCGACCCGGCCGGCGTGGTCGATGCGGCGATCGACCGCCTGGGTGTCGCGGCGGTCGCGGACAGCGTGCCGTTCCTGCAACCCGCGGTGCTGTCCCGCGCCGGCCGGACCGCCCTGCGCGCCCGGCCCGGCATGCTCGACAGCCTCCGCCAGGAGATCCTGCGACGCAGTCCGGACCGCGACCGCCCGGCGGCGAAGGTGGTCCGGATCAGCCGCCGCACCGTCCTGGAGCTGCTGGTCCTGGGGTTGGTCGTGCACCTGCTGCTCCCCCAGCTCGGCGAGATCCGCACCGCCCTGGGTCTGATCGTGCACGCCAACCCGGTAGCGGTCGCCGCGACGCTGCTCGGCTCCGCCCTGACCTACCTGCTCAGCGGTCTCGTGCTCCAGTTCGTCGGCCTCGGCGGGCCGGCCGCGCTCGGCGATAACCAGGCCCAGGGTGCACAGCAGCGCGGGCTCGTGCGGAGCGCCGGCCAGCCCGGCCCGTGCGCCGGCCTCGGCGGCGTCGAGCTCGCCGCGCTCCACGTGCAGGTTGACCAGGGCGATCCGGGCGTCGAGGTGCCCGGGTTCGATGGCGAGCACCCGCTCCAGGTCGGCGCGCGCCCGCTCGGGGCGGCCCCGCTCCTGGTGGAGCACGGCCCGGTTGTAGTACGCCTCGGGCAGGTGCGGTCCCAGCCGGATGGCGGCGTCGTAGTCCCTGATCGCGGCCCGGGTCCGGCCCGCCGCCCGGTAGAGGGCGGCGCGGTCCACGTAGTACTCGCAGTTGTCCGGGTCGTGCGCGATCACGGTGTCCAGGTCGGCCAGCGCCCGCGCCGGGTCGCCCAGCGCGAGGTGAACCTGCGCCCGGTTGTGGCGCAACCGGGCCAGGTCCTGCGGGCGTTCGCCGGGCCCGAGCGCGGCCGTCAGCCGGGCCAGTCCGTCGTCGACGAGCCGCAGCGCGCGGTCGGGCCGGCCGGCCCGGCTGTCCAGCAGCGCCAGGCCCTGCTCGTAGAAGACCGTCGACAACAGCCGCTGGCGTGGGTCGGCCAGCTCGGCGGCGAGGTACAGCGCCCGCTCCAGCCACTGCCGGGCCAGCGCCGGGTCCTGCTCGGCCGCCGGCAGGTGCCGGGCGTGCAGCATGGCGGTGGCGTACGCCGCCGACATCGTGATCTTCGGATCGTCGGTGACGGCCCGCGCCTCGTCGTAGAGGTCGAGCGCCTCGGCGGCCCGGTTCAGGGCTGCCAGGGCGGTGGCCAGGCCGGTGGTGAACGCCCACCAGTGCCGCAGGTCGCCGTCGGGGGTGACCGTCGCCCGCCCGCGCCGGGCGACCCGGGCCGCGTGGTGGTAGTAGCCGCGGGCCAGGCTGTCGCCCAGGGCCCGCCGCAGCGCCTGCGGGGTGCGCCCGTCGGGCGCCGGGTCGGGGGCGCCCTCGTCGCGCAGGTCGAGGCGCACCGGGGAAGGCCCGAGCCGGCGGGCCAGCGCGTCCAGCAGCTCGGTGGTCGTCTCGTCGGCGCTGGCGACGTGATCGAACCGGACGGTCACCGGCCGCCGGAGCGTGCCGGCCCAGGCCGCCACCAGCTCCGCCGCGCCGTAGGCAAGGCAGGCGGTACGGCGGGCGGGGTGGAAGCGGATCGGCTCCTCCTCGGCGGCCGGCCGGGCCGCCGGATCGAGCCGGGGGGCGATCGCGCGCAGTTCGACCGCGTGCCGGGCCGCCAGGCGGGGCCGGTCGGCGGCGACCCGACCCAGAAAGACCGAGACCCCGGCGTACGGCCCGTGGTCGCGGTGGCAGTCGTAACGTTCCGGCCCGCCGGTCACCGCAGGGCCCACCGCCGCAGGGGCGGGCGCCCGGAAGCGCCCGCCGGACCGGCAGTTACCAGCACCACTCGATCCACAGCCGGCGTGCGCCCGACACCAGGCGGAGCGCAGAAGTGCGACGGATGGTCATTCTCCTCATAGGAACCTCCGATGTGATCCACCTCAGGACTGGCCCAGAGCGTAATCCCGGTCGATGCAAATAAGAAGGGTGCTCGCAATTCGCGGCGCAGGGCCGAGGTCTAGTAGCGGCGCCGCAGTCGGGCCTCGGCGCGGGGGTTGCGATTGGCGAGGTTCAGGTCGCCGCCGTAGTGCGCCAGAACCCGTGGGTTCATCACCCGGTACCACAGCGGCGGAACGAGAGCGAGCAACACCATCGAGGCGTAGCCTCCGGGCAGCCGCGGCGAGACGTCGAAGCTGCGCAGCGTCTGGTAGCGGCGCAGCGGGTTGGCGTGGTGGTCGCTGTGGCGTTGCAGCTGGAAGAGGAACACGTTGGTGACGACGCGGTCGCTGTTCCAGCTGTGTCGTGGGTCGACCTTCTCGAAGCGGCCGGTGGCTGTGCGCCGGCGGCACAGTCCGTAATGCTCGAGATAGTTGACCGCTTCCAGCAGCGAGAAGCCGACGATCGCCTGTAGGAGCAGAAAGGGCACGAGCCGCCACCCGAACACCGCGATCAGCAGGGCGAAGAGCACGACGGTCATGAGCCCGGCGTTGAGCAGGTTGTTGCGCAGCGTCCACGGACTCTTGTGCCGCAGCCGGAAGCGGCCGGTCTCCAGCCGCCACGCCGAGATGAGGCTGCCCCAGACCGTACGTGGCCAGAACGAGTAGAAGCTCTCCCCCAGCCTGGCGCTGGCCGGGTCCTCCGGTGTGGCGACACGGACATGGTGTCCGCGGTTGTGCTCGACGTAGAAGTGGCCGTACCCGGTGGGCGCGAGTGCGATCTTCGACATCCACCGCTCGACCGTTTCGCGCTTGTGGCCGAGCTCGTGTGCGGTGTTGATGGCCAGTCCGTTGACGATTCCGATGGTGGCGACCAGGCCGGCGGCGCCGGCGAGACCGAGGCCGCCACGCGTCCAGACCCATGCTCCGAGCAGCAGGGCGGCGTACTGCGCCGGCAGGAACAGGAACGTGATCCAGCGGTAGTAACGGACCTCCTGCAACCGCCGGGCGACGTCGTCGGGCGGGTTCTCCCCGTCGTCACCGAGCAGCACGTCGATGACCGGGATGAGTCCGAAGACCACCGCCGGGGTGAGCCACCAGGCAGCGGGTCCCGCGCCGGCCTGCCACAACGCGTACGCCAGGAACGGCAGCACCGGTACGAGAAGAGCCAGTGGCCACAGGTGCTTCTTGCCGTCATGCCAACCGGCGGCGACCGCTGGAGCATCGATCGAGGTCTGCATGTGCCGCCTCCGGAGTGTCGAGCGCTGCGTCGACTGTCACACGGATACCCATGCTTGACAATATTTGACCCCGCGTAAATTTGGTGGGCATGCAAGGCGCATGTGTCCAGTCGATAGACTCGGCGCACCATGGTCGACCCTCCGCCTTATCGCCACACCGCGCGCCGCCACCTGCGCGACGCGGTCCTGAAGGCCGGCCGCGACCTGGCGATCGACCGCGGCTGGGACGCGGTACGAATGGCCGACGTGGCGGCCCGCGTGGGCGTGAGCAGGCAGACGCTCTACAACGAGTTCACCAACAAGGCCGGACTCGGCGAAGCCATCGCACACCGCGAGATCGACCGGTTCACGGACGGCGTACGGGAGGCGTTGTCCGCACACGGCGGCGACGTGCGGGCCGCCGTCCATGCCGCGGTCACGTTCGTGTTGACGCAGGCCGGCACCGACCCGCTGGTCAAAACCGTCCTCAACAGCGCCCGAGGCACCGACGCCCTGCTCCCCTACCTGACCACCCGCGCCGACCTGGCCCTGGCCGCCGCCGTCACGGTGCTGAGCGAGTGGGCGGGCACGCACCTGCCCCGGGTGCCGGCCGATGACGTCACCGTCGGCGCCGAATCCCTCGCGCGACTGGTCGTCAGCCACATCGTGCTGCCGACCGCGCCCGTCGACACCACCGCCGACACCCTCGCCGATCTGGCACAACGCTTTTTGGACCCGCCGCGGGCGTGAACCGGCGCAACAGCTGCCACAGACGGCGGAAGGAGAGCATCCCCGCCGGTGACGATCTGCTGCCGGCCAGGCCGCTTGCCCGCCGGCGGGTGTCGGCCGTCCGGCGTGGTCAGAGGCCGGCGGCGGCGTCGTACCGGCGTCGCAGGTCGGCCATCTCCGATGCGGGCAACGCCTCCCTGAGCGCCAGTTCCTCGTACTTGTCGGGGAACATCTCCCGTAGCCGGTCGACGAACCTGACGTCGGCGGTCGCCTCGACCACCTGAATGCCGGGAGGTTGGGTGGTCATGTCCATGATCACCGGGCCGACGAGCTTGACCGCCCCGTCCCAGTGGCGCTTCTGTTCGGCGACGCCGCAGAGGTGGAAGCCGTAGACCGTCTCGACGTCGGCCAGTGTGGCGGCCCCGGTGGGCTCGTAACCGTAGACATGGACTCCGCAGACGATCGCCGGCGGCGCCTGCTCTCCGGCCGGCGCCTGTGGGGCGGTGTGCCCGGCGTGCTGATGATCTTTCGGGTCCGCCTGCTCGAGGGTCGTACGCATCCGGGTCAGGATCTCCTGGCGGAGAACTGCCGGGTCCGTCCTCGGGGTGGTCGAGGTGAACAGGGCGGCCACACCGAGCGACGCGGCAAGCAGGCACACCTCGATCCACACGAAGACGCTTCGGTACCAGCCGCCGACGCCTACCCGGGAAATCATTGTCGTTCCTCACCTCGTCGCGGTTCCTGATGCTGGCGCAGGGCCCTGCCGGCGGTGGGGTGGCGCGTGCCGCGCCACCCCACCGCAGACGCTGTTACCGGGCGGTGCAGGTGAGGGTGGGTGCGGAGTTGGTGCCGTTCCAGGAGGCGTTGAAGCCGAAGCTGGTGCTGGCGTTGGCGCTCAGGGAACCGTTGTAGGCGACGTTCGACGCGGAGACCGACGAGCCGCTGGAGGTGACCGTCGCGTTCCAGGCGTTGGTGATGCTCTGGCCGTTGGGCCAGGTCCACGCCACCGTCCATCCGGAGATGGCGGCGTTGCCGGCCTGGACGGTGACATCGGCGCCGAAGCCACCGGACCACTCGCTGGTCTTGCGGTAGGTGGCGGTGCAGGCGCCGTTGCCGGCCGGCGGCGGCGTGGTGGGCGGCGCCGTGGTGGGCGGCGGGGTGGTGGGCGGCGCCGTGGTCGGCGGCGGGGTCGTCGGCGGCGGGTTGTTGCCGCCGCCGAAGATCACGTCACTGCAGAGGTAGTACGGCTGGTCGAGGTGGGACGCCTGCCAGATGGTGTAGACGACGTGCCGCCCGGTGCGGTTGCCCGCGTTCACCTGCGCCTCGTAGAGCCCGGTGGTCGGGTAGCTGCCGGTGCGCAGCACCAGTTCGAGGCTGTTCCAGGTGAGGGGCTGGGTGGTCGGGTCGAAACCCTGCTTGGTGATGTAGATCAACATGTAGTCGGCACCGTGCTTGGCGCCGTCGGTCAGCGTCAGCGTGAAGTTGTTCGGCATCGACTTCGCGGTCCACGCGCCGACCGCGTCGAGCGAGGCGTACAGGCCGTTCTGGGTGCGACCACCGCTGCACAGCTGCCCGTCCGGCACGGCGGCCTGGTGGTTGCCGCCGACGTTCTCGCGGTACAGGCCGTTCCAGTTCCACATGGTGTTCGGGTTGGCCTGCCACGCCTGCCAGCACATCGGGTCGGTCTGGGCCATCGTGGGGTTGAGGTGGTCGGAACCCCAGCGCTCGTAACATCCGTAGTTGCGTGACGGCGGGTTGGTGACCGATCCGTGCGCCGAGGCCGGACCGGCCTGGTTGACCACGACCATCGTGAACGAGGCGACGAGAACTGCGGCCGCGGCCAGTCCCAGACGGCGTGCTGTCCGTGAGATTTTCATGATGCTCCAGTGGATGCGCCGACGCCCAGTGGCCCTCGCTGGGTGCCCACCCCGGAGAAGGTGACGCCGATCGATTCAAGCCGCCCACCAGGTGGACGGCACTGCTGCCCAGCAGCGCTTGGCGACTCCCAGCCACGATCTTAGTAAAGACCGCCGTCAATGTAAATCGGACCCGTCCCGGATCAGACCGCGAGAGCCGCCCGTACCTCCCGCTCCGCCGTCACTCCCCCGTCGCCGTGCGAGGTGACCCGGCCGGATTCGAGGACGTGATAGCGGTTCGCCACCCGCAGCGCGAACCCGAGATGCTGCTCGACGAGCAGCACGCTGAAGCCGGACTGCCGGGTCAGCTCGACGATCCGCTCCTGGATCTCGGCGACCACCGACGGCTGGATGCCCTCGGTCGGCTCGTCGAGCATGAGCAGCCGGGGCCGGGTGATCAACGCGCGGGCGATGGCGAGTTGCTGACGCTGGCCGCCGGAGAGGAGCCCGGCCCGCCGCCGCAGCAGCGGACGCAGCGCCGGGAACAGGTCCAGCGCCTCCGCCGTCGCCACCGCGCCGTCGCGCCGGGCATCGGCGACGAGGCGCAGGTTCTCCGCCGCCGTCAGGTGCGGGAAGCACTGCTGGCCCTGCGGGACGTACGCCATGCCACGCGCCACCCGCTCGTGCGGCGCGAGACGGGTGACGTCCTCGCCGTCCAGCTCGACGGTGCCGGCGCTCGGGCGCAGCAGGCCCGCCGCGACCCGCAGCAGGGTGCTCTTGCCGGCGCCGTTGTGCCCGAGCACCGCGGCCACCCCGCCGGGCGGGACGGCGAGGTCCACGCCGTGCAGCACCCGGGAACGCCCGTATCCGGCGCGCACCCCACGCAGGGTCAGCATCATGCCTCCAGAGGGCTGGGGACCGACCCGGCGTCGACCGGGTGGCCGAGGTAGACCTCCTGCACGCGCGGGTCCGCCTGGACCTGCGCCACGGTGCCCTCGCTGAGCACCCTCCCCGCGTGCAGCACGGTGACGCTGCGCGCGAAGCGACGCAGGAAGTCCATGTCGTGCTCGATCACCACCACCGTGCGATCCCGGCTCACCGTCTCCAGCAGGACGCCCGTGGCGTCGCGCTCCTCGTGGCTCATCCCGGCGACCGGCTCGTCGAGCAGCAGCAGCCGCGCGTCCTGCACCAGCAGCATGCCGATCTCCAGCCACTGCTTCTGGCCGTGCGCGAGCGTGCCGGCGAGCTGGTCGGCCCGGCCGGCCAGCCCGATGGTCTCCAGCGCGGCGGCCACCTCGTCGGGGATCCCCCGCCGGCGCCGGGCCAGGGTGGCCCAGCTCCGGCGGGCGCCCGCGGCGATGTCGAGGTTCTGCACGACCGACAGCTCCTCGAAGACCGTCGACGTCTGGAACGTCCGGCCGACGCCGAGCCGGCTGATCCGGTGCACCGGGCGACCCAGCAGCTCCTGGTCGCCGAAGCGCACCGAGCCGGTGGCCCGCACCAGACCGGTGATCGCGTCGACAAGGGTGGTCTTGCCGGCGCCGTTCGGCCCGATCAGGAACCGGATGTCACCGGCGGGCACCTCCAGCGAGACGCCGTCGACGGCGGTGAAGCCGTCGAAGCTGACCCGCACGTCACGGACGGACAGCCCGTCCAGCCGGTCGTCGCTCACTGGTGCACCTCCGCCCGCTCGGCGCGGCGGCGGGCCAGCGCCCACAGCGACGCCAGGCCGCCGGGAAGGAACGCCACGACCACCACGAAGAGCAGACCCTGCAGGTACGTCCAGGTGCCCGGGAAACGTTCGGAGAGGGCGGTACGCGCCCAGGCCACCGCCACCGCGCCGAGCACCGGCCCGAGCAGCGTGGCCCGGCCGCCCACCGCCACACCGATGACGAACTCGATCGACGGGACGATGCCGATGAGGGCGGGCGAGATGATGCCCACCGCCGGCACGAACAGCGCGCCGGCGAGGCCCGCCATACCCGCCGCCACCACGTAGGCGACGAGCTTGACCGACGCCGGGTCGTAGCCGAGGAAGCGGACCCGCTCCTCGCTGTCCCGCACCGCCACCAGCAGTTCCCCGTAGCGGCTGTGGACGATCTGGCGGGCCAGCGCGAGCAGCGCGAGCAGGACGCCGGCGATGATGAAGTAGACCATCCGCTGGTTGACCGGGTCGTCCAGGTCGTAACCGAAGAAGCCCTGGATGTCGGTGAGCCCGTTGGTGCCGCCGGTGGTCCCCTGCTGGCCGATCAACAGGATCACCATGGCGGCGGCGAGCGCCTGGCTGAGGATGGCGAAGTACGCGCCCCGCACCCGGCGGCGGAACACCAGTGAGCCGAGCCCGAACGCGACGGCCATCGGCAGCAGCACCGTGGCCGGCAGCGCGAACCACGGGCTGGCGAACGGCCGCCACCAGACCGGCAGTTCGTCGAGCTGCCCGTACAGCTGCATGAAGTCGGGCATCCCACCGGGACCCGCGTCGGCGAGCTTGAGGTGCATGGCCATCGCGTAGCCGCCCAGGCCGAAGAAGACGCCCTGGCCGAGGGTGAGCATGCCGCCGCGCCCCCAGGCGATGCCGATGCCGACGGCCACCATGGCGACGCAGAGGTACTTGGCGAGCAGGGCCAGCCGGAAGTCCGACAGCGCCAGCGGCGCGACGGCGAACAGCAGCGCCGCGCCGAACGCGAACCCCGCCGCCGCGCGCAGCCGGGACCGGCCACCGGGCCGGCTCCCAGGCGCGACGTCGGCCGGGGCCGGTGCGCCGGCGGTGCTCGGCGGCGCGGGTGTCACGGCGGTCATGCGAGGCTCCTGGTCCGCAGGGTGAACAGGCCCTGTGGCCGCCACTGGAGGAACGCGACGATCGCCACGAAGACGATCACCTTGGCGACGCTGAGGGTCGTGAGGTACTCCCCGGTGGCCTGGAGGACCCCGAGGGCGAAGGCAACGATCACGCTGCCCTTGAGCTGACCGATCCCGCCGACCACGACAACCAGGAAGGCGTCGATGATCAGGTTGGTGCCCATGGTCGGGCCGATCGGGCCGAGAAGGGTGAGCGCCACCCCGGCGAGCCCGGCCAGGCCCGAGCCGAGAAAGAAGGTCGTCCGGTCGACCCGGGCGGTGGGGATGCCGGACACCGCGGCGAGGTCGCGGTTCTGCACGACCGCGCGGATCCGGCGCCCAAGCGGGGTGAACCGCAGCGCCAGCGTGAGGGCGGCGACGGCGGCCAGGGCCAGGGCCAGGATGAACAGCCGGTTGTTGGCGACCGTCAGCCCGCCGGGCACCGCCACGTTGCCGGTGAGCAGATCCGGCGCGCGGGTCTGCACGTTCGGACTGCCGAAGATGTCCCGCGCGAGCTGTTGCAGCATCAGGGACACGCCCCAGGTGACCAGCAGGGTGTCCAGCGGACGGGCGTAGAGCCGGCGGATCAGCAGGATCTCCAGCAGCACCCCCATCGTGCCGGCGACCACGAACGCCACCGGCAGCGCGACCAGCAGCGACAGGCCGGCGCCGGTGATGCTCTGTTGCAGCACGTACGTGGTGTACGCGCCGGCCATGATGAACTCGCCGTGCGCCATGTTGATGACGTTCATCTGGCCGAAGGTCAGCGCCAGCCCGAGCGCGATGAGCAGCAGCACCGCGCCGATGCTGATGCCGGTGAAGAGTTGACCGAAGAGGACTGTCACGGTGGGTACTCCCGTACTGCTGGTCGAAACCCCGGGCGGGGCCACCCCGCCCGGGGCCGGCGTCGTCAGCTCAGGCCGCTCGCCCACGGATAGGTCTTCAGGTACGGGTCCGGCGCGATCGGCTTGCCGGAGTTCCACACCTCGGTGATCAGGCCGTCCGCGCCGACCTTGCCGATGCGGGCGGTCTTGGCGATGTGCTGGGTCTTGCCGTCGACGGTGACCAGGCCCTCCGGCGCCTCGAAGGTGATGCCGTCGGAGGCGCCACGGACCTTCTCGACGTCGAACGCGCCGGCCTTCTCGACCATCGCCTTCCACAGGTAGACGCTGACGTAGGCGGCTTCCATCGGGTCGCTCGTCGGCTTGTCCGCGCCGTACTTCGCCTTGTACGCGGCCACGAACTTGCCGTTCGCCGCGCCGGGCGTGGTCTGGTAGTAGTTCCAGGCGGTCAGCTGGCCCTCCAGGTACTGGGTGCCGATGCTCTTGACCTCCTCCTCGGCGATGGACACCGACACCACAGGCATCGCGGCGGCGGTGAGCCCGGCCGACTTGTACTCCTTGAAGAACGCCACGTTGCTGTCGCCGTTGAGGGTGTTGAAGACCGCCTTCGCGCCGGACGACCTGACCTTGTTGACGATCGTGCCGAATTCGGTGGACCCGAGCGGCGCGTAATCCTCGCCGACCACAGTCATGCCGTTCGCCGCCGCGTACGCCTTGATGATTTTGTTCGCCGTTCGCGGGAAGACGTAGTCGCTGCCGACCAGGTAGACCGATTTCGTTCCCTGGGCCTTGAGGTAGTCGAGCCCGGGGACGATCTGCTGGTTTGTCGTCGCGCCCGTGTAGAAGATGTAGGGCGACTGTTCCAGGCCCTCGTACTGCACCGGGTAGAACAGCAGCGCCTTGTTCTTCTCGAACACCGGCTTGACCGCCTTGCGGCTGGCCGACGTCCAGCACCCGAAAACGGCCGCGACCCGGTCCTCGGAGATCAGCTTCTCGGCCTTCTCCGCGAAGGTGGGCCAGTCCGAGGCGCCGTCCTCCCCGATCGGCTGGATCTTCTTGCCGAGGACGCCGCCGGCCGCGTTGATCTCCTCGACGGCGAGCATGATGGAGTCGCGGACGGTGACCTCGCTGATCGCCATGGTGCCGGAGAGCGAGTTGAGCAGGCCCACCTTGACGGTGTCGCCGGAGACGTCGGCGGTGACGCCGGCCGCGCCGCCCTCGTCACTGGTCTTGCTGCCGCACGCGGTCACGGCGACCGCGGCGACGAGGGTCATGGCCCCCGCCAGGATGCGGCGGCCCCAAAGAAGTGACATCTAATCTCCCTGCGGTGCGCTCAAGTAGCGAAAGGACGGTCGGTGCGGTCCGGTGGAGTTGGCGATGCCGGGGTCGACGGGTGGACGTCGCCTGTGGTCATCGCATCGGCTTTGGGCACGCAAAGCGTTGACCGGCATGATTGCGCGGACGTTTCCCGGTCCTTAATTGACTGTTTCCCGGAAACCCGGAGAGAACGCACGCCGCAACGGCTGACACCGCCCCGTGCGAGGCGGTGCCAGCCGTGATGAATTCGGTGAAGAATTGCGCCACCACAATGGTCGGCGGACAGATTCCGCCGACGGTGGACAGACATTCGCGGTATCCACCCCTGGGGTAGATACTTCACGCAGGAAGTATCTTAGGGCCGGGCCGGGTGGACGTGTCAAGGGCCGGTACCGGGCGGTCAGAGCTGGGCGAGCACTGTGAAGTCGAGACCGTCTGCCTCGGCGAGGTAGATCCGCTGGCGCACGTGCCGTCGACGCAGCTGCAGCCGGCCGCGCGGCCCGTGGTACGCCACCGTGTCGGCAGCCGTCTCGATCGCCCGCACGTCGAGGGTGCGGGCCTGCCCGATCAGCGCGGCGAGCAGCATCACGCCCTCGTAGCAGGACTCCCCCAGGCTGCCCAGCGGCGGCGCCTCCACCCCGAACCGGCGGGCGAACTCGCCGTGGAAGTCGAGGTTCTCCGGCGTCACGAGGCCGGCGAAGAAGCCCGCCGTGCTGTAGAGCCGCCGCGTCGCGCCCGCCCCGCTGGCCAGCAGCATGTTCTCGTCCATCAGGGTGCTCAGCCGCAGGCAGCGCTGGTCCATCGCGGCGCGCGCGAACGCCCGGTTGAACCGCACCGCGTCCGCGCCGACGAGCAGCATCACCACCGCGTCGGCCTCGCTGCGCTCGATCCGGCGCAACACGTCGTCGAAGTCGTGTGTCTCCAACGGCAGGAACGCCTGCCCCACCACGCGACCACCGCCGCGCAGCGCGTACCGCTGGGCCGCCCGCGCGGTGCGCCGGGGCCACACGTAGTCGTTGCCGACCACGAACCAGCGGCGCGCGCCCTGCTCCCCCGCGAGCAGCCGCATCGCGGGCCACAGCTGGGCGTCCGGCGTCTCGCTGGTCAGATAGACCCCTTCGGTACGTTCACCGCCCTCGTACAGGGCGGTGTAGACGTACGGCACGCGGTGCGCGACCCGGGGCGCGAGCGCCTGCCGCACCGAGGAGATGTGCCAGCCGGTCACGCCCTGCACGGCGCCCACCGACACCAGCGCCTCCACCTGGGCGGCCACCTCGGCCGGCGGGGCGCCACCGTCGACCGGCACCAGCCGCACCTCGCGGCCCAGCACCCCGCCACCGGCGTTGATCTCCTCGACCGCGAGCTGGGCGCAGAGTTCGCAGGTCGGGCCGAACATTCCCGCCGGCCCGCGCATCGGGTACACCAGCGCGATGCTGACCACGGCCCGATCGACTGTGAGCCACGGCGGGGCCGGCGCGGACATGAGCCCATGATTGCCCGGCCGACGTGGGAAAACCATAGCTCTCCATGGAGCGGGACGAGTCGCTACCATGGCAGGGCCACCGGCCCAGGGGGTTCCATGTCAGACGTGCCCGGGGCGCCAGCCGATCTGCTGCGCTCGCTCACCCGCGCCGAACGGCTGCTCTCCCGCCGGTTGGCCGCCGTGCTGGCCGACGACGACCTGACCACCGAGGCGTGGCGGGTGCTCTGCCTGCTCGCCGACGGGCAGGGCCATCCGATGAGCGAGGTGTCCGCCGAGGCGTCGTTGCCGCCGGGGACCCTCACCAAGCTGGTCGACCAGCTCGTCGACCGGAACTTGGTGTTCCGGCGGATCGACCCGCTGGACCGGCGACGCATCCGGGCCCACCTGACCGCCCGAGGCCGCCGCGAGCACGCCCGCCTCGACGAGCGGGTCCGCACCAGCCTCGCCGAGGCGGGCGTACCGGCCGACACTCCCCTGCTCGACCACCTCGCCGACCTGATCGCCCGGCTCGACCCGACGACTCGCCGCGACAACGCCGAGGCGGCCGGCGTTCGCCTCACTACACCTCGGTGAGCAGCGGATCGCCGTCGAGGTGGGCGCGCAGCGTGTGCGCGTCGGCAGCGGTGGCGGTCCACAGTGTCGCCGGACCGCCCGCCAGGGGCAGCCGGGCGACGGTGCCCTCGACCGTCGCGGGCTCGTGGGGCAGCGACGGGTCCACCACCAGCAGTGACCCGGTGGCCGGCGCGCCGCCGAGCACCGCGGGGCCGGCCCAGCCGGGCGCGCCCGGTCCCACGGCAAGCGACTGGCGCAGCAACGGACGGCCGTCGTAGTCGACCCGGGTGTGCACGACCGCGCTGCCCGGCGCCTCGCCGTACCGGCCGCAGATCACCTCGTCGCGCCAGGTCAGCCTCGCCCCGGCGGCCACCTCGACCCGGGACTCGGCGAGGTGGGCGCAGCCGGCCGCGGCGACCAGTTGCTCCGGCAGCCAGTGCAGCGCGCCGCCGTCGTGCACCACGGCACGGACCGCCATCCGCGACACGACGCCGGGCCGGCCGGGCAGGGCGACCGATGCGGCGACGGTGTGCAGCCACACCGCCGCCCCCGGTCCCACGTCGATCTCCAGCCGCAGGTCGTCGCCGGCGAGCGGGCCGGCCGCCCCGCCGACCACGTACACCGTCACGGCCCGACCGCGCCCGGGCGTCTGCCGCAGCAGCAGCGGTGTCTCACCGCGCAGCTCGGCGAGGACCGTGCCGCCCAGGCCGTCGGCCCGGGCCACCAGCCGGGCGTACGCGCGCATCAGGCCGGGCCGCCCCGCGCGGCGACCGGGTGCAGAGCCGCGTGGTGGGCCAGTTCGTGGCGGATCCAGTCGGCGACCTGCCCCGCCGCCGGGTCGCCGACGATCGACAGGAACACGGTCGGCAGGTCGCCGCGCCGGGCCCGCGCGTCCCGGTCCATGACGGCCAGGTCCGCGCCCACCATGGGGGCCAGGTCGGTCTTGTTGATCACGAGCAGGTCGGCGGACGTCACCCCGGGTCCGCCCTTGCGCGGCACCTTGTCCCCGCCGGCCACGTCGACCACGAATATCTGCCGGTCCACCAGCCCTCTGCTGAACGTGGCGGTCAGGTTGTCCCCGCCGCTCTCGACCAGCACCAGGTCCAGCGGGCCGACCGCCTCGGCCAGCTCGTCCACGGCGTCGAGGTTGGCCCCGATGTCGTCCCGGATGGCGGTGTGCGGGCAGCAACCGGTCTCCACGGCGCGGATCCGGGCCGGGTCCAGCACACCGGCCCGCTTGAGGAAGTCGGCGTCCTCGGTCGTGTAGATGTCGTTTGTGACCACGCCGAGTCGCAGCTCGCCGGCGAACGCCCGGCACAGGGCCGCCACCAGGGCGGTCTTGCCGGACCCGACCGGCCCGCCGATGCCGACGCGCAGCGCCCGGCCGGCTTGGGCCAGCGGCGGATGCGGGTCCACCCCCGGCTCGGGGTGGGTGTGCGGAACGGTCTCGTCGTGCGGGGCAGGATTCCGGTCGGCCTCGGGCGCAACGGTGTCAGGACGCAAAGAGACGCACCTCCCAGGTGGCATGAGCTTCGGCATGGATGTCGGCAAGCGGGGCGGCCGCCGCGGGCAGCCGCTCGGGTGGGTCGTCGGCGGCCCGGGCCGCCGCCGCGGCGATGCCGTCACACCGGCCGGCGAGACCCACAAGCAGGGCCTGGACCCGGTACGGGTCGAGGCCGAGCAGGCGTACCGCCGCACTGGCCGCACCGGTCACCGTCCCGTGGACGGCGACCGTGGCGGTCTCGGCGCGGCTCAGGCCCGCGGCGGCGCAGAGCAGCCCGAGCACCAACGGCTGGTGCGCTCCGCCGGGTGTGGCGGGCAGGTCGTCGAAGGACGCCTCCGGCCAGATGGCCCGGCCCGCGCGCAGCAGGGCCCGTCCCTGGCGGCGGGACACCGTACGCAGCGCCGGCGCCGCCGTCCGGGCGTCCAGCTCCGCGTCGAGCAACGCCAGCGTGGACCCGCGTACGGCGGAACCCGACGTCACCGCCCGGTGCGCCGCCGCCGCGAACGCCGCACCGACCAGCCCGGCGGTGGCCAGCCGACCGGCCAGGAACGCCTCCAACGTGGCCAGGTCGGTGACCCGGCCGGCGGCGACGGCCGCCTCCAGGCCGCCGGAGTGGGCGTGCGCGCCGGCCGGGAAGCGACCGTCGGCCACCAGCAGGAGCAGGCTCGACGTCGTCATCAGAACAGGAAGTACCGCTGGGCCATCGGCAGGCGTGTCACCGGGTCCGGCTCCACCACCTGACCGTCGATCCGCACGGTGAACGTGTCCGGGTCCACCTCGATCCGGGGCATCGCGTCGTTCTCCGGCAGGTCGGCCTTGCCCCGCGAGCGCACGTCCGCGACGGGCACCACCCGTCGCCGCACGTCCAGGCGCAGCCCGGCGTCGAGGGCGGCCGGCGCGACGAACGCCAGGCTGGTCGCAGCCGCCGCGGCGCCGTACGCCCCGAACATCGGGCGTGGCAGCACCGGCTGCGGCGTCGGGATGGACGCGTTGGCGTCACCCATCTGGGCGTACGCGATCATGCCGCCCTTGAGCACCAGGTGCGGTCGTACGCCGAAGAACGCCGGATCCCACAGCACCAGGTCGGCCAGCTTGCCCGGCTCGACCGAGCCGATCTCCCGGTCCAGCCCGTTCGCCATCGCCGCGCAGATGGTGTACTTCGCCACGTACCGGCGGGCCCGGTGGTTGTCGGCCGCGCCGTCGCCGGGTAGCGCGCCGACCCGCTCCTTCATGACGTGCGCGCTCTGCCAGGTTCGCAGGATCACCTCGCCCACCCGGCCCATCGCCTGCGAGTCGGAGCCGATGATGGAGATCGCGCCGAGGTCGTGCAGCAGGTCCTCGGCGGCCATGGTGGACGGCCGGATGCGGCTCTCGGCGAAGGCCAGGTCCTCCGGCACGGACGGGTTGAGATGGTGGCAGACCATCAGCATGTCCAGGTGCTCGGCCAGGGTGTTAGCGGTGTACGGCCGGGTCGGGTTGGTCGACGACGGCAGCACGTTCGGCTCGCCGGCCACTGTGATGATGTCCGGCGCGTGCCCGCCTCCCGCACCCTCGGTGTGGTACGAGTGGATGGCCCGGCCGGCGATCGCCCGCAGCGTGTCGGCCACGAAACCGGCCTCGTTGAGGGTGTCGGTGTGAATGGAGACCTGCACCCCGGAGGCGTCCGCCACCCGCAGGCAGGCGTCGATCGCCGCCGGTGTGGTGCCCCAGTCCTCGTGCAGCTTGAAACCGCCCGCGCCGGCGCGCAGCTGCTCCCACAGCGCCTCCGGTGAGACGGTGTTGCCCTTGCCGAGCAGCAGCACGTTGACCGGCAGCGTGTCCAGCGCCTCGTGCATGCGGGCCAGGTGCCAGGCGTTCGGGGTGACAGTCGTGGCCCGGGTGCCCTCGGCGGGGCCGGTGCCGCCGCCGACGAGTGTGGTGATGCCGCCGGCGAGCGCCTCGGTGACGATCTCCGGGCAGATGAAGTGCACGTGCGTGTCGACGGCGCCGGCCGTGAGGATCCGGCCGTTCCCGGCGATGACCTCGGTGGCCGGGCCGATGACCAGCTCGGGGTGGACGCCGGGCATGGTGTCCGGGTTGCCGGCCCGGCCCAGCGCCACGATCCGCCCGTCGCGCAGACCCACGTCGGCCTTGACCACCCCCCAGTGGTCGAGCACCACCGCGCCGGTGATGACGGTGTCGAGGGCGCCCTCGGCGCGGGTCGCCCGCGACTGGCCCATCGACTCGCGGATCACCTTGCCGCCGCCGAAGACCGCCTCGTCGCCGCCTGCGCAGTGGTCGGTCTCCACCTCGATCAGGAGGCTCGTGTCGGCCAGCCGGATGCGGTCGCCGGTGGTCGGCCCGTACAAATCGATGTAGCGGTCCCGCCGCACGGCGGTCACCGCGTCGGCCCGTCGGTCGTCGGCGCCCCGCTCGTCGGCGCGTCTGTTCCCGGCGCGGCCGGTGGCGCTTCGTCCAGCGGCCCGGCGCACTCGCCGCGCAGGCCGGGCACGACGCGTGCGCCGCCGAGCGGAACCAGCTCGACGGTGCGGCTCACGCCCGGCTCGAACCGGACCGAGGTGCCCGCCGCAACGGCGAGACGCTGACCCCAGGCGAGCGCCCGGTCGAACATCAGGGCCGGGTTGGCCTCGGCGAAGTGGTAGTGCGAGCCGACCTGCACCGGACGGTCGGCCGTGTTGACCACGACCAGAGTGGTCACCGGCCGGCCCACGTTGATCTCGACCGGGCCGGCCGCCGGCAGGATCTCCCCGGGGATCACGGGATCGGGTGGTGCACCGTCACGAGCTTGGTACCGTCCGGGAACGTCGCCTCCACCTGCACCTCCCTCAGCAGCTCGGGGATGCCGTCCTGGACGTCCTCGCGGCCGAGCACGCTCCGGCCGGCCGACATGAGGTCCACCACCGACCGTCCGTCACGGGCCCCTTCGAGAAGGAAAGCGGTGATGATCGCGACGGCTTCGGGATAGTTGAGTCGCAGGCCGCGCTCGCGGCGGCGGCGAGCGACGTCGGCCGCGACGTGGACGAGCAGGCGGTCCTGCTCGTGCGGGCTGAGGAACACGGGATTCTCCGGTGGGGTCGGCGTGGCCCGCTCGCCGTCGGCTCCGCGTGGAGCCGCGCCGGGCAGGACCACCCGGAGTACGAGCTGGAGTCACACGACCGCCGCGACGCCGCCTACGGGTGGCCCGGGACTCCACCATCCCGGCCCGCGCGACGGGCACCCGGCGGTGTCGGTCGGATGCGGACCGCACCGCCCACCGCTTGAGCAGACCGTAGAGGATCGCCACCGGCGGGGGCAACAGTGTGCTCGGTGTGAGGGATCGAGCCCTGCCGGTGTCCGGGTCGGATGGCACGCCAGGGACGCCCCCAGTACCCCATTCGCGAGCTGACGCGGGCGCACGTCGGGGAAGCCGTCGTCGGGTATTCCTGCAACTGTGGTGCGAAGACGAGGAGATCCGACGGCAGGCGGTGCTCGAACGCGCTGCCGCGATGCGTCGCCGAACTTCGTCCCTACGTCGAGGACGCAGGTGCAGCCACCGCGGCCGGCGGCGTCGATGTCGGACAGGTTGCCGGAGGGTGAGGGCCCGCCCGGTGGTGGGTAGCCGGCGCGGTGCGCGGATGGCGACTCGCTGACAAGGGTCCGAACCCGCTCCCAGAAGGGCAGCCGGCGGCGCCAGCAACGCCGCCTTCGCGGTCCGGCCATCCCGGCAGGCGCGGCGGTGCTGTTCCTATCGGGTACGGCCTTGCGGGATACGCCGTCGTTTGGGTGTGGTGTGCGGAAATCTCCATGCAGAGGGCAACGGCAAGGGAGGCAGCGTGCTGGTCGCGGACCGCAGACTGGTGGGCCTGCTGCTGCTGACCGCGGTGTCTCCGACGGTCGAGGCCGTCGTCTTGGTCTCGCTGGGTTTCGTCGCGGCGCGGGGCCTCGCGCCGCAGGCGGCGGCGGTGTGGCCGTACGACACCTACCACGACCTGCGGTGGCTGTATGTCTATCACGACTCGTGGCCGTCATTCGTGTTCTGGCTCAGTTTGCTGGTGGTGGCCCGAGGGCTCTTTCACACGCTGCTGGTGATGTTGGCATGGCCGGCTGAGGTGCCTCGGCCACCGGCGCGGTGGCTGTTGAAACGGAATGTCGGGCTCGCCGCGTTGGTGGCGGTCTTCGTCGCCCCGTGGGCCTTGATCTCGGTGGCCGCGTCGGTGGTGGCGCTGTCCTGGGTCCTGCTGGCCTCCCTGGTGCCGTTGTTCCTGCTGGCGCCATTCCTGCAACGGGCGGCTGTGGTAGGGCCGTGGTGGCGAGGCCTGCCGTCGATCTCGCTGGTGGGATGGTCGATGCTCAACTTCGTGGTGCTGACCGTGGCCGGCGCGTTGTGCTGGAGTCTGCCGGGCTGGTGGTCGGTGCCGGTGGCCGCCGTGGCCGGGGTGGTCAACGGGCTGCTGTGGAACCGGACGGTCCGTACCGCGCTGATCAATCCGTCGACACGGTGGGTGAGGGTGCCGGCGACTCCCGTCGCGGCGGTTCTCGCCCTTGCGGTGCCGTTGCTCATCCCGCCGATGGTGGATGCCGTGCCGGACAAGAGCCTGCGGGCCGAGGCGGTGGTCCTCGACCACCCGCTGCCGCCCGACGTGCCGCAGGCAGTCATCGTCCTCGCAGGTTACGGGTCGTCGTACGGGGGCGAGCAACCTCTCGACAATCGTGTCGAGAGGTTCTCCTACCGGGGGTTGAGCCGGGACGGCACACCCCTGCCCTACCGGCCGCACGACACCACGATCTCGGTGGCGGACAGCGTGGGACTCCTCGACGCACAGGTGCGACGACTACACCAGCGCACCGGCCGGCCGATCGCCCTGATCGGGGAAAGCGAAGGCGCGATCGTCGCCCGAACCTACCTTCAGCAGCGAGCGCACCCCGCCGTCGACACGCTGGCCATGTTCAGTCCTCTGATCAACGCGGGTCGCGCCTACTACCCGCCCCCGCGCGAGAACCACGGCTGGGGCGTGGCGACGGGATCGCAGCTTCGGATCGTGTTCGGCGTGATGCGCCTGTTCGGTGGCCCACATGCCGGGCCCGACGAACCGTTCATCCGCTCCCTGGTCGACGACGCGCCGTTCTACCGTAACCAACTCATGTGTCCGGTGCCCGGGATCCGGATGGTCGCCTTCATTCCCACCACCACGGCCGCAGAGGCGCCACCCGGCGACTACAGCGGGATCCCCGTCTTCCAGATGCCCGGCGTACACGGGGGTCTTCTCAACCGCAGCCTGGTCGAAGACCGGCTCCTGACCTTCCTCTCCGGCGAACCGATCCAGCAGGAACGCGAGGAGTACCCACTCCTGCAACGTCTCGGCGCCGCCTGGCAGGCCCCGCCCCTGCCCATCGCGGCCAACCCGGCCTGGTCCGCGTTCCGGCAACCCGATCCCGCCTTCACGGGGAAGGTGTGTCAGCCAACCGACTGATCCGTCCTCGTTGGTCGCCGGCCCACCGCGGAGCCGGCCACTCGCTTGCGTAGGTGTGCGGGTAACCGTCGCCCGGACGCTCTCAAGCGACAGCGCGAGATCGATTGATGATCAGTAAGCGGGCGGCAGCCAGTGCCAGTCCGAGCACCAGCACCGTGCGGATCGGGTGATAGGTGAGGAAGAACAGGTGGAGCCCGACGAAGATCACCACCGCGGCCAGAGCCAGGGACGTCGACCAACGGCGGCGGAGCGGTCCGAGGGCTCCGGCCAGCGCCGTGAACACCCCGACGGCCAGATGCAGCCAAGCCCAGCCGGTGAGGTCGTGCTCGTGCACGGCACCGTCAGCAACCGAGACGTAGCGGGCGCCGCTCAGGTCGGCCGCACCAGCTACCGCGTCGAAGATCCCGGCCAGGCCCAGCAGGACAGCCGCCAGCCGCAGGCCCCTGTCGCTTGCGTTCCCGTCGGCCACCACACCCTCCGTAGGAACTCGCCCCTGCTGGCGGAGCGTCGATGTGGCGGGCAGACACCCATTCGGGCCCCTTGCTGCGCCTGCCCCGCCCTCCGATCTTTGCCGAAACGAGCCGATCCCAGACACCGAAGCGGGAGCGTCACCGCTGCGGGTGACCTCCGGCGGGCCGAGAACGGTCGGTGCGTGACCACATGCACCGGCCGTGCAGGCGCGCCGGGCGACCCGTGCACCCGAACAACCAGCTCGTCAGCGAGCTGCCGATCAGGAATCCGCAGTCCGGTACCTGCCGCAACAGGCACCACGTGTACGAGCGCGGGCACGGCATCAAGCGGATGAGCCACCCGGCGGTCGGACCGAGCATGCTGACGAGGCGCCATGCCGGGCACCCCGGACCAGACGCTGTTCCTCTGCGCCACCGACCCCGGCGTCCCGGCCCACGGCAACCTCCGTCTGCTGGGTCCCCTGACCGCCCAGGCCAAGCGGACGCCTCGTAGGGCCCAACGGGCAGCCCGCTCCCCGAGGCACAGCCACCGCCCCCGCACCTCGCCTACGGGGACGGCGGCCATGGCAGGCGCGTCACAAGCAGAGCGCCCAACGCATGGTCTGCCTCGCGGCAGCCCGGCATGAGGCACGTCCTGGGACATACGCCGGTCATCACGGGTGACGGCCTCGTCGTTACCGAAGGCTTCACGCGGTGGCGCCTCGTGAATGTGATGATCGGAGCCAGGGTCCGGCCGACTGGTGCCCCGCTATGTTCGTCGACTCGGTGCGCCGAGTCGACGCCGGCGGTGGCCCGCCAGGCTGACGGCCACGACGGCGAGGCCGGCGATGACTGCCGCGGCGAGGATGTCGCCCGGGTAGTGCACGCCGACCCAGACGCGGGCGACCCCGACGACAAGCGCCGCGCCGGCCAGTACCACGCCCCACCGGCGGCTCAGGAAGGCGTAAGCGCCGAATGCCAGCGCGAACGCGGCGGTGGCGTGGTCGCTGGGCAGCGAAACTCCCGCACCGTGAGGGATCAGCTGGTGCACGTGATGACTCTGGAACGGGCGCTGCTGACTGTTCGAATGCGCCAGGACGGTGGCTGCGGCAAAGGCGAGGACCAGGGCGGCGCCGAGCTCGACGACCGGGCGTGTTCGTCGGCGGCGCAGTGTCACCACGGCAAGCAATGCGGTGACTGCGAAGATCAGATACAGCAGCCTGGTCGCGGCGAACTCCATGACGTCGTCGATACCGTCGATGCGTCCGGCGTGATCGTTGATGAGTTCGAACAGGCGGTAGTTCACCATGTCATCCTGCCGACTCGGTGGCGGGACCTCGGGGAGATCGGGTTATCCGCGGCGTTCCGGTCGGCGAAGCAGCCCGTCGGCGACCAGTTCGATGGTCACCGCGACGGCGACCGCCTCGACGGGTGCGCCGACGCCGAGCAGCACGCCCACGAAGGCACCGGGAAGGGTGACGGTCACCGTCGGCGGTGTTCGACCGATCCCGCCGAGCAGGCGGAAGCAGCGAGCCACACGCCGCCGCCGACCGTGACGGCCGCCAGGACAAGGCCGACGATACGGATGGGCTCGTCGGAGAGTGTTTCCCGGAAGACGGTGATGGCGACGAGAACGCTGACGACGGGGTCGGTGAGCGTGAGAGCTGTCAGGGGTGCGGCGAGGCGACCGTGCTGGAAGGCGGCCTGATTCAGGATCAGCCCGATGGCGACGGCCACTATCAGCGCCGCGGATCGCCAGCTGACCACGGCGGACAGCAGGGAGCCCGGGGAGCCGCCGGCGAGGTCCTTGACCAGCGCCGCCGCGAAGCTGTACGCGACGCCGCTGGCCACGCCCAGCAGCGCGCCCCGCGCGGCGCCATGGCGGCGGCGCGCGGCCAGGACGCAGGCCGTAATGGCCGCCACCGCGCAGCTCATGGCGACCGTCCAGGCCGTCGGCGCAGGGCGGGTCACACCGGCGCGGACGTCGGCGAGAAGCAGGAACGCGGTCAGGCCCACCACGCCCACCGCAACCGCGAGCAGGTCCCGGCGCGCGACGCGCTGGCCGGCGATGACGGCCTCGATCAGCACTGCCATGAACAGCCCGCTGGCCATGATGGGTTGCACGACCGCGAGCGCGCCGGAACGCAACGCGAGCACCTGGAAGACGACTCCGGCCGTGTCCGGGATCCAGCCGGAAAGCCACAGGCGGTTGCGGAACAGCCGCAGCAACAGCCGCGGGTCGAGCGCTGCGAAGCGCGGCTGCTGGGCCGCGGCGCGCTGATGCAGCGCGGCGGACAGCGCGAAGCTGAAGGCCCCGGCCAGCGCGTAAAAGATCATGGCTGGGTGCAGGAGTGGTCCGCGGGTGAGCGCCGGGACGTCACCGCGGGTTCCCATCCACTCCGGCCCCGGACCGTAGGGTCGCGGACACGATCGCGGCCATGTCGTCGGCGCTGGTGAACGCCGGCAGGGCGGAAGCCGCTGTGCGGGTCAACTCCTGGCACAGGTCGGCGGGGTTTCGGACGTAGGTGGTCAGGCCTGCGCCGGCGAGCACCTGCGCATTGGCTCGGCCGTGGCCGGGAAGCGGGCGATAGGTGATGGTGGGCAGACCCGCGGCCAGTGCCTGCTGGCAGGTGAGGCCACCAGCGTTCTCCACGATCAGGTCCACCGCCTGCATGAGGGTGGGCATGTCGTCGACCCAGCCCATGACGTGCCCGGGAAAGCCGGCCAGGCGCCGGCGCAGGCTGTCGTTTCGTCCGCATACCACCACCGGTGTGACACAGCCGGCGGCCAGTACCTCCCTGGCGGTACGGGCCACGTCGCCGGCACCCCAGGACCCGGCGACGATGAGCGCTAGTCTTCCCTTTTCGGGCAGCGTGAACTGGGCGCGGGCGGCGCGTCTGGTGGCATCCGTCGGTGGCCGGTAGCGGGCGGGTACAAGCGGGTCGACGAGTCGGACGTCCGGTGCGCCACGAACAGCGGCTTGCTGCTGGGTGGCCTCGTGGATCACGCAGTAGGTGTCGACGCCGGTCGCCATCCAGGTCGGGTGGATGACGAAGTCGGTGACATAGGTGACGACCGGTGTGCTCAGCCTCCCGCTGTGGCGCAGCGGGCCGAGGACCTGGTTGGCGAACGGGAACGTCGACACGACCAGGCGGGTGTCCGGCGGCATTTGCATCAGCATCCGCCGGCGGGCCGACCGTAAGGCGGACCTGATCATAGCCACCAGCGGTGGCGAACGGTCGGTGATCGTGAACAAGGCGTCGTAGCTGAGCGGGCACCAGCGCAACAGCGACCGGTAACCTTCGCGGATCATCCCGTGCAGGGGCTTGGGCAGGGACGTGAAGAAGTTGAGGTGGTGCACCTCGACGCCGTCGAGGGCGAGCCGGGCAGCCAGTTCAGCGGCGGCGGCGTCGTGGCCCGCGCCGATGTCGGCCGACACCACGACGATCCCTCCGCCGCCACACCGGCGATCCGGTGCAGGCCACGGTCCGGGAGGGATCCGGGCATGAGGATGCTCCCGCCACCCGTTGTTCACGGGCGCGGGTACCCGCTGTCACCGTCGTCACACCTGACCACCGACGCGGCCTGGGCGACTCCCCCCGTGGTCGTCCAGGCCGCGCCCCGAACCTGACCTCACCACCTACGGCGCACGGCCACGGATCCTCCCGACGAGGAGCCTGACAGCGTCCTGGTACTCCGGTTGCGTGTGATACGGCCAGTGGCGTTCCACTGCGGGCGGAACGGTGTCCGTCGGCTCCACGGTGACACCGCGGGGATCGCGCAGCCGCACGTCGACAGTTGCGGCCTCCCGAGGTACGCCAGGCGTGAGGTCGGGATGGTCGAAGATCGGGGCGCCGATCGGGTCGGTATCACGCCACAGGTTGCGCCACCGCCAGTCGATCCGCTCACCGAGCTCCCACAGCACCCGTTCGCCGAGGTAGGCCGGGTAGAGGCGGGCATAGATCCGGTACAGGGGGCTGCCGTGGGTCAGCAACGCGATCCGTGGCAGAGTCTCGGATGGCAGGTGCAGGACGGTGGCGGCGGCCAGTACCGAGCCGTGGCTGTGCCCGGAGATCACCACGGGCCCATGCGCGGCCAGTGCGCAGACCCGCCGCGTCAGTTCGGGCACGGCCCGCGCCGCGTAGCAGGGCGGTGCGAACGGGTGCACCGTCCGGGGCCAGAACGTGCCCAGATCCCACAACACGCCGACGAGCCGGCGGGTCTCCGGCGACCGGTACGCGCGGTAGGCCAGGATCAGCAGTCCGACGACGATGAGGCTGATGATCCAGATACCGATGTCGGTGACATATGCGGTGAGCACGGCGAGCACGTCGTGGCGCCGATTGAGGCGGGCGGCGAGTTGTGTGGGGCCGATCCCGACGAGGTCGAGCGCCACGGTGGCGAGCCCGAGTGAGGAGACCACGAAGAACGCGACCAGGGTCGGCCCGAGTTCCTCGGTGACGAAGGAGCGGGCGACCGTGTCGCGGACCGCGGCCAGCCGCGGCGCCGCCGAAGCGGGCGCGTCGGGGTAGTCCCGCTCGACTACGCGTCGCGCGTACGCCCGACGACGGCGCCGGGCGGCGGGCAGGGTGAGGGCAATCGCCGCGGTGACGACAAGCAACGCGGCCAGCCCGGCGAGCGCGGCCCACCAGTACGCCACCGGTGGTTCCAGTGGGCCCAGCGCAGGTGGGCTGGGCCGGATCGGGTCGGGGATGCGGCCCCGGTCGAGATGGTCGGCGGTGCGGAACACCAACGTGGTGGTGTAGGCGGAGGTGACCGTGACCGACATCGCCGCCACCAGCGGCGTGCCGAGTCCGCGCAGCAGCGCGCGCGAGCCGGCCGGCCGGGTGTGCTGCCGCGCCAGCGTCACCGCGGCGATCAGGACCAGCAGCAGTCCCTGCGCGGTGACCAGGCCGGCGGCCGCGCCCTCGTAGCCGGGCATCTGCCCGACCACCACCGGCATCTCCCGTCGGGACACGGCGTATCCGAGACTCGACACGGTGGCCACCGCGACGAGGATCCACAGCAGGCGTCGCAGCGGGCCGGCCCACCTCACGCTCACTGTCACCAGCAGCAGCGCCGCGCAGAACAGCACGAGTCCGCCGGTGAGGCCGAGCAGCGCGACGGCTACGCCGTTCCACCGATCGTGTGACACCGCGACGACCAGGCTGAGGTAAACAGTGCCGGCGCCCAGCCCGACATGGATCTGACGCAGCCACGACGTCATCCGCTCGTCGTGCCAGATCCCCGGTGCGGCTAGGCTCCCGGTCGACTCCAGCAGCCGCTCGTGTGGCGGGGCGGCCTCGAAGCCTTCGAAGGCACGCGCCGAGCGCGCGCCGACGGCCCAGAACACCCGCAACGCCAGCAGCGGCACCAATGCCAGCACCGCCAGGCGCGGGCCCATTGGCAACGCCGCCAGCCAGGACAGGTACGGCCGCCCCTGCCGGCACTCCACGTACGGCACGCACTGCCAGCCAGGCAGGTTCATGCTCACCCCGACCAGCGCGAGCGTGAACGCCACGGTCAGCGACCCGGCGAGCAGGCGACACAACCCGCCGAGCAGGCCGAACCGGTCCGCCAGGGTGGGGCGCAGCCAGACCGCGAGGTTGCCCAGCATGAACGGCAACAGCAGCAGCATGGACGCCGTCCGCACCGCCACCCCCGCGGTCAGGGCCCCCCACCGGTACGCCTCCACCACCACCCCGGCGGTGGCGCCGCCCGCCCGACCGAGTCCCTCCCGGACCCGGTAGAACCCGGCGTGCCGGTCCCCCGCCACCCGCACCACGATCGGATGATCGACGATGGTCTCCGCCGACGCGCCGGAGACCCCGTGAACACGCAGCTCGACAGCCTCGTCACCGGGCGCGCTCACCAGGACAGCGTCACAGAAGCTGCCACGGTGCCGCTGCCGAACACCGAACACCGAGAGCGGGGATTGAGCCGCGCCCGGGATGCGTTCACCGAAGTGGGTGATGGTCGACCTCATCCGGTCGGATCAGCCGTCAGCGCCCCACCTTCACGCAAGCGCAGGCGATCGGACGGGCCGTCGTTCACTGCCCGACAGGGCGGTAGCGGAGGTGTACGACGCCGTTTCGGAATCGGCGCTCGTCGAGGAGTTCGAGGTCGACGCGCATGCCGGACGGCAGGCCCGGCTTACCCCCGCCGACGACCACGGGCCAGACGAACAGCTGGCACTCGTCGACCAGCCCGGCCTCAAGAGCCTGCGCCGCGAGGTTTGCACCTCCAACGGTGAGATCGCTGCCGGCCGTGGCCTTCAGTTCGCGTACCGCGGCGGGGTCGAAGCGGCGTTCGAGTCGGGTGTCGGCGGTCGACACCGCGGCGAGGGTCGTGGAGTACACGACCTTTCCCGCTGCCTGCCAGGCGCTTGCGAAGTCGGCCATGAGGTCGGACTGCCCGGCCAGAGCGGCGTCGGTTTCCCAGACGGCCATCGCCTCGTACAGCCGCCGTCCGTAGAGGAACGTGCCCACGGACCGCAGGAGATCGGTGTAGACGACGAACACCTCGTCGTCCATCGGCAACCAGGCGAACGCGCCGCGTTCGTCCTCCATGTAGCCGTCGAGCGACACGTTGTTCACATAGATCAGCTTGGCCATGCCTTACCTCTCGATGGTCAACCGCAACAGCCTGGACGCACGGGCGCATCACCCAGCAGCCTCGTGGGCTGCCCCGCTCATTGACTACGAACACCCCTGCCCAGATCCGACACCTCCGGCCGACACCAACGGCGAACGGTGCACGCCCACCGCCGCGTGTGCCGGCCGGGGCGACCGCCGGGCGGCTGCGTACGCTGGTGGCGGAGGCGCTGAGGGAACCGTCGGCCCGGCAGACGATCAGGTGATCGTCGCCCCCGCCGGCCCGCGTACGACTCAGGACCTGACGGCGGAAGCCGGACTGTCGGCGGGACCGCCGCGCGGCTGACCAGGAGACCGGAGGAGCGCCCAGGCGCCGCGCACCGCGCGGACTCCGGCGACGTCCCGCCGGACAGGCCGCGGGAACCCGCGCCGTACGCACGGTTCCCGCGGCCTGTCCATACTAATCGCGAGTGGTAAACTCCTACATCGATATTCCGGGGCTTCCTTCGTTATGCTGGCCAAGCATGTATGACACAATCGTCGTTGCAGCGGTTGCGTATCGGATCGCATTTCACGTAGTCGTCATAGCCCAGACCCGGAGGCGACATGTATGTACCGCATAGAGGTAATTTGTCAGATGAAGACCTCTACGCTAGGTAAATCCAAAATGTTGAAAGTTAGCCTCACCGCGGGAAAACATAGGCGCACAGGGTACTCTTTGCCCTGTACGAGTCCAACTCGCAAGCTCACCACGGGCATGGTATATAGTCACGGAAACTTAGGGCCGGGACGGCGGTGCCTCCCCGAACACCCATGGGATCAATCTAGTTTCTGAAATTTTAGGCAGTATGCGAGGTCGCTACGCACCAGAAGCTGACGGCGGGGTCGCGCAACGTGACCTGGTGCGACGGGGCAGCCGGCGGCTCGACATGGGCGCCCGCGGCCACCGCCCGCCGCAGCACCGACTCGGGGTCCGTCCGCTCGATGGTCAACACCTCGTCACGGTTCGCGGCCACCGACGGGTCGCCCGCCTCCCACCACTCGCTCACGATCAGGCGATGACCGCCGACGGCCAGTTCCGCGTGCACGACATGCCCGTCGAGCAGGCACTCCCGTTGGATGGCCACGGCGTCGAAGACGTCCGTGTAGAAGGCGATCGCCTCGCTCGTGTCGCTGACCGTCAGGTGCGGTCCCGTCCGCTGGTCCTGTGCCCGCATGAGACTGCTGCGTCCCTTCGCTACTCGGCGATCCGGGTCCGGCCGGTCCAGCGGAAGACCACCGGCTCGACCGTCGCGGCGGCGGTGCCCCGCTCGAAGTGCTCGTACCCGCCGTAGTACAGGATCTTGATCTTCTTCTCGGCCCTGGACACCCGACGGCTGCGCAGATCGGCCGGCAGGCCGGCCGGGCCGCCCTCCAGGACGACATCGATGACGCCGGCGGCGTCCCGGGCGACCGGATCAGCTTGCGAAACGTCCTTCATGGCACGACCTCCGTCGCATTCCGCACACCCCACGAGCCGCCGCAGGGGCGACGCGGTTCGGTCCACACAGGTCCAACGACACCCGTTGCCGGGTGAACGGACGCTCCGCGGTCGAACGTCCTTGTCCGGTGAGCGGCCACCCGTTCAGCTCCGAACGTAGTGCAGATCACATTTCGTGAGCACCCTTAGCGCACCCCTAGAAACGGCCCTGGGCAGCGACGATGCCGGCGGACCAGCCCGGTCGGGAGGCGGGCTCACTCCCAGCGGAAGAACCGCGTCGCCCCCAGGGCGGCGACGGCGGCCGTGACAGCCAGGGCGATCAGCTGCGGCAGCTCGGGGTCGGCCCCCGCCCACGCCGCGCCGATGGTGTCGACAGTCGCGCCGAGCGGCGAGTAGTCGGCCACGGCCGCCAGGGCACCCGGCATCCGGTCGCGGGGCAGCCAGGCGCCGGCCAGGAAGAGCAGCGGGAAGAACAGCGCGGGGCCGATCGACTGTGCCGCCCGGGCCGACGGCGCCAGCGCCGCGATCAGCAGGCCGACGGCGAACAGGCACGCGACCCCGAGGAGGAAGGCCAGTACGAACCCGGGCAGGTTGGCCGGCGCCGGCTGGTCCAGCAGGAACCGCACGGCGATCGAGGTGACCACCGCACCGAGCACGCCCATCACGAGGTTGACCACGACCTGGGCGACCAGCAGCAGCGCGGGCTGCACCGGGGTGGTCGCCAGACGGCGCAGGATCCGGCGTTCCCGGTAGATGCCCAGCGCCATCGGCAGGGTGAAGAGCGCGAGCATGCCGATGGTGAGAGCCAGCGCGAGCGACGGCAGGAACGTCTGCTCGGCGTGCTGGCCGGTGTCGGCGGCGGTACCGGCACGCTGCGGCAGGCCGAAGACGAGCATCAGGCCGATCGGCAGGGCGAAGACGAAGAACAACGACACGGGCTCCCGGAGGAACAGCTTCGTCTCGACGGCGATCAGCTTGGACAGGGCGCTCACGACGACCTCCCGTCGGTCGGGGACTGCGCGGCGGCCCGGCCGCCGCGGCCGGTCAGGGCGACGAAGGCGTCGTCGAGGGTGGGCTGCTCGACCCGCAGGTCCGTGTAGGTCGTCCCGCGCCCGTTGAGCACTGCCAGGACCGACTGGAGCACGTCCTTCGTGCCGGTCACCGTCACCTCCGCCCCGTAGCGGCTGACCCCGGTCACGTCGGGCGCGGCGAGCAGCAGGGCGTCCTCGACCGGCTCCGCCGGGCGGAAGTGCACCCGGTGCTCGCTGCCGACCCGGGCGAGCAGGCCAGCGGGGCTGTCGATGGCCACCATCCGCCCCTTGTCGATGATCGCGATCCGGTCACAGAGTCGTTGCGCCTCCTCCATGAAGTGGGTGACCAGCACGACGGTGACGCCGCGGTCGCGAATCCGCTCGACGAGATCCCAGGTGTCCCGGCGGCCCTGCGGGTCGAGGCCCGTGGTCAGCTCGTCGAGGATGGCGATCTCCGGCCTGCCCACCAGCGCCAGGGCCACCGACAGCCGCTGCTTCTGCCCGCCGGAGAGCTTCTGGAAGTAGGTGTTGCGCTGCTCGGCCAGGCCGAGGTCGGTCAGCAGCTCGTCGATGTCGGCCCGGTTGCGGTAGAAGGACCGGTACAGGTCCAGCGCCTCCCGCACCCGCACCTTGTCCGGCAGTTGGCTCTCCTGGAGCTGGGCGCCGACGCGCTGGCGCACCTCGGTGCGGTCGCGCACCGGGTCCAGCCCGAACACCCGGACGGTCCCGCCGTCGGGACGGCGCAACCCCTGCACGCATTCCACAGTGGTCGTCTTGCCGGCGCCGTTCGGGCCGAGGACGCCGAAGATCTCGCCCTGCTCGACGGTGAAGGAAACGTCGTCGACCGCGACCTTCTCGCCGTACCGCTTCTGCAGATGATCGACCTCGATGACCGGCATCCGGGATGGTCCTCCTTCATGTGCGGTTTGCCGCCGGGAAGGGCGGACCACTCGGCTGATCGCGGCGTCGGTCCGCGGCAACGGGCCGGACCCGGGCCGACCGACGCCCGACATCATCCGCGCAACCGATGCCCCGATCAACTGATCAGGTGACGAATCGGGGGTGTCGAGGCGAGAAACCATCCTCCACAGGGGTACCGCCCGGCGACAGGGGTGTCGCCCGGTCACGCCAGGTGTCCGGGCGTCCCGTCCGGGCGGGCGGCGGCTCCGGGCGGCTTCTCGCCCACGGATCCGGTGTGGCTCGTCACCGCCGTGCCGGGCAGAGCGGCAGCAGCTCGTCGAGCCGGGTCAGAACGACGTCCGGGCCGGCCGCGCGCAGCGTCTCCTCGTCGGACTCGCCCCACAGCGCGGCCACCGCCGTCACCCCGGCCGCCCGCGCGCTGGCCAGGTCGCTGGGCGCGTCGCCGACCATCAGCGCCTCCTCCGGCCGGGCCCCGAGCAGGTGCAGCGCCCGCCGTACGATATCGGGCGCGGGCTTCGGGCGGGGCACCTCGTCCGAGCCCACCACGTGGTCGACGAGCGGCAACAGGTCGAGCCGGCCGAGCAGGTCCCGGGCGCGTACACCGCTGCGGCCGGTGGCCACGGCGAGCCCGATCCCCCGCCGACGCAGGGTGCGCAGCAGCTCCGCCGCGCCGACGACCGGGCTGACCCGGTGTGCAAGGCGGTTGCTCTGCCGCACGAACGGCTCGGCGAGCGCCGCCGGCAGACCCATCAGCTCCAGCACCTCCGGCAGGTACCGGCCCGGGTGGCGGCAGTACTCGTCGACCGGGGCCAGGCCGTCGCCGACCACCTCGGCGTAGGCGAGGGCGAACGCCTCTCTGGCCACGGCGAGGCTGTCGACCAGCACCCCGTCGAGGTCGAACACCACCGCCCGGACACCGTCGGGTGCCGCCGTCGCCCTCGCGACCATCGATGTCACCTCCCCGCCCGCACGACCGCCACGGCCGGTAGGGGTGGCAGGCCGCGGAGACCCCCGACTACGGTCAGGACCGTTCTCCCGGCCCACCGGCGGCGCACTCGCCCGCCCGGATCCGGCGGTACCCCACGACCCTACCGGCGTCGCGGCCCCCGGCAGGGCTCGGACCGGGCCGCTGAGAGGATCGCACCATGCCGCTGCTGGGCTGGCTGACGAAGACAACCGACGAGCACCCGGACGCGATCCGGGTCGGCGGCCGGGCGGCGTCCTGGGTGGAGCTTCGCCGCCTTGCCACGGCGGTGGCCGACGAGCTGCGCGGCGTCGACCGGGTGGCGATCGAGGCCACCGCCACCCTGGAGACCGTGGTCGGCGTGGTGGGCGCGCTGACGGCCGGGGTTGCGGTCGTGCCGATCCCGCCGGACGCCGGGCCGATGGAGCGCGATCACATCCTGCGCGACTCGGACGCGACGGCGCTGCTGGCCCCGGCCGGCGCGGAACGCACCGTCGGTGACGCCGGCCGGCCCGTCGTACCCGTCGACCTGACCCGCCGGTCGGACACCGTCCACCCCGAGCCGGATCCGGCCTGCACCGCGGTGATCCTCTACACCAGCGGCACCACCGGCGCCCCGAAGGGCGCCGTGATCTCCCGCCGCGCGATCGCCGCCTGCCTCGACGGGCTGGCCGACGCCTGGGCATGGACGCCGGACGACCTGCTGGTGCACGGCCTGCCGCTGTTCCACGTGCACGGGCTGGTGCTCGGCGTGCTCGGACCACTGCGGCTGGGCGGCCGGCTGCACCACGTGGGCCGCCCCCGCCCCGACCGGTACGCCGCCGCCAACGGCACGATGTACTTCGGGGTGCCGACGGTGTGGTCCCGAATCGCCGCCGCCCCGGACGCGGCCCGGGCGCTGCGTCCGGCGCGGCTGCTGGTCTCGGGCAGCGCGGCGCTGCCGGCGGCGGTCTTCGCCGACCTCGCCACCCTCACCGGTCACCGGGTCGTCGAGCGGTACGGGATGACCGAGACCCTGATCACTGTGAGCGCCCGGACGGACGGCCCACGCCGGCCCGGCACCGTCGGGCTGGCGCTGCCCGGGGTCCGTACGCGGCTGGTCGGCGACGACGGCACCCCGCTCCCGGCCGACGGGGCGACGATGGGCGAGCTTCAGGTCACCGGCCCCACGCTGTTCGACGGCTACCTCAACCGTCCGGACGCCGACGCGGCGAGCCGTACCCCGGACGGTTGGTTCCGCACCGGGGACGTCGCCACCGTCGACCCGGACGGCTGGCACCGGATCGTCGGCCGGGCGTCGACCGACCTGATCAAGAGCGGTGGCTACCGGATCGGCGCCGGGGAGGTGGAGGACGCCCTGCTGACGCACCCGGGGGTCCGTGAGGCAGCCGTGGTGGGCACACCGCACCCCGACCTCGGTCAGCAGGTCACCGCGTACGTGGTGGGCGACGGGGTGGGCGAGGCCGAGCTGATCGACTTCGTGAGACGTACAGCCTAGACATGATATATACGAGCGCCCGGACGGACGGCCCACGCCGGCCCGGCACCGTCGGGCTGGCGCTGCCCGGGGTCCGTACGCGGCTGGTCGGCGACGACGGCACCCCGCTCCCGGCCGACGGGGCGACGATGGGCGAGCTTCAGGTCACCGGCCCCACGCTGTTCGACGGCTACCTCAACCGTCCGGACGCCGACGCGGCGAGCCGTACCCCGGACGGTTGGTTCCGCACCGGGGACGTCGCCACCGTCGACCCGGACGGCTGGCACCGGATCGTCGGCCGGGCGTCGACCGACCTGATCAAGAGCGGTGGCTACCGGATCGGCGCCGGGGAGGTGGAGGACGCCCTGCTGACGCACCCGGGGGTCCGTGAGGCAGCCGTGGTGGGCACACCGCACCCCGACCTCGGTCAGCAGGTCACCGCGTACGTGGTGGGCGACGGGGTGGGCGAGGCCGAGCTGATCGACTTCGTGGCCCGGCACCTTTCGGCGCACAAGCGACCACGCGAGGTGCGCCTGGTCGACGCCCTGCCCCGCAACGCCCTGGGGCAAGGTGCAGAAGACGCGGCTCAGCGCCGACGGTTAGGACGCGACCGCCGGGATGCTGATCGCGGTGACCACCAGTCCCCGCTCGACCAGGAACCTGCCCGCGAACGCCCGCACCTCGGCCCCGCCGAGCACCGGACCGGGCACCAGCAGCCGGGCCTCGAACGTGCCGGCCGGGTCGAACACGATGTCCGCCTCGGAGAAGTCCAGCCACTGGCCGGTGAGCGGGAACCACGCCTTGTACACCGCCTCCTTGGCGCTGAACAACAGGCGGTCCCAGCAGACGGCGGGGCGGACCGCGCCCAGCGTGACGGTGCGCGACCGTTCGGCCGGCAGGGCGATCGCTCCGAGCACCCCGTCGGGCAGCGGGGCGTGCGGCTCGGCGTCCACCCCGAGGCTGGCGAACGCCGCCGTACGGCCGACGACCGCCGCCCGGTAGCCATCGCAGTGCGTCATACTGCCGACCACGCCGTCGGGCCAGAGCGGGGCACCGCGTGCGCCGGAGACGATCGGCGCCGGGGCGAGGCCCAGCTCGCCGAGAGCCAGCCGGGCGCAGTGCCGCACGGTGGTGAACTCCCGGCGTCGTTTCTCCACCGACCGTGCCACCAGCGCCTCCTCCTCGGGGAACAGGGTCACGCCGGCGGGATCGGTGAAGGACTCGGACACCGCCACGGTGGAGGGCAGGATCTGCTCGATCACGTTGGCCGATGGTAGGCGCTGCGGCACCCCTCGCCGCGGCGGGCCTCGGCGATAGGTGCACCATAGGGGTCGGGTACGGGTGCCGGCCTGCACGGGACAGGTGCCACTCTGAGCGCCGTCCCGGTCCTGCGGGCGGGGCACCTGGATTTGGGGCGGATGGACGCGGGAATGGCGATGCTCACTGGCAAAGTGGTGCGGTTCGACGAGGTGCGGGGCTACGGGTTCATCGCCCCGGACGACGGCAGCGACGACGTGTTCGTGCACGCGAACATGCTCGACGGCGACAAGTGGGCGCTGACGCCCGGCGTCCCGGTCGAGTACGAAGCGGTGGAGACCGAGCGCGGGCCCAAGGCCGTGCTGGTGCGGGTGTCCGGCGTCACGGTCGGCGGCGGGCGCAGCAGGGACAGCGGGCAGGCCACGGGCGGCGCGGAGGACGACGAGGGCCTGTGCGACGTCCTCTCCGAGCGGGCCTTCTCCGCGGAGACCACCGAGGCGCTGGTGACCTCCGTGTCGGACCTGACCGGAGCGCAGATCGTGGCGGTACGTGCGAGGATGCTGGAGCTGGCCCGGCGGCACGGCTGGGTGGAGGGCTGACCGTGGCGGGGGCGGGTCACCGCTGCCCCCTGTCCGGCCGGCTCAGCCGCCGGCGATCAGCAGGGACTTCCTGATCCGCCCGAAGGCGCTGCGCGGCAACTCGTCGACGAAGTGCACCCGCCGGGGGCGCTGGCCCGCCGAGAGGTACCGGCCGACGTGGTCGATGAGCACCTGCGCGGTCACCCCCTCGGCGACGACGTAGGCGGTGACCTGCTCGCCGAGCGCGTGGTGCGGCGTGCCGACGACGGCGGCGTCGCGCACGCCGGGGTGGCTCAGCAACGCCTCCTCGATCTGCCCGGCGGGCATCCGCCGGCCCCGGCTGTGCACCACGTCGAGCCCGCGTCGCCCGATGATCCGGTACGTGCCGTCGGGGGCCACGCTGGCCAGGTCGCCGGTGGCGTGCCAGCGACCGGCGGCGAGGCTCCGCCCGCCGACGTACCCGCTGAACAGCATCGGCCCGCAGACGCTCAACTCGCCCGCCGACTGGCCGTCGGCCGGCACCGGCCGGTCCTCGCGGTCCAGCACGCGCGTCTCGACGCCGGGCAGGGGGGGTGCCGACAGCGCCCGGCACCGTACGGTCGCCGGGGCGCCCGGTCAGCGCGACGAGCGTCTCGGTGGTGCCGTAGGCCTGCACCGGCCGGTGCGAGGTGAGCAGTCGGAGCCGTTCGGCCACGGCGCGGGCCAGCGGGCCGTCCGCGGAAACGAGGATCCGCGCCGCGGACAGCGGCCGGGCCCGGTGGCCGTCCAGCGCTATCTTCGCCCCACTGGTCGGGCGACGCCAGGTGCACGGAGCCGACCGGCCCGGTGCCGGCGTGGTCGAGGTGGACGAAACGGCTGCCGGCCCGCAGCGCGCCGAGCAGGCCGACGACCAGACCGTACGCCCGGAACAGCGGGGTGCCCTGGACGACCACGTCCTCCTCGCTCCAGTGCCACGCACGGGCCAGAAGGTCGAGGTCGGCGGCGATGGCGCGGCGCGAGATGCGCACCCCTCGTGGCGGCCCTGATGCGCCACCTGTGTAGAGGATGACGGCGTCGCTGCCCGGGGCGGGCTCGGGATGCCGCGTCGAGGCGTGTTCTCGCAGGTCGACCGGGATCGTGGACAGGCCGTCGGCCCCGGACGGGGCACGGCCGAGGATCACCGTCGCTCCGGACTGCCGCAGGATACGGCGGCGTTCGCGTTCGTCGGCGCCGGGAGGCAGCGGTACGAGCGGTGCCCCGGCGAGGAGGGCGCCGAGCATTCCGACCACCGCTTCCAGCGTCGGTGTGCCGTCGACCGCGACCGCGGTCGCGCCCCTGATCCGATCAGCGACGGCGGTGACGCAGCCCAGCAGGGCCTCGCTGGAGAGGGCTTCTCCGGCCACCGTGACCGCGTCGGCCCGATCCGCACCGAATCCACGCAGCACCGGCAGCAGCGTCATCTCCGCTATCCCCTGCGCGGGGCCGCAACGAGTCGCGGCGGCAGCTGGGACATCACGACGGCCACAGAACCCTTCAGGTCTCGGGCCTGCACGGCCCCATGTCCGGCTATCCAGACGGTGGAGACCGGGTGCCCCGAAATTAGGGCCGGGCTATCGTCGGGCACAACCCCTAGCCGCCGAGTCCGAATCCCCCTGTCCGGGCCTACTGGCCAGCTAGGACCGAATCCCGGCCGTCCTGACACAACGGCCGACACGAGCGCTCACTCCGGCTCGGCGAACAATGCAGAGGCCGCATTTGTCCTCAGCGAGCGAAAATCGACCGTAAAACGTCCTCCTCGATGCCCGGCAGCTAGCCGTCACGGCTTTATCGCATTGACGTGTGCCGCATGAGACCAGCCTTCGGGCCGGATGGGACCGCAGGCCTCCGCAACCAACGGGACACTCGGATTCATAATTCTTTTTCATACATAATCGCAGAATCTCCCAAACGTCCGAATCGTGGCCCGCCGACGCACACCAAGCCTCGACCGCCGGCAGGGCCGGACAGGCATCGATCGCAGTTCCGGCATCAATGCCTTACATCGCAACAATCGAGCGCCTCCGGCAATTGCCGGAGCCCCGACCGGACCCCACGGCCCCGCCCCGGGGACGGACGACACCTCCACAGCAGCTTCCGGCACCACACCCGCCCGCGCCGGGATCGGCACGGGCGGGGTCACGAACGCCGAGTTCAACGACGATGACGCCCAGCTCGACGCCTCCGCACGCCGCGACCGCGGCAGCTTCGAACCTTGCGGCGAGAGCGACCGGTAACGCCCGGACGTCGGATTAGCACGGAAGAGCCCATTCGCCAATCAGCAGGCGGGCCGAATAAGCGGAACCATCGGCTCAGGAGAGCGCTCTGTCACGGTACGGGACCAGCCGGCGACTTTCCGTCGCCACCCCCGGTCGGGTCACCCGAGACAAGTAACCCATGTTTGCCCATCCTTTACACAACTCGGCTTGCCGCCCAATTGCCCAACTGCCATACTCCCACCATCAAGCAGGTCGATAGGAAGTGTCGACCCCGAGAGAGCTGGGGAATTATCGCCGACGCACACGGGAACACGGCTCGCAGCAGCCAACCGGTCAAGTCGGTCGATGGCGCACCGGCAAAGCTCGACACCAGTCGATCCTTGCCGATAATGGAATGGGTCAAGAATTGCCGGTCTCCAATTTGGTCGAGCTGTCGGGCCGCACCGGGCACCCGGCCCTCCCCCGGAGGGGGCGGTGATGGAGCTGACCGAGCGTTCGAGCCAGCTCGGCCTGCTGGAGCGCCGACTCGCAGACCTGCTCCGCGGCGGCACCTCGCCGACCGACCGGCCGGTGACCGTGCTGACCGGCCCGGTCGGCTCCGGCAAGACCGCGCTCTCACAGGCCTTCGCCCGGCGCGCCTGCGACGCCGGAGCACGGGTCATCGGCGCGAGCGCCTCCCGCGCGGAGCGCAGCGTACCGCTGGAGGTCGTCCGGCAGCTCGTCCGCGCGGTGCCGTCGTGCGCCGCGGACGCCCCCGACATCCGGGCCCGCCTCGCCCGGCTGCTGGACGCGGGCGCCCTCGCATGGAGCGACGCCGATCCGGCGGACGCGGAGAACGCCCGGCTCACCGCCGCCATCGGGCGCGCCCTGCTCGAACTGACCTCGCGGGGGCCGCTGGTCATCGTGGTGGACGACATCCACCACGCGGACGTGCCGTCGCTGCGCTGTCTCGATTACGTGGCCCGGCGGCTCTCCGGCCTATCCGTGCTGATGGTCCTGACGGAGGCGCCACGCACCCGGCCGTGGCAGGCGGACGTGCACGCCGAGATGCTGCAACCGGCGAAGCTGCACCGCATCCGCCTGCCGCTGCTCACCGCCGAGGGGACGTTCCATCTGCTCGCCCAGCGGCTCGACATCCCGCTCGCCCGCAGCATCGCCGAGGAGAGCCACCGGATCAGCGGCGGGAATCCGCTCCTGGTGCACGCGCTCGCCGATGACCAGGCAGCCGCGCCACGGTCCGCCGGCGCCCCGGCGGTCGGCGAGTCGTTCCGGGAGGCCGTGCTGAGCTGCCTGTACCGCTGCGACCGCCTGGTGCTCAACGCCGCCCGGGTGCTCGCCGTGACCGGCGAGCCGCTGCACGGCAGCCTGCTGCCGCATCTCGTCGACGCCCGGTTGCACCCCGCGCTGGGCGCTGTCGACAAGTCGACCAGCGCGGGGCTGATCGACGAACAGGGGTTGCGCCATCCGGCGGTGACCCAGGCCGTGATCGACGGGATGACCGCCGAGGAACGCGTACGGCTGCATCTGGGAGCAGCCCGCCTGCTGCACGACGACGGCGCGCCCCCGGCCCGCATCGCGCCGCACCTGGTGGACATCGGCGAGCTGGCCGAACCCTGGATGGCGCAGACCCTGCTGGACGCCGGCGAGCAGGCGCTGCTCGACGGCGAGGTGGAGACCGCCCTGCGGTACCTGCGCCGGGCGCACCGCAGTGGCGTCGGCGAGTGTCTGCGGGCGCGGATCCGCTCCGCGCTGGCGCGCGCCGAGTGGCGACTCGACCCGCAGGCCACGATCCCCCACCTGGTCAGCGTCGCCACCGCCATCCGGGCCGGGCACCTCGGCAGCCAACAGGCCGCCGGTCCCATCCAGTACCTCCTCTGGCACGGTGAGATCGACAAGGCCGTCGACCTGGTCAGGCACCTCAGCGAGCGGTCGGATCCCGCAGATCCGCAGTCCGTGGCCGAGCTGCTCATCATCACCGGCTGGATCTCGACGCTCTATCCCGGGGTCATGGTCGACCGGCCCGCGCCCGCCGTGGCCGCGCGGGATCCGCTCACGCTGGCCCGGGTCAAGCACGGGCTCAGCGGAGTCATCCTGCTGTCCGGCGTGCTGGCCCGGGGTGACGCGGGCGTGGTCGAGCAGGCCGAGCGGACACTGTCGACCACCGGGCCGGACGACGAACCGCACATGTGGAGGGTCATCTGCGCCCTCATCGCCATGATCTACGCCGACCAGCTCGACCTGGCCGACGACTGGTGCGACCGGCTGGACCGCCACCTCGCCACCCCGCACCACCCCACCCCCTCGGCCACGCTCACCGCCCTGCGGGCCGCCGTCGCCGGCCGGCTCGGCGACCTCCCCCGCGCCGGCAAGCTGGCCGACGAGGCACTGGGGCAGCTCTCGCCGAAAGGCTGGGGGGTGGTGATCGGGATACCTCTCGCCGTCCGGATACGGGCCCTGACCTATATGGACCAGCTCGACACGGCGGCCGCCTGCCTTCAGGTGCCGGTGCCGCCGGCGATCTTCGAGACCCCGCTCGGGCTGCACTACCTGCACGCCCGCGGGACGCACGCCCTCGCCGCGGGAAGCCCCGAGGCCGCGCTGGCCGACTTCCAGCTCTGCGGGCAGCTGATGCAGCGGTGGCAGCTGGACTTCTCGGGCCTGGTGCCGTGGCGTACCGAGTCGGCTCGGGCACTGCTCCGGATGGGCCGCCGTCTGCAGGCGCGCAAGCTGGTGCGCGACGAGTTGGCCCGGCTGCGGCCCGTCCATGTCCGGTACCGGGCCGCGGCCCTGCGGGTTCTGGCCGCGACCGAGGAGGGACAGGAACGGATCCCGCACCTGCGCAGCGCCGTACGGCTGCTGCGGCAGTGCGGCGACCGGATGGAACTGGCGCACAACCTTGCCGACCTCGGTCACGCCTACGAGCAGGCCGGCGACCGGCGGCAGGCCCGCGCCGCGACCCGGTCGGCCCGGGCTCTCGCCGAGGAGTGCGGCATCCCGACGTTGTGGCCCAGCGCCCTGTCCACCAGGGACGGCGCCACCGGCAGCCGGGCGGATGCGGCGGTCCTGGTCCAGGGCCTGACGGACACCGAATCCAGGATGGCCACCCTGGCCGCCCAGGGTCACACCAATCGTGAGATCGCCGAGAAGCTCTTCCTGACGGTCAGCGCGATCGAACAGCGGATGACGCGCATCTACCGGAAGCTGGACGTCAACTCGCGCGGCGAACTCGCCGGACGGCTACGGTTCGACCGCTCCGGCACGACGGTGCTGGATCCGCTGACGCGGGGCACGGACCCCCCGGGCGGCCGTCCGTCCGGCCCTCGGCCGCGCTGATCCCGGTCGGGCTTCCGCACGGAACAGCCGACGGGCGTCACGCGACCGTCACCCTCGCCGACCGTCGCGAAGAGTTCGCTCACCACCACTGTGGGTACCGTCGGCGTGCGCCGGGAGTCGCGGTGTGGCACCATCGAGCCGTACGCCCCGACACCAGCCGCTCACCGGCGTGTCGCCGCCCCCGGGCCGATCGGCTCCAACACCCATCACCCCGAACCGCGCAACCCCTAAATGCCTTCCGGGGCCCGCAGGTTTGGGTGCGAAACGATGGGGTCTCACGCCCGTTGTCGCACCATCATGCCGGTGCCAGACTCGCCTCGACACGCGGACCGTACGGCGAGAAGACCGGTCCGACGAAGGATTTCAGGTCCACCCGGCGTGGCCGCCCGGCGCGCTCCACCCCTACCCGTCGAGACGCGGGCGGAGGGGCGGCTGTCTCCGGCAGGGGTGGCGGTGTCGGGCCGCACCGGCGTTTCCAGGCCCGCGCCGCGTACAAGGAGGGCTTACGCGCAGGTGTTGGTTCAGCAAGAGGAACAGATCACCCGTCTGCGGCGCGTGTTCCACGCGTGCGAAGAGCAGCAGCGCGGACACGTCGCGCTGGTCACCGGTGCCGTGGGCAGCGGCAAGACCAGCCTGCTGGAGTCGTTCGGCGAGTGGACGGCCGGCTCCCGCGGGCAGGTGATGAGCGCGACCGGCTCGCGGGCGGAGCGCGGTCTCCACCTGGGAGTCGTCGGGCAGCTGTTCCACAGTGCACGACTCGCCCCGGAGGCCGCCGCCCACGTCGGGAAGCTGCTGCGCGACGCCACCTCCGCGGTGCCGCTGCCCGAAGTCGGCGGCGAGGCGTCCGACGTAGACCGGGCCTGGGCACCCCTGCTGCACGGCCTCTTCACCACCCTGATCGACCTGACGGCCAACGGGCCCCTGGTCCTCCTCGTCGACGACGTGCACCACGCGGACCCGGCCTCGCTGCACTGCCTGCTCTACGTGACCCGGCGGCTGCGCCACGCCCGGATCATGGTCGTGTTCGCGGAGGCGTCGACGCTGCGCCCGCCGCACCAGCTGTTCCGCGCCGAGCTGCTCAGCCAGCCGCACTTCTCCCGGATCGGCCTGCCACCACTGACCGTCGACGCCGTCGCCCGGCTGGTCGAGGGCGCCGTCGACGACGCCGACACCCGCAGGACCGCGGAACACTACGTACGGATGACCGGAGGCAATCCACTGCTCACCCGGGCGCTGCTCGACGAACGGGCCGGTGGCGGGGGCAGCGACCACGACCTTCCGTCCGTCGGTGACGCGTTCGACCAGGCCGTGCTCGGGTGCCTCTACCGCCACGAGCCCGGGGTACGCCGGGTGGCCCAGGCGCTCGCCGTGCTCGACCGGCCCGCGTCGGCCGAACTGCTCGGCCACCTCCTCGACGTGATGCCCGCGACCACGGTCCCGGCGGTGCGGGTGTTGCGTACCTCGGGTCTGATGGAGTCCGACCAGCTACGCCACTCGCGTATCCTGCACTCGATCCTCGCTGACATGTCGGCCGACGAGCGGCGCGCCCTGCACCAGCGGGCCGCCGAGGTGCTGCACGACCGCGGCGCCGAGGCGAGCGTGGTAGCCGAGCACCTCGTGGCCGCCGGTGCGACGGTGGCCGGCTGGCGGGTGCCGGTGCTCCAGGACGCCGCCGGTCACGCGCTCTCGTCCGGCCGGCCCGACGTGGCGGCGGCCTGCCTGCGGCTGCTCGCCAGCGCGCCGGTGGACGAGCGGCAACGCACCGCCACCACCGAGATGCTGGTGAATGCCCGCTGGCAGCTAAACCCGTTGACGGTGAACGGGCAGCTGACGGAGCTGGTGCAGACGGCGCGCGCCGCCGGCTGGTCCACCGATGCGAGCCTCTCCGCCGTGCCGTACCTGCTCTGGCAGGGCCGCGTCGACGAGGCTGCCGAGGCCGTCAGCGGCTTCTCGGCGGACGAGGAGCAGGCTCCGGCCACCCCGCCCGGCCGCCTGCGGATCATGCAGCTTCTGGTCTCCCTCTCCCACCCGGACCACCTGGCGAGCGTACGGCAGACGCCGGCCACCTGGAGCCGCGCGGCCGGCGCCCCGACCACCGTCAGCCCGCTCCTGCAGGCGGTCACGGTGCTCGGCACCGCGCTGACGCCGACCGCCGACAACGACACTGCGCCGACCGCCGAGCAGATCCTGCAGCGCCACCACACGGACGACGGCGCCCTCGGCCTGCTGACCGCGCCCCTGCTGGCGCTGCTCTGGGCCGGCCGGTCGGACCGGGCCGTGGTCTGGGGCGACGTGCTGCTCGACCGGCCGGTGGTTCAGCACGCGCCGGGCTGGCGGGCGGTGATCCGGGCGATCCGGGCGGAGGCGGCCCTGCGCGTCGGCGATCTGCCCGGTGCCGAGCACCACGCCCGCGCGGCCCTGGAGGACATGCCAGCCCCCGCCTGGGGAGTGGCGATCGCCGGACCGCTGTCCACCCTGATCGCGTCCGCGACGGAGTCGGGCCGGTTCGCCGAGGCTGACCGGTGGCTGGCCCACCCGACCCCGCCCGGCATCTTCCGCACCCCGTTGGGCCTGCACTACCTGGCCGCACGCGGCCGGCACCACCTGGCCGTACGCCGGCCGCACGCCGCCACCACCGACCTGCGGCGCTGCGGCGAGCTGATGCGCACGTGGGGGATCGACGCGGCCGGACTGGTGCCGTGGCGGCTGGAGCTGGCCCGGGTGCAGCTCAGCGTCGGCAACAAGACGCAGGCCATGCAGCTCCTGCAGGAGCAACTGCGGGTGCCGCACGGGGTCGACGACCGGACCCGGGGCCGTACGCTGCGCCTGCTCGCCACCACCGCCGCCCAGGACCACCGGCGCAAGCTGCTCTCCGAAGCGGTCAACCTGCTCCAGTCCAGCGGCGACCGGTTGGAGCTCGTCCGCGCCCTCGGCGACACCGGTCAGACGCTGCAGCGCGCCGGAGACTCCGCCCGCGCCCGGCTGCTCGTCCGCCGCGCCTACCAGCTCGCGCAGGACTGCGGGGCGTCGGTGCTGGCTCAGCGGCTGATCCGCCGGGAGCCGGGCAGTGGACTGCCGGCGTACCCGGCCGCCGCCGAACTCCAGGAACCGGACGACGGGCTGAGCGACGCCGAGCGGCGCGTTGCCGCGCTGGCCGCACACGGCCACACCAACCGCCAGATCTCCAGCAAGCTCTTCATCACGGTGAGCACTGTCGAGCAGCACCTGACCCGGGTCTACCGCAAGCTCGACGTGAAGCGCCGGACCGACCTGCCGTCCCGGCTCGTCGTGTATGCCGAGACGCTGGCCGACGAGGCACAGAGCGCCACGTCCTGACGGCTGTCGCAGGGGCGCGGTGACCACCGGCCCCCCTGCGACACGGGGCGAAAGCGAGGGCCCGAACCGCATCTGCGGTTCGGGCCCTCGGCGGATCGCGTCCGGGCGGTCAGTCCATGGCGCGGCGCATGAAGCCACGCATGCCGATCGCCGAGAACACCACGAAGACCCCGGTGAGGACACACATGCACAGCCAGAGCGGCAGCGACTCGACCCCCGGCGGGCCGACGAGCGACCGGGTCGCCTCGCTGATGTAGGTCAGCGGGTTCAGCGAACAGATCACCTGATACCAGCGCAGCGAGTCCAGGCCGAGCAGCGGGAACTGGGTGGCGCCGGTGAACATGATCGGGGTCATCACCACGGTGAACATGATCTGGATGTGCTGCGTGGGCACCAGGGTGCCGAAGGCGAGACCGACCGCCGCGCCGACCAGCGCGCCGATCGCCAACACCCCGACCACCTTGAGCACCACCGCCCAGGGCCAGGTGACGCCGAGCATGAGCATGCCGACCGGGATCAGCACCACACCGGCGATCAGGCCACGGATGCCCCCGAAAACGATCTTCTCCAGCGCCACCAGCGGGGTCGCCATGGGCGCCAGGAGGCGGTCCTCGATCTCCCGGGTGAAGGAGAAGTCCATCATCATCGGCAGCGCGGTGTTCTCCAGGCCGATCAGGAAGGCGTTCAGCGCGATGACGCCGGGCAGCAGCACGTTGGAGAAGTCGTCGCTGGCGTAGCCCAGGTCGCTGAGCACCTTGCCGAAGATCAGCAGCATGAACAGCGGCTGGATGAAGACCTGGAGCAGGAAGCCGATCAGCTCCCGGCCGGTGACGAACAGGTCCCGCGAGAGCACCGCGCGGAAGGTGGCGAGCTGGTCCAGCGCGCGCACCGGCGGCGGCGCCGCGGGCGGTGACGGCGCGGACGGGGGGGCGGGGGCGGTGACGCTCACCGAAGTTCCCTTCCGGTCAGGTGGATGAAGACATCTTCCAGACTGGGCTGGCCGATGTTGAGGTCACGAACCTCGCAACCCAGGTCGGCGAGGATCTTCATCGCCATCGGGATGGCGTTGGCCGGCTGACCGCTGGTGTAGACCCGGAAGGACAGGGGGGCGTCCGAGTCGGCGGGCGCGTCCGGGACCGGGGCGGGCACCGGCATCGCCGGCATGCCGGGAAACGCCGGCGCGGCGACGGGCACCTTGGCGGTCATCTTGAAGTGTTCCACCTGCTCCACGTCGGGGATCGCATCGAGCGCGGCCCGCACCTCCTCGGCGGAGGCGCCGGGGGTCACCACGAGGGTCAGGGTGCTGCTGCCCGGCAGCGTACGGGTCAGCGCGGACGGCGTGTCCATGGTGAGCAGCTTGCCGTGGTCGACGATGCCGACCCGGTCGCAGAGCTTCTCCGCCTCGTCCATGTCGTGCGTGGTGACCACCACTGTCACGCCGTCCCGTTTCAGCTCGGCGATCCGGTCGTGCACGAAGAGCCGGGACTGCGGGTCGAGGCCCGCCGACGGCTCGTCGAGGAAGAGCACCCGGGGCGAGTGCATCAGCGCGCGGGCGATCATCGTCCGCTGGGCGAGGCCGCCCGACAGGAAGTCGGTGCGGTGGTTCGCGAAGTCCTTGAGCCCCATCTGGTCCAGCAGCTCGTCCGCCCGCCGGATGCGCTGCGCCCGGGGCACCCGGTGGTAGGCCGCGTGGAACAGCAGGTTCTGCCGGACGGTCAGCGCCCGGTCCAGGTTCACCCGCTGCGGTACGACCGCCAGCAACTGCCGGGCGGCGGCGGGCGAGCCGATCACGTCCGCGCCGCACACCCGGGCCCGGCCCGAGGTGGCCCGCACCCGTGTGGTCAGCACCCCGATCGTCGTCGTCTTGCCCGCACCGTTCGGCCCGAGCAGGCCGAAGACCTCACCGGCGGCGACGGAGAAACTCAGCCCGTCCACCGCCGGTGGCATGTTGGGCTGGTACCGCTTGACCAGCTCCGTGACCACCACTGCCTCGTCCACGTCGTCATGCTCCGTCCTGGAACGTCGGTCCGATAGATGTATGTGTGCCGATAGGGGGCGCTAGGGGCACGCCAGGGGCGGAACCGGTCACAGACCCCGCGCGGCCAGCCAGCGCTGGACCGTGCCGGCGAGTTCCGGCCCCCGGTCGGCGACCATGCTGAAGTGGTCGCCGGCCGCGTCGACAGCCTCGTGCGGGTAGGGCCAGCGCGACCGCCAGCCGTCCGGTTCGCCGTCCCACTCCCCCAGCGGCTCGGTGGCCCGCACCAGCAGGGTCGCCGCCGCCATCTCGGTCGGCTGCCAGTCCAGGAACAGCGGCAGGTAGCCCGCCCACGCCGTCGTCCGCCAGTCGTCCATCGGCGTGTACGCGGTGTCCCGGTCGATCATCCCGTCGAGAAGCTGCGGCACCCACCCGCCGAGCACCTCGCTGTCGGCCGGGTAGGTGTCCATGAGCACCACCGCGTCCGGCGGGCGGCCCTGGCGTTCCAGCTCCCCGGCGAGCAGGTTGGCCACCATCGCACCACCGGAGTGACCAGCCACCACGAACGGGCCGGCACCGACGGTACGCAGCACCGTGTCGGCGTGCACCCGCAGCAGCGCGTCGAGGTCGGCGGGAAGCTCCTCGCCCACGCCGAACCCGGGGTTGGGCAGGGCCCACACGTCACGTACGCCCCGGAAGCCGGCGGCCAGCCGGGCGTACTCGTGCGCGCCGGAGAGCAGCGACATCGTGCAGCAGCACACCAACTGCGCCCGGGCGCCGCCCTCGGCCAGCCGGAGGATCCCGGCCGGGCGGGTGAGCTGCGCCGGCTCGCGGAAGCGGGGGCGGAACTGGGCGAGTTTGACCAGCAGTTCGGCATACCCGGCCGGGTCCTCGCGCGCCTTCGGCTGGTTGAACAACCCACCGAGCAGTCCGCCGCCGGCACTCTCCCCGGCAGGTCCACCGGCGTCGTCCGCGCCGAGGAGCTGGCCGAGCAGGTGAACGGCCAGCTCCGTAGGGGTGGGGTGGTCGAAGAGCAGGGTCGCCGACAGCTCCACCGCGGTCTCCTGGCGCAGCGCGTCGCGCAGTTCCAGTGCGGTCAGCGAGTCGAAGCCGAGTTCCAGGAAGTCCCGGTCGGCCTCGACCGCGTTGGGCGAGGCGTGCCCGAGGACGGTGGCCACCCGCGCCCGGACCAGGTCCAGCAGGATCCGGTGCCGGTCGCCGGCCGGAACGCCGGCCAGCCGCTCGCGCAGCGCGCGGGCGGGATCGGTCGCGGCGTCGCCGGCCCCCGGCTCCGCGCCGGCCGTCGCCTCGGGCACGCCGCGCAGTAGCGCGCTGGGCCGTACGGCGGTGAAGGCCGGCACGAACGCGGGCCAGTCGAGGTCGGCCACGGCCAGTTGGTCGTCGCCGCGGACCAGAGCCTGCCCCAGCGCGGACAGGGCCACGTCGGCGGG
>NZ_KK037233.1:35978-42130 GCF_000568915.1 Micromonospora sp. M42 | reverse complement strand
CGCCGCGCTCGGCGAGCCAGCGCAGCAGGTGCGGGGTACGCACCTGCGCGGACCCGTGCACCAGGACCGCGCCGCGGGGCCGCCAGTCCGTATCGGTGGCGCCGGCCGGGGCCCGGCGGAGCCGCCGGGCATACACCCCGCCGGCGCGTACCGCCACCTGGTCCTCGTCGCCGCCGGACGCGACGACCCGGGCGAGCGCGGCGAGCGCGACGTCGTCCGGCTCCGCCGGCAGGTCGACCAGCCCGCCCCACACGCGCGGCTGCTCCAGCGCCAGCACCCGGCCCAGGCCCCAGAGGTACGCCCCGGCCACGCCGGGAGCGGCGTCGTGCGCGTCGACGGCCACCGCGCCCCGGGTCACGGTCCACATCGGCGTGCCGTTCCCCGCAGCGGCGAGGGCCCGCACCAGCGCGGCCGTCCCGGCGAGCGCGCCGGTTCCCGCGCCGGCCGCCGGGTCCTCCGCCGCCAGCAGCGAGACCACGACCGACCAGGTGCCGTCGGGAGCGAGGCCGGGCGACGGCGTCCAGGTCGTCTCCGACCGTGACCAGCGTCGGCTCCAGGCTCGGCGCGCAGCACGGTGAGCACCGCGTTGGCGTCGGTGCCGGCCCCGGGACCTGGTTTCATCGGCGGTTTGGTTGGTAACGGGCCGGGAACAGGTCGACGCGTTTCCCAGTGGGGCGGTAGCGAAACCCCGTTCAGGTTCCGATTCCCGCGACGCCGCCGGCCCCCGGTAGGAGGGAAGGGCGGGTAGTACGTCGGCGGAGCGCGTCCTGCCCGGTCGGCGGGCAGGCCGAGCTCGGCGGGCCAGCTCGGCCGGTCGTCCCTGCGCCACGGCCGCCCAGAACTCCTCGTCCTCTCCGGTCGCGGCGGGCGGGATGAGATCCACTGTGGGCGGGTCCGGCCCAGAAACGCTCGCGGTGGAAGGCGTAGGTGGGCAGCTCGACGCGCGCGGCGTCGCTGCCGTCGAAGGGAGCCGCCCAGTCGACCCCGGCACCGCGCAGGTCGACCGCGGCCAGCGCGGCGAGCAGCGTGGTCGCCTCCGGCTGGTCCCGGCGGGCGAGCGGCACGAAGGCCGCCGGTTCCATGTCGGGCAGGCACTCCCGGGCCAGCACGGTCAGGGCGCTGTCGGGGCCGAGTTCCACGAAGGTTCCGACGCCGCCGGCGGCGAGGGTGGCGACGCCCGCGTGGAAACGGACGGTGTCCCGGACGTGGTCGACCCAGTAGCCCGGGTCCGTGGCCTGGGCGGCGGTGAGCGGCTCGCCGGTGCGGTCGGAGACGATCGGAAGGTTCGGCGGGTGCCACGCGACCTTCTCCGCGACGATCCGGAAGTCGGCCAGCATGGCGTCCATCCGGGCGGAGTGGAAGGCGTGGCTGACCCGCAGCCGACGGGACCGCCGGTCCTCGGCGGACAGCCGCCGCCCCGCCGCGAGCACGGCCTCCTCGTCGCCGGAGAGCACCACCGACCGGGGGCCGTTCACGGCGGCCAGGGACACCCGCTCGTCGAGCAGCGGGACCACCTCCGCCTCGGACGCCTGCACCGCCAGCATCGCCCCGCCGGGCGGCAACTGCTGCATGAGCCGGGCCCGGGCGGCCACCAGGGTCGCCGCGTCGGCCAGCGACAGCACCCCGGCGACGTGTGCCGCGGCCAGCTCGCCGACCGAGTGGCCGAGCAGGAACTGCGGGCGTAGCCCCCAGGCGGTGACCAGCCGGTATGCGGCGACCTCGTAGGCGAACAGCGCCGGCTGGGTGAACTCGGTACGGTCCAGCAGATCCGCGCCGGGCGAGTCGGCCTCGGCGAAGACCACCTCCCGCAGCGGCCGGCTCAAGTGCCGGTTCAGCTCCCCGGCCACCTCGTCGAAGGCGGCGGCGAAGACCGGGAACCGGCGGCACAGCTCGGCGCCCATGCCGAGGCGCTGGGCACCCTGCCCGGTGAAGAGGAACGCGACCTTGCCGGCCGGGCGGGCCACGCCTCGCACCACGCCGGGGGTGTCGCGCTCCTCGGCGACCGCGTGCAGGCCGGCCCGCAGCGCGTCGCGGTCCCCGCCGATCACCGCTGCCCGGTACGGCAGGGCCGCCCGGGTGGTGACCAGCGAGTACGCCACGTCGGCGGGGGTCAGATCGGGGTGATCGGCCAGATGCGCCAGCAGCCGCCGCGCCTGCCCGGCCAGGGCCGGTGCGGAGCGGGCCGAGACGATCCACGGTACCGGCGGGGCGGGCGTACCGGCCGGCCGGACGTCGTCGGTGTCCGTCGCGGCGGCCTGCTCGATGACGACGTGTGCGTTTGTGCCGCTGATGCCGAACGCGGAGACCGCGGCCCGGCGTGGCTGCCCGGTCTCCGGCCATGGCTGCGGGCCGGTCAGCAGGGACACCGCCCCGGCCGACCAGTCGACGTGCGGGGTGGGCTCGTCCACGTGCAGCGTGGGCGGCAGCACCCCGTGCCGCATCGCCAGCACCATCTTCATCACCCCGGCCACACCCGCCGCCGCCTGCGTGTGCCCGATGTTCGACTTCACCGAGCCGAGCCACAACGGCCGATCCGCGGACCGACCCTGCCCATACGTCGCGATCAGCGCCTGCGCCTCGATCGGGTCACCCAACGTGGTGCCCGTACCGTGCGCCTCGACGACATCCACCTGGTCGGCACCCAGCCCCGCGTTCGCCAGAGCCTGCCGGATCACCCGGCGCTGCGACGGGCCGTTCGGAGCGGTCAGCCCGCTGCTCGCACCGTCCTGGTTGACGGCGCTGCCGCGCAGCACGGCGAGGACCGGGTGGCCGTTGCGGCGGGCGTCGGAGAGCCGCTCGACGAGCAGCATGCCGGCCCCCTCGGACCAGCCGGTGCCGTCGGCGGCGGCGGCGAACGACTTGCACCGGCCGTCGGTGGACAGGCCCCGCTGCCGGGAGAACTCCACGAAGACGGTCGGGGTGGCCATCACCGACACCCCGCCGACCAGCGCCATCGTGCATTCGCCCAGCCGCAGCGCCTGGCAGGCGAGGTGCAGCGCGACCAGCGACGAGCTGCACGCGGTGTCCACGGTGACCGCCGGCCCCTCCAGCCCGAGAGCGTAGGAGATCCGGCCGCTCGCCACGGCTGCGGCGCTGCCGGTGCCGAGGTAGCCCTCGACGCCGCCGGTGACCCCGGTGAGCAGGGCCGCGTAGTCACCCTGGCTGCTGGTGGCCGCGTAGACACCGGTGGGCGCGCCGCGCAGCCGGGTGGGGTCGATGCCGGCCCGCTCGAACGCCTCCCAGGCGGTCTCCAGCAGCAGCCGCTGCTGCGGGTCCATGGCGAGGGCCTCGCGGGGGCTGATGCCGAAGAACGCCGGGTCGAAGTCCCCGGCGGAGTAGAGGAACCCGCCCTCACGCAAAAAAAAACGTGCCCCGGCTGTCGGGGTCGGGGTCCGGGTCGTAGAGCGCGCCCAGGTTCCAGCCCCGGTCGTCCGGGAACGCCGACATCGCGTCGCCGCCGGCGGCCACCAGGTCCCACAGTTGCTCGGGTGACCCGACACCGCCGGGGAACCGGCAGCTCATGCCGATGATCGCCACCGGTTCGCTGAGCGCGGCGGTGAGCTGCTGGTTCTGCTGCTTGAGCTTCTGGTTGTCGAGCAGGGACGCACGCAGCGCGCCGACGACCTCGTCCAGGGAAACATTCATCGGGCGCTCCTCAGGGCCGGCCGGGTCACGAGTCGGAGCCTTCCAGGGCCATCCGGACCAGGCCGGCGACGTCGAGTTCGCGGATCTGGGTCTCGGGTGCGGACGGCGTGACCGGGGCAGCGGACGCCACGGCCGGCGTGCCGGCACTCGTACGGGCCAGCTGGAGCAGCTGGTCGAGCAGGCCCGCCTGCCGCAGCTCGTCGAGCGGGATCGCGGCGAGGGCCCGGCGCACGGACTCCTCGTCGCCGCCGTCGCCGTCGTCCCCCGCAGCGCCCGCGAAGAGCTGCTCGTACAGGTGGCCGGCCAGGCCGTCCGGGGTGGGGTAGTCGAAGACGACGGTGGTGGGCAGGTCGTGCCCGGTCGCCGCGGTGAGCAGGTTGCGCAGTTCCACCGCCGTGAGCGAGTCGAAGCCGAGATCCAGGAAGCCCCGGTCGGTCTCGATCGCGTCGGCGGAGGGGTGGCCGAGCACCTTCGCCGCGTCGACCCGCACCATCTCCAGCAGTGCGGCCCGCCGCTCGTCGTCCGGCAGCGCACGCAGCCCGGCGAGCAGGTCCCGGGTGCCGGGCGCGACCGCCTCCGGCGCCTCGGTGGGGGCGGCGGCCAGCCCGCGTACGGCCGGCAGGTCGGCCAGCAGCGGACTGGGCCGCAGCGAGGTGAACAGCGGCTGGAAGGTGGCCCAGTCGACGTCGGCGACGGTGACGCAGCTGTCGCCGACCGCCAGGGCGTGCCGCAGCCCGGCCATCGCCACTCCGGGCGGCATCACCTGGAGGCCGCGGCGGCGCAGTTGCTCCGCCGCACCCTCGGTGTACATGCCCGACTCGGTCCACGGTCCCCAGGCGATGGAGGTGGCCGCCCGGCCCTGGCCGCGTCGCCGCTCGGCGAGCGCGTCCAGGTAGGCGTTACCGGCCGCGTACGCGCCCTGTCCGCCGCTGCCCCACACCGCCGCGATGGACGAGAAGAGCACGAACGCGTCCAGTTCGGCGTCGCCGAGCAGCTCGTCGAGGTGTTCGGCGCCGCAGACCTTCGGGGCGATGACGTACGCCAGGTCCTCCAGGGTGGTGTCGGCCAGCGGCACCACCTCGCTGACACCCGCGGCGTGCACCACCGCGCGCAGCGGCGGCCCCTCCCGCCGGAGATCGGCCAGGAGGTCGGTGACGGCGGCGCGGTCGGCGGCGTCGCAGCGGACCACCCGGCAGTCCACGCCGAGCCCGGCCAGCTCGGAGATCAGCTCGGCGGCGCCCGGGGTGCCGGTCCCCCGCCGGCTGGTCAGCACCACCCGTTGCGCGCCCTCGGCGGCCACCCAGCGGGCCACGTGCCCACCGAGCGCACCGGCGCCGCCGGTGATCAGCACCGTGCCCCGGGGCTGCCACGGCGTGAGTTCCCCGTCGGTGGTGGTGGCCGGTACGAGCCGCCGCACCAGCACCCCGGACTCGCGGACGGCGAGCTGGTCCTCCACGCCGCCGCCGGTGAGGATGCCGCCGAGACGCATCGCCGTCCACGGCTCCAGGTCAGTGGGCAGGTCGACCAGCCCGGCCCAGCGGGCGGGCTGCTCCAGCGCGGCCACCCGGCCCAGGCCCCACAGCATCGCCTGCCGCGGGTTGGCCGGGGCGTCGCCGTCGCCGAGGCCGACGGCGCCCTGGGTGACGCACCAGAGCCGGACCGAGGCGTCGAGGTCGACGAGCTGCTGGAGCAGGTGCACGGTCGCGGCGAGGCCGCGCGGCAGCGCCGGGTGCTCGGCGTGCGGGGCGTCGTCCAGGCCGAGGAAGGACAGGATCGACAGCGGCCCGTCGCCCGCGCCGAGCGCCTCGGTGAGCACGTCGGCGAACCCGCCGCACAGCTCCTCGGAGTCGGCGGCGGTGTCCACGGGCACGATGCTCACCTCGGCGCCCAGGGCCCAGGTGCAGGAGTGCAGGTCGGGGTCGTCGGCCCGGTCGGCGGGCAGCAGCACCAGCCACCGGCCGGGGTCCTGCTCCTGCGAGGTCTCCGCGATGGGCTCCCAGACCGCCCGGTAGCGGGTGCCGTCGACCAGGGCCTGCTCCCGGCCGCGCCGGCGCCACGCCGACAGGGCGGGCAGCACGGTGCCGAACGGCTGGTCGCGGTGCACGTCGAGGTCGCGGGCCAGCGACTCCAGGTCCTCGGCCTCGACCGCGGCCCAGAAAAGCGGCGCTCGACCCTCGGTGGCCTCGTCGGCGGCCACGAGGGCGGCCCACGGCGGCGGCTCCGGCCAGTAGCGCTGCCGGTCGAACGCGTAGGTGGGCAGCTCGACCCGCTGGGCGCCGGTACCGGCGTAGACGGCGGACCAGTCCGGGGAGACGCCGTGGGTGTGCAGCGCGGCGAGCGCGCGCAGCAGGGTGCTCGGCTCGGCGCGGTCCCGGCGCAGGGCGGGCACCACCAGTGGGGCCCGGCCGCCGGCCGGGGCCTCGGCCAGGACGGCCTGGGCGAGGGCGGTGAGCACCCCGTCCGGGCCGATCTCGACGTAGCCGGTGACGTTGCGCTCGCGCAGTGCC
>NZ_KK037233.1:32924-34423 GCF_000568915.1 Micromonospora sp. M42 | reverse complement strand
TTCGTGCCGGTGCCGTGCGCCTCGACGGCGTCCACGTCGGCCGGGGCGAGGCCGGCGTTGGCGAGCGCCTGCCGGATCACCCGCTGCTGCGACGGCCCGTTCGGGGCGGTGAGGCCGTTGGAAGCGCCGTCCTGGTTGACGGCGCTGCCCCGGATGACCGCGAGCACCGGGTGACCGTTGCGGCGGGCGTCGGAGAGCCGCTCGACGAGCAGCAGGCCGAGGCCCTCGCCCCAGCCGGTGCCGTCGGCGGCGGAGGCGAACGCCTTGACCCGGCTGTCCGGGGCGAGGCCCCGCTGCCGGCTGAAGCCGACGAACACCCCGGGGGTGGACATGACGGTCACGCCGCCGACCAGGGCGAGTGAGCACTCCGAGCGGCGCAGCGCCTGGCAGGCCCAGTGCAGCGCGACCAGCGACGACGAGCAGGCGGTGTCGACCGAGACGGCGGGCCCCTCCAGCCCGAGGGTGTACGACACCCGGCCCGACAGGACGCTGCCGGCGTTGCCGGTCATCAGGTGCCCCTCGGCGCCCTCGGCGCTGAACATCAGGTTGCGGTAGTCCTGGTAGTTGGTGCCGACGAATACGCCGGTGGCGCTGCCGCGCAGCGTGTGCGGGTCGATCCCGGCCCGCTCGACCGCCTCCCAGGACGCCTCCAGCAGCAGCCGCTGCTGCGGGTCCATGGCGAGGGCCTCGCGGGGGCTGATGCCGAAGAAGCCGGCGTCGAAGTCGGTGGCGCCGGTGACGAAGCCGCCCTCACGGGCGTAGCTGGTGCCCTCCTTCTCCGGGTCGGAGTCGAAGAGCCGGTCCAGGTCCCAGCCCCGGTCGGTGGGGAACTCCCCGATGGCGTCGCCGCCGGCGGCGAGGAGCTGCCACAGTTGCTCCGGGGTGTCCGCCCCACCGGGCAGGCGGCAGCTCATCGCCACGATGGCGATCGGGTCGTCGTCCTCGGCCGCGGCGGCCGGGGCGGGGGTGGTCGCGTCGGGGACGATCCCGGTGAGCAGTTCGCCGAGGTGCGCGGCGAGCACCGTCGGGTTCGGATAGTCGAAGGCGAGCGTCGCGGGCAGCCGCAGGTCGGTGGCGGCGGCCAGGAAGTTGCGCATGTCGACTGCCGTCAGCGAATCCAGGCCGAGGTCGCGGAAGGGCTGGGTGGCCGGGATGTCGTCGGCGGCGCCGTAGCCGAGGGCCGTCGCCGCGCACTGCCGCACCAGCTCCAGCAGTGTCGCGGTGCGCTCCCCCGGCGCGAGCGCGGCGAGCCGCCGGGCGAGGGCCGACTTTTACGCTTTTTCTCCTCCTCGGCGGCCTCCTGCTGCCCGGCCGGCTGCGTCGCCTCCTGGGCCTCGGCGAGGTCGCCGAACAGCGGGCTGGGGCGTACCAGGGTGAACTTTTTTTTTGGAACGGGCCCAGTCGATGTCGGCGACGACTGTGGTGGGCTCGTCGCGGCGCAGCGCCCGGGGGAGGGCCTCGACGGCCTGTTCTTTTTTCCATGCCGATCATGCCGCCCC
>NZ_KK037233.1:16655-31964 GCF_000568915.1 Micromonospora sp. M42 | reverse complement strand
TGCCGATCATGCCGCCCCGGCGCAGCCGTTCCTGGGCGCGTTCGTTCTCGGCGGGCAGGCCGGCCCCGCGCCAGGCGCCCCAGGCCACCGAGAGGGCCGGCAGTCCCTCGGCCCGGCGCCGCTCGGCGAGGGCGTCGAGGAAGGCGTTGGCCGCCCCGTACGCGCCCTGCCCGGCGTTGCCGGTGGTTCCGGCCACCGAGGAGAAGAGCACGAAGGCGTCCAGGTCGAGGTCGCGGGTCAGCTCGTCCAGGTGCAGCGCGGCGACGCACTTCGACGCGGCGACGGTGTGCAGGCGCTGCGCGGTGACGGTGTCGACGATGCCGTCGTCGAGGACGGCGGCGGTGTGCAGCACGGCGCTCAGCGGGGCGTCGGCGGGGACGGCGGCGAGCAGGTCGGCCACCTGTGCCCGGTCGGCGACGTCGCAGCGAGCCACTGTGACCCGTACGCCGAGACCGGTCAGCTCCGCCTCCAGCTCGGCGGCGCCCGGGGCGTCCGGGCCGCGCCGGCTGGCCAGCAGGACGTGCGCGGCGCCGGAGCGGCCCGCCCAGCGGGCCAGATGCCCGCCCAGTCCGCCGGTGCCACCGGTGATCAGCACGGTGCCGTGCATTCGCCGGGTGTCGTCCGCGTCGCCGGACTCGACCGGCTCGGGTTCGGTGATCCGGGTGAGGCGGCGGACGAAGACGCCGGAGGCGCGGACGGCGAGCTGGTCCTCGCCCCGGCCGGACTGCTCCGCGCCGTCGTCGCCGAAGGCGTCTTCGCCACCGCTGGCGCCGAGCGCCGCGCAGAGCAGCGCGCCGGCCTGCGCGTCGAGCACGTCGGGCAGGTCGAGCAGGCCGCCCCAGCGGGCGGGGTGTTCCAGGGCGACGGCGCGGCCGAGCCCCCAGACGGAGGCGGCGGCGGGGCGCGGCGCCGGGTCGTCGGCGCAGGCCACGACGGCTCCCCGGGTGGCGCACCACAGCGGCGCCTCGACGCCGAGCAGCCCGAGCGCCTGCACCAGCAGGGCGGTGCCCGAGACGGCCAGCGAGGTGGCCGGGTGCTCCGGGTGCGCCCGCTCGTCCAGACCCAGCAGCGAGAGCACGGCAACGGGTCCGTCCGGGCCGGTGAGCGCGGCGCTCAGCCGCTCGGCCAGCGCCGCCGGGTCGTGTGTGACGTCCAGCTCCACCGGGACGACGTCCGCGCCGAAGTTGCCCAGGGCCGACAGCACGTCGGTGACCAGCGGGTCGTCGCCCAGCGCCGCGGGCACCGGCACGAGCCAGGTGCCGGCGAGCCAGGTCAGCGGCAGGTCGGGCAGGGCCCGCCAGGTGACCCGGTAGCGCCAGCGGTCGATGTCCGGGGCGGCGTCGGCCGCGGTGAGGAAGAGCGGCGGCGCGGGCCAGTACCGGTGGTGGTCGAAGGCGTACGTGGGCAGGTCGACGGTGGCCGCGGCGGGCAGCACCCTCGTCAGGTCGACGGGCAGGCCGACTGCGTACGCGGTGGCGAGGTTGGTCAGCAGCCGGGTCGCGTCGTCGTCACCACGACGCAGACTGCCGATGGTGTGCCCGCTCACACCGGTGTCGTCGAGGATCGCGGTGACCGGCATCGTCAGCACCGGATGCGGGCTGATCTCGACGAACGTGGTGTGCCCGGCAGCCACAGCCGTCCGCACGGCCGCGTCGAAGAGCACAGTCTGCCGCAGGTTGTCGTACCAGTAGTCAGCGGTCATCACCGCCGGATCCACCCAGTCCCCGGTGAGAGTGGACACGAGCCGGGTGTGACCGGCCCGCGGACCGACACCGGCCAGGTCCGCCCGAAGCTGCTCGGCGACCTCCTGCACCGCGGGCGAATGCGACGCGTAGTCCACGGGGATCAGCCGGGCACGAACACCCTCGGCCCCGCACGCCTGGACAAGGCCGGCGACGTGCTCCGGCGGACCCGACACCACGACGGTGGACGGGCCGTTGACCGCCGCGACCCCGACACCCGGAAACGCCGGCAGCCGCTCGGCCACCGCCTCGGCCGACAGGTCCACCGACGCCATCGTCCCGGTACCCCGCAGCACCGCCAGCGCACGCGACCGCAACGCCACCGTCCGCGCCGCGTCCTCCAGGCTCAGAATGCCCGCCACACACGCCGCGCCGATCTCACCCTGCGAGTGACCGATCACCGCGTCCGGAACCACACCCGCCGCACGCCACACCGCCGCCAGAGCGACACCGACGGCCCACAGCACCGGCTGCACCACCTCGACCCGGTCCAGCCACGACTCGTCCTCGCCCGTGAGCACCGACACGAGATCCACATCGAGATACGGCGCCAACGCCCGCCGGCACTCCGCCAGACACTCGTCGAACACCGGCGTACGACCCACCAGCCCCGCCGCCATCCGCGCCGACTGCGCGCCCTGACCCGGAAACACGAAGACCGGACCCGCACCCGGACTCGACGCCACCCCCGTGACCACGTTCCCCGCCGGCTGACCGGCAGCGAAGGCATCCAGCCCGGCAAGCAACCCCTCGACGGACGACCCGACGACAACGACGCGATGATCGAACGCCGACCGGGTAGCCGCCAACGACCAGCCCACCTCCACCGGATCGATCCCACCCCGCTCACGCACGTGCCGCGCAAGCCGGGCAACCTGACCGGCCAACGCCGTCCCCGACCGCGCCGACACCGGCCAGGCCACCACATCCGAAGCGACCAACCCCGCCCCACGCCCACCCGCACCCGACTCGACCGGCTCAGCCGACTGCTCGATGATCACGTGAGCGTTGGTGCCGGAGATGCCGAACGAGGAGACGGCGCCCCGGCGTACCCGGCCCGTCTCGGGCCACGGGCGTGCCTCCGTCACCAGTTCCACCGCGCCGGCCGTCCAGTCGACGTGCGGCGACGGCGCGTCGACGTGCAGCGTCGCCGGCACGAGGCCGTGCCGGATGGCGAGCACCAGCTTGATCACGCCGGCCACGCCCGCGGCGGCCTGGGCATGGCCGATGTTCGACTTCACCGAGCCGAGCAGCAGTGGCGGTGCCTCGTCACGGTCCTGCCCGTACGTGGCGATGAGCGCCTGCGCCTCGATCGGGTCACCCAGCCTGGTGCCGGTGCCGTGCGCCTCCACCACGTCGACGTCGGCGGTGGAGAGCCGGGCGGAGGTGAGGGCCTGGCTGATGACCCGCTGCTGGGCCGGCCCGTTGGGCGCGGTCAGCCCGTTCGACGCGCCGTCCTGGTTGACGGCGGTACCGCGGACCACAGCCAGGACGCGGTGGCCGTTGCGGCGGGCGTCCGACAGCCGCTCGACCAGCAGCCAGCCGACCCCCTCGGAGAACCCGGCGCCGTCGGCGGCGGCGGCGAACGACCGGCAGCGCCCGTCGGTGGAGAGTGCGCGCTGCCGGCTGGATCCGATGTAGAGGCCCGGGGTGGCCATCACGGTCACCCCGCCGGCCAGCGCCAGGTCGCACTCCCCCGCCCGCAGCGCCTGCACGGCTAGGTGCAGCGCCACCAGCGACGACGAGCAGGCCGTGTCGATGGATACGGCCGGTCCTTCGAGCCCGAGGGCGTACGACACCCGGCCCGACGCGACGGCCGCCGCGCCCCCGGTCATCGAGTGCCCTTCGTCGCCGTCGGGCGACATCATCAGCAGGGTGCCGTAGTCCTGCCCGTTGGTGCCGACGAACACCCCGGTCCGGCTGCCGCGCAGCGAGGCGGGGTCGATGCCGGCGGCCTCGACCGCCTCCCAGGAGGTCTCCAGCAGCAGCCGCTGCTGGGGGTCCATGGTCAGCGCCTCGCGCGGCGAGATGCCGAAGAAGGCGGAGTCGAAGTCGCCGGCCCCGTCGACGAACCCGCCCTCCCGGGCGTACGAGGTGCCCGGGTGGTCGGGGTCGGGGTGGTAGAGGCGCTCCAGGTCCCAGCCCCGGTCGTCGGGGAAGGGCGCGACGGCGTCCCGGCCGTCCCGCAACAGCTCCCACAGGTCGTCGGGGTTGCGCACCCCGCCCGGCAACCGGCAGCTCATCGCCACGATCGCCACCGGCTCCAGTTCCTGGGACTGGGCCTCGCTGAGTCGGCGGCGGGTGTCGTGGAGATCAGCCATGACCCGCTTGAGGTAGTCGCGGAGCTTGTCTTCGTTGGCCATCGGAGTGCCGCTTCCTCGAAAGAGACGGGAGAGAGCTGGAGCTGGGTCAGGAGATGCCGAGGTCCTTGTCCACCATCGCGAACAGTTCGTCGTCGGTGGCGTCGTCGAGGTGCCGGCCGATGTCGGCGCCACCGCTGTCCTGGCCGAGCCGGGAGAGCATCGCCTGCAGGCGTACGGTGGCCCGCACCCGGGCCGCCTCGTCCCGGGCGACCACGTCGAGGCCCTCGGCGATCCGGTCCAGATCGTCGAGGAGCGCGTTCGGGGTGACCACGTCGTCGTGGGCGACCTCGGCGTAGAGGTACTCCGCCAGGGTCGTCGGGGTCGGGTAGTCGAAGACCAGGGTGACCGGGAGGGCCACGGCGGTGGCCGCGCCGAGCCGGTTACGCAGCTCGACGGCGGTGACGGAGTCGAAGCCCAGCTCCCGGAACGCCCGATGCTCGTCCACGGAGTCGGCGGACGGGTAGTTGAGCACGGCGGCGACCTGGCCACGGACCAGGCCGAGCAGCACGGCGAACCGCTCGGCGGCGGGCAGCCCGGCGAGCCGCTCCCGCAACGACTCCGGGCCGTCGCCGACCTCCACGCTGTCCATCGCCTCGGCGGCGGCGAGCCGCCGCACGTCCGGCAGGTCGCTGATCAGCGGACCGGGCCGGGTGGCGGTGAACGCGACGGAGAACCGTTCCCAGGCGATGTCGGCGATGGTGAGGAACGCCTCGCCGTGGTCCACGGCCTGGTGCAGCGCGGTGATCGCCGCCTCCGGGGTCATCTCGGGTACGCCGTGGCGGTGCAGCAGCTCGCCGAGCGGCCCGTCGGCCATGCCGCCGCCGGCCCACGCCCCCCAGGCGACGGAGGTGGCGGTGAGGCCGAGGCCCCGGCGGTGCTGGGCGAGCGCGTCGAGGAACGCGTTGCTCGGGGCGTAGTTGCCGACGCCGGAGCTGGCCACGCTGCCGGCGAAGGACGAGAACATGACGAACGCGGACAGCTCGTGGTCGAGGGTCAGCTCGTGCAGGTTGTACGCGACGTCGACCTTGGCCCGCAGCACCCGTTCGATCTGCTCGGGCCGGATGTCGTTGATCATGGCGTCGTCGAGGACCGCGGAGGCGTGCACGACCGCGGTGAGCGGGTACTCGGCGGGGATCGCCTCGATCAGCTCGGCCAGGGCGTCGCGGTCGGAGGCGTCGCACTCGACCACTGTGGCCTGGGCGCCCAGCGCGGTGAGGTCGTCGACGAGCTGCTGCGCGCCGGGCGCGGCCATGCCCCGCCGGCTGACGACGACGATGTTCTCCACACCGCTGCGGGCCAGCCAGCGGGCGGCGTGCCCACCGAGCGCGCCGGTGCCGCCGGTGACGAGCCCCGTGCCGTACGGCTGCCACGGGTTGGCGGGCTTACTGTCGCCGAGCGGGACGCGGGTGAGCCGGCGGGCGAGCAGGCCACTCGGGCGTACCGCGATCTGGTCCTCGTCCCCGGCGGTGGTGAGGGCCGCGACCAGCAGGTCGGCACAGCGGTCCTCCACGGCCTCGGGCAGGTCCACGAGGCCGCCCCAGCGCTGCGGGTGCTCCAGCGCGGCGACCCGGCCGAAGCCCCAGACCAGCGACTGCGCCGGGGCGCGCAGCAGGTCGGCCATGCCTACCGACGCGGCGCCGGAGGTGACGCTCCACATCGGCGCGCGCAGGCCGATGTCGCCGAGGGCCTGGAAGAGCGCGACGGTGGCGGCGAAGCCGCCGGGCACGGAGGGGTACAGCGGGTGGGCCAGCTCGTCGAAGGCGAGCAGCGAGACCACGCCGGCGACGTCGGCGGTGGCGTCGCCGCCCGGTCCGGCGGCGAGCGCCTCCTGCAGCAGCTTGCCGAACTGGTCGCGGTCGACGTCGGGCGTGGAGACGGCCACCGGCACGAGCGTCGCGCCGGCCGCCGCGATCGCCTCGACGCAGGCGTCCTGCCAGGGCTCGATGATGTCGCCGGTCGGCATGACCACGACCCAGGTGCCGTCCATGCCCCGGTTGGCGACGCCGGTCAGGGGCTTCCAGGTGTCCTGGTAGCGCCAACTGTCGATGTCGGCCTGCCGGCGCCGCTGCCGGCGCCAGGAGGTGAGCATCGGCAGGGCCGGCAGCAGCGCGTCGAGAACCTCGTGTGCCGGGGTCTCGTCGGTGGCGATGGTCTCAGCGAGCGCCGTGACGTCCCCGCTCTCGACGGCGGCCCAGAAGCCCGCGTCGCCCGGGTCGCCGCTCATGCCCGACAGCAGGGTCTGCAGGTCGGGCCCGCCGCTGCCGTCGAGCCAGAACCGCTGGTGGTCGAAGGCGTACGTGGGCAGCGGCGCGACCTCGGTCTCGGCGAGGACGTCCGCCAGGTCGACGGGCAGGCCGACGGCGTACGCGGTGGCGAGGTTGGTCAGCAGCCGGGTCGCGTCGTCGTCGCCCCGGCGCAGGCTGCCCAGGGTGTGCCCGCTCACGCCGGTGTCGTCGAGGATCGCGGTGACCGGCATCGTCAGCACCGGATGCGGGCTGATCTCGACGAACGTGGTGTGCCCGGCGGCGACCGCCGTACGGACCGCGGCGTCGAACTGCACGGTCTGCCGCAGGTTGTCGTACCAGTGCTCCGCGCCCATGGTGAGCGGGTCGGCCCACTCGCCCGTGAGGGTGGAGACCAGCCGGGTGTGGCCGGCCCGCGGGGTGACGCCGGCCAGGTCCGCGCGGAGCTGCTCGGCCACCTGCCGCACGGCCTCGGAGTGCGACGCGTAGTCCACGGGGATCAGCCGGGCGCGGACGCCCTGCGCCTGGCACGCCTGCACGAGGTCGGCCACGGGCTGCGGCGGGCCGGACACCACGACGGTGGACGGCCCGTTGACGGCCGCGACTCCGACGCCCGGGAACTCCCCCAGGCGCTCGGTGACCGCGTCGGCGGACAGGTCGATCGACGCCATCGTCCCGGTCCCCCGCAGCACCGTCAGCGCCCGCGACCGCAACGCCACTGCCTTCGCGGCGTCCTCCAGGCTCAGGATCCCGGCGACACAGGCCGCGCCGATCTCGCCCTGCGAGTGACCGATCACCGCGTCCGGGACGACGCCCGCCGCGCGCCACACGGCCGCCAGGGCGATGCCGACGGCCCACAGCACCGGCTGCACGACCTCGACCCGCTCCAGCCACGACTCGTCGTCACCGGTCAACACCGCGACGAGGTCCACGTCGAGGTACGGCGCCAGGGCCCGCTGGCACTCGGCCAGCTTCGCGTCGAACACCGGCGTACGACCGACGAGCCCGGCCGCCATCCGCGCCGACTGCGCCCCCTGACCCGGGAACACGAAGACGGGACCTGCGCCGGCGCTGGTGACCGTACCGGTGACGAGGTTCCCCGCCGGCTGGCCGGCGGCGAGGGCGTCCAGCCCGGCCAGCAGCTCGTCGGCGGTCGACCCGACGACGGCGGCACGGTGGTCGAACGTCGAGCGGGTGGTGGCCAGCGACCAGCCGACCGCCGCCGGATCGATCTCGCCGCGCCTGCGCAGGAAGTCCGCGAGCCGGGCCGCCTGCCCGCCCAGGGCGGTCCTCGACCGGGCCGACACCGGCCAGAAGGTCACGTCCGAGGCGACCAGGCCCGGCCGGCGCGCGGGCTCGACGGCGCCGGTCCCGTCCGCCTGCCCGCCGTCGACGGTCGCCGCCTCGGCGACGCGCGGGCGGTACTCCTCCAGGATGACGTGGGCGTTGGTGCCGCTGACCCCGAAGGAGGAGACGCCGCCGCGGCGGGGGCGGTCCAGTTCCGGCCACGGCTTGGACTCGGTGAGCAGGGAGACCGCCCCGGCCGTCCAGTCCACGTGCGGGGACGGCTCGTCGATGTGCAGGGTCTCCGGCATGACGCCGTTACGCAGCGCCATCACCATCTTGACCAGCCCGGCGACGCCGGCGGCGCTCTGGGTGTGGCCGATGTTCGACTTCACCGAGCCCAGCCACAGCGGACGGTCGGCCGGGCGGTCCTGCCCGTACGTGGCGATGAGCGCCTGCGCCTCGATCGGGTCGCCGAGGGTGGTGCCGGTGCCGTGCGCCTCGACCATGTCGACGTCGGCGGAGCCGAGCCGGGCGTTGGCGAGGGCCTGGCGGATGACCCGCTGCTGAGAGGGGCCGTTGGGGGCGGTGAGCCCGTTGGAGGCGCCGTCCTGGTTGAGGGCGCTGCCCCGGATCACGGCGAGGACCGGGTGGCCGTTGCGTTCGGCGTCGGCCAGCCGCTCCACGACGAGCACGCCGCCCATTGAGATCTATCGGCTCCTCCGGCATGACGCCGTCAGCGCCATCACCATCTTGACCAGCCCGGCGACGCCGGCGGCGCTCTGGGTGTGGCCGATGTTCGACTTCACCGAGCCCAGCCACAGCGGACGGTCGGCCGGGCGGTCCTGCCCGTACGTGGCGATGAGCGCCTGCGCCTCGATCGGGTCGCCGAGGGTGGTGCCGGTGCCGTGCGCCTCGACCATGTCGACGTCGGCGGAGCCGAGCCGGGCGTTGGCGAGGGCCTGGCGGATGACCCGCTGCTGAGAGGGGCCGTTGGGGGCGGTGAGCCCGTTGGAGGCGCCGTCCTGGTTGAGGGCGCTGCCCCGGATCACGGCGAGGACCGGGTGGCCGTTGCGTTCGGCGTCGGCCAGCCGCTCCACGACGAGCACGCCGCCGCCCTCGCCCCAGCCGGTGCCGTCCGCGCCGGCCGCGAAGGCCCGGCACCGGCCGTCGACGGACATGCCGCGCTGCCGGGAGAAGACGACGAACACGCCGGGGGTGACCATGACGGTGACGCCACCGGCGATGGCCAGGTCGCACTCGCCGCGGCGCAGGGCGTTCACGGCGAGGTGCAGGGCCACCAGCGAGGAGGAGCAGGCGGTGTCCACGGTGACGGCCGGGCCGTTGAGGCCGAGGGTGAACGAGATCCGGCCGGACGCCACGCTCGTGGTGTTGCCGGTGCCGATGTACATGTCGACGCCCTCGGGCACGTTCGGCAGACCCATGCCGTAGTTCGAGGTGCTCAGCCCGACGAAGACACCGGTGGAGCTGCCGCGCAGCGACAGCGGGTCGATGCCGGCCCGCTCGACGGCCTCCCAGGACGTCTCCAGCAGCAGCCGCTGCTGCGGGTCCATGGCGAGGGCCTCACGCGGCGAGATCCCGAACAGGGACGGGTCGAAGTCACCGGCGCCGTCGAGGAACCCGCCGATGCGGGTGTAGCTCTTGCCCGGCTTGTTCGGGTCGGGGTCATAGAGCGCCTCCAGGTCCCAGCCCCGGTCGTCCGGGAACTCGGTGAGCGCGTCCCGGCCGTCGGCGACAAGCTCCCACAGGTCCTCCGGCGACCGCACACCACCCGGGAAGCGGCAGCTCATCGAGACGATGGCCAGCGGCTCCTGGTCGCGGGCCTCGACGGTCTGCAGCTTGCGCTTGGTGTCGTGCAGGTCGGCTGTCACCCGCTTCAGGAAGTACCGCAGCTTGTCGTCGCTCATCGGGTGGCCCCTGCCTCGGTCCGAAGGTTGGTCATCTCAGGAGATTCCAAACTCTTTGCTGATGAAGTCGAAGATCTCGTCGTCGCTGGCCGAGTCGAGGTCTGGCCGGTCCGGTTCGACGGCGGGCCCGGCCGCCAGGTCGGACGCCTTGGCGAGCAGGTCCTGCATCCGGGCGGTGAACCGGGCGCGGGCCGCCGGGTCGAGCGGGATGGCGGTGAGCAGGCTCTCCACCGTGTCGATGCCCTGGAAGAGCGGCTGGATGGAGGGCGCCGCGTCGGCGGCGATCTCGCTCGTCAGCTTCTCGGCGAGCGCCGTCGGCGTCGGGTAGTCGAACACGAGCGTCGCCGGCAGCCGCAGGCCGGACAGGCTGTTGAGCCGGTTGCGCAGGTCGACGGCGGTGAGCGAGTCGAAGCCCAGGTCGGTGAAGAGCCGGTTCGGGTCGACCGCGTCCGAGCCGGCGTGGCCGAGGACGGCGGCGATGTTCGCGCGTACCACGTCGAGCACCACCTTGAGCCGCTCCGGGGCGGCCAGTCCGGCGAGCCGCCGGCCGAGCTGCACCCCGCCGGAGCGGGCACCGGTGGCGTCCATGGAGCGTCGCAGCGGCACCCGGACCAGGGCCCGGAGCATGGGCGCGAGGGTGCCGGTCTCCGCCTGCCCGCGCAGCGTCCCGACGTCCAGGCGCATCGGCAGGACGGTTGCCGCGTCGAGCCGCCACGCGGCGTCGAAGAGATCCAGCGCCTGCTCGGTGAGCAGGCCGGTGGCGCCCTGCTCGGCCATCCGCCGCACGTCGTCGCCGCCGAGGTGGCCCGTCATGCCGCTGGCCTGCGCCCACAGGCCCCAGGCGAGCGAGATGCCGGCGAGCCCGCGTGCCCGGCGGTGCGCCGCGAGGGCGTCGAGGAAGGCGTTCGACGCCGCGTAGTTGGACTGGCCGGCGCTGCCCAGCGTGGCCGCCGCCGACGAGAACAGGACGAAGGCCGCGAGGTTCGCGTCGGCCGTGAGGCGGTGCAGGTGCCAGGCGGCGTCGATCTTCGGCACGGCGACCGCGTCCACCCGTTCGGGGGTCATCGACTCCAGCACGCCGTCGTCGAGGACGCCGGCGGCGTGCACCACGGCGGTGAGCGGGTGCGCTGCCGGCACCCCGGCCAGCAGCGCCGACAGGGCCTCGGGGTCGGCGGCGTCGCAGGCCGCGACGGTCACCTCCGTACCGGTGCCGGCGAGTTCGTCGACCAGGTCGCCGATCCCCTCGGCCGCCGCGCCGCGCCGCCCGGCCAGCAGCAGGTGCCGTACGCCGTGGCTGGTGGCGAGGTGGCGGGCCAGGATGCGGCCCAGCACGCCCGTGCCGCCGGTGATCAGCACGGTGCCGGCCGGGTCGATCCCGCCGGGCAGCGGCTCGACACCGGCCGGAACCCGGCCGAGCCGTGGGGTGCGGACCTGCCCGTCGCGCACGGCGAGCTGCGGCTCGCCGGAGGCGATGGCGGCGGCCAGCGCGGCGGCGCTGTCCGGGGCGTCGTCGAGGTCGACGAGCTGGCACCGGCCCGGGTGTTCGAGCTGGGCGGCGCGCAGCAGGCCCCAGACCGGGGCCTGGCGCAGGTTCACCTGCTCCTGCTCCCCCGCCGCGACCGCGTCCCGGGTGACGAGCACCAGCCGCGAGTCGGCGAACCGGTCGTCGGCGAGCCAGGTCCGCAACGCGGCGAGCGTACGGTGCGTGGCGGCGCGCGCCTGCGCGGCGAGCTCCGGGTCCGACGGGTTCCCGGCGTCGCCGACCGGGACGATCACCAGCTCGGGCGCCGGCTCACCCCCGGCGAGCAGGTCGCCGAGGGTGTCGAGCCCGACGTCGGTACGCACCCGGGCACCGGCCGCCTCGCAGGCCGCGCTGAGCACCAGGTCGTCGCCGAGCGCCACCCAGCGGGTGGCCGCCGGCACGGGGCCGGTGGGCACCGGCAGCACGGGCCAGTCCACCTGGAACAGCGACTCGTGCCGGCCGGAGCGGGCCGCGCCGAGGGAGTCCCCGGAGACACGGCGCATGATCAGCGAGTCGACGTGCAGCACCGGGGCGCCGGTGGCGTCGGCCACCTGGAACGAGACGCCGACCTCGCCGGCCGCGGCGACGCGCACGCGCAGGGCGGTGGCCCCGGCGGCGAGCAGGGAGACCCCGGTCCAGGCGAACGGCAGACGGGGCACGCCGGCGTCGGCGCCGTCGCCCATCCGGCCGAGGAAGCCGCCGATCGACATGGCCTGCAGCGCGCCGTCGAGCAGCGCCGGGTGCACGCCGAAGCGGCCGGCCTCGGCGTGGTGGCCGGCGGGCAGCTCGACCTCGGCGAAGACCTCGTCGTCGCGGATCCACGCGGCACGCAGACCCCGGAACGCAGGCCCGTATCCGAAGACGGTCGCCTCGATGCCGGAGTAGAAGTCGTCGGACTCGACGCGCGTCGCGCCGGGCGGCGGCCACACCCCCAGGTCGAAGGCGGGCGCGGCGTCGGCCGGCTGCGGGCCGAGCAGGCCGGTGGCGTGGCAGGTCCAGGCGACGTCGGCGAGGATCTCGTCGGAGCCGTCCCGGTAGGGCCGGGAGTGGAGCTGGACGGTGCGCCGCCCGTCGTCGTCGCGGTCGCCGACCGTCAGCTGCACCTGGAGCGCGCCGAGTTCGGGCAGGACGAGCGGGGCGAGCAGCGTCAGCTCCTCCACCGTCGGGCAGCCGGCCTGCGCACCGGCGTATGTGGCGAGTTCCACGAAGGCGGTGCCGGGCAGCAGGATGTTGTCCATCACCCGGTGCTCGCCGAGCCACGGGTGGGTACGCACCGACAGCCGCCCGGTGAAGACCATCCGCTCGCTGTCGGGGAACGTCAGCGTGGCGCTGAGCAGCGGGTGCCCGGCGTCCTGGAGACCGGCGGAGCTGACGTCCTGCGCCCGGTGCGCCGGCGGCTCGACCCAGTACCGCTGGTGGTCGAAGGCGTACGTGGGCAGGGCGACAGGGTCGGTCCCGGCGAGGACGGCCGTCAGGTCGACGGGCAGGCCGATCGCGTGGGCGGTGGCGAGGTTGGTCAGCAGCCGCGTCGGGTCGTCGTCACCGCGGCGCAGGCTGCCCAGGGTGTGCCCGGTGACGCCGGCGTCGTCCAGGATCGCCGTCACCGGCATCGTCAGCACCGGGTGGGGGCTGATCTCCACGAACGTCGTGTGACCCGCCTCGACCGCCACCCGCACGGCGGCGTCAAACTGCACGGTCTGCCGCAGGTTGTCGTACCAGTAGCCGGCGACATCGAGGACGGGTCCACCCAGTCCCCGGTGAGGGTGGAGACGAGCCGGACGTTGCCCTGTCGCGGCGTCACGTCGGCCAGGTCGGCGCGCAACCGCTCGGCCACCTCCTGCACCGCCGCCGAGTGCGACGCGTAGTCCACCGGGATCAACCGCGCCCGCACCCCGTCGGCCTGACACGCCGCCACCAGATCCGCGACCGGCTGCGGCGGACCCGACACCACGACCGTCGACGGGCCGTTCACCGCCGCGACGCCCACCCCGGGGAAGCCCGGCAGGCGCTCCGTCACCGCGTCCGCGCGGAGGTCGACCGACGCCATCGTCCCGGTGCCCCGCAGCGCGGTCAGGGCCCGGGAGCGCAACGCCACCGCCTTCGCCGCGTCCTCCAGGGAGAGGATCCCGGCCACGCACGCCGCGCCGATCTCACCCTGCGAGTGACCGATCACCGCCGCCGGAACCACACCCGCGTGCTGCCACACGGCGGCGAGGGCGACGCCGACGGCCCACAGCACCGGCTGCACGACCTCCACCCGCGCCAGCCACGACTCGTCGTCACCGGTGAGCACCGACACGAGGTCCACGTCCAGATACGGCGCCAACGCCCGCTGGCACTCCGCCAACCGCGCGTCGAAGACCGGCGTACGACCCACCAGACCGGCCGCCATCCGCGCCGACTGCGCACCCTGACCCGGGAACACGAACACCGGGCCCGCACCGTGCGACGACGACGTCGCCGCGACCACGTTGCCGGCCGGCGACCCCGACGCCAGAGCGTCCAGCCCCGCCAGCAACTCCTCCGCGCTCGACCCGACCACGACCGCCCGCTGGTCGAACGTCGACCGGGTCGTCGTCAGGGACCAGCCCACCGCCGCCGCATCGACCTCGCCGTGCTCGCGTACGTGCCGGGCCAGCCGGGCCGCCTGGCCGGTCAGGGCTTCCCTCGACCGCCCCGACAGCGGCCACACCACGACGTCGGAATCCACGAGGCCGGGCCGTGTGTCCACACGTGCGGCGTCGACCGGCTCGTCACCCTGCTCGATGATCACGTGGGCGTTCGTGCCGGAGATGCCGAACGACGACACCGCCGCCCGGCGCGGCCGGTCCACCACCGGCCACGGCCGCGACTCCGTGGCCAGCTCGACGGCGCCGGAGGTCCAGTCGATGTGCGGGGACGGCTCGTCCACGTGCAGCGTCGCCGGGACGAGGCCGTGCCGGATGGCCTGCACCATCTTGATCACACCGGCCACCCCGGCGGCGGCCTGGGCGTGGCCGATGTTCGACTTGATCGAGCCGAGCAGCAGCGGCCGGTCGGCGGGCCGCTCCCGCCCGTACGTGGCCAGCAGGGCCTGCGCCTCGATCGGGTCACCGAGCGTCGTGCCCGTGCCGTGCGCCTCGACCACGTCCACGTCGGCCGTGGTAAGGCGGGCCGACGCCAGCGCCTGGCGGATCACCCGCTGCTGCGACGGACCGTTCGGGGCGGTCAGCCCGTTCGAGGCACCGTCCTGGTTGATCGCCGAGCCGCGCACCACCGCGTACACGGTGCGGCCCTGTCGGCGCGCGTCGGAGAGCCGCTGCACGAGCAGCATGCCCACGCCCTCGGACCAGCCGGTGCCGTCGGCCGACGCGGCGAACGACTTGCACCGGCCGTCGGCGGCCAGGCCGCGCTGCCGGGAGAACTCGACGAAGGCGGTCGGGGTGGCCATCACCATCACGCCACCGGCGAGGGCCATGTCGCACTCGCCGCGCCGCAGCGCCTGACCGGCCCAGTGCAGGGCCACCAGCGACGAGGAGCAGGCCGTGTCCAGCGACACCGCCGGCCCCTCCAGCCCGAACGTGTACGCCACCCGGCCGGAGATGACGCTGCTGGTCATCCCGGTCAGCATGTAGCCCTCGGCGGCCTCCGGCGAGTACGCGAGCAGCGAGCCGTAGTCCTGGCCGCTGGTGCCGACGAAGACGCCGGTGCTGCTGCCCCGTACGTCGGCCGGGTCGATGCCGGCGGACTCGAAGGACTCCCAGGTGGTTTCCAGCAGCAGCCGCTGCTGCGGGTCCATGGCCAGGGCCTCGCGGGGCGAGATGCCGAAGAAGCCGGGGTCGAACCGGTCCACGCCGCTGAGGAAGCCGCCGCCGCGGGCGTAGAAGGTGCCGGGGGCGTCGGGGTCGGGGCTGTAGAGGCTGTCGAGGTCCCAGCCACGGTCGGTCGGCAGGTCGCTGATCGCGTCGACGCCGTCGACCACCAGCCGCCACAGGTCGTCGGGCGACCACACGCCGCCGGGCAGCCGGCAGGCCATGCCGATGATCGCGAGGGGCTCGTCGTCGCCGACCGGCACGGTGGTCGTCGCGGGTCGCACGGGGACCGGGGTGCCGGCGATCTCCGTACCCAGGAAGCCCGCCAGGTCGTGCGGGGTCGGGTAGTCGAAGACGAGGGTGGCCGGCAGCCGCATCCCGAAGGCGTTGTTGAGCCGGTTGCGCATCTCGACGGCGGTCAGCGAGTCGAAGCCGA
>NZ_KK037233.1:8475-15857 GCF_000568915.1 Micromonospora sp. M42 | reverse complement strand
CACGCCGAGCGCCTCCAGCTCGGCGCAGAGCTCCGCGACGCCCCCGGCGGCGCGGCCGCGCCGGCTGGTGAGGATGAGGTGCCGGACGCCGTACGTGCTGACCAGGTGCCGGCTCATCAGCTGGCCGAGGGTTCCGGTGGCGCCGGTGATCAGGACGGTGCCGTCGGAGTCGAACGGGGCGGCCGGCGGCTCGGCCGGGGCGGGAACCCGGGTGAGCCGGGCGCCGGCGGCGACACCCGCGCGGATCACGACCTGCGGTTCGTCGGTCGCGACGGCCGGGACGAGCACGGCGGCACAGCCGGCCACGTCGTCGACGTCGACAAGCACGAACCGGTCGGGGTTCTCCGACTGGGCGGAGCGGAGCAGGCCGATCACGGCGGCGCCGGCCAGGTCGGTCAGGTCGGCGTCCCGGTCGGTGGCGACCGCGCCCGAGGTCAGCACCACCAGCCGGGACACCGCGTAGCGCTCCTCGGCGAGGAACTGCTGGAGCACGGCAAGCACCCGGTGGGTCGCCTCGGCGACGGCGCGCGGCACGTCCGCCGACGCGGGCGGGTCGAGCAACGGCAGGACCAGCACGCCGGGCGCGTCCGTGCCGTCGTCCATCGCTGTGGCCAGGGCCGTCAGGTCGGGGTACGCCGCCACGGCCGTGCCGGTGGCCGCGACCGCGTCGGTGAGCGCCGCGGCGTCGCCGATGACCGCCCAGTCGACAGTGGACGGGCCGGCGGGCAGCGCGAGCGGCGCCCAATCGACCTGGAAGAGCGACTCGGTGCCGCCGCCGGAGGCGGTGCGGAGCTGGTCGGCGGAGACCGGCCGCAGGACCAGGGAGCCGACGGAGATGACGGGCGCGCCGGTGACGTCGGTGAGCAGCAGCGAGATGCTGTCGGGGCCGGTGTGCGAGACCCGGACGCGGGCCGCCGCGGCCCCGGCGCCGTGCAGGGCGACGTCGTTCCAGGAGAACGGCAGCCGGCCGTACCCCGGGAGCATGCCCGCCCCTGAAGGCTCTCCGGCCGGCGTGGTCAGGCCGAGGGTGTGCAGCGCCGCGTCGAGCAGGGCCGGGTGCAGGCCGTATCCACCGGCCTCGGCGGCGGGGGCCTCGGGCAGCGCCAGCTCGGCGAAGAGGTCGTCGCCGCGCCGCCACGCGGAGCGCAGGGCGATGAAGGACGGACCGTAGTCGTAGCCCTGGGCGGAGAGGTTCAGGTAGAGGTCGTCGGTGCCGACCTCGGTGGCGCCCGGCGGCGGCCAGGTGGTCAGGTCGGACCAGCCGGCGGGGCCGCTCGGGGCGGCGGGGCCGCTGGCCAGCACGCCGCTGGCGTTGCGGGTCCAGGTCCGCTCGCCCGCGCCCTCGGCCGGCTCGCCGTCCTGGGCGGAGTGCAGCGACACGGACCGGCAGCCGGTCTCGTCGGCCGGGCCGATCCAGAGCTGGATGTCGACGCCCCCGGTCTCCGGCAGGATCAGCGGCGACTCCAGGGTGAGTTCGCGGACGTGGTCCGCGCCGACGTGCGCGCCGGCCTGGAGGGCGAGTTCGACGAAGCCCGTGCCGGGCAGCAGCACGGTGTCGAAGACGACGTGGTCACAGATCCACGGGTGGGTACGCCGGGCCAGCCGGCCGGTGAACAGGAATCCCTCGGCGTGCGCGACGCCGACGGCGGCCCCGAGCAGGGGGTGTTGCGCGGGGCGCAGGTCACCCGGCACGGCCGTCGCGGCGGTGCCGCCGACCTCGGGCCAGTAGCGCTGGTGCTGGAAGGCGTACGTGGGGAGGTCCACGCGGCGCGCGCCGGTGTCGGCGAACCACTGCCGCCAGTCGACCGCCACCCCGCGCACGTGCAACTCGGCCAGCCCGGCCAGCAGCCCGTGCGCCTCGGGCCGGTCCGCGCGCTGCGCGGCGACGGCCAGCACGGCGTCGTCGGCGAGCAGGATGTCGGCCGCCATCGCGGTCAGTACGCTGCGCGGGCCGACCTCCAGGAACGTGTCCGCCCCGGCGGCGCGCAGCGCGGCGACCCCGTCAGCGAACCGCACCGCCTCGCGCACGTGCCGCACCCAGTACTCCGGCGTGCGGATCTCATCGCCGGCCAGGGCACCGGTCACGTTCGACACGACCGGCAGCACCGGCGCGGCGAAGTGAGCTTGTCGAGCACCGCGCGGAACCGGGCGAGCATCGGCTCCATCAGCGGGCTGTGGAACGCGTGGCTGACGGTGAGGCGGCGGACGCGTATGCCCCGCTCACGCCAGACCCGCTCCACCTCGTCGAGGGCCTCGACGGCACCGGAGACCACGACGGCCTGCGGACCATTGACCGCCGCGATCCCCACTCCGGCCAGCCCGTCCAGCGCCGCCGCCACATCGGCCTCGGCCGCCGCGACCGCCAGCATCCCGCCACCCGTCGGCAGCGCCTGCATCAACCGGCCCCGCGCCGCCACCAGCGCGCAGGCGTGCTCCAGCGACAGCACCCCCGCCACGTACGCGGCCGTGACCTCACCGATCGAGTGCCCACCCACGAAATCCGGCACGACCCCGAAGGACTCGACGAGACGGAACAGCGCCACCTCGACCGCGAACAGCCCCGCCTGCGTGAACACCGTCTGATCCAGCAGCTCCGCCTCAGCCGAACCCGGCTCGGCGAAGAGCACCTCCCTCAGCGGGCGCGGCAGGGCCCTGTCCAGGTGCCCGCACGCCTCGTCGACGGCCGCAGCGAAGACGGGAAACTCCGCGTACAGCTCCCGGCCCATGCCGGCGCGCTGCGCGCCCTGGCCGGAGAAGAGCACCGCGAGCTGGCCGCGCGGCACCCCGGCACCGAGCACGACCGTACCGGCCGGTTCCCCGGCGGCGAGGGCGCGCAGCCCCGCGAGCAGGTCGTCGCGGCCGGTCGCGGACAGCACGGCCCGACGGTCCAGGGTGGAGCGGGAGGTGACCGACGAGAAGGCCACGTCGAGCGGGCGGAGGGTGTCGTCGGCGGCGAACCGGGCGGCCCAGCGGCCGGCCTGCGCGGCGAGCGCGGCGTCGGAGCGGGCGGAGAGCAGCACGGGGGCCACCGTGCGGGACTGCGGCGTGGTCGCCTCGGCCTCGGCCTCGACCTCGGCGGGAGCCGGGGCCTGCTCGATGATGGTGTGCGCGTTGGTGCCGGAGACGCCGAACGACGACACGGCGGCCCGGCGCGGCCGGTCCACGGCCGGCCACGGCGTGACGGCGGTGGCGAGGGTGACGGCCCCAGCGGTCCAGTCGATCTGCGGCGACGGCTCGTCGACGTGCAGGGTGGGCGGCACGACGCCGTGCCGCATCGCCATCACCATCTTGATCACACCGGCCACGCCGGCGGCTGCCTGGGTGTGCCCGATGTTCGACTTCACCGACCCGAGCAGCAGCGGCGCGGCCTCGTCGCGGTCCTGCCCGTACGTGGCCAGCAGCGCCTGCGCCTCGATCGGGTCGCCGAGCCGGGTGCCCGTGCCGTGCGCCTCCACCACGTCGACCTGCTCGGGCGTGAGCCGGGCGTTGCCGAGGGCCTGGCGGATGACCCGCACCTGGGAGGGGCCGTGCGGGGCGCTGAGCCCGTTGGACGCGCCGTCGGAGTTGACCGCGCTGCCGCGTACCACGGCGAGCACCGGGTAGCCGTGCCGCTGCGCGTCGGAGAGCCGGGTGAGCAGCAGCATGCCGATGCCCTCGGACCACGAGGTGCCGTCCGCGCCGGCGGCGAACGCCTTGCACCGCCCGTCGGCGGCGAGACCGCGCTGCCGGCTGAAGCCGACGAAGACCGCCGGGGTGGGCATCACCGTCACGCCGCCCGCCAGGGCCAGCTCGCAGTCGCCGTTGCGCAGGGCCTGCGCGGCCAGGTGGATGGCGACGAGCGAGGACGAGCAGGCGGTGTCGACCGTGACCGCCGGCCCCTCCAGCCCGAGGGTGTACGCGACGCGGCCGGAGATGACACTGGTGGCGTTGCCGGTGAGCAGGTGGCCCTCGCCGTTCTCGGCCTGCGCCATCATGCCGTCGTAGCCGTGCGACGACGCCCCGACGAAGACGCCGGTACGGCTGCCCCGGACGGCCGGCAGCGGCAGCCCGGCCCGCTCGAACGCCTCCCAGGAGGTCTCCAGCAGCAGCCGCTGCTGCGGGTCCATGGCGAGGGCCTCGCGGGGCGAGATGCCGAACAGGTCGGCGTCGAAGTCGGCGGCGGAGTAGACGAAGCCGCCCTCGCGCACGTAACTGGTGCCCGGGTGGTCGGGATCGGGGTGGAAGAGGTTCTCCAGGTCCCAGCCCCGGTCGGCGGGGAACGGCCCGATCCCGTCGCCGCCGTCGTGCACGAGCTGCCACAGCGCCTCGGGGCTGTCGACGCCGCCCGGGTAGCGGCAGCTCATCGCCACGATGGCGATGGGCTCGGAGTCCCGGCTCTCAAGCTCGCGCAGCCGACGCCGGGTACGCCGCAGCTCCGAGGTCGTACGCTTCAGGTACTCGACGTACCTCTCGTCCTCGTTGCTCACCGTGGACCTACCTCACTCGGCATGCCGATGTCGTTGCGGCTGGTGGTCACGACGTCTCCAGCTCGCGGTCGATCAGGTCGAAGATGTTCTCGGCGGTGGCCGACTCCAGGTCGTCGTCGCCGTCCGCGTCCGCCTGCCGCTCGGTCAGCCGGCCCAGCAGGCCGTGCAGCCGGTCGGTGATCCGGCGGAACTCGTCGTCGGCCGGGTCCAGCCCGACGAGCGCCGCCTCCAGCCGGTCGAGTTCCCGGCCCGCCGCCGACGGCTCGCCGGCCGGGCTCACCGGGGCGAACTGCCCGGCCAGGTGGACGGCGAGCGCCTCGGGCGTCGGGTTGTCGAAGACCAGCGTCGCCGGCAGCCGCAGCCCGGTGGCCGCGCCGAGCCGGTTGCGCAGCTCCACGGCGGTCAGCGAGTCGAAGCCGAGTTCCCGGAACGCGCGGGTCGGCTCGATGCCGGCCGGGTCGCCGTGGCCGAGAACGACCGCCACGTGCGCCAGCACCAGGTCGCGCAGGGCGCGTACCCGCTTGTCGTCGGGCAGGGCGCGCAGCGTCTCGGCGTACGCCTGCCCGTCGGCGGCCTCGCCGGCCGCGGCCCGGCGGCCGACGGCGCGGACCAGGTTGGTCAGCAGCGGGTGTACGGGCGACCCGGGCGCGGCCACGCCGGTGGCGATCTTGGCGGGCATGATTGTCGCCCGCTCCGAGCGCCAGAGGGCGTCGAACAGGGCGAGCCCCTCGGCGTCGGAGAGCGCCGCCATGCCGCCCCGGTCGAGGCGGCGGATGTCGGCCGAGTCGAGGTGGCCCGTCATGCCGCTGGCCTGTGCCCAGCGGCCCCACGCCAGCGCGACCGCCGGCAGGCCGAGGGCCCGCCGGTGCTCCGCCAGCGCGTCGAGGAACGCGTTGCCGGCGGCGTAGTTGCCCTGGCCCGGACCGCCGAACACGCCGGCGGCGGCGGAGAAGAGCACGAACGCGCTCAGGTCGTGGCCGAGGGTGGCCCGGTGCAGGTTCCACGCCACGTCGACCTTGGGCCGCAGCACCGCGGCGAGGCGGTCGGGGGTGAGCGACTCGACGGTGGCGTCGTCGAGGACGCCGGCGGCGTGCACGACGGCGCGCAGCGGGTGCCGCCGGTCCACCATGGACAGCACGTCCGCCACGGCGTCCGGGTCGGCCAGGTCGGCGGCGACGATCGACACGTCCGCGCCGAGCGCCTTCAGGTCGGCGAGCAGTTCGTCGGCGCCCTCGGCGTCCGGGCCGCGCCGGCTGACCAGCAGCAGCTGCCGGGCGCCGTGCGCGGTGACCAGGTGCCGGCAGAGCAGCGCGCCGAGGGTGCCGGTCGCCCCGGAGACCAGGACCGTGCCGTCGAGCCGGGGCGCCTGCGGAATGCTCAGGGCCAGCTTGCCGACGTGCCGGGCCTGGCTGAGGAAGCGGAACGCCTCGGGGGCGCGCCGGACGTCCCAGGTGCGCCGGGGCAGGGGCCGCAGCGCACCGGCGGCGAAAAGCGCCATCAGCTCGCCCAGCATCGCGCCGATCTTCTCCGGGCCGGCCTCGATGAGATCGAAGACCTGGTAGCTGACGCCCGGGTGGTCGGCGGCGACCCGCCGCGGGTCCCGCTTGTCGGTCTTGCCCATCTCGACGAACCGGCCGCCGTCGGCGAGCAGCCGCAGCGACGCGTCGACGTACTCGCCGCGCAGGGCGTTGAGCACCACGTCGACGCCCCGCCCGCCGGTGCGGTGGGCGAACTCGTCGGCGAAGTCGAGGCTGCGGGAGGAGGCGAGGTGCGCGTCGTCGAAGCCGGTGTCGCGCAGCGCCGGCCACTTGCCGGGGCCGGCCGTGCCGTAGACCTCCGCGCCGAGGTGGCGGGCGATCTGCACGGCGGCCATGCCCACGCCGCCGGCCGCCGCGTGCACGAGCACGGACTCGCCCGCGCGCAGCCGGGCCAGCTCCACCAGCCCGTACCACGCGGTCAGGAAGACCACGGGCACGGCGGCGGCGTCGGTGTAGGACCAGCCGTCGGGGATGCGGGTGACCAGCCGGCGGTCGGTGACCGCCGCCGAGGCGAACGAGCCGGAGAAGATGCCCATCACCCGGTCGCCGGGGGCGAGGTCGGCGACGCCCGGCCCCACGCCGAGCACCACGCCGGCGCCCTCGTTGCCCAGCACCTCCTGGTCGGGGACCATGCCGAGGGCCAGCACCACGTCGCGGAAGTTCAGCCCGGAGGCGCGCATCCCGACCAGGACGTGGCCCGCCGGCAGTTCCCCGCCCGCCTCGGGACCGGGCAGCAGGGCGAGGTTCTCCAGCGTGCCCTTCTCGGTGACGTCGAGGCGCCACGGCACCTCGTCGGCGGGCAGCGGCAACACACCGGCGTCGCGGGCCCGGGCCAGCCGGGGCACGAGCGGCGCGCCGTCGCGCAGCGCGAGCTGCGGCTCGCCGGAGGCGACGGCCGCCGGGACGGCCGCCAGGGAGGCGGCGGCGTCGTCGGTGTCGAGCAGCGTGAACCGGCCGGGGTGCTCGGACTGCGCCGAGCGGACCAGCCCCCACAGGCTCGCCCGGGCCAGGTCGCAGGGGGCCTCGCCCGGGGCCGCGCCGACCGCGCCCCGGGTGTGCAGCACGAGCCGGGACCGCTCCAGCCGGGGCTCGCCCAACCACTGCCGCACCAGCGCGAGGGCGTCGCGGGCCGCGTCGTGCGCGGCCTCACCGGCCCGCTGCGGGTCCGACTCCGCGCCGGAGCGCAGATCCAGCACCACATCGGGTACGTCCCCGGACTCCCCGATCTCGGCGACCAGCGCCGCCAGGTCGGCGTGGGACCGCACCGGGTGCCCGGCGGCGGCGAGCGCCCCGGCGAGGCCGAGGGTGTCGTCGCCGAGCAGCGCCCAGCGGGCCTCCCCGGCCGCCGCCCCGGTGTCCGTCAACGGCGTCCAGTCCA
>NZ_KK037233.1:4723-8135 GCF_000568915.1 Micromonospora sp. M42 | reverse complement strand
CTCGCCGTCGCCGCGCCACACCCGGCGCAGCCCCCGGAAGGAGGGGCCGTAGCCGAGGCCGCCCTCGGCCGTCTGCACGTACCAGGCGTCCAGGTCGGCGTCGACCTCGACGGCGTCGGCCGGCGGCCACTGCCCCGGTACGGCGGTCGGGGCGGGCGGCTGCGGCAGCAGGAGTCCCTCGGCGTGCCGGGTCCACTCGGCGTCGGCGTCCTCTTCGGGGCGGGAGTGCACGGTGACGCTCCGCTCGCCGGTGTCGGCGGGCGGGCCCACTCGTACCTGCACCTGCACCGCGCCGGTCGCGGGGAGCACCAGCGGGTTGATCAGCGTCAGGTCGCCCACCTGGCCGGCGTCGACCTCGTCGCCGGCCCGGACCACCATGTCGACGACGCCGGTGCCGGGGACGATCACCGCCCCGCCGACGGCGTGGTCGGCCAGCCACGGGTGGGTACGCACCGACAGCCGCCCGGTCAGCACCACCGCCCGGTCGTCGGCGACGGGTACGGCCGCGCTGAGCAGCGGGTGCCCGGTGTCCTGGAGGCCGGCCGAGCCGACGTCGCGTACGCGGTGCGCGGGCGCGTCCAGCCAGTAGCGTCCCCGTTCGAAGGCGTAGGTGGGCAGTGCCACCACGTCGGTCTCGGCGAGGACGGCCGTCAGGTCGACGGGCAGGCCGATCGCGTGGGCGGTGGCGAGGTTGGTCAGCAGCCGCGTCGGGTCGTCGTCACCGCGCCGCAGGCTGCCCAGCGTGTGCCCGGTGACGCCGGCATCGTCCAGGATCGCCGTCACCGGCATCGTCAGCACCGGGTGGGGGCTGATCTCGATGAACGTGGTGTGCCCGGCGGCGACAGCGACGCGCACGGCGGCGTCGAACTGCACGGTCTGCCGCAGGTTGTCGTACCAGTAGTCCGCCGACATCGAGGACGGGTCCACCCAGTCCCCCGTCAACGTCGAGACGAGCCGAGTGTGCCCCGGCTGCGGGCTCACGTCGGCCAGGTCCGCGCGCAACCGCTCCGCGACGTCCTGCACCGCCACGGAGTGCGACGCGTAGTCCACCGGAATCAACCGCGCCCGCACCCCGTCGGCCTGACACGCCTCCACCAGATCCGCAACCGGCTGCGGCGGACCCGACACCACCACCGTCGACGGACCGTTCACCGCCGCCACCCCGACACCCGGGAACGCCGGCAGCCGCTCGGCCACCGCCTCCGCCGACAGGTCCACCGACGCCATCGTCCCGGTACCCCGCAGCACCGTCAGCGCCCGCGACCGCAACGCCACCGCCTTCGCCGCGTCCTCCAGGGAGAGAATCCCCGCCACACACGCCGCGCCGATCTCGCCCTGCGAGTGACCGACCACCGCCGCCGGGGTGACCCCGGCGTGCTGCCACACCGCCGCCAGGGCCATACCCACGGCCCACAGCACCGGCTGCACGACCTCGACCCGCGCCAGCCACGACTCGTCGTCACCGGTCAACACCGCAACGAGGTCCACATCGAGGTACGGCGCCAACGCCCGCTGACACTCCGCCAACCGCGCGTCGAACACCGGCGCACGACCCACCAGACCCGCCGCCATCCGCGCCGACTGCGCACCCTGACCCGGGAACACGAACACCGCACCCGCGCCATGCGACAGAGCCGCCGCCGCGACCACGTTGCCGGCCGGCGACCCAGACGCCAGAGCGTCCAGCCCCGCCAGCAACTCCTCCACGCTCGACCCGACCACGACCGCCCGCTGGTCGAACACCGACCTGGTAACAGCGAGAGACCAGCCCACCGCCGCCGCGTCCACCTCGCCGTGCTCGCGCACGTACTCCGCCAGGCGAGCCGCCTGGCCGGTCAGGGCGCCCTTCGAACGTCCCGACAGCGGCCACACCACGACGTCGGAGGCAACGAGCCCGGGGCCCTGCTCGGCCGGAGCGGCAGCCACGGCCTGCGGCTCGTCGGCCTGTTCGATGATCACGTGGGCGTTGGTGCCGGACATGCCGAACGACGACACCGCCGCCCGGCGCGGCCGGTCCACCACCGGCCAGGGCCGCGACTGCGTGGCCAGTTCCACCGCGCCGGAGGTCCAGTCGATGTGCGGCGACGGCTCGTCCACGTGCAACGTCGCCGGTACCACGCCCTCCCGCATCGCCAGCACCATCTTGATCACACCGGCGACGCCCGAGGCGGCCTGCGTGTGGCCGATGTTGGACTTGATCGAGCCGAGCAGCAGCGGCTCGCCGCCCTCGCGGTCCTGGCCGTAGGTCGCCAGCAGGGCCTGCGCCTCGATCGGGTCACCGAGCGTCGTGCCCGTGCCGTGCGCCTCGACCACGTCGACATCCGCGCTGCCCAGCCGGGCGCCCGCGAGGGCCTGGCGGATCACCCGCTGCTGCGACGGGCCGTTCGGGGCGGTCAGCCCGTTCGAGGCGCCGTCCTGGTTGACCGCCGACCCACGCACCACCGCCAGGACCCGGTGCCCGTTGCGCCGCGCGTCCGACAGCCGCTCCACCAGCAGCACGCCCACACCCTCGCCCCAGCCCGTGCCGTCCGCACCCGCCGCGAACGCCTTGCACCGGCCGTCGGCCGCCAGGCCCCGCTGCCGGGAGAACTCGAAGAAGGTGCCGGGGGGTGGCCATGACCGTGACGCCACCGGCGAGGGCGAGGTCGCACTCGCCACGCCGCAGCGCCTGCACCGCCAGGTGCAACGCCACAAGCGACGACGAACACGCCGTGTCCACCGACACCGCCGGCCCCTCCAACCCCAACGCGTACGCCACCCGGCCCGACACCACACTGGCGGCGTTGCCCGTGGCCCCGAACCCTTCGGCCTGCTCCCCCGCAGCCATCAGCAGGGCCCCATAGTCCTGACCATTCGTGCCCACGAACACCCCTGTTCGCGAACCCCGCAGAACCCCAGGCGCAACCCCTGCCCGCTCGACCGCCTCCCACGAAACCTCCAGCAACAACCGCTGCTGCGGATCCATCGCCGCCGCCTCGCGCGGCGAGATCCCGAAGAAACCGGGATCGAACTCGCCCGCCCCGTGCAGGAAGCCGCCCTTGTCGGCGTACGTGGTGCCGGGGTTGGCCGGGTCGGGGTCGTAGAGCCGGTCGAGGTCCCAGCCCCGGTCGGTCGGGAAGTCGCCGATCGCGTCGACGCCGTCGGCGACGAGGCGCCACAGCCGTTCGGGGCCGTCGACGCCGCCGGGGTAGCGGCAGGCCATGGCGACGATGGCCACCGGCTCGTCGTCGCCCACGGCGGCCGGGACGTCGACGGGAGCCGCCCCGGCGTCGGCGCCGAAGAGGCCGGCGAGCAGGAAGCGGGCCAGCACCACCGGGGTGGGGTGGTCGAAGACCAGTGTGGTGGGCAGCGCCTGCCCGGTGGCGGCGACGAGCCGGTTGCGCAGCTCCACGGCGGTCAGCGAGTCGAAGCC
>NZ_KK037233.1:0-3695 GCF_000568915.1 Micromonospora sp. M42 | reverse complement strand
ACGAGGCGGCGGACGAAGACGCCGGGGCCGCGCACGGCGAGCTGGTCCTCGCCGGTCGAGCCGGTGAGGATCGCGGCGAGCCGGAAGGCGGCCCGGTCGTCGGGGTCGGACGGCAGGTCGACCAGGCCGCCCCAGCGGTGCGGCGCCTCGACGCCGACGACCCGGCCGAGGCCCCAGATCGCGGCCTGCGCCGGGTCGGCGAGCCGGTCGTACGAGGCGGCGGCGACCGCGCCCCGGGTGACCAGCCACAGCGGCGCTGCCACGCCGGCGTCGCCGAGCGCCTGCACGAGGGCGAGGGTGGTGGTCAGGCCGGGCAGGACGGTGCCGTCGGCGGTGCGTGGTTCCCCGGCGAGCAGGGACACGACGCCGGCGGGCTCGGCGCCGGCGAGGGCCGCCGCGAGGCCGGCCCGGTCGGCGTCCGGCTCCACCGTCAGCGGCAGCACGTCGGCGCCGGCGCCGGTCAGCGCGGCCCGGACGGCCCGCGCCACCGGGTCGTCGGCGTCGTCGGCGGGCAGCGCCAGCAGCCAGGTGCCGGCCAGCCGGGCGGGGGCGGGCTCGGGGGCCACCTGCCATTCCTCCCGGTACCGCCAGCCGTCGAGGACCGAGTGTTCCTGCCGCTGCCGCCGCCAGTCGGCGAGGACGGGCAGCAGGGTACGCAGCGACTCGGCGGCGGCGGTGTCGGTGACGGCGAGGGTGTCGCGCAGCGCGTCGAGGTCGGCGCGTTCGACGGCCGCCCAGAACCGGCGGTCGAGCGCGCCGGCCCCGCCCGTCGTGGTGTCGTCGGCGGGCGCCTCGGCCGGCACCCAGTAGTGCTGCCGCTCGAACGGGTAGGTGGGCAGGTCGACGAGCCGGCCGGGCCGGCCGGCGAGGACGTCCGCCCAGTGCGGCGGCGTGCCGGCGACGTGCAGTTGGGAGAGGGCGGCGAGCAGGGCACGTCGGTCCGGGCGGTCCCGGCGCAGCACCGGCACCACCACGGCGGAGGCGGCGTCGGTCCCGATCCCGGCGAGGGTCTCCTGGACGCTGGCGGTGAGCACGGCGTCCGGCCCGACCTCCACGAAGGTGCCGACGCCGTGGGCGCGCAGGGCGCGTACGCCGTCGGCGAAGCGGACCGCCTCCCGGACGTGGCGCACCCAGTAGCCGGGGTCGGTGAGCTGCGCCGGGTCGGCCAGCTCGCCGGTCACGTTGGACACCACCGGCAGGGTGGGGGCGCGCAGGTCGAGGCGGGCGGCGACGGCAGCGAACTCGGCGAGCATCGGCTCCATCAGCGGGCTGTGGAAGGCGTGGCTGACCCGCAGCCGCCGCACCTTCACCCCCCGGCCGGTCCAGAGTTCCGCCAGCTCGTCGATGGCCGCCGCGTCGCCGGAGACGACGACGGCGTCGGGGCCGTTGACGGCGGCGACGGCGACCCGGCCGGTCAGCGCGACGATCGACTCGGCGACCCGGGCCTCGTCGGCGGCCACGGCGAGCATCGCGCCGCCGGTGGGCAGGTCCTGCATGAGCCGCCCCCGGGCGGCGACGAGGGCGCACGCGTCGTCGAGGCTGAGCACGCCGGCCACGTGGGCGGCGGTCAGCTCGCCGACGGAGTGCCCGGCGACCATGTCGGGGGCCAGTCCCCAGGAGCCGAGCAGCCGGTGCAGCGCCACCTCGACGGCGAACAGCGCGGCCTGGGTGAAGACGGTCTGGTCGAGCAGGTCGGCCTCGGCGGTGCCGGGCTCGGCGAACAGCAGCGGCTTCAGCGGCCGGGGCAGCCGGTGGTCGAGGTGGCCGCAGACCTCGTCGAGCGCCTCCGCGAAGACCGGGTACGCCTCGTACAGCTCCCGGCCGGCGCCGGCGCGCTGGGCGCCCTGGCCGGAGAACAGGAACGCGACCCCGCCGCGTTCGGCGGCGGCGCCGGTGACCAGCCCGGGGGCGGGCCGGTCGTCGGCGAGGGCGTGCAGCGCGGCGAGCAGACCGTCGCGGTCGTCGGCGAGCACGACCGCCCGGTGCTCCAGGGGCGAGCGGGAGACCGCCGAGGTCCAGGCGACGTCGGCCGGGCGCAGGTGCGCGTCGTCGGCGACGTAGGCCGACCAGCGCTCGGCCTGGCGGCGCAGCGCGGTGCGGGTGCGGCCGGTGAGCAGCACCGGCGCGGGCGCGGGCGGCACCGGGTGGTCCGCCTCGACGTCGGCCGGTTCGGGCTGTTCGAGGATGAGGTGGGTGTTGGTGCCGCTCATCCCGAACGACGAGACGGCGGCCCGGCGCGGCCGGTCCACGGCCGGCCACGGCGTGGCCTCGGTGACGAGGGTGACCGCGCCGGCGGCCCAGTCCACGTGCGGGGTGGGCTCGTCGACGTGCAGGGTGGCCGGCACGACGCCGTGCCGCATCGCCAGCACCATCTTGATCACACCGGCGATGCCGGCGGCGGCCTGGGTGTGCCCGATGTTGGACTTGATCGAGCCGAGCAGCAGCGGCGCGGCGTCGCCCCGCTCCCGGCCGTACGTGGCGAGCAGCGCCTGAGCCTCGATCGGATCGCCGAGGGTGGTGCCGGTGCCGTGCGCCTCCACCACGTCGACCAGGTCGGGGGTGAGCTTCGCGCCGGCCAGGGCCTGCCGGATGACCCGCTGCTGGGACGGGCCGTTGGGGGCGGTGAGGCCGTTCGACGCGCCGTCGGAGTTGACCGCCGAGCTGCGGATGACGCCGAGCACGGGGTGGCCGTTGCGGCGGGCGTCGCTGAGCCGTTCCAGCAGCAGCATGCCGACGCCCTCGGACCAGCCGGTGCCGTCGGCGGAGGCGGCGAACGACTTGCACCGGCCGTCGGCGGCGAGCCCTCGCTGCCGGGAGAAGCCCACGAACGGGCCGGGGGTGGCCATGACGCACACGCCGCCGGCCAGGGCCAGGTCGAAGTCGCCCTGCCGCAGCGCCTGGCACGCCAGGTGCAGGGCGACCAGCGACGACGAGCAGGCGGTGTCCACGGTGACCGCGGGGCCCTCCAGGCCGAGGGCGTACGCGATCCGCCCGGAGACGACGCTGGTGGCCGTACCGGTCAGCAGGTAGCCCTCGTCGGCGCCCTCGGCCTCGCTCTGCGGGCCCATGCCGTAGCCGTTGGCGGCGGTGCCGACGAAGACGCCGACCTTCTGCCCCCGCATCGAGGCGGGTGCGACGCCGGCGTGCTCGAACGCCTCCCACGACGTCTCCAGCAGCAGCCGCTGCTGGGGGTCCATCGCCACGGCCTCGCGCGGCGAGATGCCGAAGAACTCCGCGTCGAAGTCGGCCGCGTCGTAGAGGAAGCCGCCCTCGCGGGTGGTGGAGCGGCCGGCCCGGTCGGCGTCCGGGTCGTACAGGTTGTCCAGGTCCCAGCCCCGGTCCGTCGGGAAGCCGCCGATCGCGTCGCCGCCGGAGGCCACCAGGTCCCAGAGCTGCTCGGGGCTGGCGACGCCACCCGGATAGCGGCAGGACATCGCGACGATGGCGATCGGCTCCCTGGCGGCGGCGGTCAGCTGCTGGTTGAGCTGACGGAGGCGGCCCGTCTCCTTGAGCGACGCGCGAAGCGCCTCGACGACCTTGTCTGCGGACGTAGACATCATGAGCTCCGTACTGGGGACAACGGTCAGGAATCGGTTCCGTCAAGCGCCAGCCTGACGAGGGCGTCGGTGTCGAGGTCGTCGAGGTCCAGGTCCTCGTCGGTGGACTCGTCACCGTCGTCGCCGTCGGTGTCGGCG